>NZ_CP150181.1:0-10000 GCF_037965485.1 Paenibacillus sp. FSL W8-1187
GTGGACAGCCATACCGTTGATTTGTGGCAGCAAGTGCTGTCAATCATCCAGACCAAATTGAGCAAACCGAGCTTCGACACTTGGTTCAAGGCGACGAAAGCCAATTTCTCGGATGAAGGACAGCTTGTCGTCACGGCGCCGACAACGTTCGCGGTGGAATGGCTGGAGAGCCGCTACACGAAGCTCGTCCGTTCGACGGTGTCCGACTTCGTCGGCAAATCCGTCGATATCCGGTTCGTCATCGAAGAGAACCGGCCGCCCGAGCCCGCGACTCCGGCCCAGCCGCCCGTCAAGCCGGCTCCGGCCGTGGCGGGAGAGACCTTTTCGCATATGCTCAATCCCAAATACACATTCGACACGTTCGTCATCGGGGCGAACAACCGCTTCGCGCACGCCGCATCGCTGGCTGTCGCCGAGGCGCCGGCCAAAGCCTACAATCCGCTGTTCCTCTACGGCGGCGTCGGCCTCGGCAAGACCCACTTGATGCATGCGATCGGCCATTACATCCTGGAGCACAACCCGAGCACGAAAGTGATGTACATCTCCTCGGAGAAGTTCACCAACGAATTCATCAACGCGATCCGCGACAACCGCGGCGAGAGCTTCCGCAACAAGTACCGCAACATCGACGTCCTGCTGATCGACGACATCCAGTTCCTCGCCGGCAAGGACGGCACGCAGGAGGAATTTTTCCACACGTTCAACGCCCTGCACGAGGAGCGCAAGCAGATCGTCATCTCCAGCGACCGCACGCCCAAGGAGATCCCGACGCTCGAGGAGCGGCTGCGCTCCCGCTTCGAATGGGGCCTCATCACCGATATCCAGCCGCCCGATCTGGAGACAAGGATCGCCATCCTCCGCAAAAAGGCGAAGGCGGAAAACCTGGACATCCCGAACGAGGCGATGGTGTACATCGCCAATCAGATCGACACGAACATCCGCGAGCTCGAAGGCGCGCTCATCCGCGTCGTCGCCTACAGCAGCCTCATCAACGAGGACATCAGCTCGCATCTGGCTGCGGAGGCGCTCAAGGACATCATCCCGTCCAGCCGTCCCAAGATGATTACGATCCATGACATCCAGCAGCGCGTCGGCGAGTTCTACGGCCTCAAGCTCGAGGAATTCAAGGCCCGCAAGCGCACCAAAGCGGTCGCCTATCCGCGGCAGATCGCCATGTATCTCTCGCGCGAGCTGACGGACTACTCGCTGCCCAAGATCGGCGAAGCTTTCGGCGGCCGCGACCATACGACCGTAATCCACGCGCACGAGAAGATCTCCAAGCAGCTCAAGCTGGACCAGGAGCTGTTCAAGGTCATTCAGAACCTGACGGAAAAAGTCAAAAATCATATGTAATCTTATCCCCGAAAAAGGGACAAGAACCGACAAGCCTATGCACAAGCTGTACACATGTGGATAGGCTTGTCGCATCCCCCTTTGGCGGGCTTATCCACATATTCACCGCCCCTACGGCTACTACTGCTTTTTTCTTTTAACTAAACATCATCTAAAAAAAGTACGGCTCCGCCGCAGGTTGAACCCCAAGGACGAGTGCCGCCCAAGCCGCTCAAGGAGGAACGCATGAAACTTACCATCTCGAAAAACGAACTCAACGACGCCATCCAGCAAGTCGCCAAGGCCGCCTCGGTCCGCCCCGCCATCCCGATTCTCGGAGGCATCAAGTTCGACGTGACCCATCAGGGAGTCACGCTTACGGCAAGCGACACGGACATCTCCATCCAGAGCTTCATTCCTGCCGAAACGGACGAGACCGTCATCGCCAAGGTCGACAAGCCGGGCAGCGTCGTCATGCCGGCTAAGTTTTTTGTCGAAATCATCCGCAAGCTGCCGGCGGAGGACGTCCAGATCGAGGTCGGCGACAACTATCAGACGATGATCCGCTCCGGCTCGACCGACATCCAGATGGTCGGCCTGGATCCGGAGGAATTCCCCGTGCTTCCGTCCATCGAGGAGAACGAAGTGCTGCAGCTGCCCGGCGACCTGCTCAAGGCGATGGTCCGCCAGACCGTCTTCTGCGCTTCGACGAGCGAGCAGACGCCGGTGCTGACGGGACTGCTCTGGAACCTGACCGAAGGCGAGCTCAAGTTCGTCGCGACGGACCGGCACCGGCTCGCGAGCCGGATTTCCCGCGTCGACACTCCTGACGGCTACCGGCTGAGCAACGTCGTCATCGCCGCCAAGACGATGGTCGAGCTGTCGAAGCTTGTGCCCGATGGAGCCGGCCTCGTCGATATCGTCGTCGCCAGCAACCAGGTGCTGTTCCGCCTCGGCCATACGCTGTTCTACAGCCGCATGCTCGACGGCACTTATCCCGATACCTCCAAGATTATTCCGCAGTCGTTCAAAACAGAACTCGTCCTTGAGACGCGCAAGCTGATCGACGCGATGGAGCGCGCCTACCTGATGTCCCGCGAGGAAAAGACGAACATCGTGCGCATCGTCACCCTCGAGAACGGAACGATCGAGATCTCCTCCAGCTCCTCGGAGCTCGGACGGGTCACGGAGCAGCTCGAGGTGATCCGCCAAAGCGGCGAGCCGCTGCGGATCGCGTTCAACTCCAAATACATGCTCGACACGCTCAAGGTCATCGACAGCGAGCAGCTCGTCATCAGCTTCACCGGCGCGATGAGCCCGATCATCATCCGCCCCGCGGACCACGACAACAGCCAATACATCATCCTGCCTTACCGCACGACCAACTGAATTTTCCGCGGCGGCGGCGGCACACGGCGGGCGACCTTCCGGTCGCCCGCCTTTTCCATGCGCCGCTGCGCTCTCCCTCTTTTTCCCATCCCATCACGCAGGAGGCATCCACGATGACCACGATTACGATCAAGACCGACTACATCGCGCTGGGCCAGTTTCTCAAGCTGTCCGACTGCATCGATTCCGGAGGCCAGGCCAAGTTCTTCCTCCAGGAAACGAAGGTCGTCATCAACGGCGAGCCCGACAACCGGCGCGGACGTAAGCTGTACGACGGCGACACCGTAGAGGTGGACGGCTTCGGCAGCTTCAAGGTTCAGAGAACGTGAACCTGTGCCGACGGCGCTGTCCGCCTGGGGCGGACATTTCAAGACAGGGGGCTGAGCGGTGTTCCTGAATGTGATCGCGCTTCGCAACTATCGCAACTACGAGCAGCTGGAGCTCGAGACGGACCGCAAGGTGAATCTGTTCATCGGCCCCAACGCCCAAGGCAAGACGAATTTGCTGGAATCGATCTTCGCGCTTGCGCTGACGAAATCGCATCGCACCGCCAAGGACCGGGAGCTGATCGGCTGGAACGGCAAGGAAGCGTCGGTGCACGGCGAGGTGGACAAGCGCTACGGCCGCGTGACGCTCGATCTCGCCTATTCCGCCCAAGGCAAAAAAGCCCGGGTCAACGGGCTCGAGCAGCGCAAGCTGAGCGGCTTTGTCGGCACGCTCAACGTCGTCATGTTCGCTCCCGAGGATCTCGAGATCGTCAAGGGGACTCCGGGCATCCGCCGGCGCTTCCTGGACATGGAGATCGGCCAGGTGCAGCCGGGCTACCTGCATACGCTGCAGCAGTACGGCAAGGTGCTCGTGCAGCGCAACAATTACCTCAAATCGACGGGACCTTCCGGCGTCAAGCCGGGGCTGCTGGAGGTATGGGACCTGCAGCTTGCGGAGCATGGTGTTAAAATCATGAAAAAGAGGCAACAATTCATAGAAAAGCTGAAGACGTGGGCGGCCGCCATCCATTCCGGCATCACAGCCGGGAGCGAGGAGCTGTCGATCGAGTACCGTCCGTCGTTCGACATCGGCGCGGACGAAGAAGAATCTGTTTTATTCGAGCAATTTATGATAAAGTTAACCCAGGTAAAAGATCAGGAAATCCGCCGCGGCGTTACGCTTGCGGGCCCTCACCGCGACGATCTGGCCTTCTTCATCAACGGCAAGGAGGCGCAGGTATACGGCTCTCAGGGGCAGCAGCGCACGACGGCGCTTTCGCTCAAGCTGGCGGAGCTGGAGCTCATTCGCGAAGAGATCGGCGAATACCCGCTGCTGCTGCTCGACGACGTGCTGTCGGAGCTCGACCAGCACCGTCAGACGCAGCTGATCGAGACGTTCCAGGGCAAGGTCCAGACATTCATAACCGCGACGGGGCTGGAGAGCGTCAATACGAGCCGGCTGTCCGACGCGGGCATCTACCGGGTTGAAGGCGGCAAGGTCACCCAATAGGCCGCCTCAGCCCTTTCTTGGCGATTCTGCCTCCTAGCGGGGCTTTGCATAGAGGAGCGTGAAGGAGATGTACATCCATCTGGGCGGGGAGAAGATCATCCGGGCATCCGAGCTGGTCGCCATCTTCGACATATCCATCGAGCAGTCCTCCAAGCTCTCCAAGCAGTTCGTCGCCGGCGCCAAGAAGCGCAAGGACGTGGAGCTGATCGGCGAGGAGGAGCCGAAGTCGATCGTCGTCACCAAGAGCCGGGTGTATTACTCCCCCATCTCATCATCCACGCTGAAGAAGCGCGGCCACAACTTCGCCGCCAACGGATAAGGCGGCAGGGCATACCCGGAGGCGGCATGCCCGCATCAGTTGCTTAGCGCAGTCGAGAGGAGCAGTGAATCATCGCATGTCTACGAACCAACAGCATACGTACGACGAGAACCAGATCCAGGTGCTCGAGGGCCTGGAGGCGGTCCGCAAGCGGCCGGGCATGTATATCGGCTCGACGAGCGGCAAGGGGCTCCACCATCTGGTATGGGAAGTCGTCGACAACAGCATCGACGAAGCGCTAGCCGGCTACTGCAGCCGGATTACGATAACGATCCACGAGAACGACAGCATCACCGTCACCGACAACGGCCGGGGCATCCCGGTCGGCGAGCATCCCAAAATGAAGCGGCCGACGCTCGAGGTCGTCATGACCGTCCTTCATGCGGGCGGCAAGTTCGGCGGCGAGGGCTACAAAGTGTCGGGCGGCCTGCACGGCGTCGGCATCTCCGTCGTCAACGCCCTGTCCGAGCAGGTCGTCGTCCAGGTCAGCCGGGACGGCAAGATCTATCAGCAGGAGTACCGCCGCGGCGTGCCGCAGTACGACATGAAGATTGTCGGAGAGAGCAGCGAGACGGGCACGCGCACGCTGTTCAAGCCGGATCCCGAGGTGTTCACCGAGACGACGGTCTTCGAGTACGAGACGCTGCAGTCCCGCGTGCGGGAGCTGGCGTTCCTCAACAAGGGCATCGAGCTCGTGCTCGAGGACGAGCGTACCGGCGTCAGCAACACGTTCCGCTACGACGGCGGCATCATCGAGTTCGTCCAGTACCTCAACCGCAACCGCGAGCCGCTGCATGAGCAGCCGATCTACGTGGAGGGCGCCAAGGACGGCATCCAGGTCGAGGTGTCGCTGCAGTACAACGACAGCTACAGCGAGAACATCTACTCGTTCGCCAACAACATCAACACCCATGAGGGCGGCACCCACGAATCCGGCTTCAAGAGCGCGCTCACGCGGATCATCAACGACTACGCCCGCAAGTCCGGCGCGATCAAGGACAGCAACAGCAATCTGTCCGGCGACGACGTGCGCGAGGGCCTGACCGCGATCATCAGCGTCAAGATTCCGGAGCCGCAGTTCGAGGGTCAGACCAAGACCAAGCTCGGCAACAGCGAGGTGCGCGGCATCGTCGAGTCGTTCTTCGCCGAGAAGCTCCAGGAGTTCCTCGAGGAGAACCCGTCCGTGTCCCGCAAAATCGTGGACAAGGGCCTGTCCGCCTCCCGCGCCCGCGAGGCGGCGCGCAAAGCCCGCGAGCTGACTCGCCGCAAGAGCGCGCTCGAGGTGAGCAGCCTGCCCGGCAAGCTGGCCGACTGCTCCTCCAAGGACGCGAGCATCAGCGAGCTGTACATCGTCGAAGGCGACTCCGCCGGCGGCTCGGCCAAGCAGGGCCGCGACCGGCACTTCCAGGCGATCCTTCCGCTGCGCGGCAAAATCCTCAACGTCGAGAAGGCGCGCCTGGACCGCATTCTGTCCAACGCCGAGATCCGCGCGATCATCACCGCGCTCGGCACCGGCATCGGCGACGATTTCGACATCGCCAAGGCCCGCTACCACAAGATCATCATCATGACCGATGCCGATGTCGACGGCGCGCACATCCGCACGCTGCTGCTGACGTTCCTGTACCGCTACATGCGCAAGGTGCTGGAGGCCGGCTTCGTCTACATCGCGCAGCCGCCGCTGTTCAAGATCGAGCGCAACAAGGTCGTCCGCTACGCCCAGTCCGAACGGGAGCGCGACGACATCCTCGCCGAGTTCGGCGAGGGCGCCAAGGTCAACGTGCAGCGCTACAAAGGCCTCGGAGAGATGAACGCCTCCCAGCTGTGGGAGACGACGATGGATCCCGAGAGCCGCACGATGCTGCAGGTGCAGATCGAGGACGCGATCAAGGCCGACGTCATGTTCGACACCCTCATGGGCGACAACGTCGAGCCGCGCCGCGACTTCATCCAGCAGTATGCCAAGTACGTCAAGAACCTCGACATCTAGCGCAAACCGCAAAGCAAAGCCGGCCCGGATCGATCCGGAGCCGGCTCTCTTTTTTCGGACCTATCGGTCCGGAGCGGCCGTCCGCCCTCAGCGGGCGCTGCGCTTCGGCGCGTAAGCGGCGGCATAGCGCCGCATCCGGCGGAAGATCCCCTTGTCCTGAAGCTTGCGGAAAATATACGGATCCGGCTTCGTATTCACTTCCAGGATCCACGGCTTCAACGCCGTATCCACGGCGACGTCGAGCCCGATCTCCTTCAGGCGCGGCCAGCGCGTCGCCAGCTGCTCGCCCGTCTGGACGCCGAGCTTCTCGAGGCGGCTGCGGAACTCCTTCTGCGCGGCGGCGTCCATATGGCTGCCCAGAAGCGTCTCGAACGGCGTGATCGTGCCTCCGCTGTGGTAGTTGGTGACGATTTTCGACGGGTGGCTCAGCCTGCCGATGATGCCGGTCGTCTCCCAGGCGCCGGCCGGGTTCCGCTGCACCATGACGCGCAGGTCGAAGCGGCGGTTGCGGTGCCGGAGCAGATGGATCCCCTTCTGCGCCAGATAGCGCTTTTTCGGCCGGATGCGCTCCAGCGACTGGAACATCGCATCGTAGGCGGCATGCGTTTGGACGCGGGTGCCG
Organism: Paenibacillus sp. FSL W8-1187; assembly: GCF_037965485.1. Classification (NCBI taxonomy): domain Bacteria; kingdom Bacillati; phylum Bacillota; class Bacilli; order Caryophanales; family Paenibacillaceae; genus Paenibacillus; species Paenibacillus sp. FSL W8-1187. Next base: position 7,150 of record NZ_CP150181.1, read on the forward strand.
CTTTGGAACCGGTAGCCGCCTTCTTCGAGCTTCTGCACCTTGATGACGCCGTTGCCGAAGGTGCCGGAATCCGGCTTGATATACAGCATGCCGTATTGGTCCAGCATCGCCTTCAGCGAGTCTTTCGTGTAGACTCTCGTGTCCGGCACATGGAGCGAGAGCTTCTCCGACTGCAGCAGGACCTCCGTCTTTCTCTGCTTGCTCACAACCCGTTGGATAGCCAACCGTTCCTCATCCTTCCTTGTCTCCGAAAAGCGCGCCGTTCCGCCGCTTTCGGCGGTTCGGCTTCCGGATATTAGTGCAAATTCCGATATCGTAAGCGATCAATCAATGCTATAATAGACTGTATTGTCCTATCCGCGATCCATCATCTTATTTTATGGATTTCGCGAACGGATGGAGCACGGCACCCACCTATTTTTCGACGGTCCCGACGTTTATTTGTCCGCTTTTTGTGCCACACAGATAAGATCGGACAGCGAGCGAGGCGGGCCGCGATCATCAGGCCAGAGCCGCTTGGAGGCCTGACCGCACAGGAGGTAAGTATGGCGGAAGAACAACGTTCCCAAATCAAGGACCGGGATATCGGCACGGAGATGCGCGAATCGTTCATGGATTATGCCATGAGCATCATCGTCAGCCGCGCGCTGCCGGATGTGCGCGACGGGCTCAAGCCCGTGCACCGGCGCATCCTCTTTGCCATGTCGGAGCTCGGCATGGCCCCGGACAAGCCCTATAAAAAATCGGCCCGCATCGTCGGCGAGGTCATCGGCAAGTACCATCCTCACGGCGACAGCGCCGTTTACGAATCGATGGTCCGGATGGCGCAGGACTTCTCCATGCGCTACATGCTCGTCGACGGGCACGGCAACTTCGGCTCCATCGACGGCGACATGGCCGCAGCCATGCGGTATACGGAGGCGCGCCTGTCCAAGATCGCCATGGAGCTGCTGCGCGATCTGGGCAAGGACACGGTCGACTTCGTTTCCAACTATGACGGCGAGGAGCGCGAGCCGTCGGTGCTCCCGGCCCGGTTCCCGAACCTGCTCGTCAACGGCGTGTCCGGCATCGCGGTCGGCATGGCAACCAACATCCCTCCGCATAACCTGCGCGAGATCGTAGACGGCGTCCAGGCGCTCATCCGCAATCCCGACATCACGTCGCTGGAGCTGATGGATTACGTCAAAGGGCCGGACTTCCCGACCGCTGGCTTCGTCATGGGCCACTCGGGCATCCGGCAGGCGTACACGACGGGCCGCGGCTCCGTCACGATGCGCGCCCGAGCCGAGATCGAGGAGAACGGCGGCAAGGCCCGCATCGTCGTGCATGAGCTGCCGTACCAGGTGAACAAGGCCCGTCTCGTCGAGAAGATCGCCGAGCTCGTCCGCGAGAAGAAGATCGAGGGCATCACCGATCTGCGGGACGAGTCCGACCGCAACGGCATGCGGGTCGTCATCGAGCTGCGCCGCGACGTCAATCCGAGCGTGACGCTCAACAACCTGTACAAGCATACGCAGATGCAGTCGACGTTCGGCATCAACATGCTGGCGCTCGTGAACGGCGAGCCTCGCACGCTGACGCTGCGGGACATGCTGTACCACTACCTGCAGCATCAGATCGAGGTCATCCGCCGGCGCACCGAGTTCGATCTCAAAAAAGCCCAGGCTCGCGCGCATATCCTCGAAGGCTTGCGCATTGCTCTGGACCATATCGACGAGATCATCTCGCTCATCCGCTCGTCGCGCACGGCCGACGAGGCTCGCGAGGGGCTGATCAGCCGTTTCGCGCTCAGCATCGAGCAGGCGCAAGCGATTCTCGACATGAGGCTGCAGCGCCTGACGGGCCTGGAGCGCGAAAAGATCGAGTCCGAGTACAACGAGGTGCTGGCCCGCATCGCGGAGTACATGGCGATTCTTGCCGACGAGCAGCTCGTGCTGAATCTGATCAGCGAGGAGCTGGCCGAGATCAGCGAGCGCTTCGGCGACGACCGCCGCACCGAGGTGACGATCGGCGAGGACGAGATCCTCGACGAGGACCTCATTCCGCGCGAGGACGTCATCATTTCCATCACGCACTCCGGCTACGTGAAGCGGCTGCCGGTCACGACCTACCGCAGCCAGCGCCGCGGCGGCAAGGGCGTCATGGGCATGGACACGAAGTCCGACGACTTCGTCGAGCATCTGTTCGTCTCCAACACGCATCACTTCCTGCTGTTCTTTACGAACAAGGGCAAGGTGTACCGGCTGAAGGCGTATGAGATTCCGGATCTGAGCCGCACGGCGCGCGGAACCCCGATCATCAACCTGCTGCAGATCGAGCAAGGCGAGACGGTCAACGCGGTCATCCCGGTGGAATCGTTTGATCCCGACTGCTTCCTGTTCTTCGGCACGCGCCAAGGCGTCGTCAAAAAGACGCCGCTCGACGACTACGCCAACATCCGCAAGGTCGGCCTGATCGCCATCAACCTGCGCGAGGACGACGACCTCATCAGCGTCAAGCTGACGGACGGCAAGCAGCAGATCATCATGGGCACCGCGGGCGGCCAGTCGATCCGCTTCCCGGAGAGCGACGTGCGCTCCATGGGGCGTTCGGCGACCGGGGTCAAGGGCATCCAGCTCGACGAGAGCGACAAGGTCATCGACATGGATGTCGTCGATCCCGACCAGGAAGTGCTCATCGTCACCTCCAAGGGCTACGGCAAGCGGACGCCGATCGAGGATTACCGCTCCCAGTCCCGCGGCGGCAAAGGCATCAAGACGTTCAACGTGAGCGAGCAGCGCGGACCTGTCGTCTGCCTCAAGGTGGTGGCCGAGGACGAGGATCTCATGATCATGACGGAATCGGGTACGCT
>NZ_CP150181.1:15000-120000 GCF_037965485.1 Paenibacillus sp. FSL W8-1187
ACAGGTTGATATTCCTGTACCACCGTAAGCCGTTATGAGCAATGGAGTGACGCAGAAGGGTAGTGACGCGGACCGATGGATGTGTCCGTCCAAGCAGTGAGGCTGGTTTGTTGGCAAATCCGCAAACCGTAAGGCTGGGCTGTGATGGGGAGGGAAACTTACAGTACCGAAGGTCATGATCTCCAGCTGCCAAGAAAAGCTTCTAGCCAGGCGAAGGTGCCCGTACCGCAAACCGACACAGGTAGGCGAGCAGAGCATGCTAAGGCGCGCGGAGTAACTCTCGTTAAGGAACTCGGCAACATGACCCCGTAACTTCGGGAGAAGGGGTGCCTCGGTAGGGTGAATAGCCCGAGGGGGCCGCAGTGAAAAGGCCCAAGCGACTGTTTAGCAAAAACACAGGTCTGTGCGAAGCCGTAAGGCGAAGTATACGGGCTGACGCCTGCCCGGTGCTGGAAGGTTAAGGGGAGCGGTTAGGGGTAACCCGAAGCTGTGAACCGAAGCCCCAGTAAACGGCGGCCGTAACTATAACGGTCCTAAGGTAGCGAAATTCCTTGTCAGGTAAATTCTGACCCGCACGAATGGCGTAACGACTTGGGCGCTGTCTCAACGAGAGATCCGGTGAAATTTTACTACCTGTGAAGATGCAGGTTACCCGCGACAAGACGGAAAGACCCCATGGAGCTTTACTGCAGCTTGATATTGGACTTTGGTACGATCTGTACAGGATAGGTGGGAGCCTAAGAAGCCGGAGCGCCAGCTTCGGAGGAGGCGCCGTTGGGATACCACCCTGATCGTATCGGAGTTCTAACCTGTCACCGTGAAGCCGGTGAAGGGACCGTGTCAGGCGGGCAGTTTGACTGGGGCGGTCGCCTCCTAAAATGTAACGGAGGCGCCCAAAGGTTCCCTCAGAATGGTTGGAAATCATTCGAAGCGTGCAAAGGCATAAGGGAGCTTGACTGCGAGACCAACAAGTCGAGCAGGGACGAAAGTCGGGCTTAGTGATCCGGTGGTACCGAATGGAAGGGCCATCGCTCAACGGATAAAAGCTACCCTGGGGATAACAGGCTTATCTCCCCCAAGAGTCCACATCGACGGGGAGGTTTGGCACCTCGATGTCGGCTCATCGCATCCTGGGGCTGAAGTAGGTCCCAAGGGTTGGGCTGTTCGCCCATTAAAGCGGTACGCGAGCTGGGTTCAGAACGTCGTGAGACAGTTCGGTCCCTATCTGTCGTGGGCGTAGGAAATTTGAGAGGAGCTGTCCTTAGTACGAGAGGACCGGGATGGACGTACCGCTGGTGTACCAGTTGTTCCGCCAGGAGCACCGCTGGGTAGCTACGTACGGACGGGATAAGCGCTGAAAGCATCTAAGCGCGAAGCCCCCCTCAAGATGAGATTTCCCAGTATGTAAGACCCCTGGAAGACGACCAGGTCGATAGGCTCGAGGTGGAAGCGCGGCAACGTGTGCAGCTGACGAGTACTAATCGGTCGAGGGCTTATCCTACTTAGCAAGAACCAGCCGGTCAGCACGGCATTTCGTTCGATCCAGTTTTCAGGGCGCAAGCCTACGCCTTGAGCAAGCAGGACGTTTGGTGGCGATGGCGGAAGGGAACCACGCGTACCCATCCCGAACACGACCGTTAAGCCTTCCAGCGCCGATGGTACTTGGACCGCAGGGTCCTGGGAGAGTAGGACGTCGCCAAGCACTTGCAACCACGAGCCGCCGCATCCGAAGATGCGGCGGCTTTTTGCATGGATCGAGCTTCATTCGATCTTCTTCAGGTTATAAAAAAGAAGACCAGGCATCGGCCTGATCTAACGATGATAGTAAGAGAAGAACGGCTCCTCGAAGGGGAGCTTGATGACGCCGTCCCTGTTCTCCTTATGGAGGCGGACGATGGCATAGACGAGCGGAGCCAGCAGCCATAGATGAAGCAGCAGATAAGCGGAGAGCAGCCATGGAGACAGCCACGGGTAGAAAGCTCCGATGGCGCAGGCTCCGATCCAAAGCTTGTGGAGCTGAAGCCGCTGGAAGACGGACAGTTCCATAGGCAGCACCGGCATATAGCCGGGAAAGGGAAGCTTCCATCTCCATTGCCAGCGGCGGGAAGTGGACTCCAGCGAATGCCTGCGCAGGAGAGCCATGCGGATAATGGCCGCATGCAAGGCGGGAATCAACATAAAGCCCGTCATCAGGCCGAGCAGCGACGGCCAAGGATCGGCGATAAGAAGCGCGAGCGCAAGGGTCGCGCCGGAGATGTAGTAGAACCGCTGAAAGCCTTGCTCGAAGGCTAGCTTGCGGACAAGCTTATATTGATAGATGGTCGCTTCCTTCTGCTCGGATAGAGGCTGGAACATGGAATCCTCCTTGGAATGAAGCCCGTCTGCTCGGAACGGCGCCAGCCGTGGACCGGATGCGCCAATCACCCTTGGCGAGGAGCGGCATATCTTATAGAAGCGCGGATGGGCCGATGTCATCTTCTTGCTTATTATAGCGAAGCGCAGGTATGAATTGCTAGAATGAAGGACATAATGCTACTATCATTGCAAGGAAAGAAAGGCGGATGGGTGATGCATGAGGAAGCCATGTGCAACTGCATCGTATGCGGCGAGCTGAAACCCCATGACCAAGGATTGCGAATCGTGACTGAATTCATATGCGGGAGCTGCGAGAGGGAAATGGTGCAAACCGATGTGCTGGATGAGAAATATCCTTTCTACGTTCATCAGATGAGACAGATCTGGATCCATAAAAATGCTTGAGCTTCCGCCATGAATGGCGGGAGCTTTTTTTTGGACGGGCGGACCGCTACAATGGAGGAAAAGATCCGTTGAGCGGGAAAGGAAGCCGTTTCATTGAAGAGAATGATGCCGATCGTAGACATGCTGCAGCGGCACGCCGCTGCCCGGCCCTTGTCTTTTCATGTCCCTGGCCACAAAGGAATCGCGAGATCGCTGGCGGCATCGGAACGCTGGAACGACGAGAGCGACGACGGAGCGCCATCGTTCCTAGCCGCCCTAGGCGGACTGCTGCCTATGGATGTGACGGAGCTGAGCGATACGGACGACCTGCATGATCCGTCCGGAGCCATCGAGCAGGGGCAGCAGCTTGCTGCCCGCCGCTTCGGAGCCGAGGAGACGGCGTTCCTCGTCGGAGGAAGCACGGCCGGCAATCTCGCTCTTCTGCTCGGCTGCACGGGGCCAGGGGACATCGTGCTGGTCCAGCGCAATGTCCATAAATCTGTCTTGAACGGCATCCGGCTGAGCGGCGCGGAAGCCGTCTTTCTGGAGCCGCGCATCGAGACGGCAAGCGGCCTGACGGAGCTGCCCGAGCTGGCAGCGGTCGAACAAGCGCTTCGCAGCTGGCCTCAGGCCAAGGCGCTTTTTCTCAGCACCCCGAGCTATTACGGCTGGTCGCGCGACCTGCATCCTTATGCGGAGCTCGTCCATCGGACCGGATGCTTGCTGCTCGTAGACGAGGCCCATGGCGCGCATTATGGCCTTCACCCGAGCTTGCCGTCAGGAGCGCTGCAGGCCGGAGCGGATGCCGTCGTCCAGTCGACGCACAAGACGCTTCACGCGATGACGATGGGGGCGATGCTGCACATGCAGGGAGAGAGGCTGGATCGACGGAAGGTGAAGGCGATGCTCGCCGCGCTGCAGAGCTCCTCTCCATCGTACCCGATTATGGCTTCGCTCGATCTCGCGCGCGGACTGCTCGATGAGCACGGGGAAGAGTGGTTCGCTCCCGGCCTGGAGGCTGCGGCGGCGATCCGCAGCGGCATTCGCCGAAGCGCGCGATGGGGGCTTGCGGAGGATCTTCTTGAGGACGGGGAGATTCGCACGGACCCGCTGCGACTGGTCGTTCATGACCGGCTGGGCGGAATCCAAGGCTTCGAGCTGCTGCGGCAGCTGGAGGAACGGGGCATCTGGGCGGAGATGGCCGACGAGTCCTATGTCGTGCTGCTCGTCGGCGCGCGTACCGGCATCGAGGAAGCGGAGCGGCTCCTGGCCGCTCTTGCGGAGCTGGAAGCGCTCGTAGACGAGGGATTGTCCGCGGTGGAAAGAGCCTTCGGCCGCGCAGAGGCGCGGGATGACGAATCGGATACGGATAGCGAACAGGCGCATGGCGCAGAAGCTGCCTCCGGAGATGATGCCGAGGCCGGCTCGAACGAGGCTGCCTTTCTTTTCTCCAAGCCGACCAGGCTGGAACGCTTCCCGCCGGAGGAAAGGGAAACCGAGCTGGTGCCGCTGCTGGAGGCAGCTGGCCGCATCAGCGCCGAGACGATCATTCCCTACCCGCCGGGAATACCGCTCGTGCTGGAGGGAGAGCCGCTTACGGATCGGGCAATCGCAAGCATGCAGCGGCTGAAAGAAGCGAGGTTTCAGGGTAAAAATGCGTCTGAACGAGGCTGGATCCGGGTAAGGCGACAATAAGCCTTTCGGCGGAGCCGCGCGGTTTCGCGCCCGATCTATGGTATGATAAAGGGAAACCAGATGCAGGGAGCATGAACGTGTCTAAAGGAATCTTCATTACAATAGAAGGCGGAGAAGGAGCGGGCAAGACGACGCTGATCCGCTCTCTCGCGGCGGAGCTGGAAGCAAGAGGACAGTCCGTGCTGACGACCCGCGAGCCCGGTGGAATTCCGATCGCCGAGAAGATCCGCGCGGTCATCCTCGACAAGTCCCATACGAGCATGGATGCCCGGACGGAAGCGCTGCTGTATGCGGCTGCCCGCAGGCAGCATCTCGTCGAAAAGGTCGTGCCCGCGCTCGAAGCGGGGCAATGGGTCATCTGCGACCGCTTCATCGACAGCAGCCTCGCGTACCAGGGCTACGCCCGAGGACTCGGCATCGAGGAAGTGCGCGGCATCAACCGCTATGCGATCGGCGAATGGATGCCCGACGTGACGCTGTGGCTCGACGTGCCGCCCGAGCTCGGGCTGGCGCGGATCGCCGCTTCGAGCGAGCGGGAGGTCAACCGGCTCGATCTGGAGGCGGAGTCGTTCCATCGCCGCGTCAGAGAAGGATATCGGCTGCTGCACGAGCAAGAGCCCCGGCGGATGTTCCGGCTGGACGCCTCGGCGGCGCCCGATGCCATTCGGGAAGAAGCGATGAGGGTCCTTTGGCCCCGGCAGCAGGATTCCATCTGAAGCATGTCGAATTTTAACGGAAACGTTACAGGAGGGATGAGGATGAAGCTCGTCATCGCCGTTGTACAGGACAAAGACAGCAACCGCCTTTCCAACGCCTTGGTAAGCGCAGGCTTCCGGGCGACCAAGCTCGCCAGCACAGGGGGCTTCCTCAAGGCCGGCAACACGACGTTCATGATCGGAATCGAGGATGAACGGGTGCACGAGGTGCTTCATTGCATCCGCTCCAACTGCAAGGTGCGCGATCAGCTCGTCACTCCGGTGTCGCCGATGGGCGGCACGACGGATTCGTATATTCCTTTTCCCGTCGAGGTCCAGGTGGGAGGCGCGGCGGTGTTCGTGCTTCCGGTCGAGCGCTTCGAACATTTCTGACAGGAGAGGGTTGGCATGAAAATCGATCCAGGGTACCGTCCTCTCGGCCAGGACCGCGTCTCGGGCAGCGGAGCCGGGCGCGCGGTGCAGCCGAAATCGTTCGCCGACGTCATGCACCAGCAGAACGGCAGCCGGACGCGGGAGGAGCTGCAGCAGAAGCTGCAGGACATCCAGGCGCAGGGAGACCGGCTCGCCCGCTCCATGACGGTGCGCGAGCTGCAGACGTACAAGGCGATGGTCAAGCAGTTCCTCGAGCTGACGGTGCGCCGCGGCGTCGGCATCAAGGACGTGCGCAGCATGGACCGCAGAGGCCGAATCAAGCGGCATAAGCTGCTCGACGAGGTCGACGAGAGCCTCCTCGCGATGGCGGAGGAGCTGCTGCAGACGGAGCAGGGGCGGATGCAGCTGCTGCAGAGCGTGGGCGATATCCGCGGCTTGCTCATCAACCTGCTTTTTTAAATAGAAAGGATTCGATCCGTGAAACTTTCCGATATCCCCGGCCAGGGCAAGGCCAAGCAGATTCTTCAGCATGCGCTGCGCACCGGCAAGGTGTCCCATGCCTATTTGTTCGCCGGGCCGAACGGCACCGGAAAGCTGCAGACGGCGCTTGCGTTCGCGCAGGCGCTTTTTTGCACTTCCCGCGGAGATGACGCCTGCGGAGAGTGCCTCGAATGCCGCAAGTTCGAGCACGGGAACCAGCCGGATCTGCATCGCATCGCGCCGGACGGCCAGTCGGTCAAGCTCGGCCAGATCCAGGAGCTGCAGCGGGAGATGGCCTATCGGACGGCCGATGCAGGCAGCCGCAAGGTATACCTCATCGAAAAGGCCGATGCCATGACGCCGCAGGCCGCCAACAGCCTGCTGAAGTTTTTGGAAGAGCCGGTCTCGCCGACGGTGGCGATCCTGCTGGCGACGCATCCCGGATCGGTGCTCCCGACGATCGCTTCCCGCAGCCAGCCCGTGCCTTTCCTTCCTTACTCCACGGAGGAGATGCTGGAGCAGCTCGTCGCCGAAGGAGAGCCTCCGCTGCTCGCGCGGGCGGCCGTCCATCTGGCCTCCGGCAAGGATGCCTCAAGGGCTTTGACGGCGCAAGTTGGGTTTGCAGAAATCCGAAATGTAGTGATACAATTAGGCAAGGAGAGCTTGTCTCGATTCACTGCGGCTCTGGTCACCGTCCAGCAGCGCCTGTCCAAGACGGACCTGGGTGCCGATCCGCAGCTGCTTTTGTCCTTATTGGTGTTATGGTACAGAGACATGATTCATTTTCAGGCCGGAAGGTCTGACAAGATGGTTTTCATAGATCAGGTGGATTGGATAAGCGCCCATGCCTTTACGAAGCCGGCGGCTTACTGGGTTTCGTGCATGGAGCATACGATGGGGGCAGCGGGGATGATCAAGGCGAACGTCGCTCCCCAGCTTGCCCTCGAGCAATTAATGGTACGTCTACAGGAGGGTTAATCCTTGTATAATGTCGTCGGTGTCCGCTTCAAAAAAGCGGGCAAGATCTATTACTTTGATCCCGTCGATCACCCCGTAGGCACGGACCATCATGTCATCGTGGAAACGGCCCGGGGTGTGGAATACGGCAAAGTCGTAGTCGGACAGAAACAAGTAGACGAATCAGACGTAGTTCTCCCGCTTAAAAAAGTCATTCGCATCGCCAGCGAGCAGGACGCCAAAGTCGTGGAAGAGAACCGTGGCGCCGCCCAGAACGCCTTCGCGACTTGCTTGGACAAGATCCGCGCGCACGGCCTCAAGATGAAGCTGGTCGATGTCGAATTTACGTTCGATCGCAACAAGATCATTTTTTACTTCACGGCCGAAGGCCGGATCGATTTCCGCGAGCTGGTCAAGGATCTGGCCAGCGTATTCCGGACCCGGATCGAGCTGAGGCAGATCGGAGTCCGCGACGAAGCCAAGATGCTGGGCGGCATCGGACCTTGCGGACGCGTGCTCTGCTGCTCGTCCTGGCTCGGCGACTTCGATCCGGTGTCCATCAAGATGGCCAAGGATCAGAGTCTCTCGCTCAATCCGACCAAGATTTCCGGATTATGCGGCAGGCTGATGTGCTGCTTGAAATTTGAGCATGATAACTACGAGAGCATCCGGGAAGAAATGCCTTCCGTCGGCAAGACGGTCGTCACCTCGCATGGAGAGGGACGCGTCACCGGCATCAATGCCTCGTCCAAGAAGGTGTTCGTCCAGCTCTTCGATCAAGGCGGACGGCCGAAGGAAATGCCGATCGACGAGGTTGTAGTCAAGTAAGGCCGGCGCCAGCCGGGCTTGAATGATTTGCAGCAAAGCTCTGGGGTGTGAGTTCTTGGACAAAAAAGATCTTTTCCTGCATTTGGAGGAGCTTGAAGCGACGGTTGGCGCCTTCCATCGAGAGCTGGGAGAGCTGAAGCTCAGCGTCAAGCAGCTGCTCGAAGCGAACCAGCAGCTGACGATCGAGAACCGCCAGCTGCGCAAGGTGCTCAAAAAAGAAACGAATCCGCACGGAGAACGGCGCAAGGCCGATCCGGCCGGAGCGGCGCAAGCCGTTACTGCGGCGGCGGCCGTCCTGACGGACGAAGCGGATAGGGAGGATGCGCCTGCAGTCGGAGAAGGGCATGACAATCTGGCCCGCCTTTATTACGAAGGATTCCACATCTGCAACGTGAACTACGGTCATCTCCGCACCGAGGGAGACTGCCTGTTCTGCCTCTCCTTCCTGAACAAATAACCCTTCCAGGACCCGCTTGCGGGTCCTGTTTGTCGTCATGGACCATTTATGATTTTATCCTGGAAGGAGAAGCTATGCATCATGGAGCTTGATTTGCTGCCCAGCGAAAGGCTGGATGATCTATTGACCCATCGGCTCCGCATCATCCAAAGCCGGGAGGTGTTCAGCTTCTCGATGGATGCGGTGCTGCTGGCCCGCTTCGCCGGCGTGCCGAAGCGCGGCCGAATCGTCGATCTGTGCACCGGCAACGGCGTCGTGCCGCTGCTGCTCTCGACCCGCTGCGAAGCCGGCATCGACGCGGTGGAGATCCAGCCGCGCCTGGCGGACATGGCCCGGCGAAGCGTCGCCCTCAACGGGCTCGAGGAGCGGATCCGGATCGTCGAAGGCGATCTGCGGCTGCTCGCCAAGCAGCTCGGCTACGGCAGCTATGACGCGGTGACGGTGAACCCGCCTTATCTGCCTCCAGCGAGCGGCGACCGCAATGAAAATCCGCATGTGGCGGCGGCCCGCCATGAGATGAACGGCACGCTCGAAGAGATCGTCGAGCAATGCGCGCGCCTGCTCCGCACCGGGGGGCGAGTCTCCATGGTCCATCGTCCGGGTCGCCTGATCGAGATCGTCTCGGCCATGACCCGTCACAAGCTGGAGCCGAAACGGATCCGTTTCGTCCATCCCCATGCCGGTTCGGAGGCCAACATGGTGCTGATCGAGGCTGTCCGCGGCGGACGCCCGTCCGTGCGCCTGCTTCCGCCGTTGATCGTGTATCAGGACGACGGGCAGTACAGCGACGAGATCATGGACATTTATTTTCATCAAGGAAGGGGGAAGCCGGATGCAGCTGCAGAAGAGCTTCGAACCGACGGATAAAGGAACGCTGTACCTGGTGGCGACGCCGATCGGCAATCTGGAGGACATGACGATGCGGGCGATCCGCATCCTGAAGGAAGCCGCGCTGATCGCGGCGGAGGATACGAGGCAGACGCGCAAGCTGCTCAGCCGCTTCGAGATCGACAACCGCATGGTCAGCTATCACGAGCACAACAAGGCGAGCAGCGGACCGGAGCTGCTGCGGCTGCTCGAGGAAGGGAGCTCGATTGCCCTTGTGAGCGATGCCGGCATGCCGGCGATTTCCGATCCGGGAGCGGATCTCGCGCGCGAGGCGGCCGCTCGGGGCATCCCGGTCGTGCCGGTGCCTGGAGCGAACGCCGCTTTGTCGGCGCTGATCATGTCGGGGCTGTCGACGGAGCGCTTCACCTTTGCGGGATTCCCGCCGCGGGACAAGAAGTCGCTGGAGAAATGGCTGGAGCCGCTGAAGGCGCTGCCGGGAACGCTGCTGCTGTACGAGTCGCCGCATCGCATCCGCAAGACGCTGCCTGCGCTGCTCGAGCGGCTCGGCGACCGGGAGGCGGCGATGATCCGCGAGCTGACCAAGCGCCATGAGGAAGCGGCGCGGGGAAGGCTGTCCGAGCTGATCGCCCATCTGGAGGAGCAGGAGCCGCTGGGCGAATACTGCCTCGTCATCGCCGAGGGGGAGGCGGAGAAAGTCGAGGCCGGCACGGAATGGTGGCATGCGCTGGAGCTCGAGCAGCATGTCGAGCATTATGAGCGTCTTGGCCAGGACCGCAAGGAGGCGATCAAGCAGGCGGCCGCCGACCGGGGCCTCTCCAAGCGCGACGTCTATAATGAAGTCATGCGTAAATAAAAAAAGACCTTCCTGAGCCGCGAGCGGTTCAGGAAGGCAAGTAAGGAGTATAAAAAGGTTAGAAATACCTTGGGTTAAGTTGCTAAAACCTAGTATACCTGATTTATTCTATTTTGTCACAGGGGAAGGCATTTCGGAAAGGCAAGAATTGCAGACGATCTTTCCTTTGAAGTAAGCGACGTTCTCCGCGTTTCCGCAGAAGATGCAGGCAGGCTCGTATTTCTTGAGCATGATGCGCTCTCCGTCCACGTAGATCTCCAGGGCGTCCTTCTCCCCGATTCCGAGGGTGCGGCGCAGTTCGATCGGGATGACGACGCGTCCGAGCTCATCGACTTTACGTACAATTCCGGTAGACTTCATCATAGGGCAACTTAACCCCTTTCGTAGGTTCATGTATCGTCATGTTTCGACAAAAAGCTACTTTTTATGATCCCTATCATACCAACCATTCCCAAAACAGTCAACCTGCCTTTTTGGCCGCGATTCGCGAAGAAATAAGGCATTGCAGGCGGTACAAGGGGTTCCAACTTAGGCTATCTTACTATAGACAAGTTTCAATTGGAAATATATTTGCGACATCATTCGACAAAAACCTGGGGTTTTTGTCGAAACTATGAACAGAAAGCAAGGTGGGGCAATGGCGAGGCTGGAAGAAGAAAAGGTGTTCAAGGATCCTGTCCATAAGTATATCTACGTGCAAGATCAGCTGATCTGGGATCTGATCGATACGCCGGAATTTCAGCGGCTGCGGAGGATCCGCCAGCTCGGCACGACCTACCTGACCTTTCACGGGGCGGAGCATAGCCGCTTCAGCCATTCGCTGGGCGTATATGAGATTACCCGCCGGATCATCTCGCAATTCGAGCGGAGCGAGTACCCGGATTGGCCGAGGGAAGAGAAGCTGCTCTGTCTGTGCGCGGCCCTGCTTCACGATCTGGGGCATGGACCGTTCTCCCACTCGATCGAGGAAGTGATGGAGTTCGACCATGAGGAATGGAGCTGCCATATAATAGAGGGAAAGACGGAAGTGAACCGGCTCCTGCGCACGGTGGAGGCCGATTTTCCGAGCAAGGTGGCCTCGGTCATCCGCAAGAACTACGAGAAGCCGATCGTCGTCAATCTCGTCTCGAGCCAGATGGACGCGGACCGGATGGATTACCTGCTCCGGGACGCCTATTTTACCGGAGCCAACTACGGCACGTTCGATCTGGACCGGATCCTGCGCGTGCTGAGGCCCCATCAGGGGCGGATCGTCGTCAAGGGGAGCGGGATGCACGCGGTGGAGGATTATCTCATGAGCCGGTATCAGATGTACTGGCAGGTGTACTTCCATCCGGTGACCCGCAGCTCGGAGATCATCCTCCGGAAAATCTTGCTTCGCGCCCAGGAGCTGTGCCGCTCGGGCTATCCGTTCGGGTGGATTCCGGATCCGATCGTCAAGCTGTTCCAAGGCCAGCTCGATGTTCCTTCCTACCTGAAGCTCGACGAGGCGCTCGTGCAGACGGCGTTCGTGGCATGGACGGAAGAGGAGGACAAGCTGCTGTCGCAGCTGTGCTCGCGGTTCCTTCATCGCAAATTGTACAAGTATATAACCTTCGAGAAAGAGCATGAATCAGAAGCGCAGCTGTGCTTCGAGGAAATGGCGGCGGCGGGAATGGATCCGGGCTATGAGCTTGAAATTGATTTCCCGTACGATCTTCCTTATCATGTGTATCGATCCGCGACCGAGGGCCTGACCGATGGAGGAAGGGGCAAGCCACCCATCCTGCTGCTCGAGCCGAGCGGAGCCGTAACGGAAATCTCGCTGCGCTCCGATGTCGTTCCCTCGATCACGGGCATGCACCGAGGCCATTACCGCCTGTATTATGATGAAGAAGCCGCCGGACGGATCCGGCATAAGCTGAAGCCGCGTACGGCGGCCCGTCTGGGCTTGGAGCAGAGCGGCGAAGCATGAAAGGAGTCGAACCATGAAAGGAATCATCGACACGCACACCCATATGGACTCACCGAAATTCGACAACGACCGCGCCGAAGCGATTCAGCGCGCGCGGGAAGCCGGCGTGGAGCTGCTGTTCAATGTCGGCTTCAACCGGGAAACGATCCCGACGACGCTGGAGCTTGCCGAATCTTATCCCTTCGTCTACGCCATCGTCGGCTGGCATCCGACCGACACGGCCGATCTGCGCGAGGGCGATCTGGCCTGGATCGAGTCGCTGATGAGCAATCCGAAGGTCGCCGCGCTCGGAGAAATCGGGCTCGATTATTACTGGGACACCTCGCCGAAGGAGGTCCAGCAGCAGGCGTTCCGCGACCAGATCGCGATCGCCAAGCGATGCCGCAAGCCGATCGTCATCCATAACCGCGACGCCCATGAGGATGTCGTCCGCATCCTCCGCGAGGAGAAAGCGGAGGAGGTCGGAGGCATCATGCACTGCTTCTCCGGCAGCTGGGAAACGGCGAAGCAGTGCCTCGACATGAACTTCTACATCTCCTTCGGCGGACCGGTCACGTTCAAAAATGCAAGGGTTCCCAAAGAGGTGCTCGCGCAAGTGCCGATGGACCGATTGCTGCTCGAAACGGACTCTCCTTACCTCGCTCCGCACCCCCATCGCGGCAAGCGGAACGAAACCTCTTTCGTCACGCTCGTGGCCGAAACGGCTGCGGAAATAAAAGGTAAATCTGTAGAAGAAATCGTTTCCATCACATCGGCAAATGCAAGAAAATGTTTCCAAATTTCTTAAAATGGCGTGATATCGGATGAAAAAAGACTTGTGGAGGAGAAAGATTGACCTTTCCTTGAATAAAACGTCCGTCATCGCCCGAAAACCCTCGATTTTGAATCTCAGAGGATTTTATCGTGTCTTTACAATCGCTTGAAGGAAACGGTATGATTCAACACAGAGCTTTGAGTGATGCAGGATTTTCATCATTCGCTTAATCTCCCCGAACGGGGGGAGCGGGGGAACCATCGCAGCAGAAGGGGACGCAAGCCGTACATACCGAAGGGATGACGCTTGACCGCCAGACAAGCTGTACTTTTCCAGGGGTGAATTCGCCGGGACCACGAGCAGGGTCCTTGAGCCGATAGGGCAGCTCTCTTGCCCGAACCCGTCAGCTAACCTCGTAAGCGCATATAAGAGAGATCAACCTCGTGCTCCACTTCCACCTGATCGTGACCACCCGGGAAGCCACGAAACAGATCCTCTGTCGACGGCTTCTTTTTGTTTGAATAATGAATTATACGTCGACATAGGGTTAACGGTGGAGGTGAGGCGAGGCTGCCAGCGGCGTGCTGCTCGGCACGTACAAAACCTAATAGTCGCGTCTTGAATTATCATGCGTAACACGAGGCGGCGGGGCTATGTAAGGAGGACCGAAGAAGTGGGCGCTATCCCTTTAAAGGAAACCCATGTACAACGATCATCCAGCAAGTCTTTCCAATGGCGATGGAAGCATGACAACCTGCGTTTGATTATCCTTAGCATAACGATCTCACTCGCAATGACTTTCATGTTTTTGGTGTTGCTGAAAGGGACGTCGGAAAAAAGCGTCTCTCTGGTGCTGAACGGGCAGGAGAAAATCGTAAGCACGAGCCATTCCTCGCTCCAGCAGCTGCTGGAGGAGCAGGCGATCGCGGTCGGACCGCATGACGAGCTGTCGATTCCGCTCGGCGCCGCGCTTCAGGAGGGCGACCGCATCGTGATCGACCAGGCGGTGCCGGTGACGATTCTTGCCGACGGCAAGGCCCTGCAGGTGAAGACCACCAAAAAGACCGTGGAAGCGGCGATCGGAGAATCCAATATTGCCGTACGGGAGCAGGATAAAGTATTCCCGAGCTCCGAAAGCAAGCTGAAAGCCAACATGACGATCCGCGTCATGAGAATCGACAAGCATCAGATTACGACCAAGCACGACATCCCGTTCACCGTCGTCCGCAAGCAGGACGCTACCCTGGAAAAGGGGCAGCTCAAGATGGTGAAGGCCGGCCAGAACGGCCAACTCGTCAAAACCTTCGAAAAGGTGTACCAGGACGGCAAACTGGTCACGAAGACTCTGCTCGCCAAATCCATGGAGAAACAAGCCGTCAGCAAGGTCGTGGCGGTGGGAACCAAGGAAAAGCCCAAACCGAAGCCAGCGGTCCTGACCGCGGCATCCTCATCTCCAGCCCTAGCTCAGACCAAATCCGGTCTCGATCTCAAAGCCAAGAAAGTTCTCACCAACGTTACCCTGACCGCGTATACCGCCGGATTCGCCTCCACGGGCAAATCCAAAGGCGACCCCGGTTACGGCGTCACCGCCTCCGGAGCGAAAGTGTCCGAAGGGCGCACCATTGCAGTCGACCCGGACGTCATCCCGCTGGGATGGTGGGTGTATATAGAAGGCATCGGCTTCCGCCGCGCCGAAGATACGGGCGGAGCGATCAACGGCAAGAAAATCGACGTGTTCTACGAAAGTGAATCCTACGTGAAAAAATTCGGCAAGAAGCGAGGCTATACGGTCTATGTCCTTGGACCGACCAAGCCGAAGCTGAGCTGATCTTTTGCGAGCGGGCCCGCTGTTTTTCAGCGGCCCGTTTTGGGCGTTTATAAGGAAATAGCGGGGAGTAAGGGACGGCGAAAGGGTCAAAGCTAGTTGTGATCTTTTACCCTGTCGCAAGCAAGCGGAACCAAAGGAGACAAGCCAGTGATCAAGGAAATCATCGTGGTCGAGGGCAAGGACGACACGACGGCGGTCAAGCGGGCCGTCGAGGCCGATACGATCGAGACGAACGGCTCGGCTGTCGGCGAGGAGGTGCTCCGCCGGATCGAGCTGGCGATGGAGCGGCGCGGCGTCATCATCTTCACCGACCCCGACCACGCCGGGGAACGCATCCGCAAGATCGTCTCTCAGCGCATTCCCGGCTGCAAGCATGCGTTCCTGCCTCAGGAGGACGCCCTTTACCGCGGAGACATCGGCGTCGAGAACGCTTCGCCGGAGGCGGTGCGGCGCGCGCTCGCATCCGTGCGTACGGAAGGCGCGGCCGGCGAGCCGGAAATCACCCATGCCGATCTGATGGAGGCGGGGCTGCTCGTCCATCCGGATGCCGCGCGGCGCCGGCTGCTCATGGGCAATCGGCTCGGCATCGGCTATTGCAACGGCAAGCAGTTCATGAAGCGCTGCGCAAGCTTCCGGATCAGCCGGAAGGAGTTCCGCGAGGCGCTGGAGCAGATGAAGGAGGAAATCGGATCATGACCGATGTAGCGACACCGAGAAGGACGAAGGAAATCATCGAGCGGCACGGATTCTCCTTCAAGAAGAGCCTGGGCCAGAACTTCCTGATCGACCCGAACATCCTGAACAAGATCGTGTCGGCCGCAGGGCTCGACAAGACGAAAGGCGCGCTCGAGATCGGTCCCGGCATCGGCGCCCTGACCGAGCAGCTCGCCCGCCAGGCGAAAGCGGTCGCCGCGGTCGAGATCGACCAGCGCCTCATCCCGATCCTGCAGGAGGTGCTCGGAGCGGAGGAGCATGTCTCGGTCGTGCATGCCGACGTGCTGGAGCTCGACCTGCAGCAGCTGTTCCGCGACAAGTTCGCGGAGACGAGCGCGGTCAGCGTCGTCGCCAACCTGCCCTATTACGTGACGACGCCGATTCTGATGAAGCTGCTCGAGCAGCGGCTGCCGCTGGAGAACATCGTCGTCATGATCCAGAAGGAGGTCGCCGAGCGGATGGCGGCGAAGCCGGGCACCAAAGCCTACGGCAGCCTCAGCGTGGCGGTGCAGTACTACGCGGTGCCGGAGCTGGTCTGCATCGTGCCGCATACGGTGTTCATCCCGCAGCCGAACGTCGACTCGGCGGTCATCAAGCTGGCGATGCGGGACAAGCCTGCGGTCGAGGTGGCCGACGAGGACTTCTTCTTCCGCACGGTGCAGGCGTGCTTCGCGCAGCGGCGCAAGACGATCCACAACAACCTGTCGTCCTGGCTCGGCAAAAACCGGCGCGAGGAGCTGACCCGCGTCCTGCAGGAGACGGGCATCGACCCGGTGCGCCGCGGCGAGACGCTCTCGCTGCCGGAGTATGCCGCGCTCGCGGCGGCCCTCGAGCGGGAAGGCCTGAAGCAAGCCTGACCTGATGATTTGAACCCCCCGGTTTCCGATCCGGCTGTCACCATTCGCCCTCATTGCCCATAGGCTGAGGCTAGAGGTGATGGCACAGTGGAAACTGGGGATTTTGTCGTTCGGCGATCCTATGGAGGAGACGTGCTTTTCCGGGTGGAGGCGGTTTATGGGGATACGGCCATACTTAAAGGATCGGATTACCGTCTGCTCGCGGACGCGCCGCTCGCCGACCTGGAGAAGGTAGCGAACCCGGAGGAGCTGGGCGTCACGAAATCGCTGAGAAGCAAGGTGAAGGCTTCGAACCGGCGCATGAGCGCGGAACTCATCGACCATGCCTTCGCCAGCGAGCTCGACTACCGACCGGAAGAGAAGCATGCGTATTTCGACCTGCCGGGCAAGGTGCTGCATCTCGATGGAGATGCGAACTACATGCGCAAGAGCATGCAGTTGTACAACCAGATGAACGTGCCTGCTCAAGGGCTGCACGTGGCGGAGAACCAGATGGCGGACCTGCTCTATCGTCTGCTCCCGCAGGTCAAGCCGGACATCGTCGTCATCACGGGCCATGACGGGCTGCTCAAGACGCCGGGCCGCAGCGAGCTGTACAGCATCGGCAGCTACAAGAACTCGCAGAACTTCGTCAACGCGGTGCACGTCGCCCGCGAATATGACAAGAACCGCGACAACCTCGTCGTCGTGGCCGGCGCCTGCCAGTCCTATTACGAGGCGCTGCTGCAGTCCGGAGCGAACTTCGCCAGCTCGCCCGGCCGCATCCTGATCCATGCGCTCGATCCGGTCTACATCGCGATCAAGGCGAGCTACACGTCGATCCGCGAATGCGTGAACCTGCCGGATGTCATCCACGGCACGATTTCGGGCATCGATGGCGTCGGCGGCATCGAGACGATGGGACGCTATCGGGTCGGCTTGCCGAAGCCGATCGAGGTCAAGCAGGTCAAGCCGAATCCTTATTATATGGGAGGGTGAAAGCCCGCTCTTGCGCCTTGAGAAAGTCGAAAAATATTCATTGACACTAAAGTTGGTACGATGATATAATTTTCGTTTATTTGACATTGCCATCCTTCTTGGGCTATAATGGACAAGGAAAGAGGTGGTAGTGCCAATGGCTAGAAATGCTTTGTCGGAAATCAAGCGCAGCATGGAAGCTCATATTGGAGCCAAGATCATGTTGCGGGCCAATGGAGGCCGGCGCAAGACGGTTGAACGTTCTGGTGTTTTGGAAGAAACCTACCCATCTGTTTTCATCGTGAAGCTTGACCAGGATCAGCACGCATTCAAGCGGGTATCCTACAGCTATGCGGATATTTTGACGGACTCGGTCGAGGTTACCGTCTGCAATGACGAAGGTCAGGTGCGGATCAACCCGCTGCATTGACGAATAGATCAGGTTTCACGGGGAAACCTTCGCGCGCGGCCGCTGCCAGCGCGTTTTTTTTGGCTGTTTTTCCTCCGCATACTCGGCTGGGCGTTCCCTCATACTACGGAGGGCGATAGCGGCAAGAGCTTGCCGTCCGCACCTGAGAGCGAAAAGGAGGCATGCAGCATGAGCCGCAGAAGGCGCAGCACGATGTCGGAGCAGCTGAAGGTGGAGCTGGCCAAGGATCTGGGCTTCTACGATACGGTCCAGCAGGAAGGCTGGGGCGGCATCAAGGCGAAGGATGCCGGCAACATGGTGAAGCGGGCCATCCAAATGGCGGAGCAGGCCGCTTCGCGCCAGCAGCGATAGCAGGAACGAGGCGGATCCGGACGCGTCCAGCGGCGGGCCGCCTTTTCGCTTTTCTCCCGGTCGGATGCTATAATAGATGCAGTTTATCTAACGAACGGGTGGATCGGACGACATGAAAATCTACGAGAAGGCGCCGGCCAAGATCAATCTGCTGCTGGACGTCCTGCGCAAGCGCGAGGACGGCTTCCACGAGGTGGAGATGATCATGACGATGGTGGACCTTTCCGACCGGCTCGAGATGGAAGAGCTGCAGCGGGATGCCATCATCATTTCCAGCCAAGCCGGGTACATACCGCTGGACGAAAAGAACCTCGCCTTCCAGGCGGCCAGGCTGATCAAGGAGCGCTATGACGTCAAGAAGGGCGTCTACATCCATCTGGACAAGAAGATTCCCGTCGCGGCCGGCCTGGCCGGCGGGAGCAGCGATGCGGCGGCGGCGCTGCGCGGCCTGAACCGGCTGTGGCGGCTCGGCATTCCGGACGAGGAGCTCGCGGTCCTCGGGTCGGAGCTCGGCTCGGACGTGCCCTTTTGCGTGACGGGCGGGACGGCGCTGGCGACGGGCCGGGGAGAGAAGCTGGAGCCGATCGAGAATCCGCCGTCCTGCTGGGTCGTGCTGGCCAAGCCGCCGATCAACGTCTCGACAGCGGACGTATACGGCCGCTTCCGGGTGAGCGCGATCGACCGCCATCCGTCGGTGCCGCGCATGCTGGACGCGATCCGCGGAGGATCGTTCACCGGCGTCTGCGAGGAGCTCGGCAACGTGCTGGAGGACGTGACGCTGCGCCTGTACCCGGAGGTGCGGATGCTCAAGGAAAGCATGCTGCGGCTCGGCGCGGACGGCGTGCTCATGTCGGGCAGCGGGCCGACCGTATTCGGCCTCGTCTCCAAGGAGGCCAAGCTGGCGCGCATCTACAACGGGCTGCGCGGCTTCTGCAAGGAAGTGTACGTGGTAAGAATGCTCACATCTCCCGGAGTCCAATCTTGATTAAATCCGTATAAAGATGGTATATTGTCTTTACAATATTCGGATTTAGCCAGGGGGACCCCAAGGTGAAGAAGCTTAAGCGCAGCGCGCGATTGGTCGAGATGACCCAGTATTTGCTCAATCGTCCCCATACGTTGATTTCTCTGACCGCATTCGCGGATCGTTACCAGTCGGCCAAGTCCTCGATCAGCGAGGATCTGGCCATCATCAAGGAAGTATTCGAGGAAGAAGGCATCGGCCAGCTGCAGACGCTCGCCGGCGCGGCGGGCGGCGTCAAGTTCATCCCGCGGATGGCCGCCGAGGCGTCGCTGGACATCGTCCGGCGGGTATGCCGGGAGCTGGAGCAGCCGGAGCGGGTGCTTCCGGGCGGCTACCTGTACATGACGGACATGCTCGGCCAGCCGAATCTGCTGAACGACGTGGGCCGCATTTTTGCGACCGCTTTCGCCGATCGGCCGATCGACGTCATCATGACGGTGGAGACCAAGGGCATCCCGCTCGCCTACGCGACGGCCTCCTGCCTCAACCTGCCGGTCGTCATCGTGCGCCGCGACAACAAGGTGACCGAGGGCTCGGCCGTGAGCATCAATTACGTCTCCGGCTCCAACAAGCGCATCCAGACGATGTCGCTCGCCCGGCGCGCGCTCAAGGAGCAGTCGCGCGTGCTCATCATCGACGACTTCATGAAGGCCGGCGGCACCGTTCAGGGCATGATGGACCTGCTGCATGAATTCAATGCGACGGTCGCGGGCGTCGGCGTCTTCGTCGAGTCCGGCGAGGTCGGCACCGAGGACCGGCTGCTCGAGGACTATGTGTCGCTCGCCAAGCTGACGGCCGTCGACCTCAAGACGAAGCAGACGACGATCGTGCCGGGCAATTATTTCGATACCGAATAGGGGGCTGCTCTCCATGTCCAAGCTTGAACCGATCATCGCCGCCGGCGCTCCGGCCGCGATCGGACCGTATTCCCACGCCGTGAAGCTCGGCGGACTGCTGTTCACCTCCGGCCAGATCCCGCTGCTGCCGGACGGCACGCTGGTCGAGGGCGGCATCGAGGAGCAGGCGCGGCAGGTGTTCCGCAACCTGGAGGCCGTGCTGGCCGCAGGCGGCTCCTCGCTCGCGCAGGTCGTCAAGGCGACCGTCTTCCTCAAGGACATGAACCAGTTCGCGGCGGTCAACGAGGTGTACGCTTCCTTCTTCGGCGACCACAAGCCGGCCCGCTCGGCCGTGGAAGTGGCGCGTCTGCCGAAGGATGTCCTTGTCGAAATCGAGCTGATCGCATCGACAGATGTCGAATGATCCCGAACTTCGTTTATTTCCAAAATTTATTTTATAAAACGGCTCTGAATTGGCAGAATCAAGAAGGAATCGGTACGGATTTGTGGAATAATACACCAAGTCTTCGATAGGCAAAGGTGGTGAACACAAGTGCAGATTACTGATGTCAGACTCCGCCGCGTTAATTCCGAAGGTCGTATGAAGGCTATCGCATCCATCACCATCGATAATGAATTTGTCGTTCATGACATTCGCGTCATCGACGGGAACAATGGCATGTTTGTCGCGATGCCGAGCAAGCGTACGCCTGACGGGGAATTCCGGGATATCGCCCACCCCATCTCTTCCACCACCCGGGAGAAAATTCAAGCCGCTGTGCTCGCCGAGTATGAGCGAGCCGCAACGGAAGAGGAAGTTGCAATCGAAGAAGGCGCCTGATCCCATCGGGGCCGGAACAGTTCAGCATGGTTGGGGGGCCTTCGGGCTCCCTTTCTTTTTTGCGTGGGATGGGATATATATATAGGAATGCTAGTCAAACGAGAACAACGGAAATCAGGGAGGTCGGTCAGCTGTGAATCGGATGGCGGTCGTGCTTGCTGCAGGACAAGGCAAGCGCATGAAGTCGAAGCTGTACAAGGTGCTGCATCCCGTATGCGGGAAGCCGATGGTAGGGCATGTCGTCGATACGGTGGAAAAGGCGGCTTGTCAGGAAATCGTCGTCGTGACGGGACATGGAGCGGCCCAGGTGCAGAGCTACCTCGAGGGACGGGCTCGGTTCGCGCTGCAGGAGCAGCAGCTGGGCACCGGCCACGCCGTGCGCCAGGCCGAGACGCTGCTGGCCGGCAAGGAAGGCACGACGATCGTCATCTGCGGCGACACGCCGCTCGTCACGGCCGAGACGATCGAGGCGATGCTGGAGCTGCATGAGGCGAGCGGAGCGGCGGCGACGGTGCTGACGGCGGAATTCGCCGATCCGACCGGCTACGGCCGCGTCATCCGCGGCGACGAGGGCGCGGTGACGCGCATCGTGGAGCAGAAGGACTGCTCGCCGGCGGAAGCGGCGGTCAAGGAGATCAACACCGGCACGTACTGCTTCGACAACCGCAAGCTGTTCGAGGCGCTCGCCCGCGTCACCAACGACAACGCCCAGGGCGAATACTACCTGACCGACGTCGTCGGCATCTTCGTCTCCGGCGGCGAGACGGTACAGGCGTACTGCACGTCCGATCTGGCGGAGGCGATCGGGGTCAACGACCGGATCGCGCTCGGCGAGGCGGAGCGCCTCATGCAGGCCCGCATCGTGCGCCGCCACCAGGTGAACGGCGTGACGTTCATCGACACGACGGCGGCCTACATCGAGGACGGCGTAGAGATCGGCGCGGATACGGTCATCTATCCGGGAACGGTGCTGCGCGGTCGCACGGTCATCGGCGAGGACTGCGTCATCGGACCGCAAGCCGACATCAAGGACTCGACCCTCGCGAGCGGCGTCACGGTGCGCTACAGCACCGTCGACCAGTCGGAGGCGGGCGAGGGCAGCTCCATCGGTCCATATGCGAACCTGCGCCCGGGCTCCAAGCTCGGCAAGGCGTGCAAGATCGGCGATTTCGTCGAGCTCAAAAACGCGGTGCTCGGCGACGAGAGCAAGGTGTCGCATCTGAGCTATGTCGGCGACGCCGAGGTCGGCAGCGGCGTGAACATCGGCTGCGGCGCGATTACGGTCAACTACGACGGCTTCAACAAGTCCAAGACGATCATCGGCGACGACGCCTTCATCGGCAGCAACGTCAACCTGATCGCGCCGGTCACGATCGGCGACGGCGCGTACGTCGTCGCCGGCTCCACCGTCACGCATGACGTGCCGGGCGGAGACCTGGCCATCGCGCGCGAGCGCCAGGTCAACAAGCCGGGCTACGCGGACAAGATCCGCGCCCGCGCCAAGGCGAAAAAGGAGCGCGGCAAAAGCTGAGCGAAGGGCCCGCTCCAAAAGACACGAGGACAGAGCGATTCGTTCCTCCTGTCTTGTCAGGCCAAAAAGCCGTCCCGGCCGGGACGGCTTTTTTTGGTCGTCCGGGGGCGCTGGCCGCCGGACAGCCGGACTCAGTCCTCGAAGCGCAGGTTGACGGGACCGGCAGGCAGCTCCGGAACCGCCGGCTGGCCTGTCGTCGGCACGCTGGAGTCGACCTCCTCGAAACGCAGGCTGTCCAACCAGACGCGGCCCGGACCGTACAGCAGAAGTCCGAACGAGACGACCGCGCTCTCTTCGGGGACATCCAGCACGATCGAGTAGTGGTTCCAGTCGAGGTCGCCGGCCAGCGGACGATCGTTCATGTTGTCGAACTGCAGGACGTCCTCAGCCGCGTTGTCGACGCGCATCCAGAGGCCGCAGAAGCCGCTTGCTCCGCGTGTCCGGACAAATCCGGAGAGGCGCATGCGTTTGCCCCGGTACTCGTCCGCCCGGAATTGCTGCATAAGCGTGGCGAAGCCGCCGGGAGCTGTCTCGCCAAGCGATTCGAGATGGCCGGAGGCGCTGCCTTGATGGATGATCGAGCGGTCCAGTGAGATGCGGTATTGATGCGGATGGCTTCCG
Organism: Paenibacillus sp. FSL W8-1187; assembly: GCF_037965485.1. Lineage (NCBI taxonomy): Bacteria > Bacillati > Bacillota > Bacilli > Caryophanales > Paenibacillaceae > Paenibacillus > Paenibacillus sp. FSL W8-1187. The sequence goes on from NZ_CP150181.1 coordinate 37,645, forward strand.
CTGAGGAACCAGCCTTTCAAGGGACTGCCGGCAAGGGCTTCGTTCGTCGACATGGAAGGATCAATCCTTTCGAGTGTAGAGTGGTGGTGGCGGAACAGACGGCGGTAGCGGCCTGGAGGCAGTCCGTACAGACGCTTGAAAGCCCGAGTGAACGCCTCCTGGCTCTCGAAGCCGCAGGAAAGAGCGAGGTCAAGGATGCCGAGCTCCTCCTCCAGCAGCCTGCGCGATGCCAGCGCCAGCCGGCGCATGCGCAAGTATCCGCCGATGCTGTGGCCGGTCTGCTCGCGGAAAAGACGGTGGAAATGATAGGCCGAAAATCCGGCTTCGGCGGCGATGTCCTTGAGCCCCAGCGGCTCGTGCAGCCGGGCTTCGATGTAGCGGATCGCCTTTTGGATGCTCTGCTGCTGCGTCATCGTTTTGCCTCCTCTGATTCCAGCATAGCCGGAGCGGAGCGGAATGGTTTGACCGTTTTTGCGGACTTCGGTTGCTTACGTCCGGGGGCGCCGGCGGATGCGCGGAAGCTCTTCTTTCCACCGCCTCCGTGTTTAAAGCTCGCCGCGCATGGGTATAGTTAGGGAAAGCTGGACATCTTGTCCACAGGTGCAAGGGACCTAAAGAGGAGGAAGACAATCATGGCGATTACCATGCAAGCCGAAGCCCGCAGCAACGCGTCGAAGGGAAGCCTTCGCAAGCTCCGCCAGGAGGGCCGGGTTCCGGCAGTCGTGTACGGCAAAAAGCTCGAATCTTCGTCGGTTATTTCCCTGGAGGAGAAGGCAGTGCTTCATCTGCTTCGCTCCCAGCCCAATGCCATCATCGAGCTCTCGATTCCGGAGGCCGGCAAGCAGCCGGTCATGATTACGGACGTGCAGCGCGACGCGCTCTCACGCAGGCTGATCCACGTCGATCTGCATCAGATCAATATGAACGAGGAGATCAAGGCTTCGGTTCGCGTCGATCTGACCGGCGACTCCACAGGCGTCCGCGAAGGCGGCGTGCTGTCGGTGACGCTGCACGAGGTCGAGGTGCAATGCCTCCCGAACGATATTCCGGAGTCGCTTGAAGCGGACATCTCCGGCCTCGGGGTCGGCGAGAACCTGTCCGCAGGCGAGCTGAAGCTGCCGGACAAGGTGCAGCTCGTCACCGATCCGGAGCAGATCATCGCCGGCGTGCTGGCGCCGCAGAAGGAAGTTTCCGAGGACGAGGCCGAGGAATCGGCGAAGGAAGACGAGAAGGCGGCGGCCCGTTCCGAGGATGCGAACGCGGTCGACGAAGAATAGAGCTTGGCCGCACGGCGCGCCCCGCACGGGGCGCGCTTTTTTGTGCGGACGGAAAGGGCGGCAGCGGCCTGCCGGACCGGCCGTTCCTGCCGGAGAGGCTCGGCGGTCCGCAGTGGGCGAAGCGGCCGCGGATATGGTACAGTGGTTCGTAGACGACGAACAGAAAGGTGCAGCGACAAATGAAATGGATCGTAGGGCTCGGCAATCCCGGGCCGCAATACGCGGATACCCGCCACAACATCGGCTTCAAGGTGGTCGACGCGCTTGCCGAGCGATGGGACATCAAGGTGACGCAGGCCAAGTGCCGCGCGCTGATCGGCGACGGCCGCGTCGGGAGCGAGAAGGTGTGGCTCGTCAAGCCGATGACGTACATGAACCTGTCCGGCGAGTCGATGAAGGCGTTCATGAAGTATTTCGACGCGAAGCTCGAGGATGTCATCGTCGTCTACGACGACATGGACACGGAGACGGGCAAGATCCGGCTGCGCTATCAGGGCGGCCCGGGCGGCCATAACGGCATCAAGTCGATCATCCAGCATATGGGCACGCAGAGCTTCAACCGCATCCGCATGGGCGTCTCGCGGCCGACGAACGGCATGGTCATCGCCGACTACGTGCTCTCCAACTTTCCCAAAAGCGAGCGCGAGGCGGTGCTGGCGATGACCGAACGGGCCTGCGACGCGGCGGAGCATGCGCTGGTCCACCCGTTCGACGACACGATGGGCAAGTTCAACGGCTAGCGGACTGCGTTAAAAGAGCCAGAAAGTGGGCATACTGGAGCCAAACCCTTGGACAGGAGGCCCCTTTCATGGCGATTCATTACGAGTGCCGGCATTGCCGGACGCCGCTTGGCACGATCTCCAGCCTGCACGGCATTCCGGAGAACCGGCTCGGCCTGCATTTCTTGACCCTCGAGGAACGCAGCGATATAATAGCGTATAATCCGCAAGGCGACATGGTCGTCAAGCTCGTCTGCGACTATTGCAGCGAGGCGGCGCTGCGGCATCCGGAGCTGCTTCTCGTATCCAGCCCGCTGCAGTAGCGGATTCGATTCCCTTCGACAACAAGTACACAAGTACGACAACATAGGCAAGAGCCTTGGCGGGTAGCTGAGGCTTCTTTGCGTGCTGCTGCCCGTTGTCGCCCCAAGGCCCCTCGCGGATCAGGAGGCCTTTGTTGCCGTCTCCGGCTCCGGATGCTCTCCGGCAGGAGCGGCGTCCGGGGGATCGGCGGGAAGCGGGCTCAAGCGAAAGAGAGGTGCTCCATTTGAAAGCGTTAATCGAGGCATTCGCCGCCGACCGCGACTACCAGTCCGTCTTCGCCGGCTTCCGCAAGGGCATGAAGGAGCAGATGGTCTCGGGCCTGGCCGGCTCGTCCCGCCAGGTGCTCATGGCGGCGCTCCAACGGGATCTGGATCAGCCGATGCTGGTCGTCACCCACAATATGTTCTCCGCGCAGAAGATCGTGGAGGATCTGCAGGAGCTGAGCGGCGGCGAGGACGTGCTGCTCTATCCGGCGAACGAGCTGGTCGCGGCCGAGTCGGCCGTCTCCAGCCCGGAGATGCTCGCCCAGCGCATGGAGGCGCTGATCCGCCTGTCCCGCGGCTTCCGCGGGATCGTTGTTGCGCCTTTTTCCGGGGTGCGCCGCTTCCTGCCGCTGCGGGACGTGATGGCGGAGGCCAAGATCGACCTGCAGGTCGGGGCCGAGCTGCCGATGGAGGCGTTTCTGCAGCGGATGAACGCGCTCGGCTACGTGCGCGCCGACCGCGTCGAAAACAGGGGCGAGCTGAGCGTGCGCGGCGGCATCGTCGACTTCTACCCGCTGACGGCCGAATCGGCCGTGCGCGTCGAGTGGTTCGACGACGAGATCGATTCGATCCGCACGTTCGATCCCGAGGGGCAGCGCTCCAACGCCAAGCTGGAAGCGTATACGGTGACGCCGTGCCAGGAGCTGATCGCGGACGGGCGGCGCTTCGCCGCGGCCGCGCAGCATGCCTCCGAGCTGCTGGAGCAGCAGCTCGAGCGGATGACCGACCGCACCGCCAAGGACCGGCTGCGCTCCGAGCTCGGCGCGGAGCTGGAGCGGCTGCGGCAGCAGATCTATTTCCCCGAACTTTATAAATACATCGCCCTGCTCTACCCGGAGCGCCAGACGCTCTATGACTACATGCCGAAGGACACGCTGCTCGTCCTCGACGAGCCGACGCGCCTCATCGAGACGGCCCGCCAGCTCGAGCGCGACGAGGCGGAGTGGCAGGCGCATCTGCTCGGCACGGGCAAGTCGCTGCCGAGCTTCAAGCTCGCGCGCGAGAGCGACGACGTGCTGCATCACCGTCCGTTCCCGACGCTGCTGCTGTCGCTGTTCCTGCGCCAGGTGCCGCATTCGCAGCCGCAGAACATCCTGAACTTCATGTGCCGCGGCATGCAGAACTTCCACGGCCAGATGAACGTGCTGGGGGCGGAGATGGAGCGCTGGAAGAAGGCGGGAGCCCAGGTGCTCATGCTGGCCGGCAGCGGCGAGCGGATGGACCGGCTGCGCCGCGTGCTCGGCGACTATGACATCGAGCCGCCGCAGCTGCTCGAGGGCAGCCTCGGCAGCGGCTTCGAGCTGCCCGGCTCGCATCTGGTCGTCATCACCGAGGGCGAGCTGTTCACGCAGAAGCAGCGCAAGACGCGCCGCGTCGACAAGAACATGGACAACGCCGAGCGCATCAAGAGCTACACCGAGCTCAAGGTCGGCGACTACGTCGTCCACCAGAACCACGGCATCGGCAAGTACATGGGCATCGGCACGCTGGAGATCGGCGGCATCCACAAGGACTACATGCATATCCTGTACGCCGGCGGCGACAAGCTGTCCGTGCCGATCGACCAGATCGACCTCATCCAGAAGTACGTCGGGTCGGAGGAGAAGGAGCCCAAGGTCTACAAGCTCGGCGGCAACGAGTGGACGCGCGTCAAGAACAAGGTGCGCAGCTCCGTCAAGGACATCGCCGACGACCTCGTCAAGCTGTACGCCCAGCGCCAGGAGGCCAAGGGCTTCGGCTTCGGGCCGGACACCGCGTACCAGAACGAGTTCGAGGCGATGTTCCCGTACGACGAGACGCCGGACCAGCTGCGGGCGATCCGCGAGATCAAGAAGGACATGGAGACCCAGCGTCCGATGGACCGGCTGCTCTGCGGCGACGTCGGCTACGGCAAGACGGAGGTCGCCGTGCGGGCGGCGTTCAAGGCGGCGATCGAGGGCAAGCAGGTCGCCATCCTCGTGCCGACGACGATCCTCGCCCAGCAGCACTACGAGACGTTCCGCGAGCGCTTCGCCGACTTCCCGTTCAAGGTGCAGGTGCTGAGCCGCTTCCGCTCGCGCAAGGAGCAGACCGAGACGATGAAGGGGCTCAAGAGCGGCGCCGTCGACGTCGTCATCGGCACGCACCGGCTGCTCAGCCAGGACATCGTGTTCAAGGACCTCGGCCTGCTCATCGTCGACGAGGAGCAGCGCTTCGGCGTCTCCCACAAGGAGAAGCTCAAGCGGCTCAAGACGAACGTCGACGTGCTGACGCTGACGGCGACGCCGATCCCGCGCACGCTCCATATGTCGATGCTCGGCGTGCGCGACCTCTCGGTCATCGAGACGCCGCCGGAAAACCGGTTCCCCGTGCAGACGTACGTCGTGGAGTACAACACCGCGCTCGTGCGCGAGGCGATCGAGCGCGAGCTGGCGCGCGGCGGCCAGGTGTACTACCTGTACAACCGCGTGCAGGGCATCTACCAGATGGCCGAGCTGCTCGGCTCGCTCGTGCCGGAGGCCAAGGTTGCGGTCGGCCACGGCCAGATGTCCGAGCAGGAGCTGGAGAAGACGATCCTCGACTTCCTCGACGGCGAATCCGACGTGCTCGTGAGCACGAGCATCATCGAGACGGGCGTGGACATCCCGAACGTCAACACGCTGATCGTGCATGACGCGGACAAGATGGGCCTCTCCCAGCTGTACCAGCTGCGCGGGCGCGTCGGCCGGTCCAACCGGATCGCCTACGCCTACTTCACCTACCAGCGCGACAAAGTGCTGACCGAGGTCGCAGAGAAGCGGCTGCAGTCGATCAAGGAGTTCACCGAGCTCGGCTCCGGCTTCAAGATCGCCATGCGGGACCTGGCCATCCGCGGCGCGGGCAATCTGCTCGGCGCGGAGCAGCACGGCTTCATCGCCTCGGTCGGATTCGACCTGTACTCGCAGATGCTGGCCGACGAGATCGCGCGGCGCAAGAAGGAGATGTACGGCGAGGAGGAAGCGGAGGAGAAGCCGGTCAACACCGTCATCGACCTCAGCCTCGACGCCTATCTGCCGTCGGACTACATCTACGACAGCATCCAGAAGATCGAGATCTACAAAAAAGTGGCGGCGCTCTCCTCGCTGGAGGAGACGGACGATCTGTTCGACGAGCTGACCGACCGCTTCGGCGACCTGCCGGACGCGGTCGCGACGCTGCTCGACGTCGGCCGGCTCAAGGTGTACGGCGCCCGCTACGGCATCGCGTCGATCAGCGCGAACAAAAACGACGAGTGGACGCTCAAATTCAGCGAGGCCGCTTCCCGCAGCGCCGAAACGCGCACGATCGACGGGCTGTGCCTCGAGTTCGAAAACCGCTTCCGCCGCATCGGCGGAGGCGGCAAGGGCGAGCCGATGGAGCTGACGCTGCGCGGCAAGGGCCTCGGCAGCGCCGAGCGGCTTGAGCTGACGCTGCGCCTGCTGCGCCGCTGGGGCGAAGCGCTGCTCCCGGCCGGAGCGGCGCAGGCGGCGGGCAAGTAGCCGCCGCAGGACAGAGGAGCCGGAGCCGGGCCCGAAGCCGGGCTCCGGCTTTTTCGCGGCGTCTTTAAGGCGACGTTAATGCGCGGCTGGTCCACATCTGGTAAACTGGACCCATGCCTGAACGAACCGAGAGGAGACCATTATGAAGATTTCCATCAAGCGCCCGGCCGCGAGCCGCATGCTTCTGCTTGCGCTGGCGGCGGTGCTGGCGTTCACTTTAGCCGCGTGCGGCAAAAAAGAGGACGGCTCCGCGGGCGGAGACGACAGCAAGACGATCGCCGAGTACAAGGGCGGGACGGTGAGCGAGAAGGACTTCACGACATTCACGAGCGTGCTGCGCGTCGTGAATCCGCAAGTAGCCGCCTACCTCGACATGGCCGCCTACAAAAACATGATCCTCGACCAGTACATCGGCTACCAGCTCGTGTACAAGGACGCTTCCAAGGAAGTGAAGGACAAGGCCGCCGCGGAGGCGGACGAGCAGTACAAGCAGATCGAGGAAGCCTACACGAAAGAAACGCTCGAAACGAACATGAAGGACAACAACATTACCGCGCAGGACATCAAGGACTTCATCAGGCTGTCGATCGGCGTGTCCGACGCGATGGCCGCCAAGGTGACCGATGCCGACGCGCAAAAATACTATGACGAGAACAAGGAAGGGCTGACCAAGGTCACGCTCCGCCACGTCCTCGTCGGCTTCACCGATCCGGAAGGCAAGGAGCGCAGCAAGGAAGACGCTCTCGCCCGCGCCAAGGAAGCCAAAGCGAAGCTGGAGGCGGACGGGGCCGATTGGAACGCTCTCGCCAAGGAATACTCCGAGGATCCGGGCTCGGCCGAGAATGGCGGCCAGTACGCCGACCAGGCGGCCGGCGGCTGGGTGGAGAACTTCAAGAAGGCGGCGATCGCCCAGGAGATCGGCGTCGTCGGCGAGCCGGTCGAGACCGAGTACGGCTACCACGTCATCCAGGTCGAGAAGCGCGAGCTGCCGACGTTCGAGGCGTCCAAGGAAGAGATCAAGCAGACGCTCGCCCAGACGCAGCTGAACGACTACATGCAGAACGAGGTTCCGGGACTCATCACCAAAAAAGAAGAGTTCAAGGATCCGGAGCCGAGCCCGGCCGCCAGCGGCGGAGCGGGAGAAAACGCCGAAGCGCCGTCGAACGATGCCGGCGCGGAAAATGCCGCGCCCGATGCGGCGAGCAATACCGGCAGCTAAGCGGATGGATGGCGGACGGCGCGCTATGCGTCTGGCCCGCCGGCGATCCGGCAATCGCGCGCAAAACCTGCTCCATGCAAGCTAGAAGCGTCTTTTCGCGGCCCCTGGCCCCGAAAAGACGCTTTTTTCATGGTGCAGCCGGTGGCGCCGGCCGCGCAACAATTGCCGCAGCATCGAGCAGGTTTAGGCCGTCGCGTTGATTGAAACCCCCAGGTTCATGACGCTCGCGAGCAAAAGGATGATTCGTTTTTGTTTATGCATCAGATAATCTGACGTTAATGAGGCGGTTAAACACGTTTGATAATCAAACCGATGCTTTCAAGGCAGGTTCGATTCGTTTTTCGTCCGGATTTGGAATCGAATTGTCGAAAACAAGGCCTAAAGTCCTCATTTCCATATTTTTATGTTAGATATATTGACATCGAATTTGTCCTCCGCCTATACTACAATCACGAACGATAGAACGAAGCCCATACATAACGTTCGGATTCGCGAAGGGGAGTGGAGAGAGATGAGACAGACGGGAACGAAGATCAAGAAGAGGCATATGGGGAAGGGCTTGCTGGCGGCGGTATCGCTGGCGCTCGTGCTGGGCGGCTGCGGCCAGAATGAACCGGCTGCGGGAAGCGCGTCTCCGGCAGCTTCTCCGGCGGCTGGCGCTTCATCGGGGGAAAGCGGCGATGGGATCAAGGTCGGCATCCTCCACTCGCTCAGCGGCACGATGGCGATCAGCGAGGTATCGGTCAAGGACGCCGAGATGATGGCGATCGACGAGATCAACGCCAAAGGCGGCGTGCTTGGCAAAAAGCTGATTCCGGTCGTCGAGGACGGAGCCTCCGACTGGCCGACCTTTGCGGAGAAGGCGCGCAAGCTGCTGTCCGAGGACAAGGTCGCGACCGTATTCGGCGGCTGGACGTCGGCCAGCCGCAAGGCGATGCTGCCGGTGTTCGAGGAGCTGAACGGGCTGCTCTGGTATCCGGTCCAATACGAAGGACTGGAGTCCTCGCCGAACATTTTCTATACCGGAGCGACGACGAACCAGCAGATCGTGCCGGCCGTCAGCTGGCTGCTGGAGAACCGCGGCAAGAAGATGTACCTGCTCGGCTCCGACTACGTGTTCCCGCGCACGGCCAACAAGATCATCAAGGCGCAGCTCGCGGCGGAAGGCGGAGAGCTGGCCGGCGAGGAGTACACGCCGCTCGGCCATACCGACTATACGACGATCATCAGCAAGATTAAGGCCGCCAAGCCGGACATCGTGTTCAACACGCTGAACGGCGACAGCAACGTCGCGTTCTTCAAGCAGCTCAAGGACGCCGGCATCAGCGCCGCCGACCTGACGACGCTGTCGGTCTCGGTCGCCGAAGAGGAGATCCGCGGCATCGGCGCGGATGTGCTGGAGGGGCATCTGGCCGCCTGGAACTACTACCAGACGACGGATACGCCGGAGAACAAGACGTTCGTCGAAGCCTACAAGGCCAAATACGGCGCGGACCGCGTGACGGCCGACCCGATCGAGGCCGGCTATGATGCGGTGTACCTGTGGGCGGCCGCGGTCGAAAAGGCCGGCTCCACCGACGTGGCGGCCGTGAAGGAAGCGGCCAAGGAGCTGGAGTGGGACGCTCCGGAGGGCAAGGTCAAGATCGACGGCGAGACGCAGCATCTGTACAAGACGGTGCGCATCGGCGAGGTGCAGGCGGACGGCCAGTTCAAGGAAGTGTGGAGCTCCGGCGAGCCGGTCAAGCCGGACCCTTACCTCAAGACATACGCCTGGGCTTCGGGCCTGAGCTCCGGCGGCTAACCGCCGCCGGGTCGGCAGCTAACCGCCGCCGGCCGAGCCGCATCGATTTCATCCTGCACCCAAGCGGCGGGGCCAGCCGCGCCGCTGTCCCGAGAGGGCGGCGGTCCTGCTGGCCCCGGCGCGAGAGAGGAGAGCCGCGCATGGACGTATTTTGGCTGCAATTGTTCAACGGCATCAGCGTCAGCTCCATCCTGCTGCTGATCGCGCTCGGCCTGGCGGTCACGTTCGGCCAGATGAACGTCATCAACATGGCCCACGGAGAACTGATCATGGTCGGCGCCTACGCGACCTACATGACGCAGAAGCTGTTCCAATCCTATTTGCCCGCTTCCTGGTTCAGCCAGTATTTCCTGCTGTCGATCGCGGCCAGCTTCGCGGCCGCATTCCTGATCGGCCTGCTGCTGGAAAAGACGCTCATCCGCTTCCTGTACGGCCGCCCGCTCGACAGCCTGCTGGCGACCTGGGGCGTCGGCCTCGTGCTGCAGCAGCTCGCCCGCTCCATCTTCGGCGCGCCGAACGTCGGCGTCAAAAGCCCGTCGTGGCTGGAGGGCGGCCTATCCGTCACGCAAGGGCTCGTGCTGCCGTACAAGCGGCTGTTCATCCTCGCGCTCGTAGCCGTCTGCCTGCTGGCGATGTTCCTGTACATCTACCGCACGACGGCGGGACGGCGCATGCGGGCGGTCATGCAGAACCGCGACATGGCGGCCTGCCTCGGCATCTCGACGCGGCGCGTCGACAGCCTGACGTTCGCGATCGGCTCCGGCCTCGCGGGCATCGCCGGCTGCGCGCTGACGCTGATCGGTCCGATCGGGCCGACGATCGGCACCTATTACATCGTCGACGCCTTCATGGTCGTCGTGCTCGGCGGCGTCGGCAAGCTGGTCGGCACCGTGTTCGGCGCGCTCGGCATCGGCATGACGAACACGCTGTTCGAATACTGGACGACCGCATCGCTGGGCAAGGTGCTCGTATTCCTGTGCATCGTGGCTTTCCTGCAATGGAAGCCGAAGGGATTCGTCGCCATGCGCACCCGGTCGCTGGACTAAGGAGGCGATAGACATGACGCAGTGGATGATCAAGACGGGCGCCTCCCGGTACGGGCTGGCGATGTGGTATTTCCTGGCCGCCGCGCTGCTGCTGGCCGCGCCGCTGTTCACGAGCGACTTCCGCCTGAACCTGCTGGCCAAGTTCCTGGCGTTCGCGATCGCCGCGGTCGGCCTCGACCTGCTGTGGGGCTATACCGGCATCCTGAGCCTCGGGCATGGCGTGTTCTTCGGCCTCGGCGGCTACGCGATGGCGATGCACCTGAAGCTGCAGGCGAGCGGGGGACGGCTGCCGGACTTCATGGACTGGAGCGGCCTCACCAAGCTGCCGTGGTTCTGGACGCCGTTCCAGAGCTTCGGAGGAGCGGTATTGCTCGGTATGGCCATACCGGCGGCGGTGGCGCTGTTCCTCGGCTTCTTCACGTTCCGCAACCGCATCCGGGGGGTCTACTTCACGATTTTGACGCAGGCGCTCGTCATCATCAGCGTCACGCTGATCACCGGGCAGCAGGCGTTTACGGGCGGCACCAACGGCATTACCGGGTATGGCCAGATCCTCGGCCATTCGCTGGCCGCGCCGGAGACGAAGCTGGCGCTCTACTATGTGACGGCCGGCGTCCTGCTGGCGACGTTCCTGGTGGCGCGGATCGTCGTCAAGAGCCGCTTCGGCAAGGTGCTGCGCGCCATCCGGGACGGCGAGAACCGCGTCCGCTTCCTCGGGTACGATCCGGCCCGCTACCAGATGGGGGTGTTCGTCCTGTCGGCGACGCTGTCCGGCATCGCGGGCATGCTGTTCGTGCTGCATGTCGGCATCATCTCGCCGTCGATGATGGGCATCGTGCCGTCGATCGAAATGGTGCTGTGGGTCGCCATCGGCGGCCGCGGCACGCTGATCGGAGCCGCTCTCGGCGCGCTGCTGCTGAACGGAGCCAAGAGCGCGTTCAGCGAATCGTATCCCGACATCTGGCTGTTCTTCATGGGCGCGCTGTTCATCGTCACGACCGTGTTCCTGCCGCGCGGCATCGCCGGGCTGGCGGTAGACGGCTGGCGCAAGGCGAGGCGGATCGTCCGCAGGCGGAAGGAGGTACCCGAGCATGAGCGAAAAGGCTATTCTGCAGTGTGAGGACGTGACGGTGTCGTTCGACGGCTTCAAGGCGGTGCAGGGCATGAACCTCTCGCTCGAGGCGAGCGGCCTGCGGTTCCTGATCGGACCGAACGGCGCGGGCAAGACGACGCTGCTCGACGCCATCTGCGGCAAGGTGAAGCCGTCCGGCGGCAGCATCCTCTACCGGGACGGGATCGACCTCGCCCGGCGCAAGGAGCATCAGATCGCCGAGCTCGGCATCGGCCGCAAGTTCCAGGCGCCGTCGATCTTTCCGACGCTGACGGTCGAGGAGAACCTGGAGCTGGCGATGAAGCAGAAGCGCGGCATCCTGGCGACGCTGCGGGCGAAGCTCGCCGCGGCCGAGCGGGAGCGGCTCGCCGAGCAGCTGGAGACGGTCGGACTCGCCGGCAGGCAGCGGGCTCGCGCCGGCAGCCTGTCGCATGGCGAGAAGCAATGGCTCGAGATCGGCATGCTGCTGCTGCAGGAGCCGTCGCTGCTGCTACTCGACGAACCGGCGGCGGGCATGACCGACCGCGAGACGGAGAAGACCGGCGAGCTGCTGCAGGAGATCGCCAAGGACCGCGCGGTCGTCGTCGTCGAGCATGACATGGAGTTCGTGCGGAATTTCGCCAGCCTGGTGACGGTGATGCACGAGGGGCGGCTGCTCATGGAGGGCACGATGGACCAGGTGCAGGCCGACGACCGGGTCGCCGAGGTGTACTTGGGCAAAAGGAGGGAAGCGGCATGCTGACGGTGGAGAAGCTGGAATCCGGCTACGGCGAGAGCGCCGTGCTGCGCGGCGTGACGCTCCAGGTGCGTCCCGGCCAGGTCGTCTGCCTGCTCGGCCGCAACGGCACGGGCAAGTCGACGTTCGTCAAGAGCGTCATGGGCGTGCTCAAGGCGCGCGGCGGCACGGTCAGCTACGGCGGCCGCGACCTGACGCGCAAGGCGCCCGGCGAGCGGGCGCGCAGCGGCATCGGCTACGTGCCGCAGGGCCGCGAGATTTTCGGGCAGCTGTCCGTGCGCGAGAACATCCTGATCGGGCTGGAGGCCGCGCGCGGCAAGCGCCGCGGCGACGACATCCCGCCGGCGGCGGTCGAGCGCTTCCCCGTGCTGCCGACGATGTACGGCCGGCGCGGCGGCGACCTGAGCGGCGGCCAGCAGCAGCAGCTGGCGTTCGCGCGCGTGCTGGCGGCCGAGCCGGAGCTGCTGCTGCTCGACGAGCCGTGCGAGGGCATCCAGCCGTCGATCGTCGACGACATCCGCGACGTGATCCGCTCGATCAAGTCGGACGGACGGACCGCGATCCTGCTCGTGGAGCAGAGCCTCGAGTTCGTGCGGAGCGTCGCCGATTACGTCTATATCCTCGAAAAAGGCGCCATTGCCTGGCAAGGGGAGCTCAAGGCGCTGGACGACGAGACGGTACGCCGGTATTTGACGGTGTAGGAACGGGAAGATTGGGCAGGAAAAAAGAGGCTGCGGACGATTCCTTTGTCCCGGCAAGGCAAGCCAGGATCGCGCGCATCAGCGGAAGCCGCGCGGTCTTGGCTTGTTTGCGTCCCGCATCCAAGGGAGGCCTGTCCTCAAGCGGTACCGGCACCCCCATCAGCCGTTGTGGGTGCAATTCCCAGCCTGTGCAGGAAGGGCGGAAACCCGCGCCGTAAAAGGCGGAAATCGCCTTTCCGGCCTCTGCCGGCGCGGGCTGGCGCGGTGCATAAGAAACTGGGAGCGGATGAATACTATGGTCAGATTCGAAGGTGAACGCCTGAACGATCCAATCCCAACTCACGAAATAAATCAGTCGGAGCTAGGCATCCAGTGGACTTACCATTCTTCGAGGAAAGTGGGGCAACATGACAATGAAAGCAACTGGAATTGTGCGTCGAATCGACGATCTCGGCCGCGTCGTCATCCCGAAAGAAATCCGCCGTACGCTTCGCATCCGCGAGGGAGATCCGCTTGAAATCTTCGTCGACCGCGACGGCGAGGTCATCCTCAAGAAGTATTCCCCAATCGGCGAGCTCGGAGACTTCGCAAAGGAATATGCCGAATCGCTGAGCGAGAGCACCGGCCACATTACGCTCATCTCCGACCGAGATACGGTCATCGCCGTTGCCGGCGCCTCCAAGAAGGATTATATGGACAAGCCGGTCGGCCAGCTGCTGGAGCAGGCGATGGACAGCCGCAAGACCGCCACCGAAACCGCCAGCGGCGAGCATGAGATCATCAAGAACGCTCCGGAAACCTACACCTCCTTTGTCGCGGCTCCGATCATCGCCGGCGGCGATCCGATCGGCACGGTCGTGCTGGCGAGCAAGGAGGATTCGACCAAGATGGCGCAGATGGAAATCAAGATGGCCGAGACGGCCGCGGGCTTCCTCGCCAAGCAGATGGAGCAGTAGGCGGAATACCGCCCTTCAGGCAAGCTTCCTTTTCGGTGGAATCCCGAGCGGAAGCTTGTTTGCCGTCGAACGGGAAGCGGCAGAGTCCGCGCGGCCCGCGTCAGCTCAGCCGTCCTCGAAGGCCGTCAGCTGCGGCGGCTCGCCGGCCAGCAGCAGCGTGAGCGCTGTCGCTCCCGGCAGCGGCAGCGGGGGCGCGGCATGAAGCAGACGCAGCGAGCCCGCCTCGGTCAGCTCAAGCTCCGGCTCGGACGGAGCCAGCGTGATGTAGGACGAAGCGCTTCCCGGCGCGACCTTGCGGAACAGCGTGCCGCCGTCGCGGACCATCAGGTCGACGGGGCCGGTGCGGGCGAGATGGAGCAGGCGCAGCTTGACGCAGTCGTCGCGAAGCTCTTTGCCGTCGAAAAAAACGAGCAGCCGCAGTCCGTCTCCCTCCGGATCGGGGCAAGCCGCCGCCGTATAGCTTCGGCCCGCCTCGAGCGACAGCTCGAAGACGTCGCCGTCGTCCGCCTGCTGCGGCGTCGCGGAAGCGGCGGGAGACAGCCGGACGCTCAGCGGACCGGCAGGCACATCCGCGTAGGAGGAGGCGGAGAGATAGCCGGCCTGCGCAAAGGCTTCGCCGGCCTGCAGCGCCAGCGGCGGCTGTCCGGGAGCGGCGTGGATCAGCCGCAGCCGCGCGTAGGAGCTCGGCCGGGGCAGCGCCTGCGTCGAAGCGGATTCGGCCGCGGGCGGGCGGATGCCCGGGCCGGCGAATTCTGCGGAGGAGCCGGAATCGTCAGCCGCGTCCGGCGGGTCGGGAGCGGACGCTGCCGGCTGCGGAGCCGGCGAAGCGGGCGCGGCGGCCGGTGGAGGCGCGGTCCAGCCCGCTGCTGACGGGGCGGCGCCGGCGCTGGAGGCCGGCGTTTGCATGCCCGGCCAGCCGGGATGGCCGGCCGCGGCCCCCGATCCGGACGCCAAGCTCCAGCCATACGGCTCCGGAATGGCCGGCTGCTGCGCGAGGGGCGGTCCATAGCCGCCGGGCAGCGGCGGCGCGAGCCCCGGCAATCCGCTGCCGGACAGCGGCTGCCAAGGCGAGGTCGGCAAAGGGCCGCCATAGCCCGGCCAGGGCGACGAAGCTCCGGAGGCGTAGGACGGCCAGGCCGACCCGGGCGGCGCCGACGCCGCGGAGTAGGCGTCCGGCGGCGGGTACGCCGCTGGCGCGGGATAGGGCGGGTAATCGGCCGGCGCGGCATAAGCGCCGGACGGGTACGCCGCCGCTGGCGCCGCATAGGGCGGCAAGCCGCCCGACATGCCGGAGAACGCCGCCTCCGGCGGCCAGCCCTGGGCGGCGGCGCCGAGGCCAGGGAGCGGCGGCTGTCCGAACGGATTGCCGTATAGCCGGACGAGCCCGGCGAGCCGCTGCACGGCTTCCCGGTAGAGACCTTCGTAGGAGCCCGCCGCGGCGGGCTCGGAGTCGCGGTGATAGTCGGCCAGCATGCGGTAAAGGCTGGCTTTTTGCCATTCCGTCCAGACGGGATGCCGTTCCATTTCCATTGGCTGCTGCCTCCTTGCGGAATCATGCCGAAAAACGTCCTTTCCCAGCCTATGCGCCCGAAGCATGGCTCATACGGACGCCCGCCGCTATAATGAGGAGAACGAACGAGTCGAAAGGAACGGGACGATGGACGACAAGGAGCAACAGGCGGGGCGGGGCCGCGGGGCGCTCGGGGGCGCGGCGCTGCTGGCCGGCGCGGCCCTGCTCTCCAAGCTGATCGGGACGCTGCAGAAAATTCCGCTGCAGAACGTCGCCGGAGACCGCGTGTTCGGCATCTACAACGCGGTTTATCCGTTCTACCAGCTTATTCTCGTGCTGGCGACCGCCGGCCTGCCGGTGGCGGTCTCGATCCGCACGGCGGCGCTGCTCGAGCAGGGCGATCGGCTCGGCGCGCGGCGCGCGGCCGTGGCCGGAGTGACGCTGCTATCGCTGCTTGGGGCGGCCGGCTTCGCCGCGCTGTGGCTGCTTGCCGATCGCCTCGCCGCGCTCGTCGGCGACCCGGCTGCGGAGCTGTCGATCCGCGCGGTGGCGTCGGCGCTCTGGTTTGCCCCGGCGCTGGCCGCGCTGCGGGGCTATACGCAGGGGCTTGGCGACATGCGGCCGACCGCCTGGTCGCAGCTCGTCGAGCAGGTCGTGCGCGTCGCCGCCATGCTGCTGCTGCTGCGCATCGGCTGGTCGGCCGGCTGGGGCGACGACCGGCTCGCCGCCGGCGCGATGTGGGGGTCGTTTTTCGGCGGCGCGGCGGGACTGGCGCTGCTGGCCGTGTTCCTGCGGCGCGGGGCGTCGGCGACAGGCGCTGCAACGGGAGCTTCGCCTCCTCTGGATGCGGATAGCGTTCGTGGAGTGGGCCGGCTGACTGGCTTCGGGCGGCGATCCGACTCGGACGCGGCTCCGGTGCGGACGGCGAGCGAGGAAGGGGGCAGAGAGCCGGCGTTACGGGCCTCTCGGGTCTTTGGGCTCTCGCGGCTCCGTCCGCTGGCCCGCGAGATGGGCGCTCTCGGTGCGCTCGCGCTGCCGGCGGCGCTCGGAGCGATCGTCGCGCCGGTGCTGGGGGCGATCGACGCGTTCACCGTGCCGCGGCTGCTGCGAGGCGGCATGGACGCGGCCGAGGCGATGGCGGCCTTCGGCCTGTACAGCCGGGGCCAGCCGCTCATCCAGCTCGTGGCGATGGTCGCCGGCGCGGCCGCCGGAGCGCTCGTGCCGCAGCTCGTGCGGCATCGTCGCTCGGATCCGGCGCAGGCGGCGGCGCTCGTCCGGCTGTGGCTGCGCTCGTCGGCGCTCGTCGGCGCGGCGTCCGCGCTCGGACTCGCGCTGCTGGCGCGTCCGCTCAACGTGATGTTCTACGCCGACGCGCAGGCTACCGGCACGCTTGCGCTCGTCGGCAGCACGGCGCTCGCCGCCGCCGTCAGCGCGGTCGCCGCGCCGCTGCTGCAGGGCCTCGGCGCGCTGCGCCTGCCGGCCGCGCTGCTGGGGCTCGCCGCGCTCGCCAAGGCCGCGCTCAACGCCGCGCTCGTGCCGCCGCTCGGCATCGCCGGCGCGGCCGCCGCCGGCATCGCCGCCACGGCGCTCGCCGCCGGCCTCGGCGCGCTCGCGGCGGCGCGCACCGCGGCAGCGCTCGCTCCGGCGCCGCCCGCCGCGCGCCGCGCGGCCGCGGCTGCGCCGCCTCGCCGCCTGCGCGCTCGCGCTCGCGGCGCTTGCCGCGGCGGCGCTTGCCGGCGCGCGCCTCGCCGAGCTCGCCGCCGGCGCGGCCTCGCTGGCGCCGCGCGCCTCCGCCGCCGCGCAGACGCTTGGCGGCGTGCTGCTCGGCGCCGCCGTCTACGGCGCCGCGCTGCTGCTGCTCGGCGCCGTAAGCGCCGCCGAGCTGCGCCTGCTGCCGGGCGGCGAGCGGATGGCCGCCCGCCTGCGCCGCTGGCGGCTGATGCCGTAAGGCGGACCCATGCGGGCATCCGCCGAGCTCGACACCCCCGCGAGGGAGCCGAGAGTGCCTTGACCCGCCGAACACGGCACCTCCGCCCCCGCGAGGGAGTCGAGAGTGCCTTAGCCCGCCGAACTCGACGCCTCCGCCCCCGCGAGGGAGCCGAAAGTGCCTTGACCCGCGGATCTCGACGCCCCCGGCCCCGCGAGGGAGTCGAGAGTGCCTTGACCCGCCGATCTCGGCGCCTCCGCCCCCGCGAGAGAGTCGAGAGTGCCTTGATTCGCCGATCTCGACGCCCCCGGCCCCGGCGAGGGAGCCGAGAGTGCCTTGAGCCGCCGAACGCGGTGCCACCTCCCTCGCGAGGGAGCCGAAAGTGCCTTGACCCGCCGAGCTTGGCGCCTCCTTCCCCGCGAGGGAGCCGAGAGTGCCTTGATTCGCCGAACTCGTCGCCTCCGCCCCGCGAGGGAGTCGAGAGTGCCTTGATTCGCCGAGCTCGCCGCCCCCGTCCCCGCGAGGGAGCCGAAAGTGCCTTGACCCGCCGATCTCGACGCCTCCGCCCCCACGAGGGAGTCGAGAGTGCCTTGATCCGCCGAGCTTGGCGCCCCCGTCCCCGCGAGGGAGCCGAAAGTGCCTTGACCCGCCGAGCTTGGCGCCTCCTTCCCCGCGAGGGAGCCGAGAGTGCCTTGATTCGCCGAACTCGTCGCCTCCGCCCCGACGAGGGAGTCGAGAGTGCCTTGATCCGCCGAGCTTGGCGCCCCCGGCCCCGCGAGGGAGCCGAAAGTGCCTTGATCCGCCGATCTCGACGCCCCCGCCCCCGCGAGGGAGTCGAGAGTGCCTTGACCCGCCGAATTTGGCGCCTCCGGCCCCGCGAGGGAGCCGAGAGTGCCTTGACCCGCCGATCTCGACAGTTCCGCCCCGGCGAGGGAGTCGAGAGTGCCTTGACCCACCGAACTCGGCAGTTCCGCCCCGGCGAGGGAGCCGAGAGTGCCTTGCCCCGCCGATCTCGGCGCCTTTGCCCCCGCGAGGGAGTCCTAAGCCACTGCGCCGGCTCGTCCCGCCCTACTTCTTACATATATTTCCTTAATGAGAACGATGCCGCTTGATTCCTGGCTTCAAGCCAAGTAAAGTCTTAAAGGAGGCGGCCCCGGAAGGGTTTCCGGGGCTTATGCCGCAGGGCGCGAGCAAGGGCCGCGCCTGCCACAGGGAGGAACCGCGCCATGACATCCGATTCGAGCCTCAACCGCTCCGGCGGAGCCGTGCCGTCGATCGCGGTAGCCGGCCTCGGCACCGGCGATCCGGACCAGCTGACGCTGGGCATCTGGCGGCGGCTGCAAGCCGCGGACGCGATCTATGTCCGCACCGCGAAGCATCCGATGATGGACATGCTGCGCGAGACCGGCGTGCCGATCCATTCCTTCGACCGGCTGTACGAGCAGTCGGAGTCGTTCCCCGAGGTGTACGACGCGATCGCGGACGAGCTGATCCGACTGGCCAAGGGCTCGGCGCCGCCTGACGCCGCTGCCGTGCCGTCTGACGCCGCTGCCGTGCCGTCTGACGCCGCTGCCGTACCGCCGAACGCCGTTGCCGTGGCGCCTAACGCCGCTGCCGTACCGCCGGACGCCGCCGCCGTACCGCCTAACGCCGCCGTTACACTTTCGGCTGCCGCCGGCCTGGGCCGAGCCGTGCTTTACGCCGTGCCCGGCCATCCGATGGTGGCCGAGCGCACCGTGCAGCTGCTGCGGGAGCGCTGCCCCCGCGAAGGCGTCGAGCTGACCGTGCTCGGGGGCGAGAGCTTCCTCGACATCGCCTTCACGCGGCTCGGCTTCGACCCGATCGAGGGCTTCCAGCTGCTCGACGCGGCCGGACTGCAGCCGCATCTGCTGCAGCCTCAGCTGCATACGCTGATCGGCCAGGTGTACGACGGCTTCACCGCCTCGGACGTCAAGCTGACGCTCATGGAGCGCTATCCCGAGGAGCATCCGGTGACGATCGGGCACGCGCTCGGCGTCGCCGGGGAGGAGCGCATCGTCACGGTGCCGCTCTACGAGCTTGACCGGGGACAGGACTACGGCAACCTCAGCCTCGTCTACGTGCCCGCCAGCAACGACGAGCGGCTGCGCAGCCGCAGCTTCGACCGGCTGCACGAGATCGTCTCCATCCTGCGCAGTCCGGACGGCTGCCCGTGGGACCGCGAGCAGACGCATCAGTCGATCCGCAAAAACTTCATCGAGGAGCTGTACGAGGCGCTCGAGGCGATCGACGCGGACGATCCGGACGGCATGCGCGAGGAGTTCGGCGACGTCATCCTGCAAGTGATGCTGCACAGCCAGATGGAGGAGGAGACGGGCGCCTTCACCGTCTACGACGTCATCCAGGAGCTGAACGAGAAGCTGATCTTCCGCCATCCGCATGTGTTCGGCGCGGACGGCGCATCCGATGCGGGCGAGGCGCTCGCCAGCTGGGAGCGGATGAAGGCGGAGGAGAAGCGCATCAAGGGCCGCGACGCGGACCGCAGCTCCGTGCTCGACGGCGTGCCCAAGGATCTGCCGGCGCTGCTGGCCGCTTACAAGCTCCAGAAGAAGGCGTCCAAGGTCGGCTTCGACTGGAACGAGCTGGAGCCGATGCTGGCCAAGATCGAGGAGGAGCTGCGCGAGGTGCGCGAGGCGGCCGGGCTTGGCGACGCCGAGGCGAGCGCCGGAGAGGTCGGCGACCTGCTGTTCGCCGTCGTCAACGCCGCGCGTTTCCTGGGCGCCGACCCGGAGGAGGCGCTGGCGCGGACGAACGCCAAGTTCAAGAGGCGCTTTCTCTACGTCGAGGAGCAGCTTCGTATAAACGGCAAATCTTTTGACCAGACTGATCTACTAGAGATGGACCGCTGGTGGGAGGAAGCCAAGAAGAGAGGGTTATAGATTCGCCCGCTTGGAATTCGGCCTCCTTTGCGCCATCGTTCGCCCGTTCTCGACGGAATTCTGCAAAAAAAATTCCGAATGCAGCAGGATTTTTTCATCGGGGGCACGAATTACGTATCCCTCGAAAAAAAGCGGCGCCGCCGGCTTCCGTCCGGGACGCTTCCCGCGCGCTGCGGCCGAGCCTTCTTGTTTCGACCCTGATGCTGCCGAGAGGCAGCGCACATGCACTTCAACCGAATCCATTACTTATTCCGGGAGGAAACAATCATGAACAAGAACGACCTGATCAACAGCATCGCAACGAAAAGCGGCCTGACCAAGCGCGACGTCGAGTCCGTCCTGAACGGCTTCCTCGGCGAAGTCACCGAAGCGCTCGCTTCCGGCGACAAGGTTCAACTGATCGGCTTCGGCACGTTCGAGACCCGCACCCGCTCCGGCCGTACGGGCCGCAACCCGCAAACGGGCCAAGAAATCACGATTCCGGAATCCAAGGTTCCTGCATTCAAAGCCGGCAACAAGCTGAAAGAAGCCATCAAGTAATTGAGGCTCGATAAATTCCTTAAGGTCTCCCGGCTCATCAAGCGGCGCACCGTCGCCAAGGATGTGTCGGAGCAGGGCCGCGTATGGATCAACGGCCGCGAGGCCAAGCCGAGCAGCTCCGTCAAAGCCGGCGACGAGCTGCGCATCCAGTACGGGCAAAAGTACATCACCGTGCGCGTCGAGCGCACGGCGGAGACGACCCGCAAGGATGAAGCGGCTACGCTCTATACGCTGCTCAAGGAAGAAGCGCGCGAGCGCGAGGACGACGGCCTGGGCTTCTAGCCCGGCGCCGCAGCTTCCAGCCATTGCCTTTTGAAGACCCCTTGCGAGGGGTCTTTTTTCATTGTCCCTGCCCTCGGGGCCGATCCGTAGAAGGGGCATGACGCCTGATCTTAAAAAAAATTTCGCGGCCTGTTTGGCCCGCCGGAGCCGCGGGTAATGAAGCTTACCCCCCACTCCTATAGGTTCTAAACCTCGTCCCCTCCTAATAAGCATAGGCTTATAAGGAGGGGACGAGGCATGAGTGAACCGATGAAAGGGCAGAAGCGGCAGGAAGTGAAGATGCTGAACCGCAAGCTGCTGGAGATAACGGGCGTGTTGAACGTCGAGAGCTTCGACAACGAGGAGTTCCTGCTGGAGACCGAGCTCGGATTTCTGGCCATCCGCGGCCAGAATTTGCATATGAAGCATCTCAGCCTGGAGCAGGGCCTGGTCGCCATCGAGGGTCTGATCCATACGCTCGCCTATCTGGACGGCACGCAGCAGGCCAAGTCCAAGAGCCTGTTCGGGAAGATCTTCAAGTGACGCTGGAGACCCAAGGCCTCACGATGGCGCTGATGCTGCTGTCGGGCGTGCTCATGGGCACGGCGTTCGACGGCTACCGCGTCGTGTCCCGCGAGCTGCGCTTCCCCCGCTGGATGCTGCCGCCGCTGGACGTCGCCTATTGGATGATCGCGGCGCTGGCCGTATTCCGGGTGCTGTACGCCAGCAACGACGGCGAGGTGCGGGCGTACGTCTATCTCGGGCTCGGCATCGGGCTTTGCCTTCATTATCTGCTGTTCAGCGGACTGGTGGTCGGGCTCACCAAATGGATGATCGCGGCGGCGAAGGCGGTCATCGGCTGGCTTGTCCGTCTGACGGACATGCTGGTCATTCGTCCCTTGATAGGGATCTACCGCTTAGTTCGCGTTTTGACAGGTTTTTTGATCGCCTTTTCTTTGTTCCTTTTCCGCATTGTGCTACAATTGGTTCGTCCTGCAGGAATTCTGATCCTCTGGATGCTGGGTCCGCTGCTGCGTCCGATCGGCAGGCAGCTGGGGCAGCTCATGGTCCGCTGGGAATGGAAGGAAAAGGCGGCCCGAGTGTCGAATGGATTCAAGCAGGCTTGGAAGCGGCTTTTCCGCAGGTGATTGGATTCGCTCCGGTCCTACAAGCCGAACCCTTGGAAGAGACGGGAGGATTCACGTGATGGAAAGTCCGAAAACGACGGGCGCGCGCAGAAGATTCAAGCTGTGGCTGGTGGCGATGACGGTTATTCTAGCGTGGGCAGGATATGCCCTGTTCTCTCAAACGCAGCGCCAGGCGGAGACCGCGGAACGGCTGTCGCTCGCCAAGGACCGATTGGAGCAACTGCATCAGCAAACCGATGAGCTGCAGGCCAAGATCAAGCAGCTCAACGATCCGGAATATATTTCCCAGCTCGCGAGCAAGCAGCAGGGATGGGTCAAGCCTGGCGAGGAGCTGCTTACAGCCCCGGAATGACGGGCTCTCGGCGGGGACAGACCGGGACATCCGTCTGTTGACCTTGCTTTTGGCCTTACGGTATAATTGAGACCAAGCGTGCCCTCTAATGCAGGGAAGTGCATGGTAGCGGCAGTTAACATGCTTCGCACAACTTTTAGGGAGGAACATTTTATTTTATGGCAATAGAAGTGGGCGCCAAACTACAGGGAAAAGTGACAGGCATTACACATTTTGGGGCATTCGTCGATCTGTCGGGGGGTGTCACCGGCCTCGTGCACATTTCCGAGATTGCCGACAATTATGTGAAGGACGTCAAGGATCATCTGAAGCTGGAGGATGTCGTGACCGTCAAGGTCATCAACATCGATCCGAGCGGCAAGATCGGTCTGTCCATCAAGCAGGCGATCGACCGTCCAGAAGGGAGCGCGCCTCCTGCGCGCGAGCGCTTCAACCGTGAAGGCGGCGGCGGCAGCTTCGGCGGCGGACGCGGTCCTGGCGGTCCCGGCGGCGGCGCTCCTCGCGGCCCCGGCGGCTTCGGCGGCGGACGCCCTGGCGGCGGTGGCGGCGGCCGGCCGTTCAACAAGGGCGGCGGCGGTCGTCCAGCGTTCGGCAAGCCCTCTTTCGAGGATAAGATGTCCCGTTTCCTAAAAGACAGCGAAGAACGGATTTCGTCCCTGAAGAAGAACACGGAAGGCAAGCGCGGCGGCCGCGGCGCCAAACGCGTATAGGTTTCGACAGGACGACGCAGAGAGCAGCATCCCTAACCGGATGCTGCTCTTTTTGCTGTTCGTCCAGAACATATCCGCAAGGCGATAAAAAAAGGCCTTAGGACCTCCTTTCCTAAGACCTTCGGCCTAATGAACGAGCCTTTCCCGGTCGATATTCAAGGGATGCGGGTTATCCGGGAATCGGGAGGTATGGCATGCTTCGGCGAGTGAACGAGGAACAGGGCTTCACCCTGCTGGAAATCATGGCCTCGATCGTCATCCTGTCGGTCGTGGCGCTGACGCTCAGCGGCTTTTTCGTCCAAGCCATGAGCTACAGCAAGCAGAATCAGAGCAAGACGATCGCCGTCCATCTGGCGCGCAACGCGCTGGCTTCCATCCAAAAGGAGCCTTTCGCTCCATTGCGCGACTATCTGGCCGTGCCGGACGCAGGCGGCAGCTACGCCGTGCTGGACGGCTCCCGCTGCGAGTCGGACTGCGCCGACTACGCGGAGCTGGTGCGCGACCCGGCCGTGCTGCTCCATGTGCTGCGTCCGGAAGTGAATGAAGTCGCCTATGTCGTGCGCATCTCTTATCAGCCGGAGCTGACGCCGTATTTGGACATCGGTCCCGATGCGGAGGACGAGGGCCGATCCGCGGCGGCCGGCGGCGGCGCGGAGGCTTTGTCCGCCTATCTGCTGCCGGTCCAGGTGGAGGTCGCCGCCGAGACGGGCGGCCGCAGCGATTCGGTGCGAGTGGAGGGATATCTGACTGATGAAACGATTCGTTGAACGGCTGCGCCGCAGCGAGGACGGCTACACGCTCATCGAGCTCATCGCCGCGCTCAGCCTGCTGTCGCTCGTGCTTGGCGTCATCTACGCCACGATTTCCTTCGGCACGGACGCCTACGGACGCGTGCAGGCGCAGAACGGGCTGCGCGAGGATGCGGATTCGGCGATGAGCGCCGTCATGGCGCGGCTGTACGCGTTCGGCGCCGAGCGGATCGGACAGGCGGAGGCAGCCGCGGGCAGCGGCATCGTCATGCAGGCGGCCGCGGACGGGAGCGGCCAGGCGCGATCCGAGCAGGTGGCGATCCGCCGCGATGCCGAGGGCAAGGGCCGCTTGTATATCGGGGACACGCCCTTGGAGCTCGGCTCGGAGCTGGCGACGGAGGGCGAGGGCCGCTCGGCGATCGAGCTGCGCTGTCCGGACGGCGGCGGGGAGTGCTCGAGCGGTCTGCTGGAAATTCGGCTCCGCCTGCTGCGGGAAGCGGGCGGGCGGGTGTACTCGCTCGATCTGGCAAGCAAATTCGGCTTTTAGGAGGCTTCGGCCATGAAGGAGGACAAAGGCTCCTCGCTGCTGCTCGTCGTATTCCTCATCCTGCTGCTGTCGCTGCTCGGCGTCGCCGTGCTCGGAGCGAGCCTCGGGGGCGCGATGCGGACCGAGCGCAGCGAGGAGAACGTGCAGAGCGTGCATCTCGCCCAAAAGGGGCTCGACGAGGCGATCGCCGCCATCTATGACCGGTTCAACGGCCGCTTCATCGACCCGGAATCGCTCGGCTCGCAGCTGGCCGGCTTCACGGATGCGTTCAACGAGCAGCTGGCTCAGGGAGGAAGCGGCGGCAGCCGGCTCGATGCGGCGCGTCCGTTCTATCAGGTCGTCAGCGTCCGCTGCGCGGACGACGGCGAATGCCTCTCGCGGGGCAGCGCCGGCAGCGCGGCTTACCAATACTCGCTCGTCGTGACCGCGGAGGCCGAGGTGGACGGGGCGAAGCGCCGGCTTCAGCAGGAGGTCATGCTCGACACGTACCCGGATTTCCTCAAGTACGCCTTCGGCTCCGAAGGCGTCGTGACGATCGGGGGCGCTCCTTATTTTCGCGGCAATCTGTACGCCGGAGAGGCGCTGCAGCTGAGCGACACGGCCGACTACGTCTATGCCGGGAAGCGGCGGACGCAGGTTTCCCAGTTCCTCTTTCTCGACCCGATGCTCGGGGCGGACGGCCGGCCGCTGGACGACAGCGGCTGGATCATCGCCGGCGACGGCGGCAGGCTGCATTATGGCTACGGCGTCTCGTATCCCGATGGCGTAGACCGCTACATGGCGGTGTACGACCGGAGCCTGGCCGGAGCGGACGGCGTGGACCGGGACAAGACGCATGGCCTCGGCCAGCGCATCCGCGTCGAGCCTCCGCAAAAGTTCGTCTCGATCGATGTCCGTTCGAGCTTCCTGGACAAGGTGCGGGATTCGCTCGGCGAGGGGGCGGGCAAGCAGGATCGGACCGTCATCGAAAACGTCTACGCGTCGGGCGGTGCTGCAGCGCTGGTCGACCTGCTGGAATCCAGCTACGCCTCCCGCTACGAGCGGCTGGGCGCGCAGCCGGCTCTGACGGCGGAGGAGCCGGCGGTGCCGGACATCCTGCTCGGACCGGAGCCTTCCGATCCGGGCGGGAGCCCGGCGGACCCGGCGGCGCCTGGCGCGGGTCCGGATCCCGAGGCTTACGAGCAGGCTCGGCTCGAGTATGAGCAGGCCGTCACCGAGTATGAGCTCGCCGTGGCCGAGCACGAACGGCAGCTGGCCGAATTCCGCGCGGGGCTGACCTCGATCGGCGCTCCCGGCTTGGCCGGATCGGCTGTCGTGACGGGACCGCTCGTGCTCGACGCCAGCGTTCCGGCGATCGACTTTGCCTCCAAGGGCAAGCATAACTGGCTGATCGTGGACGGCGATCTGGAGCTGCGCGGTCCGGCCATCGGCGCCGATGAAGCCGCCGATCCAGGAGCGGAGCCCGGCGGGAGCGGCTCTGGCGGCGGAGAAGACGGCGCGGGCAGCGGCGCGGATGGCGCTTCGGGCAGCGGCGCAAGCCCGCTGCGGCTGCGCGGCAACGTGCTCGTCACCGGCAGCATGACGCTGTCCGGTCAAGTCGATGTCGACGCCACCGTCTACGTGCTCGGCCGGACGGACATCCGCGACGGGGCGATCCGCGGGCTGCAGCCGGGCGGCGCGGCCCCGCGCAAGGAGCTCGTGCTGATCGGCGGGGGGCCGATCGACTTGTACCGGGTGAGCTCGTTCCAGCCCGTCGGAGCCGGATTCGGCAGCGGAGCCGAGGCGGACGGACAGGTGCTGGACGCGTTCCTTTACACGGAGAGCTCGGCCAGCCTGTACGGCGTCGGCAGCGCCTTCTGGATGCGCGGCGGCTTCTTCGCCAAGGGCGATCTGACGCTGAACGCCGTGCTCGGGTCCACGGTCGAGGACGAGGCGCGGCAGCGGCTGAGCTTTCAGGAGCAGAGCAGCCTCGGCAAGGAAAAGGCCCGCTTCATCATCGACTACAACAGCTCGGTGTTCGCCAGCCAGGAAGCGGCGCTGCCGCGGGTGAGCAAGGTCCGCTTGACGACCGGACCGCTGCGGCTCCTGCCGCAGGACGGCTGAACGGATCGGGCGGCCGAGGGCCGGCCCGCTCCTGGCAAATGAAAAAACGGGACCAAGCGGAGAAAATCTCCGCTTGGTCCCGTTTTTTCATTTGCCATCCTTCAATAGCGATCGCCCAGGCGTTCGCCGGACGGCGCCTTCACCGTCACTGCAATCGTCCGCTGCAGCGAGCCGCCCGGCAGTCCGTTCGCCCGCCAGACAGCGCTGATGACGGCGGAGCCCGGCTTTTTGGCGGTCAGCCGGCCGCTTGCGTCGACCGAGACGACGGCCGGGGAGCTGCTGCCCCAGCGCAGGGCGCCTAGGATCTCGCTTGCGAGCGAGGACGGCTGCGCCTGCAGGCCGCTCGTCCGCAGCGGCAGCTGCGCGCCCTGCTCGAGCGTCAGGGCGGCAGGCAGGGAGAAGTCCCCGATCAGAACGGACTTGGAGACGCTGGAGCGATAGCCGGAGCCCAGCTCGATCGAGCCGGTCACGGTCGCGCTGCCGGGGCTGACCGCGGACAGCAGCGCCTTGGCGGGGTTGCCGGCGATCGGCGCCAGCGTCGCCCGATCGGCCGGAGCGCCGCCGAGGCTCCAGATCAGAGCGGACAGGCTGCCGCTATAGGCCGGGCTCCAGCTCGCGGATACCGTCAGCTGCTGGCCCGCCGCAAGCCTCTCCGGCAGCGCGGACAGCGCCAGCTCCGGCGCGAACACGCCCAGCTCCCGCTCTACCGTGAAGGAATAGCCCGTCGCCATCGTCACGATGGCCGCTGCCTTCGCCTTGCCGCTGCTTCCCGCGGGCTTCGAGGCGGTCAGCGTGCGGCTGTTCGCGGCATCGCCCTGGAGCGTGCCGGAGCCGCTGACGGTCCAACTGACCGTATGCTCGGGGATGTCGGCCGCGGCGACGCCGTCCCAGCGGAGCGACAGCTGCGTCTGCTCGCCCGGCAGCAGCTCGCTCTTGCCGGCGGCAAGAGCCGGCTTGGCAATGATGCGCACCGGCTGGGCCGCCTTGGCCAGCTCGATCGGCGTCTGGCCGGCTTGCAGCGGCTGAGTGACTTTGAGCGCTACATGGCCGCTCCCTGTCAGGGATGGATCCATGCGAACGCTCTGATAGCCGCTGTCGGCGGGCAGACTCTTCGATGGGCCTGCGGACGGCTCCCAGCTCCAGGCGTACGTCAGAGCCCGGCCTGGGACATCGGTGCCGACCGGCCGCCTATCGCCCCAGTTACGGGTCCATGACGCCGCGCTGTCGCCGGCGACGATGACGGCCGGACCGCTCACCTGCAGGTCGGGGGCGACGATGTCCAGCTTCAGCTCAGGCTCAGGCGATTCGTACGTCCGGGAGACGAGCTCGCCTTTGTCGTTCAGCCCTTGCACGGTCAGCCGGGCTCGGAGCGTGTACGTTCCGGGGCTCGAGGGATAGAAGCCTGACGTCCACTCCCAGACGCCCGGCGTACGCTGCCTTTCTCGAATGCTTTCCGCACCCGCCTGCTGCGGGCTGACGGACCATTCGACCTGCGCGCCGCTCGGCACCACGTCGCTCGTCACCTTGGTGAGCACCGACTTCAGTCCGATCCGGCTGCCGAGCGTGTAGACGGAGGCTCCGTCCGCGGTGCTCAGCGACAAGCCCGGCTGAATCACATTCACCTTCGTGCTGGCGCTGAGGCCGGTCAGCTCGTCCGTCACCTGGACGACGGAGGACTGGCCGATTTTCAAGCCTTTCACCATGATGCCGCCGATGACGCTCTCCTCGATGGATACATGGGCCGGCTGGCTCGTCGTCCATTTCAAGCCGATGACCGACGCTTCCGCGGGATCCATCGTCAGCAGCAGCTTGAAGCTCTGGCCGAACGCGATGTCGACCTCCGCCGGCAGCGACAGCGCGGTCGGCTTGACGATCGCCTCGAGCGTGAGGGCGTTGAAGCGGAGCGACGTGCCTGCGATCTGGCCGAGATTGCGGTACGTCAGCGTCGCCTGGTCGAGCGGCAGCCTGCCGATCGCGGCGGCTTTGGCCGTAATCGAGAACGGGACCTGATCCGCCACGTAGCGCGTGCCGTCTCCGGACGGATCGGCGGCGTAGCGGATGTCGGGCAGCGTGCCCGTCACCGTGTAGCCGCTTGCGAGCGTGCCGCTCTTTTGGAATCCGGGCGGCAGCGAGACCGGCTCGAGATTCGGCGGCAGCTTTTCCTGAAACGCCGGAGCGGCGATGACGAGATCCGACTGGCCTTTGGCCGCCGTCACCGGCTGCGGTCGGACGACGTAGCTCAGCGTGAAGTCCTTGCCCTTTTCGACATAGGCTTCCTTGAACGTGCCGGTCACGGAGCGGTCGACCTGCAGGCCGGCCGTCACGGGCCGCACGACGACGCGCACCGACTCGGTCGAGAAGGCGCCTTGCCGGTCGGTCGCGGTGATGCGTACCGTCAGCTCTCCGCCCTGAGGCAGCGGATTCGGATACGACTCGGATACGAGCGTGCCCGACAGCAGCGAGGCGTTTTCGGACATCGTGCGGACGACCGGCTTGCCGTCCGTGCCCGTGTACAGGAACTCCACCTTGGCGCTGATCCGGCGGTCCTTGTAGTCGGGATCCTCCGCGGTGAAGCTGACCGGGATCTGCTGGTAGTGCGGGATGTAGTTGCCTGCTTGGGCCGAGTAGGCGGCGGGAGCGTGGACGGCCAGCTCCGGCTTATGGTTGGAGCCCATGAAGGCGCGGTACATCGTGTTGACGAACAGGCGCTGCTCCCAATCGGGGAACGTGCCGCTGTCGCCCTGGTGGCCGGTGCCGGAGTAGGTGACGTTGCCTTTGGAATAGGTGTAGTAATGATTCCAGCTGTCGCTGTTGTCCCGCGTGCCGCCGGTGATGTTGTACCACGGCACGAGCGTCGGATCCTCCAGATCGAGCATGAAGTACTGGTCATGCGTCGTCGCGACGGACGGCGTGCCGGCATCCAGGTTGAACGGGAACTTCGTCAGCAGGCCGTCGTTGACTTTGGCGACGGTCGAGGATGTTTTGGGCGCTCCCAGCCCGATGTTCGTGTGGAGGCCGGTCTGTCCGGTGACGGGCTTGAAGTTCCGCGTCCAGACGTTGTCGGTCGTGCCGTCGGAGATGAACACGGTATCGTGAGTGAACAGGACGCTTTGCCCGGTCTCGATGAAGTCTTTGACGGCCTTGGCGGCCGTCTCGCTGATCGGGGCGCTGCCGTTGTACGAGTCCTTGAAGCCGAAGATCAGCATGTCGTACTTGCCGCCGATGGAGTCGTACCCGTACGGGCCGCCCTTGGTGTTGAACGCCTGGATCGTGGCCGTCTTCAGCGCGATCCGGTAGTCCTCGGTGCTCAGGTAGCTCTGCTTCAGCACCGTGTCCTTCGTCAAGTCGCTGTTGGCGTTGCCCGGCAGCACCTGGAGGACGCTGATTTCCGTCTGGCGGTCGCGGAAGCGGACGGCGCCGGAGGCGTAGCTTTTCAGCCCGGTCTCGAGCTCGACCAGCTCCAGCTTCCAATAGTACAGCCCGGAGTAGCCTCGCGGCATGCGGTACCGCAGCTCGCCGGACGGCCCGGAGGCGTCGGAAGTCGCCACGACCTGCTCCGCCTGGAAGCGCAGCGACGCGTCCAGGTTGAGGTACAGGTTCGCGCGCAGGCGGGATTCGGCCGGCTGTTCGTAGCGGAAGACGAGCGTGTCGCCCGCGCGGTAGAAATGGGACGGATTCGTCACATAGTCGGTCGGCGCCTCCGTCACGTTCAGCTCCGGTCTCAGCGAGAGCAGGCGCGCGTACTTGTTCTGCTTCAAGGTGGAGGCGATCGCGCTCAGCCCCTGCTTGTCGAGGAACAGCACGTTTTCCCGCTGCTTGCCGCTCTCCTGGTAGATGGAAAATCTTTTTTTCAGCACGCCTGACTCTCCGTTCGGGAGGGCCGGCTGATACAGCAGGCCGTCGGACGTCGCTTTGTCGCTGTAGAGAAGCACGAGCAGGCCGCGGTTGACGTAGCCGTCGATCAGCTCCTGCGCCTTGAGGTTCGTGATGTCGTTGAGCTTCTTGGACGTGTCATGCGCCGCATTGCGTGCGTCGGACGTGGACAGATAGGACATCGACTCGGGATTGTACTTGCCCTTGCCGATGTAGACGGCGTCGTACAGGCCGTCGATGTCGACGCGGGAGGCGACAAACGTCTTCATCTTCATCGTCGTGATCTCGTAGTCGGCGGAGCCGAGCAGCGGCTTCAGATCGGACGTGCCGGCGTCCGTCAGTTCGAGCAGCCGGATCTTGGCGGCGGATGCCGCCGACGCCGAAGGAACGGATGGCGGCCAGAGCGACAGCAGCGATGCCAGCAGCAGCAGGATCGCCAAAGGGGCGCAGAGCGCGGAGCGGAGACGGGCGGCCATGGGGAGCATCTACCTCCAGAATGGAATGGTGGAATACGGAAAAAGGTCATAGTTCATATAGACTAATTTTGGATAGTTTGATTATAATCGATTCGACATCGAAAAAACACATATTGGAAGTTAAAGACCTGGTTTTATTCACATATTGAAATAAAAAGACGATATTTATTGATTAAACGATAATATCTATGCGATTTATGAAAAATCGTTCATTTATTTTTCGAGTTGAGACTAAAGACCTAAACTTATCGATATTTCCTTTCGATAATTAGGAGGACAAGCCGCGACGGCGGGGAGAGAGGAAGGCGGGGAAGCGGGATGAACAGGGTGAGGAAAAGGCTCGGCGACCTGCTGGTCGAGAGCGGCGTCATTACGGAGACGGAGCTCCAGGAGGCGCTGCGCGAGCAGGGACGGACGAAACAGAAGCTGGGCGATCTGCTCATCGCCCAAGGCTACATGACCGAGCAGCAGCTCATCGAGGTGCTGGAATTCCAGCTGGGAATTCCGCATGTGAGCCTGTTCAAGTACCAGATCGATCCTTCCATCGCCCAGATCATCCCGGAGAGCCTGGCGCGCCGCTATCAAGTCATCCCGCTTCATAAAGAGGGCGGCAAGCTGATGGTGGCGATGGCCGATCCGCTCGACTACTTCGCGATCGAGGAGCTGCGGATGAGCACCGGCTTCCGGATCGAGCCGGCGATCTCCACCAAAGAGGAGCTGCAGCGCGCCATCGCCCGCTTCTACGGCCTGCAGGACTCCATGAGCCAGATCTTGGGCGAGCTGCCGACGCAGGACGAGATCGGCGAGATGGAGATCACCGACGAGGACTCGCCGGTCGTGCGGCTGGTGAACGGCATGATCCAGCAGGCGGTGCAGCTGCAGGTGTCCGACATCCATGTCGATCCGGGCGAGACGCAGGTGCTCATCCGGTACCGGATCGACGGCGAGCTGCGCACGGAGCGGGTCATTCCCAAGGCGATGCAGGGCTACATTACGGCGCGTCTCAAGATCATGGCCAAGCTCAACATCGCCGAGCGGCGGCTGCCGCAGGACGGCCGGATCAAGATGCAGGTCGACTTCCGCACGGTGGACATCCGGATCTCCTCGCTGCCGACGATCCATGGCGAGAAGCTGGTGCTGCGGATCCTCGATCTGAGCGTCGGCGTCAAAGGCATCGAGCAGCTCGGCTTCAGCCCGGACAACTACCGGCTGTTCAAAGGAATGGTCGAGTCGCCTTACGGCATCGTGCTCCTCACCGGGCCGACCGGCAGCGGCAAGACGACGACGCTGTACTCGGCGCTGCAGCATCTCAACCGCGACAGCGAGAACATCATCACCGTCGAGGATCCGGTGGAATACCAGCTGGAAGGCATCAACCAGGTGCATGTGAACCCGGCGATCGGGCTGACGTTCGCCGCCGGGCTGCGCTCGATCCTGCGCCAGGACCCGAACATCGTCATGGTCGGCGAGATCCGCGACTCGGAGACGGCGGAGATCGCCATCCGGGCGTCGCTGACCGGCCATCTCGTGCTGTCGACGCTGCATACGAACGACGCGGTCAGCACGGTGACCCGGTTCCGCGACATGGGCATCGCCAGCTATCTGATCGCCAGCTCCCTCGTCGGCGTCGTCGCGCAGCGGCTCGTCCGGCGAATCTGCCCGGACTGCCGCCAGGCGCATGAGCCGACCGAGCAGGAGCGGATCCTGCTGCGCAGCTACGGCATCGAGACGGACCGCTTGTACCGCGGCGCCGGCTGCGGCAGCTGCAGCAAGACCGGCTACCGCGGCCGGATCGCGATCCACGAGGTGCTGGCCGTGACGGACGAGCTGCGCCGGATGATCGGCGACGACGCCTCGGTGCTCGAGCTGCGGGCAGCCGCGGAGCGGGCCGGCCTGGCCGGCCTGCTGCAGGACGGCATGGACAAGGTGCTGCAGGGACAGACGACCGTGCAGGAAGTGATGCGCGAGGCGGCGCTGCGCTGAGGATGGACCATGGAGCGTCCGAGGCGGGCAGCAGGGCGCCGGCGCGCCAGGCTCGGCCGGCCTCGCGCGGGGAACCGCATCAGGCTGCGCCTGCAAGGGCAAAAGGAGGCTGGACCGATATGAACGAACCGCAGGGACTGCTGCGGGAGCTGCTGCGCGAGGCCCGCGAGCGGGGCGCCTCGGATCTGCATCTGGCGGCCGGAGCGCCGCCGCTGCTGCGAATCGACGGGGCGCTGGCGCCAGCCGTCTCGCTGGCGGCGCCGCTCGGGCGCGAGCAAGCGGAGGCGCTGCTGCTGCCGCTGCTCGGCAGCCGCAGGGAGCGCTTCGACGCGGAGGGCGAGGCCGATCTCGCCTGCGAGACGGACGGCAGCCGCTACCGGCTGAACGTATTCCGCCGTCTCGGCGGCCTCGGGCTCGCGGCGCGCGTGCTGCCGGACGGGACGCCGACGCTGGAGGAGCTCGGCCTGTCGCGCATGCTGACGGACTGGGCGCAGCGGCGGCAAGGGCTGCTGCTCGTCACCGGCCCGACCGGCAGCGGCAAGTCGTCCACGCTGGCGGCGCTCGTCGGGCACTTGAGCCGGACGCGCAGCCTGCACATCGTCACGCTGGAGGATCCGATCGAGCATGTGTACCCGCAGGAGCGCTCGCTGATCGACCAGCGGGAGATCGGCCGCGATACGGCGAGCTTCGCCAGCGGCCTGCGGGCCGCGCTGCGGCAGGCGCCGGACGTCATCCTCGTCGGCGAGATGCGCGACGCGGAGACGATGGCGGCCGCCTTGACGGCGGCGGAGACGGGGCATCTCGTGCTGTCCACGCTCCATACGGCGGACGCGCCGCAGGCGGTCGACCGGATCGTGGATGCTTTCGGAGCGGACAGGCAAGGCCAGATTCGGGCGCAGCTCGCCTCGCTGCTGATCGGCGTGCACGCCCAGCGGCTGCTGCGCCGGGCGGGAGGACGCGGGCGCGTCTGCGCCGCGGAGATCCTCGTCAACACGCCGGCCGTCGCCAATCTGATCCGGACCGAGAAGGTCCATCAGCTGCGCGGCGTCATGCAGACGGGCCGGCAGCAGGGGATGGCTACGCTGGAGAGCAGCGTGCAGGAGCTGCTGCGCCAGGGCGCGGCCGATCCGGCCGACGCCAGGGCTTACCTGCAGGAGAGAGGGGAGTAGCGCGTGGCGCAGTTTCACTATCATGTCAAAAGCTCCGCCGGCAAGCAGCTGAAGGGCATGCTGACGGCGATGGACAAGTCGTCGGCGGTCGAGGAGCTGCGGCGCCGCGGGCTCGTCGTCCTGGCGCTGGAGGAGCATCGCAGCTCGCTGCTGCAGATGGACATCTACATCGGCAATCCCGTCAAGCCGGCCCACTTCATCGTCTACTGCCGGCAGTTCGCCACGCTCGTCCGGGCCGGCGTGCCGATCGTGCAGGCGACCGACATCCTCTCCCAGCAGACAGAGAGCAAGCCGCTGCGCAAGGCGCTGCGCGACGTCCATGCCTCGCTGCTGCGCGGCAGCAGCTTCTCGCAGGCGGCGATGGAGCATCGGCGCATCTTCCCCGTCATGTTCACGAGCATGATCCGGGCGGGCGAGGAGTCGGGCGACCTGGAGGGGACGCTCGAGCGGCTGGCGACGTTTTTCGAGAAGGGGCATGTGACGCGGGAGAAGATCAAGTCGGCGCTCACCTATCCGGTCATCGTCGGGCTGCTCGCCGTCGCGGCCGTCATCTACCTGCTCAAGGCGATCGTGCCGCAGTTCGTCAGCATGTTCGAGTCGATGAACGCGGAGCTGCCGGCGATCACCAAGGTCGTCATGGCGCTCAGCGCCAGCATCGAGAACGAATGGTACCTGTGGCTCGGAGCGGCGGTGCTGCTGCTGGCGCTGCTGCTCGGGTTCAAGCGGACGCAGCGCGGCGCGTATGCGCTCGACTACGTGAAGCTGAAGCTGCCGGTGTTCGGCAAGCTGCAGCAAAAGGGCGCGATCGCCCAGGTGTCGCGCACGCTGTCTTCGCTGTATGCGAGCGCCGTGCCGATGCTGCAGTCGCTGCAGATCGTCGAGGAGGCGGTCGGCAACCGCGTCATCGCCCGCTACTTGCGGCTGAGCGCCGACTCGCTGCGGCGGGGCAATCCGCTGTCGGAGCCGCTCAAGCAGTCGTGGGTATTCCCGCCGCTCGTCACGCAGATGATCGCGGTCGGCGAGGAGACGGGCGCGCTCGACGAGATGCTGGCCAAGGTCGCGGACTTCTACGAGATGGACGTCGACAACACCGTCGACCGGCTGAAGTCGCTCATCGAGCCGCTGCTCATCGTCTTCCTCGCCGGCGTCGTCGGCCTCATCGTCGCGGCGATCATGCTGCCGATGTTCAGCCTGTACGGGCAGATGGGGTAGGCGGCTTTTGAGGCGCGACGGCGCGGCGGTTGCGCGGAAAACTTAGTTGGAGGCGCGCCGGCGTGGCAGCTACGCGGAAAAACCGAGTAACTGGTTAGTTGGAAGTGCGACGGCGAGGCAGTTGCGCGGAAAAACCGAGTAACGGGGTAGTTGGAAGGCCGTCGGAGTGGCAGTTACGCGGAAAAACCGAGTAACTCGGTGGTGGGAAGCGCGTCGGAGTGGCGGTTGCGCGGAAAAATCGAGTAACTCGGTGGTAGGAGGCGCGTCGGAGTGGCAGTTGCGCGGAAAAACCGAGTAACTCGGTAGTTGGAAGTGCGTCGGAGTGGCAGTTGCGCGGAAAAACCGAGTAACGGGATAGTTGGAGGCTCGCCACCAGAGCTGCAACCCGAAAAAATCGGGTTACAGGTGTCCGGAGCGGTGGGAAAGAAGCTGCAACCCGAAAAAATCGGGTTACAGGTGCTCGAAGTCACGGATTAGAGGCTGCAACCCGAGAAAATCGGGTTATAGGTGCCCGAAGTCACGGATTAGAGGCTGCAACCCGAGAAAATCGGGTTATAGGTGCCCGAAGTCACGGGAAAGAGGCTGTAACCCGAAAAAATCGGGTTACCGGTACGAGCCCGATCTCTATTGCAGGGCATGCAGTGAACCCTGGATGCCCTGAGGTTTAAGTCATCATTCATTTAGGAGGAATAAACATGACAGCGATTTTGAAGAAGATGAAGAAGGACGAGAAAGGCTTCACTCTGATCGAGCTTCTGGCCGTTATCGTTATTTTGGGGATTATTGCGGCGATTGCGATTCCGCTCATTGGGAATGTAATGAACAATAGCCGCACAAAATCTGACTTCCAGACAGCAAGGCAGGTATATGATGCAGCTCGGCTCTACGTAACAAATGAATTAAATGGTGAATTCCAAAAAACAGGTGGCCTGACCATTACCGTAGGGCCAGCTACAACATTGGGTTCTTTGCAAGAAAAAGGCTATTTAGATAAAAAGATTTCTCTCCCTAGTTCCAAGAAAGAAATAACCGGGGGAACAGTAGTATTTACAGCCACCGGTCAGCTCCAATACGTGTCTCTGACCACAACTGAAGCAACCAAATTCTATAAGGGCAATGAA
The DNA here is from genome assembly GCF_037965485.1 of Paenibacillus sp. FSL W8-1187. NCBI lineage: Bacteria > Bacillati > Bacillota > Bacilli > Caryophanales > Paenibacillaceae > Paenibacillus > Paenibacillus sp. FSL W8-1187. The sequence continues at coordinate 73,894 of NZ_CP150181.1, forward strand.
ATTCTCGCAGGTGAAGGTACGGCTGTAAATAGCGCGAACGAAGCTAGCCAGTAACCCCTAACCCATGACCCTCCTCATCTCCCTCTACCTGTTCGCGCTCGGACTCGCCTGCGGCTCGTTCTTCAACGTCGTGGCGCTGCGCGTGCCGCTCGGCCAATCGGTCGTGCGGCCGCCGTCCGCCTGCCCGCACTGCGGGCATCGGCTCGCGGCGCGCGAGCTCGTCCCCGTGCTGAGCTACGCGCTCAGCCGGGGGCGCTGCCGCAGCTGCGCGGCGCCAGTCTCGCCGCTGTACCCGGCAGGCGAGCTGGCCGCCGCGCTGCTGTTCGTCTGGGCGTACCTGCGGTTCGGCCTGACGGCGCAGGGCCTGATCGGCCTGCTGCTCGCCAGCCTGGCCGTCATCGTGACCGTATCGGACATCCGCTACATGCGGATTCCGAACGCGGTGTTGCTGGCGTTCTTGCCGCCGCTGCTGCTCCTGCGCCTGCTCGAGCCTGACGGACGCTCCTATGCGGAGTACGCGCTCGGGGCGATTGCCGGAGGCGGCGTGCTGCTGCTGATCGCGCTGCTGAGCCGGGGAGGCATGGGGATGGGCGACGTCAAGCTGCTGGCGCTGCTCGGACTCGCGCTCGGCTGGAAAGGCGCGCTTCTGACGCTGCTCCTCGGCAGCTTCGCCGGAACGGCGGCAGGACTCGTCCTGCTGCTGCGGCGGAGGAGCAAGCTGCGCCAGCCGATGCCGTTCGGCCCTTTCCTCATGCTCGGCGCGCTGATCGCGTACGGGTACGGGGATGCGCTGATCGGCAGCTACCTTCAATTATTCAAGTAGGCAGGATGTGATAAGGATGCCCGCACTAGGCAGAAAGCGGATCGGCATCGCGATCGACGCCGCCGGAATCCGTTACGCTCCGCTCGGCAAGAAGGGACTGGATCCGGAGCAGGCCGGATTTTTTCCGTTCCCTCCGGGACTGATCGCGCAGGACGCCATCGTCAACGAAGAAAGCCTGCGGCTCTCGATCCGGGAGTGGGCGCGGGAGCGCAAGCTGCAAGGCGCGGTCGCCGTGCTGGCGGTGCCGACCTCCCAGGTCATCGTGCGCAGGATGGCGCTGCCGGCGGCGAGCGACCGCGAGCTGCGCCAGCTGATCCATCTGGAAGTCGAGACGGTCATGCATCTGCCGTTCGAGCATCCGGTCTATGACTATGTCCTGCTCGAGCAAGGCGGGGAAAGCGCGCAGGCGCTCGTCTACGCGGCGCCCCGCAGCTGGATCGAGCCGCTGGTCGCGATGCTGCGGGAGGCGCGCATCCGCGTCGTCGGCACCGGCATCGTGGCGACGGCGCTGCAAGGAGCGGCGGGCTTCGGCGACGAGCCTCCCTGCGAGCGGATGCATGTCCATCTAAGCGGAGCCGCGGCGGAAATCGCGATGTTCCACGAAGGCAACCCGGTGTTCGTACGCTCGATCGAGGCGGACGGCGTGGACCAGGAGCTGGGCGGCCTGCGCATCGGGGAGCTTACCGCCGAGATCACCCGCATGCTCAGCTTCTATGAATTCGGCTTGCAGGAAGGCCGCTCCCGCATCCGGCAGGCGGTCATCACCGGTGCCGGCAAGCAGGCGGAGGCGCTGAGGCAGTCGCTGGCCGCCGCTTTGCCGGAGGTGGAGTTCCGCGGCGCCGAGCCTGGCAGCCTTGCGGCCGAGAGCCTGGACGGCCGCGCGGAGCCGTACGTCGTGCCGGCCGGGCTGCTCGTCCGCGGATCTGGCATCCTCCGGCTTAACCTGCTGCCGCGCGTCGACCGCGAGCAGCGGCTGGCGCCGCTGGCGGCGGCACTGCTCGCGGTCGCCTGGATCGCCTGCGCGGCGCTGCTCGGCTACAGCTATGCCGGCGAGCGGCAAGCGGCGTCCGACGCGCAGGAGCGGCTGCTGGACGCGAGCCAGCAGCAGCTGGCGCTGCAGCGCCAGCTCGACGGGCTGAACCGGCAGGCCAGCGGAGCGGAAGCCGATCCGTACGAGCAGGCCGAGCAGATTCGGGCCCAGCGGCGGGATGCGGCCGGCTACGTGCGCGATCTCGAGTTTTATTTGCCGACGGGGGCGGAGCTGCAGAGCATCGCCTACAGCAGCGGAGGGCAGCTGAGCGTATCGGTCCGGCTGGGCGGCATGAAGGATTCCTCCCGCTATCTGTTCGATATCCGGCGGATCGAGTGGCTGGACCAGGCGACGCTGACTTCGATCAAGCAGGAGCAGACAGGGGCCGAGAACGACGCGACGCCGACGTATGCAGCGGCCTATACGATCGTCCTGAAGCCGACCGAGCCTGCGAAGGAGGGGACCGCCGATGGCAGCTAGACGCAATTCCTGGATTTTGCTGCTGTCCGCGATCCTCTTCCTCGGCCTGCTGCTGTTCTTCCTCTACGGGCTGAAGCCGGCGGAGGAAAAGGCCGCCTCGCTCGAGGCGGAGCTCGGCACGCAGCAGAAGCTGAACGACATCCTGATCGCCAAGCTCCAGGAACGCCGGGAGGAGGCGGAGATTCGCCCCGTGGAAGGCGTCCAGGCGGAGCTGCCGTACTGGGACAACACAGAGCAGCTCGTGCTCGATCTCGAGCAGCTCGGCGCCGAAAATGGCGTGGAGCATGTGTCGATCGCCTTCAGCGGCGATCTGGCCGCCTCCCGTCCGCTCCGCTCCGATCCGTCCGCCGAGCGTTCCGCCGCTCCCGGAGAAGGCGCCCCCGCGGCCGAAGGCGATGCCGCCCCGGCCGTCGACGAGCTGGGCCTGGCGGCCGGCGGCTCCCCGTCCTCGGAGCCGCAGCCGGCGGGAGCGGCGGCCGCAGGGCCGCTGCGCCTGCAGGTGTCGGCCGTCGTCAAGGGAACGTACGACGCCGTGCTGAAGTACGTGCAAAGCCTGCACGGACTGACCCGCCTGACGACGCTGGAGTCGCTGGAGCTGAGCCGCAGCTCCTGCGGCTGCGGCAGCGAGCAGGAGCTGACCGTGCCGCTGACGTTCGCCGCCTATTTCCAGCCGACGTACCGCGACCGGGTCGAGACGCCGCTGCTGCCTTATGCGGAGTCCTCCGTCGCTTCGCCTCCGCCGCGCTCCTGAGCGCGGCTCGATGATTCTCCTCTCCCGCCCTCCGGCAAGAAGCGCTTCGATGCGAAGCGCGCCTTGCCGGAGGGCTTTTTTCGCGTCGCGCGGACGAAAGCGGGTAAGGAGGGAAGAGAGATTCGTCTTTACAAAAATAGTGGATCTAATCGGCTCTTGAGCAAGCGGCCCGATTAAGTCCCCGGAGGAGAGACCCCAACGTGCATGAATGCCTGAACGGCCATGAGACATTCGGCCGCCTCGACCGCGAGCTGCAGGACAAGCTCGTCGATCAGTTCGAACGCCTCATCAACGCCGAAGCCAAAGTGCTGTCCCAAGGAACGGATGAACGCGGCAAGACCGTCTACAAGCCATTGCTCGACCGATTCGATATCGTGCTCGTCAGCTTCATCGGCATCGGCCATCTCATGAACGAGCCCCATTATGCCGTCGTGTGGGACGCGCCGGCGCACAGCTCGAACCTGAGCGTTTTTCCCCTGAGCAGCAAGGTGAAGCATCCGAAGTTCGCCATCGGTCCGGTCGACACGCTGCCGGCCGAGGATACGGCGATCATGATCAACCAGCTGACGACCGTGTCGCGCCGGAGCCTCATCGAGCCGGTCAAGAAGCGCAACGCTGCGGGCCGGCTCGTCAACGTGTCGCTGACCGTCCGGCAGCAGCGGCAGGTGCTGGCCTTGTTCCATGAGACGCTGCTGAAGCAGCCGACGCTGAGAAGCGTCATCGAAAAGGAGCTGGGCAGCCATATCCCGTTCGGCCTCAGCGACGACAACCGCTCCGATCTGGAAGTCCCGGTCGCCTACGGCCTGCACCACAGCCTGCTCCTCTACCAGCTCCCCTGGAGCAAGACGATGAAGGCGATTCCGCTCCAGGCGATCGAGATGCCGTTCGGGGAGCGGAGGAGGCTCGTCCGCGGCCTGATCTCGCGCGATCCGCTCCAGCAGGCTGAGGCGGAAGCCATCCTCGCCTTGAAGCAGACCGGACAGATGGCCGCCGAAGCGGCGGTCGGACAGCTTTCATAAGCATTGACAGCCTACAGCCGACGCGCTATCATAGGATACGAATGTTCTACATAGCTCCCGTTCGGGAAAACGAAACATGATTTCAAACGAGCTCGTTCGAGCGAAAAACCCCCAAGGCATCCGCCTTGGGGGTTTTCTTTTTGCCCCCCAAAGCCTCATGCCCTCGAGCTTCTCGCGGCTGGCCCGCCCCGGCCCGGCGTCGTGCGCGGACAGCATCCGCCCCCGAGGCTTCGACTCCGCCGTCCCCCGATTCGCCTTATACCCGCGTATGCCAAAAACTTTTCCCCTCCGTCCCATCAATCCCGACACGAACCCACTGCGATTCGACGCGTCCCGAGTGAAGCTAAACGGGGTGAAGCACCGCATCATCCGCGCGAGGGGAGCTTCGCCGCGGCTGCCAGGCCGCTCTCCGAACGACCCGGAGCGCTTGCGGGGCAAGGGCTCGCGCCCCCAGCCGACAGCGCGGCGCGGGCGGCTCGACCCGGACGCGCCGCGTGTCGGAAAAAACTTTCGGGCAGAAGCCTTGTTCTGACAAACTTCATAAAAACCGGCCCCTATAATCAGACCTACACTAAGGCGGAAATGGTGGTGCCGAAATGAAGGAAAAGGCCAACGTTGTTTTGTTCCCCGGCCAGCCTCGGACAAGCCGCGCGGCGGAGGCGCTGCGCAGAGGGAGGGAAAGGGCGGCCCAGTGGAGAGTATTCCAGCTGATCGCCGCGAAGCGCTGGACGATCCTGCTCGCTGTCGTCGGCTTCCTGCTCGGTCGGGCGGTCATCCTGGAAAACCTGATGCCGTTCGCTCCCGCGTACTTCGCGGTCATCTACTTCCTGCGCAGGGACATGTACAAGCTGACGGCCGTGTCGCTCGTCGCCGGCAGCCTGCTGGCGGCGACGCCGAGCGCGATTCCGATCGCGATGGAGATCGCGGTGCTGTTCCTGCTCCTGAAGGGACTGGAGGTGTACGAGAAGGCGGAGCTGTCGCAGGCGCCGATCCTCGTGTTCCTGGCGACGCTCGTCGTGAAGCTGTTCGGGGCGTTCGTGCACGGGACGCTCGGCTGGTACGACCTGATGATGGTCGGCGTAGAGTCGGCGCTCGCGTTCGTCCTGACGCTGGTGTTCGTGCAGGCGATCCCGGTGCTGACGATGACGCGCAAGAGCAACTCGCTCAAGAACGAGGAGATCATCTGCCTCATGATCCTGATGGCGTCGGTCATGACGGGGGCGGTCGGGTGGAGCATCCAAGGGCTGTCGCTCGAGCATATCCTCTCCCGCTACATGCTGCTGCTGTTCGCCTTTGCGGGAGGCGCGCCGCTCGGGGCGTCGGTCGGCGTCGTCGCCGGCCTCATCCTCAGCCTCGCCAATCTGAACGCGGTCGTGCAGATGAGCCTGCTGGCTTTCTCGGGACTGCTTGCGGGGCTGCTGAAGGAAGGCGGAAGGATGGCCGTCGCGTTCGGCATGCTGCTCGGCACGTCGATCCTTTCCTTATATGTAGGCGGAGGGATGGACGTCATGGCGAGCACCTGGGAATCGGTCGTCGCCGCCGCGCTGTTCCTGCTCACGCCGAAGCTCGTCGTGAAGACGATCTCCCGCTACGTGCCGGGCACGAGCGAGCATGTGAAGTCGCAGCATGAGTATGCGAAACGCGTTCGGGAAGTGACGGCGCAGCGGGTGACGCAGTTCTCGGAAGTGTTCCGCCAGCTGGCGAGCAGCTTCGGGCAGCTCAATACGGCCGCTCCGCAAAAGCCGGCCGAGGAGGAGCTCGAGCATTTCATGAATGCCGCCTCCTCCAAAGTATGCGCCAGCTGCCACCGCAAGGACATGTGCTGGAGCTCGAAGTTCATGGACACCTACAAGATGATGACCGAGATGATGACGACGATCGACGAGGGGGAGTATACCGGCAAAAAAGACATGCCGAGGACGTGGACGAGCCATTGCAGCAAGACGCATCCGGTCATGAACGCCCTGCAGCAGCAGCATGAGCGCTACAAGCACGATCTGCACTGGAAGCGGCAAATCTTCGAATCGCGTCAACTGGTCGCTGACCAGCTGGCCGGCGTCTCGCAGATCATGGAGGATCTGGCGAGGGAGATCCAGCGCGAGGGGCAGCAGCTGCATCTGCAGGAGGAGCAGATCCGCGACGCGCTGGAGGCGCTCGGGCTGTCCATCCACGGCATCGACATCATCAGCCTCGAGGAAGGGAATGTGGAGATTGAGGTTTATCATACTTTCCCGCAGGGACACGACGAGGGCCGCAAAATTATTGCGCCGCTGCTCAGCGACATTCTGGGCGAGCATGTGGCGGTGAAGGCGGAGCGGGAGCCGCTGAAAAACGGCGAGCCCCGGCTGCTGCGCTTCGGCTCGGCCAAGGAGTACGAGGTCGCGACCGGCATCGCCGGCGCGGCGAAGGGCGGCGGGCTGCTGTCGGGAGACAGCTTCAGCACGGTCGAGCTCGGCAACGGCAAGTTCGCGGTCGCGATCAGCGACGGCATGGGCAACGGGGAAAGGGCGCGGCTGGAGAGCAGCACGGCGCTCAGCATCCTGCAGCAGCTGCTGCAGTCGGGCATGGACGAGCAGCTCGCGATCAAGTCGGTCAACTCGGTGCTGATGCTGCGCTCGCCCGACGAGATGTTCGCCACGGTGGACGTGGCGCTGATCGACCTGTACACGGCGCAGACGACATTCATGAAGATCGGCTCGACGCCGAGCTTCATCAAGCGCGGCAGCGAGGTCATCCCGGTGGCCGCCAACAACTTGCCGATCGGCATCCTGCAGGACATCGACGTCGACCTCATCCGCATGCAGCTGCAGCCGGGCGACACGCTCATCATGATGACGGACGGCATTTACGACGCCCCGGGCCATGCGGTCAACAAGGAGCTGTGGATGAAGCGCATCATCCAGGAGATGGCGACGGACGACCCGCAGCTGATCGCGGACATGCTGCTCGAGCGCGTCGTGCGGCAGTATAAGGGCGAGATCGTGGACGACATGACGGTCGTCGTGGCCCAGGTGGACAAGCATCTGCCGGAGTGGGCGACGTTCCGCTGGCCGGGCCTCAGCAAGCTGGAGCGGCCGCGCACGGTGAGCTAGGGCGGCAGGCAGGCGGCGAGGCAGAGCGGAGACAGGACGGAGCGCCCGCGGCATCGGCCGGCAGGGACGGACATCTGGTGGAGGACGACCGGCAGGGACGGGTCCGCGATGGCCGATGCGAGGCAGGGAAGGGCCGGCATCCGAGGGATGACGGACGTTAGGGACGGACATGTAATCGGCGATGCAAGGCAAGGACGGACGGACATCTGGTGGATGACGGGCGTTAGGGACGGACATGGCGGCGCCGGGCCGCATGGCGCGAATCGCGTACGGCAGAGCCGCAGAGGGCGGTCCGCCGGAACCTTGAGCATAGATCAACCGCTCGACCAATCAAAGGAGGAATTCGATCATGACCACTCTTATCCGCAGAAACCCGGGCAGCGCCCGTTCCCGCAAGAAGCGCGAAAGCCTGCAGCAGAAGCAGCAGCAGAGGCTCGAGGAGCAGCTGCGTCTGCAGGAGCAGCAGCAGCTGGAGGCGGCGCGCCGCCGCCGGGAGCAGGAGCGGGAAAAGCGCCGCGAGGCGGAGGCCCGGCTCGAGGAGCTGCGCCTCGAGGAGCTGCTGATGCGCGAGATGGAACGGATGCGGCTCGCGGCGGACAAGAAGCGCGGCAAGCGGCTGTGGACCGCGGAGGAGCGGATGGCGCAGCGCGCGTTCGCCGCGGCGCTCATGGAGACGGCGGCGGCCGCGCAGGCGGAGCGCGAGGCCGAGCGCTCCGGCTATGCCGAGGGCTGGATGCCCGCGGCAGCCGCAGCCGGCGGGCGCCGCCCGGGCGGAGCGGGCGGCGCGAGGACGGCGGCGGCGGAGCGGACGAGCTCCCGCGCGCAGCTGGAGCTCGTGGCGAAGCCGCCGGCGCAGCCGCACGGCGGCGGGCGCGGCCGCGCCGCCGGAGGCATGGCGCCGCCGGGCACGGGCGGCGCGGCGGAGGCGCGGCAGGGGGATGCCGCGCCGGGAGCCTTGCCGCTGGGCCGGGCGTCTGCCGGCCAGCTGGAGCGGCTCGCCGCCGACGTGCTTGCGGCGGCGGGGAGCGGGCGGCGACGAAGCCGCGCCGCCCAGGCGCTCCGAAGGCGGCGCGGACCGGTGCGCAGCCCATGCGGCGGCGAGGAAGGACGCCTGCGGCTCGTGAGGCCGGGGCGACCTCCGGGAAAGGAGGCGCGCGGCGGCAAGCCCCGCTGAGCCCGGCGCCGGAGCCGGGAGCGACAACCGAATAGCTTCCCGAACTTATCCATTCGACGCCGAGCCTCGCCGGGTCCGGAGCGGTCAGCCGTCCGCCCGCCGCGCCAAGGCTCCGCGATTCCATATCTCGCTCGGCGCCTCATCCGGCGCCGAGTCCGCCCTACCGAGCGGGCGCCTTATGCGGCGCCCCGAGCCAGCGCTCATCGAGCGAGCGCCTTTTAAGGCGCATAGAGCCAGCATCCTGGCCGGCGCCTCATGCGGCGACGCGCCAGACCTTGCCGACCGGCAGCCCCCATTCGGGCTGCCGGTTTTTTTCATTGCCTTCTCCTGTCAGGCGTCGGACGGAGAGGGGCGGCGAGCGCTCAAACGGGCTGTCCGCTGCCGTTCGGGACCTAGGGTTCAACGAAGGACAAGACGGCCTTTGCATCCCGTTGCCCCTTGCGCGAAGCGAACAACCCGGCCCTCGCCAAAATTTTAGTTCAAAATGAAGTGGCCGCTGAAAACCTGACATTTCACCATCGGAAGCCTGAATTCATATGAATTTGAAAACATTCTGCATCTATTTTCATTCATCTTTGAATCAATTTGCATCTCATTTACAAAAAACTAATGATATTCATGATGAATATTCATCTATGCAAGCTAAAATTTTCCGCTATAATAAACGCAATATCCTCTATTATCCTCAAGGAGCTGACGAATTTGCCTTCTCACCCCGTATCCTTCTTGATTCGCTCCAAACGAAACATCAGCCTGTTCACGGTGCTCGCCTTGCTGGCGACGCTGCTGCTGCCAGCCGGCATGGCGACGACCGTCCGCGCCGCGGCGGCCGGCCATGTCGTCATCAGCCAGATCTTCGGAGCTGGCGGCAACGGCGGCGCATTGTACAACGCCGACTTCATCGAGTTGTACAATCCTACAAGCGAGACGGTGAGCCTTGCGGACTGGAAGCTCGACTATGCCAGTTCCACGGGCATTTTCCCCGCGACCACCCCGAACAGCAATGTTCTCACGCTTTCGGGCTCCATTCCTCCCGGAGGCTACTTCCTGACCAAGCATTCCGGAGGAGCGAACGGAGCGGCGCTGCCGACGCCGGATGCGACCGGAACGCTGAACCTGGCCGCCGCTAGCGGCAAGGTCCGCCTGTCCAACGCCACTGGCGCCGTCGTCGATCTGGTTGGTTACGGCACGGCGGCGAATCTGTTCGAAGGCGCAGGCCCGACGGGCAATCTGTCCAACACGACCGCGGCGATCCGCAAGGCATCCGTCGCGGGCGGCAACGACCGCGGCCAGGATACGGACAACAACGCAACCGACTTTGAAGTCGGATCTCCGGCTCCGCGCAACAGCGCCTCCCCGTCCGACGTGCCGTCGGTCGTGACGGTCCAGCCCGTGACGGGCAGCCCGGCTCCGAACGCATGGCCGGCCGGCACGGCGGTGACGCTGTCGACGGCGACGGCTGGCGCGTCCGTCTACTACTCGACGTCCGCCGATTCCACGTATCGCGCTTTCACCAGCCCGATCGTGCTGACGGAGTCCGTCACCTTCCACACCTATGCCGCCAAAGAAGGCGCAGAAGGAAGCATCTCCCGCGACCTGGCCTATGATGTGCTGGCCAAGCAGTCGGTCGCCGACGCCCGCCTCGCTCCGGTCGGACGCAACGTCTGGACGGAGGGCGTCGTTACCGCCGTTAACGGCAGGGAAGTCTATCTCCAAGACAATACCGCCGCCATCGTGCTGTATGACTATCCGGACCAGCTCCGCGCGGGCGACCGGGTCAGCGTGCAGGGCGAGATGGTCCACTACAACAACCTGCAGGAGCTGAAGCCTGCAGCCGGACTGAGCCTCGAGATCCTGGAGCGCGACCAGCCGGTGCCGGCGATCCGCGCCGTCACGCCGGAGCAGCTGGCCGCTCCGGCCGGCGAGGCGCTGGAAGCGCAGTTCATCTCCATCGACAATGTGACGATCGGAGCGAAGTCCGGCAGCACCTGGTCGGCCAAGCAGGCCGGCTCCGACACCAGCTTCGCCATCTTCTCCAGCTCGGCCAAGGTCAAGGAAAATGCAGCCTTTGACCGCGTCATCGGCGTCGTCAAGCAGTACCAGGGCATCTACCAGCTCGTGCCGCTGCATGACGGCATGCTGGTCGACCAGCTGTTCACCGTGCTCGCGAGCCCAGCCGGCGGCATCGTCGCTCCTGGAACCCGCGTGGCTCTGAGCGTGCCGGCCGGCGACCTGCCGATCCGCTACACGACCGACGGCTCCGAGCCGACCGCATCCAGCCCCCTTTACGAGGAGTCGATCCTCGTCGACCGGGCGATGACGATCCGGGCGTTCGCCACGGACGGCGAGCAGCGCACCGAGACGCTTTCCTTCTCCTACCAGCTGGCGGGAGAGGTCGGCATCCGCGACATTCAAGGCAAGGGCCACGCTTCCCCGTTCGTCGGCCAGACGATCCAGGGCGTGAAGGGCGTCGTCACGCAGCTCGGCTACAATCTGGCGAGCGCGACCCCGTCCTACAAGGGCTTCTACATCCAGACGCTGGAGCCGGACAATGACCCGGCCACCTCTGAGGGACTGTTCGTATACAGCACGGATGCGTCCAAAAAGCCGGCTGTCGGCGATGTCGTCGAAGTCAGCGGCAAGATCGACGAGTACAACGAAGGGCTGCCGGCGAACCTGACGACGACGCAGCTCGCGCTGGCCAGCATCTCCGTGCTGGAGAGCGGCCATGAGCTGCCGGCTCCGGTCGTGCTCGGCGCCGGAGGGCGCGTCATTCCGACGCCGACGATCGACGATGACAATATGACCGTCTTTGATCCGGAGAACGATGCGATCGACTTCTTCGAGTCGCTCGAGGGCATGCGCGTCCAAGCTCCGGCTCCGGTCATCACGAGCCCGTACTGGATCAGCAGCGGCCTGTACACGATCGCGACGCGCATCGACAACGGCGGCGCCGATCTCGTGACGCCGGCCGGCGGCCTGGCGCTTGGCGCGTACAAGGACTACAACCCGCAGCGCGTCCTGATCCTCTCGTCCAATCCGGGCTTCGAGGTCGGCACCGGCGACCGCTTCGCCGGCGACGTCGTAGGCGCGCTCGGCTACCATGCCGGCAACTTCAAGCTGATCCCGGCGCCGGGCAGCCTGCCTGCGATCGAGACGAGCTCCTTTGCCCAGGAGACGACGACGCTGCAGCCGGAGGGCGACAAGCTGCTCGTCGCCAGCTACAACATCGAGAACTTCTACCCGGGCGTCAAGGCGGAGAAGATCGAGAAGCTCGGCGACTCCATCGCCCATAACCTCAAGGCGCCTGACATCATCACCGTCATCGAGATGCAGGACCGCAACGGCGAAGGCGAGGGAGACATCGTCGAAGCGGACGCGACGAAGCTGATCGAAGCGATCGCTGCCAAGGGCGGACCGACGTACACATACGTCGATGTCGCTCCGGTCTACGACATGGACGGCGGCGCGCCGCACGGCAACATCCGCGTCGGCTTCCTGTACAACGCCGAGCGCGTACAGCTGGCGGACAGCGTGCAGGGCCGCAAAGGCGGCTCAACGGAAGCGACGGCCTACGATGCCGCTTCCGACTCGCTGACGCTCAACCCGGGCCGCGTCGACCCGGCGAACGACGCGTTCAAAGCCTCGCGCAAGCCATTGGCCGCGCAGTTCGTGTTCCAGGGCCGCAAGGTGATTGTCATCGCGAACCATTTCAACTCCAAGGGCGGCGACCAGGGGCCGTTCGGCGCGGCGCAGCCGCCGATCCTGTCCAGCGAGACCCAGCGCCACAAAATCGCCGCCGTCGTGAACGGCTTTGTGAAGACCATCGTCCAGGCGAATCCGGAAGCGAACGTCGTCGTCACCGGCGACCTCAACGACTTCCAGTTCACCAAGACGGCAAAGGTCCTCAAAGGCGGCGAGCTGGCGAACCTGATCGACACGCTGCCGGCCGAGCAGCAGTACACGTACACGTACGACGGCAACTCGCAGGTGCTCGACCACATCCTCGTCAGCCGCAACCTGCTGGTCGGCTCCAAGGTCGACGTCGTTCACCTGAACGCCGACTTCCCGGAATCGCGAGGACGCGTCTCCGACCATGATCCGGTGCTCGCGCAGATCGATCTGACGCCGGCGCCGAAGCCGGACTTCCGCATGACGCTGCTGCATACGAACGATACGCATGCCAACCTCGACACGACGAGCGCGCCGTCGTCCGTCGCCCGCCGCGTGACGGCGGTCAAGGAGCAGCGCGCGAGCGCGGTCAATCCGCTGCTCGTCGATGCGGGAGACGTGTTCTCCGGCACGCTGTATTTCAACAAGTACGAAGGCATGGCCGATCTGGCGTTCATGAACCTGATGAAATACGACGCCATGACGTTCGGCAACCATGAGTTCGACAAAAACGCCGATGTGCTGGCCCGTTTCGTGCAGGGCGCGGCGTTCCCGTTCGTCTCGTCCAACGTGGACTTCTCTGGCGAAGCGGCGCTGCAGGCGTTCGTCCGCCCGGCGGCGGGAGCCGGACAAGCGGCAGCAGGCAAGATCTATCCGACGATGATCAAGGAAATCGGCGGCGAGCAGATCGGCCTGATCGGCCTGACGACGCCGGACACGGCCAACATCGCGTCTCCGGGAGCGGTGACGTTCGCCGATCCGGCCGTTAGCGCCGCAGCCGCCGTCAAGCAGCTGCAGGAGCAAGGCATCGACAAGATCATCGCCCTGTCCCATCTCGGCTACGAGGAGGACATTGAGCTGGCGCAAGCGGTGGCAGGCATCGACGTCATCGTCGGCGGCCACTCGCACACCAAGCTCGAGCAAGCGGTCGTGGACCGCACGTTCGCAGCGCCGACGCTGATCGTGCAGACGGGAGAGAAGGGCCAGTTCCTCGGCCGCCTCGATGTCGCCTTCGACAAGGAAGGGGTCATCTCCGAATACGCCGACAAGCTCATCTCCATCGAGGAGAAAAACGGCAGCGCCTATGTACTGGCGAACGATCCCGAAGCGGAGGCGCTGCTGAAGCAGGACTACAAGCCGGGCATCGACGCGCTCGGACGCGAGGAAGTCGCGAAGTCGACCGTCGTGCTGAACGGCGTCCGCGATGACGTCCGCACCAAGGAGACGAACCTCGGCCGCCTGATCGCCGACGGCATGCTGAGCGCAGCCCGCAAAGCGGGCGCGAACGCGACGCTCGCGCTGCAGAACGGCGGCGGCATCCGCGCCTCGATCGAGGCCGGCACGATTACGCTCGGCCAGGTGCTGACGGTGCTTCCGTTCAACAACGATCTCGTCACCGTTAAGCTGACCGGCAAGGAAATCCGCGAGGCGCTCGAAAACGGCGTTTCCAAGCTTCCGGCCTCCGATGGACGCTTCCCGCATGTGGCGGGCATGCGCTTCTACTACGACTCGCTCAAGCCTGCCGGCTCGCGCGTCGTCAAGATTGAGACGCTGCAGCCGGACGGCAGCTACATCGCTATGAAGGAGGACGCGACCTACGAGCTCGCGACCAACGCCTTCACCGCGCGCGGCGGCGACTTCTACGACTCTCTGGCCAAGGCCTACAACGAAGGCCGAGTCGTGCCGCTCTATCTGCCGGACTATGAAGTGATGGAAACCTATCTGAAGGAAAAGAAAACGATCGATGAGAGCACGGCTCCGGCGGGCCGCATCATCGACCTGAAAGGCAGCCCGCTGCCGGTCGATCCGACGCCAACGCCGACATCGACAACAACGCCGACGCCAACGCCGACAGCAACACCGACAGGCACGGCGACGCCGCAGCCGACGGCTTCGACAACGCCTGCGCCTACAGCCAAGCCAGGGGAGATCGCCGCCCCGCTGCAGCTGAGCGAACAGGCGGGCCTGACCGTCGGAACCGTGACCGTCGGAGCGGAGCAGGCGCTTGCCGCGCTGCAAGCCGCAGCCGACGGCAAGCTGACCATCGCTGCATCCGCAGCCGGTTCCTTCGACCGGACCGAGGTGACGCTCGCTTCCGGCACGGTCGCCGCCCTGCTGGGCGCGCCGAGCTTCCGCGAGGCAGCCGTATCCTCGCCGCAGGGCAGCTACGTCCTTACCCGCGCGCTGCTGGAGTCGCTGGCCAAAGGTGCCGCCGACGCCGCGCTGACCGTCAAGATCGGCAGCGGCCAGGCAGGCCTCGACCTCGCCAAGGCTGCGGGACTGCCGGCAATCGGCGCTGCCGAGTACGAGCTTGCGCTGACGGTCGACGGCAAGACGTCCGAGCCGAACCGCTTCGGCTCCTACGTTCCGCGCTCGCTCAGCCTCGCTGACACTGCAGCCGTGACGGCGATCGTGCGCCTCAGCTCCGACGCCTCCGGCCAGCTGGCCTACGTGCCGGTCCCGTTCATCGTGCAGGACGGCCAGATCGTCTTCTTCAGCCGCGGCAACAGCAGCTATGTCGCCCTGGGCGGCGCAGCCGCCGCCTTCGCCGACATGCGCGGCCACTGGGCCGCCGCGGCGGTGCAAGAGCTGGCCGGCAAGCGCATCGTCGCCGGCAAGACCGCTTCGGCGTTCGCTCCGGGCGATGCCGTGACGCGCGCCGAGTTCGCGGTGCTGCTGGCCCGCACGCTCGGCCTGACCGCCGGCTCCGCCGCATCGTTCACCGACATCGCGGCGGGAGCCTGGTACGCGGACGGCATCGCCGCCGCTGCCGAGGCGGGCCTGATCGGCGGCTACGAGGACGGCAGCTTCCGTCCGCAGCAGCGCATCACCCGCCAAGAGATGGCGGTCATGACGCTGCGCGCCGTGCAGCTGGCCGGGCGCCAGGCCTCCGCTCCGCAAGCGGAAGCCGTCGCCTTCGCCGACAGCGGCCGCATCGCCTCGTGGGCCCAGGCAGCAGCGGCGGAGCTTAGCCGCTACGGCCTCATCCAAGGCGACGACCAGGGCCGCTTCCAGCCGCTCGCCGGCGCGACTCGCGCCGAGAGCGCCGCGCTCCTGCAGCGCCTGCTGGCCCAAGCTTCGTTCGAATAGACATCCCTGTAAAAACGAACCGCTCCTCGGGATTTTTCCGAAGAGCGGTTCGTTTTATTGCGTTCAATGAGAGTTTCCTTTGATCCACATGTGCTGAAATGGAGGCAGCTGCATCTTTTAGGTGATGGAAGACAATCTAGAGGAAGGGACTTCCCGATGACTCCATTATCCAACAGGTAAAATTATTAACAGTTAATGAGAACTACTTTTCGGAATTTAGGACGAAGAAGACCGTCCCCTTAGGGGACGGTCTTCTCTTTTAAAGTACGTTTAATCTTTTTAGGACCGCAGTGGACAAAGTCCAAAGGGCATTGTTTAAGGCGCTCCAGACATTATAGCATATATCTTTAGATAAATGCAATAGTTTATTGTGAGTCATTTTCTCGGCTTGCAGCTGCTGTATTAGTTGCCTGCTCCATTAGTTTGATAGCCGACGAATATCTGGGTGTAAACAGTTCCAAAATTTTATTATCGATTAAATCTAAAAATGGTGCGGGCAATTTAAACACTTTATCAGCAGCTCTTCTTGGCTTGTAGATCCGTAGTTTGCTAATCGGTTGTAATTGGTTTGGAATAGCAAAAGCCTCTTTTCCATTAAGATCTTCCAAAACTCCTATATATATTTCATGCTTATGTAAGATACTCCTAGGTTGGCTATTCTCAAGAGATCCGAGAGGCACGACATTTACGACCGGATTTGATTTCTCATTTTCATCCACTACGACTGCATAATGAAGTCCCCCGATTTCCGATCCTGGATTAAACCCAAAATTGACAAAGATGATCTCTCCACGATTATATTTTCGGAGCTTCGATGGTTCAAAACCTGTTTCCCACTTTAGGTACTTGTTTTGAGTTTCCATCCATTCCAAAAATATTTTTCCTCGTTTTAGTCCCATATTTTCAATGGTACGTTCTAAATCAGCGATTCTCTCCTTTAAAATGCTATGCCAATGAGCGTCTTCCTTTAAAATCGTCATCTCTTACCTCCTCTATGCATGTGAATTGAAAATATC
Organism: Paenibacillus sp. FSL W8-1187; assembly: GCF_037965485.1. Lineage (NCBI taxonomy): Bacteria > Bacillati > Bacillota > Bacilli > Caryophanales > Paenibacillaceae > Paenibacillus > Paenibacillus sp. FSL W8-1187. The sequence goes on from NZ_CP150181.1 coordinate 90,260, forward strand.
ATGCAGATCCAAATATTACAAACTAATCTGATTTTGATTTCCTTGTATGAATGTTGCGCCCGCATCCCTTGACATTCTCCCGCATAGGTTATATGGTTAGTTACATGAGTAATTAACCAATGTGGTGGTGAGGCAAGTTGAGCTTTCTCAAGGATGACGGGAGGCCGATCTTTCAGCAGATCGCGGAGAAGATCGAGGACGACATCGTAGACGGATCGCTCCCGGAGGAAGGGCAGGCGCCTTCGACGACGCATTTCGCCCAGTTCTACGGCATCAATCCGGCGACTGCGGCCAAGGGCGTCAATCTTTTGGTGGATCAAGGCATTCTCTACAAGAAGAGAGGGATCGGCATGTTCGTGGCGGAAGGGGCGCGGGAGCGCTTGATGGAAAGACGCAGGGAGCAGTTCTACGAGCAGTACGTCGTGCCGCTGCTGCGCGAGGCGGAGAAGCTCGGCATCGACAGCGGCCGGCTGGCGGCCATCATTCAGGAGAAAGGGAGGGGCTGAGCATATGATGACCGTCAAGGACCGGACGCAGGCCGCCTACGCGCTGGAGGCCGACCGGCTGACCAAGAGCTACGGCGCCCAGAAGGCGCTGGACGGCGTGAGCCTGAAGCTGGAGGCCGGCCTCATCCACGGCCTGCTCGGGCGCAACGGCGCGGGCAAGACGACGCTCATGAGCATCGCGACCGCGCAGCTGTTCGCCACGTCCGGCGAGGTCCGCATCTTCGGGCAGCAGCCGTACGAGAACCGCGAGGCGCTCAGCAAGATCTGCTTCATCAAGGAAAGCCAGAGATACCCGGATATGTTCCATGTCGAGGACGTGCTGGCGACGGCCCGCGCGCTGTATCCGAACTGGGACGAGGCGCTCGCCGGCGAGCTCGTGGAGTCGTTCCGCCTTCCCCGCCGCAAGAAGATCAAAGGCTTCTCGCGCGGCATGCTCTCCTCGGTCGGCATCGTCGTCGGGCTGTCGAGCCGGGCGGAGCTGACGCTGTTCGACGAGCCGTACCTCGGCCTCGACGCCGTCGCGCGCTCGCTGTTCTATGACCGCCTGATCGAGGATTACGCCGAGCATCCGCGCACGGTCGTGCTGTCGACCCATCTGATCGACGAGGTGAGCCGGCTGCTGGAGGCGATCCATGTCATCGACGGCGGCCGGCTGCTCCTGAGCGAGGATGCGGAGTCGCTGCGTTCCCGCGCCTACCGGGTGAGCGGCTCGGCCGCCAAGGTCGACGCCGTCACGGCGGGCCGGAGAGTGCTGCGCCGCGAGACGATCGGCGGCTCGGCTGTCGCCTCGGTGCTGGCCGGCGAGCCGGGCGAGAACGGCATCGGCCGGGCGCGTGAGGCCGGGCTGGAGGCGGAGCCGCTGCCGCTGCAGCAGCTGATTGTCGACCTGACGGCCCATGCGGCCCGCGGCAAGGAGGAATCGGCATGAATCGAGGACTGAAAAGCATCCTTACGATGTATCGGAGAGACAAATTCAACTGGCTGCTGCTGCCTTGGCTCATCCTGCTCTCCAGCTTCACGGTGAATCTGGTCGTCGCCTTCTCCATAAACCGCGGCGGCGGCGAGCAGTCGTTCACGACCGGAGGACTGCTGTCGATCATCATCTACATGTTTATCGTCGGCATGATTTCCGTCTACTGGACCTTCAACTTCGCGCTCAGCCTGTGCATCAGCCGGCGCGACTACTTTACGGGGAGCGGCATCGCCTTTCTCGCGATGTCAGTGTTCCACGGCGCGCTGCTGACGGTCGCGACCTCGATCGAGCAGGCGATCGGCGGCTGGTTCGGCATGCACTTCTTCGTCATTCCCTACACGACGGACGGTCCGTTCTGGCAGACGTTCGCGGTCTATTTCACGGCGCTGCTCTTCGCGGGCTACGGCGGCTTCGTGTCCGGCAGCTTGAGCCGGCGCTACGGCAAGCGGGGCAACTTCCTCTTGTACGGCGGCGCGTTCATCCTCGGCGGCGCGTTCACCACGATCGCCTCGCTGCGCGGCTGGTGGGTTCCGATCTTCGACTGGATCTCCGGCCTCCAGATCAGCCTGCAGGGAGTCTGCCTGCTGCTGCTCGCGCTGGCCGTCCTGTTCGCGACGCTGTCCTGGCTCATGCTGCGCCGCTCGTCGGCGAGAGCCTGACCTCCCTTTGCCGCTTCCTTCGGGGAGCGGTTTTTCTTTTCTCCACCGGGTTCGCTAAGCATAAGCGAGCCCGGTTTTTCTTTTCCCTACCGGGTTCGCTTATAATAGAGGAAAAGAAACGACGAGGAGCCCGCAGGCTCCCGCCGGAAGGAGCGCGAAAGAGCATGGCCAAGCTGTCGGAACCGTTCCGCCTGAAAGGGCTGGAGCTGAAAAACCGGATCGTCATGGCGCCGATGTGCCAATATTCCGTCGAGGAGCAGGACGGCACGCCGAACGACTGGCATTTCGTCCATTATGTCTCGCGCGCGGTCGGCGGCACCGGCCTCATCATCATGGAAATGACCAACGTCGAGCCGGACGGCCGCATCACCAGCCGCTGCCTCGGCCTGTGGGACGACGCGCAGATTCCGGCCTATGCCCGGATCGTGCGGGAATGCCAGCGCTACGGCGCGCGCGTCGGCGTGCAGATCGCCCATGCCGGGCGCAAGGCGACCGACGCCGAGCAGCCGGTCAGCAGCTCGCCGATCCCGGTCGAGCCGACCGGCTGGAAGACGCCGCGCGAGCTGACGACCGCGGAGGTGCGCGGTCAGGTCGGCCTGTTCCGCGAGGCGGCCCGGCGCGCGGTCGAGGCCGGATTCGACACGATCGAGCTGCACGGAGCGCACGGCTACCTCATCCATCAGTTCCATTCGCCGTCGCTGAACCGCCGCACGGACGAGTACGGCCAGGACAAGCTCCGCTTCGGATGCGAGGTGATCGCGGCTGTGCGCGAGGTCATGCCGGCGGACATGCCGCTCATCCTGCGCTTCTCGGCGACCGAATACATCGAAGGCGGCTACGAGCTCGACTACGGCCTGGAAATCGCCCGCCGCTACAAGGAAGCCGGCGCCGACATCCTGCATGTGTCGAGCGGCGGCGAGGCGCCGCCAAACGGCAAGCGCCAGCCCGGCAACTATCCGGGCTACCAGGTGCCGATGGCCCGCGCCGTGCGCGAGGCGGCCGGCATCCCGGTCATCGCGGTCGGCATGCTGGACGAGCCGGAGCTCGCGCAATCGGTCGTGCAAAGCGGCGACGCCGATCTTGCCGGAATCGGGCGCGCGCTGCTGCGGAATCCGTACTGGGCGGTCGACGCGCTTCTCAGGACCGAGGGGCTGCGCACCGAGCAGCCGGCCTACAAGCGCGGCTACCCGCTGAAGTAGCGCCCGGCCGGACGGCCGCCCCGGGCGCTCCCGCTGGCCCCGATCCGCCGCGCCGCAGGTCTAGATCTCTCCCGATGGGGCAACACTGAATGATAGAGTTCAATCTATCAGCGGGAGGGATTGCGATGAAGCAGATTCTGCTCATTACGGACGGCTGCTCGAACGTCGGCTTGAATCCGGTCGTGGCGTCGGCGGAAGCCTTTGCGGAAGGAATAACGGTGAACGTGGTCGGCGTGCTCGACGGAGGCGACCTCGGCGAGTACGGGGCCAAGGAGATCCAGGAGATCGCCCATGCGGGCGGCGGCATGAGCCGCATGGTCAGCACGCGGCAGCTGTCGCAGACGGTGCAGATGATGACGCGCAAGACGGTCGTGCAGACGATCCAGCAGGCGGTGCAGAAGGAGCTCAAGTCGGTGCTCGGCGGCACCGGCGCGCTCGAGGACCTGCCGCCGGAGCGGCGCGGGGAAGTCGTGCGCGTCATCGACGAGCTCGGCGAGACGAGCCGGCTGCGCGTCGCCCTGCTGATCGACGCCAGCGCCAGCATGAAGCCCAAAATCGCCGCCGTCGAGGAAGCGATCCGCGACCTCATGCTGAGCCTGCAGTCGCGTCAGGGCGAAAGCGAGCTGGCGGTATTCCATTTCCCGGGCGACCGGCACGGCGACGACGCGGCGCTCGACCGCGAGTGGACGAGCGACCTGAGCGGCGTGCAGGCGCTGTTTCCCAAGCTGCAGATGCGGGGCACGACGCCGACGGGACCGGCGCTTCGCCAGGTGATCCAGTACTATCGCGACAGCGCCGGCGACCGGCGAAGGGGCGGCGAGGAGGACGAGATGAGGAGTGGCTACGTCGGCTAAGCTTGATCTGGACCGGGGCATGGTCATTACGGGCAAGTGGCGCCGCCGCCGGTACCGCGTCGAGCGGATGCTCGGAGAAGGCGCCAACGGCAAGGTGTACCTGGTCCAGCAAGAGGGCCGGCTGCTCGCGCTCAAGGTCGGGATGGACACGGCGGACCTGCAGTCGGAGATCAACGTGCTCAAGGCGCTGGAGAAGCAGCAGCCGCGCGGCGGCGGGGCGAGCCCGTACCTGCTGGACGTGGACGACCTGAAGCTCGTCTCCGGCAAGGAGTACCCGTTCTACGTCATGCGCTACGTGCGCGGGGCCAAGCTGCCGGCTTTTCTGGCCGCGAGCGGCGACGAATGGTTCCCGCTGGCCGGATACAATCTGCTGCTGCGGCTCGCCGAGCTTCATGCCTCCGGCTGGGCATTCGGCGATCTCAAGATCGACAACGTGCTCGCGGCCGAGTACGGGCGCGTCGAGCTGATCGATTACGGCGGCGTGACCGCCTTCGGCAAGGGCATCCGCCAGTTCACCGAGATCTACGATCGCGGCTATTGGAACGCCGGCACCCGCGCTTCGGATGCCGGATACGACCTGTTCTCGTTCGCGGTGCTGTGCGTGCAGCTGTTCGCCGAAAAGGAGCTGCATCGGGCCGCCTCCGGCACGCTCCCGCAAAACCGCAGCGCGGGCGACGTGCTGAAGCTCGCCCAGGACGCGCCGCAGCTGCGGCCGTTCTCCGGCTGGCTGGCGCGCGCGCTCGCGGGCGGCTTCGCCGACGCGGCGGAGGCGTCCCATGCCTGGAAAGCCGTCATGCACCGCGTCTCCCGTCCCGCGAAGCCGGTGCCTTGGTGGACCAAAGCGCTGTTTCTTGCCGCCGCCGCAGGGCTGGCGGCTTCGGCGTTCTGGCTGGGCGGCGGGCTCGGCTAGAGCGAGAGGATTCGACGACAAGGAGGAAGCGTCATGGCATCAACCGATTCCGGCCAGCCGGACCGTACGCGCCTGGAGCCGCTGAGGCCGCCGGCAAGCGCCGGCGATCCGGACCGCGTGCATCGGGAGCTGCTGCGGATGGGCGCGGACGAGCGGCTCTGGGAGCCGGGCGACACGGTGCTCGTCGCCGTGAGCGGCGGGCCCGACTCGATGGCGCTGCTGCATGCGCTGCATGCCGCGGCGCCGCAGCTCGGCGTGTCCGTGGCCGCGGCGCATGCCGATCACGGGTTCCGCCCGCAAGCCTCCGCGCGCGAGGCCGAGACGGTGCGCGGCTTCTGCGCCCGGCTCGGCGTGCCCTGCGAGACGGCCGAGCTGGACGTGCCCGCGCATCTGGCAGAGCATGGAGGCAACAAGCAGGCGGAGGCCCGGAGGCTGCGCTACCGCTTCCTGCTGGAGGCCGCCGAGCGGGCGGGGGCGACGCGCATCGCGCTCGCCCATCATGCGGACGATCAGGCGGAGACGGTGCTCATGCGGCTGCTGCGCGGCAGCTCGTCGGCAGGGCTGTCCGGCATTCCGCTGCGGCGGCAGGAAGGAAAGGCGGAACTGATCCGCCCCCTGCTGCGTATACATAAGCCGGACCTGCTGGCCTACTGCGAGCGGCATGGCGTTCCGTACGAGGAGGACGCCAGCAATCGCTCGGCCGACTACACGCGCAATGCGATTCGGCTGGAGGCGATGCCCTATCTGGAGACGTTCAACGGACGGCTCGCCGAATCGCTCTGCCGGACGGCCGAATCGGCGTCGGCCGAGTCGGACTACCTCGATGCCAGGACCAAGGAGGTTTTCGCCTCGAGCGTCGTGTCCGAAAGAGGCGGTTTGACGATGTCCGGCGCGGCTTTTGCGGCCCTCCACGTCGCTTTACAAAGAAGATTGATTAAACTAATATTAGATTATCTTGCTCTGGAAATGGCGCCCTCCAGCTTTGACGAAGTGGAGCGGATCCGTGTCGGCGCGCTGTCCGGCACGCCTGCGAGCTGGCGGGTCGACCTGTCGAGAGGACTGCGGTTCCGACGGGAATACGGCCGGCTTGCCTGGACCCGCCGCGCGGACGAGGAGCCGCTGCCCTACGCGGTCGAGATCCCGGAGCCGGATGGCGTCTGGACGATCGCGGAGGCGGGGCTGGAGATCCGGTTCAGCGCCCATCGCCACACGAGGGACGGTACGGCGCGCTTCGCGGCTTCGGACGCGGACGCGCGGACCGCTTTTTTTGATTGGGACAAGCTGGAGCTCCCGCTGCTTCTCCGTCCTCGGCGCAGCGGCGACCGGATGCGTCCGCTGGGACTAAACGGCACCAAAAAGGTGCAAGATATGTTCGTTGACGGGAAGCTGCCTCCTTCCAGGAGGCCCTTCCTTCCGCTGCTGTGCGACGGCGGCGGACGCATCCTTTGGATTCCGGGCCTCCGCCGCTCGAGCCATGCGCTCGCGGACGAGGGCACGCGGCTGATGCTGCGCGCCGAGGTTCGGCCGGCCGGCGGGTCGAGTGAGCCCGCCGGCGAATAACCGGACTTATTCCGCTCATAAGAATAGGATTAGACGATTCGGGAGGAACCATCATTGCATAATGACATTCAAGAAATTCTGCACAGCGAAGAGGAGATCCGCGACAAGGTCAAGGAGCTCGGAGAGATTCTGACCCGGGACTTCGAGGGCCGCAATCCGCTCGTCATCTGCGTCCTCAAGGGCGCGTTTATTTTCATGGCCGATCTGGTTAAAGAAATACGCGTGCCGCTGGAAATGGACTTCATGGCCGTCTCCAGCTACGGAGCCTCCACCAAATCCTCCGGCGTCGTCAAGATCATCAAGGATCTCGACGTCTCCGTCGAAGGCCGGGACGTGCTCATCGTCGAGGACATCATCGACAGCGGCCTGACGCTCAGCTATCTGATCGACGTGCTGGAGCGCCGCAACGCGAAGTCGGTGACGGTCGTCACGCTGTTCGACAAGCCGTCCGGACGCTCGGTCGACCTCAACGCCGACTATACCGGATTCACCCTTCCTCATGCTTTTGTCGTAGGCTATGGACTGGACTATGCCGAGTACTACCGCAACCTACCGTACATCGGCATCCTCAAGCCGGAAGTCTACCGCAAATAAGCTAGAGTCCGCGAGGCTCTGAGCCCGCTTGGGTTCTGTTGAGATCGCCGGAGCGGCTATGGTAAAATATTTGAAGCGTCTTGAGAGGAGGTAGGGGATGAATCGAATCATCCGGAACACTGGATTTTACCTGCTTATTTTCCTGGTAACCGTCGGAATTGTGCAGTTCATCAGCGGTCAGGACGATAACACCGAAAAGATCTTCTACAGCGAATTCCGCCAGGAGCTCCAGGCGGACAACATCAGCAAGCTGACCGTGCAATTCGACAGTTACACGTATCTGGTGACCGGTGAATACAGAAAAGCGCCAGCGGGGGCTGAAAGCGAATCACTGAAGTTCTACACCTACACGAGTGCCGAGGAGTTCGCGGCCAAAGAGATCGACGACGCCGCGAAGCAGAACGGATTCGACTACGATTACAAGCCGATGAAAGGTCAAAGCATCTGGCTCACGTTCCTGACCTCCATCATTCCGTTCGTGATCATCTTCATCCTGTTCTTCTTCCTGATCAATCAGGCTCAAGGCGGCGGCGGGAAAGTCATGAACTTCGGCAAGAGCAAGGCTCGTTTGTATAATGAAGAGAAAAAGCGCGTGACGTTCGAGGACGTCGCCGGCGCCGACGAGGAGAAGCAGGAGCTCGTCGAGGTCGTCGAGTTCCTCAAGGATCCGCGCAAGTTCGCCGCCGTAGGCGCCCGCATTCCGAAGGGCGTCCTGCTGAACGGACCTCCGGGCACAGGCAAGACGCTGCTTGCCCGCGCGGTCGCCGGCGAAGCAGGCGTGCCGTTCTTCAGCATCTCGGGCTCCGACTTCGTCGAGATGTTCGTCGGCGTCGGCGCTTCCCGTGTCCGCGACCTGTTCGAGAACGCCAAGAAAAACGCGCCGTGCATCATCTTCATCGATGAGATCGACGCCGTCGGACGCCAGCGCGGCGCCGGCCTTGGCGGCGGCCACGACGAGCGCGAGCAGACGCTCAACCAGCTGCTCGTCGAGATGGACGGCTTCGGCGCCAACGAGGGCATCATCATCGTCGCCGCGACGAACCGTCCCGACATCCTCGATCCGGCGCTGCTCCGTCCGGGCCGCTTCGACCGCCAGATCACGGTCGACCGTCCCGACGTCAAGGGCCGCGAGGCCGTGCTCAAGGTGCATGCCCGCAACAAGCCGCTCAACAAGGACGTCAAGCTCGACGTCGTCGCCAAGCGGACGACCGGCTTCACCGGCGCCGATCTGGAGAACCTGCTCAACGAGGCCGCGCTGCTCGCGGCGCGCCGCAACAAGAAGGACATCGCCATGATCGAGATCGACGAGGCGGTCGACCGCGTCATCGTCGGCACAGAGAAGAAAAGCCGCGTCATCAGCGACCGCGAGAAGCGGATCGTCGCTTACCATGAGGCCGGCCATACGATCATCGGCTACTTCCTCGAGAACGCCGACATGGTGCATAAAGTGACGATCATCCCGCGCGGACGCGCCGGCGGCTACGTCATCATGCTGCCGAAGGAAGACCGCATGCTGATCACCAAGCAAGAGATGCTCGACAAGATTACCGGCCTGCTCGGCGGCCGCGTCGCCGAGGAGCTGTTCATCGGCGAGATCGGCACCGGCGCCTACAGCGACTTCAAGCAGGCGACGAGCATCGTGCGCAGCATGGTCATGGAATACGGCATGAGCGACAAGCTCGGCCCGATGCAGTTCGGCAGCTCGCAGGGACAGGTGTTCCTCGGCCGCGACATCGGCCACGAGCAGAACTACTCCGACAAGATCGCCTATGAGATCGACCAGGAGATGCAGACGTTCATCAACGAATGCTACGAGCGGGCCAAAAACCTGCTCACCGAGCGGAGCAAGGAAGTCCACCTCATCGCACAGACGCTGCTGCAGCAGGAGACGCTCGATCTCGAGCAGATCCGCAACCTGCTGGAGACCGGATCGGTCGAAGGCAACGGCGTAGGCGGCGAGGGCGGCGAAGGCTCCGAGCCAGGCGGCGAGCCGACGATCGACTCCATCGGCGGCGTCAAGGTCCGCATTCAAGGCCGCGAGCCGGGCGATGCCCCAGGCGGCGAAGGCATCCGCGAAGGCTCCGATGCCGCGCCTGCCGATTCGGACGCCGGCGGCGAGCCGGGCCCGACAGACAAGGCGTGACAATCGAACTATTCGGCGCAGCCCCCATGCACATTTGTGCATGGGGGCTGTTGCTTCTGTTCAAGGCGTTCGGGTATAATAAGCGAGGGTCAGGGAATAATGAGATCAACTTGATGGAAGCCAAACCATGCATTGCGCACAAATATGTAACGTTGATGTTAGATATTTATGCTCGAATATGCATGATCATCCGAATTGCTGTCATAAACCGACATTATATTCGGAATTTTATTTTGTAATGGCTTTCATTATGTCAGGATTAGTTACATTTTCTCGTTGACTCTTGATGAATATAGGCTATACTATCTATATCCAACCAATAACCTATGGTGAAGAACAGGGGAGAAAGACAAAGATGAAATGGACAAGCAAACCGTTCCATGTACTCAGCGTTTCCGCTCTGGCACTGATGCTCGTCGTTAGCGGCTGCGGCTCGAAGAGCAACAACTCCGAGACAAACAATGGCGGCGCGGCAGCGAACACCGAAAATGCAGGCGCAGGCAGCGATGCCGGCAAGGACTTCAAGATCGGCATGGTTACCGACGGCGGCGGCGTGAACGACAAATCGTTCAACCAATCCGCATGGGAAGGCCTGCAGCAGCTCGAAAAGGACACCGGCGCCGAGATCAAGTATCTGGAGAGCAAGGGCGAGAGCGATTTCGAACCGAACCTGAACCAGATGGTCAAAGCGGGCTATAACCTGACGTGGGGCATCGGCTTCATGATGAACAAAGCGATCACGACGGTCGCGACGCAAAACCCGGAAGCAAAGCTGGCGAGCATCGACAGCGAAGTGAGCGCTCCTAACGTCGAGTCCGTCATGTTCGCTGAGAACGAAGGCTCCTTCCTCGTCGGCGTCGTCGCAGGCCTGACGACCAAGACGAACAAAGTCGGCTTCGTCGGCGGCGTAGAAGGCGATCTGATCAAGAAGTTCGAAGCGGGCTTCGTGGCAGGCGTCGCAGCCGTCAACCCGGATGCCAAAGTAACGGTCCAATACGTCGGCGACTTCACCAAGCCTGACCTTGGCAAAGCATCCGCTGCGACGCTCTACAACGACGGCAACGACATCATCTACCATGCTGCAGGCGGCAGCGGCAACGGCGTCTTCACGGAAGCCAAAGACCGCGTCTCCAAAGGCGAAAAAGTATGGGTCATCGGCGTCGACAAAGACCAATCGATCGAGTTCGGCAACGACATCACGCTGACGTCGATGGTCAAGCGCGTCGACCAAGCGGTGCAAATCGTATCCCAGGAACTGATCGACGGCAACTTCAAAGGCGGCACGACACGTACGCTGACGCTGAAGGACGGCGCTGTCGGCCTGCCGGAGAACAACCCGAACGTATCCGAAGACATCATGGCTAAAGTCAAGGAATACGAGACGAAAATCGTGAACGGAGAAATCACCGTTCCTGCGAAATAAGACACGCTTCAAATGGAATCAGACAAGGCCAGCCCCAGAGCCGGCCTTGTTCTTTTTCGCGTAAAGGGCTTGAGGGCAAGGAAAGGAGAGAGAGGCATGGGACAGCAGCCTATCGTGGCAGAGTTGAAAGGGATTACAAAGCGGTTCCCGGGCATCGTCGCGAATGACAACATCAGCCTCCAGCTGCGCAAAGGGGAAATCCATGCGCTGCTCGGCGAGAACGGAGCGGGCAAGTCGACGCTGATGAATATCCTGTTCGGCCTGTACCAGCCGGACGAGGGCCATATCGAGATCGACGGCAAGCCGGTCGTCATTGACGGCGCCGGCAAGGCCATCGAGCTGCGCATCGGGATGGTCCATCAGCACTTCAAGCTGGTCAAGCCGTTCACGGTCGCGGAGAACATCATCCTCGGCAACGAGCCGACCAAGGGCATCAAGGTCGACATCAAGGGCGCGGGCGAACGCGTGCGTCAGCTGTCGGACCAGTACGGCCTGAAGGTCGATCCGCACGTACGCATCGAGGACATCACCGTCGGCATGCAGCAGCGCGTCGAGATTCTCAAGACGCTGTACCGGGGCGCCGACATCCTGATCTTCGACGAGCCGACGGCGGTGCTGACCGTGCAGGAGATCGAGGAACTGATCGAGATTCTGCGCGCCCTCGCTCGCGAGGGCAAGTCAATCATCCTTATTACCCATAAGCTCAAGGAGATCATGGCGATCGCCGACACCTGCACGGTCATTCGCCGCGGCAAGGTCGTCGGCTCGGTCGCGGTCAAGGACTCGAGCGAGCGCCAGCTGGCCGAAATGATGGTCGGACGCTCGGTCAACTTCCAAGTGAACAAGGAGAAGTCCAAGCCGGGCAAGGCGATTCTCGAGGTGAACGGCCTTACGGTCCAAGGCGAGCACGGCAAGGCAGTCGTCGACAACGTCAGCTTCCAGATCCGCGCCGGCGAGATCTATGGCATCGCAGGCGTCGACGGCAACGGCCAGACGCAGCTTGTCGAAGCGATCACCGGCATGCGCCAGGCAAGCGGCGGCTCGGTACGCGTCCACGGGCAGGAGCTGCTCGGCTCGTCGGTGCGCCAGGTGACCGAGGCAGGCGTCTCGCATATCCCGGAGGATCGCCACAAGCATGGCCTCGTGCTCGATTTCTCCGTGAGCGAGAACATGGTCCTGGGCAATTATTACCGGGCTCCCTACACGCGCAGCGGCATTTTGAACTACAAGGCGATGGACGAAAACGCGACGAAGCTCGCGGCTGAATTCGACGTGCGCATGTCGAGCATCCATACGGAGGCGCGGTCGCTGTCCGGAGGCAATCAGCAGAAGGCGATCATCGCCCGCGAGCTGACGCGCGATCCGGAGCTGATCATCGCCGTGCAGCCGACCCGCGGCCTTGATGTCGGCGCGATCGAGTTCGTGCACAAGCAGCTGATCGAAGCCCGCAACGCCGGCAAGGCGGTGCTGCTCGTCTCGTTCGAGCTCGAGGAGCTGTACGGCCTCTCCGACCGTCTCGCCGTCATCTACGAGGGCCGCATCATGGGCCAGATGGATGCCGACGAGAAGAACGAAGAGCAGATCGGCCTCATGATGGCGGGCAACGCCCTCGGCAGCGCCGCGTCCGATACCGCCCTTAGACAGGGGGAAAGCTAAGTGCAAGCGTTCAACAAGATCTTCACCAAGCAGGAGACCTATGTGCCGTTCGTCGCGATCGTGCTCGGCCTGCTCGTCGGCGCCATCGTCATGTGGCTCGGCGGCTACAACCCATGGGAAGCGTACGGAGCGATGCTCAACAAGATCTTCGGCTCGAAGTACGATTTCGGCGAAGCGATCCGCCAGGTCACGCCGCTCATCTTCACCGGTCTCGCGGTCGCCTTCGCGTTCCGTGCCGGCCTGTTCAACATCGGCGCCGAGGGCCAGTTCATCACCGGCATGACGGCCGCCACGTGGATCGGCATCAACCTCGACCTGCCGTGGTTCATCCACATGCCGCTCGCCGTCATCGTCGGCGGCATCGCCGGCGCGCTCTGGGCCGGCATCGCCGGCTGGCTGAAGGCTTCGCGCGGCGTCAACGAGGTCATCTCGACGATCATGCTCAACTGGATCGCCTACTACCTCGCCAACTACATGGTGCGCGTCGTCATGGTCGAGTCGGGACAGAACCGCTCCAAGGACATCCAGGAGACGGCCTCGGCCTCGATGGACTGGCTCGTCAGCATCCTCGACAACGCCCGCGTCCATTGGGGCACGCTGGTCGCGGTGCTGTGCGCGTTCGTCTTCTACTATATCCTGTGGCGCACCCGCCAAGGCTATGAGCTGCGCGCCTCCGGCTTCAATCCGGACGCGGCCCACTATGCCGGCATCAACGTCAAGGGCAGCATCGTCAAGGCGATGATGATCTCCGGCGCGCTCGCCGGCCTGGGCGGCGCGTTCGAATCGCTCGGCGTGTTCAAGTCGATGGCGGTCATGAACGCCTTGCCAGGCTACGGCTTCGACGGCATCGCCGTCTCGCTGCTCGGCGGCAACAATCCGTTCGGAATCATCTTTGGCGGCTTGCTGTTCGGCTTCCTCAGCTACGGCTCCACCGGCATGAGCTTCGAGGCCGACGTGCCGAACGAGATCATCCGCATCGTCATCGGGGCGGTCATCTTCTTCGTCGCCAGCCACGGCATCGTCAAATGGTTCCTCAAGCCGTTCTTCCGCAAACGGCGCGAAGAAAGGAAGGAGGCGGCCTAGATGGATACAATCGGTCTTCTGCTCAATACGACGCTGGTCTTCTCGACCGCTCTCATTCTGGTCGCGCTCGGCGGCATCTTCTCGGAGCGCTCGGGCGTCGTCAACATCGGCCTCGAGGGCCTCATGATCATCGGCGCCTTCAGCTCCGCCGTCTTCACCTATTACGGCCATGAGTGGGGCCTCGGCGGCGCGTCGGCCTGGTTCGGCGTGCTGATGTCGATCGTGCTCGGAGCGGCGTTCTCGCTGCTGCATGCGGTCGCGACGATCACGTTCAAGGCCAATCAGGTCATCATCGGCGTCGTCATCAACATCCTGGCGCTCGGCCTGACGGTCTACCTCGTCAAGAGCTTGTTCAATGGCTCGGGCCAGACGGAGAACCTGTCCGGCATCGCGTTCACCAAGTACAACGTGCCGTTCCTGTCGGACATCCCGCTGATCGGCGACGCGCTGTTCAAGGCGTACCCGACGACGTACCTGTGCTACCTGCTCGTCTTCGTCAGCTGGTACGCGCTTTACCGCACGCGCTTCGGCCTGCGCCTGCGCTCGGTCGGCGAGCATCCGGGCGCGGCCGACACGGTCGGCATCAGCGTCACCAAGTACCGCTACATCGGCGTCCTGCTGAGCGGCGCGCTCTCCGGCCTCGGCGGCGCGACGATCTCGCTGACGACGACGTACGACTTCTCGCACACGACGATCAGCGGCCAAGGCTTCATCGCGATTGCGGCGGTCATCTTCGGCCGCTGGCATCCGATCGGCGCGGCCGCAGCGGCGCTGTTCTTCGGGTTCACGCAAGCGCTCCGCTTCCAGGCGGGCCTGTTCGACTGGTCGAAGTCGATTCCGAACGAGTTCCTGTACATGCTGCCGTACGTGCTGACTTTGCTCGTGCTGGCGATCGCCGCAGGCAAGAGCCGGGCTCCGGCCGCAGTCGGCGAGCCTTACGATCCCAGCAAGCGCTGATTTTCCCCAGCTTCCCGCACTTGCGGGGAGCTTTTTTCTTTCCGTTTCAATTTCCTGGGAAATGGTCTTGAAATCGCTTGAACCGTCGGTTGACAGTGTACCCGGCGAAGTGTAAATTAGGTGTACTGATTCGTCACTTCTTTGTAACATGTGAATCATTTCACTTGCTTGAAACGGCTTCCGTTCCCTATTGAGACGGGGACGAATGCCGCATACTATACGGGTCGGCTCGGCGTGACAATCGGCTGGCGACTCGATGGACCGAAGGAGAGGAAGCGCCGTGGAAGCACTGGCTCTGGAACGCAAGGCAGAGCAAAACCGGGAATTGCGGGAGAGGCTGCTGCAGCTCAAGAAGGAGCGCAACGCGATCATTCTCGCCCACTATTACCAGCGGGACGAAATTCAGGAAGTGGCCGATTTCCGGGGGGATTCCTTTTTGCTCGCCCAAAAGGCCGCTGAGACGGATGCGGACACGATCGTATTCTGCGGCGTGCACTTCATGGGGGAGAGCGCCAAGATTCTCGCTCCGAACAAGACGGTCATCATTCCCGACGAGCGCGCCGGCTGCCCGATGGCCGACATGGTCAACGTCGACGGGCTCCGCAAACTGAAGGCCCAGCATCCGAACGCCAAGGTCGTCACGTACATCAACTCCTCGGCCGAAATCAAGGCGGAGACCGACATCTGCTGCACGTCGGCGAACGCCGTCAAGGTCGTCAACTCGGTCGAAGGCGACGAGATCATCTGGGTGCCGGACAAAAACCTCGGCCACTACGTCCAGCAGAAGACGGACAAAAAGATGATCATCTGGGAAGGCTACTGCAATACGCATGACATGCTGACTGTCAAGGACGTCGAGGAGATGAAGGCCAAATATCCGAACGCGGAGTTTGTCGTCCATCCCGAATGCCGTCCGGAAGTCGTCGCGCTCGGAGATTTTGTCGGCAGCACGACTGCGATCATCAAATACTGCAAGGAATCGCCGAACAAGGAATTCATCGTCGGCACCGAGGACGGCACCGGCTACCAGCTTCGCCTGGACAGCCCGGACAAGACGTTCCATTTCGCCACGAAGTATCTCGTCTGCCCGAACATGAAGGTCAACAACCTGAAGAAGCTCGTGCGCTGCCTGGAGAACATGTCTCCGCAGATCTACGTGCCGCCGCAGGTTGCCGACAAAGCCCGTCTGTCCCTGGAGCGCATGCTGCTGGTCAAGTAGCCATGCGCTACTCCCATGTTCGGAGGAGAACCGACCTATGATTCCTAGATATCTGGTGGAGCTCGACCTGGACGCCCTGCCTGTCGTCGAGAAGGACGTCATCGTCATCGGGGCCGGCATCGCCGGCCTTTTCACCGCCCTGCGGGCGAGCGAGCGCGGCTCGGTGCTCATGATCACCAAAAAATCGCTCCTCGACAGCAATACCCGCTACGCCCAGGGCGGCATCGCGGCCGTCATCTCCGACGAGGACAAGCCGGAGTTCCATCTTCAGGATACGCTCGTCGCCGGAGCCGGGCTATGCGACGAGGACGCCGTCGGGGTGCTCGTCCATGAAGGGCCGAAAGGCATCCGCACGCTCATCAACATGGGCACGCAGTTCGACCGCGAGAACGGCGAGTTCGCCCTGACCAAGGAAGGCGCGCACAGCCAGCGCCGCATCCTGCACGCCAACGGCGACGCGACCGGCTACGAGATCGTGCGCGCGCTGTCCGAGCGCGCGCTGGCGAACGAGGACATCGAGGTATGGGACGACCATTTCGCGATCGACCTCATCACGCGGGACGGCGAATGCTGCGGCGCGCTCGTGCAGAAGCCGGACGGAAGCCGGGTGTTCGTGCGCGGCAAGGCGACGATCCTTTGCACCGGCGGCACCGGGCAGATGTACCGCTATACGACCAATCCCGAGGTGGCGACCGGCGACGGCGTGGCGATGGCCTACCGGGCCGGCGCCTACATCCGGGACATGGAGTTCATCCAGTTCCACCCGACGACGCTCTGTTATCCGGGCGCGCCGCGCTTCCTCATCTCCGAGGCGGTGCGCGGCGAGGGAGCGGTGCTGCGCAACATCCACGGAGAGCGCTTCATGGAGCGGTACCACCCGCAGCTGGAGCTCGCGCCGCGCGACGTCGTCGCCAACGCGATCGTCAGCGAGCTGGAGCAGACCGGCGCGACATTTGTCTATCTCGACGTCACGCATGAATCCGAGGAGATGGTGCGCCATCGCTTCCCGACGATCTACGAGACCTGCCTGCAGTACGGGCTCGACCTGACGACGGACTGGATCCCGGTCGCTCCGGCCGCGCATTATACGATGGGCGGCGTACGCACCGATCTGAACGGGGAAACGAACATCCGCCGCCTGTTCGCCTGCGGCGAGGTGTCTTCGACCGGCGTGCACGGCGCGAACCGGCTGGCCAGCAACTCGCTGTCCGAGGCGATCGTGTTCGGCCGCCGCATCATCCACCGCATCCACGAGCTGCCTCCGCTGGAGGGCGAGGTTCGCGTGCGCGAGGAGCGCGCGGGCCATGACGCCGTGTCGCGGCAGGCCGTCGTCGAGAAGCGGCTCAAGCTGCAGAAGGTGATGGTCCGCTACATCGGCCTGCGCCGCAGCGCGGACAGTCTCGCCAAAGGACTGGGCGAGCTGAAGCGGCAGCTGCCGTTTTTCACGACGGAGATGACGAAGCGCGAAGATTTCGAGTTTGCCAATCTGCTGACGAACGCCTTGCTGACGGCGGAATCCGCCGCGGCGCGCGAGGAAAGCCGCGGCGCGCACTACCGCGTGGACTTCCCGCAGCGGGACGACGGGCGTTGGCGCAAGCATACGGTGCTGCATCGAGTGCAGGGCCAGACGGAGGAGAAGATCGATGATGCAGCGATCCGCTGAGCACGGACTCGGCTTGGAAGGATACGATACGGGACTGCGCGAGAGCATCCGCGCCTGGCTGGCCGAGGACATCGGCACCGGCGACATCACGACGCGCTCGACGATTCCGGCGGACAGCGTGATGAAGGCTGTCATCCACGTCAAGGAAGACGGCATCGTCGCCGGACTGCCGGTCGCGCAGGCGGTGTTCGGCGTCGTCGATCCGGAGCTCGTCTTCACCGCGCTCGTACGCGACGGCGATGCCGTAGCCAAGGGCACGGTCATCGCCGAGGTCTCGGGCCGCACGCACAGCATCCTGACGGGTGAGCGCCTGGCGCTCAACCTGATGCAGCGGCTGTCCGGCATCGCGACGAAGACGAGGCAGTTCATCGATGCGCTCGGCGGCCTTCCGACGCGCCTCGTCGACACGCGCAAGACGACGCCGGGCCATCGCCGCCTGGAGAAGTACGCGGTGCGCGTCGGGGGCGGCTCGAACCACCGGTTCGGCCTGTACGACGCCGTCATGATCAAGGACAACCATATCAAGGGAGCCGGAGGCATCGAGGCGGCCGTGGCGGCCGCGCGGGCGGCGATTCCCCATACGATGAAGATCGAGGTCGAGACCGAATCGCTGGGCGAGGTCGGCCAGGCGCTCGACAGCGGAGCGGACATCATCATGCTCGACAATATGGAGCCGGAGCTCATGCGCGAGGCGGTCGCCCTTATTCGCGGCCGCGCCCCTCATGTCATCGTCGAGGCGTCCGGCGGGGTCTCGCTGGAGACGGTGCGAGGCATCGCGGAGACGGGCGTGGACGTCATTTCCGTCGGCGGGCTCACCTACTCGTTCCGCTCGCTCGACATCAGCCTCGACCTCGGCGGCAAAAAAGGGAGGGCGTAAGCGGTGATCGTCGTCATTGACGTAGGCAACACGAACATCGTGCTCGGCATCTATCGCGGCAGCGAACTGCTCCATCACTGGCGGATGAGCACGAACCGCTCGGCGACGAGCGACGAATACGGAATGATGGTGTACAACCTGTTCCACTATGCGGGCATCTCGCTGGACGAGATCCGCGGCGTCGTCGTCTCGTCGGTCGTGCCGCCGCTCATGCGGACGCTCGAGCAGCTGTCCACGACCTATCTCAAGCATGCGCCGCTCGTCATCGGCCCCGGCATCAAGACCGGGCTGAACATCCGCTACGAGAATCCGCGCGAGGTCGGCGCCGACCGCATCGTCAATTCCGTCGCCGGCATAGAGAAGTACGGCGCCCCGCTCATCGTCGTCGACTTCGGTACGGCGACGACGTTCGACTACATCGACGAGAGCGGAGCGTACCTTGGCGGAGCGATCGTCCCCGGCATCGGCATCTCGACCGAGGCGCTGTACCAAAAGGCGGCGAAGCTGCCGCGCATCGAGCTCGTCAAGCCGCGCAGCGTCATCGGCCGCAATCCGGTCACCTCGATGCAGGCGGGCATCATTTTCGGCTATGCGGGCCAGGTCGACGGCATCGTGCGGCGCATCCGCAAGGAGTTCGACAACCATCCCCGCGTCGTCGCAACCGGCGGGCTCGCCGATCTGATCGCCGCGGAGTCGGAGACGATCGAGCGGGTCGACCATTTGCTGACGCTCGAGGGGCTGCGCCTCATCTACGAGCGCAATCAGGACTGACTTCATCCATCGACGCCCCTGTCCGGCTTGGACGGGGCGCCGATTCATTTTACCGGGACGAATCCGGACAGGAGGGATCGCATGAGCGACACGACGAAGGACTATCTGGTGCGCGGGACGGCGTGGGGCGGCAAGATCCGCGTCTTCGCCGCGCGCACGACGGAGCTTACGCGCGAGCTGCAGCGCCGCCACGGCACGCTTCCGACCGCATCGGCCGCGCTCGGCCGCACGGCGGCCATCGGCGCGATGATGGGCATCATGCTCAAAGGCGAGGAGAAGCTGACGCTGCAGGTCAAGGGCGACGGACCGATCGGCGCGATCGTCGTCGACGCCAACGCCCGCGGCGAAGTTCGCGGCTACGTCGACAACCCGCAGGCGCATCTGCCTCCGAACGCGCAGGGCAAGCTGGATGTCGCCGGCGTCGTCGGCACGACCGGCTATGTGCATGTGACCAAGGATCTCGGGCTCAAGGAGCCGTACCGCGGCAGCGTGCCGATCATCTCGGGGGAGCTCGGCGAGGATTTCACCTATTACTTCGCCTCCTCGGAGCAGACGCCCTCGGCGGTCGGCGTCGGCGTGCTCGTGGACGTGGACGGCAGCGTGCTGCATGCCGGCGGCTTCATCATCCAGCTGCTGCCGGGCCTCAGCGACGCGGAGATCACCCGTCTCGAGCATGCGCTCGGCCATCTGCCGCATGTGACGGCGCTGCTGGACCAGGGCGAGACGCCGGAAGAGATTTTGCGCTGGGTCGTCGGCGACGAGCTGACGGTGCATGAGACGCTGCCGGTCGGCTTTGCCTGCCCGTGCAGCGAGGAGCGCGTGGAGCAGACGCTCGTCAGCCTCGGCGAGGCCGAGCTGCGCCAGCTGATCGAGGAGGACGGCGAGGCGGAGGTTCAGTGTCATTTCTGCAATGAAGCGTATGTGTTCGATCGCACCAAGCTGGAGAGGCTGCTGCAGGAAGCGACTTCGGAAAGCGGGAAATAGAGGGAAGCGGAGCATGGGCAGAGACAAGGCGTTGAAAACGATCATCGGCCTTCAGGCGGCCTGCATGATCGTGCTGGCCGCGTTCGTGCTGGCGGGGCAGCTGCGCGGCGAGCCGGTCCTCGTGCCTGTCGGAGCGCAGGTCGGGGAGAACGGAGAGGACGGAGGCGACGGTACGGCCGCTGTCGTCGGCAGCGATGTGATCGCGGAGTCGGAGCTGGCGGCGCGGCTGCGCGATCAGTACGGGGAGAGCGTGCTGCAGACGATGATGATCCGCTCCGCGCTCGATCAGGAGAGCGCCAAGGCCGGCCTGGCCGTGACGGAAGCCGAGATCGAGGCGGAGCTGCAGGCGCAGATGGAAGGCTACGGCGACGAAGAGGGCTTCTACCGCGAGATGGAGAGCCAGTTCGGCCTGGACCGGGACGAGGTATATGAGGAAGCGATGTACCGCCTCCTGATGGAAAAGTGGATGACCCAAGGCATCGTCGTCAGCGACGCGCAGGTCGATGCGTATCTGCAGGAGCATGAAGCGGAGCTGCGGCCGGCTCCGCGCGCCCATCTGCGCTGGATCGTCAGCGCTTCCCGCGCGGAAGCCGAGGCGCTGCTCGGCCGGCTGGAGGCCGGCGAGGATTTCGCCGAGCTGGCCCGCCGGCACTCGCTCGACGAAGCGACGGCGGAGCTCGGCGGCGATCTCGGCGTCGTCGAGGAAGGCGACCCGTTCCTCGATCCGGGCGCGGCGGCCGCGGCGGCGGAGCTGGCGGAGGGCGAGCTCGGCGGGCCGGCGGAGGTAGAGGGCGGATTCGCCCTCGTGCAGCTGCTGGAGCGCGAGTCGCCGCCGGCGCTGGACGAGCAGGTGCTGCGCTCCAAGGTGCGGCGCCTCATCGCTCTCGACGAGGCGGGCTCGCTGAAGGAAGGCGAGCAGCGGCTGCTGCGTCAATACGGCGCTCGGACGGGCGCCGACGCCTCCCCGCAGCCGGCCCCATCGGCCAGCGGATAGCGGTTTTGCGTTAGACTTTGACATTGGCCAAAGGTCTCTTCATCGCAGGCTTGACAAGGGCCGAAAGGCCTTGTTAAGATAGAAACAGCTAATAACCTACTATTTTAGTCGGAATATAGATGAGGAGGCAGTTGGACGATGGCCAGAATTGTGCAGAATGTGACCGAACTGATCGGAGATACTCCGCTTGTCCGCTTGAACCGCTTGGTGCCGGAAGGCAGCGCGGAAGTATATGTGAAGCTTGAGTATCAGAATCCGGGATCCAGCGTCAAGGACCGCATCGCAATCAGCATGATCAACGTCGCCGAGGAGCAAGGCCTGATCAAGCCGGGCGTCTCGACGATCGTCGAGCCGACGAGCGGCAACACGGGCATCGGCCTGGCCATGGTCGCAGCGGCCAAGGGCTATCGTGCCGTCCTCGTCATGCCGGAGACGATGAGCCTTGAGCGGCGCAACCTGCTGCGCGCCTATGGCGCGGAGCTCGTGCTGACGCCGGGAGCCGAGGGCATGAACGGCGCGGTCAAGAAGGCCGAGCAGCTCGCGGCCGAGAACGAAGACTACTTCCTGCCGCAGCAGTTCAAAAACCCGGCGAACGTCAAAATTCACCGCGAGACGACAGGACCTGAGATCGTGGAAGCGATCAACTCGCTGGACGGCAAGCTCGATGCGTTCGTCGCCGGCATCGGCACGGGCGGCACGATCAGCGGCACCGGCGAAGTGCTCCGCCAGAGCTTCCCGGACATCAAGATCGTCGCGGTCGAGCCTTCGGCATCTCCGCTGCTGTCGGGCGGCAAGCCGGGCGGCCACAAGATCCAGGGCATCGGCGCCAACTTCATCCCGGATATCCTGAACCGCGACATCTACGACGAAGTCATCACCGTCGAAAATGAAGAAGCGTTCGACTACGCTCGCCGCGCCGCCAAGGAAGAGGGCCTGCTCGTCGGCATCAGCTCCGGCGCCGCCATCTCCGCCGCGCTGCAGGTCGCAGCCAAGCTCGGACCGGGCAAGCGCGTCATCGCGGTCGTTCCTTCCAACGGCGAGCGCTACCTGAGCACCGCGCTGTTCAACTTCGAGAACTAATCCTTCATTTCCGGCCGCCGGCCTTTCCTTCGGGAGGGGACCGGCGGTTTTTTCATTGAAAAGAAGACGTCCTGCAGACAAGCCATTTCGCTGCGCAAGCCGAGCCTTTCTCCGATCCTTCTGGAAGCCAGCCCATAGGCAATAGTTGAAACCGAAGAGCGAAGCGGACGGGGGCTCGTGGAGAAGCGGCAGCGGTTCCCTTGGAGGCCGGATTCCTTCCTTTCTGGGAGAATACATTCACAGGAATCTGGGCTCCAGGGAGATCGGAACGAGTTCCCGTCCGCGAAGCGGGAATCGGTTGTGTTCTACTCTTGATTTTGCACCGACGACACGATACGATCAGGCGATAGACAGAGAGCGAGCACGGAAGGCGAGGTAGGCGCAACGAATGAAGGGGAACATCTGCATCTCATGGGAGCAGTGGCAGGAATGGCTGCGAGACGGAACGAGCTACGCGTCGCTGCCGGTGCTGGCGCGAATGGACCTGCCGTACGGAGAAGCGCTGCCGGCTTCATGGGAGGCGGCATGGCACGAGCAGGAGCCGTATTCGATCCTGCTCGAAAGCGGCAAGACGGGCCGCTATACGTATCTGGGCCGGCAACCGGCGGCCGTGCTGCGGGCCAAGGGCGGCGAGGCGCAGGTATGGACGCGCAGCGCTGCCGGCGGCTACGAGCCGTCGCAGGCCATCGCCGCCGATCCGCTCGAGGCGGTGCGCCGCTGGATGGACGGGCGCAAGGCGCCGCGCCTGCCGGGCGGTCCGAAGTTCGCAGGCGGCATCGCCGGCTACTGGAGCTACGACGTGGCGCGCGCCATCGAGCGGCTGCCGGATCTGGCGGCCGATGACCTGGAGCTGCCCGAGGCGCTGTTCCTGCAGCTGGACGAGCTGTGGATCCATGACCGCGAGCAGCGCTGCGTTTATGCCGCCGTGCAGGCTCCCCTGGCCGCCCTGGCGGGCGAAGGCTCGGAGGCCGCCGCCGGCGAGGCGGCCCTCAGATTAGCCTACGACGCGGCTGCCGCCCGCGCGCTCGAGTTGCTGGAGCAATGGGCCGCCTGGGCTTCGTCGCCGGCTTCGCTGCATCATGCCGGCTCCCGCCGGGAGCTGCTGGAGCGGACGGAAGCGGGCGCCGAGCTTCCTTTCCCGGACGTTCCCGCGGATGCGACCAGTCCTTTTCCCCGCGAGCGGTACAAGGACGCCGTGCGCGCCATCCAGCGCTACATCGCGGCAGGCGACGTATTCCAGGTGAACCTTTCGCTGCGGCAGCAAAAAGCCATGGAAGCCTCGCCGGAGGAACTGTACGAATGGCTGCGCCTCATCAATCCGTCGCCGTACATGGGCCTGCTGCGGACGCCGGAATTCCAGCTCGTCTCCGCTTCGCCGGAGCTGCTCGTCGAGCTCGCGGACGGGAAGCTGTACACGCGGCCGATCGCCGGCACCCGCCGCCGCGGCCGCACGCCGGAGGAGGACGCCGAGCTGGAGCTCGAGCTGCGCACGAACGAAAAGGAGACGGCCGAGCATATCATGCTGGTCGACCTGGAGCGCAACGATCTCGGCCGGGTGTCCCGCTACGGCACCGTGCGCGTCGAGGAGCTGATGGTCGTGGAGCGCTACTCGCATGTGATGCATCTCGTCTCGCAGGTGAACGGGGAGCTCATGCCGGGCCGGGACGCGTTCGACGTCATGCGCGCCGTCTTCCCCGGGGGCACGATCACCGGAGCGCCCAAAATCCGCACGATGGAGATCATCGAGGAGCTCGAGCCGGTGCGCCGGGGGCCGTATACGGGCTCGATGGGCTGGATTGACTATAGCGGGGATATGGAATTTAATATTATTATCCGCACGATGGCGGTCAAGGACCGCGTCGCGCACATCCAGGCGGGCGCCGGCATCGTGATCGATTCCGATCCCGAGCGGGAATACCGCG
The DNA here is from genome assembly GCF_037965485.1 of Paenibacillus sp. FSL W8-1187. NCBI lineage: Bacteria > Bacillati > Bacillota > Bacilli > Caryophanales > Paenibacillaceae > Paenibacillus > Paenibacillus sp. FSL W8-1187. Next base: position 114,287 of record NZ_CP150181.1, read on the forward strand.
AATCGATCAGCAAGGCAAGGGCGCTCTGGCGCGCCTTCCACTACGCCGGGCTGCACGGCTCGGCATCAATCGACAGGGGGATGGACGCATGATCCTGGTCATCGACAACTACGACTCCTTTACGTACAATCTGGTGCAGTATCTGGGAGAGCTCAAGCAAGACATCCTCGTCAAGCGCAACGACGAGATCACGCTGGACGAGATCGCCCAGCTCGCTCCGGACCACATCCTCATCTCTCCGGGGCCGTGCTCTCCCAACGAGGCGGGCATCAGCCTCGCGCTGATCGAGCGCTTCAAGGGCGAGATTCCGATCCTCGGCGTCTGCCTCGGCCATCAGGCGATCGGACAGGCATTCGGCGGCGAGGTCGTGCGCGCGGAGCGGCTCATGCACGGCAAGACCTCTCCGATCCACCATACGGGCCGGGGCGTGTTCCAAGGCCTGCCGTCCCCGTTCACGGCGACCCGCTACCACTCCCTCATCGTGCGCCGCGAGACGCTGCCGGACGAGCTGGAGATTACGGCCGAGACGGCCGAGGGAGAGATCATGGGGCTGCGCCACAAGCGCTACCCGGTGGAGGGCGTGCAGTTCCATCCCGAGTCGATCATCACCGAGAACGGCCTCTCCATGCTGCGTAGCTTCCTGGCGGAAAAGGCCCCGGCTTCGAAATGAAGATCGCCTATAACGGAGCCGTGGTGAGCGCCGGAGATGCCCGCATCTCGGCATTCGACCACGGCTTTTTGTATGGCATGGGCCTGTTCGAGACGTTCCGCACCTACGGCGGCAGGCCGTATTTGCTGGAGCGGCATCTGCGGCGGCTCGCCGAAGGCTGCCGGGAGCTGCGCATCCGGTACGAGCCGGACGCGGAGCGGCTGGAGGCGCTGATCCGCCGGACGGCGGAGGCGAACGGGCTGCCAGGCGACGCGTACGTGCGGCTGACCGTCTCCGCCGGAGACGGCGGCCTCGGCCTGCCGGCGGGGGATTACGAGGAGCCGCAGGAGCTCGTTATGGTCAAGCCGCTGCCGGCGGCCGCTCCCGGCTTGTACGAGCGGGGCCGGGAGCTGCGCCTGCTGCGGACTCCGCGCAATACGCCGGAGCTCGCCACGCGGCTGAAGTCGCTTCATTATATGAATTGCATCGCCGCCAAGCGGGAGCTGGCGGATACGGATGCGGCTCCGGGAGCCGAGGGCCTGATGCTGACCGCGGACGGCCGGCTCGCGGAAGGAATCGTCAGCAATCTGTTTTTTGTCGCAGACGGCGAAGTCCGCACGCCATCGCTCGACACGGGCATCCTGCCCGGCATCACGCGGGAGCGGGTGCTCGAGCTGGCGCAAGCCGCCGGTCATCCCGTCCGCGAGGGACGCTGGAGCTGGGAGGCGCTGCTGGAAGCCGACGAGGTGTGGACGACGAACTCGGTGCAGGAGCTCGTGCCGGTCACGACGCTGGCCGGATTGGACGGAGAGCCCGCACATCCGCGCGCCGGCCGCGCCGCCGGTCCGGTCGTCCGCGAGCTGCTGGCGCAGTATCGGGAGGACGCCGGCTCGCGGCCCTCTGCGGACACCTGAAAGAGCTGCAAATGAAGCCGCCGTCGGCGGCGAGGAGGCAAGCCTATGTATAGAAGACAACCGGAGCATGCCGTTCCTGAACGGAGCTACGAATGGGCGGACGGGACGAAGCTTGCCGTCGGGAGGCGGACGCTCGTCATGGGCATCCTCAACGCGACGCCGGATTCGTTCTCGGACGGCGGCCGGCATCACGAGGGAGACGCGGCGCTGGAGCATGCCCGGCTCATGGCGGAGCAGGGCGCGGACCTAATCGACGTCGGCGGCGAGTCGACGCGGCCGGGCTTCACGCCGGTGCCGCTCGAGGAGGAGATCCGCCGCGTCGTGCCGCTCATCCGGCGCCTGCGGACGGAGCTGCCGGAGCTGCCCCTCTCGATCGATACGTACAAGCCGGCGACGGCGCGCGCCGCGCTCGAGGCCGGCGCCCATATCATCAACGACATCTGGGGGCTGCGCGACGATCCCGAAATGGCGCGGGTGGCGGCCGAGTTCGGCTGTCCGGTCATCCTCAGCCACAACCGCGCGGCGCGCGACTACCGCGACCTGGTGCCGGACGTCATCGCCGATCTGCAGCGCAGCGTGGAGATCGCGCTGGCCGCAGGCGTGCGGGAGCGGGACATCTGGCTCGATCCGGGCATCGGCTTCGCCAAGACGCATGAAGACAACCTCGAGCTTATGGGCCGGCTGTCGGAGCTGTCGGAGCTCGGCTATCCGGTGCTGCTCGGCACGTCGCGCAAGCGGTTCATCCGCGATACGCTCGGCCTGCCTGTGGACGAGCTTGCCGAAGGCACGGCGGCGACGGTCGCGCTCGGCATCGCCCAGGGCTGCCAGATCATGCGCGTGCATGATGTCGGCGCGATCAAGCGCACGGCCGCAATGATGGACGCCATGGTCTACGAAAGGATGGGACGGTAATCGAATGGATACAATGACACTTACTGGCATGCGCTTCTACGGCTATCACGGCGTTTTCCCGGAGGAGAACAAGCTCGGCCAGCAGTTCCGCGTCGATCTCAGCCTCAAGCTGGACCTGGAAATGGCCGCCCGCACCGACGAGCTGGAGCACTCGATCAACTACGCCGAGCTGCATGCGCGGACCAAGCAGATCGTGGAAGGGCCGCCGTTCAAGCTGATCGAGGCGCTGGCCGGGCGTATTGCAACGGTGCTGCTGGACACTTATACTGGCATTAACGAATTGACCGTTCGCGTCACCAAGCCTAATCCTCCGTTCGAGATCTTCTTCGACGGAGTCGTCGTCGAACTGGTCCGAAAGCGGGATGAGCATGGACAAATCGTTCCCGCCTAGCGGGCCGGCCGCCGAAGCTCCGCGCGCAGCGGCTTGCTCCGCCTACATCGCGCTCGGCTCCAATCTCGGAGACCGTAGCGGGATGCTGGCGCGCGCGCTGCAGCTGCTCGACGCCTCGGACGGCATTTCCGTCGCCGACGTTTCCTGCGCCTACGAGACCGACCCGGTCGGATATGCCGATCAGCCGGCGTTTCTCAACATGGCGGCCCGCCTGTCGACGACGCTCGATCCGCTGGCGCTGCTGCGGCGGATGCTGGAGCTGGAGCTGGCGCTCGGACGGGTGCGGGAGTTCCGCAACGGCCCGCGCGTCATCGACCTCGACCTGCTGCTGCACGCCGATGCCCGCATCGATACGCCGGAGCTCGAGCTGCCTCATCCGCGGATGCTGGAGCGGGCGTTCGTGATGACGCCGCTGGCGGACGTGCTGGAGAAGGATCATCCCCTTCTGGAACGGGCCGAGGCGATGGCCGAGGCGGCATTACGGGAAGGAAAGGAAGGCATTGCCCGATGGAACACGATCAACTGGCGCAGCGGGTCCGCGCCTTCCGGAAGCTGAAAGGCTACACGCAGCAGGAGCTCGCCGACAAGCTGGACGTCTCGGTCGCCGTGCTCGGCTCGCTCGAGCGCGGCACGCGCAGGCCGGAGCCGAAGCTGCTGGCGCGCATCGCCGACACGCTCGGCATCGATTATGAAGAGTTGACGGCCGCGGCCAGCGGCGGTCTGCGATAGAAAAGAGGTAGGCAACATGCTTAAGATAGGCGATATCCAAATGAAGAACAATGTCGTGCTCGCGCCGATGGCCGGCGTCTGCAATCCGGCGTTCCGCCTGATCGCCAAGGAGTTCGGAACCGGGCTCGTCTGCGCGGAGATGGTGAGCGACAAGGCGATCGTGCACGGCAACAAGCGCACGCGCGAGATGCTGTTCGTGGATGAGCGCGAAAAGCCGCTCAGCCTGCAGATTTTCGGAGGCGACCGCGACTCGCTCGTGCAAGCAGCCAAAGTCGTCGACAAGGAGACCAACGCCGACATCATCGACATCAACATGGGCTGCCCGGTCCCTAAAGTGACCAAATGCGACGCCGGCGCGCGCTGGCTGCTCGATCCGAACAAGATCTACGACATGGTCAGCGCCGTCGTCGACGCCGTCCAGAAGCCGGTCACGGTCAAGATGCGCATCGGCTGGGACAGCGAGCATATCTTCGTCGTGGACAACGCGCTCGCGGTCGAGCGTGCAGGCGGCAAGGCGGTCAGCGTTCACGGCCGGACGCGCGAGCAGCTCTACACCGGACATGCGGACTGGAGCTATATCCGCCAGGTCAAGGAAGCGGTCGGCATCCCGGTCATCGGCAACGGCGACGTGAACTCGCCGGAGGATGCCAAGCGCATGATCGCCGAGACCGGCTGCGACGGCGTCATGATCGGACGCGCGGCGCTCGGCAACCCGTGGATGCTGTATCGTACGATCCATTACCTCACGCATGACGAGCTGCTTCCAGAGCCCAACGCCCAGGAGAAGATGGAGATCGCCATTCTTCATATGGACAGGCTCATTGCGCTCAAGGGCGAAGCGGTCGCCGTCCGCGAGATGCGCAAGCATCTGGCCTGGTACCTCAAGGGTCTCAAGGGCGCGGCCCGCATCAAGGACCACATCATGGAAGAAACGAGCCGGGACGTCATGGTCCGGATCCTCGAGAGCTATATCGAATCTCTCCGTCAGGAAGAAGCGGCGGCGGCGGTCTAGCGCCGCCGCTTCGGACTCGGAGTCCGTTCCGGCATCCGCCAGTCCTCCGAGCTTCAGAGGCGCCACGGGTGCTTTTTGCTTGGACAGGCGCAGGGCAAGGACGCCATGCGCTCGCATTGACACGCCGGGAGCAATTGCATATAATCTTGCAATATAATCCTGCACCGACTGTTCTTGGGGCCGTCCGGCGCGCGTTTGCGGCCCGGCTACCTCTTTCATGATCTGCGTGATCCATCAGCAGGGTGCCAAGCAAATACGCCACGACAGGAGAATCGGCAATGAGCGACAAAGAAGTGATTCTGACTCAGGACGGACTCAAGAGGCTTGAAGAGGAACTGGAGAATCTCAAATCGGTCAAACGCCGTGAAGTGGCCGAGCGGATCAAAGTCGCGATTGGATATGGCGATATCAGCGAGAACTCCGAGTATGAAGATGCCAAAAACGAGCAAGCTTTCATTGAAGGCCGCATTATTACGCTGGAAAAGATGCTTCGCAACGCGCGCATCATCAACAATGAGGATATCGGCGTCGACACGGTGAGCGTCGGCTCGATCGTGACGGTCGAGGACCTGGAGCTCGGCGACACGATGGAGTACACGATCGTCGGCACGGCCGAGTCCGATCCGCTTCAGAACAAGATCTCCAACGAGAGCCCGCTCGGCAGGGCGATTCTCGGCAAGAAGAAGGGTACGACCGTGGAAGTAAGCGTTCCTGCTGGCGCCATTCAGTACCGTATCGTAGACATCAAGAAATAAGCGGCTCCTACAACCGATCGGCAAGCACAAGCTTCCTAAATGTTAGGGAGCTTTTTTATGGATAAGGGCAACGACAAGGAGATGAATGGAATTGAATCAGGAAAACGGCACGGTGGAAACACAGGAGCAGGACCTCAGCGAGCTGCTGCGCATTCGGCGCGCGAAGCTCGACGAGCTGCGCGATCTGGGGGTCGATCCGTTCGGCGCGAAGTTCGAGCGCAGCGCGACCGCGGGCGGAATCGCCTCCGCCTACGGCGATCTGAGCAAGGAGGAGCTGGAGGAGAAGGCGATTCAGGTGAGCTTGGCGGGCCGCATCATGCAGAAGCGCGGCATGGGCAAGGCGGCATTTGCC
>NZ_CP150181.1:125000-282500 GCF_037965485.1 Paenibacillus sp. FSL W8-1187
TGTACCACCGTAAGCCGTTATGAGCAATGGAGTGACGCAGAAGGGTAGTGACGCGGACCGATGGATGTGTCCGTCCAAGCAGTGAGGCTGGTTTGTTGGCAAATCCGCAAACCGTAAGGCTGGGCTGTGATGGGGAGGGAAACTTACAGTACCGAAGGTCATGATCTCCAGCTGCCAAGAAAAGCTTCTAGCCAGGCGAAGGTGCCCGTACCGCAAACCGACACAGGTAGGCGAGCAGAGCATGCTAAGGCGCGCGGAGTAACTCTCGTTAAGGAACTCGGCAACATGACCCCGTAACTTCGGGAGAAGGGGTGCCTCGGTAGGGTGAATAGCCCGAGGGGGCCGCAGTGAAAAGGCCCAAGCGACTGTTTAGCAAAAACACAGGTCTGTGCGAAGCCGTAAGGCGAAGTATACGGGCTGACGCCTGCCCGGTGCTGGAAGGTTAAGGGGAGCGGTTAGGGGTAACCCGAAGCTGTGAACCGAAGCCCCAGTAAACGGCGGCCGTAACTATAACGGTCCTAAGGTAGCGAAATTCCTTGTCAGGTAAATTCTGACCCGCACGAATGGCGTAACGACTTGGGCGCTGTCTCAACGAGAGATCCGGTGAAATTTTACTACCTGTGAAGATGCAGGTTACCCGCGACAAGACGGAAAGACCCCATGGAGCTTTACTGCAGCTTGATATTGGACTTTGGTACGATCTGTACAGGATAGGTGGGAGCCTAGGAAGCCGGAGCGCCAGCTTCGGTGGAGGCGCCGTTGGGATACCACCCTGATCGTATCGGAGTTCTAACCTGTCACCGTGAAACCGGTGAAGGGACCGTGTCAGGCGGGCAGTTTGACTGGGGCGGTCGCCTCCTAAAATGTAACGGAGGCGCCCAAAGGTTCCCTCAGAATGGTTGGAAATCATTCGAAGCGTGCAAAGGCATAAGGGAGCTTGACTGCGAGACCAACAAGTCGAGCAGGGACGAAAGTCGGGCTTAGTGATCCGGTGGTACCGAATGGAAGGGCCATCGCTCAACGGATAAAAGCTACCCTGGGGATAACAGGCTTATCTCCCCCAAGAGTCCACATCGACGGGGAGGTTTGGCACCTCGATGTCGGCTCATCGCATCCTGGGGCTGAAGTAGGTCCCAAGGGTTGGGCTGTTCGCCCATTAAAGCGGTACGCGAGCTGGGTTCAGAACGTCGTGAGACAGTTCGGTCCCTATCTGTCGTGGGCGTAGGAAATTTGAGAGGAGCTGTCCTTAGTACGAGAGGACCGGGATGGACGTACCGCTGGTGTACCAGTTGTTCCGCCAGGAGCACCGCTGGGTAGCTACGTACGGACGGGATAAGCGCTGAAAGCATCTAAGCGCGAAGCCCCCCTCAAGATGAGATTTCCCAGTATGTAAGACCCCTGGAAGACGACCAGGTCGATAGGCTCGAGGTGGAAGCGCGGCAACGTGTGCAGCTGACGAGTACTAATCGGTCGAGGGCTTATCCTATTCAAGCAAGAACCAGCCGGTCAGCACGGCATTTCGTTCGATCCAGTTTTCAGGGCGCAAGCCTACGCCTTGAGCAAGCAGGACGTTTGGTGGCGATGGCGGAAGGGAACCACGCGTACCCATCCCGAACACGACCGTTAAGCCTTCCAGCGCCGATGGTACTTGGACCGCAGGGTCCTGGGAGAGTAGGACGTCGCCAAGCACTTGCAATCACGAGCCGCCGCATCTTCGGATGCGGCGGCTTTTTGCATTTGGGGCATAAACCGGAACGGGACGAACCAAGCATGCCTTCGTTCCGACCTGAACTTGTTGCCATCATTTTCTGGAGCTGGAGCAATGGGGTTTTTAAAGGGAATAAAGTCCATACTACGTTCACCGATGGGTTCAAGGAGGGAGCGTCATGCAAAAGGGCCGCAGGAAAGGCCGGGAAATTGGACTGGCAGCCGCTGCTGCGCTGCTGATGGCCAGCTGCTCGCAAGGGGGGCTGGATGGAACCAGTCCTGAGAAAGAGCAGGGTCGGCCCAATAGCGTGCCGTCTGTTCTGGAACGAAACGCGCAAGGTGCGGCCGTACCTTCTTCGTTGCCTGGCGTCTGGCGAGCTTCGCCCCCGGCGGACGTAGAGCTGGCGGCAGCGGTCGAGACGCCGGCCCGAGCGTCTGCGACAAAGCGGGAAGAGCCGGTAAGAGGCATCTATGTGTCCGGCTACGCCGCAGGCAGCAGACGGGCGATGGGGCGTTTGATGGAGCTGGTCGCCCGCACCGAGCTGAATGCGATGGTCATCGACATCAAGGATGACTACGGCTTGATGACCTATGCTTCCCAGGTCAAGCTAGCGAAGCGGCTAGGCACCGACAGCAGGCCGTTGATCGACGATCCGAAAGCGCTGGTCGAGCAGCTGCATCGAGCCGGCGTGTATGTCATCGGGCGGCAGGTCGTATTCAAGGACGCGCTGCTGGCGAGCAAAGTGCCCGATTGGGCGATTCACCAGAAGAACGGGAAGGTGTGGCGGGACGCGAAGCGCAAGGCTTGGATCAATCCTCACCGCAAGGAAGTATGGAGCTACAACATCGCTATCGCCAAGGAAGCGGCCGAGCTTGGATTCGACGAGATTCAGTTCGACTATGTCCGCTTCCCCGCCAACGGCGCTGCGACGGAGGCGAAGCTCGACTACGGAGCCGGCGCGGGAGCGAAGAGCGAGGCGATCGGCGCTTTTCTCGGACAAGCCGCGGATGCGATCCATCGCACAGGAGCGAAGGTTTCGGCCGATGTTTTTGGACTCGTGACCTCTTCCCCGGACGATATGGGCATCGGCCAGTCCTGGCGCACCGTCGCTTCGCGCGTGGACTCGATCTCGCCGATGGTGTATCCTTCCCATTATTCGCCGGGGATGTACGGCATCGCAGAGCCGGACCTGAGTCCATTCGAAGTCATTCATAAAGCGATGACGGATGCTTCGGCGCGCAACCGCCATCTGCTGCAAGGAGGGACGCAGCCGGCTGCGATCCGTCCTTGGCTGCAGAGCTTTACGGCGACCTGGCTTCATCCGCACCGGGTGTACGGAGAGGCGGAGCTGCGGGAGCAGATTCGCGCAGCGCAGGATGCGGGCGTCAAGGAGTATCTGCTCTGGAGTCCGAAATGCCTGTATCCGATGCCGGCCAAGCCGGCCGGAGCCTCCTCCTAAAGGCTCGCGAAAACGGTCCGAATCGGTGCCGGAAAGGCTTGAAAATCCTTATGAAAGCAGGATTTTCCTTGCCTTGACAGCCCTAGACCCCTCTGCTAAGATGGTCAATAATATATTCGGCAAGCCATAAGAATTAGGAGGAAATCATTCGTGTGGGAAACGAAATTCGCTAAGGAAGGCCTTACCTTCGACGATGTTCTGCTTGTCCCCCGCCGCTCGGAAGTGCTTCCTCGGGAAGTGGAGATCGGTACGCGACTGAGCGAGTCAGTCAAGCTCAACATTCCGCTCATCAGCGCGGGCATGGACACCGTGACGGAGGCGGCGCTCGCGATCGCGCTGGCTCGCGAGGGCGGCATCGGCATCATTCATAAGAACATGAGCGTGGCCCAGCAGGCGGAAGAGGTCGATCGGGTCAAGCGGTCCGAGAGCGGCGTCATCACCAATCCGTTCTCCCTGACGCCGGAGCATCATGTCTATGACGCCGAGGAGCTTATGGGCAAATACCGGATCTCGGGCGTTCCTATCGTCGATGATGCAGGCAAGCTGGTCGGCATCCTGACGAACCGCGACCTTCGATTCGTACACGATTACTCCATGAAGATCAGCGACGTCATGACGCGCGAGGAGCTGGTCACCGCTCCGGTCGGCACGACGCTGCAGGAGGCCGAGGTGCTGCTGCAGAAGCATAAGATCGAGAAGCTGCCGCTCGTCGACGAGACGAACACGCTCAAGGGCCTCATCACGATCAAGGACATCGAGAAGGCGATCCAGTTCCCGAAAGCGGCAAAGGACAAGCAAGGACGGCTGCTCTGCGGAGCCGCGATCGGCGTATCCAAGGATTCGCTGGAGCGCGCAGAAGCCCTCGTCAAGGCGGGGATCGACGTGCTGGTCGTAGACTCCGCGCACGGTCATCATATCAATATCATCGAGATGGTCCGCACGCTCAGAGGCCAATATCCGGAGCTGACGATCATCGCGGGCAACGTGGCGACCGGCGAGGCGACGCGCGACCTGATCGAAGCAGGCGCCTCTGTCGTCAAGGTCGGCATCGGACCCGGCTCGATCTGCACGACCCGCGTCATCGCCGGCATCGGCGTGCCGCAGATCACGGCGATCTATGACTGCGCGACGGTTGCCCGCGAATATGGAGTGCCGGTCATCGCAGACGGCGGCATCAAATATTCCGGCGACATCACCAAGGCGATCGCCGCTGGAGCGAGCGCGATCATGATCGGCAGCCTGTTCGCCGGAACGGAAGAAAGCCCGGGCGAATCGGAGATTTATCAAGGCCGCCGGTTCAAGGTCTATCGCGGCATGGGCTCGCTCGGCGCGATGAAGGAAGGCAGCAAGGACCGCTATTTCCAAGAGAACGAGAACAAGCTCGTGCCGGAAGGCATCGAAGGGCGTCTCCCGTACAAGGGACCTCTGGCCGATACGGTCCATCAGCTGATCGGCGGCCTGCGCGCGGGCATGGGCTATTGCGGTACGGCGACGATCGAGGAGCTGAAGAACGACACGTCGTTCATCCGCATCACGGGCGCCGGTCTGCGCGAGAGCCATCCGCATGATGTCCAGATCACCAAGGAAGCTCCGAACTACTCGCTCTAAGCGAGAGGAAGCTCGCCGGAACCGCTTCTTCTACAACGGCAGGCCGCCAGCGCGGCCTGTTTTTTTGCGTCTTGCGGGATCGAGGGGCCGTAGGGCGAAGCAAAAACATCCCCTGTCTCGTTGACGGTATGGTACAATAAGGGCTGGACAAACCCATGTGAAGGAGAGAATAAACGTTGAAAGCAAGATTGGCTCCGGCGCTCGCAAAGCCGGTCATCTCCGCTATCATGGCGGCCTCCCTGCTCGCAGGATCCTGCGCGGCGACTTCGACGATTCCAGCTGCCTATGCGGCAGCGACTACCAATACGGCAACGAACGCGGCGTCCGCAGCCGATGCGCCCGCAGCCACCGCGCCTGCAACGATTCCAAGCTATCCGGACAAGAACCCGAGCTCGAATCCGCTTGATCTGGCGGTGAGCGCCGCGATCGTCATCGACGCGGACACGGGGCAGCTGCTGTACAGCTACAACATCGACAAGCCGCTCCCGCCGGCGAGCATGACCAAGATGATGACCGAGTACATGGTGCTCAAGGCGATCAAGGAAGGCAAGCTCAGCTGGGAGCAGGAGGTTTCCGTCAGCAAGGAAGCGGCAAGCACGCCGGCAGACGGCTCGCAGATCTACCTGGCCGAAGGCGATACGCATACGGTCAAGGAGCTTTATACGGCGATGTCCGTCGCTTCGGCCAACGATGCTACGGTCGCGCTGGCGACGCAGCTCGGCGGCAGCGAGGCGGGCTTCGTGGAGATGATGAACGCCACGGCGCAGGAGATCGGACTGACGACGGCGACCTTCACCAGCTCGACCGGCCTGCTCGATACGACTCTGATCGCAGCCAAGGACACGGCCAAGCTGGCGATGACGATCCTCAAGGAGCATCCGGAGTTTCTGGACTATTCCAAGATTCCTTCCATCAAGTTCCGCGAGCGGGACGACAAGCCGATGATCAACAACGACTGGATGCTCGAGGGCAACAAGGGCAATGCGAACTTTGCCCAGTATACGTATGACGGAGTGGACGGCATGAAGACGGGCTACCTGAGCGCGGCCGGCTATTGCTTCACCGGCACCGTCAAGCGCGGCGACACGCGTCTGATCAGCGTCGTATACGGCACCAAGAACAAGGGCAAGCGGTTCCTCGAGACGCGCAAGCTTTACGACTGGGCGTTCACCAACCTGGAGCGCAAGACGATCGTGCAGCCCAAGTCCGTCGTAGAATCGGCCGAAACGGTTAAACTAGCCAAAGGCAAGAGCAAGACCGTAGCGATCGCGACCGAATCGGATTTCTCGCTCATGGTCAAGAAGGGCTCGACGCCGCAGGCGGTCGTATCCTCGACGAGCCTGCCGGCGGACGGAGAGCTCGTCGCGCCGGTCAAGGTCGGACAGAAGATCGGCACCGTCACGTACGAGTTCAAGGATCCGGAGTCCGGCTCGGTCGTGACGAAGCAGCTCAATCTGGTCGCGACTGAGGACGTCGAGAAGGCGGGCTGGTTCTCGCTCATGATGCGCGGCATCGGAGAGTTCTTCTCCGGCTTGTTCAAAGGCATCGTGAATTTGTTTTAAGATGTTGTCCCGCCAAGGGGAATGATGATAGAATTTGGGATAATCATGCTCGGATAATCCGCTCGGATTGATCAGACTATAGGAGGAAATGGGAATGTTGGAGACAGGTACATCGCGCGTCAAGCGCGGCATGGCAGAAATGCAAAAAGGCGGCGTCATCATGGACGTCATGAATGCGGAGCAAGCGAAAATCGCGGAGGCGGCCGGCGCTACGGCGGTCATGGCGCTTGAGCGCGTGCCTTCCGATATCCGCGCGGCCGGCGGCGTCGCCCGCATGGCGGATCCGACCGTCCTTGAGGAAGTCATGAAGGTCGTCTCCATCCCGGTCATGGCCAAAGCCCGTATCGGTCACTACGTCGAGGCGCGCGTGCTGGAAGCGCTGGGAGCGGACTACATCGACGAGAGCGAAGTGCTCACGCCTGCCGATGAGGTGTTCCACATCGACAAGCGCGAATTCACCGTGCCGTTCGTATGCGGCGCCAAGGATCTGGGCGAGGCGCTTCGCCGCATCCAGGAAGGCGCGTCCATGATGCGCACGAAGGGCGAGCCGGGAACGGGCAACATCGTCGAAGCCGTGCGTCATATGCGCCTGATCACGGGCCAGATCCGCAAGGTGCAAAGCCTGTCCAAGGACGAGTTGTACGCGGAAGCGAAAAATCTCGGCGTGCCGTACGAGCTGCTGCTGAACGTGCATGAGACGGGCAAGCTGCCGGTCGTCAACTTCGCCGCTGGCGGCGTAGCGACGCCATCCGATGCCGCCCTCATGATGCATCTGGGCGCAGACGGCGTCTTCGTCGGCTCCGGCATCTTCAAGTCCGACAATCCGGAGCGCTTCGCCCGCGCGATCGTCGAGGCGACGACCCACTACACCGACTACAAGCTGATCGCGGAAGTGTCCAAAAACCTGGGCGCGCCGATGAAAGGCATCGAGATCTCCAAGCTGGCGTCGCATGAGCGCATGTCCGACCGCGGCTGGTAATCGCTTCATGGCCCCTAAAATTGGCGTCCTGGCGCTGCAAGGCGCTGTGGCCGAGCATATCCACAGCCTTCAGTCCGCCGGAGCGGAGGCCGTTCCGGTCAAGCGTCCGGAAGAGCTGGAGGCGCTGGACGGACTGGTCATTCCTGGCGGCGAGAGCACGACAATCGGCAAGCTGATGCGCAAGTACGGCTTCATCGAGGCGATCCGGCAGTTCCATGCCCAGGGCAAGCCCTTGTTCGGCACCTGCGCGGGGCTGATCGTCCTCGCCAAGGAAATCGAAGGCGGCGAGGAGGCCCATCTCGGCCTCATGGACATGACGGTCGTCCGCAACGCCTTCGGCCGTCAGCGGGAAAGCTTCGAGACGGAGCTCGACATCAAGGGCATCGACGAGCCGATTCGCGCCGTATTCATCCGCGCGCCGCTGATCGGCCGCGTCGGTCCAGGCGTGGACGTGCTTTCGGTATACAAAGACGAAATCGTCGCGGCCCGCGAAGGCTCGCTGCTCGCAGCGTCGTTCCATCCGGAGCTGACCGACGATTACCGGCTGCATGCCTACTTCGCGGACATGGTCCGTGAGGCGGCAGCGGCCAAGACGCAAGCATAACAAAGGAAGCGACAGGGCGAACGGGCTGACCGTCCGCCCTTCCTTCCGTTATTTCCCCATAAAGAAAGGTGAGACGTCTCGTGCTGGATCTCAAACTGCTTCGCAACGAATACGACCGCGTCGCTCAGGCCTTGAACGACCGCAAAAAGCCGCTGGAGCTGATCAGCGCCTTCCCCGAGCTGGATGCCAAGCGCCGCTCGATCATCCAGGAAGGCGAAACGCTCAAGGCCCGCCGCAACACGGTGTCCCAGGAAGTGGCCAAGCTCAAGAAAAGCGGCGGCGACGCCGAAGCGCTGATCATCGAGATGCGCGAGGTCGGCGACCGGATCAAGGAGCTGGACGAAGAGCTGCGCGTTCTCGACGAGGAGATGGAAGCGATCGTGCTGGCCGTGCCGAACTTGCCGCATGAATCGGTGCCGGTCGGCGGAGGCGAGGAAGACAACGTCGAGATCCGCCGTCATGGGGAGCCGGCAGCGCTGGACTTCGAGCCGAAGGCCCACTGGGATCTCGCCGAGAGCCTTGGGCTGCTCGACTTCGAGCGCGCCGCCAAGGTGACGGGCTCCCGCTTCGTGTTCTACACGGGTCTCGGGGCGCGGCTCGAGCGCGCGCTGCTCAACTTCATGATGGATCTGCACAGCGACCAGCACGGCTATTCCGAAGTGCTGCCGCCGCAGATCGTCAACCGCGACAGCCTCGTGGGCACCGGCCAGCTGCCGAAGTTCGAGGAGGATCTGTTCAAGCTGACGGACAGCGACTACTACCTCATTCCGACGGCGGAGGTATCGGTGACGAACCTTCACCGCGAGGAGATTCTGACGGCCGAGGAGCTGCCGAAGCGCTTCGTCGCGTTCAGCGCCTGCTTCCGCAGCGAGGCGGGAGCGGCCGGACGCGATACGCGCGGCCTGATCCGCCAGCATCAGTTCAACAAGGTCGAGCTGGTCAAGCTCGCCAAGCCCGAGGAGTCGTACGACGAGCTTGAGTCGATGACGCAAAATGCCGAGCGCGTCCTGCAGCTGCTCGGCCTGCCTTATCGCGTGCTGCAGCTGTGCACGGGCGACATGGGCTTTTCCGCGGCGAAGACGTACGATCTGGAGGTGTGGCTGCCGAGCGCCGGCACGTACCGCGAGATCTCGTCGTGCTCCAACTGCGAGGACTTCCAGGCGCGCCGGGCCGGCATCCGGTTCCGCCGCGACGCCAAGAGCAAGCCGGAGTTCGTGCATACGCTCAACGGCTCGGGCCTCGCGGTCGGCCGTACGGTCGCAGCCGTGCTGGAGAACTACCAGCAAGCGGACGGCACGATCGTCGTGCCGGAGGTGCTCCGTTCTTACATGGGCGGCATCGAAAAGATCGGTCCGCGCGGCTAGCTTTCCGTTCGGGGCCGGTTGCCTGAGACAAGTGCCCTATGGTACAATGCTCGGGTAACTGCCTTGAGGAGAGATACCGAAGCGGTCATAACGGGGCGGTCTTGAAAACCGTTAGGGTGCAAGCCCACGTGGGTTCGAATCCCACTCTCTCCGCCATACGGAAAAATCGACCGATCCCTGAAGAGGGATCGGTTTTTTGCGTAGGGCGAGGTGGGATTCGAACGGGCCGTAAAGCAAACACATCGTGTTTGTAGGCCCAGGCGTGATAGGAGCATGATCAGTGCCGGTTAGGCGCTGTGCGACGGAGCGAATCCCACTCTCTCCGCCATACGGAAAAATCGACCGATCCCTGAAGAGGGATCGGTTTTTTGCATAAATGGAGCGGCGGTTCCAGCACCCGCCAAGCATAGAAACCTTGATCCGGTCGCACCCTAGGGAATGGAGGTGGAAGGCGACCATGAGCAAAGTTGACGAGCTGAAGCTGGATCAGGCCCGGCTGGCGCAGGCCTGGCGGGAGACGCTGCCGACGGTCTTGAACGAGACCGATCGCTGCGAGGTATTCGAGGACGAGGCGGATGACCGCTCGCTCCGCGTTACGATTTACGGGGCAGGGCATCAGATGTATTCGTACGACTTCAAGGTGACCTATGTGGACAGCCGCGAGGTGGAGATCAGCCTCATTGATGTGGACGAAGCCAAAAAGACGATCGACGAGCGCAAGGAGCTCGTGCAGCAGCAGGTGGCCGACTATCGCCGCCATCTGCATGAATGCGCGCAGGCTCTGCATCGCCTGACCAAAGCGTAGCGGGAGGAGAGCGAGCGATGACCAAAAATAAAAGCGCCGTGGACAAGAACCTGCAGAACGTCGTGAAGGATCTGGAGCAGGAGCCGGTCAACGCTCATCATGCGAACCAGCTTCAGCGGCAGACCGAGGATCGGCGCCACCAGGACCATCTGAACCATGAAAACGAAACCGACCTGGATCATCCGCTGAGCTGAGCCGCTCGGTTTGATTCCATTCACAATGCACGAAAGGAGGAGACGCGCGCATGAGCAAGCCAGACAGCATTCCTGTCCCGAACCCCGACGAGGACCGCAAGGCCTCCCGCCAGGGGCATGATCATGGACAGCCGCAGCAGCCTCTTTCCGGCAGCAAGAAGGTCAAAAACCGGAATCATGTCGATCATCATAATCCGGAAGGCGGCTGACCG
Organism: Paenibacillus sp. FSL W8-1187; assembly: GCF_037965485.1. Lineage (NCBI taxonomy): Bacteria > Bacillati > Bacillota > Bacilli > Caryophanales > Paenibacillaceae > Paenibacillus > Paenibacillus sp. FSL W8-1187. The sequence continues at coordinate 135,496 of NZ_CP150181.1, forward strand.
ACTGACCCCGCGATCGGATTGGAGCCGTTTCCCTTTTGAGGGGAGCGGCTTTATTTGCTATACTGGAGGTTATTCGTATCGCGAAAAGCAGGCCGTCTTGTTCTCGCTCTTATTCAACGGCCGCGGGCGATGGTAGAATACAGAGAGTCGGTTCACGAGCATGGGAATGAGATAGAGGAGGAAATGCATTGAAGTTCATGACACGCCCCTTGAAGCTTGCCGCTGCCGGGCTCGGCGCTGCCGCGCTGCTCGCGGTCGCCGGCTGCACGGGGGAAGAGGCTTCGCCGAAGGCGGAGCTGGAGCAGGCGCTTGCCGGGCTGAGCGCGGCTGGCTCGTACGCGTTCCAGTCGACCGCGACGTTCAAGGAGCTTCAGCTGCCGCAGCCGGCCGCCGATGAGCCGGCGAAGCCGGAGGGCCAGCCGGATCTGTCGGGCTTGATGGCGGAGCTGGCCAAGGGGATGACGATTCAGATGGACGGCATCTACCAGCGGGAGCCGATGCGGACAGACGCGACCGTCAAGCTGACGCTGCCGTCGGCGCCGATGGAGCTGACGCTGCCGATGATCATGACGGGCGATAAGGTATACATCCAGGTGCCGGATCTCATCCCGTCGGAGCTGGCCGGCAAGTACGTCGTCATTGATGCCGACAAGCTCGCCAGCGAGAAGGGCGAGCCGATGCAGAAGCTCGATCCGTCGGTCCAGCAGCGGCTCATGCTGGAGGCGGGAGCGGCTTTCATGAAGCCGTTCGAGGAGAAGACCTACTTCAAGAGCCTGAAGCCGGAGGAAGCGAATCTGCCCCAAGGGCTGGAGGCGGACTCTATCGTGCAGTTCCAGGCGGACGGCGCGAGCGGCGAGCAGGCGATGGCCGTCGTGGCCGAGCAGGCGCTGCCGGCGGTGCTCGACGTCGTGCTGGCGAACGAAGCCTATCTGCAGGCGCTCGGCCTGGACAGGGCCGAGGCCGAGGCGAGCCGCAAGGAGCTGGCCGATCCGAACTCCGAGCTGTTCAAGCAGCTGCGCGAGCAGCTCAAGCTGGAGCAGGTCAAGCTCATCGGCGCGATCAAGGACGGCAAGCTGGCTTACCAGAGCCTGGACCTGAACGTCTCCTACACGGATCCGCGGGGCGCGGCCTCGTTCAAGGCCGTTCTGAGCAGCGCGACGACGTACAGCAAGCTGAATGAGCCGGCCGCGTTCACGCAGGAGATTCCCGCGGACGCGCAGCCGGTCGACAAGCTCGCCGAAGCGCTCGGCGCGGCGGCCCCTCCAACCCGCTGATAGCGGCATCGCCATCCGCGGGTGCCGGTTCGTTGCCGGTTCGTTCAGCCGAAACCGGAGCCCTCCTTGGCCCAAGAACACACAAAGAAGCGTCTGCCCTCCGGAGAGGGCGGGCGCTTCTTTGCGGTCCGCAGCGGATGCGGATCGGCGCAGCTGCGCCGAATGGGAACGAAGAGGCCGGATACGATTCGAACCGGAGCTAACCTTGCTGCTGCATGACGAACCACGCGATGGCGGCGGCGACCGCCAGGCAGGCGAGCGTGAAGAAGCCGATCTTCCACGGGCTGCGCGGCGCCTCGCCGGAGACGAGGCCGGTCTGGCCGTTGACCATGAAGCGGAACGGCTTGCCGCGGTACGTATAGGCGGCGTTCCAGACCGGGAGCAGCAGATGCTTGTAGGTGCGGCCCGCCACCTGGGTGCCGATGGTCAGGCCGCTGATCTCGTCGCCGCCGATCTCTGAGCGGATGTCGTCCTCCAGCATGGCGTCGATGCGCCGGCGGGCCCGCTCCCAGCCTTGGTCGCGGCCGACCGAATAGCGCTCGGCGATGTACCCGCTCAAGTAGTCGGGCTTGTAGCCGAGCAGGCCGTCCAGCCGGAAGTTGCCGAGCCGGTCGAGCAGCTGCGCGTCATAATGGCCGGATGCGGGAATGAGCACGTCGTTGAAGAAGCGGTCGTAATGGCCGCTGACCGACCTCCATACCGTGTAGCGCTCCGTCTCCGTATACGTCTGCGTCTTGCCGTCGACAACCCGCGTCCGCGTGACCGAGCGGTAGTGGTAGTCGCCGCGCCGCGCGCTGTAGGAGGAGGCGGTGTCGGCGTCGTAGGTCCAGTAGGGAATGTAGATGCCGGAGAGCTGGACCGCCGTGTTTTCTTTTTTGAAGGCGTTCGGCAGGAACCAGCGCTTCTTCTTCCAGGCGCGGAAGGATGCGGCCGCGTCGTCCCTGTCGATGCGGAAGGGAATGAGCGACTCGGGGCGGATCAGCTGCTCCTGCGCATGCGGGAGCACCTTGGGCGAGCCGCAGAACGGACAGATCGCCGCCGTCTGCTGCGCCGGGATCAAGCTCTCGCCGCCGCAGCTGCCGCAGCGCACCGCGACCTGCTCGAGGCCCCAGTCCGTCGGGGCGCCGTCCTCGTCGCCGTCCAGCGCATGCTCGATCGGCGCCGAACCGTCCGCCTCGATGTCCTGCAGCCGGCCGCAGTAGGCGCATTTGAGCTGCTGCGTGTCGGCGTCGAACAGCATCGGACCGCCGCAGCTCGAGCAGGGGAAGCGGATCGCGTCCTTGGCGATGGCTTGCTCCTCCATGGCGCGCTACACCTTGGTCCCGCAGTTCGAGCAGAACTTCGCGCCGGGAGCGAGCGGCTGCCCGCATTCGGAGCAGAACTTCTTGGCCGTCGCCTCCGGAGTGGCGGCGGAGCGGTCCGCAGGCGCGCCGCCTGCCGGCGCTTCGCCGCCGCGTGCGGGCTGGCCGCCGGACGGCGGGCCGTCGCTGCGCGCGGCCGCTCCGGCTGCGCCTGGCGCGGAGGCCGCCGCGTTGTCCGCGGCTGCGGGCTCGCCCTGTCCGGCGAGCGCCCGTCCGAGCGCCTGGCCCATCGCCATGCCGGCGCCGAGGCCGATGCCGGCTCCCGCGTCGCCGCCGGGATTGTTCGCCGCTTCGCGCACCGCTTCGGCGGACTGGTACTTGAGGTAGGTGTCGAGATTGCCGACGACGCCCATCGACGAGCGGCGGTCGACGGCCTTTTCCACCTCCTCGGGGAGAGACAGGTTCTCCACCGTGAGCGCCGTCAGGCTGAGGCCCATGGCGGCGAAGCGGGGCTGCAGCTTCGCGGCGGCCGTCTGGCCGAGCTCGTCGTAGGAGGCGGCGAGGTCGATCGCGGGAATGCGGGATTCGCCGAGCAGGTCGCTGACGCCGGAGACGATGAGCGACTTGAGGTAGCCGGCGATCGACTCGGCCGAGAAGCTCGCCTGCGTGCCGAAGATCTCCTTCAGGAACAGCGCCGGATCGCCGACGCGCAGCGCATACGTGCCGTAGCCGCGCAGGCGCACCATGCCGAACTCGGCGTCGCGCATCAGCACCGGATTCGTCGTGCCCCACTTGAGCTGGGTGAAATTGCGCGTGCTGACGAAGTAGACATCCGCCTTGAACGGCGAGTTGAAGCCGTATTTCCACGAGCGCAGCGCCGTCAGCACCGGCAGGTTCTGCGTGCTCAGCGTGTAGGTGCCGGGGCCGAACACATCGGCGATCTGGCCTTCGTTGACGAAGATCGCGGCCTGGGATTCGCGTACGACGAGCTTCGCGCCCATTTTGATCGCATTGTCGTAGACGGGGAAGCGGTAGACCATGTCTCCCGTGCCGTCCAGCCACTCGATGACCTCGATGAATTGCCCTTTGAGAAAGTCGAAAATGCCCATATCCGTCCGCCTTTCTATGCTGAGTCTATGGTTCTATTATAAACTTCCGGTCCGGAACATACGACGCCTGGCGGAAAAAGGATGCAAAAAGCCCCGCTGTCGGCGACAGCGGGGCGGTATCGAAGAAATATGGTCGAGACGACAGGATTTGAACCTGCGACCTCTTGCTCCCGAAGCAAGCGCTCTACCAAGCTGAGCCACGTCTCGAAAACATCAATTTAGCATAAATGATAATATCACAACGCGAAAAAGCTGTAAAGAAAAAAGAGCCCCGCCAAGGAGGCTCTCCGTTCACTTGCAGACGAATTCGGCCAGCACGCTCTGCAGCTCGTAAATGTTGAGCGATTTGTTGAACGTCTTGGTGACGGGGCTCGGGTTCCCCGACACCCAGAATTTCAGCTCCGCGTCCAGATCGAAATGACCGGCAGTCTCGATGGAGAAATGCGTGATGCTCTTGTACGCATACGAGTGATACTCCGTCTTTTTGCCGGTAAGGCCCTGCTTGTCGACCAGAATGAGCCGACGATCGGTGAAGATGAACATGTCGCGGATTAGCTTGTAGCCCTTCTCGACCCGCTCGTTGCGGGCGAGCATATGCTGGAACTCCCGCTGCACATCGGCCGGATTCAGCTCGGATGCATTGCCCATCAATCCGTCAAACAACCCCATGCCGCCACTTCCTCTCAAGTCGATGCTTCCTACTCCTTATAACGGAAGGGACGCCTCGATATTCCAGATCAAGGAGAAAAAAGCTTACAGCTCGATCGTTTTCGTCGCGACCGCCCGGCTGAACTCGCGGTCATGCTCGACGAACAGCAGCGTCGGGTCATGCTCGAGCAGCAGCTCCTCGATCTGCATGCGGGAGATGACGTCGATGAAGTTGAGCGCCTCATCCCACACATGCAGATGCGCCGGCTCGCACAGGCTGCGCGCGATCAGCACCTTCTTCTTCTGCCCGCCGCTGTAGGACGAGATATCCTTGTCGAACTGCGTGCGGGCGAAGTCGAGCTTGCGCAGGATCGCCTTGAACAAGCTCTCGTCGATGCCCCAGGAGCGGGCGTAGCTCGTCAGATCGCCCTGCAGACGGGAGGTGTCCTGCGACACATAGGAGATCTTCAGCTGGCTGCCGATGCGGAGCGCGCCTTCATGGGGCACGGGCTCGCCGCAGACGAGCCGCAGCAGGCTCGACTTGCCGGACCCGTTGCGGCCTGTGATGGCGGCGCGGTCCCCCTGCCCGATGTCGAAGCGCACGCCGGAGCACACCGCCTGGCCGCCGTAGCGGATCGACAGGTCGACGGCCTCGACGAGCCGGTCGCGATGATAGCTCAGCTGCGACAGGCTCAGGCTGTCGGCGCTCTCGACGTTTTTGAGCAGCTTCGCCTTCTCGTCCGCGGACGACTGCCGCCGCCGCTCCGCCGTCAGGGAGCGCTTCATCATCTTGGCGGCCTTGTGGCCGACATAGCCCTTGTCGAGCTTGGAGCCGGAGTTCGTCGTGCCGTTTTTGCTCTTCTCCACCGCATGCGACCATTCCCGCGTCCGGCGGGAAGCGTCGGTCAGGCGCTTGATCTCCTTCTGCAGCTTTTCGTTCTCTCCGAGCTCGAACTGGTCCTCGCGCTGCTTGTTCTCCCACCACGAGGAGAAGCTGCCCTTCTGGACGTCGATCTTGTTCTTCTGGATGGAGAGGACATGGTCGATGCAGTTGTCCAGGAAGGCCCTACCCAATCAGGTACGCCTCGTCGATTAGCCTCTTCCAGCCGCGGCCGGACGCCTTGACCCGGCAGGCCGAACGGCAGAACGGGCACTCCTCGATCTTGCCGTGCCGGAGCCCGTAGCTGTGGTGCTCGAGCTTGCAGTGCGTGCAGTAGGCGATCTGCTGCCTGCCCTCCCGGGTGGTAAAGAGGTACCGGCTGCTGGCCAGCACCTCGTCCGTGCAGTAATCTCGGATCTCATCGCTGATGTCGGAGGGGAAATGCCGCATGAACTCCAACTCGTCGAATCGGCTGCTCTTGGGCATGACACGTACCCCTACCCGAGCAGCGCGTCGAAGTCGAAGTCTTCATCCTCTTCGACCTCTGGCGCCGGCGGCTCAACGGGCTCCGGAACAGGTGCTGCTGCCGATGGCGTCTCCGGCTTGGCCTCAGCGGGCGGAGATGCAGGCGCCGGGGTAGCCGCTGGCGGCACAGGCTCGGCGAAGTACTTGACGACGATCGCAAAGCCATCCGCATCCGAGAGCACGGCCATGTTGCCGACCTGTTGCTTCTCGGCGATCTTGCGCATGCTGTCTAGGCTGCGCGTGATGGACTTGCTCTCGGCCAGGACGTGGACGGCGAAGCTCGGGTCAGCCTCCAGGTGCTGCAGCAGGAACTCGCCGACAACCTTCACGTAGCCGTTGTTATTGGAGCTGGCCATCTCGGCCTTGATCTTCTCAACCGCTTTATCGAGACTCATTTAGATCACTCATTTCTCTTATTTACTTTGAAATCTTTATGAAATAAAATGATAAACAAATTGTCGGAGGGGGTTAGCATATGGATAAAGAAGTAACTAAGCTCAAGGCTGGACTTGTAATGCCGATAGCTTCCATTGACAATTGCGGACCAGACCATTGGATTGACGTAAAGTCAATAATTGTGGAAGCACTTACAGATATCGAAGGTTACGAATTTGAATCAAAATTAGTAAGTGAATCTGATAGTAGCGGGTTAATTCATAAGCGGATTGTTCAAGGTCTTTATAATTCAGATATTATTATTTGTGATGTAAGCTGCAAAAATCCAAATGTTATGTTTGAATTAGGAATGCGTCTTGCATTTGATAAACCAACTGTCATCATAAAGGATGATAAAACAAACTATTCCTTTGATACTGGTGGAATAGAACATCTCGAGTACCCAAGAGATTTACGCTTTTCAAAAATAGTTGATTTTAAAGCTTCATTATTAAGAAAAGTAATTGCAACCTATGAGGATGCTAAAAATAATCCGGGTCATTCTCCATTTCTAAAAAGCTTTGGTGAATTTAAAGTTGTAAAGCTTGATGAAACAGAAGTAACGCCAATGGATTTAGTACTTGATCGTTTGAGTGAACTTCAAAATGATGTTAATAAAATAAAAATTAGCGTACCGAGAAAAATTTTAAAGCCGAATCATGAGAAATTAGTCGAGGATTTACTTCTAAAGTATTTAGATGTTACACCTGCTGGAGAAGTAAATAGCAAAGATGCATTTACCTTCGTTCAAAACCATCTCGAAGAGAAATCAATCGGAATCCCAAATAGCATACTTAGAAATGGTATTATTGAAATTTTAAATAAATTGGGTTATTTCCATTAGTCCTTCTGGTAAAACTCGCACTCGAACCCTGCCGCCGCCAGCGGCAGCTCTGGCGCCCAGTCGATCGGCTCTCCCATGAGAGCCGTAACCCGCTCCAGCAGCCCGTCGTCGCCGGTTGCGTCGATGACCACCTCGTCGTGCACGTGCATGACGATCTCCAGCCCCGCACGATCGAGCCGCCGCAGTATCTCCGCCAGGCAGTCCCGCGCGATCGCCTGCACCAAGTTCTCCACCAGCCGACCGCCGTAGGTCCGCTGCTTCTCCCACTTTTTTTTACGAAAATGGACTTCTTCGAGTTACCCCAGAGTCAGTCGTGCAGTGGCACCATCAACCCAGCTCAAGGGAAAAACGGCAATAGGATGTCCGAGGCGGCTGATTATGCTTTTGGCCGTCCCTGATTGAAAAACCGTATTCGTAGAGTCGTTCAGGAGGCTTCTTCAGGTTGAATGAGAGGCGGAACATCATACCCTAAGGATTGAAGCTGTCGAATCAACCGCTTCGCTTTGGAATCTCGAACGAGCGTATCCAAATAATCCTCGCCAAGATCGTGGTAAGGCTCTTGTCGAAGCAGCAAGTGATACACAATCGTGAGCTTTTTATGAGCGATCGCAATCAGGGCTTTCTTCTTCCCTCGTCTTGCTGCGAGTTTCCAGAACGTTGAAGATAGGTATGTTCGTTTGGTTCGAGAAGCAGCCCATGCACATTCCACCAAGACGGATTTAACGTGAGGATTTCCACTGGAAATGCGGGATGATTTCTTCTTTCCGGCGCTTTCGTTGTTTCCCGGAGAAAGTCCGGCCCAAGAAGCAAGGTGCTTCTCCGAATGAAACTGGAGCATATCCGCCCCAATCTCGGCCAAGATGGACGCCGCGGAAGTCGAATCGATGCCAGGTATGGAGCGAATGAGCTCGACCTCTAGTCGATAGGGTTCGAGGTGAGCGTCGATCTTGGCATCAAACCGGGCGAGGGATTGCTCGACGTACATGAGATGCTCCCACGACTCTTGGAGGAGAAAACGATGGTTCGCGGACAACGTGCCGTTCAGCGCATCCATGAGCTGAGGGAGCTTTTTCTTGATCGAGCCTTTGACGAGCGACGCTACGGTTTCTTGGTTTAAGCAGCCATCGGCCATAATCGAATGGAGCAAGGCTCGCCCTGACACACCGAACACATCGGAGATGATGCGCTGGGCATTGGCGAGCTTGATGTCCATGGTCTCCTCCAGCATATGGTACACGGGCTTCCAATAGAGGCCGGTGCTTTCCATCGCGACATGCTCGCACTCTGTGCTGCGGTTAGCCACTCCAGCAGCTCATGCAGCCCCTTGGACATGGTGGAGAAGGTGCGGATTTCTTTCGTTGGTCTGCGATCGAGCGGACCGGTGAGCAGGCAAGCAACAACGGTATTGCGGTGAACGTCCAGTCCGCAGCAGCGTTCTAAAATAGCGTCCATAGCAAAAATCCCTCCAGCAAGTAGTGGAGGGACAGACAGGTCGATGAGAGGCAGAATTTTTTTACAAGTGCTCATCACAAAAGGGATGGCGACAATGGAATGTGCTCATGACGACCACAAAACGGTTTTTTGCACGGGGATATACCACCATTAAAAACCACGTATTTCTCTGCCCCTCTTAAACCTAGCTTTGACAAGTAGAAGAGATTTTAGACAGCCGAAGTAAAGATCCACTTTTTCATGGATGGATTGTGAACGGAACGGACATGAATGTTTTTTGACTTGATCCATGCCCCAGAAGCTCAGGCACTCCTTCTCAAACGGATCCTTGCCCGGAGGGCGAATCGTCTCTATCTGCACTTGCGGCTGTACGTAGGCAAGGCTGCGGCCGCTCGGCAGATCCGCAAACAGGATGCCGCCGGCGTAACGGTACTGGACGCCGTGCTTCAGCTTGACGGTCGTCTTCTGCGTCACCGCCCGCACCGCCGCTTCCTCTGCCGCATACCACAGCTTCCGGATGTTGGGATTGGCATCGCACCATTGCCGCACGAGCCGCGGATACTCCTCCGGGTCGATTCCCCGCTTACTGTCCATCGCCTCGAGCGCGCCGGCGCCGCCCTGGAAGCCGCACGCGAGCTCCGCCACTTTTCCGAACGGCCGGTATTTGTAGTTGTCATGCCCTTTCACGATCGTCTCGAGCGGGACGCCGAACATCAGGGCATGGTTCCGCGCATCTTTCCTTCATCGGATTCTATTACGATAAAACGAAAGCAGTTTATTTGGCTTGATGCTGCGAACGCGAATGAGATCAAGCAGATTAACCATATGCTCATGCCTGGAGAGGAACTGACGCTTCGCCTCAATGGCGGCTTCACGTTTCGGACAACGGGAAATTTTGATTTCGGGGGCGCTGATTATTTTGCCGCCAATGACAAGGACATCCTGACATTTATCGTGATGGATATCGGCGTTACGAAGAAACTTTACCTCAAGAGTTATCAGGGATTCAAGCCGGCCGCGATGAAAACAGTGAACAGCCAAGTCACATCAATTGATGTGAAAGGCACCAATCAGATTAATTTGCTGTTGCCAGCAAGTTGAACAATAACAAGTCTGGCCAGACGCCGCGCGTGCCCAACTGGAGCATCGTCTACGCCGTCACGGCGGTCGCCGTGCTGCTGACCTGCCTGTTGCTCGGCTGGAGCGTCGAGGGCGTTATCCAAGGCGTCCTGTGCGGCGCCGTGTCCGTCTACGGCAACCAGCTTGTGAAGCAGACCCGCGAGGCGGTCGCCGGCGAGGAGGGCCAGCATGGACCTCAATAAGTATCCGATCGAGCGCAGATACATCGACCGGCGCCCCAATGTAAGGCCAGGCACCCGGCTCGTAACCGGCAGCCCGGCCTTTTTTGTTGCTCACGACACCGGCAACCCGGGCGCGACGGCCGACGCCCATTACCGCTATTTCGACCGCCAGACGGAGCGGACCGCTTCGGCCCATGTGTTCATCGACGACAAGCGCATCTTGGAGATCATCCCGACCGGGACCGGCGCGGATCCGGCGGAGCGGGCCTACCATGTCGTCCGCTCGGTCAAGACGAACAACGAGCTGTACGGCTACGACGCCAACCATGCTGCACTTGGCATCGAGCTGTGCTTCGGCGGCTCGATCGTCTTTGCCGCGGCCTATGCTCGGCTTGTTTGGTACCTCGCGCTGTGCTGCGCGCGCTGGGACAAGACGCCGTCCACGCACATTGTTAGCCACCGGCAGCTGGATCCGACCCGCAAGCGGGATATCGACCAGGCACTCGCGGCCGGCGGCAAGACGCTCGGTGACCTGATCCGCGACGTCACCGCAGAGATGGCGACGGCCGTGCGCCCGGCGCCTTCGATGGCCAAGCTGCCGGCAGACGTGCGGGACCATGTCATCGTCTCGTACATCCAGCCGGCGCGGCATGCGGCCCTGCAGCATGGGCTCCGCGAGGAGGCTGCGCATTACGAGCGTCTGGCGGCCAACGTCCGCGCCGCGGCGGCTGGCGAAGGGCTGCCCAAGAGCAACGCGCAGGAGATCATCTACTCCTGGCTGTCGCCGGCCTGGTTCGCGGCCAAGGAGTCGGGGCGCGACTCGAGTAGGTACAATCAGATGGCCAACGCGTTTCGCGTCTGCGCCGGGATCCCATTAAACTAATCTCAGCTTGTCCTCTTGAACCATTGCATTTCTTTACAAGCTTCCCTCATAATAGAAACAGGTAAATTATGTGTGAGGTGAGAGAATGGGACCAGCTTTGGACAAATTGTTGATACCAGCTTTTATTGTTGGGGTAGGTGCTGCATAGGTTTATAGGATCACCAATAGCAAAAAGGTAAAGCTAGTTGCTAATACCCCAGCTGGCAACTATGGAGTTGAGTTTGAAGGGTTTCGCGAAAAGTAGTATTGAAAATCCCCCACCAGCCGCGAAGGCCAATGGAGGATTTTTTTATATCAGCATGTTCGAGATTTTTCCGAAATCGTCTTTATCTGCTTGGAGATACACATCGGATTCCTGTCTATCGACGAGACAAGTGACGCCGGCCAGCGAAGTGCCCTTCTTCCGTCCGCCGATGGCGCCGCCAGCGATCAAACTGATTCCGCCTGTGAGCAGTCCGCCGACGATCGCTCCTGACGACTCGGCATGCGCGCCAGTACGGACGGAACTGGAGAGAACTTCAAAAGAACTCTTCAATAGTTGCTACATTCTAGGCCAAAAAAAGAGAGATAGGGAGTAAACGGGAGAAATTTTTAGGAATACTGAGAAAAATGGGTTCTGGCACTTTGAAAAGGCTGATTTGGCGAAATTAAAAATATATATCGACTAATTAAACAGACAAAATCGGGAGCGTACGAGACTTTTTTTGTTGAAGAACTCAAATTATGGCCCATTCTTTTTCGTACACATTCATTTTTTATTTTGTAACGAATTCTGAAATTCACGGAATACGGCTGTTTTTGGACTTTGCTCATAATGACTGCGAGCACTATAATTTGGAGGACAGTAAGATATCAATATTTATCCCGATAAATGGAACCGTGCTATAAATTACAAAAAATAATGGTAAGGGATTCGACAGCATCTGCTGTTGGATTTTGGTACGCTACCACCACAGACCAGTTAGAACATTTTGTTCTAGTTTGTGCCGAGGGAGGTGCGGTATCTCACCGCAACTTACTATTTAATATCCCATTCGTAAAGGTCGTCCATTTTGCAACCAAGCAGCATCGACGCCGTTTTCAGGTCTTCTGGTTTCATGACCCGCTCGTCATTGCAAAAATACGATATTGTCCTTTGGGATCGGCCAGATCGACGGGCGTATTCTGATTGGTTCCAGCCCCGCTTGTCGATCAGGTCGGATAGTAAGCATCTCCCTCGGGAGATGTTCAAGATCGCTGTCCCCTTTCAACAGATTCTTTCCAAATTATACTACAAAGCAGGGGGTCCTCCATGACAACACATGAAATTGTTTACGCAAGCATGCCTTCGAAGGAACATGCCGAGATCTGGGCACGCGCAGCTGTCAAAGTAATGGGGATCGAGCTGCCTGCGCGCATTCGAGTGAAGTCCTCAACCGCTGAATTCGAATTTATCCTCAAAAAAGCAGATGACCCCAAGCAAGTGACCCCAGATTGACCCCACGAGCAAAAACCAGTCCAGAAGGTCCACTCTGTGATAAAAGAAAAACCCTTGCTCCGCAAGGGTTTGAGGTTGAATATAATGGCGCGCCCGATACGATTCGAACGTACGACCTGCAGTTTAGGAAACTGTTGCTCTATCCTGCTGAGCTACGGGCGCGCATCAGAACCAATATAGCACGCTTCCGCCGGACGATGCAACCGCGCTCCGCGCTTTGCGCCATCGCCGCCAGCTTCAGGAGGAGAGGATGAGATGCGGCCCCCGCAGGCTGCGCCGGCGGACGGCGACCGGATAGACGACGCCACCGCAGGTGCGGAATCCGGTGCGGAAGACGTAGTGTCCTTCGCCTGCCGGCTGCAGCCGGCCGCTGTCTAGGCAATACACCCATCCTTCGAAGCTGCCGGCCGCTTCGGGACGCCGGTCGCGTCCGCCCGATCTGGTCCGATCCGTCACGGCTTTCCTCCTTCCGAATTCTGCTCGATGCTCCATTGTATGAGGAGGGACAAGCCGCTAGAACGATGGGTTGCGGTATGCATTGAATATCTGTTATACTTCATATATAACAAGTGGAATGAGGGGTGATTCTCGATGATCGTCACGCTCGACTACGAGTCCGAGCTGCCGCTGTATAGCCAGCTGTACGACGAGATCGTACGGGGCATCGCGGACGGCTCTCTGACTTCAGGCGACAGCCTGCCGTCCGTACGCAGCCTCGCCGGTGACCTGAGCATCAATCTGCATACGGTCAACAAGACGTACCAGCGGCTCAAGCAGGAAGGCTACGTGCAGATCCATCGCCAGAAGGGCGCAGTCGTGCAGCCGCTCGGCTCCGTGCCGGCGACGCCGGAATTCCGGGCCATGATGAGCCGGCAGCTGCGCTCCTTGGCCGCCGAGTCGGTCTGCCGCAGCATGGAGGAGGAGGAATTCGTCGAGCAATGCCGCTCGGCGTATCGCAGCTTGAAGGGAGAGGATCGATCATGACGAATGAACTCGCCACATGGCTCGTGCTGGGGGGGACCTATGCCCTCACGACGGGCGCTACGCTGCTGCAGCCGTCGCTGGCGCCGAGCAACATCCTGTTCGGCGTGGCGCTGCCGGCCGGACGAGAAAGCGATCCCGAGGTGCTTCGCTTGAAACGCAGCTACCGCTCCGGCGTCTTCGGCCTGTCGGCGCTCATCGCCGCCATCGCGGCCGCCCTCGCCGTGCTGAACGGCGGCGGCTCCGAGGAGGAATTGAGCGTCTGGACGAGCGCGCTGCCGGTAGCCGCCTTGCTGCTGCAGCTCGCGGCGGCCGGAGGCTGGTTCGTGCTCAGCCACGGCAGGGCGACGCGGCTCAAGGAGGAGCGGGGCTGGGCGGAGGAGGAGGAGAGCCGGGGGGCGGCCGACCTGACGATCCGCAGCCGGCAGAGGCTTGCGTATCCGCTGCTTTGGTTCCTGCCGCATCTGCTCGTCATCGCCATCTCCGCCGGAGCGGCGGCGCTCTTTTACGACCGGATCGTCGATCCCGTCATCCTGCACTACAACGCTCAGGGCTTGCCGGACCGGATCGAGCCGAAGTCGCCGGGAGCGGTGTTCGGGCTGAATCTCGCGCAGCTCACCGTGCTGGCGACGTTCCTGTTCGCGAACTATACGATCGGCGCGGCGCGGCTCAGGCTCGCCCCGGGGGCGCCGCAGGAGCACCGCGACCAGCAGGTCCGCTACCGCCGCGGCATGTCGATGCTTATGCTGCTGCTCGGCCTCGGCATCCTCGTTTTCATGGGCGCGACCCAAGCGTTCATGCTGTACGGCAGCGGAGGGCAGGATGGCGTCTGGATCGGCGTGATCGGCCTCGTGCCGCTGCTGCTCGCCGGCGGTTCGGCATTCGGCATGATGCGGCTCGGCCGCGGCCGCCGGGATGCCCCGGTTCCCGGCGAGGATGCCAATTGGAAGCTAGGCGCCTTTTACTGGAATCGGAACGACGCGTCCGTGTTCGTGGAGAAGCGGTCCGGCATCGGATTCACGCTCAACTGGGCCCATCCGTTTGCGTGGCTGTTCCTCCTCGCACTGATTGTTCTGATCATCGTGATCCCGAGAGTTGTGGGATAAAAGTCCTATAAATTAGGTAAATAGATCGAAAATCTCTCTGCCATTGTCGATTATTTCGCTCATTTTCTTGGAAACCGTCGACAAGTTCCTACAAACAAGCTCCCGCCATACGGGGTATAATAAGAGCTACATGACGAGGGGCGACCCGAGGCGAGGAGCGTAGCTGGGCCATTGATGGAAAAAAAGGAAATGCTGGAGCGCTTGCAGGATCTGAGGAAGAAGCTGTACGAGGCGGCCGAGGCGAAAGGAAGCCTGACGGATCCGGTGGTGCTCGCGATCAGCGAGGAAGCGGATGGCTTGATCGTGGAACTCCAGCAGCGTCAACGTGAGCAGAGACTGGAAAAGCAGATGAAAAAAGGCCTCTGACCGGGGAGAGCGAAGGTGGGATTCCGTCGCTCGGATCGGCAGAGGCCTTTGTTGCGCTTACGAGGGGCTTGATTTTTTTATTTGGCGCAGCCGCCGGAAAAAATCGGTCAGCAGAGAGGCGCATTCTTCCTGCAGGACGCCCGACAAGAGCGCCGCCTCATGATTGAAGCGCGGCTCCTGCAGCAGGTTCATCAGCGTGCCGGCGCAGCCGGCCTTCGGATCCGGCGTTCCGTAGACGACGCGTGGCACCCTTCCTTGCACGATCGCTCCGGCGCACATCGGGCAAGGCTCCAGCGTGACGTACAGCGTGCATTCCAGCAGCCGCCACGCGCCGAGCGCCTCGCTCGCCTCGCGGATCGCCAGCATTTCGGCATGGGCGGTCGGATCGAGCCCGGTCTCGCGGCGGTTGAAGCCCCGGCCGATGATCTCTCCTCCGCGCACGACGACCGCGCCGATCGGCACTTCTCCGATCGCTTCGGCCTTGCGGGCCTCGGCAATCGCTTCCCTCATCCAGCGCTCGTCTTCTTCTCGATGCTGCAAGCTTTCATCCCTGCCTTGCTGCGGCCGCCAGCGGCCGCGTAAAGTTTTGGCTCCATTGTGCCTGATCCGCCGCCGCAATGCAACTCCGCCCGATTATGCACAACAATTGTGGAAAAGCCTCCTCAAGCTTTCCAAGACTCGAAACGAGCGCCGCAAGCGCGAATCGGGATCGTCATAATTTGTCGAATTATGCCCCGAACAAACATTCTTTTGTTAACATGTTGTGCACAAGATTGTGGATAACGATAAATTGTTTGAATCTTCTTTCCATCTATCCACGACTCCCCTGTGGAAAACGCCGTAATTATGGGGATAACTTGCTCGGACTGGGGATAGTTCTGTTTATAAATCATCCACATGGGGATGGAAGGGCCGTTTGGAGTCCCGCTAGCTTTTGAGTCTTTTGCTTCTGTCGGCGAATATCGGGCGGTTCGATAATTATGGTATGATCGAAAGAGACGCGGACGACAAAGGATGTGTATCCGACGGTGACGTTGAAAACGAAGCTGTCCCTGTTCATTTCGTTGCTGGTCGGCCTCATGCTTCTGTTTCATCTCGCTTTCAGCGACGTGCTGATCCGCAAGGAGCTGGCGCGCCAATACGAGCGCTTCACGCAAAGCGTTGCGGATCAGACCGTGAAGCTCTTTTCGACCTATCGGTCGGAAGGCGCTTCGGCCAGCCCGGGCATGACGCCCGAAGAGCTGCTGCCGCTCATCGTCCAATACGAGCCGCAAATTCTCGAGATCGGCATCTGGCGCATGGAGGACGGCGGCGCTCCGCTGCTGGTCGAAGGGACCAGCGGCTATTTTGACGACGAGACGGGCAAGCGCTTGCTTCGCGAGAGCGCGCAGGCGATGGCGCAAGCCGAGGTGCCGGACACGGATATCATGCGCACCAGCTATCCGTTCGCGCTGGACGGCGTCCCCTACCGGATCAGCCTCGCCGTGGAGCGCATCGATATCGACCATCAGTCCGGAATCCATGCCCGCAACGAGCTGATCGGCGCCGCCGGCATATTCCTCGTGCTGATGGGCCTCATTTGGCTCATCATCCGTTCCGTGCTCCGTCCGCTGCGCGCGATCGTGCGCAAGGTCGGCGACGTGGCCGAAGGCCGCTTCGATACGCCGCTCGAGGCGGAGGGACGGGACGAGCTGTCGCAGCTCGCGCGGCGCGTCAAGGTCATGTCCCATAACCTGCTCCGCCATACCGGGGAGCTGCGGGCGGCTTCCGAAGAGAACGAGCGGATCAAGGATCAGCTGGAGTCGATCATCCAGAATACGGCCGATTCGATCGTCATCATCGGCCTGGACTTCCGCCTGCTCAAGGTGAACCGCGCCTTCTGCCAGATGTTCGGCTACACGGAGGAGGAGGCGCTGTGCAAGGACATCCGCGAGCTCGTGCATCCGCAGCACAGCGTCTACGAGGAGGCGGAGCTCGCCCGGCTCGTGAGCGGAGAGCTGCTGCCTCCCGCGGAGGAGGAGTGGAGGCATCGCTGCGGCACGTATATCCGCGTCAGCTGCTCGCTGAACGCGCTGCGGGACGCGCAGGGCGAGGCGTGGGGCTTTGTGAGCGTCGTGCGCGACATCTCCTCCCGCTCGCAGATGGAGGAGCTGCTGCTCCGCTCGGAAAAGCTGACGACGGTGGGCCAGCTCGCGGCCGGCGTGGCGCATGAGATCCGCAATCCGCTCACGACGCTGCGCGGCTTCCTCCAGCTGCAGCAGGAGACGGGCAAGCTGAGCCTGCGTCATAACGACATCATGCTGGCGGAACTCGACCGGATCAACCTGATCGTCGGCGAATTCCTCATCCTGGCCAAGCCGCAGGCGGCGCGGTTCCAGGTGAAGGACGTGCGCTACGTGCTCGGCGACGTCATCTCGCTGCTCGACAGCGAGGGCCATCTCAAAAATGCCGTCTTCCACACCCGCTTCACCCGCGAGCCATGCCTCGTCTCCTGCGAGGAGAACCAGCTCAAGCAGGTGTTCATCAACATCATCAAAAATGCGATCGAAGCGATGCCGGCCGGCGGCAACGTCACGTTCGACATCGACCATCCCCATGAAGGGGAGGTCGCGATCTGCATCACCGATGAAGGCGTCGGCATACCCGAGGACATCATTCCCCGCATCGGCGATCCGTTCTTCACCGCCAAGGAGACGGGAACCGGCCTCGGCATCATGGTCAGCCAGCGGATCATCCAATCGCATAAGGGAAGCATGCGGATCGCGAGCAAGCTTGGCGAGGGCACGTCGGTGACGGTGCTTTTGCCGGCTTACCAGGGTGAAGCGGAGTAGAAATATGGTACAATCAAGCCATCAGCAGCGGCGCCGGCGATGCCGGACCGCGTAGAAGACGGGGTGTCTGCAAGGTGCGTATCAACAAGTGGATTAGCGAGACCGGCTACTGCTCCCGCCGGGAGGCGGACAAGCTGGTCAGCGGCGGAGAGGTCACGATCAACGGCGAGACGGCGCTGCTCGGCAGCCAGGTGGAGGCGGGCGACGAGGTGCGGGTAAAGGGCGAGCTGCTGTCGACGCACAGCCGCCATGTGTACATCGCCCTGCACAAGCCGGTCGGCATCACGTCGACGACGGAGCTGCATGTCGAGGGCAACATCGTCGACTTCGTCGGGCATCAGGAGCGGATCTTTCCGATCGGACGGCTGGACAAGGACTCCGAGGGCCTCATCCTCATGACCAACGACGGCGACATCGTCAACCGCGTCCTCCGGGCGGAAGGCAAGCATGAAAAGGAATATATCGTCACGATCGACCGGCCGGTGACGCCGTCCTTCCTCAAAGGAATGAGCGAGGGCGTGCGCATCCTTGGCGGCATGACGCTGCCCTGCCAAGTGACGCGCGTCAGCGAGCGGGTGTTCCGCATCGTGCTCACCGAGGGCAAGAACCGGCAGATCCGGCGCATGTGCAGCGCCTTCGGCTACCGGGTGCGCCGGCTGCAGCGCGTGCGCATCATGAACATCACGCTCGGCAGCCTGCCGTCCGGCAAATGGCGCGATCTGACCCGCGAGGAGCTGCAGGAGCTGTTCTCGGAGCTGAGCTACGAGCCGTCGCCGCCTGCCGGGCGTCCCGGCACGTAACCGGCTAGCTGGCCGCGGCGTTCGCGGACCGGTCGCGCGGCCGGCCATTCTCCCTGCGCTGATCGTGAAGACGCGCGAGAAACGAGCATCAAAAAGAGCCCCGCTTTCCCTGTGCGACAGGAAAAGCGGGGCTTTTTGCCGAGCCGATCATTTGAAGCCGGCGGAAATCATCTGCGCGGCCGAAGGCTGGCCGTAGTTGCGGATGATCGACACCTCGACGCGGCGGTTTTTGGCCCGTCCGGCGGCAGTGTCGTTGCTCGCGACCGGCTCGTACTCGCCGTTGCCGACCGCGCTGAAGCGCTTCGGATCGAGCTTGTCGTTATGCAGCAGCACGTCCATGAAGCGGACGGCGCGCATCGTGCTCAGATCCCAGTTGGAGCGGAATTGGGCGTTGGAGATCGGCTGATTGTCCGTATGCCCGGACACCATCACCTCGTAGTTCGGATACTTCTGCAGGATGCCGGAGATGTACGTGCCGAGCTGCTCGGCCTCCGGCTTGATCGTGGCGCTGCCGGAGGGGAACAGCGCTTTGTCGCTGATCGTGATCATGAGACGGGACTGGTTGAGCTTCGTCTCGAGCGAGGTCGTCAGGCCCTTGTCCTCGATGTACTGGTCGACCTGCTTCTTGAGCTTCTCGAGATCCTCCTGCTCCTGGCGCATGAGCTCCTGCATCGCTTTGTCCAGGTTCGCGGCATTCACTTGCTGGGAGGTCGTCGTGCTCTCCGACTGCGCGTCCTTGGAGCTCTGCTCCTTGGTCTTCTCGTCGGCGACCATGCCCTCCTTGTCGATCGACTTGTAGCTCTCGAGCACGCCGTTGCCGCCGCTCAGAGCGATGTTGAACGCGCGGCTCATCTCCTCGAACTTCTTGGCGTCGACGCTGCTGGAGGCGTACAGGACGATGAACAGCGCCAGCAGCAGCGTCAGCAGGTCGGCGTAAGGGATGAGCCAGGATTCGTCCACATGCTCTTCGTGCTCCTCGTGCTTATGCTTCTTGCTCAATCAGCTTCCCTTCTTTCGATTCCTGCATTTGGAGGCGCTCTTTAGGCGAGAGGTAGACGGACAGCTTTTGGTTGATGGCGATCGTGGAGACGCCGGACTGGATCGAGAGCAGGCCTTCGACCATCATCAGCTTGACCTGCGATTCGCGCTTGGAGATGCGCTTGAGCTTGTTGGCGATCGGATGCCAGAGCACGTAGCCGGTGAAAATGCCGAGCAGCGTCGCGATGAAGGCGCCTGCGATCGCATGCGCGAGCTTGTTCATGTCGCTCATGTCCGACAGGGCGGCGATCAGGCCGACGACGGCCCCGAGCACGCCGAGCGTCGGCGCGTAGGTGCCGGCCTGCGTGAACAGCAGGGCGCCGGCCTTGTGGCGCTCCTCCATCGCGCTGATGTCCTCGAGCAGCACGTCGCGGACGAAGTCCTGATCGTTGCCGTCGATGACCATGCGCATGCCGTTCTTCAGGAACGGATCCTCGATCTCCTCGACCTTCGCCTCCAGGGCGAGCAGGCCTTCGCGGCGCGTGATGCTTGCCCAATCCGCGAACATCGTGATGAGGTCCTGGCGGCTGACCAGCTTCGGGTTGATGAACGTCAGCTTGAGCAGCGTCGGAAATTTGGCGATCTCGTTCATCGGGAAGCCGATGAACAGGGAGGCGAACGTGCCGACGATGATGATCATGAAGGCGGCCGGATTCGCCAGGTTATGGAGCGGCGCTCCCTTGAGCACCATGCCGACGAGAACGGCGGCAAGGCCGAGTACGATACCGATGAAAGTTGACTTTTCCATAATGCACCCCGTCCAATCTGAAGATGAGGGAGAGCGGCAGGCCGGCAGGCCCTCCCGCTGCTTCGTCCCGTTTCTCCTATATATCGACTCCCCCTTGAGGGGAGATTAGAGAAATTTTTGCAGAACCATAGTCACATTGCGTTAGAAGATGGCATAACCGTGTACAATAGAGCCATGAAGCTGCGGAAGGAAAAGGAAGGAAGGGATGACGGATGGGCGTCAGGCATGCGAGGGAATACAAGGATATTTTGGATGATCTGACCGAGGCGGTGAGCGCGATTCGCGACTCGTACTCGTTTTTCGAGATGACGGGAGAAGAGTGGGGCGAGCTCGGCGACCAGGAAAAGCGGGAAGTGATGGAGGCGCTGGCGGACGATGTGTTCTACGGCCTCGGCGAGGAGCCGGTGCTGCATGTCGGCGGGGGCGTCGTCGCCTACAAGCCGAAGTTCCACGTCATCGAAGTGATGGTCGACGGCAAGGAAGCCCGCATCGTCCGCCTCATCTGACGCGATAGGGCCGGCGCCGCCGGAAGCGAAAGGCCGCTGCTCCCGGGAGCTCAGCGGCCTTTTTTGTACGTCATGCAGTAAAAGGGCTTCGGCCCGTCCGGCGTGCCCCGCTCGTACTGGTCGGTCACGCGGAAGCCGGCCTTCTCGTAAGCGCGGCGGGCGCGCACGTTCCACAGCAGCACCTCGAGGTCGATCTCGTCCTCGGGCTTGCGGCGGCGCGCCTCCCGCACGAGCAGCCGGACGAACGACGGGCCGATGCCGTCGCCGCACAGGTCCGGCCGCAGCGCCAGGCCGAGGCGGGTGACGCCGACGATCGGGAAGAACTGGGCGTAGCCCATCAGCTCGCCGTCGTCCGGATCGATGACGGCCGCATACTGCTCCTCGCGAAGCTTGGGATCGCCGAACTCGATCTCGAGCTTCTTCAGCGTGTCCCACGGATCGTTGTTGTACACGTCGTACGGCGGCTCGAAGCGCCAGCGGCATACCTCCTCGGCATGGGCCTCGGTCATGGGGACGACCTGCCACGCGGCGGCGGGATCGAACGGATCGATGGTCATGAGGGCTCCTCTCCGGCGCCTTGCGCCTGTCGCTTGTTCGCATAATAGCCATCTTCGGACAGGGCCATTATACCATTCCGGTTCCGGGTCATGGTAAAATAGGAAGCACTGGAATCATCCTACTTCAACGAATCCATCGAAGGAGCCGCGATGCGCAAACTGATTCTGCTCGGTTGTCTCTCCTATTTCGTCATCGGCCTGGCCCATGTGGTCGCAGGGGCGCTGCTGGAGCCGGTCATGGCCAACTATGACCTCAGCTACGGCGCGGCCGGCCAATGGATTACGAATCAATTCCTCGGCTTTTTGCTGGGCGTGCTCGCCGCTCCCGCCATCACGTCCCGGATCGGGCGCCGAAGCGGCCTCGTGCTGGCGCTCGGCTTCCTCACGGCGGCCGAGGCGATCTACAGCATGCTGCCTCCGTGGGACGTCATCCTCGTCGCCGCGCCGGTCGCCGGCTTCGGCTTCGGCATGACCGAGGCGGTCGTCGGCGCGCTCATCATGGACGTATTCGCCCGGGGCAAGGCCTCGGTCATGGGCTGGCTGGAGGTCGCCTTCGGCGCCGGCGCGCTCGCCATGCCGGGCCTGGCGGCGCTGCTCATCCGGGACGGCATCTGGATGATGAGCTTCCCGGTGCTGACCGCGCTCGCCGGCATCTCGATGCTGCTCTGGATGACGCTGTCGTTCGGCCCGGCCGACGAAGCGGTCGCCCATACGCCGCGGACGGCGAAGCCTGCGGCGGCTGCGCCTGCGGACGGGCCTGCCGCGGCCGCGCGCGAGGCGGACGAGCCGATCGTCGCTCCCGGCCTGGACGGGCCGGCGGCCGTGCCGGCCGCCGGCGCGCTGGCGAGCGACAAGGCGGTTGCGCCCGCCGGCGGCCGCGGCTGGCTCGGCTACGGCCGCGGCTCGTGGCCGCTGCTCGCGGTCGGCATGGCGTTCTTTTTCCTGTATGTCGGGCTCGAGATGGTGTTCGCCAACTATTTGCCGTCCATCATGACGAAGGGGTCGGGCATCGGCGAGGCGGAAGCCTCCGCCGTGCTCAGCCTGTTCTGGGCGACGATGGTCGCCGGACGGCTGCTGATCGGCTTCGCCACGCGAGCGGCGGGCTACCGCGTCTATCTGCTCGGCTCCGTCGCCTCGACGCTGGCCGCGCTCGTGCTGCTGGCGACTGCGGGCACGCTCACCTGGACGCTCGTGCTCGTCGCTCTGGCCGGCTTCTGCATGGCCGGCATCTTCGCGGTCGCGCTCATCTACGTCAACGAGCGGCTGCCGGGCATGACCGACCGCACGACGAGCCTGCTCGTCGCCTGCGGCGGCCTCGGCGGCGCGATCTTCCCCAAGCTGGGCGGCTGGCTGTTCGACCTGCACGGCTGGCAGCGGCTGCTGCAGCTGACGGCGGTCATGGGGGCGGTGCTGCTCGTGCTGCTGCTCGTGCTGCTGGCGCTGCGGGGTCGGCAGGCGGCGGAGGCTTAAGCCGCGCTGAAGCCTGAACCCGGCGTTCAAGCTCAAGTCCGATCCTCAATCTCATCAAGCAGGAGGCGAGGCATGATGAATCAACCGAATCCGATCGTCTCGATGAAATGGCTGCTCGCCCGCATGTACGAGCCCGATCTCGTCATCGCGGACTGCCGGTTCGCGCTCGGCAAGCCCGAGTCCGGCCGCGAGGCGTACGAGGCGGCGCATGTTCCGGGCGCCGTCTACCTGGACCTGGAGCGGGACCTGTCCGCCCCGGTCGGCGAGCATGGCGGCCGCCATCCGCTGCCGGACCCGGCCGAGCTTGAGGCGGCGCTGCGCCGCGCGGGCATCGGCCCGGACAGCCGCGTCGTTGCCTACGACGACCAGGGCGGCGCGATGGCGTCGCGCCTTTGGTGGCTGCTGCGCTGGCTCGGCCATGACGCGGTTTATGTGATGGACCAGGGGTTTTCTGCCTGGCAGGCGGCGGGTTATCCGGTCACGGACGCGACGCGCGTCGTCGTGCCGGGAGCGTTCCGTGCGCGCGTGCGTCCGGAGCTGCTGGCGGACGTGGACGCCGTACGCGCCGCCTCGCGGACCGCGGAGCCGGAGGCATGGGCCTCGGCCGCTGGCGCGGGAGCGGAAAGCGGCTCGGCGGCCGCCGAGAGCGCGCCGCTGCTGATCGACTCGCGCGAGCCGCGCCGCTATGCGGGGCTCGAGGAGCCGATCGACCGCGCGGCCGGGCATATCCCGGGGGCGGTCAACCGCTTCTGGAAGGGCGTCCTGGACAAGGACGGCCGCTGGAAGAGCGGCGACGCGCTCTCCGCCGCGCTGGACGGCATCCCGCAGGACCGCGAGCTGATCGTCTACTGCGGCTCCGGCGTGACCGCCTGCCCGAACGTGCTCGGCCTGC
Source organism: Paenibacillus sp. FSL W8-1187 (assembly GCF_037965485.1). Classification (NCBI taxonomy): domain Bacteria; kingdom Bacillati; phylum Bacillota; class Bacilli; order Caryophanales; family Paenibacillaceae; genus Paenibacillus; species Paenibacillus sp. FSL W8-1187. The sequence continues at coordinate 158,920 of NZ_CP150181.1, forward strand.
AAGCCGCCGGGTACGGGAACGTAAGGCTTTACGCGGGGAGCTGGAGCGATTGGATTTCGTACAGTGAGAATCCGGTTGCGACGGGTAAAGAGTAAGAGCCGGGAGGCCGCGTCGGACGCGGATTGAGGGGCTGTGACAGGTTGTGAGCAAACGTCCTGTTTCGGCCATTTTTGGGTTTTTATGTAAGAAGAATGTAAACAATGGGTACTTAAATGAGATTGCAAGTGTGTCCTGGCCAGCCCATAATGAGTCAGGTTGTGTTGTATGCTTGGAAGCTTTGCTTGCAGTCATTCACAAGCTGGTTCGTCATAACCTTTCGTGCGAAGCAAAAACTGGATTGCCTTTTAGGAACACTTCGCCTCGTCTTCCTCGGCGTGGTTTGCAACTCCCGGTTCAGAAGCATGGGTATATGAGAACGGATTGGTTCAGGGGAGTGGTCACAACGGGGCTGAATTTGATCCGTCGTGCAAACCATCTCAACTAGGAGCCGCCTAAAACTTAAGCTCCAAGTATTTAATTATAATCCTCAATAGCGTATTCGGGGAATCTGATCGCGACAGGGGAAGAGTAGAAGCTGAGGGCCGCGTCGGAAGCGGGTTTGGGGCCGTGGCAGGCGTTCGATTCACCCCTGTCCGGCGGCCGGCGGGACAGGGGCTTAGACGCTGCGCCGGAACTGCCCCGGCGTCATGCCGAATCTGCGCTTGAACATCGCGCACAGCTGCGCGTCGCTGGAGAAGCCGCAGTGCAGGGCGATTTCCAGTACGGACAGGTCGGCATGCAGGAGCAGCCGGCGCGCCTCGTCCAGTCTTTTTCCGAGCACGTAGGCAAGCGGAGGGACGGCGAACCGCTGCTTGAAGCAATGGCGGAAATGATGATAGCTGTAGCCGGACATCGCGGCCAGCTGCTCGAGGCGGATCGGCTCCCGGTAATGCTCGTCGATATAATGCAGCGCGAAAGCAAGCCAATGCCCGCTGTCCGCCACGGCTGCCGCCGGGTCCCGCTGCTCCCGGACAAGCTGGATGAGCAGCGAGCTCAGCTCCAAATCGAGCTGCAGCGCGTAATGGGCGCGCTTTTCCGCCAGCTCGTCCAGCATTCCTTCCAGACGCCGGCCGAGCGGCCGCTCCGGAGCGTCTTGGTACAAGCCCTCTTGAGGTGCGGGCAGCTGCCGGTCCGGCAGCTGGAATCCGACGCAGACGACGCGCGTATCGGCCGCGCGCTTCTCGTCATGCGGCGTTCCGGGACGAATCACCGCGAAGGAGCCGGGACCGTAGCGGTAGGCGACGTCGTGGATGCGGGTCGTTCCGCTCCCGCTCGCATAGTAGACCAGCTCGCAGCAGCCGTGCTGATGCATGCCGACCGAGCTGCCCGCTTCATGGGCCGCTTGAAATAAAAACACCGTTTGCGCGATCACCCGCATCGTCCTCCCTTAGCCACTTCAAGCAAGATTAAAGCCAGATCGGTATAGGTAACCGAGGCATGATTCGTTAAGATTAGCTCAAGTTCGAATCATTGTGAAGCTGAGGCAGCCAAAATGACAGGGAGGCGATGGACCGTCATGAGTCGATATCCAAAGGTAGAGGAAGCGTTCCGGCTGGAGCGCTTGGCGGCTCCGCAGGGCAGGGCGAGGATGGTGCTCGATACCGATACGTTCAATGAGATCGACGATCAGTTCGCGCTGGCGTACGCGTTGCTTTCGCCGGAGAAGGTATCGCTCGAGGCCGTGTACGCGGCGCCGTTTTTCAACGAGCTGTCCTCCGGACCGAAGGACGGGATGGAAAAAAGCTACGAGGAGATCGAGCGCATCCTGAGCCGGTTCGGCTTGCCGACGGACGGATACGCGTTCCGCGGGTCGGAGCGGTATTTGCCGGGCGCGGAGGAGCCGGTCGACAGCCCGGCAGCCAGGGATCTCGTCGCGCGCGCGCAGGCGATGCCGGATGACGAGCCGCTGTATGTCGTGGCGATCGGCGCGGTCACGAACGTCGCTTCGGCGATCTTGCTGGAGCCGTCGATCCTCCGCAAGATCGTCGTCATCTGGCTCGGCGGACATGCGCTGCACTGGCCGGATGCGAATGAATTCAATCTGCAGCAGGATGTCCATGCGGTCCGCGTGCTTCTGGACAGCGGCGTTCCGTTTGTCCTGGTGCCGTGCATGGGCGTCGCCTCGCAGCTTCTGACCACGCTGCCTGAAGTGAACGAGCGCGTACGCGGCCGCGGAGCGATCGGCGATTTTCTCGCGGAGCGCTATGAAAGCTGCAGCGACGACCATTTCGGCCGCTCTCGCGTCATCTGGGATCTGTCCGCCGTCGCCTTTCTGGCGCAGCCCCAGGCGGTATGGAGCCACATCGTGCACAGTCCGCTGCTGACCGACAACGTCACCTGGAGCTTCAATTCGTCGCGCCATTTGATCCGATCGGCCTATTTCATCGATCGCGATGCCGTCTTCCGCGATTTTTACGCCAAGCTCGACGACTACGCGGCGGGCCAGCGCACGCTCAGCGCCGTCCAGCGAGCCTAGCACGCGGCATTCCAACCTTCCGATTCGCCGTTCCGGCGGATTCGGAAGGTTTTTTCGCATGCCTTGGACGAGGAACGTCGTATAATGGAGGATAGCAAATCCATCGTCAGCGAAATGGAACAGCTTGCTTTGAAGTGGCAGGAGCAAAAAGAACTCAAGTGAGGCAACTTCTTGGTGCACGAATCGTTGCGAAGCCGATCTCGGCTGCCCCTATACTTGATCAAGAGAGGAGGGATAAGATGGAGTGGCTGGAGCGGATGAATCGGGCGATGGACTACATCGAGGAGAACCTGACGGGGGAGATCGAGCTGAGCGAGGCGGCCCGCAGGGCCTGCTGCTCGACGTATCATTTTCAGCGGATGTTCTCATTCATTACGGATGTGACGCTGGCGGAGTACATTCGGCGCAGACGGCTGACGCTGGCTGCGTTGGAGCTGCAGCAAGGCGGGGCGGCGAAGATCATCGATGTCGCGCTGACCTACGGGTACGACTCGCCGGTCTCGTTCGCGCGGGCGTTCCATGCGCTGCATGGAATGACGCCGGCTATGGCCCGCCAGGGCGGCATGGAGCTCAAAGCCTATCCCCGTCTGTCCTTCCTCATCACGATCAAGGGGGCAGAGGCGATGAATTATCGGATCGAGACGAAGGAAAAGTTCGAGGTGTTCGGCCTGGAACGCGTATTCCGCACGGATGGAGGCGGGGAAGCGCCCCAAACGCCGGCCCGGCTGTGGGAGCAGAGCCATGCGAACGGAGAGGCGAAGCGGCTTGAAGAGCGTGCAGGCGGGCTGCCGTCCTTCGTGAGCCCCAATCTATACGCGGTGAATGCGGTCTGCAGCTACCGGAAAACCGGGCCCGATACGTTTCCTTACATGCTCTGCGCCTTCAAGGATGAGGCCAGCGATTCGGACGGCTACGCCACGGCGACGATTCCCGCGCATACATGGGCGATCTTCCCGTCGGAGCCGCATCCGTGGGAGCAGTTCGGAGAGACGATCGAGACGCTTTACCGTCGCTTCTACACCGAATGGCTCCCAACGGCGGGCTATGAGCAGGCGGACGGAATCGAGTTCGAGATGAACGGGACGAAGGACGGCCTCAACTACATCGAGCTGTGGTTCGCGGTACGCAAAAAGTAGTTGCCGAACGCGTACGGCTCCTTTTTAGGAGCCGTACCGGCGGCCGTTCATGTAGAAATTGTCCTCCCGGCCGACCCGGAAGGAAATTTCCAGATCGGGGATGCCGAGCGAGCGGACATGCCTGTCGATCGCCTCGGCCATCTTGTCGCGGATCTCGTCCCCGCGCTCGAACCACCATACATCGATGAACGGATAGGAATCGGTATATTTCCCGTCGAAGATCGCCGTGACATGCAGGCACTCCAAGGTGAAATTATCGGTGCCGCATCGGCATATCGCCGCCATCTCCTCTACGAGAGGGATGCTGATCGCGCGTATGCCCTCGGCTGGAATTCCTCTGAAAATCAATTGCGGCATCTCTGCCTGCCTCCTCTCGAATCGACTGCAACCAACGAACGAACAATAAGCGGAACGGCCTTATTATAGCTGGAATCGCCTGCTCATTTCCATGCAAAGGAGCTGAAACCAATGGATCTGGAAACCATCCTGCACGAGCTCGAAGCTCTCGGCAAGGAACGCCTGAAGAAGATGTACCTGGGCAACGGCGCTCATGAGCCCTTGTTCGGCGTGGCTACGGGCGAGATGAAGCCTCTCTACCGAAAGATCAAGCGGAACCAGCCGCTCGCCGAGCAGCTCTACGCGACCGGCAACTATGACGCCATGTACTTCGCCGGCGTCATCGCCGATCCCGACGCCATGTCGGCAGCCGATTTCGAGCGCTGGATCGAGACGGCTTATTTTTACATGCTGTCGGACTATGTGGTCGCGGTCACGCTGGCGGAGTCGGACATTGCGCAGGAGGTGGCCGACCGCTGGATTGCGAGCGGCGACGAGCTGCGCATGTCGGCCGGCTGGAGCTGCTACTGCTGGCTGCTCGGCAACCGTTCGGACGCCGCCTTTTCGCAAGAGAAGCTGGCCGGCCTGCTGGACCAAGCCAAGCGGATGATCCACGACGCGCCCAAGCGGGCGAAGATCTCGATGAACAACTTCGTGTACACGGTCGGCGTGTCCTATGTGCCGCTGCATGAGCGGGCGGTGGAGATCGCGCAGCAGATCGGTCCGGTGGATATCGGCGGGAGCGGCGCGAAGCGCAAGCTGTTGAACGCCTCCGAGCAGATTCAAAGTCAGCTGGAAAAAGGGCGGATCGGCTTCAAGCGGAAGCATGTCCGCTGCTGACCGAATAAAGAAGGGGGATGCCGCCATGAGGATGACCATCGGCCTGTTCGCCCATGTGGACGCGGGCAAGACGACGTTTGCGGAGCAGCTGCTTTACCATGCAGGCAGCATCCGGTCGCGCGGACGGGTCGACCATAAGGACGCTTATCTGGACAGCCACGAGATCGAACGCGCGCGGGGCATTACGGTGTTTGCCGATCAAGCGCAGCTGTCGTACAAGGGCTCGGCCTATGATCTGATCGACACGCCCGGACACGTCGACTTCTCGCCGGAGATGGAGCGGGCCGTCCTGGCGATGGACTACGCGATCGTCATCGTCAGCGCGGCGGAGGGAGTCCAGGGACATACGGAGACGGTGTGGCAGCTGCTGCGCAAGCACCGGGTTCCGACGTTCTTTTTCATCAACAAGACGGATCGCGTCGGCGCCGACGCGGAAGCGACGCTGGACGAGATCCGCCTGCATCTGACGCCGGACGCAGTGCCGGTCATGGACAGCTTTGCGCACGGCATCGTCGGAGAGCCGCTGCGGGAGCGGATGGCCGAGCGGGACGAGGCGCAGCTGGAGGCGTACCTGGAAGGCCGGGACGACCCGGCCTACTGGCTGGAGGCTCTGCGCGGACTCGTCCGCGAAGGAAGGCTGTTCCCGTGCGCGAGCGGCTCCGCGCTGCAGGATATCGGCGTAACCGAATTTCTGGAGCTGCTGCACGGCTTGACGACCGCTGCCTATGACAAGGAGGCGCCGTTCGCCGGACGCGTGACCAAGATCCGTCATGATTCAAGCGGCGTGCGGCTGACCTTCATCAAGATGCTGGCCGGCACGCTGCGGGTCCGGGACGAGCTGGTCTACGAGAGCGGCGGCAAGCGGCAGGAGGAGAAGGTGACGCGCCTGCTGGCATTCAACGGGAGCCGGTCGCATGCGCTCGAGCAGGCGGAGGCAGGCGAGCTGATCGCCGTGACCGGACTGTCCGCCGTCGAGGCCGGCCAAGGGCTCGGCGCTTGCAGGGACGAGCCGGCCTACGAGATGGCGCCGACGCTGATGACGAAGGTTGCGTTCCCGGAGACGCTTCACGTCAAGGACGTGCTGAGCGCGTTTCGGATGCTGAATGCGGAGGACCCGTCGCTGAACGTCGTCTGGGAGGAGAGCCTGCAGGAGATTCATGTGCATGTGATGGGCCTCATTCAACTGGAGGTGCTGGGGCATGTGGTGCGGGAGCGGTTCGGGATGGACGTCTCGTTCGGCAGCCCAGAAATTCTGTACAAGGAGACGATCCGCGCCGCGGTCACCGGATACGGGCATTTCGAGCCGCTTCGGCATTATGCGGAAGTGCATCTGCGGCTGGAGCCGGGCGAGCGGGGCAGCGGAATCGCGTTCGCGAGCGTCTGCCATCCGAACGAATTCAGCGTCGGCAACCAGAACCTCGTGAAGACGCATCTCTACGAGCGGGAGCATCGCGGCCTGCTGACGGGCATGCCGGTCGCCGACCTCAAGATTACGCTGCTGCGGGCCGCCGCGCACAAGGAATATACGCATGGAGGCGACTTCCGCGAAGCCGCCTTCCGCGCGCTCAGGCAGGGGCTGGAAAAGGCCGACAACGTGCTGCTGGAGCCATTTTACACCTTCAAGATCAAGGTCGGCTTGGACGAGCTGGGACGGGTGCTGTCCGATATCCAGCGCGCCAGCGGGCAGTTCGATCCGCCGCAGACGACGGACGCGCATGCGGTCGTCACGGGCCGGGCGCCGGTGGCGACATTTCTGAACTATGCGGCGGAGCTGGCCTCGTTCACGCATGGGCGGGGCGCCATCCGCTGCGTATTCGGAGGCTACGACGAGTGCCACAATACGCCGGAGGTGATCCAGCGGAAAGGGTACCGCAAGGACGCGGACCCGCTGTATACGTCCTCCTCGATCTTTTGCGCCAAAGGCAGCGGGTACGCCGTGCCTTGGGACGAGGCGGAGGCGAAGATGCATCTGCTCTGATCGTCGTAAAGCAGCTCAAAAGGCTGCAGCTCATACGAGCTGCGGCTATTTGGGCTTCCATCGTCCGAGAGACGATACGGCGTGCTTGCCGCTGCCGGCGGCTGCAAAGGACAAGCAAACCCATTTATTAGTTGCAATAGCATTCTAACTAAGATAAACTCCAATTAGTTGCAATAGCATCATATCTGGAGGGGAAGGGGAATTGCCATGAGCGAGCCCTGGGCGCTCAAAAGCAAGGACAGCTCGGAATCGCATGGCCCTTATATCTCGGCGATCTACCGTCACATGCAGGTGCTGATCTCCGCCGAGCTGGCGCCGCATCGCATCGGCAGCGGCCAGTACATGTTCCTCATGGCGATCGCGCAGCAGGAGCCGTTGACGCAAAAGGCCTTGAGCGAGAAGCTGCTGGTCGACAAGACGACGACGGCCAAGGCGATCGCCAAGCTCGAGGCGGAAGGGTATGTCCGAAGGGAAGCGGATCCTGCGGATCAGCGCTTTCAGCTGCTTTATTTGACGGAGGCGGGACGAGAGGTCGCGCCCCAGGTTCAGGAAGCGCTGAACCGCGTTCGCAGCAAGACCGCCGAAGGCATCGACGAAGCGGAGTACGCCACGTTCATCCGTCTGCTGAAGACGGTGCTCGGCAACTTGACCGGGCTGTAGAGGCGAAGGTCCGCCTGCTGAAGAACCTGGCTTTTTCAAACCAAGGAGGAGGATGACGATGCTGGCTGCAGCTCCGTTTGTCGTCGTGGAGAATTGCGCGGAGGAAATCCGATTTTATCAAGGCGTCTTTGGAGGAGAGGTCGAGATTCTGCGAAGGCAGGGGGAGACGGTCCTGAACGCGGATCTGCACGTAGATGGAGTCGCCCTCAAGTTCGCCGACGTTCAAGCGGCGAAGCCGGTGCAGAAGGGCGACTATGTCCGGATCTTCCTCAAGCTCGGCACGGAGGAGGAGTTCCGCCGCGTCTATGGAGCCCTCGCTTCCGGCGGGGCGATCGTCACGGAGCTGTACGAGGCTCCGTTCAACGGCCTGCTGGCCATCGTCTCCGACCGGAACGGGGTCTGTTGGGTGCTGTCCTTTTATCGTGCATGACGAAAAAAACCGCTCCCCGGGTCGAGAGGAGCGATCAGGCTCCCCTCTGCCGAGAAACGGTTCTTATTAGTTGCGGATCAGATAGTCGAACGCGCCGAGCGCCGCGGTCGCGCCCGAGCCCATCGAGATGATGATCTGCTTGAACGGGCTGTTCGTGCAGTCGCCTGCCGCGAACACGCCGGGCAGCGACGTCGCGCCGCGCGCGTCGACGATGATCTCGCCCATCCGGTTGCGCTCCACCGCGCCTCCGAGCCATTCGGTGTTCGGCACGAGGCCGATCTGCACGAATACGCCCTGCAGCTCGATGTGGCGGTCCTCGCCGGTCTCGCGGTCGGTGAACGTGATTCCGCTGAGCTTGTCCGTGCCGGTGAATTCCTTGGTCGCGACATTCGTGATGACCGTGACGTTCGGAAGCGAGTACAGGCGGTCCTGCAGCACGGAGTCGGCCTTGAGCTCGGTGTTGAACTCCAGCACGGTCACATGCTTCACGATGCCGGCCAGGTCGATCGCCGCTTCGACGCCGGAGTTGCCTCCGCCGATGACCGCGACATCCTTGCCGGCGAACAGAGGTCCGTCACAGTGCGGGCAGTACGCCACGCCCTTGTTCTTGAACTCGGCTTCGCCCGGCACGCCGACGTTGCGCCAGCGCGCTCCGGTCGACAGGATGACCGTCTTGCTGCGCAGCACGGCGCCGTTCTCGAGCTCGACCTCGACATAATCCTTCTTCTCCAGGCGGACCGCCCGTTGAAGCTTCATGATGTCGACGTTGTACTCCTTCACATGCTCCTCGAGGCTCGCGGCCAGCTTCGGACCTTCGGTGTACTTCGTGCTGATGAAGTTCTCGATGCCGACCGTGTCCATGATCTGGCCGCCGAAGCGCTCGGCGACGATGCCGGTGCGGATGCCTTTGCGGGCCGCATAGATCGCGGAGCTTGCGCCGGCCGGGCCGCCGCCGACGACGAGCACGTCGAACGGCTCCTTGCCGTTGAATTCCTCCGCGCTCGGAGCTTCGACGATCTTGGCCAGAATCTCCTCGATCGACATCCGGCCGCCGCCGAACGCCTCGCCGTTCAGGTAGACGGACGGCACGGCCATGACGCCGCGCTCCTCCGCTTCATCCTTGAACGCCGCGCCGTCGATCATCGTATGCGAGATGCCCGGATTGAGCACGCTCATGACGTTGAGGGCTTGGACGACATCCGGACAGTTGTGGCAGCTCAGGCTGACGAACGTCTCGAACTTGTACTCGCCCTTGATGCCCTTGATCAGATCGATGACGCTCTGGTCGACCTTCGGCGCGCGGCCGCTGACTTGCAGCAGCGCCAGCACGAAGGACGTGAATTCATGGCCGAGCGGGATGCCGGCAAAGACGATTCCCGTATCCTCGCCCGGGCGGTTCACGCTGAAGCTCGGCGTGCGCGGCAGCTCCGCTTTTTCCACCCGGATGCGGGGGCTCATGGCGACGATCTCGTCCATCAGGCCGAGCATGTCCTGCGACACCGCGTCGGTGCCCGCGCTGACCTGGATATGCACGTCGCCTTCCATGAGTCCCATGTATTGGGCTAGCTGTGCCTTGATATCTCCGTCAAGTACCATTGGAAATGCCCCTTAGATCTTGCCTACGAGGTCAAGGCTAGGCTTCAGCGTCGTGCCGCCTTCTTGCCATTTCGCAGGGCAGACTTCGCCTGGATTGTTGCGCACGTATTGAGCGGCTTTGATCTTGTTGACGAGCGCGCTCGCGTCGCGGCCGATGCCGCCGGCATTGATCTCGACCGTCTGGATGACGCCGTCCGGATCGATGATGAACGTGCCTCGGTCGGCCAGGCCGTCCGCTTCGATCAGCACGTCGAAGTTGCGGGAGATCGTGTGCGTCGGATCGCCGATCATGATGTACGTGATCTTGCCGATCGTCTCGGAGCTGTCATGCCAAGCCTTGTGCGTGAAGTGCGTGTCGGTCGAGACGGAATATACTTCCACGCCGAGCGATTTCAGCGTTTCATATTGGTCTTGCAGGTCGCCGAGCTCGGTCGGGCATACGAAGGTGAAGTCGGCCGGGTAGAAGCAGACGACGCTCCATTTGCCTTTGAAGTTCTGCTCCGTTACGTCGATGAAATTGCCGTTCTGGTACGCTTTCGCGCTAAAAGGTTTTACTTCAGTTCCGATCAGGGACATGATATGGTTCCTCCTTGGAGTTTTTTTATAATGATTACAATCTAATATTAATTTTGTTGAGAATGACTGTCAAGTAGACATCCCTCGCTTCCTCGAAAAATCATCGCATTCCGCCGCCAATTGTGGCCGGCTCGACACGCTTTTGGTCATCTTTCCCGGTTGCGGGGCCTCCGATTCACTCTTTCATTCCTTCCGACAATCGAATGAACTTAATGAACGAACGCACGGAATGCGGCACGTAATTGTCCCTCGGCCAGATGACGTCCAGCTGCCAGGGAATGACCGGATCGTCCAGCTGAACGAAGCGGATGCGCGGGTCGGTGATCTTGCTGCAGATGACGTCGGGCACGATCGAGATGCCGACGCCGGCCGCGACCATCTCCGCCATGAGGTCCCACTGGGAGCTGGAATGAAGGATCTGCGGCTCGTAGCCGGCCGCCTGGCAGGCGCGCAGCACGAGCTGCCGCACGGCGAAGCCGTACGAGAACAGGATGAACGGCTCCTGCTCGAGCTCCCGGATCGACGCGGCTTCCCGGCCGGCGAGCGGATGCGCCTCGTGCACGAGCAGCGCGAGCCGCTGCCGGATGAACGGCACGGAGTGGAACGCCTGCGCGTTCACGGGGCCGACGACGACTCCGATATCGAGCTCCCCGCTCAGCAGCAGCGACTCGATCTTCTTCGCGCCCTCCTCGGTCACCTGGAAGCTCACATTGGGGAATTCCCGTTGAAAGGGAGGAATGACGCGGGGGAAAAAGACGGAGCCGATGACGGGAGGCAGGCCGATCGCGATGCTGCCCGTCTTGAGCTCCGCGACGTCGTCCATGGCGGTGTGCAGATCCTGCACGGCGCGCAGCACGGCAGGGATCTGGCGGATGGCGGCGGCGCCGGAGTCCGTCAGCTTGAGCTGCTTGCCGGAGCGGTCGAACACCGGAGCGCCGAGCTCGTCCTCCACCGAGCGGACGATCTTGCTGAGCGTCGGCTGGGACAGATGGAGCGTCTCGGCCGCTTTGGTCATGTTCTGCTGCTTGGCGATCTCCAGCAGGTAGGAAAGATGTCTAAGTTCCAAGCCGAATAGCTCCATTCATAGAATTATGGAATGGCAATGATTCGATGTCTGAATTTTACCTTTTCGCCGAGCAGGTTGTAAACTGAGACGGAACGAAATGAAAGCGTTTTACAACCCGAGGCAGAGGAGCCATGTCTATGTTCCTAGAAGTTTTCGCCATCCTGCTCGCGCTTGGCCTGCTCATGTTTTTCGCCTATCGAGGGTTCCCGGTCATCGTATTCGCGCCGATCTTCACGCTGCTGGCTGTCGTCATCTCGGGCAAGGCGCTGCTGCCGAGCTACACCGAGGTGTACATGACCAACGCGGCCAGCTACATCAAGACGTATTTCCCGGTCTTCCTGCTCGGCGCGATCTTCGGCAAGGCGATGGAGCTGAGCGGAGCGGCCTCGTCGATCGCCCACGCGATCGTGAGGTCGCTCGGCAGCAAGCGGGCGATGCTGGCGGTCGTCCTCGCCTGCGCCGTGCTGACGTACGGCGGCGTCTCGCTGTTCGTCGTCGCTTTTGCCGTGTATCCGTTCGCGGCGGCCATCTTCCGGGAAGGCAACATCCCGAAACGGCTCATCCCCGGCACGATCGCGCTCGGCGCGTTCACGTTCACGATGGACGCGCTGCCCGGCACGCCGCAGATCCAGAACATCATCCCGACCGCCTACTTCGGGACGGACGCCTATGCGGCTCCGGTCGTCGGCATCATCGGCGGCGCGCTCATCTTCGCGGCCGGCCTGTACTGGCTGGAGCGCCGCCGCAAGCAGGCCGAGCTCGCCGGCGAGGGCTACGGCGACAACCACAAGAACGAGCCCGAGGCGGCGGAGGAGACGAACTATCCGAAGCTGTGGCTGGCGCTGCTGCCGCTGGCGCTCGTGCTGGTGCTGAACTTCCTGCTGAGCCGCGGCGCGCTGACCGTCACGACGTGGTATGACGAGGAGCTGCTCCAGTCGTTCAACATCGCGAACGTCAAGTCCGTCTCCTCGATCTGGGCGCTCATCATCGCGCTGACGGTCGGCGTCATCGCCGCGCTTTGCATCAACGTCCGCCAGGTGAAGGGCAAGCTCGCCGCCGGCCTGACGGCAGGCGCGATGGGCGCGCTGCTGGCGATCTTCAACACCGCCTCCGAGGTCGGCTTCGGCAACGTCGTCAAGACGCTGCCCGGCTTCCAGGCGATCCAGAACGGCATCCACAGCATGAACGGGGCGCCGCTGCTGTCGGAAGCCGTCTCGGTCAACCTGCTCGCCGGCATCACCGGCTCCGCCTCCGGCGGCCTGTCGATCGCGCTGGAGGTCATGAGCAAGACGTATCTCGATGCGGCGAACGCGATGGGCATCAGCCCCGAGCTGCTGCACCGGATCGCCTCGATGGCGTCCGGAGGCATGGACACGCTGCCGCATAACGGCGCCGTTATCACGCTGCTCGCGATTACCGGCCTGACGCATCGCCAGTCGTACAAGGACATTTTCGCCATCACGATCATCAAGACGGTCGTCGTATTCGCGCTCGCCGCGGTGCTGACCGTCATCGTCTAGAACGCTTCATCGCATCAGAGGAATGGAGGCCTGAATCCATATGCAGCCGGAGATGAAAGGAAGGGTCGCGCTCGTCACGGGCGCGGCCAGCGGCATCGGACTCGAGATTGCCCGCAAGCTGTCGGCGGAGGGAGCGGCGGTCGTGCTGACCGACATCCGCGGGGAGGCGGCGGAGCAGGCGGCCTCCTCGCTCCAGGACGTAGGCGGAGAGTGCCTCGGCCTCGCCTGCGACGTCACCGACGAAGGCCAGTACGCGCAGGCGATCGCCCGCGCGGAGGCGGCCTACGGCCGGCTGGACATCCTCGTCAACAACGCCGGCCTGCAGCATGTCGCTCCGATCGAGGAGTTCCCCGTGGAGAAATTCGACTTCATGCTGCGGGTCATGCTGACGGGGGCGTTCATCGGCATCAAGCATGCGTTCCCGATCATGAAGCGCCAGCAGTACGGCCGCATCCTCAACATGGCGTCGATCAACGGCGTCATCGGCTTCGCCGGCAAAGCGGCCTACAACAGCGCCAAGCACGGTCTGATCGGCCTGACCAAGGTGGCGGCGCTCGAGGGCGCGGCCCACAACATCACGGTGAACGCGCTCTGCCCGGGCTACGTCGACACGCCGCTCGTGCGCGGGCAGCTCGAGGACCTGTCCCGCACGCGCGGCGTTCCGCTGGAGCGGGTGCTGGAGGACGTGCTGTACTCGCTCATTCCGCAGAAGCGGCTGCTCTCCGTGGAGGAGATCGCCGACTTCGCCTCGCTCATCGCCGGGGACCGGATGCGCGGCGTCACCGGCGCGACGCTGCTGATCGACGGCGGCTACACCGCGCAGTAGAGCGGGAGGGCCGGGGCGCGACAACAGAAAGGATGGAACTTATGAGCAAGACATGGGCTTCGGCTGCGGACGCCGTGCGCGATATCCCGGACGGATCGACGCTGATCGTCGGCGGATTCGGCCTATGCGGCATCCCCGAGACGCTCATCCAGGCGCTGGTCGAGCAGGGGACGAGCGGCCTCACGGCCGTCAGCAACAACTGCGGCGTCGACGACTGGGGGCTCGGGCTGCTGCTGCGGACGAAGCAGATCCGCAAGATGGTCTCCTCCTATGTCGGGGAGAACAAGACGTTCGAGAGCCAGTACCTGAGCGGGGAGCTGGAGGTAGAGCTCGTCCCGCAAGGGACGCTCGCGGAGCGCATCCGCGCCGGAGGGGCGGGCATCCCCGGCTTCTACACGCCGACCGGCGTCGGCACGGTCGTCGCGGACGGCAAGGAGCAGAAGGAATTCGACGGAAGGACCTACCTGCTCGAACGAGGCATCGTCGGCGACTTCGCCCTCGTCAAGGCGTGGAAGGCGGATACGCTCGGCAACCTCGTCTACCGCAAGACGTCGCGCAACTTCAATCCGCTCGCGGCGGCCGCCGGCCGCATCACGATCGCGGAGGCCGAGGAGATCGTGCCGGCAGGCGCGCTTGATCCGGACGAGATCCATACGCCGGGCGTCTACGTGCAGCGGGTTGTCCAGGGCTTCGGCTATGAGAAGCGGATCGAGCGCTTGACCGTGCGCGGCGCAGGCGTCCAAGTCCAAGGGAGGGAAGGCCGATGAGCGGCAGCCGAAGCGCGATCGTCATGCGGGCGGTGCAGGAGATCCGGGACGGCATGGTCGTCAATCTCGGCATCGGCATGCCGACGCTGGTCGCCAACCATATTCCGGCCCGCATGCAGGTGCTGCTGCAGTCGGAGAACGGGCTGCTCGGCATCGGGCCGTACCCGCTGGAGGGCGAGGCCGATCCCGATCTGATCAACGCGGGCAAGGAAACGGTGACGGCCGTGCCGGGCGCATCCTATTTCGACAGCGCGGAGTCGTTCGCCATGATCCGGGGCGGCCACGTCGAGCTCGCGATCCTCGGCGGCATGGAGGTGTCGGAGCAGGGCGACCTCGCCAACTGGATGATCCCCGGCAAGATGGTCAAGGGCATGGGCGGCGCGATGGATCTCGTGCACGGAGCGCGGCGCGTCGTCGTCGTCATGGAGCATATGAGCAAGCACGGAGAGTCCAAGGTCAAGGCCGCCTGCACGCTGCCGCTGACCGGGCAGCGGGTCGTCGACCGGCTCATCACGGACTTGGCCGTATTCGACTTCACCGAGCAGGGAATGGTGCTCGTGGAGCTGCAGGAGGGCGCGACGCTGGAGCAGGTGCGGGACCATACCGAGGCCCGCTACGCGGTCGCAGCGGAATTGGAGAGGGGGAGAGCGTGATGTCGAGCTTGCATGAGGCGGTCATCGTCAGCGCCGTCCGCACGCCGATCGGCAGCTTTCAGGGGGCGCTCGCCGAGGTGCCGGCGCCCGAGCTGGGCGCGGCGGCGATCCGGGAGGCGCTCGCCCGGGCGGGCGTCGGCCAGGAGCAGGTGGACGAGGTCATCCTCGGCCATGTGCTGCAAGCGGGAGTGGGACAAAATCCGGCTCGCCAGGCGTGGCTGAAAAACGGCTATTCGTCCTCGGTGCCGGCGGCGGCCGTCAACAAGGTGTGCGGCTCCGGCCTCAAGGCCGTCATGCTGGCCGCGCAGGCGATCCGGCTCGGCGACGCCGAGATCGTCGCAGCCGGCGGCATGGAGTCGATGAGCCAGTCTCCCTACCTGCTGCCCGGCGGGCGGACCGGCCTGCGCCTCGGCGACGCCAAGCTCGTCGACTCGATGATCCGGGACGGGCTCTGGTGCGCGATGGGCGACATCCACATGGGGGAGACGGCCGAGAACATCGCGGACAAGTACGGCATCGGCCGCCAGGAGCAGGACGAGTACGCGGCATGGAGCCAGCAAAAGGCCGAGGCGGCGATCGCGGCCGGCCGCTTCGCCGAGGAGATCGTGCCGGTGGACGTCCCTCGCCGCAAGGGCGAGCCGCTGTCGGTCGGCGCCGACGAGCATCCTCGCGCCGGCACGACGACGGAGTCGCTCGGCCGGCTGCGGCCGGCGTTCCGCGCGGGCGGCACCGTCACGGCCGGCAACGCGTCCGGCCTGAACGACGGCGCGGCCGCGCTCGTCGTCATGTCGGCGGAGCGGGCGGCCGCGCTCGGCCTGAAGCCGCTCGCCGCCATTCGCGGCTACGCGAGCGCGGCGCTCGACCCGGCCTTCATGGGGCTCGGCCCCGTGCACGCGACGCGCCGGCTGCTGGAGCGGACAGGGGTGTCGATGGGCGACATCGACCTGTTCGAGATGAACGAGGCGTTCGCGGCGCAGGCGATCGCCGTCGGCCGCGAGCTTGAGCTGCCGCCGGAGAAGCTCAACGTGAACGGAGGCGCCATCGCGCTCGGGCATCCGATCGGCGCGAGCGGCGCCCGCATCCTCGTCACGCTGCTGCATGAGCTGCGCCGCCGCGAGGGCCGGCTCGGCCTCGCCTCGCTCTGCATCGGCGGCGGGCAAGGCGTCTCCATGCTGGTAGAGGCGCTGTAGGCTCTGCTCCGCAGCGAACGCTTGTCGATGCGAAGGTCAGCACAGAGGTCTGTGACGGCTGCCTAGGGGGCAGCTGGCGCAGGCCTTTTGGCTGTCCCTGCTTGACGAGCCGCCGGCATGTTCAAATCGCGCCTTTCCCGCTATGCTTAACCTTTAAGGAGGGGGAGGAAAATGGAAAAGTCAGCGTTCTACGGCAGGTGGGCCTGCCAAAAAATGATCGAGTCGGCTTCGTCGAACCTATGGGACGGCCACTGGGCGTGCGCGGTCCTCTCCATGGCCCGGCTGCTGGACGAGCGGCTTCTGCCCGCGGGTCTGGAGCCTTTGGTCCGCCGCAATCTCGATCAGATCGTCAAGGAGAAGGGGAACCAGGGCATCTATGACGATGAAGGGGAGCCGAAGATCGGCTTTCGGCCGGAGCTGCTGCGCCTGTTGATTCGAAATGGCGGCAAAGACAACTCGCTTGGCCACGATGCCATCTATGCGTCCTACATGCTCGACTTGATCGAGCGCTCCGGCATTCCGGCGACGCAAGAGCTGTTCGACGCGATGGCGACGATGCTGCAGGGCTTTGCCGACTCCGGTCCCGGTTATGTCACGATCAACGGCATCCATACGGTCGTTCAACCCGGCGAGGTGCCGGAAGCGGAAAATCAGCCTGAGCTTGCTCCATCATCCGTGCTGGAGCTGTTCCATGCTTTCTCCAGACCGGAACGGATGGAGAGAGGAGACATGCAGCTCGGCCATCTGCTCACGCACGGACATGCCGTCGTGGAGCTGAAGCGGGCCTTGCGTGCCGAGGCTCTGGAGGAGCACGGGCCGATTCTGGATCAGTCTTTTTTCAAAAGAACAGCCCTGTTGGCTTATGCGAATGCGCTCGAAAAGGAAGAGACGGAACCCGCTTCAAACGCCGTGGCCGGCGCGCGTAATCCGCTGGAGCCGTCTTATTGGGAAGAAGCCCTTGCGGACAGCCGGCACGGGCATTACGGCAAGTACGCTTACAGCTACCTCAGGCTCTGCCGCTTGGCCGGATTCCGCCCGGAGGATTTCCGGTCGTTCAGCCGGATCCTGCCGCCGCTGGCATGAAGGCTCCCGGACCGGATGAAGGAGCGGCAACGATGCGGATGATGGAATCCTGGATGAGCCGGCTGTGGCCGGAGTGGAGCGGAACGCTGCGGCGGCGGAGCGGCGGGTGGAACAACAGCACGTATTTCATGGAAAGCCGAGCCGGGCGCGCGGTGCTGCGCATCTACGAGACGCATCGCGACCGGGACAAGATCGAGTTCGAGCACGAGGTGCTGAAGCGGCTGGCGGAGCTCTCCTTGCCGTTTCAGGTGCCGCAGCCAATCCCGGCCCGGAACGGGGCGACCGTGGCCGAGACGGAGGACGAGCCTCCCAAGCTCGCTTGCTTGTTCCGCTATATCGAAGGCGACTCCCCGGCGGAGGAGGAGTCGGGCTACGAGGCGTCGTTCGGCGAAGCGGCGGGCCTGTTGTCGGCGGCGCTTGCCGGCGTCCGCCCGAGCTTGTCTCCGGCGTATCGCCCGTATTACGAGCTGAGAGCGGCCTATCCGCTCTGCACCGACGAAGCGCTGCGCGAGCTGTGCCTCGAGCCGCCCGAGCCCTTCCGCCATCTGGCTGCGGAGCTCGGGGCGCTGTATGAAGCGTGCGGAGACATCTTCGGTCGCCTGGCGGAGCTGGAGCGGCTGCCGCATCAGCTCGTGCACGGGGATCTGAACGCGTCGAACCTGCTGCTGCAGCCGGCGGATCGCCGGCAGGTAGCCGCGCTGCTCGACTTCGAGTTCTGCACGTGGGACTTGCGGGCGATGGAGCCGGCGGTCGTTCTTTCCGGCCTTGTCGGACATCCGGAGGAAGAGGCGGCGGCGCAAGCGTTCTGGCGCGGCTTCAGCGGCGTCGTCCGGCTGTCCCGCGAGGAGATGGAAGCGGTGCCTTTGCTGATGCAGCTCCGCAAAGCAGACGTATTCCTGCACTTCGTCAGCCGCTTCTGGGAAGGCACGGATGAAGCGCCTGTGCTCCGCGAGCAGGTCCGGATGCTCGCCGCGGATCTGGGCCGGCTGTCGTCGAGCTCGCGGCGGATGATGCGGATGATGCGGGGCGGCGAATGATTTCGCCTCGCCTCTTATAACACCTCCGGCCTATGCCGATAGATCCCTTTGAAAGAGTTGATTTAAAATAGGGAGGAATAGTCTGAATGAGGAAAAGCAGGAGTCTGATCCTGGGGCTCGCCCTAGCGCTGAGCTTGCCGGGAACGACTGCGCTCGCGGCCAAAACATCGGCTGACTTCAAAGACTTGCAGGATCTCGATGCCGCGACGAAAGCGAAGATTGACGCGCTGCTCAGCGCGGGCGTGTTCAACGGCGTGAGCCAGGACACGTTCGACTTGAAGAGCGAAATGAACCGCGCCCAGTTCGCCAAGGTCGCTGCGATGATCTTCGGCCTGGAGGTCGACTCGGGCCTGAAGACGTCCAGCTTCAATGACGTCAAGCCGGACGACAAGGGAACCGGCTATGCGCTGCCTTACATCGAGGCCCTCAAGAACGCGGGCATCGCGGAAGGATATGGCGGCGGAAAGTTCGACCCGGCAGGAAAAGTCACGAAAGAGCAGCTCGCCACGTTCCTGGTGAGGGGCCTTGGCAAGGACGACGACGCCAAGTCAGCTCCCGGCGTGGACGACCAGACCGTTTCGGACTGGGCCAAAGGCTACGTCGAGCTCGCCCTGGAGCTGAAGCTGCTCAGCAACGGCGCGGACGGCAAATTCGGCGGAGGCTCCAACGCGACCCGCGATCTGCTCGTGCTGGGCGCTTATGAGGCGAAGGAGCAATACGTTCCGCGTGGCGCAACGCCAACGCCGACTCCTTCGCCGAGCCTGACGCCGACGCCGAGCGCCTCGCCAAGTCCAAGCCCGACGCCGAGCGCAACGCCGCCTATCGTGTGGCCGACGCTGGAGCCGACACCGACACCGACGGCCACGCCGACCGTTCAGCCGACGCCAACCGCGTCGCCGACAGCGACCCCGGCGCCAGCAATCACGGGGCTTACGGTCGAATCCGGGACGGTAGCCGGCTCGGTTCGTCTCGTCTACGAGCCGGCTTCGGGCAACATCCTGCGCATCGTCCGGCAGCCAGGTCCGTTCGAGGTGCCGAATGTCGGATTCTTCGCAGGCGAGATCAGCGATGAATACGAGCCGGGCGCCGATATCCGGGACGTCGAGGCGGGCGAGCATATCGGCGTCTTTGAGGTCGATGCCGTCGCCTGTAAGGTCGTCCGGTTCAGCGACATCACGCTGACGGCCGCGCAGATCGGTGTGGCGGCAGAACAGCTGCTGCATACGCAATTCTATGTTTCAGCAGGTTCCGTTCCCGGCACGGCCAAGCTGACGCTGGTGAACCCGAGCAGCGTAGGCGCAGAGAAATGGCGTATCCGCACAGTTGGGGAAAATGTGTATACTCCGGCGTCGGGAGCCTTTTTCGATGGCGTCGATTATGCATCCGGCCAAGACATTGACCTCGACACAGAGCATCCGCTCATCCTGGTGGCGGCCACCGATGCAGACAATCGCGTTATCCGTTACGCTGTGGCGGTTTACATTCCAGAACCTGCCGTTGAGGTCACTTTGGGTCCGCTCCATGCCGGTGTAGGCCAGTTGAGCCTTCGTGCAAGCGGAGAACTGCATGCCGACACGACCTCCCTGACAAATACCGCTGATTTGCTGGAATCTATCTCCATCGGCGGTGAATCGGCTCCGGGCTGGATTCAATCCAGCTTCGTAATATGGGATTCCATGACCTCCACTTTCCTTGTGCAGCTTCCCGAGGCGACGTTTGCATCAGGTCAAACCGTCGTTGTGACGCTCAAGCCGGGAGCTTGGAAGGATGTTTCCGGAGCTGTGCTGGAGCAGACCTCTTGCGCAGGCGTAGTCGAGCTGACGGTTCCGCCAGTGATTCCGCCGATCCCACCAATTCCACCGATCCCGCCGATTCCGCCGATCCCACCGATCCCACAGATTCCGCCGGTATAACCAACAAGATCTCCTCCAATCCCTTCATGAGCGAGACTCGACCAACGCAAGGAGCTGCCGCATCTGCCAAGATGCCGCAGCTCTTTTTTGCCGTTGGGGCGTCATCGGCCTGCGGCGCATATCAGGCAGAACTCAGGACCGCTTGACCGCCAGGCAATAATGGACGTTGTCGAAGGCGGCCAGCGGCTCGCCCGTCCGGCTGGCGTTGCAGGCAGCGAGCAGCCGGGCGTCGATGTCAGCAGACGCCAGATGCTCGTACGCGAGCAGTCCCGCCTCCTTCAGCAGCGACTCCAGCTCGGCAGAGGAGTAGGAGGAGACCATCGGCTCGCCGGCCTGCGCCGCCATCATCACCTGCTTGCGGGCGCGCTCGCAGGCCTTTGGCGTGAAGGTCAGCTCGTCGGGGTAGTCGAACGCGAGGCCGCTGCCTGCAGGCAGCAGGTTCGCCAGCTTCCGCAGCAGACGGAGAAACGCCTCCCGCGGCAAGTAGTAGCTGAGGCCGAGCACGCTGACGAAGGTCAAGCAGGTCGGGTCGAAGGCTGCGCAGTCGAGCAGCCGCTCCGGCCAATCCGTCGCGACCAGGGAAGCGAAAGCGCCTTGGTTGGCGGAACCCTGGTGCATCGACCCGACCAGGGAGTCGAAAGTGCCTTGGTTGGCGAAACTCCGGGGCATCGACCCGACCAGGGAGTCGAAAGTGCCTTGGTTGGCGAAACTCGGGCGTATCGACCCGACCAGGGAGTTAAAATTGCCTTGGTTGGCGGAAACCCGGTGCATCGACCCGACCAGGGAGTCGAAAGTGCCTTGGTTGGCGAAACTCCGGGGCATCGACCCGACCAGGGAGTAGAAAGCGCCTTGGTTGGCGGAACCCCGGTGCATGGTGATGCAGCTTGACGAGTTGTTCCCATGACGCTAGGTTCGGTTCGGATTCCATGCAGCACCTCTTATCCTGAAGTCGGTTCTACCCGATATGACAATCGGAGATGGTCATTTGAGACAGAATAAGGGAAATTATTCTAGAAGAAAAGAGAGTACGCGCTCCCAGCCGTAGCCGGTGCGCAACCATTCGCCGCTTGCGGCTGGCTTCGCTTGGCCTGCTTTTGGTAAGATGGGGCGAGATTTCGAAGCAAGGGAGGGGATCGAATGAAGCTTGCGGCGCTCAAGAGAGGATTGGTCTACCAGACGCTTCGCCTGCTTCGGCAGCGGCAAGGCTCCCATCGCGTCGCGCTCGGCTTCGCGCTGGGGTTCCTGCCCTGCTGGTTCCCGACCTTCGGCGCGGACGTGCTGCTGGCGCTGGCGCTGCTGCGGCTGTGCCGCGGCAATATGGCGGCCGGCATGTTCGCCGTCCTTTTCGGCACGCTGTTATGGCCGATTCTGTTCTACGTCAATTATGCCGTGGGACATGCCGTGCGCAGAGGGCTGCGCCAGCCCGCCGACCCGGAGGTTCGGGACATTCTCGCCGATCCGGCAGAGGAGCTCCGCTACGACGAAACGGTCGAGAGCCTGGGCGAGCTCGGCGGGGCCGGGCTGGACTTCCTGACCGGCGCCCTGCTGAACAGCGTCCTCGGCGCGCTGCTGCTCTACCTCCTCTTCCGTCTGCTGTGGACGCGCTGCCGCGCGCCGCTGCTGCGCCGGGCGAGGGCCTGGCGGGCGCGCTCCGCCGGAGGCAAGCGCATCTCGCCGTCCTCCTGAGGGCAAGCGCAAAAACCGCCTCGCAAAGCGAGGCGGCGAATGGAATCGCGAAGGGCATGCTCCAAGCGCGCGCTGGCGCCTTGTAGCGATCGTCACGGCGATGGCGACGGCTGCGGAACGAGCGCGACGATCCGGTCGTCGTTGTCCGCCGGGTTGCCGCGCGACCGGTTGCTCGTCAGCACGTACAGCGTGCCGTCCGGGGCTTCGACGATCGAGCGCAGCCGGCCCCACTCTCCTTCGAAGAAAGGCTCGATCGACGATACGCTTCCGTCCGCCGCAAGGGAAGCCTGCAGCAGCCGCTCTCCCCGCAGCGCGGAGACGAGCAGCCGGCCCTTCCACGGCCCGTCTGTCAGGAAGGCCATGCCCGACGGAGCCCACGTCTCGTCGCCGCTATGCGCGGCCGGAACCTGCAGCGGCTGGCCGTCTGCGGCCTCGCCGCTCTCGTCGCCCTCCACGTCCGGCCAGCCGTAGTTGGCGCCGGGGCGGATGCGGTTGATCTCGTCATGCGCCGATTGGCCGTGCTCGGAGCTGTACAGCTCGCCGCTCTCTGGATGCCAGGCGAGGCCCTGCGGGTTGCGGTGGCCGAGGCTGTAGACCGGCGATCCGGGAAAAGGGTTGTCCGCCGGAACCGACCCGTCCGGCTGCAGCCGGAGGATCTTGCCGGCCAGGCTGTCCGGATCCTGCGCCAGCTCCGGCTCGGACGCGTCGCCGGTCGTCGCGTACAGCATGCCGTCCGGGCCGAAGCGCAGCCGGCCGCCGTTATGATTGACCGCTCCCGGAATCGAATCGAGCAGCACCTGGTCGATGGCCGCCTTGCCGCCTTCGATGCGCAGGCGCAGCACGCGGTTCAGGATGCGGCCCTGCTCTTCGTAGGAGTGGTAGGCGTAGGCGTAGCCGTTGTCGGCAAAAGCCGGATCAAGAGCGAGGCCGAGCAAGCCGCCTTCTCCTCCATCCGGACCTTCGACCTCCAGCAGCGGCTCCTCGCGGAGCCGGCCATCCTCGATGACCCGCAGCGCTCCCGGGCGCTCGGTGAAGAAGATGCGGCCGTCCGGAGCAAGGGCGATCTCCCACGGCAGGTCCAATCCTTCTGCGAGGACGGTCGGCTCATAGGGAAAGCGATCCGCGCTTTCCGCCGCCTCCGAGGGCGGCGCGGCGGAAGGTATGGCTCCGGACGAGCTGGCAGGCGGCGCGGCTCCTCCGTCCTGCCGCAGCTGCTCGGACGGGGCGCAGCCGCAAAGCAGCAGGACGGCGGCGGCCGTCCCGAGTCCTTTTCGATGCAGGGTCGTCAGCAAATCGATCTCCTCCTAGTCCGCTCCGCCGGACAGGCAGGAGAAGACGGTTTGCCCTCATTGTACCCGAACGGGCGGGGGAGGAATCAGCAGCGGGCCTTACTTCTCGTCCAGGATGGACCGCTGCCGGGAGATCCGGTTCCAATCTGCCGAATCGGTTCCATGAGCGGCGATCAGCTCGTCGAGCTTGTCGCCGAGCCGCGGATCTGCAGCTTGGTGCTGGTGCAGCTGGATATCCATCGCCACCAGCAACAGCTTGGCCAGATCGAGCTCCTCGACCTCCATCGACGTCAGATCTGACGGAAAAAACTTCTGCAGCATGGCAGAGGCGGAGGAGACATCCTCCTTGGAATACATCAAATCGTAAAGGATGCCGAAGGAGTGGGCATGCTCATCGCTGGCAAGGTTCCGGAAAAAGGCGGGAGATTCGTGCAGCTCCTCGTTCGGCGTCCCGATGAAGAGCGTGTTTCCCCCCATATCCGTCATCATGAACCGCCGATCCTCCTTCAAGTGCTTCATTTTGGAAATTCTAGGGACGCCGGTTCGAGGAATTTTGCCCAAGGCCATTTTTATCGAGCTTGTGAACTGCTCATAGACGAGATCGACTTCATCGACTTGTACATAGCACATCTGAGGATTTTCGCTCGGGACCGTCTTCTTGCTTCCATAAAAGTGCAGCTCGAGCGATCCGAGCCGGAGCACCGCGTAGGAATGGGGACGAGGGGAGATGTAGGCCAGGGTGAAGCCCAGCTTTTCGTAAAAGGAAATTTGATCCTTCAGAGACGGGCAAGGCAAAATGGGGATGATCTTGTTCATGGGGATCGGCACCTTCCTTTGAAGAGAATGTACTTCCATCGTATACTATTGGTGCAAATGCTAAGGTAGGTCGGGTTTAAATCCGGTGCTGCCTGGAAAAACGACTGTAAAGCCGTCATATGCTTGAACCTTCCATGATAGGGGGAGGAGGAGGCGGGATGAGAGGAATCGACATCGCCCGGAGCCTGAATATCAGCACGAGCGCGCTGCGGCATTACGAAGCCTGGGGGCTCGTCCCTCGGATCGAGAGATCGGCAAGCGGGTATCGCGTCTACACCCGGGAACATGAAGCCTATTTTCAATGCATCCGCGCGTTGATTCCCGGATTCGGCATGGAGCTGGTCCGGCGCATCATGCCGCTCGTCCAGCAGGGAAAGAAGCTGGATGTCCTGTGGCTGCTCAACGAGGCCCAAGTCCGCCTCCATGCGGAGAAGGAAACGGTCCAAAGAACGGTGGAGATGCTTGATCTCCAAGCGCTGCATGAACCGTCCCTGCGCGGCGGTAAAAGCTCGTATACGATCGGAGAAGCCGCCGAGGAAGCGAAGGTATCCGCTTCCGCCATTCGGCATTGGGAGAAGGAAGGACTGATTCGGCCCGAGCGCCGGCCCGACAACGGGTTCCGCATCTATCGCCCCTCGGACATCCGCAAGCTGCTCGTCATCCGCACGGTTCAACGAGTCGTCTATTCCCTGGATGTCGTTCGCAAGGTCCTGTCCGAGCTCGACAACCATGACGCGGCGCAGGCCAAGGAAATTGCGCTTCAGTCCCTTCATTACCTGGACGGGGTGCTCGTCGAGCAGATGCGGGGGATCGCATGCTTGCAGAGCCTGCTTGACTCGGCTCACGAAAAAGAGGGGCGGCAGGAATGACCCCGCCTTCTCTCCTTTTGAACGGGCGCCCGATGCGGCCGCAATTTCGGCGCTCTCTTTTCGGACGGCGGCAAAAGCCCCCGTCGCCGGCGAGCGCCGGCAGACGGGGGCTTTTGCGAAAGGCAGGGCTGCCTCGGTCAATAGCAGCTGAACGAGTCGATGCGGCTCAGGTCGAGGCCGGAGAACATCCAGAACAGGCCGTTCCAGCGGAAGCCGGACACCGAGGTGCGGCCGACGAACACCGGATAGAACCAGAAGCCGGGGCCGTTCGACGGCCAGACGTAGGTGTAGCGCAGCACGCAGCCGGAGATGGCGCCGGGGTCGATCGCCAGCGCTCCCGCCGTCAGCGGCTTGATCGGAATCGCCTGCGGCGGCGGCGAGGACGGCGGCTGCGGTCCGCCGCCCGGCCCGCCCGGCATTCCGCCAGGTCCCGGGAAGCCTCCGCCAGCACCGGGGAAGCCGCCTGGACCCGGTCCGGGAGGCGGTCCAGGGAAGCCGCCTCCGCCTCCGGGGAATGGAGGCGGACCCGGCGTGCCCGGGAACAGGCCGCCGAGGCCGCCCGGCTGGTTGGGGGGAAACAATAGCGCCATGCAACTTCCTCCTTTAGATCAGCGTGATGGCCAGCAGGTCGAACAGGACGAGCGGCAGGATGACGTTGTTGTAGAAGTACGGATTCGGCGGGCCGGGCAGGAACGCGCGGCTGAGGCCTTCGTTCGACAGCTGCAGGAACATGATGCTGCGGTCGCACAGCACGATCTTCCCCTCGTAGACGTCGCCGTCCATCGTCTCGACCTTGACGAGGCGGTAGGCGTGCTCTGCGCACAGCGCCTGCAGGCGCTGCTTGACGCCGAGCAGCGTTTCATGATGGTCGGACTCGCAGTGGTACACGCGCGTCGGTGCCGGCGTTGGCGCGGAGTCGTACGGATGCATGGGCATGACCTCCGTTTTCTGGGCATAGCCTAGCGTATGCGCCCGCCCAGACAGAGGTGACGCCCCCCGGTTTAGGCGTCCCGGACCGCGGGTAGAAAGAAGAGAATCTTTTTTTTCGCAAGAAGTGAAACCAAGCTCTGCAAGCGCGCGTATACCGTTCTGATTGCAACGCTCGGCCTAATCGCATAAGACTCCGAAGGGGAGTAACTGGTACAGTAAAGTCGTCAATCCGAGAGCGCGAGCTCTCCGGCTTTATTGGCAGCGCCGCATAATTCGGCGCTGTTGGTGAGACCTTTGTCCATGAGGCTGTTTCCTCATCGGCAAGGGTCTTTTTGCATTCTTCCGGGCACATCCGATTTCATTCAAAGGAGGAAAGGACATGGATTTCGCATTGCTGATGGAGTACGGATGGGTGCTGCTCGTCCTGATCGCGCTGGAGGGCCTGCTCGCGGCGGACAACGCGCTCGTGCTGGCCATCATGGTCAAGCATCTGCCGGAACAGCAAAGGAAGAAGGCTTTGTTCTACGGCTTGGCGGGGGCGTTCGTGTTCCGCTTCGCGTCGCTGTTCATCATCTCGTTCCTGGTCGACGTCTGGCAGGTGCAGGCGATCGGCGCGCTCTATCTGCTGTTCATCGCCGCCAACCACATCTACCGCAAGGTGATCGTCAAGAGAGCGAAGCAGGAAGTCGAGCCGCATACGGCCGCCGAGCCGAAAAAATCCGGCTTCTGGGGCACCGTCATCAAGGTCGAGCTGGCGGACATCGCCTTCGCGGTCGACTCGATCCTCGCTGCCGTCGCGCTCGCCGTCGCCTTGCCGGAGACGCCGCTGCCGCAAATCGGCGGCATGGACGGAGGCCACTTCGCCGTCATCTTCCTGGGCGGATTCATCGGCCTGCTGATCATGCGCTTCGCGGCCAATGCCTTCGTGAAGCTGCTGGAGGCGCGGCCTTCGCTCGAGATCGCGGCCTTCGTCATCGTCGGCTGGGTCGGCGTCAAGCTGGCGGTTCACACGCTGGCGCATCCTTCGCTGCATGTCATCCCGCATGACTTTGCCGAGTCGACCGGCTGGAAGCTCATCTTCTACGGCGTGCTCGTCGCCGTCGCCGTAGGCGGCTGGTTCCTGTCGGGCCGCAAAACCGGCAAGCAGGACGAGGCGAAGCCGGTGCCGGCCGAGTTCCCGGAGTAAGCTAAGCTTTAAGCCGAGCGCGTTCAACAGCCGCACTCCCCTGCAGGGGAGTGCGGCTGTTTCCGTTTCCGGCCTCGTTTTCTGCATCGCCGGGCGCCGCTCTTGCGTATGCAGACGATCAGAACCTTGAAGGAGGGATCGACGTGAAGCTCATTCTGGAGCGGATCAGCAAGACGTTCGACGGCAAGCCGGTGCTGCGGGAAGTATCGTACTCGTTCGAGAAAGGCAAGATCTACGGCCTGCTCGGACGGAACGGGGCCGGCAAGACGACGCTGTTCAACAGCCTCAGCCGCGAGCTGAAGACGGACGGCGGGAAAGCGTATCTGGAGGAAGAGGACGGCGGCAGGCGGGAGCTGCGCGAGACGGATGTCGGCTACGTCTACTCGCTGCCGATCCTGCCCGAGTTTCTGACCGGGTACGAGTTCGTGAAGTTTTACCTCGAAGCGAATCCGGACCGGCGGACGGAAGGCGTGGACATCGATGCCTGGTTCGACCGGATGCGCTTCGACGGCCAGGACCGGCATCGCCTCATCAAGGGCTATTCGCATGGGATGAAGAACAAGGTGCAGATGCTGCTCTTCTTCATCGCCAAGCCTCCGGTCATCCTGCTCGACGAGCCGCTCACCTCCTTCGACGTCATCGTGGCGCTGGAGATGAAGCAGATGCTGCGGGAGATGAAGCAGGATCATATCCTCATCTTCTCCACCCATATCCTGCAGCTGGCTACCGACCTGTGCGACGAGCTCGTCGTGCTGAACCAAGGCTCGCTGTCCTCCGTGCAGTCCGAGCTGCTGCGCAGTCCGGAGTTCGAGCGGCAGGTCGTAGAGCTGCTGCAGGACGGACCGGCCGATGAGTAGCGTCTACCGGCTGCTGCGGGCCATCCAGGTCGCTTCGTTCGCCAACCGCCTCGTCTATTACATGCGGCGGCTGCCGTGGATCGGCTCCCGCGTGCCCGAATCGCTCTATGCCCGGCGCGGCTGGAAGCGCGCCGCCTCCTGGGCGGCGATCGTGCTGGAGCTGCTGTGGGCGGTCGCGAACAAGCTGATCTATGTCGGCCTCTGCGTCGTGCTCCCTGCGCTTTGGATGCGGGAGGCCGGGCATGCGGCGGATCTGCTGCCGTCCGCGCTGGCGATCCTGCTGCCGCTCAGCTTCTTCACCGCCTGCTTGTGGAACGCGCGGGTGCTCGAGCCGAAGCGGGACAAGTTCGTCGCGGTCAAGCTGATGCGGATTCCCGGAGAGCTCTACATGAAGGCGACGCTGACGTACCGATACGTCGTCTTTTTCCTGTCGTTCCTGATCGCGCTCGCCGTCCTGCTCCCGCTCGTCGGCGGCTCCATGCTCGGCGGGGCGCTGCTGGCGCTGTCGATCACGATGTGGCGGCTCGCGGCCGAGTACGGGCATCTGCTGCTGTTCGAGCGGACCGGGATCGTGCTGATCAAAAAGAACGGCCTCATCTGGGCGTCGATCCTCGTCGGACTCGCTCTCGCCTATGGCCCGCCGCTGCTCGGCCTGGCGCCGGACCTGCGGCTGCCTGCCCTGCCTGCGGCGCTCCTGGCCGCGCTCATCGCCTTGCTCGGCGCAGCCGCAGTCTGGCGGCTCGCCCGCTATCCCCGCTACCGCGAGGCGGTCGAGGCGGCGACCCGCCGGGACGATCCGCTGCTCGATCTCGGGCGGATGATGGCGGAAGCGAAAAAGGCGGATGTGGCCGTCAAGCAGGACGATCTCGGCGAGCCTGGACCGGATCGGGGCGGCAGCGCCTCGGGCTCGAGCGGCTATGCTTATCTGAACGCGCTGTTCTTTTCCCGGCATCGCCGGCTCGTCCGCCGTCCCCTCCTGGTGCGGCTCGCCATCGTGGCGGGAGCGGGAGCGGCCGGCTGCGCCGTGCTGGCCGTGCTGCGTCCGCAGCCCGGCTCATGGGACCCGGCCTCGCTGGCCGTGTACCTGCCGTTCGGCCTGTACCTGCTCTCCGTCGGAGAGCGGATCTGCCGGGCGCTGTTCTACAACTGCGACATGCCGCTGATGCGGTACGCCTTTTACCGGGCTGCGGCGCCCAAGCATTTCCGCCTGCGCCTGGTCCGCCTGGCCGCCATGAACCTGCTGACGGGAGCGGCCGCGGCCGCCGCGCTGACGGCCGCCGCGGCCGTCGCGGGAGCCGCCTTGCCGCTCGAAGAGCTACTGCTGCTCTGGGCGCTCGTGCTGTCGCTGGCGCTGCTGTTCTCGGTCCATCATCTGGCGCTCTACTATTTGCTCCAGCCGTATTCGACCGAGCTGGACGCCAAAAACCCGCTGTTCCACTTCGTCAACATGGCGCTCTCGGCGGGCTGCTGGCTCGTGCTGCTGCTGCGGCCGGAGCTGCCGGCGCTGGCGGCCGGCTCCGCCCTGCTGCTGGCGCTGTATGCCGCGGCGGCGCTAGGGCTCGTAAGCCGTCTCGGCGCGAGGACGTTCCGGATCAAGTGAGCCGGCCGCTGACGCCGAGGCGCGCGATTCCCCGACTGCCGTACTAGGCCAACCCGCCTTCATCATACGCATAGGAAGATGTTCGGCCCGCGAGCGGCCGGGACAAGGGGGGATGGGCGCGAATGACGGCGATCGGAGAGCAGTTCGTATTTAACTTCACAGGAGCGCAGCAGACATGGAACGTGCCGGGCGACGTAGGCGTGATTCGGATCGAATGCTGGGGCGCGCAGGGCGGGACGGCCACGACGCAGGGCATCGGCGGAAATGGTGGCTACGCCGCCGGCACGTTTCGGGTGACGCCCGGCGAGCCGCTCGTCGTGGCTGTCGGCGGAAAAGGCGAGGACGGCCGGCTGAACGGGCCGGCGACGGCGGGAGGCTTCAACGGCGGCGGGAACGGCGGACCCGGCTTCGACAATTCCGCCTCGGGCGGCGGGGGCGGAGGAGCCAGCGACGTGCGGCAAGGCGGGAGCACGCTGGCGAACCGCATCCTGATCGGCGCCGGAGGGGGAGGCGGCGTCGGAACCTTGACCAGTCCTACGCAGGGCTTTCGGGGAGCTGCCGGAGGCGGCCTGCAGGGCGCTTCCGGCACGGGCGACGATACAGTCGCGCCGGGCAAGGGCGGCACGCAGACGGCCGGCGGAGCGGGAGGAGTCGGAGGGAGCAACAGCGGTACGCCGGGAGTCCTCGGCCAAGGCGGCAGCGGCACGGGGAATCGCTTTGAAGGCGGCGGAGGGGGAGGCGGCGGCTTTTATGGCGGCGGCGCCAGCGGTGCGGGCAACGGCAACGACGGCTCCGCAGGCGGCGGTTCCTCTTTTCTCGGCACCGCTTACGATGCGGAGACGACGGCCGGCGTGCAGGCAGGCGACGGGCGCGTCGTCATTACCGCCCTCGGCCTGCTGACGTTCGACGTCGTCAAGACGGGCGACCGCAACGAGGCTTCGCCGGGCGATACGGTGCAGTTCTCCATCGTCGTGACCAATACGGGGAATTACCCGATCACGAACATCGCCGTAAACGACCCGCTGATCGGCATCAGCACGACGCTGCCGCAGCTCGATCCGGGCCAGAGCGAGGCCGTCGCGGGAACGTACACGATTCCGGCGCAGGCTCCGCCCGGCGTACTGACCAATACGGCGACCGTCCAGCCGCAGGATCTCGCTCCCAAGACGGCGAGCTACGACGTGCTCGTCTCCGAGGCGCCCTCGCTGCTGTTCACCAAGTCGGTCGACCGCGCGCAGGCTTCGCCGGGCGACACGGTCATCTTCACGATCCGGGCGCGCAACCTCGGCAACGTCGACTTCGTCAACCTGACGCTGACCGATCCGCTGCTCGGCCTGGAGCAGCGCATCAACCGCATCGTCGCAGGCGAGGAGTTCGTGCTGAACTGGCCGTACGTCATCCCGCCGCTGACGCCGCCCGGCTTCCTGACGAACCTGGCGCGCATCCAGGGCGACAATCTGAGTCCCCAGCTCGTCGGCGTCTCGCTGACGATCCTGGCCGCCGCGCAGCTGAGCGCGGTCAAGACGACAACGCCGAACGTCGCCCGTCCCGGACAGACGCTGACATATGTCGTCACAGTCACGAACTTCGGCAACGTCGAGCTGACGAACGTGCGCGTCGTCGACAGCCAGACGCTGCTCGACGAGACGATCCCCATCCTCCGCCCCGGAGAGGCGCGCGAGGTGTCGACAACCTATTTCGTGCCGCTCAACACGCCGCCCGGCGTCTACATGAACACGGCGTTCGTCACGTCGGACCAGACGCCGAGCCCGCTGCCGGCCGAATCGTCCGCCGAAGTCATTGCGGTGCGGGCGATCGGCCTCGTCAAGTCGGTCTCGCCGGCCGCGGCCGCTCCGGGGCAGCCGGTCGTGTTCCGCATCCAGGTCGGCAATCTCGGCAACGTGCCGCTCGGTCCGGTCCGCCTCGTCGATCGGCTGACCGGCCTGGACGAGACGATTCCTTCGCTCGCCGTGGATGAGATCGTCGAGGTGGAGGCGCCGTATGTCATTCCGGTCGGGACGCCGCTCGGCTCGAGGGTGCTCAACCTGGCGGAGGCGACGGCGGCTGGAGCCGATCCGGCCGAAGCGTCGACGCTCGTCGACATCGTGGCGGCGGGCCTTGCGATCGCCAAATCGGGGGATCGGACCGTCGCTGCTCCGGGCGATGTCATCGCCTATACGCTGACGGTCGTCAATACGACGTCGCTGACGCAGACGAACGTGCTGCTGTCCGATCCGGCCGCGAGCTTTGCCGAGACAGTCCCGAGCCTTGCGCCCGGGGCGTCCGTCATCCGCACGGTCGGCATCACCGTGCCTGCGGGCGCGGCGAACGGCAGCGTCATCGACAACGTGCTGACCGTCTCGTCGGATCAGACGCCGGCTCAGCTGGCGGCATACCAGACCGTCGTCCAGACGGATCCGCCGCAGCAGACGACGCTGGCGATCCGCAAGCTGTCCGACCGGCTCGTCGCCGGTCCGGGAGAGCCGATCCTGTTCACCGCCGAAGTCACCAATACCGGACCGAGTCCGGCGACGTCGATCGTCGTCGCGGATTCGCTGGCGGGCTATTCGCAGGCGATTCCGGCGCTGGCGCCGGGCCAGACGGCGGTGACGAGCTTCATCTATACGGTGCCGCCGGGCACACGGCAGGGCACGGTGCTCGTCAATACGGTGACGGCGACCGCTCCGGAGGTGCCCGCGCAGCTGCAGCCGGTGACCGATTCGCTGTCCGTGCTCGTCGCCTTGCCGGATTTCCTGCTGGAGCTGACGAGCCGGGCCGCGCCCAATCCCGTGCCGTACCGGGGAAGCACGCTCATCGAGATCACGGTCCG
The DNA here is from genome assembly GCF_037965485.1 of Paenibacillus sp. FSL W8-1187. Classification (NCBI taxonomy): domain Bacteria; kingdom Bacillati; phylum Bacillota; class Bacilli; order Caryophanales; family Paenibacillaceae; genus Paenibacillus; species Paenibacillus sp. FSL W8-1187. The sequence goes on from NZ_CP150181.1 coordinate 191,105, forward strand.
CAACATTTCCAGCCAAACGCTGACCGGGGTGCGCGTGCTGGAGTCGCTGACCGAGTTCGCCGCCGTCATTCCGGTGCTGCCGCCGGGAGACAGCCGCACGTTCACGGTACCGTTCACGCCGCCGGCGAGGACGCGCGGCGGAACGGTGTTCGACAGCTTCGCCACGGCGTTCTCCAATGAGACCGCGCTCCGCCAGGTGCTCGTGCCGATCGTGGCGGCGATCCGGAACGACGCGCTCCTGACGGAATCCGTCTCGCCGCAGGTCGCCGCTCCCGGAGGCACCGTCGTCTTCACGGTCCGCATCGCCAACACGGGCAACGTGCCGTTCGTGAACGGCGTGCTGCAGCTGCCGCTGTTCGGCCTGCGGCTGACGACGGAGTCGTTCGAGATCGGGGCGGACCAGACGCTGCGGCTGCCGTACCGCATCCCGGATGACGCGCCGGAGGGGCTCATCGTGAGCGAGGCGATCGCCTCCTCCGACAACGGTCCGACGCTGCGGGCGACGGCCGCGGTGCGGGTCGTGCACGAGGAGGAATAGCCGGTTTTGATCCGTCCGGGCCTTGGGTCCGGGCGGATTTTTTCGTCCATCCTGCTCGCGAGGCCGCTCGCTCTGGAGGGCGCGCATATGGAAAATTAGGGATGACGTCCGATTCAGTTGACTTGGTTCGTGTTTATTCGACATAATTTATGAATATTGCTTCAGCCGGGGCTGAGGCACAAGCCATAACGCAGAAGGATCGTGAAGCGACAAGATGTTTGCGACAATCAACGGAACGAGGCTTTATTTCGATATCGAGGGCTCCGGCTACGTGCCGGTCGGGGAGCGCATGGAAGCCCGCCCGGCTCTGTTCGCCATCCACGGCGGACCGGGGAGCGACCACTCCGACTTCAAGCCGTGGCTGACGCCGCTGGCCGACGGGCTGCAGATCGTCTACCTGGACCAGCGGTGCAACGGCCAGTCGGAGCGCGTCGATCCGGCGACCTGCACGCTGGAGCAGCTGGCGGACGATATCGAGGAGCTGCGGCGCTATCTGGGCTTCGGGCGCATCCATCTGCTCGGCCACTCCTTCGGCGGCATGGTGGCGCAGGTGTTCGCGGCGCGCTACCCGGACTCGCTGGACAAGCTGCTGCTCATCTGCACGGCGCCGAGCCGGGAGTTCTACCCGGCGGCGCTGGAGTTCGCCTCCCGCATCGCCACGCCGGAGCAGCTGGCCGTCATTCCCGAGCTGTTCGAGGGACGGATCGAGGACGAGGCGCATCTGATCCGTTGGTGGGACGTCAACTACGACCTCTACTTCCATGTGCGCGACGAGCAGGTGATGCGCGAGACCGGCAACCGCCCGATCGGCTCGATGGAGGTCGCCAACTATACATTCAAGCATTTCATCCCGCAGTACGACGTGCGCGCCGCCCTGCCGGGCTTCGCGATGCCGACGCTCATCGTCGGCGCGCGCTACGACTGGATCACGCCGCTGTCGCAGGCGGAGGAGATGCATCGGCTCATCCCTGGCTCGGAGCTGGCCGTGTTCGAGCGCAGCGGGCATATGCCGTTCATCGAGGAGCACGAGGCGTTCCTGGCGGAGCTGAGGCGGTTCCTCGGCCTGGAAGCGCCGGCGGCTGCCGCGGAGCAGCCATGAGGGGCGCGATGGATTTGCGGGCCTGGCGGCAATGGAGGCTCGATTCCGCGGCCGGCCCGCGGGGCGACCTGTCGCTGGTCGCGCTGCATGAGCTGGCGGAGCCGGCGCGCATCGAAGGACTGCCCGGCGTCTGGTCGCCGGCCGATGGCGGGCTGACGGCGGAGCTCGCGCCCGAGGACGGAGCGCGGCTGGAAGGCGCTGCGGCCGCCGGCGTCATTCGTCTGGAAGAGGATGGAGCGGCGCTCCATTTCCCTGACGGAAGGGCCGCCGCCGCGACCTCGCAGCCGGGATCGCCTCATCTGCTCGCGGTGTGGGATCCGCAGGCCGAGCGGCTCGCCCGCTTTGGCGGCATCGACGTCTACCCCGAGGACGAGGCGTCCGTATGGACGGGCAGGTTCGAGGCGGCCGCGGACGGCACGGCCGAATTCCTGCACCAGGGAGACCGGGACGGCCGCACGCGCCGGCACGGATCGCCGGGCGAGATTGTCGCGGAGAGGGACGGGGAGACGTTCCGCCTCGTGCCGTTCCGCTCGGGAGACGCGCTCATCGTGACGTTCGCCGACCGCACGAGCGGACCCGAGACGTACGGACCGGGACGGATGCTGCTGGTGGACGGACCGCTTGAGCACGGCCAGCCGGTGAAGCTCGACTTCAACCGCGCTTTCCTGCCTCCGTGCGCGTTTTCGCCCGCCTTCAACTGTCCGCTGCCTCCGCGCTCCAACCGGCTGCCGCTGGAAATCCGCGCGGGGGAGAAAAACGTGCTCTGGAAAAGCGAGCGGGCGTGAGCTCCGGGGCGGCTCGCCTGAGCTGAAATGCTGAGCCCGTCGGAGCGGCTCGCCTGAGCTGATAACGCCGAGTCCGCCTGAGCGGGCCGCCTGAGCTGAAACGCCGAGTCCGTCGGAGCGGCTCGCCTGAGCTGAAAACGCCGAGTCCGTCGGAGCGGCTCGCCTGAGCTGAAAACGCCGAGCCCGCCTGAGGGCCGCGGGAAGGACCGGAAGGCTGCGCGCAGCCTTCCGGTCCTTCCCTGCGCTCGGGAGCAGGGAGATTTTTCTTCCCGCTCGGATGGTTTCGACAATATAATCCAAAAATAAAGAGGATTCGACAATTTTCGCTATCTTCTATTGACAAGATGTCCAAGAAAACCGGATACTGAATAAAATCAAAGTTGTTCAATCGGAATTAGAATGATGAAGGAGAGTCGACATCCACATGAAACGAATCGGAAAAGGGGCGCTTGCGCTGGTGCTGTCCGCCAGCCTCGCGCTCGTATCGGCCTGCTCGAACGCGAATGCGCCGGCCAATGAGCCGTCCGCAGAGGCTCCTGCTGCCGGTGGCGCCAAGTCGGTGACGGTAGGCGTCACCTACGCGCCGAGCAACATCAACCCGCTGGCGCCGGTCGGACTCGTCTCGACCTATGTCGCGAGCCTGCTGTTCCCGCCGCTGGTCGATCTGGACTCCGACCTGCAGTACAAGCCGATGCTGGCGGACTCGATCGAGACGAGCGACAACAAGACGTTCACGATCAAGCTGAACGAAAAAGCGGCCTGGACCGACGGCAAGCCGGTGACGGCGGACGACGTCATCTTCACGCTCGGCCTGATGACGAACCCGAAGGTCGCCTCCAATCTGGCCTACCTGTTCGCGATCATCGAGGGATTGGACGACGCCGGCTTCCTGCCGGAGGGCCAGAGCGCGATCAGCGGCGTCAAGAAGGTGGACGAGCGCACGCTGACGGTGACGGTCAAGGCGCCGACGACGCTGAGCATTTTCCAGGATACGATCGGCAAGAACCTGCTCACGCTCCCGCAGTCCGCGCTTGCGGACATCGCGCCGGAGGAGCTGGCCAAGAGCGACTTCATGCAGAAGCCGGACGTGACGAGCGGTCCGTTCAAGCTGGCCGAATACAACCGCGACCAGTTCGTGCGCCTGGAGGCGAACGACGCTTACTTCAAGGGCGCTCCGAAGCTGGACTCGCTGAACTTCAAGGTGCTGCAGGGCAACGCCGTCACCGCCCAGCTGCAGAGCGGCGAGATCGACATGAACATCCCGTCGGCGGGCGTCATCCCGGTCGGCGACTACGAGAAGGTCAAGGGGCTGCAGGGCATCCGCACGGTCGAGGCGGCTCCGCTGGCGACGCAGTTCATGTACATCAACGAAGCCGTCGTGCCGGACGCGAAGCAGCGCCAGGCGATCAGCTACGCGATGAACCGCCAGCAGATCGTCGACAAGCTGCTGCATGGCGCGGGCGAGGTCGTGGACAGCTACTTCACCAGCTATAGCCCGTACCGCGACGAGAGCGTGCAGCCAGCCGCCTACGATCCCGAAAAGGCCAAGTCGCTGCTCGCCGAGTCCGGCTGGGACAGCGCCAAGACGCTGCGGCTGTACGTCCTGTCGGGCGACGCCACGCTCGAGCAGGCGGCCAACATCGTCGCCGAGAACCTGCGCGCCGCCGGCGTGCAGACGAAGATCCAGATGATGGATCTGGCGACGCTGATCGACAATCTCGTCAAGATGGACTATGACCTCGGCATCCTCACGGTGTCGCTGACGCCGATCAACCCGCTGCCGGACATCGCCTATTTCCTCAAGGAAGGCAATCCGAGCGGCTACAAGAACGCCGAGGCGGAGAAGCTGCTGGACGCGATCGCCGCCGAGACCGACGAGGCGAAGATCAAGCAGTCCTACAGCGACCTGCAGAAGATCATCGCGCAGGACGTGCCGATGCCGGCGATCTATGCGACCAAGGCGCTTGGCGCGGTGAGCGAGCGAGTATCGGGAGCGGAGCCGAAGGACTTCGGCATGTTCATCAACGTATACGAATGGGACGTGAAGTAAACGCGAGCGGGCGTTAACGATTCGAGGTGCAGGCATTGCTGACTTATGTGCTGCGGCGGCTGCTGACCGCCGTGCCCGTGCTGCTGGGCGTCACGGTCATCAACTTCATCATCATGCGCATGGCTCCCGGCAATCCGGTGGACATGCTGGTCAGCCCCAAGCTGCCGGCCGCGGCGGCGGAAGCCCGGCGGCTGGCGCTCGGGCTGAACGAGCCGGCCTACGTCCAGTACGGCCTGTGGCTGAAAAATCTCTTGCTGCACGGCGATCTCGGCTACTCGCTCATCACCTACGAGCCGGTGACGCGGGTGATATTCGACCGCATGGGGCCGACGCTGCTGCTCATGGGCACGGCGCTCGCGCTCGGCTTGCTCGTCGCGGTGCCGCTCGGCGTGCTGAGCGCGACGCGGCAATATTCCAAGCTCGACTATCTCGCTTCGACCGGGTCCTTTCTGGGCCTGTCCGTGCCCGGGTTCTTCCTGGGCCTCGGCCTCATCTATCTGTTCGCCATCCAGCTGCAGTGGCTGCCTTCGGGCGGCATGACGGAGCTTGGCGGCTCCGGCGGCTTCGTCGATCGTCTCCGGCATCTGATCCTGCCGGCGCTCGTCCTGGCGGCGGCTGTCGCAGGGCGGTGCATCCGCTACGTCCGCTCGAGCATGCTGGAGATTCTCGGCCATGACTACCTCCGCACCGCCCGCGCCAAAGGCGTGCGCGAGACGCTCGTCGTCGGCCGCCACGCCATGCGCAACGCGCTCATCCCGATCGTCACCGTCATCGGGCTGGAGATGTCCGTGCTGCTCGGCGGCGCAGTCGTCGTCGAGCAGGTATTCGCCTGGCCGGGCATCGGGCAGCTGACGCTGTCGTCGATCATGAGCCGCGACTATTCCACGCTCATGGGCTTGAACCTGGTGGCCGCCGTATCCGTCATCGCCGTCAATCTGGCGACCGACTTCATCTATGCGGCTGTCGATCCCCGCGTCCGCACGAGCTACGAGGGGGAGGGGGCGGCATGAATCTGTTCCGAAGGTATTTCTCCGTAGGCCGGGGCCGGGGACCGGCGATGCCGGGAACGGCAGGTCCGGTGTTGTCGGGAGCGGGGCGCGGTCAGAGCGGGCCGGCAAAGCCGGAGCCGGGACCGGGGGGGCTTGAGGCGGCCGCATCGGGACCTCTAGGGCCGTACCGGGACGCGTCGCGGTTGCCGGGAGCGGGGCCGGGGCAAGAAGGTCCCGGCTCCGCGGGGCCGGCGGCGGAGATCGGCGCCGTACCGGGCCGGATGTTCCTCCAGCGCTTTCAGCGCCACAAGCTCGGCGTCGCCGGCGCGATCGCGCTCGGCGTCATGGCGCTCGCGGCGCTGCTGGCGCCGCTGATCGCGCCGTACGACCCGAACGCCGTCACCGACTCGTTCGGCGAGGGGCCGTCGCTGCGGCATTGGCTCGGCACCGACCCGATCGGCCGCGACATGCTGAGCCGGCTCATCTACGCGGCCCGCGTCTCGCTTGCCGCCGGCCTCGGCGCGATGGCGATCGCGGCGGCGATCGGCACGCTGCTCGGCCTGATCGCCGGCTACGCCGGCGGCTGGATCGACAACGTCATCATGCGCGTCACCGACATCTTCATGGCGTTCCCGTACCTGATGCTCATCCTCGTCGTGGCGAGCCTGGTCGGTCCGGGGCTGACGAACATCATCCTCATCCTCGGCCTGCTCGGCTGGCCGGCGGTCGCCCGCCTCGTGCGCGGCAACGTGCTGGCGATCAAGCAGGCGGACTACGTGACCGCGGCGGTCGCGCTCGGCCTCAGCCGCACGCGCATCCTGCTGCGCCACATCCTGCCGAACACCGTCGCGCCGATCCTGATCTACGCGACGAGCGGCGTCGCCGGCGCGATCCTCGACGAGGCCGCGCTCAGCTTCCTCGGGCTCGGCGTGCAGCCGCCGGACGCGAGCTGGGGCAACATGCTGGCGAGCGCCCAGTCGCTGACCGTGCTCACCTCGCAGCCTTGGCTGTGGGTGCCGCCGGGCGTGGCGATCATCGTCACCGTGCTGGCCGTCAACTTCGTCGGCGACGCCCTGCGCGACGCGCTCGATCCGCGCAACCGGCATTAGCGGGCGCGCGGGTGGCACGCGCCGGGGCAGCGGTGCCGCAGGGAGCGCGGGCGGCGACTTGGCGCAAGCCCGCTGCGTCGGGGGTGCGTCGAACGTCGAGTGTCGGACGAAGCGCGTCGCTTTTGGCTTGGGCGCCGTCGAAGCGCTAACGATACGACAAAGCGCTATTTCGCTCAATTCCGCTGAAATGGATTTTTAACGATACGGAGCGACGCTATGGGCCGCTAGTTCGGTGTTTTTCCTCCTATTCGGGAGCAATAGAGCGCGAGAGTATCGTTAGAATTCCAGAACAGGCGAATAAGCTGAAATAGCGCTTCTCCGTATCGTTAGGCTTCCTAGGCGATGCGGCCGGCCGCATAAATGCAGTTCGTGCGATCATCCCATCGTTCTCCACCGCATGCGGCTGTCCGAACGAAAGGTCCATGAGGCAGGCATGCCTGCATCCAAAAGAGCATCGCCCCGGCGTTAGCCGGAGCGATGCTCTTTTTCGTTCCGAGGGCTCAGCCCGCGGCGATATAGATCGACATGGAGAAGATCCACATCATCGCGCCGAACAGCAGGGACGCCACGATTTCCAGCCCATCGGACTTCTCCTTGGCGAACAGCTGCAGGATCGCGAGCATGAAGAAGAAGGCGAGCCCGGGCATGACATAAGCGGCGCCGAAAATAACCTCATTTCCAACCGAGCAGCTCCTTCCGCCTTCCCCATCCGAATGGGAGGGCGTCAATCGAGATTCCTCCTTTTTTAGCATGAACAGAGGCATTCTGCAAGAGGATCGCGCTACTCGAACCAGCCCGCCACGACGCGCCACCAGCGCTCGAGCCGCGCGATCCATCGGTCGGCCTGGCGGCCTTGCTGGACGAGATGGATGGCCCAGTCCCAGTCCGTGAGGAACTGGATGACGGTCAGGACAAGCATCGCGACGGCAAAGCCGAATGCCACCGTGAACAGCAGCTGCAGCCGGAAGTAACCGATCAGCAGCCGCGACAGCTGGCGCACTTCGGCCGGCGATTCGGCGGACTGCTCGATCCGCATCGCCTGCGCGGCGATGCGCAGCATCCAGACGGCGGCAGCGACCTCCAGCAGACCGGCGAGCGTGCCGAGGCCGAAGTTCATCATGCCGACGACGCATTGGAACAGGCCGAAGGCCAGCGTGGCGCAGGCGGCTGTCCGCATCCAGAACGCGAGGCGGCGCCAGTCGCTTTTGGCGGAGGTGCGAGGGAAAGCGCGGCCGGGCGGGGGCGCGGAAGCGCCGGAAGCGCCAGAAGCGCCAGAAACGCCAGAAACGCCGGAAGAGCCCGCCGTCTTTTTGGCGAGGGCTTCATCGGGGTTCAAGCGCAGCATCGGTTCATTCATCGACAGGGTCTCCTTCGGGAATAGATGGTGACGAAGCCTGAGTTTGACATCGGCGTTCCGGCAGTCTATAGTAAGAGCGAACGTTTATAATTTAGTAAATTACTAAATTGAAATTTGAAATTCACTCATCAAAACCTTGCCGTCCACATCCATTCCCCCGGGAGGCCTTCGCGATGAACATGAAAATCCCGACGACGCTGAAGCACAAGCCGGTGCTCGTCTCCGAAAACTACAGCCAGGTCGACGGCCGCTACGCGCCCGACTCCGAAGCGAAGGGCCTGTCGCTCGGCCTCGCGCAGTGGAACGACCGCGGCAAGGTCGACATTTCGGCCAAAGTATGGCGCCATACGGGCGGCAAATGGTCGCGCCAGTCCGAGGAGCTGCCGCTGCATCGCGTGCTCGATCTGGCGATCCTCGTCGCGAGCGGCATGGTCCACTTCCGCGAAGCGTACCGCTATGAGGGCCTCTACGATCCCGAGCAGCCGGTGCTGGACCGCATCGGCCTGCAGGGGGACGCGATGACCGTCTCGGTATGCACGGACAACGAGCGCATCGACGAGGACATCCGGCTGTTCAGCCAGGCGCTGAGCGACGACGGCGAGCTGATCGGCGAGCGGCTGCAGGTGCTGTCCGGCCTGCTCAAGGAGATGGGCTATTGAGCGGGGCGCGGGAGACGATCGAGCGCAGCGAGTCGCTGGCCGACTGGGCGGGCAGCCTGGCCGGACTGGACGATTTCGACTGGTTCCGGCCGATGCGGCCGGGCAAGGCGTCGATCGCGGAGGTGATCTCCCATTTGCAGAACTGGGACCGCTATCTGCTGGAGACGGTGCTGACAGAGGTCGAGGCGGGACGCGGCATCCATTTTCCGGCGTTCGACCCGTTCAATGCCCTCGCTTACCAATACGCCAACTCCGGCGTGGCGCGGGAGCGGCTGCTCTGCGAGCTGGCCGCCACGAGGCGCGAGCTGTGCCGCAGGCTGCGGGAGCTTGATCCCGCCGTGCTGGAGCGTCCGCTGCTCGTGAACGGCGCTCAGCGGGATCCGCACACAGGGCGGCCTTACTCGCTGGCTCTTATCCTCGAAGAATTCCTGGAGCACGACGAGCATCACCGCGCGCAGATCGAAGCGGCGCGCAGCGGCGGATGAGGGCGTCCGGCCGATCCGCGTGGACGGCTCCTCGCCCTGCCCGGCAGGGAGGACGCATTCGGGGGCAAAAAAAGAGGCTGCAAGCGATCCGCTGAACCGGATCGGACTTGCAGCCTCTTTCGCAGCTTCTTTCGGGGCCTGGCGCTTGAGCGCCCCGCAGCTGGCGTGCCGCGCTCGGCCCGTCAATCGCGGCCTGGGCGCGCCGTCGGATCGGTCTCGCCGCCGCACCGCGCTCGGCCCGTCAGGCGCGGGCTTCCGGGCCCGCCGCCGGCGGCTCCTCCGCCGTGCCGTGCCGCGCCCGTCAGAGACGCGCGCCGTCGGATCGGTCTCGCCGCCGCCGCACCGCGCTCGGCCCGTCAGGCGCGGGCTGAGCGCGCCATCAAGTCCGCATCCCTGCGAGCACGCGCGCGCGCAGCGCCTCGGAAGCGGGCCGGCCGTGGGCCAGCTCCAGCGCCCACAGCACCGCGCCCGCCGCCGGCGGCTCCTCCAGCAGCCGGAAGCGCAGCTCCGTCTGCGGCAGCAGCTCGCGCGCCGTCTCCATGTACAGCTCGCGCAGGATAGGCGGCGCCGCCTTCACCCATACCGAGCCGGCCAGCACGACGTCGACCGGGCCGCTCCCGAAGTCGAGGCCGCGCACGCAGCCGGCCGTCGACATCGCCATCTGCCGCGCCGAATGCCGCACGGCCGAGAGCGCCGGGCCGTCGCCCGCCGCGGCCGCCTCCAGCAGCAGCGTCGCCAGCTCCGTCGCCGGCAGGGAGCGCGAGAGCATCGCCTCCAGCGCCCGCTCCAGCAGCTCCTCCGGTCCGGCCGCGCCGAGCAGGCGCAGCGCCGGGGCGGTCAGCGCGGTAGGCGCGCCGACGCGGTACAGCTCGTCGTAGGCGAGGCGCACCGCGCGGCGGGCCAGGTAGGCGCCGCCGGACTCGTCGCCGGACAGCTCGCTGCCGACGCCGCCGACCTGTAGCCGCCGGCCCGACGGGTCGATGCCGCCCGTGCAGGCGCCGGTGCCGTTGATCGAGCAGACGCCCGCGCCGGACGGGCTGCCGGCCTTGATGCCGAGGAAGCTGTCGTTGTCCATCTCGAAGCGGCCGTAGCCGAGCTCGCGGATGACGCGGTCCAGCTCCCGCTTCTGGGAGGGGATGTCGGCTCCCGCCAGGCCGAATGCCGCCGCGGCGAGATCGCCCGGCTCCAGGCCATGGCGGCCGAGCAGCTCTCCGGCCTGCTCGGCGAGCGCTCTTTTCGCTCCGGCGTAGCCGTCCTTGAACTGCTCATGGCTGCAGGTGCCCGTGCGGAGCGAGCCGAGCCTCCGTCCGTCGAGATCGTACAGATAATAGTCGGTCTTGGTGTTGCCGCCGTCGACGCCGAGCACGTACGAAGGAGTTCCATTCATGGCCGATGCTCCTTTCGCCGCCCGCTTACGAGCGGAATTGCGGCAGATAGTCCCGATGCGCTTCCTTCAGCTCGTCGAAGCAGGCGCGGGCCGCATCGTAGTCGCCGACGAGCGGGTTCATGAGCAGCGCGCGCATCGCCGCTTCTTCGCTGCCGCCCACCGCCGCCGCGACCGTCTCGCGCTCGTACGCCTTGACCATGCGCATGTAATCGCGGATATGGGCGTTGTCGAGGCCGCGCACCGGGATCGGCTTGGCGCCGTCCTTGCCGATGACCGCCGTGATCTCCACCGCGTCCGTATCCTCCATGAAGTCGAGCGCGCCTTGGTTCAGCAGGTTGACGACATGCTCCTCCTGCTTGTCGTTCCAGATGGCGTCGACGAGGCTGATCGCCACCTCGGAGTAGTTGGCGCCGCCGCGCGAGGCGAGCAGCTCCGGCTTGGTGTGGAGCTTGGCGTCCTCATACAGGCCCAGCAGCTCCTCCTCGATCTCCATGCAGCGCTGGCCGCGCGACTGCTCGGCTTTTTTCAGCAGGTCGAGCTTCTTGTTCTTGAAGTAGTAATACTCGAGATAGGAAGAAGGGATCGCTCCGATCGTCTGCACCAGCTCCTGGCTGAAGCCCGACGAGGGGATGTTCTTCATCGTCTCGCTGTTCAGCCCCTGGGCGAGCGCGTCCTGCAGGTAGTCGCGGCCGTCCTGCTCGATGCCGGTGATCCAGCTCAGATGGTTGAGGCCGACGTAGGTGAGGCGCGCCTCGGGCAGCTCCATCTTGGAGCGGATGCTCTTGGTCATGTTGTAGGGCACGTTGCACAGGCCGAGCATCTTGATCTTGCTGTGGTTCAGGATCGCTTCCGTGAGGATGCCCGCCGGGTTGGAAAAGTTGATCAGCCAAGCGTCCGGACAAAGCGTCTCCATCCTCCGCGCGATGTCCAGCATGACCGGGATCGTCCGCATCGCCTTGAAAAAGCCGCCGATGCCGCAGGTTTCCTGGCCGATCATCCCGTATTTCAGCGGGATCTGCTCGTCGAGCACGCGCGCCGGCAGCTTGCCGACGCGGATCTGGCCCAACACGAAGTCCGCTCCGCTCAGCGCCTCGTCGAGCTCCTGCGTCTTGACGACGCGGCAGTCCATGCCGGCCGCCGCGGCCATGCGCGCGCTCAGGTCGCCGACGATGTCGAGCTTGCGCGCGTCGATGTCCATCAACGCCAGCTCCCGGACCGGCAGCGAGCCGCTGCGCTTGATGATGCCCTCCATCAGCTCCGGGGTATAGGTGCTGCCTGCTCCGATGATCGCGATCTTCATCCTTTATCCATCCCTTTCCCTCTGGCGGCGAAGCCGCTCTGATTCCTCGCTCTGTGACGCTATTGTAGCACAGGAGGCGAGGGTGTCGAGCGTAAAGTTAAATTAATATTTCAAAAAATAATAAAAAATCAAAATATAATTTTATGGACGAATGACGGCGATTTTCCTGAGCAAATCGGCGTTTTCCTCGGTTTTTCCCCCTCTGCCGCTCTTGTAATTCCCGGTTCTAGCGTATACGATTATGGCGCTGTATCAGATCAACGGCAGGAGGCGGCTTATGGCTATCAACGACAACGTATTGATCAAGATCCGGGAACGCAAGGACAGTCTCACTCCTGTCGAACGGCGAGTCGCCGAATACATTCTGGAAAACAAGGAAGAGATTCCGCATCTCTCCATCAAGAACCTTGCCATGGGCAGCCGCACGAGCGACGCCTCGGTGCTGCGCTTCTGCAAGACGATGGGCTACAACGGCTACCGCAGCTTCATCGTCAGCATCTCGGCGGCGATGGGCGGCAAGGAAGAGCCGGACAGCGGACAGTACACGGACATCCAGCCGGGAGATGACCTGCAGACGATCATTTCCAACACGGCACGCAACAATATACGCTCCATCGAAGATACGCTGAGCCTGATCGACCGCGACGCCGTCGACCAGGCGGTGCAGGTTCTTCGCACCTGCAGCCGCATCTTCCTGTTCGGGATCGGGGCTTCCGGACTCATCTGCCTCGATGCCGAGCAGAAGTTCACGCGCATCAACAAGAACTGCCACGCCTATCTGGACGGGCACAGCCAGCTCACGGCGGCGACGCTCGTCTCCGACAAGGACGCGGCGATCTTCATCTCCAACTCCGGCGGCACCGAGGAGATCCTCGACGCGCTCGACATCGTGTCCAAGACGGGAGCGCGCACGATCGCCATCACCAAATACGGCAAAAGCGAGCTGTCCGAGCGGGCCGACCTGCTGCTCAGCATCTCGACGCCGGAGGTGACGATCCGCAGCGGCGCGATGGGCTCGCGCATCGCCATGCTGACGGTGGTGGACATGCTGTTCACCGGCGTGGCGAGCGCCGACTATCAGGAGGTCAAGCATTACTTGACCCGCAGCCGCAACATCATCGCCAGCAAGCGCCGCCGCCGCTAGCGGCGCTGGGGCCTGGCGCCGCCATGTCCGGCGAGCTGTCCGGGCATGGCCTTCCCTTGAGCATCCGCCGTATGGACCGGCGGATGCTTTTTTGTCGGCTCTCCGGCTTGCTGCGGCCCGGAAAAATCGGGTTGCAGAGTCGGTCCAGCGTGTTCGAGGTGCTGCAACCCGACAAAATCGGGTTGCAGAGTCGGTCCAGCGTGTTCGAGGTGCCGCAACCCGACAAAATCGGGTTGCAGAGTCGGCCCAGCGTGTTCGAGGTGCCGCAACCCGACAAAATCGGGTTGCAGAGTCGGTCCAGCGTGTTCGAGGTGCTGCAACCCGACAAAATCGGGTTGCAGAGTCGGTCCAGCGTATTCGAGGTGCTGCAACCCGGAAAAATCGGGTTGCAGAGTCGGTCCAGCGTGTTCGAGGTGCTGCAACCCGACAAAACCGGGTTGCAGCACTCAGGACAATGAGCAACTCGGCTCGAACGAATGCCCGAACGGCGGAGTTACGCGGAAAAACCGAGTAACTCGGGGCGAATGTGCGTCCGGATGAGGGAGAAACGCGGAAAAATCGAGTAACACGGGTTGGATGTGCGTCCGGATAGGGGAGATACGCGGAAAAACCGAGTAACTTGGGTCGGATGTACGTCCGGATGGGAGAGATACGCGGAAAAACCGAGTAACTCGGGTCGGATGTGCGTTCGGATGGGGGAGATACGCGGAAAACCCGAGTAACTCGGCTTCGAGATACGCGTGAGGCAGGGGTTAAGTCGAAAAAATCGAGTTACTGGGATACGAGGTAGGCGTGAGGCAGGGTTTAAGTAATCGAGTAACTGACCTTCGAGGTAGGCGTGAGGCAGGGAGCGGAGGGGACGGAAACCTCTTGGAGAAGCGGCAGCGGTTCCCTTGAAGGCCGGATTCCTTCCGTTTCGGAAAAGGAGATCAGAGGAATCTGGGCTTCAGCGGAATCGGAAGGAGGTTCCGTCCCTGGAGCGGCGTCGGCGAACATCCGTCCCCGAGGTTCCGTCCCTGGAGCGGCGTCAGCGAACATCCGAATCCAAGGTTCCGCCCCCGAGCTTCCGTCCCCGTCCCCGCCTCCCATCCCCCTAAACGCATAAAACGATCGCCCTCGGAGCATCCTCTCCATGCGCCCTGAGGCAGGATTTTCCTCGGCCGATCCTGCAACCGCTTCCCGGCCTAAGCCGCAACCGCTTCCCTGAAATTGGCGTTCCGACAGCGACTGACAGCCGGGATGAACTATGTTAACTTAACTCCCACAAACCCTTTCGTTTTGACAAAATTCTGTATTAAAACTCCAACATTAAGTTCCATTATAAAAATAAATTTCAAAAACTATTGACCAATTCGGAGCGTTTCGATACGATTGGGGTACGTCATACGAAGTTTATCAAGATCGGACGGAGGCTTGAGGTAACCGCTTCCAGATGATCGCAGGTTAGGGGAATGAAAATGAACGAATACCTTGCCGGCCTGACTACGGAAGGGATCAATCCCGATTCGATGTCGATCGACGAGTGCTCGACCGAGGAGATGCTGCGGCTGCTCAACCGGGAGGACTCGAAGGTGCCCGAGGCGGTCGAGGCGGAGATTCCGCGCATTATGGAAGCGGTCGACGCCATACATGCCGCTCTTGCGCAGGGTGGCAGATTATATTACATCGGAGCCGGCACATCCGGCAGGCTCGGCGTGCTGGACGCCTCCGAGTGTCCGCCGACCTTCGGCACGGACCCGGCCCTCGTCCAGGGCCATATCGCCGGCGGAGACGTCGCGCTGCGGACGGCGGTCGAGGGCTGCGAGGACGACGGCGACGAGGGCCGCGCGCTGATCGACCGGATCGGCGTCACCCGCCGCGACGCGGTCGTCGGCATCTCCGCCAGCGGCAGTGCGGCGTTTGTCATCGAGGCGCTGCGGCGGGCGCAGGAGATCGGAGCGGCGGCGATCGGCCTCGTGAACAATAAAAACACGAAAGTCGCCGAAGTCTGCGACATTTGCATCGCTCCGGTCGTCGGTAATGAAGTGATCGCGGGCTCGACCCGGCTCAAGGCGGGCACCGCCCAGAAGCTCGTGCTTAACATGCTCAGCACATGCACGATGGTGAAGCTCGGCAAGACGTACAACAACCTCATGGTCGACCTCAAGGCGAGCAACAAGAAGCTGCACGACCGCTCGCTGCGCATCATCGTCCGGGCGACCGGCGCGAGCGAGGCCCAGGCGGCGGACGCGCTCGAGCGGGCGTCGAAGGACACCAAGCTCGCCATCATGATGCTTCAGACCGGCCTCGAGCCCGAGGAAGCGCGCCAGGCGCTGCAGCACAGCTCCGGCAATCTCAAGGAGGCAATCCGCATCTGCGCCGGAGCGGGCTGAACGAAGCCGGCGACTGCGTCATGCGATTCCCATATACGAACTTGTCTATTTAAAAAGGGAGGATCTTGAACCATGACAAAAAGATCAAGATTGGCGGCAAGTGTACTCGCTCTCACCGTCGCGGCCGGCGTGCTCGGCGCCTGCGGCTCCAACAACGGCAACGAGCCGGCTGGCAACGCGGCCGGCAACACGGGAGGAGAAGGCGCCGCGGCGGCGAAGGATACGATTACGGCGCTGCTGCCGCCGGTATCGGCGAACTTCCAGGCCAACTTCAAGCAGATGGAAACGGAATTCAACAAGCAGTATCCGAACCTCACGCTCAAGATCGAGCCGGCCAGCTGGGAGGACATGACCCAGAAGCTCGATACCCAGGTCAACGCCGGCAGCCCGCCGGACATCGCCTTCATGGGCTCGGAGGGCATCGCCAAGTACGTCCCGATGGGCATGGTGATGGACATCAAGGACGTCGTCACGCCGGAGATGATCGCCGACTTCGACGAAGGTCCGCTTAAATATATGTACAACGGCGAAGGCCTGTTCGGCTTCCCGGCCTACATGGAGGTCCATGCGATCGGCGGCAACAAGCCGTTCCTGGAGGAAGCCGGCATCGACTGGAAGAAGATCCAGCAGAGCGGCTGGACGTTCGACGAGTTCCGCGAGGCGATCAAGAAGGGCGTCGTGAAGGAAGGCGATACGACCAAGCGCTACGGCTTCGTCTTCGCCACCGCCGGCGTCACCTCCAAGGACTACCTCGGCATCCTCGTCAAGAACGCCGGCATGCCGGCCGCCTTCGACAAGGATCTGAAGTACGCCTACACGAGCAAGAACTACCTGACGCTGCTCACGAACATCCGCCAGATGATCGACGACGGCTCGATGCCCAAGGAGCTCAGCTCCATCGACGCCGGCAAGCGCTGGAACATGTTCCTGACCGGCCAGACGATGATTACGGGCAAGGGCATGGCGGTGTTCGAGAACTCCTCGCGCCTCAACAACGAGAAGCTCGACGCCAACGACGGCAGCGCCGTCAAGGACAGCATCAAGACGGATTACGTCGTGCTGCCGGTGCCTTCCTTCGCCGGCCAGCCTGCGGTCGCCAACGCGATCGTCGACGGCTACGTCACGTTCCGCGGCAAGAAGGAGCCGACGGCCGAGCATAAGGCCAACGTCGCCAAGGCCGCCTACTTCCTGGCCAGCGGCCAAGTCGCCGCGACGACGAACAGCGAGCTGTTCTCCGCGCCGATCACGAAGAGCTCCCGCGAAGCGATGAAGAGCATCGAGAGCAAGCAGAGCGACTACAACAAGGCTGCGGTCGAGCATCTGCTCTCCACGGCGGCGCCGGCCCGTCCGGACATCCCGGCCGAGCTCGCGGCCAAGGCGATCAAGCTGGAGACGGAAGTCATCGTGCCGAAGCTGCAATCGCTGCTTGCAGGCGAGACGACGCCGGAAAAAATGTACGAGGACGTGAAGAAAGCCGCGATCGATACGTTCGGCGCGGACGGAGTCGTACAAGACTGATTTCCTGCCTCGGATAGCCGCCCCCCGCGGCTATCCGATCTCTTTTATCGGACCTGCTTCAAAGTCCCCCATGCCCGATCAGCGGAAGCGGAAAGGAGTCCTGCATCATGGCACGAGAAGCTTCGACCATCAAAACCCGTAACCGGCTGAACCGCGGGGATGGCGGGTGGGCGTACGCCTTCATCGCCGTCGCCCTCGTCGTCTACGCCATGTTCACGGCTTATCCCGTCATCAGCGCCTTCATCATCAGCTTCCAGAATTATCAGCCGCTCGGCTCCACCTATGTCGGATTCGAGAATTACGAGAACGTCTTCAAGAGCGCGCTGTTCTGGAAAGCGATGGGCAACACCGTCATCTACACCTTGCTCACCGTTCCGGTGGCGCTGCTGCTCAGCTTCGGCGTGGCGATCCTCATCATGCCGCTGCGCAAATGGATGCAGACCAGCTTCAAGGCCATCTACTACCTGCCGGCGGTCGCCTCCGGCGTCGCGCTGTCCGTCGTCTGGCTGTGGATCTTCGATCCGATGCAGGGCGGCATCCTCAACCAGCTGCTCGGCGCATTCGGCATCCCCAGCCAGAACTGGCTCGGCTCCAGCTCCACCTCGATGTTCTCGCTCGTGCTCATGAGCTGGCTGTCCAGCCACGGAACCAGCATCATCATCTACGTCGCCGCCCTGCTGGGCATCGACAACAGCTATTACGAGGCCGCCGACATCGACGGAGCTTCGTTCCTGCAGAAGATGTGGCATATCGTCATCCCGTGCCTCAAGCCGACGACGCTGTTCCTGCTCGTCACCGGCGTCATCGGGTCGTTCCAGGTGTTCCAGAACGCCTACCTGATGACCGGCGGCGGACCGGACCACAGCACGACGATGGTCGGCCTGCTCATCTTCGACACGGCGTTCAAGTACTTCGAATTCGGCGACGCCGCCGCGCAATCGCTCGTGCTCGCGCTCGTCATCGCCATCATGGCCTTCGTCCAGTTCAAGTTCCTGGGCAAGGACGTGGAATATTAAGCGGAAGGAGGCCAGGACATGGGCTTATACAACAATCACTTAGGCAACTCTCTCCTGAAGAGCGCCCGCAATGCGGTCATCATCATCCTCCTTCTGCTGTTCGCGCTGGCGACGCTGTTTCCGATCTACTTCATGATCATCTCCTCCTTCGGAGATCCGATCGAGGCGGGCGCGGTCAGCTACTCGATCTGGCCGGAAAAGTTCTCGCTGGAGTCCTATAAGTTCTTCTTCAACTACAGCGAGTACTCGTACCGCTGGCTCGCCAACTCCCTGCTCGTCGCGACCGTGACGATGGTGTCCAACGTCGTGTTCGCCACGATGGCGGGCTACGCGTTCGCCAAGATTTCCTTCCGGGGCAGCAAGGTGCTGTTCGCCATCCTGCTCGGCGCCATGATGATTCCGTATCAGGTGACTCAGGTGCCGCTCTACATCCTGATCGTGAACGTCTTCGACATCTCCAATACGTATCGGGCGCTGATCGCGCCGAGCCTGGTCACGGTGTACAACATCTTCCTGGCGAAGCAGTTCATGAGCTCCATCCCCAAGGAGATTCTGGAGAGCGCCAAGGTCGAGGGCTGCAGCCAGTTCCAGATTTTGACGCGCATCGTCATGCCGCTGTCCAAGACGGTCATGGCGGTCATGGCGATCCTCACCTTCATGGAGTCGTGGAACACCTTCTTCTGGCCGTTCCTCGTCACGAACACGATGGACATGCAGACGATCCAGGTCGGCCTCAAGAACTTCCGCTTCGCCAACACGACCTACTTCGCGCCGATGATGGCGGGAGCGACCGTATCGGCGCTGCCGATGTTCATCCTGTTCTTCAGCCTGCAAAAGTATTTCCTGGAAGGCGTGACCGTCGGCGCGGTCAAAGGCTGAGCCGATGTCGCAGAGGGCGGCCCCCTGCGGGCCGCCCTTCCGCTTGATGCAGCTGGCGCATCGCCGGCCCGACCGGCCGCGCCGGCAGGAGGGAACCATCATGACGATCCGCAACTGGAACGAGGAAGACCGCCGGGGCGCGCTCGCGCTCTGGAACCGGGAAGCCGTCCGCGACGGCTACAAGCCGCTGGATGAAGCCGGGTTCGCGGCGCTGATCGCGGAGCATCCGCAGTTCGACCCGGGTACCGCGTTCGTCGCCGAGGCTGGCGGCGAGCTGCGGGGGCTGGCGATCGGCTGCACGGGCGACGAGCTGCCGCTCGGCGCGCAGGCCGGCTACATCACCTGCGTGCTGGCGGACGCCGCGCTCGGCGAGGCCGAGGCGGACAGACTGCGGCGGGAGCTGCTGTCCCGTCTGGAGCGGCGCTTCGCCGAGCTGGGCAAGACGCAGGCCGACGTGCTGTTCTTCAACCCGATGCGGCTGCCGTGGCTCGTGCCGGGCACGCCCGGCCACGAGCACAACAATGCGCCGGGAGCGCCGGCGGGCGGCGCGCTGCACCGGCTGCTGCTGGAGGCCGGCTACGCCGAGCGCTCGCTGCAGCACGGGATGCACCTGGATCTCGCGCACTTCGAGGTGCCGGAGTCCATCCTGCTGAAAAGATCGCGCGCCGCCGCCGAAGGCTATGCCGTCGAGAGGCTCGGTCCGACCCGCCACACGGGGCTGGAGGAGCTGCTGGACGCGCTCGGCAATCCGCTCTGGCAGCGCGAGATTGCGGACTGCGCCGCGCGCGGCGTGCCGGTCGTCGCGGCCGTCTACGGCAGCCGGCTCGTCGGCTTCGCCGGTCCGGTCGTGCGCGAGCCGAGCGGCCGCGGCTATTTTGCCGGCATCGGCGTCCATCCGGAGCATGAGGGGCACGGGCTCGGCAGCCTGCTGTTCTTCTCGCTCTGCGAGGCGTTCCGATCGATCGGCACCGACTACATGACGCTGTTTACCGGGAGCGAGAACCCTGCTCTGCGCATCTACGACAAAGCCGGATTCAAGACGGCGAAAACATTCGCCGTCATGAGAAAGGAAGGGATCGGATCATGAGCGAAAGAAAGCAGCTGACGATACTGGGCATCGGAGCGCATGTCGGCGACGTGGAGCTGGTCGCCGGAGGCGTGCTGGCCAGCCATTATCTCAAGGGAGACAAGATCGCGACGCTGGCGCTGACGGCCGGGGAGCGCGGCGTGCCCGAGGGACAGGACGTGCACGAATACCGCGAGCAGAAGGTGCGCGAGGCGCATACGTTCGCGGGCATGCTCGGCGGCGAGGCGCGCGTGTTCGAAATTCCGGACGGCGAAATACCGGATGACGAGGCGATCCGCCTGCGCGTCTGCGACGTCATCCGCGAGATCAAGCCGGACATCATCATCACGCATCACTGCAACAGCATGCACAAGGACCATGCGACGACGCATCGCATCGTGAACGACGCCCGCTTCTTCGCGGGGCTCAAGGCGATGGAGCGCGAGCGTCCGGCGCATTTCGCGGGCAAGCTGTACTACGGCGAGAACTGGGAGGACGCGGTCGGCTACGTGCCGTACGTCTATGTCGGCTTCGACCAGCAGGCGTTCGACCTGTGGATCGAGGCGCTGTCCACGCACTGGTTCGTCACCGGCAGCAAGTCGTTCGCCTACATGGACTATTACCAGAGCCTGGCGCGCGTGCGCGGCTGCGAGATGCGCGGCCTGTATGCGGAGACGTTCATGATTCCGGCGGAAACGATGCGCCTGCGCCAGCAGGAGCTGTAGCTCATGGCGATTGAATTCGGGATCGACCGGATCGGCGAGGCCGCTCCGGTGCTGCAAGGACGGCGGATCGGGCTCATTACCGGCCCGACCGGCATCGACGCCGAGTGGCGGTCGACGATCGACGTGCTGCAGGAGCGCTTCGGGCTCGCGGCGATGTTCTCGCCGGAGCACGGCGTGCGCGGCGACATCGCCGCCGGGGGGCTGGTCGACACCTACATCGACGAGCGGACGGGCGTGCCGGTATACAGCCTGTACCGCAAGGACTCCAAGCGGATGACGCCGGACATGCTGGAGAAGATTGACGTGCTGGTCTATGATATCCAGGACATCGGCACGCGGTATTACACCTACGTCTACACGATGCTGTACGCGATGCAGGACTGCGCGGCGGCGGGCCTTCCGTTCGTCGTGCTCGACCGGCCGAATCCGCTCGACGGCGTCACGCTCGAGGGCGGGCTGCTCGACCGGGCCTACAGCTCCTTCGTCGGCGATTATCCGCTGCCGGTGCGCTACGGCCTGACGGCCGGCGAGCTGGCCGTCATGGCCAACGCCGAGCAGGGCTGGGGCGCGGAGCTGTACGTCGTGAGCTGCCGCGGCTGGTCCCGCGAAGCGCGCTTCCCGGCGCTCGGCCGCCCGTGGATCGCGCCTTCGCTGAACATCCCGCGCTGGGAGACGGCGCTGCTCTATCCGGGCACCTGCCTGTTCGAGGGCACGAACCTGTCCGAGGGACGCGGCACGGCCGCGCCGTTCGAGCAGATCGGCGCGCCGTTCGTCGACGCCGAGCGGCTCGCGGCCGAGATGAACGCGCTGCGGCTGCCGGGCGTCCGGTTCCGGCCGTCCTACTTCCAGCCGAGCTCGTCCAAGCATGCCGGCACGCTGTGCCGCGGCGTGCAGGTGCATGTGACGGACACGGACGCGGTGCGTCCGCTCGAGGTCGGCGTGCGGCTGCTGCTCGCCGTGCGTTCGATGTTCCCGGAGGCGGAGTTCCTCGCTCCGTACCGCGAGGGCGGCCGGCCGTTCATCGACCTGCTGGCCGGCGGCGACCTGTACCGCGGCATGCAGAGCGCCGCGGATGCAGACGCGCTGCTGGAGCGGTTCGCCGCGGACAGCGAGGCGTTCGCCGCGCGCAAGGCGGCGTACCACCTGTATTAGAACGGAGCTTTCGCCCCGGCGCGGCGCGCCGGGCGGCGGAGAGGGAGGGGCAGACATGGACTACTGGCTGGGGCTGGACGGCGGCGGCACGCGCACGACCGTATGCGCGGAGGATGCGGCCGGAACGGAGCTGGCGCGCTTCGAGGTCGGAGCGCTCAACATCAACGGCGAGCGCGCAGGCGCGGCCGAGGAGGCGCTCGCGGAGGCGGCGCGCGAGCTGGGACGCCGCGGACTGCCGCTCGCGGGCTGCGTCTCGCTCGCCGTCGGCGCGGCCGGCATCAGCAACCCGCAGGCGCGGGAGCGCCTGACCGGAGCGCTGGCGGCGCTGGCGTTCCGCGGCGAGCTGACGCTTGCCGGCGATCAGGAGACGGCGCTCGCCGGCGCGCTGGAGGGCCGTCCCGGCATCGCGCTGATCGCCGGGACGGGCTCGATCGCCTATGGCCGGAGCGAGGCCGGAGAGACGCATCGCGCCGGCGGCTTCGGCCATCTGATCGACGACGAGGGCAGCGGCTACGCGATCGGCCGCGACATGCTCGCCGCGATCGTGCGCGCCGCCGACGGGCGCTCGCGGCCGACGGCGCTGGCCGAGCCCGTGTTCCGCCAGCTCGGCCTGGAGCCGGGCAGCCTGCCGGAGCTCGTGCGCTGGGTGTACGACCCCGCGCGTCCCAAAAGCTCCGTCGCCGCGCTCGCGCCGCTGCTGCAGCCCGCCTGCGAGGCGGGCGACGCGGCGGCGCTCGGCATCGCCCGCCGCGCGGCCGGCGCGCTCGCCGAGCTCGCCGAAGCGGTCGCGGTCCGCCTCGGGCTCGGTCGCGGCGAGCTGGCGCCGCTCGGCAGCGTGCTGCTGCGCTGCGCGCCGGTGCGGGACGCCTTCGCGGAGCGGCTCGCCGAGCGGCTGCCGCAGCTGCGCCTGACGGCGGCGAGCCGCGATGCGGCGAGCGGCGCGGTGCTGCTCGCGCGCCGCGCCTTGCCCGCAGCCGCAGGCGGCGGGGAGGGAGCGCCATGCTGAGCTGGCGCCCCCGCAGGCCTTACGCGCTCGCCGTCGGCCTCATGTCCGGCACGTCGCTCGACGGCGTGGACGCGGCGGTCGTCCGCTTCGAGGGCGAGGGGCTGGATAC
Source organism: Paenibacillus sp. FSL W8-1187 (assembly GCF_037965485.1). Lineage (NCBI taxonomy): Bacteria > Bacillati > Bacillota > Bacilli > Caryophanales > Paenibacillaceae > Paenibacillus > Paenibacillus sp. FSL W8-1187. The sequence continues at coordinate 213,850 of NZ_CP150181.1, forward strand.
GACCGCGCAGCTGCTGCATTTCCATACGCAGCCGTACGACGAGCCGCTGCGCGAGGCGCTGCGGCGGCTGTGCGAGCCGGGAGCGGCCGACGTGCAGGACCTGTGCGGCATGAACGCCTGGCTCGGCGGCCGCTTCGCGGAAGCGGCGCGCGCCGCCGCAGACGAGGCCGGGCTCGCGATGGCCGACATCGACTTCGTCAGCTCCCACGGCCAGACCGTCTGGCATATGCCGGAGCCGCCGGCCGGCTCGCCGTTCCTGGCGCCGTCCACGCTGCAGCTGGGCGACCTGTCCGTCCTGGCCGCCCGCGCCGGCGTGCCGGCGGTCGGCGACTTCCGCCCGGCCGACATGGCCCTCGGCGGCCAAGGAGCGCCGCTCGTGCCGTACGGCGATCTCGTGCTGCTGCGCCATCCCCAGCGCGGGCGCCTGCTGCAGAACATCGGCGGCATCGGCAACTGCACCGTGCTGCCGGCCGGAGCCGGTCCGGACGACGTCGCCGGCTTCGACACCGGACCGGGCAACATGGTCATCGACCGGGTCGTGCAGCGGCTGACGGACGGCCGCCTCGCCTACGACGCGGACGGAGCGCTGGCGGCTCAAGGCGCGCCGCATGAAGGACTGCTCGCCGAGCTGCTGGCGCATCCGTACTTCCTCCAGCCGCCGCCCAAGTCGACCGGCCGCGAGCTGTTCGGCTCCGACTATGCCGCCGAGCTGCTGGCCCGCGCCGCATCGCTCGGACTGTCCAAGGCCGATGCAGCCGCGACGGCGACCGCGCTGACCGCGCGCTCGATCGAAGGCGCCCTGCGCCGCTTCGTCCTGCCGCAAGTCCGCATCGACGAGGTCATCGTCAGCGGCGGCGGCGCGCGCAACCGCACGCTCATGCGCATGCTCGCGGAGCGGCTGCCGGAGCAGCGCGTCATCGACTCCGGCGAGCTCGGCATCCCGGGCGACGCCAAGGAAGCGGTGCTGTTCGCGCTGCTCGGCTACCATTTCCTGCTCGGCATCCCGAACAGCCTTCCCTCCGTGACGGGAGCTTCCCGCGCCGCGGTCATGGGCAAGCTCGCGCTGCCTTGACGCCATCCGCGGCGAGGTCCGGGGCATGCCGCCCCGGAGCGCGGTCCGGACCGTCGCTCGCCTTCCAGCCCCAAGGGCGTGTTTGCAACCTCTGAAGGAAGCCGATAGGGCCGAATTTTTGGTCCCTGCGAGGAACGGAGGCGAAGGCGTACCGGGGGTACATCGAGCCTGCGTGACCAAGCAGGGGGCAAAAAGCGGTGATAGATGCCCCTGAGCGGGTTTGCCAACACGTCCTAGCCCGGCTTCGTGCCGGGCTTTTTTCTTTGCGCGCTTTTCCGCCCGCCCTCCCGCTCCCGGGATCCTTCTCCATGCCCTCGAATCCCGGCTGCGCCGCTGCTGAGCAAGCGTTTGCTCTCGTACGGCAATGGCGATTAATTTATCTCCGTGGAAGCGATAAAATGTGATATGGTTATCGTATTGAAGATGAATCGGCGGGGCGGCTGCTCCGCCGCTACAGGAGAATGCGATGAATACCCTTGAACAATGGAAGCGCTCTTGCCGGGACGCCGGCATGGACCCTTCCGTCATGCCGCAGTTCCGCCAGCGCTACTCGCCGCAGCGGCTGCGGGAGCAGCAGGAGCGCTACGCGGAGCTGCTCGATATATGCCGGTCCCTCACCGAGGAGCTGCTGGAGTCGGCTCCCGACGACCCGATTCTGATCGCGGTCAACGACTCGGAGGGGCATCTGCTCGGCTTTTGCGGCAACGAGTCGATGGAGGAGCTGCTCGGCTGCAAATACGGCATCCTCCCGGGAGTCGGCTATACGCGCGACATGGGGCCAAGCTCCATCGCCGCCTGCATGGAGACCGGACGTCCGGCACAGCTCGTCGGGACAGACCATTACCACGAGCCGCTCCATGACACCGCCTGCCTGAGCGCGCCGCTGTACCTGCGCGAGCATCCCGAGCGTCCGTGGGGCGGCATCAGCTTCATGCTGCAGGCGGACAGCGTGCATCCCCATCTGATGGCGCTGCTCCGCTCGATGACCGCCTCGATGGAGCGGGAGCTGGAGCTGCGGCGCCAGAACGCCCGCCAGGCGATCCTGACCCAGGCGCTGCTGCAGACGCCGTACTACGGCGTCGTGCTGGTGGACGCTGCGGGCAGCATCGTCTCGATGAACGCCCGCAGCGTGGAGCTGATGGAGCTGGAGCGCCCGGCCGAGGGGGATCGCTGCGAGGAGCTGCCGATCATCGGCCCCTCCCTTCGCGAGATGATCGTGCAGCAGGGGACCGAGCCCGTCCTCGCCTGCGCGATCAAGGAGAAAAGCAAGGATGGCCAACGGCACTACATGGGCGACTTCCTGCCGGTGACCGAGGAGGATGGACGGCTGCTGTTCATCGTCGCGATGCTGCGCGACATGACCGACGCCAAGCGCGCCGACGACATGCTGCACGGCTCCGAGAAGCTGGTGCTCGCCGGACAGATCGCGGTCGGCATCGCCCATGAGATCCGCAATCCGCTGACGGTCATCCGCGGCATGCTGCAGTTCACCGCCGACCGGATCAAGCGCGAGCACTACGAGCTGATCCTGAGCGAGCTGGACCGGATCGGGCTGATCGTCACCGACTTCATGGCGCTCGGCCAGCAAAAGGCGCCGCAGCTCCGGCCGGAGCCGGCCGACGCGATCGTCGAGGAGACATTGCAGATGATGGAGTTCCAGTTCAACCAGGAAGGCATCCGGATCAAAAGGGACTATGGCGGAGCCGAGCTCGTCTACGGCGACCGCAACCAGATCAAGCAGGTGCTGCTGAACGTACTCCGCAACGCCGCCGAGGCGATGCCGCAGGGCGGCTTCATCGCGGTCCGGCTGCGCGCCGGGAACGGCCGCCAGCGCATCGAGATCGCCGACACCGGCGAAGGCATGGGCGAGGATCAGCTGGCGCGCCTTCGGGGAGCTTTTCCACACGACCAAAAAAGGCGGGAGCGGCCTCGGCCTCGCGATCGTCAAGCGCATCATGGACGCCCACGGCAGCCAGATCCGGTTCGAGAGCGAGCCGGGGAAGGGCACGACCGTCGTGCTCGATTTTCCGATCTATCAGATCCGCAGGCTCGTGTATCCGTTCCTGTCCTCCTAAGCGGCGCTTTGCGCGGCGGCACCAGGCTCACGCTCGTCAACGGCCGCTGGAGCGGCTGGCCGGCCCCGGCTGCCTCCGCGCCCGCCAAAAAAAGCCGAAGCCCCGGGAGGGCTTCGGCTTTTTTTGACGCGGGAAACGAAGCGGCCTTGCGCGATGCCGCGAGTTGGACTATGATGGAAGGGACACCGGTCCATTGGAACGAGGAAAAGCCCGCGCGGAATCCAATTCCGGACGAGCTTGAATCGATGCAAGGGAACGGCCATCCACGCTACAGGAGGTGAACCTCATGGCTAAAGACGTACTGTGCGAAGTGGATAGCTGCAAAAACTGGGCTTCCGGCAACAAATGCAACGCATCGTCCATTTATGTGACCAGCAACCGTGGACAAGCGAGCAACTCCGAAGAAACCGACTGCAAAACCTTTGAAGCGAAATAACCCGATACCATCTTCTTCATCAGGCAGCCGTGCCAGCGGCTGTCTTTTTCGTTTCGCTTTCCTTACTATACTCAATAATGATTATTGTTATCAAGTCCTTTTGAGAAAGTTTTTCAAAAAGATCTTTGCCCGCTGCTCTCGGTCCTATGGTACAATCGAAATCTGGTTATGGTAATATTTTACGGATAAGGAGCGGAAGGGAAGTTCGATGAAATTTATGCCAAAAAGAGAGCTCGGCCCGGCCTGCGCGAGCTGGCTGGCGATCGCGCTGCTGCTGCTCGGAGGCTGGATCGGCTGGACCGAGGGCGGAGGCCCGGCTTCCAAGGCCGTGGCGACCGCCGTGCTGCTGACCGCAGGGCTGCTCGCCTGGATCTGGCTCGGCACGTCCTATCGTCTGGAGGAGGACGAGCTGGTGCTCCAGATCGGACCGATCGTCAAGCGTCTTCCTTATCGCAAGCTGCTGCATCTCCAGCCTGCATCAGCTTGGCCGATCGGACTCTTTGCCCTGCGGCGGCTCGAGCTGGCGGCGGGGCCGTACGACCGGTACCCGATCGCGCCGCGCGACAGGGAGCGCTTCGTCGAGGAGCTGCAGCGGAGATGCCCGCATCTGGTCGTCGATCTGGAGCGGGACGACCGCCCTCTTTGAGGGCGGGGCGCAGCGGAAGAACCGACGGGCAAGGGACGAAGCGACAACTCGCTTCGTCCCTTTTTTTGGAGCGGAATCATCGGCCGGTCCGCCGGTTGCGATACAGCAGATATAGGAAGAACGGCGCGCCGACCGCGGAGGTGAAGACGCCGACGGGCACGTCGTAGGGCAGGAAGGCGGTGCGCGCGACGAGATCGGCGAGCACGACGATGAGGCTGCCGCAGAGCGCCGCCGTCGGCAGCAGCCGCGAGGCGGACGGGCCGACGAGCTGACGGGCCAGATGCGGGCCGATGAGGCCGACGAAGCCGATCGAGCCGCCGATTGCCACCGCCGAGCCCGCCAGGCCGACGCTGATCGCGATCAGTCCCCTGCGGCTGCGCTCGACATGGCTGCCGACGCCGGCGGCCGACTCGTCGGACAGCATGAGCACGTTCAGCGTGCGGACGCTGCGCAGGGCGAGCAGCAGGAACAGGACGGTCCACGGGAGCAGCGTCAGCACATGCTGCCACGACGTGCCGTAGACGGTGCCGCTAAGCCAGATGTACGCGTCGGTGGCGGTATAGGCGGAGCTCAGCAGCAGGATCGTGCTCGTAAAGGCGGACGACAGCGCGCCGATGCCGATGCCGACGAGAATGAGGCGCCCCGGCTCGACGCCGCTCCTCCAGGCGGCGGCGTAGACGATCGCGGCGAGCAGCGCCGCTCCCGCCATCGCGGCCGCCGGCAGCCAATGGATGCTGACCTCCGCCGGGCGGAACGTCAGGAAGGCGGCCGCCGCGGCAGCCGCGCCGCCGGTGATGCCGACGAGGTCGGGCGCGGCCAGCGGATTGCGGAACACGCCCTGCAGCAGCGTGCCGGCAACGGAGAGCGCCGCGCCGGCCAGAGCGCCGACGACGAGGCGCGGGAGGCGGAACTCGCGCACGATGACGACATGCTCGGCGGCTGCCGCGCCGCCTAGAGCCTGCAGCATGAGGGAGGGACGGATGTACGTCTCCCCGAGCAGCAGATAGGCGAAGCCGGAGAGCAGCAGCGCTCCGCCGAGCAGCAGCGGCCATGTCCAGGCGCTTTTGCGGACGCGGTTGCGGCGGCTCATGCGATGCGCCTCCTTTTGCGGGCGATATAGAGGAAGAACGGCGCGCCGACGGCCGCGGTGAGCACGCCGACCGGCAGCTCGCGCGGCATGATCAGGTAGCGGGCGGCGACGTCGGCGACCAGCAGCAGCACCGCGCCGAGCAGCATGCTGTACGGCACCATCCAGCGGTGGTCCAGGCCGGAAAAGAAGCGGGCGACGACCGGAATGACGAGGCCGATGAAGCCGATCGGCCCGGCGACGGCGACGGAGCCGCCTGCGAGCAGCACGATCGCGGCGCCGCCCGCGAGCTTGACGAGCGGGACGCGCAGGCCGAGGCCCTTGGCCGTCTCCTCGCCGGCGGCGAGCAGGTTGAGATGGCGCGCCAGCAGCCATGCGGCCAGCATGCTGGCGAGCATATAAGGGGCGACGGCGGCCAGGATGCCGAGCGGCCGCCCGGCGATGGAGCCGCTGAGCCAGAACAGCACGTCCTGCAGCGAGGCTTGGTTGCGGACGAGCAGCCCTTGCGTGCCGGAGGCGAACAGCGCGCTCATCGCCGCACCGGCGAGCACGATGCGCAGCGGCGACAGGCTGTCGCTGCCGAGGGCGCTCAGCCCGTAGACGAGCGCCGCGGCGGCGGCCGCGCCGCCGAAGGCCGCCCAGGCGAGCCCGGTCTGGCTCTCGATGCGGAGCACGGTGAGGGCGAAGACGACGGCGAGCGCGGCGCCGGAATTGATGCCGAGAATGGACGGCGAGGCGAGCGGGTTGCGCGTGATCGCCTGCATGATGACGCCGGCCACGGCGAGGCTTGCGCCGACGGCCGCGGCGATGAGCGCGCGCGGCAGCCGGGTGAGGCGGATGACGGCCTGGCTCATGGACGTCTCGTCGTAGCGCGTCACGGCTGCCCAGGCATCGTCGAGGCTGACGCGGGTATAGCCGAGCATGATGTTGGCGGCGAAGGCGAGCAGCAGCAGCGCCGCGCCGGCTGCCAGCCCGGCGGCCTTGAGCGCGGCGCCGGGCAGTCCGGTGGAATTCATCGTGAGGGATCGCTCCTGTTCTGGGGCCGCGCCGATCAGGACGGGCGGCCGTCTCGCGCGGCGGGGCCGGCCGGGATCGGTCCGGGCGGCGTCCGCATGGCGCGGAAAATCCCGCCCCGCGCGAATCGGCGCGAGGCGGGACGGCATTGGGCTCCGGTTTGCCGCGATGCCCGATTTCGGACGGGCTCGCGGCAAGCGGGGCTTTTTTTGATCCGGAGGCTAGGCTAGTCGATGTTGAAGTAGAAGTACAGGTCGTCGAGCATCTTGTCGGCCGCGAGCGGACCGCCGGAGAGGTTCCAGTTGACGGCGTTGACCTTGTAGTACTTCTTGTTCTTGACGGCGCGCAGGTTCGACCAGAGCGCGTTGTCGATCCATTCCTTCTGCGTCTTGTAGATCGCGCCGTCTCCGTCCCAATCGACCGTGAAGTCGAAGATGTAGTCGGCGTCGAGCAGCGGCGTCTGCTCCTTGGACGGAATGTTGAAGATGTCCTTCGTCACGTCGGTCTGGGCTTTCGGGAATTTGAAGCCGAGGTCGCGCAGGATGTTGGAGGCGAAGCCTTCCAGGTAGAAGCGCGCCGTGCCGTTGTAGTTGATGCGCATGACGGTCACTTCGGTGCTGCCGATGTCGGCGCCCATCCGCTTCTTGAAGTCGGCGGTGCGGGAGGCCCACTTGGCGAGGAAGGCGTCGGCCTTGGCCTGCTTGTTCAGCACGTCGGCGGCGAACTTCAGGTTGTCCTGCCAGCTGAAGACATCCTCGGTCATGACGGTCGGCGCGATCTTGTTCAGCTGGCCGTCGATCTTCTCGTGGCGCAGCTTGGAGCCGATGATGAGGTCCGGCTTGAGGGCGGCGATCGCCTCGAGGTTGGGCTGCGTCTCGTCGCCGAGGTCTTTTACGCCGATCAGGCTTGGACGCAGGTACTCGTAGAAAGGCTGCTGCAGGTACGACTCGACGGCGCCGACCGGCTTCACGCCGAGCAGGACGCTCGTGTCGACCATGCCGTTGAACAGGACGACGACGCGCTGCGGCACGCTTTTCAGCGTCGTGGAGCCCATGGCGTGCTTGACGGTCTTCTGCGTCAGGACGGACAGCGTCTTGGCGGAGCCGTTCCACGACGTCCAGACGCCGAGCGCGTCGGACAGGGAAGCGGCTGGCACGAGCACGTCCTTGCCCTTCGTCACCGGCACGGCGGCCAGCGTGTAGGCTTTGCCGTTCAGCGTCGCCTTGACGCTGCCGGGGGTGAAGCCGAGCGTGCGCGTGCCGCGCTTGACGATCCACTTCTTCGTCTTGGCGTCGACCTGGTACGTCGCGTTCAGCTTGACGGCAAAAGCGGCGGCGGGCAAATAGACGCGTCCGTCGATGATCGACGGCTTGACGGAGCCGAAGCTGGCGGCGCTGCCGTTGATCTTGACCGCGACGACTGGAGCCGCTGCGGCGGCTGCGGCCGGGAGCAGCCCGAGCGCGAGAGCGAGGCTCAGGAGGAGGGCGAGGAATCGGTTGCGAGCGAGAGTCATGGGTAGGAGATCACCTTTCTGCGAGTGGAATGGGCGGTGCTTGAGAATGGGCGGCAGAGCAGCATCCGGGCGAAGCGCAGATGCGGACTCGGCGAAGCCGTTGCGCAGGCGTGGAACGAGCGTCCCGCAAGTGCGTGGCGATCGTACACACAAGCGTGTGGCGAGCGTGGCGCAAGCGCGTGGCGAGCGTACGCAAGCGTGTGGCGAGCGTGGCGCAGGCGCGTGGCGAGCGCGGGGCAAGCACGGGACGAACGCGGGGCAAAGGCCCTGCTGAAGGCTTAGGCGCTTGCGCCTGGGCTAGGGTCCGGCTCCGGAGCGAGAGCCGGAGAGGGCGCGCTGCACAAGACCGGCTTAAGCCGCCGGTCCCTGCAGCTTCTCCTGCAGGTCGCGGTACGTCTGATAGAGGCGGTACGACACGTCGACGGGGCTTTCCGGCGCCGCCGGATCCGGCTGGAGCAGCCGGCCGATGTCGGCTTGGGCCGCTTCGGCCTTGGCCTCGTCCAGCTTCTTCAAGTCGGGCTCGAGCGTCAGCCAAAGTCCGGCGAGGCGGACGGCCAGCTCGCGCCATGCCGCCTCGTCGCCGGCTTCGGCCGCCTGCTTAAGCTGCTTGACCGCGTCGCGGCTGAGCTGCAGCCCCTCGGCGGCGTCGGCGGCCGGCAGCGGCTCGATGCCGGCCCAGCCCGCCGCGTCCGGGCCGGCTCCGTCCGCTTCGGCAGCGGCAGCGGCCTTGGCCGCCTCGGCAGCGGCAGCTTCGCCGCCCTCCGCTCTGCCGGAGCCGGACGGCGTACCTGCGCCCGCCGCGCAGCCGCCGAGCAGCAGCGCGATCGCGAGCAGCGCGGCAAAAGCGCCTTTGCGAGCGAAAGCGCCTTTGACAGCGGAAGTGGCATTGCGAGCGATCGCGCCTTTGACAGCGGAGGTGGCATTGCGAGCGAAAGCGCCTTTGCGGACGAAAGCGCCGTTACGAGCGGAAGCGCCTTTGACGACGGCAGCGCTGGCTCCTCGAAGCCGCCTTATTTGTTGAAGCCGTGTTTGAAGCAAAGACATCCCCCATTTGCAGCGAAAGCATTAATTGAAAATCATTCTCAATTCATTTTAGACAGAATGGATGCGCTTGGGTATGCACGCCATTGCCCCAGTTGCATGGACAGGATTGTCCGACGAAGAACGAGAACGTAGAGGCGGAAAGGGTCCCTTGAAGGCGTGCAACGTGCGGAGAATGGGGCTGGAGAGCGAAAGAAGGGAAAATTCCTAGGCTCTAGTACATCGTCGACTCTTCATCTGTGGAGGCCAGGGAAGCGCGCTCGCTAGTGGTGAAAATGGCACTAGGAAGCGCCGCAGCCAGAGAAGCTTTCTACGAATGCCTAGGATTAGAGCGGATAGGCTGCTAGTGCTCTGTCCATGGTCAACCTGTGGGAAGCCTTTGTCGGGAATGGCCAGTCGACGGCTCTCCAGCCCGTTCTCGATCCTCCCCGGGTCGGTTCACGGCTTCTGCAGAAGCCGTTTTCCTGCTGTTCCGCGAGACGTCTGCCCCTCCATCCGATGCTAACGACTCCTCAGACGCTTAGAACCGCTTTTTTCGCGTCTCCCAAAATCTAACGACGTGTCAGAGGCTTAGAACAGCCTTTAGCCTCTTTCCGCACGGTTTTTCGGCCGTTTTGCAAGGCTAAGCTCCTCACGCGTCGTTAGATGTTGGAGCTGCCCCATTCGGGGCTTCTAACGATCTGATTCGTCGTCAGCAGCCCTTCGCGCACAGGAAAAGCCGCTTGTCATGCAAGCCGGACGGCGGCATAAGCGGGACGGGCAGTCGGGAGACGAATGGCGGCAGGCGAGGGGCGGAACTGGCCGGCGAAGCGAAGGAGAGGCCAGCCGGCAGCTGCCGGCTGGCCTCTGCGGCTCATTTGTCCAAGAAAGCGAAGCGCAGCATCGGACTGAGGAGCGGATGCAGCACGCTCACATGGCCTTCGTCCTCGAACTCCGCGTAAGTCAGCCGCAGGCGGCCGGACTCGGCCAGAGGCAGCAGGCGCCGCCGCAGCTCGCGCGTGTCCTGCAGCATCGAGCCCTTCTCCTCGCCGCCGATGGCGAGCATCAGCGCCGCCGAGCCGCCCGACTGCAGGCGGGCCTCCAGCTCGGGGAGCAGCTTCAGCAGCATGCGCTCGTTCCACCAGAGCGACGGGCTGCCGGCGACATGCGAACGGAACAGCCCCGGACGGCGGATGAGCGCATAGAGCGAGAAAAAGCCGCCGAGCGAGTGGCCGGACAGCGTCCGGCGCCGCGGATCAATCGGATAGCGCCGCTCCAGCTCCGGCAGCAGCTCCGCCTGCAGGAAGTCGAGGAACGCCTCGGCTCCGCCGTTCGCGGGCCAGGACGAGCCGTCGGGGCGAAGCCCCTCCATCTCGGCGGGAGTCGTCAGATCGACGAAGCGCCGCTCGGTCGCGAACGGCTCGTCGGTCGGATACCCGATGCCGACGACGATGCCGGGCGGCAGCCCTTTCGGATGGCGGGTCTGCAGCCGCATCGCCTCCGCGAGCGAGCCAAAGACGGAGTTGCCGTCGACGGCGCACAGCAGCGGATACCCGGAGGGAGGGGCGGGCTTGACCGGCACATGCACGAAAATGCGGTACTCCAGGCCGGCTCGGCTCGTCAGAGGGAAGCATTCCGTGCCCGGCACGGAGTAGCGGGACGGCAGCGCGGCCGTCTGCGCTGTCGTCTGCGCTGTCGTCTGCCCGTCCGTCTGCGAGGCCGCTGCCGGAAGATCGGATGCGGCGGCGATGGCCGAGGCGCTCTGAGCTGCAGCGGCCGATCCGGCCAGCGCGGCGCGGGATGCAGCCGCTTCCGCCTCGGCGTGCCGTGCCGGACCGGCTGGCTCCGCCGCTTCCGCCTCGGCGTGCCGTGCCGGACCGCCTGGCTCCGCCGCTTCCGCCTCGGCGTGCCGTGCCGGACCGCCTGGCTCCGCCGCTTCCGCCTCGGCGTGCCGTACCGGACCGCCCGGCTCCGCCGCTCCGCCGCCGAACAGGAAGCGGAGCGCGGCCGGGAAGCGCAGCGCCATGAACATGGCATCATGCGTGCCGCCCGGCTCCAGCTCCAGGCGCAGCCGCTGCGCCGGGAAGCCCTTCGCCAGCAGGATGCGGGCCGCCTCCGGCACGGAGGCGGCCATGCCGCGCTGGCGGTTCGTCTTGAGGCTGCCCTCGGCGGTGCCGACCGACAGGTACAGCCGCAGCCTCGCATCCGGCGCAGGCTCGCGCCGGATGTAGTCGAGCGCCCCCTCGTACCAGAGCGAGGGGGAGATCGCGGCGGCCGCGCCGAAGGCGTCGGGCCGCCAGTAAGCGGCAAGCAGGGCAATCAGCCCGCCCAGCGAGCCGCCGCCGATGCCGGTATGCTCCGGCTCCGGCATCGTGCGCAGCTGCGCGTCGAGCGCGGGCTTGATGCGGCCCGCGAGCTCGTCGACGTAGGCGCGCCCCGCGCCGCCGAAGCCGGGCCGGCCGGGAGCGACGGCCTCCGCCGGCCATGGCGTGTAGTCGTCGTTGCGGCATGCGGACGGCACGCCGGCGACGATCAGCTCCGGCAGCTCGCCGGAGGCGTAGAGCGAGTCGATGAAGTTGACGCTATGCTCCATCAGCTCGGCGTCGTCCTGCACGTAGAGGACGGGATACCGCCGGCTGCCGCCGCTGGCGTAGGACGGCGGCAGGTAGACGGACAGCATGCGGCCGCCGGCGGGAATCGATTCGAATTTCATGGACGGTCTCCTTTTTAGCGCGCCGTCTTCTGGCGGATCAGCAGCCAGACGAAATAAGGCGCTCCGATGATCGAGATGACGATGCCCGCAGGCAGCTCCGAGGGCGAGAAGGCGGTGCGGCCGGCATAGTCGCCGGCCATGACGAGCGCCGCGCCGAGCAAGGCGCTCAGCGGCAGGAGGCGCCGATGCGACAGGCCTGCCAGGCGCGCCGCCATATGCGGCGCGATCAGGCCGACGAAGCCGATGCTGCCGCTCACCGCGACGCTGGCCGCGACGAGGCCGGCGCTCAGCAGCAGCAGCGTGCGGCGCTCCCGCTTCAGGGCGACGCCGAGTCCGCTCAGCGTGTCGTCGCTCAGGCGCATCAGGTCGAGCATGCGGGATTTGGCCCACAGCGCCGGCAGCAGGAGCAGCACCCACGGCAGCACGGCGAGCACATACAGCCAGTTGGCCGAGTTGAGGCTGCCGGACAGCCAGACGGCCGCCCGCTCGAAGTCCTGCGGGTTCATCTTGAGCGAGATGTAGAGCGTCGCCGCGCCGAAGCCGGAGGTGACGGCGATGCCGACGAGCAGCAGCTTCTGCGGATCGAGGCTGCCGCGCGAGCGGGCCAGGGCGAAGATGATCGCGCCGGCGGCGAGTCCGCCGGCCGTGCCGTACAGCGGCATCGTCATGACGGCGGCGAGGCCCTCCAGCTGGACGATGTCCCGCAGCGCGAGCATGAACAGCACGACGGCGAGGCTGGCTCCGGCGTTGATGCCGAGGATGCCGGGATCGGCGAGTCCGTTGCGCGTCAGGCTTTGCATGGCGGCTCCGGCCGCTCCGAGCGACACGCCGACGAGCGCGGCGAGCACGATGCGCGGCAGGCGGAAGCCGAATACGACGAGCCGCTCGTCGGCATCGGCCGCGCCGCCGAGCAGCGTGCGCAGCGCATCCGGCACGGACAGCGCGAACTCGCCCGTCGTCACGCCGAGCAGGGCGATCAGCATGATCGCGGCGGCCGCTCCGGCGAGGGCGAGCCCAAAGGCGCGGCGCGAGCCGGACCCGGCTGCGGGCTCAGCCGCAAGCGGGGGCGAGGCTGTCCGGCGGCCGCGCTCGCCGCCGGAGTTGCCTTCGTCTGGATGCCGCTGGCTGGACTCAGGCATGGCTGGACGCCCCCTTTCGCCGGATCAGATAGAGGAAGAACGGCACGCCGAACAGCGCGGTGACGATGCCGATCGGCGTCTCGAACGGCGCGTTCATGAAGCGCGAGAGCAGGTCGCAGAACGTCAGGAACAGCGCTCCGAGCACGGCCGACAGCGGGATGATCCAGCGGTAGTCGCTGCCGCCGATGAAGCGCGCGATATGCGGGATGATGAGGCCGATGAAGGCGATCTTGCCGGCGATCGCGACCGCCGTGCCGGTGAGCAGCACGACGGCGAGCATGGAGAGCAGCTTGACCCGGCGCACGTTCTGGCCGAGGCTGGCGCCGGTCTCCTCGCCGAGGGCGAGCGCCGATACGGGACGCGCGAGCAGCAGCGCCAGCGCGAGGCCGACGACGGCGAACGGCAGCGCCAGCTGCACGAGCTCGGGGTCCATCTGATGCAGCCGCGCGTTGTACCAGAAGCTGATCTTTTGCGGGATGCGGAAATACATGGCGAGGGCGTCGGCGACGCCGCCGAGGAACATGCCGGCCAGCGCGCCGAGGATGGCCAGCTTCACCGGGGAGCTGCCGCCGGGCACGAGCGAGGCGATGCCGAACACGATCGCCGCCCCGAGCGCGGAGCCCGCCATCGAGACGAAAACGAGGCCGGTCCCGCTCAGATCGGGAAGGAACACCATCGCCATCGTCACGGCGAGCACGGAGCCGTCCGCCACGCCCAGCAGCGAGGGGGAGGCGAGCGGATTGCGCGTGATGCCCTGCATGAGCGCGCCGGAGACGGCGAGGAAGGCGCCGACGAGCAGCGCCCCGAGGCCGCGCGGCAGCCGCGAGTGGCGGATGATCTGATGGTCCACGTTGCCGGGATCGAAGCGCGTCACTGCGGCCCACACATCTGCCGCGCCGATCGATTTGGCCCCGTACAGCGCCGAGAAGACGACAAGAAGCAAAGCAGCTGCCGGAGCCATCAGGAGGATGGCCGCCGGCAGCATTCGGGAACGCTTCATGGGCAGGTCAGGAGCCGGCCTTTTCCAGGAAGGCCTTGAGGAACTGGACTTTGCTGTAGGCGGTGCCGCCCTGGGCCAGCGGGTCCACGAGGTTGACGTGCATGCTGCCGTTTTTCACGGCGTCGAGGCTTTGGAAGATCGGGTTCTTCTGCAGCTCGTCGAGAGCCGTCGTCGCCTTGCCGTTCTCGTCCTCGGAGAACTGCACGAACAGCACGTCGGGATTCATCTCGGCCAGCTTCTCGATCGACAGCACCTCCTGCTTCTTCGCCGCGGCGATCGCCTCCGGCAGCTGGAAGCCGAGGTCGTCGTACAGCACCGGGTTGAAGAACAGATCCTTGCCGTAGACGTACACTTCGCCTTGGCGGATGCGGACGATGGCGGCGCTCTGGCCGCTCAGCTTGTCGCCGAGCTTCGTCTTGGCGGCCTCGAGGTCGGCCTTGAAGGCGTCGGCCTGGGCGGCCGCTTCCGCCTGCTTGCCGCTCAGCTCGCCGAGCAGCTTGAGGTTGTCCTCCCAGTGGGTCGAGACATGGGAGTACGGGATGACCGTGGCGATCTGCTTCAGCTTCTCGACGACGGCCGGATCGAACTTCGTCGAGGCGAGGATGACGTCCGGCTTGAGCGACAGGATCTTCTCGAAGTTCGGCTCCGTCTTCTCTCCGACCGCTTCGGCCTTGTCCGTGATGGAGGCGAACAGCGGAGGGAAGGCGCCGGAAAAGCTGATCGCGCCGACCGGGTGCAGGTCGAGCAGGATGGAGTCCTCCATCGCCTCGACGGCGCCGGTGATGACGATGCGCTCGGTGGAGGCGGGCAGCTCGTACGACTCGCCGAGGTAGGTGACGGTTTTCGTGCCGGAGGCTTCGGGAGAAGCGCTCGGCTCGGCGGACGGCGAGGCCGACGGTGCGGCCGACGGGGACGGGCTGGAGGCGGAGCCTCCGGTATTGGATTCGGAGCTGCCGCAGGCGGCGAGCGCTCCGATCGCAAGCAGCAGCAGGGCGGCGAGCAGAACTTTTTTCATGGTGAAACCAGACTCCCTTCGAAATGGACCTTCTATGATAATGATTCTCAATTTCACTTTCATTATCTTAAAAGATCGTCTTCCTCGCCTCCATAGACAAAGGGACGAAAAAGCATGGACAATCGGGAACGGAATGCTCCGAAAGCGCTTGGCAGAGCGGAAAACGGCGGAGCGGACGGCCTCGGAGAAGCGAAGACGGCGGAGCGGACGGCCTTGGAGAGGCGGAAATGGCGGCGCCGGCGGCTGCCGGCCTACGTCTGGCGGCCAAGCAGGGCGAGCGTCTCCTCGCGGATGCGGTCGAGCGCGATCGGCGAATACTCGCGCCAAGGGCTCGAGGCCAGCATCCGCAGTCCGCCGGAACGGACGGCGGGCAGTCCGAGCCAGTCCGGGGACTGGCTGAACCGCCCCCAATGCTCCAGCGTCTCCGACTCCTGGCAGACGAGCAGCCAGATCTGGTCGATGTCGGAATCGCGCAGCCGCTCCAGCGGCAGCGGCGTCCCGCCGTCGCGATGCTCCCAGGACGCGGCCGGACGCCGCACGCCGAGCTCCCGATGCACGAAGTCCATCAGCCCCTCGGAGCCATGCGGATACAGCCGGCCCTTCAGCACGCGCGCGAGCAGCACGGAAGGCGCCGGGCCTCCCTCGATCGCCGAGCGCGCCGCCATGATGCGCCGGTCAAAGGCGGCGGTCCAGCGCTCCGCTTCGGCCTCGAGCCCGAGCCGCCGGCCGATGTCGGCCAGGCCGCCTCTCCAGCTGTCCGGCTGCTCCTCCGGCAGCCGGGCGATCGGCCCGATCGCCGCGAGTCGCCGCAGCACGTCCTCTTCCAGCTCGCACGAGCATACGGTCAGCTCCGGCTGCAGGCGCTCCAGCTGCTCCAGGTCCTCCTGCACCTGCGGCTCCGTCAAGCCGTAGCTCAGATGCTGCGGCACGTCGGTTCCCCAGCGCTCGAGGTAGTAGCGCATCCATTTTGGATGCATCGGCGCCGCATGCGGCAGCGCGCCGAGCGGCAGCAGATAGCCGAGCGCCGACGCGTTGCCGTAGGCCGCGATCCGCTGCCGCCGCTGCTCCATGTAGCGGGTGGGGGAGACGCCGTGCGCTTTTTTGAACAAGCGGCTGAAATAGAACTCGTCCTCGTAGCCGACCGCATGGGCGACATCCTTCAGCCGGCTCTCCGAGCGGAGCATGAGCTGCTTCGCCTTGGCCAGGCGCAGCTGGGTCAGATGCTCATGAGGCGTGCTGCCGTATGCCTTCTTGAAGCGCGCGGCAAAATGCTTCGGGCTGCAGCCGGCCAGCTCGGCGAGCAGCTCCAGCGACAGCGGCTCGCGCATATGCTCCTCCATGTAGGCCCGCACCGGCTCAAGCGGCTCGTCCGCCGCCGGATCGGACTCCTCGAGCGCCTCCAGCAGCAGCTGGAGCGCGTCGGCTTGCGCGCGCAAGCGGCCGAGCGGCCGCTCCCCGCCGAATCCGGCGCAGATCGCGCGGCAGCGATCCTGGAGCTGGGCCGCGGCGGGCAGCCGCACCTCGCGCGGCATCGCGGCGGCGACCGTCGCGGCATCGACCGGACGCAGCTGTCCCGGAACGGCCGCGTCCGGCTCATGCAGCTCGATCCGCAGCAGCGCCGCCGAACCGCGGCTGTCGCCGTCGGCGGCGAGCGCGAACGTGCTCTCCGGCGGGCACAGGTACACGATGCCGCTGCCCATCCGGCTGGAGTCGGCGCCCCGCTCCAGCCGGATCTCGCCGCTGAGCAGCACGAGCAGCGCGGGCTGACGGAGCAGCTGCTGCGTCAGCCCCGGGAGGTCGGGCCCGACCTGCAGCACGGCCGCGTCCCGCAGCCGGATCGTCCAGGCTCCGATGTCGATCGGCGGCAGCGCGGCGCGCGGCGGATCGGACGGCAGGGTGGAGCGGATCATGGCGGTCTCTCCTTTTCATTGAGAATCGTTATCAGTCTAGTGTAAAGCAGATCGTCCCGCCCGGCAAGCCTACTCAGCGGGCGGCGCCTGCGGACGCCGTCGCCGGTCCGGCCGTCCGCGCAAGCGTCTGCGGCGTCCGCCGCTGTCATTCGGGTACCGCTTTCGTGTATGATGGAGGAACCTAATTGTTGGAGGGTTACGATGGATTACATCATTCTCGATATCGAGTTCAACGGGAGAAAGTTCGCGAGCGACAAGCCGATGGAGGTCATCGAGATCGGGGCGGTGCGGCTCGACAGCTCGCTCCGTCAGGTCGACGAATTCAGCTCCTTGATCCGCCCGGTTTATTTTGCCAAGCTCAACAGCTTCATCCGCGAGAAGACCGGCATCCCCCAGGAGGACATCGACGCGGCCAAGGGCTTCGTGCCCGTCATCCGGGCGTTCCTGCACTGGCTGGACCGCAGCGAGGCCTGCACGTTCGTCACCTGGGGCGGCGAGGACCTGAAGCGGATCGTGCTCGACACGAGGATGCACAAGCTCGACGACGCATACTGGCTCCAGGCGGACTACTACGATCTGCTCAAGATCTATCTGCGCACGCGCGGACTGACCAACGACGTCAGCGTGGAAAAGGCGCTCGAGGAGCTGGGCATTCCGGCCGAGGGCTCGGCGCACCGAGCGCTCGACGACGCGCGCATGACGGCGGAGATTTTCCGCCGCGTCTTCCCCGAGATCCTGCCGGAGAGCGACGTCCGCCGCTACAAGGACACCTATTCCAACGCCAAGGAGCGCCGCATGGTCAAAAACGCCATTCGCGGCCTCGTCGTCCAGAAGACCGCCCCGACGTGGGAGCTGGTGGCCGATAAGCTGGCGAAGGCGAAGGTGGACATGGACAACGTCAAAAAAGCCGCCGAGCTGAAGGCCTACTACGACGTCGAGGCCGCCAAGCCGGTCAAGCCGCGCCCTCCGCGTCCCGAGCGGCCGGTTGACGCGGAGGCCGGCGCCGATCCGGCCGACGCCGAAGCAGGCGATGAGCCGGCGGATGGCTCGGCTTCAACGGACGGCGCCGACGCTGCAGGCGCAGCCGACTCGGCGGATTCCGCCACGGCGACGGACTCCAAGCATGGAGCGAACGGCTCGTCCTCTCCGCGGCATCTCCTCTAAAGTTACGGAGAGCTGCGAGCCCGGCCTGAAAAGGACCGGCCCTTCCGCTGAATGGCGGAGAGGCCGGTCCTTTTCGCATGGCGCCGAGCAGGCCGGAAAACCGAGCAAGTCGGGAGAGGGGAAGGCCGAACGGACGGAGTTGCGCGGAAAAACCGAGCAAGTCGGGATAGTGGAAGGCGGAACGGTCGGAGTTGCGCGGAAAAACCGAGCAAGTCGGGTGAGGGGAAGGCGGAACGGTCGGAGTTGCGCGGAAAAACCGAGCAAGTCGGGATAGTGGAAGGCGGAACGGTCGGAGTTGCGCGGAAAAACCGAGCAGCTCGGGTGAGGGGAAGGCCGAACGGACGGAGTTGCGCGGAAAAACCGAGCAGCTCGGGTAGAGCGGCGCCCAGCGGCCGGCCGCGGCCGCAAGGCTCCGTCTCCGGAGCCATCCGATCGCTCATGGCTCAGCCTCAACCTGCGGCCGGCTCCTCCGTCAGCTCCAGCACGACCGGGCAATGGTCGCTGCCGAGCACCGCGCTGTCGATCTCCGCAGCGGCGAGCAGCGGGCGCAGCCGGTCCGATACGAGGAAATAGTCGATGCGCCAGCCGATGTTCCGCTCCCGCACCTTGGGCATGAACGACCACCAGGTATAGGCGTCCGTCCGGTCCGGATGCAGATGGCGGAACGTGTCCGTGAAGCCGCTCTCCAGCAAGGCGCTCGTGCAGCCCCGCTCCTCGTCGGTGAAGCCCGAGTTGCCGCGGTTCGGCTTGGCGTTCTTGAGGTCGATGTCCTGGTGGGCGACGTTCAGATCGCCGCACAGGATGACCGGCTTGACGGCGTCCAGTCCTTTGAGATATGCCAGCATGCGGGCTTCCCATTCCAGCCGGTAGGGCAGCCGCGACAGATCGCGCCGCGAGTTGGGCGTGTAGACGTTGACGAGGTACCAGCCGTCGAACTCCAGCGTCAGGATGCGTCCTTCCTCCTCGAAGTCGTCCTCCAGCCCGTACCGCACGGACAGCGGCAGCTTGCGCGTCCAGACCGCCGTGCCGGAGTAGCCCTTGCGCGCGGCATAATTCCAGAACAGATGGTAGCCCTCGCCGTGCTCCAGCTCGATCTGCCCCTCTTGCAGCTTCGTCTCCTGCACGCAGAAGACGTCGGCGTCCATCGCCTCGAAGTAGTCGGCGAAGCCTTTTTTCACGCAGGCTCGCAGGCCGTTGACGTTCCATGATACGAGCTTCAATTCGCTTCTCTCCCTGCTGTCGTGATCGTCCGTCCAGTGTAGCACGGGGGGACGAGCGTTGTCAGCGGAAGGGAAAGGAAGCGGCCGCAAGGCTCCGAGACGAAAAGCCGCTGCAATGCGGCCGAAAAGCCCGCGCCAGGACGACGGTGGCGGGCATTGGCGGAGCAGCAGGTCCGAGCTGGCAGCGGCCGGAGCGCCAGCCCGTGCGAAAGCCCGCGAGCAAGGACAAAAACGCCCTTGCTCGCGGGCTTTCGCTTGGCGGTCAGGATGGACTCAGGTGGCGGGCCGTCTCGGTCCGGTAAGCTCCGATGGCGGGAGCGAGGCCGGATACGATGCCGGCGGCGAGTACGAGCGCCGCGAGGCCGATCGAGGACCAGTCGAAGCCCAAGGGTAAAGCGATGGATACGTGAGAGCGGGCGTAGCCGGCCAGCGCGGCAGCGAGCCCGTAGGCGCCGAGCACGCCGAGCGCGCAGCCGAGCCCGGTCATGAGCGCGGATTCGAGCAGCACGATGGCCATCACCTGCCGCCGCCCGGCTCCGAGCGAGCGCAGGATAGCGACGCTGCGCCTGCGCTCGACCGCCGAGCTGTACAGCGAGAGGCATACGGTCAGGCCGGCCATGCCGAGCAGCACCCAGCCGATGCCGCGCAGCGCCTGCTCCCCGCTGCCCATCATGTCGAACAGCATGGCGAGCGTCTGGCCGGGCAGGACGGCCTGCGCTTCCTCGCCGGCGTTCGTCTGCTGGTACAGCTTCATCAGGCCGATGTAGCTGTTCGGCTTGACGAGGATCGCTGTCACGCCGTGAGCCGCCTCGTCTTCCGGCGACTCGTCCGCATGGGCCTCGCCGCCGCCAACGGCATTCTCGACCACATGAGCCTCGCCGCCTGCCGCCGCCTCGTCCGCGCCATGATCATGGCTTTGCCAATAGCTTTCCATGCTCACGTAGATGCCCTGATCGGACGGGGCGTGCAGCCGCTCCAGGATGCCGACGACCGTATACGGATGCTCGCCGTGCTCGTCCGGTTCGGCCGATGCCGCGACGCCATGCTCCGACACGAACGTGTCGCCGATGCGCAAGC
Organism: Paenibacillus sp. FSL W8-1187; assembly: GCF_037965485.1. Taxonomy (NCBI): domain Bacteria; kingdom Bacillati; phylum Bacillota; class Bacilli; order Caryophanales; family Paenibacillaceae; genus Paenibacillus; species Paenibacillus sp. FSL W8-1187. Next base: position 233,951 of record NZ_CP150181.1, read on the forward strand.
CGTCGCGGGCGGCGACTTCCGCGCCGACGACCGCCTCGAACGGCTGGTCGAACAGCCGGCCCTCGCGCAGCTTGAAATAAGGCGGATCGGCCGGCCGGGCGCTCAGGCCGAAAAAGGCCGGCGTCGTGCCGACGAGCCTGCGGCCCCGGTACTGGTCGCCGAGCGCGAACGGCACGGCCGTCCGAATCTCGGGATCGGCGGCGAGACGTTCGTAGTAGGCATAGCTCAGGTTGGCCAGCGGTTTGTCCATGAGGAAAATCGTATTGAATACGAGCTGGTTGGCGCTGCCCTTGGAGCCGATGAGCAGCCCGAACGGCTCGCTCGCCCGCTCGATGCCTTGCCGCGCTCCGCTGGAGAGCAGGAGCACGGCGAGCGTCACCGACAGGCCGATCATGACGACGGCGGCGGTAATCAGCGTCTGCGCCCGGCGGGCCATCAGGCCGCGCCAGGCCATGGAGAAGAGGGACATGTCGATCGGACCTCCTTATGCGGTCGAAAGGATGAGGCGATGCGTGGAGGCCGGAAGGGGCCGCATGTCGCTGTCCTGTCCTTCCGGCGAACCGCGCAGGCGAGGACGGAGCGCAGCGAACGGCGCGCGGTCTCCAGACGCTCCATGCGGGCCAGATCGCGGTCTGCAGCGGCTCCGCGCACCAGAGTCCGTCAGGCGAGCCGAACGGCGGCGGGCCGCGCCGCCAGCTCCTTGATGGATACGGACCGCTCCATGCGCGCGGCCATCTCCGGATCGTGCGTGCACAGCAGCAGCGCCGCTCCGGAAGCGGCGGCCGAGCCGATCAGCAGCTCCATGACGCGGGCCGCCGTCTCGGGATCGAGGCTCGCCGTCGGCTCGTCCGCCAGCAGCAGCGCCGGCTCGTTGACGAGCGCGCGGGCGATCGCGACGCGCTGCTGCTGGCCCTGGCTGAGCTGGCGGGGCAGATGGTCCAGGCGGTCGCCGAGACCGGCCCGCTCGAGCAGCTCGGCCGCGCGCTCGCGCTGCCGCCGCTTGCTCAGGGAGCTGCCGAAGGCGGCCGCGGCAAGCACGTTCTCCAGCGCGGTGAAGCCGGGCAGCAGCTGAAAGCTTTGGTGGACATAGCCGACCTGGGAGGCGCGCAGGCGGTCGAGCGCGCTTTCCTTCATCGTCTCCAGCCGCTCGCCGAGCAGCGTGATCGAGCCGGAGCTCGGACGGACGATGCCGCACAGCAGATGGAGCAGCGTGCTCTTGCCGGACCCGCTCGGACCGACGAGCGCCACGCGCTCGCCTCGATCGAGCTCCCACCAGGGCACCTCCAGCACGGTCAGCTCCGTTCCGTCCGGAGCGCGGTAGCGCTTGACGACATTCTCCAGGCGAAGCAGCGTCATGACAGCACCTCCGTCTTGTCGGCGACGATGCGGATTAGGCTGACGAAGCCGGTCTCCTCGTCGGTCTGCGAGCCGATGCTGAGTGTCCCGGTCACCTTCACCTGATGCTCGGTCGGAGTCAGCTCCTTGCCCTCGGGCAGCTGGATGACGACGATGTCCGACGGCCAGTCCGCATCCGAGGAGCAGAACGGACAGACGGCCAGCGGGATGCGGGTGAGGACGAAAAAGCGGACGGTCGCCGTCAGCGGAGGAGCCATGTAGCCGGTCATTTCCACCTTCATGCCGTCCAGCTCCTTGAGCTTGTCGGAGAAGGCGAGGCCGCGCACGCTCTCCTTGCCGTACAGCTCGGAGAAGCGGATCGTCGCCGGGCCGTCCAGGCTCTGCCGAACCGTTGGCTTGACGGCAGGAGAAGGAGCAGCGGTCCGCAGCGGGCTTGCAGTCGGCGAGGCGGACATGGCCGGAGCCTGCGACGGAGCGAAAGACGGGACGGAGGAAGGGGCTGCGGGCGAAGCGGAAGCCGCTCCCGCCGAGGCGGGAGCGGCAGCCGGCGCGCCACTCGCGGCGGCGTGCGGCGACGGCTTCGACGCCGTGCCCGCAGGAGCGGCGCTCGCGGCGGACGGAGCGTCCGGCGAAGCGCTGGCCGCCGGCTTCGCCGAGGCGCCCGGCGCCGAGGCTCCGCCATTCGGCGAAGCGTCTGCGGAGGAGCCGCTCGCGGCCGCCTCGCCGCCCGCTCCAGCCGCTTCGCTGCTCGCCGCTGCCGCTCCGGCCGCTGCCGGCGCCGCTGCCGCCTCAGAGCCGTTCGCGCCGCCGCGCGCCTCGCTGCCGCGCACCTCGCCGCCCGCCGCGAGCGAGCCGTCTCCGCTCTGCGCCGCCGCAGCCTGCGGCTCGCCGGCTGCGCCCGGCTGCGCCCCGGCAACGGCCATCGGCTCTCCCTCTAGAGGGAGAGCCGGGGCTCCGCAGCCGCCCAGCAGCAGCCCGGCCGCCGCGAGCCCCGCCACGATGGCGGAGGCGCGGCGCGGCACGAGGCTGCAGGCGCCAAGCACTGCGCTGCGGCTCCTCATCGGCTGAGGGAAGCCAGCAGCGAGTCGCTGGAGACGATCAATTTGCCGTTCTCGGTCTTGAACTTCAGGGGAACCGTCTGGCTGCCCTTTTTGGCGATGCCTTTTCCGTGATAGAGCACGAGCGTCGTTCCGCCGGCCTTGACGGTCGAGACGGCCGTTTTGGCATCGTACGTGCGGCTGCCGCCGAGCGAGCGCAGGAACCCGTCCAGCTCGATCCAGTTCTGCTTGGCGTCGAGCTTGCTGCCGTCGAGGCGCAGCCCGAGCGCCTGGGCCATGCCGAAGAATACGTCGGTATTGTCGAGCGTGCCCTTGAAGTACTCCGCTCCGGGACCATGCGCCATCAGCGGAACGTCGTCGGCCGAATGCACCTCGGTGCCCTCGGACTTCGGCAGCGTGCCGGTGTGCAGATACTTGTCCTTGTCCTCGGCCTTCGGATCGGCGAGCGTGCCGGGATTGGCGATGTAGGCGTCGCCCGACAGCACGGCCGGAGCCTGCGGCACGGCGCTGAACTTGTAGTCCTCATAGTAGTCCGGCGTCGCGCCGAAGACGACGGCCAGCTTGCGGTCCACGTCCGGCGAGTCCGGGAAGCCGTCCTTGTCGGCATCGACGTACGTCGGGAACTTCGACTGCTCGTACGTGCGCACCGCCTCGCGGCCGGTCTTGCCGTCGCCTTCCCAGTACGTGCCGGCGATGCTCGTGGAGTGGGCATGGTCGGCCGTCGCCACGACGAGCGTGTCGCCGCTGGCGTCGGCATAAGCGCGGGCGAGGCCGATCGCCTTGTCCATCTCGATCGTGTCGTAGGCGGAGCGCTCCCAGTCCATCGTGTGCAGCTGCTTGTCGATGCTCGCGCCCTCGACGACGAGGAAGAAGCCGTTGTCGTTCTTCTTCAGCACGTCGATCGCCTTTTTCGTCATGTCCCAGAGCGTCGGCTGGTCGGTGAACGACTTGAGCGCCGCCGCGTTGCCCGTGGAGCGGTCGTAGTACACATTCATGTCGCCGGTATGGAACAGGCCGAGCAGCTTGTCCGGCGTGCCGGAGCTTTTCAGGCCGGCCGCGCTCTCGACGAACGTATAGCCCGCCTTTTCAAAGCCGCCGATCAGGTCCTTCTCGTCCTTGCGCTTGGAGCCCGGCACGGACTTCGGCAGGAAGTACGCCGAGCCTCCGCCCATCACGACCTCCGGCTGCAGCTGCAGCATCATGTCGGCGATCTCGGCCTTGTCGGCGCGGCGGCGCGTATGGGAGACGACCGCGGCCGGCGTGGCGTCCTCGATCTCGGACGTCGTCACGATGCCGACGGACATGCCGCGCGAGCGCTTGAGCATCTCGGCCAGCGTCTCGACCTTCGGATCGTCGAGCGAGTTCTCCGTATTGTCGGGGTAGATGCCGAGCGCGTTCACCGCCGATTTATGGCCGGTGTTGTAGGCGCTCGCGCTGTTGGCGGAGTCGGTGACGAGGGAGTCCATGCCCGACGTCGTCACGACGGCGCGCTGCTCCAGCTTGTCCAGCTCAAGCAGGCCGTTGTACTTGCCCTCGGTCAGTCCCTTGGACATGACGCGGGCGATCGTGATGCTCGGCTGGGCCATGCCGTCGCCGACGAACAGGATGACGTTTTTCGCCTTGCGGCCGGCCTGCTCCGTATTCACGACTTCATACTGCACGGTGCGCTTCAGGCTGCCGGCCTGGACGGAGACGGAGACAGGGCCGGCCTTGGGGAAGGAGACGTCGCGGACGGTGAATTCGCGGCTCTTGGCGGTGGAGGTCAGCTCGAGCTTTTTGCCGAAGACGGCTTCGGGGCTCTTGCCGTTGATCGTGATGCGGACGGTCGAGGCGTCGCCCGTCCAGTCGTTCAGCTCGACGCGAAAATCGAACTTCGCGCCAGCGAGGAACTTGGCCTGGTGGATCGGGGCGATGTAGATGGACGGGGCGGCATTCGCCGTCTCCGCAGCTTCCGCGGCCGCGGCGGGCTGCGGGCCGAGCTCGGCGAGTCCGGCTCCGCCGACGGCCGTCGCGGCGGCCAGCATCGCCCCGAGCAGGATGCGGCTCGTCTTGCTTGATTTTCTCATCTCAAAAAACCCTCCCAAGAGAATTAGGTATGAACGAGTGCTCATCCGTTATCTTAAGAGGGCTTTATGCGGGGTTGTTTATCGGCAAATAGTTTATTTGTAAATTATTCCGCCTTCTCTGGCGGGCCGCTCGCCGTGCCGTCCGCGAGCAGCGAGCCGTCCGGACGGTTGCCGAGCTGCAGCTCGCGGATCGAGTAGCCGAAATCCATCTGCAGATGAGGGTTGTCCTTGAAGCCTTCCCAGTCGCCGCCCCAGCTGAAGCCGAGCCGCTTGGCCATGTCGGCGACCTCGAGCCAGTCGGCCCGGCCGTTCTTGTTGCCGTCGTACTCCATGTCCCAGATGATGTCGCCGGAGCGGTCCTTCAGGGCGAAGTCGATCGCGAGCCCGTAGTTGTGGAACGACTCGCCGCCCTTGGCATGGGTGACGATGCGGCCCTCGCGATCCCGTCCCTGGGCGTAGATCTCGTCCTGCTCGGCCTCGCTGCGGAAGCCGTCAGTGAACACGACGGCGATGCCGGCGGCCTTCGCCTGGGCGGTGAGCCGCTCGCTCGCCGCCCGAACCTCGGGATGCAGGCCGGCGACGGGCGGCACGTCGCGGTACAGGCCTTGCGGCACGATCTTGTCGAACGCCCGCGGCAGCTCCAGCTTGAGCAGGGCGAGCGTCCCGGCGGCCAGTCCGGCGACGATGAGCAGCCCGCCCAGCGGGCTCCGCTTGCGTCGCGGCTTGCGCCGGACGGCGGCGCGGGCGTCTGCCCGGGCGGGGGCTGGTGTCGGTCGAGGCATTCCCATGTGCGTCTCCTTCGCTGGCGTAGTCTTGGTTGCGCCTTGTCTATGTGTTCTAATGAAGACGATCGAGCGGGCGGGAAGGCTTCGCGAGCAGCCGCTTGTACGTCTCGATGGCGCGGGCGCGCGACGCCTTGAGGTCGACGACCGCCTGCGGCGAAGGCTCGTGCACGGCGGCGGCGGACCATCCGGCCCGCTCGGGCAGCCAGCGCCGGATGTAGGCGCCGTCCGGATCCCAGCGCTTGGACTGGACGACCGGATTCATGATGCGGAAGTACGGAGCGGCGTCGAAGCCGAGCGAGCTGCTCCACAGCCAGCCGCCGCGGTTCAGCGTAGCGTCGTAGTCGAGCAGCTGCTCGCGGAACCATCGCTCTCCCGCCGTGAACGGCGCCAGCAGGTTTTTGCACAGGAACATCGCCGCGATCATGCGCAGCCGGTTCGGCAGCTCGCCGGTCGTCCGCAGCTGCGTCATCGCCGCGTCGATGAGCGGGATGCCGGTGCGGCCTTGCCGCCATGCCTCCGCATGCCGCTCCGTCAGGCCGGACAGGTCGACCTGCTCCTCATAGCGGAAAAAGTCCGCGTCGAACCGCGCCTGGTACAGGTAGAACTCCCGCCAGGCGAGCTGGCGGATCCAGCTCTCCGCGCCGGAGCGCGCCGCCGCGGCCGACGGATCGCGCGGCGCGGAGCCCGGGCCTTCGCCGCTGCCCGGCAGCGCCAGCTCGAGCTGGCCCGCGGCGTCCGCCCGCCAGTCGGCCGCTCCGCCGAAGGCAAGCGGCTCGCGCCCGTCCTCGGTCCGGGCGGCATCCAGGGCGAGGCCGTAGGCGCGCCGGGCCGACAGCGCGCCGACGTTCAGCCAGCGCGAGAGGCCGCTCCCGGCATCCAGCGCGTAGCGGTCGCGCAGCTCCTCGTACGCCTGCAGGCTGCCGCCGAGGAACCGCTCCAGCTGCCGCTCGGGCCGCTCGTCCTCCGGCACGGGGGCCGCGAGCAGGCCGGCCAGCTCGCCCGGCACGCTCCAGCTGCCGCCGCCGGAGAGCCGGGCGATCGGCAGGCCGCCGGCAGCGACGGCCGGAGGCGGCGCGAGCCGCGAGCGGACATAACCGTTCCACGCCCGGTAGAACGGCGTGAACACGCGGTACGGCTCTTTTCTTCCCGTCTGCTCCTGGAATGCGTCCAGATCGGCGAGCGGCACGTCCTCCAGCGCCGTCCAGCGCACGCCCCGGCTGCGGCAGACGGCGGCGAGCCGCTCGTCCCGCCGCCGCGCATAAGGCGTATGGTCGGCGGTGACGACGACCTCGCGGATCGGCTCCCGCTCGAGCAGCTCGTCCAGCACGAGGGCGGGATTGCCGTGCAGCAGCTGCAGCTCGGCTCCTTGCGCCGCATAATCCCGCAGCAGCAGACCGGCCGCCCGCAGGAAATGCCGTCCGGGATGGGACTCGGCGCGGCCGTCCCCGAGCTGCGCCGGGTCGAGGATCAGCGCATGGATGCCCGGCATGCCAAGGCTGGCGGCGTAGTCGAACGCGCGCAGATCGCCCGCTCGGAGATCCTTGCGGTGGATGAACAGATACATGTCCTTGCCTCCTTGGATCGGCCGCGGCCGATCATGCTCTTTCCGTACTACCCTGCCGGAATGCAAACAAACCGCAGCAGGCGCTCCGAGGGGAGGCTTGCTGCGGTCTGCTCGTCCGACTTCGAAAGGCTTTTAATCGACGTCCGGACCGCCGTCCGGCTGGTCGGCAGCGTCGTCCGCGTACTTCTCGAACGTCTTTTCGTCCATGACGCGGCGGGCGGACATATAGCGCTTGGCGTAGTAGGACTCGCTCAGCTCGCTGATCGTCACGCCTCGGCTTGAGGAAGCGTGAGCGAACTTGCCGTCGCCGACGTAGACGCCCACATGGGAGACGCCCTTGCCGCTCGTATTGAAGAACACGAGATCTCCCGCCTTCAGGTCGTCTTTGGCGACCTTCTTGCCCATGGCCGATTGAGCCGCGGACGAGTGGGGGAGCGTGATCTTGAACTGCTTGAACACGTAGGACGTGAAGCCCGAGCAGTCGAAGCCTTTCGAGGTGGTGCCCGCCGACTTGTACGGCGTGCCGATGACGTCGCTGATGACGCCGTCCATTTTGGATCCTGCCGATGCGCTTTGCGCGCCTGCCGAGAACAGCAGGGCAAGTCCGAGTGCGATTGCTGCGGCTTTCTTCTTCAAAGCTGAAGTGCTCCTTCCAGAGCCTACGAGGTTAGCTGTGGGGTTCGGTTGAAGGTTCCCTATGATTTCTCGGCCTTCCTGCCTTGCGGCGAGGAGGGCGAAATCAATTCACCCTGAGATGGTTCCCCCGTTTCCATAGTCATGGAACTCGGCATGTTTGAACTGCTTCTGGAAGTGGTATTCTTTTCTTTAAGCTATTTTCCTCCCTTTCCCGACATTTTCTCATAATTCTCATGTTGAAAGAGACAAATGACAGCGCTTGCTTCGGGGGCTGGAGTCGAATCGACGCCTCTGCCGGCGGGCCGCTTCGGCTCTGCCGCATCGAAAAAAAGCGCCCCTCGCGAGGGGCGCTTTTGCGGTCGGCGCGTCGTTCGCGCCGGAGCGATCCGAATCGGGGGATCAGGCCGTGTACAGCGAGTTTTCCATCAACGTGAGCAGCTTCGTGCGCATGCCCATCAGGCGGGTCAGCGCGGCCTCGCTGAGGTCGAGCCCTTCCGGGCGCAGGCGGGCGTGCTCGCTCTGCAGGGCTTCCAGCTCCTGCGCGTTCCGGTAGGCGCCGGCGCGGTCCAGCAGATCGCCGGTCGCTTGATGCAGCTGCTCGTAGTAGGCGTAGATTTTTTCGGTCATGGTCAATCTTTCCTCTCTCTCTAAAATGAAACTCTCCTCTAGCATGTCCTGCATTCGATGGCTTCTATGCTCCATTAAAGCTGCGGATGATGATCGTACGATCATCGGCAGATGAAGGTTTGGTGTTCGCGGGGCGGTGCCGGGGCGGCGCTGCGCGGCCGGCCTGGATGTTATATACACCGCATTCGGGTCCGAAAAACAAGACAAAATTGTCAGAGAATTTACACAATTATAGGATGGACATTCGGATTTGTCAACTAACCTGACGTCCTCCGGCATCTGGCTTGTCGGACCAGCAGCTGTACTGCGCGGAGAGGATCCAGACGTCGATCAGCGTGCGGACGAAATGATACCCTTGCTGGATGACGATGGCGGCAAGGCCGGCCCAGGCCATCGCCCCAGCGCTGACGCCGGCTTGCAGCAGGCCCGACAGCAGCAGCAGGACGAGGCTGACGCCTGCCAGCGGCAGCAGGCGGCGCAGCGCCTGGCGGAAGCTCGCCCCTGCGCCCAGGCCGCTTGCCGCGCCGAACTGCAGGCTGAGGATCAGCACATGGAGCAGTCCGATCCAGAGCAGCCACGCTCCGGCCCAGGGCAGCGCGTCCGCGGCCAGCTGCGGCAGCGAGCTGTAGTGCTGGAAGCGTTGGAAGCCCTCCCGCGCAAGCCAGACGGCCGGAGCGAGCGCGAGCGTCAGCTCGGCGGCAGCGAGCAGGATGAACGGCTTCCAGCAGACGCGGATGCCCTCGAGGAAGCGCGTGCCTCCTTCGGCTCCGGATTCCGCGGCATGCCGCACGGAGTAGGCGAGTCCGGCGCTCAGCAGCGGACCGAGCAGCAGGCGGGCGAGCAGCAGTCCGCCCAGCAGCCACAGATACGGATGGGCCAGATCCGTCTTGAGCAGCCGGAACTGCGACTCCGCCCAGAAGATCGCGTCTGCGCCGGTGGCGGCTCCGTCCGCCCCGGGATAGCGCTGCACGAGCGGGCGCACGACGGAGTCGACGAGCCGGTACAGGAAGAAGCCCCACAGCAGCCGGTACAGGAACAGGAAGGCGGCGATCGGCAGATGCTTGACAGTCAGCCCCCAGCCTTGCTTGAGATAGGTGGACACGGGATCACGCTCCTTTCTTCCGCCGCCCTCACCAGGCGAACGCTCCTGCGAGCCATTCCAGCGCCTTGACGATGCCGAGGCTGATCCGCACCCGCTGGTCCGCCGGCGCCTCGGCGCGCAGGAAGTTGTTGATCTGCCGGTTGTCCAGCACGTTGAGCCGATCCGGATCGACCGCCGCCCACAGCAGCGGGGAGGAGGAGGTCAGCTTGAAGCTCGTGTCGGCCTCCACGCCGTCCCACATGCGCTCGATCGTCCGTCCGTCGGCGAAGCGGAAGCGGATGTTCACCGGGCCGTATACGCCGTCGAGGCGGCGGATGACGACCTGCGACTCGTAGCCGGGCTTGCCGCCGCCGCTTTCCAGCGGGGAGACGCGGATCGAGTCGACCGCGTAGTCGGCCGTCTGGCCGCCATAGACGAACTGGCTGAAGTAGTCGTCCCAGCTGTCCTTGGTCACCTGCTCCACGACCCGCTTGAAGTCGGCCGTCGTCGGATGCTTGAATTTGTACTGGTTGAAATACGTCCGCAGGATCTTGTTCATCATCGTCGGTCCCGTCCGCTGCTCGATGCCGGTCAGCACGAGCTTCGCCCGGCTGTAGACGTTGTCGGCGTAGCGGCCATGGGAGCCGTACGACCAGGACAGCAGCTTGAGCGGAGCGGGATCGGTGACGTAGCTCGCCTCCAGCGCGGTGCGCGGCTCGACGCCGTACTCGCTTTCCATGATCTTGTCCTCCGAGTAGGAGGTGAAGCCCTCGTCGAGCCAGGCTTCCTCGAATTCATTGGACGCGACCATGCCGTACCAGTACTGATGCCCGATCTCATGCACGACGGTGCGCTCGAGGCTGTAGCCGGGATTGTCCGTATCGGCGCCGAAGGCGGTCACGAGCGTCGGATACTCCATGCCCCCGGCACCGTTCGCGGCCGTGGGAGGGACGACGATCGACAGCGTGCTGTAGGGATAGGCGCCGTACCACTGCGAGTACTTGGCGAGAGCCGACTTGGCCGCATGCATGTAGCGCTCGGCCAGCTTCTTGTGGAGCGGGTCGAGGTAAAGCTTGATGCGCACGCCGGGCACGCCCGGCGCGGAGAACGCCTCCTCGCTGTAGAGGAAGTCCGGCGAGGCCGACCAGGCGAAGTCATGCACGTCCTCGGCGTAGAACGTGAACGTCTGGCCGTCCTTGGACGCCTCGGCGGGCTTCGTCTGCACGCCGGTCGCCGCCACCTTGTAGCCGGCCGGCACGTCGATCTTGACCGAGTAGAGGCCGAAGTCGCTGTAGAACTCGGAGTTGCCGTGGTACTGATGGGCGTTCCAGCCCTCGGGGCGCGAGCCGGACGCGGTGTTGTAGGCGGCGATCTTCGGGAACCACTGGCCGGCCATGACGAAGCTGCCGGAGTAGCCCATGCGCGCGAACACCTCCGGCAGGCCGACGCTGAAGCCGATGTGCAGCGTCACTTCCTCGCCGGGCGCGACCGGCTGCGGGAGCTTGAGCTTGGCCAGCGTGTAGTCGCTCTCGTTGCCGTCGTCCGGCTGGACGAAGTGCACGCGCGGCATCAGGCTCGCGCCGTCCTCGGTCTTGAGCGACTCCAGCCGCATGTAGCCGCGGCTCGCCTCGGTCGCCTTGTCCTCGCGGAGCCGTCCGCCCGACTCCTTCATGAACGTCGTCTCGTCCGACAGAAAGGCGTTCGGATACAGATGAAGGTACATGTCCGACACGGTCTTCTTGCCGGGATTTTTCCACGTGACGGTCTCGGTGCCGGTCAGCGTCTTGCCGCTCAGCTTGACCTGGATCTGGTAGTCCGTGACGCGCTGGGACAGCGGCTGCGTCACGGGGGCGGGAGCCGGGGAGGCTTCGACTGCGGGCGTGGCGGCCTGTCCGGCGGCAGGCTCCGCGTAGGCCAGTCCCGTTCCGGCCCACGGCAGCGGCAAGAGGGCGAGCAGCAGGGCTGCATGCAGAAAAGGTTTGTATGATCGGCGACAGGTCATGAACCGGTTCCCTCCCGTTGACAAGCTTGTAAGCCATCTATATGTTTGCTTTTGCCGGATTATTAGCTAAAATGAAAAATATCGAATACAAGCCCCTGCTTGTACGCCGGGAGCGGCGTGCGGGCGGGGGCTCGGACCATAGATGGCTTGTCTTTGGACACGGAAAGTCATGGAAGGGAGCGGGGCATGGAAGAGAATAAGGAAGCGAAGCGTCCGGAGGGCGCGGCGGAAGCGGCGTCTGCGGAGGGCGATGCCGGAGCAGGCCGTCCGGACGGCGCGCAAGGAACGCCGGCCGCGGACGCGCAGCCGGCCAAGGGCAAGCGCTCGCTGTCGCTGAACGTCGTCAGCAACAAGGAGCATCGCGGCTTCGGCGCGGGCACGATCGACCTCAGCCGCGTCTCCTCCGTCATCATCGACGGCGGAGAGGCTTACATCGACAACGGCGCGATGCACGCCAAGAGCAAGGTGGAGAAGGGGATCAAGTTCAGCCCCGACAAGGCGAACGTGCCGAACGGCCGTCCGGTGTGGATCGTCTGGGTCGCGGTCGACCGCGACGAGGAGGGCTCTTTCTATGCGGGAGCGACCGCCTGTCCGATGCTCGTCGACACCGAGGCGCGCCGCGGCTGGAAGATTCTCGCCCAGCATGTCAACAACCTCGACTATGCAATCAAGCGCCGCTTCGTGCTGGACGAGCTGTCTCCCGAGGAGAAGGCCGTGCTGCGCGAGCTGCTGATCTCGCACAACGCCGAGTGGTGGGAGCATTCGCCGCAGGCGCTCAAGGATCATCTGGCGGAGTAGCAGGACCGGCCGGAGGCGCGTCGGCTGACGGACCAGGGCGACCGGCCGGCGGCCGGATGATGGAGCGGCATGACCGGCGGGAGCCGGGATAACGGGTAGAGCGGCGAAGCCAGGGGAAGCGGCAGGCGCTGCGGATGCAACGCAAGCGCGGAGCGCGGGCGTTGCTGATGTATCGCAAGTGCTGCCGATGCCACGCAAGCGCGGGCGTTGCTGATGTATCGCAAGTGCCGCCGATGCAACGCAAGCTCGGGAGCTGCGGCTCAGCTTGCGCTGCCTGAGCAGCTGGCAGCTGACGGATTGCCCGCCAGTGTCGAGCATGGCGCTGCTGCACCGCATGCAAAGAGGCTGGCCGGAACGTCCACCGAGGTGGATGTCTCCGGTCAGCCTCTTTTTGTTGTCGTGCCAGAAGGCGGGCGACAGGGGCTCAGGGCCAATCTGGACCGCCTGGCCAACGGCATGCGTGGTCAGGACCATCCGGCTGGCGGCTGCAAGCTCGCTGGAGCAGGTCAGCTGAAACGAGATTAGACGGCTGCTAGCTTTCATTCCGGGTAGGGGCGGCGTCAAGCATGAGTTTGCCTAACGACGAATCAGATCGTAAGAAGAGGTTTGAGAGGGTTTCGCGATTTCTTGCGACGAATCAGCTCGTTAGACGCCAAGTCAGGTCTATTTCGCTCTGATTCTGGGCCCGAATTCGATTTTAACAAGTTGAGGAGTCGTTACGTTTTTCGTAGGTCTATTTTATGGCGTCTAACGAGATGACGCGTCGTTAGAATTCACGGTGAAGCGGATGCCTGACAAGCCTGCCGGCGAGGTCCCGCTCCAGGCCAAAGAGCGGCTCTTTGCCGAGGCCTCTGAGCAGCCCGACTGCCCCAGCCCGACGGCCCCAGCCGGACCGTCCCAGCCGGACTGCCCCAGCCCGACGGCCCCAGCCGGACTGCCCCAGCCCGACTGCCCCAGCCCGACTGCCCCAGCCCGACGGCCCAGCCGAAATGCCCCGACTCGGCTGCCCCGACTCGACTTGCCCAGCTCGGCTGCCCAGCCCGCCGGCTAAAGCCCCGTCTACTCCTCCTCGCGGAACCCGCGGTAGGCCCGAGCATGAAATCCCTCGATCCAGCGGAACAGCTGCCTGCCGCTGGGAGGAGGCAGCAGGCCGCCTTCGCGTCCGGGCAGCGGCCGGTACATCGCCGCATACGGCTCCGGCACCCAGATGTAGCGATGCACATACCCGTCCGGGGCAACAAAGCCGGCTCGCTCCCAAAATACGCGTCGACCCTCGTTCTCTTTGCCTGCTCCGGCCTCCGTCTCGATGACGAGCGCGCTCGCGGTCGTCCGCTCCAGCGCCCAGCGCTCCAGCTCGTCCAGCAGACGGCTGCCGAGTCCCTGCCCGCGCAGCGCCGGGTCGACGGCGAGGTAGTCGACGATAAGCCCGCTCCCGCCCGGGCCGGCTAGCGCCATCGCGGCTGCCGGGTGAAGGCGCGCCTGCGAGTCCTCGTTTGCCAGCACGAACACATACGCCTGGCCGCGCTCCAGCATGCGGCGCAGCAGCGCCTCCGGCTTGCGCCCGTGAGGCGGGAAGGAGCGTTCGTAGATGGCCCGCGCGGCGGGCCAGAGAGGATGGTTGAGACGGTCGAGAATGTGCAGCGGCATGCGGAGAGCCTCCTTTTCGTGCCCTCAGTATACCCTTCCCGGAAGGCCCTGAAAACGCTAATAGGGCCTCTGCTTGTCGGCTGACAACCAGAAGCCCTATCTCCTGCAAAACCGGTTCCTATTCAATTAGACACTGACACTCCATTCCCAGCAGCTTGCGTAGCCTAACGCTTGCTTCCGTCTCAGATTTCGTTTCCTCCATACAGAATGTACCACAGGTTCGTGTGCGCAACAGATTTCAACTTCTGTACCCGCATGTCCGCTCGGCCCTGCACGGGGAGCCAGCTTCACCGACCGGAATGTGTTGCCTTCCAGCCGGGGACATGCTTCGCTTACCGTCTCCAATGGACTATCCCCTTCCTGTGAGGAGTGCCTTCATTATAGCTCATCTTTACAATTGATTAAATAATCAGAATATTATGAAAAGATCAGAAATCGGGCGGATTCCGCCTTCTTCGGCATCAGGCGCCGCCTTTCCGCATCTTCTTGCGAAATTAAGCGGTTTCTCTTCCGCTCGCGTCTATCGGGGCTTATCCAGCAACTTCCTCTTCGGAGACGGCGTCTAACTAAGCGTTGCCATGACGCAAGATTCAGCATGCTATCGGGGAAGGAATGAGAATGTGAAGCAAGCAAGGAAACCGGACCGGACGTCCGGCGCCGCCCGCAGGCGGCTCGCGCTGTCGCTGGCGGCTCTGCTCGGAACGGGCGCGGCGGCCGTGCCCGGCCAGGCCGAAGCGGCGGCGCAGATCCGGCTGTACCTGGACGGGCAGGCGCTTGTCTCGGAGGCGCCTCCTTATATCGTACCCAAGGCGGACGTGACGATGGTGCCGCTGCGCGTCGTCAGCGAAGGGCTCGGCGCATCCGTAAGCTGGTCGGCCAAGGAGCGCCGGGCGGACATCGCGATGTCCGGCAGCGAAATTTCGCTCGTCATGGGACAAAGCTACGCGACCGTGAACGGAGCCCGCGTGAAGCTGGACGCTTCCGTGCAGATGAAGCAGAGCCGCACGATGGTGCCGCTGCGCTTCGTCGGCGAGCAGCTCGGGCTCGGCGTCGCCTGGAGCAGCGCCGACCGGACCGTCAAGCTGACCTCGCCCGGCGGCGAGCCTGGAGCGACCCCCGGCACGACGCCGGGCCCGGGCGCCACGCCGAGCCCCAGTCCGAATCCGAGCGCCACGCCGGCGCCGAGCGCGACGCCGGGAACGAATCCCGTCCCGAGCGCGACGCCGTCGCCGACCCCCGGCCAGGTCGTGCCGGGCCCGGGCGCCCCGGCCAAGCTGCGCGGGACATGGGTGTCGACCGTCTACAACCTCGACTGGCCGAGCGCCGCCTCCGCCAAGAGCAACGACAGCGCCAAGCAGAAGCTTGAGTTCACGGCGCTGCTCGACGAGCTGCAGGCGATGGGCATGAACGCGGCGTTCGTGCAGGTGCGTCCGGCGGGCGACGCCTTGTATCCGACGCTGCTCAGCCCGTGGTCCGCGTTCCTCACCGGCAAGCAGGGGCTCAAGGCGGACTACGATCCGCTGGCGTTCATGATCGACGAGGCGCACCGGCGCGGGATGGAGCTGCATGCCTGGTTCAATCCGTTCCGCGCGGCCAGCACGGCCGATCCGGCCCAGCTCGATGCGGGCAGCATCGTGCGCCAGCATCCGGAGTGGATCGTGAACTCCGGCGGCAAGCTGTACGTCAACCCGGGCATCCCGGCGGCGCGCCAGGCGGTCATCGACGCGATCGTGGAGGTGGCGGCGCGATATGACGTGGACGGAATCCATCTGGACGACTACTTCTACCCGTCCGGCTCGGCGTTCGACGACGAAGGAACGTACAAGCTGTACAGCGCCGGTACGCTCCTGTCCAAGGGCGACTGGCGGCGCGGCAACATCAACGCCTTTGTCGAGCAGCTCGACCGGGCGGTCCACGCGGCGAAGCCCTCGATCCGATTCGGCATCAGCCCGTTCGGCGTCTGGCGCAACCAGTCGACCGATCCATCCGGCTCCGAGACGAAGGCGGGCGTGACCGCCTACGACAGCATGTACGCCGACGTCCGCCTGTGGGTGCAGAAAGGCTGGCTCGACTACGTCGCGCCGCAGATCTACTGGAGCTTCGCCCACCCGACCGTGCCGTACGGCAAGGTGGCGGACTGGTGGCAGCGCACGGTGCGCGGCACCGGCGTCGACCTGTACATCGGCCACTCGCCGTACAAGCTCGGCACGACCGAGGCCGGCTGGCAGTCGTCGTCGGAGATCGTCCGCCAGCTCGACTACAACCAGCTGGCCGGCTCCGTGACGGGCGAGCTGTTCTTCAGCGCCAAGGATTTGCGGCGCAACCCGCTCGGCATCGCCGACGCGCTGCGTTCCTACTACGCCGGAGCGCAGTGAGGCGAGCGGCTGCAAGCCGCCGGGGCTGAGCTGACGACCGGTGCAGGCCAGCGGATGGTTTGCCTGTGCCGGCCGACGTCGAAGCAGCCGTGCCCGTACGCCCGGCATAGGACCACGACATGAAAAAGGGGCTGCCTCGACTCCGCTTGCGGGAGTCGAGGCAGCCTCTTCTTGTTCTACCCTACCAGTTGTTGCCGCTTACGCGCGTCACGGTGAAGCTCGGGCTCTTGCTCTCGCCGTAGATGGCCTGCACGCCCGGGTTGTTCACCTTCACGTTGGTGAAGCTGGCTTGGCCGTAGACCGGCCCTTGGCCCTGCTCCGCGCTGGCGACGAGCTTGATGCCGTAGCGGGACGGGTTGTTGATCGTGACGTTTTCGACGCGAACGTTCTGCATCGGCAGATTTTCCGGAGACTTGGACTGGAACATCAGGCCGAAGTAGACCGGGTTGTTGATGTCGACGTTTTTCACGAGGATGTTCTTGAACGTGCGGTCGCCGCCGAAGAACCAGATGGCGCCGAAGTTCTGGTAGTCGTTGATCTTGTCGTCCGCGCCGACGCTCGTCCAGAAGTCGCCGCCGGTGCGGTCGAGCGTGACGCCGTCGATGACCGTATCCTTGTCGCCGAAGCCGAGCGTGTTGTAGCCGAAGCTCAGGCTGCTGATCGTCAGGCCCGGATAGGTGAGCGTGTCCGCGCCGTACAGGTTCTGGTACAGGTTGTCCGAGCCGCCGTACACGGCGAACGCGGCGGCGCGGCGCACGCAGGTCGCGGTCAGGTTACTGTACTTGTTGCCGACGTTGTAGGAGCCGCCGGCGTCGACGGCGCTGAACAGCGCGAACGCGTCGTCGCCCGCTCCGCGGGAGTAGTTGTTGTCGATGACGTTGTACGACGAGCCGTTCGTCATGTTGATGCCGTCGGCGAACGTGTTTTTGATCCGGTTGTCCTTGAACGTGTTGTTCGAGGAGTTCACGCCCCAGTACAGGCAGATGAAATGCTCGACCCAGATGTTCTGGACGGTCACGTTCTGCATGCCGTTGCCGTCGATGAACTTGCCCGGGCCGTCGGTGCGGTAGACGTAGTTGCCCCATGCCGACAGGTCGCGGATCGTCGAGCCGTTGGCCGTCGAGCTGATGTTGAAGCCGATATCCGTGTTGGTCTGGGAAGCCGGAGCGACGAGCTTCGTGTGCCATGGGCCGGCGCCGATAATTTCCGTCGCGCGTCCGTACAGATAGATCTTGCTGCCGAGCTCCCACTGGCCTGCCGGGATGAAGATGCCCTTCTTGGTCGCGTCCTGGCGGAACTCGTTCAGCGCCTGCTCGATCGACCTGGAGGCGGACACCTGCACGTACTTGCTCGGATCGGGGTTGGAGGCGGCCGGAGCGACCTGCTCCGTCTCGAGCATGTCCACGTAGATCCACGGCACGTCGCCGGCATCCTTCTGGATCTTGATCTTCGTTCCCGCCGGGTAGACGGTGTCGAGCAGCAGCTGCGCGTCCTCGTACAGCCAGTAGGCGGTCAGGCCGGAGCCCGGCGCGTTGTCATAGCCGAGCCGTCCGAGCGTGCTCGGCGTGGCGTACACATGCGAGAACTTGGACGTGACGTTGAACTTGCCCTTGGAGACGCCGTTCGCGTACAGCGTGATCGTGCCGCTCGTGCTTTCGGCGACGGAGCTACGCAGCACGAAGGCGTTGGCCGGCGAGGTCAGCGTGAACTCGACGTATTCGCCGCTGGCATCCAGCTGGACGGCAGAGCGTCCCGACGCTTCGCCGGCATAGTCGCCGGGCTTGAAGTTCGGCGCCAGGCGCGTGCCGTTCGTGGCGTTGCCCGCCGCCTCGGCCTCGAGGATCGTGAACGGCATGTTGGCGCCGCGGCCGGAATAGAGGCTGGAGGTGCTCGTATTGTTCTGCTGCTTGACCGCGACCTCGTTGCCGTCGGCCGCTACGGTCGTCGTGACGCTGTAGCTGCCGTTGACGGCGGTCCAGGTGCCGGCCGTGACGTTCGCGGAAGCGCCGGCGGCGAGCGAGCCGGTGTAGGACGCGTTCCACGTCTGCACGGTCGCTCCGGCGGCGTTTTTCAGCACGACCGTAATCGGATGGGCGCCTGCGGCGGAGGCCGCGTTGCCCTGGTTCTTCAGGTTGACGGAGAAGGTGACGGTGTTGCCCGCGCTCGGATTGCCCGGCGTCCACGACGTCGTGGCGATCAGGTCGGAGCTCGTCACCGGCGCGACGACGAGGGAGGAGGAGTGCGTGTAGCTGTTGTTCGACTCGTTCTGCTCGACGACCGTATTGTTCGGATCGACGTTGGCGCCGGGCGCGTACGTGCCGGCGTTGCGGGCGCCGATGTTCAGCGAGACGGTCGTCGATGCGCCGGCTGCAAGCGCGCCGACCGCGGCGGTGCCGACCTGCTCGGTCCCGAGCAGGAAAGCGACCGTCGTCGCGCCGGAGGCGAGCGTGCCGCTGTTCTGCACCGTGGCGCTCAGCGTGATGGCGTTGTTCTCGACCGGCGAGGACGGCGTCCAGGACATGCCCGTCACCTTCAGGTCGGGATTGGCCGCCGGCATGCCGTACACTTCGAACTCCGCCACTTGGCCGGCCGGAGCGCCGGAGTTGGCGGTGATGTTCAGCTGCACCTGCTTGGCCGTCGCCGTCACCGGAATCGTGATCTTGTTGCCGGTGGCGGGGTTGAACGTGTAGGACTGGGAGGAGACGAGGCTCGTGAACGAGGAGCTGGCCTGCGTATTGCCCAGCACCTGAATCGTCTGCGTGCGCGTGCCCCACGCGCTCGACGGGTCAAGCTTCAGGACGATCGAGCTCAGGCTGTGGTTCGTGCCGAGATCGACGGTCAGCTGGCTTGGATTGCCGCCGCCTTCCCAGTACGTCGTCGCGCTGCCGTCATTGGCGTTCGTCGCGACGAACGTATGGACGACGGACGAGGCCGTGATCGGCTTGTTCAGCGCGACGTTGCTCCCCGTCGGAGGCGCCGTCGGGGTCGGGGTAGGCGTTGCCGTCGGCGTGGCCGTCGGAGTCGGAGTCGGCGTCGCGGTTGGAGTCGGAGTCGGCGTCACGGTTGGCGTGGCCGTCGGCGTCGCGGTCGGAGTCGGAGTCGGAGTCGGCGCGGAAGCGCCGTAGATCTCGAATTCCGACAGCTGGCCCGCCGGCCAGCCCGTATTGGCGGTGAAGCTAAGGCGGACATAACGCGCCGAGGCGGCCGAGAATCCGATCGTCACGGCGTTGCCGCCGGTCGGATTGAACGTATAGCTCGCCGAGCCGACGAGCGTCGAGAACGTGCTGCCGTTCGCGCTGCCCTGCACGGACAGCGTCTGCGAGCGCGTTTCCCAGCCGGACGGCAGCTTCAGCACGATCTGGTCGATGCTGGCGCTCGCTCCGAGGTCGATCTGGATCCATTGCGGAAAGGCGTTGTTGACGCTCTCCCAGTACGTGCCCGCATTGCCGTCGTTGACGTTGCCGGCGCCGTAGACGTCGGCGTAGCCGCTCGCGGTCGCCGCCTTGCCGAGCGCAAGGTTCGGGCCTCCCGCGGCATCCGCCGGCGCAGGCGCCAGCGACAGCTGCGAGAGCAGCACCATGCACGCGAGCAGCCAGGAGACATAGCGATTTCGAACCGGAGCCTTTCGTTTCGCTTGAAGGTTCGTGGACATCATGTACCTCCTCGTTCAATTGGAGTGCTTCAATGATATAAAACGCTTTCATCATTTCCGGTCATGCCCCGCCTTGTCTGTCTTCGCCTCCCTCCGGACCGTTCCGGCCGGTCCTGCTGTCATTTTAAGCCAGCCATGGACGAGCCTTGAAGATGCGTTCCTACGAGGATCAGGTGCGTTTCTATGCCGTGCGGACCGAGAGGCGCTTCACGGCAGAGGCGGAGCGCCCCTCGGTCCCTCGGCGCTTGTCCGTTGCCGCCCCGCTTGTCCGGCATATACTACGGCATCAACCGCACGAGGAGGGATTCTCATGTCTCAATGGCTTGATGCCAAAGCCTCGCAGAATGCGAGCTACGGCAGCTCGATCTCGATTCCGCTTGCATCGGGAGGCTCCCTGCAGCTGGTCGCCCAGCAGACGCTCGATCTGTCTCTTGGAACGGCGGGCGGTACGGTAGTGGAGTTTTCAGGCACCGTCACGGTCCAGCAGCCGACCGCTGCCGCCGATGCGGTCATCTCGTTCTACGTCATTCGCGGGCTGACTCCGTTCGTCGGCACCGTCGTCTACACGCTGGATCAGGATCTGCTCGCGACGGAGGTCGGTCCGCGCGCGATCAGCTTCACCGGCTCCGATTCCGGAGCGCCGAACGCATCGTCCGCTCCCTATTCGGTCTTCGTCACCTCCAGCGTGGCGGGCATCCTGCGCGTCGGACCGGAAAGCTTCAACTTTACCGGCTACAGCAGCTGAAAGGCCGGGGCGCCTCTTCATCAAGCAGAGGCGCCTTACATATAGATGAAAGAAGGAGAGGCAAGAAGGGAAGGCAATTCGGGCGAGGAGGGACAGCATTGACCGATGTTGGAATCGTCATGCCGGTCTACAGGCAGAAAAGAGAGTTCCTGACGGCGGCCGTACAGTCGGTGCTCGCGCAGACGCATCGCGGCTTCCGCTTCGTGCTCGTCATCGACGGAGCGCCGGAGATGGAGCCGCTCGTCCAGGAGCTGACGGCGGGAGATCCGCGGGCGGAGATCATCGCCTATCCGGACAACAGAGGCGTCGCAGCCGCATTGAATACGGGCTTCGAGGCGCTGCTCGCCGATCCGGCGATCCTGTACCTGACCTGGGTCTCGACGGACAATGTGTACGGCCCCGACTATGTCGGCGTGCTGCGCTCGGCGCTCGTCCAAGGCCCGCCGGAGCTCGGCCTCGTCTTCAGCTCGTTCCGCAGCATCGACGACGAGGGGCGGCAGCTGCGCTCGGAGGCCGAGCTGGCGGCGCTGCGCGTCTATCAGGCCCAGCCGGAGGAGCGGCTGCTCGATTATTCCATGGTCGGCGTCTCGTTCATGTACAAAGCGCAGTACGCCCGCCAGATCGCCGGCTACGGCATGCAGCCAGTCGAGGATTACGACTACTGGCTCCGCCTGAGCGAGACCTGCCGCATGAAGCATCTGCCGGTGGAGCTGATGGACTACCGGGTCGACTCGGCGCACAGCATCTCCGCCCAGCTGCGCGGCCCGCAGGAGCATCGGCGATGGCGCTATGCCTATCATCTCGTCCGCCACCAGGCCCGGCTGCGGCGGGGAATTCCGGCCCAGCTGACCGTGCTGTTCCCGCTCGGGCTTGCTTTGGACAACGAGATCGAGGTGCTGGAGGATCTTTACGAGCAGTCGTTCAGCAACTACAGCTGCATCGTGCTCGATCTGTCCGAGTCTCAGCAGCCGACGTCGGCGCTCGGCGCCATCTCCCACCCGACGACGAGCTTCAAATGGTGTCCCGGCATGGGGGTGTCGCCCGCGATTCTGTACGCGGCGCAGCATGTGACGACGCCTTATGTGCTGGTGCTCGGTCCGGGCCGGTTCCGCGAGGTGGTCGATCTCCAGCAGCTGATCGACTACGCGGATGCGAACGGCAAGCCGGGCGAGCTGTCCTGGTTCTACGGAGACGGCCCTGCGCCGGCGCCGATCTCGATCCGGCGCGGCACGGATGCGGCCGAGCCGCCGGGCAAGCCGAACCTGTTCCACGAGCTGTTCCGCACGGACGGCCTCGTCCGCCTGCTCGGCGCGATTCTCGGAACGGAGGGGCCGCCGTGAAGCTGCTGTTCACGTTTTTCAACCCGAGCGGAGGCATGGAGACGTTGAACCGGATTCGCGGCCAGGCGCTGACGGAGGCGGGGCATGAGGTGCATCTGCTCTATACGAGCGGCGGGGAAGGGAGGAAGAACATCACCGACCTGCCCGTCCATATCCTGTCCGATCCCGCGGCGATCGGGCAGCATGTCCTCGCCGGAGGCTACGACGCCATCGTCGTCTGCACGGACATCTGGACGATGGAGCATATTCGAGAGGCCGGGTACCGCGGCCGCATCGTCTTCGAAGTGCAGGGACTCGGGCGGATCGAGGAGGCGCGGGCGGTGATGGCGGAGTTCAGCGGGCACATCCGCCGCCATGCCGACGGGCTGCTGTTCCCCCGCACGGATCATCTCGTCGCCTTGATGAAGCAGCATCTGCCCGATGTGCCGCAGTTCTGCTTCGACAATCCGCTCGACACGTCCGGCTTCGGCTATGTCGCCTATCCGCCCAAGCCGTACCCGATCGTCGGCTGGATCGGACGGATTACCGCCAACAAGAACTGGCGGGAGTTCATCGCCATCGGCGAGCGGCTGCTGGCGGCGAATCCGTCGATTTATTTGTGGATGTTCGGCGACGCGACGCTGTTCGAGCCGCTGGAGCAGGAGGCGTTCGAGCTCTGGCTCGCCTCCTCGCCTTATGCGGAGCGGCTCATCCGCCATTCCAACGTGCCGCACGGGCAGATGGCCGATTATTTGAGCCTGATCGGGGATTCGGGCGGCCTGCTCTGCTCGACGTCCCATCTCGAGGGCTTCGGCTACGCGGTCGCCGAGGCGATGCTGTGCCGCTGCCCGGTGCTGTCCAGCGATTCGGACGGCATCCGCCGCTTCGTGCAGCCGGAGGCCACCGGCATGCTGTACCCGGTCGGTCAGGTCGACATCGCGGTCCGCAAGGCGCTGGAGCTGATGAACGACCGGCAGCGGCGGGAGCGGATGCGCGAGCGCGGCCAGGCGCATATCCGGGCGACATTTTCCAAGGAGGCGTACGCCAAGCGGTTCGGCGGCATGCTGAAGAAGCTGATGGCGGCGTCGCCCCGGAGATGACGGACGGGAAGCAAAAAAATCCTGCCGGAGCGATCCGGCAGGGCGGAGCATGGAAAAGCCCGGCATCCCGCGCGGTGGGGGAGGCCGGGCCGATTCATTTTCGACCGGATCGGAAAATCGAGACGAGCATATAAAGGAACATGACGGCGGCGATCGTGAAGCCGATCTCCAGCACCGGGAAGCGCGAGAGCAGGCCCGGCTGGCGGCCGATCGAGGAGCCGACGACGAGTCCGGCCATGATGATGCTGAAGCTGAGCAGCACGATGCTGAAGCTGAGCCGTCCGCTGATGCGGTCCAGCTTTTTCATCATGCGGTCGACGTCCTTCACCGACAGCTCGAGCGGCAGCTTGCCGCGCGCGACGAATCGTCCGAGGCTGCGCAGGCGCGAGGGAAGCTCGCCCAGCAGGTCGACGTATTCCGCGGCGTAGCCGGCGGCCGCCTCGGCGAGGCGGGCCGGCTTCAGCCGGTCGAGCAGCAGCTTTTTGCCGAACGGCTCGGCTACGGTGACGACGCTGAAGTCGGGATCGAGCGAGGAGATGACGCCTTCGAGCGTCAGCAGCGTCTTGCCGAGCAGCATGAAGTCGGCGGGCATGCGGATGCGGTGGCGGTACGACACCTGGAACAGGTCGGTGACCGCTTCGCCGAGACTGATGTCGGCGAAGGAGATCAGGTAATACTTTTCCCGCAGCCGGTCCACGTCGCGCCGCAGCTCCTGCCAGTCGGCGCTCTCCGGGATGAGCCCCATCGCCTCGATCGCCTGGATGACGCCGTCGGTGCTCTGGCGGCGCAGGGCGATGATGAGCGAGGCAAAATGCTCCTTCATGCCCGGGGTCAGCCGTCCGGTCATGCCGAAGTCGAGCAGCCCGATGACCGGCCGCGGTCTCGGGTCCGAATCGTCCGCTCCGCCCTCCGCGGCGGAGGCGGACCGAGGTCCGGTCCGCTTGCCTTCCGCCGCCGGGAGGATGAGCACGTTGCCGGGATGCGGATCGGCGTGGAAATGCCCGGACAGGAACACCTGCTCCAGAATGACGCGGCATACCGCCTCGGCGATCTCGGTGCGGTCGAAGCCCGCCTGCTCGAGCGCGGCGGCGTCATGGAGCTGGATGCCGGGGATGAATTCCATCGTCAGCACGCGGCGGCTGCTCAGATCCCACCAGATGCGCGGGATGCGGATGTCCTTGCGGCCCTCGAAGTGCGCGGCGATCCGCTCGGAGCTGCGGCCTTCGTGCGTGTAGTCGAGCTCCGCGCCGAGCGAGGCGGCCAGCTCCTCGACGAGCTCGGAGGCGCCGTACTGCCGCGCCCACTGCAGCCGGTGCTCGGCCATCCGCGCGAGATGGCGCAGGATGTCGAGGTCGGTCTCGACCGTCTTAAGGATGCCGGGGCGCTGCACCTTGACGGCGACCTCCTCGCCGGAGCGCAGTCGTGCGCGGTGCACCTGCCCGATCGAGGCGGCGGCTACGGGCTCCGGCTCGAAGCTGCGATAGACGGAATCCAGCGGCGAGCCGAGCTCCTCCTCGACGACGCGGCGGACTTCCTCGAACGGAAACGGAGGCACCTTGTCCTGCAGCCGCTGCAGCTCCTCGATGATGTCCGGCGGAAACATGTCATGCCGGGTGCTGGCGATCTGGCCCATCTTGACGAACGTCGGGCCGAGCTCCTGCAAAAAAGACCGGAGGCGTTCTCCGGTCGTGCGGGTAGGCTGATGATGCTGGCTCTCGACGCTGCGCCAATGCGGGATGAGCCGGGTGAGGCCGAGCTCCCGGACGAAATAGCCGAAGCCGTTGCGGGCAAAGGCGAGCGCGATCTCGCGATAGCGCTGCAGATGGCGCAGCCGGCGGATGGCCGTCATCGGCCGTGGCCGTCCGGCTCTCCGCCCGGCTCCGGGCCGGCGCCTGCGTCTGCGGACGGCTGGACGGCCGGCGGCACGTCGGGGCCGGCCTTGCCGGTCCCCTCATAGGCGCCGTCTTCGCCGGCCGCTCCATGGGGAAGCGCCGCCGGCGCATCGCCCGCGGGCGCGGACGGCGCATGGCCAGAGGCGGCGCCGAGCCGCGCTTCCAGCTCCGCGACGCGAGCCTCGAGCCGCGCCAGCTCGCTGCGATGAACGAGCTCCAGCTCATCCGTGACGTCCTTGACCCGCTCGCGGATGAACGTCTCCAAGCCGCTGCGGGCTTCCTGTCCGCGCGAGATCATGCTGCTGACAAACTGCTGCGAGTCGGCCTTGCTCATGTCGCTTCGGGCCGACAGCTCCTGCGCCAGCTTCTCCGCCTGCTCCTTCGTCGAAGCGGCGAGGCCGAGCCCCAGCGAGAATGCTTTGTTCAAGAGGTCTTTCATGAATCGACACCTGCCTTCTTTTCGAGTCTATCGTCAACATTTCCCATCCTTGCTTCTTCATTATACTCGACGCATCGGGGTTAATCACCCGCTTCGGCACCAGGCGGCAGGCCCGAGGCCCGGCCGATGAAGCTAGGGCGTGTTTGCAAACCCGCTCAGGGGCATCTATCGCCGCCTTTTTGCCCCCTGCTTCGTCACGCAGACTCGACGTACTCCCGGTACGCCTTCGTCTACGTTCCTCCCAGGGATCAAAAATTCGGGCCTATCTGCTTCCTTCGGAGATTGCAAGCACGCCCTAGCGCTTGCGCCACCAGCGGGAGAGGCCGCCGAGCCAGCCGCGCTCCTGGTCCGCCCGGGCCGGCTTGGCGGCCGGATCGGCGGCATCGGAGTCCGCGGCGGCCTCTGCGCCGGAGGCCGAGCTGCCGTCGCAGGCGCCGACCGGCTCTGTGCCGGCGACGAACAGCTCCATCCGCCAGCCGGAGCAGCCGGGGCCGTAGCGCAGGCCGCTCGCCGGATCGACGGCGACGCTGACGACGCCGTCCGGCACTTGGAACGGCCGCGCGGGCCGGCCTCTCAGCGCGTTCTCGGTGAAGGAGGCGAAAATCGGCGCCGCGCGGTGGGCTTCCGATGCCGTCAGGCTGCGGCCCTTGTCATAGCCGGTCCAGACGGCTGCGGCCAGGTCGGGCGTATAGCCGACGAGCCAGGCGTCGTCGGCCGTCGTGCCGGTCTTGCCGGCGACCGGACGGCGGATCATCGCGGAGACGCGGCTGCCGGTGCCGCCGGTCTCGAATACGCTCTCCATCAGGCTGGTGAGCACGTACGCATGAGCGGGGTCGGACACCCTCGACAAGCGCGGCTCGGCGCGGTACAGCACCTCGCCCTTGCTGTCCTCGACGCGCAGGATCGCCGTCGGCTCGGCGCGCACGCCTCCCGCGGCAAGCGCGCCGAACGCCGATGCCATCTCCAGCGGGCTCGCCGGGTACGTGCCGAGCGCGAGCGAGGGCAGCGGCTGCATGTCGCCGGCAAGCCCGAGCTGCCGGGCGACGGAGACGACCTTGTCGGCGCCGATGCGCAGGATCGTGTTGACCGCGTACGTGTTGTCGGAGCTCGCGATCGCCTCGCGCATCGTGATGTCGCCGCCGGCGTAGCGGTCATGGTAGTTGTGCGGCGCGTACGTCTTGCGGCCGCCGTCGTAGCTGAAGATCGTCGGCGCGCTCGTGAACGGCGTCACCGGGGTCAGCCCGTTCTGGAGAGCGGCCAGGTACAGGATCGGCTTGAACGACGAGCCGGGCTGGCGGCGCGACAGCGCCCGGTTGAACGGACCGGTGCGGTAGTCGCGGCCGCCGACCATCGCGCGGATGTAGCCGGTCGACGGCTCGATCGCGACGAGCGCCGCCTGCTGCTGCGAGCTGGCGGGCAGCCCGTCCTTGACGGCGGCTTCCGCCGCTTGCTGCATGGCCGGATCGAGCGTCGTATAGATGCGCGCGCCGCCCTCGCTGATCAGCCCTTCGTCGAGGCCGAGCTGGTCGACTGCCGTCTGCCGCACATAGTCGCGGAAGTACGGCGCGCCGCCCCCGCTGCCGGCCGGCTGCAGCGGCTTCAGCTCCAGCTTTTCCGCGCGGGCGGCAGCCGCCTGCTCGGCGGTGATCGCGCCGGTCTCGACCATCGCGGCGAGCACGAGCTTCTGCCGGCGGTAGGCGTTCGCTTCGTTCAGATAGGGCGAGTAGTATTTCGGCCCCTTCGGCACGCCGGCGAGCATCGCGGCCTCCGCCAGCGTCAGCTCGGAAGCGTGCTTGCCGTAGTACATCTTGGACGCCCGCTCGATGCCGTACGCGCCGTGCCCGTAGTAGATCTGGTTGAAATACTGGCCGAGGATCTGCTCCTTGGACAGGTTCATCTCCAGCTGGGCGGTGTACGCCGCTTCCTTGAGCTTGCGCTTCCACGTGCGCTCATGGGTGAGATAGAGGTTGCGGGCGAGCTGCTGCGTGATCGTGCTCGCCCCTTGGCGGGCGCGGCCGCTCTCGAGGTTGACGAGCGCGGCGCGGGCCATGCCGCGCAGGTCGAAGCCGCCGTGGCTGTAGAAGCGGCGGTCCTCGATGGCGATCGTCGCCTCGACCAGATCGGGAGAGATGCGGGAGAGGGGCACGCTTTCCCGCGTCTGTCCGGCGTGGAAGGAGTCGAGCAGATTGCCGGAGGCGTCGTAGATCTGCGTCACCTCCGACGCGGACGAGACGGGCAGCGACTGCAGGCGCAGCGTCAGCAGCACGGCCGCGAGCAGCAGCAGCGCGAGCGAGAAGCCGGTGCCGGCGAGCAGCGCCAGCCAGCGCAGCGGGCTGCGCGAGCGATGGCCGGAGCGGCCTTCGGCGAGAGGCGGCCGGCCGGCCTTTGGCGAGCTTTCGGCCTTCTTTTTCCGGCGCCAGGCGGGACGTTTGGTCACGAGCGGTTCCTCCCGAGGATTCGACATGGTTTTCCATAGTATGGATATCGGGAGGCGGGAATATACGAGCCCGGCGAGAGGGGCGTTCCGCTCTTTAAAACCGCTGTAAAGCCATGCGGAAAGGGTTTGTATTGAGGGGGGCTTTTGACTATAATACAGGTTGAACCGTCGACCTTAAGGGGGCTGATTCGGCAGGATATGCTTTTGCCGCAGTCTTTCGAATGGGAGAAATGTATGCGTAAGAGCCTTCGGGGGCATCCCTGCGCTTCGAGTTCTCGCGCCTGAATATATCTGGTATCCGATATAGATTCTGGCCGCTCCGCCGCGCACGCCTTCGTCCGAGGACGAAGGAGCGTGCCGCTTGGGCCAGCCGGCAGGCCGGGGCGGTCTTCCGATGGACGGGTTTCCCGTCCCCAAACCTGAAGAAGAAAGAAGGGACTCTTACCATGGAATTGTGGTATACCGAGAAACAGACCGAGTCGTACGGCATCACCGCCAAAGTAAAGGAAACCTACGTCCACGAGCAGACGGACTTCCAGCAGCTCGCCATGATCGAGACGGAGGAGTTCGGCACGATGCTCGTGCTCGACGGCATGGTCATGACGACCGACAAGGACGAGTTTGTCTATCATGAGATGGTCGCCCACCCGGCGCTCAACACGCATCCGAACCCGGAGCAGGTGCTCGTCGTCGGCGGCGGAGACGGCGGCGTCGTGCGCGAGATCCTCAAGCATGAGAAGGTCAAGCGCGTCGTGCTCGTCGACATCGACGGCAAGGTCATCGAATACTCCAAGAAGTATCTGCCGAACATCGCATCCGGCCTGGACGACGCGCGCGTCGAGGTGCATGTGAACGACGGCTTCATGCATATCCACGACCACAAGAACGAATACGACGTCATCATGGTCGACTCCACCGAGCCGGTCGGCCCGGCGGCCAACCTGTTCACGCGCGGCTTCTACCAGGGCATCTACGAGGCGCTCAAGGAAGACGGCCTGTTCGTGGCGCAGACGGACAACCCTTGGTTCAAGGCCGACCTCATCCAGAGCGTCAACCGCGACGTCAAGGAAGTGTTCCCGGTCGTGCGCGTGTTCTGGGCCAACGTGCCGACGTATCCGTCCGGCCTCTGGACGTTCACGATGGGCTCCAAGCAGCATGATCCGCTCGCGGTCGACGAGACGGCGATTCCGGAGCGCGAGACGAAGTACTACACGCCGCGCCTGCACAAGGCCGCGTTCGTGCTGCCGAAGTTCGTCGAGGATCTGGTGAAATAAATGAAAATCGACCAGAAATACTCCGGCAACGTCTTCATCCTGAGCTCCGAGAACTATGAAGCGTCGCGCGCCGTCATCTACGGCATGCCGATGGACTTCACCGTGAGCTTCCGTCCCGGCTCCCGCTTCGGCCCGGCCCGCGTCCGCGAGGTGTCGATCGGCCTCGAGGAGTACAGCCCGTACCTCGACCGCAGCCTCGAGGACATCGAGTACTTCGACGCCGGCGACCTGCTGCTGCCGTTCGGCAACGCGGCCCGCTCGCTCGACATCATCGGCGAGTTCGTCGCCGGCGTGCTGGCGGACGGCAAGATGCCGGT
Organism: Paenibacillus sp. FSL W8-1187; assembly: GCF_037965485.1. Classification (NCBI taxonomy): domain Bacteria; kingdom Bacillati; phylum Bacillota; class Bacilli; order Caryophanales; family Paenibacillaceae; genus Paenibacillus; species Paenibacillus sp. FSL W8-1187. Next base: position 263,121 of record NZ_CP150181.1, read on the forward strand.
CGGCATCGGCGGCGAGCATCTCGTCAGCTGGCCGATCTTCCAGGAGGTCTACAAGAAGTACCCGGACCTCGCGATCATCCACTTCGACGCCCACGCGGACCTGCGCGAATCGTACGAAGGCGAGCCGCTGTCCCACTCGACGCCGCTGCGCAAGGCGGCCGGCCTGATCGGCGGCCAGAACGTCTACCAGTTCGGCATCCGCTCCGGCTCCCGCGAGGAGTGGCAGTTCGCCCGCGAGAACATCAACTTCCACCCGTTCGAGGTGCTTGAGCCGCTCAAGAAGGCGCTGCCGGAGCTGGAAGGACGTCCGGTCTATCTGACGATCGACATCGACGTGCTGGATCCGTCGGCCGCGCCGGGCACCGGCACTGCCGAGGCGGGCGGCATCACGAGCAAGGAGCTGCTCGAAGCGGTGCACGCGATCGCGCGCTCCGGCGTGAACGTCGTCGGCTGCGATCTCGTGGAGGTCGCGCCGGCCTACGACCCGACGGAGCAGACGCAGATCGTCGCTTCCAAGGTCATTCGCGAGATGCTGCTCGGCTTCATCAAGTAAAGGGCTTTTTCGTTCCCCGCCGCTTCCTTTGGAAGGGCGGGGATTTTTCGCTTTCGGCGGCGCCGGCTGCTTGAACCTCTTCTTCTTTGGCCATACTGGCTGATAGAATCCAAGGAGGTGCTTGAAACATGGGACTGCTGCCGATTCATGAGCATCTGGCGGAGCTGTGGACGATCCGCGAGCGCCGCGCGCTGACGGACGAGGAGCAAGCGGACTTCGAGCATTGCCTGGCGGTGAACGCCTCGCATTGCCGGCGTCTGGCCAATCTGTACAATATGTCGCTGCTGGCGTCGATGACCGACGATACGGAGTGGCATCACGAAATCTGCGGCAAGATCGAGAAGCTCGACGGCACGCCGCCGGCCTTCCGGGGCAAGAACGGCCAGATGTAGAGCTGGCGCCGGCCCGTCTCGACTTGCCGTCCCGAGGAGGGATCCGCTTGTCGGAGCCGACCAAAGTCTACTCGTTCCCGCCGCTCATCGAGCCGGGGGCGACCGTGCTCGTGCTGGGCAGCATGCCCGGCGTCAAGTCGCTGCAGGCGCAGCGCTACTATGCGAACGACCGCAATTTTCTATGGCGCATCCTGTACGCCCTGTCCGGCCGCGAGCCGGACGAGACGTACGAGGAGCGCGTCCGCTACGCCGCCCGCATCGGCGTCGGCATGTGGGACATGATCGGCTCATGCGTCCGGCCGGGCAGCCTCGACATGAACATCCGCGACGCGGAGCCGAACGATCTGCCGGGACTGGTCGAGGCGCATCCGACGCTGCGGGCGCTCGCCTTCAACGGCACGAAGTCGCATTCGATCTATGTGAAGCATTTCAAGGACCATCCGGCTCTGGCGGGCCTCGATCTGCTGCGGATGCCGTCGACGAGCCCCGTGCCGACTCCGGCGATGCGCACGCTGGAGGACCGGCTGCAGGTGTGGGAGGGGCTGAAGCCGTACTTGCGGATTCCCGCCGGGAGCTAGCCTTCCCGAGGAGGCTGCCCTCCGGCAGCCAGCCTCCCAGGAGGCTGCCCTCCAAGCCGCCTTGCTGTCTTTGCAGCTAGGGCGGCTTTTTGGCATTCGTTCGTCAAGTCGCGCACGGCGCTGCATGGCCTTGCCGGGAGGGGAGTACGAACGAGGGAGCCAGGCGCGCCCTGATCGGGCCACGAGCGCGATACGGACACATGAGGGGACTCAAAGTTCCCTGATCGAGCCAGCGAGCGCGATTCAGACGCACGAGGGAACTCAAACTTCCCTGGCCGAGCCAACGAGCGCGAATCGGACGAATGAGGGAACTTAAAGTTCCCTGGTCGAGCCAACGAGCGCGAATCGGACGCATGAGGGAACTCAAAGTTCCCTGGTCGAGCCGACGAGCGCGATTCAGACGCATGAGGGAACTCAAAGTTCCCTGATCGAGCCGACGAGCGCGATTCAGACGCATGAGGGAACTCAAACTTCCCTGGTCGAGCCAACAGGCGCGAATCGGACGCACGAGGGAACTCAAAGTTCCCTGGTCGAGCCGGTTATTCGGGCTTGGCCATGTCGCCTCTTGCCGGGTTTCCTCCCCTAGCGGCGCCCTTTCGAGAATTGCTGCTTCGCCGCGCGCGGCGAGCGGCCGGCCCGCTGGCCGGCTGCCCGAGGAGCGGCCGGCCCGCTGGAGCTTTCGCGGCGGACAATCATTGAAACTTTCGCCCGCCATGTATATAGTAAATAGGAACAATCGACAGGAAGCGCCAAAGGAGGAGAACGCCATGGAACGGAACGATCGAGCCCCCGCCAAGCCGGATCGCCCCGCGGACAGCGCCGGCCCCGCTGGATCGGCCGGCCGGGCCGGCGGCTCTGCCGAGGGGGGGCCGGTCGCCCGGCCTAGTCCCGCCAGGCTTGCCGTCGACATCGCCGTCAGCAGCATGCAGGACGGCAAGCGCGAGCCCGCCGCGCGCCATCGCGGCGAGCTCATCCCCAAGGGGCGTTCCCTTTACCTGCGGTACGAGGAGCGGGACGAGCTGCACGGCGTCGTGCGCACGACGCTTCGCTGGAACGGCGAGGAGCTGACGCTCACGCGGCGCGGCGGTCTGGAGTCCGACCAGACGTTCGCGGCCGGGCAGTCTCGCGGCGGGCGCTATGCGTCGCCGCATCTGTCGTTCCCGCTCGTCACCGAGACCGAGGAGCTGGCGGCATCTTCCCCCGGCGAGGGGCTGCTGCCGCTGACGCTGTCGTGGACGTACCGGCTGCGCATCGAAGACGAGTCAAGCGGCCGCTTCCAACTGCGGCTTACGATACAGGAGGCTAATCAACCATGAGTCAGAACGTGCTGGAGCAAGTCTATACCGCCATCCGCGAGGGCATCGCCGATGCCGTCGTCGCCGCCGGCCTGGCGCCCCGCGAGGAGCTGCCGGTATTCGTGCTGGAGGTGCCCCGCGACAAGTCGCACGGCGACCTCGCGACGAACGCCGCGATGCAGCTGACCAAGCTCGCCCGCAAAAACCCGCGCCAGATCGCCGAGGCGATCCTGGAGCATCTGGACAAAGGCAAGGCGTCCATCCTGTCGGCGGAAATCGCCGGCCCGGGCTTCATCAACTTCCGCCTGGACCGCGCGTATCTGTATCCGGTCGTCGGCCAGGTCGAGGCCGCCGGCGAGAATTACGGACGCGGCGCAGCCACCGGCAAGCGCGTGGAGGTCGAGTTCGTCAGCGCCAACCCGACCGGCAGCCTGCACCTGGGCCATGCCCGCGGCGCGGCCGTCGGCGACGCGCTGTGCAACGTGCTCGACTTCGCGGGCAACGAAGTGACGCGCGAGTACTACATCAACGACGCCGGCGCGCAGGTGAACAACCTCGCGAGGTCGATCGAGGCGCGCTACCGCCAGCAGCTCGGCCAGCAGGCGGAGCTGCCGGAGGACGGCTACCACGGCGAGGACATCGTCGGCTTCGCCAAGGAGCTGGCCGCGGAGAAAGGCGACGGCCTGCTCTCGCTGACGGACGAAGAGCGCTTCGCGTTCTTCAAGGCGTACGGCCTCGAGCGCGAGCTCGGCAAGATCAAGCGCGACCTCGAGCGCTTCCGCGTGCCGTTCGACCTGTGGTACAGCGAGACGTCCCTTTACGAAAAGGGACTCGTCGTCCAGGCGCTCGACGCGCTGCGCGAGAAGGGCCAGGTGTACGAGGAAGAAGGCGCGACGTGGCTGAACACGACCGCCTACGGCGACGACAAGAACCGCGTCCTCATCAAGAACGACGGCTCCTATACGTACCTGACGCCGGACATCGCCTATCACCGCGACAAGTACGGCCGCGGCTACGATACGATGATCAACATCTGGGGCGCGGACCATCACGGCTACATCCCGCGCATGAAGGCCGCCATGGAGGCGCTCGGCAACGATCCGGACAAGCTTGTCGTGCTGATCGCCCAGATGGTCAGCCTGTTCCAGAACGGCGAGAAGGTCAAGATGTCCAAGCGCACCGGCAAAGCCGTCACGATGGAGGATCTGATGGACGAAGTCGGCGTCGATGCGATCCGCTACTTCTTCACGATGCGCAGCATGGACTCGCATCTGGACTTCGACATGGACCTGGCCGTCTCCACCTCCAACGAGAACCCGGTCTACTACGTGCAGTACGCCCACGCGCGCATCTGCAGCATCCTGCGCCAGGCCGAGGAGCAGGGCGTCAGCCGGCTGCCGCTGGAGCAGGTCGAGCTCTCGCGCCTGACGAGCGAGCATGAATACGACCTGCTGCTCAAGCTCGCCGAATATCCGCAGGAGATCCGCCAGGCGGCCGAGCAGCATGCGCCGCATCGCCTCGTGCGCTATGTGTACGAGCTGGCCTCGCAGCTGCACAGCTACTATCGCGCGGAGCGCGCCATCACCGAGGATGCGGCGCAGACGCAGGCGCGCCTCGCCCTGCTGGCCGCCGTCCGCGCCGTCATCGCCAGCGCGCTGCGCCTCATCGGCGTATCCGCGCCGGAGCGCATGTAGCCGCTAGCGTTTCTTCCCCGCCAAAAGGAAAGCCGCCGAAGCCATCAGGCCTCGGCGGCTTTCATCATTTTCAGGACGTCGAGCTCGCCCGGGGTGCGCCCTTCCTTCGCTCCGCGAAGCGGCACCATCGAGCGCTTGAGGATCGCGCGGATCTCGCCCGGATCGAGCCCGGGCTGATGGGCCAGCAGCAGCGCCACCGCGCCGCTCACATGCGAGGTGGCCATCGACGTGCCGCTCATCTCGTGGTATTTGCCCTTCAGCCAGGCCGAATGGATCCGGTCGCCCGGGGCATAGATGTCGATGTAGGGGCCGCGGTTGCTGAACGCCGCGATGCGGCGCAGCCGGTTCGTCGCGCCGACCGAGATCGTCTGCGGATAGCGGGCCGGGTAGTCGACCGAGCGTCGGCGGCCGTCGTTGCCCGAGGAAGCGATGATGACGACGCCGGCGTTCGTCGCGTTGATGACGGCGTTGTGCAGCGACTTGCTGCGCGACTTCATGCCGAAGCTCATGTTGATGATGTTCATGCCGCTGCGGACGCACCACTCGATGCCGAGGATGATGTCCGACACATAGGCGCTGCCGTTCTGGTCGAACGCCTTGACGGGATAGACGATGGAGCGCGGGGCGACGCCGATCATGCCGCCCGGCTGGTTGGCCGCGGCGATCGTGCCCGCGATATGGGTGCCGTGCCCGTTGTCGTCATGGGGCAGCTGGCCGCGGTCGATCAGGTTGATGCCGCGGCCGAGCGAGGCTTTGAGATCGGGATGGCTGTGGTCGACGCCGGTGTCGATGACGCCGATCTTGATCCGGTGGCCCGTCGTCCGGTTCCAGGCGAGCGGGGCGCGGATCTGCTGCACGCCCCAGGGCAGGCCCTTTTCGGGCATCGTCTTGGGCAGGCCGGACGCTTTCATCGTAATCCGGCGGTCCTCCTCGGCCATGACGCCGGCGGTCGGAGGGGGAAGCGGCTGCCGGGCGGGCAGCGCCACGCTGACCGCCTGGACGAGGGGCAAGGGAACGAGCCGTTCAGACGGAAGAAGGGCTTCGCCGCACGCATGCAGGAAGACCCGGTAGTCGTCGGGATGGCGGAAGGTAAGCATGAGCCGTTTTGCCGGAGAGCCGGCGGAGGCGGGGAGGTCGCGCAGCCAGCGGAGCAGATGATCCAAGATGAAGTCCCTCCTGACGGACAATGCTTGGATAGTGTATGAGGGGCCGCCCTCCGCCCGATAGAGCCATCGGCCCGTTTTGCGGCAATTTGGGCCGCGGCTCGTGTCAATCGCCCTCCGCTCTTCATACAATGCAAGTAAGAGTCGTCGGACTCTTGCAGCCGGGAATCCGCCGCTCCTTTTCGGAAAGGCGCTCCAGGCGGAAGGATACAGTCAGGAGCGAAGGGGGAGCCCTTCGTTCTTCCTTTATGAGGCCGCGCGTCCCTTTTGGAAGCGGACAAGCCGCTCGAGGAAGCGCCTTGATTTTTTGAGGCAAATAGGTTTTACTAAAGGTTGACTGTGGACAAGATGGAACCGTAATGAGCTGCGTACGATTATCCGAGAGGATGTGTCTGGATTAGATGAGCACGAACCTGTCCCAAAAATTCGATGCGGAGCGGCTGCGCGAGATGCCGATGGTCGATCTGGCCTTCGAAGTGCTGAAAGCGGCCAATACGCCCTACTATTATCGCGACTTGATGAAAGAGATCGCCAAGTACCGCGGCCTGACGGAAGAGGAAGTCAACAACGTCATCGCCCAGGTCTACACGGAGATCAACATCGACGGCCGCTTCGCCTGCGTCGGCTCCAACACCTGGGGCCTGAAGCGCTGGTATCCGGTCGAGAAGAACGAGGATCCAATCACGAACGCCAAGCGTCCGCGCATCATCAACGACGATGACGATCTCGAGGACGAGGAGCCGTTCGAGGCGGAGGAGGAAGACACCTACGCCGAGAGCGAGGAGGACTTCGACCTGTTCGACGAGGACCGCGAGTTCGACGAGAGCGAAGAGGACGACGCCGAAGCGGTCGACGAGACGATCGACGAGGACGACGCCGAGGCCGAGGAATCCGACGACGAGGACGAGGAAGACTTCGAGGACGAGGACTCCGACGAAGAGCAAGGCGGCAAGTAAAGTATCTTCGGCTCCCGCCGGCTGGCGGCGGGCCGCTTCGAGGCCCCGTTTTCGGGGCCTTTTTCCATTCGAGGCGCCTTTCGCAAAGGTCCGGCTTGTCCTTGACAGGGCGGATTGCGGTGAGATAAACTATTGCATGGGCTTTTTGAAGCTTTTAGTGAAACCATCATCAGCTCAAGGCTGCTTCGCGCCGATTCCGACAGGAAGCAGCGGAGCGTTCTGCCTGCATATTTGCATGGGTGATCGTAGAAAGTGCCCCCTTTATATGGGTGACACTTTTTTTGTTTTTATATGGGGTCCGCGCCATGTTTCAGGGCCGGCCTGGGCAACCTTTAACTAACCATAGGAGCATGGAGGGTATTCAACAGTGACGAAATATATCTTTGTAACGGGCGGTGTGGTGTCGTCTCTCGGCAAAGGCATCACCGCGGCTTCGCTCGGCAGGCTGCTCAAGAACCGCGGCCTGAAGGTTACGATCCAGAAGTTCGATCCGTACATCAACGTGGATCCGGGGACGATGAGCCCGTACCAGCACGGAGAAGTTTTTGTCACGGACGACGGGGCGGAGACGGATCTCGACCTCGGCCACTATGAGCGCTTCATCGACATCAACCTGTCCAAAAACAGCAATGTGACGACCGGCAAGATCTATTCGTCCGTCATCACCAAGGAGCGCCGCGGCGAATACCTCGGCGGCACGGTCCAGGTCATCCCGCATATTACGAACGAGATCAAGGAACGCGTCTTCCGCGCCGGCCGCGAAGCCGGCTCCGACGTCGTCATCACGGAGATCGGCGGCACGGTCGGCGACATCGAGAGCCTGCCGTTCCTCGAGGCGATCCGCCAGATCAAGAGCGACATCGGCCGCGACAACGTCATGTACGTGCATGTGACGCTGATCCCGTACATCAAGGCCGCCGGCGAGGTGAAGACCAAGCCGACCCAGCATAGCGTCAAGGAGCTGCGCAGCATCGGCATCCAGCCGAACGTCATCGTCTGCCGGACCGAGAAAGCGATCTCCGAGGACCTGAAAAACAAGCTGGCGCTGTTCTGCGACATCGATCCGAACGCCGTCGTCGAATGCCGCGACGCGTCCACGCTGTACGAGGTGCCGCTCATGCTCCAGGAGCAGGGCCTCGACCAGTACGTCGTCGACCATCTCAAGCTGCAGGCTCCGCAAGCCGACATGGCCGAGTGGACGAAGCTGGTCGACCGCGTCAAGAACCTGAAGCGCAAGACCGAGATCGCCATCGTCGGCAAGTACGTGGCGCTGCATGACGCCTACCTCAGCATCGTCGAGTCGCTCGCTCATGCGGGCATCGAGGCCGACTCCGAAGTGAGCATCCGCTGGGTCGACGCCGAGGAGCTCTCCGACGCCAACGCGGCCGAGACGCTCGCCGGCGTGAACGGCATCCTCGTGCCGGGCGGCTTCGGCGACCGCGGCATCGAGGGCAAGGTGGCGGCGATCCGCTACGCCCGCGAGAGCCGCACGCCGTTCTTCGGCATTTGCCTCGGCATGCAGGTAGCGGTCATCGAGTATGCGCGCAACGTGCTCGGCCTGACCGGGGCCAACAGCTCCGAGATCAACCCGACGACGCCGTATCCGGTCATCGACCTGCTGCCGGAGCAAAAGGATATCGAGGATCTCGGCGGCACGATGCGCCTTGGCCTCTATCCGTGCAAGCTGGCCGAAGGCTCGCTCGCCGCGCGCGAGTACGACGACGAGCTCGTCTACGAGCGCCATCGTCACCGGTATGAGTTCAACAACGAGTACCGCGAGCAAGTGGAGCAGGCAGGCCTGCGCATCTCCGGCACCTCGCCGGACGGACGCCTCGTCGAAATGGTCGAGCTGCCGGAGCACCCGTGGTTCCTGGCCGTCCAGTTCCATCCGGAATTCACCTCTCGCCCGAACCGCCCGCAGGCGCTGTTCCGCGGCTTCGTCAACGCCTCCCTCCAGCTGTCCGAGTAGTCGGCGCAGGAGCCCGGCTCCCTCTTATTTGGCCGTCTGGCATCGCCTTTCGCGATGCTGGCGGCTTTTTTCCAATTTAGAGAAGGAGATAGAAGGGGCAGGGCGAATATAGGGGGTGGGCAAAATCCGAAAGCCGTTGCCTTACCGTCTCATCGCCGCAGACGCCAACGATCCGACACATAGAGCAGCTAGATCTGTCGAAGAGAGAACCTAACGGGAGGTAGAGAAGTTGGACAAGAAGAAGGTACTCATCGTGGATGACCAGAACGGAATCCGCGTGCTGCTAATGGAGGTATTTACGAGCGAGGGATATACGACCTTTCAGGCTTCCAACGGCAAGCTGGCCCTGGAGATCGTCCGCAACGAAAGTCCGGATCTGGTCCTGCTGGACATGAAGATTCCCGGCATGGACGGACTGGAGATCCTCAAGCATGTCAAGACGATCGACCGCAGCATCAAGGTGATCATGATGACGGCTTACGGCGAGCTGGACATGATCAAGGAAGCGACCGATCTCGGCGCGGTCATGCACTTCACCAAGCCGTTCGACATCGACGAGATGAGGCTCGCGGTCAACATGCAGCTGCGCCGCGACGACGAGAACAACAGCAAATACGCGATCGGGTCCTGAGCAGCAGGGCCTGTTTTTATGCCCGGACAAGTATGATATAATAGCCCAGAATGACCCGCTTCATTGGACTGAACCAACCACAAACGATGAGCGCGCGCCCTTGCAGCTGCATTGCCGGCGCGCGCTGCGTTGTTTTCAGCTGCAGGGCGTCGCGCGCCAGCCGCGCGGCGCGGCCTGCTTCTTCCCGGGGAGGATACAGCATTAATGGAGAAACTAATGGTTCGCGGCGGACGTCCGCTGCGAGGCACGGTGCAGATCAGCGGTGCCAAGAACAGCGCGGTCGCGCTGCTGCCTGCCGCCATTCTGGCGGAATCTGAAGTCGTTCTGGACAACCTGCCGCAGCTGAGCGACGTGGCGGTGTACGGGGAGATCCTGGAGCAGCTCGGGGCCGGCGTGTCCTGGAGCGGCGACACGATGCGGATCGATCCTTCCCGCCTGCGGTCGGCGCCGATGCCGGACGGCAAGGTGAAGCTGCTGCGGGCTTCCTATTATCTGATGGGAGCGCTGCTCGGCCGCTTCGGCGAAGCGGTCATCGGCCTGCCCGGCGGATGCAACTTCGAGCCTCGTCCGATCGACCAGCATATCAAGGGCTTCGAGGCGCTCGGCGCGGAAGTGTCCAACGAGCACGGCTCGATCCGCATCTTCGCCCGCGAGCTGCGCGGCGCCAAGATCTACCTGGACGTCGTCAGCGTCGGAGCGACGATCAACATCATGCTGGCCGCCTCCAGGGCCAAGGGCGTCACGACGATCGAGAACGCGGCCAAGGAGCCTGAAATCATAGATGTAGCGACGCTGCTCAACGCCATGGGAGCCCGCATCAAGGGCGCCGGCACGGAGACGATCCGGATCGAGGGCGTGGAGGCGATGCACGGCTGCCGCCACTCCATCATCCCGGACCGCATCCAGGCTGGGACCTACATGATCGCGGCCGCCGCGACCCGCGGCGACGTCGTCATCGACGGCGTCATCCCCAAGCATATGGAAGCGATGAGCGCCAAGCTCGTGGAGATGGGCGTGCAGGTGATCGAGATGGACGAATCCATCCGCATCGTCGGCGCGCCGGCCTATGAGCCGATCGACGTGCGGGCGCTCGTCTATCCCGGCTTCGCGACAGACCTGCAGTCGCCGATGACGAGCCTGCTCACGCAAGCTTCCGGCGTCAGCATCCTGACGGATTACGTCTACAGCAACCGGTTCAAGCATGTGCCGGAGCTCGTGCGCATGGGCGCGGGCATCCGCGTGGAGGGGCGCTCGGCGATCATCGAGGGCGGCCCGCTCAACGCGGCCAAGGTGCGCGCCGCCGATCTGCGCGCCGGAGCGGCGCTTGTCGTCGCCGGCCTGACCGTGCCCGAGGGCGTCACCGAAATTACCGGCGTCGAGTATATCGACCGCGGCTACGACAATTTGGTCGAGAACCTGCGGCGGCTCGGCGCCGACGTATGGCGGGAGCAGGAGTAAGCCGCCTGCCCTCTATCCGCGCCGGCACCGGCTGCGGATGAGGCCTTTTGCTTGAACCGCCCGAGGCGGCGGCCGCGAGCCGCGCCTGCCTTCGGCTTGCCTATCTCTATCCAGACGTCGACTGGCCCGCTCCCGCGGGCCAGGGCGCTTTCTTTTCCCCTGCACCCGCCTTCAAGCCCTCTTCCAGACCTTCCTAGAGCTAATGCGATTCCTCTGCCATCCTGATTCGAAGGTTAGGGCGAAGCCCGCCCGGACACAATAAGAGAATCGAAGTCATAGATTCGGATCGTCCCGACATGAGGTAAAGATTAAGGTGCGAAAACTGAATAAAGTGGTGAGATCATGAGCGAATTTCAGATCGCCGATCTGGAAGCAATGTCATTGAATGATCTGTACAAGCTCGCCAAGCAGTTCGAGGTGCCGAGCTTCAACCAGATGAAGAAGAAAGAGCTGGTCTTCGCCGTCCTGCGGGCGCAGGCGGAGCGCGGAGGGCTGCTGTTCATGCAGGGCGTGTTGGACATCCTGCCGGAAGGCTTCGGCTTCCTCCGTCCGATCAACTATTTGCCGAGCAACGAGGACATCTACATCTCGTCGTCCCAGATCCGCCGGTTCGACCTGCGCAGCGGCGACCTCGTCTCCGGCAAATGCCGTCCTCCAAAAGAAAACGAACGTTATTTCGGCTTGCTGCAAGTGAACGCCGTCAACGGCATGAGTCCGGAAACGGCAGCCGACCGCCTGCATTTCCCGGCGCTGACCCCCCTTTTCCCGCAAAAGAAGCTCGTCCTGGAAACGACCCCGCATCGCTTGTCGGCCCGCATCATGGATCTGCTCGCGCCCGTCGGCCTCGGCCAGCGGGGGCTGATCGTCGCGCCGCCGAAGGCGGGCAAGACGCTGCTGCTCAAGGAGATCGCCAACAGCATCTCCGAGAACAACCCGGAGATCGAGCTGTTCGTGCTGCTCATCGACGAGCGTCCGGAGGAAGTGACCGACATGCAGCGCTCCGTGCGGGGCGAGGTCGTGGCGTCGACGTTCGACGAGCTGCCGGAAAACCATATCAAGGTGGCCGAGCTCGTGCTGGAGCGGGCGCTGCGCATGGTCGAGCATAAAAAGGATGTCGTCATCCTGCTCGACAGCATCACCCGCCTGGCGCGCGCCTACAACCTCGTCATTCCGCCGTCCGGGCGGACGCTCAGCGGCGGCATCGATCCGGCGGCGTTCCACCGGCCGAAGCGCTTCTTCGGCTCGGCGCGCAACATCGAGGAGGGCGGCAGCCTGACGATCCTCGCCACGGCGCTGATCGACACCGGCTCGCGCATGGACGACATCATCTACGAGGAGTTCAAAGGGACCGGCAACATGGAGCTGCACCTGGACCGCAAGCTCGCCGAGCGCCGGATCTTCCCGGCTCTCGACATCCGCCGCTCCGGCACGCGCCGCGAGGATCTGCTGCTGAGCAAGGAGGAGCTGGACAAGATCTGGGTCATCCGCAAGAACATGAACGACTCGATGGAGTTCGTCGACAACTTCCTCAAGAAGCTCGGCGAGTCCAAGACGAACGCGGAATTCCTGACGACGCTGGAGTCCAAGAACGGCCAACGGCCGAGCCAGTCTTCCGCAGGCGGCAGCAGCTCCGGCAGCGGCTCCGGCGGACAAGCTCCGGGCACGCCGGCCGGCGGCAGCCCGATCGTTTCCAACACGTCCGCTTACCGCAACCATGGCGCGACGGGACAAGGCTACCGCAGCTACGCTTCCGGGAGCGGCGGAACGGCTGCTGGCGGCGGCAATGGCGCGGCCAGCCCTTCCGCCGGCGGCTTCTCCGGCAGCTCGGCCCGCTCCGAGAGCGGCTACGCCAGCCGGGGCGAGACCGGCAGCTACGGCGCATCGCGGCCGAGCGCTTCCGCCGGCGGCTCCTACGCGGGCCGCAGCGGCACGGGCGCTCGTCCGGGCGCAGCATCGCGTCCGGGCGCGCCCGGCGCTCGTCCGGCCGCATCGGCAGCCGGCGCGCGCGCGGGCGGGTACAGCCCGGCGCAGCGTCCGGGCGCAGGCGCCGCTCCGCAGCCGGAGCAGCCGGCAGGCGGCGAGCGCCCGGCGGCGCGTGCCGCCGAGGCCGGCAACGCCGCGGCGGAGCCGGCTGCCGCGCAGCCGCGGGCGAGCGCAGCCGCGCCGCAGGCAGCGCCTGCGGCGGAGGCGCCGCGCGTCGCGGCCAGCGCCGGCACGCCGGCGGCGGCCGAGCCGGCTGCCGCAGCGCCGCAGCCGCGCGTGCGCGCCGCCTCGGCGCGTACGGCGGCGGCGCGTCGCCGCCGCCGCGCCGGATGCCGGCGCAGCGGCGGAGGCGCCGGCCGCGCCGGCGAAGCGCACGCGCGCAGCCGCCGCGGATGCCGGCGCCAGCGCCGCGCCGCGCTCGCCGCGCGGCAGCAAGGCGGCCGCCGCAGCCGCGGCCGCTCCCGATGCGCCGGCGGCCGAAGCCGCGCCGGCGAAGCGCACGCGCGCCGCATCCGCCGCGAGCGCAGCCGCACCGGCGGCCGGCGACAAGCCGGCCGCGCCGGCCCGCCGCACGACGCGCGCCAAAGCCGCGCCGACCGATACGCCGCCGGCCGAATGACCGCCGGCGCTTCGCACAGACTTTAGGAGGACATCATGAATCTTGTATATGCCGACGAACAAGGCCAATTGTTCGACCATCCCGACTGGACCGGCCTCGGCCGCGGCGGGGACATCGTCATCGAGCTGATGGAGGAGGAGCTGATTCCTCTGCCGGAGGGCGCCACGCTGGTGGGGCTGCCGGGCACGCGTCCGATCGGCATCGGCCCGAGCGGCAAGATGGAGCTGCTGCCGGGGCCGTATCAGGCGGTCGGGGCGCTGCTGCCGCAGGGCTTCACCCGCCTCGCGCTGCCGGGCTACGCCAAGTCGGACAAGACGGCCGTGCTGCCGCTGTTCGGCTATACCGCCGTCGTCTGGAAGGACGGCCGCTTCTGGGCCGCCGCCGAGCAGTGCGACGATCCCGAGCGATGGAACCCGCTGAACTGCGACCGGACCGAGCTGAACGTCAAGGTGGAGGAGCTGCTGGCCAAGTATCCGGACAACCGGCTGTACGAGCATCTGTCCCATTGCGCGCTCGGCTACGAATGCCTGACCGCTTCCAATACGTTCCTGCAGCGCTGGGAAGGAGCGGTTCCCGTCTCCTATTCCTGCAACGCCGGCTGCTTCGGCTGCATCTCCGAGCAGCCGGAGGACAGCGCGTTCCCGGCTCCGCAGACGCGCATGAACTTCAAGCCGACCGTCGACGAGGTCGTGCAGATCATGCTGGAGCAGCTGCGCACGCCGGAGTCGATCATCAGCTTCGGGCAGGGCTGCGAGGGCGAGCCGTCTACGCAGGTCAAGATCATCGTCGAGGCGATCCGCCGCGTGCGCGAGCAGACCTCGATGGGCTACATCAACATCAACACCAACGCCGGCCTGACCGACTTCATGCGGGCAATCGTCGACTCGGGCCTCGATCTGATGCGCGTCAGCACGATCAGCGCGCTCGACGACCATTACAACGCCTACTACAAGCCTCGGGCCTACACGCTGAAAAATGTCGAGAGATCGCTCCGCTACGCCGCCGACCAAGGCGTCTACACGTCCATCAACTACCTCATCTTCCCGGGCGTCACTGACCGCGAGGAGGAGATGGAGGCGATGATCGAGTTCGTGCGCCGGACCGGCCTGCGGCTCATCCAGATGCGCAACCTCAACATCGACCCGGAGAGCTACCTGAACCTCATCCCCAAGGCGCGCGGAGAGATTTACGGCATGAAGCAGATGCTGGAAATCTTCCGCGAGGAGCTGCCGGATGTCGTCATCGGCTCGTACACGCATGTGCCTCCGGCCGAGCTGGCCCGCCGCCGCTGAGAGCGGCCGAAGGGCATTGCGCGGTACGGGCATGCATGATATAGTATTCAAGTATTGCGATAACTCTGGGCTCGCATGAAGCTCAGGGCAAAAGAGGTGAAAGACGATGAAAGAGGCTATTCATCCGAAATACCACGTGACAACGGCTACTTGCGCTTGCGGCAACACGTTCGAGACCGGTTCCGTAAAACCGAACCTGCGCGTGGAGATCTGCTCCGCTTGCCACCCGTTCTTCACGGGCAAGCAGAAGTTCCTGGACGCCGGCGGCCGCGTAGACCGTTTCAAAAAGAAATACGGCATCTAATCGACTTCAGCTGCCAGCCATTGGCAGTATAGAAAAACCTCCCTTCGCCATCCTATGGCCAAAGGGAGGTTTTTTGCATGCACCACATGGTTACGATCCGTCCGCTTGCCCGCCGCATCGCGCTGTCCGCCGGCGCCCTTCTGCTTGGCGCCGCCTTGCTGTCCGGCTGCGGAGGCAGCCCGAACTCCATGAAAGGCAAGAGCTACGGCCGCGACGGCCAGCTCGGCCTGACCAATACGAATCCGCATCTTATCAATACGCCGCATGCGCAGAACATCCAGCAGGACGCGAACTTCGCCGAGCAGAAGGCGAAGGAGGTCAAGGGCGTCGGCTCCGTCCGGCTCGTCATCGACGGCGCGACGATGCGCGCCTATGTGAAGCCGCGCCCCGGCATGAACTCCGCTCAGCGCGAGGAGATGCGCGCCCGCGTCCAGTCCCAGCTCGCCTACAACATGCCTCGCTACGATGTCGTGACGGAGCTGGCGCCGTAACGGCGGCTCCGCCGCCGCAGAAGCCCCTTCGCCGCAGCGCAAGCTCCGCAGCGGCTGGCCGCTCGCTCTTTCGGCTCGGCGCCGCGCGTTTCAGGCTCATCTCGTCCGGTTGCGCAAGCCCCGCAAATCGGCTATACTGAAACCCTGCCGTGCTAGACGGGGAGGTAGCGGTGCCCTGTAACTCGCAATCCGCTATAGCGAGGTTGAATTCCTGCCGTAGGTTATGCGTTGCAGCGTTTGGCGCCTAGGAACAGTGTTGACGGACGGGTCCTCCGCAATGGACGCTTGTGAACCCGGTCAGGTCCGGAAGGAAGCAGCCGTAAGCAAGTCCGTTCATGTGCCGGAGGGACGCCTGGCCCGAGCTGGGAGCAGGAGTGCCGGCTGGGACGCATGGATCGAGGGCAGGTGCACGGTTCTACTCGATCAATCCCGCACGCCGGGCGATTGTCTGATTCCAGACGTCGCCCGGCGTTTTTTCATGCCGTCCAGGGACAGATCACGCTGGCGATGGAGTCGTAGGACCGCGAGCCGGGAGCCGAGCCCCGCAGCCTGTTTTCCATTGCTCGCGCGCTCATCTGCCGGCCCGCCTTCCGTCCTTGCCGCGCCTTTTGCGGATTCCTTCGGCAGAGAGCGTTTCCCTTTTGCCCGGCCGCCCGGTCATGTATAATGGAAGAACGATAACGGCCGCCATCCGGCGGCGCGAAAGGAAGCCGACCTTTGACTCATATCGCCTTGTACCGTGCCTGGCGTCCGCAGACGTTCCAGGACATGGTGGGACAACAGCATATTCGGCAGACGCTGCAGAACGCGATCCGCGAGCAGCGCATCGCGCATGCTTACTTGTTCAACGGGCCGAGGGGAACGGGCAAGACGACGGCGGCCAAAGTTTTCGCCAAAGCCGTCAACTGCGAGCGCGGACCTGCGCCCGAGCCCTGCAACGAATGCGCGGCCTGCCGAGGCATTACCTCCGGCACGGTGATGGACGTCGTGGAGATCGACGCCGCCTCCAACCGGGGCATCGACGAGATTCGGGAGATCCGCGACAGCGTGCGCTA
Organism: Paenibacillus sp. FSL W8-1187; assembly: GCF_037965485.1. Taxonomy (NCBI): domain Bacteria; kingdom Bacillati; phylum Bacillota; class Bacilli; order Caryophanales; family Paenibacillaceae; genus Paenibacillus; species Paenibacillus sp. FSL W8-1187. The sequence continues at coordinate 279,554 of NZ_CP150181.1, forward strand.
CGCGCCGTCCGAGGTGCGCTACAAGGTCTATATCATCGACGAGGTCCACATGCTCACGACGGAAGCGTTCAACGCGCTTCTGAAGACGCTCGAGGAGCCGCCGAGCCATGTCATCTTCATCCTCGCGACGACCGAGCCGCACAAGCTGCCGGCGACGATCGTCTCGCGCTGCCAGCGCTTCGACTTCCGCCAGGTGTCGCTGGAGGAGCAGATCGAGCGGCTGCGCGAGATCACGCAGGAGGAGGGCATCGAGGCCGAGCCGGAGGCGCTCGACTACATCGCCCGCCTGTCGGACGGCGGCATGCGCGACGCGATCAGCCTGCTGGAGCAGGCGGCCGCCTTCGGCGCGGAGAAGATCACGCTCGAGGGCGCGGTCGACGTCACCGGCGGCCTCGCCGCCCGCCAGTTCGCGGGCATCGCCGTCGCGGTGCGCGACTCCGACGCGGCGGCGGTGTTGCCGCTCGTCGAGGGCCTCATGCAGGCCGGCAAGAGCCCGGACAAGTGCCTCGAGAACCTGATCTACTACTTCCGCGACCTGCTCGTGCTCAAGCTCGCACCGGACAGCGCCCAGGGCATGGGGCGGCTCGCCGATCCCGCCGTCTTCCGCGACATGGCGGAGGGGTTCAGCGCGGAGCGCATCTTCCGCATGATCGACGAGCTCAACCGCTACCAAAACGAAATGCGCCACGCCGCCCACCCGCAGACGCTGTTCGAGGTCGCGCTGCTCAAGATCTGCACCCTGCCGGAGAGCGGAGCTCCCGCCGCGGGAGCGCAGCCTGTGGCGGAGCGGCGGGGGGCAGCGGCCCCCGGCGCCTCCGGCCATGAAGTCGCCGCGCTGCAGCAGCGGATCGACCAGCTCGAGCGCAAGCTCGAGCAGCTTCAGCGCAGCGGAGGCGCCGCAGCCGCGGCGGCTCCGGCCGCCGCCGCGCCGCCGCGCGGCGCACCCGCCCGCGGCGGCAACGGGTTCGGCCCGCGGTCCGGAGGCAGCCTCCGGACCGTCAAGCTCGACCCCTTCGTCTCCGCCGCGGGCAGCCCCGACACCGCCCAGCTGCGCGCCAAGTGGGCGGAAGTGCTCGCGCGCGTCAAGGATGCGCGCGTCACCGTCCACGCCTGGCTCGTCGACGGCGAGCCGGTCTCCTGGGCGGGCGACACGGCGCTCATCGCGTTCAAAAATACGATCCACCGCGAGACGACGGAGAAGCAGGCCAACCGCGAGCTGATCGAGCGCGTGCTGCAGGAGGCGTTCGGCAAGCCGCTGCAGCTGGCGACCGTCATGCAGAAGGATTGGCAGCAGGCGGCTTCGGAGCCGGCTGCGGAGAGCGGAGCCGAGCCGTTCGAGCTCTCCCATGATGATCCGATCGCCCCTCCGGCACGGCCGGAATGGGTGGAGGAAGCGTTCAAGATGTTCGGCGAGGACCTGGTTGAGCTCAAGAAGGAGTAAGACGCCCGAGCCGCGAACTCCAGAGGGAGAAGCCAGATCCGTACGTGCAAGTCCAATTCCGGAATAGAGGTGACCGATATGAACAACATGAACCAAATGATGAAGCAAGTGAAGAAGATGCAGGAGCAGATGATGAAGGCGCAGGAGGAGCTCGAGACGAAGCAGGTCGAAGGCACGGCCGGAGGCGGCGTCGTGACTGCGGTCGTCAATGGACACAAGAAGCTCGTCAGCATCGCGATCAAGCCGGAAGCGGTCGATCCGGACGATGTCGAGATGCTGCAGGATCTCGTTCTGACCGCGGTCAACGATGCGATCACCAAAGCCGACGAGCTCGCCAACAAGGACATGAGCAAGTTCACCGGCGGCATGAAGATTCCGGGCCTGTTCTAGTCCCGATCAACGCCTAGGCGCCTCATAAGGCGCCCCCTGGGCCGCGCGAGATGCGCGCGGTGGCGGTACGGCCTCCCGATTCGCGGGGGGCCGTACCGATTTTTATGGAAGGAGCTGGGCTTTTGTATTATCCCGAACCGATCGCGAAGCTCATCGATTCCTTTACCCGGCTTCCGGGCATCGGTCCCAAGACGGCCGCGAGGCTGGCCTTCCATGTGCTCAAGATGAAGGAAGACGATGTGATCGATTTCGCCAAGGCGCTCGTCAGCGTCAAGCGCAATCTTCACTTCTGCTCGATCTGCTGCAACATTACCGATACGGATCCTTGCCGCATTTGCCAGGACAAGTCCCGAGACCCTTCCTCGATCTGCGTCGTGCAGGAGTCACGGGATCTCGTCGCCATGGAGCGGACCAAGGAGTTCAACGGCCACTACCACGTCCTGCAGGGAGCGATCTCGCCGATCGAAGGCATCGGACCGGAGGAGATCCGGATCGCGGAGCTGCTGCGGCGCCTGGAGGACGAGCGGGTGCAGGAGCTGATTCTGGCGACCAATCCTAATATCGAGGGAGAGGCGACGGCGATGTACCTGTCGCGGCTCGTTCGGCCGTTCGGCATCAAGGTCACCCGCATCGCGCACGGCTTGCCGGTGGGCGGGGATCTGGAGTATGCGGACGAGGTGACGCTGTCCAAGGCGCTGGAAGGACGGCGCGAGCTTTGAGTTTTTGAATGAGAGCGATCGGCCGGTCTTCCGGCCGGTCGCTTTTTGCTTTCGGCCCTGCTGTCCCGCGAGCGGCCGTCGAATCGCCTCTGCGGCGTTCTAAACGGCGAATCCCGTTTATAGAATGAATACAGGCAGGCAAGCAGGCGGCGAGGACAAGCCGAAAGGGGTAGGTGCGGAATGGGTGCGAGGCTATTTCAAGGCAGGCGAGTCGAGGCTCTGGCGCTGAGCGTCGAGTCCGAGCAGCCGGCGGAGATCAGCTTGGACAGGCTGCTTGACGAGATCCGGGAGGCGCATCGGGACTGGGTGAACGCGCAGTATCATTTCGAGCAGGCGACCGGCCAAGATCAGATCGATTATGCCGTCTTCGCGATCGAGGCGGCGCAGAAGCGCTATG
>NZ_CP150181.1:287500-777500 GCF_037965485.1 Paenibacillus sp. FSL W8-1187
GAGACCAACAAGTCGAGCAGGGACGAAAGTCGGGCTTAGTGATCCGGTGGTACCGAATGGAAGGGCCATCGCTCAACGGATAAAAGCTACCCTGGGGATAACAGGCTTATCTCCCCCAAGAGTCCACATCGACGGGGAGGTTTGGCACCTCGATGTCGGCTCATCGCATCCTGGGGCTGAAGTAGGTCCCAAGGGTTGGGCTGTTCGCCCATTAAAGCGGTACGCGAGCTGGGTTCAGAACGTCGTGAGACAGTTCGGTCCCTATCTGTCGTGGGCGTAGGAAATTTGAGAGGAGCTGTCCTTAGTACGAGAGGACCGGGATGGACGTACCGCTGGTGTACCAGTTGTTCCGCCAGGAGCACCGCTGGGTAGCTACGTACGGACGGGATAAGCGCTGAAAGCATCTAAGCGCGAAGCCCCCCTCAAGATGAGATTTCCCAGTATGTAAGACCCCTGGAAGACGACCAGGTCGATAGGCTCGAGGTGGAAGCGCGGCAACGTGTGCAGCTGACGAGTACTAATCGGTCGAGGGCTTATCCTATTCAAGCAAGAACAGCCGGTCAGCACGGCATTTCGTTCGATCCAGTTTTCAGGGCGCAAGCTCGTTTTGCTTCACGGACTAGTGCCGGAGAGCAGGACAAGTTGTGCAGGCATTTGGCGATGCCTGACCTGACACATGTGGCGGCATAGCTCAGCTGGCTAGAGCGTACGGTTCATACCCGTGAGGTCGGGGGTTCGATCCCCTCTGCCGCTACCACTTATACGGAAGCTTAGCTCAGCTGGGAGAGCATCTGCCTTACAAGCAGAGGGTCGGGGGTTCGATCCCCTCAGCTTCCACCATTATCGCCTGGAGCTGTGGTGTAGAGGCCTAACATGCCTGCCTGTCACGCAGGAGACCGCGGGTTCGAATCCCGTCAGCTCCGCCATTTTTTCAATCGTATACGGCTCGGTAGCTCAGTTGGTAGAGCAAAGGACTGAAAATCCTTGTGTCGGCGGTTCGATTCCGTCCCGAGCCACCATTGGTTTTCTAAGTGAGCTTCAATGGCGCATCTTAGAGCAAATGTGGAGGGCTAGCGAAGTGGCCAAACGCAGCAGACTGTAAATCTGTTCTCTGACGAGTTCGGTGGTTCGAATCCATCGCCCTCCACCACTTCATCTTCAAGAGCCATTAGCTCAGTTGGTAGAGCACCTGACTTTTAATCAGGGTGTCGAAGGTTCGAGTCCTTCATGGCTCACCAGTTTTATCGATCCAAGCCCAGACCTTGTCTGGGCTTTTTTTGTCGTTCTCCCGCAAGCGGCTGGCGATGCGCGTTGGAAGAGGCGCTCTGCTTCATGGTACACTTGGGTCATAGCTCATCCAAAGACAGGAACAGGAGATGACACATGGCATCGGCAGACTGGCTGGAAGAACTGAGGCATATCCTGGACGCGGATCTGCAGCTTCGCGCCTATAAGCCGGGGCAGTGGCAGGAGCTGGAGACGCTGGCGGACGAAGACCCGGAGCTGTTCCGGCAGCTGCCGGGTGGCGCGGTAGCGGTGCAAGGGACAGCAGACGCGCAACGGGCGGACGTGCTGGAGATCCGGCGAGCGAGGCCGCTCGGCCATACCGAGCTGCGCCTGATCGGCTGGATGCTGGGAGCGATGAAGGCCGGCAAAGCCGCGCCTGCGGCGCCGACCGGAGTCGAGAAGCAGGCGGCGTCTCTCGGAGCCTGGATCATGGAGCAGCTGGAGAGGCCGCAAGCGGAGATGCTGCCGGAGGCGCTCACGATGGGCGGCCGGCTGTATGCCGACATGATTCCTTTCCTGCTCATCCGAGAATATCACGGACTCGTCGACGAGCCGTACGCCGAGCTGGAGAAGCTGCTGCGCTCCTTCTTCGAGGAAGAGATCATCCTGCTGCCGCTGCAGCGCAACGAGTGGCTTATCCTGAGCCCGACTGCGCCTTTGAGCGACTCTTTGCTGGATTCGGGGGAAGAGGAGGAATCGGAAGAGGAGAGCCTGCGCTCGATCGGACTTGGCCTGCATGACATGCTGGCAAGCGAGTGGCTCGGCGAATGCCATATCGCAATCGCTTTTCCGATCCAGCCGTCCAAGTCGATCGTCGAGACGACCGCCCTGCTGCGGGAAACGGTGCAGCTCGGACGCCGCTTCCAGATCGGGTCGAGCGTGCACCTGCCCTGGGAGCTCCACCTCGAGCGGCTGCTCAGCGCGATCCCCGAAGGAGACCGCGCGCGGTTCGTGGAGCAGGCGTTCAGCCGCTCCGACTACTATGTGGAGCCGGAAATCATGACGACGCTGGAGACGTTCTTTTCGCTCGACTGCAACGTGAGCGAGACGGCAAAAAAGCTGTACATTCACCGGAATACGCTTCTGTACCGGCTGGACAAGCTCAAGCAGGAGACCGGGCTCGATGTGAGGCTGTTCCGGGACGCAGTCATGGTCAAGGTCATTCTGCTATTGTATAAAGTTACGAAAAGACCCTGATTTTTTTGTAGGAGTTGTGCATAGTCACACGCTTACATTTTCGGTTAAGATGGATCTACAAGAGGAACAGCAGGAACTCACCATCACTCACATAGGGGGAAAACGAACATGGCAGGCGTACGTTTAGAGCATGTTTACAAGAAATACCCTGGATCCGACAACGCATCGGTCAAGGACATCAACCTCGACATCAAGGACAAGGAATTCCTCGTTCTGGTCGGTCCGTCCGGCTGCGGCAAATCCACGACTCTTCGTATGATCGCTGGCCTTGAAGAAATCTCCGAGGGCAAGCTGTTCATCGGCGACCGCCTCGTGAACGACGTCGCTCCGAAAGACCGCGACATCGCGATGGTATTCCAATCCTATGCCCTGTACCCGCACATGAACGTGTACCAGAACATGGCCTTCGGCCTGAAGCTGCGCAAGTTCAAAAAAGCGGATATCGATAAGCGCGTGCGCGAAGCCGCGAAAATTCTCGACATCGAGCATCTGCTCGATCGCAAGCCGAAGGCGCTCTCCGGCGGTCAACGCCAGCGTGTCGCCCTGGGCCGCGCCATCGTCCGCGAACCGCAAGTGTTCCTGATGGACGAACCGCTCTCCAACCTTGACGCCAAGCTGCGCGGCCAGATGCGCGCTGAGATCAGCAAGCTGACGAAGCGTCTGGAAACGACCACGATCTACGTAACCCATGACCAGATCGAGGCCATGACGATGGGCGACCGCATCGTCGTCATGAAGGACGGCATCATCCAGCAAAACGCAACTCCGGAGGAGCTGTACAACCATCCGGTGAACATCTTCGTCGCTGGCTTCATCGGCGCTCCTGCCATGAACTTCATCACGGGCACGCTGAACGAAGTCGCCGGCGCCCTGCGCTTCAAAGCTCCAGGCGTGGACGTCGTCCTGCCGGAAGGCAAAGCTCAAGCGCTCCGCGACAAGGGCTTCTCCGGCAAAGAGGTTGTTCTCGGCGTGCGTCCGGAAGACCTGCATGAAGAGCCGGTATTCCTGGAAGCATCCCCGAACAGCATCGTTACGGCGAACATCGAAGTTGCCGAGAACCTGGGCCATGAGATGTACCTGTACCTGAACGGCATCGGCAACGATACGGTCATCGCTCGCGTAGACGGACGCTCCGGCATGCGCGACGGCACGACGGTCAAGCTGGCGCTGGACATGAACAAAGTCCACATCTTCGACAAAGCGACCGAGCTGAACCTGTTCGAGAACTAATTCAACGAACGACAAAGGCGATCCCATCCGGGATCGCCTTTTTTTTTACGCTTGGAGCTGCTGTCGATGCGGGATGGGATGGGCCCGCGCCGGGCTTCAGGGAGCCGTGCCGAACGGCGCGAGAGCCGCTTCGACCTGCCCGTTCAGCCGTTTCAGCGAAGGGACGGCGGTTGGCGCATCATCGAGCTTGTAACGAAGCTTCAGCGCGAGGATGCGGTATACGCTGTCGTTCAGCCTTCGGGTCGAAACCGTCCCGTCCTGGACGGCTTTTTGCAAAGCGGCGAAGACGAGCTTCGCCTGCTGCGGATCGTGGCAGACGAGCACGAGATCTCCGCCTGCAGCGACGAACCGCACCGCGGCATCGCCGAGATCATAGTTGTCCGTGATCGCGCCCATCGTCATGTCGTCGCTGACGACGAGGCCGTCGAATTCAAGCTTGCCGCGCAGCAAGCCGCCGATGATCGAGCTGGATAGAGACGCCGGCCAGTCGGGATCGAGCTTGGGCAGCAGAATATGGGCAACCATGACGGCGTCCGTCCCCTTCTCGATGGCGGCTTCGAACGGCGCCAGCTCTATTTTGGTCAGGCGGCTCAAATCATGGGTCAAGACAGGAAGCTGCTTATGCGAGTCGACGGCTGTATCGCCATGTCCCGGGAAATGCTTGACGACGCCGAGGATGCCTGCCTCCTGATGGGCTTTCAGCTCGGCGATGCCTAGCTTGGCGACCAACTCGGGGCTGCCGCCGAACGAGCGGTCGCCGATGACCGGATTGTCGGGATTGCTGTTCACGTCCAGCACGGGAGCGAAGTTGACGTTGAAGCCGAACGCCTTTACCCGCTCGGCCAGCTGCTTGCCTACCGCCCGAGCATAGTCGACGTCGCCGCTTTGACCGACTGCTCCGCTTGCCGGCAAGCGGGTCATGGAAGCGGGAAAGCGGGTCACGCGGCCGCCCTCCTCATCGACGCCGAGGAACAGCGGCTGCCCGCCGGCCTGACGATTGATCTTCTTGAGCTCGTTGAGCAGCGACACGGTGCTCGAGATCGTCTCCATATTGCGCCGGAACAGGATGAAGCCCCCGGCCTGGCGCTGCTCGATGAGGCGGGCGACGGCTTGATCCGGCGCGCTGCCGTCGATGCCGGCGACGAGCAGCTGTCCGATCTTTTCCTCCGGGGCCATCCGCAGCACCTGATCCGCGAGCTGCTTTCGCTGCGGCTCGGACAGGCCGGAGATGCGAGGCCAGACATGCGCGGGAACGGCGGGCGAAACCGAATTGGCGTAGGAAGCGGGAGCGGACGTATCGGCGACGGGAGCGGGAATCGATTCGGCGGACGAAGCAGAGGCAGCGCCGGCAGCGGACGGCAGCGCGGGCTTGGCAGGAGCCGTAAAGGCGGCGACGGCGGCGGATGCCGGCGCGAGGGCGGTGACGGCTGCCGTCAGCGCGTCGGGCGAGTCCGACGGCCGGGATGACGCGTAGGCCAAGGGAAGCGTCGCCGCAGCGGAAAGCAGCAGGCAAGCGGCAAGACGTCCCGGCCGCAAGCGGGACGGCGACTTTCGTTTTGATCTCATGGGGCAGCACCTCCGCAGGGACAAGGAATGGACGGTCCGGACGATCCGCTTGAAAAGATGGACGACAAGCGCTTCCAAAAGGTTTCTCCGGCGAGGATCGGGAATCCTTCCGAAATCAGGAAAAGCCGCATGGGCCGCTACGTTGCGCCGAAAGCGGATTTCCATTAGGATGGAACTAACAGCCAAGGAGCAATGAACCACCACTATTCCTACATAAGTCTTGCAGAAGGAATCGATACAGGGAGGCTTCCATGCCTAAAAAAGTAAAGGTATCTGAATTGATCCAGCCGTTCCAGCTGGAAATCCTGGCCGGCGAGGACGGACTGAAGCGCTTCATCACGACGGATGATCTGTACCGGCCCGCTCTTGAAATGGCCGGCTATTTTCATTATTACCCGAAAGAGCGCGTTCAACTGCTCGGCAAGACCGAGCTTGCCTTCATCGAGACGCTGGGCAGCGAGGAGCGGCGCGAGCGGCTGGAGCGGCTCTGCCATGACGAGACGCCATGCATCTTGCTGACGCGCGGGCTGGAGCCTCCGACGGAGCTGCTGGAGCAGGCGACGGAGAAGCAGATTCCGGTGCTGCGCAGCCAGATTTCGACGACGATCTTCTCGAGCCGGCTGACGAACTTCCTGGAGCGCCGCCTCGCGCCGACGACGACGATCCACGGCGTGCTCGTCGACGTCTACGGGATGGGCATCCTCATCACCGGGGGCAGCGGCATCGGCAAGAGCGAGACGGCGCTCGAGCTCGTCAAGCGCGGCCATCGGCTCGTCGCGGACGACGCGGTGGAGATCCGCCAGACGTCGGACGGCCAGCTGCACGGCACCGCGCCGGAGCTGATCCGCCATCTGCTGGAAATCCGCGGCCTCGGCATCATCAACGTGATGACGCTGTTCGGGGCAGGGGCGATCCGCAACAACAAGCGCATCAGCGTCGTCATCCGCCTCGAGAACTGGCAGCCGGACAAGCAGTACGACCGGCTCGGACTGGACGAGGAGACGACGCGCATCATCGAGACCGACGTGCCGCTCGTCACCGTGCCGGTCCGGCCGGGACGCAACCTGGCGGTCATCATCGAGGTGGCGGCGATGAACTACCGGCTCAAGCGCATGGGCTACAACGCGGCGCTGCAGTTCACGAACAAGCTGACCGAGACGATCGCCGACGATATGGACGATTACGAATAATAGAACGGAAAGAGGTCTGTCTGGATGACGCCTATCAGCCTGCTCATTGACCCTATCGCTTTCAAGCTGGGACCGATCACGGTCCATTGGTACGGCATCATTCTCGGGCTCGGCGCGCTCGCCGGCCTGGTGCTGGCCATCCGGGAGGGCAAGCGCTTCGGGCTTTCCTCCGATTTCTTCATGGACATCCTGCTGCTCGGAGTGCCGTCGGCGATCCTCGCGGCGAGGGCGTACTTCGTCCTGTTCAAGTGGGACTACTATCGCGAGCACCCCGGCGAGATCCTCGCCATCTGGAACGGCGGCATCGCCATCTACGGCGCGCTGATCGGCGCCGTCATCAGCGCGGTCATCTACTGCCGCGTCAAAGGCTACAGCTTCTGGAGAATCGCCGACATTTGCGCGCCGTCGCTGCTGATCGGGCAGATCATCGGGCGCTGGGGCAACTTCGTCAATCAGGAAGCCTACGGCGGGCCGGTGACCAAGCGCTTCCTCACCGGAGAGCTGCATCTGCCGGACTGGATCGTAAACCAGATGTATGTCGAGAAGGACGGCCTGTTCCATCATCCGACGTTCCTGTACGAGTCGCTGTGGAACGTGCTCGGCATCGTGCTGATCTTCGTGCTGCGCCGCCGTCCATGGGTGCGCGCCGGCGAGATGTTCTTCACCTATCTGATCTGGTATTCGATCGGCCGCTTCTTCGTCGAGGGGCTGCGCACGGACAGCCTGGCGTTCCAGGGACCGGCTTGGCTCGCCTCGCTGATGGATGCGCTCTGGTCGCCGATGACGGCGATGTTCCAGGCCGGATTCCTCGACCCGAACTACGGAAACGTCCGCAGCTCGCAGCTGATCGCGGTGCTGACCGTGCTCGCCTGCGCGATCCTGATCGCGGTGCGGCGCAAGGCGGGCTGGTCCTCGGAGCGCTACAGCGACCCGATCCTCAACCGCAAGACCGGCCTGCCGGCCGGAGCGGAATCCGAGACGGCGCCTGCCGTCTCTGCCAAAGGCAAGGAGAATCAAGATGACCCGCAAAATCAAAACCCTACTGTTTGACCTCGACGGCACGATCCTGGATACGAACGAGCTTATCATCCGCAGCTTCCTGCACGCGCTGCAAGGCGTCGCGCCGGAAGGCTTCGGGCGGGAGCAGATGATTCCGCATATGGGACTGCCGCTGCTCGACCAGATGAACTTCTTTTCCGGACTGGCCGATGCCTCGCATCTGATCCCGATCTACCGCGAAATGAACCTGCGGCTGCACGATGATCTCGTGAAGCCGTTCCCCCATACGCTCGAGGTGCTGCAACGCCTCAAGCAAGAGGGCTTCCAGCTCGGCGTCGTCACGACGAAGATCCGCCTGACGACCGACAAGGGCCTCAAGCTGACGGGGCTGTTCGACCTGATGGACGCCATCGTCACGATGGATGACGTGACGCGGCCGAAGCCGGATCCGGAGCCGGTACGGCTGGCGATGGAGCAGCTCGGCGCGGATCCGGCCGCGACGTTCATGGTCGGCGACAGCGCGGTCGACATGCAGTCCGCCATTGAAGCCGGCGCGGTGCCGATCGGCGTCGCCTGGTCGCTCAAGGGCGAGCAGCTGCTCCGCGAATACGGGGCGCAGCATGTGCTGCAGGATATGAGGGACCTGTATGCGCTGGTCGGACTGGAGCCGAGCCCCGCGTGAGGCGGGTGGAGCGATATCCGACCGAGGGGCCGAACGCGCTGTGGCAGGTGTATCGGACCGTCAGCCGCTTCAAGGCCGTGCGCAATTTCGCGGCGATCCAGGTTTCCCGATACTGTCCGTCGCTTCCGGTCAAGAACTGGATCTACCGGAACGTGCTCGGCATGAAGGTCGGGCGGACGACTTCGTTCGCGCTCATGGTCATGGTCGATGTCTTTTTCCCGGAGCGGATCACCGTCGGAGACAACTGCATCATCGGCTACAACACGACAATCCTGACGCATGAATACCTCATCCGGGAATACCGGCTCGGCGATGTCGTCATCGGCAACGACGTCATGATCGGAGCCAACACGACGATCCTGCCGGGCGTAACGATCGGGGACGGAGCGGTCGTCGCAGCCGGTTCGGTCGTGCACCGGGACGTGCCTGCAGGAGCGTTCGTCGGGGGCAACCCGGCGCGTCCGATCGAACGGAATAAAAGGGATGTATAAGGGAATCGTTTCAACCAGGGAGAAACCTTTTGCGAAAGCGGATCGTCAGGGAGATGGATTCGCTGAGGCAAGAGGAGGACAATCAATATGGATCGGACCGGCCGCTTCGCGCTGCTGACCGCGCTGCTTGCCGCCGCTGTTCTCGCCACGGGCTTGGCGGGAGCGGCCTTTTCGTATAAAGACAGAATTCCGATGCTCGGAAAGCTGCTCGGGCCGCAAGGCGAGCCCGTCTTGTATCAAGGATTGAAGTCGGAGCCGGATACGCCGGACGGCCGCTACTATCGGAACAAGGTGCTCGTGCTGATGATCCACGATGTCGCGCCCGCTCCGGCCGACGACAAGGCGCTCGCGCTGGACAAGCTGGACCGGCAGCTGACGCTGCTCCGGGCGAACAACTTTCATGTCATCTCGATGGACGAATACAAGCGCTTCATCCGCCGCAAAGGGCCGGTGCCCGACAATGCCGTGCTGCTGACGTTCGACGACGGCTACGAGTCGTTCTACCGCTATGCGTATCCGCTGCTGCTCAAGCATGGCGTCACGGCGACGAACTTCCTGATCGCGAGCACGATCGGCGATGCGAGGCGCGACGGCGTCGCCAAGCTGAGCTGGGAGCAGGTGCGGGAGATGAAGCGGGGCGGAATGGAGTTCTACAGCCATTCCTTCAACTCCCACGCTTACGCGCCGGAGGCGGCGCTGGGCGGCGGACAGACCGCGCTGCTGGCCGGCCGCGTTTTCGTCCCGAGGCTGGGAAGACGGGAGACCGAGCGCGAGTACGAGCGCAGGATCGCAAGCGATGTGCGCCAGGCCAATGCGGTGCTGCGCGAGAAGCTCGGCGTCCGCAACGACGTGCTGGCTTTTCCTTACGGGGCCTTCTCCCAGCCGCTGCTGCGCGCGTGCCGCAAGGAAGGGATCGACGTGACGCTGACCGTCAAGCCGGGACTCAACGGTCCCGGCCAGCACAACGGCTACCGGCTCAACGCCGGCGGAGCCGACAATGATCCGGCGCTGCAGATCGCGCTCATGAAGCATGCGGAGGAGCGGCTCGGCCATGTCCGGTACGAGCGGCCGAGCTTGATCTATATGCTGCTGCTGCTGCCGCTCGTCTGCCTGCTGCTCGGCGCCCTGTGGCTGCGCAGCGCGTGGGAGCTGGCCGTAGAGCTGCGGCTGCGATCGCGGATGCGGCGAGACCCGATGTAGCAAGAAGGAGCGGAAGTCGGCACGAGCCGCCTCTGCCGGCAACCGCCGGACGGAGGCGGCTTAACGCAGGTTGACGGATGCGGAGCGTTCGTGATAGTATAACCCATACCTTTACTTTGGCAGTATGGTAACATGGTAGTACATTAACGCGTTAAAGTGATGCGCGTCTTTATAGGAGATTGGATCATGTCGAAACCGAAGGTGTTTGAAAAGCCGGTCGGCGTCAAGGACTACTTGCCGCTGGCCGTGTCGAAGCTGCGCCAGATCGAGCGCAGCGTGCTCAACTGCATGGCCGGCTGGGGCTACGAGCAGATCATGACGCCGACGCTGGAGTATTACGATACGGTCGGCGTCGCGAGCTCGACGTCGGATCAGCGGCTGTTCAAGCTGCTCAACAACCGCGGCACGACGCTCGTGCTGCGCTCGGACATGACGGCGCCGATCGCGCGCGTCGTCTCCTCCTTGCTGCGGGAGCACGAGTTCCCGCTGCGGCTGTCGTACCATGCGAGCGTCTTTCGCGCGTTCGAGAACGAGGCGGGGCGGGACGCGGAGTTTTTCCAGACGGGCGTGGAGCTGGTCGGAGACGCTTCCGCCGAGGCCGATGCGGAGGTGATCGCGCTGGCGATCGCCTCGCTGCAGGCGGCGGGCGTGCAGCGGTTCCGGATGGCGGTCGGCCATGTCGGCTTCCTCAACGGGCTGCTGGAGGAGCTGCTGCCGGGCCGGGAGAGCGATCAGGGCCGGCTCAAGGACTATCTGCTGAATCGCGACCATGTCGGCTATCGCGACGAGCTGCGCCGGCTCGGCCTCTCCGAGAGCGTGCGCCGGGAGCTCGAAGGGCTGCTGCGCCTGCGCGGCGGACGCGCGGCATGCGAGCAGGCGCTGGAGCTGAGCGCCAACGAGACGGCGCGCAGCGCGATCGGCCATCTGTGCGGAGTGTGGGACGCGCTGGAGGCGTACGGCGTGAGCGAGCATGTGCTGATCGATCTGACGATGATCGGCGACTTCTCCTATTATACGGGCATGACGTTCGAGGGCTATGCTTCGGATCTCGGGTTCCCGGTCGTGGCGGGCGGACGGTACGACAATCTGCTGCAGCAGTTCGGCCGGCCCGCGCCGGCGACGGGCTTCGCGATCAAGACGACGCGCGTGCTCGAGCTGGTCGGAGAGGAGAGCGAGCCGCAGCGGCGCATTCTGATCGGCTACGACGCCGCCTCGCGCGAGCGGGCGCTGGCCGAGGCGGGCCGCCTGCGCGGCGAGGGCGCCGTCGTCGTGACGGCGCTGCTGGAGGCGCCAGGCGTGGCCCATGGCGCGCAGGCGCGAGCAGCCGGCGCAGCCGCAGGAGAGCGGCTGGAGCGCAAGGCGCGGCGGCTGCCGGATGGAGAGTCGGTCCGTTATGGCGGGCAGACCTACGGGGTTTTTGTTCCTTTTTTCAACGATGAAGAGGCAGGAGAGGGGGCGGGACGATGAGCGGAGAGCCGACGAAGGACATTCTCAAGGTGGCGATGCCCAAGGGCCGCATCTACAAGCAGGCGTCCCGCCTCTTCCGCGAGGCGGGCTTGCTGATCCAGGAGGACCTGGAGGATACGCGCAAGCTGATCATCGAGGTGCCGGACGCGCGGATGGAGTTCATCATGGCCAAGCCGGTCGACGTGCCGACCTATGTGGAGTACGGCGTGGCGGATATCGGAGTCGTCGGCAAGGACGTGCTGATGGAGGAAAACAAGGACGTCTACGAGCTGCTCGACCTCGGCATCGCGCCGTGCCGCATGTCGGTCATCGGACTGCCGGACTGGAAGCCGGTCATGAACCCGCGCGTGGCGACCAAGTATCCGAACGTCGCTTCGCAGTACTTCCGCGAGCGCGGCCAGCAGGTGGAGGTCATCAAGCTGAACGGCTCGATCGAGCTGGCGCCGCTGATCGGCCTCGCCGACCGGATCGTCGACATGGTCGAGACCGGACAGACGCTGCGCGACAACGGGCTCGTGGAGATGGAGCCGATGTTCGGCGTGACGAGCCGCCTGATCGCCAACCGCGTCAGCTACCGGATGAAGAACGACCGCATCCAGTCGCTGTGCGACCGGCTGCAGGCGACGCTGTCGGCGCGGGTCTAGAGTCGAGGAAGGAAAGGGGAGACGGACGATGCGGATCATGCGAGCGGAGCAGTTCAAGCTGAGCCGGGAGGTCGAATACGGCACGCCGGAGCAGAACGAGTCAGTGCGGCAGACGGTCGAGGCGCTGCGGACGCGCGGGGACGAGGCGCTGCTGGAGCTGACGGAGCGCTTCGACGGCGTGCGGCTGAGCGCGGCGCAGCTGCGCGTCGGCGAGGCGGAGATCCAGGCGGCGTACAGCCAGGTCGAGCCGGACTTTCTGGAGGCGCTGCGCCAGGCGGCGGCCAACATCCGCGCCTATCACGAGCGGCAGAAGCGCCAGTCGTGGATGGACGTGCAGCCGGACGGCACGATGCTCGGGCAGGTGATCCGGCCGCTGAAGCGCGTCGGGGTCTACGTGCCGGGAGGCAAGGCGGCGTATCCGTCGTCGGTGCTGATGAACGTCATCCCCGCCCAGGTGGCGGGCGTGCCGGAGATCGTCATGGTCACGCCGCCGGCGACCGGGGGCAAGCCGGGCATCGACCCGTACATCCTCGTCGCGGCGGCCGAGGCCGGCGTCAAGGAGATGTACCGCATCGGCGGCGCGCAGGCGGTGGCGGCGCTGGCCTACGGCACGGAGACGATCCCGCCGGTCGACAAGATTACGGGACCGGGCAACATCTATGTGGCGCTGGCCAAGCGCGCCGTCTACGGGGCGGTCGACATCGACAGCCTGGCCGGGCCGAGCGAGATCGCGGTGCTGGCCGACGAGACGGCCGATCCGGCTTATGTGGCGGCGGACCTGCTGTCGCAGGCGGAGCATGACGAGATGGCGTCGAGCCTGTTGATCACGCCTTCGGCCGCGCTGGCCGAAGCGGTCGCGGCCGAGGTGGAGCGCCAGCTCCCGCTGCTGCCGCGGGCGGCGATCGCGCGCGAGTCGATCGACCGGCACGGCGCCGCGTTGCTTGTCGACTCGCTGCAGGCGGGCGTCGACGTCGTCAACCGGCTGGCGCCGGAGCATTTGGAGATCATGACGGACGATCCGATGGGGCTGCTCGGCTCGATCGAGAACGCCGGCGCGATTTTCCTCGGGCCGTACAGCTCGGAGCCGGTCGGCGACTACTTCGCCGGTCCGAACCACATCATCCCGACCAACGGCACGGCGCGCTTCAGCTCGCCGGTGAACGTGGACGACTTCATCAAGAAGTCGAGCCTCATCTCGTACAGCCGCGAGGCGCTGCTGCGGGACGGAGCGCAGATCATGACGCTCGCCCGCCACGAGGGGCTGGAGGGCCATGCCCGCGCGATCGGGGCGCGGCTGGACAAGGAAGCGGCCGCAGGCGCGGCCGGACTTCAATCGACAGAAGGAAAGAGGGCATAGAGATGGCGACTGGGGACAACGGGCGGGAGCTCCGCCGCGCCGAGGTGGCGCGCAAGACGAACGAGACGGACATCAAGCTGGCGTTCGCCGTGGACGGCACGGGCGTATCGGAGATCGAGACGGATGTGCCGTTCCTGAACCATATGCTGGACCTGTTCACGAAGCACGGCCAGTTCGACCTCAAGGTCGACGCCCGCGGCGACGTGGACATCGACGACCACCATACGGTGGAGGACATCGGCATCTGCCTCGGCCAGACGCTGGCGGAGGCGCTCGGCGACAAGCGCGGCATCAAGCGGTACGCCAGCGTGTTCGTGCCGATGGACGAGGCGCTCGCGCAGGTCGTCATCGACCTGAGCAACCGGCCGCATTTCGAATATCGGGCCGAGTATCCGTCCCAGCAGGTCGGCAGCTTCTCCACGGAGCTCGTCCACGAGTTCCTCTGGAAGCTGGCGCTCGAGGGGCGCTTCACGCTGCATGTCATCGTGCACTACGGCAAAAATACGCATCACATGATCGAAGCGGTGTTCAAGGCGCTCGGTCGCGCGCTCGACGAGGCGACCTCGATCGACCCTCGCGTGCAGGGCGTGCCGTCGACCAAGGGAGTGCTCTAGCATGAGCGCGATCGCGGTCATCGACTACGGGCTCGGCAATCTGCACAGCGTCAGCAAGGCGGTGGAGCGGCTCGGCTGCGAGGCGCTTGTGACGTCGGACCTGGCGGAGATTCTGAGCGCGGACGGGGCGATCCTGCCCGGCGTCGGCGCGTTCGGCGACGCGATGGCATTCCTGCGCGAGACCGGCATGGACGAGGCGACGCGCGCGTTCGCCGCATCCGGCAAGCCGCTGCTCGGCATCTGCCTCGGCATGCAGCTGCTGTTCGACGAGGGCGAGGAGCACGGTCCGCATCAAGGACTGGGGCTGCTGCCGGGCCGCGTCGTGCGCTTCCGGGGCGAGTACAAGATTCCGCACATGGGCTGGAACCGGCTGCAGTTCCGGCAGGAGAGCCCGCTGCTGGAGGGGCTGGAGGAGGGGCATGTGTACTTCGTGCATTCCTACCACGCGCTGCCGGCGGAGCCGTCGGATCTGATCGCGGTGACGGACTATCATCAGCCGGTGACGGCGATCGTCGGCCGCGGCAACGTGACGGGGATGCAGTTCCACCCCGAGAAGAGCGGCGAGCTCGGCATGAGCCTGCTGCGCAACTTCCTAAGGCTGGCCGGCGCGCCGGCGGCAAGCGACAACCGATAGGGCGAGAGGCCCGCTTGGAGGAAAAGACATGACCACATTCACGATCTATCCCGCGATCGACATCCGCGGCGGCAAGGCGGTCCGGCTCGTGCAGGGCGACTACGCCCAGGAGACCGTCTACAACGACAGTCCGGTGCAGGCGGCCCGCGACTGGGAGGCGCAAGGCGCGTCCTGGATCCATCTCGTCGATCTCGACGGCGCCAAGGCCGGCCATCCCGTGAACGCCGAGCTGATCGGCGAGATCGCGCGCTCGGTGTCCGTGCCGGTGCAGCTCGGCGGCGGCCTGCGCACGGAGGAGGACGTCGAGCGCCTGCTGTCGCTCGGCGTCTCGCGCGTCATCCTCGGCACGGCGGCGATCGAGGACCGCGCGTTCGTCGAGCGCGTGCTGGCGCGGCATGGCGGCCGCGTGGCGATCGGCATCGACGCCAAGGACGGGTATGTGGCGACGCGCGGCTGGCTGGAGACGAGCGAGGTCAAGGCCGAGGAGCTGGCCCGGGAGCTGGCGGCCAAAGGCGCGGAGACGTTCATCTTCACCGACATTTCCCGCGACGGCATGATGCAGGGGCCGAACGTGGAGGCGATCCGCTCGCTGGCCGCGTATTCGGGAGCGGACGTCATCGCATCGGGCGGCGTCAGCCGGATCGAGGATCTGCGCACGCTGGTCGAGCATGCGGGAGAAGGCATCCGCGGCGCGATCGTCGGCAAGGCGCTGTACACCGGCGCGATCTCGCTCGCGGAAGCGGTGCGGGAGCTGGAGCCGCAAGGCCGGCGTCAGGGAATCTAGCGAAAGAAGGTCGAGCCTATGCTGGCTAAACGAATCATCCCTTGCCTGGACGTGAAGGACGGACGCGTCGTCAAAGGCGTCAATTTCGTCAATCTGCGGGACGCCGGCGATCCGGTCGAGCTCGCCTCGCTCTATGACCGCGAGGGGGCCGACGAGCTCGTGTTCCTCGACATCTCCGCCTCGGTCGAAGGGCGGGCGACGATGATCGAGGTCGTGCGCCGCACGGCGGGCGAGATCACGATCCCGTTCACGGTCGGCGGCGGCATCTCGCAGACCGACGACATGAAGCGCATCCTGCGCGCGGGCGCGGACAAGATCGGCATCAACACGGCGGCGGTGCTGAATCCGCAGCTCATCTCGGACGGCGCGCGCCGCTTCGGCTCGCAGTGCATCGTCGTCGCGGTGGACGCCCGCTTCAACCCGGAATGGGGCGAGTGGGAGGTCTACACGCATGGCGGACGCAAGCCGACGGGGCAGCGGGCGCTGGAGTGGGTGCGCCGCGCCGAGGAGCTCGGCGCCGGCGAGCTGCTGCTGACGAGCATGGACGCGGACGGCACCAAGGACGGCTTCGACCTCGCGCTGACGCGCGCGGTGTCGCAGTCGGTCGGCATTCCGGTCATCGCCTCGGGCGGCGCGGGACGCAAGGAGCATTTCGGCGAGGTATTCCGGGAAGCAGGCGCGGACGCGGGACTGGCGGCGACGATTTTCCACTACAAGGAAATGACGATCGCCGAGGTCAAGGACGAGCTGCGGCGGGAAGGAGTGGCGGTGCGATGAGCAAGGATCTTCAGGCGTCAGGCGAGCTCGAGCTCGGGCTCGAGCTCGAGCTCGACCTGAGCCGCATCAGGTACGACGCGGCCGGGCTCGTGCCGGCCGTCGTGCAGGACGCGCTCACCAAGGAAGTGCTCATGCTCGCCTACATGAGCGAGGAATCGCTGCGCCTCTCGCTGGAGAGCGGCGAGACGTGGTACTGGAGCCGCTCCCGCCAGGAGCTGTGGCATAAAGGCGCGACGAGCGGACATACGCAGCGCATCCGCTCGATCCGCTACGACTGCGACGGCGACACGCTGCTCGTGCGCGTCGAGCAGCAGGGACCGGCCTGCCATACCGGCGCGTACAGCTGCTTCCACAACCCGCTGCCGGTCGCGGGCGGAGAGGCGGCAGCGGAAGCGGCGACCGGCGACCGCTTCGCGATGCTCGGCGAGCTGGAGGGCACAATCGCCCAGCGGTACGCGGAGCGGCCGGACGGCGCGTATACGACGTACCTGTTCGAAAAGGGGCTCGACAAGATCCTCAAGAAGTTCGGCGAGGAGAGCATCGAGGTCGTCGTCGCCGCCAAGAACGGCGACAACGAGGAGCTTCGCGCGGAGGCGGGCGACCTGCTGTTCCACCTCATGGTGCTGCTTCGCGAGCGCGGCTTGCCGCTGGACGACGTCATGGCCGTGCTTCGCGAGCGCCACGGCCAGCCGACGACGAACAGGATGAATAGGTAGCGAGTTCCGGGAGATGCCGGAACGAGAGCGCTGAGCAGCGAGCTATCCCATAGCGAGAAGCGCCTAGCGGCGAAAGGAGCCCATCCATGACGATCCGCATCGACTACCATACCCATCACGAGCGCTGCGGCCATGCCGTCGGCACGCTGGAGGACTATGTGCGCCAAGGCATCCGCAGCGGCCTCGCGCAGATCGGCCTGTCCGACCACATGCCGCTGCTGCATGTCAGGCCGGAGGACTATTTCCCCGAGATGGCCATGCCGATGGAGGAGCTTCCCCGCTACGTCGAGGAGGTGCTCGAGCTGCGGGAGAAATACTGCGGCCAGATCGACATCCGCCTCGGACTCGAGGGCGACTACATCGAGGGCTGCGAGGAGCAGATCCGAGCGATCATCGAAGCGTATCCGTGGGATTACGTCATCGGATCGGTCCATTTCCTCGGGACATGGGACATCACCGACTTCCGGCAGACGGCTGGCTGGGAAGGCCGCGACCGGCTGCAGGTATACGAGCAGTACTACGACGCCGTCATCAAGGCGGCGCGCACCGGCTTTTACGACTACATCGGTCATATCGACGTCATCAAGCGCTTCGGCTACGCGCCGGAGCAGGACGTGGCGCATCTGGAGGATGCCGCGCTGCAAGCGGTCGCGGACGCCGGCATGGCGATCGAGCTCAACGCCTCCGGGCTGCGCATGCCGTGCGCGGAGATGTTCCCGGGACCGCGCATGCTGAGGCGCGCGCATGAGCTCGGCATCCCGGTCACGATCGGCTCCGACTGCCACCAGCCGGAGCGGCTCGAGCAGTACCTGCCCGAAGCGCGCGAGGCGCTGCGCCAGGCCGGCTACACGCAGCTGCTCACGTTCAAGGAGCGCAAGCGCTTCCCGATTCCTTTTTGAAATCTGCGGCTCAGGATGTATAATAGATGTGTCGAACACGCAGAGCTTTAGCAGGATGATGTCAAATTTTTGGTTGGAACGCTCAGGAGGGTATCATGTTTAGCGACAAGTTGCGAATTTTTTCGGGTTCCTCGAACCCGGAGCTGGCGAGGAAGATCAGCGCGGAGCTGGGGCTGCCGCTTGGGGCGATCACGATCTCCCGGTTCAAGAGCGGAGAAGTCTACTGCCACTATGAGGAGACGATCCGGAACTGCCACGTATTCCTGGTGCAGTCGTTCTCCCATCCGATCAACGAGAACCTCGTGGAGCTGCTCGTCATGATCGATGCCGCCAAGCGCGCGTCGGCCAAGACGATCAACATCATCATGCCGTACTACGGCTATGCGCGCCAGGAACGCAAATCCGCGCCGCGCGAACCGATCTCGGCCAAGATGCTGGCGGACATTCTGACGACCGTCGGGGCGACCCGCATCATCACGATCGACCTTCACGCTCCGGCTATCCAAGGCTTCTTCAACATCCCGGTGGACCATCTGACGGCGCTGGACCTCATCAGCGATCATCTCAAGAGCAAAAACATCAAGAATCCCGTTGTCGTTTCCCCTGATGCCGGACGAGCTTCCACGGCGGAGAAGCTGGCCAACTACCTGGATTCGCCTTTCGCTATCATGATCAAGAAACGCCCGGCCCACAACGAGTCCGTCATCACCCACGTCATCGGCGACGTCGAGGGCCAGACCCCGATCATCATCGAGGATCTGATCGACACCGGCACGACGATCGTCAACGTTGTCGAAGGACTGAAGGAGCGCGGCGCCGAAGACGTCTACGTCTGCGCGACGCATCCGCTGTTCTCGGGCAACGCCTTGCAGAAGCTGGACCATCCGCTCATCAAGGAAGTCGTCGTGACCGACTCCATCGCGCTGCCGGACATTCGTTCGGACCGCTTCAAGGTGCTCTCCGTCGCTCCGATGCTGGCGGACGCCACCAAGATCATCATGCAGGGCGGCTCGATCAGCACCCTGTTCAAAAATGCCGGCATCTGACCGGCCAACCTGCTCTTCCGAAGAACGGAAGGCCACTCGCGGCCTTCCGTTTTTTGACGTTTTCGTTCCTTATTTTCTACCGTGTTAAGCGTTACACGTTATGGTATAATCATGTGCATTCGATTTTAACGGAATCAGAGGAGGTGCCTTGGCGGGTGAAAGAGGACAACAGGGCGGCTGCGGACCAGGCAGCGAAGATTATACCGATCCAATGGGACGCGACGTTCTTCTTCGAGCGCGCAGTGCGCTCGATGGACCGCTATCATTACGACAAGGCGCTGAAATATTTCCGCAAGGCCGTGGAATACGAGCCGGACAATCCGGTCAACCATTGCAATCTGGCCGGAATCCTGTCGGAGACGGGCCAGTACGAGGAATCCAATCGGATCCTGATCGAGATTTTGGAGACGCTGGATCCGTCCATGACGGAATGCTTCTTTTATATGGCCAACAATTACGCCAACATGGAGCAGTATGACAAGGCCGAGCACGCCCTGCTGCGTTATCTCGAGGAGGACGAGGAAGGGCATTACCTCGACGACGCCGAGGAGATGATGGAGCTGCTTCAGTACGAGCTGAAGCGCCCGGCGCCGGCCGTAACGATCAAGGCTCGCCAGGGAACGGCGGAGCATGACCGCGCCCGCTCTCTGCTGGAAGAGGGCCGATTCGCCCAAGCGGCCAAGCTGCTGGAATCGATTTTGGAGCGGACGCCGGATTTCATGGCGGCGCGCAACAATCTCGCCTTGGCCTACTATTATATGGGCCGTCTCGACCGCGCGATGGAGACGATCCGGGAGGCGCTGGAGCAGGAGGAGGGCAACCTTCACGCCCTGTGCAACCTGGCGATCTTCTATCAGCATGCGGACGATCGGGAGCGGCTGGAGCCGCTGACCGATCGGCTGCGCCGGACCGTGCCCTTCCATCAGGAGCATATGTTCAAGCTGGCGACGACGATGGGCATTCTCGGCGAGCATGAATGCGCCTTGCGCCATTTCCGCCGGCTGCTGAAGGGGGAATCGGGAGAGCATGAGGCTTCGCTCTACCATTATGCGGCTGTAGCGGCCGTGCATTCCGGTCGGCTGGACGAGGCGCGGCGGTTCTGGCAGCAGGCGGCGCGCCTCGATCCCGAGTCCGATGTGGCCCGGTATTACCTCGAGCAGCTGCCGATGCTGCGCGGGCAGGAAGAGCGGATGACGGCGAGCTACCATTACCACCTGCCCTTCGAGGAGCAGTTCCAGACATGGGAACGGACGCCGGAAGCGATGCCCGAAGGGATGAGCAGCAATCCGCTCGTGCGCTCCTCGTTTTTCTGGGCGCTGCGCCACGGCGACAGCAAGACGAAGCTGCAGGTCATCCAGGCCTTCGCCGCGATCGGCGACGGAGAGGTGCAGGAAGCGCTGCGGGCGTTTCTGCTGGAGCCGGACGAGGAGGACGATCTGAAGCGCATCGCGCTGTTCGTCCTGCGCAAGCTCGGTGTCGAGGAGCCGGTGCCCGCCGTCTTGTCGGGACGCCGCCGGATGCTCGGCTCGGTGGCCGAGACGGCGTTCGAGGACGGCAGCCCGCTGCCGGATTGGGAGCCGAGCTGGCAGATCGTGCTCGATACCGCTTTCCGCCATATGGGGAAAGAGTACGGCCTGCTGCAGCAGTACGATCTGATGAAGCTCTGGCTCGACTACCTCGTCCGGGTGTATCCGGACGTGCCGCGCATGGCCAAGCCGGAGAGCTGGTCGGCCGCGCTTGAATATTTGACCGCCAAGCAGCATCGCCGGACGGTTTCTTATCAGGAGGTGGCGGAGCGCTACGGCGCGTCCGCGGCGACCGTGAGCAAGCATGCCAAGCGCATTGATGAGATTTGCGGCCATTGGGAAAAGTAACGGATGAACGTTTTATGAAGAATACGCCGCCGCTTTTGACGGATCGCCTCGCTTTGGATTAGAATAATTATAATCAAGCAGGCAACAAGGAGGAGTTTCATCGTGTACAAATCCATCATTATCGGTACCGGACCTTCCGGGCTCACCGCCGCCATCTATCTTGCCCGCGCCAACCTGAATCCGCTCGTCATCGAGGGACCGGAGCCGGGCGGACAGCTGACGACGACGACCGAGGTCGAGAACTTCCCTGGTTTCCCTGACGGCATCCTTGGCCCTGACCTCATGGCCAACATGCGCAAGCAGGCGGAACGGTTCGGCGCCGAATTCCGCACGGGCTGGGTCAACAGCGTCGACCTCTCGCAGCGTCCGTTCAAGCTCCAGGTCGAGGGCCAGGGCGAGCTCGTCGCCGAGTCGCTCATCATCTCCACCGGCGCGTCCGCGCGCTACCTGGGCATCCCGGGGGAAAAAGAAAACGTCGGCCGCGGCGTCAGCACCTGCGCGACCTGCGACGGCTTCTTCTTCCGCGGCAAGAAAATTGTCGTTGTCGGCGGCGGCGACTCCGCGATGGAGGAGGCGAACTTCCTGACGCGCTTCGCGACCGGCGTCGACCTGGTTCATCGCCGCGACGAGATGCGAGCCTCCAAGATCATGCAGGACCGCGCTCGCGACAACGAGAAGATCAGCTTCGCGCTCAACCGCACGCCGCTGGAGGTCGTCGCCGGCCCGCTCGGCGTCACCGGCCTCAAGGTGCGCAACAACGAGACGAGCCAGGAAGAGCTCATCGAGACCGACGGCATCTTCGTCGCGATCGGCCACACGCCGAATACGAAGTTCCTCGGCGGGCAGGTCGACACGGACGATCACGGCTACATCGTCGTGAAGCCGGGCACGACCGAGACGAACGTGCCGGGCGTGTTCGCTTGCGGCGACGTGCAGGACACGAAGTATCGCCAGGCGGTCACCGCCGCGGGCAGCGGCTGCCAGGCCGCTCTGGACTGCGAGAAGTTCCTTGAAGGCTCGATGGTCCATGACTGGAGCCAGTCCCTATAAGCTTGCTTCGGGCGTCCCCATCCTTCCGGATGGCGGACGTTTCTTTTTACGGGGAAAAGCGGATCGCCCTGCGGCTAACGTCGATCTGCAACGTCAGGCGCGAAGGTCGGCGAGAGACGGGGCGGACCCGGTATTGCCTGGTCATGCGGCAGTTTGGGCAGCGCCCCGAAGACGCTTCGAGAGCGGTCTGAAAGCCATTCGAAAGCCATCAGAAAGCCATCCAAAAGCAATCCGAGAGCAATCCAAAAACGATTCAAAAGCCCTTCCCGGCGCTCCCGAAAAGCCGCGAGAGGCCAGCTTCGGCGCGGTTCGCCGGGGGGCGTTGTTACCTTGACCTAACCCATGCCTTCGCTTATAGTAGCTAAAGAAGTTAAACTAATTCGTTGAGGTGGCTATCACATGTCAGAGACGATCTACGTTGGAGCAGATATCGGCGGCACCGCCATTAAAGTTGGAGTATGCAGCGCGGCGGGCGAATTGCTCCAGACGTACGAGGGACCGACCGAGGCGAGCCATGGGGCGGACCGCATCGTCGACAATATCGTCAAGTACGTGCGCCATATCGTCGATGCGACCGGACATTCCTGGGAGCAGGTAGGCGGCGTCGGCGTCGGAATCGCCGGATTCCTCGACATTCCGAACGGCATCGTGAAGTTCTCCAACAATTTGAACATACGCAACGTTCCGCTGAAGCAGATGCTCGAGGATCAGCTCGGCGTCATCGTCAAGGTGAACAACGACGCCAACGTGGCCGCGCTTGGCGAGGCGTGGGGCGGAGCCGGCCGCGGCGTGCCGAACTGCGTCTGCTACACGCTCGGCACGGGCGTCGGCGGCGGCGTCATCATCGGCGGCCGCATCTATGAAGGCTACAACGGCATGGCCGGCGAGCTTGGCCATATGTCGATCGTGCCGGATCTCGAAGCGATCCAATGCACCTGCGGCATGACGGGCTGCCTGGAGACGGTCTCCTCGGCGACCGGCATCATCCGCATGGCCAAGGACGCCGTCGCCCGCGGGGACAAGACGAGCCTGTCGCTCGTGCCGAACCTCATGGCCAAGGAAGTCATCGACGCCGCCAAGGAAGGCGACGAGGTGGCGGCCCGCATCGTCAACCGCGCGGCCTACTACCTCGGCCGCTCGATGGCCGCGACGGCGGTCACGCTCAACCCGCAGCGCTTCATCGTCGGCGGCGGCGTCGCCAAGGCCGGAGATTTCCTGTTCGACCAGATCCGCGAGGTGTTCGCCAAGTATACGCAGCCGGAAGCCAAGGAAGGCGTCGAGATCGTCGCGGCCACGCTCGGCAACAATGCCGGCGTCGTCGGAGCGGCCGGCCTCATCCTTCGCTCCTAGTCCGGCCCGCCGCCGCCTCGCGCGGCGGCTTTTCGGCTTGATCCAGCCGCAGGAAGGGGAATCCCGATGGAAACCAACTCACCCCAGCTCGTCATCATCACCGGCATGTCCGGCGCAGGCAAAACGATCGCGGTGCAAAGCCTCGAGGATCTCGGCTTCTTTTGCGTCGACAACCTGCCGCCCGTCCTCATTCCCAAATTCGCGGAGCTGATCGACGGCTCGAGCGGCAAGATCGCCAAGGTCGCGCTCGTCATCGACCTGCGCGGCCGGGAATTCTTCACGGCGCTGGCGGATTCGCTGGAGCATATTCGCACTCATTTCACGATCCCGTACGAGATCCTGTTCCTCGACGCCACCGACAACGTGCTGGTGCGCCGCTACAAGGAGAGCCGCCGCCGCCATCCGCTCGCCCCGGAAGGGCTGCCGCTCGACGGCATCGCGATGGAGCGCCGGCTGCTGGAGGAGCTCAAGGACTCGGCGACCCAGATCATCGATACGAGCAATCTCAAGCCCGCCCAGCTCAAGGAAGCGATCATCTCGCGCTTCACGAACCTCAAGCAGTCCCGCTTCTCCGTCAATGTGACCTCGTTCGGCTTCAAGTACGGCATCCCGATCGACGCCGACCTGATCTATGACGTGCGCTTCCTGCCGAACCCGCATTATGTGGATCACCTTCGTCCACGCACCGGACGGGAGCCCGATGTATATGAATATGTTATGAAATGGCCCGATACCCAGACGTTTCTGACCAAGCTGCTGGATATGCTTCAATTCCTCATTCCTTTATACCGCAAGGAAGGCAAGAGCCAGGTCGTCATCGGCATCGGCTGCACGGGAGGCAAGCACCGCTCCGTGGCCATAGCGGAATATCTCGGGCGGATGCTCGGCAGCAGCGAGACGGAGTCGGTCCGGGTCAGCCATCGCGATGCTGACCGCGATCGCCCCTAAGGCGGGAGTGCAATGGCAAGAAAAAGGTCTGCGGACCCGAAAAACCCCAAGATCGTCGTCATCGGAGGCGGGACCGGCCTGTCGGTCATGCTGCGCGGCCTGAAGGAGAAGCCCCTCGACATTACGGCGATCGTCACGGTCGCCGATGACGGCGGCAGCTCCGGCGTGCTGCGCAGCGAGCTGCAGATGCCGCCTCCGGGCGACATCCGCAATGTGCTGATCGCGCTCGCGGACGTGGAGCCGCTGCTTTCCGAGATGCTCCAGTACCGCTTCTCCAATGGCACCGGCCTGGCCGGACATAGCCTGGGCAACCTGATGCTGGCGGCGATGACGGACATCTCCGGCGACTTCGTCACCGGCATCCGCGAGCTGAGCCGCGTGCTTGCCGTGCGCGGCACGGTGCTGCCGGCGTCCGACCAGTCGATCGTGCTCAAGGCGGAGCTCGCGGACGGCTCGATCGTCGAAGGCGAGTCGAGCATTCCGCTGGCGGGCCAGCCGATCAAGCGGGTATTCATCGAGCCGGCGGACGTGGAGCCGCTCGAGGAGGCGTGCCTGGCGATCCAGGAGGCCGACGCCATCCTGATCGGACCGGGCAGCCTGTACACGAGCATCATTCCGAACCTGCTCGTGCCCAAGCTCGCCGACTGCATCGTGCAGTCGAGCGCGATCAAAATTTTCATCTGCAACGTTATGACCCAGCCGGGGGAGACGGACGGCTACTCGGTGAGCGATCATCTGGAGGCGATCGAGCGCCACGTCGGCCACCAGCTGTTCGACTACATCATCGTCAACGACGGCGAGATTCCGCCGCAGGTGCAGGACCGCTATGCCGAGATGGGCGCCCAGGCGGTCCAGCTCGATCTGGACGAGGTGACGCGTCAAGGCTACAAAGTCATCGCCGACCGGCTCGTGCTGTTCCGCACCTACCTGCGGCATGACGCCGTGCGGCTGAGCCATCATATCTACCAGCTCGTCGACAGCTGGATGGACCGAAAGGGGTGAGAGAGGGATGTCCTTCGCCGCTCAAACGAAAAAAGAGCTGACGCTCGTCGAGAACCAGGATGCCTGCTGCGAGCAGGCGGAGCTTTC
Organism: Paenibacillus sp. FSL W8-1187; assembly: GCF_037965485.1. Taxonomy (NCBI): domain Bacteria; kingdom Bacillati; phylum Bacillota; class Bacilli; order Caryophanales; family Paenibacillaceae; genus Paenibacillus; species Paenibacillus sp. FSL W8-1187. The sequence continues at coordinate 312,592 of NZ_CP150181.1, forward strand.
CGCGCTCATCCGCATGAACGGCTCGGTGCATCTGTCCAGCCGCAAGGTCATTCTGGACATCTCCACCGAGAATGCAGCCATCGCCCGCAGAATCTACAGCCTTATCAAGAAGCTGTTCGACGTGCATACGGAGCTGCTGGTGCGCAAGAAGATGCGGCTTAAGAAGAACAACGTCTACATCGTGCGCATCCCGGCGCGGGTGCAGGAGATCCTCAAGGAGCTGAACATCGTCTCCGAGGGCTTCATGTTCAACCAGGGCATCGACAAGGACATGATCCGCAAGCCATGCTGCAAGCGAGCCTACATGCGCGGCGCGTTCCTCGCCGGCGGCTCGGTCAACAATCCGGAGGGCTCTTCCTACCATCTGGAGATCGCCTGCATGTACGAGGAGCACTGCTCCGCGCTCGTCACGCTCGCCAACAAGTTCGGCCTCAACGCCCGCTGCATCGAGCGCAAGAAGGGCTTCGTCTTTTACATCAAGGAAGGCGAGAAGATCATCGAGCTGCTGAACATCATCGGCGCGCATCAGGCGCTGTTCAAGTTCGAGGATGTCCGCATCATGCGCGACATGCGCAACTCGGTGAACCGGATCGTCAACTGCGAGACGGCCAATCTCAACAAGACGATCGGCGCGGCCGTGCGCCAGATCGACAACATCCGGCTGCTGCAAAAGGAGCTCGGCCTCGAGAACCTGCCCGAGAAGCTGCGGGAGGTGGCGGAGATCCGGCTGCAGCATCCTGACATGAACCTCAAGGAAGTCGGCGAGATGCTCAAGGGCTCCGTCAGCAAGTCCGGGGTCAACCACCGATTGCGCAAGATCGACGAGCTCGCCGAAAAAATCCGGGGAAGCTGAACTTTCATGTTGCGCCGGCCGATGGTATAATGAAAGCAATTGTCACGCAAGGTAAGGTCCGTTCCACCCGGCGGCCCTTTGCAAGAGCATGCCTCACGTTCGCCTTCCGGCGGCCATGCAGCAATGAATTAGGATTAGGGGGTATAGAGTTCATGACAAGACAACCCGTAGTCGTGAGACTGAAGACGGGTCTTCACGCAAGACCGGCCGCGCTCTTCGTCCAGGAAGCGAATAAATTCTCCTCCGAGATCTTTGTCGAGAAGGACGAGAAAAAAGTGAACGCCAAGTCCATCATGGGCATCATGAGCCTTGCCATCAGCTCCGGCACCGAAGTTCACATCAGTGCTGAAGGTTCGGACGCCGAGCAGGCTGTAAACGCTTTAGTATCGCTCGTCAGCAAGGAAGAGCTGGAGAACCAGTAGGTCTCGGCCTGCCGGTCCCCAAGCTTGATTCGCTGCGGCTCCCGAGGCTCCCGATCCGGGGGCTTTTTTTGCGTTTTGGCCATTGGCCGAAGCCCCCGTTGGGAATCCTAACCTGCATGTGCAACATTTTCAGGCGGGCGAGCGTTTCAAAGGACAAACCGAAACGGAGGCGAACAGGTATGGGAAGCAAACAAGGATTCGGCAAGCTGGCAAGTCAAGGCAAGGTGCTGCTGCTGGCGGCCTCGCTGACGGCAGGATCGCTGCTGGCTCTGAACGGAGCCGGCGTGCTGGACTCGGGATCAAAGCCCGTCTATGCGGCGGAGCAAGGAGCGGCGATGGAGAACACGATCGCAGTGCAAGGCGTAGGCAAGCTGTCGGTGGCGCCGGATATCGCGTATGTCACAGCGGGCGTGAACGTGACGGCCAAGACGGCGAAGGAGGCTCAGGCCGGAGCGGCCAAGCGGTACGACGCGGTCGTCAAAATGCTTAAAGGAACCTACAGTCTGGCGGACAAGGATCTGAAGACGACGTCCTACTACGTGCAGCCGCAGTACCGCTACACCGAGAAGGAAGGCCAGGTGCTGACCGGCTATACGGCCACGCATGAGCTGAGCATCTCCTGGCGCAGCATCGACAAGACCGGGGAGCTGCTCGACAGCCTCGGAAGCGCGGGCGCGAACCAGATCAGCGGCGTCTCCTTCGGCACGGAAAAGACGGACGCGTATACGAACGACGCGCTCAAAAAAGCGCTCGACAACGCGCGCGTCAAGGCGGAGGCGCTTGCCGCCGCTGCGGGCCGCTCGCTCGGTCCGGTCGTGAACATCACCGAGAACGGCGCGCAGGCCGTGCCGGTGTACCGCGAGATGGCGCAGATGAAGGCCATGGCTGCCAGCGACAGCGCTTCGACCTCCGTCGAGCCGGGCCAGGTCGACGTGCAAGGCCAGCTGACCGTCGTGTACCAGCTGAAGTAGCATAGCTCTCGGCCAGCCCCGGTCTGCCGCGGCAGCCGCAGCGCCGCGCAGGATGGCCTGCGCGCGTGCCCGCGACGGCCGCGAGAGCGTCGAAACGCAAAGCGCCGCCCCTTCCGATTCGGAAGGGGCGGCGCTTTTTGCCTGTCGCAGCCTGGCTTACAGCTTCTCGATGACCTTGTCGACGAGGCCGTACTCGCGGGCGGCGTCCGCGCTCATGAAGTAGTCGCGGTCGGTGTCCTTCTCAATGCGCTCCAGCGGCTGACCGGAACGCTCGGCGAGAATATGGTTGAGCTTGTCGCGCATCTGGAGGATGCGGCGCGCGCGGATCTCGATGTCGCTGGCCTGGCCTTCGGCTCCGCCGAGCGGCTGATGGATCATGACCTCGCTGTTCGGCAGCGCGTAGCGCTTGCCCTTGGCGCCCGCGGCCAGCAGGAACGCGCCCATCGAGGCGGCCATGCCGACGCAGATCGTCGAGACGTCAGGCTTGATGAACTGCATCGTGTCGTAAATCGCCATGCCGGACGTGATGGAGCCGCCGGGGCTGTTGATGTAAATGGAGATGTCCTTCTCCGGATCGTCGGCGGCGAGGAACAGCAGCTGGGCGATGACGGAGTTGGCGACCATGTCGTTGATGCCGGTACCGAGGAAGATGATGCGGTCCTTGAGCAGCCTCGAGTAGATGTCGTAGGCGCGCTCGCCGCGGTTGCTCTGCTCGATGACCATAGGCACGTAGTTCATGTTCATGTGCAAGTCCCTCCTTATATCCTCATTAAGGTTGTCACTGCAGGTGCTTTTTTCATTCTACGAGAATCGATTGTTAAAGTCAAATTTGGTCAAAGAGGTCGGAGACGGCTTCGCCAAGCCGGTTCAATAGCCCATTTTAACCGGCTCGGGCGCCTCTTAAACGAGGCTTGCAAAAACAAAAAAGGATCGCGCCCTGGAGGGACGCGATCCCATGTATCGGAAAAGCATGATGTGAATGATTGGCGCGCCCGCTAGGAATCGAACCTAGATCTCAGGCTCCGGAGGCCTACGTCATATCCATTGGACCACGGGCGCATGTATGCTTGAAAAGCGTAACGTCTAAGATTGTATAACAGCCTGCCAGAAAAAGCAACACTAACCTGTCCGGCTTCCGGAGGGCTCCGTTTCCCTGCTGCTGCTGGAAAACATTTAGGTCGAAAGGCGTGTCGGCAACCGTTTTCATCGGGTAAAGGTCCCTTGCGGGTCCTCGGCAGAAGGAGTACAATGAGGTTGTGGGACGTTTATTGAATAGCTGGGACATTAATTGTCCCGTACGGATAGCTAACGAGTGGAGTTGGAGCGCTCATGCGCAGCCTTATTGATTTGCAGCGTCAGCTGGTGCCCGATCTGCTGGAGACGGTCCGTCTCCGCTATGGGATTCTCCATCAGGTGCTCGTGGCGGACATGATCGGCCGCCGCTCGCTCGCTTCGGCGCTCGGCATGACCGAGCGGGTGCTTCGGGCCGAGACCGACTTCCTCAAGGAGCAGGGCTTCCTAGAGATCAACGCCTCCGGCATGCGCGTCAGCCAGAGCGGCCGGCGCCTGCTCGAGGAGATGGAGCCGGTGCTGAGCGGACTGCTCGGCCTGTCCAACCTGGAGGAGCAGCTGCGGACGCGCTTCGGCCTGAGCAAGGTCGTCATCGTGCCGGGCGACTCCGACCACTCCGCCAGCACGAAGCGGGAGCTCGGACGCGCCGGGGCGTCCGCCCTGCTGGGACAGCTGCGGGAGGGCGACGTCGTCGCCGTCACCGGCGGCTCCACGCTCGCACAGGTGGCGAGCCATCTTAACGCCCCCGTCCCGCATCCGAGCAATCTGTTCGTGCCGGCCAGGGGCGGGCTCGGAGAGAGCCTGGAGTACCAGGCGAGCACGATCGTCTCGGCGATGGCCAAGCGCACCGGCGCCCAGTACCGGATGCTGCATGTGCCGGACCATCTGAGCGAGGAGGCCTATACGAGCCTCATGCACGAGCCCGGCGTCAAAGAGGTCGTCGGCGTCATCCGCGGAGCCCGCATCGTCATCCACGGCATCGGCGACGCGATGACGATGGCGCGGCGACGGCGAGTGGAATCGGATGTCGTCGAGGAGCTCCGCCAGGAGGGGGCGCTCGCCGAGGCGTGGGGCTACTACTTCGACCGGGCCGGATCCGTCGTGCACAAGATGCCGACCGCCGGCATCCGGCTCGAGGACATCATGACGACCGAGGTTGTCATCGCCGTCGCCGGCGGCAGGTCCAAGGCCGAAGCGATCGCGGCGGTGCTGCGCTTCGGCCACGAGGATGTGCTCGTGACCGACGAGGCGGCCGCGCTGGAGATCGCCGCGATGGCAGACTAGACCGGCGATCCGCGTCGCAACCGCGACCGTGAATGAAGGCGAAGCGGGCTCTGCGCCTGACAGGGGCAGGGCCGAGCGCTTCGCGTTGAAGGATCATGCAGGACCATCACCTAATTTCAGGAGGTTTTCAACCATGGTAAAAGTTGGTATTAACGGATTCGGACGTATCGGACGCAACGTATTCCGCGCCGCTCTGAACAGCAGCGAAGTTCAAATCGTCGCCGTCAACGACCTGACCGACACGAAAACGCTGGCTCACCTGCTCAAATACGACACGACGCACGGCGTGCTGGACGCGACCGTCGAAGCCAAAGAAGGCGCGCTGATCGTCAACGGCCGCGAAATCAAAGTGTTCGCCGAGCGCAATCCGGAAAACCTGCCTTGGTCCTCCGTCGGCGCTGAGATCGTCGTCGAGTCGACGGGCATCTTCACGGCGAAGGAAAAAGCCGAGCTTCACCTGAAAGGCGGCGCGAAAAAAGTCATTATCTCCGCTCCGGCTACGAACGAAGACATCACGATCGTCATGGGCGTCAACGAAGAGAAATACGACGCGGCTTCCCATACGGTCATTTCCAACGCTTCCTGCACGACGAACTGCCTGGCGCCTTTCGCCAAAGTCCTGAACGACAAGTTCGGCATCGTCAAAGGCATGATGACGACGGTCCACTCCTACACGAACGACCAGTCCGTGCTGGACGTGCCGCACAAGGACCTGCGCCGCGCCCGCGCTGCCGCAGAGAACATCATTCCTTCCTCGACGGGCGCTGCCAAAGCCGTCTCCCTCGTTCTGCCTGAGCTGAAAGGCAAGCTGAACGGCATGGCGATGCGCGTGCCGACGAAAAACGTGTCCGTAACGGATCTCGTCGCCGAAGTGAAAAGCAACGTCACGGTAGAAGAAGTCAACGCGGCCCTCAAAGAAGCGGCTGAAGGCCCGCTGAAAGGCATCCTGTACTTCTCCGACGAGCCGCTCGTATCGAGCGACTACAACGGCAACCCGGCTTCCTCCACGATCGACGGCCTGTCCACGATGGTCGTTGAAGGCAACATGGTCAAAGTCGTGTCCTGGTACGACAACGAGTGGGGCTACTCCAACCGTGTTATCGACCTGGCGGCTTACATCGCCTCCAAAGGGCTGTAAGAAGCGGCGCTTAACTGCATAGACAGCGGTAAGGTTAAAGAGGAGAGGCGAGCGTTTCGTTCTCCTCTTTAACGATGTTTAACCCATAGAAACCTATATATCGGGAGGGCGAGCAGCTGTGAGCAAAAAAAGTGTTCGTGATGTGGAAGTAGCAGGAAAGCGCGTCTTCGTGCGCGTCGATTTCAACGTGCCGATGGAAGACGGCGCGATCACCGACGATACCCGGATCCGCGAGACGCTGCCGACGATCCAGCATCTCATCGAAGGCGGCGCGCGCGTCATCCTGGCGGCCCACTTCGGCCGTCCGGGCGGAGAAGTCAAGGAAGAGCTGCGCCTGACCCCGGTCGCGGCGCGCCTGTCCGAGCTGATCGGCAAGCCGGTCGCCAAGGCGGACGACACCGCCGGTCCGGACGCCCAGGCTAAAGCCGCGGCGCTCCAGGACGGCGACGTGCTGCTGCTGGAGAACACGCGCTTCAACGCCGGCGAGGAGAGCAACGATCCGGAGTTCGCCAAGCAGCTGGCTTCCCTGGCCGACCTGTACGTCAACGACGCGTTCGGCGCCGCGCACCGCGCGCATGCTTCCACGGAAGGCATCGCTCATCTGCTCCCGGCCGTATCCGGCCTGCTGATGGAGAAGGAGCTGGACGTGCTCGGCAAAGCCCTGAACAATCCGGAGCGTCCGTTCACCGCGATCGTCGGCGGCTCCAAGGTGAAGGACAAGATCGACGTCATCAACAAGATGATCGAGATCGCCGACAACATCCTCATCGGCGGCGGCCTGAGCTACACCTTCTTCAAGGCGCAAGGCCATGAGATCGGCCAGTCGCTCGTCGACAACTCCAAGCTGGACCTGGCGCTCGAGTTCATCGAGAAGGCCAAGAAGCTCGGCAAGAACTTCCTGCTGCCGGTCGACATCGTCGTCACCGACGAGTTCAGCAAGGACGCCAACACGAACATCGTCGGCGTCGACGGCATCCCTTCCGACTGGGAAGGCATCGACATCGGACCGAAGACGCGCGAGCTGTACGCGAACGTGATCAAGGACTCCAAGCTGGTCGTCTGGAATGGACCGATGGGCGTGTTCGAGATCGAGCCGTTCTCCCACGGCACGCGCGCCGTCGCTCAGGCTTGCGCCGAAACGGCGGGCTACACGGTCATCGGCGGCGGCGACTCCGCGGCGGCGGCCGAGAAGTTCGGCCTTGCGGACAAGATGGACCACATCTCCACCGGCGGCGGAGCATCCCTCGAATTCATGGAAGGCAAAGCCCTCCCGGGCGTTGTCGCCCTTAACGACAAGTAGAGAGGAGAACAACCCATGGCAAGAACCCCGATCATCGCAGGCAACTGGAAAATGTTCAAGACCGTCTCCGAGGCGGTCTCCTTCTTCAACGAAGCGAAAGGCGGCGCTGAGGTCGATGGCGTCGAGAGCGTCATCTGCGCTCCGTTCACGACCCTTCCGGCTCTCGTCGAAGCGGCCAAAGGCACTTCCATCGCCATCGGCGCGCAAAACCTGCACTTCGAGGACAACGGCGCGTACACCGGCGAAATTTCCGGCGTCATGCTGGCCGATCTCGGCGTGAAGTACGTCATCGTCGGCCACTCCGAGCGCCGCGCGTACTTCGGAGAGACGGACGAGATCGTGAACAAGAAGGTCGTCGCGGCGTTCAAGCACGGCCTGACTCCGATCCTGTGCGTCGGCGAGAAGCTCGAGGAGCGCGAGGCCGGCGAGACGAAGGACGTCTGCAAAGTGCAGACGGAGGGCGGCCTGAAAGGCCTGACGGCGGAGCAGGCGGCCGAGACCGTCATCGCCTACGAGCCGATCTGGGCGATCGGCACGGGCAAGTCGTCCACGGCCGAGGATGCCGAGGACGTCATCGCCTATATCCGCCAGGTCGTCGCAGGGCTGTACGACCAAGCGACGGCGGATGCGGTCCGCATCCAGTACGGCGGCAGCGTGAAGCCGGCCAACGTCAAGGAATATCTCGGCCAAGCGAACATCGACGGCGCGCTCGTCGGCGGCGCCAGCCTGGAGCCGGCTTCCTACATCGCCCTCGTCGAGGGGGCGAAGTAAGATGGCTCCCAAACCGGTTGCGCTCATCATCATGGACGGATTCGGCCTTCGCAGCGACATCGTCGGCAATGCCGTCGCGCAGGCGAACAAGCCGAACTATGACCGCTTCCTCGCGGAATATCCGAACACGACGCTGACCGCTTGCGGCGAGGCGGTCGGCTTGCCGGAGGGCCAGATGGGCAACTCCGAGGTCGGCCATCTCAACATCGGCGCCGGCCGCATCGTCTACCAGGATCTGACCCGCATCACCAAGTCGATCCGCGACGGAGAGTTCTACGACAACGACACGCTGATCGGCGCCGTGCGCCACGCCAAGCTGAACGGCAAAAAGCTGCATCTGTACGGCCTCGTCAGCGACGGCGGCGTCCATAGCCATATCGCGCATCTGTTCGCGCTGCTGGAGCTGGCCAAAAAGGAAGGGCTGGAGCAAGTGTACATCCATGCCTTCCTTGACGGCCGCGACGTCGCGCCGGACAGCGCGGTCGGCTACCTGACCGAGCTGCAGGGCAAAATCGAGGAGCTCGGCATCGGCCGCATCGCGACCGTGCAGGGCCGCTACTACGCGATGGACCGCGACAAGCGCTGGGAGCGCGTCGAGAAATCGTACCGCGCGATGGTGTACGGAGACGGCCCGCAGTACACGGACCCGATCCTGGCGGTGCGCGAGTCGTACGAGAAATCCGTCTTCGACGAGTTCGTCATGCCGACGGTCATCGTCGAGGCGGACGGACAGCCGGTCGCGCTGGTCGAGTCCGAAGACGCGGTCGTGTTCTTCAACTTCCGCCCGGACCGCGCGATCCAGCTGTCGCAGGTGTTCACCAACGAAGACTTCCGCGGCTTCGACCGCGGGGACAAGGCTCCGGCCAACCTGTACTTCGTCTGCCTGACGCTGTTCAGCGAGACGGTCGGCGGCTTCGTCGCCTACAAGCCCAAAAACCTCGACAACACGTTCGGCGAGGTGCTCGTGCAGAACGGCAAGACGCAGCTGCGCATCGCCGAGACGGAGAAGTATCCGCATGTGACGTTCTTCTTCAGCGGCGGCCGCGACCAGGAGCTGCCGGGCGAGACGCGCGTGCTCATCAACTCGCCGAAGGTCGCCACGTACGACCTCAAGCCGGAGATGAGCGCCTACGAGGTGGCCGACGCCGCCGTGCGCGAGATCAACTCGGACAAGCATGACGCGATCATCCTGAACTTCGCCAACCCCGACATGGTCGGCCACTCCGGCATGCTGGAGCCGACGATCAAGGCGGTCGAGGCGACGGACGAATGCATGGGACGCGTCGTCGACGCGGTGCTGGCCAAGGGCGGCGTCGTGCTCATCACGGCCGACCACGGCAACGCGGACATGGTCATCGGACCGGACGGACGCCCGTTCACGGCGCATACGACGAATCCGGTGCCGCTGATCGTCACGCAAAAAGGCGTGCAGCTGCGCGAGGGCGGCATCCTCGCCGACATCGCGCCGACGCTGCTCGACCTGATGGAGCTGCCCAAGCCGGCCGAGATGACCGGCCTGAGCCTCATCCGCCCGAGCTGACGGCGGTTGCGGCCGACAGGCGCGGGCCTTTCGGCCCGCGCCTTCGCCCGCACTCGTTCCGCGGCTGGCAATCGGTTATACTGGTTACAGCCTGCTACAACCAACTCAATTCCTTGAAGGAGTGTTCAAACTATGTCTATCATCGTTGACGTATACGCACGCGAAGTGCTCGACTCCCGCGGCAACCCGACCGTCGAAGTCGAAGTATCCCTCGAATCCGGCGGCAAAGGCCGCGCGATCGTTCCGTCCGGCGCCTCCACCGGCGCTTACGAAGCTGTCGAGCTTCGTGACGGAGACAAAGGCCGCTACCTCGGCAAAGGCGTCCTGAAAGCCGTCGAGAACGTAAACACGCTGATCGCTCCGGAAATCATCGGCCTCGACGCGCTCGACCAAGTGCTGATCGACCGCAAGATGATCGAGCTGGACGGCACGCACAACAAAGGCAAGCTGGGCGCGAACGCGATCCTGGCCGTGTCGATGGCGGTGGCGCGCGCGGCTGCGGACGCGCTGGACGTGCCTCTCTACACGTACCTGGGCGGCTTCAACGCCAAGGTGCTGCCGGTGCCGATGATGAACATCATCAACGGCGGCGAGCATGCCGACAACAACGTCGACGTGCAGGAGTTCATGGTGCTGCCGGTCGGCGCGGAAAGCTTCAAGGAAGCGCTGCGCATCGGCGCCGAGATCTTCCACAGCCTGAAGTCCGTCCTCAAGGACAAAGGCCTGAACACGGCTGTCGGCGACGAAGGCGGCTTCGCGCCGAACCTCGGCTCCAACGAAGAGGCGATCACGACGATCATCTCCGCCATCGAGCGCGCGGGCTACAAGCCGGGCGAGGACGTCTTCCTCGGCATGGACGTCGCCTCCACGGAGTTCTACAAGGACGGCAAGTACCACCTCGAGGGCGAAGGCAAGTCCTACACGTCGGCTGAATTCGTGGACCTGCTCGCCGAGTGGGCGGACAAGTACCCGATCCTCACGATCGAGGACGGCTGCTCCGAGGACGACTGGGAGGGCTGGAAGCTGCTCACCGACAAGCTGGGCGGCAAAGTGCAGCTCGTCGGCGACGACCTGTTCGTGACGAACACCGAGCGCCTGGCGGACGGCATCGACAAAGGCGTGGGCAACTCGATCCTCGTCAAGGTCAACCAGATCGGCTCGCTGACCGAGACGTTCGACGCGATCGAAATGGCGAAGCGCGCCGGCTACACGGCGGTCATCTCCCACCGCTCCGGCGAGAGCGAGGACAGCACGATCGCCGACATCGCCGTAGCGACGAACGCCGGCCAGATCAAGACGGGCGCTCCGTCCCGCACGGACCGCGTCGCCAAGTACAACCAGCTGCTCCGCATCGAGGACCAGCTCGGCTCCACGGCCCAGTACGCCGGCCGCAGCGCGTTCTACAACCTCAAAAGCTTCAAGAAATAGAGCTCTCTCATCCTGTCCGCCTTGTGCGGACAGGATTTTTTTAGGTTCGTTAGGCCAAAATCACAAACAAACGGCGCAAAAACCGGCATAGCCCGCCGTTCCCTGAAAACGCTATACTGAGGCTAGGCTAGACGAACCTATCGAACAGGCGGTGTTTAAGCGATGGCAAAACCTCAAGTCGGACTGCAGCTGTATACGCTGCGCGACCAGACGGAAAAAGACTTCCTCGGCACGATCCGCAAGGTCGCTGATATGGGCTATAAGTACGTGGAATTCGCGGGCTACTTCAACACGAGCCCGGCGGATCTGAACAAGGTGCTGGAGGAGACGGGCATCCAAGCGGTGTCCGCGCATGTCGGCCTGAACTTCAACGATCCGAACAAGATGGAGGCGGACCTGGCGGAGCAGATCGAGTACGCAAAGGCGATCGGCCTCAAGTATCTGATTACGCCGTGGGCTCCGCTGCCGGAAAACCCGCAGCTGGAGGACGTGGACAGCCTGGCCTCGACGCTTGAGAAGGCGGCCCGCCAGGTGAAGGAGGCCGGCCTGATCTACGGCTATCACAACCATGACTTCGAGTTCAAGCAAGTCGACGGAACTCCGGTCATCGACCTGCTGCTGCAAAAAATTCCGGCCGACCTCATGATCATGGAGTTCGACCTCGGCTGGGTGCATATGGGCGGCCAATCGCCGGTCGAATACGTGCAGCGCTACGCAGGACGCACCCCGATCGCGCATCTGAAGGACTTCGGCGTCGGACGCCGCGACACCGAGGTCGGCAGCGGCTCGGTCGAGTTCGACCCGGTATTCGCGATCGCCGAGGAAGCCGGCATCGAATATTTCATCGTGGAGCAGGAGGAGTTCGCCAGCTCCTCGCTCGAAAGCGCCAAGCTGAGCCTCGACTATTTGCGCGGCAAAGGCTACTAGGCCCGCGGACGCAGCCCTTCCGCAGGAAGCCCGTTCGGACCGGTAGGGTTCGGACGGGCTTTTTCGGAGCGGAAAGGACGCGCTTGTTTCCACAGGCCTGGCTATGGTACAATGAAACCGCTGTTTATGATTTGGTTTTGCCCATGCAAGCCGCTTGCTGGCCGCAGGAGACGGCCTGCATGTGCAAAACTCATAGCGGCAGGCAGCCGGGAGGCTGTACGAAGGCTGGGAGGTAACGTACGCATGGATATTTTCCTGAAGATTCTGCTCGTGATTTTTTCCCTCGGACTGATTGCGGTAGTTCTGCTGCAAAAAGGTAAGAGCGCTGGCCTCTCCGGAGCGATTTCCGGCGGAGCGGAGCATCTGTTCGGCAAGCAGAAGGCGCGCGGCCTGGACCTGTTCCTGCAGCGCCTGACGATCGGGCTCGCCGCCGGATTCTTCATCGTCGCGCTGCTGGTCGCCTACCTGAAATAGCACGGAATACAGCCTTGAGGAAGCGGGGGAATCCCCGCTTTTTCTTTATATTCCGGAACGTTGGCGGTTGATGAGGCCCGAATTCGTGTATACTATCAAGGAGATAGAAGTGGCTGGATCTGCCAGGATAGCAGGACGGGTCCTTACGGCACGAGGTGAGAAGGAGAACATGACCATCGAACATCAAACATTGCTCGACTTGATGAACCAGCCGGCTTACAAGCCGATGACGTATCAAGAACTGGAACGGCAGCTCGGCATCGACAACGCCTCCGATTTCAAGGCGTTCCTGAAGCTGCTCAATGAGCTGGAGGATCAAGGAGCGATCTTCCGCAACGACGCAGGCGCATACGGCCTGCCGCAGCATATGGACCTGCTCAAGGGCCGCCTTCAGGTGCATGCCAAAGGCTTCGCGTTCCTGCTGCCCGAGGACAAGACCCACCCCGACGTCTATATCGGGGCGAACGATCTGAACACCGGCATGAACGGCGACACCGTGCTCGTCCGCGTCCAGACGCGCGGACCGGGCGGCGGACGCATGGAAGGGGAAGTCGTGCGCGTCGCCGAGCGGGCCGTCAAGCAGTTCGTCGGCACGTTCGAGAGCCATGAGAGCTTCGGCTTCGTCTCGCCGGACGACAAGCGCCTCGGCCGCGACATCTTCATCCCGCAAGGCTCGTTCGGCGGAGCGGTGACCGGCATGAAGGTCGTCGTCGACATCACGCACTACCCGCAGGGCCGCGCCGCGGCTCAGGGCGAGGTCGTGGAGGTGCTCGGACACAAGAACGATCCTGGCGTCGACATCCTGTCGATCATCCGCAAGCATCAGCTGCCGGAGAGCTTCCCGGACGACGTGATGGCGGAGGCCGAGGCGGCTCCCGACTCCATCACGGAGGAGGAGATCGTCAGCCAGGGCCGGCGCGACCTGCGCGCCAAGACGATCGTCACGATCGACGGCGAGGACGCCAAGGACCTCGACGACGCGGTCAACGTCGAGCGGCTGCCGAACGGCAACTACCTGCTCGGCGTCCACATCGCCGACGTCAGCTACTACGTCCGCGAGCGCAGCGCGCTCGACCAGGAAGCGTACCGCCGCGGCACGAGCGTCTACTTGACCGACCGCGTCATCCCGATGCTGCCGCATCGGCTGTCCAACGGCATCTGCTCGCTGCATCCGCAGGTCGACCGGCTGACGATGAGCTGCGAGATGGAGTTCGACGCCTCGACGCTGAAGCGCGTGCGCCACGACATCTTCACGAGCGTCATCCGTTCCAAGGAACGCATGTCGTATACGAACGTGCGCAAGATTCTGACTCCGGTGGAGGAAGAGACGGCGGAAGCGATCGTGGCGGACGAGTCTCTGGAGCCGTTGCAAGCGTCTCAGGCGGACTTCGCGTCCGACGAGGCGGAGTTCGACCCGAGCCTGAGCGCGCCGGCCGAAAAGCTGCCTCCGGGCGGCATGGGCACGATCGTCGCCGACGATGACGGCGGCGTGCCGCGCCAAGCGGAGGAGGAAGAGGAGCCGTTCGTCGAGGCCTCGAGCGACGAGGACGAGGATGAAGGCGTCCGTCAGCCGGAGCGGCTGAGCCGTCCGTCGGACATGGGCCTCATCATTCCCGGAGGCGATGCCGGCAGTCCGGGCGAAAATGCCGACGAGGAGTTCGCTGCCGATGACGAGCCGGATGCTCCGGCCGCGCAGGCGGACGACGGCGAGCCGTATCCGCTGCGCGGAGCCGGAGCCGGCGGACCGACGCGCTCCCGCGAGTCGGACAATCCTTGGATGGCGCAGGAAGCGCAGCCGGTCATCAACAACAAGCCGATCCGCAAGGCGGAGAAGGTGCGCACGCGGCAGGAGGACTTCGACCAGCTGGACGCCTTTGCCGGCGGACAGGCTCCGGCTTCTCAGCCGGCCGAGACGGATGCCGAGCGCGAAGCGCGGCTCGCCGCCGAGCGCCAGGACCGCGCCGAGCGGCGCGCGGAGCGCGAGCAGCTGCTGGAGCGCTATGCCGAGCTCGTGCCGACGTTCCAGCTGATGGAGGAGCTCGCGATGAAGCTCCGCCGCCAGCGCATGAACCGCGGCGCGATCGACTTCGATTTTTCGGAATCGAAGATTCTCGTGGACGACGAAGGCAAGCCGACCGACATCATCAAGCGCGATCGCACGATCGCCGAGATGATCATCGAGGAGTTCATGCTGGCGGCGAACGAGACGGTGTCCGAGCATTTCTTCTGGCTCAAGGTGCCGTTCCTCTACCGGGTGCACGAGAATCCGGAGGGCGAGAAGCTGATGACGTTCATCCAGATCGCCTCGAACTTCGGCTACTCGGTGCGCGGCAAGAACAACACGGTCCATCCCAAGGCGCTGCAGTCGCTGCTCGAGGAGATCAAGGGCACCAAGGAAGCAACGGTGCTTTCGACGATGATGCTGCGCTCGATGAAGCAGGCGCGCTACGATGCCCAGAGCCTCGGCCACTACGGCCTGGCGGCGGAGTACTACAGCCACTTCACGTCGCCGATCCGGCGCTATCCGGACCTGGTGATCCACCGGATCATCCGCGAGGTGCTGGAAAATGGCGGCACGCTGTCCGAAGCCCGCATCGAGGCGCTTGCCGCCCGCATGCCGGACATCGCCCAGCAGTCGTCGGAGCGCGAGCGCGTGGCGGTCGACGCCGAGCGGGATACGGATCAACTCAAGAAATGCGAGTTTATGCTCGATAAAGTAGGAGAAGAGTTCACGGGCCTCATCAGCAGCGTGACCGGCTTCGGAATTTTCGTGGAGCTGCCGAACACGGTAGAAGGTCTCATAAGGCTAAGCAGCCTGAACGACGATTACTACCACTTTGACGATCAGCAGATGATCCTCATCGGTGAGCGCACCTCCAACATGTATCGCATCGGAGACGAGGTGAAAGTGCGCGTGGAGCGGGTAGATATGGATGATCATCAGATTGACTTCGCGATGGTCGAAGGTGGTTCGCGCGGAGCCGCTCAAGGAGGCGGAGCGCGCGGGAAGGGCCGCGGAGCCAAAGGGCGCCGCGGCAAGGAAGCCGCCGGCCGTGCAGGCGGCCAGCAAGGCGGCGCAGCCGCCGGGCGCGCCGGCGCAGGCGGCAGGCCCGCCGCGCAGGGCGGCGGGTCGCCGGCAGCGCCGGCGAGCGGCGCGCGTCCGAGCGCGCAGCGCGGACGCGGAGCCGGCGAAGCCGGCGGCCGCGGCCCGGGCGGAGCCGGGCGCGGTCCTCGCGGGGGCGGCGGCGGCAGAGGCCGCCGCGACAGCGGGTTCGGCCCCAACGGCTGGCGGGGCAGCATGCCGGAGGATATCCCGAACGTGCGGGATGACAATCCTTGGAGCGTGCGCGAGGGCGGCAAGATCGAGAGCACGAAGCGCACGGACATGTGGGGCTTGCCGGTGCCGCCGGCCAGCCTCGGCAACCGTGGCGGACGTCCGGGCGCAGGCCCGGCAGCGGACCGCAGCCGCGGACGCGGGCCGTCTCCGGACGGCGCGCCGCGCGGCGGACGCCCTAAGGGCGGACGCGGTCCGACGATCAGCGGGGCTTCCGCTGCAGAGGGCCAGACGGCCGCAGGCGTGCCGCAGGAGCAGGCCTCCAGCGGAGCCAAGGCGAAGCGCAAGCGCCGCAAAGGCAGCAGCACGGCGCCGTCCATCCGCGAAGTGACGCGGGCGGACATCGCCGATCTGTTCCGGGACATGGATCCGGAATCGCGCGCTTCCGTCACGCCGGACGCGGTTCCGGCCGAGGGCGGCTCCAAGCGCAGCCGTTCGCGCCGCAAGAAGAACAAAGGCGCCGCAGGCGCTCCGCCGGTGAGCGGCGGCGATGCGGGAACGAATCCGAGCTCCGCGCCTCAGGGCGGATCGGATTCCGCCGAGTAAGCAGACATGGACAGGGGTTGCCGAACCGGCAATCCCTGTTTTCAACGAAAGGAGGAGATCGAGGCATGGCTAAAAACAAAGATCAGTCGCAGAAGCCGCTCGCTCAGAACAAGAAGGCCTCGCATGATTACTTCATCGAGGAGACGTACGAGGCCGGCATGGTGCTGATGGGGACGGAGATCAAGTCGCTGCGGACCGGGCGGGCGAACTTGAACGATGCGTTCGCGACCGTACGGAACGGCGAGATATTCCTTAACAACCTGCATATCAGCCCGTTCGAGCAGGGCAACCGGCATAATCCGACCGATCCGACGCGCGCGCGCAAGCTGCTGCTGCACAAGGCGCAGATCGCCAAGCTGTACGGCCAGTCCAAGCAGGATGGCTACTCGATCGTCCCGCTCAAGATCTACGTGCGCAACGGCTACGCCAAAATCCTGATCGGACTCGGCAAGGGCAAGAAGCAGTACGACAAGCGCGAGTCCGCCGCCAAGCGGGATGCCCAGCGCGACATTCAGCGGGCGCTGCGGGAGAAGCAGAAGGTGGCTCGCTAGCTCCTGCTGCCTGCCGCCAGATTTTCGGGCGTTGCTGACGCCAGGTCGCATAAGACCTGCTTCCAGCGTTTCGCTTCGCTTTTTCCGATTCACCTGTGGTATACTAGGAGTATCAAGTTACGTTGGCTTTGAATTTGCAATGCTGTGCGAGTGTCTCGCTCAGTCCTTGCGCTTCGGACCGCCGCGCGGCTGCTGCAGCTTAGGTGCATGCGCCGGCAGGACGGATCTGTCCGGGGGCGTTTATGGATTCGACGGGGGTAGTTCGAGCATGGGTTGCGGGTAGTGGGGACGCGTCCGCTTCATCAACGCTAAAGCCTATTAAATGGCAACCAACGTACAACTTTAGCAGCAGCCTAAGAAACTGTATGCTAAGCTCCTCTCCAGCATCGCCTATGTGCCGGATGTAGGGGCTCACCCTTAGTAGGCTACGCTGTTCGGTCTCCGCCTGGGGTCGGCAGAAGAAGACAATCAGGCTGACTTGTGAGATAGCCGGTTACGGGGCGCTCTTGCAAGTGACATCAAATCCGTGACTACACCCGTAGATGCCTGTGTGCCGTTGCCTTCGGACAGGGGTTCAAATCCCCTCGCCTCCATTAAAAGAAAAACCCACAACCCGAAAAGGTTGTGGGTTTTTGCTTTATCTGGATTTGAATGTAGAAGACGAATTCTTGCTTAGACTAAAAAAAGAGGAAGAAAAGGGAATGAAATCCGCTATAATAAGGCGAAACCATTCCTTTGTTGTCATTATAGTCGTGTCAGGGGGCTGTTCAGTTGACGCCAGCGCAGTTTGAAGAAACCGTAAAGAAATTGGAAGAGAAATCTCGGATCAGCCCATCTGCCTACCGGTTGAAGGTGCTGGGTATTGTCGGGCTGGGCTTCGCCTATTTGATCGGCATCCTGCTTCTTCTCGCAGGAAGCATAGCGGCGCTTGTCGTCGGGCTCTCGGGGAAGGCGTCCGTGCTGCTCGTCAAGCTCGTCCTTCCGCTGGCCGGCCTGATCTGGATGCTGGTCCGCTCGCTGCGCATCAAGTTCGACGAGCCCGAAGGCATCCCTCTGACCCCGATCAATGCTCCCGGACTGTTCCGCGAAATCAGCGGCCTGGCGTCCAGCCTGCGGACGCTCCGCATCCACAAGGTGCTGCTGACCCCGGAGTTCAATGCCTCGGTCGTGCAGATTCCTCGCTTGGGCCTTTTCGGATGGCAGCGCAACTACCTGATGATCGGACTGCCTCTTCTCCAGGCGATGCCGATGAACGAGTTCCGCGCCGTGCTGGCTCATGAGATGGCCCATCTGTCCCGGTCCCACAGCAAGTTCCATGGCTGGATCTATCGGGTGCGCCGGGCATGGGGCCAGCTGATGGACAAGCTGGAGGAAAAGGACAGCGCCTGGGTCCTGCTGTTCCAACGGTTTTTGGACTGGTACAGTCCCAAGCTTGGCGCATATACGTTTGTCCTGGCACGGGACAACGAGTATGAAGCCGACCGGCTCGCCGCGGATGCCGCTGGAGCCCGCTCCGTCGCTTCGGCTCTTCTGCGGATCCGCATCGCTGGAGCCCGTCTGCAGTCCGACTTCTGGCCCGGATTGGAGCGGCGGGTCCGAGGAGCGGAGCCCATTCCTGCCGTGCACTCCTTGATGGGACAGGAGCTCGCCCAGCCGCAGCCGGCAGCGGAAGCAGAGCGGCTTCTGCGGGAGGCGATGCTTGTAGAGACGGCATACGACGATACGCATCCTTCTCTGCGCGACCGTCTGGAGGCGCTGCAGCAGACCGCTTCCGTGCCTGATCCTGCCTATGCCTCTTGCCTTCAGGAGCTGCTGGGAAGCTCTGCGGAGGAGCTTACATCCCGCCTGGACGACCAATGGAAGCAAGAGACGGCCGACTCCTGGGCAGAGCGAGTGGAGAGCTATCGGGAGATGGCCAAGGAGCATGCCGAGCTGAGCTGCCTGGATTCGGATGAACTGACCGACAATCAGCTATGGGGCTTGGCTCGCCTCGAGGAAGAGCTGAACGGCCCGACTTCCGCGCTCCCGCTGTACGAGCGGCTGATCGCCCGCAATGATCGGCTCGCTCACGCCTATGCGGCTGCCGGAAGGGCGCTCATGAAGCAGGAGGGGGCGGCGATGGAAGCGCAGGCGGCGGCTTACTTGAGCCGTGCTGCTGAGCTGGACGAGGATTATGCGCTGAGCGCCTATGGCGAGCTGGCGGATTATTGCACCCGGATCGGCATGGCCAGGGAAGCCGAGCAATACCGGGACAAGCAGGTCCGATTCCTGGAGCGGCTCCGTCAAGGGCAGCTGGAGCGCGCTTCGGTGCTGCCGACCGATTCCTTCGTGCCGCATGGCCTGGAAGCGTACGAGCTGGCTCCGCTGACGCAGGAGCTGAGGCAGTACCCGATCTTGCGGGAAGCCTATCTCGTGCGGAAAGTCGTGACGCATTTCCCGAACAAGCCGAAGTTCGTACTCCTCATCCGCAACAAGCGGAAATGGAGGGTGTGGAGCCGTACGCTTGCCCGGCTGATGGTCCGGAATCTGGCCAAGGAGGAAGCGCTCCCGAGCGGGACGAGCATCATCGTGCTGAACACGTCCCGCCGGTTCAAGCCGGTTCAAGAGCAGGCTCTTCTTCATCCGCATGGAGTGCTGTTCCGTAGGGAATCGGCCTGGACGCCGGCGGCGATGCTCCGCAGCCTGTCCTCCCGGAGGATGATGGAGGCGATCGCCAAAAGAAGGACCGGTGCGGTCCGCTTCTGGCTGGCCATGGGCGCCGATCCGAATCGGATCGAGCAGGGGATGCTGCCTCTGTCGATGGCGGCAAATCAGGAGGATCTCGTCACGATGAAGCTCTTGGCGGAAAAAGGCGCCCGCATCGACGAGAAGAATGAGGACGGCAACACGCCATTATTCTGGGCAGCGTATCAGGGGGACGAGGAAGCGGTGAACTGGCTGCTGGAGCAAGGGGCGGATCCGAACGTGCGGTATCTGACCGGACGTTCCGTGCTGTCGGCAGTATGCATGCACGGTCATGCAGCCGTGCTGAAGATCCTTTTGAACGCCGGCGCCCGGCCGATCTACACCTGCCATGCAGACGGTGAGACGCCTCTGATGATCGCGGCCTACAACGGGCATGCGGAATGCGCCTCGCTGCTGCTGGCCGCAGGAGCGGACCCGGAGGTTCGGGACAAGCACGGCAATACGGCGCTCAGCTTCGCCAAGGACTGCGGCCACGAATCCGTCGTTCAGGCGCTGCTCGACCATGCTTCCCAGGAGCAGCCTGCTTGAGGACATGTCCCCAAGCGTAGAGGTGCCTTCCGGGACGGATCCTTTTTGTCTCGGCCTTCACCTGGATGGGCATAGGCAAAAACAATACAGAGGGTGCTTCAAAGCCAAGGCTTTGAGGCACCCTCTGTAGCATTCGGAAGAGCCCTTCGCCGAGGGCTCTAAAGAACGATGAGTAAGATCATTCAGGCATTGGGACGCAATGCGCCTCGATGATTGCAGCTGCATGGTGACGGTCGAATCGATGATTGACCATATCCACCGTAAAATCCTCGGCTTCTTTTGCGTCCATTATAAATTGCTGTTGGTTGTAACGAAGAGAAATCACCATGGCCGTAAATGCCGTACGTTTATTCGCATTATGAAAGGGATGGTTTTGTCCAAGCGACTCGAACAAGGCTGCTGCATTATCGAAAATCGTTGGATAAGCATCTTGGCCCAAAACAGATGTTTGAGGACGATGAAAGGCTGACTCGAGCAATCCAGCTTCTTTGACGCCCACTTGTTCGCCCGGACTGTAAACCCGAATCATCGCTACATTAATGGCGATCGCTTCCGTGACTGAAAGATAGCGAATCGGAGTCATCTGTCCTTAAGTCCATGAAGCGTCTTGTCGTACTGCTCCATAACTTCGGATAGAGTATCCATGAAGTCTGCGCTGATTCCCTCAGGCAGAGAGACTTTGGTTGATTTCCTAATCTTGATTTCACCTGTAGCGGGACTCACTTCAATGCTGACCAGATCGCCCTGCTCCGCTCCGATCTGCTTCAGCGCTTCAGTCAGCGTCAAGCCAAGGCTGTTGCCGATTCGGGTCACTTTTCGTTCCATTTCAACCACCCTGTTCATGGAAATCCCTCCTTAGGAGTATATTCAACTGTTATAACAATTATACAACAATGGAATAGATGTTCAATGACAACGTCCCCAGTATCTCCCTGATCTCTCTGCCGTCCGCCAGGCAGGAGTTGCCGCGCGAACCGCGAATTCAAGGGTATCCTTTTCGCGAGGTGACGCCATGCTCGATCTGCGCCGGATGTTCGTCGAGGAAGACAGCAGGATGAGCCGGTGGTTCAGGTTCTCCTCCCTGCGCAAGCGGATCATGCTGTTTCTGATCGTCGGCTTCGCATGCTTCGCCATGCTGATGGCCGCGGTGTCCTACAATGCGATCTATACGATGCAGCGCGACAAGATCAAGACGTCCATGGCGTTCAATCTGTATCAGCAAAGCAGCAAGCTGAACCAGCTCTACAGCCATCTGCTCCAGGTCACGCAGCAGATGGCGCCGGAAGGCACGGTCGGCAACCTGACGGAGGCGTACCTCGCCGCGCCCGACTCCTACCGGCAGCTGCTCCTCTCGCGGGACATCGCCTACAATATCGGCCTGATCACCTTCTCCAACCCGTCCATGGAGCTGGTCATGTACTACGACGAGGCGAAAGGCCAGGCCTCCTACTCCAACCTCCCGCTTCGCGAAAGCTTCCATCTGAGCGCGCTGCCCGATGCGGCCGCCTCGGCAGGGATCGCCTATCAATCTCCCCATCTCTCGATGTGCCGGTTCAGCGACGATCAAGTCGTATCGGTGACGCGGGAAATCCGATTCTCCGACGGGACGGAGCGCGTCGTCTATGTCGAAGCCAGAGCCGAAATCATCACCGACATGAAAACGCTTACAGACAACTTGGACCTGCCGTACATCCTGCTCGTCGCCGATGCCGCGGGCAAGGTGACCTACAGCAGCGCTCCGAATGCCTACGCCGCCGGAGCGAGCCTGCAGCTGAACGGAGAATCCGGCATGACGGACGGCTACGTCTGGAACCGGGTACAGGGCGAGTACGGCTATGACCTGGCGCTGCTGCTTCCCGTATCGAGCTACAACCGCGAGCTGTATGCCTGGAAAAACCACATGCTCTGGATCGTCTGCGCCGCCCTGCTGACGATGCTCCTGCTCATGCTGCTGCTGCGCCGGCTGATCAATCGGCCGTTCCGCTTGATCGAGAAGGAAATGAAGACGTTCGGCAAAGGCTACATGGGCACCCGGACGGTCCATACGGGCATGCTGGAGTTCGACCGCATCTTCGACCAGTTCAACGTCATGAAGCGGCAGATCCAGCAGCTGATGATGGAGGCGGAGCAGAAGGAAAAGCGCCGGCATCAGCTGGAGCTGGAGAAGCTCGCCAGCCAGATCAACCCGCATTTTCTGATGAATACGCTGAACTCCATGCGCTGGCTGGCGGCGCTGCACAAGCAGGAGGAGATCGAGAAGTTCGCGGCGGCGCTGATCGCGCTGCTCAGCTACAACCTGGGCAAGTCGAATGAAGCGGCTACGCTGCGATCGGAGCTGCAGGTCATGGCGACGTACCTGGAGCTGCAGCAGATGCGCTACGACTTCGAGGTGAGGCTGGACGTCGCCGAAGGCGGCTACCTGGACTGCCCCGTCGCCCGCTTCATCCTGCAGCCGATCGTGGAGAACGCCGTCTGCCACGGCATCGACGACAACGGGAGGCTGGACATCGTCGTTCGTCCCGATCCGTCGACGGAGACGGTCGCCATCGTCATCCGCGACGACGGCAAGGGGCTGAGCCGCGAGACGCTGGAGCTGCTGCAGCGCGAGACGCCGGACGAGCGGCAGGCAGGATGGGGCATTGGCTTGCGCTATGTCCGCTCGATGCTGGAATCGTTCTACGGCTTCAAGGCGCGCCTGACGATCGAGGGCGGCCCGAACGAGGGCACGACGGTGACGCTGCTGCTGCCCTATTCCCTTCCCCAAGCAAAGGAGCGAGCGATATGATCCGGGTGCTGATCGTCGACGACGACAAGCTGGCGCGCAAGGGCTTGATCTCCATCCTGCCCTGGTCCCGGCATGGCATGACCGTAGTGGGAGAGGCGGCGAACGGCGCGAAGGCGCTGGAGTTCATGGAACGGCAGGAGGTGGATCTGCTGTTCGTCGACCTCTCCATGCCGGTCATGTCCGGCCTGGAGCTGCTGCGCATCGTCCAGAGCCGCTTCCCGGACGTGCGGTCGGTCGTGCTGTCTTTTCACGAGGAGTTCGAAAGCGTGCAGACGGCGTACCGGCTGGGCGTGCTGGACTATCTGTCGAAGGTCCGGCTGGAATCCGAGGACGACGAGCAGATCCTGCAGCGGATCGGCGAGCGGCTCGCAAGCGAGACGCCGCGCTCTGCTCCTGCCGCGGCCGCTCCCGGCAGCGTCCCTCCTCCCGCGGAGGAGGACTGGAGCGCGCTCGAGGCTCAGTGGCGCTCGCTGCACTGGCTGTACAGCGAGGCGCTGTTCCAGCGCCTCTGCCAGCGGACGGCGGAGGCAGGCGTGTCCGTGCACCGGCTGGCCGGGCTGTTTCCCCGCATCCTCGCGCCGCTGGAGAACGTCCATGCGCCGGACTTCGGGCGGCTGGCGGAAGCGGGCGACGTCGCCGCCGCCCTGCAGTGGATGCGTGACTGCCGCTCGGTGATCTACGCTCAGGTCGCGGCGGCCTCCGACGGCGCCACGACGATGGAGAGCATGCTGAAGGCCGTCCTGTTCATCCGGGAGCGGGCTACCGGCGCGCTGCATGCCGAAGACGCGGCCGAGCATGTGCATATGAGCCGCAGCTACTTTTGCCAATGCTTCAAGAAATGGACCGGCTCGACGTTCAACGAGTACTTGCGGCAGGAGCGGATCCGCGCCGCCGAGCGGCTGCTGTGCGAGACGAACCGCTCCATCGGCTGGATCGCCAATGCGGTCGGCTACAGCGATTCCAAATATTTCTCCCAGCTTTTTCACGAACAGACGTCGCTGCTGCCGTCGGAATTCCGCGCCCAGCACCACAAGGGGGAGGAATGATCGCTGCGGACGAAACATCTGACCGCCCCTGCCGCAGAGGCCGCCGAAAAAGGCGGCACAGCTCCCCGACTTTTGTGAAGCGCTTTCATATTACAATGGGAAAGCACCGATTCAAGGGGAGGGATCTTATGAAACGAACGATGGCCACGATGCTGGCCGCCTTCATGCTGGGGCTAAGCCTGACCGCCTGCTCATCTTCCAACTCGACGAATACGGACGCGCAGGCGCCCGCGGAATCGTCCGGCCCGGCGCTGTCGGGAGACGATCTGGCGTTCTACCGATTCCCGGAGCCGGTCGACGTCCATATCGGCATGCCGGTCGATCCGACCGACAAGACGCTGCCGGCGGGCGACAGCGTCAGCAACAACCAGTACACGCGCTACCTGAAGGAAAAGTACAACATCAACGTCATCGTGGACTGGACGGCGGCGACCGGCAACGACTTCAAGCAGAAGGTGAGCCTGACGATCGCCTCCGGCAAGCTACCGGACGGCATGGTCGTCGACGACCGCTCGTTCATGACGAAGGCGGCCAGCTCCGGCTTGCTCTACGACATCACCGACCTGTTCCAGCAATACCAGTCGACTCAGGTGAAGGACATCATGGAGAGCACCGGCGGCCGCGCCATGGATAACGCCAGCTACAAGGGCCGGATGGTCTCGCTGCCCAACATTACCGTTGACACCGACGGCGTCCACCTGCTCTGGATCCGCAAGGACTGGCTCGACAAGCTCGGGCTGCCGGTGCCGAAAACGCTGGCCGACATCGAGAAGACCGCCCAGGCGTTCAAGGACGGCAAGCTCGGCGGCGCGAACACGATCGGCATCGCCGGACCGTCGAAAAACACGTTCCCTTACGCTACCTTCCTCACCTCGTCCAACAACCTGGGAGGATTCGATCCGCTGTTCGGCGCGAAGGACGCCTACCCGGGGTACTGGCTCGACAACGGCGACGGCTCGGTGACGTACGGAACCTTGACGGAGCAGACCAAGGAAACGCTGGCGACGCTGGCCGACTGGTACAAAAAAGGGCTGATCGATCCCGAGGCCGGCACCCGCGACAACGTCGGCGATCCGATCAACGCGAACCAGACGGGCATCTTCTTCGGCCCTTGGTGGAGCGGCGGCTACGGCAACGGCGATTCGTTCAAGAACGATCCGACGGCCAACTGGCAGGCCTATCCCGTCTACACCGACGACGGCAAGTGGAACGCGCATATGAAGACGACCGGCAGCACCTATACGCTCATCAGCAAAAACGCCAAGCCCGATGTCGTCAAGGCGATCCTCATCATGAACAACGCGCTCGTCCGCGACGAGGCGACGTTCGACCTGTCGGTAGCGGTCGGCTGGTATCCGCTGCGCAACGTCATGGCAGCGGCCAACGAGACGGAGTACGAATACGCCGAGCTGCTCAAGGTGCTCAAGGGCGAGACGCAGGCCGAGGACTACAACGTGCCGAACAGCCTGTACAAGCTGATGTACGCCGACGCCAAAAAAGTGAAGGACGTCATCAAGCCGCCCTATGACGAGCTGAACGTCAGCAACTTCAATACGGCGAACTTCGGCGACTTCCAGCGCCTCTACTCGCTGCTGATCGGCGATCGTCCGTTCTCGACCGTGCCGATCGACAAAAAGGTGTTCAGCGTCACCTACAACCAGACGCCGACGATGGAGACGAAGTGGGCCAACCTCAAGAAGCTGGAGGACGAGACGGTGCTGAAAATCATTCTGGGCCAGGCGCCGATCGATTCCTTCGACAAGTTCGTGAAGGACTGGAAAGCTCAAGGCGGAGACGAGATCACGGCCGAGGTCGCCGAGCTGCTGAAAAAATAACGAGTCGCCGGCCAGCGGCTCCGGCTGCCTGCAAAAAGGCGGCCGGAGCCTGCGGCAAGCCGGCGAGTCCGTGAAGGGGGGATCGGCGGCCATGAGAAGAATGAACGTCGAGAAGCATTACTATCTGATGCTGCTGCCGGGGATGGTCTGGCTCGTCCTGTTCAGCATCGTGCCGATGGCCGGCATCGTGATGGCGTTCCAGAACTACAATCCGGGGGCGGGCCTGCTGAAGTCGCCGTGGGTCGGGCTGGACAACTTCCGGTACATGTTCCAGCTGAGCGACAGCCGGACGGTCATCGTCAATACGTTCATCATCGCCATCGGAAAAATCGTGCTCAATCTGATCATTCCGCTCGTCTTCGCGATCCTGCTGAACGAGCTTCGGCATCTGCGCTTCAAAAAGCTCGTGCAGACGGTCGCCTACCTGCCGCACTTCCTGTCCTGGGTCATCATGGCGACGATCGTCATCGGCATCTTCGGCTATTACGGCGTCGTCAACACGGTGCTCGGCATGTTCGGCGTGAGTCCGCAGCTGTTCATGGCGGATGCCGGCATCTTCCGCCAGCTGCTGGTCGGCACCGACGTGTGGAAGGAGTTCGGCTACAACGCCATCATCTACCTGGCGGCGCTGACCGGCATCAACCTCAACCTATACGAGGCGGCCGCGATCGACGGCGCCAGCCGCTGGCAGCTGATCCGGAACGTGACGCTGCCCGCGATGACGACGACGGTCGTCCTGCTCGGCGTGCTCAGCCTCGGCAACGTGCTCAACGCCGGGTTCGACCAGGTGTACAACCTGTACAATCCGCTCGTCTACTCGACCGGGGACATCCTCGACACGTGGGTATACCGCCTCGGCCTGCAGAACCTGCAATTCTCGCTGGCGACGGCGGCGGGACTGTTCAAGTCGGCCATCAGCTTCGTGCTGATCGTCGTCTCGTACCGGCTGGCCTACCGCTATGCGGATTACACGGTGTTCTAAGGGAGGGAGACGGCATGGTCCAAAGCAAGACATTCGGCTCGAGGGCGTTCGACGGCGCCAATTACGTGCTGCTCGCCCTTCTGCTGTTCAGCTGCCTGTATCCGCTCTGGTATACGTTCTGCGTATCGATCTCCGACAAGGCCGCCGCCAACGCGGGCCTCGTGACGATCTATCCGATCGGCTTCTCCTTGGCGTCCTACAAGGAAATTCTAGGCGACGCGCTGTTCTTCAACTCGTTCTGGATCTCCATCCAGCGCACCGTGCTCGGCACGGGGCTGTCGCTGTTCGTATCGGTGCTGATGGCTTACCCGCTAGCCAGGCCCTCCCGGGAATTCCGGCTGCGCAACGTGTTCATGTGGATCCTCGTGTTCTGCATGCTGTTCAGCGGCGGACTGATCCCGTGGTATCTGACCGTCCAGAGCTACGGCCTGATCAACTCGATCTGGGCGCTCGTGCTGGCCGGAGGCTTGCCGGTGTTCAACGTCATCCTCATCATGAACTTTTTCCGCAACCTGCCCAAGGAGCTGAACGAAGCCGCCGTCGTCGACGGCGCCGGCCCGTGGGCGATCCTGTTCCGCGTCTATCTGCCGTGCTCGATTCCCGTGCTGGCGGCCGTGGCGCTGTTCATCGGCGTGTACCATTGGAACGAGTTTTTCAACGGGCTCGTGCTGATGAACACCTCCGACAAGTACCCGCTGCAGACGTACATCCAGCAGCTGGTCGTCAACATCCCGACCGGGACGAACCTGACGCCCGACCAGTACAAGAAGCTGTCGGAGCTGTCCAACCGGACGCTGAACTCGGCCAAGGTGTTCATCGCGATGGTGCCGATGCTGATCGTCTATCCGTTCCTGCAGAAATATTTCGTGTCGGGCATCATGCTCGGAGCGGTGAAGGAGTAGGACTCGGTCCTACTCCTTTCTTTTCGTTTGAAAGTCGCCCCGAATGAACTTCTCTCCCCATTCGCATAGCTGGTCCAAAATGCCGCTGAGCGATTGTCCAAGCTCGGTCATCTCATAGACGACCCCTGATCTCATTATATGAATCATACTCTACCTATTCCAGATTTGGTCAGGAGGAGAGGCAATGGCTCAGAACGTACTGATTGTAACGGCCCATCCGAGAAGCGGCTCGCTTACGTTTGCGGTGACGGAGCGGTTCAAGCAAGGCCTGCTGGACGCAGGGCACTCGGCGGAGGTGCTCGATCTTCATCGCAGCGGCTTCGATCCGGTGCTGCGGGAGGAGGATGAGCCCGACTGGTCGAACGGGAGCAAGAAATACTCCGCCGAGGCGGAAGCGGAGATGGAGCGGATGAGGCGGCATGATGCGCTCGCCTACATCTTCCCCATCTGGTGGTATGGCCTGCCGGCCATGCTGAAGGGATATATCGACCGCGTCTGGAACTACGGCTTCGCTTACGGCGCCTCCAAGCTTCCGCATCAGCGCGTGCTGTGGATCGGGCTGGCGGCGGCCACGCAGGAGCAGCTCCGGAAGAGGGGCTTTGACGAGATGATCGGCCACCAGCTCAATGTCGGTCTGGCCCATTACTCCGGCATAGCCGAGTCCAGGCTGGAGATCCTGTACGATACGCTCAGCTCCGATCAAGCGTACATGGAGAAGCTGCTGGACGATGCGCATGAGCTGGGCGTCCATTATGACCAGTGGCATGCGGAGCATGCCGCGAGGTTCAAGGTCGGGACGGAAATCTGATGCGAAGCCATGAACCGGAACTTCCGGTTCATGGCTTTTGCGGTTATTCCGATAATCATCGACTCAGTTCTACGATAGGAAGCGGCAAATCCCAGCAAATGATTGTTTCGCAACCTGGAGTCGGGAAGGTAAGGTGAAGAAGCTTTCGAGAGCTTCTGTCGGGAGCCGATTCTAGAGTCCGCATCCGGAGGGGAGAGGAGGACAGGCGAAGCGATTTTATTGAAAGCGGTTGCATTCATTCGAGAACGGCAGCGAAGCGGCATCGGCCGAAATCCTGCATGAATTCAGGAGGGATTCCATTGAAGAAAAGAATCATCCGCTTGGCCTGCGTGGCTCTGGCGGCAGCGCTGCTGCTGACGATCCTGTCCGGCGGAAGGGCCGCCACGATCCATGCTGCCGGCCTGGCGATCACGAGCGCAGGGGGCTGGAACGAGACGGCCTATGTGGAATGGACGCCGGAGAGCGGGGCGACGGGCTACCAGGTCTACGTCAAGCCGGCCGGCGCCGCCGACGCCCAGTACCGCCAGCTCGACAACGAGCTGATCCGCCGCTACCCGTCCTATTGGCGGGCCGACGCCGTAGGGCTGGCCGCGGGATCGTATGTCCTGAAGGTCGAAGCGCTGCTGTCCGGCGGCGGAAGGACCAGCGTCGTCACCGGCGCGCTGCCGGTAGCGGCCCACGACCGCTCCGGATTCGCTTTTGCCCCGGGCTCGGCCTATGGCACCGGATCGGGCGCCTACAACGAGGACGGCACGCTCCGGGCAGGAGCGAAGGTGCTGTATGTCACCTCTGCGACGGCGCGGACGGTCGAGCTCGATGTCGTCACGAGCAGCTCCGGAGCGGTGCAGAAGGGCATCGGCATCGCCCAGATCATGGAGCTGAGGCAAAAAGGCTACGACAAGACGCCGCTGGCGGTCCGGATCGTCGGACAAATTACGGAGGGCGACATGAGCGGGCAGCTGAACGGCAGCGGCTACCTGCAGGTCAAGGGGAAAGCCGACTACGCCGAGCTGAACCTGACGATCGAAGGCATCGGGAAAGACGCCTCTGCCTACGGCTGGGGACTGCTGCTGCGTTCCGTCGGCAACGTCGAGGTCCGCAACATCGGCTGGATGCTGTTCCCCGACGACGGCATCTCGCTCGACACCGGCAACGCGAACGTGTGGGTGCATCATAACGATCTGTTCTACGGCAAGGCCGGCAGCGATGCCGATCAGGCCAAGGGCGACGGCTCGACCGATCTCAAGAAGGGCTCGACGCACATTACAATCTCGTACAACCACTATTGGGACTCCGGGAAAGCCTCCCTCGTCGGCTTGAGCGAGACGGCGGAATTCTTCGCCACCTTCCACCACAACTGGTTCGATCATTCCGACTCCCGCCATCCGCGCATCCGCGTCGCCTCCGTCCATATCTACAACAACTTCTTCGACGGAATCTCCAAGTACGGCGTAGGCGTGACGACGGGGGCTTCGGCCTTCGTCGAAGCGAACTATTTCCGGCACGCCAAGCATCCGATGCTGAGCTCGCTGCAAGGCACCGACGCGCTTGGAGAAGGCACGTTCTCGGGCGAGAACGGCGGCATGATCAAGGCGTACGGCAACATCGTCGTCGACGCCGAGAGCTTGATCTACGCCAACTCCGACGCGGGCACGGCTCCGGCCCATGCCTCCTCGTTCGACGCTTATCTCGCATCGGCGCGGAGCGAGGCGGTTCCGGCAGCCTACAAGGCGCTCAAGGGCGGCACGCCGTACAACAACTTCGATACCCGGATCGCGACCGGAGCCGACGCCTCCGACGTCGATCCCGCCGGCCAGGTCGAGGCGATCGTGACGGCAGAGGCCGGACGCCTCGGCGGCGGCGACTTCGCGTGGACGTTCAACGATGCGGCGGATGATACGTCCTATGCGGTCCTTGCGCCGCTGATGGCCAAGATCGTCTCGTATCGGACGCAGCTCGTCTCGGTCGGAGGGAACGCGAGCCCGGCCACCCCGACCCCATCTCCGACCGCGAGTCCGACGGCGGCTCCAACGGCTACGCCAACGGCCACGCCGACGCCGACGTCCGGACCGACCGCGACTCCTGGTGCAGGAGTCCGCGTGCATAACTTTACGGCCGACGGCCTGACCAGCTCCTTCTTCGCGATTCAGGGCAGCCTGTCGTCGACGAAGGGCACGGTGATCTACGACGGCCTGACGCTGACGAGCTGCTTGAAGATGGAAAGCTCGACCTCGATCTCGTTCACGGCCGCGACGGCTTCGACGCTGACGCTCGTCTTCAATTCGCCCGACGGGACGAAGGTCAATATCGACGGCGCGGCGCATGCGATGACGAACGGGACCGTCAGCGTCGCCCTGTCCGCGGGCGCGCACAGCATCTCGAAAAACGCGGTCGCCAACCTGTACTACATGAAGCTGGTTCCTTCTTCGTGACGAAAGCCGGCTGCACGAGCATGCCAAAGCCATGGACCGGTTCCGGTCCATGGCTTGTTGCGGTCTGGCTTTTAAATTATCTTTGAGTCTTTTGGCATATATAGTAATCTAAGGGTATAAAGGTCTAACGGAGGAGTTTCATGCTGGCGTATGTTGATGAAAGCGGCTTCCCCCATCCTAATGATGAAACAAAACATCCCGTGCTGGCTGCCGTATGCATCCCTAAGGATGAAGTGAGAATGATCATGCAACGAATGTATGCCCTTAAAATGGAGTTATACGGACGTCAAGATGTTGAACTTAAAGCCGTAAATGTCCTTAAGCCGAAGTCAATGACTAAAAACGTTACTAATAAAGCTTTTGCTGATCGAGTCGTTGCCGAAGTTCTCTGCACGATTTTGAACTTGAAAGTTTTTGCGATCGTCATGGACAAGCCTGAAACACCACTCGAAATAGAGAGAGGGACGTTTCCTAATCATTACAGGTTCTTGCTTCAGCGAATAAACGGATATTCCCATATGCGAGGGAAGAAGTGCATCGTTGCTTTTGATTCCCAGGATGAGGGAAACGACATGTTGATCTCTCATAAAATGAAGAACTATTTATTCCGTTCCGGAGAAGGAATCAGCTGCACCTCGATTGTGGAATCTGCCTTTTTTGTGAGTTCAAAAGTAGAAGAAGGGATACAGCTTGCTGATTTATGCGCGGGCGTCATTCGAAAATACCATGAGTTGTGTGTGGGAGCGGCAACAATGGATCCGTTCTCGACGTGGATCAATGAGCTGTACGCTAAGATTCAGTCACGCACTTGTTTAGTTCCCTCGCCTCACGGCGATCAACAATTGCATGGGATCTACAAAATGCCTTATCGTCTGCTGGCTCGCGGGTAGCATAACTTTATTCCAAGCGGGGTATAGATAGAGTGAGACTGGTGTTGTGGTTCCGGCTAGGAGCCGCCTCGTGCTGGTCTCGTTTTTTGTAAAAGGTTGACATTGTTCTCTCATGATATATAATCAAGCTCAAAGACTGGCGTTGTGGTTCTGACTAGGAGCTGCCTCGTGCTGGTCTTGTTTTTGTTTTTAGACTTATTCAGAAGAGCAGCCTGAAGAATATAGAGAATGAGCGCCGGTTCGTTCCGAGCGGAAGCGCTTCGGGTATATACTAGATTCAGAAACGG
This sequence comes from Paenibacillus sp. FSL W8-1187, assembly GCF_037965485.1. NCBI lineage: Bacteria > Bacillati > Bacillota > Bacilli > Caryophanales > Paenibacillaceae > Paenibacillus > Paenibacillus sp. FSL W8-1187. The sequence goes on from NZ_CP150181.1 coordinate 344,442, forward strand.
AAAAAGGGAGGCGATAGACATGCAAGAGACGATTCCGCAGCGAGAACTCAACGACGGCCTCAAAGTGCCCGCCATCGGGCTTGGCACGTACAGCCTGCGGGGAGCCGAAGGCGCGAAGGCGATCGCCGGGGCGATCGACATCGGCTACCGGCTGCTCGATTCGGCGTTCAACTACGAGAACGAGGGGGCACTTGGCCAGGCGGTGCGCCTAAGCTCCGTGCCGCGGGAGGAGCTGCGCCTCTGCTCCAAGCTGCCGGGCCGCCGCCATGCCTACAAGGAGGCGCTGCTGACGGTCGAGGAGTCGCTCTATCGATCCGGCCTCGACTATTACGACCTTTATCTGATCCACTGGCCGAATCCGAAGCGGGACCGCTACGTCGAGGCTTGGCAGGCGCTGATCGAGGCGAAGAAAAGAGGGCATGTCCGCTCCATCGGCGTGTGCAACTTCCTGCCGGAGCATCTCGATCGGCTCGTCGCCGAGACGGGCGACGCCCCGAGCCTGAATCAGGTTGAGCTGCATCCGCTCTTCCAACAGCCGGAGCAGCGGGCCAAGGATGCCGAGCTCGGCATCGTGACGGAGTCGTGGAGCCCGCTCGGCCGCGACCATGACCTCGCCGGGCTGGAGCCGATCCGCAGCATCGCGGAGCAGGTCGGCAAGACGCCGACGCAGGTCGTGCTGCGCTGGCATGTGCAGCTCGGAGCGCTGCCGATTCCCAAAGCCGGCTCGGCCGAGCATCAGCGGGAAAATCTGGCGATCTTCGACTTCGAGCTGTCGGCGCAGCAGATGGAGGCGATCGGTACTCTCCATCGGCCGGACGGATGGCTGTGGGGCCAAGGCCCGGCGGAATACGAGGAATTCTGAGTCAGTGCGGCAGCTTGACGCGGGCGGCAGCGCTGTGTTAAACAGATGATAGCGCTTTCCATCTGTCATGCAACAGCTGCAGAGGCGAGGGAAGCCGGGAACCAACATGCCGACGGAAGGATGGATTCACCATGCCAAGCGGAACGCATCGCAGCGAGGTCAAGGCCAGTCTGGAGCAGGTCCAAGCCTTCATCCGCGATCCCGACCGATGGGAGCCGCTCATGCCGGGCTACATCAAGCACGAGATCGTCAGCGCGCGGGAGTCGGTCTGGACGTTCAAGGCCGATCTGGGCTTCACGAAAAAAGCCGTCGAGCTGAAGCTCGAGCTGGAGGAGGAAGCGGACCCGAGCCGGGTCGCCTTCCGCCTGACCGGCCTCTCCGATCCCGTCGAGGGCAGCGGCAGCTTCGAGGCTGCGGCCGCAGGCGCGGCGGCGAGCCTCGTCGGCAGCCTCGACATCAGCGGCAAGGGGCTCATGGCGATGATGATGAACAGCGTCATGAAGGAGTTCGTGCCGCGCGCGGTCGAGCAGCTGACCGCAGCGACGGCGGCCGCCATCGAGGAGCGGGCGGCAAGCTGACGCGAACGAAGCCGATCGGAAGAAAGAGAAAGACAGCCTACCCCGATGAGAGGGGCAGGCTGTCTTTTTGCGTTGGAATGGCCGATCGCAAGGGGTCTGCCTGGTCAGCTGCGCTCGAAGGCGACGATCCATTCGCCTTGCGTCTGCGCGTAGCCGACATCGCCCTCGGCGACAAGGCCGTACAGCTTTTTGACGTCGAGGAATTCCTTGCGCTCGCCGTTCTCGAACTCCAACGTGATGTAGTAGTCCGTGCGCGAGGAGCCCGACGTATGGAACTGATTGTCCGGGCCGTGGGAATGGCCGGAGCTATGATGTACTTCCATCCGCTTGGAGACGATGCGGGCGTGGACGGATTCGCGCGGCGAGCTGGCGTTCTGCGCGTAGCGGACGCCGCGCGCGATCATCGTGACGATGACGATGACGAACACGATGCCGATCAGCACCGGCACGAGCGTGAACATGAAGTTGAAGCCGGAGCCGGGACCGGCGACGGGGCCGAAGCCTCCATGCGAACCGAAGCTGGCTGGGGAGCCGAAGTCGATCTCCGGCGAGAAGCCGCTGTCGGGCTCGAAGCTGATGCGGGAGTCCGGTCCGAACTCGGGGCCAAAGCTCATTTCCATCTGCAGCGCCTCCTTTGGGATGATTGCTTCTAGGTGAGACGCAACGAGCAGGAGTGAAGTTTCAGAAATAGTTAAAAATGGATAAATGGAAATCTACACGGCATCTTCACAACCTCTCGGTACAGTAGAGGCAGGGCGAGGCGTCGGCGAAAATGGCCATCCAAGGCACAAATGTGTCTTGGACGGGGTTGGGCAGCGACGGAGTTGGCCAACCAAGGCACAAATGTGCCTTGGATGGGGTTGGGCAGCGATGGATTTGGCCAACCAAGGCACAAATGTGCCTTGGATGGGGTTGGGCAGCGACGGAATTGGCCATCCAAGGCACAAATGTGCCTTGGATGGGGTTGGGCAGCGACGGAATTGGCCATCCAAGGCACAAATGTGCCTTGGATGGCCGGCGGGGCAGTCGTCCGTATCGAGACTAGAGCGGATCGAGTACTGGAACGGCAAGGAAAAGGAGATACTTGCCTCTAGAAGAGCCTAGACAAGAAGCGAAGGAGGCGGCAGAAGCATGAGACGGATCGGAAAAGGACTGGCTGCGGCCGCAGTGCTGGCGGTCGTATTGGCCGGCTGCGGAGCCAAGAACGGAGGACATGAGGCCATGAACGTGGAAAACCACGGAGCGGCGAGCAATGCGGAGGGAAACACGGCGGCGCCGGGCGGGGAAGCGGCGAATTCCGCCCATGAAGGCATGCACCATGGCTCGGACGAGCTCCCGGACGACATGGTGGCGGCGCAAAACCCGGCATTCCCGGTCGGCAGCCGAGCCAAGCTGCAGGCCGGCCATATGCCGGGCATGGAAGGCGCGGAGGCGACGATCGCAGGCGCCTATGCGACGACGGTTTATTCCGTGTCCTACACGCCGACGACCGGCGGGGAACGGGTGACGAACCACGAGTGGGTCGTGCATGAGGAAATCGACGGCGCCGGTTCCGAGCCGTACAAGCCCGGCGACGAGGTCGTGCTGGATGCCGAGCATATGGCCGGCATGGACGGCGCCGTGGCGACGATCGATACGGCGGAGCAGACAACGGTGTACGCCGTGGACTATGTCCCTGTGGACGGCGGCGAGCCCGTCAAGAACCATAGGTGGGTGACGGAGAGCGAGTTGAAGGCGGAGTAGGCTACGGCGAAATGGATTGTATTGCAGCACTCGGCTCTGGGAGGAGCCGAGTGCTGTTTTTGCTAGGATATCCAACCGACACAAGACGCTCAGATGGCCTCTTTCCTTTCTTCTCCAACGTTTCCGGCTTGTCAGAGCTTCCATCTATCTCCTATGATTGAAGAAGCATGGAAGAACGGAGGAAATGTCCGTGAAAGAGGACTCGCTGAGTGCGCAAACGCTGCGGGGCATACCGGAGCTGAAGTACGTGAACGCCGACAATGTTGTGCGTTATCGCGCGATCATGCGCTTTTTTTATTTGGAATACAAGCGGCTGCGCTACTGGCTGAGGCCGGAAGAGATTTTCGACGCCATGTCCGCCGCGAGCCTTTGGCCTGGCTATACGCTGGAGATGTGCCAGCAGGATCTGGAGCAGCTGGCGCAGTGGCAGAACCTGACGTCGCGGCATGAAGGCGGCCGTTCGTCGACGTTGGAGGAATACTTGAAGAAAAAGCTGCAGTATTGCTTGCGGCCGTACTCCATCGAGATCGAGCGCATGCTCGAATCGCTGGAGAAGGTGACCGGCTACGGCGGATCGCTGGAGGCGAGCCTGTTCGACACGATTGCCGAAAAGCTGTTCGCGATCCGCCTCGATGCGGTCGAGCTGGAGCCGGAGGCCGCTTTGCAGCTATGGAAGTCGCTGTACGAATCGTTCGTCAAGCTGCATGAAAATGCCGCCGACTACATGGCCAGCCTGCACACCGCAAAAGCCGAGGAAATGATGGTGACGGACGCCTTCCTGCTGTTCAAGGAGAAGCTGACCGACTATCTTCAGCATTTCGTACAGGCGCTGCAGCGCAGCTCCTACTCGATTGAAGGACATCTGCTCCAGATTCGCGAGCCGGTCATGGAGCTGTTCCTGGAGCGGGTCGCGGCAGGCGAGCTGAACCGTCCCCGGCTGGAGGACGGACCAGACAAGGAGGAACTGCTGGAGGAGCTGCGCCAGGGCTGGGGCAATATCCGGCGCTGGTTCCTTGGCAGCGGCTCCGCGGCGAGCGAGCTGACGATGCTGGAACGGGCGACGAAGGATGCCATCGCCCGCATCGTGCGCAGCGCCATCCGCATCCAGGAGCGCAAGCGCTCCGGGATGAGCCGCAAAAAGGAGCTGGAGCATCTCGCGAGCTGGTTCGCCCGCCTGGAGTCCATCGAGGACGCCCATCGGCTCGGCGCGCATGCGTTCGGCTTGTTCCGCACGCGCCATCTGCAGGGCGAGGATCTCCGCACGACGGACCGCTCCGATCAATCTTCCTGGGAGGAGCAGTCGATGCTGCGCCGGCTGCGTTCCCGCAGCCGCAAGCGCTCCGAGCGCTCCGTGTCGGATTCGGTAACGGATCATGGGGCGCGCAAGCAGCGGGAGCGGGAAGCTTATCAGGCGAGGCAGGCGGAAGAGAGGCGCGGCATCGAACGGATGCTGCGGCTGAAAGAGCTGTCGATCTCCGAGCTGGGGCCGGTGACGGCCCAGGAGCGGATCCGCTTGCTGCAATGGATCGGCCGCTGCATGACGGCAGGAACGAGGCGCAGCTTCGTCACGGCGGAAGGGGTGCGCATCACGCTCCAGAAGCCGGAGCATGGTGAGCGGGCGCTGCTGCAGGCGGAGGATGGAGAGCTCGAAATGGCGGATTATCGGCTGAGCTTCCAGCTGACCGAGGCCGCTTCAAGTGAGCTGGAGCTGGCCGAGAGAGAAGAAGAGGAGGCGAGGCGATGAATCGCGGAGCGGCACGCCGCGCAGCCAAGCGAGAGCGCAGCGCGGAGCAGCTGGCCGAGCGCAAGCAGGAATGCGCGCAGGCTCTGCTCAACCGGCCGTGGGTGTCCAAGGAAGAGGACGCCGAGCTTTATTATGCGGTCAAGGATCATTACGAGGAGCTGAGAGGCTGGTTCATGGACAAGGCGGGCTTGCCGCTGCTGCTGACGCGGACGATGGCCAAGCTGGATAAGGCTCCGGTCGGCGCGCAGCCCTGGATGGGATTCGAGGAGTTCCGCGAGCCGCAGGACTATGTCTTTTTCACCTACGGCCTCTGGTACCTGGAGTCCAAGACGGAGCTCGACCAGTTCCTGCTGTCCGAGATGGTGGAGCAGATCCGCGAGCAGATGATCGCCGGAGGCATGGATGCGGACTGGCGAGTCTACTCGCATCGGCTCTCGATGGCGCGCGCGCTCAAAAAGCTGCGCGTGCTCGGCGTGCTGCTCGGCGTAGACGGCGACGAATCGCTATGGGCGCAGAACGAGGAGCGCAACGTGCTGTATGAATGCTCCCCTGCCGCCCGGTATGTGCTGCGCCGGTTCCCTTGGGACCTGACGGATGCCCGGGAGCTGCGGCAGCTCGAGGATCCGGTCGCGTACGCGGATACGGCCGATGGACAGAACGGACGCATCCGGCACCGGGTGTTCCGCCGGCTGCTGATGGAGCCGCTGGTCGAGGATCGGGACTGGAGCGAGGAGGAGCTGAAGTACGTGCAAGGTCAGCGACGCGCGATTTTGGACCAGCTTGAGAAGACGCTCGGCTGGAACGGACGGCGCTATCGCGAAGGCATGGCCTTTTTCCACCCTGGCCTCACCTCGGAAAGCGAGCTGTTCCCGACGCAAGCCGCCGTCTCCGATCTCGCGCTGCTCGTGTCCGGAGAGCTGCGGCGCCTGAAGGACGAAGGAAGCCTCGAGCCGCAGCCGGATGGGGCGATCCGCTTGACGATGTCCGAGCTGGAGACGATGCTGCTTCGCCTGCGCAAGCAGCATGGAAAGTACTGGAGCAAGGAATGGAGGGAGGATCTGTCCAGCAGCGAGCTGGCCGCCCTGTGCCTGGACCATCTGAAGTCTTGGGGGCTGGCGGAGCGCACGGCGGCAGGAGAGGTCCGAATATCGGCTATCCTTGGGCGATGGCAGGCCGAATATGGGGAGGAGGAGCGGGAATGAGCATCGAAGCGCGTCGGGAAGAACGGGTGGAAGAGCAGGAGGACGACGGAAGAGAAAGCAGTTTTCGAGCGGCGGAGGCCGCGGCGGCGCCGTCCTCGGCCCGCTGGCAGATGAACCGGGTCGGCATCCTGAACTTCTGGTATTACGACGAGGAAGAGTTCCAGCTGGAAAATGGCCGCATCATCCTGCGCGGAGCGAACGGCTCCGGCAAGTCGGTCACGATGCAAAGCTTCCTGCCGCTCGTGCTGGACGGCGACAAGCGGGCTCATCGGCTCGATCCGTTCGGATCGAGGGACCGCCGGATCGAGTATTATTTGCTCGGCGAAGAAGAGAGCGGGTCGGTCAAGACCGACTCGACCGGATACTTGTGGATGGAGTTCAAGCACGGCGAGACCGGCTTGCATCGCACGATCGGCATCGGGCTGAGAGCGCGGCGCGGCGGAGCGCAGGTGCAGTTCTGGGGGTTCGCGATCACCGACGGCAGGCGGATCGGACGCGATCTCTGGCTGTATGACCGTCCGGCCTGGCTGCAGGACAAGATCAAGACGCCGCTCGACCGCAAGGAGCTGGAGAAGCTCATCGGCGCAGGCGGGCAGGTCGTCCACGACCAGAAAGCCTATCAGGATCTCGTCAACAAGCAGCTGTTCGGCTTCCCGGACAGCGACGCGTTCCAGGATTTGCTGCAGCTGATGATCCAGATGCGCAGTCCGAAGCTGTCCAAGGACTTCAAGCCGTCCGCCATCTACCAGATCCTGCATCAGGCGCTGCCGCCTCTGCTCGAGGACGATCTGCGCCCGCTGTCCGAAGTGCTGGAGGACATGGACCAGATCACGGATCGGCTGGACGAGCTGCGCCGGCACCGGGCGAGCGTGGACAAGCTGCAGCAGCGGTATGATTTCTACAACAAGCATCAGCTGCTGGAGCGGTCGGACCGCTATCGCGCCGCGGCGGCGGAGCTGGAGCAGGCGCTGGCCAAGGTGCGGACATGTCAGCAGGAGCTGGACGCCGCCGGGCAGGATCGGGAGGCGGCGGAGTCGAGGCTGGCCGCGCTGCAGGATCAGGTCCGCACGCTGAACGCGGAGCGCGAGCTGCTGGGCCGGCATGAAGCGATCGGCAAGCAGCAGGAGTACGAGAAGGCGCAGGAGATGCTGGAGGATCTGGAGCGCCAGCTGGCTCGGGCCAGGGAGTCGCTGCGCAAGGCAGGAGCCCGGGAGGACCAGCTGCGGCGCGAGCAGGAGGCGCGGCAAGCGGATCTGCAGCGGCTCGGCGGAGGGCAGCTAGAGCTGCTGGATGAGCTCGAGGCGCTGGCCGGCGAGTTGGAGTTCCAGGAGCATGCGGTCTATCACCGCTATTGGATGCCGGATGTTCCGGCCGGGGATGCATGGCGCGAGCCTTGGCGCCGGGATCTGAGGCAGCATCGTCAGCGCATCGAGCAGGCGCTTGCCCGGGCGGTCCAGGAGCGGGAAGCCGGAGCGGCCGCCAGGGATCGGGAGATCGAGCTGGGCGAAGCGAGCCGCAGCCGTGACGAAGCGGAGCGGATTCGGGGAGATCGCGGACGGAAGCTCGACGAGGCCAGGGAAGAGCTGAGAAACGAGCTGGCGATCTGGGCCGGCCGGCTGCAGGTTCTCCCGTTCGACGAGGCGTCGCTGCGGGCGGCGCTGGAAGCCGTCAGCGAGTACAGCGAGGAAAGCAGCTCGCTGGAGCCGCTGCGCGCGCCGCTGGCCGCCGCCTATGACGGGGAGCGCGAGCGTCTCGTCTCGGCGCGGCTGGAGCTGGAGAGGGAAAGCCGCCAGCTGGCCGCAGATCGCGAGCAGCTGGTCATGGAGAAGCGGCGCTGGGAGCAGAGCCGGGAGCCGGAGCCGCCTCGCAGCGAAGCGCGCAGCCGCTTTAGGTCCCGGCTGGCGGGCGAGATCGCCGGAGCTCCGCTTTATGCAGCTTGCGACTTTGCCTCGGGCCTGACGGAAGAGGCGCGGGCACGCATCGAGGAAGCGCTGGAAAAAAGCGGGCTGCTCGATGCCTGGATCGCGCCGGACGGGCGGATCGAAGCGGCGGCTGCCGGCGAGGAAGAGAGCTGGCTGGCTCCGGTTCCGTACGAGTTCGGCTATACGCTGGCCGATGTGCTGGTCGCGGATCCGCCGGAGGGCAGCGGTCTGAGCGCCGAGCGGATTCGGCAGGTGCTGCGCAGCTTCCTGTGGGACGAGAGCGGCGCGGCGGGCGACGGCGATTGGGGAGGCGCGATCGGAGCCGACGGCTCGTATCGTCTCGGTCCGTTGTCCGGGCGGTCCGCCGTGAAGGAGCGGGCCGAATATATCGGCCGGGAGACGCGCAAGCGGACGAGGCTGCTGGAGATCGCCCGCCTCCAGCAGGAGATCTCGGAGCTGGACGGACAGCTTGCGGCTGCGGCGGCAAGGCTGGCAGCCGCGGCGGAGGCCGAGAGCAGGCTGGCGCAGGAGCGCGACGCCTACCCGTCTCCATCCATGATGGAAGCGGCGCGCAAGGAGCTGGAGGCAGCGGGGCATCGGCTGGCGGCAGCGCTGCATCAGGAGCAGCGGGCGCTCGAGCGGTTCAAGGCCAAGGCGGAGGAGTGGCATCGGCTGCAGCGGGAGCTCGCCGAAGCGACGGCAGACTGGAGCCGGCTGAAGCGGGAGCCCGAGCTAGCCGCGGCGCTGCGCTCGGCAGCGGACTACGAGGCGCAGCTGTCCGAGCTTGCCTCGCTCTGGAAAGAGCATGAGGGAACGGCGCGCGCGTTGGAACGCCTGTCCGAGGAGATCGCCTCCGCTGGACAGGAACGGGAGGATCTGCTGCAGCTCGAAGACGAGCTCGATCTCCGCCGCCGCGACCAGCAGGCGCAGACCGATGCGCTGAAGAGGCTGATCGAGGAGCTGGGGCTGGCCGATGTGTCCAGGCGGCTGGAGGAGCTGCGCCAGCAGCTGCAAGCGCTGTTCCGGTCCGTACGCGACGAGGAGGCGGCCGTGGATCGGGCCAAGGGCGAAGCGGCGCGCGCGGATGCCCGGCTGGTCCTGCTGCGGGAGCAGCAGCAGGAGCGCGAGCATGCGGCTAGGCAGACGAGCGGGCAGCTGGAGCAGGAGATGGAGCTCGGGCTCGCCGGAGACTGGAAATCGCAGCTGCATCAGGCGCGCGCTGCCGGCAAGCCTGCGCTCGGACGGCTGGCGGCGGAGGTGAGGAGCGAGTACGCCGGGCTGTTCGAGAACCGCAACGTCGACAACATTACGAATCGCCTGCTGGAAGAGATGTCGGCGGCGCGGACGCAGCTGACCGATTATGTGCTGGAGCTGGCTGTCGACGAGCGAAGCGGCCGATTCATGGTCTGGTCGATGCGCAACCCGCAGCAGCCGCTCGCTCCGCAGCGTCTGCTGCAGGAGCTGGAGGAGCTGGAGGCGGAGCAGGACGCGCTGCTCAGCGAGAAGGATCGCGTGCTGTTCGAGGACATCATCCTGTCCAGCGTCGGCAAGGCGATCCGCCAGCGCATCCATCGGGCCGAGCAATGGGTGCGCGAGATGAACCGCCTCATGGAAGCGCGCGAGACTTCCAGCGGCCTCAGGCTGCGCCTGGAATGGGGGCCGAAAAGCGCCGCTACGGAGGAGCAGCTCGACGTCCATGATCTGGTCGAGCTGCTCAAGCGCGATTCGCAGCGGCTGCGGGAGGATGAGATCGAAGCGATGATCCGCCACTTCCGGGAGCAGATCCGCCTGGCCAAGGAAACGGCTCAGAACGAGCAGGAATCGCTGCGGCTGCATCTTTACCGCATCCTCGATTACCGGAACTGGTTCGAGTTCGGACTGAAGTCCAAAAAAGGAACCCAAGCCGCCTATCGCCCGCTGACCGATGCCCGATTCAACGTCCTGAGCGGCGGAGAAAAAGCGATGGCGATGTACATCCCGCTGTTTGCGGCAGCCTGGTCGCGCTATTCGGATGCCCGTGAGGATGCGCCGAGGCTCATTTCACTGGACGAGGCTTTCGCCGGCGTCGACGAGGAGAACATGCGCGACATGTTCAAGCTGCTGACGGATATGGGCTTCGACTTCATGATGACCTCGCAGGTGCTGTGGGGCTGCTACGATACGGTTCCGCAGCTGGCGATCTATGAGATTTCCCGTCCGAAGGATGTCGACTTCGTCACGTTGTTCCACTATCGATGGAACGGCAAGCGCAGGACGTATGTCGAGGCGGATGAGCCGTCGTGACGCAAGGACAGGCCGAACAAGAGGCGAGGGCGTATTTCCTGCGGCCCGGCATGAATCGATTGCTGCAGGCGATCTGGAAGCGGTACGAGGGCCTGGGGCGGATCGGCGGCAAGGCGGTCGTGCCGAAGCTGAGGCCGGAAGAGTGCGAAGCGCTGAATGGATTCTTCGGAACGTATTACAGGCCGGGGGAAAAAGCCGAAATCAGCCTGAGTGAGATGGAGCTCGAGCTTCGCCGCTCCGTGTTTGAATGCGGCCTGGAAGAGCTTTATCAGCGTCTTTACGGAGAGCCTTTGCTTAGCCGTTCAGATAGGAAACGGATGAGCCAGCAAAATTGGCAGGCTCTGTTCACCGCGGCTGAGCGCCGGCTGTATGCAGAAGGCTTGCTGCCCCCGCCTTTCGTCGAGGAATGGTGGCTCATGCTGAGAAGCGGGAAAGGGATGGGCTATCGAACGTTGAAAGAACTGTGGGACCGGGGAGAAGCGGAGGCTTCGGAAGCGCTGCTGCACGCCACGCTGGCATGGTGCCGATTAAGCGGCGAGGAGGAGCGAGGGGCGAGGCGGCCGATCCGAAAGCCCGTGCTGGCGGCGGAAGTGTCGGGCAACCCGCATGCGCTCGATCGGGATCAGCCGGCCGGCCGCCTGTTTTTCCAGGCCCTGCTGTCGATGCCGGCTCCAAGCGGCCATTCAGAGAGGGCAGCTCGCGAGGCGGATCAGGCTTCACTTGTCGTTAGGGAAGGGGCGGAGGACTCGACTCTGGAAGCTGCGGATAGGCAGGAAGAACCCCCGCTCGAGCGGATGGTTCGCGAGGCCGCCAAAGGGTTGGATACGCTGGCCGCGCGCGAAGTCTACCGAAGCTGGGGAGTGCTCGACGACGACTTCTCGTCCTACGTCCATCTGTATAGGCAAGGATCAGATCCGTCAGCCCAGTCGGGCCATCATGCCGTTTGGACGCTGGCTCATGTAGAAGAAGCGAGAATCCTTCCGCTCGTCTCGGAGCTGTTCGTGGTGGAGAATCCGGCCGTTTATGCCGCCTTGATCGATGAGCGTAGGAACGGAGCCGTCATCGGGAACGCAGGGGCGAGGAGCGGCAGTCCGCTGCTGCTCTGTACGAGCGGGCCGGCAAGCGCTGCCGCGCTGCGGCTGATGGACCGGCTCGTGGAGTCCGGCAGGCTGAGCGGCATGATCCGCTACTCCGGCGATTATGATGGGAAAGGAATCGTCATGGCCAATGTGCTCTGCCGACGGTATCGGGAGCGCTTCCGGCCCTGGCGTTTCGATCGCGAGACGTATGCGGATTCGCTTGCGCAAGGGAAGCTGGCTGCCCGCGGCCTCCATTTTTCGCCGGAAGAGTGCCGGCAGCTTTCCAAATTGCGGGCAGAGTGGCAGCCGGATCTGACCGCCAGGCTGCTGCAATCGAAGAGGAAGCTGTTTCAGGAAGAGCTGCTCGATCTGCTCGTCTCGGATTGGATGGAGGCATTCAACCCGAATGCATGACAATGAAAGGAGAGAGGGTCTATCGTCGCCTTTCTGATCATCCTGTCGGTCGTTGTCGTCATCGTGTACGCCTCGATGCTGGGCACCTATCTCCCGCAGGCCGCCTATCGCCATGGCATGCGGTTCGCGGTGGCGCTTCCTCCGGAAGCGGCGTCGCATCCCGAGCTGGAGGCGGCGAGCGCCCGCTTCCGGCGCGAGATGAAGACCGCCGCGCTCGGCATGGCGCTGGCGCTGATCCCGCTCTACGCGCTCTATGACTGGATTGCCTTCCAGTCCCTCTACTTCGTGGCTTGGCTGCTCGCCTTCGTCCTGCTGCTCGTCCGGCCGTTCCGCCGCGCGTTCCGGACGACGTTGGCGCTCAAGCGCCGCGAAGGCTGGTCCGCTCCGACGGCAAGGCCCGGCAAGCCGGAGGAAGAGGACGAATGGTGGGCGAACGGGTTCACCTATCATAATCCGCATGATTCGGCCGTATTCGTCGCCAAGCGGGTCGGCATCGGGATGACGGTGAACTCGGCGTCGCGCGGCGGCAAGTGGTTCCTCGGCGTGACGCTGGGGCTCGCAGCGGCGGTGCTCGGCCTCGCCTGCGCCCTGCTGCTCGTGTCCGAGCTCGTCTCGCCGAAGCTGGAGCTGGCGGAGAAGCAGGTGCGCATCGACTATCCGCTGCACTCCGCCTCCTTTGACCTCGGCGAGGTCGCCGAGCTGAGCCTGACGGACGAGATTCCGCGAGGAGCCAAGCTCAGCGGGGAAGCGACGGGCAAGGTGCTGAGAGGCAGCTTCCGGCTGAGGGAGCTCGGCAAGGCGCAGCTGTTCGTCTATCGCGACCGCCCGCCGTACATCCGCTTTCGGCTGGATGGCCGCTATGTGTACTACAATGAAGAGGATCCCGCGCGGACGCGGGAGCTGTACGAGCGGCTGCAGGGCAGCCGCTGATCCAGGCTCGCGCCGCCGCAATTCCCGCAGCGGCGGCAGCGCCGCCTCCGCAAAGCCGCAAACCCGCGCCATGGCGCGGGTTTGCGGCTTTTTTTCGGTTCTTTTCCGCAAGCCGTTTGTGGAATGACGAAGCCTCGTTTTCGGTGTGAAATGGAAAAAGATCGCTTATAGTGAAATCAAGGGAAACAACGACAGCACGAACCGGAAGCGGGCAACGGAACGAAGAGACGACGAGGGCGAGGAGGAGACGGCATGCAGGGATTTTCATTCGGAAGCGGATTGACGCTGGTCCATCTGGAGGCGAGCTCGCCGAGGCTGTTCGCAGCGACGGACCAGCTGGACTGCCGGTACGTGAGGGCCTACTTCAGGCAGCAGGGCACGCCGACGGCGCAGTACATCCAGGCCAGCCTGGCCGGATTGTACGAGACGGCCGAGGATCTGCTCTCGCTCGGCAACGATGCCGTCGCCTTCCACGTCACTCCGGCCTCCTACCGTCTCTGCCGGGAGCTGAGCGGGACGCTCGGAGCCCTGGACGGCTCGCTCCGGATCTTCTGGTTCGGCGAATGGGCGGCCGAGCTGCCGGACGGCTCGCTGCCGGACGCGGTGGAGCGGCTCGTCCGCTCGGAGCCCGAACGCGTCCTGCACCGGCTGCTGGAGCCGGACGCGCCGAGCGAGGAAGCGGACGAGGCCGACGCGCTCGATGCCATCGCCGGGGTATGGGAGGATGCGGCGTCCATGCGGCAGGCTCCGCTGCTGGCGGTCAAGGCGGCGGATCGCCTCGGAGGCGATGCGGCCCCGGGCGGCATCCGGCTGCATTCGCCGGAGCGGCTGCTCCGCGACATTCGGCTCGCGGCCGCCGCTTCCCGCCAGATGCGGCCGGAGCTGCAGCTGCTCGGCTACGAGGCGGCGACTGCCGACGAGGCGCGGGAGGCCGCTGTCGCCGAAGCGCTGGAGGCGTGCCGAGCAAGCGCGACCTGGTCGGCGGAGCTGACGCTGGAGCGCTGGCGGAGAGGCGGCGCCGCCCGCCTCGCGGAGCTGGGCGCCAGCACGCTGACGCTGCGGCTGCCGGACAGCTTGGCCGAGGCGGAGCCTTTTCTGGCCGACATGCTGCGGGAGCTGAGGATCGCCTACCCGGACCTGCGGCTGCGCATCGTGCTGGAGACAGCGCCTGGCAGCACGGAGTCGGGGGCGCGGCGGGTCGCCGGGCAGCTCAGACAGTGCCTGGACGAAGGACTGCTCGCCCGGGATGCGATCGCTGCTGCCGTCCCGGCTGCCGCCGGCGCGCAAGCCCGCACGCTGCTGCCGTCTCCGCTGGAGGAGCTGGCGCGCGAGCGATTCGGCTCCAGCCCGGAGACGGCGCTTGTGAACGGCTTTCTCGCCTTCATGACCGGGCACTATCCGGCCCATGTCCTCGGGGGCGGCGCGAAGCATATCGGCGTCGGCGAGGACGGCTGGAGGCCCGAGACGATTCGACGCATAGGCGAGCACTCCGCCCTCAACAGCGCCGTCTTCTTCGAACAAAACCAAGCATGCGGGGAAGAAAACTCGAATTCTGTCGAGCCCCCGATCTTCTATGACCAGGACGGCAAGTGGAAGCGGCTCGACCGCCGCTTCGATCAGGCGAGCAGCGAGGCGGAGCGCGAGGGAACCTATCTCTCCAACGCCAACCGGCTGGAACGCTTGGGCGGCGGCCGCTGGCAGCTTCAGCTGAACGACTTCCTGCTGGCCGAGCCGATCTCGCTGCTGCGCCAGCGCTACGAGGAAGCCGCAGCCGAGGAAGGCGCCGATGCTTCTGCGGACTTCCGGCTGCTGGACATCCGCAGCGAGCGCGACCTCGACCGGTTCCTGGAGGACGTCGACGCGTTCAGCCGCACGGGACGCTTCGCGCATGGCTACGAGGTCCAGTCGTACGTAACGGACAGCTGCCGCTGGTCGGCGGCGGGCGCCTGCTCGGCCCGCAAGCTGCCGAGGCTGTTCGCGGACGGGGAGGGCGATGTCGCCGCCTGCCGGGGCTGCGCGCCGATCGGCCATCTGGACGATACGCCCGACCAGCTGCTCATGCAGGCCGCGGTGCTGTCCGATCAGGAGCAGCTGCTGCGCGGATGCGCTTCCTGCGAGATTCGATCGACCTGCTCCCAGTGCGCGTTCCTGCCGTCCTACATGACGGCGGCGCAGTACTGCTCCATCCGCCGCAAGCATGTCATGCTGCATCGCTACATGCAGGTGGTCCAGCTCGTCAAGGGACTCCGCCGCCATACGCAGGCGCTGTCCGCGCTGGACGCCGAGACGCTGCTCGTCTCGCTGCCGACCTGCACGCATTACTACCCGCTGGCCGGAGGCGCCGAGCGTCCCTCGCTCGTCAGCGAGGCGGTCTTTCTCCTGACGACGGACGGCACGCCGGTGCTCTACCAGGCTGTCAGCCAAAAGGTGCTCAAGCTGAGCGAGCCGATGGCGCTGCTGCTCGAAGGGCTCATGGTCGGCGCGACCGAAGCCGAGCTGGCCGGCGCGCTGCAAGCGGCGTACGGCACGGAGCCGTCCTACGCGGCGGCCGCCGTCAGCCAGGCGATCGAGCTGTTCAGCCGCCAAGGCTGCCTCAATCTGCCCGCACGGGCATCGTGAACGAAAGGAGATCCGCTATGCTGACACCTGCACCTGCACCTGCATCTGCGCCCGAGTCTGCGCCGGCGCCTGCATCCGTCCCTGCGCCGGGAAGCGCCGCCGCTCCGGTGGCTCCGCTGCCGCCGCCCGGCTACCCGATCGTCCATCCGCTCAAGGATGTCCGTCTGGGCGAAGCCTTCCCCTCCTTCGCGGCCGGCGAGGGCATCTACGTCCAGGACACGAACGGCAAGACGTACATCGACGGCATCAGCGGGCTCTGGAACGTCTCGCTCGGCTATCGGCATCCCGGCATCCGCCAGGCGATCGTCGACCAGCTCGACCGGCTGCCTTATGTCAACCCTGTCGACGGAGCGAACCCGACGACGCTCGCCTTTGCCGAGACGCTGCTGCGCCTGACGCCGCCGGCGCTGGCCAAGGTCGCGTACACCTGCACCGGCTCGGAGTCGGTGGAGCTGGCAATCAAGCTCATCCGCAAGTTCCATCAGCTGTCGGGCCGTCCGGAACGCACGCTCATCGCGGTGCTCGACAAGTCCTATCACGGCACGTACTACGGCTCGATGAGCGCGAGCGGCATCGACCAGGAGATCTCGGAGAGCTACGGCCCCCGAGTGCCCGGCTTCCGGTTCCATCCGGTGCCGCTCGGCGACGACGGCAAGCCCGCCGTGCTGGAGGGCGAGCTGCTGGAGCGCCGGCTGGCGGAGCTGGAGCGGCTGTTCGAGGAAGAGGAGGGCCGCCTCGGCGGCATCATCCTCGAGCCGATCATCGGCTCGGGCGGCATCCTGCCGCTGCCGGACCGCTACCTGCGGCGGGTCCGCGAGCTGTGCGACCGCTCCGGCGCGCTGCTCGCCTTCGACGAGGTGGCGACGGGCATGGGACGCACGGGACGCATGTTCGCCTTCGAGCACAGCGGCGCGGCGCCGGACATCCTCTGCCTGTCGAAGGGCATCAACAGCGGCTATCTGCCGCTCGGCGCGACGCTGTTCAGCGACGCGATCTACCAGGCGTTCGCCCGGGCCGGATCGCATATCGAGCATCTGTCGACGCAGAACGGCAATCCGATCGCCTGCGCCGCCGGCCTCGCGACTGTTGAGGCGCTGGAGCGGCCCGGCCTGCTGGCGGAGGTGACCCGCAAGGGCGAGCTGCTCCGCCGCCTGCTGGAGGAAGCGCTGGCTGCGAATCCGATGTTCCTCGAGACGCGGGGCAAAGGGCTCATGATCGGCGTCGCCCTGACCTCGGACCGCTCGGCCCGGGCGCTGCTCGATCCGGACCGCTTGCGGGAGGTCGTCGCCCGGCTGAGGCAGCGCGGCCTGCTCGTCTACCCGATCCACACGCCCGGCGTGACGACCGGCTTCCACCTGTTCCCTCCGCTGATCATCGAGGACGGCGAGATCCGCAAGATCGTCCAGATCGTCGCCCGCTCGCTGGGAGGGAGGTGAGAGCGAGCATGAGTCCGGCCAAGCATGACCTGGCCTCGCCGCTGGAGCTGACTCCGGCCGAGCCGGAGCCGGAGGCCGCCGTCATCTCCCGGCTGCGGGCCTGCCTGCACCGCATCGGCAGCTTCCTTTCCTTCCGCTGACCCTTTTCGCAACGGCGACATTCCGCTCAGGAGGTGATGACCGTGATGGCAATCTGGCCGCTTCCGTTCCCGAAGCTTCCGATCCCGCTTCCGTTCCCGATCGACCCGATCATCCTGTTCTAATCGCTCCCGCTCCGCCCATTCCCTTTCAGGAGGTGAGATCCATGAACGAAATCTCCCTGCAGCTCGAAGAGCTGGAAGCCGTCGCGGCTCCAGGCTGGCAAGATACTGTCGTCATCATCGCCATCGGACTCGGCATCGCGGCCCTCACCTAGTTCCGATTCCCGCATAGCGATATTCCTTGAGAGGAGGTGAAATCCATGAAAAACCTGTCCCTGCAGCTCGAAGAGCTCGAGGCGGTCGCCGCTCCGGTCGATTGGGGCGATGTCGCGATCGGCATCGGCATCGGCATCGGCATCGGCGCCATCGCCTTCACGTAATCCGCGTTTCCCTGCATCCGACATTACGCCAAGGAGGTGAAATCCATGAAAAACCTGTCCCTGCAGCTCGAGGAGCTGGAAGCTGTTTCCGCTCCGGACTGGAAAGACGTTGCCGTCGGCATCGGTATCGGCATCGGCATCGGCGCGATCGCCTTCACGTAATCCATTTATCCCATCCACTTTCATCCAAGGAGGAATGATCCATGAATCCATCCCTGAACCTGCATATGGAACTGCTCGAGGACGTATCCGCTCCGGGCAGCGGCAAGGACTTTGTCGAAGGCGTAGCGGTCGGCCTGGGCGCCGTCGCGGCTGTCACGGCGATCATCGCCTTCACGTAAGAGCGACCCCGTACCTTTTCGGAAAGGAGGCCAAAACCATGAACCAAGCTCTGTCCCTCCAACTGGAGGAAATGGAAAGCATCGCAGCACCGGGCGACGGCGCGTACATCGCCGGCGTAGCGGTAGGCGTCGCGATCGGCATCGGCATCATCGCCTTCACGTAATCGAAGCTTTACTTAACCCTATCCAAGGAGGAATCATCCATGAACCAATCGCTGAACCTGCACATGGAGCTGCTGGAGGACGTATCCGCTCCGGGCAGCGGCAAAGATTTCGTCGAAGGCGTAGCGGTCGGCCTGGGCGCCGTCGCAGCCGTCACGGCCATCATCGCCTTCACCTAAGAACCGCTTCGGACGAACAATCGCCCGCAAGACCCGGCTGAGCCTCTCAGCCGCTTCAGATGGGAGACTCTCTCCCCGCCCGGACGATGGAGCCGGGCGGGGGAGTCCTCCCCATGACGAGCATCGCCGCATTATTTTTTTCCTGGATTAACGATGAAGCCTGACCCGGACATTATCCACGATTCGAGGTGAACGAGATGTCGACCGCATCAGCCTTAGCCTTCGATATCCATGAGATCGAAAACAACCTATTCCTGGTTCAACATAAATCGAGCCGCAAGTTCATCCGCATGGGGCCGCGCGAGACGGAGTACCTGCAGTTCCTCGCCGCCGTCCCCGCCGCCGCCGCGGACCCGCCGCAGGGCGAAGCGGCCGCCCAAGCCGCCCCGGCCTACGCCGGCAGCCTGACGGAGGAGGAGCGGGCCTATCTCGCCGCCAAATTCGGCGAATGGGGCTTCCTCGACCCGGCCTTGCCGGAGGAGGAGGCGGCCGGAGCCCGCAAGTGGCGCTTCAACTGGCGCATCGACGACCTGACGACGATCAAGTTTTTCTCCGTCGATCCCGACGCCTGGCTGGACCGGCGGCTGCCGCTCATCCGCCTGCTGCTCCACCCGGCGGCAATCGCCGCCTACGGGCTCGTCATGCTCGGCGCGTTCGCGCTGCTGCTGTCGCAGCCGCAGCTGACCGTCGGCCTCGACCCGTACGGCCTCGGCTGGGGCCAGTACGCGGCGATCTACGCGATGATCGTCCTGACGACGGTCATCCACGAGCTCGGCCACGGCATGACGTGCAAATATTACGGCGGGCGCGTGAAGCAGATGGGCGCGATGCTGTTCTACTTCAGCCCGGCGATGTTCTGCGACGTGAGCGACACGTATACGTTCCGGCGCCGGCGGCATAAGCTGGCCGTGCTGGCGGCGGGCGTGTTCAGCCAGTGGCTGCTCTCCTCGCTCGCCATCCTCGCCTACGGCGCGCTCCAAGCGGCCGGAGCGCAGCCGTCGGAGCTGCTGCTGTACTACGCCTTCGCCAACCTCGGCATGAGCGTGCTCAACCTGCTGCCGCTCGTCAAGCTCGACGGCTACTGGATGCTGAGCCACGGCCTCGGCATCGCCAACCTGCGCGCCAAGGCGTTCCGCTCCCTGTGGAGCCTGCTGCGGCTGACGAAATTCCGCGGGGAGGCTGCCCAAAGCGGCGCCAGCCGCCGGGAGCGCGCGATCCTGCTCGCCTACGGCGCGGCGGCGACGGCGTTCACTCCTTGCTTCTGGCTGTGGGGCATCCTGCAGGTGCAGCAGCGGCTGCAAGCCTGGATCGGCGCCTTCAGCTTCCTCGTGACCGCCTGCATCGCGGTCGTCATGCTCTATCATATGGGCAAGTTTTTCCGGACGATGAGACAGCCGGCCTGACCGGCTCCAAACCAAGACAAGGTGGGATATGAGATGGGACTGGAAATCAATCATCTGATCAAGCGCTACGGAGGGAAGACGGTGCTGCACGGCATCTCGCTCGAGGCTCGCACCGGCCAGGCGTTCGGCCTGCTCGGCGGCAACGGGGCGGGCAAGACGACGACGATCCGCTCCGTCCTCGGCCTGGTCGAGTACGAGTCCGGCTCCATCACGTGGGACGGCAAGCCGATCAAGGACAACCGCCCGAGCATCGGCTATTTGCCGGAGGAGCGCGGCCTGTATCCGAAGGAGAAGGTCAGCGAGCAGCTCGTCTACTTCGCCATGCTGGAAGGGCTCTCCCGGCCGGCGGCGGTCAAGGCGATGCGCGGCTGGCTGGAGCGGCTCGGCATCGCCGAGCATGAGGGCAAGCGCGTCGAGCAGCTGTCCAAGGGCAATCAGCAAAAGGTGCAGATCATCTCGTCGCTCATCCACGATCCCGAGCTGGTCATCCTCGACGAGCCGTTCAGCGGCCTCGACCCGGTCAACTCCGACATGCTGGCCGCCGTCGTGCAGGACCAGCTGAAGCTCGGCAAGACGATGATCTTCTCCAGCCACCAGATGGGCCAGGTCGAGCGGTTCTGCGACCAGGTGTGCATCCTGAAGCGCGGCGAGATGACGGTCTCCGGCAAGCTCGCCGACATCAAGCGCTCCTACGGCCGCACGAGCCTGCTGCTGCGCAGCGAGCAGGACCTGACCCCGCATCTGGCGACGTTCGGCGTGCGGCCGGTCGAGGAGTCGCTCCACGAGTGGCAGGTCAAGGTCGACAGCGAGGAGCAGGCCCACGGCCTCATGCAGTCGATGGCGGGCGCGGGCGTGAAGCTGCTCAAGTTCGAGATCAAGGAGCCGACGCTCCATGAAATCTTCATTGAAAAGGTAGGCGAAGGAGCATGAAGCAGTTCGGCCTCGTATTCCAGTATTCGTTCCGGGAGCGTCTCCGCTCCAAAGCGTTCACGCTGACGATCTACATCGCAGCGGTGCTGCTGGCGGCGCTCATCTTCCTCCCCAAGCTGCTGCAATCGGACAGCGAATCGGTGGACGGCACGATCGCCGTCGTCAACAAGACGGACCTGGCGGTCACGTCGGAAAGCCTCCAGCAGGGCGTATCGCCCTCCTACGCCTGGAAGCTGATCGAGCCGTCCGGAGAAGCCGAAGCCCGCGCGCAGCTGGCCAAGGACGACGACAGCCTGCTCGGCCTGGCGGCGATCGAGGAGAAGGACGGCAAGCCGGTGCTCTCGCTTACGGTCAACAAGCTCGACGACGCGCCTTACGCCGAAGCGCTCGGCACCTACCTGCAAGGGGCGTACACGGCGAGCGAGCTCGCCAAGCTGACGCTGGACCCGGCGCAGAAGGAGCGCGTGACCGCGGCCCTGCAGCTCGACGTGCAGGAGCTGAAGGCGGGCAGCAAGTCCATGTTCTCCATGTACATGCCGATTTACTTGATCAGCTTCATGCTCTATCTGCTGCTCTACATGTGCGGAGGCAGCGTGGCTACCTCCGTCTCGGTCGAGAAGAGCTCGCGCGTCAAAGAGATCCTCATCACCAAGGTGAAGCCGGAGCAGCTGCTGTTCGGCAAGGTGCTCGGCGTCGGCCTCGCCGGCCTGCTGCAGTTCGTCCTGATCCTCGGCATCGGCTACGGCATGATCCTCGCCTCCGGCTCGGGCAGCGGGCTCAGCCTGTTCGGCTTCACGGTCGACTTCTCGATGCTGGATGCCAAGACGATGGTCCTGCTCGTGATGTTCTTCATCCTCGGCTACTTCTTCTACGCGGCGCTGTTCGCCGCCTGCGGCTCGCTCGTCAGCCGCAGCGAGGAGGTCAACGCCGTGACCTTGCCGGTCTCGCTCCTCATGATGGGCGGCTTCGTGGTCGCGCTGCTCTCGCTCGGCTCCCCGGAAGGCAGCCTCGCCGTCGTCAGCTCCTACATCCCGTTCGCGACGCCGTTCGCGATGTTCGTCCGGATCGGCATGTCCGACCCGTCCTGGATGGAGATTCTCGTGCCGACGCTCATCCTGCTTGCCTCCTCCGTCCTCGCCTGCTGGATTTCCGCCAAGGTCTATCAGGTCGGCGTGCTGCTCTACGGGCAAAAGCCGACGCCGAAGCTGATCTACAAAGCGCTTCGGTCGACGATGTAAGGAGGGGCGCACATGGCGATAGACATCACCAGGGAGACGCCGGCCGCCCGTCCCGTCCCGATCCCACCCCCGGCCGTCCGGGGGGAGGATGCGGCGGCCCGGCCGCTGCTCGGCCAGTGGGCGATGGTGACCGGAGCCGGGCGCGGCATCGGCGAGGAGATCGCGCGGCAGTTCGCCGCCTCCGGCGCGTCGCTCGTCCTGACCGAGCTGCCGGATCGCTTGCCGCTGCTGGAGGAGAGCGCCGCCGCGCTGCGGCGGGAGCATGGCGTGCAGGCGAGCTGCCTGCCGCTCGACCTGCGCCGATTCGAGCAGATCGAGGAGGCGGCGGCGCGCATCGGCGGCGAGGTTGAAGCGGGCGTGGACTACCTCGTCAACAACGCCGGCGTCAACCTGCTGCAGCCGGCGCTTTCGCTCACGCAGGAGGAATGGGACTTTGTCGTGGACATCAACCTCAAGGGCACGTTTTTCCTGACCCGCGAGGTGGCCAAGGCGATGGTCCGCAAGAAGCGCGGCTCGATCGTCATGATCGCCTCGCAGCACGGCGTCGTCGCCAACGAGAACCGCGCTCCCTACTGCGCCAGCAAGGCCGGACTCATCCATCTGTCCAAGGCGCTCGCGGTCGAATGGGCCAAATACGGCATCCGCGTCAACACGGTGTCGCCGACGTTCGTGCTGACCGAGGCGAGCGAGCCGCATCTGACCGACCCGCAGTTCCTGCGGGCCAACCTGCCCAAGCTGCCGCTGCGCAGGTTCGCGACGCCGGAGGACATCGCCCGCTCGGCGCTGTTCCTGGCGACGGACGCGGCCGGCATGATCACCGGGCACAATCTCGTCGTCGACGGCGGCTGGACCGCCATCTGACGGCGGCAGCGCCTGAGGCGGCTGCCCGACCGGGAGTTCCGTTTCGAGGGTCCGCCACGCATAAGCAGCACCGCAAGCCGGATACCCGGCGAAGCGCATCCATAAGCAGCACCCGAGCCGGATACCCGGCGAAGAGCATCCATAAGCAGCGCCGAGAGCCGGATACCCGGCGGTCAGACGGCGGCGCAGCGCCCGGCCGGATACCCGGCCCGATCAAGCATCGTCCGCAGCGGAGCCGGTTCCCGGGCCTTGGCGCCCGGCGGCTTCCGCGAGGGCGGACGGCGCTTCAAAGCGGCACTTATCCCTATCCATTCGACGCGAGGAGGCGGTTGCGATGTATTTCGGCGTATTCAAGGACCTGAGGAATTTGGGGCTGCCCGGCAGCCAGGATTTCGACCTGTATGAAGGGTACTATTCCGAGTTCTACGAGGCGGTGGCGGGCCGCACGGACTATGACATCCCGCTGCTGCTGGAGCAGGCGGCGGCCCTTGCGGGCGACGGCAAGGTGCTGGAGCTGGCCTGCGGCTCGGGCCGCGTCCTGATGCATCTGGCCAATCGCGGCTTCCAGACGGTCGGCCTCGACCTGTCGGAGGATATGCTCAAGCTGTGCCGTCGCAAGAGCGAGCAGCTGCCGCCGCGCCTGAAGAACCGCATCGAAGTGCGCCAAGGCGACATGACGAGCTTCGAGCTCGGCGAGAAGTTCCCGCTCATCATCCTGTCGGCGACGAGCATCAGCCTGCTGCGCCAGCAGGCCGACCTGGAGCGCATGCTGCAGACGGTGGAGCGCCATCTGGCGGACGGCGGACGGTTCGTCTTCGACTACGTGCTGTCCAACGACATCCACAACAGCCAGCTGCGCGGCGGCCGCGTCAACGGCGTCACGCTCGATCTCGGTCCCGACCACAAGCAGTTCGTGCTCATGGGCGAGGAGGAGAATCTGGACGATCAGAGCGCGGTCATGAATTTTTACGCCGAGGTCATCCAGGGGGACCAGACGAAGCGCTATTTCGGCTCCACGTTCAAAAAATTCTTCCCCGAGCCGGACATCTACGCCAGCATCGAAGCTTCCGGCCTGCGCATCGTGGACACCCGCACGTACAGCGTCGAGGGCGACGGCAACGTGCGCTGCCTGATTCTGGAGAAGGAGGGCGCCCGATGAACGCCTTCGTCACCCTTCTGGGCGGATGGGGAGAGAGCGGCGAGGCCGAGCCGATCGCCGCCGCCCTGCGCGGCCTCGGCGTCGAAGCGCGCGCCGCGTCGGCGTTCGGCGAGATCGATCCCGGCAGCGACCTCGTGCTCGTGCTCCAGGCGGAGCGCCAGGGCGCCGCGTTCAACGCCTACGCCCTGGAGCATGGGCTGACGTGGCTGCCGGTCGCGTTCTCGCATACGGTCGGCCGGCTCGGACCGATCGTCGTCCCCGGCGAGACGGCCTGCTACGAATGCCTGGAGCTGCGCGGACGCGCGAACGGCGTGCCGCCGCTTGCGCCGAAGCCGAGCCGGTTCGATCCGAGCTGGTCGATGGTGGCGTCGCTGGCCGTCATGGAGACGGTCAAATGGCTGTCCCGCTCCACGAACAGCTTCGCGCCGCTGTCGCTCGGCCATCAGGTCGAGTTCGACGCCTTTCACCTGCAGGGCGAGGTGAACCCGGTGTACCGGCTGCCCACCTGCCCGTCCTGCGGGCTGCGCCATCAGGCGCGGCTCGCGGCCCAGCCGTGGACCGAGGCCGGGCTGGTGCATCGGCCATGAGCCGCCAGCTGATCCGCCGCTGGAGCGGCGCGGCGGCGGCGTCCCCAAGCGTCGCCAGCCGGCCGCTCGGCCTTGCCCTCGGCCTGACGGAGCCGCTGGCGCGGGCGATCAGCCCGCAGGGCGGCATGGTGCGCAGGCTGATGAGCCTCAGCACCGATCCCGGCGATCCGGCGCTGTTCCTCAGCCTCGCCGCTCCGGCCGATCCGAAGGCGTTCGGCGGCCGCCAGCACGGGCTGATCGACCGGTTCGCCAGCGGCATGGGCTTCACGCTGCAGGAAGCGAACGTCTCGGCGGTCGCCGAAGCGGTCGAGCGCTACTGCGCCGCTTACGTCATGCCGGACCGCACCGTGTTCGCCTCGTGGAGCGAGCTGCGGGCGGAGGCGCTGCATCCGCGCGAGCTGCCGCTGTACACGCCGGAGCAGCACGCGGCCTGGCAGTTCCCCTACCAGCCGTTCACGGAACAGGCGCGCATCCGCTGGGTGCCGGCCGTATCGCTCGCGACCGGCCGCGAGAAGCTTGTGCCCGCCGCGATCGCGTGGGACTCCTATGTGCCGCAGAGCGACGACGAAGCGGCGATCTGCTTCGGCCTGATGACCGGATCGGCCGCCGGCTCGACGCTCGAGCAGGCGATGATCGGCGGGCTGCTGGAAATCGTCGAGCGCGACGCGTTCATGATGATGTGGTACAACATGGCCTCGCTGCCGCGGCTCGACATCCGGGATCATCCGCTGGCGCGGCCGTTCCGCGAGCTGCTCGACGAGAGCCGCTTCGAGCTGTCGATCGTGGACACGACCGGCGACACCGGCATTCCGTCGTCGTTCGGCCTGCTCCGGACGAACGACGGCCGCGTCAGCTTCGGCGGCTCGGCGCGTCTGTCCATGGAGGAGGCAGTCGTCAAGACGCTGATGGAGATCAGCCAGCTGTTCATCGGCAACAAGGCGCAGATCTACGCCGAGGGACTGCCGTCGCTGCTGCCGCATCAAATTACCGACTACGGCCTGCGGCTTCCGTATTACGAGCAGCCGTTCGCCCATGAGGAGCTGGCCTTCACGGCGGCCTCGCCGCTGCTGCGTCCGGTGCCGCCGGCTCCGGCCGTCGCTTCCGCCTCCGAGGCGGAGCGGCTCGCCTATCTCGTCGAAGCCCTGCAGGCGCGCGGCCTGGAGCCGCTCTGCGTCGACGTCACGACCGACGACGTGCGCGAGCTCGGGCTGCATGTCGTCAAGATGATCGTGCCCGGCACGATCCAGCTGCCGCGCAGCGAGCGCGAGCGGCTGATCGCCAGCCGCCGCATCTACGACGTGCCGGTGGAGCTCGGCTGGCGCAGCTCGCCGATCGCTCCTTCCGAGCTGAACGTCAGCCCGCATCCTTTTCCTTGATTGGCCTCGACCGGCGGCCTCGCGCCTCCCGCGCCTCGGCCGCACCATCAACCCATAAGGGCGTGATTCCATGCAATCCAAGTTCATCGACTGGCGCGCCGACGCGCTCGCCGGCGAAGATTCTCTGTCCCTGACGTATCACCTCAACTCCAGCCATTATCCCCAGCTCGAGGTGCTCACCCGCTCCCGGATGAAAATGCTGCGCAAGCTGTTCGCGCAGATGAACGCTCCCGCCACGCCCGCCAAGCGGTATTTCTCCGCGCCGCATTCCCGGCTGGCGGACGATCCGGAGGCGGAGGCAGAGGGCGGCCTGAACGACCATCCCGCGCTGCGCCGGCTGCTGGTCCGCCTGCGCCGCCAGCAGCCGCAGACGGCTCCGTTCGCGGACTTCGGTCCGCTCGAGGAGCTCGGCGGGGCGGCGCTCGACTCGCCGGAGCTGTACATCCTCTCGCGCAGCTTGGCGACGAAGCGGCTGGAGCTGTTCTACTTTCATCCGCACGGCGACTGCCTGCAGGAGCTCGGCGCTCCGGACGAGGAGCGCTGCTCCGCGCTGTTCGATCCGGCGGTGAATGCCGGTCCGCTGCAGGGCGCGATTTTCGTCGCCGCCAACCTGCATCGGTCGCTGCAGCTGTTCGGCGAGCGCGGCTACCGGCTGAGCCTGCTCGAAGGGGGCCGCATCACGGAAAGGCTGGCCGCCTGCTCGGCCGGCAGCGGGCTCAGGCTGCAGCCGGTGCTCGGCTTTTACGACAGCCGCGTGCATCAGCTGCTCGGGCTTGACGGCCAGTACGAGGTCGCGCTGAGCTGCCTGCTGCTGCAGGCCGAGCCGGAGGCTTCCCGATGACAGACCGCACCGAGCCGCTCCCCCTTCTCCCGGGGGAGCTGCCGCTGCGCGTCTCGCCGGATAGCGCGCAGCCGCTATACGCCCAGCTGGAGGCTCAGCTGCGCGAGCTGATCCACAGCGGGGCGCTGCCGGAGGATATGCAGCTGCCCAGCTTGCGGGATCTCGCCTCGAAATTGGGCTGCAGCCTCATCACTGTTCGCCGCGTCTACCTGGATCTGGAGCGGGAAGGGCTGCTGACGATCTCCAAAGGCATCGGCACCTTCGTCTGCCGCAGCGGCTCGGAGCGCTCCGCGCGGCGGTCATGGTCGCGGGCGCTCGTGCAGGAGTCGTTCCGCAGCGCGGTCGCGACCGGCTCGAAGTATGGCCTGAAGCCGGACGAGATGCGGCTGCTGCTCGAGGAGCAGCTCGAGAGATGCGCCTCGGGACCTGCGCCGGATCCGGGACCTGCGGGCGGCTCGGGCGGAGGCCAGCCGCGTGACGAGCGCCCGCTCGGCCCGCGTCCCCGCGACGGCGAGCCGAGCGGCGGTCCGTAAGCGTCCCGGATGCAGAAAGCGGTTCCCGCGCCGGCGCAGGCGGGACTTTTCGGAGGCCGCGTGGAATGGCCTTGCGGTCCTATCCAGCCGTTTCCTTGCCTGCAGGCAAGGAAACGGCTTTTTTCGGCTGTCCGCTCCCAGGGATTGAAGGATATGGATAATTTTCTGTGGAATAAGTCATGGGACCTCATGCACACGCCGTAGTCGCTCACACCTGGGGCATAGGGATCAGATCGGGGGGGATTTGATGGAGCAGACGATCAGACGGATGGAGCAGGCGATGAAGGAAAGCGTCGAGGCGCACTTCGTGCTGCCGCAGCTGCGCGAGATGGCGCTCGCCTGCCTGGAGCAGAAGCTGAGCGAATCGATGCTGTTCGGCAAGATGACGATGCTGCATTACCGCATGTACAAGGGCGAGGACGACGAGCGGATCTACCGGGCCGCGGCGGCGGTGGAGCTGATGATCCTGAGCCTCGACATGATTGACGACGTGCAGGACCAGGACAATCCGGCGGTCCCGTGGAGCGCGTACCGGCCGGAGATTGCGCTGAACCTGGCGCTCGGCATGCTGATGATCGCGCAGCGGCTGCTGCTCGAGAGCGGCTTCGAGCCGGAGCGGGCGCAGCAGGCCGCGCGGCTGCTCAGCATGCAGGTGCTGACCGCCGTGCACGGGCAGACGCTCGACCTGCTCAACGACATCCCCGACGAGGACGCCTATCTGGCGATGGTCAGCCAGAAATCGGCGGCGCTGCTCGTCTGCGGCTGCATGATCGGCACCGTGCTCGCCACCGGCGAGTGGAAGGAGCAGGTGCGCGGCTACGCCGAGCAGCTCGGCATCGCCGCCCAGATCAAGAACGACATCCGCGATCTGGCCAACTGGACGGACAAGAACGACTTTTTGAACCGCAAGCTTACGCTGCCGACGCTGTTCCTGCTGCAGGCCGTCACGGACGAGGACCGCTGGGTAATCGACTACTACGAGGGCCGGCTCTCGATGGAGGAGGTCCGCCACCGGCGCGAGGAGCTGGAGGCGATTCTGGAGAAGACCGGCACGATGCTCTACTCGTCGGTCCGCATGCGCACGCATTACTACCGTTTCCTGGAGCTGCTGGAGCAGCTGGAGCTGGAGGAAGGCTGGCGCGACCAGATGCTCGCTCTGGCGGAGTAAAGGGCGGACTTTCCGTGCGGGAGCCGGCTCGGCCAAGTGCGGGCGAATGCTTCGGCGCGGGGGCGAGCCAGACCGAGTCGGGCGGACTCTTCGGTGCAAGAGAGGGCAACGCCGCCGGCCGAGGGGCTGAATCCCGCCATCCGGCATATCAGCGGCTCCGCCATCCCGCAGCCCGCCATCTCCGCAAGCAGCCGCATGCGGGGCGCGCAACAACGTTTGCGGCTTTCCCCTAGCTGCTTTTCGTTTCCGACATCCTGGCGCCTTGCTATAGTGGAGTTAAGAGATGCGACGCTCTTAAAACCCAATTCGGAGGGATGTACCATGTTGAAAGAAATGATCCAATCTATCGTGAAGGAATCCGGCTCTGTGATGCGAATTCAAATGGGACAGCTTCAACTGGCAGGCCTCAGCGATGCGGAGCAAAGAGCGTTCGTAGACGTAGTGGAGCGCCGGGAGCAAGGCAAGGGAACCAGCTTGCTGCAATCGGGTATCTGGACTTAAACCATCCAAGGGTAGGTGAGTTAAGCTGTCTTTCAAGCTCAAGCCAGTCGGATTCATCCTGACAGTCTTACTGCTCGCCTTTTATCTCGTACAGACCATCGCCATTCATCCACTCCTCGGAGTAAACGTACAACGAAGCGAAGACGGCACATACACCGTCGAAAGCATCGAGCCGGAGTTCTGGGGTCATGGAAAAATTCAGGTTGGAGACCGGCTTGTTTCGACAGACGGGCAAGATCCGGACCATTTATTCAATCTTCGGACCTTTGGCTATTTGGAAATGGTATCTACAATAAATTTAGTCAGACAGACAGACGCTGGAGAGGAAAACCTGACCTTTGTCGTACCTCAAAGGCTTGTAGGAAATCAGTTGATCTTTTATCTCATTCTGCCTTCGATTGCTTTGCTCATCTTTATCTCTTTTTCATCCTTTGTCTACAAGCGAAAAAAAGAAGACCCTGCTGCCCTCCGCCTGATTTTATTTTTCCTGTGCATCGGGTTCGCTTACCTCAGCGCCATGGTTTCCGGGAGAGGGGATCTGGTCGGCAGAGTCGTGCTTACGGCTTCCTTTGCCGGAGTGCCGCTGACCTTCCTGCTCTTCCTGGACCGCTACTTGCAGCGCTTCGGCAAGCGGTTCGCCTCGAAGGCGGCTCTGCTCCTGATGCAAGCGGGCTTCATCGCGCAGCTTGCCGTTCAGGCGATCGAGATGACTGGGGCGGTACCATTCAAGTCGATCTTCCTGATGGCCTACTTCGTGCTCGGCAACGCATACATCATCTACAAGCTGGTCCGCTCGTACCTCGCTCATCGGCAGGATGACTTGAAGTCGCTGTTCAAGCTGACGCTGCTCGGCCATCTGGTCGGGTTTCTGCCGTTTCTGCTGCTGTTCGGCGTGCCGCTGCTGTTCGGCGTGCCGATCATCCCGGGGCAGGTGGCGGCGGCGTTCCTGCTTGGACTGCCGATCGTCTACCTGTACATGTTCACGACGCAGCGGCTGTTCGACATCGACTTTTTCCTGAGCCGGTTCTCGTACTACACGATCATCGCCTTCTTCCCGACGCTGCTCATCACGGGACTGGCGGTCGTGCTCACGAACCACCGCCAGCTCGCCTGGGTCGGCTGGGTGCAGCTGTTCCTCGTCGTGTACCTGCTCATCACGGCCTTCCTGTTCGGCAAGGAATTCCTCGACTACCGGCTGCGGCCGAAATGGAACAAGGACCTGAACAACTTCCAGGGCAGCCTCGACCGCTTCTCCTCGCGCATCTCGCGCGTCATGAAGCAGGCCGATCTCGAGCGGGTGCTCGAGCAGGAGGTGCGGTCCATCCTGCCTGTGCGCGAGGTCGCTTTTTTCCGGTATGAGCCGGAATCGGCGCCGCAGGCGCAAGACGCGGCCGAGACGCCCCAGGCGATCGCCGCCCGCGAGCTCGCCGCGAGCGGCCGCCGGCTCGGCGTCGGCGCCGCCGTCGTCCTGTCGACGGGCCTGGCCGTCGTCATCGGGCAGAAGCGCTCCTCCTACCAGATCCTCTGGATCGGAGACAAGACGAACCGCACCAAGTTCAATCCCGACGAGCTCGGGTGGCTCAAGACGCTGGCCAACTACAGCGCCATCGTATTCGAAAACCTGCATCTGATCGAGAATCTGATCGGAGATCTGGAGGCCGAGATGTCCAAGCGCCAAGGAACGCCCTCGTGGGTGCTGCGCATGATTTTCCAGCTGGCCGAGAGCGAGCGGCGCAAGCTGGCTTCGGATCTGCACGACACGGCGCTCCAGGACCAGCTCGTCTGGTACCGCAAGCTGGAGGCGGCGATGCTCGACCACGACATGCCGCCGGAAATGCGCGGCCAGCTGACGGACATCCGCGAGGGGCTGCTGGACGTCATCCATCAGATCCGCGAGACGTGCAACGAGCTGCGGCCGCCGCTGCTCAAGGAGATGGGGCTCGTCGAATCGCTGCGCAGCCTGTTCGAGCAGCAGCAGATCCGCGCGAACTACGCGATCGAGTTCAACGCCGGCGAGCCGCCGGAGTCGCTCGGCGACGAGGAGACGCTGACGCTGTTCCGCATCGTGCAGGAGCTGCTCGTCAACGCGAGCAAGCATGCCCGCGCGACGCTCATCCGCATCGAGCTGCGCGAGGACGAGGGCGGCGTGCGGCTGCGCTACCGGGACGACGGCGTCGGGCTGGCGCTCGAGAAGCTGCAGGATTCGTATCAGCATATGGGCCTCTCCGGCATCAAGGAAAGGGTGCGGAGCCATGCAGGCCGGATCCGGTTCCTGTCGGAGCCGGGCGAAGGACTGGAAGTCGATCTTTGGCTGCCGATCGAATCGGCGGCTCATGAAGGAGAAGATGGGATAGATGAGCGCGATTCGAATCTTGCTGGTTGACGATCACCCTTCCGTAGGCGAAGGAACCAAGACGATGATCGAACAAGACCCGGACATGAAGGTTACGGTTCTGCATTCCGCCATGGAAGCGCTGGAGATCGTCAAGGCGGAGGCCTTCGACGTCATGCTGTTCGATCTCAACATGCCGGTCATCAGCGGCCTGGAGCTGACCAAGCGCCTGATGGCGTCCAATCCGGAGCACCGGATCCTGATCTACACCGGCTACGAGATCAGTCCCAACTTCAATCTGCTGATCGAGTCCGGCGTCAGCGGCTTCGTGAGCAAGACCGCCTCGCGCGAGCAGCTGCTCACCTCGATCCGCTGCGTCCTGCGGGGCGAAGCGATCGTGCCCGTGCAGCTGCTGCGCCAGCTGCGGCGCCGCGACATCCGGCTGCCGCAGGAGCATGGCGAGCGCGTGCTGGAGGAGGTCAGCATCAACGAGCGCGAGACCGAGATCCTGCAGGAGGTCGCCAGCGGCAGCAGCAATCGCGATATCGCGAGCAAGCTGCTCATGAGCCAGCGCACGGTGGAATACAATTTGACGCGCATCTTCGAGAAGCTCGGCGTGCGCTCCCGTTCCGAGGCGATCGTCGAGGCCAAGCGGCTCGGCATCTTGTCGGCGAGCGAGTTCCGGTGAAAAGTGGAACTTTTTCCAGCGGATTCTTTGCTTTTGGGTACCGGAACGTGCTACAATAGGGGAATCGTATAGGAGACACCAGTCGCCTAGGCGAAGAGGGCCGGCGATGCTGCCCTTTTCCGAACGGCGGCTTTTTCTTTTGTTTACGTAAATCCCATCAAGGAGGAATGTTCCATGCAACAAGGTACTGTAAAATGGTTCAACGCAGAAAAAGGCTACGGCTTCATCGAGGTAGAGGGCGGCGAAGACGTATTCGTACACTTCAGCGCCATCCAATCCGAAGGCTTCCGCACGCTGGATGAAGGCCAACGCGTTGAGTTCAACGTCGTTGCCGGCAACCGCGGCCCGCAAGCCGAGAACGTCGTTAAAATCTACTAATTGCCGCGCCCTGCATCAGCAGGGCTTTTTTTCTCGAATTGCCGGCGCCAGGAGGCGGGCTACTTTGAACAGGAGGCGAAGCTCGAATGTATTACTCCCGCAAGAAACCTCAGGCGGAGCTGCCGACCGAGATCACCGAGATCTGGTCCTGCGTAAGCGAGGACTGCAATGGATGGATGCGCAAAAATTTCGCTCTGGACGAAGTGCCGACATGCTTCTTATGCCAGTCTCCGATGGAGCACGCGACCCGCGAGCTGCCGGTGCTGCATGACAACAGCGCTTCCGCGCTGAAAAAGCAGGCTTCCGGCGACGAATAAGCCAGACCCGAAGACAGCCCCGAGCGGGCTGTCTTTTTTTATGCCGCATTCGTGCATGTTTTTCCAGGCGAAAACGTGAGGACGATCACAGTCTCTCCTGCCTCCCGCCTCTACAATGGAGGCAAAGGCTAGCGCGCCACCAAAGGAGGAGCCCTCATGTACGAACAACCGCTGGAGAAGCTGGCGAGGCTGGCTGCGGACAAAAGCCGGATGCAGCGCGAGCGGCCGCTGCGTTATCTCGTGCACTGCATGCTGGCCGGAGCGTATGTCGGCCTGGGAATCGTGCTGATCTTCCTGATCGGCGCGCCGCTGCTGGCGGCGCACTCGCCGGTCGTCTCGCTCGTCATGGGCGCGTTTTTCGGCATCGCGCTCACGCTTGTCGTATTCGCCGGAGCGGAGCTGTTCACCGGCAACAACATGTATTTCACGATCGGCCGCCTCTCGGGAACGGTCACCTGGGGGGACGCGCTTCGCAACTGGGCGTTCGTGTTCGCCGGCAACCTGCTCGGCGCGCTCGTGCTGTGCGGACTCGTCGTCGGGGCCGGCGTCTTCCACGGCATCGGTCCGGATCATATCCTGTTCGCGATCGCGGCGAAAAAGATGCATCTGGGCTATGCCGAGCTGTTCTTCCGCGGCATCCTCTGCAACATGCTCGTCTGCCTGGCGCTCTGGTGCGGAGCCCGCGCCAAGTCGGAGACGGCGAAGCTCATCCTCATCTGGTGGATGCTGCTGGCCTTCATTGCAAGCGGCTACGAGCACAGCGTCGCCAACATGACGCTGCTCAGCCTGTCGCTGCTGCTGCCGCATCCCGGCACGGTCACGCTCGCCGGATGGCTGCATAACCTGATTCCCGTCACGCTCGGCAACATCGTCGGCGGCGGCCTGATCATCGGCGCGTCCTACTGGTTCATCAGCCCGGTGCGGCTCGGAGGGAGCGCTCCGCGACCAACTGGCGGCAGCGACGGGCCGAAGCGCCGCCGTCAAGTGCTCTAAAGCGGCAAGAAGCGCCCGGATCCGCATTCCATGCGGGCCGAGGCGCTTTTTTCGATTGGCCGTCCTGCTGCTGCAAACGGCCCGTTGACAGCCCGGGAGGGGTAAGCTATAGTCATACAAATTAAACCCACTATGTAGATGTGAGAAATATACTTTGGGGGGCGGCCCATGAATATCGACAATATCGAGGCATTCGTCTACGTCAACCATTACGGGAGCTTCAACAAGGCGGCCGATGCGCTATATCTTTCCCAGCCGTCCGTGACCTCACGCATCCAAACGCTGGAACGGGACCTGGACGCCAAGCTGTTCGAGCGCCAGGCCAAGGGAGTGCAGCTGACGGACACGGGCAAGACGTTCCTTCCCTACGCGCAGCAGATCCTCCAGACGTATCGCAAGGGCAAGCTTCATCTGCAGAAGAAGCCGTCCGTACCTCAGGAGCTGCGCATCGGAAGCACCGTCTCCGTCTCCACCTACATCATTCCGGAGCTTCTGCCCTTCCTCAAGGGCCTCTTCCCCGAGCTGACGTTCAAGCTGATGACGGCTACGACCGACGAGCTGGGCGCGCGGCTGCTCGAGCAGGAGATCGACATCGCGTTCGTGCGCAAGCTGACTCATCCCTCCCTCCGCTCCTATCCGCTCTACGACGATCCGATCCGGCTCTATGTCTACGACAGCCATCCGTTTGCCGCTCGCGGCCGGATCGAGCTGTCCGAGCTTGCGGGGGAGAAGCTGGTGTTCTTCGAATGCGGGTCGCTTGACTGGCTGCGGCTGCATCGGGTGTTCGAGAGCTTGGAGCAGCCGCCGGATATCGTCTGCCATGCCGATCAATCCGAGACGGCCAAAAAGCTCGTGCTTGGCCGCGCGGGCATCGCTTTCCTGCCTGGCGTCTGCATTCGGGAGGAAGCGGCGAAAGGACGGCTCGTGCCCGTCGAGATCGCGGAGACGGCCGGCATCTCCCTGCAGACGAGCCTCAGCGTGCGCAGCGGCGAATATGCCGAGCTGGTGGAAGCGATCCGGAGCTTCCAAGCCTTTTCTATGATCGAATAGAACAAGTCTATTGGCCGGGCGGCGGCAGACGGTGCTACAGTAGACACAGGGCTTAATTCATACTAATTGCATAGGAATTGTTATGAAATTAATGGCTGAGGAGGAATCAGGATGGGGGAGCTGTACCGGATCGCCGTCGAAAAGGATGCGCCGCGCCTGCAGCAGATCGTCTACGGCGCCTACGAGCAGATCCGCGAGCTGAAACTGAGCTGGCCTGCCGCCCATGCGGATGAGGAATTGATCCGAAGCAACATCCGCGAACATGAATGCTACGTGCTGGAGCTGGACGGGGAGTTGGCCGCGACGATCACGCTGTCGAAGGGCGAGGAGGTGAAGGCGATTACCGACCTGCCCTTCCTGAAATGGTTCGCGGTCGCCCCGGAGCTGCAGAGCCGCGGCGTCGGCTCCAAGCTGCTGTCTTGGGTCGAGCAGGAGGTGCTGGCGCGCCGCTTGGGCGCAGAGGCGGTCACGCTGGCGACTGCGGAGCGGCATCCGTGGCTGCTCTCGATGTACGAGCGCAAAGGCTACGAGCGGTATCGAGCGATCGACTTCGGCAACGGCGACGGGACGATGCATCTGCTGCGCAAACGGCTGCAGCCGCAGCTGCAAGACTAAGCGAACGATTGAAAAAGGGGAGATTCCGATGAACAGACGACTTTCACCATCCTGGACTTATTCGGCACGGCCGCTGCTGCTGTCCGCCGCGCTGCTCGCGGGGCTGGCGCTGGCCGGCTGCGGAGCCGGAACCAATGCCGATGCCAATGGCGGAATCGCCGATACCGGCGCTTCGAAGGCCAGTGCGGCGCCCGGAGCGGAAGGCTCGGCGCAGCCGGCGAAAAAGATCATCGTCGGCACGGGCACGCAGTTCCCTCAGGTGTGCTTCATCGACGCCAACGGCAAGCTGACCGGGTTCGACGTGGAGCTGGTGCGGGAGCTCGACAAGCGTTTGCCCGCCTACGAGTTCGAGTTTCAGACGCTGGAGTTCAAGAGCCTGCTGCTCAGCCTCGAGACGGGCAAGATCGACTTCGCCGCGCATGAGTTCGAGAAAAATCCGGAGCGGACGGAGAAGTACCTGTTCAACAAGGAGCCTTACGCCCATTGGCGCAACAAGATCGTCGTCGCCAAGGACAATAACGATCCGATCGAGTCGCTGGCCGACCTGCACGGCAAGAAGTTCCTGACCTCGCCGACGAGCGCGCAGGCGCAGATTCTGGAAAACTACAACAAGGAGCACGGCGATCCGCTGAAAATCGTCTACTCCAGCGGAGTGGCCAACGATACGGTGAATCAGATCACGAGCGGCCGCGTGGACGCGGCGCTCGCAGCCGACTTCTCGCTGTCGCTGATCGATCCCCAGGGCAAGCTGAAGCGGGTCGGCAAGGCGTTGTCGGAGGCGGACATCTTGTTTGTCTTCCGTAAGAACGAGCCCGAGTCGCAAAAGCTCGCTGACGACATTGACGCCGCGCTCAAGGAAGTGAAGGCTGACGGCACGCTGGCGAAGCTGAGCGAGCAGTGGCTCGGAGCGGACTTCACCTCCGAAGAGGACTAACAGCCCGAGCCGGCTTCGGGAACGAGGAGGACCTGCCGATGGGCGGATTGCCGTTTGACTTTGCCTATGTGATCGACTTCATCCCCAAGCTGCTCGGCACGCTCGGGCTGACGCTGCGGATCGTCGCCGGCTCCTTGCTGCTCGGCCTGCTGGCCGGCCTGCTGGCGGCGTTGCCGCGGCTGTACCGGATCCCCGTGCTGGCGCAGCTTTCGCAGCTGTACGCGTCGTTTTTCCGGGGGACGCCGATCCTCATCCAGCTGTTCCTGTTCTACTACGGGCTGCCGGAGCTGCTGAAGCTGGCGCATGTGGACGTGAGCAAGACGCCGGTGCTCGTTTTTGTCATCCTGACGTACGGGCTTCATACCGGGGCGTACGTTTCCGAGACGATCCGCGCGTCGATCCAGGCGGTCGACCGCGGGCAGGTGGAGGCCGCCTACACGGTCGGCATGACCGGCGTGCAGGCATTCCGCCGCATCGTCGCGCCGCAGGCGCTGGCGATCGCGGTGCCGGTGCTGTCCAACCTGACGCTGGCGCTGCTCAAGGACACCTCGCTCGCCTTCACGCTCGGCGTCATGGAGATGACCGGCAAGTCGCAGACGCTGGCCTCGCTCACGCAGCATTTCGCCGAAGCGTATTTGGCGCTGGCGCTCGTGTACTTCGTCGTCGCGTTCGTGCTGGAAAAGCTGATGAAGCTCGGCGAGCGCCGGCTGCTGCGGCATGAGCGGAGCGGAGATGAGCCGGGGAGCCCCCGCCGCTTCGCGGGCCTGAGGCCGTCCGTGCGGCCATCTCCGATCCAGGAGCTGAAAGGAGGGAACGCGCCATGAATCTGGACCTGGCGTTCATCGCGGAGGCGCTGCTGAAGCTGCTGCCCGCCGTGCCGACGACGCTGCTGCTGACGGCGGTGTCGGCCTTCTGCGGCCTTGCGGCAGGCAGCGTGCTGGCGCTGCTGCGATTTTTCTCGGTGCCGGTGCTGGGCCGGCTCGCCGCCGGCTGGGTGACGGTCATCCGGGGCACGCCGATGCTGACGCATCTGCTGCTGCTCTACGTCGGGCTGCCGCTGCTGATCGACAGCGTGGCCGGTCAGCTCGGCTCGTCGTGGACGTCGGCGCGCATTCCGATGATCGCGTTCGCGATGCTGTCGTTCTCGATCACGGCATCCGCGTACGGCTCGGAGGTGATCCGCTCCGGCCTGCTCGCCGTCAGCCGCGGGCAGATGGAGGCGGCGCTTTCGGTCGGCATGACCGTGCCGCAGGCGCTGCGGCGCATCGTCTTTCCGCAGGCGCTGGCGGCGAGCGTGCCGAACCTGACGAACTTCGTCATCGGCATGCTGCACGCCTCGACGCTCGCCTTTGTCGTGTCGGTCGTCGACATCAACGCGCAGGCCGAGATCGTCGCTTCGACGAACTGGAAGTACTTTGAGGCGTTCCTGGCCGCGGCGGTGCTGTTCTGGGCGATGACGCTCGTGCTGGAGCGGATCGGGGCGGTATTGGAGAAGCGCGTCAGTCGTTACCATCGGGGGGGAGTCGCATGATTCGGCTGAAGGGAATCCGCAAGTCGTTCGGACGGACGGAGGTGCTCAAGGGCATTGACCTGAGCGTGGAAAAAGGAGAGGTGCTCGCGATCCTCGGCCCGAGCGGTTCGGGCAAGACAACGCTGCTGCGCTGCCTGAACTTTTTGGAGCGGCCGTCGGAGGGCAGCATCCATATCGGCGGCTTCTCCGCCGACTGCCGCTCGATCCGCCGCCGGGACATCCACGAGCTGCGCCGCCGCACGGCGATGGTGTTCCAGCAGTACAACCTGTTCCGCCACAAGACGGCGCTCGAGAACGTGATGGAGGGGCTGGTCGTCGCCCGCCGGATGCCCCGGGAGGAAGCGCGCCGGCGCAGCGTCGAGCTGCTGGAGAAGGTCGGGCTCGGCGAGCGGCTGGACGCCTATCCGAGCCAGCTGTCGGGCGGGCAGCAGCAGCGGGTCGGCATCGCCCGGGCGCTGGCGCTCGAGCCGGAGGTCATCCTGTTCGACGAGCCGACGTCGGCGCTCGATCCCGAGCTCGTCGGCGAGGTGCTGGCGGTGCTCCGCCGCATCGCCCGCGAGGGCATCACGATGATCGTCGTCACCCACGAGATGGGCTTCGCGCAGGATGTCGCGAGCCGCGTCGTGTTCATGGACGACGGGGCCGTCGTCGAGGAGGGGCCGCCGGAGGAGCTGTTCCGCAGGCCCAAGGAGGAGCGCACGCGGCAGTTCCTGCGGCGCATCACGCCGGAGGCGACGTATTCAATCTGAAATAGGGAGGTTCCGCCATGTCTTCGTTGTCCATCAGCGTGCTTGACCAGAGTCCGATCCATCCCGGCGAGACGCCGGAGCAGGCGCTGGCCCATACCGTGCGGCTGGCGCGCCGCGCCGAGGAGCTCGGGCTGCGGCGCTTCTGGGTCGCCGAGCATCATGACAGCGAGCAGCTCGCCGGCTCGTCGCCGGAAGCGCTCATCGGCTACCTGCTGGCCCGCACGGAGCGCATCCGCATCGGCTCGGGCGGCGTCATGCTGCAGCATTACAGTCCGTACAAGGTAGCGGAGACGTTCCACGTGCTGGCGGCGCTGGCGCCGGGCCGCGTCGATCTCGGCGTCGGCCGCGCGCCCGGCGGGCTGCCCCGCAGCACGCAGGCGCTGCGGCAGGGAGCGGGCAGCGCGGGCGGGCCGCTCGAAGGCAAGCTTGAGGAGCTGAGCGGCTACCTCGGCGGCCGTCCGCTCGCCGAGCCGCATCCGCTGGCGGGCCTGCGCGCCGCGCCGGCACCGGCGCAGCCGCCGCTGCTGCATGTGCTCGGGGCGAGCGAGGAAAGCGCCCGCTCGGCCGGGAAGCTCGGCTTGCCTTATGTATTCTCGCTGTTCATCGGCGCAGACGAGGAATTGGCAATACGAGCGGCGCAGGCGTACCGCGAAAGCTTCGACGCCTCCTCCGGGCGGCAGCCGGAGCTGATCGTCGCCGTCGCGGCGGTCGCTGCCGATACGGACGCGGCGGCCGAGGCGCAGCTGACGCCGCAGAAGGTCGTCAAGACGCATCTGCAGGACGGGCGCACGGTGACGCTCGGGACGCGGGAGCAGGCCGAGGAGTTCGGCCGCCAGTCCGGCCTCGAGTACCGGATCGAGGAGAAGGAAGCGATCGTCTACGCCGGCTCCAAGGAGACGGTGGGACGCAAGCTGCGGTCGCTGCAGGCAGCGACCGGGGCGGCGGAGTTCATCGTGGTCACGAACGTGCCGGACTTCTCCGCGCGGCTGCGCTCGTTCGAGCTGCTGGCGGAGCTGGTTGCGGAGCCGGCGGCGGGGCTGGAAGCCGGGGCGGATGCAGGATTGGGGGTCGAAGCGGCAGCGGGGCTGGAAGCCGGGGCGGCCGCCGGAGAGCCGGCGTGAGCGGGACGGACCAGGAGCTGGAGGCGCGGCTCGTCGCCGTCCGGCGGGAGCTGCACCGCCATCCGGAGCTGTCCCGCGAGGAGCGGGAGACGACGCGCCGCCTGCAGGCCTGGCTGGAGGAGGCGGGCATTCGCCCGCTCGGCCGCTACGGGCTCCGCACTGGCCTGATCGCCGAGATCGGCGGGCCGGGTCCGGTCGTGGCGCTGCGCGCGGATATCGACGCGCTGCCGATCCAGGAGGAGACAGGGCTGCCGTTCGCCTCGCTGGCGCCGGGCGTCATGCATGCATGCGGGCATGACTTCCACGCGGCGGCCCTCGTCGGAGCCGCGCTTCTGTTGCAGCGCCGGGCGGGCGAGCTTCCCGGCACGGTGCGGCTGCTGTTCCAGCCGGCGGAGGAAAAGGCGAGCGGCGCCCGCGAGCTGATCGCCGCCGGCGCTCTCGACGGCGCGCGCGCCGTGTTCGGGCTGCACAACAAGCCCGACTTGCCGGTCGGCGCTGCCGGCATCAAGGCCGGCCCGCTCATGGCCGCCGCCGACGGCTTCGTCGTCGAGGTGAGGGGCCGCGCCGCGCATGCGGCCGTGCCGGAAGCGGGCCTCGATCCGATCGCGGCGGCGGCGCATGTCGTGACGGCGCTGCAGACGATCGCGAGCCGCAGCGTCGGTCCGCTGGACAGCGTCGTCGTCAGCGTGACGAAGCTCCATAGCGGCACGTCATGGAACATCATTCCCGACCTGGCGGTGCTGGAGGGCACGATCCGCACGTTCGACGAGGCGGTGCGCCGGCGCGTGCTGGAGCGCTTCGAGGCGATCGTCGTCGGCGTCGCCTCGGCGCTCGGAACGGAGGCGACGCTGCGCTGGGTGCAAGGTCCGCCGCCGGTGCTGAACGATCCGTCGCTGGCGGAGCTGGGACGCGAGGCGGCCGCGGCGGCCGGCCTGGAGCCGGTCGAGCCCTCGCCATCGCTGGCGGGCGAGGACTTCGCGTTCTACCAGCGCGAGGTCCCGGGCCTGTTCGTGTTCCTGGGGACGAACGGGCCGCAGGAGTGGCATCATCCCCGCTTCGACGTCGACGAGCGGGCGCTGCTGCCGGCGGCGCGGCTGCTGGCCGAGCTGGCCGAGCGGGCGCTGCGGCGGTTCGCGGCAGAGGGGGATGGGACGGGGACCGAAGAAAGCGGAGAGTCGAAGCATGGAGGAGGAGAAGCGCATGAGCGCGATCGATCTGCAAGCCTTTCGCCAGACGCATGAGCAGCTGGCGCAGGCCATCGAGGGACTGGACGAGCGGCAGCTGAAGGAAAAGGAGGCTCCCGGCAAGTGGAGCGTGACGGAGGTTCTGGCCCATCTGGCCGACCACAGCATCGTCGTGTCGTTCCGCATCCGCGACATCCTCG
This sequence comes from Paenibacillus sp. FSL W8-1187, assembly GCF_037965485.1. Classification (NCBI taxonomy): domain Bacteria; kingdom Bacillati; phylum Bacillota; class Bacilli; order Caryophanales; family Paenibacillaceae; genus Paenibacillus; species Paenibacillus sp. FSL W8-1187. Next base: position 385,205 of record NZ_CP150181.1, read on the forward strand.
CCGATACGGAGGCCGGGCTGCCGCGCTTCGATCAGGACCGCTGGGTGTCGGGCCAGCATGGCAACGAGGAGGAGGCAGCGGAGCATCTGGCGGCGTTCGCGGCGCTGCTGCGGGCGAACGCCCGGCTGCTGGAGCGGCTGGATGCGGGGGAGCTGGCCAAGCGGGGCATTACGTTCAAAGGCGACCCGATCGACCTGCGAGGCATCGTGGACGGCTTCGTCCGGCATGTCGGCACGCATCTGGCGCAGATCGCCCGCATAAGGCGGGCCGTGGAAGCCGTGCGCTGAACGCGGAAAACAAGGGGGAATTCGAGATGGGCAAGCGCAAACAGCTGCGCCTGGGAGCGATGCTCCACGGCGTCGGCAGCAGCACGTCGCTATGGAGGCATCCTGATATCCAGGCGGATGCGAGCACGAACTTCAAGCTGTACCGGGAGTGGACGCGCAAGGCGGAGGAGGGCCGGTTCGACCTCGTGTTCGTCGCCGACGGTCTGTACATCAACGAAAAGTCGATTCCGCACTTCCTCGACCGCTTCGAGCCGATCACGATTTTGAGCGCGCTCGCCGCCGCCAGCGAGCGGATCGGCCTCGTCGGCACGCTCTCGACGTCGTACAGCGAGCCGTTCACGGTCGCCCGGCAGTTCGGCTCGCTCGACAAGATCAGCGGCGGCCGCGCCGGCTGGAACATCGTCACCTCGCCGCTCGAGGGCTCGGCGCTCAACTTCGGGCCGAAGCGGCATCCGCAGCATGACGAGCGGTACCGCATCGCCAAGGAGCATCTGGACGTCGTGCGCGGGTTGTGGGACTCGTGGGAGGACGATGCGTTTCCGCGAGACAAGGAGCGGGGCATCTACTTCGACCGCAGCCGGCTGCATGAGCTGAACCACGAGGGCGAGTTCTTCTCCGTCAAGGGGCCGCTGAACATCTCGCGCTCGCCGCAGGGGCATCCCGTGCTGTTCCAGGCGGGAGCCTCGGAGGTCGGGCGGGACTACGCGGCTCGGGAGGCGGATGCGATTTTCGCCGGCCACGATACGTTGGAGGAGGCGGCTGCTTTTTATGCGGACGTCAAAAGGCGCGCGGCCTCGTTCGGCCGGAATCCGGACGACCTGCTCGTCTTTCCGGGCATCGGGCCGATCGTCGGCTCTACGGAGGAGGAGGCCGAGCGCAAGTACCGCGAGACGGCGGAGCTCGTCTCGGCCGAGGACGCGCTGCTTTATCTGGGCCGCTTCTTCGAGCATCATGACTTCTCGCAGTACGAGCTTGACGCTCCGTTCCCGGATCTCGGGGAGCTCGGGCAGAACAGCTTCCGCAGCACGACCGACCGCATCAAGGCGACGGCCCGCGAGCAGGGACTGACGCTGCGCGAGGCGGCGCTGCAGGTGGCGACGCCGCGGACGCCGTTCATCGGCACGCCGGAGCAGGTCGCGGACCGCGTACAGGCGTGGTTTGAGGCGGACGCGGCGGATGGCTTCATGATCGGCGCGAGCGTGCCGCGGGCGTTGGAGGACTTCATCGACCATGTCGTGCCGATCCTGCAGGCGCGCGGCCTGTTCCGCCACGAGTATGAGGCGGATACGCTTCGCGGCAACCTCGGCTTGCCGGTTCCGGAAACCCGTTACGCCGCCGCCCGACGTGCGGAAGTGCGGACGAATGCGGGGGCAGCGGTGGATGCGAGGACGCCGGCGGAGGCATAGGCTGCGAAAGCGGCCGGATCAGGCGCAGGGCTGAGGAAGCAGGGCTGAGGAAGCAGGTCTGCGGAGGCGGCAGCGACGATCGGCGGGCGGATGCGCCTGCGCCGAGCGGCAGACTGGAGCGGGGCCAAGCCCCGCTTCTTTTTCGCGTATTCGCGAAAGTCGATTCCGCCGTAGACAGACGCCGGACAGCCATGATACAACCATGGGTAGATCGAACCAGACGAGGAGTCCCGTCCATGCCTAAGATGCCCCGCCTTTGCTTGCCTCCTGCCCGCAAGCTGCTGCTTGCGGGCGCCGCGGCGCTGCTGCTGGCAGCCGCATGCCCGCTCCATCCTTCGCTGCCGGCCGCTTCCGCAGCCCAGGCTCATGCCGATGGTTCGAAGCCGTCCCTCGGCTTCGAGCTCAAGATCGAGCCGATCTGGCTGTCGGGCCAGATGATGCTGCCCGCCAAAGCGTTCGCCAAAGGAGCCGGCGCCAGCCTGGTCTTCTCGAAAGGCGCCATCACGCTGAAAAAAGGGGCGATCCAGGTAAACGGAGCGGTCGGATCGCCTAAAGCGGTCGCGAACGGCCAGTCGGTCCGACTGCCCTATTCGCCGAAGCTGATCCAAGGCGCGCTCTATATTCCGGTCCTCATGGCCGCGAAGACGCTGGGAATGGATCAAAGCGCCTATGAGAAAGCGACAGGAAAGCTGACGTTTTCCTACAGCCCTTACCAGGCGATGGAATTCGAGGAACGGATGTTTCATGCGGCCAGAGATGGAGAGGCGGCCACGGTCAAGGAGATGCTGCGGCGCGGAGCCGATCCGCTGGCGCGCGGACATGGCTACGGCGACTCGACGGCTCTGGATGTGGCGATCCGCCTCGCTCGGATGGATGCGGTCGAAGCTCTGCTCGCCGCCGGGTCGACGTTCGATCCGCAGCTTGCCGCCGACTTCCTCGAGCCGTCTCAGAGAGCGGGCAAGAGCGGCCTGCTGCGGCTGCTGCTGGAGCATGGCCTGGATCCGAACACGATCGAGCCGGTGTCAGGACGCTCCCTCCTGGAAATCGCGAGCTCGGGCGGCGCTTATACCGTCGACGGCAAGGACGTCTTCTTCGAGATCGACCCGGAGCTCGTCCGGCTGCTGCTGCAGCATGGCGCCGACCCGAACGTAGGCTCGCCGCTTGCCCAAGCGGTGTTTGGCGGAAGCTTCGAAGCGACGCAGCTGCTGCTGGCGAGCGGAGCCGATCCCGAGCGCTCCGTCGGGAACCGGGGAAGCGCCGCAGGCACGGCTCGCATGCAGGGCCTGTCGAAGTGGCTCCGCCCAAGTCAAGCCAAGCCAGCGATTCCCGAGCTGTCCTTCCTGGACGACCAAGGAAACGCGCTGATTTATGGAAGCTATCTGCTCGGCCTGGACGCGCAGCCGGAGTTCCCGCTGTATTGGAACGGCCCTGCTGCATATGTGGATCGGGCGGACGGGGCTTATCGGCTGCGCAACGTCACGAGCGGTCCGGCAGCGTGGCTGCTGAGCGATCAGACGATCGCTCTTTCAGCGGGCAAGGCCGTGCCATCCCAGCTGCGGCTGCCTGCGTTCAACGTGTCGGTCTCCGTGGAAGCAGAGCGCGCCGACCTCTGGTCCGGCTACGGCGGGCTCTATGACGCGCAGGGCAGCCTGCTGCTCTCGCTGTCCGTCCACTACGGGAAGTGCCGGCTGCATCTTCCGCCGGGCCGCTATGATCTCGTCGTCTCCGGCTCGGCCGGTCCCTACAGCGGGAACGAGAGAAAGGTCGCTTCCATCGTCGTACCGGCGGACGGAAGCGCGGTTCAAGCGGTGGCGGTGACGAAATAAAGCGATATTTTCAACTGCCCGTTGTATACCCGACTATTCCGATATATAATCTGCTTACATCAACGCTACATGGGGATCATTCGGGGGAGGAATTCAATCATGGCAAGAAAAGCTTCGCCGGTGGAGCAGGTCGTCGCCATCGGCATCGGCGCGGCGCTGTTCGTCGTGCTGGGAAGGTTCGGCTCGATTCCGTCCGGCATACCGGACACGAACATCGAGACGACCTACGCCCTGCTGGCGCTGTTCGCGGTGCTGTACGGACCGCTCGCGGGCCTGCTGATCGGCCTCATCGGCCACACGATCAAGGACGCGATTTCATTCGGCCCGTGGTTCAGCTGGATCATCGCCTCGGCGGTGGTCGGCCTGATCATCGGCCTGGCGGCGCGCAAGATCGACGTGCGGGACGGGGAGTTCGGCAAAAAAGACCTGATCCGCTTCAACCTGTACCAGATCATCGCGAACGCGGCCGCCTGGTTCGTCGTAGCGCCGGTGCTGGACATCGTCATCTACGCCGAACCGGTGAACAAGGTGTTCACGCAAGGGCTCGTCGCCGGCCTGTCCAACATCGTGACGGTCGCGGTCCTCGGCTCGCTGCTGCTGGCGGCCTACGCCAAGACCCGCACCAAAAAAGGCAGCCTGACGCGCGAGCTGTAATTGCCCTGCAGGCACGAGATCAATCGAGACAAGCTTGGGGCCGGCGCGCTGCGCCGGCTCCGCTGCTTTTTCAGAGGAGGACATCATCATGAACGAACGCATGGACGAGACGGCTCCGCATGCGGGCGGCATCGGCCTGGCCGCGCCGCCGGCAGCGGCGGGCCGCGCTGCCGGAGCCCGCGCCGACAACGGGCCGCCGGTCATCGAGCTGGACGGCTTCGGCTTCCAGTACCGCAGCCAGCAGGAGCCGACGCTGCATGACATCACCCTGACGATCGCCGCCGGCGAGAAGGTGCTCATCGTCGGTCCGTCCGGCTCGGGCAAAAGCACGCTCGCCCACTGCCTGAACGGCCTCGCGCCGCATGTGCATTCCGGCGAGATGACGGGCCGGGCGCGCGTCTGCGGCCGGGAGCTGGCCGGACTCGGCATCCTCGAGCTGTCGAGGCTGATCGGCACGGTGCTGCAGGATTCCGACGGGCAGTTCGTCGGCATGACGGTCGGCGAGGACATCGCCTTCGAGCTGGAAAACCGCGCCGTGCCGCAGACGGAGATGCGGGAGCGCGTGGAGCGGGCCGCGCGCGCCGTCGGCATGGAGGCGCATCTGGGCGCTTCGCCGCAGACGCTGTCGGGCGGCCAGAAGCAGCGCGTCTCGATGGCGGGCGTGCTCGTCAGCGACACGCCGGTGCTGCTGTTCGACGAGCCGCTGGCCAGCCTCGATCCCGAGGCCGGACGGCAGGCGGTGGAGCGGATCGACGCCATCCACCGCGAGACGGGCAAGACGATCGTCATCGTCGAGCATCGGCTGGAGGAGGTGCTCCATCGCCCGGTCGACCGCATCGTCGTTTTCGCCGACGGCCGGATCGTGGCCGACCTGCCGCCGGCGGAGCTGCTCAGCTCGCCGCTGCTGGCCGAGACGGGCTTGCGCGAGCCGCTGTATGTGACCGCGCTGCGGCATGCGGGCTGCGCGATCTCGCCGGAGCTGCATCCGGAGAGCCTCGAGCGGCTGGAGCTCGCCAGCATCCGCGAGCCGCTGCGCGACTGGCATGAGGCGGCGCCGTCCGACCCGCCTCCGCCTCGCCGCTCGCCCGTGCTGGAGCTGGAGGACGTGCAGTTCGCCTATGACGACGAGGGACCGGCGGTGCTGAGCGGGCTGTCGCTGCAGCTCGGCGAGGGCGAGCTGCTGGCCGTCGCGGGGCATAACGGAGCGGGCAAGTCGACGCTGGCGCGGCTCATCTGCGGCTTTTACCGGCCGACGTCCGGGCGCATCCTCCACCGGGGGCGCGACCTGGCGGGCGACACGATCAAGGAACGCTCGGAGCGGATCGGATTCGTCATGCAGAACCCGAACCACATGCTGTCCAAGACGCTGCTCTACGACGAGGTCGCGCTCGGCCTGCGGCTGCGCGGCGTGCCCGAGGACGAGGCGCGGGAGCGGGTGCTGGAGACGCTGCGCATCTGCGGCCTCCATCCCTTCCGCAGCTGGCCGGTCTCGGCGCTCAGCTACGGCCAGAAGAAGCGGGTGACGATCGCCTCCATCCTCGTGCTGGATCCCGACATCCTGCTGCTGGACGAGCCGACGGCCGGGCAGGACTACCGCCATTACAACGAGATGATGGAGTTCGTGCTGCAGCTCAAGGAACGGGGGAAAAGCATCCTCGTCATCACGCATGACATGCATCTGATGATGGAGTACGCCGAGCGCACCGTCGTCATCGGAGACGGCCGGGTGCTGGCGGACGCGCCTCCCGCGACGATCCTGACTGATGCGGAGCTCGTGCGCCGGGCGAGCCTGCGCGAGACGTCGCTGCAGCGGCTCGCCGAGCGCGCGGGCATCGGGGCGCCGGCGGAATTCGTCGGGCGGTTCATCCGCCGCGACCGGGAGGGGAGAGGACGATGAAGGCCAAGCTGATCGCCTATACGGGACAAGACTCGCCGATCCACCGGCTGACGGGCGCGGCCAAGCTGGTCGTTTTCGCCGTCTGGTCCGTCACCGCCATGATCACCTACGACACCCGGGTGCTGCTCGTGCTGCTCGCGCTCGGCCTGATCGCCTTCCGCGTCTCGCGCGTCCGCTTCCGGGACTTCTCGTTCGTGCTTGCGCTCATCCTCGTCTTCTTCCTGATGAACCATGTCGCGATCTTCCTGTTCTCGCCGCTGGAGGGCGTCCGCATCTACGGGACCCGGCACGACCTGCTGCACCTGGTCGGCCGCTGGTGGGTGACGGAGGAGCAGCTGTTCTACCAGCTCAACGTGGCGCTCAAGTACCTGGCCGTCATCCCGATGGCGCTGCTGTTCATCCTGACGACCGATCCCGGCGAGTTCGCCTCGTCGCTGAACCGGGTCGGCGTCAGCTACCGGATCGCCTGCTCGGTGTCGATCGCGATGCGCTACATCCCCGACATCCAGCGCGATTTCCAGAACATCCGCTTCGCGGCGCAGGCGCGCGGCCTCGACATCTCCCGCAAGGAGAAGCTGGTCAAACGAGTGCGCCATATGGTCGGCATCCTGCTGCCGCTCATCCTGACGAGCGTGCAGCGGATCGAGACGGTCAGCGCCGCGATGGAGCTGCGCGGCTTCGGCCAAGGGCCGAAGCGCACCTGGTACAGCGCGCGGCCGCTGCGCGCCGCCGATATCGCGGCGATCGCCTTCGTCGTCCTGCTCGCGGCGGCGTCGTTCTGGCTGACGTTCGAGGACGGCTCGCGCTTTTATAATCCGTTTGCGTAGCGCCGCCGCCGCCGTTTGGAGGCGGCCGCCGGGCGGGGCATAATGAAGAAGAAGCGACGCGGCGCGCGGAAGGAGCGGATAGGCGCATGAATGGAACCGAGGCGAAGGCAGCGGCAGGGCGAAAGGAAAGAACGGCGGCGTTCTCGATGGGATGCTTCTGGAGTCCCGAGGCGCTGTTCGGCGCGCAGGAAGGCGTGCTCGCCACGCAGACCGGCTATGCCGGCGGCTCCTCGGAGGCGCCGACGTACCGCGAGATGGGAGACCATTCGGAGACGGTGCTCGTCCGTTATGACGCGGCGGCCGTTTCGTACGAGGAGCTGCTGCGGCTGTTCCGGGAGCATCACGATCCGGCCAATACGAACGGCTACAAGGGCCGCCAGTACCAGTCCATCGTTCATTGGAGCGAGCCGGAGCAGCTCGCGGCGATCGAGGGCTGGCTGGAGGAGCGGCGCTTGGCGGGACTGCCGGAGCCGGATACGGAGGTCAGGGAGCTGGGGCGGTTCTTCCCCGCGGAGGAGCGCCATCAGAAGCATTCCCTCAAGCGCTACCCCGATGCCTGGACAAAGCTGCTCGGCCTGTTCCCGTCCGAAGCGGAGGCGGAAAGCTCCCGGCTGGCTTGCCGGCTGAACGGGCTGGCCAAGGGCTTTGCCAACCGCTCCGCGCTGCTGGACGAGCTGGAGCGGTGGACCGGCGAAGCTCCGGAGCGCCGGCGCGAGCTCGCCGCCGCCGTGCGCAGCATCCGCTGGTAGCGGGCCGGCCGCGGGCTCAAAAGGATGGCGAGCGTGATCGGGCTGGCCGTACGGCTCGCCAAGCCGCCAACCGACGCTGCCGAGCGAAGCGGTGACGCTGCCGAGCAAAGCGGGACGCTGCCGAGCGAAGCGGGGACGCTGCCGAGCGAAGCGGGGACGCTGCCGAGCGAAGCGGGGACGTTGCCGAGCGAAGCGGGGACGCTGCCGCATGATGCGGCAGCCGCTTGCCAAGCCGCGCGCCACCCCGTTATAATCTAGCTATATGATAAATCTATAGCACAGACCAGGCCGTGAAGCACACGCCGCCTCTGCTCGTTCCCGTCTTCGGGAGCGCGCGGGGCGGCGTTCGCTTTTTTTAACGGCACCTGGCGAGGAGGAGACGAGCGTGGCAGACTTCAAGCAAGCGTATACGGCATGGCTGGAGGAGGTGGTGGAACGGGAGGAGAATGTCCGCCGCAGGGAGCGGCTGGCAGAAGGACTGGGGCACGGCACGGTAGAGTTTCTGCGCAGAGCATGGTTCCCGGCCATCGGAGGGTTCCAGCACCTGCACCCGGAGTGGGAAGTCCGCGACATGGGGGGAGGCTGCCGCTACATCGATCTGGCTTACTTGCCCCCGGCCGGCGGAAGAGGCGCGTTCGAGATCCAGGGGTACGGTCCTCACGCCCGGGATCTGGACGTGCGTCGTTTCAAGGACTTGAGCTGGAGACATAGCTATCTCGCGATAGACAGCTGGGTGGTCCTCCCGGTCGCCTATCCGTCGATTCTGGAGGAGCCGAAGCGCTGCCAGCAGCTGGTGCTCGCCTTCGTCGGCCGATTTGTGGCGATGAGCGTATCCCGGGAGCTGGACTGGCAAGAAGCGGAGATTCTGAGGTTCGCGTTTCGGCAGATGGTGCCTTTCTCTGCGATGGAGCTGTCCAGCCATCTGAGGACATCCGAATCCCATACTCGGAAGCTGCTCGGGAAGATGGTCGACGGAGGCTATCTGAGCATCGTCAGCGGAAAGCTGCGCTATCGGCTGTACGGACTGTCGGAACGCTCCCTTGCCGAGGGTCTGGCGACGAATCAGATCGTTAGAAGGCCGAAATCGGGCGGCCAGGAATTTTAACGACGCGTGGTGGGCTTAGCGGTGCCAAAGGGACGGAACTGCCGACAAAAAAGAGGCTGTTGGCTGCTGTAAGCGTCTGACGCGTCGTTAGCTTTCTGGAGGCGTGGAAAAGGGGCTTCTAAGCATCTCAGCCGTCGTTAGCGAGGAGATGTGCGATGCAAAAGCCCGTTCCCCGCCGTCGAGGCAGGAACGGGCTTTTGCATCGTCGCAAACGGTTAGGGCGGACCAACGCGCTGCGGGCAAGTCTCGCCATGCGCGGCATTCGTGCGCGCGTCCGCCGCCATGCGCGACATTCGTGTGAGCGTCCGCCGTCATACGCGTCCGCCGCCATGCGCGGCATCCGCCGTCAGCGCGGCGAGCGTGCCTCCGCCATGCGCGTCAGAAAGGATTCTGCACGTGGTAGAACACGTTCGGGCTGGCCATGCGGTAGTAGTAGCTGCACCAGCCGAGGCTGCCGCCCTGCTCCAGGTTCACGGTGCTGTACGGGAGCCGCTCCTGCTCCAGCTCCTCGAGCCGCGCCGCGCGGCCGTCCAGGTAGTCGCGCAGGCGCAGCGCCGCCGTGTCGAGGCGCGTCAGCACGCCGCCGTAGCGGATGTCGAGCACCTCCCAGCCGAACGGCTTGAACATCGACAGCCACTGGCGGCGATGCGCCTCGCGCAGCGCCCGCACCGCCTCGGCGATGCGCGGCAGCAGCTCCGACGCGAGCCGCTCCAGCTCCGCGCGGTCGTCCGCGTCGTAGGCGGCCTTGAGCCGGAGGCCGGCCTGGCTTTTCCAGCGCAGCACCCCGCATAGCCGCTCCGGCACCTCGAACAGCGGATCGAGCGCCGCGCCCGGCCGCCGCGACGCGGCGATCTCCGCTTCCAGCTCCGCATAATGCGCATCCAGCTCCAGGCCGGCGATCTGGCGGTCGAACAGGCCGAGCAGCACGTCCTGGTACAGCAGAAACTTGGACGGGTTCGTCTGCTTGCGGTTGCCCGGCTCCGCGCCCGGCGTCTCGTCGAGGCCGTTCAGCAGCAGGAACGCCGCCGCCTCGGTGCCCGTGCAGGCCAGCGTCCGGGCCTCGACCCGGCTCCACTCCGGCCTGCCGTCGCAGTACGCCTGCTCCGCGTAGTATTGCAGGCCGAGCAGCGCGATGAACGGGTTGCTCTCCATGCCGTCGTCGCCCCACATCGTCGCATACACCTCGTCGACTCCCTCGGCCTTGCAGGCGAGCAGCGCCGCTTCCGTCGCCGCCAGCGACAGGCCGTAGTTGACGCCGAACGTGTTGAACACCCAGACGCCGCCCGCGAACACGACGCGGCAGCCGAGCGGACGGTGCTTGCCGAGCTGCGCCTCGTAGTGCTCGGGCTCGAAGTGGTTGTAGTCCCAGTACACCATGTCGACGTCGGACGGGATCTGGCGGGCCATCTCCTCGGGAATGACCGTGTTCCGGTCGAAATGCTCCTCCCCGTTCGCGGAAGCGAGCTTGAGGAACATGTCGCTCCACATCATCGGCGACAGGCCGCGGCGGCGCACGATGTCCAGCACGGCCTGCAGATGCCCCGCGATGATCGGGAAGCGGCCGTCGAAGCCGTGCAGGTCCAGATGCTTGCCGCGCCCGACCTCCTCCGCCTCGTCCATGCCGATGTGGATCTTGCGGCTGCGGAACGGCGCCGTCGCCCGCTCGATCATCCGCTCGACCAGCTCCAGGACGCGATCGTCCTGGGCGAGCAGCGCGCCCTTGGTGTCCTTGTAGCCTTTGACCGGCTCCCACTTGAGGAACTCCTCCAGATGGGCGAGCGTCTGGATGCTCGGGAACGCCTCGATGCCGAACAGATCCGCGTAATCGTCGATCGCCCGCAGCTCCTCCGCGCTGTAGCGCCCGCGCATGTAGCCGAAGTACGGCTCGCCCGGAATCTCGTACGTGTCCTCCATATACAGCATGACGCTGTTCAGCCCCATGAGCGCCATGCGGCGCAGCAGGCTGCGCCAGGCGTCGAGCGTAAGCACGCCGTTGCGCGACAGGTCGAACATCGGTCCGACCGTCCCGATCCGCTGCTGCTCGGCCAGCTCCCAGGCCGGGCCGTCGACGCCTTTTTCCAGCAGCAGCGAGAACGCGCGGAAAAACTGATGCTTGCGCTCATAACGAATCCACGCCCGTCCGTCCGCATAGCCGGCCGCCAGCCCTTCGCCGCCCCGCTCGACGCGGACCGTCACGGCCCGCTCGGCCTCCGTCGTTCCGTCGCCGCGACTGTGGCCGCCGGCTTCCCGTGCCGCTCGATCGTCCGCGGCCTCGCTGCGTCCGATCGCCTCGGCTCCTCCAGCCATGTTTTCCCCGCGTCCGATCGCCTCGGCTCCTCCCGCCTTGCCTTCCTCGCCGAGCTCGATCTTCAGCTTCAGCTCGTCCGCCAGCTCGCGCAGTCCGGCTTCCACCTCGCCGAGCTCGCCGATCCATGTCCATGTCGTCTTCATTGACGTTGCCCCCTATGCCTTCCGCTGCCGCGCGGCTGTCCCCGTCGGCGCGGACTCCTCGATCCTGTCCTTCATTGTACCGGATGGCGGCTCGGCGCTGAACGGTGAGAAATCAACGAAATAGGGGGTGAAATCGCGGGGAATTGCGTCGGGGACCGGGAAAGGATAAGCTGGGGGAAATGCAGCGGCAGCAACGGAGACGAGGAGGACAAGGAATGGACGACATGCTGGAAACGATCCTGGACAGCCTTGGGCTGGAGGGCAGGATGGCCGAGGTGCAGCGGGTCCAGACCGCGCATCGCATGAGGCTGGCGGAGTTCTGGGGCATCCGGCAAGGCGCTCGCGTGCTGGAGATCGGATGCGGGCAAGGAGACACGACCGCAGTGCTCGCTTGCCGGGTCGGTCCGTCCGGCCTCGTGCGCGGGGTCGACATCGCGCCGCCCGGCTACGGAGCGCCGATGACCGTCGGCGAAGCGGCGGCAAGGCTGCAGCAGTCCCGGATCGGCGGTCCGGTGCGGATGGAGTTCGGCCTCGACGTGCTGCAGGACGACGTGGATTTCGGAGAAAATGCCTATGACGAGATCGTCTTCTCGCACAGCTCCTGGTACCTGCAGTCGCCCGAGCAGCTGGAGCGGCTGCTCGCCCGCGCGCGGCGCTGGGGCCGCCGGCTCTGCTTCGCCGAGTGGGACCCGCGCATCGGCCGGATCGGGCAGCTGCCGCATCTGCTCGCCGTGCTCGTGCAGGCGCAGGCCGAGTGCTTCAAAACGGACAGCGAGGCCAACGTCCGCACGTTGCTCGCGCCGGCGGACATCCGGCGAATCGCGCACAGCGCCGGTTGGAGCGTGGACGAGGAGGCGACGCTTCCGGCAAGCGGCCTTCAGGACGGAGGGTGGGAGGTCGATCTGGCGCTGGGAGAGCTGGCCGAGGAACTGCCGCGGCTGCACGGCCTCCCCCGCAAGAGCCGTCAGCTGCTCGAGTCGCAGCTCGGCCTGCTCGCCGCATACGCCTCCGCCGGCTCAAGCTTCGAATCGATGGACAGCTGGGCGATGACGGCCGGCTGAGCTTCGGACGGCTGCGGCGGGACGCCGCGGCGGCCGAGATAGGCAAGATTCAACGTGTTGTCACACATGAAGGACATGCCGTTGCCTATAATGGTAGTATCAACAGGCAATGCGAGAAGGAGGACCACCCGCCTTGAACGAGTCTCCGAATTCCATCCAGCCGACATCCGGCCGCAATTTCACGGCCTGGATCATCGGCATTTCCTTGGTGGCGAACGTCATCATTCTGGCGCTGTTCTTCGGGCCGATCGGCTACAAAGGCAGCGTCGGCTGGGACATCACCGTCCTGCCGCGGATCAACGCCATCCTGAACAGCTTCACGTTCATCTTCCTCGTGGCCGCGCTGGTGTCGATCCTGCGCAAGAACATCAAGCTCCACAAGGGCTTCATCCTAGCGGCGTTCTCGTCGACGCTGCTGTTCCTGGTCACGTACCTGACGTTCCACTACCTGTCGCCCGAGACGGCGAAGTTCGGCGGCGAAGGCATCGTGCGGCCGATCTACTTCACGATCCTCATCACGCACAGCTTCTTGGCCGCGGTCATCGTGCCGCTCGCGCTGTTCTCGCTCGTCTGGGGCTGGACGATGCAGGTGAAGAAGCATAAGCGCATCGTGCGCTGGGCGATGCCGATCTGGCTGTACGTCAGCTTCACCGGCGTCATCGTGTATCTGTTCATGGCGCCTTATTATGTGAGCGGCTGAAACCACGCTGATGCGGAAGCTGGTCGATTCGTAATGGAACGGGGGATGGGTCCGGCATAAGCATCGGTTCACTGCTCCTGCAGATGCCGGTTTCCGAACGTTCCACGAGCCCGACTCCCTCCTCATCCGATGCGAACGATTCCTGAGGCTTGGCGGCGCGGCGGGTCTGGAAGCGCAGCGCGCCCTCCTGAGAATTCAAAAAAAACACCCTCTGGCATTTTTCAATTGCCGGAGGGTGTTTTTTTATCTAAGCAGAATTCAGCCGCCCAGCCGCTGGACCTGGTCCAGGATGGCGGTAATTTGCGACAGCGTCTGGCCGATCTGCGACTGCTCGATCGCCTGGGCGGTCAGCTGGCCGCTGTTCACCGCCTGCAGCAGGCCGTCGATCTGTCCGCTCAGCACGCCGTTGTACTGCTCGAGCTTGGCGTCGATCGCCGAGGCGAACTCCGGCGCGGTCAAGCCGTTGAAGGCGGCGATGTCCGCCTTCATGGCGCCGAGCTCCGACTCCAGGCTCGCCAGCGCGTCCGGATCGGTCAGCGCCTGCTGGGCCAGGCCGGGCAGCTCGTTGGAAAACTGGCTCGCTTCGTTGATATAGGATGTCGCTTCATTCACATACGTCAGGGAATCGTTCACGCCGCCGAGCGCTTCGTCGACGCTGCCCGGCAGCGAGCAGCCGGCCAGCAGGGCGGGCGCGAGCAGCAGCGCCAGCAGCCGCCGGCGGCCGAGGGATACGGCTCGCGCGGGAAGGCGGAGCCGGTGGTTTTGCTTCATCGGTTCATCATCCTTTCGCGGTGTCGTTCCTCTCCTTTACTCCCCGCAGGGCCGGATGGTTTCACCTTTCGGCGCCGGGCGTCCCTTTTCAACCGGGTCGAGTCGGGTATACTTGTAGCAGAAGGGAGCGTGAATGCCCGATGCAGACGCGCGTGCTCGTCGTCGACGACGAGAAAAGCATCGCCTCCGCCGTAGCTTACGCCCTCGGGCGGGAGGGCTACGAGGTGCAGACGGCGCAGGACGGGGAAGAGGCGCTCGCCAAGGTCGAGAGCTTCCGTCCGCGCGTCGTCGTGCTCGACGTGATGATGCCCAAGCTGAACGGCTACGAGGTGTGCCGCCGCCTCGACGGACGCGAGGACATCGGCATCATCCTGCTGACCGTCAAGAACGATATCGTCGACAAGGTCGTCGGCCTGGAGCTCGGCGCGGACGACTACATGACCAAGCCGTTTGAGATCCGCGAGCTGCTCGCGCGCGTCAAGGCGCTGGCGCGCCGGCTCGAGCGCATCCCCGAGGCGGCGCAGGAGGCCGCTGCGGAGGGCGGCCTGCGGGTGCTGCCCGAGCGGCGCGCCGCCTATGCGGACGGCCGCCAGCTCGATCTGACGCCCAAGGAGTTCGACCTGCTCGCCGCGCTGCTGCATCATCCGGAGCGCGTGTACACGCGCGAGGAGCTGCTCGATCTCGTCTGGGGCATGGATTACGCCGGCGGCACGCGCACGGTGGACATCCATATCCAGCGGCTGCGCAAAAAGCTTGGCGAGCCCTGGCAGGCGGCGCTGCAGACCGTCTACGGCATCGGCTACAAGGCGTCGCCCTCCGCGGCCGGAGGCTCGGACTAATGCGGCTCGGCCTGAGGCTGCGGCTGACGCTGTTCCTCGCGGCGCTGCTGCTGCTCGCGGCCGGCCTGCTGAGCCTGCTCGTCGAGCGCGGCATCCAGGACAACCAGCAGGCGCGCATGGAGCAGGAGCTGGCGCAGCAGACCCGGATGGCGAACCTGCGCATCCGCCAGGCGTATTACTCCGGCTCCGGAGGCGACCCGCAGGAATTCCTGCGGCGCAGCGGCCGTCAGCTCGCGCAGGAGCTGTACGCTTACGGCGGCTTGCCGCTGACGCTTTACGACATGGGGGGCACGGTCGCAGGCAGCTCGCTGCAGGACGGGACGGGAGCCGCTCCGCCCGCGGGCTCGCCCGCGAGCGAGCTGCTCGGCTACGCGCTGGACAATAAAGTCGCCTTCACCGAATCGGACGGGACGCTGATCTACCTCGCTCCGCTCGAAGGGCCGGACGGACAGCTCGGCGCGGTGCAGCTGCAGTATTCGCTGCGCGGATCGGAGCAGTTCCGCCAGGAGATCCGGCGGCTGTTCCTCGTCATCGGCGGCGGCGTGCTGGCGGCGGCGTTCGCGCTCGGCTACCTGTACTTCAGCCGCATCGCGTCCGCGGTCGTCCGCTTGAAGGGCGCGGCGGACCGCATCCGCCGCCAGGACTTCATCGCGGCGTCGCCGGTGCGGCGGCGGGACGAGCTGGGCGAGCTCGGCGAAGGCATCGCCTTCATGAGCCGGGAGCTCGAGAGCGGCATCGGCGCGATGGAGCGCGAGCGGCGCAACCTGCAGCTCGCCGTCGACAAGCTGCAGGCGCTGGAGCGCCAGCAGAAGCAGTTCATCGGCAGCATCAGCCATGAGTTCAAGACGCCGCTCACCTCAATCAAGGCGTATGTCGAGCTCGTCGGCATGTACAAGGACGACCCGGAGCTGCTGGGCGAGGCGCATCGCAGCATCGGCAAGGAGACCGACCGTCTGTACGACATGGTCGAAAAGGCGCTCCAGCTGTCCTCGCTCGAGCGCTACGAGTTCGAGTCCCGGGCCGAGCGGCTCGACGCCCGCGAGCTGCTGGAGGATGTGGCCGGCCGCATGCGCGGCAAGGCGGAGAAGTTCGGCCTGCGGCTGGAGCTTGAGCTGCGGGACGCGCAGGCATGGTGCGACCGCGAGAGCCTCATGCATATGCTCGTCAATCTGATCGACAACGCGATCAAGTACAACCGGCCGGGCGGCTTCGTCCGGCTCGGCAGCCGCGCCGAGGACGGCTGGGCGGTGCTCGACGTCGAAGACGGAGGCATCGGCATCCCCGAGGAGCTGCTGGAGCGGGTGTTCGAGCCGTTCTATACGGTGAGCCGCGACCGCAGCCGCGAGACGGGCGGCACCGGCCTCGGCCTGCCGCTCGTGCGCGAGTTGGCCGCCAAGGAGGGCGGCTCCGTGGAGGCGGGCCGGCGCGCAGGCGGAGGCATGCGGTTCACGCTGCGGCTGCCGCTTGCAGACGGGCGGAGCGGGGAGTGAGGCATTTGTTTACAACTCGGAAACATCCTCGACATCGCGCCGACGCATCCTACGGTTAAGCTGAAAGCAACAACCGCAAGGGGGAACCGAACATGATGAAAGCCAACCCGAACAAGATGCGCCGCTCGGCGCTCGCCGTCCTGACGACCGCCGCTCTGCTGTCCGCCGTCGCTTGCGCCTCCGGCAACGCTCCCGACCGCGAGACGGTCGAGAAGCCGGGCTCCAAGGTGACCGTCGTCGAGAACAAGCAGGAGTCGGTGTACGATACCGGACTGGAGATCGACAAGGTCAGCACGCTCGAGGGCGTGCGGGGCCAGGAATGGCTGGACGAGGAGCGCATCGTCGCGATGGCTCCGAACGCCGAGCAGCCGCCGACCGCGACGGAGGGCGAGCAGCGCCAGCCTTTCAACCTGTATATTCGCGCGGTGGCGGAAGGAAGCGAGCTCGAGACGCTGCAGGCTTCTCCGTCGGATACCGGCTTCGCCGCGCTGTCGCCGGACAAGAAGCATCTGTTCTTCAAGAAGACCGAGGAGGCAACCGGCTTCGGCCGGATCCTGAACCTCGAGACGGGAACGGTGACGGAGCTCGACAACATCCACATCCCCGCCACCGAAGGCGCATGGGCCGATGACAGCACCGTGATTTTCCCGACGCTCGAAGGAGAGCTCATGCAGGTCGATCTCCAGGGCAAGGCGACGGTCGTAGTGAAGGAGAAGGACAAGTTCATCCGCGGCTTGGCCGTATCGGGTGCTACCTGGTATTACATCGCGGGCGAGAACCAGACGCTGTTTGCCTATGACAAAGAGACCAAGGAGAAAAAAGCCGTGGCCGAGGGCATCGATTGGGTCGTTCCGTCTCCGGACGGCAGCCGCCTCGCCCTCGTGAAGCGGTCCGGACAGGCCGGCGTCAAGCTCGTCCTGTCCGATGCCGGCGGCGCCGAGCAGAAGGAGCTCGCCTCCGGCACGCAGATCTTCGGCACGAGCTGGTCCCCGGACGGCCAGACGCTCGCCTACTCGCTCAGCGCGGAGGGCGTCGAGGATCAGGGGCTGTTCATGTCCGAGGCCGAGACCGGCAAGCAGACGAGTCTCGTCAGCACGCGGGACCTCGCGGGCGATGCCGTCCGCTGGAGCCCTTCCGGCAAGCAGCTGATGATGACGACGTCCTCCTACGGCGGCCAGGGCATCGAGTTCAAGACGACGATCGTTCGCTTCAAGGATCAATAAAAGGCGGCAGGCGCCGGAATTCCGCAAGCGGGATTCCGGCGTTTTTGGTGCGGGGTGAGCGGGACTAGGCCATGCTTCACCGATAGATGAAGCTTGCCTCCGTATGATTTTACGTAACTTATTGGGTGAACTTATAGTATACTGGATGCATCTGACGGAATACTATGACAAAGGAGAAGATGAGAATGGTGGTGAAGGTTTTGGCGAAACCGACGTTTACGGTGGATCAGTTAACCTCCTCTTCGGAAGCTTCCAAAAAATTCGGTGAGCTGCGGAAGAAAGCGAAGCAAGTTCCACAGTATATTACGGAAAATGGAACGGTCGATACGGTCTTGCTCAGCTATTCTTTGTTCGAGGATATTTATGATCGCTTGAGCCGGTTGGAGGCGGAGGAGGAAGAGCGTACTCTCCTTCATCGTCTGGAGCGCATAGAGCGGGATCCAGAGTCCGCGAAGTCCTGGAAAAACGTCAGGCGGGAGAGGTAGCGTTCCGTGACGTTGGAAGATCGCTTCGATGTTCGGCTGGATGTGGATGCGGAAAAGGAATATGGCCGACTGGACGGTTCTGTTCTAGCTATTGTCAACGCTGCGATCGACGAGCTTGTTTATCGGGCCGATGAAGTAGGCAAAGTTCTGAGCAATTCTATCCATACGAAACTTGCGGGCTGCAGAGAGATCAAGCTTCGCGACGCTGGAATACGAATCATCTATCGAGTGACGGACGAGATCGTGCATGTGCTCCGAATCGTGTATATCCTGACTATTGAAAGGCGCACTCGCGATATGGCGTTCAAAATCGCTCATTCGCGTTATAAACAGTATCGGAAAATCAGCAAGAAGGATCTTATACGATTTCACGAAGAACAACATACATGGCCGCTTCGAGCTTCTACTCGAAGAGGGAAAAAAGGAGGAGCGACTTGATTCGTTCCTCCTTTCTTCTGCCTGCAGAGCGGGACGCCTTCGAATGCCCAAGTCCCTGGCCGCATGGCAGACTGGTCCCGGGTCCAGACCGGCTTGCGGCTGCAGCCGCTTCCGGGGCCGCCGTCCGCGATGGTAATCTGTTTCCATCGAGCCAAGGAGGCGAAGAGGCATGGGCATGGGCATTCCCGAGGAGCAGCAAGGGAGAAGGCTGTACATCCTTCTCACGGATACCGGCACGCTGTTCACGCGGCTGATCAAAGCCTATACGGGAGCGCCCTGCAATCACGCCTCCTTGGCGCTGGATCCGAGTCTGCGGCATATGTACAGCTTCGGACGGAAGGATCAATCCCATCCTCTGGCGGCCGGATTCGTCCGGGAGGAAGCGGCAGGCATGTGCCGGGAGTACCCGGGGATGGCTTGCGTGCTGCTCCGGCTCGAAGCGACGGAGGAGCAGTTCCGGCGAGCTTGCGGCGTCATCCGCTATTTCGAACAGACCGTGGACCGGTACGGCTACAACCTGCTCGGACTGCTCGGCTTCGTGCTGAACCTGCGCTTCGAGCCGCAGGATCGTTACTTCTGCTCGCAGTTCGTCGCCGATGCGCTCGAGCGGAGCGGAATCGCCTTGTTCGACCAGCCGCCGGCGCTGACCGCTCCGCATCATTTCCTGGAGCATCCCGAGCTGCAGGTCGTGTACGAGGGCTTGCTCTCCGACTACCCGCTGCTCGACCGGGACGGCCGTCGCGCCGGATCGGCCGAGGGGGAGAGCCTTCCTTTGCGGCTGCCGAAAAGGGCTGCGGTCTGAGCGGGCGGCGATCTAACGGAAAGCTAACAAACGCGACAATACAATCCCATAAATCGCAAAGAGCGCCCTGTTTCTTCCTGCAGCGGTGCTTTATTCTTTTCTTATATGTAACCGCTTCCAGTCTGTTCTCGGGCGGTGTCAGAATCAGGAGGGATGAGATGAAAAAGAAGACGACTTGGCTTGCCGGAGCGCTTGCCGCTGCCCTGGCCGTCGCGCCTGTCGCCGCTGCCGCCGCAGGCGGACAGGGAGAAAGAGCCGCCGCTGCCGAAGCGGCGGGAGGCTCGCCGTCCGCAGCGGCAACGGCGGCCGGACAAGCCGCAACGGCCCCGTCCGCGGACACGCAGGGACACTGGGCTCGGGAAGCGATCGCCCGCTGGGCGGACGCGGGCATCCTGAGCGGCTACCCGGACGGACAATTCCGGCCGTCCAGGACGATCACCCGGGCCGAGCTCGCGGCGGTCGTCAACCGTTTGTTCGGATTGACGGCAGACGGCTCCGCCGCTGCCTTCAGCGACGTGCCGGCGTCCGCCTGGTACGCCGAGGCGCTTGCCGCTGCGCGTGAGGCCGGGTATTACCAGGGCGACGGCGCGAACAAGGCGCTGCCGGAAACTGCCGTCAGCCGCCAGGACGCGGCGGTGCTGCTGGCGCGCGCCTTCGGGCTGCAGGCGGCGGATGGAGCCGAGACGGCAGGCTTCTCGGACAGCGCGAGCATCCGCGCCTATGCCCGGGACGCGGTCGAGGCGCTGCGGCCGGCGCTCGGCGGCTATCCGGACGGCACGTTCCGTCCTGCCGGGCCGCTGACGCGGGCCGAGGCGGCTCAGCTGCTCGACCGTCTGGTCGCGGCCTATGAGGGCAAGCCGGGCACGGAGCGCGCCGCCGATGCGGACGGCCATGCCATCGTG
The DNA here is from genome assembly GCF_037965485.1 of Paenibacillus sp. FSL W8-1187. Taxonomy (NCBI): domain Bacteria; kingdom Bacillati; phylum Bacillota; class Bacilli; order Caryophanales; family Paenibacillaceae; genus Paenibacillus; species Paenibacillus sp. FSL W8-1187. Next base: position 405,118 of record NZ_CP150181.1, read on the forward strand.
AACGCGGACGGCGTGAAGCTGAAGGATATGGCCATCGACGGCAACCTGTACCTCGCGCCGGGCATCGGGGACGGCGACGCCAGCCTCGAGCGCGTGCAGGTGGCGGGCACGACCCGGATCGCGGGCGGCGGCGAGCATTCCATCCGCGTGACGGACTCGGCGCTGGGCGAGACGGTCGTCGAGCGCAAGCAGGGCAAGGTGCGGCTCGTGCTGACGGGCGGCACGGTCCAGCGGCTGTCCGTGCAGGGCTCGGCGCTCATCGAGCTGGCCGGCGACGCGCGCGTGGAGATGCTGGAGCTGAGCGGCCAAGCCGAGCTGACTGTCGGCGGCCAAGCCCGCATCGGCAGGCTCGTCGTGCCGCAGGGCGGAGCGCTGGTGAACGGCCAAGCCGTCTCCGCCGGCGAGTACCGCTGGGCCGACGGAGCGCTAGCGCCGCTCGGCGCCGCTTCGCCTGCGCCGTCGGCGGCGCCGAGCGCGACGCCGGGGCCGACCGCCGCGCCGACCTTCGTGCCGACCGCGACGCCAACGCCGACGCCGGCGCAGACCGCGACGCCAACCCCGACGGCATCGCCGACCGCGACGCCGACGGCATCGCCGCAGACGATCGACTTCGTCGACCGCCAGGCGACGGCGGAGACCCGCTCGCTTTTCAGCTATCTGAACGAAATCCGCGGCACGGGCATCCTGTTCGGCCAGCAGCATGCGACGACCGAGGGCCTCAGCATCACGGAGCGCGACGGCACGCAGTCGGACGCCAAAAACGCCGTCGGCGACTACCCGGCCGTGTTCGGCTGGGACACGCTCAGCCTGGAAGGCCATGAGAAGCCGGGCGTCCAAGGCGATCCGATCCAGAGCCGCGACAATCTCGTTGCCGTCATGAAAAAAGCCTACGAAAGCGGAGGCGTGCTGACGCTGAGCTCGCATATGCCGAACTTCGTCACCGGCGGCGACTTCTACGACCTGCGCGGCAACGTCGTCTCGACGATCCTGCCGGGCGGCAGCAACCATGGCGCCTACAACGAGTTCCTCGACCTCATCGCGGACTTCGCGCTGCATCTGAAGGATGACGGCGGCAAGCCGATTCCGGTCGTCTTCCGTCCGTTCCACGAGCAGAGCGGCAGCTGGTTCTGGTGGGGCGCGGCGTTCACGACCAAGGAGGAGTACAAGGAGATCTACCGCTACACGGTCGAGTACCTGCGCGACCTCAAGGGCGTGCGCAACTTCCTGTACGCCTACTCGCCGGGCGGCGGCTTCGGCACGGACGAGGCGCGCTACCTGGAGACGTATCCGGGCGACGACTACGTCGATCTGCTCGGCTTCGACAGCTACTACAACGGCGAGGGCCAGTCGTGGTTCGACGGCGTGGCCGTCGAGGCGGCGACCGTCTCCCGCGTCGCGGACGCGAAGGGCAAGATCGCGGCGCTGACCGAGTTCGGCTACCAGAAGATGAAGACTTCGGGCAACGCGACGCCGGACTTCTATACCCGCCTGACCGCCGCCCTGCAGTCCGATCCCGATGCGAAGCGGATGGCCTACATGCTCACCTGGGCCAACTTCGGCGACACGTCGACCTACGTCCCGTATCCGCGCGCCGAGGGCGAGCCGAACGAGATGCTGCCGGACTTCATCCGCTTCTACGAGGAGCCGTACACGCTGTTCGCGCGGGAGGTGCGGCAGGCGTACGAGCGTCAGACCGAGGCGGCGGAGGAAAAGCCGTTCGTGCATGTCGCTTCGCCGACCAACCAAGCGTCCGTCCGCACGCCGAGCTTCAAGGTGCGGGTGCGCGTGCAAAACGCCGAGGGAGCCCGCGTCGTCATGACGGCGGACGGCATGACGCAGGAGCAGCCGCTGGTACTCAATCCGGCGACCGGCTTCTATGAGGCGGACTGGCAGCTGGACGGCCGGCTGAACGGCACGGCGGCGGCCGTGACGGTGCGGGCGTATGCCGCGGACGGCGAATTGCTGCAGGAGGAGACCAAGACGGTGGCCGTCAAGATTCCGGAGGCGCCGCTCGGGGAGTACATGTTCGACGAAGGGCTGGAAGGAGCGTCGAGCGGCGGCGGCTGGAAGGCCGACGTCGGCGAGGCGCAGCAGGTGCAGTGGAACGGCGGAGGCGCGCTCAAGCTCGACGTCGGCGGGCTCGATCCGGCTGAGACGTGGCAGGAGATCAAGCTGCAGCTGAACGGAGCCGCGGCCAAGCTCGGCTTGGCCGACATGAGCCAGGTGCGGCGCGTCAAGCTGGACGCGTACATCCCGCTGGATTTTGCGGCGGCGAGCGGCGACGAGGCGAAGATCCAGGCGTTCGGCATGCTGCCGCCCGACTTCGAGGCGAAATACGGCATGGGCACGACGCAGGTCCGCTTGAGCGAGCTGCCGACGGTGACGGTCGGGCAGCAGGTCTACGCGCATTACGCGCCGGAGTTCGACCTGACCGATCTCGCCAAGCTGCAAGCCTCGCAGGAGCTGTTCGTCTCGCTGGCAGGCAGCGGCCTGTCCGGCGCGGGCAGCGTGTACATCGACCGCATCGGGCTGTACAGCACGTTCGTCGACGCTTCGCTCGATCCGGCGTCGGTCGATGACTTCGAGGGCTACATGGGACAGGATGCCGCGCTCCAGACGAAGTTCGTCCATGCCGGCGGCGACAGCGCCTCGGCGGCGCTGGACAGCTCGCGCAAGCATGGCGGCGGCTACGGCCTGAAGTACACGTACACGCTCGGCTCGAGCGGGTACGCGGGCATCACCAAGTCGATGGGCGGCGCCGACTGGTCCGACTACAACGCGCTCCAGTTCTGGTACGAGCCGGACGGCAAGGGGCAGAAGCTCGTCATGCAGATCAACGCCTCCGGCAAGACGTACGAGTACTACCCGGACACGACCGGCACCGAGCCGCAGCTGATCGTCGCTCCGTTCCGCGACTTTCAGCCGGCCAACGGCGCGACCGGCACGCTGACGAGGCTGAACCTGAAGAGCGTGAACGCCTTCTCGATCTATACGAACGCGGTGCCGGACGGCAACCGGCTGACGAGCTCGATGTACTTCGACGACATCCGGGCGCTGAACGATCCGGCTGCCGGCACGGTGCCGAGCGGCGAAGGCGGAGCCGGCCTGCCGAAAGGCGTGCTGCAGGACTTCGAGCAGTCGCTCGGCGGCTGGGCCATCGGCGGCAACGACATCGGCCTCGGCGCGGCGGCGCTCGCTGCCGATGGCGGCGGCCAGGCGCTGGCCGTGACGATCGGCGCCAGTCCGGCCGCCGGCAAAAACGGCGAGATCGCCCGCGTCGGCGCGCTCGATCTGAGCAGCGGCTCCAAGCTGCGGCTGCGGGCCCGCATCGAGGGCGGCAGCGCTTCGGCGCAGCTGTTCCTCAAGCATGGCGGCGGCTGGTCGTGGGCGGCGGCGGGCGGCAAGCCGCTGACGAGCGAGTACCAGTGGTACGAGATCGACCTGGACGGCCCGGACAGCTACGGCAAGCCGATCGACAAGTCGTTCCTGCAGGCGATCGGCCTGCAGGTGTACGACGCGGCCGGCGGCGGCACGGTGTACATCGACGACGTGACGCTGGAGTAGGCGGCGCTTGGTTCCGATGCGAGCAAGCCGCGCCGATTTCGTGTAGGATGGAGGAAAGAAATCGGCGCGCGTCCCGCTGCCCGGCAAAGGCGGAGCGGACAAGCGCGCTGCGGGAGGATGCGGCATGAGCGAGAGCAAGAAGGTTGAAGCAGGCGAGATTGTGGACGAGCAAGCCGCCGGCAGCGGCGGCGCTGCGGCTGAGGTCGAGGAAGGCACGACTGCAGAGGGACAGGGCGAAGGAACGGAAGGCTCCGCTGAGAAAAGCCTGAGCAAGGAAGCCGAGATCGCGCAGTGGATGGTCGAGACGATCCGCGACAGGGGGATGCTGCGCCAGGAGGAAGCGATCGAGCATGTGCGCGGCGTCTACGGCGAGGCGTACGTGTTCGTCAACGAGGCGGGCAACGTCTCGCTGGAGAAGGAGGTCAAGAAGGCGTTCCGCAAGCTCCATCGCGGGCGGATCGCCTGGGACCGGGACGGCTTTTTCTGGGCTTGGACGTAGAGGAAGGAACAGGGCGGCCGAAGTCAGAAAATTTTCCCTTTTTGCTGGAAGTCCGGTTGCAATTGCTTTCATGGATATGCTACCATAACCGTAATAACCACTCGGCTGAATCTTCATATTGGTTGCGTTATTGCTTAATAACCCTGAATATGTTGCATCTCAGATACAAAGGTTAGATCTCAGTACGGCAGGAGGTGTAACACATGCAAAGAGGTACAGTAAAATGGTTCAACGCTGAGAAAGGCTACGGCTTTATCGAAGTTGAAGGCGGTAGCGACGTATTCGTACACTACTCCGCCATCACGGGCGAAGGCTTCAAGACGCTGGACGAAGGCCAAGCGGTCGAGTTCAACGTTGTTGACGGAAGCCGCGGACCGCAAGCCGAAAACGTCGTGAAGCTGTAAGCTTCCGATTCGGCAAGCGCCAAAAAGGCTGCCTGCTCATCCTCGAGATGAGCGGGCAGCCTTTTTTTGCGTTGGGCGGGTGCAGAGTTTCGTAGTGCCGCTTACCGTGAAGGAAGGCGATTCTAAAATCGAGTCAGCGGGCGGGTGAAGGGAGGTAGGCGGAGGGAACGATGTTGACGGGAGTTGCGCGGAAAAACCGAGCAACTCTGCTCGGGCGGTCGCCCTGACGCCGGAGTTGCGCGGAAAAACCGAGCAACTCTGCTCAAGCAGGCGCCCTGAGGCCGGAATTGCGCGGAAAAACCGAGCAACTCTGCTCGAGCAGACGCCCTGACGCCGGAGTTGCGCGGAAAAACTCCGCTCGAGCGTCCCTGTCAGACAACGCTCTTGACCGGCAGCAGCGGCCAATGCTGGCCAAGCTGCCAGGCGAGCAGCGTCGAGGCGAGCACATAGAGCGCATAGCCGGCGTCGGCGGCGGACAGGCGATAGCGGTAATAGAAGGTGCGCGCGCCCGCGCCGCTGGCGAAGCGCTTGGCCCCCATCGCCGCTGCCGTCCGATGGGCGCGCCGGATGCACTGCGCCAGCAGCGGAATCGCGTACATGCGCAGCCGCTCGTACAAGCCGCGCAGGCCGCGCGGCCTGCGGCCGCCGCGGATCTGCAGCGCCTGACGCAGCGTGACGAACTCCTCCGCGAGTAGCGGCAGCATGTTGAACGCCGCGAGGAAGCTGTAGGCGTAGCGCGCCGGCAGCTGCAGCTGCTGCATGAGCGAGTAGAACAGCGCGACCGGCCGCGTCGTCAGCGCGAACGCGAGGCCGACGGCCGCCACCTGCAGCGAGCGGAAGCCGAGATGCAGGCCGCGGTAGAAGCTTTCCTCGGTGATGCGGATCAGGCCGTACTGGAACCAGACGGTCTCGCCGCTGCCGAACATCATCATGCCGGACGCGGAGCTGACGAACAGCAGCAGGAACGGCGAGGCGTACAGCAGCAGCCGCAGCGGCGGATGCCCGGAGAACAGCGCCAGCGGCAGCAGCGCGGCGACGGCGAGCAGCAGCATGACGTTCGGGTCATGCGTCAGCAGCACGAGCAGGAACAGCAGCGCCGACACCGCCAGCTTATGCGTCGGATTGACACGGTGCAGCCACGTTTCGCGGTACGGAAAGGAAAGGTTCATCGGGTCGGCGCTCCTTTCGGCAAGACGGAACGGGCCAAGGCCGCCTCGGGAGAGCCTGTCGGCGAGGCTTCTGCAGCGGGATCCGCTCCGTAATCCGGTTCGTAATCCGGTTTGTGATCCGATGCGGGGGCCGCTCCGCGGCCCGGTCGACGACTCGCTCCGTCATCGGGCGGCGAGGAGGGAGCAGGCCGCGCCGGAGCGGGAAGCTCCCGCACGACGCCCTGCTCCACCTGCCAGCGGCGGGTGGCGAAGCGGCGGACAAGCTCGTCGTCATGCGTCACCATGAGGATGGCGCAGCCGCTGCGGCGCAGCTCCTCGAGCTGCTCCATCATCGAAACGGTGCCGGCGGCGTCGAGGCCGAACGTCGGCTCGTCGAGCAGCAGCAGCCGCTGGCCGCAAGCCATCGCGGAGGCGACGCTCAGCCGGCGCTTCTGCCCCATCGACAGCTGGTACGGATGGCGCCGCTCCAGCCCGGCGAGCGCGAACCGCTCCAGCAGCGTCCGGACCCGGCCGTCCCGCTCGGGCGGTGACAGCCGCTCCGGCATCGAGAACGCCAGCTCCTCGGCGACGCTGTCCGTGACGAGCTGGAACTCGGGGTTCTGAAAGCAGTACGCCGCCAGCTCCGCCGCCTGCCGGGGCTTGCGCAGCCGGGCCTCCGGCGCGCCCAAAAGGCGCATCCGCCCTTCGCTGCGGACGAGCCGCATGATGGCGAGCAGCAGCGTGCTTTTGCCGGCGCCGTTGGCTCCGGTGACGGCGATCCAGTCGCCGGCGCAGACGGACAGCCGGTCGGCGCGCACCTTGACCTCGCGGCCCCGCATCCCGGCGAAGCCGTCCAGCTCCAGCAGCGGGGCGGGAAGCGGCGGCGTGCCTGCAGCGGGTGCAGCCGCGGCAGAAGCGTCCGCGCCTGGCGCTGCCGCTGCCGCTGCGAGAAGCGTCCCGCCGCCGGCCGGAACGGGCGCATGCGGCAAGACATGAGTCTCGTCGGCCGCATCGAGCGGAGCCGCCGCTCCCGCATGCGCTCCGCCGTCCGTGGAGCCGAAGCGGCCTGCCTTTGCCGCTGCCTCATCGTCCCAGAAGCCCGGGTACCAGACGCCGTAGCGACGCAGCTGCGCGCGGCAGTCGCGAAAGATCTCCTCCGGCGGGCCGTCCGCCTCCAGCCGTCCGTCCGGCGAGAACAGCAGGATGCGGTCCATATCCCCGGCGATGAGGTCGATCTTGTGCTCGACGATGAGCACGGTCCGGCCGTCCCAGATGCGGCGCAGCGCGTCCCATACCTGAGCTGTGCCTTCCGGGTCGAGCAGCGCGGTCGGCTCGTCGAGCAGCAGCGCGTCAGGATCGACGGCCAGCATCGAGGCGACGGCGAGCCGCTGCTTCATGCCTTGGGACAGCTCCGAGACGGCCGTGTGCGGGTCGGGCAGCTCTAGCCCGGCCTGCTCGAGGCAGGCCGCGATCCGCTCCGGCATCTGTTCGCGGGGGACGGCTTGGTTCTCCAGCGCAAAAGCGATCTCTTCGTCCGCATAAGGCATGCAGAACTGCGCTTCGGGATCCTGGAACACGTAGCCGGGCCGCTCCGGCACGACGAGCCGCTCCGCCTTCAGCGGAATCGGGATCGCTGACGGCACGAGGCCGCCGAGCACCTGCAGCAGCGTCGACTTGCCGCAGCCGCTCGGTCCGAGCAGCAGCACCTTCTCTCCGCGCCGGATCGTCACGTCGAGGTCGCGGAACAGCAGCGGCGCTTCTTCGCCGGGGTACTTGAGCCGCAGGCCGATCGCCTCGGCCGCGACCGGCACGGCCGCAGCGCCGCTCCGGGCAGGCGCTCCGGCGGCTTCCGTCCGCAGCGAGCCGGCAGCCGCGCGCTCCGCGTCCTGACTGGCCGCTTTTCCCGACTCCTCCGCGTTCCCCGACTCCGCCTCGTTACCCGGCGCTGCCGCGCCCCGGTTGAGGCCGCTCATCCGCTCAGCCATCCAGCGCGTCGTAGTCCTTGGCCGAAGCCGGACGCAGCAGGCTCGTCACGCCGGTGCGCTCCAGCGCGCGGGCGAGCGCCCAGGCGAACAGCCCGGCGATGACGACGCTGCCGAGCAGCCGCATGGAGACGAACAGCGCGTAGTTCCAGAACGCGAGCTGGTCGATGTAGCCGTAGTAGCGGTCGATGAAGATCGAGGCGACGGCGGCGCCGACGGAGGCGAGCACGGCGACGATCGGACCGGCCTTGCGGTACAGGAACAGCGCGAAGAACAGCTCGGCGCCGAGGCCCTGGAACAGGCCGTACCAGAGCGTCGAGATGCCCCACGATCCGCCGAGGAACGCCTCGATCGCGGCGGCGGCGACTTCCGCGAGGATGGCGACGCCGGGCTTGCGGATGAGCAGGAACGCGAACGTGCCGGCCATGAACCACATGCCGTAGCTGAGCTGCTCGGCGTGCAGGCCGAGCGGCTTGAGGACGTCGTACATCGGCCCCCAGATCTTGTAGACGAGGCCGAAGACGACCGAGACGACGATCGTGACGAGGATGTCGGCGAGGGTGAGGCGATTGCCGGCGCGCGTCGCGCGGCCGGAGGCTGGTGCGGTGGACATGGGATCAGCTTCCTTTCGGATGGGGAATCGGTCTCTCACAGCGGCATGATCCCGGAGCGGCTGCTGTCGGCGGATGCGAAAAAAAGCCCGCCGGACAGCCGGCGGGCAGATGGAATCGGACAGGCGCGCCTCGCGTCCCCCTATGGCGGCGGAACGCAGGACTCGGCCGGCCTGCACGCGGCAGGCCGGACAGGAAAGGCTCCGCCCGCCCGGACGGAGCGGCGGACGGAAGTCCCTAAGCGGACAGGGCCTTTCCCAAGTTGGCGCGATGCATTCTCTCTACGCTGGCATTACCCAGATCAGATCAATGGTCAGCGGCATGCGGCCGCAGTCTCAGCCCGACTTCATCGAGCCCCCATGCATGCTATGAAAGTGCTCTTACTATACCTTGGAAAATCCGGTTCGGCAATAGGGAGTGCCGGCGGGCGGCAGGACGGGCATTGCGGACGGAGTTGAGGGCGTCGGCGGTTGCATCCGTTTTCAAAGGCGGGTAAGCTGGAAGAAAAGGAGGGATTGGCCAATGAAATATCGTCGCTTGGGCAAAACGGAGCTGAACGTGTCGGTCGTCGGCATCGGCACCTGGCAATTCGGCGGGGAGTGGGGCATGGACTTCTCGCAGGACGAGGCGGACGCGATTCTCGACAAGGGCGCGGAGCTCGGCATCAACCTCATCGACACGGCGGAATGCTACGGAGACCATCTGTCGGAGCAGCTCATCGGAGGGTACCTCAGCCGCCGCAGGCGCGAGGACTGGATCGTCGCCACGAAGTTCGGCCATCATTTCCACGAGCGGTTCAAGCGGACCGACGTGTACGACGCGGAGGATGTCGTGCGGCAGCTCGACGCCTCGCTCAAAGCGCTGCGCACCGACTACGTGGACCTGTACCAGTTCCACTCGGGTCCGGACGCGGCGTTCGACAACGACGACCTGTGGACGGCGCTGGACAAGCAGGTGCAGGCAGGCAAGATCCGCCATCTGGGCACCTCCATCGGCAGCAACGACAACCTCCACCAGACCGAGGCCTCGACGCGGGTCGGCTCGCAGGCGATCCAGGTCGTCTACAATCGGCTCGACCGCAAGCCGGAGGAGCGCGTCTTCCCGGCCTGCGAGGCGCAGGATCTCGGCGTGCTGGCGCGGGTGCCGCTAGCGAGCGGCTTCCTGAGCGGCAAGTACAAGCCGGGCACGGAGTTCGGCGCGACCGACGTGCGCCACCGCCAGGATGCGGAGCAGGTGCGCCGCCGCCTCGAGGAAGTGGAGCGCATCGCTGCGGAAGAAGTGCCGGAGGGCGTCGACATGGCGGCATGGGCGCTCGCCTGGTGCCTGCGCCATCCGGCGGTGACGTCGGTCATCCCCGGCTGCAAAAATCCGCAGCAGGTGCAGAGCAACGCCGATGCCGTCGCGCTGGTGACGGAGCCGCATCCGCAGGATGTCCCGGCTCCGGCGCGGGCGTAAGGCGGGGGACGGCAGCGTGCGGACGCAGGGGCGGGCGTAGGCGCGGAGCGAGCGTAGGCGGCGCGGCCCGCGCCTAAGCGCCGGCGAGGCGCAGGCGAGCGTCAAGCCTGCCAGGGCCGCCGATGCCCAGGGCCGGCGGCTCGCGAAGGGCAGGTTCAGCCCCCTTTAGAATCGTCAGCGCGTCGACAAGGAGCCTTCATCCACACCGTGGATGAAGGCTCCTTTCGTTTTCGAGGTTGGATCGCGCGGGCAAGCAGGGAGGAAGGCTGGAGCAACGCGAGTAGAGGCTGCAGCCGGAAAAAGTCGTGCTGCAGGCCGCGCGGACGCGCCAGCCGGAGCTGCAGCCGGAAAAAGTCGTGCTGCAGGCTGCGCGGATGCGCCAGCCGGAGCTGCAGCCGGAAAAAGTCGTGCTGCAGGCTGCGCGGATGCGCCAGCCGGAGCTGCAGCCGGAAAAAGTCGTGCTGCCGGCCGCGCGGACGCGCCAGCCGGAGCTGCAGCCGGAAAAAGTCGGGCTGCCGGCTGCGCGGATGCGCCAGCCGGAGCTGCAGCCGGAAAAAGTCGTGCTGCCGGCCGCCCGGACGCGCCAGACGGAGCTGCAGCCGGAAAAAGTCGTGCTGCCGGCCGCGCGGACGCGCCAGCCGGAGCTGCAGCCGGAAAAAGTCGGGCTGCCGGCTGCCCGGACGCGCCAGATGGAGCTGCAGCCGGAAAAAATCCGCTAGCGGGCCCGCTCTTTGCCGAGTACGGTCTTGCCGTCCTGCGACAAGTACACGGTCAGCGTGCCCGCATCGCCCGGCCCTATGACGCGGAAGCGGACCGCATGCACGGTCCGGCCTTCATGCTCCGCGCCGATCCGCTGCGCCAGCTCCGGGCCTGCCGTCATTGCCGAGACGGCGGAATCCTTCGGGCTGGCCGGCAGCAGCCGGCTCTCCTCCGGCGTCAGGCCGGCATATGCGGCCAGCACCACCCTCTTCCGCGCCGAGGCGGCTTCGTCCGGAGCGGCCTTGCCGATGGCCGCCCAGCCGTCTCCGGAGGCGGGCGGCCCGATCAGCAGCCAGGCTGCGGCGGCGGATCCGGCGGCAAAGATCAGAAGCGGCAGCAGCCAGGCGGCCGCCCGCTTCAAGCTGTCCCTCCGTTGCCCGGCGGCCAGTCGGCGGCCGGGATTTTGCCCGCGTGCTCCCGCCAGTCCGCCGGCACCTCCACGGAGCACATGAGCTCGAGGCTGTTGCCGTCGGGGTCGTCGAAGTAGATGGACGCGTTGGCCTGATGAGGCCTTACGAACGGGGCGGCGTCCGGCTGCCGCCCGAACGGCGCCGGCTCGATTCCCCGCGCCTTCAGCCAGGCCGCGCTGCGCAGCAGCCCTTCCCAATCGACGCGGAACGCCGCATGCCGGATGGCCGGATGATAGGGCAGAGCCGCCAGCTCCGGAGCGAGCCACAGGCCGATCCAGCTTTTGCCCTCCTCGATCCAGAAAAAGACGGTGTCCTCGTCCTCCCAAGCCTGGCGAAGGCCGAGACCCGCGTAAAACGCCCGGCTTCGCTCCAGATTCGATACGGGCAGATGGGCTTCGTACAGCCCTTCGATCAAGCTCTTCTGCGGCCCGTCCGTCTTCGTCGTTTTTTTCTGCATGCCGACTCTCCTCTTTCCCGTCGCAAGCTTTGTCTGTGTGTCCGCAAGTCTACGGCTCTCATTCTTGAACGCGGCAAGGTGCGGAAAAGTTGTCCCCTCCTGCCGGCCTGCGATCGCTTTCCCTCTCCGTCCATGACGAAACGTCAGGAATCAGAAAAAAAGTTTGCCGATTCTGCCTGTGCGGGTGTAGGATAGAACCAATCGAAATGAATGAAAGCCGCATTCGGATGACGGAATTCGTCAATTCGAAGCGAAAGGAGCCAAGCCGATGCAAACCGTATCCGCCATGCTGCCGATGCTGACGGAGCTGGCGCAAGGCATCGCGGCGCAGTTCGGCGAGCGCTGCGAGGTCGTCATCCACGACTGGTCGCGGCCGTACGACAGCACGATCGTGTTCATCGCCAACGGGCAGGTGACCGGCCGCAAGGTCGGCGATCCCGGCACGAACCTCGGCCTCGAGGTGATGCGCGGCACGTCCGAGGGCGGCCACCGGCAAAACTACGTCACGCGCACGAAGGACGGGCGGCTGCTGCGCTCCACCTCGATTTACCTCAAGGACGACGAGGGCCAGGGCATCGGCGCGCTCTGCATCAACCTGGACATCTCCGAGCTGATGGCCGCGGAGAAAGCGCTTCAAGGGCTGATCGGCCTGCAGGAGCTGCCGCCGGTCCGGGAGTCGTTCGCGAGCAACGTGAGCGACCTGCTCGACTCGCTCATCCAGGAGGCGGAGGACGCCGTCGGCTGCCCGCCGGCGCTCATGGGGCGCGAGGACCGGATCCGGTTCATCGCGCTGCTCGACCGCAAGGGCGCGTTTCTGATCAAGAAGGCGGGCGAGAAGGTATGCGCCTACCTCGGCATCTCGAAGTACACGCTGTACAGCGATCTGGAGGAAGCGAAGGGGAGCGATGGAGATGGAGCGTAACGAAGCAGCGGTTGGAGCGGGGGAAAGGCTCGCGGACGGCATCGACACGCCCTGCGTCGTCATCCGCAGCGAGGCGGTCGACGCCAACATCGCGGCGATGGCCGCGGAGGCGGCGCGGCGCGGCGTGCGGCTGCGGCCGCATGTCAAGACGCACAAGCTGCCGGAGCTGGCGCATCGGCAGGTCGCCGCAGGCGCCTGCGGCATCACCGCCGCCAAGCTGTCGGAGGCGGAGGCGATGGCGGACGGCGGGATCGGCGACATCTTCGTCGCCTATCCCGTCGTCGGCGCCGTCAAGGCGCGGCGCGCCGCCGAGCTGGCGCGGCGCGTCCGGCTGCTCGTCGGCGTGGACAGCCTCGCCGGCGCGCGGCAGCTGTCGGCGGCCGCCGAGGCCGCCGGGCTGGCGCTGGAGGTCCGCCTCGAGATCGAGAGCGGCCTGCAGCGCACGGGCGTGCCGCCCGAGGCGGCGCTTGCGCTCGCGCGGGAGATCGCGGCGATGCCGGGGCTGTCGCTGACCGGCATCTTCACCTACCGCGGCGCGATGCTCGGCGGAGCGCCGACGCTCGACCTGCGGGCGGCCGGCCACGAGGAAGGCCGCCTCATGGCCGGCGTCGCCGAGACGCTGCGCCGGGGCGGCATCGCGATCCGCGATGTGAGCGTCGGGTCGACGCCGACGGCGATCTACGCCGCCGAGATCGACGGCGTCACGGAGATCCGGCCCGGCACGTACGTGTTTCAGGATCGGATGCAGACGGCGTTCGGCGTCTGCCGTCCGGAGGACTGCGCCGCCGAGGTGTGGGCGACCGTCGTCAGCCGTCCCGCCCCGGACCGCATCGTCATCGACGGCGGCAGCAAGACGTTCGCCACCGACGTGCAGCCGGATAAGCCGCCGCTTCATCTGCAGGGCTTCGGCCGCGTCATCGGACTGCCGCATGCGGTGTTCGAGCGCATGAACGAGGAGCACGGCGTCATCCGCATCTCGCCGGACGACACCTGCGAGCCCGGCGACATGCTGCGCATCGTGCCGAACCATATCTGCAGCACCGTCAACCTGCACGGCAGCGTGTACGTGAGCGGCAAGTCCGGCCTGCGCCGGGTGCCGGTCGCCGCGCGCGGCTGCATTCAATGAGGGAGATGACCAACCCATGCTGGATCTAGTGCTCAAAAACGGCCGCATCGTCGACGGCAGCGGCAATCCGTGGTACCGGGGCGACGTCGGCGTCAAGGACGGACGCATCGCCGCCGTCGGCCGCATCGACGAGGAGGCGGCCGCGACGGTCGACGTCCGAGGCCAGGTCATCGCGCCGGGCTTCATCGACGGCCATTGCCACTCCGACCTGATGATCCTCGACCATCCGCTCAGCGAGATCAAGCTCAGCCAGGGCGTCACCGCCGAGGTCGTCGGCAACTGCGGCCTCGCGCCGGCGCCGGTGTTCCCGGACCGCGAGGAGCTGCTGCGCAGCTACATCTCGCCGGTCATCGGCAGCACGAAGCAGGACTGGCAGTGGAATACCGTCGGGGAATACATGAACTACGTCGGCCGCTCCGCTCCAGCCGAGCATATGGCGACCTATGTCGCGCATGGCGCGCTGCGCATCGCCGTCATGGGCTTCGACAACCGTCCGGCGACGCCGGCGGAGCTGCAGCGCATGAAGGAGCTGCTCGAGGAAGGACTGCGAGCCGGCGCGATCGGCCTGTCGATCGGCCTCCTCTACTCGCCCGGCAGCTACACGTCCAAGGAGGAGCTGGCCGAGCTGTGCTCGGTGCTGCCGCGCTACGACGGCCTGCTCAGCACGCATACCCGCGGCGAGGGCAACAACCTGCTGCCGTCCGTGCGGGAGGTCATCTGGATCGCCGAGCAGGCGGGCATCCCGCTGCATGTGAGCCATCTCAAGGCCGCCGGCAAAGCCAACTGGGGCAAGGCGCTCGAGGCGATGGAGCTCGTCGAGGACGCCCGCGCCCGCGGCATGGACGTGACCGTCGACGTCTATCCGTACAACGCCGGCTCCACGTCGCTCACGACGATCCTGCCGCCGTGGGTGCTGGAGGGCGGCATCCCGGGGGCGCTCGAGGCGTTCCGCGACCCGGCGCTGCGCCGCCGCATCCGCGAGGAGCTCGGCCGCGAGCAGGACGACTGGGACAACCTCGTCTGCTCGACCGGCTGGCAGAGCGTCTTCGTCGCCTCCGCGAGCGGAGCGAACGCCGGGCTCGAGGGCAAGCACATCGCCGAGATCGCCGAGGCGCGCGGCGTCCACCCGGCCGACTGCATGATGGACCTGCTGCTGGAGGAGGACGGCCAGGTGCCGATCGTCTACTTCCACATGTCGGACGACGACGTGCGCCAGGTCATCGGCTACAGCCGCTCGCTCATCGCCTCCGACAGCCTCACCTGCGAGACCGGCATGCCGCATCCGCGCCTCTACGGCACGTTCCCGCGCGTGTTCGCAAAATATGTGCGAGAGGAGCGCGTGCTGACGCTCGAGGACGCCGTGCGCAAGCTGACGAGCTTCCCGGTGCAGCGGTTCCGCCTCGGCAAGCGCGGCCTGATCGTGCCGGACTACGCGGCCGACCTCGTCGTCTTCGACCCGGATACGATCCGCGACACGGCCACCTACTCCGAACCGAAGCAGCAGCCGGAAGGCATCTCGACCGTCGTCGTCGCCGGCCGCATCGCCATGCAGGACGGCGCGCATACCGGCGCGCGCGGCGGCGGCTTCCTGCGCGCCTCGTCTTGCGCTTGCGGCCACGGGTACGCGCATGGCGGCGCCGGCCGCTGAGGCCGAGGCCGGCCGATGCGGCATCGCCTCTGGGCCAAGTCGGCTCGGAGCAAGCGGCTCCAGGCTGTCGCCGGCGGATTTGCCGGGATTTCGCCGGCCCCCATTTCCCAAGAAGAGAGGAACGAACTCATGTCCATCATCGAAAAACGTCTCGCCGAGCTCGGCATCACGCTGCCGGAGCTGCCGGCCCCGAAATTCTCCTACATCCCGGTCAACCGGACGGGCAATCTGATCTACACGTCCGGCTTTGACTGCCGCATCGACGGCGTGCTCCTGTACGAAGGCAAGGTCGGCTCCGACCTGACGATCGAGCAGGGCCAGGAAGCGGCCCGCCAGGTCGTTGTCAACCTGCTCGCCGCCATGAAGGCGTACCTCGGCGATCTCGACCGCGTCGTCAAAATCGTCAAGCTGCTCGGCTTCGTCAACAGCGCGCCGGGCTTCGGCGACCAGCCTTACGTCATGAACGCGGCGTCCGATCTGCTGATCGAGGTGTTCGGCGAAAACGGCCGCCATGCCCGCTCTGCCATCGGCACGAGCGATCTGCCGTTCCACACGCCGGTCGAGATCGAGCTGATCGCGGAAATCCGCGACTAGCCCGAATCGGATGGTTTTTGCGATCTAACGATACCGACGAGCGCTATTCAGCCTTTTTGGCGGGGGAAAAGCTCATCCTGGAGCTATAAGCCCGCTCCGTATCGTTACGTTTTTTGCGAGCCTCTTTTGGCGTAAATAGCGTGTGAGTATCGTTGGAGCTGCGAACGGCCAGGATCGTCCTGTCCTGCAGGCAGCCGCATTTTGCGGCTGCTTTTTTATTTGAACGCGTTGTTCCAACAGGGATTCTCTGGCCGCGGCAGCTGGACAATCCCTGTTTTTCGTTTGCGCAGCCGCGCATCTACTCCTAGAAGCTGCACAGGCCGAGCACCAGCTTGAAGCGCTTCTGCCGCTTGCGGCCCGACTTCCAGCCGTCCCGCGTATCCAAAATGTACACGCGGCGCCCGATCCACAGACGGACATACAGCGACCGGATCCGAATCGGTCCGACCGCGCCGCGCCGCTCCTCCTCCGTGCCGTCGGCATGCTCGATTTCCGTCCGCAGCCACCACCGGTTGCCGATGCCGGCTTCGATGTATTTCATCTCCGTTCCTCCTCCAGTTGTTTCCTCTGAAAACTTAATATACATTATGTACATAACTTCACAAAATGGACGTCATGGCGTATACTTAAGCGGCAGAGATTAAAGCGCTTGCAGGACTTGGGGGCAAGCTGAAGGCGCTGCGGCTCGCCGCAGGCCGATGCCTCGCTTCGCGCGGCGCTTAAACCAGATCGAAAGGGGAACGACAACGATGGGACGTCTGACAGGCAAGACGGCGATCATTACGGGAGCGGCTACGGGCATGGGAGCGGAGGAGGCGCGTCTGTTCGCCCGCGAGGGAGCGCAGGTCGTGCTGACCGATGTGAACCTCGAGGCGATGAATCAAGTCGCGGAGGAGATCAAGGCGGCAGGCGGCGAGGCGCTGGCGCTCCGGCATAATGTCGCTTCCGTAGAGGAGTGGACGAAGGTCGTCGAGGAGACGGTCGCCCGCTTTGGCAAAGTCGACATCCTCGTCAACAACGCCGGCATCGCGGCGCGCACGACGATCGGCAATCTCGACCTGGCGGAGTGGCAGCGCGTGCTGGACATTAACCTGACCGGCTGCGTCGTCGGCATGAAGGCGGTCATTCCGGAAATGCAAAAGGCCGGCGCCGGCTCGATCATCAACATCTCCTCGATCGGGGGCATCGTCGG
This sequence comes from Paenibacillus sp. FSL W8-1187, assembly GCF_037965485.1. Lineage (NCBI taxonomy): Bacteria > Bacillati > Bacillota > Bacilli > Caryophanales > Paenibacillaceae > Paenibacillus > Paenibacillus sp. FSL W8-1187. Next base: position 421,889 of record NZ_CP150181.1, read on the forward strand.
CATGGCCGGCTCGAGCGCCTATACGGCGGCCAAGGGCGGCCTGCGCACGCTCACGAAAGCGGCTGCCGTCGAATACGCCAAGCAGAGCATCCGGGTCAACTCCGTCCATCCCGGCATCATCGTCACGCCGATGACCGAGCCGTCGATGAAGGACGCCATGCCGTATTACCAGACGTTCACCCAGCTGCCGTACTTCGGCAAGCCGGAGGATGTCGCGTACGGCGTGCTGTTCCTCGCTTCGGACGAGTCCCGCTTCATGACCGGCTCCGAGCTCGTCATCGACGGGGGCTGGACGGCTCTGTAAGCTTTTGACGGGAAAGACGGCCCGAGCCAGACGCGGGGCGCGCCCGCTTCATTCGCCCCGTGCGGGTCTAAAAAGCCGTTTCTTTCCGTGTGGACGGAAAGAAACGGCTTTTTCTGCGCGCAGCGCGGTGCGGACCTGTCCGTCTTGCGAGCGGGAGGCTTGTGACGATCAGCAGCTTCCACAGAGGCCGTTTAACTTGTCGAAGTGCCGTACCTGACCAATACCTTCATCGCCCATTCCGGAGGTTCTTTAATACAACTTAATAGCTGATCCGAGGCGATCTCAGCAATAATTATCAATAAGAATGACTTCGTCCGCTATTCCGAGGGCGGGGCCAAGATTCTGAAGAGATTGCCCATACCTCCACCGAATATCCGTTTCGGAAATCCAATGCCCTCCCTGCTCCACTCTGGATGCCACCCGGTCAATATGCATGTGCACATCCATTAGCCGATGTAATAGAGAACAATCTGATATCCTTGATCCTTGGACATTTGCGACAATCTGGCTCATCAGCCGGCTCAAGGTGCTTTCCCCCGCTCCGTTCCGGCAAAGACCGTCATGACAGCTTTACGGCTCATGCAGTACCCGTTCGACTCGGTTGCCCGATTCGTCAATCATGATTTCAAACTTCTTCCCGTCCGCGGACTCGCGGATTCTTTTCTTTTCTCTAATATAATAAATGGATGCCCCAGCTCGTTTGGCTTCCGTCCTCGCTTGATCGGCAGCCCGGTCCAGGATGGCTTGCAGTTTCTTCTCTTCTCTGAAGCATCAGCAAAGTCTCCTTTTCATCCTGTAATCTGCTCATTCATTACATGCCAAATAACCGTTTAACTTCCATCTCTGCTTTTTCTCGTTCCTTCTCGCTTCTGAGCGGAAAATGACCTGTCCACCGTGCGAGCCGGCCGATTTAACCGCTCGTCTTTCCGCGCCCGGAGCCTGCCCAGGCAGGAAGCTCCCGATACGGACCGAAGATCGACAGGTCCATGAGCTGCGCGGCGATCTCCTTTTCGGCATAGGGCATCTGCTGCTCGATCCACCAGATGATGACCTCGACATAGGCGGCTTCGGTATACTTGAGCGTCACGTCGCGGCGGGCGGTCAGCAGCCGGTCGTCCGGCTGGGCGAAGGCAAGTCCCTCGGCCACGAACTGGCGGACGACTTCCAGCATGCCCGCGGCAAGCTCGGGCACGCGCCTGCGGACGAGCAGCGCGTGATAGACGTCGTAGCGCTCCGCCAGGTGCCGGAACAGCCGCACGAAGCTCGGATGAGGCTCGCCGCTCGCATAGTCGTAGTCCGGCGGCTGGCCGCCCGGATCGAACACGGCGACGCGCAGCTCCTCCAGCAGCTCCGCGATGTAGTCGGCGAGCAGCGCCTGCTTGTCCTCGTAATGAAGGTAGAAGGTGGCCCGCTTGACCGTCGCCCGGTCGGCCAGCTCCTGCACGGAGAAGCCGTCCAGGCCGCGCTCCTCGGTCAGCTGCACGAGCGCTTCCCGCAGCAGCCGGCGCGTCCGCTGCACGCGGGGATCGACTTTGGCTGGTTTCATCGTTTCGGCCTCCTCTTCGCTGTCCATCTCCTTGTTCCGCTAGTATAGCCGCCAGAAAAGAAAAGAGGAAGCTCCAACCTGCCTGGAAGCGCCAGAAGGGCTCCAAGGCGGGAAAACGGCTCAGGAAGCCTTTGCGGATGCCTGCAGCGCGCGGCTCCCGAAGCGCAAAGTTCTTATTGATTAATCCTCCCTTTTTTCTTATAGTAAGTTCCGAAAATCTTTCTATTTTATAGCAAAAAATCTTTCATCAGGAGGTAAGGTGAAATGAAAAAAGCAAGCGCATTCCTGGCAGCCATGCTGCTGGCTTCCGCGCTCGGCGGAACGGCGTTCGCCGCGAATGAGGCGAAGAGCGGCACGACGCTCAAGACATCGGTGGAAGTATCCGGCTCGAAAACGACGACCGATGCGATCATCGCGGACGGCGTGCTGTACGTGCCGATCCGCTCCGTGGCGGCCGCGACCGGCTACAAGACGGAGTGGAACAGCGCGAAGAAGGAGGTGCGGCTGTACACGCTGGCGAGCGGCCAGACGGCGAAAGCGGTGAACCGGATCGCGCCCGCCCAGCAGGTGGAGCTCAAGCGGCTGGATATCGCTTTTTACCTCGACGACAAGCTGACCGCTCTCGTCGGTGCGGACGGCAAAGCCATGCAGCCGCTGTTCCAGCAGGACACGCTGTTCCTGCCGATGCGGGCGCTGGCCGATGCGCTCGGCCTGACGGCGTCCTGGAACGCCAAGGAGAAGAAGCTGACGCTCGGAAAAGCCGACGAGTCCGGCTCGACCGTTGTCGTTCCTGTCAAAGGGGACAAGGGCGACAAAGGGGACAAAGGGGACAAGGGCGATAAAGGCGACACCGGCTCGCCCGGCCCTGCAGGAGCGCCTGGCGCGACCGGCGCTCAAGGCGACAAAGGTGAAAAAGGCGACGCCGGCGCGCAAGGTCCGGCGGGTCCGAAAGGCGACAAAGGGGACAAAGGGGACAAAGGCGACACCGGTCCGGCGGGTCCGCAGGGCGAAAAAGGCGACAAGGGCGACACCGGAGCGCAAGGCCCGGCGGGTCCGGCAGGAGCTAAAGGCGACAAGGGCGACACGGGCGCAACGGGTCCGGCGGGCCCGAAAGGCGACAAGGGCGACACCGGCCCGCAAGGTCCGGTAGGCCCGGCAGGAGCCGTCGGTCCCGAAGGAATCCCTGGTCCGCAAGGTCCGCAAGGCCTGCAAGGTCCAAAAGGCGATCCGGGACCGGCAGGAACGGGATCGCTGCCCGCCATGTCGGCGTACACTTCGAACGGCGTGGTTTCGACTCTGCTGCAAGGCACGAGCATTCCCTTGCCGACATTTGTCGCCTCGGACAGCGCATTTTCCAGGAGCGGCGACCACACCCGCTTCACCGTCCTTCAGTCCGGCTGGTATTACTTGAGCTACAGCATCCGCAGCACGTCGGCCGCGCCGGCGAGCTCGCGCATTGTGGTCAACGACGTGGAGAAAACAGAGCTGTCGAACGACAACCTGGGCTTGAGCCAGTCCCGCTGGCAGGCGGCCGGACTCATTCATCTGCAAGCGGGCGACGTGGTATCGCTGCAGCTGTACGACTATATGGGAAGCGTTCAACTGGATGGCGGACAAGGGGCATCCCTGTCCCTGATCCGGATCGCCCTCGACAGCACGATCTGACCGGATGCGGCCCGGGCCGCGTCCAGCCGGCGTCATTGCAGAAGGCTTCTTTTCAGCCGGAGACGAGCCCTTTCTCCGGCTTGTCTTCGTGGACCGCCGCTTCCTTCGGCCGGGAGAACGCGAGTCCCTCGGCGACGTACGGGCGGGCGATCTCCAGCATGCCCGCTGCACGCGGAGATCGGCTTTGGGCGGTTCCATCGTTCCGGCCGCTTTAGGATGGATCTATCCGTTTTCATTCCCATAATGACGATACTCTCACTGTGCATTTTTATAGAAGGATACTTTTTATCAGGAGGTAAGGTGAAATGAAAAAAGCAAGCGCATTCCTGGCAGCCATGCTGCTGGCTTCCGCGCTCGGCGGAACGGCGTTCGCCGCGAACGAGGCGAAGAGCGGCACGACGCTCAAGACATCGGTGGAAGTATCCGGCTCGAAAACGACGACCGATGCGATCATCGCGGACGGCGTGCTGTACGTGCCGATCCGCTCCGTGGCGGCCGCGACCGGCTACAAGACGGAGTGGGACAGCGCGAAGAAGGAGGTGCGGCTGGATACGCTGGCGAGCGGCCAGACGGCGAAAGCGGTGGACCGGATCGCGCCGGCCCAGCAGCTGGAGCTCAAGCGGCTGGACATCGCATTTTACCTCGACGGCAAGCTGACCGCTCTCGTCGATGCGGACGGCAAAGCCGTGCAGCCGCTGTTCCAGCAGGACACGCTGTTCCTGCCGATGCGGGCGCTGGCCGATGCGCTCGGCCTGACGGCGTCCTGGAACGCCAAGGAGAAGCAGCTGACGCTCGGAAAAGCCGGCGACGAGTCCGGCTCGACCGCTGTCGTTCCTGTCAAAGGCGACAAGGGCGACAAAGGCGACAAAGGCGACAAAGGCGATAAGGGCGATAAGGGCGACTCCGGCGCTGCGGGATCGAGCGGCGCGACCGGCGCTCAAGGGTCGAAGGGCGACAAAGGCGACGCCGGCGCGCAAGGCCCGGCAGGTCCGGCAGGAGCCAAGGGGGACAAGGGCGACACCGGCGCGCAAGGCCCGGCGGGTCCGGTCGGAGCCAAAGGAGACAAAGGCGACACCGGCGCGCAAGGCCCGGCAGGTCCGGCAGGAGCCAAAGGGGACAAGGGCGACACCGGCGCGCAAGGACCAGCGGGTCCGGCAGGCCCGAAAGGCGACCAGGGCGACATCGGCGCGACAGGTCCCGCGGGAGCCACAGGTCCACAGGGAGCTGCAGGCCCGCAGGGAGCTATGGGACCGGTAGGCCCGCAGGGCGCGCAAGGCGATCCGGGGCCGGCCGGAACGGGCTACCTGCCGAGCATGTCGGCGTACAATACGATTCCCGAAGACAGGATTATACTCGATTCGAATGGAAACAACATTCGCTTCACTCAGCTCACCTCAACGCCCAACAGCTCCATTGCTGCGGATATATCGAGCGGCCGATTCACCATCGACAGCAGCGGCTATTACTATCTGTCTTACAGCATTCGCAGCAATCAGACGAGAGCCGCCAATTCTCGAATCCTTGTCAACCAATTGGAAATACCGGAATTCTCGAACCTGAACCAGTCGAGCCAGAGCCGCTGGCAAGCATCCGGGCTCATCCGGCTGAATGCCGGAGATGTCGTTTCCCTGCAGCTGTTCGGCTCCATCGCGGGCTCGGTCGATCTGGATGGCGGCCAGGGAGCTTCGCTTACGCTTATCCGGGTTTTCTAAGGCCCGAGATAGATGTCCACGGCTGCCGTTCTTGCGGCAGTCGGGAAGCCATCTTGCCGGAGACGAACCCCGTCTCCGGCTTTTTATCCTGCCGGCGGCCCCATCGGCGCTGCCGGCGGCCTCATCCCTGCCGATCCGTTTGCTTTCGCCCCCCGGCATGAGGCATGATACGGACAGAGAAGCCCGGCCCGCAGCGGCAGGGGACGAAGGAGAGGACAACATGCGGATCCATGTGCTCGTAGCCGACGACGATCCCCATATCCGCGAGCTGCTGAGGCTCGTGCTGACGAGGGAGGGCTACGCGGTCGCCGAGGCGGCGGACGGCGAGCAGGCGGCTGCCGTGCTGGAGCGGGAGCAGGTTCATCTGGCCGTCGTCGACGTCATGATGCCCCATAAGGACGGGCTGCAGCTGACGGAGGAGATCCGCCGGCACTACGACCTGCCGGTCATCCTGCTGACGGCGAAGGGCGAGATGGCCGACAAGGAAAAGGGCTACTCGGCCGGCACCGACGACTATCTCGTCAAGCCGTTCGAGCCGCAGGAGCTGCTGTTCCGCATCCGGGCGCTGCTGCGCCGCTACCGGATCGCCAGCTCCGAGACGATCGCGCTCGGGCGGGTCGTCATCGACCGCCAGAGCTACGAGGTGACGGCGGGCCGCGAGACGCTCACGCTGCCGCTCCGCGAATTCCAGCTGCTCTCGCAGCTGGCGAGCCAGCCGGGGCGCATCCATACGCGGGAGCAGCTGATTTCGCTCATCTGGGGCGCCGACTACGAAGGCGACAGCCGCACGGTCGACGTCCATATCAAGCGGCTGCGGGAGCGCTTCGAGGCGTACCGCGACGATTTTACGATCGTCACGATCCGCGGGCTCGGCTACAAGCTCGAGCCGGGAGGACGCCGCGGATGAGGACGCTCTACTTCCGCATCGTGTTCATCTTCGTGCTGATCGCGCTCGCGAGCGGCCTCGGCGGCCTCGCCGTGACGAGCTTCTATTATGAAGCGAAGCTCAAGTCGGGCAGCGAGCACGCGATGGAGGAGGCGTCACGGCAGGTGCGCGAGCTCGACGCGCTTGCCGGAGCGGAGCGCAGGGAGCAGACGCTGCAGGCGGTGTCCGGCCTCAGCTACCAGCTTTACGTCGTGCGGCCTGACGGCTCGGCGCAGACGTACGGAGCGGCTTTTCGGCACGGCTTCCTCCCCCCGGAGAAGGCTGTGCGCGAGGTGCGGTCCGGCGGCATCTACCCCGGCATGACCGAGGAGGACCGGCGGTTCAAGCTGCTGGCCTATTTTGAAAACAGCCCTCGGAACACATACGGCTTCCCGCTGCCCCGCCCGGACGGCGGCATCGATGCCGTCTTCATCCGTCCGGATCTGGAAAGCCAGATCGGCGAGGTGCGGATCATCCTCGCCGTGCTGCTCGCCAGCACGTTCGGCCTCAGCCTGCTGCTCATCGCGGCGCTGAGCCGACTGATTGTCGCGCCGGTGAAGCGGCTCACCCGCGCGGTCCAGCGGATGGCGGCCGGCGATTATGACGTGCGCGTCGATACGGCCCGCCGCGACGAGATCGGCGAGCTTGGACGGCGGTTCACCGCGATGGCCGGCGCGGTGCGCCAGCTCGACCGGATGCGCCAGGAGTTCGTCGCCAACGTCTCGCATGAGTTCCAGTCGCCGCTGACGTCGATCCGCGGCTTCATCCGCACGCTGCTGGACGGCGGTTCGGCCGCGCGGGACGAGGAGGCGCGCCGCTATCTGACGATCATCGACGAGGAGAGCCGCCGTCTCAGCTCGATGAGCCGCCAGCTGCTGCTGCTCGCCGACGTGGACCGGCCGGACCGGGCGCTCGACAGGCGCTCGTTCCGGCTGGACGAGCAGCTGCGCCAGGCGATCCTGCTGCTCGAATGGCAGTGGACCTTCAAGGAGCTGGAGCTCGATTTGGAGCTGCCGGAGCGGACAGTTTTCGCGGACGAAGGGCTGCTCTACGAAATCTGGCTGAACCTGCTCGGCAATGCGATCAAGTTCAGTCCGCAGGGCGGCGTCATCGGCGTCTCGATGCGCGTCCTGGAGAACGGGCGGGACGGAAGCGCCGACATGGATCATCCGCTCGCGGAGGGGACGGGGCGGCCGGCAGGACGCTCGCAGGAGCGCCGGGACAACCGGAAGGCGTCCGCCGGCCGCTGGCTCGAGGTCGTCATCGCGGACGAAGGGCCGGGCATCCCGCCGGAGGAGCTGCCGCACATCTTCGAGCGGTTCCACAAGGCCGACCGGGCGCGCACCTGGCAGGCCGGCGGCATGACGGAGCATTCATCCGCCGGCCAGCATCGGGAGGGCTTCGCGCCGGAGGACTCGTCCGCAGGCGTCCTCGCGGAAGGCGGCGGCGCGCCTCGGCGAGATCCCCGGCCGCTGTCTCCGGGAGGCGGGCAGGCATCGCCGCCGTCGGGCGCGGGCAGCGGGCTCGGCTTGTCGATCGCGCAGCGCATCGCCCGCCTGCACGGCGGAGACATCGAGGCGCTGTCGGAGCCGGGCCAGGGAGCGGCGTTCCGTGTGACGCTGCCGGAAGGCGGCGCGCAGGGCCGGGAGGGAGGCGGAGCGTGAAGGAAGCGGGCGCGGCCGCTCCGCGGCAAGCCGGATGGGAGGGGCGAGGTCCCCGCTCCTCCGGCTTTTTCGCTTGCGGCCGGAGCGGCTGCCGAAAGCGCCTTCGTCTGTGGTATGCTGGGGGGAGCCGCGCCTCGGGCGCCAAGAATAATCAAGCAGAAAGAGGGAGAGCGATATCGAACGGAAGCAGAAGTCCCGCCTCAACGCCGTATCGGCCGTCGTGCTGGTGCTGCTCGGGCTTGCGCTTGCCGCGCTGTGGATGGATCATGTGCATCGGGATGGACGCCAGGAAGCCGTCACGGTCCTGAAGGCGATTGAAGGAGAAGAGCTGGTGTTCGCATCGGAGGACGGCGAGGACCTGCGAGCCGAAGCGCCGCAGCTGCTGCTGCCGCTGCTGGAGGTCGGACGGGAATATCGCATCGTCGTCGACCGGAACCGATTCCGCCATGCGGTGCTTCAGAAGATCGAGCCTCACGACGCTTCGCCGAAATAGCGGACGCTCCTCCCGATCGCGGCAACGCTGCGGCTGTCCGGCGCGTATGAAGCGGGTGAAGCGAGGACGGACATCAATCAGGAGGGGTGCGGACATGGAGCAGGATCAACGACAGCCGGAGCGCTCGATCGTCACGGGCGGAGCGGCACCGGCGCCGGAGCTGACGAGCGCCGCTGCCGGACAAGCGCAAGAGCGCCCGGACGGCGAGGCGGGAGCCGGTGGAGGGCGGCAGGTGGAGCGGCCATTCGCGACGGACGGGGAACCGTCCTCCAGCGAGCCGCTGCGTCCGCTCGATCTGCGGGTCATCCGCGCCCGCCGGCTGGAGGGGGCGGTCACGAGCGGCGTGTATGCCGCCGTCGTGCTGGCGCTGGCTCTCCTGAGCGCCCGGTTCGGCTGGCCGTGGTGGATCGCGGCCGGCGCCGGAGCGCTCGCGCTGGCCGGGGCGGCGCTGGAGCTGCTGTGGCTGCCGAGGCTGCTGCATCGCAGCTGGGGCTACCTCGTGCGAGAGCATGAGATCGAGCTGGCCCATGGCTTCATCGTCCGCAAGCGCACGCTTGTCCCGGTCGCGCGCATCCAGCATATCGACACGAAGCAAGGCCCGATCCAGAAGCGCTGCGGCATCGCGACGCTGACGATGGCGACGGCGGCCGGCAGCCACGCCATCCCCGGCTTGCCGGAGGAGCAGGCCGAGGCGATGCGGAGCCGGCTGGCGGAGCTGACGAGGAGGGCCGACGATGAGATCTGAGGCCGCCTCCGCAGAGCTGCGGCGCGTGCATCCCGCCTCCATGCTGTTTTTCCTGGCGAAGGGAGTCAAGGAAATGTACGGCATGCTGCCGCTGCTGCCGCTTTTTGTGCTGTGGGTGCCGAGAGCGACGGGGCTGGATGTGAGCCGGATCGGCCTGGGAGCGCTGCTCGGGGGCGTCGGGCTGTCCGCGCTGCTCGCCGCCGCCTGGCTGCGCTGGAGGGGCTTCGGCTACGCCGCGGAGGCGGGTGCGATCCGCATCGAGCAGGGCGTATGGAGCCGCCGTACGATCTGGATCCAGCGCGAGCGCATCCAGTCCGTCGACACGAGGCAAAATCTCGCCGAGCGCGCGCTCGGCCTCGTCCAGCTCCGCATCGAGACGGCTGGGGGCGGCGAGAAGGCCGAAGCTGTGCTGCCGTCGTTATCCGCCGCCGAGGCGGCACGGCTGCAGCGGCTGCTCGGCTTCGCGGAGGCCGGAGCGGCCGAGCCGGAGGAGCCTGCCGCCGGCGTGGGCGCGGGGGCTGAAGCCGTGCGGCGGGCCGCCGCGTCCGAAGCGGGGAGAGACATAGGCCCCGATGGGCTCGAGCGCGAAGCCGGCGCTGTCCTGGCTGCGTCTGACGCGGCGCGGCAACCGGAGCCGACGTTGGACGCGGCAGCTTCGGCGGCAGGCCGGCGGACCGAGCTGGCGGTCGGCCAGCGAAAGATCCGGCCGGGCGACCTGCTCGGCTACGCGCTCACCTCGTACCGGACCGGCCTCGTCTTTCTGTTGCTGGCCGGCCTGCTCTCGCGTGCGGCGGACAGCGGCTGGCTGCGGAGGCTGGACATGCAGGCCGAGCTGGAGCAGCTGTTCGGGGATTATGTTCTCGCGGCCGCGAGCCTGCTGCTGCTGCTCGCCGCCTGGCTGCTGACCGCGCTGCAGCTCCTTAATGCGAACTGGGGCTTCCGGCTCGAGCGCCGCGGGCGCAAGCTGCATGTCGAGCGCGGCCTGCTGGAGAAGAAGCGGCAGACGATCGACATCGCCCGCATCCAGGCGCTGGAGCTCGCCCAGCCGCTGCTGCATCGGCCGCTCGGCTGGGTGGCGGTGCGTGCCTTCATCGCCGGCAACGCCGAGGAGAAAGAGCGCCATCTGCTGCTCTTTCCGCTGCTGAAGCGTGCGGAGGCGGAGGCGTTCTTGCGGGAGTTTGCTCCGGCGTTCGTCCTCCCGGCGGACTGGAGCCGGCTCGAGCGCTCCGCCTGGACGGCCTACGCGGGCTGGCCGGCGCTCGCCAGCCTGCTGCCGGCAGCGGCCGGGTGGATCTGGATCCCGGAGCCGTACCGCTGGCTGGCCGCGCTGCTTCCAGCTGCCGTGCTCGCGTACGGCCTGCTGGAGCACCGCCACGCGGCTTGGGCGCTGGAGGCGGGCCAGCTGTCGCTGCGCCGCGGCGCGCTCATCCGCTCCGAGCTGCTGCTGCCGGGCAGGCGCATCCAGTGGCATCGGATGAGCCTTTCCCCTATGCAGAGGCGCCGAGGCCGAGCGAGCTTGTCGGTCAGCATCGCGACCGGCAAGGGCGCCCGCTCGTTCCAGCTGCGCCATGCCCCGGCCGCGGCGGTGGAGCGGCTGCTGCGCCAGCTGAGCTGGCGGCCGGGGCGCGGGAGCGGATCGCCTGCCGCTGTGCGATCCGCTCCGCAGTCGGAGTAACGCCCGCATATGTGGTAAATATGCCACTGATGCACGCCGGAGTCGGGGAAACGCCCGCCCAGTTAATCAAGTCCACTCTAAAAAAACTTGCCTGACCGGACCCTCTGTCCGTGTCAGGCAAGTTTTTTTGCGGTTCAGCGCGGCATCGCCGGAACGGGCGTCGCTGCGCCGCGCTCCCAGTCGCCTCGCAGCAGGCCGTAGCCGAACGAATCGTATAGCCGGCCCTCCTGCGGCCAGCTTTGGCGGTGACAGCTCTCCAGCACGAACAGCGTGCCGCGAAACGCCGCCTGCATCCCGGCATTGTCGGTCCGCGTGTGGCCTTCGATGCGGATCGCAGACGGGAATTCCCGGAACACATAGTCCGCCATCCAGCGCAGCGTGGAGCGAGCCGCTCCCTGGCGGCGATACGCCTGGCGGATGCGCAGGTCGAACAGCAGGGTCGGGTCCTGCGTGTCCATGATCTTGAGGAGGCCGGCTTTGGCGCCGGCGGCGTCCTCGATCCAGAACGTCCTCGTTTCATCCCCGTGATAAGCCCCGTCGTCGAAAGCCTTGCGAATCGTCTCGGCCTCCGGCCGCACGATGCCGTGATAAGGCCAGGGCTCGCCCGTCAGCAGCGCGGCGAGCGCTTCGCGCTCCTCCGCCGACGTGCCGACCGGAGTCCAAGACCAGCCGGCGCCGTCCATCTCGTCGATCGGACCGGCAAACTCGCCCGCACTCGATTCGCGCTTGTCGCCGCCGCTCTCGTCAGCCCGCTCGCCGTCGCTCTCGTCAGCCTGCTCGCCGCCGCACCCGCCCGCCTGCTCGTCATCGCTCCCGTCCATCTCTGCCGCCGCATCCCGCCTATACTCCAGCCCCAGCTCCTCGAACCAGCGGTTCAGGCCGGACCACAGCCGCTCGCACGCAGCGTGCAGCTCGTCCGCATGCTGCAGCCGGCCGGACTCGCTCAGCGCCGCCAGCTCCGCGAAGCCGTCCGGCTGCGAGGGCAGGGCGGCCGCCTCCCGCAGCGTGCGGACGCGCGTCGTGAACGGCCGGCGGTTCGCCAGCCCGATCAGCTTGGCCGCCTGCCACGTCAGGTCCATCGCCGCCCGCGGCAGATGGCCGTTCTCGCCGCTTGCCCGGAGGTTGCGGATCTTGCCCATCGTCTCGTACGGCTCCCACACCATGAACTCGCGCATGACGCCGCGAAAAGCCTCCTCGCTCCCGTCCAGCGCCGCCTGCGCGCCGAGCGCGAACAGCCCTTTCGGATCGTGGAGCGGCATCACATGCGTGAAGCTGCCCGCCCAGATCGGCCAGCCGTCGTCGACGCGCGCGGCGCGGGCCAGATAGCCGGCGCGGGTCCGGCAGCTCAGCTCGAGCTTGAACGGCAGCTCCACGAATTCGTCGCCAGGCAACGGCTCCGCTCCGTCCGGCGCGACGACATGCAGCTCGAGATCGGAGCAGGGCTGGTCGGTGCCGCGGGCGACGGAGCCGTACAGGCCGATCGCGAGGATGCGGCCGGGATGCTCGGCGAGCAGCCGGTCCTTGACGCGATGGGCGTAGGCGAGCTTCTGCTCGCGGGTCGTGGCGGCGGGATAGGGCAGCATGGAAAGATCCTCCTTGGCGGTCATTTCGTCCATCCCTAAGTATACCTGCCCAAGGCGGGCCGGAGGCGGTCAAGAACGGCTGAAGCCGATCTTCCCCGGCCACGACGCCGGCGCAGCAAAAAAAGCCGCTCCGGCGTCGTGGCCGGGACGGCGAGGGCGGAGCGTCGGCAGCTCTAAGGGCGCAGCTCCGAAGCGGTCAGCTCGGGCGCGGCGAGGCCGTTCTCCAGCCAGACGTTCTTGAAGTCGACCCAGCCGAGCCGGTTGAGGCGGACGCCATGCACGGACGGATGGAGGTAGGTGCTGAGCTGCTGATGGTGGAGGAAAATGAGCGAGCCGTCGTCGCGCAGCTGCTCCTCGACCTGCCTCATGATCTGGCGGCGGCCTACCGCGTCCGGCGTCGCCAGGGCGGCATCGATCCGTCCCCGGATCCAGCTTCGGGTATCGTCGGTCAGATAGTTCCCGAGGATGCAGTCGCCATGCTCGTAAGCCTCGATCTCGCATACCTCGTCCTCGGCGATGACGATGCACCAGACCGTCAGATCGGCCTCGCGAAAGCCGTGTTTGGATGCGATCGCCTCCAACTTCGTCTCAACCCGGATGCCCCACTCGGCGAGCTTGCGCGCGGCCCAGTCGACTTCGTCCTTGTACTTGGCTACGGTCGTCAAGCGGATCGGCGTGCCGTCGTATTCCGCTTCGCGCAGCGCCGCGCGCAGCCGGTCCGGCCGCGGCGGCTCGGGGGAACGCAGCGCGCTCGTCTCCGGCAGGAAGCCGTAGGCGGGCAAGACGCTCTTGTCCTTGAGCTCGTCGAGCAGCTCGGACGGATCGAGGATCATGCGCACGGCCCGCCGGAACGCCTCGGACTGATGCGGACCGGGCTTGTTCATGTTCCAGCCGAGCATGGCGCAGCCATGGTTGACGTTGTGGATGGACGACCATCCCTCCGACGGGGGAGCCGTCTCGGGCTCGTTGAAGAAGCCGTCGCGGATGCGCAGCAGTCCGGGAACGCTCGGCGTGACCTGGACCGGCTGGCAGCCCTCGGGCAGGACGACCATATCGACGGCGTCCAGATAGGGGCGGCCGCCATAATACGGCTCATGGGCGCCGAGCTCCAGGCCGCAGGAGGTGTGCTTGAGCAGCCGGAACGGACCGGTGCCGATCGGCCGGCGCCAGAATTCCTCCTCGGGCAGGCCGCGCAGCCCTTCCGGCAGCAGCGAGGCGGCGCCGGCGCAGACGAAGCGATCGAAGATGAAGTTCGGCTGATGCAGATGGAAGCGTACGACATGGGTGCCGACCGCCTCTACGCTCCGGACGCTGCGCATGAGCCAGCGATTGGGGCCGTGGCGCAGCCGCTCGAAGGTGAAGGCGACATCGCGCGAGGTCAGATCGGCGCCGTCGTGGAACAGCACGCCCTTGCGCAGGAAGAAGGTCCATACGGTTCCTTCGCCGTTCACGCTCCAATGATGCGCGGCGGCGGGGACGATTCGCTCGTTCTCCTCGCTGTACTGGAGCAGCCGGTCGTACAGCTGGCGCATCACATGCGCGTCCAGCGCATAGTTGAGCTGGGAAGGATCGAAGGTGCGCACGCCGTACAGCAGCGGGAAGCGCAGCGTGTCGCGAGACGGCTGGCCTTGCTGCTGCTCCTTGCGGTAGCCGAACCGCCCGTCGAGCCATTCGAGAAACCGCTCCTTCGCGGAGGTGCCTCCGGCATGCCGGCCGATCAGCTCGAAGGCGGCCGGGTAATTGCCCGCCTCGGCTTCCGCCTGGAGAAGCTCCATCAGGTACGGCTCCTTGGGGCGGAGAAAGACGATCCGCGAGCGATGGCCGCGTCCGCGTCCCGGCAGCCACTCGATCAGTCCCTCCTCCTGCATCCGGCGGAGGATGAGCTTGGCGTTGCGCGGCGTGCAGAACAGCGCGGCGGCGATGCCGTCCAGCGTCGCCTCGACGGGCGAGCCTTCTGCCGCAACGCCCGAAAACCGCTCCAGCAGGGACAAGTAGCGTTCGGCTGCATACATTGGGGTTGGCCTCCTTCTGGCTGGAAAATGGCAAAAGAGGAAAAGAGTCGAAGCGATTATACGCTTTTTAGCCCCTTTTGCCTAGCGCATACTTGGTTCAGAACGAAACGAACGGGAGATGAGGGCATGTTGGAGGATCAATACGTGTCGGAGAAGCTGGAACAGTTCCGCCAGGAGGAGTGCCGGAACGTCAGCGGCAAGGGAGCGCTGCTTGGCAAGCTCGGCGCGAGGGCGTTCAGACGATGGAGCCGGATCAATCGGACGGGAGATGAGGAGCATGATGGAGGAGCAATACTTGGCTGAGAAGCTGGAGCAGTTCCGGCAGGAGAAGTACAGGAGGATGGAGCGGCAGGGACGATGGCGTCTGGAGCTGGAAAAGGACGAAGCGCCGGCTGGCCGATCGGGACGCTCCCGGCTCGGCCGAGCGCTTGCCGCGATCGCCTCGCTGCTGGCTATGCGCCGCTGATGCGGCGCTTTTTCTTTTTAGGCCCGCAGGTAAAAGAGGAAAAGAAGATGGAAGGACAGGCTCCTTTTTGGCGATGGCCATTGATGACAACTCTCTGCGCGGCGATCATCCTGTGGGAAAAAGCGAATAATAGGTTTGAAATGAGGGTATATTTGGAACTATAATTTAAAAAAAGTCCCATTTTTGAAAATAGGGGGGTGAGTGGATTGAGATACGAAAGGTTAACTAAGCTTTTTTATAAAGTGGATCGGGAAACGTTGGCCAAGGAATTAGATCATAGAAAAAACGGTTACGGCAGCTATTTGAGCTCATTATTCATTAAGGGATTTAGAAAAGGACAAACGACGGCAGATTCATTCGAGTTGTTTTATGTAAATACGCATGAATTAATGAGTCTTAACAACGAAGTGTTGTTGAACAGCTCGAAGATTTCTTCTCTCATCAGCAAGCTGCCTGATTTTATCGTAGAGCCTTATTTCCAAAAGCTCATCGTTAACGAGGCGCAGAGCAATAATGAAATTGAAGGCGTACGCAGTACGAAGAAGGAACTGCAGGAGGCTCTCCGTGAAGTCAAAAATGTGGAGCCTAAACACAAAAGATTTAAAGGTTTGATGAAGACCTATCTTTATATCGATCAGATCGACGCGTTCGAAAAAGTTCAAGACTTTAGAAGCTTGTACGATGAGCTGGTAGCCGATGAAATTAAAGCCGAGGACAGACCGGATGGCGATCTGTTCCGGCAAGGCCATGTCGAGGTCAACGATGGCCAGGTCACAACTCACATAGGCGTGAGCACGGAAAAAAACATTATCGCGTCGCTCGGGGCGCTAATTCATTATTTAAAGGATGACGCCCATCCTCCCTTATATCGTTATATGGTGGCCCATTATTATTACGAGTATATCCACCCCTTTTATGACGGCAACGGGCGTACGGGACGTCTGCTTGTAGGCAGTTACTTGTCGCGCTATCTGGAGAAGTACTCCGCGATTACATTCTCCTATGCGATCAACAAGAATAAAGCCAAGTATTATCGAGCGCTGGAGGAAATCGCATTCCCTTTGAATCAAGGCGACCTGACCTTCTATCTGATCGACATGCTGGAGCTGCTGTCGACGGGTCAAAAAAGCATCATCGAAGACTTGGAGCTTAGCCTGATCAAGCTCGAAAGAATCAATGAATATATGAAAAAAGAAAAATGGTCAAAAGCCGGAGATGCAAGACAGATTTTGTCTTCCATGCTGACGATCAATGTCTTTATCGCCGAAAACACCGTTTTATCGTTGAAAGAGTTGATGGGCTACACCGGCAAGTCCAGGCATAAAGTGAATCAGGCGGTGGATTACCTCGTTCAAGAAGGATACATTGAGGTGGTTGCGAAGAAGCCGAAATCAATTCAAATCTGCGACGGCTGCATAGAAAAAATATTATCTCTGTAAGAAAAGGCGCCCTTTTCCGATCGTCCGCCTCGCCCGTCCAAGCCATCTGCGAGACCCCCCCATAGAGTAGTAGAGCAGCGACAAGCTGCGAGCGACAAGGGGGCGGTTCGCATGATGGATTGGCAATGGCTGCCCGCCGTGCTGCTGCTGCCTGCCGCGGCCGGCGTCTGGTGGATGGCCGGACAGGCCGGGGCTTGGCTGGCGGAGCGGAGCATGCCGGAGCATGAGCCGGGCGAGATGCTGGTGAAGTTCGCCGAAGGGCTTGCTGCGGAGGGCAGGCACCGCATCCACCGCCGCTGCGGCTGCGAGGCGGTCGAGGAGCTTGGACGGACAGGCTTGCATGTCGTCCGCTCCGTCCGCGGCCGAGCGAGCGCGCGCAAGCTCAAGGCGCTGTACGAGCGGCATCCCGGCGTGGAGTTCGCGGAGCCGAACTACGTGTACCGGACATGCCTCGTGCCTGGCGATCCCTACTACAGCCTGCAGCACGGGCCGAAGCAGATCGGCGCGGAGCGGGCCTGGGAGAAGACGCGGGGCGACCGCAGGATCATCATCGCCGTGCTCGACACCGGCATCGACTCGTCGCATCCGGATCTGGCGGATAAAGTGCTGCCGGGAAAGGACTTCGTCGATCCGGCCGGTACGGGCGAGGACGGCAACGGCCACGGCACGCATGTGGCCGGCATCGCCGCGGCGGAGGCGGACAACGGCATCGGCATCGCCGGCATCGCGCCGGGCGTCTCGCTGCTGCCGGTGCGCGTGCTGGACGCCGCCGGCAACGGGACGCTGCGGCGCATCGCCGCCGGCATCCGCTATGCCGCGGATCAAGGCGCGCATGTCATCAACCTGAGCCTCGGCGGTCCGGCGAGATCGTCGGCGCTGCGGGCGGCGATCCGCTACGCGGTCGCCAAGGGCGCCGTCGTCGTCGCCGCGGCGGGCAACACGGGCTCGTCCGATCCGGTCTATCCCGGCGCCTACGACGAGGTGATCGCCGTCGGCTCGGTCGATCCGCAGGATCTGCCGTCGGCGTTTTCCGCGTACGGGCCCTGGGTGGAGCTTGCGGCGCCCGGCGAACGGATCGCGTCCACGTATGCCGGCGGCCGGTACACGTACTTCAGCGGCACCTCGATGGCCGCTCCGCATGTGGCCGGCACGGCCGCGCTGCTGGCGAGCCTCGGCCTCACCGGCGAGCAGATCCGCGCCCGGCTGCTGGAGACGGCCGACCGGTCCGGAGACGGCGGACTGTGCTGGAGCTGTGGCCGCGTCGACGCCGGACAGGCGGTAGCGGGCGGCGGCGAAGGCGGAACGGACGGAGCCGCCTGACCGGCGAGTCTGGCGGGAGCGGCAAAAAGAGCCTTTCGAGTCGAATCGAAAGGCTCTTTGCAATGGGAAGGGGAGGGGCGCATGCCGAGAGCGAAGCGGCAGCCGGCGGCTCCTGTCTGCCCGTCCGGGCGCCGCGCGCGAACCCGCTCAGAGCGCCTCGCCCTCCTGCAGCGTCCGGGCAGGCGAGGGGCCGTCATGCTCGTGCAGATCGAACATGATCTTGTAGATGACCGCGGCCGCCAGAGCCAGCAGGGCGAGCGCGCCGAACGTCCAGGGGAAGCCGATCCATCCGCTCAGCGGAATGGACAGCGGCGCGACGGCGCGCCCGATCGTGAAGCGCAGGCTCGAGGCGGCGAAGTATTGCCCGCGCATGCGCTCCGGCGCGAGCCGGCTGACGAACTGCTGCTGGGGACCTGCGCACAGCAGCTCGCCGAACGAGAACAAGGCGACGATCGCGACGAGTCCCGCGAAGCCGAGCGGCTGGCTGAACAGAGCCATCGCTGCCGCATAGCAGACCGCGCCGCCGATGAAGATCCAGCGGTCCTTCTTGCGCGAGGCCCAGCGGGTTACGGCGACGGTGAACAGCGCGACGAGCAGCCCGTTTTCGGCGACGAGCAGGCCGAACGTCTGCGCGCCGGCAAGCTCGACGGCCGAGCCGCTCCAGAGCGGCGTCGACGGGTAGGCCTCCTCCAAATAGACCGGCAGCAGCAGGTCGAGCTGCATGAACGTCTGCGACAGCAGCACGCCGGCCAGGATGAACAGCAGGAACACCCGGTCCGAGCCGATGATGCGGTAGCCCCGGATCTGCGCGGCCAGCGCTTCCTTCCAGGATGCCGGCTGAAGGGAGGCCGGCCCGCCTGCGGGCGGGCCGGCGGCAGGCATCGTCTCGCGCAGCCGCCGCGAGAGCAGCGCGGCCAGCAGGCCGCAAGCGATCGCGCCCGCCGCCGGCAGGATCGTGCTCTGGGCGGCATACAGCAGCGAGCCGAGCAGCGGTCCGACGACGACCGCGATGTTCACCGACGTGTAGAACACGGCGAAGACGGAGGCGCGGTCCTTGACCGGCACGACGTCGGCGACCATCGCCTGGCTGGCCGGCTGGTACAGGCTGATGGAGCCGCTCGCGAGCGCGAAGCCGGCGAACGAGAGCGCCGGCAGGCCCGCCAACCCGCCTGCCGCCAGCAGGCCGTAGCCGAGCGACTGGCCGCAGGCGGCGAGCACCATGATGCGCTTGCGGCCGTAGCGGTCGGTGAAGTAGCCTCCGATCAGATTGACGAATACGGCGGCGAGCTGCGACAGCACGAGCAGCAGCCCTGCCGTGCCTTTGCCGAAGGCGCGCGCGAAGTAAATGGCGAGGAAAGGAAAGAATGTCCAGAAGATGACGTTCGTGACAAACTCCCCGCCGAGGCGCAGCTTGAGGTTGGCATCCCAGTGGCGGAGCTTCATTCGGGCACTTCCTTTACGGAATCCTTTATCGATAAGAGAACAGTCAAGGAGCATCGTATCCGGTTTCCTTTGACTTTGTCAACGCTTATCTTTACAATCTAGGAAAGGAGCCGCGCAGGCGGCGAAGAGCGAGGGGGAGGATACGGATGTCGACGAAAGACAAGCAGCCGGACAGCGCCAGCGCGACCCGGACCCGCAGGCAGATCGTGGATCTCCTGAAGCAGCACGGCCCGCTCGACGCCGCCGCGCTGGCCGGACGCCTCGGCGTCTCCGGCATGGCGGTGCGGCAGCATCTGTACGGACTCGAAAAGGAAGGGATGATCGACCACCGCGAGGAGCCGCGCGCGATGGGCCGTCCGGCCAAGCTGTGGGGACTGACGTCCGAGGCCAACCGGCTGTTCCCGGCCGGCTATGCGGAGCTGACGATCGGCCTCATGGACTCGGTGCGCGAGACGTTCGGCGAGGAGGGGCTGGAGAAGCTGCTCTCCGTCCGCAACGGCAAGCAGATCGCCCACTATTCCTTGTCGGAGGGCGAGGCGGAGCAGGCGCGGGACGGCGGCTCGCTGCTGGAGGAGAAGCTGCGGCGGCTCGCGGAGTTCCGCACGGCGGAGGGCTATATGGCCGAGTACGAGCGCGAGCCGGACGGCACGTATGTCTTCACCGAGAAGCATTGCCCGATCTGCGACGCCGCGCAAGCCTGCGCGAGCCTGTGCCGGTATGAGACCGGCATGATCCGCGGCGTGCTTGGCGACGGCGTCGGGGTGGAGCGGACCGAGCATATGCTGAGCGGAGGCCGCCGCTGCGTGTACCGCATTACGCCGTGAGCGCGGGGCAGCCGGGGGCAATAGGGCCCATGCCAAAAAGCTTCTCCATGCAGCCCGCTCAGGCTGCATGGAGAAGCTTTTTTATGATTATTTGTTGCTACGGTAACTCCATTTCGGAAATCGTAGATGTAAATGAAATAAACTAAGAGTCGAGTAAACGTCTTACTTCTATTTGTCAAAATAAGTGCTAATGCATAAATTATTACCAATGTTTTCTCGAAAAGTTTTATTCATCACATATTCTTTAGTGAAGCCGTTAAATTGGCTCGGAATGACTAGATGAAAAGGATCAATCATAATTATCTTGTAAGCTGCTTTGAATTGTCCTTCGTCATTTCTGCTTACTTCACACTTAACGAATATACGGACTCCAGTTTGACCACTATAAAATGAGGATAGGTCGATTTTAAAAATATTCTCGTCAATTTCAATTTGGTCAATATAGAGAGCGAGACAACTCTTTATACGATCATTTAATCGTACTTGATCGCCTTTATCATTGTCGATATAGCTTAAATCATATCCTAATTCGGCAATTTTATCGCGCTTTGCAGATTCTGTTGTATTGCTAAGGTAATTTGTAAACTGTAATTCATCAATTCGCTTAGAATGTTTAACGTTTTCGTTGTGCAATTCAAAAACATGAAGTATATGTGCAGTAGATTCAGTAAATCCGCTACTTTTTAGTTTATCTACACCCATTTTTTTGAGAAAGCTAATATTCTCTTTGGGCTTGATTGAGCTACTAAAGAGATTCTTTGACTTTCTTCTAGAGGGTGACATATCTGTCGGAGTATTCCTTTATAATCTCATCACTATTCATTGGAGTGGATTGATTCTTTGCGAATGCCTTTTTCCATACCCAATCCTCGTGACTCCGATCAACAAGAGTAAAATCACTGACTGCATCTATTTGTTCAAAAAGCTCATCAATAAACTTTTTGGCTTCGGGGTTTTGCCCAATAACGATATTTGCCTCGGCAATTTCTTCTGGTGATCCGTACAGACCGTCTCGATCCCGGAAATAAACCTCACGAATAACTGGACCAAATTTCCATGCCTGAAACTCTGCATTAAAAAGATATTTATTTTGGCTAGCTATAGAGCCTTCTAAAACGCCTTCCTCAGCTTCTTCAGTATAATACGCACCATGATAAGCAAATAAGAAATATAGACTTTTTTGAAGCTTTAAAGGTGAAATATCAGGCTTTTTGCCATAAAGGTAATTTGCGACGGTATCAACTTCAAAAAGAGCCCCTGTAGTATTCATAGAGAAGATCCTCCAGTTCCTACCTCTCAATAGAACGTATGTTCTTTAAGAGGCCGGTTTAATGGGTGTTACTAATGTAAACACCCATACCTTCATTTTACACAAGACAAGGGTTTTGTATACGTTTATGTTGAAATTTCTTTGATAAATTTAAAAAAGGCCGCTCCTTAGAGTAGCCCTTCGGTACTAAGGAACTGGCTCGAATTTAACGAGCGCGTAATTGCTTATTGAATGGTTTAACCATTACCTAAAGAGAGTTTATGTCGGGCTAAGCACATTGATCGGGACGATATTCGAAAATGACGAGAAATCGAGTAATCGTGGGAATAACATCAGAATTTATAAATTCCATTATTAGCTTTGCATAGCGGCGGCTCACGTCGCCTTGGCGCGGTCACCGCCCGAGCCGGTCGTAGGCGTCCGCGACCG
Source organism: Paenibacillus sp. FSL W8-1187 (assembly GCF_037965485.1). Taxonomy (NCBI): domain Bacteria; kingdom Bacillati; phylum Bacillota; class Bacilli; order Caryophanales; family Paenibacillaceae; genus Paenibacillus; species Paenibacillus sp. FSL W8-1187. The sequence goes on from NZ_CP150181.1 coordinate 443,404, forward strand.
ACCGCACGAGGCGATGCGAGCGCGGCAGGCCGAGCTTGCGGCTGAGCGCTCCGTCCAGCCCTTCACGGCGGAGGATGCGCTCCAGCTCGACCGACTCCTCGTCGAGCGGATTGCGGTAGGCGAGCGCGGCCGCGATCGCTTCCTGCAGCGTCGGCATCTCCAGGCCGAGCTCGTGGCCGAGCAGCAGGGGGCGGACGAGCCGGTCGCTGCGGTCCAGCTTGCGGCGCGGCGAGCGGGCGATCCGGCTGATCTTGTCGGAGAGCGCCGGATTGGCGAAGCGCTCCAGCGTCTTGTCGACGTAGGCATCATGCTCGGCCGCGTCGAAGCCGTGGCGGGCGAGCAGCAGCGCGCCCGTCTCCTCAAGGACAGCGCGCGCCTTGGCCCGCACCGGCTCGCTGGCGAGCGCCTCCTGGACGGTGCGGAAGCCGGCCAGGTAGCCGAAGTAGGCGGCGGCGCAGTGGCCGGTGTTGACGGTGAACAGCTTGCGCTCCGTCCACGGGCCGAGATCGCGCACGTACTTGACGCCGCGGATGCGCTGCATCGGCTCGGCTCCGCCCGTCTCCACGACCCACTCGTGGAACGGCTCGACGCGGATCAACAGCGGATCGCGGTTTTTTTGCGCCGGCACGATGCGGTCGATCATCGCGTCGGGGAACGTCAGCTGCCGCTGGGCCTGCTCATGCAGCGCCTCCGGAAGATGCCGGAAGACGAGCCGTCTCAGCTGGCTGCTCGCGCGAATGCCGTTCTCGCAGGCGATGATCGGCAGCGGCCGCCCGCCGCTTTTGTCCAGCCGCTTCTCCAGCGCCTTGGCCAGCGCCTTGGCGATGGAGGGCAGGGCGGAGAGGCCGACGGCGGTCGTGATCAGCTCGGCCTCGCCGATTTGGCGGGCCAGCTCCTTGTCGCTGCCGATCGGCACGGCGTCCACCGGGCCGACCGTCTCCCGCTCGCCGCTTTCGCTGGCGTACTCGACGGCGTATTCCTTCTGCTCCCGCAGCAGCCGGATCTGCTCCGGATTGCGGGCGACGAATACGACCTCGTAGCCGGACTTCGCCAGCGTCACGCCGATGAAGCCGCGCCCGATGTTGCCGGCTCCAAAATGGACCGCCTTGGGCCGCGCGGCCGCTTCCTCGCGGCGCGAAGCCGACAAGCCCGCCGGCTCGGCGCCGATCCGTCCGGCTGCCGTCTCCCGGATGGCCGGATTCGGTATGGCTGCACTCAAGATAGACTCTCCCCTTTCGAATCGTCGATGCTTCTCTCTGTCGATTTTACGGAATATTCGGTCAAATCAGCACATGGCGGTTGAAGTCGATCTGCTCCAGCGAGTCGGCCAGATGGGTGCAGGGGCCGAACTCCAGGCCGCGCGTAATCGCATTCGGCGCGACGACGCAGCGGATGCCGGCCGCATGGGCGGCTTTGGCGCCGTTGGGCGAATCCTCGATCGCGACCGTCTCCTCCGGCTGTACGCCGAGCGCCTCCATCGTCTGCAGGTACAAGGCGGGATGGGGCTTCACCTGCTCCACATCGTCGGCGGTGCGGATGACCTCGAAATAATCCAGCAGGCCGAGCTGAGCGAGAAACTTGACGACCCATTCGCGCTTGGAGCTCGAAGCGAGTCCGATGCGCATGCCTTGGCGGCGCGCTTCGTCGAGGTAGGACTGGACGCCCGGGCGGATCGCCTCCCGCTCCATGAGGCGGGCGTGGCGGAGATGGACCGCGTCGCGGAATTCGGCTTTGTCGATTGGCAGGCCGAGATCGGTCATGAGATATTCGTACGGATTGAAGCGGTGGAGGCTCGTGCCGATGCAGCCGGAGTACATGTCGAGCGACAGGTCGACTCCATGCTCCTTGTAGGCGTCGCGGAAAGCGGTATACCAAGCGGTCTCGGTGTCGATGATCGTCCCGTCGAAATCGAAAATGACGGCTTTAGTCGTTTGGTTCAAATGGATCTGCTCCCTTTCGTCGGTAGGATGGGGGCGGCAGTCCGGCAGAAGCGGGGGCCAGGAACAAAGCTCGGAAGGAGCTCTGCCCGGAGATGAGGATAACGCAAACAGACCCGTTGCAAGGCAAGCGGGCCATGGAAGCATACGCTGATGAGTGACCCATCTCAGGCTGACGAGGTTAGCTGACGGACTCGGGTGGATGGTACCCTACGCTCGCTGCGGCCCGGTGGCCGCGGCGGACGATTCGCCCCTGAAAAGTGGTTTCCCCGCTTCCCGGAAAATGGCTGCCGGGAACTAAGCACAGAACAATCGTACCTGGCTTGAAAAAGATTGTAAAGGGAGGCATCGGCCCAGGAATGGCGTCCGCCCGCAGGGTGTAAGCGCTGTCCGGGAGCTGCTGCGGACGGCGGAATCGGAGCGGCCGGACCGCAGCCCGCAGTCCCGGCCGGGACGAGCCGCCGAACGGCATGGAATGCCGGCCGCTGCGGCAATGGAAGCGCTGCCGGATTGCCTTTGCCGAAACCGCCTTCAACGGGCTGCGGAAGACCGGAGAGAACAGCGTTCCATGCCGGGAGCACGGCAGCGGAAATAAAGCGGATTCCGCATGGAAAAAATTTTTTTCAAAACCGGACGGAACCGCTTCCGGCGGCGAGGATTGACGGCAGATGGAAGAATCCTTTATGGTAGGGGTAAGAACATTTGTTCCCTTTTGTCCCGTTTTATCGCAATAGGGGAAGCGCTCTTTTAAAATGGCGAACAAAGAAGGGAAACGCGAGGCGAAAGCCTAATTCTAGGTACGAGTCCGCGAGACGATTGGCGGCTGGCGAGCCGCAGGCGGCTGCTTCCGAACATGCCGATCGCGGTTATGTCAAGGGTATCTACCCTGCGCCGCGGACGGATGAGAGGAGGCGATGCCGCGACCCGGCCAAAGCCGGAGAGGCAGAAGCGAGCCCTGCTGTGGGCAGACACCTTGAGGAACAAAGGAGAACGGTTCATGATGGAAAACGAAGATTGGCCCCTCTGGGCGTCTTTTGCGGAGGATGTGCTGACGGCGCTGCTGGCGCTTGCCGTCATTGTCATGGTGCCGATTCTGTGCCGGCGCGGCGTCGCGTACTTGACGGCGAGAGTCGGCGAGCAGCAGCGGGTGCTGCTGCACCGCATCGCCGAAGAGGCCGCGGCGCTCGCCGAGTCCGCCTATCCGAACGGCGGCGGGCCGCAGAAGCTGGCCATGGCGATGAAGTATGCGCAGGAGCAGGCGCAGCGTCTCGGCATCCGACCGGGCTCCGAGGTGCTGCGCGCCTCCATCGAGAAGGCCGTCTTGGACTACAATGCCATGATCAAGCCCTGGGAGGGCATCCCGGCATCGGCCGTCATCCGCAGTCCCTACGGGGAAGGCGTGAGCCAGTAGCGGCAGGATCCGAGCAGGGGAAGGAGACGCTGGCGGATTGAAATGGAGCGGAGCGCCGAAGACAGACGTTGCAAAGCTCCCTTGAGTTAATTATAATTATTATCAAATAGAATTAATTCGTGAAGGGAGTAGGTTCGCTATGGCGATCGCGCCGAATGGACGCAATGCTGCCCCGTCGCCCTTGTCTCCTGCCGCTCCGTCCTCTGCCTGCCGCTTGCAGGATGCCGTCGATCAGATCGAGGCGAGAGGCATCCGCCTCAATCCCCAGCGCTATGCGCTGCTTGAATATATCTACACCGCCGACCGCCTTTCCACCGTCGAGCAGCTCGTCCGCGAGCTCCATGTCTCCGGGCATGGCCGCGGAGCGGGAGCGACTGCCGTCTACAGCCAGCTCCGCGTCTTCGAGCGGATGGGGCTCGTGCGCGAGTCCAAAAGGGACGGCGAGGTTCCGTGTTACGGACCCGCTCTTGCCCGCAGCTCCCGTCCCGCAGTCTGACGGTCCAAAGCTTTTTCGTGCCGCTGCTCGTCTTTGGAGCAGCGGCTTTTTCCATTCCTGCCGGATCGCGAGAGGCGGCGCCGAAGGAGGAGACGGGGAGGGAGATGGATGCTGCCGGCAAAACGCCTTTAATTGACAATGAGAATCATTTTCACTAAGATGGAGAAACAACAGGTTGTCGATCGCGCGATGCAGGACATTCTTCAGACAAGGACGGTGGATGCGAATGGGCGCAGGAGAGAAACAGGCCGGACCGCAGGAGTTGCCGATGCCGCGAGGGCTGGACGAGATCTGGTTCAAGCTGCGGGATGCGGCGCCGTTCGGGGCCGCGGGGCTGACTCCGGTACGGCCGGAATGGCAGTCGGACTTTCGGCTCGTCGCCGTGACGGGCGGCCAAGGCATGCTGGCGGCCGGAGACCGTGCCGTGCCGCTGCGGAGCGGCGTCGTCTACATCAGTCCGCCCGGAGAGAACCTCCGCGCGGATGTCGCTTCCGCCTATCGGCTGGAGATGTACGTGTTCCGGTTCCAGGCGCTGACGCCGGACGAGACGGACAGCGGAGCCGTGCCGCTGCCGCGCCATGCTCCGGAGATTCCGCTGTCGGGCGAGCCTCTTCCGTACCCGGCGACGGCGCTCGTGTCGCTGTGCAAGACCGTCTGCGCATGCAGGAGCAGCCTGGATCCGCTGGAGCGGTTCCGCGGGCAGACCGTCTTCGAGGATCTGCTGCATCGGCTGTTCAAGGAAGCGCTGAGCGGGTCGGAGCAGCAGCTCGACGCGGCGCTGGAGACGGTCCGGACCTACATCGAGCAGCATTACGAAAAGGAAGTTACCGTGAAACGGCTGGCGGAGATGTCCCGCATCAGTCCCCGCCACCTGATGCGCCTTTTCAAGGAAAGCTACGGCATGACGATCGGCGAATACACGAAGGAGCTGCGGCGGGCGGGAAAGCGCCCGGCGGGCATGCTTGCCCGCAGCGCGCTTGCCGAGCGCTACCTGCTGCCGGAAGCGGCGGGCCATCGGTTCGGCTGAGCGATCCTGACTAAGACCGGCCTTCTCGGGGTATGACATAAGGGAAGGCGGGAGCCGCACCGGCGCCGCCCAAAGGAGGAATCGTCCATGGCTGAACCAGCGCCGGAAAAATCGGGCAACGGCTACGTCATCCGCGAGGGCGGAGAGCCGATCGGAGAGATCACCTACGCCCCTGCGGCAAGCGGCAAAGTATGGATCGTCGACCACACGTACGTATCGCCCTCGCATCGGGGACGGAGCCTGGCGGCGAGCCTGCTGCAGGCCGTCGTGGACGAGGCGCGCCGCGAAGGCGTCAAGATCGAGCCGGCCTGCTCGTATGCGGCCGCTCAGTTCAAGCGGCGCAAGGACTACGCCGACCTGCTCGCCTGAAGGCGAGCGGATGGCAACGGACGGCCGCCGCCATAGGCCGGCGGAACGTTGCATCGGCTGCGGCCGGACCGGATCATCCGGGTCCGGCTTTTTGCCGTTCGCTCCGCAAAACGCGGCTGGAACAGCTGCTGGGGCGGAGGGCCGGAGCCGGCTGCAACAAACGGTATTTTCCGTACGTCTACTTAGTGGAATCTCCCAGTATCCGCATTCATCCCCGGCTATGGTATAATAGACGGGATATTGTCCCGGCAGCGGCCCGGAAGCCTGGCTTGCGCCAGCATGGAGCGCTGCGACTGGGGAAGCAGAGAGGAAGGAATTCGACATGCAAAATCAAACTTCCCCGCAAGAAGCAGGGACATTGAAACCAGGAATCGAGAACTTATTCTCCATCATATCCGGCGAGATCGAGAAGCGGACGGAGCTTGCCGGCGAACAGGGCGATGCCCTGAACGGCCTGCTCGAGGAAGCTCGCCAAGCGATCGCCGGCGAAGACTACGCCGCCGCCGAGACGCATCTGGGCGGCATCGTCGAGCGCGAGCCCGAGCTGGGCGCGGCCCAAGCGGCCGTGCTGTACGCGCTCATTGCCCAAGAGAAGTGGGAGGCGTTCGAGGAGCGGGAGAAGGCGCTGCTGCAGACGGCCTCCAACGCCGACGAGCAGGCGGACATCCAGGCGATGGTCGCCAACCTGCTCGGAGAGCTCGGCCATTACGGCCGCGTCGTGGAGCGCCTCGAGGCGCTCGTCGCCGAGCATCCAGAGCGCAAGTCGGGCTTTGCCGCCCTGCTGTCCGCAGCGTACATCCGGACGGGCCGCGAAGCGGATGCCTGGAGCGTCGTCGAAGAAGCGCTGCCGGCCGAGGGCGAGGAAAAGCCGGAGCATCTGCCGCTGCTCGTCGCTCAGATCAACCGCGTCATCGACCTTAAAAAATGGGACCGCTGGTCCAAAATCCAGCCGCGCGTCCGCCGCTTCCTGAAGTCGCTGGAGCAGGGCGACGATCTCGTCCGCGCCCGCATCGTGCTGCTGCTCGAGTGCCAGTCCTACATGCAGGCGGGACGCTTCCGCGAGGCCGAGCTGTTCGCAGAGCTCGTCTACGGCATGGACAGCAAGAGCGAGGAGATCCGCGAGCTGCGCAAGCAGATGCAAGAGATGCACGCGCTCAGCAAGGAGCTCGAAAAGCTTCAGAAGGACACGGCCGTCCACCCGGCCATCGTCATCCGCAACATGGAATGGTACTATGGCGAGTTCAACGAGGAAGCCGCCGCCGGCCTTCGCGCCCAGCTGCCGGCCGAAGTGCTGAGCCGCCTGGATGCCGATCCGGAAAAGCTCATGCACGGCATCCTGCAGCTGCGCTTCCGCTACCCGGCGTTTTACCGCCGCTACCAGGAAGAATGGCAGGAAGTATACAAGCAGAAACAGGCTGAGCTGGCTCAGCCGACCGGCAAGTAAAGCGAAGCCAAGATCAATAGGACGGGCCATGCAGAGCGGAAAGCTCTCTGCATGGCCCGTCTTTTTTGGCTTCTTGCGGAGGAAGGCATGTCGGCAGAGACGCCGATCAGCGGGAGCGGCGGTCGGACGGCGAGCCGGGGCGGATGCCTCCTGTGCAGAGCAGCAGGACGAAGGAGAAGGCCACGATGGCGGCAGTCCACGCCCAGGCCATGCCGGTCTGTCCGCTGTCGACGGCGACATAGATGGCCGTCGGCACCGTCTGCGTCACGCCCGGGATGTTGCCGGCGATCATGAGCGTCGCTCCGAACTCCCCGAGGCTGCGGGCGAAGCCGAGCACGAAGGCGGCGAGCAGCGAGCGGTATGCGAGCGGTAGGGCGACGTAGCGCAGCACCTGGAGCTCGCTGGCCCCGGCGGACCGGGCAGCCTGCTCCAGGTCGGCATCGATGGAGGCGAAGCCGGTTTTCATCGTCTGGTAGACGAGCGGAAACGATACGACGACCGAGGCGATGACCGCGGCCCACCAGGTGAAGACGAGCGGCGACGAGAAGACGGCCTCGATCAGCCGCCCCGCCCAGCTACGGCGGCCGAGTCCGACGAGCAGCACGAAGCCGACGACGGTCGGCGGCAGCACGAGCGGCAGCAGGAACGCCGTCTCGACGAGCAGCTTGCCGCGCAGCCGCGTCCGGGACATCCAGCGCGCGGCAGCCGTGCCGGCGAAGAGGGCGGCGATCGAGGCGAGCAGCGCGACTCGCAGCGAAAGCAGAACGGGAGGCCAGAAGGCCTCCCAGTCGATGGCAGATAAACTCATGGCGCTTCGGAGAAGCCGAAGCTGCGGAACACGTCCAGCGCCTCCGCAGAGCGGAGATAGTCGAAGAAGGCCGCGGCTTGCTCGGGATGCTCGCTCTCGGCGAGCACGGCCGCCGGGTACAGGATCGGCGAGTACGCGGCGGGATCGACCTCAAGGGCGATTTTCGCCTTGTCCGAGCCGAGCGCATCGGTCTCATAAACGAAGCCGGCATCGGCGTTGCCCGTCTCGACCATCTGCAGCACGGCCTTGACGTCCTTGGCCTGCACGAGCTTGTCCTTGAGGGCATCCCACAGTCCGGCGCTGTCAAGCGCCTGCTTGGCGTATTGGCCGGCCGGGACGCTCTCCGGGATGCCGACGGCGATGCGGGAGTATGCCGCGTCCTGGAGAGCATCCAGGCCGCTCGGCGCCAGCGTGCTGTCCTTGGAGACGGCAAGCACAAGCTTGTTGGCCAGCAGATCGGCCGAATGGGCGGCGTCCACGAGCCCGGCGTCGGAGAGAGCCTTCATGTTCTTGGTGGAGGCGGACAGGAAAAGATCGGCGGGAGCGCCTTGCTCGATCTGCTTCTGCAGCGTGCCGGAAGCGCCGAAATTGAAATTCAGCTCGATGTTCGGGTTCGCGGCTTCGAACGCGGTCTCGATCTGGCCGAGCGCCCCGGTCAGGCTGGCGGCGGCGGAGACGGTCAGCTGGACGGGTTCGGCGTCCGCCGGAGAAGCCTGCGGCGACGGCTCCGTGCTGGCGGCGGCGGACGGAGCCGGGGAGGCGGTGGCGGCAGCCCCGCTGTCCGTGCGGTTCGAGTCGGAGGCTTGTCCGCAGCCGGCGAGCAGCAGCGCGAATGCGAGCGCCAGGAAGAAGGCGCTTTGGAACGGGAAGGCAAAACGGCGGTATCGGTTCATCTCTCTTACTCCCTCTAATCCATATGGTTTTGTTATATCTAGATATAATTAGTATGATTATATAGAGGGGGAGAGCCGTTGTAAATGAGCCGATTCGATCTATGGTAAACTGGAGATCGACACTATCGCTGAAAGCCGGGGAGATACCGCCATGCCGGATGAATCCTATACGACCGAAGACATCGCCCGCCTGCTGAAAATATCGAAGCTGACCGTCTATGATCTCATCAAAAAGGGGGCGCTGTCCGCCTACCGGGTCGGCAAGCAGATGCGAGTGGACGCTTCCGACCTGGAAGCCTACAAGCAAAAAGCCAAGGAACGGGAAGCCGGCGCATCGGCGTATGGCGCGCGTTCGGACAAGCCTGGGCCAGGCGCGCAGCGGGACCGGACAGGGACGGGCGTGCACTCGGACAGGGCCGGATTGGCGTACCCGGACCGGACAGGGCTGGACATGCACTCGGACAGGATCGGGCAGGGAGTTTACTCGGACCGGACAGGTCCGGGCGTGCACTCGGACAGGCCCGGATTGGCGTACCCGGACCGGACAGGGCTGGGCACGTCGTTGGACCCGACAAATCCGGCCGCGTCGATCGGGACGCCCCGGGGAGAAATCGGCAGCTTCGAGGCCGCACGTCCGCTGGCGGCATTCGAGCCTGCGCATACGGTCGTCCTGACCGGACAGGATCCCGGCATGGACTTGCTTGCCGCTTATTTGTCCCGGGCGGGCTTTCGGCCGCTCCGTTCCCATAAGGGAAGCCTCGACAGCCTGATCGACCTGTACCAGGGAGCCTCCGACGTCGTCAGCACCCATCTGTGGGACGGAGATACGGATACGTACAATCTGCCTTATATCCGCAGGCTGCTTGTCGGAGCGCCATTGATCGTCGTCAATCTGCTCGTCCGGCCGGCCGGGCTGTACGTCGCCCAAGGCAATCCGCTCGGCCTGACGGGCTGGGGCGATCTCGGCCGGAAGGGCTTGCGCATCGTCAATCGGGAGCGCGGCGCCGGAGCGCGGGTGCTGCTGGACGAGCAGCTGCGGCTGCACGGCCTGGCGGCCGACGGCATTGCCGGGTATGACCGATGCGTGAACAGCCATCTGGAGATTGCGGCGGCCGTCGCTTCCGGGGAAGCGGATGCCGGAGTCGGCATGGCGAAGGCGGCGGAGCTTGTCGGCGGACTTGATTTTCTGCCGCTCATCCAGGAGCGGTACGATCTCGTCGTCCTCCGGACGAAAGCGAACGAACGGCTGCTCGCGGAGCTGCGCCGCGTCCTGGAGCTGCCGGCTTTTCGCAAGGAGCTGGGCGCCATTACGGGCTGCGACGTGAGCCGGACCGGAACCGTCTGGCTGGAGGCTTGAGCGGAAGGGCCGGCGAAGGAAGACGAAAAGGCGGCGGCCCGTGCCGAGAATGCGAACGCGGTCGACGAAGAATTGAGCATGGCCGCATGGCGCGCCCCCGCGGGGCGCGCTTTTTTGTTCTCGGATGGCATGAATCCACGGGAAGAAGAAGCTCGGGATCATGCGTGTCGAATCAAAACGGCATTGACACGCAAAGCCTGCCTTCCGTATGATGACTTTATAAAGAAAAATATTTATAAAGTTAAGGCGTGGATCAAGCAGTCGGTTCAGCCGAAAAGGAGCAGGTCACCTATGAATCAACCGCGACAATTCCGCTGGCTTTGGGCGGGCCAGAGCATCTCCAATCTGGGCGACGCGCTCTACCTGCTGGCGATCGTGACGATCGTCTACAAGCTGACCGGCTCGGCGCTGTTCTCCTCGCTCGTGCCGCTCGCGCGAGTGGCAGGCCAGCTGGCCTGCGGCGCAGCCGCGCCGATCGTGATGGACCGCTGGCCGCTGACGAGGCTCATCAAGCTCTCTCAGCTGCTGCAGGTGCTGCTGTTCCTCATGCTGCTGCTCGCCGTGCGGGGGCTGACCGAGGACGGCATCGGCTACGTGCTCGTCCTGATCGGGCTGCTGAGCTTCACCGACGGAATCACGACGCCGGTGCGCAATGCGCTCGTGCCCCGGTATGCCGGCAAGAAGCAGCTGCTGCGCGCGAACGGCCTCATGTCGACGACCGACCAGATCGTCATGATGGCCGGCTGGGCGGCCGGGGGAATCATCGTCGCTTGGCTCGGAGCCTCGCCGGTCCTGAACGCGACGCTCGGCATCTATGCTGCCGCGCTGTTCATGACGCTGCGCCTGCGCGAACCGGAAGGCGCAGGAACGGGAGAGGGCGCGAAAGCGGACGGAGGCGTAGCGGCGGCTAGCGGCACGAAAGCGGACGTGGACGGAGCGGCGGCTAATGGCGCGAAAGCAGACGTGGACGGAGCTGTGGCTAGCGGCGCAAAAGCGGAAGCGGGCGTAGCAGCGGCTAGCGGAATGAAAGCAGATGTGGACGGAGCGGCGGCTAGCGGCACGAAAGCGGACGCAGGCGTTCGCAAGGAAGCAGACGCGAGGAGCGATGCTGGAGCCGAATGGAGCGAGAGCGCGCAGGCTCAGCGCCGCGGCGGCTCTGGGACGAAGCTGGAGAACGGCGCATGGGCCTCGATCCAAGAGGGCTGGCGGAACATCTGGCGCAATCCGGTGCTGCGGCTCATCTTTTTCATCGAGACGATCGAAGGCACGGTGAGCGCGACATGGATCGGAGCGCTGCTGCTCGTGTATGCGACGGAGCAGCTCGGCTCCGGCACGCAATGGTACGGCTTCATCAACGCCGGCTACTTCGCCGGCTGCATCGCGGGCGGGCTGCTCGTCGTCGCCTTCACGCGGCGGCTGTCCCGCCAGCCGGCGCTGTCGATCGCGGCGGGCGCGGGCTTGATGGGACTGTTCACGCTTGCTTTCGCCTGGACGACGGCTCCGCTGCTGGCGCTGGCGCTCGTCGTGCTGATGGGGCCTCCGCAGCAGCTGCGCGAGGTGACGAGACGGACCGTATTCCAAAAGGTCTGTCCGCCGGAGCAGCTGCCCAAGGTCATGAGCGCCGAGAACACGCTTGTCTATTCATTGTTCGGCCTGTCGGTCGTGCTGCTGTCCTGGATGGCGGATCGCTGGGGAGTCGGAGCCGTCTATGCGATGGCCGGCCTGTTCTACCTGACGACCGCGATTCTGACGGCGCTGTTCCGGCATCGGATTGATGCTGCCGCCCGGGAAGCGGACGCGGCGGAGGCCGCCGCCGAGGCCGAAGCGGCTGCCGGATAGGGACGCGGCAAACGGAGCGGCCGCCGAGCCGCTCACCCGGCCTTGACGCCGTAGCCGGCCAGCTGGCGGCGGGCCTGCTCGGCGATGCCGGAATACTGCCGCTCGAGCTCGACGATCGCCCGCCACTGGGCGAGCAGCTGCGAGCCGCTGCCGAGCATCGAGCCGAGCGCGCGCTCGACGAGCGCGGCGTCGCCTTTGCGGGCGGCGGCGGAGAAGTCCTTGATCGCGTCCCGGAGCGCCGCCTCGGGAATGCGGGCGGAAGCCTTGCGGACGCGCAGCGTATCGTTCAACGGCTCCAGGCCGGCAAGCGTCTTGCGGACGTCGGCGATTTTGGCCGAGCGGGCGCGGCGCAGCTCCTTGAGCTGATCCTCCTGCAGGCGCACGGCCTGGCGGGCGAGCTGCACGCCGCTTTTCATCAGATCGGCCTGCAGCCGCAGCGCCTTGGCCATCTCTTTGCTGCCGGCGCTGCGGCTGCGCTGGCCGAGCGCCGTGTAGCCGGCGTAGAGCGGCTCATAGACGCTCTTGGCCTTGGCGATGCGCGCCTGCTGGACGCGGATCGCCTCGTCGTCGATGGCGGTCGCGGCTTGGCGCACCGCCGTCGCCAGCTTGGCCGCAGCCGCATGCGCGTCCTGCGCCTGCTTGCGAGCGGCTTCAAGCTCCTGCAGCTGGGCGGCGTACTGCCGCCTGCGGTCGTTCATCCGCTTGGCCGCTTCCGGCGAAGCCTTGGCGGCGGTCTTTTCGAAGGCGGCCTGCGCGCTTGGGCTGATCTCGATCGAGGAGGCGGCTGCCGGCGCGGCAGGAAGCACGAGCAGCAGAAGCAGCAGGAGCGGAACGGAAAGGAACGGGCGAAGACGGCCCGTACGGGCCAGGTCGCGCTTGGCGGACGGGGACGCCGGGACATCGGCAAGAGAAGCGGGCGAGGCGGCGACAGAGGACGGCGGAGAGCCGGCGGCAAGCGCAGAGAAAAGCGGGCCATGGAGCGGAAGCGGAGACGGCTCGGGCGCAATCGGGACGGGACGGCGGACGCGCTTCGGACGGGCGGGGACGCGCCTCGGACGGACGGCAGAAAACAACGGCATGGGCAAGAACCTCCTCTGGAATCGCCCCTTGCAAGGCGAATCGGCATTCGCCGTCCTCTGACGGCGATGCAGCTTCGCTGGCGAGAAAGACAAGCTCGGCAAGCGGCTGAGCCTGTCTGTCAACGCAAAAAGCACCGCAGCAAAAAGGCTCGAGTCGAGCCCAATGCTGCGGTGCTTCCGCATGCTTGGAGCGTACGTATGTTCGTGAAATCACTATACCAAGGCCGGCGGAGGCTGTCAACCGTCTTCGAGGCAAAGATGGAACAGCCGGACGAAATGCCCTTTGGTCAGCCGCGCGGTCGCCTCGATGCGGAAGCCGGCCTCCCGGACGATCGCCTCGATCGGCTCGGTCGTGACGACGACGGCGCGACCGGACAGCCGGCGCAGCGCGCGCAGCATGCCGAGCTGCTCCTCCGGCGGGGAGACGGAGCAGAGATTGTACGGCAGGTCGAGCACGGCGGCGTCGAAGGCCCCGCCGAGCGCGCGCATGTCGCCGATGGAGACGAGCTCCTCGGCATGGCCGAAATGCCGCAGGTTCTCCCGCGCTCCGACGGCGGCGAGCGGGTTGAGGTCGTTGCCGCGGCAGGAGAAGCCGAGCGAGAGCGCCTCCAGCAGCACGGTGCCGATGCCGCAGCACGGATCGACGAGCGAGCTGCCGGCCGGCTCGCCGGGAGCGGCGATGTTGACGGCGGCGCGCGCGGCGCGCGTCGGCAGCGCGGTGGAATATTGGCGCGGCTTGTCCTGATGCCGCAGCCAGAGCGGCTCCGCCTCGGCCAGCTCGCCGGCCAGCCAGCGGCCTTCGTGCCGGGTGAGTCCGTAGACGACATCCGGCCGCTTGAGCTCCGGCTCGCCGGTGACGGCGAGGCCGAGGGCTCGTTCCAGCTCAAGGCGGCGGCGGTCGGGATGCTGGTCCGGCGCCCCCGTTTTCACATAGCGGGCTCGAAACAATCGCTCTCCCGGCGAAAGGACGGCTCCGGCCAACTCCAGCAGCTCCGGCTCGGAGGCGGCGTCGGCGCGGATGTCCAGGCGCTGCTTGAGGAACGGGCTGCGGCTCGGATCGAGGCGGCGGGCATGGCGGAAGGCGCGGCTGTCCGGCGTCATGAGGAAGCCGGGGAACAGGCAGGCGAGCTCGAGCGCGCACAGCTCGGCCTCGGATTCGTGGCAGGCATAGACGTAGAGAAAGTCGCCGGCGATGGGCGCAGAGCCTTTGCCGGGACGGGATTCGGTCGGATTCATAGAAGGCGGTTCCTTTGCGTATGTCGTTCGGGGCGCTTCGCCGCCGATGCTTCATTGTACCTCGCCGGGGGGAGGGGAGGCCAGCGGCGGACGGGGCGCAGGAGGATGAGGAGGCGGACTTGCGGGACGGAGGGGAGGAGCGGGCGGAAGCGCGTTGCTGGGAACACGGAGGGATGAAGGAGGGACGAGGGAGGGATGAAGGAGGGATGAAGGAGTGAAAAAGGAGGGAAAAAGGAGTGAAAAAGGAGGGACGAAGGAGCGGAGAAAGCGGAAAGACCCGCGGCCCATCGGGGCGGCGGGTCTTCGGAATGCCTGGGAGGGCTTGCGGCAAGGCGTGAGGCAAAGGTCTGTGGCAGGGCCGGGAAGGCTTACGGCTTGTAGAAATTCTGCGTATAGCGATAGTCGTAGACGCCTACGCCGAGATTCGTGTAGCTTTCCGCTAGCATCGCTTTGCGGTGGCCAGAGGAATTGAGCCAGCCGTTATGCGCCTCGATGGCGGAACGGTAGCCGTAGGCGATGTTCTCGGCGGCCGCGACGTAGCGGATGCCTTCGGCCTTCATCCGGTCGAACGGGCTGATCCCGTCCGGATCGGTATGGCTGAAATAATCGCGCTTGGCCATGTCGGCGCTATGCTTGCGGGCCGCAAGGGCCGCCGTGTCGTCCCAGGCCAAGGCATGGAGGCCGCGCTTGGCGCGCAAGGCGTTGGTCAGATCGAACACCTGCCGCTCATAACCGGAAGCGAGCGCCTCGGCGGCCGGCTCGGGACCGGAAGGGGCGCCGGCAACGACGAGCACGGCGTCGAGCTTGCCTTCGTCGAGCGTATCGAGATAAAACGTCGTGCGGATGCCTCCGGAAGCAAAGCTATGCGTCTTGGCGGATCCTTCGATCTTCTGACCGGAAGCCTGCTGGAGCGCGGCGGCGCTCATGCCCGGACGAAGCGTCTTCCACAGGCCGCCGCCGTCCTCGTAGGACGCCGCCGTCCTCGTAGGACGCCGGGGAGCCGGAATAGAGGGCGACGACCTTGCCGCCGGCCACGCCAGCCTGCATGTAGCGGCTGTAGTCCTTGTTGTAGACGTACCAGGTGAAGCCTTCGAGCGCGGGGGCCTTGCGGTCCGGAGCTCCGAGCGCTTGCAGCAGCGACGCTTCGCTGTCGCCAAGCTGGATGCCGCGCAGCTGCGGCCCGGCCGCGGCTGTCGCCGGAGCCGGCGTAGCCGAAGGCGACGGCGAGGCGGACGGCGAGGCGGAAGAAGCAGGCGATGCGGATGGCTTCGGCGAGGCCGAAGGAGCAGGCGAAGCCGAAGGCGCAGCGGATGGGGCCGGAGAGGCGGACGGCTGCGCCGGGTAAGCCTGGAGCATGCGGCGGAGGAGGGCGACCGCCTCCGCGCGGGTCAGCGTGCTGCCGCTCTCGTAGCCGGCAGCCGTCGACGCCGTGCGCCCGCTCGCGATGCCTTCCGCGAGCAGCCAGGCCACGGCGTCGGCTTCGCCTCCGGAGCGCCCGGCGACGGAGGCCAGCAGCCGCGCGGCCTCGCCCCGCGTATAGCGGGCGGCCGGCTGCGCGGCATGGAACGCTGCCCAGCCTTCGGCGGCGGCAGCGGCATAATACGGCGCGTGCCAGGCCGCGCCGGAGGCTGCGCCCGCGGCAGGCGAGGCGCCGTAGGCGCGCGCCGCCAGGGCGAGGAACTCCGGCTCGCTGAGCGCAGCCGAGGGCCGGAAGCGGCCGTTGCCGTCGCCTTGGGCGAAGCCGGCGGCGACGGCCCAGGCGATGTCGCCGGCGGCCCAATGCTTGGCGGGGACATCGGCGAAGCCGGCTCCTTGCGCGGCGGCGGACGAAGGAGCGGCGACGCTGCCGGCGAGCAGGGAGGCGACGAGCAGGGAGGCGACGAGCAGGGCGGCTGCCGCGACGCGGACAGGATGCTGGCTCTGCGGGGAGCCCGCGAGGGTGGCGGATGGGCCGAAGAGGTTGCTGAAGAGGTTCATCAAATCTGATCTTCCTTTCTGGATGCGGGAATGGATGTCCATTGGACGCGCGGGACAGGCCGAGGTCGTGCGGAGTGGATCTAATTACTCCAAAAGTCCCGGTTGCGGAGGGAGTTCCAACGCGGTAGCCCGAAAAAAACGGGCTGCAGGAGCCGGGAGGCCGAAATCCGAGGCCGTAACCCGAAAAAAACGGGCTGCAGGAGCCGGGAGGCCAGAATCCGACGCCGTAACCCGAAAAAAACGGGCTGCAGGAGCCGGGAGGCCAGAATCCGACGCCGTAACCCGAAAAAAACGGGCTGCAGGGGCCGGGAGGCCGAAATCCGACGCCAAAACCCGAAAAAATCGGGCTGCAGGAGCCGGGAGGCCGAAATCCGACGCCGTAACCCGAAAAAATCGGACTGCAGGAACCGGGAGGCCAGAATCCGACGCCACAGCCCGAAAAAAACGGGCGGCGTCCTTTTACCGTTTCTCCATCTGCTTCTGACGCCCGGCTAACAAAAGTTCTTTAGCCTAGTAAAGATTGGGTTCGAGATGGAGAGACATCGGATCGCGGACGGGCGGGATGGACAAGCCTGCTGCGACAAGAGGAGGAACAGGAACGTGCCGAAGGAAGAGCGGCGCCAAGGGCTCCAGGCGCAGGGATGGATGACAGGGAATAGGGAGGCTTCCGCCGGAGGTACCGGCTCCCGAATCGGCGAGGCTTCTGGCGAAAAGGCGGCGGCAGTCGCCGCTTGCTCCATGCGGGACGGCCGCCGTCATCAGGACGGGCAGAGCTTCATGCGCGACGGCCGCCGCCGGCAGGACGGACAGCGTTCCGTGCAGGCTGAGCCGCACAGGACGCTCAGCCTGCGCGGTCTGCAGCGCCGCCTGCGGCGCATGCCGTGGCGCAAATGGCTCGCCGGCGGACTCGCCGCGAGCTTGATCGCGGGCCTGCTGCCCGTCGCAGGCCCGCTGCCGCAAGCGGCGGCAGCGCCGGCTCCGAACGGCGGCTCGCTGTCGCCGGTCATCGTGACGGAGATCGTGCCTGATGATGTGACGACCGGAACGGATGTATACGAGTTCTTCGAGTTGCATAACCTCGGCACGGTGCCGCAGGACGTGACGGACGCGCTGTATTACCGCTATACAACCAGCAGCTCGCCGGATCTGAAGTTTGCCCTCCCCGCCGGCACGGTGCTTGCCCCTGGCGAGACGAAGGTTTTCTGGTACAACGTCAGCTCCTTGGATCTTTCCCTGTTCAATGCCTATTACCGGACCGAACTCGCTCCAAGCCAGGTCGTATCTATTCCAAAGCAGCCGACTGGCGGCTTTTCGGGCTTTGCCAACGGAGGGAACAGGGCTGTTGTCCTGAAGACGAACGGCGAAGACAAGGCCATCGCGGCTTATCAGGGGACTGAGGTGAAGGCTAACCCGACTCTCGGCGTCCACTACCAAGCCTCCCGAACGGCCGAGCAGGGCAAATACGCCGTGCTGGCCGTGCCGACGCCGGGCTCGGTCGAGGCGGGCCAGCTGATCGCGCCGCCGCCGCCCGTCGTGCCGGGCCAGCCGGTCCTCGCGCATGAGCCGGCTGCGTCCGCCAAGGGCGGACAAGCGCTGCCGATCGTCGCGCAGGTGGCGGACGGCGACGGCCAGCCGCTCCAGACGGCGACAGCGGCCGTCTATTACCGCACGGTCAACCAGTCCGTGTACAAGAGCGCGGCGCTGCGCCCTGCGGACGGCGGCGGCACCGCGTTTGCAGGCAGCATCCCGGCGGCGGCCGTCGCCGAGGAGACGCTGTACTACTACATCCAGGCGGACAACGGCGGGGTCAAGGGCACGACTCCTGCCGCCGCGGTCCAGGTCGAGCTGCCGCAGGCCGATCCCGACCGCGTGCCGCCGCTGCTCGTCACCGAGGTGACGCCGGATACGGCGAACATCGGCGGCTCCGACGGCTACGAGTTCATCGAGATCTACAACAATACGGATCGCGAGCTCGATTTTGGCGATTACAAGCTCTACTACCGCTATCCGGAAAAAGGGCCGGAAGCCGACGTCGTCTGGGCGAGCGATCCGGAGCAGGTCACGATTCCGGCGCAGAGCGCCATCGTGCTGTGGGTCATCAATGCGGCCAACGGCTCGGCGACGGCCGCCCAGTTCAACGCGAACTTCGGCAGCTCGCTCGTCGAAGGGCAGAACCTGTTCCGCGTGCACAGCGCCGGCATGGCCAACGGCTCGCCGCGTGCGCTCGTCATCGGCACGAACGCGCATGTCGACATCGCATCCGCTTCCTATGAGGCGGCGGACGTCAAGGCGGACAAGGGCATCCAATACCGCTACCCGACGCTCGGCGGCAAGGACATGCTGAATCTCGGCCCGGCCGCGGCCAAGTCGACCCCCGGCAGCGTAGAGCCGTGGCAGCTGCCCGCCCGTCCGGTCCATGCGGCCGACGACGCGGCTGCGCCGGCGCTGCTCGACCGCACCGGCGTCGCCGAGGCGGACGCGTCCAAGGACCTCGACATCCGGCTCGAGGCGGAGGACGAGAGCGGCATCAAGTCCGTCCGGCTCCAGTACCGCACCGACAAGAGCGATTGGGCGAGCTTTTACCTGACGCAGGACTACAACGACACGTACTATCACTACCTCATCCCGGCGGCCGATCTGATCGGCAAAAGCTACGTCGAGTACAAGGCGGTCGCCTCTGACGGCCAGAACCGGACGGAGCTGCCGGCCGTGCGCGTGCCGGTGAAGGATGGCCGCGACAAGTCGCCGCTGCGCCTGAACGTGGCCGAAGGCCAGTTCGTCCGGGGCGTGCAGACGCTCAAGGGCACGGCGGAGCAGCATGCGCCGGGCGAGCTGCAGCTGGCGCTGGACGGCAAGACGGTGACGGAGGGCGTGTACGCCTCGCTCGAGCAGGACGCCTATCTGGCGTTCGACGTCAGCGGCGTCGACTACTATTTCAAGAACGCGGTGACGATCGGCAAAGAGATTCTGTATACATTCATGGATCCGATCCCGTCGTGGCGCACGCTGCTCTATCCGATCGGCCAAGAGCGGCTGAAGGCCGGCGACAACGGCATCTGGATCCGGGTCGGATCCAAGTCCGGTCCGTTCGACGACCGCACGGAGGAAAACAAGGACGACTTCCAGATGCGCAACGTGCGCCTCATCCTGGCGGACGGCACGATCATCTACGATCCGGCTTATGCGGACCGGAGCAAGGTGCTGGAGATGGGCGACAAAGGCAAGATCGAAGGGATCGAGTTCAAGTTCCCGCTGCTCGCCGAGCAGCTGCGCTCCCGCACGTACGCCTGGGATACGACGGCGGAGGCGGACGGCAAGCATGAGATCGTCCTGACGGGTCCGGGGGGCTTGTCGCTCGCCCGCAGCGTCGTCGTGGACAACGCGGCTCCGGTCATCGCGCCGACCGTGGAGGAAGGCCGGACGTACCGCGGCGCCTTCGCGATCGACGCGGCGATTACGGATGCGCTCTCCGGCGTGAAGGCCGCTTCGGTCGCGGCGACGCTGGACGGCAAGCCGGTGAAGCTGCCTTATGCGGCGACCAGCTCCGCGCTGGGCGGCGGCGAGCATGTCCTCATCATCGCGGCCGAGGACAACGCCGGCAACCGGACGGAGCGGACGGTCCGCTTCCTCGTGCCGGACGAGAACCCGCTGGCGCCGGAGCTCGTCGCTCCGCTGCAAGGCGCGGACGTCTCCGGCTCCTCGGCGGAGCTGGCCGTGCGGGTCGCCGACCCGACGGGCGACGAGCTGAGCGTCGGCTTCTACGAGGGCTTCAAGCATAGCGCGGAGCGGAAGGAATCGTTCCGGGCGTACGCCGGCCAGGCGGCCGTCGAGCCGCCGCCGGTGCTGCGGCCGGAAGGCGAGCGCGAGCTGACGGCGGCCGAATACGCCCGCATCGCGTCGGCAGACGGGGACAAGCTGGTGAACGACGCCACGGACGCTTTCCCGTACCACCGCTTCGAGATCAAGCTGGACGCGGCGGTGAAGCCGCAGGACGAGGTCCGTCTGGAGTGGAAGGGAAGCTCGCTCGCGGGCCGCAAGGTGACGCTGTACGCCTGGAGCGCGTCCGCAGCCAAGTGGGAGCGGCTGGCGCAGAACGTGCCGGCGGACGAGGGGCCGTTCGAGCTGAGCGCCTCGGTGGAGGCAGGCGCCTACGCCGTGGACGGAGTCGTGCACGCGCTCGTGCAGGACGAGATCGCTGCCGCTCCGGCAGCCGCAGGCGGCGACGGGCAGGAGGGCGGAGCTGCCGCCACCGCCGCCTCGGGGCGGGGCTATGACTTCTCCTTCGTCTGGATGTCGGATACGCAGTATTATTCCGAGAGCTGGCCTTTCATCTATGAGGGCAATACGAAGTGGGTGCTGGACAACCGCGATGCGATGGACATCCAGTATGTCATCCATACCGGCGACATCGTGGACAAGTCGTACAAGCCCGAGCAGTGGGACAACGCCCAGCGGGCGATGAAGCCGTTCGACGACGCGGGCATGCCGTACGGCGTGCTGGCGGGCAACCATGACGTCGGCCACCAGACCGGCGACTATACGGAGTACGGGAAGCATTACGGCGAGGACCGCTTCAAGGACAAGCCGTACTACGGCGGCTCCTACGAGAACAACCGCGGCCACTACGACCTGATCTCCGCCGGCGGCCAGGACTTCATCATCGTCTACATGGGCTGGGGCATCGGCGAGGAGCAGATCCAGTGGATCGACGGCGTGCTGAAGCAATATCCGGAACGCAAGGCGATTCTCGCCTTCCACGAGTACCTGCTCGTCTCCGGCAACCGCGCTCCGATCGCCGACGAGATCTACGAGCATGTCGTGACGAAGAACAAAAACGTGTTCGCCGTGCTGTCGGGCCACTACCATGACGCCGAGACGAAGATCGACGAGATCGACGACAACGGCGACGGCGTGCCGGACCGCAAGGTGTACCAGATGCTCGCGGACTACCAGGGCGCGGAGATGGGCGGCCTCGGCTACATCCGGCTGATGCAGTTCAACCTCGCGGCGAACCGCGTGGACATCAAGACGTACTCGCCGTATCTCGACGACTACAACTACTACGATGCCGACGTGCATCCTGGCAAGGACGAGTTCAGCCTCGAACTGAACCTGGCCCCGATGGTCAAGCGGGTCGCGACCGACTCGATGACCGCGAGCGTGTACACGCAGACGCCGATCGGCTCCGTGCAAAAGGCCGCGAGCGGCGCTGTCGCGCGCGCGGTATGGACCGGTCTGGCGGACGGGCTGCATCAATGGTATGCCGTCGCCCGCGACGAGCATAGCGGCTATGCGCGCTCCGACATCTGGAGCTTCGCGGCGAAGGGCGGCGCAACGCCGACGCCGAAGCCGACGACAAGCCCGACACCGACGCCGAGCGCCGAGCCGACGCCGGGTACGGGCACCGGGCCGGGACCGATCGCGACGCCGACGCCAAGCGCGAGCCCGACGGCGAGTCCTTCGCCGAGCGCGGCTCCGTCGCCGACGCCGAGCGCCAGCCCGGCTCCAAGCGCAAGTCCTGCGCCGAAGTTCAGCGACGTCGAGCCGGGCCACTGGGCGGTCGGCGCGATCGGCCGCGCGGCAGCGCTCGGCATCGTGACGGGCGACGCGGACGGCCGCTTCCGCCCGGACGCCGGCGTGAGCCGCGCCGAGCTGGCGACGATGCTCGGCCGCGCCCTCGGCTGGCCGGACGGCGGCCGCGCGGACAGCTTCGCCGATGCGGCGAAAATTCCGGCGTATGCCCGCGGCTATGCCGCCCAAGCGGCAGCGGCCGGCATCATCGGCGGCTACGCGGACGGCACGTTCGGGCCGCAGCGCGCGTTGACGCGCGCCGAGCTCGCCGCCGTCCTGGCCCGCGCCGCCGGGCTGCAGACGCCGGCCGGCGCCAAGCCGGACTTCGCCGATGCGGCGAAGATTCCGGCCTGGGCGAAGCCGTACGTGGCGGCCGTGCAAGACGCCGGCCTCATGAACGGCATCGGCGGCGGCCAGTTCGCTCCGGCCCAGCCGGTGACGCGCGCCCAAGCGGCCGCGGCGCTGATCGGGCTGATCGACCTGCGGGCGAACCGCGGCTAAAAGGTGATATTCCGTTGCGGCCTCCCTTTAAACAGGGGAGGCCGTATTTCTGTCTCTAGCATGAAGGAGGCAGGAGTATGTCATCCGATCGACGTATATACTAGAAACAGATAAAGGACATCAATTCCATTATTGAGGGTGAAGCGATGCATATCGAAGGCTTAAGATTAAAAAACTATAAAGTGTTCAAAGATTTGAAATTAACGGATTTGCCTAATATGGTTGTTTTCCTGGGAGCAAATGGGTCGGGGAAATCGACTTTGTTTGATGCTTTTGGATTTTTACATGATTCTCTGGTGGACAATGTCCGTGCGGCGCTTACCAAACGAGGCGGGTTCAAGGAAGTCATTTCGCGAGGCGAAAAGGGACCGATTGAATTTGAAATCAAATTCAGGCCTGACCCGGAAGAGCCTCTTGTTACTTATGAGCTTCACATTGATCTGGACGAACGTGGGCTTCCCATTGTCAGCAAAGAACTTTTAAAGTATCGTCGAGGCAAGCATGGAAGGCCATGGCATTTCCTGGATTTCTCTAGAGGCTCAGGAACGGCAATTATCAATGAAGATGAGTATGGACAATCAGGCGTGGAGGAAAAAAGAGAAGAGCAAAAACTAGACTCCCCAGATATTTTAGCGATAAAGGGGTTAGGCCAGTTTCAAAAATTCAAGCAGGTGGCTGCATTTCGAAGGCTGATTGAAGGCTGGCATGTTTCTGATTTTCACATCTATGCGGCACGTTCCAGCCAGGATGCCGGGTACGCGGAGCATCTTTCGACGACAGGGGAGAACCTTCCGCTCGTGGCCAAATTCCTCTACGAGCATCACCGTGAAAAATTCAATGCGATTTTACGCAAAATGGAAGAAAGAGTGCCTGGAGTAAGTTCGGTTGAATCTACGGAGACGGAAGATGGCCGGATCGTGCTGAAATTTCAGGATGGTTCCTTCAAGGATCCTTTCATTGCGCGTTATGTGTCGGATGGCACGATTAAAATGTTTGCTTATTTAGTGCTTTTGAATGATCCGAAGCCCCATCCGCTGCTTTGTATTGAAGAGCCGGAAAATCAGCTGCATCCAGACTTGTTATATGAACTTGCCGAAGAGTTCCGCTCCTATACCGAAGAGGGAGGACAGGTATTTATTTCGACACACTCTCCAGATTTTGTGAACGGCATTGCTCTGAATGAGCTTTTCTGGCTGACCAAGCAAGAGGGATTCAGTCACGTCAGTCGGGCTGGCGATGTGGAAATTCTTCGTAATTTGGTTCGAGAAGGCGATCTTCCGGGATATCTCTGGAAGCAAGGCTTTTTTCAAGGAGCGGGTCCTCTCCAATGATGCTTATCTTCCTCTTAGAAGAGATTTCAATGAAAGCTGCGCTCGATGAGCTTCTCCCTAAAGTGATCCCTCCTCAGGTAGCATTCATGACGATCAAGCATGAGGGGAAATCGGATTTGGAAAAGTCGATTCCGATCAAGCTGAAAGCCTTTCGTACGCCGCATACGTACTTTGTCATTTTGCGCGACAAGGACACGGGGGATTGCATGGAAATAAAGAACCGCTTGAAATCGCTATGCGAAAAGGGAGGCAGGCCAGATACATTGGTTCGTATCGTCTGCCATGAGCTGGAATCGTGGTTTCTGGGCGATCTTCAGGCTGTCGAAAAAGCATTTTCACAAGAAGGCTTATCCGAGCTTCAAGAAAAGGCTAAGTATCGCGATCCTGATCGATTAGCCAATCCTGCCCAAGAATTAGGGAAATTGGTTCCTTATCGCAAGCTTGCTGGATCAAGGGCGATTTCGCCGTTCTTAAGCGTGGACGACAACAAATCCCGCAGCTTTCAAGTTTTTATAAGCGGCATTCATTCTCTACTTAAAAAAGCAGACCATCCGATTCAATCCTCTTGATCCTCGAAACCATGGTGAAAGCGAAAGCAGCCGTGGTTTTTTTGTTGGTCCTTTTAAACGAAATTTAACTACCGCGCGGCCTTCGGGAAAGACTATGATGAAAGGATCAGCTAGCGGCTCGAACACAGGGAAGCGGAGGAGGCGGCGCATGAACGGAAAAGCGAGGCTGCTGTACATCGAGGACGATCCGGAAATCGGCGGCTGGCTGTCGCGCGATCTGCGGGAGCGCGGCTACGAGGTGGAGTGGCGGCAGAGCGGCGAAGGAGCGGAGGCGCTCGCGGAGACGGCCGACATGGCGATCCTCGACGTGATGCTGCCGGGACTGGACGGCTTCACGGTCGGACAGAAGCTCAAGCGAGGCTGCCCCGGCCTGCCGATCCTCATGCTGTCCGCCCGCTCGGCTGTCGAGGACAAGCTGCAGGGACTGCGCTTCGCCGACGATTACATGACGAAGCCGTTCCATCCGGAGGAGCTGGCCGCCCGCATCGAGGTGCTGCTGCGCCGCTTCGGCAAGGGCGAGGACCAGCCGGTGCGTCTCGGGCATCTGCTCGTCCGCCCGCGCGAGCTGACCGTCACCGACGGAGAGAGCGGGGAGGAGATCGCGCTGACGCCGAAGCAGCTGCAGATTCTGCTTTTCCTGCTGCGCCACCCCGGACGCATCCTGACGAAGGAGCAGATCTACGAGTCGGTATGGGGCGAGCCCTACCTCGAGGGGGACAAGACGGTCATGGTGCATATCCGCTACTTGCGCGAGCGCATTGAAAAGGACCCCGCCAACCCGTCGCTGATCGAGACGGTGCGCGGCATCGGCTACCGGGCGAGGCCGTCGTGAGCCGCCTGCCATCGCCCCGCCGCCTGCTCCGCCGACTCCGCCGGCCGTCGCTGCTCCTGCGCTACGGCGGCATCGTGCTGTCGGCGATCATCCTGCTGCCGCTGCTGCTCATGCTCGTCGGCGTCGTGACGATGACGTCGCTCGGCTGGCTATGGCCGCGGGACGAGCCGTCGATCTATTCGGACACGACGAAGCTGCGCCTCGCGTGGGAGGCGGAGGCGGCCGCGATGGGCGGGGAAAGTCCCGCTGAAGCGGCCGCCCGCATGGCGGCCTGGAAGGAGCGCTACCCCCGCACCTATATTTTTCGCGTCGATGCGGAGGGCCGGCTGCGGGACGTCATGCCGGCGCGCAAGGACTTGCCGTCCGTCTGGTCCGCGGCCTATACGGTCGAATATATGAAGGATGCGGTGAGCGGCGACCGCTTCACGGTCGTCAGCTTCGTCGGCTCCTCGCGCACGGAGGGCTTCATCGCGATGGAGGTGCCGCGCTATTTGACGCTGCCCTACTCGCAGCGGATGGACCGCGTGAGCGGCGGCGTATACGCGGGCGGCGTGCTGCTCATGCTCGGCCTGTTCCTGCTCGTGTCGATGCTGTTCTTCCTGCGCATCCGCCGCCGCCTCGTGCGACTGCAGGCCGCGATGGAGCGCCCGTCGGCCGGCGGCCTGCCGGAGCCGGTCGAGCTGTCGGGCGCCGACGAGATCGGAAGGCTCGAGGGCAGCTTCAACGGCATGGTGCGCCAGCTCGAGGACGCCCGCCGCCGCGAGCGGCAGGAGGAGGAGCTGCGGCGGGATCTCATCGCCCGCCTCTCCCATGACCTGCGCACGCCGCTCACCGTGCTGCGGGCCCATGCGCATACGCTGGCCAAGGAGCCGCTCGGACCTTCCGGCCGCGAGTCGCTGTCGCTCATGACGGGCAAGCTCGATTATCTCTCGGAGATGATGGAGAACCTCTTTTCCTACAACCTGCTGTCCGCGGGCAAATATCCGTACCGTCCCGAGCGGCTCGACGCCGCCCGGCTCGTCCGCACGCAGCTGGCCGCCTGGTACCCGGCGTTCGAGCAGGCCGGCCTCGAGCTGGAGTCGGATCTGCCCGAGGAGCCGCTCTGGTGGACCGCCGATCCGCGCTGGCTGGAGCGCGTGCTCGACAACCTGCTGCTCAACGTGCTGCGCCACGCCGCCGCCGGGGGCTGGAGCGCCGTGCGCCTGTCGCCGGAGGCGGGCGGCACGCTCCGCGTCGAGGATCGCGGCCCCGGCATGGACGCTCCGTCCGCGGCCAAGGGCAGCGGCCTCGGGCTGGCGATCGCGGAGCTGATGCTGCGCGAGCAGGGGCTCAGCCGCACGGTCCGGTCTTCGCCGGAGGGAACGGTCGTGGAGATCCGGCCGGCGGAGCGGGCTGGCGCGGACTCGGCCGCCGGCGGCTCGGCGGATCGAGGCGCAGATCAGCCCTGAGGCGGGAGGAGCCTCGGCCCGGCTCTGTCCGCAAGAGAGACGGCCTTCGCATCCCCACGCCGAACCTGCGGACAGGCGCCTAGCAACGCTGACGCTCAAGCGCTCCAAAACCTGAACAGCCCGACCGGGATGACGCAATCCCGGTCGGGCTTTTTTCTACGGAGAAGGATTGCTCCGAGCCTTCGCCGGCAACCGGCGCGAACTCGCCCCTACGGCGTCACCTTGACGTTGTCGAAGCGAGTCTCGTTGTACATCGAGCGCAGCCCGGCCTTGCCGTGCAGGAAGGGGGACGGGCTGTTGTCCGCGTAGGTCAGCTTCGGCGCGTTCATGTCGCCGACGTAGACGCGGATGACAGGCCCGCTGACAGACACCTTCATCTTCTGCCAGGCTCCCGAGGCGATCGGCAGCGGCGCGTAAGCGAGCTGCTGCCAGCCGTAGTTCATTTTGCCGAGATAGACTCCGTCCGGCTTCAGGAAGGCGTAGTACCCTTGCACATAGTCCGGGTTGTTCGCCAGAACGGTGCCGTTCGACGGGTTGTTCACCCGCGTCAGGATGCCGGCGTCGCCGGTCGTGCCGACCAGCTTGATGTCCGCCTCGACGGAGTAGTCCGACCACAGCGAGGAGCCGACGACCGTCTTGGCAAAGCCGCTTCCCGCCGCAGCCAGCTCCCCGCCTGCGACCGACCAGCCGCCCTCGAAGCGCGTCCAGCCGTTGTCGTTGCCGTCGCCAAAGTCGTCCGTAAATACGCTCGGAGCCTGCCCCCGCTCGAACGTCAGGCTGCTGAAGTCGAACTCGCCCTGCACCGTCTCGACCCTCAGCTCATGGTAGCCCGCCGTCAGGTAAAGCCCCTTCTTGGCGACGTTGATCCACTTCTCCCAGTCGCCGCTGCCGCTCGACTGCACGACGCCGGTCAGGTCGGCCGCGCCATCCCAGATGCGGAAGCCAACGGAAGGGAATGTCGTGGCGATGCGGGCGCTCACGTCGTACAGGCCGGTCTCGGCGACGTTGACCCGGTACGTGAGCCATTCTCCCGGCTGGTTCCAGCCGACGACCTCCTTGCCCTCGGCCGCGGAGGAACGGATGTCGACGCCGTCGCTCCGATAGGCGCCGCCGGTATTGCCGGCCGTCAGGTCATGGTAGCCGACGCTCTCCCCGCCCTTGCGGTAATGGACCGCCTCGATCGTGCCCGGCAGCGGCTTGTAGGCGTTCCAGACGCTGCTGCCCTCGACGTCGTTGCTGAACGCCGTGTAGCCGAAGTCGGCGTGGGCGTCGAGCGTCGAGTAGCCGATCCGGCCGCCGCCGAGCCCGCCGACAGCGCGCGTCTGCTTTTTCATGCCGTCCACATAGATGGAAAAGGCCGAGCCGCGCTTCTCCACGCGGATCTGATGCCACTTCGTATAGTCGTATCCAGCGGGCAATGCCGAGTATTGCCAGCCCTGCGAGACGCCGCCGACGACGAAATTCGTCTCGAGCCGGTTCAGCTTGCGGTTCAGCACGGCGGTGCCGTAGCTGTTCTCGTCCGTATAGGAGAACACCGCTCCATACAGCGGATTGGCGCTCGTGCCCATCTTCATCTGCTTGGCATGGAATTCGGCCGTATAGTCGGACTCGGTCGAGGCGGCCGTCACCTGGCGATGCCAGACGGAGGTGCCGATCGTGTCCTGCCACATCAGCTCCTGGTTGTAGATGCCCCAGGTTCCGCCGCCGACGTTGGTCCAGCCGGAGCCGATCGCCGTCCGCGCGAACCGGTCCTCGAACGTCGGTCCGGCCGGATTCGGCTGGGCGCCGGCCGTCGGGCCGAGCACGGTCATCCGGCCGCCGTTCCAGGCGACGCGGTCGAGGTTCATCTTGCGGCCGGGATACGTGGCGTTGCCCTGCGAGGCATGGCTGTGGTACACCATGTAGTCGGAGTCGAGATCGGGACCTTTCACCATGGAGCTGTGGCCGAGGCCGACGTTGCTTCCTTCCGTGCGGATGAGCACGGGATTTTGGCCTGCGGCAGGGACGAAGCCGGTCGTCGGGCTCGAGCCGGCCGCATAGTCGACGCGGTAGGCGGTGCTCCAGACGTGGTTGCCGGTATAGGTCATGTAGTAGGTTCCGCCCCGCTTGAACGTCGTCGGTCCCTCCGTCCAGCCGGCCATCGAGAACCCGGCGGACACCGGCGCGCCGAAGGAGAGCGGCGAGCTCATCGGCCGGACGTCGATCCGGTCGGCTCCCGTCGAGTAGAAATACCAGCGGCCGTCGTCGTCGATGAAGACGTGGCCGTCGATGCCCATGCCGAGATTGCTCGTCTGCACGGTGAACGGTCCGAGCGGGCTCGGGCTCGACAGCACGTAGTGGCCGTGGCCGGCCGGGGACGTGTACATGTAGAACAGGCCGTTCCAGTAGACGACCTCCGGCGCGTAGGCGCCCTTCGTGAGCGGGTCGGTCGCGCACAATCCGCGGTAGGTCCAGTCGACCAGGTTGGTCGACGACCATACCTTCACGCCGGTCTGGTCGTCGACCGTGCTGACATAGAGGTAGTAGACGCCGTTGAACTTCAGGAGGTACGGATCGCCCTCGCCGTAGAAATCCCCGTTGGCCCAATGCCAGGAGGAGGGCAGCGAGAAGGGGTTGCTGTAGGCTCCCGCGGCGGAAGGGAGCAGCACGAAGGCAGCGGCGGCGAGCAGCAGAGGCTTCCATTTCATGAACGATCATCTCCTTTGAGCGGATAAAAGCAAAAGCTTGCCTTCCCTAGGGCATCGGGCCTGTCGCCCGGCATCTCCTCCCCTCCGGCAAAGTCGCTTGATAGCGCTTGCAATTCCGGAGTATAGCAAATCGGCTGGAAAATCGAAAGAACTATTTTCGATTTTATGGAATAAATGATGAATGTTCCCATATAGCGGGAGGATAGGGCCTTGAAGCCGCTATTTATAGGGAATATTCGGCAGCGGGCAGGAAGATCGGAACTCGCCGGCTTCCGACGAGCACTCTCTCGGAAAGCCTGTCCCCATCGTGAATCGATCCGATATAGGCGAAGGAAAGCGTTGACATGAAGAAGATAGAGAGGCTATAGTCACAAGGAAAACAAATAAAATGGAATAAAACATAATAACGGTTGTATTCCTCGGTCCCGCATCGGGACGGCAAAGGAGCGCGAGAAGCGATCATGACGACGAAAAGCTACATCAAGGACTACCCCCGGCCGCAGCTGGTCCGGAGCGGCTGGATCAATCTGAACGGCGAATGGCGGTTCGGCTTCGACGACGCCGACGAGGGGGAGAGGCTCGGGTGGCCGCGGCAGTTCGGGGGCCGGCTCGGCATCCAGGTGCCGTTCACCTATGAGACCAAGGCGAGCGGCATCGGCCAGGAGGAGCATCACGCGCAGGTCTGGTACAGCCGTGCCGTGGACATCCCCGCCGAGGCGGAGGGCAAGCGCGCGCTGCTGCATTTCCAGGCGGTCGATTACCGGGCGAAGCTGTGGGTCAACGGCCATTATGTCGGCCAGCATGAAGGCGGCTATGCGGCGTTCAAGTTCGACATCACGCCTTGGCTCGCCTTCGGGGAGGAGAATACGCTGACCGTCAAGGTCGAGGACAGCCTCGACGCGACGCAGCCGCGCGGCAAGCAGCGCTGGGTGCAGGACAGCTTCGAATGCTTCTATGTGCAGACGACGGGCATCTGGCAGACGGTATGGATGGAGTTCGTCGAGCCGGCCCATCTGGCTGCGGTCAAGACGACGCCCGATCTCGACGCCCGCACCGTCCGCTTCGAGTACGAGGTGGCGGGGCTGCGTGCGGGAAGCGAGCTGCGGCTGGAGACGATCGTCACGCTGCGGGGGCAGACGGTCAAAAAGGCGAGCCTCGTCCTCGACCGGCCGCGGCTGCAGCTGGAGCTCGATCTCGTCCACGAGGCGAGCGGCCCGTGGATGCAGAGCCATTGGTCGCCGGCGCATCCGAGCCTGTACGACGTAGAGTTCATCCTGTACGAGGACGGCCGCGAGGCGGACCGCACGCTTTCCTATTTCGGCATGCGCAAGATCTCGATCGAAAAGGGGCAGGTGCTGCTCAACAACGTGCCGCTCTACCAGCGCCTCGTCCTCGATCAGGGCTACTGGCCGGACACCCATCTGACGCCACCGTCGGAGGAGGCGATCCTCGAGGATATCGGCAAGCTGCTCGAGATGGGCTACAACGGCGTGCGCAAGCATATGAAGGTGGAGGATGCGCGCTTCCTCTACTGGTGCGACGTGAAGGGCGTGCTCGTCTGGTCGGAGATGGCGGCCACGTTCGAGTTCAGCGACCAGGCGGTGGAGTGGTTCACGCGCGAGTGGATGGAGGTCGTCCGGCAGCAGTACAACCACCCGTCGATCGTCGCCTGGGTGCCGTTCAACGAGTCGTGGGGCGTCCCGAACATCCTCAAGGACGAGCGCCAGCAGAAGTTCACCGAGGCGATCTACCACTTGACCAAGGCGTTCGATCCGCATCGTCCGGTCGTCGCCAACGACGGCTGGGAGCACACCGTATCGGATATCCTGACGCTGCACGACTACGTCGAGCGCGGGGAGGAGTTCCTTCGCCGCTACGCGGCCAAGGACGATATCCTCGGCAACGGCATCAGCTTCAACAAGTCGAAATACGCCTTCGCGGACGGTTATGCGTACCGGGGCCAGCCGGTCATCGTCAGCGAGTTCGGCGGCATCGCCTTCCGCTCCGAGAAGGGCTGGGGCTACGGCAGCCAGGCGGGCAGCGAGGAAAGCTTCCTCGAGCGCTTCCGCAGCATCCACGAGGCGATCCGCGCGACGGACTACATCGTCGGCTACTGCTATACGCAGATCACCGACGTGCAGCAGGAGGTCAACGGGCTGCTGACCGAGGACCGCCGGCCCAAGGTGCCGCTGGAGAAGATCCGCGAGATCAATCTCGGGTAGCGGCTTCGCGTTTTAACCGTATTTTAACCGGCTTCCTCCCCGGGATTTAACCTCGGTCCGTTACGATGAGGTCAGAGGTGATGGACATGAATCATGGCATCGGCCAGCCCCTCGGCCAAGAGGGGCGCCAGCCCTGGCTGCTCGAGACGAGCGGCCTGACGAAGAAGCTTGGCGGCAAGACCGTCGTGCGGGATGTGGAGCTCCGGATCGGCGAAGGAGACATTTACGGCTTTCTCGGGCCGAACGGCGCGGGCAAGACGACGACCATCCGCATGCTGCTCGGCCTCGCCAAGCCGACGCGCGGCCGCGTGACCGTATTCGGCAAGGATTTGGCGAAGAACCGGCTCGACATTT
Source organism: Paenibacillus sp. FSL W8-1187 (assembly GCF_037965485.1). Classification (NCBI taxonomy): domain Bacteria; kingdom Bacillati; phylum Bacillota; class Bacilli; order Caryophanales; family Paenibacillaceae; genus Paenibacillus; species Paenibacillus sp. FSL W8-1187. The sequence goes on from NZ_CP150181.1 coordinate 474,792, forward strand.
TGCGCCAGGTGGGCTCGCTCGTCGAATACCCGTCGTACTACGGCCATCTGACGGGCCGGGAAAATCTGGAGGTCGTGCGCCGGCTGCTGGACGCGCCGCAGGAGCGGATCGCGGAGGCGCTCGGCATCGTGCGGCTGGAAAAGGATGCGAACCGCCCCGTGAAGGGCTACTCGCTCGGCATGAAGCAAAGGCTCGGCATCGCCGCCGCCCTGCTCGGGCATCCGCGGCTGCTCGTTCTGGACGAGCCGACGAACGGCCTCGATCCGGCCGGCATCCAGGAAATCCGCGAGCTGATCAAAAGCCTGCCGCAGCAGCGCGGAGTCACGATCCTGCTGTCGAGCCACCTGCTGTCCGAGGTCGAGCAGATGGCGACCCGCGTCGGCATCATCACGAGCGGCAGCCTGGTGTACCAGGATCGCATCGAGCAGCTGAAGCGGCGCACGGCCGGCCGCATCCGCCTTGCCGTCAGCGAGCCGGAGGCCGCCTGGAAGCGGCTGCTCGAGCAAGGCTGGGAGGCGCGGCGCGACGAGCGCGGCTTGACCGTGCCGGGCGGCGACGACCGCGACATCGCGGCGATCGTGGCGGAGCTCGTGCGGGAGCGGCATGCCGTCTACCGCGTCGAGGAGGAGCGCTCGTCGCTGGAGAGCGTGTTCCTGGAGATGACGGGCACAGGGGGGAGCCTCTGATGCTGGCGCGGGCGATAGCGGCCGAATGGCTCAAGCTGAAGCGGAAATGGATCCTGGCGCTGGCGGTCATCGGCCCGCTCGGCGTCGTCCTGCTGCAGGCCGTCAACTATGGGCTTCGCTATGACTACTTGATGAAGCAGAACGCGGACGATCCGTGGGGCGGGCTGCTCCAAGCGACGACCGGCCTGATGCTGCCGGCGCTGTTCATCGGGTTGGTGCTCGTCGCCTCGCTGTCCGCGGGCGTCGAGCATGCGGCAGGCGGCTGGAAGCAGCTGCTGGCGCTGCCGCTGACGCGGCTGCAGGTGTTCGCGGCCAAGACGCTGCTCACGCTGCTGCTCCTGCTGCTGTCATGCACGCTGCTGGCCGTCTTTACGCTGGCGTTTGGCGCCGTGCTTGGATTCAGCCTGCAGGAGCTGCCTTGGCCCGATCTGCTGCGGCAGTCGTATGCGCCGTATGCGGCGGCGATGCCGTTCGTCGCGCTGCAGATCGGGCTGTCGCTCGCCATCGGCAACCAGGCGGTGCCGATGACGATCGGGGTGCTCGGCATGGTCGTCAGCCTGTTCGGCATGCTGCTGCCGGACTGGGTTCCGTACAACTGGCCGTGGCTCGCGCTGAAGGCGGAGACCGCGCTGCGTGCGGCAGCGGCGGGGCTGGGCGGAGGCTTGCTGCTGCTCGCGGTCGGCTGCATGCATTTTACGCGGAAGGATGTGAGCTGACATGAGGCTGCTGCTGTCGGGAAGAAAGCAGCGTTGGGGCAGGAGAAGGCCGCTGTCGGCCGACTGGATGCGAGAGGGGCGTGTGTCGGCATGAGAAGACTGCTGTCGGCCGAATGGACGGGAGAGGGGCGTGCCGTCATGAGGAGATTGCTGTCGGCCGAATGGACGGGAGAGGGGCGTGAGCCGTCATGAGGAGACTGCTGTCGGCCGAATGGACGGGAGAGGGGCGTGAGCCGTCATGAGGAGACTGCTGTCGGCCGAATGGACGGGAGAGGGGCGTGAGCCGTCATGAGGAGACTGCTGTCGGCCGAATGGCTCAAGCTGCGCCGCTCCATCGTCTGGCTGCTGCTGCCGGTCAGCCCGCTGATCGCCTTCGCCGTCGCCTGGAAAGCCCCGCTGGAGGCGATCGGCGGAGCGGGCTGGATGGAGGCGTACATCATCAGCGCCAATGTGCACGGACTGATGTTCCTGCCGCTGCTCGTTGGCATCTTTGCGGCGCTGCTGTGCCGCTTCGAGCATGCCTCGGGCGGCTGGAAGCAGCTGCTCGCGCTGCCGGTTCGCCCAGGCGCGGTCTATTTGTCCAAGCTGGCCGCGCTGGCCGGGCTTGTCGCCTTGCTGCAGCAGCTGCTCGGAGCGGCGCTGCTCGCCGGCGGCCTGCTGCGAGGCATGGACGGCGGCGTGCCGTGGGCCGAGCTCGGCCGGGCGCTGCTCGGCGGCTGGGTCGCCTGCCTGCCGCTAGCAGCGCTGCAGCTGTGGGCTTCGTTCGCGTGGTCCAGCTTCGCGGCTCCGCTCGTGCTGGGCACCGTGTTCACGCTGCCCAACATGCTCGTCGTAAACTCCGAGCGGTTCGCCCCCTGGTACCCGTGGGCACAGCCGCTGCTCGCGATGATGCCGCGATCGGAGGAAGGCTTCGGCGCATTCAACGTCCCCGCCGAGTCGCTGTTCCTCGTCATCGGCGGCAGCTTCGCCTTGTTCCTTGCCGCCGGCTGGCTGCATTTCCGCCGGCGGGCGGTGTAGCGGGCCGGGTCGGCTGGGGGCGCGGCGGCCGACACGACCGGGGGGCGCAGCGGCCCGAGGCCTAATCCAAGGCAGAAAAGTGCCTTGGATGGGCCGGATCTCGGCCGAAGGGGCCGGATCCAAGGCAGAAAAGTGCCTTGGATGGGCGGATCTCGGCCGAAGGGGCCGGAACCAAGGCAGAAAAGTGCCTTGGATGGGCGGATCCCGGCTGGATGGCCGAATCCAAGGCAGAAAAGTGCCTTGGATGGGCGGATCTCGGCTGGATGGGGTAGCGTCAAGAAGTATGTGTAAGCAGCAAGATATTCCCAGTCAAAATGGGTTGACGTCACTCTTGGTGGTGGGGGTAGCGTTTCTCAAACATCTGCTTCAACCTACGTTTTACCGACGGGTCGCCGAAGCCGCGAATGACTTTCTTGCCATAATACTCGTTGTACTCGCTAGCCGTCAGGTAAAGGATTTTCTCGACCGCCTCCATGTTGGTCAGGCTGTTCATGGGCTTAAGTCGTTTGCGGAATTCCTTGTTCATGCGTTCAATCGGGTTGGACGTGTAGATGGCCAGCTTCATTTCGGCGGGATACGAGTAGAACGTAAGCAGCGTGTCGAGCTGGTTTTCCCAGGACTGAATTTCTTTGGGATAGCGCTTCTGCCATTTGTCCTTAAGCCGGTCAAAAGCAGCCAGAGCCAAGTCCCGGTCTAGGGCGTTGTAGACGGTTTTGAGATCGGCAACGAAGTCCGTCTTGTCCTGCATGCGGATCTTGGGAAAGGTCGAGCGCACTTTGTGGACGACACAGTGCTGGACGTCGGCTTTGGGAAAGGCTTCCCGGAAGGCCGTATCCAGCCCAGGCAGCCCATCGAATACGCCAAGCAGAACTTCCTCCACGCCGCGCTGCTGCAAGTCTTTCAGCACGTCGCGCCATACGTTGGCACTCTCTTTTCCCCCGACGTAGAAGCCGAGGATGGATCGGTACCCGTCTTCGTCGATGCCCATCGCAAAACAAACGACTTCGCCGCTGACCGTGCTGCGCTTGAGCTTGACGTACATGCCGTCGAGGTAAATGACGGAGTAGCGCTTGCCGAGCGGCCTTGTCTGCCAGCGCTCCACGTCTTCCAGAACCGTCGAAGTGATGTTGCTAATCGTGGTCGGCGAGTACGCTTGACCGAACATGCCTTCAATGAACCGAGCGATGTCGCGGGTCGGCATGCCGCCTTTGTACATCTGAATGACGGCCTCCTCCAGCCAGCCGTCGCGCCGCTGATAGGGCTCGAACAGCTGCGTTTGGAAGTCGCCGTTTCGGTCTCGGGGCATCTCCAGATCCTCGATCAGGCCGTAGCGGGTGTGCAGATCCCGGTAGTAGTAGCCGTTTCGGCTGTTGCGGATACCCGCTGCCGCAGCCTCGGCCATGTGGTGCTGAATCTCCGTACGGATGAGAAACTCGATCCGCTCCTTTACGAAGGGGATGACAGAATTTTCAAAGAGATGGTTCAGGTGGTTTTCGGTTATACTAGTCATGAAGTAGGGTCCTTTCTTGGTGGCGTCGTAACCCCGAGAATACCCTACTTTTTTTGTGCCTAGCTAGGCTCCAAATGTTGGTACACAACTTATTGTACGTCACCCTGGATGGCCGAATCCAAGGCAGAAAAGTGCCTTGGATGGGCGGATCTCGGCCGAAGGGGCCGGAACCAAGGCAGAAAAGTGCCTTGGATGGGCGGATCTCGGTCGAAGGGGCCGGAACCAAGGCAGAAAAGTGCCTTGGATGGGCCGGATCTCGGCCAAAGGGCCGAATCCAAGGCAGAGGAGTGCCTTGGATTCCCGAGAATCGGCCGAATGGCCGGAGTCTCAAGATTGAATAAAGCGTCCGAGTCACCTTAAGGTGGCACGGACGCTTTTCAGGTTTCCAGCAATGGCCGAGTTAGCCCCCGACTAGCTCCAGCAACCGACCGCCCTAGCCACCGACCGCCCTAGCAACCGACCGCCCCAGCCCCCGACGGCTCCGGCTACCGTCTGCCGGTCTTGTCGGCCGCGATCAGGAAGAACATCGGCCGTCGGGCCTCCTCCGCCCAGGCGGGATTGCGCTCGAGCATCTCCGCCGTCGGAGCGAGCTCCGACAGCTGGCGGATCGAGAAGCCGGCGGCGAGCAGCGCGTTCAGATACGTGGAGACGGTGCGATGATACTTGATGACGTCGCTGCCGAGGAAGCGGGCGGAGCGCAGGCCCTGGTCGTGATAGCGGTCGACGGGCCAGTGCAGCTTCTCGCCGTTCGTCCCGTACTGCCAGTCCTGCGCAGGCAGGGCGGTGAAGATCGGATGCTCGACCGAGAAGACGAAGCTGCCCCCGTCCGCGAGCGCGTCATGCACCTTGATCGCAGCTGCGGCGAAGTCGCCGACATAGTGGAACGCGAGCGAGCTCAGAACGACGTCGAATTCCCCCGGAAGGAAAGCGATGTCTTCGATCGCGCCGCGCCGAAAGTCGATCGCGGGATCGTCGGTCAGCTCGCGGGCGCGTTCCAGCATCTTTTCCGACAGGTCGATGGCGAGCACGGACGCCGCTCCTTGCTCCCGCGCGTAGCGGGCATGCCAGCCGTAGCCGCAGCCGAGATCGAGCACGCGCTTGCCGTCAAGCGGCGGCAGCATGGCGCGCAGCGCCGGCCATTCGCCGGCGGCGTCCAGCCCGCCCTGCGAACGGGGCATCCGGCTGTAGCGGTCAAAAAACTCCGGATCGTCGTATTTGTTTTCCTTCATCGTGCAAGCCCCCTTTTCTCTTATTTTACCTCGCCCGAGCTCGGCGCAACCGGCAGAGAACGGCTTGAGCCGTTTTTTATGCGTGGCCGGCATCCGGCGCAAGAACGGGAAGGCCAGCCAAGACGGGCCATGCCAGCCAAGACGGACCATGCCAGGCATGGCCGGGCGACGCTGCAATCATGCGAAAGCCCGGCCTCTCGGAAGAGGCCGGGCAATGGACATGCGGCTTCGCGCAGCGGCGGGAACAACCGCTTTAGCCGAAGTAGCCCTTCATCGCGTTGGACCAGACGTAGCTCGTCGTTTTGTCCCAGTTGATCGACCAGGTCATGACGCCGCGGAAGCCGGAGTAGCCGCCCGGAGTCTGCAGCGTGTACTGGCCGCCGAACGATTGGCCCTTGGTGAGGTAGTTCAGCGCCTTGACGATGTCGGCCGGCTGCGTGTAGCCGCCGCCCGCCGCGGCCGGAGACGACGGCAGGCCGATCGCGACCTGGTCGGCGCGCAGCGCCGGGAACAGGTTGCTGGCGTTGCCGGCGATCGGGAAGCCTTTGAGCAGCACCTCGGCCATCGCGACCTGGAAGTCGGCCGTGCCCTGGGCGTAGGACTTGCCGTCGAGTCCTTGCATGGAGCCGCTGTTGTAATGCTGGACGTGGATGTAGTCGAGCTGGTCGCGCACGGCGTGGATGACCGGCAGGTAGGCGCCCCACGGGCCGCCGTAGGCGATCTGGCCGCCCTGCACGTACGCCGTTTCCGGCGCCATCGTCAGATCGAAGCCGGAGCCGTACGTCGCCATGATCTCCTTGATGGCGCTGATCAGGTTGACGACCTTGGGCGTCGTCGGGTTCTTGAAGTCGGTGTCGCCGCCGTTCAGCGACAGCGAGCTTCCTTCGAGGTCGATGTCGATGCCGTCGAAGCCGTACGTATCGATGATGTTCTTCAGCGAGCTGACGAAGCTGGCCTTGGCTGCCGCCGTGTTCAGCTCGACGGTGGCGTTGGCGCCGCCGATGGAGATGTGCACGCGGCGTCCCTGGCTTTGCAGGTAGGCGACGTCGGCCTTGAACTGGGCCGGGGTCGTCTGGAACGGCACGAACGTGAGCGTCGCATGGTCGCTCAGCGTCTCGGCGAAGCTGACGTTGATGACGTTGAAGTTCGGCGACACGTCGCGCAGCGGGATGACGCCGGAGCCGTTGTCGAAGTTATGCCAGTAGCCGACGACGACCTTGCCGGTCGAAGGCGTGGCCGAAGGAATCGGCGTGGCGGTCGGCGCGACCGTAGGCGTCGGAGTAGCGGTCGGAACCGGCGTTTTGGTCGGAGTCGGCGTCACCGTCGCGGTAGGCGTCGGCGTCACGGTCGGCTTGGGAGTCGGCGTGGCGGTCGGAGTCGGAGTGGCTGTCGGCGTGGCGGAAGGCGTCGGAGTCGGCGTCGTGCCGCCCGTCGGCGTCCACAGCGCGGGCACGTTCGGCGGCTCCCAGCCGGTCAGCGCCGTATGGGACTGCACGCAGCGGTAGTCCTTGCCGGCGTACGTCACGACGTCGCCCGCCTTGTAGGCGGTGCCGGGCGTCCAGGCCGCGGCGCCGAACACCGTTGCCGGCACGATCGCCACCAGCAGCATGAGGATCAGGGTAAGGGCAAGACTTTTGCGTTTCATCAATCCATCCCCTTTCGGAATTTCCTTGCGGAATCTTCTACTCTATTGGACCACTGAAATAGATTTCAGATAAGGGAGAATATTCCGAGAATCAGGGGCAGATTTTTTGAAGAAAGACGCCGGTTCGTCACGGAACTTCGCGGATGCTATAATCGGGGTGACATTTTTGACGAGACAAGGAGCGAATCATGAGGATCGGATTCCGTACGCTCAAAACCGCCGTCGGCGTCAGCCTGTCGGTGCTGACCGCCCAGCAGCTCGGACTGCTCAACTTCGCCTCCGCCGGCATCCTCACGCTGCTCTGCATCCAGAAGACGAGGCGCCAGTCGTTCAACGCGATCTGGGAGCGGCTGCTCGCCTGCCTCGTCGGCATCGCGGTCTCGGGGCTGGCCTTCGAGCTGGCCGGCTACTACGCGCTGCTGTTCGTGCCCATCTACCTGGTGCTGATCCCGCTGTGCGTCGGGCTGCGCTGCACCGGCGGCATCGCCAGCAGCTCGGTCATCATGATGCATGTGTACATCCACGGCGACCTGACGCTCTCGTTCATCGGCAACGAGCTGGCGCTGATCGCGATCGGCCTCGGCCTGTCGCTCGTCGTCAACCTGTACATGCCGGGCATCGAGCGTCAGGTGATGACCCTGCGGCGGCGCATCGAGGACAACATCGAGCGCATCCTGCGCGAGCTGGCGATCTATCTCAAGGACGGCAGCAGCCTGTGGGACGGCCGCGAGCTGCTGGAGCTCGACAAGCTGCTGGAGCAGGCGCGGGCGCTCGGCGTGCAGGCGACGGAGAACGACTTCAGCGGCCGGCGCAGCCTGTTCTACACCTACTACGAGACGCGAAGGCGCCAGGCCGACATCCTCAAGACGATGATGCCGCTCGTCTCCCAGGTCGACGCGAGGCTGGAGCAGGGCCGCCGCATCGGCGAGTTCCTGGACGATCTGGCCGACCACTGGAACACGATTCCCGGCGGCCGCGACTACCACGAGCGGCTGCGCTCGATCCGCGACTACCACAAGGAGCTTCCGCTGCCCGAGACGCGCGAGGAGTTCGAGACGAGGGCCAGCCTGTACGGCATGGCCAACGAGCTGGAACGGTTCATCCTGACCCTGGCTTAGGGCGTGCTTCCAACATGCCCTAAGGCCGGAGGACGGGGGGCCGTTTTTTTATTTCTTTACTAAAGCATCATGAAACGCTGATCCTCCGCTGAATGAAGTCCCGTACGCTAATGGGCGATGCAACCACAACGGACAGGCAGGAGGAAGCGCATGAGACAGTGGGTACGGAAAGGGCTCGGCATCATGCTGAGCGCCGCGCTGGCGGCCGGCATCGCATGGCCGGGGGCACAGCCGGCGCAAGCCGCGGAGGAGACGCCGCTCAAGCTAGTGGAAGGGGGCGGCAACTGGAAGGTGCTGGTGACGCCGGCCGATCAGGGCAGCGTCTGGAGGGCGGTCTACGACGACTCGTCATGGGGCGCGGGGACAGCTCCGCTCGGCTACCCCGTACAGGCGAGCACGGCGACGTCGAGGTTCGGCGGCATCGCCACGACGATCGGCTACGGGGGCAGCAGCAGCAACAAGTACCTGACGACATATTTCCGCAAGACGGTGCAGCTGAGCGGCGCTGCCGACTACAAGCGCTTCGTCGGCAGCTTCGGCGTCGACGACGGCATGGTGCTGTATGTCAACGGGACGGAAATCGCCCGCTACAACATGCCGGAAGGCCCGATCAGCTACTCGACCCTGTCGGTCGAAGGCAAGTCGGCGCCGCTGTCGTTCTACGACGTCGACCTGACGGACAAGCTGGCCGGCGTCGTCAAGGAAGGCGCCAACGAGATCGCCGTCGAGGTGCATCAGCAGAGCAAAAGCAGCTCCGACCTGTACTTCGACATGGAGCTGCTGGCGTACAAGACGGCGGGGCAGACGCCGGTCGATCCGCCGCAGTCGCCGCTGCCGCAGTCGGTGGCGTTGACGTTCCATGGAGATCCGCGCACCGAGCTGGGCGTCGCCTGGTATACCTATGAGGACTACCCGGGCACGAAGCTGCAGGTCGCCGAGAAGAGCGGCGCTCCGGCGGGAGGCGGCTTCCCGGCGGACAAGGCGCTGACGTTCGAAGGCTCCGCGGAGCGCGTCGAGACGTACCAGACCAAGGCGGACAAAGCCGCCGGCAAGAAAACGGTCTACCAGAGCCACAAGGCAAAGGCGGTCGGCCTGAAGCCGGGCACGGACTATGTGTTCCGCGTCGGCGACGGGGAAGACGGCCATTGGAGCGGCACCGGCTCGTTCCGGACGGAGGCGGCGCAGCCGGAGGCGTTCACGTTCCTGTATACGACGGATTCGCAAGGCACGACCGACGCGGACTTCGTCACCTGGGCGCATACGCTTCAGGAAGGGCTGGACCGGTTCCCGCAGTCGGCGTTCGTCGCCAATACGGGCGACCTGGTGGACAACGGCGACCTCGAGGAGCAGTGGTCCTGGTTCTTCGACAAGCCCAAGGAGCTGCTCATGAGCCGGCCGCTCGTGCCGCTCGTCGGCAACCACGAGTCCAAGAGCTACGGCAACTTCACGCAGCACTTCAACCTGCCGAACCTGTCGCAGACGGGCGCCAAGCCGGACGGCTCGGTGTACTCGTTCGACTACGGCCCGGCGCACTTCATGGTCATCAACACGGAATATTCGCTTGCCGCGAGCAGCGCGGAGTACCAGCAGATCTACCGCAACCAGGTGGAATGGCTGCGCGCCGAGGCGGCCCGCACGGACAAGAAGTGGAAGGTCGTGCTGCTGCACAAGTCGATGTACTCCGTCGCGAGCCATGTGTCGGACAGCGACGTCGTGAGCTTCCGCTCGGAGCTGACCAAGGTGTTCGACGAGATGGGCGTCGACCTCGTGCTCGGCGGCCACGACCATACGTATACGCGCAGCTTCCAGATGCTCGGGGGCGAGGCGCAGAAGGACAAGCTGCCGGATGCGGACGGACAGGTCGTCGATCCGAAGGGCACGCTGTACCTCATCACCAACGCGGCCGGCGACAAGCGCTACAACGTCAAGACCGGCATGGAGTTCCCTTACGCGGCCAAGTACGAGCAGCCGGGCAAGGAGATGTTCACCGGCGTGCAGGTGAGCGACGATTCGATCGGCTTCCAGGCGTACACGACGACGGAGGCGGGCACGACCGATGCTTACGACGCCTACCGCATCAAGCGCACGGACGCCGCTCCGGCGGCGGTGCAGGACGCCCGCTGGTCGGTGAACGCGGACGGCAAGCTGCAGGTGGAATGGAAGGCTCCGGCCGGCGCCGCTCCGACCGCCTACCGCCTCTATGAGCGCAGCGACGCGCTGGGCGCGAACTGGACGGTCACAGTGCCGCATGTCGATGGAAAGACGGCCTACGCTTACGTGCTCGAAGGAGCCGATCCGAAAGGCAAGTACGAGCTTGCCGTCCGCGCCACGGCGGGACGCGGCAACTCTGCCGCGGCGTTCGTTAAGACGAACGCGGAGACGGCGAGCGCGACTCCGACGCCAACGCCGACGGCGAGCGCAAGCCCGACGGCGACGCCAAGCGCAAGCCCGACGACGTCGCCAACGCCGACGTCAAGCACGAGCCCGACGCCGAGCGCAAGTCCGACGGCATCGCCGAGCGCAAGCCCGACGACATCGCCAAGCGCAAGCCCGACGACGTCGCCGAGCGGAACCCCGGCGCCGACTCCGGTCGTCACGCCGACGCCAACGCCGACGCCATTGCCGAGCGCAAGCCCGACGGCAAGTCCGACCCCGGCGCCGACGAGCAGCCCGACCCCGGCGCCATCGGCGCTGCCGTCGGCCACGCCGGCCCCGGCGCCGATCAAGGACGTGCCGGCGACGCACTGGGCGTCCGCAAGCATCCGGCAGGCGATCCAGCTCGGCATCGCCCAAGGCTATGAGGACGGCAGCTTCCGTCCGGACGCCTCGGTCAGCCGCGCGGAGCTGGCGGTGCTGCTGGCGCGGGCGCTGCAGCTTCCGTCGGCCGGCGGACAAGCGGCGTTCAAGGACGCCGCGCAGATTCCGGCCTGGGCGCGCGGCTCCATCGCCGGCGCAGCCGAAGCCGGCCTGATCGGCGGCTACGAGGACGGCAGCTTCCGTCCGGACCGCGCGGTCACGCGCGCGGAGCTGGCCGTGCTGGCCGCCAAGGCGGCCGGCCTGAGCCCGGCCGCCGGCGCTCGGCCGGACTACGCCGACCTGGCGAGCATCCCGGCGTGGGCGCGCCCGTCCGTGGCCGCCCTGCAGCAGGCCGGCCTCATGGGCGGCATCGGCGGCGACCGCTTCGCTCCGACGGCTCCGGTGACGCGGGCGCAAGCCGCCGCGCTGCTGGTGCGGCTGAGCGCGCAGCAAGCGGCCTAGGCCATGCATTGCGCTGGCTCCCCCTTTAAACGCCTTGAAATCCAGATTCGGGTTCACCTATAAATTACACGTCTTAACGTAATGGAGACAAAGCAGCAGCAGAAAGCACCCTGGAGCAGGGTGCTTTCTGCTATCTGTTTAATCTTTGAAATTCCAATACGATTGACTGGAGGAATTTAGGAGCTAAAAAGCGAACTTTGTAGATAAAAAGAACTATGTCTATAGACTCGGGTTCTTTGAAATCTGTCGTATCTTGAGAAACGAGGAGATAGAAGATGGAGTTTTGGATTAAGCCGGAAACGTATTACGCTTATATCGGGGTGATGTTTTGCTTGGCTCTTGGATTTGCCTATCGGATTTATTGGGGCCGTTACTGCAATGCTAAAAAAACTTCAAAGAGCATCGAGCTCAAACTTGAGGAACTTAGAAAAGTAGACTCCACCGAAGAAAGAGTGAAACTTTTAAGCCAGTGGCTGGCGGGGGAAGAAAAACAACCCTACATCAAGGAGTGCGTCTATCCGGCTTGGCAGCGTTACGAAACGCAGTACAACGAGTCTACGAAGCAAGGCAACCCTGTTCTTCCGGATGTTTATGATTATTTTCATGAAGATCTTTTTGTCCATCATTTTGGAAAGAGGAAGCTGGCGGAATTCGTACCGAACACGATATTGGCGATGGGAATCATTGGGACATTTGTGGGTATTGCTGCAGGTGTTGGGGGACTTGATCCTAGCGGAGACTCCACTGCAATGAAACATGGTATTGGTTTGCTTTTAAGTGGGATGGAAGTCAAATTCATTTCCTCGATCGCAGGGATCGCTATTTCTGTTTTATGGCAGTTATTCGATAAGGGCATACTGCACAAGCTTCTTACCACTAGTTTTAGAACGGTAAGAGAATCCATTGACGCGACCTATCCCGTTGAACCGGAAAGCATCGTTTTTAAAAACATGCTAGAGAATCAAGAAAAGCATATGAAGGATTTCCAAACATTCATGTCGGAACGATTGATTCCTGACCTAGTTGAAGGAATGTCCAAGGCGTTGAGTAAGACAGTTGGACAAGATTTGGCTGCAAATCTATCCAGCTCGATCAGTAAGTCTACCGTAGATCAGATGCAGCATTTAAGTGAAGTGCTAGAGAAGACGATGGAATGGCAGAAGCTTGTCCAGCAAGAAATGGTTGGACTCGTCGCCACCGTGCAGCATGCTGCAGGTGTCCAGTCGCAAATGGCGGACAAGACAACGGGGCTTTCTGATGTCTTGCATGGATATACAGATACCTTTACCGAACATCAAAACGTATTGGTTGCAACCGTACATAAACTCACCGAAACCACAGAAAAAAACGCCGAGCTGAACCAGGGCACGGCTGCGCTGCTGGAGCAGATGGCAGGCGAACGAGATCAGTTCCAGAGCAATGTCGAGAGGCTGACGGAACAGACTGCGATGCAGCTGGATGTCCAGCAGCGGCTTAAAGGCAATCTGGAGCATATCGCGAGCACGGCGGAGAGTCATCAGCATCTGGCCGAAACGCTCAAAGTCTACTCCGAGCTGAGCTCAGCAAGCAGCGAACAGATGGGAGAACTCGTCGTTCAGTTCCGGGACGTCACTGCCGTATTGGCCGAAACCACTGGCAAAAACGCCGAGCTGAACCAAGGCACGGCTGCGCTGCTGGAGCAGATGGCAGGCGAACGAGAGCAGTTCCAGAGCAATGTCGAGAGGCTGACGGAGCAGACTGCGGTGCAGCTGGACGTCCAGCAGCGGCTGAACGGCAATCTGGAGCATATCGCGAGCACGGCGGAGAGCCATCAGCATCTTGCCGAAACGCTCAAGGAGCAGGCGGATTTAAGTTCAACCTCCAGCCAGCAGATGGTCGAGCTTGTCGAGCAATTCCAAAAAGTCACGACGATTCTAACGGAAGTCACGGACGGTGCGACACAATTGCTCGGTGAAACATCCGAGGAAAGGAAACGGCTGGACCAGCTCGTACAAGAAATCGAGCAGCAGCTGACGGATCAGCTCTCTCAAATGGACGAGCGCATGGAGACGCTCTCGACATCATGGGGATCCATGAGCGAATCCATGAACAAATCGAGTACGCAGCTGACGAAGTCCATTCACGAATTTTCTCAGAATATGCACGCTGGCATCAGCCATACGTTCAAGCAGTTTGATGAAGAGCTTGCGCGCGCTGTCGATCACCTTGTCAGAGGCGTCGATTCCATGAAGGATGGACTGGAAGAGATGCCGGATACGATTCAGTTGTTGAAGCAGTCCGTTGCCGAAATCAGCAAGCAGATGAATCGCGTAGCTGCTGCGCAGCAAGGGGGATGACGCGTGGCTAGAGGGTACCGCGGATCATTGCGACATGCGTCACGGACGGAAGAGGAGGGAGAGGGATACTGGATTTCGTTTACGGATCTTATGTCTGCTCTCCTGATTGTTCTCGCGCTCGTTCTCATGATCACTATGTATGACAACCAATCCTCATACGAGCAGCAGACAGCGGAGTTGAGCAAGCAAGAAGCGGCAATAGAGGAGAAGAATCAACTGATTGAAGAGATAGTCGGTGTAAAATCTAAAATCATTCAAGAACTGCTTCAAGCCTTTCAGGATTCCGATCTCAACCTGGAAGTCGATAAGCAGACCGGGGCGATCCGCTTCTCGGGAGGCGTTTTCTTTGATCGGAAAAGCAGCGCGGTCAGCGAGAGCGGGAGACAGTATTTGGAGCAATTCATTCCGAAATACAATGCGATCTTGTTGTCGGACCGCTTCCGGGATCAAATCTCGCAAATCATCGTGGAAGGACATACGGATACAGATGGAGGTTATTTATACAATCTCCAGCTATCGCAGGATCGGGCGCTATCTGTCGTTCAGCAAGTATTCGCGCCGGATTTTCCAACATTCAAGTATCAGGATTCTCTTAAGAACGTCATCACGGCAAACGGCCGTTCCTTCAGTGTGCCGATTCGAAATGAGGATGGTTCGATCAATCTAGACAAGTCCAGAAGGGTCGAATTCAAATTCCGCCTGAAGGACGAGCAGCTGCTCGACCGTCTGCAGGGGCTGATGGATCCCCATGGATAAGCTCCCGCAGAACTATGTGTTTAACTTCGTCCCTCATCAGCTCATTCAAGTGACGCGCAGGATCGAAAAAAAATATAAGGGCACAGGGACAGTGGCAGCAAGCCTCATGAATCGGCTGCCTGAATTGCTCGCAGAGATTCGTCTTGCTCCGGTCGATGCCATCGGACAGCTCATCCAAGATTGGCCGGATCGGTATGTCAGGCTGCTGATTCGCCAATGGCCTTATGACGAGGAGTCAGAGCAAGTCCAGCATAAGATAAATCTGATCTTGTCTTCACGGTTTCAGCCGATCTTCGGAATTGAAGCCTGGAGCCGGTTCCAGGAGCAGCCCAGCCATAGATTCGTGCAGGATCTGCTTGTCCTCATCTATCCGAATGACCGCATGTTCAGCAGCCACGGGTCGTTGGAGCATGAGGAGCAGTCGGTTTTCAACGAGGCTTTCCGGCACCCGAATGGGCTGCTGCCTGGACTCGTTTCCGGACTTATTCATTCCCACGCCACCCTTCAAGAGATGCTGAAAGCCCTGAAGGTCAAAGAAGGATCCGAGCTGGATCGTTGCTTGAACTTTGACGTGCTTCAGACAGGGTTATCCATCAAATCTTTTGTCAAGCGCGAAGGAGCAGCTTTTCTGCGGAGCAAGCTAGAACGGTATATATTGTCGGATTATCAGTTGTTGATGAAAGGGTATCTGGAGGCAAGGGAGTATCAGGAGTTTGACAAGATTCTCCTTGATCAAGCTGTTCAGCGGCTGCATGATCCAAGAGAACGCCAAGCGGAGTGGGCGTTTTTGGATGAACAAGCGATGCGGCAGGTAGAAAAATGGCTCAGCGCTCAAGAACTGGACATCATCTTTGAGCATGATGGAAAACGAAGGGCGGAGTACTGGCGAACTTACATGAAGTATATTGAGCTTGTCGTTCGTTTGAAAAACCGGAACGAGCCTATGGCTGCCTTCATCTACTTTGAAAATTTTGTCGTTCTAGAGTTTGGCGAGGTAGGACGGGCATATTTCTACCATCGAGAAGGGTTTGAAAAGTGGATTCAAATTTTGACCAGCACGCCGAACTATCGCTTTGCGGGCAGTCAGGCCAAGACGTTCATGCTCAAAGAAATGTCCGAAATGATGCATGGAGAGCCTTTGTTTATCGAGAGGTTGGGCCATGGCGGTTATTATGAATCCTGGACAGCCAAGTTCAACAGGCATATCCATGCCTATCTGCGTGGGGAATATTCTTATAAGGAGTAATGAACATGGGTTGGCTGAGTCGCTGGAATCGGGACAAGCCCGTTGAACAATTGAAAGCCGTGCATCTGAAGCACGTACTGACGCCGACGGCGGAAGGCCTCGTCATTCACTTGAAACAAGAGGCGACGGGAGAGGCCGTGACCCTCCCGTTGTCGTTGCCTCTGGCCGAATTATTGAAGCAGCCGGAGCTGGAGAGGCTCGAATTGGTCGATGCCCTGTGGTATGACGAGATTCTTGAGCCGCGCGCCGAGAACAGCTATTTGCTGCCGCACGAAGCGCTCGTTTCCGCGCCAAAAGAAGCGAGACGAATTCTCGGCATTCCGGAGCCGGTCAAGCTCTCGTTATCGCTGGACAACGATGGCGCTGTCGGCATGCCGCATTTCAAATTTCAGCCGCACATGGATTATAAAAGCTGGAAAAACCTCCACCGAACAGGAAAACGGAGCGGTCCGTGGCTGACTCTGCCCGATGGACAGACGCTGCTGATCGAGCCACAGCAGACCGCTTTCCTGAATTTGATCGACCATCCTCCGGATGCCATGGATGCCGAGGCGATCTTCCGCTACGTCGCCGAAGTTCGGCGAGAAGCGAAGCGTCTCGGCATTGCCATGAGCAGCTACATTGAGTCGCAGGATTTGCGGATCGTCGATCGACTGGAGCTGGAGGCGGACTATGACGGCAGCCGCATTAAACTTCTTCCGATGCTCCGGGGCGATGACGAGACGAAGCAGGAGCTTCTGGACAAATTGAATGATTCCGGAAAGGCGTATGCGTCGGATGGCCACGGGCAGAAAGTGTTCGTGCTCCCTGGGACGGCAGCAAATGCGGAACGGATCCGCCAGCTTGCTCCGATCCGAGGCGCGGACATCCCTCGCTTCGCGGACAATTCGGAGGCATTCCTGCCGGAGCTGGACCAGCTTGATCTGTCGCTGTTCGGCGAGCGGGTGAAGGCTCTCGGCATTCGGGTCTACCGCGCGCAGCCTTATGTCCATGCAGAGGGCCAGGAGCGCGGCTGGTTCGACTTCGCGGCAGGGGCCTCGATCTTCGATGAGGCTGGCGAGGCTCTGGAGGACATGACATCGCAGCAGTTCAGCGAGCTGGTTGAGGAGGCCAGGGAATCGGGCGAAGAGTTCGTCGACTGGAACGGCAGCTGGGTGCGCGTGCCGAAGGATGCGGAGCAATTCGTCCATGCCGTAGATCAGTTGGAGCAGGCGATACAGCAGCATCCACGCATCGACGTCACAAAGCTCCCTTATATTCTGGAGATCTTCGAAAACATCAGCTCGCTGGAATTCAACAAGCCGATTCTTGATGCGCAGGCGATGCTGGCGGATCAAGGAGCGCTCGACCGCACGCTCCCGCCTTCATTCCAGGCGCAATTGAAGCCGTTCCAATTGGATGGATACATATGGATGAAGTCGCTCTACCTCCGCAATATGGGCGGACTGCTCGCGGACGACATGGGTCTCGGCAAAACGATCCAGGTCATCTCCATGCTCGCTTACCTGCATGAGCAGCAGATGCTGCAGCCGTCGCTGATCGTCGTGCCGAAGTCGCTGGTCCAGAACTGGGTCGGAGAAATCGAACGGTTTGCTCCTGCGCTCCGCTACGGCGTGCTGGTCCACAATAGCAACGATCGGACCAAGTCTCCCGACGTGCTGCGCCGGGCCAACATCGTGCTGGTGACGTACAACACCTTGACGCGCGATCAGCTGCTGCTCGGCCAAGTGCAATGGCAAGCCGTCGTCTGCGATGAAGCGCAGGCGATTAAGAACAGCTCGACGGCAGCGAGCAAGGCGGTAAAGGCGATGCCGGCCCGATTCCGACTGGCGATGACCGGCACGCCGGTCGAAAACAGCTTGATGGATCTGTGGTCGATCATGGATTACGTGCAGCCTGGACTGCTCGGCAGCCTCCATGCGTTCAAGGAGGAGTTCGTTGCGAAGAAGGATGCGACTTCGACGCATGCCGAAGCTGCTGCCGAGCAGAAGCTGGTCGCACGGTTGTCCATGGTGTACAAGCGGCGAACGAAATCCGAGGAGCTGAGCGGCCAGATTCCTTCCAAGACGATCATCGAAGAAAGGGTACGGCTGAGTCCGGAACAATCGGATCTGTACCGCAGCGTGCTGAGTCAGGTCAAGCAGAAGAGCCTTCCGGCTCTGCCTGCCATCCAGCAACTGAAAGCGATCTGCGCTCATCCTGGCCTGCATGATCCGCGATATGAAGACATCGGGCCGGAACGGCTGCCGAAGCTGCAAAAGACGCTCGACCTGATCGAGCGCATCCGGGAGAAGGGGGAAAAGGTGCTCGTCTTCACCGAGCTGCAGCGCGTGCAAGAGCTGCTGCGCCGCTTCATCCGCGAGAAGCATGGCATCAATCCTCCGATCATCAACGGCATGACCGAGCGCCGGCAGGCGATCGTCGACCAGTTCAACCAAAGCGCCGGCTTCAATGTGATGATCTTGTCTCCGCGCGCGGCGGGCACGGGATTGACCATCACTTCGGCCAATCATGTCATCCACTACACCCGCTGGTGGAATCCTGCGGTAGAAAGCCAGGCGACAGATCGCGTCTACCGCATCGGACAGACGAAGCCTGTGTTCGTCTACTATCCGATCGTCGCGGACGAGGACAAGACGCTCCGCAGCGGAACGGTCGAAGAGATCGTGCACGCTCTGCTCGCGGATAAGCAGTCGCTGGCTTCATCCGTCATCGTCTCGAGCCGAAACGCGAACGTGGATGCGGAAGTCATGGCGAGAGCGTTCGAAGCATAGGAGGAATTGCCGAATGGACAAAAACATCATCCTGCATGGCCCGCCGGGAACGGGCAAGACGTACCATACGGTTCTATATGCGGTTGCAATCATTGAAAACAAGCCGCTCGATGTTGTCATCCAGGAACTCAAGACGGATGGATTTGATGGAATCAAAGCCCGGTATGAAGAGTACAAGGAAGAAGGACAGATCGCCTTGACGACTTTTCATCCATCGTATGGGTATGAGGAATTCATCGAAGGAATCAAGCCGCGGCTGCTGAGTGAAGAGCAATCCACTCCATCGAACGGTGAAGTGGGATACGAGATTGTGCCTGGGGTATTCAAGCGGTTCTGCGATAAAGCCGGTCAGCCGGTCATCGAGGCAAGCAACGACTACGGAATCCGACAGAATCCTACGATATGGAAGGTATCTCTCGGGGGTTCGAAAGACAATCCGGTAAAGCGCGACGGTTTTGCAAACAACCGTATTCGCATCGGGTGGGACATGTACGGCGAGCACGTAGACGAAGAGACCGACTACAAGACAAATGGCGGAGAGATGATCATCAAGCGGTTCATCAACGAAATGCGGCGGGGCGATATCGTCCTCACTCTGCATGATGAAGAGACGATAGATGCCATCGGCGTCGTTACCGGTGAATACGCGTGGCTCAGCCAGATGGAGGAGTACAAAAGATCCCGCCCCGTGCGCTGGCTGGTTAAAGATATTCGAGAAAATATCTATGAGCTCAATGGCAACAAGGTAATGACGCTAGGATCTGTTTATCGTCTGAACCGAATTACGCTGGCCGATGTGCAAGGCATGCTGCAGCGCCATCATGCTGGTCAAGCGGAAAAGGCCATCCATCGGAACGATCGCAATTATGTCTTCATCATCGACGAAATCAACCGGGGCAACATCTCTAAACTATTCGGCGAGCTGATTACGCTGATCGAGCCTTCAAAACGGCTTGGGATGCAGGAAGCGCGGGAACTGACCCTCCCCTACTCGCAGGAGCCGTTCGGCGTTCCGGCCAATGTCTACCTGCTCGGCACAATGAATACCGCTGATCGTTCGATCTCCCGACTGGATACAGCTCTACGGCGAAGATTTGCTTTTTCCGAGGTGATGCCGGATCCGAATTGCCTCGGTGCAGTAGAAATCAACGGGGAGCAGCTGAACCTATCGGCGATGCTGGCAGCGATGAATGAGCGGATCGAGGTGCTGTATGACCGGGAGCATACAATTGGCCATGCGTATTTGATCCCCGTGCTGAAGGAGCGGAGCCTGGAGAAGCTGGGGCATGTATTTGAGCATGCGATCATTCCGCTGCTGCAGGAATATTTCTATGACGATGATTCGAAGGTCAGGCTTGTGCTTGGAGACAACAGAAAGCCTGCAGCGGAGCAATTTGTCGTGGAGGAAAAGGTGAATGCCGGCGCGCTCTTCGGAGACCTGGAAGAGGAGGACTTGGGAGAGTTCGTCCGCTATAGAATAAATCGATCGGCGTTCGCACGGCTGAGCGCTTATGTTCAGATTTACTCGCGATGAGAAAGAGATCAGGTGCGGGCAAGGTGTTCACCATCCAGGAGCATGGCCGCTTATGCAAGCATCCGGACGGAGCGGAATACGGCTATACCGTGCTCACGGAAGAACAGTTCGATCCATTGGAGCGCTGGGTTCTGAAGGAAGCGCTGGATGTAGCGGGCCTGTCGAGCCGCAGAGGGATCGGAAAGGTCATCACGGCGAAAAATTACGTCGGGGTCCTGATGCTGCAGGACGGTACGCAGATCGAGATTCTGCCTAAATTATATGGCCAAAGCGTGACGGCATCGGAAACGGTCGTAAAGGACATTTTCCTGCAGATGCTGCAGATGGTACGAGACATTCCGAGCAAGCGTTTTTCTTCGACAGGGCTCGATTCCAGGAAGTTTCCTATTCTCGAGCTGTTCATGCGGATGTTCATCGATGAAGCGGCACTGCTAGTGAAAAGGGGATTGAAGTCGGACTATCGGCAACATCAGAGCAACGAACATTACTATAAAGGCAAGCTTGATGTCTCGCAGCAGATCAAGCATAACGTCGCGTATCGAGAGCGCTTCTTCATTGCGTATGACGAGCTTACGATCGATCGTCCTGAAAATCGGCTGATCAAGGCGACGATCGAACGGCTGCGTAAGATCGCAACAAATGCAGAGGTCCAGAAGAAACTGTCCGTGCTGCTGGAAGCATTCGACCTCATCGACACACCCGTTGATCTTGATCTGGACTGGGAGAGGGTCTCTCTTGACAGGGGCATGCAAGAATATGAACCCATTCTAAGCTGGTGCCGGCTTTTCCTTTCCGATCGGAGCTTTACGCCTTTCAAGGGCGGCGGTGTTGCATATGCGCTGCTGTTTCCTATGGAGAAGCTGTACGAACGCTACATGGCTCGCCTACTTCAAAAGAATCTAGCAGGACTGGACATCCGCATCCGTCTGCAAGATGGCAAGCATCACTTGTTCCAATCCCCGGCCAAGTTCCAGCTGCGACCTGACATTGTACTAGAAGGACGCTCGGGAACTGTCATTGTGGACACGAAGTGGAAGCTGCTTTCGGTCGGCGGCAATTACGGAATTGCACAATCGGATATGTATCAGGCCTATGCGTATGCAAAAAAGTATGATGCCCGACAGGTGGTGCTGCTTTATCCCTGGGTGCCGAATGTGCAGGATGCGAGGGAGCCCCTCGTGTATGAAAGTGGAGATGGCGTTGTCGTGCGGGTCGAGCTCGTGAACCTGACGATGGGAAGCCGCTGTACGGATGAGCTGGCAAGAGAGCTCAGAGAGATCGTCTCCCAATCCAACGCTAATCAAGATATAATTTTCCTATAGCTATGAATAGCTTCATTTCTAATTCCAAGCACTTAGAGGGGAAACATACTACCATGAACCAACCGAACTTATCCGCATTCATCTGGTCCGTCGCCGATCTGCTGCGCGGAGACTATAAGCAGTCCGACTACGGCAAGGTGATCCTGCCGTTCACCGTGCTGCGGCGGCTGGACTGCCTGCTAGAGGAGACCAAGGGGGCCGTTCTCAAGACGAATCAGGAGATGGCTGCCATGGGCGTCAATCCGGAGCCGTTCCTGCTGCGCGAATCGCGTCAGAGCTTTTACAATACAAGCCCGCTCGATATGAAGAAGCTGATGGGCGACCCGGATCATATCCGCGACAACCTGTACAGCTACATCCAGGCATTCTCGCCGGCGGTGCGAGATATCTTCGACCGCTTCGAATTACATATCCAGATCGAGCGGCTGCATAAAGCTGGTCTGCTGTACCAGGTGGCCGAGAAATTCGCCAATACCGACCTGCATCCCGAGCGGGTGGACAACCATCAGATGGGACTCGTCTTCGAGGAGCTCATCCGCAAGTTCGCCGAGATCTCCAACGAGACGGCGGGGGAGCACTTCACTCCGCGCGAAGTCATCCGGCTTATGGTCCATCTGCTGTTCATCGAAGATGACGAAGTGGTGGGCCGGCCCGGCATCGTACGGACGATCTACGACCCGACGGCCGGCACGGGCGGGATGCTGTCGGTGGCGGGAGATTATATCGACGAGCACAATCCGGGCGCTCGCTTGACAATGTTCGGCCAGGAGCTGAACCCGGAGTCGTACGCGATTTGCAAGGCCGACATGCTCATCAAGGGGCAGGATATTTCCAACATCACGTTCGGCAATACGCTGTCCGACGACGGCCACGCGCACAAGAAGTTCGACTACATGCTCTCCAATCCGCCGTTCGGCGTGGAGTGGAAGAAGGTCGAGAAGGAAGTGCGCCAGGAGCATGAGCAGCTCGGCTACAACGGCCGGTTCGGACCGGGGCTGCCGCGCGTGTCCGACGGCTCGATGCTGTTCCTGCTCCATCTGCTCTCCAAGATGCGTCCGGCGAATGAGGGCGGCAGCCGGTTCGGCATCGTCCTCAACGGTTCCCCGCTGTTCACCGGCGGCGCCGGCAGCGGAGAGAGCGAGATCCGGCGCTATGTGCTGGAGAACGATCTGCTCGAGGCGATCATCGCCTTGCCGACG
The DNA here is from genome assembly GCF_037965485.1 of Paenibacillus sp. FSL W8-1187. NCBI lineage: Bacteria > Bacillati > Bacillota > Bacilli > Caryophanales > Paenibacillaceae > Paenibacillus > Paenibacillus sp. FSL W8-1187. The sequence goes on from NZ_CP150181.1 coordinate 497,138, forward strand.
GACATGTTCTACAACACCGGCATCGCGACGTACGTCTGGATCGTGTCCAACCGCAAGCCGGAGCATCGCCGGGGGCAGGTGCAGCTGATCGATGCCAGCGGCATGTGGCAAAAGATGCGCAAGTCGCTCGGCAGCAAGCGCAAGGAATTTTCGGACGAGCATATCGCCGAGATTACGCGCCTGTTCGGCAGCTTCGCGGAGGCGGAGCGGGATGGCAAGCCGGTCAGCCGCATTTTCCGCAACAGCGACTTCGGCTATCGGACGATTACGGTGGAGCGCCCGCTGCGGGATGAGCAGGGCCGGATCGTGCTCGGTCAGAAAGGCAAGCTGAAAGGCAAGCCGCAGCCGGACAGCAGCCTGCGAGACACGGAGAGCGTGCCGCTGAAGGAAGACGTGGAGACGTACTTCCAGCGGGAAGTGCTGCCGCATGTGCCGGACGCGTGGATCGACCACGACAAGACGAAGGTTGGATATGAGATTCCGTTCAACCGGCATTTCTATGTGTTCCAGCCGCCGCGCCCGCTGGAAGAGATCGACGCGGAATTAATGGAGGTCACGGACCGGATCAAGGCGATGCTGGAGGGATTGCGGGCATGAGCTTTCCGCGGTATGAGGAGTATAAAGACAGTGGAGTGGAGTGGCTGGGGGAGATTCCGAGTCATTGGGGGTTTGTTAAAATTGGTCATCATTGCAGGTTGAATGGTGGCGGGACACCTGATAGAGAGAAGTTGGAATACTGGAACGGTGAGATTCCATGGATTACGCCTAAAGACATGAAAGCTGATATTCTTGTAGATTCTGAGGAACGAATAACTGAGCGTGGTCTTCAAAACAGCTCTGCCTCCATTTTAAAAACCAACCAGGTTCTTCTAGTAATGCGTTCAGGCATACTTAAGCATACTCTCCCGGTTGGAATAAATGATGTGGAAACAGCAATTAATCAAGACATTAAAGCATTAGACGTTCAAAAGGCTTGGGCTCCCTTATACTTCATGCGATTTGTGCAAGGATATAATAAAGAATTGCTTTTAGAATGGGGAAAGCAAGGGGCAACGGTAGAAAGTCTTGAAACGAATCTGCTGTTACACACTCGCATTCCTTTGCCTCCAATAGAAGAGCAAAAATTAATTGTAGCTTATTTGGAAGCTGAAGTCAGGGAAATTAATTCATTGATTGGCCAAGCCCAAAAACTCATCGATCTCCTGAAAGAAAAGCGCCAGGCCGTAATCTCCCATGCCGTCACCAAGGGGCTTGACCCTACGGTGCCGATGAAGGATTCGGGAATTGAGTGGCTTGGAGAGGTGCCCGAAGGATGGGAAGTAGTCAAACTGAAGTCATTCATTTTGAAAATGGAATCCGGGAAGAGTGTCAACTCTATTGATTCCCCAGCTCTTAATGGGGAGATTGGGGTCCTTAAAACAAGTTGTGTATATAGTGGACAATTTAATAGGGGAGAAAATAAAATTGTTGTCCCTTCTGAACTTCATCTTGTTTCTTGTCCAGTAATTGAAAACACACTAATAGTTAGCCGGATGAACACACCTGATTTAGTTGGATTCGCAGGACTCGCTTTGAAAAGTGAAGAAAATCTTTATCTTCCGGACAGATTGTGGCAAGTTCACTTTAAGGGTGTATTACCAGCGTTCATTCACTTTTGGACAATGACTCAATATTACAGAAATCAAGTTAAAGTCTCTTGTTCTGGAACAAGCTCAAGTATGCAAAATTTATCTCAAAACGATTTCCGCTCTTTTGTGCTTTCAGTACCATCGACTGAAGATCAAGATAAAATTGTATCTCACCTGAACATTGAATTGGAAAAATACAACGCGCTCATCCACCAAGCCCAAAAATCCATCGCTCTCCTCCAGGAGCGCCGCTCCGCGCTCATCTCCGCCGCCGTCACCGGCAAGATCGACGTGCGCGGCCTCGTGCCGCAGCAAGAGGCGGTGGAGGCATGAGCCTGCACAAGGAGATCGAGTTCGAGAACGAGATCTGCGCCCATCTCGCGGCGAACGGATGGCTCTATGCCGACGGCGACGCGCAGCGCTACGATCGCGAGCGCGCGCTCTATCCCGACGACCTCGTCGCCTGGATCCAGCAGACCCAGCCGCAGGCGTGGGAGGCGCTGGAGAAGACGAACGGAGCGGCGGGCCGCTCCGCGCTGCTGGACCGGCTGCGCAAGCAGCTCGACGACCGCGGCACGCTCGACGTGCTGCGAAGCGGCATCGAGCTGATCGGACTGCGGCAGCCGCTGCAGCTCGCGCAGTTCAAGCCGGCGCTCGGGATGAACCCGGAGCTGCAGGCGAAGTACGCCGCGAACCGGCTGCGCGTCGTGCGGCAGGTGCGCTACTCGAAGCATAACGAGAACGCGCTGGATCTCGTGCTGTTCCTGAACGGCATCGCCGTGGCGACGGCGGAGCTGAAGAGCCAGTTCACCCAATCGGTCGAGGATGCCGTCGACCAGTACCGCTTCGACCGCGAGCCGCAGCCGAAAGGGCGGGAGGCGGAGCCGCTCCTGAGCTTCCCGAGCGGAGCGCTCGTGCACTTCGCGGTCAGCAACCGCGAGGTCCGCATGACGACGAAGCTGCAAGGCGCGGCGACGTCCTTCCTGCCTTTCAACAAGGGGGACGGCGGGGGCGCGGGCAATCCAGTGAACGAATCCGGGCATCGGACGGCCTACCTGTGGGAGGAGGTGTGGGAGCGGGACAGCTGGCTGGAGATTCTCGGCCGCTATCTCGTCACGAAGCGCGACAGCAAGAAGCAGATCGCGGCCGTGCTGTTCCCCCGCTACCATCAGCTCGATGCGACGCGCAAGCTGGTGCAGGACGTGCTCGCGCACGGCCCGGGACAGAAGTATCTGATCCAGCACTCGGCCGGATCGGGCAAGACGAACTCGATCGCCTGGACGGCGCATTTCCTCGCCGACCTGCATGATGCCGGGCAGCGCAAGCTGTTCGACTCCGTGCTCGTCGTCAGCGACCGCACGGTGCTGGACGACCAGCTGCAGGAGGCGATCTTCGACTTCCAGCGCACGACGGGCGTCGTCGCGACGATTAAGGGCGAGTCGCAGAGCAAGAGCGGGGAGCTGGCCAAGGCGCTGAGCGGCGGCAAGAAGATCGTCGTCTGCACGATCCAGACGTTCCCGTTCGCGCTGAAGGCGGTGCAGCAGCTGGCCGCTGCGGAAGGCAAGCGGTTCGCCGTCATCGCCGACGAGGCCCACAGCTCGCAGACCGGCGAGGCCGCATCCAAGCTCAAGCAGCTGCTGTCGGCGGAAGAGGTCCGCGAGCTGCAGGACGGCGGAGAGGTCAGCGTCGAGGACCTGCTGGCCGCCCAGATGGCGGCTCGCGCGCGCGAGTCGGGCATCACGTACATCGCCTTCACCGCGACGCCCAAGGCCAAGACGATGGAGCTGTTCGGCCGCCGCCCCGATCCGGCAGCCCCGGCGGGTCCGGACAATCTGCCGGCGCCGTTCCATGTGTACTCGATGCGCCAGGCGATCGAGGAGCGCTTCATCCTGGACGTGCTGCGCAATTATACGCCTTACAGCATGGCGTTCAAGCTAGCGGCGGCCGGACAGGAGTGGGACGAGCAGCAAGTGGCGCGCAGCGAGGCGATGAAGGGCATCATGCGCTGGGTCCGCCTGCATCCGTACAACATCTCGCAGAAGGTGCAGGTGGTCGTCGAGCATTTCCGCGAGAACGTCGGTCCGCTCCTGAGCGGCCATGCGAAAGCGATGGTCGTCGTCGGCAGCCGCCTCGAAGCGGTCCGCTGGCAGCTGGCCATCGAGAACTATATCAAGAGCCAGGGCTACCGGATGGGGACGCTGGTCGCCTTTTCCCAGGAAGTGAGCGATCCGGAGTCGAGCCCCGACCCGGTGACGGAGAACAGTTCGCTGCTCAATCCGAACCTGAGAGGACGGGACATCCGCGAGGCGTTCGCGACCGACGAGTACCAGGTGCTGCTCGTGGCCAACAAGTTCCAGACGGGCTTCGACCAGCCGCTGCTGTGCGGCATGTATGTCGATAAGCGGCTCGCGGGCATCCAGGCCGTGCAGACGCTGTCGCGGCTGAACCGGGCTTACAACGGCCCCTACGGCAAAAAGGACGCGACCTACATCCTCGACTTCGTCAACGATCCGGAGGAGATTCTGGCTGCGTTCAAGACGTATCACGACACAGCCGAGCTGCTGGACGTGACGGATCCGAATCTCGTGTACGATCTGCGAGCCAAGCTTGACGCCGCCGGCCATTACGATCAGCATGAAGTCGAGCGCGTCGTGGCGGTCGAGATGAATCCGGCGGCATCGCAGTCGGAGCTGGTCGCGGCGATCGAGCCGGTGGCCGATCGGCTGCTTAAGCGGTACAAGGCTGCCCAGGAAGAACGGCGGCTGGCGGCTGCGGCGAAGGACGAGAAGAGGGAGAAGGAAGCGCGGGACGCGATGAACGTGCTGGTGTTGTTCAAGCGGAACCTGGGCGCCTATCTGCGTGTCTACAACTTCCTGTCGCAGATCTTCGACTACGGCAATACGGACATCGAGAAGCGGGCGATCTTCTTCAAGCGGCTGCTGCCGCTGCTGGAATTCGGCCGGGAACGCGAGACGATCGACGTGTCGAGCCTGGAGCTGACCCACCACAAGCTGAGGAACAAGGGCAAGCGCGACATGCGGCTCGGCGACGGAGAGGGCGACAAGCTCAAGCCGCTGACGGACGTTGGAGAAGGCGAGCTGCGGGATCCGGAAAAAGCGCTGCTGGCGGAGATCATCGAAGGCGTCAACAAGCTGTTCAGCGGAGAGCTGACCGACGAGGACAAGCTCGTCTATGCCAATCAGGTCATCAAGGGCAAGCTGCTGGAGTCGGATATCCTCATGCAGCAGGCGGCCAACAACACGAAGGCGCAGTTCGACAACTCTCCGGATCTGAATCAGGAAATTATGAATGCGATCATCGATGCATTCAAGGCGCACAACGCGATGAGCAAGCAGGCGCTCGATTCGGAAAAGACCCGGCAAGGATTGAAAGAGATCCTGCTCGGTCCAGGCCGTCTGTATGAATCGCTGCGGTCCCGCGCGGCAGAAAAAGCGGCTGTCGCCGTAGAAGACCGCTATCCGCTTCCAGGCTGGAGCCACTCCCAAGCTGCGGATGGAAAGAAAAGCTACGAATAAACGCAGACAAGGAGACGGTCAAGATGACTTTATTCGCGTTCCTGCAGCCGGCGCATCCCGGCCTGTCTCAGCTGGCAGATGAAGTCGAGCAGACGGTCTGGATCAGTCCGCGGACGACGCTGCTGCAAGGCCGGCTGTTCGGCGAGCAGCTGGCTTCGCTCGTCGCTCAGACGGAGAAGGTCGAGCCAGTCTATGCGATCAAGCAGATCGACCGGATCCATCTGCTCGCCCGCAAGGACATCATCTCCGAAGACATCCGCAGCGCCTTCGAATGGCTGCGGATGAACGGCAACGCCGCAGCGCATGACGCGCGGGAAGTGCCGGTCGATCTGGCGCTGACGGCCCATCGCCGGCTGTACGAGCTGGCGGCCTGGTATGTCGAGGCATATGGCTCTCCCGAGCTGGCGGTGCCCGATTACGAGATGCCGCTGCGGACATCGAGTCCTGGCGCGGACATCCGCGCCGATGCCGGTCAAGTCGGGCTGGCGCAAGCGGAGCTCCAGCACCGTCTGGAGGAGGCGCTCCGCAATCAGGTGGCGGACAAGCTGCTGCCGTCGATCGACGAGCGGCTCGGCCAGATGAGCGAGCTGCTGGCGAAGTTCTCGCAGCAGATGAATCAGTGGGCGGAGGAGCGGCCTGCGGTTCAGGACAGGGCCGAGCAGGCAGATGCCCCTTCATCAGAGGCGGGATCGATCGAGACGGCCCTGACGCAGGCAGCGAAGCATGGATTTGAACCGGAGCCGCCGCAGGCTGCGGCATCTCAGGCGGAAGCGTCGCAGCCGGAACCTTCCATCGGGTCTCAAAGCGTCGAGATAGCCCCTTACCTGATCGGCCAAGGACTGACTGTCGTCGACAAGCGCGAGAGCGGCGGCGCTTTATGGATCGTCGGCGGCTGGGAGATCAAGGACGAGTTGCTTGCACTCAAGGAGCAGCGGTTTTATTTCCGCTATGCCAAAGGCGGCAGCCTCTCGACGAAACGCAAGCCCGCCTGGTTCCTGATCGGCAACAACCAGACGGCCAAGCGCTATGTGCAGGTGCCGGCAGGCAGCAAGGCGGTGCGGAGCGGGGCGGTGCAGGTCGAGCTGGACTTCTTTGCAGAAGCGGCACCTGCAGCGACGGCGGAAATCGCAGCACCGGCGCAACCTGCAGCGAGGGTGCAACCTGCAGCAACGGCAAATGCCGCAGCGCCGGCGGCACCCGCAGCAGCTGTACCCGCAGCGCAACCGGCATCTGCCGACTTGCAGCGTTCATCCGCACGGCCGGACGCGCCGGCGCAGGAGGATCCGAAAGTGCTCGTGCCTTCGTACTTGCAGAAGCGTGCCGTAGCGGAGTATCGCCCGAGCCGGATGAGCGAGATCGCGGAAACGCTCGGTGTCGTCACATTCGAGGACTGGACTGAAGAGCGGCTCAAGCAGCTCTATCGGCTGCAGCCGAAGCTGCTGCATGAAGTGCTCGTCCAACTGTGGTTCTACGGCGTTGCTTTCGCGGGCGAGCTGAGCCGGTTCGTCAAGCTGGAGCGGCCGGGCGAGGCGACGTTCGTCCCTGACCTGATGCCCGGCCTCGCGCTGGGCGAGCGGTTCCCGCTCGATATCGCGAGGCAGCTGGAGCGGTTCGGCATCACCGAGACGGGACAGCTCAGCGGGCTTCCGACGTACGGGCTGAAGTGGCTGTTCCGCGACCGCTATGAGGGCGTGGAGTCGGAGCTGTTTGCTTTGGAGGCGCGGCGCGACGAGCCGCTGCCGCAGGAGGAAGACCAGCTGATGCAGGACGAACCCGAAAGCAATACGGCCCGAACGAGCCGCACGCTCTACTTTGCCGATGTGTCCGTCACGATTCCCGCTGAACGGCAGGAGACGCTGCTGGAAGATCTTCCGATCAAAGGCTGCAATGCCCTCATGCGGGGACTGATCCACAATTGTCAGGTGACGAGGCTGGCGGACCTGCCGGAAGATATGGGCAGCCTGCTGCCCTACATCAAAAGCGCTGGTCAAGGCGCGATGCTCAAGTTGATGCATCAGCTGAAGTCGTTCGTCGAGAAGGAAGGCAGCGGCGAAGCGCCAGCGCTCCCTGCCCGATCGAAGCAGGCGCCTCCGGAACCGAAGCTTGCGCCAGACAGAGATCAGCCCGCGGACATATCCAGGCGGCTGATTTGGCAGCAGATTGTTCTGGACCTGAGCGATGAGGATCTTCAGTTGCCGATACGCCCCACTGAATTCCCCTCCGGGAACCGTGTGCCCGTGCGGCTGGCGAGACGCGGCATCACTCGAGTCGGCGAGCTGCCGACCGTATTGGCTTCGCTCATCAAGGGAACGGGCATCGGGCAGATCTCAATGGAAGCTTTTGTGGTACGGCTGGTGGAGCTGCTGGAGGAAGCGAGAGCCCTGCGCGAGACGGCGGCGACGCTCGAGGCGATGAGTCCGGGCGAGCGGATCGGCTTTCGGCTGCGGCATGCTTCGGCCAAGCTCGCTCCGAAGCTGAGCGACGAGGCGATCCGATCGAGCCGCAACCTGCAGATGGTGCGGATCCGCTGGCAGGAACGCGCGGAAGGCCGCCGCGCGACGCTGGAATGGCTTGGCCAGCAGTTCGGCTTGACGCGGGAGCGAGTGAGGCAGGTCATCCGCAAGACGCTGCGCGAGTTCCATGGCGACCTGCTGGATCTGGAGCAGGAGCTTGAAAAAGCCTGCGCGCAGCAACAAGGATTTTTCTGTTTTCCGTTGCAAGCGAATTTTATCCATGGCATCATCGAGCAGGCGCTGGAGGAATACGAAGGCCTGTTTTATCTGGAGCGGTACGGGTGGTGGACGACGGTTCCGCTGGAAGAAGTGGAAACCAAGGAAGCGCAACTGCGCAAACGGCTGAAAGAACCTCTGGGCGGCCGGCTGTGGACGGAGGAACAGCTCCGCAAGCAGGTCAAGCCGCTGGCGGACGAGCTCGGATTCCCTCTCGGCCTCGTTCTGGAGATGGCGCGGACGGGGATGTCTCGAACGCTCGATGGAGCCAGCTTCCTCTCGTCTTCCACGAAGGCGGATATCGCCGAGATGGTGCTCCGTCAGTTTCCGCAAGGCGTCGAGGTATACAAGCGGGCCGAAGAACTGATGGAGATCGGCAATCGAATCCGGCCGGGCGAATTTGAAAAGGAGCGCGAGCTCACGGCCGTGTTCAGCCGGGAAGAGTTCAGCGACACGGCTTATTTATGGGGCAGAGGCGTCTACATTCACCGCGACAAGGTCCAGATAGACGAAGCGCTGGTCAGGGGAATTTCGGATCATGCGCTGCAGCTTCTTGAAAAGCGCAGTCCGATTTCCGTCCACCGCCTGTTCGGATCGTATCGGGAACGGCTGCAAGACAACGGCATCCCGACGGAATATGCGCTCTATACGATGCTGCGCAAGCTCGGCTCGGACCAGCTTGCGCCGAACAAGTTCCCTCATATCTGGCATGTGGACGACGGCGGGCTGCAACTGAGCAACGCGGAGCAGATCAAGATGTTCATCCGCGAGCAGTACGAGCCCCTTCCGGTGGAGCGGCTGCGGGAGGAGTTCGTGCAGAAACGGGGATGGAAGAGATTCACTCTGGAATTCTCCATCTCCAAAGATCCGGACTTTGTCAGCGCGGACTACGGAATCGTCGGATTGCGGGAGTTCTACCCTTTTGCTCCCGAGGATTTTCACGGCGTGCTCGATCGCTTGTGGGCGATGCTGCAGGAAACGGACATTTTGCATGTCAGCCGCCTTTATGAGCTGGAGAGAAGCCGCATGCAAGCGATGGGGATTGGCTCGTCCTATCTTCTTTATGACTTGCTGACGGGGCTGGATGATGAGCGATTCCGCATGTTCCGCTATCCTCTCATCACCTTGTCGAGCCATCCGGCGGAGGGGATGACGCTGCTCGCGATGGTCGAGCAGTACATGGAGGATCAGGAAGCCCAGGTGCCTCGCGAGGAAGTGTACGAATGGGTGACGGATGATGTGGGCGCCAGCGCGGCGACGCTCGACAACGCCTTGGCATCGAGCAAAAATATTTTCTACTACCGCGCCGGTCAGTTCGGCGAATACATTCATCGGATAAGGCTTGGTTGGACGGCCGAGCGGGAGCAGGAGCTGGTCCGCGATGTGGAGCGTGCGTTGGAGAGCAAGGAGCGCGGCGGCCGTCCCTACGCGACGATTGGGGAGCTGATGCGGGAGCTGCCCCTGGGCGAGCTGGGAGCCGGCCTGCCCTGGACGGAGGATCTGCTGTCCGACTGCTTGCACAAAAGCGAATCGTTCCTGCTGGTCGGCTCTTATGATCATATCGTTGTCAGGCGGGGCCATCCCCGGATCGCCGGCGAGACGGATTGGCTGGCGATGCTCCTGGAGACGGAGTTCGGCGGAAAGGTGGATGCGGCAGCATTCCAGCACAGGCTTGCGGAACTGAAGTATTCCAAGGAAGGTCGCTTCATGTACGAGACGGCCATGAAGCTGGAGCGAAACGAAGCGCCGTTTGTCGTCGAGGATGGGATGGTTTATTCCAGACAACAAGACCGCTCCTGATGGAGCGGTCTTGTTTGTTGAATGAGAGGAGCTTCAGGCCACGTTTCCGTCGCCCCTCCTCGTTACAGATGTTCAGGAAATTTCAAGCTGATCCGACCGAAACGTACGGCAAGCTCGTACAAGCCGTAGAGCGGGCCTTCGGAGAGGCTTTCCTCCGGATGCGCCGTCCGCAACAAGTGGAACTGCCTCCAAAGGAGCGGCAAGACGGTCTCAGGCCCTCTTACGCCCAGCAGAAGGCAGACGCAGGAGCGGACATAAGGGGAAGATGCGCTTAGGGCCAGTTCTTCCAGCTGAGGAAGCGGGAATCCAGTCGTCTTGTTTAGAAACCGGATTCCTTGCTCGATCAGCGCATCCTGATCCGATTCGCTCAGCTTGCTGAGCAGAGCCGGGATAACGACCGCTTCATGCGGCAGGAGCTTTCGGAGAAGATAGGGATGGTTGGAATTTGTAATGCGGCCTTCTTCAAGCAGATCGAGCAGCTTCAACGGATCCGGCTCGGAGCGGATAAGCTCTGCTTCATCCGGCCGGATTCTCCCGGCTATCTGCATGGCCAGCTGCTCCAACGTGGGAGTGGCTAGGCTGGAGTGAAGAAGCATTGCGCTCGAGAGCTGTCGGAACGGATGGAAGTGAAAAAATCCGTCATTTAGCCTCGGGACATCCATGTCTTCGAACAGCCGCTTCCGCTCCTCCTCTGTTCGGGGCAGGCAGCAGCTCTTGAATTTCTTTCCGCTCCCGCATAGGCAGCGATCATTTCTTCCGACGGGCAAAGCCTGTCTTGCATTCGTCATTCAATCTCTCTCCTTTTCATTCCGCGAAAGCAGCGTCGCGATGAACCGCTCCGCGCTCTTGGACAGGTACCGGTCCTTGCGCCAGACGATGCCGACCTCGGAGTGGAAGCGCTCGCCGCCGAGCTCGCGCAGCTCGATGCCGGACATCTGGAACGAGGCCAGCACGGAGCGCGGCAGCACGGTCGCCCCGATGCCCTCGGAGACGAGCGCGAGGATGACGGCGACGCTGGAGCATTCGCACAGGATATGCGGCTCGCAGCCGGCCAGCCGGAACTGCTGGAGCAGCTTCTCGTGCATGGCGGTCGTGCGCTCGGTCTTGAGCGTGAGGAAAGGATGCTCCGCCAGCTCGCCGAGCGAGATCGGCCCCCCTCTCTCGGGCGCCCAGCCCGCAGGCAGGATGGCGGCGAAAGGGTCCGAAGGCAGCGGAGCGATCTTGTAGGCCGACGGCTCCGAGTCGAACTCGAACGGCAGGCGCGTCACGATCAGCTCGATCTCGCCCGCGTCCAGCTCCTGGCCGAGCGAGAAATGATCCCCTTCATGCACCTTGAACGTCACGTCGGGATACTGGCGGTGGAACTTGCGGATCGGATCCGGCAGCAGCGAGATGCACGAGACGACCGCCCCGACGGACAGCACGCCGCGGATGCCCTCGCCCTGCTCCCGCACCTCCTGCAGCGTGTCGGAAAACTCGCGCATGAGCCGCTCCGCGCGCTCGAGCAGCAGCTTGCCGGCGGCGGTCAGCCGCAGGCTGCGTCCCGTGCGGTCGAACAGCACGACGCCGAGCTCCTCCTCCATCTGCCGCAGCTGGCGGCTGAGCGGCGGCTGCTCCATGTGCAGCGCGCGCGCCGCGCGCGTAATCTGGCCTTCGCGGGCGATCGTCACGAAGTAATTCAGCTGGCGCATATCCATACGGAAGACTCCTTTCGGCAACAATGGAAAAGCCTGGCGGCTGCGGGCGATTGTCCGGAATGCCATACCCGGAAGGTATGGAGAACTGAATGAAACCGATCCTTTCACTATAGGGGATCAAGTGGTAGGATGACTAGTAGAAGAATGCTCGGACGCCGCACGAGGCGGACGACGGAAGGAAGGATCGCAGATGGCTTACGAGTTCAAGATCGAGCGCACCAAGGAGCCGAAGGCCAAGGAGTCGCTTCAAGGCTCCGTATTCGGCACCCGCTTCACGGATCATATGTTCATCCTGGATTACGACAAGGGGCAGGGCTGGCATGACGGCCGCATCGTGCCTTACCAGCCGATCACGCTGGATCCGGCCGCCAAGGTGTTCCACTACGGCCAGACGATCTTCGAGGGGCTCAAGGCGTACCTGACCGAGGACGGCCGCGTGCTGCTGTTCCGTCCGCGGAGCAACATCAAGCGCATGAACCTGTCCAACGCGCGCATGAGCATCCCGGCGATCGACGAGGAGCTGTTCCTCGAGGCGCTGCGCCAGCTGCTCGTCGTCGAGCGCGACTGGGTGCCGTCCGAGGAAGGCACGTCGCTGTACGTCCGTCCGTTCGTCATCGCGACGCAGGCGACGCTGGGCGTGGCTCCTTCCCACCAGTACAAGTTCATGATCATCCTGTCCCCGGTCGGCGCGTATTACTCCGAGGGCGTCAATCCGGTCTCCATCTACGTCGAGTCCGGCTACGTGCGCGCGGTGCCGGGCGGCGTCGGCGAGGCCAAGACGGCGGGCAACTATGCGGCCGGCCTGCAGGCGCAGGAGGAAGCGACGGCCAAGGGCTACTCGCAGGTGCTGTGGCTGGACGGCGTGCACCGCAAGTACATCGAAGAGGTCGGCAGCATGAACGTGTTCTTCGTGCTCGGCGACAAGGTCGTTACGCCCGCGCTGAACGGCAGCATCCTGCACGGCATCACGCGCGACTCGGTCATCACGATGCTCCGCCACTGGGGCTACGAGGTCGAGGAGCGCCAGCTGTCCATGCAGGAGGTCGCCGACGCGCATCGGGCCGGCACGCTCGTCGAGGCGTTCGGCACGGGCACGGCGGCGGTCATCTCGCCGATCGGCGAGCTGTACTGGCAGGGCGAGGCGATGAAGGTGAACGAGGGTCGCACAGGCGACCTGTCGCAGCGGCTGTACGACGAGCTCACCGGCCTGCAGCGCGGCGAGAAGGAAGACCCGTTCGGCTGGACGGTCGAGCTGCAGGGCTGACGGATCGGCGGACGGCGGAATGACGAATCGACGGAACGCTGGATCGGCGGAATGACGGTCGACGGACCGTAATGCATGCGCGCGTAGAGGGGCGGCTTCCCGCAAGGGGAGCCGTCTTTTTGTCGTTCGCGGAGGTGGCGATCGCCGCCCGCGGAGCCGGTCGCGCCGCTGCGGCCGCCTGTCCGGAGGCGTCGCTGAGGGCCGGAGCCGGTCGCGCCGCCGCAGGCGCCTGTCCGGAGGCGTCGCTAGGGGTTTGAGCCGTCGCACCGCTTCGGGCGCCTGGCCGAAGGCGTCGCTGGGGGCTGGAGACGTCGCGCTGCGGGCGCCTGGCCGGTGGCGCCGCCGCAATCGCCTGAACGGTAGCGCCGCTGGGGGCACCTGCTCAGATGATGGGCGGCCTCTTGCAGGGGGGCGTCTGTTTGTTGGTTGCCAAGCCGAGGTTTTTCTTTCGCAGCGCAGTGAGTCTAGCCTCGGATGTGCCGCATCCAGGGCTGCCTGCGAATGCTAATGATACTCAGAGACGCTATTTGCTGATTTTCGAGCCTTTTTGTCAGCTAACGATACTGGCGAGCGCTATTCGAGTCCAGAACGATGATTTTGGCCGATTTTAGTCGAATAGCGCGCCTCAGTATCGTTAGAATTTCCAGCTGTTCGTTTTGGGCAAAATAGCGCTTCTCCGTATCGTTAGCGGCACGGCTGACGAGCAGGCGAGGCGGACGAGGCAGCAGGCGGCTGGAGGGATGGCATGAGGAACGAGACGAGCGACGAATGGAACCAAAAGCTTGGTGGGCGAGACCGGTGAAATGGACGAAGGAACGAGTTGAGCGAGGGGCAGGTGGACGAATGAACGAATTGAACGAGATGGACGAGATGGACGGAGCGTGCGAATGACGAATGAACGAGTTGGACGAGGCGGGCGAATGGACGAATGAACGGGATGGACGGGATGGACGGAGCGGGCAAGGTGGACAGATGAACGAGATCAGTGGGGCGGGCGAGGTGGACGATTGGACGAGATGAACGAGGCTGGAGCGACGAGGCGAGGCGGGTGTGAGAAAAGAGATGGCAAGACGGACGTTCGGCAGCAAGGAGTACATTCGGAGGGACGTTTCAACAGCGCAGGAATAAAGTCGGCGGCGATCTGAACTCCCGTCACCTTACCTGAAATATGGGGATATAATCCAACATTGGATTCCTCTATAGTAAGTAGCATCTCATTATGAAAGCGTTAACATCAGAAGGGGGCATTGGAATGAGAAAAGGGAAAGCGGCCGCTGCAGCGCTGTGCGCGCTGCTCGTGGCTGCAGGAGCGATGCCGGCCTATGGAGCGCCGGCCGGCGGAGGACAAGCTGCGCCAAGCAGCGGCCAGGCTGCGCAGACGATCGGGGCGGCAGCTGCGAATGGAGCTGCAGCACGAGAAGCGCAAGGCGCGAACGCGGCCTCGATGGCCCCAGCGGCGGCACTGGCAGCGACCGGATCTGTACCGGCGGCCGAATCGACAGCCGGAGCTGCTCCGTCAGCCTCGTCAGCCCCAGCAGCGGCCGGCCGATGGTCGGATGCGGTCATGGCGAAATGGGCGCAGCTCGGACTGGCGGCGGGCGATCCGGACGGCGCGGCGCGTCCGCAGGCGGCCGTGACGCGCGCCGAGCTGGCGCAGCTGATGGTCCGCCTGTTCGGCCTGCCGACGCCTGAACGGGCGTCGGCGGCCTTCGCCGACGTGAAGCCGGGCGCCTGGCACGCGGGAGCGATCGAGGCGCTGCGCGCCGCGGGCCTGGCCAGCGGCTATCCGGACGGCAGCTTCCGTCCTTCGTCTGCCGTCACGCGGCAGGAGGCCGCCGTGCTGGCCGCCAAGCTGTTCCGACTGGCGGATGCGGGCCCGACGGCGAACAAGCTCGGCGCGTTCTCCGATGGAGCCAAGGCTGCGGCTTATGCGCGGCCGGCGCTGGAGGCGCTGCTCGCCGGCGGCTACCTGTCGGGCTACGGCGACGGCAGCCTGAAGCCGGGCGCGCCGGTGACGAGGGAGGAGGCGATCGCTTTGCTGGACCGATTGTCGGGCGACATCGTCGCCGCGCCGGGCACGCATGCCAAGGCGGAGGCCGGCAATCTCGTCGTCAAGACGGGCGGCGTCGTCGTGCAGGGCACGGAAGTGGCGGGCGACCTGTACCTGGGGCCGGGCATCGGCGAAGGCGACGTGACGCTGAAGGGCGTCCGCGTCAAGGGCCGCATCCTCGTGCAGGGCGGCGGCGCCAGCAGCATCCATCTGGAGGACAGCACGGCGGGCGAAGTCGTCGTGGACAAGCCGTCCGGACCGGTGCGGATCGTGCTCGAGGGCTCCAGCGAGGTCGGCCGTCTGCAGGCGCGAAGCCGCGCCACGATCGAGATCGGGCCGCAGGCCGAGGTCGGCGAGATGGAGGTCGGGCAAGGCGGAGCGGGCTCCGAGCTGTCGATCCGGGGCAGCGCAGGGCGCGTCACGGCTGCGGGAACCGGCGTGACGCTGAACGGCGAGCCGCTGCCGGCGGGCGAGAGCCGTACGGTCGCTTCCGGCGCCGTGAGCGGCGGCAAGGCCGCGAGCCCTTCGCCGAGCCTTTCGCCAACGCCAAGCGCCGCGCCGCCGATCGTTTGGCCGACGCAGGCACCGACCGCAACGCCAACGCCGACGTCGTCCGCGTCTCCGACGCCGACCCCAACGCCTGCGCCAACCCCAACGCCTACGCCGACCCCAACGCCTACGCCGACGCCGGCTCCGACTTCGACGCCGACGGAAAGCGACTGGACGCTGACCTGGTCGGATGAGTTCGACGGCAATGCGGCGCAGCCGGATACGAACGGCGTCGACCTCAGCAAGTGGGGCTACCAGCTCGGCAACGGCGCGGAGTACGGCGTCGACGGCTGGGGCAACAACGAGCAGCAGTTCTATCGCAAGGAGAACATCAAGGTCGAGGACGGCAAGCTCGTCATCGAGGCGCGCAAGGAGAGCGTCGGCGGCAAGCCGTACACGTCCGGCCGGATGTGGACGTCGCCGACGTTCAGCCAGACGTACGGCAAGTTCGAGGCGCGCATGAAGCTGCCGGCCGGGGAGGGACTGTGGCCGGCCTTCTGGATGATGCCGCAGGACAGCGTCTACGGCGTCTGGGCGTCCTCCGGCGAGATCGACATCATGGAGGCGCGCGGCCGGCTGCTCGGCGAGGTGGGCGGCACGCTCCACCACGGCAAGACCTGGCCGGACAACCGCTACACCGGCAAGGAGTACCATTTCCCCGAAGGCGAGGACATCACCGGATTCCACACGTACGGCGTGGAGTGGGAGCCCGGCGAGATCCGCTGGTACGTGGACGGCAAGCTGTACCAGACGCAGAACGAGTGGAGCAGCCAAGGCGTCGGGCAGCCGGACAAGTACGCGTTCCCGGCGCCGTTCGACCAGCCGTTCCACCTCATCGTCAACCTGGCGGTCGGCGGCAACTACGACGGCGGCCGGACGCCCCAGGACTCCGACCTTCCGGGCCGCGTCGAGGTCGACTACGTCCGCGCGTACGAGCTGACGGGCCGCGACTACCGCACGCCGCAGGAGCCGAGCGGGGTCAAGGAGCCGATCCCGGCAGACGCCAAGCAGCCGGTGGACGGAAGCTGGATCCATGACCGGGAATTCGCGCGCGGCCTGACCGACGTCGCGGCTCCGGGGGCGGCGCTCGATCCGCTTTACTGGAACTTCCTGCACACCGGCGAATTCGGCGGGGCCGGCACGGCCAAGATCGAGACGGTCGGCGGCACGCCGATGGCCCGCATCACGGCGACGGACGGCGGCCAGCAGAACTATTCGCTGCAGCTGATCCAGCACGCGACGCTCGTCAAGGGCCGCAACTACAGGCTGGCCTTCGACGCCAAAGCCTCGGCTCCGCGCGCGATCGCCGTCAAGCTGGGCGGCGACGCCGACAACGGCTGGGCCGCTTACACGGACCAGTTCGCGCCGCAGCTCGGCACGGAGGTCAAGCCGTTCGAATACCGCTTCGCGATGGGCAACGCGACCGACTCCACGGCGCGGCTCGAGTTCAACGTCGGCCTCGCGGCCGGCGACGTCTGGATCGGCAATGTCCGCCTGGAGGAGGTCGAGCAGCTGCGCGACCCGCTGGCGGCCAAGGAGCCGCTCGAGAACGGCAACCATATCTACAACGGCAGCTTCGAGCTGGGCAAGATGGACCGGCTGACCTACTGGACGCTGGATGCGGCGCCGACCGCCGGCGCGTCCGCATCGGTCGATCCGTCCGCCCGCGAGGTCCGGCTGACGACCGCAGCGGCAGGCGCGCCGCAGGACGCGGCGCTGCGCCAGGACGGCTTGCAGCTGCTGCAAAGCGACGACTATGAGCTGACGTTCCGCGCCCGGGCTTCCACGGCGGGGCGGACGGTCGGCGTGCAGCTCGGCAGCCAGGGCGGCAGCCGGACGTACGCCTCGCAGGAGATGGCGGCCGGGACGGCGATGGCCGAGCATAAGCTCGCCTTCACGATGCCGGCGGGCGAAAGCGATCCGCTGGGACGACTGTCCTTCCTGTTCGGAGGCGCCGCGGGCGAAATCGTACTGGACGAGGTTCGCCTGCTCCGCCTGTCGGACCGCAACGTCGACTACTCCGGCGTGGATCTGTTCCCGCTGCAGAACGGCGATTTCAGCGGCGGCCTGGCTTCGTGGGAGCCGTTCGTCCAAGGAGCCGGAGCGACCTTCGCGGCGGATGGCGGCGCGGCACGCATCGACATCTCGAATGCCGGGAGCGAGAGCTGGAACGTCATGCTGAACCAAGGCAGCCTGAGCCTCAAGAAAGGCTTCGCCTACAAGCTGGAGTTCGACGCCAAGGCGAGCGAGGCGCGGCCGCTGCAGGCGACGCTGGAGAACGCCTCCTACGCGCGGCGCTTCGACTCCGGAGAGAAGGCGCTGACCGGCGACTGGCAGCGCTTCGCCTACACGTTCCGGCCGACCGCCGACGAGACGCTCGCGCTCAAGTTCCTGCTCGGCAGGCTGCCCGGCACGCCGGCGGGAAGCCATCAGGTCTGGATCGGCAACGTCGTGCTGGAGGTCGCCGACGCTCCGTTCAAGCGGCCGGTGCGGCTGAACGAGGACCTGGACGGCAACTATGCCGGCTCGGAGCTGCAGCTGACGTTCGCCGACGATGCCGACTGGCGGGCGGCGGTCCGCTCGGTGGCGGCGGACGGAAGGACGCTGGCGCCGGACGCCTACGTCCTGGAGCCGGGCGTGCTGCGGCTGCTGCCGGCAGCCGGGCTTTCGGCCGGCACGGCGACGGTGACGGTGCAGGCGGAAGGCTATGCCGACGCCTCCGTCCGGCAGCCGGTCATGGAGGCGGACGGCAATCTGCTCGCGAACGGCTCGTTCGCAAGCGGCGAGGCCGGCTGGACGTACTGGAAAGGCGAAGGCGGAGATTCCGCCTTCGCCGTGGAGGACGGGGCGGCGAAGATCGACATTTTCTACCACGGGGGCATCCATCCGCAGTGGAACGTGCCGGTGAGCTGGTCGAGCCAGCTCATCCAAGGCGGCCTCAAGCTCAAAGGCGGGGTCAGCTACGAGCTGACGTTCCGCGCATGGAGCGACGCCGACCGTCCGATCGAGCTTGAATGGACGGGCGCGGCCGGCGTCGGCAAGTCGGCGGTCCGCCTGACGGGAGACAGCGCGCGCGTGCACCGCGTCGTCGTCACGCCCGCGGCAGACGGCACGGTAGAGCTCAAGTTCCTGCTCGGCAACGTCGTCGACGGCGCGGCCGCGACGCCGGACGCTCCGCATGCGATCCGCATCGACGACGTCGCCGTGCGCGAGCTGCTGCCTTAGGCAGAGCAAAGCCGGTCCGGCTGCAGCCGAATGGACGGGTGGCGGGAATGGGACGGACTCCGAGCTTCATATCCTTTTCAGTAGGCATCACGCAGGGGGAAGGATGGGGAACATGACCGTCTCGTACATGGACTATACGGATCCCGATCTCAAGTTCTCGTTCGACATGAAGAAGAGCACGGCGTTCAAGACGAACGCGAGCAACTACATCAACATCCTCGGCTACAAGCAGCTGCCGACGCTCGGCTCGGCCTCGCTGCTGGACATCTTCCTGAGCCGGGGGCATTATGTCGAGCCGCACTATCATCAGAACGCCTCGGAGCTCGTCTATCTGATCTCGGGCAGCGCGACCGTCAGCATGATCAATCCGTTCACGAACAAGCTCATCTCCATCCCGATCGTGCCGCAGGAGGTCGTCATCGTGCCGCAGGGCTGGTGGCACTTCGAGGAGGCGACTTCGGACGACACGCATATTCTGGCGATCTTCGACGCGCCGACGCCGCAGGTCATCCTCGGCTCCGACATCCTGCGGCTGACGCCGGCCAAGGCGATCGCCCAGACGTACTGCCTCGACGAGGCGAAATGGAAGGAAGCGATCGCGCCGATCAAGCAGACCGTCGCGATCGGTCCGCTCGACAGCTGCAAGCAGGCGCGCGAGAGCGGGGAGGAAGGGCAGGCTGCGGAGGCGCGGGCTCAAGGAGCTCGAGGGCCGCAGGGAGCGGGGGAGACGCGAGCTCAAGGAGCTCAAGGCCCGCAGGGGGCGAGGGAGACGCGAGCTCAAGGAGCTCGAGGGCCGCAGGGAGCGGAGGAGCTGGAGGACGCGCCGACGGTCGGCGCGATCTCCGCCTACCGGACCGCGCCTTCCTGGGCCGGCACCGGCGTGTCGGGCCAGCCGGCCTATGTGTACGGCCAGTCGCCTTTCCAGGCGCAGCCGCCGTACGGCCAGCCCTACGCGCAGGCCGGCCAGCCGTATGCGGCCGGCTACGCGGCTCATCAGGCGGCCGCCGCCCGGGCGTATGCGCCGCAGGCGGCCTACTACGCCGGCTACGGGCAGCCGCAGCAGGGCTGGGCGGCCTACGCGCCGCAGGGCTACGGAGCGTCCGCGGCGTACGCGCAGCGGAGCTACGGCTCGCCAGCGGCGTATGCGCCGCAGCAGGCGCCCGGCGGCGGCTGGCGCTGAGCGCCAGCGGCGGCCTCGCCTGCCGCTGAGGCGAGCCGGCCTCGCCGCCGCCAGGGCAGCGCCGATGCAGGAGCCGCTCGCAGGCGTCTGCGAGCGGCTTCAAGCTTGTCGCCAAGCCGGTCCCTCAGGGGCAATGCCATCAAGATCAGCTTGACTTGATGGCATTGCCCTCGGGGGCCGGCTTTTTGACGTGCGATCGGCATGGGCGCCGCACTCCTCGCAGCGGGAGATTCCAGCGCAAAGCGCTCTAGGCAAGCGGGAAATCCTCGATATACTGGAAGAGATGGAAGCGGCATCCGGACCATCCGCCGGCCGGGATGGCCGCAATCGATCCAGGAGGAGGAGAACGGATGATCGAACGAGCGAAACGGGAGGACCTGCCGGCCATCCTTTCGCTGCAGAGGCTCGCTTATCTGAGCGAGGCCGAGCTGTATGACGGCATGGCGATCCCCCCGCTGACGCAGACGCTGGAGGAGCTGGAGCAGGATCATCGGGAGGGCGTCGTGCTGATCGTCGTGGAAGGCGGCGACATCGTGGGCTCCGTCCGCGCCAAGCGCGACGGGGACAGCGTGCGCATCGGCAAGCTGATCGTGCATCCGTCCGCCCAGAACCGAGGCCTCGGCAAGCGGCTGCTGCTGGAGGCGGAGCGGCTTTGGCCGGATGCGGCGCGCGCAGAGCTGTTCATGGGCCATCGCAGCATGAAAAATCTGGCGTTCTACCGCAAGCTCGGCTACGAGCCCTTCAAGGAAAGGCTCGTCGACGAACGGCTGACGCTCGTCTTTTTGGAGAAGCGGCTGCCGAAGCGGGAGCGCCGGGATGAGGAGTAAGGGACAGGAGGACGGCCGGATGCGGCAAAAGGGGCATGGCAGATGCAGCAAAAGGGGCGGACGGTGGATGCAGCAAAGGGCGCGGATGGCGATTGCGGCAAAAGGGGCGGACGCGGCGCAAGGCTTGCCGTCTCGGGCGCAGGTCGGCGCGGCGCGCGGGCTTGCGGAGGAGGCTCCGCGCCGAGGCGTGGGGAGAGGCTTGCGCGGCTTTGCGGATGGCGGCGCATCGGGAGGCTTGTCGAAGGCTTGGCGCATTCTCGCGGCCTTGCGGCGGGCGCCGCTTGCGCTGATCCTGCTGCTCGCGGCAAGCGCCGCGCTTGCGCCTGAGCCTGCCGCCGCCAACGGAGGGCCGGTCCGGGAAGCTGCCCCAGGCTTCGGACCGCTGACATTCGAACCCTCCGAGACGATCCGGCTCGTGCGCGAGAAGGTCGTGCTCGAGCTGCCGGCCGGCATCGAGGCGCACGAAGAAGCCGAGGTGTCCGTCGAGTACGAGCTCCAGAACGAGAGCGAAGCGAGGCAGAGCGTCGAAATGCTGTTCGTCCGACCGGGGCAGCAGAGCGTGGACGTTCGCGAGGCGGACGGCGGCCTTTTGCCCGCGCAGGCGGTCGATCCGGCTTCGCTGAAGGGGATGATGAACAGCCGGCGCAACGATGAGACGATTATCGACCCGATCGACGGACGCGCCTTCCCGCCTCCCTCCGAGCTGCTCACGCTTGCGGGCTCGCGCTACTCGCTGACGTTCGCTCCCGGCGAAACGAAGCGCCTGTCCATCCGCTACCGCGACCAGGGCGGGATGGAGACGATCTCGGTGGCGACTGCGGTCGGGGCGAATCGGTACTATCTTTCGCCGGCCGCCTATTGGAAAGGGCAGCCTGAAGTCGAGCTGGAGGCCCGGCTGCCGGATAGCTGGGGCTGGAGGCTGCATAGCAACGTGCCGCTGCGCTGCGAGGACGGCGTCTGCCGGGTGAAGCTCGACCGCCTGCCCCTGGAGGAGTGGACGATCAGCTATGCCTCTTCGAAGAGGCTCCTTTTCCCGATCAACCGCCAGCTTTTTTACAATCTCTGCGTGCTGATCACGGCGGCGGCGCTGACGCTGTACGGAGGCGATCTCGCCCGCAGGCTTCGCCGCTTCTGGGTTTCGCTGATCGGTTCGGGGCTGGGCCTCGCGCTTGTGGTCGTCTACATCGCCCGCCTGGGCGGCTATCCGTTCGAGATCATCCTGCTGCCGGGTCTATATGGACTGGTTTTCCTGCTCCAGGCGCTGTATTTGAAAAGGCTGGCCCGGCAGCTCAAGCGTCTGCCCGCCCGCAAGCCGAAGGATGAGCCTGCCTGACGAGCGCTGCCGCCATCGGCAGGGAGCTCGATCGGCCGGCGCTGGCCGCGGCCGGGTGAGCGCTTCGCGGCGGATCGGGAAGCGGTTCGCCCCGTGCAGCGCGATAAAAAAGCCCGCCACCGGCCGAGGCCGGTGGCGGGCTTGAGGATATAGGCAGCAGCCTTTCGGAGCCGCTTTGCTTCGATGCGGGTTTGTGTTCTAACGACGGGTCAGAAGCTTAGACGCCTGTTTTTCCGCTTTCCTCTGCGTTAACGACTCCTCAGACGCTTAAACGTTCGCATGGCGGTATTTCTACTCGTTGGACGCTGTTTTCCCGACGCTAAGCTTCTCACGAGTCATTAAAGTTCGGCGAGGGCTGAATTCGGCCGTCTAATGAGCGGATTCGTCGTTAGCCTCTTTAATGAGGGTGCTTGCGTCAGAACGGACCGCTGCGGGCGAATGAACCTACGCCTGCAGCAGCTTCAGCAGGCGCTGCACCGCGGCGGCGGCTTCCGCGCGGGTGAGCTCCGCCTGCGGCCGGAACGCGCCGTTCGCGTCGCCTTGCAGCAGGCCGGCCTCGTAGGCGGCCGCGACGGACGGCGCCGCCCAGGCACCGATCGCTCCCGCGTCGGCGGCAGCCGGCCGTTCGCCGGCGGCAGCCACGAGCGGCTTGCCCGCTGCGGCGGCGGCGCGCACGAGCATCGCCGCCATCTGCTCGCGGCTCAGCAAAGCTTGCGGAGCGGCGATGCCGTCCGCCTGGCCGCGAAGGATGCCCGCGTCCAGAGCGGCCGAGACCGCTCCGGCGTACCAGGCGTCCGCCGAGACGTCGGCGAAGCCTGCCGCGGCGCTGCCGGAGGCGCTCAGGCCGAGCGCCCGGACGAGCATGGCCGCCAGCTCCGCGCGGCTGACGGACTTGGCGGGCAGGAAGCCTGCCGCGCCTGCGCCTTGCACGATGCCTTTGGCCGACAGGCTGGCGATGCCCGCCTGCGCCCAGTGGCCGGCCGGCACGTCGGCATACGCGACGCTCAGCTCCAGCACGGCGTAGCGTCCGGCGGAGCGGACGTCGGCGTCGGCGGTCCAATCGCCGCCTGCGAGCCGGGAGCCGAGCTGGTAGGCCGGCGCGCCGTTCGCGTCCAGGCGGAAGATGCCGGAGCGCTCCGGATCGAAGCCGGCTGCCGCGCTCAGCTTCAGCCGGATCGAAGCCGCTTCAAGCGGCAGCTCCCGGCCGTCCGCGGCGATCGAGCCGATGGCGAGCTCCACGCTGCCGCCTGCGGCGGCATACGCGCGGCTGCCCGGCTGCTGCAGCGGAGCCAGCTGCTCTCCTACGCCGGCCGCCGCGCTCAGGCGGATCGACAGCGGCGCATCGCCGGCCTGCTGCCAAAGCTGGCGCAGCTCGTCGCCGGACAGCTCGGCGCTCAGGCCGGGCAGCTCGAGGCGGAGGCCGTCCGCCAGCCGCGGCTTCAGCTCGGCGCCCAGGCGCACGGTCGCCGCTCCGTCCAGCTTGAGGACGGCGGCGGCTCCGGCATCGCCGGACAGCTGGCCGGCCTGCACGGCGACGACGCCGCTGCCGGCGCTCGGCGTCGGCGAGGCTGCCGCGCTTGGCGCCGGCGTAGCGGTTGGCGCCGGAGTCCGCTCCGGCGTCGGCGTCGGTGTTGCCGGAGGCTCGCCGGTCGCCGGAGGCTCGCCGGTTGCCGGAGGCTCGCCCGTTGCCGGAGGCTCGCCCGTTGCCGGAGGCTGGCCCGTCGCCGGAGGCTCGCCGGTCGCCGGAGGCTCGCCGGTCGCCGGAGGCTCGCCCGTTGCCGGAGGCTCGCCCGTCGCCGGAGGCTCGCCCGTTGCCGGAGGCTCGCCCGTCGCCGGAGGCTCGCCGGTCGCTGGAGGCTCGCCGGTCGCCGGAGGCTCGCCGGTCGCCGGAGGCTCGCCGGTGCCCGGCAGGTCGCCGGTCCGCGTCAGCCGGATGTCGTCGAAGTAGCCCCATGCCGCGCCGGGCGCTTCGACGTCGAAGCCGATCGTCACCTGGCCGTTGGCCACTTCGATGCCGCTGACCTTGTATTCCTTCCATACATTCCAGCCGGTGTTGACGATGTCCGCGTTCCAGCGCGAGCCGATGCCCGTCTCGGCGTACAGCTGCAGCTTCGTCTCGCCGCCGCCGCCCGATGCGGCGGCCGTGAGCTCGTAGACGCCTTTCGGCAGCTGGCTCACGATCTGCGTCAGCGTGAAGCGGTACGGATCCTCATACCAATAGTTGAACGCATGCGTGCCCGCATGGGCATTGGCCGCATTGTTCTCGACCTTGCCCGCGCCGGCGGTGCCGCCGAGCGTCCAGCCGGTCAGGTCGCCGTTTTCGAAGCCGGGGTTCTGCACGGGATTTTTCTCCGGCGCCTTCACCAGCTCGAAATCGTCCAAATACCCCCATGTGCCGCCCGGAGCCTCGACGTCGAAGCCGATCGTCACCTGTCCGTTCGTCACCTCGATCTCCTCGACGGCGTACGGCTTCCATACGTTCCAGCCCGCATTCACGGCATCCGCGCCGAGCGGATCGCCGCCGTACCCTTCGGCGAACAGCCGCAGCTTCGTCTCGCCGCCGCCGCCCGACGCCCAGGCGCTGAGGCGGTACGTGCCGTTTTCCAGCCCCGTCACCGTCTGGCTGATGCGGTAGCCGTACTCCGTTCCGTAATAATAGTTGACCGAATGCCCGCCGCTATGCGCGTTGCCCGCTTCCTTGGACAGCTTGGCCGCGCCTTCCGTGCCGCTCAGCGTCCAGCCGGCCAGGCCGTCCTGCTCGAAGCCGGGGTTACGGACGAGGTTCGGATTGTCCACGACCTTGACGGTCACGGCGGCCCGCATCGCGGCGTCCACGCCTTGCACGGAGCCTTGCAGCTCGTACGTCCCCGGCACTTTCCACTGATCCGGATCGGCCGGCTCGTCCCAGACGACTGCCCGCTTCTCGATGCTGCCCTCGCTGAGCAGCACCTCGGCCTCGGCCGGCAGCTCCGGCGCGGAGCCGGCGCTCGCGGTCACGTCCAGGGAGGGATAGACGAGCAGCGGCTTGATGTCGTCCAGATCGCCCGGCACGAACCGGAACGCATCCAGCGACTCCAGCGCGTTGCCGTCGAAGTCGAACATCGCCTGGTTCTCCCACGCGTTGCCTTCGCCGGCCTTCCAGCCGACGCCCGCCAGCCAGGCCGGCTCCCAGTAAAAGACGCCGAGCCCCTTGCCGCCCTGCACATGAGCGACGGTGTTCAGAATGAGCTCGGTGACGAGCTTCTGGCTCGCCACGCTCGCCTCGAAGCCGGTCAGCTTCGCCTGCGCCTCGCCGGCGATGTTGCCGTGGCCGTCCGCGTCCTCGAGCGTGTACGGGTAGGCCGTCTCCGCGACGACGACTTCTTTGCCGTAACGGGCCGCCAGATCGTCCATGTTGCTCTTGAGCTCTTGGAACGTGCCGTGCCAGTACGGATAGTAGGACAGTCCGATCACGTCATAGTCGATGCCCTGCAGCCGCGCCTGGTCGAAAAACGTCCGGAACTTCGCGTTGCTGCCGCCTTCGGCCAGATGCAGCATGATCTTGGTCTCGTGCCCGGCGGGCGTCGTCTCGCGCACCGCGCGCACGCCCTCGGACAGCAGCTGGGCCAGCTGCGCGAAGCGGCTCGTCGAGCCGTCCGGCAGCAGCATGCCGGAGTTGATCTCGTTGCCGATCTGCACCATGTCCGGGTATGCGCCCTCGGCGAGCAGCTCGTCCATCACCTCGCGGGTGTAGCCGTAGAGCGCCGCCTTCAGCTCGTCGAAGCCGAGCGAAGCCCAGGCGGCGGGCTTGACCTGCTGGCCGGGATCGGCCCAGAAGTCGCTGTAATGGAAGTCGACGAGCAGCCCCATGCCGGCGGCCTTCACCCGCTTGGCCATCTCGATGAGATGGGCCTTGTCGTTGTAGCCGTCCGCCTGGACGGGATCGTTCCACAGGCGCAGGCGCACGTAGTTGACGCCATGCTCCTTGAGGATCGCGAGCAGGTCGCGCTCGGTTCCGTCGTCGTAGAAGGCGACGCCCTTGTCCTCGAGCGCCTGCAGCGTGGAGATGTCTACGCCCTTGATGAAGCCGTCCGGGTCGGACGAAGCGGCCGCGTCGGCGACCGCTCCTCCTGCCGGCAGGCCGAGTCCGGCGAGCCCGATGACGAGCGCCAGCATGGCGGCGCCGAGTCGGCGCAGCAGCTTGGTATGCACGATGATGATTCCCCCTTGTACCGTTGTCTCTCCTATTGTAGGGAACAGGTGAAAGCGCACCCATTCAGCGGGTCAACAAAAAGAGATACACTTTCAACGATGCGGGGTGGAAGGAGCGTGGGGCACGGCTCTCCTCAGTGGTAAAAATGGCATTGAGAGGCCCCGCCGCCGAGGAACGGCCCTCCTCAGTGGTAAATATGGCACTGAGGAGCCCGTCCGCCAGCCGCCGGAGCCGCTCGAAAAAAAGCAGACCGCCCCGAACCTCGTAAAAGGTTAGGCGGTCTACTCGCTGCTATGCGATTTGACGGGATGCAAGCCGACGCTCCGGATCCGATCTGGACCTCGCGCCAAGCCCTTGCGCCGGAGCGCTGGCCTGGCCGCTCCTTCAAGCGCCTAGCTGCCGAGCGTGACGGACACCGTCGTCAGGTTCGTGCTGTTCTGCCGCAGGCGCAGGCTGGCGGCTCCGCTCGAGCCCGACTTGATGCGGACGGTGAGCTGCTTGGAGGCGCTGCCGCTGCTGTCGGCCGTCAGGCTGAACGAGGAGCTGTAGCCGTAGGCGGTCGGCCAGCTGCCGTCGGCGTTCTGCACCTGGGCGATCTGCGTGCCGCCGGAGGTCAGGTAGATGCCGACGTTGTACCCGCTTGTCGTGCCGTTCGGCGTCAAGCCGCTTGCCTTGACCGTGATCTGGAACGACGTGCCGTTGCTCGGCAGCGTCGCTGGCGTCACGAAGCTGTAGCTGAGCACGCCCGGCGTCGGAGTCGGCGTTGCCGTCGGCGAAGCGGTCGGCGTCGGGGTCGGCGTCACGGTAGGCGTTGGCGTCGGAGACGCGGCGCCGTAGCCGTAGGAGCCCGTCTTGAACGTGGACGAGTCGTACCACTTGTAGCCGGCGGCCGGCGCGGCCCACGGCTCCGCCTGCGGCTCGGTCGAGGAGGCCGGATCTTCAAAGGCGAGCAGCGGCGTCGGGCTGTCGAGCGTCAGGCCGCTCACCTGCGACAGGCTCGTGTAGCTCTCCGGCACGGCCAGCCAGTTCACGAGGTTGACGAGCAGCGTGTCGTCGTCGACTTCCTTGAAGCCGTCGTACGTCGTCTTGCTCGCTCCGGTGTCCTCGCGCTTGTACTTCGGCGAGGCGTCCTCGACAGGGGAGGAGTCGCCGATGAACGCCGCTTTGCCCGCGCCTTTCTTGGCGACCGCGACATACGGCCCCTCGGCGACGCCGCCTCCGGCATAGACGCCCTGATCGACGGCGCTGCCCCACTTGGCGGATGTCTGCGGCAGGTAGACGATGCCCTTGGCTTTGGCCGGATCGATGATCGCGAGCGTCGAGCCGGCATGCATCGCCACGGACGATACGCCCTGCGTAATGCCGAACGCCTGGCTCGGCGCGACGATCTGCGTCGCGTTCACGTCGCCGAGCGCGTTGTAGCGGAAGCGCACGCCGAAGTTCGTCGCGAGCCAGTCCGAGCTGACGACGCCCTGCATGGCGGGGGAGGCGGCTTCTTCGGCGCTCATTCCTTTGGCCGGGTTCGTCCAGGCGCCGCGGCGGTAGCCGTTGATCGCTTCGCTGCCGTCCCAGCGGTTCTTGTTGCGGTCCGCGTTGTAATGGTCGCCGATGAAGAAGATGCTGCCGCCGTTCTGCACGTATTGCGCCATCGCCGCCTGCTCCGTCGCCTTGTACGGCACGTTCGGCTCGGCCGTGATGAACACGTTGTACGGCGTCAGGTCGGAGAGGGTGATCGGAGTCGTCTTGCGCAGCTCCTTGACGTAGAACCCGGCGGACGCAAGCGCGTTGCCGAAGTCCGAGAAGCCGCCGTCGATGACCCAGTCCGCGGCGCCGGCCGTCTGGGCATGGGTGTTGTCGAAAAGGATCTTCTTGCCGGCGTTGCCGTTCACGACCTTGGCGGCGATGGACGGCGCAGGGTCCGACGGCCCCTCCGCATAGGCGCGGTAGCCTCCGGGCTGCGCCAGCGGGGCAGGGAGCAGGAGGGCTGCGGCGACGGCCGCGCCGAGCAGGCGTTTCTTCCATGACAAAGCTGGTTTCATAACTCGTCCCCTTTCGATGGGCGCGGAATCTTCTTCCATTCCGGCTGAGACTACTATAAGGCGAGAGGAGGGAGTTCGGATAGAGGGATGTGAGGGGCATGTCCGTCATATTTTTGTAAATGTCGGCAGGGAACCTTTTCCTGTTCAAGTGGAAGATACTCCCTCTAAGTCAACCGACATGATAACATAGGGAGCATAGACTGATCTTAGGAGGATCCTATTTGCAGCTCGTGATTGAAAAGCTCTACCACGGAACGACAGATGACAGCTTAGCTGGGTTTTCCCGTCAGCTGATCAACTCCGAATACTGGAGGCCGGGACGAGATTTCGGACCGGGCTTTTACGCAACGCCCGACATTGACCAAGCACGTGAATGGGCGCACAAAGCGGCGGAGAAACGAGCGCGTGTGGGTGAGTTTGTCCGACCCTGCGTTCTGGAGGTTGATTTTCTCCCTCAACCCTACATAGATGATGATGGTGGCGTGGAGAACGAGACGACTATTTTCAGTGGTGTCTCGCGCTCGTGGGCGTATTTTATTTATCAACACCGGTTAGCTTCTAGCCAATCCGGAGACCCTTGTAAAAAACACCCCGCTGTTGTAATCGGGCCTATGGCCGACAACGACACTGGCGCTATTGTTCAACAAGAGATACAATACCAGTACGGGTTCGACTGGTTCTACGACAGGATTATTCATTCCCGACAAAATCAAAAGCTCAGTCTCCCTAGATTAGGAACGCAGATTGCATTTTGCTCCGACGTGTGGGATTCGCGGCTGGCACTCACCGGGTATTATGTTTATAGCGAGGAAGGAGCGTGGAACCATGAAGAGCGAAAAGCTGACTCCGTATGAAACGGCAATTGCCAGGGAATTGCACCATCACTTCGGCTTTTCCGAAGAGCAGGGTGAAGAATTGGTCATCCGTTACCGGACTCCTATCCATCTTATTGGTAGCTATGACCCGCCTTACGAGCACGCTGAGGCCATTGCTAAGTGCGTGGAGAAAAACATTTCCCCCGCCCGCTCCGCAGCCAACATCCGCAAAGTGTCAAAGCAAAGCAAGTCCGACTCTGGCATAGATCCTCTTACCAAGATTGAGATGGCTGCGGCGTTAATCTCCCACTAATACTTAAACCCACCTCATGTAGAGGTGGGTTTTTCTTATCCATCGCGCTTGAAGGAGCGAGAGTCGATGAACGGATAACGCCTCCGCTTGGCGACCAGACTAGAGTGGTAAAGTTCTCCTATAGTGATGTGGAGCGCTTGCGGGACGGAAAGCGGCTATGCTACACTCGTAGCAATCAAACGCGAAAGCCGTCCGCGGGCCGTCAGGCTCCAGCCGGGCGGCTCGCGATCGAACGGAGGGTTGCGTGTGATTCATTCGATTCGGATCCGCACGGTGCGTCGCTAATGGAATAACGCCCATGTTCTGCCTTTGTGCAGGGATCTCGAATCGTGGATGAATCCACGTTCATCGCTTTGACGCGCCTCTTTCGCATCTCCCGTCTCCCGGAGGCTTCGGCCCTTTAGGCGGGGATGTCGGCGAGGCCGCCTCTTCCGTCCGCGGAGGAGCCTTTCTGTCCGGCCGGAGAGCGGCGCGGCGGCATGCTGCCGTCCGCGTCCCTCCGGGCGCCGCTGCCATGCGGCGAGGCGGACAGGGACGAAGCCGATCCATCCTGCATAACTGCGAACACGGGCCGCTAGGTCCGTGTTTTTTCATACCTGCCCCAAGAGAGGATGATTTCCCATATGACAACACATTCCAACCAACACCCCCGCGAGCGCGCGATTCTCGTCGGCGTGCACGAACAGAACAACCACCAGTTCGCCTACTCCATGCAGGAGCTGCAAGGGCTGGCCGAAGCCTGCAACATCGAGGTCGTGGCCGAGCTGACGCAAAAGGCGGAGCGCATCCACAGCACGCACTACCTCGGCTCCGGCAAGCTCGAGGAGCTGGCGGCTCTCATGGAGGCGTACGATTCCCCGACCGTCATCTGCAACGACGAGCTGTCGCCTTCGCAGATCCGCAACCTCGAGGCCGCCGTCAAGACGAAGGTCATCGACCGCACGATCGTCATCCTCGACATCTTCGCCGAGCGGGCGCAGACGAAGGAGGCGCAGCTGCAGGTCGAGGTAGCCCGCCTGAACTACATGCTGCCGCGCCTCGTCGGCTTGCGCGAGTCGCTCGGCCGCCAAGGCGGCGGAGGCGGAGCCGGCCTGCGCAACCGCGGCGCGGGCGAGACCAAGCTGGAGCTCGACCGCCGGCGGATCGAGGAGCGCATCCACCTGCTGGAGACGGAGCTCGAGAAGCTCGTCCATCAGCGCCAGGTGCAGCGCAAGCGCCGCAAGAAGAACGAGATCCCCGTGCTCGCGCTCGTCGGCTACACCAACGCCGGCAAGTCGACGCTGCTGAACGCGCTCGTCGATACGTTCCACCCCGATTCCGGCAAGAACGTGCTCGCCAAAGACATGCTGTTCGCCACGCTGGAGACGTCGGTGCGCAGCATCGAGCTGCCGGACCGCAAGTCGTTCCTGCTGACCGACACGGTCGGCTTCGTCAGCGGGCTGCCCCATCATCTCATCAAGGCGTTCCGCTCGACGCTGGAGGAGGTCGCCGAGGCCGACCTGCTCGTGCATGTCGTCGACGCCTCCAACCCGGAGTTCAAGCAGCAGATCGAGGTCACCGAGCAGACGCTCAAGGAGCTCGGCGCGGACGGCATCCCGATGCTGTATGCGTTCAACAAATCCGACCTCGCCGGCAGAAGCTACCCGCGCGTAGAGCAGGACCGGGTGTATCTGTCCGCCTCCAGGCGCGAGGGCGTCGACGAGCTCGTCGCGCAGATTCGCAAGCAGATCTTCCGCGACTACATCGCCGCCGAGGTCGTCGTGCCTTTCCACCAGGGCGCGTGGGTGTCGTTTTTCAACGAGCATGCCCATGTGCAGGAGACGGAGTACGAAGAGGCCGGCACGCGCCTCAAGCTCGAGGTGCGCGAGGCGGATCTGAACCGCTTCTATCAGGAGACGGGCGCGGAGCGGCAGCCGGCGGCCCGGGAGTAGGGCGAGGGGGCGAGCGGCATCCGGTGGAAAAGGCGCGGCTCATCCAAGGCAGAAAAGGGCCTTGGATGGGCTGGGTTCCGGCCGGAGCGATGGATCCAAGGCAGAAAAGTGCCTTGGATGAGCCGGAGTCCGGCCGGGGCGCTGGATCCAAGGCAGAAAAGTGCCTTGGATGAGCCGGCGGCCGGCCGGAGCGATGGATCCAAGGCAGAAAAGTGCCTTGGATGGGCCGGAGCCCGGCCGGAGCGATGGATCCAAGGCAGAAAAGTGCCTTGGATGGGCCAGGGCCCGGCCGTAGCGATGGATCCAAGGCAGAAAAGTGCCTTGGATGGGCCGGAGCCCGGCCGTAGCGATGGATCCAAGGCAGAAAAGTGCCTTGGATGGGCCGGAGCCCGGCCGGAGCGATGGATCCAAGGCAGAAAAGGGCCTTGGATGAGCCGGAGCCCGGCCGTAGCGATGGATCCAAGGCAGAAAAGTGCCTTGGATGAGCCGGAGCCCGGCCGTAGCGATGGATCCAAGGCAGAAAAGTGCCTTGGATGAGCCGGAGCCCGGCCGTAGCGATGGATCCAAGGCAGAAAAGTGCCTTGGATGAGCCGGAGCGCGGCTCGGTCCCAATTAAAGAAGCGTCCCGCCCATTCTTGATGAATGGGGCGGGACGCTTTTTTATAAATGATGCCCGAGCTCGCCGATCCTGATTCGCCGAAAGGGATGCCGCCGCTTGCCTGAATTGTCCTTCATGCTGCATCTGGCCCTGCTCCCTCGCTCATCCTGCTCCCTCGCTCATCCTGCTCTCTCGCTCATCCTGCTCAGCCGAGCGCCTTCAGGCCGACGGCCGCGCCGAGCACGAGCGTGATGCAGAGGATGCGCAGGACGCTGCGCGACTCGCCGAAGAACAGCATGCCGACGACCGCGCCGCCCGCCGCTCCGATGCCGGTCCACACCGCATACGCGGTGCCCATCGGCAGATCGCGCATCGCCAGGCTGAGCAGCAGGAAGCTGAGGATGAAGCCGGCGGCCAGCAGGGCGAAGTTCGCGAAGCTGCGGCGTTCGTTGAGCCGGTTCATCATCGTCACGCCGAACACCTCGCACAGCCCTGCGCCGATCAGATACACCCAGGCCATGTCAGACCGCCTCCTTTCCGGACTTGTCCGCCGCCGGCTCGTGGCCGAGCAGCTTGAGGCCGACGACTCCGATCAGCAGCACGCCGATGAGCGCGAGCTTGATCGGCTTGACCGGGTCGCCGAACAGGATCATGTCGGCCAGGACGGTGCCGGCCGTGCCGAGTCCGACGAATACCGCATAGACGGTGCCGACGGGCAAGTGGCGCGCCGCGTTCAGCAGCACATAGAAGCTGATCAGGATGCAGACGGCGGTCAGCGCCCATTCGAGCGCCGTGTCGGCATGCTTGAGACCGATGACCCAGCCTACCTCGAACACGCAGGCGCCGACGATTTGAAGCCAGTAACGATTCATGATGAAGTCCCCTTTCTGATGCCGCACTTGCTGCGGCTCGCTGGACGCGCTCCGTGCGACCGCCGTTTCCAGTATGCCCCATCCCGCGCAGGAGATGCCCGCAAAAAAGCCCGGAAGACAGCCGCTGAATACGCGGTCATCTCCCGGGCTTTTATCCCTCCGTGTCTGCGCGGCCATGCGGCCGTGCCGTTCCCTCTCGGACCAGTCCGGCGCGCTGCGCCGCGGAACCCTAGGCAACTGATTCCCGACATTATAGCAACCGGGGCGACAGATGGCAAGGGCAGCATCTGGAACTTTCTTGCAGGGAGAGGCGTCTAACCGGATAACAGCGAGCTATGGAGAGGAGCGGGACCGGATGAGGCGAGGCGGCGGTTCGGACAAGAGGCGGCAGGAGCGGGGCGAAGGGACGGGCGGCCATGCCGAATCCGGCAGCGGCCAAGATCGGGGCGGGCGCCAGGGTGGGCACAAAGGTCGGATCGGACCGGCCGGCGGGGCGGACAAGAGGGCGAAGCGCCTCGTCAGCGCCGCGCTTGGCGGCTCTCTGCTGCTCGCGGGATGCAGCCTCGCGCTGCTGCGGTACGGACTGACCCATGCGGACGATACGCCTTGGGACCACGAATCGCCGCTTGCTCAGGCAGGCTTGTGGGGCGTGCTGCTGTTCAGCGGCGGAGCGCTGGCTTTGGCGTTGGCGAGGGCTTGGTTGGCGCTTGCGCCGGGATTCCGCAGAGAAGGAGGCGGGCGATGATGGAGAAGAACAGGTCGACGACAAGGGAGCGAGCGGCGGTTTCGGGAAGGTCCGGACAACTAGCCGGCGGCGGCTCCCAAAACGGTCGAAAAAACGGCAGCGCCATCGTGACTTATTTGCTGCTGCTGAATTTCATTTTCATCGCGCTGTTCATGGGGGCGGTGCTCGGCGTGGAGCGGATCGAGGGGTATAAGATCGCGACGACGGAGTATTACGGATTAATGAATATTGGAGGCATCTTCATCGCGTTGACGCTGCTCCTCGCGGTCGCGCTTTATGCCGTTGTGATGCTGCCGATCACGCTCGCGGCAAACCGCTGGCTGCGCCACCCGCTGCTGCAGACGGCTTTGTTCACCGGGCTGTTCCTATGGGCGGGGCAGCTGCAGTACCGGGATTACCCGCTGGACTTCCGGGAGGGCTACGGCCTCAGCCCGTGGACGTCGTGGTGGATGTTCGGGCTGGCGGGGCTGCTGTATGCGGGGGCGAACCTGCTGCTGGGGCGGCTGGCGGGTCGAGAGAGGCCCTTAGGCTTGCTGATGCAGCATCAGGGCTATTTTTCATAGCTGCGAGGCAATGAAGGTTCATCCGGAGATGGAGGCGGGCGAGGGGCGCGGAGGCAAAGAAAAAGCCCCGGCAGCAGCCGAGGCGGCGGAGCGGAACGGCAATCATCGAGGTCAGGCGAAGCCGACCTTCGGCTTTTCCCTCTCCTTCAGAGGCAGGTTGATCGTGCGGATGGACGTGATGGGGATGTACAGCTCCTGGTAGTCGGTGACGTACTTCACGAACTTGTCGTCGGCTTGCTCGAGGACGCCGTTTTCGGCCAGCGTGCCGTCGATGAAGTGGATCAGAACCTTTTTTCCAATGAGCTTATCCAGCATGAACGGTTCACCTCGCTTGAGCGGAATAGGTCTTGCTTCCATCTTACCCTATCAGGGAATAGAATGGGTGAAAAGGCGCGCTGCCGCTAAATCTGTATGCGGTCTATGATCGAGCTTGGAACAAGCGCGCTGCCGCTAGATTTGTATACGGTCTATGATCCCGTACTCCAGCGCCTCCTCCGCCGACATGAAATAGTCGCGGTCCATATCCCGCTCGATCCGCTCGAGCGGCTGGCCGGTCCGGTCCGCCGCGATGCGGTTGAGCGTCTCGCGCGTCTTCAGGATGCGGCGGGCGGAGATTGCGATGTCGCTCGCCTGCCCTTGCGCGCCGCCGTGCGGCTGGTGGATCATGACCTCGCTGTGGGGCAGGGCGCTGCGCTTGCCTTTTGTCCCCGCGAGCAGCAGGATCGCGCCGAACGAGTACGCCGCGCCGGTGCAGATCGTCTGGACATCCGGCTTCACGAGCTGCATCGCGTCGTAGATCGCCAGCCCGGCTGTCGTCGAGCCGCCGGGGCTGTTGATGTACATGGTGATGTCCTTCTCCGCATCGTCCGCCGCCAGGAACAGCAGCTGCGCGATGACCGAGTTGGCGACGGCGTCGTCGATGGCCGAGCCGACCAGGATGATGCGTTCCTTGAGCAGGCGGGAATAGATGTCGTAGGAGCGCTCGCCCTTGGCGGTCTGCTCGACGACGTACGGCACGTGGTTCATCGGGGTTCCTCCTCGTAAGCCGGGCCGCTTCAGGGGCGGTCGGCCGCTGGTTTGCTTTTTGCCCCCGGTAAACGAACCGGCGCCAGTCGAGGATACGGGGCTGCGGGAGAAATAAATTTCGCCGGTTCGCGTATCCTTTCGAGGCGGCCGTTCGTTTACCGAATACCGAGATCCGCACGTTGGAAAGGAGCTGCCCGCATGGACGCAATTCGCATGGCCGCCGAGGAGGAGCGCAGCGCCCTTCGCCGCTACTGCCTCGCCCTGGCCGGTTCGCGCTGGGACGCCGAGGACCTGGAGCAGTCCGCCTGGTGCCGCGCGCTGGCCTACCCCGGCTGGGAGGCGCATGCCAACCGCGAGGCGCTGCTGCTGCGCATCGCGCGCAATCTGTGGACCGACCAGCAGAGGAAAAAGGCGCTGCACCAACGCTCCTTGCCGGAGCTTGCCGCAGCCGAGCCGAACCGGGAAGCAAGCGGCGAGGCCGCCGGCGGGTGGGAGCTGGGGACGATGCTCCACTCCCTTGGCCGGCGGCTGACGCCGCTGCAGCTGGCGGTGTGGCTGCTGCGTGAAATGCACGGCAGCAGCATCGCCGAGACGGCGCTCCGCCTCGGCATGACCGAGGGCGCCGTGAAGGCGGCGATGCACCGCGCCCGCCGCGCGCTCGGCGCGGTCCGCCGCGACCTGGCCGCCGGCGGGCTGCGCGAGCCGGCGGACGAGTCGCTGCTCGCGCGCGTGCGCGGCCTGGCGGCGGCGCTGCGCACGGGCGACGCCGCCGCGATCGCGGCGCTCGCCGAGCAGGAAGCGCTGGAGCCGGCCGTAGCCGCCGCCGCGCTGGCGGGGCGCGTGCAGGCGCGTGCCGCGGCCGGCGCAGCCGCCGTGCCGGCGGAGGGCCGCGGCGCGTGCGATGGCGCGCCGCAGGCGCAAGCCGGCTGGAACGCCGTTTCCGATGCGGTCGCGCCGCAGGCGCTTGCCACCTGGAGCGGCGTCGGTGCCACCTGGAGCGGAGCTTCCGCAGCCGGCTATCCCGCCGGTCTGGCCGGCTGCGCCATCTGGGGCTTGGCCGGTTAAGCACGGCCCAAGCATAAAAGCCTTCCCGAGCCTCGGATCGAGGCGGGAAGGCTTTTTTGCTGCGCGCGGCGGCATCGCGGTCGGCGGACGGTCTTTTTCGCATCGCGCTCTCGAGGGAATAGCAAGCCGGTTCGCCAACCGTTTCTCGGAGGTCGACAACAACGTGATGCGTCGTCGGTTCGTCCGGAGTGGCAGCACCAGGGAGTGGAAAGTACCTTGGCTGGCGGTCCCCCGGCGCGTCAACACAACCAGGGAGTCGAGAGTGCCTCGGTTGGCGGAACTCCGGCGCGTCGACACAACCAGGGAGTCGAGAATGCCTTGGATGGCGGAACTCCGGCGCGTCGACACAACCAGGGAGTCGAGAATGCCTTGGATGGCGGAACTCCGGCGCGTCGACTCAACCAGGGAGTCGAAAGTGCCTTGGATGGCGGTCCCCCGGCGCATTGACTCAACCAGGGAGTCGAAAGTGCCTTGAATGGTAGCCCCCCGGCGCATTGTCTCAACGAGGGAGTCTAGAGTCCCTTGGTCGGCAGAGCCCCGGCGAATCGACTCAACCAGGGAGTCGAAAGTGCCTTGGATGGCGGAACTTCGGCGCGTCGACTCAACCAGGGAGTCGAGAATGCCTTGGATGGCGGAACTCCGGCGCATTGTCTCAACGAGGGAGTCTAGAGTCCCTTGGTCGGCAGAGCCCCGGCGAATCGACTCAACCAGGGAGTCGAAAGTGCCTCGGATGGCGGAACTCCGGCGCATCGACTCAACCAGGGAGTCGAGAGTGCCTCGGATGGCGGAACTCCGGCGCATTGACTCAACCAGGGAGTCGAGAGTGCCTTGGCTGGCAGAATCCCGGCGCATCGACTCAACCAGGGAGTCGAAAGTGCCTTGGTTGGCGGAACCCCGGCGCATCGACTCAACCAGGGAGTCGAGAGTGCTTTGGCCCGCAGACCCTCGACCCACCAGCACAACCAGGGAGTCGAGAGAGCCTTGGCTGGCGGTCCCCCGGCGCCCCCTCGCTAGCGCCCGAGGAACCCGCCCTCCGAGCGGATCGACTGGCCGGTGATCCACTGGGCCTCGTCGCTCGCCAGGAAGGCGATCGCGCGGGCCGCGTCCTCCGGCTGTCCGATGCGGCCCATCGGGAACAGCGGCAGCAGCTGCCGCTTGAGCTCGTCCGACATCCAGCCGGAGTCGGTCGGGCCTGGATCGAGGCCGTTGACCGTGATGCCGAGCGGAGCGAGTCCGGCGGCCAGCGGCTCGATCAGGCCCGCCAGCAGCTGCTTCGTCGCGAGGTAGGCGAGGTTGTCGGCGTCCGCCCCTTTGGACAGCAGGAACAGGATGCGTCCCGCCCCGCCGGCCGGATGCGCCTGCTCGAAGCGGCGCGCGAACTCCATGCTCAGCAGGGCCGGAGCCCGATTGTTGACGATATAATGCCGATCCAGCGACTCCTGCGTCAGCGTCCGGTAGCTGGTCGGCGCGCAGTAGCACGCGTTGTGGATGATGATCGAGGGCAGCCGTCCGAGCGCGCGCTCGGCTTCGTCCAGCACCTGCAAGGGCACGTCCGGGTCCATGAAGTCGGCCTCCATCTGTCCGGCCCGCACGCCGATGCCCTCCAGCTCCTGCTGCAGCCGGTCCGGCCAGCCTTCCTGCAGGCCGCAGCCCTCCTCCGCGTCGTAAGCGCGCCAATGCGTATAGAACAGATCGGCGCCGCCCTCCGCCAGCGCGCGGCAGATCGCCGTGCCGATGCCCGCCTCCCGGCTGACGCCGGTGACGAGAGCCGCCCTTCCTTTCAACGTCATGCGCATCTCCTCCTTCTGCAACCAGCATAAGCCCCAGAGGCGTCGGAGAGTAGGGGGGCGAATGGCTAAAGCCGAACTTGCCCTCCCGGCTGGCATCGTCCAGGCTGCCGAACGGCTAAAGCCGAACTTGCCCTCCCGGCTGGCATCGTCCAGGCTGCCGAACGGCTAAAGTCGAACTTGCCCTCCTAGTGCCATCGCCTGGGCTGCCGAGCGGCTGAGGCCGAACTTGCCCGCCCGGGTTGAAGCCGGCTGTCCTCCTGCATATAATGAGAAGGCACAGCGGATGATGGCAGCGGGAGAGATTGCCTGCATGATCGAGGCAGCGCCGAAGGAGCAACCTGCACGCAGGGGAATCTCTCAGGCAAAAGGACCTTTGCCGGACGCAGCTCTGGAGAGCATTCCGCGCCGCCTTGCGGACGGCCGAGCGGGCTTGCAAGCCCTCGGTTCGCCCCCGAGGCGGCGCGTCGGAATCACCCAAGGGGAAACTTCATCGGGCCGCATCGCGGCGCGATCGAGGGCAACTCTCAGGTACAAGGGACAGAGCGGTGGAATACGGGGAAGCAGAGGGCTCGCGCGAGCCTTTGCTTCGACGCATTCCGCCGCGCTGTTCCTTTTCATTTCAGCGATACAAAAAGGAGGAAGCGCATGCGCTTCAAGGATGTCTTCTCGATCATCGGGCCGTCCATGGTCGGCCCTTCCAGCTCGCATACCGCCGGCGCGGCGCGCATCGGGCTGGCCGCCCGCAGGCTGCTCGGCGCGATGCCGGAGTCGGCTCGCGTCAGCTTCTTCGGCTCCTTCGCCGCGACGTACCAAGGCCACGGCACGGACACGGCCGTCGCCGGCGGGCTGCTCGGCATGCGCACGGACGATCCGCGCCTGCCGGATGCGATCGAGCTCGCCGAGGAGGCGGGCATGGATCTGGCCTTCCGCGAGGGCAAGGGGCTGTTCCCCCATCCCAACACCGTGCGGCTCGACCTGCAGGCGGCGGACGGGCGCAAGCTGTCGCTGCTCGGCACGTCGATCGGCGGCGGCAACGTGGAGATCGTCGAGGTGAACGGCTTCGCCGTCAAGTTCGGCTGCTCGTGTCCGGCGCTGCTCGTGCGCCATCGCGACCAGCCGGGCGTCATCGCCGGGCTGACCGCCGCCTTGGAGGAGGCGGGGCTCAACATCGCCGGCCTGTCGCTGAGCCGGATGGAGCGGCAGGGCGAGGCGCTGGCGGTCGTCGAGCTGGACGGCGAGGCGTCCGGGACGCTGCTGGAGCGGGTGCGGCGGCTGCCGCATGTGCTCGGCACCGATTATGTCGATCTGAACGGAGAAGAGGAGGAGATGGCGGATGAACTTTCGGACGCTGAAGGAGCTCAGTGAGCGCTGCCGCGAGAGCGGCCTGACGATCGGACGCCTCATGCTGCAGCAGCAGGCCAAGGAATCGGGACGCGAGGAAGCGGCGGAATTCGCGACGATGAAGGCGTACTACGGCATCATGAAGGAAGCCGTCCACAATGGCCTGACCCGCGACACGACGTCGCGCAGCGGCCTCACCGGCCTCGACGCCCAGCGGGTCGCCGCCTACAACGAGAGCGCCGAGCCGAGCCTCGGCGGCGACGCCGGACGCGCGATGGCGTACGCGCTCGCCGTCTCCGAGGTGAACGCCTCGATGGGCCGCATCGTGGCGACGCCGACGGCGGGCTCCTGCGGCATCATCCCCGGCGTGTTCGTCAGCTCGCAGGAGCGGTTCGGCTGGGATGACGACGTCATGACCGAGGCGCTGTTCGCCGCGGGCGCGATCGGCTACGTCATCGCCAACAACTCCTTTGTCTCCGGCGCGGAAGGAGGCTGCCAGGCGGAGGTCGGCTCCGCCATCGGGATGGCGGCGGGCGCGCTCGCCGAGCTGCGCGGCAGCACGCCGGAGCAGGCGGTGCACGCGGTCGGGCTTGCGCTCAAAAACACGCTCGGCCTCATCTGCGATCCCGTCGGCGGGCTCGTCGAGATCCCGTGCATCGTGCGCAACGGCTTCGGCGCGGTCACGGCGCTCGCCGCGGCCGACATGGCGCTGGCCGGCGTGCGCAGCGTCATCCCGAGCGACGAGGTCGTGCAGGTCATGCTCGAGGTCGGCGCGGCGATGCCGGAGAAGCACCGCGAGACGGCGGGCGGCGGACTGGCCCAGACGCTGACCGGCAAGAAGCTGATGGAGGACCTGCGTAAAAAGAAGCGGCGCTAGGCGAATCGAGTGGATTCGCCTAGCGCACGCGATGATCGGAAAGCTGCCGTAAGGGAGCAGCACCCGCAGAAGCGGAGCCGCGCCGCCTCAAGGCGCATCCTGAAACAGATGCAGGTAGACGTCCTCCAGGCTCGGCGCCGCCTCGCGCATAGTCAGGCCGGACAGCGGCTCGTCCTGCACGACCCGGACCCAGATGCCGCCCGGATCGCGCTTGATCTGGCTGACGCGGTGCTCCTCCTGGAACGCTTGCAGCTCCTCCTCGCCGATCCGATACTCGCGCACGCGGCCTTCCGCCATCGCCAGCACGGCTTGAGGAGGAGCTTGGGCGATCTTCTCGCCGCCCCGGATCAGGACGATTTCCTTGGCGATCGCTTCGATGTCCTCGACGACGTGGGTGGCGAGCAGGACGATCTTGTCGCCGGCGAGCGTCGCGATCATGTTGCGGATGCGGATGCGCTCCTTCGGATCGACCCCGGCCGTCGGCTCGTCCAGAATCAGCACCTTGGGGTCGTTCAGCAGCGACTGGGCGAGCAGCAGCCGCTGCTTCATTCCGCCTGAATAGTCGCCCAGCTTGCGGTCCGCATCCCGTTCCAGGTTCACCCGCTGCAGCCATTCCTCGGTGCGTGCGGCCGTCGTCCTGCGGTCCAGCCCTTTTAGGGCAGCCATGTACCAGAGGAAGCGCCTCCCGGTAAAATCGGCGTACATGCCCTGCTGCTGCGGCATGTAGCCGAGCACATGGCGATACGACTTGCCGAGGGAGCCGATCGGGCGTCCTTCATACCGGACCGCTCCAGCCGTAGGCCTCAGCTGGTCGGTCATCATCTTCATCAACGTCGACTTGCCCGCGCCGTTCGGCCCGAGCAAGCCATATACGCCCGCTGTCAGCTCAGATGTGAACGAGCGGACGGCGGGCGTCTTGCGTCCGGGATAGAGCTTGGTCACTTCATCCAGCGTGAGCGTCATGCTGTCGCCCCTTTCTCTCCGATGGGTCCTGGACGTACCGCACCCAGGCCAGCCTCCAGCCAGCGGCGGCCAGTCCGGCGGTCAGGCCGCAAGCGAGCAGGACGGACGGCCAGTAGCTCCAACCGTCGAACGCTTGCGGAAAGTGGAACAGGAAGGTGAAGCTGAACGAAGAGACCCATTCCAGACCTGCCGCATGCAGCGCAAGCGGAAGCACGAAGATCAGGGTGCCCTGGATGAGGAAGCCGGTCTGGCTGCGGGCGAAGATTGCCAGCGCGGCGAGCAGCAGCACAAGACATTGGAGCATGATGGCTTGAAGCGCTCCAGTGA
This sequence comes from Paenibacillus sp. FSL W8-1187, assembly GCF_037965485.1. Taxonomy (NCBI): domain Bacteria; kingdom Bacillati; phylum Bacillota; class Bacilli; order Caryophanales; family Paenibacillaceae; genus Paenibacillus; species Paenibacillus sp. FSL W8-1187. The sequence continues at coordinate 538,413 of NZ_CP150181.1, forward strand.
CGATCATGTAGTCGCGGATGGAGAAGGCGCCGCCGATCCGGGCCAGCGACTCGACGCTCTGCACGGCGAGCGACCCGTCCCACGGCGGATCGTTCCGATAGCTGTTGACATACTTTACGGCGATCAGCGGCAGCGCGATCGTCCAGCTGAGGATGGAGGCGGCGAGCAGCTTGCTCCGCAGCAGCGTCCCGCGTCCCCGCGGAGCGGCATGCAGGAGCGGCTCCATGTGCGCTTGCCGGTCCAGCGCCGCCAGCGGGCTGATGCCGATGAGCAGCAGCGCCGAGATCCACAGGCCGATGCCGAGGTCCTTCTTCTCGGAGTTGAACAGCGAATCGCTGGCAAAGCGATTGACGAAGCCGAGATGTTCTACGCCGCGGCTGCGTTGTTCCAGCAGCTCGTCGCGCTGCGCCTCGACCCGCTGGAACGCCTTTTCTTTTTGGCCGCGGATCTCCAGCTCTCTCGTCTGCTCGAAGTAGCCCGCCGGATCCAGCTCGCCGGAGCGCAGCTGCTCCAGCGCCTGCGCCAGCTGGCCCGGGATGCGGTCGAGCCGCTGGCGCTCCTCGTCCATCCAGCGCAGCTTGGCCTCGGTCAGTTCCCCGCGGAGCCGGCTCAGGTACCCGTTGTAGGCCGCTTCATCCGGCTCATACCATCTTCCCTGGAGCTGAAGCAGCTGCCAGCACAGGATGCAGGCGGCGAGGATGGCGAAGATCGCTTTGCCGGAGACGAGCAGCTTCCGCAGCTCATGGACCAGCAGGGAATTGCGGCGGGCCAGGCGCAGCGGCAGCCGGTTCAGCCGCTCCACCCAGGCGGCGGGCAGCAGGCGAAGCCGGTACGGCTCGTGGCGGCAGAACAGCCAGGCGCTCCAGGCGGGCAGTGCGAGCGAAAGCAGGGCCAGGGCGATCAGCCCGGCGGTCCGTTTGGATGCGGGGTAGCCCAGCAGCGACAGATTTTCATAGGCGGCGAGCAGCTGCGAGGAGTCTGCCCATGCAGCGAGGTTGATCCATTTGAGCCCATGCCATGTCGACGCCGGATGAATCGACTCATAGAGGAAAAGCTCCAGGGCTGCCAGCAGGCCAGCGATGCCGAAAATGGCGGCAGGTTGGCGGAAGATCAGGAACAGGAGGCCTAGCAGCAGCGCCAGAAAAAGCTGGACGAACAGCTTGCAGACGGCATAAAGCGCCAGGAATTGGCCGACCGTCCACCGTTCGGCGCTGGCTTGGAAGGCCGGCATCGAGGCAAGCGGGCGGGACATGTCTCCGAACCCGTACAACAGCCCCATGTCGGCCAGCCGAAGTCCCGTCGAAGCCAGCGTCAGCAGCGAGACGGCGAGGAGCAGCAGCGTCAGCTTCGTCCCGAACAGAGGCAATCGCCCATAGCGCGAGGCCAGCTGCAGCGGGCGCAGGCCGCTGGTCCGGTCCGGCAGGAATACTGCCGAGCCGATCAGGAACAGGATCAGCAGGTCAAGCAGATCCAGCGCCGACTGCTCCGTGCTTGCCACGACCCCTTCCTGCAGCCCGAGGCCACAGGAGATTCCCTCCAGCTTGCGAAAATCCTCCACCGTCTGGCTCCGGTTGCGGGTGAGGAACGGCGAGTCCTCGGCGAAGATGGCATACGAGCCGATCGTCTCCGAATAGCCCGCCATGTCGGCGAGAAAGTCGCGGTGCTGCTGGAAGTGCTCGTATTGCTCCCGAATCTTGGCTTGCAGGAACAGCTCTTGGGCGATGCGGTTCGGATCGTTGACATAGACGCTGGCGCGGTAGGCTTCCAGCAGCTCCGGCTGCTTCGCCAGAATCACCTCCGCCATCCGGCTCCAGGGCGAATCCCCTTCGGCCGTTGCGGCGAGCGAGAACGCCTGAAAGGCTTTTAGCCGCTGAACGGCCTCCTCGGCCTTCATCCTGCCCTCCGTCTCGCTCCGCCCGGCGTAGGAAGCTTCAAGAGCTTCATAGTCCTCTCGTGCCGCGATGAGCTCCGGCTGCTCCCGCAGCTGCTGCTCGTGCCGAAGGAAGGTTCCAGCCGCAAGCAATACGAGGATGAGCGCCATCGTCCGCTTTTGGCCGAGGAGCTTGCGGAGTTCCAGCGTCAGAAGCCTCCAGCGAAGCTCCATGTCAGAGATTCTCCATGAAGGAGATGAAGGCGGCCTTGCCCAATTTAATTTCATCCTTCTTCAGAGCTGTGTAGAGCAGTTCTCCTTCTTGCAGGTAGGTTCCAAAGAGGTGCCGGTCATCACCGGAAATGATGCCAAAACTACGAGGCGCGAAGCTCGTATTCACGCTCATTGCTTTAGAAAAGTCATGGTTTTGGTAGATGTCGAGCCGATTAGGCACTTCCGGAGCATCTTCTAAATAAGGAATGATTGGCATTTGGTACAAATAGGACGAATCCACCGTCAGGAAGCTCAGAACCGCCGGATGCGGAGTCGACACTTCTTTTATGTGGTTGCCGTTCAGATCCGATTGATAGCGAATAAAGCTTCTCTTATCACCAGGATCTCCGTAAAATCGACCAAAGTAGAGCTTGTCGCCGGCTACGGCATGGAGATTTGTAGAGCTGGAATCGGCGTTGTCCCAAAGCATTTTTGTCTCGCCACGAATGGGGTCGTACCGATAGGCATGATAAGGGTTTCCGAGCATGTGCCAGTAAATTTGATTTCCATAAGGCAATACATCTAGAAATTGGGATTTCTCATCCCTTGTCTCACCGAGGACTTCCGGCTTGCTGGAAGGATGTTTCAGGGATACTCGATTGACGGTGCTGGTGTAACGGCCGTCCTTGTCCGATCCGGTCATGGTGAAATAGAGATAACCCCGGTGAAGAGCGATGGTTGTAGGTCGAAGGGGGAACGTCATGACGTTTTCCCGGCTTGTCCCATCAAGCTGCATGCGAATGAGCGTATATTCCGTTTGAGGAAATCCTCCATCTCCGTCAATGGTCATGCTTTCGAGACTGTATAAGTGTCTGTCGTAAACTTGGGTAAATCGGATGAAATTCTGTTCGTTTGATACGAGCGCCCGGCAGGTCTCCACGGTTGGATCGGACTTGCAGCCGTTGTTCGGACGCGCGTCCAGCACGATGGGCTGCAGGCGCTCCGCATCGATAAAGTACAATAAATTTCTATATGTGACGTAATACCCGTCTTCGGAAGGAGCGAAGTTCAGGGCGTAGCCTTGCCGATGGAAGGCGTAGGGATAGTCGAAATTGGGATCGTACTCATTGCTCTCTGAAAAGAACGCCTTGTCGGAGCATCCAGAGAAAAGAATGGGAAGTGCGATAAGAAGAACAGCAAACAAGGTAAATCTTTCCTTTTGTCTGTAGTTGCTTGAGATAAGGTTCATTATGAAGTCCCCCGAAAATAGGTATAAAAGCCGCTGCTCTGAAAGCGCAGCGGCTGAGCTTAACTAAGGCGTTGTGGAGCTCGTGTCGGTCCAGGTAGCGTTCCCGACCTTAACCACATGTTTTGCTGTGCTATCAATCGATTGCGCTGGAAGATATTCTGCGCTTGCCGTAACGGACACTCCAGGTTGATAGCCGGAGTTAGACTTGATGACAGAACGAGGACTGGTGGCTAAGCCGTAATAATAGCGGTATGTCACTTCTACGGACACATAGGCGGAGCCGCTGCCGCTTGAAGTATTGCCGCTGCCGCTCGAGCTGCCGATGCTCGAGCTGCCGGAAGTCCAGGCCCCGCCTGCGGATCCGGATACGGACGAGGCGGCGAAGGCTGGCTGGGCAGAGACGATCAGGGCAAGTGCCGCGGCGGAGACGGCAAAGGCTTTCAGCTTGCTTTTTTTCAAGTGGTTTTCCTCCTGGATATAAGGAATGAGTTCACTGGCCAGTGAAGAACTACAAGGAAATTATTCCATATAATATCCATATTTTGAGGGGTATTTATCCATTTAAAAGGGTGAATATTCTCTTATTACCAACTTTGAGGGTGCTTCTCTTCGTGCTTTTCCCGCTCCAGGCGATCCCTTTCCATGGCCTCCTCCAGCTTGCGCTGCGAGTAGGGCTTGTCCTTCGGCATGCGCCCCCAGATCAGGAGCAGCACGACGAGGATGGCGAGCAAAAGCATGTTGGTCATGGATTCTGCAACTCCCATTTTATTCGTCCCCTTCCAGTATTATTCCATTTCTAATTCGACCTCCTTTCTTCGTCCCCTCTCATCCGCATGCGGGCCATTGACACCGAGCCCGGCCATCTCTTATTCTTCCTTTGACCTGTCGAACGGGTGTTAGCCTAACGGAAGAGGATGATCCAACATGATGAACCGGACCGCGCCGGCCCCGATTTCCAGCGCTTCCTTCGAGAGCGCCTTCCAGCAGGCGGCGACGACGGAGAACCGGACGGCATTCCAGTATCTGATGTCGCTGTACAAGGGGAACTTCCTCAACCTGACGATCTCGATCGTCTTTTTCCTCGTCAAAAGCCTGCCCGTCTACGTGCTGCCGATCGTGACGGCCAACATGATCAACATCGTCGCGCAGCCGGACCAGCACAGCCTGCGGGAGCTGTGGATCAACTTCGCCGTGCTGATCGCCGTCGTCCTGCAGAACATCCCGACCCACGCCGCCTACGTCAGCTTCCTCAGCCGCGCGATCCGCTCGGTCGAGGCGGGCCTGCGCGGCGCGATGGTGCGCAAGCTGCAGCAGCTGTCGATCAACTCGCATCGCGAGCTTGCCGCCGGCCGGTTGCAGTCCAAGGTGCTGCGCGACGTCGAGGCCGTCGAGGGCATGAGCAAGCAGCTCATGCTGGCGTTCATCCCGGCGATCTTCAACGTCGTCATCGCCTTCGGGCTGACGCTCTACTCCAACTGGCTCGTCTCGCTCTTCTACGTGCTGACGGTGCCGGCGGCGATCGGCGTCATGCAGATGTTCAAGCGGCGCATCCGGCAGAGCAACCGCGAGTTCCGTAAGGAGATCGAGACGATGAGCAGCCACGTCTCCGAGATGGTGGAGATGATCCCCGTCACCAAGGCGCACGGGCTCGAGCAGGTCGAGATCGACCGCATCGACACGACGCTGCGGCGCCTGCAGGGCAAGGGCTACCGGATGGACCTCGTCGAGGCGTACTTCGGCGCCTCCGGCTGGGTGACGTTCCAGATCGTGCAGGTCTTCTGCCTGCTGTTCACCGCCTATCTCGCCTACACGGGCAGCATCCCGGTCGGCAACATCGTCATGTACCAGGGCTACTTCGGCATGATCCTCGGCTCGATCACGGCGCTCATCAACGTCTACCCGATGATCGCCAAGGGCACGGAGTCGATCTCCTCGATCACGGAGATCCTGCGCTCGACCGACATCGAGGACAACGCCGGCAAGCTCAAGCTGACCCGGCTGAGCGGGGAGTACCGCTTCGAGGACGTGCAGCTGAAGTTCCCGGACGGCGACCAGCATGTGCTCGAGGAAGTATCGCTCGACGTGCGCGCGGGCGAGTGCATCGCGTTCGTCGGGGAGTCCGGCGCGGGCAAGTCGACGATCCTCAACCTCGTCATCGGGTTCTTGAACCCGACCTCCGGACGGGTGCTCGTCGACGGCGTGCCGCTGTCCGCGCTTGATCTGTCCGAGTACCGCCGCCATCTGGCCGTTGTGCCGCAGACGAACATCCTGTTTTCCGGCTCGATCCGCGACAACATCACCTACGGCCTGCAGGGCATTACGGAGGAGCAGGTGATGGAGGCGGTGGAGCGGGCGCATCTGACCGAGATGGTCTCGCGCCTGCCGAAGGGCATCGACACGATGGTCGGCGAGCATGGCGGCAAGCTGTCCGGCGGCCAGCGCCAGCGGATCGCGATCGCCCGCGCGCTCGTGCGCGATCCGAGCGTCATCCTGCTCGACGAGGCGACGTCCGCGCTCGACAACGCCTCCGAGCATCATGTGCAGCAGGCGATGCAGCAGCTCATCCAGGGGCGCACGACGTTCATCGTCGCCCATCGACTTTCGACGATCCGCCATGCGGACCGCATCGTCGTCATGAAGCGCGGACGCATCGCCGAGGTCGGCACGTTCGACGAGCTGATCGCGCGCAAGGGCGAGTTCTACAACCTCAAGCAGCTTCAGATGTAGGCTTGGAGTATATAGTTTGAATAGTGCAAAAAAGCCTGCCGAAGCGGCAGGCTTTTTTTGCTTGATTTAAATCTGGACCGCGCATGCGGGAGTTCCGCCGCGCGCCTGGCCCGGGCGGGTTCAGCTTTTTTTGCGCAGCTCGAAAAACTCGCATTGCGCCCGCGCGTGGTAGGCGAGATCGGCGACGCCCGATTGCAGCACGACGGTGCGCTCGTCGAAGCGCACAATGCAGCTGCCGGACTCGACCATATGGTCGTCGCGGAAGACGCGGACCGGGATGCGCTCGTCGAGCGCTTCCTGGAAGTCGGCATCGGTATGGAGAGGTCGGATATAGGCCATGGCGGCGGCGCTCCTTTGCAAAGGGGGATGGCCCGGATCGGGCTTGGCTCCGGCCATTATACCATAGCTCAGGGCAGCTCGATATCGACGCTGCGGCTGGCCGCATTCCAGGAGACGGAGATGCCGAACGCCGCGGTCAGCGCACGGATCGGCACGTAGGTCAGCCCGTCGCGCAGAATCGGCTGCAGCTCCGGAGCGGCGAGCTTGCCGTCGATCCACAGCTGCGGGAAGGAGTAGGCGCCGGTGCGCGGAGCGGGCGGCTCGGAGCGGATGAGCGCGCTCCACGACGCCTTGTCCCAGACGACGGACTTGCCGGCGAGCTTGGCGATGGAGCGCAGCGGCAGCAGGGCGCGCCCTTCGCGCAGGATGGGGCGCAGCGCAGCGTCCAGCGCGGGCTTGCCGTCCACGGACAGGAACGGCTCGTCGGCGGGGAGCAGCGACATCTCCCCTAACGTTCGGCTGCCATTGCCTCCATAGGCGACGTATAGGCTGAGAGAACCTTTTGATTCAAGGAATTTCATCGTTCCATCCTTTGCTTTGCCATAGGCGGGCAGCGTGATGGAGAAGTCGTAGTAGCCGAATTGCTGCGTGCCTGTGCCGATCAGCAGGGAGTGGTCATAGGGATAACCGGATGAATCCGAGGAGGAGGCATAGGTTTCGGCATTCGGCGTCCAATACACAAAGAGCTCCGGGGAGAAAAGGAGCGGATCATGTCCTTTCAGCCGAATCTTCTCTCCGAAGCGAGCGGTCGCGGGAATCTCGGCGATTTCCTCATTCCTGACGAACAGCGAGCTGTAGTCTTTCGACACGCTGATGTCGTCAAGCTGCAGGAAGGTGGAGCCGGATTCCAGGTACAGGCCGCCGGTCGAGCCGAAGATGGAGGCATCGCCCTTAGTTGGAGAAGGTCAGGCTGAGCCCATAGAAGAAGCTGTAGGGCGTAGCATCGAAAGCCTTGACGGGCTTGCCTTTCTTCGCAAAGGCTTGCACCATCCCGCAAACCTTTTTGATCCGCGCAGAATCCTCCTTGCGGGCTCCGTACAACTGGTCGTCGACGCCGCTCGCCCCGCCGATTAGCACCGACTTCAGCGTGCTTGGCCCGCAGGAAGCGGCCCGCTCCTTGAAGGAGGTCGCTGGCGCTGGTGAAGCAGCCGGCTCGGCAGCCGCTGCGGGCGTCGTCGCCGAGCCGGACAGCAGGAGCCCGGCGAGCAGCATGCCGAGCGCGCTGCGGCCGGCGCGCCTCGTTCCGAGGCGGGCTTTTGCATGAGCATGGCGGACAGGGTTCATAAGCTCATCTCCTTTGATCGGTCATTCGGGCAGTCTCTGCTCCTCGGCCGGCGCGACGAGCTCGACCTTGATCCGGTCCGGATCCTCGAAAAAGAGGATGTACGTCCCCGCCCCGCCCGCATGGGGATGGCGGTCTTCATAGAGCAGGTTCATTCCTCTGGCGCGGACCTCGCCCGTCATCCGGTCCACCTGCTCGCGCGAGGCGGCGTGGAAAGCGAGATGGTTCAGTCCGACCCGGGCACGGTGGTACGGCACGTCCAAGTATTTCTCTTTGGCCTGCACGAACACGAGGTAGGTCGAGCCGTGCTTCCAGCTGCGGCCCTCCGGCCATTCCTGAAAGGGCTCGTACCCGAGCTCGCCGAGGAACCAGCCCCAGAAAGAAGCGGACTTTTGCAGATCGGAGACATATAGCTCGATGTGATGCAGCATGGATTCTCTCTCCTTGGCGCTGTAGTGGAGCCTGAGGAGCGGGGCTCTTATTTTCCTTTCCTTTAGACGTAAAGGGAATGGAAAGGTTTCTGTGATCTTCCAAAATCCGGATGAACTGTGATAGGGTATGGCGAGGAGGGATGCATCTATGGATCTGGAGCGGGAAGTGCAGGACTTGAAGCGGCGGGTCGAGGAGCTGGAGGAGCGGGAGCGGGCGGTAGGTCGAGGGCCGTCGGAGCGGAGATATGCGCCTGCTGTGGCAAAGGAGAAAGGGTTCGGCAAAAGCTTTCTGACCGGCTTCGGCGTCGTCGCGGCTGTTCTCATTCTATTTTTGTTTTCAATCGGCGTCATTCAGTTCATAACCGCGCAATGAAACGATAGTTAAAAGCCCATCCCGCGAGAGGATCGCCGGGATGGGCTTTTTGGCGTGGAACGGCAAGGAAAGGGGCCTCGCGGCTGGGCTCGGGGCGAATGCCGGAGCGATCAGCAGCCCAGCTCTTCGTGCCGGACGCTGGAATCCTCGATCTGGATCGTGCAGTGGCGGATGCCGTGCCCGTCCCGCAGGAGGGTGATCGCCTGCTGCAGGACGCGGCGGCTGTCGGCGTCGTCCTCGACGAGCAGATGGCAGGTCATGGCGTCGAAGCCGGAGGTGATCGTCCAGACATGGAGATCATGCACGTCGATGACGCCGGGCAGCGACTCCAGCTCGAGCTGCACCCGCTGCGTATCCACCGTCTCGGGAGCGCCTTCCATGAGGATATGGACGGTGCTTCTGAGCATGCCCCAGGCGCTTTTTACGATCAGCAGCGACACGAGCACGGAGATCGCCGGATCGGCCCAGTACCAGCCGAACGCCCACATCAGCGCCCCGGCCGCGATCGCGCCGACCGAGCCGAGAGCGTCGCCGAGCACATGCAGATAGGCGCTCTTCAGGTTGACGTTGCCCTTCACGTCGCCCTGGCGCATCAGGAACCAGGCGCTGGCGAGATTGGCGAGCAGCCCGACCGCGGCGATCAGCAGCATCGAGCGGCTGGCGACCGTCGGCGGCTCCCAGAATCGGCCCCAAGCCTCGACGACAATGAAGATCGCGATGGCGATCAGCGTCGCGCCGTTGAACAAGGCGGCCAGAGTCTCGAACCGGCGGAAGCCGAACGTGCGCTTCGGCGAGGACGGGCGGGCGGCGAAGCCGACGGCGACGAGGCTCAGCAGCAGCGCGCCGGCGTCGCTGAGCATATGTCCGCTGTCGGACAGCAGCGCCAGGCTGCCCGTCGCCAGGCCGCCGACGAACTCCAGCACCATGATGCCGGTCGTAATGAGGAGGGCGATGAGCAGCCCGCGCTTGTTGCCGCTCCCGCCTCCGTGGAAATGACCGTGCCCGGCGTGGGAGTGGCCGTGATTGTGGGAGTGGCTATGGCCCGCGTAGGAATGGCTGTGTCCGTTGCCGGAGTGGCTATGGGCAGAATGGGAATGGCTGTGTCCGTCGTGGGAGCGGCTATGGGCAGAGCGGGCGTGGCTGTGTCCGTCGTGGGAGCGGCTGAGGTGGTCATGGTTGTGGGTTTGCCCTGGCTCTGCCTGCCCAAGGCTGCGCGTGCTTTCGAATGGAGGCGTGTCCTTTCCAACTCTGCGCCTTAGATCCGGTTCATGACTCATAAAGAGCCCCCTTATCCCATGATAATATATGAGCATTTGTTCATATATTGAGTTTAGTTGAGCCGCCTCGTCATGTCAAGCCGTGAGGGAGGCTGAATAGAGAGTCGAGAACGGCGCTCGCCTGGAGAACCATGCGCTTCCCATTCGATGCCAACGACTCCTCAGACGCTTAGCCGCCCTTTTTTCGCGTCTCCAAAACTCGAACGACTCCTCAGACGCTTAGACTAGCAATTCGCCTCTTTCCGCATGTTTTTCCGGCGTTTTGGCATCGCTAAGCTCCTCGCGCGTCGTTAGATATTGAAGCTGCCCCATTTAGGGCTGCTAACGATCTGATTCGTCGTCAGCAGCCGTCATGTATCGACCGGAGAAGCCGCTTGCAAAACGGAGCGCCTTCCGCTGGAGCGAAGGTGCGATGCACGCGATCGGGACGAAGCGCGACGAAGAGGCCGGCATGGTTTATCGCTCGAATAGCTGCAAAAAAGCCCCGATCCAAGCTGCGAATCAGGGCGGATCGCAGCTGTTCGAGGCTAATTGCTCGTATGGCCTGGAGGACCGCAGCGCCATTCCCGCAAAGGCTCCGCACCGGGACATTCGCGCCGCGCCTAGCTCCGCAGCAGCGCCGGGTCGAAGTCGGGGACGAGGCCCTCGCGGGCGGCGCGGCCGAGCAGCGACTGGACGGCGGCCAGCCCGTCCTCGCCGAGCGACCGCGTGAACTCGTTGACGTAAAGCGCGATGTGGGAACGCGCGACGTCCGGCGACATCTCTTGGGCGTGCTCGCGTACATAGCCCGCCGATTCGTCCGGATGCGCCCAAGCGTATTCGACCGAGGCGCGCGTCCAACGGGCCAGCGACTCGACGTCCATGCCGCGGCGGGCGATGATCGCGCCGAGCGGAATCGGCAGGCCGGTGTCGGCCTCCCACCAGACGCCCATGTCGGCCATGAGCGTCAGGCCGTAGTCGGGATAGGTGAAGCGCGCCTCGTGGATGACGAGGCCCGCATCGACGCGGCCGTCTCGGACGGCGGGCATGATTTCGTGAAAAGGCAGGACGACGATGCGCGGCGGCTCGCCGGCGATCTGCTGCGCCGTCCACAGCCGGAACAGCAGGTACGCCGTGGAGCGGTCGCTCGGCACGGCGACCGTCCGGCCGCTCAGCCAGGACGGGTCCATGCCCGGCGCAGCAGCGCCGACATGGGAGCGAGCCGCTCCGGCTGACGCGTCGGCCGACGGGCGGGCCGCTGCGCCGCTGCCGCCTTGCGAGCTCGCCGCGGCATTTCCGGCTTCTCGCCGATCGGTCCCTGCGGTCGGCTCCGCAGCGCCGCCAACTTCCGCCCGCTCCGCAGCGATCCGGCCGCCGCCGGCCGTCAGAACGAGCGGGCCGCAGCCGCGGCCGAGCGCGCCGCCGCATGGGATGAGGGCGTAGCGGTCCAGCACGTAGGGGAGAGCGGCATACGAGATCTTCATGACCTCGGGTCCTTCGCCGCGAGCGGCCCAGCCGTTGGTGACGTCGATGTCGGCGTACGTCACGTCGAGCTCGGGCGCGCCCGCGATCAGGCCGTGCGCCCAGGCATGGAACACGAAGGTATCGTTGGGACAAGGAGAATAAGCGATTTTCATCTTCATCGGATGTTCAGCACCTCCGGCAAAATCGCGGCCGTCCGCTCCAGCGCCGCCAGCGCGTCGCCGATGCGCCAGGCGTCGCGGTCGCGCGGACCGACCGCGTTCGAGATGGCGCGGACCTCCATCGCCTCGATGCCGTGCATCGAGGCGGCGAGCGCCGCGCCGTAGCCTTCCATCGCCTCCGCCGCCGCGCCGGGCACCCGGCGCAGCAGCTCGGCGGCCGTCTCTCCGCTGCCCGTCACCGTGGACAGCGTCAGCACCGGCGCCGCTGTCGCGGCCATGCCGGCCTGCCGCAGCGCCTCGGCCAGCGCCTCGGCGACTTCGGGGTCCGTCTTCACGCGCCACGAGCCGAAGCCGAGCTCGTCCACGCTGGCGAAGCCCTGCGCGGTCTCCGCTCCGAGATCGGCGCATACGATCTCGGTCGCGACGACGACGGAGCCGACCGGCGCGGCTCCGGGGAAGCCGCCGCCGATGCCGGCGCTGACGACATAGCGCAGCGGCGGCCCGCCGGCGATCGCCAGCGCCGTGCTGGCTGCCGCAGCGGCCGGGCCGACGCCGCCGGCGACGACGATGTAGCGCCCGACCCGGCGCAGGGGGCCTTCCGCCTCGCCGCAGCTTTCTTCGGGGCAAGCCTTCATCAGGCCCCGCACGACGGCATCCCGCTCTGCTTCGACGGCGGCGACGATCAGGACATAGGCGGGCGGGTCGGGCAGGATACGTTTTTTCATTCGGAATGGACCTCTTTCCTCGGATGTGCCGCCTGCCGGTCCTCGGGCCGCATGGGCGCGGCGAGGCCGGGGCAGGTTCGGCTGCTTCCTCTAACGATACTCCTGCGGGCTGCCGGATTCAAGGAAGCCGCGCGTCAGGACGGAAAACGGCGTGAGCGCGTGGGAGGCGGCGCGGCGCAAGGGAGAGGGGGCGAAGCGGGGGAGCATGCCGCATCACCGGCGAAAAAGCGGGCTGCGGCGGAGGCCGGATCAGCGGCGGGGAAAATCGTGAAGTCGGCGAATGTTGAGAATTGGCAAAGCTCGTCTTCCTGCGTATGGTAGCCTGAGAGAGGAGGATAGGTTAGCATGGAGAAAAAAGCAAAGCGAAGCCTAGAAAGCCCCGGCGGGCCTCGTCCTGCCGCAGCCGAGTTCGCCGCCGCACCCGAAGCCGCCGCCGCCCCGGAGAGCCCCGCACCCGAAGCCGTCGCGGCCGAGTCCGCCGCCGAATCGGCGACCCCCGCAACCGGAGCCGCCGCATCCGAAGCTGACGCCGCCTCGGCGACCCCCGCAATCGAATCCGCCGCAACCGAATCCGCCGCAACCGAATCCGCCGCCTCGGCGACCCCTGCAACCGAAGCGGCCGCAGCCGCAGCCACCGCCGCCTCGGCGACCCCTGCAACCGAATCCGCCGCCGCATCCGCGCGCCCCGCAACCGAACCCGCCGCGGACCGTCCCGCTCCGATCGCGCCTATGCTGCGCCTTCGCGTCTGAATAACGGCCGCCAATCGCGCAAGCGCCGCGCCGTAGGGCCGCTTCGGGCTTCGTCTACCATGGCTGAAGGGAGGATCTTGATGAAAAGCAGCTGGTTCCGCAAGCTTCTGCTCTCGTACCTTCCCGCTTTTTTCATCGTCGTGTCGATCCTGTTCGTCGTCTTTTTTCAAGCTCTGAACGAGCAGAGCCGCAAGGAAGCGGCCAAGGCGAACGACTTCCTCGTGCAGCAGGCGATCCGCCATGCCGACAACTCGTTGCGCGCCATGACTACCGCATCCTGCAGGACATCCTCGGCTCCGCCGTGCTCAAGGACTTCTACCGGGCGGAGGCGGAGGACGTCTTCGTCAACCTGCAGGCGGACCGGCTGATGGACTCATGGGCGTTCGGCAATCCCGCCATCGACTCCATTTATTTGTACCGCCCCCGCGACGGCTTTGTCTTCGGCGACGGCTCGCTCAAGACCGAGCCGTTCCGCGACGCCGCCTTCCTCCGATCCTATCTCGACGGGGAGCGGCCGATCGGCCAATGGAGCGACAAGCGCTCGTTCCAGCCGTATGCCATGTCCAAGCCGGCGGAGGTGATGACGATCGTGCGGGCCTACCCGGGCTTTTCCAGCGCCAAGACGGGCTACGTCGTCGTAAACGTCAGCTTGTCCAAGCTGGGGCAGGAGCTGGCTTCCATGTACGACCCCGGCCAGACGTTCATCGCCATGTCCGACCGCAGCGGCCAGCCTGCGATCGGGCCGAGGCTGGACGGCGGCGAGCTCGTTCTGGCCCAGTATGTCTCGCCGTACACAGGCTGGACGGTTTCCAGCGGCCCGACGGGCAAAGGGCTGAAGCTGACGCTCGACCTGTACAGCGTCTGGCTCGTGCTGGCGCTGGGCGCCGTCCTGCTCGGCATCGCCTGGGTCGTGCATGTCACCCGCCGCAATTACCGGCCGATCAGCCAGCTCGTCTCGCTGATCCGATCCAGCTCGCTCGTACCGCAGGACGGCCCGGGAGCCGATCGCAACGAGCTCGGCTTCATCCGCCTGTCGCTGGAGCAGCTGATGGAGGAGATGAAGCGCTCCAAGCAGCAGGATACGGAGAACCGGCTGCTGCGCAAGCGGCATCGCTTTCTGGAGGCGCTGACGGGCGGCGCTCCGATCTCCTAGGCCGAGTGGGAGTCCGATCTGGAGCGTCTTGGCTTCGAGCCCCGCGGGCGGACGGCGTTTGCGTGGACGCTGGAGATCGACCGCCATGCCGCTTTTTCCCGAGCCTACAGCGCCCACGACCAGGCGATGCTCAAGTTCGTGCTCGCAAGCGTCGTAACGGAGACGGTGCAGGGCGGCGGCGGAGCGGCTTGGGCGGAATGGACGGGAGACCGGCGCATGAGCGCGATCGTCTGGCTGCCGCCGGAGGCGGGGCTGGACGAGGCGAGGCGGCTGGCCGCCGAGGCGTCGGACTGGATCCGCGACAATCTGGCGTTCGGCGCCACGATGGCGCTGCACGGTCCGGCCGGACCGCTCGAGGAGATCCGCCGCTCGGCGGACATCGCCGCCAGCCTGCTGGCCTACAAGGCCGCGCTCGGCACGGGCGAGGTCATCACGCCGGATCGTCTCGGCAGCGGCGGCAGTCCGCTGCATGACCATTTCGGCACGATCCAGCAGCTCGCCCAGGCGTTCCGCACGGGCGACCCCGGCTGGAGGGAGCGGCTGCGCAGCCTGTACGCGCAGATCCGCCAGTCCTGCTTCTCGCGTCAGGAGATCGAGAGCCTGCAGCAGGTGCTGTACCAGCAGATGGATCGGATGTTCCTGGAGCTGGCCAAGGAGTACTGGACGGCGTGGAAGGAGGCGGAGGCGGAGCTGCTCGCCCTCGACCGGGAGTGGGAGGCGCTGGACGAGCTGGAGGCAGGCTGCCTCGGCGCGCTGGAGCGGATGGACGCGCGGATGAGCGAGCTGCGCGACTCGCAGTCGGCCCGCAGCGAGATCGCTCAGATCCGGGCTTACATGGAGGAGAACTTCGGCAGCCCGGAGCTGTCGCTGGACTATTTCGGCGATCGCTTCTCCATCCATCCCAAGACGATCAGCAAGCTGTTCAAGGAGCAGTTCGGCGAAAACTTCATCGACTTCCTGATGGGGCTTCGGATGGAGCAGGCGAAGCGCATGCTCGGCGAACCGTCGCTGTCGCTGCAGGAGATCAGCCGGCACATCGGGTATTACAACTACAATTCCTTCAACCGCGCGTTCAAGAACCATACCGGCATGTCGCCGAGCGATTTCCGCAAGCGGGCGCCGCGACCGAGCGCCGGGTGATCCGCAGCCTTCCGGCCTTCCGGCCTTGCCTACGCCATTTGGCGCAGGCAAGGCTTTTTTCTATTCCGCTCGCCGATCGGGTCAGATAATATGACGCGGACGTCACAGAGACGGCTGCGACCGGATCGGAATGGCGGCCGTTTCGGCCCGAAACGGCGCGGAGAAAATCGTGAAGTCAACGAATCTTACGCATTGCGGCTGCGGAGGCGGGCGGGCTACCATCGAATCAGCGACGCCGGCCGCCCGGGCCGAGCCGGTCCCATCCAAGCGGTTGCGAAAGGAGATGCCTATGGCTCATGCATGGACAAGGGTCAAGCGCAGCTGGGAGCTGTACGTGCTGCTGCTGCTGCCTGTCCTGTATCTGATCGTCTTCAAGTACGTTCCGATGTTCGGCGTCCTGATCGCCTTCAAGGATTTCAACATCGTCCAGGGCATCCTCGGGAGCCCATGGGTCGGCCTCAAGCATTTCGAGGCGCTGTTCCGCTCGCCGAACTTTCCGATCCTCATCCAGAACACGCTGCTCATCAGCCTGTACTCGCTCGCAGCGGGCTTCCCGGTGCCGATCCTGCTGGCGCTGGCGCTGAACGAGGTGCGGACCGGACTGTTCAAGCGATCGGTGCAGCTCGTCACCTACGCGCCGCATTTCATCTCCACCGTCGTCATGGTCTCGATCCTCATCCTGATGCTCTCGCCGCATGTGGGCATCGCCGACCGGCTGTACGGCCTGTTCGGCTGGACCGCGCCCAACTTCATGGGCGAGCCGGGCTTCTTCAAGTCCATCTACGTCTGGTCCGGCGTCTGGCAGGAGATGGGCTACGCCTCGATCATCTATATGGCGGCGCTGGCCGGCGTCGATCCGTCGCTGTACGAGGCGGCGAGGATGGACGGCGCGTCGAGGCTGCGCAAGATGCTCCACATCGACCTGCCCGCGCTCGTGCCGATCACCGTCATCCTGCTCATCCTGAGCCTCGGCAACATCATGGGCGTCGGCTTCGAGAAGATCTACCTCATGCAGAACCCGCTCAACGTCGCCACCTCCGAAGTCATCGCGACCTATGTGTACAAGGTCGGCCTGCTCGGGGCGAACTTCAGCTTCTCGTCCGCCGTCGGCCTGTTCAATTCCGTCATCAACCTCATCCTGCTCGTCGCGGTCAACACGATCTCCCGCAGGGTGTCGCAGAACAGCCTGTGGTAAAAGAAGGGAGGATGCCCATGCTCCGCTCCCGGCGCATCAAGGAGCCGATCGGCGACCGCATGCTCGTCGCCGCCATCTACGCGGCTCTCGCTCTTGTCGCCGTCGCCGTCGCCTATCCGCTGCTCTACATCGTAAGCTCGTCCTTCAGCTCTCCGCGAGCGGTCGTCTCCGGACAGGTGTGGCTGCTGCCGGTCGACTTTTCGCTGCGGGCCTATGCCTCGATCTTCCAGAGCTCGCAGCTCATGCTCGGCTACTGGAACAGCATCGTCTACACCGTCGTCGGCACGTTCCTGAACGTGGCGTTCACGGTGCTCATGGCCTTTCCGCTGTCGCAGCGGCGCCTGGCCGGAAGAGGCTTCTTCATGGTGCTGATGATGACGACGATGTTTTTCAGCGGCGGCCTCATTCCCACCTATCTGCTCGTGAAGGAGCTGCATCTGCTCGATACCCGCTGGGCGATGTGGCTGCCGGGCGTGTTCTCGGTATTCCAGGTCATCGTCGCCCGCACCTTCTTCCAGACGTCGATTCCGGCCGAGCTGCAGGAAGCCGCCGAGATCGACGGCTGCCGCGATATCCGCTACCTGTGGAGCGTCGTGCTGCCGCTGTCCAAGCCGATCCTCGCCGTGCTCACGCTCATGTATGCGGTCGGCCACTGGAACGCCTATTTCGACGCGCTCATCTACCTGCGGTCGGAGCATCTGTTCCCGCTGCAGTACGTGCTGCGCAACCTGCTCATCCTGAACGCGTCGGATCCGGAAATGCTGGCCAATACGACCAAGGGGATGCGCGACCAGGGCTTTGAGCAGGCGCTGAAGTATGCGCTCATCGTCGTCGCCAGCGTGCCGGTGCTGGTTCTGTATCCGTTCGTGCAGAAGCATTTCGCCAAGGGCGTCATGGTCGGCTCGCTGAAGGGCTGACCGGCGCGCGGCTTCAAGGAGGTGATGCTTTCCGTCTGCGCGCCTCTTCCCTGGGAGGAGGCGCGGGAGACAGCACGGCCGGCTCGTCCGCGAAAAGCCGGACGGGCCGGAGCAAGGCTGAGCATGATCGGATTGGACCATATCGAAGGGGGCTGAGCGTATGGGATGGAAGCGCGAGGGGAAGCGGCTGGCCGTGCTGCTGGCGGCGACGGGCCTGCTGCTGGGAGCCTGCTCGAGCGGGAGCGAGAACGGAGCGGCCGGGGGCGAGGCAGCGGGAGCGGCGGAGGACGGAAAGCCGGTCGAGATGACGTTTTTTGCCGTCCAGGGCAAGGCTCCGCTGGAAGAGAACGAGTATACGAAGCGGGTGGAGGAGAAGTTCGGCGTCAAGATCAAGTGGGATCTCGCTCCGCAGGACGCGCTCAAGGACCGGCGGCAGCTGCTGCTGGCCAGCGGCGACTACCCGGAGGTGTTCCTCGAGGGCAAGTTCTCCAACACCGACCTGCTGACGTACAGCAAGCAGGGGGTGCTGATTCCGCTCAACGGCTTGATCGACCAGTACGCGCCCAACTTGAAGGCGCTCATGGAGAAGAAGCCGTACTTGAAGGAGTCGATGACGGCTCCCGACGGCAACATTTACGGCATCCCGCGCTTCAACGAGTGCTACCACTGCACTTATTCCGAGAAGTACTGGATGAACAAGGACTGGCTCGACAAGCTCGGGCTGCAGGTGCCGACGACGACCGACGAGCTGTACGAGGTGCTCCGGGCCTTCAAGACGAAGGATCCGAACGGCAACGGCAAGGCCGACGAGATCCCGCTTACGGGGGCTCCGAACAAAAACGTCTGGAACGGCAATTTCGACGCTTATTTGATGAATGCCTTCATCTATAACGACAATGACAAGTACCTGACGCTCCAGGACGGCCAGGTCGGCTTCGCGGCCGACAAGCCGGAGTGGAGGGAGGGCCTCGCCTATATGCGCAAGCTGTACAAGGAAGGGCTCATCGATCCGGCCGCGTTCACGCAGAACGACCAGGCGATCAGCCAGCTCGGCAATCGCGAGGGAGACGAGATCGTCGGCTCGATGACGACGGCGCTGCTCAGCTATCTCGTCAATGTGTGGGACGACGGCATCACGCGCCATCAGCATTGGGTCGCCGTGCCGCCGCTCAAGGGACCGGGAGGCGTGCAGCTGACCGGCGTGCAGCAGGGCATCACCGACTTCGCCTTCGCGCTGACGAACAAGGCGTCCGAGCGGCAGCAGATCGCGGCGATTCAGCTCGTGGACTACGCGTTCAGCGAGGAAGGCGCGCTGCTGAGCGAATACGGCGTCCAAGAGGGCATCGGCTGGAACAAGGCGAAGGAGGGCGAGCTCAACATCTGGGGCAAGCCGGCCAAGTACAGCTTCGACAACCTGCCGCCCGCCGACGAGAACGAGATCCGCAACGACAGCTGGTCGCTGCTCGGACCGAAGGATATGTCCAAGGAGTTCCGCGACGCGTTCGCCTCCAGTCAGAACCCGCTCAGCTCGAAGGGCTACGAGACGCGGCTCGCCCAAGCGACCAAGCTGTACGAGCCGTACGCTCCCGCAGAGTTCTATCCGTCCGGCGCGTACCTGCGTCCGGAGGATACGGAGACGGCGGCCCAGCTGACGACGGGAATCAAGGAGTACGTCATGACCAACCTCGCCCAGTTCGTCATCGGCAACAAGGATCTGGACGCGGATTGGGACGCGTATGTCAAAGGCTTCGAAGGCCTGAACCTGAAGCAGTACATCGACATCTATCAGGCGGCCATCGAGAAGAAGTAGCCGAGCGGGCGCGGCGGGAGCCGAGCGCGCGAAGCGGCGTGAAAACGGGAACAAACCGGCGGAAAGAGCCGGTTTGTTCCCGTTTTTCGCGATGCGCTTCCATCTGCGCCGTGCCGGAGCCCTTGCGGCCGGCAGGCCGGAAGGCGTCATTCCTCCCGCAGCGAGATGTTGCCCGAGCCTGTGCTCAGCTTCACCTGCACCTGGCCGTCGCCGAAGACCAGCTCGTGCGATTTGCGCTCGCCGTCCTCGTCCTCGTTCCAGTCGCTGCGGAAGCGGCCGGAGCCGACCGAGTACTGGACCGTCGCGGAGGCCGGGGCGATTCTCGTCGCCAGCGTAATGTTGCCGCTGCCGCTGCTCGCGGTGACCGGCAGCTCCAGCCGGTCCATCTCGGCCCGGATGTTGCCGCTGCCCGCATCGAGCTGGAGGGCGGCCAGCACGTCTTCGAGCGAGATGTTGCCGCTGCTCGCCTTGGCCGCCAGCTCCTCCGCGACGACGCCTTCGCCGTCGATGCTGCCCGAGCCGGACCGCAGGCTGATGACGCCGCCTTTGACACCGGTCAGCTCGATGTCGCCGGAGCCGGTCTTGAACGTCAGCTCCCCGGCCTCGACCCCTTGGGCGTCGATATCGCCGCTGCCGAGCTCCGCTTGCAGCGCTTCGAACTTCCGCGCCGGGACCTCGATGCGCATCGTCACGTTCACGATGTTGAAGCCGAACGTGAAGACGCCGCCTTCCTTGCCCTTGACCGTCAGCTCGTCGCCTTGCGGATCAAGCTCCAGCTTGATCTTGTCGAGCGACTTCTTGCTCGCGCGGCCGGTGATCGTCGCGACGATCTTGTCGTCGCTCGCGCCTGCCGCCAGCTCGATGTCCATGCTGCCGGCCTCCGCCCGAAGGCGCGAGATGCCGTCCGCCGGCACCTCCTCGCTCAGCCTCACTTCTTCCGTGCCGAACTGGAGGAGCGACTCCCGGTCGCCTTGGCCAAACGTCACGCCGGCGCCGATCAAGCCGCCGAGCAGCAGGATCAGGCCGAGCAGGACGACGTTCCTCATGCTGCGGTTCATCTCGCCACGCTCCTTTTCATCATCTTCGTGTTGGCCAGCAAATACTTCAGCGTCAGCCGCATGATGCCTCCGGTCAGCTTATAGGCCGCGGCTCCGAGCAGCAGCCCGAGTCCGCCGGCGATCATCGCGCCGAAGACAGCGAGCGGCATCGCGATCGCGTCGCCGGTCCATCCTTCCAGCAGGACCGCGAAGGCGGCGATGACGAACGAGCCGGCGACAGCCCACAGCGCGAGCAGCAGCCCGAGCAGGGCGAGGTACGGGCCGAGCACGAACACGAGATTGAAAAAGCCGAGCCCGACCGCGGCGAACACCGCCCTCGAGACGAGCCGCACGCCTCCGCCTCCTTGGCTGGCTGCCTCGACGCGGTAGCCGAGCAGCAGCTCGCGCGCGACCGCCCGCGGATCGCCGAGCTCCCCCGCTGTCTGCTCCTCCGGCTGCCCCTGCTCCGCCGCGATCCGAAAATGCTCCTCGTAGTCGTACATCCATTCCCGCCGCTTCGCCTCGGGAACGGGGGCGAGCTGCTGCCACAGCTCGTTCAAGTAATGCTCCCTCGTCATCGTTCCACACCTTCCTTGATCAATTCGTCGACGGCATGCGAGAAGGTCCGCCACTCGCGCACGAGCTCCATCAGATGCTGATGCCCGAGCGGCGTCAGCTTGTAGTACTTGCGGGGAGGGCCTTCCGTCGACTCGCGCAGGTAGGTCGTGAAGTACCCTTCCTGCGTCAGCCGGTTGAGCAGCGGATAGACGCTGCCGACCGCGACCTCGAACTTGGACGACATGGCCACCGCCAGCTCGTAGCCGTAGCGGTCCTCCCAAGCGGTCAGGGAGAGGACGCACAGGTCGAGCACGCCTTTTTTGAATTGCACGTTCATCCGCATGGCTCCTATCTTATGCACGGTATTGATTAATGTGTAATAGCTGTCGATGAGGAATACCGTTCGCTGGAACCAACATACCACGCGCTATTCATCATGGCAAGATAGCGGCGCGAAAATCGGACGAAAGCCCGGCGGCCCCTCCGTCTCGAGACGGAGGGGCTGCCGAACCAACACCTGAAAAAATCAAACCTCACCCCTGAAGTTCCTGCCTTGTTGCAACCGCTTCACGAGCGCATAATCCAGATATAACTTGCCAAGGGGGACTTGAAAGGTGGAAAAACAGATGAGAAGGTCCGAAAAGAAAGCTCTGAAGAAATCCGCGCTGCTGCTGACGGCAGGCGCGCTGGCGGTCGGCCTCGCGGCATGCGGCAGCGGCAACGAGCCGGCGGCCAATACGGGCGGCGCGTCCAACGAGGCGGCAGCCAATACGGGAACCTCCGGCGGCGACAGCGGCAAAAAAGTGACGATCACGTTCCAGAACATTTACCCGGACGAAACCTCCGTGACGAACAAGATCATGAAGGAGCTCGTCGCCGACTACGAGGCGGCCAACCCGAACATCAAGATCGAGCTCGACTCGCTCAATACCGACCAGCAGAAGCTGAAGCTGAAGACGCAAGCGGCCTCCAAGGAAGTGCCGGACATCACGATCGTGAACCCGGCCGCCCAGATGAAGCCGTTCGTCGACGCGGGCGTGCTGGCGCCGCTCAACGACATGCTCGACCAGAACGGCCTGAAGGATACGTTCCAAAAAGGGCTGCTCGACTACTACAGCTTCGACGGCAACGTATACGCCCTGCCGGACGGCAACAACATCGAGGTCGTCTACTATAACAAGGACCTGTTCGCCCAAGCGGGCATCACCGACGTGCCGAAGACGTTCGACGAGATGCTCGAGGACGTCAAGGCGCTCAAGGCGAAAGGCATCACGCCGATCGCGATCGGCGAGAAGGATACATGGACCGGCTCGTTCCTGTTCATGAACATCCTGCTCCGCACGAACGGCGGCCCGGGCTTCCTGCAGGACGTCATGGACGGCAAGAAGGACTTCAACGATCCGGCGTTCACGGAAGCGGTCGACGCGTTCCAGGAGCTGGTGCAGGCCGGCGCGTTCCCAGAGGGCGCGACGAGCATCGACGCCAACGCAGGCGGCAACATTTTCAAGACGGGCAAAGCGGCCATGTTCATCATCGGCTCGTGGGAAACGGGCAACATCGACGCTTCCAGCGTAGCGGGCAAGGTCGGCGCGTTCTCCTTCCCGACGGTGAACGGCAAGGGCGACGTCAACCAGTTCATGCTGGCGCCGGGCTCCGGCTTCGCGATCAGCGCGAACAGCAAGCATCCGCAAGAAACGAAGGACTTCCTGAACTACTTCATGACGAACTTCCCGAAAAAGAAATTCGAGCTGAAGGACGCAGTCGGCCTCGGCCAAGTCGTCGAAGGCGACTTCGCGGCAGCGGGCTACTCCGATCTGGCGGTCGGCATCCTCGATCTGTTCAAGAGCGTCAGCGGCGGCGACCTCGCCTTCGACAACACGATGAACCCGGCCGTAGCTCAGGCTCATCTGAGCAGCATCCAGAACCTGTTCGTGCAGAAGGTCGATTCCAAGCAAGTGGCGAAAGAGCATCAAGACGCGTTCGCGGCCAACAAGTAAGCCTGCGATAGGCAGCTAGCCGGCCCCCTGGCCGGAAGAAAGGCCGGGCGGCAAGGACGGTTTCCCCGAAAGGGGGCTGTCCTTGCCTTTTCGGCACAGCGGACGGCTCTCGTCCGCTGCGGGAGAGGAGTAGAGATAAAACCATGAATGTGCTCAAAGTGCGTTGGTGGACGATCGGAATCTTCGTGCTTCCTTGTCTGCTGCTGTATATGATGATGGTATTCGTCCCGATCGTCATCTCGGGCTATACGAGCCTGGTCGAGTGGGACGGCATCGGCGTCAACAAGACGTTCGTCGGCCTCGACAACTACGTCGACATCCTGTTCCATGACCCGCATTTCTGGCCGGCGGTGCGCCGCACGCTGATGTACGCGGTGTTCTCCATGGCGGAAATTCCGATCTGCCTGCTGTTCGCGATCCTGATCAACCGCTACGTCAAGCGCGGCAACCGGCTCGTGTCGATCTACTTCATGCCGGTCATCCTGTCGGTCGTCATCATCGGCCAGCTGTGGAAGACGATCTACAACCCGCTCGACATGGGCGGCATGATCAACGGCATCCTGAACGCGCTCGGCATGCAGGGGCATATGCGCGCCTGGCTGAGCTCGCCGCAGTTCGCGATGTACTGCCTGTACTTCGTCTCGCTCTGGCAGTATTTCGGCTATCACCTCATCATCCAGTTCACCGGCGTCCAGAACATCCCGTCCGACATCTACGAGGCGGCCAAGATCGACGGCGCGGACGGCTTCAAGGCGGACCGCTACATCACGCTGCCGCTCATCGTGCCGGTGTTCAAGATTTCCATCGTGCTGGCGTTCATCGGCTCCCTGCAGGCATTCGACCTCATCATGGTCATGACCGGCGGCGGACCGGCCCACGCGACGGACGTCATCTCGACGCTCATGTACAACAACACGTTCCTGACCTTCAAGTACGGGTACGGCAGCGCCTTGGCCATGACGCTGGTGTTCATCTGCCTGGCGTTCACCTTCGTCATCAACGGCGTCTTCAACCGCATCGAGAAAAAGGTCGGCTAAGGGGGAGATACGGTCTATGGCATCCATCAAAAAAGGAGTCGTGTATCTTCTCCTCGGCATCCTTGTCGTCACGCAGGTGTACCCGCTGCTCTGGCTCATCCTGTATTCCTTCAAGACCAATGAGGAAATCCTAGGCGGGAGCTTCTTCGCGCTCCCGGCGTCTCCGCGCTTCGCGAATTATACGGAGGCGTACGAGCAGGGCAACTATCTGCGCTATCTGTTCAACAGCATCTTCGTCACCGTCATCACGATGGTCGTCGTCATCGTGCTGGCGTCGATGGTCGCCTATGCGATCTCCCGCTTCCGCTGGAAGCTGGCGCCGGCCGCGCTGCTCGTCTTCATGCTCGGCCTCATGATCCCGATGCAGGCGACGCTGCTGCCGCTGATGGTCATGTTCAAGAACATCGGCATCCTCAACACGCATTGGTCGCTCATCCTGCCGTACATCGCGTTCCAGACGCCGGTCGCGGTGTTCATCCTGAGCGGCTTCATGAAAGGCATCCCGCATGAGATCGAGGAGTCGGCGTTCATGGACGGCGCGAGCGTGTACCGGATCTTCCGCAGCATCATCCTGCCGATCTCGGTGCCGCCGATCATGACCGTCTGCATCCTGACGTTCATCAACATCTGGAACGAGTACATCCTGGCGGCGACGTTCATATCCTCGGAGCGGCTCAAGACGCTGCCGTTCGGCGTCAACAGCTTCGTCAGCCAGTACACGACCAATTACGGCAACATCGGCGCGTTCCTCGTGATGGGCGCGATTCCGGTCATCCTGATCTACTTCATCCTGTCCGAGCGCATCACCAAGGGCATGGTGGCCGGCGCCGTCAAGGGCTGACGCTCTCGGCAGAGCCGGGCAGGGCCGGTTCTGCCGGAGCGGTCCGGAGCCTTCATCGTCAACCGCTTATTCGGTTCATCCGCTTCAAAAGCGAACCCCGCCTCCCGCGCGAATTTTTTTCGCGCGGGAGCGCGGGGCTTTGCCGTCATTCTGCCGTCCAAAGGGGGGAAGCTCATGTGGCCGCGCAGCCAGACGCTCCAGCAACGGCTCTTTCTCGTGCTGCTCTGCTGCATGACCGGGATCGTCATCGTCGTCAGCCTGCTGTTCTACAACCGCACGACCGAGCAGCTGCAGCGCAAGATCACCGACCTGTCCCAGCGCAACGTGTCGCAGACGATCGGCCTGTTCGACCTGCTGGACAAAGGCTTCGACAGCCTGTCCAAGTCGATCTCCAACAACTTCGACCTCGTGCGGCTGCTGCAGGCGAGCCCGACCGAGCCGCGCGAGCGGTTCGCGAACGAGCGGGCGATCACGAACATCATCGGCACCAACTACTTCTCCCGCGACGATATGATCGGCATCCATATCATCACCGACCGCGGGCCGGTGTACAATTACGGCAATTACATCAATGAGATGGTGCCCGGCTACCGCTCGGCGGACTGGTACCGCTCGATCGTCGAGGAAGGCGGCAAGATCGTCTGGCTCGGCATCTATCCGTCGTCGATCGTGGACCAGAACGAGCATCGTCCGGTGCTTGCCTTCGGACGGCAGCTGTTCGACCTCGACGAGCATCGCCCGATCGGCGTCGTGCTGTACGAGTCGAGTCCAGCCCCCATCGTCGCGGCGCTCGCCAACCTCAAGCTGAGTCCGAGCAGCGAGGTGTATCTGATCGACGAGGGCGGCCGGCTCGTGAGCTCGACCGGCGGAGCGCGGCAGCTGCCGGCGATCGCCGAGGGGCCGCGTCCGGAGACGGCCGGGGAATCGCTCGTCACGGAGAAGGACGGCAAGCTCGTCGTCTCCTCGCGCCTGCCGTTCGCGGAGTGGACGGCGATCACGGTGACGCCGGCGCGCGACCTCAAGGTGGAGCTCGTCGAAATGCAGCGCTATCTCATCATCGTCGGCGTCGTGCTCGTGCTGCTGTCGATCGTCGCCGCCTCGGTGCTGTCCAACATGATCTCCTCGCCGATGCGCCGCCTCATCCGCGAGATGAAGCGCGTCGAGCTCGGCAACTTCCAGGGCGTCATCGAATCGGGCAGCTACCGCGAGATGGACGCGATGGCGTCCTCGTTCAACCGCATGGTGCGGCAGATCGGACGGCTCGTCGACCGGGTGCGCCAGAGCGCGGCCGGCGAGAAGAACGCCGAGCTGCTCGCGCTGCAGTCCCAGGTCAATCCGCATTTCCTGTACAACACGCTCGACATGATCTATTGGATGCTGGACGAGCGGGAGGAGGACGATCTCGGAGAGGTCGTGCTCGCGCTCTCGCGGATGTTCCGCTACAGCAGCCACTGGGAGCAGGGCGCGCCGGTGACGCTGAGGGAGGAGCTGGAGCAGATCCGCGACTATTTGACGATCATCACGATCCGGCTGGAGGGCCGGGTGTCGGTCGGCATCGACATTCCGGAGGAATGGCTGGACGTGCCGATGCCTAAAATGATCCTGCAGCCGGTCATCGAGAACGCCGTCAAGCACGGCCTCGAGCCGTTGTCCGGCGACGGCCGGCTGGAGCTGACGGCCGAGGCGCGGGAAGGTCGGCTGCTGCTGACGGTGCGCGACAACGGCGTCGGCATGCCGGAGGAGACGCTCGCGCGGCTGCGCGCCTCGTTCGAGGCTGCGCCGCAGGTCAAGATCCAGCCGGGAGCCGAGCGCAGGCAGGGCGGGATCGGGCTCGCCAACGTGCATCGCCGGCTGCGCCACACGTTCGGCGCCGGCTACGGCCTGCAGGCGGACCGCGAGCCGGACGGCGGCACCGTCATCCGGCTGACGCTGCCGATTCCGCCGCTGGCCGGACGGACGCAAGCGCAGGCGGAGCCTGCGCCGGCAGCCGACTCGCAAAAGGGAGAGGAGACGCAGCAGTCATGAACATCCTGATCGCAGACGACGAAAGCATCATCCGCACCGGCATCCGCCGGACGCTGGAGCAGTCCATGCCGGACTGCGGCATCCATCTGGCCGCCTCGGCCGACGAGGCGGCGCGCGTGCTGTCGGAGCATCCCATCGACATCGTGCTGACCGACATCCTCATGCCCGGCATGGACGGCTTGGAGTTCATGCGCCTGTCGCGGCGCAGTTATCCCGCCATCAAATGGGTCGTCATCTCGGCTCATTCGGAATTCGCCTACGCGCAAAAAGCGGTGCAGCTCGGCGCGAAGGACTATCTGCTGAAGCCGATCGGCAAGAAGCGGCTGCTGGAGCTCGTCGGGGAGCTGGCGGCCGAGCTCGCGGCGGAGAGCAGCGCCCTCAAGGAGGGAGAGCTGCTGCGCAGCAGCCGCAAATACTTGCGCGAGGCGATGTTCCAGCGGCTCGCCTCGGGCCAGGATGTCGGGCAGCTGGACGTGCCTTCCCTGATGGACCGCTATCCTTCGTTCCATCTCGTCATGGTGCGCCTCGAGCCGGGACTGCGCGACGCGGGGCTGGAGCATTTTGTCGTGGACAACGTGTTCAGCGAGCTGCTGGAGCGCAGCGGCGACGGATTCGTCGTCAGCTATGACCGGCATACGCTCATCGGCGTCGCCGCCGTGGAAGCGGAGGAGGCGCTGTCCGGCCTGCTGGCCAGCCTGCGCGGCTACCTCGGCCGCTACCTGCGGATTCCGTTCCAGATCGCCTCCAGCGGCCGGATCGGCGAGATCGGGGAAGTTCCGGACGCCGTGCGGAAGCTGTACCGGACGATGACGGCCGCGGACGAGCCGGGCCAGGCGCCGCTGCGCATCAAGGGCGGCAGCGACAACAAGGCGATCGAGGTCGCCCTTCAATATATCGCCGCCCACTATCGGGAGGAGTCGCTGTCGCTGGAGCGGATCGCGGCCGTCGTTTATCTCAATCCGGTCTATTTCAGCCAGCTGTTCAAGCAGAAGACGGGCCAGGGCTTCAAGGACTACCTGATCGGCTTGCGCCTGGAGGAAGCGCGCCAGCTGCTGCGGGAGTCCGATCTGAAGCTCGGAGAGATCGCGGAGCGGATCGGCTATCAGGACATGCGGCATTTCACGCAGGTGTTCCGCAAGCGATTCCAGATGACGCCGACAGAATATCGGCAAGAGAAGAAGAACACGGCTCCAGGCATTTCGAATACCTGACATCAGAATGGAATCTATGGCCGGCCTCCCGTCTCGACAGGACAGGAGGCTTAGGTCCGTTCTCGCAGAAAACGATTTTGGCGTAGGGCGGATGCGGCGTCGGGGAGGGCCTTGGGACAGATACATAAAACCAAGGAGAGCAGGTAAAAATACACAGGCGGACGATCCCGTCAAGGAGCCTCGGAAACGGAGAAGCGAATCCGGAGCCGAGCGGATGCGGATGCCCCGGCCGTTGCGGAGCCGGGAGTGGCGTGAAATATTATGAATAAAGATGAATGGATATTTATTTCGGTTTCTGGCTTCCAAGAGGCCGCAAGCGGACAAGGAAGGGAATGGAAGCAAAAAAAGCTTATATTATGCAGATGTTTTACTTTATCAAACATTTGCGTTAATTGAATAAAGCGACAACGTATTAGTCAATAAAACTGCATAATTATCAGTAAATTTAAATGATTTACACGATGAGTGCATAGTGATAAATTTATTTGGCAAAAGAAAATAATGCAAGTTGTGCTTCATCAAGTAGAATAGTATAATTCAATATATGCTATTCAACCATTAATGTGAGGGGCGTGTAAGGTTAGTGTACAAAAAGACAGGATTGACACTGGCGGCACTTATGATCGCGGGCGGCGTACTTGCTGCATGCGGCGACAGCAATAATGGCAATGCAGGCAACACCGGCGCAGCCAATACGGGCAACGAGAATGCGGCTGCGAACAATGCAGGCGGAGAAGCGGCAGCTCCTTCCGGCGACCAAGTGTTCCGCATGAACCTCACGTCCGAGCCTCCGACGCTCGACCCGGCCCTGATGCAGGACAACGTGTCCGGCACGGTAGCCGACGGCATCTTCGAAGGCCTGACCAAGAACGACAAGAACGGCGAGACCGTTCCAGGCATGGCCGAGAGCTGGGAAGTATCCGAGGACGGCAAGACGTACACGTTCAAGATCCGCTCGGACTCCAAATGGTCTTCCGGCAACCCGGTCACCGCGCATGACTTCGAATTCTCCTGGAAGCGCACGCTCGACCCGAACGCGGCCAAGCCGGCTCCTTACGCTTACCAGCTGTACTACATCGAAGGCGCTGAAGCCTACAACACCGGCAAGGGCGATGCAGCCGGCGTAGGCGTCAAGGCTCTCGACGACACGACGCTCGAAGTGAAGCTCGTCAACCCGACGACGTACTTCCTCAGCCTCGTCAACTTCTACACGTACTACCCGGTCGACAAAGTCACCGTCGAAAAAGATCCCAACTGGGCGAACGAAGCCGCTACCTTCTCCAGCAACGGTCCGTTCAAGCTGACCCAATGGGAGCACAACGCCAAAGTCGTGATCGAGCGCAACGAGAACTACTACGGCCAAGCCGACGTGAAGCTCGACAAGGTCGACTTCGCCATGATGGCGGACTCCAACACCGAGCTGAACAACTTCAACACGGACCAGCTCGACTGGGCCGGCAAGCCGACGGGCACGATTCCGGGCCCGCAGATCGACAAGCTTCGCAAGGAGAACGATCCGCAGCTGAAGATCACCGACGCCGCGAGCTCGTACTACTACATCTTCAACCAAAGCAAAAAGCCGTTCAACAACGCCAAGGTCCGCAAGGCTCTGTCGATGTCCATCGACCGCCAGCTGCTGATCGACCGCGTCGTGCTCGAAGGCCAGAAGCCGGCATTCGGATTCGTGCCGCCTAGCATCACCGGCGCCGAGAAGAGCTTCCGCGAAGAGACGCAAGAGACGTACTTCTCCGAAAACGTCGATGAAGCCAAGACGCTGCTGGCCGAAGGCCTCAAGGAAGAGGGCATGGACTCCTTCCCGGCGACGACGCTCATCTACAACACGTCGGACAAGCACGCCAAGATCGCGACCGCAATCACGGAAATGTGGAAGCAGAACCTCGGCATCGAAGTGAAGACCGAAGTCCAGGAATGGAAAGTCTTCCTCGACAACCGCACCAACCTGAAGTACGACATCGCTCGTGCAGGCTGGGGCGCGGACTACAACGATCCGATGACGTTCCTCGACCTCTACATCACGGGCAGCGGCAACAACGACATCGGCTACAAAAACGCCGATTACGACAAGCTGATCAAGGACGCTTACGCTTCCGCCGACAAGGCTGAGCGCGTGAAGCTGCTCGCTCAAGCGGAAAAAATCCTGATCGACGACATGGCTGTCATGCCGGTTTACTATGACACCAGCTCTTCCCTCGTCAAGGCTTATGTGAAGGATGCCTTCATGACGTACAACGGCAACATCAACTACAACTACGCTTACATCTCCAAATAAGCATACCGCCTGAGCAACTGACAGAGAGAAGAAGGGACCGCGGCAGGAGCCGTCGTCCGGCGCTTTCCGGCGCCGGACCGTCTCCGGACGTCCCTTCTTTCTTTGCGGTTGGGCAAGGTAATGAAAAGAGGTGCTGGAATGATTCGTTTCATCGGCCGGAGATTTCTGAACATTCTCCTGTCTCTGTTTGTCCTTGCAACCCTGACCTTCTTCCTCATGCAGGCGGTGCCGGGCAACCCTTTCCTGGATGAAAAGACTCCGAAGGCTGCGCAAGAAGCTCTCAAAGCCTTTTACGGCCTCGACAAGCCGCTCTGGCAGCAATATCTCGTCTACCTGGGCAACATCGTGCAGGGCGATCTCGGCATTTCCTATAAAACGCCGGGCCAAACCGTCACGCAGATCATCTCCCAGTCGTTCCTCTACTCGGCCAAGCTGGGCATCTTCGCGATCATCGTCTCGGTCATCGTCGGCGTCGCGCTCGGCATGATCTCCGCGATGTACAACCGCAAGCTCATCGACAAGTTCGCCGTCGTAATCTCCATCCTGGGCATCTCGATCCCGAACTTCGTCGTCGCTTCCGTCACGCAGTACTATATCGGCGCAGAGTGGAGATGGCTGCCGGTTTCCGGCCTCAACTCGCCGCTCGGCTACGTGCTGCCGACGTTCGCGCTGTCGGCGCTGCCGATCGCGTTCATCGCGCGGCTGACCCGCTCCTCCATGCTGGAGGTGCTGACGGCCGACTACATCCGCACCGCCAAGGCCAAAGGCATGTCGCCGCTGCGCATCACGCTCCGCCATGGCCTGCGCAACGCGATCCTGCCCGTCGTCACCTATCTCGGGCCGATGAGCGCCAACATCATCACCGGCGGCGTCGTCGTCGAGAAGATCTACAACGTGCCGGGACTCGGCCAGTTCTTCACGAACAGCGTCACGAACCGCGACTATCCGCTCATCATGGGCATTACCCTGTTCTATGCGGTCATCCTGATGTTCGCCCGCTTCCTCGCCGACATCGGCTACGCGATGGTGGATCCGCGGATGAAGAAGAGCAGCAAGGGAGGCTGATCAACAATGGACCAGATCAAAGAAACGAAACGGCCTCTTCCCGATCCGAAGAAGTTCGTGCCGCTGAAAAAGCGCGATTTCGCGCAGCAGCAAATGGCGCCGAGCTACACGACCTGGAAGCTGGCCATGATGAAGCTGACGGCCAACAAGTTCGCCATGGCTTCGGGTGTCGTGCTGCTGCTGATGATCATCATGGCGGTCATCTACCCGCTGTTCACGCCGCATGACTTCCGCTCGCAGCAGCTGCTGGACACGTTCCTCGCGCCAGGCGGCACGCATTACTTCGGTACGGACGAGCTCGGCCGCGACCTGTTCGCCCGCGCTTGGAAAGGCGCTCAGATCTCGCTGACGGTCGGCATCGTCGCCGCCATCGCCGACGTCATCCTCGGCATCATCATCGGCGGCATCATGGGCTACTTCGGCGGCAAGGTCGACGAGGTGCTCAACAAGATCAGCGAAATTCTCTACTCCATTCCTTACCTGCTCGTCGTCATCCTGCTCGGCGTCGTGCTCGGCCAAGGCATGTGGACGCTCATCATCGCGCTCACCGCGACGGGCTGGATCAACATGGCCTGGATCGTGCGCGGCCAGATCATGCAGCTCAAAAACCAGGAGTATGTCCTGGCAGCCAGAGCCATGGGCTCCGGCGGCTTCCGCATTCTGTTCAAGCATCTCATCCCGAACACGATGGGCCCGATCATCGTCACGATGACGCTGACCGTACCGAGCGCCATCTTCGCGGAGGCGTTCCTCAGCTTCCTCGGCCTCGGCGTGCAATCCCCGGCCGCATCATGGGGCGTCATGATCAACGACTCGCTTACGAGCTGGACGATCTACCCGTGGACGCTGCTCTTCCCGGCAGGCATGCTCTGCCTCGCCATGCTCGCGTTCAATATTTTCGGCGATGGACTTCGGGATGCGTTCGATCCGAAGACCCGGGTGGAATAAAACGTCCGATCCGACCATGAACGTTCTGCCGCCGCCGGCTGCCGGTGAAGGCAGGGCGGCAGCATTTCATATGACTTCTCGCAGCGGGCCTAGCGCGGCCCCTGCGCTAAGCAACCGATAGATGAGGAAGGTGAAGCACCATGGAACCGATTCTTAAAGTCGATGATCTGCGCGTCTCGTTCCGCGTGCGCGGCGGCGAAGTCCAAGCCGTGCGCGGCGTATCCTTCGAGATGGCCAAGGGCGAGGCGCTTGCGATCGTCGGCGAATCCGGCTCGGGCAAGAGCGTCACGGCCCAGTCGATGATGCGCCTCATTCCGACGCCGCCCGGCACGTACAAGGGCGGACAGATCGTCTTTGAGGGGAGCGACCTGCTCAAGAAGACGGAGAAGCAGATGGAATCCGTGCGTGGACGCGATATCGGAATGATCTTCCAGGACCCGATGACGTCGCTCAATCCGACGATGACGATCGGCTCCCAGATCGTCGAGGTGCTGACGCGCCACCAGAACATGAGCAAGGACGCCGCCTCCAAAAAGGCGGTCGACATGCTCCGCCTCGTCGGCATTCCGAACCCGGAAGCCCGCGTGAAGCAGTACCCGTTCGAGTTTTCGGGCGGCATGCGCCAGCGCGCGATGATCGCGATCGCGCTCAGCTGCGACCCGACGCTGCTGATCGCCGACGAGCCGACGACCGCGCTCGACGTGACGATCCAGGCGCAGATCCTGCAGGTCATGAAGGACATGCAGGAGAAGCTCGGCACGTCGATCATCCTTATCACGCATGACCTTGGCATCGTCGCCGACATGTGTGATAAAGTGATCGTAATGTATGCGGGCCAAGTCGTGGAGCGCGGCAACAAGTTCGAGATCTTCAAGTCGCCGCAGCATCCGTACACCCAAGGCTTGCTCAAGTCGCTGCCGCGTCTGGACCAGCGCAAGGACGAGCCGCTCATCCCGATCGATGGAACGCCTCCCGACATGGCGAATCCTCCGCAAGGCTGCGCGTTCGCCGCCCGCTGTCCGTACGCGATGGAGGTCTGCCTCGAGCAGGATCCGTATATGTTTACGCACAGCGACACCCACGAATCCAAGTGCTGGCTCCACGCCAAGCCGGAGTAAGGAGGAGAACCGATGGCAAGCCAACCGAACGCGATGCTCGAGGTGGACAACCTCAGCAAGTTTTTTGAAGTCGGCAAGGGCAAGACGCTCAAGGCGGTCAACGGCCTGAGCCTGTCCATCCGCAAGGGCGAGACGCTCGGCATGGTCGGCGAGTCCGGCTGCGGCAAGTCGACGGCCGGCCGCACGATCATGCGCCTGTACGAGCCGACTTCCGGCCAAGTGCGCTACAATGGCTCCAACATCTACGATCTCAAAGGCTCCAAGCTCAAGGCTTTCCGTCGCGAGATGCAGATGGTATTCCAGGATCCGTACGCCTCGCTGAACCCGCGCTGGACGGTCGAGAACATCATCGCCGAGCCGCTGGACATCCACAAGCTCGTGTCCAGTCCCAAGGAGCGCAAGGTCGCCGTCGAGCGCCTGCTCGATAAGGTCGGCCTGAACCCCTCGCATCTGACGCGCTACCCGCATGAATTCTCCGGCGGCCAGCGCCAGCGCATCGGCATCGCCCGCGCGCTCGCGGTCGATCCGAAATTCATCGTCGCCGACGAGCCGATCTCCGCGCTCGACGTGTCGATCCAGGCGCAGGTCGTCAACCTGCTGCAGAACCTGCAGCGCGCCGAAGGCCTGACGTACCTGTTCATCGCGCATGACCTGGCGATGGTCAAGCACATCAGCGACCGCATCGCCGTCATGTACCTCGGCAAGCTCGTCGAGATCGCCGACAGCGAGGATCTGTACGCCGATCCGCGCCACCCGTACACGCAGGCGCTGCTCTCGTCGATCCCGATCCCGGATCCGGAGATCGAGGCGAACAAGGAGCGCATCGTGCTGCGCGGCGATCTGCCGAGCCCGATCAGCCCGCCGAGCGGCTGCCCGTTCCGCACCCGCTGCCCGGCGGCGACCGAGCGCTGCGCGGCCGAAGTGCCGGAGCTGCGCCAGGTCGGACCGAATCCGTCCCACTGGGCCGCCTGCCATTATGCCTGATCGATCCAGCCTCCGCCATCCCGCTTGCCGGGAGGGCGGAGGCTTTTTTTGCCGACGGCGCCCTGCGTCCGGTCAGCTGCGGAACCAGGACAGGAGCGCGCGGCCGGCGCCGGGGCTCACGGTGCCGGGCCGAACGCTGCCGGGGCGGACGAGCGGATTCGGAGGCGCGGCCTGTCCCGGAAGCCTCGGCCCTCCTGCCGCTTGGCCCGACTGCCGGTGATGCCGCTTCAGCTCCAGCTCGTAGCGATATAGGTCATCTGCCATCATAAAGGGTTCCTCCTTGGGTTCCCCGTCAAGCGGAAAGGCGGGAATGCCTAGTCCAAGCTTGCCGGGCTGCGATCTGAATCCAGCTTAACCGGCAGCTGTGACAACAGGGTGGCAGCAATCCAAAAAAAGACGGAACAAATGTTCCTGGGGAGCGAGAGCGGAATGGGTAATAGGAAACGAGGCGTTGACGGCGGGCGGGCGAAGCAGGTACCCTTTGCACAGAAGGAAGCCCGAGCGGGCGAGGAGGCGGGATGATGAATTCTTATGCGAGCATACCCGGCAACACCGAGCTGAACCATCTACAGCGGCGCAAGATGGAGCTGCAGCTGTATATGCCGCCGCTGACGATGGAGAAGGAGAAAAGCGAGGCGTTCTGGCAGCCGCGCCTCAAGCAGGCTTGGAGCAAGCCGCTGCGCGAGACGCGCAAGCGCGTGGACGAGGAGCTGTTTCCCTATGCGGATGTGTATCGGATCACGTATGAGGGCTATGACGAGACGCCGGTAAGCGGACTGTATATGGTGCCCGCGCAAGCGGCCCGGGAGGGCCGGCAAGTTCCGTGCATCGTCATCTACCCCGGCTACACGGCAGGCGCCGGCTACCCCGAGGATCATGCGGGCTGGCTGCTGGCGGGCTATGCGGTGCTGGCCGTCGATGCGAGAGGCCAGGGGGGCGAGACGGGCAGCCTGCTGCCCTCGCTGCATGGCATGGCCAAAGGATGGATGACGCAAAATCTGCTGGAGGGGCCGGACCGGACGTATTACATGGCGCTTTTTGTCGACAGCCTCAAGGCGCTGCAGGCGGCGGCCTCGCAGCCGGAGGTCGACGCGCGCCGGCTCGTGCCTTGCGGCGGCAGCCAAGGAGGCGGCCTCGCGCTGGCGGTGGCCGCGCTATGCGGCCTGGAGGCGCCCGCCGGCATCGATCTGGCGGCCGTGCTCGCCGACATCCCGAACCTATGTCATGTCGACCAGGCGATCTTCAGCTCGGCTGGCTCGCTGTCCGAGGCCGGGCAGCTGGCGAGCCGCAAGCCGGAGGAGCTGTCGCGGCTGCTGGAGCATCTGGCTTGCTTCGACAACATGAATCTCGCTTGCCGCATCTCGGCGCCGGTGCTCGCAAGCGTCGGCTGGAAGGACCCGATCTGTCCTCCGGAGACGGTCTACGCGGCGTACAACCGCATCCATGCGCCTAAGGAAATCCGCGACTACCCGTTTCTCGGCCATGAGGTGAACGGCGCCCATCGTCGGGACAAGCTGCAGTTCGTGCTGGAGCATGCGGGACGCTAAGTCGGCCGGACTCGGGCGCGCAGCTGCGGAGATCGCAGGCAGCCCTGTTCCGTAATTGAACTCGAAGAAGCCCTCCGGCCGCGCGCAGCGGCAGGGGGGCTTCGCCATGCTCAGATCTTTCTCGTCTGCGACCGGAACATCAAGAACAGGAAATAGGGCGCCCCGATCAAGGTGATGAACAGTCCGGACGGAATCTCGACCGGAGCGAGGATCGTACGGCCGACGGCATCGGCCATCACCATGAGGAGAGCTCCGATCAGGCTGGACAAAAGGATCGAGCGGCGCGTGTTGTGGCCGATCAGGCTGCGGACCATGTGCGGGACGATCAGTCCGAGGAAGCCGACCGTTCCGGCGACGGCGACGGCCCCTGCGGCGAGCAGGACGCCTGTCGTCATCGCGGCCAATCGGGTTTTGCGCACCGGCAGGCCCAGTCCGGCGGCGCTGTCGTCGGAGAACGCCAGCACGTCGAATTTGCGGCTCAGCCGCACGGCCACAGGCAGCAGGACGGCCAGGAAGAGGGCGATCACGCCGACTTGAGTCCATGTGCGTCCGTATGTCGAGCCCGTCAGCCAGATGTAGCCGGTGCTTCCCCATAGGGGACCGAGCACGATCAGCGCTTGAATGCCGGCAGAGCCGACAGCGGAAACCGCGATGCCGAGCAGGATGAGGACCGCGGGGCTGAGCGATTTTCGCCATGCGAACAGGAAGATGATCGCCGCAGCCGCGGCGGCCCCGCCGACAGCCGCGATCGGGAGCAGGAAGATCGGAGACTCGGGCCAGGCGATGAGCACCAGCAAGGCTCCGAAGCCGGCTCCCGAGGTCACGCCGAGAATCGAGGAGTCGGCCAGCGGATTGCGGACGGAGGCTTGGATCAGCACGCCGCTCACGCTCAGCGCGATGCCTGCGCCTGCGGCGACCAGGGTGCGCGGCAGCCTCAGGTTCAAGAGGACGGAATAGGAGCCGGCCTGCTCCGAGCCGATCAGGCTCGCGAAGAGCTGGCCGAGCGGGATGCGCGTGCCGCCCATCGTCATGCTGACGAGGATGAAGGAGACGACGGCCGCGAGCATGATGGCGGCGAGCAGCGGAAACCGGATCGGCACGCGGCCGGAGCCGATCGACATCGGCGACGAGGGCGGCGAGCCCAAGGCGCCGTTCATCTTGCGCAGGATGAGCCAGATCAGCCACGGGGCTCCGATGATGGCCATCATCGCGCCGACGGGCATCTCCCCCATGCTGCTGCGCACGATCCGCGCCAGGACGTCGGCTCCGGTGAGCAGCACGGCTCCCCACAGGGCGGCTGCCGGCAAAAGGCCGCTATGCTTGCTCAGTCCGCTCAGGCGGACGAGATGCGGCGCGACGAGGCCGACGAATCCGATCGGTCCGGCGACGCTGACGACGACGGAAGCGGCAAGCACGGCCAGCGTCAACCCCGCGAAGCGGGCGAGCTCCACCTTTTGCCCGAGCGATCGGGCGGTGGACGGATCCAGGTTCAGGACATCGAATTGCCTGCTCATGAAAAAGGCGATCAGCACGACCGCGACGACCCCCGGCCAAGCGTAGGAGACGCCGTGCCAATCGAGCTGGGCGAGCGAGCCCGAGCCCCACAGGAAGAGCGACTGGGTTTCGGTGGCATGGAAAATATGCAGCGCGCTCGTAAAGGAACCGATGACCATCGCGACGATCATGCCGGACAGGGCCAGCCGGATCGGCGTCGCGGCTCGCCCCCCTCCGAGCACGTAGGCGCATAGCGCGGCCAGGCCGCCGCCGGCGGCGGCGAAGAGGAACGGAGACTGGTGAAGCAAGGTCGGGAAGTAGACCGTTCCGGCGACCACCATGAAATAAGCGCCCGCATTGATGCCGAGCGTATCGGTGGAAGCGAGCGGATTTTTGGTCGCGGTCTGCAGCAGCGCTCCGGCCACGGCCAGCCCTGCTCCGGACAGGACGCCCAATATCGCGCGCGGCAGGCGCATGTCCCAGATGATATGATGCTCAAGCGCATCCTGGCGATGGAGGAGGGCGTCCGCGACGACATGGACCGGAATCTGCGCTTCTCCGAAGCATAGGCTGGCAATCAGCAAAAGGAAGAGGGCAGCAGCGCCGCCCCCGAATAGGATGCTTGTTCTCATTTTGTGATCGCGTCGACGACACGGTCGACCAATGCTTTGGAAGAAAGCGGGCCCCCGAACGTCCATGTATCTCCGCCGATGCCGTAGGTCCGGTTCTCTTTCACGAAGTCCAGGCTGTTCCACACCTTGTTGTCTTTCGCCGATTCGCCGAAGACATTGTCATTGTCCTGGACGATATAGATGAAGTTGGAGCTGCTCACGGCCGGCAAGGATTCGAAGGTCGCGTCCGTAAAGCCGTATTTCTCGAATTTTTCCGACTTCCAGTCGTTGATCAAGCCGATGCGGTCGAGCGTTTGGACGACGGTCGAGGTGTCGGTGAACATGCGCAGCGCGGCTGCGTTCTGGCTGGTGAACGCTTGGGTGATGACATAGTGGAAGTTGTCCTTGCCCGCTGCCGCCAGCTTCTGCTTGGCCTCCGCATAGTGCGCGTCGAGATCGGCAAGCACTTGCTCGGCTTCTTTCGATTTGCCCACGGCTTGGGCGATCGTCTTGAAGTCGTTGACCATGCCCGTGTAGGCATCTCCTTCGTTCGGATAAGGATCGAACTCGATCGTAGGGGCGATGGCCTGGAGCTGATCGTAGATCGCGTCGTTGTTGTCCGTGTTGGAGATGATGAGGTCCGGCTTCAAGGAGGCGATCGTCTCCAGATTGGGCTCCCAGCGCAAGCCGACGTCCGTGACGCTGTCCGCCAGCGCGGCTTCGTCCGTGACATAGAGCTTGTATTCCTTGTTGTCCGCGTTGCCTACGGGCTGAATGCCGAGCGCGATCAATTCCTCGGAATAGATCCACTCCAGGGCGACGACCTTTTCAGCCGGCTTATCCAGCTTAGTCTCGCCTTTTCCGTGCTTGATGACGATCGGACCTGCCGTCTCGGCAGAGCTCGGAGCGGGAGAGCTCGTAGCGGCAGAGCCGGTGTTTTCCGTCGTTGTCGAACCGCAAGCTGCCGTAAGCAGGAGCACGGCAAGCAGGGCTGTCGTGCCAGACAAAAGCCTTTTCATTTTGTTACCCCCGGTGATTGATGATAATTTATCGCGATCAATAATGAGAATCACTATCACTCGCAACGAGTTGAGCCTATCACCGATTCAAAAAGCTGTCAATACATGCCAAGGTGCTGCGGCAGCCTCAAGCCAGCTTGACCGATGCGAAGACGACCAGCATCACGAGCGAGACCAGCGAGTAGAGGCGCAGCGCTTTTTCGGCCGGCGGCCGGCGCACCTCCGCGAGCAGCAGGACGAGCGCCTGTCCAAGCACGTAGGCGACGTCCGCCGCGTCGTTGACCCAGGCCGGACCGGGCAACTGCTTGATGTCCAGCGCATAGGCGGCCAGGAAGATATTCGTGGACAAAAAGACGAGACTGGCCAGGAACCGACGCATCGTCATCGGCAGGAGCTCCTTTCGAATTAAAGGAAATAAGCGCCAGCGCACAGCAGCAGGCTCGGAACCGCCAGCAGCAGGCAGCGGGCCGACCAATCGTTGCGGCGGCGCAGCGATTCGCCGTCGTCCGTGTAGGTGCCGATGCGCCGGGAATCCGCCTGGATGAATGCCCCGGAGAACAGCATCGCGAGCAGCAGCGGAATGCCGCCGCTCCAAGCCGAGATTCGGACGAGGGAGTCTTGGCCGGCCACGAGGCCGACCGCGCCGGCGACGGCCGCCAAGCCGAGCCCGGCGGAGAGGAAGACGAGGGTGATGCGCGTCATGAGGCAGACCTCCTTTTCCATGTTGTACGCGGCAGGGCGGGCAATTGTTTCTCTTTCCCTGAAATGGGCTCGACAGGAAAAAGGCCATCCTGGGTTTCAGGATAGCCTTTTTGAGCGGAGGATTACTCGCCCTTCATCTTGCGGCGCAGGTCGGCGAGCTGCTCGTCGATGGCGGCGGAGCGGCCGTTGTCCGGCGCGGCGGATGGAGCGGCCTCGTAGCCTCCGGCATAGCTCGAAGAGGAAGCGGACGGGCCTTTGTAGTCCCGGCTCAGGCCGAGCTGGGCTTCCCATTGGAGTACTTTTTCCTCGATGCGCTCAAAGCCGCGCGAGGCGCGTCCCGGCTCGAAGCCGTGGCTGAAGCTCGGAGCGGTGCGCTCGGCGGCCGCTTCGGCTTTTTGGATGCGCTCGCTCAGTTCGTTGCGCTTTTGGATGAGGCGCTGCAGCTCTTCCTTGGCGGAGTCCAGCCGGATCTCCAGCTCGACGGAGGCATGCTTCGCCTGCTCGTGCAAGCGGCGGTATTCCTGCTCCTGATCAGAGTAGCGGAGCTTGGCTTCGAGCGCGGCGCGGGCTTCCGCCTCGCGGCCTTCGCGCAGCGCCTCCTCGGCCTTGGCCTGGTTGTGCTGGGCGAGCTGCGTCACTTCCTCCAGGCGGGAGCCGTACGAGCGGCTTGCCGCTTGCTGGCGGTGCAGCTCGCTCTTCATGCCGTCGATCTCTTCTTCCATGTTGCGGATATATTGGTTCATCATCAGCGTCGGGTTTTCCA
The DNA here is from genome assembly GCF_037965485.1 of Paenibacillus sp. FSL W8-1187. Classification (NCBI taxonomy): domain Bacteria; kingdom Bacillati; phylum Bacillota; class Bacilli; order Caryophanales; family Paenibacillaceae; genus Paenibacillus; species Paenibacillus sp. FSL W8-1187. Next base: position 578,733 of record NZ_CP150181.1, read on the forward strand.
TCTTGTTCAGCATTTCGTTGGCGGTCGCTTTGGTCAGGTTCAAAATACGGTCGAATACGCTCATGGATACACGCTCCTTTTGGGGGTGAGGGAATGATGTTGATTCCGACCTGGACGGAAAGAATGAGCATCGGTCGGGATCAGCTGCGGTGAGGCGATCAGCTGCAGTCGGGCGAGCAGTCAGGTGAACAGCTGCGGTGAGGCGATCAGCTGTAGAAAGGCGAACAGCTGCGGTGAGGCGATCAGCTGCAGTCAGGTGAACAGCTGCGGTGAGGCGATCAGCTGCAGACGGGCGAACAGCTGCGGTGAGGCGTTCAGTTGCAGTCGGGCGAGCAGCTGCGGTGAGGCGATCAGCTGTAGAAAGGCTCCCGCGGGGGCGGGCCGTTCCATTCCGGCTCCTTGGGCAGGACGACGCTGGCTGCGGCGTAGAGCAGCAAGGCCGTGCCGCAGCTGAAGACGCCGACGGCGATGAAGCCGATCCGGACGAGTCCGGGATCGAAGCCGTACGTGCGGCCGATTCCTCCGCACAGCCCCGCGATTTTGCGGTCGGTACGGGAGCGATACAAGGTTTTCATGGCGGTGTCAGTCTCCTCTATATGCGGCACCGCCGGCTGCCCGGCTGTGCGGCTTGATGTCCTTATTGTACCTCCAGGCCCGGGAGCGCCGACACGGCCCCCCGAATGGAATCCGACCTGGACCCGGGACCGGGATCGGCTCGGGCGGAAGTTGTGCGCGGCAGGAACCGCATGAAAAGCTGCCGTCGTGCGCAAGCTATCGGGGCAAGCCCATTATCCACGAAAGAGGTGCCGATTCTCATGGGTAAAAACAAGGCAAGCAAGGCAGACGTCCAATCGACGAAGCTGAACAGCTTCGCGGCTAACCAAGATACGGAGTTCGCGCAGGACCTGACGGCGGATGCCAAAGCCGCATTCGGCTCGGTAAACAAAAAGAAGAAGAAATAACGATTCCGCTCCCCGTTCCATCGGAAGCGGAAGCCGGCCTGTCCCAGGGACAGGCCGGTTTTTGCGTGTCGGCCAGCGGGGCGGATGCCGGATGGCAGGCGCCGCTGGGTGAGCCGGCGATGTCGTAGGGAAAGGCCGTTGGCGGAACGCCGTGGTGAAGAAGGAGAATGTACTGGAACGGTGCCATCGGAGGAGATTGCCGCGCGGAGGAGCTGGAGGGGCGGACGTCGCGGGAGAAGTGCGGACGGCTGGAGCGGAAGGCGTCGCAAAGAGTGGCGTACTAGATGGGCGAGCGTCGTAAAGAGCAGCGTACTGGAGGGAGCGAGCGTCGTAAGGAGGGCACGGCGTACTGGATGGGCGGGCGTCGCGGGAGGGCAAGGCCTACTGGAGTGGCGGACGTCATAAGGAGGGCATGGCGTACTGGAATGGCGGACGTCGCGGGAGCAGCTTGTGACGGCTTCCGGTCCGAGTCGTAGCCAACCTAACGATACGGAGAAACGCTATTTTGCCTATATCCGCGTTTTCCGAAAGCTAACGATACGGAGAAGCGCTATGGAGTCAAAAAAGCATCCCGTCTGCCTCGCAACGCGTCAATAACGTTCCTCAGTATCGTTACAATTTTAGATCGCTCGTTTAAAGCACAATAGCGTCTTCCAGTTTCGTTAGAGCTCGTACACTCGCGCTTGCCGCTCCGCAGACGGAGGGAAATAGCAGCGCAATAGTAAAAAGCCCCGCCCGAGAAGGGCGGGACTTTGGGCCGGCGGCTGTTTCGGCGCCGACAGGTGCCTCGCCAACGAATATTTTGCAGCCATTATTCGGGTCAGCGCGGGTCAGCGCGCTATTCGCCTCGACAGGGCAGACGGGCGCGTGGATAGGGAGCCGCCTGCTTCTGTTCGATCATGGAGTTGTACGAACCCGCCGATGATGGAAACAGATTGGGAAAGCACTAGGCTTTCGGTCACGCTTGAGGCCGATCGGCCTTGGCTCGGCCCGCGGCTTGGGCCGCAGCGGTAGCGCTCGTCGCTGCGCCAGGGTGTGCCCGACGAGCGGCCGGACTGGCCCCGGCCGCGCCCGCAGCGGCAGCGCTCGTCGTTGCGCCAAGGTTAGCGCGGCGAGCGGCCGGACTGGCCCGCGGCCGGGCCGCAGCGGTAGCGCTCGTCGCTGCGCTCCGAGCGGCCGGACTGGCCTCGGCCGCGGCCGAAACGCCAACGCCCCGCCCTGCAGCCGCGCCCGCGGCTCTGCCAGCCGCCGCAGCCGCAGGAGCGGCCGTGCGGAACGCGTCGAGCAGGAAGCGCGACACGTCCGTCTTGCGCCCGCGCCACAGGCTCGGCGAGCTGACGAGCAGCTCGTCGCGCGCGCGGGTGACGGCGACGTAGGCGAGGCGGCGCTCCTCCTCCAGCGCGGCCTCCCGCAGCGAGGCGGGATCGCCCGCCGCAGCCGCTCCGTTGCCGTAGTCGGACAGCTTGTCCGCCTCGAGCGCGAGGCTGTGGGGCAGGATGCCCTCGGAGGCGCCGATGAGGACGACGGCCGGGAACTCCAGCCCCTTGCTTTTGTGGATGGTCATGAGCTTGACGGCATCGCGGGCCGCCTCCGGCGGCAGCGCGCGCATCTCGGCGTGGCGCTCGCCGATCCGCTTCACGAACGCGAGGAACGACGGCACGTCGGCGAAGCGGCCGGCGGATGCCTCCAGCTCGTCGAGCGCCTCGCGCAGCGTTTCCTTGTAGACGGTGTCGGCGCCGCCCGCGCCTGCGGCCTCGGCGTCGAGCCAGGCGTCGTAAAAGTCCTTGCGCATGCGGCGGATGGCGTCCGCCGGCTTCAGCGCCTTCAGCCCCTTGATGAACGTGATCCGGGCCTGGATCGAGTCGCGCTGGAAGTCCTTGAGCCCGTCCAGCGTGAGCAGATGGATGAGCGGGCCTTTTTTGGCGCGGATATGGGCAATGCCCTTGGCGCGGCCCACGTACATCGAGGGCAGCACACCCTCCATCGCCGCGAAGTCGCGCCGCTTGACCGACAGGCGCAAGTAGTCCACGAGCGGCCGCACCGCCGACTGGTCGTAGAACAGCTCGCCGCTGTCCTGCAGATGGAACGGGATGTCCGACAGCACGAGCTGCTCGAACATCGCCCGGCTGTTGCTGGCGGTGCGATACAGGATGGCGAAGTCGCCCCAGCCGCGCGCGCCCTCGTCGACCCGCTCGCGGATATGGGCGGGCTTCCTGGTCGGTCGTGAACGGCCGGATGTAGAGCGGCACCTGGCGGCTCGTCCGCACCGCCTTGAGCGTCTTGGCGTAGCGGGCCTTGTTGTGTCGGATGATGTCGTTGCCGAGGCCGACGATGCTCGCGGAAGAGCGGTAGTTGGTGTCGAGCGTGACGACGCGGGCGCCGGGAAAGGCGTCCCGGAACCCGAGGATATATTCGCTCCGGGCGCCGCTGAACCCATAGATCGTCTGGTCGTCGTCGCCGACGGCCATCAGGTTGGCGCGCTTGCCCGCGAGCAGGCGGATCAGCTCGTACTGCAGCCGGCTCGTATCCTGGAACTCGTCGATCATGATGAGGCGGAAGCGCTCCTGCAGCGTGCGCAGCAGGGCGGGACGCTCGGTCAGCAGCCGATGCGACCAGAGCAGGATGTCGTCGAAGTCCATGCGGCCCTCGCGCTCCTTCCACTCCTCGAAGCGCAGCAGCAGCCGCTTGAGGTCGCGCTCCGCCTGGCTCGCTTCCGGCAGCTCGCCGAGCGGGCGCAGGCTCAGCTTGGCCTCGGACAGCGCGGCGAGCGCCGTCTCCGGCTCCAGCCGGTCGGCGATGCCGAGCTCGCGCAGCATGCCCTTGAGCACGATGACGGCAAGCGGGCCGCCGCCGAGAATTTCCTGGCGATAGCCTTGGCTGCGCAGCAGCTGCAGGAAGAACGAGTGGAACGTGCGGGCGGTTACCGCTTTGGCGGCCGCCGGCGCGATGCCGGGCAGGGCGGAGATCCGGTCCTTCATTTCCTGGGCGGCCTTGACGGAAAAGGTGACGAGCAAAATCGAACGCGGATCGGCTCCGCGCTCCGCGATCAGATAGCCGGTGCGGGCGGCGAGCACGCTCGTCTTGCCGGAGCCGGCTCCGGCGAGCGTCAGCAGCGGTCCGGCGCCGTGGCGGACGGCCTCGATCTGAGGGCCGTTCAGGAACAGGCCGCGGCTCTCGAGCGCGCGGAAATAGCCGCTGTCGGCATCGTCGTCCGGCACGAGGCGGCGGCTGTTCTCTCCGGAGGCGAGCGCGGCTGCGGGCAAGCCGCGGCCGGCCGCTCCGAACGGTTTTTTGAAAGGCAAAGGCAAATTGGCGCTCATGGGGCATGTCTCTCCTGTTGCACAAGGCGTCTCCCGCGCGGGGGAATGCCTGTTCGTCGTTCCTTTCAGCATAATGGATCGCGAAGCCGGTGGCAAACGCCGACTGGCGGGAGGGGCTTGCGCGAGGAGCGATGCCTATGATAACATTGACCCATCAACGATTGAGGGATCAAGGAAAAGCGGCATCCGGAGGATGCGGAAGAAAGGATGAGGCATCATGAGCTGCCGCACCGAGGATCTGCTGTATGTGCTGATCCATCTGAACAAGCAGCTGGCTTGCCGGTTCGAGACGGATGTCGGGGTGAGCCCGAACCGGCTGGAGCTGCTGTGCCAGCTGCGGGGCGCGGAGGAGATCAGCCAGTCCGAGCTGCAGAAGGCGGTCTCGATCGACCCCGCGGCCGTGACGCGCCATATGCAGCAGCTGGAGGCGGAGGGCAAGCTCGTCCGCACCCGCTGCCAGGACGACAACCGCGTGACCAAGGTGCGGCTGACCGACGAGGGCCGGAGCTGGATCGAGTCGTGCAACCGTCAGAAGGAGCGCTTCATGGAGCGGCTGCAGGCGGGGCTGGAGGAGTCGGAGCGCAAGGAGCTGCTGCGGCTGCTCACGGCGCTCGGCCGCTCGCTGGAGGAGCCTCACGCTGCCGGCGGCGCTGCGGCTGCGACGGTCCGGCGCGAGGCGGGCGCGAGGCTGATCGGAGATTGATGGAGCCGGAACCGTCCGGGCCGCGAGGCGGGACGGCGCGTTTTGGACGCAAGCAGGATAGGAACCTATAAAAAGCAGGCCGCAAGAGCCTGCACAAGGAGAGAAACCGAAATGACGAATGCAGCTGCCGTTGTCCGTACCAATGATTACCGCGAGATCGTCGCCGGGCGCCGCTCGGTGCGCGAGTACGATCCGTCCGTCAAGATCAGCCGCGAGGAAATGACGGAGCTGCTGGAGGAAGCGACGCTGGCGCCTTCCTCCGTCAACCTGCAGCCGTGGCGCTTTGTCGTCGTCGAGAGCGAGGAGGCGAAGGCGGCGCTGGCGGAGATCGCTCCGCGCAACCGCACGCAGGTCATCACGTCGGCGGCGGTCATCGCCGTGTTCGGCGACATGCAGGCGTTCGACTATGCCGGCGACATCATGGCGAGCTCCGTCGCCAAGGGCTACATGACGCAGGAGGTCATGGACCAGATGCTGGCCAATTACGGCGCCTTGTTCGGCAGCGTGCCGAAGGAGGCTTTCCGCGACATGATCCTGCTCGATACCGGCCTCGTCAGCATGCAGATCATGCTCGCGGCGCGCGCTCGCGGCTACGATACGAACCCGATCGGCGGCTACGACAAGTCGCGCGCAGCCGAGACGTTCGGCCTCGAGGCGGACCGCTACGTGCCGTCCATGCTCATCTCGATCGGCAAGGCCGCCAAGGACGCCCGCCTCACGACCCGGCTGCCGGTCGACCGCGTCGCCGAATGGAAGTAAGGGGCGGTCAAGGCTAGGCCGCGCTTGCAAGGAGCTGCTCCAGGTCCGCGAATCGGGCCGGGGGCGGCTTTTTTCTGCGGGAGGGAGGTTGTGGGAGGGAGGCAGTAGGTGGGGGGCTGTAGGTGCGAGGCGTCGGCGTGGGGTTGTAGGTGCGAGGCTGTGGGCGCGAGGCGTCGGCGTGGGGCTTTGGATGTGAGGCTGTAGGTGGGGCTGTCGGTGGGGCTGTCGGTGTGGGCGCGGGGGTTCGGCGCGTACGCTTGGCGAAGCTTTGCGGGAGATATGTCGGAGCATTGCGGGGGCCTTGCGGTTGCTCTTGCGGCCCGCGATTGTTTGAACCGGCCCGCGATCGCAGGTATGCTAAGGGCACGGGACTACATAGGGAAAGGTCGTGCGAGCAGATGGCAGTGCTCATCAATGAGCAGATCAAGGCGTTCGAGGTGGAGCTGACCGGCCTTGGCGGAGAGCGGCTCGGGGTCGTGGAGCGGGCGGAGGCGCTGGAGCTGGCGCGGGCGGCGGGAGCGGATCTCGTCTGCACGTCGCTCATGAGCAGCCCGCCTCCGTGCCGGCTGATGCCGAAGGGCAAGGGTAAGGCGGCCGCCCAGCAAGAAGCGGCTGCGGCGCGGCGCTCGGCCGCACCAGCGGGAGCCGGCGGCAAGCCGGGTGCTGGCGGCAAGGGCGGCGCAGCAGCGAAGGGCGGAGCGGACAAGGCGAAGGAGCTGCGCTTCACCGCCCACATCGAGGAGCATGACTACGAGACGAAGCTGCGCCAGGCGGACAAGCATCTGCGCTCGGGCAAGCCGGTGCAGCTCGTCGTCAAGGCGAGCGGCGCCAAGGAGGCGGCGGCCGCCAAGGCCGTCCTGGAGCGGCTGCTGGCCGATCTCAAGGAGGCCGGCGTCAAGGAAACGGGCGTCCAGTCGAGCGGCAAAGGCTCGCAGGTGCGCGTGAATCCGAAGTAGGGCGAAGCAAGGGGAAGGCTAGGAAGGAAGCAGGCAAGCAGGGCAGGCAAGCAGGGCAGGCAAGCAATGCAGGCAAGCAATGCAGGCAAGCAATGCAGGCAAGGCAAGGCTAGGCAAGGAGGGGCAGTTCCGGCGCGTGCCGGGGCCGCCCTTCTTTTTTGGGGCAGTGATTACGCAGCGGGGGAGAGCAGCTCGGCTCGAACGGGGCTCTCACGCTGGAGATACGCGGAAAACCCGAGTAACTATGCTCGAACGTGTGCCTCCACGGCGGAGCTACGCGGAAAACCCGAGTAACTGTGCTCGAACGGTGGCTCCCACGCCGGAGTTGCGCGGAAAACCCGAGTAACTGCGCTCGAACGGGGCTCTCACGCCGGAGTTACGCGGAAAACCCGAGTAACTGCGCTCGAACGTGTGCCTCCACGCCGGAGTTGCGCGGAAAAACCGAGTAACTGCGCTCGAACGGTGGCTCTCACGCCGGAGTTACGCGGAAAAACCGAGTAACTGTGCTCGAACGGTGGCTCTCACGCTGGAGATACGCGGAAAACCCGAGTAACTGTGCTCGAACGGTGGCTCTCACGCTGGAGATACGCGGAAAAACCGAGTAACTCGGCAGCTCGGGTTGGAGCTCGAAAGACGAGCTCGCGGCAAGCTGTAACCCGATTATTTCGGGTTGGAGCTCGAAAGACGAGCTCGCGGTAAGCTGTAACCCGATTGTTTCGGGTTGGAGCTCGAAAGACGAGCTCACGGTAAGCTGTAACCCGATTGTTTCGGGTTGGAGCTCGAAAGACGAGCTCGCGGTAAGCTGTAACCCGATTATTTCGGGTTGGAGCTCGAAAGACGAGCTCACGGTAAGCTGTAACCCGATTGTTTCGGGTTGGAGCTCGAAAGACGAGCTCGCGGTAAGCTGTAACCCGATTGTTTCGGGTTGGAGCTCGAAAGACGAGCTCACGGCAAGCTGTAACCCGATTGTTTCGGGTTGCAGCTCGAAAGACGAGCTCGCGGCAAGTTGTAACCCGATTGTTTCGGGTTGGAGCTGGATGGGTCGGTGAATTCGGGAGAACGGAATGTGTTCCCGCTCCGCGAGCGGCAGCAGGTTCCGAGCACCAGCTCCCCGTTCCGCGAAGAGGAGCAGGCAGGGGGTCATCGGTCAGGGACCAGGCGATGACGGGCGAGGGAACTGAGCGGCTCCGTTTGATCGAATCCAAAGAGCGAAGCGGACGGGGGCTCGTGGAGAAGCGGCAGCGGTTCCCTTGGAGGCCGGATTCCTTCCGTTTCGGAAGAATACGATCAAAGGAATCTGGGCTCCAGGGAGATCGGAACGAGTTCCCGCTCCGCGAAGCGGGTGCAGGATTTCGCCCTCCGCTCGGTGGAGCGGCCAGAGCTTGCTCCGCGCGCCAGCCGCCCTCCGGGCTTCACGCATGCGAGAAGCGCTGCCGGTAGCTGCGCGGCGACAGCCCCTCGTACTTGGCGAAGCAGGAGGCGAAGTACGCCGCCTGGTTGAACCCGACGTCGCCGGCGATGCGCGAGACGGGATAGTCGGTGCGCAGCAGCAGCAGCTTGGATTGGTCGATGCGGTAGCGCAGCAGGTATTCCTTCGGCGAGCAGCCGAATTCCTTTTGCATGCAGCGGGCGATGTAGACGGAGTGGAAATTCAGGCTCTCGCTCATCGCGCGGGCGCTGATGTCCTCGCGGTAATGCTGGCGCAAATAGGCCGCGGCCTGCGCGGCGCACGCCGCCGAAGGCGACGTCGAGCGCGCGTCGAGACCGGCCGACAGCTGCTGCAGCAGCTCCTGGAACAGGATCTGCTGGCGCCAGAGCGCGCCGCCGACCTGGCCGCTGCTCGTCATCGCCGTGAGCTGCCCGAGCAGCTCGAACATGCGCGCGGGCTCGACCAGGTCGGCGTACTGCGGCATCTGCACGGAGAACAGCGGCGCGTTCATTTTCCACTCGGCATCATGGGCGTTGTCGGGCTCCTCCCCGGCGAAGACGTCGCGGCTGATCCATTCTCCCCGCGGATCGCGGTAGAGCGGCAGCCGCTCGTCGGTGGCGGTCCAGTAGCCGTCATGCTTGAAGTGCAGCCAGTAGCAGCGTGTGCGCATCCGCGTCGGCGCGGTGCCGTAATGATGCGCGTCGGGCCGCAGGATGAGCGCCTGTCCGGGACCGACCTCGTAGCTCCGATCGCCCTCGGTGACGAGCAGCTCGCCTTCCTCGACGGCGAGCAGGTCGAACAGCCCGATGTTGCAGCGGTCGACATGGACCATGCCGGGAGGGTGGTCCTCATGCCCGCTCGCGATGTAGTAGGGCAGCGGGGGCAAGGCGAATTGCAGCAGCTTCATCATCGGCTCCTCTCCGGCGTAACGGGGCCCGCAAGCGGTCCGTTTTCAGCCCTCGCATCAAGTTTCTTTTTTGAAAGTTCAGGTTGCATCCGTGATACCTCAAAGCCAGTATAGCACTTATAATACGGATGGACCAACAAGCTCGGCACAAGGCTCAATCCCGCTCCATTCCTAGGAATATTAGGTTGTAAGGCGGCAAGGTCGACGAAAGGGCTTTCATGTCGGAGCTACGCTTCTTGTATGCCAGCAATCCAGGATGGAGGTTTCATTCATGAAAAACCGCAACTACTCGCTATGGGCGCTCTCCTGGCCCATCTTCATTGAGCTGTTCCTGCAGTTCCTGCTCGGAGCGGCGGATACGTTCATGGTCAGCGAGATCTCCGACGACGCGGTCGCGGTCGTCGGCTTCTCGCATCAGCTGTTCAACGCGCTGACGGTGCTGTTCACGGTCATCGCCAGCGGCGCCGGCATCCTCATCGCGCAGAAGCTCGGCGCGCGCAAGGAGGAGGACGCCCGCTCGATCAGCATCATCGCGCTCAAGACGACGGTGCTCATCGGGGCGGCGATCAGCGTTCTGCTCATCGCGCTGCCGGGCCCGATCGCGAGCCTGCTGCAGATGCCCGAGGAGCTGCTGCCGCTGGCGCGCACCTACATCTCGATCGTCGGCGGCAGCATGATCCTGGCGGCGATCATGAGCACGCTCAGCGCGGCGATCCGCAACACCGGCAACACGCGCGGACCGATGTATACGGCGATCGGCATGAACGTCGTGCATATCTTCCTCAACTACGGCTTCATCTACGGCGCGTTCGGCCTGCCCGAGTGGGGCCTGGCGGGCGTCGCGATCAGCACCGTCGTCAGCCGCCTGCTCGCTTCGGCGCTGCTCGTCTACATGTTCCTGTTCGCGTTCGAGCGCCGCATCTGGTGGGGCGACATCAAGCTGTGGAGTCGCAGCCTGTTCCGGGAGATCCTGCGCATCGGCTGGCCGCTCGGCGTCTACTCCGGCAACTGGGTGCTCTCGCAGCTCGTCATCTTCACGTTCATCGGCACGCTCGGCGCGGCCCAGCTGGCGGCGCGCACCTATATGAACACGCTGGAGTCGTTCTGCTTCCTGATCGGCTTCTCGATCGCGCTGGCGACGCAGATCCGCGTGGCGCATCTGTTCGGCGCGGGCAACACCCGGGAGGCGTACAAGGACGCGTACAAAGGACTGTGGATCGGCCAGCTCGTCGTCATCGCCAACTCGTTCATCATCTTCCTGTTCGGTAGCCAGGCGCTCGGCCTGTTCACCTCCGACCCGGACATCCTGGCAATCTGCGCCGGCCTGCTCGGCCTGAACCTGCTGCTGCAGCCGGGCAAGATGCTCAACATGACGATCGCCGATTCGCTGAACGCCGTCGGCGACACGCGCTTCACGATGTATGTCTCGACGATCAGCATGTGGGGCGTGGCGGTGCTCGTGTCCTATTTCTTCAGCATCCATCTCGGCTATGGCCTGACCGCCATCTACATCTGCATGATTGCCGACGAATACTTGCGCGGCTTCGTCTGCTGGCTGCGCTGGCGCAGCTTCAAGTGGGCTTCCCGCGCCGGCTCGCCCGAGCTGCCGGCGCAGGGCGCAGCGGCCGCGGAGGCGTGAGGCCGCCGGCCTGAGCCTCGCAACCGCAAAGACGGTGCTTTATCCCCTAGGGGATAAGCACCGTCTTTTTTGCTGCGAGCGTTATTTTAGCTGCGGGCTGGAGAGCGCCGCGTCGGACTGGCAGCGCGGCTGCGAAAGCGAAGCAAGGGAACAAGTTCCCTTGTGCAAGCGTGTGCGTGCCGATCCAGCCGCGCCGCCGCCTCAGCGCAGGCCGATCGTCACGATCTCGGCCGGCCCGACGGCGAGCTCGAGGCGGCCGTCCCGCAGCTCGAGCGCTTCCTCCGTCTCCTGCTCGAGCACGCCGGATTTGTAGGCGCTCGAAGCGCCGGCCGGGGCCAGCAGCCGCAGCGAGGCGGGCTCGCGCTTCAGGTTGTACAGGCGCACGACGAGGTCGCCGGTGACGGGGCTGGCCTTGAAGGCGGAGAAGGCGATCGACTCGCCCTCCCACGCCAGCGGCGAGCCGACGGCCGCGAGCTTGCCGACATGGACGCCGGTCTGCACCGCCGTCCAAGGCGTCTGCAGCTGGTACGCCTCGGCGAACGCGCCGCTCGCCACGAGGTCGCCGCCATGCGGCACGAGCGCCAGGCGCGCTTCATGCGGCCCGATGCACTGGGCCTCCGGCGTCGGGAAGTAGCCCCAGTCGCCGAGCTCGCCGGTCGAGCGTAGCAGCGTGACGGCGATCGTATTGCGGCCGTCCCGCAGCACCTCGTACTCGCATAGGCCGACGTTGGCGACCGTCAGGCCGGCGGCCGAGCCGTCCGCGGCTTGGCCGCTCACATCGGCGAAAGCCTGCTGGTGCTGCGCATTGCTCGGATTCTCCCATTCCGGAGCGGGCTCGGTCGAACGCACGGCCGCTTCGAAGATCGAGTCGGCGGTATGCGTATCGGCCTGCAGGTTGGTCGGGAACAGCAGGCGGACGCGATGGTCGCGGGCCTGGTTGTCGAACGAGCTGACGATGTCGAGCCGGCCGCTACCTTGCTCCAGCGACAGCACCGTGCGCAGGCGCAGCGGGACGAGCTTGGCCGAGCGCCCGGCCTGGCGCTGCGGGTAGTACACGATCTCGCGCTGCTCGCGGTCCAGCGTCTCGTCGGCCGACGCCGGCACGGCCCATTCGTGCACGATCTCGAGCGAGGCGCGGCCGGGGCCGTTCTCCACGACCGACACCGCCGCCGGCACGCCGCGCGTCGTCAGCGGCTCCACGCCCTTCGGCGCCATGAACATGTACTCGTTGCCGATGTCGCCGCTGTCCTCGTAGATGCCGAGGCCGGGGAACGTCTGTCCCGTGCGCCGATCGGTCAGCGCGAACGAGCCGTCCTCCGCCACCTCGACGCGGAGCACGCCGTTGTCGAGCGTGCGGGCATCGGCCGCGATGTCGGGGGCCGTCTCCGGCCGCGCGTCCGAGCGGACCCAGGCGTAGGCGGCGTGGCCGAGCGCCGGCACGGCGTCCGCCTGGAACGTCAGGCGCACGCGGCGGCACTGGTACGGCTGGCGGAACGCGTCGTCCGGCAGGTCGTAGCCGAACTGCAGGCCGAGGTCCTCGACCTTGCAGGCCAGCGCCCGGCCATCCGCGCCGACGAGCGCGCGTCCGCTCAGGTCGAGCTCCTTCATGCGGCGGTTCATCTCGCCGAAGCCGACGCCGTCGCGGAAGTAGATCCGCGCCGCGTCCAGCTCGACCGATACGGTGCCGCTGCGCTTCCAGCCCGAAGGGTTGAAGACGACGAACGGCAGCGCATCCGCGCCATAGCTGCCGAAGACCGACGTGTCGACCGCCTCGGCGACGAACGCCGCCGAATCGGCCACGATCGTCTCGGCGACATGGCGGCTCTTGTCGAAGCGGGTTACCATCTCGCGGTGCACCTCGTCGACGCTGCAGCCGCAGATGCTGTCATGCGGATGGTTTTGAAGCAGCAGCTTCCAGGCGTAGGCAAGCAGATGCTGCGGGTAGTCCTTGCCGACGAGTCGGGCATAGGCGGCGAGCGGCTCGGCCGAGCGCTCCAGCACGGACTGCCCGGCGGCGTTCAGCTGCTTGAGGTAGACGCGCGAGGAGGCGGTGTTGACGAGCGTGCCCCAGCCGTCGGTGAGCTGGCTGCGCAGCTCGCCGCGCACGACCGACAGCGCGGACCCGCCCGCTGCCGCGCGTACGGCGTCGAGATAGTCCGGGAAGTTGGAATGGACGAATTCCACGTCCGGCTCCACGGCGCCGGCGACGCGGATCGCCTCGGCCAGGTCGGTCTGGATCGGCTGATGGTCGCAGCCGTTCATGAACAGCAGATGCGGCGTCGAGGCGTAGCGCCCGGCGTCCGCCAGCTTGCGCTCCCAGTAGGCGCGGGACTGCTCCTCGTCGGTCGGCACCTCGTTGCCGTTGGAGTACCAGTTGGCGAACAGGATGCCGAGCACGCGCGAGCCGTCCGGTCCTTCCCAGACGAGCTCGGAGAAGGAGCTCTCATAAGCGCTCGACTCGCCGACCTCGTTGTTGAAGCCGGTCGGCTTGACGCCGCGGCCGAACAGCGCGTTGTCGATGCCCGCCTGCCGCATCAGCTGCGGCGTCTGGCCGAACAGGCCGAACGTATCCGGGAAGTAGCCGATCTTGGATACGGGACCCCAGCGGCCCGCTTCCTCATGGCCGATCTGCAGGTTGCGGACGTTGGCCTCCCCGCTCGTCAGGAAGGCGTCCTGCAGGATGTACCACGGCCCGATGCCGATGCGGCCCTCGCGGATGAGCTTTTCGAGGCGGGAGCGGTTCTCCGGCCGGACCTCGAGGTAGTCGTCGAGGATGATCGTCTGGCCGTCGAGGAAGAAGCTGCGGTAGCCGGGATCGGTCTCCAGCGTGTCCAGCAGCGAGTCCATCAGCTGAACGAGGCGGACGTGGTGCTTCTCGTACGGGAGGTACCATTCGCGGTCCCAATGGGTATGAGAGAGGATGTGCGCGGTGCGCTTGGTCATGGCGATCGGTCCTTTCGGTGCAGGATGGTTCCAGCATACCTGTCCGGCATGCGGAAGATCTATCGAAGATGGCGACGGCCGCCCTGCGATCGGACGACAGGTCCGGGCGCGAGGCGGCCGTGCGGATGGATCGGCGCCAGGGCGGGCCGAGGGCGGCAGCGCGCGAAAAAAGCGCAGCCGCCGGCCATAGCCGCGGCCGCTTGCGGCTTGACGCTGTTGGCGACGGTCAGCCGCGGCCGATCAGGCCGTCCTGCATCGCCCGCCAGACGAGCTGGGCGAACAGGCTGTTCGACCAGGCGAACCATTTGCGCGTGAATACGGACGGGTCGTCGGAATGGAAGCCCTCGTGCATGTAGCCGGTGTCGGCGTCGGTCGCCTCGAGCAGGTCGATCATCGCGAGCTTCTCTTCGTCGGAGATCGCGGTCAAGCCTTGCATCGAGAGCGCCATATGCCAGATGTAGCCGTCCGGCGTGTGCGGGCTGCCGATGCCTTTGGCCTGCTTGCCTTCGAAGTAGTACGGATTCTCCGAGCTCAGCGCGAAGCGGCGCGTGTTCAGGTAGATCGGATCGTCTGCGGCCGCATAGCCGAAGTACGGGATCGACATGAGGCCCGGCGTGCCGGCGTCGTCCATCAGGCAATGGTTGCCGTAGCCGTCCGTCTCGTAGGCGTAGATCGGGCCGAACTGCGGGTGGCGGAAGATGCCATACAGCCGGATGCCGTGCTCCACCTCGGCGGCGAGGTCGGCGAGCTCCTTGACGAGCGCCATGTCGCGGAACACCCACTCGGCGATCTCCTGCATCTGGCGCATCGTCACGACGGCGAACATATTGGCCGGAATGTTGTAGTGGAAGTCGCAGGCGTCGTCGCTCGGGCGGAAGCCGGACCAGATCATGCCGGTGTAGTTGACCGGCATGCCGAGCCCTTTGTTCCGGAGGGAGTCCTCCGGGATGCCGTTGTCGCGCACGAAGCGGTACGGCGACTGCTCGAAGTGCCGCTGCTCCCTTTTCCACAGGTCGATCGCCGCGCGCATCGCGCGCTTGAAGTCCGTGTCGAAGATGGCGGTATGCTTCGTCTCCTGCCAGTAGGCGTAGGCGAGGCGGAACGAGAAGCAGATCGAGTCGAGCTCGAACTTGCGCTCCCACACCCACGGCCCCATATCGGTCTCGTCGGTCGTGTTCCAGTGCCAGTCGTTGGCCGATTCGTTGAACGCGTTGGCGTAAGGGTCGATGAGGATCATCGCCATGTGGCGGCGGATCAGCCCTTCGAGGATGCGCTGCAGGCCGGCGTCGTCCTTGGCGAGCGGCACGTAGTGGATGACCTGCTCGACGGAATCGCGCAGCCACATGGCCGGGATGTCGCCGGTGATGACGAACGTCGTGCCGTCGGGCATCAGCTTGGTCGTCGTCTCCAGCGTGTTGGGGAAGCAGTTGCGGAAAAGCCGCTGCAGCTTCGGCCGGCCCGCGAGCTTGGCCTCGGCGTCGTCCAGCGCCTGGCGCACGGCCGCCGGCAGCTTCAGCTCCGGCATCGGAATGGCGGGAAGTCGGAATTGCTCCATGATCGGTCCATCTCCTTGAGCTATAGTGGGGGTTCGCCCGCGCGGCTGCCTGCGCCCGCGCCCGAGGCGTCGGGAGCTGCGGAGGAAGGGAGGGAGGCAGCCTCCTTCCCTTCCTTCAGCGGTTCGTTAGGCATGTTAGGCGGCGAACCCCGGTTGAGTTAGCGATAACCTACTCTTTTACCGCGCCGATCGTCAACCCCTGCACGAAGTAGCGCTGGAAGAACGGGTAGGCGAGCACGATCGGGCCGGTGGCCAGCACGACCATCGCCATGCGGGCCGTATCCTGCGGCATGTTCTGCAGGCCTTGGGCGAGCGAGGCGTTGCTCGACGCCTGCGACAGCAGGAACTGCATGTTCGTCTCGATGCGCATCAGCATGGACTGGAGCGGCACGAGATTCGGATTTTCGATGTAGAGCAGGGCGTTGAACCAGTCGTTCCAGTAGCCGAGCGTGCTGAACAGCGCGATCGTGGCCAGGCCCGGCAGCGCGAGCGGCAGGACGAGCTTGTAGAAGATCTGCAGCTCGGAGGCGCCGTCGATCTTGCCGGACTCGATGATGGCGTCGGGCACCATCGTCATGAAGAACGTGCGCATGATGAGCACGTAGAACGCGTTCACCATGAGCGGAAGGATGAGCGCCCAGACGTTGTCCTTCAGGCCGAGCATCTGCGTCACGACGATGTACGTCGGCACGAGGCCGCCGTTGAACAGCATCGTGAAGAAGGCGAAGAAGTTGAAGAACTTGCGGTACTGAAAGCTCTTGCGCGAGATGCCGTAGGCGTACAGCGTGACGACGAGCAGGCCGAGCGCCGTGCCGACGACGGTCACGAAGATCGTGACGCCGTAGGAGCGGAGCAGGGCGTCGCCGTTCTGGAGCACGTAGCGGTACGCTTCGAGGCTCCACTCGGCGGGAATCAGCCGGTAGCCGTCCGCGGCCAGCGCCTGCTCGTTCGTGAACGAGATGATGATGATGAAGACGAACGGGAACACGCACAGCAGCGCGAACAGGCCGGCGACGGCGTGGAACGCCGCGTTCCACGCCGGACTCAGCTTATGGAAGTCGCGGGCCGCCTTGGGCGGCAGCGTGGCAGACGGTTTGGACATGGTAGGGCTCCTTTCTTGGGGGAAAAGGCGGGAAGGACGGGAGACGGTAGCGGATGCTCCTGGCCTTCGGGAATGCCGCTGGGAGACTGCTCGATCGGCTCTCGGAAAGCCGCTGGGAGAAGCGGACTGCTCGACCGGCTGCCGGAACGCCGCTGCGAGAAACGGAATGCTCGACCGGCTCCGGGAACGCCGCTGCGAGAAACGGAATGCTCGACCGGCTGCCGGAATGCCGCTGCGAGAAACGGACTGCTCGACTGGCTCCCGGAATGCCGCTGCGTGAGACAAGCCTTCCTCCGATCCCGCTGGAACGCGGATGCCTGGATCGCCCGACCCCCGAAGGGGTGGGCATCCGCCTTCCAAGGGGACCGCTGCCGCTTCTCCGAAAGGCCCGTCTCCCTCCGCTCCATCGTCCGCCGGTCTCCCGTCCGTCCCGCCCCCTGGTTTTGGGGGCGGTGGTGCGCCTCCCGCAATCTGGGAGGCGGCAGGCGCTAGCCGCGCTTGACGCCGCGCGAGCGGCCTCGCGCCTCAAGCGCCGGAACAGCCGGAATAATCGGCTGTCGAAGGCCCGCCAGGCGGAGCCGGCTGGATTGCGGCAGCAGGGGAGCGGAGGCGGCGAATTCTCCTGAAGAAGCGGGAGCGGTTCCCTTGGAGGCCGGATTCCCACCCTTTCGGGGAGGGAATTCAGAGGAATCTGGGCTCCAGAGGAATCGGAGGGAGATTCGTCCGTCGCAGCGGGCTCCCTGCGCGTCAGCGAAAAGGTTCGGCGCAGCGGGCCGAATTGCGGCAGCAGGGGAGCGGAGGCGGCGAATTCTCCTGGAGAAGCGGGAGCGGTTCCCTTGGAGGCCGGATTCCCACCCTTTCGGGGAGGGAATTCAGAGGAATCTGGGCTCCAGAGGAATCGGAGGGAGATTCGTCCGGCGCAGCGGACTCCCTGCACGTCAGCGGAATGCTCCGGCGCAGCGGGCTCCCTGAGCGTCAGCGAAAAGGTCCGGCGTAGCGGACTCCCTGCGCGTCAGCGGAATCTCCGGCGGAGCCGGCCGAATTGCGTCAGCGGGCTCCCTGAGCGTCAGCGGATAGGTTCGCCTTTAGAACAGCGTGTTGTCCTTGTTCACCCGGCCGACGATCCAGTTGGACGTAATGACCAGGATGAAGCCGACCAGCGACTGGTACAGCCCCGCCGCCGTCACCATGCCGAACTCGCCGGTCGTCTTGAGGCCGCGGTACACATAGGTGTCGATGACGTTCGTCACCGAGTAGAGCGCGCCGGAGTCGCGAGGCACCTGGTAGAACAGGCCGAAGTCGGCGTAGAAGATCTTGCCGATCGCGAGCAGCGTCAGGATCGTCATGAGCGGCGTCAGCATCGGGATCGTAATGTTCTTGATCTGCTGCCACTTGTTCGCGCCGTCGATCATCGCCGCCTCGTACAGCGAGCGGTCGATGCCGAGGATCGAGGCGAGGTAGACGACGCTGTTGTAGCCGATCGCCTTCCACAGGCTGATGAACACGAGGATGAACGGCCAATACGTCGGATCGGAGTACCAGTTGACCGGATCGAGGCCGATGCCGCGCAGCGCCTGGTTGAGCAGCCCCTTGTCGAGGCTGAGGAAGCTGAATGCGAAGTAGCCGACGATGACCCAGGACAGGAAGTACGGCATGAACATGCCCGTCTGGTACAGCTTGGACATGCGCTTGCTCGCGATCTCCGACAGCACGATCGCCATGGCGACCGCCGCGACGAGGCCGATGACGATGAAGACGACGTTGTACAGCAGCGTGTTGCGCGTGATGATCCAGGCGTCGTTCGTGCTGAACAGGAACTTGAAGTTGTCGAGCCCGACCCACGCGCTGCTGATGACGCTGTCGATGAAGCCGTGGCGGCTGACGCGGTATTCCTTGAAGGCGATGATGGCGCCCGCCATCGGGATGTAGGAGAAGATGAGGAACCACAGCGCGCCCGGCAGGACCATGAGCAGGATCGCCTTGTTGCGGTTCAGGCTGCGGAAGAAGCCCGCCAGTCCGTTCATGATGGCATGCCCCCTTGGATGAGATTGGATGATGTACGGCCGTCAGCACAAAAAGGGGGCGAAGTCGCCTTCGCCCGCCTGACCGAAACATTCGTTTACTTTTGCGTGGCCTTCCAGGCGTCGTACTGGGCTTGCGCCTCGGCGATGATCTTGTCGAGGCCGGCGGCCTTCATCTTTTCGATGGCGCGCGGCAGATAGGCGGCCGGATCGACGGTGCCGGTCATGAGCGGCGCCCATACTTCGGCCTTGACGTTCTGCAGGCTCGCCAGCTCGGTCGATACCTTGGAGGTGTCGAAGTTGAAGCCGAGCGCCGGGGAAGGACGGCCCTGCTCGTTGAACTGCTTGAACTGCTCCCACTTGTCGTCCGGGTCGCCCGGGTTGAGGTAGGTGAGCATGACGTTGCCGAGCGAGAACGTCGGCATGTCGTAGTTTTTGGACTCCGGCAGGTTCTCCATGCGGTTGTCGCCGGTCAGCTTGTAGTGCGTGCCTTCGATGCCGGAGTCGATCAGGTTGCGCAGCTTGGCGTCGGTGTTGAGCAGGTTCAGGAACTCCATCGCCTTCTCCGGATACTCGGAGTTGGCCGAGATCGCCTGCAGCGAGCCCATGACCGACCAGTTGTAGACGATCGACTCGCTGGCCGGCGTGGAGACGATCGGGTAGCCGAGGCTCGCGCTCCACGTATTGTCGGCGAGCGGCTGGGTGTCGGCGCGGTCGATGAGCCACTTGCCGGTCTTGTCCAGATCGGAGGTCGAGGTGATCGTCGCCGCTTCCGGCGAGATGTAGCCGGCTTTGTAGTACTTGTGCATCGTCTCGAGGGCCTGCTTCATCTCCGGCGTCTCGAGGACGTTGACGATCTTGCTGCTGTCGCCGTTCAGCGCGACGGCGATCGGCAGGTTCTGGATGAGGTAGTCGTACGGCACGGTCGGCGTGAAGTTGGTGTCGATCTTCAGGCCGAGCACGCCCGGCAGCTTTTCCTTGCCCGCCTTGAGGAACGGCTCCAGGCTCTCCAGCGTCGTCGCCTGCTTGTAGTCCATGCCGAGCTGGTCGAACTGCTGCTTGTTGAAGCGCCAGACGGATTGCGCCGGCAGCTCTTTGTTGGCCGGCACGCCATAGTTGTGGCCGTCGACCTTGGAGCCTTCGAGGAAGGCCGGGTCGAGCGTCTCGACGATGCCCTTGCCGTGCGTCTGCAGCAGGTCGTCAATCTCCATGAACGCGCCCTTGCGCGCGTTCTGCACATAATCGAACGCCCAGGAAGCGGTGAAGAGAATGTCCATCGGCTCGCCGGAGGCGGCCATGACGCCCATCTTCTGGTTGTAGTCGCCGAAGTCGATCTGCTTCATCGTGACGGTCGCGCCGATCTTTTCGGCGGTGTACTTGTTCACCTCGGCCATCACCTTGTCGGTGTCCTTTTGCGGAGCGCCGATCGTGTACCAGATCAGGTTGACCGGCTTCTCGGCGTCGCCTTCGCCGCCGGAAGCGTTGTTGCTGCCGCAGGCGGTGACCGCCAGCGCGGCCGTCAGCACGAGCGCGAGCGCGCCCGCCTTGCGTGTGGATCTCTTTTTCATGATGACTCCTCCCTCGAAGCAAGCATGATGATGATGGTGCCCGAGCCCATGCGTCCAGGCTCGCCTGTCTGAATCAACCTTACTGGATGAAAGCATTTTCAAATAGGCGACAAATTATGAATCCGCTGTCCAAACTAAAGAAAGAGCCGCGCCGATTCGGTTCAGCGCAGCTCCCGGTATTCGTTGGGCGAGATGCCCACGTATTTTTTGAACTGCTTGTAGAAGTAGCCGGTCTCGACATAGCCGACCTCCTGCGAGATGTCGGCGACCTTGTCGTCCGTCGCCTTGAGCCGCTCCTTGGCCCGCTCGATACGGTAGCGGTTGAGGTAGTCGGTGAAGCCGGCTCCGGTCTCCTTGGCGAACAGCTGGCCGAGGTACGCGGGATGGATATGGTAGATGGCGCCGAGCGTCTTGAGCGACAGCGGCTCGGCATAGCGCTCCGCCACATGCTGGACGACCTGGCTGACGATCGGGACGCGGTCGCTCCGCTGCAGCAGCTTCATCGTGAAATGCGCGGAGGCCTTGACCGCATCGGTCAGCTCGGCCAGCGCCGAGGCGCGGCTGATCCGGTCGAGCGTCTTCTTGAACTGGAACAGCACCTCCTGCGACTGCTCGCCGCCCTTCATGTCGCGCAGCTCGAGCCGGAAGGCGACGACGAGCTCGATTGCCGCGCTCTGGAGCAGCTCGGGCGTCGCGCCCTCGCGCTGCTGCAGCGCCAGGAAGTCGGCGTCGATGCGGGCGAAAAGAGCCTCCGTATCGCGGGCGAGCAGCCAGCGCGAGTAGTCGTCTCCGCCGATCTCGAGCGGCTGGTCGGACGCTCCCGGCGACGGCGGCAGCTCGGCCGCGTCGAGGATCGGGCTGCCGCTGTGCAGCAGATGGTAGTCCTGCGCTTTTTTGGCGAAGGCGTAGCTGCGCTGCTCGAGCTCGCCGATCCGCTCGGCGGTGCCGAGCGAAAAGCGGACCGGCGCGGAAATGGCCGCTTCGCCTGGCGCCGCGGAGTCTGCGTCCGCATCGCCGCGACTACGCGCCGCGTCGGCCGCCGCGAGCCGCTCCAGCGCCTCGCGCGCCTGCCGCCGCGCTGCAACGGCGCTGTCCGCGAGGAACAGCAGCACCTCGTCGCCGTCGAGGTCGGAGAAGCGCAGCGGCGCGTCCCGCTCGCCGAGCGCCTCGTCGACGAGCCGGCGGGCCTGCGCGCCGCCGCTCGCCGAGTGGCGGGCCGCCGCGGCGCACAGCCACGGCCGGCCGAGGCGCAGGCCGAGCAGCTCGGCGCGCTGGCCGAGCTCGACCGGGTCGATGTCGCCGCGCATCCAGCGGAACAGGATGCGGTCGCGCAGGATGCCCTTTTCCTCGGGGGAGAGGGCGGCCGTCCCGGGCGGCGCGGCGCTGAGCTTGGCGACGGCGGCGGAGAGCGTCGAGCGCAGCTCCTGGAAGTTGACCGGCTTGAGCAGGTAGTTCTCGATGCCGAGCGACATGCCTTCCTTGAGGTAGTCGAACTCGTTGTAGCCGCTCAGAATGATGACCTTCAGCTCCGGCAGCAGCCGGCGCGCCTCGCGGATCAGCTCCAGCCCGCTCATGCCGGGCATCGTGATGTCCGTCACGAGCAGGTCGACGGGACGGCTCCTCAGCAGCTCCAGCGCGGCGCGTCCGCTGCCTGCCGTGCCCGCCACCTCGAGCTCGAACGACGACCAGTCGAGCGCGTCCTGCAAGCCTTCGACGATGAACGGCTCGTCGTCGACGAGCAGCACTCGGTACATAGGAAATTCCTCCTTCGAAACAAGTTGGGAACGCGAGGCGGGGCGGAAAGGCCAGGGCGGGGGCCGGCTTCCGAAGGGAGGAGCGGCAAAAGCGGCGGCCGACGTCCCGGAGAGGGAGGGCCTAGCGTTCCTCGGCTCCCCCGGGCTCGCCGGACCCGCTGTCGCTGCCGTCCGGGAACCAGAGCGTCACCGTCGTGCCGGCCCCAGGCGCGCTGTCGATGTCGAGTCCGGCGGCGTTCGGGCCGTAGACGAGCCGCAGCCGGTCGCGGATGCTCTGCAGGCCGAAGCTGCCGCCCTCGTCCTGGCCTTGCGGAGGCCGCTGCAGCCGCTGGCGCAGCGCTTCCAGCGCCTCCGGCGCCATGCCGCGGCCGTTGTCGCGCAGCGTGACGACGATGCGCGCGCCTTCTCCCCGCGCGGCGGAGATGTCGAAGCGGTTGTCGTCCCGCTCGGTGTCGAGGCCGTGCACGATGTAGTTTTCCATGACGGGCTGCAGCGAGAGCTTCACGACGGGGCGTCCGGCCAGGCTGTCGTCCATGCGGATGGAGTAGGCGAACCGGTCCTTGTAGCGGATGCGGAACAGCTCCAGGTAGCGCCGGCCGAGCTCCAGCTCCTCGCGCAGCGGCACGAGGCTGCGGCTGCCGACCATGCTGCGGAACAGCACGGACAGGCTGTAGATCATTTCCGCGACGTCGTCCGCACCGCGCGACACGGCCCGCATGCGGATGACCTCGAGCGTATTGGACAGGAAATGAGGGTTGATGCGCGCCTGGATCGCGGACAGCTCGGTGCTGCGCTGCCGCAGCTCGGCCTTGTACTCCTGCTCGATCTGGCGGTTCAGCTGGTCGAGCATGCGATTGAAGCCCTGGCCGATCTGCCCGAGCTCGTCGCCGCGCTCGTCCTGGATGCGGCCGGCGAAGTCGCCGGACTCGACGCGCCGCATGAGGCGCACGAGGCTGCCTGTGCGGCGCGCCACGCTCGCCACGGCGATGCCCGGCAGCACGACGGCGAGCAGGATGCCGATCCCGCTCAGCAGCATCACCGTCCGCCGGAGGCCGGCGGACGCCGCCTCCAGCTGCGCGTCCGGCACGACGCCGACGACCGAGTAGCCGGCCAGGCTGTCGCTCAGCACCGCCACCTGCGACGGCCGGTCGAGCGCCGCCGCGGAGTCGAGCGTGCTGATGCGCGAGGCGTACGGGTAGATGGAGCCGTAATAGCGGCCGGACGAGTCGAACAGCACCTGGCCTTGCGGCGTCAGCACGAGCACGTAGCCCTTGAGCTCGTCGAGATAGGGACGGAGGGCGGAGACGAGGCTGTCCGAGCTGAAGTGGACGAGCAGCTGGCCGGTTTTTTGCAAGGTGCCGGGATTGTTGACGGCCGCCCGCACCGCGTAGAGCCGGTCGGCGTCGAGGCCGAGCTCGCGCGCGACCCACAGATTGGGCGCGGAGATCGCCGGCAGCTCGAGCGCCATCGCATCGGGGATGAACGACAGCGCGGAGTTCAGCTCGCGCAGCTGCGGGCTTCCGCCGGCTTTCCACGCATACAGGTACTGCTCGACGGAGCTGTACAGCATGAGCTGGCGGATCGAGCTGTCGGCCGCGAGCCGGCGCTCGAAGTACGTGATGGCGTTGCCGTAGCCGGCGCGCGGCTCGTCCGCATAGCGGTCGATGCGGTAGCGGAAGTAGTCGGCGAACGGATGGGACAGCAGATAGGTGACGTTTTGGCTGAGCGCCTGGTCCTGGTAAATGTCCGCGACGATGCGCTGCACGCTGTCGCTGCTCGCCTGCAGGCGGGCGGACACCGCTTCCATCGCGCGGCGCTGGTTGGCGAGGATGTCGCTGCGCACGGACTCCGCCATGAAGGCGTACAGCAGGTAAGCCAGCGTCACGATCGTCAGCACCGAGATGGCCGAGAGCGTCGCGAGCAGCTTCGAGAACAGGTTGTTCTTGACGTACGTGCGGTAGAAGCTGCGCGCCTTCATCGCCTTCATCGGCGGGTCCTCCTTTCGCGCGGGCTTCCGCGCTATGCTCGAATGCCGCTCATTATAGCATACCGGGAGGACGGGCGTGGAGCGGGGCGGGTGCGAGGGCGGTACGCGGCAGGGGCTTTGCGGGCGGGGAGAAGCGGGAGGGACGCGGAGCGTGGGTCGGGGCGTGGGGCGGATATGGAGGCGGGCGTGGAGGGACGGATGAGAAGCGAAGTGGACGAGGAGAGGGAGCGGAGAGTGGGGGAGCGAAGCGTGAGGGAGCGGCGGACGGGGAGCGAAGGCGGGTCGGGAGGAGAAGCGGACGGGCAGCGGAGCGTGGGTCGGGGCGCTCCCGCTCCGGTGCAGGCCGGACGGTAGCCAGCGGCCGCGCGCTGTGCTATGCTGGTGGGGACAACCGAAGAGTAAAGTCCGGCGCGGCCTTATGGGGCCGGAAGTGCCGGGAGAGGTTCGCGAACTCCCTCTATAAAAAACTACAAGCACACGATTCCGTCGGGGATCCGTGTGTTTTGCGTTCGGCGGACAGCCGTTCCTTGCGAGGCAAGGGGCGGGCTGCCCGCCGTTTTCTTTGTCCGCGCGCGGAAGAAGGAATTGGAGAATCGCTTGGCTCTCTCTGCCGGTTCGGTCGGTCAGGAGAGGAGAAGGATAACGATGGTGGACAGGCTTGAGGGAGGCTCCCTCGATAAGCGGAAAGGCAAGGCGGTCGTCGTGTTCAGCGGAGGCCAGGACAGCACGACCTGCCTGTTTTGGGCGCTGCAAAGGTATGAGGAAGTGGAGGCGGTGACGTTTCGCTACGGGCAGCGCCATGCGCTGGAGCTGGAGTGCGCGGCATCCATCGCCGCGGAGCTCGGCGTCCGGCACCATGTGCTGGACATGAGCCTGCTCGGGCAGCTCGCCCCGAGCTCGCTGACGCGCAGCGACGTCGCCGTGGCGGACGCCGCGGAGGAGGGCGGGCTGCCGAATACGTTCGTGCCGGGCCGCAACCTGCTGTTCCTGTCGTTCGCGGCGGTGCTTGCGCAAGGCGTCGGCGCCAAGACGATCGTCACCGGCGTCTGCGAGACGGATTTCAGCGGGTATCCCGACTGCCGCAACGTGTTCATCCAGTCGCTGAACGTCTCGCTGAATCTGGCGATGGACGAGACGTTCGTCATCGAGACGCCGCTCATGTGGCTCGACAAGGAGCAGACCTGGGAGCTGGCCGACCGGCTCGGCGCGTTCGAGTTCGTACGGGAGCGTACGCTCACCTGCTACAACGGCATCCCGGCCGACGGCTGCGGAGAATGCCCGGCCTGCAAGCTGCGGCGCGCGGGACTGGACAAGTACATGGCTCGGCGCGGAGCGAAGGAGGCGGCGCGAGGATGATGCATGCGATCTATCCGGCGCCCGCGCATCCGTTCCGCTACGAGCTGAACAAGGAGTTTCATTTCGCGGCGGCGCATTACATTCCGGCCGAGGCGGCGGGCCGCTGCAGCCGCGTGCACGGGCACACCTACTATTGCAACGTCACCGTCGGCGGCGACCGGCTGGACGAGTGCGGCTTCCTCGTGAACTTCTCGGAGATCAAGAAGCTGGTGCAGGACCGGTTCGACCATCGGCTGCTCAACGAGGACGAGCTGTTCGGCGGTCCGGCGCGGCTGCCGAATGGAGGCGAGGCGGCGGAAGCGGTGGTGCAAGGCAGCAAGGCGGCGGAAGCGATGCGGCACGGCAAGGCGGACGCGGCGCGAGGCGCTTGGGCCGAGCGGGCTGCAGCTGTGGAAGCGGCGGGTGAGCAAGGAGCCGCGTCTGGCGCGGTCCGGCACGGCAAGGCGGACGCGGCTTGGCAGGGCAGTGCGGCGATTGCCGATTCGGCGCTGGATCCGGAGCGGTTCCCGACGACGGAGGTCGTCGCCCGCACCGTCTGGCAGCTCGTGCAGGAGGAGCTCGACCGTCGCGGCAACGGAGCGCGCTGCCTGCAGGTGTTCCTGCGGGAGACGCCGTCGAGCTATGTGATCTATCGCCCGGAGGCCGCTCATGGCTGAGCGGCGCACCCGCATCCCCGTGCTGGAGACGTTCGGCCCGACGGTGCAGGGCGAGGGCATGGTGATCGGCGTCAAAACCTGCTTCGTCCGCACCGCCGGCTGCGACTACAGCTGCTCCTGGTGCGACTCGGCGTTCACCTGGGACGGCAGCGCCAAGGACGACATCCGCTGGCTGGAGCCGGAGGATGTGCTCGAGGAGCTGAAGGCACTGTCCGGCGGCGAGTGGCCGGGGCATGTCACGCTCTCGGGCGGCAACCCGGCGCTGCTGCCGCAGCTCGGCGGGCTGATCGTGCTGCTGCGGAGCGGCGGCACGATCATCGCGCTCGAGACGCAGGGCAGCCGCTGGCAGGACTGGTTCCTGGACGTCGACGAGCTGACGCTGTCGCCGAAGCCGCCAAGCTCGGGCATGGCGACCGACTGGGCGCGGCTGGACGAGATCGTGGAGCGGCTCGCAGCGGCAGGTCGGTCGCCGAGCCTGAAGGTCGTCGTCATGGAGGAGCCGGCGAGCGAGGCGGGATCGGCAGCCGGGACAAGCGCAGCGAGCGAGACAGGCGGAGCAAGGCTGGCTGTCGAGGCGAACGGAGCGAGCCGGCAAGGAAGCGACCTTGCCTACGCCAAGGAGGTCCATCGCCGCTTTCCGGCGGTGTCGATGTTCCTCCAGGCTGGCAACGACCGGCTCGACGAGCCGGACCCGGCCGCGCTGCGCGAGCATCTGGCGGCGCGCTACGAGCGTCTGGTCGATGCCGTCATGGCCGACCCGGACTGGCGGCACGTACGCGTGCTGCCTCAGCTCCACGCTTGGCTGTGGGGCAACAAGCGCGGCGTGTGAGACGGCTCCGGCGCGCTGAGGGAGTCGAGAGTGCCTTGAATCGCGAGGACGAGGCGAATCGGCGCGCTGAGGGAGTCGAGAGTGCCTTGAATCGCGGGAACGAGGCGAATCGGCAAGGCGAGGGAGTCGAGAGTGCCTTGAATCGAGAGGAAGAGGCGAATCGGCGCAACGAGGGAGTCGAGAGTGCCTTGAATCGAGGGAACGAGGCGAATCGGCACGCCGAGGGAGTCGAGAGTGCCTTGAATCGAGGGAACGAGGCGAATTGGCGAGTCGAGGGAGTCGAGAGTGCCTTGAATCGAGAGGACGAGGCGAATCGGCGCGACGAGGGAGTCGAGAGTTCCTTGAATCGAGGGGACGAGGCGAATCGGCGAGTCGAGGGAGTCGAGAGTGCCTTGTATCGAGGGAACGAGGCGAATCGGCGAGTCGAGGGAGTCGAGAGTGCCTTGAATCGCGAGGACGAGGCGAATCGGCGCAACGAGGGAGTCGAGAGTGCCTTGAATCGAGAGGACGAGGCGAACCGGGGCGCTGAGGGAGTCGAGAGTGCCTTGAATCGTGGGAACGAGGCGAATCGGGGCGCTGAGGGAGTAGAGTGCCTTGAACGGAGGGAACCCGGCCCCTGCGCGCGGAAAAAACGTGTGTAGGGCGGCGCCCTGCCGCCCGCGGCGCGGCAAAAAGCCTCCCGCTAAGCGGAAGGCTCCTTTTTGTCCGACACTCGGAACACGTAGCCGAAGTCGCCCGACTTGACGGGCGAGCCGTAGTCCTTGACCCAGGTGCGGTAGAACACGCTGGAGCCGTTCTTGCGGGTGACGATGATGTAGTCGGGATCGTTGGCCTTGGCCAGATCGGTCACGTAGACGGGGAAGCCGTGCATCGACTGCTCGAACGCGGTCCAGCCGAACACGGTCTTGGTAGCGTCCGTGATGAACGGATCCTGCCGCCCGTCCGAGAGCACGTCGCCGCCGCGGAACATGACATAGCCGGACGAGCCGTACAGCGTCATGACCTTCGGCCGTCCCGGGCCCTCGAAGTCGGAGAGGATGTAGTCCATCTCCTTGACCGGGTACTTGAACGAATTGGGCAACGGCACATGCTGGAAGTTGTACACGGCGTTCACCGCCAGCCCGACGGCGAGCCCGGCGGCCAGCGGAGCGATCCCGACGCGCAGGCGGAAGCGGCGCAGTCCCGGCACGTCCTCGATGACGACGGCGGCGAAGTACAGGACGAACAGCCACAGGAACAGGTGGTACTTGTAGTTCGACACGCCGAGGAAAAAGATGCCGAGCATGAACTCGAAGCGGAAAAACCGCTTTTTCACGCTGAATGGCAGCAGCGCGACGAACGACAGCAGCATGAGCGTCGCGGTCAGGTTGCCCATGCTGTTGAACTGGATCGCCTTCCACTCGTTGATGAGCAGGTTGAAGTTGTCCTGCGTGACGGTGAGGATGAACAGGATGCTCTTCGCTCCGCCGGGATTGAGGAAGCCAGCCCCGAGCACGGATAGCGCGACGACGAGCCAGCGCCAGCCGACGCGGCGGCGGAGCAGCCGGCGCGTCACGAGCGCCTCCAGCAGCGCCATCCCCAGGAACACGACGATGACGGGCCAGACGCCGGAGTGGAAGTTCGCGATCAGCAGCGAAAGCAGCGGCAGCAGCACCATGTAGCGGGCGGCCGGCCGCAGCTGGAACTCGCGCAGGAACACGAAGAACCAGACGATGAGGAACGCCGAGATCATCTGCGGCCTCGTCGTGAAATAGATGTCGTAGATGCCCCACAGCACCGGCAGCAGCAGCAACGTCAAAATCGCCTCGCGGCCGCGCGAGTCCAGGCCGAGCTCGCGCCGCGAGACGAGCATCATGCGGTAGAGGCCGAGCGCCAGCAGCAGCAGGCAGGAGGCGGTCAGCAGGTAGGTGCCGGCCCAGCCGAAGGCGCGGTACAGCCAGGCGATGACGACCTGGAAGCCGATCTCATGCGGGACGTAGGGCAGCTTGTCGTCGCCCCAGAACGTATGGATGGCGGTGTGCGGGACTTGGCCGGTGTCCAGCACCTGGCCTCCGACCTCGATATGCCAGAATGTATCGGGGTCCTGGTAGGATTCGGCCGGCGGCATCGTGAAGACGACGACGCACAGCACGATGACGGCAAGAGCCGCGGCGGCGGCGAATCGGATTTTCATGGGACGCGCTCCTTGCGGACATAGTTCCCTTCATTATAGGGGCAAAGGCCCGGCTTCCACAATGCGGCAGAACGGCTGTGCCGAGGGTGGCGGCGAGCGGGAGGGAATGCCCGAGATGGGCCTTCTCGCGGCGCGGGGCGCAGGATTATTTTCGACGACAAAGGAGAAGGAACGAATGAGCGAGATCGAGCAAGGAAGAAGCAAGGAGGAGCTGAGCGGCGTCACGCTGCTCGGCAACCAGGGCACGCAGTATCCGATGACGTACGCGCCGCAGGTGCTGGAGAGCTTCGTCAACAAGCATCCGGGGCGCGATTACCGCGTCAAGTTCAACTGCCCGGAATTCACGAGCCTGTGCCCGATGACGGGCCAGCCGGACTTCGCGACGATCACTATCGCCTACATCCCGGACGAACTGATGGTCGAGAGCAAGTCGCTCAAGCTGTATCTGTTCAGCTTCCGCAACCACGGGGACTTCCACGAGGACTGCATGAACATCATCATGAACGACCTGATCGCGCTCATGCAGCCGAAGTTCATCGAGGTGTGGGGCAAGTTCACGCCGCGCGGCGGCATCTCCATCGACCCGTACTGCAACTGGGGCCGCCCGGGCACGAAGTACGAGCAGATGGCGGAGCACCGCATGATGAACCTGGACCTGTACCCGGAGAAGATCGACAACCGCTGAGGCAGGGGCGAGGGCTGGAGCATTCTGCGAGGCTGCAAGCCGAAAAAGTCGGGTTGCAGGCGAACGTGATCGCGGTTTGAGGGCTGCAAGCCGAAAAAGTCGGGTTGCAGGCGAACGTGATCGCGGTTCGAGGGCTGCAAGCCGAAAAAGTCGGGTTGCAGGCGAACATGAGTGCGGTTCGAGGGCTGCAAGCCGAAAAAGTCGGGTTGCAGGCAACCCGGCAGCGCTGGCGAGAAGAATCCAGCTGTTGAGCGGAGCAAACCCTTCCTTGGAACGGGACTGGCATCCGACCGGGACAGCGCGAGAACGCTGAAGAAGCCTATAGAAAAAGCGTCCAATCCACTTGCGAAGTGGATTGGACGCTTTTTGCCTCTTGAGGCGAGTCTGTCGGTTGAGGCAGCACGGGAAAAGCAGTGGCGAGCCAGTCCGGGCGCACGCTCCTCGACCGCCGACGCCGCATGCTAGCAAGCAGCGCCGGCGAAAGCGGCTACTCCTCCGGGTCCAGCCGGCACTCCTGCAGCGGGCGCAGCTTCGTGCGATGCTTCCACTTGTGGCCGAGCCAGATGGCGAGGAACAGCGGCAGGCCGAAGTAGGAGGCGACGATGTACGCCCAGTCGACCCGGCCGTCCGAGAGGCCGCCGACGAACTGGCCGCCGATGACGACGGCGCACAGCCCCATCGCCAGCAGCGGGCCGAGCGGGAACCACTTGGCGCGGTAGGTCAGCTCGTCCAGCGAGCGGCCCTGAGCCGACCAGGCGCGGCGGAACCGGTAGTGGCTGATCGCGATGCCCATCCAGACGATGAAGCCGGTCATGCCGGAGGCGTTCAGCAGCCAGACGTAGACGACGCCGTCCCCGAAGAACGAGGCGAGGAAGGCGAGCAGGCCGAACGCGCCCGTCACGAGCAGCGCCGGCACCGGCACGCCGCGTCCGTTCACGCCGGCGAGCCAGCGCGGAGCCTTGCCTTCTTTGGCGAGCGTATAAAGCATGCGCGTGCTGGCGTAGAGGCCGGAGTTGCCGGCGGAGAGCACCGAGGTCAGAATGACGGCGTTCATGACGGACGCCGCGATGCTGAGGCCGGCTTTTTCGAAGACGATCGTGAACGGGCTCTGCGAGATGTCGCTGCTCGCCAGCTCCTCCGTCGTGTAGGGAATGAGCAGGCCGATGACGAGGATCGCCAGCATGTAGAACAGCAGGATGCGCCAGAAGATCGTGCGGATCGCGCGCGGCACGCTGCGCTTCGGGTCCTCGCTTTCGCCGGCGGCGACGCCGACGAGCTCGGTTCCCTGGAACGAGAAGCCGGCGGCCATGAAGACGCCGAGCACGGCCAGCATGCCCATCGGGAACGGGTTGCCGGTCAGGTTGGCGAAGCCGTCGCCGCCCATGCCGTCGCCGCGCCAGATGCCGACGACCATGAGCAGGCCGACGGCGATGAAGACGATGACGGTGACGATCTTGATCATCGCGAACCAGAACTCCGACTCGCCGTAGGCTCGCACCGACAGCAGGTTCAGACCGACGAGCAGGGCGAGGAACAGCGCGGACCAGAGCAGCGAGCTGCTGCCGGGCAGCCAGTATTTCAGGATGAGCGTCGCTGCGGCCAGCTCGGCGGCGAGCGTGATCGCCCAGTTGTACCAGTAGTTCCAGCCGATGGCGAAGCCGAAGCTCGGCTCGACGAAGCGGCTCGCATAGGTGCTGAACGTGCCGGACACCGGCATATGCGTCGCCATTTCGCCCAGGCTCGTCATGAGGAAGTACACCATGAGGCCGATGAGGCCGTAGGCGAGCAGCGCTCCGCCGGGTCCGGCGCTATGGATCGCGCCGCCGCTGGCGAGGAACAGCCCGGTGCCGATCGAGCCGCCGAGCGAGATCATCGTCATATGCCGCGTTTTAAGGCCTCGGCGGAGGCCGGGTTTGGCTGAGGGGGTCGGGTGCGGTTGCTCCACTTGAAGTCATCTCTCCGTTTCTTTACTTATAATAGGGCAACTTATCTATAGTAGGCGATGCAGAACGATGGCTCAAGCGAAAATATTCCCAACTTAACGATAAATGTTGCAGGCGGGAAGCGGCGGCCTGGAAACGAGGGGAAGAAACGGACCTGGATTCATCCGCCGCGCGCGTATCCTCCAAGACGCGGAAAAGCGCCCTGCCGACCGGCAGGGCGCTTCCTTTATTCATTCCAGGTGAAAAGACGTTGCCGCGCAGGCGCAGGTGCTCCGAGCGCCGGCGGTCAAATCAGCTTCGCGGCGAGCAGCAGCTGCTCGATGACGCCGGCGGCAGCCTCGCGGCTGATGATCGGCACGCTCGTGTACCACTTGCCGGCCAGCCCGCCGAGGCTAGAGCCCGCGGATGCAGTTCCGCCGAGCAGGCCGGAGCCGGAGGCGATCGCCCGGGCGTCCGCGTTCAGCGGCGAGAACGCCGCTCCGGCGCCGCTCGCTGAGACGGACCCGGCGAACGTGTCGCCGTCCACAGGAGGCAAGCCGAATGCGCGGCTGATCAGGTCGTCGAACTGGGCGAGCGTCAGGCGCGTCTTGGGCGAGAACTTCGTCTCCGACGTGCCGTCGATCAGCAGCTTGTCGGCCAGCCGCTGGATGCTTGCCTTGTACGGCGAGCCGCCGATGTCGGTGAAGGCGGCCGTCCGCTTGGCGGCCGAGTAGACGGCATAGCCGGGATGCGAGACGGTGACGGTCGTCGTCCCGTCCGCGTTGGCCGCGAACGTCGACGGAGCCGGCAGCGCCTGGCTGCCGTACCGGTACAGCGCGCCGGCCTTGGAGGCGTCGCTGCCGGCGTCCAGCACGAACGCATGCCGCACGAACGCGCTGGCCGGAATCGGCAGCGGCTTCGGCGCCGCCCCCGCGCTGGCGACCGAGCCGAGCTCGAACGCCACCGGCGTCCCGAGCAGCGTCGTGCCCGGGCGAGCCGCCGCGAATGCCGCGGCCTGATCGGCTGCGTCGCGGATGGCGAGCTCGGCGCCCGCGCCCTTGGGCAGCGAGGCGAGCAGGTACAGCGGCAGCTCGGCGGCCGCCCGGCCCGCGTTCAGCGCGATCGAGCTGCCGAGCGGAGCTTTGGCGAGCGCCGCCGCCTGCGAGGCGCTCAGCGACAGGCGGACCGCTCCGCCGTCCTCCAGCCAGGAGCCGCCGACGACGAGCGCGAGCGGTTTTTTCGCGCCCTTGAGCGCGGCGGCAATGTCGGCATCCGTCACGGTGACGAGACCGTCAGCGGAGACGGAGGACTTCAGCTGCAGCTTCGTCTGGGACGGGCGCAGCACGCCTTTCAAGGCGCGCTCGCCGAGCTCGGCCGGCACGCCCTTCAGCGCGACCGGCACCTGGACGATGTCGCGGATCGTCGGCACCGCGGCCGAGGCGATCGTGACGGTCAGCGTCACGGTGTCGTCCGTCTTGGGACGAGCGGCCAGCACGCCGTCCGCCGCGATCAGCTGCGGCTTGTCGCTGCCCGTCACCGCGTACGTGACGCCTTGGCGGACCGGCAGCTCCAACACCGGCTTGCCGACGGCCGTCGTGTTGACGATGTTGGCCTGGAACGCCTCCTTGGCGTTCGCGACGAGGCCGAGCTCCGTCTTGTTGTAGGCGACGGCCATCGACCTGGTCGTGAAGTACTGGTTCACAAGCTGCCTGTTGGCGTTGATCTCGGTGGCGACGACGTAGAGCGTGTACGTGCCTTCCGGCAGCTTCTTGTAGATCGGCAGGCCGTCCTCGTCATAGCTGTCATAATACATCTCGTCTAGGCCGCTCACCGTATACCGGCCGGCAGGGAAGGAGCTTCCGATGCCCGCATCGGCGAGGAACAGCATGCCGATGTAATCGTCGTTCACGTCGTACACTTCCAGATCGATGAGGTTGACGCCATCGGCATGGAGCGTGAAGCTCGCGTCGATCGTATCGTTCACCCCGTCGCCGTCCGGCGAGAGGATCGGGCTGGACAGCGTCAGGTCCTGGATGCCGAAGCCGTTGTCCGGCAGCCGGTCGCCGACATGCAGCGCGAACGGGAGGCGCAGCGTCGGCAGTCCCGGAGCGGTCAGCACGACGGAGCCTTCATAGGCGCCCTCGGCCGCATCGTCCGCGACGGAGGCGGTCAGGGAAAAGCTTGCCGTGCCTCCGGCTGGAGCGGTCACGCCGCCGCCGGACAGTCCGTCCAGCGAGACGGTCAGCTTGGACACGTCCGGCGTCTCGATCGGATTCGCCGGGTCGGAGGTGACGGACGGGTGCAGCTCGACCGAGGCGGCGTAGGTTACCGCGGAGCCGGAGGTGTTTTTGACGCGCAGCGGAGCCGACGGAGCAGCCGCTCCGGCCGGCACGACGCCGAAGCTGTAGCTGCTGCCGAAGTTCGTCACGTCCAGCGGATGGAGATCGCCGTCCAGCAGCTGGAGCGGCTCGACCGTCTGCAGCACCGCCGGAGTCCGGATCGCCTGGGCGATATTGGCGCGGCCTCCGCCCTGCGAGTAGACGTCATAGAGCGTGCCCGACTCGTCAAAGATCGCATCCGCCGTATTCGCGAGCGCGGCGCGGATGTCCATCGGCGTCCACTCGGGATGCTGCTGGCGCAGCAGCAGCGCCAGGCCCGCCGTATGCGGCGACGCCATGCTCGTGCCGCTGATGCGGTTGTACGCCTCGTCGTACGAGGCATCGGGATTTGCTTTGCCGTAGGCCGGCCAGGTCGAAAGGATGTTCACGCCCGGAGCGGTGACGTCCGGCTTGATGCCGAGCTTGCCGTCGGAGGCCGGCCCGCGCGAGCTGAAGCTCGCCATGCGGTCGCCCGGCTCGACCGTGAGCGGATAGTCGGCGCCGAACTGCAGCGTGAACGCCGCCTCCGGATGCGCCAGCACGATGCGGGCAAGCTCCCGGCCCGGGGCGCCTTCCATATCGAACGTCGGGAGATAGGCGAAGCTGTCTCCGAAAAAGCCGACCGGACCGATGAAGCCGTCGCGTCCAGGGATCGACTCGCTCAGGTTGGCCGCCGCGCCGGCGTTCAGCCCGTTGAAGATGATCAGCGCCTTGGCGCCGTGCTCCTTGGCGATGGCCGCCTTGTCGACGAAGGCGAGCGAGCCGCGCGAGACGAGCACGATCTTGCCGGCGGCGTCGAGTCCCTCGTAGTCGCTCTCCGCGCCGAGCCCGGCATAGACCGCCTCGACCGGCTCCGTGCCGATGATCGACGCGAAGTCCTCCGCTCCGGTGCGCCAGCCCATGGCGCTCAGGCCATAGTCGAGGCCGCCGTAAGCGACGTCGGTGACGGTGCGGCTGTAGACGGTCGCGCTGACGGTAGCCGCGTAATGGCTGCTCGGGCTGCTCGCCGCGCCGACGGAGATGGCCAGCTGGCTCGACGCCGGCGAGCCCATCGAGTAGTAGTAGCGTCCCTCGTCCGCGGCGTTGCCGTTCGCCACGACGGCGATGACGCCGGCGAGCACGGCATTGTTGACCGCGATCGCGTCCGGGGAGAACGGGTCCTTGACTTCGTCGGCGCCGAGCGACAGGTTGATGACGTCCATGCCGTCCTTCACCGCGCGCTCGATGCCGTCGATGACCTGCGCCGAGGAGCCGGACGAGCGGCCCGTCTCGGCGTTGTAGCCGAGCACCTTGTAGGCGTGCAGCTCGGCCTCGTAGGCGACGCCTTTTTGCACGACGTCCGAGTCCGCTGCCGCGCGGCCGACGATCGTGCCCGAGACATGCGTCCCGTGCGAGGTGCCCGGGTTGCCGGTGGCGGCGTTCGGGATTTCCTCATAGGGGTCGTCGGTGTTGAAGTACGAGTCGTGTCCGCCCTTGTACGCGCCGGCCAGATCGGGATGCAGGTAGTCGACGCCGGTGTCGATGACGCCGACCTTGAGCCCGCGGCCCGTCAGACCTGCGGCCCAAGCTTCCGGCACGCCGAGCTGCTTCAGCGGGTCGATGTCGCATTTGCACTCGGAGGAGAGGGCCGTCGGCGAGACGGTCTCCGCCGGAATGGCGGAGTACGTCAGGTTCTCATGGATCGACTTGACGCCGGGGAGCAGGGCGAGCAGAGGAATCTGGTTCGCCGGCAGCTCGACCTCCATGCCGTTCAGCACGGTGTCGTAGCGATAGGTGACCTTCAGCGACAGGCCGCGCTGGCGGGCGGCCGCGAGCAGCGCCTCCTGCTCGGCGTCGACCTCCGAGGGCGTCACCGCAGCGGCCGGCGCGAGCCCTTGGCGGGCGGCGAACTCGGCTTCCGCGACCGCGGCTCCTTCGAGCTGCAGGATGACTTTGACGCGCGCCGAGGATTTTGTGTCGAGGCTCGGCGAGATGAGCGCCGGCGTCGTGTCGGCTGTGGCTAGCCCCCGCGCGAGCGACGGGGCGAGAGCGGCGCCGGACGGCGCCAGCCCTTGCTGCAGGCGGCTCTGAAGCAGCGCCTGCGAGGCGGCCGTGGCGGAGCCGGATTCGGCCAGCTCGCCGCCGGTTGCGGCTGGGGAAGCGTACGTGCCGCCGGGCAGCAGCAGCGATGCCGCCAGCGCGGCCGCGATGAAGTTGATTTTGTAGCCTTTCTTGACCATGATTTCCCTTCTTTCCGGATGGATTTGCGGTTGCTTTGAATTCGCCGCATGACGGGCGCCTCCTGCCTCCTTTGGAAGAAATGGCGCTTAAGGATCAGAATAATCAGATAAATGTCGAATAAGTGAGAAAGAAGTACCATAGACGAGAATGAAAGAGAAAAGCACCAGGACCTAGTGTCGGATCCTGGTGCCTTTCGGGAGCTGCGGCCGGAGAGCGGGGGAGCGCCTCGCGGCCGCGAGGGGAAGCTAGATCAGCTTGGCGCCGCTCAGCAGCTTGTGCAGCACGGTCGCCGCCGCTTCGCGCGTCGTCGAGCCGAGCGGATCGAAGGCGCCTGCGGAGCCTTCCATCAGTCCGGATGCCGTGACGGCAGCGATGCTGTCCTTGGCGAACGCGCCGAACTTGCCGGCGTCGCTGTAGGTCGTGAACTTGCCGCTATCCGACTTGGCTCCGGCCAGGTCGGCCGCTTTGGCCAGCATGACGGCCAGCTCCTGGCGGCTGATGATGCCGTTCGGACGGAACGTGCCGTCGGCGTAGCCATTGATCAGGCCGGCCGCATAGGCCGCGCTGACGGCATCCGTATACCAGGCGCCGGAGGCGAGGTCGGTGAACGGAGCTTTGGACGTCGTCGTGAGGCCGAGGCCGCGCGTCAGCATCGCTGCGAATTCGGCGCGGGTCACGCTCGCTTTCGGCGTGAAGGCTCCGGCAGCGGTGCCGTTCAGCAGCAGCTTGTCGGACAGCGACTGGATGCGGGACTGAGCCCACGAGCCGGCGATGTCGGTGAAGGCCGCGCCGCCGCTTGCCGCAGCGTAGGTGGAGAAGCCAGGGCGGCTGACGACGACGGTCGTCGTGCCGTCCTCGTGCGTCGTGAATACGGCTGGAGCCGGAGCTTGCTTGCCGCCCGCGAGGAACAGCACGCCCGCTTTTTCGGCGGAAACGCCTTTGTCCAGCGTGAAGCTGCGCTTCAGGAACGTTTTGGACGGAACGTTCAGTGGAACGGAGCCGCTCGCGCTCACGACGTTCGCCTCGAAGGCGACTGGCGTGCCGAGCACGGTCGCGCCGGAGAACTTGGACGCTTCATCCGCGGCGGAGCGGATGATCAGCTCCAGTCCGCTGCCGGCCGGCACGGAGGCGAGCACGGACAGAGGCAGCTCAAGCGATTCCTTGCCGGTGTTCAGGTAAAGCGCGCTGCCGGCCGGAGCCGTGCCGAGCAGCTGGAGTTGATCGGCCGGCAGGCTCAGCTTGGATGCTTTGCCGGATTCGGCCGCCGCGTTTACGACGAGCGCCAGCTTGACGCTGCCGGTGCCGATCGCCGCTTGCAGGTCGGCGTAGGTGACCGTCGTGACGGTCGCTGCGCTTTCCGAGGCGGTCGTGCTCTTCACGGTCGTCTGCGCCAGCCCTTGGGCTGCGATGGCTTTCAGCGCCTCGCCGGCTGCCGCAGGCGCCGGAGTCGGAGTCGGGGACGGAGCGACGATCGGGCCTGGGAAGCCTCCGCCGCCGCCGCCGGTGCTGTAGTTGCTGTTTACGACGGAGAATGGAATGTAGCCGAGCGTTTGCGCGGCGACTTTGCCGTTTGCAATTTTCGCCGCGACGATCGTGAACGCGTAGGAGCCGTCCTTGAGCGCTCCGTCTACGTCCTCATAATCCGCATCGAGCGAATAGATGCCGTTGAAGCTGTGCTTGTACGTCTTCTTCTCCAACGCCTTGGCAGAGCCGGTGGCGTCCGTGACGTTGAGATAGCCGATCGTATCGTCATTGATGTCGGAGATGGCGACCTCGTAATAGTTCATGCCTTCCGCAGCCAGGCGGAAGCTCAGCTCGATGCTGTCATTCACGCCGTCGCCGTTCGGAGACAGCTGGCGCGAGGTAAGCGCTACGTCCTGGATGCCGTAGCCCGTGTCCGGCGTCTTGTCGCCGACATGGACGACGAACGGAATGTGCAGATC
This sequence comes from Paenibacillus sp. FSL W8-1187, assembly GCF_037965485.1. NCBI lineage: Bacteria > Bacillati > Bacillota > Bacilli > Caryophanales > Paenibacillaceae > Paenibacillus > Paenibacillus sp. FSL W8-1187. Next base: position 616,500 of record NZ_CP150181.1, read on the forward strand.
CGGATGGCCGGCCGATTTCAGCACGACCGAGCCTTCGTAGACGCCCGCCTCCGCATCGGCTGCCGGCTTGACGCTCAGGCTGAACGGCTGCTTGCTGTAGGCGTTGGCCGTCACGGTCTGGCCGGTCAGTCCGCCGAAGGAGACTTGGATCTTGCTCGTATCCGGCGTGGCGATCGGGTTTGCCGGATCGGACGTCACGCTCGTGTGCAGCTCGTAGGAAGCCGTGTAGGTAAGAGCTTTGTCCGACACGTTGTTGAGCTGCAGCGTGATGGACTTCTCCGCGCTGCCGGCGGCCATGACGCCGAAGCTGGCGTTGTCGCCGTAGTTGGTCGTCGGCACCGGATTCATGTTCACGTCGTACAGCGTCAGCTGCTCGACGGTCTGCAGCAGGGCCGGAGTTTCCAGCGCCTTGGCGACGTTGACGCGGCCTGCGCCTTGGGAATAGACGTCATAGCGGATGCCGTCCTCGTCGGAGATCGGATCGGCGGTGTTGGCCAGCGCCGCGCGGATGTCGAACGGCGTCCACTCCGGATGAGCCTGCTGCAGCAGAGCCGCCAGGCCGGCTACGTGTGGCGTCGCCATGCTCGTGCCGCTGCTGCGGCTGTACGCTTCGTCATAGGACGCGCCCGGGATGCCCTTGCCGTAGGCCGGCCAGGTGGACATGACCGCGACGCCCGGAGCGACGACGTCCGGCTTGATGCCGAGGATGCCGTCGGCGTTCGGTCCGCGCGAGCTGAAGCCCGCCATGCGGTCGCCGGGGTCCTGCTCGGACGTGTACTTGGCGAAGTCGAACCAAACGTTGGAGTTGCCGCTCGCGGTCGCGAAGCGTGCCAGAGCGCGGCCGGTCTTGCCGTCCAGATCGAGCACCGGAACGGTGAAGCCGTCGCCGTAGAAGTTGCCGATCTCGCCGTCGCGGTCCGGAATCGATTCGCTCAGGTCCGCATTGCCTTTCAAGTCATCTTTGCCGTTGAAAATGACGACCGCCTTGGCTCCATGCTTGCGGGCCTGGAGGAACTTGTCCACAAACGTCGTCGAGCCGCGGGAGACGAGGACGATCTTGTCCTTGACATCCTTGTCTTTATAATCTTTTTCGGCGCCCAGATTCACGTAGATCGCTTCCTGAGGTCCGGTGCCGATATCGGATGCGAAGTCGTTGTGCTTGATCATCCAGGAGACGATCGGCAGGTCAAGATCATACACGGAGCCGGTCACCGTCTCCAGGCTGTCCTTGCGGTAGACGGATGCCGTCACTTCCGCGCCGTATGTAGCGCTCGGGCTCGTCGCCGCGCCGACGGAGATGGACAGCTGGCTCGACGCCGGGGAGCCCATCGAATAGAAGTGCTGCTCCGAATCCTCGGCGTTGTTGCCGTTGGCTACGACTGCGACGACGCCGGCGAGCACGGCGTTGTTGAGCGCGATCGCATCCGGCGTGAACGCGTCCTTGGCATCGTCGGAGCCGAGCGACAGGTTGATGACGTCCATGCCGTCCTCGACCGCATGCTCGATGCCGTCGATGACCTGCGCGGAGGAGCCGGAGGAGCGGCCCGTCTCATAGTTGAAGCCGAGCACCTTGTACACATGCAGCTCCGACTCGTACGCGACGCCTTTTTGCGAGTACTCGGTCTCGTTCGCTTCGCGGGAAGCAATCGTGCCGGACACATGTGTGCCGTGCGAGGTGCCAGTGTTGCCGCTCTTGGCGTCCGGGATTTCCTCGTACGGGTCGTCATCGTTGAAATAGGAATCGTGGCCGCCTGCATAGGCGTCCTTCAGGTCCGGATGCAGGTAGTCGACGCCGGTGTCGATGACGCCGACCTTGATGCCTTTGCCGGTGATGCCTTTGGCCCAGGCATCGGGAGCGCCGATCTGGGTCAGCGGGCTGATGTCGCACTTGCAGTCGGCCGGGTCCGCGCCGAGCGGAGTCGGGCTCGTATCCGGAATGGAGTAGAAGGTCCGGTTCTCATAGACCGACTTGACGCCGGAGAGGGAGGCGAGCTTCGGAATCTGATTGGCCGGGAGCTCGATTTCCATGCCGTTCAGCACGGTGTCGAACTGGTACGAAACGTCCAGGGAGATGCCGAGCTTCTGCGCCTGGGAGATGAAGCGGGACTGCTGCCCGCTGATGCTGGCCTCGGTCGCTTCGGCGCTCAGGGACTTGACGCCCATTTTCGCGGCGTATTTGCCTTCGGAGATGGAAGCTCCGTCGAGCTGGACGATGACCTTGATCCGTTCGGAGGAGGTCGTGTCGAGGCGAGGAGAGATGAGCGGCTGCAGGCCTTTGGACAGGCTGCCGGCGAGGATGCCCGGCGTCACGGCCGGCTCGGCCGCTGCTGCGGTCGACGCGAACGGCGTCAACACGAGCGCTGCGGTCAGCGTGGCCGACAGCGCCTTGGAGATGGCTTTGCGTTTCGAATTGTGCAAGCAAGGACCTTCTTTCTGTAAAAGGATGAGGGCGTTGTTGAGATGACAGCTTAAATAACATTGACGGTCGATAATTCTGTCATCTTTCAACAAAGTAATCTAAGAATACTCTGACAAATTGGGCTTGTCTAGCAGAAATTGGGGAAAAACAGATGTGTTTTATGCGTCTATACGCTGAAACTTTACCCGATAATTGCGGTGATGCTTTACTACAATGATTTATTTTCTTGCTCGTTTTCAAATAAAAGCGAAAAAACGCCCGTTTCTTAAAAAAGAAATGGGCTGTTAGTCTTGATTTTAGAATAGGTCTATGTGATCATATCTGACGCGAATCGACAGCCGTCACATCCCCCGCCGATACCGGTCGGGCGACACGCCCATCAGGCGCTTGAACAAGCGGCTGAAGTGGGCGGGATGCTTGAAGCCGACCGCATAGCCGACGTCGGTGACGGAGGCGTCCGGCTCCAGCAGGAAGCGGATGCGCGCCTGGTTGATGCGCTGCCGGTAAATATAGTCGAACAGCGCCACGCCGGTCACTTCCTTGAATGTGCGCGACAAGTAGGAGCGGCTCACATGGAGCTCGCTGGCGATGCCGCCGAGCTCCAGCTCCTCGCTCAGATGCCGCTCGACGTAATCCATCGCCTCCTGGGCGATCGCCTCCTTGTCGCGGGAGCCGCGCCCTCCCCCGCCCGCCCCGAGGCGCAGCGGCTCGCGACAGCGCTCGTAGACGAAGCAGAGCAGGTCTTCGAACGCCAGACGCAGCCGCCGCGCGGCGACCGCGCCTTCCTCCCCTTGATGCCGATGCATGCGCAGCAGCAGCTCCTCGGCCTCGGCCCGCAGCTCGCCCCGCAGCTGCAGCCGGTAATTGCGGAGCTCCTCGAACGGCTGCAGCAGCGGCACCGAGCCGGGCAGGCCGGTATGGGCGGACGGCGGCTCGGCGGCTCGCAGCGGCTCGGGATCGAAGTGGATGAAGCTGCGCACGTACGGCGCAGGACCGGAAACCTTCGGCCGATGCAGCGTCATCCCGTACATGAGCAGCATGTCGCCCGGCTCCAGCCGGTAGATCCGGTTGCCGATCAGGTAGGTGCAGTCGCCTTCATGAAAATAGTAGATTTCATAATGGGTATGGGAATGGAAATCCGGCAAGACCGGGTAGGTCGAGCGGTACGAGAATTCGATCATCCCTTGCCGGTCGCTGATTGCCGGGAGCATGTCGTTCGCCTCCTCGTGGGACGGATAGTGCCAGCATAGCATTCCCCATCGCGAGTGACCAGCCTCTTTCCAATGGGTCGTTGCCGCGCCGCCCGGACGAAATCCGATTGGATGAATAAAGTGAACAAGCTTGACCAATACGAGATTCATAGAACGGGAGGAAGGATCATGGATTGTCAGAGAAATGCGGCCGGTCCCTGCTCCACGGCGGAAGGCTCGGCGACGAACAGCCTCGGATTCGCTTCCCATGCGGAAGGAATCGAGACGCTCGCCCAAGGGAGCGGCAGCCATGCGGAAGGCTACCTCGCGGAGGCGATCGGCGACAGCTCGCACGCGGAAGGCTCGGGCACGGTCGCCCAAGGCTCCGCCTCGCACGCGGAGGGCTTCCGTACGACGGCGAGCTCGGACGCGTCGCATGCGGAAGGCAGCCAGACGAGCGCATCCGGAGGAGCCTCGCACTCCGAAGGCTCGGGCACGTCGGCTCCAGGCATCGCCTCGCATGCCGAGGGCCATTTGACGGCGGCTTTCGGCACGGGCTCCCATGCGGAGGGCTATTTGACGGAAGCGACGGCGGACAGCGCTCATGCCGAAGGCTCGACGACGGTCGCGGCCGGCTCGGCGTCCCATGCGGAAGGCTTCCGCTCGATCGCGGAAGCGGATGCGGCGCACGCGGAGGGCAGTCTGACGACGGCGGTCGGAGCGTCTTCCCATGCCGAGGGGGAGGCGACGCGGGCGCTTGGAGCGACCTCGCATGCCGAGGGCTACATGACCGAAGCGGCGGCGGACAGCTCCCACGCGGAGGGCTCGACGACGACGGCGGGCGGCTCGGCATCCCATGCGGAAGGCTTCGAGACGACGGCGGGCAATACGGCGGCTCATGCGGAAGGCATCCTGACCAACGCGGCCGGAGTCGCCTCGCACGCCGAGGGCGACGGCACGGCGGCGATCGGCGAGGCGTCTCATGCGGAGGGGACGGCGACGCAGGCGGAAGGAGACTTCTCCCATGCGGAAGGCAACGGCTCGCAGGCGACCGGACTGACCTCCCATGCGGAGGGCGGCGGCTCGATCGCAGCGGGCAACTACTCGCATGCGGAAGGGTACCAGACGCAGTCGCAAGGAAGCTATTCGCATGCGGAGGGCTTCCAATCGCTCGCTACCGGAGTCGTCGCCCATGCCGAGGGCGGCTATACGACGGCATCCGGCCTGTATTCGCATGCGGAAGGCTACTACAGCCAGGCCACCGGCGGCGTGTCCCATGCGGAAGGAGGCAGCGCGACGGCTTCGGGCGAATACTCCCATGCGGAAGGCTTCAACAACACCGCGCAGGGATACGCCTCGCATGCAGAAGGGAGCAACACGGTGTCGAGCCAATTCGGCTCGCATACGGAAGGCGTCAATACGGCGGCGTCCGCCTTTGCCAGCCATGCCGAAGGACTGAATACGACAGCCGCCTCTTCCGGTTCCCATGCGGAAGGCGAGTCGACGACGGTGCTGGCGGGGCATTACAACTCCCATATCATGGGCCAGTACGGCTCGACGCTTTACCCGTACTCCTGGCATGTCGCCAACGGCGCCAATGAGGCGGCGCCGGGCTTGGCCGCCGTGCTTCAAGGCAGCACGGGCAACATGTATATCGACGGCACCTACAATACCGGCGGGGCCGATTACGCGGAGATGTACGAGACGGCGGACGGGGCGGCGCTCGAGCCGGGGTGCTTTGTGACGCTGGCAGGGATGAAGATCCGCAAGGCGGAAGCCGCGGACACCTATGTGCTCGGCATCGTGAGCGGCTCGCCGGCGATCGTCGGCGATGCGGCCGAGCTGCGCTGGCAAGGGGCTTATCAACGCGACGAGTGGGGCCGGGTCCTGTATGAGGACTTGCTGGTGCCGGAGCGCTTGGACGAAAACGGCCGGCTGCTGCAGCCGGCTTCGACCCGGACGGTGCCGAAGCTGAACCCGGATTGGGATCCGTCGCGCCTTTACGAATCCAGGCGGATGCGGCCGGAATGGGTCGCCGTCGGCCTGATGGGCAAGCTGCTCGTGCGCGACGACGGCACCTGCGAGCCGGATGGCTGGTGCCGGCCTGCCGCGGGGGGCACGGCGACGGCCGCTTCCGGCGGGTACCGGGTGCTGGAGCGCACGGGTCCTTCGCAGATCCGGATCCAGTTCGTTCCTCCTTCTATTTCGCAATAGCGCCCTTGATGGCGGAGGCCGGGCAGGGTACGATAGCCGCAGGAACTCAGTCTGGACGAAAACGAGGGAGGATGGGCGCGATGAAGCTGGACCGCCTGCTTGCGATTACGATGCTCATGCTGGGGCGGAAGCGGATCGGCGCCAAGGAGCTGGCCGAGCGCTTTGAAGTGTCGCTGCGCACCGTCTATCGCGACATGGAGACGCTCAGCCTGGCCGGCATTCCGATCGTCTCGTACGCCGGAGAGGGCGGAGGCTACGAGATCATGGAGGGATACCGGCTGGAGAGGCAGTTTCTGACGATGGAGGAGCTGCAGGCGCTCGTCGTCGCCCTCAAAGGCATCTCCTCCACGCTCGAGGACCGGGACATCTCCCGGCTGCTCGACAAGGTCGGGGCGATGCTGTCCTCCGCGGACCGGGAGCGGATCGGCGGCGCGTCCGAGGAGATGGTCATCGACTTCAACCCGTGGGGAGGCGGCGCGCGGGAAAAGGATAAGGTCGCCACGCTCCGGCAAGCGATCCGCGAGCGGCGCGTCGTCCGCTTCGCCTATACGGATGCCGGCGGACAGCGGACGGAGCGCAGCTGCGAGCCGTACCGGCTCGTGCTCAAGGGCTACGTCTGGTATATGCACGGCTTCTGCCGGACGCGGCAGGATTGGAGGCTGTTCCGCCTGTCGCGGGCGCGCGAGCTGGAGGCGGGCGCAGAGACGTTCGTGCGCCGGGAGGATCCAGGCGACGAGGAGTCGCTCGCCTGGTTCGGCTCGGGCATGGAGGGAGGGCATCGCGTGAAGGACATCGCGGTGCTCTTCGAACGGCAATCGCGGACCCGTGCCGAAGATTACTTCGGCACGCTCGACAGCGTGATCCGGATGGAGGAGCGGCCGGGCGGCGCGCTGCTCGTGGAGTCGCGGCAGCCCGACGAGCCTTGGCTGGTCGCATGGCTGCTCGGCTTCGGCACGGGCGCTCGCGTGCTGTCGCCGCCGGAGCTGGCCGAGGCCGTCCGGGCCGAGGCGGAGGCGGTCGCGCGCCTGTACGGCGTTGCCGGCGAGCGGGAGCAGGCCGCCGCTGACAGGCAGCTGTCAGCGGAAGCGGGTTATGCTCGGAGAGGCTAGCGGCATCTCTTTGCTTCGCAGGGAGGCGCGGCCGGAATCGATCTCCGGGAGGATGAAATGAAATGTTCAAGACCGTTGATGAATTCGTAGAGGAATGGACGTTGGAGTCGAAGGGGACGCTGCGGATGCTGCAAGCCCTGACGGACGCTTCTCTGACGCAGCCCGTTTGGGAAGAGGGACGGAATCTGGGGCGGCTGGCCTGGCATATCGCGTTCAGCCCGTACGAGATGCTGACGCGCACGGGGCTGCGGCTCGCGGAGCCGGGGCGGGAAGAGGAGGTGCCGGCGTCGTCGGCGGACATCGCCGCGGCGTACGAGCGCTCGGCGAGCAGCATCGCCGATGCGGTGCGGGAGCAGTGGAGGGACGGCGATCTTGCGACGCGGCATGACATGTACGGGGAGCCGTGGTCCAATTCGCTCACGCTGAGAATTCTGATCCAGCATGAAGTGCATCATCGCGGCCAGCTGTCCGTGCTCATGCGCCAGGCCGGCTTGCGCCCGGTCGATCTGTATGGACCGGTGCTGGAGGATTGGGCGGGCTTCGGCATGCAGCCGCCGCGGGTGTAGCTCGGCCGGCGAGGAATAGCTCTCCTCAGTGGCAAATATGGCACGGAGAAGCTCCGCCGTCGGTTGCCGGGGAGTTCGAAGAAATCCTTTTCCCCCCAAAAAAACGGGACGAGGCCGTCGATGACGGCTTCGTCCCGTTTTTCTTGCCGCCCGCCTAAGCGAGAGCGGTCCATCTCCCGGCATCTCGCACGGCGCAGAGCGCCGCGAGAGCCGCGCCGCCCCTTTCCCCGCGCAAAAGCCGTCTGGCTCGGCTAGCGGGCCGCGCTCTCCTGCAGCAGCTCGCGCATGTAGGCGGCGAATTGCCGCAGCATCTCCGGCGAGCGGTGCTCGCCGCTGAAGTCCTCGACGCCGATCCAGCCGTCGTAGCCTACGGCGGCCAGATCCGCCGTCACCTGCGCCCAGTCGACGATGCCGCGGCGCATGCCCGCCCAGCCGCATGTCCACCGCACGCTGCCGTCCTCGCGCTCGGTCGAGGTCCAAGCGGCGTTTTTCATGTGCACATGAGCCAGATGCGGCCCGAGCAGCTCCATGCCCATCCGGTAGTTCTCGAAGCCCTCGTGGACCATGTTGCCGGGATCGAGCAGCACGCCGACGGCATCGGGATCAAGTCCTTCCAGCAGGCGCGCGGCCGCCGAGGCGCTCGGCGCGATCGTGCCGTGGTGGGTCTCGAGGACGCCCTTGACGCCGTAGCGGCGGCATAATACGGCCGCCTCCGCCAAGTAGCGGCGCTGCTCCTCGTACAGCTCGCCGAACGGCCGCGTGCGGTCATAGCCGTGCAGGCCGAGCCGGATCATGTCCGCGCCGAGCGAACGAGCGGCGGCCAGCACGCGCTCGGCCGCGTCGAGATCGCCGCAGCGCAGATAGGGAGCGATGCCGATGCTGCGCAGTCCGGCGGCGGAGGCGGCCCGCTCGTAGCGAGCCAGCTCCTCCTCCGAGGCGTCCACGGGGATGGTGGCGAGGTTGTTGCCCCAATACGACGGAGCCTGCTGGCGCGCCTCGTCGGAGGTGCGGGCGTAGCGCCACTCGATGCCCTGCAGGCCGGCGGCGGCCGCCGAGGCGGCGAGCTCCTCCGGCTGCAGGTCCGGGGTGGCGACGGTAAAGACGGACAGGCGAATGCTCATGGACGGAGCTCCTTTCCTTGCGGGGAGTCGGATCGGGATTCCTGCGCGGCTGCCGAGGCGGAAGCCGCCTGGGCCTGCGCCTGCAGGACGCCCGCTCCGCTGTCGATCCGGATCGCCTGAGCTTGCGCGCGCAGGCAGAGCTCGGCCGCCTTGAACGCATGCTCCTGGGTCATGGCGTTCTCCGTGCGGTTCAGCACGTCGAGGATCAGCTGGCCGAAATAAGGGAAGCCGACCTTGCCGCCAAGCTCCATCCGGTGCTCGCCCTGGCCGTCGACGAGGTAGAGCTGGTCGCCGCCGGAGCCGCGGGCGATGTCGACGTACTTCCGCAGCTCGATGTAGCCCTTCGTGCCGAGCAGGATCGTCCGGCCGTCGCCCCAGGTCGACAGTCCGTCCGGCGTCAGCCAGTCGACGCGGAAGTACTGGCTCGCGCCGTTGTCGCCGAGCAGCGTCGCATCGCCGAAGTCTTCGAGCTCGGGATGGTCCGGGTTCGCGAAGTTGCCGACCTTGCTGCTCAGCACCTGCGCGTCGCGGCAGCCGGCGTAGTGCAGGAACTGCTCGATCTGATGGCTGCCGATGTCGCACAGGATGCCGCCGTAGCGCTCCCGCTCGAAAAACCAGCGCGGCCGGGAAGGAGCGTTCAGCCGATGAGGTCCGGTGCCGATCACCTGCACGACGCGCCCGATCGCGCCGTCCTCGACGAGCTTGCCGGCGAAGACGGCGCTCTCCACATGCAGCCGCTCGCTGAAGTAGACGGCGTATTTGCGCCCGGTGCGGGCAGCCGTCTGGCGCGCCAGCTCCAGCTGCGCCAGCTCCGTGAACGGCGTTTTGTCCGTGAAATGGTCCTTGCCGTGCTCCATGACGCGCACGCCGAGCGGGCCTCGCTCGCTTGGCACCGCGGCCGCCGCGACGAGCCGGATGTCCGGATCCTGGAGAATCTCCTCCAGCGAGCCGGCCACCACGGCGCCGGGATAGCGCGCGGCCAGCGCGGCCGCGCGTTCCGGCTGCGGATCGTAGACCGCGGCGAGCGTGCCGCCCGCCTCGGTCAAGCCGTTGCACATGCCGTAGATATGGCCGTGATCGAGATGCGCCGCCGCGAAGCGGAACTCCCCTTGCTCCACGACCGGCCGCGGCTTGCCCTCCGGCGCGTAGTTCATGCCGTCCTTGCTCATCGGTGTTCTTCCTCCTTTTTCTCGGTCCTGCGTCTAGCTTCCCTGACCGGCCGGGCTCAGTGCGTGCCCTGCACGTCGAGCCTGGCGCCGGCCGCGGCCGGATCCTTGCGGCTGCTGGAGGCGTCGATCCGCTCCTGCAGCGCCTGGAGGTAGCGCTCCTCGTCGAGCGGCAGCTCCACCCAGCCGTCGGTCCACGTCGACAGCAGCATGGCGTTGCACAGCTCGAGTCCGCGGATGCCCTCCTCGCCCGGAGCGGCGAGCGGAGCGCCGGTACGGATCCCGTCCACCCAGTTCCGCGTGACGGCGCGGTGATGCTGCGGATCTCCGCCGGGCAGCGGAACCTCGATGCGCCACGTCTCCGGCGAGCCGAAGCCGCCCTTGTAGTCGCGGTTGAACTCCGGCTCGGGGACGCGCAGCCTCCAGAACGTCAGCTTGCCGTCCTCGGCGACGAGCTTGCCCCGCTCCCCGCTGATCTCGAGCCGGTTCGTGCCGGGGGCGTCGCAGGTCGAGGTGATGAAGACGCCGGTCGCGCCGTTCGCATACTCGGCGTAGGCCGTCACGTCGTTCTCCACCTCGATGTCCCGATGCTTGCCGAAGCCGCAGAAGGCGCGGATGCGCGACGGCATCAGCCCGGTAATCCATTGGAAAAGGTCGAGGTTGTGCGGCGACTGGTTCATCAGCACGCCGCCGCCCTCTCCGGCCCAGGTCGCCCGCCAGCCGCCGCTGTCGTAATAGCTCTGCGGCCGGTACCAGTCGGTGATGATCCAGTTGATCCGGCGCAGCTCGCCGAGCTCGCCGTCCGCGATCAGCTCCCGCATCTTGCGGTAGAGCGGATTCATGCGCTGGTTGTACATGAGGGAGAAGACGCGCCCGCTCGCCGCTGCGGCCTCGTTCATTTCCCGCACCTGCTTCGTGTAGACGCCGGCCGGCTTTTCGACCAGAACATGCAGTCCGGCGCGGAATGCCGCCTTGGCCTCTTCCGGATGCGCGTAATGAGGCGTCGCGATCAGCACGGCGTCGACTTCGCCCGAGGCGATCAGCTCCTGCGTGCTGCCGTATGTCCGCACCTCGTTCCCGAGCTGCTCCTGGGCCCAGTCGCGCCGCGCCGCGACGGGATCGGCGACTGCCGTCAGCACCGCTCCCTCTACTTCGCCCCGCGCCAAATAGCCGGCATGCGCGGAGCCCATATTGCCGAGTCCGATGACCCCGATGCGGATCGGATCTTGATTCATGGTTCTGTTCCTCCTCCTTGAAGGTCGGCCGAAATGCCGCATTGCGTTGCCTATGAATCCGCTTGCAGGAGTCATTCTAACATGATGCCGCTTTGTTCACTTGATCGACGCATGCCGATCCGCGGCCGGAATTAACTCTCGTTGCCTAATTTACCGAAGAAATAGATATCCCGGAATCCGTCCGCTTCCCGGCGGCCGAGAAAGGCCGGGGATCAATCGTACTGGTGGAGGACTGCTTATGCTGATGACCGCTTCCTGCCTTGTGGCGGCTTGCGTGCCGATTGCCTTGTCGCTGATTCTATTCCGTTTCCGGCAGGTGCCGGGGACGATCTTTTATATATGGATGGCGGTGCTGTCGGCCTTTTTCAGCTTCACCGTGCTCATGCAGTATTCCATGCCGGAATTCGAAGCCAAGCTGTTCTGGCGGAATGCGACGCAAATCTCGATCTTCCTGTTCCCGATTGCCAGCCTGTTCCTCTCGATGGTCCATGCCGAGCTCGAGCGCTGGATCCGTCCGGGCCTCATCATCGCCCTGTCGGTCGTCTCGCTCACGGCGCTCATCCTGTTCTTCACGGACACCGCCCATCATCTGATGCGGCAGGAGGTCCATGTGAGCGCATCGGGCCTGACCGTCGCGCACCGCACGACGCTGGGCACGCTGTTCATCGGCTACACGCAGCTCGTCCAGCTGGTCGGGGCGTCGCTGCTGCTCCGAGCGGCTTGGGACGCTGCCGGCCGGCGCCGCAGGCAGCTTGGGCTGATGGCCGTAGGCGCGCTGCTGCCGGTGCTCGGCATCAGCGCGAATCTGATCTACCCCGAGCTGTCCGCCACTCCGGCCGGCTCGATCCTGTCCTCGCTTCTTCCCGCCTGCATCATGATCTTCTACGGCCTTTACCGCTATCAGCTGCTGCATATCGTGCCGTTCGCCCGCGACAAGCTGATCGAGAGCATGAAAGAGGGCGTCGTCGTGCTCGATGCCGACCATCGGCTGATGGACTACAATCCTTCCGCCTATCGGCTGCTGGTCAAGGCCGGAGCGCAGGAGGGGAGCAACTGGACGGCGCTGCCGCTGTCGCTGCTGCTGCCGGGAGCGGAGTCGTGGCTGCAGGCGCATGAGCGCCGCAGCGAGCTGGAGATCGAGCTCTCCTTCCCGGATGGGAGCAGCGAGCAGCAGGTATGGCTCAGCATCACGGTGACGCCGCTGGAGTCGGAACGGGGCGTCTACTTCGGCAGCCTGTCCGTCATCGCGGACATTACCGAGACGAAGCGGCTGGAGCAGGACTTACGCCGCCGCGCATCGACCGACGGGCTGACCGGCATCTACAATCAAGTCGGCTTCATGGAGCGGGCGCAGCGCCATTTGTCGCTCAGCCTCGAGGACGGGGAGGGGTTCAGCCTGATCGTGCTCGATCTGGACCACTTCAAGCGGATCAACGACGAGCATGGGCATCAAGTCGGCGACATGGCGCTCAAGGGCTTCGTCCGTTCCGTGCAGCAGGTCGTCGAGCGGCGCGCGCTGTTCGGCCGGATCGGCGGCGAGGAGTTCGCGGTCGCGCTGCCGGGAGTCCGGGCGGATCAGGCGCAGGAGCTGGCCGAGCGGATCCGCCGGGCGGTTATGGAAGGAGCCGGCCTGGAGGCCGAGGAGGAGAGCCGGCCGGCGCGGGTGACCGTCAGCATCGGCGGCTCGACCGCGAGCTCCGCCGATCGGGCGGACTTCCAGCGGCTGCTCGCCGCGGCGGACCGGGCGCTGTACCGCGCGAAGCGGAGCGGCCGCAACCAGGTCCGCTGGGCGGAGGATTCGCCTTGAGCGGGACGCCAAAAGCGCCTGGCCCCAAGAGGGCCAGGCGCTTTTGGTCATTTCGGACGCTTCACTCCGCCCATGCGTTTCATTCTGAATCCGTACAAGTAGATTTCAGGCATGTTGATGCGTCCATCCGACCGCTGTTCCAATATTCCGAGCGACTTCATGTATTCGATCAGCTCGGAAGGCTGAGTCACCAAAGGCTGGTCTTTGGTCCATTCCGTACGTTTGATCGCATCGATGAATATGGCTTTTTGAGCCGGTACGGTAATGCCGTACAGATTCGGCTTGAGATGGTTGAGCCACCGGTATTCTTCTTGCGCCAGTTCGGCGATGCGGTCTTCGGAAGTTTCCATCAGCGCTCCTTGCAGCGCGGATGGCTGCACAAGCCTGTTCTGAAGCAGCAGCTTGGAATCAAATCGCTTCAGCTCTTGCAGGGCAGCCCCGGCGAATAGCTTCAGGAAGGAGCGAGGGGCGATTCTTTTCTCCGCATCTTGAAGATGGTTCGGAACCCAGCGGTATGAGTTTCCTTTTCTCGCGTCCGCGCCCATGAATTCCCCGACAAGATGGGTCATGAATTTTTCATGCAGCGCTTCATCTGGCGTTGGAATATAGCCGAACTGATCGTCTTTGCGAACGATCAATCCCGGAATCTGGTCAAGATACTGTTTCATTCGGTCGCTTCCATTGGCCATCCGCTTGATCAAAAGCTGATACAGCCACGAGGTGGTCCATTCCAGCTGCAGCTGATGCGGCCTCAGCTTTGAAGCATCGGGAAAGCCTAAATAATCTTGTTGGAACAAGTCCGACCGCAAGAAGATTTTGGGGCGGATTCGCTCCCATCTGCGGTAGCGATCGAGCCAGAAGGCAAGCAGCTCCCGAATGGGGCCAGCCAGCTTGTCGTGCGAAGTCGTCAGCCGATCGAGTTCGTCATACGTCATATAAAGCCACTGTCCATGTTCCGCCAAGTGCTGGTCCATTTCGTCGAAAGCTTGATTAATGTAATCCAAATGCTCTTCGACGTCAGGCAGCCAGCGTTGGATCACCCCTAACGACTTTGTGAGCGCTTCGATCAAGCTCGGCGGCAAAGAGTTGAAGAAAGGCCGAAGATGCTCCGCTGAATCATGCTGAAGAAGCTGGCCGACCCACAGCCCCACCCAAAAAGAGCGGATTCGATAGTTGTTGGCGCTGGAAATGACCCGTTCGATTGTCTCCGGTGCGGGAAGGCTGATTCGGGATTCCTTGCTCCTGCCGTATCCCGAAATCCATGTCTCCTGGCTCGGCTGATGCGAGTTCAGGGCAGTCGAGGTGAACGCTTCTCGGCCGCTTTTGCCGGACAGCATCTCGAACAAAGCGGATTTCCCCGCCCCGCGGCCGCCAAGAATGAGGATGATTCCAGGCTCAAGGACGCGTTTATGGGCCGGGTTGTATAGAAAGTTTTTCAATGCGGCATCGCTGTCCCCGGCCTCGTCTTCGGTGATGCCGCCGTTGGTTATCTTGCTCATATCGTGCAAAAGCTCTTGTTTAAGCTCACTCAGCATGACCTGACTCCTTTCCCAATATTCTTAACAGCTTGCGGCTTAGCTTGACGTAAGGGCCGCTGTCTCTTGTAAACAGTTCAACAATATCTCTCGTTGATTCGCCATAAAGAGATACTTCTCCTCGAAGCTTGGAATCGTATGGAACGACGATAGGGTAGAAGGCTTCATCCTCATTGTTCGTGTTGATCCGCTCCACTTCGCCTTCTCCATAGTAATTTTCCAAAAACACGTCGTAGCTTCTTTCGCGGAACATCGCCGTTTCTTGAGCTTGAGTCGCGAGTCCGACTTCTGGTCCCATGGCATGCACCATGATGACAGGCAGCGGGGCATCGCCGTAAAGGTTGGCGGCGCGGCGAATGACATGGCGCAGGCCGGACCAGGTTTGTTCCGATTGCACTCCGAACAGGACGGCAGCGTGGGAGAGCTGTGTCAAAGCCATTCCGCCGATGTCATGGAAACCGGCGCGGGCGTCGACAAGAATAAGATCCAATCGATACTCGCTTGTCGAAAGCTCGCGAATCAAGTCCCGAATGCTTTTTCCTGCATCATTTGTGGTAAGAGAATGGAAATCAATGCGGGAAAGCTTTTCCATGTAAAGATCGTCGATCACCCCGGCAGGCACCAGTTGAATCGTTTCTCCCTGATCTCCCAGGATCTGCTGATCAGAGACGACCTGAAGGTGATTGCGAATGGACCATTGCTTTCCTTGAATCGGTTTTTCAATTAGATAATCGACGACTCCGAAAGATACCGTTTCCCTAGGATAAAAAACGCTCCCCGCCCCGGGCGCCTCCAGATCGAAATCGACAATGCCGACCCTCAGCCCTTGACGGGCGAGATTGACGGCTACGGCCGCTAGCGCGGTCGTTCTCCCGACACCGCCCTTAAAGGAATAGAACGAAACGATAGCAGGGCGACGGCCTTCCTGCACGAGCTGGAAGGGCCATAATGGCTCATTCGCATTTTTCTCCACCCAGCTTTTTTTTGCCGCATGTCGTTCTAAAATAAAGAGGCTGCAGGAGGACGGATTGGAAAGGATCAGATCGGACTCCCATTCAACTGGCTTTCTTTCCGATTTGACGATGTCGGCAAGGGATCGATGCGGATCGCGCTCATGGGGAGAGCGTACCCACAGATCATCTCCCCAGTACACGCCAAGCCTGCGAGCCAGCTCGATCTCCGCTGCCTGACACGCTTCCAGATCGGACGGAGCAACGCCGTCCGCCATCAGCCTGACTTTGCCTTTGACATCCCGGATGATCGTGATTTCGGATGCGTATTCATCCAAGTTCGTGTCCAGGACCGCCTTTTGGCACTCTCGAAGGGCATCGGAAAAAGTAATCATGACAGACCGAGCTCCTTTCGCTCTATTTTTCCATCGAGAATCATTTCAAAAAGAGTCGATTCCACCAAGAGCGAGGCCGATTCGATCGCTTCACGCGCTTCTTCCTGCTCCCATAAATAATTCGCAGCATATCGACGTTCAGGATGATGCCGATAAAGAACCGCATTTGAATCGAGGGAGGGCAAAGACATTGATTCGGTGTGAGGCATGAGCATTTTCAAGCGTTTCAAGCCTTTGAGGCTCATTTCGCTCAAATTATGCTGAAAGGCTTTGGCAGTCGAGACGTTCATATAGTATTCGAGAATGGCTTTATAACTACATTCTGCCGCATATCCCGCTAAATAAACGCCGACGTCTAGCAGAAGCGGATCGACTCTCAGCTGTTTCGCAGCCATTAGATTTCGCAAGGCGGATTGGATAAAATGTTCATTAAGCACGGCAGGATTCCTTTCTCTGCCCAAAGGGTTGTTAGATTCATTTTCACTGATGAGCCGTTTTGTAGCAAGCTCATTCTATTAAAAGCGAAATAACCGATAGGAGGAATCCCCATGCATTTCAGAGCGCTCGTGGCGGACCGTCGGGAGGATCAAGCGGAGGCGTCCGTCCAGACCGTGGAGGAGGCGCGCCTGCCGGAGGGCGAACTGCTGCTGAAGGTCGCTTATTCCAGCATCAACTACAAGGATGCGTTGGCGATGGAGCCCGACGGGCGCATCGTCAGCCGCTACCCGCATATCCCGGGCATCGACGCGGCGGGCGAGATCGTCAAGAGCTCGGACAAGCGGCTCAAGCCGGGGACCAAAGCGATCGTGACGGGCTACGGCTTCGGCGTCAGCCAGCACGGAGGCTACTCCGAGTTCGCGCGGGTTCCCGGCGATTGGGCGGTTCCGCTGCCGAAAGGCCTGACCGAGCGCGAGGCGATGGCGCTCGGCACGGCCGGCCTGACCGCGGCGATGTCGGTGCAGCGGCTGCAGGACAGCGGCGTCTCTCCGTCGTCGGGACCGGTCGTCGTCACCGGCGCGAGCGGCGGCGTCGGCACGCTCGCCGTCTCGATGCTGGCCCGGCTCGGCTACGAGGTGGAGGCGGTCTCCGGCAAGGAGGAGGCGCATGAGCGGCTGCGGGAGCTCGGCGCGGCGCGGATCCTGCCTCGCGAGGAGCTGCAGCCGCAGGAGGCGCGGCCGCTCGACAAGCAGCGCTGGGCGGGAGCGGTCGACTGCGTCGGCGGCACGATGCTGGCCAGCCTGCTCAGCCGCATGAAGTACGGCGGAGCCGTCACGGCCTGCGGCTTGACCGGCGGCGGCGAGCTGCCGACGAGCGTATACCCGTTCATCCTGCGCGGCGTGAGCCTGCACGGCATCGACTCCGTATGGGCGCCGCGGGAGCTGCGCAAGCGGCTGTGGAAGCGGATGGCCGGCGATCTGAAGCCTCGCCGTCTGGAGGAGCTGATCGCCGAGGTCGAGCTGACCGAGGTGCCGGCCGCCGCCAAGGAGCTGCTGCGCGGCGCCTCGACCGGACGCAAGGTCGTTGTCGTAGGGGCGGATGCCCGGCTGTCCGATCGTTGAAAAAAGAGCTGCCTCTGCGGGTCCATGAGATGGACCGCAGGGGCAGCTCTTTTGTTCAAGCGCGTCGCGCAGTCAAGCGGTAGAGATCTTTCGCCCGACATACACGAGATCGCGCTCGACGCCGTCGAGGACCGCGACGCGGGGCAGGCGGCCCCAGACGTCGAAGCCATGCTTCTCGAACAGGCGCAGGCTCGGCTCGTTGTGGCCGAACACGAGGCCGACGAGCGAGTGGATGCCGAGGCCCGGGCAGGCGTCGATCGCGCGCTGCAGCAGCCGGCCTCCGAGGCCTTGGCCGCGCAGGGCGGGGGAGAGGTAGATGCTGATCTCGGCCGTGCCGTTGTAGGCGGCGCGCGGGTGGAACGACTGGTAGCTCAGCCAGGCGACGACGGCTCCCTGGCCGTCCTTCAGCACCCAGAGCGGGCGAAAGTCCGGCGAGTGCTCGTCGTACCAGGCTTGCCGCTGGACGGGCGTCACCGGCTCCAGATCGGCGGTCACCATGCGGCCCGCGATCGTCGTATTGTAGATGTCCACGATCGCCGGCAGGTCCTCCGGACGCGCATCGGCGAGGGTGTAGGTCAGCAGGGGTTCATTCACGGGGTCAGCTTCCTCTCGGCGGGATGGTCGTGTTCTCCCTATCGTAGCATGGCCGGCGGGAGGGCGGCTAGCGGGGGCGCAGGGCGGCGGGCTTACAGCGCTTCTCGCGGCGGCTGCTGGAGCTTGAGCAGCCTGCCGATGCTCTCGCAGGTCCGCTCCACGTTTTTCGGCCCGTCCGCGAGCAGCCGCTCCAGCTCGGACGCTCCCGGCACGATGCCGAAGATCGCGTCGATACCCTCTTCGTACAGCGTCTCCGCGCCGTCGCCGACATATCCGGCCAGCGCGATGACGGGCTTGCCCGCCTCCTTGGCCGCCTTCGCGACGCCGAACGGCGTCTTGCCGAACCGGGTCTGGAAGTCCATGCCGCCCTCGCCCGTGAAGCAATAGTCCGCCTCTGCCAGCTTCTCGCGCAGCCCGGAGCAGTCGATGACGATGTCGATTCCCCGCTGCAAGGTCGCCGGCGTGAACGCGAGCAATCCCGCTCCGAGTCCGCCGGCCGCTCCGGCTCCGGGGAGATCGCGGACCGGCTTGCCGAGCTGCTCCGCGAGGACGGACGCGTAGCGGGACAGGGCGGCGTCCAGCGCCAGCGCCATTTCCGGCGTCGCGCCTTTTTGCGGACCGAACACATGCGACGCTCCGGTCGGGCCGCAAAGCGGATTCGTGACGTCGCAGGCGACGATCATCTCGGCCTCGGCCAGCCTCGGATCCAACCCGGACACGTCGACCCGGGCCAGCCGCCCGAGGCTGCCGCCGCCTCGGGGCAGCTCGGCGCCGTCCGCATCGAGGAACCGGGCTCCGAGCGCCTCCGCCATGCCGGCCCCGCCGTCGTTCGTCGCGCTGCCGCCGATGCCGACGATGATTTTGCGAATGCCCCGGTCCAGGCAGGCGCGGATGAGCTCGCCGGTTCCGTAGGTGGTGGCGAGGAGCGGGTTGCGCTGCTCCTTGGACACGAGCTGGATGCCGCTGGCGGACGCCGTCTCGATGACGGCGGTGGCGCTGTCTCCGAGGATGCCGTAGCGGGCAAGGACGCGCTCGCCGAGCGGGCCGGCCACTTCCTCGGCGACGAGCTGGCCGCCGCTCGCGTCGACGAGCGACTGGACGGTGCCTTCTCCGCCGTCGGCCATCGGGACGTGGATGAAGCGGGCGTCGGGGAACGCCTTGCGCAGGCCGGCCTCCATCGCGATGCAGGCTTCCTTGGCCGTCATGCTTTCTTTGAACGAATCGGGGGCGAGCAGAAAGGTCGGTCGTGACAATGCGATCACCTCTTGGTTCGTGTGGCAGGTCAGAGCAGGAATCCGTACAGATGGGCGTACGGCATCGGATGCCGGCAAGGCTCCGATCTCGTCCGCGTACTCTTCCAGAGACTTGATCCGCCCATGCGGGCCCGATCCTATTCGGAGCCTGTCCCGGCACCCGGAGGATAGGCTGCTTGACGAAGAGCGGACCGCACCCGCTCGGCGGCGGCGCGGTAAGCCTCGGCCACTGCCGGCTCGTAAGCCGCATGGAGCGCCTCCATCTCCGCGCGAAGCCCCGGCTCGCGCTCGAAATCGGATGCGGCCGGAGGCGGAGCCGGCGATTTACCTTCAAGCCGCTTGCGATGGACGGCGGCCGTATCGGCGAGCGTCTCGAGCAGCTCCAGCGAGCCGAGCTCCCGAAAAGCTGCAAGCAGCCCCGCCCATGTATCAGGCGTTTGGAGCAGCATGCCTGTCCAGACATAGTATTCCCAGGCGGATCCGGCAGCGTGCCCGTCGAGCACGCGCAGCAGGAACAGCGGTCGAAGCTTCTGCGGCAGCGCATCGAACGCTTCTTTCTTGCGAATATCGGACGCGCCGCGCAGAGGGGCGAGCACCGGCTCGAGGAAGCGGATGAGCAGGCTGCGGTCGGACAGCTCGGCGAGCTGGTCCGGAGTCAGGCTGTAGTCGGGAGTGGGCATGGGGAGAGAGGTCGCCATAGAGGAGCCGCTCCTTTCATCACAGGGAGTAGAGCGATCGAACCGCCAGGAACGAAGGGGGCCGGCTCGATCCGCCGATCAGGCCGGTCGAGGCAGATCCGAGCCGGGGGCGTCGTCTCTGCCCGGGCGGGCCAGGGGAGCCTCCGCCGCGATGGCCGCCGCATCGCCGCCCTGGAAGCCGGCCAGCAGATCGGAGGCGAGGCCGGCGATGCGCCTGGCCTCGCCGTCCGTCTGCTCGGAGGCCGTCCGCTGCGCCTCCGACAGCTGCGAGAGCCGCTGCGCGGACTGGCTGGTCTGATCCGCTCCGGCGGCGATGTCCGCCATGCGCCGGGAAGCGGCCTCGCAGCCGGCATCCATCTCGCGGATCGTCGCGGTCAGTCCATGGATGCCCTCCGACATGACGAGCAGCTCCTGCTGCAAGGAGCGGAACTGTCCGAGCGACTGCTCCGCCCGGCCGGACGCGGCCTCGGAGGCGTGCAGCCCTTCCTCGACGCGAGCGGCGGTGCGCTCGTTCTCCTGCCGCATGGAGCTGACGATCTCGCGCATCTGCTCTGCGGTGCGGCTGCTGCGGGCGGCGAGCTTGCGCACCTCGCCGGCGACGACGGCGAAGCCGCGCCCGGAATCTCCGGCGCGTGCCGCCTCGATGGAGGCGTTGAGCGCGAGCAGGCTCGTCTGCTCGGCCATTTCGCGAACCGCATCGACCATTTCTTCGGCCGTCTCGGACGCGGTCACCATGGCGGAGGCGGAGGCGGCCGTCTCGCGCAGGATCGCGCTTGCGGAGGCGACCTGCCGCAGCAAGCTTTCCATGCCGAGGCGATGCTCCTCCAGGCCGGCATCGGCGGCAAGCGCCTTGTCCTGGGTGCCGCCGGTAACCTCGGCCGCCTGCCGAGCCTTGGCGGCGATGTCGTTCAAGCTGGACTGCGCCTGCGCGACAGAGCTCTGCTGCAGCTGCTGCAGGCGGACGGCTTCCGCGAGCCCGCTGCCGACCTCGGCGCTCTGGGCCGCGCTCTCGCGCGACAGCTCGGCGACGGAGCCGGCTGCGGCGTCCAGATCCGCGCTCAGCGCGCGGACGCGGCCCAGCAGCCCTTCGAGCTGCTCCTGCTTCTGCTGCCGCTCCGTCTCCAGCCGGGCGACCTCGCGGGCCTTGCTGCGGATCTGCAGGCAGGTGAACAACGCCGTCAGCAGCAGGAACAGCGCATGGATGAGCACCATCGAGAACGGATAGCGGCTCATGCCGAACACGAGCTCCGGCGCAAGCAGATAGCCCCCCAGATGCTGGACGGCGAACAAGCCGGTCATGACGGCGATCAGGCGGATGCTTTCGTAATAGGCGGCAAGGGCGAGCACCATGAAGATCGAGAAGTGGAACTCGACGCTGCCGCCCGACCCGGCGATGATGGAGATGCTGGAAAAGGTGAGCGAAAGCGTCGCGAGCAGCGGAACGAGCCGCTCGAGGGCGCCGCCCCGCTCGCGTCCGAGCCAGAAGGCGGCGAGCAGCAGCAGGAACGGAAGGACGAGCAGGACGTTGAGCGAGAACGGATCACCCTCGGCGGCGTGGCCGGGCATGGCGTGGCCCATGCCGGACGGGAACCAGCCGAGCGAGCGGTGCGCGAAGTGGATGGCGGCGCCGAGCAAGGCCAGTACGGCGGCGGAACGGAGCATGAAGCGGTTGCGGTACGATAGCATGGATGTCGGATTCTCCCTTGAACATGAGGATGAGGATAGGGGAAGAGCGGGCCTCCTGGACAGGCGGACAGGCTCTAATCTGGATAACGCCGCCGGAGGGCGGCTGGATCAAAAATCGGCAGCGGGGCGGATCGGCCGGGCGCTCATGCCGGCCCGGGATCGATTCCGTCTCTCAGCTCGTCCATGCGGCTCGCGACCTCCTCGTGCGGCTGCGGGTAGGACAGCTCGAGCTTTTCCAGCTCCTCCACGAGCGTGCGGAGGACGACGTAGTTGCGGAACCAGCGGTTGTCGGACGGCACGACATGCCAGGGAGAGGCGTCCGTCGCGGTGCGGCGGATCGCGTCTTCGTAGGCGCTTTGATACTCTTTCCAATGCTTGCGCTCCTCGAGGTCGTTCGGATCGAACTTCCACCATTTCTCCGGATTCTCCATGCGGTCGCGGATCTTTTCGAGC
Source organism: Paenibacillus sp. FSL W8-1187 (assembly GCF_037965485.1). Lineage (NCBI taxonomy): Bacteria > Bacillati > Bacillota > Bacilli > Caryophanales > Paenibacillaceae > Paenibacillus > Paenibacillus sp. FSL W8-1187. Next base: position 638,450 of record NZ_CP150181.1, read on the forward strand.
TGGAATTCGGGCGAGATGTGGAGGAAGAACTTGAGGACGCGGATCCGCTGCGACTCCAGCATCTCCTCGAAGTGGCGGATCGCCTTCAGGCGGCGGCGGGCCTCCTTGTCGTCGATCGAGCCGTGCACGCGCGTGATGAGCGCCTCCTCGTAATAGGAGCGGTTGAAGGCCGTCATGCAGCCGCGCGCCGGCACGCAGCGGTGGGTGCGCCAGAGGAAGTCGTGCTGCGCCTCCTCGTCGGTCGGCTTTTTGAAGCTGTAGGCGCGGAAGCCTCCCGGGTCGATGCCGCGGAATACTTTTTTGATGACGCCGTCCTTGCCGCTGCAGTCCATGCCCTGAAAAACGATGAGCACGCCGTGGGTGCGGGAGGCGAAAAGCCGCTCCTGCTGCTCCTCGAGCCGTCCGAGCAGCTCGCGCTGCTCGTCCTCGATCTGCTTCTTGTCCTCGATGCCGTTCGTGTCTGCGGGATCGAACGCCTTCAGCTTCAGCTTGGCGTCCGCGCCGATGCGGTAGCGGTTCAGGTTCATCGCGAATGGTCCTCCTTCGATTGCCGGGATGGGATGATGGATGGCCTCGTCATGGTGTAGAATGCCCGTTTTTTGAAATCGAGCCGCCGGTTGTGAGATGATAGGTATAGATTAAAGCGGCCTGACGGGCCGGACAAGGAGCCATGCGATGAATTCTCCGCAGCTTGCGCAGCTCAAGAAGCTCAAGAACGAGATCACCCGTTTCATGATGATGTATAAATTCGCCCTGGACGAGATGGAGACGAGGATCGAGATCCTCAAGGAGGAATTCCAGCTTCTTCACGATTATAACCCGATCGAGCATACGAAGTCGCGCGTGAAATCGCCCGAGAGCATCATCAACAAGGTGCACCGCAAGGGCAGCGAGCTGTCGCTGTCCTCCATCAAGCAGTCGATCCAGGACATCGCCGGCCTGCGCATCACCTGCTCGTTCGTTTCCGACATCTACCGCATCCGCGACATGCTCCGCATGCAGCAGGACCTCAAGATCGTGCAGGTCAAGGACTATATCGCCGAGCCCAAGCCGAACGGCTACCAGAGCCTGCATGTGATCGTCGAGGTGCCGGTGTACATGTCGGACCGCCAGGAGAAGGTGCTCGTCGAGGTGCAGATCCGCACGATCGCGATGGACTTCTGGGCGAGCCTGGAGCACAAGCTGTACTACAAGTACAACAAGGCCGTCCCGGACCATCTGCTGCGCGAGCTGAAGGAAGCGGCCGACTCGGCCGCCGCGCTCGACCTCAAGATGGAGCGCCTCCACCGCGAGGTGGAATCGCTGCAGGCGGAAGAGGAAGAGGCCGAGGACTTCCTGCCCGCGCTGCTCGAGGAGCCGCGGCAGAAGCAGACGGACGGGCCTGCGCAGCTGCTGCGCCTGCTCGGAGGCGACTTCGGAAGCTAGCGCTTCGCCTTCGTCGCGGGCCAGACTTGGCGGCGAAGCGGTGCTTTTGCCCGCAAGCCTTTCAGCCCGGCTGGATCGCGCTCCGGACGGACGAGCCGGTCCGGCCCGGCTCGAATTCCGCTGCCGGCTCGGGCCGGACGGCCCGCGACAGCGGATCGTACGGCGACTGCTCCGTCTCCAGGCTGTACGCCAGCAGCACCCAGGAAGGGTCGCTTTCGTCGCGGCAGCGGTCGCGGTCCTCGGCGGATTCCGCCTCGTGATACCGCCTTGCGAGCGCGCAGCGCTCCCGCAGTCGCTGCCGCAGCGCCTCGATGGCGGCCTTTTTTTCGTCCTGCGAGGTTTCCAGCAGACCGAGCGCCGCGCAGGGCGACGCGGATGCCTGCAGCTCCTCCAGCGACTCGGCGTCCAGCTTGAGGCGATGGAACGGCCCGATCAGCAGCTGGGATTCCGGCTGCACCTGGAACAGACAGCCGTACAGCAGCTCGTACGCGCCGCGCGCCTGGCGGGCGGCCGCTCCGGGAGGCGACGGCGGAGCCGCTTGCTGCGGCTGGATGTAGTACCCGGCATACCGTTCGCAGAACTGCTCGTAGTCGCGGGAGAACGCCTCCATCTCCCTCCACATTCGTTCGAGGTCAGCGTTGTACAGCGGAGGCTTCCGAAGCAGCGCGAGGAGAAAAAAATGCCGTTTCAGCTCCCGCTCCATCCATGTATGCTTGATCTCGCTCAGCTCGGGATCGCTGCTGAGGATGCGCTCGCGCACCTGTCTCAGCCATTCCTCGGGCATCGCCTCGTCGAGCCTCGCCTCCAGCTCGGCCATGTAGGCCGGCAGCCCTTCCCGCAGCTCCAGTCCGGATGCCGCGAGCGGGCGATACCGCTGATCCGCCTCGTCCGGCGCGCCTCCCGCGCCGCCGAGCCATTCCTTCAACCGGTTCATCATCCGCCGCCTCTCTCCCTCCATCTAGTCTGTCTTGTACCCGCTATTACCCGGGCGCGGCGGTTTTCCACCAGAGGATAGAGGAAATCTTCCCATCTTAAAGAGCACGCAAAAGAGGAACGAGCCCGGCGCTTGATCGCGCGGGGCCCGTTCCTTTTTCTCATTCGCCTCCAGAGTCGGAGTCGGAGGGATATTCCGCTCCGCCATGCTCGGGCAGCGCGGTCATGTAGCTGTCGGACAGCCGCAGCAGCTCGAGCGCGCGGCCGTAGTCGTCCTCGCTGGCGCCGTCGGCGGGCTGGCCGTCCTTGAGCGCGTAGCGCGTGCCGTCCTCGTAGCCGACGCCGGGGATGTACAGCGAGCCGGAGCCGAGGAAGGAGCCTGACGGCAGGTAGTACCGCTGCGGGATCAGGTTGCCGGTCTCGTTCAGCAGATCCTGCCCGAAGTGGATCTGGCCGTCCAGCGAAGCGCCGGCCAGATTCGCGATCGTCGGCAGCAGGTCGACCTGCCCGCCCAGCGTCTCGATGCGGCGCGGCTCGGTCACGCCCGGGGAGGAGATCATCAGCGGGATGTTGATCATGTCCGGGTAGCCGTACTCATGCCCGAAAATTTCCGCCATCAGCTCCTTGTCCTTGCGGTCGAGCGAGAAGATCGGCAGGCCCTGGTGGTCGCCGTAGACGACCAGCAGCGTGTCCTCCCACAGCCCCGACTGCTTGAGGCCCTCGATGAACCGGCCGAAGGCGTAGTCGGCATAATGCTGCGAGCGGATGTAGTCGCCGACGAGCGTATCCTCGTAGCGCTCCGGCAGGACGAGCTCCTGGCCGGCCGGCATTTCCGGCGTCAGCGTGAAGGGGTGATGGGCCGTCATGGAGATGAGCTGGGCGTAGAACGGCTTGCCGCTGGCGTCCATCTCCTTGAGCTTGTCGAGCGTCTTGGCGTAGAGCACCTCGTCGTCCGCGCCGAAGTAGACCGAGTCTTGCTCGCCGAAAAACGGCTTGTCGTAGAACTGGTCGAAGCCGACCGCCTTGTACAGCTCGCGGCGGTTCCAGAAGTCGACGACGTTCGTATGGAACGTCGCGCTGTCGTAGCCCTGCGCCTTGAGCAGCTTGGGCAGGCTCGGCACGTCCTTGTAGGCGTAGTCCATCGTCGCGGCGCCGCTCTCCGGAATATAGAACGAGGTGTTGACGACGAACTCGGCGTCGGAGGTGTTGCCTTGGCCGACCATCTGGTAGAAGCGGTCGAAGTAGAAGCTCTCCTGCGCCAGCCGGTTCAGGTTCGGCGTCGCCTCCTGGCCGTCGAGCTTCAGGCCGATCAGGAAGTTCTGGAACGACTCCAGCTGCACGACGACGACGTTTTTGCCCTTGGCGGCGCCGAAGTAGGCCGGAGAAGACGAGGGCTGCAAGCCCTTGAGCTCGTCGATGCGGGCTTGCGTCACTTCCTCGGGCTCCAGCAGCTCTTCCTCGCTGCCGGTGTCGAGCAGGGCGTACGCCTCGTAATTGAGGATGCCCATGTCCTCGGCCTTCGTATGCTCGTTCATGCTTGCCCGATTGGGCAGAATATTGAACAGGCAAAGCCCGACGGAGGCGACGACGACGGCGCCGAACGCCATCCGGCGGCGGCTGCGCGCGGCGCCGGGCGCGCGTTCCGGCTGGAACAGCTCCTTGCGGCCGCGGATCAGCATCCAGGCGAGGACGACGATGTCGAGGAAGATCAGCGTGTAGTACGGATCCATGAGCGAGAACACGCTGTTGCTGACGGCGGTCACCTGGTTGACCTGCTGCAGCGCGTGCCAGGTGGCGATGACGCCGTAGTATTTATGGTACATGAAGACGGAGAACAGAATGCCGGTCAGCGCGGCGTCCGCGATGACGTAGTAGAGCAGCTTGCGCTTGCTCGCGAGCATCTCGATCAGGCCGAAGATGAGCCAGGCGAACGGCAGCTCGGTGATGAGGATCGCCCAGGACGGGCCGTCGTCGAAGATGACGAACCACGTCAGCATGCTCTTCAGCAGCAGGATGACGGAGAAAAACAGAAAAGGCCGGCTTGTCAGCAGCCGGGTCGCTACATTTTGCCGCACGAGGACAACTTCCTTTCGGGTAGGACTGAACGACGTGAAATGGCGTTGGCGCCGGCGGATCGGGCTGATCCGGGCGAAAGCTCTACAGGCTAGTGTACATTATGAGGCGGCTCCGACGCCTTGTCAAAAAGCAGGAAAGCATGCCAGAGGCCGTGACGGTCAGGTAATATCAGGAAATTCCACGGATTCGGGCTTTTTTTGCGCCAGGCGGATACAAGGAGCGGTTTTCGTCCGTCTTACTCATAGCTGCAGCAAGGAAGGGAGGAGCGGACAATCGAGATGGGGATTCCGGAATCCAAGCGATACAAGCAGATTTTCTACGACTATTACCCGGGCGTGCTTCGCAAGCTGGCCGCGCTGCTGCGCGACGAGGCGCTGGCGGAGGACCTGGCTCAGGAGACGTTCCTGAAGCTGTACCGTCAGCCGCCCGACAACCTGGACGCCCCCGGCGCCTGGCTGCATCGGGTCGCCACCCGACTCGCCTATGACCATATGGACAAAGCGGCGCGCGACCGCCGGCTCACGGAAAAGCAGGAGCGGGAGCTGGCCGCGAGCGTCGGCGCCTCGCCCTCGGGAGAGGCCGAGCTGATGCGCCGGCTCGATCAGGAGGAGGTCCGGCAGTGGCTGGACGGCCTGCCGGAGCGCGACCGCAAGGCGCTGCTGCTCCGCTACTCGGGGTACAGCTACGCGGAGATCGCAGCCGAGCTGAGCCTGCGCCCGCCGCTTGTCGGCACGATGCTGGCGAGGGCGACCGACAAGCTGCGGCGCTGCGCGGAGCAGGCGGAGACAGACGGGAGGCGGCTGGAGGCTTCGCCGGAAGCCGGCTATCGAAGCCGGCTGGAGCTTCACTAACCACACAGACGACAAGGGAGGACGAGCGCATGAAGGAGCAGGATCGCCGGACGTTCCGGCCGAATCCAGCCGGGGCTGAAAGCATCCGCGGCGAAGCGGACCGGCCGGAAGCGTCCGCCCGCACGGACCGGGCCTGGGAACGGCTCATGCAGGCGATGGAGCAGGAGCCGATATCGCCGGCCTGGACGGAGCTGGAGCGGCAGGCGGAAGCGCGGGAAGAGGCGCTGCGCGCCGAGCAGAAGGAGCAGGCGGCAGGCCTGGCTCGACTCGAGGAGGAACGAAAGATGAACGAACGGATGGAGGAAACGAGAATGGACGCAGGAACGGAAAAAACGGCGCCGCGAGCGCGCCGCATGAGCGGCCGCGCGCGCCGCTGGATGGCCGGAGCGGCGGCGGCGGCCGTCGTCGTGACCGCGGTGGCGACGCCGATGGGCAACAAGGCGCTGGCCGCGCTGCTCGGACAGTTCCGCATGGAGCAGGTGACCGAGGTGAACGAGGCGGACCTGCAGCAGCTGTTCAACAGCGTCTTCAGCGAAGGCGTGTCGGAAGAAGCGGTCAATCGCTACGGCGAGTTCAAGGTCGAGACGGGAAGCAGCAGAGGCGAGATGAGCCGCGCGGAGGCGGAGCAGGCGGCGGGCTTCGCGCTGCTGCCGGAGTCGCTGGCCGGCAAGCAGGACAAGATTTATTTGAGCGCCAGCCAGAACCTGAGCATCAAGCTGGACGTGGAGGAGATCAACGCGACCATGAAGCAGCTCGGCGCGACGAAGCTGTTCCCGGCCAGCGTGGACGGCAAGAAGCTGACGCTCGCGATCGGACCATCGGTCAACTACTCGTTCGAAGCGGACGGCATGAACCTGAACGTACAGCAGATGAAGGCGCCGGTCGTCGACGTCGAGGCGGGGGTAGACCTCGAGGATGCGGTCGAAGCGGTGCTGCAATTCCCGCTCATGCCGGAGCAGCTCAAGCAGAGCCTGTCCAGCTCGAGGCTGCTTACGAACGGCGAGCTTCCGCTGCCGGTGTTCACCGACGGGAACAGCAAGGCGGAGCGGCTGCAGATCGGCGGCGTGCCGGTGCTCGTTACGGAGCGCAATTACGGCGACAACAACTTGAATAAGGAAGCGACCTTCGTCAAGAACGGCGTCATGACGATCGCCTCGATGTATCAGAACGTCGAGGAAGGACCGATGACGCGCGAGCAAGCGCAAGCCTGGTTCGCCAAGCAGCTTGAGGAGCTGGTCGGAGCGTGAATGCCTTCGCGATCCAGACCGAGTCGCTGACCAAGCGGTACCCGAACGGGCGCGGCTGCAGCGACGTCACGATTACGGTGCGGGAAGGGGAAGCCTTTGGCTTCCTCGGCCCGAACGGCGCGGGCAAGAGCACCTGCGTCAAGATGCTCGTCGGCCTGATCTTCCCTACGGAAGGTCGGGCTTCGCTGTTTGGACAGGAGGCGGGCACGGTCGAGGCGAGGCGGCTCATCGGCTACTTGCCGGAGCTGTACCGCTACCAGGAGTGGCTCACCGGAGACGAGGTCGTGCGGCTGCACGCCAAGCTGGCCGGACTCGGCCGCGAGGAGGCGAATCGGCGCGTGCCGGAGCTGCTGGAGCGGGTCGGCATCGGCCTGCGCTCGCGCGACCGGGTCAAAGGCTACTCCAAAGGCATGCAGCAGCGGCTCGGCCTCGCCTGCGCGCTTGTCGCCGATCCGCGCATCCTGTTCCTGGACGAGCCGTCCTCGGCGATGGACCCGATCGGGCGCAGCGAGGTGCGGCAGCTGCTGCATGAGCTCAAGGGCCAGGGCAAGACGATTTTCCTCAACTCGCATCTGATGGAGGACGTCGAGGCGCTGTGCGACCGGGTCGCGCTGCTGAACAACGGCCGCATCCTGCAGCAGGGACGCGTCGAGGACGTGCTGCTGCAGCGGCCGCTCTGGCGGCTGCGGATCGGCGGCTACGCGCCGCCGCTGCTCGACTGGCTGCGCGCGGAGACGGGGATCGCGGTGCGCGAGGCCGAGGCGGCCGCGGACGGCTCGGCCGTGCTGGAGGCGGAGCTGGCGGACGAGGAGCAGGCGGGCTGGCTGCACAGCCTGCTGATCGGCCAAGGCGCGACGCTGTACGAGAGCGCGCGGGTGCGCACCAAGCTGGAGGAGTGGTTCGTCACCGAGCTGTCCGGCAAGAGCCATAGGGGGGAGAAGGCATGAGCATCATCTGGAGCATGACCTGGAAGGAGCTCATCCGCAAGCGCGTCGTCCTGCTGACCGGCATGATGACGGCGGTCTTCCTGATCGCCTACTGGTTCATCGCGTCGACGATCGGCGGCGAGATCGGCCAGTTCGGCCTGAGCGAGAACGACCCGATGTACGTCATCGAGCGGTTCACCCGCGGCATGATGATCCTCAGCCTCGGCTTTTTCTTCGGCACGTTCGTCGTCGCGTTCCTGGCGATCTTCAGCAGCTCGTCCGTCATCTCGGGCGAGGCCGAGCTCGGCGTGCTGCAGGCGCTCATGCCGCGGCCGCTGCCGCGCTGGAAATGGTACGCCGGCCGCTGGCTCGGCTATGTCAGCTTCGGCATGCTGTACGCGCTCGCGCTGTTCGCGGCGATCCTCGGCATCGCGGCCATTCATGCAGGGGTGCCTCGGGACGTCGGCTCGCTGTTTTTCGCCTACCTGCTGTTCGCCTCCGTCGTGCCGCTGCTCGTGACGGTCTCGATGCTCGGCTCGACGTTCCTGTCCGGCATCGGCAACGGCGTGCTCATGACGATGCTGTACGGCGGCGGCTGGCTGGGCGGCATGATCGAAAAGGTCGCCTCGCAGTTCGCGTCCCTCCAGCCGGGGCGGGCGGGGGACGGCATCGGCGACTCGCTGAGCACGATCTCCGGCCTGCTGTCGCTGGCGATGCCGGCCGACGGCCTGCAGCGGATGATGCTGGACCGGCTGTTCAATCTGTCCGGCGTCCAGGAGCTGATCGGACTGAGGGTCGACGACCTGTTCCTCATGCTGGGCGTCGGCTCGGCGCCGACGCCGGCTTTCCTCGGCTATGCGGCCGTCTATGCGGCCGTCGCGTTCGCGATCGGCATCCTTCGGTTTCAGCGCAAGGATCTGTAGGGTACTAGAGGGGAAAGGAGCTTGTCCGGACCGAAATGATTCCTTGTTCCCAGTCGATTCCAACGAAGGGCCTGCAACCCTCCTGGACCGGGCTTCGTTTAAGAGGGAAAGGAACATGGGCAGGCGATTCGTAGACGGCATCCAGATGACGCGGAGAAAGGAGGCGGCGGCGCATGCGGACGGGAGCGGCGAGATGGATCGGCTTGTGCATCATGGCGGCGGGGCTGCTGCTTGGCGCGGCGGGCTGGTATTTCAATGAGAGCGAGCCCGGCAACGTGGCCGATGCGGCCGCCGGCCAGCCGAATGCGCTGCCTGTCGTCGCGAGCGGCGACGAGGAGCTGCTGCAGCGGCTCGGCATCCGGCTGGAGCGTCCGGACAGCGATGCGCTGCCGCCCGGGCCCCGGGGCTTGAGCCAGGTCGGCGAGGCCGCCGCGAGGCGGAATGCCGAGCGGTCGTATCCATGGCTCGCCGACAGCGCCGACTCCGTCGGCTGCGCGCTGCGGCTCATGACGAGCCGCGACTTCCGCAGCTTCTCTCCGGAGGCGCTGGCCGCCAACCCGCATCTGCGCGAGGCGGGGCAGCTCAGCCGCACGCCCGTCTACATCGTGACGTTCCGCGGCGTGCGGGCGCCGAGCGGCATCCAGGGCCCTCCCGGCGGCACGGGCGGAGGCGGCTCGCTGAGCGAGGCCAACGTCGTCGTCGACGCCTTTACCGGCGTGCCGCTGCTTAGCTATAGCTACAGATGAACAAAGGGCTGTGCGCTCTCGCCGATGGATCGGCGCGAGCGCACAGCCCTTTTGTGTTGCGGCGGGATGGCTAGCGGGGGAGTCGGCGGAGGATGGTCCGATGGAGTTGAAGTTACGCGGAAAAACCGAGCAGCTCTGCTCAAGCCGGTGCCCCAACGCCGGAGTTGCGCGGAGAACCCGAGTAACTCGACTCGAACCGATGCCCCAACGCCGGAGTTGCGCGGAGAACCCGAGTAACTCTGCTCAAGCCGGTGCCCCAACGCCGGAGTTACGCGGAAAAATCGAGTAACTCTGCTCGAGCCAGTGCCCTAACGCCGGAGTTGCGCGGAAAACCCGAGCATCTCCGCTCGAACCGATGCCCCAACGCCGGAGTTGCGCGGAAAAATCGAGTAACTCTGCTCTAACCGATAACCCAACGCCGGAGTTACGCGGAAAAACCGAGCATCTCCGCTCGAACCAATGCCCCAACGCCGGAGTTGCGCGGAAAATCCGAGTAACTCGACTCGAACCGATGCCCCAATGCCGGAGTTGCGCGGAAAATCCGAGTAACTCTGCTCGAGCCAGTGCCCTAACGCCGGAGTTGCGCGGAAAACCCGAGTAACTCTGCTTGGCGAGGCGGGAGGCCGAGAACGAGCTGCAAGCCGAAAAAATCGGGTTGCAGGTGCTGCGAGAGGCTGGGAACGAACTGTAAGCCGAAAAAATCGGGTTGCAGGCTCTGCGAGAGGCCGAGAAAGAGCTGCAAGCCGAAAAAGTCGGGTTGCAGGCGCTGTGGGAGGCCGAGAACGAGCTGCAAGCCGAAAAAATCGGGTTGCAGAGGCTGCGAGAGGCCGAGAAAGAGCTGTAAGCCGAAAAAGTCGGGTTACAGGTGCTGCGCGAGGCCGAGAACGAGCTGTAAGCCGAAAAAATCGGGGTGCAGGTGCTGCGCGAGGCCGGGAACGAGCTGTAAGCCGAAAAAATCGGGTTGCAGGCGCTGTGGGAGGCGGACAACGAGCTGCAAACCGAAAAAATCGGGTTGAGCTCATGGCGCAGCCGAGCCGGGGCACGCAAAGAAGCCTGCTCTCCTATTGGAAAGCAGGCTGCATGATTCGAGGTTGGATCGGTCAGTCCGCATTCGCGGAAGAATCCGTCGCCGCTCCGTTGACGGGAGCGGGATCGCCCTCCGTCGTCGGCAGCGAGCGCACGTAGCTGTCCGACATGCGGAGCAGCTTGAGCGCGCGGTCGAACTGCTCCTGCGTGGCGGTCGCCGGTCCGCCGTCGCTGCGGTCGTCGGCGCTGCCGCCGAGGCTGCCTTCGCCTCCGGCCGCGCCGGAAGGCTCGCCGGGGCCGCCCGGCGCTGCGCTCGCAGCAGGCGAAGGCGCTTCGGCCGCTGCCTTTTGCCCCGCGCCGGAGCCGCCCGCCGGCGCTGCCGCCGATCCCGGCGCCGCGCTCGCGCCAGGCCCGGCCTGCCCGCTGCCTGCGGCAACGCCCGTGCCGGCGCCCGGCTCGCCGGAGCCGGCATTCACCGCCGTTGCTGCGTCGCCGGCCCCGGCAGTGCCTGCCGCATCTCCGCCCTCGGCCCCGCTTGCTGCCGCTCCAGCGCCGCCATCCGCGCCAGCGGCCAGCCAACCGGCAGCCGCCTCCGCCGACGGCAGCTCGATGCGGCTGCCGTCGCCGAAGCCGGTGCCCGGGATGAAGATCTCCCGGTCATTGATGAACGAGCCTGACGGCAGGTAGTACCGCTCCGGCAGCAGGTTGGCCCGCTCGTTCAGCAGATCCTGGCCGAAATGCAGCTGGCCGTCCAGCGACAGCCCCGCCAGGTTGGCGATCGTCGGCATGATGTCGCTCTGCCCGCCGATGCCCGTCTCGACCGCCGGCGCGAGCGCGCCCGGCGCGGTGACGATGAGCGGGATGTTCAGCATCTGCGACGAGTCGTACTTCCGGCCGTCGAGCTCCTCGAGCAGCCGCAGATCCTCTTCCGTCAGCGAGTAGATGGGCAGGCCCATATGGTCGCCGTAGAGGACGAGCAGGCTGTTTTCCCACAGCCCTTCGTCCTTCAGCTCCTGGATCAGCTGCCCGAGCGCGTAGTCGGTGTAGTTCTGCGCCCGCAGGTAGTCGCCGACGAAGCTGTCGTCGTACCGCTCCGGCAGGTCGAGCTTCACCTTGCGCTCCGGGATGTTGTACGGATGATGCGACGACATCGAGATGAGCATCGAATAGAACGGCTTGCCCGTCTCCTCGCGCACCTTGGCCAGCTCCTGCACGCTCTTGCGGTAAAGCACCTCGTCCGAGGCGCCGAACGCGACGACGTCCTCGTCGCCGAAAAACTCCGTATCGTAATACCGGTCGAAGCCGAGCGCCCGGTACAGCTCGCTGCGGTTCCAGAACGAGACGTCGTTCGTATGGAACGTCATCGTCTCGTACCCTTCGCGCTCCAGCAGCTTGGGCAGCGAGGGCAGCGAGCGGCCGGAGTATGCTTGCGTCGCCGGCACGCGCAGCGGCACGTACAGCGACGTATTCGTCAGAAACTCGGCGTCGGACGTATTGCCGGAGCCTGCCTGCTGATAGAAGCGCGGGAAGTAGACGCTCTCGCGGATGAGGGAGTTCAGGTTCGGCGTAATCTCCTTGCCGTCCACGCTTTTGCCGATGACGAAATTCTGCAGCGCCTCGAGCTGCACGACGATGATGTTGCGCCCCTTGGCCGCTCCGAACGAAGCCGGCTCCGCCGCCGGCTGCGGCAGCCCCTTGAGCCGGTCGATCTCCGCCTGCGTCACCGACGAGACGGGTACGAAGCTCTCGTTGCCGCCGGTCGCGATCAGGAACAGCTCGTAGTTGACGATGCCCATGCGCTCGGTCTGCACGAGCTCGTTGGCGATGCCGCGATGCGGCCAGATGAGCGCGAGGCAGGCCGCGGCCGCCAGCACGAAGCCGGGCAGCGCGAGCCACCAGCCGATGAAGCGGCGGTTCGCCGCCCGCTGCCAGCCGCGGCGCAGCCGCTTGCTGAAGCCGAGCAGCAGCCATGACAGCACGATGTCGACGAAGATGAGCATGAAGTACGGATGCAGCAGCTGGAAGACGCTGCCTTTCACCTCCGTGACCTGTCCGGCCTGGCTGAGCGCGTGGTAGGTGACGATGATGCCGAAGTACTTGTAGTACATGATGACGGCGAAATAAATCGCGGTGAACAGCAGGTTCACGATCAGATAAGCCATGAGCTTGCGCCTGCGGGCGAGCAGCTCGATTAGGAAAAAGGCGGCCCAGACGGTCGGAAGCCCCGTCATCAGCGTCAGCCACGGATGCTCGAGGCCGTAGATGACGTAGGCGGCAAGGTACATTTTGAAGACGAGGGCGACGGTGAACAGCACGAACGGACTGAGCCAGAAGCGCTTGGCGCGGCTCGGTTGCTCTTCGAACACGGGTACGGGTACTCTCCTTCCGGAACGGCCGGGGCACAGCGGATTGCAGGGCCGATCAATAAAAAAAGCTCCCTTCATTGTAAAGCCCGCCAAGGGCATTTACAAACGAAGGGAGCTGCGGAGCAGCGCCGCGGGCCGATGGAGCGCAAGCCGAGGCGGCAACGGTCCGGGCGCGAGCCGATAGAGCGCGGGCCGCGGTCGAAGCGAGCCGCGCCCGGACGCAAGCCGATGCGGCAACGGCATGGACGCAAGCCGTAGCGTCCAGCTCGGCTCGCGCTCCGGCCTTGCGTTTATTTCAGCGACTCGTACGCGTTGACGATTGCGACGGCGGCCATCTCGCGGCTGACCTGCGCCTTGGGCTGAAAGCTGCCGGCGGAGTCGCCGACCATCAGCCCGCTGGCGTGGACGGCGGCGATGGAGCCTCTCGCGTAGGCGGATGCCGCAGCGAGGTCGCGGATCGAGCCGTCGCCGGCTGCGGTCGCGTCCAGCTTGAGGACGCGGGCGAGGATGACCGCCATGTCTTGGCGGGTCACCGGCGCGTCCGGCTGGAATTTGCCGTCGCCCGTGCCGGAGACGATGCCTTGCGCGGCGGCGGCGCGGACGGCGCCTTCGTACCAGCTGCCGGCCTTCACGTCGGAGAAGGAAGGAGCTGCGGCGTCAAAGCCGGCATCGAGGCCGAGCAGACGTACGGCCAGCGCCGCGAACTGGGCGCGGGTGAGCCTGTCCTTCGGCGAGAACGTCGGAGCCTCGCCCGTGCCGGTGCCGCTGAGCAGGCCGGAGGCGTAGCCGTCTTTGACCGACTTCAGCGCCCAAGGGGCGATTTTCTTCTCGTCGGCGAACTTGATCTTGGTGGAGCCGACCGTCAGCGGGACGGCATGCTTGAGCACGCTCGGCGCCTTGGACGGGCTGTAGCCGGTGACCGTCAGCTCGTAGCTGCCCGCCGGCAGCGCCGGGAACGAGGCGTTGCCGTAAGCGTCCGTCGTAACGGTGACGGAGCCGGCCGAGACGGCGACGCCGACCGCCGGAGTGACGGTGAACGCATTGGCCGTGTAGTCCCACTCCTGCTGGCTCACCTGAACGGCGAACGGCTCGTCGTCGCGCGGCTGGCGCGGCTCGGCCGCGATGCGGGAGATCAGCTTGGTGCCGTCGCCATAGAACACGACGAGGCGGTCGCCGGCGCTGAGCTTGAAGTCGCCCATGCCGACGGAAGGATTGATCCAGGCGCCGCGGCGCTCGACGGCGTACATCCAGCCGTCGTAGCCGCCGAACGTGCCGCCGGCGATGCCGCCGATGGCGTCGACGTATTTACCGAACGACATCTCCTTGACGACGACGTCCAGCTTCTTGGCCGCGCCGACCTGAGTCAGCGCGTCGAGCGCGTAGACGGCGCGCGTCACGCCGGAGCCGATCGTCGAGCTCGGGCCTTCCACGCGGACCGAGACGGAAGCGGCCGGCTTGCTGTACAGGCGGCCGGTGCCGGCCTTGAACTTCTCATAGGCGACGAGCGCCTGCACGGACTGGTAGGCGCCGTAGGCGTTGGGAGCGAGCGGCAGCGCATGCGAGAAGCTGCCGTCGGCGCCCCGGAACGTGAGCAGCTTGTCGATCAGGCTCGCGCCGTCGCGGGTGAAGTCGGCTCCGGCCGGATCGTAGCCGATGGAGGCGAGGCCGATGACGATCTGCGCGACGCTCTCGCTGCTCGACTCGCCGTAGCTCGTGAAGCCGCCGTCCTTGTCCTGCTGGGACTTGATCCAGGCGACGGCGCGCTCGCCGGCCTGCTTGACCTCCGGCTGGCCGACGTACGGAGCGAGCGCGGTCAGCGCGGCGCCGGTCAGGTCGGGGCTGCCGGCCTTCTCGCCTGCGAAGGCGTAGCTGCCGTCGGCGGCTTGGGCCTTGAGCAGCTCGGCGACGAGCTTGTCGCGGGACCACTTGGCGCCTGCCGGCACTTCGTACTCGCCGTAATCGAGCGCGAGCAGCGCGTAGATCGGGCCGTTGATGCCTTGGCTGAGCATGCGGTCGCTGCTTGTGATGCGCTCGATCAGGTCGATGCCGCCATAAGCGGTCGCGTCCTGGCCGGCGGCGGTGACGGCGAGCGCGGTGCGCTCGAAGTCGGTGACGTTGCGGAACGCAGGCGCGTCCTTGCGCACGGCGTCGGACAGCTTGGACAGATACGACGCCGGCAGCTCGTAGCCGGCCTGGGAGGCGGCGATGGCGTCCCAGTCGGAGCGGATGCCGCTCGAGAGCAGCGCGTCTCCGGCTTGGCGGAGGACGGCGGACGTGTCCGCAGCCGCCGAGGCGGTACCGGCCGGTACGGCCGGCACGATCAGGGCGACGGCCAGCAGAGCGGCCAGTACGGCGCGGTTGAACAGGGCTTTCACCAGCAACACCTTCTTTCTACCTATTAAAATCAAATCGGCTGCAGGGCAGGGGCGGGGAGGCTGCGCAGCGACAGCGGACCCGGAAAACAAAAAAGCCGCCTCAAAAGGGCGGCGAAAAGACGAAATCCCGACGCTCCCTCGGACGGGAGCGCCGCCAGCGGCCAAAGCCATGCGGTCCAGACGCCTAGGCCGATCGAGTCGGACCCCAGCCGGAACGCAGGCGAAGCCAAAAGCGGCGCCCGAGAAGGAGCGCTGCAGAAGTCCTCCACCCCCCGAAAGGACTTCTGCGAGGTCGTACGGGCAGGTCTCCTGGCTGGAGCGCCATCGCGTCCCCGCGCCTTCCCGTCCGAACGGACAGTGGCGTCATGCGGGGCTGCGGCGCTCGTACAGTGGCGGGACCGCGCCGGATTGGAACCGGACTTCCCTATTAAGCCTGGCCGGATGAAGGCCGACCGAGGCACCCGTACAACCGTAGTCAAAATCGAATCCTATCTATCATAAGACGGAGGGAATACTTTGTCCATAGAAGGAATCGGGGCCTCGGGCTCCCCGAGGGCTGGGCGGACCAGTCGGCTGGAAATCCACGCCTCGCAGTCCTCGAGCTCCATCTGCCACTCGCTGCACAGCAGCGCCGCCTCGACGAGCTCATCCTCGTCAAGGCGCAGCTCCTGGCCGTTGAGCAGCAGGAACGTCATCATCGTATGGATGGCGAGCGCGGCGTTGCCGTCGCGGAACGCCCTCGCGCGCGCCAGCCCATGCCAGTAAAGCGCGGCCTGGCGGATGAGCGAGGAGCGGTCGCCTCCTCCGGAGAAGCCTTCCAGCAGGGGACGGTCGACGAGCTGGAGCAGGAAGCCCGGATTGCGGAAGCCCGGGCTGACGTCGAAGCGGTCCTGGTGCATCATGTGGATCGCCAGCAGCTGCGGGACGGTGAGCTGCTCCGTCATGACCGCTCCGAGATGCGGCGGAAGGCGCGCCGGTGCAGCAGCAGCAGCTGGCGGGCCAGCAGCAGGACGGGATCCTCCTTGTGCTCGGGGGTAGGGGTGACGCTCGCGATCGGAGGATGCTTGGGCTCGCTCATCGGAATCAGCCTTTCTTCGGAAGATAGGTACACTTGTTCGTGAATCCAAGTTTACCATCCCTATCCAGATGAAGCAAGGGTTAAATTGGACTTATTTGTTAAATTCGTGACGGGGCCGATAAGCCGAGCAGTCCGAGTCCGTGGCTCAGCACGGCGGCGCAGGCGGCCGTCAGCCGCAGCTTGGCGGCCGTCTCCCCGCCGCCGTCCGCGCCGAGGATGCGGCCGCTGTTGTAGAAGCGGTTGAACGCCTTGGCGAGCTCCAGCAGGTAGCGGGCGAGGACGGACGGCTCATGCTCGCGCAGCGCGCCGCGGATCGCCTCGCCGTAAGCGTCGAGCTTGAGCAGGCAGGCGCGCGCGGCGGGCGAGCCGAGAGCCTCCAGCCCGGAAGCATCCCCGGGCTCGGCGCCGCTGCCCGTGCCCGCGCCAGCCTCCGCGCCCGGCGCCGCCGTCCCTGCGCCGGAGCCGGCCGCAGCTGCGTCCGCGCCAGCCGGAACTCCGTCCGCGCCAGCCGGAACTCCGTCCGCGCCAGCCGGAACTCCGTCCGCGCCAGCCGGAACTGCGCCCGTGCCGGCCTCCGCCGCGCGGCGCAGCAGGCTGCAGGCGCGGGCGTAGGTGTATTGCACATAAGGGCCGGTCTCGCCGTCGAGGCTCACCATCTCCTCGAGGCTGAAGTCGATCTCCAGCATGCGGCGGCTGCGCAGATCCCCGAACACGATCGCGCCGATGCCGACCGCCTCGGCGACCGCCTCCTTGTCCGGCAGGTCCGGCGTCTTGGCCTCGATGACGGCGAGCGCCCGGCGGACGGCCTCGTCCAGCACCTCGTCCAGGAAGACGACCTTGCCGCGGCGAGTGGACATCTTGCGGCCTTCCATGCGCATCAGGCCGAACGGCACATGGACCTTCTCCACCTGCTCCCAGGTCGGATCGAGCTTCTCCAGCACGGCGAACACCTGGCGGAAATGCAGCGTCTGCTCGGCGCCGACGACATAGAGCAGCTTGTCGCCGCCCATCGCCTCGCGGCGGTACAGCGCCGTCGCCAGATCGCGCGTGCCGTAGATCGTCGAGCCGTCCGACTTGAACACGAGGCAGGGCGGCATCCCCTGCTCGTCGAGGCGCACGACGAGCGCGCCGTCGCTTTCCTCCAGCAGCCCGGCCTCCCGCAGCCGCTGCGCCGCCGCCTCCATCTTGTCGTTGTAGAAGCTCTCTCCGAGCAGATGGTCGAACTCGACGCCGAGGCGGCCGTAGATGCGCTGGAATTCCTTGAGGCTCTCGCGGATGAAAAACGCCCACAGCTCCCGCGCCTCGGCGTCGCCCTGCTCGAGCCGCAGGAACCAGGCGCGGCCTTCGTCCACGAGCGCGGGATCGCGCTCGGCCTCCTCATGGAAGCGGACATACAGGCGCAGGCTCTCGCCGATCGGATCGGCCTCGATCGCCTCGCGCGAGCCCCAGCGCTTCGTCGCGGCGATCAGCTTGCCGAACTGCGTGCCCCAGTCGCCGAGATGGTTGACCGTCTGCACGTCCCAGCCGGCCGTGCGGTGCAGGTTGGCCAGCGCGCGGCCGATGACGGTCGAGCGCAGATGGCCGACGCTCATCGGCTTGGCGATGTTGGGCGACGAATAGTCGATGACGACGCGCTTGCCCGCGCCGTCCTCCAGCCGGCCGAGCGCCGGCGACTCGGCCTGGCGCAGCAGCGCCTCGATCCAGCCGCGGCCAGCGGCGCGCAGGTTGAGGAAGCCTCCGGCCGCTTCGGCACGCCAGCGGATCGGAGGAGCCGGATCGGCCTCGCCGCCGGCAGCCTCCGCTGCGGGCGCTTCCTCCTGGCCGTTCACCTGGGCGGCCAGCTCGGAGGCGATCGCCGCAGGCGCGCGGCGGAGCGTCTTGGCCAAGGCGAAGCAGGGGAGAGACAGGTCGCCGAGCGTCTCGTCCGGCGGGCATTCCAGGCGGGCGGCGAGCTCGGCTTCGCCGACCCCGGTCAGCGGAGCGAGCAGGGCGGCCGCCGCTTGCTTGAGCAGGGTTGCAGCTGGCATGGTCATAGCAGGGTTCCTCCTTTGGCGATGGAACGGGCGAGCGGGGGCGGAAACGGCAAAAAGCCCCCGTCTCAAAAAGAGACGGAGGCTCGGTCCGCGGTGCCACTCTTGTCGCCGGGCGCGCAGCGGCCGCATCCGCATCGGGGCGGAAGGAAGCCGGCTGCAGCGCGCGGCTGCTCGTCAGGGTATCGGCCAGTCCGGGCGCGCCTACGCATCCGCGCGGAGCGGACTTCGGGCGCCAGCTCGCGGGTCCGTTTCCGCCGGCCTGCCGCTGCCGGTTCCCACCCTCCCGGCTCTCTGCTCGCGGCTGCGGCCGGGTACTTGCCCGTTCATCGCATGCGTGATGTGAATTTTCCCAAGTATAGCGGATGAACATCGGCAAGACAAGAGGTCCGAAAGGAAACATCCCTCTTTTGTTCATGAATCCCGCAATCGTTCACTGGCCTGCCGCCGCTCCTGAACCTACAATGACAACGAACCCTGGCTTGGCTGCCGGATGACGGGAGCGCCAGGAAGGACTAAAATGAAGGGGGGTTCCAGGCTCAGGGAACCGAGCCGAACCCGCAGAGGAGGGAATTCCGATGAGGCGCAGTCGAATGAGCGCGGCCGCGGTCGCGGTCGCGATGGCCGTCTTCCTTGTCGCCGCTTGCAGCAACAATAATTCCGCCCGCCCCGGCGATGCCGACGGCAAAAGCAGCTCGATCTTGACCAGCCGCACGGAAGGCCGGTCCGGCCCGGTCGTGCTTCAGTTCTATATGCTCGGCAACGCTCCCAAGGACCTGCCGATAATCGAGGAACGAATCAACGAGATGGCGCTGGAGGACTTGAACGTCGCGGTCAAATTCCATTATACGACCTGGACCGAATGGGACCAGAAGTACAAGCTGCTGCTCTCGACCGGCAGGGCGGTCGATCTGATCTTCACCTCGGACTGGGCCTTCTATCAGCAGTACGCTCATCAAGGAGCCTTCATGGCGCTCGACGAGCTGCTGCCGCTGGCCGCTCCGAAGCTGCAGGCTTTCGTGCCGAAAGAGATGTGGGACGCGGTGCGGATCGACGGCCGCATCTATACGGTGCCGTCGACCTACAAGGAGTACGTCACGGGCGGCTTCATCTGGCGCGAGGATCTGCGGCGCAAGCACGGGCTGCCGACGCCGGTCGACGTGCCGAGCTTCGAGGCCTATCTCGAGGGGATCAGGCAGCATGAGCCCGGCATTCAGCCGGCCGCGTTCGGCTCGCTCGTCGATGCCTCCATCCAGCATGCCTACCTGGAGGTCGAGCGGAAGGCGGTCGGGCCGATGCCGTACGGCTTGTACGCCCCGTATGACAAGCCGGATGAAATCGGGGCGTACTGGGGAACGCCCAGCCATCTGCAAGACTTGAAAAAATACAAGAGCTGGGCCGATAAAGGCTATCTCTCCAAAAACGTGCTGAACGACCCGGTCCCCATGCAGGATCAGATCGCAAGCGGGGCGGCGGCGGCGCTGCTCAGCGACAATCCGACGCGCTACAACGCGATGCTGAGCCAGATGCAGGCGCAGCATCCGGACTGGGATCTCGGCTACACGCCGTTCGGCCGGTCGACCGGGTACGCGACGCCCGTCCATCCGATGCACAACGGATTCGCTATCGCGGCGGGCAGCGAGCATCCGGAAGAGGCGCTCGCCTTTTATGAGAAGCTCGTGACGGACGAGCGGTACAACCGGCTGACGCAATACGGAATCGAAGGCGTCCATTATGAGGTGAAGGACGGCTTCTACCACGCGCTGGACAAGAGCGGATTCGAACGCGAGGGCATGATCGGCTGGGCTTGGCGGAACCCGGACTACATGCTGTTCGAGCCCAGCTATGAACGCGTGCAGCGGATCTTCAACGAGCTGGACGGGATCCAGAAGCCGGACCTCTATACGAGGTTCGTGGAGGACTACACCGGCTATCAGGCCGAGCGCGCGGCGCTGGAGCAGGTCGTGAAGCAATACCTGTACCCGCTGCTGGCGGGCCAGATCGAGGATGTCCAGGAGGGGCTGGCGATCTTCATGGCAAACGCGAACGAAGCCGGGCTCCCCAAAATCCAGCAATCCTATGTGAAGCAATGGAAGGATTATCTTGCGAACGGCATCGTCTCCGATCGAGGCGCGAAGCCGCAGTAAGCCTGATCGTCGATCCCCAAAGCCTGCGATTCGAGCGAATCGCAGGCTTTTTTCTGTCGTTTGGCCGGGAGCGCCGGCCGGACGGGAGGGCAAATGCGGCCATTCTTCATAAATGCCGCTATCGTTCACGTTCCAAACCGCTCGTTTTTCCAGAATTGCACGATCTTTTCACTACTCGTTCACCCTGCCTTCTCCTATAGTGGGACCAGGAGAGAGACCTGCCAGCCAAATAAAAAATAAACGAGGAGGGAGTCCAAAACCATGCTCAAGAAAAGAGGAATCCTGCATGAGCTCTACACGAACAAAATTTTGTTCCTCATGCTGCTGCCGACGCTAATTTACTTCTTGATCAACAACTACTTGCCGATGATCGGCATCTACTACGCCTTCGTGCAGTTCGATTTCAATACGAGCCTGTTCAAGATGGATTTCGTCGGACTCAAAAACTTCGAGTTCCTATGGAAATCAGGCAAGCTGGTCGAGCTGACCTTCAACACGATCGGCTACAATATCGTCTTCATCTTTCTCGGGAACGTGCTCTCGATCTTCGTCGCGATCTTGCTGAACGACATCAGGGGAAAGTGGTTCAAGAAGATCTCGCAGTCGATCCTGTTCCTGCCTTACTTCGTCTCCTTCGTCATCCTGAGCGTCATCGTCTTCAATCTGTTCAACTATGAGCAAGGCGTGCTGAACACGGTGCTGCAGCAGCTCGGCAGCGACCCGGTCGACGTGTACAGCAAGCCGAAGCTATGGATCTTCTTCATCATCCTGTTCTACCTGTGGAAAAACTTCGGCTACAGCATGGTCATCTACCTCGCGTCGATCACGGGCATCAGCGAGGACTACTACGAGGCGGCCAAGATCGACGGCGCCAACGCCTTCCAGCGCGCCTGGCATATTACGGTGCCGATGCTGAAAAACACGTTCGTCATCCTGCTGCTGTTCGCCCTCGGCAGCATCATGAAGGGCCAGTTCGACCTCTTCTACCAAATGATCGGCAACAACGGCCTGCTGTTCAGCACGACGGACATCATCGACACGTACGTCTACCGCTCGCTGCGCGTGACGTTCGACATGGGCATGGCGACCGCGGCCGGCGTCTACCAATCGCTGTTCGGCTTCACGCTCATCATGATCGTCAACGCGATCATTCGGAAAGTCAACAAAGACTACGCGCTGTTCTAGAAGGAGGGGATCCGCTTGAAAATCAAAGAAGACAGCTCGACCCGATGGTTTCGGCTGATCGCATATGTCGTCGTCCTTGCAGGATGCGTCTTGTGCCTGCTGCCCTTCCTGCTCATCTTGTCCGCCTCGTTGTCGAGCAACGCGTCCATTTTGAACGAAGGGTACAGCCTCATTCCGAAGGAATTCTCGCTGGAGGGCTACCGAATCATCTTCGAGGTTCCGGACGACGTGCTGCGGGCTTACGGCGTCACGACGCTCGTCACCGCAGTCGGCACGCTGATCGGCCTGCTGCTCATGACGATGGCGGGCTACGTCCTGCAGCGGAAGGATTTCAAGTACCGGAACGTGTTCGCGTTTTTCATCTACTTCACCACGCTGTTCGGCGGCGGGCTCGTTCCTTACTACATGCTGATCACGAACTACCTGCAGTTCACGAACTCGCTGTACGCCTTGATCTGGCCCGGCCTGATGACGCCGTTCCTCATCATCCTCATGAGAAGCTTCATCACCTCCGCGGTGCCGGACGAGGTGATCGAGTCCTCGAAGATCGACGGCGCCAACGATTTTGTCATCTACTACCGGATCGTGCTTCCGCTGTCGGTTCCGGGCCTGGCGACGATCGGACTTTTCCTCGCGCTGCAATACTGGAACGATTGGTTCTCCTCGGCGCTCTTCATCTCGGACGCCGCCAAATATCAGCTGCAGTTCTACCTGTACAACATCATCAACACCTCCAACTTCCTGAACAGCATCGGAGCGGGGGCCGGCGTGACGCTGTCCGAGGGCGTGCCGTCCGAATCGATGAAGATGGCGATGGCGATCATCGTCACCGGTCCGATCCTGCTGCTCTATCCGTTCATCCAGCGCTATTTCGTCAAAGGGCTGACGATCGGAGCCGTCAAAGGTTAGACCTGGAGCGATCCAGCTGACATAAAAGAGTGAGACGAAAAGGGAGGATTCAAATGGGAAGCAAAAGAAAAAAAGCGGTCGGCCTTCTGCTCACGACCGTCATGTCGATGTCGATCTTCACGGCATGCGGCAACAACAACGGCGGCAGCAATGCAGCGGACAACGGCGCCGCCAATGCGGCGAACAGCGGCAGCGCCGCGAATGGAGGGGCTTCGAATGCAGGAGCCGAGCCCGCCGGCATCGATACGTCCAAGAAGGTCCAGCTGCAGTTCTACATGCTTGGCAACGCTCCGAAGGATCTCCCGAAAATCGAGGAGCAGATCAACAAGATGGCGCTGGAAGACCTGAACGCTACCGTCAAGTTCAACTATACGACCTGGACCGACTGGGATCAGAAATACAAGCTGCTGCTCTCGACCGGACAGAACGTCGACCTGATCTTCACGGCGGACTGGACGCAGTATCAGCAATACGCCAAGAAAAAAGCGTTCAAGCCGCTGGATGAGCTGCTGCCTGTCGCCGCGCCGGCCTTGCAGAAGTTCGTCCCGCAGGAGATGTGGGATGCGGTCAAGATCGACGGCAGCATCTACACGGTGCCGGCGACGTACAGGGAGTACGTCACGAACGGCTTCGTCTGGCGCGAGGACCTGCGCAAGAAATACAATCTGCCGACGCCGGTCGACATCGATACGTTCGAGGCTTATCTCGACGGAATCAGGCAAAACGAGCCGAAGCTCCAGCCGGTCTCGTTCGGCCCGGACATCATGAACAGCCTCGCTCTCATGTATCTGGACATCGAGAGGAAAAATGTCGGAGCGCTGCCGTACGGCCTGTTCGCTGCATACGACAAGCCGGCTGATATCATGCCGTACTGGGGCTCGGCGGAGCATCTCGAGGATCTGAAGCGGTTCAAGAGCTGGGCCGACAAAGGCTACTTCTCCAAAAACGAGCTGAACGAGACCGAGACGATCCAAGACAAGATCTCCAACGGATCGACAGCCGCCATCTTGGGCGACAACCCGACCCGCTACAATGCGACGATGGAAAAGATGAAATCGCTTCATCCGGACTGGGAGCTCGGCTATACGCCATACGGCGTGACGAACGGCTACGCGACTCCGGTCCATCCGATCCACAACGGCTTCGCCATTCCGGAGAGCAGCAAAAATCCGGAGCGCGCGCTGGCGTTCTACGAGAAGATGGTCACCGACAAGCGCTACAACCTGCTGACTCAATACGGCGTCGAAGGCGTGAACTATACGGTCCAGGACGGCTACTACAAAATGCTCGGCGACGCCAACACGAACGGCTTCCCGCGCGAGGGCATGAACGGCTGGGCTTGGCGCAATCCGGAATACATGCTGTTCGAGCCGAGCTACGACGGCGTGAAGAAGATTTTCGACGAGCTGGACAAAATTCAGAAGCCGGACATCTTTACCGGATTCGCGGAAGACTACACCGAGTATCAATCGGAACGCGCGGCGCTGGAGCAGGTCACGAAGCAGTATCTGCTGCCGCTGCTCGCAGGCCAGGTGGCGAACGTGGAAGAAGGCCTCAAGACGTTCATGAGCAAGGCGAACCAGGCCGGACTGCAAAAGATCCAGGATTCCTACAAGAAGCAATGGCTGGCTTACCTGACGGAGAAGGGCATTCAGTAAGAGCGAAGCGCCCGGCTCCCCCAGCCTGATTAAAAAAAGAGCGTCGGCAACGGATGGTCCTGCCATCCGTTGCCGACGCTTTGTCGTTACTCGGCCGATCCGCGGCCCGATTTTCGGAACTCCGTCGGAGTGACGCCGATTCCTTTCTTGAAAATGCGGTGAAAGTACGAGCTGTTCGTATAGCCCGTCCTTTCCGAGATGTCGGCAATCGACAGCTCCGTCGCCAGCAGCAGCTCTTTTGCCTTTTCGATGCGGACTGCATTGATCGTGTCGACGATGGTGGACATCGTCTGCTGGCGGTAGACGCGGCTGATATGGTAGGTCGACATCTTCAGCTCCTCGGCCACATAGTTGAGGCTCAGGTTCGGCTCATGGAACCGGCTCTGGATGATGTCGTTGATTTTGCGGATGAGGTCGTCCTGCTTGCTGCTGCGCTTCTCCACGAGCTTCGTCTTCAGCTGGTCGAAGAACCGATGGAACGCCTCCGTCATCTCCTCCAGCGTCTCGTAGCGTTCGATGCGCGGAATGACGAGCTCGCCGAGACCGAGCGGAAGCGAGCCGTTCCGCTCGATCTCCATGAGCATGTTGTCGAGCGTGACGGACAGATGCGTCGCCGCGGAGTGCGCGACCGGGAACGAGTAGGGCACCGTCTCCTGCATGATGGCGTCGAACAGCGCTTTCGCTTCCTCGGTCTTGCCTCCCGCCAGCGCTTCGATCATCCGCTTCTCTTTGCCGATCGGGAAACAGTATTTCGCCTCCGATTGAATCGGGTCGGCCTCGATGATCGCTCCTCTTCCGACGAAGAAGCGCTGGTTGGAAGCCTCTTTGGCCAGCTTGAACCGATCGTGGAGCTCATGCGGGTTGCTGGATACCGGCGTCAAGGCGATCGTAAGCCCGATTCGGATATACTCCATGCAGGCGTTCTGGATGTCCTTGAGCATGAGCACATGCTCGCTCCAGTCGAAGGGCTGGTCCTCGAACGTATTGATCAGCATCAGCATGCTGTCCTCGTCCAAGTCGATGGAGTCCACGATATACTGCCTGGAGCAGATTTCGGTGGCGATATTCATGATGGCGAACTTGTACGTCAGCAGATCGTTCGGATTCATCTCCTTCAGCTGATCGAAGCGGTCGATCCGCAAATAGGCGAGACGGTAAGGCTTGGTGAAATCGAAGGAGATGCCCATTTTCTTCAGCTTCTCCGCCTGCAGGTCGGCGTTGAACTCCTGGATCTGGATGAGCTTGCGCATCGTATTTTGCCGGAGCGTATAGCTGCTGTTGCGCTTCTCCGACTCCAGATCCTTCATCTGGTTCCTGATCTTGTCGATCGGGACGTAGAGGAACTTGGAGACGAGCCAGGCGAGGCAGATGCCGACGGCAAGCACGATGCAGGCGATGAGCAGCGTCTTCCAGCGGATGCCGCTCAGCTTTTTCGTGATCTCGCTGTAGGGTGTGATCCGGACGTATTGCCAGTTGAACGCATCCGGCGCGGTATAGGTGACGAGCGATTTTTCGCCTCCGAAGTCGGCGACGCGGTAGCCGAGCTCTTCCTTTTCCACCAGCTGTCCGATCAAGGTCCGATCCGAGTCGCCGAGCGGGACCGGCCTCAGGTCGCGAGCCGACAGCACCTTGCCGTGGTCGTCGATATAGAGCGTCTGGTCGTTGCCGGACAGATGCTGGCCGAGCTCCTGATTGATCCAGGAGGCGGATATGTTGACGATGACGGCCGAGTTGATCGTCTGGCTCGTTCCGATCGCGTCATAGCACAGATAGGAGTAGACGCTGGTCTCCTCCTCGCTGCGGTCGCTGGTCGCGATGATCCGCGGCACCGGAGCGAACGGCTGGTAGTCCTCGTAGTTTTTCAGGATCGGAGCGATGCTCTTGTCCTTGAGCAGATGCTCCGGCACGATTCCTTTCTGTCCGTTCTGGCTCGTGATGTAGTAGAGGCCGGAGGCCGGATTGTAGACGTAGATCGAATGGATGAACGGCATGGTCGTCAAATAGTTGCTCAGATCGATCATCGCCGCCTGCGTGTCGAAAGGATTGGGATTGCTGTAGTAGAGCAGCTTGGAGATGGCGCTGTTGCGATAGATCTGGAAGGCGAGCGTCTGCGCGTTGTCCGTCGTCTTGGCGACGGTCCTGCTCGTATCGCGCAAGTTCGCGAGGTTGGACTCGAACGCGTCGTTCTGCAGAATACGGGCAAACGTGAAATAATAAATGGAAGAGCTGACGAAGATCGCGACCACGATGCACAGCGTGATGCCGATCAGCAGCTTGACGTAAAGCTGATCGCTCCGTCGGATTCGATTTAATCGCATAGCGGACCCCCCTTGCTGTTTCCCGCGACTCGATGCCGGAATGACCTTCATTATAGCTTGTGCGATATGACTTCAACAGTGATCGGATCGTTGATCTGTGCACGATCGCGACATTTCATTCGTGTACAAACGAGGGTTTTCTATACAAATCTGCGAAATCGGCTCCGGCAGAGCCCGCAGGCGCGGCGCTCTTTTCGGGGGCCGGTAGGGATTCCGTCGAAGAGAGCCGAAGTAGTACCGATCAGCAGGACTCAACCGAGAGGACGTGGAGGAAGCAATGGCAGAAGAGCGGAACTGGGCAGGAAACTATACATACGGGGCGGCGGAGCTGCTCGTGCCGGAGAGCGTGGAGGAGGCGCGGGACATGGTCGCCCGCAGTCCGAGGGTGAAGGCGCTCGGCTCCCGGCATTCGTTCAACGGCATCGCCGATACGGCCGGCAGCCTGATCTCCATGGAAAAGCTGAACCGGCTCGTGTCGCTTGACGCCGAGCGCCGGACGGTGACGGTCGAGGGCGGCATCCGCTACGGCGATCTGGCGCGCCAGCTCGATGCCGCGGGCTTCGCGCTGCATAATCTGGCCTCGCTGCCGCATATCTCCGTGGCTGGGGCGGTCGCCACGGCGACGCATGGCTCGGGGGTGCGGCACGGCAATCTGGCGACGGCGGTGCGCGGGCTGGAGCTGATCGCGGCCGACGGCTCGCTGCGGCGGCTGACGCGGGAGGACGCCGAGCTCGAGGGCGCCGTCGTCGGTCTCGGCGGCCTCGGCGTCGTCGCCCGCCTGACGCTCGACGTCGTGCCCGCGTTCGAGATGAGCCAGCGCGTGTACGAGGACCTGCCGGCCGAGCGGCTGGAGGCGGCCTTCGACGAGATCCTCTCCGCGGCGTACAGCGTCAGCCTGTTCACCGACTGGACCTCCTCCGCGATCAACCAGGTGTGGATCAAGCATCGCGTCGGCGATTCCGAGACGCTCGATCCGGCCGAGCCTTTCCACGGCGCGGCGCCGGCGGGCGGGCCGCGCCATCCGGTGCCGGGCCACTCGGGCGAGGTGTGCAGCGGCCAGCTCGGCGCCGTCGGTCCTTGGCATGAGCGGCTGCCGCATTTTCGCATGGACTTCACCCCGAGCGCGGGCGAGGAGCTGCAGACGGAGTATTTCGTGCCCCGGGAGCGGGCGCTGGAGGCGCTGCAGGCGCTTGGCCGCCTGCGCGAGCGGATCGCACCGCTGCTGTTCATCTCGGAGGTGCGCACGATCGCGGCGGACCGCCTGTGGATGAGCCCTTGCCACGGCCGCGATTCCGTCGGCATCCACTTCACCTGGAAGCCGCTCGGCGAGCCGGTCGCCCGGCTGCTGCCCGAGCTCGAGGCGGCGCTGCGCCCGTTCGGCGCCCGGCCGCACTGGGCCAAGCTGTTCGCGATGCCGCCCGCGGAGGTGCGGGAGCAGTACGAGCGGCTGCCCGATTTCCAGCGGCTGCTGCTGCGGCAGGACCCGGAGCGCAAGTTCCGCAATGAGCTGCTGGAGCGGTACGTGTACTGACGGTGCGGGCGAGTTTTCCATCACGATTTGGAGGGGGAGCAGGCATGGACAAGCATTTGTTTTTATTCGGAGGCGGGCCTCCGTTCACGCCGGGCCTGGCCGGCCTGTTCGCGGAGCTTGCGGGGGGCGCGGAGGCTAAAATCAGCCTCCTTTGCCTGGATCGGCCGGGCTGGCTCGATTACATGCCCCGATATATCGGAGAGCTGGAGGCCAAGGGCTTGAAGAGGTTCCGTTATGTGCCGCTGCCGACCGTGTCCGTCGCAGTGGCGGTCGAATCGGTGCGCTCAAGCACAGGCATCGTCATCGGCGGGGGAGATACGAGCCGTTATGCCGATTGCATCGTCGATACGGCGATCGCGCAGGCCGTACGGGAGCGGGCGGAGAGCGGCGTGCCGGTGGCGGGCTTTTCCGCGGGGGCGCTCATCAGCCCCGAGCGCTGCCTGATCTCGCCCAAGGACAACGAGGCGGCCGTCCTGCAGGACCGGGCCGGGCTCGGCCTGATTCGCGGCATGACGATCGCCGTCCATTTCTCGCAGTGGCGGGAGGAGGAGCATCTGCGCGCCGTCGCGGCCCGGTATCCGGATGGCGTCGAGCATTACGGCGTCGACGAGGAGTGCGGGCTTTATTTCCGCGGGGGGCGGCTGGAGCGGACGGAGGGAGACGGCGTGTTCCGCCTGGAGAATGGAAAGCTGGTGCGGATCGCTAGAAATTGAAAAAGGACGCTTTCGCGTCCCTTCGGAATGTTATGGATCGGGCTCTGCCTAGCTCCGTCCCGTCAGCCGCGCCCGCTTGTCCGGCTCCGGATCGAGCTCGACGCGGCTGTCGGCGTCGAGCAGCATGACCGCGCGGCGCTCCGCCTCGTACGCCGGCCAGTCCAGCTCCGCCGTCGCGGGGCTGCCGCTGCGGGCGAATGCGAGCCAGGCGTCCATGGCGGTCGCCGACACGCGCTCCATGCGCTCGTCGATCGTCCAGCCATGCTCGCGCAGCAGCTCCAGGTTGCCGAGCACGAACGGGACCTCCGCCGCATGGAACGCCGTCTGCAGCACGGGATGGCCGGGCGAGACGAAGTCGTAGCGGTAAAACCAGACGCGTCCGTAGCGTAGCTGAGCCTCCGCCAGCTGCAGCGCCGAGCGGAGGAAGAACAGGTCGGTCATCGCCTGCTGCTGGCCTTCGGTCGTGCGCGGATAGTCGAGCACCCAGCCGGCCGCCTCCGGCGCGCCGGTGACGGCGACGTAGGCGCGAGCGTTCTGCTCGTCCGAGAGCAGCTTCATGCCCGGCCGCACGAACAGCGCGCCTTCATGCCGGTTGATGCCGACGATCAGGTCGACGCCGGCCGCCGAGCCGGCCGCGACCGCCTCCACCGGCGGAGCCGGCAGCGTCCGGCCGTCGACGACCGGCTGGAACAGCATGATCGCGCTCTCGCCCGCCGCGCGCTTGAGCCGGTCGGCCGCCTGCTGCAGCTCTTCCGCCGTCAGGCCGGCGAGCTGCTCCGGCGATTGCGCGCCGAGCATGTCCAAGTAGGCCTGGGCCAGCACGCGGCCCTGCTTGTCGGGCAGCGCCTGGGAAGCGCCGCTTTGCAGGATGGCTCGGGCGAACAGCCCTTTGGCGGCAGGCATCGCCAGCAGCGCGGCGATGCTCATCGCGCCGGCGGACTCGCCGAACACGGTGACGCGGGACGGATCGCCGCCGAAGGCGCCGATGTCGGCCTGTACCCATTGCAGCGCGGCGATCTGGTCGAGCAGGCCGGCGTTGCTGACGTAGCCGTCGGGATCGGACTCGTCCGCATGCGGCCCCAGGTGGAGAAAGCCGAGCGCGCCGAGCCGGTAGCTGATGCTGACGACGATCAGTCCGCCGCGGCGGGCGAGGCTCGCGCCGTCGTAGACCGGCAGCCCGCCGCCGCCGGTGACGAACGAGCCGCCATGAATCCACACCATGACAGGCAGCGGCTCCGCGGACGGCTCCTCCGGCGCCCAGACGTTCAGATAGAGGCAGTCCTCCGACTGCGGAATGCCGGTGCGCGGGATGCCGAACGAGCCGCCGGTCGGGTCGATCGGCTGCGGGGCGAGCGGCCCCGGCTGCGAGGCGTCGCGCACGCCTGCCCAAGGCTGGGGCGGGAGCGGCCGGCGGAAGCGCCGATCGCCGACGGGCGGCTGCGCGAACGGGATGCCTTTCCACGCGCGCGTCCCGTTCGCGCGGATGCCTTGAAGCGTGCCGCTGCGGGAGCGGATGTGCAGGGAGTCCATTCGGTGTATCATCCTTTCGCTTGCCGAATCTTTCACTTGTTAAGGAGTATACCACGCGCGGAAGGCAGGGGTGAAATCCGCCCTGGCCGGATGGGACCGTCAACGCCAAGCGCGAATGAAAGGAGAGGAAGCCATGACGACGCGCATTCTGCTCGTCGAGGACGATGAGGAGATCAGCGGGCTGGTAGCGGAGCATCTGGAGCGGGAAGGCTGCGAGGTGCAGGCCGCGCTGGACGGGGAGGAGGCGCTCGCCCAGCTGGCGAGCCGCGAGTTCGACCTCGTGCTGCTCGATCTGATGCTGCCGAAGCGGAGCGGCATGGAGGTGCTGCGAGCGCTGCGGGAGACGAGCCTCGTGCCGGTGCTCATCCTCTCCGCCAAGGACAGCGATCTCGACAAAGCGCTCGGCCTCGGCCTCGGCGCCGACGATTACTTGAGCAAGCCGTTCTCCATGATCGAGCTGACCGCGAGGGTGCAGGCCGCCATCCGCCGGGCGACCCGCTACGCGGGCGCGCCGGCCGCCGCTCCCGTCTCCGCGCCGAAGGCGCTTCGGCACGGGGAGCTGGAGCTCGATCTGGACACCTACTCGGTCCGGATCGGGGAGCGGTCGGCGCAGCTGACGGCCAAGGAGTTCCAGCTGCTCAAGCTGTTCCTGACGTACCCGAGCCGCGTGTTCACCAAGGAGCAGATCTACCAGTCCATCTGGGAAGAGGACTACTACGGCAACGAGAACGTCATCAACGTGCATGTCCGGCGCCTCCGCGAGAAGATCGAAGAGGATCCTTCCAGCCCCGTCTTCATCCGCACGGTCTGGGGCATCGGCTACAAGCTGGGAGAGCGGCCATGACGGCGGCGGTCGCGCTCGCCTTCGCTTGCGCGGCCTTGGCCGCAGCCTGCGCCTATCTGTACGCCGCGCGCCGACGGGAACGCCGCGATGCGGACGAGATCGGCCGCAGGCTGGAGAAGATCCTGCGGAGCGGCAGCGCCGAAAAGGTGCTGCTGCGGACCGAGCGCGCCGAGCTGCGCCGGCTGCTGCTGCAGCTCAACCGCCTGCTGGACCGCGGTCAGCGGACGGCGGCGGAGTTTTCCCGTTCCAAGGAAAGCTCCCGCAGGATGATCTCCAACATGTCGCATGACCTGAAGACGCCGCTGGCGGTGCTGCTCGGCTACACGGAGAAGCTGCGGCGCGGGGAGGAGCTGGACGCCGCCGAGCGGGAGCGGACGGTGGAGGCGCTGCAGGCGAAGGTGCTGTCCCTGATCGACCTGATGAACCGCTTTTTCGACCTCGCCAAGATGGACTCGGACGATTATGCGATGCCCAAGACCAAGCTGGCGCTGAACGAGCTCTGCCGGCGGAACGTGCTGGAGTTCTACGAGCTGCTCGAGTCCGGCGGGTTCGAGGTGGAGCTCGACATTCCGGACGAGCCTCTCCATATGCTCGGCAACGAGGAGGCGCTGGGGCGCATCCTCCGCAACCTCATCTCCAACGCGATCCGCTACGGCGGCGAGGGAAAGGCGCTCGGCCTGACGCTCCGCGACCGCGGCGAAACGGTGGAGATCGAGGTGTGGGACCGCGGGCGGGGCATCGCCGAAGTCCACCACGACCGAGTGTTCGAGCGGCTGTACACGCTCGACGACTCCCGCAATCCGCGCTTTCAGGGGAGCGGGCTCGGGCTCAGCATCACCAAGCGGCTGGCCGAGGCGATGGGCGGCTCGATCTCGCTGCGCAGCGTGCCCTATGAGCGGACCTCGTTCGTCGTCTCGTTTCCGAAGCTGAGCTTCTGATCCGCAAACGTAAGAAACTTGTCAGGATCCAGACAGGAATAAGACATCTCTCCTGACTAAGATGAGATCAGAAGCTAGGAAGCAGACGAGGAGGCGGGGCAAGATGAAGGACATCGTCCATACGACGGGCTTGAGCCGGACGGTCAAGGGAAGAAAGCTGGTCGCGGACGTGGAGCTGCGCATCCGCCAAGGCGAGGTGTACGGCCTGCTCGGGCAGAACGGCGCCGGCAAGACCACGATCATGAAGATGCTGGCGGGGCATGTCGCGCCGACCGCGGGCGAGATCTCGCTGTTCGGCCAGCGGCTGACGGCAAGCTCCAAGTCGGCGCTGAGCCGCGTCGGCAGCATCATCGAGTATCCGGTCTTCTTCGAACATATGGGTGCGATCGACAACCTGCGGCTGCATGCCGAATATCTCGGCTTCTACGACGAGCAGGCGATCGCGCAGGCGCTGGAGCTCGTGCGGCTGAAGGACGCCGGAGCGAGGCCGGTGAAGGAGTTCTCGCTCGGCATGAAGCAGCGCCTCGGCATCGCCCGCGCGGTCATAACGAAGCCGGAGCTGATCATCCTCGACGAGCCGACGAACGGCCTGGACCCGGTCGGCATCAAGGACATGCGCGATCTGGTACGGATGCTCAACCAGGAGTACGGCATCACCTTCCTCGTGTCCAGCCACATCCTGAGCGAGATCGAGCAGGTCGCGGACCGGATCGGCGTCGTCTCGGAGGGACGGCTGACGACGGAGATGAGCCTCGAGGACATCGCCAAGCAGCGCACCGATTATATCGAGATCGCGACTCCGCAGGCCGAGCGGGCCGCCTATCTGCTGGAGCATGAGCTCGGCATCGCGAGCCTGAAGCTGCTGGGCGGAGGCAGGCTGCGCGTCTACGACCTGAGCCGCTCCCAGAGCGAGATCTCGCGGATGCTCGTGCTGCATGACGTCGAGATCGAGGGCATCCAGAAGCATGTCGGCACGCTGGAGGATTATTTCTATCACCAGATCACGGGGGGCGATCGCATTGGCTAACTTGATGAAGCTCGAATGGAGGAAGCTGAAGCGGCTGAACATCGTCGGCGAGTACGCCGTCTATGTGGCGGTGATGCTGTTCCTGCCGATGCTGTTCGCCCGTTCGGTCAGCGCCGACTTCGGCCAGGACTACGCCGCGATCACGGGGCTGATCGTCTCGATGCATCTTTCGTACGTGCTGTTCGGAGCGTCGCTCATCAACCAGGTCGTCATCGACGAGTTCCGCAACCGGACGATCTCGCTGTCCTACGGCTATCCGATCCCCCGCCGCCGGCTGTTCCTGGCCAAGGCGCTGCTCATCTCGCTGCTCGTCTTCGCCGGGACGCTGCTGTCGTTCGTGCTGGTCGGCGTCTCGACGCTCCTGCTCAACGAAAGCTTCGGCTTCATCGGAGGGAAGCTCACGGCGGGCGCCGTGGCCGGCTATGTGGCGAAGGCTGTCCTTCATTCCGCCGCGATCGCCGTCATCAGCCACATCCCGCTGTTCGTGTTCGGCGTCTGGAAAAGGGCGACGATTCCCGCCGTGCTGATCGCCATCTTCCTGGCGCAGTTCCAAAATCTTTCCCCGCTCCTCGGCCTCTCGCTCGATCCCGTCCTGACGACAGCCGCGCTGTGCCTGCTCGGCCTGCTGAGCGCGTTCGCGGCGGTCTCCACGATCGAGCGCTTCGGCGACGCCTGAGCGCGATCCGCCCCATCCGCCGACTGCCGGAACAAAAAACAAGCCCCGAGGGAGCGATCGGATCGCTCCCTCGGGGCTTGTTTGGATGAAAAGGGACTCAGCTGCCGCCCGCGTCCGCGCTCGCGCGCAGCACGGTGATCTCGACGCGGCGGTTTTTGGACCGTCCCGCCTCGGTGGCGTTGGAGGTGACCGGCCGCGTGTCCGCGTAGCCGGCGATCTCGAACTTGTCCGGGGCGAGCTTGCTCGTCCCGATGAAATAGTGCAGCACCGACAGCGAGCGGGCGGCCGACAGCTCCCAGTTGTCGCCGTACTGCCCGCCGGCGGCGATCGGCAGGTTGTCCGTGTGGCCCTCGACGCTGACCGTGTTGCCGAGCGAGCGGAACAGCGTCGACAGGCGGTCCAGCACCGGCGTCGCCTCCGGCTTCAGCTTCGCCTTGCCGAGATCGAACAGGAACAGGTCGTTGAGCCGGATGGCGATGCCCTTGGGCGTGTCGGCGACCGTCACCTTGTCCTGCAGCTTATGCTCCCGGATGTACGTCTGGATGAGCTTGAGCAGGTTCTGCAGCTCTTCCTCCTGCAGCCGCTTCAGCTGCTGCTGGGGCGACTCCGAGGCGCGCGGCTTGGCGCTATGGGACGGCACGGGAGTCGCCCCGCTCGCCAGCAGCTCGCCCGTCAGCCCCTTGCCGCCTTCAATGACGGAGTCGGACTTGGCGAATTGGAGCTGCAGCGACTGCGCCAGCACCTCGTACTTCTTTACGTCCAGCTGGCTCATCGCGTACAGCACGACGAAAAAGATGAGCAGCAGCGTGATCAGGTCGGAATAGGTGATGAGCCAGCGCTCGTGGTTTTCGGGCTCCGCGCCCTGGCCGCCCCTGCGGCTACGCCTGCGCCGCATTTTCTTCCGCCTTTCCGTCCGCCTTGCCCTGCGCCGGCCGCGCCGCCCGCCGCAGCGGCTCGTCGACGACGACGAACGACTGCAGCTTCTTGCGGATGAGCTGCGGGTTGTCGCCGGCCTGCAGGCCGAGAATGCCCTCCATCATCATCTCCATGCGCAGGATCCGCTCCTGGCTGCGCGTCTTGATCTTGGAGGCGAGGGGCAGATAGAGCACGTTCGCCGAGGCGACGCCGTACAGCGTGGCCGAGAAGGCGACCGCGATCGAGGAGCCGAGCGAGCCGGGATCATGCAGGTCGCCGAGCACGTTGATCAGCCCCATGACGGTGCCGATGATGCCCATCGTCGGCGCGTAGCCGCCGGCGCTCTCGAAGATTTTGGCCTGCTGCTCGTGGCTCCGCTCCTGCGCCGCGATCTCGAGCTCGAGAATCTCGCGCGTCAGGTCGGGATCGGTGCCGTCCACGACCATGAGCACGCCGTCGCGCAGGAAGCGCTCGTCCTCCTTGCCGGCATGCGTCTCCAGCGCCAGCACGCCGCCGCGGCGCGCGATCGTCGCCATTTCGACGAGGCGCTCGATGATTTCCCGGTCGGTGTTGCGGTCCTTGCGGAACGCGAGCCGCAGCGCCGCCGGAATCGTGCGCAGCCGGGCGGCGGGAAAGCTGACGGCGACGGCCGCGAACGTGCCGCCGAAGACGATCAGGATCGCCGTCTTCTCCACGAGGCCGTGGGCTTCTCCTCCTTCCCACAGATACCCTCCGAGCAGGGCCGCGATGCCGGCGATGATGCCGATGACAGTCGTCAAGTCCATGCGATGGTTCACGCTCCCGCTATTGTCGTATAAAAAAGGATGCGCTCTCCCGTGTGCAGGAGAGCTGCCGGGCGCCAGTTGTTGGCAAAGCTGTCTCGCCTTATTGCAAGCGGGTTTTCTACCCGGTATAATGAGGGACGGGAACAGACATTCTTATCGAGGTCCCGCCTGCGGATTCGAGACGATTCCTCTTATTTATCGGCCGTTTTGGGCATACAGATAAATAGGGATTTACTCATATAATAATAGATTTCATTCGCGGAACCGGGACTTTGGGACCAGGACTTCCGCGTCATTCATCGAGGAAGAGGTGAGCCATGCCTATGGCCGAGAAGGCTCAGCAGCCCAAGCTTTTCCAGCTGAAGTCCGACTACACGCCGCAGGGCGACCAGCCGGGCGCGATCAGCCGGCTCGTCGAGGGCGTCCGCGAGGGACGCAAGCATCAGATCCTGCTCGGAGCGACCGGCACGGGCAAAACCTACACGATCGCCAACACGATCGCGCAGCTGAACCGGCCGACGCTCGTCATCGCCCACAACAAGACGCTCGCGGCGCAGCTGTGCAGCGAGTTCCAGGAGTTCTTCCCCGACAACGCCGTCTCCTACTTCGTCAGCTACTACGACTACTACCAGCCCGAAGCCTACCTCCCGTCGACCGACACCTACATCGAGAAGGATTCCAGCATCAACGACGAGATCGACAAGCTGCGCCACTCCGCGACCAGCTCGCTGTTCGAGCGCCGCGACGTCATCATCGTCGCCAGCGTGTCGTGCATCTACGGCCTCGGCTCGCCGTCGGAGTACGGCAGCCTCGTGCTGTCGCTGCGCAAGGGCATGGAGAAGGGCCGCGACGAGATCCTGCACAAGCTCGTCGACATCCAGTACCAGCGCAACGACATCAACTTCGTGCGCGGCACGTTCCGCGTGCGCGGCGACATCGTCGAGATCTTTCCCGTGGCGAACAACGAGCGGGCGATCCGCGTCGAGCTGTTCGGCGACGAGATCGAGCGCATCACGGAGATCGACGTGCTGACCGGCGAGATCGTCGGCGAGCGCGACCATGTCGCGATCTTCCCGGCGTCCCACTTCGTCACCCACGAGGACAAGATGAAGATCGCGCTCGTCAACATCGAGCGGGAGCTGGAGGAGCGGCTCGCCGAGCTGCGGGAGAACGGCAAGCTGCTGGAGGCGCAGCGGCTGGAGCAGCGGACGCGCTACGACATCGAGATGATGCAGGAGATGGGCTTCTGCTCCGGCATCGAGAACTACTCCGGGCCGCTCACGTTCCGCGAGCGCGGCGCCACGCCGTATACGCTCATGGACTATTTCCCCGACGACATGCTGATCGTCATCGACGAGTCCCATGTGACGCTGCCGCAGGTGCGCGCCATGTACAACGGCGACCGCGCGCGCAAGGAGGTGCTCGTGGAGCACGGCTTCCGGCTGCCGTCGGCGATGGACAACCGGCCGCTCAAGTTCGAGGAGTTCGAGGCCAAGGACAAGCAGACGATCTACGTCTCGGCGACGCCGGGGCCGTACGAGCTGGAGACGTCGCCGCATGAGCCGGTGCAGCAGATCATCCGACCGACCGGCCTGCTCGATCCGATCATCGAGGTGCGCCCGACCAAGGGCCAGATCGACGACCTGCTCGGCGAGATCCGCGACCGCATCGCCAAGGACGAGCGCGTGCTCGTCACGACCCTGACCAAGAAGATGTCCGAGGACCTGACCGACTATTTCAAGGAAGTCGGCATCAAGGTGCGCTACCTGCACTCCGACATCAAGACGCTGGAGCGGATGGCGATCCTGCGCGACCTGCGCGTCGGCACGTTCCATGTGCTCGTCGGCATCAACCTGCTGCGCGAAGGGCTCGACCTGCCCGAGGTGTCGCTCGTCGCGATCCTCGACGCCGACAAGGAAGGCTTCCTGCGCTCGGAGCGCTCGCTCATCCAGACGATCGGCCGCGCGGCGCGCAACTCCGAGGGGCGGGTCATCATGTACGGCGACAAGATCACCGACTCCATGGAGCGGGCGATTTCCGAGACGCAGCGCCGCCGCGCCATCCAGGAGGCGTACAACGAGAAGCACGGCATCACGCCGCAGACGATCCGCAAGCGGATCCATGAGGTGATCGAGGCGACCAAGTCGGCGGAGTCCAAGTCAGGCGTGCTCGACGGCATCTCCGGCGGCAAGCTGACCAAGAAGGAGCGCCAGCAAGTCATCAACCGCCTGGAGGCGGAGATGAAGGAAGCGGCCAAGAGCCTGCAGTTCGAGCGGGCGGCGGAGCTGCGCGACGCGCTGCTCGAGCTGCGGGCGGAGGAAGGCTGAGGCGGCCCGCCCGACATTCGGAGCAGGCGTTTTGGCCCGGCATAGATACAGGTAAGGCCCGGGCGTTCCGGGCCTTCCATTTTCGATAGGGAGGAACCCCACTGTGGCAAGCGATCGGATCGAGATCAAGGGCGCCCGAGCCCACAACCTGAAAAACATCGACGTCACCATCCCGCGCGACAAGTTCGTCGTGCTGACCGGCCTGAGCGGCTCCGGCAAGTCGTCGCTCGCCTTCGACACGATCTACGCCGAAGGCCAGCGCCGCTACGTCGAGTCGCTGTCGGCCTATGCCCGACAATTCCTCGGCCAGATGGAGAAGCCCGACGTCGACTCCATCGAGGGGCTGAGTCCCGCCATCTCCATCGACCAGAAGACGACGAGCCGCAACCCGCGCTCGACCGTCGGCACGGTGACGGAGATCTACGACTATCTGCGCCTGCTGTTCGCCCGCATCGGCAAGCCGCACTGCCCGGAGCACGGCATCGAGATCACGTCGCAGACCGTCGAGCAGATGGTCGACCGCATCCTGGAGTATCCGGAGCGGACGCGGCTGCAGATCCTCGCGCCGATCGTCAGCGGACGCAAGGGCGAGCACAGCAAGCTGCTGCAGGACATCCAGAAGCAGGGCTTCGTGCGCGTGCGCGTGGACGGCGAGCTGCGCGAACTGAGCGAGAGCATCGAGCTCGAGAAGAACAAGAAGCACAGCATCGAGGTCGTCGTCGACCGGATCGTCGTCAAGGACGACGTGCGCGTCCGGCTGGCCGACTCGCTCGAGACGGCGCTCAAGCTGTCCGAGGGACAGGTCATCGTCGACGTCATCGACCAGGAGGAGCTGCTGTTCAGCTCCAATCTGGCCTGCCCGGTATGCGGCTTCAGCATCGACGAGCTGTCGCCGCGCATGTTCTCGTTCAACAGCCCGTTCGGCGCCTGCCCCGACTGCGACGGGCTCGGCGCCAAAATGATCGTCGACCCGGACCTGCTCATCCACGACAGCTCCAAGACGATCGCCGGCGGCGCCTTCGAGGCGTGGGCGGGCAGCACGTCCAACTACTACCCTCAGTTCATGGCGTCCGTCTGCAAGCACTACGGCATCCCGCTGGACGTTCCCGTCCGCGAGCTGACGGACGAGCAGATGAAAAAGCTGCTGTACGGCACCGGCGGGGAGAAGGTCCGCTTCCAGTACGAGAACGACTTCGGCTTCCGCAAGGAGGCGTACGTGCCGTTCGAGGGCGTCGTCAACAACCTCGCCCGCCGCTACCGCGATACGGCGTCCGACTCGATGCGGGAGTACATCGAGGAGTACATGAGCGCCAAGCCTTGCGGCACCTGCAAAGGCCATCGCCTCAAGAAGGAAAGCCTCGCCGTCACCGTCGGCGGCCGGAACATCGCCTACGCGACCTCGCTGTCGATCGGCGATGCCAAGGACTTTTTCGAGGGACTCGACCTGAGCGAGAAGGACCGCATGATCTCCAACCTGATCCTCAAGGAGATCAACAGCCGGCTTGGCTTCCTCGTCAACGTCGGCTTGAACTACCTGACGATGGCCCGCGCGGCCGGCACGCTGTCCGGCGGAGAGGCGCAGCGCATCCGGCTCGCCACGCAGATCGGCTCCAGCCTGATGGGCGTCCTCTACATCCTGGACGAGCCGAGCATCGGCCTGCACCAGCGCGACAACGACCGGCTGATCGGCACGCTGGAGCATATGCGCAACCTCGGCAACACGCTCATCGTCGTCGAGCATGACGAGGATACGATGCTCGCCGCCGACTACATCATCGACATCGGGCCGGGCGCCGGCATCCACGGCGGACACATCATCGCGCAGGGGACGCCGCAGGAGGTCATGGCCGACGAGAACTCGCTCACCGGCCAGTACCTGAGCGGGCGCAAGTTCATCGCCGTGCCGGAGCAGCGCCGTCCGGTCGGGGACAAGTGGCTGGAAATCCGCGGCGCGCGCGAGAACAACCTGAGGGGCGTCAACGTCAAGATTCCGATCGGCGTGTTCACCGCCGTCACCGGCGTCTCGGGCTCCGGCAAGTCGACGCTCGTCAACGAGATCCTGTACAAGACGCTGGCCCGCGACCTCAACCGGGCCAAGGTTCGTCCCGGCGAGCACAAGGAGATCCGCGGCCTCGAGCAGGTGGACAAGGTCATCGACATCGACCAGTCGCCGATCGGCCGCACGCCGCGCTCCAACCCGGCGACGTACACCGGCGTGTTCGACGACATCCGCGACGTGTTCGCCTCGACCACCGAGGCCAAGGTGCGCGGCTACAAGAAGGGCCGCTTCAGCTTCAACATCAAGGGCGGCCGCTGCGAGGCCTGCCGCGGGGACGGCATCATCAAGATCGAGATGCACTTCCTGCCGGACGTCTACGTCCCGTGCGAGATCTGCAAGGGCAAGCGGTACAACCGCGAGACGCTGGAGGTCAAGTACAAGGGCAAGAGCATCTCGGACGTGCTCGACATGACGATCGAGGATGCGACCGACTTCTTCCGCAACCTGCCGAAGATCCACCGCAAGCTGCAGACGCTGCTCGACGTCGGCCTCGGCTACATGAACATGGGCCAGCCGGCGACGACGCTGTCCGGCGGCGAGGCGCAGCGCGTCAAGCTGGCTTCCGAGCTGTACCGCCGCAGCACCGGCCGCACGTTCTACATCCTCGACGAGCCGACGACCGGCCTGCATATGGACGACGTCGACCGGCTGCTGCTCGTCCTGCACCGGCTCGTCGACTCCGGCGAGTCCGTGCTCGTCATCGAGCATAGCCTCGACGTCATCAAGACGGCCGACTACCTGATCGACCTCGGTCCCGAGGGCGGCAGCGGCGGCGGCATGATCGTCGGCACCGGCACGCCGGAGCAGCTCGTGCAGGTCGAGGGCTCGT
The DNA here is from genome assembly GCF_037965485.1 of Paenibacillus sp. FSL W8-1187. Lineage (NCBI taxonomy): Bacteria > Bacillati > Bacillota > Bacilli > Caryophanales > Paenibacillaceae > Paenibacillus > Paenibacillus sp. FSL W8-1187. The sequence goes on from NZ_CP150181.1 coordinate 678,843, forward strand.
ACACGGGCAAATACCTCGGGCCGGTGCTCGAGCGCGACCGCGCCCGCACGCAGGAAGCGCGCGCCCGCGCGGAGGCGCTCCAAGCCGCGGCCGAGGTCGGCGCGGCGGCCGAGCCGGCAGCGGCGGAGGCGGCAGCGGCGGAGGCGGCGCCGGCCGCAGCCTCTGCGGCTGCCGGCGCCAAGCGCGGCCGTCCGCGCAAGTCCGCCGGCGCCGCTTCCGCGCCTGGCGGAGCTTCCTTGGCGGCGGAGAGCAGCGCCGCCTACGCCGCGGACGCCGCCGCGCCCAAGAAGCGCGGCCGCAAGCCCAAGGGCTCCGGCGGCGCCTGACGCCGGCCGGCCCAGTCCCGGGGGCCGGGAGGCGTCAGGCTGAGCCTGGCTTCCAGGGCGCGGCGCGCGAGCTGCCGGCTCCCGGACAGCCAAAGCCCCGACGGCTGGAGGCGTCAGGCTGAGCCTGGTTTTCAGGGCGCGGCGCGAGCTACCGGACAGCCAAAGCCCCGGCGGCCGGGAGGCGTCAAGCAGCGATTCCGCTCAGCCCGGAGCTCTAAGCATTTGGGTCTGCCTTAGCTTTTCAAGCCTGCGCATCCTGCGGATGGATGCGCAGGCTTTTTATTTTTGGCGAGCAGCGAGCTGGCGCCTGCGGGTCGCTGGCGACGCCGGCTGTTCCACGCCGACTTTTGCAGATTGAGCGGGCAATTTTAGATTCAAAGCTCTAACGACGGCTGGTGGGCTTAGAAACTCAATATCCTGTCTTTCTGGAAGCTAACGACGAATCAGACGCTTAGCCGGCAGAATGGGGCGGAATATCTCCGAAAACGGGTCGATTTCTGCGGCTAACAATCTGAAAAATCGTTAGCTGGGCGGATAGAGCCCAAATGGCCTTGTAAGCGTCTGACGCGTCGTTAGCTTTTGACCAACTGCAACGCCATCTGGCTCAGGATGCTCTGGAATGTCCGAAAAACCGATTGGCTAGCGGAGAGAGGCGGGGAGCGGAGGGGATGGAGGGCTCCTGGAGAAGCGGCAGCGGTTCCCTTGAAGGCCAGATTCCTTCCGTTTCGGGAAGGGAGATCAGAGGAATCTGGGCTTCAGCGGAATCGGAAGGAGTCTCCATCCTCGGAGCGGCTTTCGCGGACGCGCCCCCTGCAACTGATCGTCTTTGGCAACCGCCACGCAGCCCTCCGCCACGCAGCCCTCCGCCACGCAGCCCTCCGCCACGCAGCCCTCCGCCACGCAGCCCTCCGCCACGCAGCCCTCCGCCACGCAGCCCTCCGCCATGCAGCACTCCGCCGCACAGCACTCCGCCGCGCAGCAGCCCTGCACACAGCCCAACGCCGTGCAGCAACCCTGCCACGACAAAAAAAGCCCGGCCCTCGAAAGGGCCGAGCTCAATTTCCAACACGAATTCGTTCAGCCGGCCGCCTTCGCCGCCAGCAGCTCGGTCAGCTTCTCCTGGAACGCCGGCACGCCGACGCGCAGAACATAGGCATGGAACGTCTCGCCGCTTTCGCGGCCTTGCTTGTAGAACTCGATCAGCCCCGCGAGCACGGCCGGCACGTCGTCGCCCTTGACGCGGCCCTTGAGCGGCTTGTTCAGCACGGCGCCCGGGCCGAGGATGCCGCCGACGGCGATGTCGAACGCGTCGACCATGCCTTCCGGCGTCTTGACGAGCGAGCCTTGCAGGCCGATGTCCGCGATATGCTTCTGGCCGCAGCCGTTCGGGCAGCCGATGAAGTGGATGCGGATCTTCTCGTCGAGCTGCACGTGCTCGTCCAGGTACTCGGCGACGCGGCGGGCGCGCTCCTTGGTCTCGACGATGGCGAGGTTGCAGAACTCGTTGCCGGTGCAGCTGACCGTACGGCTCATGAACGGCTTCGGATCCGGCGTCAGCCGCTGGAACACCGGAGCGGCCAGCGCGGCTTCCAGATCCTCGTCCTTGACGCCCGTGATGATGATGTTCTGGGACATCGTCGTGCGGATCTTGCCCTCGCCGTATTGCTCGGCGATGTCGCACAGCTGCTCCAGCTCATCCGAGTTCGTGCGGCCGACCGGCACGTTGAGGCCGATGTAGTTGCGGCCGTCCTTCTGCTTGTGCACGCCGTCGAAGTAAGCGGCCTGCCAGCCGACCGTCTTGCTGATGCCCTTGGACGGCATGTCGCCGATCAGCTTGAGCAGCTCTTCCTGGAACTTCTCCGGTCCCCAGTCCGCCACGAGGAACTTGAGGCGCGCGTGATGGCGCTTCTCGCGGTAGCCATGGTCGCGGAACAGCGTCGTGACGCCGACGGCGACCTTGAGCGCTTCCTCCGGACGGACGAAGATGTCGAGCTCCTTGGCCAAGTAGGGCTTGGCGCTCAGACCGCCGCCGACCCAGGCGTGGAAGCCGATGACTTCCTCGCCGTCGATTTCCTTGACCGCCGGGGTGAAGGCCAGGTCGTTGATCTCCGCGTGCGCGTTGTTGTAGATGTTGGCAGAGATGGACATCTTGTATTTGCGGGGCAGGTTGGAAAAGTCGCGGTTCATGAGGAAGAAATCGTTCACTTCCTCCACGAGCGCCGTCGTATCCATCAGCTCGTCCTTGTCGATGCCCTGCAGCGGGTTGCCGACAATCGTGCGCGGGCAGTCGCCGCAGGACTCGTAGCTGTACAGGCCGACCTCCTCGAGCCGCTTGAAGATGTCCGGCATGTGCTCGATGCGCAGCCAGTGGTACTGGATCGCCTGGCGCGTCGTCACGTCGATCAGCCCGCGGCCGTAGTCGCGGCCGATCGAGGCGAGCGCGCGCGCCTGCGCCGACGTCAGCACGCCGGAGTTGATGCGGATGCGCATCATGAAGTAGCCGTCGCGCGGCTTCTGCTCGTAGACGCCGGCCCATTTGAAGCGGTTCATATCGTCTTCGGGAATGGAGTCGTATCCTTCCAGCGCATACTTCTCTATGATCGTGCGGATGACGTCGAGGCCGTCCTTCTCGATCTTCCACAGCTCCATTTTATTCAGCTTGGACGGATCGTTCATCCAGGGCGTTTCGTAAGCCATGATCTTGAACCTCCCGGTCTAGTGGTGCCTGCATCAATTCCGATAAAAAAGGTGTGATTATGCTAATTCGATCGTACCATACCGGCGTAGAAATGGGAACAACGCGCGCGATGCATGCTATAACGATTGCTGATGCAGGCGATCGGCTTTTTTTATAAACGCCAGGAATAGGAACATCGACTCTGTCGCAACCTATATGGTGACAAAATTGTGGCAAAGCGGTTACAGAGCGAAAACATCTTGCATCCTGTCCGCCTAAAAGATACCATAGTCTTATATGTAGCCATAGAGGGGGACCCCCCTTCGAGGAGGGATCGCCAAGCCTCGGAAGGCTCGCGCCGCGTCCGGTCGGAAGCGGTCTCAACCAGCACTTTAATCCGGGAGGTTAGCACCCCATGTTCCTTGCAGCAGAAGAACTAGAAGCAACAAGCAGCACGTTCAACACCTTCGACATCTTCATGGTCATCTTCACCATCCTCATCGCCCTCGGCCTGGTGCGTCTCGTCGCGCAGAAGAAGAAGAACATCTTCGCCATCGGCTGGACGGCCGCTTGCCTGCTCGTATTCCTCATCGTCGACTTCTTCATGGTCAAGATCTGGATGGGCATCTAGGCTTCACAGCCGTACATACCGGCTCCCGCGGCAGGGCGTCCTGTCCGGACGCGAGCTCGACCCCGCAAAAAAAAGCTTCCCCGCGCTCGCTGGAGCCGGGGAAGCTTTTTTCATCTTGGGCCTTACACCCACCACATCTCGCCGAGCGGCTCGCGGATGAGCACTTGCTGCAGGTTGGCGACCGCTTTGCTGAAGCCTTCCTCGACGCTCATCAGGCCGTCCTCATGCTCGATGCTGACGACATAGTCGTAGCCGACCAGACGCAGCGCGCTGATGATGTCCGCCCATACCTTGAGGTCGTGGCCGAAGCCGACGGAGCGGAACTGCCAGGCGCGGTCGAGCATCTGCGTGTAGGACTGCATGTCCGTCACGCCGTGCTTGTTGACGTTGATCGGGTCGATCGTCGTGTCCTTGGCGTGGAAGTGATGGATCGCGCCTTCGCGGCCAAGAATATGGATGGCCTGGACCGGATCGATGCCTTGCCACCACATGTGGCTCGGATCGAGGTTGGCGCCGATCGCCTTGCCCGTCGCTTCGCGCAGGCGCAGCATCGTCGCCGGCGTGTGGACGGAGAAGCCGCCGTGCAGCTCGAGGCCGATCTTGACGCCGGCCGCTTCGGAGATGCCGTTGATCTCGCTCCAGTACGGGATGACCTTCTGCTCCCACTGCCACTTGAGCACGTCCTGGAAGTCGTTCGGCCAAGGCGCGACCGGCCAGTTCGGATACTTCGCGTCCTCGTGGTCGCCGGGCAGGCCGGAGAACGTATTGACGACCGGCACTTCGAGCCGGTTCGCCAGCTCGATCGTCTTGCGGATGATCGTGTCATGCTCCGTCGAAATGGCTTTTTGCGGGTGCAGCGGGTTGCCGTGGCAGCTCAGCGCGGAGATGATGAGACCGCGCGATTCGACCGCCTGCTTGAAGGCGCGGCGCTTGCCGTCGTCGGCGAGCAGCTCGTCCAGATCCAGATGCGGACTGCCGGGATAGTTGCCGGTGCCGATTTCCAATGCGTCCAGCCCTTTGGCTGCGATGTAGTCGAGCGATTCCTCGAACGATTTCTGAGCGAACAGAACCGAAAATACGCCAAGCTTCATAAGTGGAAAACCTCCCGATCGGGTGATGGTAGCGCTATCGTTTCAAACGAGTTCATTATATCATGCCCGCGGCGCTGCATTCATCCGCAGAAGCGGGTTGCGGCAAAATCGCATAAAAAGTGGACAAAGAAAGCGGAGGGATTGGAGATGGACGGAATGAAAACGCCGGTCGCGCTGCTGCTGGCGCATCCGGATGACGAGGCGTTCCTGGCGGCGGCGCTGTGCCGCCGGCTGGCCGAGCGGGGAGAGCCGGCCGTCCTGCTGACGGCGACTCGGGGCGATGCCGGCAAAAGGGGGAGCGAGCTGGCCGCGGCTCTCGGCCGGAGGCTCGGCGAGATTCGGGAGCAGGAGCTCGCGGATGCGGCGGCCATCCTCGGCATCCGCGAGGTCGGACATCTGGGCTATCCGGACGGCAGGCTGGCCGAAGCGGACGAGCGGGAAGCGGTCGAGCGGGCGGCGCAGTGGCTGGCGGTCCGGCGGCCGTCGACGCTCGTCACCTTTCCGCCGGATGGCGGCAACGGCCATCCGGATCATCGGGCGATCTCGCGGATCGGGACGCGGCTCGTCCGGGAGCGGCGCGTGCCGGGACTGGACCGGCTCGTCTATATCGGCTCCGAGACGCTGGCGCAGGAGGGCCGCAAGGAAGCGCTGGCGCTCGATACGAAGGCCTTCTGGCCGGCCAAGGCGGCCGCGTTGGCGGCGCATCGCTCGCAGCGGGACACGATCTCGGCCTACTTCGGCGATCTGTCGGAAGCGCCGGAGGCATGGCGGTTCGAACGTTTTTATCTCGCTTGGGAGGACGGGCGGGAGTGGCCATGAAAAGAAAAACGGCCTCGCTCGAAGCGAGGCCTGAAGGCAAGGCTATTTTCTCAGCTCCGGCGGCAGGGGCCGGGCGCCTACATTGAGTTTCTCCATGATCGAAAAAATCATTGCGCTCGTGCTTAGAAAAGCGATCATCCAGGCGGCCGCGGTCCGCTTCTTCATCGGTCCTCACCTCCTTTCCGAACGGGGAGCAAGGTCAGGGCCTGGGCGGCGAGGACAAGGGCGAAAAGCTCGGAGGAGAGCGCAAGATTCGCAGCTGCGAGCAGGACGGCAACGGCTTTGAGCCATGGGCGAAGGCGGCGGGGCAAGCGCGTCGTCTCGGGGGCGGATGCCGGAGCAAGGAGGAGGAAGATCGCGAGCGCCCAAACCGTAAGCGCAGAAGCCGTCGGCGCGGCCAGCTCGAACCAAGGGATGGCGGCGTAAAGGGCGGCCGAGGCGAGGGCGCAAGCCCCGAGCGACTTGAAATGGAAGCCTCCGGTAAACAGACGCGTCAGATTGAACAGAAGCATGGCCGTCAGCGTCTGGGCCAGCTCCCCGGTCAAGAGGCCGAACGCCAGCGCCAGGAGGACCGTTGCCGCTAGGTTCAAGTATACGCCAAGCGCATAGGCGAGCACTTCGGCGCGCATCTTGCTTTCCGGAGAGTGCCGGATCAATCGGTCGGCGAACGCGATTGACCATTTCTCCAGCATGGCCTCACCCCTTGCTCATCTCTTTTTGTCCGTCTGGTCGAACAGGATCAGCATCGTGAACAGGACGATCAGCGAAATGGCATAGGAAAAATAGATCCATCCGTTCAAGGTCAAATAAAGCGTGAACATGATGTTGATCAGGTTGGCGGCGAGCGCGAGAGTCAGCTTTTCGTAGCGGGGAGAGAAATAAAGGATCCTCTCCTGGAAGTCATGCGGAGCCTGCGGCATGAATCGATAGCCTCGCTTGCCCAGACGGAGAGCGCAGGCGATCAGCAGGCAGGAAGCATCCGTAAGAAGCTGCAGGGCGAAGACGAATCCCGTATTATGGCTGGCGATGGCATCAGGCAAGAAATCGAATCGGGTGAGCAGGACATAGATGGTGAACTGCAGCGGCAGGAAGACCATGAGGCCGGAAGATACGATGATCATCGACCAAAATAGTCTGAATTTTAAGACAAGAACAAAAAAAAGCGCGGAGAGAGCGGTCTGCGCCAGCAAATCGAAGACGGACCAGTTCATGACCATCCGATTCAGGTAGGAGAGCAGCGAAGCAAGCACGGCAACAAGGACGAGGGTCGGACCCGCCTTGAGGACAGGAATGCGGAAGAGAGCGGCCGCAACAACCAGAAGGGCGAATACATCCATGAAGCCGAATAGAAGATAAAGAACATGATCCAACATGTACGTCAGGCACCTGCGCTTCCGATGAAAGATAGGCCGGCCGAAGCCGCGCCAAGAATGCCTCCAGTATAACAAGGGATGGAAGGGCTGACTATCAAAAAGGTTAGAATTAATTTACAAAGAATGCCTTTTACTATTTCTGGATCGACATGGATCAAAGGTGCATTCGATGATTTCTGAATGACAATCGCTGAAATTAAACGCAACTTACGAAAATATTGCAGCTGGATAGATTTAACGCGGTGAAAATGTAAAGCGAAGCATGCCTGGGCGAATCGGGTTGATGGCCGTATCGTCCTGTGCTATAGTGGTTCAAACTCCATTCGCCATCATGCCGATGAAGGGAATCCAACCCGGAGGCGCACTCGTCAAGAAAGCGGCCGCTTTCCTAAGCTTGCCGGCACCGCCCGTTACCGCGGAACCAAAGGGGATGGAATGCGCCGCATTCCGTCAAATTGGGTGGCACCGCGAGTCGTAAAGCGCTCCTCGTCCCAAGCGGACAGGGCGCTTTTTGTGTTTTCATCCACTACGGCAAGCGGAAAGGAAGCGAAGGACGATGCTGGATCTGGCCTGGATCAGGGAGCATGAAGAGGAAGTTCGCGAGGCGGCGCGCCGCAAAGGCATGGCGTTCCAAGTCGAGGAGCTGCTGGACGCCGATCGGCGGCGGCGGGCGCTCGTCGCCGACGTCGAGGAGCGCAGGCGCGCCCGGAACATGCGGTCGGAAGGCGTGGCCCGCTGCATGCGGGAGGGCCGGAAAGAGGAGGCGGCGGCGCTGCAGGAGGCGGGGCGCCGGGAAGGAGCGGAGCTGGCCGCGCTGGAGCCGCGGCTGGCCGCAGCGGAGGCGGCGCTGAGGAAGCTGCTGCTCGAGACGCCGAACCTCGTCTCGCCCGACACGCCGCATGGCGCCTCGGAGGCGGAAAATATCGAGCTGGCGCGCCGGGGCGCTCCGCCGGAATTCGGCTTCGAGCCGCTGGACCACGTCGAGCTGGCCGAGCGGCACGGGCTGGCCGATTTTGCCCGCGGGGCGAAGACGGCCGGCTCGAGAAGCTACTACTTGACGGGCATGGGAGCCCTGCTGCATCGGGCGGTGCAGCAGCTGGCCGTCGACCGGCTGCTCGCGGCCGGCTTCGAGCTGCTGGAGGTGCCGGTCATGCTGCGCGGCGGCGCGTTCGAGCAGACGGGCTTTTTCCCGGCCGGCGAGGATCAGGTGTATGCGCTCGCCGGGGAGGACTTGAGGCTGGCCGGCACGGCGGAGGTGCCGCTCGTCGCTTATTACGCCGGGGAAGTGCTGGAGCTGGACCGGCCGATCCGGCTCGCCGCCGCCTCGGCCTGCTTCCGCAGCGAGGCCGGCTCGGCCGGACGCGATACGCGCGGGCTGTACCGCGTCCATCAGTTCGCCAAGGTCGAGCAGGTCGTGCTTTGCCGGGCGGATCTCGGCGAAGCGGAGGCGCTGCTGCAGGAAATAACCGGACACGCCGCCTCGCTGCTCGAGGCGCTGGAGCTGCCGCATCGCGTCATGGCCGTCTGCGCCGGAGACATGTCGGCCAAGACGTACAAGCAATACGACCTCGAGACGTGGATGCCTGGGCGCAAAGCCTACGGCGAGACCCATTCGTCGTCGCTGCTGCTCGACTACCAAGCGCGTCGCGCCGGCATCCGCTACCGCGAGGCGGACGGCAGCCTGAAGCATGCCTACACGCTCAACAACACCGCGGTCGCGTCGCCCCGCATTCTCGTCCCGCTGCTGGAGAACCATCAGCAGGAGGACGGCTCGATCGCCATCCCGGCGGCGCTGCGCCCTTATTTGGGCGGCCGCGCCAAGCTGGAGGCTCCAGCCCGGAGCTAGCGGATGGAGCCTCCACATCCGCATTCCCTGCCGCGCCTAAAGGCGTCGCGACAAAAAAGCCCGTTTCGGCCGATGCCGAAACGGGCTTCTTGGCGATGGCGCGCTACACCCCGGAGTAGGCGGAGAAGCCGCCGTCCACCGGCACGGTAATGCCGGTGACGAACGCCGCGGCGTCGTCGTCGAGCAGCCAGAGCAGCGTCCCGAGCAGATCGTCCGGCTTGCCGAAGCGGCGCATCGGCGTATGCGAGATGATCTTGAGGGACCGCTCGGTGAGCGATCCGTCCTCGGCGCGCAGCAGCCGGGCATTTTGCGCCGTCTCGAAAAAGCCCGGCGCGATCGCGTTGACGCGGATGCCGGTCTCGGCGAAATGCACGGCCAGCCACTTCGTGAAGTTCTCGATGGCCGCCTTGGCCGCGCTGTACGCAGGAACCTTGGTCATCGGGGAGGGGGCGCTCATGGAGCTGATGTTGAGGATGCTGCCGCCTCTCTCCAGCATGCCGCGGGCGAATATCTGCGTCGGCAGCAGCGAGCCCATGAAGTTGAGGTCGAGCACATGGCGGAATCCCGCAGGATCCAGCGAAAAGAAGCTCTGGAAGCCGTCCCGCTCCAGATCGCCGGGCTGGAACGTCTCCGCGCCGGTAATCGCGCTCGGATGGTTGCCGCCGGCGCCGTTGACGAGGATGTCGGGCCGGCCGAGCTCGCGCTCGACCTGCTCGGCCGCCGCCTCGACGCTGGCGCGGTCGGTGACGTCGCAGCGGACGGCGACCGCGCGGCCGCCGGCCTCGCGGATCTCACGGGCGACGTCCTCGCAGCGCTCCAGCGTGCGCCCGAGCACGGCGACCGCCGTGCCCTGGCGGCCGAGCTCCAGCGCCATCGCCCGGCAGAGCACGCCGGAGCCGCCGGTGACGACGGCGACCTTGCCGCTCAGGGACGGCCGCAGCAGCTGCTCGCGGTTGCCTGCGCTCATGGGCGCGCCTCCTCTCGGCCGGCCGGGGCTGCCTCGCCGGCGGCCGCCGCCTCGCTCGCGGCGACAGCGGCCGGACGCTCGCGGCGCAGCGGCGGCTCGGCATGGCCCGCCGCTCCGGCCAAGCCGCGGGCGAGCGGGCCCCGCTGGCGCTCCAGCGCGTCCCACAGCCCCCACAGGTACATGATGCCCATCGCGCGGTCGTACAGCCCGTAGCCCGGACGGACCTGCTCCGCCCACAGATGGCGCCCGTGGTCCGGACGGGCGTAGCCCGTGAAGCCGACGTCATGATACGCCTGCACGATGCCGGCGATGTCGACCGTGCCGTCCTGCGTCCGATGCGACGTCTCGATGAAGTCGCCGTTGTCGTACACCCGCACGTTGCGGATATGGCAGAACGGGATGCGGTCCGCGAACTCGCGCACCATCGCCGGGATGTCGTTCGCCGGATTCGCGCCGAGCGAGCCGCTGCACAGCGTCACGCCGTTCGCCGGGCTGTCGTGCAGCGCCAGGAAGCGGCGCAGATTGTCCTGCGACGTGATGATGCGCGGCAAGCCGAAGATCGGCCACGGCGGATCGTCCGGGTGGATCGCCATGCGGATGCCGTGCTGCTCCGCGACCGGGATGATCTCGTCCAGAAAATATTTCGCATGCTCGAACAGATCGTCCTCCGTCACGCCTCGGTACGCTTCGAATAGCGAGGATAACGCTTTCAATCGCTCCGGCTCCCAGCCGGGCATCGTCAGCGTCGAGTCGGACTCGATCTCGCGCACGAGCTCGGCGGGGTCGATGTCGCGCACGCGCGCGGCCTCGTAGAACAGCGCCGTCGAGCCGTCGTCCATGAGCCGGCCGAGGTCGGTGCGCAGCCAGTCGAACACCGGCATGAAGTTGTAGCAGATGACCTCGACGCCGACCTGCGCGAGCTTTTCGATCGTGCGCTTGTAGTTCGCGATCCAGCGGTCGCGCGACGGCAGGCCGAGCTTGATGTCCTCGTGGATGTTGACGCTTTCGACCACCTTGATATGCAGCCCGGCCGCATCTGCGGCGCGCTTCACCTCCAGAATCTTCTCCATCGGCCACTCGTCTCCGGCCGGCACGTCGTGCAGCGCCCAGACGATGCCTTCGACGCCAGGAATTTGCCGGATCTGCTCCAGCGACACCGTATCGTTGCCTGCTCCGAACCAGCGGAATACCATTTTCACCGCTATCGTCGCCCCTCTCCCCTGAAAGTCGGCAGGATCGGCTCCTGCCGGTTGCTTGTTGCGGCCAAGCGTCTAGCGTCAAGCGAAGCGGCCCGGCGTTCCGGACCGGCCGCCGCAGCTGGCTACATCCGGAAATAGTCCGGGTAAAGCTCCGCGAGCCGCGCCCGGTCGAGCCGCACGAGCTGCAGATGCTCGCGCATGACGCGCTCCGCGCGTTCCGGCGCGCGCTCGCGGATCGCCTGCAGGATCGCGCGATGCTGCTCCAGCAGATGCCGCCAGTCCGGGTCGGCCGCCAGCCGCAGCCGGCGGCTGCGGTTCAGATGCACGCCGGCCGAGCCGATGACGGACCAGGTATGGCTTTTGCCGCAGGCGGCGAACAGCCGGGCATGGAACTCCTCGTCGAGCCGGAACATGCGGCTGCCGTCCTGCCCGTCGTCGAGGCAGCTCTGCTGCAGCAGCAGGTTGGCCTCGAGCTCGGCCAGGCTGACCGGATCGAGTCCGTCCGCCGCCGCGAGCCGCACGACCGCCGCCTCCAGCTGCTCGCGCAGGAAGCGGGCTTCCTCGACGAGATGGGCGTCGATGCGGCTGACATACGTGCCGCGCTGCGGATAGATGTCCAGCAGCCCCTCCTGCGCGAGCCGGACGAAGCATTCGCGCACCGGCGTGCGGCTGACGCCGAAGCGCAGCGAGATGTCCTTTTCGCTGATGGCCGTTCCCGGGGGCAGCTCCAGCGACAGGATCTCCGCGCGCAGCCGGCGGTACGCCGCCTCTCGGGCGGAAGCGGGGCTGGCAGATGGCGTCGCTCCGGACATGGGTCCTCACCTCCTTATAAGACGAACTGCGGTCAATCTCGCCTTCATCCTACCATACTTGTATGGCAGTTGGGAAGCTCTGCGGCCGGCCTGAAGTTGCCAGCGGTCGAATCCCCGCGAAGGCTTGGTCAACCGGCGGCCACTCTGCTACACTAGCAGTATGCGGGCCGCTTCCGGCGGCCATGCTGGAACCAAGGCGCTATTATAGTAGAAGCAAGTACGAGATATGGAGGCTTATTATAGGCATGACCTTACCGATACAAGCACAAGCGGAGCCGTCCGCAGCAGCCCTCCGGAGCGTGCAACGGCAAGACATCGAGCTGCTCGCCCCGGCAGGCGATTGGGACTGCATGCGGGCCGCCGTCGCCAACGGCGCGGACGCGATCTTTTTCGGCGTCGAGAAATTCAATGCGCGGGCGCGAGCCAACAACTTCCGCATGGACGAGCTGCCGGAAATCATGGGCTTCCTGCACCGCTACGGCGTCAAGGGCTTCCTGACGTTCAACATCCTCGTATTCGAGGACGAGCTGCGGGACGCCAAGGCGCTCATCGACGCCTGCATCGACGCGGGCGTGGACGCGGTCATCGTGCAGGATCTCGGCCTCGTGAAGCTGATCCGCGAGATCTCGCCCGACTTTCCGATCCACGGCTCCACGCAGATGACGATCACCTCGCCCGAGGCGGTCGAGTTCACCAAGCCGTTCGACCTCGAGCGCGTCGTGCTCGGTCGGGAGAACAACCTTAAGCAGATCCGCAAGATCGGCGAGCAGGCCAAGCTGCCGATGGAGGTGTTCGTGCATGGCGCGCTGTGCGTCAGCTACTCCGGCCAGTGCCTCACCTCGGAAATGTGGGGCGGGCGCTCCGCCAACCGCGGCGAATGCGCGCAGGCCTGCCGCCTGCCGTACGACCTGATGGTCGACGGCGAGCAGAAGCCGATGGGCGACATCGCCTATCTGCTCTCGCCCAAGGACCTGGCGGCCATCGACCTCGTGCCGGAGCTGATCGAGGCGGGCGTCACCTCCTTCAAGATCGAAGGCCGCCTGAAGACGCCGGAGTACGTCGCCAACGTCGTCTCCAAGTACCGCAAGGCGATCGACGCCTACTTCGACGGCGACCGCAGCGGCCCGACGCGGGAGGAGATCCGCGAGCTGGAGCAGAGCTTCTCGCGCGGCTTCACGCACGGCTTCCTGGACGGCACCAACAACAAGAAGCTCGTCGACGGCTCCTTCCCCAAAAGCCGCGGCGTCTACCTCGGCCGCGTGGAGCGCGTGCTGCGCGACGGCGTCGTCTGCCGCATCGAGGCTCCGCTCAAGCGCGGAGACGGCATCGTGTTCGACGCCGGCGACCCGACGCAAAAGGAAGAGGGCGGCCGCGTCTACGACATCCGCCGCCAGGGCGTCAAGATCGAGGGCGAAGCCGCCGAAGGCGTCGTCATCGACATCGTGCCGGGACGCAATGACGTCAACCTGCAGCGCGTGAAGGCCGGCGACCGCATCTGGAAGACGAGCGATCCGGCGCTGGACCGCCGCCTGCGCGCGACGTTCGAGACCGACAAGCCGTACCGCGTCTTCCCGCTCGCGCTGCGCGTCGAAGGCCGCGAGGGCGAGCCGCTGCGCACCTGGTGGACGGACGTGCAAAAGGGCAACACCGTGCAGGTCGACAGCGAGCTGCCGCTGGAGAAGGCGCTCAAGCGGCCGATGGACCGCCAGCTGCTGGAGGATCAGCTCGGCCGCCTCGGCGGCACGCTGTTCCAGCTCGACCTGCTGGAGGTGGAGCTGGAGGGCGAGCTGATCGTGCCGGTGCGCGAGCTGAACCGGCTGCGCCGCGAGGCGGTCGAGCGGCTCGACGGCGAGCGGCCCAAGCCGCCGGTCTACGTCAAGCGCGAAGCCGATCCGCTGGCCGGCTCGCGCTCGCCGGAGCAGGCGGCCGCCGCTCCGGCCGCGCCCGGCGAGGCGCGCCTGACGGCGCTCTGCCGCACGCTCGAGCAGGTGCGCGCCGCCTGCGAGACCGACGTCGCGATGATCTACGCCGACTTCGAGTTCATCAAGCAGTTCCCGGCGGCGATCGAGACGGCCCGCGCGGCGGGCAAGCCGATCGCGCTGGCGACGCCGCGCATCCATATGCCGGGGGAGAACGGCTACCACGCCAACATCCTGAAGCTGAAGCCCGACGCGGTGCTCGTGCGCAACACCGGCGCGCTTTATTACTACCTGAAGGCGCGGATGGAGCGTCCGGGCGAGCCGTTCCCGCAGCTGATCGGCGACTTCTCGCTCAACGTCGCCAACCACAAGGCGGTCGAGCTGTTCCGCGAGGCCGGCTGCGACGTCTTGACGCCGTCCTATGACCTCAACATCCAGCAGATGGTCGACCTGCTCGGCCGCACGGCGGAGCCGGAGGCGCTGGAGGTCGTCCTCCATCAGCATCTGCCGATGTTCCATACCGAGCATTGCGTCTACTGCACGTTCATCAGCGAAGGCACCGACTTCACCAACTGCGGCCGTCCGTGCGAGGAGCATGACATCAGCCTGCAGGACCGGATCGGCATGAGCCATCCGGTACGCGTGGACGAGGGCTGCCGCAACACGGTGTACAACGCCATCGAGCAGTCCGGCGCCGAATACGTCAAGAACTTCCTCGAGCTCGGGGTGCGCTCCTACCGCATCGAGTTTCTCGAGGAGCCGGCCGAAAAGGTCGGCGAGGTGCTGCGGCTGTACCGCGACGCCCTCGACGGCCGCATCAGCGGCACGCAGGTGTGGCGGAGCCTCAAGGCGACCAACCAGCTCGGCGTGACCCGCGGCCAGCTGGCGAAGTGATTCCGGCCGTCCCTCATCCGCCTTGAGCGGAGGGACGGCTTCGTTCCCCGGTTCCCGATGGGAGGCCGGGGAGCTTTTTTTGCGCCTGCGGCAGTCCGCAGGCAACAAGCGCAACAAGCGCAACAAGCGCAACAAGCGCAACAAGACAAACAATCGCAACAAGTCCGACCAACAAGCCGAAACAGGAGCTGGAGCCCATGAACCCGATGAACCTTTCCGAAAGTAATTTCAACCGCACCCATCCCCGCCCGCTGCCGATGATCATCGACGCCGATACCGGCATCGACGATGCGCTCGCCATCCTCTATGCGGTCAAGTCGCCGCTCATCTCGCTGGAGGCGATCGGCACCTGCTTCGGCAACATCGGCGTGGAGCAGGCGACGGACAATACGCTGCGGCTGCTGAAGCTCGCCGGCGCGGAAGGACGCGTGCCGGTCTACGCCGGCGCGGACAAAGCGCTCGCGCGCGAATTCCCCGGCGCCAAGAGCGACGTGCACGGCGAGAACGGCATCGGCGGCGCCGTGCTGCCGCCGTCGTCGCAGCAAGCGGAGGCGGAGCATGCGGCAGACTATTATGTGCGCATCGCGAACGAGCGCCCGGGCGAGCTGACGCTCGTGCTGACCGGCCGCATGACCAACCTCGCGCTCGCGCTGCAAAAGGATCCCGGCATCGCCTCCAAGCTGAGGAGCGTCGTCGTCATGGGCGGAGCCGCGCTCGTGCCGGGCAACATCACGCCGGCCGCCGAGGCGAACTTCTGGGGCGACCCCGAGGCGGCGCAGGTGCTGTTCGCGGCGGGCCTGCCGCTGACCGTCGTCGGCCTCGACGTGACGCTGCAGACGCTGCTGACGCGAGACGACCTCGACCGGCTGGAGCGCCAGGGAGGCGAGGAGGGCCTTCCGGTCGCCCGCTTCCTGCACGACTGCTTCGGCATCTACTTCGACTTCTACGGCCGCGTCAACGACTTCAAGGACAGCTGCCCGCTGCATGATCCGCTCGCCGTCATCGCGGCGGTCCGTCCCGAGCTGGTGACGAGCCGCACGCTGCTCGCCTCGATCGCCTGCGGCGATCCGCTGACCGCCGGCATGGTCGTCACCGACCGGCGGGTCAAGCCAAGCGTCGGCCATCCCGTCTCGTTCGCGCTCGAGGTGGACGCGCCTGCCGTCGTGGAGGAGCTGCTCTCCGTCTTTAAGGCTTCCGACCCCGTTCAATAGTCTGGTTACAGATCGTCGCATATGGTATTATCTTCCCATGTCATTTGATAGAGTCATAGGGGGATAAAGAAAATGAAACGATGGACATGGCTGGCTGTCGCAGCCGTCGCCTTCCTGCTGGCGCTTGCGGCGCCGGGACAGGCTGGCGCAGAGGAAACGGCCGGCGCGCTCCGCTTCACGATCGAAAAGAAGGAGCTGGTCGTCGGCGAAAAGACGCCGGTGCAGGTTCAGGCTCCGGACGGCTACGGCCAAATCCGCAAGGTGCCGCTGTCCGAGGCGGATGTCGTGATCGAGAAGCCTTATCTGCTGCAGAAGCTGCCGGACGGCACGATGAAGGCGCTGGCGGTCGGCGAGACGGACGTGACGGCGAGCTGGGGCGAGGAGAAGCTGACGCTGCGCGTGTCCATTTCGGCGGATTACTACATCGGCGGCGGCGTTCAGCTCAAGGGCGTCATGTACTTGCCGATCAAGGCCTTTTTCGCGGAGCTCGGGGCGCAGGTGACCTACCTCGATGCCTCCAAGACGTTCCAGGTCAAGCTCGGCAACGATTCCATCCAGCTGCAGAAGGGCAGCGCGACCGCGGTCGTGAACGGCGCGAAGACCGCGATGGCCGGGCCCGTGCAGACGTACGGCGACGCGGCCGTATTCCCGGCTTCCCTGCTGCGCTCGGCGATCGGGGCCAATCTCGAATGGAACTCCGACTACCAGTACATGACGGTATGGCAGGGCAAGGCCGACCTGGCGATCTCGACGCCGCAGACGGAGCAGATCGTCAAGAAAGAGAAGCTCGGCACCTTGACCAAGCTGATCGGCAAAAGCTACTGGGTCAACAACTTCGACAGCAAGTACCGGTTCAAGAAAGTGGCGATCTACGACATCAGGCCGGATGACGACGGCGGATTTACGGTCGTGTTCAAGCTGGCGTCGACCGGCGAGCTGCTCCATACGGCCTTCACGAGCGCCGAGGCGATCCGCTCCAACCTGGCCAGCAGCGACCAGTTCCTGACGGCCGATCCGCGCAAGACGTACAAGTGGTCGAACGCGGTGTGGGACAAGATCGCCAGCGGGAAGATCAGCATCGGCATGACCAAGGAGCAGGTCAAGATGAGCTGGGGCAGCCCGTCCCATACGAGCAGCGCGTACGCCGGCAGCATCTCCGTGGAGACGTGGAGATACGGCTCCTACACGAGCAATTGGCTGCAATACGTCGTGTTCACGAACGGCAAGGTCAGCCAGATCTACTCCTAAGCGGGGTGCTGCTTTCACCAACGCCAAAAAAGCTTCCCATCCGTTCTTCGCGAACGGATGGGAAGCTTTTTGCTCGTTCCATGGCTGGCATCGCTCAAATCTTCGGCTCCTTGTCGTAGCCCGGCAGGTCGAAGTCGGTGTTGTTGAGCTCGCGGAACAGGTTCGTGTCTTCGATGAAAGCCCGCGTCTCGGGCGTGCCGAGCGAATGGATCGTCCTGTAGAGGTCGTTGACCGAGCTCTGGAACCTCTTCTGCGTCGGGCTGCGGTCGTTGGACTTATAGGGAATCGCCGCCACGAGCGAGCTGACGTCGTCCGTCGACTCCATCTCGCCGAGCAGGATCTCCAGCTTCTCCAGCTCCTCCGGCGTGGCGAGGATCTCCAGCTGGTCCGTGTTGGAGCGGTCATGCTCGATCGTCTTGGACGTGATGGAGATGAAATAAGGGCGTCGGGTTCCGTCCGGCGTCAGCTCTTTCCCGCTCGGCACGCGTCGTCTGTCCGGCTCCTCTTCCTCATCGGCGGGAGGGTCCTGGTGGACAGGGCCGTCGCCGCCCTTGACCGCCGGCGGATGCACCGTTCCTTCGGCTTCCACGACGCCTTGCGGCTCATGGCCGCTATGCGGCTTGCCGTCCGTCGCCGCCGGCCCGGTCCGTCCCTCCGCGCGGCTCAGCTCCTGCTTGGCCCGCTGCTCGTCCAGGATCGCTCCGGCTTCCGTCTCTACAGCGCTTGCGTTCGGTTTATGCATGCTCGATTCCTCCTTCGGCCTGAGCGGCCGGTTCGTCGATTGTCGTATCCACCCTTACCAACGAGGCGCCTGCTTTGAAACAGGCTCCGGCCCTTGCATGCAGCCCGCTCCAGGCTCGCGCGCCGGCTTGCGTTGACACCGCGGAGGCCCTTGTCTAGACTGGAAAAACAGACTTCGCGACAGACGGGAGAGAAGGCGGTTATGACGGAAGCGATGGAGGGCTGGCGGCATGTGTTCAAGCTCGATCCGGACCGCGGGCTCGGGCAGCGGGAGCTGGACGCCGTGCTGGCTTCCGGCACGGACGCGATCCTGGTCGGCGGCTCGAGCGGCCTCACCTATGACAACACCGCGGCGCTGCTCGAGCGGCTCGCCGCCGCTCCGATGCCGGTGGCGCTGGAGGTGACGCGTCCGGAGCTGGCGATGCCCGGCTTCGACGCCTATCTCGTCCCGGTCGTGCTCAACACGCCGGACGGGAGCTGGATCACCGGGCGCCAGGCGCAGGCGCTGGAGGAGTGGGGCGGCCTCATTCCTTGGGACAAAACATGGGCGGAAGGCTACCTCATCCTCAACCCGGATTGCGAGGCGGCCAAGGTGAGCGGGGCGGACGCCTCGCTCACGGAGCTGCAGGCGGCCGCCTATGCGCGGCTTGCCGACCGGCTGCTGCGGCTGCCGCTGCTGTATGTGGAGTACAGCGGCCGCTTCGGCGACATGGCGCTGCTGCGGCGGGTCAAGCGGGCGCTGTCCGGCGCCCGGCTCGTCTACGGCGGCGGCATCGACGGGCCGGAGCGCGCGGCCGAGGCCGCGCGGATCGCGTCGACCGTCGTCGTCGGCAACGTGCTGTACGCCGATCCGGAGGCCGCTTTGGCGACGGTGGCGGCGGTGCGGGAAACCGTTCCAGCCGATTGACACGGCTGGCCTCGTTGCCCTAGACTGAAAGAAGCGAACACAAGGCGAACAAGGAGATCAACTTACCTATGATGATGAATCCGATAGGCATCGAAGAGGCGGTGGCCAAGCTCAACCCGCCGCAGCGCGAGGCGGTGCAGGCGACCGACGGGCCGCTCCTGATCATGGCCGGCGCCGGCTCGGGCAAGACGCGCGTCCTGACGCACCGCATCGCCTGGCTGATCGAGAAGCGGCGCGTGGCGCCGTGGAGCATCCTGGCGATCACGTTCACCAACAAGGCCGCCCGCGAGATGCGCGACCGCGTGTCCAAGCTCGTCGGACCTTCCGGCAGCGACATCTGGGTGTCGACGTTCCACTCCATGTGCGTGCGCATCCTGCGCAAGGACATCGACCGGATCGGCTTCACCTCCAACTTCTCGATCCTCGACTCCGGCGACCAGCTGTCGGTCATCCGCGGCTGCATGAAGGACCTCAACCTCGACACCAAGAAGTTCGAGCCCAAGGCGGTGCAGTCCGTCATCAGCAGCGCCAAGAACGAGCTGATCGATCCGGCGCGCTTCGAGCAGAAGGCCGGCGCCGACTACTTCAACAAAGTCGTCTCCGACGTCTACAAGATGTACCAGAAGCGGCTGCGCAGCAACAACTCGCTCGACTTCGATGACCTCATCATGAGCACGATCCAGCTGTTCCAGGACGTGCCCGAGGTGCTCGACTTCTACCAAAACAAGTTCCGCTACCTGCATGTCGACGAGTACCAGGATACGAACCGCGCCCAGTACATGCTTTGCCGCATGCTGGCCGACAAGCATCACAACATCTGCGTCGTCGGCGACAGCGACCAGTCGATCTACCGCTGGCGCGGAGCGGACATCACCAACATCCTCAACTTTGAGGAGGACTACCCGGAGGCGCGCACGATCCTGCTGGAGCAGAACTACCGCTCCACCTCCAACATCCTGAACGCGGCGAACGCGGTCATCGGCCAGAACACCGGGCGCAAGGACAAGCGGCTCTGGACCGAGCGCGGCGCCGGCGACAGCATCACGCTGTACCAGGCCGAGTCCGAGCATGACGAGGGCTACTTCGTCACGGGCGAGATCCGCTCGGGCCGGAACGGCGGGCGCAACTATTCCGACCACGCGATCCTGTACCGGACGAACGCCCAGTCGCGCGTCATCGAGGAGATCCTCATCAAGTCGGACATCCCGTACCAGATCGTCGGCGGCATCAAGTTCTACGACCGCAAGGAGATCAAGGACCTGCTCGGCTACCTGCGGCTCGTCTCCAACCCGGACGACGACATCAGCCTGGAGCGCATCATCAACGTGCCCAAGCGCGGCATCGGCGACACGACCGTCGCCAAGCTCGCCGAGGAGGCGGGCCGGCGCGGGACGTCCATCTACCAGGTGCTCGGCGACCTGAACGGCGTCGAGATCAACGGGCGCACCCGCTCCTTGCTGGAGTCGTTCCGCTCGATGATCTCCAGCCTCGAGGCGATGCGCGACTACCTGTCCGTCACCGAGCTGACCGAGAAGGTGCTGGAGCTGTCGGAGTACACGATGGAGCTGCACCGGGAGAACACGCTCGAGTCCAAGGCCCGCATCGAGAACATCGAGGAGTTCCTGTCCGTCACGCAGGAGTTCGAGCAGCGCAACGACGACAAGTCGCTCGTCTCGTTCCTGACCGACCTCGCGCTCATCGCCGACATCGATTCGGTCGACAAGGACGACGCTCCGGCGGACGCGGTCATCCTCATGACGATGCACAGCGCCAAGGGACTGGAGTTCCCGGTCGTCTTCATCATCGGCTGCGAGGAGGGCGTCTTCCCGCATAGCCGAGCCTTCACCGACAACGAGGAGCTCGAGGAGGAAAGGCGCCTCGCCTACGTCGGCATCACGCGCGCCGAGCAGCGGCTGTTCCTGACCTGCGCCCGCATGCGCACGCTGTTCGGCCGCACGAGCAGCAACCCTCCGTCCCGCTTCCTCAAGGAGATCCCGGACGAAGTCAAAGAGATCGCCTCGCCCGGCCGCACGATCGGCGGCGGCGGGCGGTACGGCGGCGCTGCCGGCGGAGCCGGAGGCTTCGGCTACCGCGGCGGCAGCTCCGCAGGCGCCTCCGCGCCGGCCTACGGCTCCGGCGCTTCGCGCTACGGACGCCCGGCCGGGTCCCCCGCGGCCGGCTCCGCCGCAGGCGGCAGCAGCGTGCGGGTCAGCACGCCGGGCGCTCCTGCTGCGGGCATCGGCGACGCAGCCCGCAGCTTCGTCGCCGGCGACAAGGTCTCCCACAAGAAATGGGGAGTCGGAACGATCGTGTCGGTCAAGGGGGCCGGCAACGACACGGAGATCCAGATCGCCTTTCCGGCGCCGACCGGCCTCAAGAAGCTGCTCGCCAGCTTCGCGCCGGTCGAGAAGGTCGACGGCTGATCCTGTACTCATCCCTTAGCTAGGCCTGTCCATATTCATACGGCATCGCATCCGTGCCCGGGTTCTGAACGGTTCAGCGCCCGGGCACGGTTGCATCCGCAGCCGTTGGTATAGACTGGTAAGGAAGCCTGCTTCACAGCCGATATCATGATTTATTTTTTCGACGAAGGACGGGATGACGAGTGGACAACCGCACGGAGCAGCAGGAGGAGCTCAAGGCAGGAGCAGACCCTGCGGCCATCGAGCGCATGCGCGAGCTCGCCGGAGAGCTTGCCGTACATAACTACAACTACTATACGCTCGACAAGCCGGTCATCAGCGACGCGGAGTACGACCGGCTCTACGACGAGCTGCTCCGGCTGGAGCAGGAGAGCGGCGTCGTGCTGCCGGAGTCGCCCTCGCTGCGCGTCGGCGGGGACGTGCTCAAGGGCTTCGAGCCGCATCGCCACCGCGCGCGCCTCTGGAGCCTCGACAAAGCCAAGGACGAAGAGGGCGTCCGAGCCTGGAATCAGCGGCTGCTGCGGGCGATCGGCGACTACAACGCCAAGCATCCCGACGAGGAGCCGCTGCCGGATCCGGCCTACGTCGTCGAGCTGAAGTTCGACGGCCTGACGCTCAACCTGACCTACGAAGGCGGACAGCTGGTGCAGGCGGCGACGCGCGGCAACGGCACGGTCGGCGAGAGCATCCTGGCGCAGGTCAAGACGATCCGTTCGATTCCGCTGACGATTCCGTACCGGGACGGGCTGATCGAGGTGCAGGGCGAGGGGATGATGTTCCTGTCCGTGCTGGAGGCGTACAACAGGACGGCGCCCGAGCCGCTCAAAAACGCCCGCAACGGCGCGGCCGGAGCGCTGCGCAACCTTAATCCCAAGGTGACCGCGGAGCGGCGGCTGGACGCGTTCTTCTATAATATCGGCTATGCCGACGAGCTGGAATTCGCTACCCATGAAGAGATGATCGCCTTTCTCCGCGACAGCCGCTTCAAGGTCAATCCGTACCTCGCCTACTTCAGCGACATCGAGGACGTGATCGCGGAGCTGCATCATATCGCCGTCAAGCGGCCCGAGTTCGATTACCTGATCGACGGCGCGGTCGTCAAGGTCACCGACATGCGCACGCGCGCGGCGATCGGCTATACGGACAAGTTTCCGCGCTGGGCGGTCGCCTTCAAGTTCGAAGCGGAGGAGAGCACGACCGTGCTGGAGTCTGTCTCCTGGAACGTCGGCCGCACCGGCAAGGTGACGCCGCTCGCGCGCGTCGAGCCGGTGGAGCTCGCCGGCGTCACGGTGCAGAACTGCACGCTCAACAATACCGGCGACATCGAGCGCAAGGGACTGAAGCACGCGCTCGGCACGCGCGTGTTCATCCGCCGCTCCAACGACGTCATTCCCGAGATTCTCGGCAAGGCCGACGAAGACGAGCAGGGCGAGGAGATCGTCTATCCGGACCGCTGCCCGGCCTGCGGCACGCCGCTCGTGCAGCGCGGAGCGCATCTGTTCTGCGACAACCGGCTCGGCTGCAAGCCGCAGATCATCGCGCGCATCACGCATTTCGCCTCGCGCGACGCGATGGACATCGAGACGTTCAGCGTCATGACGGCCGATCAGCTCTACGAGAGCGGACGCGTGAGCGATCCGGCCGACCTGTACGACCTCGGCTACGACGATCTGATCGGGCTGGAGCGCTTCGGGGACAAAAAGGCGCGCAACCTGCTGGACGCGCTCGAGAAGTCCAAAGGGCGCGATCTCGCCTCGTTCCTGAACGGACTCGGCATTCCGAATACGGGCAAGGCGACGACGCGCATGCTCGCCGACCATTACGGCAGCCTGGACGCGATCATGGCGGCTCCGGCCGAGGAGCTGACAGAGCTGCCGGATGTCGGCGGCATCGTCGCCGAGAGCATCACGGCGTTTTTCCAGGAGCCGATCATCCAGGAGAGCATCCGGCGGATGCGGGAGAAGGGCGTGCGGGCGGAGGCCGACCGTCCCGCTCTCGCGGCCGAGGCGGCCGCAAGTCCCTTCAGCGGCAAGACGGTCGTCTTGACCGGCACGCTGTCCACGATGACGCGGGACGAGGCCGGCAAGCGGCTGGAGCAGCTTGGCGCCAAGGTGTCGGGCAGCGTCTCCAAGAAGACGGACTTCGTCATCGCCGGCGAAAGCGCGGGCAGCAAGCTCGTCAAGGCACGGGATCTCGGCATCGAGATCATCGAGGACGAGCAGGAGCTGCGGCGGCTGCTCGGATTCGAGGACTAGGCGGCGGCTGGTTGGATCGGGTCGGAAAGGAAGGGCCGGCAGCCTGGAGCTGCCGGCCTTTTTCGGCTTTCGTCCTGCCCTTTTCAAGCATCCAAAGTTTTTTTGAAAAAACCCTTGCATTCATTTTGGCGTATGTGGTATATTACTTCTTGTCGCTTCGGCGGCGCGGTTGAAAAACAGCGAAACGAATCGAAAAGAAAGACAAGCTGTTGACAAGAGATGCTTCGCATGATAAAGTATCACCTTGTGACCGACAAGTTCTTTGAAAACTGAACAAATGAACAAGCTATACATTCGACAACGTTTTAACCATGAGTCATCGAACTACCTTTATGGAGAGTTTGATCCTGGCTCAGGACGAACGCTGGCGGCGTGCCTAATACATGCAAGTCGAGCGGACTTCATCCTTCGGGGTGAGGTTAGCGGCGGACGGGTGAGTAACACGTAGGCAACCTGCCCTCGAGACTGGGATAACCTCCGGAAACGGATGCTAATACCAGATACGCGGTCTTCCCTCCTGGGGAGATCGGGAAAGACGGAGCAATCTGTTACTCGGGGATGGGCCTGCGGCGCATTAGCTAGTTGGTGAGGTAACGGCTCACCAAGGCGACGATGCGTAGCCGACCTGAGAGGGTGATCGGCCACACTGGGACTGAGACACGGCCCAGACTCCTACGGGAGGCAGCAGTAGGGAATCTTCCGCAATGGACGAAAGTCTGACGGAGCAACGCCGCGTGAGTGAGGAAGGCCTTCGGGTCGTAAAGCTCTGTTGCCAGGGAAGAACGCTTGGGAGAGTAACTGCTCCCAAGGTGACGGTACCTGAGAAGAAAGCCCCGGCTAACTACGTGCCAGCAGCCGCGGTAATACGTAGGGGGCAAGCGTTGTCCGGAATTATTGGGCGTAAAGCGCGCGCAGGCGGCTTTGTAAGTCCGGTGTTTAATCTTGGGGCTCAACCCCAAGTCGCACGGGAAACTGCAAGGCTTGAGTGCAGAAGAGGAAAGTGGAATTCCACGTGTAGCGGTGAAATGCGTAGAGATGTGGAGGAACACCAGTGGCGAAGGCGACTTTCTGGGCTGTAACTGACGCTGAGGCGCGAAAGCGTGGGGAGCAAACAGGATTAGATACCCTGGTAGTCCACGCCGTAAACGATGAATGCTAGGTGTTAGGGGTTTCGATACCCTTGGTGCCGAAGTTAACACAATAAGCATTCCGCCTGGGGAGTACGCTCGCAAGAGTGAAACTCAAAGGAATTGACGGGGACCCGCACAAGCAGTGGAGTATGTGGTTTAATTCGAAGCAACGCGAAGAACCTTACCAGGTCTTGACATCCCTCTGAATCCGCTAGAGATAGCGGCGGCCTTCGGGACAGAGGAGACAGGTGGTGCATGGTTGTCGTCAGCTCGTGTCGTGAGATGTTGGGTTAAGTCCCGCAACGAGCGCAACCCTTGAATTCAGTTGCCAGCACGTAAGGGTGGGCACTCTGAATTGACTGCCGGTGACAAACCGGAGGAAGGCGGGGATGACGTCAAATCATCATGCCCCTTATGACCTGGGCTACACACGTACTACAATGGCCGGTACAACGGGCCGCGAAGCCGCGAGGCGGAGCCAATCCTTAAAAGCCGGTCTCAGTTCGGATTGCAGGCTGCAACTCGCCTGCATGAAGTCGGAATTGCTAGTAATCGCGGATCAGCATGCCGCGGTGAATACGTTCCCGGGTCTTGTACACACCGCCCGTCACACCACGAGAGTTTACAACACCCGAAGTCGGTGGGGTAACCCGCAAGGGAGCCAGCCGCCGAAGGTGGGGTAGATGATTGGGGTGAAGTCGTAACAAGGTAGCCGTATCGGAAGGTGCGGCTGGATCACCTCCTTTCTATGGAGAATCGCTTCCTGCAACGGAAGCATTCAAATCGAAAGCATCCGCTTGCTTCCTGCAACGGACTTTCGAAATCTGGGGCATCGCCAGATGCCCTACGAAACCCTCGGGTTTCAAAAACGTCGAATGTAAGGTTCTGCAAAAGGACTGGCTTGTCCTCATTTGTTCAGCTTTGATGGAATTTGCCTGGGGCCATAGCTCAGCTGGGAGAGCGCCTGCCTTGCAAGCAGGAGGTCAGGAGTTCGATCCTCCTTGGCTCCACCATGCAACCACCATCAATCTTGTTCCTTGAAAACTGGATACGAACGAAATGAAATGCTGAAACATCCGATAGCTGTTTCTTAGCTGACGCCGGTCTTCGGATCGGTGATGGTTAAGCTACTAAGAGCGCACGGAGGATGCCTAGGCGCCAGAAGCCGATGAAGGACGTGGCGAACCACGATAGGCCTCGGGGAGCTGTAAGCAAGCGTTGATCCGGGGATTTCCGAATGGGGAAACCCAGCTGGGGTAATGCCCAGTTACTGCAGCGTGAATTCATAGCGCTGCGTGAGGCATACCAGGGGAACTGAAACATCTAAGTACCCTGAGGAAGAGAAAACAATAGTGATTCCGTCAGTAGCGGCGAGCGAACGCGGATTAGCCCAAACCAGGGGGCTTGCCTCCTGGGGTTGTGGGACGTCTCACACGGAGTTACAAAGGAGCAGGTTAGGCGAAGAGGTCTGGAAAGGCCCGCCATAGCAGGTAAAAGCCCTGTAGCTCAAAGCCTGCTCCCTCCGAGACGGATCCCGAGTACCGCGAGACACGTGAAACCTCGTGGGAATCCGGCAGGACCATCTGCCAAGGCTAAATACTCTCTGGCGACCGATAGTGAAGCAGTACCGTGAGGGAAAGGTGAAAAGCACCGCGGGAGCGGAGTGAAATAGAACCTGAAACCGTGCGCTTACAAAAAGTCAGAGCCCGTTATAGGGGTGATGGCGTGCCTTTTGTAGAATGAACCGGCGAGTTACGTTCACGTGCAAGGTTAAGTCGGGAAGACGGAGCCGCAGCGAAAGCGAGTCTGAATAGGGCGCTTGAGTACGTGGGTGTAGACCCGAAACCGGGTGATCTACCCCTGTCCAGGGTGAAGGTGCGGTAACACGCACTGGAGGCCCGAACCCACGAATGTTGAAAAATTCGGGGATGAGGTGGGGGTAGCGGAGAAATTCCAATCGAACTCGGAAATAGCTGGTTCTCCCCGAAATAGCTTTAGGGCTAGCCTCGGTGTTGAGCATGCTGGAGGTAGAGCACTGATTGGGTGCGGGGCCCGCCAAGGGTTACCAAGTCCAGTCAAACTCCGAATGCCAGTCATGTATAACCGGGAGTCAGACGGTGAGTGCTAAGATCCATCGTCAAGAGGGAAACAGCCCAGATCATCAGCTAAGGTCCCCAAGTGTGTGTTAAGTGGGAAAGGATGTGGAGTTGCCCAGACAACCAGGATGTTGGCTTAGAAGCAGCCACCATTTAAAGAGTGCGTAATAGCTCACTGGTCGAGTGACTCTGCGCCGAAAATGTAACGGGGCTAAACACACCACCGAAGCTATGGCAAAGCTGCAAGCGCAAGCTTGGCAGCATTGGGTAGGGGAGCGTTGTGTATAGGTTGAAGTCAGACCGCAAGGACTGGTGGACGGTACACAAGTGAGAATGCCGGTATGAGTAACGAAAAGATCAGTGAGAATCTGATCCGCCGTAAGCCTAAGGGTTCCTGAGGAAGGTTCGTCCGCTCAGGGTAAGTCGGGACCTAAGGCGAGGCCGAAAGGCGTAGTCGAAGGACAACAGGTTGATATTCCTGTACCACCGTAAGCCGTTATGAGCAATGGAGTGACGCAGAAGGGTAGTGACGCGGACCGATGGATGTGTCCGTCCAAGCAGTGAGGCTGGTTTGTTGGCAAATCCGCAAACCGTAAGGCTGGGCTGTGATGGGGAGGGAAACTTACAGTACCGAAGGTCATGATCTCCGGCTGCCAAGAAAAGCTTCTAGCCAGGCGAAGGTGCCCGTACCGCAAACCGACACAGGTAGGCGAGCAGAGCATGCTAAGGCGCGCGGAGTAACTCTCGTTAAGGAACTCGGCAACATGACCCCGTAACTTCGGGAGAAGGGGTGCCTCGGTAGGGTGAATAGCCCGAGGGGGCCGCAGTGAAAAGGCCCAAGCGACTGTTTAGCAAAAACACAGGTCTGTGCGAAGCCGTAAGGCGAAGTATACGGGCTGACGCCTGCCCGGTGCTGGAAGGTTAAGGGGAGCGGTTAGGGGTAACCCGAAGCTGTGAACCGAAGCCCCAGTAAACGGCGGCCGTAACTATAACGGTCCTAAGGTAGCGAAATTCCTTGTCAGGTAAATTCTGACCCGCACGAATGGCGTAACGACTTGGGCGCTGTCTCAACGAGAGATCCGGTGAAATTTTACTACCTGTGAAGATGCAGGTTACCCGCGACAAGACGGAAAGACCCCATGGAGCTTTACTGCAGCTTGATATTGGACTTTGGTACGATCTGTACAGGATAGGTGGGAGCCTAGGAAGCCGGAGCGCCAGCTTCGGTGGAGGCGCCGTTGGGATACCACCCTGATCGTATCGGAGTTCTAACCTGTCACCGTGAAGCCGGTGAAGGGACCGTGTCAGGCGGGCAGTTTGACTGGGGCGGTCGCCTCCTAAAATGTAACGGAGGCGCCCAAAGGTTCCCTCAGAATGGTTGGAAATCATTCGAAGCGTGCAAAGGCATAAGGGAGCTTGACTGCGAGACCAACAAGTCGAGCAGGGACGAAAGTCGGGCTTAGTGATCCGGTGGTACCGAATGGAAGGGCCATCGCTCAACGGATAAAAGCTACCCTGGGGATAACAGGCTTATCTCCCCCAAGAGTCCACATCGACGGGGAGGTTTGGCACCTCGATGTCGGCTCATCGCATCCTGGGGCTGAAGTAGGTCCCAAGGGTTGGGCTGTTCGCCCATTAAAGCGGTACGCGAGCTGGGTTCAGAACGTCGTGAGACAGTTCGGTCCCTATCTGTCGTGGGCGTAGGAAATTTGAGAGGAGCTGTCCTTAGTACGAGAGGACCGGGATGGACGTACCGCTGGTGTACCAGTTGTTCCGCCAGGAGCACCGCTGGGTAGCTACGTACGGACGGGATAAGCGCTGAAAGCATCTAAGCGCGAAGCCCCCCTCAAGATGAGATTTCCCAGTATGTAAGACCCCTGGAAGACGACCAGGTCGATAGGCTCGAGGTGGAAGCGCGGCAACGTGTGCAGCTGACGAGTACTAATCGGTCGAGGGCTTATCCTATTCAAGCAAGAACCAGCCGGTCAGCACGGCATTTCGTTCGATCCAGTTTTCAGGGCGCAAGCCTACGCCTTGAGCAAGCAGGACGTTTGGTGGCGATGGCGGAAGGGAACCACGCGTACCCATCCCGAACACGACCGTTAAGCCTTCCAGCGCCGATGGTACTTGGACCGCAGGGTCCTGGGAGAGTAGGACGTCGCCAAGCACTTGCAATCACGAGCCGCCGCATCTTCGGATGCGGCGGCTTTTTGCATTGGGTCGAAATGTAACCGCTATACTTGCTTCTTGCCGTCTGATTCTGGTATACCTGCATCAAGGGTTTCAATTTGAAAGGAGAGTCAGCATGGGAACAACGAACGGGCTTGCAGAGAGCTTCGCTCAGGCCGCGCATGTCGTCACCGGCAGCAGCAAGCGCTCGATGCGGATGCTGACGCAGGCTTTCGACGAGATGGACGTCGACCAGGCAAGCGACATGTACGGGAAAGGAGAGGTGATCGAAGCTTTCCAAACGAAGCTGGCGAAGCTGCTGGGCAAGGAAGCGGCGGTCTTTTTCCCAAGCGGTACGATGGCGCAGCAGATCGCCCTGCGGATCTGGTGCGATCGCAAAGGCATTCGCAAGGCGGCTTACCATCCGCTATGCCATCTGGAGATTCATGAGGAAAAAGGATTGCATGAGCTGCATGGCATCGAGCCGGTGCTGCTGGGCGATGCGGACCGGCTCATCACGCTGCAGGACGTGCAGGAGATGGGGAACGTCGGCTGCCTGCTGCTTGAGCTGCCGCAGCGGGAAATCGGCGGGCAGCTGCCTCCGTTTGAGGAGCTGGAGGCGATCTCGGCCTGGTGCCGGGAAAACGGCATTCCGCTTCATCTGGACGGGGCGCGCCTGTTTGAGATCGTTCCGTATTACGGACGCTCGGAGGCGGAGATCTGCCGCTTGTTCG
Source organism: Paenibacillus sp. FSL W8-1187 (assembly GCF_037965485.1). NCBI lineage: Bacteria > Bacillati > Bacillota > Bacilli > Caryophanales > Paenibacillaceae > Paenibacillus > Paenibacillus sp. FSL W8-1187. The sequence goes on from NZ_CP150181.1 coordinate 708,311, forward strand.
ACAGCGTGTACGTCTCTTTTTACAAAGGTCTCGGAGGCATCGCGGGCGCGGTGCTGGCCGGAGATACGCAGCTCGCGGCCGAGGCCAAGGTGTGGAAGCGCCGGCATGGCGGCGATCTAATCAGCCTCTATCCGTATATCGTCAGCTCCGACTACTATCTGGATCTACGTCGGCCGAGGATGAGCCGGTATTATGAGGGCGCCAAGGATCTGGCCCGCCGCCTGAACGGCGTGACGGGACTTCGCACCGTACCGGAGACGCCGGTGTCGAACATGTTCCATCTCCATGCGGAGCTGCCGGCGCAGCAGGCTGCCGATCTGTTCGAGCAGGCCGCTCGGGAGACGGGAGTAGCTTTGGTCGGATATGTCAAAGAAAAAACGGCCACCTCTTGCGTCAGCGAGCTGTCGATCGGAGACCGATACGAGGACGTGCCGCCGGAAAAGCTAGAGCAGGCGCTGTCGCTGCTCGATCTGCTGTTCCGGGAGGCCGGCTGCGAGGCTTCGGAGTCCAATTAACAGATGCGGGCTGCGCGGCGGGCTCCGAGTCGAAGGAACGGGCGACATGCCGTGTCCGGCGTGACCGGACACATATAGGCAGCGAAACGCAAGAGCCATATTCAGATGAGGCTCGTCGTAAGGAAGAACATGGACCAAAAAAGGAGGAGCGAGCATGGAAATTCGCAAGCTGCGTCCGGAGGAAATGGACGAGCATCTGAAGCTGAGCCAGTACGCCTTTCAATACGTCATGTCGCCGGAGGAGCTGGAGAGGGCGCATCGGACAAGAAAGCCTGAGCAGCTGTGGGTAGCGGTCGAGGAAGGGCGGATCCGCTCGCAAGTGCTTGTCCTGCCCTTGACGGCATACGTGCAGGGACGCAAGTTCGCCATGGGCGGAGTGGCGGCCGTCGCGAGCTGGCCGGAGGAGCGCCGGAAGGGCCATATCGCGCAGCTGCTGCGCCGTTCGCTGGAAGAGATGAAGGAGCGGGGGCAGACGCTGTCCATGCTCGCTCCGTTCAGCATCGGGTTCTATCGGCGCTTCGGCTGGGAGCTGTGCGCCGACCGGATCCGGTTTACGATCCCGAGGGACAAGCTGCCTCCGCGCAAGCTCACGCCGGGCTTTATCGAGCGGGTCGATCCGGCTCAGCCGGACATCCGGCAGTCTTTGCAGGAGCTTTACGAGGAGTATGCCTCCGGCTTTCAAATCGCGCTCTCCCGGGAGTCCGACTGGTGGGACGACTCGGTGCTGCGGCGCAAGTCGGGACATGCGGCGATTTACCGCTCCGAAGGCGGGGCGGCCGAAGGCTATGCGCTGTACCAGGTCAAGGAGCGCAAGCTGACCGTACATGAGCTTGTCTACTTGAGCGAGGAAGCGAGAGAGGGGCTTTGGACCTTTTTCGGCCAGCATGACTCGATGATCGACCAAGTCCAGTTCGAAAGCTACAAAGGTGACCCGCTGCCGTTCCTGCTGCCGGATCCGCGCATCGAGCAAGCCGTGCAACCCTACTTCATGGCGCGGATCGTCGATGCGGAGGCGTTCATCGAAGCGTATCCGTTCCTGCCGGGACCGGCAAGATCGTGGACGATGATCGTGGAGGATGAGCATGCGCCATGGAACGACGGCAGCTGGGAGCTGGCGGTCGACGAGCGGGGAAAAGGCTCGCTGCGCAAGCTCTCCGGACAGCCGGCGGACAACGGGGCGCCATTTGCCGAGAGCGCTGCGGCAGTTGCGCTGCGCGGCGGCATCGGCAGCTGGACGGCGCTGTTCACCGGCTACGCCGGTCCGCGGGAGCTCTTGGCGGCGGGCGGCCTGACGGGGCCGGCGGCGGAGCTGAAGGCTTTGGCCGAGCGCATGGAGCCGCGCATGCCGAATTTGATGGACTTTTTCTAGGTATAAAGAGGAACGACTTGTCCCAAGCTGGTAAAAGGCATGGGACAAGCCGGTTTTCCGCCGTGCGGCTTCCTTGCCTGGAGCGCTTGACGTTTCAGAGAAAAAGCGTATAATTAAGTCATAAGTCAAAGAAAGTCAAAGTCAGTTGCGGCGCCCCGCCTTTCCGGATCAGATTCCGGCGAGCTAGCGGAGCTTTCTCGTACCAGCGGATGTTTCGTCACGCTTTCAGGGGAATGCTACAGGGATGCAATTCGGGCATTGGCTTTTTGGCTTACCGCCATTTTTCATCGTACAGGTGCCAGCATAGGGAGGTTGGTGATATGCGAAATATTTCCGATGCCCTGGAGCAGCACTTGAAGCTGCTGCTGCAGGAAAGTCCCGACGGCGCGGTCGAGATCCAGCGCAACGAGCTTGCGGACCGGTTTTCCTGCGTGCCGTCCCAGATCAACTACGTCATCAGCACGCGCTTCACGCTCGAAAAGGGCTATCTTGTCGAGAGCAAGCGAGGAGGCGGAGGCTATATCCGCATCCAGCGCATCGAGCTGCCGGCGATGAAGGCGATTCATGGCCATATCCATCATACGATCGGCTCGCAGGTCGACCAAAATGCGGCAGACGGCCTGATCTACCAGCTGGAGGAAGCGACGATCATTTCGAGGCGCGAGGGCAATCTGCTGCGGGCGGCCGTCTGCAGAGAGACGATCGCCGTCAAGCTGCCGCAGCGCGACGAGCTGCGGGCCCGGCTGCTGAAGGCGATGCTGATCTCGCTTTTGGGTAAGGAATAGGGAGCGCAAGGAGGGGATGACGGCATGCTTTGTCAGGAATGCGGCAAAAGGCCGGCTACGCTTCATTTTACGAAAATCATCAACGGCGACAAGAACGAGTTCCATATTTGCGAATCCTGCGCCCGCGAGCGGGGAGAAGGGCTGCCCGGATCGCCGAACGGCTTTTCGATCCATAGCCTGCTGTCGGGGCTGATGGACTTCGATCCCGCCGGCAAAGGCAGCCTGCAGGGGCAGACGCCCGCTCCGCCGCCCCGCTGCGAGGAGTGCGGCTTGACCTATCCGCAGTTCAAGAAGCTCGGACGCTTCGGCTGCAGCTCGTGCTACAAGCATTTCGGAGATCGGCTCGATCCGCTGTTCAAGCGGGTGCACGGCAGCACGGCGCATGTGGGCAAGATTCCGCAGCGCTCGGGCGGACGGATCAAGACCCGGCGCGAAATCGACCGGCTGCGGCAGGAGATGCAGAGCTCGATCCAGAATGAAGAATTCGAGACGGCGGCCAAGCTCCGGGACGAGATTCGACTGCTGGAGAAGCAGCTGCAGAGCGCCGAGCCCGGCTGAGCGCATGGAGCAGAGGCGGATTCCAAGCTCCGGGACGAGATTCGACTGCTGGAGAAGCAGCTGCAGAGCGCCGAGCCCGGCTGAGCGCATGGAGCAGAGGCGGATTCGATCTCGAATTCGCGAAGTCGAGAGGAGGATGGGATGTGGCAGCAGGCCGCTTTGCGCAAAACGCGCTGAGTGAATGGATGAAGGGCGAAGGCCCGGACTCCGATATCGTTTTCAGCAGCAGGGTGCGGGTGGCTCGCAACCTGAAGGGCTTTCCATTCCCGATCCTGGCTACGGGCCAGCATGCGGCGGAGGTCAAGAACAAGCTGATCGCCGTCGCCAAGGAAGGAAAGCTCGATGCCGTCGGCACGTTCGAGACGGTCGATCTGGCCGAGCTGAGCGAGCTGGAGCGCCGCGTGCTGGTGGAGAAGCATCTGATCAGCCCGGCGCTCGCCGGCGAGTCGAGAGCGGGAGCCGTCGTCGTCAGCGACAACGAGGCGATCAGCATCATGATTAACGAAGAAGACCATCTTCGCATTCAATGTCTATATCCGGGCTTCCAGGTGCAGGAGGCGTGGCGGCTTGCCAGCCGGATCGACGACATCTATGAAGAGGCAACGGAATATGCTTTCGACGAGAAGCGCGGCTTCTTGACGAGTTGTCCGACGAACGTCGGCACGGGCATCCGGGCGTCGGTCATGATGCATCTGCCGGCGCTCGTCATGACCCAGCAGATCAACCGCATTCTGTCGGCGATCACGCAGGTCGGCTTGGCGGTAAGGGGGCTGTACGGCGAAGGCAGCGAGGCGCTGGGCAACTTGTTCCAGATCTCGAACCAGATCACGCTCGGCCAGTCCGAGGACGAGATCATCGACAACCTGCACGGCGTCGTGCGTCAGATCATCGAGCATGAAAAGGCGGCGAGGCAGCGGCTGCTGCAGGAATCCAGGCTCCGCCTGGAGGACCGCGTGAAGCGCTCCTACGGCATCCTGTCGCATGCCGCGATCATGGATTCCAAGGAGTCCGCGCAGCGGCTGTCCGACGTGCGGCTCGGCATCGACCTGGGACTGATTGGCCACGTATCCCCGCAGGTTATGAATGAGTTGATGGTCATGACGCAGCCGGGCTTCCTGCAGCAGGCATTCGAGGAGAAAATGAATACGGAGCAGCGGGACATGCGGCGCGCGGAGCTTATCCGCGGGCAGCTGGCATCCCGATCCCAAGACGGAGGTGCTTACGAATGATGTTTGGACGATTCACGGAACGCGCGCAGAAGGTGCTGGCACTGGCCCAGGAAGAGGCGGTGCGGCTTGGACATAACAATATCGGCACGGAGCACATCCTGCTCGGCCTGATCCGCGAGGGCGAGGGCATCGCCGCCAAGGCGCTGATCGCGCTCGGCCTCGGTCTCGAGAAGATCCAGGACGAGGTGGAGTCGCTCATCGGACGCGGGCAGGAGCAGCCGAGCAACATCGCTTATACGCCGCGCGCCAAAAAGGTCATCGAGCTGTCGATGGACGAAGCCCGCAAGCTCGGCCATACGTACGTCGGCACGGAGCATATCCTGCTCGGCCTGATCCGCGAGGGCGAGGGCGTCGCCGCCCGCGTGCTGAACAACCTCGGCATCAGCCTCAACAAGGCGCGCCAGCAGGTGCTGCAGCTGCTCGGCAGCAGCGAGGCCGTCTCCAGCAATCACGGCGCTCCGGCGAACGTGAGCACGCCGACGCTGGACGGCCTGGCGCGCGACCTGACGGCATCCGCCCGCGAGAACAACCTCGATCCGGTCATCGGCCGCAGCAAGGAGATCGAGCGCGTCATCCAGGTGCTCAGCCGCCGCACGAAGAACAATCCCGTGCTGATCGGCGAGCCCGGCGTCGGCAAGACGGCGATCGCCGAGGGCCTCGCCCAGAAGATCGTCGCCAACGAGATTCCCGAAACGCTGCGCGACAAGCGCGTCATGACGCTCGATATGGGCTCGGTCGTAGCGGGCACGAAGTACCGCGGCGAGTTCGAGGACCGGTTGAAGAAAATCATGGATGAGATCCGCCAGGCCGGCAACATCGTGCTGTTCATCGACGAGCTGCACACGCTGATCGGCGCAGGCGGAGCGGAGGGCGCGATCGACGCCTCCAACATCCTCAAGCCGGCGCTGGCGCGCGGCGAGCTGCAGTGCATCGGCGCCACGACGCTGGACGAATACCGCAAGTACATCGAGAAGGACGCCGCGCTCGAGCGCCGCTTCCAGCCGATCACGGTCGACCAGCCGACGCCGGACGAGGCGATCCAGATCCTGCATGGCCTGCGCGACCGCTACGAGGCGCATCATCGCGTGAAAATTACCGACGAGGCGATCGAGGCGGCCGTCAAGCTGTCGGACCGCTACATCACGGACCGCTTCCTGCCGGACAAGGCGATCGACCTGATCGACGAGGCGAGCTCCAAGGTAAGGCTCCATACGTACACGATTCCGCCGGATCTCAAGCAGCTCGAAGGCCGGCTGGACGAAGTGCGCAAGGAGAAGGACGCCGCCGTGCAGAGCCAGGAGTTCGAAAAAGCGGCCGCGCTTCGCGATACCGAGCAGAAGATCCGCGAGGAGCTCGATACGACGAAGAACAGCTGGAAGGAAAAGCAGGGGCGCACCGATTCCGAAGTAACGCCGGACGACATCGCTCAGGTCGTCGCCGGCTGGACCGGCATCCCCGTCGTCAAGCTGGCGGAGGAGGAGACGCAGCGCTTGCTCAAGATGGAGGAGATCCTGCACGACCGCGTCATCGGGCAATCCGATGCGGTCAAGGCCGTCTCCCGCGCCGTGCGCCGCTCGCGCGCCGGACTCAAGGATCCGAAGCGCCCGATGGGCAGCTTCATCTTCCTCGGCCCGACGGGCGTCGGCAAGACGGAGCTCGCCCGCGCGCTGGCCGAGGCGATGTTCGGCGACGAGAACGCGGTCATTCGCATCGACATGTCGGAGTACATGGAGAAGCATTCGACGTCGCGTCTGGTCGGAGCGCCTCCGGGATACGTCGGTTATGAAGAGGGCGGCCAGCTGACCGAGAAGGTGCGCCGCAAGCCGTACTCCGTCGTCCTGCTCGACGAGATCGAGAAGGCGCATCCGGAAGTGTTCAACATTCTGCTGCAGGTGCTCGAGGACGGGCGTCTGACCGACTCCAAAGGCCGCGTCGTCGACTTCCGCAACACGCTTATCATCATGACGTCCAACGTCGGCGCCGATCAGATCAAGCGCAACTCGACGCTCGGCTTCACGGCGAGCCATGACGCGGGCCGCGAGTTCAACCAGATGAAGGACAAAGTGATGGGCGAGCTGAAAAAAAGCTTCCGTCCGGAGTTCCTGAACCGGATCGACGAGACGATCGTGTTCCACTCGCTCGATCAGGAGCATATCGCCCAGATCGTGACGCTCATGTCCGACGAGCTGCGCAAGCGGCTGCGCGAGCAGGAGGTGGACTTCGAGCTGACCGACAAGGCGAAGGAGTTCCTCGCCAAGGAAGGCTTCGATCCGGCGTATGGCGCACGCCCGCTGCGCCGCGCGATCCAGAAGCACATCGAGGACCGCCTGTCCGAGGAGCTGCTGATGGGCACGATCAAAAAAGGCTACATGCTCGTCATCGACGAGGAAGACGGCGGACTGACCGTCAAGCCTCATCCGGAGCATAAGCTTCCGGAGGAGGAGCCGGCCGCGAAATAAGCGGCGGCGAAGGCTGGCGGGGCCTGGCGCCCGGATCGCCGAAAGGCGCTTCGGGCGGAACAAGGTCAAGACGAATCGAAAAGGCCGCTCTCATTCCCGTTTCCGAGGAATGAGAGCGGCCTTTTTGGCGATCCTAGGGCAGAGGGGATCGGCGGTCCGCTAGACGAGGAACGGCAGCGCCAGCATGCCGAGGAAGCCTCCGCTGATGCTGAGCCAAAGCAGGGCGTAGCGGTCGCGCAGGACGCCTTTGCGAATGCAATGAAGCACCAGGCCGATAAAAAGAAGCGTCAGAGCGATAAGGGCGAGCTGAAGCAGATCGGACATGAGCGCATTCCTCCTGTTGCCGCTGCCGTGCGGGCACGGTCGGGCGGCCATTTGCTATCAGCATGGCCCAACGCAGAGCGAAATATTCGTATTGACGAAACGGAAAAGCGGTGCTATGATTCTTTTCATAGTAATTATATAGGAATTATAAACAATCGACCGGAGCAACCGGAGACGCAAGCCTGCAGCGCGAGAAGCCTGCCGCTATGCGTCTTTTTTGCTTATCGGAAGCGGAGCCGACCCTATGCTGAGGAGGCCTCCCGAGTACGGCTGCTTGGATGCGGCCGCGCCCGCGGAGGCTTTTGCCGTTTTCCGGCCGGTCTTGCGGGAGAGAGGAGCTTGGGGATGGAGCAGAAGCAAATGCAATGGAACGCGGCGGTTCAGGGAGCGGCTGTTGAAAAGAGGAACCGCAGAAGGAGCCGCACGGCTGCCGCGCTCGCCACGGTGCTGTCGGCCGCGGTGCTGCTGACCGGATGCGGCGGCAACGAGGAGAAGAAGGCTGTCGCCGCCGGCAAGGACGGAGAGCCGGAGACGCTGGAGCTGAGGTACCAGGGCTCGGTCGGATCGGTGACGTTTCCGGAGCTGGCCGAGGATCTCGGCTATCTGGCCCCGGTCAAGCTCAAGTGGATCGGCAATACGACGAGCGGCCCGCAGGACATCCAGACGGCGGCGACGGGCCAGTCCGACTTCGGCGGAGCGTTCAACGGCGCGATCATCAAGCTGATCTCGGCGGGCGCGCCGATCCGCTCGGTCATCAGCTACTACGGCATGGACGAATTGACGTACAACGGGTATTTCGTGCTGGAGGACAGCCCGATCCGCAGCGCCCGCGACTTGATCGGCAAGAAGGTCGGCATGAATACGCTCGGCGCCCATGCCGAATTCGTGCTCAAGGAGTACCTGAAGCGCGGAGGGCTCAGCGACGACGAGATCAAGCAGGTGACGCTCGTCGCGCTGCCGCCGGTCAATACAGAGCAGTCGCTGCGCGCGGGGCAGATCGATGTCGCCGTGCTTGGCGGCATCCTGCGCGACCATGCGCTGGAGCGGGGCGGAGTGCGCAAGCTGTTCAGCGATTTCGAGCTGTTCGGGGCGCAGAGCGCAGGCACGATCGTTTTTACGAAAAAATTCATCGCGGACAATCCGAACACGGTGCGCAAATTCGTCGAAGGCACGTCCAAGGCGATCGAATGGGCGCGCACGCAGCCGAGGGAGACGGTCATCCAGCGCGCTCAGGACATCGTGGCGAAGCGCGGCCGGGAGGAGAGCGGAGACAACCTGAAGTTCTGGAAATCGACGAGCGTCGCCGGCAAGGGCGGCACGATCCGTCCGGAGGAGTTCGAGATCTGGCGCAAATGGCTGGAGGCGAGCGGCGACAAGAAGGCGGCCGGCGTGAAGCTCGAGGACCTGTACACGAACGAGTTCAATCCCTACGCGGAGGAAGACGAGAAGGACACCGGCAAGTAAAACGGCCCAAGCCGAAAAAGGAGAGGGATGCGGATGAGCGAACGGCGGGAAGACGGCAAGCGGGAGGCTCGGCAGGCGGAAGGGCAGACGGAAGGGCAGGGCGAAGCGTCGGAAGCGGGAGCGAGAGGGGCGGCGGCGACACCGGGACTGGACCGGGAAGCGGAGAGCCGGGGAGCGGACGGAGCGTCCCCGACATCGGAACCGGTCCGGGAAGCGGCCAAGATCCGGTTTCAGGACGTGACGAAAAAGTTTCTCGTGCGCGAAGGCAAGGAGGTCAAGGAGTTCACGGCCGTCGACGGGCTCGATCTGGACGTGCGGCCGGGCGAGTTCATGGCGGTCGTCGGGCCGAGCGGATGCGGCAAGTCGACGCTGCTCGACCTGCTCGCCGGCCTGTCCCGCCCGACCTCGGGGCAGATCCTGCTCGACGGGCGGCCGGTGACGGGACCGGGCATGGACCGCGGCATCGTCTTCCAGCAATATGCGCTGTTTCCGTGGCGGACCGCGCAGGCGAACATCGAGTTCGGCCTGGAGGCGAAAGGAATCGGAGCCAGGGAGCGGCGCGAGCGGGCCCGTCACTATTTGGCCCTCGTCGGCTTGAGCGGCTTCGAGGGACGCTATCCGCATGAGCTGTCCGGCGGCATGAAGCAGCGGGTGGCGATCGCGCGCAGCCTTGCCTTCGATCCGGAGGTGCTGCTCATGGATGAGCCGTTCGCGGCGCTCGACGCGCAGACGCGCGAGAGCCTGCAGGCGGAGCTGCTCCGCATCTGGGAGCAGACGGGCAAGACGATCCTGTTCATCACCCACGGGATCGACGAGGCGGTCTATCTCGGCCAGCGGGTCGCCGTCATGACGGCGCGGCCGGGGCGCATCAAGCGGATCGTCGACATCCCGCTCGGGCGGCGCTCCGAGGAGGAGGATACGCGCTCCGCGGCGGCGTTCGGCGAGCTGCGGCACGAGATCTGGAGCGAGCTGCGCGAGGAGGTGCGGCTCTCGCAGTCGCAGGACGGCGCGCCGACGGAGGAGCGCGCCGCCAGGTAGCCTCCGGCGGCCGAGTGCCGGAGGCTTGCCCAGAGCGGATTTTCGGGCGGACCGGCTGACGGAGGAGCGGATAAGGGCGCGGACCGCTGCGGACGCGCCGACAAGCGAAGGGAGCGATGGCAATGAGCGTGAACAAAGCGGCGGCAAGAAGCATCCCGTCCCGGGCTGCGACAGCGCCGGAAGGCGCTGCGGCTGCGGGCCGGGAGACGGCCGGGGCCGGACGCGCCGCTGCGGCGGATCGGCCTGCGGCCGAGAGGCTGGAGGCGAGCCGGACGGGCGGGAGCAGAGCAGCGGCGACGGCCGAAAAGGCTGCGGCTGCGGTCGGAGCGTCCCGGCCTGCGGCGGCGCGGCGATCGGCCGCATGGACGATCGGCAAGGCGGCGGCAAAGGCGCTGCGGGGCTCGGCGGCGATCGCCGCGCTGGCTCTCGTCTGGGAGACGGCTCCCCGCCTCGGTCTGGTGGATGCGACGTTCCTGCCTCCGCTGTCGGAGGTGCTGAGGGCGTGGGGAGAGCTGGCCGTCTCCGGCTCGCTGCTGGAAAACTTCCAGGCGAGCATCGTCCGGTCGGTCAGCGGGCTGCTGCTGGCGGTCGCGATCGCGATCCCGCTCGGGCTGGCGATCGGCTACTCGCGGACGGCGGCGCTGCTGCTCGGGCCGGTGCTGGAGCTGTTCCGCAACACGGCGGCGCTGGCGCTGCTGCCTGTATTCATCCTGATCCTCGGCATCGGAGAAACGTCGAAGATCTCGATCGTGCTGTTCGCCTGCACCTGGCCGATCCTGCTCAATACGGTGAGCGGCGTGCGCGGCGTCGATCCGCTGCTCGTCAAGTCGGCGCGCTCGCTCGGGCTGCCGCCGTTCCAGCTGTTCTGGAAGGTCATCCTGCCGGCATCGCTGCCGTCGGTGTTCACAGGCATCCGGCTGGCGGGCGCCTCGTCGATTCTCGTGCTGATCGCCGCCGAGATGGTCGGGGCCAAGGCCGGGCTCGGCTACCTGATCAACTATACGCAGTACAACTTTCAGATTCCGGAGATGTACGCCGGCATCCTGACCATTTCCGCGCTCGGGCTGCTCATCAACCACGGGCTCGTGCTGCTGGAGCGCCGCTTCTCCGGCTGGAAGGCGAATGCCGAGCGCTGAAGAAGCGGACGGGATGGACGGCCGGCGCGTCGTCATGCAAGCCATCGAACGAGGAGGAACGATAGATATGGCAAGAAAAGAAAAGCTGCGCCTCGGCGCATTCCTGATGATTCCGGGTCATCATGTCGCTTCGTGGAGATACGAGCACAGCAACGCCGAGGGCGTGCTGGACTACGGCTTCTACCGGCAGGCGGCGAAGACGGCGGAGCGCGGCAAGTTCGACATGGTGTTCCTGGCCGATGGCTATGCCGTCCACGAGCGCTTCCCGCAGGCGCTGGAGCAGGCGGTGCAGGTGCGGCTGGAGCCGCTGACGCTGCTGTCGGCGCTGGCCGCGGACACGGAGCGGATCGGGCTGGCCGGCACCGTGTCGACGACGTACAACGAGCCCTTTCACGTCGCGCGCAAGTTCGCCTCGCTCGACTACATCAGCCGCGGGCGGGCCGCCTGGAACGTGGTGACGAGCAATACCGAGGACGAGGCGCGCAACTTCAGCCGCGACAAGCATCTGCTGCATGAGCTGCGCTACGAGCGGGCCGAGGAGTTCGTCGACGTCGTGCGCCGGCTGTGGGACGGCTGGGAGGACGGCGCGCTGCTGGCGGACAAGGAAGGAGCGCGCTTCGCCGACCGCTCGAAAATCCACCGGACCGACCATCAGGGCAAGTGGTTCCAGGTGCAGGGACCGCTCAACGTCGCCCGTCCGCCGCAGGGCCATCCGGTCGTCATCCAGGCCGGCGCCTCGGAGCCGGGCAAGGAGCTGGCCGCCCGCACGGCGGAGGTCATCTTCACCGCTTGGCAGACGCTGGAGGAGGCGCAGGCGTTTTACCGCGACGTAAAGGGCCGGCTCGCCCGCTACGGCCGGCAGCCGGCGGATTTGAAGATCATGCCGGGCGTCTTTCCGATCATCGGCCGCACGGAGGAGGAGGCGCGCGAGAAAAAGGCCCGGTTCGAGGAGCTGATTCCGGTCGAGGCCGGCGTCGCGCTGCTGTCGGGGCTGATCAGCTTCGACCTGAGCCCGTACCCGGTCGACGGGCCGCTGCCGGAGCTGCCGCAGCTGGAGCAGGTGAACGGCGGCAAGAGCCGCTTCCTGCTGCTCAAGGATATCGCCGACCGCGACGGGCTGACGATCCGCCAGCTGTACCAGCGCATCGCCGGGGCGCGCGGCCATCGCGAGATTCTCGGCACGCCGGCGCAGATCGCCGACCAGCTGCAGGAATGGTTCGAGAACGAGGCGGCGGACGGCTTCAACATCATGCCTCCTTACCTGCCGGGCGGGCTGGAGGACTTCGTCGACCTCGTCGTGCCGGAGCTGCAGCGGCGCGGCCTGTTCCGGACGGAATACGAAGGCGAGACGCTGCGCGACCGCCTCGGCCTGCGGCGTCCGGACAACAGCTTCGCCGTCAAGTCGGCCGGCAGCAGCGCGAGCGCCGGCTGAGCCGAGCTGGCTTGCGGCCGGCTGGAGGGCCCCTGAAGGGGAGCTCTCCAGCCGGCCTTTTGGCGTGCGCTGCTGCTGGTCCAGCCCGCAGCCCGCAGTCCAGCCCGCAGCCCGGCCAGCGTCCGGCGGCGGCTGACGGAAGCTGGCGCTGGTCGAGGCGCACGCCAAAGGGCCGATGAGGGCGCCTCAGCCCGGCAGCCATAGCGGAGAAAGGGCTCCAAGCAGCTGCGCGGCGGCGACGGCGGCCCAGAGCAGGCCGGCCGCGAGCGGACGGCGCCGGCTGCGCAGCTGCAGCGCCGCGCCGATCCCGAGCAGGATGGCGGAGAAGAGCAGAAAAGCTTGCATGCAGAAAACCTCCCGTCAAGAAGCGTCGATAGATCCAGTCTAATCGGCGCTTCTTAACGGGAGGCTTTTGAAGTTCTTAGGAAATTCTTAAAGCGGCAGGCGCACGATGAATTCGGTCCTGCGCTTCGAGCTGGCGGCCTCGATGACGCCGCCGTGCAGGTCGACGATGCTTTTGACGATGGCGAGGCCGAGGCCGCTGCCCCCGGTCTGCCGCGAGCGGGAGGCGTCGACGCGATAGAAGCGGTCGAACAGCCGCGGCAGATGGCTCGGCGGGATCGGCTCTCCGTAATTGCGGAAGACGACCTCGGCCATCGGCGCTGCGGTTTCGTTCGGCATCGCCGCCTGGTCCGCCGCTGCGTCAGCTTCTTCTTCATCCGGCGAAGCCGATCCGGCTGCCGGACGTACATAAATATCGACTGCGCCGCCGGAGGCTCCGTAGCGGATGGCGTTGGTCAGCAGATTTTCGAATACGCGCAGCAGCAGCTCCGGATCGGCCTGGACGAGCAGCGGCTGTCCGGACGGATGGACCCGGCAGGCCATGCCGGCTTCCTCCAGCAGCGGCTCGTACTCGTCGGCGAGCTGGCGCAGGAACGGATTCAAGTCGACCGGCTCCGCCTGCAGCGGCATCGACCCGCCCGCGACGCGCGTGTACTCGAACAGGTCGTCGATGAGCTTGCGCAGCACGAGCGCCTTGTCGTAGGCGATGTCGACGTACTGGCGCAGCTCCAGCTCGTCGCGGTAGCGGTCTTTCTGGATATATTCGAGAAAGCCGAGGATCGACGTGAGCGGCGTGCGCAGGTCGTGCGAGACGCCGGTGATGAGGTCGTTCTTGGCCTGCGCGGCCGACCGCTCCTCCTGCTGGGCGATGGCGAGCCGGCGAGCCATCTCGTTGACGCTGCGGGAGACGGCCCCGAGCTCGTCGGCGCTGTTGTCCTTGATGCGATGCGCCAGGTCGCCGCCGGCGATCTGCTGCAGCCCGTCCGTGATGGCGTCGAACCGCTGCAGGAAGCGGCGCGACATCCAGAAGAACAGGCCGAGGAACAGCGCCGTTCCGGCGGCGAGCATGATCGGCAAGGATCCGATGCCGTTGATGGCGGCGACGAGCAGGCGGGTAATGGGAAAGGAGCGGCTCGGGTTGTAGCGCAGCAGCAGCTCCGAGAGGAAATAGCCGAGCCAGACGAGCGCGGCCATCGCCGCCAGGCTGAGCGCGAAGCGCAGCAGCAGCTTCCACAGGAACGTCTGCAGCATGCGGGTCATCATCGGCCGAGCTTCTCCAGCTTGTAGCCGACGCCCCAGACGGTCTTGATGTAGCGCGGCTGCCTCGGGTCCGCCTCGATCTTCTCGCGCAGCTTGCGGATATGCACCATGACGGTGTTGGCCGACTCGTAGAACGGCTCCTGCCAGACGAGCTCGTACAGCTGCTCCATGCTGTAGACGCGGCCGGGGTGGCGCAGCAGCAGCTCCAGGATGCCGAACTCGCGCGGAGTGAGGCGGATCTCCTCGTCCTCGACGGTCACCTCGCGCGTCATCGTGTCGAGCGCGATGCCGTCATGGCGGAGCACCGTAGACGGCTGCGCCGCGGCGCCGGGCTCCGCCGGACGGAGGGCGGCATAGCGCCGCAGCTGGCTCTTGATGCGCGCGACGAGCTCGAGCGGGCTGAACGGCTTGGTCACATAGTCGTCGGCGCCGACGCTCAGGCCGTGGATCTTGTCGATCTCCTCGCTTTTGGCCGACAGGAAGATGATCGGCATCTGGCGGCGCTCGCGGATCGCGAGGCAGATCTCGATGCCGCTCGCGCCGGGCATCATGATGTCGAGCACGACGAGATCGACCGGCTCGCGCTCGATGATCGCCAGCGCCTCCTCCCCGCTTGAGGCGGTCCGCAGGCGCACCTTTTCCGATTGGAGATAGAGGCTGATGAGCTTGATGATCTCGGCTTCGTCGTCGATGATCAGCACCGTCTGCTCGTTCATAGGCGTTCGACTTCCTTTCGATCGGCCGCCTTTTCCGCGGCTCGATCAGCTTTTTTGCCCGTTCGCCTTTATGGAAGGGGCTTGAAATGGTAAACTTTGAAGGATACGTCATACGTTCAAGGAGCCTGATGTGGCCAAGGTAAAAATCAAGTTCGCCTGCACGTCGTGCGGCACGGAATCGCCCAAGTGGCTGGGCAAGTGCCCTGGCTGCGGCGAATGGAACACGATGGTAGAGGAAAAGGAAACGGTTGTCAAGACGGCCGGGGTCGGCTTGTCCGCCCCGATGTCCCGCGGGACGAAAGAAAAGCCGCGTTCCATCATAGATATCAATACGGGTCAGGAGCCCCGCATCGAGAGCACCATCGGCGAGCTGAACCGCGTGCTCGGCGGCGGCGTCGTGCCGGGCTCGCTCATCCTCGTCGGAGGCGATCCCGGCATCGGCAAGTCGACGCTGCTGCTGCAGGCATCCCATGCCTTGGCCGCGGCCGGACTCAAGGTGCTGTACATCTCGGGCGAGGAGTCGATCCGTCAGACCAAGCTGCGCGCCGACCGGCTCGGCGCGCTCGCCGAGTCGCTGTATGTACTGTGCGAGACCAATATGGAGCATATTAACGAGGCGATCGAGTCGGTTGGACCGGATTTCCTCGTCATCGACTCCATCCAGACCGTCTACGATCCGAGCGTGCCTTCGGCTCCGGGCAGCGTCGCCCAGGTGCGCGAATGCACGGCGCATTTCATGCGCTCGTCCAAGATCGGCGGCATCGCGACGGTGCTGGTCGGCCATGTGACCAAGGAAGGCGCCATCGCCGGTCCGCGCCTGCTGGAGCATATGGTGGACTGCGTCCTTTATTTCGAGGGAGAGCGGCATCATTCCTACCGACTGCTGCGGGCAGTCAAAAACCGCTTCGGCTCGACCAACGAGATCGGCATCTTCGAAATGGGCGAGGACGGCCTGCGAGAGGTCGCCAATCCGTCCGAGCTGTTCCTGTCGGAGCGCCCGCTCGGCGTCTCCGGCTCGACCGTCGTCGCCAGCATGGAGGGGACGCGCCCGGTGCTCGTGGAGCTGCAGGCGCTCGTCGCGCCGACGCATTTTCCGTCGCCGCGGCGGATGTCCGCCGGCTTCGACCATCACCGGATGGCGCTCATCATCGCCGTGCTGGAGAAGCGGATGGGCCTGTTCCTGCAGACGCAGGACGCCTATCTCAACGCCGCCGGCGGGGTGCGGCTCGATGAGCCGGCCGTAGACCTGGCGGCGGCGGTCGCCATCGCCTCCAGCTTCAAGGACGCGCCGACGAAGCCGGACGACGTCATTTTCGGCGAGGTCGGCTTGACCGGCGAGGTGCGCGCCGTGTCGCGGGCGGAGCAGCGGGTCAAGGAAGCGCAGAAGCTCGGCTTCAAGCGGGTGATCCTGCCGGAAAAGAGCCTCAAGGGCTGGAAGCCGCCTGACGATATCAAGATCGTAGGCGTCAATACGGTTGCGGAAGCGCTCCGCGCGGCGCTTGAATAGGGGGACTACCATACCGATGAAGGAAACCAAAGAGAACGAGATCACGAACCAGCTGCTGCAGCTGGTCGCGCCCGGAACGGCGTTCCGCGACGGACTCGACAACGTGCTGCGGGCCAAGACCGGCGCGCTGCTCGTCGTCGGCTACAGCCCGGAGGTGATGGAGGTCGTCGACGGGGGCTTTTCGATCAACTGCGAGTTCTCGCCGAACTATCTCTACGAGCTCGCCAAGATGGACGGCGCGATCATCCTCAGCGAGGACCTGAAGCGCATCCTTTATGCCAATACCCAGCTCATCCCCGACTCGTCGATTCCGTCGATCGAGACGGGCATCCGCCACCGCACCGCGGAGCGGGTCGCCAAGCAGACCGGACGGCTTGTCGTCTCGATCTCGCAGCGGCGCAACATCATCACGCTGTACATGGGCAGCCTGCGCTATTCGCTCAAGGACATGGGCGTCATCCTGACGAAGGCCAACCAGGCGATCCAGACGCTCGAGAAGTACAAGGCGGTGCTCAAGCAGTCGTTCACGAACCTGTCGGCGCTGGAGTTCGAGGAGCTCGTGACGCTGCAGGAGGTCGCGCATGTCATCCATCGCGTCGAGATGGTGCTGCGCATCAAGATGGAGATCAAGCGCTACGTCAACGAGCTCGGCACGGAAGGCCGCCTCATCAGCATGCAGATGGAGGAGCTGATCGGCGGCGTCGAGGAGGACGCCTGGTTCCTGCTGAAGGACTACGCGCGCGACAACAGCGACGAGCGGCTGCGCGAGGTGCGCGCGGGGCTCAAGAAGCTGAGCAACGACGAGCTGATGGACGCCCCGCATGTGATCCGGCTGCTCGGCTATCCGCAGGGCGCCGCGATCGCCGACGAGGCGGTGCAGCCGCGCGGCTATCGCCAGATGTACCGCATCCCGAGGCTGCCTCTGGTCATCATGAACAACCTGATCGAGCGCTTCGGCAACCTGCCGAACATCGTCATGGCGACGATCGCCGAGCTCGACGAGGTGGACGGCATCGGCGAAGTGCGCGCCCGCGCGATCAAGGAAGGGCTGCGCCGCATCCAGGATCAAATGTTCATTGACAGGCAAATCTGATTCCCCTAGAATGGGGGAATGCCATGCGGCCTGAATGGATGAACGTGGAAAAATTTCCATGCCTGACTTCAAGCTTCGCCGGGCATAGTAGAGATGAGGTGGAAGCAAGTGTTCGCAAAGTCGTTGCCGAGCCTTTTTACGATAGGAAACCTGTTCCTCGGGATTGTGTCGATCATTCTCGTGTTCAATGATAAACCGGAGATGGCGGCGATGATGGTCATCATCGCCATGCTGCTCGACGGCGTGGACGGACGCGTCGCCCGCGCGCTGGGCGTGACGAGCGAGTTTGGCAAGGAGCTCGATTCCTTGTCGGACGTCATCTCCTTCGGCGTCGCGCCGGCCTTCATCATGTACGTCGTCGCCTTCCAGGAGCTGAACTCCGACGCGGCCTCATGGATCGTCACCGCGATCTTCCCGATCTGCGGCGCGCTCCGGCTGGCTCGCTTCAACGTCGTCAGCAACGTCGCGCCGGGCTATTTCATCGGCTTGCCGATTCCGGCCGCGGGCGGCATCCTGGCGACGCTGGCGCTGTTCCACAACGACATCCAGCCATGGGTGCTCATGGCGAGCACGCTCGGCCTGGCGCTGCTCATGGTCAGCACGGTCAAGTACCCGAACTTCAAGAAGATCGGCCTGCCCAAGAGCGCGATCTGGAGCATCCCGGTCGTCGTCGGCATCGCCGTCGTGCTGGGCATCGCGTTCCCGGACCAGCTGAGCAAGATCATCTTCGTGCCGCTGCTCCTGTACGCGCTCTACGGCCTAAAAAAAAACGTTAATGTCCAAGGACGTCTTCGCCGCCGCCGCCGCGCGCAGGGCGACGAGGACCTCGAGGAGCGTCGCCGCAAGCGGCGCAGCGTCTAGGATCGCGAGATCCTCGAACGAAAAAAATCCAGGCATCCGCTGCAAGCGGACGGCCTGGATTTTTTGCTTTTCAAGCGGATCTAGGTGAGATTAAAGACGCCGAGCGTAGAGCACTTGTCGGATTCGGCCTTGACGACCTCGTCCAGGTCGATGTCCAGCAGGTTGCAGAGGGCGGACATGTAGAACAGGTTGCGGCCGAGCTCCGCCTTGAGCACGTCTCGGCAGTTCTCGCATACGGCGCCGTCCATGTGGGACTCGAGCAGCCGCTTGGCCGTCTCCAGCTCCGGCTCCTCGGAATAATGCTGCCTGGACGCCTGGATCTCGATGCAGCCGCATTCCGTGACGGCCTTGGCCACGGCGCGGTTCACCGCCGCTCCGGTCTGGCCGAACTTGGACAGCACGTCCAGCACGCTGCGGTGGCGCAATATCAGTTCCGATACCTGCTCCTGAAAATCGTGAAGCGTTGGTGCGCTCATCGTACCCACCTCTTTCGCGAAGGTTTCGTTTGAAGTAAAGGCTATCCCCATTATACAGCGCCTCCTTCCGAAAACAAAAAGCATTTGCCCATTATGAGAAATCCTTCATGACGTCAGGCAGCGGCTGCCGCCCTCCCTTTTCCATGCGGTCGCGCGCCGTGCCGCTCAGGCGGTTTAGCCTTTGCCGGATTGGAACATACTGGCTAATGGAGGTGGCGACTAAGCTATGGTAAAACGTATTCTGCAATTACTCGGACTTGTATTTGGCGGCATGCTGGGCTCCCAGGCGGGCATCGGCGCCGGAGGCAGCCTCCCGGCTGGCATGGGCTACAGCGCCTTGGCCGGGAGCTACGGCTCCATGGGCTATTACCTGGGACTTGCGGTCGGCGCGTTCTGCGGCCTGCTGCTCGCGACCGCGCTCGCCGGGCAGGCGCAGCGGCTACTCGGGGAAGGCGCGCGGCGAGCCGCCGAGCTGCCTGCGGCCGACCTGCTCGCCGGCGCGGCCGGACTGACCTGCGGCCTCGTGCTGTCGGCGCTGCTCTACCCGTCGGTCTCGCGCCTGCCGGAGTCGGCGGCGATGATCGTCCCCGCGCTGCTTACGCTCGGCCTCGGCTATGTCGGGCTGACGGTCGGCCTTCGCAAGAAGGAGGAGCTGACTGCCGGACTGACGGCGCTGCTGCAGCCGAAGGCGGCGCCGGAGCCGGAGAAGGTCGAGCCGGTCAACTTCGAGGAGCATAAGATCATGGACACGAGCGTCATCATCGACGGCCGGATCGCGGACATCTGCAAGACCGGCTTCATCGAGGGCACGCTCGTCATCCCGGAGTTCGTCCTGGAGGAGCTGCAGCATATCGCCGACTCGTCGGATCTGCTCAAGCGCAACCGCGGCCGCCGCGGCCTCGACATCCTGAACAAGATCCAGAAGGAGCTCGACGTCAAGGTGCTCATCTACGAGGGCGACTTCGAGGATGTGAGCGAGGTGGACAGCAAGCTTGTGAAGCTGGCGAAGCTGCTGCGCGGCAAGGTGCTGACCAATGACTTCAACCTCAACAAGGTGTGCGAGCTGCAGGGCGTGTCGGTGCTGAACATCAACGACCTCGCCAACGCCGTCAAGCCGGTCGTGCTGCCGGGCGAGGAGATCGTCGTGCAGATCATCAAGGACGGCAAGGAGCATGGACAAGGCGTCGCCTATCTCGACGACGGCACGATGATCGTTGTCGAGGGCGGACGCGACTACATCGGCATGACGATGGAGGTGCTTGTGACGAGCGTGCTGCAGACGTCGGCGGGAAGGATGATCTTCGCCAAGCCCAAGCTGTTGGAAAAAGCGCTGTAACGAGGTATGATAAGGAAATGAACGTTACAGCGGGATGTGAGCAAACATGAAGGACGGCAAGGAGCCGGCGAAGCGGGCTTCGGGGCTTCGTCCGCAGAGCGGGGCGGCCGCCGGCGAGGCTGCGGCTGAAGCGCCGGACGCTTCGGAGCCGCGCTGGGGAGCGGTCGTCGTCGCCGCCGGCCGCGGCACGCGGATGGGCACGGCCGAGAGCAAGCAGTTTCTCGAGCTCGGCGGCAAGCCGCTGCTGATCCATTCGCTGGAGCTGCTGCAGGGGATGGACGAGGTCGCCGAGATCGTGCTCGTGACCGGAGCTTCGGATGTGGAGCGGTGCCGCGACTGGTGCCGCTCCTATCGCTTGTCCAAGGTGGCGGCGGTGCTGGAGGGCGGCAGCGAGCGGCAGCACAGCGTGCGGCTCGGACTGCGCGGTCTCGGGACGGAGTGGGCGCTCGTCCACGACGGCGTGCGGCCGCTCGTCACCGCTGCCGCCGTGCGGGCCTGCCTGCAACGGGCCGAGCAGACGGGAGCGGCCGTGCTGGCCGTGCCGGTCAAGGACACGATCAAGCAAGCGGACGAGCACGGAGTCATCGTCGCCACGCCGGACCGAAGCAGCTTGTGGGCGATCCAGACGCCGCAGGCTTTTCGCCGTGTCCGGCTGCTGGAAGCCCATGAGCAGGCGCTTGCGAGCGGCTTTCTTGGCACGGACGACGCGATGGCGGTAGAGCGGCTCGGCGATCCGGTGTCGGTCGTCGAGGGCGAATATACGAACATCAAGATCACGACGCCGGAGGATCTCCCGTACGCGGAGTTCCTGCTGGCGCGGCGGGAGAGGGGAGCGGAATCATGATTCGGATCGGACAAGGCTTTGACGTGCATCAGCTGGTGGAGGGACGTCCGTGCATCATCGGCGGCGTGACGATTCCGTTCGAAAAGGGGCTGCTCGGCCACTCCGACGCGGACGTGCTGCTGCATACGGTGGCGGACGCGCTGCTCGGCGCGCTTGCGCTCGGCGACATCGGCAAGCATTTTCCCGACACGGACCCCGCGTTCAAGGACGCGGACAGCCTGAAGCTGCTAGAGCAGGTGTGGGGGCTGATCAAGGAGCGGGGCTGGCGCCTCGGCAACCTCGACTGCACGATCATCGCCCAGGCGCCCAAGATGGCGCCGCATATTCCGGCGATGGTCGAGATCATCGCGCGCGCGCTCGAGGCGCAGCCGGATCAAGTCAACGTCAAGGCGACGACGACCGAGAAGCTCGGCTTCCCCGGACGCGGCGAGGGCATCGCCGCGCAGGCGGTTGTCTGCCTCGTGCAGGGTGTGCTATGATGGCACTTATTTTAAGAGGCTGAACGAAAAGGGGAAACCGACATGGCACAAAACGAAGTCCGCGTCCGCTACGCGCCGTCGCCGACGGGACATCTGCATATCGGCAACGCGCGCACCGCGCTGTTCAACTACCTGTACGCCCGCCGCCACGGCGGCAAGTTCATCGTGCGCATCGAGGATACGGACGTCAAGCGCAACGTGGCCGGCGGCGAGGAGAGCCAGCTCAAGTTCATGGCCTGGCTCGGCATTACCTGGGATGAGAGCGTCGATGTCGGCGGCGGCTATGGCCCGTATCGGCAGACGGAGCGGCTCGACATCTACCGCGAATACTGGCAGGACCTGCTGGACCGCGGCCTGGCGTACCGCTGCTACTGCACCGAGCAGGAGCTCGAGCAGGAGCGCGAGGAGCAGGCCGCGCGCGGCGAGACGCCGCGCTACTCGGGCCGCCACCGCGACCTGACGCCGGAGCAGCAGGCCGCCTTCGAGGCGGAAGGCCGCGTGGCGAGCATCCGCTTCCGCGTGCCGGAGAACCGGACCTACGAGTGGAACGATATGGTAAAAGGCCTGATCCGCATCGACACGAGCGAGACGGGCGACTTCGTCATCGTCAAGAAGGACGGCATTCCGACGTACAACTTCGCGGTGGCGGTCGACGACCATCGGATGAAGATCTCGCATGTGCTGCGGGGCGAGGACCATATCTCCAACACGCCGCGCCAGCTCATGATCTACGAGGCGCTCGGCTGGGAGCCGCCGCTGTTCGCGCACATGACGCTGATCGTCAACGAGCAGCGCAAGAAGCTGAGCAAGCGCGACGAGTCGATCATCCAGTTCATCGAGCAGTACGAGCAGCTCGGCTACTTGCCGGAGACGCTGTTCAACTTCATCGCGCTGCTCGGCTGGTCGCCGGAGGGCGAGCAGGAGCTGTTTACGCGCGAGCAGCTCGTCGAGGCGTTCGACGCCGACCGGCTGAGCAAGAGCCCGGCGGTATTCGACACGAACAAGCTCGCCTGGATGAACGGCGAATACATCAAGCAGCTCGAGCTGCCGCGTCTCGTCGACCTGTGCCTGCCGCATCTGCAGCAGGCGGGCCGCGTCAGCGCCGAGCCGGACGCGCGCGAGCGCGAGTGGGCGGCCGACCTGATCGCCCTGTACCGCGAGAAGCTGCGCTGGGGCGCGGAGATCGTGCCGCTGACCGAGCTGTTCTTCCTCGAGTCGTACGAGGACGAGGCGGAGGCGCGCGAGGTGCTGGCGGAGGAGACGGTGCCGCAGGTGCTGTCGGCGTTCCTCGCGGGCATCCAGACGATCGAGCCGGAGGCTTGGAGCGAGGAGGGCGTCAAAGCGCTCATCAAGTCCGTGCAGAAGGAGACCGGCTGCAAGGGCAAGGCGCTGTTCATGCCGATCCGCGCCGCCGTCACCGGCCAGACGCACGGTCCGGACCTGAACCGCACGATCGTGCTGCTCGGACGCGGCAAAGTGGAAAGCCGCCTGCGCGCGCGCCTGCAAGGCTGAGCCCGGAGCGGGCACCTTGCGCTTTGCCGCTTATGGAGTATACTAAAGGTAATTCAAGCACCGATACCGACCGGCTTTGAACAGGATCGGATCGCCATGCCCGGGATTGCAGAGAGGACCTCCGCCATGCAGCCGGCCCGCCCGTTTTCGCGGCGCCGCCGAGTGCAGCGGCGGCTGCGAGAGGTCCATCCCGGCGGCGAATCCGCTGCACCTGCGAGCCTTGCTCCGAGCCCGCTCCCTGCGGTCCGCCACGCGGCCGACACAGGCGAGCCGGGGGTAGGCGGCAACGTCCGGCCTTCGTTACAGGCCCGAGAGTCAGGATTGTCCGCGCCGCGGACGGTTCTGAACCGCAGAGTGGAACCGCGCCATCGACGCCTCTGCAGCCCTTGGGCTGCAGAGGCTTTTTTTCATCCTGACGCACGTCCTGTCGTCAAGGCTGAATGGGGGGTAGAGACATGATTCGCCACATCAAATCCGATATTCGGGCCGTATTCGACAACGATCCCGCCGCGCGCAGCATTTTCGAGGTCGTCTTCACGTACTCGGGCCTGCACGCGATCTGGGCGCATCGGATCGCGCACGCGCTGTTCAAGCGCCGGCTGTTCACGCTGGCGCGCATCGTCTCGCAGGTGAGCCGGTTCATGACCGGCATCGAGATCCATCCCGGCGCCCGCGTCGGCGACCGGCTGTTCATCGACCACGGCATGGGCGTGGTCATCGGGGAGACCTGCGAGATCGGCGACGATGTCGTCATTTACCAGGGGGTCACGCTCGGGGGCACGGGCAAGGAGAAGGGCAAGCGTCATCCGACGATCGGCAGCAACGTCGTCATCGGCTCCGGCGCGAAGGTGCTCGGCTCGTTCCGGGTCGGCGACAACTGCAACATCGGGTCCAACTCGGTCGTGCTGAGAGAGGTGCCGGACAACAGCACCGTCGTCGGCAACCCCGGGCGCATCGTCAAGCGCAACGGCCTCAAGGTCGGGGATCGGCTGGACCATGCGAAGCTGCCCGATCCGGTCATCGAGATGTTCCGAAGCATGCAGAACGAGATCAATCTCCTGAGGACGCAAGTGAGCGAGCTGCGCGAGAGCGCGGCGGAGCGGGACGTCCGGGAGCATCATGAGCGGCAGGTCAGGCTGCCGGTAGGCGGAGGGGAGCAGCAGCGATGAGTCTGCAGATCTACAATACGATGAGCCGGAGGCAGGAAGAGTTCATCTCCCAGCAGCCGGGTAAAGTAAAGATGTACGTGTGCGGCCCGACCGTATACGACTATATCCATATCGGCAACGCGCGTCCGGCGATTTTTTTCGACGTCGTTCGCCGCTACCTGGAGGCGGTCGGCTATGAGGTCGACTACCTCGTCAACTTCACCGATGTCGACGACAAGCTGATCCGCAAGGCGGAGCAGCTCGGCACGACGGTGCCGGAGGTGGCCGAGCGCTTCATCGAGGCGTTCTACGAGGACACGGAGCGGCTGGGCGTGCGCCGGGCGACGCGCAATCCGCGCGTCATGGAGCATATTCCGCAGATCGTCGCCTTCATCGGCGAGCTGGTCGACAAGGGCGCGGCATACCCGAGCGGCGGCGACGTCTATTTCCGCACCAAGTCGTTCGCCGCATACGGCCAGCTGTCCCATCAAAACCTCGAGGAGCTGCAGCTCGGCATCCGCATCGGCATCGACGAGCGCAAGGAGGACCCGCAGGACTTCGTGCTCTGGAAAGGCGCCAAGCCCGGCGAGATCAGCTGGGAAAGCCCTTGGGGACCGGGACGGCCGGGCTGGCATATCGAGTGCTCGGCGATGGCCCGCGAATACCTGGGCGATACGCTGGACATCCACGGCGGCGGCCATGACCTGCAGTTCCCGCATCACGAATGCGAGTGCGCGCAGTCGGAGTCGCTGACGGGAAAGCCGCTGTCGCATTATTGGATGCACAACGGATTCATCAACATCGACAATCAGAAAATGTCGAAGTCGCTCGGCAACGGCATCACCGTGAACGAGCTGCTGAAGCGCATCAAGCCGGAGGCGATCCGCTACTTCATGCTGTCGGGCCATTACCGCGCGCCGCTCAACTTCAGCGACGACACGGTGGAGCAGGCGCTCGGCAGCGTGGAGCGCATCGCCAACTGCCGCGTCAACCTGGAGCATCGGCTCGGCGCCGTCGATCCGGACGGCTCCGGCGCAGCAGGCTGGCATGCGCGGCTGGACGCGCCGGTCGGCGCGCTGCGCTATGAGCCGCAGACGGGAGACGAGCCGCTCGACGGCCGGCTGCGGGGACTGCGCGACCGCTTCGCCGCCAAGCTGGACGACGACTTCAACACGCCGGACGCGATCACGGTCTGGTTCGAGCTCGTCGCCGAGGCGAATGCGCTGCTCAAGCTGCCGGTCGCCCCGGCCCCGGCGCTGCGCGCGCTGCTCGGCCTGATGGACGTCATGGACGACGTGCTCGGCCTGCTGCCGCGGGCGGACGAGGCGGCGGGACTGCTGGACGCCGAGGTCGACGCGCTCATCGCCGAGCGTACGCAGGCGCGCGCGGACAAGAACTGGAAGCGCGCGGACGAGATCCGCGATCTGCTGGCGGAGCAGGGCATCCTGCTGGAGGATACGCCGCAGGGCATCCGATGGCGGCGCAAATGAGCGGCGGCATCGATCCGAAGGCGGCCGGCGCCGCTCCGCTCGGTGAGCAGACGTTCCAGCCGCTGCCTTATGAGGCGCCTTCCAAGCGGCCCGAGCTGCTGAACCCCGTCGTGCTCGCCTATGCCGGCGATGCGGTGTTCGAGCTGCTCGTCCGCCAGCATCTCGTCGCCGGAGACCGGCTCAAGCCGCAGCAGCTGCATCGCGCCGCGACCGGCATCGTCTCGGCCAAGGCGCAGCGCCGCTGGCTCGAGCTGTGGGCGCCGATGCTCGACGAGGAGGAGCAGGACATCGTGCGCCGCGCGCGCAACGCCAAGTCCGGCCAGCCTCCGCGCAACGCCGATCCTCACGACTATCGCCTGGCCACCGCCCTCGAAGGGCTGGTCGGCTATCTATACTATCAAGGCCGGACCGAGAGGCTCCGGGAATTGATGGCGGCCGTGTTCGCAGCGCTCGAGGCGGACCGCCAAAAGGAGAACATGAATGAGCACTGACAAACCGAATCAAGAAACCGAGCCGGCGCAGGACTGGATCGCCGGCAAGCACCCTGTGCTCGAGGCGCTCCGCTCCGGGCGCGAGCTCAACAAGATCTGGATCGCCGATACGGTGCAGAAGCCGTCGGTCGGTCCGATTCTCGCCGAAGCGAAAAACGCCGGCATCGTCGTGCAGTTCGTCGACAAGCGCCGGCTCGACCAGCTTGGCCTCGGCGTCGCGCATCAGGGCGTCGTCGCCCAGGCGGCGGCGTACCGCTACGCGGAGGTGGACGAGCTGCTCTCGCGGGCCAAGGGGAGCGGCCGGCCGCCGCTGCTGCTCATCCTCGACGAGATCGAGGACCCTCACAACCTGGGCTCGATCCTCCGTACGGCCGAATGCACGGGCGTGCACGGCGTCATCATTCCGAAGCGCCGCTCCGCCGGCCTGACCGCGACCGTGTGGAAGACCTCGGCCGGAGCGGCCGAGCATGTGCCGGTGGCGCGCGTGACCAACCTGGCGCAGACGATCGAGACGCTCAAGGAGGAGGGCATCTGGATCGCGGGCGCGGACGTCAGCGCGAGCCAGGACGTGTACCGGACCGACTTCAACCTGCCGCTCGCGCTCGTCATCGGCAACGAGGCGAAGGGCATGGGACGCCTCATCCGGGAGAAATGCGACTTCCTCGTGAAGCTGCCGATGCTCGGCCAGCTCAATTCCCTCAACGCCTCCGTCGCCGCCGGCGTGCTGATGTACGAGGTCGTGCGGCAGCGCGGGAGCGTCTAGTCCGCCGTGGCACGGCAGCCGGACGTCCTGCTGGTGGACGGCTACAACATCATCGGCGCCTGGCCGGAGCTGGAGCGTCTCAAGGAAGCGAACCTCGAGGAAGCGAGGGAGCGGCTGCTCCATCTGCTCGCCGATTACCAGGGCTTCACCGGCATGGAAGTTTATGTCGTGTTCGACGCCCATCAGGTTGCGGGCAGCCGTTCCGCCTACAAGCAGCATAAGATCACGGTCGTCTTCACCAAGGAAAAGGAGACGGCTGACGAATGCATCGAGCGCTTGTCCGGGGAGCTGCGCAAGCGCAGCCGGAGCATCTACGTCGCGACGTCGGACTCCGTCGAGCAGCATGTCGCCTTCGGCAAGGGCGCTCTCCGGCTGTCCGCGCGGGAGCTGCAGCTGGAGCTCGACCAGAACCGGCGGCAGATCGCCCGCTCGCTGAAGGACGATACGCCCAAAAGCCGCAATACGATCGACGGAAACCTCAGCCTGGACGCCCGGATGAAGCTCGAACGGATGAGGCGCGGAGAGTGACAATCGTCATTGCGTTAAAAACATGTAAATAAAATTGCCGCGGAGATAGCGGTTTCAATCCATTCGAGCCCGATTCCAACCACTTTTATCCATTATAGAACGCTCGTTTGCGTTGACGATGTCAAGAGACGTCTTGTATACTTGGCTTATTCTTTTTTGGGAAATATGACCGCCATCAAATGCTACCAATAGACTAGCTGTGCACGCTTTGCAGGCCGGAGGGATTGTTTGTGAGCATCGACCTCAGAGAATGGAGTACGCATGATTATGACTGCCGAACGGATGAGGACGTCGTCGAGGCGGTGCGCATAGGCGACAGCGAAGCGCTGGAATATCTGATCAACAAGTACCGGAACTTTGTCCGGGCCAAAGCCCGCTCGTACTTCCTCATCGGCGCCGACCGGGAGGATATCGTGCAGGAGGGCATGATCGGACTCTACAAGTCGATCCGCGACTTCCGCGGGGACAAGCTCGCTTCCTTCAAGGCGTTCGCCGAGCTGTGCATCACCCGGCAGATCATTACGGCCATCAAGACCGCGACCCGCCAGAAGCATATTCCGCTCAACTCCTACGTTTCTCTGGACAAGCCCATCTACGACGAGGATTCCGACCGTACGCTGCTGGACGTCATCTGCGGCACGCGGGTCAGCGATCCGGAGGAGCTCCTCATCAATCAGGAGGAGTTCGTCGGGCTGGAGGACAAGATGTCCGAGATTCTCAGCGATCTCGAGCGCAAGGTGCTCATGCTGTATCTCGACGGACGCTCGTACCAGGAGATCGCCGTCGATCTGGACCGTCACGTCAAGTCCATCGACAACGCCCTTCAACGGGTGAAGCGCAAGCTGGAGAAGTACTTGGAGCTGCGCGACGTCAGCATCTGAACCGCCGGCCCTCGAGCCGGCACGACCCTGCGGGGTCTTTTTTTGTTATAGAATTCTATGAGACTGTCGATACTGGTACGGCGAGGAACAGCTGCGGGCGGATTCGGAAGACCCGATGCTTTCATTTTCCGGTCCCGGAGCGAGCGCGGGCGAGAGGCGACTTCGCGCGCGCGGCGCGGCTTCCCGGCGCTGCCGGCCCCTAGGAATTGCGTTGACATGCAAGAATCCCGTATGATAAGGTACTTAGAGTGACTCGGATCAGGCCTGAGGCCTCTTTGAGTCCGTTCGCACGTTGTGCGGCATTCATTTATGCGATCGGGAGGTGACTTTAATGCGGGTTATCATTACCCTGGCTTGCACGAGCTGCAAGCAGCGGAATTACACCAACACCAAGAACAAGCGTAATCACCCCGACCGTATGGAGATGAGGAAGTTCTGCAAGTTCTGCAATGAACACACTCCTCACCGCGAGACAAGATAGTCATGGAGGTGGGACCAGATGGCTTTTCTTGCAAGGATCAAGCAGAACTTCGGGTCAACATTCGGTTTCTTCGCAGACAGCTGGGCTGAGCTTAAGAAAGTACGCTGGCCAAACCGTAAAGAGTTGACAAGCTATACGCTCGTCGTGCTCGTGACGATCGTGTTTGTGACGATTTACTTTTGGCTTCTTGACATCGGGATCTCGTCATTGGTTGAACTGATCGTTTAAGAAGGGTCCAAAGGTGGATTGGAATGGAAAAACGATGGTATGTGGTTCATACTTACTCGGGCTATGAGAACAAGGTGAAGGCCAACCTCGAGCGCCGCGTCGAATCCATGGGCATGGAGGACAAGATCTTCCGCGTGCTTGTTCCGATGGAAGAAGAGATCGTGAACAAGGACGGCAAGAAGAAGACCGTCATGCGCAAAGTCTACCCGGGCTACGTCCTGGTAGAGATGATCCAGACCGACGATTCGTGGTATGTCGTCCGCAATACGCCCGGCGTAACGGGATTCGTAGGCTCGACCGGATCCGGCTCCAAGCCGACGGCGCTGCTTCCTGAGGAAGTGGACGCGATCCTCAACCATATGGGGATGTCGGAACCGAAGCCGAAGATGGAGTTCGAGCTCAAGGAAACCGTGCGCGTGACCGTGGGTCCGTTCGCCAATTTTGTCGGAGTCATCGAAGAGATTCAGCTCGACAAAAACAAGCTCAAGGTGCATGTGAACATGTTCGGACGGGAAACCCCGGTTGAACTTGACTACACGCAGGTCGAGAAGGTATAATGAACCGGTTGTTTCCGGCTTTCCAGGGGTTCTCTGGAGGTCGGGGCGCGAGCGATCGCGCAGCGTTATAGTTGGATCGCAGGAGGTGTAACTCATGGCAAAAAAGGTCATCAAGCTGGTCAAGCTGCAAGTTCCGGCAGGCAAAGCCAACCCGGCTCCGCCAATCGGTCCTGCACTCGGTCAAGCAGGCGTCAACATCATGGCGTTCTGTAAGGAATTCAACGCGCGTACGGCGGATCAAGCCGGCCTGATCATTCCGGTCGTCATCACCGTATTCGAAGACCGTTCCTTCACGTTCGAGACGAAGACTCCTCCAGCTGCCGTACTGCTCCGCGTAGCAGCAGGCATCGAGAAGGGCTCCGGCGAGCCGAACAAGAAGAAGGTCGCTACGGTCAACCGTTCCAAGGTTCGCGAGATCGCGGAACAAAAAATGCAGGATCTCAACGCTGCATCCGTAGAAGCTGCAATGCGCATGGTCGAAGGTACCGCCCGCAGCATGGGCGTCACGATCGTCGACTAATCGCGTCCGGCGATCTCGGATCGCCGCCCTGAGCGGAACGATCGGTTTCGCTGTGGGAGGAGCGCCTGCTAGCAGCGCGTTCCGCTACTTACCACACAAGGAGGAAGTTCAACATGGCCAAGCATGGCAAGAAGTACCTGGAAGCCGCCAAGCTGATCGACAGCGAAGCGACTTACGAGCCGGCCGAAGCGATCGAGCTCGTGAAAAAAGCTGCAACCGCCAAATTCGACGAGTCCGTCGAAGTGGCAGTCCGCCTGGGCGTAGACCCGCGGAAACAAGACCAGGCCGTACGCGGTGTCGTCGTACTTCCGCACGGTACCGGCAAAACGAAGCGCGTCCTCGTATTCGCCAAAGGCGACAAAGCGAAGGAAGCCGAAGCTGCAGGCGCTGACTATGTCGGCGATGCGGACATGATCAACAAAATCCAGCAAGGCTGGTTCGAATTCGATGTCTGCGTGGCTACGCCTGACATGATGGCCGAAGTCGGAAAGCTCGGACGGATCCTCGGCGGCAAGGGCCTCATGCCTAACCCGAAAGCCGGTACGGTAACGTTCGACGTGACGAAGGCTGTTCAGGAGATCAAAGCCGGTAAGATCGAATACCGCCTTGACCGTGCAGGTCAAATCCATGCTCCAATCGGCAAGGTATCGTTCGATGCGGAAAAGCTGAACGAGAACCTCAAAGCGCTGCTTGACGCGCTGAACCGTGCGAAGCCGGCTTCGGCCAAAGGGGTTTACCTGAAAAACATCGCGGTATCTTCGACGATGGGACCTGGCGCTCGCGTCAACGTGTCCAACTTCCGCTAAGAGCTGCGATTCCAACTTCAGAACACGCATGCCTAAGACAGTAGGCGCCCTCCGGGCTTAATCTCCTACCGAGGTGTTATGATAAACGTTTCTCGGAAACGGACCATCATGGCCTTCGCTGTCTTGGCGGAGGCCTTTATTCATGCCCGGCATGATGAAGGTCGACCGATCGAAGGATGCACGAGATATTACTACGGGAGGTGTACACCAAAATGGCAAATGCAAAAGTAATCGAGTCCAAGCAGCAGCAGGTGGAAGAGATCTCCTCCAAGCTGAAAGCTAGCACGACGACGGTTGTGGCTGACTACCGCGGACTGAACGTGGCTCAAGTAACGGAACTGCGCAAGCAGCTTCGCGAAGCGGGCATCGAGTTCCAGGTTCTCAAAAACTCCCTCGTCCGCCGTGCGACGGAATCGGCTGAAATGGCCGCGCTGAACGAAGTTCTGACGGGCCCGACGGCAATCGCCTTCGGCGGCGACGACGTTGTCGCTCCGGCCAAGATTCTCAACGACTTCGCCAAAAAGAACGACGCCCTGAAACTGAAAGGCGGCGTGCTCGAAGGCCAAGTCGTAGGCGCGGACCAAATCAAGGCGCTGGCTGAGCTTCCGTCCCGCGACGGTCTCCTGTCCATGCTCCTCAGCGTCCTCCAAGCTCCTATGCGCAACTTTGCCCTCGCGGTCAAAGCAGTCGCAGAAAAGCAAGAGGCGGAAGCGTAAGCGAACGCAAATGCAAGCCGGCTTAGCCGGAATCGGATAGACCCAAAAAAATAAAACCCCAATGGAGGTTCACCCATGAGCAAAGAGCAAATTCTTGAAGCCATCAAAGGCATGAACGTTCTGGAACTGAACGATCTCGTTAAAGCAATCGAAGAAGAATTCGGCGTAACGGCTGCTGCACCTACGGTTGTAGCTGCTGGCGGCGGCGCTGCAGAAGTTGCCGAGCAATCCGAATTCGACGTTATCCTGACGAGCGCAGGCGCTTCCAAAATCAACGTCATCAAAGTCGTTCGCGAACTGACGGGCCTGGGCCTGAAAGAAGCGAAAGAAGTCGTTGACAACGCTCCAAAAGCAATCAAAGAAAAAGTATCCAAAGAAGACGCTGAAGCCGTTAAAGCGAAGCTTGAAGAAGCTGGCGCTGCGGTAGAAGTGAAGTAATAGCTGCCCCCGCGCAGCACGGAACCCCTTGGAACCTTTCCGGCTCCAAGGGGTTCTCTTTCTAATTAACGCGAAGGGAGCCATCCGGCATGGCGGAGCACTACTATTCCAAAACGCCCGATGCCAAGGAAAATCGGCAGCAGCATCAGACGACGCTGCGCGGCTTTTCGTTCCGGTTCTGGACGGACAACGGCGTGTTTTCCAAAGGGGGCATCGATTACGGGAGCCGCTTTCTCATCGAACAGATGCAGATCGGAGAAGCGGACCGGGTGCTGGACGTCGGCTGCGGCTATGGGCCGATCGGACTGACTGCCGCCCGGCTTGCGCCGAAGGGACAAGCGGTGCTGCTCGACATCAACGAGCGGGCGGTCGAGCTGGCGCGGGAAAATGCACGCAGCAATGAAATTGCGAACGTCGACATCCGGCAAAGCGATTTATACGAAGCGGCAGCCGGCTTGGAAAAGTTCGATGTCATCTTGACGAACCCGCCGATTCGCGCGGGCAAGGCGGTCGTGCACCGTATTTTCGAAGAAGGGGCGGAGCTGCTGAAGCCCGGCGGAAGCATGTGGGTCGTCATTCAGAAAAAACAGGGAGCCCCGTCGGCGGAAGCCAAGCTGCAGCAGCTTTTCGGCAAAGTCGTCGAGATCGGCAAGGACAAAGGCTTCCGCATTTTCAAGGCGATCAAGGGCTGACAGGCGCAAGCAGAAAGCGCGTGACTTGAAAAGAGACCCTATTCTCATTTTTCTTGACTCGCCCAAACGGTTGTGTTAATATTATAAAATGTCAGCA
This sequence comes from Paenibacillus sp. FSL W8-1187, assembly GCF_037965485.1. Classification (NCBI taxonomy): domain Bacteria; kingdom Bacillati; phylum Bacillota; class Bacilli; order Caryophanales; family Paenibacillaceae; genus Paenibacillus; species Paenibacillus sp. FSL W8-1187. The sequence continues at coordinate 740,882 of NZ_CP150181.1, forward strand.
TTAAAATAGGCGGAATCTCTTTAGTCCGCTAAAATGTCAAGAATTTTTTATTTGATGCCGCGCGCATACAAATCTGGTTTTTGACGTATAATGTTTAGATTTTGGGCAAAATTACATGATAGGAGACCGTCTCTCCTGCGGTGGCTCATCCGTGGAGAGGCCGAGGTTCCAGGCCGGAAGCATGCTCTTTTTTCGAACCCTATTCGATAAGGGCTTTTCTTTATTTACCACGCCGATCCTTGATTTCAAGCAGGAAGTCGATGGTGAACGGGCTGTGCGGTCTAGTCATGAGTGCGCTTATCAAGCTGAGAAGCAGACATGAGGGGTGAGGTTAAGTTGGCAGGACAACTTGTTCAGTATGGTCGACGCACGCGTAGGAGCTATAACCGGATTCACGAAGTGCTCGAGGTTCCGAACTTGATTGAAATCCAACAAAAGTCTTACGAGAAGTTTTTGGACAGCGATCTGCTGGAGCTCTTCCAGGACATTTCGCCGATCCAGGACTTCACGGGAAATCTTTCGTTGGAATTCATCGATTACAGTCTCGGAGAGCCGAAGTATTCGGTCGATGAGTCGAAAGAACGCGACGTTACGTATGCCGCGCCGCTGCGCGTTAAGGTAAGGCTCCTTAACAAGGAAACAGGCGAGGTCAAGGAACAGGAAGTGTTCATGGGCGATTTTCCGCTGATGACCGAGACGGGCACCTTCATCATCAATGGTGCGGAGCGCGTCATCGTCAGCCAATTGGTACGCTCACCCAGCGTCTACTTCAGCACGAAGGTCGACAAGAACGGCAAGCGCACCTACACGGCTACCGTCATTCCGAACCGGGGCGCCTGGCTGGAGCTCGAGACCGACGCCAAGGACATCATCTATGTGCGCATCGACCGTACCCGGAAAATTCCGGTAACGGTGCTTCTTCGCGCCCTCGGCTTCGGCACCGATGCCGAGATTCTGGACTTGCTCGGACAGGACGAGTACATCAAGAATACGCTGGACAAGGACAACACGGACTCGACGGAGAAAGCTCTGATCGAGATCTACGAGCGCCTTCGTCCGGGCGAGCCGCCGACGCTGGACAACGCCAAGAGCTTGCTCGTCGCGCGCTTCTTCGACCCGAAACGCTATGATCTGGCCAACGTCGGCCGGTACAAGATCAATAAAAAGCTTCATATCAAGAACCGCCTCTTCAATCAGCGCCTGGCGGAAACGCTTGTGGACACCTCGACTGGCGAGATTCTGGCCGAAGCCGGCCAGATGATCGACCGCCGCCTGCTCGACGAGCTGCTCCCTCATCTGGAGAACAAGCTCAGCAGCAAGGTGCACCAGGTCGCGGGCGGCGTCATGGATGCGAATAGTATCCCACTCCAGACGATCAGCGTATTCGCGCCGAACGAAGATGGCAAAATCATCAAAGTCATCTCCAACGACGTCATCGACAAATCCGTCAAGCACATCACGCCGGCGGACATCATTTCGTCGATCAACTATTTCATCAACCTGCTGCACGGCGTAGGCAGCACGGACGACATCGACCATCTCGGCAACCGCCGCCTCCGTTCCGTAGGCGAGCTGCTGCAGAACCAGTTCCGCATCGGCCTCTCCCGCATGGAGCGCGTCGTGCGCGAGCGCATGTCGATCCAGGACGCCAACGCCATCACGCCGCAGGCGCTCATCAATATTCGTCCGGTCATCGCGTCGATCAAGGAGTTCTTCGGCTCCTCGCAGCTGTCGCAGTTCATGGACCAGACGAACCCGCTGGCCGAGCTGACGCATAAGCGCCGTCTGTCCGCTCTCGGACCGGGCGGTCTGACACGCGAGCGCGCCGGCATGGAAGTCCGCGACGTCCACCATTCCCACTATGGCCGGATGTGCCCGATCGAGACGCCGGAGGGACCGAACATCGGTCTGATCAACTCCTTGTCCAGCTTCGCCCGCATCAACGAGTACGGCTTCATCGAGGCTCCGTACCGCTGGGTCGATCCGAAAACGGGCGTCGTCACCGAGCAGATCGCCTATCTGACGGCAGATGAAGAGGACAACTACGTCATCGCCCAGGCGAACGCGCTGCTCGGAGAAGACAGCCGGTTCATCGACGATCAGGTCATCGTCCGCTACAACAAGCAGGCCGACAACATCCTGACGATGCCGACCGAGCGCGTCGACTACATGGACGTCTCGCCGAAGCAGGTCGTTTCGGTCGCGACGGCGCTCATTCCGTTCCTCGAGAACGATGACTCCAACCGCGCGCTCATGGGCTCCAACATGCAGCGGCAAGCGGTGCCGCTCCTCATTCCGAAGGCGCCGCTCGTCGGCACCGGCATGGAGCACAAGTCGGCCAAGGACTCGGGCGTCTGCATCGTGTCCAAGCACGACGGCGTCATCGAGCGCGCCTCGGCCAATGAAATCTGGGTGCGCCGCGTCGAGAACGTCGACGGCAAGCAGGTGACGGGAGATCTCATCAAGCACAAGCTGCACAAGTTCACCCGCTCCAACCAAGGCACCTGCATCAACCAGCGTCCGCTCGCCCGCAAAGGCGATATCGTCAAAAAAGGCGACATCCTCGCGGACGGCCCGTCCACGGAGCAGGGCGAGCTCGCGCTCGGCCGCAACGTCGTCGTCGCGTTCATGACCTGGGAAGGCTACAACTACGAGGATGCGATCCTGCTCAGCGAGAAGCTGGTCAAGGAAGACGTATACACGTCCATCCACATTGAGGAATACGAGTCCGAAGCCCGCGACACGAAGCTCGGACCCGAAGAGATCACCCGCGACATCCCGAACGTCGGCGAAGAGGCGCTTAAAAACCTCGACGAGCGCGGCATCATCCGCGTCGGCGCGGAGATCAGCGCCGGAGACATCCTCGTCGGCAAGGTAACGCCTAAAGGCGTGACGGAGCTGACCGCGGAAGAGCGCCTGCTGCACGCCATCTTCGGCGAGAAGGCGCGCGAGGTCCGCGACACGAGCCTGCGCGTGCCGCACGGCACCGACGGCATCGTCGTCGACGTCAAGGTGTTCACCCGCGAGAACGGCGACGAGCTGCCGCCGGGCGTCAACCAGCTGGTGCGCGTCTACATCGCGCAGAAGCGGAAGATTTCCGAAGGCGACAAAATGGCCGGACGCCACGGCAACAAGGGCGTCATCGCCCGCATCCTGCCGGAAGAAGACATGCCGTTCCTGCCGGACGGCACGCCGGTCGAGGTCGTTCTCAACCCGCTGGGCGTTCCTTCCCGGATGAATATCGGCCAGGTGCTGGAAGTCCACCTCGGCATGGCGTGCAAGCGCCTCGGCATCCACGCGGCTACGCCGGTATTCGACGGAGCGCGCGAGTATGACGTCTTCGACACGATGGAAGAAGCCGGCATGCAGCGCAACGGCAAGACCGTCCTGTACGACGGGCGGACCGGCGAGCGCTTCGAGCGCGAAGTTACGGTCGGCGTCATGTACATGATCAAGCTGGCGCACATGGTCGACGACAAGATCCACGCCCGCTCCACGGGTCCTTACTCCCTCGTTACGCAGCAGCCGCTCGGCGGCAAGGCCCAGTTCGGCGGCCAGCGCTTCGGCGAGATGGAGGTATGGGCGCTGGAGGCATACGGCGCGGCGTATACCCTGCAGGAGATTCTGACGGTCAAGTCCGACGACGTCGTCGGCCGCGTCAAGACCTACGAGTCGATCGTCAAGGGCGAGAACGTGCCGGAGCCTGGCGTTCCGGAGTCGTTCAAGGTCCTCATCAAGGAGCTGCAGTCCCTCGGCATGGACGTCAAGATCCTCAACGAGAACGAGGACGAGATCGAGATGAAGGAAATCGACGACGAGGAAGAGGGCACGGGCGACAAGCTCAACCTGAACCTGGAAGGCGCCGAAGCAGGCGTGGAATAAGAGCCATACTTGAATGAAGGAGGGTTGCTCCTTGTTGGACGTGAACAACTTCGAGTACATGAAGATCGGCCTTGCATCGCCGGAAAAGATTCGCTCTTGGTCCCGCGGAGAAGTCAAGAAGCCCGAGACCATTAACTATAGGACGCTCAAGCCGGAGAAAGAAGGTCTCTTCTGCGAGAAGATCTTCGGACCGACCAAGGACTGGGAGTGCCATTGCGGCAAGTACAAGCGCGTGCGCTACAAAGGCGTCGTCTGCGACCGCTGCGGCGTAGAAGTCACTCGCGCCAAAGTCCGCCGCGAGCGGATGGGCCATATCGAGCTCGCCGCTCCGGTCTCCCATATCTGGTACTTCAAAGGCATCCCGAGCCGGATGGGGCTGGCGCTGGACATGTCGCCCCGCTCGCTCGAGGAAATCATCTACTTCGCCAGCTACGTCGTCACCGATCCGGGCGAGACGCCGCTGGAGAAGAAGCAGCTGCTCTCCGAAAAGGAATACCGCAGCTACCGCGAGAAGTACGGCTACGGCTTCCATGCCGGCATGGGCGCCGAGGCGGTCAAGAAGCTGCTCCAGGACATCGACGTGGAGCGCGAGCTCGACCAGCTGAAGGAAGAGCTGCGCACGGCCCAAGGCCAGCGCCGCAACCGCGCCATCAAGCGTCTTGAGGTCATCGAGGCGTTCCGCCATTCCGGCAACAAGCCGGATTGGATGATCCTCGACGTGCTCCCGGTCATTCCGCCGGAGCTCCGTCCGATGGTCCAGCTCGACGGCGGCCGCTTCGCGACCTCCGACCTCAACGACCTGTATCGCCGGGTCATCAACCGCAACAACCGTCTGAAGCGCCTGCTCGACCTTGGCGCGCCGGACATTATCGTACAGAACGAGAAGCGGATGCTGCAGGAAGCCGTCGATGCCCTCATCGACAACGGCCGCCGCGGCCGTCCGGTCACCGGACCGGGCAACCGTCCGCTGAAGTCCCTCAGCCACATGCTGAAGGGCAAGCAAGGCCGCTTCCGGCAAAACCTGCTCGGCAAGCGCGTCGACTACTCCGGCCGTTCGGTTATCGTCGTCGGCCCGAACCTGAAGATGTACCAATGCGGTCTTCCGAAGGAGATGGCGCTGGAGCTGTTCAAGCCTTTCGTCATGAAAGAGCTCGTGAACAAAGGCCTCGCGCATAACATCAAAAGTGCGAAGCGCAAGGTCGAGCGCGTCAGCGCCGAGGTGTGGGATGTGCTCGAGGAAGTCATCAAGGAGCATCCGGTCCTGCTGAACCGCGCTCCTACGCTTCACCGTCTGGGCATCCAGGCGTTCGAGCCGATCCTCGTCGAAGGCAAGGCGATCAAGCTGCATCCGCTCGTATGTACGGCCTACAACGCCGACTTCGACGGCGACCAGATGGCCGTCCACGTGCCGCTGTCCGCCGAGGCCCAAGCCGAAGCGCGCCTGCTCATGCTGGCTGCCGGCAACATCCTCAACCCGAAGGACGGCAAGCCGGTCGTCACGCCTTCGCAGGATATGGTCCTGGGCTCCTTCTATCTGACGATGGACAACAAGGAAGCTCTCGGCTCCGGCTCCGTGTTCGGCACGGTCAACGAAGCGATCTCCGCCTACCAGCGCGGCATTGTCTCGCTGCATGCGCGGATCTTCATTCCGGCGAAGGTGCTTCGCAAGGACGCCTTTACGGAAGAGCAGAACCGCTCGCTCATCTCGACGACGGTCGGCAAGGTCATCTTCAACGAGATCTTCCCGAGCTCGTTCCCGTACATCAACGAGGCGACCAAGACCAACTTGATGGACGGAACGCCGGATAAATACTTCGTCTACGAAAAAGGCGCGGATCTGAACACGTTCCTCGACAACGTGCCGCAGATGGGCGCCGTCGGCAAGGAATATCTCGGCCTGCTGATCGCCGAGTGCTTCCGCCTGTACCATACGACGCGCACGTCCATGATCCTCGACAAGATCAAGGAGCTCGGCTTCACCTACTCCACCCGCGCGGGCATCACGGTCGCCGTCTCCGACGTCATCGTGCCTCCGGAGAAGGTCGAGATTCTCAAGGAATCCGACGAGAAGGTCAAGATCGTCACGAATCAGTACCGCCGCGGCCTGATTACGAACGAAGAGCGCTACGACCGCGTCATCGAGATCTGGAGCAAGACCAAGGACCAGATTACGGACATCCTCATGAAATCGATGGACCGCTACAATTCCATCATGCTCATGGTCGATTCCAAGGCACGGGGCAACAAGTCGCAGATCACCCAGCTGGGCGGCATGCGCGGCCTGATGGCGAACCCGTCCGGCCGAATCATCGAGCTTCCGATCAAGTCCAACTTCCGCGAAGGCCTGACCGTCCTCGAGTACTACATCTCGACGCACGGCGCGCGTAAAGGTCTTGCCGATACGGCGCTTCGTACCGCCGACTCCGGCTACCTGACCCGCCGGCTCGTCGACGTCGCGCAGGACGTCATCGTCCGCGAGGACGATTGCGGCTCGGACAAAGGCATCACCGTCTCCAAGATCCAGGACGGCAAGGAAGTCATCGAGGACCTGTTCGACCGCATCGAGGGACGCTACTCGTTCGAGACCGTCCGCCATCCGGAGACCGGCGAAGTCATCGTTGCCCGCAACGACCTGATCGATGCTACGAAAGCCGATGCGATCGTGAACGCCGGCATCGAGAAGCTGCAGATCCGCTCCGTGCTGAGCTGCCGCGCCCGCCACGGCGTCTGCAAGATCTGCTACGGCCGCAACCTGGCGACCGGCAAGCATGTCGAGATCGGCGAAGCCGTCGGCATCATCGCGGCGCAATCGATCGGCGAGCCGGGAACCCAGCTCACGATGCGTACATTCCATACCGGCGGCGTTGCGGGCGACGACATCACGCAAGGTTTGCCGCGTATCCAGGAGCTGTTCGAGGCGCGCAACCCGAAAGGCCAGGCCATCATCAGCGAGCTCGACGGCGTCGTCAAAAGCATCCGCGAGACGAAGGACCGCCGCGAGATCGAAGTCCAAGGCGAAGCCGAGTCGAAAGTGTATCCGGTCAGCTACGGCTCGCGGATCCGCGTGATCGAGGGCCAGCATCTGGAAGCCGGCGACGAGCTTACGGACGGCTCCATCGATCCGAAGGAAATGCTGCGCATCAAAGGCATCCGCGGAGTGCAGAATTACATTCTGCAGGAAGTCCAACGCGTCTATCGGAACCAGGGCGTAGAAATCAACGACAAGCACGTCGAGGTCATGATCAAGCAGATGCTGCGCAAGATCCGCATCGTCGATGCGGGCGACACGAAGCTGCTGCCGGGAGCATTCGTCGACGTGCATGAATACGAGGCAGCCAACCGCGAGGTGCTTCTGTCCGGCCGCGAGCCGGCGGTCGCCAAGCCGGTGCTGCTCGGCATCACCAAAGCCTCGCTGGAGACGGACTCCTTCCTCTCCGCAGCTTCCTTCCAGGAGACGACCCGCGTCCTTACCGACGCCGCTATCAAAGGCAAGGTCGACCAGCTGCTTGGACTCAAGGAGAACGTCATCATCGGCAAGCTGATTCCGGCGGGTACGGGCATGAACCGTTACCGCAGCATCCGCTTCGTCGGCCAGGAGGACGAAATCCAAACGACCGGCGAGGAGCTCGGCGAGTCGGTCGCGGTCGAGTCCTAAGCCCAAGGCGGCAAGCTTCTCCAGAGCGGCAGCTGACCATGCCATGCGGTCAGCTGCCGCTGCTGCGAGGCTTGACATGCGGCGCGAAAGAATGGACGAGTCTTCTTGACATGGACATTCGACTAGTGGTAGTATATCGAAGTGTGCCTGTGACTGAACTCTTGTACATGGTTAGGGATGGTGAATCCTTTGGCTTACAAGATTGGCACGAAACAGACGACCAAGACGTTGGAATCGCGTCAAGCGATCGGCGTTTATGTGGCTCGGGATGCGGATCCTAAGCTCACTCGCGGCATTGTCGCGCAGAGCGAGAAGGACGGCGTGCCGGTCAGGTGGTTCGACAGCATGGCGGAGCTCGGCAAGGAATGCGGGATCGACGTCGGCGCTGCGATGGCCGCAGTCGTACTGGATGAAAAGTAGGAACGATGTTTTTGCCGGCAGGAAGATCGAGATTTCGGACGACTGCGCAGGCAAAAACTTTTGTTTGTCCAAAGATGAACCGCCTGGACCTGTGGGCTTAAATAATGAGCAGAATGCAGTTCAGCGTTTCATGAATTATGGGAAGGGGGTGGCAACCGACATGCCAACTATCAACCAACTGGTCCGCAAAGGCCGTCAAGCTAAAGTGGTCAAGTCCAAATCGCCAGCACTGCAACGGGGTTTCAACGCCCTGAAACGTGAGGCTACGGAAATCAGCGCTCCTCAAAAACGTGGTGTCTGCACCCGTGTAGGTACGATGACTCCGAAAAAACCGAACTCCGCGCTTCGTAAGTATGCCCGTGTTCGTCTGACGAACAAAGTAGAGGTAACGGCTTACATTCCGGGTATCGGTCACAACCTCCAGGAGCACAGCGTCGTGCTGATCCGCGGCGGACGTGTAAAAGACCTTCCAGGCGTACGCTATCACATCGTTCGCGGCGCGCTCGACACGGCAGGCGTGAACAACCGTAAGCAAGCTCGCTCCAAGTACGGCGCGAAGCGTCCGAAAGTGAAGAAATAAGATTCGATTCATTTATACCAATAAGTATGAGGGAAAGGGGGACTTGCTACATGCCACGCAAAGGTCCTGTAACAAAACGCGACGTACTGCCGGATCCGATTTACAACAGCAAGCTCGTTACGCGTCTCATTAACCGCATCATGATCGACGGCAAACGCGGTGTTGCTGCAACACTGCTGTACGATGCCTTCAAACTGATTCAAGAACGTTCCGGCAAAGATCCGATGGAAGTGTTCGAAGCAGCCCTGAAGAACATCATGCCTGTACTGGAAGTTAAAGCTCGCCGCGTAGGCGGCTCGAACTACCAAGTGCCGATCGAAGTGAAGCCTGAGCGCCGTACCGCTCTCGGTCTTCGCTGGCTCGTGAACTACTCCCGCAATCGCGGCGAGAGAACGATGGAAGAGCGTCTGGCTGCTGAAATTCTCGACGCATCCAACAACACGGGCGCTGCGGTTAAGAAGCGCGAAGATACGCACAAAATGGCAGAGGCGAACAAGGCGTTCGCTCACTACCGCTGGTAGAATCCTAAAGCAGTACCAATTTGAAAGGAGACATTCCAATGGCAAGAGAGTTCTCCTTGGCAAATACGCGTAACATCGGGATCATGGCGCATATTGATGCGGGCAAGACCACGACCACGGAACGGATCCTGTTCTACACAGGCCGTACCCACAAAATCGGCGAAGTGCATGAAGGCGCGGCGACGATGGACTGGATGGAGCAGGAACAAGAGCGCGGCATCACGATTACGTCTGCCGCGACGACTGCTCAGTGGAAGGGCAACCGCATCAATATCATCGACACCCCGGGACACGTTGACTTCACCGTTGAAGTCGAGCGTTCCCTGCGCGTATTGGACGGGGCGGTTGGTGTATTCAGTGCGAAAGAAGGCGTAGAACCTCAGTCCGAAACCGTATGGCGTCAGGCTGACCGTTACAACGTTCCTCGGATTGCTTACATCAACAAAATGGACATCATCGGCGCGGACTTCCTGAATGTCATCAAAGACATGCGGGAACGCCTGCAAGCCAATGCTGTTGCGATCCAACTGCCGATCGGCGCCGAGAACGATTTCGTCGGCGTGGTCGACCTGGTGGAACGCGTCGCCTACAAATACAAAGACGACCTCGGCAAAGATCCGGAGCAAGTCGAGATCCCAGCCGATCTGGTCGATCAAGCAGAAGTACTCCGTGCGGAACTGGTTGAGAGAGTGGCCGAGCTGGACGAAGAACTCATGATGAAGTATCTGGAAGGCGAAGAAATTTCCGTTCCAGAACTTAAAGCAGCGCTCCGCAAGGGCGTTGTCGAAGTGAAGATCTTCCCTGTCATCGCTGGCTCCTCTTACCGTAACAAAGGCGTGCAAATGATGCTGGATGCCGTAGTCGACTACCTGCCGGCTCCGATCGACGTTCCAGCGATCAAGGGCACCCTTGAAGACGGAACCGAGACGACTCGCGAGTCTTCCGACGAAGCGCCGTTCGCGGCTCTCGCATTCAAGATCATGACGGATCCGTTCGTCGGAAAACTGACCTTCTTCCGCGTTTACTCCGGCGTATTGAACTCCGGTTCCTACGTTGTCAACGCCACGAAGGACAAGCGCGAGCGGGTCGGCCGTATTCTTCAAATGCATGCGAACAGCCGTCAGGAGATCAGCTCGGTCTACGCCGGCGACATCGCCGCAGCCGTAGGCCTTAAAGATACGACGACGGGCGACACGCTTTGCGACGAGAAGAATCCGGTCATCCTTGAATCCATGAACTTCCCTGAGCCTGTCATCCAGCTCGCGGTCGAGCCGAAAACCAAGGCTGACCAAGACAAGATGGGCATCGCTCTGCAGAAGCTCTCGGAAGAGGATCCGACGTTCCGCGCTCATACGGACGAAGAAACGGGTCAAACGATCATCGCGGGCATGGGTGAGCTTCACCTGGAGATCCTCGTTGACCGCATGCTCCGTGAATTCAAAGTAGAGACGAACGTCGGCAAGCCGCAAGTCGCTTACCGTGAGACCTTCCGTCAAGCGGCTAAAGTCGAAGGCAAATTCGTTCGTCAATCCGGCGGCCGCGGTCAATTCGGCCACGTATGGATCGAATTCGAGCCGCTCGAGCCAGGCAGCGGTTTTGTCTTCGAGAACAAAGTCGTCGGCGGCGTCGTTCCTCGCGAATTCATCGGCCCGACTCAAGCGGGTATCGAAGAGGCCATGAAAAACGGTGTCCTCGCCGGCTTCCCGCTCGTCGACATCAAAGCTACGATCTTCGACGGTTCGTACCATGACGTCGACTCCTCGGAGATGGCGTTCAAGATCGCAGGCTCCATGGCCCTCAAAGCCGCGAAAGACAAATGTAAGCCTGTCATTCTCGAGCCGATCATGAAGGTCGAAGTCACGATTCCGGAAGAGTACATGGGCGACGTCATGGGCATGCTGAACTCCCGTCGCGGACGCATTGAAGGCATGGATTCGCGCGGTGGCGCGCAAATCGTACGTGCCAAGGTGCCTCTTGCCGAGATGTTCGGTTACTCCACGACTCTGCGTTCCGGTACTCAAGGACGCGGCGTGTTCTCCATGGAGCTGTCGCACTATGAAGAAGTTCCAAAATCGATCCAGGAAGAGATTGTCTCCAAGAGCAAATCGGAGTAATCTCAAGATAGGTTCGCTGTGACAGGCCGTGCCTGCCGCTCGAGCGGTGAACGGTCTGTCACCTAACATAAACTTTCCTGACCTTGAAGGAGGATTAAGTTCAATGGCAAAGGCTAAATTTGAACGTACTAAACCCCACGTTAACATTGGCACCATCGGTCACGTCGACCACGGCAAAACGACGCTGACGGCTGCCATCACGACGGTTCTTTCCAAAAAATACGGCGGCGCGGCAATCGCGTTCGACCAAATCGACAAAGCTCCAGAAGAGCGCGAGCGCGGCATCACGATCTCGACGGCACACGTCGAGTACGAGACGCCTAACCGCCACTACGCTCACGTTGACTGCCCAGGCCACGCCGACTATGTTAAAAACATGATCACCGGCGCAGCTCAAATGGACGGCGCGATCCTGGTTGTATCCGCAGCTGACGGCCCTATGCCGCAAACGCGCGAGCACATCCTGCTCTCCCGCCAAGTCGGCGTTCCTTACATCGTCGTATTCCTGAACAAATGCGACATGGTTGAAGACGAAGAGCTCCTCGAGCTGGTTGAGATGGAAGTTCGCGACCTCCTCAACGAGTACGAGTTCCCAGGCGACGACACGCCGATCATCCGCGGCGCTGCTCGTGAAGCCCTGCAAAACCCAGACGGTCCATGGGCTGATAAAATCATCGAGCTCTTCGAGCAAGTTGATACGTACATCCCGACTCCTGAGCGCGACACGGCGAAGCCTTTCCTGATGCCAGTCGAGGACGTGTTCACGATCACGGGCCGCGGTACGGTTGCAACTGGCCGTATCGACCGCGGTACGGTCAAAGTCTCCGACGAGGTCGAAATCATCGGTCTTGCTGAAGAATCCCGCAAATCCGTCGTTACGGGCGTTGAAATGTTCCGTAAGCTGATGGACTCCGCTCAAGCTGGCGACAACATCGGCGCCCTGCTTCGCGGCGTTGACCGTAAAGACATCGAGCGCGGACAAGTTCTGGCCAAGCCAGGCTCCGTTAAGCCGCACACGAACTTCACGGCTCAAATCTACGTCCTGACCAAAGAAGAGGGCGGACGCCACAAGCCTTTCTTCACGGGCTACCGTCCACAGTTCTACTTCCGCACGACGGACGTAACGGGCATCATCAACCTGCCGGAAGGTACGGAAATGGTTATGCCTGGCGACAACATCACCGTTACGGTTGAGCTGATCGCTCCAATCGCAATCGAAGAAGGCACGCGCTTCTCGATCCGCGAAGGCGGCCGTACGGTAGGCGCTGGCGCCGTAGCAACAATCCAAAAATAAGCTTTCTGCAGCGTCAGCTGCAGCTTGCAAAATCCCCTGCCTCTCAGGCAGGGGATTTTTGTTTGAACGATTGGATTCGATTCACTCCATTATTATAGAAGAAACACGATCCGATCGAAGGAATCGAGGATGGAGCGAAAACGGCTTCCGGCATGGGAAAGGCAATGCAGCGCGGCAAGCTGGCATTTCCATGTTGCAATCGCCCATCCAACGTGATAAACTATTGTCTGTTGGTCTGTGACGTTGCGATGATGCGGGAGGTTGCTGACACACCCGGCTCCTTTGCCATGGAGCGTGTGGGAGGAGTTCTCGCGGAGTATGTCCGATACTAAATTGGGCGATAGAAGGAGGGACTTATATGGCAAAGCAAAAGATTCGTATTCGCTTGAAAGCATACGATCACCGCATTCTTGACCAGTCTGCAGAGAAAATCGTGGAAACCGCAAAACGTTCCGGAGCAGGTGTTTCTGGACCGATTCCGCTTCCGACGGAAAAGCAAATCATCACCATTCTCCGTGCAGTACACAAGTACAAGGATTCGCGCGAGCAATTCGAGCAGCGTACGCACAAGCGTCTGATCGATATTGTGAACCCGACTCCGCAAACGGTTGATGCGCTGATGCGTCTGGACCTGCCGTCCGGTGTCGATATCGAAATCAAACTGTAAGTTATCCACAAGCGAAAGCTAAGTGAGAACGAAAAGAGGTGTCAACATGAAGGGTATCTTAGGCAAAAAGATCGGTATGACGCAAGTGTTCACAGCTGAAGGTAACGTCGTGCCAGTCACGGTTATCGAAGCCGGTCCATGCGTCATCCTGCAGAAGAAAGACCAAGAGAACGACGGCTACGAGGCGGTTCAACTCGGCTTCTCCGACAAAAAGGAGAAAAACGCGACGAAACCTGCTATCGGCCATGCGAAAAAAGCCAATACGGCTCCTAAGCGCTACATTCGTGAAATTCGCGGCATTAACCTGGGCGAATATGAAGTTGGCCAAGAAATTAAAGCCGACGTATTCACGGAAGGCGAATTCGTTGACGTAACTGGCGTATCCAAGGGCAAAGGCTTCCAAGGCGTAATCAAGCGCTGGGGACAAAGCCGCGGCCCGATGGCGCACGGTTCCCGCTACCACCGCGGACCTGGTTCGATGGGCTCGATCCAAGCGAACCGCGTTCCAAAAGGCAAGCGCCTGCCAGGCCATATGGGCCACGAGACGATTACGATTCAAAAGCTTGAAGTCGTACGCGTCGATGCAGAGCGCAATGTCCTGCTGGTTAAAGGCTCTATTCCGGGCCCTAGAAACAGCTTCGTAAAAATCAAACAAACGGTGAAGAAATAAGCACCGCCTGAAGAAAGGAGGAACAAGCTATGCCTAAAGTAGCTATCTTCAACGTGAGCGGCTCCCAAGTCGGCGACATCGAACTTTCCGAGCATGTCTTCGGCATCGAGCCTAACTCGCATGTCCTGCATAGCGCCGTTCTGCTTCAGCAAGCAGCCGAGCGCGCTGGCACGCACAAGACGAAAGGACGCTCCGAAGTACGCGGCGGCGGACGCAAGCCTTGGAAACAAAAAGGCACCGGCCGCGCTCGTCAGGGCTCGATCCGCTCCCCGCAATGGGTTGGCGGCGGCACTGTCTTCGGACCGACTCCGCGCAGCTACAGCTTCAAGCTGCCTAAGAAAGTTCGCCGTCTGGCGATTCGTTCGGCACTGTCTTCCAAAGTCATCGCAAGCGAGCTGATCGTTCTCGATCAACTGAGCTTCGAAGCTCCGAAGACGAAAGAGTTCAAAGCCGTGCTGAACAACCTCAAAGTCGGCCGCAAAGCGCTTGTCGTTACGGCTGAATTCGAGAACAACGTGGCTCTGTCCGCCCGCAATATTCCTGGAGTGAAGTTCGTCGCAGCTGATGGCATCAATGTTCTGGATGTGCTGTCGCACGACCAACTCATCATCACCAAGGATGCGGTCGAGAAAGTACAGGAGGTGCTTGCGTAATGAAGGATCCACGCGATATTATCAAGCGCCCGGTGATCACGGAACAAACGACTGAGCTCATGGGAGCAAAACGCTATGTGTTCGAAGTCGACATCCGTGCGAACAAAACCGAGATCAAATCTGCTGTCGAGCAGATCTTCAATGTAAAGGTCAGCAGCGTAAACACGCTGCGCGTGCCGGCTAAGCCGAAGCGCTACGGCCGTCATTCCGGTTACACGTCCGAGTGGAAGAAAGCCTTCGTTCAACTGAGCGAAGACAGCAAAGAGCTGGAATTCTTCGAGTCGGTCTAATCTGACGAGACAAGGAGGGAAACAAAGTGCCAATCAAGAAGTACAAACCGACTTCCCCGGCCCGTCGCGGCATGTCGGTCTCGACATTTGAAGAGATCACAACGAACGTACCGGAGAAATCGCTCCTGGCGCCGCTTTTCAAAAAAGCCGGCCGCAACAACCAGGGCAAAATTACGGTTCGCCACCACGGCGGCGGACATAAGCGCAAGTACCGCATCATCGACTTCAAGCGCAACAAGGATGGCATCGTAGGACGCGTAGCGACGATCGAGTATGATCCGAACCGCACCTCGAACATCGCGCTGATCCACTACGTCGATGGCGAGAAGCGCTACATCATCGCTCCTAAAGGCCTGAAAGTCGGCGACCAGATCGTTTCCGGTCCATCCGCCGACATCAAAGTGGGCAATGCGCTTCCACTGGAAAACATTCCGGTCGGTACGCTGATCCACAACATCGAAATGAAGCCTGGCAAAGGCGGACAACTCGTTCGCGCTGCCGGTACGGAAGCTCAGCTCCTCGGTAAAGAGGATGCATACGCGGTTATCCGTCTGACTTCCGGCGAGGTTCGCCGCATTCTGAAAACTTGCCGCGCTACGATCGGATCTGTTGGCAACGAGGATCACGAGCTCGTGAAAATCGGTAAAGCCGGCCGTTCCCGTTGGCTGGGCAAGCGTCCTGAAGTTCGCGGCGTCGTCATGAACCCGAACGATCACCCTCACGGTGGTGGTGAAGGCCGCGCTCCGATCGGACGCAAATCGCCTATGTCTCCTTGGGGCAAACCGACCCTCGGCGCCAAAACGCGGAAGAAGAAGAAAGCATCGAGCCAATATATTATTCGTCGCCGCACGAAATAATAATCGCTTGAGCGACTGCGCGTGACGTAAGTCTGCGTCACGCTAACGTCTCGAGGAAGGGAGGAACCACTTCATGGGTCGTAGTTTGAAAAAAGGTCCTTTCATCGATGGGTACCTGCTGAAAAAGGTTGAAGAACTCAACGCTGCGAACAAAAAGACGGTGATCAAAACTTGGTCCCGCCGTTCCACGATCTTCCCGCAATTCATCGGACACACGCTGGCTGTTTACGACGGCCGCAAGCACGTGCCGGTCTATGTGACGGAAGACATGGTCGGACATAAGTTCGGCGAATTCGCACCGACTCGTACCTACAAAGGTCACGACGACGACAAGAAAACGGGCAGACGCTAAGCCGCTGCCTTTCCATAATCAAGCTGTTTGAGAGGAGGTACCTGTCATGGCAGAAGCAAGAGCACATGCTAACCAAGTCCGCATCGCGCCACGCAAGGCTCAGCTCGTCGTTGATCTGATCCGCGGCAAGCAAGTCGGCGAAGCGATCGCGATCCTGCGCCACACTCCGCGCGCCGCGTCCCCGATCGTTGAGAAGCTGCTGAACTCGGCAATCGCCAACGCGGAGCACAACTACCAGCTGGACGTGAACAATCTGGTCGTATCCCAGGTATTCGTCAACCAAGGTCCGACGATGAAACGGTTCATGCCGCGCGCTATGGGACGTGCAAGCCGCATCAACAAGCGCACCAGCCACATTACGCTGGTCGTATCCGAAAAATAAGGAGGGATAACGAGTGGGTCAAAAGGTAAATCCGGTTGGTCTCCGGATCGGAGTCATCCGGGATTGGGAATCCAAATGGTACGCGGGTAAAGACTTCGGCACTCTTCTCATGGAAGATGTTCGAGTTCGCGAATTCCTTAAAGGAAAACTTAAAGACGCTGCTGTATCCCGCATCGAGATCGAGCGCGCGGCGAACCGCGTCAACGTCACGATCTACACGGCGAAGCCGGGTATGGTCATCGGCAAGGGCGGCTCCGAGGTGGAGAACCTCCGCAGCGAGCTGACTCGCATCACGGGCGGCAAAAAAGTCCACATCAACATCTCCGAAATCAAGCAAGCGGATCTGGACGCAACGCTCGTTGCCGAAAGCATCGCTCAACAGCTGGAGCGCCGGACTTCGTTCCGCCGCGCCATGAAACAAGCTCTGCAACGTTCCATGCGCGCAGGCGCAAAAGGAATCAAGACTTCGGTCAGCGGCCGTCTCGGCGGCGCAGAGATCGCTCGTCAAGAAGGATACAGCGAAGGCACCGTTCCGCTTCATACGCTGCGCGCCGACATCGACTACGGCACGGCTGAAGCCCATACGACTTACGGCCGCATCGGCGTAAAAGTGTGGATCTACCGCGGTGAAATCCTTCCTTCTAAAAAGAAAGCAGCCGTCCAGGAAGGAGGCAACTAATCATGTTGGTACCTAAACGCGTCAAACACCGCAAAGAACAACGCGGACATATGAAAGGTCGCGCTAAAGGCGGCACGGAAGTTCACTTCGGTGAATTCGGCCTGCAAGCGCTCGAACCGGGTTGGGTCACCAACCGTCAGATCGAGTCCGCTCGTATCGCTATGACCCGTTACATCAAGCGTGGCGGTAAGGTCTGGATCAAGATCTTCCCTTCCAAGCCGATCACCCAAAAGCCTCTCGAGGTGCGGATGGGTAGCGGTAAAGGTAACGTTGAGAAATGGGTTTCCGTCGTGAAGCCTGGCAAAGTGATGTTCGAGCTTGCCGGCGTATCCGAGGAAATCGCTCGCGAAGCAATGCGCCTTGCGGCCCACAAGCTCCCGGTTAAAACGAAGTTTGTGAAACGCGAAGAAGTGGGTGGTGAAGCAAATGAAAGCTAGTGAATTCCGCAACCTGACCACTGATGAGCTCAACCAAAAGGTTGCCGGCTTTAAAGAAGAGCTGTTCAACCTCCGCTTCCAACTGGCTACGGGCCAGCTGGACAACCCGACGCGCATCAGCGCCGTTCGGAAAGAAATCGCACGTGCCAAAACGGTACTGCGCCAAAGAGAACTGGGAATCAGCAGCTAATTCAGCCGCGTGCTTATACACGCCCAGCCTGAGGAAGGAGGATGAACATGAGCGAACGCAACAACCGCAAAGTTCAGATTGGCAAAGTGGTCAGCGACAAAATGGATAAAACGATCGTGGTGGCTGTAGAAACCTACAAAAAACATGATCTGTACCATAAACGCATCAAGTACACGAAGAAATTCAAAGCCCATGACGAGAACAACACCGCGAAAATCGGTGACACGGTTAAAATCATGGAAACTCGCCCGCTGTCGAAAGACAAGCGTTGGAGACTGGTCCAAGTCGTAGAAGAAGCCGTAATCCTCTAATACGATTCGACCATCAAGTTTGAAAGGAGGACATTTCAATGATTCAACCTTTTACACGCCTTGCGGTTGCTGACAACTCCGGCGCGAAAGAACTGATGTGCATCCGCGTACTGGGTGGTACGGGACGTCGTGTAGGACACATCGGTGATCTGATCGTTTGCTCGGTCAAACAAGCAACACCCGGTGGCGTTGTCAAAAAAGGCGATGTAGTCAAAGCGGTTATCGTTCGCACGAAGCGCACGGTTCGCCGCAAGGACGGTTCCTACATCGCATTCGACGAGAATGCAGCTGTTGTCGTGAAGGAAGACAAATCCCCTCGCGGTACCCGTATCTTCGGGCCAGTTGCGCGCGAACTTCGTGAAAAAGACTTCATGAAGATCGTATCGCTTGCACCGGAAGTTATCTAATCTAGCTGCGTGATTCAAGGAGCAGGAGGTGTAACACATGCCAAAGGTTAAAAAAGTTCTGGAATCCCACAACAACAAGCTGCACGTGAAAAAGGACGATACCGTTATCGTCATCACGGGCAAAGATAAAGGCAAAAAAGGCCGCGTCATCGCAGCTTACCCTCGTGAGAACCGCGTTCTGGTCGAAGGTGTGAACATGGTGAAGAAGCATTCGCGTCCTTCCCAAGCGAACCCTCAGGGCGGCATCATCGAGCAAGAGGCTCCGATCCATGTATCCAACGTGATGCACGTGGATCCGAAGAGCGGAAACGTAACCCGCATCGGCTACAAAGTGCTGGACAACGGCAAGAAAGTCCGCGTTGCGAAGCGTTCCGGCGAGGTTATCGACTAATTATTCTTTACGGAAAGGAGGACCCTTTACCATGGCAGCAAGAATGAAAGAGCGTTTCCTGAACGATGTGACTCCTGCTCTGATGCAGAAGTTCAACTACTCGACTGTAATGCAGGTGCCGAAGATCGAGAAAGTCGTCATCAACATGGGCGTAGGCGAAGCAGTCGCCAACTCCAAAGTGCTTGATACGGCCGTCGAAGATCTCCGCCTCATCTCCGGTCAAAAGCCGGTTATCACGCGCGCGAAGAAGTCGATCGCAGGCTTCAAGCTTCGTGAGAACATGCCGATCGGGGTTAAAGTAACGCTGCGCGGCGACCGCATGTACTACTTCCTCGACAAGCTGTTCAACACCGCGCTTCCGCGCGTACGCGACTTCCGCGGCGTATCGACCAAAGCTTTCGACGGTCGCGGCAACTACACCCTCGGTCTTAAAGAGCAGCTGATCTTCCCGGAGGTCGAATACGACAAAGTCGATAAAGTCCGCGGCATGGACGTCGTTATCGTAACGACGGCGAAGTCGGACGAAGAATCCCGTGAGCTGCTGACCCAACTGGGAATGCCGTTCGCGAAGTAATCGCCAATCAGGAGGTGTAATACCAAAGTGGCTAAAACTTCGATGAAAATAAAGCAACAACGCACGCCGAAGTTCAAGGTTCGTGCCTACACGCGCTGCGAGCGCTGCGGACGTCCTCACTCGGTTCTGCAGAAGTTTAAAATTTGCCGGATTTGTTTCCGTGAATTAGCATACAAAGGCCAGATTCCTGGCGTGAAGAAGGCCAGCTGGTAATCCGTCTTAGTTAGGGAAGGAGGTACACAAGAATGGTTATGTCTGATCCGATCGCAGATATGCTTACCCGTATCCGCAATGCGAATCTTGTCCGTCATGAAACCGTTGAAATGCCCGCTTCGAAAATCAAGAAGCAAATCGCTGATATTCTGAAGCGTGAGGGCTTCATTCGTGACGCTGAATATATCGAGGACAGCAAGCAAGGGATGATCCGTATTTTCTTGAAATACGGCTCCAACAACGAGCGCGTCATCACGGGCCTCAAGCGCATCAGCAAGCCTGGCCTGCGCGTCTACACGAAATCGGGCGAAATCCCGCGCGTACTCGGCGGTCTCGGCATCGCGATTATCTCCACGTCCAAGGGAGTTATGACCGACAAGGAAGCTCGTCAAGGCAAAGCTGGCGGCGAAGTCGTCTGCTACGTCTGGTAATCTAAAGCTACAGCGATAGGAGGTGCAACAATGTCCCGTATTGGTCGAAAACCCATTACTGTCCCTAGCGGAGTGAACGTCTCCCTGGACGATACGGTGATCACGGTAAAAGGACCGAAAGGTTCCCTTAGCCGTCCGGTCCATAAAGATATGAAAGTTAACCTGGAAGAGGGCACGATCCTCGTGGAGCGTCCTTCCGACAACAAGCTGCACCGCTCCTTGCACGGAACGACCCGCAGCATCATCGCGAACATGGTCAGCGGTGTAACGGATGGCTTCTCCAAAAACCTCGAGCTCGTCGGCGTCGGCTACCGTGCTTCGAAGCAAGGCGAGAAAGTCGTCCTGAACGTCGGCTACTCCCACCCGGTTGAAATCGTGCCTGCACAAGGCATCGAGTTCGAAGTCGTGGGCAACAACAAGATCACGGTTCGCGGCATCGACAAAGAGCTTGTCGGCGCGACAGCGGCTAAGATCCGTGCCGTACGCGAGCCAGAGCCTTACAAAGGCAAAGGCATCAAGTACGAAGGCGAGCGCATCATCCGCAAGGAAGGCAAGGCCGGCAAGAAAAAGTAAGCATGATCGCATGCTGACGATAGCAGCACCACGAACGAAGAAGGGAGGATCCCTCAATGATCACCAAAGGCGACAAAAACAAAGCCCGTCTGAAACGCCATCTGCGTGTCCGCAAGAAAATCAACGGCACGGTAGAGCGTCCTCGTCTGTCGGTATACCGTTCCTCCAAGCACATCTATGCTCAACTGATCGACGATGTGGCTGGCGTAACGATCGCATCGGCTTCCACGCTGGACAAAGAGCTTGCTGAGAAAGTGAGCAACGGCGGCAACGTGGAATCCGCAAAGCTGGTTGGAGAACTGATCGCGAAACGTGCCAAGGAAAAAGGCCACGAAGCGGTTGTCTTCGATCGCGGCGGCTACCTGTACCATGGACGGATTCAAGCACTGGCTGACGCAGCTCGCGAAGCTGGTCTCCAATTCTAATTTTCTGACAAGGGAGGTATATCGACTTGCGTATTGATGCAAATGCGCTGGGTGAACTGCAAGAGAAAGTGGTTCACATCAACCGCGTAGCGAAAGTAGTCAAAGGCGGACGCCGCTTCAGCTTCAGCGCTCTGGTCGTTGTCGGCGACGGCAAAGGCCATGTAGGCGCCGGCATCGGCAAAGCTCAAGAGGTTCCAGACGCGATCCGCAAAGGGATTGAAGATGCGAAGAAAAACATGATCTCGATCCCGCTCGTGAACACGACGATCCCGCACCAAGTGCTCGGTCACTTCGGCGCTGGTCAAGTTCTGCTCAAACCGGCTTCCCAAGGTACCGGCGTTATCGCTGGCGGCCCTGTGCGTGCCGTGCTCGAGCTGGCAGGAGTCGGCGACATCCTGACCAAATCCCTCGGTTCTTCCAATTCCATGAACATGGTCAACGCAACGCTCGAAGGGCTCTCCCGCCTGAAACGCGCTGAGGACGTTGCCAAGCTTCGCGGAAAAACGGTTGAAGAGCTGCTGGGTTAAGGAGGGAACACGATGGCTAAATTGCAAATCACCCTCGTCCGCAGTCTGATCGGCCGCAACGAGAAGCAACGCGCTACAGTCGCGTCGCTCGGTCTTCGCAAGATCCGCCAAACGGTTGTTCATAACGACAGCCCCGCGATTCGCGGTATGGTGACCCACGTGAGTCACCTGGTTAAAGTGGAAGAAGTATAAGAGACGATCAAGCATCGTCTATCCATAGATTTACAAAGAGCAACAAGGAGGTGCAACGAACGATGAAACTGCATGAACTCAAACCAGCTGAAGGTTCCCGCAAAGCTCCATACCGCAAAGGCCGCGGTATCGGCAGCGGCAACGGCAAAACCGCAGGCAAAGGCCACAAAGGTCAAAACGCACGTTCCGGCGGCGGCGTCCGTCCGGGCTTCGAAGGCGGTCAAAACCCGCTTTATCGTCGTCTGCCTAAGCGTGGTTTCAACAATCCTTTCCGCAAAGAGTACGCGATCGTCAACATCGAAGAGCTCAATGTATTTGAAGCTGGCTCCGAAGTTACTCCGGAAATTCTTGTCGCTAAAGGGATCGTAAAAAATCCTCAAGCCGGCATCAAGATCCTGGGCAACGGCGAAGTAACGGTTAAGCTGACGGTTAAAGCAAACAAGTTCTCTCAATCTGCGGTAGAGAAAATCCAGGCTGCCGGCGGTCAAACCGAGGTGATCTAATTGTTCAAGACGGTTTCAAACATTTGGAAAGTGGAGGACCTCCGGCGGAGAATCCTCTTTACCCTTTTCATTTTGCTTGTATACCGCATCGGTTCCTTCATTCCGGTGCCCAACATCGACAAGGACGTCTTCACCCAACTTGACAACTCAGGCTCAGATCTTTTTGGCTTGCTGAACACGTTCTCGGGCGGCGCGCTCTTCCAATTCTCGATCTTCGCGATCGGCATCATGCCGTACATTACGGCGTCGATCATTGTCCAGCTGCTTTCGATGGATGTCATTCCTAAGTTCGCAGAATGGGCAAAAGAAGGCGAGAACGGAAAGCGCAAGCTGGCGCAGATCACTCGCTACGGTACGATTGGGTTGGGTCTTGTCCAGGGTTTTGCAACAGCAGTTGGTTTCAACCGCATGTACAACTACCAGATGGTTCAAGACGCGAACTTCGCGGTATACGCGATGATCGCGATTGTCCTGACGGCAGGTACGGCATTCCTGATGTGGCTCGGAGAGCAGATTACGGAACGCGGCATCGGCAACGGCATCTCGGTGATTATCTTCGCGGGTATCATCGCTGGCCTGCCGGGCCATATCCGCAAAATCTACACGACGTACTTCGTCGATAAGACGGACCAGGTATTCCTGGGCGTCCTCCAGGTGCTGGCCATTCTGGTTGGGATCATCCTCATGATTATCGGCGTCATCATCGTCCAGCAAGGGATTCGCAAAATCCCGGTGCAATACGCGAAGCGTGTTGTCGGACGCAAGATGTACGGCGGCCAATCGACGCACATTCCGCTCAAAGTGAATGGCGCGGGCGTTATCCCGGTTATCTTCGCGATCTCGCTGCTGATGTTCCCGTCCACAATTGCGCAGTTCTGGGCCAGCCACGACTGGGCTCAATGGATCATCACCCACCTCGCACCGGATAAGGCGCTTGGAATGGTGATCTATGTTATACTGATTATCGGCTTCACCTTCTTCTACACCTTCGTGCAGATCAATCCTGTACAGATGGCGGACCAGATGAAGAAGAATGGCGGCTACATCCCTGGCGTTCGTCCGGGCAAGCCTACCTCGAGCTACATTACCCGCGTCATGTCGAGAATCACGTTGTTCGGGGCGCTGTTCCTGGCCATCATCTCGATCCTGCCGGTGTTCTTCGGCTCGTTGTTCGGTCTTGACCGCACGATTCAGCTCGGCGGTACTTCGCTGCTGATCGTTGTCGGCGTCGCGCTCGACACGATGAAGCAGATCGAGAGCCAGCTGATCAAGCGTCACTACAAAGGGTTCATCAATAAATAACACGAGGCTTCGAACGGGCGGCTTGACGGCTCCACTTGGGGAGCTGCAGGTCAGCCCGCGCGTGCCTATAGTGCCAAAGCGAGGACGACAGGATGAACATTCTTTTCATGGGCCCTCCGGGAGCCGGCAAGGGTACCCAGGCCGAGAGAATCGTCGAACAGTTCAACGTTCCTCACATCTCCACCGGAGACGCATTCCGGCTGGCGATGAAGCAGGGCACGCCGCTTGGTCAGAAAGCGAAGGAATTCGTCGATCAAGGACTGCTTGTTCCGGATGAAATTACGAATGGCATCGTACGCGAGCGACTGCTGCTTGCCGACTGCGAGAAGGGCTTCCTGCTGGATGGCTTTCCGCGGACGCTTCAGCAAGCCGAAACGCTTGATGTCATGCTGGCCGAAATGGGCCGCAGCATCGATCATGTCGTCAATCTTCATGTCGATCGCGGACTTCTGCTCGCCCGGCTCACCGGACGCCGCATCTGCAAAACCTGCGGCGCTACCTATCATGTGATGTTCAATCCTCCGAAGGTGGAAGGCATCTGTGACAAGGATGGCGGAGAGCTGTACCAGCGCTCGGATGACACGGAAGAAAAGGTCGGCACCCGCTTGGACGAATACATCTCCAAGACGGCCCCGCTTCTGGAATACTACAGCGGCAAAGGTCTGCTGCGTGAAGTGAACGGAGAGCAGGAAATCGATCAAGTCACCGCCGACATCGCCGGTCGTCTGCGGGGTTCGAACGAATGATAATTTGCAAGTCTGAAGCCGAACTGCGATTCATGAGAGAAGCGGGACGCATCGTGGCCGAAACGCATCGCCTGATGGCGGACGCGGTACGGGCCGGGGTTACGACCCGTGAGCTGGATGACATCGCCGATCGCTACATTCGCAGTCAGGACGCAATTCCATCTTTTAAAGGCTACAATCAGTTTCCTGGCAGCATTTGCGCTTCTGTAAACGAAGAACTGGTGCACGGCATTCCGGGCAGCCGCAAGCTCAAGGACGGAGATATCATCACGCTGGATATCGGCGCCCAGTTTGAGGGCTACCACGGAGATTCGGCTTGGACCTATCCGGTAGGCGACGTCACGGAAGAAGTTCGACGTCTGCTGGAAGTGACCGAACGATCGCTGTACGCCGGGCTTGAGCTGGTCAAACCGGATGTTCGGCTGTATACGGTCTCGCACGCCATTCAAAAAGTGGTGGAGGATGCGGGCTTTTCCATTGTACGCGAGTATGTCGGGCACGGAATTGGAAAGGATCTTCATGAAGAGCCGCAAATTCCGAACTACGGCATTCCGGATCGCGGACCCCGGCTGAAGCCTGGAATGGTGCTGGCCATCGAGCCGATGGTGAACATCGGGGAGCGCTACGTCCAGACCTTGTCGGACAATTGGACGGTTGTAACGGTTGACGGCTCCTGGTGCGCTCATTACGAGCACACGGTAGCGGTCACGGAGAACGGTTGCGAGATTTTGACGAAGCTGCCGGAGGCGAAGTAGGGTCTTGGATCCGCTTGCTCAGATCGGACGCCTGGTCAAAGTGCTTCGAGGCAAGGACGAGGGCAGCCATGCGGTCATCATCGGCGTCTTGGACGAGAAATTCGTCCTGATCGCGGATGGAGACGGGCGTCGCTTCGACTCGCCGAAGAAGAAGAACATGCAGCATCTTCAGTTACTTCCGGCTCTCAGCAGCGAAGTTTCGGACAGCATGTCCGAGACGGGCCGGGTGACCAACGCCAAGCTAAGATTCGCCATACAGAAGTACACAAGCCGAAAGGAGAATGAGGATGGCCAAGGAAGACGTCATTGAAGTCGAAGGTACGGTAATCGAGCCGTTGCCAAATGCCATGTTCAAGGTTGAACTGGAGAACGGCCACCAGATTCTCGCTCATGTATCCGGCAAGCTCAGAATGCACTTTATCCGTATTCTGACCGGAGACAAAGTGGTTATCCAGTTGTCGCCTTACGATCTGTCCAGAGGACGCATCACCTATCGGAAGTAGGCCTCGTGCCTGCAGAGGAAGGATTCGGGAGGTAATTCACAATGAAGGTCAGACCTTCGGTTAAGCCGATCTGCGAAAAATGCAAAGTCATTCGTCGCAAAGGCAACGTTATGGTCATCTGCGAAAATCCGAAGCACAAACAAAGACAAGGTTAAGAAGGGAGGAAACGATTCATGGCACGTATTGCTGGTGTAGACTTGCCGCGCGACAAGCGCGTTGAAATCGCGCTCCAATACATCTTCGGTATTGGCAAGACGACGGCTCAGAAAATTCTGGCCGAAACGGGCGTCAGCGCTGCGACTCGCGTACGCGACCTCACGGAAGACGAAGTGAGCAAGCTGCGTGAAGTCATCGACAAATCCGTCAAAGTGGAAGGCGATCTCCGCCGCGAGATTTCCCTCAACATCAAGCGCCTCGTCGAAATCGGATGCTATCGCGGTATCCGTCACCGTCGCGGCCTGCCGGTTCGCGGACAACGCACGAAGACGAATGCGCGCACGCGCAAAGGTCCTCGTCGTACGGTAGCGAACAAGAAGAAATAACAAGGGGGGATAACGAACAATGGCTAAAGCTAAAAAAGTCGTACGTACGAAACGTCGCGATCGGAAAAACGTCGAGTCCGGCGTTGCCCACATCCGCTCGACGTTCAACAATACGATCGTTACGATCACGGATCCGCACGGCAATGCGATCTCCTGGGCGAGCTCCGGCAACCTTGGTTACAAGGGCTCCCGCAAAAGCACGCCTTTCGCCGCTCAAATGGCTGCCGAAGCCGCTGCGAAAGCCGCTATGGAGCATGGCATGAAAGCCGTCGAGGTTATGGTTAAAGGTCCGGGCGCAGGCCGCGAAGCTGCGATCCGTTCCCTTCAAGCCGCTGGCCTTGAAGTCAACCTGATCAAAGACGTAACGCCGGTTCCTCACAACGGCTGCCGTCCGCCGAAACGCCGTCGCGTATAGTTCGTCGAAGTCTGTGGTATCAAATTGCGACAACTTGTGAATAATGGTTGTGAAGCTTTGGCATACTACAAGATTTGACGCCATGGAACGTTATAGATACGGAGCGACGTTTTGAAGGAGGGTACACTAGTGATTGAGATCGAAAAGCCGAAAATCGAAACCGTAGAGCTGAGTGACGATGGAGCATATGGCCGATTTGTCGTCGAGCCTCTCGAACGGGGCTACGGGACGACTCTCGGAAACTCGCTTCGCCGCATTCTGCTCTCGTCGCTTCCCGGCGCGGCAGTGACGTCCGTTCAGATTGACGGAGTGCTTCACGAGTTTTCCACGGTTCCAGGAGTCATGGAAGACGTGACCGAAATGATCCTGAACCTGAAGGGCCTGTCGCTCAAAATCCATTCCGACGAAGAGAAGGTACTGGAAATTGACGCAGAAGGCGAAGGGAACGTTACCGCGGGCGACATCCGTGCGGACAGCGATGTCGAGATTCTCAGCCCTGATCTTCATATCGCAACCTTAGCTTCCGGCGCACGGCTCCATATGAGGATTTTCGCCAATCGCGGCCGCGGTTATGTGCAAGCCGACCGCAACAAACGCGAAGACCAGCCGATTGGCGTCATTCCTGTTGATTCGATCTACACGCCAATTACCCGTGTCAACTATAGCGTCGAAAACACTCGCGTCGGCCAAGTCACCAACTATGACAAGCTGACGCTTGAAGTGTGGACCGATGGCAGCATCCGTCCGGAAGAGGCCGTAAGCCTCGGCGCTAAGATCCTGACCGAGCATTTGGACTTGTTCGTCGGACTGACCGATGAAGCCAAAGACGCGGAAATTATGGTTGAGAAGGAAGAGGACAAAAAGGAAAAGGTTCTCGAGATGACGATCGAGGAGCTGGACCTGTCCGTTCGTTCCTACAACTGTCTCAAACGTGCAGGCATCAATACCGTGCAAGAGCTGACCATGAAAACCGAAGAAGACATGATGAAGGTCCGCAACCTGGGCCGCAAGTCTTTGGAGGAAGTTCAGGAGAAGCTCGAAGAACTCGGTTTGGGCCTCCGCACAGAAGAATAGCATCAAGGAGGGGAAATCGATGGCATACTCGAAACTGGGACGCGACGCAAGCGCTCGGAAAGCTCTGTTCCGTGACCTTGTGACCGACCTTTTCCTGTACGAGCGCATTCAAACGACGGAGGCGAAAGCCAAAGAAGTGCGTTCGATCGCAGAGAAACTCATTACGAAGGCAAAGCGCGGAGATCTCCACGCTCGTCGTCAAGTGGCCGCTTACGTGCGCCGCGAGACGATCGACGGAGAGCAGGACGCAATCCAAAAGCTGTTTGGCGAACTGGCGGGCCGTTACACGGAGCGCGCAGGCGGTTACACCCGGATCCTCAAGCTGGGACCTCGTCGCGGCGACTCTGCGCCTATGGTCTACCTGGAACTGGTTGACCGCGCTTAATCCAGCGACTGCCGCCCGCGGGCAGCAGGCAAAAGGTGGACCGATGAGGCCACCTTTTTTCTTTTGTCCATAATCGGGTTCATGGACAAGCTCAAGGAGTAGATTGCAGCAAGGAGAGAATGCGGCTTGCGAAACATTCGGATGAAGATCGCCTACGATGGAACTCGCTACAACGGATTCCAGACGCAGCCGGGAGGCAACACGATCCAGGACATCATCGAGTCGGCGATCGAGACGCTCACCGGAACCCGGACGAGGATCATCGGATCCGGAAGGACGGATGCGCGCGTGCATGCGGAGGGCCAAGTTTTCAATTTCCATACCGACTCCCGAATCGCGGTCGAACGGTGGGCGCTTGCGCTCAACAGCCGTCTGCCCGAAGATATTCGGGTCGTGGAGTCGGCGGCGGAAGTTCCCGATGCTTTTCATTCCCGGTTTTCGGCCAAGCGCAAGACGTACCGCTACTCGATCTGCACGGGAAAGTTCCACGACGTGTTTCGCCGGAACTTCGAATTCCATCATCCTTCCCCCAAGCTGGATGTCGCTGCGATGCGCGAGGCTCTCCGTCATTTGCAAGGCGAGCATGACTTCACCTCGTTCACGACCAATCATGCCGACGAGAAGTCTCACGTGAGGACGATATACAGCGCTGTGCTGAAGGAAGAGGAAAAGCGGCTGGAGCTTTATTTGACGGGCAACGGCTTCCTTTACAATATGGTGCGGATCATAGCCGGCACGCTCATCCATGTCGGACAAGGCAAGATTGCCCCGGCTGCGATTCCAGGCATGCTGCAGGGACGGAATCGTCTGCTGGCGGGACCGACTGCGGTCGCTCACGGACTGACGTTGATCAATGTCGAATATGGCGATGCGGAGAAGTAAAAATCCTTGCGCTGGGCTCTCCTTTATTGTAATATATAACTTGTGCTTTCTTATTGGCTCTCCCACAGCCCCGCATAAGAATTGCACCTACATCCATGAAATAGGCAAGACAAGCAGCATCCAACATGACTACGAACTGTAACCGAAGATTGACCATAAACGAAAGCCAACCATTGAAGGAGGATCTCCCATGCGCACCACTTATATGGCGAAGACGAACGAAGTCCAACGCAACTGGCACGTCGTCGACGCATCCGGCCAAACGCTCGGCCGTCTGGCCAGCGAAGTCGCCAGCCTGATCCGCGGCAAGCACAAGCCTCAATTCACGCCTCACGTTGACACGGGCGATTTCGTCGTCGTCATCAACGCAGAGAAGATCGTCCTGACGGGCAACAAATGGAATGACAAGAACTACTACCGTCACTCCATGCATCCGGGCGGCCTGAAAGTTACGCCTGCCAAAGATCAGCTGAAAAAGAAGCCGGAATCCCTTGTGGAATATGCGGTACACGGCATGCTGCCGAAAAACCGTCTGGGCGACAAAATGAAGCTGAAGCTGAAAGTATACGCTGGTTCGGAGCATCCGCACCAAGCTCAAAATCCGGTAGCTTACGAGCTGCGCGGTTAATCGAAGGAGGACCCTACAATGGCTCAAGTCCAATACTATGGCACTGGTCGTCGTAAACACTCCGTAGCACGCGTACGTCTCGTGCCGGGTGAAGGACGCATCATCATCAACAAGCGCGAGCTGGACGAGTACTTCGGTCTCGAAACGCTCAAGCTGATCGTGAAGCAACCGCTCGTTCTGACCGAAACTGTCGGCAAATACGACATCATCGTACTTGCGCATGGCGGAGGCACTTCCGGCCAAGCTGGCGCGATTCGTCACGGCATCTCCCGCGCTCTGCTGAAGGCAGATCCGGAGTTCCGTCCATCTCTGAAGCGCGCTGGTTTCCTGACGCGCGACCCACGTATGAAAGAACGGAAGAAATACGGCCTGAAAGCAGCTCGCCGTGCTCCTCAGTTCTCCAAACGTTAATCGAACGTACAGCCTTTCCCGATTCATCGGGAAAGGCTTTTTCTTTTTCGACAGGGTTTTATGGGCAGGCTATAATAAGACAGGATGCAGTCTTGTCCTTTTGCGAACGACCAACATCACGGGAGGTACATACGATGACAAAAGCTTTGCCGGTTTATTTCAACCATGACGGAGGCGTAGACGACCTCGTCTCGCTTTTTCTTTTGCTGCAGATGGAGCAAGTCGACCTGATCGGAGTGTCGGTCATTGATGCGGACTGTTATGTCGAGCCAGCCGTTTCCGCCAGTCGCAAGATCATCGACCGTTACGGGCGTGCCGAGCTCAAGGGACTTGAAGTGGCGCGCAGCAATTCGAGGGGGAAAAATCCGTTTCCGAAAGACTGGAGGATGCATGCGTTCTATGTCGACGCGCTGCCGCTGCTCAACGAGCGCTCCGATGTCGTGACGAAGGAAGCCGCCAAGCCGGCGCATCTGGATTTGATCGAAAAGGTGTCGAAGTGCCCGGAAAAGGCGACGCTGCTGTTCACCGGCCCGCTTACCGACCTGGCTCGCGCGCTGGACGCCGATCCTTCGATCGAAGCCAAGATCGAGAAGCTGTACTGGATGGGCGGAACGTTCCTCCCGGACGGGAACGTGCATGAACCGGAGCATGACGGAACGGCGGAGTGGAACGCGTTCTGGGATCCGGAGGCGGCCAAGCGCGTATGGGATAGCGGCATCAAGATCGAGATGGTCGCTCTGGAAAGCACGAACAAAGTTCCGCTGACAGTAGACACGCGCAAAGAGTGGGCGCAGCTGCGCCGATTCGAGGGCATCGATTTCCTCGGCCAATGCTACGCGACCGTTCCGCCGCTCGTGCATTTCGCGACCAATTCCACGTACTACCTGTGGGATGTGCTGACGACCGCCATCATCGGCAAGCCCGAGCTGGTCTCTTCTCATGAAGTGGCTTGCGATGTCCTGGCGGATGGTCCATCGCAGGGAAGGACCATCCCTTCCGAGGGCGGACGAATCGTAACCGTCGTCGACGATGTCGATCCGGAGGCCTTCTTCCGTTATTTGACCGATCTGGCTCGGGGCGCCGACCGTGACGGAGTGTATCGAATCGTATAAGGACGCCTTATCCAGAGGATAAAGAATCCTTATCTGACGCGGAAATTCGGCCATTTTGCCCTCAATTAAGCAATTGAACATTAGAGGTCTACCCCGTATAATTAAAACCATACGGACTTACTTGGTTTTAACATAGGGGAGGGGACCGGACATTGAACTTGCTGGAAAAAGAGGCGCTGATCGCCGAACAAGCCGTGAAGCTTGAAACCGCATCGCCGGAGGAGATCCTGAAATTTGCCGTCGAGACGTTTCCCAATATAACGTTTGCTTGCAGCTTTGGAGCGGAGGATGTCGTGCTGGTCGACATGCTGCACAAAGTAAGCCCGAAGACGGATGTTTTTTATCTCGATACGGATTACCACTTCAAGGAAACGTATGAAACGCGCGATCGCATGGAGCAGCGCTACGGGATCCGTTTCGTCCAGGTGAAGCCGGTGCTCACGCCGGAGGAGCAAGCGGCTCAGCATGGCGAGGAGCTGTGG
Organism: Paenibacillus sp. FSL W8-1187; assembly: GCF_037965485.1. Taxonomy (NCBI): domain Bacteria; kingdom Bacillati; phylum Bacillota; class Bacilli; order Caryophanales; family Paenibacillaceae; genus Paenibacillus; species Paenibacillus sp. FSL W8-1187. The sequence continues at coordinate 772,309 of NZ_CP150181.1, forward strand.
AAGAGCGATCCGAACGCCTGCTGCAACATTCGCAAGGTCGAGCCGCTGACGCGCATCCTTTCGCAATACGAGGCGTGGATTACCGGCATTCGCCGTGACCAGGCTCCGACTCGCGCCAACGCGAAAAAGATCGAATACGACACGAAATTCGGCCTCGTCAAGTTCAATCCGATCGCCCATTGGACTTCGGACGATGTATGGGACTATATCCGCAGCAACGACATCATCTACAACCCGCTCCATGACCGCAACTTCCCGAGCATCGGCTGCGAGCAGTGCACGCGTCAGGTCGCGCCGGGCGAAGACCCGCGCGCGGGACGCTGGTCGGGCAGCGACAAAACCGAATGCGGCCTGCACAAGTGAGCCCAAGGGAGGATAACGGAATCATGTCTAGCATCAAGCCCCATGGCGGAGTACTCGTCAACCGGATCGCCGCCGGCGAGCAGCGGGAGCAACTGCTCGAGGAAGCAAGTCAGCTCACAAGCCTGACGGTAGACAGCTGGACCGTCTCCGATCTGGATCTGATCGGCGTCGGAGCCTTTTCCCCGCTGGAGGGCTTCCTGTCGGAGGCCGATTACCATTCAGTCGTCGAACGGATGCGGCTCGAAAGCGGCATCGTCTGGAGCATTCCAATTACGCTTCCGATCGACGAGCAGACGGCAGCCGAGCTGAAGATCGGCCAGCGGGTCGCGCTGAAGGGCGAGGATGGCGTCGTTTATGGCCTGCTCGACGTGGCAAGCATCTACACCGTCGATCAGCGCCGCGAAGCGGTGCAGGTGTTCAAGACGGACGATCTGGAGCATCCCGGCGTCAAAAAGCTGTTCTCCCGCTCCAGCACGTACGTGGGCGGTCCGATCACCGTCCTGAACCGTCCGCAGCCGGAGAAGTTCGGCGAGTTTTATTTCGATCCGAGCGATACCCGTCGCATCTTCGCCGAAAAAGGCTGGAAAACCGTCGTCGGCTTCCAAACCCGCAACCCGGTCCACCGCGCCCATGAATTCATTCAAAAATGCGCGATGGAGATCGTAGACGGCCTATTCCTGAACCCGCTCGTCGGAGAGACGAAGTCGGATGACGTGCCGGCCAACGTCCGTATGAAGAGCTATGTGGCGCTTCTGGAAAATTACTATCCGGAGAGCCGCACGTTCCTTGGCGTCTTTCCTGCAGCGATGCGCTATGCCGGGCCGCGCGAAGCGATCTTCCATGCGCTCGTGCGCAAAAATTACGGATGTACGCATTTCATCGTCGGACGCGATCATGCGGGCGTAGGCGACTACTACGGCACGTACGAGGCGCAGGAGCTGCTCAAGACGTTCGCGGCCGAGGATCTCGACATTACGCCGCTTTATTTCGAGCACAGCTTCTTCTGCAGGAAATGCGGCAACATGGCGACCAGCAAAACGTGTCCGCATGACAAGTCGGAGCATGTCGCGCTGTCCGGCACCAAAGTCCGCGAGATGCTGCGTGCCGGCATTTGCCCGCCTCCGGAGTTCTCCCGGCCCGAGGTCGCGCAGATCCTGATCGAGGGCATGCAGGAGCAGCCGGCGCATTCCTAAAGCGGCAGCGCCCCTGTTCGAGGCATGAAGCAGCACCCTGTCCCATATAGTGGATGATAGCGATAGGCTTGGATAAGCCTGAGCCGATCATCGACGCGGGATGGGGTGTTTTTTATTATGCAGGACGTTCGAGATAAAAAAGGCCGGGAAGGAAGGCATGGACTGTATCCGACTCGTCGACGGCTCGTCGTCTGGATCAGCTCGCGCGGCTGGTCCCGAATCGGACTCGCCTCGCTGATGCTGCTTGTTCTCGGGGGACTGCTGCTGACGCAGCTGCCTTCGGCCAGCATCGGAACGACTTGGACGCTTCCGCTCAGCGGCAAGACGGTCGTGCTTGACGCCGGGCATGGCGGTCCTGACGGCGGGGCGGTCAGCAAGAGCGGGCTGATCGAAAAAGACCTCAATCTGGCGATCGCGCTTCAGCTGCGGGATTATTTGCAGCAAGCCGGCGCGATCGTCTATGTGACGAGGGAAGGGGATCAGGATCTGGCGGGAGCGGAGACCAAAGGATACAAAAGCCGCAAGACGGAAGATCTCGTCGCCAGAGCGCGCTTCGTGGAGGAGAAGAAGGCCGATCTCATGGTCAGCATCCACATGAACAGCATCCCCTCGCCCAGATGGTCCGGGGCGCAGACGTTCTATTATCCGAACCATGAGGGCAACCCGGCGCTTGCCTATCTGATCCAAGACGAGATCAGGCTCAATCTGGCCAATACGAATCGTTCCGCGGCCAAGGCGCCGAATACGGTTTATCTCCTCAAGGCGGTCAAGACGGCTCCAAGCGCTCTTGTCGAGGTCGGATTCCTTTCCCATCCCGGAGAAGCGGCGCGGCTGGCCGACGGCACGTACCAGCGGCAGGTCGCGGCCTCCATCTACAAGGGGATCCTGCGTTACAGCAGCGGCGAGCGTCCAGCCGGAACGACGGACAAGGCGGCGCGGCCGTAAGGAAAGCGGAGCTTCCGGTATGCTATACTAGGAGCATACCCATTCGAAGCGGCCGGCGCGAAAGTCCCGCCGCTTCGATGCATGCCGGAAGGTGGAGACCGCAACTATGCTCACACGCGAACAAGTATTGGAAGCCGTGAATGCTGTCACGGCTCGCTTCGCGGACGGAACGTCCGTCCGCGACATTATGGCCAAGGACCGTCAAGCTTCGCTGACGGTCCTCGTCCCGAGCGGCGCCGAGCGCGCGCCGCTGGAAGCCGCGCTGCGCGAAGCGCTCGCGCAGGCAGGGGCCGAGACCGCGCATCTGCGGTTCCGGCCCCTGGAAGCCCCGGCAGCGGCGGCGCAGCCTGCCGCCCCTGCCGGGGCCTCCCCTGGCGCGGCGCCGAGCGCTGCCGCCGCGCCAGGCGCTGCAGGCGCCGCCCCCGTGCGAGGCCACGGGGCGGGCCTGGAGGGCGTGCCGCTGCTCTCCGCGGAGAGCGGCACGGAATTCATCGCCATCGCCAGCGGCAAGGGCGGCGTCGGCAAATCGACCGTCACCGTCAACCTCGCGGTGGCGCTGGCCCGCAGGGGCAAGCGCGTCGGACTCGTCGACGCCGACATCTACGGCTTCAGCGTGCCTGACATGATGGGCATCGAGGAGCGGCCGGAAGTCGTCGACGGCCGCATTCAGCCGATCGAGCGCTTCGGCGTCAAGGTCATCTCGATGGGCTTTTTCGTCGAGGACAACAGCCCGATCGTATGGCGCGGGCCGATGCTCGGCCGCATGCTGCGCAACTTTTTCCAAGAAGTCGAGTGGGGAGAGCTGGATTACCTGCTGCTCGACCTGCCGCCGGGCACGGGCGACGTCGCTCTCGACGTGCATCAGATCCTCCCGCAGAGCAAGGAGATCATCGTGACGACTCCGCATGCGACAGCGGCGTTCGTCGCTGCCCGTGCCGGCGCGATGGCGCTGCACACGGAGCATGAGATTCTCGGCGTCGTGGAGAACATGTCGTATTACTTGAGCCCATCGACGGGCGAAAAGGAATATGTGTTCGGCAAAGGGGGAGGAGCCCGCCTCGCGGAAAACCTCCACACCGATTTGCTGGCGCAGATTCCGCTTGGCGCTCCGGACAACCATGTGTCGGAGCGGGACTTCTCCCCTTCCGTCTACAAAGCCGAAACCGAAACGGGACAGCTCTACCTGGAGCTGGCCGATCGGGTCATCGCCCGGACCTGGTAAGCCCGCCCGCCTATATCGTAAAAAAAGCAGTCCCCTCGGGTAGGGGACTGCTTTTGCATTCGAGCCCGCATGAGCCTACGTCGATGATTCTTCGCTGCTCTCCTCGCTGCCTTCCTCGCCGCCGCCCTCTTCTCCGCCGCTCCCGCCTTCCTGGCCGCTTCCCGAAGAGGACTTCGTATCGACCTTCTCCTCCGGCTTGACGCGCAGCTCTTCCTGAACCGCCTTTTTCAGCAGATCCAAAATCTCCACGCGGAAGAGCGGATTGGACATCGACTCCTGCATGATCGTCATGACCTGCTTGCGATACTGGCCGCTCATCAGCACCTCAAGGATCATCTTGTCCATTTCCGGCGTCTTCATGGCGGCAATGAGCTCTTTCTGATATGCCGGGTCCTTCATGAGCTCCTTATGGATATCCTTGTTCTGCTTGTTGACCGCCTTGGCGAATTCGCCGGCAAAGCGCGTATCGGTCATCATCGTCTTGATGACCTTGTCGTAGTCCGGCGACGTAATTGTCTCTTTCACCGCCATCCGCACGCTTTCGGCGTCCTGCATCGACAGCATCTTGATGCCGCTCTCGCTCGTGCCTGAGGCGCTCATTTGGCTTTCTTGAAGCGCTTTTTGCGCGTCCTCGGTTTTCAGGATGTCGATCACCATCGATTTCATGTCTTTATAGCTCAGCTGCTGCCCGCCTCCGCTTTGCGGTTCGGCGCCGCAGCCGGAGAGAAGGGTTGCGGACAAGGCAGCGAGTAAAATACCGTACAAGGCCCGTTTCACGTTCATGCGCTTGAGGCTCCTTTCCTTCGCTTGCCGGTCCGGGTGGAGCTTGGAGCCGGCGGGGATAGGTACAGTATGTGCGGAGGAGCGGGGGAATATCAGGGCCAAGCCTTAGCTTTTTCACCCGTTCATGGTAAGATAATGATCAGATCGAACTCGGTTTGGGAGGATGCAGCAACAATGACAATCCGCAAGTGGTTTTTCCTGTTCTGGACGACGATGGCTATCGGAGCGGGCGCCACGCTCGTCACCGGCCTTGCGATGCAGCTCATGGATCAGACGCTCCGAGCCTACGGCTGGTCGGGCGCAGGCTTCAATACCTTCAATATGGTGCTCGTCGGACTGCTGATCGGCGCGTTCAGCCAGATGGGCTTTTTCGCGTATCTGACCGTCAATTACATCGCCCTCAGCGTTTTCCGCAAATCCTATCTCTGGAGCGCTCTGCAAGCGTATACGACCGTGTTCGCGCTGGGATTCCTCGTTTATGTGCTGTACCAATCCCGCGAGCAGACCGGAATGGTGCTGTTCTGGGCGCTGCCGATCGTGCTGGCGGCCGTCGCCTGGGGCGTCGGCTACTGGAAGACCCGCTTGACCAACAACAAGGCATTCATCCCGACGCTGTTCCTCATGATCGTCGTGACCTCCATCGAAGCTTGGCCGAGCTTCCAAGGCGAGGGGGGAGAGGTCAGCGC
>NZ_CP150181.1:782500-1647500 GCF_037965485.1 Paenibacillus sp. FSL W8-1187
AAAGGATGTGGAGTTGCCCAGACAACCAGGATGTTGGCTTAGAAGCAGCCACCATTTAAAGAGTGCGTAATAGCTCACTGGTCGAGTGACTCTGCGCCGAAAATGTAACGGGGCTAAACACACCACCGAAGCTATGGCATGTACCTAGTGTACTTGGGTAGGGGAGCGTTGTGTATAGGTTGAAGTCAGACCGCAAGGACTGGTGGACAGTACACAAGTGAGAATGCCGGTATGAGTAACGAAAAGATCAGTGAGAATCTGATCCGCCGTAAGCCTAAGGGTTCCTGAGGAAGGTTCGTCCGCTCAGGGTAAGTCGGGACCTAAGGCGAGGCCGAAAGGCGTAGTCGAAGGACAACAGGTTGATATTCCTGTACCACCGTAAGCCGTTATGAGCAATGGAGTGACGCAGAAGGGTAGTGACGCGGACCGATGGATGTGTCCGTCCAAGCAGTGAGGCTGGTTTGTTGGCAAATCCGCAAACCGTAAGGCTGGGCTGTGATGGGGAGGGAAACTTACAGTACCGAAGGTCATGATCTCCAGCTGCCAAGAAAAGCTTCTAGCCAGGCGAAGGTGCCCGTACCGCAAACCGACACAGGTAGGCGAGCAGAGCATGCTAAGGCGCGCGGAGTAACTCTCGTTAAGGAACTCGGCAACATGACCCCGTAACTTCGGGAGAAGGGGTGCCTCGGTAGGGTGAATAGCCCGAGGGGGCCGCAGTGAAAAGGCCCAAGCGACTGTTTAGCAAAAACACAGGTCTGTGCGAAGCCGTAAGGCGAAGTATACGGGCTGACGCCTGCCCGGTGCTGGAAGGTTAAGGGGAGCGGTTAGGGGTAACCCGAAGCTGTGAACCGAAGCCCCAGTAAACGGCGGCCGTAACTATAACGGTCCTAAGGTAGCGAAATTCCTTGTCAGGTAAATTCTGACCCGCACGAATGGCGTAACGACTTGGGCGCTGTCTCAACGAGAGATCCGGTGAAATTTTACTACCTGTGAAGATGCAGGTTACCCGCGACAAGACGGAAAGACCCCATGGAGCTTTACTGCAGCTTGATATTGGACTTTGGTACGATCTGTACAGGATAGGTGGGAGCCTAGGAAGCCGGAGCGCCAGCTTCGGAGGAGGCGCCGTTGGGATACCACCCTGATCGTATCGGAGTTCTAACCTGTCACCGTGAAGCCGGTGAAGGGACCGTGTCAGGCGGGCAGTTTGACTGGGGCGGTCGCCTCCTAAAATGTAACGGAGGCGCCCAAAGGTTCCCTCAGAATGGTTGGAAATCATTCGAAGCGTGCAAAGGCATAAGGGAGCTTGACTGCGAGACCAACAAGTCGAGCAGGGACGAAAGTCGGGCTTAGTGATCCGGTGGTACCGAATGGAAGGGCCATCGCTCAACGGATAAAAGCTACCCTGGGGATAACAGGCTTATCTCCCCCAAGAGTCCACATCGACGGGGAGGTTTGGCACCTCGATGTCGGCTCATCGCATCCTGGGGCTGAAGTAGGTCCCAAGGGTTGGGCTGTTCGCCCATTAAAGCGGTACGCGAGCTGGGTTCAGAACGTCGTGAGACAGTTCGGTCCCTATCTGTCGTGGGCGTAGGAAATTTGAGAGGAGCTGTCCTTAGTACGAGAGGACCGGGATGGACGTACCGCTGGTGTACCAGTTGTTCCGCCAGGAGCACCGCTGGGTAGCTACGTACGGACGGGATAAGCGCTGAAAGCATCTAAGCGCGAAGCCCCCCTCAAGATGAGATTTCCCAGTATGTAAGACCCCTGGAAGACGACCAGGTCGATAGGCTCGAGGTGGAAGCGCGGCAACGCGTGCAGCTGACGAGTACTAATCGGTCGAGGGCTTATCCTACTTAGCAAGAACAGCCGGTCAGCACGGCATTTCGTTCGATCCAGTTTTCAGGGCGCAAGTCCTGAAGCATCCTATCGCTTCATATTCCCTGATAGCTCAGTTGGTAGAGCACTCGACTGTTAATCGAGTTGTCACAGGTTCGAGTCCTGTTCGGGGAGCCATTTGCTCTCATAGCTCAGTAGGTAGAGTGCATCCATGGTAAGGATGAGGTCACCGGTTCGATCCCGGTTGAGAGCTCCATATGCGTGGCCCGTTGGTCAAGGGGTTAAGACACCTCCCTTTCACGGAGGTAACAGGGGTTCGAATCCCCTACGGGTCACCATTTTTTTTATTTCTACATAAGAATGGATGTTCCGAGCCATTCTACGGAGGAAGCTTAGCTCAGCTGGGAGAGCATCTGCCTTACAAGCAGAGGGTCGGGGGTTCGATCCCCTCAGCTTCCACCACTTTATTTGTTGGGGATTAGCCAAGCGGTAAGGCAACGGACTTTGACTCCGTCATTCTCAGGTTCGATCCCTGAATCCCCAGCCATCAAGAGCCATTAGCTCAGTTGGTAGAGCACCTGACTTTTAATCAGGGTGTCGAAGGTTCGAGTCCTTCATGGCTCATCTTTCACTCGCGCGTATGGCGGAATTGGCAGACGCACCAGATTTAGGTTCTGGCGCCTCCGGCGTGGGGGTTCAAGTCCCTCTACGCGCATAGTTACGAACCAACGCCTTCAGTCCTCACGGACCGAAGGCTTTTTTGTTTATCCAAAAGAAAATCACCTGCTTTTGATCAACAACTCGCGCTGCGAGCGTGCGCGAAGGTTTCTTTTGACAACGATAGTGAGAACCGTTATCATAATGGTTATAATGATAATCGTTATCAAGGGTTCGGAGCGCCGCTCCGGCAGCAGAGAGGAGCTTGCAGCATGGTTCGATTGGAAACCAGCCAGCTGGATATAGCCTATGAGAAGAGACAGATCGTGCGGGACCTCAATTTACGCATTCCGCAAGGCAAGATCACGGCGCTCGTAGGCTCGAACGGATCCGGCAAATCGACCATCCTCAAGACGATGGCTCGTCTGATGTCGCCGCAAAACGGGCAGGTGCTGCTGGACGGCAAGTCGATCCACAAGCAGTCGACGCGGGAAGTGGCCAAGGAACTCGCCATCCTGCCGCAAAACCCGACCGCCCCGGATGGTCTGACCGTGCAGGAGCTCGTCTCCTACGGCCGTTTCCCCTATCAAAAAGGGTTCAGCTCGATGCGTAAGGAAGACCGCGAAATCGTCGCTTGGGCGCTGGATGCGACGGGCATGACGGAGTTCGCCGATCGTCCGGTCGACCAGCTGTCCGGCGGACAACGCCAGCGCGGCTGGATCGCGATGGCGCTCGCCCAGGAGACGGACATCCTGTTCCTGGACGAACCGACGACGTTCCTGGACATGGCGCATCAGCTCGACGTGCTGCAGCTGCTCCAGCAGCTGAACTCCAAGGAAAACCGGACGATCGTCATGGTCGTGCATGACCTCAACCATGCCTCCCGGTTCGCTCATCACATGATCGCGATCAAGTCGGGCACCGTGCTGGCGGAAGGCAATCCGGACGAAGTCGTGACGCCGAAGGTGATGAGGGAGGTCTTCGGCATCGAAGCCGATATCGTGAGCGATCCGCGCACGGGAGTGCCGCTATGCCTCCCTTACGCGCTCGCGATGGGAGAGCGGACGGTGGAGCGCCCGGCAGCCGAGAGCCAGGGCGAGAAGCAGCGCGTGCTGCAGCCGGCAGGGGTTTGACCCCGCCGGTATTTTTCATTTCGAGAGGGGTCTGCTGACCGATGGATCGCAACGCAACGAGAGAACTGCTGTACGGCAAGCTTGGATTGTTGGAATCGGTTCCGGACGGCGTACGGGTTGCCGCTACGCTCGAGGCGCTCTCGACCGATCCGGAGACGGCCGATGCCTTCCTTCGGGGCTACGCGGAGCTCATTCCGTCTCGTTCCATCGAACCGGCCGCGACCTACTTTCCGTCCTGGCTGCGCGCGCTGGCCGGCACGTTCCATCATGTCCTCGCCAGCGGAGCCGGAAGCTTTCCGCTAGACCCTTCCCGCTGGGAAATGATGCTCTACAAAGCGGAGGGAGCCTCTTATGCCTCCATCGCGTTCCGTACCGATGCTCTGGAGCTGGAGGAGACGCCGCAGCTGCTCTCCGCGGAGCAGCGCTGCGAGCAGATCGATCGGTTCTACGGCACGCTTGTCGCGCCTGTATTCCGTCATCTCGCCGACCGTGCGGGTGTCAGGACCCATGAGCTGTGGAGATTGGCCGCCAGCGGCCTGAACCATACGAAGACGTTCCTGCTGCAGGCGGCGGAACGGCCGGAGCTGCGGCAGGCGCTGGAGCAGGACTTCGCTTATGCCGTCGGAGAGATGCCGGGGGAGGCGGTCGGAGAACGGCGCAATCTGATGGCTATCCGATTCACATATGTCGACAGCCCCTATGAGCCGGGAACGAAGCTGCCGCTGAGGGGAGGCTGCTGCCTGGCGTTCAAGACCGAGTACGCCAAGCACTGCTACAACTGTCCCAGACTCAAGCCGGGAGAGAGGAAAAGGATGTACGAGGAGCTCTGCTCCGCTCGCGCCTAATTTTTTTTGAAAAAGGACTTGCATTCGGACGATGGGCCTGATATATTATTACTTGTCGCGCTGAACAAAAAGTTCTTCGACAAGCGGAAGTGGCTCAGCGGTAGAGCATCGCCTTGCCAAGGCGAGGGTCGCGGGTTCGATTCCCGTCTTCCGCTCCATACGTGCCCGTAGCTCAGCTGGATAGAGCATTTGACTACGAATCAAAAGGTCGGGAGTTCGAATCTCTCCGGGCACGCCATTTATACAACGGGATGTAGCTCAGCTTGGTAGAGCACCTGGTTTGGGACCAGGGGGTCGCATGTTCAAATCGTGTCATCCCGACCATTGCTTCAACTTGCCTGTCGATTTCGTTTGCGGGTGTAGTTCAATGGTAGAACTTCAGCCTTCCAAGCTGATAGCGTGGGTTCGATTCCCATCACCCGCTCCAATAGAGACACCTTCAAACCTTGCCTAGCGGCAAGGTTTTTTTGTAACGTCAACGCTTTAACACAGTGCTTGGGCAAAAAAACCTGCCCCGGACCGTCTTCTATCCCTATAGCTTTTGTAGTATGATGGGAAAAGCGATTTGAAGTCACCTGCAACCGGGAAAGACGCGCCAGGAGCGGCGTTCAGGGATTCAGCGCCAGGCTGGCTATGCTTACGATTTGGTTCTTTCCGCAGCCTTAGGAGCGAACCAGGAGGAGGAACATCATGTCGGAACAGGCTGCAACGGCCCAAGCGACGGCTCGCCCGCAATCGAACAACTTGCTGCGCCGAGACGTAAGGTTCATGGGCAATCTATTGGGTGAAGTGCTTGTCCACCAAGGCGGCGACGAGCTGCTCGAGGTGGTCGAGAGGATCCGCGAGATGAGCAAGGCGCTGCGCGCCGAATTCGTCAACGAGCTGTACGAGGAATTCAAGAAGACGATCACGACGCTCGGCCCGGAGATTCGTCACCAGGTCATCCGCGCGTTCGCGGTCTACTTCCAGCTGGTGAATATCGCCGAGCAGAACCACCGCATCCGCCGCAAGCGGGATTACGAGCGCTCGGTGGGTGAAAGCGTGCAGCCGGGCTCGATTGAGGCGGCGGTTCAAGTGCTTCATGAGCGCGGCATCGGGGTCGACGGCGTCAAGTCGATGCTGGACGGCATCTCGCTCGAGCTCGTCATGACCGCCCATCCGACGGAAGCGACCCGCCGCGTCGTGCAGGACATCCACAAGCGCATCGCGCTCGGGCTGATGGAGCTCGACAATCCGACGCTCACGCATCGCGAGCGGGAGAAGCTGCGCGCCGGCCTGCTCAACGACGTGCAGATCCTCTGGCAGACCGACGAGCTGCGCGACCGCAAGCCGACCGTCATCGACGAGGTCCGCAACGGCTTGTACTACTTCGACGAGACGCTGTTCGAAGTGCTTCCGAACGTCTACGAGGAGCTGGAGCGCTGCCTGCACAAGTACTACCCGCAGGAGCAATGGCATGTCCCCACCTATCTCAAGTTCGGTTCCTGGATCGGCGGAGACCGCGACGGCAACCCGTCCGTCAAAGCCAAGGTCACCTGGGAGACGCTGACGCTCCACAAGCAGCTGGCGCTGAGCAAGTACCAGACGGTCCTGAAGGAATGGATGGACATCCTCAGCTTCAGCACCAACATCATCGACGTTCCGTCCGAGCTGCTCAGCTCGATCGAGGCCGACGAGCAGGCCGTCGAGCTCCGCGGAATCGACAAATGGCGCAACAGCAGGGAGCCGTACAAGGTCAAGCTCTGCTACATGCTCGAGAAGCTGGCGAACACCGGCGACGATGCCCTCAAAGGCACGGCGAAGCGCTACAACGGCCCCGAGGAGTTCAAGCAGGACCTGCTGCTCATCGACCGCTCGCTGCGCTCCCACTACGCCGACTACACGGCCGACTCACATGTGCGCAAGCTGATTCGCCAGGTCGAGCTGTTCGGCTTCCATATGGCGGCGCTCGACGTCCGCCAGCACTCCAAGGAGCATGAATCGGCGATGGCCGAGATTCTGGCCAAGATGAACATCACGCCGGATTACGCCTCCCTCTCCGAAGAGGAGAAGATCGAGCTGCTGGACCGGCTGCTGAACGATCCGCGTCCGCTGACCTCCTCCCATCTGGATTACACCGAATCCACGCGGGAATGCCTGGACGTCTACCAGACGATCTACCGGGCGCAGCAGGAGTTCGGCGAGTCCTGCATCTCGAGCTATCTGATCAGCATGACCCAGGGCGCCAGCGACATGCTCGAGGTGATGGTGTTCGCCAAGGAAGTCGGCCTGTTCCGCCAAGAGGCGGACGGCACGGTCCGCTGCACGCTGCAGTCGGTGCCGCTGTTCGAGACGATCGACGACCTGCATGCCGCACCTGGCATTATGCAAAGGCTGTTCGAGCTGCCGCTCTACCGCAAGGGAGTCGAGGCTCGCGGCAATCTGCACGAGATCATGCTCGGCTACTCCGACAGCAACAAGGACGGCGGCGTCGTCACCGCCAACTGGGAGCTCCGCTGCGCGCTCATCGACATCACCGAGACCGGCTCGCGCCACGGCGTGAAGCTCAAGTTCTTCCACGGCCGCGGCGGCGCGCTCGGCCGCGGCGGCATGCCGCTCGGCCGCAGCATCCTGGCCCAGCCGCCCCATACGGTCGGCGGCGGCATCAAGATCACCGAGCAGGGAGAGGTCTTGTCCTCCCGCTACTCGATGCAGGGCATCGCTTACCGCAGCCTGGAGCAGGCGACCTGGGCGCTGCTCACGGCGGCGCGCCTGGCGAGCCATCCGGAGCAGATGCCGGAGCAGATGCCGGAGTGGGCCGAGATCGCCAAGGAAATTTCCGAGACGGCTCAGGAGAAGTACCAGGATCTGATCTTCCGCGATCCGGACTTCATGGAGTTCTTCAAGGAGTCGACGCCTCTCTCCGAGGTGGGCGAGCTCAACATCGGATCCCGTCCGTCGAAGCGCAAGAACAGCGACCGCTTCGAGGACCTGCGCGCGATCCCATGGGTGTTCGCATGGACGCAGAGCCGCTATCTGCTGCCGGCCTGGTATGCATCGGGCACGGCGTTCCGCCAGTACGTCCAGGGCGACGAGACCCGCTTGCAGACGCTGCGCGATATGTACAAGGGCTTCCCGTTCTTCCGCCAGCTTGTCGACAACCTGCAGATGGCGATGGCTAAGGCCGATCTGCTCATCGCCCGCCAGTACGCCGGCATGATCAAGAACGCCGCCGTGCGCGACCGCATCTTCCAGCTGGTCGAGCAGGAGTACTCGCTGACGCTGCGGATGATCTTGGACATTACCGGCCAAAAGGAAATTCTCGACAACGTGCCGGTCATCCAGGAATCGATCCGCTTGCGCAATCCGTACGTCGATCCGCTCAGCTACCTGCAAGTGGAGCTGCTCACCGAGCTGCGCCAGAAGCGCGAGGCGGAGGAGGACGACGCGGAGCTGCTGCGCGAAGTGCTCCTGACGATCAACGGAATCGCCGCCGGCCTCCGCAATACCGGTTGATCTGCTGAAAGGACTATTCCCTACCGTCCCATGCCGTGCGCACCGGCTGCGCACGGCTTTTTCCTGTCATGGAACGTTCTTGCTTTTTCCATGCGCGTGAATTACCATGGGCTAGACAGTCCGGTTAGTCTGGAGGAATGTAGGCCGTGAAATCCATCGAAGCCAACTTGGTCCGCCTCTCTCTCAAGGGAGATCAGAGAGCGTTCGCGGAGCTCGTCGGCATGTACCAGGACAAGCTTTACCATCTTGCATACCGGATGCTGTACAACCGCCAGGAGGCGGAGGACACTGTGCAGGAGACGTTTCTGCGCGTCTTTCGCAACATGGAGCGCTACGACGAGTCCATGAAGTTCTCGACCTGGATCTACCGCATCACGACCAATCTAGCCATCGACCGTCTTCGCCGCCGCAAGCCCGGCTTCTCGCTGGATGCCGAGCTGCCCGAGCATGACGGCCTGGACGGCTATTCGATGTTCGCCAGCGAGGATGCCTCTCCGGAGGACGAGGTGCTGCTCTCGGAGACGCAGCGGATCATCCGCTCGGCCATCGACACGCTGCCTCCCAAGTACAAGAGCGTGATGGTGCTCCGCTATCTGGAGGATCTTTCGCTGCAGGAGATCGGCGACGTGCTCGACATGCCGGTGACGACGATCAAGACGCGCGTCCATCGCGGACGGGAGTTCCTGCGCAAGAAGCTCGAGCATAAATTATAGGCTCATCCGGGCCATAAAAAATGAAACACCTTCCGCCATCAAACGTACCTTATAGGTAGACTTGGCATCGAGGCGTCCGCGCGCCGATGCGAGACGACGGGCAGGGCCTGCCTCTGTACCCTGAAGAAAGGACTGGCTGCCATGAATTGCAATGTCGCTATCGTTTGGATGCACGACTATATCGACGGCGAGCTGCCGCGCGAGGATTGCCTTACCCTCAAGCAGCATCTGCTTTCCTGTCCGGCATGCAGAGCCCGGTTCGAACAGCTGGAGAAGACCGAAGCGCTGCTCACCTCGGTTATGGCTGAGCCAAAGGGACAGGCGATGACGCCGGCCGCTTCCGCAGCGCTCACCGACAAGATTCTAAAACAAATTCCTCCTCCCGCTCGTCATAGAGACTGGACGGGATGGATTCGCAGACATCCTGCCGTCACGGCAGCAGCCGTATTCGTGGTCGTCATGCTGGCCAGCCTGGCGCCGACGGTGAACAACGGCTCCGAGCTGATCGTGCGCGGCGACGACCTCAAGCAGGTCGTCATCGACGGCCATACGGTCATCGTGCCGGAGGGCGTCAAGATCTACGGCAATCTGACCGTGGAGAATGGAACCGCCGATGTGCGCGGGGACGTGGAAGGCAGCGTGACCGTCATCGACGGCTCGCTCCTCACTGCGTCCACGGCGCATATCGCCGGCCAGTCCCGCATGATCGACCAGCTGCTGGACCGCTTCTGGTACAAAGTGACCCAATCGTTCGGCAGCACGCCGTGAACGGGTGACGCCCCCTGCGCGCAGGGGGCATTTTTTTTGGCCGAAAAAGGATTTATGTTATGATACCTAGAAAAGAATAGGGTTACGACTAAGCGATGGAATCAAGGTCTTCGGCCATACATAGAGAAGGGACCGCAGGCAGCGGGCGGGGGTATCGGATATGAGATTTTTCACGGAAATGACGTGGCAGAACTGGATCCGGAACATCATCGATATCGGGATCGTCAGTTACATTATCTATAAAATGATCCTGCTCGTACGCGGAACGCGCGCCGTGCAGCTGATCAAGGGCATCCTGCTGCTGGTGCTCACCTGGGCGATCAGCACCTGGTTCGATTTGTATACGCTCAAGTGGCTCATGAATCAGATGTTCACCTTCGGCGTCGTCACGATCATCATCATCTTCCAGCCGGAGCTGCGGCGAGCGCTGGAGCAGCTCGGCCGGGGCAAGCTGTTCGCCCGTACGTCGTCGCTCGACCGCGACCAGGTGAACGAGCGCATCATGGAGCTGATCAAGGCCGTCCAGTACATGTCCAAGCGGCGCATCGGCGCGCTGATCGTCTTCGAGCGGCATACCGGACTGAACGAGCTGATCGAATCCGGCATCAAGATGGAGTCTCGCATCAGCTCGGAGCTGCTCATCAACATGTTCACGCCGAATACGCCTCTTCACGACGGAGCGGTCATCATCCGCGGCTCGCAGATCATGGCCGCGGCCTGCTACTTGCCGTTGTCGGAAAATCCGTTCATCAGCAAGGAGCTCGGCACGAGGC
The DNA here is from genome assembly GCF_037965485.1 of Paenibacillus sp. FSL W8-1187. Taxonomy (NCBI): domain Bacteria; kingdom Bacillati; phylum Bacillota; class Bacilli; order Caryophanales; family Paenibacillaceae; genus Paenibacillus; species Paenibacillus sp. FSL W8-1187. The sequence continues at coordinate 792,724 of NZ_CP150181.1, forward strand.
ATCGCGCCGCGATCGGCGTGAGCGAGGTGACCGACGCGGTATCGGTCGTCGTATCGGAGGAGACCGGGCAGGTAACGCTTGCCGTCGGCGGCATGATCGTGCGCGACATCAAGGAAGAGTCGCTCATCTCCAAGCTGTTCGAGGAGCTAACCCAGCAGAACGGACAGACGTCCAAGACGAAGTCCAAGTTCCCGTTCCGCAAAAAGAAAGAAGGGGAAGCCAATGGATAGATGGCTGAGCCATCCGACCGCCCTCAAAATTCTCTCGATCGTCATCGGCGTCCTGCTGTGGGCGGTCGTTCACTTCGATCCGGAATCGACGCCCAATACGGTCACGTCGACGACGGAGACCAAAAGCGTCGACATGCTGCGCATCCAGACCGAGGGGCTCGACGAAAGCGCCTATGCGCTCAAGGTGCTCGAGCCGAGCGTCGCCAAGCTGATGGTGCGCGGCAGCCGCTCGGCGCTCGCCTTCGCCGAGGATGGCGATTATACGGTCAGCGTCAATCTGAGCGGCAAAGGCCCGGGCAGCTATACGATTCCGCTCACGGTCGGCAAGCTGCCCCGGGGCATCGAGCTGCTCAACGTATCGCCGTCGATGGTCGAGGTGATCATCGACCGGCTGGAGAGCGGCATGTTCGACGCCGGTGTCGTCACCCAAGGCAAGCCGGCCGAAGGATACGAGCTCGGCGCTCCGGTCATCCGTCCGGGCAGCACCGTGCAAGTGACGCTGCCGGCGCAGGACCTGGCCCGCGTCGGTTCGGTCAAAGTATTCGTCAACGTCGAGGGCGAGACCGAGACGGTGCGAGACAAAAAAGCCCGCATGATCGTCTTCGATAAGTCGGGCAATGAAATTCAGGGAGCCGTCATCGCCCCGGCGACGCTCGACGTCGAGGTGCCGATCACGATGCCGGGCAAGGCCGTGCCGCTGCAGATCGGCACGAGAGGCAGCCTGCCGGCCGGTCTGTCGCTGGAGGCGATCGATTCCGACGTGAGCGAGGTGACCGTATACGGCGAGCGCTCGCTGCTGGACTCGGTCAATCTGCTCGCCGCCGACGTCGATCTGTCCCAGATCCGGGCGACGGGCGACGTCGAGCTGGAGCTGCTTCCTCCCGAGGGCATGAAGGCGGTCGAGCCGAGCAAGGTCAAGGTGCGCGTGACGCTCGCTTCCTCCGACGTGAAGACGCTGCAGGTGCCGATTACGCTCGAAAATGCGGGCAGCGGCCTCGATGCGGCTCTGGAGGCTCCGACAGGCGGCACGATCGGCGTGCGCGTGCGCGGCACCCCGGACGAGCTGTCCGGGCTGACGGCCGGAGACATCCGCGCCGTCGCCGACCTGCAGGACCTCAAGGAGGGCGCGCATGAGGTGCGGCTGCAGCTGACGCTGCCGAACTATGTGACGGCCGTCGATCCGGCTCCGACCGTCACCGTGCGTCTGACGGCCAGCGAGGCGGCCATGGGCAGGCCGGAAGGCGGCAGCGCGACGCCATCGCCGACGCCGACGCCATCTCCGGACCGCGGGCAGGGCGAGAACGACTCGAGCGGAGGCTCCGGCCCGTCCCATGGATCCGGCAACGAGAACGACGCCGGTGCCGGCAGCGGCGATGGCGCAGACAGCGGAGAGGGGCGGCGTTGAAACGCCGCGGCTCCCTTCCGCTCTTTTTTTGTGGAACCTATCGTCTCCGACCGTGCGTATGATATCGAATGGGCGCGAGGCCATGGACTGGATTAACCCGCCATAGCGTTAACGGCATGAACACTTTATAATCAATACCATTCATCCGATTCACTATCCACCTCAATCCGAAAAGGGGCAGCAGGAATACATGGGAAAATATTTTGGAACCGACGGAGTACGCGGGGTCGCGAACCTCGAGCTCACGCCGGAGCTTGCCTATAAGATCGGCCGCTGCGGCGGTTATGTCCTGACGGCAGGAGCGCATAAGCCGACGGTCGTCATCGGACTCGACACCCGGATCTCCGGACCGATGCTGGAGTCGGCGCTGATCGCCGGCCTGCTGTCGATCGGAGCGAGCGTCATCCGGCTCGGCGTCGTCTCGACGCCGGCTGTCGCTTATCTGACCCGGCAGCTGAAGGCGGATGCGGGCGTAATGATCTCCGCGTCGCATAATCCGGTCGCGGACAACGGCATCAAGTTTTTCGGCGGCGACGGCTTCAAGCTGTCGGACGAGACGGAGCTCGAGATCGAGCGTCTCATGGATGCGGAGAGCGACGAGCTGCCGCGCCCGGTCGGCGGCGACATCGGCACGGTCGAGGAGCATGAGAGCGGCAAGCGCGAATACCTCGATTTCCTCAAGACGACGATCCGCACCCGCTTCGACGGGCTCAAGATCGTGCTCGACTGCGCGAACGGCTCGGCTTACGAGCTGGCTCCGCAAGTGTTCCGCGAGCTGGGAGCAGAGATCGTCACGGTCGGAGCGGAGCCGAACGGCCGCAACATCAACGACGGCGTCGGCTCTACGCATCCGGAGCATCTGCGCGACGAAGTGCTGCGCCACGGCGCCGATCTGGGCCTCAGCTTCGACGGCGACGCCGACCGGCTGATCGCCATCGACGAGCGCGGCGAAGAAGTCGACGGCGACTTCATCCTCTGCATCTGCGGCGACGCCATGAAGCGCGCCGGCACGCTGCGGGGCGATACGGTCGTCACGACCGTCATGAGCAACATCGGCTTCTTCAAGGCGGCGGAAGGCCTCGGCCTGCAGACGGCGCGCACCGCGGTCGGCGACCGCTACGTGATGGAGGAGATGCGCAGAGGCGGCTACAACCTCGGCGGCGAGCAGTCCGGGCATGTCATTTTCCTCGACCACAATACGACCGGAGACGGCATCCTGACGGCGCTGCAGCTGACCGACACGCTCGTGCAGTCCGGCCGCAAGCTGAGCGAGCTGCGGGGCCTCATGCGCAAGTATCCGCAAGTGCTCATCAATGTGCGGGTGGCCGACAAGACGCTGTACAACGACAACGAGGCGATCCTGTCGGCGGTGCACAAGGTCGAGCGGGAGCTCGGCGACAACGGCCGCGTGCTCGTCCGTCCGTCCGGCACCGAGTCGCTCATCCGCGTCATGGCCGAAGGTCCCGACAAGGATCAGGTGGCGGCTTATGTCGACGAGATCGTGCATGTCGTCAAATCCGAGCTCGGCTAATCGCTTGCAGCGGGTCGTTTAACCCGGGCCTGTCCCGGGTTAATGTCCCCTAGCGGCGGAACCAGGATGGATTTCCCGACGTTCCGGGGTTGCCAGCCAAGCCCGCATCGAATATGATAGAGCGTATTGCATTTCTTTTATTCCAGCAGGAAAGCGAGGATCGAGGTACGCCCATCCAGCATCACAAGCGCCAGAGCTTGCGACGATCAAGCCGATCCATCCCCCGGCCTCTTCGCCCGTTGCGAAGAGATGCCGGCAGCATTGATCCGTCAAGCTGACGAGGTGAAGGTGTTCGAAATTTTCGGCGGGGACCTTCCGGTGGAGCATGACATCGACAGCCATTCCGGCAAAAGGACGCGGGCAACCGGTCCCACAAACGGATGGCGAACATGCCCTTGAAACGACTTTAATCCGGACGCGGGCGAGATTCCTCTTGCAGGGATAGCCGCGGTCCGATGCGATGATACTAATCCTTATCAAACTACAACTGAGCGGGCAAGCCGCTCGGACGGAACGGATGCCCCGGCCGCTGGCCGGAGGTTCAATTGAATACTGCCATCAGCCTGGATTCATGGCATCCTTACCGGAGCGGCTTGCGGCCGCATACGGAGGTTTCTTTTCTTATGTGTGGAATCGTGGGCTATATCGGCAATCGGGACTCCAAGGAAGTACTCATCGAAGGTCTGAAAAAGCTGGAGTACCGGGGCTATGACTCGGCGGGCATCGCGGTGTTCACGGACAACGGTCTGGAGATCCGCAAGTCCAAAGGCCGTCTGGCGAATCTGGAGGATAAGCTGAAGAGCGAGCCGATCGAAGGCTCCGTCGGCATCGGCCATACGCGCTGGGCGACCCACGGCAAGCCGTCGGACGTCAACTCCCACCCGCATACGGACAACAGCGCCAAGTTCTCCGTCGTGCACAACGGCATTGTCGAAAATTACCTTGACCTCAAGGAAGAGCTGTCGGCCAAAGGCCATACGTTCGTGTCCGAAACCGACACCGAGGTCATCTCCCACTTGATCGCCGACGAGTATCAAGGCGACATCGTAAGCGCCGTGCAGCGCGCCGTCAAGCGCATGAGAGGCGCGTACGCGCTCGGCGTGCTGACGGAATACGAGCCGACCAAGCTGGTCGCGGTACGCTTTGCCAGCCCGCTCGTCATCGGCATCGGCGAGAACGAGAACTTCATCGGCTCGGACATTCCGGCGATCCTGGAATATACGCGCAACGTCTACATCCTGAACGATGGCGAAATGGCGGTTTTGACGCGCGCCGGTGTCGAACTGATGACGACGGAGGGCGACATTATTTCCAAGGAAATATTCCATGTCGACTGGGATCTCGTCACGGCTGAAAAGGCCGGCTTCGACCACTTCATGCTGAAGGAGATCCATGAGCAGCCGAAGGCGTATCGGGACACGATGATGGGCCGCATCGCCGAGGACGGCAAATCCGTCACGCTGAGCAAAGAGATCGGCATGACGACTGAGCAGATCCGCGGCATCAGCCGCGTGCATATCGTCGCTTGCGGAACGGCGTTCCACGCCGGCCTCGTCGGCAAGACGGTCATCGAGAGCCTGGCGCGCATCCCGGTCGAGACGGATGTCGCTTCGGAATACCGCTACCGCTCGCCGATCATCACGCCGGATACGCTCGTCATCGTCGTCAGCCAGTCGGGCGAGACGGCCGACACGCTCGCGGCGCTGCGCGAAGCGAAGCGCAATGGAGCCCGCGTGCTGGCGATCACCAACGTTGTCGGCAGCTCGGTCGCCCGCGATGCGGACGACGTCATCACGACGTGGGCGGGGCCGGAGATCGCCGTCGCTTCGACGAAGGCTTACTCCTCGCAGCTGATCGCGTTTTATCTGCTCGGACTGTACCTGGCTCAGGAGCGCGGCACGATCGATCAGGCCCAAGTCGTCGACATTGTCGAAGCGATGCACCGGCTGCCGGAGCAGGTCGAAAGCATCCTGGAGCAGGCGGAGCTGTTCAAGGGCGTGGCGGAAGCCGTGTCGAAGCATGACAATCTGTTCTTCATCGGCCGCGGCCTCGACTTCGCCGTCGCCCAGGAAGGCTCGCTCAAGCTCAAGGAGATCAGCTACATCCACTCCGAGGCTTATGCGGCAGGCGAGCTCAAGCACGGCACGCTGGCGCTGATCGAGGACGGAATTCCGGTCATCGCGCTGGTCACTCAGGAAGACCTGTACGAGAAGACGCTGAGCAACATCAAGGAAGTGAAGGCGCGCGGGGCGCATGTGATCGGCATCGCCAACTCCGGCTACGAGGACGAGGTCGCCAAATCGGTCGACGAGACGTTCTCGATCCCGCGCACGCTGCCGCTGCTTACGCCGGCCCTGTCGGTCGTGCCGCTGCAGCTGCTCAGCTACCACGCTTCCCTGGCTCGCGGCAACGACGTCGACAAGCCGCGGAACCTGGCGAAGAGCGTGACGGTGGAGTAAGCAGAGAGTCGCGAAGTCGACATCAAGAACAACAACATGACTCTTTATTTGGGGGCTGCCTTCGGGCAGTCCTTTTTTTATTTTGTCAAAACGAGAATGTATGTTCTGATATAATTGGACGGAGAACCGTTGATCTTCTACGATCTAGATTCGAACGGAAATAAAACCGTGAGGTGATTAACATGATGGAACAAAGGAATGCCAAAGGTAATCCTTGAACTTTGGGATGAAGGGGATCTAGGGTTGCTCCGCCAATTAAATTCAGCAGAGATGACCGTGCACTTCGGCGGTCCAGAAACGGAGGGAAAAATACTAGCTCGTCATAAGCGCTACATTGAAATCGCCCAAAAAGGAACCGGACGAATGTTCAAGATCCTCTTGCTTCAAATGCCATTTGTCGCAAACTCGGCTTCTCATTTGCCGGTGAATGTGATTAATGACTGGAGGTTGACGATCGGGGAGAATGAATAATAATCGGTCCTCGACAGCCGATGCCGACAATCAATACGTCGAACACGGATGCTCTTGAGGTGGCATTGCCGATAAAAGAGTGGGCGCAGCGATCTCTCTGAACGACAAGCAACCGAAAAAGGAGCGGCCCTGCCAGGGCCGGCTCCTTTTTCGGTTTAACACGCATCTATTCGGTTGAGGGGCTTTAGCTTTCAGCTCTTCTCGATCAGCTCCAGCCCGAGCTCGAGCCGCACCGGCTCCATCAGGCCGTCCGCGCCGAAGCGGAGCGGGCTTATGCAGGTCTCGCGATGGTAGCCTTTTCCGTCCGGGAACCGCGTGAGCGGCGTGACGAAGCGGTGATAGGCGATCCAATAGCGGTCGGCGTCGGGCTCGTGCAGGATCGAATGATGGCCGGTGCCGAGCATGTCCAGCTCGTTGTTTTTCTCCAGAATCGTGCCGCGGTAGGCGATCGGCCCGTAAAGCCGCTCCGACGTGCCGTAGTGGACCCGGTAATCCTCGCTGCCGGTGTCGTCGCAGGACCAGGTGAAATGATACAGTCCGCCGCGCTTCAGGACGGCGACCGCCTCGCGGAATTCGTGCAGGCCGTCGATGTTCGCCATCGTCTCCTCGACGACGCCGACCCGATCGTCCGTGAGCTGCACGATCGCGCCATGGCCGTTGCCGAACAGCAGGTAGGCCGTGCCGTCCTCCTCGACATAGACGGACGGGTCGATCGTCTGCCCCATGGCGATGCCGAGCCGCTCCATCTGATCCATCGTCAGCAGCGGCTCCGGCTCGGCGCGGAAAGGTCCCGTCGGCGACGGCGCCGTCGCCACGCCGATGGCGCTGACGCCGCTTGGCGTCTTGCCGCAGAAATAGAAGAAATACTTCCCGTCCTTGCTGGCGATGGCCGGAGCCCACGCGCTGCCGACGGCCCAAGGGACATCGCCGGCAGCCAGATCCAGAATGACGCCCTCGTCCTTCCATTCCCGCAAGTCGGACGAGGAGAATACGCTGAAGCTGCCGCCCGACCAGCCGGTGAAGCCGTCGGTCGTCGGGTAGAGATAATACCGGTCGCCGAACTTCGCCAGATCGGGATCGGCGAATTGTCCGGGCAGCGCCTGATGGCCGTCGCCGTATGCCGCCAGCAGGCGGCCGCATTCCTCGGCGGTGATCGGCAGGACGCCGCCATGGCGCTTTTTGGACCGGCCCAGATCGAACTCCTCGTCCGCCAGCACGCGGAATTCGCCGCTGTCCAGATCGCTCGTCAGCAGCGGCAGATAGCCTTTTCCTTCGGCGAAGCGGTCGACGATGAGGCACCATTCCTCGCGGCCGCTCCGCTTATAGATCTGCGGCCCTTCCACGCCGTACAGCTGCTCGAGCGCCGGCGCCTGCACGGGGACGAACGCATCCTTGTGCAGAGAGGAGCCCTTTTCGACGAGGATCGTCTTGGTCGTCTCGTCCTTGGAATAGCGATAGTAGGCGCCGCCATGGGCGATCATCGTCGTGTCGATGACATGGTTGTCCCGTTCGATATACAGCTCGGCCGGGGCGAAGCTGCGGAAGTCCTTCGTGCGGGAGCTGTATATTTTCTGCTTGCGCTCTTGTTCATGCGGCAGCTGCGTGGCGGACGCCCAGTAGACGAGAAAGTCCCTGCTTTCTTCGTCATAGATAGCTTCCGGCGCCCAGACGCAGCCTGCGCCGTCGACGCCGACGGTGATCGCGCGCGGGTCGGACCAGCTCACCAGATCGGCCGACTCCCAGACGATGATGTCGCGGCTGCCCGCCTCGACGGCGGCTTCCCAGCCTTTGCCGTTTGCGATGCGGAGATCGGTGGCGATCAGATAGAACTTGTTCTCCTGCGGGTCGCGGACGAGGAACGGATCGCGCACGCCCTTCTCCCCGAGCTCGGAGCGGAGCGCCGGCAGGCCGGCGTTCAGGTCTTTCCAATGGAGCCCGTCCTCGCTATAGGAAAAGTAGACTTGCTCTCCGTCGGGCTGTTCCCCGATGAAATGGGCCATCAGATAGCCGAAATAACGATTGCCATGAATGGACAACGAGAACTCTCCCCCTTGCGGAAATGAACGTAAGGAACGCCCTTTTCTCCCTATCATAGGGGAATGTCCTCGTCGTTTCCCACAACAAAAAAAGTCGGGGAATAGCACAAAATTGCTCTTGCCCCGATGCGCGCCTTAGACCGGCTGCTCCGCCTTCGCCACATGAAGCGCGATGCCGGCGGCCCGATAGGCGTCCGCCTCCGCCTCGTCGAGCCGGTCGTCGGTGATGATCTCGTCGAAGCCGTCCGCCGGGGCGAAGATGGCGAGCGAGCTGTAGCTGAACTTGTCGGCGTCCGCGAGCAGATAGCTCTTGGCGGCGGCGTTCATCGCCGCCTCGCGCGGGCCGACGAGCACCGGCGACCAGGCCATCGCGCCCTTGGCATGCGACACGGCCTCGCAGGTGAGGAACGCCGCGTCGACGGTGACCGAGCCGAGCATCTTCTCGGCGTAGATGCCGTCGAGGCTGTACGCCCACTTGCTGATCCTGCCGCCCGTGCAGTACACGTCGAAGCTGCCGAAGCGCTTCTCGTCGGACAGCAGCAGCGCCGTATGCAGGTCGCGGGTGATGATCTTCAGCCCCTTGAACCGCTCCAGCTCGCCGACCATCGCCGCGATCGTCGTCCCCGCATCCAGAATGATGCTCATCCCGTCCTCGACATGCCTCGCCGCCGCCCGGGCGATCGCCAGCTTCTCGGAGCGGTTCTCGCTCGCCCGCTGGTCGTAGCCGGCGCCCATGAAGCGCTGCACCTTGACCGCTCCTCCATGCGAGCGCTGGATCTTGCCCTCCGCCTGCAGCTGCTCCAGATCCCTGCGGATCGTCATCTGCGAGACCTGGAACGCCTCCGCCAGCTCCGCGATCGTCGCCTGCTGCCTGAGCTCGAGCAGCTTCATGATTTCATGCTGTCTCGTTCCCATGAGCATGATCGATATCCTCCTTTTTCCGCAGCAGCCCTGCGTTCGACTCTTGCGTTCTGTTTGCATTATAGCGTGAGTGCAAGCGGTTGTCAGCACGAAAATGAACATAATGGATGTTCGAAAATGTGAAAAAGAGCTAGCCAAAGCATGTTTCTCTGTGATATAAGGGAGATATAGATGTCAGGAAACCACACATGATCGAAAAGAAGGGAAGGGGGAACGGCCTTCATCCAGGCCGGATAAACGGCATTCAAGCCGAAAAAAACAGATATATGTCAGACTATATGACATAAAAGGAGCGGGAGAGATGGCATTCCGTTATGAAGGCAAGGCGTACGAGCGGCATTTCCTGCCGCGGCTGACGAGCCGTGAAATCGCGGCGCTGCCCAAGGAGGACGCGCTCGTCGTGCTGCCGGTCGGCGCCGTCGAGCAGCACGGCCCTCACATGCCGGTGTTCACCGACACGCTGATCGGAGAGGCGATGATGGCGGCGGCGTTCGAGCATCTGCCGGACGAGGCGCCGATCTGGCTGCTGCCGTCGCTCGCCTACGGCAAGAGCACCGAGCATAAAGGACATCCGGGCACGATCACGCTGTCCGCGCAGACGCTGATGCTTGTGCTGCAGGACATCGCGGAATCGCTGGCGCGCGCCGGGTTCCGCAAGCTGCTGTTGTTCAACACGCATGGCGGCAACGCCGACCTGCTCGGCATGATGGCGCGGGAGATCCGCATCGCGACGGGGCTGGCGGTGTTCCGGCTCGACCCGGGCGCGGTCGGGTACAGCGATTCGTTCACGAGCGACGAGGAAAAGGCGGCGGGCATCCATGCCGGCGACGTGGAGACGTCGCTCGTCCTGGCGGTGTGCCCGGACTGGGTCCATCCGGAGCTGGCGCCGCGGGAAATGCCGCGCTTCCCGCAGCTGCCCTACTTTTCCTTCCGCGCCAAGTCGTTCGCCTGGGTGATGGACGACATCTCGGCGAGCGGCGCCGCCGGCGACGCCACCGCGGCGACCGCGGAGCGCGGCGCGGCGATGCTGGAGCTGGCCGGGCCGCGGCTGGCGGAGGCGCTGACGACGATCGCGGCGTTCGAGATGGAGTCTCTCCGAGCCTGAGGCTCGGGCATCCGCAACAAGGAGGCGATAGGCATGGAAGCGATGGCGTCTACGAAAGAATGGGTTCGGATGGATTCGGTGTCCAAGGTGTATCCGAACGGCACGACGGCTTTGCAGGAGGTCGATCTGTCCGTCCGCGAAGGCGAGTTCCTCTGCTTCGTCGGCCCGTCGGGCTGCGGCAAGTCGACCGTGTTCAAGCTGATTACCGGGCTGTCCGGCGCGACCGGCGGCACGCTCGAGGTGATGGGGACGAGTCCGCAGCAGGCGCGCAAGCAGAGCGACACCGCCTTTGTGTTCCAGGACCATACGCTGCTCCCGTGGAGCTCGGTCGTCGACAACGTGTCGCTGCCGCTCGCGCTGCGCGGCATGTCCCGCAAGCAGCGGCGGGAGGAGGCGGAGCAGGCGCTGGAGCTGGTCGGCCTCAAGGACTACGTCAAGGCGATGCCGAGGCAGCTGTCCGGCGGGATGAAGATGCGCGTGTCGATCGCCCGCGCGCTCGTCTCGAAGCCGAAGCTGCTGCTGATGGATGAGCCGTTCGGCGCGCTCGACGAGATCACGAGGCAGACGCTGCAGCTCGAGCTGCTGGACATCTGGAGCCGCAACAAGGAGATGACCGTGCTGTTCGTGACGCATAACGTGTTCGAGGCGGTGTTCCTCTCGACCCGCGTCGTCGTCATGACGCCGCGCCCCGGCAAGGTGGCCGCGACGATCGACGTCCCCGTGCCTTTTCCCCGCGACGCCTCGTTCCGCACGACCCCGCGCTTCGGCGAGCTTGTCCGCTCCGTCTCGGAAGCGCTGAAGCATTGACCGCGAGCCGTCCTGCCCTGGCGCAACGAATCCATAGATTGGAAGGGAGACTTGTCCATGACCGTCAAGCCTGAATGGTCGGCCGGCCTGGCCGGCATCGTCGGAGAGGAGCGGCTGCTGCTCGGAGAGGAGCAGCGCGAGAAGCTGTCCAAGGACTACTACTGGTATTCGCCCGTGCTGGAGCCGCTGCTGCGCGGCAAAAGAGCCGACGGCATCGTGCAGCCGGAGGCCGAGCGGGAGGTCGCCGAAGTGCTGGCCTACGCTTATCGCCATGACATTCCCGTGACGACGCGCGGCGCGGGCACGGGCAACTACGGCCAGGCCGTCCCGCTGGACGGCGGCCTCGTGCTCGATCTCAGCCGCCTCGACGCGGTGCTGGAGGCGACGGACGCGTTCGTCCGCGTCCAGGCCGGCGTGCGGCTCGGCGCGCTCGAGAAACGGCTGCGCGAGCAGGGCAAGGAGCTGCGCATCTATCCGAGCACGTTCATGAAGGCGACGGTCGGCGGCTTCGTCTGCGGCGGCTCCGGCGGCATCGGCTCCATCACCTACGGCAATCTGTGGGACGGCAACGTGCTGGAGGCGGTCGTCTGGACGATGGAGGAGTCGCCGCGGCGGCTCGTCGTCAAAGGAGCGGAGCTGCAGGCGTACATCCACAACTACGGCACGAACGGCGTCCTGACCGAGCTGACGCTGCCGATCGCGGAGCGCACGGAGTGGAGCCAGGCGGTCGCGCAGTTCGACGAGTTCGAGGCCGCCTGCCGCTTCTGCTATGCGCTCAGCCTGACGGACTCGATCCGCAAGCGGCTCGTCGCGCCGGTCGAGTGGCCGATCCCGTCCTTTTTCAAGCCGCTCGTCAAAAAGCTGGAAAGCGGAGCGGCCGCCTGCCTGCTGGAGGTCGAGGAGGGCAATGAGGCGGCGCTGGCCGCGCTCGCCGAGGCCGAGGGCGGCCGGATCGGCTACGCCGTGCCCGCGGACCGCTATCGCCAGGGCATCGGCTTGTCCGACTTCACCTGGAACCATACGACGCTCTGGGCGCTGAACGCCGATCCGACGCTCACCTACCTGCAGGCCGGGTTCGATCCGATCCGGTTCATGGAGCAGATCTCCGAGCTGAAGTCGCGCTTCGGCGACGAGCTGCTGCTCCATCTGGAGTTCGTCCGCTCCGGCGGCACGGTCATGCCGTCGGCGCTGCCGATCGTGCGCTATACGACCGAGGAGCGGCTGTACGAGATCATCGCCTTCTGCGAGTCGATCGGCGTCGGCATCAACGATCCGCATACGTACAAGCTGGAATCCGGCGGCCGCGGCCGTCTCGAGGCGATGCTCGCCGCCAAGCGGGCCAACGATCCGAAGGGGCTGCTCAATCCCGGCAAGCTGCAGCTGCCGGTCGCCGGATCGGCAAGGGGGGATGGACGATGAGAGAGGAGATCGCTGCCGAAAGCATCGCCTTGCCGCTGCGGAGCGCTTCCCCGAACGGAGCGGCCGCCGCTCCCGGAGCGGGGCGGACGTCCCGGCTCGCCGCCAGGCTGCGCTCGGCGCTGCCGCCGGCCGTCGCGTTCCTCGTCGTCATCGGAGGCTGGGAGCTGTTCTGCCGGCTGGCTGGCATGAAGCCGTACCTGCTGCCCAAGCCGTCCGACATCGTCGCCGCCGCGTCGGCCAACGCCTCGAACCTGTGGGTATCCGTCTACACGACGATGTCGGAGGCGGTGCTCGGCTTCCTGCTCAGCGTGCTGCTCGGCGTCGGCCTGGCGATCGCGCTCGCCAGCTCCAAGCTCGTGGAGCGGAGCATCTACCCGTATGCCATCGTCATGCAGACGATCCCGATCGTCGCGATCGCGCCGATCATCGTCATCTGGTTCGGCGCCGGCATGAACGCCATCGTCATCATCGCCTTCCTGATCGGCTTTTTCCCGATGCTCTCCAACACGCTGATCGGCCTCAACTCCACGGACCACAACATGAAGAACCTGTTCCATCTGTACAACGCCTCCCCGCTGCAGACGATGTTCCGCCTCCGCCTGCCCGCCGCGCTGCCGTTCATCGTGGCCGGGCTGAAAATATCATGCACGCTCGCCGTCATCGGGGCGATCGTCGGCGAGTACATCGCGGGCATCGGCGGCGGCAAGGGCGGCCTCGGCTATGCGATCACCGTCGCCGCCGCGCGCCTGCAGACCGCGTATCTGTTCGCCTGCGGGCTTGCCGCCTCGCTGCTCGGCATCGCCTTTTTCCTGCTCGTCAGCCGGCTGTCCAAATGGCTGCTCAGCTCCTGGCACGAGTCCGAGCTGAACTCGTCGGAAGGTTGAAGCGCAGGGAGAGCCGCGGCGGCCGCCGCAGGCCGCTGCGAGGAGAGGAGGAGAGCCGATGGAGCAAGGCAGGATCGAGCTTGTCAACGCACGGCTGCCGCTGAAGGAGGAAGGCCGCCTGCACCGTCTCGTCCTCGAGGACGGAGCCTGGAGGAGCGTCGAGCGGCAGGAGGAAGGATGGCTGGCGGCGCCGGAGGCGCTGCCGATCGGCCAGGCGGGGCTCGGCGAGCTGCGGGGAGCGGCGACGGTCGATCTGCAGGGGCGGACGCTGCTGCCGGCGTTCGTCGACGTCCATCTGCATCTGGACAAGGCGTACTCGCTGCCGTCCGTCCGCAACCGCTCCGGCACGCTGCGGGAGGCGATCGACAACTATCGCGCCCATGTCGCCGGGTTTTCCAAGGAGGAGCTCCGCGAGCGCATCATGCGCGGCGCGCGGACGGCGGCGTCCTACGGCAGCCTGCTGCTGCGCACCCATCTCGACGTGCCGCTGCATCTGGGCCGCGACGTGGCGATGCGCTCAGTCGAGGCGGCGCTCGAGGCGAGGGAGTCGCTGCGGGACATCGTCGACCTCCAGCTGTTTCCGATGTTCGCGTATGAGCATCGGCGGCATGAGGAGCTGAGCGAGTTCGCCGGGGAAACGCTGCGCATGGGGGTCGACGGAATCGGCGGAGCCCCCCATCTGACAGACGATCCGGGCGCTGGCATCGAGTGGGCGCTGGCGCTTGCGGCGGGAGCGGACCGGCCCGTCGACCTGCATCTCGACGAGACCGACGACCCGCAGATGAGGACGATCGGGCTGTTCTGCGACGCCGTCCGGCGGCATGGCTACGGCGGCCGGGCGACGGCGGGCCATCTGTGCTCGCTGTCGGCGATGCCGCAGGAGGACGCGGAGCGCCTGATCGCCGGCATGCGGGAGGCCGGCGTCGGCGCCGTGACGCTGCCCGCGGTCAATCTGTATTTGCAGGGACGGGGCGACCGGGGCAACGTGCGGCGCGGCCTCACCCGCGTCAAGGAGCTGCTGGAGGCAGGCGTCACGGTCGCCGCCGCCTCCGACAACATTCAGGATCCGTTCCATCCGTTCGGCAAAGGCGACCTGCTGCAGATCGGCCTTATCGGCGCGTATGCCGCGCATCTGGCCGGAGAGGAGCATGTGCGGACGGTGCTGCGGATGCTGACCGAGGCTCCGGCCGCGCTGGCGGGCGTCCGGAATTACGGCGTCGCGCCGGGCTGCGCGGCATCGTTCGTCGTGCTGGGCGCCGCCTCCGGCGAGGAGCTGCTGCAGGAGCTGCCGTCATCGCGCTGGGTTTGCCGCCGCGGCGGCTGGATCAGCGCCTCGGTGCTGCGGCGCGAGGAGCTGTCGGCCGGAGCGGAAGCGATTGTCGGAAAGAACCTATAGATCGGGGAGGAAAAGAACATGGACAATCGGAAGACGGCAAGCAAGGCGATGAGGAAAGCGGCAGGGATGGCGGCGCTGGCGGCGGCCATGGCGTTGTCCGCATGCGGGTCGAACGGCGGCAATGAAGGCGGAAGCTCGAACGGGGCGGCTCCGTCGCCGTCCGGCTCGGCGACGGCTGCGCCGGAGGCGTCCGCGCCGCCGGCCGAGCTCGCCAAGGTGACGCAGGTGACGAACTGGTTCGCCCAGCCGGAGCATGGCGGGCAGTACGCGGCGCTCGCCAAGGACTTTTACAAGGAAGCGGGCCTCGACATGACGATCCAGTCCGGCGGCCCGGGCATCTCGTCGACGCAGATCGTCGCCTCCGGCAAGGCGGAGTTCGGCATGGGGCAGGCGGACGAGATTCTGCTGGCGCGCCAGAACGGAATCCCGCTCGTCGCGATCGCCGCCACGTTCCAGAAAAACCCGCAGGGCATCATGTACCACAAAGGCAAGTACAAGGACGTGTCCGAGCTGAACGGCCATAAGGTCTATGTGGGCAGCGGCGTGGCGTTCTGGGAATACCTGAAGCGGGCCTACAAGCTCGACGGCGTCGAGGAGATGAAGTATACCGGCTCGCTCGCGAACTTCGTCGACGATCCGGATTCGGCCACCCAGATGTACGTCACCTCCGAGCCCTATACGATGGAGCAGCAAGGCGTCGCGGTCGACTCTTTCCTCAACTACGACCTCGGCTACAAGCAGTACGGCAACGTCCTCTACACGACGGAGGACTACCTCAAGAAGCATCCGGACCGGGTCAAGGCGTACGTCGAGGCATCCGTGAAGGGCTGGAACTATTACCGCGACAACGCCGAGGAGATCAATCTCGTCATGCAGAAGAGCAATCCGGATCTGAAGCTCGAAGCGATGGCCTTCGGCACGAAGGCGCTGGAGCCGCTCGTCTACGGCGGCGATGCCGAGACGAACGGAGTCGGCTACATGAGCAAGGACATCTGGGAGGGGCTGCAGCGGCAGCTCGTCGAGATCGGCCTGCTGACGGAAGCCGAGCCGATCGACGGCGTGTTCACGAACGAGTTCCTGCCGAGCCCATGACGATGGAGGCGGTTCAATGACCATACCCTATGACCTGCTCCTGACGAATGCCCGCCTGCCCGGCGGCGGCGCCGTCGATATCGGCATTGTCGACGGCCGCATCGCGGCGGTCGGAGCGCTTGCCGCAGAGCCGGCAGCGGCCGGGCAGCCGCTGCCGGAGGGGAGCGCGCTTCGGCTGGCGCCGGCGAAGCGGCGCTTCGAAGCCGGCGGACTGCTGCTGCTGCTGCCGTTCGCGGAAGCTCATGTCCATCTGGATACCGCGCT
The DNA here is from genome assembly GCF_037965485.1 of Paenibacillus sp. FSL W8-1187. Classification (NCBI taxonomy): domain Bacteria; kingdom Bacillati; phylum Bacillota; class Bacilli; order Caryophanales; family Paenibacillaceae; genus Paenibacillus; species Paenibacillus sp. FSL W8-1187. The sequence goes on from NZ_CP150181.1 coordinate 808,744, forward strand.
CACCGCCGGCATGCCGGCTTGGAACGAGAGCGGCACGCTGGCGGAGGGGATCGGCATCTGGAGCTCGCGCCGAGCCGCCCTCACCCGCGAGGATGTGCTGGAGCGGGCCGAGCGGACGCTGGAGCTGTACCTCGGCTACGGCGTGCTGGAGCTGCGGACGATGGTCGACATCGGCGATCCGCAGCTGACCGCCCTGCGGGCTGTGCTTGAGCTCAAGGAGCGGTGGCGGGACCGGATCCGCCTGCAGGCGATCGCCTTTCCCCAGGACGGGATCGAGTCGTGTCCGTCCAACCTGGAGCGGATGCGGGAGGCGCTCCGCCTCGGAGCCGACGGCGTATCGGCGGTGCCGCATCTGGAGCGCACGCGCGAGGAAGGCGTCGCCTCGCTGCGCGCGGCGTTCGCGCTGGCCGAGCGGAGCGGCGCGCAGGTGCATCTGTTCTGCGACGAGACGGACGACGGGCAGTCCCGCTTCCTCGAGGTCGCGGCCTCGCTCGCCTTGGCGACCGGCCTGGGCGGGAGCGGGCGGGTCGCGGCGGCGCATGCCAACGCGGCGGCCTATTACAACGAGCCGTATTTTCAAAAGCTGCTGCCGCTCGTCCGGCAGTCGGGCCTGTCGATCGTCGCCTGTCCGCTCATCAACAGCGTGACCCAAGGGCGCAGCGACGGCTATCCGAAAGGAAGGGGGCTCACCCGCATCAAGGAATTCCATGAAACGGGGGTGAACGTCGCGCTCGCCCACGACGACATCCGCAGCCCGTTCTACCCGCTCGGCACGGGCAATCCGCTCGACGCGGCCCATATGGCGGCGCATCTGGCCCATATGAGCGGCCGCTCGGAGCTGCGCGCGCTGATCGGCATGATCGCCTCGGGCGCGCGGGCGGCCATGGGGCTCGGCAAGCCGGCGGACGGAGCGGCCGGCTTGCGCGTCGGCGATCCGGCGTCGTTCCTGCTCTTCGACGCGCTGGACGAGAGCGAGCTGATCCGGCTGCGCCCGGCGCCGCGGCATGTGTTCCGCGAAGGCAGGCTCGTCGCCGAGACGGTCCCGGCGGTCACGAGGCTGCTGCCCGGCGGCCGGGCAGCCGGGCCTCCTGCGGCCGCCGACGGCGGCCAGGGAGCGGCGAAGGAACGGCCGATCCTCTCCGGGACGGAGAGGTAGGCGGGCGAAGAGCAAGCCCATGCGGCAGGCCGCATGGGCTTTTTGCTGCTTATTTCCTGTGGATCGCGGCGGGCATCGGCATGGCGATGCGCAAAAGGCGCGGCTGAGCGGGCTTGGACCTGAGATCGATGCTATAATGCGGTTAACCCTTCATGAGGATGATCCTACATCAGGCTTATCCTCTATGCGGTTAATCCAATCGTTCGAAGGAGAATGAACATGTCGGAATCAAACGTATTCATCCGCTATCCAGAGGAATCCGATGCCGCGCAGCTGGCCGATCTGTATCGCCGGAACCGCGCCTTTTTCGAGCAGTTCTCGCCCGCGCCGGGCGATGAATTCTATACGGAGGAGCATCAGCTCGAGTCGATCCGCACCTCCAAAGCCCAGCACGAGAACGACACGCGCTATTCGTTCGTCATCTGCCTGCGGGCGGACGAGTCGGTCATCGGCAGCATCGGCTTGTCGTTCGTGGCGCGCGGCCTGCTCCAGAGCTGCATGGTCGGCTTCAACCTCGACCAGGCGCATAACGGCAAGGGCTACATGACGGAGGCGCTGAAGCAGGTCGTCCGCTACGCCTTCGAGGAGCTGCGCTTCCACCGCGTCACCGGCGAGGCCTCGCCGCGCAATCCGGGCTCCATCCGCACGATGGAGAAGGCCGGCTTCCACAAGGAAGGCATCGCCCGCCAAAACGTCAAGATCAACGGCGTCTGGGAGGATCATCAGGTGATGGCGATCCTCAATCCCGCCGATCGCTGACGGCATCATTGTCGGCCCGTGCCGAAGCGCGCATGCTTTCAAGCAAGAACGATCAAGGCAAGCCGCGGTCCGTTTCTCCGGAGACGGATCGCGGCTTTTTGCCGTCCGCTCGACCAGATGGCGCGATTTTGCACACTCGGCGTGCAGAAAGGAAGGATCTCCTTCTACATGAGGCCATTCGATTGAGGTATAATTACTGCCAAACTCCGGGCCAAGAGGTGAACCCATGTATCGACTGCTGATTGTGGATGACGAGAAGGAGATCCGGGAAGGACTGGCAGGCTGGGACTGGGAGCGGCTGGGCATCGAGCCGGCCGGCGTCTGCGCGCATGGGCTGGAGGCGCTGCAGGCGATCGCCGAGAAGCCGGTCGATATCGTGCTGACCGATATCCGCATGCCGTTCCTAGACGGATTGGCTTTGATGCAAGCGCTGTCATATCAATATCCTTTTATAAAGGTCATCATTTTATCGGGCTACAACGATTTTGACTATGCCCAGGAGGCTATTCGCAACGGGGCTTCGGATTATTTGCTCAAGCCGGTCGTGTTCGACGACATGAGGCGCGCTTTCGCTCGCCTCGTCGGACGCCTGGACGAGCAGAAGCAGCATGAATGGCGCGTGGAAGTGTTGAAGCGCAAGGCGGGACAGCTGTCCAAGGTGCTGCGGAAAAGCTTTTTGCAGCGGCTGTTCGAAGGGAGAGTCGACCGCGACCTGCTGGAGCAGGACGGGGCGGAGGGCGAGGTTCTGCTGGATGGAGACGACTTCTCCGCCGCGCTGCTTCGAATGGATCGTTTCGCGCGTCCGGACGCGTCCGTCTCCGACAAAGATCGCAAGCTCCTTTCGTTCGCGCTGGACAATATTCTCGACGATATCTGGGATTCGCAGGGCTGCGGGTACCACTGGCTGGAGCCGTCTACGGGGAATGTCGCTCTTCTTGCAAAAGGAGACCGGGAGCAGGAGCTCATGGGGCTGCCGGAGCAGTTGCAGCGATATATGGGCCTGTTCCGATCCACCTTCTCGCTGGCGCATGGTCCCCGCACGTCCGACCCGCTGCGGCTGGATGAATCGATCGCGGAGGCGAGGCGCGCGCTTGAGACCTTTGCGTCGCCCGGAGCCTATATCGGCAACGCCGGGAAATGGCTGCCGAACCGAGAGGCCTCGCATGAGCGTGCCGATGCTCCTTCGACGGAATCGGAAGGAGACAGCAGCCTGCTGCTGGAAGCAAAGCGCTATATCATGGAGCATTACAACCGCAGCTTGACGCTCAAGGAAGTCGCCGATCACGTCTATGTCTCCGTCGGCCATCTCTCGTCCTTGTTCAAGCAGCGGAACGAAACGTTCCTGAAATATTTGACCTCGATCCGCATGGACAAGGCCAAGCAGCTGATGATGGACAACAGCTATAAGATCTACGAGATCGTCGAGCTTGTCGGCTATAACGATCCGGCTTATTTTTCCGAGCTGTTCAAGCGGAATACCGGAAAGACGCCGAGCGAATATCGCAGCCGGCTGCAGCATAACGGCTGACCGGTGGGAGGGGCAAGGGGGATGAGAGACGGGAAGTCCGGCTTGACGCTTGGACGAATCGTGTTGTTGACGCTGCTGATGGCGCTTGCGACGCAGGTCGTGCTGATGTACATCGGCTACAGATATGCCGGCTCCGTCAGCCGGGCGATGAGCGAGCAGACCGAATCCTTGCAGGCGGAGCAGTTTCAACGGAATACCTTGAACGAGCTCAGCGACATGAACAGCCTGATGCTGCTGCTCCAGACGTCCGATTACAGCAATTTGTTCCGCAACTTGATGAAGCTGAGGCCCGAGGAATATGTCGCCCGGGAAAAGGAGCTTCTGAATGAAAAGCTGGACTCGCTGCGGATCTCTCCCGAGCTGTTCCAGTCGATTTATTTCATCGGCTCCAACCAGAATCAGCTGAGCTACCGAAAAACCGTCGGGGGCGAGTTCAAGGAGATGCCCGATCTGAACATCGACGCCTTGAGCTACGCCAAAATCTATGATTTTTTCATCAGCAACTACAATCAGATCAGCCGGTATGGCAAAGGCGAGTACTTGAGCAAATACCGGGAGACGAGCGGACTGCTCAGCGAGGAGAACCGCGCCGCGATCGAAGCAATGATCGACGATCTGGACGACCAGCCCGTCATGGTCCGGGGAAACAAGAATATTCTCGTGCTATTCGTCTTGAACAAAGACCTGTTCCGCCGGGTCATGCCGGATGGCATCGGCGACGCCCGATTTTCGGTCGTCAACGCCAAGGACCAGCTGCTCTGGTCCACTTCGGATGAAGCCTCCTTCCGCAGCGCGGTCGTTCAGGCGCAGGGAACGGACAAGGAGGGGGCCGATGGAAACCGGCATACCGTCCTTCCGCTGCCTACGTTTGATCTGCGGATCGTATACACCTCGGAAAAAACCGACGACTTCCTCAAGCAGTCCGATCTGCTGCGCCGGCTCGTCCTGGTATCCGGCCTGACGCTAGCGGCCGTGTCCATCTTCACCTATGCCTACCTCAAGCAAATCTTCCGTCCTTTCCGAACCGTATCGAGCCGATTGAAAAACAAGCTGGTCAACGCGAACAATGAAATGGTGCTGCGTCCGATTCCGGAGGCGATCGTCCGAAACCGCTTCCGCCGCATTTCCATGCGGACCCAGTTCATGATCATGTTCAGCGCAGCGCTCATGCTGCCCGCCGTCGTGAACGGACTCCTGTTCTCGCGAACGATCAACAGCGAGGTCAGCTCCTGGATCTCGCAGTCGGCGGACAAGCTCGGCAAGTGGTCGGTCACCAGCATCGGCAACCAGATTCGCTATGCCAAAAATGTGACGAACCAGATCGGGAGCAGCCGCCAGTTTCAAAATTACTTGATCGACAACCAGGTCAATCGGGCCGTCTCGGAGGATCAGGTCGACCTCAAGCTGTTTCCCGGCTTGAACGACATCTCTTATTTTGTTTTGCTGGACGATTCCGGGAAGAGCATGTACTCCTCGATTTTTTCCAACAACATCGATAATTTCAAAACGGATTTTCGCCTGCTGGAAAACCGCGACGATGCGTACTGGCTGACCCAATATCGCGATGTGTTCAATCATCTGTCCGTCGCCGTCGTCAAACGGCTGGACATTCAATTCCAGAACCGAGCCGCCTATCTGCTCGTGGTGCCGAAAGATACGCTGTTCCGTCTCGTGGAGACGGATCAGATTCGAGTCGCCTTCGTCATCGCGGATTCAAACGGCGAGAGGGTCAATGCGTACCGCACGATGACGGAAGCGTCCAAAAGCGGCCTGACCTATCGCTATTCAGACCGGCTTGCCGGGACGAGCTGGAAGATCGAACTGGAATTCATGTTCAACGATGCGCTGGTCAAAAGCCAGGCGTTTCAGCAGCAGTATGCGCTCAGCATCATGCTCGTGTTTGTGATCGCGGCCGGAGCGGCGATCGCGATGGCCTATGTGCTTACCCGCCCGATCCAGAGGCTGCGCGAGACGATGCATGCAGCCGAGGGAGACGGCATTCCCCGTCAGCTGGACCAGGAGCAGCGGGGAGAGCTTGCCGGCATCGTGACGAGCTACAACCGGATGATCGCCCAGCTGGAGCTGACCACGGCCCAGAACAGGCGCATCACCGAAGAGAACGCGCAGAACAAGATCCGACAGAACGAGCTGATGTCGCTCAAGACGCAGGCCGAGCTGCATATGCTTCAGGCCCAGATCAATCCGCATTTCCTCTACAACACGCTGGAAATGATCAATATGCAGAGCATGAGGAACGGCAACCGCGAGGTCAGCTCGACCGTGAATGCGCTCGCGGATCTGCTTCGCTACAGCATCGCGAAGGGAGCCGATACGGCGCCTCTGGACCGCGAGCTGAACCACGCGGCCAATTATTTGAAAATCCAGCAGGCCCGTTTCGGCAGCTTTGACTACAGCTTTGAAATCGAAGCGGAGGCTCGGCCGTATCCGGTGCTCCGCTTCATTCTCCAGCCGATTCTGGAAAACTCGATCAAGCATGGATTCGAAGGGTGGGAGGAAGGCGGCCGGATCGTCATCCGCGCCGAACGGCTCGAAGCGGGCCTGGAGCTGACCGTGTCGGACAACGGCATCGGCATGAGCGAAAAGGATCGGGCTCGACTGGAGACGGAATGGGCATCCGGACTGTCGGAATGGTCTCCGGAAGATCGGGGGATCGGACTGAAAAACGTCTACCTGCGATTGAAGCTGTATTACAAAGAGGCGATGTCGATGGCGATCGCAAGCGGGCCGATGCAGGGGACGACCGTCCGAATCCTTCTGCCCTGGACCGGAGGCGAGGAAGCTTAATTCTACCATAGAAATCGGAAGGATCCCCCCTACAGCCTGCCGGCGCGAAGATCTATGATGAAAGGGCAAGCCATCGTAAACCTACTCTAGCTTTAGGGGGATTAGACATGAAGAAACGTCTGGCCGCAACTATGGCGGCAATGATGGTCGTCGTCGCGGCATGCGGCAACAACGGCGGCAACGCGCCTGCGGACAACGCGGCAGCCAGCAATGACGGCGCCAAGCCGACCGAGAGCAGCAAGCCGGCCGAAACCGTGACGATCCGCACGACATTCGGGACGGGCGAGATCTCTCCCGAACAGATCGCCGAATTCGAAGCGGCTCATCCCAACATCAAGATCGAGCTGGAAGACGTGGACAAAACGAAGCTCGCCGCGCAGCTGGCGACAAACAGCGCTCCGGACGTGCTCCGGATCAGCGGCGTCTTCGATCTGCCCTCGTACGTCATTCGCGGCATTGCGCTCGATCTGACGGATCGCATCGAGAAGAGCACGGTGATCAAGCGGGATCAACTGCTGCCGGTAGCGAACGTATTCCGCTTTGACGGCAAAAAAATCGGAGAAGGCCCGATTTACGGCCTGCCGAAGGACTGGTCCAACGACTTTGCCATTTTCTACAACAAAAAGGCGTTTGACGCGGCCGGCGTGCCGGTTCCGGATGCTTCCAAGCCGCTGACCTGGCCGGAGGTGCTGGACCTCGCCAAAAAGCTGACGATCAAGGAAGGCGACAAGATCGTTCAGTACGGCTTGTCCGCCAACGAGTGGGGCAAGACGGAGCCGAACTTCAACCTGCTGATGCAATATTTGGCGAGCGCAGGCGTCAACGTCAACGCAAGCGACTTCAGCTCGGTCGACTTCAACCTGCCGGAGGTCAAGGACTTCATCTCGATGTGGACGGACGCCGTCAAGGCGAACGTCGGTCCGAACTCGGTCAACAACGACCAGACGAGCGGCGGCGATGTGTTCCTGGCCAACAAGTCCGCCATGATGATCAACGGCTACTGGTATGGCGGGGTCATCCGCGGCAACGAAGAGGCGGCCAAGCATATCGAAGACTTCGGCATGCTGCCGACTCCGATCGCACCGGGAGGCAAGCGCGTGGCGCCTCCGGGCGGAGCGACGGGCGCGATCATCAACAAAAACTCGCCGCATCCCGACGAAGCGTTCGCCTTTTTCGAATGGTTCCTCGGCGGCAAGCCGGCGGAAGACCGCTCGAAGCAAGGCTGGGGCGTGCCGGCATTCAGCAACCTGCTTACGGAGCTGCCGCAGGCGACCGAGTTCGACAAGCGCCTGAAGACGGTTCTGGACGATGAGTCCCAGTATGCCAATGACTTCCTGCCGGTCAACCCTTATCTGTCGGACGGAGGCTCCGGCATCTTCGAGAAATACACGCAGCCGCTGTTCTTCGGCAAGTCATCCGTCGATGCAGCCGTCGCGGGCATGACCAAGGACGCCAACGTCGTCATCCAGGAAGCGAAAAACGCCATCAAATAGCGGGCAGCATGAATCATGCCGAGGTCAGGGACGACGGGTCCAGCTTAGGCCCGCGTCCTTGATCTTGTCCCTTCAGAGGTGAGAGGAATGAAGCAGAAGACCAGAACTACGATCGCGTTCTACTCGATGATCTCGCCTTGGCTGATCATCTTTTTAGGGCTTGGACTATTCCCGCTCTTGTACGGCTTTTATCTCAGCTTCACCAATTACTACGGATTCAATATGGATGATCTGTCCTTTGTCGGCTTCCGCAATTATCAGCTGGTGTTCACGGATTCCGATGCGATGTACGCGCTGGGGCGGACGCTGGTGTTCACCTTGTTCAGCGTGCCGATCGGGCTGGTCGTCGCGTTCATGCTCGCCGTCATGCTCAATGGCAGCATCAAGGGGCTGGGCGTCTTCCGCACGATCTTTTACTTGCCTTCGCTCGTGCCGATCTTCTCGGCCATCGTCATGTGGAAGCTGATGTTCTCCAGCAACGGAGGCATCCTGAACAGCGTCATCGGCTGGTTCGGCATGCCTGAGATCAACTGGCTCGGGTACGATTACGCCACCGTCTCGCTCGTCATCATGATGACCTGGGGCGCCGGCGGGGGCATCCTCATCTATTTGGCAGGCCTCAAGGGCATTCCGCGGGATCTGTACGAAGCGTCGCAGATCGACGGCGCCTCCGGCTTGCAGCGCTTCCGCAAAATTACGCTTCCTTTGATGACGCCCGTCATCTTCTTCAATTTCATTACCGGCATCATCGGCTCCCTGCAGGTCTACCTGCAGCCGATCATGCTCAACGGCACCGAGATGCTGTCGCGGCCGATCCAGCCGAACTATCTGTATGCGGTGCATGCCTTCCAGCAAATATTCGCCACGCAGCGATTCGCCTACGGCATGGCGCTGCTGTGGGTGCTGTTCGTCGTCATCTTGATTCTGTCCATCGTCGTCTTCACCACGAGCAAATACTGGGTCTACTATGAAACCGATCAGGGGCGATAGCGCATGACAGGAACGATTGGGTTGAATAAAACGAGCCGAGCTCTTCGATACATGCTGCTCCTTCTTTTCTCCGCCGTGTTCATGTTTCCGATGTATTTGGCGGTCGTCAACGCCCTCAACGATTGGTACGCCATGCCGACGATCGCTCCGGCGAGCTTCAAGCTGCAAAATTTTGTTGATGCCACGACGCTGATCGATTTTTGGAACTACGCCAAAAACTCGGTCATTCTCAGCGTCATATCGGTCGTGCTGTCGACGCTGTCGAGCGGGCTCGTCGGATACGCCTTCGCCCGCATCGCGGCGCCGGGACGCAACGTCATGTTCATGTTCGTCCTGTCCACGATGATGCTGCCGGCCATCGTGACGCAGATTCCCTCGTACATCCTCATCTTCAAGATCGGGCTGATCGATACGCTGTGGCCGTTCATCCTGTGGGCGATCGGCGGCAACGCGTTTTTCATCTTCCTGTACCGGCAGTTCTTCTCGGCGATCCCGGTCGAAATGGAGGAGGCGGCCCGCATCGACGGCTGCTCCATCTTCCGCACGTATTGGAACATCTTCCTGCCGATGTCGCTGCCGGTCGTCGCGACCGTGACGATCATGAACTTCCACGGCTCCTGGAACGACGTCATGGGTCCGTTCATGTACTTGCGGCCGGACAACTATACGCTGGCGACCGCGCTCAGCACGATCGGCTATACGGCGAGCGGCTCCAAGCAGATCATCCAGCAGGTATCCGTCGCGGCCGGACTGCTGCTGATGCTGCCGGTCGTCATTACCTTTTTCATGGGACAGCGCTATATCGTAGAGGGCATCGTCACGACCGGCGTCAAGGGCTGACTGTACGGCCGATCCGATCATGGAAACGAGGAATGCATCATGAACCATTCGCTAGCCGAGCTTGTCCGTCCTCATATCGGAGGCGTCGGCCATCTGCTCACCAGCACGTCGCCGGTGTCATCGCTGCCGCACGGCATGATGAAGCTGGCTCCGATCACGACTCCGGGCATGCCGGACCGCTATCTGGCCGATCATATCTACGGCTTCCCGGTCGGGCACGGCTGGCTCATGCCGGCCTGCGCGGCGGAAGCCGGGCAGGCGGCGGAGCTGCGCTCGCTGTACGACCATGAGCTGGAGACGGCGCGTCCGCATCGCTACGAGGCGCTGCTGGAGGACGAGGGCATCGCCGTCCAGCTGGCGGTGACCGCGCAGGCGGCGATCTATCGCTTCGTCTATCCGCCCGGCAGCAGCCGCGTCCTGTCGCTCGGCGCCCCGGACGGCATCGCGGCCGAGGCTGCGGCGACGGAGGAGGCGGCGGTCGGCGGCAAGCTCGGCGGGGCGCCGCTGTTCGCCGCGCTGCGCTTCTCCGAGCGCCCGCTGTCCGTCGAGCCGTGGTCGGGCGCCGGCAAGCGGGGCTTGCTGCTGCGCTTCGGACCGGCCGCCGACGGGGTGCTCGAGGTTCGGGTCGGGCTCTCGCAGATCGATGCGGAGCAGGCGCGCCGCAACCGCGAGCGCGAGGTCGCGGCGCTGACGCTCGAGCAGGCCGCCGCCGCCGCCGAGGCGGCATGGAACGACGCGCTCGGGCGCATCTCCGTCCGCGGCGGCACGGCGGCTCAGCAATCGGCGTACTATACCGCCTTGTACCGCTCGCTCCTGAACATGAGCGACGTGACGGAGGAGGGCCGCTACTACAGCGGCTGCGACGATGCCGTGCACGAGCTGCCCGACGATGCCTTTTATATCCGCGACCAGATGTGGGATGCCTATCGCTGCCACCATCCGCTGCAGCTGCTGCTCGACCCGCAGCGCAAGGAAGCGATGATCCGCTCCTACCTGCGCATGTATCAGCAGTGCGGCTGGCTGCCGCAGTTCCCGTATCCGCAGGGCGATCTGCCGATCATGACCGGCAACCATGCGGCGGCGATGATCTGGGACGCCTACGCCAAGGGGCTGCGCGGCTTCGATGCGGAGCTCGCCTACGAGGCGATGCGCAAAAACGCCATGGAAGTGACGATGCTGCCGTGGGTTCACGGGCCGCTGACCGAGCTTGACCGGGTCTACCTGGAGCAGGGATTTTTCCCGGCGCTGCGTCCCGGCGAGGCCGAGACGGTGCCCGAGGTAGACGGCTTCGAGCGGAGGCAGGCGGTCGCCGTGACGCTGGAGCATGCCTACGACGACTGGTGCGTGGCGCAGATGGCGCAGGCGCTCGGCAAGGAGGAGGACTATCGGCATTTCCTGGAGCGGGGCCAGAACTACCGTCATCTGTATCGTCCCGACATCGGCTTCATGGCGCCGCGCGCGGCCGATGGCAGCTGGATCGAGCCGTTCGATCCGAAGTTCGGGGGCGGCCTCGGCGGACGGGATTATTTCTCGGAGTGCAACGCCTGGATCTACTCGTTCCATGTCCAGCACGACATCGAGGGGCTGATCGGCCTCATGGGCGGACCGGAAGCGTTCGAGCAGAGGCTGGACCAGCTGTTCCAGGAGCCTTACGACGGCGCCAAATACCGTTTCCTGGGCCTGTTTCCGGACAGCACGGGCCTCATCGGCCAATACTGCCAGGGCAACGAGCCGGCGTTCCATATCCCGTATCTGTACAATTACACCCGCTCGCCGTGGAAGACGCAGCGCAGGCTGCGGCAGATCATGGACCTCTGGTACCACGATCATCCGCTCGGGCTGTGCGGCGACGAGGACAACGGAGCGCTGTCGTCCTGGTATGCGTTCAGCGCGATCGGCCTGTATCCGATCTGTCCGGGCAAGCCCTTCTATGAGATCGGCAGCCCGCTGTTCGAGGAGATCGACATCGCCCTGCCCGGCGGCGGGACGTTCCGCATCGCCGCGCGCGGCGCCTCGGCCCGGCGAAAGTACATCCAGTCGGCGATGCTGAACGGCGAGCCGCTGCATGTGCCGCGCATCGCGCATGACGCGCTCGCGGCGGGAGGGGAGCTCGTGCTGGAGATGGGCGAGCGCCCGAACCGCGCCTGGGGGCTCGGAGCGCCGCCATCCTGAGCGGCCTGAGCTGGCGTCTTGCGTCTCACGCCTTACGTCGCCGGCGGCCATTCCTGCTGCATGAACGCGATCCACTCCCGCGCGGCATAGCTCAGGTACTTGTCCTTTTTCCAGATCATGTTGAGGCTCCACAGCATCGTCGGCCGGACGACCGGGATGACGAGGAAGCGCTTCGGATCGAGCGAGCGGCGCATGCCGCCGGGCAGCAGCGTGATGCCGAACCGCGCTCCGACGAGCTGCACCATGAAGTCCCACTGCGAGCTCTCGAACACGATGTCCGGCTCGAACCCGACCTGCCTGCAGCCGTCGAGGATGAGATGATGAAGCGTGAACTCGTCGCGGAACAGCAGGAACGGCTCCCGCGCCAGCTCGCCGAGCTCGACGCTCTCGCGGCCCGCCGCCCAGTGGTCGCGCGGCGCGATGAGATGCAGCGGCTCGTCCAGGCACGGCAGCAGATGGAACTTCTCCTGCTGGGCCATCGGCAGGATGACGAGCCCGACGTCGAGATCGCCGCTGTCGACCTCCTCCTCGATCCGCTTGCCTCCGCGCTCGACGAGCTGCAGCCGGATCTGCGGATAGCGGCTGTGGAACCGCTCGATCAGCGAGGGAAATACATGCACGCCGATCATCGGCGGAATGCCGAGCCGCAGCGTGCCCTTGCGCGCCTGCGCGAGATCGTCGAGCTCGGCCGCCATCGCCTCGATCGAGCGCAGGATTCCCTGCGACGAGCGCAGGATCGTCTCGCCCGCATCGGTCAGCGCGATCTGCTTGGACGAGCGGTCGAACAGCGTCGCGCCCAGCTCCTCCTCGAGCAGGCGGACCATCTTGGACAGCGTCGGCTGCGTCACATGCAGCTCGCGGGCCGCCTTTGTAAAGCTGCCGTGCCGGGCGACGGCGGCGAAGTAGGTCAATTGCCGGATATCCAATGAAATCGTTCCGCCTTTCGTTCGTGACGCTCGGATTTACTATAGACATATGGAATGAAATCCATTCCTTATATGTATTTTATCTATAGTTTAATCGCGTGTACAATTAAGGGCACTTCCGGTCCAGGCCGGAACCGATCCGAACGAAAGAAGGGTTATGGCTATGATTCCCCACCACCAAGCGATGCCGGCCAAGCCGGCCAGCGATTCCTATACGATCAAAGCGTCGATCGTGCTGCCGCCCGACACGAACCATCACGGAACGATTTTCGGCGGCAAGCTGATGGCCTACATCGACGACGTCGCCACGATCGCCGCGACGCGCCATGCGCGCCGTCCGGTCGTCACCGCCTCGACCGACTCGGTCGATTTCCTGCACCCGGTCAAAAAAGGCGACGCGGTATGCCTGTCCGCCTTCGTGACCTGGGCGCACAAGACGTCGATGGAGATTTTCGTCCGCGTCGTCACGGAGGATCTGCTGTCCGGCGAGCGCAAAGTATGCGCGACGTCGTTCCTGACGTTCGTCGCGCTCGGCGAGGACGGCCGTCCGGCCGAGGTTGCGCCGGTCATCCCGGAGACGCTGGAGGAGCAGCGGCTGCATGAGACGGCCGCGGAGCGCAAGCAAGCGCGCCAGGTGCGGCGCAAGGAAAGCAAGCTGTTCGCCGAGGTGCTCGGCCCGGACTTCAGCCTGCGCAAGGCGAAGCAGACGCTGGACGAGAAGCGCGCGAGCCGTCCTCAGCGGGTCGGCGGGCGCTCGGCGGCGCGCGCCGGGCTGGAGCCGGCGGGCGCAAGGCTCGAGCCGCGGGAGGAGCCGGCGGCCGGCAGCGGCGCGCCCGCGGGTCCGCGGCCTGCCGGCCGCCTCGCGGCGGCCGACGCGCCTGCTCCGCGCCTGACGGAAGCGTACGCCAATGCCTGGGGCAGCGAGTGGTAGACAAGCTGCCGCGAATGTGGTCCATTTGCCCGCCGGGGCTGTCCGGCGGGCTTTTTTTTGAGCAAAACCCGCGTGCAGGGATTGAACTCCGAAAAATCTATGGTACGATCATGTTATATATTCTTACATTGATAGTCATAGGGGGATCGCTCATGAAGAAATGGACGACAGTCGGCATGATCGCGCTGCTTGGGGTGACGCTGGCGGCCTGCGGCGGCAACGAGGCGGCAAGCGGCGGAGAGACGCTGAAAATCGCCACCGATGCGAGCTACGCGCCGATGGAGAGCATGGACAAGGACAAGATCGTCGGCTTCGACGTCGACTTCCTCGATGCGGTCATGAAGGAAGCAGGGCTGAGCTACGAGCTGACGAACACCGGCTGGGACCCGCTGTTCGCCGATCTGGAGAAGGGCGAGAAGAGCGCCTACGACGCGGCGATCTCGGCGATCTCGATCAGCGACGACCGCAAAAAGACGTACGACTTCTCGATCCCGTACTTCGAGTCTGTGAACATGATCCTGACCAAGGAAGGCGCCGGAGTCAAGGACGCGCTGGAGCTGAAGGACAAAAAGGTCGCGGTCCAGGGCGCGACGACGGCCGAGGAGCTCATGAAGGGCATCATGGGGGACGGCAACACGGACCTCAAGCGCTTCGCCAGCAACGCCGAGGCGCTGCTCGAGCTGGACAAGGGCGGCGTCGACGCGGTCGTGGCCGACTTTGCCGTCGTGCAGGCTTATGTCGAGAACAATCCGGACAAGAAGTTCGACGCCATCTTTGACAAGACTAACTTCGCTCCGGAGTACTACGGCATCATGTTCCCCAAGGGGAGCGAGCTGAAGGCGAAGATCGACGCCGCCGTCGAGAAGGTGCGCGCGAGCGCCGAGTACAAGGAGATGTACAAGAAGTGGATCGGCGTCGAGCCGGACACGAGCGATCTCGTGAACGTCAAGTAGGACGAGCGGGCGGGAGGGACCGATCGGAGGCATGCGCGGGCGCAAGGCTGCGGCGCATGCCTCTTTTCGCGGCTGGGCTTCCCGCCCCGCGCCTCATCATCCAAGAGGGGAGAGCGGCTTGTGAAGTTCGATTTCGACATCGTGTGGGACTATCTGCCCCTGCTGCTGAGGGGCACGGGCATTACGATCGGCATTTCGCTGCTGTCCATCGCGCTTGGCGCGCTGCTCGGGCTCGGCATCAGCTTCGCCAAAATGTCGCGCCGCTGGTGGCTGCGCTGGCCGGCCAGCGCCTACATCAACTTTTTCCGCGGGACGCCGCTCATCCTGCAGATCATGATCACCCACTTCATGCTCGTGCCGATGGTGCTGGGCACGACGCATGCCTTCGCCGCCGCGATCGTCGCGCTGTCGCTCAACTCGGCCGCCTACACCGGCGAGATCTACCGGGCGGGCATCCAGTCGATCGATCCCGGCCAGGAGGAGGCGGCGCTGTCGCTCGGGCTGACGCGCTGGCAGTCGATGCGCTACGTCGTCCTGCCGCAGGCGGTCAAGCGGATGATCCCGGCGTTCGGCAACGAGTTCATCGTGCTCGTCAAGGACTCCTCGCTCGTCGCCTATATCGCCGTGCCCGAGCTCATGTACTGGAGCAACGCGATGAAAGGCCAGTATCTCAAAGTATGGGAGCCGTACATGACCGCGGCCATCATCTACTTCATCCTCACCTATCTGCTGAGCAAAGCGCTGCAGGCGGTGGAGAAGCGGGTGTAGCCGCCAGGACGCATGGAAGTAAAGACGCCTTCGACGAGGCGTCTTTTTTTTCGCCTGCGTTCGTCAAACCGTGCCTCCAATCCAATCGTTTTGCCTTAGAAAAGCGGAGGTTTACCCTATGTAAAGGCTTTCAAAGGAACGGTACGATGGGAATATCCGGCATGGGCCGCAAAGCGTGGCTATTGCCGTCGACAAGCAGCGAAAGGGGGGGGCAGGACGAAGAAAAAAGACGCGAATGCGGCATGAATGCTGAAGGAAGGCGTCATGTCCATCCGATCCATCTCAACTCGAATCAGGGAGGAATGAAAATGTCGGGTAGAAAGAAGAGCGCTCATCGTTCGATGATGCTCGTCATGGCCTTCGCCATGCTCCTTTCCAGCTTCATGAGCGGGACAGGCCTGCAAGGGATCGCAAAAGCGGCGGAAAGCGGAGCCGGAGACCGCTTCACCAGCATCCTGTCGCCGGCGTATCGGTCTGAGATCACGGACGATACGATCGACATCGAGTTTTACAACCAGCTTGGCACCACGGCCAAGATTTATTCCCAAAAGCAGCCTGCCGATCTGGCAAGCGACAGCAACGGGACGAAGGAATTGGTGGGCGAGGTCGCCTTGACGAGCGGCAACGGCACGATTTCGTTCCCCGCCAGCCAATATCCGTACGGTCCCATTACGATTCGAATCCAGGTATTTCAAAATGGGGCGGAGCTCGACAACGCCTACCTGCAGCTGTACAACAAAGCCGGCGTGCGGTGGAAGCTCGGACTCGACGAAGCGCCCGCCAATCCGGTGACGGCAGGCATGGACGTCGTGTTCAGCGACGATTTCAAAACGATGCCGGCCATCAACAAAACCGGCATCGGAGCGAAGTACGCTTCGGCTAAAATCGACGAGGCGCGCGGCGGCATGTTCGGCTGGGGCGCATTCGAGGATTTCGACGGGCCTTACAATCCGTTCGCCATCCAGGACAACGAGCTGATGAAGCTGACGACGACCTATCACCCGACCGGCTATGTCCGCAACGACTATTGGGGACAGAAGATCAGCACCGGCTACCTGAGCTCGATGAACCAGGCGGGCGGAGGCTTCTACACGGAAGGCGGACGCAACCAGTATTTTGAAGCGAAGATGTTTTTCGGCGCCAATCCCGGCATGTGGCCGGCTTTCTGGACGTTAACCGCCAACGGTTATGTGCAGAACGCGAACTTGCCCAACGAGCCGAGCGATGAGATCGATATTATCGAAGGCTACATGGGCACGCCGGCCGGCTATCAGATCGCCTGGCATCCTTGGGGCTACGACAAAGGGCCGGCAGCCGGCTACGATGCTTCGAAGCTCGGCGGCGGAGCAAAGGTGGAGCTGGATGCGCCGGAATTCGGCAACATCAACCTGGCGATGGGATTCCATACGCTGGCCACCTACATCACGAAGGAATGGACGTACTACTACTGCGACAACATTCAAGTCGCGAAGCACAAGACGCTGCCGTTCAGCTGGGAGTACGGGAATTATTTCATCATCAACGCCGCTGTGTCGGACCACTACGGAATCAGCGACGGCAGCAGCGATCCTTTCGCCAATTTCGAGATGCCAGGCGGGTTTACCCGTTATGGCAATCAGGCGGAAACGTATATCGACTGGGTGCGCGTATACCAGGACGCGCCGGGAACGGTGCGCTTCGAGAGCGAGCAGGAGAAAAAAGCGCTCCCTGGCGACGTCGTGCGCGTCAAGGTCAGCCGCAACGCGGAGGCAAAGGCGCTTTCCGGCCACTACGCAGTAAGCGCTCCGGACGGATGGAAGATCATGGACGAGTCGGGAACGTTCATCCCGATGGCCGAGCCGCATGAAGTGGCGTTCGCCTCCGGATCCGACTCCGACGAGTTGGCCTTCCTCGTGCCTCAGGCCTACGAGACGACGGAATCGATCACGATCACGCCGACAGACAGCGCGGGCACCTCGTATCCGCCCATTGTCGTCAAAGCCAATGCGACGGGAACCGACGGCGAGCTGATTCGGGTCGACAGCTCGACCTATCCGTACCGCAGCTTGTCGGGCGAGCAGGCCGGAGCATGGAGCAGCTATGATCCCGCGGCCAACGAGGAGCAATACTTCAACGTCGTCGGCGGAGGCTGGTGGCGCGACAGCTGGAGCTGGATGTATGTCCGCAACGAGCCGCAGTCCGACATGCAGTTCAAGTTCAACGGCATATCCGCTGCGGTGGAGCTGATGCAGTGCAGCACCTGCGGCGAAGTCGACATCCTGGTCGACGGCCAGTTCAAGCAGCGCGTCAATTTGAGCAGCGGCGAGGAAAAATCGGTTCGGGCCTATGAAATCGACGGGCTAGAGAACGGCGATCATACGTTGAATGTAAAAGGCACCGATTCTTCCGCTGTGCCTGGAGGCTCTTACATTCGCATCGTAGGATTTGAATACCGTCATCTCGAGGATCCCAATCTGGCCAAATTCACGGCGGATCAAACGATATTTTCGGCAGGGCCCGGAGATGAGCTGACCGTGAATATCCAGCGCAACGGCGCCGCAGGAACACGCTTCGGCAGCTATGAGCTTGAGTTCCCCTCGGAAGGCTGGCTGGTCAAGCAAAACGGAGAGTTCAAGCCGCTCACGAGCCAAAGCTTCACGACGAATCGTTATGCCGATTCGATTATCGTGAAAGTGCCCGCTGCCTATACGAAGAAGTCAGGGGTCTTGACCATTACGCCGACGGCGAGCGACGGCTCCTACAAGCCGATCAAGGTCTTGATGCGGGCGCCTGACGCTCCGGAAGCGCCGGCGATTACAGGCGATCAGATCCGTTCGATCAATTCGGCGGCCTATCCGTATGTGTCGCTGTCCGGGGGCTCTGCGGGAAGCTGGAACGAGTTCAAGCGCAGCTCCCAGCCGACGTATCCGTTCACCTTCAACGGCAACTGGTGGAGCGACAACTGGAGCTGGATGTATATCAATGCCGGAATAGGCGATTCGTTGAAATTCGAGTTCGAAGGAGACGCGGTCGCGCTGTATGCCCGCTATTTCGACGGGGGCAAAAGCTTCGACATCTACCTCGACGGAGAGAAGCAGGCCTCGGTCGACAGCGCCGGCACCAGCGGGAAAAAGCGGGTGTTCAGCAAAAGCGGACTTGGCGCAGGCTACCATATGGTGGAGCTGAGAGCGACTTCGTCCGGAAGCATCGCGATCGAGGGCTTCGAATACAACTATGCGCCGTCGACGCAGCCGCGCACGATCGACGTCAACAGCTCGACCTATCCTTACCGCAGCAAGGACGGCGGCTCGAGCGGCAGCTGGGCCAACTTCAATCCCGCGACCCAGAACAAGGCTTATTTTACGGCCAACGGAGGCTGGTGGAGCGACAACTGGGGCTGGATGTACAACCATTCCCAGAGCGGGAACGACGGACAGAGCGTAAAGTTCGACTTCAAAGGCACGGCGGTATCGGTCTTCATGAGAACCTATGACGAAGGCGGCCTGCTGGACGCTTACCTGGACGGCGAGTTCCTCCAGACGATCGACTCCAAAAGCGCCGTGAATGACAGCAACGCCAAGGTGCTGGAACGCACGGGCCTGCACGGCGGCAATCATGTGCTGGAGCTCAAGGTCAAAGGAGACGACAGCCGCGGGGACGTCGTCGTCACCGGGTTCCGCTACGTCGATGATCCGACCGCGGTCGTAGCCGGGTTCAGCGCGCCCGAGACGCTGAACGTGACGCAAGGAGAGCAGGCGTCGTTCGCGATCACGCGGGACGAAGCGGCGCAGCAGCTGTCCGGCACGTACAGCGTGGCTTTCCCGTCCCAGGGCTGGTCCGTCCTCTCCGGAGGAAGCTTTGCGGCAGGCCAGGCAACCGATACGATCGTCGTGCAGGTGCCGGAATCCTATACGCTTCAATCCGGAAAGATCAAGATCACGCCCAAGGCTGGCGGCAACGTCTATCCGCAGCTGTCGGTCGGGATCGTCGCCCCGAAGCAGGCGCTGCCGAATCTCGTCACCTTGCTGTCTCCGGCTTACCGGGCGGAGATCGAAGGGCAGACGGAGCTCGAATTCACGGCTCCAGGGGGCTACGCGACGGCCAAGGCCTATATGCTGCATCAGCCGGATGCGGCTCATCCGGACCCGAGCGGCTACATCGTCGAGCTCGCTTCGGTGACGCTGGACCCTGAAGGAAAGGGCTCGTTCGCGTTCGATGCCGACGAGTTCCCCCATGGCCCGACCGCGGTCAAGGTGAAGGCGTTCAAGTCGGACGGAACGGAAATCGAGGATTACTTCCAGTTCTACAACAACGGCGGGGTCGAATGGAATATCGGCCTCGACAGCGCGGCGCTGCCGGCGGAGCTGCAAGGGAACGGCCTGCAGGTGACGTTCGCGGACGACTTCAAGACGATGCCGACGATTTCGGCCACGGGCAAGACGGCCGGCGGCGTCCGCACGACCTATACGTCCCACAAGCCGGACTATCAGGATTACGGCGGCGCCTTGTTCGCCAAATTCGAGAGCGAGTACAATCCGTTCTCGCAAGTGGAAGACTATCTGCGCATCAAGACGACCTATTATGAAGACAAGCTGCCGGCCAGCGTGGACGGCTATCAGCGCAACTTCACGACGGGATTCCTGAGCTCGGTCGGCGACGACGGCGTCGGATTCCGCACGCAGCCGTATACGGAGCAGTATTTGGAAACGCGCTTTTTCGTCGGAGCGAACCCGCTGCAATGGCCGGCATTCTGGACGCTGACCGGCGTCGGAGACGTGCATACGGACGAGCTGGACATCATCGAGGCTTACTTGCCGACGACATCCGGCTATAATATCGCGACTCATCCTTGGGGCTACGAGTATGCGCAGGATACGGACGGCAAGTCCGTGAACACGGTCCAGCTGCTCGGCAGCGATGCCGGCAATATCGCGATGGGATTCCATACGTATGCCGTCCACGTCGCCGAGGAGTATACGACGTATTATTTCGACAACCGGCAGGTGTACCGGGAAAAGACGCTTCCGCTCTCCTGGCGGAAAGGGAACTACTTCCTAGTCAACAACGCCATCACGAACAATACCGATTCGTATGCGCCGGGTTATGGATTCGACCGCTACGGGTACGAATCGGACATGTACATCGACTGGGTGCGCGTGTATGAGAATCCGTCGAATCGTCCAAGCGTCATTTTTGACACGGCGGCTTACAGTCCGGTCTCCTTCACGCCCGGCAGCGATCTGGCCGTCGAGATCAATCGCGTGACGGACGGAGCCAAGGCGCTCTCCGGCACGTACGACATCGAGCTGCCGCAAGGCTGGAGCGTCGTGTCGGGCGGATCGTTCGCAGCGGGAGCAGCCAAGGATACGATCGTGCTGCATGTGCCCGAGAGCTCCATCAAAAAAGAGGAGCGGCTGCAGATCACTCCGGTCGCGGCCGACGGCACGCGGTACAAGGCGCGTTCGCTGCTGGCGAAAAACAGCGCCGATTCGCTCGGCATCGAAATCTATCCGGCCCTGAAAGCCGATGGAACCGGCTACGAGGTGAAGGTCGAGCTGTCCAACAAGCGCAGCTCCGGCACTCTTGAAGCCGGTACGGTGCAAGTGACCGCGCCATCCGGATCGGCCGGCAGCTATCCGTTCGATTCGATCGAGGCCGGAGCGAAGCAGACGGTGACGATCCCGGCTCCGTCGCTCAACCCGGACAGCCGGACCTCATTCACCTTCCGCATTACGAACGGGGACGGCTACGACCAGACGTTGACCAAGCCGCTGTCCAGCCTGACGGCGACCCGCGTCAACGCGGACGCTCCGATCGAGGTGAACGGCGTCATCGACCCGGCTCAGTGGGCGGGGGCGGCGGGGACGCAGCTGCAGTCGGTCACGTTTGACGGCTCGCCAGCTACGGAGAGCGACCGCTCGGGGAAACAGCTCGTAAAATGGGACGATCAATACTTGTATCTGGCGCTGGAAGTGAAGGATGACGTCCACAGCATGAATGCGGCCAATGTGGGCGAAGCCTGGGGAGCGGACAGCCTGCAGGTGTCGTTCGATCCGGAGCGGAAAACCCGTGTCGATCAGGATACGGACCATCCGAGATTCATCGCTTCGTACAATGCGGCCACCGGCGTCTCCGCGCTCGGCGTCGAGAGCTGGGGACCGGTTGCGGGCGGCAATCTAAATGACATCCGCTACAAATTCAGCCGCGATGAAGCGGCCGGCAAGACGTATTACGTCATCGCCTTCCCCTGGGACGCCGTCTTGACCGACAGCCAGAAGCCGGCCGCCGCGAATGCGACGAATCTCGGACTCTCGGTGCTGGTGAACGACAATGACGGAAACGGACGCGAAGGCTATCTGCGGTATATGGACGGCATCGGCTCCGGCAAAAGTCCGACGAAATTCGGCGATCTGCTGCTCTCCTCCCAATCGTCGCTTCAGACCGGCGGCGGCACGGAGCAGCCCGAGGAGCTGGTCGGCAAGCTGACCGCTCCCGCCTCGGCTCGGATCGGCCAGCCGTTTGAATGGACCGTCGGCATCGACGGCGTCAGCGAGCCGTTCTCCGTCATCGACGTCACGCTGGCGTATGATGCCTCCAAGCTCGCCTTCGAGACCGTCGCCGCGGAGGACGGCAAGCTCGCCTTGGCGGAGGGGGCCGCGGCTTCCCTCCTCGACGGACTGCAGCTGATCGGCAGCGCCGTCAAGCCCGAGCAGGGCCAGCTCCGTCTGCTGCTGGCGAGCACGGGCGCAGCGATCGACCAAGGCGGCGATCTGCTGCGGCTGCGCGGCTCGGTCAAAGCCGGTGCCGGAACCGGGACGGCCGCCGTCTCGCTCCTCGCGCTGTCGACGGCAGGAGATGATAGCGCGACGGCCAATGTCGCCGGAAGCGCCGCGTCGATCGCGATCGTCGACGTCGACCGCAGCGCGCTGGGCGCCGCGATCGCCAGCGCGCAAGCGCGGCATGACAGCGCTGTCGAAGGCACGGCGGCGGGACAGTACCCTGTCGGAGCCAAGGCGGAGCTGCAAACGGCAATCGACGCCGCGGCGGCCGTATACGGCAATGCTTCGGCGACGCAAGCCGAGCTGAATGCAGCCGCAGCGGCGCTTGCCGATGCCGTCAGCCTGTTCACCGGCAAGGTCATCGTCGGCTCGGCGGATAAGACGGCTCTGGCCGCCGCCGTCAATGCGGCCAAAGCCAAGGCGAGCAAGGCCAAGGAAGGCACGAAGGTCGGCCAATACGCCGTCGGCTCCAAGGCGGTTCTGCAAGCGGCGATCGACAGCGCCTCCGCCGTCAGCGGCGATCCAGCCGCGACTCAGGCGCAGGTGGATCAGGCCAAAAGCGCGATCGAGTCGGCGCATCAGACGTTTTTGACCCGCATCATTACGCTCGTCCCGGGTCAAACAAGCGTGACGGTCAAGGATTTGGCCCTGCTGGTCAAAGCCTTCGGCAAAAAATCGACCGATGCCGGCTGGCAGGATGTCGCAGCTGCCGATTTGTTTGACTCCGGGGAGATTACGATTCAAGCGCTCGCGGCCGTCGCGCGCCTCATCCTGGACGACTGGCTGGCGGAGTAGGGCATCATTCACCTACGGATGACAAGACCAAAATAGGAGGAATGCAACGATGCCGCGTCTAGCTATGCTGCTTGTCTTGTCGTTCGTCCTGCTGCTCGGAGCGCGGCCGTCCTATGCGGCGGCTTCTCCGGCCTACTCGCTGAAGGCTTCCGTTTCTCCCTCCGGAGACATTCAAGTCGTGCTGCGAGGCGAGAATTTGACCGATCTCTATGCCTTCGACGCGACGCTGTCCTATGATACGGCAAGGCTTCGGTTCAAAAAAGCGGCCAGCGCCATGCCGGGCATGTCGACCGCTCCGATCGAAAGCGAAGGGACGGTCCGCTTCGCGCATACGATGATCGGGCCTGTCGCCGGAAAAAAAGGCTCGACCGAGCTGGCGACGCTGCTCTTTGAGCCGGTCGGCACAGGCACAGCGCGCATCTCCCTCGCGAGCTTGAAGACGGTCGACTCGGCGCTGAAGATGGAAACGGTCTCCGTATCGGCGGCCGTCTCCATCCCGGTCGCCTCGACGGCCGCATCGTTCCGCGACGTCGACGCGAAGTGGAGCTGGGCGGCAGAAGCAATCTCGGAGCTGTCGAAGCTCGGCATCGTCAACGGAACGGGCCAAGGCCTGTTCGAGCCGGGCAAGCCGGTCAAGCGCGGGGATCTGGCCTTGATGGCCGTGCGCGCCTTCGGCATCGAGGGCGGCGCTGCGGCAGAAGCGTTTCCTGACGTAACTCCGGGCAAGTATTATGCTTCGGCCATCGGAAGCTTGCGCGCGGCCGGCATCCTGAACGGCGACGCGGATGGCCGGTTTCGGCCGGAGTCCCCGGTGACGCGGCAGGAGCTGATGACGATGCTGGACCGCGCGCTGGCGACGATCGGCCGGCCGCTCGCCGAGTCCGATGCGCAAGCGGCGCTGGCGGCATTTTCGGACCGGGACGCCTTGTCCGCCTATGCGATCGAGCCGGCCGCTCGTCTCGTCTCCTCCGGAATCGTGAAGGGGAGCCGCGACCGGCTCATGCCGCAAGCCTCGACGACGCGGGCCGAGCTGGCCGTGCTGCTGCACCGGATGCTGGCGATGATGGGCTAAGGGCTGAGAATGTAGGTGGAGACGCATCTCTTGGATGGACATTGGCAAGCCATGACGGCTGCTCCAATGAATCATCCGGGAGATGCGTTTTTTAGTGTCTGAAAATCATCCGGAAATCAATCGAGATTCGATCGGTAAACAAATGCAGACTCGATGTCGGCATCGGACGATTTCCCCGGCGACCGTCCTCCCTTATCGTTGAGCTATCGCGCTGCGGGCAAGCGCAAGCCTGGCTGTCCATAGCCAGCAGCGCGATGCAGCCATGAAGAGACGGAGGGAATGCAGATCATGAAAAAAAGAGCACCGTGGATCAAAGGAACGGCACTGGCGCTGAGCTTGGCGATGCTGTTCGGATTCGTCCCGGCGCCGGCATCTGCCGAGTCGCCTGGAGAGGAGCTGCCGGAGCCGGCGCTATCCGCCTCCTACACGTATCACGGGGACAACCTGGCGCATGTCGCCGATGGCATCGTTTCCTACAATGATGCCCCGAAAAACCGCTGGACCTCGTACGAATCCCCGAATTCATCGGATTGGATCGAGTTCGACTTCGGAGGCGGGACGACGCGCGATGCCGCGGCCGTCTATCTGTTCTCGGACGGAGGCGGCGTTACTCCGCCTCAGGCGCTCGATGTGCAGGCGTGGGACGGGACGGAGTGGAACAGCGTAGCCGGCCTGTCCGCGCAGCCGGCCGAGCCGGCCGGCAACGAGCTGAACCTCCTTCGATTCGATCCCGTCCAAGCCTCGAAGTTCCGCATCGTGTTCACGCATTCGGGGAGCAAGAGCGGCGCTACGGAAATCCAGCTGTTCGACTCGTCCACAGAGGCGCTGCCCGGCGCGGAGCTTGCACCGCTCGGCATCGTGTCGGCCTCGTATACGTTCCGGCTCGACCAGGTCAGCCACGTGAACGACGGCATTGTCTCTTATGGAGCAAAGCCGGCCAACCGGTGGACCTCCTACGAGTCGCCGAACGCCTCCGACTGGGTGCAGTCGAACTTCGGCGTGCCGGTTCGCAAGGATGCGGCCGGATTGTTCCTGTATGCCGACGGCGGCGGGGTCCAAGCGCCGGCCTCCTACGACATCCAGTACCAGGATTCGCAGGGAGCATGGGTCAGCGCCGAGGAGCAGGTCAAGACACCGGCCGAGCCGGCGGGCAATACGCTCAATACGGTCCGCTTCAAGCCGGTGACGGCGCAGAAGTTCCGCGTCGTTCTCGTCTATGGAGCCGCCAAAGCGGGGATGACCGAGATCCAGTACGTCGACTCCTTTGAACAGTCCCTGCCGGCCGAACCGGATAGCGGCGTCGCCAGCGCCTCTTACACGAACGGAGGGGACGCTATCGCGCAGCTCAACGACGACATCGTCTCGTATACCGACTTCCCGCGCAACCGCTGGACCTCCTATGGCTCTCCGAACGCCCAGGACTGGGTTCAGATCCACTATGGGAGCGTGTTTTCCAAAGATGCGGCCGGACTCTACTTCTTCGATGACGGCGGCGGAGTGGTCGTTCCGCAAGCCTACGAGCTGGAATATTGGGACGGATCGGCCTGGCAGCCGGCGCCGAATCAAATCCGCGAGCCGGCGTCGCCTACAGCGGACACGCTCAATCTGGTGCGCTTCGATCCGGTCATGTCGGACCGTTTTCGCATCGTCCTGACGCATGCTGGCGCAGCCCGCAGCGGCATGACCGAGCTGAAGCTCGTCGATACGCGAAAGGAGCCGATGCCGGACAATCCGCCTCCGGTGGAACGCGATCCTGAGCTGGAGATTTTAGCTCCGGCTATCGGCTCTTCCGTCCAGGGCGAGTTCGAACTCGCCTTCAAGGCGCCCGGCATGAAAAATATCGAGGCCCGTGTCTGGCATCAGCCGGATGCCGATCATGAAGACCCGAGCGGCTACAGCGCCCTGATCGGCCAGGCCGTTCCGAACGAGGCCGACGAGGCTGCCTTGTCGATCGATGCGGACAAGCTGCCGCACGGTCCGCTGACGATCGTCCTGCAGGCCTGGGATTCCGCGCCCGGCGATCCCGATTTCGTCAAGTCGGCCCGCAGCTATGTGCAGCTGTACAACGAAGGCGGCGTCGTTTGGAACAATGGAATTCCGGATGCTGCGCCGCCGCAGGCGGAAGGCATGGACGTCGTGTTCGAGGATGACTTCAACGGCCCGCTGTCCGTATCCAGAACCGGCGAGGGAGCGAAATATGCAGCCATCAAGCCGGATTGGCCGAACGGCTCCGAGTTCGGCGAGGCGATCTTTGCTGATCCGGCGGGCAGCGTCAATCCGTTCGCTGTGCTCGGCGAAAACTTCCTGCGCATCCGCGCAAGCAAGGCTCCGGCGGACTACGCCGATCCGCAAGGCTGGCACCGCGAGCACGTGAGCGGCTTGTTGTCCTCCGTGAGAGTTGACGGCTCGGGCTTTGCGGCGACGAACGGCTACTTCGAGGCCCGCATCCAGATGCCGGCCGGCAAAGGCGCATGGCCCGCGTTCTGGCTCATGTCCCAGGACAGTACCGGGGCAAGCGGCCGCCCGTC
This sequence comes from Paenibacillus sp. FSL W8-1187, assembly GCF_037965485.1. Classification (NCBI taxonomy): domain Bacteria; kingdom Bacillati; phylum Bacillota; class Bacilli; order Caryophanales; family Paenibacillaceae; genus Paenibacillus; species Paenibacillus sp. FSL W8-1187. The sequence goes on from NZ_CP150181.1 coordinate 835,218, forward strand.
TACGGCGGAGATCGACATCGTCGAAGGCTACGGCCATAATCCGCAGGGGGTATGCCAAGCGAAGCATTGGTGGGCCGGCCAGCCCGAGACTCACGGCACGAGCTGCCTGCCGAACAGCTTTTCCTTCGGCGACAGCGCCTCGACCTGGCATCTGTACGGCGCGAAGGTGACGAAGTCGGAAGTCATCTATTATATCGACAACATAGAAGTGTGGAGGCATGACACGTTCGAGCAGGCGAATACGCCGCTTTATTTCATGTTGAACCTGGCTCTCGGCGGAGGCTGGCCGATCGACCTGGCGCAGTACGGCGACCAGCTCGACATGTATGTCGACTATGTGCGGGTATTCGAGCCGAAAAAGGGCGAGGCGACGCCGACGCCGAGCGCCGGCGCAAGCCCGACGCCGACGCCGAGCGCCAGCGCAAGCCCGACGCCGACGCCGAGCGCCAGCGCAAGTCCGACGCCGACGCCGAGCGCCAGCGCAAGCCTGACGCCGACGCCGAGCGCCGGCGCAAGCCCGACGCCGACGCCGTCCGTGGAGAACGGCACGCTGCGTCTGCCGTTGTCCGGTTCGGTCAAGGACGGAGCATGGACGGCTGGACTTGCGCCTGAAGCCTGGGCGCAGCTGTTGAAGCAGTCGGACGGCCTTCGCAGCCTCGTCCTCGATGCGCAGCAAGCCGCGACGTCCGATTCCTATTCGCTGGAGCTGCCTGCGGCGCTCGTCGACGGCTCCCGCGCCGGCTTCACGACAAGCATCCTGCTGCCCGGCGGCATGATCTCAGTCCCGGGCAGCCTCGGCGCGAGCGGCGGCCTCAGGCTGACGCTGAACATCGGGCCTACGCTGCAGCTGCGGCTTGAATCCGGAGGCAATCCGTTCGCCGTCGCCTCAGGAGCGTCCGGGCTGACGCTTGAAGCGTCCTTCCCGGCGTCGGCCGAGCAGAAGCTTCGTCCACAGGCGCTCGTCGCGAAGCGCGTGCTGGAGGGCGGCCGCCTGCTGCCGATCCCGAACAGCCGATTCGATGCGGAGCGGGGCATCCTGAGCTTCACGGTCGGATCGTCAGGCTCGTTCGTTCCTGATTTCGCGCCGGCCGCCTTCACGGATACGGGGCATCTGGGCTGGGCGCAGAAGCCGCTGGATGCGCTCGCCGCGCGCGGCATCATCGCCGGCACCGGCGCCAGCCGCTTCGGGCCTGCCTCGGAGATGAAGCGGGCCGATTTTATCCTTATGCTCTCCCGCCTGTTCGAGTGGCAGCCGGATTCCTCCGACGCCGGCTTCAAGGATGTGGATGCCGCCGCTTATTATGCGGCTGCCCTTTCCGCCGCGCGCAAGCTCGGCATAGCGGCAGGCGATGGAGTGTCGTTCCGCCCGGCAGCCTCGGTGACGAGGGAGGAAATGATGACGCTGCTTTATCGCGCCATGCAGGCGCATGGCATCCGCTTGCAGCCTGGCTCTGCTGACGCGTTGAACGCTTTTGCCGATAGCGGCCGGATGTCGGGCTATGCGCAGGAAGCGATGCAGTCGCTTCTTGGCATGGGCATCGTCCAGGGCAGCGGCGGGAAGCTGCGTCCGGAAGAAAAGGCGACACGAGCCGAAGCAGTCCGCCTGCTGTACGGAGCTCTTGAACAGCTGGGACATAGTTGATAGCGGTAGAGGGAAAGTAAACAGACGACGATTTTACCGGGATGCCGCATCCCTTATGATGGACTCATGGAAGAAACGCAAGGCAGCGACAAGCATGACATAAGGGGAGGCAACGCAGATGAAAAAGATCCGTCAACGAAGCGCAGCGCTATCGCTCGTCCTGCTGCTCGCCATTACGAGCGCCTGCAGCAGCAACGGAGGAAGCGGCGGCAACGCGGCGAATGGAGCCGCAGGCTCGCCGGAAGGGACAGCGTCGCCGTCCGCCCAGCCGTCGGCTGCTCCGGTCGATCCGAACGCCAAGTACGATCCGCCGATCGAGCTGACGACGGTCCGCTACACCGACTCGAGCTTCAAGTTCAACGGAGGCGACTCGATCGACGACAACGTCTGGTACCGCGCCTACGAGAGCGAGCTGGGCATCCAGGTCAAAAACCAATGGGTCGTCAGCGGCGACCAGTACAGCCAGAAGATGAACCTGTCGATCACCTCCGGCGAGCTGCCGGATCTGTTCATGGTCGACTCCAAGCAATTCCAGCAGCTGGCCGAGGCCGACATGCTGGAGGATCTGACGCCGCTGCTGGAGACCTACGGCTCGCCGCTCACCAAGGAGATGGTCGAGCGCGGCACGAACGCCAAGGCGGCCGCCTCCTATGACGGCAAGCTGCTCGCGATTCCGCCGGCCGAGGATTATCTCGGCGGAGCTCCGCTGCTGTGGGTGCGCACGGACTGGCTGAAGAAGCTGAACCTGCCGGAGCCGAAAACGATGGACGACTTCATGGCGATCGCCGACGCCTTCACGAACCAGGATCCGGACGGCAACGGCAAGAAGGACACGTACGCGCTGGCCGGCTCCAAGGATCTGTTCGGCGGCTACCCGGACTTCACCGGCCTCATGAACGGCTATCACGCCTACGCCAACATCTGGATCAAGGACGACTCCGGCAAGCTCGTCTACGGCAGCGTCCAGCCGGAGATGAAAACCGCGCTCGGCAAGCTGCAGGAGCTGTACAAGGCCGGCATGATCGACAAGGAGTTCGCCGTCAAGGACGGCGGCAAGTCGGCCGAGCTGCAAGCGGCGGGCAAGGTCGGCATGAGCTACGGCGCGATGTGGAATCCGCTCTGGCCGCTGCAGGACAGCGTGACCAAGGACCCGAACGCCGAGTGGGGCGCCTACCCGGTGCTGTCCGCGGACAGCGAGCCGGCCAAAGCCCAGTCCAAGGCCGACTTCAACTCCTTCTGGGTCGTCCGCAAAGGCGCGGAGCATCCCGAGGCGATCATCAAGCTGTTCAACCTGTACAACGAAAAGATCGTCAGCGAAAACGCCGAGCCGGCGACGTTCCACAGCAAGGACGGCGTGGAGTTCTTCAAATACGCGCTCATGTCCAACGGCTTCGGCACCCCGGAGGGGCTGCTCGCCATCCACAAGCAGGTTGTCGCCGCGCTCGAGTCCGGCGATCCTGCGGCGCTTAATCCGGAGGGCAAGGACTACTATGACAAAATCAAGAAGTTCCAGGACGGCGACAAGGCGAACTGGGGCACGAACAAAGTATTCGGCGTCGGCGGCTCGTGGGATGTCATCGGCAAAAACTACGTCGATGCCGGCAACCTGATGAAAAGCGAGTTCTTCGGCGCTCAGACGCCGACGATGAGCGAGAAGCAGGCCATCCTCGACAAGCTCGTGCTCGAGACGTTCACCAAGATCATTCTCGGCGCCTCGCTCGATACGTTCGACAAGTTCGTCACCGACTGGAGCAAGCTCGGCGGCGAGCAGATCACCAAGGAAGTGAACGACTGGTACGCCACTAAAAACGGCTGAGTTCCTCCGGACTCGGACGGACGAATCGGGGGGATCGGAGCTGCTTCCGATCCCTTTCCTGCGGTTTGGCTGCGGATGGCGGTCTCTTGGCCGCCGCTTTTTTTTCAAAAGGAGGGCATTCCCATGTTCAGCGCCAAGGCGAGACGCCAGCTGCCTCTTCATCTCATGGTCTTACCGTCGCTCGTGCTCGTGCTGATCTTCAGCTACGGTCCGATCGGAGGGCTCGTCATCGCCTTCCAGAAATTCTCGATCATCAAAGGCATCTTGGACTCCCCGTTCAACGGGCTGGACAACTTTCGCTACATGCTCCAGCTGCCGGAGATCGGCACGGTCGTGCGCAATACGCTCGTCATCGCCTGCATGAAGATCGTCGCCGGCCTGGCCGTGCCGATCGTCGTCTCGCTGCTGCTCAACGAGCTGCGGCTGCAGCTGTTCAAGCGCTGGATCCAGACGATGATCTACCTGCCGCATTTTCTGTCCTGGATCATTCTGGGCGGCATCCTGATCGACATCCTCTCTCCGTCGCAGGGCATCATCAACCAGCTGCTCGGCGCGTTCGGCATCGAGCCGGTCTTTTTCCTCGGCGATGCGCGCTGGTTCCCGGCGGTCGTGGTCGTATCGGACGTGTGGAAGGAATTCGGCTTCAGCACGATCGTTTATCTCGCGGCGCTCGCCGGCATCAATCCCGCGCTCTACGAGGCAGCCGTCATCGACGGCGCGAACCGCTGGAAGCAGACGCTGCACATCACGCTGCCCGGCATGATCCCCGTCATCGTGCTGCTGGCGACGCTCAGCCTGGGCAACGTGCTGAACGCCGGCTTCGACCAGATCTTCAACCTGTACAGCCCGGTCGTCTACGAGACCGGCGACATCATCGACACGCTCGTGTACCGGATCGGCCTCGAGCAGGCCCAGTACAGCCTCGCGACCGCCGTCGGACTGATGAAGTCGATCGTGTCGGTCATCCTCATCTCGGTGTCCTACTACCTCGCGTACCGGCTGGCGAACTATCGGATTTTCTAGAAAGGAGCGAGTCGCCATGAATCATCTCACCCGCGCAGGGCGCGTCTTCAACGCCTTCAACGCCGGCTTCCTGCTGCTGCTCGCGCTGCTCTGCCTGTTCCCGCTCGTCAACGTGCTCGCCGTCTCGCTCAGCTCCAGCTCCGCCGCCGGCGCCGGACTCGTCACGCTCTGGCCGGTCGACTTCACGCTGCAGTCGTACGAATTCGTGCTGAACAAGCCCGAGTTTCTGCGGGCGCTCCTCATCAGCGTCGAGCGGCTGCTGCTCGGCACCGCCATCAACATGCTGCTGACGATCACGCTCGCCTATCCGCTGTCCAAGGAGCCGGCCGCCTTCAAGGGCCGCACCGTCTACGTCTGGTTTTTTGTCGTCACGATCCTCGTCGGCGGCGGTCTCATCCCGTGGTACCTGATCATCCAGAAGCTCGGCCTGCTCGGCTCGATCTGGGCGCTCGTGCTGCCCGGCGCGGTCAACGTGTTCAACGCCGTGCTGCTGCTCAATTTCTACCGCGGCCTGCCGCGGGAGCTGGAGGAGGCGGCCTTTGTCGACGGCGCGGGCCACTGGCGCATCCTGTGGAGCATCTATGTGCCGCTGTCGATGCCGGCGATCGCCACGCTTATCCTGTTCTCGATGGTCGGCCACTGGAATTCCTGGTTCGACGGCCTCATCCTGATGAACTCCCCGAGCGAGTATCCGCTGCAGAGCTATCTGCAGACAGTCGTCATCAACCGCGACCTGACGCTCGTCACGATGTCGGACGCCGCGACGCTTGCCGCCGTATCCGACCGCACGCTCAAGGGCGCGCAGATTTTCCTGGCGGCGCTGCCGATCATCTGCGTCTATCCGTTCCTGCAGCGCTTTTTCATCAAAGGCATCGTCGTCGGCAGCGTCAAGGAATAGAGAGGAGACTGCCTTATGTCAGACGCTCACCCAAAGTCAGACGTTCACCCTGAGTCGGACGTCGATCTAATGCCGGACGTCCATCCATTGCCGGACCTGGCCCGCCTGCACGCTCCGCATCGCCGTCCCGAGCCGGTCCTGCTGCCGTCGGGCGAGCCCGGGCGCTATGACTCCGAGGCGGTCGACTGCCCGTTCGTCTTCCGCCATCGGGATCGATTCTACATGATGCATATCGGCTTCGACGGGCGCGGCTACCAGACGGCGCTCGCCGCGAGCGACGATCTGCTGGCCTGGACGCGGCTCGGCGTCATTCTCGGACGGGGGACGGACGACTCCCGCTGGGACCATGTCGGAGCGGCGGGCTCGTGGATGCTGCTGGAGAGCAGCGATCTGGACGAGACGCCCCGGCTCAAGAAGGTCGACGGACGCTACTGGATGATCTATCACGCCTACCCGGACTTCGGCTATGAGGAGGGGGGAGCGGCGATGGGGCTGGCCTGGTGCGAGGACGAGGAGCTGCTGGAGTGGCATCGTCTTCCCGAGCCGGTGATGACGTTCGGCGATGGCGGGGAGTGGGAGCGCGGCGGACTGTACAAATGCTGCCTGCTGGAGCATGAGGGGCGCTACTGGATGTTCTACAACGCCAAGGAGAAGCCCGACTGGCCGTGGATCGAGCAGACCGGGCTCGCCTGGTCGGACGACCTGCGCGTCTGGCAGCGGCATCCGGCCAATCCTCTGCTTGCCGTCAGCGAAGGAACGTTCTACAGCCGATATGTCAGCGATCCGTGCATCCGCTTCGACAAGCCGAGCGGCTGGTGGGTCAATTTCGGGTTCGGCTTCGACGGCGAGCATGCGCAAGGGCTGCTCGCGCTCTCCCGCGACCTGGAGTCGTGGCGCATCCTGCCCGAGCCTTCGCTGCCGCATGGAGCGCCGGGCGAGATCGACCAGACGCATGCGCACAAGTCGTTCGTCGTCCGCTGGAAGGGGACGCTGTACCACTTTTACTGCGCCTGCCGCCCCGCCCGTCCCGGAGATCCAGCGTGGAGCGGAGCGGGCGGCGAGCTGCGGAGCATCGCCGTCGCGACGAGCCGGCCGCTCTGATCAGCCGCCGCCTTCCCGATCCCGGTATTCCTGGGGAGTCGCATTCATTTCCCGTTTGAAAAACCGTCCGAAGGATGTCGCCGAGTCGAACCCGACTTTCGCTGCGACATCCTGTATTTTCATGCGCGAATATTTCAGCAGATCGCAGGAGCGGGCGAGCCGCAGGCTCGCGATATGCTCGGACAGCCCGACGCCGGCCTGCTGCTTGAACAGCCGGGACAGGTAGGTCGGGTTGAGGTAGACGAGATCGGCCAGCCGGTTCAGCGACAGGTCCTCGTCGAGATGGCTTTCGATGAATCCGGTCAGCCGGCCGATGACCTGATGGGTGCCGGCCTCGCTTTCGCGCCGACGGCTCTCCAGCAGGCTCTCGAGCGCGGAGCGCAGCGCATCGAGGGCATGCTCCCAGGTCGGATGGGCGTCCAGCGAGGACAGGCGCGCCGTCCATGACGCCGGCTCGGACTCGTCGCCGCGCGCGGAGCGGTTGGCGGTCGACAGCAGCATGTAGGTGATGCCGTTGTACATCTCGTAAAGGAACGGATGCCGCCCGCCGAGCTGGCGCGAGAGGGCGGCGAGCCGGTCGAAGTCGTCCAGCAGCTTCATGTCCAGCGCCGGATCGGCGTCCAGCACCTGCTTGAGCCGGTTCTGCGCCTCGACGAGCGCTTCGCTCGGCTGCCCGGCTCCTGCCGGGGCATGGTTGAGCAGCACGCGGTCGGTGAGCAGCATTTCCTTGCGCTGGCCGTAGCCGTAAAAAAGGATGCGCCGCAGCTCGGCCTGCTTCGCCGGCAAGCCTTGCCAGGGCACGGCCTTTTCGGCGGCGACGAGCGAGACCGGCAGCTTGAGGTACGTGCGGCTCGCTTCCTGCACCTGCTCGAGCTGATCGTGCAGACGCTTCGCCCAGCCGTCTGGCGCGGCGTCCGGCTCCGGCTGCGCCAGGCCGACCAGGCCGTCCTCCTCCAGGAAGCAGACGATGCGGCTGCCGGCCAGCAGCTCCTGCATGATATTGTCGAGCGCATAGCATAGCAGCGCCTTGTCGGCGTCGGAGCGGACCGCGCCCCATTCGTCGATGCGGGCGAGCAGCGGCAGGACGGGGCGCGACGCGTCGAGCCCGAGCCGCAGCTCGTCGAAGCGCTCCTGCCGGACGGGGGCCGTGCCGGCCAGCAGCTGCCGCGCGTAGTCGCGCCGCAGCGCCGACAGCGACTGCTCCATCGCCGCTCGGGCCTGCTCCAGCAGCCGGCTCATCCGTTCGGACTCGGCGAGCTCTCCGATCGCCTTGCCGACCGCCTCCAGGATCGCCTCGTCGCCGTCCATTTTCAGCACGTAATCGACGCTGCCGCCGCGCATAGCCTTCTGGATGTAGGAGAAGTCGTCATACCCCGAGAGAAAGACGACCTTGCAGGCCGGCCATCTCTCGCGCATGACCGCCTGCAGCTCGAGGCCGCTCATGCCGGGCATGCGGATGTCGAGCAGCGCGACGTCGATCGGATGCCGCTCCAGCTGCTCCAGCGCCTCGGCGGCGGATGTCGCCGTGAGCGCCTCCAGCGGCCAAGGCGCCTCGGTCTCCATCAGATGCCGGATTCCCCGGACGATATTCGGCTCATTGTCCACGATCAGCAGCTTCATCTTGGATGCTCCTCCTTTGTTGTTCGGCAGGCAGGACGAGAGTCAGCGACAGGCCGCCGAGCGGGCTGCGGTCGGCTGTCAGGCGCGCGCCTTCGCCGAAGTGCAGCCGCAGCCGCAGCTGGACGTTGCGCAGTCCTTCGCTGTCCGACGGGAAGCCCGGATCGCCCAGCAGCTTGCGGATCGCGTCCAGCCGCTCCTCGTCGAGCGCTTCGCCGTTGTCGTCCACATGGACGAGCAGCCGGCCGTCCTCCTCGCGGAACGACAACCGGACAAGTCCTTGCCCGGAGCGGTCCTCCAGGCCGTGGTGATAGGCGTTCTCCACGAGCGGCTGCAGCAGCAGCTTCGGCACGGCGAGCTCCTCCCATCCCGGCGGGATCGGGTCCAGCTCGACGCGGATATGCTCCTCGAAGCGGATCGTCTGGATGGCGGCGTAGGCGTTCACGAACATCATTTCCTGCCGCAGCGGCACCTTGTCGGCGTTTTTGGTCACATAGCGGAAGTAGTCGCCCAGATGCTTGGTGAAGGCGGCTACCTTGTCATGCTCTTTCAGCTTGGCGAGGCGGTACAGATTGAACAGGCAGTTGTACAGGAAATGCGGATTGATCTGCGACTGCAGCTGCTTCAGCTCGGCTGCCTTGACCTGATACTGCTGCACGTACGCCTCGTCGATCAGCTCCTGCAGGCGGGAGACGGTCCGGTTGTACTGCAGGTACAAGTAGTTGAACTCGTCGCGGGACCGGTAGCGGAGCTTGAACGAGAGATCGCCCTTCTCCAGGCTCTTGAAGGCGCGGACCAGCTCCCGCAGCGGGCTGTGGATGATCCGGTACAAGCCGTACGCGAACAGCAGGGCGAGCAGCGTCGAGGCGGCGGCCAGCAGCAGCGTCCAGTTGCCGAAGCGCTGGATCGGTCCGAGGAAGCTCCGCTCGTCGAGGAACAGCACGAGCGTCAGCCCGAGCCGGGAGGAGGTCTCGTAGAAGGCATACTTGCGCCCATCGCCGCCGCGCAGCAGGAACAGGCCGCTTTTGCTGCCGGCCTCCATGCGGGAGGCAAGCTCCTCGCGGAATCCCGTGGCGTCGTCCGGCAGCGGGCCGTAGCTCTCTTGCCAGCTCATCTGCGCGTTCGTCAGCATGGCGGCTCCTTCTCCGGTCAGCTCGAAGCCCGACAGCAGGCGCCGGATCGACGCTCCGGACAGCTCCATGCCGATCGTGAAGCCCTTGCCGACCGGGGGCGAGCTTGGATACGGGCTGCTCAGCCAGAGGCGGCCGCGATCGACGAGGAAGGGCGCCTCATAGGGATTGATGACCTGGTTGAGCGCCGCCGCCTGCTCCGGATCGACCGATCCGTAGCTGTCCGCCGATACTTTGCGGTCGAGTCCGGGAAACAGCACAAACGCGTCGGAGACGTACGAGCTCATGAACTTGAGCGTCGTCAGCTTTTTCTGCACGTTCTGGATCGACTCTGTGTACTGCTGGTCCGACATGATGATCGAGGAGTAGGCGAGCGCCCGAATCTCGTCGTCGAAGGCATACTGCTGCTGGAGCGTGATGAGCGGACCGAAATCGTACTCCAGCACGCGCATGTAGGAAGCGGCCTTGGCCTGCGTCGAGCGGATGATCTCGTCGCGCACGAGCCTTTCGCTCTGCGCGTTCATGAGCAGGCTGATGGCGACGAGCGGGACGAGCAGCAGCAGGAAGCTCAGCACCAGCTTCGGGTAGATGGTCAATCGGCTCAGGAACGTTCTCATGCCGTCAGGCTCCTCCCGCTTGGGGGCGTCTTTTTTTTTCATTATAGCCCGGATAGCCCGCCGCTCCTACGCATCGGAACGAACAAGTCAAGGAGGGCAGAGCGGAAGGTTGACAGCTGCAGATGGAATGGAAACGCTTCCGGTCTAGAATGGGTGAGCCAGGCCAACTTCGGTTCAGAGAGAGGATGATTCAGCTTGATGAAAAGCAAGAAGCGAAAGGTGTGGAGTTATGGACTGCTCGTCGCGCTGCTGGCGGGAGCCGGCGCGCCGCCGGCTCCCGCGTCGGCGACAGACAGCGGAGCGGCCGTGTCGGCGTCGTATACGTTCTCGATGGACAGCGTCGCGCAAGTCAAGGACGGCATCGTCTCCTACACGGATTCGCCTCGCAACCGCTGGTCGGCCTACGAGTCGCCGAACGCCTCGGACTGGGTGCAGACCGACTTCGGCAGCGCGCAGAGCCGATCCAAGGTGGACCTGCATCTGTACGGAGACGGATCGGGCATCAAGGCTCCGGCGAGCTACGACGTCCAGTACTGGACCGGCTCGGCCTGGGCAAGCGCGCCCGGCCAAGCCAAGTCTCCCGCCCAGCCGGCGGCGAACCAGCTGAACACGGCGACGTTCACGGCGGTATCGGCGTCCAAGTTCCGCGTCGTATTCACCCACGCCTCCGGGGCGAAGAGCGCCGCGAGCGAGATCGCCTACGGCTTATCGTCGACGCCGACCGCGACGCCGACCGTCACGCCAACGCCGACCGCGACGCCGACCGTCACGCCAACGCCGACCGCGACGCCGACCGCCAGTCCGACGGCGACGCCGGCGCCGATCGCCGGCGGCACGGCCTCGGCTTCCTACACTTACGGCATGGATGCGGTCTCGCAGGTGAAGGACGGCATCATCTCCTACGCCGACAACCCGCGCAACCGCTGGACCGCCTACGGATCGCCCAACGCTTCGGACTGGGTGGAGACCGCCTTCGGCGGCGCGGCGACCGTCAGCCAGGCGAAGCTGTACCTGTACTCGGACGGCGCCGGGGTGCAGGCGCCGGCCAGCTATGACGTGCAATATTGGAGCGGCACGGCCTGGGCGAGCGTGCCCGGCCAGACCAAGTCTCCGGCCCAGCCGGCAGGCGGCCAGCTGAACACGGTCAGCTTCAGCGCGGTCGTCTCCTCTAAATTCCGCGTCGTATTCACCCACGCCTCCGGCGCCAAGTCCGGCGCGACGGAAATTGTCTACGCCGGCACGGGAGGCGGCTCGACGCCGACACCGACGCCAACTCCGACCGTCACGCCGACGCCGACGCCGACCGCCACGCCAACGCCGACGCCGACCGCCACGCCGACTCCTGGAGCTTACCCGAATTACCAGGTCAGCGTCGTCTCGCCTTCGTACGGAGCCTCCATCAACGGTACGGTGACGATCAAGTTCTATGCGCCGGGCATGCAGAACGTATGGGCGCGCTCCTGGCATCAGCCGGACACGGCCAACCCGGGGGCCAACGGGTACGACAGCTGGTTCGCCCGCACGACGCCCGATGCCAGCGGCTACGGCGAGATCGTCTTTCCCGCGAACTCGTTCCCGCACGGTCCCGTCACGGTCATCCTGAGCGCCTGGGACAGCCCCGAGGGCAATCCGAACTTCACCCGTTCCGACAACTGTTATGTGCAGCTGTACAATGAAGGGGGAGTCGTCTGGAAGCAGGGGCTGCCTTCCGCGCCGCCTCAGGCGTCCGGCATGAGCGTGCTGTTCGCGGACGACTTCACCGGCCCGCTCTCGGCCTCCCGCACCGGAGCCGGCGCGACATACGCCGCCGCCAAGCCGGACAGCCCCGGCGGCTCGGAGTTCGGGGAGGCGATCTTCGCCGATCCGAACGGTCCGCATAATCCGTTCTCGATCCTGGGCAGCCAGTACCTGCGCATCCGCTCGACCAAAACGCCGGCCGGCTATGTCGATCCGATGGGCTGGAACCGGACGCACTTCGGCGGCTTGCTGTCGTCCGTCCGCACGGACGGCACCGGCATCGCCGCGCAGTACGGCTACTTCGAGGCCCGCATCCTGATGCCGGCGGGCAAAGGCGCATGGCCTGCGTTCTGGCTCATGTCGCAAAACAGCATCTCGCAGAACGTGCCGTCGACGGCGGAGATCGACACGATCGAGGCCTACGGCCACAACCCGGCCGGCTCCTGCCGCTCGCAGCATTGGTGGAGCGGATCGCCGGAAATCCACGAGACAGTGTGCACGAGCAATTCGTTCGCCTTCGGCGACAACGCGTCCGTCTGGCATGTCTATGGGACGAAGATTACGCCGACCGACACGATCTACTACATCGACAACGTCGAGGTGTGGCGGCATGCTACGTTCGAGCAGGCCAAGACGCCGATGTACTTCATGCTGAACCTCGCCCTCGGCGGCGGCTGGCCGGTCGAGCTGGACCGCTACGGCAACCAGATCGACATGTTCGTCGACTACGTCCGCGTCTTCCAGTAGCGGCCGAACAGGCTTGTCCAGGAGCGCCCGGGCTTTTCCCGCGGCGCTTTTTTTGCATGACGAACCCGAGGCTGCCAGGGCGAGGGGGACTGGAGCGGCTGCTCGTGCTCGGTTCCATTTGATTCTAGATCGAGGAGCCGTTGGAATCGGCCATTAGACCGGGCTTGGGAACGTCTGCAACCCGATTATTTCGGGTTACAGTTCGGGAACCGGGCTTGGGAACGTCTGCAACCCGATTATTTCGGGTTACAGCTCGGGAACCGGGCTTGGGAATGTCTGCAACCCGATTATTTCGGGTTGCAGCTCGGGAACCGGGCTTGGGAATGTCTGCAACCCGATTATTTCGGGTTACAGCTCACAGACCAGGCTTGGGAACGTCTGTAACCCGATAATTTCGGGTTACAGCTCGGGAACCGGGCTTGGGAATGTCTGCAACCCGATTATTTCGGGTTACAGCTCGGGAACCGGGCTTGGGAATGTCTGCAACCCGATAATTTCGGGTTACAGCCCGTAGACCGGGCATTGGAACAGCTGCAACCCGATCATTTCGGGTTACAGCCCGTAGACCGGGCATTGGAACGTCTGTAACCCGATTATTTCGGGTTGCAGCTCGCAGACCGGGCATTGGAACAGCGACGAGCGCGGAATCTTTCACGGCTGCGACGAAAGGGAGCGGAGAACCGTCTGGGCAAGCCCGCTTTCTCCGCGACCGAGCGGATAAATCGCCCCCGGGCTGGGGGAACTGCCGTGGCGATCGCAGGGGCTTTTACGACAGGACCGATCCGTTCCGCAGGGGGAGTGGTTTGGAGTAGGATTGAACCTGGAGAGCGAAGCGGACGGGGGCTCGTGGAGAAGCGGCAGCGGTTCCCTTGGAGGCCGGATTCCTTCCTTTTCGGAACAGGGAATCAAAGGAATCTGGGCTCCAGGGAGATCGGAACGAGTCTCCGTACCGCGAAGCGGGTGCAGGTTCCAGTCGCTAGCCGGCGGTGTGCAGAGACGATCTTCGGGTTTCAGCCGCGGAAGTACGCTGTTCGGCCGCCCCTCCGCCCCGCGACCGATTGACAGCGTACCTCTGCCCGCTTATTATCTTACAGTATAAGCTATTTAAGCAGGTGAACCGTCGTGGATTACAAGCAGCTGGCCGAAGAAATGTTCGAGCATGTAGCTCGCGCGAGCAAGCCCGCCTTCGAGGAGTCGGGACAGTTCTCGCGAGGGGAGATGGGCATCCTGCTCTACTTGCTCCTGCGCAAAAACGGCGCATCCGCCGGAGAGCTGAGCGAATCCCTGTCCGTCAGCACGGGCCGGATCGCCTCGGCGCTCAAGACGCTGGAGAAAAAGGGGATGATCCTGCGCTGCACCGATTCCGAGGACCGGCGCCGCGTGCTCGTCTACTACACCGATGCCGGCAAAAAGTTTCTGATCGACCGCAGGGCCGAGCATATCGCCCAGACCGAGCAGATGCTTAGCCGGCTGAGCGAGCGGGACGCACGCGAGTTCGTGCGGCTCGTCAAGCTGCTGATGCCGTGAGCGCCATTCGGCGCGGCGGCTCTCGGGGAGCGCCAGCAGAGCGCCCCGTCGTTGCCTCAGGAAGCGCCGGCAGGCGCCCCAGCCGAAGCGTCGAACGCATTTCCCAAGCGCCGGCAGAGCGCCCCGCCGAAGCGTCGAACGCGCCTCCCAAGCGCCAGCAGGCGCCCCGTCGTTGCCTCGGAAGCGCGCCTCCCAAGCGCCGGCAGGCGCCATGAATGCGGCAGTTCCGCAGCCCCATCCGGGCGCTGCGTTTCTTTTGCACATGTATCTTATACTAGAAGAAATATAGGAGGGAAGGAATTCGATGCTGAAGCTGTTCAAGTATCTGACGAAGGGCGAGTGGGGGTTCGTCCTGTACAGCCTGATCTTCATCATCGTCCAGGTGTGGCTTGACTTGCGGCTGCCGGATTACATGGCCGAGATCACGACGCTCATCCAGACGGAGGGCACGCGCGCGGCCGATCTGATGGAGCCGGGCACCTACATGCTGCTGTGCGCCGTCGGCAGCGTGCTGACATCGGTCATCGTCGGCTGGTTCGCCGCCAAGGTGGCGGCGGGGCTGGCGATGCGGCTGCGCGGCATGGTGTTCGATCGGACGCTGTCGTTCTCCCATCAGGAGATCAACGGCTTCTCGACGGCCAGCCTCATCACCCGTTCGACCAATGACGTGACGCAGGTTCAGATGATCGTGGCGATGGGGCTGCAGGTGATGCTCAAGGCGCCGATCCTCGCGGTCTGGGCGATCGCCAAAATTTCCGGAAAGAGCTGGGAGTGGACGGCGGCGACCGGCGCCGCCGTCGTCGCGCTCATCGTCATGCTGAGCGTCATCATCGTGTTCGCGATCCCCAAGTTCCGCATCATCCAGGGGCTGACCGACAACCTGAACCGCATCACCCGCGAGAACCTGACCGGCCTGCGCGTCATCCGCGCTTACAACGCGGCGGCGTACCAGGAGGCCAAGTTCGACCGGGCGAACCGCGAGCTGACCGGCACGAACCTGTTCGCCAGCCGGCTGATGGCGATCATCGGTCCCGGCATGACGATCATCATGTCCGGCCTCAGCGTCTCGATCTACGCGATCGGCGCTTACCTGATCCAGGATGCGCCGGGCACGGATCGCATCGGGATCTTTTCCAATATGGTCGTGTTCACCTCGTATGCGATGCAGGTCGTGATGGCGTTCATGATGGTCAGCATGATCTTCATCATGGCGCCGCGCGCGGCCATCTCGGCCAAGCGGATTCTGGAGGTGCTGAATACGGAAGCCGCGATCAAGGACGGCGTCGAGACGAAGGGCAGCGGCGAGGGCGGCATCGAGTTCCGGAACGTCAGCTTCAAGTATCCGGGCGCCGAGGAGCCGGTGCTGCGGGACATCAGCTTCAAGGCGCGCAAGGGCGAGACGGTGGCGATCATCGGCTCGACCGGCAGCGGCAAGACGAGCGTGCTGAACCTGGTTCCGCGCTTCTATGACGTCGCCGCAGGCGAGGTGCTCGTCGACGGCATCGACGTGCGCCGCTACAGCCAGCACGCGCTGCGCGCCAAGCTCGGCTACGTCTCCCAGCGGGCGGTGCTGTTCAGCGGCACCGTCGCCGCCAACGTCGCCTACGGCAGCGCCGAGCCGGGGCGCGAAGCCGAGGAGGGCGTCCGGCGGGCGGTCGCGATCGCGCAAGGAACCGATTTTGTCGAGTCCATGGAAGGGCAGTACGAGGGCCGCATCGCCCAGGGCGGGGACAACGTCTCCGGCGGCCAGAAGCAGCGGCTGTCGATCGCGCGCGCCGTCTACCGGCGGCCGGACATCTACCTGTTCGACGACTCGTTCTCGGCGCTCGACTACCGCACCGACCGCGAGCTGCGCGCCGCGCTGCGCCGGGAGACCGGCGGCGCGACGACGCTCATCGTCGCCCAGCGCATCGGCACGATCAAGGACGCCGACCGCATCCTCGTGCTCGAGGACGGGCGCATCGTCGGCAGCGGCACGCATGAGGAGCTGCTGCAGGACTGCCCGACGTACCAGGAGATCGCCCTTTCCCAGCTATCCAAGGAGGAACTCGCCCATGGCACGATCGAATCAGCCTGACACGACGGAAGACAGCCGCAAAACGCCTCGACGGGGCCATCCCGGAGGCGGCCCCATGGGGGGCGGACCGATGGGCGGAGGCATGATGCCCGGCGACAAGGCGAAGGACTTCCGCGCCACGCTCCGCAAGCTGGCCGCCTACTGCCGCAAGTACATGCCGGCCATCGCGCTGGCGCTCGTGCTGGCGCTGGCCGGATCCGCGCTGAACGTCATCGGGCCGGACCTGCTGCGCAACATTACCGACAAGATCCAGGAGGGCATCCGCGGGACGATCGACATCGACGCGATCAACCGGATCGTGCTGCTGCTCGCGGCGCTGTACGGCGCCGGCCTGATCTTCAACTACGCGCAGGGCTTCATCATGGCGACGGTCACCCAGCGCATCACGAACAAGATGCGGACCGAGATCTCCGCCAAGATCAACCGCATGCCGCTGCGCTACTTCGACTCGACGAGCTACGGCAACGTACTGAGCCGCGTCACGAACGACATCGACATGATCGGGCAGACGCTCAACAACAGCCTCGGCATGCTCGTCTCGTCCGTCGCCCTGTTCGTCGGCGCGCTCGTCATGATGGTCTATACGAACTGGATCCTCGCCATCACGGCCGTCGTCTCGACGATCGTCGGCTTCGCGCTCATGAGCGTCATCATGAAGCATTCGCAGCGCTGGTTCGTCGCCCAGCAGGAGGTGCTCGGGCGGCTGAACGGCCATATCGAGGAGACGTACTCCGGCCACGCGGTCGTCAAGGCGTACAACGCCGAGGAAGAGGCCAAGGCCGCCTTCCACGATCTGAACGGCAAGCTGTACGGCAGCGCCTGGAAATCGCAGTTCATGTCCGGCCTCATGATGCCGATCATGGGCTTCGTCGGCAACCTCGGCTACGTCGCGATCTGCGTCGTCGGCGCGATGCTCGTCACCTCGAATACGATCAGCATCGGCACGATCGTCGCCTTCATGATCTACATCCGGCTGTTCACGCAGCCGCTCGGCCAGATCGCCCAGGCGGCGACGAACCTGCAGGCGACGGCCGCCGCGAGCGAGCGCGTGTTCGAGTTCCTCGAGGAGGAGGAGCTGGCGGACGAGAGCGCCAAGACGACGAAGCTGGCGCAGGTCAAGGGCGAGGTCGAGTTCCGCCATGCGCGCTTCGGCTACACGGCCGACAAGGACGTCATCAAGGACTTCTCGATGAAGGCGGAGGCCGGGCAGAAGATCGCCATCGTCGGCCCGACCGGGGCCGGCAAGACGACGCTCGTCAACCTGCTCATGCGGTTCTATGAGCTGAGCGGAGGCGAGATCCTCATCGACGGCGTGCCGATCGACCGGATGACGCGGGAGGACGTGCATGACCTGTTCAGCATGGTGCTGCAGGACACCTGGCTGTTCGAGGGCACGATCCGCGACAACATCGCCTTCGCCCGTCCGGACGTCACCGACGCGCAGATCGAGGAGGCTTGCCGCGCCGTCGGCCTGGACCACTTCATCCGCACGCTGCCGGACGGCTACGACACTGTGCTGGGCGACCGCGCCAGCCTGTCGGCCGGACAGAAGCAGCTGCTCACGATCGCGCGGGCGATGATCGACGACGCGCCGCTGCTCATCCTCGACGAGGCGACGAGCTCCGTCGACACGCGCACCGAGCTGCTCATCCAGCGGGCGATGGACCGGCTCTCCGCCGGCAAGACGTCGTTCGTCATCGCCCACCGGCTGTCCACGATCAAAAACGCCGACCGCATCCTCGTCATGAAGGACGGCGACATCCTCGAGACCGGCACGCATGACGAGCTGCTGGCGCGCGGCGGCTTCTACGCCGAGCTGTACAACAGCCAGTTCGAGCAGGTTTCCTGAGCCGACGGAAAGCAAACCAGCCGCCCAAGCCCGATTCCCGTTTCCGGGGCATCGAGCTTGGGCGGCGTTTTTGTTGCAGGGCAGGGGGGAGCATCGCTCGACGCTCACGGTCCCTTCAACCGGACTGCGCCGGAGCCTCTCAGAGGCTGCCTTCCTTCGAAAGGAACTGCTCCAGCTCCCTCTGCTGCCGCAGGTGGTGGCGGAAATGCATGCCCGCCAGCTCCAGCCACTCGCGCGCGTCCAGCCAGCCGAACCAGCCGTGCTCGATGCGCCCGCCGGGAGCGGCGCCGATGTCGCCGTCGCTTCCGCCAGCGGCAGGAATGCGCCCGGCCAGCTCCTCCAGCCCCTGCTGAAGCTCGTCGCGGCTGCGCGAGTTGGACGGCGGAGGGAACTGCTCCTCCGGCAGGCGGACCCGGATATCGGGGAATCCGCCTCTCGCCCGCATCGCCTCGATAGCCGATCTTTCTCCCTGCCGAGGTTGCCGCCGTCCGAACGGGCTCCTATACTGGAGGAAAGGGGGATTGGTACGGATGGCAAATCACGTTGCCGGGAGACGCCGGACTCATGCAAAGCCTGATTGAGGGGCGATCCTTTGCATGGGGCATATCCGGCTGAAGACGATATCGCCCGCCGATCGTTTCCGAAAATGGGGCTTTGCACCTTATGAAGATTCAACCATCTTAACCATAAGGAGCGTTAATCATGACCCCCCCATTTATCCGAAACCATCACTTCAACATCATTCAGCATCAGGCGCGGCTGCTGCAGCAGGCCTGCGCCTCGGCGGCAGACCCGAAGGTGCTCCGCTCGGTGCGCGAGGGCGTGCAGCTGGCGCTGTACGAGGCTTTCCCGGACGCGGACGCCGGGCAGCGCGCCCTGCTGGAGCCGATCGCCGATTGGCATGCGGCGGATGATTTCCGCCTCGGGCTGCAAGCGCTGCAAGCGTACCGGCTTCCGTTTCCGGCGCTCGCGGAGGGCGAGCTGCGCCGGCTGTTCCCCAAGGCCAAGAAGCTCAAGGGCCCGGATCCGGGCGCGCTTGAGCTCGAGCGGACGACGTATCTCGGCTGGACGGAAGCCGGCAGCGGGCGCATGTTCCTCGTCTGCGACATCGACGGAAGCCGCGTCGGCGTCGAGGGCAGCGTGACGGGCTCCGTCCGGGGCAAAAACGTCTGCTTCGCCTGCCGGCATCATAGCGAGGTCGGCCTGTTCACCGCCATCGCCAAGCATCGGCCAGTCAAGGCGTCGCCGGACTACTACAAGGCGATCGGCAACTACATCTGCCTGGACAGCGCCGCCTGCAACCGGCAGATCGAGGATGCCGGTCCGCTGGAGCGGTTCGTCCGCGACGTGACCGCGCGCTGACCGCGCGCAGGCTTCGGACCTGGCCTCGTGCAGGGGCCAGGTGCTTTTTCATCCGCGAGCGGAGAGCGATGAGGATGGAGCAGGCGAGAAAGGTCGCGACTCTGCAGTCGCGATGCTGCAGCTGAAGCATAGAGAGGAGCTTTTTCGAAACATGGACATCCGCTTGCTGGAGCCGCGCGACAACGAACGCATGGCCGGCATTATCCGCGCCAGCCTAATTGAGTTCGGCGGCAACCGCTCCGGCCTCGCCTGGGAGGACGCCAGCCTGCATGACCTGCACGCGTATTACCGCGAGCCGGGGCGCGGCTACTGGGTCGCCCTGGACGACGAAGGCGAGGTCGCGGGAGGCTGCGGCATCGCCGAATTCGCCGGCTCGGCCGACGTGTGCGAGCTGCAAAAGATGTACCTGCGGCCGTCCGCGCGCGGTACGGGCGCCGCCCGGCTGCTGCTCGCCGAGGCGCTCGGCTTCGCCCGGGGCCGTTATCGGCAGTGCTATCTGGAGACGCTGACGAGCATGAAGGCGGCGGAGCGCTTTTACGAGAAGAACGGCTTCGCGCCGCTGCGGGAGCCGCTTGCGGGATCGGAGCATTACGCCTGCGACGCCTGGTATATCCGGGATCTATAACCCCCACTTCGAGGAGGAAGAACAATGGCTCAAGCGCTGCTGGTGATCGACGTGCAGAAGGACCTGGTAGAAGGAAACGGAGGAGAGGTTCCGATCTTCGAGCCGGAGCGGCTGTTCGCCGCGATCGGCAAAGCGGTCGAGCAGGCGGAGCGGGCGGGAGCCCGCATCGTCTTCGTGCGGGACAAGTCCATCGGCGGCGGAGAGGGAGAGGGCTTCGACGTCCATCCCGCGCTGCGGATTCCGCCGGACGCCGTCCTGTTCGACAAAACGGCGGTCAGCTCGTTCCACGAGACCGGACTGCTCGAGCATCTGCGCGAGCATGACGTGACGCACTGCGTCATCGCCGGCTGCATGACGCAGTACTGCATCGATACGGCGGTGCGCGCCGCCACGCTGCACGGGTTCGACGTCACGCTCGTGCGCGACGGCCATTCGACGAGCGACTCGCCTGTCCTGCCGGCCGAGCAGATCATCGCCCATCATAACGCGACGCTGCACGGCTATGCGAACAACGGTCCGTTCGCGCTGGCACGCCCTGCGGACGACCCGCTGTTCGAGCCGCCGCATGACAAGTACCGCTGACGGACGGCATGCCGGCGCGTGATGGGAAGTCGATGTTTTTTCATGCAAATGGAGCGCAGGATAACATCCTGCGCTCCATTTGTTTCATTCCGCCTTCTCCTCGGCGCTGTCGCCGTCCAGCGAAAGCGCGGCCAGGATCGTGAAGATGAACATCGTGCCGTCTCCGACCTGCGACGAGGCGCTGATCGTGCCGCCCATCAGCTCGACCAGCGTCTTGCTGATGGACAGGCCGAGGCCGGTGCCGCCGCGCTTTGCCGAAGGGGCGTCGAGCTGGATGAACGGCTGGAACAGCAGGTCCATCTTGTCCGGCGGGATGCCGATGCCCGTGTCCTCCACGACGAACTCCAGCTGCAACGATGCGTCCGACGCTCCGCGCTCGTTGACGTACACCTTCACGCCGCCCGCCTCGGTGTGGCGGATCGCGTTGGCGATCAGGTTGGAGAGCACCTGCTTCAGACGGCCGGCGTCCCCGATCAGCGTGCGCGGCAAGGAAGGGGCGACGTACGATTCCAGGCTGAGCCCCCGCTCCTCGGCCATCGGACGGAACAGGTCGAGCGTATCGCCGAGCACGACCTCCAGCTCGAACGGCTGGCGGTGCAGCTCCATCTTGCCGTTTTCCATCCGGGAATAGTCGAGGATCTGGTTCACGATCGTCATGAGGCCCTGGCCGCTTTTATGGATCACCTCGGCATGATGCCGCTCCTCCTCCGGCAGATTGCCCTCGAGCATCAGCTCGGACATCGAGAGGATGCCGCCGAGCGGCGTGCGGATCTCATGGCTGATCATGTCCAGGAAGCCCGATTTGACCCGCAGCGCCGCCTCCGCCTGCTCCTTGAGCGCGGTCATCTCGCGATTGCGCGCCTCCAGCTCCTGCGTCCGCAGCAGCAGCTGGTCGCTCTTGAGCTGCAGCTCCTTGCGCGCGAGATAAAAGCTGGCGAAGGCGTCGATCTTGCTGAGCAGGATGTCGGGATGAAGCGGCTTCGTGATGTAGTCGATCGCGCCGGCGGAGTACGCCTTCATATAATCCTCCAGCTCCGAGGTGAGCGAGGTGAGGAACACGATCGGGATGTCCTGCGACTTCTTGCGCATCTTGATCCGGCGCGCGGTCTCGAAGCCGTTCATGTCCGGCATGAGGACGTCCATCAGGATGAGGGCGATGTCGTTTTCCAGCAGCGCCTTGAGCGCGAGCATGCCGGAGGTCGCGCCGAGCAGCTTGTAAGGGCGGTCCTGCAGAAGCGCCGCGATCGAGGTGTATTCGTCCGGCCGGTCGTCGACCAGCAGGATGTTGACGGGAATATCCGATTGCCTGTGCAATGGGGCACCGCCTTTCTTTCTAGTTGATCAGCCAAGTCTTGAGCATCGTGACGAGCTGCGTCGTATTGATCGGCTTGGGCATGTAGTCGGAGGCGCCGGCGTCGAGGCAGCGGATCCGGTCCTCCTCCATCGCCCGCGCGGTGAGCGCGATGATGGCGAGGGTCCGGAACGCCGGATCGGAGCGGATCGCGCGCATCGTCTCGTAGCCGTCCATCTCCGGCATCATGATGTCCATGAAGACGAGCTCGACATCCGGCGTCTCGCGCAGCAGCCGCACGGCCTCGCGTCCGTTCTGGGCGAAGCTGATGTCCATGTTGTAGCCCTCGAGCACGCTCGAGAGGGCGAAGATGTTGCGCATGTCGTCGTCGACGATGAGGATGCGCTTGCCCTCGAACGCGGCCGCGGGATCATGCAGCTTCTCGATCAGCTGCCGCTTGTCCGGCGGCAGGTCCGCGGTGCGGCGATGCAGGTACAGCGCCGTCTCGTCGTAGAGCCGCTCCATCGAGCGGACGTTTTTGATGACGATGCTCTCCGCGTATTGCTTGAGCTTCTGCTCGTCCTGGCGGCTCAGCTCCTTGCCGGTATAGATGATCGTCGGCAGCGTCTGCAGCTTGCGGTTCGTCTTGACCTGCTCCAGCAGATCGAAGCCGGAGATGTCCGACAGGCCGAGATCGAGCACCATGCAGTCGAAATGCTGCATCATCAGCTGCTCCAGCGCCTCCCGTCCGCTGCCGACGGCGGTGATGCGGACGTCGGGGTGGCCGATATAGGCGACGAGGCTATGCCGCAGGTCGGCGTTGTCCTCGACGATGAGCAGGCTTTTCTCCTTGCGGCGGATGTAGGAGTCGATCTCGAGGAACGCCGTCGCCAGCTCGTCCTCGCCGCTCGGCTTCTTCCAGAAGGACAGCGCGCCGAGGCTGAGCGTCTGCTGGTCCCGATCCTCCGTCGAGATGACGTGGACCGGGATATGGCGCAGCTCCGGACGGCTCTTGAGCCGGCTGATGATCGACCGGCCGTCGAGCACGGGCAGGTCGGTGTCGAGCACGATCGCGTCGGGCTTGTACGCATGGGCGAGCGCGAGCCCTTGGTCGCCCTGGAAGGCGACGAGCGCCTTGAAGCCGCGGTTTCGGGCGAGCTTCAGCAGGATCGCGGCATAGGCCGCGTCGTCCTCGATGATGAGCAGCACGGCGTCGCCCGGCTCGATGCGGTCCCGATCGTCCTCCATTTCCGAAAATTGCAGCAGCTTCGGGTTGGAGATCGAGATGTCCGGCACGAACGATTCCATGAACTTGGCGGCGGCCGGAGCCTTCGCCTTCTCGGCGATCGAGATCGTGGCCTGCGCCGCCGCGGCGGCTTGGGCACGGGCCTCGCTCTGGCGAGCAGGCAGGACGAGCCGGAACCGGCTGCCCTGTCCCGGCGTCGACTCCGCCTCGATGCGCCCGCTGAGCAGCTCGGCCAGCTCGCGGCTGATCGTCAGGCCGAGTCCCGTGCCGCCGTACTTGCGGCTGGTCGTGCCGTCCGCCTGCTGGAACGCTTCGAAGATCGACTCGAGCTTCGCGGTCGGCACGCCGATGCCGGTATCCTCGACCTCGAAGACGACCTCGTCGGCTGCGGCCGCGCCTTTGCGGATGCTCAAGGCGACGGAGCCCTCGTCCGTGAACTTAAGGGCGTTGGACAGCAGGTTGCGCAAAATCTGCTGCGCCCGGTGGCCGTCGGTATCGATGGAATCCGGGGCGTCCGGCGCGATGCGGATGTCGAACGCGAGCTCCTTGCTCTGCGCCTGCTGCTCGAACATGCGGTACAGCCGGCCGGCGATGTCCTGCAGCTCGGTCGGCTCGATGACCGGCGTCATCTTCCCGGTCTCGAGCTTGGCCAGGTCGAGGATCTCGTCGATCAGCTGCAGCAGGTCCTTGCCGGAGGAATAAATCGTATGGATGTACTCCAGCTGCTTGCCGACAAGGTTGCCCGGCCTGTTCTCCGCGAGGATCTGGGAGAGGATGAGCAGGCTGTTGAGCGGCGTGCGCAGCTCATGCGAGACGTTGGCGAGGAACTCGGACTTATGCTGCGCGGCGAGCAGGATCTCCTCCGCCTGGGCCTGAATCTCCAGCTTCTGGCGTTCGGACAGCTCCGTCTGGGCAAGCAGCGAGCGGTTGGACGCCTCCAGCTGCTCCGTCTGCCCGCGCAGCTCCTCGGCCTGCAGCCGCAGCTGCTCGTTGGACGCCTCCAGATCGAGCGACTGACGATGCAGCTGGTCCGTTTGGGCTTTGAGCTCCTCGGTCTGGGCCTGCAGCTCCTCCGTCTGCAGCTGCAGCTCCTCGGCCTGGACCTGCAGCTCCTCGGTCTGGGACTCGAGCTCCTCCTTCTGGAGCTGCGTCTCGCGCAGCAGCTCGTCGATGCGGGCGACGTCCGCGAGCGTGTTGATAAGGATGCCCATGTCCGCGCCGACGCGGCCGATCAGCTGGCGCTCCTTGCCGCTGAAGCCGCGGAAAGAAGCCAGCTCCAGCACGGCGACGGCTTTGTCCTCGTAGAGGATCGGCACGAGCAGCAGGGCGGCCGGCTCGGCGGCGCCGAGTCCCGAGCGGACGCGGATATAACCCGGCGGCACCTCGGCGAGCTCGATCATCGCGCGGTTTTCCGCGCATTGGCCGACGAGTCCTTGTCCGAGCCGCACCGGCTCGGACGGCAGCTCGGCCTCGTCATGCGCGTAGCCGGCGGCCGCATGGTAGGCCCCGTCGGGACGCAGCGCGTAGAGAGCGCCGCAGCTCGCGTCGACCGACGAGGCGAGCTTGGCGAGGAAGATGCGGGAAGCCGCGCCCACCTCGATCGAGCCTTGCAGCAGGATGGCCATCTCCGAGACGCGGGCGTTGAGCCAGGCCTCCTCCTCGGCTTGCAGGCGCAGCGTCCGCTCCTGCTCGGTCTTGACATGCAGGCTGCGGGCGATCTGACGGAACGAGCCGGCGATGGCCCCGAGCTCGTCCGCTGGCGCATCCGCGGCGGCGGACGCGACCGGCTCGCCGCGCTCGATGCGCTCGGCGATGCCGGCGGTCTCGGCCAAGCCGGCGCGCATCCGCCGGCCGAGGCTCCGGCTATGCCAGGCGGAGGCGGCGATGCCGGCGGCGGCGACGGCCGTAGAGACGGCCGTCAGTACGGGATCGGCTTGAATCCAAGCCAATCCGATGAAATATGTCAAGGTCAGGACGACGACAAGCGAGCTGATCTTGCTTTGAATTCTCAAGCGTCCTCACCTCCCGGATGGAATCTAGGCATCGTTCCATTATACCTTCTTCAAACCTCCAATAGATAGGGAATGCGAGGGAAGGAAGAGGCGATAGAAGGATCGGAGAGAGAAACGGCGGGAGAGGGAGGAGGAGGGGCTCGGGCGGCCGGAATGGCAAAAAAAGGCCCCCTGGGCGTGAAAGGGGCCGAATGACGGGAGGGGACGGACTGGCGTCGGCGGCCCGAGGGCGCATGCGGCCGGCCGGGATCGGCATGGAGGCCAGGCGGCCGAGCCGCCTTCGAGGGAGCTCCGCCAAGCCGCCCGCCTAGCGTCGAAGGGCCGGCGCGGCGTCTGAGCCGCGGGAGCTCAGGCTGCCGGCGATCAGGAACTGGGCGCCGTAGTAGGTCAGCATGATGAGCGCATGGGAGAACGGCACGTCCGCGACGAAGAGGTTCCAGGAGAGGATGGAATCGGAGGCGACGAACAGCAGGCTGCCCGCGATCGCCTGGCGGTCTCCGGTCTGGATGGCCGACCAGGCCATCAGCGAGATGACGGCGACGTACGCGATGACGGGAACGATCAGGCCGGTCTGGCCGCTGCCGCGCAGCGCCTCGACGAGGCGCATGCCCATGAAGATGCCGTAGGCGGCCAGCGGCAGGAGCGCGGCGATCCGCAGCGGCGAGAAGCGCATGCGCAGGAGGAACGACGACAGATAGAACAGATGGCCGATCAGAAAGGCGCTCAGCCCGATCACGAACCAGCGCAGCGTGCCGTCGCCGACCGCGCAGAAGACGAGGCCGATCAGCCCCAGCGTCTGCCATGGCCGGCGGTCGGCTGGCTTTGGCAGACGGGTCCAGGCGTAGGCGAAGATGAGCGCCATCGGGACGAGCTTGAACGTCAGCTTGAGCGCTTCCGGCTCGAACGGAACGGCGAAGATGTAGATCAGCCCCATCAGGGCGATGAGCAGGGGCAGGACGAGCCGGGAAGCGGACTTGGGCTCGGCTGGAGACTTGGGGTCGAGCTTGGGCGTTGGCATGAGCGTTCCTCCATGGCGGCGAATGTTGCGGCTGCATCTGCAACCGTTTACACAGATTATATAGCGGGAACGCGGATTCGAACAGCAGCCGAGGGCGGGCGGCGGGGAGGCGCTGCCGGGCAAGGCTTGGCCAGCCGCGCCAAAAAGCCGCATGCGGTTCAAGCGCATGCGGCTTTTGGCGCGGCTTCAAGCGGCGAGGGGCGGCGGCCGCCGTCCTAGCCCGGGAACGTCGGATGCGATCCGCGGCGGCGCAGCGCGGAGCTGCGGGAGCCGCCCGGCCCGAGCAGAGCGGCGCCGGCCGCCGCGCAGAACAGTCCGGCCGCGTAGCCGGCGGCGATGTCCGTCGCGTAGTGGACGCCGAAATAAAGGCGGCAGTAGCCGACGGCGCCGATGACGAGGACGGCGGCCGCGGCGGCTGCCAGCCTCAGCCAGCCGCTGCGCGCTCCGCGCCAGGCGATGACGGCGAGCAGGCCGTACAGCGCCATGCCGACCATCGCGTTGCCGCTCGGGAAGCTGTAGCCGCTCGCTTCGATCCAGCCGGCGTGCTCCGGGCGGGGGCGCTGAAGCCACTCCTTGAGCCCGCTGTTCAGCAGCAGGGCGGCCAGCACCGTGCCAATGACGACGACGGCCTGGCGCCGCCGTCCGAATGCCCACGACAGCGCCGCGGCCAGCAGCGTCGCTCCGGCGAAGACGGCTGTCGAGCCGAGCTTGTTGAGCGCCTCCATGGCGGCGGCGGGCTGCTCCTCCGCCGTCAGCGACCAGGAGCCGCGGATGGAATCGTCGATCGGTGCCGTGCCGTCCATCGGCGCCCAGAGCGCGAGCGCCGCGAAGGCGAGCGCGGCCGCAGCCGCGATGAGCCATGCTTTCATGTCAATCCGCCTTTCTTCCATGTTTTCATCCCGCATTATAGCACGGGAAAGAAGCGGGAACACAGGAAAACCGGTCCGGAGGGCCTCGGAGCCGCGACGAATCGGAAAGGCGCTATCGCCCGCAAGCAGATCGAGGTGTCGGACAGAGGCGGAATTGCCGATATTCCCCTTAATCGACCATAAAAAGGGAGGATTTCAAGTCATGTCTACTGATCCGCAAAACCGTCCGATTCCAGCCGATCTCCGTGAGGAAGAGGAGCGTCCGCCGTCTTACGGCCGATCCGCGCCGCCGTTCGCGGCCGAGCATGAAGCGGCTGCCTCCTTGGCGGCCCAAGGCGCTTCGGCCAAGGGCATGGGCGGCGCGGCTGCGGCGCGCCTCAAGCAGGTGGACGGCCGCCGTCTGGCCGCGCTGCTGCGCGATCCGCTGCAGGGGCTGCGGGAGGAGCCGGAGCGGGACTCGGCTTACGGCTGGATCGGCCTCGGCGCATCCGTGCTCGGCTTCCTGGTCTGGACGCTGTTCATGCAAAAGGCGCTGCAGGGGCTGTTCTACAGCCTGTTCGGCTTCGGCGGCCTGTTCGCCTACGAGCCGGGCTTTGACTTCGGCCTCGCGCTGAGGATGCTGCTCGGGGGAGCGCTGTCGCTGGCGGCGCTGCTGGGCAGCCTGTACCTGTTCGGGAGCCGCTTCGGCAGCCGCAAGCGCAGCCTCCTCCAGGCTGCCGTGCCGCTCGGCGCGATGCAGCTCTTGTCGGGCGCAGGCTTCGCCGCGGCCGGCATCGCGGCGCTGGCGAGCATCCGGCTGTCGCTGCTGCTGCTCGTCGTCACGCTGCTCGTGACGCTGGCGACGACGGTGACGGGCACGGCGGAGCTGTTCGAGGTGCGCCAGGAGCGGCGCTTCGCGTTCATCGCCGCTTCGATCGCGTCGTATGCGGTTGTGCTGCTCGTGCTGTTCAGCCTGCTGTTCTAGGGCGTGTTTGCAAACCCGTTCAGGGGCATCTATCACCGCCTTTTTGCCCCCTGCTTTGTCACGCAGACTCGACGTACCCCCGGTACGCCTTCGCCTACGTTCCTCGCAAGGACCAAAAATTCGGCCCTATCGGCTCCCTTCGGAGTATGCAAACACGCCCTAGCGCTCGCGCCGAACCCGTCGTCAGGCGCGCCTCCATGCCTCGGCCGATGACGAAAAAGAAGCGAAGCCCGGAAGGTCGGGCTTCGCTTCTTTGCTGTCCGCTACACGCTGCGGATGAGGCGGATATAGAACTCGATGCCTTTGCCGAGCTTGCGGATGGGCAGCGACTCGTTCGCGGCGTGGATCGTCTCGCGCTCCTCGCGGCTCAGCTCGTACGGGGTGAAACGGTATACATACGGCCACACCGCGGCGAAATGCCGCGAGTCGCTGCCTCCGAGCATGACGTACGGCGTCACGGCCGCCTCGGGATACGTGCCGCGGATCGCCGCGGCCACGATCCGGTACGGCTCCTCCCGCGTCGTCGAGACGGGCGAAGGATCGCCCGCCCGCACGATGCGGAGCTCGACGGCATCGTCGGCGATCGCCCGCCGCATGCGCGCGGCGACGCCTGCGGCCGTTTCTCCGACGGCGACGCGCACATTGGCGCCAGCCTTCGCCTCGGCGGGCAGGACGTTGGCGGCCGGACTGCCCTGCAGCGTCGTCACGGCGATCGTCGTCGAGCTGAGCGCCCTCGTTTCCGGCGAGAGCCGGTGGAACAAGCGCGCCAGCAGCGGACGCAGCAGCCATAGATTGGCGAACAGGATCCGGTAGCCGAACGAGGAGCGCCGTCCGAGCGTATCGAGCATGTCCAGCGTCGGCGGCGGGAAAAACGGCTTCGGCGGCCGCCGCTCCAGCCGCTGGATCGCCCGCGCCAGCCGGAACGCCGGACCGAGGCGGGGCGGGGCGGAGGCATGTCCGCCCGCGCCGCGCACGACCAGCTCGAAGTCGCTGACGCCCTTCTCGGCGACGCCGACGACGGCGATCGGTCCGCGCACCCCGGGGAAGATGTTCTCCACCACGGCGCCGCCCTCGTCGACGACGAGGCCGGGCCGGATGCCGCGCTCCTGCAGCAGGCGCACATGGGTCGGCGCGCCGTCGCCCGCGATCTCTTCGTCGTCGCAGAACGAGAGGTAGATGTCGCGCTTCGGCTTGAAGCCGCTGGCGACGAGCTGCTCGACCGCCTCGAGAATGCAGACGAGCGTGCCTTTCGTATCAATTGCTCCCCGCCCCCAGACGCGTCCGTCCGCGATCTCGCCGGAGAACGGCGGATGGAGCCAGCCCTCTTCTTCCGCAGGCACGACGTCAAAATGGGACATGAGCACGGTCGGCGCCTCCGGCTCAGCCCCTTGCCACCGGTAGAGCAGCGTGCGGCCGTTCACGATCTCCCGCTCCAGCGCCCGATGGGCGGCGGGATAGAGATCCGGCAGCAGATCCAGCAGCGAGCGGAACTCGGCGCGGTCGGCCGATGACGGCTCGCGGCTCGAGACGGTGCGCTTGCGGATCAGCTGGGACAGCCTGCCGGCGGCGGCATCCGCGTCGACAGGGATCGGCTCGCCGCCGCCGGCATGGGGCGCGAGGTCGGCCGCATCGGGCCGGAACCGCGCTGCCCGCACGAGCAGGACGGCCGCCAGGACGAGCAGGAGCGCGAGCAGGAGAAGCAGGATCGAGACTGCGGGCTGGGGCATGGGGGATCTCCGCCTTTGCATGGGGGATAGGTTCGGGGAGTACAAGTCCACCGTACCAATGCCGCCTCCGCGCGTCAACGGATAACATTCTCTTCCCGAAGAAGAGCGGATTCCCCCGGCATGCCGGCCCGAATCCGATGTGGGGTCCGGACCGGGACGAAGCCGCATCGCCGCCGGCGGGCGGCGGCAGCCGGTTCGCCTCGGCCCGTCCGGTTCAGGCGGATTGAACGGCGGCCAGATGCTCCTCGAGCCGGTCCCATGTTTCGCGGACGCCATGCTCCATGCCCATGTCAATGACCGACTGCAGCTGCGCCGCCGTCTCGTAGCGGCTGCGGTTGATGACGGTCGTAGAGCCGTCCCGCTCCACGAACTCCAGCTCCGTGAAGCACGGAGGCAGCTCCTCGTTGATCGTGCCTTCCTCGTCCGAGAAGTAGTCCGTACAGGAATAGAAGTCTTGCGGATTCGTTTCCTTATAGATCGTCTTGCCCCAGGATTCCATGCCGTAGAAGTCGCCCTGCGCCGGATCCTCGCACTTCATGCAGTAATGCCAGACGCCGCCGGGGCGGAAGTCGATGTCGCATCTTGTCAGCGTCCAGCCGCGCGGTCCCCACCATTTCTTCAGATGCTCGGCTTCGGTAAAAGCGCGGAATACGAGATCCTTCGGAGCGCCGAAGGTCCTCTCCATTATGAACTGATTGCCCTCGACCCGGATCCGCATGCTCGTGGTCATGATCCCATTCCTCCTCGAAAAGTAGTCGGTGCAAGTTCCATGGATGCGTTAGCCATGAATCCACTATAGCTTCATTTGAATATTCCTGTCAAGGAATATTCTAAATAAAGAATAAGAGCCGGCAGCAGGCGGCTGTCCGTCTGCCCTTCTACCGGCTCTTCGTATCTTCCGCATCGACCGCTCCCGCCGGCGTCCGAACCGCCGCATAGGCATCGACAGCAGCATCGGCTTGACTGCCGATCCGATCCGTTGCGGCCTACGCCTGCGCCGAAGGAGGCTGCTGGGCCTTCTCCTTGAGCGCCCGCCGCAGCGTCTTGCCGGAGCTGTTCTTGGGCAGCTCGGCGAGGAACTCGATCGCCGTCGGCCGCTTGTACTTGACGAGGCTGCCGCTGCAGAAGGCGGCCAGTTCCTCGGCCGTCAGCGCCTCGTCGCTGCGGACGACGTACGCCTTGACCGCCTCTCCGAGCGTCTCGTCAGGCACGCCGACGACGGCCGCCTCGAAGACGCCGGGATGGCGGTAGAGCACCTCCTCGACCTCGCGCGGATAGACGTTGAAGCCGCCGACGTTGATCATGTCCTTCATGCGGTCGACGATATAGATGTAGCCTTCCTCGTCCATGCGGGCGATGTCGCCGGTATGGAGCCAGCCGCCCCGCAGCGCCTCGGCCGTGGCGTCCGGCAGCTTGTAGTAGCCTTGCATGACGTTCGGCCCCTGCACGATCAGCTCGCCGATCTCGCCGCGCGGCACCTCGTTGCCCTGGTGATCGACGATGCGGTTCGTGACGCGCGGGATGTCGACGCCGACCGAGCCCGGCTTGCGCTTGCCGCCGAGCGGATTGAACGCCGTCACCGGCGCCGCTTCCGACAGGCCGTAGCCCTCGTAGATGACGACGCCGAACCGCTCCTCGACCTTGCGCAGCATCTCCACGGGCAGCGAGGCGCCGCCGGAGGAGCAGAGCCGGAGCGTGGCGAAGTCGGCGGCCGTCGCGTCCGGCACCTGCAGCAGGTAGGCGTACATCGTCGGCACGCCGGAGAACATCGTCGCCCGCTGCTCGCGGATCGCCGCGATCGTCTCCACCGGATGGAAGCGCGGGAGGATGACGATGCAGGCGCCGACCGCGAGCGGAGCGTTCAGGCAGACGGTCAGGGAGTAGATGTGGAACATCGGCAGCACGGCCACGGCGCGCTCGTTTTCGGTCAGCTCGAACATCGTATAGACCGATTCGGCGTTTGTCGCCAGATTGCGATGGGACAGCATCGCGCCCTTCGGCTTGCCGGTCGTGCCCGAGGTGTAGAGGATGACGGCGGTGTCCTCTTCGTCGATGTAAGCGGATTCAAGATGTCCGGCGCCGAGCTGCAGCAGACGGGCAAAGGAATCCTCGCCTTCTTCTTCGCCGACGTAGAAAGGCTGG
This sequence comes from Paenibacillus sp. FSL W8-1187, assembly GCF_037965485.1. Classification (NCBI taxonomy): domain Bacteria; kingdom Bacillati; phylum Bacillota; class Bacilli; order Caryophanales; family Paenibacillaceae; genus Paenibacillus; species Paenibacillus sp. FSL W8-1187. The sequence continues at coordinate 866,837 of NZ_CP150181.1, forward strand.
ATCGGGCGGGGCAGCCGGGCTTGCAGGGCGGCGAGCAGCGGCCGCAGCGGCGCGGCGGCGATCGCGGCGCGGGCTCCGCTGTCGGCGAGGATGTACGCGAGCTCATCCGCCGTATAGGTCGGATTGACGGGCACGACGATCGCTCCGAGGGCGAGCGCGCCGTAGAGGGAGGCGATGAACTCCGGGGCGTTGCCGAGCAGCAGCACGACCTTGTCGCCTTTGGCGATGCCTTCGGCGGCCAGGCCGGCGGCGCAGCGGCGCACCTGCTCGATCAGCTCCGCATAGGTGGCGCTTGCTCCTCGGTAGACGTACGCTTCCCGTTCCGGGAAGCTTGCCGCGCTGTTCTCGAGCGCTTCGACCAGGTTCCAGCTCATGCTTCAGTCAGCTCCTTTTTCGTCTAGGTAGGCGGGGAAGGATCTGCGATGACTCACTGCCATCTTATTCGCGGAAGCGCTTCCGAATCCCTGCGCGTTTTTTGCCGGGATGCCGGCAGCGAGGGTGGGGCGATCGCGATGGAGATGGTATAATCTAGTGAAGCAAGGGAATTTATCCAGATGACTAGATTTGGAGAGGATGAGTGAGATGGAGCTTTATTTCCGGGACAACTTCTTCAGCTCCGGCGAAACCGAGATCATGGACGCGTCCGGCCGGCCGATCGGCAAGGTCGACCTGAGGAGCGCGTTCGGCTCCTCGCTGGAGATTTTCGGCGCAGCGGGCGAAAGCTTGTACGAAGGCAGGTTCCTGGCCTTTTCGAGCAAGTGGAGGGTGCTGCAGGCCGGCGGCGAGGAGATCGGACAGCTGCGCTGGCGGATGGCCTTTTTCTCCAAGCGCTTCGAATATGACAGCTACGGTCGAGGCGTCTACCAGCTGACGTCGCCCGCGATGTCCAAAGAGTACGAGATCGCCGACGAGGACGGGCGGATCGTGGGCCGCTTCGAGCGGGTGAGCGGCTGGATGTCGGCCGGAGCTTTCCGCCTCGAGTGCGGCGAATGCCAAGTGCCGCCGCTGGAGTGGGCGGCGGTCATTCTCGGCATGAACGCGATGCAGAAGCAGTCGGCGGCAGCGGGAGGCGTCTGAGCGCTGGCGGAGAACCGCTAGAGCAGACGGTAGCCGGCGGGCAGCGAGCCCGTGCGGCGGATCTCGCGGATCTGCGCGTCGGTCAGCGATTGGTTCGTCGAGATCAGCGACTCGACATCCTCGCCGCCGATCAGATCGTCCAGATCGGGCAGGTTGCGGACCGAGCCGCGGTAGACGCGGAAGTTGCCGCGGAAGCGCGTCTCCGAGAAGACGACGAGCGTGGCGTTCGGGCTGGTGGAGAAGAAGCGAAGGCTCTCAAAGCCGTCGAGGATACGGTCCGTATCGCGGATGCCGAGGTTGCCCCGGTAGATGCGGCTGACGCCGCCGTAGCGCTCTTCGGAGTAAACGGTGAGGCGGGGATAGGTCTGGCTGGCTTGCACAGGTTTCATCGGAGGGAATCTTCCTTTCGGATTGGCTTCCCTAGCAGAATATGATAGAAGCTGCGAAAGGTTCGGGGCGCCTGCCGGGGGAGCATGAACGACTACTTCCTTACCCAGGGCCAGCCTGCGGCAGCATGCCTCCGGTCGGACCGCCGCGTGCTGCCGATTGGTTCGGCTCGCGGCTTTTGCGAAAGGTGGTTTCCGACGGTTCCGCTGGAATTGAGTCGTTCCCATCCGTTGCCAACGACGCCTCAGACGCTTAGAGCCCTTTTTTTCGCGCTTCCAAAAACGTAACGACGCGTCAGACGCTTCCAATAGGCCGCTCGCATGATTCTGCATGTTTTTCCGGCCTTTTGCAGGGCTAAGCGCGTGACGCGTCGTTAGAGTTGGGAGCCGCCCTTTTTGGGGCTGCTAACGCTCTGATTCGTCGCAAGCGGTCCTCCGCGCTTCGACTGGATTAGCCGCTCGCAAGACCGAGCTCCGCCCGGCCCGCAGGCGCCTCGCCTAGCGCTCAGCCCTCGAGCAGCGCGGCATCGCCCTCGGCGATTCGGCCCTCGCCCGGCCCACAGGCGCCCCGCCTAGCGCTCAGCCCGCGCGCCCCGCCTAGCGCTCAGCCCTCGCGCAGAGCGGCATCGCCCTCGGCGATCCGGCCCGGCTCGAGAACCGAGGCGTACAGCCCGAAGCTCAGCCCGAAGCGGTCGTTCACGACGCGCAGCAGCGACGGATCGCGCTCCAGGCTGTCCGGATCGTAATTGACCATCGAGCAGCGCTGGCAGAACGAATCGACCTGCAGCAGCGCGCCGCCGATGCGCAGCCGCGCGCCGAGCAGCGACTCGTCGTCGAGCTCGGGTTCGTCCGTCCGCAGCAGCAGGTTCGGTCGAAAGCGAAGGGCTTCGGCCTCCTTGCCCCAAGCGGCCTTCAGCCGCCGCAGGGAAGCGTCGGTGACGATCAGCACGCTGGCGGCGTCGACCGCCATCAAGCCGTTGCCTTCGCGGCCGGGAGCTCCTTCCGCGCTCATCGACATGCGCGTGCCCGTCACCTGCTCCAGCTCGTCCCCGAGGGCGGGCTCCCAGCGGTAGGAGGGGCCGAGCGGGGAATCGACGCGCACGCCTTCTTCCCCGTAGGCGGCGCGGTACATCAGCAGGGCGGGGAACTTGCGGGCGGTATGGTAGCTGCTCCAGCCTTCCTTGGCTTCGTCGTACAGGCTGCAGAAGCGGTCGCCTTCCAGGCCGTACCGCTCGACGGAGACGCCTTGCAGCCGCTCGCCTCCCATCGACTTGACGGGATAGCGCCAGATTTCGCTTGTTTGTCCGATTCGCATGCGTTCATCGTTCTCCTTTGTCGAGATCATAGGGACGGGCCGAGAGGCGAGCCGACGGCAGCAGGCAAAGGGCCAGCCACAGCAGCAGTCCGGCGGCCAGCATGCCGCCGATCAGGCGGACGACGCCCGGCCAGCCGGCCGCGCTCCAGGCGAGGCCGCCGGCCGTCCCGCCCAGGCTCGAGCCGGCATAGTAGAACAGCAGGTACAGCGAGGACGCCTGCGCGCGTCCTGCGGGCGCGGCCGCTCCGACCCAGGCGCTGGCGACGGCATGTCCGCCGAAAAATCCCGCCGTGAACAGCGCCGTGCCGAGCAGCGTGAGGCCGAGCTGCTCCGGCAGCGTCAGCGCCAGCCCGGCGGCCAGCAGGCCGAGCGCCAGGCCGAGCGCGGCGCGTCGGTCGCGCAGCCTGCCCATGAGCGGGGAGCTGACCGAGCCGGTCAGGAACAGGATGAAGATCCAGCCGACCCACGCTTGCGGCAGCTCGAACGGCGGGGCCAGCAGCCGGAAGGCGAGATAGCTGTACAGCGTGACGAAGCCGCCCATCAGCACCGCGCCGATGCCGAACAGCGCGAGCAGGACGGGCCGCCGCAGATGGCGGCGCGAATGCGCCAGCATCTCCTGCGGCGTCGTCCGATTCGCCGCGCTCCGGCGCGGCTCCGGCAGTCGGCGCATGAGCTGCCAGGCGGCGAGCAGGCCGCACAGCGCGACCGCTCCGACGCCCCAGCGCCAGCCGGCGAGGTCGCTGATCGTGCTGACCGCGCCGCGGCCGGCAAGGCCGCCGATGGAGTTGCCGCTGATGTACAGCCCCATCGCGGCGCCGAGGCTGGCGGGATCCATCTCCTCCGCGAGGTAGGTCATCGCTACGGCCGGCAGTCCGGCCAGCAGGATGCCCAGCAGCGCGCGCAGCGCCAGCAGCGAGGCGAACCCCGGCGCCAGCGCCGCAGCGAGGCAGATCAGGCTCGCCAGCAGCAGCGATGCTTCCATGACGCGCTTGCGGCCGATGCGGTCGGACAGCAGTCCGGCGATCGGCAGCGCGGCGGCGAGCAGCACCGTGCTGACCGACAGCGTGAGGCTGGCTCCGGCCGGCGTCTGCCCGAACTCGCGGGCGAACTCGGGCAGCAGCGGCTGCACGCTGTACAGCATGCCGAACGTGGCCGCGCCGGCCACGAACAGCGAACGGCCGGCGCGCCGGTAGTCGTCCGAGCCTCGGACGATGCGTCCCGGCTCGTCCGGGATTGGGTTCATGAAGCCGACCTTCCTTTCTTTGATGCGGGAAGCAGCGTCTGTTTCGTCCAGTATAGCGATTTTTCAGAGAACAAATAAGTAGCCGTAGGACGTTTTCCCGCGAGCGGACTGCAGTTTTGCCCGAAGATGGGCTATAATGAGGGCAAAGGCTCATCCAATGCGCGGGAGGGAAAGAATACCTAATGACGGATAAAGTGAAAATTTTCAGCGGATCCTCCAATGTTCCGCTGGCCAAAAGCATCAGCGAGCAGCTCGGGCTGCCGCTCGGCGAGGTGACGCTGAGCCAGTTCGACAACGGCGAGCTGTACGTCTCCTACGGCGAGCCGATCCGGACCTGCCATATCTTCATCGTGCAGTCGCTGTCCGATCCGGTCAACGAGAACTTCATGGAGCTGCTGATCATGATCGACGCGGCCAAGCGCGCCTCGGCCAAGACGATCAACATCATCATGCCGTACTACGGCTACGCCCGCCAGGAGCGCAAGCGCCATCCGCGCGAGGCGATCTCGGCCAAGCTGGTCGCCGACCTGCTGCATACGGCCGGAGCGTCGCGGATCATCACGCTGGACCTCCACACGGCGGCGATCCAGGGCTTCTTCACCTTCCCGGTCGACCATCTGACCGCGCTGGACGAGCTGACCGAGCACATCCGCGCCAAGAACATCGAGAACCCGGTCATCGTCTCGCCGGACGCCGGCCGGGCCTCCACCGCCGAGAAGCTGGCCAACTATCTGCATGCGCCGTTCGCGATGGTCGTGACGAACCACGATCCGCATACCGGCGAGGAGAAGATGCATGTCATCGGCGACGTCAAGGACAAGACGCCGGTCATCATCGAGGACATCATCGACACCGGCCGCACGCTGTTCAACGTCGTCGAGAAGCTCGTGGAGAAAGGCGGCCGCGACGTCGTCATCGCCGCTACGCACGGCCTGTTCTCCGGCGACGCGCTGGAGAAGCTCAACCATCCGCATATCCGCGAGATCGTCGTCACCGACTCGATCCTGCAGCAGGCCAGCCCGTCGGACAAGCTCACCGTCATCCCGACGGCGGGCCTGTTCACCGAGGCGATCCGCTCCAACATCTACGGCGGCTCCATCGCCACCTTGTTCAAAAACCGCGGCATCTGACGGCGCGCCGCGCGAGTCCGCGCCCGAACGGCCGCGCCCCAGGCCCTGCTCCCCGGATCCGATCCGGCGGCAGGGCTTTTCGCGTTCGGCAGAGGCTTCACTTTTCCGGCGAAAGCCGGCAAAAATCCGGAAACATGCCGGCTGCGCGCCCTCGGCGGCGGCTTGCGTGCTATACTTTCTAATAAAAACTCGGCCTAGGGCCGAGACCGCCATCCGCATCCGAAGGAGGTCCGGCATGCCGCGCCTGAACCGAATTAGAAGCGCTTACAACAATCTGTCGATCCATCACAAGATGCTGCTGCTGCTGTCGGTGCTGATGATCGGCTGCTTCGTGTTCTACCAGCTCGTGCTCGGCTATGTGTTCCGAATCTACGACCGCCAGATCTACGAGAAATCGTCGCAGGTGCTCGGCACGTCGTCGATCGCCATCGAGAACCGGCTGCGGGAGGTGGAGGGACTCAGCTTCCGCGTGCTGGCCGACCCGGTCATCCAGCAGGCGCTCGGCAAGCTGAGCGGCTCGCCGACGTCGTACGAGCAGAACGTGCTGCGCAAGCGGGTCGCCGACCAGCTGATCAGCTATGCCGGATCGGAGAAGGATGTCTATTCGATCCTGCTCATCGACACGCGCGGCATCCCGATCTCCGCGGGCAACCGCGAAGGCATCACCGCCGGCATGCAGCTCGATCTGGTCGCGCTCGCCGAGCGGACGGACGGGGCGCATGCGTGGAAGGTGACCGCGGACAAGCGGGCGGCGCTGCTCTCGGTGCGCAAGATCCGCTCGTTCACGACGCAGAACCTGACGTTCGACAACCTGGGCACGCTGATCATCCGGACGCGCATCGACCGCATCATCGAGGATCAGATGGATACGGGCCCGGGCCAGGCGCGCCTCATCCTGACGGACGGCAAGGACATCATCTATCCGCTCGCGGACGACATGCCGCTGACGGCCGCGGAGGCGGCCCGCACCGCCGCGCAGGGCAAGCCGTACGGCGTGGAGTCCTATGCCGGAGGCGAGTATTTCACGGCGCTCATGGCGTCCAAGAACATGGGCTGGACGTATTTGTACGTCACGCCATTCGACGAGATGTTCCGCCAGCTGACCGCGGTCAAGCGGATCGTGCTGGCCAGCTTCGTCGCCATCTTCCTCGCCGCGCTGCTGCTCGGCGCGATGCTTTCAAGCAGCATCAACCGGCCGATGCTGCTGCTGCTGCGCAAGATGCGGCAGATCGAGAAGGGCCAGCTCGACCGGCTCGAGGAGCAGTCGCTCGGCGCGGTGCCGGAGCTGTCCCATCACGAGGCGGGCATCCTGCATCGGACGTTCACGATGATGCTGCAGCGCATCCGCGAGCTGATCGACGAGAACTACGCCAAGCAGCTGACGATCCGCGAGGCGGAGCTGAAGGCGCTGCAGGCGCAGATCAATCCGCATTTCCTGTACAACACGCTCGAGTCGATCAACTGGCAGGCCAAGATGAACGGGCAGAGAAGCATCTCCGAGATGGTCGAGGCGCTCGGCCATCTGATGCGCAGCTCGATCAGCGGCACCGAGGACCTGCTCCCGCTGGAGCAGGAGCTGGAGCTCGTGCGCAGCTACGTCACGATCCAGGCGATCCGCTACGAGGAGCGGCTGGACTTCCGGCTGGAGGCGGAGGAGGAGGCGCTGCCGGCGCTGCTGCCCAAGCTGACGCTGCAGCCGCTCGTGGAGAACGCCGTCCACTACGCGCTGGAGCCGATGATCGAGCCATGCGTCATCACGGTGAGCGCGTCCACGTCCGGAGGCCGGCTGCGGCTGGCCGTATCCGATACGGGGCCGGGCATGCCGCCGGAGTTCGTGGAGCGGCTGCGCCGGGGCGAGGTGCGCACGCGCGGTCAAGGCATCGGCCTGGCGAACATCGCCGAACGGCTGCGGCTGACGTATGGAGGCGACGCGAGCCTCGAGATCGAAAGCGCCGAGGGCAAGGGAACGACGGTCAGGCTGGACATGCCTTATACGGAGGAAAGGGAGGAGACAAGCCATGCGAAGCGTGCTGCTGGTCGATGACGAAAGGCTGATCGTGGAGGGCATCGCCAAAGTGCTGGACTGGAGCGGGCTCGGCCTGCGGCTCGCCGGAACGGCGCGCAACGGGCTCGAGGCGCTGGAGGCGATCGAGCGGGAGCGTCCCGACCTTGTGCTGACCGACATCCGGATGCCGGGCCTCGACGGGCTCGGCCTCGTGGAGCGGACGGCGGAGCGGCATCCGCGCATCCGTTTCGCGATGCTGACCGGGTACAAGGACTTCGACTACGCCCGCCGCGCGATGCAGCACGGCGTCCGCCACTACCTGCTCAAGCCATGCAGCGAGCAGCAGATCGGCGAGGCGCTGACGGAGCTGGCGCGGGAGCTGGAGGAGGAGGACGAGCGGGACGGCTTCCTCTCGGAGATGGAGCAGCGCTACCGCCGCATGCTGCCGCATGTGAAGGAGCAGTTCCTCAAGGAGTTCATCACGAACCGCACCTACGGCAGCCGCGATCTGGCGCTGTACCAGAGCCTGTTCGGCATGGAGCTGGACGGCCGGCCCGTGCGGCTCATGCTGCTCAGCCCGGCGGGCGAGCCGGATTACGCGCAGCTGTTCGCGCTGTCCAACATCGCGGCGGAGCTCATCCCCGGCATCCTGCTCAGCACGACGATCGACGGCACGCTGCTGGTCGTGCTGGACGACGGCGGCGAGCCGGACGACGAGGCTGCGCGCGGGACGGACGGGGCGGTCGAGGCGGTCGGGACGATGCGGGTTAAGGAGGCCAAAGCCGGCTCGCCGCAGCGGCTCGCGCCGGAGCTGGAGGCGCGCATCGGCCGCGTGCAGGAAACGTTCCGGCGCTTCTACAAGCTGGAGGCGACGGCCGCGCTCAGCAGCGCGGGCCGGATGGTCGAGGCGCGCCGGCTGTATCGCGAGGCGCGGGAGTGCCTCGCGCACCGGTTCTACGTCGGCGACGACAGCCTCATCGTCCGCAGCGACCTGCCGGCGGCGCAAGGCGCCGAGGCGCTGCCGGAGCCGGACGAGGAGCGGCTCTGCCTGCTGCTGCGCTCCGGCCTGGCGGACGAGGCGCGCCTGGAGATCGAGCGCTTTCTCGGCGAGCTGGCGGAGCGGCGGGCGGCGCTGCCGGCGGCCCGCTCCTGCGTGCTGCAGCTGTATGCGGCGATGATCCGCGTCTGCCCCGAGGCGGAGGCCGAGGCGTTCACGCTGCGGGCGGCGGAGCTGTCCGGCATCGACACGCTCGCCGGGCTCGGCGAGTTCGTCACGGACAGCGCGATGCGGCTCGCCGACCATTACCACCGCCTGACGCTGAGCCGCCAGTCGTCGGCCGTCGAGCGGCTGATCGCGATTATCGAGCAGGACTACGCCGATTCCGGCCTGACGCTCGGGGCGGTCGCGGCCGGCCAGCTGTTCATGAACGCCGACTATGTCGGCAAGATGTTCAAGAAGGCGACCGGGGAGAGCTTCTCCGCCTACCTGAACCGGCATCGCATCCGCGAGGCGTGCCGGCATATCCGCAGCGGCGGAGACGCGCGCGTCGCCGAGCTGGCGGAGCGGTTCGGCTTCGGCGACAACGCGCCTTATTTCAGCCAGGTGTTCAAAAAATGGACGGGACGGACGCCGAGCGAGTTCAAAAAATGCCCCTCTGATTTTTAACGGGATGGCTCTGCTTTTTGGATTCCGGGAGCAAGCCGGACTTGAGACAATAGAGCCAAGGGAAGAAAGAAAGCGCTGACAGCCGGCGGGCAAGCGACCGAGCCGGCAGCGCCTTCGGCTTCCGACTTGCCAACCAAGGGGAGATCATGCGATGAAAAGAAGAATGCTCGGCCTGCTGGCCGCCGTTACGCTCGCCTCTACAGCCCTATCCGCCTGCAGCTCCGGCAACGACGCGCCGGCCGGCGGCTCCGCAGACGATCCCGTATCGCTGCGCATCGCCTGGTGGGGCTCGGATTCCCGCCACGCCTATACCCAGCAGGTCATCGACCTGTATACGAGCAAGCATCCGAACGTCAAGATCGACGTGGAGTACGCGTCCTTCGACGACTACTGGAAAAAGCTCGCTCCGCAAGCGGCGGCGAAGCAGCTGCCGGACATCGTGCAGATGGACATTTCCTACATCAGCCAATACGCCAAGAACGGCCAGCTCGCCGAGCTCGAGCCGTACCTGAACAACCAGATCCAGGTCGGCGACGTCAGCGAGAGCGTGCTCGGCACGGGCCTGCTGGGCGGCAAGCAGTACGGCATCCCGATCGGCGTCAACGTGCTTGGCTTCCACTACGATCCGGAGCTGCTGAAAAAGGGCGGCATCGACAGCATCCCGGCCGACTGGACGTGGGAGAAGTACGAGGAGATGGCCCGGCAGACCGGCTCCAAGGGGCTGTACTTTGACTCCGGGTTCGCGCCGGACATCTTCTTCAACTACTACCTGCGCACGAAGGGCGAGACGCTCTACAACGAGGAGGGCAACGCGCTCGGCTACGACGACGACAAGCTGTTCACGGACTTCTTCCGCATCCAGGCGGATCTCGTCAAGGAAAAAGCGCTGCGCTCGCCGGATTACCTGAACCAGATCAAGGGCGTCCTCGAGGAGTCCGACCTCGTGAAGGGCACCGGCATCGGCGTCTTCCAGTGGTCCAACCAGTTCGTCGGCCTGCAGAAGGCCGCCGCCCGCCCGCTCGCCCTGGCTCCGATGATGGGGCCGGACATGGAGAAGGGCATCTACATGCAGCCGAGCATGTACTGGGCGATCACGAACAACTCCAAGGCCAAGGAGGAGGCGGCGAAGTTCATCGACTTCTGGGTGAACGACGTCGAGGCGAACAAGATCATCAAGGGCGAGCGCGGCGTGCCGATCAGCTCCGCGATCAAGGAAGCGATCGCCGGCGAGCTCGACGAGCCGGTCAAGCAGGTGTTCGATTTCGTCTCCGAGATGGAGCCGAAAGCCTCGCCGATGAGCCCGCCGCCGCCGACCGGCTCGCCGGAAGTGATCGCCGCGCTTGCCGACCTCATCGAGGAGCTGAACTTCGGCCGCATCACGCCGGAGCAGGCCGCGGCCTCGTTCCGCAAGACGGCCAGCGAAGTGCTCGCCGCCAACAAATAGAGAAACGTCCGGCCGCGGCGCTGCGAGCAGCGGGGCTTTCCCCGAACCGGAGCGGCGCGCTGCGGGACGGGGGAGCAAGGGCTTGAGGGGAGAAGCCGCCGTCCGGGCGGCTTTTCTCCTCTGCGGGGACGCTGGGCGCCTGCGCGCCCCGCGCCCGCTGCCGGCCCGCCGGGCTTCCGCCGCCGGATGAGAAAGGAGAGAGACCATGCTCAAGCGAAACACCGCGCTCCGCAACGATCTGACCGGCTATGCCTTCATCAGCCCGTTCGTCATCGGCTTCCTGGCCTTCACGCTGATCCCGATGTTCATCTCGCTCTACCTCAGCTTCACGAGCTACAACCTGTTCAGCGCTCCGCGCTGGATCGGGCTCGACAACTTCGTCAAGATGTTCACTGGCGATCCCAAGTACATGAACTCCCTGCGCGTGACGTTCCTGTACGTCTTCGTCGGCGTGCCGCTGCGGCTCATGTTCGCGCTGTTCATCGCGATGCTGCTCAACAACGGCTCGCGCCTGATCGGGACGTACCGCACGCTGTTCTACCTCCCGTCGATCATCGGCGGCAGCGTGGCCGTATCGATCATGTGGCGCAACATCTTCGGCAGCGAGGGTATCGTCAACAGCGCGCTGATCGCGATCGGGCTCGGCCCGGTCAGCTGGTTCGGCGATCCGAACGCGGCGCTCGGCATGCTCGTCACGCTCTCCGTCTGGCAGTTCGGCTCGTCCATGCTCATCTTCCTGGCGGGCCTCAAGAACATCTCGCCGGAAATGTACGAAGCCGCAGGCGTCGACGGCGCGGGCCCGGCCCGGCGCTTCTTCCGGATCACGCTGCCGCTGCTTAGCCCGATCATCCTGTTCAACCTGATCATGCAGACGATCAGCGCCTTCATGACGTTCGTGCCCGCCTACATCATCTCCAAGGGCGAGGGCGGCCCGATGGACGGCACGATGCTCTACTCGCTGTACCTGTTCCGCCAGGCGTTCATGTTCAACAACATGGGCTACGCCTCGGCGATGGCGTGGGTCATGCTGATCATCGTCGGCATCATGACCGCCGTGCTGTTTTTCGTCTCCAAGTACTGGGTGTTCTACGAGTCGGAAGGGGGGCGCTGACCGATGGCCTGGAAAACGATCAAATGGCCCGTCTATCATCTGTTCGCCATCGCGCTGGCCGTGCTCATGCTCTATCCGGTGCTGTGGATGCTCATGAGCAGCTTCAAGGAGAGCCGGCTCATCTTCGTCACGGCCGAGTCGCTGCTGCCGGACAAGTGGGTGTGGAGCAACTACGCCGACGGCTGGAAGGGAACCGCGGGCTACCCGTTCATGACGTACATCTGGAACTCGCTCGTCATCGTCGTGCTGTCGACGATCGGAGCGGTGCTGTCGAGCTCGCTCATCGCCTTCGGCTTCGCGCGGCTGAGCTTCCGCGGGCGCAACCTGTGGTTTGCGCTCATGATGGTGACGCTCATGCTGCCGCATGACGTCGTGCTCGTGCCGCAGTACGTCATCTTCACCAAGCTCGGCTGGCTCAACTCGATCGCGCCGATCGTCGTGCCGCAGTTTTTCGGCATCCCGTTCTTCATCTTCCTGATGGTGCAGTTCATCCGCACGATTCCGCGCGAGCTTGACGAGGCGGCGACGATCGACGGCTGCGGCAAGCTGCGGCTGTACGCCCGGATTATCCTGCCGCTGCTGCGCTCCTCGCTGGCGACGGCGGCGATCTTCTCCTTCTACTGGCGGTGGGAGGACCTGCTCGGTCCGGTGCTCTACCTCAACTCTCCGGACAAGTACACCGTCTCGATGGCGCTCAAGATGTTCCTCGACAGCGAGTCGACGTCCAACTGGGGCGCGATGTTCGCGATGTCGATCGTCAGCCTCGTGCCGGTCATCGCCCTGTTCTTCGCGTTCCAGAAGCATATCGTGCAGGGCATGGCGACGAGCGGGCTGAAGGGATGAGCGGCATGGAAGAGGAAGCGGCAAGGACGAACGCGGAGCTGCCGGATGGAGAAGCCGGAACGAAGGGATGAGCGGCATGGAAAAGGAAGCGGCAAGGATGAACGCGGATCTGCCGGATGGAGACGCCGGGGCGCGCCAGGACGGAGCTGCGCCTGTCGAGGGCGCCAGGCGGCAAGCGGGCGAAGCGCCCGAAGCAAGCGCCGCCGAGCCGCCGGCAACGGGCCGGGGCGCGGCGGAGCTGCGCTTCGCCTTCGGGCCGGGCGAGCCGCCGCCGGGCGCGGCGCAGGTGCGGGCAGACGATGCTTACAGCGACGAGCGCGGCTGGGGCTTCGAGCCGGGCTCGACTGTGCACGAGCGGCTGCGGCCCGGCGGCGAAGGCATCCTGATTCCGGCGCAGGCCGTATTCGCCGTGGCAGTGCCGGACGGCATCTATCACGTCCGAGTGCGCTGCGGCGACGAGCGGCATGCGACGTCGACGAGCGTGAGGCTCGGCGAGGGCAGCCTCGTGCTGCCGCTGCTGGAGCGTCCGGCGGGCGTCTACGCCGAGGAGCTGTTCGCTGCGGCCGTGCGGGGCGGCCGGCTGCGGCTGCGGCTGTCCGGCAAGGCGCCGCGGCTGTGCGAGCTGACCGTGACGCCGGCTCCTCAGGCGGTCGGGCTTTTTCTCGCCGGAGATTCCACCGTCTGCGACCAGCCGGCGTCCGGCTATCCGTATTTCGGCTGGGGACAGGCGCTGCCGGCGCGGTTCAAGCATGACGTCGCGGTCGACAACCACGCCGTCTCAGGGCGCAGCTCGCTCAGCTTCATTCGCGAGGGGCGGCTGGAGGCGATTCTGGAGCGGCTGAAGCCGGGGGACTGGCTGTTCGTGCAGTTCGGGCACAACGACCAGAAGAACGACGCCGAGCGGTTCACCGAGCCGTTCGGCAGCTACAAGGACACGCTGCGCCGTTATGTGAGCGGCGCTCGCGAGCGGCAGGCGCATGCGGTTCTCGTCACGTCGATGCAGCGGCGCGATTTCGATGCCGAGGGACGGCTGCGGGATACGCATGGCGACTATCCGGCCGCGATGCGCGAGCTGGCCGCCGAGGAAGGCGTGCCGCTGATCGACCTGGCGGAGCTCAGTCGGGAGCTGTTCGAGGCGGCCGGTCCCGAAGGCACCAAGGACGACTTCATGTGGCTGCTGCCCGGCGAGTCGCTGAACCACCCATCCGGCACGCGCGACAACACGCATTTCCAGGAGCGCGGTGCCGTCCGCCTCGCCGGCCTCGTGGCGGCGGAGATCCGCCGGCTCCGGCTGCAGCCGCTGGCCATGTACCTGCGCGAGAGCGCGGAGGGCCCGGGCTCCATTTGACGCGGGCGTGCAGTCCGCTGCCGGCCGGCCGTGGACCGTGGAGGATCCGTTCCAGCCCGCGTCGAAAAGAAAGCGGCAGGCGCGTCGTCGCCGACGCTGACATCCGACATCCGACATCCGACATCCGACAACCGACAACCGACAGGAGGAGCCATCATGTCCCAAGCTTTAGGCAGCCGCAGCTGGATCATCCCGGACGGCTACATCCCGCCGCTCAGCAGCGGGTCGCTGGAGAGCCACGAGAGCATCTGCGTGCTCAATGCCGGCGACGAGCCGGCCGAGCTGGAGCTGACCGTCTACTTCGAGGACCGCGAGCCGCTCGCAGGCATCGTCGAGACGGTGCCGGGCCGCCGCACCCGCCATATCCGCACCGCCGGCCTCGCCAGCGGCGGCGAGCGCATTCCCGCGGGCGTGCCCTACGCCGTCACCGTGGCGAGCTCGGTGCCGGTCGTCGTGCAGTACAGCCGGCTCGACTCGACGCAGCCGGAGCTCGCGCTCATGAGCGTCATGGCGCATCCGCTGGAGCGGAGCTGAGCCGGGCGGGGATGCTGGCGCGTGGAGGACAGCGTTCGCTTTGATCTCATAAAGCCGGCAGCAAAAGCAGACCGCCCACCTTCGAGGTGCTGGCGGTCTGTTTTTGCTTGATCTGTATGATGGATCATCCCGATTTTGATCGTCTGGCGAACGCAGGGATCGTTTTGTGCGATTTATCGTACAAACGATGATGCTCGCTTGTCTATCCGCCGCCGGCTCGGTAAAGTAAATCTATGGCATTCCGCAGCGGGAAGAAGGCTGCGAGCCGGGACAGACTTCGCCGGGGAGAGGAGGCGCCGCGATGCTCATCTATTTCTTCGCCTTGCTGGCCGCCGGAGCGGCGGCGCTGCTGGCGCGGCCGCGCGAGGCGGAGAGCCGCTGGGCGGCGGCGTTTCTGGCGCTGGCCTCGCTGGGCGGCGCCGCTTCCTGGCTGGAGCGGGCGGGCCAGCCCGCAGGAGCAAGAGCGCTGGAGCTGCTCAACGCCTGCCTGACGCCGTGGGCGGTGCTCGTGTTCGCGCTCGTCTGGAGCGGACTGCTCGCCGGGACGGGCGGGGCGAGCGGCGGAAGCGGACGGAGCGTCGCGACGGGCCGGACGAGCGGCGGAAGCGGATGGCGCGTCGCGACGGGCGGGACGAGCGGCGGAAGCGGATGGCGCGTCGCGAATGGCGGCGCCAGCCCGCTCGTCGCCCTGATCCTGCTGCTGCCGCCGCTAGTGTCGCTGGGCGAGGCGCTGCTGCGGGGAGGCGGTCCCCATTACGGGCTGCTGCTCGTCTGGACCGCTCCGTACTATCTTGCCGCATGCGCCGCGATGATCCTGGCCGTGCGCCGCGAGGCGCATCCGCTGAAGCGGCGCTCGCGGGCGATCATGGCCGTCATCATGGTGCCGACGCTGCTCGCGGTGCTCGGGCTGATCAATGTCGGGCGGGCGATCTCGCCGGACTTCGATTTTTTCCGGTATGTATCGCTGTTCATCGTCTTCTCGATGGGCGCCGCGGCGGCGGGGCTGTTCCTGTACGGCGTGCTCGGCATCCGGCTGCGGCTGGAGCGAGATCCGCTGGAGAGCGCGATGCGCGCCGCCGGCCTCGGAGCGTCGATGCTCAACCACTCGCTCAAAAACGAGCTGGGCAAGATCAGCCTCGCCTCCGAGCTGCTGCGGCGGGAGCTGGAGCGCGGGGATGCCGCCAAGGAGCCGGCTGCTCCTGCAGCCGTCGGCACAGACCCTGCACCTGCAGTCGCGGCTCCTGCAGCGGAGCCTCCCCCGGCGTCGGCGCCTCCGCCATCGAAGCCGGCGGTCCGCGGAGCCGAGCAGCTGCAGCAGATCCAGCGCTCCGCCGGCCGCATGCTGGAGACGGTGGAGCGGCTGCAGACGCAGCTGAAAGCGATCCGCTGGCAGGCGGAGCCGGTGCGGCTGCCCGAGCTGCTGGCGCGCGCGGCGGAGCGGAGCGCTCCGCTCGCCGCGTCCCGGGGCGTTCAAGTGAGCGTCCGGTCCGGGGGCGTGCCGGAGGTGGCGTTGGCGGATCCTTTTCACCTGGAGGAATCGCTCGTTAATCTGCTCGCGAATGCGATCGAAGCGACGCCGGCTGGCGGCGAGGCGGTCGTGAACGCGCAGCGGCAGCGCCGGCGCCTGCTCATCCGGGTGGACGATACGGGCGAGGGCATCGCGGCGGAGCGGCTGGCGCAGGCGTTCGAGCCGTTCTACAGCACGAAGAGCGGGCGCATGAACTACGGCATCGGGCTGTCCTACGCGCATCAGGCGATGCGGATGGCGGGCGGCAGCGTGCGGCTGGAGCGCCGGGAGGGCGGCGGCACGAGGGCGGAGCTGCGGCTGCCGCAGCTCGGCAGGCAGGGCGGAGAGGAGGAGCGGCGATGAGAGATTCGGAGGCGAGGCCCCCGAGCACAGGCGGAGAAGCGGCGGAGGAAGCGCGGGAGCGGGAATCCGGGAACGGAGGCGCGGACCGGGGCGAGTGCCGGGGCGAGTACGGCCGCGCCGTGCGGGAGCCGGACGGGAAGCGGCATAATGCGGCGTCGATCCGGCTGCTGATCGTCGAGGACGACCCGGAGTGGGTGCGCTCCATGACGCTGTACCTGGAGGCGGAGCCTGACCTGGTAGTGGCGGGCTGGGCGGCGGGGCCGGAGCAGGCGCTTGAGGCGGCCCGCTCGCTCGACTTCGACGCGGTGCTGATGGACATCCAGCTCGGTGACGGCATGCGGGACGGCATCGCGGTCGCGGCCGACCTGCTGGAGCTGCGCGAGGTGCCGATCGTCATGCTGACCTCGGTCGGGGACGAAGCGATGATGACGCGCTCGTTCGGAGCGGGGGCGGCGAGCTATGTGGAAAAAAGCCGCTACGCGGACCTGCCGGCCGCGATCCGCGACGCGGTGCGCCGTCCGGCGCCGATGCAGGCGCTGCTCAAGGAATTTCGCCGCCTGAAGCGGGAGGAACGGCTGCAGCCGCTGACGCCGGCCGAGCGCGAGGTGTTCGAGCTGATCGAGGATGGCCGCACGCAGGCCGAGATCGGGCGGAAGCTGTTCAAGAGCGAGAGCACGCTCAAGAACCAGGTGAACCGCATCCTCAAGAAGCTCGGCGCGAGCTCGAGCCGCGAGGCCGTGCGCCGGCTGCGCCGGGGCGACGACCGCGAGCCGGACGGCGGCGAGCAGCGGTAGGAGATTCGTTTCGGCGGAGGATCAGAGGCGCGAGGAGCGCATGAATCGAAAGGCTTGCGCCTGGCAAGCTTTTTTTGGCGTGGAGGGACTCTGGCGGGCTGTCCCGGAGTCCGTCATGCCGCAGCCTTGAAGCGGGTATTTTTGACGAGAACCGCGCGTGCTAACGTCATTTTTGCCTTTAGGGAGCGAGGTTCGTCGGCATCAGCGCATCCTAACGTCATTTTTGCCTTTAGGGAGCGCGGTTTGTCGGCATGAGCGCGTGCTAACGTCATTTTTGCCTTTAAGGAGCGCGGTTCGTCGGCAGCGCAGCGTCCTCAGCACCATGTTCAATGATCCGAAAGGTTAGCCCGCTGCGCAAGCCGAGCCTTTCTCCGGTTCCACTGGAAGCCGGATGCCCGGATTTTCCGACGTCCCAGGCGAAGGCCATCCGACTTCCAAGAGGACCTCTCTGTCGCTTCTACGAAAGGCATCGGCTCGTTCCGCTCCCCTCGTTTGCATGATTTGGGGGACCATGGCCTGCGCCAGCGATGAGGAACGTTCATGAGGCCGGAATTCCAATACGACCCACGAATGAAGAGTGGATAAGGTAGCGGACAAATTGCGCGATCAGCTCGGCATGCAGGCGAACTGGCGGAACGACTCGGAAAAATCGAGCATACGGGCATGTAGACGGGACGGAGGGGGGAGCGGGCATGGACAGTAAAGGAAAGGAGTCCGTGTCCCGCCAAACGCTCTCTGCAGAAGCCAGAAGCGAGACGGAGTTCGTGTGGAAGAAGGAAGCGGCAGCGGTTTTTTTGGCGTGGAGGGTCTCTGGCGGGCTGTCCCGGAGTCCGTCATGCCGCAGCCTTGAAGCGGGAGCCGCATCCGCCGGGACGCGGAGTGGAGGCGCAGCGGCAGAGGGCCTATGAAACTGGGGCCTGCCGCGAAAGCAGCCGCAGCGGTACGATGATGGCAGATCAGGGACGACCACGGACAGCCGTCCCGCGAAGGGAGGGAGCCGCATGAGGCCGATCGAGGCGGTGGCGCTGGTGGACGGGGAGTGCGCGCTATGCGGCGGGCTGGCTCGTTTCGCGGCCAAAAGAGAGCGCGCGGGCGGACTTCGCTTCGCCGCTCTCCAGTCGGAGGAGGGGCAGTATCTGCTGCGCGGCCACGGGCTCGACGGAGCGCGGACGGACAGCTTCGTGCTGCTGAAGGACGGGCGCGCCTACGCGCGCTCGTCCGCCTCGCTCGAGCTGTTCCGGCTGCTGGACGGGGGGTGGCCGCTGCTGAGCGCCCTTCGCCTCGTGCCGCGGCCGCTGCGCGACGCCGCTTACGCCGGCATCGCCGCCGTGCGGCATCGGCTCGGCCGGCTGACTGGAGTCGGCGCGCCGATCGGCGTGCACGGAGCAGCTTGCTCCGTGGAGCAAGGACGCGAGCTGAGCGGCCGGCTGCTGCAAGGCATGGAGCAGGCGCGGACGTTTCGGCTCGGGCAGGAGCGGCTGGCGGTGAGAGAGGATGCTGCGGCGGCATCGGAGACGGGAGGCGGAAAAGATGCGTGAGCGGAAGATAGAGGCTGCGGCGGAAGCCCGCCGCCAGCCGGAGCAGGTGGAGTCGTCGGCGGAGGCTCGCAGGCAGTCCGGTCGGCCGGAGCCGCCAGCGGAAGCCGGCCGCCAGCCGGAGCAGGTGGAACCGTCGGCGGAGTCTCGCAAGCAGTCCGGTCGGCCGGAGCCGTCCGCCGATGCTCGCAGACCCGTTGGCAAGCCCGTATACGTCGAGCTGGCCATGCGCTGCACGATGGAGGAGCTCTGGCGGCATACGCAGCAGCCGGAGCAGCATGAGCGCTGGGACCTGCGCTTCAGCTCGATCCGTTATCTCCCGCGCGAGGAAGGCGAAGCGCAGCGCTTCCTCTACACGACGCGCATCGGCTTCGGGCTGGCGATCCGGGGCAGCGGCGCGACGCGCGAGCGCACCGGTCCGGATGGCGTACGGGTATCCGCGCTGCAGTTCCAATCACCGCAAAGGCTGTCGCTCATCCGCAGCGGCGCCGGCTTCTGGCGGTACGAGCCGGGCGAGCGGCCCGGCGAGCTGCGCTTCCTGACGCGCTACACGTACTCGACCCGCTTCGGCGCGTCCGGCCGGCTGCTGGACCGCTTCGTCTTCCGCCCGCTCATGGGCTGGGCGACCGCCTGGAGCTTCGACCGGCTCCGCCTCTGGCTCGAAAAAGGCTGGGCGCCCGAGCTGACGCTGCGCCTCGCGCTCGTGTACGCCGTATCGCTGGCGCTGCTCTCCGGGCTGTGGCTGTACGAAGGCCTCGTGCCCAAGCTGCTGCTGCCGTCGTCGGAGGAGCTGCGTCTGCTGCATGGCCTCGGCTTTTCGCCGGAGGCGGCCCGGATGTCGCTGGCCGCGCTTGGGCTCGGCGAAGCGGCGCTTGGAGCGGCGCTGCTGCTCGGCCGCTCCGCCCGGCTGCTGCGCTGGCAGGGCGTGCTGCTCGCCGCGCTTGCCGCCGGCGCGCTGATATCCCGCCCGGAGCAGCTGGCCGAGCCGTTCAGCGCGCTCACGCTGACGCTGCCGATGCTCGGCCTGAGCGCGGCCGCGCTGCTGGCGCAGCCCTTCGTCCCGCGCGCCGGCCGCTGCCGCCGCCAGCCGCCGTCCGCATCGGAAGCGGCTCGGCGCCGAGCGGATGCCGATTCGCCGCTCCGCTCGCGTTCGGGCGCGGACGGATCGCACGGTGCCGCTGACATCCCACTCGACTTCGAAAGGAGCCTTTTCGATGATCCGTCCTCCCGCTGATTCCAGCGCCTCGATCACGCCCTGCGGCTTCGCTTCTTCCGCAGCCTCGATCACGCCTCGCGGCTTCGCTTCTTCCGCATCCGCGAGCGTTCTCCGCCGTTCAAGCCCTGCCGGCGCTTCCGCTCTGCAGCTGCCGCCCGCGCCGCCCGCCGCCTCCGCGGCGGACCGCATGCCGCTTGGCCTGGACGAAGCCCCACGCTCCATCTATGAGCAGGCGCTCGGAGCCCGCTTCGCGGAGCTGCATCCTCGCATCCGCGAGCGCTTCTCGCTGCACAGCCGCTCCGGCCTCGCCGCGCTCGGCACGGGAGTCATGCACGAGGTGTGGCATAATCGGCTGGCCGCGCTTCCGCTCTGCATCGGAACGACGCGCCATATCATGTTTCCGCAAAGCGGCTGCGACGTGCCGTTCACGATCCGCAACTACGCTTACCGCGACCGCTTCGGCCGCGAGACGGTCACCTGGATCCGCTCATTCCGCTTCGGCCGGCAGGAGCGCCGCTTCGACGCGACGATGATCTACAGCCGCGAGCGCGGCTGCATCGTCGATTATCTCGGCAACCGCCAGCATCTGGCGGTGGACATCGAGGCGGAGCCGTCGGAGTGGGGCGGCATCCGCATCCGTTCGGGCGCGCAGCGCTTTTACGAGGGCTGGCTCGGCTTCCGCTTCCCGGAGCTGCTGACCGGCGCGGCCGATGTGCATGAGTGGTACGACGACCGCGCCTGCCGCTTCCGCATCGAGGTGCGCGTGCGCAATCCGCTGCTCGGCGACGTGTTCCGCTACGACGGCAGCTTTGCCGGCGAGCTGCTGGAGGTCGGCCAGGAGCCGCCGCCGGCGGACGTCCTGCCGCGGAGGACCGAGGGGCGCGAGTAGCGGACGGGGCGCAGCCGCCGGCTTGATCCGGCCTGGAGCGGGTCTGCCGGCCGGGCGCCTGCCGTCCCAAGGCCCTCCTCCTTTGAAAGGGATGCTCCGCCGGCTCTTGTTTCTCCGTATGCGGATCTGGACCTTTCTCCCGCCGCTCGCCCGCTCTGTCCACTCTCGCTCAGCCTGTCGCTCGGCTGCTCTCGCTCCGCTCTTTCCGCTATAACCGTTCTTGCCCTGAAGCTCCTCTTCCGCTGGAAGGGGAGTTCGTTTACGATGGAAGGAAAGCCGCGCTACGGTCCGGTTCGATGCGGCCTCGCCGCCCCCGGCAGCCGCTTTTCCCATCCCAAAACGACAGGAGACCTGTTCATGGAAGCGAGCGTATCCATCCTTTTCACCCCCGACATCCTCGCCCGCGCCGCCGAGGCGTTCGGCCTGCAGGGAGAGCCTCGCAAGCTGGGCGACTTCGAAAACTACCTCTTCGAGCTGGAGGATCGCGAGGGCGATCCGGCGATTCTGCGCCTCACCCACAGCAGCCACCGCAGCGCGGAGCAGGTGGAGGAAGAGCTCCGCTGGCTGCGCCATCTGGCCGCCTCAGGGCTGGAAGCGGACGTCGCCGCCTGCGAGCCCGCGCTCTCCGGCGAGTGGGTCGTGCCGCTGGAGGCTGCGGACGGCAGCCGGTTCTACGCCAGCCGCTTCCGCAAGGCGCCCGGCGCCCGCGCCGCGGCCGGGCCGGACGGCTGGGATCCGGCGCTCGTGCGCGAGTGGGGCGCCGTCACCGGTCGCCTGCATCGGGCCAGCGCCTCGTATGAAGCTCATCATCCGCGCCATCATTGGCATGAGGAGGAGCTGACCGTGAGCCGCGGCCAGTATCTGGCCGGCGAGCCGGAGCTGCTGGACCGGTTCGAAGAGGTGCTGGAGGAGCTGCGGCGGCTGCCGCTTGCGGACGACAGCTACGGCCTCATCCACGGCGATATCCACCAAGGCAACTTCCACGCGCATGAAGGCAAGCTGACGGTGTTCGACTTCGACGACGCGGAGTACAACTGGTTCGTGCACGATCTGGCGATCCCGCTCTACTACGCGCTCGGCGGAGCGGCGGTGCAGCAGCTGCCGGAGGTCGAGCGGGAGGCGTACGCGGCTGCGTTTTTCCAGCCTTTTTACGAAGGCTACGCCTCCGAGCATGAGCTGGACCTGGACTGGCTGGACCGGATCGGGCTGTTCATGCGCATGCGGGACCTCGTCCTCTACACCGTGCTGGCCAAGAAGCTCGACGAGTCGGAAAAGGTCGGCCGCATGGCCGACTGGATCGCCGAGATCCGCGCCCGCATCGTCGCCGGCGAGCCGATCTCCAAGCTTGACTTCCGCGCGCTGGCGGCCGAAGCGGCGGGACAGCCGGCTCCGGCGGCCAAGGCGGCATCGGAACGGAGGGACTGACATGGAGCGGATGTCGCTGAGCCGCGATCCGGCTCTGTTCGAGCGGGCGGAGGCGGCCTTCCGCCGGGAAGCCGCCCGCATCCGCGAGCTGCTGCCGGACGCGGACGTCCAGCATATCGGCAGCACGGCGGTGCCGGGCAGCCGGACCAAGGGCGACCTCGACCTGCAGGTGCGCGTGCCGCTGGAGCGGATGGCGGAGGCGGAGGCCGCGCTGGAGCGGCTTTACGACGAAAACGAGGGCAGCGGCCGGACGGAGAGCTTCCGCTCGTTCAAGCGCGACGACGCCGATCCGCCGCTCGGCGTGCAGCTGACGGCGATCGGGTCGGACATGGATTTTTTCGCGCGGCTCCGGGACGCGCTGGCAGCCGATCCGCAGCTGCGCGAGCGGTACGACGCGCTCAAGCTCCGGTTCGACGGCGAGAGCATGGACGAGTACCGCGAGGCCAAGGCGGCGTTTTTCGCGGAAATTTTGGGTAGGGGGGCGAATTAGTCTTCGGGCGAAAGAATATGCCCTTCGTCTAGGAGCACCGTGCCCTCCTACGTCCCGCCGAACGCCCGATCCAAGGCACAAATCTGCCCTGGATCCGCCGGAATCCCGCCGAACAGCCCAATCCAAGGCACAAACCTGCCCTGGATCCCTGGGAATCCCGCCGAACGGCCCGATCCAAGGCACAAACCTGCCCTGGATCCCTGGGAATCCCGCCGAACAGCCCGATCCAAGGCACAAACCTGCCCTGGATCCGCCGGAATTCCGCCGAACAGCCCGATCCAAGGCACAAATCTGCCTTGGATCCCCGGGAATCCCGCCGAACAGCCCGATCCAAGGCACAAACCTGCCCTGGATCCGCCGGAATCCCGCCGAACGGCCCAATCCAAGGCACAAATCTGCCTTGGATTTTTTCCATGCCTCCAAAACCTGTCCGCCGAACCGCGCAGCCCGTCCTCGCATCCGGACTGGACGGGCAAGGCAGCGCGCCGCGCCGGTAACCGCTCGCTCCTTCTTGCCAATAGGCGAAGAACCGATCAAGCCAAGCGCCATCCCTAAGGCCAAGCCTGCCGCCAAGCCCGCCGCCAATCTTTTATTTCTAAGATAGAGTTGGGGTATACTGGTAGCATAGAGACCATCATCTGGGAGGTGCACCACTCGACTCATGGACAAGGTTCTGTCATCGCTGGGCAAGTACCGGCTGTCGGCCGGCGTCGCCCTCTTCATGATGCTGCTGGAGCTGGCCGTCGAGCTCTCGCAGCCGTTCATCATCTCGCGCATCATCGACGCGGGCATCCGCGCCGGCGACACCGGCGTCGTCTGGATGTGGGGCGGCGTGCTGGCCGGAGGCGCGCTGCTGGCGTTCGCGGCAGGCATCATCGGTTCCTACTATGCGGCCTACGCCGCCCAAGGCTTCGGCTACGACCTGCGCGAGCGGCTCTATGCCAAGGTGCAAGGCTTCGCCTTCGAGACGTTCAGCCGCTTCGCCTCCTCCTCGCTCATCACCCGCCTGACCGGCGACGTGAGCCAGGTGCAGGAGACGATCTTCATGGCGCTGCGCTTCATGACGCGCATCCCGCTCGTCGTTGCTGGAAGCGTCATCATGGCGATGGTCGTCAACCTCAAGCTCGGCCTCATGCTGGCGGCGAGCGTGCCGCCGCTGCTGCTGTTCGTCTGGTGGATGATCCGGCGCGCGGGCCGCTTGTTCCAGCTGGTGCAGCAGCGGCTTGACCGGGTCAACGGCGTCATTCAGGAAAATCTGACCGGCATCCGCCTCATCCGCGTCTTCGTCCGCATGGACCAGGAGAACCGCCGCTTCCGCGAGGCGAGCGGCGAGCTCATGCGCGGCACCGTCGGCGCGCTGCGGCTGACCGAGACGACGCTGCCGTTCATCATGCTGCTCGTCAACGCGGCGATCCTCGCGATCCTCTGGTTCGGCCGGCTCGACATCGCCTCCGGCACGGCGACCGAGGGTGAGACCGTCGCCGTCGTCAACTACGCGCTGCGCACGATCGGCGCGATGAGCATGCTCGCGTGGATCGCCGCGATGTTCTCGCGCGCGGGTGCCTCGGCGGGCCGCATCCGCGAGGTGCTGCGCTCGGGAGACGCCGCCTCCAGCGCCGAGCGCGCAGGCGTCGAGCGACTCGCCGGCGCGGATGTCGAATTCAAAAACGTCTCCTTCACCTATCCGGACAGCGACCGGGCGACGCTGGAGGACATCTCGTTCCGCGCGCCGGCCGGCTCGCGGATCGCCATCCTCGGCGCGACCGGCTCCGGCAAGTCGGCGCTCGCCCAGCTGCTGCTGCGGCTGTACGACGCGGACGCGGGCGAGGTGCGCGTCGGCGGGACCGACGTCCGCCGGCTCGACGTGCGCTCGCTGCGCGGGAGCATCGGGTACGTGCCGCAGGAAGCGGTGCTGTTTTCCGGCACGGTGCGCGAAAACATCGCCTGGGGCCGCCCGGAGGCGACCGACGCGCAGATCGCCGAGGCCGCCCGCGCCGCCCAGCTGCACGAGACGATCCTGAACCTGCCGCAGGGCTACGAGACGCGGCTCGGCCAGCGCGGCGTCAACCTGTCCGGCGGCCAGAAGCAGCGGCTGTCGATCGCCCGCGCGCTCGTGCGCGAGCCGCAGCTGCTCGTCCTCGACGACAGCACGAGCGCGCTCGACGTCAAGACCGAGGCCGCGCTGCTCGGCGAGCTCGAGGCGCTGCGCTGCACGACATTCCTCATCACCCAGAAGATCGCATCGACCGCTTCGGCGGATCTCATCCTGCTGCTCGACGAAGGGCGCCTGATCGCGTCCGGCGCGCATGCGGAGCTGCTGCGCGGCTCCGGCCTGTACCGCCGCATCGTGGAGTCGCAAGCGGGAAAGGAGGCGCGCCATGCGTGAACGATGGCTGGACCCGTTCCGCGTCCCCCAGCCGGAGACAGACTCTGCCGCCTCCATGCCGGAGGCGGCGCAAGGCGGCGGCCATCGCGGCGGCACGCGTCCCAAGGCCCGCGCGAAAAACATGTCCGGCACGCTGCGGCGGCTATGGGGCTACCTGGCGGAGCGCAAGCTCAAGCTGACGGCCGTGCTGGCGCTCGTCGCGCTCAGCTCCGGCCTCGCGCTGCTCGGGCCGTACCTCGTCGGCCAGGCGGTCGACCTTTATCTCGATGAAGGCGCGGCGAACGCGCCCGATTTTCCATGGGGATGGTTCCTGCTGCTGCTTGGTGGGGTGTACGTGCTGACCTCGGCCGTCTCCTGGACGCACAACGTCTGGATGATCTCGATCGCGCAGGAGACGGTGTACCGGCTGCGGACCGACCTGTTCACGCATCTGCACCGGCTGCCGATCCCGTTCTACGGGCGGCGCCAGCAGGGCGAGATCATGAGCCGCCTGACCAACGACATCGAGAACGTCAGCGGCACGCTAAACAGCTCGGCGATCCAGATCTTCTCCAGCGTGCTGACGCTCGTCGGCACCGTCTCGGTCATGCTGTGGCTGAGCCCGCTGCTGACGCTGCTGACGTTCACGGTCGTGCCGCTTATGTTCATCGGCATCCGCTGGATCACCCGCCGCACCGGCCCGCTGTTCAAGGTACGCCAGCGCAGCCTCGGCGAGCTCAACGGCTACATCGAGGAGACGCTGTCCGGCCAGCGCATCATCAAGGCGTTCTCCCAGGAGGAGCGCGTCCAGGGCGAGTTCCGCGCGCGCAACGAAGGCATCCGCGCCGCCGGCTTCTGGGCGCAGACGATCTCCGGCTTCATCCCCAAGGTGATGAACAGCCTCAACAACCTCAGCTTCGCCATCGTCGCCGGCATCGGCGGCATCCTCGCCACGCGGGACGTCATCACGGTCGGCACGATCATCGTGTTTGCCGAGTATTCCCGCCAGTTCACGAGGCCGCTCAACGACCTGGCCAACCAGTGGAACACGCTGCTGTCGGCGATCGCGGGGGCGGAGCGGGTGTTCGAGATCATGGACGAGGACACGGAGGAAAAGGAAGACGGCGCGGCGCAGCCGATCGAGCGCGTCTTGGGGGAAGTGCGGTTCGAGCACGTCGGCTTCGCGTACGACGAGGGCAAGCCGATCCTTTCCGGCGTCAGCTTCACGGCTCGGCCGGGCGAGATGATCGCGCTCGTCGGTCCGACCGGCGCGGGCAAGACGACGCTCATCAACCTGCTGTCGCGGTTCTATGAGCCGACGGAGGGACGGATCACGCTCGACGGCCGCGACCTGGCGTCGATCCGGCGGGACAGCCTGCGCTCGCAGATGGCGTTCGTGCTGCAGGACTCGTTCCTGTTCGAGGGCACGATCCGCGAGAACATCCGCTACGGCCGGCTGGACGCCACCGACGCGGAGGTCGAGGAGGCCGCCAAGCTGGCCAACGCCCACAGCTTCATCGTGCGCCTCAAGGGCGGCTACGACAAGCGGTTGAGCGCGGACGGCAGCGGCATCAGCAGCGGCCAGCGCCAGCTGCTCGCGATCGCGCGGGCGATTCTGGCCGATCCGTCCATGCTCGTGCTCGACGAGGCGACGAGTAGCATCGACACGGTGACGGAGATCAAGATCCAGGAAGGGCTGCAGCGGCTCATGCAGGGCCGCACGAGCTTCGTCATCGCGCACCGGCTCGGCACGATCCGCGAGGCGGACCGCATCCTCGTGCTCAAGGACGGCCGCCTGCTGGAGCACGGCTCGCATGAGGAGCTGCTGGCGCAGGACGGCTTTTACGCCGAGCTGTACCGCAGCACGCAGCGCGGCGAGTCGGTCGACAGCGCCAGCGAGTCGGCGGGGTCGAGGGTGTCGGAGGCGGCAGAGGCGGACGTGCAAGCCGCCGGCTCCGGTCCGAAGCGCAGCTCTTTCAAGTGACGAGGCCAATAGAGAAACAGCCGTCCCGGGTTGCCGGGACGGCTGTTGGTCGTTGCGGAAAGGGGAGACGACTCGGCCCATGGGCTCTGTTTCTCCGACCGCCTCAGGCCTCTTCTCTTTTGGACCATCTGTGCCAAAGCGTCGGGTAAAGACATTCTTTTTGGGAACCACTCTAATGTACTCTCTTAGGACCCTCGATAAAATAGATATAGGATTTTACGGATTAAATAACTCTTTATAGTTGGAGGAGTGTTGTTGAGAAGAGCGGGACTTGTACTTTCACTCATGTTTATTATTTCTATAACAGCAATCATCGTAAATTATTTTTCGAAAGATAATCTGACCGTCTTAGAATCTGACGATGGAATAATAGCTGAATGGAATAAGAAACCTCTTGATGGAATAGTCACCTCTATTGCTTTTGGAAACTCCATGTTCGTGGGAGTAGGAAATGGGATAATCGTTACTTCCACCAATGGAGTTGATTGGAGAAGTATCGTCAATGATTCCGAATTTAATTATAATGAAGTATTAAATGATATTAGATTTGTTGAAAATCAATTCATTGCAGTTGGTAATAATGTGATTTATAGATCGTTAGATGGAATCGAATGGGTTAAAGTATTGGAAGACTTTAAAAATCAACGTCATAATGTTGCATATGGAAATGGTGTTTTTGTTTCTTTGGGACATGGAGGTGTGATGAGATCCAAAGACGGAATATCATGGGATTACGATGAATCCTCCCTATATTGGAGTCCAAGAAGTGATTTATGTTTTGCAGATGGGAAATTTGTTGCCGTTGGCCCTTATGAAGCATCTACTTCCAAAGACGGCGTTTCATGGGAGACCACGCAATTTCCTTATATGGATGGAGGAGGGTATCTAACTTCAATTGCATATGGGAATGGAAAGTTTATTGCTATAGGTGGATTAGATGATAATGGAGCTGTTATATGGAGTTCATTAGATGCTATAAAGTGGGATCCTGTTTTACGAGTAAAAGATACCTTCCAAAATGGGCATTTTTTTAATAATAATTTTTACTTTGTTGGAAACAATGTAATAATCAATTCTTCGGACGGTGTTAATTGGAGTATAAAAAATATTCCTAAAAATAAATTCATTTATGACGTTGCCTACGGGAATGGAGGGATAATCGGAGTAGGTAGGTTGGATGAAGATATCGAATTTAAGTATAGAGATGTTTCTCTTAAGCTAAATTATTAACCGCAGCAGGCTGGTGTGCAGGGCGAGTAGGATAAGGACGCTGGCAATTTAGGTCACGCTCCACCCCCTTGCTGACTACCGTTTGGAATAAGCTGCTTTAAGTTCGGCGTCTTCGCTGTGCTTCATCATCTGCGTGATCGGAGGGAGGATAATTCTTCGCAGGGCCGGCGTGCCAGCCATGGCATTTCTTTACGGACTGATGTTCATCTTTTCCATGCTCATCCTGGCTTATGCGATTTTGAGCCATCCTCGCAAAGGGGAGGCCGCTCTGTTCGCGCTTCTGCAGCTGCTGCTGCTGAACAGCGTCTACTCGGTGTACAAAATGATGGCGCTGAAGGGCTCGACGGAAAGCGACAGCTACCTGGTTCTGTTTCGAACGGACTCCTCCGGAGCGGAGAATGCGGCGCTGTTCTCCTTCGCTGCGGCTTTGCTGACGCTGGCGGCCTATATGGCGGCACGGACGTCGCGAGCCAACCAGGAATGAAGCCGACGACTGGACCCCTTGGATTTCTAACGATACGGACGAGCGCTATTCGGCGTTTTTGCGTGCTTTTTTGAGGCTAACGAAACTGAGAGACGCTATTTGGTTGAAAAAGCCGTGTTTGGAGCGAATTCGGCGGCAATAAGGTCATGTAGGTTCGTTAAAATTCAGCGAGGCGAATATTTTACGGAATAAGGCTTGTCAGTATCGTTAGCCCGGAGGCCGAGGGGAGGGAGGCTTCGGCCAAAGGGCAGCTCCGGCCAGCGGCTGAGCGCGGTCGGCAGCGTCATCAAAAGGCGGTCTGAGCGTATTTCTTTGGGGAATGGCAACGATAAAAAACCGGAATGCCCGAAGGCATTCCAGTTTTTTGCTCTGCTTTTCAACCCGTGCCATCCTACGCCTTCAGCGAATTGAGCTTCGCCCGGGGATGGTTGAACGTCTGGATCCAGTTGCGGATGGCCGCGACGATGATGATGATGCCGAGCACGAGCATGATGATCGACAGCACGCCGTTAAGCACGTTGTAGCCGGCGGCCGCAGAGTTCAGGTACACGTTGGTCACCATCCAGTAGCCTGCATAGTTGACGGTGACGAACAGGTAGGCGAGCGGGATGAGGCAGGTCAGCATGTAGCGCCGCTTGTCGGCGACGCGCAGGATGACCGTCGCGCCGATGATGAGGCCGATCGAGGCCATCAGCTGGTTGGAGACGCCGAACAGCGCCCAGACGGAGCTGATGTCGCCGGAATATAGCAGGTAGCCCCACATGAAGCAGGCGAGCACGCTGGCGAAGATCGTGCCCGGCACCCAGTCGACGCGCTTCAGCGGCTTGTAGATCTCGCCGAAGAAGTCCTGGATCAGGTAGCGGGAGACGCGCGTGCCGGCGTCGATCGCGGTCAGGATGAACACGGCTTCGAACATGATGACGAATTGGAAGAAGTACGGCGCCATGTTTTCGAACCACGGAATCTTGGTGAAAATGTACGTCATGCCGACGGCCAGCGTGACCGCGCCGCCGGTGCGGCCTTCGAGCTCGAGGCCGATCTCGCGGTTCAGCTCGGACAGATGCACGGTGCTCATGCCGAGCGCCTCGAACACTTCCGGCTTGGAGTTGATGGCGAAGTAGTCGCCCGGCATCAGGGCCGTGGCTGCGATGAGCGCCATGATGGCGACGAGGCACTCGACGAGCATCGCGCCGAAGGCGACCGGCTTGATGTCGCTCCAGCGGTTGATCATCTTCGGCGTCGTGCCGGAGCCGATGAACGCGTGGAAGCCGGAGATCGCGCCGCAGGCGATCGTGATCGAGATGAACGGCCATACCGGTCCGGCGATGATCGGGCCGCCGCCGCCGATGAACTGCGTGAACGCCGGGAACTGGATCTCCGGGTTGATGACGAAGACGCCGATGATGAGCGCGATGAACACGCCGATTTTCATGAAGCTGCTGAGGTAGTCGCGCGGGGCGAGCAGCAGCCATACCGGCAGGGCGGCGGCGAAGAAGGCGTAGATCGGCAGGATGATCGCCAGCGTCTTGGCGTCGATCGTCAGCCAGTCGCCGAGCATCGTGTCCTGGATGTACGGACCGGCGAACACGCCGATTAGGAGCAGGATGAAGCCGACGGTCGAGGCGAGCTTGAGGTTGCCGGTCTTTTTGTAGAACAGGCCGACGCCCATGGCGATCGGGATCGTGATGGCGACCGCGAACGTGCCCCAAGGGTTGTTCTCGAGCGCATGCAGCACGACCATCGACAGGCCGGCCATCGTGATCGTGATGATGAACAGCATGGCCAGGCCCGTGCAGAAGCCGGCGACTGGACCGAGCTCCTCCTTGGCGACCTCGGACAGCGACTTGCCGCCGCGCCGCATCGAGGCGAACAGCACGACCGCGTCATGCACCGCGCCGCCGACGACGGCGCCGATCAGCAGCCAGAGCAGGCCGGGCAAATAGCCGAACTGCGCCGCGAGGATCGGACCGACGAGCGGACCGGCTGCCGCGATGGCCGCGAAGTGGTGGCCGAAGGCGACCCATTTGTTGGTCGGGACATAGTCCTTGCCGTCCTCCAGCTCATGCGCCGGCGTCGGCTTGGAGTCGTCCAGCTTGAGCACTTTGTAGGCGATGAACGTTCCATATAGGCGGTAGGCGATCAGAAGGAAACAGATCGACCCGATGACGATTGAAACCGCATTCATGTTGTGACCTCCCTAAGAAACCCGTTGTTTCGTCCAGCATAAGGGATGCAAACGGGTTCGGGAGCGTTTTCACGATGAAAAGCGGCCGTCGGGGGATGAAATGCACGGCGAGCCGGATGAGCGGAAGCGCCTTCACGAAAAAGTCGGGCGCTTGGAGCGTCCTGGGGCCGGGGATAGGCTCGGCCAAGCAGCCGCTTCGGCGGCCGTCGGGAGACCCTGCGCCTGCCGCTCCGCCTGCCGCTCCGCCTGCCGCTCCGCCTGCCGCTCCGCCTGCCCCTGCGCCTGCCGCTCCGCCTGCCCCTGCGCCTGCCGCTCCGCCTGCCGCTCCGCCTGCCGCTCCGCCTGCCCCTGCGCCTGCCGCTCCGCCTGCCCCTGCGCCTGCCGCTCCGCCTGCCGCTCCGCCTGCCGCTCCGCGCCCCGCCTACCACCCGAGCCGCTGCTTCAGCTCCTTGAGATGGGTGCGGCTGACCGGGACTTTGTCGCCGGAGCGCAGGATGAGCGTGCAGGTGGAGTGGAACCACGGCTGGATTTCCGCGATCGCGTCCACATGGACGAGGAACGCCCGATGCACGCGCGCGATCGGCGTGCCCTGCAGCTTCTGCTCGAACGCGACGAGCGGCTCGGCGCTGACGTAGGCTTTGCCGTCCGCGAGCGCGATGCGCGTCTTGCCCTCCTCGGAGGCGAGGTAAAGGATGTCGCCGACCGGCAGCAGCATGATGCGCTCGTCGACGGCGACGGCGAGCTTGCCGGTGCGGCTCGGCGCCGAAGCTCCCGGAGCTGCCGAGGCATGCGCCGCTCCGCCGCCGGCTGCGCTGCCGCCGCCCGGCTGCGAAGCCGCTTCGAGCCGCCGCGACAGCTTGTCGATCGTCTGGCGGATGCGCTCCTCGTCGTACGGCTTGAGGATGTAGTCGGCCGCGTCCAGGTCGAACGCCTGGAGCGCATGCTCGTCATAAGCGGTCGCGAACACGATCGCGGGCGGCCGCTCCAGCCGCTGCAGCCGGCGGGCGACGTCGAGTCCGCTCGCCTCCGACAGCTGGATGTCGAGGAAGACGACGTCGGGCGCGGAGTCGGCGATGCCGCGCAGCGCCTCCTCCGCCGTCTCGGCCTCGCCGACGATGTCGACCTTCCGCGTCCGCCGGAGCAGATAGGCCAGCTCGTCGCGCGCGAGCGGCTCATCCTCGACGAGATAGACTTTCAACATAGGGCTCTCCTCCTGTCTGCGCCTGGGAGCGGACCGGCACGGCCAGCACGACGGTCGTGCCCTCGCCGGGGCGGCTGATGATCTCGAACGACGCCTCTCCCTGATAGATTTCCTCGATGCGGGTGCGGATATTATGAAGCGCCGTGCCGGTGCCCGCTGCCGATTCGACCGGCTCGCTGCCGATCGACGAGAGCCGCTCCGGCGCGATGCCGACGCCGTTGTCCTGCGTCTCCAGCCGCATCCGCTCGCCGTCTCGGACGGCGCGGACGGACACGCGGAACGGGCGCTTCCCCTTCAGCGCCGGGCCGAAGGCATGGCGGACGGCGTTCTCCACGAGCGGCTGCAGCGTGAACGGCGGCACGAGCACGGTTTCGAGCTCCGGATCGATGTCCAGCCGCACGTCGTAGCGGCCGGGGAAGCGGGCCTTTTCCAGCGTCAGATACGCCTCGACATGCTCCAGCTCGCTGCGCAGCGGGATGAGCATCTGCCGCGCGCCCTGCAGGTTGCTGCGGAAAAAGACGCCGAGCTGCAGCAGCAGCTTGCGCGCCGTCTCGGGCTCGGTGCGGACGAGCGCGGAGATCGTATTGATCGCGTTGAACAGGAAATGCGGATGCACCTGCGCCTGCAGCGCCTTGACCTCCGCGTCCTTGAGCAGGCGGCTGAGCCGCTCGGCCTCCGCGAGCTCCAGCTGGGTCGAGAACAGGCGGCTGAGCCCTTCGGCCAGCTCCTGCTCGACAAGGTCCATCTGCAGCGGATCGGTGAAATACAGCTTGAGCGTGCCGGCCGTCTGGCCGTGCACGCGCAGCGGCAGCACGATCGCGGCCCGCAGCGGGCAGCCCTCATGCTCGCAGGCGATCGCCTCGCGCGTCTTGGCCTTGAGCAGCGTCCCGTGCTCCAGCACGTTGCGGGTGAGCTGCGTCGACAGGCTCTGCAGCGGGATGTGATGGTCGGAGGCGGCGCCGGCGTGGGCGAGCACCGTCTCGCGGTCGGTGATGGAGATCGCGTCGGCCGTCGTCTCGCGCAGCATGATGGCGGCGACCTCGCGCGAGGAGCGGACGTTCAGCCCCTGGCGGAAATACGGCAGCGTCAGGTCGGCGATATGCAGCGCCTTGTACGTCTGCAGCGCGCTCGTGCGCTCGCCCTCCTGCAGGATCGACTGGATGAACAGCATGAACAGCAGCGTGCCGAAGCCGTTGATGACGATCATCGGCAGCGCGATCACCTCGACGAGCTGCAGCGCCGTATCGAGAGGCCGCGCGAACAGCAGGATCAGTCCCATCTGAATGCACTCCATGACGATGCCGATGACGACGGCCCAGCCGGTCATGCGCTTGCCGGCGCGCCGCAGCCGCGGCCCGAGCAGGCCGGTGACGATGCCGGCGAAGATCGTGGAGAAGCCGCAGGCATAAGCGGTGAAGCCGCCGAGCGACATCCGGTGCAGGCCGGCGACGAGGCCGGCGCCGAGGCCGACGAGCGGCCCCCCGAGCAGGCCGCCGAGCGCGACGCCGAGCACGCGCGTATTGGCGATCGCGCTGTCCGCGTCGACGGCGGTCTGCCACGGCTCGGTGGCGACGAGGCCGCCGCTGATCTTGATGCCGGTATAGTTGCTGACGATGCCGAACACGCCGAAGATGGCGATGAGCAGCAGCTTGTCCTTGAGCCGATGCTCGTGGCGGATGATCTGGCGGAACGACTTCATGCGCGAGAGCAGGAAGACGATGATGAGCAGCAGGCCGACGCGCTCCAGCATGAGCGGCAGCAGATGGACCACGGGCATTCCCTCGCTTTTATGGATCGGGTTCTGCGACTGATTATACCCTAAAAAGCCCAGCCTGCGGCGGGACCCCTCGGGCGAGAAAGCTGGAGTTTCAAGTCATCTTCCATTAAAATGGAATCAGACCAGAAATTGCATGACATCCGCGCCGGCTTGCCGCAGCTTTTGCGGCGGCCGGCCGCCGACTTCCGCCTGGCCGATACGCCGTCCGACTTTGCAAAGGAGGCATTTCCATGGCTTACAATCCGTTTGAGGACAAGTCGCTCCATCTTACCGTGCCGCCGTCCATGCCCGAGGAGCTGAAGGACCGCGAGCCGTTCAATGACGTCATCCGCCACGGCCATATTGTCACCGGCTTCCGCATAAGCCGCTCGCTGCGGCATCTTCCGGCTTGGCTGAATCGGCCGCTGCGCCTGCTGATCGCGGCCCATGTGCTGGTTTTCCTCGGGTCGGTCCTTCACGAATCCGTCGCGCTGGCGTTGGAATTGCTGCCGTTCTGAGCGTTATTTTCTCCGATGCTGCTAATTTCTTGCCCATATGGGTAAAAGAAGGGAATAGGAAATCCGAAGCGGAGGTCGGTGAAGATGAACGAATACCGATTGTTGGACGGAAGCCTGCTCATGACCGACGGCAAGCTGCTGCTGCTCAAGCGCCCCGGCAGGGAGCCGGAGCCGGCAACGGCGGAGGAGGCGCTGCCCGAGCTGCTGGAGCTGCTGGAAGCCCAGCGCGTCAGCAAGGTGGCGCGGCTGCAGATGGAGATCGCCCAGGCGCTGGACGAGTCGATGAAGCTTGGCGCCGAATCGGCGGCCAAGATCGTCATCGACGCCTACCGTCCGGTGCTGGACGAGCGGACGACGCAATAAGCCAAAAAGGACGAAGGCCGGGCTCCTGCTCGGCTTCGTCCTTTTTTTGATATGGAATCAAGTCTATCTGCGCTGGCTGCCGAAAAATCGCTAAAATAGGGGATGAAGACGAGCCCGGGAGGGGAGCGAGCACGGCAAGCCTTGGTTAGGCTTGCTGTTCTTGGCCTTCCGCATAGGCGGCTGCGGCCGCGGCAGGATCGTAGAACATGATCTCGATCAGATGGCCGTCGAGGTCCTCGATGCTGCGGGAGTACATGAATCCCATGTCCTGCGGATCGGCCGCCTCGGCCGCGCCGGCAGAGAGCGCCTTGCCGATCAGCTCGTCTACCTGCTCGCGGCTGTCGGCGGAGAGGGCGAGGATGAGCTCGCTCGTGCGCGCGTCGGCGATGTCCTTGCGGATGAACTTTTTGTAGAACGGGTGGATCAGCAGCATGAGGAACGTGTTCTCGTTGAGGATGACGCAGGCGCCCTCGTCGTTCGTCATCTGCTCGTTGAACTCCAGTCCAAGCGAGCGGTAGAATGCTGTGGAGCGCTCCATGTCCTGCACGGGCAGGTTGATGAAGGTCATTTTCGGCGCGTAAGCCATGTTCGATCTCTCCTTTAATCAGGCGGATTCGGGGATGAGCCTATTGTAGCCCTTCCGCCGAGGGGCCGTTTCTTCTGGATCGCCATGATGGGCAAAAAAAGACGAAAAGCGACGAGTCGCGAAAAGGGAGATGCGCAAAATGAAGCTGGAAATCATCGCGACGAGGCCGGAGGACGCGCTGGCCGCCGAGCGCGGCGGAGCGGACCGGATCGAGCTCGTCAGCGGCATGCTCGAAGGCGGGCTGACGCCGAGCATCGGGCTGGCCGAGGCGGTGGCGGAGCGGGCGTCGATCCCGGTGAACGTCATGATCCGGCCGCATAGCCTGAGCTTCCGCTACGACCGGGAAGAGCTTGCGGTGATGCGCGCGGACATCCGCGCCATCCGGCGCACGCGCGCGGCGGGCATCGTGCTCGGCGCGCTGACGGCCGAGCGGACCGTCGACGCGGCGGCGCTGGAGCTGCTGCTCGGGGAAGCCGAGCATCTGAGCGTGACGTTCCATCGCGCGTTCGACGAGGCGCGCGACCTGGAGGAAGCGCTGGCGGCGCTCGCCCGCTACCCGCAGATCGACCGCATCCTGACGTCGGGCGGCCGCCGGACCGCGCCGGAGGCGGCGCCGGAGCTGCGCCGGCTCGTGCAGGCCGCGGCGGGCACGGGCATCGAGATTCTCGCCGGCAGCGGCATCCGGGCCGTCGGATTGGCGGAGCTCGTCCGCGAGACGGGCATCCGGGAGGTGCATGCGGGATCGTCCGTCCGCGTCGACGGGCATCCGCTGCGGCAGGTTTTGCCGGAGCGGGTGCGCGAGCTGCGGGACATTCTCGGCCGGCTGGAGGCGGAGAGGGCAGCCGCAGGCGGGAGCGGCGGCCAGCCGCCGCTCCGAAGCTGACGCGGCCGCGGCAGAGATCGTGCGCGCGCGGAAAAGGAAGGGCGAAAAGCCCTTCCCCGCCGCTGTCGAAGCGTGACTGGAAGATCAGGACGAATTTCCTGATCTTCTTTTTTTTACAAATTTTCAACCCTCGAGAACCGATGTGCATGCTACGATAGGGCCACAGTCCGCCGGGAAGGCGGCTGATTCGCAGCAGATCTCGGAGGAGGATCCGGATGAAGGACAAGCACCCGTCCCGCAGCTGGGGCAAAAGATGGATGAGCGCGCTGCTCGCGGCAGCCGTCGCGCTGCCTGCGGCGCCGCTCGCCTGGGGAGGCAGCGTCGCCCATGCCGAAGGACCCGCCGACCCGGCGCCGTTCATCAAGGCCAAGGTCGTCAACCACAATGCCGGCAAGAAGATCCTGTTCGACAACGCGCACGGCAATACGGCCGGAGCGGCCGATTGGGTCATCGACGGCGGCTTCTCGGACTTCGGCAACGCGCTCGCGCAGAACGGCTACGATGTGCAGGAGCTGCGCAAGTCCGGCCCGATCGCGCTGGCGGACCTGCAGCCGTACGACGTGTTCGTGACGGCGGAGGCGCAAGTGCCGCTGAAGGCGAGCGAGCAGGCGGCGCTGGCCGCGTACGTGGACGGGGGCGGCAGCGTCTTTTTCATCGGGGACCACTACAACGCCGACCGCAACAAGAACCGCTGGGACGGCAGCGAGGTGTACAACGGCTACCGCCGCGGAGCGTGGAGCAATCCGGCCAAAGGGATGAGCGCCGAGGAAGCCGCGTCCGCCGCGATGCAGGGCGTCGTCAGCTCCGACTGGCTGGCCGAGCAGTTCGGCATCCGCTTCCGCTACAATGCGCTCGGCGACCTGAACGCGAACGTCATCGTGCCTCCGGCGCAGTCCTTCGGCATCACGCAGGGCGTGGGAGCGGTCGCGATGCATGCCGGCTCCACGCTCGCGATCGTCGACCCGGCCAAGGCCAAGGGCATCGTCTACGTGCCGAAGACGACCCAGAAATGGGGCAGCGCCGTCGACCAGGGCGTCTACAACGGCGGCGGCGTCGAGGAAGGCCCGTACGTCGCCGTTTCCAAGAAGGGCGCAGGCAAGGCGGCGTTCATCGGCGACTCCTCGCCGGTCGAGGATGCGACGCCGAAGTACCTGCGGGAGGAGACGGGCGCGCGCAAGACGACGTATGACGGCTTCAAGGAGCAGGACGACGGCCGGCTGCTCGTCAACCTGATCGACTGGCTGTCCGTGGACGAAAGCTACACGAGCTTCGCCCAGGTGGACGGGCTGCAGCTCGACTCGCCGACGCCGCTGCTCGCGATGGAGAATCCGGCCGCGTCGACCGAGCCGCAGGCCGAGCCTTGGGCCGCGCCGAGCGCCGGCTACAAATGGTACGACCCGGCGACGTTCAAGGCCGGCTCCTACGGCTATGTCGGCGGCTCGACGCCAAGCCCGAGCGCTTCGCCGACGGCGTCGCCGAGCGGCACCCCGACGCCGACAAGCTCGCCGACGCCGGCTCCGGGCACGGTCGGCTACGGCTTCGAGGCGCAGGCCGTGCTGCCGAATTCCGGCGCCGAGTTCCCGCTGCGCGTCACGGCGAGCGGCCTGACGCCGGGACAGACGGTGTCCGGGTACAGCTTCGGCGTGTACACGACAGCGAACGGCACGCAGATCGCCCAGGTGCAGAATGCCGACGGCAGCTGGCCGAGCGCTTATGCGTACAGCGCGGCGTTCAGCCTGCAGGCGGACAGCGCGGGCTATGCGTCCAAGGAGCTGACCGTACGGCTGAAGCCCGGCTCCAGCGGCGCTGCCAACATGCGGCTGCGGCTGAACGGCACGAACCTCAAGACCTCCCCGGCGACGCTGGGCGACGTGCCGGCGGAGCCGCTGCCGACGCCGACGCCGACAGCAACGCCGCCGGCCAGCCCGAGCGCGACGCCAACGGCGACGCCGACGCCGAGCGCGACGCCGGAGCCGACGGCAACGCCGACGCCAAGCCCGAGCGCGACGCCGAGCGTCAGCCCAAGCCCGACGCCGGCGCTGTCGATTGCCGCGGCGCGGGCGCTGCCCGCCGGCACGACCGTGACGCTGACCGGGACGGCGCTGCATGAGCCGGGCATCTACGGCGGCGGCGAGTCGTTCTACCTGCAGGACGAGAGCGGCGGCATCTACGTCTACCAGAGCGCGCCCGGCGTCAAGGCCGGCGACCGCGTGACGCTGACCGGCCGGCTCGCCGTCTACAACACCGAGCTGGAGCTGACCGACCTGAGCGCGCTCAGCGTCGTCGGCGGCGGAGCGCCGCCGGCGGCCGCCGATGCCGTCGGCGTCTCGGACGCCAACCAAGGCATGCTTGTCTCGATCGGCGAGGCGGTCATCTCGAATCTCGCCGACGCGGCTCCGAGCGGATCGTTCGAGTTCGATGCGACGACCGATGCCGGCACCAAGACCCGTATCCGCGTCGACGTCCGCACTGGCCTGAGCCGGAGCGAGTTCGGCTACGGCAACGGCGACCGCGTCGTGCTGCAGGGCATCGCCTCGATCTTCAAGGGAACCTATCAGCTCAAGCCGCGCGGACTGGAGGATATCGCCGCCCCGGCAGACCGCATCGCGCCTTCGACCGCGCTGACGCTGTCCGGCGAGCCCAATGCGGCAGGCTGGCATCGCGAGCCGGCCGCGTTCACGCTGGCTGCGACGGATGACCGGGCCGGCGAGCTGGCGACCTTCTACACGCTGAACGGCGGGGAGCCGATCCGCTATGCGGGACCGGCGTCCGTCGAAAGCGAGGGCGAGACGACGATCCGTTACTACTCCGTCGATGCGGCCGGCAACCGCGAGGCGGCCAAAACCGCCGTCGTGCGCCTCGACCGCACCGTGCCGACCGTCCAGCTGACGCAGTCCGGCGCTCCGGTGACGGACGCTGGCTTTACGGACGAGCTGCGCTTCGAGCTCGCCGCCTCCGACGCGATCTCCGGCATCGCGGCGAGCGAGCTGCTGCTGGACGGACTGCCGATCGAGAGCGGCAGCTCGCGGCTCGCGGCCGATCTTGGACTCGGCAGCCACACGATCCGTTATGTCGTGACCGATCTTGCGGGCAACGTGGCGGAGCAGACGACGGCGTTCCAGGTGCGGGCGCAAGCGGGCGGCGCGTCCGGCGCTCCGGGCGTGCCGGTGCTGAGCGACGACAGCGGCCACAAGAACGGGCTGCGGGACGGCCAGTATGCCGTGACGATGAATTTGTGGTGGGGCGAGAACGGCTCCATTTTCCGACTCTATGAAAACGGGATGCTCGTCCGTACCGAGGTGCTGGCGGACCGCACGCCGGCCGCCCAATCGGTCCGCACCGAGTTCAGCGGCAAGAAAAACGGCGTCTACGTCTACACGGCTGAGCTGATCAATCCGCATGGCGTCACGAAAAGCGCGCAGCTCCGCGTCGCCGTGACCGACGCCAATCCGGGCAAGCCGTCCGTGTCGCACAACAACTGGGACGGCGACGGCAGCTACCGCATCTCGGCCAATCTGTGGTGGGGCACGAACGCGACGGAGTACCGGCTGTACGAAAACGGCACGCTCATCGACGTCCAGGCGCTGAGCGCGTCGACGCCGAGCGCGCAGGCCGCGTTCACGGACCTTGCCGGCCGTGCGCCCGGCGTCTATAGCTATCGCGTCGAGCTCGTCAACGCCGCCGGCGTCACGTCGAGCGACACGATCCAGGTCGTCGTCAGCCGCTGACGCTGAAGCTGAAGCGTGGAGACGCGCAGCGCTTGTGGGTCTTCTCCGCGGGGAGCGAAGCCTGAGAGGAGCGAGCTCTGAGCGAAGCAGATCCTAGAGGGCGGATCCTGATAGGCGGATTCCGAGAGAAGCGGATCTTAATGAGCGGAAGGGGCGAACCCTGAGAGGCGCGGCCTTGCGGGAAGCATGGCCTCGGGTTGAAATGCGCATCGGTATCCCAGCAGAGCGCCACAGCGAAGGAAGCGGGCTCCTTAACGGCAAAAATGGCGTTAGGAAGCGCCACAGCGAAGGAAGCGAGCTCCTTAACGGCAAAAATGGCGTTAGGACGCGCCGCAACGAAGAAAGCGAGCTCCTAAACGGCAAAAATGGCGTTAGGACGCGCCAGCAGCCGGCGCCGGGGCAGCCCTAAGAGTTCTTGCTCCTTAAAAAAAGCAAAAACCGGCTGTCGCAGCCGGTTTTTGCTTTTTTTAGTTTCTTGAATCTGGAAGGAGGCACAAGTGGGCGGCGCCGCGCAAGCCGAATTTATCGGGCTGCAGCCGCCGAACGAGTCCGCCCGCGCCGCGCAGCCCGACCCATTTCGGGATGTCCTCGCTCCGTCAAGCTCCGTTCGGCGCCTGGACGCTCAGCCATTTCTTCACGTCGTCGGTGTATTTCCCGTCATTGCGCTCGACGACCGTCAGGAAGTTTTTGACCTTCATCAGCATCGGAGTGAAGCTGCTGGAGCTGGCGGCGTCGGCGACGGCCTTCTTGTAGGCGGCCAGCGCCTCGGCGTCGATCTTCTTGGTATCGTAGTCGAACAGCGGCGTATTGTTGCTGCCGTAGAACAGATGCGTCTTAAGCTGCTCGTAGCGCTCGCTCACCGCCTTGTAGCGGTTCGAGCTCCTGTACTGCAGCAGGAACCTCTCCGCGTCGAGATCGCGCTGCAGCAGCTCGCCCCAGCCGATGACGAGACCGGCGTCGCGCAGCGTCGGCTTGCGCACCTCGTCGGCCATCAGCTTGACGTACAGCTGGATGTCGGCGGTGACGCGGCTTTTCCAGTTCTCGTACAGCGGGTAGTTGATCACCGGGAAAAACATGCCCTCCGCCGTCGCGACGGCATAGCCTTGATCGCGAGAATCGGCTAGCAGCTTGCGGACGCTCTCGCCCTTCGCATGCTTCAGCAGCGACGTATACGTGCCGCTGCCGCCCGCCCTCCAGGCGTCGTCGATCGCCTTTTGCACGCCGCTCTGCTCATAGCGCTGCTGCAGCTTGCCGAGCGCGGCGTTTTGGGCGTTCTCCAGGCGCAGCGCCATCATCGAGGCGGTCCAGCTGTCGACCTTGGACAGATGGTTGTTCAGGTAGTTGACGGCTCGGGCGAGATTGCCGGAGGCGAGGATCGAGATGTACTCCCGGTAGTGCTGCTGGGACGAGGACGCTTCAGTCACGGCCGTAATGGCCGCATGGCCCGGCGCCGGGGCCGGCTGGCCCTCCAGCGCGAAGGCGGAGCCGGCTCCGCCAGCCGTCAGCGACAGGACGAGCAGCGATGCGGCTGTCGTTTTCAACCTCTTTTTCATGATGATCTCCTCCTGTGTTGGATGGGATGCTGCGGTTGCTCTCTCAGACGGTTCTTACACGAGAAGGTTGCAGGGCAATCACGGACACGGGCCGCGCATCCCTTGACCGGCAAGCGATTAAGTGCGATAACCAGTAGCAGGATCAACCATTCGGGAGGTAAACGATGAACCACGAAAAGCTTCTGCGGATCGGCCTCGGCTACCCCGGCGCGAGCGTGAAAACCCCGTTCGACCCGCATATGCCGGTGCTGTTCGTGAAGGACAAGATGTTCGCCCTGCTCGGCTCCACCGGAGGGGTCGAGAGCGTCAATCTCAAGGTCAGTCCGGACGAGGCGTGGCTGCAGCGGGAGACGTACCCGGACGCGGTGCTGCCGGGCTATCACATGAACAAGCGGCACTGGAACACCGTCGTGCTCGGCGGCGCCGTGCCGGACGACGTCGTGGAGGGCATGCTCCAGGAGAGCTATCTGCTCGTCGTGGCGGGCTTGCCCAAGGCGGTTCGAGCCGAGCTGGCGGCCAGCTTGAAGCGGGCGTTTCCGGATCGCGGCGATTAGGTGGAAGCGGAACGAGGTAAGGGAAGGGAAAGGAGCTTGCTGCTCAGGCAGGCTTTTTTGCTATTTCACCGACAACGAGGGAGGAGCAATCCCATGACCATGAAAACGAAAAAAGCGGCCGTGCTGCTGCTCGGAGCCTCGATCGCGCTCGCCGCCTGCTCCAATGCGAAGAACGAGCCGAGCCCGTCCCCGACGGCCGCGGCTCCATCGCCGCAAGCGTCGGCGAGCGTGCAGCCGTCGGGGGCGGCGCCGCCCGCCGAGACCGGCGGCGCGGACAATGCCGGCAGCGGGGCCGAGGCCGGAGCCGTCCGCTATTTCGGCGAGTGGAAGGTGACCGGCGACGTGGCCAGCACGCCCGTATCCGCCGGACCGGATGAATCCCTGATCGGCCAGGAGGCGTCCTTCTCCAAGGAATCGGCCCGCTTCGGCGACGCCGAGACGGCGAATCCCGTGTACGAGGAGAAGTCCTTGACCGCCGAGCAGTTCGCTCAGGATTACCGGATGCAGCTGAGCGACCTCGGCATCGAAGGAGAGTCGGCGCAGACAGTCGAGATCAAAGATTTCGCGGGACCGAGCGGCATGTTCTTCATCAAGGACGACTCGACGCTGCTGATGATTCTGGACGGCGTATTCTACGAGCTGAGCCGGGCTTGACCGGCTGAACGGCCCAAAAAGGCTGTCCTCGAAGGTCAACGAGGTTGACCGGGGACAGCCCTTTTTTGATTTTCCGACGAAACGGCGAAGCTCCGGCTACCGGGTCTGCTGCTCCGTCGTAATCATCCAGTTCACGCCGAAGCGGTCCGTCAGCTGGCCGAACAGCGTGCCCCAGAACGCCTGCTCGAGCGGATGGTAGATTTGGCCGTCCTGCGACAAGCGGTCAAAGGCGCTGCGCGCATCCGCGTCGTCCGTGAACTCCAGCGACAGGAACGTATGGCTGCCCGGCTGCGGCGTCAGGATGCCGTCACATAGGAAAAACGTCACGCCGCCGGCGACGATCGTCATGTGGAGCACCTTGTCCGAGGCGTCCGGTCCGGCGCCGGGCATCTGGTCATGCGTCATGACGTTCAGAATTTCGCCGCCGAGCGCTTCGATATAAAATTCCGCCTGCTGACGGGCGTTGACGGACATGAGGTACGGAGTAAGCTTGGCCATGGAGGATTCCAACCTTTCGAAGGGGAGTGTGCTTTCACGTCTAAGCATAACCGAACCAGGGGAGGCGGATTTCTTCCGGATCGCCATCCTGACGGAAGGCGTCCGTTCGGCCGCTCGTCCGGCTCGAGACTCTTTGTGCGCGGAGCCTCATTCCGGCGGAGCGCCGGATCGGGTACAATACAGGCAAGCGATTGTCCATTTTCAACCATGTATGCGCTACCATATGAAAAGAACCGAAAGGACGGACGCGATGGAAGCCTACACGCGCGCGCTCATCGAACGGATGGGCATGCTGCTCATCCTGATGTTCATCATGACCCGGCTGCCGCTGTTCCGCATGCTGCTCGACCGCGCCGTCACACTGCGGACGGGGCTGCTGCACGCCGTCATGTTCGGCCTCATCGGCATCGCCGGCACGCATGCGGGCGTGCTGGCGGGACCGGGCGGCATGGACGCCGCCTTCTGGATCCGCGAGGCGCGGCCGGATCAGCTGCTGGCGCACTCGGCGCTGATCGGCGTCGTGCTTGGGGGGCTGCTCGGCGGAGCGAGCGTCGGGGCCGGAGCGGGCCTCATCGCCGGCGCGTACGCCGCCTCGCTCGACGGCATGGCCGCAGACGCCTACCTCATCTCGACGCCGATCATCGGGCTGCTCGCCGGACTGGTCGCCCGCTTCTTCTATGAAGAGCGGATCATCGCGCCGATCAAGGCGTTTTTTATCGGCGTGTTCGCCCCGATCCTGCAAATGGGCGTCATCCTCATCGCCACGACCGCGTCGCCGGAGTCGATCCGCCTCGTCAACGAGATCGGCATGCCGATGGTCATCTCCAGCAGCCTCGGCATCGCCTTGTTCGTCGCGATGATCCAGGTCGCGCTTGGCGAGCAGGAGCGCGCCGGGGCGGCGGAGACGCAGCGGGCGCTCGCGGTCGCCGGCACGGTGCTGCCGCATCTGGAAGGCCAGCTCACGCCCGACCGGGCGGCCGCCGCGGCCCGCGAGCTCGCGGGCGCGCTCGGAGTCGACGCGGTCGCCGTGGCGGACACGGCCGCCGTGCTGGCGCATTGCGGTCCCGGCGCGGAGCGGTTCCGGCCCGAGCATCCGCTCGCCTCGGCGCCGTGCCGACGCGCGCTGCAAGAGGACCGGGTGCTCGTCGCCGAGCCGACGCGGACGGCGGACGAGCCGCCGCATCCGGCAGGGGGAAGGCTGCGGCAGCGGGCCGCGGCGCTCGCCAGGCGCGGCGTGCTGGAGAGCAAGCAGGGGCCGGGCGCCGTCGTGCTCATCCCGTTCCGGCAGGCCGGCCAGCCGGTCGGCGCGCTGCAGCTGTTCTACCGCAGCCGCCGGCAGGTGCGGCGCATCGAGGAGGAGTTCGCGGCGGGCCTCGCCCGCCTGCTCTCGACGCAGCTGACGCTGTCGCGGGCGGCGGAGCTGGAGGTGCTGACCAAGGACGCCGAGCTGAGGGCGCTGCAGGCGCAGATCCATCCTCATTTTCTGTTCAACACGCTTAATTCCATCGTCACGCTCATCCGCACCGCGCCGGACGACGCGCGGCAGCTGACGCGGCAGCTCGCGCAGTTCATGCGGGCGAGCCTGCGCACGGCGCACTCGCCGCTCATCCCGCTGAGCCAGGAGCTGGAGCATCTCGGCGCGTATCTGGACATCCTGCGCGTGCGCTTCGGCGACCAGATGGAGCTGCGGGGCCTCTCGGGCGACGGGCTGCCCGATGCGTTCATCCCGCCGTCGACGCTGCAGCCGCTCGTGGAGAACTGCATCCGCCACGGGCTGGCGAGCCGGCC
The DNA here is from genome assembly GCF_037965485.1 of Paenibacillus sp. FSL W8-1187. Lineage (NCBI taxonomy): Bacteria > Bacillati > Bacillota > Bacilli > Caryophanales > Paenibacillaceae > Paenibacillus > Paenibacillus sp. FSL W8-1187. Next base: position 911,488 of record NZ_CP150181.1, read on the forward strand.
GGCCGGCGGAGCGGCTGCCGTCGAAGCGGAGGCGGATGCGGAAGGGATCCTCATTTCCGTGCGGGACAACGGCACCGGCATCCGGGCGGAGCTGCTGCCGCTGCTAGGGGCCGCGCCGCTGGCGACGCTGGAGGCGGTGCCGCAGGCGCCGCTCGGCGCAGCGTCGCAGGCGCCGCTGCAAGCCGGGCCCCGCGCCGCGCTGGACGCGAAGCCTCCGGCCGCAGAGCCGGACGCGGCGGGGGCGAGCAACGGTCTCGGCGTGTACAACGTCAATCAGCGGCTCATCCGGCTCGTTGGAGCGGAGGCCGCGCTCGTATATGAGAATCTGCCCGAGGGCGGGAGCCGCGTGACGTTCCGGCTGCCGCGGGCGAGGAGGGATGCGGATTGAGAGACTTGGAGAAAGGCACGGGGCGATCGCTGACCGTGCTCATTGCCGACGACGAGCGGCTCGCGCGGGAGGAGCTCGTCTACCTGCTGTCGCGGGAGGCCGGCGTCGAGCTGGTCGGCCAGGCGTGCAGCGGGCGCGAGGCGCTGGAGCAGGCCCGCCGCCTGCGGCCGGACGCGCTGTTCCTCGACGTGGAGATGCCGGAGGGCAGCGGCCTGCAGGCGGCTCGGCGGCTGCGGGAGGAGGGCTCCGCGCCGATGATCGTGTTCACGACCGCCTACGACCGCTATGCGGTGGAGGCGTTCGGCGTCGAGGCGGTCGACTACCTGCTCAAGCCGTACGAGGAGGAGCGGCTGCGCGAAGCGCTGGCCCGGCTGCGGCAGCGCAAGGAAGCGGGGACGGAGCCGGCGAGCCGGGAGGGCGGTCCGGCAGGTGGCATGTTGCCGGAGACGGAGGGCGGCGCGGATCGCCCGCTCGCCGAGGCGGCGGCCGTAGCGGACTTGTCCGCCGCCCCGTCTTTGGAGGGCTCGGTCCGGCCGTCCGATCAGCAAGAGGGCGAGGTGGCCTCGGCCGCCGCTTCTCCCGCCGCCGGAGCCGTCCCGAGAATCGATCACGCTGGCATAGATCCAGCCGCCTCCGTCCCGCGCAAGGCACGGCTGCTCGTCGAGGACGGCGGCCGCATGATCGTGCTCGACGCGGCGCTGCTGCTGTACGCCGCCAAGGAGGACAAGTCCACGCGCCTGCGCATGGCCGACGGCTCGGACCATTTCACCCGGCAGACGCTGCAGGAGCTGGAGGAACGGCTCGGCCGCGGATTTTTTCGCCCGCATCGCAGCTATCTCGTCCATCTCGACTATATCAAGGAGATCGAGCCCTGGTTCAACGGTGCGTACAATCTGGTGCTGAAGCATGCCGAGGGAGAGCGGATTCCGGTCTCGCGCGCAGCCGCGAAGGACATGCTGCGGCTGCTGGAAGGAAGCTGAGCGGATGCGTCTGGCGGCGCAGCGCCCCCTGCCTGACCCTAACGATACCAGCAAGCGCTATTTGGCGGTTTGGATGGCTTTTTCGGAGCTATCGATACGGAGGAGCGCTATTTTGTCGAAAAAGCGGCTTTGGGAGCGACTTGGGCAGCAATAAGGCCTGTCCGTATCGTTAGCATTCCATTCGGCGCGAATCGGAAGGAATAAGGGCTGTGAGTATCATTAGCTGGCGGAGCAGGCGAATGGGAACGCCCGACTCGCTCGTCGCGATGGGCGGCGGGGCTGGCGGAGCGCGCCTGGCGCACAGCGTGGCCCTCCCTGCAGGATCATTCTTGACCCTAATGCGGCCAGGACGCTGTGTTCGCTCGCTGGCGAGTCAAGTTTGAATTTCCAACCGTTCGCGCCCCGATTCCGACGTTTCGCGCCGACCCCGTTCCTTCTTCGCCCGACGCTCGCTATAGTTATAGGGAAGCGTTTTCATAAAGGAGGAAGTCCGGTGTCCAAACTGACGTACACGGATGTAGCCCATTCGGATTCGTTCCGCAGGCTGCTTCGCAAGAAGAAACAGTTTCTGCTTCCCATGAGCGTTTTCTTCCTGGCCTTCTACTTCACGCTCCCGCTCCTGACCGCCTTCTCGACCGTGCTCAACGAGCCGGCCGTCGGTCCCGTCTCCTGGGCGTGGCTGCTCGCCAGCGCGCAGTTCATCATGACGTGGGCGCTCTGCATCATCTACACCCGCAGGGCCGCCCGCTTCGATGAGATGGTCGAAGCCATCAAGGCCGAGGTCGCCGAGCGCGGCCAAGCCCCGGACAAGAAAGGACGGAAGACGTCATGAACACCGCGTTCCTGCTGTTCCTGCTGATCGTGCTCGGCACGCTCGTCATCACCTACTACGCCTCCAAAAAAACGAAGACCGCCAATGAATTCTACACCGCCGGAGGCGGACTGACCGGCTGGCAGAACGGGCTCGCGATCGCGGGCGACTACATGTCCGCGGCCTCGTTCCTCGGCATCGCCGGCATGATCGCGCTGTTCGGCTTCGACGGCTTCTTCTACAGCATCGGCTTCCTCGTCGCCTATCTCGTCGTGCTGTACCTGGTCGCCGAGCCGCTGCGCAACCTCGGCCGCTACACAATGGCCGACATGATCGCCGCGCGCTTCAACCAGGCGAAGATCCGCGGCGTCGCCGCGCTCAACTCGATCGTCATCTCGATCTTCTACATGATCGCGCAGCTCGTCGGCGCGGGCGGCCTGATCGCCCTGCTCATCCCGAGCCTCGACTATACGACGAGCGTGCTCATTGTGGGCGTGCTCATGACCGTCTACGTCGTCTTCGGCGGCATGACGGCGACGAGCTGGGTGCAGATCATCAAGTGCGTGCTGCTCATGGCCGGCACGCTCATCATCTCGCTCATCGTATTCGCCAAGTTCGACTTCAACGTCGGCCATATGTTCACCGAGATGAAGACGGCCACCGGCCTCGGTGAGGCGTTCCTCAATCCGGGCAACAAGTTCACGAACGGGCTCGACACGATCTCGCTCAACCTGGCGCTTGTGCTCGGCACCGCCGGCCTGCCGCATATCCTGATCCGCTTCTTCACGGTCAAGGACGCGCCGACCGCGCGCAAGTCCGTCGTCGTCGCGACCTGGATCATCGGCGTCTTCTACGTCATGACGCTGTTCCTCGGCTTCGGCGCAGCCGCCTTCGTCGGCGAGGCCGCGATCGTCGAGGCCAACGCCGCCGGCAACATGGCCGCGCCGCTGCTCGCCAAGGTGCTCGGAGGCGAGTTCCTGTTCGCCTTTGTCTCCGCTGTCGCCTTCGCCACGATCCTCGCGGTCGTCGCGGGACTCGTCCTGTCAGCCGCCTCGGCCTTCTCGCATGACTTCTACAACCATATCCTGCGCAAAGGCAAGGCCAAGGAGAAGGAGCAGGTGCGCATGGCCAAGTACGCCTCCGTCGGCGTCGCCATCGTCTCGATCCTCCTGGCGCTGTTCGCGCAGAAGCTGAACGTCGCCTTCCTCGTCTCGCTGGCGTTCGCCGTCGCGGCAAGCGCGAACCTGCCGGTCATCCTGTTCACCGTGTTCTGGAAGCGGTTCAACACCGCCGGCGCGGTCACCGGCATGCTGACCGGCCTTATCTCGGCCCTGTTCCTCGTCATGATCAGCCCGAACGTCTGGAATCCGGTCGCGGGCAAGGCGATCCTCGTCGGCACGCCGCTCATCGACCTGACCAACCCGGGCATCATCTCGATCCCGCTCGGCTTCCTCGGCGCCTTCCTCGGCACGTACTTCTCGTCCCGGACGGACGAGGCCAAGTTCGACGAGGTGCTCGTCAAGGCCAACACCGGCATCGCGGAGCTGCCGACGTCGAACTGACTGCCGCAGCCGCAGGGAGCGCGCGCATAATTTTCCGCATCCGATCCACCCTAGGAGAGAGCTTACATTGACTCCGGGGAGTGTTGGACATGGCAAAGGAAAAGCGGCCGCAAGCCGCGCGAAGGGCGGCGCTGAAGGCGCTGCTGGCGGCGTCGGCTGCGCTGGCGGCGAGCTGCGGCACGCAGGCGGAGCGGCCGTACGACGAGGCGCGCATGAAGATGCAGCAGGTCTCGCAGCAGCTGGAAGCGGGCACGATCGTCGTCGGAAAGACGCGCGTCACCGGCGTGCCGATGGCGACGGGCGCGGATGGCCAAGTATGGCTGCCGATCGAGCATGCCGCGCGGGCGCTCAACATGCAGGTGCGCGAGCTGCGCGACGGCTACGCGATCGGCGATACCGACGCGGCCTATCGGCTGCGGCTTGGCGACCGCAACGCGATGAGCGGCGGCCGCGTCGTGCAGCTGCCGTCCGCGCCGCAGTCGATCGGCGGCAAGTCGAGCGTGTCGGCGGAATCGCTGACGGCGCTGCTCGAGACGCCGGTGCGCTGGAACGCGCAGTCGCGCGAGCTCCGGTTCACGCCGATCCAGGACAGCGCCAAGAGCAGCACGCAGCGCGGCATCTCGATGCAGATGAGCGAAACGTCGCGGCCGCAGACGATCGGCGGCAGATACGGCACGCTGTCGGCCGCCGATGCGGACAAGCTGCTGTCGCTCGCGCGCCGCTTCCTCGGCACACCGTACGATTTCGGCAGCGGCACGTACGAGAGCACGAAGCGCTTCGACTGCTCGTCGTTCACCCAGTATGTGTTCGAGAAGGTCGGCGTATCCTTGCCGCGCACGTCGAGGGAGCAGGGACAGCTGGGAAGGAGCGTATCCCAAAGCGATCTTCAGCCGGGCGATCTGCTCTTCTTCTACACGCCGGGCCGCTTCGACAGCAACAAGGTCGTCGGCCATGTCAGCATCTTCGCGGGCAACGGCAAGATGATCCACACCTACGGCGATCCGGGCGTCGTCATCGACGAGTTCAACGACTATTGGAAAGGCCGCTTCCTTTTCGCGAAGCGGGTGCTTTAAGCAGGACCTTGAAAGGAGGGGCTGTCCACGGGCGTCGACGCGACGACCTCGGACGGCTCCTTTTTCCAAATTAGCATCGCTGCGCGGAGCAGCCGCGGCTAAGGTTGACAACCGCTGCAATTTCTATTATCTTTAATTTAAGATATTTGAATTAAAGAAGAAACGAAAGTGGGATGCCGTCATGAAGGACGAAATGGATCGGGAGCTGAACGAAACGACAGGGGGACCCGGCGCGCCAGAAGCGACGGGCGCAGACGCGGCGCCTGGCTCAGCGGATGCCGCTGCGGACCGGGAGCTTTCGCTCAAGGTGTTCGTCGTCCTCTCCAAGGCGTACCGCTCCGTGATGGATCCGGCGATTCGCGACATGAAGGGCTACGGCTTGTCGCCTTCCGAGTTCACCGTGCTGGAGGTCCTCTACAATAAAGGACGCATCCCGCTGCAGCAGATCGGCGAGAAGATCCTCGTCACGAGCGGCAGCGTCACCTACAACATCGACAAGCTCGAGAAGAAAGGGCTGCTGCGGCGCATCCCGTCTCCGGATGACCGCCGCGTGACGTTCGCAGAGCTGACGGACGAGGGACGGCAGCTGTTCGATTCGATCTTTCCCTCCCACGCGGAGCATATCCACCGGCTGACCGGCGCGCTCGACACGGAGGAGAAGCGGCAGTTGTCCGAGCTGCTCAAGAAGCTCGGCAAAGGGGCGGAGGCCGGGTAGGAGCGGAAGGGGCGGGCGCAGACGCGCATTCCTGCCCGCCGCGCCGCGCGCATTGCATAATTCGCCGCTTCAGGTCTAATACTTTAACTTTAAGATAATAGGGAGGCATCATTCATGAAGCCTGTGACGAAAGGCATCCACCACATCACCGCGTTCGCGACCGACCCGCAGGGCATCGTCGACTTCTATGCCGGCGTGCTCGGGCTGCGGATGGTCAAAAAGACGATCAACTTCGACGCGCCGGAAGTATACCATCTGTACTTCGGCGACGAGGGCGGCTCGCCGGGCACGATCCTGACGTTCTTCCCGCATCCGGGCTCGCGCAAGGGCCGGATCGGCGGCGGCCAGGTCGGCATCACGACGCTCAGCGTCCCGGTCGGCGCGCTGCCGTACTGGGAGGAGCGGCTGGCCGGCTTCGGCGTCGAGGCGCGGCGGACCGAGCGCTTCGGCGAGACGTTCCTGCAGTTCGCGGACCGCGAAGGCATGCGGCTGGAAATCGTCGAGCGCGAGGAAGGCCCGCTGAATACATGGGGCTTCGCGGACATTCCGGCGGATCGCGCGATCAAGGGCTTCGGCGGCGCCGTGCTCTACAGCACGGACAGCGCAGGCACCCGGCGCACGCTCGTCGGCACGCTCGGCCTGACGCCGGACGGCGAGCAGGACGGCTATGCCCGCTTCCGCGGCGAAGGCGAGCTCGGCAACGTCATCGACGTGCCGGTCGGAGACATGGACTGGGGCAATGGCGGCGCGGGCACGGTCCACCACATCGCCTGGCGCGCCAAGGATTTCGACGAGCATGAGGAGTGGCGCAAAGCCGCGGCGGCAGCGGGCTTCCAGCCGACTCCGGTCATCGACCGCCAGTATTTCAACGCCGTGTACTTCCGCGAGAGCGGGGGCATCCTGTTCGAGATCGCGACGGATCCTCCCGGCTTCGCGGTCGACGAGCCGGCCGAGGAGATGGGCGCCAAGCTGATGCTGCCGTCCTGGTACGAGCCGCATCGCCAGCAGATCGAGGACGGCTTGCTGCCGATCGAGGTCCGCAAGCTGAAGGAGGGACAACAATGAGCCTGGACATGATCCACGTTTACCAAGAAGGCAAAAACCCGGCGGCTCCGACGCTCGTGCTGCTGCATGGCACGGGCGGCAACGAGCATGATCTGCTCGGCCTCGGCGCGATGATCTCGCCCGATTCGGCGCTGCTGTCCGTTCGGGGCAAGGTGCTCGAGAACGGCATGCCCCGCTTTTTCCGCCGGCTGGCGGAAGGCGTCTTCGACGAGGAGGATCTCGTGCTGCGCACCGGCGAGCTCCATGCGTTCCTGGATGCGGCGGCGGCCGAATACGGCCTCGACCGGAGCAATATGGTCGCGGTCGGCTACTCCAACGGCGCGAACATCGCGGCGAGCCTGATCTTTCATGAGCAGGAGTCGTTCCGCGGCGCGGCGCTGCATCACCCGATGGTGCCCCGGCGCGGCCTGCAGCTGCCGGCGCTCGGCGGCATGCCGGTATTCATCGGAGCGGGAGCGAACGACCGCATCTGCCCGCCGCATGAGACGGAGGAGCTGACGGAGCTGCTGCGCGGAGCGGGCGCCGAGGTCGAGGTGCATTGGGAAAACTACGGCCACCAGCTGACGGGCACGGAAGCCCGGGCGGCGGCGGAATGGTTCAAGCGGACGTTCGGCCAGGCGGGACAGAACTGAGCGGAGGAGGAAACGACAATGGCGGCAAACGGACTTAAAGGCATCCACCACGTCTCGGCCATGACGGCCCGAGCGGCGAACAACTACGATTTCTACACGCAGGTCATGGGCATGCGGCTCGTCAAGAAGACGGTCAACCAGGACGACACGAGCATGTACCATCTGTTCTACGGCGATGAAAAGGGCAATCCCGGCACGGAGCTGACCTTCTTCGAGCTCCCGATGATGGGGCGCAACCGGGACGGCGTCTCCAGCATCTCGACGACGTCGCTGCGCATCCCGACCGACGCCTCGATCGGCTGGTGGATCGACCGCTTCGACCGGCTCGGCGTCGAGCATGACGAGCCGCAGGAGCGCGACGGGAAGCTGACGCTCGACTTTCGCGATCCGGAAGGGCAGCGCATGCGGCTGGTCTCCGACGAGCGCAACGTCGGCGTGCCGGCCGGCGTCGCCTGGGAAGGCGGCCCGGTGCCGCCGGAGCACGGCGTGCTCGGGCTCGGCCCGGTGCGGCTCACCGTGGCGGATGCGGAGCCGACGCTGCGGGTGCTGACGGAGCTGATGGGCTTCCGCCGCAAAAGCGCCTACCCGGCCGATGTGCCGGGACAGCCGGACATCGTCGTCGTCGAAGTCGCCGAGGGCGGCAGCGGCGCCGAGGTGCATGTCGAGGAGCGCCACGACCTCGACCGCGAGCGGCTCGGCCGCGGCGGCGTGCACCATGTCGCGTTCCGCGTCGAGGACGAAGAGGCGCTGCGCGAGTGGGTGGAGCGCATCGGGCAGGCGGGCTTCGGCAACTCGGGCTATGTGGACCGGTATTACTTCCGGTCGCTGTACTTCCGCGAGCCCAGCGGCATCCTGTTCGAGCTGGCGACCGACGGTCCCGGCTTCGACACCGACGAGCCGCTGGACAGCCTCGGCGAGGCGCTGGCGCTGCCCCCGTTCCTCGAGCCGAAGCGCGAGGCGATCGAGGCGAGGCTGAAGCCGCTGTCGACGGCGAAGGGCTGAAGAGTCGGGAATGAAAAAGAAGCGCCTTCCGAGGAAGGCGCTTTTTTTGTTGCTGCCTGTCGGGCTGGTTCTACCGTCAACCCGTGTACTCCCTGCCGCTATCTATGTATTCTTTTACAAAGAGCAAAGCGTCTCGCAAAGTTCTGACCGTCCAGTTTTCTCTCCGTTTCCTTCGATCAGCGGGATCATAGTGATGATGATGAGGTTCGGTCTCAGTTCGGTATTCCTCAGGTGTCCCGGGCGCGTCATGCGGCTCGTTTCCCCAGGAAGAGATATGAGTGGCCTGAATGCCGCCTTTAGGCAGGATGCGTTTCCATTGATAGTCATATTTTTCTACGCAGCCCTGATCGTCGTATTTTTCATAAGCCCTCAGTCCGGTAATTCCATGAATGGGATGTTCCTTTAAGGGAAAAACGACTTCGAGCCGTTTACGGTCCATCCTAAAATCGGCATAGATGGACTCTCTGTCCTGAAATCTTTCATACGTTTGAAAAAGATCATGGAACTCTTCAAGAAGCTCCGGAATATCTGCAGGGAATAGGAGCGAGGGAGCATTCGTTTTCCTCACTTGCCCCCTCCTGTGTCTTTTAAAATTTCAGTTATTTCTTCCGTTAGATCCTTCCATCGGTAATAGTCGGTCGGATCATCCATTTCATCTCCGTCATATTCAGCAAAAGCTTCGTGAACCGTTGCCGCCCCATAACGAATTTGGTACTCCGCAATTTCTTTGTAAATTTCTCCCAATCGTTCGGCAGGCTTTTGATGAAGGCGCTTTTTCTTTTGTCCGATCAATTGCATGAGAACGCCATAAACAGGATCCTTCAGCAACTCCACGGCATGTTTAGGGATTTTATTTTGAGATCCGTTATCCAAACATTCCAGTCCCTGTTTGATGTACTTGTGCAGCGTGACGGTCGATATGCCAAGCGCTTCTGCTGCTTCAGATGGCTTCATCAAGTAGCTTTTCTGGTAGGAGAACTCGATGAAATCGCCGCCCAGTTCGTAATACCAAAGTTCAAAGTCGATCTTCAGTTTGCCGAAATCCATGTCGGAAGCAGGCAGATCCAACTGGTACAGGCGATCCAGCCACTTGAACAATTTATTTTTATGGGTGGAGGAGAATAAATGACTTGTCGAAAACGAAAACGGCTTGATGGAAATGCCAACTAGCTGTTCAGGAAACAACGTGGATAAGCTGGCAAGCAGTTTCGTGAAAACATAATCCGTTTCTTTTTCCAACAGAACTGGATTTTGTTCATGATAGGCCATTTCAATTTGTTCTTGAGCATAATCAAAGACAGCCTTGCTCATATGCATCAGCTCCTTCATCTCCTTCCATTTTACTTCATCTGTTTGTGATTTTTCAATATCCATAATAAACGTTATATGCAAAACGACAACTTAAAATACCTCCAAAAAAATCCCCTCGAATCGAAACGATCGAGGCGAAGCTGAAGCCGCTGCCAACAGCGAAGGGCTGAAGGGTCGGGAATGAAAAAGAAGCGTCTTCCTCGGAAGGCGCTTCGTTTTTAATTGATGCTGATGAAGGAAGGGATGTGAAAAGGTTGAATCCGCTTATTACGGGAGTTTTATTTCGAGCATACAGTCTTTGAATCGTACTCTGGCAGCTCGTCAGATTCAAGCTTTTGTCCATGATCCTCCAAAAGAGTACAGGAGTTCAAACGACTTTATAAATCAAATTCAAATGCAATAAGCATTGAAGCATATGGAATCCTAGCGGAATAGCCTTTGAATAGTCTTGAACGAGTGGGGAAACTCGCGCTTTAAGGAGTTTTTAACGAAAACGTTCATCCCGACAGGGTAGAGTCGTCCGTTTCCGCTCGGCGGCGCATCGCGGATGGCGCCGTCATCTTCCGCTCTACGCTTCGAGCGAGCTTGATCGCGCCTTGATCGATGTGCTTCATGTAAAAATGCGACAGGATGAACAAGGGCGGCATAGAAGCCGCGAACGTAATCGCATAGGCGATGTTGTAGCCGAAGTGGGCCATCGCCTTGCTGAACATGTACGCGGAAAACGTCGTCAGGACCGTGAAATGGACGAGGTAGAGCGAAAAGGACACTTTTCCTAAATAAGCGAACGGTCTCCAGGCCAATAGAAGCTGCAGCAGCTTCAGCCGCTGCAGGGCAAACAGGATCATGGCCGCGCCTGCGGTGCGAGCGAGCAGCCGGGAATCCAGGTCGAGCTGAATCCACCCATTGATCAAGGCGGTCGTGGCCGCAATCGGCTCGTACATCGTTCCCTTCAGTGGGATGTAAGGCGCTGAACCGAGATAGATTCCTGCGGCCAGCACGAGAAGGGTCGACCTCGTCCGGCGGATCCATCTGCCACGGAGCAGATCGGCCAGCAGCATTCCCCACAGAAAAGCGACGAAGTAAGTCTGGATGAACGCGAGGGACAGCACCACATAGACGATCCATCTCCTTTTCGCCCGTCCAAACAGGGCGATGAAGCCGAAAATGAGGAATGAGCCCAGCAGCTCGTAGCTCATCGTCCACAGGACGGGATTGTAGGGGTGGCTTTCAAAGCGGAAAAACGGATCAAAGACCGCTGCTTTGATGACGGTGTAAAGATGCTGGTCCAGAGCATAGTAGTCCTTTTTCATGTCCGTCCCAGTCGCTTCCCATATGTCCTTCAGATGAAAAGCATGCGTCATCAAGCCGAGGTAGACAAGGCCTACGGACGCCGCAGCCGGCACGGCAAGACGGAGGTAACGGCGGACGGCACTGGATTGCAGCGATTGGAGAAAAGCTTCCGGATCAAGCTGTCGCTTGAAAAAGCGCACGCTGAGCACGTATCCGCTGAGCACGAAAAACAAGCATACGGCGAATTGGCCGTTGTAAAACAGGTTGAGCGGAGTCTGTCCGTACCCGACATCCCACTGCGAATGGGCCTGCTGCGGATTGCCGCTGAGCGCAGCGGGATAGAATACCTGCATGTAGTGCGAAATCACGACGGCAAAGGCCGCCAGTCCGCGCAAGCCATCCAAATAGACGAGCTTGTTGTCTAAAGAAACATCGTTCATGGCGTTCGTTGTCCACCCGGAATGTTTTACCTTACCTTAACACCCGTATTATGGATTTTAAACCCAAATGAGGAAATGCTAATGAATCTTTGTGTGAAACTCTACGGCTTCACGCCGCCGAACACGGCGAGATCGAACCACTTGAACCAGCAGTCGGCGTGGGCGAAGCCGATCCTCTGCAGCGTCTCGCCCTGCTCGAACGCCGGCTCCAGCCGGTTGTCGGCTTTGTCCCGCGCCGAACGGAATGCCCCCGCGCACTTCCTGCAAATCATGCTCCGTTACCTGATCCAGCTTCCAGGACGTGTCCGCCATGCCGCTACTCCGCCGCGGAGGCGGATGGCGCCGCTGCCGCCGCGTCCCCGGTCACAGCGGCGCCTGCCGCTTGCTCCGACGATGCCCCCGCTGCCTACTCCGCTGCCGCCTGCCCCGACGTTGAAACTGCCGCCGCGTGCTCTGCGACTTGCCCCGTTGCCGCCTGCTCCGAGCCCTCGTTCGCCGCCGCTTGCTCCGCCGTCGTCCCGGCCCCCTCGTCCAGCAGCGCCGCGTTGACCGCGTTCAGGAACGCGCCTGCGCTCGCCTTGATGATGTCGGTGTCCATCGCCCGGCCGGAGTAGGAGCGGCCGCCGACCGCGAGCCGGATGTTGACGCGTCCGATCGCTTCCTTGCCGCGCGACAGGCTGCTGATCTTGTAGTCCTTCAGCTCCGCGTCGATGCCGACGAGCTGGCGCAGCACCGTATACAGCGCGTCGATCGGGCCGTCGCCGACGGCACTGCCCTTCACCGCCTCGCCGCCCTTGCGCAGCTGCACGGTCGCGGTCGGGTACAGGTCGTTCGTGATGACCTGGAACGAATCGAGCTCGTACAGCTCCTTGCCGCCGCTGCGGGACGCGCCGGACCGGCTGGAGGCGAGGTAATAGACGTCATGGTCGTACACCTCCTTCTTGGTGTCGGCCAGCTCCAGGAACTGCGCGAAAAGCGCCTCGAACTCGGCCCCGTCCGAGGTGTCGAAGCCCATTTTTTCCACCGCATGCTTGAACGCATGCCGGCCGGAGCGGGCGGTCAGCACGAGCTCCATGCTGTCCGCGCCGACGTCCTCGGGCGACATGATCTCGTACACGTTCTTGTCCTTGAGCAGGCCGTCCTGGTGGATGCCGGAGGAGTGGGCAAAGGCGTTCTCCCCGGTGATCGCCTTGTTGACCTGCACGTCGAGGCCGGTCAGATGGGTGAGCAGGCGCGAGCTGCGGATCAGCTCCTTCGTGTTGATGTTCGTCTGCGCCCGGTAGAAGCTCTCCCGCACCTTCAGCCCCATGACGACCTCCTCCAGCGAGGTGTTGCCGGCGCGCTCGCCGAGTCCGTTGATCGTCACCTCGACCTTGTCGGCGCCGCCGCGGATCGCGCTCAGCGTGTTGGCCGTCGCCAGGCCGAGGTCGTTGTGGCAATGCACGCTCAGCACGACGCGATCGTCGAGGTTTTTGAGCCGCTCGTTGATGCGGCGGATCAGGTCGCCGAACTCCTCCGGCACGGCGAAGCCGACCGTATCCGGCACGTTGATCATCGTCGCGCCGGCCTTCACGACCGCCTCAATCGTCGCCCACAGGTACTCGAATTCCGAGCGCGAGGCGTCCTCGGTCGAATACTGCACGGCAGGCAGCAGCGTCTTGGCGTAGCGCACGGCGTCGACGCCCATCTGCAGCACGGCTTCCTTGGAGCGGCTGAACTTCTTCTCGACATGGATGTTCGACGTGCCGAGCACGATATGGATGAGCGGGTCCTGCGCGAGCTTGATGCTCTCGTAGACGGCGTCGATGTCGCTCTTGACGGCGCGTCCGAGCGCGGTGATCGAGACGGAGTCGCCGACGCTGCGCGCGATCGCCTGCACCGCCTCGAAGTCGCCCTGCGACGAAGCGGGGAAGCCCGCCTCGATGATGTCGACGCCGAGCCGCTTCAGCTGCTGGGCCATCTCGATCTTTTGCGGCATGTTGAGCTTCGCTCCCGGCACCTGTTCTCCGTCGCGCAGCGTCGTGTCCAGTACGATGATGTTGCGGTTCATCCTCGTCATCTCCTTAGGGTTCGGTTGGGTGGAAAGGCCGTGTATGTGAAGCGGGGCCGGAAGGACCCGGAATCCTTCCGGCAGCATGCGTCCAAGGCTTCCGTCCTGACGGACGAGCCGGCGCTATTCTCGCGCCTCGCGGCGGTGAGTGGCGGGGCTCAGGAGCCCCGCCACTCACCGCCGGAACGCAAAAAGCCCCGCCTCTACGCATAGAGGCGGGGCATAACCCGCGGTACCACTCTAATTCATGCCTGAACGCAGGCATGATCTTTTTCGATGGCCATCACCATCTATCCCTGTAACGGTGGAATTCCGGCTGGCCCTACGTTGTCAGGCAGCAGTTCATAGAGGAGTTCGGACGGAGCGCTCCTGCCGCCTCGCACCACCCGGCGGCTCTCTGAAAGGTCGATTCCATCCTACTGGTTCTAATCATGACTTTTGAAGGTATGAAGCAAAGCTTGAATTAGGGAAGAGTATAGGCCATCGGTTCGAAGGTTGTCAAGCAGGGGGGAAAGAGGCGGCTCCCGCCAGGCGGAGAAGTGCGGAGAAGTGCGGAGAAGTGCGGAGAAGTGCGGAGAAGTGCGGAGAAGAGACAGCTCTGGCCTAGGCCGGACCGAGGCGCGGATTTGGCGGAATGCCTCCAGCCAAGCCGCCCGGCTAGGCGGCCGTCAGTCGGCGCGCTCCAAGGTTCGGTCATAGTTGTCCCGGGCCTGCACCACCTCGCCGTGATGAGCCGAAGCCCACCGCTTCAGCTCGCGCAGCGGTCCGATCAGCGACTGGCCGAGCGGCGTCAGCTCGCGATGGACAAGGCCGTCCCTCTCCAGCTGGCGCAGCGTCTGGGTCTGCATTTTTTTGGAGATGCCCTCGATGCGCCGCCCCATCTCGCCGAAGCGCACGGGGCCGTCTTCCAGCGCGTACAGGATCAGCGCGCTCCATTTGCTCGAGACGATGTCCAGGAACTTGGTGTAGTCGCAGCGGTCGGGCGAGATGTCGGGCTTTCGCTTGGCGGCCAGCCCGGATGTTTCGGCATTGCTCATCGATCCAACGCCTCCCAGGTCACATTGGGGTAACCCGTGCACGACAAAGTGCCTTCTACCCCGAGTATAGCCGATCTGCTAGCATGAAGGCCATACCCGAGAACGCAACTCGGGAATAGGAGGCGTTCCGCCGGCGGCTGGACGGAGAGAGGAAGCGTGAGCAGGATGACGATGAAGGCGCTGCAGCTGCAAGGGAAGCTTGGGATGGAGGGAGTGAGCCTGGCGAGCCGGTCGATTCCGGAGCCGGGGCCAGGGGAAGCGCTGGTTCGCATCCGGGCCGTGTCGCTCAATGCGCGGGATGCCGGATTCATCGAGGGGGTATACGGCTGGGATCTGGCGCAGCCGCTCGTGCTCGGCTCCGACGCTGTCGGGGAGATCATGCGGCTCGGACCCGGAACGAGCCGGTTCGCGGTCGGCGAGCGGGTCAGCGGCATCTTTTTCCAGGAGTGGATCTCCGGCGAGGTGACGGTGGAAAGCCGGGCCAGCTCGCTCGGAGGCCCGCTGGACGGAGTGTTCTCGGAATACCGGGTATTCCCGGAGCAATCGCTCGTCGCCGTGCCGGCGTATCTGAGCGATGCCGAGGCGGCCGCTCTCCCGTGCGCGGCGGTGACCGCCAGGCAGGCGATCGTGGAGGAGGGGCGGGTGAAGGCTGGCGATACCGTCGTCGTGCAGGGCACGGGCGGCGTGGCCGTGTTCGCGCTGCAGCTCGCCAAGCTGCA
Organism: Paenibacillus sp. FSL W8-1187; assembly: GCF_037965485.1. Taxonomy (NCBI): domain Bacteria; kingdom Bacillati; phylum Bacillota; class Bacilli; order Caryophanales; family Paenibacillaceae; genus Paenibacillus; species Paenibacillus sp. FSL W8-1187. The sequence continues at coordinate 926,566 of NZ_CP150181.1, forward strand.
AGGCGCGCGCGTCATCGTGCTGTCGAGCCGCGAGGACAAGCTGCAGCGGGCGCGGGAGCTGGGAGCCGACGAGGGCATCAACTACCGGGAGCACCCGGAGTGGGAACGCGAGGTGCTGCGCCTGACCGGCGGACGCGGAGCGGACCATGTGCTGGACGTCGGCGGCGCGGACACGCTGAACCGTTCGGTGGAGTCGCTGCGCCAAGGCGGACGCATCAGCCTCGTCGGACTGCTGTCGGGCGGCGCGGTCGAGGGCTTCCGCATCGTGCCGGCGATCCAGCACCGGGCGCGCCTGCAAGCGGTCAGCGTCGGCAGCCGGGACATGTTCGAGGCGATGATCCGCGCGCTGGAGCAGCATCGCCTGCGGCCGGCCATCGACCGCGTCTACCCGCTGGAGCGGTATGAGGAGGCTTTCGCGCGGCTCACGGCAGGCGAGCATGTCGGCAAGATCGTGCTGGAGCAGCATCGCCTGCGGCCGCTGCCGTCGACCGCAGCCTCTGAGGCAGACAAGGCTGCGAAAAAAGCAACTAAAAAGCTTCTGCGAAGAAAAATTGCTCTACCTTAAATGGATAGTTTGTGCTAGCCTCCCATTTCATTAGCGAAGACAAAAAAGTTGTCTTAATAAATGTCGAAAAATGTAGGAAAACCGATGATATAGCCTCTAAGTCACAAAGTCTACCGAGACTAACTTACCATTTTAAGAAATATACGTTTACAAGAAAAGGGTTATATTATAATATTTATTTATTCGGTGCTTAAAAATTAAAAACCCGAAATAACATGAATTAAAAATGGAGGTATTTGTTTGAAGAAAAAAACATTAACAATTTCCTTATCACTACTCCTTGCATTAAGTATTAATTTTAGTGGACAGACTGCCAGTGCCAATTCAAAGGGTTTTAAATATCAGCTTACTCCTGAGAATAAAATTGAATGGTCCAAATTAAAAACGAAAAGAGAGATGGTTGAGGCCTCTAAAATTTCAAGCACAGAGTTAAATAATATGTCAACTGAAGACCTTATTAAAGCTGTACTAGACTATCCTTTACTTGATTCTACAATTTATCTTTTTAATTCATATGAGCAAGGTCTAAAAGTTTTGGAAAATGAATCTAGTGCTTTTAAGGCTCTACTCGAAAGAAATGATGCTGGTGAAAAACTTTTAGAAGCACTTAATAAAAACTTGGAATTAAAACAAGGGGAATCATTGGATCAATTATCAATAGCAATTCTTTTGAGTGATAAAACTATATGGGGTAAGGTCAGTAATAAACTTGATGCTCAAGAAAAAATGGATAAGTATCTTAGTTCTGAATCAGATGCATCTACTAGGGTAGCGTATACATCAGCAACAGTTCAAACTCCTAAAGGATCTATTGTTCCTGTTATAATAAGAGGTGAGGAGCTAACACTTATTCAAAAATCTGATTTGAATCAATCGGTACAACAGCAATATCCAAATGCTACCTATAGTTCTACATCAACAACTAATTTTAACTGTCACTCTTATGCATGGTACTCTAATAGTACTGGAAATACGTATTGGATGAATGACCCCAGTAAATATATGTCAGATGGAAGTTATTCAAGTTTCTCAAACTTAATTAATGCAGGTATAAACACTAGGGTCTTTTATAATAATGGTGACCACTCTGGAATTGTGTATGAAGCAGCTGGGCCAATAGCAAGTGCTACTTCGTTAAAAATAATTTCAAAATGGGGACAAGGCCCTGTAATGAAACATACAGCAGGATATTCTCCTTATGACTCTAGTACTTTAACAATTTGGAAAAAGAATTAATTTATAAAGCTCAGTATATTTATACTGAGCTTTATAAATTTGTGGAGGTTGTATTAGTATATGATTAGGAAAATGATTATAACTCTTTTATTGTTTGGTATTTCTATAGTTACTTATGGATGTGAAGAGAAAACCTTGGACAGTCAAGTTAAAGGTACTATTGTTATAAAAAACAATGAAAATATATTAAGATATTTATCTAGTAATACAAAGAGTTTTGATTATGAAAATATATATTCTTTAAAGGAATTAATGAAACAGGATAAAGAGAATATACCTTATATTAAAATAGGAGAGATGATTACAATTGAATTTAAAGAAGAGAACCCTGATTCGCTCATTTTATTTGATGATATTCTAAATCAAGACGGGACATTAAAATATAGAGGGTCCCAAAAAACCATCGAATTACAGAAAAAAGGCGAATTATATAGGATTCCAATATTGGAACATTTCGCAACAAACTTAAGCTCAAATATAAGCGATTATAACCAAGGTTCTACGTTTAGAGGATTTAGAGTAATTGGAAAATGGGGGGGAGAACAAAGAGAGATTGCTTTTGTTATTAGAACAGATCCCAAATAAGGATGCTAAAATAGACAAAGCAGGCGGTAGCCTGCTTTGTCTTTAATTGATTTTATTGTTTTTGTTCATAGTCTCTAGGTTTGACTTTCCCCCGGCAATCGCCTCCTGCAGCGCGGCGAGCACGCCGTCGAGATGGGCGGTCAGCCGCCGCTCGGCGAGCGAGGCGTCGCCGCGCTCGATCGCGTCCAGGATGCCCGCGTGCTCGTCGAGCAGCCGCTCGGCCGTGCCCGGCTCGCGGTAGAAGCGCAGCTCCCGCGTCTGCCGGATCGTCGCCTCGAAGCGGTCCGCGAGCGACTCCATCATGCCGGCGAGCAGCGGGTTGCCGGCCGAGCCGGCGATCGCCATGTGGAACGCGGTGTCCGCGCGCTCCCCGGCGGCCGTGTCGCCGAGCTCCAGCGCCTGGCGCATCTGCGCGAACGCCTCGCGCAGCCGCGCCAGCTCCGGCTCGCCGCGGCGCAAGGCGGCAAGCCGCACCGCGCCGGCCTCGAGCGCGCGCCGCACCTCGAGCAGCTCGGCGAGCGAGCCGGCGCTCTCGAACAGCATGTCCGCGCCGTGGCGGGGATCGCTCGGCAGCACCGCCTTGACGAACGTGCCGCCGCCATGGCGCACGTCGAGCCAGCCGGTCGCCTTGAGCGCGCTCGTCGCCTCGCGGATCGTGGAGCGGCCGACGCCGTACTGCTCGGCCAGCTCGACGACCGACGGCAGACGCTGCCCCGGCTGCCAGGCGCCGCTCTGGATCTGCTCCAGCATATGGCCCGCGACGAGCTCGTGGTTTTTGGCGGATGTGATCTTCATGCAGCCTCGCCCTCCGGATTCCTCAGAGCGTTTTTGCAAACGCTCCCTAGTCAATGCCAGCATTATAGCATATAATGAGCGACATAAGTCATCTGATGACCTGATGAATAGATCGGGTTGCATAGGAGGAGCGAACATGCTGGAACAATCGCTGCTGGAGCGGCTGCAGGCCATCGTCGGGGAGAAGCATGCGCGTGACGACATGGAGGCGCGGGTCGCCCATTCGTACGACGGGACGCCGATGCTGCAGAGCTTGCCGGACGGGGTCGTGTACCCGGAGACGACGGAGCAGGTGTCGGAGATCATGAAGCTGCTGACGAAGCATCGGGTGCCGGTCGTGACGCGCGGCTCGGGCTCGAACCTGTGCGGGGGGACGGTGCCTTTGCAGGGCGGCGTCGTGCTGGTCATGCATCGCATGAACCGCATCCTCGAGGTCGATCTGGACAATCTGACGGCGACGGTGCAGCCGGGACTCATCACGCAGGCGTTCACCGACCATGTCGAGTCGCTCGGGCTGTTCTATCCGCCGGATCCGAGCAGCATGAAGATCTCGACGATCGGGGGCAACATCAGCGAGAACTCCGGCGGCCTGCGCGGGCTGAAGTACGGCACGACCAAGGACTATGTGCTCGGGCTCGAAGCGGTGCTGGCGAGCGGCGAGATCATCCGCACCGGCGGCAAGCTGGTGAAGGACGTCGCCGGCTACGACCTGACCAAGCTGCTCGTCGGCTCGGAGGGGACGCTGGCGATCGTGACGGAAGCGACGCTGAAGCTCGTGCCGCCGCCGGCGGCGAAAAAGACGATGCTCGCGATGTACCGCGACCTGCAGGGAGCGGCCCGCACCGTCTCGCGCATCATCGAGAGCCGGATCATTCCCGCTACGCTGGAAATTCTCGACAACCCGACGATCCGGGTCGTCGACGATTTCGCCAAGCTCGGGCTGCCGCGCGACATGGAGGCGATCCTGCTGATCGAGCAGGACGGCGAGCCGGAGGTCGTCGAGCGCGACATGGAGGCGATCCGCGCGGTCTGCCTTGCCGAGCGGGCCGACCGCGTCGAGGTCGCCGAGACGCGCGAGCACGCGGAGCGTCTGATCGCGGCGCGGCGCAGCGCCTTCACGGCGCTCGCCCGCCTGCGGCCGACGACGATCCTCGAGGATGCGACCGTGCCGCGCTCGCGCATCGCGGACATGGTGCGGCGCATCGGCGAGATCGCGGCCAAGCATGGGGTGAACATCGCGACGTTCGGCCATGCCGGCGACGGCAACCTGCATCCGACGGCGACGACCGACGCGCGCGACGCGGAGGAGGTGCACCGGGTCGAGGAGGCGTTTGCGGAAATTTTTGAAGCGGCGATCTCGATGGGCGGCACGATCACCGGCGAGCACGGCGTCGGCGTCGTGAAGGCGCCGTACCTGGAGTGGAAGGTCGGCGAGAGCGGCATGGCGGTGATGGAGGCCATCAAGGCCGCGTTCGACCCGCTTGGCCTGCTCAACCCCGGCAAGATGTTCGCCAAGGACCGGCGCAAAAGGGTGGTGATCCAGCATGGCTGACCGCATGAGCCTGAAGGAGCGGCTGAAGCCGCGGCGGGCGGCGGCGCTCTCGCTCGGCCTGGGATGGACGTCCGCGCCGGCCGGGCTGGCCGCGCTCGCGCAGGAGCTGCCGGCCGAGCGCCGGCCTTCGGCGTCGGCCTGGATGGCGTCGGCAGGGGGCTCGGCAGCGGACGCCGGCGGCGTCCTGCACGCGGCGCTGCCGGGCACCGGCACGGCGGCGGGCGCTTCGACGGAAGCGGCACCGCACGGCTTGCCAGGCGCGACTCATCCCGGTTCCGGACCGTCGCACGGCTCCGGCTCCGGCTTCGGCAAGCCGCAGATCGAGCATGCCAATCCGCTGGCCCGCACGCTGCTCGCCAAGCTGGATTACGACCAGCTGACGAACTGCATGCGCTGCGGCTTTTGCCTGCCGGCTTGCCCGACGTTCCGCGAGACCGGCATCGAGCCGGAGTCGCCGCGCGGCCGGATCGCGCTCATGAAGGCCGTCGCCGACGGCCTGATGGACCCGGACGAGAGCTTCCGCGCGCAGATGAACCACTGTCTCGGCTGCCGCGCCTGCGAGCCGGCCTGCCCGGCGGACGTGAAGTACGGCCAGCTGATCGAGCAGGCGCGCGACGCGCTGGAGGACCACTCCGACCATAATGTTCCTGTCAAAGGCGTCCGCGCGGCGCTGTTCCGCGGCGTCTTTCCGAAGCGAGGCAGCCTGCGGGCGCTCGGCGGCGCGCTCGCCCTGTACCAGAAGTCGGGGCTGCGCCGCGTCGCGCGCGGCGCCGGCATCATGAAGCTGTTCCCCGCGCCGATCCGCGAGATGGAGGAGATCCTGCCGGATGCCTCTTCACGCGGGGTGATCGAGCGGATCGGCACGTACTTGCCGGCCCAAGGCGAATCGCTCGGGCGGGTGGCGCTGTTCCGCGGCTGCATCATGGATGTGCTGTTCGCCGGCACGAACGTGAATACGGCGGAGCTGCTGGCACAGGCGGGCTATGACGTCGTCATCCCGCGCGAGCAGGCCTGCTGCGGAGCGCTCCATGCGCACAGCGGCGAGCTGGATCAGGCGCGCGGGCTCGCCCGGCGCAATCTGGAGGCGTTCCGCGACGGCGGCATCGAGTGGATCGTCTCCAATGCGGGCGGCTGCGGGGCGCAGCTCGTCGAGTACGGGCATCTGCTGCAGGACGATCCGGATTATGCGGAGCTGGCGCAGGCTTTCGCGGTGCGCGTCGTCGACGTCAGCCGGCTGCTCGTCGCCAGCGGCCGCCTGCCGCTGGAAGGCGCGCTGCAGGCGGCAGGCGAGGCCGCCGCTGCGGCGTGGTCGAACTCGGCCTGCGGCGGCGGATGCTCTTCCGCCCTCGGCACGGACCCGGCTGCCGCTGGCGAGACGGGCCCGCCGGTGCGGGTCACGTACCAGGATTCCTGCCATTTGCGCAACGGCATGAAAGGCTCGTCCGAGCCTCGCCAGCTCATCCGCCAGACCGGCGGCGTCGAGTTCGTGGAGATGCGGGAGTCCGACCGCTGCTGCGGCTCGGCGGGCATCTACAACGTGCTGCAGCCGGAGATGGCCGGGCAGCTGCTGGAGCACAAGATGGAGCATGCCGGCGCGACCGGCGCGAGCTACCTGTTGACGAGCAACCCCGGCTGCCTGCTGCAGATGAAGCTCGGCGTGCACAAGCACGGCGATCCGGCGACGATGAAGGTCATGCATGTGGTCGACTTCCTGCATGAGCGGGTCGCGGCCGGAAAGAGCTGAGACGCTGGCTGAAGCGAAAAGAAGCCCGATCCGGTTTCCTGGATCGGGTTCTTTGCCGTCTCTGCGGCTGGTTGATCCCATTAAAAGTAAATGTTATTTACAAATGGCAATTAGAGGAGGTAGAATCTGGATGGCTGCAGGAATGGAGGACGCGAGCTCGCTTCCTTGTATGCCTTGAAGCCTTCGCTGGACGGTGGCGGGAGCGAGCTGCCGGCTTCATTCTGGACGGCCTTCTCTGCGAAGGCGGACGAGCTGCTCGGTCAGGTCCGCCGGGGCGAGCTTGAAGTCGGGCCGTTCCTGGATCGGCTGCAATTTTGGGCAAGGGAGAACGTGAGCGTCCATCGGACCTAGCGACAGGCCAGATGCCAGGCTGAGCCAGCCGCCCCTTGACGCCCTCGGGCTTCATGGAGTATCGTAATGCCTAATCAATCCAGCAACAGCGACGACCAAGGCCACCCCGCTCCACCATTCGCCCGCCCAGAAAGGAAGCTCCCGGCTGAGAGGCTTCCCGTGCGAAGGATCGGATTCCCACCTTGCGAGCTGCAGCCCGTCCTGCCCTGTCCCATGGCGGCGGCGAGCTGCCGGCAGCGGCCGTTATCCGCAAGAGGGCTGGCGCTGCCGATGAGGCGGCCGACAGCTGAACCAGGGTGGTACCGCGACGCATTCGTCCCTAGACGAGTGCGTCGCTTTTTGTTTTTTTAAGCATCCGATCGTCCGGCTAGGCAATGTGTCGCTCCGTCCGCACTGGCAGCGCCAGGGAGTCTAAAGTGCCTTGGTTCGCGTCAATCCGGCGCACCGGCTCGACGAGGGAGTCGAGAGTACCTTGGTTCGCGAAGATCCGGCGCATCGGCTCGATGAGGGAGTCGAGAGTGCCTTGGTTCACGGAGATCCGGCGCACCGGCTCAATAAGGGAGTCGAGAGTGCCTTGGCGTGATGAGACATTGGTTAGTCCGACGATCAGTGCCGTGCTAGCGGGTCGAGCGAGGGATAAGAACGGACCTCGTTTCCAGAATAAAGCGAGAGCGTCTTGGCCCCGCGCAGGAGGTTCGAATCGACGGCTCGGACGAATTCCTTCGATGTCTGGCTGCCCATGCATTGCATTTTTATCCATCCCATCCCATAGGAGTGTGAATCCCATGCGTCAAAGCCGAATGCTGCTCCCGACTCTGCGCGAAGCCCCCGGCGACGCGGAAGCGTCCAGCCATGCGCTCATGCAGCGCGCCGGCATGATCCGCCAGCTCGCCGCCGGCGTCTACTCGTACCTGCCGCTCGGGCGGCGCGTGCTGGGCAAGATCGAGCGGATCATCCGCGAGGAAATGGACCGCGCCGGCGCTCAGGAAACGCTGCTGCCCGCGCTGCAGCCGGCCGAGCTGTGGCGGCAGTCCGGCCGCTACGATGTGTACGGCCCCGAGCTGATGCGGCTGTGCGACCGTCACGACCGCGAGTTCGCGCTCGGGCCGACCCACGAGGAGGTCGTGACCGCCCTCGTCGGAGCGGAAGTGTCCAGCTACCGCAAGCTGCCGCTCGCGCTGTACCAGATCCAGACGAAGTTCCGCGACGAGCGCCGCCCCCGCTACGGCCTGCTGCGCGGACGGGAGTTCCTGATGAAGGATGCGTATTCCTTCGACGCGGACCGCGAAGGGCTGGACCGCGCCTACGGCGCGATGCTCGCGGCATACCACCGGATCTTCAGCCGGCTCGGCCTGCGCTACCGCGCCGTCGAGGCGGATGCCGGAGCGATCGGCGGCGACGGGGGCACGCATGAGTTCATGGCGCTGGCGGACATCGGCGAGGATACGATCGTCTCCTGCAGCCGCTGCGAGTACGCCGCCAACCTGGAAAAGGCCGAGGCGCGGCCGGCCGCCCCCACCGCCGCTTCCTCCCTGACAAAGGGCCTCCCGGCTGCCGCGGCCGCCCCGTCCCACGGAGCGGAGCCCTCGACGCCCGCCGCAGACGACTTCTCCGCAACGGACCCGCCATCTGCCGCGGCCGCTCCCATCGCCGCCGCCGCGGCGCCGGAGCGCGCAGCGACGCCGGATGCCCGGACGATCGCGGAAGTATCCGCTTATCTGGACGTGCCGCCGGCCGGCATCCTCAAGACGCTGCTGTTCGTCGTCGGCGGCACGCCCGTCGCCGTCGTCGTTCGCGGAGACCATGAGATCAACGAGCTCAAGGTGCTGCAGCGGCTGCGGGAGGATGGGCTCGCTCGCGAGGAGGACGCGCTCGAGCTGGCGGATGCCGAGACGGTGCTGCGCGCGACCGGCGCCAAGCCGGGCTTCGCCGGGCCGGTCGGCCTCGACGTGCCGCTGCTCGTCGATCGGGACGTGGCCGCGCTCGCTTCGGCGGTCGCCGGAGCTGGCGAGGAAGGCTTCCATCTGCTTGGAGTCGTCCCGGGACGGGACTTTCCGCTGGAGCGGACGGGCTCTTTCCGCAACGCGGCCGAGGGCGACGGCTGCCCCCGCTGCGAGGAAGGCCGCCTGACGCTCAGCCGGGGCATCGAGCTCGGCCATGTGTTCAAGCTCGGCACGAAGTACAGCGAGAAGCTCGGCGCGCTCTACCTGGACAAGGCGGGCAAGGAGCGGCCGATCGTCATGGGCTGCTACGGCATCGGCGTCTCGCGCGCGCTCGCCGCTGCGGCGGAGCAGTCGCAGGACGGGCATGGCCTCGTTTGGCCGGATGCGCTCGCTCCTTTTCATGTACATGTGATGGCGGTGTCCGCGAAGGACGAGGCTCAGCAGGCGCTCGCCGAGCGCCTCTACGATCAGCTCTCCGCCGCCGGCGTGGAGACGCTGCTGGACGACCGGGACGAGCGCCCCGGCGTGAAGTTCAAGGACGCCGATCTGATCGGCATCCCCGTGCGCCTCGTCGTCGGCCGCGATGCCGTGAACGGCGCAGTCGAATACGTCGAGAGAAGCGGCCTCGGCAAGGAGGCCGTGTCCGCCGAGGAGGCGGTCCGGCGCGTGCTTGAGCGCTTCCGGCCGAGCTGAGCGTTGCTCCAAAGCCCATCCGCCATGCGGCGAATGGGCTTTTTAAATGCAGGCGGGCATCAACGATGCAGCTGTGCCGGCGGTTCAGGGAATCAGCACGATCTTCCCGCTGTGCAGCCGGCTTTCGAGCAGGCGGTGGGCTTCGGCGCCGTCTTTCAAAGGAAACCGGCGGATGTCCGCCAGCCGCAGCCGCCCGTCGCGGATCCACTGGAACAGCTCGCCCGAGCGGGCGACGCGCTCCTCCGCCGTCGTGACGTGGTTCCACAGGTCGCCGCCGGTCAGCGTCTTGGACGTGTCCATGAGCATGCGCGGATCGACAGGCTCCGGATCTCCTCCGGCCATGCCGTAAAAGACGACCGTTCCCCGCGTCCGCACCGCGGCGAAGCTGCTCGGGAGCGTCGAGCCGACGGAGTCGTAGGCGACCGACACGCCTTGGCCGTCCCGGCTCCACCGGCGCGCCTCGCCGGCCCAGTCCGGGCCGTACAGCAGCGCTTCGTCCGCGCCTGCCCGCAGGGCGGCCTCGCGCTTGGCCGCGGAGGACGTCAGGCCGAGCACGCGCGCGCCTTTGGCCGCCGCCATCTGCACGAGCAGCTGGCCGACGCCGCCGGCAGCGGCATGGACGAGCACGTCGTCGCCGGCCGAGACCGCATAGCTGTCCTGCACGAGATAGTGGGCGGTCAGCCCTTGCAGCAGCAAGGCCGCCGCCTGCTCGCAGGAGATGTCGTCCGGGAGCGGAATGATCCGGTCGACCGGCGCCTTGACCAGCTCGGCGTTGGCGTGGGGGACATCGGCGAACGCGACGCGATCGCCCGGCCGCAGCGCGCCGGCACCTTTTCCCGTCTGCTCGATGACTCCCGCTCCCTCGTAGCCGAGGATGTAGGGCGGCTGTCCGGCCAGATGGTAGTTGCCGCTGCGGCGATAGATGTCCGCGAAGTTCAGGCCGATCGCCTCCAAGCGGACGAGCACCTCTCCCTCCCCGATGACAGGATCGGCCAGCTCCTCGTATCGGAGCGTCTCCGGTCCTCCGAAGGCGTGAAAAACCAATGCTTTCATTCGTCGTCTCCCCTTCCTATGCGAATCTATATCCTTGGGCTGCGCGTTCTCTCCTTGTAGTATAGTGGACGCTGGCATTCGATGCGAAGGAGGCGAAGGCACCATGGGGGAACATGCCGGACTAGGGCTCGTCGCGGCGCTATTGGCCGCCGTAGGGGCGGCGATGCTGCTCGCCGCCCGCAAAGGCTCGCGCCCGAACAGCCGCTACGCAGCGGCCGTCGGCGCGGGATTGATCCTGTGCGCGCTGCTGCTGCTGGCAGCCAGCGGCTGGGCGGACGCGGACGAGGCGGCGCATCGGATCGGACATTAAAGCAGCGGCGGGCTGATGGGAGGGCGTTGGGAGGACGGTGGGAGGACGGTGGAAGGACGTAGGGAGACGGTGCGGCGCGCGCCTGCGGGCCGCGGGTGGTATACTTGAGGAAGAATTTTCCCTTCCAAGGAGGCTTACCGAACGTGTCCATGACCTTTGATCCGCTCCATCATCCGCATCCTTCCTATCGTCAGCCAGCCTACGCCCGCAGAGGCATGGTCGCGACCTCGCAGCCGCTCGCGGCGCAGGCCGGGCTCGACATCCTGCGCCAAGGCGGCAACGCGATCGACGCCGCCGTCGCGGCCGCGGCCGCGCTGACGGTCGTCGAGCCCTGCTCCAACGGCATCGGCGGCGACGCCTTCGCGCTCGTCTGGACGGGCGACCGCCTGCACGGCCTCAGCGGCAACGGCCCGGCGCCGGCGTCGATCTCGATCGACGCGCTGCGGGAGCGCGGCCATGAAGCGATGCCCCGCCTCGGCGCCATCCCGGTGACGGTGCCGGGCGCGCCGGCCGCCTGGGCCGAGCTGAGCTCCCGCTTCGGGCGGCTCGGGCTGGACGAGCTGCTGGAGCCGGCGGCGAGCTATGCGGAGCAAGGCTTTCCGGTCTCGCCGGTCGCGGCTTATTATTGGGACCGGGCTTTTCAGTCCTACGGCAAGCAGCTGTCCACCGAGAACGTCGCCGCCTGGATGGAGACCTTCGCTCCGCATGGCCGCGCGCCGCGGGCCGGCGAGCTGTGGGCTTCGCCGGCGCATGCCGAGACGCTCCGCTCGATCGGACGCAGCGGGGCGCGCAGCTTTTACGAGGGCGAGCTGGCCGAGCGGATCCACGCCTGCATCTGGGAGCGCGGCGGCTTCCTGACCGCGGCCGATCTGGCCGCCTATGCGCCGGAGTGGGTCGACCCGATCCATGTCCGCTACCGCGACTTCGAGGTGTGGGAGATTCCGCCGAGCGGCCAGGGGCTGGTCGCGCTGCAGGCGCTGTCGATTCTGGACGGCTTCGAGTTCCGGCCGGAGGAAAGGCTTGGGGCGGAAGCGATCCATCGGCAGCTCGAAGCGACGAAGCTTGCTTTTGCCGACGGACTGAAGCATCTGACCGATCCGCGCCATATGAAGGTCGCGCCCGAGCAGCTGCTCTCTCCGGAATATGCGGCGCTCCGACGCGGCCTGATCGGGCCGCAGGCGATGATGCCGGAGCCCGGCCGTCCAGGCGGCAGCGGCACGGTCTATCTGGCGACGGCAGACAACGAGGGCAACATGGTGTCGTTCATCCAGAGCAACTACATGGGCTTCGGCTCGGGCATCGTCGTGCCGGGCACCGGCATCGCGCTGCAGAACCGCGGCGCGGACTTCTCGCTCGATCCGTCCCATGCGAACGCGCTGCTGGCGGGCAAAAAGACGTACCACACGATCATCCCCGGCTTCCTCACGCGCGGCGGCGGCCAGCCGGTCGGTCCGTTCGGCGTGATGGGCGGGTATATGCAGCCGCAGGGCCATGTGCAGGCGGTCATGAACCTGGTCGACTACAACCTGCATCCGCAGGCGGCGCTCGACGCGCCGCGCTGGCAATGGCACGAGGGGCTCAGCGTCTCGGTCGAGCCGCATTTCCCGGCGGACGTCGCGGAGGCGCTGGAGCGGATGGGCCATGCCGTGCGGCGTGAAGACGGCTTCGGCTCGTTCGGTCGCGGACAGATCATCCTGCGCGATCCGGCGACGGGCGTGCTGTGCGGCGGCACCGACTTCCGCACGGACGGCATCGTCGCGGGCTTCTAGCCGATGCGGCGGCTAGTCGGCCGCTGGCTGCGGCGTCGCGGGGCAGCGCCGGACGGGAGCGATGCCGATGCTGTCGACGGCAGGGAGCCTGCTGTCGGCGTCGCGGTTTTTGCCGGGGGCTGCTTCTGGTGCATGGTCGAGCCGTTCGAGCGGCTGCCGGGCATCCTGTCGGTCACGTCGGGCTACACGGGCGGCTGGACGGACGACCCGACGTACGAGCGGGTGGCGTCGGAGACGACCGGCCACGCGGAAGCGGTGCGGATCGAGTTCGATCCGCGCCTTTTTCCGTATGAGCGGCTGCTCGACCTGTTCTGGCGGCAGATTGATCCGACGGATGCGGGAGGCCAGTTCCAGGATCGAGGCGCTTCGTATCGGACGGCGATCTTCGTCCAGGACGAGCGGCAGCGCGAGCTGGCGGAGGCTTCGCGGCGGGCGCTGGAGCGGAGCGGGCGCTTCAAGGGACGGATCGCCACGGAGATCGTGGCGGCAGGCCCGTTCTACCCGGCAGAGGACGAGCATCAGCAGTATCATCGGCGGCGCTTCGGCCATTACCGGCTGTATCGCCAGGCCTCGGGGAGGGATGCTTTCCTGCGCCGCCACTGGAAGCGGGAGCGGGACCGCAAGCGGCTGGAAAGCCTGCTGACGGCGGAGCAAAGGCTGACCGCGCTGGAGCGCCGGCCCGAGCCGGCTTATGCCAATGCGTACTGGAGCCAGCCGGAGCAAGGCATCTACGTCGACCTGCTGACGGGCGATCCGCTGTTCGGCACGCCGGATCAGTTCGATGCCGGCGACGGATGGCCGGCCTTCCGGCGGCCGCTTCATGACGGCCTGATCGTCTGCGAGGCGGAGCTCGGCTCCGGCCCGCCGCGGACGGCGCTGCTGTCGCGGCTGAGCGGGCTGTTCCTCGGCTATGCGCTGCGGGAGGCGGACGCGACAGGCGGCGGAGGGCATTATCGCGTCTACTCGGCGGCGGTGCGATTCGTGCCCCGCAGCCGGCTGGCGGAGGAAGGCTATGCCGGCCAGCTCGCGCTATGGGAGGAGATGTGTTGACTCGCATGAAGGAGTCAAGAGTGCCTTCATCGGGCGCTTGGGTGCGTGGGGATGAATTAAGGGAGTCGAGAGTGCCTTCATCGGGCGGTTGGGTGCGTGGGGATGAATTAATGGAGTCGAAGTGCCTTCATCGGGCGCTTGGGTGCGTGGGGGTGAATGGAGGGAGTCGAGAGTGCCTTCATGGGGCGGTTGAGTGCGTGGGGATGAATTAAGGGAGTCGAGAGTACCTTCATGGGGCGGTTGAGTGCGTGGGGATGAATGGAGGGAATCGAGAGTGCCTTCATCGGGCGCTTGGGTGCGTGGGAATGAATTAAGGGAGTCGAGAGTGCCTTCATCGGGCGCTTGGGTGCGTGGGGGTGAATGGAGGGAGTCGAGAGTGCCTTCATGGGGCGGTTGGGTGCGTGGGGATGAATGGAGGGAGTCAAGAGTGCCTTCATCGGGCGTGTCAGGCGCGTTGGATGGATTGAAGGAGTCGGAAGTGCCTTCATGAAAGGCAAAGAGGCTGCCCCAGGTCGTTCGAACGACCTGGGACAGCCTCTTTCGTGCGCAGGATGCCGCAGCGCTTCCCGGGAGGAGCCTCAGTCGGCTCCCCCGGGCGTAGCCGCGCTCCGCGAGCGTAGCCGCAGCCCGCAGGGCGCGCCAACAGCCCGCCCGGCGCAGCAACACAGCCCGCCCGGCGCGCCACCAGCCGCCCGGCGCGGCCTATAGGGCCTGCTCCTGCAGCTAGCAGCCCCTGCTCAAGCGAAGCCGAGCTGCTGCTGCTGGACTTCGGCATCCATGGCCGAGACGGCCAGGAAAGCCGCATCGAGCTCGCGCGTCGTCACGAGGCGCAGCACGAACTGGCCGAGCTCCTCGAAGCTCATGCGCCGCAGGCTGGCGATGAACTCATCGGTCAGCACAGTGTCGCCGAGCACCTCCTTCACGACTTCAATGACGGTATGTACCCTTGCTGTATGTTCAAGCTCGTCGATCGTTCTCATAGTCGATATCCTCCCGTAGCGAATGGATTGGAATCGGCGGGCCGGCGCGGACACGGCGGCGGATTCCGAGGGCGATTTTTTCCAAGCTTTGGTCGCCTGCTCGATCTTAGCATGACGGAATGCTCCGGCAGACGAGTCTGAAGGAATTATAATCTCGGTTTCATTTTTCTCATCGACAGGACTTTTGCTATACTGGGAAGACCAGACCTAAGAAACGGAGGCATAGGCATGAGCACGGTACCGATGTCGAACGACGAAAGACTAGGCATCCTCAAGGCGATCTCCAACGAGACGAGGCTGAACATCCTGTGCTGGCTGCGAGATGTAGACGGCCAGTTCCCTCTGTCCCCGGAGCAGGTGCGCTCCGAGTTCCCGGGCGGCGTCTGCGTCGGCAGCATCCAGGACAAGTCCGGATTGACGCAGTCGGTCATCTCTTCGTATCTCGCCTCGATGCAAAAGGCCGGCCTGCTGGAGTCGCGCCGCTTCGGACAGTGGACCTATTACCGGCGCAACGAAGCGGCGATCAAGGCGTTCCTCGCCGATCTAGCCGCGGAGCTGCAGGCAACCAAAGAATAAGGGTTGCTCTTGCGTCCATTGATCTATATATTCATGAATATAGAATTACAAAACAGGATGTCGAGGAGGAATTTTTGACCATGTCTACCGCTACCCATGCCGCGCCGCTGTTCCGTCCGTTCGAGGGCGGCAAGCTGAAGCTCGACAACCGCGTCGTGATGGCGCCGATGACGCGCGGCTTTTCGCCCGGCGGCGTGCCTGGCGCCGACGTCGCCGCTTATTACCGCCGCCGCGCCGAGCACGGCGTAGGGCTGATTATTACCGAAGGCACGGTCATCGACCATCCGGCGGCTGCAGCGGACCGGAACGTGCCGCATTTCTACGGCGCGGAGGCGCTGGAGGGCTGGGCTCGCGTCGTGCGCGAGGTGCATGAGGCCGGAGGCAAGATCATTCCCCAGATCTGGCATGTCGGCACCGCTCGCCAAGCCTCGACTTTCCCGGAGTCGGACGCGCTGCCGATCGGCCCGTCGGGGCTGTCGCTGACCGGTGAAAAGGTATCCGAGCCGCTGACCGTGGAGGAAATCCGCGGCCTCGTGAAGGCTTACGCGGACGCGGCCGCCGAGGCGAAGCGCATCGGCTTCGACGGCGTCGAGATCCACGGCGCGCACGGCTACCTGATCGACCAGTTTTTCTGGGAGCGCACGAACAAGCGCGACGACGAGTACGGCGGCGATCTCGAGGGGCGTGCCCGCTTTGCCGTCGAGGTGATCGAGGCCGTGCGCGAGGCGGTCGGACCGGACTTCCCGATCGTATTCCGCTTCTCGCAGTGGAAGCCGGTGGACTACGACGCCAAGCTCGCGCCGACGCCGGAGGAGCTGGAGCGCTTCCTCGCCCCGCTGAGCGCCGCCGGAGTCGATGTGTTCCACGCCTCGACGCGCCGCTTCTGGGAGCCGGAGTTCGAGGGCTCTGAGCTCAACCTGGCCGGCTGGACGCGCCGCATTACCGGCAAGCCGGTCATTACGGTCGGCTCGGTCGGCCTGGATTCGACGTTCACGAGCGTGTTCACGGAGGGCAAGGGCGGCGAGACGGCTGGCATCGAGGAGCTGATCGAGCGGCTGGAAAAGGAAGAATTCGACCTCGTCGGCGTCGGCCGCGCGCTGCTGACCGATCCGGCCTGGGCGGAGAAGATCCGCGACGGCCGCGTGTCGGAGCTGCAGCCGTTCTCGCGCGAGGCGCTCGGCAGCCTGAGCTGAGGCGCGAGGCTTTAAGGTAGATAAAGAAATCCGCCTCATCGGCGAAAACGATGAGGCGGATTTTTTGCTATGCAGCAGGCCATAGAGGATTATTGTTGTCTACGTACGCTGGCAATAGAATTATTTGTGAATAATTTACTTATATATATTATAGTGACGTTCTAGATTTCCAGCTTTTTTCCGCGCTGGCCGTCATTGTCCCGATGCACATCCGCAGCGAGGCGCAGGCCGAGCGTGCCTGATCCAAATCGTAGGCGTTATAAATGCGAGAAATGGTATGTATGCACTATTTCCAATATAAATTAAATATGTTAATTTAAAATAGTTGTTGAAAGTAAAATCAGCTGCCCGGAATTCTGGTTATACTGGAGCAGAAGATGGTAAACAAGATGTTTTTAGACATTCTTACTGGCATGTATTAATGACAAAAGAAATTGGGCAGAGTCAAGCAAAACAAGCAGGTGATATTCATGAAGACCATAATCCAGGTACAGAAATTGCGGATAAAATGGATGTATGGAATAATGCAATGGGTATAATTATCTATCAAGATCATACCGGTGAAAAAACGGAGAGTGCACTTATCTCTTTGACCAAAACAAAAATAAAAAAGAGGGGGTGCTAGTTTGGACTAATGAATAAAAAACTAGGTTTAACATTTGGACTAATACTTGTTTACTTTTTAGCATGTTGGATGGTCGATCTTAGTAGCAGAACAACCGTTATGAAAGCCTCTGACCGTTCTCACCATATTGGATATGAGTTTTTTTACAACACATACTCTTTTTATAGAGATGGTTATGATACCTATACCACAGTTATTCTTAAATATGATAGAATTTATTTGCTCTGTATCAGCTTTGTTTTCTTAGCTATAAACATATTTAAAAGACTCAAAAACGAAAAGAAATGAACCCGCTTTTTCCAGCCAACCTGGGAGCGAGACGGGTTCTTTTGCATTCGTACAGATTTATTGTGCTCATAGATGCTGGTAGTAATTTCCTAACATTCATGTGGCGAATCATCCACGATGCTGGAAAATTACGTCGTTTAGCTTAGCCAGAGTTGGATCAATGTCATCAACTACGAGTAGGCTTAGGTGGCCATAAGCGAATACAACAAGGTTGCTTCGGTGGCTCGTAGCTCATAAGGGGCAGGCGGGTTGAATTCGTGGTTCCACTGAATCAACGCAAGTGTCTGAATTAAAGGCGACCCTGCTTACAACTAGGAAAATATAAGGCAGCTATATGCCAGCTAAAGCTCGGCGTTTAATTAAGCAGAGCTGAAGGCAGCCGAAAAGTAAAGGTTGCTTTCAGGAGAATGAATCTATATATTTATAAATATAGATATACAAATTCAGGATCGTCGAGGAGGCCTTTGATCATGTCTACCGCTACCCATGCCGCGCCGCTGTTCCGTCCGTTCGAGGGCGGCAAGCTGAAGCTCGACAACCGCGTCGTGATGGCGCCGATGACGCGCAGCTTTTCGCCCGGCGGCGTGCCTGGCGCCGACGTCGCCGCCTATTATCGCCGCCGCGCCGAGCACGGCGTAGGGCTCATCATTACGGAAGGCACGATCATCGACCATCCGGCGGCCGCATCGGACCGGGACGTGCCGCATTTCTACGGCGCCGACGCGCTGGAGGGCTGGGCGAATGTCGTGCGCGAGGTGCATGAGGCCGGAGGCAAGATCATTCCCCAGATCTGGCATGTCGGGACCGTCCGCGAGGCATCGGCCTTCCCCGAGTCGGACGCGCTGCCGATCGGTCCGTCGGGACTGTCGCTGACCGGCGAAAAGGTATCCGAGCCGCTGACCGTGGAGGAAATCCGCGGCCTCGTGAAGGCTTACGCGGATGCGGCCGCCGAGGCGAAGCGCATCGGCTTCGACGGCGTCGAGATCCATGGCGCGCACGGCTACCTGATCGACCAGTTCTTCTGGGAGCGCACGAACCAGCGCGACGACGAATATGGCGGCGATCTCGCGGGGCGCGCCCGCTTTGCCGTCGAGGTGATCGAGGCCGTGCGCGAGGCGGTCGGACCGGACTTCCCGATCGTGTTCCGCTTCTCGCAGTTCAAATATGTGGACTACGGCAACAAGCTCGCGTCGACGCCGGAGGAGCTGGAGCGCTTCCTCGCCCCGCTGAGCGCCGCCGGAGTCGATGTGTTCCACGCCTCGACGCGCCGCTTCTGGGAGCCGGAGTTCGAGGGCTCGCCGCTCAACCTGGCCGGCTGGACGCGCCGCATTACCGGCAAGCCGGTCATTACGGTCGGCTCGGTCGGCCTGGATGCCGCGTTTGCTAGCGTGTCCCCCGATGGCAAGGGCGGCGAGGAGCCGCGCATCGAGGAGCTGATCAAGCGGCTGGACAACGAAGAATTCGATCTCGTCGGCGTCGGCCGCGCGCTGCTGACCGATCCGGCCTGGGCGGAGAAGATCCGCGACGGCCGCGTGTCGGAGCTGCAGCCGTTCTCGCGCGAGGCGCTCGGCAGCCTAAGCTGAGCCTTGCCGAGCGGCGCTTGAGCGGCGCCTGCGCCGCCGTCTCGAAGCACGAACCTGCAAAGCCGCTTCGCCGGTCACGATGACCGGCGAGGCGGCTTTTTTGCTGCAGGCATTGTCCGACGGAAGTCGCATTCCCGTTGGGAGGCTCGGGAAATAACGATATATTGATACCATTCTTCTGAGCAAAAGTTACTAAGCCGAAAGAACTGTTTTCAAACGAAAAAAAACGGTTTATATACACGAGAACAGGAAAAAAGAAGAAATTCTCGATCGTTTTGGCACTAGAGTTACAAAAAGAAAGTTAATTGAAAAACCGTCCGCGCCAAAAGCCTTATTTACTTGGCAAAACTTTTTTTGACACAATGGGTGGCATTAGAAGGAAGGGATCCGATTTTGAGCGGCTGGCTATATGTGCCTTTGGGACTGCTGCTGGCATACAGCGTCGCGACCGACCTCGCCGTACGGAAAATCTACGATCATGCCACGATCCCGGCGCTGCTGTACTTCGTCGCGCTCCATGCGGTCCATCCGGCGGGAGCAGGCATTCTCGCCGCGCTCGGCGGAGCGGCGGGGCTGCTGGCCGCCGGGCTGCTCGTCGCCTTCCTCTCCCGAGGCTTGTTCGGAGGGGGAGACATCAAGCTGCTGGCCGCCATCGGCGCGGCGCTCGGAGCCTTGGGCGGCTTGGCCGCCATGACGGCGGGATTTCTCGCGGCAGGGCTGCTGGCTTGGCCGCTGCTGCTTCTGCGCAGGCTCATGCCCCGCCGCGTCAGCGCGGCAGAGCTGCCGATGGCGCCGTTTTTCGCCGTCGGCGCCGGCGCCGTGATGCTGGCGGCGTGGGCGGGCTGAGCCCGGCTGCCTGCCGCATCCGGATGCCGCCCGCATCCGATTCCGAACGTCCGCCCAGCGCGGCATGGCTCCCATCCGCCCGGATCTGGGCTCCGACGATTCACCGCATTGCCCCTACATCATCGACCAAGAGGTGTTCAGACGATGTTCGAATCCAAGCGGCGCGCGCTGCTGCTGCTGCTGCTCTCGCTAGCCTTCGGAGCGGCGGCCGTCATTCTCTTCTCCAGCTACATGCAGGAAACGAAAGACAGTCTCGGCGAGCTGGTCACCGTGCAGGTGGCGGGCAGCGACATTCCGGCCGGCAGGGTGATCGACGAGACCTTGCTCGAGGAGCAGGAGCTGCCTCGGAAATACATGCTCGACAGCCTGATCGAATCGCCCGCCGATCTGATCGGCCGCGTCTCGATGGTTCCGATCGTCAAAGGAGCCGTCATCACGCAGGCGATGCTGCGCGACAACAGCCTCGTCTCGGGCGACTTCCGCCAAGTGCTGCTGCGCGCCCCGCTGGCGGTGTTCGACGATCAGATCGACGCTTACGATCAGGTCGACCTGCTCATCTCCTACGAGCAGGACGGCGAGGGCGGCCAGGCGGCCGGAGCCGACCGGCGCACGACGCAGGTGCTGCTCAAGGGCGTCACCGTCAGCAGCGTGCACAAGACCGGCGACGAGATTACGGCCGTCGGCGTCATGGTCAAGCTCGCGGATGCCAAGAGCGTCGTGTGGGCGCTCAACTACGGCAAGGAGGTGCGGCTGCTCAAGACCGGGAACGCCAAGGCCGCGCAGGAAAAAGGGTCCCTGCCGGACGCAGCCGCGCCGAGCGCTTCGCCGTCCGCGTCTCCGGTCCCGTCGGCCTCGCCGGCCGCGGGCGCCGCATCCGGTTCCGCATCCAGCTCCGGCGCTGCCGGGACCGCGCCGAATTCCGGCACGGCCGGCGCCGCACCGGGCTCCGGCTCGGCCGCCAAGACGCAGGCTGCCCCGGACTCCGCCGCCAAGCCAAGCCCGTCCGTGAAGCCGTCTCCGTCCGCTTCGCCGGCGAAGGGAGGACAATGACATGAGCGACAACGCCAAGCTCGCCCTCATCACCGACGACAGCCGGCTCATGCAGCAGCTGCGGCAGAACGTGACGTTCCTCAACTTCACGATCGGCGAGCAGATCGCCAAGCCGCGCGAGGCCTACATGGAGCTGAGCCCGGCGGAGCCGCGCGTCGTCCTGCTGGCGGAGCCGCTGGAGGCGATCGACCTGACGGCGGTCGTGCAGCAGCTCAAGAAGGTCAACGAATCGGCGCCGATCCTCTATCTGAGCCGCAGCGGCGACTTCGCCCAGATCCGCGAGCTGTACCGCGCCGGCATCGCCGACGTGCTGCGCATCCCCGACGAGCTCGATCAGCTGGAGGCGTCGGTGCAAAAGGCGCAGCGCCTCGTCCGCGCCTACCGGGGCGGACCTGCGGGGCGCGCGAGCCGCGCGTCCGGCGGCCGCATCTATGCCCTGTACAGCGCGTCCGGCGGCTCCGGCACGACGACCGCCGCGCTCCATTTGTCCCAGATGCTGGCGATGAAGCCCGGCGCGCGCGTGCTGCTCGTCGACCTCAACATGCAGTACGGCGGCCTGCAGCACTACCTGGACATCCAGGCCGAGCGGGATCTCGGCGACCTCAAGTCGGTGCTGCAGGAGCTGACGTACAGCCAGCTGAGCAACGTCCTGTACAAGCTGGACCCGTCCGGCGTCCAGGTGCTGCTGTCCCCGGCGCATCCGCAGGAGGCGGAGACGTTCGGCGGCAGCGACATGGAGCTGCTGTTCAGCGCTTGCCGCCAGCATTTCGACTACATCGTGCTCGATCTGCCCAAGCCGCTCGACGAGGTGTCGATCGCGGCGCTCGGCAACGCCGACCGCGTGCTGTACCTGCTCGCCGTCGACCGTCCGTCGATCGTGCGGATGAAGCATGCGCTGGACATCATCGACCGCTACCATCTGACCGATCCGGAGCAGCTGTCGATCGTCGTCAACCGCCACAGCAAAAAGGCCGACGTGACGCTGGACGATCTCGCCAAGATGGTGTCGGTGCCGGTCATCGGGGTCATCCCGGAGGACGTCAAGCGCGGCCTGCAGACCCGGATGAACGTCGGCAAGCCGCTGCATGTCGAGCCCGGCATGAAGATCAAGCGGATGCGCGGCCCGCTCAAGGAATACGCCGAGCTGGCGAAGCGGCTGCTCCAGGAAGAAGGAGGCGAGGTCCATGTCGATCTTCCAGCGGCTCAGCAGCAGCTTGGACGACAGGCCGGCTTCTGAGAAGCCGCAGGACTTTCTGGACGGACTGTTCAACCACTACAAGGAGCGGCTGCTCAAGGAGACGAACCTCGACCAGCTGATCCGGCTCCCGACCTACCAGAAGCGCAAGACGATCGAGAAGCTGATCACCGAGATGATGGAGCAGGAGAAGGTCATCATCACGCAGATGGACAAGACGCGCCTGCTCGACATGATCCTCGACGATTCCGTCGGCTACGGGCCGCTCGAGCCGCTGCTGCAGGACGACGAGATCACGGAGATCATGGTCAACGGCCCGAGCGAGATCTACATCGAGAAAAAGGGCCGGATCAGCCAGGCGAGCGTCCAGTTCAAGAACCAGGACCATATCCGGCACATCATCGACCGCATCGTCGCCCCGATCGGACGGCGGGTGGACGAGAGCTCGCCGCTCGTCGACGGACGGCTCGAGGACGGCAGCCGCGTCAACGCCGCGATCCCGCCGATCGCCCTGCACGGCCCCGTGCTGACGATCCGCAAGTTCAAGAAGGATCCGTACGGCATGAAGGATCTGCTCGGCTTCGGCTCGCTCTCCGAAAAGATGGCGCGGTTCCTCGAGGCGGCGGTCGCCGGCAAGATGAACCTGCTCATCTCGGGCGGCACGGGCAGCGGCAAGACGACGCTGCTCAACATCGTCTCCGCGGCGATCCCGGTCGGCGAGCGGGTCATCACGATCGAGGACATGGCCGAGCTGCGGCTCGGCCGCAAAAACTGCGTCTCGCTCGAGGCTCGCCCCGCCAACATGGAGGGGACGGGCGAGATCACGATCCGCCATCTCGTCAAGAACGCGCTGCGCATGCGCCCCGACCGCATCATCGTCGGCGAGGTGCGCGGCGGCGAGGCGCTCGACATGCTGCAGGCGATGAACACCGGCCATGAGGGCTCGCTCACGACGATCCACGCCAACTCGCCCAAGGATGCGATGAGCCGGCTCGAGGCGATGATCCTTATGTCCAACGCCTCGATGACGGCGGATGTCGTCCGCCCGTTCATCAGCGCGGCGATCCAGCTCGTCGTGCAGACGCTGCGCCTGCCGGACGGCACGCGCAAGATCGTCTCGATCGCGGAGGCGGCGGACGAGGACGGACAGCTGAAGCTGAAGGAGCTGTTCCGCTACCGGCGGACCGGGACGGATAAAAACGGGCTCGGCATCGGCCATTTCGAGACGACGGGCTACGTGCCGGAGTGCCACGGCAAGATCGCCGCGCTCGGCTACGACCTCGGCCTCGACTTCTACTTGCAGGACCGCGAGGGAGAGATGAGCCATGCCGGAGCATAGCCTGTTCCTGCTGACCGTGTTCGCCGCGGCCGCGCTCGGCCTGTACGGCATGATCGAGCTCGTGCAGGCGCGGCGGGGCATGAACGCGCTCAGCCGCAAGCTGACGCCGCTGCATACCGAGGAGGCGCGCGCGAGCCGCAGCGCCGTCCGCCGGCTGTCGCTGCGGCTCGACGCCTCCGACTACGGGCGAGGCTGGGCGGACCGCCTGCAGGCGGCGCATATCAAGCTGACGCCGCTGCAGTGGCTGTCGCTGCTGAGCGGCGCATGGGCCGTCATCAGCCTGCTGATCGCGAGCCTGCTCAGCCTCGGCTTTCCGTACAACCTGCTCATCGCCTATCTGGCGGTCAACCTCGGCTCCAAGCAGATTCTCAAGAGCCGCCGGCAAAAGTTCGGCGAGCAGATCAACCGGCAGCTGCCGGAAATCTGCCGCATGCTCTCGAGCTGCGTGCGCGCCGGCATGAGCATCCAGCAGGGCATCGACATGGTCGCGCGCGAGATCAAGCCTCCGGCCGGCTTCCTGTTCCAGACGATGTCGCGCGAGCTGCAGATGGGCACCGGCGTCGGCGACGTGCTGGAGCGGGTGCATGAGCGCTTCACGAGCAAGGACATCCGGCTCATGACGCAGACGATCCTCGTGCAGCGGCAGGCGGGCGGCAACCTCGGCGCGGCGCTCGACCATCTGGCGCGCACGCTCGAGGAGCGCGAGCGGGTGAACCGCGAGATCAGCAACCAGACGGCGGAGTCCCGCTACATCGCGGTGACGCTGGCGCTCATGCCGGTCTTTCTCGTCTTCGTGTTCAACATGGTGTTCAAAGGCTTCATCACCCCCATCTTCACGCTGCCGGGCCTGATCCTGCTGGCGGCGGTCGTCGTGCTGATGGCGATCGGCTTCGTGCTGATCCAGAAAGTATCCCGGATAAAGGCGTGATGCAGATGGAATGGCCGGTCAGGCTGCTCTACGCGGCCCTCGGACTGTGGGCGCTGTCGATGGCGCTGTTCGGCTGGTTCTGGATCAAGCGGATCTCGCTGATGCAGCGGCTTGGACTCATCGAAAAGGAAAAGAAGAAGAAGGACCGGCTGCCGGCCCGGATCGCCGCCCTCGTCTTCCGCTGGTCCGAGGGGCTGACGCCGCTCGGGCGCAGGTTCAAGCTGTTCGCCAGCGACGAGCTGCTGGAGCGGCGGCTGGCGCTGGCCGGGCACCCGCACGGGCTTACGCTGGACACGTTCTACGGCTTCCGCTTCCTCTGCCTGTTCGCGGGCCTGCTCGCCGGCACGATGCTCTCGCTCATCGGCTTCAGCTCGATCTTCGTGCTGCTGCTGTTCGGCCTCGGCCTCGTCTGGCCGTCGCTCTGGCTGCGCTCGGCCGCGGCGGGCCGGCAGGAGCAGATCGGCGTCGACCTGCCGGACTTCATGGACGCGATGAGCGTGACGCTGCAGGCGGGCGTGCCGCTCGATCCGGCGATGAAGCAGATCGTGCGCACGATGGAGGGGCCGCTGCGCGAGGAGCTGAGCCGCTTCCAGCAGGAGCTGGACATCGGCGTGCCGCGCGAGCAGGCCTACATGCGGCTCATGAACCGCAACCAGTCCAAGCCGCTCGAGATGCTCATCCTGTCGCTCCTCCAGGGCAGCCGGCTCGGCGTGCCGATCTCGAGCACGTTCAAGACGCTCGCCGAGGACATGCGCGACGTGCGCGTCTCGGCCGTCAAGGAACGGGCCGCCAAGGCGGGGCCGAAGGTGACGCTGATCACGACGTTCGTCATTCTGCCCGGCGTCATCCTGTTCATCGTCGGCATGCTGGTGCTCAACTTCATCTACAACCCGGAAGGCATCGGCTTCAGCTGGGACGGGCTGAACGGGCTGTAAGCGGACGGGATTCCCGCTTCCGGCAGGCCGCATTCGACTTGAGAGGAGGTGACTTCCCAATGATCCGGACTCTTGGCATTCATCTGTATGCAAAAGCACAGCAAGCGCGCAGCTATCTGAGCAACCAGCGCGGAGCGCAGGCGATCGAGTACATCGGCATCGCGGCCGTAGCCGTCGTGCTGATCATCGCGTTACTCTCAATGTTTGGGGATGGTGGCATTGCTTCGAAGCTCAAGGAGAAAATCGAAGGCTTCATCGACAAGATCAAGATTTAAGAGCGCTTCGGGCGGACGGCAAGCGGTCCGCCCGCTTTTCCGTTCGCTGCGCGACGAGCGCGGGGCGCAGGCGATCGAGTTCGTCGGCATCGTCCCGCTGTTCCTGCTCATGGTGCTCGTCGTCGTGCAGTTCGCGCTCGTCGGCATGACGGCCGTCGTGGCCAAGCAGGCCGCGATGGAAGGCGCTCGCGCCGCGATGGTCGCGGACGGCGCCGGCCCCCATTATGAACAAGCGGTCCGCAACACGGCGGGCAGCTACGGCATCCGTGAAATCTCCCGCTCCGAGAGCGGTGAATATGTGACCGTGCGCGTCGTGCTGGAGTCGCCGATGGTGACAGGTTCGCTGTTCGGCTCCGGCTGGGCGGTGCCGATAAGCACGCAAGTGACGGTCATGAAGGAAAAAGCGAACGAATAGGTTCATGGAGGTGAGACCGATTCGAATCCGCAGCTGGACGCGCGCCCTGATCCTGCTGATGCTGCTGCTGGGCGGCGCGGCGCATGCCGCCGTGCCGGCTCTGGCGGAGGCGGACAGCGGCATCGGCACCGGGCTGGACTCCTATGAGATTCCCGACAAAGGCGCGGAGAAGCCGGCCTCCTCGATCGAGGTCGCGGTGCCGGACGGCTCGACCAGCAGGCCGGACTACGACGCCGGCGATGCCGCCTCGCCGGGACCGCCCGATCCGGGGTCGGCCGGCGACAGCGACGATACGGACTCGGGATCGGCGGATCCGGGCGAGGCCGATCCCGGCAGCGCCGATCCCGGCCAGACCGATCCGGGCGGGGCGGATCCCGGCGTCACGGATCCCGGCGGGGCAGATCCGGACGGGGCGGATCCGGACGGAACGACCGATCCGGGCCGCGTCGATGGCGGGAATACCGACACGGATGGGACGACCGACACGGATGGGACGACCGACACGGACGGCACGACTGATCCGGACGGGACAACCGATCCGGATGGTACAACCGATCCCGGCAGCACCGATGGCGGCGACACCGAGCCCGGTGACACCGACTCCGGCGACACTGGCTCCGGCGACACCGATCCCGGAGACATCGATCCAGGCACTTCCGATCCCGGCAAGTCCGATCCTGGCGGCGCCGACACCGACGGCGGCAAGCCGTGGTATGAGAAGCTGTGGGACAATACCGTGCAGTTTGCCAAAGGCGCCGGCGGAGGCTTGCTCGGCGCAGCGATCGTCGTCGGCGTCGTCGTCGGGGTGGCGGCAATCATCGGCATCACGTTCGCGGCGCCGGTCATCATCGCGGCGCTCGTCGTCGGCGCGATCGCGGGCGGCATCTACGCGCTCGTCGCCGGAGACAGCTTCAGCTTCGTCAAGGCGATGGGCATCGGCGGGCTGGCGGCAGGAACCGTGCTGACGCTCGGCCACGCCGGCGTGTTCGGAGCGGTGCGCGGAGGCATCCAGCTCGTCCGCTCTGCCGGCCTCAAGAGCGCGCTGCGCACGGCAGGCTCCCGCATGGCCAGCTTTGCCAAGTCCGCCATGGGCAATCTCAAGAGCGGCTTCCTGAACATGGCGAAGCATCCGGTGGCGGCGTTGAAAAGCACGCTGACGTCGAAGACGTTCCAGTTCAGCACGGCCGTCAACATGGTCATGAACATGGGCATCAAGATGACGTTTGAAGGCAAGCTGCCGACAGTAGGCGAAGTCGGCCTGATGGCCGTCGAAAGCTTCGTCGGCGCGCTTGTCTTCGACCGGGTCGGCGACGCTCTCGGAGCGGCGGCGCGCAGCCCGCTCGGCAAGCGGGTGGCGGCGACCTTTTCCCAGACGTTCGAGAACGTCATGGTCGCGCTGGCGAAGCCCAAGGAAAAGCTGGATCCCGAGACAGCCGCGGCGTCCGGCTTCTTCAAAGGCTTCGTGCTGCAAAGCCTGTTCGGCGGCCGCTTGAACCGGCTGCGCTCCGAGCAGGACATCGGCACCTCATTCTCCGATCTGGGCGGGCGGACCGTCGAAACGGTCGTTCCGAACCGCAACCGGACGATCACCAACATTGAGCTCAATCGGATCTGGAACGACACGGCGAACGCGAACAACATCAGCCGCTGGGACGATAGCGGCAATCGCGTGACCCAGCGACAGCTCGACCAGCTGCAGCGGAATCAGGACGCGCTCGACCGGCTGCAGAGCCGCGAAGGATCGCTGCAGGAAGCGGTGGAGGTCGGCGGCGACGAGGCGATCAAGCAAGGCAAGCCGCTGCTGGACAAGAATTGACTCGGAAAGGAAGCTTTCCATGATCGAAAAAATCAGACGCATGGATGAAAAGAAGCTGACCAAGGCGATGACGGCGGCCAATATCTTCTTCATCGCAGGCTGCTTCCTGATCGCGTATCTCGGCGGCAACCATGACTATATTACCTTCGAGACGGGCATCTGGCTCTTCCTGTTGTTTTTCCTGCCCGCGCTGGCCGTCATGATCCTGATGTACATCCGGGGCGACGCGCAGACGCGGCGCTCCTACCTCATCCGGATCGTGCTGGCGGTCGTCGTGTTCGGCGGGCTCAACCTGTATCGCTTCTATATGAATTGACTCTGTGACTCTACTACCCGGCTGCGCAAGCCGGAAAAAAGGCTGTGAATCGATGAAGCCCTCTTCTACGAGCAAGGCCGCGGCCTTGCTGCTGCTCACCGGCATGGTCGCCGCAGCCTGCTCCGGCGGCAACGCCGAGCAGCCGTCGCCCAAACCGTCGGCGGCCGCTTCGCCGTCCGCGACCGAAGGACCGGTCGGCACGCCGGTCCCGACCGCATCCGCGGCGCCGGCATCCGTCGTCGTCACGGATATCGGCGATCACAAGTTCCGCGAGCAGATCGTCAAGCTGCTCGAGAGCGGGATCGCGACGCCCTCTTCAGGAGGCTTGTTCGAGCCTTCCGCGCCGGTCACGAAGGGCGATTTCCTGCGCTGGATGACCGCTTACGACGACAAAGGCCTGGAGGACGCAGACCTGTCGAAGCCGCCGATGTATCCCGATCTCGAAGCGGACAGTCCCGATTACGGCTGGATCCATGGACTGGTCGAGGCAGGCCGGCTCGGGGCCGAGCCGGGCAAGCCGCTGCAGCTGGACGGGCCGCTGCAGCGCGGCGAGCTGGCGCGGCTGTGGGCCTGGTACCAGGACCGCGCGTCGATCAAGGAGTCCGATCGGGACCGTCTTTCATCCGAGGTGGTGATCATGAGCCGCGAGGACCGCAAGGAGATTCCCGAGCCTTACATTCGCGCGGTCGCGCACTATGTATCCGTGGCAGACGGGAAGCCGTATCTCCGGACGTTCGGCGACACGTCCCGCCTGGCGGCAGAGGCGCTCGTCAGCCGCTCGCAGGCCGCGTACTGGATCGTCGAGAACGCGGGCGAGGAGTCGGGCGGAGACGGCTTCTCGCCTCCCGCGCCTAAGGTGCAGGTCGAGGTCCAAGGCATCGAGGAGGCCGCCCCCGCTGCCGCCCCGTCCGACATCGCCGGCCACAAGCGCGAAGCCGCCGTCGCCAAGCTGGCCGGACAGGTCGCCGGCGTGCTGGACGGCTCGGGGGCTTTCCGCCCGGACGAGCCGATCCTGCGCTTCGAGTTCATCCGCTGGATGGCGGCGTATGACGACAAGGGCGTCATTCCTTTCCGCGCGCCGGAGCCGACCTACTCCGACGTCAAGCAGCAGGACGAAGGCTACGAGCTGGTGGAGGGCCTGACGCAGGCCGGCATCATCTCGGGCTTCCCCGACGGCACGATGCGGCTGTCCGAGCCGCTCACCCGCGAGCAGCTGACCGTGCTGTGGGGCTGGTACCAGCGCTACGGCCTCGTCGTCAAGCCTTTGGCGGCGGAGGTATCCGAGGTCAATCTGCGCAACTTCGAGGATCGGGACAAGGTCGGCAAGATCTTTCTCGGCGGCGTTCAAGCCTACGTCAGCTCGAACTGGGACACGCCGCCGTACCTCGATACGTTCGGAGCGGACAAGAAGCTCGAGCCGCAAAAGCCGGTCACGCGCGCCGAGGCGGCCTACTGGATCACGCAGAATGCCGAAGTCGAGGCGGAGGACTGAGATGGACGCGCTCGACGGAGCGAGGCGCGGCCGGCTGGCGCGGCTGCTGCGCGACGAACGCGGAGGCATGTCGCTGCTCGGCATCGGCATGATGGCGATGTTCATTCTGCTCGCGATCTATCTGTTCTACTTCTACACGGTGTTCATCGAGAAGCGCCAGGCGCAGAACGTCGCGGACGCGGCGGCGCTGGCGGCGGTGGAGACGATCAAGGAGCTGTACGAGGAAGCGCTGGAGCAGGAGGCGGGCGTCCAGGCGCGCAAGCTGCATGAAGGCGAGCAGGAGGCGCGGAGGACGCCGGAGCCGACTCCTACGCCCGTGCCGACGCCGACGCCGAGCTCGCCGGCGGGAGAGCTGCCGGACGCGACCGCCACGCCGACGCCGAGCGCTCTGCCATCCGAGCGGGGCGAATTCGACGACGAGCGCCTCTATGACGAGATCGTCGAGGAAGAGCGGTTTCGCGATGCCGGCTGGCTGTCGGACAACTGGATGCGCATCGTCCGGGAACGGTATTTCGCCGACTCCTTCACCGCCACGCGCAACGGCGATCTGCTCTACGACACGGTCAAGCGCCAGTCGGGCCGCATCAGCGCGGCCGCCCGCGAGACGGCCCGGCGCAACGAAGGCTTGCCGAACGGCGGACTGGAGTTCCCGTACGAGCGCAAGCCGAAGTTCCTGCTGGAGTCGGGCCGTACGATCACCCTCGAGACGATCGGCATTCGGAGCGACTTGACGGCCAAGGCGGCGGCGGCGCTCGGCTCCAAGGAGATTCCGATCGACGTCAGCAGCAAGGTGCCGATGATGATTTACTGGTAGGCAAGGCAGCAGGGCTAGGCCGGCTCTTCCGAGCGGGCAGCGAAACCGACAAGCGCCATGGAGGCGGCTTAGGCGCCTCCCTGGCGCTTTTTTTGGGCTTGGAGAGATCGGGCCAAGCGCAGCCATCCATGTGAAATAATGGGAATCGACCTGAAATCCGATGCCTAGGAACGGTTGTCCCGTCCTGCTACGCTGGAGGAGAGAGGAGCTGATGGCGACAAAATATGAAAGCGTTTCCTTATCGGCTTGATCTCCATCCCATTTCCCAAGGAGGACCATGATGAACAAACGAATCGCCTGGCTGCTGCTGCTCAGCCTGCTCGCCGCGGTCGCCGTCCCGGCCGGAGCGGCTACCGCCTATAGCGGCGAGGTCGCGCTCGGCGCGGGCTCGTACTCGACGGTGCTGCCGCCCGGAGCGGTCAACGTGCAAAGCCAGATCTACAAGACGGGCAACGTCACCGGCGCGATGCCGACCAACGACTGGTGGAGCAACCTCGCCTGGGACACGTACTCGGAAGCCCAGTATCCGCATCCGCTGGCGATGAAAAACGGCTCCGGCGGCATCCGCATCTACTATCCGGGCAACCGGATCACGGCCAACTCGAGCTGCGTCTGCGGCTGGATCAACGACATCCACGACTTCACGGTCGGCCACTCGGCCGTCGCGAGCTTCCCGGACGCCAAGGTCGACGGCTTCAGCGACTGGTTCGTCAAAGCCCAGTACAAGAGCGGCGCGAGCGAGATGAACGTCAGCTACGGCCACGGCTCGCCGTATGTGTATTTCACCTACGCGGGCGGCAGCCCGAAAATCAGCTTTTATGACACGCCGACGATCTGGTCGGGCAGCGCCTCGACGCCGGTGCTCGGCATCACGGTCGCGGGCGCGCATTACGGCCTGTTCGGCGCCAGCGGCACGACGTGGAGCGGCATCGGCGGCAAGACGCTGACGAACAGCGGCACGAGCTACTTCTCCGTCGCGGCGCTGCCGGACAACTCCGCGGCGACGCTGTCGAAGTTCGCCCAGTACGCCTACTCGCATGTGACGGGCACGACGGCCAGCTATTCGTACAACGCCTCCGCCAGCGAGGTGACGACGACGTACGCGTTCACGACTCAGGCCAAGCAGGGCACGCAGACGGGCACGCTGTTCGCGCTCTATCCGCATCAGTGGAAGAACAGCAGCACGGCGCTGACTTCGTACACCTACAACTCCGTGCGCGGCCAGATGAAGGTGGGGGAAGGAAGCTCCTTCCAGACGAAGATGAAGTATTACGGAGTATTGCCTAGCCTGCCGGACAAAGGCTCGTACAACCGCCAGCAGCTGCAGCAGTACGTCGACCAGGCGGAAGCCGAGACGTACACGGGCGACGGCGACACGTACTGGATCGGCAAGCGCCTCGGCAAGCTCGCCTCGCTCGCCCCGATCGCCGACCAGGTCGGCGACACGACGGCGGCGAACAAGTTCCGCAGCGAGATCAAGACGATCCTGCAAAGCTGGTTCAAGTCGAGCGACAGCGCCGGCAATCTGAAATCGTCGCAGGTGTTCTACTACAACAACACCTGGGGAACGGTCATCGGCTACCCGGCCAGCTACGGCTCGAACAACGAGCTGAACGACCATCATTTCCACTATGGCTACTTCATCAAGGCGGCCGCCGAGATCGCACGCGTGGACAAAGCCTGGGCGACGCAGTGGGGACCGATGGTCAACCTGCTCATCCGCGACATCGCGAGCAGCAGCCGCAGCGACTCGATGTTCCCGTACCTGCGCAACTTCGATCCGTACGCGGGCCACTCCTGGGCGGCCGGCCATGCGCGCTTCGGCGACGGCAACAACAACGAATCCTCCTCCGAGGGCATGAACGCCTGGGCGGGCATGATCCTGTGGGGCCAGGCGACCGGCGACACGACCGCGCGCGACACGGGCATCTACCTGTACACGACCGAGATGAACGCGATCAACGAATACTGGTTCGACGTCAACAACCAGAACCGACCGGCCGGCTTCACGCGCTCCACGGCGAGCATGGTATGGGGCGGCAAGACCGTCGGCGACGGCACCTGGTGGACCGGCAACCCGGAGGAAGTGCACGGCATCAACTGGCTGCCCTTCACCGGCGCCTCGCTCTACCTGACGCAGTACCCGGACTACACGACGCGCAACTACAACGCGCTGGTGTCGGAGAACGGCGGCACGAGCTTTGACGCGTGGGAGGACCTGATCTACATGTACCGCGCGATCTCGAACCCCGGCGAAGCCAAAAGCTTCTGGACCTCGCGCGGCGGCGCGCTGTCGGCAGAAGCGGGCAATTCCAAAGCGTTCGCGTACCACTGGATCTACAATCTCGACGCGATCGGCAACCAGGACCGCACGGTCACGGCCAATACGCCGGCCTATGCCGTGTTCAACAAAAACGGCGTGAAGACCTACACCGCCTACAACCTGACGAACTCGGCGATCACGGTGACGTTCTCCGACGGCAAGACGATGAGCGTGCCGGCGAACGGCTCGGCGACGGAAGGCGCGGGCGGCAGCAATCCGACCCCGACGCCTACACCAACGCCAACGCCGACGGCGACGCCAACGGCGACACCGACGCCGCCGGCTGGCCAGACCTACACCCATGCGGACTTCACCGCCACGGTGACGAAGAGCGGCTCCTCGGAGTCGATCGCGTTCACGCCCAGCACCGCCGCGGTCTATGTGGACGTCCACTATCTTGTGAACGGAGCGAACCAGCAGAACGTGCGCATGGTCAAGAGCGGCTCGACCTGGACGCACACGATCCAGGGGCTGGCCTCCGGGCAGTCGATCGAGCTGTGGTTCACCTACGAGAAGAGCGGCCCTCAGTATGATTCGCCGCATTATACGTATACACATTAGCGATTAGACAGGCGGCGTAGGAGCAACGACTAAAGGAGCGTCCGTACCGTTCTAACGAGCGGTTCGGACGCTTTTTCGGTTGGAACCCGTTATAGTCGTTTTTGCTCCGCCTTGAAGCTCCCGGCGGTGTTAGGATGAATGAGAAGACATCATTCGATGGCCGATAGGGGGCAGATTCATGGGAAATCATGTTTCATCTAGCGGGGAGGATCAGCTCTTCCAGCTCGACGGGGAGCACATCATGCTGAGAGAGTTCATCGCCGAGGATCTGGATCGTTTTCACTCCTTGACCTGGCAGCCGGAGATTCATTCCTACTTGCCGGGCTGGAACGTATCCAAGGACACGCGCAAGGAGTGGCTTCTCCAATATGAGATTCCGGAGACCAAGCGGTTTCTGCAGGCGGTCAAGCAAAAAGAAGACGTCGGCGAGCTGCGTCTTCGGTTGGGTATTTTTTGAAGGAGACGGGGGAGCTGATCGGCTGGTGCTGCTCCGGAATCAAGGATGAGCTGCCCTGGCCGAACCGCGAGATCATGTACGCCGTCTCCAAGGATCATCGAGGCAGAGGCTATGCGGCTCAAGCGGCACAAGCGATGATACGTTATTTGTTTGATCAGGCCGATGTCGAGGCTCTGTGCGCGGTCGCGCTTGTCCGCAACCTGCCGTCCAATCGAGTCCTCGAAAAATGCGGGTTTGATTTTCAGGGCAGGCTGGAGATCGAGCAGGATGAGTACAACTCTTATGTTCTCCGAAGGAGCAATGGGGAGAGGGCGATGACGGAATAGACATGAGGAAAATTCTTGTTGGAAACTCGGACACTTGCCTGGCTGACTTGGATTAAGCTTTGGCTGCGGGAAGAATACAAAACAGGTAAGCGCGGCTGCATGTCGCGTTTACCTGTTTTTCTCGTTGTCGTGGGGGAGTGCGGGGAAGGGCAGGGTGTGGCAGGCGTTAATCGCTGGAGCTCGGGCATTTCTTCCTTCTTCCCGTGTAGGAAGCGACGTTAGGATGTTATTGTGCCATACGTAGCCATGTTTAGTTTTAGTCCATGCTCCCCATGGGGGAGTAACTCAAAGCCCCTTTCTGGCCCCGAGCCCTCCTGACCGTTTCAACCCATGCTCCCCGTACGGGGAGTAACCTTGATGAAGTACATGCCGATCAGCGTCGAGTTCTCGTTTCAATCCACGCTCCCATGCGGGGAGCGACGATGATCGGAAACGTGCTGGCGATGGTCTACGAAGTTTCAATCCACGCTTCCCATGCGGGGAGCGACGCCGGCCCGGGCGATCTTGTGCGTGCCTTGATTGCGTTTCAATCCACGCTCCCCACACGGGGAGCGACCGACACCAGTTTGCCAATGAGATGATTGACGCGGTTTCAATCCACGCTCCCCACACGGGGAGCGACGGAGAGCTTGAAA
Source organism: Paenibacillus sp. FSL W8-1187 (assembly GCF_037965485.1). Taxonomy (NCBI): domain Bacteria; kingdom Bacillati; phylum Bacillota; class Bacilli; order Caryophanales; family Paenibacillaceae; genus Paenibacillus; species Paenibacillus sp. FSL W8-1187. The sequence continues at coordinate 961,180 of NZ_CP150181.1, forward strand.
ATCCAGAGCAACGGGACGCCATGTTTCAATCCACGCTCCCCACACGGGGAGCGACGTTGGGCTGTTTTACGTCGGGACTTCCAATACCGTTTCAATCCACGCTCCCCACACGGGGAGCGACGTTGACGCTCCTTCTGCTGATGCCGGCGCATCATGGTTTCAATCCACGCTCCCCACACGGGGAGCGACGGACGAGGCGGTGTTCCATAACCGTTATCCGTCCGTTTCAATCCACGCTCCCCACACGGGGAGCGACGGCAAGGGTCGTAACGGATTGGCTCTGGAGGGTATCGGTTTCAATCCACGCTCCCCACACGGGGAGCGACGAGACGGGCAACAAGCGCCGCCTGACCGGTCCCGAGTTTCAATCCACGTTCCCCACACGGGGAGCGACTACGCGACGCTCTCGACCAAAATCGGCAACATCTCGTTTCAATCCACGCTCCCCACACGGGGAGCGACGAGTATGCAAACTTAATGTTTGACAATACATTTGCGTTTCAATCCACGCTCCCCACACGGGGAGCGACAGGAGATCAACGCGAATGTCTTTTTGATGGAACAGGTTTCAATCCACGCTCCCGGTACGGGGAGCGACCTCTCCCCCTTCGTGTCCATCTTGATGACCTTGGGGTTTCAATCCACGCTCCCGGTACGGGGAGCGACGAGGGAATACACGGATATGATCGAGGAAGCGAAGGTTTCAATCCACGCTCCCGGTACGGGGAGCGACATCAGGCCGCAGCCAGCACCCGCGCCGACCGCGAAGTTTCAATCCACGCTCCCGGTACGGGGAGCGACAGCGAAAAAATGCAGTTACATACCCTGCAGGTATGTAACCATCCTCTTTTCCTACTTCAATCAACTTAAAAAGTATGACCACATTCTTGACATAATCGATAAAGTGTGATTTCAGGCTCGATTCGACAAGTTTCGAGGTGCGAATCCCCCGGGGTTTTCATGGGAGCTTGGCATTCGCACCAAGCACCCGCTCTACTTTCAATCATACTTGATCTTCATTACGCTGCCAATGTCTTCCTTATCGGGCCGGAAGCGCCGTGCTTCCATCGCCTCCAACCTGCCTCCACGCGAAGCCGTCTGAAAGCCAAGCAGGGCTGCCCCCGCGCCGTGAGACGGCGTCGGGAACAGCCCTGCGTTCATTCCATAGATCCTACTCCATCTTCTCCTGGTTGTTGATGTCGATCTGGCCTTCGAACACGTAGGCGTTGTTCAGCATCATGACGTCGCGGAAGAACTGCAGCGGCACGTACGTCTTGCCGTCGACGAGCGCCGGAGCGGCGCCGAGCTCGATTGGAGCCATCTTGTTGTAGACGTAGTAGTCCTTGCCGATCGTCAGCGTCGTGGCGAGGCCGATGCGGCTCGACTTGGTGGACGCGTCCCATGTCAGCTTCTGGCCGAGCGCCTCGACGACGGCGCGCAGCGGCACCATGACCGTGCCGTCCTTGCTCGTATACGGCGATGGACCGGCCAGCTTCTTGCCTTCGACGACGATCGGGAAGCCGGCGACGTCGATCGTTCCGCCTTCGCCTGGCTCCGGCAGCGTGCCGATCGGCGGCACGGCTTCTTCGAACAGCACGACGATCTGCTCCGGCGACGTCTGCGGCGGCAAGCTGCGTGTCGTCACGCTGTATTTGACCGCCAGGGCGCGGCCCTTCAGGTCGCCGGTGAACGCCGTGCCGTCCTCAAGCACGAGCGGGGTCTGCTCGGAAACGTTGAGCACGAGCTGGCCGTCCTCGCTGATCAGCTGTCCGGCGTCGCCTTCCGCAGCCTTGAAGCGGTCGACCTTCCACGAAGCAGTTTCTTCGACCGGCACGAGCACCTCGGCCTCGAATTGCGGCGGGTAGATCATGAGCATCGGCTTCTTGGCGTCGTAGTAGGCGTTCCACTTCGTGCCCGCCTGCAGCTTGTCCGGGGCGGCGACGTAGGTGTCGCCGGAGACGGTCACGTTGGCGATGATCTCGCCTTTGTCATCCTGGAGGGAGACGGTCTTGGCGCCTTCCTTCGTCTTGCTGTCGGAGATTTCCTTCACCGTTCCGGTGACGCTCATATAGTTCGGCACGGCCGGCTGCTGCTGCTCGTTCTGGACGCTCGAGTCCGGCAGCGGCGCGGAGATCGGCACGATCGCTCCCGCCGGGCTGGCGGCGATGACGGAAGATGCGGCAAGGGACAGGGCTGCGACGGACAGCAGGGCTGGAATCGTCTTGGTCGGTTTTTTCATTGCTTTAGTCACTCCTGTTCGGTTATGGGGGTCTGGATACGAGTTATTACCCGTCTTCCTTCTCCCAAACGCGCCGCTGCGTCGGAAGGTTGCATGCCCAAGGCGGAAAAAAACCTGATTTTACCGCAACCTTTCGGGTTGCTGCTGCGTCAGGCGATGCTATTCTCTTCCAGTTGCGACGCGTTCGCCTGTCGACAATCAACACAAATTCGATTATAATCTAATTAGATTGTAATCGAAGGAGTGATGGCATGACGGGGCTTTCGAAGCGGCCGCCTAAGCTGATTCCCGCCTGTTGGAGCACGGAGCGCCTGACGGTTCGGGAGGTGTCGCCGGAGGACGAGACGGCGGCGAGCCGTCTGTTCGTCGAGGCGGGTCCGCTGCCGGAATGGACCGGCCGTTCGGCCGAAGAAGGCTATGTCGGTCGGGTGCTGAAAGGGAATCCCGATGTGCCCCCTGGCGGCAGCGCGGATCGGGTCCGCCTGCAGCTCGCCTGGCTGCGGGAGGAGGACGGCGCCGCGCGGCCGGCCGCCATCCTGGAGCTGTACCACGGTTATCCGGGCGAGGAGGATTTGTACATCGGTTATTTTGGCGTCGACGCTTCGTTGCGGGGGACTGGCATCGGGCGCGAGCTCGTCGAGGGCATCGCCGCGCAGGCCGAAGCTCTCGGCTTTCGCAGGATAAGGGCGGCGGTTGATTTGAAAAATTGGACCGGACTCCGCTTTTGGGTTACGCTGGGATTCGCCGAGGCGGTCAAGGTGGTCGGCGACGCCGTGCTCAGCGCTTCGACGTTCGGGCAGATCGAGCTGGCGCGCCGGCTCGGCTAGCGCAGCCGGTTTCGGGCGAAACAACGACCAAGGCCCCCGTCCCGATCAGGGACGAGGGCCTTGGCAGACCGCCGGAGGACGCTGCTCAGCCGAGCTTGGCCAGCTCGCGCCGCACGATCGGGGCGACCTTCGTACCGAGCAGCTCGATCGAGCGCAGCACGTCGCGATGCGGCACGGCGCTGACGTCGACATGATGGAAGAAGCGCGTCACGCCGAGGTTCTTGTGAAGCAGCAGGATCTTTTCCGCGACGTACTCCGGATCGCCGACGTACAGCGCGCCGCGCGGATCGCAGGCGGCGTCGAACGCCCGGCGGTCGAAGCTCGCCTGCCAGCCGCGCTCGGCGCCGATCTTGTTCATCTGCGCGCGGTACGGCTCATACAGCAGGTCGGCCGCAGCCTGCTTCGTGTCGGCGAGGAAGCCGTGGGAGTGCGTCGCGATCTGCAGCTTGGACACGTCATGTCCGGCTTGGGCGGCGGCGCGCTTGTACAGGTCGACGAGCGGCGCGAAGCTCTCCGGCATGCCGCCGATGATCGCATAGGCGACAGGCAGGCCGAGCAGGCCGGCGCGGATCGTCGACTGCGAGTTGCCGCCGGTGGCGATCCAGACCGGCAGCGGATCCTGCACCGCGCGCGGGTAGACGCCGCGGTCCTCGATCGCCGGGCGCAGGCCGCCGCGCCAGCTTACCTTTTCCGACTTGGCGATGTCGAGCAGCAGCTCGAGCTTCTCGTCGAACAGCTCGTTGTAATCGTCGAGGCTATAGCCGAACAAAGGGAACGACTCGATGAACGAGCCCCGTCCCGCCATGATTTCGGCGCGTCCGTTCGAGATGCCGTCGAGCGTCGCGAACTGCTGGTACACGCGCACGGGATCGTCGGACGACAGCACCGTCACGGCGCTCGTCAGGCGGATATGCTTGGTCTGCGCGGCCGCGGCCGCCAGAATGACCGCCGGCGCGGAGCCGGCGTAGTCCGGGCGGTGATGCTCGCCGATGCCGTAGACGTCGAGCCCGACCTGGTCGGCGAGCACGATCTCCTCGACCGCCTCGCGCAGCCGCTCGGCGTGATTTTTCGGCTGGCCCGTCCCCGGATGCGGCGCCGCCTCTAGGAACGTGCTGATGCCGATTTCCATCGATGCCATATCGTTCATCTCCAATCTAGATGCTTCATGGCTTCATCATACTATAAAATATAATGTTTCTCAACTATAGTAAGTCAAAAGGGGGAGCTGGAATGCGGAAGACCGATGTCCGTCCGTGGACGCCGCAATGGCGGGAGCGGGCGGAGACGGAGATGGCCTGGCTCGAGGCGATGCTCGGCGGCGAGCTGCTGGAGCTGCATCACATCGGCAGCACGTCGGTCGAGGCGATCGGCTGGGCCAAGCCGGTCGTCGACCTGCTCGCCGTCGTGCGCAGCGTGCAGGCGCTGGACGCGCTGGAGGACGCCTTTGCGCAGCTCGGGTACGAGGCCAAGGGAGAGAACGGAATTCCTGGACGTCGCTTTTATGCCCAGGGAGGAGACCGGCGAACCGCGCATCTGCATGCGTTCGAGGCGGGAGCGCCGCAGATCGGCGTCCACCTGCGGTTCCGCGACTATCTGGAGGCGCATCCGGAGCGCGCGCGAGCGTACGGCGAGCATAAGCGCGAGCTGGCGGAGCGGTTCCCGGACGATACGCATGCATACCAGGAGGCCAAGCAGCCGTTCGTGCAGCGGCTCGTGCAGGAGGCGGAGGCATGGGCGGAGGCGGCGGAAAGGATGGCGGCTGGAGATGCCGAGGCGCGGAAGCTGGAGAGCGAGTCCGGAGAAGACTCCGCCCGTCCGCCGCGCCGTTCCGAGGACGAGATGACGGCGCTTATCCTTGGCGTCGCCCGGGCGGACGAGCGCGTCCGCGCCGTCTGCCTGAACGGCTCGCGCGTCAATCCGCTGGCGCCGCGAGACAAGCTCCAGGACTACGACGTCGTCTACCTCGTGACGGAGCTGGACGCATACCTCACCGACGACAGCTGGATCGACGTGTTCGGCGAGCGCGTCATCCTGCAGATGCCGGAGCGGATGGGGCTGATCCCCCCGGACGGCGGCGGGCGCTTCGCCTATCTGATGCAGCTGGCGGACGGCAACCGGATCGACCTGCGGCTCATCCCGCTGGAGCAGACGGACGCATATTTGGCCGAGGACCGGCTGACCCGCATCCTGCTCGACAAGGACGGCAGGCTGCCGGAGCTGCCGGAGCCGAGCGACGCGGACTTCCATGTCCGGCCGCCGCGCGGAAGCGAGTTCGCCGACTGCGCGAATGAGTTCTGGTGGGTATCGACCTACGTCGCCAAGGGGCTGTGGCGCGACGAGCCGCTGTACGCGCTCGACCATCTGAACGGCCCGGTGCGGGCGATGCTGCTGCAGATGCTGGACTGGCAGGCGGGAGCTCGGCACGGCTTCGCCGTCAGCACGGGCAAAAGCGGCAAGTACCTGGACCGCTGGCTGCCGGCCGAATCGTGGCAGGCGCTGCTCGCGACCTACCCGTCCGCGGACCGCGAGTCGGTCTGGACGGCGCTGCTGCGCATGGCCGAGCTGTTCCGCTCGTCGGCGCGCGATGTCGCCGCCCGGCTGGGCCTGGCGTACGACGAGGAGGAGGAGCGCCGCGTGCGCCGCTATCTGCTCGAGGTGAAAAGCGATACGGGACAGCGCTAGCGCCCCGGCCGGCCGGATTCAAGGCTCCGCCCGGCACCGCGGCGGCCGCGCTCCAGCCCGCGCCCGAGGCGCGTCCGAGGCGTGTCTGCCGCATGGCCGACGCGCCTCTCTTTGCGAGACGGGAACCTTTTCTCCATGCAGCGCGTCCGTAGGAAGGAAGAGGAGGGAAAGTCATGAAACGAATGCTGCACCCAAAAGCGCTGGCGGCGCTGCTGCTCGCCGGCCTGCTGGCGGGCGGCTGCTCGTCCGGGCCGGAGCTGCCGTCCGGCAGCGGAGCTCAGGCCTCGTCCGGGAGCCCCGCTCCGGCTGAGGCGCAGGCAGAAGCCGGAGCGCTGCCCGAGCAAGGACGGGCGGCCGTCGTCAGCCGCTCGCTCGGCTTCGGCGAGGTCAACCCGGCTCCGCTCGCGCTGTTCGAGGAGAGCGCGGAGATCGAGCCTTTCGAGGAAGCGATCCGCTCCAGCGAGCGGATCGAGGGCATCCTGGACGTGGCCGAGCCCGACCTCGACCTCGTGCTGCAGAGCGAGAGCGGCGCGAGGAAGGCGTATCATCTGTGGCTTCCGCTCGGCGGTCCCCGGACGGAAGGGATGAAGGGCATGGCGATGGAGGTCGCAAATACCCATACCGGGTACACGATCTCTGCGGCGGCGGCGAAGCAGCTGGCCGAGCTTGTCTTGAGCAAGGGCTACACGTCCGAGCAAGCTGTCAAGAACGGCGACGTCGTTTTCGGCCTCCGAGGACAGTTCAACGCGGACGTCTGGCAGGCGTTCGCCGAGAAGGTCGGGCGGGGCGAGGAGGCGGCCGTCCAGATCACGTCGTATACGATCGAGGGGGCTCCGATCTTCGAGAACCTGTCGCTTGAAGACGGCACGATCCGCTACCGGAGAGACGACCGCTTCGACGGCTATGCGACCAAGGAGCATCCCCGGATCTATTTCTGCAAGCGGCTGGAGGAAGGGGAGGCCGGCGAGGATACGGTCTATTCGCTGGCGGAGTGCGGCGAGGAAGCCTCGCCGTTCCTGCTGCGGCTGAGCGGCACGGGCGGCGGGAGCTAGATGAAAAAGGAGGAGAAGCCCATGATGGAGCATCTCGTATCGTTCAAATTCAACCGGCCGCTGGAGGCGGCCGAGCAGGAGGAGCTGCTCGCGCTGCTGCGCGGGCTGCGGGGGCAGGTGCCGGGCATCATCGAGCTGACCTGCGGCTTCAACGAGACGGAGGAGACGGACAACATCCACGGCTTCACGCTCGGCCTGCGCGTCACGTTCACGGATCGGGAGGCGCTGCGCGACTACGGTCCGCATCCGGCGCATCAGGCGTTCGTCTCGCGGCTGGAAGGGCTCGTGGAGCAGGTCGTCGTCGTCGACTACCCGTTCGGATGAGCCCGGCCGCGGACAAGACGATCTACCTGATCCGCCACGCCCGCGCGTCCGGTCAGGAGCCGCAGGCCGAGCTGACGGCGGAGGGAGCGGTCCAGGCGGAGCGCCTGGCGGAGCTTCTCGCCGGCCGCGGCATCGAGCGCATCGTCTCGAGCCCGTACTTGCGGGCGCTGGATACGATCGCGCCGTTCGCGGCGGCGGCGGGACTGCCGGTCGAGGAGGACGCGCGGCTGGCCGAGCGCGTGCTGTCCGCCGCGCCGCTGCCGGATTGGGAGGAGCGGCTGCGCGCCTCCTTCCTCGATCCGGAGCTGCGGCTGGACGGCGGCGAAAGCGGGCGCGAGGCGCTGGAGCGAGGCCAAGCCGCAATCGCGGAGCTGGAGCGGAGCGTGGGCGCGGGCAAGGCCGCGGCGGCGGTATCGCACGGCAACCTGCTGGCGCTGCTCGTCGGGGCGTTCGACCCGGCGTTCGGCTATGACGGGTGGCGCGCGATGCGCAATCCCGATGTGTTCGAGCTCGCGATCGGCGAGGGCGGAGCCCGGATCAGGCCGATCCGGGACGGCAAGTAACGATGGACCGGCAGCGGGGCTGCCGGTTTTTTTCGCCTCCGGCGGGCATGCGTGTGACGGAATTCACGGTATCATCCGCCCGGATCGGGTAAGGAAGGAGAGGACGGCGCCGAATGGAGGGAACGCGCATGAGCACGAGCCAGGCATGGTGCCGGCAGCGTGCATGACGGCGCAGCTGCCCCATGCTGCGGCTCTAACGACGAATCAGCTCGCTAGAGCCTCTTTTTCACGTCTCCCCGGAATCTAACGACGCGCCAGACGCTAAGAAAGCCAAATTCCTCTGAAAACGAGGGATTTCAGCCGTTTTTCAGCGGTTAAGCGTCTCACGCGTCGTTAGCTTCGCCAACAGGCGGTTTTCTGCTGTCTAACGAGCTCAGGCGTCGTAAGCCTCGAAGCAAGCAGGCGCATGCGCATCGGACTGCCCCGCAACGAATCGGTCCCATGGCGCGTCTAACCGATGTTCATATCGATATCTGGATTGTGAAAGGAGAGGCGCCCATGACGATATCCCCCTGGCTCTGGCCCTTGCCCGTGCTGGCTGTGCTGGCGCTGGCCTTCATCTATAGCCGCCGCAAGGAGCAGGAGCGCCATCTGCTCTGGAAGCTGCTCGGCTATCTGCTGCTCGGCGCCTTCATGCTGCGCCTGAACGGCTTCCCGCTGCCGCTCGGCTATGCGCTGTTCCTGCTGCTGCTCCAGGCGAAGCCCAAGCCGAACCGCGCCGCCAAGCACAGCGCCGCGTTCGCGGGCTTGCTGCTGTTTTTCCTGGCGCTTGCCTTGCCGGCAGCCGAGCAGAGCTGGCTCGAACGCGAGCGCAGCTATCCGGTGGAGGCGGCCCAGATCTCGCAGCTGTCCCTGCAGGATGACTGGGAGCGGTTCAAGGGAGAAGACGCCGCGAGCTCCGAGGATCGGCTGGAGCGCTTCGAGTTCGTCTATGACCGGAGCGGAGCGGTGATTCAGTTGAACTATGCGGTCAGCGTCTGGAGCGGGAACGGCTCGTATCGCTACCAGGTCGAGTACGCGCCGGAGAAAGGCCATGCGGTCGTGCAGCGGCTCGGCCGAGATGGCGGAGGCTCGCCTCCCGATGGGTTAAGCGCCGAACTGGTGCTGGAGCGCCTGCGGCCGGAAGTTCTGGCCGAGCTTGCTCCCGCGCCGGAGAGGGCGGATGCGGACCGGCTGCGGCTGGAGGTGCCGACGATGTGGTTCGCCAACGGTACGGCGTTTTTGGATCCGAAGGGCTTCCAGCCCGCCTTCCGGATCGGCCACGACGGCGAGGTCGAGCCGCTGCCGAACGTAGCGGAGCCGTACGAGACAGCCGCTGCGGTCGTCGTGTACGGCTGCCGCGATCCGGAGCTGTTCGAGGGCTGCGCCGCGCCCGCATACTACTTGTTCTAAAGCGGCCGGCCACGACAGGCGAGCGCGTGATTCGAGCTTCGGCCGCTGCGTCCGCGGCAGGCGGATGCCGGTCTTCACCGGATTTTCCGGCCATCTGGAGTTCGCCCGTCCTCGCCCATTCCGCTCCTCGCGCGCCCGGCCTCCCGCTCGCCTCTCCGCCTCACCCCTTGGGCCCTGAACCTCCGACTCGCCCCTTGGGCCCTGAACCTCCGGCTCGCCCGCTCCGCCGTCCCGCCCCGCCGTCCCGCCCCGCCGTCCCGCCCCGCCGTCCTGCCCCGCCTTCCCGTTCCGCCTTCCCGTTCCGCCCTCCGGCCCTCCCCCTGGACGGGCCTCGGCCCGTCCTTTTTGTCCGCGGCGACATGGGAGCGCTTCACCGGCCATAAGCTGGAGGAAGGCGTCTCAGGCAACTCCACCCGAGGAGGCGAGGCTCATGCTCGGTTCGGTGCTTATGCTGTTCTGGCTGCTGGTGGCGATCGTCATTCTGGCTTCCTTGTATGCCCAGCGGGAGCGCGAGGAGGAATGGCTCTTCCTCAAGCTGATCGGCTGCTACCTGCTCGGAGGCTTCGTGCTGTTCCTCTCCGTGCTGCCGGTGCCGCTCGGATTCATCCTCTACTGGCTGCTGCTTCACGGCAAGATGCGATCCAACCGGGCCGTCAAGGAAAGCGCGGCGTTCTGGGGCCTCGGCGTGCTTCTCATTCGGCTGGTGGTCGGACTGATCTTCTGACGTCCGAGGCGCGATGAGTCCGGTATGGAAGCAGATTCCTTCTTCCCGTCCTCCGGCTTTTTCTCTATGATGGAAAAAGTAGAAAGGAGTGGGATTGTTGGTTCCAGCTTGGGTGGAATGGGTTCCGACGCTGCTGGCAGCGGCGGGGCTCGTCTGGCTGTACCGGAAGAGCAGCCCCGACGAGCCGCACCGAGGGTGGAAGCTCATCGGCTATGCGGCGCTCGGGGCGTTCTCCTTCCGCTTCCCTGCGTTCTCGTTCCCGCTCGGCTTTTTGATCTGCCTGATGCTCCTTGCTCGGGCCAAGCCTAACGTCCGGGCCAAAAGAGGCGCGGCGATCGCCGGGCTGGCGATTTTCGCCGCCGGAATCGCCATTCCGGCGCTCGATCAGCGCCTGTTCGAGCGGGAGCGCAGCTTCGCCGTCCAGTCCGGACAGGCGGAGCGGCTCGATCTGGCCGGCGACTGGCGGCGCATCGCGGGAGGCGGCGAGTCGACGGACGAGCGGCTCGACCGGTTCCAGCTCGTGCAGGAGCCGGACGGCCGTATCCGCAGCCTGCAGTACCAAGTCACGGCCCGCGACAGCAAGGGAGACTATACGATCGAGGTGCGCTATGAGCCGGAGAGCGGCCAAGCGATCGTCGAGCGGACGAGGCGCCGCTCTCTGAACGATGAAGCCGCGCTTTCGTTCGCCAGCGGCTCCTCCGGCGTGTACCGGATCGATCCGGAGCGATTCCTGCAGCTTTTGTCGCCGGACAATCTGGAGAGGATGACGATGGAGGCGGCGAGCGGCCCGGCCAAGCTGCGTGAGCTCGAGCTCCTCTTGTTCAACGGCCCGGCGGGGCCGGTCGAGCCTTCTCCGATCCGGCGCCTGCTGCAGGCGGACGGCATCAAGCCGGCCGGCGAGGAGCCGGTTCACGGCTACATCCTGCAGGCGCGCGGCAAGACGGATTCCGAGCAGGGCAAGGAGGACAAGTTCGTCTGGCATGTCATTCCGACGCAGGACGTCCAGCCGGGCTGACTTGTCTCCGTCCGGTTCGCCTGCCTGCTCTTTTATTTGCTGCCGCGGCTTTTTCAGGAGCCGACTCTTGACGCTTGGAGGTTCATGACCATGCTGTTCCTGCTGATCTACCGCCGTGCCGGTCATCATCGCGCTCGTACTGCTGAACGGCCGCCAGGAGGACGAGGACTTCCTCTTCCTCAAGCTGTTCGGCTATCTGTTTCTGGCGACCCTCGGCCTGCGGCTGATCTTTCTTCCGATCCCGCTCGGCTTCCTGCTGTTCTATTTCCTGCTTCGTCCCAGGTCCAAGCTCAACGAGGACCAGAAGCATGCCGCCGCCTGGTGGGGGCTCGGGCTGTACGTCGTCAGCCTGCTGATCTCCATCATGCCGTGAACAGCTTCCGCTTGAACGGCCGGGTCGTCCATGGCGCCGCGATAGGCGCCTTTTTCATGCCCAATTCCGAAAATATTCTCCAGAAAATAAAAATAATATGGAGAAAAATACTTCCCAATGCTGGAAACCGCTGTTATACTAGCGGTGACTTAACGAAATCTCCATAGCCTCATCCTTCCTTTGCGACCGCATGGATTGGCCGGCATCATCGATTCGCTCCGTGGCTTCTGCAGAACTTGTCCAACAAGTCTCAAGAAATCAAGAGAGGGTGGCTCATGACATGGTTAACCGCAGCTCCGCAACATCCGGCTTGGCCCCTGCTTCCTCCGACCCGACGAACCGCAGTAATTCGAGCGCTTCAACCGCCCATCGCTCCACGATTCCGCCGACAGCCGTCCTTCGCGCCTCCCGAAGCTCCCGTCCGCTCCATCCGATCCGTCTCGCCTCGACCGGCGCGCTCGCGGCGCTGATGCTGCTGGCAGCCGCCTGCGGCAACGGTGGCTCGAACGGCCCCGGCTCCGCGCCGACGGCCAGCCCGGGCGCCAGTCCCGGCGACAGCGCCAGCCCCGCTCCTTCCGTGCAGGAAGCGAAGCTGGAGTTCTGGACGATCTCGCTTCAGCCGACGTTCAATGACTACATCAACGGACTCATCGACGAGTATCAAAAAGCCCATCCCGGCGTGACGGTCGATTGGAAGGACTATCCGTACGACGCGATCACGACCAAGCTGCTCGCCACGGCCGGCGGCAAAAACGCGCCGGATGTCGTCAACCTCAACACCGAGTTCGCGAGCCAGCTCGCGACGAAGGGGGCGCTGGCCGATCTCGGCGCACTCATCTCGGACGAGACGAAGAGCAGCTTTTTCCCCGGCATCTTCGACTCCACCGTGTTCGACGGCAAGCCGTACGCGCTGCCCTGGTACACCGGCACCCAGGTGCTCTACATGAACAAGGAGCTCGTCGAAAAGGCCGGGCTCGATCCGGCCAACCCGCCGAAGACGAAGGAGGAGCTGTACGAGTGGTCGCGCCAGGTCAAGGAAAAGACCGGCGCCGCCGGCTACGCGACGCAGTTCGGGGCGAACCTGCTGCCGAGCGACGGCGTGCCGATCCTCGATGACGAGCGCAAGAGCGCCGCGTTCAACACGGACGCCGGCATCGCGGTCGTCGAGCAGCTGAAAAAGCTCGTCGATGACGGCGTCATCGTCAAGGACGACGCGAACTTCCAGAAGCAGGTCGAATACTACTCCAGCGAGCAGGTCGCCTTCGAGCTGTCGGGACCGACATTCATCAACAAGCTCAAGTCGGCGGCGCCCGACGTGTACGCCAAGACGATCGCCGTGCCGCTGCCGACCGGCAAGGCCGACCTGATCTATTCCAACTCGATGAACCTCGTCGTGCCGAAAAACGCCAAGAACCCGCAGGCCGCCGCCGACTTCGCCGTCTTCGTCACCAACGCGGCCAACCAGACGGCCTTCGCCAAGTTCGCGAACACGCTGCCGTCGACCAAGGCGTCGATCGAGGATCCGTTCTTCACGGAATCCGACAATACGCTCGAGTCGCAGGCGAAGATCGCTTCGGTGAAAAGCCTCGACAAGGCGCAGGAGTACTACCTCGGCATCCCGGCCGCCGGCGACATCAACTCGGCGATCGCCCGCCAGCTGCAGGAGATCATCCTGAACGGCGGCGACGTCAAGGCGGGCGTCGAGGCTGCCGCCGCCAAGGTGAACGAGGCGATCGCTCCGAAATAACGTCAAGGACGGTGAGATTCCGATGCGCAGAAGAACGCTTGCTTCCGACGCGCTGCCGGCCTGGAGCTTCATGGCTCCGGGCCTTCTCGTCATCGGCGTGTTCGTGCTTTTCCCGATCGTGTACAGCATCCCGCTCGCCCTGACCGACTACTCGGTGCTGGGGGAGACGAAGTTCATCGGACTGGACAACTTCCGCCGGGCGTTCGCCGACGACAGCTTCCTCGTCTCGCTCTGGAACTCCGTGCTCTACATCATCGTCGTGCCGGTGCTGCAGATCCTGTCCATCCTGATCGCGATCCTCGTCAACAGCCGCATCCCGGGCATCCAGGCGTTCCGGGCGGCCTACTACATCCCGGTCGTGACGTCGATGGTCGCCGTCGCCCTCATGTGGAACTGGCTGCTCAGCCAGAACGGCGTCGTCAACTACATCCTCATCACCCTCGGCATCACCGACCAGAAGATCGGCTGGCTGTCGACCAGCTCGACGGCGCTGTACGTGCTCATGTTCATCACCTTGTGGAAAGGGCTCGGCTACTACATGATGCTGTATCTCGCCGGCCTGCAGTCGATCCCGGCCGACCTCTACGAGGCGGCGATCGTCGACGGGGCTTCGCGCGCGCAGCGCGTCCGCCTGATCACGATTCCGCTGCTGCGGCCGTACATCTTCTTCTGCAGCCTCATCTCGCTCATGGGCGCGATCCGCGTCTTCGACGAGATGTTCGTGCTGACGCAGGGCGGGCCCGGCACGTCGACGCTGACGAGCAGCCTGTACATCTACGAGCAGGGCCTGGAGCAGCTGAACTTCGGCTACGCCTCCGCGCTCGGCCTCATCGTCAGCGTCATCGTCGGCGTGCTGAGCGTCATCGTGTTCCGGTTCAACCGGCAGGGAGGGGTGAATCCTTACGGATGATGAACTTATCTGAAGGCGGCGGCCCGGCGGCAGCGGAAATCAAGGCGGGAGCTCTGGGCGGCGCGCCAGGAGCAGATCCGCTTCGCGGCGGCCTAACGGCAGGCGCCGGTCCGGGCCGCCGCGGCACGGAGCCGGCGGGCTCAGGCCGAAGCCGGGGCTGGCGGCTCGTCCGCCGCATCCCGGGACTGCTGGTCGGCTATGCGCTGCTGCTGGCGCTCGCGCTGTTCATGATGGGGCCGTTCCTGTGGCTGCTCAGCGTCTCGCTCATGCCGGGCACCAACGTGTTCAAGTTTCCCCCGGCGATCTTCCCGACGTTCATCAAGCTCGACAACTATACGCAGGTGTGGAGCTTCATCGACTTTCCCAAGTACATCGGCAACACGCTCATCATCACCGGCCTCGGCCTCGTGCTGAACATCCTGCTCTCGCTGTCGACGGCGTATCCGCTCGCCAAGATGCGCTTCAAGGGACGCTCGCTCGTGTTCGGCGTGCTCGTCGCGACGATGATCATCCCTTCTGCGACGGCGCTTGTCGTGCATTATCTGACGATCACCTGGTTCGGGCTGCTCGGCTCGTTTTTCGGCGTCGTGCTTCCTTCGGCGGTGTCGGTGTTCAACATCTTCCTCATGCGGCAGACGTTCCTCGGCGTGCCCGACGACATCCGCGACTCCGGCAAGGTCGACGGCGCGTCGGAGCTGCGCATCTGGTGGCGGCTGATGGTCCCGATGGTCAAGCCGGGCATCGCGGTGATCGCGCTGCTGGAGTTCATGTCGTACTGGAACAGCTTCCTCTGGCCGATCGTCGTGCTGGACGACCCGGCCCAGTATCCGCTCGCGTCGGCGCTGACCTACCTGAACGGCCAGTTCGCGTACAACTTCGGCTGGATCGCCGCGGGCACGATCCTGTCGGTGCTGCCGATCATCGTGGTGTTCCTGTTTACGCAGCGCTATTACATGGAGGGCATTTCCGGGGCGGTGAAAGGGTAGCTTTCGGCGGGGTTCGCGACGAATGAGTTGGAGTCCGCTGAGCCGAAGCCTTTGCTGGGTGAGCCGTGGTGGAGGCTCGCGGAGCCGAAGCCGGTTTCTGGCGAGCCGTGCGGGAAGCTTGCCGAGCTCGCTGTGCGCGCCGAACCGTGCTGGAGTCCGCCAACCCCGCTGCGCGCTCTCCATTGTCCTTCCGATCCGCTCTTGTCGTCGGATTCCTTGATTTCCCTGCCTCTGACGAGGAGGGAATCCGCCGACAAATGCGACCGCTGCCGCTTCTACAGGACAACGGAGGCGCTCCGCTCTGGCGGGAACGCAGCAAGCGGGGCGAGCCCGGCCGCAGTCGCAGCCGAAAGGCTTTTGCCAACCGCCGGCTGCGCCCGCTCTGGCGAAGCTCCAGGCTTCTATATTTAATAGAAGTTGCTGCGTCGAGCTCGCGTTAACTGTTCGCTCTGCTGAACGTTAACGACGCAGACCTTCTACTCGCTGAAGAAGATACGGGCACAACCTTAAAGCAACACGCACGAAGATCGGTGTTACGCGGAAAAACCGAGTAACTCGGGTACGAGAAGGCCCCAACGGTCGGAGTAACGCGGAAAAACCGAGTAACTCGGGGGCAAGAAGGCTCGGACGGTCGGAGTTGCGCGGAAAAACCGAGTAACTCGGGTATGAGAAGGCCCCAACGGTCGGAGATGCGCGGAAAAACCGAGTAACTCGGGGGCAAGAAGGCCCAAATGGTCGGAGTTGCGCGGTAAAACCGAGTAACTCGGGTGCGAGAAGGCCCCAACGGTCGGAGTAACGCGGAAAAACCGAGTAACTCGGGTGCGAGAAGGCTCCAACGGTCGGAGTAACGCGGAAAAACCGAGTAACTCGGGTGCGATCCACGAGGCCAATCGGGTTACTAGGGTTCGAGGTAGGCGTCCGGCGAGCAATAGCTCGAAAAAATCGAGTTACTGGGGTTCGAGGAGAGCGCCCTGCAGGCAATAACCCGAAAAAGTCCGGTTACAGGTGTCCAGAAAAGCGATTCGAGAGGTGTAGCCCGAAAAAGTCCGGTTACAGGTGTCCAGAAAAGCGATTCGAGAGGTATAGCCCGAAAAAGTCCGGTTACAGGTGTCCGGAAGCGCGGTCCGGGTGATGCAACCCGAAAAAGTCCGGCTACAGGTATCCAGAAGCGCGGTCGGTGAGATGCAACCCGAAAAAAACTGGTTGCAGGTGAACAAACCTTGAGTTACTCGGGGTTCGAGGTGCGCGTTCAGATGGTGATTCGAGAGCAGGAGCGGAGGGGACGGAAACCTCTTGGAGAAGCGGCAGCGGTTCCCTTGAAGGCCGGATTCCTTCCGTTTCGGAAGGGGAGATCAGAGGAATCTGGGCTTCAGCGGAATCGGAAAGAGGTTCCGTCCGCGGAGCGGCGTCAGAGGCCAGTCGAACCCGAGGTTCCGTCCCCGGAGCGGCGCCAGCGGCCAGTCGAACCGGAGGCTCCGGTCCCGGAGCGGCGTCAGAGGCCAGTCGAACCAGAGGTTCCGTCCCCGGAGCGGCGTCAGCGGAAAGGGCGAACCAGAGGTTCCGTCCCAGGAGCGGCGCCAGCGGCCAGTCGAACCCGAGGTTCCGTCCCCGGAGCGGCGACAGCGGCCAGTCGAACCGGAGGCTCCGGTCCCGGAGCGGCTTCGACCGCCGCCCGGCCGCCAAGCGACGAAAGGAGGCAAGGAGGAGCATGGACAATCCGAAGCGGGGCAAGGTGGTGTATCTGCCGCTGGACGAGCGGCCCTGCAACTATGACTTTCCCTGGCTGCTCGCCAGGGACACTGAGCTCGAGCTGGTCCGGCCGCCGCTTGAGTGGATGGGGCGCAAGAAGCGCCTCGGCCGCATCGCCGAGCTCGGCGACTGGCTGGAGCGCGAGGCCGAGGACGCCGAGGCGGCGATCGTGTCGATCGACACGCTGCTGTACGGCGGCATCGTCCCGTCGCGGCTGCATCGGCTCGGCGAGCATGAGGCGGCGCGTCCGCTCGAGCGGCTGCGCCGCATCCGCGAGCGCAGGCCGGACATCCGGCTGTACGCGTTCCACCTCATCATGCGCTGTCCGCAATATTCGAGCAGCGACGAGGAGCCGGACTATTACGCCGACTGGGGGCGGGAGCTGTTCCGGCTCGGCTACCTCGGCCACCGCGAGCAGCTCGGCCTCGCCATCGCCGAGGAGCAGCATGAGCTGAGCCGCATCCGCATGCGGCTGCCGGAGGACGTGCGCGACGATTACTTAGAAAGACGGGCCGTCAACGCCTCCGCCAATCGCGCCTCGCTCGAGCTGGCGGCCGACGGCACGATCGACTTCCTCGCGCTGCCGCAGGACGACGCGGCGCCGTACGGCTGGACCGCGCTCGACCAGCAGGCCGTCCGCCAGCGCATCCGCGAGCTCGGCGCCGAGACGCGCACGCTCATGTATCCCGGCGCGGACGAGGCCGGCTGCACGCTGCTCGCCCGGCTCGCGGTCGAGCGGACCAACCAATCGCGCCCGCTCGTCTACGCCCGCTACGCCAGCACGCTCGGGCCGCAAGTCGTGCCGCTCTACGAGGACCGTCCGCTCGGCGAAAGCGTCAAGGCGCAGCTGCTGGCGGCAGGAGCGCTGCTCGCCGAGAGCGCGGCCGACGCGCAGCTCGTGCTGCTCGTCAATTCGCCGGGCGGCCTGATGGCGGAGTCGAACGACCAGCTGCGGCCCAATGCCGCCTACGACGTGCAGCGCAGCGTGCAGGAGCTGGCGGAATACGCCGAGCATGCGGTCCGCACGCTCGGCAAGCCCGCGGCGCTCGCCGACGTCGCTTATGCGAACGGCGGCGACCTGCAGCTGCTGAGGCTGCTCCAGGCCAGGGGCCTGCTCCCCGAGCTGGCCGGCATCGCCGGCTGGAACACGAGCGGCAATACGCTCGGCACGGCGATCGCGCAGCTGCTGCTGCATGCGCGCTGCGGCCGCACGCCGGCGCAGCTCGACTTCCTCGGGCTGCGCATCGCCGAGGACTACGGCTACTGCGCCGCCGTCCGCCGGCCGCTGGCGGACGGCGCCATCCGGGAGCGGGGCATGGACTATTTCAACGTCGACGGCGAGCGCGGCGAAGCGGCGCGGCTCGTGCGGGAGGCGCTGGAGCTTTTTCTGGAACGGGAGGGGTTCAAGGACGGGCCGCTTCGCATCCGCATCGAGGACTGCCGCCTGCCGTGGAGCCGCATGTTCGAGGTCGGACTGCGGGTGGAGGCGACGGCAGGCGAGGCGGGAACGCCGACGATCAGCGAAGACAGGGAGTGAAGACATGGCGACCCTATGGGAGCAAGTGAGAGGGGGACTGATCGTCTCCTGCCAGGCGCTGCCGGAGGAGCCGCTCCACGGAGCGGACATCATGGCGCGCATGGCGCTCGCCGCGAAGCAGGGCGGGGCGGCGGCGATCCGGGCCAACGGAGCGGCGGACGTGCGCAGCATCAAGGAGGCGACGGGGCTGCCGGTCATCGGCATCGTCAAGCGGGACTATCCGGGCAGCCCGGTCTACATCACGCCGACTTTGCGGGAGGTGGAGGAGCTGCTGGACGCCGGAGCGGACATGATCGCCTTTGACGCGACGCTGCGCGCGCGGCCGGGCGGCTGCTCTGCGGCGGAGCTCGTCCGGCGGATGCACGGCAGCGGAGCGCTGGCGATGGCCGATGTGAGCACGCTGGAGGAGGCGATCGAGGCGCAGCGGATCGGAGCGGACTGCGTGTCCACGACGCTGTCGGGCTACACGCCGTACTCGGTCAGCCGCACCGGCCCCGACTATGCGCTCGTCGAGCGCGCGGCGCAGCGGCTGGACGTGCCGGTGTTCGCCGAAGGCCGGGTCACCGAGCCGTCGCAGATTCCGGCGCTGCTGGCGAGAGGGGCGCATGCGGTCGTCGTCGGTTCGGCGATTACGCGGCCGCAGCTCATTACGGAACGTTTTGCCGCGGCAGCGGCGGGGGGGAAGGGAGCGATTCGATGGATCTGAAGTTGAAAGTCAGCTCGTACTATCCGTCGCTCACGAAGTCCGAGCAGAAGGTCGCCGACTACGTGCTCGGCGCTCCGGAGTCGATCATGTACCGCTCCGTCACGGAGCTGGCGGATCTGTCGGGCGTGGGCGAGACGACGGTGATGCGCTTCTGCCGGGCGATCGGGTTCAAAGGATACCAGGACTTCAAGCTGGCGCTGGCCCAGGACTACAGCACGCGCCGCCAGCGGGGGGAAGGCTCGCCCGAGGCGGGCGAGGAGGACGGCGACTACCCGTCGCTCGTTCACCGCGAGCTGGCTTCGATTCTCGCCGACACGATGAACCTGCTCGACCGGACCAAGCTGGAAGAGGCGGTGCGGCGCATCCATGAGGCGGGGTACGTGCAGCTGTTCGGCGTCGGCACGTCCGGGCTGACGGCGCTCGACGCCAAAAACCGCCTGCTCCGCATCGGCCTCCGGGCCGAAGCGGCGACCGACGCCCATATCCAGGCGATGATGGCGGTGACGATGGGGCCGGGCGACGTCGCCGTCGGCATCAGCCTGAGCGGCAGCACGCTCGACACGGTCGACCTGCTGTCCAAGGCGCGCCAGCAAGGCGCGTACATCATCGCGATCACGAACTATGCCAAGTCGCCGATCACGGCGGAGGCCGATCTCGTGCTGCTGACCGCAGGCAAGGAGTCCCCGCTCGAGGGCGGGTCCATCGGCGCCAAGATGTCGCAGCTGCTCGTCATCGACCTCATCTGCGAGGGTCTGGCCCGTCACGACCTGCCACGCACTCGCGAGATGCGCGAGCGCATGGCCAAGGCGGTCATCGAGCGGATCTATTGAGACGGGAGGGGGGAGCGGGCATGAGCCGGGAAAAAGAAGCTGTCGGCCCTGCTGGCGGCGGCATCGCCAGGGAAGGCTCGGCGGAAGGCCGCCGTGAAACCGGCGTCGCCAGGGAAGGCTCGGCGGACGAACGCCGCAGAATCGGCATCGCCGGCGAGGGCCCGGCGGACGGCCGCCGCAGAGCCGGCAGCGCCGTGGACGAACGCCGCAGAATCGGCATCGCCGTGGACGGACCCGTGGACGAACGCCGCAGAGCCGGCGTCGTCCGGGAAGGCCCGGCGGACGGCCGCCAACCCGGCGTCGCCCGAGACAAGCCGGTCCTCGGCATCGACATCGGCGGCACCGGCATCAAGGGAGCCGTGCTCTCGCCGAGCGGGCGGCTGCTCGCGCAGGCTTCTCTCCCGACCGAGGCGGCGCGCGGCCGGGAGGCGGTGCTGCGGACCGCGGAGGCGCTCGTCCTCGAGCTGCTGGAGCGCTGCCCGGACGCGGCCGCGCTCGGCATCGCCAGCGCCGGGCGCATCGACGCGGAGCGCGGCGCGGTCGTGTACGCGACCGCCAATCTGCCCGGCTGGACCGGGCTGCGCCTGGCCGATTGGGCCGAGCGCAGCTTCGGCTTGCCGGCCTGCGCCGACAACGACGCCAACGCCGCGCTGCTCGGCGAGGCGCGGCTCGGGGCCGCGCGCGGCCTGAGCGACGCCGTCCTGCTGACGCTCGGCACCGGCGTCGGCGGCGCCAATCTCGTCGGCGGCCGGATTGTCCGCGGCGCCGGTTGGAGCGGCGGCGAATGGGGCCACGCCGTGCTCGTGCCGGGCGGGCGGCCCTGCAACTGCGGCCGCCGCGGCTGCGCGGAGACGTATCTGTCCGGCTCCGCTCTGATGCACGGCGCGGCGCGTCGCTTGGGCCGGCCGGGCCTGTCGCCTGCGGAGCTGGAGCGGCTGCTGTTCGAGCGCGACGGCGCGGCGCAGGATGCGATGCGGGAGTACGCGGCTCGGCTGGCGCTTTTTCTCGCCAACCTGCAGGCGGGGCTCGATCCTGCGGCCGTCGTGCTCGGCGGCGGCGGAGCCGAGTCGCTGGCCGCCTGGCGGCCGCTGCTGGACGAGGCGCTGGCGGCGGAGGGCGCGGCCAGGCTGACCGTCGTCCCGGCGCAGCTCGGTCCGCTCGCCGGCTGCATCGGCGCGGCGCTGATGGCGGCCGAGCGGCTGGACGGCGGCCTGGCCCGCTCCGGCGCCGACGAAGGCGGCATCGACAGCAGCAACGAAGCCGGCCTTGAGCCCGGCATCACGAAGGAGGAATCGTCATGAACGAACCGACAAGCCAGAGGGGCGGCAAGCGTCCGGACGAGCGTCTGGAGGCGGACATCGTCATCATCGGAGGCGGCCTTGGCGGCACGGCGGCCGCGCTGGCCGCGGCGCGCGCCGGCAAAAGCGTCATCCTGACGGAGGAGACCGACTGGATCGGCGGTCAGCTCACCTCGCAGGCGGTGCCGCCCGACGAGCACCGCTGGATCGAGACGGAGGGCTGCACGGCGTCATTCCGCGAGCTGCGCGAGCGCATCCGCGACTACTACCGCGACAGCTATCCGCTCACCGAGCAGGCGCGGGCCAACCCGATCCTCAACCCCGGCAGCGGCTGGGTGAGCCGTCTCGCGCATGAGCCGCGCGTCGCGCTCGCCGTGCTGCAGGCGATGCTCGCGCCGTATGTGAACAGCGGACGGCTGCGCGTGCTCTATCATGCCTCTCCCGCCTCGGCGCAGGTCGAAGGGGACGAGGTGCGCTCGGTGACGGTGAGCGTGCGCGGCGGCAGCCGCCGGATCGAGCTCGCCGGAGCCTATGTGCTCGATGCGACGGAGACCGGCGAGCTGCTGCCGCTGACCGGCACGGAATACCGGATCGGAGCGGAGTCGCGCGCCGAGACCGGGGAGCCGCATGCGCCGGAGGAGGCTTTGCCGGACGACGTGCAGGCGTTCACCCATGTCGGCGCGATGGAGTACGTGCCGGGAGCCGATTTCACGATGGAGCGGCCGCCGGAGATGTACGGCTACTGGAGCCGGCTCGTGCCGCCTTTCAGCCCGTATCCGCTGCTGAGCTGGTTCGCCACCGACGCGAACGATACGACCAAGAAGAAGGAGTTCACGCTGCTGCCGAACGGCCAGGGCGTCACCTCGCTGTGGGACTACCGCCGCATCATCGACCCGCGCCATCTGGCCGTCCCGCTCTACCCCGGCGAGCAGTCGCTGCTCAACTGGGCGCAGAACGACTATTATCTCGGCTCCATCATGGACGTGCCGGACGACGTGCGCCGCGACCGGCTGTACGCCGCGCGCCAGCTGACGCTGTCCGTCGTGTACTGGCTGCAGACGGACGCGCCGCGGCTGGACGGGGGCAAGGGCTGGCCCGGCCTGCGGCTGCGCGGCGACATCGTCGGCACGGAGGACGGCCTCGCCAAGTCGGTCTATATCCGCGAGTCGCGGCGCATCCGCGCGCTGCAGACGGTGACCGAGGCGGACGTGAGCCAGGAGCTGCGCGGCGCGGAGGGCATCCGGCGGTACGAGGACAGCGTCGGCGTCGGCAGCTACCATCTGGACCTGCATCATACGACCGTCACGCATCGCAGCTTCTACATCCCGAGCTATCCGTACGAAATTCCGCTCGGCGCGCTCATCCCGGTCCGCACGGCCAATCTGCTGCCCGCATGCAAGAACATCGGCGTCACCCAGATCTCCAACGGCTGCTACCGGCTCCATCCGACCGAGTGGAACGTCGGCGAGGCGGCCGGGCTGCTCGCGGCGTACTGCCTCGACGTCTCGCGCCGTCCGCGCGAGGTGCACGGCGACGCGGCGCTGAGGACGGGCTACCAGGAGCGGCTGAGCGCGCATGGCGTGCAGCTGCACTGGTCGGATCGGGTCGCGCAGGAGGTCGTGGAAGCGCCGAAGTAAGCCAGCCGCAACTCTCGAAGGAGGTGGTGGCCGCTCCGAAGCGAAGCGGAAGGACGGCATGCTTCAGGCATGCCGGGACGCCGGGTCGGGAATGATCATTTTGGAGGAGGGATAGGTTGAGAAGAAGATGGAACGGGAAAAAGCTGCTGCCGGCCGTACTGGCCGCAGCGCTGCTGGCAAGCGGATCGGCGATGGCCTCGCCGCAGGCGGGGCTCGGTCCGGCGGAGCCGGAGGGCGGCAGCGCCGCCGCGCTGCGCGCCGCGGACGGGACGCCGCTGCCGGAACGGGACGCCTCCGCGGCCGCCGGGCTCGGAGGCGGGAGCGCGTCCGGCTCGGCCTCGCTGCAGGCGGCGGCGCTGGCCACGCCGAACCTCATCGTGCCGATCGAGACGCTGAAGCCGGCCGTCGCCTTGAGCAAGCCGGCGCTCTCGCCTGCCGGCGGACCGCTCATCCTGAGCGATTCGCCGGAGTCGCCGACGACTCCGGGAGGCTTTTACCGGGATACGGTCAGCGGCTCGTTCCGGGTGTTCTACCACCACTACAACAAGACCGGCGCGGAGCTGCAGGTCGCCGTCGCCGTCACGAACACGAGCGGCTACAAGGTCAAGCTCTACGAGGAAGGAGCCGGGGCCGGGGTCGATTACTACCCGGACATCGCCGGCCAACTCGGCCTCGAGGCGTTCCTGGCCGACCGCGGCTCGCGCCGTCCGGTCGCCGTGCTGCTGCCGGGGCAGAGCTACTGGGTGTCGCATGCGGTGCCGGTCACGTACACGGCGAGCGGCTTCCTGCAGCTGCGCGCCGAAGCGCCCGGCGGCGGCAGCGCGCCGGTCACGGTGACGACGCTCGGCTACGCCGGCGCGCGTCCCGATCCGCTGGCGGAGCCGATCCTGCCGCGCGACAAGCATGTGCGGGGCACGTTCCCCCATTATGACCGCACGGGCACGCTCGTCTACGACACCTCGCTGGGCAATGCGCTCATCCGCGTCTCGTCCGCGCCGTCGGGCCAGTGGGCCGACTTCATGCCAGGCGAGTACGAGCCTGGCGTCGACGCGACGACCGGCGAGAGCGTCGTCAACAGCGGCAACTACGGCGTCATCTACGATTTCAACGTGCAGATCGACAACAAGAGCGAGGGCAAGCGCACGGTCGACGTCTACCTCAACCCGTCCGGCGGCTCGGGCCACTATACGCTCGGCTGGGCGAACAAGCGGCTCAGCTCGGGCTACCTGAACTACACCCAGGCATGGCAGTTCGCCGAGCTCAAGGTCGGCAAGAAGGGCAAGACGGTGCCGTCGCGGCTCAGCCTGACCGGCGGCTCGTCCGGGCCGCAGGTGCTGTACTTTACGAACAAGTAGGCCGATTCCGGCGTCGGGCCGGCTCGGCACGCGCAGCAAGGGGAAGAAATGCCCTTGTTCGCAGGCGCGGCAAGAGATCGGCGCGCAGCAAGGGAACCAGTTCCCTTGTCCGCCTTGCTCGCAGGCGCTTTGCCTTGCATGCGCCTAGGCCGCATGAACGCCAAAAACCAGGAAGAAGCGGAGCCGGCTCCGCTTCTTCCTGGTTTTTCTTGTTGCCCGCCTATTCCTCCTCTTCCGTAATCGTCACCTGCGCCCGGTTGGACACGGCGCGCGTCGTAATCGCGCGGCCCGACGGCGGCGCACGCCGAACGTGACGACAGCCTGGTTGAAGAGGGTGCCGCTCGCCGCGTCTCCGGCGGCGGCGTCGGCTGAGACGCCCGACAGCGGCGCCGATGCCGTCAGCCGATTTTCTAGGATGGACGCCGGGGGCGGCGACGGGATGACATAGCTTAGCTCGCGGGTGATGGAGGCGCCGGGCGCGAGGCTCTCGATCGTCTCGTTCAGCAGCGCCGCTCCCGGCGGATCGAGCGCGTCCAGCACCTGGATCTGGCTGAGCAGCGTGTTGCCGATATTCGTGACGCGCAGCTGGAAGAACACTGTATCTCCCGGCATCGCCGTCACTGATTCGAGGCCGGTGACCGTTTTTTTCGCCAGGATCGCGGGAGTGCGATTGAACTTCGGCACGTCGACGATGCCGATGGACTGGTCGCCGACCGGCACGGACGCGACGATCCGGTTCGACTGGCGGTCGATGACCGAGACGACGTTCGTGCGCGTGCTCACATACAGGTAGTGGGTGCTGGCGTCGATCAAAACGATGGTGCGCAACATGCTCCGGCACTTGCTATCCAGAAACTTCCTCGTCTTTTCGGTCATAAGCATACAGGCCAAGGAGTTTCCCCGCTCGCCCGCTTCAAGAATCAGCTAATCGTCAAGGCTGAGCGAACGAGAAAGTGAAGGCAATCGACAATAGGGATGTTGATTCGACTGCTCTTCCATAATGCCACAGAAATGAAGAAGAAGATGATTCTAGTCGAGATCATCTTCTTTGTTTTGGTGAATATAGGTATTAAAAAAATTGCTAATATGAACTAAAGAATTTAGTAACCAACATGCGAACTAAATGTGACACTAGCAAAATATTGCGGATAGTTAAACAACATGTTACGAGCATTCTCTTGATGTTGACATGCAACTCTACTTAAATTTAAATTATGGCCTGTGGCATAACCTGCACTAGTAAAATCTCTGAAAACGTCAATTGCAGCAATTACAGTTAATGTTATGGCCACCCAACCAGCTGGCCCACCTGCAATTCCAGACACAAGAGAGACAAGACCCGCGATTGAAAAGAACCACGTGAAAATATCTTCCCATACATTATATTTCATTTGTTCAATCATGACATCTTCAAAACTATCAATGTACCCTTGAAATTTCTGTAGTGAAGTTGAATTTTTTGTGCTATTCAAGGTGCTTCCAGATAAGCGGATGTAGTTATGGGGTACAGCCGATAACGCTTGAACAGTAAAGTTACCCGTTGTGTAATAATAATTATACCAATTGTCATAAGCGCCAGCACAAGAATACGTGCCACAACTCCCTAACGTTGTAATCCCGTCTTTAGGGATAATTTTAATTTTTTGTCCTGAAGGAGCAGAAGGATCCACTTCCAAAGTATACTTCTCTTTTATATCCTCAATATCTCTTTTAATCTCGTCAATATCCTCTTTTTTAAATCCATTAACTTTTACAATCGGATTCTTGGAAATCTCATTAGTTAAAATGTCAACATTATTTTTAATAACAGACTCATTATATTCTTGTTCTTTCTCTGTCAATCTCAATTTATCTTCACTTTCAAAACTCACAGTTTTCTTAACACTAAATCTCTCTTCCGATTTAGTCTGATTCGCCTCTCCAGTATCATAGTCGTTCTGAAATTCCTGTTCTGAAACAAGGGAGTACTGAAAAGCGCCGTTCAAATCGTAATAATCCTCAACAGTTTGAAGTTTAGTATGAGTAACACTATCAACTTTATAAAAGCTAGTTACAGAATTAACATTTTTATGTCCTGTTTCGACATAGAAGCCATCTTTGTTTTTTGTATCAGAGAGCGTTTCAATTGAATAGCTTTCAATATTAGTTTGAATGAGGGGAGGTTGTGCTTCTGCTTTGGCAACTGGAATAGAAGAGTTCAGAACAAGCATAGCGCCAATAAAAATTGAAACCATTTTTTTCTTATGATATAATTTAATCAATAAATTTCACATCCTTTTATTTTTGATATTTTAAATATGTCATATTAATGAAGGGATGTAAATAGGAGGAATCAAATTTGAGAAAAATAAGTAAAAAGACTTGGTCTATTGTAATGATAATTAGTTCTTCCCTCATGTTTATATTTGCCTTTTTAAGTCTAATGACCCAATTGTATGTTCCGGAAACAGGTGTAATTGGAGAGTTGCCACCTAAAACTCAAATTTTCAAGGAATTTTTATGGCGATGCATTCTCTCTTCAGTACTGTTAGCGATAGGTATTTTTAGATATAGGAAGAACAGAGACAAATAGTCCATCCTATAGATAGACTGAAGAGAACTCTTTCGGCATCCCTATAGCATTTAAAAAAATTCACTATTATATTCAACACCAATCGCAAGAAGGGGCTGTTTCGGTCGTAACGAGCGGGAGCAGCCCCTTCTTCATTTGAGACACAGCCTACTTTACGAACAAGTAGGCCGATTCCGGCGTCGGGCCGGCTCGGCACTCGCAGCAAGGGAACCAGTTCCCTTGTCCGCCTTGCTCGCAGGCGCTTTGCCTTGCATGCGCCTAGGCCGCATGAACGCCAAAAACCAGGAAGAAGCGGAGCCGGCTCCGCTTCTTCCTGGTTTTTCTTGTTGCCCGCCTATTCCTCCTCTTCCGTAATCGTCACCTGCGCCCGGTTGGACACGGCGCGCGTCGTAATCGCGCGGCCCGACGGCGAGCGCACGCCGAACGTGACGACAGCCTGGTTGAAGAGGGTGCCGCTCGCCGCATCTCCGGCGGCGGCGTCGCTCCGCGGAATCGAGAGCACGCGCGATGCGAATTCGACGACGACCCGCTGTCCCGGCGCGATCGTGCCGAGCGGCACGCCGCCGGACAGCGCCCGTCCCGGCTGCGGGACGCCGCCGACGACGAGGCTGCCGGGCACGAAGGCCAGCGACGGCGGCAGCGCGTCCGTCAGGACGGCGTTCGTTGCCGTAAAGGCGCTGTCGTTCGCGACATGGACGGAGAAGCGGAGGACGGCGCCGATGTAGCTGTCGCGAGCGTCCGCCTTTTTGGTCACGTCGAGCACGCGCAGCACCTGCACCGACGCTGAGGCGGAGGTCCCGATGCCGGGCGGCACGCTTTCGGCCCGCACGGTGTTCGTGATGATCGTGCCGTTCGCCGTCTCGACCGGAATCGCATACGGCTGCGAGATCAGCACCCGTCCTCGGTAGAGCATCGTGCCGGGACCGACGGTGATGCCGAGCAGAGGATCCGTCAGGATGCCGTTCAAAGTCGTATTGCCGACATTCTCGCCGAGGATGCGGAACCGGATCGTCTCTCCGGCGATCGCCTGCGGCGTGCTGACGCTCTTTTCCAGCCGGAGCGCCGGGACGGCCAGGACGATGATGAGGATCGGCGCGGTTTGGATCGGCGTCTGATCCGTCTCAAGGGTGGCGACGCTCGGGAATTCCGTCCCGGCCCGCGTCCCGGGCGGAATCGCGACGAGGCGCTCCAGCGTGATGACGCCTCCGGGCAGGAGCCTCGGGAAGACGCTGTTCGTGCCGGTGAGCTCGTTGATGACGACGAGATTCGTCAGCGTCGTCTCCGAGCGGTTCGTGACGACGATCGTCACGGGCACGCTCTGGCCGGGACGCGCGTAGGCGGGCAGCGGAGAAGCGACGATCTCTACGTCCGGAGGCGGGAGGACGACCACGCCGGCGCTGTCCTGCGCGGGCGGCAGCTGGTCCGTCTGCACGGTGACGGTGTTGGTCAGCGTCGTTCCCGGCTCGACGCCGAGCGGCAGCTTCAGCGAGAAGAGCTGGCTCTGGGACTCGCCCGGCAGCAAATACTGGATGACGACCGTCGCCGACAACACCGAGTCGGTCAGCACGAGATTCGTCAGCGTCGTATTGCCCGTGTTGACCAGCGTCACCTCGTAGGTCACCAGGCTGCCGGCCGGGGCGCTCTCGACGCTCGGCGTCTTGACGACCGAGAGAGCCGGCGCCGCCGCGACCGTCACGCTCGCCTCGGCGCTGAAGGTCAGCGCCCCCGGCACGGAGACGGTGGAGACGTTGCTGATGACCGACCCGGCCGGCGCGTCTGCCGGCACGACGGACGGCCTGGAACGTCGCCTGGCCGCCGGGGGCAGGCTCGCGATCGTCTCGGAGAAGCCGAGCAGGTCGTCGGCGACGGTCGCGCCGGCGACGGTCCCCGTCGTCGGATTGGAGACGACGATCGTATAGGCGATCGTCTCGCCGGGCGCCGCGATCGCCCGGTCGGCCGTCTTGGCGATGTTCAGCACCGGAGCGGGCGTAACGATGACCGAGGCGCCGCTCTGCGCCGGAGGCGTCAGGGAGGACGTCGCCGTCGACGTGTTCCCGACGATCGTGCCTCCCGGAGTGCCGGGCGGGATCGTATAGGTGCCGGTCAGCGTCAGGCTCTCGCCGATCGCGAGCGGAGCCGGAGGTGTGGCGATGCCGAGCAGCGGATCGGAGACCGCTACGTCCGGCAGCGGCACGTTGCCGGTGTTGGTCGCGACGATCGTATAGGTGACGACGTCGCCTGGAGCGACGGCCGTTTCGGACGCCGTCTTGCGCAGCGCCAGCCCCGGCACTGCGGCGATGACGACGGCGGCGGAGGCTTCGGCCGAGACGAACGCATTGGAGACGACGGACGTATTGGCGACGACCGTGCCGCCCGGCTCGTAGGGCGCGATGTAGGAGAGCGTGAACAGCAGCGTCTGTCCGATCTCCAGCTCGAGGATGTCGACGGTGAAGCCGAGCTCCTCGTCGGTCAGCACGAGATTGCTCAGCGCGGCATTGCCGGTATTCTCCACCGCGAGCGTATAGTTGATCCGGTCGCCCGGCCTGGCCTCGGCGCGATCGGCGATCTTGCTCAGCGCGATCGCCTCGCGGATGACGAACAGGTCGGCCTCGTCCTCGTCGCTGACGGTCGCCGTGGAGCTTTTTCCTCGGCGATCGCGACGTTGACGACCGTCTCCGGCGCGTCCTCGGGGACGACGTAGAGCACCGTTCCCGTCTGGCTCTCGCCCGGATCCAGATCGGGCAGGTTCTGCGTCAGCCGCGCCTGCGGATCCTCCACCAGCGCTGACGTCAGGACGGTGTTGCCCGTATTCGTGACGACGAGCGTGTAGGCGACCGTCTCTCCCGGCCGCGCGCTTTCCGGCGAGACGGTCTTGACGAGAAGGATGTCGGGCACCTCCGTCACGGTCACGGTGGCGCCTTGCTCGATGAGCGGCGTCTGGTCGGTGACGACGGAGGCGGTATTGGCGATGACGGTGCCGGCGAGCGCGCCCTCCGGAACCGTATACGTTTCCGTGAACGAGACGCGCGCTCCCGGTACGAGGCTGTCGACGACCTGATCGAGGCCGAGGAAAGGATCCCGGACCCGTACGTTCGTCAGCACGGCGGTTCCGGCGTTGATGACCGTAATCGTGTAGACGACCGTCTCTCCCGGCGCCGCCTGCGTCGGAGAAGCCGACTTGTTGAGGATGATGCGGGGTAGGCGCGATCTCGACCGAGGCGGAGGCGCTCGCCTGCACGCCTTCCCGGCTCGTCGCCGTCGCCGTGTTGACGAACAGGCCGGGCCGCGTCCCCTCGGGCAGGACGAAATCGGCTTCCCGCACGGCGGCGGCCCCGACCTGGAGGCTTTCGATCGTGAAGGAGACGCCGATGCCGGGGTCGGAGATGACGAGTCCCTCAGCGGCACGTTGCCGGTGTTGACGACGCGGAACGTGTAGTGGATGCTCTCTCCCGCGACGGCGGTGGCGGGATCGGCTTCCTTGGTGAACGCGAGCGAAGGGACGGCGGCGACGACGACGGAGAAGCTGTCCTCGGCGCTCGTGCCGTCCGATGCCGAGGCGGTCGCCGTGTTGACCAGCTCGAGACCGGCCTCCGTCCCTGCCGGCACGACGAAGCCGTACTGCAGCTGCAAGCTCTCGCCGGCGGGAAGCAGGCTGATCGTCTGGTCGAAGCCGACCAGCGGATCGGCGATGAGGATGTCCGTCAGGTCCGTCGTGCCGGTATTGGTCACGGTGACCGTATAGATGACGGTGTCGCCGGGAGCCGCTTCCGTCCGGTCGCCGGCCTTGACGACGGACAAGCCGGGCTGCTGCGTCTCGACGAGGATGGAGGCGGCGGCTTCGGCCGAGACGCCCGACAGCGGCGCCGATGCCGTCAGCCGATTTTCCAGGATGGACGCCGGGGGCGGCGAGGGGATGACATAGCTCAGCTCGCGGGTGATGGAGGCGCCGGGCGCGAGGCTCTCGATCGTCTCGTTCAGCAGCGCCGCTCCCGGCGGATCGAGCGCGTCCAGCACCTGGATCTGGCTGAGCAGCGTGTTGCCGATATTCGTGACGCGCAGCTGGAAGAACACCGTATCTCCCGGCATCGCGGTCACCGATTCGAGGCCGTTGACCGTTTTTTCCGCCCGGATCGCGGGATTGCGGTTGAACTTCGGCACGACGACGATGCCGATGGACTGGTCGCCGACCGGCACGGACGCGACGATCCGGTTCGACTGGCGGTCGATGACCGAGACGACGTTCGTGCGCGTGCTCACATACAGGTAGCGGGTGCTGGCGTCGATGGCGATGTACTGCGGAAAGGCGTTCGTCGCGATCGTCGAGACGAGCTGGTTGGAGATCGGATTGATGACCGAGACCGAGCCGGACACCTCGTTCGCCACGAACACCTGGACGCCGTCTGTCGCCACGCCGATCGGCGCGATGCCCGTCGGCAGCGTGCCGACGACCGTATTGCTCGTCACGGAGATGATGTCGACGACGCCGAGCGCCCGGGTCGTCACATAGACGTAGGCGCCGCCCGGAGCGACGCGCACGCCGATCGGCGTCACGTCCACCGGGATCGTGGCGACGATCGCGTAGTCCGACGTGCGGAAGACGGACACGGTGTTCGAGATCTGGTTGGCGACGTAGACGAACTGATTGTTCGGCGTGACGTCGACGCCGACCGGATTGATGCCGACGCGAACGGTCGCGATCACCGTGTCGGACGTCAGGTCCAGCACCGAGACGGTGCCGTCGGTCGAGTTGGTCACATAGCCCCGCGTGCCGGTCCGATCGATGACGATGCTGTTCGGCCCGCCTCCGACCGCGATCGTGCCGACGATGGCGTTGGCGGCGGTGTCGATGACGGATACCGTTCCGTTCGCCAGGTTGGCGACATAGACGCGGGTTCCGTCGGGGGTGGCGTCCAGCTGCTGGGGGGTGAAAAAGCCGGGAATCGTCGCGACGACGCTGTTCGTCGTCTGGTCGATGACCGACACGGTGTTGGAGCCGCTGTTGGCGACATAAACGCTCATGCGATGGACAGGCCTCCTTCTTCGCCATAGGCGCGCTAGGCTTACCCTATGACGGGAAGGAATGTCCGTATGCGGGAACTCTCTTGCGGGACGCCGGACGACGGCTCAGCCGAGCGACGGCTCCGCCGTCCGAGGGTCAGCCGCGCCCTTGGCCGTCCGCCGCAGCGCGCGGCCGGCGTCCCGCGCCCTCTGTCCGTCATCGTCCGCTTCGGCGCGGGGCTTTGACGATCAGTCCGATGCTGAAGCCGACGACGGCCAGCACGATCAGCGCCAGCCGCAGCGCTTCCGCGGGCGAGCGGGGAAGATCGTCGGCCTGGATGCTTTTGAGCGAGAAGACGAGCAGGTTGCTGAACAGCAAGCACCAGAGCACGTTCCGGCCCAGCGCTTCGAGCGGCGCGAACGGGCGCGGACAGCGCTCCATCAGCCGGGAGAGCAGATAATAGCCGTACAGCGCCAGCGCCGGCCCGGCGATCCACCCGATGGACGGCGGGAACCGCTCGGGCAGTCCGCCTGCATCGAGGACGAGCCAGACGAACAGGCCGGAGGCCGCGAGCGAGCCCGCCAGCACGCCGGGATGCCAGCCGATGCGCCAGCGGGCGAACAGCATGCCGAGCAAGTAGTACGGGAAATACTGCAGCACCGGGAACGAGGCGAACTGCCGCGTGCCGAGGAGCGGTCCGAGCGGCGGCCACGTCACCGCCTCGTACGGCAGGAACGTCGTCAGCAGCAGCAGGGCGGCGGCCGGGAAGGCGAGCCGCGGCTTTTCCGCCAGCCTTTGCAGAGGGACGAACAGGATCAGGCCGGCCAGCGTCAAGTAGGTGAACGACAGCAGGAACTCCGACCAGCCCGGCATGTCCTGCAGCAGCAGGATCGGCTTCAGCGTCTCCCAATCCGGCGGCCGCCGGTCGATGAATAGGCGGAACGCCAGCCCGGAGATGTAGAAGGCGAGCAGCGTCTTGAGCGCGGCCAGCAGCATCCGCGGAGCGGCTCGCCGCAGCGGCTTGGCGTAATAGGCCAGCCGCGACACGTAGCCGAAGCTGAAGACGAAGCCGGAGAACGTGATCAGGTTGACGGCGTCGATGATCCGGCCGGCCGCGGGAAAGATCGCCGGATCGCTGAAGAACTGCAGGACATGGCCATAGACCATGCCGATGACGAGGAGGCCCTTGAACCGGTCGATCGCCCGCTCGCGGGGCGGCTGCAGGGAGGCGCTCATCCTTTGATGCCCGACAGGCTGACCCCTTTGATGATCTGCTTCTCGAAGACGAGGAACAGCAGGAAGATCGGCAGCGAGGAGATTGTATTGATGACCATCGGCTTGACGTAGTCGACCGTGTACTGGCTCATCAGCGTCGGGATGCCCATCGGCAGCGTGAACAGATTGTCGTCGGTGACGGACATGAACGGCCAGAGGAAGTTGTTCCACGAGCCGATGAACGTCAGGATCGCCATCGAGGCGACGGCCGGCCGGGTGAGCGGCAGCATGATGCTGAAGAAGATCCGCCAGTTGCCGCCGCCGTCGATCTGCACGCTTTCGAGCAGGTCGTTCGGGACGCCGTCGAAGAAGCTCTTGAGCACGATGATGGCGATCGGCGAGGCCAGCGAAGGCAGGATGAGTCCGAGGTAGGTGTTCAGCAGGCCCATGTCCTTGGCCACCTGGTAGAGCGGGATGAGGATCGCCTCGCCGGGAATGAGCAGGCCGGCCAGCACGGCGAAAAAGACGGCCGCCTTCATCCGGAACTTGATCTTGGACAGCGCGAAGCCGGCCATCGCCGCGATCACGATCGTCAGCGCGGTGACGCAGACGGCGATGAAGAAGCTGTTCCATACCCACAGCGGCAGCTTCGTCGCCTGCAGCACCTCGCCGTAGACGGCGAGCGAGTAGGGGGGCTTCACCCAGTCCAGCACGGTGACGATCGGCATGCCCTCCTCCTTGACCGAGACGGTCAGCATCCAGAGGATCGGCAGCAGGAACACGGCCGCGACCAGCAGTGACACGATGCGGTAGATCCATTTCATGCGGCTAGTCCGCCTCCTTCCGTCGATTGAAGCCGTATTGCAGCGCCGACAGCGCGAGCAGGATGAAGAACAGCACGTACGACATCGCCGAAGCGTAGCCGAGGTCGTTCTGGCGGAATCCGGTCTGCCAGATGTACTGGATGACCGGCCTCGTCTTGTCGAGCGGGCCGCCGCCCGTCATGATGTAGATCTGCAGGAACACCTTGAACGAGGCGATGATCTGCAGCATCATGATCATGCGGGTGATCGGGGCGAGCAGCGGCAGCGTGATGCGGCGGAAGATCTGGCCGTTCGTCGCGCCGTCGAGCCGCGCCGCCTCGTACAGCTCCTCCGGCATCTCCTGCAGCGCCGAGAGGTACAGCACGAAGTTGAAGCCAACCGTCCACCAGAGCGTCAGCGCCGTGATCGCGATCCACGACAGCGACACCTCCGACAGCCAGAAGATCTCCTGCTCGGCCGGCAGCAGCCGGACCAGATGCAGGAGCGAGTTCAGCAGGCCCGTATAGGGCTGGAAGATGAACAGGCCGAGGAAGGAGGCGACGGCCACCGACATGACGCTCGGCATGAAAAAGGAAATGCGGTACAGCTTGCGCAGCCGCGAATGGCGGTTCGCGATCAGCGCGAGCCCGAGCGACAGCGCCAGCATGAGCGGCGTCGTGAGCAGCACGAAGATCGTCGAATGCCAGACCGACGCCCAGAACTCCGCATCCTGCATCAGCTTGCTGAAGTTGCCGAGGCCTACATATTCCATCTTGCGGATCAGCGTCCATTTGAAAAAGCTGATCTGCACGCCCTTGAGCATCGGCCATATCGTGAACAGCACATAAACGGCGAAAAAGGGCGCGAGGAACACGAACGCCTGCGCGCCCGCCCAGCGTCTTTTGCGCTTGGCGCCGGCAGGCGCCAGCTCCGCCTTCGCCCCTGGACCGATTGCCACTCTTCATCCCCTCCTTGTGTGCGCGCATCCGGCGGGCGAGCCGGCCGAATGCCTGGACTCGCCCGCCGGATGCGGCCTTGAACGCAGCTTCGCTTGCCGGCTGAGCCCGGACGGACCGGATCGCCCGCCGGCAGGCGGCTATTGCTTCAGCACCTTGTCGATTTCGGCCTGGATCTTCACGGCCGCGTCGTCGGGGCTCATCTTGTTCGCCCATACCTCGTTCAGGAACTTGAACATCGCCAGGTCGCGGATCTGCCAGTTTTTCTCCGACGGCTTGTTGAAGGCGACGGTGCTCGCCACGGAGACGTAGTCGCTCCGGTACGGCAGCGCCTTGAACTCCGCGCTGTCAAAGATGGCCGGCTTCGCCGGGATATGGCCCGCCTTCGCCCATAGGGCGCCTTTTTGCGCCAGGTAGTCGGCGAAGATCGCGGCCGCCTTGCGCTTCTCGGGATCCTCCTTTTTCGTGACCGGGAGGATGACGGTGTGGGAGTCGCCCCAGGTCGCTTCCTTGTCGAAGATTTTCGGAATCGGCATCGCGCCGAATTCCAGGCCCTTGGTCGATTCCCAGACGCCGGTCGTCCAGACGCCCGTCATGATGATCGCCGCCGTGCCGCTCTGGAAGCTCTTCACGAAGTCCGGGTCGTTCAGGCGGATGACCTTGTGCTTGTGGAACAGGTCCTGCACGTACTGCATCGCCTGGACCGCCTTGCCGCTGTCCAGCGCGGCCGACTTCAGGTCGTCGCTGATGACGTCGTTGCCGCCGAGCTGATGGTACAGCGCCCACCAGAGGCGGAACACGTCGTCGTTGGCGCTCGGCAGCGCGAGCGGCATGGCGTTTTTCGGCAGCTTCTCCTTCAGCGCCGTCAGCAGCTGCACGAAGCCGTCGGCCGTATTGTCGAACACCGGCTTGCCGTCCTCGCCGAGCAGCCCGGCCTCCTTCAGCAGCTTCTTGTTGTAGTACATGACGAACGGATGCGTGTCGATCGGCACGGCATAATGCTTGCCGTCCACGACCGTCGCGCCGAGGATGTTCGGGTTGAACGTCGACCAGTCGATGCCGGCCGCCTCGGCCGCGTCGTCCATGCTGGACACGACGCCCTGGTTGATCAGATCGGGCAGCCGGGACGTGTGGGAGATGCCGATGTCGGGACCGTTGCCGTTGCCGACCGCCGTAATCAGCTTCGTGTAATACTCGCCCCACTCGAGCACCGTGTTCTCGACCTTGATGTCGGGATGCTCGCTGTTGAACGCGTCGATCATCGCCTGCATGTTGTCGCCGTCGCCGCCGCTGAACAGCGTCCACGACGACAGCGTCACCTTGCCGCCTTTTCCGTCGCCGCTGCCGCTCTCGTCGCCGCCGGTTCCTTGGCCGCCTTCATTGCCTCCGCTGCAGGCGCTCACCGCCAGCGCGAGCGAGAGCAGCAGAGCGGTCGCCCATCTACGTCTTGAGTTCATGTCGAGCCTCCCTTTTCATCGTTCTTCCTCAAAGGCACAAGGACAACAATTATGTTTTATTACATGAAACATGTACCTTTAAGCCGAATATAAAGCTGAAAACGGTCTTTGTCAACGCTTTCATGCGGAAATACGAAAATAAATAAAATAAAGAGGCTTATGCTACAGATATCTTGTAGCATAAGCCTCTTTATCATTACAGCCGATTCATGGAAGGAGATGAACCGGCGGTTTTGGTGTTTTGGAGCGAACGTATGTGCTATAATATCAAAAAAACATCCAGGAGGTGTGTGGCATGTTGGTGCATAAGGCGTACAAGTACCGGATCTACCCGTCAGAGTCGCAACAACAGCTCATCGGGCAGATGTTCGGCTGTTGCCGGTTTGTCTTCAATTATTTCCTGAGCCTGTGGAACGCACGCTATGAGGAGACCGGCAACGGGCTGTCCTACAACGCTTGTGCCACACAGCTGCCTGCCTTGAAAGGCGAGCACGAGTGGCTCAAGGCGGTCGACAGCATTGCCTTGCAATCCGCCGTTCGACACGTGGCGGACAGCTTTGACCGCTTTTTTAAACGTCAGAATCGACAGCCACGGTTCAAGAGCCGTAAAAATCCGGTGCAGAGCTATACCACTCGGCAGACGAATGGCAACATTGCGGTAAACGGCAATCAGCTCAAACTGCCCAAGCTCGGCTGGATCCGCTTTGCGGCATCAAGGCCGCTGGAAGGCCGAATTCTGTCGGCCACGGTCCGTCGGAATGCGGCAGGCAAATTCTTTGTCGCCATCGTCTGCGAGCTCGACGTCCAGCCCTTGCCGCAGGAGAATAAGACCGTCGGCATCGACCTGGGACTAAAGGAATTTGCCGTCTGTTCGGACGGACTCAGTGTCGAGAATCCCAGGACGTTCCGCCGCTACGAGCGCAAGCTGGCGGCTTGGCAACGCCGACTGGCTCGCCGCACAAAGGGCGGAGCCAACTGGCAGAAAGCCAAGCGCCAGGTCGCCCTCATCCACGAGAAGATCGCCAACGTTCGCCATGACTTCCTGCACAAGCTGACGACGAAGCTGGTTCGTGAAAACCAAACGATCCACATCGAAGGCTTGCGGGTGGCGAACATGCTGCAGAGCCCTCGTCTGGCCAAGTCGATCGCCGATGCGTCCTGGAGCGAATTCAGGCGACAGATAACCTACAAGTCGGAGTGGTATGGTCGCCAGCTGAAGGTGGCCGACTCCTTTGCGCCGACGAGTCAGACGTGCCACGTGTGCGGCCACGTTCACCCGGAGGTCAAGAACCTGTCCGTTCGGAAGTGGACCTGTCCCGTCTGCCAGACGCTGCATGATCGGGACGAGAACGCCGCACACAACATCGAACAGATGGCTGTCTAACGGCCTTGCCCTATGAACTGCGGGAACCGCAGGGATCGCTTGGTGAACTCTGCTTCGATAGAAGCAACTACCCAAGAATCCCCCGCCTCTTTAGGTGGAGGAGTGTTCAATCTGGATCGGCAAGAACGTAATGCACTTTCATGACGATATCCTGCGGATAGTCGCCGAATTGCCGCCCGAACAGGTTGATGCCGCCCTTGTGCAGCGCGTCGGACTTGATGCCGATCCGCAGCTTCAGATGGTGGCGGCCCTCCAGCGCCAGATCGGCGAGCGAGACGTCGGACACCTTGTCCATGTCGATCGTCGTCCGTTCCTTGTCGACGCGCCAGGTTTTGAGCAGGCCGTACTGCGTCGCCCAGTCGATCCACCAGTCGGGGTTCAGCTTGCCGCGCCGGTCGCCGAAATCTCCGGGACTCGTCCACGTGCCGATCTCGACGTCGTTGATCCAGAGCGTGATGTCCGAGGGCCAGTCGTTGTCGAAGTTCGGCGCCTCCGAGCACAGCTCCATGGAGAACTCGATCGCTTCGGGGCGGGCGTTTTTCGGCAGCTCGAGCGGCAGCAGGTAGTCCAGGTAGCCTTTGCGGAACCAGATGAGCTGCGCGCCGACATGGTTCGGGTGATAAAAGCTGGCCGGCTCGTCCTCGCGGATGAGCATGCCCTCGGCGCTGGCCTGGCCGCAGGTCGGATGCACCTCGCAGTTGCTGTACTGGCCGATCGGCAGCTCGACCTCGTAGACGGACACGTCGTCCTTGGACCAGTGGACCGATGTATTGAGCGTGATCAGGATGTCGTCGTAGCTGCGGCTGCATACCTTCATCGCGCCTCGCGTCGCCGGCAGCAGCTCGGTGTGGATGAGCTTGGCGGCTTCCAGCAGCTTCACATGGTTGGCCACGGTCGATACGGGCAGCTGCAGCGCTTCCGCGATCTCGATGACGTTCAGGCTCTTCGCGTTCAGCAGCCGGAGGATGTCGACCCTGGCCCGGGTCGACAACGCATGCGCGATCTGCACCAGCCGATCGGGCTCATTGATGGTGATGTCCAGCATAGGGGCTCGGCTCCTCCGCTTCCGTCTTCATTCGGGATGATTCTTCCAAGCCCATTCATTTTACTATTCCGGCGTGAATCAAATCAAGATTCTTGGAATGAAAGCTCGAAGGGCATGAAATCATTCGAACAGCAGTCGAAGCGCGTCCTCGCCGAGACCTAGCGCCTGCAGCTCGTCGGCGAGCAGCGCCGCGAGGGCGGGGGAAAGTCCGTGATGCTGGAGCAGGCGGATCGCCGCCAGCCTGGCATGACGCGGCGCTTGGCGCAGCCACGGCTCCAGCTCGCTTTCATCCGGGGATGTGTCGCGGCCGAGCGGAGGGAGCGTCCCGTTCCAGCCCGGCTCGGCAGGCTCGATGACGCCCAGGCTGTCGGCGGTCGGGATGGAGCGCCGCTCCGCCCGCTCCAGACGGACGGCCTGCAGGTTCGTCCAGCCGTCAGCCATCGCGCTGAGGCCGGCCTCTGCCAGGAATTGCTTGCGGAGCGCGCCGAGCCGGCTTTCCTCCTCGTCGCTCCTTCGCCATTGCGATTCGGCCTGCTCTCGGGCGGACTTCTCCTGGAAGCTTCTCCATTGCCGCTCATCGGCAAAAACGTTGTAGAACAGCGCCCAATCCTGCTCCCCGTAGGAGAGGAACTCTCTTAGATTGCGCGCGATGACGGTGCTCGGATCGTCGAATTCCATGGGCGACACGCAGATGACCGGCGCTTGCCCCAGATCGGCCGAGCGGCCGAAGTCCGTCAGCAGCGCGAAGTGAATGCCGTCCATGCCCGTCGAGCCGAATACGACCGCATCGCAGGGCGTATTCGCATATCTGAAGCCGCCGGTCTGCAAGTAAAATCCGAAAAGGCCGTAAAAGGTCTCGGAGTCGCCGAGCGATTCGTTCCACCGCTGCAGCAGGCGCAGCGTCGGAGGCAGCGCGAGCGAGCCGAAGTTGATCGTAAGAGGCCGATAAAGCTCGGCTTCTTCCGGGCGGCCCGCAGCTGGCTCGGCGCGTGGAGGCGAGCCTGCTCCGTCATGGAGGACAACGTTTGCGGACCGGAGTTTTGAGCTTATCCGGCGAGCCTTTGCTTTCATCGGCCTGGTTCCTCCTTGCGGTCATTTGTTTTTGGTTGATCGCCCGCCGTCGCCCTCAATAAATGCCGTCCTCCGCCCACTCCTGCGGAAGAGGGATGTCCGGCAGGCTCGGCAGGCGGAGCGCCCGCACCGCCTCCTGCAGATAGGACGGCCGGAACGCCGGCGGAGACGCCGCCTCCTGCATGGCTCTGCGCAGCGCCTCGCCGCGATCCGGCGTGTCTGCGCCGGCCGCGCGGGCCGCCGGCTCGAGCCGGTCGAGCGTCGCGAGGTCGCGGCTCGACACGCTGGCATCCCAGCGGATGGAGCCGAGGACGGAGGCGACGACCTCGAGCGGAAAGCCGCTTTCCTCCCCGATCAGCACGGCGGCGGCTCCGGGATCGCGGCGCATGAGCGCATGGGCCCGCAGATGCGCCTTGAGATAGGCGACCGCAGCGGACTGCTGGGCCTCGGCCCAGCCGGCATCCGCCATGATGCCGGTCAGGTAGTCGCCGCCGCCGCTCTCTCCCTCCAAGGCGACGCCCGCTCCGATCCTCCGCACCCACGTCAGATACGGCTCCCAAAGCATCGCCGCCTCGGTCCGTCCGTCCAGCAGTCCGCCGAGGCAATCGGCCATCCGTCCGTGATGCAGCACCGGCGTGCCGTCGAGGCGGCCGCGCCGCAGCACTTCCTGCAGCCGGCGAGAGGCGCTGGAGCGCCCGACCGTCGAGATGAGCGAGGAGCCGAGCTGCTCCTCCCGGCGCATGCCGCTGCCGGCGCGGACGACGAGCGAGATGCCGGAGCCGCCCTCGCTCTTGCCGTCGAAGGCGAGCATCTGCGGCCGGAAGCGCGGCAGTAGCCGCCCGAGCTCGCGGCTCGCGGCGATCGGGTAGTCGCCGACCGAGGCGATCTGCACGCGTCCGGCGATCAGCTCCTCCACCAGCTCCATGCCGCTGTCGGCATGCCGCCAGGAGACGCGCCACCGCGCATGCGGCTCGAGCAGAGCCAGCTCCTCCTCGAACCAGCCGAGGCGCTTGACGACGAGCGCGCTCCAGAGCAGGGCGGCGCCGCTCTGATAGCCGACCGTGATGAAGCGCTCTGTCCGCGCGGCAGCCGCGAACCCGGCAAAGCTGGGAAAAGCGCCGGCTGCCGGGGGCAGCTCCGCTCGGAGCGGACTTGAGGCCCCGTCGGCGTCCGGCGACGGCTCCGTCCCGGCAAACCGGCCGGCGTCCGTCCCGGCGAGCCCGCCGCGTGCGCGCACCCACTGCTCCAGCTGCGAGCGGTCGACCCACACCTCCTTGCCGAGCTTGACGACAGGCAGCTGCCGCTCCTTGCGCCAGCGGTCGATCGTAGCCCGGCTGACGCCGAGCAGCTGCATCGCTTCCTGAAGCGGAATCAGATTGAACGCTTGCATGGGCAGGTCTCCTCCTCGGGTAGCCGATCGGCAGATAGTCGAGCGATTCATTTATCCAAGTTAACAGGTGGGAATTATATAAGATTCACTTTAGCGGACGGAGGTGCAAAGATCAATCCCCGCCGTGCCGCCGCATTCTCGATGTTCCTCATTTCTCCTCATTCGTCCTCGCAGCTCCTCCTTTTTCCTCCTTTTGTTGACATCTTCTTATGGCGGTGATAATTTTCGATTATTCAAAGTTGATTAGTTGGAATTGACATCGGATGGAGTGGATGAAGATGAGAGAACGATCATGGCGCAAAACCGTCGGCCTGCTGCTGAGCGGGGCGCTTCTGCTGGCTGCCGC
This sequence comes from Paenibacillus sp. FSL W8-1187, assembly GCF_037965485.1. Taxonomy (NCBI): domain Bacteria; kingdom Bacillati; phylum Bacillota; class Bacilli; order Caryophanales; family Paenibacillaceae; genus Paenibacillus; species Paenibacillus sp. FSL W8-1187. Next base: position 1,002,364 of record NZ_CP150181.1, read on the forward strand.
AGCATGCGGCAGCGCCGGCGATGAGCCGGCGAACGGAGGCAGCTCCGACCCGGCCTCAAAAGGCGGCGTCATCCATATCGGCTACCAGAAGTACGGCAGCGTCAACCTGCTCAAGGGCAAGGGCGGGCTCGACGAGAAGCTGGCGGAGATCGGCTACAAGGCCGAATGGACGCTGTTCCCCGGCGGCCCGCAGCTGCTCGAGGCGATGAACGTCGGCAGCGTGGACATCGGCCACACCGGCGAGGCGCCGCCGATCTTCGCGCAGGCGGCCGGCACGCCGCTCGTCTACCTGGCCCGCTCGCCCGCAAGTCCCAAGGCGGAGGCGATCCTCGTGTCGGAGAACTCTCCGATTCAGTCCGTCGCCGACCTGAAGGGCAAGAAGGTCGCGCTCAACAAAGGCTCGAACGTGCATTACCTGCTCGTGAAGGCGCTGGAGCAGGCCGGCGTCCCGTACGGCGACATCGAGACGGTGTTCCTGCCGCCGGCAGACGCGAGGGCCGCGTTCGAGAGCGGCAGCGTCGACGCCTGGGTCATCTGGGAGCCATTCTACTCGGCGGCGCAGCTCGCGACCAAGGCGAGGGTGCTCGCCGACGGAGAGGGCCTCGTCAAGAACTATGAGTTCGTGCTCGCCTCGCGCTCGTTCGCGGATAAGCATGCCGAGGCGGTGGAGGTCGTGCTGGACGCCTTGAAGGAAGCCGACGTGTGGGCGGAGGAGGATCCGAAGCGGGCGGCGGAGCTGCTGTCGCCGGAGCTCGGCATCGACGTGCCGTCCCTGGAGCAGGCGATGGGCCATCGCGCCTTCGGCATCGAGGAGATCGACGACGGGACGCTTGCCGAGCAGCAGCGCATCGCCGACGCGTTCCTGGAGCTGAAGCTCATTCCCGAGAAGCTCGACGTGAAGGAAGCCGCCTGGAAGAAGCCTTGAGGAGGAGAAAACAATGGATTTGTTCTGGTTCATCCCGCTGCATGGAGACGGCCGCTATCTCGGCACGAGCGACGGCGCCCGCGTCGTCGACTACGACTATATGAAGCAGATCGCCGTGGCGGCCGACCGGCTCGGCTACGGCGGCGTGCTGCTGCCGACGGGCCGCTCCTGCGAGGACGCCTGGGTCGCCGCCTCGGCGCTCATCCCGGCGACGCAGCGGCTCAAGTATCTGGTGGCGATCCGCCCTGGCATGATGGCGCCGGCGACGGCGGCGCGCATGGCGTCCACGTTCGACCGGCTGTCCGGCGGGCGGCTGCTCGTGAACATCGTGACGGGCGGCGATCCGGAGGAGCTGGCCGGAGACGGCCTGTTCCTGCCGCATGGCGAGCGCTATGAGCTGACCGATGAGTTCCTGAGCATCTATCGGCAGTTCCTGTCCGGCGAAAAGGTGCATTTCCAAGGCAAGCATCTGCGAAGCGACGGCGGGCAGCTGCTCTATCCGCCGCTGCAGCAGCCGTATCCGCCGCTTTACTTCGGCGGCTCGTCGCCGGCGGGCCAGGAGGTCGCCGCCGACCATGCCGACGTCTACCTGACCTGGGGCGAGCCTCCGGCCGACGTCGCCGCCAAGCTCGACCAGGCGCGCGTGGCGGCCGCCGCCCGCGGGCGCAAGCTGCGCTTCGGCATCCGGCTGCATGTCATCGTGCGCGAGACGAACGAGCAGGCGTGGCAGGCGGCCGACGAGCTCATCCGCCATGTGGACGACCGCACGATCGCCGAGGCGCAAAAGGTGTTCGCCCGCTACGACTCGGTCGGCCAGCAGCGGATGGCCCGGCTGCATGGCGGAGACCGCTCCAAGCTGGAGATCTCGCCGAACCTGTGGGCCGGCGTCGGCCTCGTGCGCGGCGGAGCCGGCACGGCGCTCGTCGGCGATCCGCAGACGGTCGCCGAGCGCATCCGCGAATACGAGTCGCTCGGCATCGACACGTTCATCCTGTCCGGCTATCCGCATCTGGAGGAAGCCTACCGCACCGCCGAGCTGCTGTTCCCGCTGCTCGACCTGAAGCCGCAGGCCGAGCCGATCCGCACGCGCCTGCGGGCGTCCGGCGAGATCGTCGCCAACGACCTGCTGCCGGACGCGGTCGCCTCCGGCGGACGCTAGGCCCGTCATTCGAGGGCAGAAGGAGGAGGTACCCATCGAAAGGTCCGCATCCAAACGTTCCTGGACGGACAGCCGCCTGACCCCGTTCCTGGTGCCGGCGGCCATCCTGGTCGCCTGGCAGCTGCTCGGGCATTACGGCGCCGTGTCCTCGCGCACGCTTCCTACGCCGCTCAAGGTGGCGGAAGCGGGCATCCAGCTCGCCCGCACCGGCGAGCTGCTGCGCTACATCTGGAGCAGCACCCAGCGGGCGCTGCTCGGCTTCCTCATCGGCGGCGGCATCGGCTTCGCGCTGGGACTGCTGAACGGCCTGTCCCACAGCGCCAACCGGCTGCTCGACAGCACGATCCAGATGGTGCGCAACGTGCCCCATCTGGCGCTGATCCCGCTCGTCATCCTCTGGTTCGGCATCGGCGAGACGGCCAAGGTGTTTCTCGTCGTGCTGGGCGTGTTCTTCCCGATCTACCTCAACACGCTGCACGGCATCCGCTCGATCGATCCCGGCCTGCTGGAGATGGCGCGCGTGTACAAGATCCGCGGCGCGGCGCTGTACCGGCATGTCATCCTGCCGGGAGCTCTCGCCTCGATCCTCGTCGGCGTGCGCTACGCGCTCGGCCTCATGTGGCTGACGCTGATCGTCTCCGAGACGATCAGCGCCAACAGCGGCATCGGCTACATGGCGATGAACGCCCGCGAGTTCATGCGGCTCGACATCGTCGTGCTGGCGATCCTGCTTTATGCGGCGCTCGGCAAGCTGTCCGACCTCGCGGCCAAGGCGCTGGAGGAGCGGCTGCTGCAATGGAATCCCAACTATGCGGTCGACAGGAAAGGAGGCGGGCGGCGTGGGCGCAGAGCAGAGGCGGGCGGCATCCGGAGCGAGGCTGCAGATCCGGCAGGCGGCAAAGCGGTTCGGGGATAAGCAGGTGCTGCATGAAGTGGAGCTCGACGTGCCGGCGGGCCAGTTCGTCGCCATCGTCGGACGCAGCGGCTGCGGCAAGAGCACGCTGCTGCGGCTGATCGCGGGGCTGGACGCCCCGAGCTCGGGCAGCGTCAGCCTCGACGGCGAGCCGGTAGCGGGCATCGGCGACCGGACGCGGATGCTGTTCCAAGACGCGCGGCTGCTGCCGTGGAAAAGCGCCCTCGACAACGTGCGCGTCGCCAGCGGCGGGACCGACCGCGCCCAGGCGCAGCGCGCGCTGGAGCAGGTCGGCCTCGGCGACCGGGCGGACGAGTGGCCGGGCGTGCTGTCCGGCGGACAGCGGCAGCGGGTCGCGCTTGCCCGCGCGCTCGGCGGGCAGCCCGGCCTGCTGCTGCTCGACGAGCCGCTCGGCGCGCTGGACGCGCTGACGCGCATCGAGATGCAGCAGCTGATCGAGCGGCTGTGGCGCGAGCAGGGCTTCACCGCCGTGCTCGTCACGCATGACGTGAGCGAGGCGGTGGCGCTGGCCGACCGGGTCATCCTGATCGAGGAGGGGCGCATCGGGCTCGACCTCGACATCCGGCTCGACCGCCCGCGTCTGCATGACAGCTCGTTCGCGCATTACGAGCGGACGATCCTGGGCCGCATCCTCGAACGGGATGCGGAGGCCGAGCGGCGGCGCGAGCAGGTGTATACGATATGACCAGACAGCAAGCGGCCCGCCGGATCGGCGGGCCGCTTGCTGTCTTTGCGCTCAGGTCATGAAATGGTTGGAGGAAGCGGCGCCGCTTGCCAGCAAGCCGATGCCGCCGCCGCTAGCGAAGCTCGTGCCGGCGACGCTGATGTCGGGAGCAGGGCCGCTCGAGGCGTAAACCTTGAGCCGGCTGCCTTGCCTTAATATCCGTCACGCCAAACCGGATAACGATCATCGCTCCTTCCCGGACCGTCTCCTATACTGGAGGGACAACGATCTGGAGAGAGGGGCTTTTTCGTCATGCCATTCCTTGCCTTTCATCACCGGGCATACCGGACCGGGGAGGGGACGCGATGACATCGCGCCGACATTTTCCGGACATCCTCGAGCTGCGGCATGGCGGCGCCGTGCTGGAGCTGGAAGCGGCGACCGGCCGCTGGATTGCGCTGCGCTTCGATGGCGAGGCGGATTCGGTGCTCGCCGGGCCAATCCACGTTTTTGACGCCTATATCGAAGGCCGGCCGCTGCTCGGCTCCGGCCGGCGGGTGCTCGGCATCGAGGCGGAGCCCGGCGGCTCCGGCCGCCCGGACCGTCTCCTCCTCGCTTACGAAGAGGCGGGAATCGCCGTTGTCCAGTCCATCCAAGTCGCCGACGGCCTCGTGCGCCAGTCGGTCGAGCTCGAATGCCGGGCCGGCGGGGAGCGGCTGCTCACCGAGATCCGCTTCACGCTGCCGGACTTCATTGTGGGCGATCCTGCCGAATGCCTGCTGCAGCTGCCGGGGCAAATTGCGGCTCCCGACAGTCCCTATGCTCCGGAAGCCAAAAAGAGGCTGGACGCGACGGTCTGGAACGAGCCGCATCCCGATTATCCGCAGGGCTGGCTCGAATCGGCCCCGGACCAGACATCCGGACTGATCGCGGTGGAAAACCGGACGGAAGGAAGGATCGCTTCGGCCTGGATGTTCTCGGAGCAGGCGGTCGTCTTTCCGACGATTGACGGCACGGGCGAGCGGCTGACCGCCGCTCATCGGCAAAAGCTGACCTGCTGGCTGCGTCCGGGCGTGAAGCTTCGCTCCGGCAGCCATGGCATTCTGCTGACGCGAGGCTCGCTAAAGGCGCATCTGGCCCGCTTCCGCAGCGAAGCCTACGGAACTAGCCTCGCGTGCGCGCCGGATCGGCCGGCGTGGCTGCGCGACGCGCGCCTGCTCCAGATCGACGCCCGGCCGCTGCCGGTGTGGACGAAGCGGCTGCCGCGCTATCGGGAGCTCGGCTTCAATACGCTGTACCTGCTGCCCGTATGGCAAAATCAGGGCAATCCGTATGCGCTGATCGACCATTACCGGATCGACGACGATACGAGCCGCCGCGAGGAATGGGCGGCCTATCCGGAAGGGATGAGCCCGGTCTGGAACGACAATCCGTTCCCTGTCGGCAGCGAGCAGGAGCTGAAAGCTTTTGTCGCCTATGCCCATGAGCTCGGCTTCAAGGTGCTGTTCGACCTGATCCCGCAAGGGATCGGCACCGGCACGGCGTTCAGCCGCGACCATGCCGAGTGGCTGTCCGTCGACGAGCTCGGCCGTCCCCGCGCTTCCCACGGCTGGGGACCGGATGCGGGCGCGCCTGTCCCGGAGCACGGCACATACAGCATGGACTGGGGCAGCCCCGACTACCGCCGCTTCATCATCGACTGGGCGATGTGGAACTTGCGGACGTTCGGCATCGACGGCTTTCGGACCGACGCGATGCACTGGAAGGAAGCGAACCTGCGCCGCGATCTCGGCCGCCCCGCCTGGGAGACGACGTTTGGCGGCGTGCGCCTGATCGAGGAGCTGCGCGCCGAGATGAAGCGCGAGTTCCCGGAGACGGCGCTGATCGGCGAAGTATGGGGGCCGATCTTCCAGCGCGGCCACGATGCGACGTATGAGAACGGCTGGCTGCTCGGCCGCATGAATACCGGCTGGCTGACCGGCCGGCCGCTGCTCGACGGAAGGAGCTGGACGCGGCATCTGTCGCTCGCGCACCAGGCGCGGCCGGACGGAGCGTGGCGGGCGGCGTTCGGAGCCAACCACGATCTGGAGCGCTTCGTCGACCTTGCCAAGTCGCATCCGCTGGCCGACGCGGTCAGCTTCGTCCATCTGATGACGGACGCGATTCCATTTGTATGGTATAAAGAACTGGAGAAGCGCGAGCCGATTTTCGCCTTGCTCCTTCGCGAGCGGGACCGGCTCAGCGGCTGCAGCTGCCGGTACGATGCGGCGGAGCCGTCCTCAAGGCATCTGTTCACGGCGCTGTGGACGAAGCCGGGCGGGCCGCGCGTGCTGGCGGCCGCCAATTTGTCGGAAGCGCGAGTCGCATCGGGCGTGCGCCTGCCAGAGCGGCTCCCTGCCGAAGCGGCTGTCGCGCTGAGGCGCTCCAGCGACAGAGTCGCCGCCTGGAGCGAGGCCGGCGAGCTGCGGCTCGAGCTGCCTGCCGGCGGCTGGGCGCTCGTCGAGCTGCCGGGCTGACGCTCGCGCGAAGTTGATTTTTTCACATCTTAGAAGGAGGCATCCCGCTATGGCGAACGTGCTGATCGTGGACGACGAGCCGATCATCTGCGGAGCGGTCAGCCGCTTCCTGCTGCGTTCCGGTCTTGGCATCGACAAGGTGGAGACGGCGCTCAACGGCTTCGAGGCGCTGGACTACCTGCGGCTGGAGCCGTTCGATCTGGTCGTCACCGACATCCAGATGGGCGGCATGAACGGCATCGAGCTGATGGAGATCATCTTCTCGGAGCATCCCGGACTGCCGGTCATCGTCATCTCTGCCCATGAGGACTTCCACTATGCGCAGCAGGCGCTGCGGCTCGGCGCGCTGGACTACCTCATCAAGCCTGTCGATGCCGAGCATCTGGGCAAGGTCGTGCAGGGCATTCTGGACAAGCGGCAGAGCGGCGGCATTGCCGCCTGGGACTCTGCGATCCGGCACAAGTACGCTTTCGAGCAGCTGATCACGACCAAGACCGTGCTGCTCAACGAGTGGTTCGGGGAGGAAGCGGAGTGGGACGAGGAGGAGATCGGATCCGTGCTGGCGGATCTTGGGCTGAGTCTGCCGGGGCCGTATTACTGCGTCTGGAGCATCGATCTCGATCTGGACGGCGCGGGCAGGCTGCGCCAGACGCGCTTTACGGTCAAGGACCGCAAGCTGCTGCTGTTCGCCGCGCTCAACATCGTCGAGGAAAGCCTGGCCGGCTGGGAGTCGCTGAGCTTCTACATGCAAGGCGGCCATCTGGCGACGATCTTCTCGCTGACGGAGGAGGAGCTGCGCCTGTGGGGCGGCGACGCGCTGGCTCAGGTGAATCTCGTCGCGCGCAGCGCCTGCCGCAATCTCCGCGACTATCTCCGCATCGAAGGACGGATCGGCATCAGCCGCACGCAGCAGGGACTGGCCTCCATCCCGCGGCTGCATCAGGAGGCGCGCGAGGCGATCGGCGACGGATCCGCGGCTGCGTGGGGGCTGCCGGTAACGTTCATCGGCGATATCGAGCGCAGCGCCGACAAGCGTATGCTCGCCTGGCAGGTCCAGCTGGAGCAGCTCGTCAAGGATTTGCGGCAGTCGACCGATCCGTCGCAGGCCGCGGCGGCGGCGGATTCGCTGATGGACGGACTGGAGCGGGCGGGGATCGTCGACGAGCGGCGCTCGAGCTGCCTGCTGCAAGCCGCCTACTGCCTGCACGGCCTGCTCGACGACAGCCGGGGCATGCTGGAGCCGCAGGAGCTGCCGCCCGAGCCGCAGACGCTGTCCGCGGCCGTCGCCTCGCGCGAGCGGCTGCCCGAGGTGCGCCGCTATCTGGCGCAAGCGGCGGCGGCGGTCATCGCCGGCAACCTGCGCCGCGAGCGCTCGACCGTCCAGCGCGCGATGGAGTTCATGAAGCGCCGCTACAGCGACAAAGGGCTGAAGCTGCAGGATGTCGCCCGCGAGGTGCATTTGAGCCCGAACTATTTCAGCTATCTGTTCAAGAAGACGACGGACAAAAACCTGTGGGACTACTTGACGGAGCTGCGGATGGAGGAGGCGCGCCGGCTGCTGCTGTCGAGCGACATGAAGCGCTACGAGATCGCCGAGTCGATCGGCTACGAGTCGCCGGAGCATTTCAGCCGCGTGTTCAAGAAATATTATGGCGTGAGTCCGGCGGATTTCCGCAAGTAAGGACGGAAGCGGGAGGCTAGAGCGATGCAGATCAAGCAGAAGATCATCTATAGCTTCCTTGCGTTCATCGTCGTGCCGTTCCTGTTCGTCGGCTGGCTGTCGAGCAGCAAGGCCTATGACATGACCAAGGATCAGGTCAGCCTGACGCTGTACCGCCTCGCCAAGCAGAACGGCATGACGATCGAGCGTACGCTGGGCAGCATGAACGAAAAGACGCTCAAGTTCATCGACGAGTACTTCACGGAGGACGCGAAGAGCCCGATCGACCTGCGGGCGATCTCCGACCTGTCCAAATACAGCGCCGTCAGCGACCTTATCTCGCGCTACTCGCTCGAGGGGACGCCGTACGTGCTGTATGCCGAGGCGATGGCCGGCCAGCAGGACATGCTCCCGTACGCTACGGGCAAGTCCGGTCTGATCTTCCGCTCGTCCGGCGAGCTGCCGCCGTATTACGAGGAAGCGGCGGAGCTGAAGGGCCGCGGCGTCATCCGTTACGTTCCGTTCGGCGACAGCTCGCCGACGATCTGCTTCGTGCGCGCGATCATGGATCCGGGGATTCCGCAGCAGGTGCTCGGGGTGCTGTACGTGACGAATCTGGAGCTGCTTCTGTACAGCGATATCTGGACCTCCCAGATCCCGGAGGGCAGCGGCGTCTTCCTCCTCAACGACCGGTCCGAGATTCTCGCCTCGATGCCCGATCGGGGGCGCGGAGAGAAGCTGGAGCTGCCCGCCGCGATCGATCGTCCCGAATCGAGCTATCGTCTGCTCGACTGGCGCGGAGGGGAAGAGCTGTTCACCCATATCTACCTGCCCAGGTTCGACACGCGGCTCGTCTACGAGGTGCCGGTGAAGTCGATGATCGGCCAGCAGCAGTCCTACCAGAGCGTGCTGCTGCTCGTGATGGCCGCGTGCTTCGTGTTGGTCGCAGGGTATCTGATCTATCTCGTCAGCCTCATGCTCGGCCCGCTCAACAAGCTGGCCCGCATGTCGGAGAAATACGAGCCTGGCATGACGTTCAGCTTCGGGCCGACGCTGCGGCGCAGCGACGAGATCGGCAAGGTGTACGCCTCGTTCGAGCGCATGACCGAGCGCGTCAATCAGATGGTCAAGGAACGCTACATGCTGGAGATGAAGCAGCAGGAGATGGAGCTGATGACGCTCCATACGCAGATTACGCCCCATCTGCTCTACAACACGCTCGATTCGATCTATTGGATGGCGATCGACAAGGACAAGCCGGAGCTCGCCCGCATGGTCAAGGACCTGTCCTCGCTGCTGCGCATCGGCTTGAGCCGCGGACGCGAGCTCGTCCCCGTGCGCGAGGAGCTGCAGCATATCCAGGCGTACGTCAGGCTGCAGCTGGAGCGGTACAATCATGTGTTCGCGGTGCACTGGGATGTCGCCGAGGAGATGCTGGAGACGGTCGTGCCCAAAGTCATCCTGCAGCCGATCGTCGAGAATGCGATTCTGCACGGCGTCGGCAAGATGGACGGAGAGGGCGAGGTGTGGGTGCGTATCCTTCCGAGCGGCTCGGAGCTGCTGCTTGTCGTCGAGGACAACGGCTTCAAGGCGGCCGATCCGGACAAGATGAACCGCCTGATGTCCCGTTCCGACGGGGAAGGCTACGGCGTGCGAAACGTCGATCGGCGGATCAAGCTGCATTTCGGCAATCGCTACGGCATCCGCTACAGCGCCCGTCCGGAGGGCGGCACTCGAGCCGAGCTGCGCATGCCGCTGCTTCGGGAGGAGCAGGCGGAGGAGCAGAAGCAAAATCAGCGGATACACGATGGGAACGACAGGAAGGGGACAAAAGGATGAGCGGATTGGAACATGGACGGAGGGCAGAGGGGACCGCATCGTCCCGCCTGCGGGATGACTACGCTTCGCGAGTCTATGCCGGATGGCTGGGCAAGGCGATCGGCGTGCGGCATGGCGCCAATGTGGAGAACTGGTCTTACGAGCGGATCGAGCGGACGTTTGGCGAAGTTTCCGGCTATTTGCACACCTTTAAAAATTTCGCCGCGGACGACGACACGAACGGCCCGCCGTTCTTTCTGCGGGCATTGGAGGATTACACGCACACGTCGGCGATTACGCCGGAGCAGATGGGGCTGACGCTGCTCAACTATGCTCCGGACGGGCATAGCTTCTTTTGGTGGGGAGGCTACGGAATTTCTACGGAGCATACCGCCTATATGAACTTGAAGAACGGCATTCCCGCACCGGCGTCAGGCTCCATCGCTCAGAACGGAAAGACGGTGGCGGAGCAGATCGGGGGGCAGATCTTCATCGACGCCTGGGGCATGATCGCGCCTGGAAATCCGCGGCTCGCCGCCGAGTACGCAGGCAAGATGGCCAGCGTCACGCATGACGGCAACGGCAAGTATGGGGGGATGTTCATCGCCGCCTGCATCGCCGAAGCATTCGTCGAGCAGGACCTGCGCCGGATTCTGGAGGCGGGGCTGTCCGTCATTCCGTCCGATTGCGGCTACGCGCGCATGGTTCGGGCCGTGGCCGCGTTCCACGAAGAGAATCCGGGCGACTGGCGGGCGTGCCGCCGGTTCGTCGTGGACAACTTCGGCTACGACAAGCATCCGGGCGTCTGCCATATCATCCCGAATTCTGCGATCATCGTGCTGTCCCTCCTGTACGGGGAAGGAGATTTCGGAAGAGCGATCAACATCTGCAATAGGTGCGGATGGGACACCGACTGCAACGTCGCGAACGTAGGCTCGATCATGGGCGTGCGCAACGGCCTGGAAGGCATCGACGCCTCGTGGCGCGAGCCGATCAACGATTTTCTCTGCTGCTCGAGCGTGCTCGGAGCGCTGAACATAACCGACCTTCCAGCCTGCGCCTCGTATACGGCAAGATTCGGCTACCGAATCGCAGAGCAGCCGATTCCCGAGCGGCTTCGTCCGGCGCTGCTCAGCGACGGCCGCTATTTCCACTTCGAATATCCAGGCTCCACGCACGCGTTCCGGCTGGACTCCGATGCCGACTGGCATGTGACCGGCCGCGTCGTCAATACGGACGAGGCTGCGGCTGCGGGCGAGCGGTCGCTGAAGGTGGCGTTCGACCGGACGCGCGGAGGCTACGGCTATCGGGCGTATGTCCAGACGTATTATCGGCCGGAAGACTTCAATGACAGCCGCTACGACCCGTCGTTCTCCCCGATTCTGTACCCCGGCCAGACGGTCTGCCTGCAGACGATGGTGCCGGATCTGGCGCTTGGACGCGTGACGGCCAGAGTCTATGTCAAGGACGTGAACCGCGGCCAGCGGATCTATGGCGAGCCGGTCGAGCTTCAGCCGGACCGATGGACGCCGCTGCGGCTCGACATTCCGCGCATGGCGTCGGCCTGCATCGGGGAAGCGGGCGTCGAGTACGTTCCGGCCGAGGGCTGGGACTCGTCCTTCATCGCCTATGTGGATGAGATGTCCTTCAGCGGCGAGCCGGATTACGAGACCGATTTCGCGGCAGAGAGGATGGAAGTCTGGTTCCCGCAGCATCGGGAGGTGAGCCAGTTCACCTATTTGCGCGGGCTCTGGGAGCTGGAGGACGGACAGCTGAGCGGCGGCTTCTGCGGGGAGACGGCGGAGTGCTACACAGGCGATCCTTACTGGACCGACTATACGTTCAAGGCCGTGCTCGTCCCGCAGACAGGAGCCTGCCATCGCTTGTCGTTCCGCGTGCAGGGAGCCATACGGTCCTATGCGGCCGGACTCGCTCCAAACGGCAAAGCCGCGCTGTATAAAAACGACAACGGCTATTCCGTCCTTGCCGAAGCGGATTTTCCCTGGAAGCCGGGGGAAGCCTGCGAGCTGGAAGTGGAAGCGGCCGGAGCGCGGCTGCGCCTGCGCGTGAACGGCGTGACGTTGATCGAGCACGAGGATGAAGATCGGCCCTACTTGCGGGGGCAGGTCGGGTTTTCCAACGCGGAAGGCAGCCGGACGCGATACCGCTCCTTCTCGGTGTCCGGCGCTGGAGCGCGGGCATGAGCAGCCGGCGCGTCCGGCATCATCTTTGCGGCTCGGCCGCGCCCTGAACAGCTGCCTCCGGCCTCGTGCCGGCGGCAGCTTTTTGCATGGCGCTGCGATGACCGCGCCGGCGAGCTCGCAGCGCATGAATATATGTCACGATAATGCGTATACCCGTCATCGAACCGGCCTCCTGCGGCTTCTATAATGGAGACATGGAAACCAAGGCGTAATGCCGCAAGGAGGAACCTCGCATGGCAAGCAACACGCTGCAGCCCCCGTCTTCGGACGCTGCGGAGCGCCTGGAAGGAGCCGCACGGAAGGAGAGCAAAGCGCGGCCGTGGCGCAGGCTGCTATCCTACAAGACGCTCTATCTGATGTTCCTGCCGGGTCTGCTCGTCCTGATCGTCAACAACTACTTGCCGATCTTCGGCGTGTTCGTCGCCTTCAAGGACATCAACTATATCGACGGAATCTTCGGCAGCCCGTGGGTCGGACTGCGCAACTTCAAGTTTCTGTTCAACAATCCCGACGCCCTTCGGGCCGTCCGCAACACGGTGCTGTACAGCATCACGTTCATGACGCTGACGACGATCGGCGCGATTATCGTAAGCCTGCTGTTCAACGAGCTCAAGAACAAGCTGGCCGCGAAATTTTACCAGAGCTTCATGATCCTGCCCTACTTCCTCTCGATGGTCGTCGTCAGCTATCTCGTACTGGCGTTCCTGAGTCCGCAAGGCGGATTTCTCAATACGGTGCTCGAGAGCTTCGGCATGGAGCCGATCGACTGGTATACGTCTACGGCTCACTGGCCGTACATCCTCGTCATCGTCACGCTGTGGAAGAACATCGGCTACAGCGCCGTCGTCTACATCGCGGGCATCGCCGGCATCGACACGGAATATTACGAGGCCGCGGTCATCGATGGCGCTTCCCGCTGGCGGCAGGCATGGCATATCACCCTCCCGATGATCCGGCCGCTCATCATCATCCTGACGCTGCTGTCGATGTCCAGCATCTTCGTCTCCGACTTCGGCCTGTTCTACCAGGTGCCGCTCAATTCCGGCGTGCTGTACGACTCGACCGACGTCATCGATACCTTCGTCTACCGGGCGCTCATTACGCTCAACGACATCGGCATGTCGTCTGCCGCAGCGCTTGTCCAGTCTGTCGTCGGCTTCATCCTCGTCCTCGGCTCCAACGCTCTGGTGCGCCGCATCAGCAAGGAGGACGCGCTGTTCTAGGGCGTGTGCGCAAGCACGGCCTGGCGCACGGACCGGCGGGTTGCCGCCGATTCGCATCGATCGTCCATTGCAAGGAGGAAATGACCATGAAACAAGCAGCGCTCGCCGCCCCGCGCAAGCCGGGGCGGCGCGAAAACAAGGCGGGTCCGGCCGCGACCTTCCTCATCCACCTGGCGTTCATCCTGCTGTCGATCGCCTGCATCGTTCCGGTCGTGCTCGTCATCGTCGTCTCCTTGACGAGCGAGACGTCGATCGTGGAGCACGGCTACCGCTTCTGGCCCGCCGAATGGTCGCTGTCCTCGTACGAATTCCTGTTCAAGGACTATACGACCGTCTTGCGCGCCTATGGCGTCAGCATCGGCCTGACGATCATCGGGACAGTGCTCAACATTCTCATCATGGGGCTGTACGCCTATCCGCTGTCGCGGAGGGACTTGCCCTGCCGCCATGTGTTCACGTTCCTGCTCGTGTTCGTCATGCTGTTCAACGGCGGCACGGTCACCAAGTATCTCGTGTACACGAGCGTGCTTGGCATCAAGGACACGTATACGGCGCTGCTGCTCCCGCTCCTGATGATGCCTTTTTATGTCATCGTCATGCGGACGTTTTTCCAGACGACGATCCATCCGGCCATCCTGGAGTCGGCGAAGATGGACGGCGCCGGAGAGCTTCGCATCTTCGCCCGCATCATCGTGCCGCTGTCGCTGCCCGTCTTTGCGACCGTAGCGCTGTTCAGCACGATCAACTACTGGAACGACTGGTTCAACGCGCTGCTGTTCATCGACGATGCCCGCAAGCTGCCGCTGCAGTACTTGATGATGAAGGTGATGAACGACGTGCAGTTCATCAAGGAGCAGATGGATCCGGTCGCGCAGGCCAACCTCAATCTGGCCGACCTGCCGGGCGAGACGCTGCGGATGGCTATGGTCGCCGTCGGCATCGGTCCGATCGTGCTGGCTTATCCGTTCTTCCAGCGCTATTTCATCCAGGGCTTGACGGTCGGATCCGTGAAAGGCTGACCCCGGGGCTTCGCCGCCCTGGTTGGCATAGATTAAATTTCATTCAATGCATATTTATTCCATGGAGGGGTACACAGATGAAAAAGAAACGCCATGCAGCCACGTTTTCCATCGCGATGCTCATGACCGCTTCCCTGGCGCTCGCCGCTTGCGGCAACGGAGGGGGAGGCAACGCTCCGGCGGCAAGTCCGAGTCCGTCCGCCAGCGGAGATCCCGCTGCGACTGCAAGTCCGGAGGCGCCAGCCGAGCTCGCGCCGTATGAAGTGTCGATCTACATGCCGGGATCGCCGCAAAAGGATCAGGCTGCCGTCGAGGAGCGCATCAAGGAGCTGCTCGCCGACAAGGTGCCGAATACGTCCGTGAAGCTGAATTACATCGACTGGGGCGCGTACCAGCAGAAGACGAACCTGATGCTGCAGACAGGAGAGCCGGCGGATCTCGTGTTCGCGCCGGAATGGTACCAATTTTTCTCCAATACGGCCAAAGGAGCGTTCCTCGCGCTGAACGACGACAGCAGCCCTCAAGGAAACCTGCTGGAACAATACGGCCAAGGCATCAAGTCCGTCATTGATCCTCTCTATCTGGAGGCTCCTGTCGTAGATGGAAAATTGTATGCGATTCCAACGAACAAGGAGATCGCTCAAGGACGGGGCATCGCGTTCCGCAAGGACATCGTCGAGAAATACGGGTTCGACGTATCGGGCGTCAAGGAGCTCAAGGACGTGGAGCCGTTCCTGAAGACGATCAAGGAAAAAGAGCCGAATATCTATCCGGTCTATGCCAACAAGCAGGATTCGGCTGTCGACTGGGCGCCTGACTACGGCTATCAGCCGCTGTTCAACAACGGAGTGTTCATCAACCGCAACGGAGATCCGAACAAAGTCGTCACCGTCACCGATCCGGCATTCGTCGAAAAAGAACTCGGCAACTACAAGCTGCTGCATAAATGGTACCAAGAAGGCCTTGTCAACAAGACAGCTCCGACGACGCAGGAGAAGATCGGGGACGTGGTCATGGCCGGCAAGATCTGGTTCATGCCGACGACGACCTCGCCGGGCCGCGCGGAGGCGATGCGCGTCAAAAATACGAGCGGGCAAGGGCCGGAGTTCTTCGACTGGATCGTCGTCGATACGCAGTCGCCGCTCGTGACGACGTCGATGGCGACCGGCTCGCAATTCGCCATCGCGCGCTCTTCCAAAGATCCGGCGCGGGCCATGATGGTGCTCGACCAGCTCTATACCGACAAGGAGCTGCTCAACACGGTCGTATTCGGCCTTGCTGACAAGCATTACAAAAAGATCGCCGACAACAAGATCCAGCAGATCCCGGATTCCGGATACGCTCCGGGCAACGCCTGGATCATCGGCAACCAGCTCAACAACTATCTGCTCGACAACGAGGCGGACAACAAATACGAGCAGTACGTGGCATTCAACAAGACGGCGGAGCGTTCGCCGCTGCTCGGCTTCAACTTCAACCCGGATCCGGTCAAGACGCAGGTCGCGGCGTTCAATACGATCTGGGACGAGTACAAGGACATCCTGCGCACCGGCTCGGTCGATCCGGAGCCGATCCTCAAAAAGCGCAATGAAAAGCTGGAGAACGCCGGCCTGAAAGCGATCGCCGACGAAGTCCAGAAGCAGCTCGATGCCTGGAAGCAGGCAAACGGCAAATAACCGCTCCGGCTTCGTCCGGAAGCGTGTGAAGGTTCAAGCCGGGGCGCCGCCGCCCTGGCTTTTTTCACTTCTGGCAGCGCTTTCTCTTGCTTAATAAAGGTCACAGAGGAAGAAACATCTGTCATCGACGGGCGGGGAATTGCGCGCCACAATAAAGGACAAGCCGGACTTAAACGGCCGGCATGAACGCAGAGGAGGGATCGGCGAGCTGCTTTACGCCTCATAGCAAGCGCTTCCATTATCAAGGAGGGTGAAAAGATTGAAACGAAACCAGCGAATCCGCTCGGGACTGTCGAAGGCGCTCCTCGTCTTTCTGGCGGTGCTGCTCGTGCTGCCTGCCGGCTACGCCGCCGCGGCAGAAGAGCCGCCGAGCCAGCCGCCGAGCCTGACGTACGAGGACGGGTTCGACAACGACGGCGATCTGTCCGCCTGGACGGTGGACAAAGGAATTTGGGAAGCGGCGGAAGGCCGGCTTGCGTCTTCGCCCACAAGCGAATCCGGAACGATCTGGCTGAATGACCGGACGTACCTCGACGCTGCCATCGAGGTCGACGTCAACATCGCCAATGGACGCGATGCCGGTCTCATCCTGATGGATCCGCAGAGCGGCGGCGTGACGCTCGGCTTCAAGCCGGGGCAGGATGCAATCGGCAGCTGCAAGTTCGAGAACGCAAGCTGCACCAGCTACGAGGAGAAGCCGTATTCGTTCGAATACGGGCAGACGTACCGGATCAAGCTCGTCGTGCAGGGCAGCGCGGCCAAAATGTATGTCGACGGCGAGCTTGTCTGGACGCGCGACAACGTCCCGCTGCGCGGCGATGGCGCCAAGGCCGGCATCTGGAACGGGTCGGCGGAAGTCCGCTACGACAACTTCTCGATCCGGCCGATCGTGCCGGACGCGGAAGCTCCGACAGCCCCTGGAAAGCCGGTCGTCAGCGACGTCCGCGAAGACGGGGTAACGCTGAGCTGGGGCGCATCGGCCGACAATGAAGGCGTGGTCGGCTACAGCATCTACAGCGGCGACAGCCTGCTCGCCGAGACCGGCGCGCAGACGACCTATGCGGCCCGAGGGCTGGCGCAAAATGCTTCGTATCTCCTGACGGTCAAGGCGCGCGACGAGGCGGGCAACTTGTCCGAAGCGAGTCCGGCGGCGGCGGTCAAGACGCTGGCGACCCGGCCGGGCGATGCGCTCGTGCATGAAGGGGTCGAGTACACGGCCAAAGCGGTCGGCAGCTGGACGTTCGATGAAGACGGGCTGCCATGGTCCCGCGCCGAAAGCACATGGGACGGCCACAATGCCGAGTGGATGGAAAATCCGCATAACGGCGGCGACAAGGCGATTCGAGTGACGATGAAGGACAAAAGCCTCGCGAAGAGCCATGTCGGACAGCTCGGCATGGGGAAGGAGCTGCTCGCCGAGCTGTCGGGCAAGGAAAACTACCTTGTCCGCATCCAGTTTCGCCGCTGGCAGCCTGCGGGCTGGGACGGAGGCTCGTTCCTGTACTGGTCGCTCGTCAATTCCAATCCGAAGACGGCGGACAGCGCCAACATCGAGTGGAAGGACGGACGCGATCTGACGATGCAGGGCGGAGCGCGCCAGGGAGAGACGGAAACGTATTATCTCAAGGGCACGGACATGCGCTTCGTCTCCGAAGCCGGATTCGCGCCGCTGGAGGTGCAGGCCGAGTGGGATCTGGCCCAGTGGAGCGGAGGGCGCATCGGGGAAAGCGTCTATATCGACGACTTCTCCTGGACGGTGTATGCCGATCCGGCGCACGAACGTCCGGCAGCGCCGACGGAGCCGGTTGTGGACAGCGACGCGTACACGTTCGGCTGGACGCCGGCGCCGGGTTATGGCGACGTCTCGGATTATGAATACTCGCTGGACTCCGGCGAATCGTGGCAGCCGGCGGCCGCCAATCCGCAGCCGGTGCCGGCGCGCTTCCATCATGCCGGAGCGGTGCAGGTGCGGGTGAAGGCGGCGGAAGGCGGCGTTCCGGGCTATGCGCTCGCCTCCGGCAAGGCGTTCCCCGGCAAGGCGACGCGTGCGGCAGAGCCTGGCCAGGAAGCGGCCACGCTGCTTTGGCGAATCGGCCGCGACGACCGCTCCAGCGCAGAGTTCCGCGACTTCGCCGCGACGAACGAAACGGTGGACGTGCCGGCTGACTGGAGCGCCCGCGCCGACTGGAGCGGCTACTCCAAAGGCATGAAAGGCGACCTTAATGCAGAGATCGCGATCCGCTTCCAGCTCGGCGAGGTGCCGGAAAACGGCGTCCGCTTCAGCTTCCGCAATCTGGACGCCTACAAGTCCACGCCGCAGATGGGCGTCTATGCCAACGGCATCATGGCCGGCCTCGTGCAGATTGCCGGCGTGAACGGCAGCGGCGCGACCTATGTCGACGGCCGCCCGATGAACTTTGTCGAGACGTACCAGGTGCACGTGCCCAAGGAGCTGCTGCAGGCGGGAGAGAACACGCTCACGCTCAAAGTCGACCGGGGTCTGTATGCGACCGAGGCGGGCGATCCGTTCAACTGGTACGTCTGGGATTACGTGCAGCTGGAGCGCCTGGACGAGCCGGCCGTCGAGCCGCTCAACGGACGCTACGTGCATCTCGGTACGAACTTCGGCAACCTGTTCACCTTCTCCAACAACGAAACGCGAAATTTGCCTGCTCTCTCGGAATGGATGGGCATCGCCTATAGCGGCAACTGGATCCGCGTGCCGTTCTGGTCCGGACTGGAGCCGGAATGGCAGCCGGAAGGCAGGGCGTACCTGGAAACGCTGCGCGACCTGAACCTGCAGCCGATGATGAACTATTTCGGCGGCAGCCTCAAGGACGATCCGACGCTGCAGCAAGGCCAGATCTCGCAAGCGGCGCGCGACGGCTACCGCGACTTCGTGAGCCGGTATGGCGACCTGTACCAGTACCTCGAGGTGCAGAACGAGCCGGGCCTGTTCGGCTGGCATCAGAAATCGATCGTCGCCTTGACGGAGCTGCTGCGCGAGGAGCGGGAGAAGATCCAGCCGAACCTCAACATCGTCGCTCCGGGCTGGGCCTACTGGCCGAGCAACGGCACGCCGGACGGCTGGGAGCGGGATCCGGAGCAGCGCCGTCCGATCGAGCTGCTGTCGGATCTGACCAACGGCCATAGCTACGGCGCCGGAGGCACGGCGCATCCGCTGGGGTCCTCGCTGCCGGAGACGCTGCGCGCTTACGACAGCGCCAACGGCGAGATTCCGAAGGAAATGGCGATGAGCGAGACCGGCGGCAACGATTCGCATGCCGACAACGCCGCCTACGGCACGAGCCAAAAGCGGTTCGCCGCCGTCTTCGACCGCGAGATGCGGGCCAACATCGGCTATGTCGACCATATCATGCAGCATGCGGCGTTTTTCCAGGAAGGGGAGACGGTGTTCGGCCTGTTCGACCATCGCATCGACTGGAACACCCACCGTCCGGAAGACACGCTGGCCTGGGGCAACGCCAAAGAGCCCGGTGAGACGCGCCTCAAGTCGTTCCGAAGGCTCGCGACAGCGTATGCCACGCATGGAGCGCCTCTGTCCTACGCGTATGAGAACCGCGCCGAGCTTGTCGACAAGCGGGTGCTGTTCCGCGGCGTCGATACGTCCGGTCTCGGCACGTCCGCCGTCGGCGCGAGCAGCGACAAGCTGCTGCTGAACTTCACCAGCTTCGATACGCAGCCGGTGACGATGAAGGTCAAGGTCGCGCTGCCTGAAGCCGGAAGCTATGTCGGAAGCCGCTATGGCGCCGGCGAGAGCTACGAAGCCGCTCATGAGGCGGTCTCGCTGACAGCCGATCCCTATGTATCGCTTACGGTAACGCTGGAGCCCGGCGAGTCGGTGCAGTATATTCTCGTCAAGGAGGATGCCGGCAATCCGACGGTCCCGGACAGAGTCGTCGCATCTGCCGCATCCTACAAGCAGATCGACGTCAGCTGGAACGCTTCTGAGGATGATACGCGCGTGGCCGGCTATTTCATCTACCGCGGCGAAGAGCGCATCAACACGGTGCCTCGCACGGTGACCTCGTACCGTGACTTCGGCGTCGCGCCGGAGTCGACGTACACGTACCGGGTCGTCGCCTTCGACGATTCCGGACATCTCTCCGGCTTTTCGGAGCAGGCTGCCGCGACTACGCCGCAAATGCCGGTCACGCCTGGAGGCCCGCGCTACGAGGCGGAGCTCGCCGAGCTCGCTTCAGGCCTCTCCATCGTTGACGACAGCGGCGCCTCGGGCGGAAAGGCCGTCGGCCAAACGCAGAACGGCGCGCTGAAGCTGATGAACATCCACGTGCCGGAGACGGGGCCGTATACGTTCACGATCCGTTATGCCGCCGCGACGGACGGAGCCAAGCAGTTGAGCGTCGAGGGAGGCGACTCGGTCCAGGTCAGCTTGCCGGCGACCGGCGGCTGGTCCAACAGCGGCAAGTACGTAGACGCCAAGACGACGCTGCAGCTGACGGCAGGCACCGCCACCATCGTCATCTCCAACGTTTCTAACGCGGCCGACATCGATTATTTCGAACTTGTGCCGGGCGAATATGTGCCGCAGCCGGAGTGGCAGGAGCTGCCGCATGGCAGCGAGTATATCGAGTATGACGGCTTCGAGCCCAATCCGAACGGGGCCTCGCATGACTCGTCGACGGCCGGCGCTTCCGCCGCCTTCGCTTTCCGCGGAACCGGCTTCGCCTGGAACTCCCGCATCCAGTCGGCCGACCAAGGCGTCGCCGAAGTATATGTGGACGGAGAGCTGGCTGGCGTCGTCGAGCTCAACAAGGCGGGGCTGGAAGGCTTCGACCGCGAGGTGTTCCGGAAGGAAGGACTTGAAGCCAGGCTGCATACGGTGAAAATCGTCGTCAAATCCGGCACGGTCGCGCTCTACAAGTTCAAGTATTACGGCATCAAGAGCTCTCCGGTCCGGACGGGAATCGACCTGACGGTCACGGATGTGGAGATCGTAGAGGAAAATCCGAAGGCCGGCGACAGCGTCGTGCTGAGGGCGACAATCAAGAACATCGGCACGAAGCCGACCGAAGACGGCAAAGTGGTCGGCGGAGTGTTCTTTGTCGACGGCGGCACGGTCGCATGGAGCGACTTGCCGGTAGCCGCGATCGCTCCCGGCCAGTCCGCCCAGTGGACGGCGAATGCAGGTCCGTCCGGGCCTCCTCACTGGCACATCGACAACAACGGCGCTTATACGATTGGATTCAAGGTGAACGACATCTTCCGCGTGCAGGAGATGGACTACACGAACAACATGTTCGAAAAAGAGATCGTCATCGGCGGTCCAGCCGAGCCGGCGGAGCAGACGGCCGCTCAAGTCGCTGCCGGCATCTCCGGCATCCCGGCACCGGACAAGGACGCGACGAAGCTCGCCCTGCCGACCGTTCCGGCAGGATTCCAGGTGGCGATCGCTTCGAGCAGCCATCCGGAAATCGTCGCCTTGAACGGCACGATCAAGCCTCCGGCAGCGCAAGCGGAGGTGAAGCTCGTCCTTGAGGTGACGCGATTGTCGGACGAGAGCAAAGCTTCGACGGCTGAGCTGACCGTGATTGTGCCGGCAGCCACGCCGACATCGAGCGCGAGCCCGACGCCGAAGCCGAGCGCGAGTCCGTCGCCGGCGCCAAGCGCGAGTCCGTCGCCGGCGCCAAGCGCGAGTCCGTCGCCGGCGTCAAGCGCGAGTCCGTCGCCGGCGCCAAGCGCGAGCCCGACGCCGTCGCCGAGCGCGAGTCCGTCGCCGGCGCCAAGCGCGAGCCCGACGCCTGCGCCGAGCGCGAGCCCGACGCCGTCGCCGAGCGCGAGTCCGTCGCCTCCGCTTGCATTCAAGGATGTCACAGCGAGCCACTGGGCGAGCGCTGCGATTGCGGAAGCATTCATGCGCGGCATCATCCGCGGCGATGCCGGCGGGACGTTCCGCCCGAACGCACCCGTCAGCCGCGCTGAGCTCGTGACGATGCTTGGCCGCGCGCTCGGCTGGCAGCAGCCTGCCGGATCGAGCCGCTTCGCCGATAAGGCCGCGATGCCGGCTTATGCGGCCGGCTATGCGGAAGCTGCCGCTGCCAGCGGAGTCATCGCCGGGTATGCCGACGGCAGCTTCGGTCCGCAGCGCGAGCTGACGCGCGCCGAGCTGGCGGTCGTGCTGGCCCGTGCCGCCGGACTCAAGCCGGCAGCCGGTAGCAGCCCTCGCTTTGCCGATGCCGGATCCATACCGGCCTGGGCGCGCGGCTCTGTCGCGGCGGTGCAAGCGGCAAGCCTGATGAACGGGCTGGGAGACGGACGCTTCGCTCCTGGCGAGCCGGTGACCCGCGCGCAGGCGGCTGCGGTGATGGTGAGCCTGATCACTCGGCTGGACCGGCAGCAGCCGGAGTAAGGCCGCGCGCCTTCGCGGCAGCTATGCCATCATAGTCTGATTTCAACCTTCTCCGTCCCTCCCGCGCCATAGGCGCTGGGAGGGACGCCTTTGCTTTTCTTGAACGCCTTGCTGAAGGAATAGACGTCCTCGAAGCCGACGAGGCGGCCGATCTCGCCGACGCGAAGCGTCGTCGTCCGCAGCAGCTCGCAGGCGCGGTCGATGCGCACCTTGTTGGCGTACTGCGCGATCGGCATGCCGGCGAGCTGGCGGAACGAGCGGTTCAGGGCGTCGAAGCTGCAGCCGAGCTCGCGCTCGATCCGTTCGCCCGTCCATTTGCCGGCATCGTCCTGGTGGATGCGGTCGAGCAGCTCATGCGCGGCCAGGTCGAGTCGGGACGTCCGCTTGCGGCTGCGCTGCAGCTGCGCCAGCATATGCTCGCGCGACAGCCAGACGAACAGCTCCGCCAGCTTCAGCGAGGCTAGGACGCGGTTGTACTGCTTGCGCCGCTGCAGCTGGATGAGCTCGCTCAGGACGCCGGCGGCCGGAGAGCGGGAGAACAGGGCGGGGATGTGGAACTGCTTCGGGAAGCGGCAGCGGCTGTCCGCCTCCTCCTCTTCTTCACGGAAGAAGGAGGAGACGAGCGGCTCCGTCTCGCCGGACGGCAGGCGGATCAGCTCCGGGTGCCTGAAGTGGATGTAGTAATAGTCGCAGGCATGGGCGGCCGTTCCTTCATGCTCCAGTCCGTCCTCGAGCAGGAGGGCGTCGCCGCTGCGCAGGACATGCGGCTGCCCGTCCTCGAGCAGATGCAGCTCGCCGCTTTTGACGAGGTAGAGGATGGGCTCGTCGGAGACGCGCCTGAAATGCATCCAGGGGCTGCCGTAGGAGATGAAGCCGACCAGAGCCACCTGCGGAGCGAATTCCAGATTGATCGAGATCACGAGGAAGCGTGCTCCCCTTTCAGCATAAAAGTCGGAATTGGATAAATGATGCCCGAAACGGCCATGTTCATCCCGTCCATCCTATCCTATGCTGGGAGTGGAGTTCAATCCCAATGGACAACAGAGGTGAGATGAAATGGCGGCCTTGAAAATCGGATTCATTGGAGTCGGAGGAATAGCCTCCTTTTATGCGGACGGACTGAAGAAGATTCCCGATGCGGAAATCTGGTCGATCTGCGACAGCAGCCCGGAGCCGCTCGAGCGGCGCAGGGTCGAGTGGGGGCTGCCGGCAGCGCGCGTGTACGAGGAGCCCGAGGCGATGCTGCGCGATCCCGAGCTGGACGCGGTCATGATCGGCACGCCGAACGAGAGCCACTGCGGGCTGGCCAAGCTGGCGATCGCGAGCGGCAAGGCGTTTGCGCTGGAGAAGCCGGTGGCGATGGACGCGGCGGAAGCGGCGGAGCTGGCGCAGCTTTTGAAAGCGTCTCCCGTTCCGCATCTGATCTGTTTTTCCTACCGCTACAAAAAAGCCGCCCGGTACGCGAGGCAGCTCATCAACGAGGGGCGGCTGGGCAGGATCCTGCATGTCCACAGCCAGTACATGCAGGGCTGGGCGATGGACGAGCGCATTCCGCTCGTCTGGAGGTTCCGCAAGGAGAAGACGGGATCGGGCGCGATCGGCGATCTGGGCAGCCACATTCTGGACCTGACCCGCTTCCTGATCGGCGGCACCGAGCGCGTCGTCGCCGATGCCGGCACGATCGTGCCGCAGCGCGACCTGCTGGACGGCTCCGGGCAAGGCGAGGTCGACGTCGACGACTTTTGCCATGTGCTCTCCCGCCTCGAGGGCGGCATCTCGTCAACGATGGCGATCTCCCGCTTCGCGAGCGGTCGCGGCAATTACCAGCGGATCGAGATTTACGGCACGAAGGGCGCGCTCGTCTACCGGCTGGAGGAGGACGATACGCTCCGCATCCGACTGGACGGCGACGAGGCGTTCCGCTCGGTCGACATCCCGGAGGCGTTCCATGCTGATCAAATGCGATCCTTCATCGAGCTGCTGCAGGGCGGCGGAGACGGGCTCGACGCGACAATCGAGGATGGGCTGGCGAATCAGCGGGCGGTGGACGCCATCGTAGAGTCGTTCGAGCAGCGGCGATGGGTAACGATTGAATAGGAGGAGATCAGCATGGCAGCGATCCGAGTCACCGTATGGAATGAATATCGGCATGAGAAGACCAATCCCCGGGTAGCGGAAATCTACCCGGAAGGCATCCACGGCGCGATCGCCGCCCATCTGCGTAGGGCAGGTTCGTTCGAGGTACGGACCGCGACGCTGGACGAACCGGAGCATGGCTTGACCGAAGAGGTGCTGGAGCAGACCGACGTGCTGCTCTGGTGGGGCCATCTGGCCCATGACGAGGTGAGCGACCAGATCGCGAGCCGCGTGCAGGACCGCGTGCTGCAGGGCATGGGCCTGATCGTGCTCCACTCCGGACATGGCTCCAAAGTGTTCGGTCGCCTGCTCGGAACGCGCACAGGCGCGCTGAAGTGGCGGGATGACGGCGAGCGGGAGCGCCTCTGGGTGATCGAGCACGGCCATCCGATTGCCGACGGGCTTGGAGAATTTATCGAGATTCCCAAGGAGGAGATGTACGGCGAGCGGTTCGAGATTCCGGCGCCGGACGAACTCGTGTTCATCTCCTGGTTCGAGGGCGGCGAGGTGTTCCGCAGCGGCTGCTGCTACCGGCGCGGCAAGGGCAGGCTGTTCTATTTCCGTCCGGGACATGAGACGTTCCCCGTCTACCATCATCCGGACGTGCTGCAGGTCATCGGCAACGCCGTGCGCTGGGCGGCGCCGACTCCGGGAGCTCCGGCCGTCTACGGACGGATGGCGCCGATCGAGCCGATCGGCCGGTGATTGACGGACTGGCGGCCGGCTCCTATACTTGACGTAACCGGTTACGTTACGGGCAACAACCTATAGGAGGCGGCGAATGCTTACGATCCGCGATGTAGCCCGCGAGGCCGGGGTGTCGGTGGCGACGGTGTCCCGCGTGCTGAACGGCCTCGCCGGCTACTCGGACAAGACGAAGCGAAAGGTGCTCCAGACGATTGAAGAGCTGGGCTACCACCCGAACGCGGTCGCCCGCTCGCTGACGAACAAGCGGACGCGGACGATCGGCGTGCTGTTCCCGATGCTCTCCAGCGAGTTCGCCGCAGGCCTGCTGCAGGGCATCGAGAGCTATGCCCATGCGTGCGGCTACAGCGTGCTCGTCTGCAATACGGACGAGGACGGCAAGCGCACGCTCGACTACCTGCAGACGCTGCGCGAGAAGCAGGCCGACGGCATCCTGTTCGTCAGCGAGGCGCTGACGGAGCCGTATCTCGCGGCGCTCCGCCGAATGGACGTGCCTGTCGTGCTCATCAACTCGGAGACGGCCGACCCCCGATTCCCCCATGTCAAGGTGGATGACGCCCAAGCCGCTTACGATGCCGCATCCTACTTGATCGCGCAGGGCCATCGCGACATCGCGATGATCGCCGGCACCGAGAAGGATCCGGTCGCCGGCGCGCCGAGAGTGCAGGGCTGCCGGCAAGCTCTCCTCGATCACGGCCTGCCATGGGTACCGGAGCGGGTCGTCTACGGCGACTTCTTCTATGAGAGCGGCGCCGTCGCCATGCGGCGGCTGCTGGAGAGAGGCCTCCCTTTCACGGCGGTATTCGCCGCCAGCGACGAGATGGCGGCCGGCGCGATGCATCATGCGCTCGCGGCGGGCATCCGGGTGCCGGAGGAGCTGTCGGTCATCGGCTACGACGACATCCGCCTGGCGCGGATGGTGCATCCGCCGCTCACGACCGTGCATCAGCCGCTGGCGGAGCTGGGGCGGACGGCCGTCGAGAAGCTTATCGCCATGGCCGAGACGGGGCAGCCGGGAGAGTCCGTCCGGATCGCCCATCGGATTGTCGAGCGGCAGAGCGTTCGGAGCCTTTCCACATGAGCATGAACGACGAAAGGAAGAGGACAAATGGCAGACAAGTGGTGGAAAGACAGCGTCGTATACCAGATCTACCCGCGCAGCTTCATGGACAGCGACGGAGACGGAATCGGAGACATCCCCGGCATCCTCTCGAAGCTCGACTATCTGAAGCGGCTCGGCGTCGACGTCATCTGGCTCTGTCCGGTCTATGAATCGCCCAACGACGACAACGGCTACGACATCAGCGACTACCGGTCGATCCTGAGCGAGTTCGGCACGATCGCGGACTGGGAGGAGCTGCTGGCCCAGATCCACGCGCGCGGCATGAAGCTCATCATGGACCTGGTCGTCAACCACAGCTCCGACGAGCATGCCTGGTTCGTCGAGTCGCGCAAGTCCAAGGACAATCCGTACCGCGACTACTATATTTGGCGTCCGGGGGCGGACGGCGGCGAGCCGAACGACTGGGGCTCCTTCTTCAGCGGCTCCGCCTGGCAGTACGACGAGCGGACGGAAGAATATTTCCTGCATCTCTTCTCCAAGAAGCAGCCGGACCTCAACTGGGAAAATCCGAAGCTGCGGCAGGACGTGTACGACATGATGGCCTGGTGGCTTGACAAGGGCATCGACGGCTTCCGGATGGACGTCATCAACCTCATCTCCAAGAACCCCGCTCTCCCGCGGGTCGAGCAAGGCGAAGGCTGGCGCTTTGGCGGCGAGCATTTCATGAACGGCCCCCGCGTGCATGAATACCTGCAGGAGATGAACCGAGAGGTGCTGTCCAAGTACGACATCATGACGGTGGGGGAGACGATCGGCGTGACGCCGGAGGATGCCGCGCTGTACGTCGGCGAGGAGCGGAACGAGCTGAACATGGTGTTCCACTTCGAGCTCATGGACGTCGACTCCGGCCCGCACGGCAAATGGGATCTCAAGCCCTGGGACCTGCGCGACATCAAGCGGATCATCGCCAAGTGGCAGACCGGGCTCGAGGGCAAGGGCTGGAACAGCCTCTACCTCAACAACCACGACCAGCCGCGCATGCTGTCGCGCTTCGGCGACGACCGGACTTACCGCAAGGAATCCGGCAAGATGCTGGCGACGCTGCTGCATACGCTGCAGGGCACGCCGTACATCTATCAGGGCGAGGAGCTCGGCATGACGAACGTTAGGTTCGCCTCGATCGAGAGCTACAAGGACATCGAGACGCTCAACATGTTCGCGGAGCAGCTTGCGGCGGGACGCGACGAGGCGGACATCATGAACGCCATCTACGCCAAAGGCCGGGACAACGGGCGGACGCCGATGCAGTGGGACGGATCGGAGCATGCGGGATTCACAACCGGCACGCCTTGGATCGCCGTCAATCCGAACTATCCCGACATCAACGCCGAGCAGGCAGTGAACGACCCGGATTCGATCTTCCACTACTATCGGCAGCTGATCGCGCTTCGCCGCGAGCATGACGTAACCGGTTACTCCGGGTTCCGCCTGATCGGGGAGGAGGATGAGCGCGTCTTCGCCTACGTCCGCTCCCGAGGGGAAGAGTCGCTGCTCGTCGTACTCAATTTCTTCGGAGATCAGGCCGAGTTCCGGCTCCCCGAGGAGATCGGGTTCAGCCGCGCAGAACGGCTGATCGGCAACTATGACCCGCCCGCGAATCTGCGCCGCGCCCTCTTGCGGCCGTACGAAGCTCAAGTCTACCGGCTGTTCGCCTGATCGGCCGAACCGGCGCGGGCCGATCTGCCGCAAGGCAGGTCTGCCCGCGTTTTTTCCCATTTTCTTCCCCGGAGGCGCTTCCTCATGATCCACAAGACCCGGACGAAAAGGCTCGGCACGCGCTTCATCGCGCTGTTTCTCGCCGCTACGCTGCCCTTGCTGCTTTTGCTGCTGGCGGCGGGCCACTACGCACAGTCGGTCGTGCTCGCGCAGGTTGCCAGCTCCTACCGGAATCTGGTCGACTCCAACCTGCAGATGATCGAGAGGAGCCTCGGCGACATTACGACCAACATGGTCTTCATCGCCGAGCATGACGAGAACTTCCGCAAGTTCGGCGCGGCAGGACTGTCGGATTCGGACGCTTTTTTCGCAGAGATGGAGCTGCTCCAGCGGAACACGGCCTATCGCTCCTACTATCATACCGTCGACATGTTCTACATCTACTCCCGAGCCAGCGGCCGGCTCGCCGCGACCAACGTCATTCCCGGCTCCGACCATGACCAGGTGGGAAGCTGGATCACCGGCTCCTTGAACGACCCGGAGAGGAGCAAGGCGCTCCTGTACAAGTGGTCGACGGTGCGTATCGGCAGCCAGTCCTTCCTCCATCGCGCCGTCAGCGACGAGATGGGCGCGGGTACGTTCATCGGCGCTCTGATCAACGTCAATACGCTCCGCATCCCGCTGTCGGGGCTGGACCTGAGCCAGGGCGGCGACCTGCTGCTCGCCTCGCCCGACGGGACCGTCCTGACCGACCGGTCCGCCGAGCTGAGTCCGGCGTTCCGCCTCCCGCCGGAGCGGCTGGCGCAGGACGCTTCCTTTTCCTATGCCGATGGCGGGCGCAAGCTGTTCGTCGTGACGAGCCGCTCGGAGACGGCCGGCCTCAGCATGGCGGTCGTGCTGCCCTCGTCCGAGCTGCTGCGAGGATTAAAGGGATTCCAGACGCTTGTCAGCCTGCTGCCGCTGTTCGTCCTCGTCATCCTGCTCGCCTATCTCGTCATGCTGCGCCGGATCATCTACCGCCCGATCCTGCAGCTGCTCGGCGCGATCCGGCGGACGAAGGACGGGGACATGGAGATGAAGCTGCCGGGCTCGCCGATCGCCGAGTTCGACATCATCTACCGCACCTTCAACGGCATGGTGAAGGAGATCAAGGAGCTCAAGATCGACGTCTACGAGGAGCGGCTCCAGGCGCAGAAGGCGGAGCTCAAGCATCTGCAGCTGCAGATCAATCCCCATTTTTTCCTCAATACGATGAACATCATCTACCAGCTGGCCAACACCGGACGCGACGAGCTCGTCAAGAAGACGGTCCGGCACATGGTCCGGTACTTCCGCTTCATGCTCGGCTCGAGCCGCGAGACGATTCCGATGGCGGAGGAGCTGGAGCATATCCGCAACTACCTGGAGATCCAGAAGCTGCGCTACCAGGAAAGCTTCGCGTTCCGGATCGACATCGATCCGGAGCTGCTGGAGGCGCGCGTGCCGTCGCTGATCGTGCAGCCGTTCGTCGAGAACGCGATGCTGCACGGCATGAGCGTGCGGAAGGGAGAACCGTTCGAGCTGGCAATCTTCGTCTCGAAGGAGGACGGGGGGGAGAGGATGGCGGTCGAAGTGCGGGATAACGGCAAGGGAATGTCCCCGGAGCAGCGGCAGCTCCTCTCCTCGGACGGCCACGGACCGGGGGCGGACGACGCCCATATCGGCATCTGGAACGTCCGCAGGCGGCTGTCGATCCGCTACGGAGAGCGGGCTTCGCTGACTTTCCGGGCAGCGGAGCCGAGAGGACTGCGGGCCTGCCTGGCGCTGCCGCTGGAGACGGAGGCGGCTGACGGGGGAGCGGACATGATTCAAAAAAGGAGCGTGAGGCCTCATGACGGAGCTGCTGATCGTTGATGACGAGCGGTTCGCGGTGGAGGGGATTCTGGCATGCGTCGACTGGCAGGCGCTCGGCATCGAGCGCGTGCACGCGGCCCTGCATGCGGACGAGGCGAAATCGCTGCTGAGCGAGCGCCGCGTCGGCATTCTCATCTGCGATATTGAGATGCCGGACGAGGACGGGCTGTCGCTCGTGCGCTGGACTAAGGAGCATTCCCCGCATACGCAAACGCTGTTCCTGACCTGCCACTCGGAGTTCTCGTTCGCCAAGCAGGCGATGCAGCTGGGCAGCTCCGACTACCTGCTCAAGCCGGTTGACAGCGAGGAGCTCGAGCAGGTCGTAGGCCGGATGCTGGGGACGATCCGGGAACGGGAGGAGGCGCTTCTGCGGGACGAGCAGTACCGGAACGACAGGGAGTGGTGGAGAAAGCAGCGTCCGCTGCTGGCCGAACGCTTCTGGCAGGATCTGCTGTCGCGTCGCATTCTCTCGTTCGGCGATTTTCTGGAGCGCTCGCTGAAGGACGCGCAGCTGGAGCTCGCGCCCTCCTCCCGCGCAATGCCGATTCTCGTCAGCATCGAGGAGTGGCTGAAGCCGCTCGAGGGCCGCGACGAGGACATCATGGAATACGCCGTGCGCAAGGCGGCCGGGGAGATCCTGCTGGACGGGCTGGACGGCCACGTCGCCCAGGATCGCAGCGGCGTGCTGATCGCCATCGCCTGCTCCGGCGAGGAGCTCGCGGCGGAGCGCTGGCGAAACGCGGCGTACAAGCTGATCGCCGTATGCGAAGCTCATTTCTACTGCAGGGCATCCTGCTACATCGGGCGGTTCGTGCCGCTGCCGGAGCTTCCGCGATGCGCCGAGCAGCTGCGCGGACTGGAGCGCACCCGTCTCGGACCGAAAGGATCGGTCGTCGTCTATGAGCCGCAGCCATCCCGCCTTCCGGGCGGGGATCATTCCGACAGCCTCGACGCGCCGCTGCTAGCGTCGCTCTTGCTGGCGGGGGACGGCGCGGGAGCTTCGGAGCTGATCCTGCGAAGCGTCGAGCCGCTAGGGGCGAGTCCCGCGCTCCAGCTGCGGCAGATCGAGCGGTACTGCCAGGACACGCTGCACGCTGTCTACAGCTTCCTGCAGGCCAAGGGCATCCCGGCCGCGGCGGTGCCGCAGTTCTCGCTCTGGGAATCGGCACGGATCCGCAGCCTGACGCAGTACCGGAGCTGGGCGGAAAATATCGTCTTCGCCGTTCTGGAAGCCGCCTTCTCGCCCAAGGAGGAGGACGGAGCCGTGCGCAAGGCGGTCCAGTTCATACACGAGAACGTCGAGGAGGATATTTCACGGGACGACGTAGCGGCGCATGTGCATCTGAACCCGGCTTATCTGTCCCGGCTGTTCAAGAAGCAAACGGGCTCGAGCCTGATCGACTGCCTGATTGCAGCCAAGTTGGACCGGGCCCGGCAGCTGCTCGGCGATCCGTCGATCACGGTAGCGGCCGCCGCCCAGCAGGTCGGATACAGCAACTTTTCCCATTTCACCAAAATGTTCAAGAAGCAGTTCGGCGTCAATCCGCAGGAATACCGGATGTCACGAAACGACTAGGGAGAGGTATCAAAAACGGCGGAGCGCCGTTGTCTGCCTCTCTATACTAAGGTCATGGAAACCAAACCGACAAGAAGGTGGACGAAGTGGCTGCAGTAGATTTCGCGCAACAAACTCAAGAAGAGCTGCCCGAGCCAAGGGCGAAGGCGCGTCCGAGGCGGGGGCTGAAGCAGGCCTGGCAGTACCGGGCGCTCATCGTCCTGGCTCTGCCGGCGATCCTCATGCTCTTCATCAACAACTATTTGCCGATGTTCGGCATTTTCCTCGCCTTCAAGGATCTGAACTATACCGAGGGCATCTGGGGCAGCGCCTGGGTCGGGCTCAAGAACTTCGAGTTCCTGTTCGCCTCCAACGACGTGTGGCGCATCATCAAGCATACGCTGCTGTACAACCTCGCCTTCCTCGTCTTGGGCACCGTTCTGGCCGTGCTGCTGGCGATCGTGCTCAACGAGGTGCGAAGCCGCATCCTGTCCAGGTTTTTCCAGAGCGCGGCAATCCTGCCGAACTTCGTTTCGATGGTCATCGTCGGCTACCTCGTATTCGGCTTCCTCAATCCGGATCTCGGCTTCGTGAACAAGTCGATCCTGGAGCCGATGGGCAAAGATCCGGTCGCCTGGTACGCCTCGCCGGAATACTGGCCTTACATCCTCCTCCTCGTCAATACGTGGAAGACGGTCGGCTACTCGGCCATCGTCTATCTGGCGGCGATCGTCGGACTCGACCAGGAATACTACGAGGCGGCGCGCATCGACGGAGCGAGCCGCTGGCAGCAGATGACCAAGATTACCGTGCCGCTCATCACGCCGGTCATCATCATCCTGACGCTGCTCGCGATCGGACGCATCTTCAATGCCGACTTCGGCCTGTTCTACCAGGCGACGATGGCGTCCTCGATGCTCAAGGAAACGACCGAGGTCATCGATACCTACGTCTACAACGCCCTGCTCGTCACGGGCGATACCGGTCTGGCCTCGTCCGCAGGCCTGATGCAGTCGATCGTCGGCTTCGTGCTCGTCCTCACCGTCAACTACGTCGTGCGCAAAATCAGCAAAGAGAACGCGCTGTTCTAAGGAGGATGCGGCATCTTGGACAATAAACGAACGAATCCCTTCATCATCATCGGGCTGAGCCTGTTCAGCCTCGCCTGCATCCTGCCATTCTGGCTCGTGTTCACGATCTCGATCTCCAATGAAACGGACGTGACGAAGCACGGATACAGCTTCTGGCCGAAGCAGATCGACCTGGTCGCCTACCGCTATCTGCTGCAGGACTCCGCGTCGATCCTGCGGGCGTACGGCGTGACGATCCTCGTCACGATCATCGGCGTCGCGGTCAGCCTGTTCATTACCTCGGCGCTCGCCTACACGCTGTCCCGCAAGGATTTTCCTTACCGGGGCGCGCTCAGTTTCTATGTTTTCTTCACGATGCTGTTCTCGGGCGGCCTGCTTCCCTGGTATCTGGTGTACACCCGCTTCCTCGGCGTCCAGGATACGCTGCTGGCGCTCATTCTGCCCGGCCTGATCGGCGGCTTCAACGTGCTGATCATGCGGACGTTCTTCACGAACAGCATCCCCCCGTCCCTCATCGACTCCGCACAGATCGACGGGGCGAGCGAGTACCGCACCTATTTCAGCATCATCCTGCCGCTGTCGCTGCCGGTCATGGCGACGATCGGGCTGTTCACCATCGTCGCGTACTGGAACGACTGGTTCACCAGCCTTGTGTTCATCAACAACGAGAAGCTGTACTCGCTGCAGTACCTGCTCAACAAGACGCTGATGAACGCGGCGTTCCTGCAGGCGATCGCCGACAAGGCGTACAGCAATACCGCGACCGTCGCGCAGCCGCTGGAATCGATCCGGATGGCAATGGCGATGGTGGCGATCGGGCCGCTCGTGCTCGTGTTCCCCTTCCTGCAGAAATACTTCGTCAAAGGCTTGACGGTAGGGGCAGTCAAAGGCTGATTCCGGCTCCGGCCGGTTGAGCACATAGAAGAAAACAGGCATTCAAGGGGAGGCAATATTCATGAAACGATGGAAGAAACGCTCCACGATGCTGACCGCGCTGCTGCTTACGGCGGCGCTCGGTGCGGCAGGCTGCTCCGGCGGCAACGGCGGCGAAGGCCAGAACGGCGCGGCCGGCATCTCGCCGGCTCCTTCGTCCGACGGAACGAAAGCGCTTGCGCCATACGAGGTCGTCATGGTGTATCCGGACGGACCGCAGAACGATCTCGGCACGGTCCAAAGCGCGATGAACGATTACCTGAAGCAGACCTATCCCGAGATGAACGTGTCGGTCAAGCTGAATCCGATCGACTGGGGCGCCTGGAGCGACAAGACGAACCTGATGATGGCGTCCAGCGAGAAGTTCGACCTGATCTTTACGGCAGACTGGCTTGGCTTCAACCAGCAGGTGACCAAGGGCGGCCTGCTGCCGCTGGACGATCTGCTCGCCAAGTACGGACCGGACATCGAGGCGGTCGAGAAGGACTTCCATGACCCGGCCAAGCGCGGCGGCAAGCTGTACGGCATCCATACGCATCAGGAGCTCGGCGGCACGCAGGGCGTCTATGTCGACAAGGCGCTGGCGGAGAAGCATGGCTTCGATCTCAGCGTGTTCAAGGAAGGCAAAGTCGAAGCGCTGGAGCCGATGCTCGCGGCGATCAAGGACAAGGAGCCGGGCGTCACGCCGCTCGTCGCGCCGAGCTTCCCGCTCGAGGCCTACTACGGCTCGGGCACGACGGATGCGATCGCCAGCGTCGCCGTCCTGAACGTGCTGAATACGGACCCGGACGACTTCACGGTCGTCAATACGTTCACGACGCCGCGCTACATGGAGCTGGCCAAGCTGACCCACAAGTGGTTCAAGGCGGGCTACATCAACAAGGACGCGCTGACGCCGGGACTGGACGTGTGGAAGAAGTTCCAGGCCGGCAAGGCGTTCGCGTTCGTCGGCGACATGGACATCATCGCCGACATGTCGATCGGCTCCGTGGCGACATCGCCGAACGGCACGCTCAAGGCGGGACGGGAAGTGCTGCAGATTCCGCTCAACATCGACCGCCTCCAGACCGGCAAGATGACGGCGACGATGCAGGCGATCTCCAAGACGAGCAAGGACCCGGCCCGCGCCATGATGCTGCTGAACCTGTTCTACAAGGACAAAGAACTGCTCACGCTGTTCAACTTCGGCGTCGAGGGCAAGCACTATGTGCTGCAGGACGGCCAGATCGCGCTGCCGGAAGGCAAGACGAGCAGCGATGTCGGCTACAGCCACGACATCATGTGGCAGATCGGCAACCAGATGCTCAACTACACCCGCGTCGGCGAAGATCCGAACAAATACGAGAACTACAAGAAGTTCAACGAGGCGATCTCGCAAAATCCTTCCCGCATCTTCGGCTTCATCTTTGATCCGGAGCCGGTCAAGAACGAGATGATCGCGATCGACACGGCCATCAAGCCTTATGTCGACGGCATCAAGTCCGGCCAGCTCGATCCGGAGGAGAACGTCCCGAAAATGCTGGACAAGATGAAGGCGGCTGGCTCCGATAAAGTGATCGCCGAAGCGCAGAAGCAGCTGGACGCCTGGAGACAGGCCAACGGCAAGTAGGAAGAGAGACAGCAGGTTTGAGCAAGGGCATGCCGGTTCGCGGGATGCCCTTGCTTTGCATCCATAGCCTCACCCCTATCCATGCTTGATCAAGGAGGAACATGATGAGACCTATCGTCAAACATGCCGCTCGCGCCATGGCGGCCGCGCTTGCCCTGCAAGCGGTCCTGCCGGGAGCGATTTCCTGGAACGCGGCACGAGCCGCTGCGGCGGCGCAGATTGCCGGTCCCGCAGCATCCGTTCCGGCGTCGCCGATCGAATCGCTGGCTGTAGGCAAAGCCCGCTATGCTCCGGGCGAGGCGGCGCAGCTGACGCTGCGCTTCCGCGACGAGCAGCCTTGGCAAGGCCAGCTGCATGTCGAGATCCACCATCTGAACCGGCTGATTGCCCAAGGAACGAAAACAATCCAGGCGCAGCCGGGACAAGGAGAGCTGTCCTTCAGCTGGAACCCGCCGGACAGGGACTTCACCGGTTATCTGGTCAAGGCTTGGCTGAAAGGCAGGGAAGAGGAGGCAGTTACGGCGGCCATTGACGTTTCGAGCGATTGGAAGCGCTTCCCCCGATATGGCTATGTGAGCGAGTTCCCGAGAGAGACGGCGGCCGAAAGCGACGCCAAGCTGAAACAGCTCTCGCAGGAGTATTACTTGAACGGCTACCAGTTCTACGACTGGATGTGGCGCCACGATGTCAGCGTCTATTCCAAAACCGATGCCAGCGGCAAGCCGGTCCGGGACGAGCAAGGGAATTTCGTCACGGAAGCCATTACGCCCGAGGCGCATTATGCCGATCTGCTCGGGCGGGACTTGTATCCGCTCTCGATCAAGCAGCAGGTGGCGGCGGCGCAAAAGTACGGCTCTGCTGCGATGGCCTATCAGATGAACTATGCGGCCCGCGAGAACTACGAGGACTTCGGCGTGTCGCCGAGATGGGGCCTGTTCAAGGCCAAGCCGGATCCCGCCGAGCCGCAGAAGAGCCAGGACGGCTTCACTTTCGACGTGAACGGCAAGACGACCTCGTTGTTCCTGCAGGATCCGGGCAACCCGGAATGGCAGCGGTACATCGCCGGACAGTTCGTCCGGGCAGCGAACGAGTTCGGCTTCGACGGAATGCATCTGGACCAGTGGGGGGCGAACGACAAGAACTTCCTCTACGGGTATGACGGCAGCCAGCGCTACTACTCGCTCGACTACGACAAGATCATCAACGCGACCAAGGACGCGTTGGCCGCCAACGATCCGGCGAAAAGCGACGTCACCTTCAACATGGTCGGAGGCAACGCCGAGTACAGCGCGGTGCCGAATCCGGCGACCAAGACCGATTTCGACTACAGCGAGATCTGGAGCGACCGCAACCATTACCGTGACCTGCAGAAGGTCGTCGAGGATACCCGGTCCAAAAACGGCGGCAAGGCGATGGTCATCGCCGGCTACATGAACTACAAGATGGCGACCGGGGTCAAGACCCGCGGCACGGCTGCCCGGGACGTGCCGGCTGCAGCCGAGTCCCCGTCAAGGATCGCGAAGGCCCATGGCTGGGTCGGCAACTTCGGCCGCAAGGATACGGACGCGGTGACGTTCCGCGTCACGGTTCCTGCGGCCGGAAGCTATCGGCTCAAGCTCGGCTACGGCCATGGCAACGACGGAGGAGCTCCGGAAGGAAGGCTGGCCGTCAACGGCGCGACGGCCGCAGCCGCGATTCCGTTCCCGGAGAAGACCGGATGGGGCGAGCCGACGGCGGAAGCGGTCGTCGAGGCCGCGCTTGTCAAAGGCGAGAACGAGGTCAGGCTGACGCTGAACACAAACGGGCTCTGGCTCAACCTGGCCAGCCTGACCGTCAGCGGCCACGGCTCCGACAAGCGGTACGACGCCGCGGACGCCGAGCTGGACAACGTCATCGTGGACCAGTACAGCCATGTGTACGGCTTCGAGACGAAGGGCGACACGATCCGCTTCGAGGTCGAAGCGCCGCAAGCGGGCGACTATCCGCTGTCGTTCACCTATGCGTCCGACTGGCAGGAAGCATCTCGCGAGCTGAGGGTCGACGGGGAGCGGCAGGCAGACGTCGTATTCCCGGCGGCGGGCGGCTGGGAGTCGTTCGTCCCGTCCGGCGTGCTGGCCCAGGCGCGTCTCAAGGCCGGCAAGAACATCGTCGAGCTGCGCGCTCCGGCGGACGATCTGGGCATCAAGCTGCGGGACATGACGGTCGGAGACCAGAAGCTGCCCGCCTATTTCGCGGAAATACCTCCGGCCGCGAGCATCGTCCTGACGCCTTCGAGCACGGACAATTTCGGCCAGGCGGGACAGAGCGTCACCTACCGGGTCTATGCCGACCGAGCCGTGGATTCTATCGGCGTGCTCTACCGCACGGACAACGAGCCCGCCCTCTCCGTGAAGGTCGACGGCCAGCCTGCGCCTCAGGCGCAGCAGGTGCCGTTCTCCCGCACGCCGGGCGGCTGGGGCGGAGACATGCAGCTCAAGCTGCTGCCGCTCCGCCTGGAAGCCGGAGCGCATGAGGTGCGGCTGGAAATGGCGACTTCGGGCCAGTACGCGAACGTAGCCGGCATCGTAGCAGACGGACGGCTGTACAGCTCCGGCGGCGCGGCGCCGGAGGGCGGCGTCCAGCCTGTCGTCGGGTACGCTTCCGGCTTCGACAACGTGAACGACCGCGTCGCCTTCGAGGTGCAGGCGCCGGAGGACGGCCTCTACGATCTCGACTGGATCTACCGCGCCCAAGGACAGGCAGCCGCGGTCCGCAGCGTGTCGGTGAACGGCAGCGCCGCCGGCGAGCTGACGCTCGATCCGGCCGCAGCGTGGACGGACAAGCGCCAGGCGGGCGTCGCGCTTCGCCAGGGCAGCAACGTCGTCGTCATCAGTCAG
This sequence comes from Paenibacillus sp. FSL W8-1187, assembly GCF_037965485.1. Taxonomy (NCBI): domain Bacteria; kingdom Bacillati; phylum Bacillota; class Bacilli; order Caryophanales; family Paenibacillaceae; genus Paenibacillus; species Paenibacillus sp. FSL W8-1187. The sequence goes on from NZ_CP150181.1 coordinate 1,040,130, forward strand.
GAGGCCGGGCAGGCAGGCTCGATCCAGCTGGACCGGCTGGACGTACGGCCGGCGCAAGGCTCCGGTGCCGTTCGGAGCTATGAGGCGGAAAACCCGCGAAGTGACACGAGCTTCGCTCTCGTCAAGGACACGGTCGTGAACTTCGGCGAGGTCGGGCAGCAGGTCACGTACCCGCTCGAAGTGCCGGCCGCGGGCGAGCAGAGCCTCATCTTCACCTACGCCAACGCGGGCGCCTTCACGACCCGCTCGGTCTATATCGACGGCGAGCGGGCCAAGGATGCGGGCGGCAATCCGCTCAAGATCGGACTCGACGGCACGAAGGGCAAGGACGCGTTCAGCGGCGACGGCTATGTGATCCTGCCGCATCTCGGAGCGGGAGCGCATCAGGTGACGCTGAAAATGGAAGCCGACGACGTGCCGGGATCGATCCAGCTGCGCGGCGTGACGGTCGGGTATTTCGACGAGCCTTCGGTGCGTCTGATGGACGCGGCGCTGGCATCGATGGGTGCGACCCACATCGAGCTCGGGACGGCGGAGCAGATCGGCGAGGGGCCGAACATGCTGGCGCACGAGTATTACCCGAACCGCAGCAAGAAGATGACCGAGAGCACGAAGGAGGCGATGAAGGACTACTACAAGTTCTTCGCCGCCTACGAGAACCTGCTGTTCGACAGCAAGGCGGATGCGGATGCGGCGGTCGAGGCGTTCGACGCTTCGGGGCAGGCGCTGCCGACGAGCCGGGACGGCTCGGAGCGGACGCTTTGGACGACCGTCCGCACCAACGCCGGCAATGAGGGGTATGCCGACTACGACGTCATCCATCTGATCAACCTGCTGGACAACGACTCCAACTGGCGGAACGAGGCGCGGCAGCCGAAGGCGGCGCACGATCTTGCGGTCCGCTATGCGATCGGCGGCCCGGCGGCGGAGCGGCCGGAGCTGAAGGTGTACGCGGCCACGCCGGACAGCCGCGAGGGCGCCATGCAGGAGCTCGACTATGTCTGGGACGGCGATTCCATCGTGATCCAGGTGCCGGAGCTCGACTACTGGACGATGCTCGTCATCGACCGGCAGCCGCAGTCGCCGGAGCCGCAGGCGTTGTTCGGCGGAGACGGCTCCGAGACGAGCCCGACGCCGTCCCCAAGCGCAAGCCCGACGTCGCCTCCGGCCGAGCCGCCGGCGTCCGGCGCAGCGGCATCGGCCGCTCCTTCGCCATCCGCATCGCCAGCGCCGGCAGTCCGCGTCATCGGCGAGAGTGAGCTGTCGGGCGAAGGCGCGGCAGGCCGGATCGACTTGCGTCTCGAGGCTGGAACCGGCCGGGCGCGGATTCCGGTGGCAGCCGCGGGCAAGATTTCGGCCAAGGAAGTCCGGATCGGACACGATGGGGCAGCAGCCGTTTGGAAAAGCTCCGCGCTGAACGCCTTGCTGGCTGCCGCCGCCAAGGATGGAGCGGCCTGGCTTGAGCTGGAGCTGCGGCCGGCAGGGGAGGCCAAGGCTCCGCACGCGGCGTGGACGCCGAGGAGCGCAGTCTATGAAGCCCGCTTGAGCGCAGTCGGCTCCGACGGAACAGCGGTGGGCAGCGCGGCGCTGTACCCTCAAGGCCAGCTGGAATTCCGGGTGCAGGCTCCGCTGCTCGGAGGCAAGACGCTCGGCCTGTACCGGGCGGGCGCAACGGACGCCGAGTGGAGCTACGCCGGCGGCGTTTATAGGCCGGGAGAGCGCGTCCTGCGTGCGGATTGGACCGAATCCGGCTCCTACGCTGTCATGGATCATCTCAAGACGTTCGCGGACGTGCCGCCCAGCCACTGGGGCTACGAAGCGATCGCGTCGCTGGCCGCCAAGCAGATTGTGACCGGCATGACGGAGAGCCGCTTCGAGCCGTCGGCGACGGCCACCAGAGCCCAGCTCGCGGCGCTGCTCGTCCGGACGCTTGGCCTCTCATCCGGCGGCAAGCCATCCGCTTTCCCTGATATTCCGGCAGGCGCATGGCATGCCGATGCGGTCTCCTCCGCCGTCTCGGCCGGCTTGATCCTCGGACGGGAGGATGGCCGGTTCGATCCTGATGCCGCTGTCTCGAGACAGGAGCTGGCGGTGATGCTGGATCGCACGCTCGACTACCTGGGCGGGCAGAAGCAGGCGCCGGCAGCCGCCGCGTCCTCTTCCTTCTCGGATCGCGCGCTGATCGCGGCCTGGGCTCAGGCGGCGGTGAGCCGCCTGGAGCAGGCCGGGCTGCTGCTCGGCGACGCCCGGGGACAATTCCGGCCGCAGGCCGCCAGCACGCGGGCCGAGATTGCGGCCGTGCTGGACCGGCTGCTGGAGCGGACGGCCGCGGCGGACTGACGCCGTCCTGGCGAGGACGGCACGAGATGGCGCAGGCAAGGGGCGGAGGGCTGCAAGTGTGGCTTTCCGCCCCTTTTTTCCATCCAGCGGAAGGGAGGCGATGTCCTGGAATCCGGACGATGCTGGATTCCATGCGCAAGCGACAAGCGATGAACAAAACGAGGAGGAACGATCATGACCAGCAAGCTCTTGCCTGTGTTCGGCCTGGTTGTCCTGCTGCTCGGCCTGGCTGGGATGGCGCCGGAACAAGCTTCGGCCGGCACCGCGCCGCTCCTGCAGCGGGTCAATACCGACAAGGCCCGCTACAATCCGGGCGAGCAAGCCGCCATCTATTTGGATTTGAAAAACGGGACCGGGTCCAGCTTCGCCGGCTCGGTGACGCTTTATTTCCGCCATCTAGGAGCGGAGGCAGGCCCGGACCAGACCCGGACCGTGTCCCTCGGCGCGGGACAAGCGACAACGCTGACGTATGCCTGGACGCCCCCGTCGACCGACTATCGGGGGTATCTGGTGGAGGCATGGGTCCGGGACCAGAGCGGCGCGGTCGTCGACTCCGGATCGACGGCGATCGACGTCTCGAGCAACTGGACCAGATTTCCGCGGTACGGCTATGTGAGCGAGTTCGCGGATACGGTCGATACGGCGAACTCGACGTGGCAGCTGAAAAACTACCATATCAACGCGCTGCAATTTTATGACTGGCACTGGCAGCACCATCGTCCGAACCCGGATCCGCAGTCCCCGTCCTGGCAGGATATCGCCAACCGCCGGGTGGCGCGCTCGACGGTGAACGGCTACATAAGCAGCGCTCACCACTACGGCATGAAGGCGATGAACTACAATCTGATCAACGGCGCCTTCGACAACTATTGGAACGACGGGGTGCAGGTCGCATGGGGACTGTTCAAGGACAGCGGCGGCAGCTACGACCCGAGCCGCCAGGATCTTCACGGGCTTCCGGGCGGCTGGGCAGGCGGGGGAGGAAAGATCTATCTGTTCAATCCCGCGAACCCCGGCTGGCGGAACTACATCTTCACGAGGGAAGAGGAGGTGTTCCAGAACTTCGCATTCGACGGGTGGCACATGGATACGCTCGGTCCTCGGGGCACGCTCTACGACTGGAACCGCAATGCGGTCCAGCTGGACTCGACGTATGCCGGATTCATCAATGCCGCGAAGGCGCGCCTTCAGAAAGAGGTCGTCTTCAACAGCGTCCTGGCCTACGGACAGGATCAGGTGTCCGCGGACTCGAGCGCGGAATTCGTCTACACGGAGCTGTGGGATGACGACGAATCGAACGACGACTACATCGATCTGCTGCGTCTGGTGGAGCGCTCCAAGGCGCGCAGCGACAAGGCCGTCGTATTCGCCGCGTACATGAATTACAAGCATTCGCAGGAGACTCCAGGAGGAACGCAGCGACTGTTCAACGAAGCGTCGGTCAGGCTGGCGGATGCCGCCATGTTCGCTGCAGGCGCCTCGCACATCGAGCTCGGCGACGGCGGAAGCATGCTGTCGAACGAGTATTTCCCGAACAAGAATCTGGTCATGAGCGACAGCCTCAAGGCGGCGATGAAGAATTACTACGGGTTCCTGACAGCCTATCAGAACCTGCTGAGGGACGGCGTCGTCAGCGGGTCGAGCCGGATCGAGCTGACAGGCTTGCCGTCGAGCACGGAGGGCGATGCGGGAGCGGTGTGGAAGTTCTCGAAGTCGAAGGACGGCTACGACATCATCCACCTCATCAACCTGGAAAACAACGTCTCGACCCGCTGGCGCGATGAGAACGCAGCCTACGCGGCGCCGGATCAATTCGCCGCTGTTCCGGCGAAGATCTACTACGAGGGAACGCTGCGCCCGAACGCCAAGGTCTGGGTGGCGTCGCCGGACTACGACCATGGCAAGGCGTACAGCCTGAGCTACTCGACCGGATCGGATGCCGGTGGCAGCTATGTCTCGCTGACGGTGCCCAAGCTGCACTACTGGGTCATGATCTGGATCGAGAAAGGCTCGAATGAAAGCGGCACGGCGCTTTCGGAAACGTTCGAGGACGCATCGGTCGAATCTATGCCGGCCGGCTGGCAGAACGTCAGCGGCTCCTGGCAGGTGTCCCAGCCTGCCGGAGCGACCAAAGAGCTCAAGGCCGCCGCGGCCAACAGCGTCGTGAACTACATTCGCGGCTTCAATACCGGGGACTACAGCGTCGAAGGCCATGTCTACCTGCCGAACACGGCCCATAATGCCGCTGTTCTGGCCCGGATGCAGAAAAGCGGAGGCTTCTATCAGCTGGAGCTGAGGGACGGAGCCTCCTGGAAGCTATATAAATTCGACGGCCGATCCACCTGGACGGAGCTGGCGTCAGGCGCGCACGTCTATTCGCCGGGAAGCTACCATTATTTGAAGCTGACCTGCCGAGGGAACCGCCTGACGGTTGAAGTCGATCTTCAGCAGAAGGCGACGATCACCGACCTGAACCAGCCTTTCCTGAAAGGGACGGTCGGCTTGCGGGCGGAGTCCGCGGACTACCGGTTCGACAACATCATCGTAACCGGACTGGCTGGCTGAGCGCTCTTGAAAAAAGCCCTCCTTTCGTTGCCAAAGGAGGGCTTTCGTGCGTCTGATCCGCCATGGAGCTGACGCGGCAATCGAGGCTGGACAGACCCGGCCCTTCTTCTCTTCCCCTTCAAGTCAGACCGGCTCTTCGCCGCGTGCCGCCCTCGCTCTGGAGGCCTGTCTGGCCCGGTACTCGGACGGAGAGCAGCTCATCTCCTTGCGGAACACCTTGGAGAAGTGGTTGGTGTCCGGAAAGCCGACCTGCGCGGCGATGTCCTTGATGCTGAGTCCGCCGGCCTCCAGCAGGGCGCGAGCGCGCTGCATGCGCTTGCGGTTCAGGTACTTGAGCGGAGAGACGGCGAGATGCTTGTTGAAGTAGCGCACGAGATAGTTGGGATGCAGATGGACATGCCGGGACAGGTCGTCCAGCGTAAGCGCCTCGGACAAGCGCTCTTCGATGAAGGAGTCGATCTGCCGCAGGCGTTCGATCTCGTCTCGCTTGCCGGGGGTGATCCGCAGCTGCGGGTTCGACTCGGCGAGGAAAAAGCCGATGACTTCGAGCAGGACTGCTTTCTCCCGGATCCGCGCCAGCCAGCCGCCGTCGGCATGCAGCTCCGCAAGCTCGCGGAACAGCCGGGTCAGCGAATCCAGCCGGTCCGGCGGAACGTTCAGCAGCGGCGGGACGTCGATCCATTGAAACAGATCCAGCCCTCCCAGCGCTGCGGTGAAATGACACCAATACTTGCGGTAGGGGCGGTCGCTTATGGCGGAGTAGGACTGGCGGACATGCGCCGGCATATGGCAGAGCTGGCCCGCGACGGGGGCATAGGAGCGGCCGTCGATGTCGATCCAGCCCTCGCCGCCGCAGATCAGATAGAACTTATTGTAAGACGGCACATAATCAAGCTCGCGCCACTCGGGCGAGCACTCCGTGTAGTAGGCTTCGACCAGGCTGACTTGAAGATGCTGGAGCATCGCGCCCGGCATGGCGTCATGGTCGTGCATCCGCATCCCTCGTTCAATTGGTTAATTTCATCCCCGCAGGAAGCTAACTTGCTGCCTATAGCTTATCACAATTCATTGCTAGACTTGGGCTATACCGAACATGGGGAGGCGCTAGGGCATGAATGAGTTGATCAGGCAACGTACCGAACGGACGGAGTGGTTCCGACATGACCGCTTCGGCATGTTCATCCATTGGGGAATCTATGCGATTCCGGCACGAGGCGAATGGGTGCGCAGCTTCGAGAGGATGAGCGACGAGGACTATCAGACTTATGTGGACGAGTTCAACCCGGACCGGTACGATCCGAAAGCATGGGCGAAGGCGGCCAAGGATGCAGGCATGACCTATGCGGTGCTGACGGCCAAGCATCATGACGGCTTCTGCCTGTTCGACAGCAAGCATACGACGTACAAGTCGACGAACACGCCATGCGGAAGAGACCTCGTCCGCGAGTTCCTCGATGCGTTCCGCGAGGAAGGGCTGAAGGTCGGCCTCTACTTCTCGCTCATCGACTGGCATCATCCGGATTTCCCGGCGTACGGCGACCGCATCCATCCGATGCGCGACGACGAGAGCTTCCGGCGCGATCCGGAGCGCTTCGACGCCTACCTGGACGACATGCATGCGCAGGTGCGCGAGCTGCTCACCGGGTACGGCAAGCTGGACATCATGTGGTTCGACTTCTCTTACGACGACATGAGAGGGGAAAAATGGCGGGCGACCGAGCTGATGACGATGATCCGCGAGCTCCAGCCGCAGATCATCGTCGACAACCGGCTCGAGGCGAGCGGGGAAGAAGGGGGCTCGATCTGTTCCCGGACCCCGAGCTTCTTCTCGGGCGATTTCGCTTCGCCGGAGCAGATCATCCCTCCGCAGGGCATTACGGACGAGGACGGCCGACCGATCCCCTGGGAAGCCTGCATGACGCTGAACAACAACTGGGGCTATGCGGCGAACGACCATGCGTACAAGTCGGCGAAAACCGTCATCCGCAAGCTGGTCGAGTGCGTGAGCAAAAACGGCAATCTGCTGCTCAATGTCGGACCGGACGCGAAGGGAGAGATTCCGCGGCGATCGCTGAGCGTCCTGGCGGAGGTAGGCGCCTGGATGCGCCGGAACGGGGAAAGCGTCTACGGCTGCGGGGAAGCGGACCTCGACAAGCCGGAGTGGGGCCGCTACACGCGCAAGGGCGACAAGCTGTATGCGCATATCTTTGAAGAAAGCGTCGGTCCGGTCAATCTGTCCGGTCTGGGCGGCCAGGTGAAAAAAGCGAGGCTGCTGGAAGACGGCTCGGAGCTGTTCGTCTCGCGTCCGTGGAATGCCCGGCTGTATCCGAACGATGAATTCTTCAACTTCGCGCAGCCGGAGCACTTCACTTATCCGCTGCCGGATGAGCTGGATACCGTCGTCGAGATCACGCTGAACGATCGGCATGGGAAATCGGGAAGCCAGGGGAGGCCGTAAGGGCTTGCCGGCACGGCGGCCTCTCCCGCGCCGCATCGCCTGAACAAGCGTCCGCCAACCGGCGAAGCACTCGTTGCTTCGCCGGTTCGCTTTTTATGGCGCGAATCCCCACGGGGCAGGGGGCCGTCTCCCGCCCCGATCTTGACCTTACTTGAATCGATCCCCATAGAAAAGAGCCGCAGCAGCGAGAATGGGCGCGATTCATTTCGATGATTGCGCTTTCTTTGACTTCCGGGCTTGTCGCCGGCTTTTCCTAAAAGCCTTATAATGCTCGGTTAGAAGAGGTGCATCGGAAATTCCGCTCATCAGGAGGGTACATTTGTCTTGAACCGCATATCCCGCTGGAAGCAGGAGTGGCTCCCGAATCCGGGAACGAACATCCTGTCCGGCATCACTGTCGCTTTGGCGCTCATTCCCGAGACGCTGGCCTTTTCGATCATCGCGGGCGTCAGCCCGATGGTCGGGCTCATCACGTCCTGCATGATCGCCATCATCATCTCGTTCGCCGGCGGCCGTCCGGCGATGATCTCCGCCGCCACCGGCGCGCTCGCGCTGCTCATGGTCGGCCTCGTCCGCGACCACGGCGTGGAATACCTGTTCGCCGCGACGATCCTGACCGGCATCATCCAGCTCGTCATCGGCTGGCTGAAGCTCGGCAGCCTGATCCGCTTCGTGCCGCATTCGGTCATGAACGGCTTCGTGAACGCGCTGGCGATCATGATCTTCATGGCCCAGCTCGTGCACTTCCAGGGCCAGGGCTGGACGATGTACGCGCTCGTCGGCCTCGCGCTCGCTATCGTGTTCGGGCTGCCGAAGCTGACCCGCGCGTTCCCGTCCGCGCTCGCCGCGATCATCGTCGTGTCCGCCGTCGCCATGATCTTCAAGCTCGACGCGCTGACCGTCGGCGACATCGCCGACTTCTCCGGCACGCTGCCGATGCTGCATCTGCCGGACTTCGTTCCGAACCTGGACAATCTGCTCATCATCCTGCCCTACTCGGCCTCGATGGCGCTCGTCGGGCTGCTGGAGTCGCTGCTGACGTCCAACATCCTCGACGAGATCACCGATACGCCGAGCGACAAGAACCGCGAGGTCAAAGGCCAGGGCATCGCCAACTTCGCCACCGGCTTCTTCGGCGGCATGGCGGGCTGCGCGATGATCGGCCAATCGGTCATCAACGTGCGCTCCGGCGGACGCACGCGGCTGTCGACGCTGACGGCGGGCGTCGTCCTGCTGCTGCTGATCCTGTTCCTCAGTCCGGTCGTCAAGCAGATCCCGATGGCGGCGCTCGTCGGCGTCATGTTCATGGTCGCGATCGGCTCGTTCAACTGGAAGTCGCTCGGCGAGCTGAAGCGCGCCCCGATCGGCGACTCGATCGTCATGCTGGCGACCGTCGGCGTCGTCCTGTACACGCATAACCTCGGCCTCGGCGTCATCGTCGGCGTGCTGCTGAGCGCGGTCATCTTCGCCCGGCGCATCTCGCGCATCGCCGTGAAGGCGCAGCCGCAGCCGGACGGCAGCCTGCGCTATGCGGTGAGCGGCCAGCTGTTTTTCGCGACGGCGACCGATTTCGGCGACGCCTTCGACGCGGCCGGCGATCCCGAGCGCGTGACGATCGACTTTTCGGACGCCCATGTGTGGGATCACTCCGGCGTCAATGCGATCGCCCGCATCCGGGGCAAGTACCTGGAGGCCGGCAAAAGCTGCGACGTCGTCGGGCTCAACGAGGAGAGCGGCCGGCTCGTCGAGAAGATGGGCTTGGAATCGTACGGCACGCTGTAGAGGAAGACGCATCGTGCAGCCAACAAAGGATGGGAGGAAGCAGCCGCTTCCTCCCATCCTTTTTCGCATGCGCTCCTTTTAAATTAATGTAATATTATGTAATTTTACATGGGCAAGTCAGGGGATGTTGAAGAAGAAAGCAATGAATTACCCCCATAAAACCAGGTTGAAACCGGTTTAAAAAATAAAAAATAAAGCAAAAAAGAGTCATCCAAACGGATCCGGCCTGCGTTCCACTCCATGAAAGCAGCTCAAGCCGACCGCCGGGCATCATCCCCGGACGGAGCCAGCCACGGCAATCCGCATTGACCCCATACCCGAAGGAGTGACTGTTCATGAAGATCACGAAAGCGCTCGCCCCTGTCCTGACCCTCGCCCTCGCCATCCCAGCCGGATGGGCTGCGGCCGCCCCCGCCCCGGCCGCGGCGCCTACGGCCGTGACGCCGGCCGCCGATCTGCGCGCCAGCCTCGACCATCTGCTCTCGGAGCACTTCGCGCTCGCCGTCGCGGCGATGACCAAAGCGTATGACGGCTCCAAGGATGCGGCGGCCGCCCTCAAGGCGCTCGACCAGAACGCGCTCGACATGCTGCCGGCGATCGAGATGCTGTACGGCAAAGCCGGAGCGGACGAGTTCGGCCGCATCTTCCGTTCGCACAACGCTTCCACCGACGAGCTGGCCAAGGCCAAGAAGATGAACAACGCCGACGCGGTAAAAGCGGCGGAAGCGAAGGTGCAGGGCTTCGTGGACGAATTCTCCACGTTCCTCGCCGCGGCGACCGCGAACAACCTCCCGAAGGCAGCCGCCATGGACGCGCTGAAGCTGCATGAGGCGCAGGTGCAGACCGTATTCGACGAGTATGTGCAGGGCGACTACGCCGATGCGTACAAAGCGTATCGCGAAGGCTACAAGACGATGTTCACGATCAGCAAGGCGCTGTCCGGCGCGATCGTCAAGCAGATGCCGGATAAGTTCGGCGGCTCCTCCGTCGATACGAAGGCCGCCGATTTGCGCTCGACGCTGAATAGGCTCGTGTCCGAGCATGTGGCGCTGTCGGTGCTGCAGATGCAGAAGCAGTTCGACGGAGCGAAGGACGCCTCCGCGCTCGTCGGCGCCGAGGCGATGAACACCGCCGACTGGAAAGCGGCGATCGCGTCCCTGTACGGCAGCGCCGGAGCCGACGCGTTCGAGAAGCTGTGGACCGGCGACCACATCAACGCCCAGTCGGACTACGTGAACGCCGTGAAGGCCGGCGACATGGCCGCCAAGCAGGCCGTTCAAGCGCGCTTCAACACGTTCTCGAAGGACTTCGGCTCGTTCCTCGGCACCGCCACCGAAGGCAAGCTGCCGGCTGCCGCCGCTACCGAAGCGCTTCTGAAGCATGAGAGCCAGATCCAGATGGCGTTCGACAGCTACGCCGCCGGCAATTACGATGCGGCTTACGCGACGGACCGCGAAGGCTTCAAGTTCGTCTTCGGCGTCGGCCAAGGCCTCGGCGACGCGATCGTCAAGCAGAAGCCGTCGATGTTCGCCGAAGCGACGCCAGCGCCGACACCGACGCCGACTCCGGCTCCGGTCGAGCCGTCCATGACGACGGTCTGGATGAAGCTGAACAGCATGCAGCTGAACATCAACGGCGGCACGACCCAGATGGATACGACGCCGGTCATGTGGAACGGCATGACGTACATCCCGCTTCGCTTCCTGAGCGAGGGCATCGGCGCGACGGTCAGCTTCGACGGCAAGGCCAAGGCAGTCTGGATCAGCGCCGGCTCCGACAAGCTCGGCTTCTGGGTGAACCAGAAAACGTACTCGGTCAACGGCCAAAGCATGACGGCTCCGGCCGCTCCGGTCATCGACAAGAACGGCCGTACGCTCGTGCCGCTGCGCTTCATCGCCGAGCTGCTGGACTGGAACGTCGCTTTCGCCGCCAAGGACGGCTCCATCACGCTGACGCAGATGAACTGATCCGTGCCGAGCGCGAGGGCGCTCGCAGCGCCATCGCCGACGAGCCGGACAACGCCGGCATCGCGGCCCGCATCATCCGTGAAGCTCCCGCCCATGGGCGGGAGCTTTTTTGCGTTCCCAGCTGGACTTTAGTCGGGTTTTGCGCCAGCGGGCAACTTATCCAAGCCCCCGCTCGTTGTAGGGATTGGAGGTGTCACTTCATATGAACAAACGTACATCACGGTCAAAAACGAGGCTGCTGTCTCTATCCGGAGCCGTGCTGCTGCTGGCGCTGGCCGGCTGCTCCGGCTCGAACGAGCCGCTGCAGGGGGCATCCCCGTCGCCGCTGCCTAGCGTCAGCCCTTCGCCCTCCGCGGCTCCTTCTCCTTCGCCAAGCCCGCCGGCACCGTCGGCATCGCCTTCGGAAGAGCCTGCGCCATCCGCCGCTCCGTCCGAGCCGGAAGCCAAAAAAGGCGAAGGCAAGTTCAGCGGCCTGGCCGATTCGCATACGATCGAGATCGAGATGGACGGTCGGCATGAGTCGTTCCAGCTTGGCGAAGGAACGGCCGAAGCGGCCTTCGAGCTGGAGCCGGGCGATCTCGTCTCGTTCGAGTATACCGAGCAGCCGGTCGAGGGCGACCCGCAGGCGAAGCAGCTGATGCTGACGTCGCTGGCCAAGGCCGAGCCTCCGGCGAGCTGATCGTCCATCCCCAGCCCTTCGGCCCCGAAGCCGGCATCCGCGTTTTGTCGCGGAGCCGGCTTTTTGCTTTATGCACAGAATTATCCCCACTATGAACAGCCGCTATGCCCAGGAAAGTTAAGCTTGTGAAAAGGTTGCACAGTTATCCACATGAAAAGTTATGCACATGTAAATTAAACGTCGTAACGGATTCCCCTCGGCTTATGCATAAGCGGCCGCCGTTTGCGGCAAAACAAAGCAGAGCGCGCATCATGAAAGCGGGAGGGGAACAGAATGGCGAAACGTTGGTGGCAAGCCGCCGGAGCGGCTGTGCTGATCGCGGGAGCGGTCGCAAGCGCGGGGCTGCCGCTCGGCCGGGCGGCGGCGGAGCCGGCTCCGCCGTCAGCGGATGCGGCTCCTGCCGCAGGCTGGAGCAAGGCGTACCATTTCGGCTTCAAGAAAAGCAAAAACGGCGAGCTGCCGTCGATCGCGGAGGAAGGCTTCCAGCCGATGCTGGAGAAGCATGGCGCCGTATTCCTCGGCGACACGTCCCGCAAGGAGCTGTACCTGACGTTCGACAACGGCTACGAGAAGGACGGGCTGACGGGGACGATCCTCGACGTGCTCAAGGAGAAGAACGTGCCGGCGATTTTCTTCATCACCGGGCATTACGTCAAGACGGAGCCGGAGCTTGTCAAGCGGATGGCGGCGGAGGGCCATCTGATCGGCAACCATTCGTGGAGCCACCCGGACATGAGCACGCTGCCGCCGGAGAAGATCAGGCAGGAGCTGGCCGATGTGAAAAAGGCGGTCGCCGAGCTGACCGGCGTCCAGAAGATGGATTATCTGCGCGCCCCGCGCGGCATTTTTTCGGAGCCGATGCTCGCCGCCAGCGGAGCCGAGGGCTACCGCAACGTCTTCTGGTCGGTCGCCTACAAGGACTGGGACACGTCCGCGCAGCGCGGAGCGGATTACGCTTACCGCAACGTGATGGAGCAGCTGCATCCGGGCGCGGTGCTGCTGCTGCATGCGGTGTCGAGCGACAATACGCAGGCGCTGGGCCGGATCATCGACGGCGCGCGCGCGCAAGGCTATGAGTTCAAAAGCCTCGACGGAATGGAGAAGCGGACGTACCGCTGAGCGCTCTAAACAGGAAGCGGAGCTGGCGGTTGGAGGTCTCCGTCCCGCCGGAATTGCCAAAAAGGATACCATATGGTATCCTTTTTCTATGTTCAACGAACTCAAGGAGGAATTATGATGCCATCGTCATCCGACCGCCAGCTGCCGGAAATCCGTCAGGTGCAGGTGCTACGAGCGCCGATCGAAAAAGTATGGGAAGCAGCCGCCACCTCGGCGGGCATTGAGGCCTGGTTCATGCCGAATACGTTCGTCGCCGAGGAGGGCGCCGAATTCATTCTGCATGCCGGGCCGTTCGGCGACTCGCGCTGCCGCGTGACCGAGCTGTCCCCGCCGCATCGCCTGAGCTTCGACTGGGGCGAGCAGTGGAGCGTCGCGTTCGAGCTGAAGGAGCTGGAGCCCGGCGTGACCGAGTTCACCGTCATCCACGGCGGCTGGTCGGAGGACGGCGTGACCGAGTTCGGCCAGTCCCACCGCGAGGTGCGCGAGCGGATGAATGGAGGCTGGGCCGGCATCGTGAAGAAGCTGGCCGCCGTGCTGGAGGGCTGAGCCCGTGCCGCTGCGGGAGCCCAGCGCGGATGTCTATCAGGCGATCGCCGACCCGAGCCGTCGCCGCATGCTGCAGCTGCTTCAGGACGCGGGCGAGCTGCCGCTCAAGGAAGTGACGCCGCATTTCGACATGACCCGAGCCGCCGTCTCCAAGCATCTGCGCATCCTCGCCGATGCCGGGCTCGTGCATGAGCGCAGGACCGGCCGCGAGACGCGCTACCGCATGGACGCCGATCCGCTGCGCGAGCTGAAGCGCTGGCTGGCCTATTTCGACCGCTACTGGGAAAACAAGCTGCAGGCGCTCCGGCTGCATGTGGAAGGGCCGGAGCCGGCGGAGGCAGGCGGCCCGGCGGAGGATCAGCCGGCTGGCGAAGGCGGAGGCTCGTAGCCGGCGGCAAGGCCGTACGTTTGCCCGCGGGCGATGTCGTATGATACCATGTAACCAATATGGTTACAGTTCAAAGGCGGCTGCAGCCGCCGGAAAGCGGGTATGACGATGAAGGTTGAAATTTGGTCGGACTACGCCTGTCCGTTCTGTTTTATCGGCAAGAGGAGATTCCAGGAGGCGCTCGAAGCGTTCGAGCACAAGGACGGCATCGAGGTCGTCTACCGCAGCTTCGAGCTCGACCCGTCGGCCGTGCACGAGCCGGGCCGCAGCATTCATGAGCTGCTCGCCGCCAAGTACGGCATGTCGATTGAAAAGGCGCGCCAGAGCAACGAGAATCTCGGCCAGCAGGCGGCGCAGCTTGGCCTCAAGTTCGACTTCGAGGCGATGAAGCCGGGCAATACGTTCGACGCGCATCGCCTCATGGCGTGGGCCAAGGAGCAAGGCAAGGGCGACGCGATGGCCGAGCGGCTGTTCAAGGCCTACTTCACCGACGGCCTGCTGCTCGAGGACCGCAAGGTGCTGGAGGCGCTGGCGGAAGAAGCGGGGCTGCCGCGCGCGGAGGCGTTCGCGGTGCTGGAGTCGGACCGCTACTTCGAGCAGGTGAGGGCGGAGGAGCAGGACGGGGCGCAGCTCGGCATCCAGGGCGTGCCGTTCTACGTGCTCGACCGCAAATACGGCGTCTCGGGCGCGCAGCATCCCGACGCCTTCCTGCAGGTGCTCCGCCAGGCCTGGGACGAGCGCCAGGCGGAAGCCGCCGGCGCGGCCCCCGAGTCTGCCGGCGATGCGGGCGCGGCCTGCGCTCCGGGCGACGAGGCTTGCGAGCTGCCGGACAGACATTGAGTCAAAGCATACCGCTATCGTCTGAAAGCCGAGTTTGGGCCTTGTGCCGCGAACTCGGCTTTTTAATTTGAACCAATCTATTTTGTTCAAAATATGGTAAATTAACAGAAATACATAAGCATAAAGGGGTATTGGAAATTGATGGGGCTCTTCATGAAAGCCGAGCTTATAAACCAAGAGAATGAAGGAGAGAATGACGAGGTAGAAATCAGTATTCAAGAACTTGATCTCGGACTGCTTGAGCTTGATAAAGACAAAGTAATCAACATACGTAGAACCTCAGAAATGGTGGCCGCTCTGATCGGAAACGAATCAGAGATTGATTACACACATCCGGTTCGACATAAACATGAGGTGCGCGGAGGCTATAAGAGGGCTATGAAGAAAGGAGCTTTCCTTTCGGAGTGCTCCGTTTATAATTTGTATTTTCGATTCAAAGGTCATGTTGATGGAACTGGCATTGCAGCCATGTGCAGACCCCCGATGAAAAAAGAGGAGTGGATTCTGCTTCTTCCAGACGACACTGTCCGACGGATACAGGCAGAGCGTCGGGCCTATTTGGACGCGGCCAACTATCTGACCCTCGTCATGCAAGCTATGGAATCTGAAGATCAGAGCAGGCTTATTGAGAACTTAAATACTTTGAGTGTGCATGAGAGATGCGCACAAAGTTTAATGCATGAATATGGACATGTCCTGCATTACCGTATGTTTGATCTGCTAGGCATTACTTCTTCTAAATCTTTGCAAATGAAATGGTTTCAGGACTCCGGTTATTACATGAATGTTGAAATGAGAAGTCCTGCATTTGCCGACCTTACTCCGCTGGACAAGCTTACCGAACTGAAGGAATCATTCGTAGAAGATTATAGGATATCATTGAATCTCCACATGGATAATGGTAAATTTGTGTTACCAAACAAGGTATGCTATTCAGGCGACTTTCAAAATTCTGAGTTGATGTATGAAGGGGTTGAAGTCATGAGGGAAATGTTGAAACCGGTTGTCGGAGCGAGTGGAAAACGGGCTGGCGGACAGTCTTCCCCAGAACTCGATTCTCTTGAATACCTGAGACGAAATGAACTTATTGTCAGAACAACCGACTGGAGAGCCGGAATAATCAAGACGACTCCATATATTCGGAAAAAGGATATTGACATTCTCCAAGTTTTGGACGAACTCGATCAGACCTTTTCGGAGACAGCAGCCGGTATAGAAGTTAAACATTGAAAAGAGGTCATCCTGATGAGGGATGACCTCTTTTCATACAATTGGAGCGGCCTCCGGCATCGCCCCGCCTCACCCGAGCGAATGCGTCATCGCGATCATCGTCAGCAGGCCGATGATGAACGAGAACGTCGCCACGCGCTCGTTGCCGTCGCCGTGGCTCTCGGGGATGAGCTCCTTGTAGACGACGAACAGCATCGCGCCGGCGGCGAAGGCGAGGCCGTAAGGGACGACCGTCTCGATCGCCGCCACGAAGCTGACGCCGACAAGCGCGGCGATCAGCTCGAGCACGCCGGTGCCGATGGCCATGAGCACGGCGTAGCCGCGGCGCATCCCTTGGGTAATGAGGAACAGCGCCGTCAGGAAGCCCTCCGGAATGTTTTGCAGGCCGATGCTGATTGCGACGATCGGGCCGAGCTGGGCTTCGCTGCTGCCGTAGCTGACTCCGACCGACAGCCCCTCCGGCAGGTTGTGCAGCGCCATCGCCGTCAAGAACAGCATCGAGCTGCGGTCCATGCCGAGCCAGCCGCGCCGCGCCGCGGCCGAGCCGGGCGACAGGTCGAGGTCGGAGTCATGCGAAGGATCGGTATGGGGCAGGATGAGCTCCAGCAGCATGAGTACGATCGTGCCGAGCAGGATGCCGATCGCGACCGCCGGCAGCCCGGACAGCTTGAGCGCGCTCGGGATGAGCCCGTACGTCGAGGCGGCGACCATGATGCCGGCCGTGAAGGCGAGCAGGATGTCCTTGCCGCGGTGAGTGATATTCGTAATGAACAGGGCGGGCAGCGCGCCGATGACCGTGCACACCGCCGTCGCGATGCTGCCGAGCAGGATGGGATTCATAGACTCTCCTTCGTGCCGGCCGGCTGGCCGGTAGGTTCGTTTTGTAGGATATGCCGATCAAGGGATAATATGCCGCGTCCGAGGCTTCCTTCCGCGCCAGGCACGGAGTACAATGAAGCCGATAGTCCAAGGAGCTTCCGGCCGCGCCGGCTCCTGCGGAAGGAGTCCATGCCACATGCTTGACCAATTGATGTCTTATATGACGGAAGAACGGCTGCTGGAGCTGCTCGAGCGGTACCGATCCTATGGTCCGCTGCCCGGCATCCTGCTTCCTTTCCTCAAATCCTTCGTGCCCCCGCTGCCGACGCTGCTGCTCATCGGCACGAATGCCGCGGCGTACGGCCTCTGGGCCGGGTTCCTCTACTCCTGGCTCGGACTCGTCGCCGGCTGCATGACGACGTTCCTGGCCGTGCGGGCCGCCTCCGGCCACCGCCTCGCCCGCCGCTGGGCGGACAAGCCCAAGGTGAAGGCGAGCATGAGCTGGATCCGGCGCAACGCGTTCAGCTACGTGTTCGTCCTCAGCCTGTTCCCGGTCGGACCGTTCGTGCTCGTCAACATGGCGGCCGCGGTGTCCCGCATGCCGATCGGCCGCTTTTTCGCGGCGGTCGGCGTCGGCAAGGGCATCATGGCGCTGGTCGTCTCCTATGTCGGCCACGACGTCGGGCGCTTCTACCGCGACCCGCTGCAGCTCGCCTTCGTCGCGCTGCTCCTGTTCCTTTCGTGGGCGGCCTGCAAGGCGATCGAGAAGAAATTCATGAAGCCGGCGGCGGAGGAAGAGGCTTCCGCACCTGCGTCCACCCCCTGACAGGCAGCTGTCAGGGGATTTGCTTTAGAATAAAAATATCGCCGGGGACATCCGTCTGCGGGCTGATTTTGCGGACGGCTGCCGTGGCTATAATGATGAAGGACGCGTCCCGGCCAAAGGGACGCAAGCAGGAAAGGAAGAGGATCAGCAAATGAAACAAGCCACCCGCAATCCCGTTGGGCTGGTCATTGCCGGGCTGCTGCTCGGCATGCTCATGGCCTCGATGGATCAGACGATCGTGTCGACCGCTATGGGAACCATTGTAGGCGAGCTCGGCGGACTCGACAAGTTCGTCTGGGTCACCTCGGCGTACATGGTCGCCGAAATGGCCGGCATGCCGATTTTCGGCAAGCTGTCCGACATGTACGGGCGCAAGCGGTTTTTCGTGTTCGGACTCATCGTCTTCATGATCGGATCGGCCCTTTGCGGCACGGCCGCCTCGATCGAGCAGCTGGCGCTGTACCGGGCGATCCAGGGCCTCGGCGGCGGCGCGATGATTCCGGTCGCCTTCACGATCATGTTCGACGCGGTGCCGGCGGAGCAGCGCGGCAAGCTCGGCGGCCTGTTCGGAGCGGTGTTCGGCCTCTCCAGCATCTTCGGGCCGCTGCTCGGAGCGTACATTACGGATTACATCCACTGGAACTGGATCTTCTACATCAATCTGCCGCTCGGACTGATCTCGCTGATCTTCGTCTGGGGCTTCTATCGCGAGTCGCAGAAGCATAGCCGCCAGATCATCGACTGGGGCGGAGCGGCGACGCTCGTCGGGGCGGTCATCTGCCTCATCTTCGCGCTCGAGCTCGGCGGCAAGACGATCGGCGGCACGACGTACGGCTGGGATTCCGCGCCCATCCTCGGGCTGTTCGGCGGCTTCGCCGTGTTGACGGTGCTGTTCGTGCTGTTCGAGCTGCGGGCCAAGGAGCCGATCATTACGTTCCGCATGTTCCGCAGCCGCGTCTACGCCTCGAGCAATCTCGTCGGCATCTTCGCCGGCGCGGCGTTCATCTCCGCCTCGATGTACATTCCGATCTTCATCTCCGGCGTCATGGGCGGCAAGGCGACCAACTCCGGCCTCGTGCTGCTGCCGATGATGGTCGGCTCGGTCGTCACGGCGACGCTCGGCGGCTTCCTCATGACCAAGTTCAAGTACCGCACGCTGATGATTCCGACGCTCGCGCTGCTCGTGGTCGGCCTCGCGCTGCTGACGACGATCGGCGCCGGCACGAACATCTGGGTGATGCGCCTGTTCATGGTGCTCGTCGGCCTCGGCATCGGCGCTTCGTTCTCCGTGCTGAGCAACGCCTGCATGTTCTCGGTGCCGGTCCAGGACCGCGGCGCGGCGAGCTCGACGCTGAGCTTCCTGCGCACGCTCGGCATGGCGGTCGGCATCACGGTGTTCGGCATCATCCAGAGCCATCTGTTCACGCGCAAGCTGGAATCGGCGCTTGGCGGAGCGGCCGGCGGCGCCCAGCCGGGGGCGGCTGCCGGCGCCGACGCGGCGGGAGCCGCGGGCACGGCGGGCGGAGCGGTCGCGGGCGCGGCCGACGGAGCGGGCCTTCCCGGCTTCACGCTGCATGATCCGCGCGAGCTGATGGACCCCGCCCTGCGCGCCCAGATTCCGCCGGATCTGCTCGAGCGGATTACGGGCGGCCTGTCGTCGTCGATCGTGCAGACGTTCGCTTGGGCGATCGTGCCGGCGGCGCTGGCGCTGCTATGCGCCTTCTTCATGGGCAACGGCAAGATGGACCCCGCGGCCGTCGCCGAGCAGGAGCGCGAGTACGCTTCGGCCCATTGAGCTCATGCATGCGTTCCCCGGACCGGGGGCTGCAGGGATTTTCCTGCGGCCTCCGGTTTTTTTTGCGCAGGCCAGCCCCTCGGCTGTGGTATGCTGGGTAGACGCGCTTCCCATGTCCGACGCCACGATCCGCATGCGCGCGAATTTCCGTGAAAGAGGCTTGACCATCCGATGCGCCAAGGAACGTCCACTCTCAAGGCCTACAACTTCCTCTATTTCTCCCTGCTCGCCATGTTCGTCTCGTTCATGCCCGTCTATCTGGATCAAAAGGGACTGACCCCGATGCAGATCGGGCTCATCACCGGCACCGGCGGCTTCGTCACGATCATCGCCCAGCCGCTCTGGGGCATGATCAGCGACCGGCTGCGCACGGTGCGCAAGATCATGCTGCTGCTCACCGTCTGCTCGGCGGTCATCGGGTATTTCCTTTACGGCACGGCCAGCTTCCCGCTGCTGCTCGGCCTGGCGATGCTGCTGTACTTCTGCTTGATGCCGATCGACCCTCTGCTGGAAAGCCTGAACTTCCGCACGGCGGAGAGCCGCGGCGTCAGCTACGGCTCGATCCGCACCTACGGCGCGTTCGGCTATGCCGTCATGTCGCTGGCGGTCGGCTACATCATGTCCGGCTTCGGCGCTTCCAGCCTCGGCCTCACATTCGCCGCCGTCGGCGCGCTATGCCTGCTGGCCGGATTCCTCATGCCGGATGCCGACGCTTCCGGGGAGCCCGTGCGGCTTGCCAGCCTGGCCGGCTTCCTGCGGAACCGGCAGACGGCGCTGTTCCTGCTGCTGATCTTCATCAGCGCCGTCCCGCAGCGCGTGAACGACACGTTCCTCGGCGTCTACATCGGCTCGCTCGGAGGCGGGCCGGAGCTGCTCGGCCAAGCCTGGTTCCTCGCGGCGGGCAGCGAGATCGCCGTATTCGCGCTCAGCTTCTGGTGGCTGCGCCGCGGCCGCGAGCTGCTGCTCATCTCCATCGCCGGCTTCTTCTACTTCATCCGCTTCTTCCTGAGCGCATGGATCACGGAGCCGTTCGGGCTCGTCCTGCTGCAGCTGCTGCAGATCATCACGTTCCCGGTATTCTACTCGGCGGCGATCCAGTACCTGTACCGGATCGTGCCGCAGGAGTGGAGGGCGACCGGCCAGACGGTGCTGGCGCTGCTGTTCTTCGGCGTGTCCGGCATCGTCGCTTCCTACGCCGGCGGCTGGCTGTTCGACCGCTTCGGCGGCCAGACGATGTATGTGACGATGTCGGGCCTGTCCCTGCTCGGGCTGCTGCTCGGCCTGGCGCTGGCCCGCAGCCGCTCCTCCCGGGCTCTTTCGGACGAAGGACGTTGATTGAATTCGAGCGAAAGGCCCCTTCGGGGGCCTTTTTCGATTGGATTCCCTGATCCAATTCGGCTTTTCATTTAACAAAGCGCGTCTAGATCGGCGCAGAGGAGCGTGCTTATAATCATAGATGTCAGACAGCTTCAAAAAATAACGCTCGATTTGAAATGGAGGAGCAAGGAATGTGGAAGAAACTGGCTCTGGTCGGATCGGTACTGGCGGCATCGTTGTTGGGAGGCGCAGGCGGGACGAGCCATGCGGCGCCGAGCTATGCGGATCTGGCGGCTCATTGGGCGCCGCAAATTTATCAGGACGTCAACGCAGATCTCGACGCGAGGGCGGACTTCATCTCCAGCTTCAACTATGACGGGGATTATCTGCCGCTCAACAACTGGGACAATCTGCACCACTACGAGCAGAAAGCGTATGTGTACTACAAGGTCGCGGAGACGCTGACGCATTATTTCATCGAGTACGATTTGTTCCATCCTCGGGACGACGCCTATACGAGACCGCTCGACGCGCATGAGAACGACCTGGAAGGCATCATCGTCGTCATCCGCAAGGACGGCTCCGAATACGGCAAGTTCCATCTGATGGAGACGATGGCGCATAACCAGTGGTACGACTACACGAACGATCCGACCATCACCTCCGGCTCGGACAACGTGGACGGAGGCGTGCTGTTCAACGGAAGCCATCCGAAGGTGTTCAGTCAGGCGAACGGCCAAAGCCCGAGCGGCGGGCACGGCATCAAAGCCTATGACGGGTCGAGCGCGCCTGGCGGCGACGGCATCGTATACGACTATACGGGCACGGCGGAGTTCCCGACGAACGCTGCCGGCAGCTACGTCCATCATTACGGCTATGCGCTCCTGGAGTGGGGCGACCTGTGGGCAAAAAGGCATGATTCCTCGATTTTCTCGTCCTGGGGAACGATCCGAGGCGACAACTACACGTCCAATTCCGCCAATGCGCCTTGGGGCTGGGACGACAGCGACGACGGTCCTGCGCTGCAAGGCATGAACTGGTCCGATCCGGCCCATCATGTCGACGTGCATCTGAACGGTCTCGGCGCGTTTTCGCATCAGTATGTGCACAACCCGTATTACTCGCACAAGATCGTGCTCGAGAGCGTGCAGAGCCTGGAGGACCGGGATCCTTTCGGCGGCAAGAGCGACATCTTCATCAAGGCGTACGTCAACGGCCAGGGGCAGACGGATGCGAGGTTCTGGAAAAAGAACGACGCTCCGAAATTGCAGGACTACCGGATCGTATTCGGCGCCAACGATGCGGAATTCGGACCTCAATTCTCCGACAGCTACAATGCCGTCTATGTCGCCAAGCCGTCGAATACGAATGTCGAGATCCACGTGTATGATTCCGACGGAACGTCGGGAGACGACGACATGGGCTATGTGTCCGCCGTCGTGGCGCCAGGGACGACCGCGTCCTGGGTCAATGCCGTGACCAGCAACGGCCAAGCCAAGCTGACCGCATCCGTCGAAGCGAAATAAAGACCGGCGCCGCTCGGCGCTCCGGCATTGCGTTGCCTTCCCTTTTGCGGAATAATGAGGGTATTCTAGCCAAAGACAAAGGGAAACCCGCCAAATGGAAAAGAAACCTCGTTATATCCTGGTCAAAGAAGAAATCGAGCGCAGAATTCAGTCCGGGGAGCTCGAGCCGGGCGACAAGCTTCCGTCCGAGCCGGCGCTCGCCAAGCAATTCGACGTGAGCCGCCCCACTTTGCGGGAGGCGCTGAAGATGCTGCAGAGGGAAGGCGTCCTGCTCAGCCGGAACGGCGTCGGCACCTATGTGAACGAACGGCCTTTTTCGATCGAGAATTCGTTGAACAAGCTGCGCAGTCTCGGCGAGATGATCCAGAGCGTAGGCTACAAGGTGAGCGAGGCGGACGTCAGCGTGTATACGCGCGAGGCCGAGCCGGAATGGATGGAGAAGCTGCGGACGGACGAGCCGGTCGTGGTGCTGGAGCGGATTCGGACGGCGGACGGGCAGAAGGTGGCGTTCTACTACAACATCTTTCCCCGGGAGATCGCAGGCGGTCATTTCGACGAAGGCTTCTCCGGCGCCATATTCGACTTTTTAGACCGCAAGCTCGGCATCCGCATCGCCTATGCGCTGACCGAGATCAGCGCGGTCGGCACGGCCAGCGAACGGGATCGGAAGGCGGCCGAGGTGCTCGGCGGCGAGCTGATCCTGCTGAAGCAGCTGCATGTCGACGAGAACGACCGTCCCGTGTTCTACTCCTTGGATTATTTGAAAAGCAGCGCGTTCAAGCTCGTCGTCCGGCGAGACTGAACGATTTCTCCCCGGCTGCATGAGCATGAATCAGGAAGCATGAAGCATGAAGCATCCGCCTTAATGGCGGATGCTTTTTTTTTCTTAAAAAAGGGTTCACAAAATGCTGACATGGGGCAAATCATTCTCCGTTATTCTAAAGCTGTCAGACAGCTTGGGAGAGATAAAAGGAGGATCTGGCATGGAGTGGAGATGGGGTAAAACGAGAAAAGGCATGATTCTGGCGACTGCGCTTGCCGCGACATTGACGGTGACGGCTTGCGGCCAGAACGGCGGCTCCGCCGGAGAAGCGAATTCCGGGTCGGGCTCTGCGCAAGCGGAGGCCGGAGCCGAGCCGTCGCCGAGCGCGCCGGCGTCGAAAAAGCTGGTCGTCTACTCGGCGTTGAACGAGGATGACGTCATCCAGCTCAAGGACCAGTTCAAGAAAGATACCGGCATCGAGATCGAATCGCTCAACCTCGGCAGCGCTGGCGAGGCGAGCACTCGGGTCCAGGCCGAGAAGGATGCTCCCAAAGCGGACATCCTGGTCGGCGGATCGGTCGAGTTCTACCAGCCGCTGGCCGAGCAAGGACTGCTGGAGAAGTATACGTCGGCCAACGCCAGCCAGATCGATGCCAAGTTCAACGATCCGAACGGCTACTGGCAGGGCTGGTATATGGGCGTCCTCGGCATCGTGCTGAACACGGAGCGCTTCGAGAAGGAGCTTGCGCCCAAGGGCGTGCAGGAGCCGAAAACATGGGACGACCTGCTGGATGAGTCGTACAAGAGGCAGTTCATCACGTCCAATCCGGCGACCGCGGGCGGCGGCTACATCTTCGTCGCGGACCAGCTGTTCCGCCTCGGCGAGCAGCAGGGCTGGGAATACCTCGAGAAGCTGAACGGCAACGTCCATCACTACACGCAAAAGGCCGGCGACGGAATCAACCTGACCGCGACGGGCGAATTCATCGCGGGCATGTCCTGGGCGCACGACATCGTCAAGACGATGAAGCAAGGCTATCCGATCAAGGCGATCGTGCCGGAGCAGACCGCATTTGAAATCGGCGGCGTCGGCATCGTCAAGGGCGGGGCCAATGTCGACAACGCCAAAGCGTTCGTGGACTGGCTGCTGACCAAAGAAGCCGGAGAGCTGAACACGAAGCTGTCGAACCGCTACTCCGTCCGGGCCGATGTGGCGCCTCCGGAGGGCATGCCGAAAATCGAGGAGATCAGCCTCGTCGAGTACGACCGCGAAAAGGCTGCCGCCATGAAGGAAGAAGTCGTGAAGCGGTTCGTCGGAATGACCGGCACGAACTGAAACGCCGAAGTCAGCCTGCTCCGCCGTCTCGCTCCGCTCCGAACCCGGGCGGAGAGCGGCGTCGGAGCAGGTAGTTTTTTCTGAAACGGGGTAGATGGCCATCAAGAAGCTCAAGCGCGAGCCCGTCCTTTTCCTTGTCCTCGCCGCCGTCCTGGCGACTGCCTGCGTATTTGTGCTGTGGCCGGTCGTCAAGGTCGTCAGCTATCCTGGCGCGGCCGATTATTTGCAGCTGCTGACCAACGAGCGCTGGATGCGCGCCGGCTTGAACAGCTTGTTCATGACGGTGCTGTCGACCGCATCCTGCACCGCGCTCGCGTTCCTTTTCGCTTATTCCATCGTCAGGCTCGACATCCCGCTGAAAGGCTTTTTCCGGTTCATTACGCTGCTTCCGGTCGTCTCGCCGCCTTTCATCGTGGCGCTTTCCTATATCCTGCTGTTCGGCAGGCAAGGACTCGTATCCAAGCATCTGCTTCATCTGAACCTCGACATTTACGGCTGGCAGGGGTTATGGCTCGTGCAGACGATCACCTTTTTCCCTTACGCCTTCACGGTCATCCACGGCGTGATGCAGGCCGCGGCCGCTCATCTGGAGCATGCGGCGCATAATCTGGGCGCCTCGCGCTGGCAGGCGTTCCGGCATGTCTTTCTGCCGCTCTGCCGTCCGGGCATTGCCGGAGGCGCGCTGATCGCCGCGATGAACGTGCTCGCGGACTTCGGCAATCCGATGATCATCGCGGGCAACTTCGCCTTGCTTCCTACGGAAGCCTACATGCAGATGTCCGGCTGGTTCGACCTGTCGGCGGCGTCCGTGCTGTCGACCGCCCTGCTCGTGCCCGCGCTTGTCCTCTTTCTCGTCAATCGGCTGTGGGTGGGGAAGCGCTCGTACGTGACCGTCACGGGCAAGGAATCGAGCCTCAAGGCTTATCCCGCGCCGCCGGCGCTCAAATGGAGCCTGTTCGCCTGCTGCCTGTTCGTCTCGCTCTTCGTGCTCGCCGTATACGGCGTACTGGTCTACGGGGCGTTCGCCCGGACATGGGGCTATGACTGGAGCCTCACCTTGCAGAACATGAAGTATGTGACCGCCAAAGGCAGCGAGCTATGGAACAGCATCCGCTTCGCGGCCGTCTCCTCTCTCGGCGCCGTCGCGCTGGCTATGCTGCTCGCTTATCTCGTCCAGCGCAAGCAGGTCGGCATCAACCGGCTGCTCGACGTCCTGGCGATTCTGCCCGGCGCCGTTCCCGGCGTCTTTCTCGGCCTCGGCTTCGCGATGGCGTTCAACGGGCCGCCCTTCGAGCTGGCAGGCACGTCCGCGATCATGGTGCTGGCGCTGCTGTTCTGGAACTTGCCGACCTGCTACAGCGCATGCCTCGCAGGCCTGCAGCAGATCGGAAGATCGCTGGAGGAGGCGTCGCTGAACCTTGGCGGAGGCACCCTCCGCACGCTGCGAAGCGTCCTGCTGCCGCTGCTGAGAGGCCCGATCCTCTCCGGCTTCACGCTCTCGTTCCTGCGTTCGGTCACCTGTCTGAGCGTCATCATCTTCCTGTATTCGTCGTCCACATCCGTCGGCACGATCTCCATCCTGAGCCTCGTCCAAAGCGGCGTCTGGGGAGGCGCGTCGGCGCTCACCGTCACGCTCATCCTGATCGCCTTTGCCCTGCTGGCCGCCTCGCGGCTGATCCTGTTCGCCTACGATCGGAGGAAATCATGAACAACGCTGCTCAGCCGCATATTCGAATCGACGACGTGACCAAGTCGTTCGGCGCCTTCTCCGCCCTGCGGAGCGTCACGCTGGACGTTCCGCGAGGCAGCTTCACGACGCTGCTCGGGCCGAGCGGCTGCGGCAAGACGACCTTGCTGCGGCTGCTCGCCGGCTTCGACGAGCCGGACAGCGGAAGCATCCGCATCGACGGAGCCGAGATGAACGGAGTTCCGGCATTCCGCCGCAAGACGCCGCTCGTTTTCCAGGACTATGCGCTGTTTCCCCATATGACGGTGCAGGAGAATATCGCCTACGGCCTGAAGCTGCAAAAAGCCCGCAAGGCCGAAACGGCCGCGCGGGTCGGCGAGATGATGGACCTGTTCGGCCTGCAGGGGCTGGAAAAGCGGCTGCCGAAGCAGCTCAGCGGCGGGCAGCAGCAGCGGGTGGCGTTCGCTAGGGCGCTCGTCACCGGCCGTGACATCCTGCTGATGGACGAGCCGCTGAGCAATCTCGACGCCAAGATGCGGGTCGAGGTCCGCCGCGAGCTGCGCGAGCTGCAGCGGCGCGCCGGCATTACCGCCGTATTCGTCACCCACGACCAGGACGAGGCGCTGTCCTTGTCCGACTATGTCGCGGTGTTCGAAAAAGGGCGCATTCGCCAGGCCGGCACGCCCTGGGAGGTCTACTACGAGCCGGCCAATGCGTTTGTGGCCGACTTTGTCGGAACGGCCAACCTGCTGGCCGGCATCGTGGAGGACGTGCGGGACGGAGTCCTGCTCGTCCGCTGCCGGGACGTGCTGCTGCGCGCCTCCTCTGCCGGGAGGACGTTCCGGCCGGGCGACAGGGCGACGCTGATGATCCGGCCCGAATGCCTCCGCATCGGAGCGGACGAGGGCGATGCGGAGCCGGAGAACCGCTGGATGGGGGCGATATCCGGCAGCAGCTTCCTGGGGCGCCAGGTCCGGTATGAGGTGCAGTGCGGGGAGACGACGCTGATCGTGGACGATGCCGATCCGAGCGTCACCGGCGTGCTGGACGGCACGGTCCGCCTGTCGTGCGCCGCCGACAAGATCCATGTCCTGTCGGATGAGGCGGATTCCGAAAGAAAGGAAGGCGAGACGCATGAACGCATCCGTCCACTTTCTGAACGTCGGCTGGGGTGACGCCCATTTCATCCGGCTGCCGTCCGGGGCGTTGACGCTGATCGATGGCGGAGACGGCTCGCTCGCCGAGGGGCGGGACCATCCGCTTCGCTGGATGGAGCGCCGCGGGTTGCGCCGGCTGGACGCCATGATCGTGACGCATCTGCATGAGGATCATCTGAACGGCTTGCTCGACGTCGTCCGCAGCGTCGAGGTCGCGCTCGCGATTTTGCCGTACGGGCTTCCCGAGCGGGCCGTCCGCTTCCGTCCGGAGCTGGAGCGGGAGGCTTCGGAGCTGACCAGGCGCGTTTGCGGCATCCTGGAGACGTATCGGGAGCTGATCCGGCTGCTGGAGGCTCGGGGAACCGAGATCCGCTGGAGATCTCGGCACGCATCGGCGGAGAGCTCCGTCGTCTGGGAGGAGCACGGCTTCCGGCTGGAGCATCTGTACCCGTGGCAGGACGATCCGCTCCCCGCGCTTGAGGTTCTCCACAGCGTTTTCGATGCGGACGGACGTCCCGAGGAGGAGCGGCTGGCCGAGCTGGCCGGCTTTTTCGACAAGTCGAACGACGACAGCTCGGTCTACCGGCTGACGGCGGATGGCGACGAAACGGTCGGCGTGCTGTTCGGCGGCGATCTGATGGAGGGGGGCTGGACGCGTCTGGCGCGAAGGAGCCGACTGGCGAGCCGGATATGGAAGGCGCCGCATCACGGGCTGGAGGACAGCTTTCAGGCTTGGCTGCTGGAGCTGGTGCGGCCGGAGGCATGCGTCATCCCGATCTGCGCGGAGCGGGCGGAGCCGCTGGCAGAGCGCTGGAACGGAATGCTTCGCGGCTCCGGGAGCAGGCTGTGCCTGACGGGATCGGTGCCGCCGGGGGAGAGCCTCCTGCTGGCGCGCGGACGGATCCACGCGGAGATCGGCGGCTGAAAGGCGGCGCTCCGCGATTCTAGGCCAAGAAAGGGAGTTTCCGGATTCAATGAATAGAGACCAAGAAGGCGGAGAAGCGATGCTGGCTTCGGCGATCCGTTATGCCAAAGAGGCGGGCGACCAGATTCTGCGAGGCATGAGCGAGCCCTACCGGATCCGCGACAAAGCGAACCACGCCGACCTGGTGACCGAGGTCGATCTGCGCAGCGAGCAGCTGCTGCGGCAGGCGATCGCGCGAGACTATCCGGACCACTGGATCCTGTCGGAGGAGACGGACGGCGCGGGCGATCCGTTCCGCTTCATGGAGCAGCCGCTGCCGGGCTGCGGCTGGATCGTCGATCCGATCGACGGAACGATCAATTTCGTGCACGGAATCGAGCATTTCGCCGTGTCGATCGGCATCATGAAGGACGGCTGCCTGCTGCATGGCGTCGTCTACAATCCTTCGACGGGGGAGCTGTACCATGCTTCCGCCGGCAAAGGCGCTTATCGGAACGGCCAGCCGATCCGGGTCAGCGAGGAGCGGTCCTTGCCCGACGCGACGCTCGCGACCGGCTTTCAGGCATCCGACTGGCGCGAAGGCTCGCGAGCGATCGCGCAAATGAACCGCATCGCCGGCACGGCGCGCACGGTCCGGATCTTCGGCGCCGCCAGCCTCGATCTATGCCTCGTGGCCTGCGGCAGGCTGAGCGGATTTTGGCATGACGGGCTGTATCCATGGGATGTCGCGGCCGGGCTGATCATCCTGCTCGAGGCGGGCGGCGCGGCGACGACCGCCTCCGCCGGCCCTTACCGCTTGAGCGAGCGCAGTCTTGTCGCCTCGAACCCGGCCCTGCAGAGCGGGCTTCTGGACGCGTTGAGGCTGAAGGGAGACGAGGCGCGGGCCGGCAGCGTTTGAACGGGCCGGCGGGGAGGGCGTCCGTCGGCGGCAGAGGAGAAAAACCGAGCGGGAACGGGGGGCCGCAGCGCGATCGGAGGGGTCGGATTGACGATGAAAGGGATGGTTCTCGGGGCGGATTTAAGGTATAATCGGGGACAGGTCTTATTCGAATCCCGATTCCAGTTAGCGAAGGAGAACATTGACATGAGCAAAGTACTTGTTTTCGGCCATAAAAATCCCGACACGGACACGATCTGCTCGGCGATCGCCTATGCGGAGCTCAAGAACCAGATCGGCGTCGAAGCGGAAGCGATCCGCCTCGGCGCGGTCGGCAGCGAGACGCAGTATGCGCTGGACCAGTTCGGCGTCGCCGCTCCCCGTCTCGTCGAAGCCGTAGCCGCCGAAGCGAAGCAAGTCATCCTCGTCGACCACAACGAGCGCCAGCAGAGCGCGGCCGACATCGACGAAGTGACGGTCATCGAGGTCATCGACCATCACCGCATCGCCAACTTCGAGACCAAGGCTCCGCTGTACTACCGCGCCGAGCCGGTCGGCTGCACGGCGACGATCCTGCTCAAGCTGTACAAGGAGCACGGCGTGCCGGTCAAAAAGGAAATCGCGGGCCTCATGCTGTCGGCGATCATCTCCGACTCGCTGCTGTTCAAGTCCCCGACCTGCACGGAGCAGGACGTGGCGGCCGCTCGCGAGCTCGCCGAGATCGCCGGCGTGAACGCCGACGAGTACGGCCTGAACATGCTCAAGGCCGGCGCTGACCTGAGCGACAAAACCGTCGCCGAGCTGATCAGCCTCGACTCCAAGGAGTTCTCGATGGGCTCCGCCAAGGTCGAGATCGCGCAAGTGAACGCGGTCGACCTGAACGACGTGTTCTCCCGCCAGGCCGAGGTCGAAGCGGCGCTGAACGACATCATCGCCTCCAAAGGGCTGGACCTGTTCGTCTTCGTCACGACGGACATCCTCAACAACGACTCCGTCGCGATCGCGCTCGGCAAGCATACGGCCGCGTTCGAGGAAGCGTTCGGCGTCAAGCTCGACGACAACAAGGCGACGCTGAAGGGCATCGTGTCCCGCAAGTCGCAGGTCGTTCCGGTTCTGACGGACATCCTGTCCAAAAAATAAAGGGACCAGGGGGGGGGGGCCGAAAGGCCGATCCTGCTCCTCGTTGCGGTTGCGCAAGATCAAAATCGGCCCTGGCGACAGGGCTGATTTTTTGCGTGAAAGGACTGCTTTGAGCGGGCCTTCGGAACGAGCGGGAGCAGCCGGTTTATGGGACAAGGAGGCCGCTGCGCAGGCCAAGGGGAACTGCCTCCCGCATACCCGGGAGACGGCAGTCTTAGTCGAAATCGAGCTGGCAGGTGCTTGGAGGCGCGAAGTCGAGCCAGCAAGTCGAAGAAATCGAGTTGGTTGGAGTGCGCTGTCGGCGGAACGGGCGGAGTTGCGCGGAAAAACCGAGTAACTCAGGTGTGCAGTAGGGGAACCGGGCGGAGTTGCGCGGAAAAACCGAGTAACTCGGGTGCGCAGCAGGGGAAACGGGCGGAGTTGCGCGGAAAAACCGAGTAACTCGGGTGTGCAATATGGGAAAGGGGCGGAGTTGCGCGGAAAAACCGAGTAACTCGGGTGCGCAGTAGGGGAAACGGGAGGAGTTGCGCGGAAACACCGAGTAACTCGGGTGTGCAGACAGTTGGAGAATTAGGGAGCAATGGTCAGCGGAGCGCTTGGATGTGAGTCCGATTTCAGTAATCGGAGGCTCCCCCGCGAAGCGGTGCATGTTCAAGGACCAGCAGCGAAGAGCACGGGGACTCGTGGAGAAGCAGCAGCGGTTCCCTTGGAGGCCGAATTCCCCCCTGCAGGGGAGTGGGTTCAATGGAATCTGGGCAGCAGGGAGATCGGAGCGAGTCCCTGCTCCGCGAAGCGGTTTGCCGGTTTCGATGCCCGCTCTGAAAAGCGGGGCCTTTTCGGTCCCGCTTTCCGGTCGTCTACCCCATTTTATTCACGTTTGAGGACATCTGCTTTGCGGGCGGCTCCGCTCTCCGGAGAGCCCGCAACCCGATTTTATCGGGTTGCAGCACTGGAACCGAGCTGCCGAGAGCCTGCAACCCGATTTTATCGGGTTACAGCACTGGAACTGAGCTGCGGATAGCCTGCAACCCGATTTTATCGGGTTGCAGCACTGGAACCGAGCTGCCGAGAGCCCGCAACCCGATTTTATCGGGTTGCAGCACTGGAACTGAGCTGCGGAGAGCCCGCAACCCGATTTTATCGGGCTGCAGCACTGGAACTGGGCTGCCGAGAGCCTGCAACCCGATTTTATCGGGTTGCAGCATTGGAACTGAGCTGCGGGGAGTCCCTAACCCGATATTATCGGGTTGCAGCATTGGAACCGAGCTGCCGAGAGCCCGCAACCCGATATTATCGGGTTGCAGCACTGGAATCGAGCTGCGGTCTCCCCGGGCTGCAGCCTGTTTTTTGTACGGAAGAGCCCGCCTGCCGTCCCGACCTACCGGTCGTGGCCGTCGGCTCGGGCATCGGCCATGGCCCTCCGCCCACCGTCGCCGCCTGCCATCCCGGCCGATAGGCCGTCCCGTCCTGCCCGCCGCTCTCCCGGCTTCCGCTACGAGCGGTTGCCGTACCATTTGTACGTCATCGCGGACTTGCCAGGCACGCTGACGTTGAAAGACTGGCTGCCCCACTGGACCTTGACGTTCCGGGCCGAGCTGGACGAGTTGTAGGCGACGACGACTTTGGAGCCGTCCGGATTGCGGAACGCGACGCTTTTGATCTCGCTGCCGGTATTGCTCTGCACGCGGTACGCGCCGGGCACGACGAACTTGCTGAAATGGCCGAGCAGATAATACTGCTTGTGATACGTCACGACGTTCTCCGGCGCGTCGTTGCGGTTGTCGGAGTTGCGGATCGTAATCATGCCCTTGTTGGTGTTGTTGGCCGCGAGCAGCGCCGGGCCGTCCTTCTGGTCGAGCGCGGCGTTCCAGAGGATGATCGTCTTCGACCAGTTGCGGGTGATGTTGATGAACTCGTTCATCATGTTGTCGAAGCCCTGGGACGTGCCGTTCTGCGGATCGTTCCAGTTGCCGAAGCCGCCCTCGGTGAACCAGATGCCCTTGTCCGGATGGTTGTTCCGCAGCTGCGTCATCGTAGAGCCGTCGCCGCTGTCGTAGTGATGGAACGCGCTGCCGTCGATGTAGCCGCCCTTGCCGGAGCTTTTCAGGCTGTTGATGACGGTGTTCGGGAAGCTCCAGTCCAGGAAGTTGTGGTCGAATGCGATGATCTTCGTGTTGATGCCGGCGCCGCGCAGCGTCGGGCCGAGATAGTCGCCGATGAAGCCGATCTCGTCTTGCGTGTTCATGCCCATCGAAGGGTAATGCGTCGGCTCGTACAGCGGCTCGTTCTGCACGGTGACGGCGTAGATCGGGATGCCTTGGGCCTGGTAGGCCTGAATGTATTTCTTGAAATAGTTCGCGTACGTGCCGTAATGCTCCGCGCGCAGCTTGCCGCCGTTGAGCGTATTGGAATACTTCATCCAGGCGGGAGCGCTCCAAGGGGAGCCGAACACCTTGATGTTCGGGTTTTTGGCGATCGCCTGCTTGACCATCGGCACGATGTAGGGCAGATCCCTTCCGATGGAAAACTGGTTCAGCGCCGTGTCATTGGCCGTATCGGCATACGTATAGGCGGACCAGGCGAAGTCGGAGCTGCCGATCGGCTGGCGCAGCACGCTGAGGCCGATGCCGGTCTGTCCGAACAGCCGCTCCATCACCTCGGCGCGTTTGTTCGCGTCCAGCTTGTAGTTCATCAGCCATGCCGACGAATCGGTCATGGAGACGCCGAAGCCGTCCATCTGCTGGAACGTCGTGTTCTCATCGACGCTGATCGTGAAGTCGGCGCTTCCGGCGCTCGTACTGAAGCTTTTGTCGCCGATGCGCGTCAGGCGGGCGCTCGGGCTGAGGCCGACGGCGGGCTCACTGTTCGGATCGGACGTGGAAATCCACACTTCGACCTGCTCTCCTGCGGCTTTGGCGGGCGGGGCGGAATAAGTGCCTCCGGCGGAGACGAGGGCAGCGGCGAGCGCGACGGCGGCGGTTTTTTTCTTCCAGTCGGACATGATCGGGTTCTCCTTTCGGGGATGGGGTCGGGATGAGAAGAATTGATGCGGACAGGCACGGACAGCTCTGCAGCCGGCCGCGGATGGCTGCCTCACCTCGATTCAGAAGCATGAATTTGTAATCGATTACAAACTTCCATTGAAAAAAACTCGCCCGAAAACGGCTTGCATTGATGCAGCTTCTGGAAGCGTTTCCTGCGGAGTGGGAATATCGTACTCGATGAATGGGCCGGAAATCAACCCCTTTTTTTCAGGTGCGCGCGGCAGGTCGCTTTCTCGTGCGCGCTCGGCAAAAACAGGTCGGGCCATGGGAGAAATCGCGCACCGGCGCCACGAGGGAGTCGAAAGTGCCTTGGTTGGCGGGAACCCGGCGCGGCGACGCGGCGAGGGAGTCGAAAGTGCCTTGGATGGCGGAAACCCGGCGCACCGGCGCGGCGAGGGAGTCAAGAGTGCCTTGGTTGGCGGAAACCCGGCACATCAGCGCGGCGAGGGACTCGAAAGTGCCTTGGTTGGCGGAAATCCGGCGCAACAGCGCGGCGAGGGAGTCAAGAGTGCCTTGGTTGGCGGGAATCCGGCACATCGACGCCACGAGGAAGTCGAGAGTGCCTTGGTTGGCGGAAACCCGGCGCACCGGCGCAACGAGGGAGTCGAGAGTACCTTGGATGGAGGGAACCCGGCACATCAGCGCGGCGAGGGAGTCGAAAGTGCCTTGGTTGGTGGAGACCCGGCGCGGCGACGCGCCGAGGGAGTCGAGAGTGCCTTGGATGGAGGGAACCCGGCGCACCGGCGTGACGAGGGAGTCGAGAGTACCTTGGATGGCGGGAACCCGGCGCAACGGCGCGACAGGGGAATCGAAAGTGCCTTGGTTGGCGGAAACCCAACGCGGCGACGCGCCGAGGGAGTCGAAAGTGCCTTGGATGGCGGGAATCCGGCGCACCGGCGCGGCGAGGGAGTAGAGAGTGCCTTGGTTGGCGGAAACCCGGCACATCAGCGCGCAGAGGGAGTCGAGAGTGCCTTGGATGGCGGAAACCCGGCACATCAGCGTGACGAGGGAATCGAAAGTGTTTTGGATGGCGGGAATCCGGCGCACCGGCGCGGCGAGGGAGTAGAGAGTGCCTTGGTTGGCGGAAACCCGGCACATCAGCGCGGCGAGGGACTCGAAAGTGCCTTGGTTGGCGGGAACCCGGCACATCGACGCCACGAGGGAGTCGAGAGTACCTTGGATGGCGGAAACCCGCCTCGGCAGGCGGCTGAGAGTCAGGCTAGCCTTCCCGTCGGAAGGACGAGCTGCCGCGCACGAGCAGCTCGGAGTCGACCTTGAACACGCGCTTGTCGCCGAACTGGTCCTCGTTCATGGAGTCGATCAGCTTCTCGACGAGCAGCGCGCCCATCGTGTACTTCGGCTGGTTGACCGTGCTGAGCGACGGCGAGATGTACTTGCTGATCCGGTTGTTGTCGACGCCGACGACGGCGATATCCTCGGGGATGCGGAGGCCGCGCTCGCGGCAGCATTTGTAGACGCCGAGCGCCATCTCGTCGTTGGCCGCATAGACGGCGGTCACGGAGCCGCCGGAGCGGTCGAGCAGCCGGCCCATCGCCTCGTAGCCGCCGCTCTCGCTGAAGCCGCCGCTGTCGATGAGCTCCGGCCGGAACGGCAGGCGCTGCTCCTTGAGCGCCTTCATGTAGCCCTCGAGCCGCTCGTAGCTGTCGATGGAGTCGGCGAAGCCGCTCAAGAACGCGATGTCGCGGTGGCCCATCTCGGCCAGATGGCGGACGACCTCGAGCGAGAACTTGACGTTGTCCGTATAGATGCACGGAATCTGCTCATGCCCGATATGCCGGCCGATGACGGCGATCGAGTAGCCGCGCTCCGCGATCTCGGCGAGCTGCTCGTCGCCGACGAGCGGCGAGACGAGGATGGCCGCGTCGACCGTGCGGTTCATGAGCAGGTTGAGGTACTCCAGCTCCTTGGCCGCCTGGTTTTCCGAGTCGCAGATGAGCACCTTGTAGTGCTTGACGTACGCCATATTTTCAATCCCCTTCACGATCTCGGTGAAGTAGGAGACGTTGATGTCCTGGACGATGACGGCGATCGTCTTCGTTTTCTGCACGCGCAGGTTTTTGGCGACCGCGTTGGGATGATAGCCGAGCTCCCGCACGGCGGATTCGACGCGGCTGCGCGTCTTCGGCGTGACGCCGGGGCTCCCGTTCAGCACGCGCGACACGGTTGCGGTGGAGACGCCGGCAGCGCGGGCGACATCGATGATTTTCACGTCCATCGTAGACTCGACCTTCTTTGCGGAGTAATCGTTTTCAGACCAACTTTCATTTTAGCCGACATTCGCAGCCCGAGGCAACCGGAAAAAAAGTTGTTGAAATCGATTACAAATTGCTGATATATTCGGCTTACCGGATGAAGAAGCGCCGGATGCGAGCCGGTTCGGACCGCAGGAGCGCTTTCGGGGCCGCTTGGCTTCGTCCGATGTAATCGATACCAATCGGGTTCGGGAGAGAAAGGGATGCCATTTGCCATCACGCAAGCCGGATGCCACGATTGTAGACGTGGCGCGGACGGCCGGCGTGTCGGCGGCGACGGTGTCGCGGGTGCTGAACGGCAGCGGTCCCGTCAGTCCGTCGGCGCGCGGCCGGGTCGAGGAGGCCGTCCGGCGGCTCCGCTACATGCCCAACGCCTCGGCCAAGAGCCTGCGCCACCTGAAGACGTCGACCTTGGCCGTCATCGTCTCGGACATCCTGGTCTCCTATTATGCCGAGATCATCAAGGGCATCGAGAACACGGCCGGCGCGCTCCGCTACAAGATCCTCATCTGCGACGCGCAGAACCAGCGGGAGAAGGAAGCCGACTACATGACGCTGGCGATGGACCGCACCGTCGACGGCATCATCCTGATCGCGCCGATGCTCGGCGACGCGGAGCTGGCCGCCTATGCCGACCGCGGCTACGCGCTCGGCGTGATCGGCCGCCGGATCGACCATCCGGCCATCCCGTGCGTCTATACCGACAACGTCGGCGCGGCGACAGAGGCGGTGACGCATCTGATCGCGCAAGGGCATGAGCGGATCGCCTTCCTGAGCGGCTTCGCGGACGCGACCGACAGCTACGAGCGGCTCGAGGGCTACATGAAGGCGCTGCGCCAGGCGTCGCTGCCGTTCCGCCCGGAGCTGATCGACAGCGGCGGCTTCAGCGAGCCAGGAGGCTACGAGGCGTTCCTGCGGCTGCGCGAACGATCGTCCGCGTTCACGGCCCTCTTCGCCGCCAACGACGAGATGGCGCTCGGCATCTACCGCGCCTGCGCGGAGCTCGGCATCCCGATCCCCGCGGGCATGGCCGTCGTCGGCGTCGACAACAACCGCGTCGGCAGGCATGTCGATCCGGCGCTCAGCACGGTCGATCCGCCCAAGCATGCGATGGGCGCGCTGCTCGCCGAGAAGCTCATCGACCAGCTCGGCGAGGGCCGCTGCCCTGGCACGCGCTGCTTCGAGGTCGGCTCGCGGCTGCTCGTTCGGGGCTCGTCCATTTTCAATAATAAGTAATCGATTACACAAATTCGGAGGTGCTCTGATGCAAGGCTTCTTGAGGGAATGGTCGCGCAACCGGATGCTGTTCCTCATGATCGCGCCAACGCTGCTGTTCTTCGTCGTCTTCTCCTACCTGCCGATGATCGGCGTCTACTACGCGTTCACCAACTTCAGCTTCGACGGAGGGCTGTTCGGCAGCGAGTTCGTCGGGATGCAGAACTTCCGCTTCCTGTACGAGTCGGGCGTGCTCTGGACGCTGACCAAAAACACCGTGCTCTACAACCTGGCGTTCATCCTGCTCGGCAACGCGCTGCAGCTGATCTGCGCCATCTTCCTCAGCGAGCTGCCCGGCAAGTGGTTCCGCAAGATCACGCAGTCGGTCATGTTCCTGCCGTTCTTCGTCTCGTTCGTGCTCGTCGGCGCGTTCGTGTTCAACCTGTTCAACTCCAGCAACGGGCTCGTGAACACGGTGCTCGTGCAGCTCGGCTTCCAGCCGTACGACTTCTACCTGAACACGGCGCCGTGGAAGTACATCATCGTCTTTTTCAACCTGTGGAAAGGACTCGGCTACGGCACGATCATCTACCTCGCCGCGATCATGAGCATCAGCGACGAATACCACGAGGCGGCCAAGATCGACGGGGCGAACATCTTCCAGCGCATCCGCCACATCACGCTGCCGCTGCTCGTGCCGACGTTCATCCTGCTCATACTGCTCAGCCTCGGCGGCATCCTCAAGGGGCAGTTCGACCTGTTCTACCAGATCATCGGCAACAACGGCGTGCTGTTCAACTCGACGGACATCATCGACACGTACGTGTACCGGTCGCTGGCCGTCAACTTCGACATCGGCATGGGCACCGCGGCGGGCCTGTACCAGAGCTTCTTCGGCCTCATCCTCGTGCTGGCCGTCAACTACGTCATTCGCAAGACGCGCGAAGACTACGCCCTGTTCTAGGAGGAATGAAAAGGTGAAGATCCGTACCGAACGCTCGACCGTACTGTTCAACACGATCGGCTATGTCCTCATCAGCCTGTTCGCGCTGCTCTGCCTGCTGCCGTTCCTGCTCGTGCTGTCCGGCTCGTTCTCGTCCGAGCAGGAAATCATCGCCGAGGGCTTCAAGCTCATCCCCGACCAATGGTCGCTCG
This sequence comes from Paenibacillus sp. FSL W8-1187, assembly GCF_037965485.1. Taxonomy (NCBI): domain Bacteria; kingdom Bacillati; phylum Bacillota; class Bacilli; order Caryophanales; family Paenibacillaceae; genus Paenibacillus; species Paenibacillus sp. FSL W8-1187. The sequence goes on from NZ_CP150181.1 coordinate 1,077,899, forward strand.
AAGCGTACCGCGCCGTCTTCAGCAATCCGGAGCAGATCTTCGACGCTTACCGCGTCACGATCCTGCTGACGCTCGCCGGCACCGCGCTGGGGCTGTTCCTCACCTCGATGGCGGGCTACGTGCTGAGCCGCCAGGAGTTCAAGTACCGCAACAGCTTGAGCTTCTTCATCTACTTCACGACGCTGTTCAGCGGCGGCCTCATCCCGTGGTACATCCTCATCGTCAACTACCTGCAGCTCAAGGACAGCTACCTGGCGCTGCTCGTGCCGGTGCTGGTGAGCGCGTGGAACATCATCCTGATGAAAAACTTCATGAAGTCGATCCCCGAGTCGATCCCGGAATCGGCCAAGATCGACGGCGCCGGCGAGTTCACGATCTACCTGAAGCTGATCCTGCCGCTGTCCGCGCCGAGCCTGGCGACGATCGGGCTGTTCATGGCGCTCGGCTTCTGGAACGACTGGTTCATGGCCAATCTGTTCATCACGACCGAGTCCAAGTACCCGCTGCAGTTCCTGCTGTACAAGATCCTCGCCAGCGCCGCCGTGCTCAAGACGAGCATCGCCGGCAACCTGTCGCCGGACTTCAAGCCGCCGGCGGAGACGCTCAAGATGGCCGCGGCGATCATCGTGACGGGGCCGATCGTGTTCCTGTATCCGTTCGTCCAGCGCTTCTTCGTGAAGGGACTGACGATCGGGGCGGTGAAAGGCTGACCGAAAGCGGGCCTCTCCGCGTCCGTGCCGGAGCCGGATCAGGCGCGGACGGCCGGGTCCGATCGGGCCCGGCGAAGCGACTGTCTCTGCCGAGGCAGCCGCTTCGCCGGGCTCGACCGGACGGCGGAGGACTTTTTCAAAGCATAGGGATGAACCTAGAGGAGGAGTCAACGTGAGCAAAAAAACAATCGGCCTGCTGATGACGACGGCGCTGCTGGCGACGGCGCTCGCCGGCTGCAGCGGCAACGGCAATGGAAACGGCAGCGGAGGCAGCGAGGCGAACGCGAACGCGGGGGCGGCGGCGAACAGCGGCTCCGGCGAAGCGAAGGCGATCGACACGTCCAAGAAGGTCGAGCTCGTCTGGTACGTGCTCGGGGACGGCCATGCCGACAGCCCGAAGATCCAGGACCAGATCAACGCGATGCTGGAGAAGGACATCAATGCGACGATCAAGCTGAACTTCACGACGTGGAACGACTGGCAGACGAAGTACAACCTGCTGCTGACGTCCGGCGAGAAGGTCGACATGGTGTTCGCCTCGACATGGGCCGACTACTACAAGTTCGCGGACCAGGGGGCGTTCAAGGAGCTGAACGACCTGCTCCCGACCTACATGCCCGAGACGTGGAAGGCGGTGCCCAAGCAGGACTGGGACGAGGCGACCGTCAACGGCAAGATCTACGCCGTGCCGAGCACGTACCCCGAGTACACGCCGGACGGCCTCGTCTATCGGGAGGACTGGCGCAAGGAGCTGAACGTGCCGGAGATCAAGGATCTCGACTCGATCGAGGCGTACCTGGACGCGGTCAAGACGCAGAAGAAGGTGACGCCGATCAACGGCAAGGCGTGGAACGAGGTGTTCACGCTGTTCAAGGCATACCACGGCTACGAGCAGATTGGCGGAGACAGCGGCGTCATCGTCGCCAAGTCGTATGATGCGCCGCGCGACATCGTCAACTACGCGGAGACGCCGGAGTTCGAGCAATTCGTGAAGCGGATGAAGACCTGGTCGCAAAAAGGCTTCTGGACCTCCGATACGCTGAGCTCGCAGAAGGAAGCCGGCGATGCCCTGAAGGCCGGCACCGGCGGCGCCTACTGGCGCAACGCGCCGGGCGCGGGCGGCTTCATCGTCGACGCCGAGAAGACGAACAAAGGCACCGACTACGCCTACTTCCCGTTCACGCGCTTCCATGGCTACGCGATGCCGACGCTGTCGGTCAACAACGCGATGGCCGTGCCGAAAAGCTCCAAAAACGCCGAGCGCTCGCTGATGGCGCTGGAGAAGATCCGCACGGACTCCCGCTACTTCGACCTGCTGACGTACGGCATCCAGGACACGCATTACTCGCTTAGCGACGATGGCAAGCTCGCCATCTCGCCGCCGAAGGGCAAGGAGAACGACAAGAACTTCAAGGGCTACGGCATCACGAGCTGGGGCTGGCGCGTCACGAGCCTCGCCAAGGAGCAGCAGGCGGGCGGCTGGACGGAGTTCCCGGCGCTCATGGAGGAGTTCAAGGCCGAGAGCAAGCCGAACATCTTCGCGCCGATCATCATGGACTATAAGCCGGTCAAATCGCAGCAGGCGGCCGTCAACCAGGTCATCCAGCAGTACGGCATGCCGCTGATGATGGGCCTCGTGCCGGACGTCGACAAGGCGCTCGAGACGTACCGCAAGCAGCTCAAGGCGGCCGGTGTCGATCAAGTGCTCGCCTATGTGCAGGAGCAGGCGAACGCCTACTTCGACGAGAAGGGCATCCAGTAGGAGCGGCGGTACGGCGCCGTCAGGCAGCTGAACCCTGTCGGCAAACCAAACACGCCCCGGTCCACATCAGGACCTTGGGGCGTGTTTTGGCGCGTCGATGAACTCTTTCTTATCCTTCACTTTTCCTATAATAGTCTACCTTATGAAATGATTTGAGGGGAGACCTTTCATCCCGTGAACGGTCAACGTCAGCAAGGAGCGGCTGCGGAAGCCGCGACGAGCGGCACCGCCTTGGCTCGCTTTGACCAGAGGCGGTCATGCGTCTGCAGCAGGCGCGGCCGCAGCGGGCTGCGCGGGGAGTTGACGGAGCGGCGCAGCAGGACGGGAACCGCTGAGCTGCCGACGAAAACGGCGACGCGGGTGAAGTCGTTCTCCTCCATCACCCATCCGCAAAGCGAGCTGGCGCCGAAGTCGCACCAGAGGAACTGATGGATGGAGTACCTCGGCACGATGACGAGGATCATCCGCTTGCGGAGCAAGCGCTGGAGCACGGCGGTTCGCCTCCCTTCCGGACGCGGATGCGGAGTGTCTGCGCCTCAGTGTATGCCGGCGAGGAATTGTCCCATGATGGAGAGTTGAACAAAGCCTGCCCGAATCTCGGGCAGGCTTTGCAACGTCTCACGCCTTCTCCAGACGCAGCGAGATCATGTGATGGAACCCGGCTCTGCGGGCCTGCTTGGGGGATAGGGACTTGCGCTTGTATTCCGTGAACCCCAGCTTCTCATACAGGCGCATGGCCGGAACATTGGTATCCGCGACCTCTTCGATCAGATAGGTGCGGTACGGCAGATGATCCAGCATATGTCGAATCACCGCCGAAGCCGCTCCTTGGCCGCGGAAGGACAAGGCGGTGCCGATGAACTCGACCGACCCCGTTTCCGCCGGCGGGTCGACAAAGGGCTTTTGGAATTCCCTCTTCAGAATGAGAGCGGCCATCGAGCCCTTGAACCAGCCCAGATGCCGGCGGAGAGGCGCGCTCTGAAGGTTTACGGAGAAGCGGCGACAGTCGGTGCAGGCGCCGAAGGCCGCCACGCGATCGCCGGCGAGCGCCACATAAAATTGATCCAGCACGAACATATGGGCGAATGCCTTTGCGATGATATCCCGGTCCTTGGAAAAAAACGAGAGCCACTGCGAGAAGCCTTCGGCGAAAATCTCCGCCATTTGGTTCCTGGCCTCTGGGCCCGCGCGGTCGGCCCGAACAACTTCAAAGGCGTCGGAATGCTTCATGACGATTCCCCTTCCTTTTTGAAAACCAAGGTCAAGAGCGGTCTCGACGGCATCGAAAATCCTTCCCCCAGCATCACCTTCATCGTCGCCAGTCCCTGAATCGAGGAAAAGAAATAGAGCGCCATCTCGAGAGCATTGCCATTGCGAATCTGGCCTTGACGCTGTCCTTGAACGATGAGCGCGGCAGTCGCTTGCAGAAGATCGGCATTGATCTGCATGAGAGCCGCTTTCCGATCGGCCGTCTCCGCGGAGAAGAAGGATTGCGTCATCAACAGCATGAGGTGTCCCAAGTCATCGCCGGAAGACAGATCCGAATACACCTCGTCCGCGAACCGTGCCAGTTCCTCAGCAGGCTTGTCGCAGGTCTGAAATCTGGCGATCAGCGTCTCCAATCCGGAGATGGCGAACTGCAGCAGCTCCTCGAAAAGCTGCTCCTTTGTCTTGTAATGACGGTACATCAGACCCGTGCTGATGCCCGCTTGATCGGCAATATGCTGAACATTGGTGGAACCGTATCCTTGACGAACGAACAGCTGCATCGCCGCTGTCTGGATTTTGACTCGGGTTGCAAGGCGCATGGCCTCATATTGTTCCGGTGTACGGGGCACTTCACCCTCCCCTTTAATGAATGAAATTTTATTCATTATAAAATCAATGAAGCAGACTGTCAACGTGCACCGTCAAGGCGCATCGCCGCGAGCCGACTCGGCGAGTACGGTCCGAATCGGCTGATTTCGCCGGCTTACGGCCGGCCGCTGCGGAACCGGTCCGGCGTATCGCCGGTCAGCCTGCGGAACGTGGCGATGAAATGGCTGACGTCGCGGAAGCCGCTGTCCTGGGCGATCGCCCGCAGCGGAGCGCCGGGGCGGCTGAGCAGCAGCTCGCGCGCCCGGCGGATGCGCAGCCGCAGCAGATAGGCGTAGGGCGAGAGGCCGAACAAGCTGCGGAACAGCGTGTTCAGCCGCCGGCCGGATACGCCGGCCTGCGCCGCCATGTCGTCCAGGCCGACGGCCGGCCGGTGCAGGTTCGCCTCGAGCCAGGCGAGCAGCGGCTCCAGCTGGCGCAGCTGCTGCATGACGGCGGTGCCGGCGTCGGCGCTGGCGTACGTGCCGAGCGCGAGCAGGAAGCGGTACGCCTGCTGCGACGCTTCCAGGCCGAGCGGATCGGACGCGGCCTCGAGCTGGCCGAGCGAGCCGAGCAGCAGCGAGCCGAGCGGAGATTCCTCCTCCCAGCGGTACAGCCCCGGCGCGGCGAGGCCGAGCGAGGCGAGCAGCGCCGCGGCCTCGCCGCCGCTGAACGTCATGTAGACCGTTTTCCAGATCGAGTCGTCCGCGCTCCGGTACCGGTGGGGCGCTCCCGGAGGCAGCAGCAGGCCGCTTCCGGAGCGGAGCGTCTCCGAGCGTCCGCCCCATTCGATCCGGCCTTCTCCGGAGACGGTCTGCAGCCAGTGGTAGACGGAATAGCCGTCCGGACGATGGAACGGCTCCTGGTCCGGATTGAAGCCGAGGCTTTCCAGCCGGAGCGGAAGCGGCCTTTCCTTGAGCTCGACGGCGACGATGCGGCGATGACGCGGTCCGGGCTGCTGCATGCGGCTCTCTCCTTTCGACAGTTCCATATTGTTATATTAGATGTCCATATCCTTGGATATCAAGGGAATTGGGGAAGGGATACAATGGGGATATCCTTATATCCCATTCGAAAGAGGGGCTTCTGATGATCTCGAACAAGCTGCCTAAGATCTGGTATGGAGGCGATTACAATCCCGAGCAGTGGGACGCCGAGACATGGTCCGAGGACCATCGGATGTTCAAGCTCGCCGGCATCGACGTCGCCACGATCAACGTGTTCTCGTGGGCGCTCGACCAGCCGGACGAGGACACGTACGACTTCGCCTGGCTCGACGAGCAGTTCGAGCTGCTGCACGGCCAAGGCATCGGCATCTGCCTGGCGACCGGCACGGGGGCGCATCCGGCGTGGATGGCGCGCCGCCATCCCGACGTGCTGCGCGTCGATTTCGACGGGCGCAAGCGGCGCTTCGGCGGCCGCCACAACTCCTGCCCGAACAGCCCGGCCTACCGCAAGTTCAGCGCCGCGCTGGCGACGAAGCTGGCCGAGCGCTACGGCAGCCATCCGGCGCTGCTCATCTGGCATGTGAGCAACGAGTACGGCGGCTACTGCTACTGCGACAACTGCGCCGCGGGCTTCCGCTCCTGGCTGCAGCAGCGCTACGGCTCGCTCGAGGAGCTGAACCGCTCCTGGAACACCCGTTTCTGGGGCCATACGTTCTATGATTGGGAAGAGGTCGTGCCGCCGAACGCGCTGAGCGAGGAGTGGGGCGGCAGCCGCACGAACTTCCAGGGCATCTCGCTCGACTACCGCCGCTTCCAGTCGGACAGCCTGCTGGACTGCTTCAAGCTGGAGCGCGATGCGGTGAAGGCGCTTACCCCGGACATTCCGGTGACGACGAACCTGATGGGATTTTACCCCGAACTCGACTACTTCAAATGGGCCAAGGAAATGGACGTCGTCTCCTGGGACAACTACCCGTCGATCGACACCCCGCACAGCCTGACCGCCATGGCCCATGACCTGATGCGCGGCCTGAAGGACGGCCAGCCGTTCATGCTCATGGAGCAGACGCCGAGCCAGCAGAACTGGCAGGCGTACAACTCGCTCAAGCGGCCCGGCGTCATGCGGCTGTGGAGCTGGCAGGCGGTCGCGCACGGCGCGGACACGGTCATGTTCTTCCAGCTGCGCCGCTCGATCGGCGCCTGCGAGAAGTACCACGGCGCGGTCATCGAGCATGTCGGGCATGAGCATACGCGCGTGTTCCGCGAGGTGGCGGAGCTCGGCGGCGAGCTGCAGGCGGTCGGCGGCGAGCTGCTGGACGCGCGCGGCGACGCCGCGGTCGGCATCGTCTTCGACTGGGAGAACCGCTGGGCGATCGATCTCAGCAGCGGTCCGACCGTGGCGCTCGATTATGTGAAAGAAGCCCACAAGTACTACGACGCTCTCGCCAAGCAGCAGGTTGCGGCCGACATGATCGGCGTGGACGCGGACTTCTCGCGCTACCGCGTCGTCATCGCGCCCGTCATGTACATGGTGAAGCCGGGCTTCGCCGCGGCGGTCGAGCGGTTCGTCGAGGCCGGCGGCACGTTCATCACGACGTTTTTCAGCGGCATCGTCGACGAGCGGGACATCGTGCGTACGGGCGGCTACCCGGGCGAGCTGCGCCAGGTGCTCGGCATCTGGTCGGAGGAGATCGACGCGCTGCTGCCGGAGCAGCGGAACCGCATCGTGCTGAGCTCGGCTTGGAGCGGCGGCGCGGAGGATGCAGCTGCCGAGGCGCAGCGGCAGACCGCGGCGGGCTCGGAGCATGCCGGCACGGCGGCGGCAGGGACGTCCGCGCGGATAGCTGGCGGCGCGTCCGGGCTCGCCGAGTACGAGTGCGGCCTGCTGTGCGACCTCATCCATAGCGAGGGTGCCGAGGTGAAGGCCGTGTATGGCGACGACTTCTATGCGGGCATGCCGGCGCTGACCGTCAACCGCTTCGGAGCCGGACGGGCGTGGTACGTCGCGACGAGCCCGGACGAGGCGTTCCTCGGCGACTTCCTGCGCGAGGTGTGCGCGGAGAACGGCATCGAGCCGCTCGTCGCCGAGGCGTCGGCGGAGCTGGAGACGGCGGCGCGCGTGAAGGACGGCCAGCGCTACCTGTTCCTGCTCAACCATGCGGCCGAGGAAGGCTGGGCCGAGCTGAGCTCGGGCGGCGACGACCTGCTCGGCGGCGGCGCGAGCGTGGCGGCCGGACGCGTCAGCGTGCCGGCGCGCGGCGTGCGGATCATCCGCCAGCGGGCATAGCGCCGGCGCGCGGCGTGCGAAGCCAGCTCTTTATAATTGAAGCCGCTCCGAACGTCCGTATGGACGCTCGGAGCGGCTTGTTTTTCGTGGAGGACATGAGACTCCCTCGAGGCGTCGCCGCGCCGGGATATCCGCCAGCCAAGGCACTTTCGACTCCCTCGTGGAGTCGCCGCGCCGGGTTTCCGCCAACCAAGGCACTCTCGACTCCCTCGTCGCGTCGATATGCCGGGTATCCGCCAGCCAAGGCACTTTCGACTCCCTCGTGGAGTCGCCGCGCCGGGTTTCCGCCAACCGAGGCGCTCTCGACTCCCTCGTCGAGTTGCCGCGCCGGGTTTCCGCCAGCCAAGGCCCTCTCGACTCCCTCGTAGCGTCGATGGGCCGGGTTTTCACCAACCAAGGCCCTCTCGACTCCCTCGTGGCGTCGATATGCCGGGTTTTCACCAACCAAGGCGCTCTCGACTCCCTCGTCGCATCGCCGCGCCGGATATCCGCCAACCGAGGCACTCTAGACTCCCTCGTCGCGCCGAAGTGCTGGGTTTCCGCCAACCAAGGCACTTTCGATTCCCTCGTGGAGTCGCCGCGCCGGATATCCGCCAACCAAGGCACTCTAGACTCCCTCGTCGCGCCGAAGTACTGGGTTTCCGCCCACCAAGGCACTTTCGACTCCCTCGTCGCATCGATATGACGGGTTTCCGCCAACCAAGGCCCTCTCGACTCCCTCGTGGCGTCGATGGGCCGGGTTTTCACCAACCAAGGTACTCTCGACTCCCTCGTGGAGTCGCCGCGCCGGGTTTCCGCCAAGCGAGGCACTCTAGACTCCCTCGTCGCGCCGAAGTGCTGGGTTTCCGCCAACCAAGGCACTTTCGACTCCCTCGTGGAGTCGTCGCGCTGGGTTCCCACCAACCAAGGCCCTCTCGACTCCCTCGTGGAGTCGCCGCGCCGGGTTTTCACTAATCAAGGCACTCTCGACTCCCTCGTCGCGTCGCCGCGCCGAATCATGCTGGCGCCGTTCTGCTAGCCGAGCTCCGAGAAAAGATAGAACGAGTAGGAGGCAACACTCCCGGAGAGTCCCATGAAAGCGCAAGATTCGGCTATGGACAACTTGGGCGCGAGAAAGGTAGAGTCAGGGAATGACAGGAGGGAGGAAGCAGCATGGAAACGACCGATAGAAACGGAGCGGCGCAGGAAGAGGCGAGCCGCCTGCGGATTGAGTTGCCGGAGCTGTTCAGCTGGCCGGCGGTGCTGGGCTACTTGGCGAGATCGAGCGACGAGGCGCTGTACCGGGTCGACGGCAGCGAGGTGACGAAGCTGTTCGAGCGGGAGGGCGAGCTGGCGCTGGTCCGCTTCCGTTGCCGGGACGATGTCCATGCGCTCGAGGCGGAATTCGTGCCGATCGGCACGGATGCGAGCGAGCCCGAGCCCGCCGCTCCAGCCGCGGGGCGCGCCGGGCCAACGTCCGCCCGATCAATCGGCGGCCTCCCGGCAACCGCCTCCGCCGCCGACTCGTCGCCGTCCGCAGCGCCGTCCGCCGCCGCGGCTGCACCCGCAGCGCTCTCGGCCGCTCACCCAGCGAGCGAGCCCGCGCCTGAAGACCCGGCGAGCGGTCTCCCGCCCGCCGCTCCAGTCGCGCCAACGTCCGCCGCTGAGCCCTCGGCCGCTCGCCCGGCGCTCGAGCCCGCCGACCCGCCCGCGCCTGCCGCCGCCCGGCCTTCCCCGGCGATGCAGGCGCATGTGCGGCGCTACGCCGAGGAGTGGTTCGACCTGGACCGCGACCTGGCGCCGTTCTACCGGCTGGCGGCCGCCGACCCGCTGCTGAAAGAGGCGGCGGAGACGTTCCGCGGCCTGCGGATGGTCGGCATCCCCGATCTGTTCGAGGCCGCCTGCTGGGGCATCATCGGCCAGCAGATCAACCTGCCGTTCGCCTATGCGCTCAAGAAGCGCTTCACGGAGTCGTTCGGCCGCTCGGTCCGCCACGGCGGCTGGACGTACTGGTGCTTCCCGAAGCCTGCGGCGGTCGCCGCGCTGGAGCCGTCCGACATCGCGGCGCTGCAGATGACGACGCGCAAGTCGGAGTATCTGATCGGCGTCGCGCGTCATGTCGCGGCCGGCGAGCTGGACAAGAGGGAGCTGGCGGCGGCCGGCTGGTCGGCTGCGGAAAAAAGGCTGACGGCGGTCCGCGGCATCGGGCCGTGGACCGCGCATTACGTCATGATGCGCTGCCTGCGCATGGCCGAGGCGCTGCCCGCCGCCGACGTCGGCCTGCAGCATGCGATCCGCGTCCAGGCCGGCTTGGAGCGCAAGCCGACCGAGCCCGAAGTGCGCGAGCATGCCCGCGCCTGGGCAGGCTGGGAGGCCTATGCGACTTTTTATTTGTGGCGGACGCTGTATTAGGTCTAGGGCGTGCTTGCAAACCCGCTCAGGGGCATCTATCCCCGCCTTTTTGCCCCCTGCTTCGTCACGCAGGCTTGACGTACCCCCGGTACGCCTTCGCCTACGTTCCTCGCAGGGATCAAAAATTCGGTCACATCTGCTTCCTTCGGGGCATGCAAACACGCCCTAGCGAACGATGGCGCGAGAGACGGAGGCTGCGGCCTTCCGTCTCTCTTTTTTTTGCTTTCCTGCGGCAGCGGCCGAGCGCCCGGAAGCCGCCTCGGAACGGCCCTTCCGCCTGCCGAAAGCCGCTTCCGCGCAACGCCCGCCGCTGGAGAAAGCGATGCGCTGCGCGGATTTCCAAGCGATTCCATTTCTCGTAGAGCGACCATTAACGAGAAATATTTCAATAACCGATAATAATCGACAGCAACTGACATTAGTGCGATGGTACTATATGGGGAGCGTTTATACGAGTGCAGGCCTATTGGTGAAGCCGATCAAATCGAGGATGCTAGAGGAGGAGAAGGAAGCTTGGAGAAAAGGCTGCCGAAAGTTGTCATATTGGGCGGCGGAGTCGCGGGAATGAGCGCAGCCCATGAGCTGGCCGAACGCGGTTTCGAGGTGTCCGTCTACGAGGCGAGAGAGGTTCCCGGCGGCAAGGCCCGCAGCATGGAGGCCAAGGGCACGGGCATCGACGGAAGGAAGGATCTGCCGGGAGAGCACGGGTTCCGCTTCTTCCCGAAGTTCTACCAGCATGTGACCGACACGATGAAGAGGATCCCGCTCCAAAGCGGCGCGCGCGGCGGCGTGCTCGACCAGCTGCTCGGAAACGGACGCAAGAGCGTGTTCGACAACCTGGTCGAGGGCACGCGGCTCGGGCTCGCCTTCGACGACCGCGACATGCTCCCGTTCATTACGGAGTTCCCCGAATCGATCTCCGATCTGAAGGTGCTGTTCACGTCGCTGTTCGAAAACCATCTCGGCCTGACGGCGGAGGAGGCGGCGCTGTACGGCGCGAAGCTGTTCGAGCTCGCCTCCAGCAGCAAGCTGCGCCGCTACCTCGACTACCAGCGGGTGTCGTGGTGGGACTTCATCGAGGCGGACAAGCAGTCGGAGCAGTTCAAGCGCATCTTCGTCGGCCTCTCCCGCATCCTCGTCGCGGCCAAGGCGCAGGAAGCGAACGCCTGCACGATCGGCACGGTCGGCGCGACGCTCATGCTCGACATGGTGACGCCGGGCGGCAGCGCCGACCGGCTGCTGAACGGGCCGACCAACGAGGCTTGGCTGTTCCCCTGGTACGATCATCTCGAATCGCTGGGCGTAAAATTCTACCGAGGCGCGCCGGTCAAGGCGATCCATTGCGAGAAGGGCTCCATCGTCGGAGCGACCGTGCTGCTGGACGGACAGGAGCAGCTTGTCGTCGGCGACTGCTACATCGCGGCGCTGCCGGTCGAGGTGATGGCGGGCCTGCTCACCGACGAGCTGGTGCAGGCCGATCCGCTGCTCGGCAGCATCAAGCCGCTGAGCGAGTCGGTCGAGTGGATGAACGGCATCCAGTTCTATCTGAACGAGGACGTCGAGCTGATCCACGGTCATATCATCTGCATGGACAGCCCGTGGGCGCTGACGCTCGTCTCCCAGAAGCAGTTCTGGCCGGGCGTCGATCTGTCCGAATACGGCAACGGCAAGGTCAAGGGCATCCTCTCGGTCGACGTCTCCGACTGGGAGTCCAAGGGCGTCCTGTTCGGCAAGCCGGCGATGCAATGCTCGGCCGAGGAGATCAAGCAGGAAGTATGGCAGCAGCTCAAGGACCATTTCAACCATAGCGGCGACGTGCTCCATGACGGGCTGCTGGAGGCGTGGTTCCTCGACGAGGACATCCAGTTTCCGAATCCGCACGGGGCGACCAACATGGAGCCTCTGCTCGTGAACCGGGTCCATACGTGGGATCTGCGGCCGAACGCCTACACCGCGATCCCCAATTTCTACCTCGCCTCCGACTATGTCCGCACCAATACGGACCTGGCGACGATGGAGGGAGCCAACGAGGCGGCCAGGCGGGCCGTCAACGCCATTATAGATCATTATGAGATCAAGGCCGACAAATGCCGGATCTGGGACATGTACGCGTTCGAGCTGCTCGGGCTGTGGCAGCGCAACGACAAGTCCCGATGGGAAGACGGCCTTCCCTGGAACGGCAAGATTGTCGGCTAGCTGATCGGAAGGAAAGCCTTGCCGTGATCGAATACATTCTTGCGCGCGAATTTCAGGGGTTGATGTACTATCTGACCGCCTGCCTGCTGTTCCTCATCATCACGCCGCGGGTGTCCTTCATGCGCTTCGGACGCAAGCTGCTGTTCGTCGGCATCCTGGCGCTGATGTCCTACTTCTATCTGGGCTACGAGGAGATCGATCCGCTCGTCTATGCCTTCCACCTGGTGCCGGTATGCGTCGCGCTGATCGCCATCTACGAGGGCTGGATCCCGGGAGTGGCGACAGCGGCCGCGTTCATCTGGGGCAACATCTTCATCGCGGGCAACGAATGGGCGCCGGGAACGATCTCCGCGACGATCGTCGCGGCGGCCGGCATCGCCTACCACTACCGGATGCCGTCGCCGGAGACGGTGAGGCGCATGCTGACGATGCACTTCCTGCTCGTCAGCGGCTACATGGCGCTGTTCGTCGGCGTGTCGCTGGCGACCTCCGAGACGATGGACCATCAGCGGATGCTGGCGACCGGCATCGGCACGCTGCTGTCGTCTCCGCTCGTCGCCTACACCTACTATCTGGTCAAGCACCAGGAGCGGCTGACGGAGGAGCTTTTCAACGCTGAGAAATATCATCTCATCGGCCAGCTGACCGCCTCGATCTCGCATGAGATCCGCAATCCGCTGACGACGGCGCGCGGCTTCCTGCAGCTGATGGGCCGCTCCGGCCTCGACTCGGCGACGCTCGAGCGCTACCGGACGAACGCGCTGGAGGGCATCGACGGAGCGAACGCCATCATCACCGACTACCTCAACTACAGCAAGCCGTCCGTGGACGAGCCCCGGCTGCTCGACGTCCGCCAGGAGCTGGCGAGCGTCGAGCAGTGGGTCAAGCCGCTGTGCGTCATGACCGGGGTGGAGCTCGTGTCGAGGCATGGCGTCCACGACGAGCTGCCGGTCGTCGGCGACTCCAAGAAGCTGCAGCAATGCCTGCTCAACATCATGAAAAACGCCGTCGAGTCGATGCCGGAGGGCGGCGTGCTGACGGTCAGCTCCCGCAAGGAGAACGGCAAGGTGCTCATCTTCATCCGCGATACCGGCATCGGCATGAACGAGCAGCAGCTCAAGCGGATCGGCATGCCGTTCTACACGACCAAGGAAAAAGGAACCGGACTCGGCCTGATGGTCGTCACCAATCTGATCCAGGCGATGGGCGGAAGGCTCTACTTCCGCAGCAAGCCGGGTCAAGGCACGATCTGCGAGGTGCATCTGCCGCTCAAGCCGGAGGACGAGCCGGTCATCCCCCTACCCGCTCCATAGTCAGCTCCCACAGCCTGCCTGCCGCAGGCGGAGCGGCGCCGCGCGGCAGCGGGAGCGGAAAGGAGCGGTCCTCGAGCTTCAGCAGGCAGCCCGCGGGCAGCCGGGCGAGCAGCCAGCCCGATACGCGGCCGTCCTCGGGCGGATCGTACAGCATGCCGGCGAGCAGGCTGCCGCCGACCGTCAGGCAGGGCAGCGGCGCCGTGCCGGCGAAGCCCTCGGCCGTGACGCGGATCAGATAGACGCCGCCGGCGGCGACATGGATCGCGACGCCTTCGCTCTTCGGAGCGGAGGCGTCTTTGCGTTGTTTTTTCGGGCCGGCCGGCGAGGAGGGGGCGGCGTCGGCGGCCGGAGCTTCCAGGCGGACTCGGACCTGATGGCGGCAGACGAGACGCGACGGGCGTCTGGGGCGGGAAGGCATGGGCCGTCCTCCTTTCCTTCCGGCAGCGGCTAGCGGGCAGCAGCTACCGGCAGCGGCTATCGGCAGCGGCGCGGATTCCTCTGCCTTAGCTTATGCGGTGCGGCCGCTTTTTTGGAAAGTTGATTTAAATTAAAATTTGTTGACATAAAGTTTAGGTAAAACTATAATTTCGTTGAATTAGAGGAAACGCTGCCAATCCGTTCGCCTAACAAGCTCGGAAGGGAGGGCAAGTCAAACCGCTTGGCCGCAGTTCGGGCAACTCACAATCACATTCGGGAGGCATGAGCTTCATGAACAAGCATCATCCGCAATCCATTATGAAAGCGTTTTTATGCTGGCTTCTCATCCTGGCCCTGGCCGCTCCGGCAGGAGGCATCGGCTCGGCTGCGGCTGCTGCGCCTGCCGGCCAGCCGGACGAGCCGACGGCCGCCGAGGCCGTATACGGGCTCGCGGAGCCGTCGGCATTCCAGACCTACATCACCGTAGACGGCGACAGGCTGATGGACGGCGAGCAGGAGTTCCGCTTCGCCTCGCTCAACTATCCCGGCGCGCTCGGCGATCCCGAGTTCGCGCAGGACGACGCGCTGCGCACGATTTCCGCGATGGGCGGCAAGGTGACGCGCTCCTACGTGCCGTCGGTGCTGCGCTATGACGGCTCCAACGCCGGCTCGGCGTTCATCCTCGGTCCGGACGCGGACGGCGTCATGCAGTTCAGCGAGGAGGGCTTCCGCAAGATGGACCGGATGCTTGCCCTGGCGAACCGCACCGGCGTGCGGGTCATCGTGCCGTTCGTCGACCAGTGGCAGTGGGTCGGCGGCATCGAGAGCTTCGTGAACTTCGTTTATCCCGGCACGATCACCGGCGACGCGGCGACGGACCCGGACGGCTGGAAGTTCTACACGGACGAGAAGGTCATCGATCTGTTCAAGCAGACGGTCGCCTACATGCTGAACCGGACGAACACGATCACCGGCGTGAAATACAAGGACGACAAGGCGATCCTCGCCTGGGAGACCGGCAACGAGCTCGGCGGCTACAACCAGGACAAGTTCCCGCAGGCGTGGACGACGGAGATCGCCCGCTACATCAAGGAGGAGCTGCAGCCGAAGCAGCTGCTGCTCGACGGGCGGTTCGCGATCCATCCGGATTCGCTGACGGACCCGAACATCGACGTCGTCGGCAACCATTTCTACACCGGCAACTTCATCGACAAGGTGAACGGGGACCGGGCCGTCTCCAAAGGAAAGAAGCCGTACATCCTCGGGGAGTTCGGCCTTTACACGGACAAGGAGCCGGTCGACGCGCTGTTCGACGCGGCGCTGCAGAACGGCACCTCCGGCGCGCTCATCTGGTCGCTGCGCCCGCACAAGGAGGACGGCGGCTTCTACTGGCATGACGAGAACCCGGGCAACTGGGCGTCCTACCACTGGCCGGGCTTCTCGGCCGGCGATTATTACGGCGAGACCGGCATCATCCGCACGGTATACAAGTACGCGCATTATATGGACAAGCTCGACGCGGCCAAGGCGACGGCGGTGCCGCCGATTCCGGCTCCGGACGGCGCGCCGAAGCTGCTGCCGATCGAGTCGGTCGCGGACATCCGCTGGCAAGGCTCGGTCGGGGCGTCCGGCTACGAGGTGCAGCGCTCCGAGGACGGCGAGACGTGGGAGACGGTCGTCGAAAGCTTTTCGGACGGCGGACGCGCCGGGACGAAGGCGTTCCATGACGAGCGGGCCATCACCGGCGTCAGCTACCAGTACCGGGTGCGCGGCGTGAACGAGAGCGGCCAGTCCGCCTGGTCGAACGTCGTCGCCGTCGAGGCGGCGCGCCATCTCATCGCCGATGAGATGAGCTTGCTGCAGAGCCCGCTCGAAACCCGCAGCACCTATGCGTTCGACCATACGTCCAACGTGACGAACGCGGCGGACAGCTGGAACGAGCTCGGCATCGGCTTCAAGGCTCATGTCGGCAGCGAGTCCGGCGGCACGATCACGTATGCTTCCCCGGTCGCGCTGAAGCGCGCCGCGGCGAAGGTCGAGGGCTCCGGCCAGGTCCGCTGGTTCGCGTCGAGCGAGCCGTACGCGGGATATGCCGAGGTCGCGGCGGACGTGCAGGACGGCTGGTCGACGGCCGGCAGCCTGCCGGCGGACACCCGCTTCGTCAAGCTGCTGCTCGAGGGCGGCGCGCGGGTCAAGGTCGACCGCGTCGAGCTGGAATACGACTACGACGGCACGGGCTGGCAGGCGGTGCCGGAGCGCAGCCGCAAGGGCTTCGTCGTCGACCGCGAGTTCGCGGAGCTGCCGGCGTCCAAGTCGGACGCGCTGGAGCGGCGGGACGGCAGCGAGGCGACCGGCGGCCAGGCGGTGCTGGCGAATGCGGGATCTGCCGAGGCGTCGCTCGTCTATTCGGTGCCGGCCGATCTGAGCTCCTACCGGTTCGTCGCCTATGCGCCGGAAGGCAGCGCGGGGCTGAAGCTGGAGGCGTCCATCGACGGCATCGCCTACGTTCCGCTGCAGCCTGCCCTGACGAAGGAAGCGGCCGCCGAGGGCTGGAGCAAGCTCGCCTATTCGAGCTTCGATCTGCCGGCGTCGGTGCGCTATGTCCGCGCGCTGTTCCCGGACGGGGCGGACGGAATCGGGCTGGCCCGCGTCGAGCTCGGCTACGGCAGCAGCCTCGTGCCGCTGACGGAGGCTCCTCCGGCGAATGTGATGGAGGACGGCGAGTACGACTTCGGCCGCGACGACTCGATCGCCGCCCGGTATGAGCGCAATGAGAACGGAGACGGAATCTCGATCGCGCTGGACGGCGAGTCCCGCTTCAAGGGCAGCTACGGCGTCCGGCTCGGCTACGAGCTCGGCTCGGCAGGATATGCCGGCTTGTCCCGCCCGCTCGGCGGAGCGGATCTGAGCGGCTTCGACGCGCTGCATGCCTGGGTGAAGCCGGACGGCAGCGGCAACAAGCTGAGCTTCCAGCTGACGGCCGGCGATGGGCGCGTCTGGGAAGCGCCGGTCGCGCTGTCCGGGACGGCGGCTCGCGTCGTCGAGATCAAGCTGGCGGACTTCGTCCAGCCGGAGTGGAGCAAAGACGCCGCCGGCGAAGGGGCGATGGACCTGAGCTCGGTCCAGCGGTTCGCGCTGATCGTGAGCGGGGGCGAGTCGGCATCGGCTTCGTCCGGGTCGATCGCAATCGACGAAGTGAAGCTTGCGAACGCGTCCAAGCTGGACAACTTCGAGGGCTACGGCGGCTACAACGCGCTTGTGCAGAAGGCGTTCGCCCGCAATGCCGGCGGCGGCCTGCTCGACGTGTCGCTCGACGCCTCGCGCAAGTCCGAAGGGGGCTACGGCCTGCGCATGGACTATGACTTCAGCGGGCCGGGCTATGCCGGAGGCAGCTTCTCGCCGGACTACCTACGCCTGAGCGGCTATGACGGCTTCAGCTTCTGGCTGCAGCCGGACGGCGCTGGCAACGAGCTGGCGATCCAGTTCTCGGACGAGGACGGCAAGTTCTGGGAAACGAAAATGATCATGCGCGGCAGCGATCCGCGGCTCGTGCAGGTGCCGTTCGACGCGTTCCGCCATCCGGGCTGGTACGGCGGCAGCGCCGACGCGCGGCCGGATTCGAGCCGGCTGATCAAGACGTTCTCGCTTTATCTCGGCGGATCGCCGGACTCGCGGTCGAGCGCGGGCACGATCTACATCGACGACATCCAGGGCGCGAATTTCCTCGAGGAGCTGGAGGGCGCGCAGGTGGCGATCGACAAGTCCGCCTCCGAGGTGAAGACGCTGCCGACGACGCTGCGCGGGACGGCGAGCGGCGTGAAGGACGTGCTCCTGAGCATCGGCAAGGACCGCTTCCATGCGCCGGTCGGAGCGGATGGACGCTGGTCGTACTCGACCTCGCGCATCGCCAACGGCGAGAAGGAGGTCGTCGCGGTGGCGGAGCGCTTCGACGGCACGGCCGCAGCCACGGACAAGCTCGTTCTAAAGGTCGACGTGCCGGGCAACACGTATGACGACGGCGCCGAGCCGGTCGTGAAGAACCTGCTGCTCAATCCGGGCTTCGAGGAAGCCGTCGACGAGGCGGCCTGGCCGGTGCTGCCGAAGCATTGGAGCAGCAAGGACGCGGCCGGAGCCGACGTGACGGGCGGCATCGTCAAGCTCGAGGGCGGAGCCCGCACGGACAAGTTCTCGCTCGTCCACTGGAACGACACGGCCTATGAAGTCACGACCTCGCAGGAGGTGGCAGGGCTCGAGCCGGGCGTCTACGAGGTTCGCGCCTGGACGAAGTCCAAGGGCGGCCAGCTCGCCGCGGAGGTGATCGCGGTCGGAGATGGCGGCGCTGCGAAGGCTGCGGCGATTCCGAAAGGCGAGGCGAGCTGGGCAAGCGTCCGCCTGAGCGGCCTCGAGGTGCGCGAGGGCAAGCTGACCGTTGCTATCCATTCCAAGGATCTCGGCGGCAACTGGATCAAGGTCGATGACCTGACCTTGGTCAAGACGAGCGTGCTTGAAGGAGGCGGCAGCGAGCCGACGCCGAAGCCGAGCGAGAACCCGACGCCGAAGCCGAAGCCGAGCGGAGATCCGACGTCGACGCCGAAGCCGAGCGAGGAGCCGACGCCGACGCCAGCACCGAGCGAGGAGCCGACGCCGACGCCAGGCGGAGGCGAGACGCCAAGCCCGACGTCAACGCCGACGCCAAGCGTGACGCCGAGCGCTTCGCCGAGCGTCGCGCCGCAGCCGACGGCCGGCCCGACGGCATCTCCGTCTCCGACGTCGAGCCCGATGCCGGCGTTCCGCGATCTGGATGTTGCTCCATGGGCGCGCGACGCGATCGCCGAGCTGACGGCCAAGGGCATTTTGCGCGGCACGGCTCCGGGCGTCTTCGAGCCGGGCAAGCCGGTCACGCGCGCCGAATTCATCACGATGCTGCATCGCGTCTTCGGCTTGGCGTCCACGGGGACGGATAGCGGATTCGGCGATGTGAAGGCGGACGCATGGTATGCGGAGGCGGTCGCGGCCGCGGCCGAGCTGGGGCTCGTCAGCGGCACCGGCGGCGGACGCTTCGAGCCGGGACGCGAGATCACCCGCGAGGAGATGGCTGTGCTGGCGGCGCGCTATCTGCGTCATGCCGGGGTTTCCCCGGCGGGCGACGCTTCTGCGCTGAGCGGCTTCCGCGACGCCGGCCGAGCGGCGGCGTATGCCCGCGGCGCGCTCGCGGAGCTCGTCGCCGCCGGCATCATGAACGGCACTGGCGCGGACACGCTGCAGCCGAAAGGCCAAGCGACCCGCGCGCAGGCCGCGGTCATCCTGCAGCGGCTGCTGAAGCTGCTGCCGTAAGGCGGGCCGCCGCTTTCTCCTAAGGAAGATAGCGGCGGCAGGTACCTTTAGGCGGCGTTAGATGATGCGCTGACGGGGCCGGACTGCCGTCATGGGGCGTACGGGTGATGCGAGGCGGCGTCGATTGGGTCCAGACCGCCGTCATGGGGCTTGCGGAAGTTTTCAAAGAACGCGGGTCGCTCGACAGGTCCTAACGACGCGTCAAACGCTTAGAGGCCGTTTTCTCCGTTTCCCGATCCGCTAACGACGCCTCAGACGCTTACACGTCTCCAATCTCGTTCTTTCCGCCCATTTGACGCTTTTTTTCAACTCTAAGCGTCTCACGAGTCGTTACGTTTTGGCCAGGGTTGAATTCGGCCTCGTAACGAGCTGATTCGTCGTTAGGCTTCAACCGCCGACGCTCCGTCCAGCAATAACCCCCTCGCTTTCTCTAATCCCGAGCGGCCCGCCCATTCCATAGAATAGGCGGGCCGTTTGTTATGGAAAAGACTTACAAGGGAAGCGCTTCTCTGCTAGGATAAATCTCACGGAGGACAAGGAGGAGGCGGCGGATGAGCAGGACGCTGAAAGAGAGAAGAGCTTGGAGCTGGCAACAAATCGTAATCCGCCTCGGACTGGCGACGATCCTCGTACTCGGCTTCCTGGCCAATGCGAATCTTCCTTGGCGGACGACGCTGGAAAAGCAGGGAATCGATCCGGGGGGAGCGGGCCAACTCGATCGGATCTATGTCATGAGGTGGGATGAACAGGCAGAGGAAACCTCAATCAAGACCGACAGCATGGCGCGCATGACCGCGCTGCTCGAGGCGCTCGCTCCGATGAAGCTGGCACGCGGGCCGTTCAGTCCTGAGCCGGCGATCGACGGCATTTTGAATACCTACTCCGTCTCGATCTATGAAAAAGGCAAGCTAGACGATCCGACGATGGTAACGCTGAGATCCCAAAGCGTCACGATCGGCAAGCGCGATGCTAGCGAGAGCTACACCATTATCGGAGGCTTCGACCGCGCCGAGTTCGATCGGCTGATCGACGCTATGAAAGGGGAATGAGCCAATGGAGTGCAAACGAATCGTGCCTGTGCTGAGGATGCTCGATGTCGAAAAGACGAGGGAGTTCTACCTGGACTTCCTCGGGGCGGAGCTGCTCGGCGAGCATCGGCACGAGCCGTCGATGCCGCTTTACCTGTTCCTGTCGCTGGGCGGCTGCGAGCTGCATCTGTCGGAGCACTTCGGCGACGGGATCCCGGGGGCGAATGTGCGGATCGAGACCGGCGGCGTGAAAGCCTACCAGCAGTCCCTGCTGGCGAAAGCTTACCGCTACGCGAGGCCTGGCCTCGTAAAGCCGCCCTGGGGCGGACTGGAGATGACGGTGCAGGACCCTGCCGGCAATCGGTTGACGTTTTTCGAGCGGGAGAGCTAGGGCGTGTTTTCATCCCCCGAAGGAAGCAGATGGGGTCGGATTTTTGATCCCTGCGTGACGAAGAAGCAGGGGGAAAAGGGGATAGATGCCCCTAAGCGTGTTTGCAAACACGCCTAGCGTCCCTCGCCTTGCTGGAGAGGAAATGTCGTTCGGAAACGTCCGGACTGCCGTCGTGCGGCTGAGATTGACTCGCTCGGATGGGGAGAGGCGGTTAAGCGAGGGAAAACTGCGCGTAGCACGCGAGTGCGAATGGGGAGAGGCGGCTACGCGAGGAAAAACTGCGCGTAGCACGCGAGTGCGGCTGGGGAGAGGCGGCTACGCGAGGAAAAACTGCGCGTAGCACGCGAGTGCGAATGGGGAGAGGCGGCTACGCGAGGAAAAACTGCGCGTAGCACGCGAGTGCGGCTGGGGAGAGGCGGCTACGCGAGGAAAAACTGCGCGTAGCACGCGAGTGCAAATGGGGAGAGGCGGCTACGCGAGGAAAAACTGCGCGTAGCACGCGAGTGCGGCTGGGGAGAGGCGGTTAAGCGAGGGAAAACTGCGCGTAGCACGCGAGTGCGAATGGGGAGAGGCGGCTACGCGAGGAAAAACTGCGCGTAGCACGCGAGTGCAAATGGGGAGAGGCGGCTACGCGAGGAAAAACTGCGCGTAGCACGCGAGTGCGGCTGGGGAGAGGCGGCTACGCGAGGAAAAACTGCGCGTAGCACGCGAGTGCGAATGGGGAGAGGCGGCTACGCGAGGAAAAACTGCGCGTAGCACGCGAGTGCGGCTGGGGAGAGGCGGCTACGCGAGGAAAAACTGCGCGTAGCACGCGAGTGCAAATGGGGAGAGGCGGCTACGCGAGGAAAAACTGCGCGTAGCACGCGAGTGCGGCTGGGGAGAGGCGGTTAAGCGAGGGAAAACTGCGCGTAGCACGCGAGTGCGAATGGGGAGAGGCGGCTACGCGAGGAAAAACTGCGCGTAGCACGCGAGTGCAAATGGGGAGAGGCGGCTACGCGAGGAAAAACTGCGCGTAGCACGCGAGTGCGGCTGGGGAGAGGCGGCTACGCGAGGAAAAACTGCGCGTAGCACGCGAGTGCGAATGGGGAGAGGCGGCTACGCGAGGAAAAACTGCGCGTAGCACGCGAGTGCGGCTGGGGAGAGGCGGCTACGCGAGGAAAAACTGCGCGTAGCACGCGAGTGCGGATGGCAAGAGGCGGCTACGCGAGGAAAAACTGCGCGTAGCACGCGAGTGCGGATGGCAAGAGGCGGCTAGGCGAGGAAAAACTGCGCGTAGCACGCGAGTACGGATGGCAAGCGGCGGCTACGCGAGGAAAAACTGCGCGTAGCACGCGAGTCGGGGAGCGGGACAGCCGACTCGAGCAGGAACGTTCCATCATGAAACAGGGAGAAGCCAGGATATCCTTGCCGCGTTGGATGGCCGGGCAAGAACGGCTATACCCGGATCGGGCCTGTCCTTTCGGCGCCGCGCTTGTTAGGCTGGAGGAAACGCTTCAAGACGGGAGTACGATATCGCATGACGCTCATCATCGAACCTTGCGGCCTCGACCGCAAGCCGATTCTCATGAACCTGTACCCGCTCTATCTCCATGATCTGGCGGGCATCCGCGGCGTGCGGCCGAACCGGCACGGCGTCTTCGAGGAGGAAGACGACATTCGGACGCTGCAGGAGCAGCAGGCGGAGTTCGCCATCTGGTGGGAAAAAGAGGGGCTGCTGTTCCCTTACCTCATCGTCGAGGACGGCTTGCCGGCGGGCTTCGCGCTCGTCGCTTCGGGCCCGTACGCGGTCGACGGCAGCGAGTTCACGCTGCAGGAATTTTTCCTGCTGCGGCCTTACCGGGGACAAGGCCGTGCCGAACGGGCCGCCTGCGAAGTGTTCCGCCGCCATCCGGGCCGCTGGGCGCTGTTCACGACGGCGTCGGAGCGCAACGCGGGAGCGGTCTCGTTCTGGCGCAGGACGCTGCTCGGCGCGGCCGGAGACGGCGGTTATGAGGAGACGGACGAGGACATGGAGTACTACGGCTTCGGCAAGCTGTTCCGCTTCCGCAGCGGCGAGGCGCTCAGCCGCGCATCGGCGCCGCCCGCCGCCCGCGCCGCCGATGCCGCCCGGCGCGCCGGCTCGCCGCCGGCCTCCGGCTTCGCCGTGCGCCCGGCCGTCCCGGCCGATCTCGACGCGCTGGCGGAGCTTGACGCGCTCGTCGTCGGCCACGGCGGCCGCCGGGAAGCGCTCGCCGCCTACGCGGCGGCCGGCTGCTGCCTCGTCGCCGAGCGGGAGGGCCGGCTGTCCGGCTGCGCCGCCTGGGACCGCAGCTTTTTCGGACGGCCGTTCCTGCAGCTGCTGATCGTGCATCCCGGCGAGCGGCGCGCCGGCATCGGCCGCCGGCTGCTGCAGAGCTGGCTGGAGCGCGGCCCCGGCGAGCGCGCCTTCACCTCGACGAACCGCTCCAACGAGCCGATGCGGGCGCTGCTGGAGGCGGCGGGCTTCGAGCCGAGCGGCATCGTCGACCATCTGGACGTGGGCGATCCGGAGCTCATTTTCAGCAGGATGGTTGCCTCGGACGATCCGGTCTGATACGGTAAGGGATGCACAAGCTTCCGCCGATGGGGCTGCAAGCACGCCCCAAGGAAGCGGGATCGGGAGGAATGGACATGGACAGCAAGGAACGCTTCTCCAGCCGAGTGGAGGACTACGTCAAGTTCCGGCCGGGGTATCCGGCGGAGGCGATCGACGCCATCCTGGAGCAGGGAGGACTGGCGCCGGAGTCGGCGGTGGCCGACATCGGGGCGGGCACGGGCATTTTTTCGGGCCTCCTGATGGAAAGGGGACTGCGCGTCATGGCGATCGAGCCGAACGCCGACATGGCCCGCGCGGCTTGGGCGGCGCATGGCCCGAACGAGCTGTTCGGCATCATGCTGGCGCCGGCGGAGGATACGGGGCTGGCGAGCGAGTCGCTCGACGCGATCGTCTGCGCGCAGTCGTTCCACTGGTTCGACCAGCAGGCGGCCAAGGCGGAGTTCGCGCGCATCCTGCGGCCGGGCAAGCGCGTCTTTCTCGTATGGAATTCGCGGCTGACGTCCGGCACGCCGTTCCTCGAGCGCTACGAGGCGCTGCTGCACGAGCACGGCACCGACTACGCCCGCGTCAACCATCGCAACATCTCGCCGGAGCAGCTGCAGGCGTTTTTCCGCGAAGGCACGATGACGCGCCGCGCGTTCCCGAACCGCCAGCGGTTCGACTACGAGGGCGTCAAAGGGCGGCTGCTCTCCTCGTCCTACGCGCCGCAAGCCGGCGATCCGCGGCATGAGCCGATGCTGGCGGAGCTGCGCCGCATCTTCGACGAGACGCAGCAGGACGGGACGGTCGACTTCGACTATGAGACCGAGGTGTTCAGCGGCGAGGTCTAGGGCGGCGCGGCAGCGGATTGACAAGCGCCGCGCCATTCGCTAAAGTGAGAGCGAACAAGCATAGAAGCGTGGAAGGGAAGCAGTAGCGGAGCGAATCTGCGGATCAGAGAGCCGGCGGTTGGTGCGAGCCGGAGCGACAGCCGCCCGCGAATTACATCCTGGAGCTTGCGCGTCCGAACCTGCCCCCGGGCAGAAGGGCGCGGACGGCAGCCGGCCGTTATCCGGCAGAGCGGAGCCCCGCTCCGGGCTTGCCTTCTGAGGCAGCCTGCGCCGCGGCTCAACTCAGGGTGGTACCGCGATGACTCGTCCCTGTCTTTGGACAGGGAGGGGTCTTTTCTTTTTCCACCTTTCCACGAACGACCATAATGGAGGGATACGAGATGACAACGCACCAAGCGGCCGTGAACGCGGCGCTGCTCGAAGATCTGGAGTACAGGGGCCTGGTCTACCAGGTCACGAACCGCGAGGAGCTGGAAAAAGCGCTGGCGGAAGGGCCGATCACGCTGTACTGCGGCTTCGACCCGACGGCCGACAGCCTGCACATCGGCAGCCTGCTGCCGATCCTGATGCTGCGCCGCTTCCAGCTGGCGGGCCACAACTCGATCGCGCTCGTCGGCGGCGGCACCGGCCTGATCGGCGATCCGAGCGGCCGCTCCACGGAGCGCTCGCTCAACACGGACGAGACGGTCGCCGGCTGGACGCAGGCGCTCGGCAAGCAGCTGTCGCGCTTCCTCGACTTCGAGACGCCGAGCAATCCGGCCCGCCTCGTCAGCAACTACGACTGGCTGGCGCCGCTCGACATCATTACGTTCCTGCGCGACATCGGCAAGAACTTCACCGTCAACTACATGCTAGCCAAGGACTCGGTCGACTCGCGGCTGGCCAACGGCATCTCGTTCACGGAGTTCAGCTACATGATCCTGCAGGCGTACGACTTCTACAAGCTGAACCAGGACCACGGCGTGCGGCTGCAGCTCGGCGGCAGCGACCAGTGGGGCAACATCACGGCGGGCCTTGACCTGATCGGCAAGACCGGCGGCAGCGGGGCGTACGGCATCACGATGCCGCTCGTGACCAAGAGCGACGGCAAGAAGTTCGGCAAGTCCGAGTCCGGCGCGATCTGGCTCGACCGCTCCAAGACGAGCGCGTACGCGTTCTACCAGTTCTGGATCAACACCGACGACGCGGACGTCATCCGCTTCCTCAAGTACTTCACGTTCCTGACGCGCGAGGAGATCGCGAGCTTCGAGGCGCTCGTCGCCTCGCAGCCGGAGAAGCGCGAGGCGCAGCGCGAGCTCGCCCGCCAGGTGACGCGCATCGTGCACGGCGAGCAGGCGGTGGAGAGCGCAGAGAAGATCACGGCCGCGCTGTTCTCCGGCGACGTCACGCAGCTGAGCGAGGACGAGCTCGTCGAGGCGCTGTCGGACATGCCGACGACCGTGCTCGCGGACGCCGAGTCGACCGGCCTGATCGACCTGCTCGTCGAGACGAAGGCCGCTCCGTCGCGCCGCCAGGCCAAGCAGGACATCGAGAGCGGAGCGGTAGCCGTGAACGGCGTCAAGCAGACGGGCATCGACACGGCGCTGACGGCGGAGCATCGCCTGCATGGCCGCTACCTCGTGCTGCGCCGCGGCAAGAAGAACTACTACCTCGTGAAGTTCGGATCGTAGCCGGACAAAAGCGGGATGAAGCCGAGCAGCGCTCGGCCTCGTCCCGCTTTTTTTTCGGTTCATTCCGTCGTCCGGACGACGATTTCCTTGGCCAGCTTGAAGTCTTCCTCGACGATCTCGGCGTTCTCCTGGACAAGAAGGGACTTGAAGCGCCGGAACAGATCGCCTATTTCCGGCTCCTCGTCGATGAGGCGGATCGCTTCGGCGTAGCTTTCTTCGGAGTCATACGTCGTGATTTCGATCCATCTCGTCTCGTCTTCCATGCTGTTCAAAAAGAGCGTGCGGAACGAAGCATGCCGGCCATAAACCTCGGCGGCTTGGCGCTGAAGGTCGAGGTACTCGTCCCGCTTTTGTTTTTGGACATGGTAGGCATGCAGCTTGACGTACTTCATCGGATCGGAATCAGGCCCTTGCCGATGAGGTTGGCCGACACCGGCTTCAGCCCGAGCTCCCGCGCCCAGATGGACAACTGCCCGATATGGTGGATCTCATGGGCCAGCACATGCCGCATGACCTCGCCCCAGGCGTGCTGCTCGACGTGTCCGTCGGAGGCGACGTCCTCCATCGGGCGCGTCTCCATGGAGTCGTCCCAGCCGAGGATGAACGGCTCGATGTCGGACCGGTATTGACGGTCCAGCTCCCTCACCTCGGCGAGCGTGGCGAGCCACGGAACCGGCTCGGAGGCGAAGTCGGCTTCCCGGAGCTGCTGGATCCAGCTCCATTCCACGTCGAGGATGTGCTGAAGCGTCTTGAGGATGCTCCCCATGCCGCCGATCCTTTCCCGAACAAGCTCCTCCTCCGGCAGCTGGGCGCACCATTCGTACCATTGGTCGCGAACGATCCAGTTGTACTTGAACCATACCTGCATGGCGATTCCTCCTTGAGCGGCATTCTTTGCCTGCCTCTATCGTAAAGGAAGAAGAGGGAGATGAGAAGCTCGTCCTGCCGCATAAAGAATTGAAAAAAGTTGAAAAAAGACTTTCCAGACGTTATGCTGAAAGGAGCAAATTCTTGCTCCGATGCCGAAGGGATGGGCTTCATGAAAAAAGTAACGCTGCAAATGATCGCCGATAAATTGAACGTCTCCAAAGCGCTTGTATCCAAGGCGCTGTCCGGGGACAGCGCCGTGAACGAGGTGACGCGCGAGATCATCTGGAAAACCGCCGAGGAGGAGGGCTACCGGATCAAGGGCCGCAAGCCGGGCTCGGCTCCGGGCACGGGCAATCTGGCCGTGCTCATGCCGCGGGCTTATCTGGACGATCCCGAGTACTGGGGCAAGATCATCAAGGGCATTGACGCCGAGCTGGCCAAGCAGGGCTACAGCATGCTGCTGTCGAGCATCGACGTGACGATGAAGGTGAAGGACGGCATGCCCCTCGGCATCACCGAGCGCAAGGTGGACGGCGTCGTCGTGCTCGGCCAGCTGCCGGAAGCCTACACCGACCAGCTGACGAAGCGCAAGCTGCCGTTCGTGCTCGTCGATCCGGACGCTCAGCATCCCGACCTGGATCTGGTCATGGCCAACAACTATCTCGGCGCGAGCCAGGCCGCTCAGCTGCTGCTGCGCGAAGGCCACCGCCGCCTGGCGTTTGTCGGCGACGCCCATACGACGTGGAGCTTCTCCGAGCGCCGCCGCGGGTTCGAGGACGCCATCGCCGCGCACAACCGCAAGCGTCCCAAGGATGCGGCGGAGCTGGCGGTCGTCGGGGGGATGGGCGTAAGCGGCAGCGGCATGTACACCAAGCCGGAGTTCGCGGCTTCGCTGGAGCGGGAGCTGCGGGCGGAGCGCCCGGTCACGGCGATGTTCTGCGCCAACGACCTGATCGCCTTCGACGCGCTCAAAGTGCTGCAGCCGCTCGGGCTGGAGTGCCCGGCCGACGTCTCGCTCGTCGGCTTCGACGATCTGACGCTGGCGGAGCTGAACCAGCCGGGCTTGACGACGGTCAAGGTGCCCAAGGAAGAGATGGGCTCGCGCGCGGTGCAGATCGTGCTCGGCCGCATCGCCGAGCCGGAGAAGCTGCCGGAGCTGGTCATGCTGTCGACGGCGCTGGTGAAGCGGGCCTCGACCGTTCCGGCGGCAGGCGCCGGGGGCGGAGACACGGAGGCGGAGAGCGCGGCTACGGCCGGAGCTTGAAGGGTTGCCGGCGGGGGGAGGCGAAGCAAGGGCGAGAATGCCCTTGGCGGAGCGCCGACTGCGGCGGAGCCGCGAAGCAAGGGCGAGAATGCCCTTGGCGGAGCGCCGTCTGCAGCGGAGCCGCAAAGCAAGGGCGCGAATGCCCTTGGCGGAGCGCCGACTGCGGCGGAGCCGTGAAGCAAGGGCGAGAATGCCCTTGGCGGAGCGCCGTTCGCGGCAATGCCGGGCCGCCACCAAACCAGCTTCTTTTCCTCCCACAACCAGCAGCAGGCTGCCCGCGCCCCGTTGCCGTTTTCTCCAGCCTCCCCAGCAGGATGCATTCCATCAAGCCTCGTCAAAATGGCTAACGAACCTCAGAAGCGCTATTTCGTTCAAAACGCCTCGACAAAAAGGCTAACGAACCTCAAAAGCGCTATTTGGCTTAACAAGCGGCTGAATCGACGAAAAACTCCCCCATAGCGATTCGCTGTATCGTTAGAAGCTCCAACCCCCCTCTTTTCAACCCAATAGCGTCTCTCCGTTTCGTTAGCGCAGCTGGTCCCTCACCGCCCCATTGCCCTTAGCGCCGACTTTCTCCCCCGTCTCACGGAAAGGAGCTGCCCCAATCAGCCAACCGTACGAGGGACTCCTTGGAGCCGCTTCTTTTCCTCTCGAAAAATTCAACTAATGAAACTTAACTATAATAAGTTAAAATAAGTTGAAATCATGATCCGCAAATGCTATTCTTGTCATGGCAACACTATGAAACCAAGGACGTAAGGCGGGGATCGATCATGAGGAGCAACGGGTTTGTTGCCCGCACAGGCAGCCGGCTGGAGCTGAACGGCGAGCCGTTCCGGTTCGCGGGACCGAATGTCTACTGGCTCGGGCTCGACGAGAATGTCGAGGGAGTGGCTTGGCCGACGGAGTTCCGCGTCCGCGACGCGCTGGACACGGCGCTGGAGATGGGGGCGACCGTCGTTCGCTCGCATACGCTTGGCGCGTCTCAAGGGCATCCGCTTTCGATCATGCCGGAGCCGGATCGCTTCAACGAAGAGGCGCTGCGCCGGGTGGACTTCGCGGTCCGCGAGGCGGCGGCGCGAGGACTGCGGCTGATCGTGCCGTTCGTCTGCAACTGGTCCTACTACCACGGCGGACGCTCCACCTTCGCGGGCTGGAGAGGACTGGAGGATCCGCGGGCCTTTTATTCCGATCCGGAGATCAAGGAAGTGTTCAAGCGCTACATCGCCATGCTGCTCACTCGGGTGAATGCGCTTACAGGAGTGGCGTACCGCGACGATCCGACGATTCTGGCGTGGGAGCTCGGCAACGAGCTGAACGATGCGCCGGCGGAGTGGGTCAAGGAAATGGCCGCTTACATCAAAAGCCTCGACGGCAACCATCTCGTCGCGCACGGCAAGCAGTTCGAGCTGGACCGCGACAAGCTCGGCATCGAGGAGCTGGACATCCTCGACGTTCACTATTATCCCGCGAACGCGGAGGCTCTGGCGCGCGACGCGGCGGAGACGGCAGCCGCCGGCAAGGTATATATCTGCGGCGAATTCGGCTGGACGGAGGACGGGCTGGAGGCGTTTCTGGAGCGGGCGGAAGCAGACGGCAGCGTCTCCGGCACGCTGTTCTGGTCGCTGTTTCCCCATGCGGATGACGCCGGCTATGTTCCCCACTACGACGGCTTCTCCCTGCACTATCCCGGTACGGGCGTAAGCGGGGACTATGAGCGGCGCTGTCTCGAGCTGCGCAGCCATGCCTTTCGGATGAGCGGACGCGAAGTGTCCTCGTGCCTGGTGCCGGATGCGCCGACGGTCTCCTCGGCGGCCGAGCGCGTCGTCTTTCGCGGCGTCGTCGGAGCGGCTCGCTACACGGTTGAAAAGAGCACGCGCGGAGCGGCCGGACCGTGGACGGCCGTCTTCGACGCCCGACCGGCGGACCACGACATGCCATGGCAGGACCCGACCCGCGCTCACGGGACGAGGACCTGGTACCGCGTGCAGGCGATCGCGCCCGACGGCGCGGCCGGACCGTGGTCGGAGCCGTTCGAGTCGGAGCCGTTCACGCCAGTCAGCTGAGCCGTCTACGCCGCGCGCAGATGCGATTGTGGCGTGAAGCCGCCTCGTCGAAGGAGCGTGGCGGCGACATTGGGCGGGGCATGCGCAATTGACCTTGGCCTGGCTGCAGCTCGCGAGAGGTGCAGATGGCGCGAAAAAGCTGTCCCTGGAGCCAGGCAATGGACTCCATGGGACAGCTTTTTTGATGTCGGGCCTGGTCGGGCCTGGTTGGGCCTGGTCGGCGGAACCAAGGCAGAAAAGTGCCTTGGATTTAATTTTTCCGGCCGGGTCGGCGAATCCAAGGCAGAAAAGTGCCTTAGATTTAATTTTCCGGGCCTGGTCGGCCGAACCAAGGCAGAAAAGTGCCTTGGATTTAATTTTCCGAGCCGGGTCGGCCAATCCAAGGCAGAAAAGTGCCTTGGATTTAATTTTCCGGGCCGGGACGGCCGAACCAAGGCAGAAAAGTGCCTTGGATTTAATTTTCCGGGCCGGGTCGGCGAATCCAAGGCAGAAAAGTGCCTTGGATTTAATTTTCCGGGCCGGGTCGGCCAATCCAAGGCAGAAAAGTGCCTTGGATTTAATTTTCTGGGCCGGGACGGCCGAACCAAGGCAGAAAAGTGCCTTGGATTTAATTTTTCGGGGTAGCGTCAAGAAGTATGTGTAAGCAGCAAGATATTCCCAGTCAAAATGGGTTGACGTCACTCTTGGTGGTGGGGGTAGCGTTTCTCAAACATCTGCTTCAACCTACGTTTTACCGACGGGTCGCCGAAGCCGCGAATGACTTTTTTGCCATAATACTCGTTGTACTCGCTAGCCGTCAGGTAAAGGATTTTCTCGACCGCCTCCATGTTGGTCAGGCTGTTCATGGGCTTAAGTCGTTTGCGGAATTCCTTGTTCATGCGTTCAATCGGATTGGACGTGTAGATGGCCAGCTTCATTTCGGCGGGATACGAGTAGAACGTGAGCAGCGTGTCGAGCTGGTTTTCCCAGGACTGAATTTCTTTGGGATAGCGCTTCTGCCATTTGTCCTTAAGCCGGTCAAAAGCAGCCAAAGCCAAGTCCCGGTCTAGAGCGTTGTAGACGGTTTTGAGATCGGCAACGAAGTCCGTCTTGTCCTGCATGCGGATCTTGGGAAAGGTCGAGCGCACTTTGTGGACGACACAGTGCTGGACGTCGGCTTTGGGAAAGGCTTCCCGGAAGGCCGTATCCAGCCCAGGCAGCCCATCGAATACGCCAAGCAAAACTTCCTCTACGCCGCGCTGCTGCAAGTCTTTCAGCACGTCGCGCCATACGTTGGCACTCTCTTTTCCCCCGACGTAGAAGCCGAGGATGGATCGGTACCCGTCTTCGTCGATGCCCATCGCAAAACAAACGACTTCGCCGCTGACCGTGCTGCGCTTGAGCTTGACGTACATGCCGTCGAGGTAAATGACGGAGTAGCGCTTGCCGAGCGGCCTGGTCTGCCAGCGTTCCACGTCTTCCAGAACCGTCGAGGTAATGTTGCTGATCGTGGTCGGCGAGTATGCTTGACCGAACATGCCTTCAATGAACCGAGCGATGTCGCGGGTCGGCATGCCGCCTTTGTACATCTGAATGACGGCCTCCTCCAGCCAGCCGTCGCGCCGCTGATAGGGCTCGAACAGCTGCGTCTGGAAGTCGCCGTTTCGGTCCCGGGGCATCTCCAGATCCTCGATCAGGCCGTAGCGGGTGTGCAGATCCCGGTAGTAGTAGCCGTTTCGGCTGTTGCGGATACCTGCTGCTGCAGCCTCGGCCATGTGGTGCTGAATCTCCGTGCGAATGAGGAACTCGATCCGCTCCTTTACGAAGGGGATGACAGAATTTTCAAAGAGATGGTTCAGGTGGTTTTCGGTTATACTAGTCATGAAGTAGGGTCCTTTCTTGGTGGCGTCGTAACCCCGAGAATACCCTACTTTTTTTGTGCCTAGCTAGGCTCCAAATGTTGGTACACAACTTATTGTACGTCACCTTTTTCGGGCCGGATCGGCCAATCCAAGGCAGAAAAGTGCCTTGGATTTTGGTTAGTGACCGGAAGGCGGGAGGGGGGGAGCCGCGAGGAGTGCGATTTTGTGTTTGTACGTTCCCGCCGCGCCACACTACGCCCGCCGCACCGGCGCCACCCCTTGCCCCCAGCTCCGGCGCCACCCCTCGCCCCCAGCTCCTGCGCCCGCCCTACCGAGCGAAGCGCACCAGGCTGTCCGTCCGCACCGGCAGGCCGGTCGCGATCGAGCGGTTGGCGGCGATGCCGGTCAGGATGGAGCGAGCGCCGTCGATATGGTCCGCCGCGCGCCGGAACCGGTCGGGCAGCGGCTCGCCGAACAGGTCGCGCAGCAGCTCCGGATCGCCGCCGCCGTGGCCGCCCTCCTTGCGCTCGATCTCGGCCTGCCAAGGCTCGCCGAACATCGGCAGCACGAGCAGGCTGACGCCCTTGGCCGCCCCCTCGAGCGCCTTGTCGCCGCCCGAGTTGACGTACGACTGCTCGACGACGCTCATCTCGATCCGGCCCTTCGTGCCGCTGAACGAGATCCGGTAGCCCTCCCAAGGCATGTAGGCGTTCAGCGAATACGTCAGCAGCGCCTTGTTCTTGTACCGGACGAGCACGCTCATCGTGTCCTCGATCGAGATGCCGTCGCCGAATACGCTCTGGTCGCGGCGGTAGCCGTCTTCTTTTTCCGCGTCGAGGTACATCGCCTTCAGATGCTCGTTGCGGTCGAGATGGAGGGCGAAGTGATCGTCCTGAGCGAGCTCGCTGCCGGTCGCCCGGTCGTAGAACGCCGTGACGCCGCGCGCCTCGGCGTTCTCGCGGCCGTAGAAGCGCAGGTCGCCCATCGCGAAGACGGTTTCCGGCTCGGAGCCGATCCAGAAGTTGACGAGGTCGAAGTGATGCGTCGACTTGTGCACGAGCAGGCCGCCGCTGTTGCGCTTGTCGCGATGCCAGCGGCGGAAGTAGTCCGCGCCGTGCTGCGTATTGAGCAGCCACTCGAAATGCACGCTCGTCACGTCGCCGATCGCGCCCGACTCGATCAGCTCGCGCGCCTTCGTATGATGCGGGGCATAGCGGTAGTTGAACGTGACGCGGACGCTGCGTCCGGTCCGCTCCGCCGCGTCGAGGATCTGCTGGCATTTCTCGGCGTCGACGGTCATTGGCTTCTCGGTGATGACGTCGCAGCCGAGCTCGAGCGCCCGGATGATGTAGGTGTGATGCGTGCGGTCGACGCTCGTGACGATGACGCAGTCGGGCTTCTCCGCCGCGATCATCTCCTCGAAGCGGTCGCTCCGGTACGTCGGCACCGCGCGGCTGCCGTACTTCTCGACCAGCATCCGGTTGGCGTAGTCCATCCGCGTCTCGTTGATGTCGCAAAAGGCGACGAGCTCGCTCGTCTCCTGGAACGTCGAGGCGATCGCTCCATAGTAGAATTCGGCCCGGCCGCCGGTGCCGACCTGGGCATAGGTCTTCCGTTTCGCGCTCATGCTCGCACTCTCCCTTTCCTCTTTCCGTTGATGTTGATGAGGCAAGCGTACCGCAAGATTAAGCGTATTTCCTCTGCGATTATGCTAGAATTCAGAGAAAGGACGCAATTTTTGCGCTAGGAGGCGGCGGGATGAACGAAACCGAGGAGCTGAGGTACGTCTCGGAGGACGCGCGCGTCAGGCTCGAGTACAACCGGCGCGAGGGCTTTTATGCGATGGCGGAGGACCACATGCACCCGCAGCATGAGCTGTACTACCTGTTCCAAGGCGAGCGGAGCTACTTCATCGGCGACCGGGTATACCCGGTGCGGAGCGGCGATCTCGTCTTCGTGCCGGGCGGCGAGGTGCACAAGACGTTCGACGCCGGAGAGCCGGGCCACGAGCGGATCGTGATCTACTACGACGACGCCTGGTTCGAGGGACGGCCGGAGGAAGAGGCGGAGCTGCTGCGCTCGCCGTTCCGGGAAGGCAGGCGGGTGCTGGCCGCGTCCGGTCCGGAAGGAATGCGGCTCGAGCGGCTGCTCCATGAGCTGCTGCGCGAGCTGCAGGAGCGTCAGCCGGGGCTCGGGCTGGCGGCTCGGCGCCTCGCCGAGCAGGCGCTGCTGCTCGCGGCGCGGCTGACGCGCCGCGAGCAGAGCCGCCGCCAGCCGGAGCCGTCGGCGTCGCCGGCCGCCGAGCGGATGGCCGCGGTGGCGCGCTGCATTTCCGAGAGCTATGCCGAGCCGCTGACGCTGGGCGGGTTGAGCGAGCGCTTTTTCCTCAGCCCGAGCCATCTGAGCCGTTCGTTCAAGCGCCACATGGGCTTCGCCTTCACCGAGTACGTCGCGCTGACGCGGATCAAGGCGGCCCAGCGGCTGCTGCGCGAGACGGACGAGCGCATCACGGCGATCGCCGGGCAGGTCGGCTTCGACAGCTTTCCGCATTTCGAAAAAGTGTTCAAGTCGATCGTGCGCATGCCGCCGCGGGCGTACCGCGCTTCGTTCCGGCGGAGCTGAGAGGGGTCGGGCCCCGCGCGCATTCGCTTCCGGCAACCCGATTCTGCGTGTCCCGGCGCCTTGAACCATCCGCGGCTCCTCGACAAGCCCTGCTTCACCTGACGCTTCGATTGGGATATAATGGCGGTTGATTCAAGGGAGGAGCGAGCGAGCATGGCGAGAAACGCGGAAAAGGACCTGCAGCAGCGGGAGCAGCGCATGAACGACATCTTGGACGCGGCGATCGAGGTGATGGCGGTCAAGGGCGTCGGCTCGGCCTCGATGCAGCATATCGCCGGAGCGGCCGGCATCAGCATCGGCAACCTGTACCACTACTTCAAGTCCAAGGAAGAGATCTTCGCGGAGGCGCTGCGCCGGGGGCAGACCGGCTACGGCGAGTTCGTCCGCTCGGTCGCGGACGGTCCCGGCGACGCCCGCGCCAAGCTGCTGACGATCGCGGAGAACTGGCTGGCGCTCGGCAACAGCTGGGCGCATACGATCCTCATCCATACGGCCCGGCTGTCCGAGGCGTCGGAGGAGCTGCGCCGCGACGTGACCGGCCGCTTCACCGTCAACCTGCAGCCGGTCGCCGCGATCATCGCGCAGGGACAAGCCGAGGGCACGGCGCCGGAGGGCGATCCGCTGGAGCTGGCGTTCTACTTCACGAGCCTGATCCAGGGGCTGACGCTGCAGCGGATGCCGGGATCCGAGGTGCCGGTGCCGATGCGGGCGTCGAGCGTCGTCGATCTTTTTGCCGGCCGGCGCGAAGCGCTTGACAGGAGGAGAGACGCTTGATAGAATTCAGGCATACTAACCGAATTGATATTCGGTTTGTGGAATGCGAATCGACCGGACCGACCGGAGATGCCGCGGACCGCTGAGGAAGAGGGGCTGACTGTTCGAACAGAGCCCTCTTCTCGGCTGGCTGCGCATCTCCTTTTTTTATTCCTCAAAATCCCAGTTAGCGGGGAGGAATAATCATTATCGCTGTCATCGAAAGGATGGGGTAGCATGCTGGCGATCCAAGGACTGACCAAGATCTTTCCGGCTCCGGCCGGGGAGGTCGTCGCGCTGCGGGACATCCGGCTGGAGATCGGCCCAGGAAGGCTGGTCACGTTCATCGGTCCGAGCGGCTGCGGCAAGAGCACGCTGCTCAAGATCGCCGCCGGGCTGGACGCCTCCTACGAAGGCTCGATCACGCTGGACGGGCGGCCGATCGAGGGGCCGAGCGTGGAGAAGGGGGTCATTTTTCAGGAGCCGCGCCTGTTCCCGTGGTGGACGGTGGAGAAGAACATCGCCGCCAACGCCTCCCTGCGGGACGCGGCCGTGCGGCGCCGGGTCGGGGAGCTGATCGAGCTCGTCCGGCTGAAGGGCTTCGAAAAGGCCTATCCGTCGGAGCTGTCCGGCGGCATGGCGCAGCGCGTGGCGATCGCCCGGGCGCTGCTGCGGCGGCCCAAGGTGCTGCTGCTCGACGAGCCGTTCGGCGCGCTCGACGCGTTCACCCGGGCGCATATGCAGGAGGTGCTGCTGGACATCTGGCAGTCGGACCGCACGACGATGCTGTTCGTGACGCATGATCTCGACGAAGCGGTGTTTCTCGGCCAGCAGGTCGTCATCATGAACCCGCGTCCGGGCCACATCCGGCGCGTCGTGAGCGTCGATCTGCCCTACCCGCGCCAGCGGACGGGAGCGCCGTTCCAGGAGATCCGCGGCGTCGTGCTGCGGGAATTTGAAAAGGTCGAGGAGGCGCCGGTGCCGGATCCTGGCGCGGGCATTTGACGGACATGCACAAGAGGGGGAGACGAAAGATGGAACGGAAAAAAGGAAAGAAGGGCTGGATCGCCGCCATGCTGCTGCTCGGAGCGCTTGCGCTGTCGGCTTGCGGCGGAGGCGGAGCGGACGAGGGAGCGGCGCAGACCAATGCGGGGGCGGCCGGGGCCGCGTCCGCCGAGGGGCTGACGGTCAAGATCGGCGTGCAGGGCAAGGGCGGCCTGTTCGGCAAGGCGCAGGAGGAGAAATGGTTCGAGGACGCGTTCGGGGAGCTCGGCGCCAAGGTGGAGTGGATCGAATTCCAGAGCGGTCCGCCGATGGTCGAGGCGATGGCGTCGAGCCATCTCGACTTCGCGGGCATGGGCAACATGCCGCCGATCTCCGCGCAGGCGGCCGGCGTGAAGTTCAAGATCGTCTCGCAGGTGCTCGAGGGCCGCAACAACGTCGCCCTCATCGTGCCGCAGGACAGTCCGATCCAGTCGTTCGCCGACCTCAAGGGCAAGAAGGTGGCGGTGACGAAGGGCAGCAACGCCTACAACTTCCTGTACCGCCTGCTGGACGCCGAGGGCCTGTCCGAATCGGACCTGCAGGTCATCCAGCTGCAGCCGGACGAGACGCAGCCGGCATTCGAGGGCGGCAAGGTCGACGCCTGGGCGACCTGGGACCCGTACATCACGCTGAACGCGCTCTCCGGCAAAGGCCGGGTGATCGCCGACGGCGCGTCGAGCGGCATCCTGTCGCCGTCGTTCCAGCTCGTGCGGGCGGAGCTCGCCGAGCAGCATCCGGAGCTGGTCACGCTGTACCTCAAGGTGCTGCAGCAGGCGATCGAGTGGGAGAAGGCGCATCAGGAAGAGGCGTTCCAGCGGTACGCCGACGAGCGCGGCATTCCGCTTGCGCTCGTGCAGGGCATGCAGGAGCGCTCGGCGTTCATCAACGTCCCGGTGACGGACGAGGTGATCGCCGAGCAGCAGCAGACGGCCGACTTCCAGTTCGAGCTCGGCACGATCCGCAAGGGGATCGACGTCAAGGAAGTTTTCGACAACCGCTTCGTCGAGGAAGCGCTGAAGCAAGCCGAAGCCGAAGCAAGCGGCGGAAAGTGAGGTCATGACGATGCTGGAGCGATCCCGGACCAAGGCGGCTCTGCTGAATGCGCTGATCGGCCTGCTGCTGCCCTTGTCGATTTTGGCCGCTTGGCAGGCGGCCGCCTGGGGCGGCTGGCTGAACGAAGTGCTGCTGCCGCCTCCGTCGGCGATCGCGGAGGAATTCGCAGCGATGAGCCGCAGCGGCGAGCTGCCGCTGAACCTCGGCATTTCGGCCTGGCGGGCGCTGCTCGGCTTCGTGCTCGGAGGCGGGCTCGGACTTGCCGCCGGGCTGTGGGTCGGCTTTTCCTGGCGGGCCGAGCGGCTCGTCGATCCGACGCTGCAGATGCTGCGCATGCTGCCCCATCTGGCGGTCGCGCCGCTGTTCATCCTGTGGTTCGGCTTCGGCGAGGCGTCCAAAATCCTGCTGATCGCCAAAGGCGCGTTTTTCCCGCTGTACGTCAACGCGTTCCTCGGCGTGCGCTCGGTCGACCGGCAGCTGTTCGACGTCGCCCGCGTCCTGCAGTTCACGCGCAGCCAGACGCTGCGGCATCTCATCCTGCCGGCCGCGCTGCCGTCGATTCTGCTCGGCGTCCGGCTCTCGCTCGGCGTGAGCTGGCTCGGCCTCGTCGTGGCGGAGCTGATGGGCTCGAGCGACGGGCTCGGCTACATTTTGAACGACGCGCGCTCGTTCTCGCTGACGTCGGTCATCTTCGTCGGCATCCTCGTCTTCGCGGCGGCGGGCAAGCTCACCGACTCCATCGTCAAGCTGCTGGAGCGCCGCCTGCTGCGCTGGCAGACGACGCTCAAGGGGGTGGAGTAGATGGCGGCTGATCCGCAAGCGGCGAAGGCGCAGGCACGCGCCGTCACGGCGCCGCGCGCCGAGGCGGCGCGGCAGCGGGACTGGCTCGGGCTGCCCCGCTGGGCGCAGGGCTGGCTGCTGCCGCTCGCCGTCCTGCTCGTCTGGGAAGCGGCCGCGCGCGCCGGCCTCGTCTCGCCGGCGATGCTGCCCGCGCCGAGCGTCATCGCCGCCTCGGCGCTGCGGCTGCTCGCAAGCGGCGAGCTCGGCGAGCATGCGTGGGCGAGCTTCCGCCGGGCGGCGGCGGGCTTCCTGCTCGGCGGCGCGACCGGGCTGCTGCTCGGCCTGTTCACCGGGCTCGGCCGCTGGGCGCAGCGGCTGCTCGACCCGTCGCTGCAGATGCTGCGGACAGTGCCGCTGCTCGCGGTCATTCCGCTGTTCATCCTCTGGTTCGGCGTGGGCGAGTTTTCCAAAGGGCTGCTCATCGCGCTCGGCGCCTTTTTCCCGGTGTACTTCCACACCTATCTGGGCGTCCGCAGCGCGGAGGCCAAGCTGTACGAGGTGACGCGCGTGCTGCAGTTCACCCGCCTGCAGCTGGTGAGAGGCCTCATCCTGCCGGCGGCGCTGCCGAACATCCTGCTCGGGGCGCGGCTGTCGGCCGGCGTCTCCTGGCTGATGCTGTCGGTGGCGGAGATGATGGGAGCGAGCGAGGGCATCGGCTACATGATCCAGGACGCGCGCGTGTACGCGCAGACGGATCTCGTGTTCGTCGGCATCGTGCTGTTCATGCTGGCGGGCAAGCTGACGGATGCCGGCGTCAGGCGGCTGGAGCTGCGCTGGCTCCGGTGGCGGCGGCCGTTCCAGGACGGAAAGGAGAAGGGACTATGAGCGACAAGAGGCGAGAGGGAGAGCAGCTCCATCTGGGGGCGTTCCTTTATTTCACGGGGCATCATCATGCCGGCTGGAGGCATCCGGACTCCGGCGTGGAGGCGATGTTCGACATCGCGAATTACGTGCGGATGGCGCGGACGGCGGAGCGGGGCAAGTTCGACATGATCTTTTTCGCCGACCTGCTGCATCTGATCTACCCGACCCATGCCGCCGCCGGCATGATGGACCCGATCGCGCTGCTGTCGGCGATCTCGACGGCGACCGAGCGGATCGGACTGACGGCGACGATGAGCACGACGTACAACGAGCCGTACAACGCCGCCCGCAAGTTCGCGACGCTCGACCATATCAGCGGCGGGCGCGCCGGCTGGAACATCGTCACGTCGCAGACGGATGCCGAGGCGCGCAACTTCGGCCGCGACCGGCATCCCGAGCACGGCGTGCGCTACCGGATGGCGGAGGAGTTCGTCGAGGTCGTCGCCAGCCTGTGGGACAGCTGGGACGACGGCGGGCTCGTCATGGACCGGCAGTCCGGCATTTTCGCCGACGCCGCCAAGCTCCGGCCCGTCGACTACGACGGCAGCTGGTATTCGGCGCATGGCACGCTCAACGTGCCCCGTCCGCCGCAGGGCTATCCGGTGCTCATCCAGGCGGGCTCGTCCGAGCCGGGCCAGGCGTTCGCCGCCCGCGTCGCGGAGGTGATCTTCACCGCGCAGCCGCATGTCGAGGCGGCCCGGTCGTTTTACGCGGTGATGAAAGGCAAGCTGGCCGAGGCCGGCCGGAGGCCGGGCAGCCTGCACATCATGCCCGGGCTGTCGCCGATCCTCGGCTCGACCGAGGAGGAGGCGCGCCGCCGCGAGCGGGAGCTGCTCGACCTGATCCGGCCGGAGGAGGCGAGCGGCTTCCTCTCCGGCATGCTCCAGTTCGACCTGTCCGGCTATCCGCCGGACGGGCCGCTGCCCGACATCCCCGATCCGGTGGAGGCGTCCAACGGAATGAAGAGCCGCGTGCAGCTCATCATGGACCTGGCCCGCAAGGACGGGCTCAGCATCCTGGAGCTCGGGCGGCGGCTGCTCGGCGCGCGCGGCCATCTGCAGTTCGTCGGCACGCCGGAGAAGCTCGCCGACCTCATCGAGGACTGGTTCCGCTCGAGCGCCTGCGACGGCTTCAACATCATGCCGCCGGTGCTGCCCGGCGATCTCGACACGTTCGTCGACGAGGTCGTGCCGATCCTGCAGCGGCGCGGCCTGTTCCGCCGCGAGTACGAGAGCCGCACGCTGCGCGGCCATCTCGGCCTGGAGCGCCCGGCCGCGGGCGCGCTGGGCGCGCGGCCGGCGGGCCGGCCCGCCGCGGCGCAGGCATCGGGGCTTCTTGCTGAATGACGGGCAGCGCGGCCCCGGCCTTCAGTCCGGGCCCGCCGCTTTGCTGCGGCACTCGCTGGGCGACCGGCCTTTATGCTTCTTGAACGCCTTGGAGAACGAGAATAGGTCGGGGTATCCGACCGAGTAGGCGATTTCCGACAACGTGAGCGAGGTGTGTCCGAGCAGCCGCTCGGCCTCCGCCAGCTTGAGCCCCTGGATGTAGCGGATCGGCGTGACGCCGTAGGCTTCGCGGAACCGCTTGGAGAAGTGGGTCCGGTCGATGCCGACATGGTCGGCCGCCCCGGATACGGTGATGCCGCCCGCATAGTGGAGGTCGATGTAATCGCGGGCCTGCCGCAGCCACCCTTCCTCGGCGGGCCGGCGGCCCGCGCCGGGCGAGGCCTCGGCCAGCAGCGCCATCGCTTCATGGAAGCGCGCCAGCCGCGCGAGGTCCGACGGCTCCCCGTCGGCCTCCTCCAGGAAGCGGTCGAGGCAGCGCATAAGCTCTCCCGCCGAGAGCCCGCTCCGATGGGGGCGCTCCGGGGTCAGCCCGCCGCGCTCCAGCAGGGCTGCGGCCTCCGGTCCGTCGAAGGCCAGGATGAGCTGCTGCAGCCGGTTGTCCGGCGAGGCATAATACTCGTGGATCGTCTCGGGAAACAGCGCGAACAGGTCGCCCGGCCCGAGGCGATAGCGTCCGCCGCCCTGGAGGAATTCGCCTTCTCCTTCCGCGACGGCGATCAGATAGTGGAAGGGCGTCGTCCGCGGCCCGATGCGGTAGCCTTCCTTGGTCCGGTTGCGGCCGATCCGGATCGGCCAGGCCGGCGAGGCCAGCTCATAGCCGGATGGGGTGAAAAAGGCGATCTCCAGCTTTTCCTGATGGTCTTCCCGCTTCGTCACAGGCATGTCGCGCCTCTCCTTTCTTTCTCTTCGTCCCCGCTTTTTTCCATCTCTCCGCCAAGGAACGGCCCCGTGCCGTTCCTTTTTCCGTTGTTCCGAATGGATCCACCCGACAAATTGACAAGCCGGGAACCACGCAAAATGACATTCCGCGAAGGCTCCGCTCTTGCTATGATGAATCTCACAGTAATCCGACTATATAGGTTGGTTATATTCCAGTCAACTGGCGGCTGATGATGGATTCAATTTACAGCAGAAAGAAGGATGCAGGCATGGCAAACGCGGCGAATGAAACGGTAGAGTTCGGCTGGTTCCTCCCGACGGCGGGCGACGGACGTTATGTCGGCGTCGCTCCGGAAAGGGAGCCTTCCCTTGACTATCTGATCGATGTGGCCAAGGCGGCCGAGGCGGCGGGCTTCGGCTTCGCACTCATCCCGACCGGCGGCGCCTGCCTCGACGCCTGGGTCGTCGGATCGGCGGTCATGAGCCATACCCGGAGCCTGCGCCCCCTGGTCGCCGTGCGGCCGGGGCTCGTCGCTCCCGTCCTGGCCGCCCGCATGGGCGCCGCGCTCGACGTGCTCTCCGGGGGAAGGGCGATGATCAACGTCGTCACCGGCAGCTCCGTCGCCGACCTGGAGGAGCTGGGCGATCCGCTCGCCCATGCCCATGACGAGCGCTACGAGCGCGCCGGCGAATACCTCGAGGTGATGCGCCAGGCATGGACGGGCGCGGAAGGCCTGACGCCCTCGGAGTTCGGCGGCGCGCAAGGAACAGGCGGGGAGATCCAGCCGTTCCAGGGCAAGTACTACCAGTTCTCGCGGCCGGTCAGCTCGCCGCGCACGGTGCAGCGGCCGCATCCTCCGTTCTATCTGGGCGGCAGCTCGCGGGCGGCCAAGGAAACGGCCATCCGCCACGCCGAGACGTTCCTCATGTGGGGGGAGCCCCACGACTGGATCCGCGAGCAGATCGAGGACGTGGAGCGGATTCGCGCCGAGCTGGAGCAGTCGGAGGGCTTGAAGCGTCCGCTGCGGTACGGCCTGCGGGCGCAGGTGCTCGTCCGCGATACGGAGGAGGAGGCTTGGGCCGCGGCGTGGGAGATCATCAGCAAGGTATCCCCCGAGGCGCGCGAGCAGGCGCAGCGGAGCTTCGCTGCCACGGACGCCACGAACCAGCGCCGCCAGAACGAGCTGCGGGAGCAGTCGGAGGCGAGCCGCTATGTGGCCGGGCCGAATCTGTGGACGGGGCTGTCGACTGTCCGCTCCGGCGGAGCGATCCTCATCGTCGGCACGGCGGAGCAGGTCAGCGACCGGCTGATCGAGTACGCCGAGCTCGGCGTCACGTCCTTCATCCTTTCCGGCTATCCCCATCTGGAGGAGGCCGAGCGGTTCGGCCGCGAGGCGATGCCGAAGTTTCACGAGAAATGGAGAGCTCTGCAAGTGAAATCATCCCGGCAGCAGGAGCTGCCATCAGGAGGTATGGCCCGTGTTCAACGTACGTAATGCGCTTCTGGCAGGCACCATCGCTTTGGGAGCGATGCTCAGCGCCTGCGGTTCTTCGGGCGGCGACAGCTCGTCAGGCGGAAAGGAGGTCAAGATCAGCTTCCTTCACTGGCGCGGGGAAGACGTCGAGGCGCTGAACAAGATCATCGAGAAATTCCAGCAGCAGAATCCCGGCATCAAAGTCGACATGCAGACGCTCCCGTCCGACCAGTACCAGACGGCGGCGGCGGCCAAGCTGACGGATGGCTCGGCCGGCGACGTGTTCGCCTCGTTCCCGGGCGCGCAGTTCGAGGCGCTGTCCAAGGCCGGACAGTTTGCGGACCTGACCGGCGCCGACTTTCTGGGCCGCTTCAACGCCGACCTGATCCAGCCGGGCGTCAAGGACGGCAAGCAGCTGGCGGTGCCGTACCAGCTCGTCTACAACGATCCGATCTACAACGTCAAGCTGTTCGACAAGTACGGCCTGACTCCGCCCAAGGACTGGGAAGGCTTCCTCGCCCTCTGCGAGACGCTCAAGCAGAACGGCGTCATCCCGATCGCGTTCGCCGGCGCGGACATCGGCCCGGGCCAGTTCATGAACACGATGGTGATGAACAACGAGCCGAGCGAGGATATCTTCGAGAAGGTCGAGGCCGGAGAAGCGAAGCTCACCGACGAGTGGTGGGTCAAGACGCTCTCGCAGATCAAGGAGCTGAACGACAAGGGCTACTTCCAGCCGGACGCGCTCGGCACGAAGGACGCGGCCGCAGGCGCGCTGTTCATCCAGGAGAAGGCGGCCATGCTGGCGAGC
Organism: Paenibacillus sp. FSL W8-1187; assembly: GCF_037965485.1. Taxonomy (NCBI): domain Bacteria; kingdom Bacillati; phylum Bacillota; class Bacilli; order Caryophanales; family Paenibacillaceae; genus Paenibacillus; species Paenibacillus sp. FSL W8-1187. The sequence continues at coordinate 1,121,332 of NZ_CP150181.1, forward strand.
GGCTCCTACCAGCTCGCGCAGAACGCCAAGCAGAACCCCGGCCTGGAGCAGAAGCTGCTCGCTCCGATCACGGTGGCGGCGGGCGAGGCCAAGTACGAGGGCGTGCACACGAGCACCTTCCTGCTCGGCGTGAACAGCCGCTCCAAGCATCCGGACGAGGCGCGCAAGTTCCTCGACTTCCTCAGCGGCAAGGAGATCGCCTCGGAATACGCCAACGCCACCGGCCAGAACGTGACCGTCAAGGACGTGGAGTACTCGACGCCGGAGCTGAAGGTCGCGACCGAGTGGAGCACGCGCAAGACGCTGTTCCAGCCGCGCTTCACGATCAAGAACGCCGACAACCAGAAGGCGGTCACCGGCTCCATTCAGGCGGTGCTCGGCGGCTCCTCGCCGGAGGAAGCGGCATCCGAAGCCCAGGCTGCGGTTGACCAGAACCTGGTGAAATAGGATGGCGAGAAAAAGGACGCTGCTGCTGTTCCTGCTTCCCGGAGTGCTTCTGTACGGCTTCTTGTTCCTCTACCCGACGGCAGCGGGCCTGTTTTATTCCTTTACGGACTGGGACGGCCTCTCGCCGTCCTTCCGTTTTGTCGGCTTGGACAACTACGCGACGAGCCTGGAGAGCCTCGTGTTCCAAAAAGCCGTCTTCAACAACGTCAAGTTCATGCTGGCCGTCGTCATCGCCCAGTCGGCCCTATCGCTCGGCCTGGCGCTCCTGCTCGCCCGGAACTCCCGCTCGAGCACGGCGCTGCGGGCGCTGTACTTCTTTCCGGCGATCCTCTCCTCCGTCTCGGTCGGGCTCATCTGGTCGTTCGTCTACGATCCCGGCATCGGCATGCTGAACGCCTCGCTCCGCGCCGCGGGCCTGGAGAGCTGGACGCGCAACTGGATCGGCAGCAAGGACATCGCCATCTACTCGATCGCGTTCGTCCAGGTGTGGGCTCACGCCGGGCAGATGATGATCGTGTTCATCGCGGGGCTGCAGTCGATTCCCGCCGAGCTGTACGAGTCGGCGCGCATCGAGGGAGGGAACCGGCTGCAGATTTTCCGCCGCATCACCTGGCCGCTGCTGGCGCCGTCGGCGACGATCGTCGTCGCCTACACGACGATCCAGTCGTTCAAGGCGTTCGACCTCATCTTCGTCATGACGGACGGCGGGCCGAACCATGCGACGGAGATCCTGTCCACCTACATCTACCACACCGCGTTCGCAAGCTACCGGTTCGGCCTGGCCTCCGCCGGCTCCATGCTGTTCCTGGCCGTGCTCGGCCTGCTGACCTACGCGCAGTTCAAGGCGCTGCGGGCCGACCGCGCCAGCTATTGACCGATGATTCCCGAAAGGAGGGGGCGACCGTGGGCCGATGGATTCGGCGCGCCTGCCTGGCGCTCTATGCGGCCGTCGTGGCCGCGCCCTTGTATTTCCTGCTCGTCTCCACGCTGAAGGAGCCGTCCGCCTTCTTCACCAAGCCGCTGAGCTGGCCGAAGCCGATGACTTTGGCCAACATCCGGGGGCTGTTCGAAAGCCAGCCGATGTGGGCCTACTTCCTCAACAGCGTGACGGTCACGCTCGGCACCGTGCTGCTGACGCTGCTGCTCGGCAGCCTCATCGCCTACGCTTCCGTCCGCTGGGGCGGCCGCGCGGGCAAGTGGATCGCCGGCCTGTTCACCCTCGGGCTCATCGTGCCGTCCCAGGTGAATATGCTGCCGCTGTACTCGCTCGTCCGCAGCCTCGGCTGGTCCGACCGCCTCTGGGGCCTCGTCCTCGTGTCGGCCGCGCTGCTGCTGCCGATCACGGTCTTCATGCTGAGCAGCTTCATGCAGGGGCTGCACCGCGAGCTGCTCGAGGCGGGCAGCATCGATGGCTGCGGAGAATGGCGGCTGTACGCCAGCATCGCCATGCCGCTGTCCAAGCCTGCGGTCGCATCGGTCACGGCCTTCCTGTTCGTCATGTCCTGGAACGACCTGCTGATGCCGATGCTGCTGCTCGGGAGCCGCGACAACCTGACGCTGCCGCTCGCGCTCATGCAGTTCCGCGGGGAGTACGTGACCAACTATACGATGCTGCTGGCAGGCGTGGCGCTCGCCTCGCTGCCGATGGTCGTCCTGTTCGTCTTCCTGCAGCGGTTCTTCGTCGCCGGCATGACGGCCGGAGCGGTGAAGGGGTAGCGGAGATCCGCCATTGCGGGGCCAGCGCCGCCGCCCCGATGAACGCCGACCTGGAACAGCATCAGCCGGCTCCGCATCCGCGGGCCGGCTTTTTTGTGAGTTCACAGGTTATACACAGAGTTATCCCCGCTTTGAACAGCCTAAGAGGAGGGATTTTAATGAATTTGAAAAACTTGCTCACTTACCCACAGGTTTACTTATCCACATAATCAAGGCGACCAGGACGGCAATACAGGAAAGCTCCTATGAGGCTCGCTCCTGATCCTGCTCCAAGATAGAGCGCGCCTTGGAAGAATCCCATCCCTGCTCCGATCTGGTCTTGTGGAAGAATGCCTGCAGCCGCGGCAATGGTCGATGAGCGCCTTGTACTTCGCCTGCGGATGGAACGTGGACGGTGGCTTGGATGCGAAAAGTGCAGCCGTCACGTCGAATCGGCCCTGCTAGCCGATCAGCCCGAACTCCCGTCCGGCCTGCAGCAGCGCGTCGCGCGCGAAGGCGAGGTCGTCGTCGCTGTGCATCGCGGTGACGATGAAGCGGACGCGGCCCTTGCCCTCGGCGACCGTCGGGTAGACGATGCCGGGCGCGAACACGCCGAGCTCCAGCAGCCGCGCCGAGAAGCGCATCGTCTGCGCCGAGTCGCCGATGACGATCGGCAGGATCGGCGTCTCGCTGACGCCGGTGTCGAAGCCGTCCGCCTGCAGCTGCCCGCGGAACGACGCGGCGGAGGCGTGCAGGCGCTCGCCCAGCTCGGGGCTGTCCTGCAGCACGCGGATCGCTTCCAGGCAGGCGGCCGCTACGGCCGGCGTCTGCGACGTGCTGAACAGGAACGGCCGCGCCTTGTGGATGAGATACTCCTTGAGCTCCCGGCTGCCGGCGGCATAGCCGCCGACGACGCCGACCGCCTTGGACAGCGTGCCGATCTGGATGTGCACCCGGCCGTGGAGGCCGAAATGATCCGTCGAGCCTTTGCCGAACCGTCCCAGCACGCCGCTCGCATGCGCGTCGTCGACGCAGACGACCGCGTCGTAGCGCTCCGCCAGCTCCACGATCTGCGGCAGCGGCGCGATGTCGCCGTCCATGCTGAACACGCCGTCGGTCACGACGAAGCGCGTCCGGTAGCCGGACGATTCCCGCAGCGCCTGCTCCAGGCTGTCCATGTCCTTGTGCTTGTAGATGCGGCGCGCCGCCTTGGTCAGCCGGATGCCGTCGATGATGCTGGCGTGGTTGAGCTCGTCGCTGATGACGACGTCGCCTTCCTGCAGCAGCGTGCCGAACACGCCCTGGTTCGTCGTGAAGCCGGACTGGAACACGAGCGCGGCTTCCGTGCCCTTGAACCGCGCCAGCTCCAGCTCGAGCTGCTCATGGATGTCCAGCGTGCCGGAAATCGTGCGGACGGAGCCGGCGCCGACGCCGTACTTCTCCGTCGCCTCGATGGCCGCGCGCTTGAGCCGCGGGTGGTCCGTCAAGCCGAGATAGTTGTTGGACGCCATCTGCAGCACGCGCCTGCCGCCGATTTCCATCCACGCTCCCGAGCCGCTTTCCCAGACGGCGGGCAGCCGGTATTTCCCTTGCCGCTTCAGCTCCTCGAGCTCGCCCTTCAGAAAGTCCAATCCTGCCATCGCTTTCCTCTCCTTCCGCAGCCGGCGGGCTGCCCGTCATGAATGCTGGCGCTAATGCTTAAACACGATCTTGGCGCACTGTCCCGAGCCCATCAGCTCGAACGCTTCCTCGAAGCGGTCCAGCGTGAACGTATGGTCGACGAGCGGCTGCAGGTCGATCCGCTTCGAGTCGAGCAGCCCCTTGAGCTGATGCCACGTCCGGTACATCCGCCGCCCCGTGATGCCGTGCACCTCGAGTCCTTTGAAAATGACATGGCGACCCAGATCGATCGGCACCGCCTTGGGCGGGATGCCGAGCAGAGACGCGGCCGGCGGGAGCCATCGCCTCGAGCAGGCTGGAGATCGCGGCGCCGCTGCCGGACATCTCCAGGCCGACCTCGATGCCGGCTCCGTCCGTCAGGCGCCGCAGCTCCTCGGCCGTGTCGAGGCTGGGCGACGGCTTCAGGCAGGCGTCCGCGCCGAGCTTCGCCGCCATGCCGAGCCGATAGTCATGCAGATCGACCGCGATGATGCGGCCGGCTCCGACCGCCTTGGCGACCTGGATCGCCATCAGGCCGATCGGCCCGCAGCCGACGACAACGACGGAGCGGCCGACGATGTCGCCGGACAGCACCGTATGCACCGCGTTGCCGAGCGGGTCCTGCAGGCAAGCGAGCTCATGCGGCAGCGACGGGTCGTTCGGGATAACGTTGACCGCCTTGGTGACGGCATAATCCGCGAAGCAGCCCGGCGCGCTGATGCCGAAGCTGCGGGTGTGCGGGCACACATGGGCGTTGCCCGAGCGGCACTGCTTGCAGACGCCGCAGACGATGTGGCCTTCGGCGGACACGGGGTCGCCGGGGGCGATGCCGCGCACGGAGCTGCCGACCTCGTCGACGATGCCGGCGAATTCATGGCCGAACACATTGGGCGTGACGACGTTCTGCTCCGCCCACTCGTCCCAGCGATAGATGTGCATGTCCGTTCCGCAGATGGAGCTGGCCTTCACGCGGATGCGGACCTCGTCCGGTCCGATCTGCGGAATCGGCAGCTCCCGGAGCACGGCTCCGGGCTTGCGTTCGGCCTTTACGAGGCCGGTCATCGTCGTTGGCATGGGGCATTCTCCTTTTTTGCGCGGCGGGATGGGGACGGGATGCCGCTTGAACGCTTTTCTCCGTTATGGCAGCGCTTGATAAAGTACATATGTTCACTATAAAGAACAACCGCGTATGTAATAGTATATTAGGCGGCGGTCTTTTGTAAACAACAAAAAAAGCCGGCGCAGGGCCGGCTTGGGTGGTGGAAGCGGGAATGCGACGCAGGTTCAGCGCCGGCTCGAGCCGGCGGGCCGGATCGAGCGATGGGGCGGGATCGAGCCGATGGGGTCCGCTTCAGAACGGATAGCGGATGATGCTCTGCAGCTCGGTGACTTCCTCGGCGGATTCGTTGTGGTAGGCATGAGGCTGGTCCGCGCTGAAACGGATGGCGTCGCCTGCGGCTGCCGCGTGCCACTCCTCGCCGATGCGCAGGCGCAGCGCGCCGCGCGTGACGACGACGTACTCCTCGACGCCCTCGTGATGGGGCTCGGACTCGTAGGCGCAGCCGGGCTGCATGACGACGCGGTAGATCTCGAAGCGGGACTCGTCATGGTACGGAAACAGCGGATAGCTCGCGTAGCGGCCGTCGTCGGCCGTAATCGGCACGACCGTCGAGGCGGGAACGAGCGTCACGCTCGAGCGGTCCTCTTCGATCAGGTCGGACACCGAGATGCGCAGGCCGCTGGCGATTTTCCACAGGATCGTGATCGTCGGGTTGGAGTCGGCGCGCTCGATCTGGGCGAGCATCGTCTTGCTGACGCCGGTCAGCTCGGACAGCTTGTCCAGGCTGTGGCCCCTGGACTTGCGGATTCTCTTGAGGTTGCGGGCGACGCGCAGCACCATCGTATCCATGAGACACCTCCGTGCGAAAGGAACATGATCTCTTATTCTAGCACGATGAAGCGTCAGCGCGCTATCGGCAGATTCGGGGGCGCTGTAACTCGGTTCGCCTCTTGTGCTAAGATGAGAGCAATTCAGGCGCGATGCCGGAGAGGAAGAAAGCATTGGCTAAGCTCAAAGACATCGCCGAGCGGCTCGGCGTATCGATATCGACCGTTTCCCGCGCGATCAGCGGAGACCGGACTCGTCCGGTCAGCGAGGAGACGAAGCGCCGGGTGCTGGATGCCGCGCGGGAGCTGGGCTATCCGCTGCAGGGGGACCGGCTCATGCGGCAGGAGCGGATCGCGTCCAGCTGGCCTGCATCCTGCCGGGCGGCCTGATGGGCCATCACCCTTATTTCACCGCCGTGCTGGAAGGCTTTCACCGCAAGCTGGAGGAGCTCGGCCAGCCGCCGGCGCTGATGCGGGCGAGCGAGGAGCTGCGGGAGCCGGGACGGCTGGCGTCCATGCTGGAGGAAAGCGGCACCCGCGGCGTGCTGGCGCTCAGCTGGTACGATTCGCGCCTGTACGGGCAGCTGGCGGCGGCGGGCGTGCCGATCGTCGGCGTCAGCCTCAACGACGAATCCATCTTCGGCGTCCCGATCGTCGATTGCGACCGGCTGGCGGCCGCTCGGCTGGCGGTCCGCCATTTGCAGGAGAGAGGGCATGCGCGGATCGGCTTCGTCGGAGGACCGGCGTTCGACCGCACTCTGGAGCGGGACGAGCGCTACATCGGCTACAAGTTCGCGATGCTGGAGGCGGATCGGCATCCCGATCCGCGCTGGATCGTCAATTCCGAGTGGATCATCGAAAAAAGCTACAGCGAGACGCTCGACATGCTGAGAAGGCTGGGGCCGGCCGAACGGCCGAGCGCCATCTTCTGCGCGAGCGATTCGCTGGCGATCCCCGCCATGCGGGCGGTCATCGACTCGGGACTGCGCATCCCGGAGGACATCGCCTTCGTCGGGATGGACAACATCGAGTTCGCCCAGTACACGTCGCCGCCGCTCACCTCGGTCCACGTGCCCCGGGAGGAGATCGGCGCCGCCGCCTGCACGTTCCTGCTGGACTACGCGCAGGGCGAGCACCATGGCGCGAGGAAGCTGCTGCTCCCCTGCGAGCTGATCGTTCGCGAGTCCTCCGGCGCGGCGCCGGGTGGCGCGGATGCGGAAGCGGCGGAGCAGTCGGTGGAGAATGGTGCGGAGAGAGCGGCGGAATCGTTGGCGGAGAGGGCGGTGGAGAAGGGCGCGGAGAAGGCGGTCGAGTAGGGCCTGGCGAAGCCGGTGAGTGGTCGACGGAGAGAGCGGCGGAGAAGCTGGAGGCGCGGCCATGACGGACTTATGGCCATTGGCGCAATCGAGGGAGAGGACTTATTGGCGCTGAAGGTGTCAGGACGGCCGCCATTCGGCTCGGACAATGCCTTCCACAAGCGCAAGCCCTGGTCGGGCTATGCACGGAAAAACCGCGTGTAGCCCGCGAGCCTGCGCTACGCACGAAAAAACCATGAGTAGGGCGCGCCGGCGCGCCGGATTACCGCCACCCAAGGCACTCTCGACTCCCTCGTCGCGACGGCGCGCCGGATTACTGCCACCCAAGGCACTCTCGACTCCCTCGTCGTGTCGATGTGCTGGATTACTGCCACCCAAGGCACTCTCGACTCCCTCGTCGCGACGGCGCGCCGGATTACTGCCACCCAAGGCACTCTCGACTCCCTCGTCGCGCCGGCGCGCCGGATTACTGCCACCCAAGGCACTCTCGACTCCCTCGTCGCGACGATGTGCCGGATTACTGCCACCCAAGGCACTCTCGACTCCCTCGTCGTGTCGATGTGCCGGATTACCGCCACCCAAGGCACTCTCGACTCCCTCGTCGCGACGATGTGCCGGATTACTGCCACCCAAGGCACTCTCGACTCCCTCGTCGCGACGATGTGCCAGGATTCAGCCAACCAAGAAGGCGGATCGCGCGCTACGATGGAAAAACCGAGCGAAGCGGACCGAACGGGCCGGGCAGGATGAAAAAACACAAAAAGACGAGGCCAGCCGCCCTGGCCTCGTCTTTTTGTGTTTTGCTCGCAAAGCGTCGGGCGAGAAATCGTCTGGTTTGATCTATATGGGCTCGAATCCAAATTATTTGGATGTGGGAAACCAAAAATTGATCTTGTCGACCGAAAAAAAATCTGATAATCTAAGCATCATATCTTTGGAAGCGCTATCTTTATCTTAAAATCGACAACGAAGTGGCGTTTGGCGGCATCCGATGCAACGAACAAGCTAAACTCTCATTCCAAATCCAATGAATAGTTGGAATTTTTGGTTGACGGTTTGGAGCGAAGCCTGCTACTATCGAGCTGTGTTAGAGAAGCTGACAATGGATTCGCTAAACTAACGTGCTAGGGGAGAACAGTCGTGGCCAACCTTCAGCAGCAAGCCGGCGCGATGCCTGCGTCGCCACTGGGCCCGCCGCCCGCCCCGTCCGCGCTGCCTGCCTCGCTCGCGACATCTGCGTCGCCGCCCGCGCCGCCTGCCGCGCTCGCGGCATCTGCGTCGCCGTCCGCGCTGCCTGCCGCGCTCGCGGCATCTGCGTCGCCGCCCGCGCCGCCGGCTGCGCTCGCGGCATCTGCGTCGCCGCCGCCCGCGCCGCCCGCAACCGGCGGGGCGTCCGCGCCTCAGCGGCTTATGCGGCTCCGCCGGCCGCTCGCCCGTGCCGGCGGCGGAGCGCCGCTCGGCCGCCGGATCGCCCGCAACTGGCAGCTGTACGTCATGATCGCGCCGGTCATCGCCTACTATCTCGTGTTCCATTACGCCCCGATGTATGGCATCCAGATCGCGTTCAAGGACTTCCGCATCAACAAGGGCATCTGGGACAGCCCGTGGGCCGGCTTCAAGCATTTCGAGCGCTTCTTCGACAGCTACTTCTTCGAGCGGCTGCTGACGAACACGCTCGAGCTCGGCGCCTATCTGCTGGCGGTCGGCTTTCCGATCCCGATCCTGCTCGCCCTCCTGCTGAACGAGGCCGGCTCGGAGAGGTTCAAGAAGTTCGTGCAGACGGTCACGTACGCGCCGCACTTCCTCTCGACGGTCGTCGTCGTCGGCATGCTCATGATCTTCCTCAACCCCCGCTACGGCCTCGTCAACACGATGCTCGTCTCGCTCGGAGGCGAATCCGTCAACTTCATGGCCGATCCCGCCTGGTTCAAGACGCTGTACGTGCTCTCCGACGTCTGGCAGACGATGGGCTGGAGCTCGATCATCTACCTGGCCGCGCTCGGCGGCATCGATCCCGCCCTGCACGAGGCGGCCCGCGTCGACGGGGCGAGCCGGCTGCGGCGCATCTGGCACATCAACCTGCCGGGCATCCGCCCGACGATCCTCATCCTGCTCATCCTGAACGTCGGCAGCATCATGTCGATCGGCTTCGAGAAGGTGCTGCTCATGCAGAACAACCTGAACCTCGCGAGCTCGGACATCATCGACACCTATGTGTACCGCAGCGGCATCCTGGACGCGAACTACAGCTTCTCGGCGGCGATCGGACTGTTCAGCGCCGTCATCAACTTCATCCTGCTCGTCACCGTCAATTCGATCGCCCGCCGCGCCGGCGGCAGCAGCCTGTGGTAAGGAGGGAACCGCCATGCCCGCTACCCGCGAGGACAGAGCGTTCGGCATCGTCGTCTACGCCGTGCTCGGCATCGTTTCGCTGATCGTCCTGTATCCCCTGTACTATGTGCTGATCGCTTCCTTCAGCGAGCCGCTCAAGATCATGAACGGCGAGATCTGGCTCTGGCCCAAAGGCTTCACCATCGACTCGTACGCGAAAATTCTGGACAACGATGCGATCCTGCGCGGCTTCCTGAACACGGTGCTCTACACCGTGGCCGGAACCGCCCTCAACCTGACGATGACGGTGCTCGCCGCCTATCCGCTGTCGCGCTCCGACTTCGTCGGCCGCAGCCTGTTCATGGGCCTGATGGTGTTCACGATGTTTTTCGGCGGCGGCCTCATCCCGTCGTACCTGCTCATCAAAAACCTCGGCCTGCTCGACACGTTCTGGGTCATGATCCTGCCGGGAGCGGTGTCGATCTGGAACATCATCATCATGCGCACCTACTTCCAGCAGTCGATTCCGCCGGAGATCCAGGAGGCGGCCGTCATCGACGGCTGCTCGAGCTTCGGCACGCTGCTGCGCGTCGTGCTGCCGTTGTCGATGCCGATCCTCGCCGTCACCGTGCTGTTCTATGCGGTCGGCCACTGGAACGCCTTTTTCAACGCGCTGCTCTATTTGTCGGACCGGCCGAAATTCCCGCTGCAGCTCATCCTGCGCGAGATTCTGATCCAAGGCCAGACCGACGACATGGTGCGGGCTTCGACCGAGTCGGCGATCAAGGCGAGGCAGGCGGTCGAGGGCATCAAGTACGCCGTGCTGATCGTCGCGAACATTCCGATGCTGCTGCTCTATCCGTTCCTGCAGCGGTATTTCGTCAAGGGGATTCTGGTCGGCGCCATCAAGGGCTGATCTTCCATATCGATCCATATCGAACGATCAATCGGGAGGGGTAGGAACATGGAGAGAAGCAAACGGAAGCGGACGAAGGGGATGCTGGCGCTGGCGCTCGCGGCGGCAATGCTGGCGGCATGCAGCAACGGCAACGGCGCAGGAAACGCAAGTGGAGGCAGCGGTGAAAACGGCGCAGGCGGAGACGGCGGGGCCAAGTCCGACGCTGCCGCTCCGGCCGGACTGAACGAGAGCGGCTTCCCGATTGTCGGCGAGAAGATCACGGTCAGCGGCTTCGCCGGCAAGTTCATGGCCAACGTCGACTGGAGCACGCTCAAGCTGTGGACCGACTATGAGGCGCGCACGAACATCCATGTGGAATGGGAGACGGTGCAGAAGGACGTGCTCAAGGAGAAGCGCAACCTGCTGCTCGCCGGCGGCAATTATCCGGAGCTGTTTTTCGCCTCGGCTTTTCCAAAGACGGATGTGGCCAAGTACGGCGACCAGGGCGTGTTCCTGCCGCTGAACGATCTGATCGACCGCTACGCCCCGAACTTCAAGGCGCTGATGGAAAAGTACCCGGTCATCAAGCAAGGCATCACGATGCCGGACGGCAACATCTACTCGCTGCCGACGGTGTACGACCCGGAATTCCGCTCCGTCTTTTTCAACACGCCGTGGATCAAGAAGGAGTGGCTCGACAAGCTCGGCGTCGCGGAGCCGGCGAACCTGGAGCAGTTCAAGGAAATGCTGAAGGCGATCAAGACCGGCGATCCGAACGGCAACGGCAAGCCCGACGAGATCGCTTGGGGCGGCGTCGGCACGCTCGGCCTCGTGAACTATCTGAAGGGCGCCTACGGCCTGAACAACCACGGCACGGCCAACCCGTACGTGGACGAGGATCCGGAGGCGGCCGGCAAGATCCGCTTCGTGCCCTCCTCCGAGCGCTACAAGGAGCTGCTGGAGTTCGTGCACGGCCTGTACAAGGACGGCTTGCTGGAGAAGGACATCGCTTCGGTCAAGGCGGAGGAGATCGACGCGAAAGGCGCGGAAGGGCTGCTCGGCGTCGTCGACAACGTCGACCCGGTGGCGATCTACAACCAGCAGGGCTACGTCGGCCTGCCCGTGCTGGAAGGGCCGCACGGCGAGCGGATGTACACGTACCTCGGCGCGCCGCTCGGCAACATCGGCATGTTCGCCTTGACGGACAAGGCGGAGCATCCCGAGGCGATGATCCGCTGGATGGACTATTTTTACGGGGACGAGGGCATCCGCAACTTCTTCATGGGCTGGAAGGACGAGACGTACGTGGAGAACGCGGACGGCAGCGTCGACTACACGGAGGACATCAAGAACAACAAGGACGGGCTCAGCCTCGACCAGGCGGTCAGCCAGTATCTGATCTGGCCGGGCGGCTACTATCCGGGCTTCGTCACGCACAAGTACTTCAAAGGCGCCGAAGGGCTGCCGACCTCGGTCGAGAACTCGAAAAAGGCCGACCCGTACACGCTGCAGGCGGATCAGGTCTGGCCGGGCTTCAACTTCGCCCAAGAGGAGCAGGAGGAGATGGGGACGCTCGGCACGGACATCCAGACGTACGTCGACGAGATGCGCGACAAGTTCATCCTGAATGGAACCGGCGAGTGGGACGCTTATGTCTCGACGCTGGAGAGCATGGGGCTGAAGCGGTACATCGAGATCTACCAGTCCGCCCTCGACCGCACGATCGGCTCGAACGGGTAGGCTTCGGACGCAGGCGGAGCCATCTATATTATAGAAGCAAGGAGAGACAACATGGCACAACTGACGGCTGTATTGATCGGCGCGGGGGCGCGCGGAGCCAAGGGCTACGCTCCTTATGCGCTCGATCGTCCGCATGAGCTGAAGCTGACGGCGGTCGCGGAGCTCGACCCGGTGCGGCTGGAGCGGACCGCCGAGCAGCACGGCGTGCCTCCCGAGGAGCGCTACGCCAGCTGGGAGCCGCTGCTGGACGGACCGCGGAAGGCGGACATCGCCATCATCTGCACGCAGGACCGGATGCACTACGAACCGACGATGCGCGCGCTCGCGGCAGGCTACCACGTGCTGCTGGAGAAGCCGATGTCGCCCGATCCGCTGGAATGCCTCGACATGGAGCAGGCGGCCCGCGACCACGGCCGGCTGCTGACGATCTGCCATGTGCTGCGGTATACGCCGTTCTGGGCGGCGATCAAGAAGCTGATCACGGACGGGACGATCGGCGAGGTCGCCTCGATCCAGCTCAACGAGAACGTCGGCTACTGGCATATCGCGCACAGCTTCGTGAGGGGCAACTGGAACAACTCCGACAAGGCGAGCCCGATGATCCTCGCCAAGTCCTGCCACGACATGGACGTGCTGAGCTGGCTGATCGACAAGCCCTGCACGAGCGTCAGCTCGTTCGGCTCGCGGATGCATTTCCGCGAGGAGCAGGCGCCGCCGGGCTCGGCGGACCGCTGCCTCGACTGCGCCGTCGAGCCGGACTGCCCTTACTCGGCGACGCGCTTCTACCTGAGCAAGCCGTATATGGGCTGGGCGGGGCATTTTTGCGACGATCTGGAGCGGGAGACGATCCTGCACGGGCTGCGCACGACCGACTACGGCCGCTGCGTCTACCGCAGCGACAACAACGTCGTCGACCATCAGGTCGTGGCGATGGAGTTCGACGGCGGCGCGACGGCGATGTTCAGCATGAGCGGCTTCACGCATGAGCAGGAGCGGCGCATCCAGATCATGGGCACGCGCGGCGAGATCCGCGGCGAGGACGACCTCATCTCCGTGTACGACTTTCTGACCGGCCAAAAGACGATCATCCACCCGCCGGTGACCTGGTCCGGCCACGGCGGCGGCGACAGCGGCATCGTGCGCAGCTTCATCGAGGAGGTGCGGAACTACGGCGGGCAGGAAAGCCTGACGTCCGCGGCCGCTTCCGTGCGCAGCCATCTGATGGCGTTCGCGGCGGAGAAATCGCGCCTCTCCGGAGGCGTTCCCGTGCGGCTCGACGAGTATGCGCAGGAGCTGCGTGCGGCCGGAGCGGCCGGGGCGACAGGAGCGGCTGGAGCGGCTGGAGTCAAGGAGTAGCGGCGGCCGGGCAGGCACGCGGCCGCATAGGCCGAGGCGAAGAGGGCGGAGGCGCGGCAGGAAGCGGGGCCGGCGCGGCGACGGGACGTCCGGGCAGGAAGGTGGGGCGGCGAGCGGGCGGAGACGCGGCAGGCTGGCGAAGGGAACGCAGAGTTCCTCCGCCACGCAGCTCGCCAGCGGGGCCGGCCGAAGCAGCACGGGCGGCACGAACTCCGCGATCGGCAGCCCCGGGCTCATGGCAGCAGGACGCGGTCGGCGGCGGCGGCAAAGCCGTCAACAAGCCGGGCTCGCGCAAGCGCCGCGGCATCCGCTGAGCGCGGCGGGCCTGAGGCGGGAAATCCAAGGCAGAAATGTGCCTTGGATTTTATTTTCGGGGCCGAATTACACAATCCAGGGCAGAAATGTGCCTTGGATTCGGTTGTCGGGCCTTAATTCCCTCCATCCAGGGCAGAAATGTGCCTTGGATTCGGTTATCGGGGCCCGAATTCCTCAATCCAGGGCAGAAATGTGCCTTGGATTCGATTCTCGGGCCTGAATTCCCTCCATCCAGGGCAGAAATGTGCCTTGGATTTGGTTATCGGGCCTGAATTCCTCCATCCAGGGCAGAAATATGCCTTGGATTCGGTGCTCGGGCCCGACTTCGCCAATCCAAGGCAGTCCTATGCCTTGGACCCGAGCCAGGAGCTGCCTCGACTTGAGGCAGCTCCTTTCCTTTTCCCGGCGCATCGGTCCGATCTCCAGAGCGGCATCCGTGAATCTGCATAGGAAAAGGAAAGCCGAACCAATCTAGAGAGTGGAACGGGGGCCACGGCTCCCGCGATCCGATCCGGATGGGAGAGATGGACATGAGGTTCAAGGACAAGGTCGCCGTCGTCACCGGCGGCGCGAGCGGCATCGGAGCCGCGACCGTGCAGAAGTTCGCGGAGGAGGGCGCCAAGGTCGTCATCGCGGACTTCGCCGATCAAGGACAGGCCGAGGCGGAGCGTCTGAAGGGGCTTGGCCACGAGGCGCTGTTCGTCAAGACGGACGTGACGAGCGAGGAGCAGGTGAAGCGCATGGTCGACGAGACGGTGCGGACGTTCGGGCGGCTGGACATCCTGTTCGCCAACGCGGGCATCGCCAAGGACGCGCCGGTCGACCAGCTGAGCCATGAGGCTTGGGCGCGGACGATCGACATCAACCTGACGGGCGTCTTCCTGTGCGACAAGTACGCCGTCCAGCAGATGCTGGCGCAGGGCGGCGGCGTCATCGTCAACTGCGGCTCGATCCACAGCCATGTCGGCAAAGGCTCGGTCAGCGCCTACGCGGCCGCCAAGGGCGGCGTGAAGCTGCTGACTCAGTCGATGGCCGCCGATTACGCGGCTAGGGGCATCCGCGTGAACGCCGTTTGCCCGGGCTACATCGACACGCCGCTCATCGGCGGCCGCACGGAGGCGATCACGCAGCATCTCGTGTCGCTGCATCCGATGGCGCGGCTCGGCCGGCCGGAGGAGGTCGCGGCGGCGGTGCTGTTCCTCGCCAGCGACGACGCTTCCTTCGTCACCGGAGCGAGCCTGCTCGTCGATGGCGGATATACGGCGGTGTAGCGCAGCAAGGCCATGGCAGCCGGCGAGCGGCAGCGCCATGGACAAAGGGGAGGCTCCGGAACGTTCCGGAGCCTCCCCTTTCGCGCGTCAAGCTGTTCAGGCTCCGCTCCGCTCGTCCAGCTCCGCCAGCGTCTCGGCGATCGCGATGCGCAGCGCGTCATGCAGCATGGACTGGGGCAGCGAGGGCAGGCCGGGCTTGTCAAGCGCGAGCTCCGTCGAGGCGGGGAAGTGGATGAAGCCGGCGAGGGCGCCCGACCCGCTGTCGCGGACATGGTCGAGAGCGGCGTACATCGTATTGTTGCAGATGAACAAGCCCGCGGTGTCCGAGATGGAGGCGGGGATGCCCGCCGCTCGCAGCGCCAGCTCGATGCGGCGGATCGGCAGCGTGGCGAACAGGCCGTCCGGCCCGCCGGCCCGGATCGGCTCGTCCTGCGGGCGATTGCCGTCGTTGTCGCCAAAAGCGGCGCCGGCCGGCACGTCCATCGCGTTGACGGCGATCCGCTCCGGCGTGACGGCCGCGCGTCCGGCGGCCAGGCCGCAGCAGAGGACGGCATCCGGCTGCAGGCGGTCGATTTCCCGCTTGAGCCGCTCGGCGCACTCGCCGAAGACGACCGGCAGCAGCAGCGTATGGACGGCGGCGCCGGGGAACGATTCCTCGCGGATGGATGCCATCAGCGCCTCGGTCGGGTTGATGCGGCTGCCCCCGAAGGGCTCGAAGCCGGTAATAAGCAGGTTTCTCATGGAAGGAAAGGCTCCTTTTCGCTCGCGGCCGCAGCCGCAGGTTCTCTAGGGCGTGTTTGCAACCTCCGAAGGAAGCCGATATTGCCGAATTTTTAATCCCTGCGAGGAACGTAGGCGAAGGCGTACCGGGGGTACGTCGAGCCTGCGTGACGAAGCAGGGGGCAAAAAGCCTGAGCGGGTTTGCAAACACGCCCTAGCTTCACAGGTTATGGGCGACGAATCTTCTCTCGCCATTATTCCATGCCTGTCCGGCCGGGGCCAAGCCCTTTTTTCGCCGCACGGCAACAGAGCGTCCTGCATACAGGGTAATAGGAAGAAAAGGCAAACCGAAACGTCAAAGGAGGAAGGATCGATGTCCTACGAGGAGCTGAGCTGGAAAAGCCGCGACGGCGTCAGCATCTACGGCTGCCGCTGGATGCCGGAGGGCGAGCCGGTCGCCGCGGTCGGCATCGTGCACGGGCTGGGCGAGCATTGCGGCGCCTACGCGCATGTGGCTTCGTTCTTCACGGAGCGCGGCTTCGCGGTGATCGCCTTCGACCAGCGGGGGCATGGCCGGACAGAAGGCCGGCGCGGCGACTGCCCCGGCTACGACGCGCTGCTGGAGCCCGTGGAACGGATCGTCGAGGACATGCAGCGCCGCTGGCCGGGGCTGCCGCGGTTCCTGTTCTGCCACAGCATGGGCGGAAATGTAGCGCTCAACTTCATGCTGCGACGCCGCCCGCCGCTCGCCGGAGCCGTCGTGGCGGGACCGTGGCTGAAGCTGGCTCCGGCGCCGCCGCCGGCAAAGCTGCTGTGGGGCCGCCTCCGCGAGCGCATGCAGCCCGGCTATCGCCTGGTCGGCGCGAACCGCCGGGGCACCTCCGACCCGGACATGCAGCGCCGCTATGACGAGGATCCGCTGCGGCACGGACGGATCACGCTGCGCACGTTCGCCGCCGTCAGCCAGGCGGGCCGCTGGGCGCTGAGCCACGCGCCGGAGCTGAGCGTGCCGCTGCTGCTCATGCACGGCGGGGCCGACCGCATCACGTCGCCGCGGGCGAGCCGGCGCTTCGCGCAGCGCGCGGGAGAGCGCTGCTCCTACCGCGAATGGCCGGGCTTCCGGCATGAGCTGCATGCCGAGGCGGGCCGGCAGGAGGTGCTCGCCTGCGCCGCCGACTGGATGCTGGGACGCTGCGGCAATAGCTGACAGCCTGTTGTCAGGGACGATCCGTCAGCTCCAATCCCACGAAAAGGTCGGCTCGGCCGCCAAATGGCCGCCTTGCTGAACGAGCGGAGATCGATCGTCATGCCGCCTTTCCAAGCCTCATATAGATGAGGCAGAGGAGGCGGCTTTTGCTATGAAGACAAGCATCGTCATACTGACGCACAACCAGCTGGACTATACGCTCCGCTGCCTGGAGAGCGTGCAGGCGCATACGTCCGACTACGAGCTCATCGTCGTCGACAACGGCTCGACGGACGGCACGGCGGAGCTGCTCCGGCAGAGCGGCTTCAAGACGGAGCTCAACCGCCGCAACGAAGGCTTCGCCAAGGGCTGCAACCAGGGGCTGGCGCTGGCCGAGGGGGACAACGTGCTGTTCCTCAACAACGACACCGTCGTCACGGCCGGCTGGCTGGAGGCGATGGAAAGGCTGCTCGAGCGGGAGCCGCTATGCGGCATGGTCGGTCCGGTCTCGAATTACGTCAGCGGGCCGCAGCGGGTCGACGCCCCGTACGGCCCGGGCATCGACGGCCTGGAGCCGTTCGCGGCGCAGCGCGCGGCCGGCTGGCGCGGACGCAGCTGGGAGCTGCCGCGGCTCGTCGGGTTCTGCCTGCTGCTGCGCCGCCGGCTGGCGCTGGAGATGGGCGGCTTCGACGAAGGCTACGGTCTCGGCAACTACGAGGACGACGATCTGTGCCTGCGGCTGCGGCGCGACGGCTGGCGGCTGCTCGTCGCCTGCGATTCGTTCGTGCATCACTACGGACATGTGACGATGAACGCGCTGGAGGATCAGGACCTGAGCATGCTGCTGGAGCAGGGCCGCCAGGTGGCGCGGGCCAAGTGGGGAGAGGATCCGGTCGAGCTGCTGTATCGGCGGTCGCCGGCCGTCAGCTGCTCGATCGGCATCGGCGGCGAGGCGGACGAGGCGGCGCTCGACGCGACGCTCGCCTCCATCCGCGGACTGGCGGACGAGATCCTGCTCGTCCATCACGGCCGCGAGGGCTGGGAGCGGACGGCGCGGCTCGGCCGCGAGCGCGACCTCAAGACGGTGCGCGCCGAGCTCGGCGAGCCGGCCGGAGCGAGGGCCGCGCTGGAGGAGGCCGGCCGCGAGCATGCGCTGTGGCTGCGCGCCGGCGAGGAGCTCGCGCCGGAGGAGGCGCGCCGGCTGCTGGCCCGGCTGCGGCGGCCGGAGGAGCCGCTGGCGGCGATCGAGCCGGTGCGGCTGCGGGTCCCGACGGCGCAGCCGGGGGCGGCCGGGCGCGAGGGGATGCAGGTCCCGGCGGCGCAGCCGGAGGCGGCCGAGGGCGAGCGGCTCGCGGCCGAGGCGGTCCAGCCGACACGGCTGCGGGACGCGGCGGCCAGCCGCCTGGTCCTCGCGTCGGCGCGTCCGCGCTGGGACGCCGCCGCCGGCGGGTACGCCGCGCCGCTGGCGAGGCCGACCGGCGGCGGTCCGGCTCCGGTGCTGCGGCCCGGTGTCACCTTTGAGACGAAGTGCTACGAGCGGGACTGGCGCGAGCTGCTGCTGACCGACCGCCTGAGCCGGGCGATCGCGCAGCATCGGTTTCCGTTTGCCGAGCGGATCCTGTACGTCAACAATGTCGAACGGCCCGAGCTCGTCCTCCGCCATGCGCGGCGGCTCGTCGACGAAGGCGTGCTGACGGACTGCGTGCTCGTCGACGAGCATAGCGAGGAGGCGCTGCTCTTTTTCGGCCTGACGGAGGAGGACTTCCAGGGAGGCTATCGCTACTCGATCGCCGAGCTGGTCGCCCTTTATCGCTGCCGCACGGAATATCTGCTCCATTATGCGGGCGACTGCATGCTGGAGGAGCCGACCGACTGGCTGCGGCCGTGCCTGGAGCGGATGCGGCTGCAGCGGTCGATCGTCGCGGCGAATCCGGTGCCGAACGGGCGGATGGACGAAGCGGCGCGGGAGGCGCTGCTGACCGACGGCGACTTCCATCTCGGCTATGGCTTCTCCGACCAGTGCTACCTCGTGCGGACGCTCGATTTTCGCGCGCGCATCTACGGGGAGCGCCATCCGGCATCGGAGCGGTACCCGGCTTACGGCGGAGAGCTGTTCGAAAAAAGGGTCGATGCCTGGATGCGCGTATCGGGCTTCATGCGGCTTACGTGGAGGAGGGGCAGCTACTGGCATCGCACGCTGCGCAGCTCCGAGCCGGAGCTGGACCTGTCGGCCCCGGCCTTGGCCTGCTACCGCGCCGGAGCGAAGGCGATGGAGGAGCTTGACTACGAGAGCGCGTCGGTCTGGCTCCGTCTCGCCGACCTCGCCGTCTCCTGCGAGCGCCAGCTCGGAAGACGGCTGGATCCGGATCTGCGCTGGCTGCCGAGGCTTCAGCTGGCGGTCTGCGACGACCGACTCGGCCGGCCGGAGCTGGCCTGGCTCAGCAACGAAGCGGCGGCGGTCCACGCGCCGCCGGGGCAGCGCAGCATCGAGGCCAATCGGGAGATGATGGCGGAGCGCATGAGCGGGGGCGGCTCGGAGCAGCCGCTGCTGTCCGTGCTGATTCCCTCGCTGCCGGAGCGGAGCGCCTCGCTGTCCGTCCTGCTGGAGCGGCTGCGGGCCCAGTCGCACGGACGTCCGGTGGAGCTGCTGGCGCTGACGGACAACCGGCTGCGGACGACCGGAGCCAAGCGCAACGCGCTGCTGGAGCTCGCCCAAGGGAAGTTCGTCGCCTTCGTCGACGACGACGACCGGATCGCCGACGGCTATGCCGAGCGGCTGCTCGCGGCGATCCGCAGCGAGCCGGACGCGGACTGCATCGTGTTCGACGTGCGGGTGCACGCGGACGGATCGCCTTCCCGCCTATGCCGGTACGGAATCGAGCTGGATCATGGCAGCGACGCGGAGGGGTATACCCGCAAGCCCAACCATCTGATGGCCTACCGCCGGGAGCTGGCGCTGCGGCATCGGTACCTGGACATCGGCTACGGCGAGGATGACGAATGGGCTGCGCGCGCCAGCGCCGACATCGTGGTCCAGCATCGGATCGAGGCGGTGCTCTACGAGTACGATTGGGCGCCCAAGCCGCTGTCCTGGTACGGAGCCGCCCGCTCGCCGTCTTGAGCGCGCCGCCGCGGTCCGGAGAAACGCATGCTGGCGCCCCTCGGTCCGGGCCACATGCTGGCGCCCCTCGGTCCGGGCCGCATGCTGGCGCCCCTCGGAGCTCCTCATTCCGGCGGGCCGGCTTTTCGGCTCTGCTCGCGGTAAGCGCCGGGCGAGGCGCCCATCCGCGCCCGAAAAGCATGATGGAAGTGGCTGAGGCTCGAAAATCCGCAATAATCCGCGATTTGGGACGCGGTATGGTCCGAGCCGGCGAGCAGCTCCCGCGCATGCTCGAGCCGCAGCTCCATCAGATAGCGATGGGGCGGAAGCCCGAAGCGCTCGCGGAAGACGGCCCGGAAGCGGGACGTCGACAGGTGGGCGCGCCGGGCCAGCTCCTCGATGTCCAGCGGGTCGGCCAGATGAAAGGAGAAGTAGGACGGAATCCAGTCCAGCTGAGGGCGGCCCGGCTTGGAAGCGGCGGGATGCGCGTGATCCTGCAAGATGAGGTGCACGAGCCGGGTGGCCGCCGCTTGCGCCTTCAGCTTGGACAGCGGGTCGCGGTCCTGCCAGCTTTCCACCATCTCGATAAGGAGGTGGCGGTAGAGATGGGGCTTCTGCGGCTGCAGCAGGACAGGGATGGCGATGCCGTCGAAGTCGTTCAGCCTCGGCTGCATCAGGTGGGCAAATGAAGCGAGGTCCAGCTGGCCCGGCCGCGTAGGAAAGCTTTTTTCCCGTTGGGGCTCATAGAAAATATCCATATGCGCAAAAGGCGTCTCATTGGCCCCGTCCGCCCTCAGATCGTGGACCGTGCCCGGCTGGAGCAGGCAGAACTGGCCTTCCTCGAACCGATGGCTCGTCCCGTCGGCCACGACATGGAGCTCGCCCTTGCGGATGTAGATGAACAGGTAGTCGAGCAGCTTGCGGAAGGGGAAGTAATAAGCCGGGCGGACGGCGAAGTCGCTTTCCCGGATGTAGGGGACGATCGGAAGGGCGGCGGAGTCGGGAAGCAGGTCCATGGCGGCTCCTTTCGCAAGTCAGTCATTTTAGGCAACTCCAATCATCATGCCATGCACATACAGGAAAGTAAAATCGGGATAAACTCCTTTATGAAAGCGATTTTACCGATAAGGAGCGCGAAAGCCATGAGCATAGGGAACCAACTTCCGGAGCTGAACGACACGGTGGAGCTGTCTGCCGCCGAGCGGGAAGGCTATCTTCGCGACGGTCATGCGATCATCCGGCAGCTGGCGCGGCCGGACGAGATCGCCGCCTACCGCGAGGTGATCGGCGAGGTCGTGCGGGAGCACAACTATCACACCAAGCCGCTGGAGGAGCGCGATACGTACGGCAAGGCCTTCATCCAGATCGGCAACGTCTGGGAGCTGAGCGAGGCGGCTCGAAGGTTCGTGTTCGCCCGCCGCTTCGCCAAAGCCGCCGCCGACCTGATGGGCGTGCCTGCGGTGCGAATCTACCATGACCAGGCCTTGTTCAAGGAGCCGGGCGGCGGGCATACGCCCTGGCATCAGGATCAAATCTACTGGCCGCTCGATACGGACAAGACGATCACGCTCTGGATGCCGCTCGTACCGGTGCCCGAGGAGGTCGGCTCGATGACCTTCGTGTCGGGCTCCCACAAGAACGGCTACATTTCCAAGCAGGAGATATCGGACGAGTCGCATCGGACGCTGAAGGCCTATATCGAGCAAAAAGGACTGCCGCAGATCAACTACGGCGCGATGGCGGCAGGCGACGCCACGTTCCACGCCGGCTGGACGCTGCACAGCGCTCCGGGCAACCCGACGAGCCTCATGCGCGAGGTCATGACCGTCATCTACATCGCCGACGGGCTGACGATCGCCGAGCCGGACAGCGGCGCGCGCCGGAGCGATCTGGCCCGCTGGTTCCCCGAGCTCTCGCCGGGAGATGCCGCCGCGAGCCGGCTCAACCCGATTTTATATCCGTAATCAAGCCGTCCGCAGCCGGACTCAAAGGCGCAGAAAGGGGAAAGCCGATGAAGCTGCTGTTTTTCAAGGCGCTGTGGGGGATGGAGGGAACGCTGGAGGACAAGCTGTCCCGTGCCGCCGCCCATGGCTATGCGGGGGTCGAGATGCCTCTGCCGCCGGTCGGAGAGGAGGCTCGGCTGGAGGCGCTGCTGGAGCGGCACGGACTGCAGCTGATTCTGCAGCTGTTCACGGACGGCGATCATGTCGCCTCGTTCCGGCAGCAGATGGAGCGGGCGGCGGCGTTCCGGCCGGCGGCGATCGTGTCGCACAGCGCGCGCGACGCCATGCCGGAGGAGGAGCAGGACCGCTTTTTCGACGCGGCGCTGGAGATCGAGCGGCGGCATGGAGCGGCCGTCTGCCATGAGACGCATCGCGGGCGCGCGATGTTCACGCCGTGGACGACGTCGCGGCTGCTGCGCAAGTTTCCCGAGCTGAAGCTGGCGGCCGACTTCAGCCACTGGATGGCCGTATGCGAGTCGCATCTGGAGAATCAGCAGGACCATCTCGAGCAGGCGATCGCCCGCTCCTTCCATATCCATGGGCGGATCGGCCATCCCCAAGGCCCGCAGGTGCCGCATCCCGCCGCGCCGGAATACGCCCGCGAGCTGGAGCTGTTCACGGGCTGGTGGCGGGACATCGCGGCCGTCCGGAGAGCTGCCGACAGCCCGCAGCTTACGTTCACGGCGGAGTTCGGCCCGCCCGGCTACTTGCCGACGCTCCCTTTCACCCGGCAGCCGGTGGCCGACCTGTGGGAGCTCAACGAATGGATGCGGGAGCATGCCCGCGAGCGGCTGCAGGGCTGAGCGTTTCGGAGCCTGCCGCGCGCCGCGCGTCTGCCCTTTTGCGGCAAAATCGCGTTTCCTCCGGTCCCGGACCGGAGGAAACGCGATTTTTTTGCTGATGCCGGATGCCGGCATCAGCCGCGGGCATAATGCGCCTGCAGCTCCGCGAGCCGGCCGCGCAGCAGCCCGATCGCGGGATGCTCTCCTTTCGGAGCGGCGACGCCGAGTCCGGCCGAGTGGCCGAACGATACGGACGGGCAGCCCGCGGCCAGCTCCGCCCACCATTTCCACACGCCGAAGTCGCCGATCCTCACCTCGATGTCATGCAGCAGCAGCAGCCCGCCGGGAGCGAGCTTGGGCAGCCACGTCTCGCAGTCATGGCGGACGGCCTCGTACGTGTGGAGCCCGTCGATATGCAGGATGTCGATGGAGTCGTCGGCGAACCGGCCGCACGCCTCGTCGAACGAAGCGCGGACGAGCCGGGCGCCCGGATAGAGGGCGGCGGCGCGGCTGGCGAGCTCATAGACGCCGTGGCCGTAGCGGCCGGCATGGGCATCGCCCTCCCATGTATCGACGGCATGCAGCGCCGTATCCGCGAGCCCGAGATCCTTGGCCGCCTGGCAAAAGCTGAAAAAGGAAGCGCCGTAATGGGTGCCGAGCTCGACGACGGCGGCCGGGCGCAGGTTGGCGACGAGGTCGTAGCCGAAGGCGAGATGGCCGCGCCAGGCGGACTCGCTGCGGAACAGGGGCGAGAGCCTTTCAAACTCAAATCGGGCTCGTGCAGCGTCCAGGTTTCCTTCATGGCTTCAGGCTCCTTTCGCGTGGAGACGCTGCTTCTACCGTATGAAGGAAATCCCCCGGGTAGACGGGGATTGGTCTCATTCCGCCCGGGACGGGTAAACTGAAAGAGAGAGCGGATACAGAAGGAAGGAGGCGGCCTGTAAGTGATCAAAATCGTGCTTGTCCGCCATGGGCAAAGCGAGTACAACGAGCAGAACCGGTTCACCGGCTGGACCGACGTCGATCTGACCGAGCGGGGCAAGGAGGAGGCGAGGAGAGCGGGAGCGATCCTCCGCCAGAACAAGTTCGTCTTCGACATCGCCTGCACGTCGGTGCTGAAGCGGGCGATCCGCACGCTCTGGATCATGCAGGACGAGATGGGGCTGCTGTGGATTCCGACCGACAAGACGTGGATGCTCAACGAGCGCCATTACGGCGCCCTGCAGGGGCTCAACAAGGAGGAGACGGCCCGCAAGTACGGGGAGGAGCAGGTGCATCTGTGGCGGCGCTCGGTGAGCGTGCGTCCTCCCGCGCTGGACAAGTCCGATCCGAGGTACGAGGGGACGGATCCGAAATACAAGGCGATCGCGGACCGGGTGCCGGTGACGGAGAACCTCGACGACACGGAAGAGCGGGTGCTCGCCTACTGGCGGGAAAAGGTGGAGCCGTCGCTGCACGAGAACCGGCGGGTGCTGCTCGTCGCGCACGGCAATACGATCCGCGCGCTCGTCCGCTACCTGGACGACATCCCGGGCGACGGCATCGCGACGCTCAACATTCCGACCGGCACGCCGCTCGTCTACGAGCTGGATGACAGCCTGCGGCCGATCCGCCATTATTATTTGGAGGAAAACGAGCGCAAGGTGCGCAGCGACGCCGAGGCGGCAGAAGGAGCGCCGGACGTGCGCTCCGAATGATTGGCCGCGAAGCGGGAAGGCCAGGCCGGCCTTCCCGCTTTTTTGCCGCGCGCCGGCGGATCATCCGGACAGGGCGTTGCTCCTGCTCCGAACCGACGCTTCGACCCGCTTGGGCAGTCATGCTTTAATTGACGAATGGAACAAAGGGACTTAAACTGGTGGTACTGAGTTTTACATTTGGTAAAGTTATTGGTGAAAAAATGCTTGTCTTTTCCATTTCATACACGAAAAGGGGATCTGAAATGAACAAGAGAATGTTGGCGGCGGCACTCGTGTCGCTCGCGCTCGTCGCCTCCGGCTGCGGCGCCAAATCGAGCAACGAGGGCGGCGCGGCGAGCCCGTCTCCGACGGCGGCGGCAAACGCCGACGGCAAGTCCTATACGATCGCGATCTCGCAGATCGTCGAGCATCCGTCGCTCGACGCGACGCGCCAAGGCTTCCTTGACGCGCTCAAGGACGCGGGCATCGTCGAGGGCGACAACCTCAAGGTCGACTTCGACTCGGCTCAGGGCGACCAGAGCAACAACCTGTCGATCGCGCAGAAGATCGCCGGCAGCAAGGCGGATCTGGCGCTCGGCATCGCGACGCCGTCGGCGCAGGCGCTCGTGGAGAACGTGACCGCGATCCCGGTGCTGTTCGCCGCCGTCACCGATCCGGTCGCCTCCGAGATCGTGCCGAGCCTGGACAAGCCGGGCGGCAACGTCACCGGCGCCTCCGATACGAATCCGGCGGCAGTCGTGCAGCTGATGGACTTCATCGCCTCCGACTTCCCGAACGTGAAGAGCGTCGGCATGGTCATCAACGAGGGCGAGTCCAACGCGGTCATCATGGCCGACAACGCCGAGCAGGCGCTCGCCAAGCATGACATCAAGCTGGTCAAGGCGCCCGTCACGAACACCTCCGAGGTGAAGCAGGCCGCCGAATCGCTGATCGGCAAGGCCGACGCGCTGTTCATCGCCCTCGACAACATGGTCGTCAGCGGCGTGGACTCCATCATCGAGGTCGCCAATGCCAACAAGATCCCGTTCTTCTCCAGCGACCGCGACACGGTCGAAAAGGGCGCCTTCGCCACGGTCGGCTTCAAATACTACGACCACGGCTACCAGGTCGGCCAAATGGCCGCCGAGGTGCTCAAGGACGGCAAAAATCCCGGCGACATGCCGGTCAAGATGCAAGAGAAGCTTGATCTGATCCTCAACCTTAAAGCCGCTGAAGCCCAAGGCATCACGGTGACCGACGCCATGAAGAGCCAGGTGAAGGATCCGGAAGCGAATATTATCCAATAAGAGGTGTTTCTGCCGTGTCGATCATGTCCCTCGTCTCCTTCAACGGAGCGCTTGAGCTCGGACTCATCTATGCCTTGATGGCGCTCGGGGTCTACATCACGTACCGCATCCTTGATTTTCCCGATCTGACCGTGGACGGCAGCTTCACGACCGGAGCCGCCATCTCGGTGCTGATGATCAGCCACGGGCAATCGCCCCTGCTGGCTACGCTCGCCGGCATGGCGGGGGGCATGGCGGCAGGCGCCTGCACGGGCCTGCTTCATACGAAGGGCAAGATCAACGGCCTGCTGGCCGGCATCCTCATGATGATCGCCCTGTACAGCATCAACCTGCGCATCATGGGCAAGCCGAACCTGCCGGTCAAGGTCCAGGACAGCCTGTTCGGCGGCTTCATCAAGTCCGATGCCTGGACGATCGGCGGCATCTCGTGGCTGTATCTGGCGGTGCTCGCCGTCGTCGCGGGCTTCGTCTGGCTGCTGCTGTTCGCCTTCCTCAAGACCGACCTGGGCCTGTCGCTGCGCGCGACCGGCGACAACAAGCGCATGATCCGCAGCTTCGGCGGCAACACCGACCGGACGACGATCATCGGCGTCAGCCTCTCCAACGGGCTCGTCGCGCTCTCCGGGGCGCTGATCGCCCAGGATGCCGGCTTCGCCGACATCAGCATGGGCATCGGCATGATCGTCATCGGCCTGGCGTCGGTCATCATCGGCGAGGCGATCTTCGGCGCCCGCGGCGTGCTCGGCACGACGCTCGCCGTCGTCGTCGGCGCGGTCGTCTACCGCGTCGTCATCGCGGCCGCGCTGAACGCGGACTGGCTCCATCTCAAGAGCTCCGATCTCAAGATCATCACGGCGGCCATCGTCATCGTGGCGCTCGTCGTGCCGACGGCCAACCGCGCGCTCAAGCAGCGGCGCCAGGCGCGGCGCCGCACGGCGGAGATCGCCTCCGCCTCGGCCAAGGGAGGGAAATGACATGCTGACGATCCGATCCGCTTCCAAGCTGTTCAATCCCGGCACCGTCGACGAGAAGGTCGCTCTGATGGACGTCAACCTGCATCTGGACAAGGGCGACTTCGTCACTGTCATCGGCAGCAACGGCGCCGGCAAGTCGACGCTCATGAACCTCATCTCCGGCGTCATGAAGCCCGATCTCGGCTCGGTGTCGATCGGCGGCACGGACATCACCGTCCGCTCCGAAGCGCAGCGCAGCCGCTGGATCGGCCGCGTGTTCCAGGATCCGATGGCCGGCACCGCGCCGAACATGACGATCGAGGAAAATCTCGCGATGGCGTACAACCGGGGCCGCAAGCGCGGCCTCAGCTGGGCGGTGACGAGCCGCCGCCGCGCCGTATTCCGCGCGCAGCTGTCCAAGCTCGGCATCGGCCTGGAAAATCGGCTCACCGCCAAGGTCGGCCTGCTGTCGGGCGGCGAGCGCCAGGCGCTCAGCCTGCTGATGGCGACGTTCACCGAGCCGGACATCCTGCTGCTCGACGAGCATACGGCGGCGCTCGACCCGGCCCGCGCCGAGCTGATCACGCGGCTGACGGAGACGCTCGTGCGCGAGATGAACCTGACGACGCTCATGGTCACGCACAACATGGAGCAGGCGATCCGCCTCGGCAACCGCCTCATCATGATGGACAAGGGCCGCATCATCCTCGACATCCCGGCCAGCCGCAAGGACGGCCTCACCGTCCAGCGGCTGCTCGGCGAGTTCGAGCAGATCAGCGGCCAAAAGCTGGCCGACGACCGGCTCGTGCTCGGCTGACAGACAGACAGGCGTTCCAGGCCCGCCCTCGCAGGCGGCCTGGACGCTTTTTTTGATTGAAGCGACGCGCTTCGGGCAAGGCTGAGCAGGGAAGGGCCGGCGCCGCCCGGCAGAAGCGTCGAGGGGGACGATTCCGGCATGCGATGGGGGAAGTTTTCGTCCGTTCATGCATGATTAAGGATTTCTGCCGAAGGATGAGGTATAATTAGGCATCATTTTGCCTCGGGCTCAGAGTAGGAGTGAAAGCTATGTTCAAGCAGCAGCCGATACTCGGCATCGTCGTGCCGTGCTACAACGAGGAGGAAGTGCTGGAGCTGACCGTCGTCGAGCTGGACGCGGTGCTGGCCGGCCTGGAAAAGGAAGGGCTCGTGTCTCCGGAGAGCTTCATCCTGTTCGTCAACGACGGCAGCCGGGACCGCACCTGGCCGCTCATCGCCGATCTCAAGGAGCGCTACCGCCGCGTCTCCGGCCTCAATCTGGCCGGCAACGTCGGCCATCAGAGCGCCTTGCTGGGCGGCCTCATGACGGCGCGGCGCCATGCCGACTGCCTCGTCAGCATCGACGCCGACCTGCAGGACGACGTCCGCGTCATCCGCGACATGGTGCTGCGCTACCGCGAAGGCTGCGACATCGTCTACGGCGTGCGCAGCAGCCGGCAGCGCGACACCTGGTTCAAGCGCACGACCGCCGAAGGCTTTTACAAGGTGATGGAAGGCCTCGGCTTGCGCATCGTGAACAACCACGCCGACTACCGGCTCATGAGCCGCCGCGCGCTGGACGAGCTGTCCCGCTTCTCCGAGGTCAACATCTTCCTGCGCGGCATGGTGCCGATGCTCGGCTACCAGACCGGCATCGTCTATTACGAGCGGCTCGAGCGGGCGGCGGGAGAGTCCAAGTATCCGCTCAAAAAGATGATCAGCTTCGCGCTGGAGGGAATCACCTCGCTGTCGGTGAAGCCGATCCGGATGGTGACGGCGGCGGGCTTCGCCGTGTTCGCCGTCAGCATCGTCATGGCCATCTACGGCATCGTCTCCAACCTGATGGGCCGGGCAGTCAGCGGCTGGTCGTCGCTCATCGTCTCGCTCTGGTTCATCGGCGGGGTGCAGCTGCTCTCGATCGGCCTGATCGGCGAGTACATCGGCAAGATCTACCGCGAGGTGAAGCGTCGCCCGCTGTACATCGTCGAGCGGGAGCTGCCTCCGGCCGTGCGGCGGAGGGGCGAGGGCGCGGTTCGCGAGCAAGACGAGGCAGAGCAGGAAGGGGCATCTGCCGCTCCTGCTCCTGCCTTGTACTAGGGGGTGCCAGGCTTGAACGAACGCATCAAGCTCGAATATGCCGCGGCCGCGGCCGCGATCGGCATCCTGATCGGGCTGCTGTTCGCCTCGCCGTTCGTCGGCATGGCCGACAACGGCGATTTCCTGCGCGTGCTCATGACGGCGGGGCTCGACTACAATCCGGCGGCCGTCAGCTACGAGGACCGGTTTTTCGGCTGGGCCAACTCGGTGTTCGCCTACGAAGGCCTTCGCGGCGCCTACATCACCTCCCAGCTGATTCCGGTCTACATCGCCCGCTCGTTCGGCTGGCTGTACGACCAGACGCTGTTCAACGTGCGCTTTCTCGGCGCGGTCTACTCGGCGCTGCTCGTCTCCGCCGTCTTCCTGATCGTCCGCTCCGGCAGGCGGCATAGCCTGTCCGCGGCGCTCATGCTGGCGGCGGGGCTGCTGTTCGTATTCCTCGACGTCCGGTATGTCGCGTATTTCAACTCGTTCTTCGCGGAGCCGGTGTCGCTGCTCTTCCTGCTGCTCACGGCCGCGACTGGCCTGAGGCTGGCTCAGCAGGACAAGCCGACGACCGGGGCGGCGCTGCTCTTCTTCGTCTGCGCGTTCATGCTCGCGACGGCCAAGCTGCAGAATACGCCGATCGGCATCGTGCTGGCGCTGTACGGCCTGCGGCTGCTCCCGCTGCGCTGGGACCGGGCGTGGCGGCGCTGCGTGCTGTGGGGCTGCTCGACGCTGTTCCTGCTGTCCGCGCTGCTCTACGCGTTCGCGCCGGATGGGCTCAAGCATATCAACCTGTACCAGACCGTCTTTTTCGGCATCCTCAACGAATCGCCGGACGTCAAGGGCGACCTGCGCGATCTCGGCCTGCCGGAGAAGCTGGCGGTCAACGCGGGCACGAACTTCTTCCAGACGGACGCCCCGATCAAGCAGGAGGCGCCGGAGATGAAGGAGGACTTTTACGACCGCATGTCGCATGGCAAGGTGATGCTGTTCTACGCGACGCATCCGCAGCGGCTGATCGGCCTGCTCGACCGGGCGGCCGAGCGGGGCGTGCAGCTGAAGATCAGCTATCTCGGCAACTACGAAAAGAGCGAGGGCAAGCCGGCGCTCGCGCTCAGCGAGCGCTACAGCGGCTGGAGCCGGCTCAAGGCGGAGTTCATGCCGCGCTCGCTGTGGTTCGTGGCGCTCTTCTACCTGCTCTACGCAGCCGTCTGCGTCGTCGAATGGCTGCGCGCCCGCAGCACGGCGGGCCGCATGACGGCGGAGCTGATGCTGCTCGTCGCGTTTGTCGGCGTCTTCTCGTTCGTCATCCCCGTCGTCGGAGACGGGCTGGCCGACCTGGAGAAGCATCTGTTCCTCTACAACGCGGCCTCCGACATGATGCTCGTCGCCGCCGCCGCATGGCTCGTCCACCGGATCGCCGGCCTGATCGGCGGACGGCGCCGCCGCAGCGGCTACGGATCGTACCGCTATTAAGCTCGGGCGCTCATGCGCGCGAATGCCAAAGAACGTCCCCGCCAGCCTGGCGGGGACGTTCTTTTTGTTGGGAAGGAGACTGGCGCGCCGCGTCTCTTGGCTTCGTGGCCCCGCAAGGGAAAAAGTTCCCTTGTTCGCCGCGTCTCTCATGGAGAGCTTACGCCTGGCCCGGGCCGGGGCCGCGGGAGATTCCGGCTCCGGTGCGGAGCTTGTACGCCATGAGCGCCATCTCCAGGCCGATCCGCTTGTGAGGCTCGCGGAACGGATCGCCGATCAGCTCGTTCAGCCGCTCCATCCGGTTGTAGAGCGTCTGCCGGTGGATGAACAGCCGCCGCGCCGTCTCGTGCTTGGAGCCGAAGCATTTGAGGTACATGTCCAGCGTCTCGAGCAGCTGCCGGCGGGCTTCCTTCTCCAGCTGCAGGATCGGGCCGAGATGGTCCTGTACGTAGCCGCCCAGCAGCTGCGCGTCCGGTATCGCCTGCAGCAACTGATAAGCGCCGAGCTCGTGGTAAAAGACGGCCTCTCCAAGCTCCGGCACGCGCCGCGCGATCTCGAGCGCCTGGCCGGCCTCGCGGAACGCGGCGGGCGCGTCGAGCAGCGCTCCGCGGGCTTTGCCCGCGGCGGCGCGCAGCCGCATGCCGCCGAGCTGCTCGCCGGCGTAGCGCAGCGCGTCCTCGAGCACGCGCCGCGCGCCGCCGAGCAGCCGCTGCTCGGCGGCGGCGAACGAGCCGTCCGCCAGCAGCAGCAGCCGCGTCAGCGAGGCCGACTCCGCGTGCAGGCTGCCGCGCAGTCCGTGCTTGCGCAGCAAGGTGCGCAGCAGCACGGGCAGGTCGCGCGCCGCTCCCTCGAGCCGGTCGCCGCGATCCTCGCCGTCGTCGGCATCGAGCTCGAGCAGCAGCGCGAGCGCGGCGCCGGCGCCGCCGGCAGGCAGGCCGGCGAGCGAGCGGGCCTGCTCCTCGCTGCGGGCTTTTCCCTCCATCAGCTCAGGGATGAGGCGGTCCTGGCGGCGCGCGTCATGCTCGCGGCTGAACTGCGTGCGCAGCGTCAGCGCGGCCGCGGCGGAGGCGGCCGCCTCCAGATAGGGCGAGCGCAGCTCCGCCTCCTCGGCGTCCTCGACGACGAGCCCGACGGCGGCCAGCAGCTGGCCGTAGCCGAGCACCGGGCGCAGCAGCAGCTGCCCGCCCTGCTCCAGCGGCAGCAGCAGCGGAGCGCGCCCGTCGCCGAAGCGCCCCGCCTGCTCCAGTTCGCGCACATCGAGCCCGGCCAGCTCGCGCAGCTCCGGCTCGGCGGCGAGCGGCGGGTGATGCCGGTCGGGCTCCAGCAGCGAGTAGAACAGCGTCTGCCGGCCGGTGTCGGCATGCAGCAGGCGCAGCACGGCGGCGATGTCGCTGTGCTGCAGCGTCAGCTGCTGCAGCCGCCGCGCGAAGCGGTCGGCCGCATCCTGCTGCCCGCGCCGCCGGCCGAGGATGAGGGCGTGGATATCCTGGGTAATATCGGAGAAGCGGACCGGCCGGTCAAAGACGATGACGGGAAAGCCATGCTCCTCCGCCAGCTCCAGCACTTCCTCCGGCACTTCGTCGATGCTCGTGCCGAGCTCGAGGATGAGGCCGGCCGCTTCCTGCACGATCAGCTGGCGGACATAGTCGAGCCGATCCTGGATCGACTGTTTGAGCCACAGTCCTGTGGTAAGAATAAGATCATGGCGGCTGACGAAAGGCGCGTTGCGCACGATCTCGATCACATGCACCCACCCGACCGGACGGCCGATCCCCAGGCCGCCCGCGGCCAGCCTGGCGCCTGCGAACAAGGGGCGCTGCAGGATGTCCCGTACTTGCAAGTCCGTCACGTTCATGGAGGGACAACACCTTTCCGTGGAGCATATAGTTGAAGCAAGGAGACGCCTTCCGGTTCATGTCAGCTATCGGCAACACGTCGACCCGCGGCGGCGAAAGCTTCGACAACGTGTAAGATGCCGCCCGTCCCGCGCTGCCGTACCATAGAAAAAGGAAAACAACCCTATTATAGACGAGGTGCCTGTCCCATGAAAATCGGAATTCCGAAGGAAATCAAAAACAACGAGAACCGCGTCGCTCTTACCCCGATGGGAGCGGCCGAGCTGATCCGGGCCGGCCATAGCGTGCTGATCGAGCGCGGCGCAGGCGAGGAGAGCGGATTCGCCGACGCGCTGTACGAGGCGGCCGGCGCGTCGATCGCGCCGGAAGCGGCGGAGGTATGGGGCAGGAGCGAGATGGTGATGAAGGTGAAGGAGCCGCTGCCGGCCGAATACGGCTTCTTCCGGGAAGGGCTGCTGCTGTTCGCCTATCTGCATCTGGCGGCCGAGCCGGAGCTGGCGGAGGCGCTGCGCGCGTCGGGCGTGACGGCGGTCGCCTACGAGACGATCCGCGTGAACGGCGCGCTGCCGCTGCTCGCGCCGATGAGCGAGGTGGCCGGCCGGATGGCGGTGCAGGTCGGCGCGCAGATGCTGGAGAAGGCCTACGGCGGCAAGGGCAAGCTGCTGTCCGGCGTGACCGGCGTGAAGCGCGGCAAGGTGACGGTCATCGGCGCGGGCATCGCCGGCACGAGCTCGGTGCAGCTGGCGGTCGGCCTTGGCGCGGACGTGACCGTGCTCGACACGAACACGAACCGGCTGCGCGAGCTGGCGCTCGTCTTCGGCAGCCGCCTGCAGACGCTGCAGTCGACGACGCACAATCTGGCGGAGTCGGTGCGCGAGTCGGATCTCGTCATCTCGACCGTGCTCATCCCAGGCGGCAAGGCGCCGAAGCTCGTCACCGAGGAGATGGTGCGCTCGATGGAGAAAGGCTCCGTCATCGTCGACGTGGCGATCGACCAGGGCGGCAGCGTCGAGACGATCGACCGCATCACGACGCATGACGATCCGGTATTCGAAAAGCATGGCGTGCTGCACTACGCCGTCGCCAACATCCCTGGCGCGGTGCCGTACACATCGACGATGGCGCTCACGAACGCGACGCTGCCGTTCGCGCTGCAGCTCGCCTCGCTCGGCGCCGCGGCCGCGATCCGCGCCTCGCAGCCGATCCGCGAGGGCGTCAACGCGATGGGCGGCCATATCACCTACGAGGCGGTCGCCCGCGACCTCGGCTATACGTATAAGCCGGTGCTGGAGCTGGTGTAGCGGACTCGTCCGCATGTGAAGCGAGCAGGTCCATCGGGAGCAGGATGGGATGCGTCCTCACTTCCTCTGGACTGGCGGCGCCGGGGAGCGGAAAGTGCCTCGGTTCGCGCAGAACGTGCGCATCGGCTCCACGAGGGAGCGGAAAGTGCCTCGGCTCGCGCAGAACGTGCGCATCGGCTCCACGAGGGAGCGGAAAGTGCCTCGGTTCGCGCAGAACGTGCGCATCGGCTCCATGAGGGAGCGGAAAGTGCCTTGGCTCGCGCAGAACGTGCGCATCGGCTCCATGAGGGAGCGGAAAGTGCCTCGGCTCGCGCAGAACGTGCACATCGGCTTCACGAGGGAGCGTAAAGTGCCTCGGTGCGCGCAGAACGTGCGCATCGGCTCCACGAGGGAGCGGAAAGCGCCTTGGCTCGCGCAAAACGTGCACATCGGCTCCACGAGGGAGCGTAAAGTGCCTCGGCTCGCGCAGAACGTGCGCATCGGCTCCATGAGGGAGCGTAAAGTGCCTCGGCTCATGCCAGTGGTTTCCATACACGCTCCAGCGGCCCGAAAAAGCCCCTCTCGCATCGCGAGAGGGGCTTTTGGTCGGTCGGCGGAAGCGCGGTCCGCGACATGCGGGCTGCCGTCGCGTCCGACGCTTCGTCCTCGCGAGCCGATCCACTACCGGCTGCGGCGGAAGCGCAAGCCGCCCTTCCGCTACCGGCTGCGCGGGCCTGGAGCCGCCGAAGGGCCGCCGATGCGGATCGAGACAGCTTCTCCCGGGAGCGAGCGGCTCGGACGCGGGGCGGCGCCAGGGCGGGAGCCGCCGCTTTTTTCGGCCATCGCCTGCTTGAACGATTCGGCGACCTGATGGATGACGTCGCCGACGTCATGAGCGCTGTCCAGCAGCGGATCGACCGTCGTGATGCGGCCTTTCACCTCGCGGATCGTGCTGTTCGCCGTCCGGACGAGGGAGGTCGCTTCGCCCGCGAGCGGATCGATCCGGCTCCGCAGCTCGGCTACGGTCTGCTGCACCTCGTCGAGCGTCGAGCGGAGCTTGCGCAGCGACTGGATGCCGAACCAGGCGACTGCGGCCAGGGACAGGGAGGCGAGTGCGGCGCTTGCTCCGGCGAGCGTCATCGCTTACTCTCCCGCCGGCGGGATCGGCACGATCAGCTCCTGCGCCGGAGCGGGAGCGTCGACCGTGCTCTCGCCGGGCCGCGGACCGATCAGCACCCGCACGTCCTCGGCCGCTGCGCCCGATGCGGCTCCGGCCGCGGCGGCGGATTCCTCCCGCACCCGGTTCAGGCGGACGGCGCGGTCCGCCGAGCCGGGAGCCGCGGCCTCGTCGCGCAGCCGGCCCCCGTCCAGCGCTATCGCCTCTGCTGCCGCCGATTCGGCGGCAGCCCCTTCGAGCGAGCCGCATGCCGTCACGATCCGCTCCGCCAGCGCCTGATTGCCTGCGTCGGCCGTAGCGATGACGAGCACATGATCCTGTTCGACGAGCGTCCGGTACTGCTCCGCTTGATGATCCGGGATGCCGAGGCCGGCGAGGCCGCCGACAAGCGTGCCGGCGCTGCCGCCGAACGCCGCTCCGGCCAGCACCGTAGCGATCGGCCCGGCCGCCAGCAGCGGCCCGATGCCGGGCACGAACAGCAAGCCCGCCGTCGCCAGCACGCCCGCCGCCCCGCCGAGCACGGCCCCGGCCAGCCCTCCGGACACCATGCCCTCCGAAGCGTTCGTTCCCGTCTGCGACTCGACCCGGCATACCTCCTCGCGGGTCCGCCGTATGACCGACAGCTGCTCCTTGCTCCAGCCGGCGGCCTTCAGCTCCTCCATCGCATGCAGCGCATCCTTCTCCGCTCGGAATATCCCTACCACTGGTGCCGTCATCTCGATTCCTCCTCGGTTGGTCGAATGTCCTCTCTGTCAGCTCGAGCTACTCAGAACATCACCAAGGGGACAAGCGGCGCAAACAAGGCGGACGGGCAGGGCGGCAACATTTCTTTTAGAACCGGAAATTACTTCGCGTCCTCGAGCAGATGCTCGCCGGCGATGCCGGGCGAGGTCATCGCGTACGGATCGAGGATCTCGGTCATCTCCTCCGGCGTGAGCAGGCCGCGCTCGAGGATCAGCTCGCGGATCGTCAGGCCGGTCGCGAGCGCCTCCTTGACGAGCTGGGCCGCCACCTCGTACCCGAGATGCGGGTTGAGCGCGGTGACGATGCCGAACGAGTTCGCGACATAGCTTTCGCAGCGCTCGCGGTTCGCCTGCATGCCCTCGACGGCATGGCGGAGGAACACGTCGACGCCGTTGCGCAGAATCTTGAGCGACTGCAGCAGGTTGAAGGCGATGACCGGACCCATGACGTTGAGCTCGAACTGTCCCGCCTCGCATGCCATGCACAGCGTATGGTCGTTGCCCATCACCTGGAAGGCGACCTGGTTGACGACCTCGGCCATGACGGGATTGACCTTGCCCGGCATGATCGACGAGCCCGGCTGGCGCGGCGGCAGCGACAGCTCGGCCAGGCCGACGCGCGGACCGGAAGCCATCAGGCGGATGTCGTTGCAGATTTTGGACAGGTTGACCGCGCATACCTTGAGGGCGGCCGACAGCTCGGTGTAGGCGTCGCTGTTTTGCGTGGCGTCGACGAGATCGTCGGCGGCGCGGATCGGCAGCCCCGTCTGCTCCTGCAGATGGGCGATGACGGAGGAAATGTACTCCGGCTTGGCGTTGAGGCCGGTGCCGACCGCCGTCGCGCCCATGTTGACGGTCAGCGCATGAAGGGCCGCGCTGCGGATGCGACCGATGTCGCGGCCGAGCACGGCGGCGTAGGCGCCGAATTCCTGGCCGAGGCGGATCGGCACGGCATCCTGCAGATGCGTGCGGCCCATTTTGATGACGCTGTCGAACTCGTCGCGCTTGGCGAGGAAGCCGTCCTGCAGCGCCTGCAGCGCCTCGAGCAGATGCTGGGTCAGCGTATAGGCGGCGATGCGCAGCGCGGTCGGGATCGCGTCGTTCGTCGACTGCGACATGTTCACATGGTTGTTCGGGCTGCAGTGGAAGTAGTCGCCCTTTTCCCGTCCGAGCAGCTCGAGCGCCCGGTTGGCCAGCACCTCGTTCATGTTCATATTGATGGACGTCCCGGCGCCGCCTTGAATGCTGTCGACGATGAACTGGTCGAGCAGCTGCTGCTCGATCACCTCTTCGGACGCCTTCACGATCGCTTCGCCGATCGACGACTGCAGCAGATGGACGTCCATATTGGCGCGTGCGGCGGCTTTTTTCACATGGGCCAGCGCGACGAGCAGCTCCGGATGGATCGGCACGCCGGTGATCGGGAAGTTTTCGACGGCGCGGAGCGTCTGGATGCCGTAATAGGCGCTCTCCGGAACTTCTTTTTCTCCAAGAAAGTCATGCTCGAGTCTAAACGCCATCTTCTATTCATCCCTTCTGCATATCCTTCTCTCGTACAAGCCGAGGGTGAAGCCGGGCAGATTCTACCATGCGCCCCGCCTTTCCGTCAAAAGCTCGCGCTAATGCTCTGCCGCGAAACAGAAAGCGTCCTTCGCGGGCAGCAAGGCGCACGGGCGAAGGACGCAGGAGCCGGTCAAATATAACTGAGTCCGGCCGTATACGGAAACGGGAGCGGAAAGTAGGTCCGCAGCTGCCGGGCTTCGGCATCGGTCAAAGGCAAATGGCGGCTCGTCCCGCTCGAGGGGCGGGGGTCGGCCGGGCATTCCGCCGCGGCTGCGGCCGTGCCGGGCTTGCCGGTGCGGCCGGAGGCCCGAGCCCGGCTCGAAGCGCCGCCGCTCTCGCTCGCGGCCGCCGATTCGGCCTCGGCGCTGCCGCCGGAGGCGCCGGCGAGCGCGGGCAGCAGATCCGCCGAATCGCGCTCGCGCTCCGCGGCCTGCTGCCGGACGAAGGCGTCAGGACCGTCATCCGGCTCGGCGTCGGGTCCGTCGAACAGGAGCAGCGTCCAGTCGCGCGCGCTCAGCGGTATGAGGCGCCCGTCAAGCGCGAGGGCATGCTCGCCCTCGGCCAGCCGCTCGACGGTCCAGTCCGGGAGCCGGCTGCCGGCTGCCGCCGCTTTCGCCTCGAAGTATGGCTGCAGCTGCCGCCAGAGCAGCGGCAGGTTCATGATGCGGACGGTGCCTTGGTTGTGGCTGTCGGTGTAAGGATGCCCTTCCAGCAGCTGCATCATGCGGCGCTCATGGGCGGAAGCGAACAGCAGCAGGGAGGAGAGCTCCAGCTGCGCCATCGCTGCGCGCGCGAGCGGCAGGACGTCGGCGGCCTTGCCGCCCCATTCGACGACGAACGGCTCCAGGTCGGAGCCGTCCGGGATCGGTCCGGCGGCGATGACGACATAGGCGAGCAGCCGACCGGCAGCCTCGGCGACGAGCACCTCGTGATGGAAGCCGTACATCGCCGCGACCGCTTCGCTCGCCAGCTCGGACGCGAAGTCGGGGATGCTGCGCAAATAGCCGGCCGGCTTGGCGTCGGCAAGCTCCTTGAGCCGGAACCAGTCGTCGGCCGCCATCGGCCGGACGCGCATGCCCGGCGGCAGCGTCTGCGCCGCGTCCGGCGCGGCGGCGAGGCGGTAGCGGCGCACCGAGCCGAAGGCATGGCAGCCGCCCCGCCGGTAGAGGGAGCGCGTGCCGGAGACGAGCATGAGCGCCGCTTCCATCCGCTCCGCCTGATGGAACGCTTCCTGGAGCAGCACGCTGGCATGTCCCTGCCCCCGATAGTCGGGATGCGTGCAGACGGAGCCGAGCGCGCAGACGCTCAGCAGCGCGGGGCCGATCCGGATCTGATGGGGCACGAACCCGATGAACGAGACGAGGCGGCCCTCCTCGGCGATGCCGATCGACAAGCCGATCGCCGGATCGAAGATGCGGGGAAAGCTCGTCCCCATCGAGGGCTCGCCTTCCTCGCGGAAAATCCGGTCGGCGAGGGCGACGGCCTCGTTCAGCTCCTGTCGGTTCAGGCGCTTGCGCAGCTGCTTCATGCGGACTCACTCCTTTGGCGGCAAGAATGCGGATGGAGAGAAATATGGCGCGAAGGGGCTTCCATCCATTCCAAATCTAGAAACCTATCATATGCTATCCTATCCTCGTTGGAAAGGAGGGTTCCTATGTCCCGCTTCCTTGATCTTAAGACTAGCCAGAACGCCAGCTTCGCGAACTCGATCGCAATTCCGATCACGATCATCAACGAAGATCAGCTTATCGCCCAGCAGACGCTCGACCTGACTGCCGGAGTCTCAGGTCAGACGCGGGTCGATTTTGTCGGCATGATGGCCATCCAGCTCGGCTTGCTGCCGGTGGCGACGACGGTGACGATCAGCGTCGTGCGCGGCACGCTGCCGACGGATACGCTTGTCTTCTCCGCTGCCCAGGTGCTCGACATCAGCCTGCTCGGACCGCAGCTCATCAATATCGCCGGCTCCGACTTCTTCGCTCCGAACGCCGTCCAGACCTACACCGTATTCGCCTCGGTCTCGGCTCTCGGCGCCACGCGCGTCGGACCGGAAAGCTTCAACTTCATCGGCTCCTCCGACACGTAGGGCAAGCCGGCAAAAAAGAAAGCGGTCAGCAGCCTAGGGCTCTGACCGCTTTTTGGCGAGTGGAGGAACCGGCGCGGCGGCAAGGCGCCGGCCGGCGGATCGTCAGCTGCTCGTCTCCGGAGCCTGCTGCTGCCGGCGGTCGTAGCGAGCGTTGAACTTGAAGATCGGATCGAGCATCCGGAATACCCACTTGCTTTCCTTGGTCAGCAGCGGCCCGAGAATCGCGAGGATCAGCACGTACAGCGCGGCGAACGGCTGAATGATGGCGGCCAGGCCGCCGGCCATCGCCAGATTGGCCATGATGATCGAGAACTCGCCGCGCGCGACGATCGTCAGGCCGATCTTGGCGGAGGCGTACGGCGGAATGCCCGCGCTGCGGCCCGCGAGCATGCCTGCGGCGAAGTTGCCGACCAGCGTGATCGCGACAGCGCCGAGCGCCATCCATACGGCTCCGCCAAGGGCGGTCGGATCGATCGTGAGGCCGAAGCTGAAGAAGAACATCGCTCCGAAGAAATCGCGGAACGGCAGGATGAGCTTTTCGATGCGGTGGGCATGCTGGGTCTCGGCCAGCACGAGCCCGACGAGCAGCGCGCCGATCGCCTCGGCGACGTGGATCGTCTCGGCGAAGCCTGCGATCAGGAACAGCGAGCCGAATACGATGAGCAGGAACAGCTCGTTGGAGCGGATGTCGAGCCAGCGGTTCAGCTGAGGGACGAGCTTGCGTCCGACGATGAGCACGCCGAGCATGAACACGAGCGCGATCAGCGCCGACAGCAGCACGCCGCCGAGGCTCGAGGACGAGCTGAGCACGAGGCCGGATACGATGGAGATGTAGAGGGCCAGGAAGACGTCCTCGAACATGATGATGCCGAGGATCATCTCGGTCTCCTGGTTGGCGGTCCGCTTCAGGTCGACGAGCACCTTGGCGACGATGGCGCTGGAGGAGATCGTCGTGATGCCGGCGATGATCAGCACCTCGGACAGCGGCAGGCCGGTCAGGAAGCCGTAGAGCAGGCCGAGCGTGAAGTTGATGCCGATGTAGATGCTGCCTCCGACGACGATCGACTTGCCCGACTTAATGAGCCGGCCGACGGAGAATTCAAGGCCGAGGTACAGCAGCAGGAACAGCACGCCGATGCGGCCGAAGAAGTGGATGAGCTCGGCGCTTTCGACGAAGCGGAAGTCGAAGTGTCCGATCTTGAACGCATGCGGGCCGACGAGCATGCCGACAATGATGTAGAACGGGATGACGGAAAACTTGAGCTTGGCGGACAGTATGCCTGCAAGCGCGACGAGGCCGATGGCGAGGCCGATTTCCATGACGAGATGGTCCATCGTCACTCACATCCGTTCTTCAGGATGTCGCGGAACGCCTTTTGCTGGCTGCGTTCGCCGGCTACGATCAGGAGTGCCTCCTCGGTGAGGACCAGATCGGGTCCCGGGTTGATATGCTTCGTCGCTCCGCCTTTCTCGACGACGGCGAGCACGCTCGCGCCGGAACGGTTGCGGACTCCGAGCTGCCCGATGGAGCTGCCGACGCTCTTGTAGGTCGGCTCCACCCGGTACCATTCGATGATGAGGTCGTCGAGCACCATCTCGATGTTCTCCAGCGCGCGCGGCTTGTATTGCATGCCGCCGACGATGGAGGCGAGCATGCGCGCCTCGTCGTCGTCGAGCGAGAAGACGGGCTTGAAGTCGTTGTCCCGATCCGCTTCCATATAGCACTCGCGGCGGCCGTCGTCATGCACGACGACGATCAGCACGTCGCCCCCGCGCGACTTGATCTGGAATTTTTTGCCGATTCCCGGCAGGTACGTCTCTCTGATGTCCATACATCTACCTCCTGTAGTGGGTTCTCTCCTCTAGTGCGTTAGCTTGCCGAAAAAAGCCGAATCCTATCGCTCCCCGCCGAAAAAGCAGAGAGCGTCCGCTCCGCGCGGCGACAGGCCGGGCGGGGGGAGGACGAGCCTTGCGTCAGGCGGCATAAGAGGCGCTGCGGACAGGAGCGAGCAGGCAGCGGACGAGCCGGCGGGCGACGGATGGCGCGGTGCGCAGCTTGCGCGACCAGGCGGGAGCGGCGAATACCGCGGCCAGCATCAAAATCGCGGCGGCCAAGGGCGGCGCGAGCGCGGACGGAGCTTGCGACGGAGGATCGGGACGATGGAGCGGACCCGACTGCTCCCGTTCGGCCGCATAGGAGCGGGCCGTCACGGGCACGCCGGTGTCGAACGAACGGGACATGGCGCTTTCGGCGGCCGCCCCGGCGGCGGCTGCTTCCGGCAGCAGGATCGGAGGGGTGGGCGTGGAGCAGATCAGGATCAGGGCGACCAGCAGCAGCGTAAGCCAGCGTGCGGGCGAGCCCGAGCGATTCATCATGACCTTTCCCCCCTTTTTGTTAGCTAATTACCCTTATTATACGGAATAAAAGCGATTTGGTGGCAAAAAACAGCCCTTTTCCTTGAAATTCAAGGAAAGGGCTGCGGAAAAAAGGGCTTAGAAGCTGCTGTCGTCGACGCTGTCGAGCCAGCTGCGGATCTCGCCGATGACGCTCGTCACGGAGCCGTCCTCGAACGGAGACAGCAGCCCCGCGCTAGCGGCGAGCGCGGTGAAGGACTTGCTGCCGCCGAGCCGGCAAAGAGCGAGGTAGTCCTGCCAGGCGGCGTCGAAGTCCTCCCTCGAGCGCTTCCAGAACTGGAAGGCGCACAGCTGGGCCAGCGTGTAGTCGATATAGTAGAACGGCGTCTGGTAGATGTGGCTCTGGCGCTGCCAGCGGCCGCCGCCTTCAAGGTAGGCGTTGCCGTCGAAGCTGCGATGCGGCGTGTAGACGCGCTCGATTTCCCGCCACTTGGCCTTGCGCTCGGCCGGCGTCGCCTCGGGATGCTCGTAGACGAAGTGCTGGAACTCGTCGACGCTCACGCCATACGGAATGAAGCTGAGCGCGGAGGCGAGATGGTCGAAGCGGTATTTGTCCGTATCTTCTTGGAAGAACAGCTCCATCCACGGCCAAGCGAGGAACTCCATGCTCATGGAGTGGATCTCCGCCGCCTCCATCGTCGGCCACAAATACTCCGGCACGTCGAAGCCGCGGCTCATGTACACCTGGAAC
Organism: Paenibacillus sp. FSL W8-1187; assembly: GCF_037965485.1. Lineage (NCBI taxonomy): Bacteria > Bacillati > Bacillota > Bacilli > Caryophanales > Paenibacillaceae > Paenibacillus > Paenibacillus sp. FSL W8-1187. The sequence continues at coordinate 1,163,355 of NZ_CP150181.1, forward strand.
GCGTGGCCCGCCTCATGCGTCAGCACGTCGATGTCGCCGGAGGTGCCGTTGAAGTTGGCGAAGATGAACGGCGACTCGTAATCGAAGATGTACGTGCAGTAGCCGCCGCCTTCCTTGCCCTTCTTGCTCAGCAGGTCGAGCAGCTCGCGCTCGGACATGAACGTGAAGAACTCGTCGAGCTCGGGGCTCATCTCGCGGTACATGCGTCGTCCCTGCTCGAGGATCCAGTCGGGATCGCCCTTGGGCGTCGGGTTGCCGCTCTTGAAGCGGAAGCCCTCGTCGTAGTAATGGAGCTTGTCCACGCCGATGCGGGCCTGCTGGCGCTCGTACAGGCGGGAGGCGACCGGCACGATATGCTCGCGCACCTGGCGGCGGAAGTTCGCGACCATCGCCGCGTCGTAATCGGTGCGGCCGAGGCGGTCGTAGCCGAGCTGCACGTAGTTCTCGTAGCCGAGCTGGCGGGCGATGCGCGTGCGCACCTGGACGAGCTCGTCGTAGATGCGGTCGAGCTCGGCCTCGTTGCCGGCGAGGAAGCCGAAGGCCGCTTCGCTGGCGCTTTTGCGGGTGGCGCGATCCGTCGACTGGGTATACGGCGTCAGCTGGGACAGCGTGCGCTCCTCGCCGTCGAACGGAATCCGGGCGGAGGCGATCAGCTGGCTGTATTCGGTGCGCAGCTTGTTCTCGAGCTGGAGGTCCTCGATGATCTCCGGCTTGAACGTCTTGAGCGCGAGCTCGGCCGTGCGCAGCAGCTGCGTGCCGTACTTCTCCTCGATCCCGCTGCGGAACGGGGACTCGGTGAGGGCGCGGTAGTAGTCCGTGACGTACTCCTGGAGGATCGGGGACGTCTCGTCGGAGTAGTCCTGCTCGGCTTTGTAGAAGGCATCCTCGGTATTGATGGAGTGGCGGATGTAGACGAGCTGGAACATCGTCTCGATCTCGTTGCGCAGCTTGTTCACGGCGGAGATCGCCTCCAGCAGCTCCTCGAGGCTGGCGGCGGCGCGCATGGCGGCGATCTTTTCCTTGAAGGCGTCGGCTGCCGCTTCGCGGTCCGGCCGTTCGTAGCGGTATTCGCTGAATTTCAACACGAGGGACACCTCTTTCGTTATCGTTGTCGTCCTGCAGGAAACAATCTCCATTATACCGGATCGGCGATTGCCGGTGGAGGCGAATTTCCTTATAGCCGTGCTTTCCCGCCATCGCTCCCCTGCGCAGGAAGCTTGAAATGAGCTAGAATGAGAGAGGCTGAAATGAAGGAAAGGTGCGTGCAGGCATGATGAAGCAAGGAGCGAACGAGAGGAACGGAGCGGCTCCGGAAGCCGCGCCGCAAAGGCGGGACGTCCCGGGACGCGCGGCGGCGCCGCCGCGCGTCGCCGTGGCCGGCAGCCTCAATATGGATCTGGTCATCAGCATGGGCCGGATGCCGCTGGCCGGAGAGACGATCAGCGGCAGCGCGCTGCATACGCTGCCCGGCGGCAAAGGCGCCAATCAGGCGGCCGGCTGCGCCCGGCTTGGAGCGGCGACCGAGATGATCGGCCGCGTCGGCGAGGATGCCTTCGGCAAGCAGCTGCTGGAGCAGATGCGGCGGATGGGGGTCGGCGCCTCCGGCATCGGCGTCCATCCGAGCGAGCCGACCGGCGTCGCCTCGATCTATCATACGCCGGAGGACAACTGCATCGTCATCGTCGCCGGCGCGAACGGGGAATGCGGCGAGGCGTGGGTGGAAAGCCGGCGCGAGTCGATCGAGCGCGCGCAGGCGCTGCTCGTGCAGCTCGAGATCCCGCTGGAGGGCGTGCGCGCGGCGCTGCGCATCGCCCGCGAGGCCGGCGTCGCGACGGTGCTCAATCCCGCGCCGGCGCAGCAGCTGCCCCGGGAGCTGCTCGAGCTCGCCGACTACATCACGCCGAACGAGACCGAGTTCGCCGCCTTGACGGGGGCATCCGCCGAGTCGGAGGACGAGCTGCGCGAGGCGATCGCCGCCTGGCAGGCAAGCGTGGGCGGCCGCGTCATCGTCACGCGCGGCGCCGCCGGCTGCTCGTTCCTCGGCGAAGACGGACGCCTCGTGACGGTGCCGGCGCCGCGCGTCGAGGTCGTTGATACGACCGGAGCCGGCGACACGCTGAACGCGGCGCTGTGCGTCAAGCTCGCGGAGCTGGCCGCGCAGGGAGCCGCCGCGGGCGACGCCGAGCTGCTGGAGGCGCTGCGCTTCGCCGTGCAGGCGGCCTCGCTGGCGGTGACGCGCTTCGGCGCGCAGGACGGCCTGCCCTCGCGCGAGGAGGTCGAAGCGGCGCTGCAGCAGGCTTGAGGCTTGAGGCGCGTTCGCGCCAGCCGGCTGTGCCCTGGCGACAGCAGGGTTGGCTTCGGCCGCCCCGACCGTTCTTCCGAACGGCCGGGGCGGCTTTTTCGCGTCGGACCAAGGCGATGCGGGAGGACGCCGACAGAAAAAATCCGAAGCATCGCGGGCGCGATGCCTCGGATCGGGGAAGCCGCGCGTGTGAAAAAAGCGGACGGCGCGGCGCTACTCCTCGCGGAACAGCGGCCGGATCGCGGTGCAGACGATGCGCCGGACGATCTCCTCGGGATCGACCTCCAGCTTTTCGTGCAGATGAAGCAGCGACTGCGGCGAGAACAGCGAGATGAGCAGATGGGCGCTCACGGCCGGATCGACCGCCTCGATCGTCTGTCCCTTGGTCCGGGCCTCGTCCAGCAGCGTCTGGATCGTCTCGTACAGGAAGCGGTAGGGAGGGCTCTCATAGAACTGCTCGATCTCCTTGAACGTGTTGCGCCCGTTGTAGATCGCCGTGTGCATCGCTTCGACGATGCGGCTGTCCGCGATCAGATGCTCGACGACGAGCGTCGCCAACGCCGCCAGACGCACGCATGGAGGCTCGCCGGCGAGCGCTTCCAGCCGGACGAGGATCGACTCCCGCAGCCTGTGGAACTCCTCCTCCATCAGGCATAGGCACAGGTCGCCCTTCTGGGCGTACCGGCGGTACAAGGTGCCCTGGCCGACTCCGGCCGCCTTGGCGATCTGGTGCATGCTGACCGCATCGACGCCATGCTCGGCGAACAGGCTGCGCGCCGTATCCAATATGGATGCGCTCAGCTCGCGGGATCCTTTTCGTTTATCCGGAATCGGCATGCGCTTTCATCTCTTTCCTGAAAAGTTTACAACTAAAAAACGTCGTTGACAGGCGGACAATTGTCCGCTATAGTCAAAACGTTTCCCATAAGCGGACAATTGTCCGCTTGCCGTACCGGACGGCTCGAAGCCGCTTGCTGCCTTATTTTATCCCTTCTGCGGGCAGGGGTCAATGAAGGGCGGACCGCGGCGGGCGCCTCCGGGCGGAGGGAAGGAAAAGAGAGATGAAGGAGTGGAGAGCATGTCGCAAGTCGCAGGGGGCGGCCCGGCCGGACCGGAGCTGTCGATGCGGGCCATACTGGCGCCGCTGGTGGCGATCATCATCGGAATGTTCATGGTCATTCTGGACGGGACGGCGATGAACGTCGCCGTGCCGAAGCTGCAGCAGGACTTCGGAGGCGCGTCGCTGTCGCTCATCCAGTGGACGATCACCGGCTACGCGCTCGCGCAGGCCGCGGTCATCCCGCTGGCCGGCTGGCTGTCGGACCGGTTCGGAGCCAAGACGATCTTCATCCTGTCCGTCGTGCTGTTCACGCTCGGCTCCGCGCTGTGCGCGATGGCCGGCAGCGCGGAGCAGCTGATCGCGTTCCGCGTGCTGCAGGGGCTCGGCGGGGGCATGGTCGCGCCGATCGCGATGGCGTTCACGTACCGGATCGCGCCTCCGGGCAAGGTCGGCGCGGTGATGGGCATGATCGGCATCCCGATGCTGCTCGCTCCGGCGCTCGGTCCGGTCGTCTCGGGCTGGCTCGTGGAGTACGTGTCGTGGCACTGGATCTTCCTCATCAACCTGCCGATCGGCGTCATCGCCGTCATCGTCGCGCTGCGCACGCTGCCGGTCATCCAGCGCCAGACGGTGCCCGTGCTCGACATGATGGGCATCGTGTTCGGCCCGCTGGCGTTCGCCGCGCTCGCCTACGGCGTCTCCGAGGGCGGCACGGACTGGACGTCGGCGCGCACGCTGACGGGCCTCATCGTCGGCGGCGTCGCGCTCGTCGTCTTCATCCTCGCGGAGCTCCGCCGCTCGAACCCGCTGCTCGAGCTGCGCGTATTCCGCTCGCCGAACTTCACCAAGGGCATCCTCGTGCAGTGGATCTCCCAGGCGGCGCTGTTCGGCACGATCTTCCTGCTGCCGCTGTTCCTGCAGACGGCCAAAGGCTACGGGGCGCTGGACACCGGCCTCATCCTGCTGCCGCAGGCGCTCGCCGCCGGCCTGTTCATGCCGATTGGCGGCAGGCTGTACGACAAGGTCGGAGCGCGTCCGCTCGTCATGACGGGCATGGCGCTCGTGAGCGTGGCGGCGTTCCTGCTCTCCGGCATCGAGGCGGACACGGGCGTCGGCTCGCTCATCCTGCCGCTCGCGCTGATCGGCGCCGGCATGGGCCTGTCGATGATGCCGCTCAACACGCATATCATCCAGTCGGCTCCGGCCCAGCTGGTCGGCCGCGTCACCTCGCTGACGGCGGCGGCGCAGCAGGTCGTCAGCTCGTTCGCCATCGCCGGCCTCTCGACCTACCTGACCGGCCGCATCAAGGACAACGGTCCGGAGCTGGGCGCGCAGCCCGCCGAGCTGCTCAGCGCCTCGTACGGCGACACGTTCGCGCTGCTCATCTGGATCGCGGCGACCGGCGTCGTGCTTGGCTTCCTGCTGAGCCGTCCGAGGCCGCAGGAAGGCGCCGCGTCTTCTTCCGAGCCGAGCATGATGATGGGCGGGCACTGACGCTTCGCTTCGTCCATGAAGCAGGTCCGCAGCAGCAAAAAGGCGCTTCGCGTCCCCTTGCGGGGAGCGAAGCGCCTTTTTGGCGGAGCAGGGCCCGCATGCGGTCGTCAGGCGGACCGGGGCGCGCTCATGGCCAGCGGCCGCAGGGCGGTCAGCGGGCTTTGCGCGGCGGGCCTTTGAGCGACGTGTCGCGGGAAGGGTAGCGGGTGCACCAGAGCGCCCACCAGACGAGCAGCGGCTGGGCGGCGACGCGCAGCCAGAGCGCCGTCTTGGAGGCGCTGTCGCTGCCCGGAGCGGGAATGCCGCGCGCGGCGGCGTAGACGTTGGCGACGACGATCACGACCAGGTAAAGCGCGGCGAACAGGCCGGTCCAGCCGCGCGTCGCCGGCACGAGGACCAGCGCGGCGATGGCCAGCTCGAGAATGGCGGTCGCGTAGACGATCGGCAGCCGCAGCGGCACCCAGTCCGGCAGCATCGCCGCGAAGCCGTCCGGCTCGCGGAAGTGGTACAGGCAGGCCGCGACCATCAGCGCGGCGAACAGCAGCAGGCCGATCAGCCGCGGCCAGGTCGTCTGGAAATAGCGCAGGTCGGAAGCGGATGTCATGAGCTTCGATTCCTCCTCATCGGTGGCGCGTCAGATCCGGTAGCGGGCGAACGGCTCGCCGTAGCGGAACGGCCGGCTGATGCGCTCCAGCTCGTCCTGGATGGACGGCTCGAGCGCGAGCTCGAGGCTGCGCAGATTGGCCGTCAGCTGCTCGACGCTCGTCGCGCCGGCGATGACGGTCGAGACGGCCGGCTTGTCCATCAGCCAGCGGATCGACAGCGCGGCCGGCTCGCAGCCCGCCTCTTCGGCCAGCTCGGCGACATCCTGGCCGAGGCCGATGACGTCGCCTTTCAGGAAGCGGCCGAACGAGCCGTCCTTGTCGAGCCGCGAGCCGGGCGGGGCTTCCGCTCCGGCGGCGTATTTGCCCGTGAGGATGCCTCCCGCGAGCGGGAAGTAAGGGATGAGTCCGATGCCTTGGTCGAGGCAGAGCGGCACGAGCTCCAGCTCCGGCGTGCGGTCGGCGAGCGAGTAGCTCGTCTGGATGGAGACGTAGCGCTCCAGCTGCAGCCGGTCGCTGATGCCGAGCGCTTTCATCAGCTCCCACGCCTGATAGTTGGACGCGCCGATGTAGCGGACCTTGCCGGAGCGGACCATGTCCTCGAGCGTGCGCAGCGTCTCCTCCAGCGGCGTCTCGGGATCGAACGTATGGATCTGGTACAGGTCGACGTAATCGGTGCCGAGCCGGCGCAGGCTGCCCTCCAGCTCGGCCGTCAGATGCGACCTCGACGCTCCGCGCTTCCCCGGCCCTTCGCCGCGCGGCAGGCCGGCCTTGGTCGTCAGTACGGCATCCGCGCGGCGGCCGGCGAGCGCCTTCCCGATGATCGTCTCGCTGAGCGTGCCCGCGTAGATGTTGGCCGTATCGAGGAAGGTGATGCCGGCGTCGAGCGCGGCGTGGACGATGCGGATGCTCTCCTCCTCGCCGGTCCGCTTGCCGAAGGCGTTCGTGCCGAGGCCGAGCGCGGAGACGGTCAGGCCGCTCGCGCCGAGCTTGCGGTACGTCATGGTCATGGGAACGTTCCTCCTCCTGATTCGAGGTGATGGATGATTTTCCAGCCTCCTATGCATACTACCGCTAGGAAACGACTGGAAGGGTGAAGCGAGCGATGTATTCCCGATTGAAGAAAAAGCTGCAGGAGCTGCTGCGAGGCAAGGCTCCGGGAGGGCTGCTGGCATGCCGGCTGGCGGCGCTGCCGGCGGTGCTGGCGGTCGCGGCGGCCGGCGCGCTGGCGGCTCCGGGCACGGCGCAGGCGGCGCCATTTCGGCTCGACCAGGATGTCGTGCCGGAGCAGAGCCAGGCGAGCGCGTCGGAGCTTGTCCGCCATGCGGACGGCATCGCCGTGGGGAGCTTCGGCGAGAGCGACCGCATGGTGCAGACCGGCCAGAACGCCCCTCAGGGCAGGCTGGTCAACTTCGTGCAGAAGTTCACGGTCAAGCGCTGGATCAAAGGCGGCGGCAGCAACGAGCTGACGGTCGTCACGACCGGGATCGAGCCGCTGCCGCCGCCGTCGCAGCTGGAGGCCAACGAACGCTATCCAGGCGCATGGGCGACGGGACCGGATTACCTGCTGTTCCTGCACAAGCTCGAAGGCACGGACAGCTATGTGCCGCTCGGGCTGCTGCAGGGCGTCTACCCGATTCAGGGCGGACGCACCGTCAGCCTGGAGGACAAGGGCTTTCCGCAGCTGAACGGCATCGCCGAGGCCGGCGTGCAGCAAGCCGTGGACCGATTGGCCGGCAGCTGATGCCGGACCGGCCGTTCCCCCGATTATAGCATATCCCGAGGCCTGAGGGCTGCCGGACGGCAGCCGCTCAGGCCTTTGGCTTTGGCCGGGCGGCGGGGCGCCTCAGCCGCGCCACCCGCGCCGATGGGGCGCCGCGGCCAAGTGGACGCAGCAGCTGCGCGCCCCTGCCCGCGGCGCAGGGCAAAAGCAGCGTGACGTCCGCGCTCGGAGCGCCGTGCGACGCGCCGAGCGCGGCGTCCGCCTCATGCCCCGCCGGCCCCGCGAGCAGCAGCAGCCGCTGTCCCGGCGCGAGCAGCAGCAGGCGCTGCAGCTCGGGCAAGCCGGACCAGCCGCGGCGGGCGAGCAGCACGGAGCCGGGGAGGCTGCCGCTTTCCGCGCCGTTCGGGATAGCCGGATCGACGGGGCTGGACGCTAGAGCCGGGGCGGCAGGAGGAAGCGCGGAGGCTGGAGGGCGCGCCGTAGCCGGGTGCAGCGCCGCGGCCGGGAGATTCGGACCGCATGGAGCTTCGCAGCCGGGTGCCGTCTCCGGCGCCTGCGAGGGCGGAGCCGCCTGCCGCCGCAGTCCGCGTGCGAGCCAGCGCGCGGAGAGCGCGGTCAGGAACAGCCGGATGTCGCTTTGCAGCCGTTCGAGAGCGGCCTCCTCCGGTCGCGCCAGCGCAGCCGGATCGATGTCGATGCGCGCCCCGGATGCGGCCGGAGCCGGCTCGCCGCTGCCGAGCACGAGCGCATAGTCGGCGGGCGCCTGCCGAACTTGAGCCGGCAATTCGCGTGCAGTCGGAACGCCCCCCGGCAGCGCGCTCCAGCCGCCGGGAGTCGCTGCCGCAGGGATGCCGGTCAGGGCGATGAGCTCGCCCAGCTCCGCCGCCGCTCCGGCATGAAGCACGCCGCCGCCGACGACGATCAGGGGCCTCCGAGCGCGCGCGAGTCCGTCCGCGATCCGGTCCAGCTGCCCGTCGCGGATCGGCGGCTCGGAGACGAGCCGTTCCATATAGTCCTCGCTGTCCTCGTAGGCGGGCATGGAGAAGGGAGGGCGGCGCGAGCGCCCGCCGGCGAAGGAAGGAGCCAGCCGCACGAGCGCAGGACCCTTCCGGCCGTGCCGCGCCGCGAGGAAATAAGCTTTTTCCAGCGTGCTGCGGCAGTCGTCCTCGTGCCGCAGCAGCGCGCTCGACTTGAAGCCTGAGCCGGACCGCGACGGCCTGCCCGCGCAGCCGGGCAGCAGCAGCAGCAGCGGCACGCTCGCGGCCGACAGCGCCCGGATCGAGGCCGCCTCGGCGCGGGACAGCTCTGCGCTTGTCCCGATCGCAGCCGCCGGGGAGCCGGAGGCGAGCGCATAGCCTTCCGCAGCGCTCAGCGCGGCTGCCAGGCTGGAGCAGCCGTGGACGGACAAGCCTGCCCGCCGGCCAGCCCCGGCCAGCTCGCGGACGAAGGATGAGTCCGACGCGCGGTCGCAGTAGATCTGACGCAGCCCTTTTTCCGCCCATATGGTCATGACGACGTCCGATCCGTTCATGTGCCGATCTTCCACTCCTTCCGCTCTATCTCTTACCATATGAACGGCCGCGGCAGTTGGAAAGGGACAACAGGCGGGGGGAGCGCGGAAAAATTCGGACTTGCAGGGGCGGCTGCGCGCGAGCGTCTAAAAGGAAAGAGGTCAAGGCCGGCTCGGCATCTTTCTTTGGCTTGGGAGGATGAAGCGAATGGGGCGATTGCGGCGAAATGATGAGGATGGCGGGTTAGGAATAGCGAGGATTGCGCGAAACATGCTGGATGACCGCGAACAAGGGAAAAAGCTCCCTTGCTCCATGAAGGGAAAATGAAAAAACGAGCCGAGTCGGAGCCTCGCTCCGCTGCGTCTCGTTCGTCTATCAAGGCATCGGCAGCCGGCGCCTCGCCAGGGGGCCGCCGGCCGCCAGCTGCGCCAACTGCCGCCCGAGCCGCCCACGGCGTCGGCTATCGTCGCTTCGCCGGCGAGCCGGCGCCAGCCGCTACCAGGTGCGCGGACCGATCAGGTCGGCGAAGGTGGTCGTTTTCGGATACGACTTGGAGAGGCCGACGCCGCTGCGGTATTGGGCGCGCACGGAGACCAGCTCCGGCTTGGCGTAGAAGAAGAGGATCTTCTCGTCGCGGCGATCGGCGGGCTTGGCCGGCTTGTCGTACAGCAGGAACGCGGCCCAGGCGTCGGCGATGTCCTCCTGCGCCTGATAGGCGCTCGCGTCGCGGAAGAACAGCTTCGTATAGAGCGTCGTCATCGGCTTGCCGGCGCGCGCCGCGGAGGCGACCTCGGCCGGCCAGAACTTGCCGTAGTAGGCCGTCAGGAGCGAGTCCTTGCGAGCATAGAGCCACTGGCTGCTGCCGGCGGTGGGACCGGCGAAGGCGCCTCCGACCAGGCCGCCCGCGCCGCCGAGCGCGGATGAGGCGCCGCCGAGATGATCGAGCTGCGAGCCGGCGGGACCTTGCTGCGTGACGAGCTTGCCGAGCTCGCGAGCGAGCGACCAGCGCGTCTTCTGCACCGCTCCCGGAGTCAGATCCGACGGGTCGAGCACGAGCCGCACGCTTCCTTTGGCAAGCGTCTCCACCCGGGACAGGCCGCCGCGATGGACGTCCAGCCGCAGCTCCTTGACGAGAGCGAGATAAGCCTTCGGATACGCGGCCTGCACCTGCTTCCACAGCTGCTCCGCGGCGGCGCGCTGGGAAAGCGTGACGGAGTAGCCGCTCTCGTTCTTCAGCTTCAGCTCTCCGTTGTCCGCGACCGTGTACAGGCCGGCGGGGATGGAGGAGCCGTACAGCTCGCTGCCCTTGATGCCGATCCGGCTCCGCGCGTCGGCAGGGAGCGACTCGACCTCGTCGATGATTTCCTCATGCGCGGCGAGCATCGCCGGGTACAGGCCTTGCTCGTATTGCTGGAAGGCGAGCTCCGCCTTGTCCGCCAGCCGGTTGTAGGCGGAGGCGTCCAGAACGGGCTTGGCCTTGTCCAGGAACCGGGAGACGGAGGCGAAATAGACGTTCTCCCGCATCGCGGCGCGCGTCTGATCGGGGCCGGCCAGCCCGTTGCTGGAGCCGGAGCCGCTGCCTGCGCTCGTCCCCGAGCCTGTGCCTGAGCCTGCGCTCGTGCCCGACCCGCCTCCTGCGGATGGCGCCTTCTCCGTCATGCGGCGTGCGCCGGCATACCGCTCCTGCCAGTAGGCGGAGGCGAGCGACGAGCGCTTGACGCCGTCGACGGTGGCGGAGACGAATTCCTTGTTGCCGATGTAGATGCCGGCGAAGGAAACGGCCGACCCGCTGCGGAAAAAGACGGCGTCCCCGGGCAGCAGCAGGCTTTGCCCGCCTACCGGCGCGCCGTTCTCGAACTGCGCGGCGATCGTGCGGGGCAGCTGGACCTCGGCGGCGGAGAAGCGATAGATGTACTGCAGGAAGCCGGAAGCGTCGAAGCCGGCGGGCGAAGCGCCGCCGTACTGGTAGGGGGTGCCGACGTAGTCGAGCGCATAGTCGGCGATCGCGCCGCCGAGCGCCTGAGGGGTTCCCCGCTCCGAGAAAGGCGCGTCGGCTTCGGCGGACAGGGAAGAGGGCGCGCCTGCGCCGGCCATGCCGGCGAGCACTCGAGCGGAGGCGGCATCGGCATAAGGGCTGCCGTAAGGGGAGCCGGATGGGGATGGGAGGCTGGCTCCGGCGGGTGCTGCGGCTCCCGCTCCTGCCGCTGCGAGCAGGGCAAAGGCGGTGCCGGTCTGGATCAAACGTCGCATGAACTCACTCCTGGTCTCGTCATGATGTAAGGGGGCCAAAAGGGCCGGATCAACCTGAATTATAACAGGATGTCGAATTCTGTTAATCGGACTTGCGTCACGATAGTTGCGTCATTTCGATTTTCATCTATCCCCTTCGAAAGTCCCTGTCCGCTCTTCTTATCCCGATAGATCGGGGCCGAGAGGGCCGGCGACGGCAAAAAATCAAACGCCGGACGGTCCGGGCTGGGCCTTGCGGCCTGCGGCGTAAGGCTCCGGTCGGCTCCGGCGTCCCGCCGGAGGAGCCGCATCTGGCGGAAAAACGTCCCAGAGCGCGCCGTTTGGGGTATAATGGGGGCATGATCAAGCCTGTCCCGCAGCGGCTCGCAAAGCCGGGCGGACAGACGCACAGGCGCTGAACAGGAGGGAAGCTGCGGCATGGAGCAGGTACCGGTCATTTCGTTCCGGGGAGTAACCAAGCAATACGAGGACGGCGTTCCCGTGCTGAACGACGTATCCTTCGACATCGAGAGGGGCAAGTTCTACACCCTGCTCGGCCCGTCGGGCTGCGGCAAGACGACGATCCTCCGCCTCATCGCGGGCTTCATGGAGCCGACGAGCGGCGAGATCCGCATGGACGGCAAGCTCATCAACGACCTGCCCGCGAACAAGCGGCAGGTCAATACGGTGTTTCAGGACTACGCGCTGTTTCCTCATCTGAACGTGTTCGACAACGTCGCCTTCGGCCTGCGCATCCGCAAGCTCAAGAAGGACGAGATCGAGCGCAAGGTCGAGGAGGCGCTGCGCTTCGTCAACCTGGAGGGCTACGGCAAGCGGGAGATCCGCGAGATGTCCGGCGGCCAGCGCCAGCGCGTGGCGATCGCCCGCGCGATCGTCAACGAGCCGAAGCTGCTGCTGCTCGACGAGCCGCTGTCGGCGCTCGACCTCAAGCTGCGCACGGAGATGCAGTACGAGCTGCGCGAGCTGCAGCGCCGCCTCGGCATCACGTTCATCTTCGTCACGCATGACCAGGAGGAGGCGCTGGCGATGTCGGACGAGATCTTCGTGCTCAACAAAGGCATCATCGAGCAGAGCGGCACGCCGACCGACATCTACGACGAGCCGATCAACCGCTTCGTCGCGGACTTCATCGGCGAGTCCAACATCGTGCCGGGGCGCATGCTCGACGACTACCGCGTCGAGTTCGCCGGCAAGGAGTTCGAATGCGTCGACCGCGGCCTGCGGCGCGGCGAGCCGGTCGAGATCGTCATCCGCCCGGAGGATCTGGAGATGACGGCGGCGGGAGCGGGCAAGCTGGCCGCGACCGTCGACACGCAGCTGTTCCGCGGCGTGCACTACGAGATCATCTGCATGGACGACTCCGGCAACGAGTGGATGGTCCACTCGACCCGCAAGGCGGTCGTCGGCGAGGCGATCGGGCTGGACTTCGACCCGGAGGCGATCCACGTCATGCGCTTCGGCGAGTCGGAGGAGGACTTCGACCGCCGCCTCGAGGGCTATGAGGAAGCGGAAATTGCCGAGGAAGCCGCAAAGCGGCGCGAGCTTGGCGAAGGGCCGCCGATCGTCGAGACCGGCCGCCCGGGAGGGAACAGCTAGTGTCCGCCCGCAGCCGCAATCTTTTCCTCGTGCCGTACACGCTGTGGATCGTGCTGTTCGTGGCGGCGCCGATCGCGCTCATCGCGTACCGCTCGCTGTTCGACGTGGAGGGCGCGCTGACGCTCGACAACTACGCGCGCTTCTTCACTCCGGTGTACTTGCGGATGACGGTCAGCTCGTTCTGGTACGCGCTGCTGATCACGCTGTTCTCGCTGCTCGTCGCCTATCCGGCGGCATGGGCGCTGACGCGCGCCAAGCACAAGCAGCTGTGGCTACTGCTCATCATCCTGCCGACATGGATCAACCTGCTGCTCAAGGTGTATGCGTTCCTCGGCATCTTCGGCACGTACGGCTCGGTCAACCAGCTGCTCGAGCTCGTCGGCATCGGCACGCAGCAGATTCTGTTCACCGACTTCAGCTTCGTGTTCGTCTCGGTGTACATCTTCATCCCGTTCATGATCCTGCCGATCTTCAACGCGCTCGAGGAGCTCAATCCGTCGCTCGTGTTCGCTGCGCGCGATCTCGGCGCCTCGGCGTGGACGACGTTCGCCAAGGTCGTGTTCCCACTGACGATCGACGGGGTGAAGGCCGGCTGCCAGGCGGTGTTCATCCCGGCGCTGTCGCTGTTCATGATTACGCGCCTCGTCGCCGGCAACCGCGTCATTACGCTCGGCACGGCGATCGAGCAGCATTTCCTCGTCACCCAGGACTGGGGCATGGGCTCGACGATCGCGGTGTTCCTCATCCTCGTCATGGTGGCGATCATGTTCGCGGCCGGACAGCGCAAGGGGGTGATCCGATGAGCGAGAGCAGGCGCTGGCGCTGGTCCAACCTGTATCTGATCGCGGTGTTCGCGATCATGTACGCGCCGATCTTCTATCTGATGGCCTATTCGTTCAACAGCGGCGGCACGATGCACGGCTACGACGGCTTCACGCTCGACTGGTACCGCGAGGTGTTCGCCGATACGCGGCTGCTCATCATCGTGCTGAACACGCTCGTCATCGCCCTGCTGTCCGGGCTGCTGTCGACCGTGCTCGGCGTGCTCGGCGCGCTGGCGATCCACGAGGCGCGCCGCCGCCGGACGAAAAACACTTTGCTCAGCTTCAACAACGTGCTGATCGTCAGCCCCGACGTCATCATCGGCGCGTCGTTCCTGATCCTGTTCACGATGATCGGCATCCGCCTCGGCTTCGTGTCGGTGCTGCTCGCGCACATCGCCTTCAGCGTGCCGATCGTCGTGCTGATGGTGCTGCCCAAGCTGCAGGAGATGAGCCCGACGCTCATCGACGCGGCGCGCGATCTCGGCGCGAGCCGCTGGCAGGTGCTGACCGGCGTCGTGCTGCCGTTCATCAAGCCCGGCATCTTCGCCGGCTTCTTCATGGCGCTGACGTATTCGCTCGACGACTTCGCCGTCACGTTTTTCGTGACGGGCAACGGCTTCTCCACGCTGTCGGTGGAGATCTACTCGCGGGCGCGGCAGGGCATCTCGCTGTCGATCAACGCCTTGTCGACGCTCATCTTCCTGTTCACGATGCTGCTGGTGGCGGGGTACTACTTCCTCACGCGGCGCAGCGGCACGGGCGCGCAGGCGGCGGCCGGCCGCGGCGGCGCGGCGCGTGGAGCGGCCAAGGAGGGAACGCCATGAAAAGCCTGATCCGCTCGTTCGCGGCGATCCTCGTCGTCGCGCTCGGCTGCCTGTATCTCACGTCCTGGCTGAACTCCAGCCAGGGCTACTCGGGCGCCAATACGCTGACCATCTACAACTGGGGCGACTACATCGACCCCGAGCTGCTCGAGGAGTTCCAGAAGGAGACGGGCATCACCGTCATCTACCAGACGTTCGACTCCAACGAGGCGATGATGACCAAGATCCAACAGGGCGGCACGACGTACGACGTGGCGATGCCTTCGGAGTACGCGATCGACAAGATGAAGCAGGAGGGGCTGCTGCTGCCGATTGACCATGCCAAGCTGCCGAACCTGAAGCATATCGACGAGCGCTTCCTCGACCTGCGCTTCGATCCGGGCAACGGCTATTCCGTCCCGTACTTCTGGGGCACGGTCGGCATCGTCTACAATCCGGAGCTCGTGCCGGACGGGCTCGTGTTCGACAGCTGGGACGATCTGTGGGACCCGCGCCTGGGCAACGGACTCATGCTCGTCGACGGCGCGCGCGAGGTGATCGGCTTCGGCCTCAACAGCCTCGGCTACTCGCTCAACGATACGAACGAAGCCCATCTGCAGGAGGCGCTGGCCAAGCTGCAGAAGCTGACGCCCAACGTCAAGGCGATCGTCGGCGACGAGATCAAGATGCTGCTGGCGAACGAGGAAGCTACTGCCGGCGTCGTCTGGTCGGGCGACGCGGCCGAGATCATGGACGAGAACGACAAGCTGGACTACGTGATTCCGAAGGAAGGCTCCAACGTCTGGTTCGACAACATGGTCATCCCGCGCACGGCCCGCAACCTGGACGGCGCGTACCGGTTCATGGACTTCATGCTCGAGCCCGAGCATGCCGCGCGCAACGCGGAGTACGTCGGCTACTCGACGCCGAACAAGGACGCGGTGCCGCTGCTGCCGGAGGAGATCCGCTCCGACGAGCGCTTTTATCCGCCGCCGCAGCTGACGAGCCGGCTCGAGGTGTACGACAACCTCGGCAAGCGCATGCTGTCGCATTACAACGAGCTGTTCCTCGAGTTCAAGATGCATCGCAAATGAACCGCCCGAAGCCGCCGCTTCCCTTGCCGGGAAGCGGCATGGAAAAAGGGGCTGTCCGCAAGGCCGATTCGATTCGGCCTCGTGGGACAGCCCCTTTTTTCAGGGATGGAACGGATGACGGCGCACCGGCGGCGGCGCAGAGAGCGGCTCCGCCGGTGCGCTCGTCCGATCCGGCTGCGGCTTACGAGAAGCTGACGGAGTAGCTGTTCGTCGTGAACGTGGCGTTCGGCGCGGAGGTGATTTCGTAGCCGAACTGCACGCTGTTTACGATCTCGTTGCCCATCCAGCCCTTGGACTTGCACCAGTTCAGGATGGCGAGCACGTCGACCGTGCCGGAGTTCGTATTGCTCGTGCGGACGAAGGAGAACACGTCATTGGAGCCGTTGCTGCCCTTGTACACGTTCCACGTATGGCCGCCGACGCTCACGTTCGTGAAGTTCGCGACCGGATTGCCGTTTGAATCCCAGGAGCCGGCGATCGGACCGACGGCGCCCTGCTTGTTCATCCACAGCATGATCTCATGCGCGTTGTTGCCGCTCCAGATGTCGTAGGCGGCGACGAAGCTCGAGCCGCTCGATGGCACGGTGACGTTGAAGGAGCTCTTGAGGCTGGACAGCGCCGCCAGCTGCGTGTTGATCGGCCGAGTGCTGTTCGGGTACGACTTGATGCCGCCCGTGTTCGGATGGTTGGCGGTCACGCCCCATTTGCTGTACGAGTCGGCCCAGATCGTCTGCGTGCCGGCGCCGCTGCCCCAGATGTTGTTGTAGACGGTGTAGCCGCCGTTCGACCAGCTGCCCCATTGGGCCGAGCTTGTCCAGACGGCGGCGAAGGCGGTGGCGGACAGCAGCAGCGAGCCGATCAGCACGCTGAGGAAGGCGGTCATGCGCGTTGTTTTTTTCATTACGTTCATCTCCTTTGATTTACGATTCGGGTTGAGAGGCCGGGCAAGGCCGGCAGCGGCGGGCTGCGGTCCTCCTTTCGCTTGTGGATTGGCGCTCGGCGCTTCTTATTGGAAGCGCTATCATGAGGGCGCATCTGCATTTTAGCATGAAGGAAGGAATAGGAAATACCCGCAAAAATAGACGAAAAATCCCATTTAAATTAGAGGTCGGAAGGCGAAAAAAGGCATGCCGAAAAGCGGGGACGGAAGCTTCCTTCCGTTCCCGCTCTCGTTCGCGCAGGCTCAAGGCTCGGGACGAGCCGCTGCCCGCGCGGGGCTTGTCCGTCCGCGCCATGCCTCAGTCGGAGTCCGGCTCCTTGGGCACATGCTCGTAGATGCCGCCGGATTCCAGCAAGTCGATGACCCGGTCCAGCCACAAGTAATAGGCGATCGCCTGGCCGATCTTGTCGAGATCGCCGGCCACGGCCGCCCGCACCGGCTCGGCTGTCTCCGCGGACGCTCCTTCGGCAAGCTTGACGAGCTCGTTCTGCGAGCGCCGCAGCGCCGTCAGGTTCATCTCCACCGCTTTCCGCCATTTCAAGACGAAAAAGTCCGCGAACGTCTGATGCCAGTCCCGCTCGACCTCGTACAGGTCCTTGCGCGAGCCCTTTTCCCACACCTTGTTGACCATATTCAAATCGACCAGCGTCCGGATGCCCGTGCTCATGCTGGTCTTGCTCATCTCCATCGCCTGTCCCATCTCGTCGAGATTCATCGGCTTGTCCTGGAAAAACATGAGGCCGTACAGCAGCCCGGTCGATTGCGTGATCCCGTACAGATCCATGTTCTTGCCGATGGACTCGATCACCCGCTTGCGGGCTTTGTGGATCGCCTGCTCCTGATCTGGCTCCAGTCCGGCAAATTTGTCGTTCATCTTGTCCGCTCCTTCATCGCCTTCTCGGCTGACAAAATAATTGTATGAGACAAATTCCCCAAAGTAAAGCGACGCGATGGGGAGGATCGGTAAGGAAACGGGAGGATATGGGAGATATACTTTGTACAGTAAAAACCGTACATACGAAATATACGGAATTAACGGTTGACGGTTTCGGGTTTCATTCGCTAGACTGGTTCGAGTGAATGCCCGGCCGATGGGGCCGCGGCGCAAGGAGGTGCAGGCATTTGCCCATCATTGAAGTCAAGGACCTGACCAAGGTATTCGGCGAGGATCCGAAACGGATTTCCGCCCTGCTCGGTCAGGGCTGGTCGAAGGACCGCATTTTCAACGAGACGAAACATACGGTAGGGGTCAATCGGGTGTCCTTTTCGGTGGAGCCGGGCGAGATCTTCGTCATCATGGGGCTGTCCGGCAGCGGCAAGTCGACGCTCGTCCGGCTGCTCAACCGGCTGATCGAGCCGACATCGGGCATGATCGAGATCGACGGGCAGGAGATTACGCGGCTCGGGGCGGATCAGCTGAGGACCGTGCGGCAGAAAAAGATCAGCATGGTGTTCCAGAAGTTCGCCCTGTTCCCGCATCGCACGCTGCTCGAGAACGTGGAGTACGGGCTCGAGGTGCAAAAGGTGCCGAAGGCCGAGCGGGAGCCGAAAGCCCGCGAGGCGCTGAAGCTGGTCGGCTTGGAAACGCGGGCGGACAGCTATCCCGACGAGCTGAGCGGCGGCATGCAGCAGCGCGTCGGGCTGGCCCGCGCGCTGGCGAACGATCCCGACATCCTGCTCATGGACGAGGCGTTCAGCGCGCTCGATCCGCTGATCCGCAAGGACATGCAGGATGAGCTGCTCGATCTGCAGGACACGATGAAAAAGACGATCGTCTTCATCACGCATGACCTCGACGAGGCGCTGCGCATCGGCGACCGGATCGCCCTCATGAAGGACGGCGCGATCGTGCAGATCGGCACGCCGGAGGAGATCATGGTCAATCCGGCGAGCGAATACGTCGAGCGCTTCGTCGAGGATGTCGATCTGTCCAAGGTGCTGACGGCGGCGCATGTGATGCGCCGGCCGGAGACGATCGGCATCGACCGCGGCGCGCGGGTCGCGCTGCAGCTCATGCGGGAGAGCGGCATCTCCAATCTGTTCGTCACCGACCGCAGCCGCCGGCTGATCGGCGTGCTGACGGCGGAGGACGCCTCGGAGGCGGCGCGCCGCGGCTTGCCGCTCGAGGACATCGTCATCCGCGATGCGCCGACGGTCGCTCCCGGCGTGCTGCTGAACGAGCTGTTCGAGCTCGTCGGCAGCAGCAAGGTGCCGGTCGCCGTCGTGAACGAGACCGGCCGCATTGTCGGCGTCATCGTGCGCGGAGCGGTGCTCGGCGCGCTGGCCGGACATGTGCCGGGACGGGAGGTGGACGGAGATGCTTCCGAAACTTCCGCTGGATAAATGGGTCGACGCGGCGGTCGACTGGATCGAGAGCAGCCTCGGGTTCGTGCTCGATCCGATCGCGGCCGGCATCGAAGGCGCGGTCGAGGGCATTTCCTACGTGCTGCATCTGCTGCCCGCGCTGGCGATGATCGTGCTGCTGGCCGCTCTCGCCTGGCGGTTCATGCGCTGGAAGATGGCGCTGTTCACGCTCGTCGGACTGTTCCTGATCGACAACCTCGGGTACTGGGACCATACGATGGATACGCTCGCGCTCGTGCTGACGTCGGCGATCGTAAGCATCGTCATCGGCATCCCGATCGGCATCGCCTGCGCCCGCAGCAAGCGGACGCAGCAGATCGTGACGCCGATCCTCGACTTCATGCAGACGATGCCGGCCTTCGTCTATCTGATCCCGGCCGTGACGTTTTTCAACCTGGGCGTCGTGCCCGGCGTCATTGCTTCGGTCATCTTCGCCGTGCCGCCGACGATCCGGCTGACGAACCTCGGCATCCGCCAGGTGCCGGCCGACCTCGTGGAGGCGGCCGACTCGTTCGGCTCGACGCCGGCGCAGAAGCTGGTCAAGGTGCAGCTGCCGCTGGCCGTGCCTTCCATCATGGCGGGCATCAACCAGACGATCATGCTGGCGCTGTCGATGGTCGTCATCGCGTCGCTGATCGGCGCGCAGGGCATCGGAGCGGACGTCTATCGGGCGGTCAGCCAGATCAAGACCGGCAAAGGCTTCGAGGCGGGGCTGGCGATCGTCATTCTGGCGATCTTCCTGGACCGCCTGACGCAGCATCTGGTCAAAGGAAAAAGACAAGCAGACAGGAGAGGGTAAACGTTGAACAAAAAATGGATGAAGACGCTTGGAACCGCCGCGATCGCGACGGCGCTGGTCTTGGCAGGCTGCTCGTCGAACGGCAATGAGGGCGCAAACGCAGGCGGAGAAGCGTCCGGGAGCGGCGGCAGCGGCTCCATCGGCGCGGCGGTAGGCCACAAGATCATCGGCATCGACCCCGGCGCCGGCCTGATGGCCGCGGCGGACCGCGCCGTCACGGACTACGGCCTGACGGACTGGACGCTCGTCGAGGGCTCTTCGGCGGCGATGGCCGTCGCGCTCGACAAGGCGGTCAAGAACGAGGACCCGATCATCGTCACCGGCTGGACGCCGCACTGGATGTTCGCCAAGTACGACCTCAAGTACTTGGACGATCCGAAGAAGTCGTTCGGCGAGGACGAGGAGATCCGCACGGTCGCCCGTCTCGGCCTCAAGGAAGATGCTCCGTCGGCCTATGCCTTCCTCGACCGCTTTGAGTGGACCGACGCCGACATGGCGAAGGTGATGGCGGCCGTGCAGGAAGGCGCGGAGCCGGCCGATGCTGCCGCCGCCTGGGCGGAGGACAACGCGGCGATGATCGACGGCTGGGTCGACGGCATCGAGCCGGGCGCCGGCGAGACGATCAAGCTCGCCTACGTCGCCTGGGATTCCGAGATCGCCAGCACGAATGTCGTCGGCTGGGTGCTCGAGCACCGGCTCGGCTACAAGACCGAGCTGATGCAGGTCGAGGCCGGCCCGATGTGGGCAGGCGTAGCCGGCGGCGACGCCGACGCGATGGTCGCGGCCTGGCTGCCGATCACGCACAAGGACTATGCGGAGCAGTACGAGGGCAAGTACGAGGACCTCGGCGCGAACCTGAAGGGAACGAAGCTCGGCCTGGTCGTGCCGTCGTACATGGACGTCTCGTCCATCGAGGATCTGGCCGGCTGAGGAGCCTCGCCGGCAGGAAAGCCGTTTCGAGCCATGGAGACATGGCTCGAAACGGTTTTTTTTGCATCCGGGGGCGAGAGCCCGGAGCTTACCCGGCGTTCGGGACGGGCTCTCCGATGCCTCGGACCGCCTCCATCAACGACAGGGCCGCCTTGCCGAGCAAAGGCTTGGTTCGGGAAGCGAGGCCGACCTGCACGACGGGCTCCAGATCGGCCAGCGGCCGGATGGACAAGGAGCCGTCCTGCTCCAGCCCGCTGTACATCGGGACGATGCCGATGCCGAAGCCGGCCTTGACCATTCGCTGGATGACGTAGAAGCTTCCGACCTCCCGGCAGGCGATCCGGTCGCGTCCCGTCGGACCGATCGCCTTGTCCCAGAGCTCCCGATAGATGCAGGTCGGCTCCTTGACGAGCACGGCATGGCCCGCCAGATCGCGGGCCTCGATGCGGTCTCGGCCGGCCAGCGGATGGCTCTTGCGCAGCATGACCCCCAGCCGCTCCTCGATCAGCGGCTCGAACTCCAGCAGGAGCGCGGCCGGCGGGGCCGAGCAGATGCCGAAGTCCAGCTCGCCGTCCCGAACCCGCTCCGCGATCGACCGGCTGCCGCTTACTTCCATCGACACGTCCACGTCCGGCCGCTTCATGCAAAAATCCGCGACGACGGCCGCGAGCTGCTGGCTGGCGACCGGCTCGATCGCGGCGAAGCGCACCGAGCCGCTCTCACCCGCCGCAATATCCGATACGGTCTGCCTCATCGTCCCGATCGACTTCAGCAGCGCCGCGGCCTCCTGCTGCAGCCAGCGGCCGGCCTCGGTCACGATCATGCGCTTGCCGTCGCGCAGGAACAAGGAAGCGCCGAGATCCGCCTCGAGGCGCTGGATCTGCAAGGTGACCGTAGAGGGGGCGTATTGGAGCTCCTCGGCGGCTTTCAGGAAATGTCCGAGACGCGCGCAGGCCTCGAAGGTTTTTAAGGCACGAAGATCCATGGCTCTCTCCTTTGTTTGCGTTTATCGAATGAATGGTTCATATTATTCAATTTTACAAAACATTCCTCGCCTTTTACAATAGGGCCGACGGCATCCGCATGGAAGCGATGCCTCCAAAGGGGGATGCACCATGACAGCGGCAACAATAACTCACGGCAATCCGGAGGCGGCTGTATGCGCCTTTACATTCGATGACGGTCCGATGCGGATCTCGATCGACGCCTGGCTCGAGGCGCTCGAGCAGGGGGGCGCGCGAGGGACGTTTTTCCTGACGGGCGAGTGGTTCGACCGCCATCCGCAGAAGGCAAGGGAGCTGCTGGCCAGAGGCCATGAGCTCGCCATGCATACGTACCATCACCGCCGGATGGCGGAGGTGAGCCGGGACGTCTTTTTCGAGGAGCTGCAGCTGGCCGAGCTCGCTTATCAGGAAGCGACGGGCCGGCCGGCTCCGGCGATCTTGCGGTTTCCTTACGCCTCTTATCGGGAAGAGAACCTGGAATGGCTGCGGGAGTGGGACTACCTGCTCGTCGAAGGGGAGGATACGGTCGACTGGTCGGGACCGCCGAGCGCCCAGCTCGTGGAGCGGGCGATTCCGGCGCTGATCCCGGGGGCGATCCTCGTGTTCCATGCCAACGAAAACGCAAAAGAGACGCCGCAGGCGGTCCGCTCGCTCGTCCGCCATGCCCAAGCCGAAGGCCTGGCCTCCGTTCCCGTCTCCGAGCTGCTGCATGCGGACGGCATCCCGATCCGCGAGCGCGCCTGGCAGGTCCGCTTCAAGGCGGATCCTTCGAGCGCGTTCCTGGGCGAGCAGTGGAGACGGGTGGAGGAGGGCGAGGAGCTGCGCAGGCTGGCCGCCGATTCGCTGGAATGGGGGAATCCGAAAGCTCCGACGGGAGCCGGCGCTTACGGGAAATGGCTGGAGATGCTCTCCGCCGCCGTCCAAGCGGAGGGGGCGACGCGGTTCGCCGCCCGCAGCTTCGCCGGCCAGCATTGGGCGTACGCGCGTGCTTCGGTCAAGGGCGGCACGCTGGTGCTGGAGGACTTCGCGACGAAGGAGGCGCATGCCGATGCCTTGGTCTATGTGCTGCAATGGGCGGCTCAGGAGGCATCCGCCGCAGGCTGCGAATGGATCTCGACCGCGCTGGACATGCGCCGCATCCGCAAGCTTTGCGAGCAGATGGGCATCGAAGCGGAGATCGTCCGGTTGCACGGATGACGGCTGCGACGGAGCAGGGGGCCGTCCTGGAGATGCGCTCCGCGTTCAATCCGCTCACGCTCTGGGCGTCGCTGCTGTTTGCCGTCATCCTCGGCTTTTCCCGGCTGTCCTACGGCATGCTCCTGCCGGGCATCCAGAGGGCGATCGGGGGAAGCTACGGCCAGCTGGGGACGCTGGGCACCGTCAACTTCATCGGGTATTTGGCCGGAACCTTGAGCCTCCCTCTGCTGATCGCGCGGTTCCCTGGCCGCAGGGCGGCGATGAACCGGGCCTCCTGCCTGCTGCTCGGTCTGACGCTGATCGGCTCGGCGTTCAGCGGGCGCCTCGTGCAGCTCGGGCTGTGGCGGCTGGCGACCGGCTGGCTGTCGGCGTTCGCGACCGTGCTGGTGCTGTCGATCGCGCTGGATGCTGTCCGGCCGGAGGAAAGAGGGACGGCCTCGGGCCTCATCTGGCTCGGCGGCTCCGCCGGCATTCTGCTGACGGGATTTCTCGCCCCCTTCGCCATCGATCCTGCGCGCTTGCAAGGGTGGAGGCATGCCTGGGCGCTCATGGGCGCATTCGGCATCGTGGCCGCCTGCGGATTCGAGCTTTCCGCGAGGAAAGCCGCAGCCCATCCCGCAGGCTCCCGGCCGGAGCCGCAGCAGCACGATGCGAGCGAAAGGGCATATCGCCTCCTGCTCAGCCCGAAGAAGCATCTGCTGCTGGTCGCTTCGTATTTCTTTTTCGGCTGGGGCTACATCATCTACTTCACGTATCTGATTCCCTATGTGACGAGCAAAGGCGTTCCGACCCTCTATGCCGGGCTGATCTGGTCGGGAATCGGCTTCGCCGGCTTGTTCAACGGATGGATCGGAGGCAAAGCGATCGACCGGTGGCCGAGCGGGCATACGCTTGCGATCGGATTGGCGCTAGGGACGCTCGGCGCGGGCGGGGCGATTTTCGACGAGATGTGGGTCACCGTGATGGGAGCGGCAGGGGTCGGGCTCGTGTCGTTCATTACGCCGCCGCTCATGACGACGGCGCTGCTTCGCCGGCAAGTCCCGCACCATGCGTATGCGGCCTGCCTGAGCCTGGCGACGGCTTTTTTCGCCTCGGGACAGATCATCGGCCCGATCGTCGGCGGCGCGGCGGTCGAACGGTACGGGCTGCAGGCCGGGGTCGCGTCCAGCGCGATCTTCATGGCGATCGCAGCGGCGCTGGCGGCTTGGTACGGGCGGCAGCAGCGGCGGGAGCGGGCGGAGCAGGCGTGACGGTCAGCGGGGAGGCGGCGAGGCGAGATCGGAGTGCCGGTCAGCGGCGAGGCGGCGAGGCGAGATCGGAGTGCCGGATCTCACGGAACCAGAGCTCGGGGAGGTCCATCGGCTCCGCTCGGCCATGGGCGTAGAAGAGGCGGACCGAGCCGGGATCGACGGATTCCGGCAGGCGGAAGGAGACGATCTCCGGCCGTGCCGGATCGACGGGAATCAGGTAGGCTGGAGCCGCAGGCGGATCGGGCAAGGAACGACCCCACGCGACGAATTCGCTGCGCAGCCGGCGAGTCTCCATGCTCTCCGATTGGAGAGCGGGAGAGGCATCGGCTGGAGTCGTGCCGTACGGGAGCACGAGCAGGACCGCATCGCGGCCGAGATCGGAGCCTTCGGGCTCGCGCTGCCAGACCGGCTGAATCTCGTAGAGGCCACGATCGACGGACAGCCGGAAGGCGATGTCGCCCGGCTGAGAGCGCGGGCCATCCACGCTGCCGAGCAGGCTGAAGCCGATCGAGGCGAGGCCGAGCGCCAGCACGAGCAGCATGCCGAGCAGGATCGGTCCTGCGCACCGCAGCATGCGGAGGAAGCCGTGATCGGCGGGGTCCGGGAGGGGGGCTGGAGCGGCGGCCGCGCCGCCGGGCTTGCGCCGCGTCGCCGCGAGCAGCCAGCCGAGAATGGACAGCAGCACGAGGCAGGCGGCTGCAAGGGCGACCGAGCCGGTCGACAGCAAGAGCGAATTCATTTGCGATCAGGCTCCTTCCACGACGCGCAACCTTTTGCCGGATGGCTCGTCTAGATATGGGTGCAACTGGAAATGGGAGTCGCCCTATTAGACCGATCAGGCCGTTCGAAAGGCTTCTTCTTCGGCCGGTCGTGGAGAGGAGTCATTTTAAATGATTGATTTTCGCAGGAAGAAAATGGCCTCGAAAGCTTTTCGTCGAGCCGGCTGCGCCATCCTCGGCGCCGCGCTGCTGCTCGTCCCTGTCCTGTCTGCTGCGCCGGTGCGAGCGGAAATGCCGTCGCTGTCGGTTCCGGGCTATGCCCCGGCGGAGCGGACCGCTCCATTGGCGAAGCCCCTATGGACTGCTTCCATCGATGTACCGGGAGCGAACGGCTTTTTCTATGAAGGCAACGCGGCGGCAGAGAACGGCATCGTGTACGCGATCTCCGGCTCGAAGCTCGTCGCCCGCAGCGCGGCTGACGGCAAGGTGCTTTTCTCTTACGGAAAGGACCTGAGGCCTTTCGTCAAGCTGGCCGCGGATCTGGCGGTCGTCGTCCATAAGGACGGCCGCATCGCGGCGCTGTCGGCTGCCACCGGCAAGAGGAAATGGATCTCCCAGGCCGGCATGCAGGCGGACGGCCGAACTCCGTTCATCGGAAAGGACCGCATCTATGCGCTCAACGACGATGGCCTGACCGCGCTGCGCGCCTCCGACGGGAAGCGGTTGTGGGCGGACGTCAAGGAGCCGATGGGCATGGGGCCGTACAGCTTGTCCGAGCATGACGGAGTGCTGCTTTTGACGTATGTCGTATCCGGAGCGATCACCTCGACCCAGCTCAATGCGGTCGACGCGGCGACGGGCAAGCTGCTGTGGACGGCGAACCGAACAGGCGCGCCTCTGCTCGTCCGGGACGGGCTCGTTTATACGGTGAAAGAGATGTGGATGCTCGCGGACATGGATCGTACGCCCGAGCGGCAGATTGAGATGCCGGTGCTGAGCCTGAGGAGCGGAGCCGTCAAGGGAACCCGCCTCTACGACTATGAAGTGGAAGGCTCGCCGCCTTATCCGATCCGCAGCCCGATCCTGGCGCTGGATAAAAACGACCTGTACGTGGACGGGGGCGGCGCGAAGCTGTTCAAGTTTGATTTCAAGTCTTATGCGGCAGGCGCCAAACCCGTCGAGACCTACTTCAAGCGGAATGAGCGGATGCAGCTGGCCGGACCGCCGCAGGGAGGGCGCATTTTGCTGGTCAGCCAGGACAACGGCGGCTTGTATGGAATCAAGACGGCCAACGGCCATCCGGTGACGTGGCTGGCCGACAACCCGGTCGTGCGCAGCGAGATTTACGGGAACCGCATCTTCAGCGCGCAGTCGGACGGGTATCTGTACGGCTTCGACCTGCAGACGACGGAGCCGCTGCTCAAGGTGGCGACAGGCTCGCGCGAGTACGGGCCGACGCTCAAGACAGGCGATGTGCTGATCGTGCAGACGAAGGGCAGGCTTATGGCTGTGAAGCTGCCTCGCTAGCGCAGGGAGCATGCCGAACATCCGCATTGAAGCAAAGGTCCGTTGAAACTCTTCTCAAGGAGAGCTTCGACGGGCCGTTGCTTTTATCGCGTCATACGCTCGTGGCGATGCCCCTTCAGATCGAGCTGATAAAACCCAAACGTTTTTTTCCTTTCTTCCGAGCTTAGATTCCCGGAGCGTTGATAGCCGAAGGTAGAGATGCCGTCATCCGTGATCGGCCATTCATAGGCTTTGCCCAACGTGTCAAAGCCGTAATAATAGCCGGGCTCCCCCAAAAAGTCCGCCGTCCATTTCCCGTCGTGGAACGTTGCCGCTTTCAGATTGGTCGTTTCATGGGCATTGAGCAAGCCGCGCTCATAGCTTGTCAAAAAGTAGACATCGTCCCGATACGTTTTCACTGCCTTGATCGGGGCTTTTTCAACCGCTACCCGGGTGATCGTTTCTCCATCCACACGATATAAAATAAATTCCTGAGTCGTGCCGAAGGCATAATTCAAATAAAAATGGCCTATGTCGGTATTGAACCAGATGTCCCCGAGCCGAACCTCGTTTTTCACCGGAACATAGTCATGATAGACAAAAGGATGGAAAGAGTAGAAATTAGTGCTGATGAACAATTGGCCGTCTTCTTTGATGAAGCTCGTAAAGCGGTCGCTGTAAACCATGGCTTTTCCTTGGTAAAGCAATTGACAGACGAGCATGAGGCTGGAGTTTTCGATCGCCGCGGCATCAGCATCCCGGATGACGATCAAGCTGTAGGGCTGGAAGGTTGTCTTTTTCAAATAGACGACTTTTTTATCAAGCGCCTCGCCGATCTGCCTCAAGGGAATATAGGTGGATTGGTTGTACCGGATTGCTGCTGCATCCATCTCGTGCGCGCGGCCATCTATTGAAATCGTCTTTTTTCCAGCTTGAAGGAGAATCGACTTGCCGGCGTATTGGATCGTGATGGATTGGTCTTTCGGATGGAAAGCAACCTTAGCGCCCAATCCTTCCGACACAAAGCGAAGGGGGACCAATGTCCTTCCCTCTCTGACGATCGGCTGGACGCCGGAGACATCGTGCCCGTTGATGAACGCCAAGGAGCTTTCGGGAGAAAGGATCAAGCTGCCTTTTAAGTCCGTTTCCGTTACGTCTTCATAAATGTCATAAAGCGGGCTTGCGTAGGCCGGGCAGCTGAACGCCAGGAGCAAGGTTGAAGCGAACAGCAGGACAATCATTTTTGCTTTCATCGTGCACCTCAATTTTATCGGAGTTGAATGTTGATGAAATTCTTACATAATTTGGTGATGATTGAATTTTACTTTATTTCACTCCATGGGGCTAGCATAGCTTCCATTTTGGGCGAATGAAACGCTAAGGATGTGCTATACTAATTATAGCTAGACAGTCTAGCCGATTGCGATTGGAGGAGATTTTCATGATGCAGTGGCAGCTTCAAGACGCTAAGAATCAATTAAGCTCCGTCGTGAAGAAAGCAGCCGATGAAGGCCCGCAAATGATAACGGTACGGGGGATGCCTGCAGCAGTCGTTCTGTCGATGGAAGAATATCAACGTTTAACGAAACCGAAAACGCGTCTGACGGATTTTTTCAAGGACTCTCCTCTGTACGATCTCGATTTGGATCGAAGCCAGGATATCGCCCGGGAAGTTGATTTATGAATTATCTTCTGGATACGAACGTAATTTCCGAACTTGTAAAGAAGGAACCCGATTCAGGCGTCCTACGCTGGATTGATGAACGAGACGAATCCACACTATTCTTAAGCGTCATCACGTTTGGAGAATTACAAAAAGGGATTTCCAAATTAAGCGACAAAAACCGTGCCGAACGATTGCAAGTCTGGATCGACCAGGACTTGAGCAGTCGGTTTGACGGGCGAGTTCTCCCCCTTGATCTGGATACCCTGCTTGCGTGGGGCAGCATCCAGGGACAAGCGGAAAGAAACGGAACGCCGCTGCCGGTCATGGACAGCCTGATTGCAGCTACAGCCATTGCCCATCATTTAACGGTTGTAACCCGCAATGTGCATGGCTTGGAGCGTTGCAAGGCTTCCGTTTTCAACCCATGGATAAACAAGTAATCCAAAGCATCGACAATTCGAAAGAAGGAACTTGACTTGAATCCATCAAACCCGCCGAATCCAGCTGAAGCGTCCGTCGCGGCATCGGCGCCCGCCTCGCGCAACTGGGGGCTGGCCGTCATGCTCGGATCGCTGACGGCGATCGGCCCTTTCTCGCTCGACATGTACTTGCCGGCGCTCCCGGAGCTCACCCGCGATCTCGGCGCCTCCGAGTCGCTCGGCCAGCTCAGCCTGACCGCCTGCCTGGTCGGCCTCGCCGCCGGCCAGCTGCTGGCGGGACCGCTCAGCGACGCGCTCGGCCGCAGGCGTCCGCTGCTGCTGGCGCTCGGCATCTACGCGGCCGCCTCGCTGCTTTGCGCGCTGAGCCCGACGATCGGCATGCTGCTGCTCTGCCGGCTCGTGCAGGGGCTGTCGGGAGCGGCCGGCATCGTCATCGCGCGCGCCGTCGTGCGCGACCTGTATTCCGGCCGGGAGATGACGCGCTTCTTCTCGCGCCTCATGCTCATCAACGGAGCGGCCCCGATCCTCGCGCCGATCTTCGGCGCCCAGCTGCTGCGCTTCACCGACTGGCGCGGCACGTTCTACTTCCTGACGGTCCTCGGCGTGCTGCTGCTCGTCTCGGCGGCGCTGGCGCTGCCGGAGACGCTGCCGCGGGAGCGGCGTACGACCGGCGGGCTGGGGCAGACGCTCGGCAACTTCGGCCATTTCCTCCGGGACCGCTCCTTCATGGGCGTCGTGCTGACGATGAGCCTCGTGTCCGGCGCGATGTTCGCCTACATCTCCGGCTCGACGTTCGTGCTGCAGGGCGTGTACGGCGTCAGCTCGTCCGCGTACGGCTTCATCTTCGCGGCCAACGGGATCGGCATCATCCTCGCCTCGCAGCTGACCGGCCGGCTCGTGCTGCGCTACAGCACGGAGCGGCTGCTGCGGACCGGCGTCTGGTTCGCGATGGCCGGCGGAGCCAGCCTGCTGCTGTCGGCGCTGCTGGACCTGGGGCTGTGGGCGGTGCTCGCCTCGTTGTTCGTCGTCGTCTCGAGCGTCGGCATCGTCGGCACCTGCGCTTCGTCGCTCGCCATGGAAAACGCCGGCCAAGCCGCCGGCAGCGCCTCGGCGCTGCTCGGCATGCTGCAGTTTCTGACCGGCGCGCTCGCCTCGCCGCTGTCCGGACTCGGCGGCGTATCGAGCGCGCTGCCGCTCGCGCTCGTCATCGCAGGCGCCCAGGCGCTCGCGCTGCTGGCGATGGCGGCGTTGCTCGGCTGCCGACGGGCGGCCTGAGCGGTGATTCCACCGCCTTCACGGCGGAGATACGCGGAAAAACCGAGCAACTAGGCTCGAATAGGTGCCTTCACGGCGGAGATACGCGGAAAAACCGAGCAACTGGGCTCGAACAGGTGCCTTCACGGCGGAGTTGCGCGGAAAAACCGAGCAACTAGGCTCGAACAGGTGCCTTCGCGGCGGAGTTACGCGGAAAAACCGAGCAACTAGGCTCGAACAGGTACCTTCACGTTTTTTGCCCTGCCTCCATCCCGTCTCCGTCCCCGCCCGCCTCCGTCTCGGGACCGAGTCCCTTCGCAGGCCAGGGAACGAGCGCAGGTTCATCCCCGCGCCGCTTCATCGGACACGGCCTCCCATCCTATACTTGGAAGCAGATGAACTACTTCCCCGGAAAAAGGATGGGATCCGCCATGATCGAATTGTTCCGCAACCGCACGTTCGCCCGCTTGTTCTTCGCAACGGTCTGCTCGCAGCTGGCCGCGACGATCGGCATGATGGCGTTCGCGTTCTACCTGCTCGACCGCTTCTCCAGCCAGCCCGCCTACGCGACGGTCGCCGAGATGATGTACTCCGCGCCGACGCTGCTCGTCTTCCTGTTCGTCGGCGTGTTCGCCGACCGCTTCGACCGCAAGCGGATCGCCGAGAACTCGCTCTGGATCCGCGCCGGCCTGTCGGCGCTCATCGTCGGAGCCATCGCCTCCGACGTCTGGATCCCGATGATCTTCCTGCTCCTTTTTCTCCGCAGCGCGGTGACGAAGTTCTACTATCCGGCGGAAAGCGCCATGCTGCAGGGCATCCTGCATGACAGCCAGTACGTCAGGGCGGCCGGCCTCAACCAGTCGATCATGGGCGTGTTCATGCTGTTCGGCACGGGACTCGGCGCGCTCGTCTACCACTCGGTCGGCGTGCTCGGCGCAGTGACGGTCGATCTGATCGGCTTCCTGATCGGCGCGCTGCTGCTGCGGGGACTGCGCGTGCCGGAGGCGGTCCGCCTGCCGAACGGCCGCAGCCGCCTTTCCTCGCTGCGCCTGCCGTCGGTATGGGGCGATTTTCGCGAAGGCCTCCGCTACATCCTGAGCCGCAAGCTGCTCGCCTCGCTGCTCGCCGGCTTCATCCTGTTCGGCCTCATCAACGGCTGCTTCGCCATGCTGCCCATGCTGACGATGAAATACAAGCTCGCCGGAGAGAACTATCCGTTCTACGTCTCGATGTTCTCGGTGTTCATGGGCGTCGGCTTCCTGATCGGAAGCACGATCGGCTCGGTGCTCGTCGGCAAGTTCGCCCTGCACAAAGTCATCATCGCCTGCATGTCCGCTGCGGCGGTCTGCGTGTTCGGCCTCGGCTGGTCGACCTCGCCCTGGGCTTACCTCACTTTCACCTTCGTCGCGGCGCTGTTCCTCGCTCCGTTCAATATCGCGATCGGCGGCTGGCTGCCGAAGCTCGTCGCGCCGGAGAAGATGGGGCGGGTCAACGCCTGGATCGACCCGATCATGATGGGCGGCCAGACGCTGATGCTCGGCCTGATCGCCTGGCTGTTCCCGAGCCTGTTCTCGGTCGAGGGGCTGCATCTGTTCATCGGCGCGCTGCTGCTGGTCGCGGCCGCCATCTATTTGGCGACGCTGCCCCGCTTCGTCCGCGAGGAGGAGCGGGAGGCGGCCTCCGCAGTCGCCGCTGCTCCGGCTGCCGCCGCTCCGGCCGCCGCCGCTGCGGGCTCGACTGCCGTGTCCGGCTGATCTGTCAGCCAAACGAAAAGAGCGCATGGCCGAGGCCATGCGCTCTTGCATTTCGTTAGCGGGCGAAGGACGGCTTCCGTTCGGAAACCGGGCCCCGTACGATCTCGATAAACTCCACATCGGCGCCCTCGACGGAAGGCCCGACAAACACCCGGCTGCCGACGACCGCTGCAGGGTCCTCCGCCAGGCTGCCCATCATCGGCCTGAGCCGACGGGCGGCTGCGGCCCGAGCTCCTGCCTGGCCGGCGCGGCTGCGGCCGTTGATGGATCCGAATCCACGACTATTCGACTTGCCGGTACGCTTCATCTCGAATCGCCTCCGATCAGGCTGCGGACGGTCGCCAGAAGATCGTCGTTCATCTCGACAATCTCCTTCAATCGGTCGGCGGCCAGAGGCCGGCTGCCCGAAAAATGGACCGACAGAACATGTTCACTACCCAAAGGATAACACAGGACATGCACGTCAGCAATCGCCCTGCGGCTGAAGAAGCTCCAGCGTCCGTCCAGATGGACCCTGACGACGATGATCGGCTCGTCCTCCGCGGATCTTCCCTGGTCGACGCGGATCGGGAACGTCCGGCCGCGGCCTACGTTGCCGCCGACCTGGCGGATATGCCCGTCGTCTGTGAGCTTCCAGAGCGCGGCGCCTGTCGTGCGGTAGCCGGCCGGAGGGAGGATGGAATTGCGGATCGCCTCGGCGTAGGCGGCATAGCGCTGCTCCGCATCCGCGATGTCGACGTTTTTGAGGAACTCCCAGAAAAAATGCAGCACGCTGTCCTTGCGCTGGACGAGCGTCTCGCTCTCGGCGAGAATCTCATGCCGCTGCTTGAACGGGCCTTCGCTGCGCATCGCCGTCAGGATCCGCCCGCATGCCGTGGATACTCCGCTGTGCGGACCTCGCGAATGAGCGGCGTCATAGCGGAGCAGGGTGAGGCCGTCCAGATCGGACGGCAGATGGATCGAGGCCGGGCCGGCCTCCTTCGGCTGCGGCACGACGCTGGGCACGAGGCAAAAGACGCGCCTGCGTCCGAGCCGCCCCCAGAACAGCCCCATTTCATACAAGGTGTTGTCGCGGGTGATGAAGTGCGTTTCATTGCGGATGGTGGCGACGTCCTCGGCGGCAAAGACGAAGATGCCGAAGTCGTTCGCATCCAGCTCGCGCTCGAGCGCCTCCATCGTATAATCGTTCGCTTGGAACGTATTGGCGTACCAGGCGTTCACCTCGACCTGCCTTTCGATCGCTTCGGCGACCGCCCGCGCGATCGGGATCGCTTCGGCGGAGCTGCCGATGAACGCCCTCGGCCTCCTCGATATCGTCATTCAAGCATCCCCTTCAAAGGCATGAACTTCCAAAACCGCTCGCAAAAGTAAGTATACAGGCCCGTCCCGATGCGGGAAAGAGCCTGCTCTCGATGCCCGGCCTCGAAGAGCGCCCGGGGAGGCGCTTTGCCCCTGTCCGGAACCTGTGTTATCCTGTCTGTGATTGGCCCGCTGGGCGGCAACGCTTTCATGATCCATCCGCCGTCGGCGGATTTTTTGCCGTATCCGGCGGAGTGGCGGGGAGGAGGGCTCGGGATGCCATCGGAGCTGGAGCTGGTCGTCCGCTCGACGGAGATCGACGTCAACGGGCATGTGAACAACGCGAAGTATCTGGAGTATCTGGAGTGGGGCCGGGAGGACTGGTATGAGCGCGCCGGGCTGGATTACGCGGCTTTTCTGGAGATGGGCATCCAGACGGTGACGGTCAACGTGAACATCAACTACCGCCGCGAGTGCGTGCAGGGGGAAAAGCTCGTCGTCCGCACGTCCGCGCTGCGGATCGGACGCACGAGCTACGCGCTCCGTCAGGAGCTGCTTGATGCCGGCGGCGCGGCGCGCGCCGATGCCGAGGTGACGAGCGTCTGCCTGGACGCGGCCGAGCGCCGGAGCCGGGAGCTGCCGGAGCGGCTGCGCGCGGCGCTGGCGGCGGACGGAGCGGCCACCGCTTAAGAGACATTCAAGGGGGACTATCGATGACAGGCAAACTGATTTTTTTCGACGTGGACGGAACGCTGCTCGACCATGACAAGCGCATCCCGGCTTCGGCCAAGCAGGCCGTGCGCGAGCTGCAGGACGCCGGACACGAGGTGGCGATCGCCACGGGCCGCGGCCCGTTCATGTTCCGGGAGATCCGCGAGGAGCTCGGCATCGACTCGTACATCAGCTACAACGGCCAGTTCGCGGTGCGTCGGGGAGAGGTCATCCTGCGCAATCCGATCCGTCCTGATCTTGTGCAGAAGATCACCGAGCGCGCGCTGGAGCTCGACCATGCGATCGTCTACATGAACGACGAGGCGATGAAGGCGAACATCGAGCGCCACGACTATATCGAGGAGAGCATGGCCTCGCTCGAGCTCGTCGACAAGACGATGGCCTGGGACAAGGACTACCATATCGGCCGCGAGATCTACCAGTGCCTGCTGTTCTGCACGATCGGCGACGAGATGAAGTACCGCGAGGAGTTCCCGGAGCTCGGGTTCATCCGCTGGCATCAGTTCTCGATGGACGTGCTGCCGCTCGGCGGCTCCAAGGCGCAGGGCATCGAGACGTACCGCAAGCTCGCCGGCGTGCGCCCGGAGGATGTGTATGCGTTCGGCGACGGGCTGAACGACATCGAGATGCTGCAGACGGTGCACAACAGCGTCGCCATGGGCAACGCGGTCGAGAGCGTGCAGAAGGCGGCGAAGCATGTGACGAAGGATGTGGCCGAGGACGGCATCCGGCATGGGCTGGAGCTGGTGGGGCTGCTGTAAGGATTGGGAGTTGGCGGGGCGGCTGTAAAGGATGGGGATCGGGCTTGGGCGCGGAATGGCGCCTGGGCCTTTTTTTGTTGGGAGGGCCGGCTGCGCTGCGCGGCAGCGTGCGGTCGGGAGGCGCAGGGGCTGGCTGCGGGCTGGCTGCGCTTCGCGTGCAGCTCGGCATGACATGCCGAGAGCGAACCCCCGCTGCGCGGGCAGTCCCTCCCTCCGATTGCTCTGAACCCCGGATTCCTTGATCCTCCGGAGCAGTCTCTGCAAGCAGGGCGGACTGACCGCCGCATGCTTCGCAGAGTGGTGAAGGCCAGCAACTTGTTGAAGCGCCGGAATCATGTCGAAGGCCTGTCGCGCAAGGGGACCAGGGCTCTTGGCGACGCATGACGAAAAAGAATGAAGCTGCTTGTGTGATTAATCATACAAACTTTGATCTCATGGAGAGCATTCAGAGCGTATTTGTATGATTTATCTTACAAATTCGACCGTCTTGGAAATCCCGTTGGAGATTTTGTGTGTTTTATCGTACAAATCGGTCGGAATAGACCTATTTCATAGAGAGTTTGTACGACGTTTCATATAAAATAGTAGTCGAGCTCGTAGTATCCTATCTCTCCTTGAAAAGGCAGGGAATTGATCCGACAATGGAGGAAAGTCCGAAGGAGCTGATTGCATTGAAAAGATGGGCAAGCGGCATGCTGGTGTTGCTTCTGCTTTGCGGCTGCTCGGTTTCAAGCTCTGACTGGGCGTTTCATTTCGTCATCTACAGGGATCATATCTACGAACTGAAGGACTCGATCTCCGCCGATCAATTGCAGGAGAAGCTGGGCCGGATCAAAGCCTACTCCGATCACGAAGCAGCCGAGTCCGGCAATTTCGGCTCCAATCGGTTCCGGACCGGAGCGGAGATCTACTCCATCCGTGACATAGACCCGCAGGAAGCGATCGCCGTCGTGGAGGATGGAGTCGTCTATCGGCTGCAGAACCGTGGTGCTTTTGGGAAATAGATTCCAAAGGGCTGAAGCCGAACTTCATTCTATTGAACGGAAGGCGGCTCAATTAGGGGCTGCCCGGCAGCCGCTAAGCCGATTTCCTGCCCGCGAAGGTACTTTCGACTCCCTCGTTAAGCAGCTGCGCCGAGTTCCTGCCCGCGAAGGAAATTTCGACTCCCTCGTTAAGCAGCCGCGCCGAGTTCCTGCCCACGAAGGAACTTTCGACTCCCTCGTCGAGAAGCCGCACCGAGTTCCTGCCCACGAAGGAACTTTCGACTCCCTCGTTAAGCAGCCGCGCCGAGTTCCTGCCCACGAAGGCACTTTCGATTCCCTCGTTAAGCAGCTGCGCCGGATTTCAGCCCACGAAGGAACTTTCGACTCCCTCGTCGAGCCCCTTTGCCGGATTCCAGGCCGCGAAGGTACTCTCGACTCTCTCGTTAAAAGCAGCCGCGCCGAGTTCCTGCCCGTGAAGGCCCTCTCGACTCCCTCGTCGAGCCTCTGCACCGGATTCCTGCCCACCTGTAAAATCCTTCGCGCGCTGCCGTGGGGCAATGATGCAGAATTGGAAAGGTTCCTATCGCACAGCGAGGGAGCTGAACCTCCTAAAATCGGAGCTTCAACGGAATCGCAAAAGCTTCCCGTCCATTGCTCTTGACTGTACAAAGTGTCAAAACTTTGCTCCAAAGTAAAATTAAATTTCAAAATATATTGAAATCTTAAAATAAATCTACTACTCTGAAAGTGGAAACGATTTCAAAGCCACTGGAAGGGGAGAAGTGAAGTTGGTGTTGAAAAATGCGTTGAAAAGGACTTTCCCGATGGCGGCGGCGCTCGTGCTCGGCTGGACCGCCGTTCTGCCGGGCCTCGGCCTGGCCGGCACGGCCGATGCGGCCGGGCTTGCGGCTTTGCCGGCCCATGCGGCAGAGCAGCTCGCCGCTCTACCGGCAATCGCCGCGTCCGAGCTTGCAGCCCCGCCGGCGCTTGCAGCGGAGGCGCCCGAAAAATCGTCGCCTGCTGCTGCTCCCGCGCCTGCCGCAGCTCCCGCGCCTGCCGATGCGCCCGACGCTCCCGCAGCTCCTGCGCCCGACGCTCCCGCAGCTCCCGCACCTGCCGCTGCGCTCGACGCATCTGCGCTTGCCGCAGCTCCCGCGCCTGCCGCTGCGCTGGAAACGGCTGCCGCTTCGCAAGCGCTCGTCGACCCGTTTGAGCAGACGAGCCATCTGCAGGTCACCTCGGTGCGCGCGGTGTCGGCGCGCCTCGATCCGGCCGCGCGGCCGGAAGAAATTCCGCATGGCCGCTACGCGATGAAGCTGTCGTATGACTTTACCGGCACGACCGGGACGTCGGCGGCTTATCTCAACTTCAACCACAGCGACGGCACGCTGGGCAAGCCGATTCCGGGCAGCGCCGCGCAGCTCGGCCTCTGGGTCAACGGCGACGGCCAGAACCACTGGCTGCGCATGCAGGTCATCGACGCCGCCGGCGTGAAGTCGGTCGTCGACCTGGCGGCAAGCGTGAACTGGACCGGCTGGAAATACGTCACCGCCAATATCCCTTCCAACCTGCCCCGTCCGCTCAAGCTCTCCCAGATCTACCTCGCCGAGACGAAGGATACGAACAAAAACGCCGGCGCGCTCCGCTTCGACCAGCTGACGGCGTTCGCCGCCGCGCCGCCGACGCATGAGCTGACGCTTCAAGGACTCGGCCCGCTGCAGACGGGCGAGACGCGAGCGAGCTTCGTCGAAGCTACATACGCCGGCCGCACCGCCCCGGAGCGCCTCGCTTCCACGGGCCTCGCCTACCGGAGCAGCGACGAGACGGTCGCCTCCGTGGATGCGAGCGGCACGGTCGTCGCCGGCATGCCCGGCACGGCGATCATCACCGCGCAGGTGCCGGGACAGCCGGTCGAGGCATCGACGGTCGTGGCCGTCACCTACGAGGCGCCGGTCGTCCAGACTGTCGAGCTGTCGGCGCCGACCCGCCTCGAGACGGGAGCGGCCGCGGAGCTGAAAGCCTTCGCCATCTACGCCTCCGCGCCTGAAGTTCCCGTGCGTCTGATCGCCGGAGCCGAGCTGTCGAGCAGCGATCCGGCGGTGCTGAGCGTGTCGCCGGACGGCCGCCTGCAGGCGCTGAAGGCCGGCTCCGCCGTGCTGACGGCGCGCTTCGGCGGCCAGCAGGCGACGATGCAGGCGACCGTCGCCGATCCGGTGCCGGTGCTGCAGTCGATCGAGCTGGCGAGCCTGCGCTCGCTGAATCCGGGCGACAGCGCGCAGACGCTCGTCACGGGCACGTACACGCGGCTGCCGGCGCCGGTCAAGCTGACCGAAGGCGTCGCCTACACGAGCAGCAATCCGGCCGTCGCCGAGATCGCCGCGAGCGGCGTCGTGACAGGCAAGGCCAAGGGCGCGGCCCGCATCACGGCGACGTACCAAGGCAAGACGAGCAGCGTCTATCTCGTCGTCGGCGAGACGATGGCCGCGCCGAAGCGCGAGATGCGCGCCGCCTGGATCGCGACGGTCGACAACATCGACTGGCCGCGCAAGGGCGTCACCGACCCCGAGCAGCAGAAGCAGGACTTCATCGCGCTGCTCGACGAGCTGCAGGCGGCCGGCATGAATGCCGCGATCGTGCAGGTGAAGCCGACGGCGGACGCCTTTTACCCCTCGGCAATGGCGCCGTGGTCCGAATGGCTGACGGGCACGCAAGGGAAAGATCCCGGCTATGACCCGCTGGCGTTCATGCTGGAGGAGGTCCACCGCCGCGGCATGGAATTCCATGCGTGGTTCAACCCGTACCGCGTCAGCATCCAGGACGACGTGAGCAAGCTCGCGCCGAACAACGTCGCGGTGCTCCATCCCGAATGGCGGATCAGCTACGGCGGCAAGCTGTACCTGAATCCGGCGATTCCCGAGGCGCAGCAGCATATCCGGGACAGCATCATGGAGGTCGTAGGCAAGTACGACATCGATGCGGTGCATTTCGACGACTACTTCTACCCGTATCCGGTGACGGGCGTCGACTTCCCGGACGAGGTCCAGTACGCGGCTTACCAGGCGTCCGGCGGCACGCTCGCCAAGGCGGACTGGCGCAGGAGCAACGTGAACACGTTCGTGCAGACGATGGGCGAGGCGATCAAGGCCGAGAAGCCGTACGTCAAGTTCGGCATCAGTCCGTTCGGCATCTGGCGCAACAAGAGCGAGGACCCGACCGGCTCGGACACGAACGGCCTCAGCAGCTACAGCGCGATCTACGCCGACTCCCGCACCTGGATCGCCGAGGAGTGGATCGACTACATCACGCCGCAGATCTATTGGAACATGGGCTACTCGCCGGCCGCCTACGAGAAGCTGGTCGACTGGTGGAGCCGCGAGGTCGCGGGCAAAAACGTGCATCTGTACGCCGGCCAGGCGATCTACCGCGTCGGCACGGATGCCGAGGGCTGGCGCAATCCCGAGGAGCTGCCCGGCCAGATCATCCTGAACCGCGGCTACGAGGCCGTGAAGGGCAGCATGTATTTCAGCGCGAAATGGTTCGAGCTGAATCCGCTCGGCGTAACCGATCGGCTGCAGGCGGAGCTGCATCGCGATCCGGCGCTCGTGCCGGCGATGCCTTGGCTGGACGCCGAGCCTCCGGCCGCGCCGGGCGCGGCGGCAGCCGCCCAGGCGAGCGGCGACGTGCTCGTCAGCTGGCAAGCCAGCGCATCCGCGGACGCGGCCAGCTATGTGATCTACCGCTTCGACGGCGCGAAGGCGGGCAGCATCGGGGAAGCATCCGCCATCCAGGCGGTGCTGCACCGCAGCGCGCTCGGCGCCGAGCCGCTTTATACGGATGACTCGGCCGTAGCGGGCCGCACCTACACCTACGTCGTCACGGCGCTGGACCGCGCGCACAACGAAAGCGCCGCGAGCGCGCCGGCCACCGTCACGGTGAGGGAAGGCGGAGACGCCAAGCTCGCTCCGGGCAAGCCGCAGCTGAGCGATACGAGCGGCCAGGCCTACGGACTGAAGGACGGCAAGTACGCCGTCACGATGAACCTGTGGTGGGGCAACAACGGCACGGTGTACCGCCTTTACGAGAACGGCAAGCTCATCCGGACCGTCCTGCTGGACGACCGGACGCCGGCGGCGCAGTCGGTGCGGACCGAGCTGGAAGGCAAGCCGAACGGCACCTACGTCTACACCGCCGAGCTGAGCAACGCTTCCGGCACGACGGCGAGCGCGCCGCTCACCGTGCAGGTGACCGACGCGGCGCCGGGCAAGCCGGACGTATCGCATGACAACTGGGACGGCGACGGCCGCTACCGGATCACCGCCAACCTGTGGTGGGGCACCAATGCGACCGAATACCGCCTGTACGAGAACGGCGCGCTGATCGACACGCAGGCGCTGGAGGCGAACACTCCTGCGGCGCAGCGAGCGTTCACCGACGTCGCGGATCGGGCTCCGGGCACGTACGTCTACCGCGTCGAGCTGGCCAACGCCGCCGGCGTGACGGCGAGCGGCGAGCTGACAGTCGTGGTGAAGCGGTAGCGTTGAGGTACCAGCATGACTAAGATGGGAAAAGAAGCCCCGAACGAATCCGTTCGGGGCTTTTTTCGGTACGGCAAGGCAGGCCAAGCGCTCCGGCAGGCATCTCATGGCCGCGGCGGCGATGGTCTTCTTTTTATATATATGTTGACGTATATACACCAATTGATATATATTAGGCTCATGAGAACAACAACCATGCAGCTGACCTTGCTTGCCCTTGCTGAACCGAGTCGGTTCAACATCGTCGAATTGCTGAAAAACGGACCGAAATCCGTAGGAGAAATCGTTCAAGCCTTGGGATTGGGCCAGCCGCAAGTATCCCGTCATTTGCGCATCTTGGGAGAAGCCGGTCTCGTGCGATCGCGCAGCAAGGCTCAATTGCGGATCTACAGCCTCGAAGCCGGGCCTTTCCAGGAGCTGGACGAATGGTTCGATTCCTTCCGCATTCTGTGGGAAGAGCGTCTGGATGCGTTTGAGCAGACAATGCTGGATTCCATTAAGAAGGAGGATCAATGACAGGCATGGACAATCCACGAGCCCACGAGAAAGGTGATATTCGATGAAAACAAAAACGACCGTTCGCAAAGACCGCGAGCGCAGGGAGCTCACGATCGAACGAACCGTTGCGATGCCTGCCCAGCTTGCATGGGAAGGCTGGACGCAGCCGATGCATATCGTCCGGTGGTGGGGCCCAAAGGGCTGGACCACGACCGTCTATGAAATGGACGTACGGCCAGGAGGAGCGTGGCGCTACAGTCTCCAAGCGGATGACGGCAGCGGCGAGACCGCCTATTGCAGAGCGGCCTACGATGAAGTCGAGGCGCCGAGCAGGCTGGTGTACACCGACCGTTTTGCCGACAGCGAGTGGAAGATCGTTTCGGACAGCGAAATGCATACGACCGTATCCTTCGAGGCGCAAAGCGGCGGAACAAAAATCAGCATCGTGACGCGATTCGCTTCCAGCGACCAACTGGACAACGCGGAGGCGATGGGCATGATCGAAGGCTTCACGGATGCCTATGACCGGCTGGAAGACTATTTGGAAACTTTACAGGGAGGCAAGGACTCAATGGAGACTGTCATTTCGAAGGATGGGACAAAAATTGCTTATGTCAAACAAGGGACCGGTCCGGCCCTGATCCTGATTTCATCGGCAGCGGCGGATCATCAGGATGCCGAGCCGTTAGCCGAACGCTTGTCGGGCCATTTCACCGTTTACAATTACGATCGACGAGGACGCGGACGCAGTGCAGATACCGCGCCTTACGATACAGTCCGAGAGGTGGAAGACATCGAAGCGCTGATTGCCGCCGCCGGCGGACAAGCCAGCTTGTTCGGGAGCTCGTCCGGAGCCGTATTGGCGCTCGAGGCGGCCAACAGGCTGGCGGATTCGATCGCGAAGGTCTTTCTATTCGAGCCGCCGTTCATTGTGAGCGACAGCCGCAAGCCTGTTCCTGGCGGCTATGTCGACCAGTTGAATTCGCTTGTCGAAGCTGGAAAGAGATCCGAAGCCGTCGAATATTTTGCATCCGAAGCCTTAGGCATACCGGAAGAATACATCGGGTACATGAAAGCCGATCCTTCGTGGAACAAAATGGAGCTGCTGGCCCATACGCTCGCTTACGATGGAACGATCATGGGAACGGCGCAATCCGGAAACCCGCTGCCGGCCGGCAGATGGGAACATAGCGCTCCGACCTTGATCCTGACCGGGGAGAACAGCGAGCCGTTTCTCCATGAGGCGGCACGCGCGCTTGTCGAGCTTCTGCCAAGGGCGACGGCTCATTCCCTCGTCGGCCAAGACCATTCCGCAGTCATCATGGCCCCTGAAGCCGTGGCACAAGCTGTCGTGGATTTCAAGCGATGATTCAGAAGCCCGTCCTGGCAAAACCATTGACGGAGAAGGCTCTCCGGCTCGCGCTTGCATCCGTCTTCTGCAGCGGACTGTTCGTGGTTCTCTTGGTCAGCCTGCATCTGCTGCAGCCCGAATTTGATCCAACCTGGCGTTTTATCAGTGAATACGCGCTAGGCGACTTTGGCTGGATCATGCATCTGGCTTTCGGATTGCTGGGTACGGCGCAAATCTGCGTGGCGCTCGCGATCGTTCCGCATGTCCGCTCGGTTGCGGGATCCATCGGGCTTGTCATCCTCGGCATCAGCGCCATAGGCGTCGCGATCGCGGGCATCTTCGCCACCGATCCGATCTCCATTCATCCGGATGACGCCACATTCAGCGGCAGCATGCACTCCATCGGGGCGATGCTGGACTACACGCCGGCAGCCGCTTTGTTCATCAGTCTTTCGTTAGGGCGGCTCGAGGCTTGGCGGCCTGTGAAAAAAGCGCTGATCGCCAGTTCGGTTCTTGCCATCGTTGCGATGCTCGCATTCGTGCTGCAAATTCCCCAAGATGGACAATTCGGTCCCGAGGTTCGGACCGGTCTGTATGGACGATTCCTGATTTTGACGGAAGTCGCCTGGCTGCTCCTCGTGGGAAGTCATGCCGCCAAGCTGGCTCGGCTGAATTCGAATCGTTGAAGCGGCGGGGTTATTTCCAAATCAAGGTCTGCCTTGTATACTGAAGTTGTTGTCGGCTAGCCAATTTATGCAAGACAAGCATCCTTTTATCCGAAAGCATCGGAGATTCAGACCGCCTCCTTCCGAGGCGGACTTGAATCTCTTTTTTTATTTCCACATTTAGGCAGGCGAGGTATACTGAAGGAGATGAAGCGTCATGGATCTACGGATCGCAAAGAAAGACGACCGCTGGATTTCTTTGAACACGATCGTCTTCGCCAAAAACGATATTGAAGCCATCAAGGGAGTAGCGGGACGAAAGTGGATGCCGGAGGACAAAGCTTGGCTGATTCCTTACACGATCTCCAGCCTGGAGCAGCTGTGGGAGACGCTGCAAGGGAGAATTCGGCGTCTCGACATTGCGCCTGATTTGCTGGAGGAATGCTCGTAAGCTCCGAGGCTACAGTCCCAAGACGATCCGGGCGTACACCGGGCATGTGCGGCGCTTTTTTCAGAAGGGGGAGAACGTCAGGGATGGCGAGACGAGCCATGATCCGGTAGAGGATTCGCCGGGCATCAGCGTCCGCGCCTACTCCTTGCAGCTGTTGGAGGAGGGGAAGTCCCACTCCTTCGTCAATCAGGCGATCAGCGCCCTCAAATTCTATAGGAAGAACATCGAGGGCGAAGACGCAGCAAGCGCCTATGTGCGGCCGAAGAAGGAAAACAAGCTCCCGAACGTCCTGTCCACCGGCGAGGTGGCGCAGCTGCTCCGCTCCGTCTCCAACGAGAAGCATCGCGCGATCCTCTGCCTGCTG
Organism: Paenibacillus sp. FSL W8-1187; assembly: GCF_037965485.1. Taxonomy (NCBI): domain Bacteria; kingdom Bacillati; phylum Bacillota; class Bacilli; order Caryophanales; family Paenibacillaceae; genus Paenibacillus; species Paenibacillus sp. FSL W8-1187. Next base: position 1,206,076 of record NZ_CP150181.1, read on the forward strand.
TACTCGGCCGGACTGCGCGTCAGCGAAGTCGTCCGGCTCCGGCTGCGCGACCTTGATCTGGAGCGCAGGACCATCACCGTACGTCAGGGCAAAGGGCGCAAGGACCGCATCACGCTGCTTTCGGACATCGCTCGGGGAGCGGTCGAGCGTTATGTCGGCAGCGGGCAGTCCGGAGATTGGCTGTTTCCGGGACAGGACGGGCGTCGGCATCTCACGGAGCGCAGCGTGCAGAAGCTGTTCGAGCAGGTACGGAGCCGTGCGGGCATTCGCAAGCCGGTCAGCGTGCATTCCCTTCGCCACTCGTTCGCCACCCATCTGCTTGAGAATGGAACCGACCTCCGCTATATCCAGGAGCTGCTTGGCCATCAGAGCAGCCGGACGACCGAGCGCTACACGCATGTCAGCACCCGGGACGTTCGCCGGATCCGGAGTCCTTTGGACGGGATCGGGCTTGAAGAATGAAGGCTCGCAGGAGAATGGGGGAGATGATGGAATGACCCGACTTCATGACGACTATGAGTATCATGCTTGGGCTTCGATGCGGGTGCTGAAGCATCTGGAAACATTGCCCGCCGGTACGCTGACCCAGGAAGTCCAGCTCGGCTTCTCGAGCCTGGTGGAAGTGCTGGGCCACCTGGCCGCGACGGAAGAGATCTGGCTTGCCCGTCTGAAGGGAGAGCCGGCGCCTTCATTGACTCCACGTCCATTCCAGACGGTGGAGCAGGCTCGCTTGGCGTTTGAGGGATTGCACGAAAACACACGGCATTTCTTGGTGGGCAACCCGAACGCGGAGGAAGTCGTTTCGTACCGCAATTCAGCCGGCAAGGAGTTTCAAAGCACGATCGCAGACATAATCCAGCATGTCTTGTATCACGGCGCTTATCACCGAGGGAATATTACGACGATCCTGCGTTCGCTGGGACATCCCGGTGTCGGGACGGACTATATATTGTTTTTGAGGAGATAGGAACGAGGGGCCGTGTTCGTAAATCCTCTGATTAAAGCACGAATAGCGGAGAAAACACATCTTAAGGATGGTGAAGACTTGAAACAAATCAACGTTATTTTCTCCTACATATTTATCATTGTAGGTGTTTGTATAATTACAAGCTCTAAAATTGCAGAACAACTTGTTCCTCGAAACGGGTTTTATGATGTTGATTTATCATTGAATTATTGGATGGGTGCTTTAATCGCTGTTTTGGGAATGGCAGGCCTCATTATCAACTCAAAGTTTTATGAAAATTATGTTAAAGAAGTTGATTTGAGAAAAAGGGAAATCGAAGAAAAAAACAAATTGGATAATGCTCAATGATCAATTGAGTATATCGCATCTGTGGACCGGGTTAAGGCTGCTAAACAACTTGAGCGTTCCAGTTCTTAATAGCAATGACAATGCTAGGTGTTCACGTAAAAGTTCGGAGATACCCGGATAGCAGTGAATATATAGAAATACAGAAATAAGACGTTAGACGCCATGCAAAACCAGAAAATGACTACAGGATTATGAAACGAAACTGACCAATAGGGCTTTTTCTAAGGTAGGTTCCCTACGCGGGAACGAGATTGAAAGTACAGGCTTTTCTCTGAGGTATGTTCCCTATGCGGGAACGGGATCGAGTCTTGCTAGTAGCTCAAAGATGGCAAAGCGTCTAACACCGTATTCACGCTGCGGGCATTCGCCCTTGGTCCGGACCGATGTAAAAAAGCCTAGGGTAGAATCAGCCGGACAACACCTGCGAGGCTAAGGCTGACGCCCCGTTCCCGCTGGTCACTTAAGCCTCTCGGGTTCGTGAACACAACAACGTTATCTGCAATTCCTGCTTTAGGGCCAGACAATAAGTTAAAACTAGTTAGGAGTATAACCATGCAATTAACATATACCATTTCTGTTGATCAAGTTGTGGTAAACGATGACAAAGATAATAGGTTTAAAGTATTTCAAATCGAAGATTGTAATTTAGGGAAACTTCAAGGAACGCTGATTAGATACCAATCACTACTTGCTAGTGAACATGATCTAATATATTCAAGAGCATACATTGACCAAATGTTTTATACAGTGGACTCAACATTAATTGATGGGGCATTAATAAATAGCGCAATACAGCTTTTAGTAAAGTGCTTTTCAAATCCTGGGGGAAAAGGTCGTTCTCAAATAGACGCCAAACAAGTCTTCGATTCATTTGCCAAGAGTATTGGAAAGAATAGTTACCTAAAACAATTCAATGATCTTCGAGATATACGAAATCGTACCCTTGCTCATGATGAGGGTGATTTTAGAGACAGCAAAGTTGGTATTACAGTTGATGTTTATACTCAAAAACCTGTAGAAATAGCCCAAGTTTATATGCGACGAAAATTTTTGTATAAGGAAAATGCAGTTATTCTGAGAGATATGATAACAATTGCAGTCGAATATATTAGTGATCAAAAGCAGAAGATAGAAAAAATAATGATGGATCATTATGGTACAAAATCCTTTTCGGAAATATCTCAATATAAATTGCTAGATTGCAAGGGCGCAGATACTTATAACGTATGGTAAGTGTAGGTGCTAGATAAGCGATTTCGAAGAGGGCAGAAACAGCAGATAACACCGCATTCAACGCATCGGTCGCTGTCGCTCCCTCGGTCCGCCTGGAGCATTTCGCAGAAGCGGATTCAGCGGACAACCTCCTTCGGAGGTTCGTGAATGCGAGAGACGTTAGACGAAACCACGAAGAGATAGATTTAAAATGGAGGCATCTCAGGGTGGAGAAAAGGTATCATCGACATATTGGAATTTATGGAGTATGCAAAAGACAAAAAAGCTTGCTGGTTATTAATAAAAATAGAGGACCATATTCGGGGCGATACGATATGCCAGGAGGAAGTATAGAACCTAATGAAACTATGCTCGGTACTATAATTAGGGAGTTTAAAGAAGAAACAGGCTTAGTAGTGCAAGTCAAAGGGCAAATTGGGTCCAAAGATATTATAATTCCTTGGACTCGAGCGGGATATGAGCATACACATTGTCATCATATATTTGTACTCTATGAGGTCGAATATATTGCCGGACATATCAATTCTTCTCCCAATATTGAAGACTCATCAGGAGCTGTATGGATAGATACTGCTGAACTAAATGAAGATAATTCATCGCCTATAGTAATGGCGACTAAAGAATGGATAGAAACCAGTAGATTTAATATTGAACCAGTAGAGTACACAGATTGGATTATTAAGGAGTAGAACCTGTTGAAAGTATCTCAATGTGGCTTCGTCTAACACCATATTCACGCATCGGGCATTCGCCCTCGGTCCGGCAGAAGTTAGAAGTTGGATCGGAGAGAATCAGCCGGACACATCCGCACCACCTAACCGCATCGCGGCCCCCCTTCGGGCTTAAGGTGGTGGGACGTCGTGAATACAATAACGTTAGCCGAAATACCCTAAACCATTTAATAAAGAGGAAAGCTAATGATTATTCAGATTGTTGATATCAATCTTAATCGTAGGAAACTAATTAGACATGCAGGAACCCAATTGATCCATGGGTATTGGATTAGATTTACACACTCAGATTTTGAAGGTACAGCAAATTTTGTACCCTATAATAAGAAACCTGAGGAAATAATACTTAATACAGACTATTCTGTTGAGACTTCACAAGAAAAAACACTTACATATATTAAAACTGAAAACAGAACACCTAATATTGAATACAAAAGTACAGATGAGAGAATTAATCTTACAGGAGAAATAAGTTTCATTAGTGATGATAAAGAAATTGCTGTATTAAATATTTGGGATGTTGATTTTACCTTTAATAGTGATGAAATAAATATTAAAGAACTTAAACTAAATGATTATATTGAAATCGAAATTAAAGACTTAATATTATGGGATGAAGGTATCTTCTAAGAAGAGAGTACATCGGCTACACCGTATTCACGCTGCGTGGCTGACGCCCCTTGGTCCGACCGAAGTTAAGAAGCCAGGAAGTGGATTCAGTCGGACAACCCTGCGAGCCTAAGTCTGACGACCCGTTCCCTACGGTCACTTAAGGCTCTCGGGATCATAAATACAAGAACGTTAGACGAAATTTCTGGAATATCTAAGAGAATAATTAAAGGAGAGGTAGGTAAAATAATGACGGAAAATAAAGAAAAAATTGAACATATATTTTGCAATGATTGCAATAGAAACACAAAGCACACTTTAGTTGCTGACTATGTCCAACACGGAAGTGAGGAAGTAGAACATCAGTTGGAGATATATTGGACTGATGCTTGGTATGTTTGGCAATGCCGAGGATGTGACGAGCTAACAGGTGTCAAGACGCATCAATTCTCGGAGGATATTGATTATGATGGAAGTCCAATTACTCATACAGAATACTTCCCGAAGAGAGGTAGAGAACAGCATAAACCAAAGGTATTTAAACGAATTCCAGATAAGTTAGAAAATATATATAAAGAAATTATAATTAGTTATAACGATAACTGTAAATTGTTATGTGGGATTGGCTTAAGGGCATTATTAGAGGGAATATGTGTAGATAAAGGTGTTGATGGTAATAACTTATTTGAGAAAATCGATAGAGCAAGTTTCGTTCCTGAGAATATCAGAAATAATTTACATGGATTTCGGTTTCTAGGCAACACTGCAGCTCATGAATTGACACAACCAGAGTTAGAAGACCTAAAACTAGCGATATTAGTAATAGAGGATGTACTGAACCTTGTTTATGACTTGGATTATCGAAGTAAACTAATATTTGACAAGTACAACAAGGGACAAGCATAAGGTTTTTCACTCCTTGATCGTTAGGAGAATAGTCGGGAAAGTTATACTGATATTAAATTCAATTTAGTTTCAGGGAAGCCAAAGCATCGCCTAACATCGTGTTCACGCTTCGGGCCTGACGCCATCGGTCCGGCAGGGGATTGTTCCAAGGAAGCGAAAGCTGCTGGACCACCCTGCGAGGCTAAGGCTGGCGCCCCATTCCCTTCGGTCACTTAAGCCTCTCGGGTTCGTGAACCCACAAAACGTTAGGCGATATAACCGAAAACAAACAAGAAAGAAGTGCTAAATCATGAGGAAATATATCTCTGAATTTGGACTGAATGTCTTTACATCATATAAAACATTAATTCCAGTGGAACATCTAGACAAAGTATTAGATAACGCAAGATATCACATATATTTCATTTTAAGTCTTCCTAGAGTAGTCATCGACAAGAATAGTTTTAAAGTTGATGAAGAGGGATTTAATTTTACTCTTAAAAAAATAACACCGGATAATGAAGAATTAATAGAAATTGATCACTTTTCATTATTTCCGGGACTTGACCATAGAACCTTAAACTTTGAAATTAATTACCCATACACTCAATTAATTTGCAAAGTTGACAATGGTTTTCTTGCCGATTTCTATTATCAGAATTTAAGTGAAACAAATTTGTCATTATCAGAATTTTTGAGAATAGTTAGTTCCCCCATTGATGCACAAGTGTTTTTAAACAAACAGTTAAGTAAATCATGGAAGCCTCTCCAAATGGAAGTTTTATATATTGGGCAATCCTATGCTGGGGGTCATAGGTTTGCTCAACACAGGTTGTCGGCACACTCCACTTTACAAAAAATACTTACTGATTTTCATAGTAAATACCATGATAAAAGAATTTATCTATTATTGCTAGAGATGACTCCAATGTTAAATACCACAATGGATGGCATCTCAAAAAAATACCAAGTAAGTGAACAAGAAGATCAAGAGCATTTAGAGAAGGTACTTAGTAATCTTCCAGTCTATGAACAAGTAATTAACATCACAGAAGCAGCAATGATTAATTACTTCAAACCCTATTACAATACAAATTTTATTGAAAACTTTCCAAGTGCTAAGCATAAAGGCTACAAACAATATTTTGATCTTGATTACAATTGCTTAACCGTTGAGATGGATATGGAATTTGATAATTTGCCAATGATTATTTTAAGTACTGAAACTAATAAGATAAGTAACCCATGGGAGTTCATTGAATTTAATTTATATAACGATTCTGATAGAACCAATATGTATGACATATTTGTAAGTAATTCATAGGAGTCGGTTAAATCGCCTAACACCGTACTCACGCTACGTCACTATCGCGCCTTGGTCCGACCGAAGTGACGATTCTAAGAAGTAGAATCAGCCGGACAACCCTTGCGGGGTTCGTGAATACAACAACGTTATATGAAAGATATGCAGTCCAAATTCAAAATTAGAAAGGAACTCAACCTATGAACAGAGTTGACGTTACTTACTCGTTGATTACTGATAATTCAAAATCTAAAGTGTTATTAGTCAAGAACGTCGGCAATGGAAGCTGGTCTTTTCCTGGAGGGGCTGTCGAGAAGGATGAGACTTTAGAAGAAGCTGCAATAAGAGAAGTAAAAGAAGAAACAGGACTTGATGTTAAACTCTTTGGAATTGTTGCAATAAATGAATGTAAATTCACGAAGTCTCAGAACCATGCAATTTTCATTACATTTAGAGCTGAAATTACTAGCGGAGAAACAGGAATTAAAAGACCCGATGAAATTTCTGAAATTGCATGGATAGAGTTTGAAGAAGCAGACAAGTTACTTCCTTTTTATAACAAAGGAATTCATGAATTAATTAGAGGGGACGAAATTACTTACTTAAATGAAGGCTATAGATAATGGTTTTTTGTATGTAAAGCTCAAAAGGCATATCACTCATATAACACCATACCTAATGTTGTAGATTCTTTGGGCTTCATATAACACCGTGTTCACGCTTCGGGCTGACGCCCTCGGTCTGGTAGAGGAGTGGTCGAGGAAGCTGATGCAGCCAGACAACTCCTGCGAGGCTAAGGCTCCGCCCCGTTTCCTTCGGTCGCTTAAGCTTCTCGGGTTCGTGAACACAAGAGACGTTATCAGAAATCAGCGTTAAAGTTATTAGTGAATATGTCGATCGCCTTCAAAACAAAACTAGAGAGGACGGCCTTGAATGGAATATGTCTCTGATGTAGAGAAATTAGAATCTATAAAGTCATTCCAATCTACAATCAGTAAGTTGGAAAATGCCAATGCTCAGATGACTATGAAAGGAGCAAATATCACATTAACAACGAAAAGACTTAAAGCCTTATACATTGGCCTTGCCACACTAGAATATGTTTGGAATAAAAGATCACATCAGTATAACCAAGAAGAAATAGAAGCAGCTCGCAATGTACTTGCTGGATTATTTCCATCGATTAAATCCAGTTATGATAAGGCAAGAGAGGGTAGTCCTCAGAAGACACTTTTACAAAGAAGAATAAAATCATTGGAATTAGCTATCCAAGCAATTGATGAACAATTAGGTAGTTAAAAGCAAATTGGAAGTATATCAAAGTAGTCGCTGACATCTGATAACATCGAGTTCACGCTGCGGGCCATACGGCCCTTGGTCTGGTTAAAGATTGGCCAGACACATCCGACTTCGTCGGACGTCGTGAATATACGAAACGTTAGGTGAAATCCCAGCGAGATATTGTAAAGGAGCGAATTCAAGGATGGGACAAATTGAAGAGCATTTGCTAAGCCTAGGGATTACACTTCCGCTTGCAAGTAATCCGGCAGCCAGTTATACAAACTTTGTAATTGTGAATGGCTTGATGTTTGTCTCCGGAAAAGGACCAAGCGGGAACCCCAAGGGCAAGTTAGGAAAGGATTATAATACCCGAGATGGCTACGAATTTGCACGGCAGACGGGCATAGAAGTGCTAGCCGTAGTCAAAGAGGGGCTTGGTTCATTAGATAAAGTAAAGAGAGTAGTGAAGGTTCAAGGGTTTGTGAACGCCGAGCCAGATTTTGAGGAGCATCACTTAGTTTTAAATGGATTTTCGGAATTGATGTTCGAAGTTTTTAAAGATAAAGGCATACATGCAAGATCTGTTTTTGGGGCAACTTCTGTGAGGGGCAATCTCCCAATCATTGTAGACTCCATCTTTGAGGTGGAAGAATAGAAAGACCAATTGGAGCGAATCAAGAGGGCTAGGGCATCACCTAACACCGCACTCACGCATCGGTCGCTGTCGCTCCCTCGGTTCGCCGGAGGCAATTCGGAGAAGCGGATTCAGCGGACAACACCTGAGAGACTAAGTCTTGGACCCGGCGTGGCGATAACTTCGTTTGATCGCGCGGCAGCTTAAGCCTTTTGGGTTCGTGAATGCGTAAGACGTTAGGTGAAAACTCGGTAAGAACATCACTCAAACCACAGAAATTCAAAAGGGGATGAAATGATACCAGTTCATGAGATCCGAGAATATATTATGAATTTGCCTGAATCCTACGAGGCAGACATTGGGGAAAACCTTCATTCCGACTTAAGAATAAAGTGTTTGCTGTTCTCCAGGAAGATGGAATAACACTAACGATAAAAACGTCAATAGAAGATCGAGAAATATATACTCAATTAGAGCCTCAGATCTTCCAAGTGCCGAAGACATCATATTCACGCATCGGGTCAACGTTGGCGCCCCTCGGTCCGGCGGCAGCTCGATGTAAATCGATGAGGCATTTCAGTGGCGAAGAAGCATAATCAGCCGGACACATCCGCAACACCGCATCCCCACTTCGGGCTGACGCCTTAAATACGGACCGAAGAGATTTCGGGGGAGTAGTAACAGCTGGACAACCTGAACTGGCTAATTCTACGACCCGCTCGCTGACGCTCACTTAAGCGAGTGAGGTTCGGGGAGGAAACAACGTTATCGGAAATCTCCGAGTTCGAAAAACAGTTTCAGAATACTTTATAGTATCTAGAACAGAGTAGCAGGAGCTGGTACGAATGGAATTTACAATTATCGAATATGATCCTACCTTTGCGTTACAAACAGTTCAGATGTGGAGAGACAGCAAGGAACAAGCAATTGGACAAAAAGAGAAACATTCTTTTGAAGACCATGTATATTTTCTGAACCATATATTGATCGATAATAATAAGGTATTTCTAGCAATTGAAGATACAAACAAGCAAGTAATAGGCATACTCGCCTGTAATGAGAATTGGGTTAATCAATTATATATTCATACTCAATATCAAGGGAGAGGAATAGGGAAAAGGCTCTTAGATCTTGCTAAACAGCAATCTGATAAAAGACTATTTTTATACACATTTGAAGTGAATAAGAAAGCTCAGAAATTTTATGAGAGAAACGGATTTAAGATCGTTTGTAGAGGAAATGAAAATGAAGAGGAGCTTGAAGATATAAAGTATGAATGGACAAAGCCTTGAAATTATTAGTCAGATGAAAACTGGATAATCGCATCGCGGCCGGCACCCATCGATGCCTTAAGGTGGTTGGCGTCGTCAATACAACAACATTATTAGAAATGGCCGAAACCCGAAAATAGATCAGAACTAAAAGAAGTTTTTAAAAACTAATATCAACTGGAGGATGACTATGAATACAAGAAAAATTGAACAAAATGGAGTAGAGATTGCTATTGTTAAGAGCAATGAAGAACTCATTACCGATGTCCAGTCAGCCTTGGATTTTATGGCAACGGTTAGTTATGAAACAGGCTGTAATAGAATAGTTTTAAATAAATCAGCAATATGCGAGGAGTTCTTTGACTTGAAAACGCGCCTTGCGGGAGAAATACTTCAAAAGTTCATTAATTATCGAACGAAGATCGCAATTGTTGGTGATTTCTCAAGTTATTCAAGTAAGAGCCTTAAGGATTTTATATATGAGAGCAATAATGGAAGGGATATATTTTTCTTGTCCAATGAAGAACAGGCTATCGAAAAATTAAGCAGGGTTTAAGTTTACAGACTAAAACTGTACACGTTGATTCGAAGAAGTAGGCCACATTTTTTATCATCTTAATCGCGCTTCGATGTACGCTTATCCTACTCCGATGGCTCCATGAGATGATAGATGGCTCAGTGTATAGATGGAGGAGCACAATTATTATGAATTGTGAAATATGTAATTCAGAAAATACTATAGAGGGAAAGCTTTCAACAGGTTTTGGTGGTGTCGTTTTTACAACAATAACATCGCAAAGAAAACTCCCATTCACGAAGAATTATTCCGTTATCCAAGCTATTGCATGTAAAGACTGTGGACATATTTTTTCTTTGAAATTAGTTACGCCGCAAAATGTGAACCAAATCAAATAAGTCCCTTTTGCAGCTCTATTCATCTTAAGCTATCTTCAGAGATAGAGATAAACCTGCAAAATCAGCTAAATACCTTATTAGGAGTTGGATTAAATGAAAAAACAAAGTTATCGAAATACAGCTATTTTTAATTTCTTTACTGCAATTTGTTTTACCATGTATGTTATCATCTCTGATTCAAGTGATTCAAAATATAGGTACGGATTTTTAATTCCTGCATTTTTATTTGTTGTTATTGGAATCATGAATTTATATCGACATAGGAAGGAACGGAATAAGACATCGGTTTGATGATCGCTCTCAGCACGGGATAAGGATGCCAGGCATTTCCGAGGAGGATTCAATGAACACCATCATCTACATGGTCAGGCATGCAGAGTCGTCCTATTCAGAAGGAAATGAAAGAACGAGAGGCCTGACCTCAAAGGGAATCTTGGATGCAGAAACGATAACAAGCATGCTGAGGGGCGAAGGAATAGACAGAATCATATCCAGTCCTTATGCTCGAGCCGTGCTCACTTTGGAGGGATTGGCCAAGGAGTTGGGTGTGGAGATCAAAACGGACGAGGATTTAAGAGAGAGACATTTTTCAGACGATGTCATCTCGGATGAATACTTCATGCCGGCTCTAAAGAAATCGTTCGAAGACCCTGACTTTGCATTGCCAGGAGGAGAATCAAGCACGGTTTGTCAGAATCGATCGGTAAGAGTGCTGAAGAAGATTTTAGATGAATGCAAAGGACGGAAAATTGCTATCGGATCCCACGGCAATGTGATGACGTTGATGATGAACTATTTTGATTTCCGGTACGAATTCGACTTCATGAATCAGACGACCAAACCGGACGTGTACAAATTGCAATTTGAAGGCTTGGAACTGCAAGCGGTAACAAGGCTATGGAGCGAACAAAAGGATAGAAAGGCATGACGGACTCAAGATTAATTGTATTCATTGTTGTAGCCGCTATTGCTGTAGTTGGTCTTGGACTTTTTCTTGCTCGATATGGAAACAACAGAATCTATGAAATAGAGCTGACGATAGATCAGGTCAAGGATTATTTTTTTAAAAGACACAACTGCAAATACTGTGATACTAGACTAAAAAGAGTCTCCCATGATCAATTTCTTGGTGAAGGATGGTCTAATTTTATGGGGAGATATTCGTATATGAAGGAATTCAAGAAGACTTTCTCCTTGGAATGCCCTCAGTGCCAAAAGAGTTATACCTCTGATGATTATTAATTGACTAACCTAGGAGTCGTGAAATTGGAAAGCGGAATTGACGCGATGACATGAATGAGATTTCATAGGAGGTAATTCCATGACCACCAACAACCTGCTCCGAATGGACAATGTCGGCATCGTTGTCGAATCCCTTGATGAGGCAATTGCTTTCTTCGAGGAGATCGGTTTGAGGCTCGAAGGGCGAGCCAATGTCGAAGGAGAGTGGGCCGGGCGTGTAACTGGGCTAGGAAATCAAAACGTGGAGATCGCCATGATGGCTACTCCAGACGGCCATAGCCGAATTGAGCTTTCGAGATTCCTCACTCCGCCTACGATATCCGATCATCGGACGGCTCCGGTAAATGCGCTCGGTTATCTTCGGGTCATGTTTGCCGTTCAAGATATAGACGAGCTGGTCTCTCGCCTGATCCGCAAGCACGGGGCTGAGCTCGTTGGCGAAGTGGTCCAGTACGGCGACTCCTATCGGCTCTGCTACATTCGTGGCGTCGAAGGGATTCTAGTTGGACTGGCCGAACAGCTCAAAATCAAGTGAAATATGCTGTTTGCATCGATCAGGGAAAGCTTGAGCCGAATGAAAACGTGAAGACAGGGAAGGCATTTAAACCCGAATGAGGTGGCGCATTGAAGCGTTTCTTGAAAACATGGATTCCTAGTCTGATGATCGCGTTAGTCTGCTCTCTGCTCATTCGAACCTATGTCGTCGAGGCGATGGTCGTCCCGACCGGCTCGATGATTCCGACCATCCAGGTCAAGGACCGTGTTGTTGTCGAAAAACTTCTGCCGATCACGCATCTCCGTCATGGCGACAGGATCGTCTTCTATCCGCCGGTTGAAGAGGAGGCAGGCAAGAGATATGTGAAGAGGCTTATCGGACTGCCGGGAGATACGATTCAAATTAAAGACGGCGTGCTTTATCGGAACGAGGAAAGAATCGAGGAGCCTTATATTAAAGAGCCGATGAGGTATGAGTTTGGTCCGATCCAAGTGCCGGAGAAGCAGTATTTCTTTCTAGGCGACAACCGCAACCAAAGTTACGATGCTCATATGTGGGAGACGCCTTTTGTGGATGAGGAAGACTTGATCGGCAAGGTTATTCTGACCTTGCCCACGCACCTGATTTTCGGAAACGGGGAAGAAAGTCGATGATCCCATGAAGACAAAAATAAACGATATTGAGCCCGAAATGAGAAAGCTGCTTGCAGGTTTACTGGTCGTTCTAGCTCTCTTTGCTTCTGTGATCGGTTATATCGTTTTTGATCGACTAGATGCAGAATTATTTAGTCATAGAGCTATCCCCATTCCATATTCGGTCGGATTTGCGCTCTTGCTCCTAGGCTTTGGATTCGTGCTTGCATACCTCATTCGCGAATCCTCCGTTGTATCTTATATCATCATCGCATGGCCGATCATTCATTTGGGCGTCTTATTCATGTCGTTATTGATCGGTCAATTTCTGGAAAACGTGTTGTTCGTCGTGGTGTATAGCGTTGTGGTGCTGCCGATAAATTTAATTGGCGTAAGCATTTCGCTGGGATTCCAGCTCAACCAAGGGTTTGTATCGCGTACCGAAAAAAAAGCGCGGCCTATTGAATTAAGTTTGATTAACTTGGCCATTATCGTCTATGTTATTTTTGAAATTTCAACGGAATATCGGGCTGATTTTTTCTTATAAAGCATCTTAAGTTTGTGAATCAAAAGAACCTCTCGGAATTTCGAGAGGTTCTTTCCATTTCGATAGCGGCTTCGAGAGAATCAAGAACTCTTCGCCGCCAAAACCGCGTGCCGCTCCAGGTGCCGGCTGCGGATGAGCAGCGCGGCGCCGATCAGCATCGCGCCGTTGATGACGAACACCCAGCGGATCGGCAGGATGCCGCCGAGCACGCCGCCGATGATCGGGCCCATCATCGTGGCGAGCTGCGTCGCCGACTGGTTGAGCGCGAAGGCGCGGCCGCGGAATTCCGGCGCGGTCACTTTGACGATGAGCGCGTTCAGCGCCGGATAGACGCCCGCGAAGCAGAGGCCATACAGGAAGCGCAGCGCGCCGAACGCGACGAAGTCATGGACGAAGAACTGCAGCAGGTTGCCGATGCCGCCGCCCATGAGGCCGATGACGAGCACGTTGGTGTAGCCGATGCGCGGGCCGAACTTGCCCCACTGCGGAGCGGCGATGAGCGTGGCGATGCCGACGGCGGAGAACACGAAGCCCGCGACGAGGCTGGCGTTGCCCTCGTTGCCGCCGAGATCCATCATGTAGACGGTGAGCAGCGGCTCCAGGATCATGACGGAGAACGTGCCGAGCGCGACGAGGCCGAGCATCGTGACGAAGACGCGGTTCGAGAACGCCTCCTTGAGGTCGGCGCGGATCGGCGAGCGCACGGCCTGGCGGTTGAACTTATGCTCTTTGACAAAAAAGACGGCGATCAGCGCCGAGACGAGCACGATGCAGCCGGAGAACAGGAAGCTCTCGCGGTTGCTGAAGTAATGGCTGACGACGCCGCCGATGAGCGGACCGATGATGCCGCCGGTCGCCCCGGACGTCGCCATGATGCCGAGCGCGTAGCCGGCCTTGCTCTCGGGCGTGTTGGTGCCGACGAGCGCGATCGCCGCGGGTACGTAGCCGGCGAGCAGGCCTTGGCCGATGCGCAGCGCCAGGAACAGGTAGGGATCATGGACGAAGTAGGTCGCCATGTACAGCGCGGCGAGCGCAAAGCCGGAGCGGATGAGCATCGGCCTTCGTCCGTATTTGTCCGAGAGGGAACCCCAGTACGGGGCGATCAGGGCGCTGGCGAGGAAGGTGATGCCGAACGCGATGCCTGACCAGAGCGTCAGATGGCTCGTGACGCCGAGATCGTTGCGCAGGAACATCGGCATGAAGGGGATGGAGATCGAATAAGCGGTGCTGCAGAAAAAGACGCCGGTCCATAGGACGATCAAGTTGCGCTTCCATAAATAAGTGTCTGCCATAAAGGCGCTTCAGATCCTTTCCAGGGCTGGCCGGACCCGGATCGTAGCCGAGAATAGGGAGGCTCCACGACCTCTCCGAACGCGAAGAAAAACCGTCTCCGAGGAGACGAGATGAACCTAATCCGCACACTTCCGTCCTCTATATTGTACTCCTCCCCTCTGGATATTCCAACCCGCGACGGGAAAAACGGGCATCCGCCAAAGGGCTTGCCGGCTGGCCGATCCGGCAGAAGGTCCGATTAGGAGCCGCCTCGATTCGGTAATAATACGGAAACAGGCTGGAGAGGAAAGGAAGAGGAACCGATGCGATATGATGCGCTCATCGTCGGAGGCGGACTGGCCGGGCTCAGCGCCGCCGTGCAGCTCGGACGGTACAATCACCGCGTGCTCGTCGTCGATTCGGAGGACGGGCGCTCGAGCTTCTGCCTCCGCTACCACAACCTGATCGGCTGGACCGACGGCGTCAGCGGGCCGGAGCTGCGCAAGGCGGGGAGAATCCAGGCGGAGAAGGCTGGCGTGCGCTTCGTCAAGGACAAGGCGGTGCGCGCCTTGGCGCTCGACGGGGAAGGCTTCGCCGTGCACGGGGAGTCGGGCGAGACGTACGAGGGCCGGCGGCTGCTGCTCGCGACCGGCGTCATGGACCGGCTGCCGCCGCTCGAGGGCTTGCGGCCGTGCCTCGGCATCAGCGTCTACGTCTGCCCGGACTGCGACGGCTACGAGCTGACGGGACGGCGCGCGATCGTCATGGGCTCGGGCGATGCCGGCGCTTCGATGGCTCGCATCCTGGCCTATTGGACCGAGGATCTGGTGTACATCAACCATGAACGCAAGGAGGTGTCGGCGGAGCTGCGGGACAAGCTGGGGGAAAAGGGGATCCGCATCGTGGACGAGCCGATCGCCGAGCTGGACGCGGAAGGCGACCAGCTGCGCGGCGTGCGGCTGGCGGGCGGGGAGTGGATCGAGGGCGGCCGCGCGTTCGTCGCCTTCGGCGGCAACGAGGTGCGCTCGCAGCTGGCGGAGCAGCTCGGCGTGAAGCTGCATGCCAACCGCCACATCGAGGCCGATCCGCGCACGAAAATGACGAACGTGAAGCATGTGTGGGCGGCCGGCGACGTGCTCGCCCACTCGGAGCAGGCATCGATCGCCATGGGCGACGGCTCGCAGGCGGCGATCTGGATGCACAAGAGCCTCGTCGGCCGCGAGGGCAGCGAGCTGCTGCAGCCGCTGCGGGATGCGGTGGAGCATGTGGCGGGCAAGGGCTGAGAGGCCGGACGGAATGGAGCTGGATAAGAAGATGGCTGTTTGCTGTGCTCCCTCTTTAGAAAATAGTATTAGTTTATTTCGGATATAATGGACATAATGAAGCGATGAAGAAAGCAGGCGATCCTATGACACCACCAGTAACGGCTAGTATTGAAAACCAAACCGATGCTGCATTTGGCATCGCTAAAGCATCTCTGGAGATAGAAGGTCAAAAATTGACTGAAGACGGAGAAGCGCTTATTTTAAGTCATGCGCGAGGCGAAATGTCGGATGATGAGTTTTTAAAGCGTGCGCTTGAGATCGCACGAAGTGTATAGGAAAAGTTCGAGTCAGTCCAAGTACTGCTACCCAGGCACGGATGTACTTATAAATATTCCAGGGTTTCAGAATCAAGAGCAGCTAACTGCTTTTGAAAACCTTGTCGCAACCTATGCAAATCTTAAGTTGATTGAAAAACCTTTGCCTAGGGAACACTTTTCTCGAAAGTCTGCTCTACTTATGGCCGATCTAAATCATCTGCATCCTTTTCGGGAAGGCAACGGTCGCAGTCTGCGAGAATTTATTCGTTGCTTGGCTCTTCGCGCCGGTTATTCTATAGATTGGAGGCGAGCTGACTCAAAGGAGATCCTGCTTGCAACGATTGAATCAGTAACCGATGAGAGCCACTTAGAAGAACTCATATATCGATGTATTTCCAAACTAAGTTAAACCCAAAGGACCGCCCCTTAGAGCGGTTCTTTTGTCTTTCAAGGCTGGATTTCCTCAGACGTGCAATTCCAGCTTGCGGCAGTCAAACGCGCCGGCTTTCCTGCGCGAGCCGGGCGGCGTAGGCGCGCCAGCGCTCGATCGCCGGACTACGGCGGAGCGTGAGCGCCGACAGCGCGGAGACGAAGGCGAGGCGTAGATAGGCTCCCCTGAAAATGTCGAGCGCAGAGAAGACAGGATCCTTTTCGATAATGCGGAACGATGACGCAGCGCTGGGACGGCGGGCAGTCGACGCCATGGCAGTCAGCCTCCTTAAATCGAGAATTGTCTGAATTATAACATATCGACCAGCACCTTCCATATGGGGCGCGACTGATCTTCCCTTTTCCAGAGGCCGAGGGTACAATGAAGCTCCTGGAACGTTTGTTTGGCTGTTGGAGCTCCAGGAACTCCGCATGCGAGGGGGAACTTCAGGCGATGGCCTTTATGTTCAAGGCAGGCGACTATCCCGAGAAGCCCGGCTGCTATCTGATGCGCGATGAGCAGGACCGGCTGCTGTACGTCGGAAAATCGAAGAATCTAAGGAGCCGCCTGCGGTCCTATTTCCATACGAACCACAAGAGCAAGCGGCTGCGGGAGCTGGTGGCGAACATCGCCCGCATCGAGGTGCTGCTCGTCAACAACGAGACGGAGAGCCTGCTGCTCGAGAACAATCTCATCAAGATCCACAAGCCTCCGTACAATCGGGCGCTCAAGAAGGACAACAGCGGCTACGCCTACCTGATGCTCACCGACGAGGAAATTCCGCGTCTGGCTGTGCATTACCGCGACCGCAGGGAGACGGAGGAGCGGATCGCCGCCACGGCGGCTCCGGGCAAGCGGTTCGGGCCGTTCGCGAGCGCGCGTTTCCGCAACGAGCTGCTGGAGTTCGTCGCCGACCACTACAAGCTGCGCTCTTGCACGAAGCTGCCCAAGCGGGCTTGCCTGCTGTACCATATCGGGCGCTGCGGCGGCATCTGCGAAGGCCATATGAGCCGCGAGGAATACATAGAGCAGGTGCGCCAGGTGTCGGAGCTGCTGTTCGACGGGAGCAAGGTTGCGCTCGTCGCCCGCATGTACGCCCAGATGACGGAGTACGCGGAGCAGCTCAAGTTCGAGAAGGCCCAGAACATGCTGAGCCACATCCGCAACCTGGAGAAGACGCCGGAGAAGCAGATCGTCGACCGGGAAACGGATCTGATGCAGGAGGTGCTTTACTTCGGCGAGGACACCGTGCTCGTGGCCAAGGTGCAGCAGGGCATGCTGCGCGAGCTGCAGCTGCATGGCCTTGATGGCGGCGGGGAGGCGGCCTGCGACCGCTTCCTGATCCGCCGCTACCGCGAGCAGCAGCTGCCGGACGAGCTGATCGTCAACCGCATCGCCGACCCGGCGGCCGTGCGCCGTGCGCTGCGGCGCCCTGCGGACCGCTCGCGGCCTGCGCTCGTCATCACGCAGCCGAAGCGCGGCTTGAAGCATTCGCTGCTCCAGCTGTGCAAGCAGAACTACGAGTTCCGCATGGAGGCGGCAGCGGCAGCGGCGGACAAGCGTTGAATAGGGCGCGAGGCGGCTGCGGGAAGGGGGCGAGACTGACTGGCGCGAGAAACGACGGCTAGGGCAGGTCGGGACGATCCGCGCGGCTTCGGCGGAGCCTCTCCGTGGTAATGGAGAAGAAAAGGAGGGCTTGAGCGATGGCGCAGCCAATCATGCTAGTCACCGGCGGGAACGCCGGCATGGGTCTCGAGACGGTCATCGGACTGGCCCGCTCGGGAGCGAGGGTCGTGCTGCTGAGCCGCGATCCGGGACGCGGAGCGGCGGCTCGGGAGGAAGCGCTGCGGCGCAGCGGGCCCGGTCCGGCGGACATCGAGCTGGTGACCGCCGACCTCGCTTCGCTCGCGAGCATCGAGGCTTTCGCAGAGCGGTTCCACAGCCGCTACCCGCGGCTCGACGTGCTCGTGAACAACGCCGGAGTCGTCACGATCCGGCGCGAGGAGACGGAGGACGGCTTCGAGCGGATGCTCGGCGTCAACCATCTCGGCCATTTCGCGCTGACCGGGCGCCTGCTGCCCGCGCTGCTCGCAGCCCCGGCGGCGAGAGTCGTCGTCGTGTCCTCCGGGGCGCATAAGGCGGGGCGGATTCACGATCCCGACCCGCATCTGCGCAAAGGCTTCAACGTGGTCAAAGGCTACGCTCAGTCCAAGCTCGCAAACCTGCTGTTCACGCTGGAGCTGCGCGAGCGGCTGCGGGAGACGGCGGTCCGCGCCCATGCGCTCCATCCTGGAGCGGTGGCGACAAGCCTCGGCGTCAGCCGGGAAACCGGCTTCGGGCGCGGCATTTACAGACTGCTGCGGCCGTTTTTCCAGACGGCGGAGGAGGGAGCCGCGACGGCGATCCATCTGGCGCTGTCCGAGGAGGGCGGCCGCGAGGGGAGCTTGTACTACGCCGACAGCAAGCCGCTGCGGCCCGCCGCCAAGGCGGAGGATCTCGACGCGGCCCGGCGCCTGTGGGCATGGAGCGAGCAGCAGACGGGCGTGCGCTGGGACTGAGGCTTTGACGAGGCTTTGACGGCGGATGGGCGGCAGATGGACGAGGATGGACGGCAGATGGACGGCGGATGGAAGAGGATGGAAGAGGATGAACCGTGGATGGCCGCGGAGCATGAAGTAAGAGCGAGCTGCTCCCGGCAGCCCGCTCTTTTATTGTTGCATGCCCTTGCCCGATGCCGGATTCCTAAGTGCTCGATCCTGCCGGCTACGCTGAGGGCGGCTTTGCTAACGACGACTGAGACGCTTACAGACCGTTTTTTCGCCTGTGCGGATTTCTAACGACGGCTCAGACGCTTAAAGCCGCCCGCTCCTCGTTTTTGCAGGCTTTTGGGGAGTTTTGCTGCATCTAAGCGTCTCACGAGTCGTTGCATTTTTCGGAGTCGTGATTTAGCCCCTCTAACAATCTGATCCGTCGTTAGCCTGTGGCGGCGCGCCTAAGGACGGATGCCGTGGGCAACTGGTAACGGCTTCAGATTGGCAAGTGTCTGCGACTGTGAAACAGAGCCGACGCCATCAAGGCAAGCTGCGGGCAAACCGCAGGCAAGCTGCGGGCAAGCCGCAGGCAAGCCGCAGGCAAGCTGCAGGCAAGCTGCAGGCAAGCCGCGGGCAAGCTGCGGGCAAACCGCTCCGGTTCCCTCGGGCGGCGACTTGCCCTCAAGGCAGGCCGCGGACGAACTGCTCCAGCTCCTGCTGGAAGCGGTCGGCTTCGTCCTGGAACAAGCCGTGGCCGCTTTTGGCGAACCGGACCGCCGACGCGCCCGGTATGGCGGCGGCCAGTCCTTGGGCTGCCTCGGGCGTGACGACCCGATCGTGGGCGCCGTAGAACACCACCGTCGGAACGGCGATTCGGGTGAGCTCCTCCGCGCTCGTCCGCTCCTGCTGCATGGCGCGGGCGAGGCCGAGCGTCGCGCTAAGCGGACTGTCCATCGCGAGGCCGGAAAACCAGCTCGTATACTCCGGGCTGTGGTAGCGGTAAAAAAGCTGGCGGGCGAACTCCGCCGCCATCTGCGGCCGGTCGAGCCGGGCGTGGCGGATGAGCCGCTCGAGCCGTCCGCTCGCCTCGTCGGCTGTCGGAGCATCCGGCTGGAGCAGGGACGGCGCGGCCGGCGAGATCAGCAGCAGGCCGCTGACGCCGCTGCCCGCGTGCCGGCTCATGTAGCGGACGGCCGTCGCGGCTGCGGAGGAAAAGGCGGCAAGCGCGAAGCGCTCCAGTCCGAGCGCATCGACGATGCGCCGCAAGTCGTCGGCAAGCCGGTCGCTGCCGTAGCCGTCCGCCGGCGCGTCGGAGCGGCCGAAGCCGCGCAGGTCCGGCGCGACGCAGCGGATGCCGGCTTCCGGCAGCAGCGCCAGCTGGCGATCGAACATGCGATGGCTGAGCGGCCAGCCGTGGAGGAGCAGCACGGTCTGGCCGCCGGCAGGGCCGGACTGATGGGCATACAGCGAGACGCCGTCGTCGGTCGGCACCCAGGTCATGGAAAAAGCCTCCTTTTCACGAGATCGTCTGTTACTGTATGAGCCGTCCGGCCCGCATATGAGCGCCTGCGGCCGGCAGGCTTCCCGGCAGGCAGCCCGGCAAGGGGAGGTGCCGTACGCCTGCTCGGCTTCGGACGGAGGCGGTCGCTCCAGGATGATGGGATCGGATCGGGCTTGCCGAAGTTGATCTTTTCGCATCGCTTGGGCATATAATGGATGACAAGCCCTGACCTGCGCGGAGCGAGGCGCCAGTCGCGCCATGGACGAAACGAACGATGAGCCGAAAGGGGGATGGAGGTGAATAGAAGCTTCGATTCCGGTGGCGGAAGCCGGCTGGGCGGGCAGGAGCCTGAAGAGCGCTCGGACCGTCCGGCCCGCGCCCGAGAGGACGTGCCGGAGAATCCGAGCCATCCGGCCCGCGCCCGAGAGGACGCGCCGGTGAATCCGAGCCGTCCGGCCCGCGCCCGAGAGGAGATGCCGCAGAATCCGAGCCGTCCGACCCGCGCCCGAGAGGACGCGCCGGTGAATCCGAGCCGTCCGGCCCGCGCCCGAGAGGACACGCCGGCGGGGCCGAGCCATCCGGCCCGTGCCCGAGAGAGCGGGCCGAGGAGCATCTGGCCGCGCCTGCTCGCCGTGCTGCTGTACGCGGCGCTGCTCGCGCTCGTCTGGTACGAGCGCGAGGCGATCTCGGCCTGGCTGGCCGGAGCGCGGCCGGCGCCGCTGCCGATGCTGGCGGCGGCGTTTGCGCTGGCGTTTTTCCCGGTGTTCCCGTACGCGGCCGTCATCGCCACGCTCGGCTATCTGTTCGGCGCGCTCGGAGGCGGCGTCATCAGCCTGAGCGCCACCTGGCTCGCATGCCTCGCATCCTACGCGGGCTTCCGCCTGCTGTTCCGCGACCGCGGCCGCGCCTGGCTGGAGCGGACCGGCCGGCTCGATCGGCTCGTGCGGCTGACGGAGCGCAGCCCGTTCCTGTTCGTGCTCGTCGCGAGGGTCGTGCCCGTCGTGCCGGAAATGACAGTCGACGCCTACGCCGCGCTCACCGGCATCCGGCTGCGGACCTATGCGGCGGCCTCGCTGCTCGGCAAGGCGCCCGGCATGCTGTTCTTCGCCACGCTCGGCGGCAGCGGCGGCAGCGGTCCGCTGCGGATCGGCGCGCTCGTGCTCGCTTACCTGGCGTTCCTCGCGGCGGTCTTCATCGCCTACCGGATGCTGACTGCCCGTCCCGCCTCTCCTCCGGAAGCCGACTGACTGAGCCGGCGCCCGCGCGGGCATGAAAAGCCTGAAGAGGAGGCCTCGAACGACTCGCATCCTTGGGAGGAGCGACTACATGCCGCGCTGGATGGCCGGCAAGCTGCCGGCGCATGGGAATGGCAAGCAGGAAAGGCGCGGCGGCGATGCCGAAACAAGCCGGGACTGGCCTGGCGGAAAACGAAAAGCAGAAAAGTGAAAAGCGGAAAACGATAAGCCGAAAGCCGAAAGCCGAAAGTCGAAAGCGCAGAAACGGGAGCCGGGCCAGCCTGGCGCCGCGCCGCAACGAAGAAAAAAAGAAAGGCTGGGGAAGCATGGGGTTGACGGAAACGAGCGAGAAGGAATTCATGGCGATCGGAAGGCTTCACCGCCAGGAGGCGGTCTTTTTTGCGACGCCGCTGTGCGGCACCTGCAAGGTAGCCGAGCGCATGCTGGAAATCGCCGCGGCCGCGCCGGGGACGATGCCGGTGCAGAAGCTGAA
Source organism: Paenibacillus sp. FSL W8-1187 (assembly GCF_037965485.1). Lineage (NCBI taxonomy): Bacteria > Bacillati > Bacillota > Bacilli > Caryophanales > Paenibacillaceae > Paenibacillus > Paenibacillus sp. FSL W8-1187. Next base: position 1,228,214 of record NZ_CP150181.1, read on the forward strand.
CGTGAACTTTGCGCCGACGCTGCGGGAGCGGTGGAAGATCGCCAGCGTGCCGGCGCTCGCGTTGCTGGAGGACGGCGTCCCGTACCGGATCGTCTATGCGATGAGATCCGCGGGCGACCTGTACGAGGCTCTGAGACAAAAGCGGCAGGACCAGCCGCACGGTTGAGGCCGACGATAGGAAAGCATTCGACATCATTCGCGTTAATCTACCTGACATATTGGGTGGATTTTTTTCTATTTATGGGAAAAAAGTCGCATAAATGAGCCCGGATTTATTTTTTTATTCAAAATATCGGAGGGTTAGGTTATGATATTTGACACGACCATGACGTTTTATCGAGTTCATGGCCTAGAGGTAGTTCAAAATTCCGAATGGGAGGCCAGGCATGATCTCTTTCCGGCAGGTCAACAAGCATTACGGCAGCTTTCACGTGCTGAAGGACATCGATCTGGATATCGCCGAGGGCGAGGTCGTCGTCATCATCGGCCCTTCGGGCTCCGGCAAGAGCACGCTGCTCCGCTGCATCAACCGCCTGGAGGACATCTCCGGCGGCAGCCTTACCATCGGCGGCGTCTCCGTGCATGACAAGACGACGGACATCAACGCGCTGCGCCGTGGCATCGGCATGGTATTCCAGCATTTCAACCTGTACCCGCATCTGAAGGTCATCGACAACATCACGCTCGCGCCGGTGCAGGCCGGCAAGGTGAGCAAGGAGGAAGCGCGGCGCACGGCGATGCACTACCTGGAGAAGGTCGGCATCCCGGACAAGGCGGAGTCCTATCCGTCGGAGCTGTCGGGCGGCCAGCAGCAGCGGGTGGCGATCGCCAGGGGGCTCGCGATGAAGCCGAACGTCATGCTGTTCGACGAGCCGACGTCGGCGCTCGATCCGGAGGTCATCGGCGAGGTGCTCTCCGTCATGAAGCTGCTGGCCAAGGAAGGCATGACGATGGCCGTCGTGACGCATGAGATGGGCTTCGCCCGCGAGGTCGCGGACCGGGTCGTCTTCATGGACGAGGGCCGCATCGTGGAGCAGGCCGCTCCGGCCGACTTCTTCCGGCAGCCTGAGCAGCCGCGGGCGCGCGACTTCCTGAGCCGCGTCATCAACCATTAGCACGAGATCGAAAGGGGACGAGAAAAGATGAGAAAAAGAAGATGGCTTGGCGCAGGGGCATCCCTGCTGCTGCTGGCGACAGTCGCCCTGACCGGATGCGGCGCGAAAAACGAGCCGGCGTCGACGAATACGGGCGGCTCGGCGTCGACCGCTCCGGCAGACGATGGCTCCGCCGTGCAGGCGATCAAGGACCGCGGCAAGCTCGTCGTCGGCGTCAAGTTCGACACGAAGCTGTTCGGCCTGAAGGATCCCGGCAGCGGCGAGGTCGAAGGCTTCGACATCGACGTCGCGCGCGCGATCGCCAAGAAGATCCTCGGCGACGAGACGAAGCTCGAGCTCAAGGAAGTGACGAGCAAGACGCGCATCCCGATGCTCGACAACGGCGAGATCGATCTCATCGTGGCGACGATGACGATCAACGAGGAGCGCAAGACGCAGGTCGACTTCTCGGATGTGTATTTCCACGCCGGCCAGTCGCTGCTCGTCAAGAAGGGCAGCGCGATCAAAAGCATCGACGACGTGACCAAGGACACCAAGGTCATCGGCCAGAAGGGCGCCACCTCGATCAAGAACATCGAGGAGAAGGTGCCGGGCCTGCGCGTGCAGCAGTACGAGAACTACCAGGAGGCGTTCACCGCGCTCAAGGCCGGCAAGGGCGAGGTGCTGACGACCGACAACGCGATTCTGTTCGGCATGAGCCAGCAGGATCCGGAGTATGTCGTCGTCGGAGGCACGTTCACCGACGAGCCTTACGGCATCGCCGCCAAGAAGGGTAATGCCGATCTCGTCGCCGCCGTCAACGAGACGCTCAAGGAACTGAAGGACAGCGGCGACTACGCGGCCCTCTATGAGAAATGGATGGGCGAGAAGCCGCCGGAGGAATAACGGATGGACTTCTCCTTTGTCGGCTCCTACTCCGGAGATTTCCTCGAGGGCTTTAAGAATACGATCTACGCCAGCCTGCTCGGGCTGGCCGGCAGCTTTGTCCTCGGCCTCGTGCTCGCCGTCATGCGCATCGCGCCGTGGAAGGCGCTGCGGGCGATCGGCACGGCGTACGTCGAGTTTTTCCGCAACATCCCGCTGCTGCTCGTCGTGTACATCTTCTACCTCGGCCTGCCGTCGCTCGGCGCCGATCTGGACGGCTTCGCCTCCGGCACGCTCGGCCTCATGATCTACACCTCGGCGTTCATCGCCGAGGCGGTGCGGGCCGGCATCCAGTCGGTCCCGGCCGGGCAGATGGAGGCGGCGCGCTCGACCGGCCTCAGCTACGTGCAGGCGATGCGGCTCGTCATTCTGCCGCAGGCGGTGCGCATCGTCATTCCGCCGATCACCAACCAGTTTCTGAACCTGGTCAAGAACTCGTCGATTCTCGGGGTCGTCGCTGGCTTCGACCTGATGTACTTCGCCGACAACGTCAACAGCTATACGTTCCAGACGATGGAGACCTATATGGTCGCGGCGGCGTTCTATCTGATCCTGACCGTTCCGCTGGCCTATGCGACCAACGTGCTTGAGCGCAAGCTGGCGCGGACGGGCTAGAGAGGAGGAATCGGCATGGACTTCGCAGGCGCATTCAGCTCCGACAATTTGCTATTCCTGCTCAAAGGCTTCGGCATGACGCTTATCGTCGCCGCCGTCGCGATCGTGCTCAGCTTCATCCTCGGCACGGCTCTCGGCCTCATCCGCTACAGCCGGATCAAAGGGCTGGGGACGCTGACGATGCTCGTCGTCGAGACGATCCGCAACCTGCCGCTGCTGCTCATCATCTTCTTCGTCAAGTTCGCCTTGCCGGAGGTCGGCATCCAGCTGTCCACGTTCTGGGCGGCGGTCGTGGCGCTGACGCTGTTCGAAGGCGCGATGATCAGCGAGATCGTGCGCAGCGGCTTGCAGTCGGTCAATAAAGGGCTCGTGGAGGCGGCGCGCTCGTCGGGCCTCACCCAGGCGCAGACGCTGCGGCATGTCGTGCTGCCGATCGGGATGCGCCGCATGGTGCCTCCGCTCGTCAGCCAGTTCATCTCGCTGCTCAAGGATACGTCGCTTGCGGTCGTCATCTCCTTGCCGGAGCTGATGCACAGCGCCAACATCGTCTACGGGCACGACGTATCGTACGTGTTCCCGGTGCTGCTGCTCGCGGCCGTGCTGTACTTCGCCGTCAATTACAGCCTCTCGCTGCTGTCCAAGCGGCTGGAGAGCAACGAAGGCGCGCGCCGGCGTACGCCCGGCGCGGGCAAGGGCAAGCCGGCGGCGCCGGCTGCCACGGCCAAGGCGCAGGCTTGAATCGACAGGAAAGGCGTTCTTTGCGCCACGAACGGGACGAAGAGGGGGGTCTCCCTTCTTCGTCCCGTTTGCGTTGCGCTGGCGGCGGCGCTTTTTGAAGCGGCAGACCGACAGATCCCGTAGACAGCTTCCGTGCAGCGAGCCTACAATGAAAGAGCGTCGCCGCCCGGCGGCGGCACCTAATTCTACCTAACAAATGAGGTCGGCTAAGATGAGCTGGGAACTATTCGTCTGGATCGCGGCAGGCGGCTTCCTGGCGGCCTTCGTCGACTCTGTCGTCGGAGGCGGCGGGCTCGTCTCGGTGCCCGTGCTGATGTCGGCGGGACTGCCGCCGCATCTGGCGCTCGGCACGAACAAGCTGGCCGGCACGATGGGCTCGCTGACGAGCATGCTGGCCTTCCTCCGCTCGGGCAAGATCGAGGGCCGGATCGTGCGGCGCCTGTTCCCGCTGACCGTCGCCGGCGCGGCCGGCGGCACGCTGCTGCTCCAACTGCTGCCGTCCGACTGGCTGCGCCCGCTCGTCGTCGTCCTGCTCTCGCTCATCACGGTCTATACCGTATTCAAGCGCAGCTGGGGCGTCGACGGCCAGGCGCGGCGGGCGTTCACCCGCCGCTCGGCGGCGCTGATCGCCTGCGCGGCGTTCGCGCTCGGCGGGTACGACGGCTTTTTCGGTCCGGGCACGGGCTCGTTCCTGATCTTCGTGTTCCTGATGGCCGGATACGACTTCGTGCGGGCCGCCGGCAACGCCAAAGCGCTCAACTTCGGCAGCAACGTCGCCAGCCTGGCGACCTTCGCCCTGCTGCAGAGCATCGACTGGACGATCGGCCTCACGATGGGCGCCTTCATGGTGCTCGGCTCGCTCGCCGGCTCGCGCCTGGCGATCCGGCGCGGAGCCCGCTACGTGCGGCCGCTGTTCATCGCCGTCAGCACGCTGCTGCTCCTGCGGCAGGCCTGGGAGCTGCTGCGCGGCTGAACCAGCCTTACCATCCTATTGAAAAGGGGATTTTGCTCATGGCGCTTGCGCAAACCAGTTTCTTCTCCGACGTGCTCGGACTGAGCTGCTCGATGAACGTCATTTTGCCGCAGCAGACGAAGCGGCAGATCGGACTGGAGGGCAAGGCGGCCGACGGCCGCTTCCCGGTGCTCTACCTGCTGCACGGCTTGTCCGACGACCACTCGATCTGGCTGCGCCGCACGTCGATCGAGCGTTATGCGGCCCAGTACGGCCTGGCGGTCGTCATGCCGGCCGTGGCGCGCAGCTTTTACACGGACATGAAGGTCGGCCACCGCTACTGGACGTTCGTCAGCGAGGAGCTGCCCGAGATCGCGGGCGCGCTGTTTCCGCTGTCGGACCGCCGCGAGGATACGTTCGCCGCAGGCCTCTCGATGGGCGGCTACGGCGCGTTCAAGCTGGGACTGGCTTGTCCGGACCGCTTCGCGGCGGTCGCCAGCCTCTCGGGCGGGCTCGACATTCGCGGCCGTTACGACAGGGCCGGCGTGGTGGCTCTCGCCGAGGTCGAGTCGATCCTCGGCAAGCGGGAGGAAGCCGTCGGCGGGCCGAATGATTTGTTCGCGCTTGCGGAACAGCTGTCCAGCCTTCCGAAGGCACGGCAGCCGCTCCTGTACCAGTGCTGCGGCACGGAGGATTTCCTCTACGGAGAAAATGTCGCCTTCCGCGAGCATGCCCGGTCGCTCGGCCTGCCGCTGACGTACGAGGAAGGCCCCGGCGAGCATGAATGGGGCTACTGGGACGCGCAGATCCGGCGCGTCCTGGAATGGCTGCCGCTGCAGCAGCTCTGATGCCTCTGCGGACTGCGGGGGCTGGATTGGTCCGCTGCGCCAGAGCCGGCTCCTCGCCGCGCGGCAACAGAAAAAGCTGCTTCCATCGCCCTTTCGGGCGGCGGAAGCAGCTTTTTTAATCCGTTTATCGATCCAAGGAATCGTTACAGCACGCGGCGGGCCGTCGTGTAGTTGTTGCTCCACCAGCCGGAGTTGATCGTGTCGATCGTCACCCCTGGCTTGCCGTACGTGTGGATGATCTTGCCGCCGCCGATATACATGCCGACATGGGAGATCGGGGAGTAGAAGAATACGAGGTCGCCGGCCTTCAGATTGCTCTTGGAGACGTACTTGCCGACCTTCGATTGGGCTTTGGACGTGCGCGGCAGGTTGATGCCGGCTTTTTTATAGGCGTATTTCATCAGGCTGGAGCAGTCGAAGTATCTCGTCGTGCTCGTGGAAGCGCCGAATTTATAAGGCGTGCCCATCTGGCTGCGCGCTGCGGAGACGACGGTGGAGGCTTTGGAAGAGGTCGACACTTCGGCTGCGGCAGCGCTGGTCGCGGGAAGCGCGACCGATCCGGCAATGGCGATGGACAGCGCGATCGCTGCAGCGGCAAGTTTTTTCGTGAACGATTTTCCGATGATGTAGTTCATGATGTCTATTCCTCTTTTCGTTTGAATGTAAGGGGATTCCCGTGGGCCCTGACCGCCGCTTGGGGTCGGCCGAGCTGCTTGCTGATCCGGTGAGACAACCATACCACATCGATTTGTTGCCAAGCCTTTCCTCTGAGATGCCAAGGCGAGCGCTGCCAAGGGATTCGGTCCGTTTGTGAGAAAAAAATGAGAATGCTCTCATGCGCGATTCAAGCTGCAACCTTTTGCTTGCGGCCGTTTTTCGTCTGCCGTTAACGTTCGTCAATAGGCGGGACAGGGCCGATGGTCCTACACTGAAGACTCCTGTGAAAAACGATGGACAAGCAAGGAGGGTGCCGCTAGATGAGGAGAAGAAAACGAAGGCCGGGGCTGCTGGCGCTGGCGATCGCCGCCGCTGCGGGACTGGCGTGGGGAGGCCAGGCCGCGGCAGCGGTGAAGATGGAGGTTTTGCCTCCTACCTCCGACTTTCCCGCTGCGCTAAGCGGAATCCGGGCAAGCTCGGCCCGCGGAGGCAGCGAGATCGTGGCGACGGGAGGACAGCATGCTTCGAACAACGGGTTCGCGCCGAGCTCGTACCGGTTCGATCCCCGCACGCTCACCTGGTCGCCGTTCGGCAGCCCGCTCCAGCTCGCCTATCATCAGCAGTCGGAGCTGAGCGGCGGCAGCGTTCTCGTGACGGGCGGGAACTCTTTCCGCGACAGGATCGGCTATGTCTATACCGACGAAGCCCGCTTGTACAATCCGGCGACAGGCTTATGGACTTCGGCGGCTCCGCTGCCGAAGACGATGCTGGGCAACGCGCAGTCGACGCTGCGGGACGGTCGCGCCATGATCGCCGGCGGCTCCAACGAGATTTACTCGGCAGGCCGGAGCGAGACGTATGACGACGTGTATCTGTACGATCCGGCCCGCGACGCCTGGAGCGAGGGCTCGCCGCTGCCGATTCCCGTCTATGGAGCGGCGCAAAGCACGCTGAAGGACGGCAGAGTGCTGCTGACCGGGGGGTTGAGCGGGTATGCCTATTCGTTCAACAGCTATCTGTACGACCCGGCTCTGGACGGATGGAGCAAGACGGCCTCGCTGCCTTACGACGGCTGGGACATCTATTTCCGGCATGCCCAGCTGACGCTCGACAACGGGCTTGTCCTTGTCATGGGCAACCGGAATTTCTCCCTCTACGATCCGTCGACGGGGAAATGGAGCCTGGACAGCCCCAACGTCGGCCGCTTGTCGAACGCCAGCCTGGTGCAGGCAGGAGGCAAGGTGTTCGTCATCGGCGGCTACAACGAAGACACGTACGAGCTAAGCCGCAAGGTTTACCAGCTTACGTTCGACTTCGAGCTGCCGACGTCGCCGGTTCTGTCCGGAGCGCCGGGAGGCTGGACGAATGCCGGGGAAGTGACGGTGTCCGTCGTGCCGGGCACGGACGGAGAGAGCGGCGTCGCCCGGACCGAATATCGGCTGAGCGGCGCGACGGTCCAGGATTGGACGGAAGTGCCGGCTGAAGGGACCTTCGTCATAACGGCGGAAGGACAGACGACGGTCGAGGCGCGCACGATCGACCAGACTGGCAACGCCAGTCCGCTGGCAAGCTCCATCGTGCGGATCGACCGCACGGCGCCGGGCGCGCCGACGGTGACGCCGGGCGCAGCCGGCTGGAGCAACGCGGCGAGCGTCAGCGTGACGGTGGCGGCGGGAGCGGACAGCGGCGGCTCGGGCGTCAGCCGGACGGAGTACCGGCTGACGGGAGCGACGACGCGAGTCTGGACCGCCTACAGCGGCGGCCCGGTGGCGGTGAGCGCGGAAGGCGAGACGACCGTCGAGGCGCGCACGGTGGACGGCGCGGGGAATGTCAGCTCTGCGGGGACCGGCACGGTGCGGATCGACCGCATGGCGCCGGGCGCGCCGACGGTGACGCCGAGCGCAGCCGGCTGGAGCAACGCGGCGAGCGTCAGCGTGACGGTGGCGGCGGGAGCGGACAGCGGCGGCTCGGGCGTCAGCCGGACGGAGTACCGGCTGACGGGAGCGACGACGCGGAGCTGGACGGCCTATAGCGGTCCGGTGGCGGTGAGCGCGGAAGGCGAGACGACTGTCGAGGCGCGCACGGTGGACGGCGCGGGGAATGTCGGGTCGTCGTCATCCGCCGTCGTGCGGATCGACCGCACGGCGCCGGGCGCGCCGACGGTGACGCCGAGCGCAGCCGGCTGGAGCAACGCGGCGAGCGTCAGCGTGACGGTAGCGGCGGGAACGGACAGCGGCGGCTCGGGCGTCAGCCGGACGGAGTACCGGCTGACGGGAGCGACGACGCGGAGCTGGACCGCCTACAGCGGCGGCCCGGTGGCGGTGAGCGCGGAAGGAGAGACGACCGTCGAGGCGCGCACGGTGGACGGCGCGGGGAATGTCAGCTCTGCGGGGACCGGCACGGTGCGGATCGACCGCACGGCGCCGGGCGCGCCGACGGTGACGCCGAGCGCAGCCGGCTGGAGCAACGCGGCGAGCGTCAGCGTGACGGTGGCGGCGGGAGCGGACAGCGGCGGCTCGGGCGTCAGCCGGACGGAGTACCGGCTGACGGGAGCGACGACGCGGATCTGGACGGCCTATAGCGGCGGCCCGGTGGCGGTGAGCGCGGAAGGCGAGACGACTGTCGAGGCGCGGACGGTGGACGGAGCGGGGAACGCCGGTCCGTCGTCATCCGCCGTCGTGCGGATCGACCGCACGGCGCCGGGCGCGCCGACAGTGACGCCGGGCGCGGCCGGCTGGAGCAACGCGGCGAGCGTCAGCGTGACGGTGGCGGCGGGAGCGGACAGCGGCGGCTCGGGCGTCAGCCGGACGGAGTACCGGCTGACGGGAGCGACGACGCGAGTCTGGACCGCCTACAGCGGCGGCCCGGTGGCGGTGAGCGCGGAAGGCGAGACGACCGTCGAGGCGCGCACGGTAGACGGCGCGGGGAACGCCGGGCCGTCGTCATCCGCCGTCGTGCGGATCGACCGCACGGCGCCGGGTATTGCGACGATCAGCCAGAGCGTCGTCGGCTGGACTCGCGAGGCGGAAGTTCAGGTCAGCATCGCGCCGGGAACGGACGCGGCTTCGGGCGTTGCTCGCGTCGAATATCGACTTACGGCGGCAACCGTTCAAGATTGGACGACTTACACCGGCCCATTTGCCGTGACGGCTCCCGGCCAGACGACGGTGCATGCCCGGACCGTCGACCGGGCGGGCAATGTCGGGTCGCTCGTACTGGAGCCGATCCTCATCGACCGCGCCGCGCCGACCGCGCCGACGGTGACGCCGAGCGCGGTCGGCTGGACGAACGCGGCCAGCGTGAGCGTGACGGTAGCGGCCGGCACGGACAGCGGCGGCTCCGGCGTCAGCCGGACGGAGTACCGTTTGACGGGAGCGACGATGCTGGGCTGGACAACCTACAGCGGCCCGCTGACGGTAAGCGCGGAAGGCGAGACGACCATCGAGGCGCGGACGGTGGACCGGGCGGGCAACACCAGCCCGGCCGCATCGGCCGTTGTGAAGATCGACCGTACGGCCCCTGCGGCTCCACAGCTTCAGTCTCCGGCGGATGGCGCAAGCCTGAACACGGGCGAGATCGTGCTGGAAGGGATCGCCGAGCCGATGGCGATCGTCCAGGTGACGGTGAGCGGAGAATTGTGGGGAGAGGATGCGGCGGATGCGGAAGGCCGCTGGTCGCTCGCCGCTCCTGCGGCTTTGGCAGACGGCAGCTACTCGGTCGTGCTGCATGCTGCGGATGCGCTCGGCAACCGCAGCGGTCCGAGCGCGGCAAGAAGCTTCTCCGTAGACATGGAGGCTCCGGCGGCGCCGATCGTCCTCGATCCTGACCCGGATGCCTGGCTCCCCGCAGCGCCGGCAAGCTTCTCCGGAACGGCGGAGCCGGGCGCTCGAGTAACCGTTCTGCTGAACGATACGGTCGTCGGCGTCACTTACGCTGTTTACAACGGAATTCCCGGCGCATGGAGCCTGCCGGCTCCGAGTCCGCTCGCCGACGGAACATATCGGCTGAGCGCCGTGGCGGCGGATGCGGCAGGCAATGCCAGTCCGGAATCCGAGCCTTCGGCGTGGACGGTGGATACAAGGCCTCCTGATGCGCCGTCCATTCTGCTGCCAGCAGCGGATAGCAGCTCGTCGATTGCTAGGCCGCTGCTCAGCGGCGTCGCGGAAAGCTTCGCGCAGGTCCGGCTGTATCTGGACGGCGAGAGCATCGGTACGATCAAAGCCGACGAAGCCGGAAGCTGGCGCTACGTCCCTGATCGCTCGCTCGAGCTGGGGACCTACGCCGTGCAAGCCCAGGCCGTCGATCGGGCCGGACACGCCAGCCCGCTGTCCGTGCCGCTGCGATTCACCGTCGTGTCGGGGAACTCCGGCTTGCGCGCGCTGGCCGTGACGGGACTGAAGCTGAACGAGACGGTGACGGAAACGACCTACCGCTACACAGCGAATGCTCCTTTTGAGATGGAGGAGGCGTACATCGAGGCTGAGCCGGCTCATGCCGGCGCATCGGTGCGGCTCGAGATCGGAGGCGCGCCTGCTCCGAATCCGCTGCTCCTCCGTGTCGGAGAGCAGACGGTGAGCCTTGTCGTGACGGCAGAGGACGGGACAACCGTCCAGGCTTATGAGCTGACGATCTACCGCGCCGAACCGCCGCCGACGCCGGAGCCCCCGGCAACGCCGACGCCGGAGCCTCCGAAAACGCCGACACCGGAACCTCCGGCAACGCCGACGCCGGAAGTGCCGGCAACGCCGACACCGGAACCCACGGGAACGCCGACGCCGGAGCCTCCCGCGACACCGAGCCCGGAGCAGCCAGGTACGTCTGCCCCGCCTGCGACAGCGACACCGAGTCCGCAGCCGGTTCCGACGGAGCCGCCGGACACGCCGGCGCCCAGTACGGCGCCTGCCGGACCGGCAGAGCCGACGCCAGGCGGCATGCCTGCCGAGACTCCTGCGCCGCCGCGCTGCGCTTCCGGCAACGCGGCGCCCTTTACGGATCTGAAAGGCCACTGGGCCTCGCAGGCGATTGCCGAAGCGTTCGGCTGCGGCATCGTGAGCGGCTTCGCGGACGGAACGTTCCGTCCGAACAACGGGCTGACGCGAGCGCAGTTCGCAGTCATGCTCCTGAACGCGCTGGAACCGCTGCCGGACGGCGCCGGCCCGCGATCCGGCGCCGACGTCGCGGCATCTTTCCGCGACGCGGCCCGAATTCCGGATTGGGCGCTGCAGGCGGTCGGTGAAGCTCGAGCGCGCGGCATCGTGCGCGGCTACGAGGACGGCACCTTCCGCCCGGACGCGGTCGTCACGCGCGCGGAAATGCTCGTCATGGCCGGCAACGCGCTGCGGCTGGAGCCGCTCGCTCAAGAGGCCGCCGCTTCGGCGCTGCGCAATGTGGCCGACCGCTCCCGCATTCCAGCCTGGGCGGCGGGCTACGTTTCCGCAGCGATCGCACGCGGCTTGGCTGGCGGCCGGCCGGACGGAAGCTTCGGCCCGGCTGCCGCGGCCACGCGTGCCGAAGCGGCGGTTCTGCTCATGCGGATGATGGATGCGCGCGACGGCTCTCCGTCGCTATAGCCGACCCGCTGACAGCAGAATGCCGAATCATACTGGCAAGCCCCGCCGCCGGGCTGCCTGAACGAGCCTCTTTCGCCAAAAAAAGGCTGTCCCTCCGTCGACTTCATCGACGGGAGACAGCCTTTTTCCTGTTGCGGCGATGCGCCGCGCTAATTCGCGTACAGCCGCTGGACGGCATCCTCGAAATCGGCTTCGCGCATGCGCGCGTCCTCGAGCTCTCCGTACGCCTCCAGCTTGCGCAGCACGTCCATGAAGCGGCTTTGCTCCAGGCTGCACTGGACGGTGAGCGTCCGCTCCTGGAGGCCGACTGCGGCGAGGCTTGCGGAGTCCAGCCGCTGCAGGGCGCTCCACGCCGCCTGCGCCTGCTCGAGCGTCCGGTACGTCGCCTCGATCGACGCCGGCATGCCGATGCGCGAGCGCAATCCGCCGATCGGCCCGTCGTAGCTGAGCGTGCCGTCCGTGAGCACGAGCACGCGGCCGCACAGCTGCTCGATGTCGTCCATGTCGTGGGTCGTCAGCAGGATCGTCGTGCCGAGCTCCTCGTTGATGCCGCGCAGCAGGGAGCGGATATCCCGCTTGGCGGAAACGTCGAGGCCGATCGTCGGCTCGTCGAGAATGAGGATGGGCGGCTCATGCAGCAGCGCGGCAGCGAGGTCGCCGCGCATGCGCTGGCCGAGCGACAGCTTGCGCACCGGCGTGTCGAGGAATTCGCCAAGCCGCAGCAGGCCGTCGAGCTCGGCAAGCCGCGCTCGGCGGCGCTGCGGATCCATGCGGTACATCGCGCCGAGCACCTCGAACGAGTCCCGCAGCGGCAGGTCCCACCACAGCTGCGTGCGCTGCCCGAACAGCACGCCGAGCGTGCGCGCGGTCTCGACCCGGCGGCGATGGGGATCGATGCCGCCGAGCCGGACCGAGCCCGAGCTCGGATGCAGGATGCCCGACAGCATCTTGATCGTCGTCGACTTGCCGGCGCCGTTCGGGCCGATGAAGCCGGTGAACTCGCCGGAGGCGATCGTGAAGCTGACGTCGCGCACCGCTTCCTTGACGAAGGTCGGTCCGCCGATCAGCGAGCGTAGTCCTTTGCGCGGACCGGGCTTTCGCAGCTTGAAGGACTTATGCAGATGGGCGGCTTCGATCATGAGAGACAGGCCTCCTTGTTTGAATTGGAATCGGAATTGGATTGGAATTGGAAGCGAAAGCGCTGTTACGAGCCGGTGCTCTGATAGCTGCGCAGGCCGCGGCTCCACAGCCAGCCGCCTGCGGCCAGCGCCGCGGCGGAGGCAGCTGCGCTCAGCGCGAGCGTCCAGCCGCCGACAGCGCCTTTGAGAATGAACATCGCCGGCCAGTAATTGACGAAGGCGACGGGAAGGGCAGTCGAAAGCAGCGCTTTCAGCCATCCCGGATAGATCGACAGCGGATAGCGCACCGCCGTGTGGGCGGCATCCTCCGTCATGTTCTGCAGCACCTCGATCCGCGTCATCCAGAAGCCCATGGCCGCGGTCGCGAGCCCGATGCCGAACAGCAGCAGCGCTCCGTTCACGACGGCCGCCAGCGTAAGCGGCAGCGCGACCCACAGCTCGATCGCGCCGTCCCGCGCGAGCGCGGCCAAGCTGTAGGCGAGCATCGAGGCGCCGAGCAGCGTCTCTCCGACGCGGACCGAGAAGTTCCTCGTCATGAGCGCCAGCAGCACGGGCACGGGCCGCAGCAGCAGACCGTCGAGATCGCCGCTGACCAGGTATTTCTCCAGATGATGCACGTCGGAGGCCAATGAGCGGTACAGCGCCTTGGCCAGCACCAGCACCGCGTACAGGTAGGCGGACTCGGTCAGCGTCCAGCCCTGGATCGCGCCGAAGCGCGCGAGGATGACGGCGAGCAAGGAAAACTCCACCGACGCGATGACGGCGGAGGCGATCGTGCCGAACCAGAAGTTGAAGCGGTACTGCATGCTGCTGCGGAAGCTGAAGCGGATCAGCAGCAGGTGCATGGCGATCAGGCCGCGCACGGAGCGGAGCGTCGTCATCCTCCCTGCACCTCCGTTCGGCGGCGCATCGCGCCGGTGGCGGCGAAGCAGAGCGCGGTGAGCGCCGCGCACCAGGCCAGCGAGGGCAGCACGGCGGCGATGCCGTCCATCCCGAGATAGATGCGGGTCGGTATGTACTGCAGGGACGGGTAAAACGACCAGCGGCTCAGCCAGGCGAGCCAGCCGGGCAGCCATTCGATCGGGACGAGGAAGCCGGAGAACAGCATCAGCAGCGCGTTGTTGACCCAGTGCAGCCACATCGCCTCGGTCGTCCAGAGCGAGACGGCCCCGATCAGATACTGGATGCAGAGTGCCAGGTAGGCGGCGCATAGAAGCGCGGCGAAAAATGCGGCCGTCTCGGCGAGGCCGGCGGGCAGGCGCAGCGGGACAAGGAATACGTACAGCAAGTAGATCGGCAAGCTTTTGTACAGCAGCTGGTAGGCGATCGTGCCCCACTCGCGGCTCATCATGCTGTAGAACAGATGCACGGGACGAGCAAGCTCGATGGCGATCGCGCCGGTTCTCACCAGCTGCGGCATGCCAAGGCCGAACGTCGTGAACGAGGTGACCCAGAGCAGGCATTGGTTGAGGGCGACGTAGGAGACGAGCCCGCTGAGGCCGTACTCGCCGAGATCGCGGCCTTCGCCGATGCCGATCCAGATCGACAGGTAGATGAAGCCGAACATGGCGCTTGCTCCATTATGGAGCAGATGGGAAGCCCGATACTGCAGGTTGCGGGAAAAGCTGGCGCGCGCAAGCGCGAAAAAGACCATGAGGCACCTCATTTCGAAAGATCATCCTGAAATGTCCGGAAAATAAGGTGAAATGCGGCAGAGAGCGGAAAAATATCCTACCATCTTGAAGGTGAGGATGGCAACAACTTTTTTTCGCGCGCATGGACGTAAGGGGATTGGAGCAGATTAGGAAACATACGGAAGGAAGGAGGAGCCTGAATGTCGTTATGGCTCGAGATTATTCTGCGAACGCTGAGCTCGGTCGTCGTCCTGTTCCTCGTGACGAAGCTGCTCGGCAAGCGGCAGATCTCCCAGCTGTCCCTGTTCGAATACATTACCGGCATCACGATCGGCAACATCGCCGGCTACATCTCGCTCGACACCGATACAGAGTGGTACCTGGGGTTCGTCGCCATCGGCACCTGGACGATCGTATCCGTCGGCATCGAGTTCTGGACGCTCAAGAGCCGCTGGGTCCGCGGCATCGCGGACGGGCAAGGCACGGTGCTCATCAAGAACGGGTCCATCCTGGAGACGAATCTGTTCAAGGAGCGGATCACGCTCGACGAGCTGCTCGAGCAGCTGCGCAAGAAGAGCGTATTCAAGGTGGCGGAGGTCGAATTCGCCGTCATGGAGAAGAGCGGAGAGATCAACCTTCTGCTGAAAAAGGAGAACCAGCCGCTCACGCCCGCCATGCTCGGCTGGAAGATGTCGAAGGAGACGGAGCCGCAGACCGTCATGATGGACGGCGAGGTTCTTCAGGAGCCGCTCCGCAGCACCGGCAAGGACGAGCAGTGGCTGCGCCATGAGCTGGCGAAGCTCAAGGTGAAGCCGGATAGCGTATTCCTCGCCCAGATCGACGATCAGGGCCAGCTGGACGTGCAGACCGGCTCGCAGGACGGATCGCTCGCTCCGGCCAAGCAGACCGCGCGCCAGCAGCTGCTGCAGACGCTGCAGCAATGCGAGTCGGACTTCGAGCAGTTCGGCCGGTTCGCCCGCAGCGAAGAAGAGCGGGAGGCGCTTCTCTCCTGCTCGCGCCAGCTGAAGCAAGTGATTCGCCAGGCGCAGCCGGAGCTGAAGTGACCTCCCGCTCGAATAGCTACTATATAATATGAAGAAACAGAACGAGGGCTGTCAGCGCCGCGGCTTCTCGCCGCGCGCCAGTCCCGGACTGCCGAAGCTGCCGCTGCTCGGGTTGCTGCCGGCATGGCCGCTCTGCGAGATCGAGGTTCCTTCGACGCTCTTGCCTTTCGCGGCGCGTTCCTTGATGAGGTTGAGCGGCACCGGCATGGCGGCTCCGCCGACAAAATGCTTCTGCACGAGCACGTTGAACGGCTTGACGTAGCGGTTCAGATCGCGGCCGCCCCATGACTCGCGCGCGTACTCGACGAACTGGTTGACGACGTCGCGATTGGCCGTGATATGGACCTCCTGTACGGATGGAGCGAGCTTGCGCACGCGGATGGCGATCGTCTGCTTCAGCTTGGACGACAGCTCGTTGTGGTCGTTGACGGAGAAGTAGGAATTATAAGGCGTGACGAGCTGGCGGTTGGTCCAGGTGTCGCTGCCGGTCTTGTTGTCGTAGACGCCTTCCATCCAGCCGCCGTTGTCTTGCTCGCGCATGATCTTGCTGCCGCTCTTGACGGGCTGGGTCGCGGTCCAGTCGAGCACGATGCCGACGTAGGCGTTGCGGTCCGTCAGCATGACGATGCCTTGGGCGACGCCGTTCAGGCCCGTCACCTCGCGCGACAGATGGGCGCTGTATTCCATGAAGCGGTTGTCGTGCTGGCCGGGGGTGGAGCCGGACTTGCCGTACATCTTGCTGCCGTACGCTTTCGGATCGTTCTTCTGGCGGGTGCCGTAGTTCTGGTCGCTGTCCTGCACGAGCTGCTTGTAGCCGCAGCCCGAAGCGGCGATCGACAGGACGAGCAGCGAGTGGAGCAGGGCGGTCTTGCGCGGGATTGGCATCGGTCATCAGGCCTCCTTCAGAGTTTCGAGCCATGCCGTTAGGGTTCGCTCCAGAGCTTCAAATATGCGTCCTCGGGAGCATACATAAATGCCCACGGCTTTGGTTAAAAATGATAAGGAGCCGGCGGGAGAAACATCCGTCAAGACCGGTCAAATCGCGCGAAATCGCTTTTTTGACAGCTTTGAGAACAATTTGTGAACTCTCTGTGGAACATTGACAATCAAGGGCTTCAACTTTATATTTAATAAAGTGTAATTGACATGCAGGAGTTGCCATTTTACAGCTGTGCATGAAGCATTTGCCGCAAGCCGTACATAAGGAAGAGAAAGCGTTTAACCGGCTTTTGCCGGCGGGTTTTCCAACTTCTAAATTGATTCCGTAAACGGATAGCCGCCCTCCGGCGGTTCTCCGTTTTTGCTTGGGCAAATGGCTAAAATGTCAAAAGTGGGGTTGATGAATGATGAAAAGGTGGCACCTTGCACGACGTCTCCTGCCGCTGCTCGCAGGGATGGCCTTGCTCTTGTCCGCTTGCGGACGGGAGGATTTGTCCACTCTAAATCCGCAAGGTCCGGTGGCGGAAGCTCAATTTGGATTGATGAAGCTGTCCATTCTGATCATGGTGCTCGTCGTCATCGTCGTATTCGCGCTGGCGTTCTACGTCATCGTCAAGTTCCGTCGGCGTCCGAACGACAAGATTCCGGTGCAGGTGGAAGGCAACCACAAGCTGGAGATCATCTGGACGGTCGTTCCGATCGTGCTGCTGCTGATCCTCGCCGTGCCTACGGTCAAGCATGTATTCGGCCTGGCCAAGGACTACACGAAAGATCCCGATGCGGTTCAAGTCATCGTAACCGCTCATCAATACTGGTGGGAATTCGAATACCCGCAATACGGAATCAAGACCTCCCAGGAGCTCATGATCCCGACGGGCAAGACGGTATCGGTGCAGGCGAAGTCTGCCGACGTCATCCACTCGTTCTGGATTCCGGCGCTCGCGGGCAAGATCGACACGAACCCGGGCGCGAACGTCAATACGATGTTCTTCAGCGCCGATCACGACGGCGTCTACCTCGGCAAATGCGCCGAGCTTTGCGGACCTTCCCATGCTCTGATGGACTTCAAGGTCAAGTCCGTCAACGAAGGCGCCTTCGACCGCTGGGTAGCGGCGATGAAGGAGCCGGGCAAGCTGCCGGCCGATCCGGCGATCGCCGAAGTGTTCGAGAAGCAATGCCTCACTTGCCACGCCGTCGGCGACAAGGGCTTGCAGCTGTATCCGAACCTGACCGGCATCGGCGACAAGGAGACCATCGCAGGCATCCTCGTCAATACGGACGACCCGCAGTACAAGAACGAAGGCACGACGCATGACAACTTGAAGCGCTGGATCGAAGATCCGCAAGCGGTTAAGCCTGGCAACTCCATGCCGAAGGTTGACCTGACTCCGGAACAGATCGAAGGCATCGCCAAGTATCTGTCGGAATACAAGCTGAACGTGGAGCAATAACCTATCGGTAATGAAGGGGGTACCAGCCTTGGCTCATGCACATCCGGTCAAGCGTTATACCGGTCTTATGGACTGGCTTACGACTGTTGACCACAAAAAAATCGGCATCCTTTACCTGATTGCCGGTGGATTCTTCTTCCTGATCGGCGGCCTCGAGGCGCTGCTGATCCGGGTCCAGCTCTGGAAGCCGCTCAACGACTTTGTCGGAGCGGATACATACAACGAGCTGCTGACGATGCACGGCACGACGATGATCTTCCTCGCGGCGATGCCGGTCATCTTCGCGATGATGAACGCCATCGTGCCGCTGCAGATCGGAGCGCGCGACGTCGCGTTTCCATTCCTCAACGCGCTCGGCTTCTGGACGTTCCTGTTCGGCGGCCTGCTGCTGAACCTCAGCTGGATCGCCCAGGCGGTGCCGGATGCAGGCTGGACCTCTTACCTGCCGCTGGCGAGCCCGACCTACAGCACGCACAAAGGCGTCGACTACTACGTCCTCGGCTTGCAGATCGCGGGCATCGGCACGCTGATCGGCGGCATCAACTTCCTCGTCACGATCATCAACATGCGCGCTCCGGGCATGAGCTTCATGCGCATGCCGATGTTCACCTGGACCGTGTTCATCACCTCGGCGCTGATCCTGTTCGCCTTCCCGGCGCTGACGGTCGGCCTGGTCGCGCTGATGTTCGACCGCTTGTTCTCCGCAAACTTCTTCGAAGTCAGCGGCGGCGGCAATACCGTCCTTTGGGAGCATATTTTCTGGATCTTCGGTCACCCTGAGGTCTATATCCTGATCCTTCCGGCCTTCGGCATCATTTCCGAGGTCATCAGCACCTTCTCGCGCAAGCGCCTGTTCGGCTACAGCTCGATGGTGTTCGCGACGGTGCTGATCGGCTTCCTCGGCTTCATGGTATGGGCCCACCATATGTTCACGGTCGGCCTCGGTCCTGTAGCCAACGCGCTGTTCTCCATCGCGACGATGCTGATCGCCGTGCCGACCGGCATCAAGATCTTCAACTGGATCTTCACGATGTGGGGCGGCTCGATCAAGTTCACGGCTGCCAACCTGTTCGCGGTCGGCTTCGTCCCGACGTTCGTCATGGGCGGCGTCACCGGCGTCATGCTGGCGGCCGCTCCGGCGGACTTCCAATATCATGACAGCTACTTCGTCGTCGCCCACTTCCACTACGTCATCGTCGGCGGCCTCGTGCTCGGCCTGTTCGCCGGCCTCCACTACTGGTGGCCGAAGATGTTCGGCCGCATGCTGAATGAGGGTCTCGCCAAGCTGACGTTCTGGACGTTCTTCATCGGCTTCCACCTGACGTTCTTCGTGCAGCACTTCCTCGGCCTGCTCGGCATGCCGCGCCGTGTCTGGACGTATCTGGACGGACTGGGCTTCAACACGATGAACCTGATCAGCACGATCGGTGCGTTCCTGATGGGCGTCGGCACGATCCTGTTCATCATCAACATCATCGTCACGGCCGCCAAGCCGAAAACGGCAGGCGACGATCCGTGGGAAGACGGCCGCACGCTCGAATGGTCCATTCCTTCCCCGGCTCCGGAATACAACTTCGCGCAGACTCCGCTCGTCCGCGGCTACGACGCGCTTTGGAAAGAAAAAATGGATGGCAACGACGCGATGACGCCGGCCGAGCCGATCGGACCGATCCATATGCCGTCTCCGTCGATCCTGCCGTTCCTGATGTCGCTCGGTCTGTTCATCGCCGGCTACGGCTTCATGTACGCCGAGAACGAATGGACCGGCATCATGCACGACCTGTTCGCCTCGCATGCGGTAGCAGGCGCCGGCCTGCTCATTACGCTGGGCTGCATGGTGGTCCGTTCCCTCAAGGACGACCACGGCTTCCACATCGAGCCGGATGAAATTACGGGCAAGGGGGTTAAGGCATGAGCGCACATTCGCATCTAGACGGCCAGCTGCCTCATGAGCCGGAACGCGCGACCCTGGAAGGACGCAACAAGGTTCTCGGATTCTGGCTGTTCCTCGGAGGCGAGACGGTGCTGTTCGGCACCCTCTTCTCCGCCTTCCTGGCGCTCCGCGACCAGGTCGGCGACGGCAACCCGACCAGCCAGGAGCTGTTCAAGCTCTCGCTCGTCGCGATCGCGACGGTGCTGCTCCTGACCTCCTCCCTGACGAGCGTGTTCGCCATCCAGGCGATGCACCGCAATCAGGTGAAGTCGATGCAGCTGTGGCTGATCGTGACGGTCGTGCTCGGCCTCGGCTTCCTCGGCCTCGAGATCTATGAGTTCTTCCATTACGTCCATGAGGGACATAAGTTCAGCACGAGTGCCTTCAGCTCGTCGTTCTATACGCTCGTCGGCTTCCACGGCGCGCACGTCCTGTTCGGCATCGTGTGGATCTCGCTCCTGATCGGGCAGGTCTACCGCAAGGGACTGACGGTCGTGACGGCTCCGAAGGTATACGTCGCCGGCATGTACTGGCACTTCATCGACGTCGTATGGGTATTCATCTTCACCGTCGTCTATCTGATGGGAAAGGTGGGGTAACGAATGGCAGCCAATCATACGACCCATTCCGAAGAACCCGCCAAGCGGCATAAGCACGAAGGCCCGCGCAAGCATATCGTCGCCTACATCTTCTCGATGCTGCTGACGCTCGTCGCCTTCGCGACGGTCATCGGCGGAGAGATCAACGCCTCCTTCACGTACATCCTGCTGCTCGTCATGGCCGTGCTGCAGGTTATCATCCAGATGGGCTTCTGGATGCATATGAAGGACCGGGGACATCTGTTCCCGATCGTCGGCATTCTCACCGGAGTGTTCGTCGTGTTTACGATTGTCATCATGGCGGAATACTGGACTTGGTGGTAAGCCGCGCATGACCATAGAGGAGCGTCTGCCCGCAGACCTCCTCTTTTTTATTTTGGCGGCGGGCATGACAGCGTTCGCAATATTGCCCTTTGCCTTGGCTGTCCGCATCCGGTAAAGTAAGCTTGAAGGAGATGAATCGTTATGCTTGGACTCGAATACTTCAGCTTCAAGGCGCTCTGGAGCCCTTGGCTGCTCTTCATTATGCTGGCGATGCTGATCGGCTACTTCTACCTGATCGGACCGTGGAGGCAAAAGCATCATCCGCTGGAGAAACGGCCGAGCTTCTGGCAGCAGGTGATGGCCGTATCCGGCCTCGTGCTGCTTTATCTCGCGCAGGGCGGACCGCTCAATCTGCTCGGCCATCTCATGTTCAGCTTCCATATGGCGAACATGTCGATCAGCTATCTGATCGCGCCGCCGCTCCTTATCCTGGGCACGCCCGCGTACATATGGCGCTCGGCCTTCGGCGCTCCGTTCTGGAAGCGGCTGAGCCCGGTCATGAACCCGATCTTTTCTCTGCTGCTGTTCAATGTCCTGTTCTCGCTCTACCATCTGCCGGACATCCATGACTATGTGATGACGCGCTACTGGCTGCATGAGGCGTATTATCTGGCGCTCTTCATCGCCGCGATGATCATGTGGTGGCAGA
The DNA here is from genome assembly GCF_037965485.1 of Paenibacillus sp. FSL W8-1187. Classification (NCBI taxonomy): domain Bacteria; kingdom Bacillati; phylum Bacillota; class Bacilli; order Caryophanales; family Paenibacillaceae; genus Paenibacillus; species Paenibacillus sp. FSL W8-1187. Next base: position 1,249,365 of record NZ_CP150181.1, read on the forward strand.
TCACCTCTCCGGTGCCGGAGTGGACGCGCCTGAACGGCCTGCGCAAGATGGCCTACGTATTCGCAAGCGGCGTGCTGCTGACGCCGGCCTGCGCGCTCATCATCTTCGCCGGAGAGTCCATGTACGCGGTGTACAACGATCCGAACGTCTGGGCGCAAGCAATGAGCTTCTGCGTCTCCGGCGACACAAAATGGCTGCTGGACAATTTCCAGGGGCCGATGTTCTTCAACCTCATGAGCGCCAAGGAAGACCAGCAGCTCGGCGGCATCCTGATGAAGCTCGTACAGGAGATCATGTACGGCTGCATCCTGGGCATCATCTTCGCCCAGTGGTACCGCCACGAAAATGCCGGCAACGACAGCGACGTGCGCGGAGCCGATCCGGTCTGACCGGACGGCTCGCGCGCCTACATCCCGAAGCGGAGGAATCAGCTTGGATCTGTACACGTTATTTCCGACCATCAGCACATTCTTCATCGTCGTCAGCGCCATTCTGGTCGCCATCGGCTGGAGCTTGGCGATCAAGCGCCGGCTCGAGGCCCACAAAAAAATGATGATCGCCGGCGCCATCGCCGCGATCGTGTTCTTCATCATCTATTCGTCCCGTACGCTGCTTGTCGGCAATACGGATTGGGGCGGCCCGGATAGCCTCGCCCCGTACTATTACGTCTTCCTGATCTTCCACATCGTGCTGGCGACGGTCGCAGCCGTATTCGGCATCACGACGCTCACGCTCGGCTTCAAGGAGAAGTTCGCCAAGCACCGCCGGCTCGGACGCGTCACCTCGGTCATCTGGTTCATCACCGCGATCACCGGCGTGGCGGTCTACATCATGCTGTACATCATGTATCCGGGCGGACATACGAAGCCGGTATTCGACATCCTGTTCCGGCTGTAAGGAGCGCTGCGCATGGCGACCATCCATGATGTCGCGGCCCGAGCGGGCGTGTCCGTGACGACGGTATCCCGGGTCATGAACGACCGGGGCTATATCAGCGAGGCGACGAGAGCGAAGGTGCGGCGGGCGATGGACGAGCTCGGCTACGAGCCGAGCGAGATCGCCCGCTCGCTGCTGCGCAAGCAGTCGCATGTGTTCGGCCTGATCGTGCCGACGACGGCGCATCCCTTTTTCGGCGAGCTGACCCATCATGTCGAGGCCGCGGCCTGCGAGCGCGGCTACAAGCTCATGCTCTGCCACTCCGGGTTCGACGCATCCAAGGAAAGGGAGCTGCTCGGGCTGCTGGCGCGCAACCGCGTCGACGGCATCATCCTCGGCAGCCATGAGCTGGACGTCGAGGAATACCGCAAGCTGAAGGCGCCGATGGCAAGCTTCGACCGCAGGCTCTCGCCCGACATTCCGTGGTTCACCTCGGACAACGAGCAGGGAGGGCGCCTCGCGGCCGAGCATCTGATCGAGAGAGGCTGCTCCAGGCTCATCATGGTCAGCGGCCGCTACAAGCCGGACATGTTCACGGCCGGGCGCGCGAGCGGCTTCCTGCAAGCCGCTCGCGCAGCCGGCGTGCAGGCCGACATCGTCGAGACGGTCGGGGACGCGCTGGACGAGACCGGCTATCCGAAGCTGATGGCGCGCGTGCTCAAGCAGCATCCCCGGGCGGACGGACTGTTCTTTACGAGCGATCTGATGGCGGCCTATGCGCTGCGAGCCTGCGCCGAGGCGGGCTGGCGCGTGCCGGAACGGATCAAGCTCGTCGGTTATGACGACTCCGGCGTCAGCCGCTGGCTGCAGCCCGGCTTGACGACGATCCGCCAGCCGCTTGCGGACATGGCGGCGCTGGCGGTCGACTGCCTGGTGCGGCAGCTGGAGGGGATTCCGCTCGAGCCGGCGAGGCCGCTGCCGGTCACGCTGGTCCAGCGCGGCACGACCTGATGCTCTCCGAGGCGGCTTCGGCCGCGCGGGAGAGCTTATTTTTCAGCTGTCATGTCAAACGTTTGACACATGATGCCGGCTCATCCTATAATGCGCATATCAAGGGTGATGGCCGAGCATCGGAAGCATCGAGAGGAGAGGCGAAGGATGAGTCGCGTGTTCACAATCGGAGAAGCGCTGATCGACTGGATTCCGGCGGAGAAGGGAGTCGGACTGAAGGAGGTGACGGCCTTCTCGAAAGCGGCGGGCGGCGCTCCGGCCAACGTCGCCTGCGCGGTCGCCCGCCTCGGCGGAGCCAGCGCCTTCATCGGCAAGCTCGGAGAGGATGCGTTCGGAGACTTCCTCGTAGAGACGATGGACGAGGTCGGCGTCGACACGACGCGCGTCCTTCGCACACGCGAGGCGAATACGGCGTTGGCGTTCGTCAGCCTCAAGGAAGACGGCAACCGGGACTTCAGCTTCTACCGCAGCCCGAGCGCGGACATGCTGCTGCGGCCGGAGGAGATCGGCGACTGGTTCGCGGCAGGAGACGTGCTCCACTTCTGCTCGGTCGACCTCATCGACGCTCCGGTCAAGGAGGCCCATCGAGCGGCCATCGCCAGGTGCCGCGAGGCGGGAGGCATCGTCAGCTTCGATCCGAACGTGCGGCTGCCGCTCTGGCCGTCGCCGGAAGCTTGCCGCCAGGCGATCCTGGAGTTCCTGCCGCTCGCGCGGATCGTCAAGATCAGCGACGAGGAGCTCGCGTTCATCACGGGCATCGACGACGAGGAGGAGGCGCTGAGCTCGCTGCTGGCCGGAGACGTCGAGCATGTCATCTACACGCGCGGCCCGGCGGGCGCGACGTGGCTGAGCCGCGGCTTCCGCGCGGACGTGCCCGGCCATGCCGTGAAGGCGGTCGATACGACGGCGGCGGGCGACTCGTTCATCGGAGCGCTGCTGTACGGCGTGCAGCGGCGGCCGGATTTCCGCTCCGGCATCGACGAGCGGGCGGCGCGCGAGCTGCTCGCCTACGCCAACGCGGCGGCGGCGATTACGACGACGCGGCCGGGCGCGATCGCGGCGCTGCCGAGGCCGCATGAGGTCGAGGAGCTGCTCGCCGGCAGCCGCTGAGCGCGTCCGGCAGCAGGAGGCAGGAGCGTCCGCCTGGCGGCGGACGCCCTTCATTTTCCCGGATCGCAATCCGATATGAGTCAGATGGTACTACATCGCGCAACAAGGAGATGGACACGGTGATCGCCTTATCCGAAGCAAGGCAGAAACAGCTGGACTACATCGGACTGAAGGAAGAGGACTTGCAGCTCCTGCGGGGAGCGGCGCCCGTCTTCGAGGAGGCGGCCGACGGCATCGTGGAGGCGCTTTACGGGCAGATCGTGCGGCAGCCCGAGCTGAAGGCGCTGATCGAGCGGCACAGCTCGCTGGACCGGCTCATGGGGGCGCAGAAGCGCTATTTCCTGTCGATGACGGAGGGCGCGATCGATGAACGCTACTTCGAGGAGAGGCTGAAGATTGGCGCGATCCACTCGCGGATCGGACTGACGAGCCAGTGGTATCTCGGCACGTACATGATCTATCTCGACCTCGCCTCCGCGCATCTGGCGGCGGCGCTGCCGGACCGCTGGCGGCCGGTGCTGCATGCGCTGACCAAGATGTTCAACCTCGACTCCCAGCTCGTGCTGGAGGCGTACGAGCGGGACGAAAAGGCGAAGCTGCAGCGCATCAGCGACAGCCAGAGCGACATCCTGCACGGAGTCAACGCCGCCGTGCAGGAGCTGGCCGCCGGCATGGAGCAGGTCGGCCGCAGCGCCGATACGGTCGGCCGCCTGGCGGTGCGGACCGTAGAATCGCAGGAGCAGACGATGGCGCAGCTGGATCTGCTCGGCGAGCAGATCGGCGGCATCGAATCGATGGGCTCGGTCATGAACGGCATCTCCGAGCAGACCCATCTGCTCGGGCTCAACGCCGCCATCGAGGCGGCTCGGGCCGGCGAGGCCGGGCGAGGCTTCGAGGTCGTCGCCGGCGAGGTGCGCAAGCTTGCCCGGCACTCCAAGGAGTCGCTCGACCTCATCCAGGACAAGCTGGAGGCGATCACGGCCGCGCTGTCCCGCGTGCAGGCGCTCTCCGCCGAAACGTCGGGAGCGGCGCAGGAGCAGGCGGCGAGCTCCACGGAGCTCGGCTTGTTCATCGGCATGATCGAAAAGGTGTCGAAGGAGCTGGAGCGGCTGAAGGAAAAGGCCGAGGCGGCCGAATCCGTCTAGTCGGGGCGAGCCGGTCCGTGGCGGATAGCGCCGCCGCTCCGCCTCTTGGCCGAGCTGGCCGAACGATTGAATTGCGCCGCGTCCAAGCGATCGCTTGTGACCAGCGCCGCCGCATGCGGCAGCCCGCATCGAACCCGCCGAGGAGGCGGGGCGATGCGGGTTTTTTATCGTCTCGACCTATTGACAGAAGCAGGAAACGCTGTGTATAGTGTATATAAAGATATATACATTATATAGACCGAATAGGGCCGCTTGGCGGCCGGGGCGCACAGGGAGGCTACGCAAGTGAGCACGTGGAAAGGGGCCGTCAGGCTGGCCCGATACGAATGGAGCCTGGCCGGACACGGATCCTGGTTCAACCTGATCCTGGTGCTGTACTTCACGCTGATGACCATTCCGCTGCTCGGCGATGTGACCGAGCCGCAGGCGAGGGACGGCGCCTGGTACCCGGGCGGCGCGGCCAATTTCATCATGCTGGCGCTTCTGCCTTGCTTCGGCTTTTTCCTGAACCGGGCGACGCTGGGCGGATGGCGGCTGAACTATATGTCCGGCAAGCTCGCCGCATGGAGGCAGCTGCCGATCACCGGCAGCCAGATCGCGGCCGGCCGGCTGCTGACGATGCTGTCGCTGCTCGTGCCGTCGCTGCTGCTGCTGCTGGTCCTTCAATACGCGATGGTGCTGAGGCATGAGGTCGATCCAGCCGGGATGGCGCTCTACTCGCTGTTCTGGATCGGCTATGCGGCGGCGGGAGGGAGCCTGTACGCCTGGATGGAGATCGTGATGGACGGCAAGCGCTACCTGTTCTTCTGCTCCGTCGTCACGGTCGTCCTCATCGGCGTCGGCGTGGTCCTCTCCGTGAGCGGCTTCGAGATCATGCGCTGGGCGCTGGAGCAGGCCGCGGCCGGCCGCTGGCTGCCGATGCTGGCGACGGCAGCCGCGGGAGCGGCGGTCACGCTCGTCGTCCAGCGGCTGATGGCGCGCTCGATCGGCAGGCGCAGCCTGCACGCCTGAGGGCGATAACGAACGAAACGAGGTGCGGCCGTGCGGCTTCCCATCCAAATCAACGACAACAGCGCGGAACCGCTGTATCATCAGATCGAATCGCAGCTGCGGGCGCTCATCGTCAGCGGGCAGCTGACCGAAAATACGCTGCTCCCGTCCAATCGGGAGCTGGCCCAGTCGCTCGGCTGCAGCCTCATCACGATCCGGCGGGTGTATCAGGATCTCGAGGCCGAGGGGCTGCTGCGCTCTCGCCAGGGCAGCGGCACCTTTGTCGCCAAGGTCGATTCCGAGGCGGGCACGAGGCAGCTGCGGCAATCGGCCGAGGAAGCGATCCGCGCGGCCGTCGACGCCGGACTGGCCGCCGGGCTGGAGCGGGCGGAGCTGGAGCGGCTGTTCGCCGTCGAGCTGGACCGGCGCTGCGGACCGAAGACAGGCGATAGGCAGGACCCATCATGACGGAGAAGGGAGAGGCTGGCATGCGGGAGATGAACACGGAAGCGAGAGCCGCCGAGCGGGAAACGGCGGGAGCGGCGGTATGGCTCCACGGGGCGGTCCAGCTGCGCAAGGCGTTCCGGCTCGGGCCGCTGAACCTGGAAGCGCCGGTCGGCTGCGTCACCGCGATCGTCGGCCCGAACGGCAGCGGCAAGAGCTCGACGTTCCGGCTGCTGCTCGGCCTGACGGCGGCGGACGAGGGGGAGATCCGCCTGCTCGGAGAGCGCGTCGGCGATGGCCTCGACGATACGGAGCTCAAGCGGCGGATGGCCTATGTGCCGGAGGAGGACAGCAAGATCGAAGCCTCGCTCCGCGGCACGAGCCAGGCGGAGTTCGTCTCCGCCTGGTACCCGGACTGGAATCAAGGCGAGTTCGAGCGGCTGCTGCGGGAATTCGAGGTAGAGCCGTCCAAGCGGCTCGGCAAGATGTCCAAGGGCATGCGGCGCAAGTTCGAGCTGGCGCTGGCGCTCGCCCGCGAGCCGGAGCTGCTGCTGCTCGACGAGCCTTCCTCGGGCCTCGATCCGCTGTCCTGGCGCAAGCTGGTCGGCGAGCTGCACCGCTATATGGAGCGGGGGCGGCATACGATCCTGATGGCCACGCATATTCTGGACGAGGTCAAGCGGCTGGCCGACTACATCGCGATCATGGCGGACGGCCGGATCATCGGCGTGTACGAGAAGGATGAGCTGCTCTCCTCCTGGCACCGGTTCTACGTCGGGCCGGGACTCGGGGGCGCCGTGTCGGAAGGCGATGTCGCCGACCTGCCCGGCCTTGTCCAGGCCGAGGAGTCGGGAGGCGGCACCTGCCGCGTCGTGACGAGCCGGGCCTGGGAGGCGGAAGGCTGGTGCCGGGAGCGAGGGCTGCCGATCACCGGCCAGCGCGCCCTCGAGCTCGACGAGATCATGGAGCAGCTGATCCGGCAGGCGCGATAAGCTTTTTTTACCAACGAATGGGGGAATGCGAACGATGAAGCCGCTAGTAGTCGACCAGGTCGTCAAGCAGTACGGAGACAAGACCGCCGTGAACGGCATCAGCCTGGAGGTGGACCGCGGGGAGATCTACGGCTTGCTCGGAGCGAACGGCGCCGGCAAGACGACGACGATGCGCATGGTGCTCGGACTGATCTTCCCGGACGAAGGAAAGATCCTGTACGACGGCAAGCCTTACTCCAAGGAGCAGCTGCGCCGCATCGGCTACCTGCCGGAGGAGCGGGGCCTCTACCCGAAGGTGAAGGTGAGCGACCAGCTCGTCTATCTCGCCCGCCTCAAGGGCATGTCGGCGGCCGACGCCGACAGGAGCCTCAAGCAGTGGCTGGAGCGCTTCGGCGTGCCGGAGTATTACGGCAAGCGGGTGGAGGAGCTGTCCAAGGGCAACCAGCAGAAGATCCAGTTCATCGCGACGATCATCCACCAGCCGCAGCTGCTCATCCTCGACGAGGCGTTCAGCGGCCTCGACCCCGTCAACGTCGAGCTGCTCAAGGCGACGGTCAAGGAGCTGCGCGACAACGGCTCGACGATCCTGTTCTCGACGCACCGCATGGAGCATGTCGAGGAGCTGTGCCGCCAGATCACGATCCTGCGGTACGGCAATGAGGTGCTCAAGGGCAGCCTCAAGGAGATCAAGGGCCGCTTCCCGCGAGAAAAGGTGCGGCTTGCCGCCGACGGCGACATCGACGGACTGGAGCGGCTGCCGGGCGTGCTCGGCGTGAAGGCGCTCGAGCAGGGAGGCTGGGAGATCCGGATCGCCGACGAGGCGTCCGGCAGGGGCATCCTGCGCCATGCGATGGCGCAGGCGGAAGTGAGCCGGTTCGAGATCCTCGAGCCGACGCTCAACGAAATCTTCATCAAGACGGTAGGTGAGACGCATGAATGATTTCCTGAACGTAACCGGATTCACGTTCCGCAACAAGACGAGAGGCAAGGCGTTCATCGTTACGACGATCATCCTCGTCGCCATCCTCTCGCTCGTCATCAACCTGCCCTACATCATCTCCTTGTTCAAAGGAGAGGGCGGCTCCAGCGCCAAGCAGGTCGGCTATGCGTCCGTCCAGGCCGAGGCGGCGGAGAGCCGCGTCACGCCGACGCTCGTCGGCGGCTGGCTGGAGGAGTATTTCGCCTCCCAGCCGGAGGAGGCGCGCAGCCTCGCGATGGTGCCGATCGACGCCTCCGGCGATGCGGCCGCGGATGAAGCCGCGCTGAAGGCTGCGATCGCGGACGGCCGCATCGACGGCTATATCCAGCTCCAGCCGAACGCGGACACGGGCTTTTACGACGCCGTCTACAAGTCCGAGAAGATGATGGACGGCTCTTCCGCCGAGGAGCTGCGGGCCGGACTGCAGCTCGTCAAGGCGAACGCCGCCGGCCTGACGCCCGAGCAGAAGCAGCTGCTCTACTCGCCGGTCGACGTCAAGTCGGTGCAGATCAACGCGGGCACCGGCGAGGAGGACGGACGCTCCGCTACCCAGCAGGGCATCAACATGGGCCTCGTCTACGCGATCCTGTTCCTGCTGTTCATGTCGATCATGGCGACGGGACAGATCATCGCCAGCGAGGTGACGACGGAGAAGAGCTCGCGCATCATGGAGGTGCTCATCACGAGCGTATCGCCGCTGAACAGCATGTTCGGCAAAATCTTCGGCATGTTCCTCGTCGGCCTGCTGCAGATCGCGATCTACGTGCTGGCCGTGTTCGTCAACGTCAGCCTGCCGACGAACAAGGGAGCGCTCGGGGACATGAACATCCATCTGTCCGAGGTCAGCCCCGACCTGCTGATCGTGGCGCTGCTGTTCTACCTGACCGGCTATTTCCTGTACGCGACGCTGTACGCGGCCGTCGGCTCGCTCGTCAGCCGCACCGAGGATCTCGGCCAGGCGGTCATGCCGCTCACGTTCCTGTCGCTCGGCGGCTTCTACCTTGGCATGTTCAACCTGGCCGCTCCAGACAGCATGCTGGTGAAGATCACCTCGTTCATCCCGTTCTTCTCGCCGTACGTCATGGTGCTGCGCTCCGGCGTCGGCAGCGTCGAATACTGGGAGATCGGCGTCTCGCTGATCATCATGCTCGTCAGCATCTACGTCTTCGGCTGGCTGTCGGCCAAGATCTACCGCACCGGCGTGCTGCTCTACGGCAAGCGACCGAGCTTCAAGGAGCTGCGCAAGGCGATGAAGGCCTATAAAATCTGATCTCAAGGGGAGTAAATTCGTTGGAATTCGAATCGTTTTTTGAACAGCTTAGAGAATCCAATCCGCTGGTTCAATTTTTCGGGGTCATGGTCGTCGCGATGATTCCGTTTCTCGAGGGCTACTTCGCGGTCCCGCTCGGAATCGCCGTAGGCTTCCCGGCGCTGCTGACGATCGGCGCGGCCATCGTCGGCAACTGGGTGTCCGTGATGGCCGTCATCCTGGCCAGCGACCGGTTCCGCCAGTGGATGCAGGGGCGGAGCAAGTCGCAGCGGACGCAGGAAAAAGAAAACAAGCGCTGGCAGAAAGGCCAGAAGCTGTTTCATAAATACGGCGTGCCCGGAGTATCCCTCCTCGGGCCGCTGCTGATCGGCGATCATATCGCCGCTCTCATCTGCATCGCCTCCGGCGCGCCCAAGCGGTCCGTCGTCCTATGGCAGACCGTCGCCATCGTCGTGTGGGCGGTCGGGACGGGAGCCCTCGTCTTGCTCGGCATCAACGCCATCAACGCTTGAGGATATTCGGAACGCCATCTTTTATCGGACAGGAGAGAATGCCATGAAATTGATCGTTCCCATCGCTACGCTCGTGCTCGTCGTCGCCAGCTTGCTCGTCCATCGCCTCGGCACGCCGCTGAGCGACTTCTGGCAGGGCCTGATCACAGGCCTGGCCATCACGGGGCTGATCTACAGCCTGGCGGCGTTCTGGAAAAAACCTGGCGCCAGACGTTAGAACCATCGCATGATGAAAAAGCCTCCCCTCCTGCAGGATGCAGGAGGCGGAGGCTTTTTGTTGCGGAGCCGGCGCCGCTCACCCCAGCTGCAGCCTGCGGTACTGGTGGGGCGTGATGCCGTACTCGTCCTTGAACAGCTTGATGAAATACTGCGGCTTCTTGTACCCGACCATCCGGGAGATGTCGGCGACATGCAGGCTCGATTCCTTCAGGAGGCGGGAAGCCTTCTCCAGCCGTCTCAGCGCGATATAGGCGGACAGGTTCTGGCCGGTCTCCTGCTTGTACAGCTTGGACAGATAGACCGGATGCAGATGGACATGCTCGCCGAGCTCCTCCAGGCTCAGGCCGCAGGCCAGATGCTCGTCGACGTAGTCGCGGACCATCCGCACGACGTTCGCGTTGCAGTGCCGGCTGCTCTTTTCCGTCTCGCTCCTGTCGCGCACGATCGCTTGAAAGGCGAGCTGCGGATCGGGCAGCAGATCGAAGATCCATTCGGCGGCATCGGCCGTCCGGTCGGACCCGCTGCCTGCATGCAGGCTCGCGATGATTTCCATGACGTAGATCTTTTGCTGCTTGGCCCCGTCGAGCTGGTCGTACCTCTTGCTCCACAGCTTCCCTCGCGGCTCCTTCTCGCCGATGCTCGGCAGGTCCCTGGAGATGCGCTCCACCTCGGCGAAGCTCACGTTCTCCTGGAGGAAGAACGAATAGAAGCGATGCCGGACTTGATGCGGATGGGCGAACGAGAACGGCTCGGAAAAAGCGAGCGATCCGATCCGTCCGGCCAGCGCCTCGGCCGCGGCATGAGGCATCGCTCCGGAGAGCGCGGACTCCGTCCTCCAGGCGAAGCGGTCGAATTTGCCCAGACGGTCCCGCACGGACGCCTCCTCCATGTCCGAAGGCTCCGGCAGCCTGAAGAAGCAGAACGGCTCCTCCCCGAGCAGGCGGAGGGCGGGCTCGTCCTCCCTCGCCATGCTTCGGCTCTCGGCGACGATCGACAGCAGGAAGCGCAAGCCGTCGAACCGCTCCCACACGAGCGGACGCGTCCGCTCGTGCTCGCGCACGGATTCGGTCGCATGCCGGACCGCTTTTTCCATGTCGTCCTTGTCGACCGGCTTGAGCAGATAGTCCAGGAGGCCGAGGCGGATCGCTTTCTGCGCGTAGTCGAACTGGGAGTATCCGGACAAAAAGATGACCTTCGTCTTCAGCTTGGAGCGGTCGATATGCTCCAGCAAGTCGATGCCCGATACCTCCGGCATCCGGATATCGGTAATGAGCAGGTCGATGCCGTTCCCGTCCAGCAGCTCCCTGGCTTCGATCGAATTCGTGCTCGTCTCCACGCGGTTGATGCCGAAGCTTTTCCAATCGAGCAGATGCTTCAAATACTCCACGACATAATGCCCGTCATCTACGATCAGTACCCGCATCTTATCCTCCTCCTTCCGTCGGCGAAGCGATCGTCATGAGCACGGACAGCCCGCCCCGGCTGTTGGCGACGAAGCGCAAGCCGCTCGACTCGCCGTACGTATTCTTCAATCGGCGGCTGACGTTCCACAGCCCGATGCCGCGATCTCCCTCCGGAGGCTCGCTGCGCTCGATCCGCTCCGCCAGCAGCTGGATCTCGGCCGGATCGAGTCCCTTGCCGTCGTCGGAGACGGCGATGACGACGCCCCCTTCCTCGTCATGCCGGACCTGGATCGACACCTCGCAGGCGCCTTGCCGTCCTTCGATGCCGTGCTGGATCGCGTTCTCCACGAGCGGCTGGATCATCAGCGGCTTGACGGGCTGATCCGCCAGCTCGGGCGGCAGGTCGATCTCGTAGCGGATCTGCTTGCTGAGAGACATGATCGCCAGGTAGTGCTCCGCCAGCTGGAGCTCCGAAGCGAGGGAGGCCGGCCTTGTGTCCAGTCTCGTCATATACCGGTAATATTCAGCGAGGTGCTTGCTCATCCTAATAATGGCATCGGGAGACGAATGGGCGACCGACATGATGTAGAAGAGGCTGTTGTACAGGAAATGCGGATTGATCTGGGCCTGCAGCTGCTTGAACTCGGCCGTCCGCCTCAGCTCCGTCTCCGTCTCGAGGGAGGCGAACAGCCCCTGGATCTCTCCCATCATATGGTTGAAGCCGTTGAACAGGCTCGAGAATTCATTGTCGTTCTTGTGCGGGATCCGGGTATTGTAGTTCCCTTGCTCGACCAGCTGGAACTTTTTGCGCAGCAGATGGACGTGCCGATAGAAATTGCGGTAGAACATCTGGATCACGAACAGTCCGAGCAAGACGACGGCCGCGATGCTGAGCAGGAAGGCCTGGCGGTTGCGGTCGAGCGGGAGCAGGAAATCGCTCATGCGCGTGTAGGTGACGAGATAGGTGTCGATCTGCGCGATGTATTGGGCGAGGATGTAGAAGTCGCCTTCGCTCGACTTGTAGTCGAACTTCCGAATCTCGCCGTCTTGGATGCCGTCTCCGAGGCCTTCGACGATCAGCTCCGGCATGGCGGCGGCGATTTGCTCATCCACCTTCCGGCTGCTCCACAGCTCCTTTCCGTTCACGACATAAAAGGCATTCGAGCTGGCGGCATCGCTGACCGCTTTGCCAAGCAGGCTTCGGAGGTAGTCCGTCTTCAGCTGGACGCCGACGATATACGGTTCCGGAAACGCTCCGGCATCGGTCTGGATATAAGGATATTTGGCGAAATAGTACAGGCTGCCGCCGACCGTCTGCCACCCTTTGGCCTGGACCTTTTGGTAGATCTGGCTGGCGAGCAAGTCATGGCTCGTCGTAATGAAGGTGCCGTCGGATGGCCAATAGATGCCGATGGACTCGACGACATGGCTGGAGATGAGGATGTCCTCCAGGCGGCGCAGAATCTCGTTTTTCTTCATCTGATAGTCATAATTGCCGAGCTCCCGCCGCTGCTGCGGATAGAAGCGGACGTCGATGTCGGAGACGAAGCGGGTTCCATACAGGGCGGCTTCGGAAATGATGCCGTCCAGAATTTCGTCCGCATACTCCATCTGGTTTTTGGACGAATGGATCAGGCTCGACTCGACCGTGCGGGAGCTGAGCTGGTTCATGACGATGAACAGGGCGAGCGTAAGCAGGAAATAAATGATGAAGAAATAGATGAACTGCTTCATCGTGACTTTTCTTCTCATGGTAGCGTTCCTTTCCGCGGCGCAGAGCTAGATCAATTCCGTTCCCTTTATCATAAGCTCGATTTCCAAAAAGAAAAAGCCGTTTCCAGCAATTGATGAAAGCGCTCTTAAAGTGATTCAGATTATAGCCATGATGTTAAAATCGGGACATTTCGGAGTGGAAGCGCTTTTGCTAAGATGATTGCAGAAACCGGTTACATGAGGAGGGGATGACCATCGACAGCGCGACGCAACCCGTGCCCGGCACGACGAAAAAGGTCCGCTCCGTCAGGAGCAGCAAGAAGCCATGGAGCAAGGAAATCCGAGCCAGCTGGCCGCTTTACTTGATGTGCCTGCCCGCATTAGTCTTTGTGCTTACCTTTGCCTACGGTCCGATGGTCGGCTTGATCATGGCCTTCCAGGATTACAAGCCGTGGCTCGGCCTCACAGGATCGAGCTGGATCGGGCTGGAGAACTTCCGCAGGATCTTCCAGTACGAAGAGGCCTCTCAGGCCATCTACAATACGCTGATCATCGCGGTGTCCAAAATCTCGGTCGGCATCGTCGTTCCGATCGTGACGGCCATCCTGCTCAGCGAGATCCGGAGCATGGGGCTCAAGAAGAGCATCCAGACGCTCGTCTACTTGCCGCATTTCCTGTCCTGGGTGACGGTGGCCGGCATGATGATCGACATCCTGGGCTTGGAAGGCGGCATCAACCACATCCTGACAAGCGTTTTCGGAACCGAGCCGATCTATTTCCTCGGCGATCCGTCTCTATTCCGGCCGACGGTCGTCCTGAGCGACCTGTGGAAAAACTTCGGGTTCGGCATGATCGTCTATCTCGCCACCATTGCCGGAATCGATCCCTCTTATTATGAAGCGGCCGAGATCGACGGCGCGACGAGGCGCCAGCAGATCTGGCATGTGACGCTGCCGTCGATGCTGCCGATGATCATCGTCATCGCCACGCTGAGCCTGGGAGGCATCCTGGACGCGGGCTTCGACCAGATCTTCAACCTGTACAATCCGCTTGTGTACAGCACCGGGGACATCATCGACACCTACGTCTACCGCTCCTCGCTGCTGAACGGACAATACGGCTTCGGCACGGCGGTCGGATTGTTCAAGTCCGTCATCAGCCTCATCCTGATCGTCCTATCGTACCGCTTCGCCTACAAGTTCGCCAACTACAGGATCTTTTAAAAAGGAGGGTGCGAATTGTACCATAAAACGACGGGATACAAGGTATTCTCGATCTTCAATCATCTCCTTCTCATCGTGATCGCACTGTCTTGCTTCTTGCCGCTCCTCCACCTGTTGGCCCAGTCATTCAGCAGCAAAGCGGCCATCAACGGGAATATGGTTTCGTTCTGGCCCGTGTCCTTCCAGATCGACGCCTACGTCAAGACGTTCAACAACTCCAACTTCACCGGCTCGATGATGATCTCGATCATCCGGACGATTCTGGGCACCGCGATCAGCATGGCCATCTTGACGACGGCCGGCTACGCGCTGTCTAAGGAGTTCCGCGGCAGGAACGCGCTGATGTGGATCTTCGTCTTCACGATGCTCTTCTCCGGCGGCCTGATCCCGTCGTATCTGCTCGTGACCGGCCTCGGCATGAAGGATACGATCTGGGCGCTCGTGCTGCCGGGAGCGTTCGGAGCGTACAACCTGATCCTGCTCATGAACTTCTTCCGCACGATTCCGAAGGCGCTTGAGGAAGCGGCGTTCATCGACGGAGCCTCCTTCTTCGTGATCTTCCGAAGCGTCTATCTGCCGCTGTCCCTGCCCGGACTGGCGACGGTCGCGCTGTTCATCATGGTGGGCCACTGGAACTCCTGGTTCGACGGCCTCCTCTACATGTCCGACACCTCGCGGTATCCGCTGGCGTCGTTCCTGCAGACGGTCGTCGTCCAGAACACGATGCAGAACCTGGCGATGAGCCAGGCGGAAGTCGACGCGATGGCCGAGCAGAGCATCAAGGCGGCGCAGATCTTCATCAGCACGCTGCCGATCATCCTGGTGTATCCGTTCCTCCAGCGGTATTTTGTCAAAGGGATCGTGCTGGGCGCGGTAAAAGAATAGCGGCTTCAATGACTCAACCCATATAAAGCAAACAATGAAAAGGGGACAGAACGATGAAAAAAGCCAGCTCGATTCTGATGACGGCCCTTCTGTCGGCAGGCCTCCTCGCCGGCTGCAGCGGCGGCGACCAGCCTTCCTCCGAAAAGGGAAGCACCCTGAAAGACGGCAAGTTCGATCCTCCGATTACATTGAAGATCGCCAAGCAGCAGGACGAGAACGCAGGCAAGTATCTGCCGGGCGAAAGCCTGAACGACAACGTGCTGACTCGCTGGGGAGTCGAGAAGCTCGGCATCAAGGTCGAGACGACGCTGCTCGGCGGAGACGGGGCTCAATACAACAACAAGCTGCGGCTGGCTCTGACCGGCTCCGAGCAGCTGCCGGACATCATCCCGGTCTACGATACGATGCTGGCCAACGACCTAATCCAGTCGGGACGCGTGAAGGAAATCACGGAGGACATCAAGTCCTACATGCCGGAGCGGCTGAAAAAGATCTACAAGGAATATCCGATGACGTTCAATCCGGTCATCCGGGACGGCAAGGTGTACGGCATGGCGATCGCGCCCAACCTGACCGAAGGCGAAGTCATGCTGATCCGCCAAGACTGGCTGGACAACCTGAAGCTGAAGGCGCCGACGACGATCGAGGAGTTCGAGCAGGTCATCGCCGCCTTTACGGACGGAGATCCGGACGGCAACGGCAAGAAAGACACGTACGGCTTCACGCTGTCCGGCAAGGATTCCTACAATACCGGCTGGGTCAGCGATCCGGTCATGATCTTCAGCGCCTTCACGGGCAAGAACATCCCGCGCCAGTGGAATGAGGACAGCAGCGGCAAGCTCGTCTACGGCTCGGTCGATCCGGGCAACAAGGAAGCGCTGGCCAAGCTGAGGGACTGGTACTCCAAGGGGTATCTGAACAAGGAGCTGGCGACGAAAGGCGCTTGGGACGCGCTGGCCGACTTCACGGAAGGCAAGGCCGGCATCATCGTAGGCCGTCCTTGGCTGTACGGCTCGGTCAAAGACGTGGAGAAGAACGTCAAAGGCGCCAAGATCGAGGCTTATCCGACGATCAACGGCATCGACGGAGGCAAGACGTACCAGTCGGGCCAGCTCAATGACGGCGTATTCATGTTCAACAAGGACTTCAACCAGATGGATGCCTTCTTCCTTTACTACGACAAGCTGTACGATGCGGCGTTCGGCACCGGAGACTTCGTGTACGGCTATGCCCAAGGGTACGACTACGATATCGTGAACGGCGAGGTCACCTTCGATCCGCAGAAGTTCAACAAGCCGCTGGATGCGGTGCAGAGCGTCGGAAAGATGTCCTTCACGAAAAATACGCCGACCGTCGACGGTCCCGGCAAATCGTTCTATGATCTCGCGCAAGGCGTGAAGCCGGACAACGGCGTTCTGATGAGATCGAACTCGAACGATGCGACGACTCAAAAAGGCTACGTCATCTCCTACGAGAACGCGGATGTGCTGCTGCCGAACGCGTTCAACGGGCCTCCGACGAAAACGATGCAAAGCACTTTGGAGCAGCTCAACACGATGGAGCAGGAGACGTATACGAAAATCATCTACAGCAAAGAGCCTCTCGAGGCGTTCGACACCTTCGTCAAGCAATGGTATGCAAAGGGCGGAGAGCAGATCGCCAAGGAAGTGAACGAGTGGTACAGCGACGTCAAGAAAGTCGATACGATGGCTAATATGGGACTGAAATAGAGCTTAACGGAGGGGAAGCAAGCATGAGCCGAACGAAGATCATCCAAAACCAAAACGGTGCGCCGTGGCTGGACCAGGACGGGGAGCCGCTCCATGCGCATGGCGGAGGCATCCTGTACGACAACGGCTTCTATTATTTGTTCGGCGAGAACCGGACCGGCCGCCGCAAGGTGAGCTGCTACCGGTCCCGGACGCTGTCGGACTGGGAATGGCGAGGCGACGTTTTGACGCTGGATTCCGACGTCGAGCCGCTCTACTGCCGCTCCTCGCTCGACCTGAATCCGTATTCGACGGCCATCGGAGCCAATATCGAAAGGCCGAAGGTGCTGTTCAACGCCAAGACGGGGCAATACGTCATGTGGATGCATTGGGAGAACGGCAACGACTATCGGGATGCCCGCTGCGCGGTCGCGACTTGCGACACGGTCGACGGCGACTATACGTATCGCGGCAGCTTCAATCCGATCGGCCACATGTCCCGGGACTGCACGCTGTTCCAAGACGACGACGGCACGGCTTACTTCCTGTCGGCGGCCAGGGAAAATGCGGATCTGCTCGTCTACCGGCTGTCGGACGACTACCTGGTCATCGAGGAGCTCGTCAAGACGCTGTGGCCGGGCCAATACCGGGAGGCCCCGGCGGTGATGAAGCGCGACGGCGTCTACTTCATGACGACCTCGGCCTGCACGGGCTGGCATCCCAATCCCGGAGCCTATGCGTACGCGGATAGCCTGACCGGCCGCTGGTCGCCGCTGCTGCCGCTTGGGGACGCGACGACCTATGACACGCAGCCGACGTTCATCGTGCCGGTACGCGGCACGGAGACGACCTCCTATCTCTACCTGGGAGACCGCTGGGATCCGACCGACTACCAGCAGTCCGGCTATGCGCTGCTTCTGCTGGAGTTCCCGGACGACCGGACGATGGAGATGCGCTGGGCGGATACGCTGGAGATCGACTTCGAGACGGGGCGGGTCGAGGCTGTCGTCCAAGAGCCGGAGGAGCAGCGGATCCGAATCCGCGACGTAGGCGAGCGGCTGTACCTCGCAGCGGACGGCGAAGCGGCGATCGGCACGAATCTCCATTATCAGGCCGCCGAGCAGATCTGGGCGGTCGAGCCCGCCGCCGAGGGAAGCATGCGCCTTCGGAATGTCCGGACGGGACGCTATCTTGCAGCGGACTCCGAACAGAGGAAGGTCATGCTGGCCGCCGCCGAAGCGGCCGGCGAGCATGAATGGAGCCTGCTGCCGATCGACGAGGAGAGGGGCATGCTGATCCACCGGCAATCGGGACTGGCGCTGGCGATGGCGGAGGATCGCCAGAGCGGCGAGCTGATCCTGGCGGAAGGCAGCGAATTCAAGCATGACCGGAGGCTCGGTTCCGATCCGCGCTGGTTCCTGCTCGCGCCGGTTCGCGGCGGAGCAGCGAGCTAGCTAAAAGGAATGGCTGCCCCCTGAATCGGCTTTGGAGGCTTTTCAGCTCCAAGGACGGTTCAGGGGGTCTGTTTTGCAACCGTTTTCCACTGATTTCAGCCGGGTTTTTGGACCATGGGCATTGTAAAATGAAGATGCTGCGCGTCTTCTGTATGAGATGGCGAGTCTGCAGCGGGAAGGAGAATGGGCAGATGGGTTATGGCACATTGGCGCATACGGTCGGCCGGCTGCCGCTGCGCGAGCTGACCGGCAAGCTTGCCGGCCGGGGCATCGACTTCGTGCAGCTGGCGCTCTCCAAGGCGATTGCGGATATCGACACGAGCCCGGGCAAGCTCAGTCCGGCGCTTGCCAACCATATCGCGGAACAATTTGAGCGCGTCGGCGTGCGGATCGGAGTGCTGGGCTGCTACATCGATCCGATCCATCCCGATCCGGAGGCGCGCAGGCGCGAAATCGGGAGGTTCAAGGAGCATCTGCGGTTCGCCAGAGACTTCGGCGCGCCGATCGTGGCGACGGAGACGGCATCGCTCCAGACGTATGCGAGCCGGCGTCCGGACGATTACGAAGCGTTCGGCTGGAGCGTCCTCAAGGAGACGGTAGAGGAGCTGGCCGAGGAAGCGGAGCGCTGGGGAGTGACGATCGGGCTGGAGCCGGTCAGTTACCATACGCTGTCCAGCGCAGCCAAGATGGAGCGGCTGCTGGGCGAGGTGCCTTCGTCGACGCTTGGCGTCGTGTTCGATCCGGTCAACCTGCTGACTGTCAGCCTCATGGATGATCAGGAAGCGTTTCTCGACGAGGCGTTCGAGCGGTTCGGCAGCCGGATCGTGCTCGCGCATCTCAAGGATGCGGCTACCGCCGGCTCCGAGCTGCGCCACCTGCCTCCAGGCCAGGGACAGTTCGCGACGGAGCCGTTTCTCGCGCGGCTGCATGCGGCCAAGCCGCTCCTCGACCTGTCGTTGGAAGAAGTGGACGGAGACAGCCTGGACTCCGCGCTGGCCTGGGTGCGCGGATTGCAGCAGCCGCGCTGACGGCGCTGCTCTGCGGCGAGCGCCGCCCGGGGAAGTATCGCAGGCTTGCAAGCCGCGTCACGTGATGAAGCCTCTGTTCCTGCCATGCGCAGAAGACGGAGGCTTTGCCATGCCGATCGGACGGCAGGCAAGTCGAATATACGGACAAAATAAACCTGTTTTTCTTGAAAAAGGCAAAAAACGCCCTGTTTCCGTGAACCTTTCGATGCTACACTAAGGGCGAAAATAAATGATAGCGTTTACATTAAGAGGGGAGGCGAGAATGCAACCCGTCGGAACGCATAGCCGACGCCATCGCTATTTTAATGAAACAAGGAGGAGAAATTGATGAACTCATGGTACCGCAAGCCGCTGAAATGGGCTGTAATCGCCCTGTCCAGCGCTATCTTGGGCACGGCCTTGCTGACGAGCGCTCCCGCTCAGGCCGCCGCGGCCAGGCAGATGGAGAAGCTCGACCGCGGCCTGACGGCGGTCAAGATCAATGGAGGCGTGCTGGTGAGCTGGAGGCTGCTCGGCACAGACGCCGGCTCGGTCAGCTTCAATCTGTACCGCGGAAGCACGAAGGTGAACGCCAGTCCGATCACCTCCAAGACGAACTACCTCGATGCGGCCGGCACGACCTCTTCGAGCTACACGGTTCGCGCCATCGTCGGAGGCGTAGAGCAGGCGGCATCGCCGCCGGCGTCGGTGTGGGCGAACAACTACCTGGACGTGCCGCTCCAGATCCCTGCCGGGGGAACGACTCCGGACGGCGTCAGCTACACGTATCAGCCGAATGACGCGAGCGTCGGCGATCTGGACGGAGATGGAAGCTACGAGATCGTCGTGAAATGGGACCCGACCAATGCGAAGGACAATTCGCAAGGCGGCTATACCGGCAACGTGTATCTGGACGCCTACGAGCTGAACGGCACCCGCCTCTGGCGGATCAATCTCGGCAGGAACATCCGCGCTGGCGCGCATTATACGCAGTTCCTCGTCTATGACTTCAATGGAGACGGCAAGGCGGAGGTCGTCTGCAAGACAGCCGACGGCACGGTGGACGGCACAAATGTAACGATCGGAAGCGCCACAGCCGATCATCGCAACAGCGGCGGCTACATTTTGGCCGGGCCGGAATATTTGACCGTATTCGCAGGCAATACGGGAGCTGCGCTATCCACGGTCAGCTATGACCCGCCGCGCGGCAACGTGAGCGATTGGGGCGACGGCTACGGCAACCGGGTGGACCGCTTCCTCGCCGGCGTCGCCTACCTGGACGGAGTCCGGCCGAGCATCGTCATGGCCAGAGGCTATTACACCCGCGCCGTGCTGGTCGCCTACGACTGGCGCAACGGCGCCCTCACTAAGCGCTGGACGTTCGACAGCAACAGCTCGGCCAATGCGGGAACGGCCGGACAGGGCAATCATCAGCTGGCCGTCGCCGACGTCGACGGCGACAGCAAGGATGAGATCGTATACGGCGCGTTCGTCGTCGATGACAACGGAACGAAGCTGGTCAACACGAGCAGAGGGCATGGCGATGCGCTGCATGTCGGCGATCTCGATCCGTCCCGTCCCGGCCTCGAGGTGTTCAAGGTCAACGAAAGCTCGCCTTACGGCGCCTATTCCTACGATCCGAAAACGGGCTCGATCCTATGGAGCGTCACGGCCAGCGCGGATACCGGACGCGGCATGACGGCGGACATCGATCCGCGCTACTTGGGCGAGGAGATGTGGGCCACGAACGGGGTCGGCTTGCGGACGGCCAAAGGGGTCCTGATTACGAATTCGTCCCCAGCCTCGGTCAACTTCGGCATCTGGTGGGACGGCGATCTGCAGCGCGAGCTGCTGGATCATACGTGGAGCGGCAGCACGAGCACGGGCGTCGGCAAGATCGAGAAGTGGAACTACGCGACCTCGAGCGTGACCAATCTGCTGACCGCCTCCGGCACGCTGTCGAACAACCATACGAAGGGCACGCCGAGCCTGCAGGCCGATCTATTCGGCGACTGGCGGGAAGAAGTCATCTGGCGCAAGAGCGACAACTCGGCGCTGCGCATCTACACGACGCCGTACGAGACGAGCCATCGCTTCTATACGCTGATGCACGATCCGGTCTATCGGCTGTCGATCGCCTGGCAGAACGTCGCCTACAACCAGCCTCCCCATACGGGCTTCTACTTGGGAGAAGGGATGGCGGCTCAGCCCGTTCCCGACCTGTATACGCCATAAGCCATGACCAAAAAAGCATCCCGCGCCCGCCGCGGGATGCTTTTTTTGGTCAGCTCCGGCCTTGAGCCGGGAAGCGAAGCGGGTCCTTCCGGTGCTTTTTGCGATACTGCAGAGGCGTGCACTCGGTCTGCGCCTTGAACGTCTTGCCGAAGCGAGCCGGATCGCGAAAGCCGACCTTCTCGGCGATGAGGCTGACCTTCCAAGGCGTCTCGCGCAGCAGCTGCTGCGCCTTCATGATGCGGACCGTGGCGAGATAATCCCGATAGGTGAGCCGGACCGTCCGTTTGAACAGCTTGCTGAGATAAAACGGGCTGAAATGGAATTCCTTGGCGAGCAGCGACAGGGAAAGCGGCTGCGCGTAGTTTTCGTGAATATAGCGGACGACCCGAGCCAACCGCTCGTCGGCCGCCGGCGCGGAACCGAAGGCCGGCCTGCTTCTGCTGGCGCAGCCCAGCTCGTCCGATAGGCATTCGACATCTGCCATTCCTTGATTCCCTCCTTTCTTGTGCGGCGCTGCCAGTTTAGGCTGAAAAGCGTTTTTCTGCCAGAGAGAAAGCAGAGGAGTTCTTGTCGGAATCCGATTCGTTGCCGTCGCAGGCGCTCCGAAAGATGAAATTTAATGTCACTTGATCCGATATAACATGACATGCGGCATTCTCGAGGAGGTGGGCACGGAGTCTTGTGAAACGCGAAGCATCCAGTTTAGTCGCGAAGATGGAGGAGAAATCGTTGAAAACGAAAGCAACATGGCCGCGCTGGCTGAAGGTCCTTCCGGAGCGCTGGCGCAGCGGCATGAGCCGCGAGGAGAAGAACGGCCGGGAGCAGGAGCGGCCGGGAGCGGGGCTGCCGCCTCATCGGCAAGACGAGGCTTCGGCCCGGGAGCGCGCGGCGCTGGAGGGCATCCGCGGCTTGTCCGAGGAGATGGCGGCGACGTCCTCCAAGCTGGTGAAGGAAGCGGAATTCACGATTGAAATGGCGGAGGGCATCGCGCTCTCGATCGAGCAGGTGTCGCAGGGCAGCGAGTCGATCGCCGCCGGAGCGTTGTCCAACCGCGCGATGCTCGAGGAGGTGTCGCTCGGGATGAGCCATATCGCCGACTCTTCCTATGCGCTGGCTCAGGAGACGGCGGACGTGACGGGCAGGGCGGAAGTCGGCCTCGGCACGATCGACCGCGCGGTGGAGCAGATGGAGCGGGTATCCCGTTATGCCGAGCTGCAGATCGAGTCGATGACCCGCATGAACCGGCTGAACGAGGAGATCGAGCAGATCGCGCTCATCGTAGGCCAGATTTCCAGCCAGATCAATCTGCTGAGCCTCAACGCGGCGATCGAGGCGGCTCATGCCGGAGAGTACGGACGAGGCTTCTCGGTCGTCGCCGACGAGATCCGCAAGCTGGCCGAGCAGTCCGCGGCGTCGGCCCGCGACATCGGCAAGACGGCGGCGGACATCCGCAGCAATTCCAAGCAGTCGGCGGAAGCGATGAACCGCTTCGGAGGCGAGCTGCGCTCCGGCGTGGAGCATGTCGGCGAAGCCGGCCAAGCGTTCCACCACATCGTGCAGATGACGGCGCGGGTTTCGGAGAAGGTGCAGGAGATTTCCAGCGTGACGGAGCAGGTGAACGCAGGCACGTCGGAGATTCTCGTCTCCGTGCGCCAGACGTCGGACAGCACCGAGGTGTCGATGGCCAGCTCCAAGGAGATCGCCTTGTGCGTGGACGACCAGCTGCAATCCATCCAGCAGACGCTGAATCATGCGCGCCAGCTGCGCGAGCAGGCCGCGCGCCTGCAGGAGCTGGCGGTTCTGGAAGAGGCGGGAGAGGCTCGATGACGGAGGATCTTTCGCTGATCGCCGACGTGATGGACCGGCTGAGGGCCGCGACCGGAGTGAAGGACATCGCCTGCCATCGGATCGCGGACGGCAAGCTGATCCCGCTGCTCAAGACCGAGACGGATCGGCTCGGCATGGAGCGCTGGAAGCAGGTGCACGCCGACAACCCGGTGTACATCCGCAACGATTCGCTGCTGACGGCGCTATTGGAGCGTCCGGAAGTCGTGCGGCTGGACGATGTAGCCAACGATCCGCGCTCGCAGGAGGAGTTTTTCCTGTTCGGCATCGACAGCCTGATGATCGCCCCGGTACGGCGCGGCGACGAGGTCGAAGGGCTGCTGATCGCCGCTTCCATCGGCGAGCTGCACACGTTCACGGACGAGGAGGCGGCTGCGGCCGAAGAGCTCGCGGCGCTGCTGGGGGACAGATAAAGAGCTGAAGACAGAGATAGAGACAGAGATCGATCTAGATCAACCAAGGAGTGGATTCCATGATCGTCGCAGAAGCCATGCTTCGTTATTTGAAGGACCAGGGCGTCGAGCATCTGTTCGGCATTCCCGCAGGCATCATCGGACCGATCTACGACTCGCTCATCGATGTCGGCATCAAGCCGGTCATCACGAAAAACGAGGCGGGATCGGCCTATATGGCGGCCCGCTTCTCCAGCACGACCGGCCGGCTCTCCGTATGCGCGGGGGCGGGCGCGGTCGGCGTCAGCAACATGATGAACGGCATCGCCGACGCCAAGCGAGCCAAAGCTCCGATGCTCGTCATCGCCGGCGCGGTCAACCGCTGGCAGATGGGCAAGGGAGCGATCCAGGAGCTGGACGGCGAGCAGATGGTCAAGGTCGTGACCAAATACAGCGCGACCGTGCTGCGCGAGGAGGATGTGCTGACGGAGCTCGATCGCGCCGTGCGGGCGGCCTTGACGCCGCCCTGCGGACCGGTGTACCTGTCGATCCCGATCGACATCCAGCGCGCGGCGTTCAACGGTCCGCTCCCGCAGCCGCCGGCGCTCGCTCCGCTGCCGGAGCGCAGGCGGCCTGATCCGCAGCTGCTGCAGCAGGCGGCCGCGGCGCTGCAGGCGGCCAGCCGGGGGCTCATCTTCGTCGGCCGCGGCGGCAGAGGCTTCGGCGCCGACATCGAGCGCCTGGCCGAGCGGCTCGGCTGGCCGATCATCACGACGCCTGCGGGCAAGGGAGCCGTCGCCTCGGATCATCCGCTCTATCTCGGCAATTATGGCTTTTCGAGCTCGGACGCAGCCTTCCGCTATGTGAACGGCAGCGAGCCGGAATGCCTGCTCGTGCTCGGCACGAGCCTCGGCGAGGCGTCGACCTGCAACTTCAACGAGGTGCTCGTGAAGGGCCGCAAGGTCATCCATGTCGACCGCGACTCGTCCGAGCTCGGCAAGGTGTTCCCGACCGACATCCCGATCGAGGCCGATCTGGGCGACGTGCTGCCGCATCTGCTCGAGCAGGCCGGATCGGCCCGCGAGCCCTATGCCGCGGAGCGTCCGATCAACGATCCGTACGTGCGCGATCATACGGGACTGTCGCTGCGGCTGTTCCTGGAGGAGCTCGGCGAAGCGCTGCCAGCCGACACCCGCTATGCCTGCGACATCGGCGAGTTCACCAACTTCGCGCTGAAGTACCTGACCGTTCCGGCCGCCGGCGACTTCGAGATCAACCTCGACTACGGAGCGATGGGCTCTGCGATCGCCGGAGCGGCAGGCTTGGCCGTGGCCGAGCCGGAGCGGCCGATCGCGGTGCTGGCCGGCGACGGCTGCTTCTTCATGAACGGCATGGACATTCTCACGGCCAAGGAATATGGCTATAAAATCATCTATGTCATCATCAACAACGCCATGTTAAGCTATGTCGAGAGAGGACAGCAGTTCCTGTTCAAGCGCACGCTGCCGGACTACAAGCAGGAGCGGATCTCGATCGCCGCGATGATGGAGGCGGCCGGCGTCCGCTCGATGACCGTCCGGCAGCTGGAGCAGATGGACGAGGTCCGCTCCTTCGTGGACGGACTCGACGGTCCCTGCGTCATCGAGGTCGTCACGGACGGCAGCGAGCCGGCTCCGATTCTCGATCGGCTCAAGGCGCTTGTCAGCAGCTGAGCGTCTTCCCGCTTTATTTTCAACCAACACGAGGAGGAATCATGATGGGCAGCTTCAACATCAACGTAGATCGCACAAACCAGGTATTCCATGCCGTAGTAGAGGGCACGTTCACGCCGGAGGAGGGCATGGCGTCCGTACAAGCCTATCAAAAAGAGATCGCCACGATCGCCGTGCCGGAGTACGAGATCCATATCGACTGCACGGAGCTGAACGTCTCTTCGCCGTCGGCGCTGCCGATTCTGGAAGGCTGCTTCCAGATGTACAAGCAGGACGGCTTCAAGAAGGTCGTGCTGACGCTCGCCCGCAACCCGATCCTGAAAATGCAGCTCGGACGCGTCGCCCGCACGGTCGGCCTGGAAAACTGCGAGATCATCGAAAAATAAGAAGATTCCGAGGGGGAAGTTCCATGACAGCGGTTCGCATTCGTGGCATCGAGATCTATCATCCTGAGCTGGAGGTCGGCAACGACTATTACATCGATCGCTTCTCCGCTGCCGGCGTGCCGGTATCCGGGCTGCTGAAGGCGCTCGGCCGGGAGAAGCGTTTCGTCATCGACAATGCGGATGAAAATACGTACACGATGTCGGTCGAGGCTTCCCGCAAGGTGCTGGAAGCGACCGGACAGCAGGGCTCGGAGCTCGACCTGATCCTGTTCGCGTCCCAGACTCCGGAATATCTGCTGCCGAGCATGGCGCTCAAGCTGCATCATGCGCTGGGCGGAGGCAAGCAGACGAGATGCTTCGACGTGAACGCCAACTGCGCCGGCATGCTCGTCGCGATCGAGCAGGCGAGCTGCTTGATGCAGGGCGATGTCCGCATCCGCAAGGCGCTGGTCGTCGGAGCGGACCACTTCTCCGTCCATAGCCCGGACAATCCGGTCTACCATTCCACCTTCGCCGATTCGGCCGCAGCCGTGCTGCTCGTAGCGGAAGAAGGAGAAGGCGGCTTCATCGACTCGGTCTACCAGACCGACACGCATGTCATCGACAACTCCCTCTTCCCGGGCACGGGCTTGTCCCGCATTTACGGCGAAGGCGTTTCGGCGGCGGACATCCAGGTCCAGTTCACGCCGTTCGACGATTCGGTCTGCGTCGACTCGGCGGTCGACTCGCTGCGCGAGCTGATGGAGCGCAGCGGCGTCCAGCCTTCGCAGGTCGGCGCTTATCTGTTCTCCCAGTTCTCGATCGGCAACAACCGGCTCGTGGCGGAGCGCCTCGGACTCGACGAGTCCAAAATCCATTTTGTCGGCGACAAGTACGGCTACACGGCGAGCAACAGCCCGATTCTGGCGCTGCATGACGCCATCAAGGCCGGGCGCATCGAGCGCGGCGACTACCTGGTGTTCTGGACCGTCGGAGCGGGCTGGCAAAACGTATCCTTGCTGATGCAATATTGATCTAGGCCCGCCGCCGGAATCCGCTCTATAATGAAGGCAAGCGCAAAGGAGAAAGGCGGGAGGGCATGGATCGAGAAGCGGCAAGGATCATTGAAAGCCTGGGCGAAGGAGCGGAGGGCATTGCCCTGACGTTCGACGACGGACCGGACCCGGAGTTCACCCCGCGGGTGCTGGAGCTGCTCGCCCGTTACGGTGCCAAGGCGACGTTTTTCCTGCTCGGCATGCGGGCGGCGGAGCAGCCGGAGCTGGCGGCGCGCATCGCGGCCGAAGGACATGAGATCGGCAATCATACGTGGCTGCATCCCGACTTGACGGCCGAGCCGGAGGAAACGGCGCGGCGCGAGATCGGACAAGCCCAGCAGCTGCTGGAGCGGCTGTCCGGGCGCGCTCCCGTCCTGTTCCGCAGCCCTTACGGCACCTATGACGACCGCTTGCTCGAGCTGGCCGGAGAGCTCGGATTCGGCTTTTGCCTCTGGTCGGTCGACACCGAGGACTGGCGGTTGCCGGGAGCCGATGCGCTGACGGAGCGGCTCTCCCGCGCCAGGCCGGGAGACGTCGTGCTCATGCATGACGCGGGCGGCGACCGCAGCCAGACGGTGGAGGCGCTCGAGCGCGCGCTGCCGGAGCTGGCGGCGCGCTTCCGGCTGGACACCGTCAGCTCGCTGCTGCGCCGTCCGGGAGGATGACGGGGGCTTCGGCCCCCGCCTCCCCCGCTTTCGCCTTTATACGGAACGAAGCTGCAAAAAAACAAGCTGATGCCGGTTATCCACCGGCGTCAGCTTGTTTGCTTTTGCTCCCTAATCCCCGTCTTTTTCGGATGCGTAAGCTAGGCTTTTTTCCACAAACTCCAGCACTTCATTGGATACGGGATAGAGGCCCGACTGCTCGGCAGGCAGCTTCCTTACCTCCCAGAACTTGCTCATCAATTGTTCGTCCCCTTGGAAGGTCTCGAGCGACAGCTTCATCAGCTCGCTCGCGATGCGGAGGCCTTCTTCCGATTCCGGCGGAATGGATTGCCGCACGCACCATTCGATCCGGCGCAGCAAGGAAACATAGTGTTGAGAAGTCTTGTCGCCGCGGTTGAGGCTCGGAAGGGCGTCCTGCAGGAAGGAGCTTTCGTCATCGTTGAAATAATCGATCCATTGCTTCGACTTGGGCTGGACGGTCCGGACCAGATGAGACACCCGGTCCCAGGAGAGCGTGCCTTCCAGATCCATCATGTTGATCAAGGAAGTCGTATTTTCCATGCTGCTCTGCAGAGCGGCGAGCTGCTCCTGCAGATGATTGTGATGGGCAACCAGAACATGGCGGAAGGACAGCTTGTCCATGACATGCTGGATCTCCTCGAGCGGCAGCGAGAGGGATTTGAGCAAGGTGATCTTTTCGAGCGTGAACAGATCCTCCTCCGAATAATACCTGCGGCCGTTCTCTTCCTTCTCGCTGGGCGTCAAAAGACCGATCTGATCGTAGTACCGCAAGGTTCGAACGGAAATGTTCCGCTGCTTGGATACTTGCCCTGTCGTCCATCTAGACATCGTTTCCTTCCTCCCGAAAAAAAGCTTGCAGGTGACGTTGCGTCACCGTCTATCCTGAGTACAAGGATATCACAGAGTACGGAGGGAACGGGATGAAAGGAACGGTTATCGAGTGGAAGAGGGATGAGTGGACTTGGCGTGAATTCGCCGCCTTGCTCGCGCTGGAATTCTTCTTTGTCATGGTCGCGGTCAAGTACGGCATGCAGTCGATCTACGAGGAATGGCTCGGAAATACGCTGTACTCAGGAACGCTTACAGGGGCGACGATTGCGATTGTTTTGCTGGCCGGGGTGTATGTGGTCGCTCTGCGGCCGAAACGGGCGTCATGGGAGGAAGTCGGTCTGAAACGGTTTCCGGCGAAGGCATGGTGGAAAATTCTGCTCTGGCTGCTCGTATTGATTGCAGGAAGCGTAGCGGTCGTTTATTTGACGAGCTTTTTCGGAAATACGGTGGACAACAGCAAGACCGAGAGCTTGAAGCAGAACGCCTCTCTCGTCGCGGTGCTGATCGGCATCGTATCCGCCGGCATCGTGTCGCCGGTGTATGAAGAGATTTTCTATCGCGGATTCATGTATCGCTGGTTAAGGACCCGCATGGGAAGGATGGGGGCGATCGCGGTCAGCTCTTTGATCTTCACGCTTGCCCATTACCCGACCCTGAATGCGATGCCTGTCAATTTCGTAAGCGGAATCGTGTTTGCATGGGCCTATGAGCGGACGGGATCGGTCATACCCGGCATGATCATCCACGGGGCGTTCAATACGATCGCCGTGCTGCTCACGGCAATGAGCTGATCGACACAGGGAAACAGCCTCCGCTCCATCGTCTGATGGGGCGGAGGCTGTTTGGCCGCGCGGACGCGGAGCGGGAAGCCGGGCCTGCGCTTCAGATGCGGCATACTTCCTTGGGACAAGCGGGGCAGCTCGGGCAGCCGCACAGCCGCCGCAGGGCGGGCAGGTCGGCGATCGTGATGAGGCCGCCTTTGACCGAGACGATGCCCTCGTCCTTCATCGACGCGAGCATGCGGTTGACGCTCTCGCGCGTCGTGCCGATGAATTCGGCCAACTCGGCGTTGGTCAGGCGCAGCCCGATCTCGAGGCCGTTCGGCCGCAGCCGGCCGTAGCTGTTGGACAGGCGGATCAGCGTGCTGGCGAGCGCGCCCGGCTTGCCGTACAGCAGCAGGTCGCGGAACTTCGACTCGGCGATGCGCTGCTGGAGCGCCATTCCGTTCATCCAGCGCACGGCGAGCTCTCCGCTGCTCAGCAGCAGCGCCTCGAGCTCCTTCCAGGCGATGACGCCGATGCGCGCTTCCCGCGCGGCCTCGGCGCTGAAGCCGTACACCGACTGCCGCCCGGCCTCGGGGCCGCCCGTCAGGTCGCCTTCCTGAAGGATGGACAGGATGAATTCCTTGCCGTCCTCGGTCGACTTGCGCAGCTTCACCTTGCCCGAAAGGATGAAATAAAGCTTGTCGGCGGGCTCGCCTTCCCAGAACAGGAAGCTGCCCTCTTCGACGCGGCGCTCCGTCATGAGCGCCTCGATGCTCCTCCACTGCTCCGCCGTGAAAAAGGCGGAAAATCCGCTCCGCTGAGCCTCTGCCGCTTCCTTCGCATAGGCGGATCCCGCCGCCGGCTGCCTCATCGCCATGTCCGCTCGCTCCCTTGCTTCTTTTCTGATTCCATCATACGGGATGCGGCCGGCTGCCGTTATCAGGGAACCGCCTGAACCGAGGGGGAGGAATTCCCCTATTTGTTGGTGAGATTGATCACATCCGAAGGGCAGTTCGGGGAGTTTTCCCGGATCGAATCAGGGAACTCCCGGACTTACTTGCGCGCTCGGGCATCGTACACTGGATCATAGGGAAGTCATCGGCGCATGGGGTAGGCGGATCGAGCCGCAGCCTGCGGATGCGCCAGAGGAGGGAACGGCAATGACGGAGGGGGAAAGGGGCGGCCGCGAGGAGCTGGAGCGGCTGCGGCGCGAGCTGGGCTGCGACCTGGCGATCGCGGGGCTCGCCTTGGCTGGAGGCGGATTGCGTTGGCGGGTCGCGTCCGGCGCGGTGAGCGAGCGCTACCGCATCATGGCGGAGCGGCCGGGCCGCGGCTTGGCGGGCACGGTGCTGAAGGTCGGGCGGCCGATGACGCTGCAGGCGGCGGAGCTGCGGGCCGGGCGGCAGCTGCAGGACTATCCGCTGCTTATCGCGGAGGGCATCTGCTCGGCGTATGCCGTGCCGCTGCTGGCGTCCGGCCGGCCGAGAGGCGTGCTGCTCGTCGGCTGCCGCGGTCCGAAAGCGTTTTCCGCTGCGGACCGGAGCGCGGCGGATGCCGGAGCGAGACGGCTGGAGGCGATGCTGGAGGAGCGCCCCGTCCGCGGGCGCGGATCGGATCTTGAACCCGATCTCGGATCGGATCTCGGATCGGATCGAGGCGGGGGCCGCGAGCCGCATGCGTCAGGGATCGCGGCGCCGCCGGGCGAGCCGCGGAGCGGACAGCTGTGATACACTGGAAAAAAATGCGCAAGGTCAAGGAGGCGGGCGTTTGATACGGGTATTGGTCGTAGACGATCATGCGGTCGTCCGGTCCGGCCTCGTCCAGCTGATGGACGGCCGGGACGGGCTGGAGGCGGCGGGCGAGGCGGCGGACGGAGACGAGGCGATCGCGAGGGCGCTGGAGCTGCGGCCGGACGTCGTGCTGATGGACCTCAGCATGCCGCACGGCAAGGACGGCTTGAGCGCGACGTCGGAGCTCAAGAAGCTGCTGCCGGATGTCGCCGTTCTCATTCTGACGATGCACGACGACGAGGAGTATTTGTTCCGCGCGATCCATTCGGGGGCGTCGGGGTATGTGCTGAAGAGCGCTCCTTACGAGGAGCTGCTCGGCGCGGTGCGCCATGTGGCGGACGGCCAGGCATATCTGTCCCCGGCGGCGACGAAGCGGCTCATGAGCGACTATCTCGACAAGGCGCGCAGCGGCGAGTTCGCCGGCAGCTTCGAGTCGCTGTCCGACCGGGAGCGCGAGATTCTCGCCAAGGTCGCGCAGGGCTACTCCAACAAGGAGATCGCCGAGCAGCTGTTCATCAGCGTCAAGACGGTCGAGAGCCACAAGAGCAACCTGATGGATAAGCTCGACCTGCGCACGAGGCCGGACCTGGTGAAATACGCGGCCAAGAAGGGACTGTTGAATTTTGACTGAGACAGGTCGGGAAAAGGAAGGCGAGCCGCGTCCGGAGTCCGGAGCGGCAGGAGCGTCTGCGGCGGAGGAGGGAGCGGGAGCGTCTGCGCCGGAGCAGGCCGCCGGAGCGGCAGGAGCATGTGCGGAGCATGCGGAAGCGGCCTCGACCGCGCTGGAGCAGGCTGCCGAAGTGGCAGGAGCGTCCGCGTCCTCCCCTGCTCCCGGCGAGATCGGGGCGAACGTGGAGCTGCTGCTGGAGGGCATCGGCTCGCGGATGGACGATCCGCGGTTCCGGGAGCTGCTGCGCCAGTCGCTGCGGCAGCTGTCGAATGTCAAGTTCGCGCTCGACGAGGCTTCGATCGTGGCGGTCACCGACGCGGCGGGGCGCATCCGCTACGTCAACGACCGCTTCTGCGCGATCTCGGGCTACGCGCGCGAGGAGCTGATCGGCCAGACGCATCGCATCGTCAAGTCGGGCCATCATGATCCGGCTTTTTTTCGCGAGCTATGGAGCCGCATCTCCTCCGGACAGGTATGGAAAGGCGAGATCCGCAACCGCTCCAAAAACGGCCGCCTGTATTGGGTCGATACAACCATCGTACCGTTCGCCGACGAGTCGGGCCGGCCGTACCAGTATCTGGCGATCCGCCACGAGGTGACGGAGCTCAAGGAGACGCAGGACCAGCTGCAGCAGGCGATGGCGGGCATGATGCAGATCCAGGAGGAGGAGCGGCGGCGCTTCTCGCGCGAGCTGCATGACGGGATCGGACAAAGCCTGTTCTCGCTCAAGATCTCGCTCGACCGCATGCTGCTGGAGGGCGCCGATACGCGACTCGAGTCGCTGCGGACCGATGTGTCGCAGCTCATGGAGGAGGTGCGCGGCATGGCCTGGGAGCTGCGTCCGTCCGTGCTGGACGATCTTGGCGTCGTGCCGGCGCTGCGCACCTACATCCAGAGCTTCGAGCGTCATTACGGCATCCGCGTCCGCTTCGTCTCGACGCTGTCCCGGCGGCCCGAGCTCGGCGCGGAGACGGCGCTTTACCGCGTCGTGCAGGAGGCGCTGACCAATCTGGCCAAGTACGCGGGCGTGTCCGAGGCTTCCGTCTCCCTGAAGGAGGAGGAGGGCCGGCTCGAGGCGCTCGTCCGCGACGACGGCGCCGGCTTCGAGCCGCTGCAGCCGCGCGGCGGAGGCGTCGGGCTGTTCAGCATGGAGGAGCGGGCCCGCGCCGCCGGCGGCGTGCTCGAGGTGCGGTCGGCCCCGGGCCTCGGCACCGAGGTGAAGCTGACGCTGCCCGCGGAGCGGAAGCAGCCGTGAAGCTGCGCTGGGCTTAGCTGATGCAGAGAGGGAGCTGCGCGGAAAAACCGAGCAGCTCGGGTGCGGAGGCGGCGAATGAGGGGAGTTGCGCGGAAAAACCGAGCAGCTCGGGTATGGAGGCGGACGAACGAGCGGAGTTGCGCGGAAAAACCGAGTAACTGGGTAGCGGAGACGGAAGAACGAGGGGAGCTGCGCGGAAAAACCGGGTGTGCAGGAGCAATCACATGCCTCTGCTCGAAGCTAGCGATACTCACGAGCTCTATTCGTTCTGATTTGTGCTGGTTTAACCGGCTAACGAAACGGACACGCCTTATTGCTGTCCAAACCGCTCCCAAAGCCGCCTTTCCAACTAAATAGCGATCCTCCGTTTCGTTAGCGGAAAAAAAGCCTGCAAAACCGCCGAATAGCGTTTCCTAGTATCGTTAGCGCCGAGGATGCCTCCGTAGTGAGAACGCGTCGCCCCGCCCAGCACCCGCGCCCCGCCCAACGCCAGCGCCCCGTCCCAGTGCCCGCGCCCCGTCCCGGCGGCAGCGCCCCGTCCCGGCGGGAGCGCCCCGCCCAGCACCCGCGCCCCGCCCAGCGGCAGCGCCTCGCCCCGGCGGGAGCGCCCCGTCCCGGCGGCAACGCCCCCTGCTCCGCCCCTGCTCCGCCCCGCCCGATGGGCGAGGCGGGCTTTCTTTTCTCTATAATGTGATTTATTTCACATACATACCGTGAGAAGCAGGATACACTAAAGCCATGAAACAAGGAGGTTGATGGAGATGAGAACCATGGCCCCGCAAGAGGAAAGGCTCTCGACGCTGACGCATCCCGCTCCCGACATCGCAGTCGAGCGGGCATCCCGGGAGCAGGAGCGGCTGCACGCCGAGCTGCAGGCGCTCGTCCGGCAGACCTGCTCCGTCCGTCAGGCGGAAGAGCCGGTGAGGCTGAGCCGGGAATTCCGCAAGCTGACGAGCCAGGTGCTGAAGCTGCAGGAGGACTGGCAGGCGCACAGCCGCTGGGTGGAGACGGAGTTTCTGCCGTATGTGACGTGGTACTGGGGAGAGGAGCCCGATCTGTTCGCGCTCATGGACCATGAATACGAGCTCGCCGAACGGTGCCTGGAGCGCTTCAACGAACGGCTCGGCCAGGCAGCCGTGCCGCTGGAGCCGGAGGATGCCCGCAAGCTGACCTCCCATCTGCTCCAAGCGTATGCGATCCTCAAAAACCGCATGCTGGAGGAAGAGGAGCTCGTGCAGCAGCTGAAGGACCGGTCCAACCGGTACGATTTCTAGGGCGTGTTTGCAACCCCGCTCAGGAGCGTCTATCACCGCCTTTTTGCCCCCTGCTTCGTCACGCAGACTCGACGTACCCCCGGTACGCCTTCGCCTACGTTCCTCGCAGGGATCAAAAATTCGGCCCTATCTGCTTCCTTCGAAGGATGCAAACACACCCTAGCCGCGCCGAACTAAGTGAAAATATTCACAATAAAATACGGCAAACGTGACAAACCGCACATCCGAGCCTTCCGGCAAGAAGCATAATGAAGGAGCAAGGAAGAAACAGCCAGGCAAGCAAGTCTAATCCACGAAAGGGGTTGACCGTCATGGTCGCCAAATTTTTCAGAGAAAACGCATGGGTAGGGGCAGCGATCCTGCTGCTGAGGGTATATGTAGGCTGGGATTGGATGACGCACGGGTGGGAGAAGATGAGGGACGGCTTCGATGCCGGAGGCTTCCTCCAGAACGCGGTCGCCAAGCCGGTCGCCGATCGGGCGACGCAGGAGGTGCTGTTCCCGACCTACACCTGGTTCATCGAGCATGTCGCCCTGCCGAACGTGAAGATCATCAACTTCCTCATCCCGGTCGGCGAGTTCCTGATCGGCCTTGGCCTCATCGTCGGCGGACTGACGCTGACGGCAGCCTTCTTCGGCATGATGCTCAACTTCCTCTTCCTCTTCGCCGGCACCGTAAGCACGAACCCGTGGCTGCTGCTGATCGGCACGATCATCTTCTTCGCCGGCGCCAACGCCGGACGGTTCGGACTGGACGGCCTGCTGAAGCCGCATCTGCGCAAGTGGTGGAACGAGCGCGGCGGCGAGGACGCCGGCGCCGGACGCGGACTGTTCGCCAAGAAAGCCGCCAAGCACTGAACCGGCGCGAGTCCAGCGCCAGCAAGACGCTCATCCAGGCAGCACCTCATAGACAGCTCCACGAAGATCCGAGCCGAATCTGATCCAGATCCGGCTCGCCGGGGCATGAGGGGTCGGCGGTCCGCCGGCTCCTCATGCGATCGGCATCCATAGAAACGGTCCGCAAAGGACCGACAGGAGGCAGGAGAGTCATGGCGATGAAGGAAAAAGCCCAGCAGCAGGTCGTTTCCGCGCAGGATGAAGTGAACCGGCTGGCCGCAAGGGCCAAAAAAGCCCAGGCGGCCTACATGAAGCTGGACCAGGAGCAGGTCGACCGGATCGTGCAGGCGATGGCGCTGGCCGGCCTCGACCGGCACATGCCGCTCGCCAAGCTTGCGGTCGAGGAGACCGGGCGCGGCGTCTACGAGGACAAGATCACCAAGAATATTTTCGCCACGGAATACATCTACCACAGCATCAAGAACGAGAAAACGGTCGGCGTCATCGAGGAGAACGTCCACGAAAGCTACCGCAAGGTCGCCGAGCCCGTCGGCGTCATCGCCGGCATCACGCCGGTGACCAACCCGACGTCCACGACGATGTTCAAGGCTCTGATCGCGGCCAAGACCCGCAACCCGATCGTGTTCGCGTTCCACCCGTCGGCGCAGCGCTCCAGCTCGGAGGCGGCCCGCACGCTGCTGCAGGCGGCCGTTGCCGCCGGCGCTCCCGAGCACTGCATCCAGTGGATCGAGCATCCGTCCGTCGAAGCGACGCAGCTGCTCATGAACCACAAGGACATCGCGCTCGTGCTCGCCACCGGCGGCTCGGCGATGGTCAAGTCCGCGTACAGCACCGGCAAGCCGGCGCTCGGCGTCGGTCCCGGCAACGTGCCTTGCTTCATCGAGCGCACGGCGAACCTGGAGCAGGCGGTCACCGACCTGATCCTGTCCAAGACGTTCGACAACGGCATGATCTGCGCCTCCGAGCAGGCGGTCATCCTCGACGAGCCGATCTATGCCGAGGCGAAGCGGCTCATGAGCGAGAAGGGCTGCTATTTCCTGAACGAGGAGGAAAAGGCCGCCGTCTCCAAGCTCGTCATCCAGACGGACAAATGCGCGGTCAACGCCGTCATCGTCGGCCAGTCCGCGGCCAAGATTGCCGAGATGGCCGGCATCTCCGTTCCGGCCGCCACGAAGGTGCTCGTCGCCGAGCTTGAAGGCGTCGGCGAGAAATACCCGCTGTCGGCCGAGAAGCTGAGCCCCGTGCTCGCCTGCTACAAGGTCAAGACGGCGCAGGACGGCATCGAGCGGGCCGCGCAGGTCGTCGCTTTCGGCGGCATGGGCCACTCCTCGGTCGTGCACTCGCACGACGACGCGGTCATCGCGGCGTTCGCGGGGCGGCTGCAGACCGGCCGCATCATCGTCAACTCCCCTTCGACGCACGGCGCGATCGGCGACATCTACAACACGAACCTGCCGTCGCTGACGCTCGGCTGCGGCTCCTACGGCAGCAACTCGACGACGAACAACGTATCGGCGGTGAACCTCATCAACATCAAGCGCGTGGCGACCCGGACGAACAACATGCAGTGGTTCAAGATCCCGCCGAAAATCTACTTCGAGCGCGGCGCGACCCAGTACCTGGAGAAAATGCCCGACATCACCCGCGTGGCGATCATCACCGACGAGGCGATGGTGAAGCTCGGCTACGTCGAGAAGGTCGAGTACTACCTGCGCAAGCGCCGGCTGCCGGTCGCCATCGAGATCTTCTCCGACGTCGAGCCCGATCCGTCGGTCGAGACGGTCGAGCGCGGCACGCGCATGCTGGCGGCGTTCAAGCCGGACTGCATCATCGCGCTCGGCGGCGGCTCCCCGATGGACGCGGCCAAGGCGATGTGGCTGTTCTACGAGTACCCGGACACGAGCTTCGACTCGCTGAAAATGAAGTTCCTGGACATCCGCAAGCGCATCTACAAGTACCCGCGCCTCGGCAGCAAGGCCCAGTTCGTCGCCATCCCGACGACGTCGGGCACCGGCTCGGAGGTGACCTCGTTCGCCGTCATCACCGACAAGAACAAGGGTAACACGAAGTACCCGCTCGCCGACTACGAGCTGACGCCGGACGTCGCCATCGTCGACCCGGA
Organism: Paenibacillus sp. FSL W8-1187; assembly: GCF_037965485.1. Taxonomy (NCBI): domain Bacteria; kingdom Bacillati; phylum Bacillota; class Bacilli; order Caryophanales; family Paenibacillaceae; genus Paenibacillus; species Paenibacillus sp. FSL W8-1187. The sequence continues at coordinate 1,286,160 of NZ_CP150181.1, forward strand.
CTACGTGTACACGCTGCCGAAGACAGCGGTCGCCGACACTGGCATGGACGTGCTGACGCATGCGATCGAAGCGTACGTCTCGGTCATGGCGAACGACTACACGGACGGTCTCGCGCTCAAGGCGATCCAGCTCGTGTTCGAGAACCTGGAGGCGTCGTACCATCAGGCAGACCCGCGTGCCCGCGAGAAAATGCACAACGCCTCGACGATCGCCGGCATGGCGTTCGCGAACGCCTTCCTCGGCATCAACCACAGCCTGGCGCACAAGTGGGGCGGCCAGTACCATACGGCCCACGGCCGCACGAACGCGATCCTGATGCCGCATGTCATCAAGTACAACGCGTCGGCGCCGTCGAAGTTCGCTTCGTTCCCGAAATACGACCACTTCGTCGCCGACAAGCGCTACGCCGACATCGCCCGCCTGCTCGGCCTGCCGGCCCGCACGACGGAGGAGGCCGTCGCCAGCCTGATCGAGGCGATCCGCGGCCTGAACCGCTCGCTCGGCATTCCGGAGTCGTTCCAGGCGCTCGGCTTTGACGAGAGCGACTTCGAGGCCCGCGTCGACGAGCTCGCCGACCGCGCCTTCGAGGATCAGTGCACGACCGCCAACCCGCGCATGCCGCTCGTCGCCGAGCTGGCCGACGTCTATCGGGGCGCTTTCTACGGACGGTTCTAGGAGGGAGGCCGCGCTGCGGCGATCAAGCGATCGTCGCGGCGCGGCGACCAAGCGAAGGAGGAGTACAGCTATGGCCATCAATGAAAAGGACATCCGAGCCATCGGAGGCCTGGACGCCTGGAGAGGCTTCCGTCCCGGCAAATGGCAGCGCGCCATCGACGTCAATGCCTTCATCGGCGCCAATCTGACCCCGTACGAGGGCGACGAGGCGTTCCTCGCCGAGCCGACGGAAGCGACGCGCGCGCTGTGGGAGGAGGTGCTGCGGCTCATGAAGCAGGAGCGCGAGCGCGGCGGCGTGCTCGACATCTCCACGGACGTCGTCTCGACGATCGTCTCGCACGGCCCCGGCTACATCGACCGGCCGCTGGAGCAGGTCGTCGGCCTGCAGACGGACGCGCCGCTGAAGCGCTCCGTGCAGCCGTTCGGCGGCATCCGCATGGTGATCGACGCCTGCGAGGCCTACGGCTACAAGGCGGACGAGGCGATGGTGAAGACGTTCACCGACATCCGCAAGACGCATAACCAGGGCGTGTTCGACGCCTACACGGCCGACATGCGCCTGGCGCGCAAGGCCGGCATCATCACCGGCCTGCCGGACGCCTACGGCCGCGGCCGCATCATCGGCGACTACCGCCGCGTGGCGCTGTACGGCATCGACCGGCTTGTCGCCGACAAGAAGGCCGAGCTGAAGCAGCGCGAGGGCACGCCGATGAGCGAGAGCCTCATCCGCCAGCGCGAGGAGCTGTCCGAGCAGATCCGGGCGCTCGGCGAGCTGAAGCAGATGGCGGCCTCGTACGGCTTCGACCTGTCGGAGCCGGCCGCGACGGCCAAGGAAGCGGTGCAGTGGCTGTATTTCGCCTACCTCGCGGCCATCAAGGAGCAGAACGGCGCGGCGATGAGCATCGGGCGCATCTCCAGCTTCCTCGACATCTATGTGGAAAGGGATCTGAGGGAAGGGCGCCTCGACGAGGCGCAGGCGCAGGAGCTGGTCGACCACCTCGTCATGAAGCTGCGGCTCGTCAAGTTCCTGCGCACGCCGGACTACAACGAGCTGTTCAGCGGCGACCCGACATGGGTAACGGAATCGATCGGCGGCATGGGGCTGGACGGACGCTCGCGGGTGACGAAGAGCAGCTTCCGCTTCCTGCACACGCTGTACAATCTCGGTCCCGCGCCGGAGCCGAACCTGACGGTGCTCTGGTCGGCGCGCCTGCCGCAGGGCTTCAAGGAGTATTGCGCCAAGGTGTCGATCGACACGAGCTCGATCCAATACGAGAACGATGATCTGATGCGTCCGCTGTACGGCGACGACTACGGCATCGCGTGCTGCGTGTCGGCGATGCGGATCGGCAAGCAGATGCAGTTTTTCGGCGCGCGGGCGAACCTGGCCAAGGCGCTGCTGTATGCGATCAACGGCGGCGTCGACGAGAAGCTCGGCGAGCAGGTCGGACCGGCGTTCGCGCCGATCACGGCGGACGTGCTTGATTACAAGGAAGTGCTGAAGCGCTACGACAGCATGCTCGACTGGCTGGCGGGGCTGTACATCGACACGCTCAACGTCATCCACTACATGCACGACAAGTACAGCTACGAGCGCATCGAGATGGCGCTGCACGACACTGACCTCGTGCGCACGATGGCTTGCGGCATCGCCGGCCTGTCGGTCGTCGCCGACTCGCTGAGCGCGATCAAGCACGCCAAGGTGCGTCCGATCCGCGACGAGCGCGGGCTGGCGGTCGACTTCGAGATCGAGGGCGACTACCCGCAGTACGGCAACAACGACGACCGCGTCGACCGCATCGCCGTGGAGCTGACGGAGCGCTTCATGAACAAGCTGAAGCGGCATGAGACGTACCGCGGCGCGGTGCATACGCAGTCGGTGCTGACGATCACCTCGAACGTCGTCTACGGCAAAAAGACCGGCAGCACGCCGGACGGCCGCAAGGCCGGCGAGCCTTTCGCCCCCGGCGCGAACCCGATGCACGGCCGCGACCGCAAGGGCGCGCTCGCCTCGCTGAACTCGGTCGCCAAGCTGCCGTACGACAGCAGCCTCGACGGCATCTCGAACACGTTCTCGATCGTGCCGAAGGCGCTCGGCAAGGAGGCCGACGTCCGCGTGAGGAACCTCGTCTCGCTGCTCGACGGCTACAGCGCCAAGGGCGGGCACCATCTGAACGTGAATGTGTTCAACCGCGAGCAGCTGATGGACGCGATGGAGCATCCGGAGCAGTACCCGCAGCTGACGATTCGCGTGTCGGGGTATGCGGTGAACTTCATCAAGCTGACGCGCGAGCAGCAGCTGGACGTGATCAACCGGACGTTCCACGGCTCGGTGTGACGGGACGGCGCTGGCGATAGGTGGGAGCGAATTGGAGCGGGCGCATGGCAGCCGGTGCGAGGAGCTCGGGGCGCGCATGGAGCTGAGCCGTCACGAGGAGCTCGGAGCCCGATAACCGCTCCGCGAAGGGAAGGGCCCTCCGATCGCTCTTGAACGCAGGAATCCCCGATCCTCTTTTCCAAAAAGGTGGATTCCCGCCTTCAAAGGCGAACGCGTCCGCTTCTCCAGGCTCCTTCCCTTCGCTCCGCTGGCGGGCCCTTGAAGAGGATGCCGCTTAGCCCCGGAGCTTAAAGGCCGCTGCGCGAAAGGAAAAAGACATTCAAACATTCAAGCCGATAGCCGCTGCGCGGAGGAGCACCTACGTGGCTGTCGCAGAGCGGCAAGCTGATGTTCTGAACGCCGACGGCTAGCAGTCCGAATGCTCTCCGATTCAATCGCACCCTCCCGCAAGAGTTGAATGAGCCGGTCAGCCGGACCGAGGGAGCCGAGAGTGCCTTGGATGCGAGGAAAGAGCCGGTTAGCAGGACCGTGAGAGTCGAGAGTGCCTTGGATGAGAGGAAAGAGCCGGTCAGCTGGAAGCAGGGAGCCGAGAGTGCCTTGGATGAGAGGAAAGAGCCGACTGGCCGGATCCAGGGAGTCGAGAGTGCCTTGGATGAGATGGTAGAATTTGGTAATAGAAGAACAGGGCGGACGAAAGCCCCGAAACGGCAGAGGGAGGGAACCATCATGCACACCGGGAGAATCCACTCTCTCGAAACGTTCGGAACGCTCGACGGTCCGGGAATCCGCTTCGTGCTGTTCATGCAGGGCTGCGCTTTGCAATGCCGCTATTGCCATAACCCGGACAGCTGGGATACGGCCGCGGGACAGCCGCGCACGGTCGAGGAGGTGCTGGCCGAAATCGAACCGTACGTCGACTATTACAAAAGCTCGGGCGGCGGCATCACGGTCACCGGCGGCGAGCCGACGCTGCAGGCGCCGTTTGTCGCCGAGCTGTTCCGCGAGTGCAAGAGGCGCTGGGGGCTGCACACGGCGCTCGACTCCTCCGGCTTCTGCGATCCGCATCACGCGGAGGCGCTGCTCGAGGCGACGGATCTGGTGCTGCTCGATCTGAAATACATGGATTCGGAAGGACATCGCAAGCTGACGACGCAGCCCAACGAGCGCATCCTGACGTTCGCCTGCCGCTTGTCGCGCATGGGCATCCCGATGTGGATCCGCCGCGTGCTCGTGCCGGGACTGACGGACAACGCCGCCGATCTGATGAAGCTTGGACGCTTCATCTCCGGCCTGCGCACGGTCGAGAAGGTGGAGGTGCTGCCTTATCACCGGATGGGCGTATTCAAATGGCAGCAGCTCGGACGTCCGTACTCGCTGGAAGGCTACCGCGAACCGGACGCCAAAGAAGTCGATCGCGCCGTGAAATGGATCGAGCAAGGCCGCCGGGAAGGGGCCGCCGAGCAAGGGCGCAGAGAAGGAACGGCCGCCGAGCAAGGGCGCCGAAGCAGGGAGGTCGCCGAGCAAGGGCGCCAAGACGGGACGGCCGCGGCGAATGGCGGCATGGCCGAGACGGTGCGAGGCGCCGCCGGGCCGGAGGACGTGGGCAGCGCAGGCAGGCCTTGCAAGCAGAGCTTCGATCGCAGAACAGCCCCCGCACCAGGTCAGGAGCTGCGCTGCGCGGGCGGCAGCGGCGTCTAGCTCGGCAAGGCGGCAGATGAGAAGAATGAATGAATCCAAGGCGCTTGGGCGCCTTGGATTTTTGTATATCTGCGCAGGTTGCCGAGATCGGAATGGAGGCGAACAGGGGAGGCTGTGCCCAATTATTGGGTGACATCCCTAGCCTCGCGCTCTCGGAGAGTCTACTGCACGGTTTTTTCGCGTAAAAGAACTCCTTGAGCGGATCCAGAGTCCGTCTCACTGTCCATGCGGCTAGACGAGGTGATGTCGCATCGGTGGAAAGGGAGCCCGTATGTGGTAAATGTACCACTGGTGGAGGCGCATCGGCGGAGAGGGACGGTACGGGGCGTTTTGTTTTGTATGATTTTTCGTCCGACTCCGATAGAATCGTAGGAGTAGAAGCGAGTGCGAAGGAGGAGAGAGTCGATGAGTCGAACGCGAAAAGCCGCCATGCTTGCAGCCGCCGCCGCGCTGCTGCTGAGCGCCTGCGACGCAGGCGGCCAAGGTGCCGCCAGCGGCAGCCTTGAAGCGGCCGGCGGCAGCGCGAATGCCGCATCGCCAAGCGTCGCCGCATCGCCAAGCGCCGCCGCATCGCCAAGCGCCGCCGCATCGCCAAGCGCCGCCGCATCGCCGGCTCCGGCCGAGCCGGCCGCTTCGCCGGCTCCGGCGATGTCGCCGAAGCCCGCCTCGCCCAGGGAGGAGAAGAAGCCCGTGCCCGAACGCAAGCGCAAGCTGCCGTCCGGCTTCGTCTATGTGGACGAAGTCATTCCGACGGCGCAATACGAGATCCGCTATTTCACGGACTATAACTTCGTCGGAGCGCGGCTGGACGGCTACAATGCCCCCTACGCGATCCTCACGAAGCAGGCGGCCGAGGCGCTCAAGGAAGCCCATGACTTCCTGGCGCCCAAGGGCTACGGCCTGAAAATCTTCGACGCCTACCGTCCGGCCAAGGCGGTGCGGCAGTTCGTCGCCTGGTCCAAGGACGCCTCCGACCAGCGGATGAAGGAGGAGTTCTACCCCGAGGTGGACAAGGCGAAGGCGTTCAAGCTCGGCTATATCTCCTCGCGCTCCGGCCATTCGCGGGGAAGCACGGTCGATCTGACGCTGTTCGAGCGGAAGACGGGCAAGGAGGCCGACATGGGCTCGCCGTTCGATTTTTTCGGGGACATCTCGAGTCACGGCACCCCCGAGATCGGCAAGGCGCCGGCGGAGCGGCGCGCGCTGCTCAAGCGGGCGATGGAGCTGGCGGGCTTCAAGCCGTACAGCAAGGAATGGTGGCATTACACGTTGGAGAAGGAGCCGTTTCCTAAAAAATACTTCGATTTCGATATCGAATAAATCTATGATTCCATCCAATTTTATCGAATTTATTTAATAAAACCTTACCCTGACGTTGACGGATCCCTGACACAGGTCTTCTATGCTTGTAGCATCAAGACATTGATCAGGAGGTTTCGATATGCCAGCAATGGTCCGCCGCAAGACCGTTACCGCCCTTCTCGCGCTGTCGCTCTCCCTCGCCGTATCCGCATGCGGAGCCCAGAACGCGTCCCAGAATGCAGCCGGTCCCGCTGCAAAAGGACAGGCTCCGGCCGGCACGGAAGCATCGGCTGCTCCGGAGGCATCGACGGCGCCGTCCAAATCGGACGAGCCGCTCGTCGTCTACCTGAACGACTTCGACGAAATCATCCAGCCGATGTTCGAGCAGGCGACCGGCTACAAGCTGGAGCTCGTATCCGGCAACGGCGCCGAGCTGGCCTCCCGCATCGAAGCGGAGAAGGGCAATCCGCACTGGGATGTCGTCTGGATGGATTCCATGCCGTTGATCGACCAGTTGGGCAAAACCGGCCGACTGCTGGAGGGCTGGACGCCGGCGGACATCGGCAACCTGACCGACTTCGCCAGCGGACTCGTGCCGGCGAACGGAACTTATTACCCGACCGGCGCCCATGCTGCCGCCGTCATCGCCTACAACACGAAAGCCTTCACGAAGGACACGGCTCCGAAGACATGGGCCGATCTGGCCGATGCGAAGTTCAAGAATGCGCTGGGCATGGCTGATCCTGCCGTCGCCGCCCCGGCCTATCCGTTCGTCTCCTATTTCTTCCAAAGCCAAGGGATGGATGCCGCTAAAGGGTATTTCGACAGCCTGTTCAAAAACGGCATGCATGTGTACCCGAAAAATCCGAACGTCGCCAAAGCGCTGACCGGCGGGGAAATCAAGGCAGCCGCCCTTCAGGAAAGCAACGCCTACGCGCTGAAAAACAAAGGCGAGCCGATCGATATCATCTGGCCTGCCGAAGGAGCCCCTGCGTCGGTGCGCGTCGCCGCGATCCAGAAAGAGACGAAGCATCTGGAAGCCGCCAAGGCGTTTGTCGAGTTCCTGCTCGATCCCAAGACGCAGCAGGCGCTGATCGACAAGGGCGAGGAGAGCTACTTCGAGCCTTCCGCCAAAGGCGTGAACGCCAAGGCCGACCGCGCGGGAGATGCCAAGCTTGTTTTGGCTGAAGCGGCTTGGGCCGGCGAGCATGAAGGCGAGATCAAGCAATGGTTCGCAGACAAAGCGGTGAAGTGACGGAATGAAGCTCCTGCCGAGTCAAGGCAACAGGACGGGCTGGCTGATGCTGGCCGTCCTGTTTGTCCTCATTCTGCTGCCGCTGCTCGCCGTCGTCATCCAGGTGCTCTTTCCCGGCATTTTCTTCGGCACCCTGAAGATCGGTGATCTTTCCCTGCTGCTCGACATCTTCAGACGGCCGCTATGGTATGCCTCGCTCAAAAATTCGGTCCTGCTCGGCCTGGGCACGACGGTTCTGGCCACGCTCCTCGGCGGAGCGCTGGCTTTTGCCCGTTCCCGCTGGGCCTTTCCGACGGCCAGACTGCTGGACATCTCGGTCTGGCTGCTGCTGATCACCCCTTCCTTCATTCTGGCGCAGGGATGGGTCATGTTCGCGGCTCCGGACGGCCTCGCCGCCCAGCGGCTGGGCTGGAACGGAGCGGCCGCGCTGGTGTTCCAGCCAGCGGGGCTGATCGCCGTCATGACGCTGAGCAAGTTCCCGCTAGCCTATCTGACGGTGAAGGCGGCGCTGCAGTGGAGGGTCGAGAGGCTGAGCGACGCGGCGCGGCTGTCGGGCGCCTCTCCATGGACGGTGCTGCGCACCGTGGAGCTGCCGCTGCTGCTGCCCGCCATCGCTTCGGGAGCGATGCTGGTGTTCATGGACACGGTCGGCGACTTCGGCCTGCCTGCCTCCATCGCAGCCGTGTTCCGCTTTCCGACGCTGCCTTATTCCATCTACTCCGCGCTGTACACATCCCCGATCCGCTTCGACATGGCAGGGGCGCTGTCGTTCTATCTCGTGCTGCTGATCGCGCTCGCGATGAGTGTCCAGCTGTATGCCATGCGCAAGTCGCGCTTCGACTTTCTCTCCTCGCGCGCGGTGGAGTCGCAGCCTCGCCGTCCGGCCAAAGGCGGCGCGCTGCTGGCGCTGGCCAACTCGGCCTTTCTGGCGATCGCCATCGGCATCCCGCTCGGCTCCAATCTGCTGATGTCGCTGCAGGGCGACTCCGCCGGCGGGGAGTTCACGCTGGACAACTACCGCGCTCTGTTCCAGGGGGACAGCCGCCTCGCGCAGGGTCTGGCGCATAGCCTGGAAATTGCGCTGACCGCGGCGGCAATCGGACTTGTCGTCGGCTTCCTGACGGCATATGTCCTGACTTATACCTCCTTCAGGCTGAAGAAGACGATCGACGTCATGTCCCTCGTCTCGCTGGCGGTGCCGGGCATCGTGCTCGGCATCGGCTATATCTTCATCTGGAACCAGGCCTGGCTGCAGCACATCGGGCTGCTTCTGTACGGCACGCCGTGGATTCTCGCGCTCGGCGGCGTGGCCGGCGCCATCCCGGTCATCACCCGCATCATGGCGGGAGCGATGGCCCAGGTGCCGGAACGACTGCTGGCCGCGGCGCAGCTGCAGGGGGCCGGCTTCTTCTCCCGGCTGCGGACGGTGCTGGCGCCGCTCGTGAAGGGCGCTCTCCTCTCGGCCGGACTGACGGCGTTCGGCTCCAGCGTATTCGACCTGGCGCTGTCCTCCGTGCTGTATCCGCCCAACTATATGACACTGCCGGTCGTCATCAACAAAGCCTTCGAGGACCTCCGGTTCGGCTACGCATCGGCGGCGACGCTGACGGGAGCCGGACTGGTCGTCCTGATCATTCTGAGCGTGGACCTGCTGGCCCGGGGGACGCGCCGACGTTCAAGGAGAACGACTTCATGACAGCGATGCTGGAGATCAAGCAAGTAGGCAAATCGTACGGCAAGCAGGAGGTGCTGGGGAGCGTCGATCTGAGCGTGCAGGCTGGAGAGATCATCAGCGTGCTCGGTCCGTCCGGCTGCGGCAAGTCGACGCTGCTGCAGCTGATCGCCGGCCTGCAGCAGCCGGACCGCGGCGAGATCCTGCTGCGCGGCAAGCTGGCCGCCTCCCGGTCGGCCATGCTGGCGCCGGAGAAGCGCGGCATCAACATGGTATTCCAGGATTATGCCTTGTGGCCCCATATGACGGTGTTCGAAAATATCGCCTACGGCATGCGCCGGAGCAGGCAGGACCAGGCCGGCATCAAGGCCTCCGTGGCGGAGCTGGCTGCGCTGCTCAGGCTGGAAGGACTGGAGCAGCGCCTGCCGCCGCAGCTGTCCGGCGGCCAGCAGCAGCGCGTCGCCATCGCGCGGGCGCTCGCGACCAAGCCGGATCTGATGCTGCTCGACGAGCCGCTCTCGAACCTCGACATGCAGCTGCGCGTCGAGATGCGCACGGAGATGGCCTATCTGTTCAAAAAGCTGGGCACGACGGTCTTCCATGTGACCCACGATCCGGAAGAAGCCTTCTCCATGGCCGACCGTCTGGTCATCATGCGCGAAGGCGCGATCGACCAGATCGGCACGCCTCAGGAATGCTGGCGCCGGCCGGCATCCGCATCGGCGGCCAAGCTGCTGGGAGCGGGCAATCGGCTGGAGGTCATGGGCAGGATCGGCGGGGGCGTATCGGTCGGAGAGGCAAAGCTGGCCGGGGTGTGGCCCGGCCAGCTGGCTGCGTCCAACGCAGAAGGACCCGCTCAGCTGCTCTTCCGTCCGGATGCGGCGGATTTTCAGCCGCATGTCGTCTGCACCTCGGGCGAGGCCGCTGAATCAGCGGCTTCGCTGGAGCCGGCCTGGGAGCGGAACCGTCTGCCCGTGCATGTCGTGCACAGCGTCTTTGAGGGCAAGGGCTGGAGAGTGCTGGCCCGCACGTCCGACGGACAGCCGCTGACGTTCCTGCATCATCGGCCGCTCGCAGCCGGCGACGAGGGCCTGCTGACGATATCCCCGACCGATCTGTACCTTTATCCCATACTGGAGGCCAACTGATCCTCATGTCCCGAATACTCGCGTTGTCCGACATCCATGGCTTCACCGCCGAGGCTCGCCGGCTGCTGCAAGCGGCCGCCTACGAGCCGGGCCGGGACAAGCTCTTTCTGCTGGGCGATTATATCGATTACGAGCCGTGTACATGGAGTTCTCTGGACGAAATCATGGAGCTGACGGCCGGCGGCGCCGTCGCGCTCGCCGGCAACATGGAGCGGCATCTGCAGCGGCATCTGGAGCAGGAGCTGGAGAGCCGCGGGAGCCTGGATCACGGCAGCTCCGTTCAGCTGCAGTTTCTGAAGCGCCTGCCGCTGCATGCCGCGGCTGGCGGATGGCTGTTCGTGCATGCCGGCATCCGTCCCGGAGTGCCTCTGGAGCGGCAGGCGGAGCGCGATCTCATCGGCATCCGGGAAGAATTCTGGGGGGCCGCGGAGGCCGCAGAGGCGCCGCCGATGCATGGCGGCGGGACGTTGGAGACAAGCGGCGAATGGCTGCCGCAAGTACAAATCGTGTTCGGGCATACGCCGACGCACAAGATCGGAGCGCCGCCGGGAGAGCTGTGGCGCGGTCCCGGCAAGCTCGGCATCGATACCGGGGCCAAGCATGGCCTGCGGCTGACGCTCGTCGATCTGACCGGACGCAAGGACTATTCCTGTCCGACTTCTCCCGCTGGTCCGGGTCAGGAGCAAGCCGCTGTCGCCATCAACGATTGGGAGGCGGGTGAGGGAGATGAACCTGCTTAAATTCCAGATCGTCGAGCTGCTCGACAAGCACCGCAAAATAACCGCCGTGGCAGAGGCGCTGGGCCTCAAGCAGCCTACGGTCACCTACCATATGAAGTCGCTGGAGCAGGAGTACGGCGTGAAGCTGTTCGAGCCTCGGATGGACAAGGTGATTCTGACCGAAGCTGGACGCGCCTTGCTGCATTATGCCGGCAAAATCAACTGCCTGGCCTCCGAGGCGAAGCGGACCGTCGAGGAATACGGAACTCCCGGCAGAGGGACCCTCCGCGTCGGAGCCAGCTATGTCCCGGCTACTTATATGCTGCCGCGCCTGCTCAAGGAGTTCGCAGCGCGCCATCCCAAGGTGACGGTCACGCTGGCGGTCAAGCCCTCCGCCGTGATCAAGGAGATGCTGCTGAATCACGAGATCGATCTCGGCGTCCTGTCGGCGGAGCCGTTCCGCCTGCCGATGCTGGACGTGCGCGAGCTCTGCGACGACGAGCTGGTGCTGGCGCATGCTCCGAGCCATGATCTGGCCGCGAGCTCTGAGCTGACCCCGGGCCTCCTATGCACGGCTGATTTTGTGCTCCATGGACCGCATTCCAGCACGCGCGAGCTGACGGACCGCTGGCTGGAGCAGCATGGAGTCCGGCTGGAGCAGCATCTGGAGCTGGATTCGCTGGAAGCGATCAAGCAGATGGTCATTCAGGGCGGGCATGTTACATTCGCATCGGGACTCGCGATCCAGGCAGAGGTGGCCAGAGGCCAGCTGCTGGCAAGAGCGATCCCGGAATTCCGCCATCGGCGCAAGATCAGCTGCGCCACCAACCGCGACCGCCATCACTCCGGCCCGCTGGATAGCATGATGGAGCTGCTGCAGGGCTGGGAACAGATTCAATAAACCTTGGGCGGCATTCAACCTTTAACGGCGGATTTAACGCACTCGCCGAGGCCGCGGCGGAGCGGGATAAGCGGATCGCCTTCCTGCAGGGCAAGGGCTGGCTGACGCCGCAGGATTCCCTCAAGACGCAGCTGATCCTGGAGCGTTGCTAGGCGGCGGAACGGAATTCAAGGCCTTCCTGCGGGAAGGCCTTTTTGCGATGCTCATGCGGCCTGCAGCGCCCCGCGTGCAAGCGCCCCGAGCGCCGGCGACATTGCGGCTGGCGGCTTGCGCGGCTGCGGCGCGATGCGCTATGCTGGAACGGATGTTCTTATTTCTAATGAAGAAGGTGAGCCGATGAGCGAGACGCGAAAGAGGCTGAAGCTGGAGGCGCCGCGGCTGCCGGCGGAGCCGGAAAGGCTGTCGCTGCCGGCGCGGCTGGGCACGCGGGATGCGTTCGAGCACGGGCTCGTCGAAGGCGAGCGGCTGGAAGAGCTGGACGCCGACAAGGTCGTGTTCGACGGCGTCGTGTTCCGAGGCGTCACATTCGACTCGGCCAAGCTGCGGAGCCTGGAGCTCACGGACGTGCTGTTCGACCGCTGCGATCTGTCCAACGCCGATCTGAGCCGAGCGGTCGTCCACCGCGCGCAGTTCCGCTCCTGCAAGCTCGTCGGAGCCGATCTGAGCGAAGCGATGCTGCGCAACGTGCTCGTCGAGGACTGCCAGCTCGACTATGCCAACCTGCGCGCTGCCGACCTCAAGGGGGTCGTGTTCGCCGACAGCTCGCTGAACCGCGCGGACTTCTGCATGGCGAAGCTCGCCAAGACGGAATTCCACCGCTGCAAGCTGGACGGCGCGCTGCTCGGCACGCCGCTGAGGGGCATCGACCTGAGCGACAGCGAGTTCACGGGACTGTCCTGCAATCCGGACGATCTGCGGGGCTGCATCATCTCGCGCGAGCAGGCGTTCATCTTCGCCGCGCTGTTCGGCATGGTGCTGAAGGACTAGCCAGCGCCTGGCGTCCCCCCGCCCCGCAGCAAAAAGCCGTCCTCTCGGACGGCTTCTTTGCGATCGACGCCGCGGCTCTGCGCCTTTGCGGCCGCCGGCCGTGCCGCTGGCTGCGGTCCGGTCCCGGTCCGGCCAGCGCATGAGCTACATGCGGCAGATTTCCTTCGGACAGCCCTCGCAGCGGCAGTGCTGCATGAGCTGCTCCAGGTCGTGGACGACGATATGGCCCTGGCGCATCGACAGCGCGCCCGCGCGGCGGTAATCGGCGAGCAGCCGGTTGACGCTCTCGCGCGCGGCTCCGATCGTCTCGGCCAGCTCGGAGTTGGTGATGCGCTGCGTGATCAGGATGCCGTCGTCGACGGGCATGCCGTACGTATTGGCCATGCGGATGAGCGTGGAGCAGAGCGCGCCGGGCTTGCCGTAGAGCATCAGGTCGCGCAGCTTCGTCTGCGTGTGCCGGTTCATCTGGCTCATCCAGCCGATGCACTCCAGCGCCAGGCCGCCGAACCGCCACAGCGCGAACTCCAGCTCGCCGCGCGGGATGAAGCTGATGACGCAGTCGGTCTGCGCGACGGCGCTGAAGCTTTGCGACGGCTCTCCGTCGAAGCCGAGCTGGCCGAAGAAATCGCCCTGCTTGTAGCGGTACATCGTGAATTCCTTGCCCTCGGCGCTCGTCTTCATGCCTTTGACATGGCCGTGCTCGAGGTAGTACCAGTATTCCGCCGGCTCGCCCTCCCAGAACACGTGGCCGCCCGCAGGAATCCGATGCTTGCGCATGAGCGCCGACAGCTTCGCGAGGCTGTCCGCAGAAAAGGCGGCCGAGTTGCCCGGAGCCGTCTCCGGCTTAGTGACGCCGCTTGCTGCATCCATGATCGTGCCCTCCTTCCGTTGATGCCCTAACTGTAGCAAATACCGCACGGAAGGGATGTGACCGTCCTCACAGAGGACCCGGGAGCTCAGCTTATCATCATTCCTCCTGCGGCACTTGCCGCGACAACGATCCAAGGCGGCCATTTCCAGAGCGCAATCAGAACGAACAAGATCATGGCCAACGCAAAATCAGCGGGGGACAAAATGGCTGTCGTCCATAGAGGATCATATAGCGCAGCGAGCAGAATGCCGACAACCGCCGCATTGATCCCCATCAATGCGCCTTGCACCTTCGGAATGCTGCGCAAGGAGCTCCAAAAGGGCAAGGCGCCGATGATCATGAAGAAGGCAGGCAGGAATATAGCAAGGGTAGCCACCACAGCGCCAGAAAAGCCGAATGCCATGGCTCCCAAATAGCCGGCAAAGGTGAACAAGGGTCCAGGGACCGCCTGAGCGGCGCCGTAACCGGCCAGGAAGTCCTCGCTCGTAACCCATCCGGCGGGCACAGCCTCACGTTCAAGCAAGGGGAGTACGACATGTCCCCCTCCGAATACAAGGGAGCCTGCACGGTAGAAGCTGTCGAACAGAGGGAGAAAACCCGTGTTTGAAAAGGGTCGAAGCAGAGGCAGCGCAATCCATAAGCTTGCAAAGAGGCCGAGACATAGCGCAGCGGTTCCACGGCTTACTGGCACGGATAGGCTGGAAAAATCAGATGAGGCCGTTTTAGAGTACATCAAAAGCCCGATCAGCCCTGCCGCAACGATGAGCAGCACTTGGCTGAACGCGGTCTGCCACGAGAGGGTGACGGTCGCCGAAATAACCGCGATTGCCACCCGATTCCGGTCAGGCGTCAGTTTCTGTCCCATGCCGATAATCGCATGAGCGACGATGGCTACGGCGACGATTTTAAGCCCGTGTATCCATCCTGCAGCATCCATAGGATAGCCTTGCAGCAAGAACGCGAACAGAGTCAGGGCAAGAAAGGAGGGGAGGGTAAAGCCGATCCAGGCGACCACCCCTCCCAACAGCCCTGCACGGATCAGGCCGATTCCAATGCCGACTTGGCTGCTGGCTGGTCCGGGAAGGAACTGGCACAATGCGACCAGCTCCGCGTAAACGCGCTCGTCGATCCATTTCCGGCGAGTTACGTATTCGTCGTGAAAATAGCCAAGGTGGGCGATCGGACCTCCGAATGAAGTCAGTCCCAGCTTGGTTGATGCCGCGAATAGCTCCAGAAGGGCCCGGGGTTTGCTTTTGGGATTGACATCATTTTCTTCCTTCATGTGAATCCGGCTCTCTCCTTTCGTAGACTTTTCTAAAGTAAGCCTATTTTCTCATCCCTTTATTAGCGGTATTAGCTGTCCTTGTTTTATTTTGAATAATTGACGCTGCCAAGAAAAGCGTGGTAAAAGGAAGGAAAGCGATCTCATCCTACCTAACAAAGCGAGGTATTCGTCATGCCAATGCTAGACATGCCGCTCGAGCAGCTGCGCCGCTACGAGGGCATCAATCCGCGTCCGGACGACTTCGACGCCTACTGGGAGCGCGCGCTCCAGGAGCTCGACGCGACCGCGGCCGAGGTCGAGCTCGTGCCGTCCGCCTTCCAGGTGCCGACTGCAGACTGCTTCGACCTGTACTTCACCGGCGTGCGCGGCGCGCGCATCCATGCCAAGTACATCCGTCCGAAAAACGTGCCCGAGCCTCACGCCGCGCTGCTGCAGTTCCACGGCTACTCCGGCAACGCCGGCGACTGGGCCGACAAGCTCAGCTACGCTTCGCTCGGCTACTCCGTCTTCTCCATGGACTGCCGCGGACAGGGCGGCGGCTCCGAGGACCGCGGCGGCGTCAAAGGCAACACGCTGAACGGTCACATCATCCGCGGCCTCGACGGCGAGCCGGACGACCTGCTGTTTCGGCAGATCTTCCTCGACACGGCGCAGCTCGCCCGCATCGCCATGGACATGCCGGAGGTCGACGCGGAGCGCATCGGCGCGACCGGCTGGTCGCAGGGAGGCGCGCTGACGATCGCCTGCGCCGCGCTGGAGCCTCGCGTGAAGCGCCTGGCGCCGGTCTACCCGTTCCTGAGCGACTACCGCCGCGTCTGGGAGATGGATCAGGCCAAGGACGCTTACGCCGAGCTGCGGAACTATTTCCGCTTGTTCGATCCGCAGCACAAGCGCGAGCAGGAGATCTTCACGCGCCTGGGCTACATCGACATCCAGAATCTCGCGCCGCGCATCCAGGGCGAGACGCTGCTCGGCGTCGGCCTGATGGACTCGATCTGCCCGCCGTCCACCCAGTTCGCCGCCTACAACAAGATCACCGCGCCCAAGTCGCTGGAGATCTACCCCGACTTCGGCCACGAAGGGCTGCCGGGCCTGAACGATAGGATCCTGCAGTTCATGCAGGATCTGTAGGCGCCGAGCCTATCGGCACCGTGCGTGCGAAGGCTGTTCGCTTCAGCCGCTTCCGGTATTCCGGAGGCGGCTTTTTATTTTTGCAGGCTGCTGAGATCAGGGGATGGAAGCGAACGGGGAGGGCTGCAACCCGATTTTTTCGGGTTACAGCACTGGAGCCGCGCTCGGGGGAGGCTGCAACCCGATTTTTTCGGGTTACGGCTCTGGAATCGCGTTCCGGGTAGGCAGTAACCCGATTTTTTCGGGTTGCAGCACTGGAATCGCGCTCGAGGGAGGCCGTAACCCGATTTTTTCGGGCTACAGCTTTGGAATCGCGCTCGGTGGAGGCAGTAACCCGATTTTTTCGGGTTACAGCCGGTTGTTTTGCAAAAAAACCACTTCGAGCGTCCCGCAGCGTGAGTCGCGGCGCTCCCCAATTCCAACTACCGCTAAGGAAGGCGCACTCGTCGCCCCTGCGTCTGAGTTGCGCGGAAAACCCGAGCAACTCGGCGCGACCAGGCGCCTCCACGTCGGAGTTACGCGGAAAATCCGAGCAACTCGGCTCGACCCAGCGCCCCCGCGTCGGAGTTACGCGGAAAACCCGAGCAACTCGGCTCGATCAGGCACCTCCACGTCGGAGTTACGCGGAAAATCCGAGCAACTCGGCTCGACCGGGCGCCTCCACGTCGGAGTTACGCGGAAAACCCGAGTAACTCGGTTCGACGAGACGCCTCCACGTCGGAGTTACGCGGAAAACCCGAGCAACTCGGCTCGACCAGGCGCCCCCACGTCGGAGTTACGCGGAAAACCCAAGCAACTCGGCGCGACCCGGTGCCTCCACGTCGGAGTTACGCGGAAAACCCGAGTAACTCGGCGCGACCAGGCGCCTCCACGTCGGAGTTACGCGGAAAACCCGAGTAACTCGGCGCGACCAGGCGCCTCCACGTCGGAGTTACGCGGAAAACCCGAGCAGCTCGGCGCGACCGGGTGCCTCCACGTCGGAGTTGCGCGGAAAATCCGAGTAACTCGGCTCGACGGGGTGCCAACGAGTCGGATTTGCGCGGAAAAACCGAGTAACTGAGCGCGACCGGGTGCCAACGAGTCGGAGTTGCGCGGAAAACCCGAGCAGCTCGGCGCGACCGGGGGTTTCTTCTGCTGCGGCGCCGCTTAACGCCTAGCTTCCCTCTATCCAAAAAGGCTTCCTTGGTTGCCGGGGCAACCAAGGAAGCCTTTTTTCATGGATGATGCGTGACCGGAACGGTCATGTACGTTCCTTTGGACAATGGAAAATCCAATGCCGTGCTCATCTTGCCCTTCGATAAACGAGCCCGATGGCTCCAGAGTCAAAGGTTTTGTTTTCGACCAGCTCCAGGCTGATCTTCTCCTCGATGCCTTGGAACAACGGCAATCCTTTGCCGATCAGGACCGGAGAAACCGTAATCTTAAACTCGTCGATCAAATCAAGCTGCATAAGGCGGTGCGCGAGCCTAGGACTGCCGAGAATGACCATGTCCTTGCCTGGCTGCTGCTTGAGGGCTAGGATCGCTTCCTTGACCTCCTCTTTCACGAGTCGGGAATTCGCCCATTCGACTTTCTCCAGCGTCGTGGAGAACACGATTTTGGTTGTCTTTTCAATCCACTCGGCATGATCCCGCTCATGCTGCGAAGCGGATGGATCCGACGGCACGGACGGCCAGTACCCGTACATCATCTCGTAAGTCCCGCGTCCCCAGATGACCGTGTCGGCTGTGCTCAGAATTTCTTTCGCATGCTTTTCCAAATGAGCATCGTAGGAAACCCAGCCGATATCCATCGCGCCATTCGGCCCTTCGACAAAGCCGTCAAGCGATGCGTGCAGGAAAAGAACGAGCTTTCTCATCTTCAGTTCTCCTTTGTCCATGAAAATATCTTATAACTAAATTAATTGCAGTATAACAGATTCCGGATGAGGTTGTTTCTTATGGATCGCCATCTCCAACTTGCTGTCCCACTGATGGGCCTATGAAAGTTCGTACTGGGCGGCATGGAGAAGCTGGGTTAGGCTGGAAAAGAAAAGGCGGAATCCGATAGCCGGAGCTCCAGCTTCACGGTCCCGAGCGCGGGAGCGCGGGCTCTGGAACCGCACGGATCTGCCTGATGAAGGAGGCGCGCCGAATGCCGCATGAAGAGACGAAGAAACCGGAGCAAGCAGGTGCTGGAGCGGGGCAGGGCATGGGGAAATACGCTCGTCGAGAGACGGAGGATTGCCAGGGAGTGAAGGGGAGAGCTCGCGAGCAAGAGGGAGCAGTGGCAGACGAGTACGAGGAAGCGGTAGCGGCCGAACATGAGGATGTGCCTGAGCATGAGAAAGCTGGCCCGAACGCGCACGACGGAGCAGGCCCGATTGAGCACGATGGAGCAGTAGCAGACAAGCACGAGGATAAAGCCGAGCACAAAGGAGCAGGCCCGAACGCGCACGATGGAGCAATAGCAGACAAGCACGAAGATGAAGCCGAGCACGACGGAGCAGGCCCGAATGACCACGAGGAAGCGCGCCCGCGCGACTTCGAGAGGGCTGCTGAGGGAGAAAAAGAGCAAGAACGGCGCATCCGGCGGAACGCGGCCGAGCGGCGGATGAAGGCGGAGCTGGCTTCCCATCTGGCGGCTCTGTTTGTCGCGCCGTTGCTCGCCTCCATCGGAATCAGCCTGTTTCTGCTCGAGCCTGCCGCGCTGATCTACGTCCTACTATTCAGCTGGATCGGCACGTTATGCGTCGCGATGCCGGTTTCCTGGATGATCGGCCGGATCGTCGGGAAAAAGGACGGCTCGGGACGCGCCTTGCTTTCCGTGCTGCTGCATGGGGCGGCCGGAGGCGCGCTGATGCTTGCCTTCAACGCCTTGGCCGAGCCCGGCTCGCTGGCGCCTGGCGGCTTCGGATGGCTGTTCGTTCTCTCCGGCGCGGCCAACGGGTTCGCCTACGGCCTGATCCGGCTCGCGGTCCGCTCGCTGGTGATCGGCCGGGAGCCTTTTCAAAAATAAATCCATATATCCAAACAAAAACAAACATGATATAGTTGGATTAAAATGAATCAAACGAATTCAAACTCATTCGGACATCATGAAAACGAAGAGAACGGATTCATCTCTGGCATTCATCCATCATTCAAAGCCAAACGGAGGCGGACTCGCATGGTACAAAGCTTGTGGAATCAGGAAGCGGCGGAAAAAGCGGCAAAGGAGCAGAACGAATCGCTCGAGGGACTGGCGGGGCTCGTCTACCGCTCCAACCGAATCGGGGCGGACCGCTCCGTCTGCAACTGGGGCGGCGGCAACACGTCGACGAAAACGACGGTGAAGGACTTCCGCGGACGCGAGATCGACGTCATGTACGTCAAAGGCAGCGGCTCCGACCTCGCGTCGATGACGGCCCGGAACTTCACCGGCCTGCGCCTCGACGACGTGCTTGAGCTGCGCGAGCGCGAGGCGATGAGCGACGAGGAGATGGTCGCCTACCTCGGCCACTGCATGATCGACGCGTCCCACCCGCGGGCGTCGATCGAGACGCTGCTGCATGCTTTCCTGCCGTTCAAGCATGTGGACCACACGCATCCCGACGCGATCATCTCGCTCTGCTGCGCGGACAACGGCCGCGAGCTGGCGGCCGAGATCTTCGGCGAGCGCTTCGTCTGGGTGCCGTACATCCGCCCCGGCTTCACGCTCTCCAAGATGATCGCGGACGGCGTCCGCGCCAACCCGAACGCCGAGCTCGTGCTCATGGAGAAGCACGGCCTCGTCACCTGGGGCGACACGCAGGAGGCGTGCTACGAGCAGACGATCCGAATCATCTCCGAGGCGGAGGCGTTCATCGAAGCCCGCGTCGACGGCTCGCGCCTGTTCGGCGGACTGAAGTCCGCGCCGCTGCCGGAGACGGACCGCCGCCGCGTCGCCGCGGCCGTCATGCCGCTCATCCGCGGCCTCGTCAGCGACGAGAAGCGCATGGTGCTGTCGTTCGACGACGGCGACGACATCCTCGCCTTCGCAGGCGGAGCGGACGCGCCGCAGCTGTCGCAGGTCGGCGCCGCCTGCCCGGACCATCTCGTGCATACGAAGGTCGTGCCGCTGCTCGCCGACTGGACGCCGGACAGCTCGGAGGCGGGCATCGCGGCTCTTCAGGCCGCCCTCCGGCAGGGAATCGAGGCGTACAAGGAGAACTATAAGGCCTACTTCGAGCGAAACAAGAACGAAGGCGACCGGCGCTTCGAGGCCGCGCCGCGCGTCATCCTCATCCCGGGCGTCGGCATGGTGAATACGGGCAAGAGCCTTGCCAGCGCCCGCGTCAGCGGCGCGCTGTACCATCGGGCGGTGGCGGTCATGCGCGGCGCGACGGCGCTCGGCCGGTTCGTCTCCCTGAGCGAAAACGAATCCTACAACGTCGAGTACTGGCCGCTGGAGCTGTATAAGCTGTCGCTCGCTCCGGCCGAAGCGGAATTTTCCCGCCAGATCGCCTTCATCACCGGCGGCGCGGGCGGCATCGGCAGCGAGACGGCACGCCGTCTGGCCGAGGGCGGCGCGCATCTCGTGCTCGCCGACCTCAACCTCGAAGGCGCGCAGAAGGTCGCGGACGACATCAACGCCCGCTTCGGCGAAGGCCGCGCGCTCGCCGTGCGGATGGACGTGACGAGCGAGGAGCAGGTCGCGGCGGCATTCGCCGAGACGGCGCTCGCGTACGGCGGCGTCGACATCCTCGTCAACAACGCCGGACTGGCGACGTCCAGCCCGTTCGAGGAGACGACGCTCAAGGAATGGAACCTCAACATGAACGTGCTCGGCACCGGCTACTTCCTCGTGGCGCGCGAGGCGTTCCGGCAGATGAAGGAGCAGGCGCGCGGCGGCAGCATGGTGTTCATCGGCTCCAAAAACTCCGTCTACGCCGGCAAGAACGCCTCCGCCTACAGCGCGGCCAAGGCGCTGGAGGCCCATCTGGCCCGCTGCATCGCGGCCGAGGGAGGCGAGCTCGGCATCCGCGTCAACACGGTGCTGCCGGACGCGATCCTGCAAGGCTCGGCGATCTGGAACTCGTCCTGGCGCGAGGAGCGCGCGGCCGCCTACGGCATCGAGCCGGACCAGCTGGAGGAGTATTACCGCCAGCGGACGACGCTGCGCGTCAACATCTATCCGCGCGACATCGCGGAGGGCATCGCCTTCTTCGCCTCCGCCCGCGCGGAGAAGACGACCGGCTGCATGCTGACGGTCGACGGCGGCGTGCCGGCCGCCTTTACCCGATAACCGAACCCGACAAGGAGGCTCAATCGCCGATGAATCCAACCGTAAAGCAGAGCTACGAGCTCGCCCGCGCCCAATACGCCGCCCACGGCATCGATACCGACGAGGCGCTGGAGCGGCTCTCCCGCATCAAGCTGTCCGTCCATTGCTGGCAAGGGGACGACGTGCGCGGCTTCCTGTTCCGCGAGCAGGAGCTGTCCGGCGGCATCTCCGTCACCGGCTCCTATCCCGGAGCCGCCCGCACGCCGCAGGAGCTGCGCGCCGACCTGGAGCGGGCGTTCTCGCTCATCCCCGGCAAGCACAAGGTGAACCTGCATGCGATCTACGCCGACACCGAAGAGGCGGTCGACCTGAACGAGCTGGAGCCGAAGCACTTCCAGCGCTGGGTCGACTGGGCTAAGGAGCAGGGGCTCGGGCTGGACTTCAACCCGACCTGCTTCTCGCATCCAAAAGCCGCCGACGGCTTCACGCTCAGCCATCCGGACGAGGCCGTGCGCCGCTTCTGGATCGAGCACTGCCAGGCGTCGCGCCGCATCGGCGCGTCGTTCGGCGAGCAGCTCGGCCAGCCATGCGTCACGAACGTCTGGGTGCCGGACGGCTACAAGGACCTGCCCGCCGACCGGCTCGCTCCGCGCCGGCGGCTCAAGGAGGCGCTCGACGAGGTGTTCGCCGAGCCGCTCGACCCGGCGCATCATCTCGACGCGGTCGAGAGCAAGCTGTTCGGGCTCGGCTCCGAGGCGTACGTCGTCGGCTCGCATGAGTTCTACATGGGCTACGGGCTGCAGAACGACAAGCTGATCTGCCTCGACTCCGGCCATTTCCACCCGACGGAAACGATCTCGAACAAGCTCAGCTCGCTGTCGCTGTTCGCGAGCGGCATCCTGCTGCATGTGAGCCGCCCGATGCGCTGGGACAGCGACCATGTCGTCATCCTCGACGACGAGCTGCTGGAGATCGCCCGCGAGCTCGTGCGCGGCGAGCTGCTGGAGCGCACGTTTATCGGCCTCGACTTCTTCGACGGCAGCATCAACCGCGTCGCCGCTTGGGTCATCGGCACGCGCAGCACGCTGAAAGCGCTCTTGCGGGCGCTGCTGGAGCCGGCGGAAGCGCTGCGGCAGGCCGAGCTGGACGGCGACTACACGACGAGGCTGGCGCTGGCCGAGGAGTTCAAGTCGTATCCGTTCGGCGCGGTGTGGGACTACTACTGCGAGCGCAGCGGCGTGCCGGCCCGCGAGGCGTGGCTGGACGACGTCAAGGCGTATGAGCGCGAGGTGCAGCTGCCGCGCGGCGAGGCAGCCCGCGTATGACGACGCGGCTCGCCTTCGATCTCGGAGCGGGCAGCGGCCGCGCGGTGCTCGGACGGCTGGGCGGCAGCCGCATGGAGCTGACGGAGGTGCATCGCTTCGCCAACGAGCCGGTGCAGGCCGGCGGCGGGCTGTACTGGGACATCCTGCGGCTTCTGCATGAGCTCAAGCAGGGGCTGCGGCTGGCCGCCCGCGAGGGCGGAGCGCCTCCCGCGAGCCTCGCCATCGACTCGTGGGCGGTCGACTTCGGCCTGCTCGGCCGGGACGGGACGCTGCTCGGCAATCCGCTCCACTACCGCGACCGCCATGCGGAAGGCATGATGGAGCGGCTGCGCGAGCGCTATGGCGACGAGTGGCTGTTCCGGCGGAGCGGCTTGCAGTTCCTGCCTTTCAACACGATCTACCAGCTGGCGGCGATGGGCGAGCGGCGCTCGCCTCAGCTCCGGCAGGCGCAGACGCTGCTCATGATTCCGGACCTGCTGCGCTACTTCCTCACCGGCGAAAAGAAGCAGGAGTTCACGAACGCCACGACGACCGGACTGCTGAATCCGTCCGCGCGCCAGTGGGACAACGAGCTGCTCAAGGCGGCCGGGGTGCCGGTGCGCCTGTTCGCCCCGCTGGCCCAGCCGGGCGACGCCGCGGGCGAGCTGACCGCCGCCGTGCACGCCGAGCTCGGCCTGTCCGCGCAGGTGCAGGTGCTGTGCGCGGCGGAGCATGACACCGCCTCAGCCGTCGTCGCCGTGCCTGCGCGCGAGGAGAGCTTCGCCTACCTGAGCTGCGGCACCTGGTCGCTCATGGGCACGGAGGTGCCGGAGCCGGTGCTGAGCGAGCAGGCGCTGGCGTACAACTTCACCAACGAAGGCGGTGCGGCGGGCACATGGCGGCTGCTGAAGAACATCATGGGCCTATGGATCCTGGAGGAGCTGCGCCGCGAATGGCAGCGTGAGGGCCATTGTCCAGGCTACGAGGAGCTGCTGGCCGGAGCGGGGGCGCTGCCTGCGGGCGGGCCGCTCATCGACCCGGACGATCCGCTGTTCCTGCCTGCCGGCCCGATGGGGCCGCGCATCCGCCAGTGGTGCCGCGAGAGCGGCCAGCCGGAGCCGCAAGGCTATGCCGGGCATGCCCGTTGTATTCTGGAAAGCTTGGCTTTACAATACCGGTATGTGTTGAAGCAGACGGAGCTCGTGAGCGGACGCTCGTTCTCCGGGCTCCATATGGTCGGCGGCGGCATCCGGAACCGGCTGCTCTGCCAGTGGACGGCGGACAGCATCGGCCGCCCTGTGTGGGCGGGACCGGCGGAGGGCAGCGCGATCGGCAATCTCGCCGTGCAGTGGATCTCGGCGGGCGAGCTGTCCGGCCTGTCCGAGGCGCGGCGCGTCATCGGCGATTCGTTCGGCGTCGAGACGTACGAGCCGACGCCCGGCTCGGGCGAGCGGATGGCGGAAGCGTACGGACGCCTGCAGGCGCTCAAGGACAAGAGGAAGGGCCGCCGCTCGGGGTAACGCCCAAGACTAGATCAAAGGCCGCCGCTCGGAGTAAGGAACGCGGGGCGGCTCATGAACAGGACGAAATGAAGGACCGCCGCCTGCGCTAGCGGACGCGGCGGCCGCGAGGAGGAAGGAAGCATGCTGGCGGCAGAGCGCTACGAGCAGATCGTGCAGCTGGTCAACGAGCGCGGCAGCATCCGCGTCACCGAGCTGAGCGAGCTGTGCCGGGTGACGGAGGAGACGATCCGCCGCGACCTGGACCGGCTGGAGCAGGAGGGGCGGCTGCGCCGCTCGCACGGAGGCGCGGTCAGCGTCCGCGACGCCCAGCCGGAGACGCCGTTCGCGGAGCGCGAGGTGACATTCGCCGCGCAGAAGCGGCGGATCGCGGCGGAGGCGGCGCGGCAGGTGCGCCCGCGCGAGCGCATCCTGCTGGATGCCAGCTCGACGGCGTGGTACATGGCGCGGGAGCTGCCGGACATGCCGCTGACTGTGCTGACCAACTCCGCGCGCGTGGCGGTGGAGCTGGCGGCCAAGGAGCAGATCCAGGTCATCTGTACCGGCGGGCAGCTGTCGCGCGCCTCGCTCAGCTTCGTCGGCCCTTCGGCCGAGCGCTCGCTGGAGGAGTATCACGTCGACAAGGCGTTCCTTTCGTGCAAGGGGCTGCATGTCGAGCGCGGCCTCAGCGAGTCGAACGAGCTGCAGGCGCGGGTCAAGCAGCAGATGCTGCGGATGGCCGACGAGGTCGTGCTGCTGGCGGACGCCAGCAAGATCGGCCTGCAGTCGTTCACGCGCTTCGGCAGCCTGGAGCAGGTCGGGCGGCTCGTCACGGACGACCGCATCACGGCCGAAGCGGCTCAGGCGCTGCGGGAGAGCGGCTTGGCGGTCGTGGTGGTGTAGGCGTAGGTCAGGCGAGGACCTCATTTCGTGCCTTTCAGGCGGAATGAGGTCCTTTTTGTACGGGGCGTGAAGGGGGCGGGACTGCCGTCATTCGGCATGCTGAATCCTGAATCGGAATGAGGAATCTGAAATGCTAGATTCGCAGGTTCGCATGGCAATCGAGTTCGAGGGGAGGCTGATCGGATATGCGGACCTGGCCCAGATCCGGACGAATGCAGCGGAACTCGGAATTTCAATCGGGGAGAGCGGCCTTTGGGGAAAGGGGATCGGATCCTTGGCCGCCGGGAAGATGATGGAATTGGCCAGGGAGAAATACGGAATCACCCTTTTCAACGCCGAGACGAACGAGGAAAACGCCCGTTCAAGAAGGATGCTGGAAAAGCTCGGCTTCGTTGAAATCAGTCGTGTCGGCCGGGAGGCTTACCTCGGGAAGGACGGCCGGCTCATCCAGTATCGGCTCGGTCCGGTCATCGAACAGTAGGCTGACTGGCTGGACGGTGATGCCCGTTCGACGACGCCCGATCATTTCCAGCGGCTTTCCGCCTCCCAATAGACAGACACCGAGATTCAAGGAGGAAGACAGAAAAAGCGTCTGTGGCTTGTGATGGCAGCTGCGGTTTTGATTGCAGCAGGCTTGTTTTATGCTTTTCATGAGAGGGAAATGGATCGAAAATCCGCCGAGCTGGCGGAAATCAAGAATCATGTCGCTGCAGCGGCGGTTTCTTCCATGATGAGCAATGCTGCCTTCTTGGATTCGTTTCTGCCCGAGGCAAGCAATCCTTCCTCGGCTAAAATGAAACTCGATGATCGTTTCCTTGCCTGTTTCGTTGCTTTTTCAAACCTAGGCCAATTGTCGCTTCAGATGGAGACCATCGATGAATCCGATCACGAAGCATGGCGAGAGATCCGGCTCGGCTTTGAGAAGGCATCCAAACTGATGGCGGGCTTGGAAAGGTCGGAGATGGACCGGGAGATCTATTTAGCCCGGATCAACGAATTCGCAACGGTATTTCTTGACGGGATGACGCACATGAACCGAAATACCTCGACAATTCCTCACCATGAGTTGAATAAGATTCGCGAAGCGGCTATCCAGTTCAATGCGGAGTCGTTCTGGGAAATTCTTTCGAAAACGTAAGCGGCATCTAGTCGTCGAGAGGGAAACGTCCGCGCCGGCGAGCGAAGCGGCCCGCTACGCGCGGTTTTTCCGCGCGTAGGGCTCGCCTGCGGAGCGAAGCCGCCGGCTACGCGCGGTTTTTCCGCGCGTAGGGCTCGCCTGCGGAGCGAAGCCGCCGGCTAGGCGCGGTTTTTCCGCGCGTAGGGCGCGCTGGCGTCGCGAAGCCGCCGGCTAGGCGCGGTTTTTCCGCGCGTAGGGCTCGCCTGCGGAGCGAAGCCGCCGGCTACGCGCGGTTTTTCCGCGCGTAGGGCGCGCTAGCGCCGCGAAGCCGCCGGCTAGGCGCGGTTTTTCCGCGCGTAGGGCGCGCTGGCGTCGCGAAGCCGCCGGCTACGCGCGGTTTTACCGCGCGTAGGGCGCGCTAGCGCCGCGAAGCCGCCGGCAACGCGCGGTTTTTCCGCGCGTAGGGCTCGCCTGCGGAGCGAAGCCGCCGGCTACGCGCGGTTTCACCACGCGCGCAGCCCGCGCGCCAGGCGCGCCTCAAAAAGCATCCCGACCGCACGCGGTCGGGATGCTTTTTTCACGCAGGCGGAGCCAGCTGACGCCGAGCGCGGCCGGATGGAGCAACGCGACGAGCGTAGAGCGTACGTGCAACGGTAGCGGAGATGCCGCCCCTCGCGCCGCTGAGCCGCCCCGCGCCAGGCTCCGCCCGCAGCTGCAAGCAGCTGATCGCCCAGGCTCCGCTCTTTTTCCACATCCTTCAACAAATACGCATGTTGTGAAATTAGTCCACGAAACGCATCTCCAATTCGGCACGCACCCATCCGATCGCCCAGCCTTCCCCAGCTCCCGACCTACCCGTCCAACTGAGCTGCATCCGCCTTTTCCACCAAGCTTCGACACGAAATAAACAAAATGAAACAAATTAAATAAAATTAAATTTTGTTGTTTACAGATCCCGCAGGCCGGGCGTATAATCAAACCGTTCCTTGTAAGCGTAATCAATGACTCGCTTGCATGACGCATCCACTTCACAATTGGGGGATTGGGAGAATGAAAAAGACGACGATGCTGCTCAGCGCGACGATGGCGATGGCGCTGCTGGCGGCCGGCTGCTCCGGCGGCAACGGAAACGGAAACGGCAACGGCGGCGGCAACGAAGGCGCGGCGGCCGGCACGGACAACAACGCGCAGAACGCGGCCGGCAGCGGCGGCGAAGCCGAAGCTCCGAAGGAGCCTTTCACCATCAAGATGGCGCTCATGGCCGGACCGAAGACGCCGGACTCCTGGGCGGAGAAGGCGCTTGAGGGCGAGCTGGAAAAATCGATGGGCCGCAAGGTCGACGTGCAGCCGATCTTCCTGCCCGACTGGTCGGAGCTGAACACGAAGATCAACCTGCTCATGAGCGCCAAGGACACGCGTCCGGGCATCCTGTGGACCGGCGACACCAAGGAGTACACCAAGTGGGTCGATGCCGGCATCGCGCAGGACGTCACCCCATCCCTCCAGAAATACGGCAAGGAGATCCTCGACTACTACCGCAAGGACACGCTGTTCTACCACTGGGACAAGAGCGGCAAGATCTTCCGCATCCCGGGCGACGTGCCGGAAGCGAGCTACATGACGACGATCGTCCGCAAGGACTGGCTCGACAAGCTCGGCCTGCAGGCGCCGAAGACGCTCGACGAGTACGTCGAGGTGCTCCGCGCCTTCGCGAACGGCGATCCGGACGGCAACGGCAAGAAGGATACGTACGGCATCTCCGGCGACAACTACTACCGCTCGCTGGCGCCGTTCTTCTACGCGAACGGCCTCGACGTGGAGAACTTCGTCAAGAACGCCGACGGCTCGATCCAGTTCGGCGCGCTCGATCCGAAGGTCAAGGACGTGCTGAAGCTGCTCAGCGAGCTGTACAAGGAAGGCGTCATGGACCCGCGCATGACGACGAGCGCCAACAACGACGACAACAAGGTCAACGACATCTACGCCTCCGGCAAGGTCGGCTCATTCTACCGCTGGGTCGACTACTTCAACCCGGGCAACTCGGTCAACATCAGCTTCAAGAAGCTCAATCCGGACGGCGAGTACATCTCGATCGCGCCGATCCAGGGACCGGACGGCTTCAGCTCCGACCTGCCCGATCCGGGCATCGGCTGGTGCTACCTCGTCGTGACGGACGCGACGGACGTCGACAGCGCGGTGCAGGTGCTGAACACGATGGCGACGCCGGAGGTGTTCAAGACGATCACGTTCGGCAACGAGGGCGAGCACTACAAGATGGATGGCGGCATCTTCACGCCGACGATCCAGCCGGAGGAAGGCAGCAAGCTCGGTCTCGGCAACTTCGGCTGGTACATCCAGCGCAAGGACGCCGCCAACATCAAGAACACGCCGGAAGTGACGAAGATGTTCGAGGAAAAGATCGCCACCAGCCAGCCGATGCGCGACAAGATCGTCGTGTTCAAGGCGATCGACCGTCCCGAGTGGGACCGCTACTCCGCCGACGTCAAGAAGGTGCGCGACGAGCTGTTCTGGGGCATCATCACGGGCAAGACGCCGCTCGACGCGTTCGACAAGTGGCCGGCCCAGTACGAGAAGCTCGGCGGCAAGAAGATCGACGAGGAAGCGGCCGGGCTGTTCGAGAAGCAGCAGGCCGAGCATGTCGAGTACGACAAGTGGTATGAGGAGAACATCACGCCGTACAAATAAGCCCGCCTGAAGGAGGAGCGCCACATGGCTGCAACGAAGCCGGCCGTCATGGCCGGCAAGCGGACGCGGGAGGCCCGCGGATCGCTGCTGAAGGACATCTTGCGGGACCGCTATCTGTACCTGCTGCTGCTGCCCGGCCTGCTTCTGGTGCTGGTGTTCAAGTACATGCCCATGTACGGCGTCATCATCGCGTTCCAGGAGTACAACATCTACAAAGGCATCACCGGCAGCGAATGGGTCGGGTTCGACCAGTTCACCCGCCTGTTCAACTCGCCGGACTTCACGGAGATTCTCGGCAATACGATCATCATCAGCGTCTACAAGCTGATCGCGTCGTTCACGCTGCCGATCATCCTCGCGCTGCTGCTCAACGAGCTGCGCAGCAAGCTGTTCAAGCGCTTCGCGCAGTCGGTCGTCTATTTGCCGCACTTCATTTCCTGGGTCATCTTCTCGGGCATCCTGATCACGTTCCTCAATCCGGTCGACGGCCTCGTCAACCTGATCCTGCAGCGGTTCGGCGTCATGCCGATCGACTTCCTCGGGGACGTGCGGTACTTCCGCTCGATCCTCGTCATCAGCGACATCTACAAGGAAGTCGGCTGGGGCACGATCATCTATCTGGCGGCGATCGCCGGCGTGAGCGCCGACCTGTACGAGGCGGCCCGCATCGACGGCGCGAACAAGCTGAAGCAGACCTGGCATGTGACGCTGCCGGCGATCCGGCCGGTCATCCTCATCCTCGTCATCCTCAGCCTGGCGAACATCCTCGAGGCCGGCTTCCAGCAGATCTTCCTGCTGTACAATCCGCTCGTCTACGACGTCGCCGACATCATCGACACGTACGTCTACCGCGTCGGCATCCAGGAAGCCAACTACAGCTATGCGACGGCGGCGGGACTGTTCAAGTCGGCGGTCGCGATGACGCTCATCCTGACCGTGAACACGATC
Organism: Paenibacillus sp. FSL W8-1187; assembly: GCF_037965485.1. Taxonomy (NCBI): domain Bacteria; kingdom Bacillati; phylum Bacillota; class Bacilli; order Caryophanales; family Paenibacillaceae; genus Paenibacillus; species Paenibacillus sp. FSL W8-1187. Next base: position 1,315,843 of record NZ_CP150181.1, read on the forward strand.
GTCAAAAAAAGCGGCCAGGAAGGCCTGTGGTAAGGGAGGCGAGGGCAAGATGGCATTGTCCCGTGGCGAACGCGTCTTTAATGTAGCGAACATCCTGTTCTTCATCCTGCTGATGGCGCTCATGATCTACCCGTTCTGGTACATGATCATGGCGTCGTTCAGCGACCCCGACCTGACGGCGAGCGGCGGGCTGTTCCTCGTGCCGGCCGGCTTCTCGATCACGGCGTACCAGGCGGTGTTCCAGAACGTCTCGATCCTGTCGGGCTTCAAGGTGACGATCATCACGACCGTGGCCGGCACGCTGATCGGCACGTTCCTCTCGGCGGGGATGGCGTATGCCGTCTCCAAGAAAAGGCTGCGCGGCGGCAAGCTGTTCTCGCTGCTCATCCTGTTCACGATGCTGTTCAGCGGCGGCCTCGTGCCGTCGTACCTGCTCGTCAAGATGCTCGGCCTGATCGACAGCTACGGCGCGTTCATCCTGCCCGGCGCGATCGGCGCGTGGAACATCTTCGTCATGATCAGCTTTTTCCGGGGCATCCCCGACGAGCTGGAGGAGGCGGCCAAGATCGACGGCGCGAACGACCTGACCGTGTTCTTCCGCATCGTGCTGCCCCTGTCCAAGCCGGTGCTGGCGACGGTCGGCCTGTTCATCGCGGTCGGCTACTGGAACGACTTCTTCTCCTCGGTGCTGTATGCGACGGAGAAGGATATGTGGCAGCTGCAGATGGTGCTCAAGGACCTCATCAGCAACACGTCGCAGGCGATCTCCCAGGCGGGGATCTCGGTGGCGGTGCAGCAGCAGGTCAACCCGTTCACGGTGAAAATGGCGTCCATCCTCGTCTCGAGCGCCCCGATCCTGGCCGTCTATCCGTTCCTGCAAAAGCATTTCGTGAAAGGAGCCCTCATCGGCTCCGTCAAAGGCTGACGCGAAGCAGCTCCCGGATCTTGGCGTCCGGGGGCTGCTTTTCATTTTTCATCCGGAAGGGAGCTTCATGAACCATGCCGCTGGCGCAAGTCGAATTTTTCTCGGAAACGCTGAGCCTGTCGAGCTCGCTCGCCGCCGTCATCCCGCAGCGCGGGGCGGCGATCGGAGCGGCCGGGCCGTCCGCAGGCGGGCCGCCTTGGCCGGTGCTGTACCTGCTGCACGGGGCGACGGACAACCATATGAGCTGGCTGCGCTACAGCTCGATCGAGCGCTACGCGCAGGAGAAGGGCATCGCCGTGCTCATGCCGTCGGTCCACTTGAGCTTTTATTCCGATCAGAAGCAGGGACTGGACTACTTCACGTTCCTGAGCGAGGAGCTGCCGGCCGTCGCAGGGGCGATGTTCCGGCTGTCGGACCGGCGCGAGGATACGTTCGCGGCCGGGCTGTCGATGGGCGGCTACGGCGCGTTCAAGCTCGGCATCCGCTGTCCGCAGCGGTTCGCCGCCGTGGCGAGCCTGTCCGGCAGCCTCAGCCAGCGGACGCGGCTGACCGGCGAGTCGCCGATCGCGAACGAGGCGATGCTGCGCATGGCCAAGCTGACGTTCGGCTCGGCGGAGGCGTACGACGGCAGTCCCGACGATCTGGCGCATGTGCTGGAGGGGCATCTGGCGGCGGGCACGGAGCTGCCGCGCTTCTACCAGGGCTGCGGGACGGCGGACTTCAACTATGGCCTGAACCTGGACTTCCGCCGGCAGTTCGAGGGGCGCATCGGCCTGACCTATGTCGAGACGCCGGGAGCCGGCCATGAATGGAGCTACTGGGACACGGCGATCCGGGACGTGCTGGACTGGCTGCCGCTGCGCGGCGGCGAGGCGGAGGACCAACGGGAAGCGGATGGAAAGGGGCAAGGAGGATGAGCGTGGAGACGAAGGCGGTAGCGGAAAGGCTGGAAGGCGCAGCCGCCTGGACGGTCCGCATCGATGCGGACGACGTGCTCGTGGATGCTTTCGACGGCATCGGCTTCGAGTGGGACCCCTGCGATACGTACGAGCATACGGACGAGCAGTGGGAGACGCTGCTGGAGCGAGTGGACTTCACGCGGACGCCGCTCGTGCGCGTCATGCTGCGGGCCAATGCCTATACGGCGGGCTGGGACGGGCGCGGCGAGCCGGTCTACGACTGGGAGACGCCGATGATGCGGAGGCTGTGGCGCATCCTCGACCACTGCGAGCGGCGCGGCATCGACGCCATCGTCGGCGAATGGAGCCGCAGCCCGGAGCTCGGGCTGACGGCTTCCGACGATCCGGCGTGGGCGGAGCTGATCGGCGAGTTCCTGCATCAGCTGCTGGACGTGCGCGGCTACCGCTGCGCGCGCTGGTACAACTTCATCAACGAGCCGAACGGCGACTGGGCGACGGAGGACGGCGACCGCTTCGCGCTGTGGCGGCGGGGGATGCTGCAGCTCGCGCAGGTGCTGGAGCGGCGCGGCCTGGCGGGGCGGATCGGGCTGATCGGCCCGGACTCGTCCAACGAGGACGAGTGGGTCGAGCTTGCGGTGTACGGCGTCGGCGGCCTGCTGTCCGCCTATGACATCCACCGCTACGTGCAGGACGCCGACCTGATCTCGGGCCGGCTGGAGCGGCAGGTGCGCGAGAAGCGGCGCTTCATCGACCGCAACGATCCGGATGGCGCGGCGAAGCCGTATCTGATGACCGAGGCGGGCATCGTCGAAGGCAAGGACGAGGCGCATGACCAGCAGCCGCGCGTGCGGACGTTCGAGTACGGCGTGCTCATGGCGGACTTCGCGCTGCAGGCGATGCGCGGCGGCCAGTCGGGTGTGATCGCCTGGATGCTCGACGACGTCATGCATCATGCCAAGGGTTATCCGTGGAGCTCCGGCGAGTGGAAGACGTGGGGGTTCTGGAATTCGTCCGGCGACGCGCAGGAGCGCGCGCTGCGGCCGTGGTACGATCCGATGGCGCTGCTGTCGCGGCTGTTCCCGCGCGGCAGCCGGATCGTGGCGGCCTCGGTGTGGGACGACGAAGGCGCATGGGGAGCCGGGCCGGGGACCGGAGGCAGCGGCGGCGTGAGCGTAGGCGAGCCGGGAGCCGGAGGCATCGAAGGTGGAGAGGGAGCCGGGCCGGGGACCGGGGGCAGCGGCAGCGGCAGCGTGAGCGTAGGGGAGCCGGGCAGATGGCGCGAGCCCGTCTTGGCAGGCGTCCGGGGCGTCGCCGCGCTCGTGCCGCTGGACGGCGGCGGCCACGGCTGGAGCGCCGCCATCGTCAGCCACCGGCAGGGGCGGCAGTCGCTGCGGCTCGTGCTGCCGCAGGCGTCCGGCGGCGCGGACCTGGCCGTCTACCGCTGCAGCGAGCGGGAGCGTCCGGCGGATGCGGACGGCTATCCCGCGCCGGCGCTGACGCTGTCCGGCGCCGATGCGGCGCGCGGCATCGAGCTGGAGCTGGACGGTCCGGGCGTGCTGTTCGTCACGACGGCAATGCCGGAGGACGGTCCGCACGGTCGGCAGACGGCAAGCCGGCAGACGACTGATGCGGCAGCCGGGCGGGAGGCGCAGCGGAAGCCGCAGCGGAAGCCGCAGCGGCCGGAAGCCTTCGGCTTGAGCTGGGGCGTCCAGCCATTCGCCGGTGAAGGCGACCTGGCGCGCGGCCGTCCTGCAAGCGGTAGCATCAGCCTGCATCATCGCGGCTCAGGGCCGGAATGCGCCGTCGACGGCCTGCGCCATACGGCGTGGCGGACCCGCGTCCGCGGCGAGCATGAGATCGCCGTCCGTCTGGACGGCCTGCGCCGCATCGGGCGCGTCAAGCTGGAGTGGGGAGAGGGCTGTCCGTCCCGCTACCGGCTCGAAGCCTCGGCGGACGGCGCGAATTGGACGGCCGTGCTGGAGCGGAACGGTGAGGAGGCGAACATGCGGCTGAATCATCTCGCGTCCGACACGAGCGCTTCTGGCGGGGCAGGCGCGGAGGAGCTGGCCTTTCCGACGATCGAAGCGGCTCATGTCCGGCTCGCGGCCATCCGGCCTGCGGGCACGCTCGGGCTGGAGCTGCGAAGGCTGTCCGTGTACGGCCCGGACGCAGCCTCTGCGGACGTTCCGGCCGCAGAGGCCGGGGCAGGCGGCGGAGGCGTTGCGGCCAGTCCGCGCGAGGCGTCCGATCCGCGTGATGCGTCCGATTCGTCTGATCCGGCCGATGCGCCGGATTCGACCGACGCAGCCTCTGCGGCCGGCGCGCCGAAGGGAGGCGGCCGCCGATGAGGCTCGGACTCGGACTTGGCCAGCGCGCGTTGACGCGGGACAACTTCCGTTTTGCCCGGCAGATGGGCTGCACCGACATCGTCGCGCATCTGACCGACTATACGGAGCCGGTCCTCGATCTCGCGCGCCACGACGAGATGTACTCGCTCGATACGATGCTGCGCCTCAAGGCGCAGATGAACGCGGAGGGCGTGGAGCTGCATGCGATCGAGAACTTCTGCCCGGCGCACTGGCATGACGTGCTGCTGGACGGACCGAAGCGAGCGCAGCAGATGGACCGGCTGAAGCGGATCGTGCGCGACGCGGGCCGCGCGGGCATCCGCATGCTCGGCTACAACTTCAGCCTGGCCGGCGTATGGGGGCTGAGCTACGTCGAAGCCGCGCGCGGAGGGGCGCGCACGGCGGTGTTCCACGATCCGCCGCAGTCGCCGATGCCGAGCGGCTCGGTATGGAACTTCATCTATGATCCGGATGCCGGTCCGGGCGTCATCGCGCCGGTCTCGGAGGCGGAGCTGTGGGATCGCGTGCGGCGCTTCCTCGAAGAGCTCGTGCCGGTGGCGGAGGAGGCGGGCGTCGTGCTCGCGGCGCATCCCGACGATCCGCCGCTGCCGGTCGTCCGCGACACGGCGCGGCTCGTCTACCGGACGGACTATTACCGGCGGCTGCTCGATCTCGTGCCGAGTCCGAACAGCCGGCTGGAGCTGTGCCTCGGGACGACGGCGGAGATGACGGACGGCGACGTGTACGAGACGATCCGAGCGCATGCCGGCGAGATCGGCTACGTGCATTTCCGCAACGTGCGGGGCAAGGTGCCGCATTACGACGAAGTGTTCCTCGACGAGGGGGATATCGACATGGTGGAGGCGCTGCGGCTGCTGCGGGACGGCGGCTTCGGCGGCGTGCTCATTCCCGACCATACGCCTTCGGTCGCCTGCGCGGCGCCGTGGCATGCCGGCATGGCGTATGCGCTCGGCTACATGCGGGCGGCGCTGACGATGCTGAGGGCGCTCGACGAGGAGGCGGGGCGATGAAGCGGCGCTGGACTCAAGGGGGTTGTGCCCCGTTCCCTCTCTGCTGGAACCGTCCGTCAGCCCGGCTGAAAAAGGAGGAGAGACGATGAAGATCGCCGTCACCGGAGGCAGCGGACGGATCGGACGCTTCGTGCTGCGCGAGCTGCTGGAGCACGGCCACGAGCCGGTGAACGTCGACCTCGCCGCGCCGGCGGAGCGGATCTGCCGGACGGCGATCGCCGACCTGACCGATCTTGGAGAGGTGTACGGCGCGCTCCAGGGTGCGGACGCCGTCCTTCATCTGGCCGGCGTCAACGCGCCGGGCAAGCTGTCGCCGGAGAAGCTTTTCCGCCTGAACTCGCTGTCGACGTACCATGTGCTGGAAGCGGCCGCCGGGCTCGGCATCTCTCGCGTCGCCGCCGCTTCGAGCGAGTCGATCTACGGCTGGTGCTTCGCCCGCCATCGCTTCGCCCCGCAGCATGCGCCGGTCGACGAGTCGCATCCGCTGCTGCCGCAGGAAAGCTACGGCTTGTCCAAGATCGCCGGCGAGCAGGCGATGGCGATGTTCCATCGGCGGACGGGCATGCAGGCGGTCGCGCTGCGGTTCGGGCATGTGCCGCTCCCCGAGGAATACGAGTGGCTGAGCCGCTACGAAGGCGCGGAGCGCTTCCTGTGGAGCCACGTCGACTCGCGCGACGCGGCCGCCGCCTGCCGGCTCGCGGTGGAAGCGGACGGCCTCGGCTTCGAGGCGGTGAACGTGACGGCGGACGACACCTGCTCGCTCGTGCCGAACGAGCAGCTGGCCGCTCGCTTTTACCCGTCGCTGCTGGAGTTCGCCCGCTCCGGCCCGCCGCATGCGGCCTGGTCGAGCAACGCCAAGGCGAAGAGGCTGCTCGGCTGGCAGCCGACGCGGAGCTGGCGGTGAGCGGGAGGCAGGCTGCGCGCTGCCCGATTCGGGCGTTGGCGCCGGCAGGCTTCTGCAGGTAGAATGAGAGGGAAGCGCATTCATAAGCAGGGGCTGCGTTTTGACAGGCGCGGCTTCAGGCCGTTCGGCTTGAAGGATCATGCCGAGCGTCCGTCGCCTTTTCAACAGAACCGATAGAGGAGGGAAGGGCATGAAACATGCCTTTGTAACAGGAGCCGACCGCGGCGTCGGCTACGCGCTGGCGCTGGAGCTGCTGCAGCGCGGCTATACGGTGTTCGCCGGCCGCTACATGCCGGAGTGGCAGGAGCCGCAGCCGGTGCCGGAGGAATGGAAGGAGCGGCTCGTGCCGCTCGCCATCGACGTCGCCGACGGGGACAGCGTGCGCGCCGCAGCGGAGGAGGTCGCGCGCCGGACGGACCGTCTCGAGCTGATCGTCAACAACGCCGGCGTCGTCGGCGACAAGGAAGGAAGCGCCTTGGGCGAGATCGACTATGACGCGATGTTCCGGCAGTTCGCCGTCAATGCGGTCGGACCGCTGCGGGTCGTGCAGGCGCTGAGCGGCCTGCTGCTCGCCGGCGAGGACAAGCTGGTCGTGAACATTTCGTCCGAGGCGGGACAGATCAATCAGACGTGGCGGGAAAGCTGGTACGGCTACTGCATGTCCAAGGCCGCGCTCAACATCGAGTCGAACATCCTGCACAACGAGCTGAAGCCGCGCGGCGGCCGCGTGCTCGTCATCCACCCCGGCTGGGTGCGCAGCTACATGAGCGGCAAGCTGAGCGAAGAGGGCACCTACACGGCCGCAGAGTCGGCCGCCGGCATCGCGACCGTCATCGACGGGCATCGGGCGGATCGGACGCCTCGGGATCACCCGGCGTTCATCGACAACACCGGCGCGGAGATGAGCTGGACGTAGGGAGCCGTCAGCGAGCGGGGCCTCCCGCTTCGCTGCGTTCCGTCATCGGACGATGACGCATTTTTTTCCAAGGAGGAATCATCCCATGACAACATCCCATGGACATCTGCCGCGAGCGCTCGTAATCGGAGACAAAGGGGAGCGGGCGCCGTATCATCCGCTGGACGCGGCTTATCCGGAGCTGGAGACGATTTTCGCCGGCGCCTTGGAGCTGGAGCCGACGGAGGATTACAGCCGGCTGCGCGCGGAGGCGCTGGCTCCTTATCGCCTCGTCGTTTCCTACTCGGACAACTGGCGCACCGGCAAGCAGCCGGAGGAGATCGAAGGGCTGCTGTCGTTCGTACAGGCGGGCGGAGCTCTGCTCGTCCTGCACAACGGCATCTCCCTGCAGACGGATCCGGAGCTCGCGAAGCTGATCGGGGGCTTTTTCACCGGGCATCCGGACTGGACGGAGCTGGCCTACTCGCCGACCGAGGCGGGCTGCGCGCATCCGATGCTGGACGGCGTGGAGCCTTTCCGGATGGAAGAGGAGCCCTACCGGTTCGATCCAGCGACCGTAACGACGGCGTCCGTGCTGCTGGAGTACGAGCATGAAGGCAGCCGCTGGCCGGCTGCTTGGGCTCATGCGTTTGGTCTCGGACGCGTCGCCTACCTGTCGCCGGGCCATCGCCGCGAATCGTTCCAGCATCCGGAGTACCGCAAGCTCGTCCGCCAGGCCGGGCTGTGGGCGCTTGGGGCGCTGTGAGGAGTTTTCGCGCAGAAATGGCATGGCATGACAAGGCAAGGCGTGGCAAGGCATGGCAAGGCGTGGCAAGGCGTGGCAGGGCATGGCAAGGCATGGCAAGGCGTGGCAAGGCATGGCAAGGCGTGGCAAGGCGTGGCAAGATCAAGCTACGCGAGGCCGCAGCGTCGAGCGGAAGAAGGGGCTTGCCAGCAGACGGCCGCTTGGCTAGAATAGGCTTGTAGCGGCACGGATGTAAGAGTGCCGACCGATTGGTTTCGTGGCGAAGAACGCCCTGTTCCATCTTTTCTGTCAGCGACAGCTCTCGTAATTCTGAGACCGTCCGGCTGGCAGGGAGGCGGTACAGGGCTTTTTTGCATCCATTTTTTCAAGAGGAGGCTGTACGAGCATGGAGGATCGGCAAGAGCAAGAGCAGCGATTCGAGGAAGCGCGCCTGGCTTGGATTCAGCGCCATCTGCGAAGCAGCACGAAGGAGCGGAGGCGGCGGCTGGAGCAGGGGCAGAAAGAGAAGGATATGCTTTTCCTGAAAGAGATCTGGTGGCCGGTGTTCGGTCGATTGGACGATCTGCATCCGCAATATGAAGTCCAGGACGAGAAGGGAGCGCCGGTTTTTCTTGATTTCGCCTGGCTGCAGGGCAATCAATATTTCCATATTGCGGTCAAGGAATTCGAGACGTATGCCAGGCAGACGGAAGAGGAGCGCAACCGGGAGATGATGTTCAACGCCTACATGACGATCTGCGGATACCGGATGCTGCCGATCGCTTATGATGCGCTGGTGGAAGATCCAGCGGAGATTCGTTCGCTGATGGCTTCGTTTAAGGAAAAGGCGGATCAAGGGAAGTTCGGCTTGTTCCCGTCAGAGCGGAGAGTCTACCGTTATATCGAATTGCCCCAAGGCTGGAGGCGGCGTTGAGCCGCATGGATTTTTCCCGTCACGCCGGGCATCGGCGAGGGCAGTCTTTCGATTCGGCGCATGCGGCGTGGCTTCAGCGGCATGTCGATGCCCGGACGGGAGAGCGGAAGGACCGGCTCAAGCGCGGACATGCTCACGGAGAGATCCTTTTCCTGCGGGCGGTATGGTGGCCGCTGTTCGGTCATTTTGACGATCTCCATCCCGAATATGAGGTCAAGGACTGGAGAGGAGCCGCCTGTTATCTGGACTTCGCCTGGTTCGCCGAAGGCGTGCGCTTCAACATCGATGTCAAAGGATTCGGCCCTCATGTGCAGCAGATGGACCGGAGCGGCTACAGGAGAGAGGCGATGCGGGAAATGTTTCTCCACTCGCATGGGTTCCGCACCTTGACCGTCGCGTACGACTCCCTGAAGGAGGAGCCGGATCAAGTCCGGGATCTGATCGCGCAAATCGCCCGCAGCGGCTCGGACTTCTCGGTCGGCATCAAGGGGGATGGAGCAGGGGAAGGCATGAATCGAGTCGATGCTGCTTTGCTGCGCTACGCTCGCGCTCATGGAGGAGACATCTATCCGTTCAAGGCTGCGGAAGCGATCGGCGTCCATCGGCGGACGGCGGCGATCCATTTGAAGCGGTTGGCGGAAAAAGGCTTGTTCGAGTCTGTTGCGGCCGGAGGAAAAGTATGCCGCTATCGCCTTCGTCCGGATTTGGCGTAGCGGCGCATAGCCAGGTTTTCTTTTGCGAGAGTTCAGCAAGATCAGTTCTTGGCCGAAGCGAAGGCCGAAGCGAAGCAACTTCTACTTGCTGATCGTCAGCTCATGCTGCCCGCGCAAGCGGGCTATCGATTTCCCCTGCCCGATGAATGATTTCGAGACTTCGAGTCGTTCATCGAGGCAGGGCTATTCGTTTTCGTGTTGATCAAGGCACGCAGGATTTCCGACTCGAGCTCCTTTTCCGCAAGAAGCTTCTGCACTTGCTCGTATTTCGCCTCCATCTCCGCCAGCCGCTGAGCGTTGTCGGGCCTAGCTCCTGTCGATGCTGTCGATTTTTTCGCAAGGGCAGCTTTCTCCTGATACTCCCGCACCCAGGCGCGAATCGACCTTTGGGAAACCGCGTACTTCTGGGCCAGCTCAGCCGTGGGAACGCCGTCGAGCGACTCTCGAACTACTTGGGTCCTAACCTCGCCGGATGTAGAGCGATGTTGTTTCATGACTTGTCACCTCTTTGCTGCTAGTGTACCTGATTCGGCTAGGGGACTGCCAACCTGGGATGATAGAAATTAAAATCCAAGGCACAAATGTGCCTTGGATGGGCGGGAACGCGCCGGAATGGGAAATCCAAGGCACAAATGTGCCTTGGATGGGCGGGAGCGCGCCGGAATGGGAAATCCAAGGCACAAATGTGCCTTGGATGGGCGGGAACGCGCCGGAATAGGAAATCCAAGGCACAAATGTGCCTTGGATGGGCGGGAGCGCGCCGGAATGGGCAATCCAAGGCACAAATGTGCCTTGGATGAGCGGGAACGCGCCGGAATGAGAAATCCAAGGCACAAATGTGCCTTGGATGGGCGGGAACGCGCCTGTATGGGAAATCCAAGGCACAAATGTGCCTTGGATGGGCGGGAACGCGCCGGAATGGGAAATTCAAGGCACAAATGTGCCTTGGATGGGCGGGAGAGGCGTCGGAATAGGAAATCCAAGGCACAAATGAGCCTTGGATGGGCGGGAACGCGCCGGGATGGGCGGGTTAGGAGCGGCGGATGTATGGAGCGCAAAGGTCGCCGCGCGTCCCGCGCCCGGCTACCCGCGCAAGCTCCGCGCGCCCGCGCTCAGTCAATCGCTGCACGCTCGCGCTCAGCCAATCGCTGCGCGCCCGCGCTCAGCCAATCGCCGCGCGTCCCGCGCTCAGCCAATCGCTGCACGCTCGCGCTCAGCCAATCGCTGCGCGCCCGCGCTCAGCCAATCGCCGCGCGTCCCGCGCCCAGCCAATCGCTGCGCGCCCCGCCCCGCGCCCCGATCAGCGCTTCATGCGCGGGTCGAGCACGTCGCGCAGGCCGTCGCCGATCAGGTTGAAGCCGAGCACGGTGAGCATGATCGCAAGGCCGGGGAAGAGCACCGTCCACGGCGCCTTTTGGATGAGCTGGCGCGAGTCGGACAGCATCTTGCCCCACTCCGGATCCGGCGGCTGCGCGCCGAGGCCGAGGAAGCCGAGCGCCGCGGCCTCGATGATCGCGGTCGCGATGCCGAGCGTGCCCTGCACGATGATCGGCCCGAGGCTGTTAGGCAGGATATGCTGCAGCAGGATGCGCGAGCTCTTCATGCCGAGCGAGCGCGCGGCGACGATGTACTCCTCCTCGCGCAGGCTGAGCACCTTCGCCCGCACGAGCCGGCCGAACACCGGCACGTTGACGATGGCGATCGCGAGCAGCGCGTTCTGCAGCGACGGCCCGAGCGCGGCGACGATGGCGATCGCCAGCAGGATGCCGGGGAACGCGAGCAGGATGTCGAACAGGCGCGAGATGATCGCGTCCCACCAGCGGCCGTAGTAGCCGGCAAGGATGCCGAGCATCGTGCCGGCGACGATCGAGCCGACCACCGACGAGACGCCGACCCACAGGGAGATGCGGGCGCCGTGGATGAGCCGGGAGAGGATGTCCCGCCCCAGGTCGTCGGTGCCGAGCCAGTGCTCCCCGCCCGGAGGCTGGAGCCGGTTCATCAGCTCCTGCTCCTTGTAGTCGTAGGGGGCGATCACCGGAGCGAGCGCGGCCACGAGGATGAAAAAGACAATGATGCCGAGCCCCGCCATCGCCATGCGATTGCGGCGGAAGCTGCGCCAGGCGTCCCGCCACGGGGACGACGCCTCTTCCGGCTTGGGCAGCGGGACGGGCAGGCGCACAGCCGGTTGCGACACGGATACCCCTCCTACTTATAGCTGATGCGCGGATCGACCGCCGCGTAGAGCAGGTCGACCAGCAGATTAATGAGGACGAAGAGGAACGCGATGATCAGGATGCCGGACTGGATGACCGGATAGTCGCGCGAGCTGATCGCGTCGAAGATGTAACGCCCGATGCCCGGCCAGGCGAAGATCGTCTCGGTCAGCACCGCGCCGCCGAGCAGCAGGCCGAACTGCAGGCCGATGACGGTCAGCACCGGGATGAAGGCGTTGCGCAGCGCATGCTTGTAGATGAGCGCGAGCTGCGACAGTCCTTTGGCCTTGGCGGTGCGGATGTAGTCGGAGCGCATCACCTCCAGCATGCTCGAGCGCGTCATGCGCGCAATGATCGCCATCGGGATCGTGCCGAGCGCGACGCCCGGCAGGACCAGATGCTTGAGCACGGTGCCGAACTGGTCGAACCGTCCGGCGACGAGCGTGTCGATCAGGTACAGGCCGGTGACGGCGTCGACCGGGTCGCGCGGATTCGCGCGGCCGATCGACGGCAGCCATTTGAGCTCCAGCGCGAAGATCCACTGCTCCATCAGGCCGAGCCAGAAGATCGGCATCGACACGCCGACGAGGGCGATCAGCATGCTGGCATAGTCGAACCAGGAGTTCTGCCGCCAGGCGCTGACGATGCCGGCGTTGACGCCAACGACAATCGCGAACAGCATCGCGAACGCCGTCAGCTCCAGCGTCGCCGCCAGGTACGGCCCGATCTCGGTGGCGATCGGCTCCTTGCTGCGGATTGACTTGCCGAGGTCGCCGCTCAGCAGCTTGCCGAGATAGTCGCCGTACTGGACGTACAGCGGCTCGTCGAGCTTCAGCTCCTGACGGAGCGCTTCCTTCGATTGCGGGCTGGCCTTTTCCCCGAGGATGACCTCAGCCGGATCGCCGGGGATGGCCCGGATGATCATGAACACGATGACCGTCATGCCGAGCAGCACGGGGACGAGCATCAGCAGGCGGCGAATCGCATAGTTCAGCATATCGGCCTACTCGAAATAGACTTCGCTGTACGGCTCCCCGCCGGTCGGCGACGGCACGTAGCCCTTGAGATTCGCCTTGCCCGCCAGCAGCGGCGTCGAGTGCACGAGCGGAATCCACGGCGCGTCCTGCTTGATCAGCACCTGCGCCTGCTTGTACAGCTCCTCGCGCTTGGCCGGATCCGTCTCGGCCTGGCCTTCGCTCAGCAGCTTGTTCACTTCTTCATTGGAATAGAAGCTGTAGTTGTTGCTGCCGATCGTATCCTTGTGCAGCAGCGTGAACAGGAAGTTGTCCGGATCGCCGTTGTCGCCGTTCCAGCCGAGCATGAACAGGTCGTCCTTCTCGCCATCCTTCGCGTCGTCGAGATAGGTCGCCCACTCCGGCGATTCGATGCGCGTCTTGACGCCGATCTTGGCGAAGTCGGCCTGGATCGCTTCGGCCACCTTCTTGCCGTCCGGCATGTACGGGCGCGCGACCGGCATGGCGTAGAACACCATCTCCTCCGGCAGGCCGTTCGGGTAGCCGGCGTCGGCGAGCAGCTGCTTCGCCTTTTCGAGATCGTACGGATAATCCTTGACGTCCGCGTTCCAGCCGAGCGTGCTCGGCGGCATCGGGTTGACCGCCGCTTCAGCGAGGCCGGCGTAGAAGGCGCTGATGATGCCTTCCTTGTTGACGGCGTGGCTGAGGGCGACGCGCACCTTCGGATCGTCGAACGGCTTTTTCTTCAGGTTGAAGCCGACGTAGCCGACGTTGAACGACGGACGCTCGATCCTCTGCAGCTCGGCGTTGCTCTCCAGCGTGCCGAGGTCGTCCGGGTTGACGCCCTCCATCAGGTCGATCTCGCCGTTCTGCAGCGCCGTCAGGCGAGCCGAGTTGTCCGGGATGACGGTGATGATGACGCGCGCCAGCTTCGGCAGGCCGGACTGCCAGTAGTTCGGATTCTTCTCGACCGTGATCGACTCGCTGCGCTTCCACTCCTTGAAGACGAACGGCCCGGTGCCGACCGGCTCGCTCTTGAACTTGTCCTTCTTCTCCTCGACCGCCTTGGGCGACGCGATGCCGAACGACGGCATGGCGATGTTCTGCAGGAACGGCGCCTGCGGCTTGTTCAGCGTGAACTGCACGGTGGCCGGATCGATCGCCTTCACTTCCTTGATGACGCGCGACCCTTCCGGACCGAACATCGAGTCGTAATAGTAGAACGAGTCGCCCTCGTACTTGTTCGGGCTGTTCGGATCGCTCCAGCGGTTGAAGTTGAAGACGACGGCGTCGGCGTTGAAGTCGGTGCCGTCATGGAACTTGACGCCTTGGCGCAGCTTGAACGTGTAGGTGAGGCCGTCGTCCGACACCTCATAGCTCTCGGCGAGCGCAGGCTGGACCTCGGTCGTGCCCGGTTTGTAGGACAGCAGCCCTTCGAAAATCTGCTCCGTCACCTTGGTCGATTCGCCGTCGGTGACGATGGCCGGATCGAGCGCGGCGGAGTCTCCGCCGCGAGCGACGATGAGCGTGTCCTGGGAGCTGGCCGCTCCATCGGACGGAGCCGTGCTCGTGGTCGGCGCCGGGCTGCCGGTCGCGCCGCCGTTTTGTGCCGCAGGCGCATTGCTGTTGCCGCTGCAGCCGGCGAAGGCGAGCGTCGCGGCGAGCAGCATCGCCGTGGTGGAAGTCCATTTGGTGCCTTTGATGATGGTCAAGATCGATTCCTCCCCTTGTCGTTGGTTGATGCCGAGTGTGGTCTATGCCTTGCTGTATGATGTTGAAATCTCTGCCTTCGAGCCTCAAGGATAGAGATGACAAGCCGTTCCATGTCCCTCGCCGTCGATCTTCAGCGGAGGCCGCTGCGAGCGGCAGACGTCCATCGCGACCGGGCAGCGCGTGTGGAACACGCAGCCCTCCGGCACGTTCGCGGGGCTGGGCACGTCGCCCTGCAGCACGATCCGCTCGGCGGCCGCGCCGGGCACCGGGCTGGGAGCCGCGGACAGCAGCGCCTTGGTGTACGGATGCCGGGGCTCCCGGTACAGGCCGCGCTTGTCCGCGATCTCCACGACCCGGCCGAGGTACATGACCGCGACCCGGTCGCAAAAATGCTTCACGACGCTCAGGTCATGGGCGATGAACACGTACGTCAGCCCCATCTGCTCCCGCAGGTCCTGCATCAGGTTGAGGATCTGCGACTGGATCGACACGTCGAGCGCGGATACCGGCTCGTCGGCGACGATCAGCTTGGGCTCCAGCATGAGCGCCCGCGCGATCGCGACGCGCTGCCGCTGGCCGCCCGAGAACTGATGCGGATACCGGTCGAGCTGCCAGGCGCTGAGGCCGACCGTCTCCATCGTACGGGCGACCCGCTCGCGGCGCTCCGCCGCGCTGCCGATGCCGTGCACGATCAGCGGCTCCTCGAGGATCTTGCCGATGCGGTGCCGCGGGTTGAGCGAGGCGAACGGATCCTGGAAAATCATCTGCATGTCCCGGCGCTTGCGCCGCAGCGCCTCGTCCTTCAAGGCAAGGAAGTCTTCGCCGTCGAAACGGACCCGTCCGCTCGTCGGCTCCAGCAGCCGCAGCAGCGAGCGGCCGGTCGTCGACTTGCCGCAGCCGCTCTCCCCGACGATGCCGAACGATTCGCCGCGCCGGACCTGGAAGCTCACGCCGTCGACGGCCTTCACATGGCCGGATACCCGCTGCAACAGGCCGCTGCGGATCGGGAAATGGGTGCGGAGCTCCTCGACTTCGAGCAGCGCTTCGGCCTGCGGGGTTGTTTCGATCTTCGACGCCGCGTTCAATTCGCCACCTCCTGGGCCGTGTTCAGCCAGCAGCGCGAGCGATGGGCCGGCCGGGCGCCCGCGATCAGCTCCGGCAGCTGCTCGCCGCAGATCGGCATCGCATGCTCGCAGCGCGGGGCGAAGCGGCAGCCCTGGGCGATCGCGCCGGGCCGCGGAACCTGGCCGGGGATCGAGTACAGCCGTTCGCGCTCCTCGTCCAGACGCGGGATGGAGCGGATCAGTCCTTGCGTGTACGGATGGCGCGGGTCCGTCAGAATATCGTGGACGGAGCCTTCCTCGACGATCTTGCCGGCGTACATGACGACGACCCGCTCGCATAGCTCGGCGACGACGCCGAGATCGTGGGTGATCATCATGATCGCCGTGCCCGTCTCGCGATTGAGCGTTTTCATCAGGTCGAGGATCTGGGCCTGGATCGTCACGTCGAGCGCTGTCGTCGGCTCGTCGGCAATGAGCAGCTCCGGCTCGCAGCAAAGCGCGATGGCGATCATGACGCGCTGGCGCATGCCGCCGGACAGCTGATGCGGATAAGCTTTGGCGACGCCCTCGGCGCGGGGGATGCCGACCTTGCGCAGCATCTCGACCGCCTTCGCTGCGGCATCCTTGCGCCCTACCGGACGGTGGACGCGCAGCGTCTCGCCGATCTGCTCGCCGATCGTCAGCAGCGGGTTGAGCGAGGTCATCGGCTCCTGGAAAATCATCGAGATTTCGTTGCCGCGCACCTGCTTCATGCGCTTTTCCTTGGCGCGGAGCAGATCCTCGCCCTTGAAGCGGATCGATCCGCCCGCATAGCGGGCAAGCGGCTCGGGCAGCAGCCGCATGATCGACAGGGAGGTGACGCTTTTGCCGCAGCCGGATTCTCCGACGATGCCGACAATCTCGCCGGAGCGGATCGTCAGGTCGATCCCGTCCACGGCCGGCAGCTCTCCGCGATCGGTGGCGAAGTGCGTATGCAGGTCTGTCAATTCCAGCAGGCTCGGTGCCATGCCATCTCTCCCTCATGACGTTTTGGATGTTATTTACTTTAATGCGTTGATGCATCATGAAAGCAATGCGTTGATTTAATTTCTTTTTTTGAGAAATAAAGGAGGACAACGGCAAAGCTGCAAGAAAATACGTCATATTTCGTGACACTGATTGTAAATCAAAAGCTGTGTGTTCGTAAATAGTGAATAAATACTCATTATTACAGATATTTATTTGTTTTAATTGATATGGAAGCGCTTCATTTGAGCAAGAGGAAGAGGCTTTAGTCCCATTTATGGATGCCAATGCTAGATGGAGTTAGGTTTATTGACGTAGTTTAAAAGGGTAAAATATTCAAACTATTCAGTCGGATTTGCGGATGAAAGATCGAGTTTACGTTAAAAAGGTTATTTTCTTATGCAAAATGAATCCTATTTTCGATGCAAAAGAGGTTGGCCGATCCTGGACTACCGGTTGAAACGGGAATAAGCTTCAGCTTTCGCTGAAGCTGAAGCGGATTCGGAGCGGGGCGGCCAAGTTCCAATTCTATTCCCGGTCGTCATTTCCCGGTCCGAAAAAGGGCCGCGCTTGCGGCATCCTTTTCCTCAAGCGCGGCCTCCTTCATCTCGGGGCACCCGCAGCATTCGGATAGCGAGCTCGCCTGCGAGCAGCAGGAAGGCGATGTTGGCGTAAAGCGCGGCCGCATAGCCGGCGGCATAGGGCAGTTCAAGCAAGCCCGTAAACAAGCCGGTGAACAGATGCAGCGTCATGTTGTTGAAGCAAAAGGCATAGCTGCGGATCATCAGCCGCTTGTGGGCGGCCAGCCGCCGCTTGCGGGCGCGAAGGATGGCGAGCAGCGTGATCGCCGGCCACAGCATGTTGAGCAGGTTGAACGGGACGCTGGCCCATTTGCCTCCGGTCGCATACGGCGCCATGTAGCCTGAAGTCAAGCAGACGAGGAAGACGCAGATGAAATAGAGATAGCCGTTCCAGCGGTGAAACGGCAAGCGTCGCGGCGTGCGGCGGCCGGCCGGAGCGAAGCCGAGCAGGCCGCAAGCGGTCGCCGCGCAGGCGGCGGCGATGTGGAGCTGCAGCACGGCCAGCCATGAGCCGAGCTTGTCCGGCCCTTGTCCGGGCGGCTTGAGCGCCAGAAAGCCGGCCGCCTGCGGGTCGGCCAGATAGGATTTGTAGAGCACATAGGCGACGGCGGCGGCAGCGGCTGCAGCCAGCCACCGGAGGGCGGCTTTCGAGGACATGGAAGGACTCGCTTTCTTGTCGTTATGATGGCCATTGTATCATGGCGCCATGCCCGCAGGTTGACCCTTTTCGTTCAAAGGCGTATAGTTGTTGTGACAACTAATGAACAGGACAGAAAGAAGGAAGGCCATCATGCATGAATCAGAAGACTTGACTCATCCTCGATCTGGTCCGGCGTCCGGCGCCGGTCTGGACGATTCGATCGGATTTTTGCTCGGAGCGGCTTACCGAAAGGTGAGCCTGACGCTGCTGCAGCAGCTGCGCGACTGGGATATTACGCCGGAACAGTGGTCGATGCTCGCACGGATCTGCGAGCGCGGAGGCCGGATCCAGAGGGAGCTTGGCGAGCTGACCGGAAAAGACAAGCCGACGACGACGCGCATTCTGGAGCTGCTTGAGGCAAAGGGACTGATCGTCAAGCAGCCCGATCCGAAGGACCGGCGCTCGCAGCGGATCCATGCGACGGCTCAGGGCGAGCGATTGCTGGCCGAGACCAGGCCGGTCGAGCGCAAGGCGCTCGACATCGGCCTCCGCGCGCTGACGGAGGAAGATCGGGCGCAGCTGCGGCAGCTACTGCAGCGCATCGTGCAGCCGCCGGCATCGTCCTTGGCTGAGGCGCAGGAGGAAGCCGATGAGCGCTGAGCCGCTGACGCTGCGCAAGGAGCCGTTATGGACACGCTCGTTCATCGTGCTGACGATCGGAGCGTTCCTCATGTTCCTTTGCCTGCAAATGCTCATGTCGCCGCTGCCCTCGTATGTCGAAGAGCGCTTCGCGCCGGGACCGTTCGTCATCAGCCTCGTGACGAGCCTGTTCGCGCTCGCGGCGATCGCCGCCCGCTTCGCGACGGCGTGGATGCTCGGCCGCATCTCGCGCAACATCGTGCTGTTCGCGGGATTGGCTGTATCCGCGCTGGCGACGCTCGGCTTTTCGGCCGTGTCGGGCATCGGAGCGCTATTGGCGCTGCGCGTGCTGTTCGGCATCGGCTTCGGCATGGCCAGCACCGTGCTGCCGACGCTGGTGACCGGCATCATTCCGCCGCGGCGGATGGGGGAGGGGGTCGGCTACTTCGGCCTTTCCAGCAGCATGGCCATGTCGCTCGGTCCGATGATCGGCCTGTCGATCATGGACGGCCTCGGCTTCCGCGCGCTGTCGCTGGCGGGAGCGGCGTCCTCGCTCGTCATCATTCCGCTGCTGCTCGTTTTTCGAGCTATCCCGCCGGTCCGGGTCAGAGTGCCTGCTGCGGCAATCGGAGGCACGGCCGCGGAGAGGGCGAGCGTCGGCTCGGCAGCGGCAGGAGCGCGCGAGGAGCTCGGGCGCAGCGAGGCGGGGCCAGCTTGGCTGCCCGCGCTGCTGAATACGCTGATGGCGGTTACCTATGGCGGCCTGCTGAGCTACCTGGTGCTGTTCGGACGGGAAATGGGCTTGCCGAATATCGGCCTTTTCTTTCTGCTGAACGCCGTCGCCATCCTGCTCGTGCGGCCGATCGCCGGCCGGCTGTTCGACCGCTTCGGGCATCTCGCGGTGCTGCCCGCGGCCTCGCTGCTGCTGATGGGCGGCCTGCTGCTGCTCAGCTGGTCCGATACGACCGGGCTGCTGCTGCTCTCGGCGCTGCTGTACGGACTCGGCTTCGGCTCGATTCAGCCGACCGCGCAGGCGTGGATGCTGCGCAGCATGCCGGTTGCCCGCCAGGCGTCGGCGAACAGCTTGTTCTACAACTCGACCGACCTCGGCGTCGCGGTCGGCTCGATGCTGCTCGGCGCCGTCGCGGCCGCGACCGGTTATGCGGTCATGTACCGCTGGGCGGCGCTGTCGATGGCGCTGCTCCTCGCCGTTTATGGCGCGGGGCTGGCCTTGGGCCGCCGCCGGGCGCGCCGCGCTTAGCAGGAGGAGCCGGCGGAAGGCGGGGCTGGGTGAGCCGACGGAGGTACGCGGCAGGCGGAGCCGGATGAGCCGGTCGCAGGCACGGATCCTGAGTAGGCGATGCTAGGAGATGCGCTGCTCCGCTGGGTGTGCCACTGAGTGGCGGCTCAGCGTGGTGTTCTAGAAGGGAAGGGATGAGCTGAGCTATGCTCGGCTTCGTCCCTTTTTTGTTTTCCTGCAAGTTGCGCGGAAAAAACGAGCAACTGGGCTCGAACAGAGTGACCGGACGTGGGAGTAACGCGGAAAAACCGAGTAACTGGGCTTGAAGAGGGTGCGGAGCAGGGGAGTTGCGCGGAAAGACCGAGTAACTAGGCTCGAAGAGAGTGCGGAGCGGGGGAATAACGCGGAAAAACCGAGTAACTGGGCTCGAAGAGGGTGCGGAGCAGGGGAGTTGCGCGGAAAGACCGAGTAACTGGGCTCCGAAGTGAGCGATCAGTGGGCAATAATTCGAAAAAATCGGGTTACTGGGCACCGAGGTGAGCGTTCCGTCGGCGATAGCCCGAATAAATCGGGTTGCAGTCGCCCGAGAGAGCGAATCTAAGGCTGCAACCCGAAAAAGTCGGGTTCCAGGCGTGCGAGAGGGCGAATCTAAGGCTGCAACCCGAAAAAAATCGGGTTGCAGTCGCCCGAAGGAAGCTCGATCCGCAGCGCCGCCAGCGAGAGCGGACGAGGACGAGGGCTCTCCCGAAGCAGCCCCTCGGCGCAATTCGCTCTAGCGCGGCGAAGCAGGCTGGCGTATAATGGCATCAACTCAACTTGTCTGACAACCTGACCAATTGACGGAGAGGTGCACTCATGAAAGTTTCCCTGTTCATCACCTGCCTGAGCGATGCGATCTATCCCCGGGTCGGCGAAGCGATGGCGCGCATTCTGGCGCGGCAAGGCGTCAAGCTGGACTTTCCCAAAGTCCAGACCTGCTGCGGACAGCCGGCGTACAACAGCGGCTATTGGGACGAGGCGCGCAAGACCGCCCGCACGATCCTCGCCGCATTCCGGGACAGCGATTTCGTCGTCTCGCCGTCCGGCTCCTGCACGTACATGGTCCATCACTACGAGGAGCTGTTCAAGGACGAGCCGGAGGCGCTGCGCGAGGCGCGGGAGCTCCGCTCCAAAACATACGAGTTCACTCAGTTCCTCGTGCAGGTGCTCGGCGTGACCGACATCGGGGCGCGCTTCCCGCATAAGGTGACCTACCATCCGTCCTGCCACGGCAGCCGTCTGCTCGGCGTCAAGGAGGAGCCGCTCGAGCTGCTGCGCGGCGTCGATGGGCTGCAGCTCGTGCCGCTGCCTTTCGCCGAGGATTGCTGCGGGTTCGGCGGCACGTTCGCGGTCAAGATGGCGGATATCTCCGGCGCGATGGTGACGGAAAAGGCCGACCATGTGAAAGAGACGGAAGCCGAGGTGCTCGTCGGCCTCGACATGGCCTGCCTGATGAACATCGCCGGCAACCTGCGCCGCCGGGGCGAGCCGGTTCGCGTGCTGCATCTGGCGGAGCTGCTGGAGGAAGGAGCGAGAGTCGGATGATCAAGGAGCAGGCCAAGCCAGCGCAGCCGGACACGGTGCGCGAGCGGGCTGGACTGGCGCTGAACGACGAGTTCCTCCGCCAGGCGGTCAAGTTCACGACCGAGCGGCTGCGCTCGGGCAAAAAGGCGGCGTCCGAGGCGCATGGCCATTGGGACGAATGGCGCGAGCAAGGGCGGCAGATCCGGCTGCATACGATCGCGCATCTGGACTATTACTTGAACCTGTTCGCGGACAACGCGCGGGCGAACGGAGTCCAGGTGCATTTCGCGTCGACCGCCGAGGAGGCGGTGTCGCTGTCGCTCGCGATCGCGGAGTCGGCCGGAGCGCGCTCGGTCGTCAAGTCCAAGTCGATGGTCACCGAGGAGCTCCATCTCAACCATGCGCTGGAGTCGATCGGCGTCGAGGCGGTGGAGACGGACCTCGGCGAGTACATCATCCAGCTGGCGGGCGAGACGCCGTCGCATATCATCATCCCGGCGATCCACAAGAACCGCTACCAGATCGCCGAGCTGCTGTCGGCCGAGGCGGGCGAGACGCTGCCGCCGGATACGACGATCCTCGCGGGCTTCGTGCGGCGCAAGCTGCGCGAGAAGTTCCTCGAGGCGGACATCGGCATGACCGGCTGCAACTTCGCGATCGCGGAGACGGGGTCGATGGTGCTTTTTGAAAATGAAGGCAACGCCCGCATGGTGTCGACCGTGCCGAAAACGCAGATCACCCTCATGGGCATGGAGCGGATCATCCCCTCCTGGGAGGATCTCGAAACGATGGCGACGCTGCTGCCGCGCTCGGCCACCGGCCAGCGGCTGACCGTCTACATGTCGGGCATCACGGGGCCGAAGCGCGCGGACGACGCCGACGGTCCGGAGGAGATGCACCTCATCATCCTCGACAACGGGCGCTCCAACCAGCTCGGCGACCCGGAATTCCAGGAGCTGCTCAACTGCATCCGCTGCGGGGCTTGCCTGAACGCTTGCCCGGTGTACCGCCACATCGGCGGCCATGCCTACGGCGGCACGTACAGCGGACCGATCGGAGCGGTGCTGACGCCGGCGCTCAAGAGCAACGTCGCCGAGTGGGACGACATCGCGAGCGCATCGAGCCTGTGCGGCGCCTGCTATGAGGCGTGTCCGGTCAAGATCCCGCTGCATGACATGCTCGTGTCGCTGCGGCGGCGCAAGGTCGAGGCCGGCCGCGCCGATGCGCTTGAGACGCTGGGCATGAAAGGCTTCGGAGCGGTCGCCGGCCGCGCCGGCCTCATGGGCGCGGCGCTCGGAGCGGGACGGCTCGGCCAGCGGCTCGTCGCCCGCGGCGGGGAGATCCGGCTGCGGCTCGGGCCGCTGAAGGGCTGGAACAAGTATCGCGTGACGCCGACGCTGGCGAAGCAGCCTTTCCGCAAGCGGTGGAGCACGCTGGAGCAGGAGCTGACGGGGGAGCTGCGGGAGATGGACCCGGCGGTGAAAAACCGGCTGGAGGAGCTCGCGCGCCGGGGCGGGCGCAAAGGAGGAGACTCGCATGGGTGAGGACATGAAGCGGCAGCAAGCTAGCGCCGCAGGCGGCGAGGGCGTCGGAGCCGGCCGGGCGGTGGATTCGGCCGCTCAATCGACTGCGTCGACTCGCGAAAGCGCGGCGCCGCCGGAAGCGGCAACTCAAGCGGCCGCATCGGCTGGCCAGAGCGAGTCGGCGCAAGCCGAGCCGCCCGGCGGCACGGCGCCGCCGGAGTCGGCCGCGAGTCGGCGCGAATGGCTGAGCGAGCTGGAGGAGCAGTCCAAGCGGCGCCAGCAGGCGTTCATGGACGGCATCGCGGCCAAGCTCGGCCGGCCGCGGCAGCTGGAGCGGCCGGTGCAGCCGCGGCGCGGCGCGCCTGCGTTCTGGCGCGAGTTCCAGTGGAGCCCGGAGGAGCGGGCGGCCAAGCTGCGCGAGCATTTCGAGGCGGCGGGAGGCAAGCTCGCGGAGCTGCCGGACCTGGAGGCGGCGGGCCGCTTCATCGCCGAGCAGGCGCGGGAGATGAAGGCGCGGCGCATCCTGCGGCAGGACGAGGCGGAGCTCGCGCGGCTCGGCCTGGAGCCCGCGCTCGAGCCCGAAGGCTGCGAGGTGCGCGTCTGGAACGAGGACGGCGCAGGCCGCGAGAGCTGGCTGCCGCGGGCGGCGGAAGCCGACTTCGGCGTCGTGCTCGCCGACGGAGCGGCGGCGTACACCGGCTCGGTGTGCGTCCGCTCCGCTCCCCACAAGGGGCGCAGCGTCAGCCTGCTGCCGACGGCGCTGTTCGTCGTGCTGCCGCGCGAGCGGCTCGCCACCCGGCTCGGCGAGCTGCTGCTGCCGCTCGACGAGGCGGGACGGGAGGCGATGCCGGCGGGCGTGCATTTCATCTCCGGACCGAGCCGCTCGGCCGACATCGAGAACGACCTGACGATCGGCGTGCACGGCCCCGGCATTGTCACGATCCTGCTCATCGGGTAGCATGGAGGGCAAAGGGGGACGGCAGCCGTGGAGGTAAAGCCGCTGAACAAGCAAAATCACTATGAAGCGATCGCCGGGCAGCTGCGCCGGCTGATCGACGACGGCAGCGTCAAGCCGGGCGACAAGCTGCCCTCGGCCCGCGAGCTGTCGGAGCGCTTCGGCGTCGGGCGGTCGACGATGCGGGAGGCGCTGAGCGCGCTCAAGGCGATGGGCTACATCGACATCCGCCAGGGCGGCGGCAGCGTCGTGCGTCCGCCGGAAGAGCGGGCGGGCGGCCTGCCGCCGCTGCTCGCGGCCGCCGGCGCGACGCGCGAGGAGCTGCTGGAGCTGCTGGAGGCGAGGCGCTCGCTGGAGCTGGCGAACGTCGCGCTCGCGGCCCGCAAGCGCAGCGCGGACGACGTCGCCCGGCTGCGCGAGCTGGCCGAGGGCATGAGCGGCACGCTCGGCGACGACCTCGAGGGCGAGCGCTACGACATGGAGTTCCATCTGGCGCTGGCCCATGCGACCGGCAACCGCATGATGGCGCGGCTGTACGAGTCGCTGATGGCGCCGATCGAGCGGGCGATCCGCGCCGTGCGCCGGACGGAGCTGTATGCGAGCCGCGAGGTCGCAGGAAGGCTCGCCGACGCGCATGAGCGCATCCTGCTGGCGGTGGAGGCGGGCGACGAAGCGCTCGCCGCCGCCGAGATGCAGGCCCATCTGGAGCATGTGGAGCGGATCGTGATGAAGCATCTTTGATTTCGGGTAAGGAAAGGCAATCACTATCCGACAGGAGCTGAGCGCATGGAAGGCAAAAAGACGATCCGCTGGGGCATCATGGGGCCGGGCGGCATATCGGAAGGCTTCGCCAAGGACCTGGCGCACGCGCAAGGAGCGGAGCTCGCGGCCGTAGCCGGACGCGATCCGGACAAGACGGCGGCGTTCGCCGGCAAGTTCGGCATCGCAAAGACGCACGGCAGCATCGAGGAGCTGGCTGCCGATCCCGAGGTCGACATCGTCTACATCGGCACGGTCCATCCCGTGCACAAGGAGCATGCGCTCGCCGCTCTGGCGGCGGGCAAGCCGGTGCTGTGCGAGAAGCCGCTGGCGATGAACGCGGCCGAGGCGCGGGAGATCGCCGGCCTGGCCGAGTCCAAGGGCGTGTTCGTGATGGAGGCGATGTGGACGCGCTTCCTGCCGGCGATCCGCCAGGCGCGGCGTTGGCTGGACGAGGGAGCGATCGGCGAGGTGCGGCTGCTCAAGGCCGAGTTCGGCTTCGACGCCGGATGGAATCCGGACGGGCGGCTGCTGAACAAGGACCTCGGCGGCGGCACGCTGCTCGATGCCGGCATCTATCCCGTGTCGTTCGCCTCGTTCGTCTTCGGCGCGCAGCCAGAGCGGATCGAGAGCGTCGCGCGCATCGGCGAGACGGGCGTCGACGAGCAGTTCTCGCTGCTGCTCGGCTACGGCGACGGCCGCGCGGCCTCGCTGCACGGCTCGATCCGGCTGGAGATGGAGAACGACGCCTGGATCTACGGCACCAAGGGCCGCATCCGCATCCCCGGCTTCCTCTGGAGCCGCGGGGCGGAGCTGCGCGTGAAGGGCGAGGAGCCGGTCGTGTTCGAGGACGGCCGCGTCTGCAACGGCTATGCGTTCGAGGCGGAGGAGGCGATGGACGCCCTGCGCGAGGGCCGGACGTCCAGCGAGATCATGCCGATCGCCGAGAGCGTCCGCATCCTGGAGACGATGGATCGGATCCGCGCCCAGTGGGGACTGACCTACTAACGGCAGAGGAGCGGGTTTCGGACGCCGAGAGCAGCTTTTGCCATTCATTCCAAAATATCGGCATGCCAAAACCAAACAGCCTGCGGACCGATCGGTCCGCAGGCTGTTTTTTTGACATTTGCGCCGGCTAAATGCCCTTCATGCGGCGCTCATAGCTGACCGCGTACGCCTCGCGGCGGAAGCTCAGAATCGGATCGGGGGTAATCTCGATCCCTTGCCCGGTCGCGGTCGGGTCCATGAGCAGCCCTGCCGGCTCGTCCGTCAGCTCCGCAATCGACAGATGGCCGATATCGAGCGTCGGCCGATCGGCCGGCCAGCGCGCGCTGGAGTCGTCCACCGGATCCCACGGCTCGCCAAGCGCGATCCGCAGCGTGAAGCCGGCCGGCAGCTTCTCCAGCCGCTCGCGCAGCTCGTCCTCCAGGTAGTCCTTGCTTGCTGCCGCCGTCTTCAGCAGAGGCAGATAGGCCACCTCGGCATCCGGGATCCACTCGTACTTGACCGGCTGCTTGCGCCCCTCGCCGTCGACGAGGTAGAACGCATGGATCGAATGGTACGGCACGGAGGCGAAGCTCGCGGGCGGCTTCAGCTCGGAGAGGATCGTCAGCGCCTCGCCGGCATGGGGAAAGCTTCCGAGCAGCGACTTCAGCCGCTCCTTGACGGACAAGCCGTCGCGGGCCAGATCGCGAGCGGCGAGCATCATCTCGAGGAACGACTCCGGCGTACGGGCGACGAACACGGACGCGGTCACCGCCACGATGACCGGCTTTACGCCGGCGGAGTCGGGGCGCTGGAACTGCACGGCCATTCCTTTGGCGGGAGAGAGCAGGTCCCTCGTCGACGGGTCGGAGGCGCTATTGGAAAAGCGCACTACGACGTCGCTCGGCTCCCGCTGCAGATGCGCGGCGCCGGTCAGGCGGGCGGCCTCGCCGCTTGGCGTGAACACGCCGCGGGCGCAGATGCCGCGGGCATGCGCGCGGCGCTGGCCGGGGTGGCTCCCGGCCAGCTCCTCGATGGCGTCGACCGAGCGGGCCGGCAGCTCGGCGGGAGAGGGCATCGGTTCTTTCGGTGCGGTCATGGCGATTCTCCTTTGCGGACGGGATGGTCGGATCTTCTCCTTCTACCCGCTTCGCCGCAGCGTCCAATCGCCTCGCCGGTTTCTACAGGCCGACGGCGCGGAACGCTGCCGTCAACCCGTAGCGGAGCTAAAGGCCGACGGCGCGGAACGCTGCCGTCAATCCGTAGCGGAGCTAAAGGCCGACGGCGCGGAACGCATTAGTCACAGACGTCACATACGGAGAGCTCGTGCCGTACAGGTCCTTCGCCGCCTGGATGGAGGCGTTTTTGGCGGAAGCGAACGTCGACGTGGACGTCAGGTAGTAGGCGACCGTGTTGTAGAAGATGTTCACGGCGGCGTCGCGGCCGATGCCGGCGACGGTCACGCCGTTATGGGTGCCGCCTTGGGCGAGCAGGTAGAACGCTTTGTTCGTGATGCCGCTGTTCGTATGGACGCCGCCGTTGTCGGCCGTGCCGGTGTAGCGGTTGGCGTAATGGTCCGGCTGGCCGTACAGCGTCGGGTTGGACATCGAGCGCAGCGCGTCGCCGGCGACTCCAGGCGTGTAGATGTCGTCGCCGATCAGCCAGTTTTTCGCCTGGATGGAATTGCCGAGCACGTCCGCATAGGATTCGTTGAGGGCGCCGGATTCATTCAGGTAGCGCAGGTTCGACGTGTATTCGATGACGCCGTGGGACAGCTCGTGGCCGATGACGTCCAGGTCCCCGGACAGATAGGTGAATGTCGTTCCGTCGCCGTCGCCGAATACGATCTGCGAGCCGTTCCAGAAAGCGTTGTTGTACCTCGAGCTGTAGTGGACCGTAGAGCGGATCGCGAAGCCGTTGCCGTCGAGGCTGTTGCGGCCGAACTTGTTCTTGAAGAAGTCGTACACCTGGCCGGCGTACGCATGCGCGTCGACCGCCGCGCGGTCCGACCAGACGTTGTCGCTGTCGGTCAGCAGCGTGCCCGGCAAGGAGGTGCGGTTCGAAGCCGTATACGTCGAGATGCCGTTGCCGCGCGTCGTGTCCTTGAGCTGATACGTGCTTCCGGACAGCGTCGTCTGGAACGTCTTCGTATCGCCAGCGACGCCGGTGCCGGTGCCGGTCGCATGCTGCAGCAGGTCGTATTGCAGCACGATATGGCCGTCGACGGCATCGATCAGATAGCGGGTGCGGAGCGCTTCAGGCTCCAGCACGTTCACTTCCGTCTCGTACACCAGATTGTTCGCTCCGTTTTCGGCGTAGACGAACAGCTGAGCGGAAGGCGCCTTTTCCGAGGCTCCGAGGCTGCCGATCCGCGAGGCGGCTTCCGCGGTCGCGACGGCGATGGCGTCGGTCGGGCTGAGCTGCGGCTGGAGCGCCTTCGCGGCGAACTGCTCCTGCTTTTTGGAAGGAATGACGGCGCCGAGGAAGGAGGTCACTTTTCCGGTTTTGTTGTCGACATGGATCGTCTGATCGGCGCCGTAGACCGGGACGCCGTTCACGACCTGCTGGAGGCGGAAATGCTCGATGCCGGACCCCGCGTCCAGCTGCTTGTCCTTGATTTGGAAGGCGGTCTTGAGATCGGACGTCGTCAGGCCGAGCTTCGTCTGCTGGCTGCGCAGGAAAGCCCATACCTTATCCTCGGATGTGCCGCCAGCGGCAGCCGCATTCGTATCGCCGCCGATGAATTGAGGCGCGAGCGAATCCTCGGGAATGACGCTCATCGAAGGGGCGGCGTTAACCAAAGAAACGGAAGAAAGCAGCAAAATGCTTCCCAGCAGGGCCGAGACGGATCTTTTCATGAAATTAATTCACTCCAATTCGTTTTTTTAGTAAGTGCAGATTAAACAAAGCTAAACCGCATGAAAAGAGATTATTTATGCACCCCCATTAATTTATTCGGCAATAACCGATCTGATATTTCCAGATTGCAGCCGTGTGAATAAATCTATCACGGGAGAAATCGTTCGTAAATACAGAAAATTCTAAAAAGTAACAATTGATTCTTTAGAAGTGAAAGTTCAAGGAAAGCTCACGGCATCTCATCATTAAGTCCCGGGGAGGATGTGCCGGAGTAGGACTTCAGGTAGAATTAGGAAGGAATTGCTTTTTTCGGTTGAAGCGCTAAATCTGCTTCTTTGGATGCTTGCCAAGCGTTTTATGAAGTCGAATGCTGTCGAATGAAAGCAGGATATGTAGAGCTGAGAAGGGGTGAAGTTCAATGGGAGCAGAGGAAATTCGATCGAAGGAGGATGTCTTGGCGATGTTGGACGCTCTGCTGCAGGAGCGCTCGTCGTTCAGCTGGGACCATTTCTACTCGGATCGGGAGCGGAATACAAAAAAAGCGCCGGAAGCGGATGCTTCCGGCGCGGAAAGGGAAAAATCTTACTTCTGCTCGCTCAGCATCTGGCGCAGAACGGTCTGCAGGATGCCGCCGTTGCGGTAGTAGTCGACCTCCACGAGGGAGTCCAGACGTACCGTAACCTGGAACTGGAAGCTGCTGCCGTCTTCGCGGGTCGCGGTGACGGTCACTTGGTCGCCAGGCTTCACGTCGTTCGTGAGGCCTTCGATGTCGAAGGTCTCGCGGCCGGTGATGCCGAGCGTCTTCCAGCCTTGGCCTTCTTGGAAGCAGAGCGGCAGGACGCCCATGCCGACGAGGTTCGCGCGGTGGATCCGCTCGAAGCTCTCGGTGATGACGGCCTTCACGCCGAGCAGGAACGTGCCCTTGGCGGCCCAGTCGCGGGAGCTGCCGGTGCCGTATTCCTTGCCGCCGATGACGATCAGGTTCGTCTTGTCGGCCTGGTACTTCATCGAGGCTTCGTAGACGGACGTCACTTCGTCGGTCGGCAGGTAGGTCGTGAAGCTGCCCTCGGTGCCCGGAGCGACCTGGTTGCGGATGCGGATGTTCGCGAACGTACCGCGCACCATGACCTCATGATGGCCGCGACGGGAGCCGTAGGAGTTGAAGTCCTTCTTCTCGACGCCGTGCTCCAGGAGGTACTTGCCGCCCGGATAGTCGGCGCGGATGCTGCCGGCCGGGGAGATGTGGTCCGTCGTGACGGAATCGCCCATCAGGAGCAGCGTCTTGGCATGCTTGATGTCCGCGACGTCGCGGATGCCGTCCGCCAGGTTCTCGAAGAACGGCGGGTTGGCGATGTAGGTGGAATTCTCATCCCACTCGTACAGCTCGCCTTCCGGCACCGGAATCTGGTTCCAGCGCTCGTTATGCGTGTAGACGTTGTCGTACTTGTCGCGGAACATCTGCGGCGTGATCGCCGAGCTGGCGGCATTGGCGATCTCCTCGGAGGAAGGCCAGATGTCGCGCAGGTAGACCGGCTCGCCTTGCTGATCGTGGCCGATCGGCTCGTTCGCGAAGTCGATGTTGACCGTGCCGGCCAGAGCATAGGCGACGACGAGCGGCGGGGACGCCAGGTAGTTCGCCTTGATCTGGGCATGGATGCGGCCCTCGAAGTTCCGGTTGCCGGACAGGACGGCCGCGACGGTCATGTCGTTGTCGGCGATCGCCTGGCTGACATCCTCCGGCAGCGGACCGGAGTTGCCGATGCACGTCGCGCAGCCGTAGCCGGCCACATGGAATCCGAGCTGCTCGAGGTACGGCAGCAGTCCAGCCTTCACGAGGTAGTCGGTGACGACGAGCGAGCCTGGCGTCAGCGAGCTTTTTACGTACTCCGGCTTCACGAGGCCTTTCTCGACGGCCTTTTTGGCGACGAGGCCGGCGCCGAGCATGACGCTCGGGTTGGACGTGTTCGTGCAGCTCGTGATGGCGGCGAGCACGACGGCGCCCGTTCCCATCTTGCTCACTTTGCCGTTCGCATGCTTGATCTCGACGACTTCCTCGATCTTGGCGTCGGACAGGCCGTAGCCGCCCTTGTCGACCGGCGTGCGCACGGTGCTGTTCCAAGCTTCCTTCATGGCGGTCAGCTCGATGCGGTCCTGCGGACGCTTCGGACCGGCCAGGGAAGGCACGATCGTGGACAGGTCAAGCTCGATGACGTCGGTGAACGTCGGGTCCGGCGTATCGTCGGTGCGGAACATGCCTTGCGCCTTGTAGTACGCTTCGACGAGCTCGATCTGCTCCTCGGTGCGGCCCGTCTGGCGGAGGAAGTTCAGCGTGATCGCATCGACCGGGAAGAAGCCGACCGTCGCGCCGTACTCCGGAGCCATGTTGGCGACCGTCGCGCGGTCCGGCAGGCTGATGTTGGACAGGCCGGGGCCGAAGAACTCGACGAACTTGCCGACGACGCCGCGCTTGCGGAGAATCTCGGTGACGGTCAGCGCCAGGTCGGTCGCGGTCGCGCCCTCGGCGAGCATGCCCGTCAGCTTGAAGCCGATGACTTCAGGCGCGACGAAGTAGAGCGGCTGGC
Source organism: Paenibacillus sp. FSL W8-1187 (assembly GCF_037965485.1). NCBI lineage: Bacteria > Bacillati > Bacillota > Bacilli > Caryophanales > Paenibacillaceae > Paenibacillus > Paenibacillus sp. FSL W8-1187. The sequence continues at coordinate 1,346,552 of NZ_CP150181.1, forward strand.
CGAGCATGCCGGCTTCCGCCTCGATGCCGCCGACGCCCCAGCCGACGACGCCAAGGCCGTTGATCATCGTCGTGTGGGAGTCGGTGCCGACGAGGGAGTCCGGGAAGACGACGGTCTCGCCGTCGATGACCTTGGTCGCGGCTACAGAGGCGAGATACTCCAGGTTGACCTGGTGGACGATGCCCGTATCCGGCGGCACGGCCCGGAAGTTGTCGAACGCGGTCTGCGCCCAGCGGAAGAACTTGTAGCGCTCGGCGTTGCGCTCGAACTCGATGCGCTGGTTGATCTCAAGCGCGTCCGGCGAGCCGAACGCGTCGACCATGACGGAGTGGTCGATGACGAGGTCGACCGGCACGAGCGGATTGATCTTTTTCGGATCTCCGCCGTTTTTCTTGACGGTCTCGCGCATGGCGGCCAGGTCGACGACGACCGGCACGCCGGTCAGATCCTGCAGCACGATGCGGGCGGGGATGAACGGGATTTCCTTGTCCTCGCGCTTCTGAGCCCAGTTCATGAGCTGCGAGACGTGGTCGGCGGTAATGCCGCGTCCGTCGAACTGGCGGATGGCGCCCTCGAGCAGGACTTTAATGGAGACAGGCAGCTTGGAGATGAATCCGTGTCCCTTCTCTTCCAGGCCTTCCAGGCGGTAGTACGTGTACGACTTGCCGCCGACTTCCAGCGTGGAACGGACAGAATACTGGTTCTGCAATGGCATCAGGCTTATGCTCCCCTCAGGCGGATTTGCAATTGATGAAACGAAAGTGTGGCTGCGGGAGCGTCGGGTGGGCGACTCCAGGCAGGCGTGAAACGCGGCCGGCCGGACATGACGAAGCGCCGGGGGGCGGAACTTCCGGCAAACAGGCATCGGTCAGGCATGGTTTCACACAGTAAAACTTCATTTCAAAAACCGCTTTAACCTTATTATAAACGGAACGGTGCGGATTCGTAAAGGGATGAAAGCTGAATCCAGAAGGCTTTCCCACCCGTATAAGAGCGTCATGGCCCGCTTAGTATTTGCAGTCGCAGGGCCGGATGATTATGATGTGGGGAACAGCAATACTTGGCATAATTGGAGGGAAGCCTTTTGGACCAAATCCAGCAGGAGCGCCAGGAAGAAGCGCGCTTCAACCGATTCCGCACCTTTTTCATCAACAACAAGTTCGTCCTGTTTCTGCTCGTCCTGCTTCTGGTCAGCGTCAACGTCTACGTCCTGGCGCATATCACGTTCATCTTCGCTCCGCTGATCGTCCTGGTGAAGACGGTGCTGCTGCCGCTCCTGCTGGCCGGAGTCGCCTATTATCTGCTCAATCCGCTCGTCGACTGGATGGAAAAGAGAGGCATGAAGCGAGGCTGGATCATCGCGGCGCTCTACGTCATCATCCTCGGCCTGCTGACGCTGCTCGTCACGATCGTCGTTCCCGTCGTCCGGGAGCAGATCCAGGGACTGATCGACAACGTGCCTGCCTATACGAAGTACGTGCAGGACACGTTCGCGCGCTATCTCGGCAACGATACCGTGACGGAGCTTCAACGGGAGTTCAACTTCGATCCGCAGCAGCTCGCCCGGGAGGTGTCCCAGCGCGCCGGCTCGATCGTGCAGACGACGCTGACCAACATCGGCGGCTTCCTCGGCACCGTGACGGAGTTCGTGCTCGCGCTCGTGACGCTGCCGTTCATCCTGTTTTACATGCTGAGGGACGGCCGCAGGCTGCCGGAGTTCATCCTCAAGCTGCTGCCGACGGGGCTGCGTCCGGAAACGCGCCGCGTGCTGAGCGAGTCCAATGACCAGATCAGCTCGTACATCCGCGGCCAGATCATCGTCAGCATCTGCATCGGCTGCCTGCTGTACGTCGGCTATCTCGTCATCGGGCTCGAGTACTCGCTCATCCTCGCCATCGTCGCCGCGTGCACGGCGGTCGTGCCGTACATCGGGCCGGCGATCGCGATCACGCCTGCGCTCGTCGTAGCGGCGTTCACCTCGCCGATCATGCTGCTCAAGATGATCGCCGTCTGGACGATCGTGCAGCTGATCGAGGGCAAGTTCATCTCGCCGCAGGTGATGGGCAAGTCGCTCAAGATCCATCCGATCACGATCATCTTCGTCATCCTGACGTCAGGCAAGCTGTTCGGCTTCCTCGGCATCATCCTGGCCGTGCCCGGCTATGCCGTGCTCAAGGTGTTCGTCACGCATCTGTTCCGCTGGTTCATGGTCAACTCCAAACTGTACGGACCCGAGCCGGAGTACAAGATTCTAGGCGTCAAGCGCGATAGCGACCTGCTGCCGTGACGGCATGAAAAAAGACGCTCCGCCTGAAAAGGCGGAACGTCTTTTTCTCATTCGCGCGGCCAGCGGCGGCGAGGCCGCTATTGCGCGGTAGGGCTATGCAGGCGGCTCAAATGGCTGCGCAGCAGGTAGGCTTTCCAGCGCGAGATCGGCACCCGCTTCGCCTCAGGGCCCTTGCTGCCGAAGTAGATCGTGTTGTCGACGATGTCGCTGATGAGGGAGGTATTGACGTAGCAGTCAGAGCTGAGCGGGTAAAAGGAGCCGCTCCGAAGGCGGCCGATCTGGTCGGCAGACAGTTTCTTTTTTATGTTGTAGTTGCTGCCGTGGAAGCTGACGAGGCCCGAGCTGCCGAGCCTGTAGTACAGAATGTCCGTTTCGACATCAAAGTCCTCGTAAACGTTGCGGTCCTTTAATGGCACGTTTTCCATTCCGTTTCCCCCTTGCAAATGCTGATTTATTGATAACGCTTACATATCATAGCACAGCGCGGCTTTTTTGGGAAGCGGGAGAACGGCTCCTTTCGCGTCCGCCGTAGGATTTCGCGCCCGGCTCTGGTATAATGGACTAATCCTTAACGTTCTAAAGAAAGCCGGTGAAGAATGAGCAGAGAGCATCTAGCGATCGAGACGTTCAATGAGGCCGCCGATCACATTCTCGATCTGCTGTCACGGCTTCTTCAGCTGAATACGCTGTTTATCGCCGTCAACGACGGCAGCACGAACCATATTATCCGGGCGTTCAACCGCGGCGAGCGGCTCGTCGAGGCCGGCAGCCTGCTGCCGCTCCCCGAAGCCTACTGCAGCCTCGTTCCCAACCGCCGCGGCGGACTCGTCGTCATCCCGAGCACGCGCAGCCATGCGTCCGCCTCCGCCATGGCGGTCACGGACGCGCTCGGCGACCGTTCGTTCGTCGGCGTGCCGATCCGGCTCGCCGACGGCACGCTCTACGGAACCCTCTGCGCGATGGACGAACCGGGCTACCCGGTCAGCAGCTGGGAGCTTCGCACGCTGAATTCGATGTCCGTCTTTTTATCCTATACGATCGATCTCGAGCGCGAGCATGAGCGCGAGCGGCGTCGCGGCGAGCGGCAGAAGCTGCGCAGGCAGCAGGCGGAGCTGCGGCTCAAGCGGCTGAGGGAGCGGCATCGCACAGCCCAGGCCAAGCTGGCTCAGAGCTCCGATCTGCTGGCCATGCTCAGCCACGAGATCCGCAATTCGCTCAACGGCACGATCGGCATGACCGATCTCATGCAGCAGAGCGGCACGACCGAGGAGCAGGACGTCTACCTCCGCTTCATGGAGGACAGCAACCGCAATCTGCTGCAGCTGCTCGACAACATCCTCGACTACAGCAAGCTGAACGAAGGCGAGGTGAGCCTGGAGGCGTTTCCGATCGATCTGCTGTCGGTCGTCGAGGACAGCGTCTTCCTGTTCGCTTCCCAGGCGCTCGCGAAGCGGCTCGAGCTGCTGATCGACGCGGAGGAGGAGCTGCCTCTCCTGTACGGAGACGCGGGCAAGATCCGCCAGGTGCTCCTCAATCTGCTCAGCAACGCGGTCAAGTTCACGGAGACGGGCAGCATCACGGTCCAGATCCGGTCGCAGCGCCTTCCTCAGCAGCCGGGCCGGCTGCGCGTAAGCCTGTCCGTCTCGGACACGGGCAGCGGCATGACGGAGGAGGAGCTGGAGCAGCTGTTCCACAAGTACAGCCGTCCGCATGAGGGCAAGCGGAAGCAGGAGGTCGGCACCGGGCTCGGCCTGTACATCTCCCGGCAGCTTGCGGAGCGGATGGAGGGCAGCCTGCGCGCGTCGAGCGTACCGGGCCGAGGCAGCGTCTTCACGTTCGAGATGATGCTCCGCGCGGAGCCGACGCCGCTCGTCCAGCTGAACCATGCGCCTGTCGCAGGGAAGAGGGCGCTGCTGCTCGACGGCAGCGAGGAGCTGCGGAGAATCGTCGGCAAGCAGCTGGAGCAATGGGGCGTAGCCGTAACCGGCTGCGCCGAGCCGGAGGAAGCGATGCGGGCGCTGGCCGCGGAGGGACGCTTCGACGTGCTGCTGGCTGACGAGAGCTTCGCCTCGTCGCAGGCGATGACGAGCCTCGTGGAGCGGGCCTCGGATTGCGGCCTTCCGCTCGTGCTGATGGCGCCGCTCGGCGGAGCTAGGCCGGCGGCGTCGGGACTGGAGCCGCGCACGATGCTGGTCAAGCCGATCCGGCGCTTCTTTCTGATCCATGCGCTTACGACTGCCTTCGAAGAAGGCGCCGCTGCGCGCTCGACCTGATTTTTCCTCCAAAAAAGGCTTTCCCGCATCCGGCGTCTCCAGCCGGATTGGGGAAAGCCTTTTTGACGATCGGACGGGCGGCCTCGCCGCTTCAGCAGGCGTCCCAGAGCCGGCGCACGTTCGCCATGCCGACCCGGGAGCCGAAGCGGCAGTCCTCCAGCCCTTCGAACTCGACGGAGATGTAGCCGTCGAAGCCGGAGGCCTTGATGGCGCGGATCGCCTCGGGCATGTCGATGTCGCCCTGGCCGACGATCGCGCCGCGCAGGAAATTGCCGGAGGCGGTCGGGAACCAGCCCTCGCCCGGAGGACGATGGGAAGGACGAAAATAGAAATCCTTCACATGCACGACCGAGGCGATCGGCAGGTTTTTCCGGACGGCCGAGACGGAATCCTCGTCGGCGCACATGAAGTTGCCGACATCGAGCGTCGTGCGGAAGTTCGGCCGGTCCACCGCCGAGACGAGCGCCTGCACGCGGTCGCTCGCCTGGATGAAGTAGCCGTGGTTCTCGACGCTCGTCGTGATGCCGGCGGCCGCAGCGTAGTCGGCGATCTCGCGGCAGGCGTCCGCCAGGCGCGGCAGCGAGCGGTTGAAGTTCTGGATCGAGCGGTCGTCGTCGCTCGCCACGTCATGCCGCATGAAGCGCGCGCCGAGCGCATGGGCGATGTCGACCTCGCGCTTGACGCGGTCGATCTCGGCGCGCAGCGCCTCGTCGGCCAGCCCCTGGAAGTTCGCGCCGACCGCATAGTTGGATATGTCGAGCCCGCGCGCGGCCGCATGCCGGGCGATTTGCCGGACGAGCTCCGGGCTGCCGGCCAGATCGTAGCCGAGCGGCACGATCTCGACATGCTCGCCGCCGTTGTCGGCGATGAAGTCGATCGCGTCCAGCACGGTCATCTCGCCCTTTTGCAAGGCGGCGTACAGGCTGTAGGTGCTGAGGCCGAGCTTCATGGGAACGTCACCTCGGCTCCCTTGGCGGCGGACTCGTAGATCGCGTCCAGAATCTTCATGACCTCGACGCCGTCCTCGATCGGACTGATCGGAGCCCGGCCGGTCATGACGCTGTCGACGAAGTGGTCGATCTCGCTCTGGAACGCGAGGTTCATCTGCATGCCCTTGCTGTCGGTCTGCGGATAGGCGTTGAGGATCGTATCATGCTTCTCGGTCACCATCACGACCTCGGGATCGATCTCGAAGCCGCCTTTCGTGCCGAACAGCTTGACGATGCCCTCGTCCTTGGAGGCGTGCAGCGAGAAGCTGACGTCGACGAGCAGCGAGGCGCCGTTGTCGAAGCGGATGAGCGCGTTCGCCATGTCCTCGACGTCGTTCAGCTCGGCGTTGTAGTCCGCCGCCTTGTAGCGCGACAAATATTTGACGCTGTCGCGGTTGCCGAGCTTGCTGTAGGCATTGGCGCTGACGGATCGCACCTTGGGGCGGCCCATCATGTACCAGCACAGGTCGATGACATGCACGCCGATGTCGATGACGGGCCCGCCGCCGGAGCGGGAACGGTCGGAGAACCATCCGCCCGGGTTGCCCATGCGGCGGATGTAGGACGCCTTGGCGAAGTACAGCTCGCCGAACTCGCCGCCGTCGACGAACGAGCGGAGCATGAGCGCGTTCGGATCGTAGCGCCGCACGAAGCCGACCATCAGCGTCTTGCCCGACTTGCGGACGGCTTCCTGCACGGCATAGGCTTCCTCGAGCTTGCGGGAAAGCGGCTTTTCGACGAGCACATGCTTGCCGGCCTCAAGCGCCGCGATGCTGATCTCCGCATGCGTGTCGTTCCAGGTGCAGATGCTGACCGCGTCGATCTCGGGATCGGCGAGCAGCTCCTTGTAGTCGGAGAACGCTTTGGCTGCGCCGTACTTGTCCGCCGCCGCCTGGGCGCGCTCGCGATTCAGGTCGCATACGGCGACAAGCTCGCAGCTCGGATTGGCCGCGTACGATTTGAGGTGGAACTCGGATATCGATCCTGCCCCGATGACGCCGATTCGGATGCTCATGCTTGCCTCACTCCTCGTTTGCTTGGTAACCTTGATATACGGAAAGTATAGCGGCGCGCGCGGCGGTTCGGCATGGGCGATCATGCGGACTATTTGGACAAATGTGCGGCGGCGCGGGAGCAACGGGAAGGAGCCGGTTGAAGAATATGGAACGTCCGCTGTCCCTGTTGGAGCCGATGAGCATGCCGGATCCCCGCTTTCCGGTCAAGCTCGGCAAGATGAAGGCGGCCGGGAAGGGAGCGACCTTGTTTCCGGCCCATTGGCACAACCATATCGAGGTGCTGCATTTCCTCTCCGGGCACGCGCGGGTGGAGGTCAACCATGTGCCGTTCGACGCCGGCCCCGGCGATGTGATGGTGTTCAACAGCAACGACATCCATATGGGACTGCTGAGCTCGGATGCGGTGGAGTACGACATCCTCATCGCCGATCTTGCGCTGCTGCAGAGCCAGTCCCCGGACGCCGCGGAGACGAAGTACATTACGCCGATGGCGCAGAACCGCATCCTGTTCTGCAACCGGATCAGCGGCGACGCGGGCCTGGCCGCGATTCTGGACCGGCTGGCGGAGGAGTTCCGCGAGCGCCAGCCCGGCTTCGAGCTGTCGGTCAAGTCGCAGCTGTACGCCATGCTGACGCTGCTGCTGCGCGGCTATGTGGAGCTGCGCCTGAGCGAGCAGGAGTCGTCGGCCCGGCTGCGCAATCTCGCGCGGTTCGAGCCGATCTTCGACTATATCGAGACGCACTATACAGAAGACATCACAGTGGAGGAGCTGGCTGCCAGAGCTTCGCTCAGCCGCTATCATTTCAGCCGGCTGTTCCGCCAGCTGACGGGACGGACGGTGACGGACTACGTGAACCGGATCCGCATCAACAAGTCCGAGTATCTGCTGCGCAGCAGCGAAAAGACGATCGCCGAAATCGCGATGGCCGCCGGCTACAACGACTTGAGCTACTTCAGCCGCATCTTCCGGCGCTACCGGGGCTACGCTCCGTCGGAGGCGAGAAGCCGCGGCGCGGCGGAGGCGCCGGCAGACTTGGATCCGCTGGCCCGCTAGAGCCGGGGAGGATGCGGACGAGGTGTTGAAAAGGAAAAACCCCCGTACGGGGGTTTTTCTCGTTATTTGATGTAGACGCCGCCGAACGGCAGCAGCTCGCGCAGCGTGCGGCGGATGAAGCCGCCTTTGTCCAGCAGCTCGGGCAGCGCGCGGTCGAACGAGCCGGTCTGGATGAGCGCGGAGCCGGTCCCGCGCAGCTCCCACTGCACGTTCATGTGCTGAGAGGCCAGCGGATTGCCGTAGACGGAGAGCCGGATGCTCGCGGACTCGGGAAAGGCGACGAGCGCGGAGGCGTCGATGAACAGCGGCTGCTCCTCGTCAAGATCGATTCGGGCGAGGCCGCCTGCGGTCAGGATGCCGATGGAGCCGGGACCGCTGAAGCGCATGCGGGTCAGCTCCTTCGTGATCCAGGCGGTCTTGAGCTTCTGGATGCGCGGCTTCAGCGCCATGCCGTCGCTGTAGAATATCACATGCCGGAAGTCGAACAGCAGATCGCTGCCAGCCGGGATGGCGACCGTCTCCAGGCCGAATCCGGGAGGCAGGCCGAGCAGCAGCTCGCTTTGCCCGCGCAGCAGGGAGCGGATCCATTTGCGCTTGCGGTAGATGCCGCCCGCGTCCATGATGCGGTCTTCGCGGCCGCGCCCCGCTCCCCGATACGCGAGGATCGCATTTGGATGCAGCACATGCAGCGCTTCGCCGGCCTCCAGCTCGACCCGCACATAGCCTTGGGGAGGCGGCGCGGTCGTCTTCATGAAGCGGCCCCTCCGCCGCTGCGGCTCTGCGCGCGATAAGCCCGGTAGCGCCAGATGCGGACGGCCGCGATGTAGCCGAGAAACGCCGAGGAGAGGACGAGCACGGTCCAGGCGATGCCTCTCTTGATGGCGGCGCTTCGCTCCGCGGCCTGATGGAGCTCCGCCTCGAGCGCGGCATTCCGCTCCTGCAGCCGCCCGTTCTGCTCCTGGTAGGCTTCGTTCTGCCGCATCAGCTCCTGCTGGCGCTGCTCGAGCTCGGCCTGCTTCCGCGAGTAGTCCTCCTGCAGCTTCCGCTGCTGCTCCTCCAGGCGCCCGACCGATTCGCTATACTGCTTCTGCAGCTCCTCGACCTTGGCCGGAGTGTCGTAGATCTCCTTGATGTTGCTCCAGATGCCGGCGTGCGCGTGCGGCAGCGGCGCGGCCAGGACGACGATGGCGGCCGCGGCCGCCGTCAGCGCCGCGCGGCGGCATGTCCGGATGATGTCGACACGATTCCTCATGCTTCGCCTCCCCTCCTATTCCCCGGGAAATACCTGCTCTACAAGTATATCAATTGTGTACCCTTTCTGTAAGAGATTGGCGCAGCAAGTCGAATGGTCGCCTGCGGCAGAGACGCGCGCGCTGCGGGCGAGCTTGGCCGCGGATGCGGGGGGAAGCCCGGCCCTGGCCTCCGAAAACGGTCGCTGGACGAATTGTAGGAATGGGTAGATTATGGTATGGTCACAAAAAATAGACCCCGGGACGGGGGAAAAGAGGCGACTCGTTTGGCTAACAACAGCGGCATCTTTTATATCGGCGCCTATGGAGAGGCGGCGGAGCCGACCATCTACGGCTGCCGGCTCGACGAAGAGAGCGGCAGGCTGGCTGTATTCCAGCGGCTGGCCGGCGTCGAGCAGGCCTCCTTTCTGGCGGCGCATCCGAATGGAAGCATCCTGTACGCCTGCAGCGAGGTCGGCAAGACGCGCGGCAAGCCGGGCGGCTCCGTGCATGAGCTCGCGATCGACGGCGCCACCGGCGAGCTCGAGGCGCTCGGCAGCCAGCTGACGCACGGCGAGCATCCTTGCTATGTCAGCGTCTCTCCGGAGGGAGCCTCGCTCTATGCGGCCAACTACAGCGGCGGCAACGCGGCTGTGTTCCCGCTCTCGTCAGCCGGGCGGCTGGAGGAGCCGGCATCGGCCGTGATCGAGAATCCGGGCGAGCTCGGCCCGATGACGAGCCGCCAGGACAAGGCCCATGCGCACAGCATCGGACCGATTCCGGGCACGCCGTTCGTTTATGTCGCCGATCTGGGCACGGATACGGTCTACATCCACCGGCGCTCGGTCGACGGACGCTCGCTGCTGCGGACATCGGCGCTGCGCGTCGAGCCGGGCTCCGGACCGCGCCATGCGGCGGCTCGCGAAGGCTCACCCTACATGTACATCATCGGCGAGCTGGACTCCCATGTGACCGTCGCGAGGCTCGGCGAGGACGGCTCGCTGGAGCCGGTGCAGCGCCTGTCCGCCCTGCCGGAAGGCTTCGCCGGGGAAAGCTGGGCGGCGGACATCCATCTGTCGGCGGACGGCCGCTTCCTGTACGTGTCCAACCGCGGCCATGACAGCATCGCCGTGTTCGAGGCGGATGCGGCGGACGGCACGCTGCGGCTGATCCAGCATGAATCGACCGGCGGCAGCTACCCGCGGAACTTCGCGCTTTCGCCGGACGGGGGCTGGCTGCTTGCCGCCAATCAGAACAGCGGCAGCGTGAACGTGCTGCGCCGCGATCCGCAGACGGGCCTGCTGCAAGGGACGGATTCCGTTCTGAGCCTGCCGTCTCCGGTCTGCATCCGTTTTCTGTAGCTATTCATTTTCAAGTTCAACCGAAAGGAAGTCCTGTCCATGTCCGCTTCGCAAACGGCCCGGATCGGCGCGGCGCGCACCGGAACCGTCTATGCGATCCTCATCGCCATCAGCGTGGTCCATATGCTCAACGACTCGATGCAGTCGGTCATCCCCGCGCTGTTCCCGATCTTCCAGGATACGCTGCACATCAGCTACACCCAGATCGGGTGGCTGACCTTCACGCTGCAGATGACCTCCTCGGTCATGCAGCCCGTCGTCGGCCTGTTCTCGGACCGCCGGCCGTCCCCTTGGCTGCTCGTCGGCGGCATGATCATGAGCATGATAAGCATCGCCGGGCTGGCCTACGCGCCGAGCTTCGGGTGGCTCGTGTTCTTCATCCTGTTCGTCGGGCTCGGCTCGGCCGTGTTCCACCCGGAGGGCTCGCGGGTCGTCTACTTCGCGGCCGGCAGCCGCCGCGGCTTCGCCCAGTCGATCTACCAGGTCGGCGGCAACTTCGGCCAGTCGCTCGCGCCGCTCATGACGATTCTGATCTTCATCCCGCTCGGCCAGCAAGGCGCGATCTGGGGCACGCTGCTCGCCGTGGCGGGCATTCTCGTCCTGCTCAAGGTCGTGCCATGGTACAGCCGCCAGCTGGCGGAGCACGGCAAGCCGGTCAAGAAAGCCGCCGTGCCGCGCGGCGAGCTGTCGGCTGACGCGCGCAAGCGGAAAAAGCTCGTCGCGCTGGCGCTGGCGCTGCTCATTACGCTCGTTTTCGCGCGCTCGTGGTACGGGGCGGCGATCGGCACGTTTTATCAATTCTACCTCATCCACGACTACGGCCTCACCAAGCAGGCGGCGCAGGTGCCGGTGTTCCTGTTCATGATCTTCGGCGTCGTCGGCACCTTTTTCGGCGGGATTGTCTCGGATAAAATCGGAGCGAAGCGCATGATGCTGCTGTCGCTGCTAGGAGCGGCCCCGTTCGCGCTGCTGCTGCCGCATCTGCCGCTGATCGCGATGTATCCGTTCGCCGCGCTGCTCGGCCTCGTGCTGCAGTCCGGCTTTTCCGTCAGCGTCGTGTATGCGCAGGAGCTTCTGCCGGGACGCGTCGGCATGGCTTCGGGCCTGATCACGGGACTCGCCTTCGGCATGGGCGCGCTCGGCGCCGTCGTGCTCGGCCGGCTGGGCGACCTGTACGGCCTGCAGAGCATGATGTTTTGGACCAGCGTGCTGCCGCTTGCCGGCGTGCTCGCGGTGTTCATGCCCGGCGGCGGCAAGCCGCAGAAAGCGGGCTGAGCCAAGCTTCGGCCAGACGCAAAACAAAGGACGAAGCGGAACCGATCGGTTCTGCTTCGTCCTTTTGCGTTTTGCCGCTGAACGGCTGAGGAGTGGGGGGCGTGGCCGTTTGGGTTCTAGCTTAAGAGAAGGCCTTGCCGCGGCGATCCCAGGCCAGCATCACGCAGGCGAGCAGGAGGCCGAGCAGCGAGAACGCGGCTGCCGTCCACGGGAGCACGCTGTAGTCGTAGGCGCCGGAGGAGAGCTCGAAGCGGACGACGATCCAGCCGCCGAAAAAGGCGCCGAAGGCGTTGCCGAAGTTCAGCACGGCGTGGTTGGACGTAGAGGCGAGCGCCGGCGCGTCCTTGGCGAGCGTCATGATGCGCACCTGCAAGCCCGGCATCGAGGCGAACGAAGCCGCGCCCCATAGGAAGACGACGGCGAGCGTCGCCGCAGGCGTCGTGTCGACGAGGCCGAGCAGGGCGAGCAGCAGCGCTTGCGCCAGGAACGAGCCGATGACGGTCGGCATGAGCGCGCGGTCCGCCAGCTTGCCGCCGATCATGTTGCCGAGCGTCACGCCGCAGCCGAACAGCACGAGCACCCACGGGACGATGCCCTCGGACATGCCCGTCACGTCAGTGAGCAGCGGCTTGATGTAGCTGAACAGCGCGAACAGGCTGCAGCAGCCCATCGCGCCGGTGAGCAGCGCCAGTCCGAGCTTTGGCTGCAGCAGCGCGCGGATTTGGCGGGCCGGGCTTGTATCTTCTTCCTGCTTGACGGAAGGAATCAGCACGACCAGGCCGATCAGCGTGACGACGCCCATGACCGCGACGGCGACGAAGGACATCCGCCAGCCGAGCTCCTGGCCGATGAACGTGCCGAACGGCACTCCGAGGACATTGGCGATCGTCAGTCCGGCCATCATGACCGAGACCGCTCCGGCCTTGCGCTGAGCGGAGACGAGGCTGGAGGCGTAGACCGCTCCGATGCCGAAAAACGTGCCGTGCGCCAGCGAGGTGAAGATGCGGGCCGCCAGCAGGATGCCGTAGGTAGGAGCGAGCGCTGCGGCGGCGTTGCCGGCGATGAAGAGCACCATGAGCAGCGAGAGCAGCAGCTTTTTGGGAAATCGTGCCGTGGCGAGCGCCAGCACCGGCGCGCCGATGCCGACGCCGAGCGCGTAGCCCGTAATCAGGTTGCCCGCCTTCGGCACGCTGACGCCGAGATCGGCCGCGACTTCGGGCAGCAGGCCCATGATGACGAATTCCGTCATGCCGATGGCGAAGGCCCCGGCCGTGAGGGAGTAGAGGGAGAGCGGGAACCGTTCCTTGCCGCCGCGAGGCAGCGAAGCATCGGCTGACTGGACATGTTGCATGGATGTGCGTCCTTCTTTCTGGATGAGTGTGGAAGCCGGATGAAGCTTGCTTTTTGATATCAGCTTCCGACAGTATAGCAGATTCCGATGCGCTGAAAAGGCCCGATCGGCCGCCGCGAAAAAAGCAAGCGCTTGCTTGGACGATCGGCGGCGGTCAGACTAAAAGCCGGGCTCATCTAATCGAGGAGCGCCGGCTTTTGAGGATTGCGCAGGAAGTCGAACATGAGCGCGAGCTGGACGGGCGTATTGCGTCCGAGCGACAGCGGAGGAAGCTCGCTCTCGCCGAAAAAGGCGGCCTCGCTCGTCTCCACGCCTCCGCCCGCCTCGCCGCCGATAATTTCGCAAAGAATGAACAGCTTATAGATATGGCGGGCATCCGGAGGATGGTCCTGCTTGAGCCGGTCCAGCACGGCGAGCAGGCGGACCGCCCGCGTCTCGAAGCCGCTCTCCTCGCGGATTTCCTTGACGACGTTCTCCTTCGGGGACAGGCCGATCTCGGCCCAGCCGCCCGGCAGGCACCAGCGGCCGTCGGACTTCTCGCGGACGAGCAGCAGCTTGCCTTCTCGGAACACGACGCCGCGCACGTCGACCTTCGGCGTCGCGTGCCCCTCCTCGGAGGCGAAGCTCAGCTCGATGTCCGCCTCGCCCGCGCCGGTATGCTCGCTCATAATCCTTACGCTCAGCGCCCGCAGCTGCTCGAAGCGCTCCACATCGTAGACATCCCTGCCATAGGCAAGGCCGGTTTGCGCGATCGCCTGCATCTCTCTTGCCCAGGACAGCCATTTCGGCTCCATTAGCGGCCGCCTCCTTTTTCGCGGACCGGCGCATCGCCGGGTCCTCGTCTCTCGGTTTATTCCAGCCGCGGAGGACAATTCCTGCCTCGTCCGACGATCCGGCGTACGAAACGACAAATGTCCATATGCGAAAGCGTTTTGCTCATGGACGAAGCAACTCGGAAAGACCGATAATGAAAAGGATGAGGGCAGCTCTTCTCTTTTGACCGAAGATGGACTTGCCCGGAATTTATCGAGGAAGGAAGATGTCCGATGAAGGCCGCGATCCATTACGACGCCGACCGCCGTTTGTTCCATCTGCAGGGAGGCGCGGTCAGCTACGTCGTTGAACTCATAGAAGGCAGCTATCCCGCTCATGTCTACTGGGGGCCGAGGCTCGCAGCAGCGTCCCCGCAGCTCGGAACGGCGTTCCGGGAACGTCCCTCGTTCTCCCCGACCTTGCTGCAGGCGCGCCCCGAGCTGACGCTCGATACGCTGCCGCAGGAATACCCGGCGCATGGCGCGGGCGACTTCCGCGCGCCGGCCTATGAGGCGCGTCTCGCCGACGGCACCTCGGTGACGGAAGCCGTCTACGAGAGCCACCGCATCCTCGGCGGCAAGCCCGCGCTGGCGGGACTGCCGGCCGTTTACGCCGAGTCGGAGGACGAGGCGCTCACGCTCGAGCTGACGCTGCGCGATGCGTACAGCGGGCTCGCCGTCATCCTTTCCTACACCGTGTTCGCGGAGCATGCCGCGGTCGCCAGGTCGGTCCGCTTCGCGAACGGCGGCAGCGAGCCGCTGGAGCTGGAGGCGGCGCTGAGCGCCAGCGTCGACTTCAAGACGTCGGACTACGACTTCCTGCATCTGGACGGACGCTGGGCGATGGAGCGGGGCATCAGCCGCTCTCCGCTGCAGCCGGGCACCCAGTCGATCGGCAGCCGCCGGGGCTCGAGCAGCCACAACCACAATCCGTTCTTCGCGCTGCTCGGCCGTCGGGCCGACGAGGAGCAGGGCGACGCGTACGGCTTCAGCCTCGTCTACAGCGGCAGCTTCCTCGGCCGCGTCGAGACGGAGCAGTACGGCATGTCGCGCGCTCAGATCGGCATCCATCCGGACGGCTTCTCCTGGCGGCTCGAGCCGGGAGCGGAGTTCCAGGCGCCGGAATGCGTGCTCGTCTACTCCGCCGAAGGACTCGGCGGCATGTCGCGGACGTATCATCGGCTGTACCGCTCCCGTCTGTGCCGGGGCGAGTTCCGGGACCGCGAGCGTCCGGTGCTCGTCAACAACTGGGAGGCGACGTATTTCAACTTCACGGCCGACAAGATCGCCGCGATCGCCCGCGAGGGCGGCAAGCTCGGCATCGAGCTGTTCGTCCTCGACGACGGCTGGTTCGGCCGGCGCGACCGGGACGACAGCTCGCTCGGCGATTGGAAGGTCGACCTGAACAAGCTGCCGGAAGGGCTCGGAGATCTCGCGGAGCGCGTGCGCGCGGAAGGGCTGCAGTTCGGCCTGTGGTTCGAGCCGGAGATGGTCTCGCCCGACAGCGACCTGTACCGCCAGCATCCGGACTGGTGCCTGCATGTTCCGGGCCGCCGCCGCAGCGAAGGACGCCGGCAGCTGATCCTCGACTTCTCCCGCGAGGAAGTCGCCGATGCGATCGCCGAGCAGATCGAGAGCGTGCTGGCAAGCGCGCCGATCACCTACGTCAAATGGGACATGAACCGCAACATGACGGAGATCGGCTCCGCCGCGCTGCCGCCGGAGCGTCAGCGCGAGACGGCGCATCGCTACATGCTCGGCCTGTACCGCGTGCTGGACCGGATTACGGCCAAGTTCCCGCATGTGCTGTTCGAAAGCTGCTCCGGCGGCGGCGGCCGCTTCGATCCCGGCATGCTCTACTACATGCCGCAGACGTGGACGAGCGACAATACCGATGCCGTCAGCCGCTTGCGCATCCAGTACGGCACGAGCGTCGTCTACCCGATCAGCTCGATGGGCGCCCATATTTCCGCCGTGCCGAACCACCAGGTCGGCCGCGTGACGAGCCTCAAGATGCGCGGAGACGTGGCGATGAGCGGCAATTTCGGCTATGAGCTGGACCTGACCAAGTTCAGCGAGGAAGAAGCCGCGCTCGCGGCGGCCCAGGTCGCCTTCTACAAGGATATCCGGAGCCTGGTGCAGTTCGGCGATCTGTACCGCCTGCTGAGTCCTTTCGAAGGAGAGGACGCCGCCTGGATGATCGTCTCGCCGGACCGCCGCGAAGCGATCGCGTTCCATTTCCGCGTGCTGGCCCAGCCTAACCCGCCGATCGGCTGGCTGAAGCTGCGCGGGCTCGACCCTGCGCTCGAGTACGAGGCGGTCGAGATCGACCTGGCCAGCCCCGGCGCAGGCGAGTCCTTCCGCGTCGGCGGCGATGTCCTGATGCATGCCGGCCTCGCGCTTGCGGACCGCCCGGGCGACTTCCAAAGCCTCGTCTGGCGGCTGCGCGCCTAGGGCCGGCTCCGGGGTCCCGACTCCGGCCTCGCGGCTTCCGACGCCCAAGCTCCCGGCGTCTCGTCTCTCAGAGTCCAGGCTCCTGCCACCCGAGCCCCCGACTCCCCCGACACCTATTCCGACCTTCCCGTTTCACCGCTCCGCGCTTCGGGTAATGACCCGTATACATGGCGCGGAGGAGCGGACTTCTCCGAACCGGCAGCATGCCGGGCAAGCAGCCTTCAACCGCTGCCTGCCCCGCGGCTGTCGGTTTGTTTTTGGATGCGGCGACGGAAGGAAACAGAGGATGGACGTGGAATTATAATCCAGAACAGTTATTGATTTGTCGATTTTTGTTATGCCTAATGTCGATTGATACTGACAGACGGCGAAACGAGTCGAAACCAATCGTTCGGGAGGGGAATCGGAAATGGTCATCCAAGTGGGAAGAGGAGGCTCGGCTCATGTGCCGGATGCGGAGGCCGGAGCTCTGGCGGGGCTCGTCGCGGATCGAATGACGCGGGAGGCGCTGCCGTTCGAGCCGGCGAGGCCGGCGGCTCGGTCGCTGGCGGGCTCGGGAGGACTGCTGCTCGGCGACCGCGAGGCGGAGAGCCATCCGCTGGCGTCGCTGCAGGAGGCGCTTTGCCGGCTGCTCGGCGAAGACTTCGACATGCAGGCGAGCGACAGCTATGGCCTGCTCGAAGACGACATGCCGGCCGACCAGTCGCTGATCGTCGCCTGCAGCGACCGTTGGGAGCGGCCGCTGTCCGATCGGCAGGCAGCCGGCCTCGCCCGGTTCGTCGAGCGCGGGGGCGGGCTCGTGCTGCTCCATTGCGGAATTTCGCTCGCCTCTCATCCGCTGTTGGAGCATCTCGCGGGCGCGCGCTGCGAGGAGCATCCGGAAGGGCGCTTGCTCAGCTTCGATCCGGTCGTCGGCAAGGCGGGGGTGCATCCGGCCGTCCAGGACCTCGAGCCGTTCGAGCTGACCGACGAGCCGTACCGGTACTCGTTCCGGCCGTCGATGGACCGCGAGGTCATCCTCGAGTACGTGCTGGGCGGAGTGCGCCGTCCTGCCGCCTGGGCGCATCGGGTCGGCCGGGGCCGCGTCGTATCCATCATGCCGGGCCATAGCTCCGACTCGCTGCGGCATCCGCAGCTGCAGCGGCTGATCCGCCGCAGCTCGCTGTGGGCGGCTGGGCGGATCTGATTCGCCGGGCGAGGCCCGAATAGAAGTCTAAAAAGCTCCACGGCTGCGAAAGCCGATGGAGCTTTATTTTTTTTAGAATCCATTAATTTCCCTATCACGATAAGAAAGTTCGGTGTCGATACCTATACTACTGCATTCGACTATCCTACAGGACAAAAGAGAGGGCACACTATGGCATCAACAACATCCAGCATGAAGCAACCGAACAAATTCCCCTTTTTCGGAAATCAATCCCAGAGACGGCCGGGGGAAGCGATCGAGCGAGGAGCAGGCGGCAAGGTCGATCACGCTTACCTGGAGCTTCGCAAACGAAACCAGGCGGTGCTCGTCATCCTCAGCCTGAACATTCTGCTCATGGCCGCCATGATGGTCGCCTTCAGCTCGACTCTCGCCTTTACCCTCAAGATGCTGCTGCCCACTTTTGTCGTCATGGCGCTGCTCTGGGCCGCGCATGCGCTGCGTTTGCTGGAGAAGGCGATCCCGATCGCCGTGCTCATGCTGGTCGGATACTTGGCGGCGACATCCATCCAGGACAGTCCCGACGATCCGCTGAATGCGCTGACCGCTTTTTATCTGATGGCGATCGGCATCATGTACAACAGCCGGCTGTCCCTCGCTTACGGCACGCTGAGCGGCCTGTTCGTCATCCTGTATAAATATCTGGCCTTCCCGGAAGCCGGTCTGGCCGGAGAATCCCATATGGTCTACTTCATCTTCTACTTCCTGCTAGCGTCGACGACAATGATCTGCCAGTCGGAGATCGGCCGCGGTATCTTCCGCCGCGCGCTCGGCCTCCAGGAAGCGGCCCAGCAGCAGCTGCTCAAGGAGCAGGAGCGCGAGCGGATGACGCTCGAGACGGTCAAGACGCTGTCGGACAGCATGGGCCGCATCCGCGCAAACGGCCGCGAGAACGACGCCTCCTTCCAGGAAATGAATACCGCGTTCCAGGAGCTGACGTCCGGAGTCACGACCCAGGCCGAGACGATGGGAGAGATCTCCTCGCGGGTGAGCGAGTCGATGCACCAGATGGAGCGGATGATGGGCACGCTCGGCTCGATGGTCGGCCAGATCGAGGAGACGGGCGGCTCGTCCGCCGAGGGCGCGCGCATCGTCGGCGAGCTTAGCCGCACGATCGGCGAGTTCCGGGCAAGCATGGAGGAGCTGCAGGAGAGGTTTGAAGGACTGAACGAGACGATCCGGGGCATCCTGCCGTTCACGGCCTCGATCCAGGACATCGCCCGCCAGACGAACCTGCTGTCGCTCAACGCCAGCATCGAGGCGGCGCGCGCCGGCGAGCACGGAGCGGGCTTCGGCGTCGTCGCGGCCGAGATCCGCAAGCTGGCGATGACGGCCGGCGATACGGCCGACCGGATGACCGGCAGCCTCGAGGAGGCCGCCGTCCGCACGGAGCAGTCCCGCGAGGCGATGCGCGAGAACGTGCAGCGCATGGAGGAGAGCCTCGGCCATGTGGAGGCGACCAGCGCCGCGTTCGACGGCATCCGCCAGTCCGTCGAGTCGCTGCAGTCGGATGCGGCAAGGATCGGCGTGGAGATGGACGCGGTCAGCGCCTCGAGCGGAGATGTCGAGGAGCGGGTGAGCGACTTTGCCGCGGTCGTGCAGCAGTCGTCGGCGACGCTCGAGGAGCTGCTGGCTACGGTCGAGACGCTCGTCCGCCAAAACACGCAGCTGCAGTCGAGGATCGAAGAGTCCGAGGCGGCGCTTCGCCAGCTGTCGGCAGCAGGCTGACGCCTGGTGCCGTCCGCTGCCGGGCATGTCGAGCCGGCAGCGTCGATTCCATGAACGCGACAGAGGGTGTCCCGAAAGCCTTGGCTTAGGGACACCCTCTTTATAAATGGGTTAAACACAAAAAAATCTTCCTCTGGCAAGATGCAGGCATCACCCCGTCATCGGCCAAAGAGGAAGATTTTTTGTGCATCCAATCGGCCGGCGCGGGCCATCCAAGGCAGAAATGTGCCTTGGATCTGGCCCGCCGGCCGGGAACCGGGCCATCCAAGGCAGAAATGTGCCTTGGATCCGGCCCGCCGGCCGGGAACCGGACCAACCAAGGCAGAAATGTGCCTTGGATTCGGCCCGCCGGCCGGGAACCGGGCCATCCAAGGCAGAAATGTGCCTTGGATCCGGCCCGCCGGCCGGGAACCGGACCAACCAAGGCAGAAATGTGCCTTGGATCCGGCCCGCCGGCCGGGAACCGGACCAACCAAGGCAGAAATGTGCCTTGGATTCGGCCCGCCGGCCGGGAACCGGACCAACCAAGGCAGAAATGTGCCTTGGATCCGGCCCGCCGGCCGGGAACCGGACCTTTTTTGCGATCGGGATGGGAATCTGCGGCTCTCCCGGCTCCCCGGCTAAACAATCAATAGCCGTCGGTGCGGTGGCCGGAACGGTCGGCCAGCTCCTGGCCCTGGCGCATCGACTCGTTGCCGAGATGCTCCGGCGCCGCCGCTTCGGCGCGGGCGAGCGCCTCGGCGACGCGCTTGCCGTAGTCGGCGTCGGCTTCCTTGAAGTAGCCGATCATCTTGTCGCGGACGACCGGACGGCACATCTTGAGCGCATCGACGAGGTTTTTGACCAGCTCGTCCCGCTCCCACGGCTCGAACTTGCGATACGTATCCCCCGCCTGGCCGAAATCGTTCGTCCGTCCGATCTTCTCGCGCACGAGCCTCGCATCGTACGCCGGCTCGTGCTCGGCGCCGGACGGACGGGCTTCCGTCAGCCCGCCCAGGCTGGACGGCTCGTAGTTGACATGCGGGTTCTGCCCGGGCGCGAGGTCGATCTTGTATTCCATTTGGCCGTCGCGCTGGTTCGTGGCGACCGGAGCCTTCGGCGCGTTGATCGGCAGCTGCAGGTAGTTCGTGCCGACGCGGTAGCGCTGCGTGTCCGAGTAGGAGAAGGTGCGGCCCTGCAGCAGCTTGTCGTCGGAGAAGTCCAGGCCGTCGACGAGCACGCCGGTGCCGAACGCCGCCTGCTCAACCTCGGCGAAGTAGTTTTCCGGATTGCGGTTCAGCGTCATCTTGCCGACCGGCAGGAACGGGAACTTTTCCTGCGGCCACAGCTTCGTCGGGTCGAGCGGATCGAAGTCGAGCTCGGGATGCTCGCCGTCCTCGAGAATCTGCACGTTCAGCTCCCACTCCGGATAGTCGCCGCGGTCGATCGCCTCGTACAGGTCCTGCGTCGCATGGCTCGTATTTTTCGCCTGGATCGCCTCGGCCTCGTCCTGCGTCAGGTTTTTGATCCCCTGCTTCAGCGGCTCCCAGTGGTACTTCACGAGATAGCCGACGCCATCCTGGTTGACCCACTTGTACGTATTCACGCCCGAGCCCTGCATCTGCCGGTAGTTGGCCGGGATGCCCCAGGGGGAGAACAGGAACGTCACCATATGCGTCGCTTCCGGCGAGTTGGAGAGGAAGTCGAACATGCGCTCCGGATCGTTCAGGTTCGTCACCGGATCGGGCTTGAACGAATGCACCATGTCGGGAAACTTGAGCGGGTCGCGGATGAAGAAGATCTTGAGGTTGTTGCCGACGAGATCCCAGTTGCCGTCCTCGGTGTAGAACTTGACGGCAAAGCCGCGTGGATCGCGCAGCGTCTCCGGCGAATGTCCGCCGTGCACGACCGTGGAGAAGCGGACGAATACCGGCGTCTGCTTGCCTTTTTCCTGGAACAGCTTGGCCCGCGTGTACTTGGAGACCGGCTCGCTGCCGACAGTGCCGTAGGCCTCGAAGACGCCGTAGGCTCCTGCTCCGCGCGCATGCACGACGCGCTCCGGCACGCGCTCGCGGTCGAAATGCGAGATCTTTTCGATGAAATGGTAGTTCTCCAAGGTCGACGGACCGCGGTCTCCGACCGTGCGGATGTTCTGGTTGTCCGTAATCGGGTGGCCCTGCCGGTTCGTCAGCGTCTGATCGGCTTCGCTGCCCTGCTTGTTCGGGTCCAAATGGCCCACATCCTTTCTTTGCCTGTTTGCTCCCGGTTTATTTTGGCAAAGAAAGGTTAATTTATGCGAGCGGGATCAAAATGGCGGCTGGCTCGATTTGGTGTGGACATGCCATGCGTTTTTCGATAAATTTGTATTCTGTATTTTGTATTTTACTTAGCGAACGGTCGGAGGACATCATGATGGACAAACAACCAAAGGAAACCGCTTTGGGACAAAGCAAAAAAGCCGAGCGCTTCACGTCGTCCGGCTTCATCCTGGCGGCGATCGGCAGCTCGGTCGGGCTCGGAAACATGTGGAAATTCCCGTATATTACAGGCTTGTATGGGGGAGCGGCGTTTTTCCTGCTGTTCATCGTCTGCCTGATCCTCGTCGGGCTGCCGGTGCTGCTCGCCGAGATGACGATCGGCCGGGGCGGACGCGGCAACGCCGCCAGCTCCTTTTACAACCTGACCGGCAACAAGCAGTGGAAATGGTTCGGCTTCATGTCCGTCGTGACGGCGTTCCTGATCATCTCCTACTATGGCGTCGTCGCCGGCTGGACGCTCCAGTACACGGTCGACTCCGTCATCGGCTCGCTCGGCAAGGGCACGAACTTCGACCAGCACTTCGTCGACTTCGCGGCAGGCGGCTGGCCTGTGTTCTGGCAGCTCGTCGTCATGATCATCTGCGGCGTCATCGTCGGCAAGGGCATCTCGGGCGGGATCGAGAAGTTCAACAAGATCCTCATCCCCGGCTTCCTGATCATCCTGCTCGTGCTGATGGTCCGCGCGCTGACGCTGCCGGGAGCGGCGGAGGGCGTCGATTTCTTCCTGAAGCCCGACTTCTCCGTGCTGACCGGCGAGTCGGCGCTGATCGCGCTCGGCCATGCGTTCTTCTCGCTGTCGCTCGGCATGGGCTGCATGCTCACCTACGGCTCCTACGTGCAAAAGGAGCAGTCGCTCGGCAAGGCGACCGTCGCGATCGGCGTCGGCGACCTCGGCTACGCGCTGATCGCGGGCCTGATCATCTTCCCGACGATCTTCTCCTACGGCATCGAGCCGCAGAAAGGCGTGGGCTTGGCTTTCATGGCGCTGCCCGCCTCGTTCTCGCAGATGCCGCTCGGCTCGCTGTTCGGCGGCCTGTTCTTCCTGCTGCTGGCGATCGCGGCGCTCACCTCGGCCGTCTCGATTCTCGAGGTGCCGGTCGCCTATGCGATGCACTATTGGAAATGGTCGCGCCGCAAGGCGGCGGCGATCATCGCCGCGGTCAGCTTCCTGCTCGGCGTTCCCGCCGGGCTGTCCGTCGCCGGTCCGCTCAGCGGCTGGACGCCCTTCGGCAAGTCGATCTTCGACTGGTTCGACTTCACGACCGCCTATGTGCTCATGCCGCTCGGCGGCCTCGCCGTGACGCTGTTCACCGGCTATGCGTGGAAGCGCGCCGGCGAAGAGGCCGGCCTGACCGGCTTCTGGTACCGGGCCTGGATGTTCTGCCTGCGCTATGTCGCGCCGCTGCTCATCCTGGCGGTGCTTCTGTATTCGATCTTCATCAAGCCGGTCTGAGCCGGTTCAAATGCCAAAAAGCGGCTTCGCTCCTGTCCGGTCCGGACAGGCGGCGAAGCCGCTTTATTTTGGCTGAGGAGCGAAGAGGGCGCCGCCGGCGCCGGCGTTGGCGCGAGGGGAGCGCGGTGAGCGCGCTTACGCCTCGCCGGCCTTGACGCGGGCGAGGAAGCCTTCCGCGGCTTGCCAGGCCGCTCCGCGCACGGCCGAGCCGTCGCCGAGCTCGGCGAAACGGACCCGCGCCTGGCGGCGGTGGAACGGCAGCGCGCGCGCCTGCACCTCGCGCTGCACGGCCGGCTCCAGCCAGCGGGCCGCCATGCTGAGGCGGCTGCCGATGAGCACGGCCTCGGGATTGAACACATTGATGATCGTGGCGATGCCGATGCCGAGGTACGAGCCGATCTCGTCCCAGATGCGCAGCGCCTCGGGATGTCCCTGCTCGGCAAGCTGCACGAGCTCCTCGAGGCTGCCGCAGCCGATCGCGGCGGCGGAATCGAGCGCCGCCTGCTCGGAGGCGAAGCGCTCCCAGCAGCCGCGGTTGCCGCAGCGGCAGGCGGGACCGTCGAACTGGATGGACAGGTGCCCGAGCTCGCCGGAGAAGCCGGACGCGCCGCGGTACAGCTGGCCGTCCAGCACGAGGCCGGTGCCGATGCCCATGCCCGCGCTCACATAGACGAGATGGCGGATGCCGGCGGCGGCTCCGAAGATGCGCTCGCCTTGGGCGCCGAAGTTGGCCTCGTTGTCGGCATGCACCGGCACGCCGAACCGCTCCTCCAGCCGGCGCGCGACCTCAGTCGGCTCCCAGTCCATATGCGGCGCGAGCAGCAGCGAGCCGGCGCCGTCGACGATGCCCGGCAGGCCGATGCCGATGCCGACGACGCCGTAGGGCTGCGGAGGCTGCTTCGGCAGCAGCTCCTCGATGAAGCCGATCAGCTGCTCCATGACGCTGCGGCCGGCGGCGGCCTCCATCGGCCGCCGCAGCTCGGCCAGCACTTCGCCGCGCAGGTCGGCGCGCACGCCCATCAGATAGGTGGCGCCGACGTCGATGCCGATCGCGCAGCCGGCCGAGGCGCGGAACTCCAGCATGACGGGCTTGCGGCCGCCGCTTGAGGCGCCTTGGCCCGTCTCGGTCAGCAAGCCGCGGTCGAGCAGGTCCTGCACGAGCGACGATACGGTCGCCTTGTTGAGGCCGGTGCCGGCCGAGATCGCGGCGCGCGAGAGCGGCTCGCCCTTCAGCACGGCGTCGAGCGCGATGCCGGTATTGATGCGGCGGATGAGGGCGGGATCGCCGGTCGTCGTTGATTTCATTGCGGTCTCCTTCGGGTCGAAGCGGCTGCAGCCGCTTTTCGTTCTGCACACTACGATACCATGTCCTCGAAAGCATAACATAAAAAACTTGGTTTGTTTAGTAGACAAACGAAGTTATGGGATGGTACTCTACGGATAGAACTCAGCATAACAGCGTTTACATTCTATCCACTCATTTTAGGGAGGCTATCATTCATGGCTTACTTCAACGGCATCAACCGCATTCAGTTCGAGGGCCGCGACACCGACAATCCGCTCGCGTTCCGCCACTACGATCCGAAGCAGGTCGTGCTCGGCAAGACGATGGAGGAGCATCTGCGCTTCGCCGCCGCTTACTGGCATACGTTCACGGCCGACGGCTCCGACCCGTTCGGCAAGGGCACGGCGGTGCGTCCGTGGGACCGCTTCAGCGGCATGGATCTGGCCAAGGCCCGCGTCGAGGCGAACTTCGAGTTCCTCGAGAAGCTCGATCTGCCGTTCTTCTGCTTCCATGACCGCGACATCGCTCCGGAAGGCGACACGCTGCAGGAAACGAACCGCAATCTCGACGAGATCGTCGCCCTGCTCAAGGACGGCATGAAGACGAGCGGCCGCCGCCTGCTGTGGAATACGGCCAACATGTTCTCGAACCCGCGCTTCACGCACGGAGCCGGAACCGCACCGAGCGCGGACGTGTTCGCCTACGCCGCCGCCCAGGTCAAGAAGGGGCTTGAGGTCGGCAAGGAGCTCGGCGCCGAGAACTACGTGTTCTGGGGCGGCCGCGAGGGCTACGAGACGCTGCTGAACACCGACATGGGCTTCGAGCTCGACAACCTGGCCCGCCTGTACAAGATGGCGATCGACTATGCCCGCGAGATCGGCTTCGACGCGCAGTTCCTGATCGAGCCGAAGCCGAAGGAGCCGTCCAAGCACCAGTACGACTTCGATGCCGCGACGACGCTGGCATTCCTGCAAAAATACGGCCTGCAGGACCACTTCAAGCTGAACCTGGAAGCGAACCATGCGACGCTCGCCGGCCATACGTTCGAGCATGAGATCCGCGTCGCCGCGATCAACGGCGCGCTCGGCTCGCTGGACGCCAACCAGGGCGACCTGCTGCTCGGCTGGGATACCGACGAGTTCCCGACCGACCTGTATGCGACGACGCTGACGATGTACGAGGTGCTCAAGGCCGGCGGGCTCGGCCGCGGCGGCGTCAACTTCGACGCCAAGGTGCGCCGCGGCTCCTACGAGCTGGAAGATCTGTTCCTTGCGCATATCGCCGGCATGGACAGCTTCGCTTGGGGCCTGAAGGCGGCCGCCAAGCTGATCGAGGACCGCGTCATCGACGGCATCGTCGAGGAGCGCTACGCCACGTTCAAGCAAGGCATCGGCGCCGACATCGTCAGCGGCAAGGCGACGCTCGCCTCGCTGGAGCAGTACGCGCTGCAGAACAATCCGATGAACAACCGCTCGGGACGCCTGGAGCAGATCAAGGCGAAGCTTAACGAAGTGATCTACCGTGTCTGAGTTCGTCATCGGCATCGATCTCGGCACGAGCGCGGTCAAAGCGCTGCTGGTCGGCAAGGACGGCCGCATCGCCGCCGAGGCCTCGCGCGAGTATCCGCTCTCGAGCCCGCGACCGGGCTGGAGCGAGCAGCGGCCGGAGGACTGGGTCGAGGCGACGCTGTCCGCTCTCGGCGAGCTGTCCGCCGCTCCCGGCCTTCCGCAGGGCTGGACGGTCGAGGGGATCAGCTTTTCCGGACAGATGCACGGACTCGTGCTGCTCGGCGACGAGCTGCAGCCGCTGCGTCCGGCGATTCTCTGGAACGATACGCGCACGACGGCCGAGTGCCGCGAGATCGAGCGCGCGCTCGGAACGCGGCTGCTCGACATCACCCGCAATCCGGCGCTCGAGGGCTTCACGCTGCCGAAGCTGCTGTGGGTGCGCAAGCATGAGCCGGAGACGTTCGCTCAGGGGCGCGTCTTCGTCCTGCCCAAGGACTATGTGCGGCTGCGCTTGACCGGCGAGCTGCATATGGATCTGTCCGACGCTGCCGGCACGCTGCTGCTCGACGTGCCGAACCGGCGCTGGAGCCAGGAAGTGCTCGCGGCGCTGGATCTCGGCGCGGAGCTGTGCCCGCCGCTCGTCGAGTCGACCGCGCAGACCGGCACGCTGCTGCCGGAGCTGGCGGAGCGCACGGACCTCGCCGGTCCGCTGCGCGTATTTGCCGGCGGGGCGGACAATGCCTGCGGCGCGATCGGCGCCGGCATCCTGCAGGAGGGCGAGGCGCTGTGCAGCATCGGCACCTCGGGCGTGCTGCTCTCCTACGAGGGCGAGCAGGACCGCGATTATGGCGGCCGCGTCCATTTCTTCAACCACGGCGCGCCGGGCGCGTTCTACTCGATGGGCGTCACGCTTGGCGCCGGCTACTCAATGAGCTGGTTCAAGCGGCTCATGGGCGGCCTGGACTACGCCGAGCTGCTTGCCGGGACGGGCGATCTGCCGCCCGGCTCCGGCGGGCTGCTGTTCGCGCCGTATCTGGCGGGCGAGCGCACGCCGTATGCGGACGCCGACATCCGCGGCAGCTTCATCGGGCTCGACGGCGGCCATCGCCGCGAGCATCTGGCGCGGGCCGTCATGGAGGGCATCACGTTCTCGCTGAACGACACGCTGACGATCTACCGCGAGGCGGGACGCGACATCCGCTCGATCGTCTCGATCGGCGGCGGCGCGAAAAATCCCGACTGGCTGCAGATCCAGGCGGATCTGTTCGGCCTGCCGGTGACGGCGCTGGAGAACGAGCAGGGCCCCGGCCTCGGGGCGGCGATGCTGGCTGCGGCCGGCTGCGGCTGGTTCCCGGACCTGGCGTCCTGCGCGGCGGCCTTCGTGCGGCGCGGCCGCACGTACGAGCCGCAGCCGGAGGCGGCGGCCGCGTACCGCGAGCTTTATCCGCTGTACCGGCAGGTGTACGAGGCGACGCGCTCGCTCAGCGCCGGCCTCGGCCGGTTCCGCGAGGGACTGGCGCAGGGCTAGATCGTTGTCGGCGGCGGCTGGCCGCGGCTGGTGGATCTGCGGGCTGGCCGGGGCTGGCCGGCGGAGCTGCGCGATGGCCGCAGTTGGCCGGCGGAGCGTCGTTTGCTGGCGCAGCGGCGTGCTGCTGCCTCGGTCGATTTGGATGAATGAACAAGCGGGAAGAAGACGGAAACCCTCCGTCTTCTTCCCGCTTGTTTGATGTCAGGAGGCGGCGGTCAGCAGCGGATCGATGTTCGAAATTGCTCCTCATTCGGCGAACGGACGGTCAGCGGGCGGGCCGATGATCGAGATTACTCCTCGTTCGGCGAATGATCGGTCAGCGGGCGGATCGAGGACCGGCAAGTCGGCGTCCGTGAAGGCTGCACCGGCGTGCGGTTCCGGACCGGGATAGGCTAACGATACAGAGGAGCGCTATTTTGCCTATAATCGTGCTTTCCTGCGGCTAACGATACGGAGAAACGCTATTTACTCAGTGAAGGAGCCAATACGCCTCATTTTGCGTCCATAGCGCTCGTGAGTATCGTTACATTTTCAAAATGCTCGGTTTTGGCCGGATAGCGTCGCGCAGTATCGTTAGTTCTCCAGCCATCCACCACCGGGGCATGTCTCTGCCTTAGCCTTCTGCCGCACCGACAGGTCAGGCGCTCGATGTCGGCGGCGGCGAAACAGCACCCAGCATCCTCGGCGCTACGCTGTTCCGCCGCTCCTCCGATCCGCTGCCCCTCGATTTGCCGCTCTTCTGACCTGCCGGTTCCATCGTTCCGCCGCTCCACCATTCAGCCGCTCCACCATTCAGCCGCTCATAAACTGGCGCGGGGATGGTTACCGTATGGAAGAACGGCCAAAAGCCGGTTCGATTCCGCTTCGAGCAGAGGAGACTAAAGCCATGACTGACCGCCGCTTGCTGTTCCGATTCCACGATGCGGAGTCCGCCTCCGTCGCGGCCGCTACGCTGCTGGAGCTCGGGTATGACGCCGCTGCGCAAGGCGCGCAGGAGGTCGGGCTGTCGCTGCGGGGCAGCGACCTGACGTCGGCGCTGGAGATCGCTTTCGCCCACGGGGGCGAGCTGGACGTGCAGGAGCAGGACGTCATTCCGATCCCGGCCCATCTCGTCAACGAGGATCTTGTCGCTTGGGAGGAGGGCTTCGGCTATGACGGCGCTTCGACCGGCATCTCGACCGGCGCCTCGGACGGAAGCGATCTGCGCAACCGCGACGAAGCGACCGAGGGAGAGTCGGCCTTCCCGGAGCAGGAAGGCTCGCTCAGCTATTTCTCGGGCGACGTGCACGGCTGAAGCGGAGTAAGCCATCGCCGCTAGCAAAAACGGGTCGAGGGCGCATCTGCGCCGCTCGACCCGTTCGTTTTTTAGCGGAGCGGAATCATTCCGATCGGCTCCGCTGCGCCTCGGCGCGGTCCTCCAACGCCTGGAGGGCGGCGCTCAGGCCGGCATGGCGGCCGGTCGTGAACGCAGACGTGATGTTGTAGCCTCCGGTGAAGCCGTGCAGGTCCAGCACCTCCCCGCAGAAATAAAGGCCGTGCACGAGCTTGGAGCCCATCGTTTTCGGATGGATCTCCTTCAGGTTGACGCCGCCGCCCGTGACGAACGCTTCCTCGATGGACAGCGTGCCGTTCACGAGGATGGGCAGCGCTTTGAGCAGCCGCGCGTAGTCCTGCAGCAGCGAGCGGTTCAGGTTGTCGTACGTGACGGCCGGGTCGATCCCGGAGCGCTCCAGCGAAAACTCCGCCATCCGCTCCTGCATGAGCGGCGGCAGCACGTTCTTGAACGCCTTGCGCGGCTCGGCCGCGGCGAGCGCCAGCAGCTCGCCGTACAGCTCGTCCGCCGAGCGGTCGGGGAACAGGTCGGCGGTGATCCGGACTTCCGGAGCGCCGCTTTTTTTGCGCTCCTTGACGACGAATTGGCTGCATCGCAGCGCGGCCGGGCCGGACAGGCCGAAGTGGGTGAAGATCATGTCGCCCTCCTGCTCGGTGAGGCGCTTGTCCTTGGCGCTCCACACCGTCAGGACGACGCCGCGGAGCGACAGCCCCTGCAGCCGGCGATCGCGGATGAAAGGCTCGGCCGACGTCAGCGGCACCTCGGTCGGATACAGCTCCGTCACCGAATGGCCAGCGGCCTCCGCCCAAGGGTAGGCGTCTCCGGTCGAGCCGGTGTGGGGCACCGACTTGCCGCCGGTCGCCACGACGACCGCCGCGGAGCGCAGCTCCTGTCCGTCGCTCAGCCGGACGCCGCGGATGCGTCCGCCCGCGATGAGCAGTCCGGCGGCCTTTTCGTTCAATCGCGTCTCGACGCCGCTCGATCGCACGGAGGCGACGAGCGCGTCGACGACGGTCTTGGCCTTGTCCGACACGGGAAACATGCGCCCGCGGTCCTCTTCCTTGAGCCGGATGCCGAGCGCCTCGAAAAAGCCGATGATCTCGCGGCTGCCGAACTCCGACAGCGCGCTGTGCAGGAACTTGCCGTTGCCCGGGATGTACCGGATCAGCTCTTGCGGCTCCTTGTTGTTGGTGACGTTGCAGCGTCCGCCGCCGGATATGGCCAGCTTGCGTCCGAGCTTGCTGCCCTTGTCGAGCAGCAGCACGCGCGCTCCCTCGCGGCCTGCGGCCGCGGCGGCCATCAGGCCGGACGGCCCTCCTCCGATGATGATGACGTCGAATCTATCCTTGCTTGCCATTCTTGACGCTTCTCTCCTTTTGAGACAATAGGCTACAATCAGTGTATCAAATGCGGAAGCAAAGCGAAAAGGAGCGGATGGCGATGCGGGAGCTGGCGCTTGAGGCGGAGGATGGGGCAAAGCTGCATGGATGGAGCCTGGAGCCGCAGGCAGAGGAGGAGAGCCGGCCGCCGGAGCGGCAGGAGACGGACAGGCGGGCGGCATCGCCCGGTCGCCAGGAGCCTTCGGACGGCTCCAGGGGAACCGGAAAAAATCCAAGCCGCGCCGAGCGGCCGGAGCCGTTTCTCGCAGCGCCGAAGGCATCGCCCAGCCGCGTCAAGCCGCGGGCGGCGGTCTGCCTCGTACACGGCATGGGCGAGCATAGCGGCCGCTACGCCGAGCTCGCGCAGGCGCTGGCGGAGGCGGGCATCGCCGTGCTCGCCTACGACCAGCGCGGCCATGGACGCTCTCCGGGACCGCGCGGGCACGCGGACAGCATGGAGCGGCTGACGGCCGACGCGGCGCGGGCGGTGGCCGAGGCGGCGTGCCTGTGGCCGGATGCGCCGCTGTTCCTGTACGGGCACAGCATGGGCGGAGCGGTCGCGCTCGCGGCCGCTCTCGAGCGCGAGTTGCCGATCGCGGGCCTCATTTTGACGAGCCCCTGGCTCCGCCTCGCCTCGCCGCCATCGCGCGTCTCCGAAGCGGCGGCGTCCTGGATCGGCCGCCTCCGGCCGACCTTTGCCCTGCCGACCGGCATCAAGCAGCGGGACCTGTATCGCCCTGGAGTCCATACGGTGGCGGGCAGCGTCATGGATCGGCTCTGCCATACCCGGATCAGTGTCTCGATGTACCGGGCGGTGACGGCCGCCGGAAAGCGCGCGCTCTCCGACGCCGGCAGGCTGGCCGTGCCGGCGCTGCTGCTGCACGGCACCGAGGATCGGGTGACATCGCTGCGGGCGAGCGAGGAGCTGGCGGACGCGCTCGGTCCGCGCTGTACCTTCCGGCGCTGGGAGAGGGGCTACCACGAGCTGCATCATGACGAGCGCCGGGAGGAAGTGATCGAGACGGTCAAGATGTGGATTTATGCAAACTCTTGATTGTCAAAATTCCCCTCCTGTGCTTTAATCGGAGTTATGCAAGACGGCTCGCAAAGGGGGGAACCTTCTGCGTCAATGTGGGAAAAATTGATACTGCAGGCCTTCGTCTCCTTGTTGCCCGTATTCCTCTATCAGCTATGGATGTATCGGCTGAACCAGGGCCGCAGCTCGATTCCTTTCTTCACCATCGCTTACGGAGCCTCGCTCGCGGCCTGCGTCCTGCTCACCGAGACGACCCGCTTCGGCTTCGACTTGAACCTGTGGTACATTCCTTTCCTCATGGGCTCCCTGTACGGCGGGGTGCCGGGACTGGCGACGATGTCCACGATCTATGCGGCGCTGCGGCTGCCGCAGCTCGACGACGGCGGGGAGACGCTCGGCTTCGTCCTGTTCCTGCTGATCGCCGTGCCGGTGCTGCTGCTGACGATCCGGCCGTTCCAGCTCGCGCGGCTCAAGGAAAAGTACAAGATCCTGCTCTTGCTGTTGACGGTCGGGGGAGCTTATCACGCGTTTCTTTATGCCGGCTATATCCGGCAGTTCGAGCCGGATCGCCTCGCCTCGGCCGCAGGCGATATCGCCGTCATCGCGTTCATCAGCTACATCGCCGTATCGCTGACGCTGTATACGATCCACCAGGTCATCCAGCATTACCAGCTGCAGCATCAGCTGCGGCGGATGTCTTCCAATTATATGAACGAGGTCCACAAGCTCCAGCAGTTCATCGACCAGATGGCGATGGGCACGATGGGGACGGTGCTCGTGGACGCGGACGGCAGGATCTCGCATCTCAACGACGCGGCGATCCGCCTCAGCGGCCAGGCGCTGAAGGGCCGCAGCAAGCTGGAGTTCGCCGGCATGCCGTACGAACGGTTCTTCCGCAGCCAGGAGCCGTTCAAGCAGCTGTTCGACGAAGCGATGAAGGGCAGCATGTCTCCGTCGACGATACTCGTCGAGGGCGAGCGCTCCTACCTGACGACGGCGTTCCCGATCCGCAACCTGCAGGCCGGCATCGTGACGGGAGCGGCGATGGTCGTGCAGGACGTCACCGAGCTGACCCAGCTCAGGGACGAGCTCGGACGGATGGAAAGGCTGAGCCTTGTCGGCCAGATGGCCGCCAGCATCACGCATGAGATCCGCAATCCGATGGCCGTCATCCGCGGCTTCGTGCAGCTGATGCGCGAGCGCAGCCCGGACAGCCAGCAGGAGTATTTCCGCATCGTCATCGACGAGCTGGACCGGGCGAACGCCATCATCAACGACTTCCTCTCGCTGGCGCAGAACCGCGTCATCTCCAAGGAGCAGGGCTCTCTCCACGACATTGTCCAGGAGCTGCTGCCGCTGCTGTGGGCCGACGCCAACCTGCGCGGACAGTCGATCGAGCTGAGCCTCGCCGACGAGATTCCGACGCTTGAGCTCAACGGCAAGGAAATCAAGCAGCTCGTCCTCAATCTGGCCCGCAACGGCATGGAGGCGATGGGGGAAAAAGGCGTGCTGCGGATCGCGACCCGCTTCAGCGGCTCGGCCGTGGAGCTGTCGGTGGAGGATGACGGAGAAGGCATCCCGCCGGACAAGCTCGCCCGCCTGTTCGAGCCGTTCTATACGACCAAGGCGCGCGGAACGGGCCTCGGCCTGCCGCTTTGCCTGAGCATCGCGGAGCGCCACAACGGCCGCATCGACGTCGATTCGGAGCCGGGCCGGGGCACCGTGTTCAAGGTCGTCTTCGACAGTCCCGTCCGGGACGGGCTCCGCCTGCGCGGGCCGGACGCCGGCTAGCTCCGCTCCGGGGCATAGTCCGCTGCCGCGAACGGCATACTAGCCCCATAGCGGCAGCAAGCGGCCGCGTCCATAACCGACAGGAGCTGAACGCATACGATGGCCAATCCGAGCAACGACTCCAAGGAGCAGCAAAAGCAGGGGCAGCAGGCGGGGCGCAAAACAGCCGCGCCGGGATCGCCCGGCTACGACAAGAAGCTGGACGGACCGAACCGTCCCTCGATCTGATGGCGGACGATCCCCGTCTGGATCCGTTCGAGATCGACTTCCTGCCCCGCTTCCGCAGCGGCAGGGGGCCGCGGGAGCCGTTCGTGAACCGGTACGGGGTGACGATCGGCGACCACGAATACGCCTCGCCGCAGTCGCCGCTCGAGCAGTGGTCGGAGGAGACCGATCCGGCTGTCATGGCCGGCGACGAGTGGGTGCATCCGT
The DNA here is from genome assembly GCF_037965485.1 of Paenibacillus sp. FSL W8-1187. Lineage (NCBI taxonomy): Bacteria > Bacillati > Bacillota > Bacilli > Caryophanales > Paenibacillaceae > Paenibacillus > Paenibacillus sp. FSL W8-1187. Next base: position 1,379,627 of record NZ_CP150181.1, read on the forward strand.
ACAAGGACATCGGCTTCCAGACCGCGCAGAACCGCGCCTTGTTCGAGCAGGGCGAGGCGCCGGAGCCCGGTCCGCTCCAGCATCCCGAGCATTCGGCCGAAAGCGGCGTCAAGCCGCCGCAGGAGCCTTGAGCTTCGCCGCGCCGCCCGTTCCCGCGCAGGAATGAGGCGGCTTTTTTGGCGGCCGGCCGGACTGGCCGCCGCCGGCCGGAGCGGGCGGCGTTTCCCTGGCGCCGGCAATCGGGTATAATAGCGGGGATAATGCCAATTCCATTTCCCCGAAAGGTGTGGGTTTCAAATGTCGATGTCTTTTGAGCGATACATGTTTGATATGGTGCAGCCGATGAGGGACGAGCTGACGCGCCTCGGCATCCAGGAGCTGCGCACTCCAGAGGAGGTCGAGGAGAAGCTGCCGACGGCCAAGGGCACGGCGCTCGTCGTCGTCAACTCCGTCTGCGGCTGCGCCGCGGGACAATGCCGTCCAGGCGTCGCCGACGCGCTGGGCCATGACATCACGCCGGATCATCTGTACACGGTGTTCGCCGGCCAGGACAAGGAAGCGACGGCCAAAGCCCGCGAATACTTCGCGCCGTACCCGCCGTCCTCTCCTTCCATCGCGCTGATGAAGGACGGCGAGCTCGTGCACTTCATCGAGCGCCATCAGATCGAGAACCGCTCCGCGGCGGACATCTCGGCCGAGCTGACGAGCGCGTTCGACCGCTACTGCCGCTGATCGTCCCGCCGATTTTCAAAGGAGGAACAAAGCCATGAGCATGCAGCAGGAAATCATAGCCGCGCTCGGCGTCAAGCCGAGCATCGATCCGGAGCAGGAAATCCGCCGCAGGGTGGACTTCCTCAAGGAGTATGTCGTCGGCGCCGGCGCTTCGGGCCTGCTGATCGCGATCAGCGGCGGCATCGACAGCGCCGTGGCCGCCGGCCTGTGCAAGCGCGCGACGGACGAGCTGACGCAGGAGAAGGGCCGCGAGTACATGACGCTTGGCGTATTCCAGCCTTACGGCGAGCAGTCGGACATCGCGCACAGCTACGAGGTCGCCGAGGCGTTCGAGCTCAAGCACCGCGTCGAGACGAACATCGCCGAGGCGGTGGACGAGATCGCGCTCGAGGTCGAGCACGCCCTCAAGTCGATCGGCTTGTCCCGCCATGTGAACCGGGGCGTCAAGGGCAACATCAAGGCGCGCACGCGGATGGTGACCCAGTATGCGCTGGCCGGCGAGCTCAATCTGCTCGTCGTCGGCACCGACCACGCGTCCGAAGCGGTCACCGGATTCTACACCAAATGGGGCGACGGAGCGGTCGACATCACTCCGCTCAGCACGCTCAACAAGCATCAGGTGCGCCAGCTGGCCGCCGCGCTCGGCGTGCCGCGGAGCGTCCAGGACAAGGCTCCGACGGCCGGCCTCTGGGAAGGCCAGACCGACGAGGGAGAGCTCGGCATCAAGTACGACGACAACAGCGCCTATCTGGAAGGCCGCGAGATTCCGGATGCCGCGCGCGAGCTGCTGGAGAAGCAGTACGTCAAGACGATGCACAAGCGCGCCCCGATCCCGGGCATCTGAGGCACGTCCGATGATCGCCGGCATCGGCCATGATCTATGCGACATCGGCCGCGTGGAGCGGATGCTCGCAGGCGAGGCCGGAGCGAAATTCCTCCGCCGCATTCTGACCGACGAGGAGCTGGAGCTTGCCGCCGGCCTTGCGGGGCGCAGGCTGGCGGAGTTCGCCGCCGGCCGCTTCGCCGCCAAGGAAGCGGCCGTCAAGGCGCTCGGCTGCGGCATCGGAGCGAGCGCCGGCTTCCGCGACGTCTCGATCCTGCGCGCGCCGTCGGGCAAGCCGGTCTGCCGGCTCTCCGCCCGCTCCGCGGCCGCCCTCGGGCTCGGCCCTTCGGCGGCGCTGCATGTCAGCATCACGCATGAGCGGCAGCTCGCTTCGGCTGTTGTCGTTCTGGAGACCTAATGAATACCTTCGATCCCTTGACCCTGGACGCTTCGGCGCCCAGGGTTTTTTCGCATCATTTGAACCAATTTAAGTCAATTAAATTAAAATTTATGGGATTCGACAGTTTTTTCATCGCCAACTTGCTAGGATTCATTTAATCCGATGCGAAAAAGGGGGAACTCTGCAGCACGGGGAAGATCTGACACCGACAGAGGAGGCAGCGATGAGGAGAAGGGAAGCAGGAATACGCGCGATACGCAAGCCGCTCAAGCCCTGGTGCACCGTCGACGACTTCGACAGGAACCCGGCGGACAAGCAGGAACGGGAGAGGCCCGGAGAACAGAAGGAAAAGACGGATTTGGGCCCGCATGCCAAGCATGCGGAGGCAATCCGGAAGCTGGCCGGAGAGATCGAGAAGCTGACGCTCGTCAAGCCGCATCTGTTCCTCTATGCGGATGAAGCGGGCGTCGTGCGCCATATCCAAGGCGAAAGCCGGCTGACGTCCCGGCTGGGGGAGGCCGGACTGCGCGCCGGGGCCAGCCTGGCGCGGGAGCAGGCGGGCCGCAATGCGGTAGCGCTGGCTATGGCGACCGGCCGGCTGTCCGTCGTCGAAGGGCTGGAGCATGACAAGCGGGCCTTCGGGGCGTTGTCCTGGATCTGCTCGCCGCTGCGGCGGGAGGCTCGGACCAGCGGATACGTGGCGCTCGGCAGCCCGCCGAGCGGCGAGCTTGCGTTCCGCGTGCCGCTGCTGCAGCAGCTGGCGCGCTCCGTAGAGGGGCGGACGGAGCGTGCGGCGTCCGATCCGGACACGGTCCAAAAGCGGCTGGAGGAGCATCGGCTGACCTTCCGCGAAATGCAGGTCGCCGGCGACTGGCTGGAGGGGCTGACCGTGGAGGAGATCGCGGAGCGGCTCGGCATTGCCGAGCAGACGGTGCGGACGTTCATCAAAAAAATATATGCAAAGACCGGCGTGAACCATAAAGGGGAGTTCTTCATCCGGTTTTTGAAGCGATAGGCTCTTGCCCCGCCTGGAAGCGCGGGCAATCGGCTCCTACAATACCCAATTTAGGGCATATGACGATGCGGCCGTTTTGACTATGATGGACGCAGTTTCCCCATCCTTTTACATCAGCAGGCAAGAGCCGCGCCCAAACGCGCGCGCAATCGGCCGAAATCGGCGGACATCCGCCTATCGGGAAGGAGCTGAAGGCTAGGCATGTTCATGCTGGACGAAATCGTAGCCCACAAGCGTGTAGAGCTGGAGCGCAAAAAAAGAGAGGCGAGCGCCGCGCGGCTGCGGGACAAGCTGGCTGCGGCGAGAGCGCCGCGGGATTTCCGAGGGGCGCTGAAGGCGCCGGGCATCTCGCTGATCGCCGAGATCAAGCGCAAGTCGCCGTCGAAGGGGGAATTCCGCGCGAAGTTCGAGCCGGAGCAGCTGGCGAGGGCGTATGAGGCGGGCGGAGCCAGCGCGATCTCGGTGCTGGCGGACGAGGCGTTTTTCGGCAACGGAGCGTCGGTCGTGGAGCAGGTGGCCAATCTCGGCGGGCTGTCGCTGCCGGTGATGTACAAGGACTTCATCGTGGACGAGTACCAGATCCTCGAGGCCCGCGCGGTCGGCGCGGACGCGGCGCTCGTCATCGTGCGCTCGGTGCCGGACGACCGGCAGCTGGCCGAGCTGCTCGCGCTGGCGGGAGAGCTGGGCATGGGCGTCATCGCGGAATGCTTCACGCCGGCCGACGCGGAGCGGGCGCTTGGCGCCGGAGCGAAAATCGTCGGCATCAACAACCGCGACCTGCAGACGTTCGAGGTGGACATCCGGCGGGCGGGCCAAATCCGGGCGCTGCTCGGGGAGGACATCGTCACCGTAAGCGAGAGCGGCATGCATTCTCGCTCTGATGCGTTGCAGGCGCAAAGCGACGGGTTCGACGCGATGCTCGTCGGCGAGGCGATTCTGAGCGCCGCCGATCCGGGCGAGGCGGTGCGCCGCTTCGTCGGACGAGAGGCGGAAGGCGGAGCGGCCGAAGAGGCTGCGGCAGGAAAGGAAGGAGTGGCGGGATGAACGAGTTCTACGGCCCGTTCGGCGGGGCATTCGTCGCGGAGACGCTGATTCGCAATCTGGAGGAGCTGAAGCGGGAGTATGCGGCCGTCCGCGAGGACGGGACGTTCCTTGCGCAGATCGACCGGCTGCTGCGGGAGTTCGTCGGCCGGCCGACGCCGATCACGCCGCTGGAGCGGCTGAGCGGAGAGCGGGGCGGAGCGCGCGTGTACCTCAAGCGGGAGGACTTGACCCATACCGGCGCGCACAAGATCAACAACGCGCTGGCGCAGGCGCTGCTGGCAAAGCGCATGGGCAAGAAGCGCATCGTCGCGGAGACCGGAGCGGGCCAGCACGGCGTCGCGGTCGCGACCGCCTGCTGCAAGCTGGGCCTCGAATGCGTCGTCTACATGGGCGCGGTCGATGCGGCCCGCCAGGCACCGAACGTGCAGCGCATGAAGCTGCTCGGAGCCGACCTGAGGCTCGTCACGCTCGGACAGCAGACGCTCAAGGACGCGATCAGCGAAGCGATCCGCGACTGGATCGCGAACGTCGACACGACGCATTACCTGCTCGGCTCGGCGGTCGGACCGCAGCCGTTTCCCGAGATCGTGCGCGACTTCCAGTCCGTCATCGGCCGCGAAGCCCGCGAGCAGCTGCTGCAGGCGGAGGGCCGGCTGCCGGACGCGGTCGTCGCCTGCGTCGGCGGCGGCAGCAACGCGATCGGCATCTTCAGCGGCTTCCTGAGCGACCCCGCGGTGCGCCTGATCGGCGTGCAGGCGGCCGGCGAGGGGCTGGAGTCGGGCAAGCACGCGGCTCCGCTCGTGCAGGGCACGCTCGGCATCATCCAGGGCAGCCTGACCTACATGCTGCAGGACGAGCACGGCGGCATCCGCGAGACGCACAGCATCGCGCCGGGCCTCGATTATCCGGGCGCTGGCCCGCAGCACAGCTACCTCAAGGACAGCGGCCGCGTGGAGTACACGTCGGCGACCGACCGCGAGGCGCTGGAGGCGTTCCGCTGCCTGTGCCGGACGGAGGGCATCCTGCCGGCGCTGGAGTCGGCCCATGCGGTGGCGCACGCGCTGAAGCTGGCGCCGTCGATGGAGCCGGGACAGATCGTGCTGGTCAACCTGTCGGGGCGCGGAGACAAGGATCTGAGCCAGGCCATCGAGGCGCTGGACAAGCTGGAGCTGGAAGGAGCGAGGGCATGAGCCGGATCGAAACGATGTTCAGCAGGCTGAAGGAGCGCGGCGAGAAGGCGCTCATCCCTTATCTGCCATGCGGCTACCCCGAGCCGGGAAGCACGCCGGGACTGATCCGCGCGATCGCGGATGCGGGCGCGGACATGATCGAGCTCGGCGTGCCTTATGCCGATCCGCTCGCCGACGGGCCGGTCATCCAGGAGGCGAGCCTGCAGGCGGTGCTTGGCGGCACCCGGCTGCGCGACTGCCTGGAGACGGTCGCCGGAATGCGGCGCGAGGGGCTGAAGCTGCCGGTCGTGCTGATGGGCTATGCGAATTCCTTTCTCGCCTACGGCCTGGAGAAGCTGGCCCATGACGCGGCGCTGGCCGGCGTGGACGGCTTCATCATCCCCGATCTGCCGTCGACGATGGCCGCGCCTTGGGTCGACGTGTTCCGTCCGCAAGGGCGGGACCTGATCTTCTTCATCGCGCCGACGACGACGCCGGAGCGGGCGCAGGCGGTGGTCGAGCAGGGCAGCGGCTTCCTCTACTGCATCTCGGTCGCCGGGGTGACCGGCGAGCGGGAGCGGATGCCGGAGGAGCTGGAGCGCTTCCTGGACGAGGTCCGCCGCCGGACGGAGCTGCCGCTCGCGGTCGGCTTCGGCATCTCCCATGCCGGCCATGTGGAGGAGGTCAGCCGCTACGCCGATGGGGCGATCGTCGGCAGCGCGCTCGTCAACCTGATCCGCCGCACGCCGGCGGATCAGGTCGAGGCCGAGGTCGGCCGATTCATCGGCGAGCTCAAGCAGGCGACCGGCAAGGCCCAGCATGTCTGAGCCGCTGCGGTCGCTGCTCGTCGGCTTCGGCCGCGCGGGCCGCGAGCTGCATCTGCCCTGCCTGCGCAAGGCGGCGGCACTGCCGTCGCTGCGGGGGCGCCTGCAAGGCCCGGTCGGCGTGCTCGATCCGGGGCTGACGGGGGAGGAGGCGGCTCCGCCGGACGCGGCGCTGCTGGCGGGCTGGCCGGAGGCGGCGCGCGACTACCCGCCGGAGCGGACGGTCGTGCATGTGTGCACGCCGCCGGGCCAGCATGCCGAGGCGGCGGAGCAGGCGGCGCGGCACGGCTACCGTCGGTTGATCGTCGAAAAGCCGCTGGCCGGCACGCTGGAGGAGGCGGATGCGATCCTGTCGCTGCAGCGGCGCTGCGGCCTCGATCTGCTCGTCGTGGCGAACTGGCTGTCCAGCGCGCTCTACAAGACGATCCGCCAGCGGATGGACAGCGGCCGCCTCGGAAGGCTGCGGAGCATCGACGCCTGCCAGAACAAGGCCCGCCTGTCCCGCAGCCTGCGGCAGCCGGGCCACGACAGCGCGTTCGACGTCGAGCTGCCGCATCTGGCCGCGCTGGCGCTCGCGCTCGGCGGCGAGGCGGCGCAGGTGACAGGCGCGGCGGCCGAGGACATGGTCGTCGGCGAGCGGCGGCTGCCGCTGCTCGGACGGGCCGAGCTGACGCTGCAGCATGCCGCAGGCGCCGTTTCCCGCATCCGCTCGGATCTCATGAGCCCGGTGCGGGAGCGCAGGCTCGAGCTGGAATTCGACGACGCGGCCGTGACCGGCTACTTCCCGGCCAGCGGCGACGACAGCTATTCCTGGCTCGAGGTGAGGAGCCGGGACGGACGGATCGTCGAGCAGCTATGGCTGGAGGACGATCCGCTGACGGCCGTGCTGGAGGAGTTCTATCTCTATTACGCCGGCATCGGATCGAGTCCGCTCAGCGGCGCCGCTTTCAACCGCGCGGTCATGAAGGTTCTGGAAGACGCCAAGGCGATTCCCGCCCGCGAGCGGCCGGCCCGTCCGGCAGCCGCCGGCGGCTGAGCAACGAAAAAGAGGCCAAGACGCCAGAGAGGGGCATCGATCATGAGCATTGCCTTTTATACGGGAGCGCGCTCCTTCGAGGAAGCGTGGCCCCGGCTGTCGGAGCGGCTGGACCGGGTCATCGACGGGGGCCAGTTCACGAACGGACCGGAGGTCGCGCGGCTCGAGCAGGCGCTGGAGCGCTATACGGGAGCTCGCCACGCGATTGCCGTCGGCAACGCGACCGACGCGCTCATCCTGCTGCTGCAGGCGGCCGGCATCGGCCCCGGCGACGAGGTGATCGTCCCGGGCTACTCCTTCTTCGCGACGGCATCCTGCGTCGCTCACGCCGGCGCGACCCCGGTGTTCTGCGACATCGATCCGGCCACCTACGCGATCGACCCGGCCGGGATCGAGGCCAGGATCACCGAGCGCACGCGGGCGATCATGCCGGTCCATCTGTTCACGCAGATGGCGGACATGCCGGCGATCCTCGACATCGCGCGGCGCCACGGACTGCAGGTGCTGGAGGACAGCGCCGAGGGGATCGGCATGTTCAGCGGCGGCGTGCATGCCGGGCTGCACGGACGCGGCGGCGTGCTGTCGTTCTTCCCGACGAAGACGCTGGGCGCGATCGGCGACGCCGGCATGATCCTGACGGACGACGCGGGACTGGCGGCCCGCGCCCGCCGGCTGCGCAGCCACGGACAGGAGGCCGGGCAGCCGTACATCCACCACGAGATCGGCTGGAACAGCCGCATGGACGACGTGCAGGCGGCGGTCATCGCCGTGCGCCTGGAGTCGCTGGCGGCGAACATCGCCCGCCGCGCCCATCTGGCCGCGCTGTACGACCGCGAGCTGGCGGCCGTGCCGCAGGTGTCGACGCCGGTCATCCAGGCCGGCTCGGAAGCGGCGAACGCCGTCTACTATGTGTATCTGATCGAAGCGGACGACCGCGACGGGCTCGTGGAGCATCTGACGGCGAGGGGCATCGGCACGGAGGTGTATTATCCGCTGCCGCTGCATCTGCAGCCGGCGTTCGCGGAGCTGGGCGGACGCCCGGGGCAGCTCCCGCATGCGGAGCGGGCTGCCGGACGCGCCGTCGGCCTGCCGATGTATCCCGATCTGACCGACGAGGAGGCGAGGCTCGTCTGCCGGGCCGTCCAGGAATTCTACGCGGAGGTGGCTGCACGATGAACGTGCCGTTCTTCAACTACAGCGCGCGGTTCGCGCCGGACAAGGACCTCATCAAGGAGCTGGTGTACCGCTCGGGGACGACCGACCAGTTCATCCTCAAGGAAGACGTGCGGCGGCTGGAGGAGGCGATCTGCGCCTATACCGGCGCGGCCCACGCGGTCGCGGCGGCGAACGGCACGTCGGCGCTCGTGCTGCTGCTGCGGACGATGGGCGCGGGTCCGGGCGTCGACGTGCTGACGCCGGCGTTCTCGTTCATCTCCACGGCGAGCGCGATCCGGCTGCTCGGGGCGAATCCGGTGTTCGTCGACGCCGATCCGCGCACCGGCATGATGGATCCGGCCGATCTCGAGCGGCGCGTCACGCCGCAGAGCCGGATCGTCATCCCGACGCATCTGTTCTCCGTCATGGCCGACATGGAGGCGATCCGCGCCGTCGCCCGAGAACGCGGGCTGCTCGTGCTGGAGGACAGCGCGGTCGCGCTCGGCGCCTCCCAGCGCGGCATTCCGGCCGGACGCCACGGCGACGCGGGGCTGTACTCCTTTTTCCCGGCCAAGCCGCTCGGCGGCATCGGCGACGGCGCGGTCATCGTGACCGACGACGAGGAGCTCGCCCGCGGCTGCCGCATGCTGCGCAACCACGGGCAGGACGGCGTCACCCGCTTCCTCCATCATCGGCTCGGCTACAACAGCCGGATGGACGAGGTGCTGGCCGGCTATCTGCTGCACAAGCTCGGCCGCATCGGGCAGCTGCTGGAGCGCCGCCGCGAGCTTGCGGCCCGCTATCACGAGGCGTTCGCAGGGCTGGACCCGAGGCTTCTCGTGACGGTGGACGATCACGAAAGCCGCATGTACTACACCTATGTCGTGCAGGCCGAGCGGCGCGACGAGCTGCGCGCGGAGCTGGAGCAGGCGGGCGTGGAGACGCAGGTGTACTATCCGGCGGCGCTGCCGCTGCAGCCGGCGTTCGCGGATCTCGGCGCCCGTCCGGGAGACTATCCCGGCGCCGAGCGGTTCGCGAGCCGCTCGCTGGCGCTGCCGCTCTATCCCGAGATGCCGGACGGCGACGTCGATGCCGTCATCCGGTCGGTCGTCTCGTTCCTGGCCCAGGAGCCGCAGCATGCTTGAGCGCGGCGGCATCGCCCTGTCGGGCATCGGCGACGAGGCGTCGTCCTCGCTGGAGGAGCAGGCGCGGGTCCATGCGGAGCTCGGCTGGACGGAGCTGGAGCTGCGCTCGGCGGACGGAGCCGCGTTCGCCGACTGGGACGACGCGCTGACCGGCAAGGCCCGGAGGCTGCTGTCGGGCGCGGGGCTGAAGGCCTCGATCGCCGACTCGCGCATCGGCAACTGGGAGCGGACGATCTCCACTCCGTACGAGCGGGAGCTGGAGGAGCTGGAGCGCTGCGCCGAGCGGCTGCTGCGGCTGGGCGGATGGGGCCTGAGGGTCATGTCCTGGCCGAACGACGGGCTGAGCGAGTCCGACTGGGAAAAAAGCGTGCTGGAGCGGATGGACCGGCTCGCCGAGCAGGCCGGCCGCTGCGGCGTCACGCTGCTGCATGAGAACTGCGCCGGATGGGCCGGCTGCGACCCCGAGCGGGCGCTGCGGCTCGTCGAGGCGGTGGGCCGCCCGTCGCTGCGCCTGCTGATGGATACCGGCAACGGCATCGCCTACCGCTACTCGGCGCCGGACTACCTGCGCCGGGCGCTGCCCTATGTCGAGCATGTGCATGTGAAGGACGGCCGGCTCGAGAACGGCAAGGCGATGTACACGCTGCCCGGACGCGGCGACGCCGGCGTAGCCGAATGCCTCGGCCTACTGCTGGACGCCGGCTATACGGGACTGCTCGCGATCGAGCCGCATCTGCATGTCGTGCCGCATCTGGGCGAGCGCGGCGGCGGCGCGGGCCAGCTGGAGGCGTACGCGGCGTACGGCCGCGAGCTGGAGCGGCTGCTCGCCGCGGTCCGGGCGGACGCCCGCTCCGAAGCGGCGGCCGCCGGGGAGGAGCCGGCGTGAGCGCGGCGAGGCTGTTCACGGACGAACATGCCGAGCTGCTGCTGGCGCTGCTGCGGCTCGACACCGTGTCGCCGCTCGAGTCGGACGCTCCCGGACGGCTGCCGGAGGCGCAGCAGGCGTACGCCGCGTTCGCGGCGCGGCGGACCGGAGCGGCGCAGCTGCTGCTCGCTCCGGCTCCGCCCGAGGCGCTGCGGCGGGACGGCGTGCCGCTGAGCGTGCTGCGGCAGGCGGAGCGGATGGGCGAGCAGGCGTTCCTCGCCGCCCAGCCGAACCTGCTGCTGCGCATCGGCCGGGAGCGGCCCCGGGAGGAGACGATCGCGTTCAACTTCCATATGGATACCGTCGCGGACGGCGGGCAGGAGATCGGCTTCGACGGCGTCCGCTTCTACGGCCGGGGCAGCGCCGACATGAAGGGCGCCGGCGTCGCGCTGCTCGCCGGCATCGAGGCGGCGCTGGCGGAGGACCCGGAGCTGGCGGAGCGCTGCTCGGTGCTCGTGCAGAGCGTCTGCGGCGAAGAGGGCGGCGCGATGGGCGTCTGCGGCACGCGGGAGCTGGCCGAGCTCGGGCATGTCGGCGCGCTGAACGTGTTCGCCGAGCCTTCGGGCGGCGTGTGGTTCGACCGTTCGACGACGTCGATGACGGCGCGGGTCGAGATGTTCGGAGAGGACGCGACCGACGACGCTCCGCAAGCGGGGCACAACGCGACGCTGCTGCTCGGGCAGGTCGGCGCGGCGCTGCTGCGCGGCCTGGCGGAGCCGGCGCGCGAGCTCGGCGGCAAGGTGTGCCTGGCCGGCCTCCATACGGGCGGGATGCACAACAAGGTGTACGGTACCGGCACGCTGCTGCTCAACATCGCTTATCCGTCGGCCTTTGCCGGTGAAAAGCTGCGCCTGCTGACGGAGCGGTGCGCGCGCGACGCGCTGCTGCGCTTCGCGGACGAATGGGCGGACGTGCCGGAGGCGCGCCGCACGGCCCGCGAAGCTACGCGGCTCTGCCGGCTGAGCTGGGTGAAGAGCGGCCTGCCGGTGCTGGACAACCGCCATCCTGCATGGGAGCGGCTGCTGAGCGGCCTCGGCTGGGAGCGCAATCCGGACGACCGGCCGGAACGCGCCTTCACCTGCGACGCGATGTGGATGATGGCCAAAGGCTGCTACACGGTCGTATACGGACCGGGCAGCCTGGAGGGGAACGGCGCGCATACGGCCCGCGAGAGCATGGAGCTCGCGGAGCTGGAGCGGTACGCCGGACAGATCAAGGAGCTGCTGCTCGCTTTCGCCCGCACGGCGCGCAGAAAGCGGCAGCTGGAGAGGACGGGAAGCGCATGACAAGCGTCAAAATCGTGCCGGCGCAGGAGCTGCGGCGGTTCGCGGAGGAGGCGTTCCGGGCCTGCGGAGCGCCCGAGGCGACGGCCCGGACAGCCGCAGAGGTGCTCTGCTACGCCGACGAGAACGGCTTCGACACGCATGGCGTCGCCAATCTCGAGCGCATCTACGTCGCGCGGCTGCTGGACGGCCGCATCGACCCCCAGGCGGAGTTCGAGCTGACGGCGGAGACGGCCTCGATCGCGGCGCTGGACGCCCGCGGCGGGCTCGGCCTGGCCGCCGGAGCCCGGGCGATGGAGCTCGCGATCGCCAAGGCGGCCGAGACGGGCATCGGCTGCGTCGCGGTGCGGCGCTCGTCGCATTTCGGCAGCGCGGGCTACTACACGCAGCAGGCGGTGCGCCGGGGCATGATCGGCATCGCCATGACGAACCTCGGCTCGCAGGCGATCGCCCGCCCTCCGGGCGGCTCGGCGGCGATGCTCGGCACGAACCCGATCGCCATGGGCGCGCCGGGAGAAGGGCATCCGCCGTTCCAGCTCGACATGAGCACGACGGTCGTCGCCACCGGCAAGATCAAGGCGGCGCTGCGCCGGGGCGAGCCGATCCCGGAGGGCTGGCTGGTCGACGACGAGGGCCGGCCGGTGACCGACCCGGCCGCCTACGAGGAAGGGCGCGGCCATCTGCAGCTGCTCGGCGGCGACCTGGCGACCGGCGGCGCCAAAGGCTTCGGCCTCGCTCTTATGGTCGACATCCTCTGCGGGGCGCTGTCCGGGGCGGAGATGGGGCCGCATGAGCGGCTGCTCTCGCCCGAAGGCCGGGAAGCCGGCGCGGAGGACGCGAATGTCGGACATTTCTTCCTGGCGATCGACCCGGCGCGCTTCCGCCCGGACGGAGGCTTCGAGCGCGAGATGGGCGGCATGCTCGGCGCCTTGCTCGCCTGTCCGCCGGCGCGCGAGGGCGGCCGGGTCGTCTATCCGGGCTTTCTGGAGGCGGCTCGGGCGAGCCGGGAGCAGGTGGAGCTGGACGCTGCGCTCGCGCGGCAGCTGGACGGGCTGGCCGAGCGGCTCGGACTGGTCCCGCCGCGCGAGCCGGCGGCGGCAGAGCGCGGCTGACGGTCGGAGCGCGGCCTGCATGGCCGGCGGACGGCGATTACGAATCTAACGGCTCGGCAGAAGAAGGAGGCGATCGGCAATGGCAAGGAAAGTCGGTTTGATCGGAATGGGCGTCATCTCGAAATTTTATGTGCATGCGATGCGGAATGAGGCCGGACTGCCGCAGCTGGCGGCTGTCTGCGACCTCAACCTCGAGCGCATCGCGGCCTTTCAGGAAGAAGGCCTGCATGCCTATCGGGATTACCGCGAGCTGCTGCGCCAGCAAAATCTCGACGCGGTCATCGTGAACGTCCCGAACGACAAGCATTACGAAATCTGCCGCGAGGCGATGCTGGCGGGCAAGCATGTATGCTGCGAGAAGCCGATGGCGCTGACGCTGCAGGAGGCCGGGGAGCTCGCCGCCTGGTCGCGCAGCACGGGCAAGACGTTGTTCACCGCGTTTCACCGCCGCTACAACGTGCATTTCCAGCAGGCGCTGGAGCGCATCTCCACGCGCGACGAGATCGCCTCGGTCGAGGCGCGCTACCTGGAAAAGATCGAGGAGCATGCCGGGGAGGACCGCTGGTACCTCGATCCGGCGCGCTGCGGCGGCGGCTGCATCGCCGACAACGGCCCGAACGTGTACGACACGCTCGCCTTTTTCCTCGGCCGGCTGGATGTCGTCTCGGCGGATATTTCCTGGACCGGCCAGGCCGACACGGAGGCGCGCGTGGAGCTCGTGTCGGAGACGGGCGTGCCGGTGTCGGTGCATCTGGACTGGGCGTACCCGCACGGCGAGAAGAAGGAAGTGCTCATCCGGCTGAAGGACGGCACGGAGCTGAACGTCGACATGCTGGCGGGCTTCGAGGCGTTCAAGTCGTCGCTGTACCACGAATACGCGGAGATTCTGCGCGACTTCGACGCCAAGATTGAGGCGGGCGGCTGCCACGGCGAGGACGGGCTGGACGCGGTGCGGCTCGTGCGCGACACGTACTTGGCGGAGACGGTCCGCTCGTGAGGCTCGCCGACAAGCGGATCGTGCGCGGCCGCATGGTGAAGCTGCTGCATCACAAGCGCATGGACCGCGGCATGCGGCTGATGGAGGAGCGCGCCCGCTGCATCCGGCAGGGCGACATCCATGAGCTGGTCACGACGACGCAGGCTTCGGCCGCGGCCGGCGACGCGATCGACCGCGTCGGCTTCCTCGGCTTTGCCGAATTCGAGGCCGGCGGCGTCATTCAGCGCGGCGACCGCCTCGTCGCGGGCGGACGGCTGCTCGGCGAGGTGCTCGGCTTCGACGATTGCCATTTTCCGAACCACTACAACATCCTGATCGCGGCCGACGAGCTGCTGGCGTCCGGCGATGTCTTGCTGGAGGTCGAGCAGGCGATACGATTCGAGCCGGGAGAAGAGATCGGCGATTGAAGGAGGAGAACCCCATATGGAGCTGCTTTCGAAGCTGGAGAGCCGGCAGGCGCGGATCGGAGTCGTCGGCATGGGATATGTCGGACTGCCGCTGGCGCTTGAGTTCGCCGGGGCGGGCTTCGCGGTGACGGGCATCGACCTGTCGGAGGACAAGGTCGCCCGCCTGAGGAGGGGAGAGTGCTACATTCCCGACGTTCAGGAAAAAATGACGGCCGCGGCGCTGGCCCGCTTCGAGGCGACGACGGATTTTGCCGCGATCGCCGGCCTCGACGCGGTCTGCATCTGCGTGCCGACGCCGCTGACGCGCAATCAGGAGCCCGATCTGAGCTGCATCGCCTCGGCGGTCGAGCAGCTCGGCGCCTATCTGAAGCCGGGAGCGCTCGTCGTGCTGGAGAGCACGACGTATCCCGGCACGACGGACGAGCTTGTCGCCGCGGCGCTCGCGCCGGACGGGCGGCAGGCGGGACGGGACTTTTTCCTGTGCTACTCGCCCGAGCGGGTCGATCCCGGCAACAAGACCTTCCGCATCCGCAATACGCCCAAGGTGGTCGGCGGCAGCACGCCGCGCTGCCTGGAGCTCGGCGTCAAGCTGTACGAGACGATCGTCGAGCGCGTCGTGCCGGTCAGCTCGACGCGCGCGGCCGAGATGTCCAAGCTGCTGGAGAATACGTTCCGCAGCGTCAACATCGCGTTCATCAACGAAATCGCCCAGCTGTGCGACCGCATCGAGGTCAACGTCTGGGAGGTCATCCAGGCGGCGGCGACCAAGCCGTTCGGCTTCATGCCGTTCTACCCCGGCCCGGGCATCGGCGGCCATTGCATCCCGCTCGATCCGATGTACCTGTCGTGGAAGGCCAAGGGCGAGAATTTCTTCAGCCGGTTCATCGAGCTGTCGCAGGACCTCAACCGCAACATGCCGCGCTACGTCGTGCAGAAGACCGCCGATCTGCTGAACCGCTCGGGCAAGAGCGTCAAGAACTCCCGCATCCTGCTGCTCGGCATGGCCTACAAGCCGGATGTCGGCGACTGGCGCGAATCGCCGAGCCTGGAGATCTACGATCTGCTGCATGAAAAAGGAGCGCGCCTCGCCGTCCATGATCCGCACTGCGCCGGCGTGCGCACGGAGAAGGGGCATCGGCCGGAGCAGGCGGCGGAGCTCGATCCGCATCGTCTCGCCTCCTACGACTGCATCCTGCTGCTGACCGCGCATTCGGCGTTCGATCTCGGCGAGATCGTCCGCTCCGGCGTGCCCGTGCTCGATACGCGCAACGCCTTTGCCGGCTACGACGCCGCCTCCATCGTGAGGATCGGCGACGCCATGCCGGGACCGGACGGCAGCGGGCGCGAGCTCGCGATCGTCTGACTTCACGCATCTACCGCAAAGGGGGAGATCCTCATGTTCACAGCCATCCATATCGCGCAAGCGGTCCGGCGCGAGCTGGGCGAGGTCGAGGTGTACGGGCGGGAGCTCGGCCTGGACGAAAGGGCGGCCTCCGCGCCGCCCGACACCGCCGCCTGGTACGAGATTCATGAACGCTGGCGCGGCCGCAGCAAGGCGGAGGTCGCGGACGACCCGCGCATCCGCGCGTACAGCGAATTTTATCGCCGCATCGGGCTCGATCCGAAAAAAACGCCGCCGTCGGTGCAGAACCTGCTGCAGCGGTTCTTCATCCAGGACGAGCTGGCGCGGCTGCCGCTGATCCATCCGGCCGTCGACGCGGTCAACCTCGCCGCCCTCGAGCATCGGATTCCGCTCGGCGCGTTCGACTCCGCCGCCGTCGCCGGCAGCCTGCGGCTCGACTTCACGCAAGGCGGCGAGCCGTTCCAAGGGCTCGGCGAGCCGGAGGCGGCCGAGCTTCCCGCCGGCGTGCTCGTGCTGGCCGACGAGGAGAAGGTGCTCTCGCGCTTCTGCTACCGCGACGGCGAGGCGCAAAAGGTGACGGCGCAGACGCGCTCCGTCTGGCTGCTCGGCTGCCAGGTGCCCGGCATCTCGCGCGCCGAAACGGAAGCCGCGCTCGCCGCCGCCGCCGCCCGGCTGGAGCGTGCCGGCGTCCGGACGGCCGGATGAGCGGACGTTTCGGCTCGCCTCTCGCCCGCGCCGGCGGCTTGATCCGGCGCTATGACGCGGCGCTCTGGATCCGCATCTGCGGCAACGCCGTCACGGCGACGACGACGTTTCTGATCCGTCCGTTCCTGGCGCTCTACCTGTACGAGCAGTCGGGCGGCTCGCTGCTGCTCGCGATGCTCGTCATCGGCCTCCAGCCGTTCGCCTCGATGGCGACGAGCTTCCTCGCCGGCGGAGTGAGCGACCGGCTCGGCCGCCGCCCGGTCATGCTCGGCGCGCTGCTGCTGCAGGCGGCGTGCATGGGCGCGTACGCGTTCGCCGAGCAGGTGTGGGCGTTCGCGGCCATCACCGCCGTCATGGGCGTCGGCTCGGCGCTGTTCAACCCGGCGGCCAACGCGATGGTCGCCGATGTCGTTCCGTCGGAGCGGCAGCGGGAGGTGTTCGCGCTGCTGCACACCGCCTCCAACGTCGGCGCCGCCTTCGGCCCGGCGGCCGGCCTCCTGCTGCTGCGCGCCGGGGAGAACGTCGTGTTCGCGGCCGGCGCGCTCCTGCTGCTCGCGTATCTTTTTCTCGTGCTGTCCAAAGTGCCGGAGACGCGGCCGGGCACGCCCCGGCGGCCTGCCGGCGCCCGGGGAGCGGATGCCGAGGAGCCGGGAACTGCCGGCGGCGCTGCCGCCGAAGCGAGCCGGCCGGCCGCGCCGGATGCCGCTGCGCCGGATGCCGCCGCGCGCCGCCGCGCGCTGCTTGGCCTGACGTCGCTGGCGATGCCGATCGGCCTCATCTTCGCGCTCGTCATCTCGATCCTGCCGTTCCACTTCGGCGAGTCGTTCGCCCGTCCCGAGGACGTGCTCGCCTCGCTGATGACGTTCAACGGCATCCTCGTCATCGCGCTGCAGCTATGGATCATCGCCCGCACGAAGCGCCTGTCCGCCTCGCTCGCGGCGGCCGTCTCCTACGGCATGTTCGCCGCCGTGTCGGTCGGCTACGCGTTCTCGACCGTGCTGCTGCTGCTGTTCGTCGTCGAGCTCGTCTTCTCCGTGGCGGAGATGCTGATCGGGCCGCATCTGCAAAACACGGTCGCCGAGCTCGCGCCGGAGCAGGAGCGCGGCTGGTACTTCGCGATTTTCGGCCTGCACATGCATGTCCCGCTGGCGCTCGGCCCCGCGCTGGGCGGCCTGCTCTACGCCGCGACGGACGGAGCCGTGCTGTTCTCGGCGCTCGGCGCGCTGTTCGTCGCCTGCGGCATCCTGCAGTCGCTGCTCATCCGCCGCATCCGGCGCGGCTTTTTCAGCGCCGCCCGGCCTGCCGCCGGACCCGCCGCCCAAGGCGCCTCTGCCTGAAGCGGAGGCGGCTTTCCGTTTGACCGATCGAGCAGAACATCCCCCAAGAGGGCACAAGGAGGACCATTATGACCCCATCCCGGAAAATCGCCGTCATCCATCGCTTCGGCGACGTCGTGCTCGGCGGCTTCGTCGACTACTCCCGCGTCATCGACCACTCCCGCGACCAGGTCGCCTACTTCGTCAACGCGCGGGGGCGCAAGGACATCGCCGCCGTGGAGCCGCTGGCGGCGGAAGTGCATGAGCTGGCCGAGCTGGAAGCCTACGAGCCGCTGCGGGCCGCATTGTCGGACGCGTCCGCGCGCCTGGGCGGCTTCGACCTGCTGATCGCGCTGTCGGAGTTCGATCTGAGCCATGCGGCGCGGCTGCGCTCCGAGCTCGCCATTCCCGGCGTCGGACTGGACCGCATCTCCCTGTATCGGGACAAGATCGTCATGAAGGAGCGGCTGCGGCGGGACGGCATCCGCGTGCCGCGCTTCCTCGACGGAGCGGACGAGGAAGCGGCGCTCGCATTCGCCCGCGAGACCGGGTATCCGCTCATCGTCAAGCCGCGCCGCGGCGCGGCGAGCCAGGGCGTGAGGCGCGCCGAGGACGAGCGGCAGCTGCGCGAGGCGCTGCGCGCCGTGCATGAGGCAGGCATGGCCGGAGACTGCCAGGTGGAGGAGTTCGTCGCCGGGCCGATCTTCCATATCGACGGATTGGTCAAAGACGGCGAGCTGGCGTTCTATGCGCCGTCCCAGTATGTCGGGGGCTGCCTCGGCTTCGCCGAGGGACGGCCGAACGGCTCGTTCATCGTCACCGACCGGCAGGAGCTGCGGGACCGTCTGCAGCGCTTCACGGAGGAGACGCTGCGCTCGCTCGAGCTGACGGACGGCTGCTTCCATCTGGAGGTGATCGACCGGGACGGCCGCGAGGCGGTGTTCCTGGAGATCGGCGCGCGCATGGGCGGGGCGGAGACGCCGTTCCTGACCGTCGATCTGTACGGCGTCAACCTGTGCGAGGAGTGGATCCGCATCGAGCTCGGCACGTTCGAGCCGCTGCAGGCTCCCCAGGAGGGCGTGCACGGCGGGCTGATCCAGTTCCCCGAGCCTCCCGGCACGCCGGCTGAGGTCGTCTCGGTCTCCTCGCTGCTCGGCGTCGTGCCGGAAATCTATGACGAGTGGACGCCGCAGCCGGGCGAGATTCTCGACGGCAAAGGCTCCTACTACCATATCAGCGGCCGCTACCGCTTGCGCGGCGAGAGCGAGGCGGCGGTCGAGAAGGCGATCCTCAGAGCGATGGGGCTGTTCCGCATCGAGGCGCGTCCGCTGGCGCCCGTGGAGGGCTAGGCGGCATGGAGAGGACGAGGAAGAAGCTGCTCGTCGTCGCCGATCTCGGCGGCTCGCCGCCGGATCTGCGGACGCTCGCGGAGCTGGCGGACGTCTACGTGTACGTCCCGCGCCCGAGCGCCGTCACGGCCCGCTACATGGAGGACGTCGGGCGCTATGCGCATGGCGTGCTCAAGGAGCCGACCGCCTGCCCTCCCGGCGGCTACGAGCATCCGGCCAGCGTCACGTTCACCGGAGCGCGCCCGTATACGCTGACGGAGGAGCAGCTGGCGGACCGGATCGCCGAGGCTGCCGCCGGGTTCGGCGCGGACGGCATCCTGTTCGGCGGCGCAGAAAACATCGTGCTGTCCGTGGCCAAGGCGGCGGAGCGGCTCGGCCTGCGCTCCGCCGGCGTGCAGGGCGCCGTGAAGGCGCGCGGCAAGCTGGAGATGCGGCAGGCGTTCCGCGCAGGCGGAGCGCCCGGTCCCGACTTCCGCCCGATCTACGGCGCGGACGACCTGGCCGCGGCGGCGCGCGAGCTCGGCTATCCGCTCGTGCTCAAGCCGACCTACCTCGCTTGCTCGATCGGCGTCACGCTGCTGGACGGCAGCCGCGATCCGGCGGAGGTGTTCCGAGAGGTGCAGGCGAGCCTCGGCAGCTCGGAGGAGGATCGGCTGCTGTACGGCGGCGAGTGCCTGTTCCTGGCCGAGTCGTACATGGCAGGCTGCGCCGAGGACTGGTACGGCGAGCTGGCGCCGCTGTACGGCGACTACGTCTCCGTCGAGGGCATGATGGTGGACGGCGTCTACCATCCGGCGGCGATTACGGACAAGGCGCCGCAGCACGGCGAGTTCACGGAGACGGCGCATCTCGTGCCGTCCGCGCTCGACGCCGAGGCGCAGAGGGTCATCGTGGAGGCGTGCCGGGTCGCCAACGAGGCGCTCGGGCTGCGCACCTGCCCGACCCACACGGAGGTCAAGCTGCTGAAAGGACGCCGCGTCGGCATCATCGAGACGGCCGCCCGCTTCGGCGGCTGGAACATCGTGCCGCAGCTGCGCGACGTGTACGGCATCGACATGACGCGCGCCTGGGCGCTTGCCGTGCTGTACGGCTCGGCGGAAGGCCTGCCGTCGACGGCGCTGCGGGAAGCGGATGCCGCCCGCTGCAACATGCGCCTCTATCTGGAGGACGACGCGCGCACGCAGGTCGGCGGCGCGTACGTCTACGCCGGCTACGAGCGGGAGGGGCTGCTGCCGGACGGCGTCCGGCTCGCGGCGGAGCAGGAGCTGCCCGTCGGCAGCGTCGTGCGGCGCATCCCCGGGCAGAACGCGATGAGCTTCGTCTCGACGCTGCAGCTCGAAGCGGACCGGCCGCAGGAGCTCGCGGCCGCCGTGCGCCGCATCCGCTCCGCCGTGAGGCTGCGGCTGGCTGCTGTCGACGAGGCGGCCGGACTGGCCGCGCCGGAAGCGCCGGCCGACGCAAGGCCGGGGATGGCGGAGGCAGAGGCTGCCGGGCCGGAGCGCGACGGCCAGCCTCTGCAGGAGTCGTTTTCGTTTTAAGCCGCTTCTGCATTTGCATTTTGCGTCATCCATATATCCGCATAGAGTCGTCAGCTGCTCGCAGCTGACTTCCGTGGTCCTGACACTTTGCCGTCGGCATGAAAGCGTCAAGAGCCGGAGCTTGCTGCTCAAACGAGACGAAGCCGGAATGAACCGGCTTCGTCTCGTTTGCTTTTTGGGAAGGGAAGCGATTTCGCGAGTCCTGCCGCTGATAAAGGCGGATCGAGGGAGAGGCGGTTTCGTTCAAGGCCTTACTCGCTCTTGCCGAGGCCGGACAGCCAGCTTGACAGCGCGGCGATCTCTTCGGCCGTCAGCCGCTCGCCGAAGGCAGGCATCCGCGCACCGCCCTGCTCGATCTGGCGCAGGATCTCCGGCTCGGACAGACGGGCTCCGACGTCGTGGAGATCGGTTTCCGGCCCCATGCGTCCTTTCAGATCGGTTCCGTGGCAGCTGATGCAGCTCTGCTTGTAGAGGGCGACCGCCTGTTCCGGGCCGTCGATGGCGATCGCGCCCGGCTTTGCGGCGCTTCCGCAGCCCGCGAGCAGGACGAGGATCAGCGCGGCCGAGGCGAGGGTGGAGGCTGATTTCATGGACATGTTGTCTCCTTTCATCGTTTAGAATGATTTCAATTTTAGAGTATTTTTCGTATAATACCCGAAACGGGATGTTTGCATGGTCCCATTCCAACCTAACGGACAGGGAGCTGAGCGGATGGATCGGAATGAATCGGTTATCATCAGGCACCGACTGAGGCAGCTGCACGCCACGTTCTCGATGGCTGCGGCCAGCGAGCTGCAGCCGGGAAAGCAAGGGGAGCGGCTGATCCACGAGCAGCATTGCCTCATCCTGCCGATTACGGGACGCTGCGAGATCGTGCTTGACGGCAAAAGCGAGCATGTCGCCGAAGCGGGGGGCTTGTACTATTTTCACGAAGGCGTGCAGACGAGCTGCTTCGTGACGGAGGGAGAGCCGTTCCGCTTTTACTGGATGGCGTTCCACCTCGATGCGGGCAGCACGGAATTCATCCGCCTGATGAAGCTGCCGCTCCGCGCGCGGGTCGACGATCCGGAGCGGGTCAGGACGTTGTTTCGGCAGCTGATCGACAGCCGCATCCGCAGAACGCTGTCCGACGAGCTGAAGGCGCGGGCGGTCGTGATGGAGCTGGTCGCCTTTTTCCTGGAGGAGGGCCTGCGCTCCGGAAAGCTGCTGTCCGAGCATCCCGAGCTGCAGCTGCTGTCGGGGGTGCTGAGCTATATCGACGACCATCTGATGGATGCGCTGACGGTCGAGGAGCTGGCGAAGCTCGCCTATCTTCATCCCAACTACTTTATCACTTATTTCCGCAGCCTGACAGGGCTGACGCCGATTCAATACGTCAACCAGCGGAAGATCGAATACGCGAGGGAGCTGCTCGACAGCGGCGAGCTTCCGGTGCAGGAGGCGGCGCGCGCGATCGGCCTCAACAACCCTTATTTCTCACGCCTGTTCAAGCAGCAGATCGGCCTCTCGCCGAGGCGCTACCGCCAGCTGATGGCCGAGCGCAGAGAGCATATGGCGCTGCAGGAAAAGCTGCATTCGCCGCTGCCGGAAGTCTCGCCCTGGCTGGAGGAATTCGCCTGGCTGGACGAGCCCGAGGCGAAACCGGCGGCCAACGCGCGTCCGATCGTGAGCTTAGCCTAGAAGGAGAACGACATGAACCTGACAACCAAGACGGATACGCCGGAAACGTACTTCAGCCGCGAGCTGCTCGCCTGGTACCGGGCGAGCAAGCGGACGCTGCCCTGGAGGCGCGATCGCGACGCCTACCGGATCTGGGTATCCGAAATCATGCTGCAGCAGACGCGGGTCGATACCGTCATCCCTTATTACGAGCGCTTCATGGCCCGCTTTCCGACGCTGCAGGCGCTGGCGGAGGCGCCGGAAGCCGATGTGCTCAAGCACTGGGAGGGCCTCGGCTATTATTCGCGCGCCCGCAACCTGCAGGCCGGAG
Source organism: Paenibacillus sp. FSL W8-1187 (assembly GCF_037965485.1). Classification (NCBI taxonomy): domain Bacteria; kingdom Bacillati; phylum Bacillota; class Bacilli; order Caryophanales; family Paenibacillaceae; genus Paenibacillus; species Paenibacillus sp. FSL W8-1187. The sequence continues at coordinate 1,401,955 of NZ_CP150181.1, forward strand.
CGCGCGAGGTCGCGGAGCGTTACGGCGGACGGGTGCCGGACGACAAGGCGGCCGTGTCGGCGCTCAAAGGGGTCGGCCCGTACACGGCCGGCGCCATCATGAGCATCGCGTTCAATCGCCCGGAGCCGGCCGTCGACGGCAACGTGATGCGCGTCCTTTCGCGCTATTTCAACCGCGACGAGGACATCGCCAAGCCGTCGACCCGTATCGGCATGGAAAAGCTCGCCGCCTCGCTCATCCCGGATGGAGCGGCGGGCGACTTCAATCAGGCGCTCATGGAGCTTGGAGCGCTCGTCTGCACGCCGCGCACGCCGGGCTGCCTGACCTGCCCGGTCATGGCGCTCTGCGCGGGCCGGATCGCCGGGCGCGAGACGGAGCTGCCCGTCAAGGCCAAGGCGAAGCCGCCCAAGCCGCAGCTGCGCGTCGCCGCCGTCATCGAGGGCGTCGGAGAGCATGCCGGCAAGGTGCTCGTCCGGCAGCGGCCGGACAGCGGGCTGCTCGCCAGCCTGTGGGAGCTGCCGCATGTGCTGCTGGACGAGCCTGCGGCCAAGCCGCGCGGCCGCGCGGCGAAGCTGGCCGCCGCGGCGCAGCCGACGGTGGAGCGGCAGGCCGCGGATGCGGCCGAGCTGCTGCGCCGGCTGGAGGAGGAGACCGGGCTGCGCGCGGTCGCCCGCCGCTGGCTCGGGTCGGAGGAGCATACGTTCAGCCATCTGCACTGGATGATGCGCATCTACGCGGCGGAGCTGGACCTCGGCGCGGACTCCGCGCGCGAGGCGGCCGCACGCCTGAGGCTGCCGGCCGCGCGCGGCGGAGCGAGCGGAAGCCGAGTCCATGGCGGCGGCACGGAGGCTGCGCCGGCCCAAGGCGGTCCGGCGGGCGCGGAGCGGGCCGCCGAGGCGGCGGCGCTCTACGGGGCCGCTGCCGCCTCGTCTCCGGCGCTGCCGGAGGGCTACGCCTGGATCGGCAGGGAACGGATGCGGGAGCTCGCGTTCCCGAACCTGTTCGCCAAGATCCTTTACGACTACTGGGACGCGATCGGAGAAGAGGAGGAACAAGCATGAGCTTGCTGTTGGATGCGCTGACCCGGGAGAAGATCGTCGCGATCTTCCGCGGCATCGGACGGGAGGAGGCCGACGGAGCGGCCCGCGCGCTGGCGGCCGGCGGCATCCGCCTGATGGAGGTGACGCTCAATACGGACGGAGCGCTGCCGATTCTCGCGCGATGGCGGGAGCAGCTGGACGGGCAGGCGCATGTCGGAGCGGGGACCGTGCTGGACGAGCGGATGGCGCGCGAGGCGGTCGCGGCCGGCGCCGAGTTCCTCATCTCGCCGAACCTCGACGAGGCGGTCGTCGAGTACGGCGCGAGCCGTGGCGTCTCGGTCTGGCCGGGCGTCATGACGCCGACGGAGATCGTCCGCGCCTGGAAGGCGGGAGCCGAGGCGGTGAAGATCTTCCCGATGGCCTCGCTCGGACATCGCTACCTGCAGGAGCTGAAGGCGCCGCTGAACCATATTCCGATGCTGGCGACCGGCGGCGTCGACCTGGACAACATCGGCGATTATTTGCGGGCGGGGGCTGCTGCCGTCGGACTCGGCAGCAAGCTCGTCCAGCTCGAGCTCGCCCGCCAAGGGCGGTTCGAGGAGATGGAGCGGCGAGCCGCGGCGTTCGTCGCGGCCGTCCGCGCGGCCGAGGCGGGCGGTTGACACGGTTTCCGACAGCCCGCTACAATCGTGCAGAAGGCGAAGGAAGGAGAGGCGGACATGACATTCCCATCCCAGCCCGTGCTGCCGGCCGCACGGAGCATGAAGCAGCTGGAGCGGCTGCTTCGCTCGTCCTATACGCATCTCATCCTGCTCGACAGCCACATCAGCCGGCTGAGGCCCGCCGCTGAGCTCGCCGCCGCGCACGGCAAAAAGCTGTTCATCCATGCGGACCTGATCGAGGGGCTCAAAAACGACGAGGCGGCGGCCGAGTTCCTCTGCCAGACGATCCGACCCGCCGGGCTGCTGTCGACGCGGGCGAGCGTCATCGCCAAGACGAAGCAGAACGGCTTGCTGGCGATCCAGAGGATCTTCCTGCTGGACAGCGGGGCTTTGGAAAAAAGCTATGCGCTGCTGGCCCGCTCGCAGCCGGACTGCATCGAGGTGCTGCCGGGCATCCTGCCCGGCCTCATCGCCGAGGTGCGCGAGCGGACCGGACTGCCGGTGCTGGCCGGAGGGCTCGTCCGCACCGCGGACGAGGTCGAGGCGGCGCTGGCGGCCGGAGCGTCGGCGGTGACGACGTCGCGCGAGCCGCTCTGGAAGCATTTCGAGCCTACATCCAACCCTTAGGAGGCGATCCCCTTCATGAGCGATAGTTACATCCTGTCCATCGACCAGGGCACGACGAGCAGCCGCGCGGTCATCATCGGCCGCGGCGGCGAGTTCGTCGCGTCCGCGCAGGAGGAGGTCCGCCAGCATTATCCACAGCCGGGCTGGGTCGAGCATGACGCCAGCGAGATCTGGGTGTCGGTGCTCGGCGTCATCGCCGCGGCGCTGTCCAAGGCGCAGCTGCGTCCGGATCAGATCGCCGCGATCGGCATCACCAACCAGCGCGAGACGGCGGTCGTCTGGGATCGGAAGACCGGCTATCCGATCCACCGCGCGATCGTCTGGCAGTCGCGCCAGACGGCGGATATTTGCCAGGAGCTGCGCGAGGCGGGGCATGAAGATACGTTCCGCGGCAAGACCGGCCTGCTGCTCGATCCGTACTTTTCCGGCACGAAGATCAAGTGGATCCTCGATCATGTCGAGGGGGCGCGCGAGCGGGCGGAGCGCGGCGAGCTGCTGTTCGGCACGATCGACGCCTGGCTCGTCTGGAAGCTGACCGGCGGCGCGGTGCACGCGACCGATTATACGAACGCCTCGCGCACGCTGCTGTTCAACATCCACGAGCTTCGCTGGGACCCCGAGCTGCTCGGCATCCTCGGCGTGCCGGAGGCGATGCTGCCGGAGGCGCGGCCGTCCTCGGGCAGCTTCGGCGAGACGAACGAGGCGCATTTCTTCGGCTGCCGCATCCCGATCCGCGGCGTCGCCGGCGACCAGCAGGCGGCGCTGTTCGGGCAGGCCTGCTTCGAGCCGGGCATGGCCAAAAACACGTACGGCACCGGCTGCTTCATGCTGATGAATACCGGGACCCGGGCGATCGCCTCGGCGCACGGCCTGCTGACGACGATCGCCTGCAGCGCGGACGGCGGCCCGGCGCAGTACGCGCTCGAGGGCAGCGTGTTCGTCGCCGGCTCCGCCGTGCAGTGGCTGCGCGACGGCATGCGCATGCTCAAGGCCGCGAAGGACAGCGAGCTGTATGCGATGCGCGTCGACTCGACCAAGGGCGTCTACGTCGTGCCGGCGTTCGTCGGGCTCGGCACGCCTTACTGGGACAGCGAGGTGCGCGGAGCGGTGTTCGGACTGACGAGCGGCGCCGAAAAGGAGCATTTCGTCCGGGCGGTGCTGGAGTCGCTCGCCTACCAGACCCGCGACGTGCTCGCCGTCATGGAGGAGGACTCCGGCATGAAGCTGAGCTCGCTGCGCGTCGACGGAGGCGTCGTCAAGAACGGCTTCCTGATGCAGTTCCAGAGCGACATCCTCGGCGTGCCGGTCGAGCGGCCGGAGATCAACGAGACGACGGTGCTCGGAGCGGCCTATCTGGCCGGGCTCTCCGCAGGCTACTGGCAGGATCTCGAGGAGCTCAAGGCGATCTGGAGCATGGAGCGGCGCTTCAAGCCCGCGATGGAGCCGGATCGCCGCGAGGAGCTGTACGGCGGCTGGAAAAAAGCGGTCGCCGCCGCAAGGGCTTTTCATTAGCGCCGTCATCTGGTACGCTTATAGCAACAAGTTGATAAGCTCGGCGCTGAGAACGGGAGAACGCCGCAAGGACCGGACCGCCTGCAGGAATGCAGGCCGGCCGCGGTTCCTTGCGGCGTTTTTTCATGCCTTGGTCCGGGGAGCGGGGCTCTCGGGGGCAAAGCGGCGGCGGGCGGGAAAGCGAGGACGGACAGATGGAGAGAAACGGATCGGAAGGGCAAAGGGGAACGGCAAGGGAGCAAGGAACGGCGGCGGGAGGCCGCGCGCCGGCATTCTCCGCGCTGGAGCGGGAGCGGCTGCTGTCGCGGCTGCAGGACGAGACCTGGGACCTGCTCGTCATCGGCGGCGGCATCACGGGGGCCGGCATCGCGCTCGATGCCGCGTCGCGGGGGCTCAAGACGGCGCTCGTGGAGATGCAGGACTTCGCCGCCGGCACGTCGAGCCGCTCGACGAAGCTCGTGCACGGCGGGCTCCGCTATCTCAAGCAGCTGGAGGTGCGGATGGTCGCCGAGGTCGGGCGCGAGCGGGCGATCGTGTACGAGAACGGCCCGCATGTGACCGTGCCGGAGCGCATGCTGCTGCCGATCTACCGGGGCGGCACGTTCGGCCGCTGGTCGACCTCGCTCGGCCTCGCGCTGTACGACCGGCTCGCCGGCGTCAAGCTGCGGGAGCGGCGGCGTATGCTCGGCGCGGAGGCGACGGCGGAGCTGGAGCCGCTGCTGCGGCGGGACGGACTGCTCGGCGGAGGCAGCTATGTCGAGTACCGCACCGACGACGCACGGCTGACGATCGAGGTCGCCAAAAAGGCGGCGGAGCTCGGCGCCTGCGCCGTCAACTACGTCAAGGCCGAGGGGCTGCTGTACGACGGCGGCGTTGACGGCATCGGCGCTGAAGGCAGCGGAGCGCGGTCTGCCGGCGCCGCTGCGTCCAGAAGCGGCTCGGCATCCGCGGGCTCGGCGGCCCGGGGCCGGCTGAGCGGCATCCGCGCGGTCGACCGGCTCGGCGGCGGCGCCTTCGACGTGCGCGCACGCGTCATCGTGAACGCCGCCGGACCTTGGGTGGACGGCATCCGCGAGCTGGACGGCTCGCGGCAGGGCAAGACGCTGCGGCTGACCAAGGGCGTGCATCTCGTCTTCGACGGCGCGCGCTTCCCGCTGCGCCAGGCGGTCTATTTCGACACGCCGGACGGCCGCATGATGTTCGCGATTCCGCGCGACGGCAAGACGTACGTCGGCACGACCGACACGGACTACGAGGGCGATCCGATCCATCCCCGCATGACGGAGGAGGACCGGCGCTACATCGTCGACGCGGCGGCGGCGATGTTCCCGGAGCTGCGGCTGACGGCGGCCGACGTCGAGTCCAGCTGGGCGGGGCTGCGGCCGCTGATCTTCGAGGAAGGCAAAAATCCGTCCGAGATCTCGCGGCGCGACGAGATCTTCCGCTCCGACTCGGGACTGCTCACGATCGCGGGCGGCAAGCTGACCGGCTACCGCAAGATGGCGGAGACGGTGACGGACCTCGTCGTCCGCGAGCTGGAGCGCGCCGGGCGCGGCCCGTTCGGCCGCAGCCGCACGCGCACGCTGCCCGTCTCCGGCGGCGACGTCGGCGGCTCGGCCGGACTGCCGGCCGCGGTGGAGGCGGCCGCGGCGCGCGGCATGTCGCTCGGCCTCGCCGAGGAGGACGCGCGGCGCATCGCCGCCCGCTACGGCAGCAACGCCGCCGCGGTGCTGGCGGAGCTGCCGGACGAGGCGTCCGCGAGCGCAGCCGGGCTGCCGCGCGCGCTGATGGCCGAGCTGCGCTATGCGCTGCGCAGCGAGATGGCGGCGCGGCCGGCGGACTTCCTCGTCCGCCGCACCGGCCTCTCGCTGTTCGACCGGGCGGCGGCGCTCCGCTGGCGCGAGCCGGTACTGCGCTTCATGGCGCGCGAGCTTGGCTGGACGGACGAGCAGCTGCGCGCCGGCGCGGCCGACCTCGACCGGGAGCTGGAGAACGCGATCGAGCCCGGACGCTGACCGCCGCCGCTCCGAGGCGGCGCTCCGCAACAGAGCGTTATTTTTTCCGCAACCGCAGCCGACTGCCGCATGCTCGGCCCCGCTATGCTTGGGAGGAAAGCGATCAAGCGATTCGAACCATCCCAGGAGGGCTGACCTATGTTGAACGTTGCGATCATCGGCGCCGGCGCGATCTCCGCCGCGCATATCGAAGGCTATCTGCGCTTCCCGGAGCGCTGCCGCATCGTCGCGATCTGCGATCTCTATCCCGAGAAGGCGCAAGCCCGAGCCGACCGGTACGGCCTCGACGCAAAAGTCGTCTCCGACTGGCGCGAGCTGGGCGGCATGCACCTCGATCTCGTCTCCGTCTGCACGCCGCCGTACACGCATGCCGAGACTGCGATCCACTTCCTGCGCGCGGGCAGCGACGTCCTGATCGAGAAGCCGATGGCCGCTTCCCTCGAGGAATGCGACCGGATCGCGGACGCGGCGCGGCAAGCGGGACGCCTCGTTTCCGTCGTCGCGCAGAACCGGTTCCGCGATCCGATGATGAAGCTGAAGTCCGTTCTGGACAGCGGCCTCGCCGGCCGGATCCTGCACGCCCAGGCGGATTCCTATTGGTGGCGGGGGCATAGCTATTACGATCTGTGGTGGCGCGGGACATGGGAAAAGGAAGGCGGCGGGCCGACGCTCAACCATGCCGTCCACCATATCGACGCGCTGCTCTGGATGCGCGGCCGCCCGAGCGAGGTGATGGCGTTCATGGGCAACGTCGCCCATGACAATGCCGAGGTCGAGGATCTGTCGATCGCGATGCTCCGCTATCCCGACGGCACGCTCGGCCAGATCGCCAGCTCGGTCGTCCATCACGGGGAGGAGCAGCAGCTCGTGTTCCAGGGAACGAACGCCCGCGTCTCCGCGCCGTGGAAGGCCGTCGCCTCGACCTCTCGCGCGAATGGCTTTCCCGAGCCGAACCGCGAGCTCGAGGAGAAGCTGTGCCGCCATTACGAAAGCCTGCCGAGCCTCGCCCATGAAGGCCATGCGGGCCAGATCGACGACGTGCTGAGCGCGATCGAGGCCGGCGTGCAGCCGCTTGTCGGGGCGGAGGACGGCCGGGCGGCGCTGGAGCTGATTACGGCCATCTACAAGTCGGCCGCTACCGGCGAGGCCGCGCGGCTGCCGCTGCAGCCGGACGATCCGTTCTATACGCGGGAAGGCGTCTTGCGCCATGCGCCTCGTTTTCACAAGAAGAAAAGCTCCGTCGAGAACTTCGCGGACATCGGCATTACGACCGGCAGTCCGCTCGAGCCGAAGAACGGGCCGTAAGGCTGCCTTGCGCCCGCACAGACCGCAGGCCGCAGCCCCCAGGCCGCAGCCCCCAGGCCACAGCCCCCAGCTCTCAGATCGCCAAGCGCCCCCCTCTTCCCGGCAGGCGAGGACAGCATTCCTCCATGCCGCGCAGCAAGCCCGGCCTCCGCTTCATGCGGGGGCCAGGCTTGTTCGTCTTTTTTTGGGCCGGGCAAGGCGGCTGCGGCTAGCGGGAGGCGCGCAAGCGGTACTGATGCGGCGTCGCGCCCATGCGGGACTTGAACAGCTTGCAGAAATAGGAGGCGTTCGTAAACCCGACCTCCTCCGCGACGAGCGCGACCGGCTTGCCCGTCGACGTGAGCAGCTTGACCGCCTGGTGCATTCGCCTCGTCGTCATGTACTCGGTGATGCTGATGCCGACCGCCTCCTTGAACAGATGGGACAGATGATGGGGAGACAGATGAAGGTCGCGGGCCAGTTCCTCGAGCTGGAACCGCTCGGCATAACGCTGCTCGATCCAGTCGAGGACGCGCTCGGCATGGTGCTGGCTGCGGGAAGGCAGCGGAGCGGCCGGAGCGGCTTCTTGCCGCCAGGCCTCCTTCAGGCCGCGGAACAGCTGCACGAGAAAAAGCGAGATTTCCTCGAGCTGCTCGGCTTCCGTCAGGCGGTCGAGCCTTTGCCGCATGTCGCGGAACAGCTCCGCCAATCCCGCTTCCTCGGCTCCATAGAGGCAAGGCGACGGCAGCCGGCTGTTGGACAACGCGCCATAAAACGCATGCAGGGCGGGCCACGGCTCGAAATAAGCCTCGAACAGCGTCGGCTCGAATATCGCGAGCGAGCGCTCGAACCGTCCGCCGTCTCCGTGCTCCAGCTTCAGATGATGGAGCTGGTAGGGCTGGAACACGCACACCATGCCGGGACGGATCGCGTAGCTGACGTTGCCGACGATCAGCGTTCCCCGTCCCTCGTGGACGAGCAGCACCTCCATGCCCCGATGCGAGTGGAACGTCTCCGTATGCGGATAGCCGGAGCTGACGCGGCGATAGGCGAAGTAAAGCGGCGACTCGTTCAAGCCGGTGCCTTCCTCATAGGGCATGAAGCGTCCTCCCTTCGGGCGGCCGCTGCCGATGCGGCCTTGCTCTCCTCATGATAGCGAGCCGTCCGAAGGGAGGCAAGGGCGGGGCCGGCTTCAGTACACGCTTGCCTTCACGCTCGTCTGCTTGATGCCGTTCGCGTTGTTCAAGCCATACACGACCGTATTGCCCCAGTCGGTCAGGCCGCCGCCTGCGCTATGGGCGAGATCGAGGTAGGCGTAGCTCGAGCCGTTGCCGTGCCAGGACCAGGCCGTCCAGCCGACCTTCTTTTGCTGCGCGTAGCTGAGGATGGTCGGCTCGTCCACGTCGCCGTTCGTATGGTACTGGCCGAATTCGCCGATCGTCAGGCACAGCCCCTTGTTCAGCACGTTGTCGATGTTCGTCTTGATCGTCTGCGCGTTGCCGCCGGCATACTCGTACATATGGATGGAGAACATCGTGTTGCGCTGCGGATCGGCGGCGAGCACGCTTTGGCCGTAATCGCGGATGGAATCCGGATACTGGCCCCAGCCCGCGCTGTCGACCATGAGCGTATGGGTCAGTCCGGCGTTCCGCAGCTTGGGGATGGCCGCTTTGTAGCCGTTGGCCCAGCCGCTGCCGTTCCAGGTGCCGTACCACTCGTTGGCGATGTTGAGGATGACGTACTTCTCCTGCCCGATCAGCGCGTTCTTGATCTCGATCCAGTAATTCACCGCCTTGTCCAGCTCGGCGGCGCTGTCGCTGCCGGTCGCGTCATGCACCTCCAGGACGGCGACCATCTTATGCTGCTTGAGCAGCGATATGATGGCGCTTACATTTTGGGCGGTGTCCTTGGTGTACTGGCTGCCGTTGGAAAGGACGACGCGCACCGTATTGGCTCCGGTCGCGGCGATCGCCGGGATGGCCGTGTTCAAGTCGTTCTTGAACCACGTATGGGCATAGTTCACGCCGCGCATGACGAACGGCTTGCCGTTCGCGTCGTACAGCGTCGTGCCGCTGACGTAAAATCCGGAGGCGGCATGGGCGGTCCGCTCCAAGCCCGGCATCGCGGCCAGGAGCGTCCAGGCGGTCATCAAGGCGAGCAGCATCTTAAGCGCTTTCATCTTGTTCATCTTCAATTCTCTCCTTTGCTGGGGGGATAGGTAGAGGATACCACGCCCAGAAAAAGATAAAGATGGAATCCGTTTGGATTTCTTGTCTTTGCTTATGGTGTTTGTTTGGCGGCGGTTTGCTTGGCAGACCAAGGCGTCCCCGCTCCAAAAAAAAAGCGGCCCGCGCGAGGCGCGGGCCTAGAGAGAATATATGAATAAGGGGGGTCTGCTTCTACTATAAAGCCGTTAAATGAAGGCTAGCTGAAGGAAAGATTACAAACAGATTACAAGATTGTAAAAAGCTTTCATAGCGAGCCGCCATGCCCGCTGGATGCCGGCAAAAGTCCGTCAGCTGCCGCGGCTTCATGCCGCAGGCGCCGAATGCGGCTCGCCTTTCCGCCCCCTTGCGTCCCGCGAGCGCCTGCTCCTATAATGAGTCACGGCTTCACCCTCGAGCCCAAGCCACTTCACGAAAGGGAGATCCGCTATGAGAACGCGGCTGCGCAACGCCAATACGCTGCGGAACCAGATTCTCGCCGTCTGCGTGCTCGTCATGGCGCTCGTGCTGCTGTTCGTCGGCTTCTATACGTACAGACGGGTATCGACGGTCATCACAAGCAACGCGGAGCGCCAGCTGCAGCAGACGGCGATTGAGGCGATCGGCCGCTTGGAAACGCTTTACCGCCAGGTGGACATGCTGTCCAGCCAGGTGATGACCGCTTCCGAGGTGCAGCAGCTGCTGCTGCAGGAGTCCCGCGGCCGCCGCTCGACGCTCGGCCAGCGGCAGTCGCTGCTGCAGAGCGTGCGCACGCTGCAGGTGTATTCCGACGGCATCGCTTCGTTCGACCTGTTCACCCGCGATTACCGCAGCCTGTCGCCGCTCGACGAGAGCCGGCTGACCGACCGGCTGCAGCCGGAGCAGATCGCCCTCGCCGATCGGGGCAGCGGCCGGCTGGCGTGGATCGGCGAGGATCCGAAGGACCCGGCGTACTTCCTCGCCGTCCGCAGCGTGCGGCTGATGGACCATTCGTTCGAGAGCGCGGGCTATCTGCTCGTCCGCATCGAGCGCAGCACGTTCGACCTCGGCGCCGACGAGGCGCAGGAGCGCCGCGAGTTCATGACGCTGCTCGACGGCGAAGGCCGCGTCATCACATCCGACTACGGCGGCTCGGCGGAGGCGCTGCCGGACTCGGCCGACCATAACCTGGATATCGGCGGGGAACCCTATCTGCAGGTGCGCCAGACATCCCAGCTGACGGGCTGGAAGCTCGTTATCCTGGCGCCGGTGAAAAGCCTGACGGAAGGCATCGGCGCGCTGCGCACCGCCATCGTCGCGGCTGGCGCGGTCGGCTTCCTCATCTGCCTCGTCTGCTCCTTTTTCCTGAGCGCGATGATCACGAGGCCGATCCTGCGGCTCATCAAGACGATGCGCGGAGCGCGCCTCGGAGAGCTGCGGCCGAGCCCGGAAGTCCACTCGACCGTCGAGATCAACGAGCTGACCAAGACGTACAACCAGCTCGTCGGGCATATGAACGACCTGATCCAGGTCATCTACGAGAAGGAGCTCATCCGCAGCCGCACCGAGCTCAAGGCGCTGCAGGCGCAGATCGATCCCCACTTCCTGTACAACACGCTCGAGGCGCTGTTCTGGGCGCTGCAGGACAAGGAAGAGGAGGAGCTCGCCAATCTCGTCGTCGCCATGTCGGACCTGTTCCGCTACACGATCGGCAGCGAGCACGGCAGCGAGTGGGTGACGCTGCGCGAGGAGCTCGACCATGCGGAGCGCTACATGCAGCTGATGAAGCTGCGGTTCGGCGACCGCCTCGAGTGGAGCCTTTCGGCGCCGCCGGACAGCCTCGAGCTGCGCATGCCGAAGCTGCTGCTGCAGCCGCTCGTCGAGAACGCGATCCTGCACGGCGTCGGCGCCAAAAAAGGGCCGGGCTCCGTCTCGCTGCGGGTCGAGCCGGCGGGCGAGCCGGACCTGTGGTCGGTCGCCGTCGAGGACGACGGTCCGGGCATGGACGCGGAGCTCGTCCAGGCGCTGAGCGACTCGCTCGGCGCAGGCGGCCCGGCGGACGGAGCCGGAAAAGGCAAGGGCAAGGGCAGCGGCATGGCGCTCGCCAACGTGAGCAAGCGGCTGCAGCTTTATTACAAGGATCGGCCGGCGGGCGGACTGCGCATCGAGAGCAGGCCCGGCGAAGGGACGACGGTCGGATTCGACATACCGGGAGGGACTGCATGAAAAACCGGCTGACCGTGCTCATCGTCGACGATGAGCCGAGAACGAGGCAAGGACTGGCCAAGACGCTGGAGGGCTGGGCGGAGGGGCGCTTCGACATCCTCTCCGCCGAGAACGGGGACGAGGCGCTGGAGCTGGCGGCGGAGCGGCCGATCCATCTGCTGCTGACCGACATCCGGATGCCGGAAATGAACGGGCTCGAGCTGATCCGCGCGATCAAGGAGCGGGGCAGCGATCCGGTATCGGTGCTGCTGTCGGGGTATTCCGAGTTCGACTACGCGCAGGAGGGCATCCGGCTCGGCGTCGTCAACTATCTGCTCAAGCCGGTGACGCGCGCGAAGCTGCTGGAGGCGGCCGAGCAGGCGCTCGAGATCGCGCTCGAGCGCCGCCGGCTCGGCGCGATGGAGCGGATCGTCGACCTCGGCCTCGCGGAGCTGAAGGAGGAGGACCGGCTCGTGCCGCAGCCGGTGCAGGACGCGATCCGCTTCATCGAGGACAACGTGCGGACGCCGCTCACCTTGCGCGAGGTCGCCGAGCATGTGCATCTGAACCCGAGCTACTTCAGCTCGCTGTTTAAGGACAAGACCGGCATGACGTTCAGCCAGTTCGTCGCCCGCAGCAAGCTGCAGGCGGCCAAGAAGCTGCTCTACTCGACCGGCCTGCCGGTCGGAGAGATCGCCGAGCAGGTCGGCTACCAGACGGCCAAGTATTTCATCACCCTGTTCAAGGATTACGAGGGCATGACGCCGAGCCAGTACCGCCGCAGCCTCTCCGACAGCAAGGAGACCTGAAAATATCGGACTTTTCCCTAATCGCCGTTACCTTATTTCAAACCGGGTAAACCGCTATCATTGGAAATGTAACCGCTATCCAAGAGCGATGAAGGGGAGGAACCACCACCATGGCAAAAAAATCGACCTCCGTGCTGGGCGCGGCCGCGCTGGCGTCCCTGCTGGCGCTGACCGCCTGCGGCGGCAACGGCGGCAGCGGCGGCAACGGCGGCAACTCGGCTGGCGGCGAAGCCGCGAACGCCGGAGCAGGCTCGGGCTCGGCCGAGAAGATTACGATCAAGATGATGCATCTGTGGCCGGCCGGCAGCTCCAAGCAGCAGAACATGATCGTGAACGACATCATTTCCCAATATCAGGCCGACAACCCGAACGTGACGATCAAGCAGGAGATTCTGGAGAACGAGCAGTACAAGAACAAGCTCAAGGTGCTGTCGGCCTCCAACGACCTGCCGGATGTCGGCATGACGTGGGCGGCGGGGTTCCTGACTCCTTATGTCAAAGGCAATCTGTTCGCGCCGCTCGACGACACGCTGGCCGGCGGCCTGAAGGACTCGTTCGTCTCCGGCACGACCGAGGCGTACGCGGTGGACGGCAAGACGTACGCGCTGCCGCTTGAGCTGAACATCACGCCGGTCTACTACAACAAGGCGATCTTCAGCAAATACAACCTCGAAGTGCCGCAGACGTACGCCGACTTCCAGAAGGCGGTCGACACGCTGCAGCAGAACGGCGTCGCGCCGATCGCGCTCGGCAACAAGGACCGCTGGACCGGCTCGCTCTGGTACATGTACCTGGCCGACCGGCTCGGCGGGGCGGAGACGCTCAAGAAGGCGATCGACCGCTCCGGCTCGTTCGAGGATCCGAGCCTCGTGCAGGCGGCGGACGAGGTGCGCAAGCTCGTCGACGGCAACGCCTTCAACAAGGGCTTCAACGGCCTGTCCAACGACGAAGGCAAGGCCGAGTTCCTGAGCGGCAAGGCGGCCATGTACCTGATGGGCACATGGGAGCTGCCGAACTTCACGACGAACGAGTCCATCCCGCAGGAGTTCCGCGACCAGGTCGGATTCTTCAAGTTCCCGACGATCGAGGGCGGCAAGGGCGACATCGACAGCTGGGTCGGCGGACCGGGCGTAGGGCTGTTCGTCGCCGAGAACTCCAAGGTCAAGGAAGAGTCCAAGAAGTTCGTCAAGTTCTTCGTCGAGAAATGGGGCGAGCAGTCGGTCACCAAGGCGGGCGTCATCCCGGCGACCAAGGTCGACACGTCCAAGGTCGATCTGCCGCAGATGTACATCGACATCCTGAACGAGCTCGGCAAAGCCAGCAACATCACGCTGTTCGCGGACGTGCAGATGAGCCCGGCCGTCGCGCAGGTCCACCTGAACATGATCCAGGCGCTGTTCGGCAAGGAAGTGACGCCGGAGGACTTCGCCAAGCAGCATGAAGAGGCGCTGAAGCAGGACGCAGGCTGATTCCGCAGCCGCGCGGCCTCCGAGGAGGACCTGTCCCGCGAGGCGGGCGCAGATCCTCCTCTTCGCTTGCCGCCGCACCCGTCTGCCCGAACCTGCGAAGGAGCGTGAACAAGCATGGATAAAGTGATGTCCAACAAGAAGATGATTGCCCTCTACGTGCTGCCGGCGCTGCTGCTCGTGCTCGTCCTGATCTACGTGCCGATCGTGCTCACCGGCTACTACGGCTTGATGAAATGGGACGGCATCGGCGAGATGGCGTTCACCGGGCTCGACCAGTACGCGAAGCTCGTCCGCGACGCGGCGTTCTGGGACAGCGCCGGCCACTCGCTGCTGCTGGCGGCGTTCTCCGCGCTCAGCCTGCTCGGCTATCTGGCGGTGGCGCTCGTGCTCGCCGGCGAGATCAAGGGCGCGAACCTGCTGCGCAAGCTGTACCTGATCCCGATGCTGCTGAGCTCGGTCGCGATCGCCCAGCTGTGGGCCAAGATCTACCACCCGACGAACGGCATCCTCAACACGCTGCTCGGCGCGGTCGGCCTGCCCGACACGGTCGAGTGGCTGTCTGACACGAGCCTCGTGCTGCTGTCGATCTTCATCCCGATCATCTGGCAGTACGCCGGCTTCTACATCCTGATCTACTACGCGGCGCTCAAGAACATCCCGTCCTCGCTCGTCGAGGCGGCGCGGATCGACGGCGCGAGCCCGCTGCAGATCGCGCTGCGCGTCAAGCTGCCGCTCATCGCCGGCGTCGCCAAGATGACCGTCGTGCTGGCGGTCGTCGGCTCGCTCAAGTACTTCGACCTGATCTACGTCATGACCGGAGGCGGGCCGAACGGAGCGAGCGAGGTCATGGCTTCCTACATGTACAAGCAGGCGTTCAGCAGCTACGACTTCGGCTACGGCAGCGCGATCGGATTTTTCCTGCTGCTCATCTGCCTCGCCGTCACCTGGCTGATCCGCAAGCTCACCTCGTCCGAAGAGGTCCAATACTCGTAAGCGAAAGGAGCCAACCGACATGTCGCAACGACTCGCCGCGGCTCGCGCAGAAGCCGGCCCTGCCGGGCGCTCTGCCGCCAGCCCGGTCCTGAAGACGCTCCTGTACGCCGCATTGGCCCTCATCGCCGTCGCGCAGGTGTTCCCGCTGCTCTGGCTCGCCGTCTTTTCCCTCAAGGACACGCAGGAGATCTTCACGAAGTCTCCGCTCTCGCTGCCGGCCAGCCCCAAGTGGGAGAACTACGAGAAGGTATGGACCGAGGGCAACATCGGCCAGTACTTCTTCAACAGCGTCTGGTACACCGTCGCCGCCGTCGCCGCGACCGTGCTGCTCGCGAGCCTCGTCACATTCGCGCTGACGCGCATGAAGTGGGGCTGGAAAAAGCCCGTGCTCGGTCTGTTCATGGTCGGCATCATGATTCCGATCCACTCGACGCTCATCCCGCTGTTTCAGATGTTCATGAAGGCGGGCCTGACCGACCATCCGCTCTCGATCATCCTGGCGTACACCGCGTTCAACCTGCCGCTGACGATCATGATCCTGCTCGGCTTCTACGAGACGCTGCCGCGCGAGGTCGAGGAGGCGGCCGTCATGGACGGCTGCTCCGTCAACCGCATCTTCTTCCAGATCGTGCTGCCGATGACGGCATCCGTGCTGGCGACGACGGTCATCATCAACATGATCTACAACTGGAACGAGTTCGTCTTCGTCAACACGTTCATCAGCAGCGACACGCTCAAGACGCTGACCGTCGGCATCCAGAACTTCATCGGCCAGTACTCGGCCGACTGGGGCGCGATCGGCGCCACGCTCATGATCAGCATCCTGCCGATCCTGATCGCCTTCTTCGCGCTCAGCAACCAGATCGTCGAGGGCATGACGGCGGGCTCGGTGAAGGGTTGATCCGCCTGAGCCCGCACCTGAGCCTGCCCCTGCCCCTGCGACTTGCGACTCCAGAAAGGATGGTACGATGACCGCCAAACCGAGCTTCAACCAGCCGCTCGTCACCCATATCTACACCGCCGATCCGTCGGCCCATGTGTTCGAAGGCAAGCTGTACGTCTATCCGTCCCATGACCTCGACCACGAGCGCGTGTCCAACGACAACGGCGACCAGTACGACATGGAGGACTACCATGTGCTGTCGATGGACGCCGCGGACGCGCCTTGCGTCGACCACGGCCAAGCGCTGCATGTGCGCGACGTGCCGTGGGCGTCCCGCCAGATGTGGGCGCCGGACGCCGCCTGCAAGGACGGCAAGTATTATCTGTTCTTCCCGGCGCGGGACGAGGACGGCATCTTCCGCATCGGCGCCGCCGTCGGCGAGCGGCCGGAGGGTCCGTTCCGGGCCGAGCCGAGCTGGATCGACGGCACGTTCAGCATCGACCCGGCGGCGTTCGTCGACGACGACGGCCGCGCCTATTTGATCTTCGGCGGCCTGTGGGGCGGACAGCTGGAAAAATGGCAGGCCGGTGCGTTCGATCCGGACGCCGCAGGGCCGACCGGGGACGAGCCGGCGCTCGGACCTCGCGCCGCCGAGCTGGCGGACGACATGCTGTCGCTGAGGAGCGCACCTGCGGAGCTGTCAATCGTGGACGCAGACGGCCGGCCGATCGCGGCCGGCGACGAGGAGCGCCGCTATTTCGAAGGGCCGTGGATGCACAAGCATCAGGGGCGTTACTATCTGTCCTACTCGACCGGCACGACGCACAAGATCGTGTACGCGACGAGCGACCATCCGCTCGGCCCGTTCGTCTACCAGGGGACGATCCTGGAGCCGGTCGTCGGCTGGACGACCCACCACTCGATCGTGGAGTGGGACGGCAAGTGGTATCTGTTCTACCACGACAGCTCGCTCTCCGGCGGCGCCGACAACAAGCGCTGCGTCAAGTTCACGGAGCTGTTTTATGAAGAGGACGGCCGGATCCGCACCATCCGGCCATATGAATGACGGCAATCCAATAGGGCTGTCCCGCACGTCGAGCCATCGACGAGCGGGGCGGCCCTTTTCCTTTGCCATCGGATTTTGCGTCGATCCGAATTCGGATTTAACAAAACGAAACAGTTGAATTAATTTGAAGGCGTTGATACGATGGAGGAACAGGTTTGCTTTTGCTTTCGAATAAGGGAAGGTTGGGTGCGACATGGAGATGCGGAAGCTGGATGCGGCATGGGAAGTAAAGGGATTCTGGCCGTGGGTGCCGCTGAAGGGCACGAGCATGGAGATCGGCAATGAGCTGCTCGGCGTGACGGAGTGGATTCCGGCGACGGTGCCGGGCGGCGTGCATGAGGATCTGTACCGGGCGGGGCTCATCCCCGATCCGTATGTCGATACGAACAGCTTGGCAGTCGAATGGGTGGAGAACCGCTGGTGGGTGTATCGCGGCCGCTTCGCGCCGCCGGAGCTTGAGCCGGGCTGCCGGGCCGAGCTCGTGCTGGCCGGACTCGACTACGAGGCGATCGTCTCGCTGAACGGCCGCCGCCTCGGCGAGCATGAAGGCATGTACGAGCCGGCCGTCTACGACGTGACCGATCTGCTCGGCGAGCGCGAGACGGCGGAGCTGCAGATCATCCTCAAGCAGGCGCCGGACGAGATGGGCCAGATCGGCAAGACGAGCGAGACGTTCACGCAGAAGAGCCGCTTCAACTACAAGTGGGACTTCTCGACCCGGCTCGTCAACGTCGGCATCTGGGACACCGTCTCGCTGCGCGTCCGCCGCGCCGTCTCGCTGGACGAGCTGGCGCTGCATGCGGATGTGCGCGAGGACGGTACGGGAGTCGTGTCGGTGGCGGCCCTCGCGCGCGTGGAGAAAGGGACGGACGAGGCCGCGGCGGAGCTGGAGCTGCTCGATCCGGACGGCCGGACGGCCGCCCGCTGGAGCGGTCCGGTCGTGGACGGAGCGGTCCGGGCCGAGCTGGAGGTGCCGGAGCCGCGTCTGTGGCATCCGAACGGATACGGCGAGCAGCCGCTCTACGAGCTGAGGCTGCGCCTGTTCGCGGAAGGCCGGCTGACGGAGGAGACGACTCGGCGGACCGGCATCCGCCGCATCGAGTACCGGCGCAACCCGGGCGGACCGGACGACGCGCTGCCGTACACGTTTGTCGTCAACGGACAGCCGATCTACATTCAAGGCGCGAACCTGACGCCGCTCGACCATCTGTACGGCAACGTCGGAGCGGAGCGCTACGGCTGGCTCGCGCGTCTCGCCCGGCGGGCGAATCTCAACCTGCTGCGGGTGTGGGGCGGCGGCCTTATCGAAAAGGAAGAGCTGTACGACCTGTGCGACCGTCTCGGCATCCTCGTCTGGCAGGAGTTCATCCAGTCCAGCTCCGGCATCGACAACGAGCCGTCCCAAAAGCCGCGCTTCCTCGAGCTGCTCGGCCGCAGCGCCGTGCAGGCGCTCAAGACGCGGCGCAACCATGTGTCGCTGGCGGTGTGGAGCGGCGGCAACGAGCTGATGAGCGCGCCCGACCGGCCTTCGACCTATGAGGACGCCAATCTCGCCTATTTGCGGGCGCTCGTCGCCGAGCATGATCCGCAGCGGCTGTTCCTGCCGACGTCGGCGTCCGGTCCGAGGCAGTACATCACGAGCGAGAAGGGCGTCAGCCACGACGTCCACGGCCACTGGAAGTACATGGGCAATCCGGGCCATTACCCGCTGTACGCCGAGGCGGACCATCTGTTCCACAGTGAGTTCGGCGTCGACGGCGTCAGCAGCGTGAAAAGCCTGCGCAAGTTCCTGTCGGAGCCTCATCGGAAGCCGGTGTCGATGGAGGAGAGCTTCGTCTGGCGCCACCATGGCGAATGGTGGGACACGTTCGGCCGCGATACGGAGCTGTTCGGCGGCTTCGCCGACCTGCAGGCGTTCTCCGACGCGAGCCAGTGGATCCAGGCGGAAGGGCTGCGCTTCATCCTCGAGGCCAACCGGCGCCGCCAGGGCCGGCAGAGCGGCAGCATCATCTGGCAGCTCAACGAGCCGTGGCCGAACGCCAGCTGCACGAATCTCGTCGACTACTACATGGAGCCGAAGATGGCCTACTACTGGACCCGCTCCGCCTTTGAGGGCACGCATGCATCGCTCGACTACCGCTCGCTGGACGCGCCGGCGGGCAGCCGGCTGCAGGCGGCGGTGCATCTGCACAGAGGGCCCGAGCCGGTGGCCGGCCTGGCGACGGGCGAGGGGCGCGGGTTGGATGCGGGCCTGGCGGGTACGGCGATGATGGAGAGAGGCGCGAGCCAGGCGACGGGCGAAGGCGGCGGGTTGGCATCGGGCCAGTCGAGCCAGTCGAATCTGCAGATGGACGAGAGAGAGGCGAGCCAGGCGGGAAGGGCGAGCGGCGAGGGGCGCGAGCTGGATGCGGGCCAGTCGAGCCAGGCGATGAATGAGGGACTCGAGGCGAATGTGACGCCGCTTCTCCGCGTACGTGCCGAAGTGAGGGACTTGCGTGGAGCGCTGCTGCATGAGCAGACGTTCGATGCGCCGGCCGGCGGGGAAACGGGCGCTGGAAGCGGCTCGCTCCGAATCGGAACGCTGGACTGGGTCGTGCAGGACACCTACAACGGCCTGCTGCTCGTCCGTCTCCGCATCGAGGGGATGGATGCGCCTCCTCCCGTCGACTACTTCTTCTCCACGCGGTCGCCGGAGGTATATGCTGCCGCGCTGAAGCCGATGGCCGCCGCGCTGCGGGCCGAGCCGCTGGGCGGATGGGAGCAGGCGCCGCCCGAAGCGGGCGGACCGGCAGCCAGTCCGCGCCTGCGCCGAGCCTTTGTCGTCGCCAACGACGGCACGGAAGCCGCGCTGCATGTGCGGCCCGAGGAGACGACCGACGGCTGGTGGATGGAGGCGAGCGAGGCGTACTTCACGCTGCTGCCGGGAGAGTCGCGCCGGGTGGAGCTCTCCTGCGCGCCTCGCCGCGGCGAGCTGTTCGGCGCCGGAGCTGCGATCCGCGCCTCGGATGCGGGCAGTGTCGGCACGGATGCGGCGATTCGCGGCGCGGATGCGGAGAGTGTCGGCACGGATGCGAGAAGAGTTGGCACGGATGAGGCGGGACGTGCCGCGGATGTGGAGAGTGTCGGCACGGATGCGGCGACTCGTGCCGGCGACGTGCCGACGGAGCCGACGGTCGTCTTCCGCGCGTTCAACCAGCCGCTGCCAGAGTGAAGGCAGCAATAGATAGGGGCAGACCAAGGCCGAGCGGATCGGCCTTGGTCTGCCCCTTCTTTATATGCTGTAGTATCGCGCGAGCCCGCCGAACCTGCCCAACCAAGGCATAGAAGTGCCTTGGTTGCGTTCAAAACCCGCCGAACCTGCCCAACCAAGGCATAGAAGTGCCTTGGTTGCATTCAAAACCCGCCGAACCGGCCCAACCAAACATTCCTGTATAAGCTAAGAAATGAGCTTGGACACAAAAAGGAACGCTCCTATAAGATGAGGTTGCGACGGGTCAGAGCCCTAATAACTCATCTAAAGGAGACGTTCCACTATGAAGTTTACTCGAAAGCACTCGGTTGATCAACGTTTGGATCAAATGACCGAAAAGCATGTTATCGTCGGCATTGACATCGCGAAGGACAAGCATGCCGCCCGGATGACCAATTTCCGTGGTCGGACCTTGACACCACGCCATTACGCTTTCACCAATGACGCCCACGGATTCGAGCAGCTGCTGCAATGGTTGAATCAAGCAATGCAGAAGCACTGCCTCTCCACCGCAATCGTCGGCATGGAGCCCACGGGACACTACTGGTTCAATCTGGCTCATTGGCTGCTGGAGCGCGGAATCAAGGTCGTTCTGGTCAATCCCGCCCTCACCCGTCGGCACAAGGAAGACCGCGACAACAGTCCCGCCAAGAACGACCCGAAAGATGCGCTCGTCATCGCGGATGTCGTAACACGAGGGTACTACACCGAGTATACGCCGCAGGACGAGAGGTTTGGTCGGTTGAAAAGCGCCGTTCTTCATCGTGACATGCTGGTTCGGAATCAGACGCAGACGGGAAACCGGATCGTGCGCTGGATCGACCTGTACTTTCCTGAATACTCGACGGTGTTCAAGAACTGGGACGGCGTGCGTTCTCTAGCTACGCTCAAGTCGCTCCAGCTGCCGAAAGAACTTCGCCGATGGAGCGTGGACGATTTCATCCGGCATTGGGGCGAGCAAGGCTTGCAGCGGCCTGGGGGCGTCAGCGGGCGAAAACGGGCAGCAGAGCTGATTCAAGCGGCCTCTGGCAGCATTGGCGACTGTCGAGCGCCGGAGGAGGCCATCTTGACGCTGAGCCACTTGCTGGAGATGTACGAGCTGGGCAAGCGCCAGATCGAAGCCGTCGACCAGCGTCTGGAAGAGCTGCTGCGCGACCTGCCGCAGGCCGAGCAGCTGGCCAGTCTGGGCAGCGGCATGGGACCAACGGTTCAAGCAGCCCTACTTGGGCTCGCGGGCGACTTGAGCTCCTACCGCCACGGCAATCAGCTGTTGAACCGCGCTGGTCTTAGTTTGGCGACGCAACGTTCCGGCACGTACAAGGGACAAGTCAAGCTGACCAAACGAGGCGACAGCCTACTGCGAAAAGTCCTGTTTCTAGCCGTGCTCTGTCTGGTGAAAGACCATCCGGAATTCAAAACCTGCCATGAACGAAACCAGGCTCGAGGAATGGCCAGAAAGAAATCCATTATTTGTCTGATCGGCAAACTGGCTCGAATGCTCGTCGCAATGGCAAATAAAGGGGAACGATACCGCCCCAACCTAGAGTCGAACGCAGCCTAGTCGAACCAGCAGGCGAGCTCCTCCACACGCCACACCATTGTCATTTACGAATGCTGACCCGTTCGCGGGATTTTACACGGAAACGCACCGAGAGAACCGAGTTTTTTATGCAATAGGGCCCAGACCCGTTATCCAAAACGAATCGGCCTCCACGCTTTGGCCAGGTGAAACGAAGGAATGTGAGGGCATAGACCCGTAGAGATCTGGGAGGGTGAACCGCCAAAGGACAAGTGGAAGAGGGTGCGACAAAACCGCTCCTGCCGAGGTTCGTGATTCACGGACTTCTGTTCCCGCCTGCCCTAAAAGCGGCCCACAACCGTCTCTCGGTCCATCTTCTTCGGTTTCAAGCCTACCGTCTCGAAAGAGAATCGTGTGAAATCCTGCGAACGAGTGAGCATTCGTGAGAAAACCTCTTAATTATGAGGGAGGCATAAAAGTGCCTTGGATGCGTTCGGCTGCCGCCTATACCTCTGCCCCGTCCTCGCCCGCCCCAGCCTCCGCCTCGCCCGCCTCAACCTCCGCCTTCGCCTCGGCAACGGCCTCCAGCCGAATCCCGTACCGGGCCAGCGCCTTCGCCGCGCTGGCTCTCATCTGCTCCTGCAGAGCAGCGCTAGCAGCGCCATCGGCGACGCGCACCCGCTTGCCGAGGAAGCGCAGCTTCTGCAGCAGGAAGCCGCGCTCGTCCCGCGGATAGCGGAGCGCGATGCGGTAGACGCCCTCGGCGGCGTCGAAGCGCACCTCCTGGCGGAAGCAGGAGAGCGCGTACAGGATGCGCGACAGCTCGCGGTTGTAGCGGGGGAGGAGCTCCAGCTCGACCTCCTCCTGCGAGCGCGCCGTCAGCCGCGCGATCGCCGCGTCCAGCCGATCCGCCTCGCCCGGCGGCAGCGGCCGCTCCTCCACGCCATGCGCATGGGTGAGCCGCGTGCGCATGAGCGGCCGTCCCTGGCTCCGGTGCCAGAGCAGGTACCACTGCTTGGTCGACATCGCGTAGTCGAGCCGGTACGGGTAGCCCTCGGCATGGCGCAGCTCGCCGCCGCCCTTGGCGCTGTAGGCGAGCCGCATGCCGCTGCGGCCCGCAATGATCGCCGCCAGCTCTGGCAGCAGCGGCGAATACAGCCGCCGCTCCCGGCTGCGCGCCTTCTCGTCCAGATGTCCCAGCGGCAGCGGCGGCTCCTCGGCCAGCAGCTCCGCGAGCTTGGCGCGCGCCGCCGAGCCGAGGAAGCCTTCTGCGGCGGGATGCTCCAGCATGAGCTTCAGCCAGGCGCGCTCGCGCCCGGTCACGGCGACGGCGCCCGCCTCCGCCATGCGGCGGCTCAGCTCATGATTGTGCGCCTTGTCGAACAGCAGCTCCATACGTCTCCGCCAGCTCCTTCCACTCCTCGATCATGTCCTGCCGCAGCTCCTCCGGCTCCAGCACCTCGCAGCTGGAGCCGAAGCTGCGCAGCCACGGGCGGATCTCCCTCGTCCCGTTCACCTCGATGTCGTACCGGAACGAATCCGGTCCTTCCTCCGTCGTCTCGCCCCATTGCCCTTGCAGCAGCACCCGTTCGCGGACGAAGTCGTACTCCGCCCCCTCGGGACGGAAAAACCGCACGGAAACGCGCGTCGGCTCGCCCAGATCGACGAGCCAGCTCGTGCGCAGCCGCGCGTCCAGCTGCTCCCGCTTGCGGGCGAACAGCTCGGGATCGGCGGCCCCGCCGATCGCCAGGCCGCTCATTCCTTCCATCCGCCAGGCGCTCAGCCCGTGGACGCGCGTGAAGCCGAGCGCGTACCAGCGGCCGTACTGGTGGTCGTAGACCGCCTTGAGCGGAAGCATCGCGATCTGCCGCGCCGGGCTGGTCCGCGCATGCAGCGGATTGGTGCCGCGCGCGGCGTAGCGATGCTCCGACTTCGGCGTCAAGTACTCGAAGCTCGCCGTGCGCCGCTCCTCGATCGCCGCCAGCAGCGGATGCAGGTACGCCTCGTCGAGGATGCGGCAGTCGTAGCGGTAGGCGAAGCCGACGCCGGCGCTGAGCGCGCCGTCCCGACCGAGCAGGCGGCGCAGGCTGTCCTGCAGCAGGAACCCGTGCACCGACGGCACCCGCGTGTGGGCCATCGCATGCACGAACAGCTCGAGCCGCCGCAGCTCCTCGGGCTCCAGCGCCGCCCACAGCTCGTCGCGCAGCCGGTAGCGCACCGGACGGCCGCCTGCGCGCGCGACGATGCCGGCTTTTTCGAGGTAGGCGAGGTCGGAGCGGATCGTCTTTTCGTCCGGCCACGGCGACGCCTCCGGCCAGCCGCCGCAGCAGGCGTCGAGCAGCTCCGCGGCCGTTCGGCCGCCTTTCCCAAGCTCACCCTGCAACAGCGAGAGCCGTGCGATTTCCGATTCCTTAAGCGAGCGGGAGCGGAAAAGGAACAGCAGCAGCGGGTCGCCGCCCCGCTCGCGCCTCGCCTGCAGCAGCCGGCCGAGCCCAAGCTCGCCGTCCGCGCCAGCGGCCGAAGCGGCCTCGCGCAGCCTTCGCAGCGCCTTGTCGAGCGTATGCACCGAGATGCCGAGCCGCTCCGCCGACTCCTTGCGGCTGAACGCGCCGCCCGTCAGCACGAGCAGCCGCAGCAGCTCGATCTCCTTGTCGAAGCTTTCTCTCGCCATCCTCGCTTCCTCCTCCCGCTCGATCCAGCCTTTTTTGTCGAACCTGCTTTATTCGGGACGGCACGCCTGATTTCCTGCCCGGGCGGCTCCGCGCCGGATTGCCGCTTTTTTCCGCCAAGCGGACGCCTTCGCCATACTTCCGCCCTGTTCCGCCCGTCCGCAGGAGGCTATGATGAAGCGGAAAGGTCAGGCGACAGGCGGGAACTTCGGCCGCAGGCCCTGTTCCGCAGTGCCGGGACGCTGATCCGACAGGCATGCTACGGCCGTCCTTTCTCCTCGTTCATTCACCGGGTTCGAATCCCGGACGCTCTATCAGGGGCGTTCATGGTTGATGAATTCAAAACGGCGAAGAGCCTACGAGCGCAGTACCCGAGGGACCGGCATCCGATCCCGCCGATCCGCGCCGGCCGCGCCTCCAAGGGCGGTGCCGGAAGCAGGCCATGCAGCGCCATGCGCCGGCGGCGGCAAGAAGGACGATTCCCCCCGCAGCGATCGCCCGCTCGCGACTCTCCTTGCGCCATGGCGCAAGGAGGGAAGCGCGAAGGGACGGCAGCGGGAAATTGTCTGGAGGCCGCCTGCCCGCAGGCGCTCCGCCGACGCTTCCGGGGCGCGGGCGAGCGGACGGATGCCGCCCGACCCCGGCCATTCCGAGCCGAAGCAGCCTGCCGAGCGGCGCGACGCCGCAGGCGGCTCGCGGCTTACTTAGGGCGTGTTTGCAACCCCGCTCAGGAGCGTCTATCACCGCCTTTTTGCCCCCTGCTTCGTCACGCAGGCTCGACGTACCCCCGGTACGCTTTCGCCTACGTTCCTCGCAGGAATCAAAAATTCGGCCATATTCGGCTTCCTTCGAAGGATGCAAACACGCCCTCATACAAGGAGATGATCGATATGTTCGAAATCGTCACGATCAAGCCGACCGAGCGCGGTTTGCTGTACCGGAGAGGAAGCTATGCAGGACTGCTCCTGCCTGGAACGAAGCGGCTGATCCGGCTGCGCTGCGAGACCGCGGTCGCCTGCCGCGTCGACGAGCCGTTCCTGCCGCCGGACGGTCCGCTGGCCGTCTACCTGCAGGATGCGAGGCTCGCCGCGGAGCTCGACGTCGTAGAGGTCGGCGACGGCGAATACGCCGCTCACCGCATCGACGGGCGCTTCGAACGGCTGCTGCCCCCGGGCCTGCATGCTTTTTGGAAAGCGGGCGGCCGCCACGAGTTCCAGCGCATCGATATGCGCGAGCCGGACGTTTCGGCGGCGCTCGAGCCGGAGCTCGCGGAGCGGATCGGGCCATATGCGCAGACGCTGGAGGTGGAGAGCTGGGAGCGCGGCTTCCTTTTCTACGACCATGAGCTGCAGCGCGAGCTCGGTCCCGGCCGCTACCGGTTCTGGCGCGGTCCGGTCAAGGCGTCGGTCCAGAAGGTCGATCTGCGCCGCCAGCAGCTTGAGCTGCACGGCCAGGAGATGATGACCGCCGACAAGGTGACGCTGCGGCTCAACTTCGTCAGCGCATACCGCGTCAGCGACCCGCGCCGCACGCTCGAGATCCGCTCGCTGTCCGAGCATCTGCACGCCTCGCTGCAGCTGATCCTGCGCGACATCGTCGCCGGCAGGACGCTCGACCGCCTGCTCGCCGCGCGCGACGAGGCGGCGTCCGAGGCGCTGGAGCGGCTGCGGACGGTCGGGGCCGCGAGCGGCGTCGAATTCCTTGGCGCGGGCATCAAGGACGTCATTCTGCCGGGCGAGATGCGCGACATTCTCAATACCGTGCTGCTGGCGGAAAAGAAGGCGCAGGCGAACCTCATCACCCGCCGCGAGGAGACGGCTTCGACGCGCAGCCTGCTGAACACGGCCAAGCTGATGGAGGAGAACGAGACGCTTTACCGGCTCAAGGAGCTGGAGATGCTGGAGCGGCTCGCCGAGCGCATGGACCGCATCACGCTCGACTCCGGCAGCCCGGTGCTGGAGCAGCTCGCCCGGCTTGCCGGCGGCACGGGCCGGCGCTGAAGCCATTCGACGGGCTTGCCGGCGGCACGGGCTGGCGCGCGAAAGCCCCTCTGGCGGGCGGTTCCTTGCGGACCGCCCGAATTTTTATTCTTTTGGGAGCATAAGGAAAAAGGAACCGTCTCGGGCCTGCGATCCGTAGTATAATAATCGTGGTGCGCCTGCAGGCGGGCAGCACTTGGCATGGCTTCATACATAGGGAGGGTGGACATTCATGCAGCAACCGCAACAACTGAGGCCGATGGGGATCGGCCGCATTCTCGACCGCAGCTTCCAGCTGTACCGCACCCACTTCACGACGCTGGCGATCATCATGCTGGCGCTGTACGGCCCGATGGCGATCGTCTCGATGGCGCTCGCCACCGATTCGTCCAACACGACCTCCGGACTCATGGATACCATCCGGAATGGCGGCATCGACGGCTACCTGCAGTCGATCGAATCAGGCGAAGGAGCCGGACTGAGCGGAGGCGCCGTGCTGGCGATGCTGCTCGGCTTCGTGCTCATGCTGCTGCTCGGACCGGTCTCGGTCGCGGCGATCGTGCATCTCGTGCAGGCGCATCTGCGCGGCGAGGAAATTCCGAGCGCGGGCGAGCTGCTCAAAAAAGGCTTCCGCCGCCTCTGGCCGCTGACCGGCAGCACGCTGCTGTACGGCATCATCATGCTCGGGCTGTATCTGCTCGTTGTCGTCGCGTTCGCTTTCGCGGTTGGAATCTTGTTCGCCGCGGCGCTGTCCGGCACGGACGCGGGGGCAGGGCCGGCCATGCTGCTGCTTGTTCCCGCAGTCATCGGCGTCCTGCTGCTGATCACGTTCTTCGCGGTCCGCTGGGCGTTCTATCTGCCGTTCGTCGCGCTGAACGAGAGCGGCACGGGCGTCGGCGCGAGCTGGCGCCTGACCAAAGGCAGCTTCTGGCGCCTGCTGCTGCTCTACCTCGTGCTCTGGATCCTGCTCGCCATCTTCACTGGGGTGCTGAGCCTCGGCTCGGCCGCGATCTTCGGCGGAGGCGTGCTGAACTCGCTCGTCGACTCGCTCGTCTCGATCCTGATCGGATCGCTGTGGGTGCTGCCGTATGCGATCGCGTTCTTCGACCTGCGCGTGCGCCGCGAGGGCTGGGGACTGGAGACGCTGCTCGACGGAGCGCAGCCTTACGGCGGACAGACGCCGCCTCCTCCTCCGGCGGGCTGGGGCGGCGGCTACGGCGCTCCGGACCGCACGGACCGCTCCGATGAGGGCGGCAGCTCCGGGGACGGCCCTCGTCCATGACGGAAAGGGGGCAGCTGGAGGAGATCCTCTCCCGCGAGGAATATACCGCCTACCGCAAGGAGCCGGGCTTTTCCTTGTGGGACTGGATCGTGGAGCAGCTCGGACGGCTGCTCGCCGCGATCTTCCCCGACCTGAAGCCCGGACCGGGCACGATCAGCCTGCTGTCCATCCTGATCGTCGTCGCGCTCGCCGCCTTCCTCGGCTGGATGGGCTGGCTGCTGCTGCGCCGCTTCGGGCCGGCGGGCCGGCTGCGCTCCGGCGTCTGGATGGAGGCGGGCGATGACAGCCGCTCCTGGCGGCATTACGCCCGGCTCGGCGAAGGCTTCGCTGAGCGCGGACAGTGGAGGGACGGCGTGCGCGCCGTCTTTCTCGCTTTCCTGTTCCGGCTGGAGGAGCGCGGAGAGCTGAGGGTCGAAGCGTGGAAGACGAACCGCGAGTACCTGGAGGAGCTGGCTGCGGCCGGCTCTGCGCATGCGCCCGCCCTGCGCGGAGCGATGGGGCTGTTCGAGCGCGTCTGGTACGGCCGGCTGGAAGCGTCGCAGGCTCAGTACGACGAGCTGAAGGCGCTGCTGGCTGAGGCCGAAGGCAAGGAGGTGCCGCAATGAGGATGGGGAGCAAGCGCAGCGTCTGGCTGCTGGCTCTTTTTGCGGCGCTGTTCCTGCTGCTCGGCCTGCTGCTGGGCCGGCCGCAGCTGCGGGACGAGCCGCCGAACCTGAGCTTCTCGTCGGATACGGACGGGCTCAAGGCATGGCGCGAGCTGCTGCAGGAGCGGCATCCGCTCGTCGGCGAGTGGCGGCAGCGCTGGGACGAGCTGCCGGCCGGCTCGGGCCGGCTGCTGATCGCCGCGGAGCCGGCCGGCGTCAGCGGGGTCGAATGGCAGGCGCTGCACGAGTGGCTGAAGACGGGGAATTCCGTGCTGCTGCTCGGCGATCTGCCGGATCAGCCGTTCTGGGAGCTGACGGAAGGCTGGAGCGCGACGCCGGATGAAGGCGAGCCGTCCGAGGCAACCGGGTCCGATGAACAGGCTGAATCGGACGAAAAGGTAAGCGGCGACCAAGAGGCCGGGACGGACGAAGAGGCTCCCCTCTTCGCCGTGGACGCGTCGGCGCTGCTCGGCCCGGGCGCCGATGAGGCGCAGGCCGAGGCGTCGCCGCGGATCGCCGTTCTGGACGGCGAGGGCGAAGCGCTCGTGACCGACGAGCGCGGCACGCTGGCGGCGCGCCAGAGCGTCGGCTCCGGCTCCGCGACGCTAGTCGTCGAGCCGCGCTGGATGCAGAACGGCACGGCGCTCAGCGGCTCGCATGCCGAGCTGATGGCCGCGCTGCTCGCGGGAAGCTGGACGGAGATCCTGTTCGACGAGCAGCATCACGGCTATACGTCCGCGCCGGGGGCGTTCGCCGTCCTGCCGCGTCCGCTGCTGCTGGCGAGCGCGCTGCTGCTGCTGGCGCTGCTGCTCGCGCTCTGGAGCGCCGGCAAGCGCTTCGGTCCGACGCGCGTGCCGCGGGAGTGGACGGTGCGGCGCGGCGACGAGACAGTGCGGGCGCTGGCCGCCTGGTACGAGCGCTTCGGCCTCATGGACGAGGCGCTGGAGCGGCAGCGGCGGCGGCTGCGGCAGCAGCTGGCGCAGCGCTGGGGGCTGCCTGCGGCGGCGTCGCCGGAGCAGGCGGCCGCGGCCGCCCGCAGCCGCTGGAGCGAGGAGGACGCGCTGCGCCTGCGGCGGGCGCTCGAGGAGCGGCCGCTGCAGGCCGCCGGCCGCAAGGCGGCGCGGCGCGAGTTTACGGCAAGATCCAAGGAAGCAAGCGAGCTGGCGGCGCTGCTGCGAGGCGGCGCCGAGCCGGGAAGGGGACATAGAAGATGAATCACTTGGTCGAATCGCTGGAGCGGCGGATCCATGGTCAGAGCCGCAACGTCCGTCTGCTCGTCACCGCGCTCGTCGCGGGCGGGCATGTGCTGCTGGAGGGCGTGCCGGGACTCGGCAAGACGAGCCTGGCGCGCGAGCTGGCGGCGCTGTCGGGCTGCGGCTGGCGGCGCATCCAGTTCACGCCGGACCTGCTGCCGGGCGACATTACGGGCAGCGTGACCTACAGCATGCAGGAGCAGAGCTTCTCCGTCGTCAAAGGGCCGGTGTTCACGAACGTGCTGCTCGCCGACGAGATCAACCGCTCCGGGCCGAAGACGCAAGCCGCCCTGCTGGAGGCGATGGAGGAGCGGCAGACGACGATCCAGGGCACGACCTACGCGCTGCCGGAGCCGTTCTTCGTCGTCGCGACGCAAAATCCGGTCGAGTACGACGGCACGTATCCGCTGCCGGAGGCGCAGCTCGACCGGTTCCTGTTCAAGCTCGTGCTGGACTATCCGGGCGAGCAGGCGGAGATCGGCATCCTGCGCTCGCATCGGCGGGCCGGCAGCATCCGCGAAGCGGCGCCGGAGCCGGCCGTCTCGCCGGAGGAGCTGCTGGAGCTGCAGCGCCGGGTCGAGGACGTCGTCGTCGAGGACGCCATCTACGGCTACGTCGCCGCGCTCGTGCGCGCCACGCGCGACGCCGACGGCGTGCAGCTCGGCGCGAGTCCGCGCGCGGGCATCGCGCTGCTGCGGGCGGCGTCCGCCTGGGCGCTGCTCGAAGGACGCGACTACATGACGCCGGACGACATCAAGGAAATGGCGCTTCCGGTGCTTCGCCACCGGCTGCTGCTGACGCCGCAGGCGGAACTGGAGGGGATGACCGGTGAAAGCATCATCCGGCAAACGCTGGCATCGGTTCCGGTCCCTCGCTGACCGGCTGCTGCGGCGCGCGCCTCTGCCGACGCCGCGGCTAGCCTGGTGGACGGCCGGCGGCGGGGCTGCGGCCGCGCTTGCCGGAGCGGCCGGCCGCGAGCTGGAGGCCGCCGCGCTTTGGCTGGCCGCGCTCGCCGCGCTGTCGGCCGCCGATCTGGCGCGGCTGCCGCGTGCGTCCGCCTGGTCGGCGCGCCGCGAGCTGCCGGAGAGCGCCGAGATCGGCCGCGAGTTCGCGGTCCGGCTGGAGCTGACCTGCCGCACGGCGCTGCCGCTGCGCGTGGAGCTTGCCGACGACATCCCGGACCGCTTCGACCGTCCGGACGGGCGGAGCGCGGCCGGCATGCTGGAGCGCGGCCGGCTGCAGGCGTCGTACCGCCTCCGCGCGCTGGAGCGCGGGCGGTTTCGTTTCCGCGAGGTGGACCTGCGCTGGAGCGGCGGCCTCGGCCTGTGGCGCAAGCAGGCGCAGCTCGCCGTCGAGGACGGCATCCGCATCGATCCCGACCTGTCGGGCGTGCGCGGCGTGCTCGCCTCGGCGCAGGACTCGCTGCTCGTCGACGGCAAGCGGATCCACCGCCGCCAGCGCGGCGGCACGGAGTTCGACGCGATCCGCGAGTATGCGGCCGGCGACGACATCCGCGAGGTCAACTGGCGGGCGACGGCGCGCTCCGGACGGCTGCTGACCAACCTGTACCGGCCCGAAAAGGGCAAGACGCTCGTGCTGCTGCTCGACTGCGGCCGCCAGATGGGCGTCGAGATGGACGGCCGGGTCAAGCTCGACCGGACGCTGGAGGCGGCGCTGACGCTGGCCGCCGCCGCGCTCCGGCAGGGCGATCTCGTCGCGCTGATCGCTTATTCGAGCCGCGTCAAGCTGTTCATCCCGCCCGGCCGCGGCCTCGAGCAGCTGCAGACGCTGACCCGCGCGGCGAGCGACATCGCGCCGGACTACGCCGAGGCGGGGGCCGCCGTAGGGCTCGGCTTCCTGCTGCAGCGCGTGCGGCGGCGCTCGTTCGCGGTGCTTTTTTCCGACATGGATCATTACCTGCATGACGCCGAGCTGCTGCCGTACGCGGCCAAGCTGCGCAAGCAGCATCATCTCGTGCTGATGTCGCTGCAAAATCCGGCGCTGCGCGAGCTCGAGGAGCGGCCTCCCGAGACGGCCGGCGACGCC
This sequence comes from Paenibacillus sp. FSL W8-1187, assembly GCF_037965485.1. Taxonomy (NCBI): domain Bacteria; kingdom Bacillati; phylum Bacillota; class Bacilli; order Caryophanales; family Paenibacillaceae; genus Paenibacillus; species Paenibacillus sp. FSL W8-1187. The sequence continues at coordinate 1,433,345 of NZ_CP150181.1, forward strand.
TATGTGCGGAGCATGGCGGCGTCTTACGCGCTGGAGCGGCAGCTGCTCGTGCGGCGGCTCGGCAGCGGCGGCGTGCCGATGCTCGACGCTTCTCCGGACCAGCTGGCGACCAGCGCGGTGAGCGCCTATCTCGACATCCGCGACAAGATCTGATCCGGCAAAGGTCAGGAGAGGAGCCAACATGGACACGACGACATTCATCCGGCGGCACAAGCCGGCCTGGGCGGAGCTCGAGGGCCTGCTCGGCCAGCTCGGGCGGCGCAAGGCGCGGCCGGACGCCGCTCAGCTCGACCGGTTCGCGGAGCTGTACCGGAGCGCTTCGGCGAATCTGGCCTATCTGCAGACGCATGCGCCCGCGAGCGAGGCGGCGCTGCTGCTCGGCGACCTCGTGTCGCGGGCGCACAACCAGCTGTATGCGGGCGGCGCGGCCGGACGCAGCAAGCCGCTCGAATTCCTGCTCTGGGGCTTCCCGCTGCTGCTGAAGCGGCGGCTGCCGTTCATCGCGCTGGCGGGGGCGCTGCTGCTGCTCGGCATGCTGCTCGGCTACTTGGCCGTGCGCGACAATTCGGCGGCGGTCCACTCGCTGCTGCCAGCAGGCATGGCCGACCGCATCGATCCGGCGCGCACGGCCGACGACCGCGGCGACATCAACAGCGCGATCGTTTCCGCCGAGATCATGACCAACAACATCCGCGTGGCCGTGCTTGCCTTTTTGAGCGGCGTCACGCTCGGCCTGTTCACGATCTACCTGATGGCCTTCAACGGGATGCTCGTCGGCGGGCTCGCCGCCGTGTTCGCGCAGGCCGGGTACACCTATACGTTCTGGGCCTACATCCTGCCGCACGGCATCATCGAGCTGGCGGCGATCTTCATCGCGGGCGGCTCGGGCTTCTACATGGGCTACAAGTTCTTCGTGCCCGGCGAGCTGCCGCGCGGCATCGTGTTCGTGCAGGCCGCCAAGGAATCCGCGCTGCTGCTGCTCGGCACGATCCCGCTGTTCGTCATCGCCGGCCTCATCGAAGGCTACATCACGCCCGCTTCGCTGCCGCTCGAGCTCAAGTACGGCGTCGCCGGCCTGACGCTGGCCGCCTTCGCGGCCTACTGCGTCTACGGCGCGAAGCGCGGCGAGCGCGAGCAGGGCGGCGGGAGCGGAGGCGGAGACGCGCGAGGATCGCTGAGCCTGCCTGCCTCCCGATTTCGAAAGGAAGGCCGATCATGACGATGAGAGATCCTTATTCCGAAAGACAGACGACATTCGTCACGCCGGAGCAGGTGCGGCTGCAGCTGCGGACCGCCGGCCTAGGCAGCCGGGCGATCGCCCATCTGATCGACGCGCTGCTGCTGCTCGCAGCGTCGGCGCTGGTCGTGTTCGGGACTGCCGGCTCGATCTACCTGCTGTCCTCGTCCTGGTTCCCGAACGACGGCTACGACTACCTGTTCGCCGGCATGTTCCTGCTGCTGATCGTCATGAACGTCGGCTACTTCATCGTGATGGAGGCGTACCGCGGCGGGCAGACGTTCGGCAAAAAAGCGATGGGCCTCCGCGTGCTCCAGGCGAGCGGCCAGTCGGCGACGATCCTGCCGGTCGTCATCCGCAACCTGTTCCGGCTGCTCGATTTCCTGCCGATGGGCTACTTCGCCGGCAGCACGGCGATCTTCTTCAGCCGCGCCGACAAGCGCTTCGGCGACATGGTCGCCGGCACGATCGTCGTCGCGGAGGCGACGGCGGAGCAGCGGAAGCGCCGCGCGCGCATCGACAAGCGGATCGCCCGCTTGCAGGCCAAGGGACTGCTGCTGCCGGACCTGGCCGGCGAGCTCGGCGCGGCGGAGCGCGCGCTGCTCGACGAGCGCGACTGGCAGCTGCTGTCCGGCTGGGCCGAGCGGCTTGATCCGAAGCCGCCGGTCGGCGCGCAGGGGCTGGAGCAGCGCATCTGGCTGCATTTCACCGAGAAGCTCGGCCATAGCCGGGCGGCCTACCCCGACTCGCGGCCCTATCTGGCCGCGCTCTACCTCGCCGTTCGCGAGGATTGGGAGCTGTAGGCCAGTTCTCCTGTTGCTCAAAGAAGCGTCCGCCCGGCATCAGGCCGTGCGGGCGCTTTTTTGCGTTGCGGGCTTGCGGCCGGGGCCGGCCTGGGACGGCGCATCGCCCGGCGCCAAGCCCGGATGGGCGGGGGGGAGCGGAGTAGAGGCCATTAAGTCGAATTTTTCGACTTAACGCCGACCGGGATAGGGCAGGTAGATCAGCGTTACTCGGTTTATCCGAGCAACGCCCCCGCTGGAGCCGCTGTTCGAGCAGAGTTGCTCGGTTTTTCCGCGTAGCGCCGCCACAGGGGAGGTCAGTTGGGGGAGAGCGGATCGGTTTTGCAGGCGAGCAGCGTGAAAACGAGGGAAGGCTCTCCCTCGGCCACACGAAGCAACAGCCTGCTATTCAATCGTTGACTGGACGAATGGGGAAGGCATATACTAGCTCCAATAGATGCAAGTGAACACTTGCATCAGGCGCGCAGCATCGAAATAAATAATCGTGAACGCCACACGAGCATCGAGAGTAAAACGAGCGGTCACATGAGCGTAGTCACACCCACTCACGACGCAATCGACGAGTGCTAGCCAGCATCATTTACAGCGACCACAAGGGAAGGGAGGAGTGCGGGAAGTGGAGACGAACAGATCGACGGCGGAGAAGCTGCTGCTGGCGGCGATCGAGGTGATGGCGGAAAAAGGCTATCTCGGCGCCTCGACGAAGGAAATCGCCGCAGCCGCAGGCGTCAACGAGGTGACGCTGTTCCGGCATTTCGGCTGCAAGTCGAACCTGCTGGAGGCGGCGCTCGACCGCTATCATTATGCGGACATCATGACGGAGCTGTTCGCGACGCGGCTGACGGGAGAGCTGGAGCGCGACCTGCACCTCATCGCCCAGACGTATCAGCAAGCGATGTTCCGCAACAAGAAGCTGATTCGGATCGTGCACAAGGAAGGTGCATCGCTTCCGATCGGCGAGCATGCCCACACGCGCCATCGGGAAAAGCTGCGCGAGCTGCTGCGGGACTATTTCACCGACCAGCAGCGTCGCGGCCTCATTCGCGCCGAGCCGCCCGATACGCTCGCGCTGTCGTTCATGTACGTCAATTACGGCTGCTTCATCAGCCGCCTTCACTCCGACCTGGCCGAGCCGGACGCGGAATCCCGCGAGGTGATCCGCCATTCGGTCGAGCTGTATGCTAGAGCGCTCAAGCTCTAGCCTTTTATTCGCCCTTAATGCAAGCGTGCGCTTGCTTACAACGAAAGGATGATGGATTATGTCCGATAAACGTCCGGCTGACGAGCGCTCCGCCGACGAACGTGCCGCCGCCGCTGCGTCTAACTCAGCCGCCACCGAACGGCCCGCCGCTCCGTCCGTCCCGCCAACGTCTGCCGAAACCGAGCCCCGGCCAGGCGCCGAGCGGCTGATCGGCGTGCTCGCGTTCACGATGGCGATCTCGTCGATGAGCGCGATGATGTTCACGATCGTGCTGCCCGAGATGAAGGCCGAATTCGGCCTGTCGCTGTCCCAGGTCAGCTGGATGATGACCGGCTACATGCTGATCTACGCGATCGGATCAGCCATCTACGGCAAGCTGGCGGATCTGTTCCGCCTCAAGAACCTGCTCACGTTCGGCCTCTCGCTGTTCATCATCGGCTCCTTCATCGGCCTCGTCTCCAGCTCTTACGGGGCGGTGCTGGCCGGCCGCCTCATCCAGTCGGCGGGCGCGGCCGTCGTGCCCGCCGCCGCGATGATCATCCCGATCCGCTACTTCCCGCCGGCCGTCCGCGGCCGCGCGCTCGGGATGACCGCCTCCGCGCTCGCGCTCGGCAACGCGATCGGACCGATTTTCGCCGCGCTCGTCGTCAGCACGCTGCACTGGCGCTGGCTGTTCTGCGCGCCGCTGCTCGTGCTGCTCACGCTTCCGCTGTTCCGCCGCTATCTCGTCGACGAGCCGGCCAAAGGCGGCTCGCTCGATCTCGCCGGCGGCCTGCTGCTGGCCGGCTCGAGCGCCTCGCTGCTGCTCGCGCTGACGGAATGGAGCCTCTGGTACGCCGCGGCCGGCCTCGTCCTCGCCCTGCTGCTGGCGCTGCGGCTGCGCACGGCGCGGGAGCCGTTCCTGCGGCCGGCGCTGTTCCGCATCCCTGCCTATCGCCAAGGGCTGCTGCTGATGATGCTGGCGATGGTCTCGGGCTACGCGCTGCCTTTCCTGACGCCGCAGCTGCTCTCCTCCGTGCATGAGCTCAGTCCCGGCGTCATCGGCTTCGCGATGGTGCCGGCGGCCGGACTCGCGGCGCTGCTCGGCCGCGCCGCCGGGCGGCTCGCGGACCGCAAAGGCAACGCGTACGTCTTCTACGTCGCCGCCAGCCTGCTGCTGACCTTCTTCGGCCTGATGGCGCTGCTCGCCGGAGCATCGCCTTGGATCGCCGGAGGGGCGCTCGTGCTTGGCCAGCTCGGCCAGACGATGCTGCAGATCTCCCTCATGAACTCCGTCTCCCGCACGCTGCCGTCCGATCAGGCGGGCGCCGGGATGGGGCTCGTCTCGCTGCTCAACTTCCTGACCGGAGCCGCGGCGGGAGCGGCGTTCAGCCGTCTGCTGGATAGCTTCGGCGGCGGAACGGGCGTTGGGGCTTTTCCGGTGTTCGGCCTCATTTATGCGGGGCTGTTCGTCGTTGTCGGCTTGCTTGCGCTGACGTTTCGCTACCGCTTCAGCCGAAGCGGCCAGAGCGGCAGGGAGACGATGCCGCTTCGCGAGTCCATTGATTCATGAATCGCCGGTTCGTCCACATATAGTTACATGATGCGGACGTACAACCGGGAGGCGATGGACGATGAGGCACCGGATCGCGAACCTGCTGCTGGCGCTGTCGCTGGCAGTATCGATCTACGTGGTGGAGGCGAGAGTCGGCAGTCCGGCGCAGGCGGACGGCCTGGCGGGTACGGATGCGGCGACGGTCGCGGCGGTAGAGCCGGGGAGCGGCGCGGTTGGATTCGGGAAAAGTCAGGCGGATGCAGCCGAGCCTAGCGGCGGTCCGGCCGGCGCTGGAGCTGAATCCGTCTCCGAAAGCGGCCCGGGCCAAGGCGCCAAGCCGAGTGCCGGCTCGGCGGCGGCGGGAACCCCCGGCCAGCCCGGCGAAGCCTCCGCCCAGCCGCGATCGGATATCTCGGCCGCGGCGGATGAAGCCCGCGCCAGGCTGGTGGACGGCTTGGCCGAAGGCTTTCGCAGCCGCAGCCCCGAGTTCAGGCTGACCTTCAAGGGCGGCCACGAGCAGCTCGTCGAGCTGATGCCGGAGTTGGTGCAGCAGGGCCTTTACCAGGACGACTACACGGCCTATGTGCTCCAATCGTACGCCTACAAGATCCGCTCGGCGGCCGGCACGTCGACGATCACGATGACGGCCAAGTACCGCGAGACGCCGGAGCAGACCGCCGAGGTCGCCCGCCGCTCCAAGGAGATCGTCGCCTCGCTGGTCCGCCCGGGCATGAGCGAGGAGCAGAAGGCGGGCGCGATCCACGACTGGATCGTGCGCCATGTGCGGTATGATGAGTCGCTCACGCGGTATACCGCCTACGAGGCGCTCGAGCTGCGCTCGGCGGTATGCCAGGGCTACGCGCTGCTTGCCTACCGCATGCTCACCGACGCAGGGCTCGATGCCCGCATCGCCGAAGGCACGGTCGACACCGGCGACCACGCCTGGAACCTGGTGCGCATCGACGGCAGCTGGCATCATATGGACGTGACCTGGGACGATCCGCTGCCGGACCGCGGCGACGAGGTCAGCCGCCGGTACTATCTGCTGTCGGACGAGGAGATGCGCCAGGACCACGAGTGGACGAAGCCTTACCCGGAAGCGCCGGAGAGCCTTCCGGCAGTGCGGAAGCGCTAGAGGCTATCCGCCGGCTGCCGTCCAGGGGAGCATCGTCTGAAATGCGGTAGCTGCCCGGCTCCGCAAGCGGCAGCGCAAAAAGGGGAGGAAGCCGAGCAGCTGCTCGCTTCCTCCCCTTTTTTGCCGTTGCTTCGGCGTTGCGGCAATCGCGCTCCGGATCAAAGGCGTTTTCAGCCCGGCTCGGCCTCGCCGGTCTCCCGGCGGCGCGCCGCCGTCATCTGCTGCCAGACGGAGCCGGCGGCTTCCTCGCCGCGCTGGATGCGCTCGAGCGCCATCTGCGCCTGCAGCCGGATCTCGAACTCGCTGTCCTCGGCCGCCTGCTGCAGCGCCTCCAGCGCGCTGTCGTCGCCGACCTCGTACAGGAAGCGCGCCGCCCGCCAGCGGACGAGCTTGTTGCGGTCGCCGAGCGCGGCGACCATCGCGCCGGTCGCGGCGGGATCGCCGAGATCGGACAGCGTGTCGCCGGCCGTGCGGCGCACCGAGGCCGACTTGTCGGCGAGCGCCTGGATGAGCAGCGGCAGCGCCTGCGGATGCTCCCGCAGGTCGCCGAGATAAACGACGGCGAGCCTGCGGATGCTGGCGTTGTCGTCGGCGAGCGCCCGCTCCAGCAGCGGCAGCGCGGCTTCGTCGACCGCCAGCCGGTCGAGCGCGGCGTAGCGGCTCTGCCAGTCCTCCGCGGCCAGCAGCGGCTCGGCCTCCGCGGCCGTCAGCGGCGCGGGCCTGACGGTCGGAGCCGCAGCGGCCTGCTCGCCGGGACCGGCCGCCAGCGACGCCTCGATGAGCGCTTCGAGCCGCTCCGGCGTGTAAGAGGCCTCGAGCTCGCGCACGATTTCGGCGGCAATCTCCTCGGGATCGCCGTAGCGGACGCCGAACTCCTCCAGCCTCCGCTCGCGGATCATCGTCGAGCCGGCGGCGCGGCTGACCGCGTCCGTGAACGCCGCCGGCATCGCGGCGCGCGTCTCGCCGTCGCCCAGGCGCACCCGCACCTGGATCGGGATGCCGCGGAACATCTGGAGGAGCACATGCGCCTCGCCGAAGCCGCTGGCCGGATCCGACGCCGCGGCCGCGCCGCCGTCCTCCGCCTGCAGGATGCGGCGGGCCTCCGCGAGAATCGCGGCCCAGTCGGCGCTCGGCTTGCGGTCGAGCGCGATGAAGTCCGCCGTGCGGAACAGGCTGCGCACGCCCGGTATGGCGAGCAGGCTGCGCAGCGGCTCCGGCGCGGCGTCCGGCTCGGCCGGCACATACGTATGGCGATGCCCGCGGGGCAGCGTCTCGTCGACGTTCAGCTTCATCGAGTTCGGACTCGGAGTCGGTTCGATGGAGATCAAGTTCATTTTTCGTTCCTCCCGCCTCAGGGTAAGTATTCAGCAAGCTCTGTCCTTCTAGTGTAGCGCATTCGCCTGGGCGATGCGAACCGGCGCAAAGCTCCTGAGCGCTGGGGGCGCAAAGCTCCCGAGCGTTGCCTTACATCGCTCCCGAGCGTTGCTTCGCATCGCTCCTGAGCATTGCATTCACCAGGCTCGAATTGTATCGTTAGGGAACAGAAGCTCGACCGACCGATTTTCCGCAGCCGGCGAAAGGGTGACCAACATGGCCAAGTCCAAATTCGGCAACATGGATCCTGTCTCGACGCAAAAGACGTCCAAGCACTTCAAGCGCTGGAGGCAGGAAAAGATCTGGAACCGTCAAGGCAAGGACTACTCGTTCTGCGTCCCGAACAGCCCGCCGGATCTGGAGTTCCTTCATCATAACCGGAGCAAGCCGTCCATGACGTGGATCGGCCACTCGACGTTCCTGCTGCAGCTGGCCGGCGTCAACATCGTCACCGACCCCGTCTGGGCGGGCAAGATGGCGTTCCAGCGCAGGCTGACGCCGCCGGGCGTGCCGCTCGAGTCGATGCCGCCGGTCGATCTGGTGCTCGTCTCGCATTCGCATTACGACCATCTGCATATGGCGTCGCTGCGCCGTCTCGGCGGCTCCAAGACGATCCTCGTGCCGGCCGGCCTCGGGGCGAAGCTCAAGGCGAAGGGCTTCCCGCGCGTGCATGAGCTGCATTGGTGGGAAAGCTATCACTTCCGCGGCCTCAAGCTGACGTTCGTGCCGAGCCAGCACTGGACGCGCCGCAATCCGTGGGACATGAACGCCTCTCACTGGGGCGGCTGGGTCATCCAGCCCGAGCACGGGCTGGACCACGAGCCGGGCGAGGGCACGCTGGGCGGCGTCCGCTCCCATCCGCCGCGTCCGGATGAGGCAGGCGGGCCCGGCGGCTTGGAGGAAGGAGCAGCAGCGGAAAATGGCGCTTCCGCCGCGGACGCCGGGCCGTTCGATCCGTTCCATCCGGACGCCGAACGGCCTCGCGCCGGACTGTATCCGACGGTCTATTTCGCCGGAGACAGCGGCTATTTCCGCGGCTTCGCGGACATCGGCCGCAAGTTCCGCATCGACGTGGCGATGCTGCCGATCGGAGCGTACGATCCGGAGGAGTTCATGGGACCGCAGCATACGACGCCGGAGCAGGCGCTGCAGGCGTTCCTCGACACGCGGGCGCGGCTGTTCGTGCCGATGCACTACGGCGCGTTCAAGCTCGCCGACGACACGCCGCAGGAGGCGCTGGACCGGCTGGAGAACGCGCGCCGGCAGGCGGGGCTCGAGGCCGGCCGGCTCGTGCTGCTGCCGCATGGGGAGACGTGGCGCATGAACGGCTGAGCGGACTCGCGACCGAGCGCGGAGATCTCGACCGAGGCGCGCATGGCGAAGCGTGAACGATCCGTTCCCGGCGAAGTATGGCCGCTGCGCCTGCGAAAAGCCGAGCCCGAAGCGCGGCGGCCGCCCGCCCTGCGACGCCAAGATCGCACAAAGACGCGCCACAACTCGTCCTCGATTGCTTTCGTGCCCAGTGGTATACTGAAGTCGACTTGTTCAATTGACAGGAGGACTCAGCTACTATGACCCATTCCCCGCTCCGTATCGGCATCATCGGCGCTGGCGCGATCGGCAACGTGCATATGGATACGATCAAAAAAATCCCGGAAGCGGAAATCGCGGCCGTAACCGACGCTTTCCTGCCGCTGGCGCAGCAGCGCGCCCAAGAGCACGGCATCGCCACCGTGCATGAGAGCCCGCAGCATCTGCTCGAGGACGCCAGCATCGACGCCGTCGTCGTCTGCGTGCCGAACCAGTTCCACGCTTCGCTGGCGATCGAGGCGCTCAAGCAGGGCAAGCATGTGCTGCTCGAAAAGCCGATGGCGATCAGCCTCTCGGACGCGCGCGCGATTCTCGATGCGAAGCTCGCATCGGGCAAGACGCTCATGGTCGCGCATCAGATGCGCTTCCTCGGCCTTAGCCGCGCGATCAAGGACATGATCGACGACGGCAAGCTCGGCCGCATCTACAACGCCAAGGCCGGCTGGTGGCGCAAGAAGGGCATCCCCGGCTGGGGCTCCTGGTTCACGCGCAAGGACATGGCCGGCGGCGGTCCGCTCATCGACATCGGCGTGCATATGCTCGATCTGTCGCTGTACATGATGGGCAACCCGCGCCCGGTCAGCGTCTTCGGCACGACCTACGCCGAGTTCGGCCCGCAGCGCAAAGGCGTCGGCGACTGGGGCACGCCCAACTGGGACGGCTACTATGATGTCGAGGATCTGGCGACGGCGCTGATCAAGATGGACAACGGCGCGACGCTGACGCTCGAAGTGAGCTGGGCGGCGCATGCCGCCGGACTCGGCGAGAATCCGTTCATCCACCTCATGGGCACCGAGGGCGGAGCCAGCTACTCCGGCAGCGCGGGCACCTACGTCACGCATGACGAGCAAGGCGTAGTCGAGCAGGACATCGTTCCGCTCGAGGGCGAGGAGGACCGCGTGCTCATGTTCCGCCATTTCATCGAGTGCGTGCAGACCGGCCGCGAGCCGATCAGCTCGGCCTTGACCGGCTTCACCGTCAACCGCGTCCTCGACGCGATCTACGAATCGTCCCGCACGGGCAGCGAAGTCAAGCTGAGCTGGAACTGACGCGCGAGCGACCCGGGCAGCGTGGAAGCGGCAAGGGACGGACGGCAAGCTGGAACAGACGCCGTGCGCTTCTTGGCCGCAGCGCGGACGGGAAGCGAGCGCGGACGCGATGAGCCGGGAAACCGGGAAGCCGGTTTCGGTTGCAGGCGAGTTTTGGACGCGATGCCGAGCGGCGAGGCTCGGCGCGTCCGGATTGGCGGCGGCTTAGAGCCGTCGCCTTTTTCTTTTTCAACCGTATCATTGATCTGACTGATGGAGAGGAGACCGGGCATGGAGCAGCGGCAGGGACGGATTCGGCATATGGTGATCTTCGATTTAAGGCATGAGGAGGGCTCGGCGGAAGAAGCGCGGTTTCTGGAAGACGGGATGCGAATTTTGACCTCGATCCCGGTCGTTCGGGCATTCGGGGCGTTCCGCCAGACATCCGCCAAGAACGACTATCGGTTCGGCTTCAGCATGGAATTCGACAGCCAGGCCGACTACGATGCGTACAATGCCCATCCGGCGCATGTGTCGTTCGTGGAGGAGCGTTGGCAGGCGGAAGTGAGCCGATTCCTGGAGATCGACTTCGATCTGGACGGCGCTGCGGGAGCGGCTGATGAATCAGCCGTTCTCCGCTCGGACCGCTCGGTCGATGCGGATGGGAGCTCTTCGGCCGGAGCGGACGAGGCTTCCCTTGCAGCTGGCGAGGCAACGGATCGATCCGCTGCAGCTGGCGCGGCAAGGGATCGATCCGCCCGTCCTGACGGCAAGCGGGAAGAGGCGGGACGATGAGCGCCGAACGCCAGCCGCAGACGGAAATCGGCGCTGACGGAGCGGGCGGCATCCGGCTCGACTTGTCGGGCCATGTCGCGCTCGTCACCGGATCGACGGGACAGCTCGGCCGCGTCATCGCGCGCACGCTGGCGCAGGCGGGAGCCGACATCGTGCTGCACTATCACGGCAACGAGGCCAAGGCAAGAGAGCTTCACGCCGAGCTGGCCGCTCTCGGGCGCAGCGTCATGATCGCCCAGGCGGATGTCACGCGGCTGGACTCCGTGCTGGCGATGGCGGGCGCGGCCGCGGCTTCCGGGATGAAGCCGGTCGACATCGTCGTCGCCAACGCGGTCGTCCAGTACAGCTGGACGTCCGTGCTGGAGCAGCCGGTGGAGGACTATGTCAGCCAGTTCGAGTCCTGCGTGCTGCAGAGCGTCCATCTGGCCAAAGCCTTCGTCCCGGCTATGCAGCAAGGCGGCTGGGGCAGGATGATCGGCATCAACACGGAGTGCGCGATGCAGAACTTTCCGACGCAGTCGGCCTACACGGCGGGCAAGCGCGGCATGGACGGCGTCTACCGCGTACTCGCCAAGGAAGTCGGAGCGGACGGAATCACGGTCAACCAGATTGCGCCCGGCTGGACGATCAGCGAGCGCGATCGCGAGAATGGCACCGAGCGCAGCGAAGGCTATGAAAGCTCCGTCCCTCTGCGCCGCCGCGGTACGGACCAGGAGATCGCCAACGCGGTCGCTTTCCTCGCCTCGGATCTCGCTTCGTTCATCACCGGCGCCTACCTGCCTGTGAACGGCGGCAACGTGATGCCGGCGATCTAGCGGGTCTGGACTTGTTTCGAACAGGCGTATCAGCAGGTATTAAGTCGAAAAGATCGAGTTACAACTGAGACGGTTCAACTTGGACAGCTGCAAGCCGAAAAAATCCGGTTAGAGGCTCTGCGGGAGCGAGCTAGACAGCTGCAAGCCGAAAAAATCCGGTTAGAGGCTCTGCTGGAGCGAGCTAGACAGCTGCAAGCCGAAAAAATCCGGTTAGAGGCTCTGCGGGAGCGAGCTAGACAGTTGCAAGCCGAAAAAATCCGGTTAGAGGCTCTGCTGGAGCGAGCTAGACAGCTGCAAGCCGAAAAAATCCGGTTACAGGCTCTGCCGGAGCGAGCTGGACGGCTGCAAGCCTAAAAAATCCGGTTAGAGGCTCTGCCGGAGCGAGCCAGACTGCTGCAACCAGGTTGGCGTCCCTGTGCAGGTAGACAGGACGTTTTCAAAGCTTTGGATTTCGTGGTTGCGAAATTTCCCTTTTTATTGTAGATTCGGATTTAGATTTCAATAGAAGCTAGTTGCTGCGTGAAGAACACGCCGCTTGCCCAGTGGGCAAGCGGCGTTTTTTATTCTTAGAATAAGGAGTGGTTGTAGTGGTAGATCTGCGGGTCAGCGAATTCATTGAGAAGGAGAGAAGCGGTGCAAAGGGTCAGCGACTTGAAATGCTGGAAAGAAATTTGCACGGCACCATCAAGCTGATAGAAACGGTCCTTTTCCCGGTCTTTGGTTCCTTGGATGGATTCAGGCTGGAGTATGAGTTCAAAAGTCCGAACGGCTATAATTTTTACGCGGACTTGTTCCACGAACCGCTTCAGACGGTTTTTGAGTGTGATGGGTATGTGCCGCATGCGGAGTTGTTGACCAGAGAACGATTTTCTATGGAGCGGCAAAGGATAAGAACAATGACTTTGTTCGGATATCGCTATTTGCCGTTTAGTTGGGACGAGCTGGATAAAAAAGGGGAGCAGTGCCGAAGAGCGGTATATGAATTGGTAGGGCGTTGCGGTCACGGAAACGCGAATCAAGGAATTCGAGCTCTCCCTATCCAAGATAGAGAGTTGCTGAGGCTGGCCGCTAATGGGCGAATCTTCCGTCAACCCGATGCACAAGCTTGGCTTGGACTTAAGGAGGATACCGTTCGCAAGATTACGCGCCGACTGATGGATCAAGGGTGGCTGGCTGCCAAAGGAAATGGAAATGCTCGGCATCATGCTTACCACATCACCGATAAGGGATGGAAGTTGTTTTGGGGAAATGGAGTCGGCTCATGAATAGGGGTTCTGCCCGTAGGAGAGGAGAGCGATCTTGCTAAAAGAGCAGGGATTTCGTAAACGAAGCGTTTCTAAACTATGATGTCGCCTGCAGCCCTCCCTCGTTTCCCACGATTCCGAATCTTATGCTATACTGAAGGAAGTCTGTTTTTTTGCAGGGAAAGCGGGGCTGCGGCCGATCCGGTCCCTGCCCGAGACGATGAGGCAAGGCGGACATCCGCCTAATCCATAGATGAAGGACGGGATTTCCACATATGATCAGCACTAGCGGCATTTCGCTTCGCTACGGCAAGCGGGCGCTTTTCGAAGACGTCAACATCAAGTTCACCCCCGGCAACTGCTACGGCCTGATCGGGGCGAACGGAGCGGGCAAGTCGACGTTCCTGAAGATCCTCTCCGGCGAGATCGAGCCCAACACGGGCGAGGTCCACATCACGCCGGGCGAGCGGATGGCCGTGCTCAAGCAGAACCATTTCGAATACGACGAGGTTCCGGTCCTCATGACCGTCATCATGGGCCACAAGAAGCTCTATGACGTCATGAACGAAAAGAACGCGCTGTACGCCAAGTCCGACTTCACGGACGAGGACGGCATGCGCGCGGGCGAGCTCGAGGCCGAGTTCGCCGACATGAACGGCTGGGAAGCGGAGTCCGAGGCAGCCGAGATGCTGAACGGCCTCGGCATCACGCCGGACCTGCACGACAAGCTCATGAAGGAGCTTGACGGCAACGCGAAGATCCGCGTCCTGCTGGCGCAAGCGCTGTTCGGCACGCCGAACATCCTGCTGCTCGACGAGCCTACCAACCACTTGGATATGCAGTCGATCGAATGGCTCGAGAAGTTCCTTTCCACCTATGAAGGCACCGTCGTGGTCGTCAGCCATGATCGCCACTTCCTGAACCAGGTGTGTACGCATATCGCGGACATCGACTTCGGCAAGGTCCAGATGTACGTCGGCAACTACGACTTCTGGTACGAGTCCAGCCAGCTGGCGCTCGCGCTGCAGCGCGACGCCAACAAGAAAAAAGAAGACAAGGTCAAGGAGCTGCAGGCGTTCATCCAGCGCTTCAGCGCCAACAAGTCCAAGTCCAAGCAGGCGACGAGCCGCAAAAAGATGCTCGACAAGATCACGCTCGACGACATCCGTCCTTCGAGCCGCAAGTATCCGTTCATCAACTTCAAGGGCGAGCGCGAGGCGGGCAAGCAGATCCTGCTGATCGAGGGCATCTCCAAAAACGTCGACGGCGAGCAGCTGCTGAGCAACTTCACGCTTACGGTCAACAAGGGTGACAAGATCGCCTTCGTCGGACCGAACACGCTGCCGAAAACGGCGCTGTTCCAGATCATCACGGGCGAGTCCGAAGCCGATGCCGGCACGTACCAATGGGGCATTACGACGATCCAGGGCTACTTCCCCAAGGACAACTCCAAGTACTTCGACGGCGTGGAGATGAACCTCGTCGACTGGCTGCGGCAGTACTCCAAGGATCAGGATGAGTCGTTCATCCGCGGCTTCCTCGGACGGATGCTGTTCTCCGGCGACGAGGCGCTCAAGAAGGCGAGCGTGCTCTCCGGCGGCGAGAAGGTCCGCTGCATGCTGTCCAAGATCATGCTGTCCGGCGCGAACGTGCTCGTCATGGACGAACCGACCAACCACTTGGACCTCGAGTCCATCACCGCGCTCAACAACGGCCTGATCGACACGGACTGCACCGTGCTGTTCACGTCGCATGACCATCAGTTCGTGCAGACGATCGCCAACCGCATCATCGAGATCACGCCAGGAGGCGTCATCGACCGCCTCATGACCTACGAGGAGTACCTCGAGAGCGACGATGTAAAGGCGATGCGCGACCGCCTTTACGCCGGTCAGCCGAGCTAGAGCTTATATCGAAAAGAACCGCCGCTTCCCGATTCGGGAAGCGGCGGTTTTTGCGTGGAAGGCTTGCCGGAACGCACAGCGGCGAAGCTGCTGCGCCGGATGGCGGGGGGCAACCGGATTATACCGGGTTGCAGAAACGTGAAGGGCTCGCCGGAGCCGCGCCGCCGGATTATATCGGGTTGCAGAAACGTGAAGGGCTCGCGGGAGCCGTGCAGCCGGATTATATCGGGTTGCAGAGACGTGAAGGGCTCGCCAGAGCCGCGCCGCCGGATTATATCGGGTTGCAGAGACGTGAAGGGCTCGCGGGAGCCGTGCAGCCGGACTATATCGGGTTGCAGAGACGCAATGGGCTCGCCGGAGCCGTGCACCCGGATTATATCGGGTTGCAGAAACGTGATGGGCTCGCCGGAGCCATGCACCCGGATTTTATCCGGTTGCAGAGATGTGAAGGGCTCGCGGGAGCCGTGCAGCCGGATTATATCGGGTTGCAGAGACGCAATGGGCTCGCCGGAGCCGCGCAGCCGGATTATATCGGGTTACAGAGACGTGAAGGGCTCGCTGGAGCCGCGCAGCCGGATTATATCGGGTTGCAGCGCCCCCAGCGAGCCCGCCATAAGCGTGCGGCCGAATTCTCGGCCACGAGGCCGCGCCCTGCCTCTCCGCGGCCACGAGCCCGCCGCCCTGCCTCGCCGCAGCTGCCTCGCCGCAGCTCGCGCCGCGCCCGGCCGCCGGCTAGTTCAAGAAGCCGTCGAGCGCGATCGTCGGCTTGCCGTCGGCCTGCCAGGCGCCCTTGTTGTAGCCGCCGTTGTAGCCCGGCGTCGACTGCGGCTCCCAGTAGAACACGCCGAGGCCTTTGCCGCCGGAGATGTTCCGGATCTTCGTCTTGATATCGGCGATGAAGCTCTTCGACGCGGCCGGCTGATTGTAGTCGAGGCCGATCTCGCAGATCATGACGCTTTTGCCGTAGCGGGCGATCATGTCATTGGCATTGGCGACGGTCTGCGTCACCTTCGTCTGCCAGTCGGAGACGGACGGATAGAGCGACATGCCGATGTAGTCGAACGTCGCGCCGTTCGCGATCAGCCCGCCGATGTTCCAGACGAACAGCGCGTTGTCGTAGCCGTTGGCCAGATGCACGATCGTCTTGGTCGACGGAAAGATGCTCTTGACCGCGTTGTTGCCCGTATTGACGAGCCAGGCGTAGTTCTTCATATTGACGGACGCGCGGCCGTCCTGCCACAGCATGCCGTCGTTCGTCTCGTTGCCAATCTGCACCCAGTCCGGCGTGACGCCCTTCGCCTTCATCGTGTTCATGACGTATACGGTATGCGACCAGACGGCGTCCATCAGCTGATTGAAGGTGAAGCCGGTCCACGCATAGGGCTTCGTCTGCTTGCCGGGATCGGCCCACGAGTCGCTGTAATGAAGCGACAGCATGACGCTCATGCCCTGCGCCTTTGCCCGCGCCGCCAGCTCGGCCGCCTTGTCGGCGTTCAGGTAGCCGTTGCCGTAGTCGCTCATATTCGGATTGACCCACACGCGGATGCGGGCGGAGTTCAGTCCGTAGTCGTTTTTGAGAATGTTGAAGATGTCCCGCGTGACGCCGTTTTTATCCTTCCACTTGTAGCCCTGCGCCTCCATGGCCGCCACCCAGCTGATGTCGGCTCCTTTGGCGAAGGCCGGCGCTGCCTCCGCCTTGCCGCCGACCCCAGCGCCGGCGCCCTCCCATGCCGGAGCGAGCAGCAGGAGCAGCGCCGCCATCAGGATGGCGGCCGTCTGCTTCCATCTGCGCTTCCAGGCTTGCCGTCCGCTGCCAGGCCGCTCATGCTTTTCGCCAAGTCGAGCCGGGGTTTCCTGCAGCTGTCCGCCTAGCGGCGTCTCATGCGCTTCTTCCTGCCTTTGTCCGGATTGTCCCAATCGATTCATTCCTCATCTTCCTCCTTGCGAAGTGGATTCCTCTGTATCGTAAGCGCTTACCAAGATTTCCCGACAGTGAGCGCAGCCATGATTTCTTATCCACATTCAACGACGAAGGGGACCGGCGGCGGCAGCGGCTCTGGCGGGGACCGCAGCGATTGCGGTATCCGCTTCCGCCATCGTGGAAAACATATAAAAAAGCGTTGCCCCGCGCAGTAGGCATCCGGCGGGCGGTAAAGGTACAATGGGGTATTAGTTCTCAAAACTCCTACCGGGTGGAGGCGGCAGCGATGTCAGGAGCGAAGAGAAAGTCCTATATCCCTTATTCCTATAAAATGATGATTCCGTACCTGCTGCTCGTGCTCGTCACCGACGCCCTGATCGGCACGATCTCGTACCGGATGCTCGTCGAGTCGCGGACGGAGATCGCGCGCACGAACATCCAGGCGGCGATGCAGCAGACCCGCACGAACATGCATTACCAGATGGAGGAGATCAAGCGCATCTCCGACACGCTGTTCGGCAGCGTGCCGTTCCAGCGCGCGCTGCAGAAGCGCGGCGACGAGCTGCAGGCGTATCTCACGATGCTCGACGAGATCGTGCCCAAGCTGCAGGAGCCGCTGCAGCTGTTCGGCAACCCGCTGCGCATCGAGCTGTACACGACGAATCCCGATCTGTACGAGATCGAGGGCGACGATCCGTCGACGAAGATCGAGCGCAGCGACTACTATGTGCTGTCGGCGGACAGGCTGCGCGGGAGCGCCTGGGCCGAGCAGGCCGGAGCCGGCGATGGCAGCCGCTGGATGCAGGTGGAGAGCGACGCGGAGCATCGGCAGCTGTCGCATTTGACGCGTCTCCTTTCCTACAGCGACTATCAGACGGCGATCGGCTACATCCGCATCACGGCGCGGCTCGACGACCTGCTCGGACGGTTCGACGCATTCCCCGTGGAGAAGGGCATGACGCTGCGCCTGCTCGACCAGCCGAGCGGACGGACGCTGTACGAAAAGGGCGACGCCCACGAGGCGGACGCGCCCGGCCATCTGACGCTGAGCGAGGCGGTGCCGGGCAGCGGCTACGTCATCCAGGCGGTCGTATCGCAGCGCTATCTGCAGGAGGACGCGCGCCGGCTCGGCCTCGTCATCGTCGGCGTCTGCTCGGTCAGCTTCGCCGTGATGGCGCTCATCGGCTTCATGGTGGCGCGGCTGTCCGGGCGCAAGATGCGCAAGATCGTGACGCTCGTGCAGTCGTTCCAGGACGGCAGCCTCGAGAAGCGGATCCGCTTCTCCGGCAAGGACGAGTTCGTGCAGATCGCCGATGCGTTCAACACGATGGCCGAGCATGTCAAGGAGCTGATCAGCAGCGTGTTCGCGCAAGGGCAGAAGCGCAAGCAGGCGGAGCTCGAGGCGCTGCAGGCGCAGATCAACCCGCATTTCCTGTACAACACGCTGTCCACGATCAGCAGCCTCGCCAACATGGGCGAGACGCGCCAGGTGACGGAGATGGTCAAGGGGCTGTCGCGCTTCTACCGGCTGTCGCTCAACGAGGGGCGCGTGCTCATCCCGCTCGGCCAGGAGCTGGAGCAGGTGCTGACGTATCTCGACATCCAGCGGGTGAAGTACGCCGACGCCTTCTCGGTGCATCTGGACGCGGAGCCGGACATCGGCGAGCTGCGGGTGATGAAGCTGATCCTCCAGCCGTTCGTGGAAAATGTGTTCAAGCATGCCTGGTACGGCGAGAGCATCGCCATCCGCATCACGGCCCGCCGGCTCGGCGCCGATCTGGAGCTCAAGGTGATCGACAACGGCGTCGGCATGAACGCCGAGGCGCTGAAGCGGCTGCGCTCCGGCACGGCCGGCTCCGCTGCCGCGCCTGCCGCATCCGGCCTCGCGGGCGAGCCGTCCGCTCCCGCTCCGGCAGCCGCGATCCGGGCGTCCGGCTCTGCCGGCGCAGGCGGCAGCTACGGCCTCCGCAACGTCGACGAGCGCATCCGGCTGCGCTACGGGGAACGCTACGGCATCGAGGTCGGCAGCGTCTTTGGCGGCGGGACGACGGTGCGCATCCTGCTCCCCGCCGAGGGCGAGTGGGAGGACGGCATCGTGCGGGAAGAAAAGGAGGAAGGCCGATGAACGAAGCAATGCCGATCCGGGTGCTGCTCGTCGACGACGAGGCCGTCGATCTGGAATGGCTGCGCCGGCGCGTCGCGGGAAGCGGCCTGCCGGTGCAGGTGGCGGGCACGGCGAGCAGCGGCTTCGCCGCGCTCGACCTGCTGCAGCGCGAGCAGGTCGACGTCATCCTGACGGACATCCGCATGCCGATCATGAGCGGCATCGAGTTCGCCCGCCGCGCGAAGGAGGCCCGCCCGCATGTGAAGATCGTGTTCATCAGCGGCCATGAGGACTTCCACTATGCCAAGGAGGCGCTGCGGCTGAGCGCGTCCGGCTATCTGCTCAAGCCGGTCGACGACGAGGAGCTGCTGGCGATGCTCGGCACGCTCTGCCGCGACGTCGAGCAGGAGAAGCGGGCGAGCCGCAGCGTCTCGGAGGCGCTGTCGCTGGCGGCGCGGGAGCTGCTGCTGCGCTGGCTCGGCGGGGACCGCTCGCCGCTGCTGGAGGAGCATCTGCAGCCCTACCTGCTGCCGGCCGCCGAGCACGGCGCCAGCTGCGCGCTGATCGAGATCGACGATCTGGAGTGGAAGGCCGCGGCGCTGGGCGAGGCGGAGCGCGACCGCCATATCGCCGCGATGGGCGCGTTCCTGCACGACTTCGCGGAGCGCCGGCAGCTCGGGCTCATGCTGGCCGGCCTGCCGGGCGCGCGGGCCGTGCTGATCGCGCGGGCGGGCGCGGACCCGCGGCTCGAGGAGCTCGTCGCCGAGCTCGCGCGCCGCTTCCCGTTGACGGTCACGATCGGCGTAGGCCGTCCGGCGGCGCGCTGGCAGGAGCTGCCGGAGTCGTACCGAGAGGCGCAGGCGGCGCTGAGCGCCAAATGGCTGCTCGGCAAAAACCGCGTCCTGCGCGAGAGTCCCGAGCCGCTCGGCGACGAAGGTCCGTCCGCCGCCCAGGAGGCGGTCGTCGACCGGATGCTCGCCGCCATCCTGCAGTACGATCTCGTCGAGATCGACGACTGCCTGCTGGAGCTGTTCGGCGGCTCCGGCCGGCTCCGCCGCAGCGAGGCGTACCCGCTCGTGCTGCGCCTGACGTCCAAGCTGCATGCCGACCTGCAGGCGATGGACGAGAACCTGTACGAGCTGCTCAAGTGGGACACGCATGAGCCCGGCGTCATGTTCCAGTTCGAGACGATGAACGACCTGCTTTCCTGGCTGCGCAAGCGGCTGTTCGAGCTGTCGGAGCTGCTGCTCATCAAGAGCCGCCGCCACAGCCGCAAGCTGATCGACGAGATCAAGGCCTATGTCGAGGAGCGGCTGGAGCAGAAGGTGACGCTCAAGGAGACGGCCGCCCGGTTCAGCTTTACGCCGAACTACCTTGGACATCTGTTCAAGGAGGAGACCGGCCAGCATTTCAGCGACTATCTGCTCGAGCGCAAGCTGAAGCTCACCTGCGCCCTGCTCGAGGAGCCGACGCTCAAGATCTACGAGATCGCCGATCGGATGGGCTACAAGAACATCGTCTACTTCAACCGCCAGTTCAAGCAGGCGACCGGCATGTCGCCGGGCGAATACCGCAAGAAGGCGGGCATATAGCCCGCTTTTTTTGGCGTTAAAGAGGTTGCGCAAACCGAGCCAATCCGGTGGACAAGAAGCCCGCTGCGCGAGCCGAGCCACTCTGATGGACAAGAAGCCCGCTGCGCGAGCCGAGCCTTTCTCCGATTCCACTGGAAGCCGGATGCCCTGATTGCCCGACCTCCTAGGCGGAGGCCATCCGTCTTCCAAGAGGACCGCTGCCGCTTCTCCGAAAGGCATCGTCTCGCTTCGCTTGCCTTGTCCCTGCGTCGCCTGCTCCCCCATTTTTTGGGAGAGTGGGCCGTCCCCCGCATACCTGGGGGACGGCAGCTCGCTCGGCACGCGGCCGAACCGGTCGGAGTTGCGCGGAAAACCGAGTAACTCGGGCAAACAGGGGCCGAACTGGTCGGAGATGCGCGGAAAACCGAGTAACTCGGGCAAACAGGGGCCGAACTGGTCGGAGATGCGCGGAAAAACCGAGTAACTCGGGCAAACGGAGGTCCGAACGGTCGGAGATGCGCGGAAAAACCGAGTAACTCGGGCAAACGGAGGTCCGAACGGTCGGAGATGCGCGGAAAAACCGAGTAACTCGGGCAAGCAGGGGCCGAACTGGTCGGAGATGCGAGGTCAAATCAAGTAACTCCGGTAGGCAGGCGTGTCGGTTAGAGCCTGAAAGCCGGGCTAGTGAGCCGCTGTAAGCCGATTTATTCGGGTTAGAGCCCGAAAGCCGGGCTGGCGAGCCGTTGCAACCCGATTTATTCGGGTTGGAGCCTGAAAGCCGGGCTAGTGAGCCGCTGTAAGCCGATTTATTCGGGTTGGAGCCTGAAAGCCGGGCTGGCGAGCCGCTGTAAGCCGATTTATTCGGGTTGGAGCCTGAAAGCCGGGCTGGCGAGCCGCTGTAAGCCGATTTATTCGGGTTAGAGACTGAAAGCCGGGCTGGCGAGCCGCTGCAACCCGATTTATTCGGGTTGGAGCTTAAAAGACGGGCTAGTGAGCCGCTGTAAGCCGATTTATTCGGGTTAGAGCCTGAAAGCCGGGCTAGTGAGCCGCTGTAAGCCGATTAATTCGGGTTGGAGCCTGAAAGCCGGGCTAGTGAGCTGCTGCAACCCGATTTATTCGGGTTAGAGCCCGAAAGCCGGGCTGGCGAGCCGCTGTAAGCCGATTTATTCGGGTTAGAGCCTGAAAGCCGGGCTAGTGAGCTGCTGCAACCCGATTTATTCGGGTTAGAGCCTGAAAGCCGGGCTAGTGAGCTGCTGCAACCCGATTTATTCGGGTTAGAGCCTGAAAGCCGGGCTGGCGAGCCGCTGTAAGCCGATTTATTCGGGTTAGGGCAGAGAGACGAGCTTGCGGGCAGCTAGAACCCAATTTTCCCGGGGGTTCAGTTCGTTATAGAAGCTTTCGAGGGTTCCGGAGAATGCGATCAAGAAATCCTGGTTACATGGAGATCGGAGCGAGTCTCTACGAAGCGGAGCGGGGGCGGCATTAGCGTCTAACCGATTGTATCGGTGATAGGGCTAGTCGGTGATGAGCGAAGGCAGCGAACCTATCGTCGAAACCAGAGAGCGAAGCGGACGGGGGCTCGTGGAGAAGCGGCAGCGGTTCCCTTGGAGGCCGGATTCCTTCCGTTTTGGAAAATGGGATCAAAGGAATCTGGGCTCCAGGGAGATCGGAACGAGTCCCCGCTCCGCGAAGCGGATACCGGTTTCTATGCCCGCACTGCCGCGCTGCCCGCGCTGCCCGCTCTGCGCTCTGCCCGCTCTGCCGCTCCGCCCGCACTGCCGCGCTGCCCCGCTGCCCGCGCTGCCCGCTCTGCGCTCTGCCCGCACTGCCGCGCTGCCCGCTCCACCGCGCTGCCCGCTCTGCCGCTCCGCCCGCACTGCCGCGCTGCCCGCGCTGCCCGCACTGCCGCGCTGCCCGCTCCACCGCGCTGCCCGCTCCACCGCGCTGCCCGCGCTGCCGCTCTGCCCGCGCTGCCGCTCTGCCCGCACTGCTCGCCCGTTCCCGTCCCTTTCCCCTCCCGTTGAAAAAGTATCGGTTATTGTTGCTCCTCCCAATGTCGAAAAGCGGGCCTGCGGACCTATAATGGGACCGTAAGCCAGACTAGACCGCAACACCGAGAGGAGAGGGGCTCATGAACCGAGGCGGCTTTTGGTCGGACGTCAGCAAGTACCGCGTCCTCCTGCTCATGCTGCTGCCGGCCGTTCTGTTCTTCCTGCTGTTCGCCTACATCCCGATGGCCGGGATCGTGCTCGCGTTCAAGCAGTTCAATTACAACGGAGGCATTTTCGGCAGTCCGTGGAACGGACTCGACAACTTCCGGTTCTTCTTTGAATCCGGGGACGCCTGGCGGGTCACCCGCAACACGGCGCTGTACAATATCGCGTTCATCATCGTGAACAACGTGCTGCAGATCGCGGCGGCGATCCTGCTGTTCGAGGCGGCGCGGCCGTTCTTCCGCAAGATTTTCCAAACGATGCTGTTCCTGCCGTACTTCATCTCGTGGGTCGTCGTCGGGGCGATCGCCTACAACCTGTTCAACTACGACTACGGCATGCTGAACTCCGTGCTCGGCTGGCTTGGGATGGAGCCGATCGACGTGTACAACACGGCCGCCTACTGGCCGCTGCTGCTGGTCCTCATCTCGGCGTGGAAAGCGCTCGGCTACGGCACGGTCATGTACCTGGCCGCGATCACCGGCCTTGACCGCGAGATGTACGAGGCGGCGGAGATCGACGGCGCGAACATTTTCCAGCGCATCATCCACATCACGATCCCGAACCTGATGCCGACGCTCATCATCCTCATGCTGCTCGCCATCGGCAACATCTTCCGCGGCGACTTCGGGATGTTCTACAACATGGTCGGCACCAACGGCATCCTGTTCTCGACGACCGACGTCATCGACACGTACGTGTTCCGCGCGCTGACGGCGAACAACGACATCGGCATGTCGGCCGCGGCCGGCTTCTACCAGTCGATCCTCGGCTTCGTCACGATCCTCGTCGCCAACTGGGCGGTCCGCCGCTACGACAAGGACCGGGCGCTGTTCTAGAAAGGAGGTCCATCCGACATGAAAAACCAAGCTGCGATTGCGGCCGCATCCGATGCGGTCCGCAGCAAGGCGGTCCGCCGGGACATGCTGCTGTTCCGCATCATCGGCTACGCCGTGCTGGCGCTGCTCGCGCTGTACTGCTTCGTGCCGTTCCTGCTCGTGCTGTCCTCCTCGCTGACGAGCGAGAGCTCGATCATCGAGCACGGCTTCCAGCTGCTGCCGACGGAGTTCTCCACCGAGGCGTACTCGCTGCTGTTCCAGTACCCGGAGCAGATCCTGAGGGCTTACGGCGTCACGATCGGCGTGACGGCGCTCGGCACCTTCGCCGGACTGTTCCTGACGTCGATGACGGCGTACGTGCTGTCCCGCAAGGACTTCCGCTGGCGCAACTCGTTCTCGTTCTTCTTCTTCTTCACGACGCTGTTCAGCGGCGGGCTCGTCCCGTGGTACCTGCTCATCGTCAACTACCTGCAGCTCAAGGACACGTTCATCGTGCTCGTGCTGCCGATGCTGCTCAACGTGTTCTACATCATCGTCATGAAGTCGTTCATGAGCGGCATCCCGGAGGCGATCGTCGAGTCGGCCAAGATGGACGGCGCGGACGACTTCCGGATCTACTGGCAGCTCATCCTGCCGCTCGCCAAGCCGGCGCTCGCCACGATCGGACTGTTCCTGGCGCTCGGCTACTGGAACGACTGGTACAACGCGCTGCTGTTCGTCTCGAACGACAACCTGATGCCGCTCCAGTACTACCTGTACAAGATGCTCGGCAACATGGACGGCATGCGCAAGGCGCTCATCAGCTCCGGCGCGGTCGTGAGCCTCAGCATCCCGACGGAGAGCCTCAAGATGGCGATGACCGTCACCGCGATCGGGCCGATCCTGCTGGCCTATCCGTTCATCCAGCGCTACTTCGTGCAAGGCCTGACGATCGGGTCCGTGAAGGGCTAGTCCTTTCTTATACTCATATAGGGGGAACATTCCATGAAAATGAAAACGAAAAAAGCAACCCTGCTTCCGCTGGCAGCCGCGCTGTCGCTGACCGCCATCCTCTCCGCCTGCAGCGGCGGCGGCAATGCCGAGCCGTCCGCGGCTCCGACCGCCTCGCCGGCTCCGTCCGCAGCGGCGGGCGAGTCGTCCGGCGCGGTCGACACGTCGCAGGAGGTCAAGCTCAAGATGATCCTCGTCGGCGGCAAGCCGGTCGACTACGACAAGGTGTTCGGCGAGCTGAACGCCAAGCTCAAGGAGAAGATCAACGCGACGGTCGACGTCGAGTTCCTCGACTGGTCCGACTGGAACCAGAAGTACCCGCTCAAGTTCGCGGCGAACGAGGACTTCGACCTCGTGTACACGGCGAACTGGGCGTACTACAACGACCAGGCGCTGAAGGGCGGCTTCCTGGAGCTGACCGAGGATATGCTGAAGAAGTACGCGCCGCAGACGATGGAGAGCATGCCGGCCGTATCGTGGGACCAGGCCAAGGTGGACGGCAAGCTGTACATGGTGCCGAACAACAACGTCGAGGTCAACGACAAGGTCGTCCTGTACCGCGAGGACCTGCGCAAGAAGCACAACCTGCCGGAGATCAACAGCCTCGACACGTACGCCCAGTATTTGAAAGCGATTGCGGCGAACGAGAAGGGCATCATCCCTTACGGCGCGAAGGCCGGCGACGGCTGGAAATGGCATGAGATGGACCAGGCGACGCTGGAGCAGCACAACGACTGGAACCTCGTCGACACGACGCTGCCGCTCGCCTACAAGATGGACGATGCCACGGGCCAGATCTTCAACATCTACGACACCCAGGAGTTCAAGGATCTGCTCGTGTACTACAAGGATCTGGCGGACAGCGGCGTCTGGAGCAAAAACGTCGTCAGCAACAAAAACGACGTCTGGCAGGACATCAAGGCCGGCAAGGTCGCTTCCTATGCCGCCCAGAACCTCGGCACCGCCGGCTCCAACCTGGCCGAGATGCGCCGCGACAACCCGTCGCTCGAGGTCGCCATCGCCGACATCACGCCGGACGGCAAGAAGATCGCCGCCATCTCCACCCAGAACGGCATGGCGGTCCACGCGACGAGCAAAAATCCGGAGCGCTCGCTCATGCTGATCGACCTGCTTCAGAACGACAAGGAGATCCACGACCTGACGATGTACGGCATTTCCGGCGAGAACTACGTGCCGGAGGGCGACGACAAGTATACGGCCGGACCGGCCGCAGGCAACTACACCGGCTTCTCCAACTGGGGCTGGAACTCGCCGCTCAACCGCAAGGACGCGTCCTATCCGAAGGAAGCGGACGACATCTTCAACAGCTGGCAGTCCAAGATCTACCACTTCCCGCTGGAGACGTTCGTGTTCAACGGCGAGAAGGTCAAGGCGGAGGTCGCCAACATCGGCAACGTCATGACGCGCTACGCGATTCCGCTGGAATACGGCCTCATCAAGGACATCGACAAAGGCCACGCCGACCTGATCAAGCAGCTTAAGGCCGCCGGCATCGACAAGGTGCAGGCCGAGATGCAGGCGCAGGTGGACGCGTTCCTCGCAGCGCAGAAGTAAGGAAACGAGCGGCGGCCATGCCGCCCGGCTCCTGGCCTTGAGGAAAGGCGACAGAGCTAGGCCACAGCGCCGTCCCGCGATTTCATTCATCGGCAGGGCTGCAGGAGCCCGCGACCGTCGTCCGTCCAGCTGCAGCCGTCCCCTCGCGGGGGCGGCTCGCGGCTTTTCAACCGAGAGGAGAGGCTACTATGGCAAAAAAACTCAAATTCCCCCCGGTCAGCCCGAAGCTGCCCGTCATGATGCACGGAGCGGATTACAACCCAGACCAGTGGCAGCATGATCCCGCCGTCCTGGAGGAGGACATCCGCCTCATGAAGCTCGCCGGCTGCAACGTCATGTCCGTCGGCATCTTCGCCTGGGCGGCGCTGGAGCCGGAGGAAGGGCGCTTCGAGTTCGGCTGGATGGACCGGCTGCTGGACACGTTCGCCGAAAACGGCATCTACGCCTGGCTGGCGACGCCGAGCGGCGCGCGTCCGGCCTGGATGTCGGAGAAGTACCCCGAGGTGCTGCGCGTCGGGGCGAACCGTGTGCGCAACCTGCACGGCATGCGCCACAACCACTGCTACACGTCGCCGGCGTACCGCGAGAAGACGCGCCTCATGAACGCCAAGCTGGCGGAGCGCTACGCGCATCATCCGGCGGTGCTCGGCTGGCATATCTCCAACGAGTACGGCGGCGAATGCCACTGCGGCTATTGCCAGGACGCGTTCCGGGCGTGGCTCAAGGAGCGCTACGGCTCGCTGGACGCGCTGAACGCCGCCTGGTGGGCGACGTTCTGGAGCCATACGTACACGTCGTGGGAGCAGGTCGAGTCCCCGGCGCCGCACGGCGAGACGATGGTGCATGGCCACAACCTCGACTGGCGCCGCTTCGTGACGCATCAGACGGCGGACTTCTGCCGCGCCGAGATCGCGCCGCTGAAGGCGGCCAATCCGGAGCTGCCGGCGACGACGAACCTGATGGACCTGTTCTACGACCTCGACTACCGCGAGCTCGCCAAGGTCATCGACGTCGTCAGCTGGGACGCCTACCCGATGTGGCATTCGCAGGCGAGCGACGCCGGCACGGCCGCCTGGTTCGCGTTCAACCACGACCTGTTCCGCTCGCTCAAGCAGCAGCCGTTCCTGCTCATGGAAAGCACGCCGAGCCTGACGAACTGGCAGCCGGTCAGCAAGCTCAAGCGTCCGGGCATGCATCGCCTCAGCTCGCTGCAGGCGGTGGCGCACGGCTCCGACTCGGTGCAGTATTTCCAGTGGCGCAAGAGCCGCGGCTCGAGCGAGAAGTTCCACGGCGCGGTCGTCGACCATGTCGGGCATGAGCATACGCGCGTGTTCCAGGACGTGGCCGAGCTCGGCCGCGAGCTGGCCGGGCTGACGGAGCTCGTCGGCACGGGCGTGCCGGCGGAGACGGCGATCGTCTTCGACTGGGACAACCGCTGGGCGGTGAACGACGCGCAGGGACCGCGCAACGGCGGCCTGCGCTACGAGCAGACGGTCGTGCAGCATTACAAGGCGCTGTGGGAAATGGGCGTGCCGGTCGACGTCATCGGCTCCGCCGATCCGCTGGACGGCTACAAGCTGTTGATCCTGCCGATGACGTACCTGCTGCGGCAGGACGCCGGCGAGCGCATCGAGGCGTTCGTGCGCGGCGGCGGCACGGTCGCGATGACGTACTGGAGCGGCGTCGTCGACGAGCATGACCTGTGCCGGCTGGACGGCTTCCCCGGACCGCTGCGGAAGGCGGCGGGCGTCTGGGCCGAGGAGATCGAGGGCTTGCACGACGGCGAGGAGAACCGCCTCGTGCTGCGCGAGGGCAATCCGCTCGGCCTGAGTGGCAGCTGGCGGATCCACGAGATCTGCGAGCTGATCCACGCCGAAGGCGCGGACGTCGTCGGCGAGTACGGCGAAGACTTCTACGCCGGGCGGCCGGCGCTGACGGTCCACGCCTTCGGCGAGGGCCGGGTGCACTACTTGGCCGCGCGCGTGGCCGATGAGGCGTTCTACGGGGCGTGGTACGGCGCGCTCGTCCGCGAGGCGGGCGTGGCGCGCGCGCTGGAGGCGGAGCTGCCGCCGGGCGTGACCGCGCAGCTGCGCAGCGACGGGGAGCACGACTACGTGTTCGTGCTCAACTTCTCCGGCGCGGCGGCGCAGGTGCGGCTCGGCGAGAGCGGACTCGTCCGCTTCGAGTCCGGCGAGCCGGCCGGCGCCGAGCTGGCCCTGCCGGCGCATGGCGCGGCGCTGCTGAAGCGCGCCGCGCGCCGCTAGCGCCGCGCGGAGCCGGGCGCAGAGCGCAGGCAGGCGGGGGCGCGCGGAGCCGGAGGTGCGAAGCGGTGCGGAGGCAGGCGGGAGCAGCGGCGAGCGGAGCAGGCGGCGGAGCGCAGGCAGGCGGGCGGAGCTGGCGTGGAGCCGGGCGCGGCGCGGTGTGCGCGGAGCCGGAGGTGCGAAGCGGTGCGGAGGCAGGCGGGAGCAGCGGCGAGCGGAGCAGGCGGCGGAGCGCAGGCAGGCGGGCGGAGCTGGTGCGGAGGCAGGTGCGGAGGCAGGTGCGGAGGCAGGCGGGCAGAGCTGGTGGGTAGGCGGGCGGAGCAGGCGGCGAACGGCGGAGCACAGGCAGGCGGGTGGCTGCGGAGCCGGTGCGTAGACGAGCTGGGCGAGCATCATGCGAGCGAGGTGGCCAGCCGGGGTTAGAGTTAGCAGACCAGGCGTATTCCGCTTCTGCTGCGGAGCCCGCGACCTCACGGCTGGCTAACGACGAATCAGCTTGTTAAAGCGCAGATTTCATCCCCCTCTAAAATCTAGCGACGCGTGAAGCGCTTAGCGAAGAAAATGGCCCCTGAATAAGCTGTGAACCGAGGATTTCGCAGTTCTTAGCGTCTGATTCGTCGTTAAATTTTCGAACAGGCTCAATCATGCCTTCTAAGCGTCTCAGCCGTCGTTAGAATGAGTCAGACCCTCGAATTGGCGCATCCCGTCAGCAGTCAAACTAAAGAAGCGCTCCAATCCACGTTGCATGTGGATTGGAACGCTTTTTTTCGTTTTCTGCTCCCTCCGATCCGAGCCCAGTCCCGTTAAGTCGATTTTATCGAGCTAATGCAGCCGCACGCCCGATTCGGAGCGGGTTAAGTCGATTTTATCGAGTTAGCGCCAGCCCAACGTTCGAGTCGAGGCCAGCGCGAGGTATGCTTGCGCGGCGGCTCTTCGTGCTGACGGTCTGGCTGTCGTGCGAGTCCGCATGGCTGGCAAAGGGGGCGCCTCCGCCCCTGGACCCCGTCTCACCCCGCTCCTGCCCCGCCTCGCTGCCTGTGCGCTCATTCCCTCGCCCGCCCGTTCCCGCCGCGCTTACCCGACTCACCCTGCCCCAGACTCACCCCGCCCTCGGCTGCCGGGCTTCCAATCGCCGCCGCGCCGCCGGGATGGCGAGCAGCAGCAGGAGCAGCAGCGGCCCGCCGAGGTAGAGGATGAGGTCGTAGTACGGAAACTGCGCCTTGATCAGCTCGTTATAGGCGGCGATGTTCGGCACGCTGATCATGCCTCCCGCCAGCATCAGCAGGCAGAGCGGCATGGCGAGGATGCGGTCGTCCTGCAGCCGCGCGATCTCGCTTATCGTTTTTTGCAGCGAAAAGCTGTAGAGCAGCGCCTTGTAGAACACGGTGACGATCCAGAGAAAGGTCAGGAGGGCTTCCAGCCGTTCGAGGAACCGACCGATCTCGATGCGCTGGGCGAGCTGGAACGTCGGATAATGCTTGAGCTCCATCATGCTCGGCCCGAGCACCAGCACGCAGAGCAGCAGGATGAGGAACAGCATGAGCCCGCCTGTCAGGAAGCCCTTGAATATGGCGGAGCGCGCCGCTTTCCGGTCATCCTCCAGGTAAGGCGTCAGCATGAGCAGCACCGCCGACTCCAGGAAGCCGTAGGCGAAGGAGAGAAAAGAGCCCTCGGCGATCTGCGGCATGCCCGCTCCGGCGATCGGCAGCAGCTGATCCGCCTTGATCTGCGGCAGCAGGCACAATGACAGGAACAGGAACATGGCGATGAAGATCGGGTACAGCAGCTCGCTCGTCCGCGCGAACGTCTCGATGCCGTACCGCAGGCCCGCTGCGATGACGATCAGGAAAGCGAGCATGATCGCCTCTGCCGGCGTCTCGCGCATCATCTGCGCGCGCATGAACAGGCTGATCTCGGCCAGCAGCGCCAGCACCATGGCGTAAAACCCGTACGCATAGACGAGCCCGAGCGCGCTGCCCGCGATGCGTCCGAGCAGCGCCGTCCAGGCTCCGACGAAGCTGAGGCGGCCGAGACGGCCGAGCAGGGCGGCATACGCCCAGGCGAGCGCCATGCCGCATGCGATTGCCGCCAGCTGAGACAGCCAGGCGTCCTGATGGGAGATGTTGCCCATCAGGTTGGGCAGGATGAGGATCGAGTCGCCGATCAGGCTGAACACGATCATGATCTTGAACTGGCGCGCGGAGATGCGTCCGTTGCCGATCGGCTTCATCCGGTCTTCCCCCCGCGGAACAGGCTTGTCAGATCGAGCGGATTGGGAAGCGGAACGTGCAGGCCGTGCGCCGCGAAAAGCAGCAGTCCGGCGAGGCCGATGGCTGCGGCCAGGACGAGCTCCTTTTTGCGGCCGCGCCGCAGCAGCTCGCGCCGGTCCAGGGCCGCGGCGGCCGCAAGCCAAAAGCATCCGGTCAGCAGGGCGTACATATTCGCGTTCCTCCTATTCTTTCGGCTTCACGGAATTGCCGATCGTGCCGGTCTTGCGGATGACGACGTCGATATCGAAGACAATGGCGGCCTGGGAGAAGCCGCTGCTGTTCCCATCGTCCCTCGCCCGCTCCCAGTAAGCCGGATGCTTCTTGGCGAGCGCGCTGCCGAAGCCGAGCACGTCCGTCTCGTGCCTCTTGGCCCAGCGGATCGCGGCTTCCGCATTGCTGCGCACGATGTTCTCCGACCGCTTTTCCAAATCGACGAACGTCGCGTCGCGGTTGAAGTCCACCATCGAGCAGGCATTTTCGACGACGTCGCCCTGCGCCCAGATCTTGACGAGGAACTCGGGCTTGCCGTCCCGCAATCGCGGCATGAGGCGCGTGACGGACGACGTCACCTCGATGCCGGTATAGCCGGTCGGCGAGCAGGGCAGCTCGATCGAGGTGCTGTCCAGGTTGTCGGTCAGATCGGTGAAGCCCTTGCTCTCCTTTTCGTTCAGCCAGCCGATCAGCTTGTCGCCCTTGAAGGCGCCGATGCCGCGGTAGTTGTAGGAGGCGGCCGGCCGGAATCCGGTCAGGTTGGAGGGCCTGCCTGCCTGCTTGCGGCTGCCCTCGATCTCGATGCCGGTCAGCACGAGCTGCTGGCCGTCGTCCGACAGCTTGTTGATCATGTCGCTCATCGTGACCGCCACCGTAGGCGCCCAGGAGCGCTCCGACGTGCGCAGCGACTGCTGCATGCTGTAAGTAGGCAGCCGCTCGAGCGGCGTATACAGGTCGAGGATTTCCGCGGCCGTAGCGCCGCGCGCGATGACGACGTTGTAGTCCATGCGCGCCTCGTTGTCCCGCAAAGGGCTGTCGATGACGCTGGCGACGCCGCGGCGCGCGATCTCCTCGCTCAGCACGAACAGCTGCAGATGGCCGAGGTACATGAGGCGGGGCGCTTGCGTCGTCAAGGAGCGCGCCGCCTCGAAGATCGTATTGCCGCGCCCCTGGTACAGCGTGCCGGGAGCCCGGCTCGCGCCTTTGGTTTTGGAAGAGATCTCGCTCGGATTGACGACCTGGAACGACACGAGGTATTGCCCGTCAACCCAATCGATGCCCATGCCCAGCACGACGAGCAGGTCGTTGAGCTCGCGCCGGCTCCAGCAGCCGCTCAGCAGCAGCAGGCAGGACAGCACGAGGCAGATTCGCATTCGTTTCCGCACGGAAAATCACGCTCCTTAATCGTGGCGGCGGTCCCGGTACCGCCTCGCGCCGGCGCGGCGGGACAGCATCGGCTGCAGGAAGCCCGTCCAGCGCGGCGCCCGCGCCAGCGTATCGGCCAGCCCGCGCGTGCGCAGCGGCGCGATCGGGGACATGTAGCTTTCGCCGAACGTCTTCAGCGAGGAGAGATGAAGCAGCAGCAGCAGCAGCGCCAGGATGATGCCGTACAGCCCGAACGACGCGGCGACGGCCATGAACGCGAAGCGCAGCATGCGGATCGGGATCGAGATGCTGTACGAGGGAAGCGTGAAGGTCGCGATCGCCGTCACCGAGACGACGATGACCATCGCGGCCGAGACGATGCCCGCATCGACCGCCGCCTGCCCGATGACAAGCGTGCCGACGACCGACACGGCCTGGCCGATCGGCCGCGGCATGCGCAGCCCCGCCTCGCGCAGGATCTCGAACGTGATCTCCATGACGAGCGCCTCGACGAAGGCGGGAAAAGGAACGCCCTCGCGCTGCGCCATCAGGCTGAACAACAGCGTGAACGGCAGCATGTCGCGGTGGAACGTCGTAATCGCGATGTAGATCGACGGCAGCAGCAGCGCGATGAACAGGCCGAGCAGGCGCAGCATCCGCAGCAGGCTGGAGTAAAGCGCGGCCTGATAGTAGTCCTCCGCCGACTGCATGAACGTGAAGAACGGGGCCGGCGCGATCAACGCGTCCGGCGAGCCGTCCACGAGGATGGCGATCTTGCCTTCCATCAGCTCGCCCGCGACGCTGTCGGGGAGCTCGGTGTTTTTTATCGTAGGAAAAAAAGAGCGCCGGTCGTCCGCGATCAGCTCTTCCACGTAGCCGCTGTCCAGCACGCCGTCGATATCGATCGCCTGCAGCCGGGAGCGGGCCTCTTCCACGACCGAAGGCTTGGCCAGCCCCTGGATGTAGATGAGGCATACCTCGGTCTTGGTCATGCGCCCGAGCTGCATCGACTCCATCCACAGGCGAGGGTCCTTGATCTTGCGCCGCAGCAGCGCCGTGTTGACCCGCATCGTCTCCGTGAAGCTCTCCCGCGGACCGCGGATCGCGGTCTGGTTGGGCGACTCGGCGATTTCGCGGCTCTTCCACTTCGCATTGGAAGCCGCAAAGGCGAGCTCGCTGCCGTCCAGCACGAGAATCGCGCTGCCGCTCAGCAGCCGCTCATAAAGCGCCGCCATGTCGGGGACCGGATCGCCGCTGCCGATCGTGCCGAGCAGCCGCAGCGCGGCGGAAGCGACGGCCGCTGCCGGAGGGGCGAGCCCGTCCTCCTCCGCTCCGGCCGCCTGCAGCACGTCGGAGATGTAGCGGTCGGCCGTCTCCTCATCGGATATGCCGTCGATGTAGACGAGCGCGGCGGGAGGCGACGGAGCGGCGGGATCGCCGAACCGTCGGATGACGAGATCGCCGCTCCCGCCCATGTCCTGGCGGATCGTCTCGAGCAGCCGGCCGGCATCGGGATCGAGCGGCAGCGGCTGCAGCATGCCCGGCTCCGTGCCTTCCCAGCTGAATGTCGGTTTCATCCATGACCGCCGCCTTTTTACGCGTTTCCGTCCAGGCAGCGTTGCGGCCTGGTCTGTGAGAAGTGTGCCCAGCCGCGAGGGCCATTATCCAAAATCCGGCAGCGGCCCGGACCGTTCGAGCCGCCGCCAAAAGGGATGCTGGGAGCGGCCGTGTCTGACTAGGCGCGTTGCGGCGAGGCGTTTCGGGGCTTCCAGGGCCCTAGTTCGCCTCCACCGGGGCGGGCGGCTCAGCAGCGGGGCTCGGACGAGCGTCCCGGCGGGGGAGATGCGCGGAAAAACCGAGTAACTGGGGTTCGAGGAGGGCCCCGGCGAGGGAGATGCGCGGAAAAACCGAGCAACTGGGGTTCGAGGAGGGCCCCGGCGGGGGAAATGCGCGGAAAAACCGAGTAACTGGGGTTCGAGGAGGGCCCCGGAGGGGGAGATACGCGGAAAAACCGAGTAACTGGGGTTCAAGGAGCGTCCCGGCGGGGGAGATGCGCGGAAAAACCGAGCAACTGGGGTTCGAGGAGGGCCCCGGCGGGGGAGATGCGCGGAAAAACCGAGCAACTGGGGTTCGAGGAGGGCCCCGGCGGGGGAGATGCGCGGAAAAACCGAGCAACTGGGGTTCAAGGAGGGCCCCGGCGAGGGAGATGCGCGGAAAAACCGAGTAACTGGGGTTCGAGGAGGGCTACCAGTAGGCAATAAGGGATGCGCTGCAGCCCGAAGAAATCGGGTTGCAGCCGCCTGGAGGCGCGAAGCAGAAGCTGCAGCCCGAAAAAATCGGGTTGCAGCCGCCTGGAGGCGCGAAGCAGAAGCTGCAGCCCGAAAAAATCGGGTTGCAGTCGCCTGGAGGCGCGAAGCAGAAGCTGCAGCCCGAAAAAATCGGGTTGCAGTCGCCTGGAGGCGCGAAGCAGAAGCTGCAGCCCGAAAAAATCGGGTTGCAGCCGCCTGGAGGCGCGGAGCGGAGCGAGGACTGCATTCATTCGGGCGCAAGCGAGGGAGCGTGCTGCGGCATCGCTTCCTTTTTACGTCATTTTTCGTCCCCTCGGACGCTGACTCGCATAAGATGCAACAATTCACTTGCGGCTACACGCTGAGGAAGGATGGAGACGAATATGGACGGGCAATGCAACCGCCAGGCAATAGGACCGTGCTCGGATGCTGGCGGAGCGGACACGACGGCGAGCGGACCGGCGTCGCACGCGGAGGGAAGCGAGACGGTCGCTTCTGGAAGCGCGGCGCATGCGGAGGGGTACCGGACAAATGCGGCCGGAGACAGCTCCCACGCCGAAGGCTCGACGACGGTCGCAGCCGGCTCCGCCTCGCATGCGGAAGGATTCACGACCGAAGCGCTGTCGGACGCCGCCCATGCGGAGGGCAGCTATGCGACCGCATCCGGCGAAGCCTCGCACGCGGAGGGCTCGCGCACGCTGGCGGCGGGCGACGTGTCCCATGCGGAGGGGAGCGGTACGGAAGCGCTCGGGACGGCGGCGCACGCGGAGGGCTACCAGACGACGGCCGCCGCAGACAGCTCGCACGCGGAAGGCTCGGGAACGACGGCGTCGGGCTCCGCCTCGCATGCGGAAGGCTACCGGACGGCGGCCTCTCTGGATGCGGCGCACGCGGAGGGCTCGGGAACGACGGCGTCCGGCCCGTCTTCGCACGCGGAGGGCTCCGGAACGACGGCGAGCGGCCCGGCCGCTCATGCCGAGGGGGAATCGAGCTCGGCGGAAGGCGAATCGTCGCATGCCGAAGGCACCGGCACGCGGTCGATCGGCGCCGCCTCGCACGCCGAAGGCTCCGGCACGAGGGCAGCCGGCGACCAAGCCCATTCGGAAGGCCTTGGCACGGAAGCATCCGGCCTTGCCTCGCACGCCGAGGGACGGTCGACGGACGCGTTCGGCCCTTACGCGCATGCGGAAGGAGCCAGCACAGAGGCGAGCGGCGAAAGCTCGCATGCGGAAGGCGCGGCCACGCTCGCCAGCGGCACGACGGCGCATGCGGAAGGCTCGAATACGGTCGCCTCGGGCAATTTCTCCCACGCCGAAGGCTATCAGACGACCGCGTCCGGCACGTACGCCCATGCGGAGGGCTCGCTGACGGCGGCGACCGCCTTCAACTCCCACGCGGAGGGCTACGAGACGCAGGCGTCCGGCTACGCCGCCCATGCGGAGGGCAACGCGACGATCGCTTCCGGCAACGACTCGCATGCGGAAGGCGCCGCGACGACGGCCAGCGCCTTCGCCGCCCACGCGGAGGGCAACACGACCGTCGCCTCCGGCGGCAACTCGCATGCGGAAGGCAACGCGACGCTTGCCCAAGGCACCAATTCCCATGCCGAAGGCTCGACGGGGCGGGCGCTCGGCATCAACTCGCATGCGGAAGGCTTCAACGGGGAGGCGAGCGGCGACAATTCGCATGCGGAAGGCGCGGATACGATCGCCTCCGGCACATCCGCCCACTCGGAAGGATCGCTCACGACCGCTTCCGGCAACTTCTCGCATGCGGAAGGCTACCAGACGCAGGCGCTGGACAACTACGCGCATGCGGAAGGCTCGCTGACGGTGGCGAGCGCGTTCAACACGCATGCGGAGGGCTATCAGACGACCGCATCCGGCTATGCCTCCCACGCGGAAGGCAGCGGCTCCTCCGCCACGGCCAGCTACGCCCATGCCGAAGGACTGACGACGGAAGCCTCGGGCTACGGCTCCCACGCCGAAGGCGTTTCGACGGTCGCTTCCGGCAGCCGCGCCCATGCCGAGGGCGGCAATACGACCGCCAGCGGCAACTATACGCATGCCGAAGGCTTGCAGACGACGGCCGACCAGGCCGGCTCCCACATCATGGGCCGCTACGGCACGACGCTCTATCCGTACTCCTGGCATGTCGCCAACGGCACGTCGGCGGCCAATCCCGGCCTCGCGGCCGTCCTGCAGGGCTCGACGGGCAACATGTACATCGACGGCTCTTATTTCAGCGGCGGGGCCGACTATGCGGAGCTGTACGAGACGGTCGACGGAGCCCCGATCGAGCCGGGCTATTTCGTCACGCTGGAGGGCGAGCAGATCCGTCCGGCCGAGGCGGCCGACGGCTACGTGCTCGGCGTCACGAGCGCCGTGCCGACGCTCGTCGGCGACGCCGCCGAGCTGCGCAGCCCGGATGCCTACCTGCGCGACGAGTGGGGGCGGATCGTGCTGGAGACAGTGACGATCCCGGCCGAACTCGCTCCGGACGGCACCGTCATCGCGCCGGCCTATGCGGTCGAGCAGCCGGTCGTCGACCCGGTTTACGATCCGACCGTTCCGTTCGTGCCCCGGCGCCTGCTGCCGGGCTGGGCGCCGGTCGGCCTGATCGGCAAGCTGCTCGTGCGCGACGACGGCAGCTGCGCGCCGAACGGCTACTGCCTGCCGGGCAGCGGAGGCGTCGCCACGACCGCCGCGAACGGCTACCGCGTGCTGAGCCGCACCGGCCCGAACCAGATCCGCATCCAGATGAAATAGCGGCTCCGCCTCCGGCGCCTCGCCCGCGATGCGGCTCGTCATGCTGACGAGCGGCTTCGCGGGAGGGACGCTTTTTTCGCGCGCGGCCCTGCTTCCCGCGATGCAGCTCCAACTTCCATCCCCCGGACATCGCCTAATCTGGTAGAATGAGGGATATGCATTTATCCGAAAGGTGGTATCCGCTTGTCTTCCTTCGACACTCATCCTACGAACTCATCCTCCGTCCAGGACGGCCGGCAAAACCGCTCTCAGCCGCCCCACGGCTCCGCGCGCCAGCCTCATGACTCCGCTCCCCTGTCCGGCGATTCCGCCCCGCTGTCCGGCGTTGCCGCCCAGCCGCTCGACGAGTCCGCGCAGCCGGTCATCCGCGTGCGGAACCTGCGCAAATGGTACGGCAGCAAGCAGGTGCTGAAGGGCATCGACCTGGAGGCGTACCCCGGCCAGATCATCGGCTACATCGGCCCGAACGGAGCGGGCAAAAGCACGACCCAGAAGCTGCTGCTCGGCCTCGAGCAAGGCTATGACGGCTATATCGAGGTGCTCGGCCAGGACATCTCGTACGGCAGCTACGAGTACAAGTCCCGCATCGGCTATGTGCCGGAGACGGCCGAGATCTACGACATGCTGACCGCCCGCGAGTATCTCGCGTTCAGCGGCCAGCTGTACGGCTTGCCGCGCGAGGCGGCCGAGCGCAAGGGCGAGCGGCTGCTCGCGCTGTTCGGGCTGGAGGAGATGGTCGACCGCCGGATCGATTCCTTTTCCAAAGGCATGCGCCAAAAAGTGATGCTGTCCGCCGCCGTGCTGCACGATCCCGACGTCATCTTCCTGGACGAGCCGCTCAGCGGCCTCGACGCCGGCAGCGTCGCCGTCGTCAAGGAAATCCTCACGCGGCTGGCCGCGCGGGGCAAGGCGATCTTCTACTCGTCGCACATCATGGACGTCGTCGAGAAGATCAGCAGCCGCATCGTCCTGCTCCACGACGGCCAGGTGGCGGCGGACGGCAGCTTCGCCGAGCTGCAGGCCCGCAGCGAGGAGGGCAGCCTCGAGCGGATCTTCAACCGGATGACGGGCTTCGACGAGCAGGAGGCGATCGCCGAGCAGTTCTGCAGCACGATCGCGATGACGCCGGAGCAGCTCGCCGCAGAAGCGTCCGAGGAGACGAAGTGGCTATGAAGGAGTTCCTCTCGATCCGCCTGCTCGACCGCTTCCGCGGCGCTTTCACCCGCGCGGGCTATGACTTCCCGGCGCTGCGCGTCATCCTGCAGGCCAAGCTGACGATGGGCCGGCGGCGGCCGACCGGCCTGATGAACGCGTTCAGCGGGACCAGGAAGACGGAGGGAGACGAGCTGCGCAGCTCGTTCTTCTCCTCGCTCTGGATCTACGTCGGCATCAGCCTGTTCCTCGTCCCGATGGCGGTTTTCCTCGAGCAGCCGATCCTGCGCATGGGAATGCTGTCCGCGGTCCAGATGCTGCTGCTCTCGTCGCTGCTGCTGTCCGACTTCTCCACCACGCTGCTCGACACGCGGGACCGGACGATCCTCGGCGTACGGCCGGTCTCGCCCAAGACGGCGGGCATGGCGCGGCTGCTCCACGCCGCCGTCTATCTGGGCTGGACGGTCTCGGCGCTGACGGCGCTGCCGCTGCTGGCGGTGCTGCTGGCGCACGGCCCGGCATCCGCGGCCGTCTATGCGGTCCACGCGGCGCTGCAGGCGGCGCTGCTGATGAGCCTGACGGCAGCCGTCTACTACGGAGTGCTGAGGCTGTGGGACGGCGAGCGGCTGAAAGACATGATCAACTACGTGCAGATTTTCCTCGCGGCCGTCGTGCTCGGCGGCAGCCAGCTCGCCGTCCGGCTGTTCAACTTCAGCCTGGCCGAGCAGGCGCTGCAGGCGCAGTGGTGGTGGACGCTCGTGCCGCCGCTCTGGTTCGCCGCTCCGCACGGGCTGATCGACGGGCAGGGAGGCGGCTGGCTGATCGCCTGTACCGTCCTGTCCGTGGCCGCGCCGCTGCTCGGCCTGCTGCTCTACCTCCGGCTGCTGCCGTCGTTCGAGCGCAGCCTGCACAAGCTGGCGTCCAAGGACGCCCCGGACCGTCCGCGGCAGCGCCGGCGCCGCATGCCGATGGCATCGCGGCTCGGCCGCCTGCTGCTGCGGGACCCGCGCGAGCGGGCGCTGCTCGACTTCTCTCTGGCGTCGCTGTCGCGGGAGCGGGACTTCAAGCTCAAGGTGTACCCGAGCCTCGGCTACGCCGTCATCATCCCGGTGCTGTTCGTGCTGCCGACGCTGTCCAGCAACGAATTCCGCACGGACGAGCTGAGTCCGAATTGGAGCCTGGCGCTGTACGGCACCGGCTTGGCGGTGCCGATGCTGCTCTTGATGCTCCGCTTTTCGAGCCGGCCGCTGGCGGCATGGATCTTCCACGCCGCTCCGGGCCTGCGCGAAGGGCAGGTGCACCGGGCCGCGGCCGCCGCCGTGCTGCTGAGGCTTGGGCTGCCTGCGCTCGCCGTGCCGACGCTGCTGTTCCTGGCCTTCTTCGGCACGGCGATCCTGCCGCATCTGGCCGGACTGATTCCGGCGCTGTCGATCTTCGCCGTCATCGGCTACCGCGTCATTCCGCGGCGGCTGCCGTTCGCCGAGCCCTTTCCGACCGGCAACAACGTCGGCGGGGCGGGGCACACGTTCCTGCTGATGTTCCTGCTGCTCGGCCTAAGCCTGCTCCATGTGCTGATCGCCAATCTTGCGGGTCCGGTCGGCTTATGGCTCTACGCCGTCCTGCTGCTGGCGGGACAGCATTTCAGCTGGAAATACGGCTTCCGGGAAGGAGCGGCGGTAAAGAAAGCTCCCGCCAATGGAAATCCGACCTTCCGCGCATAGGCGGAAGGTCTTTTTTCTTTTTTCATCCGATAGGATTGACCGATCGAATTCCTCATGATAGTTTTATTCAGTAATTATTACTATCAGAAACGGATAAGGTGAATTCATCATGGCGCTTACAGCATGGAAGAAATGGAAGAAATACGCGCTGGCAACGGCGATCTCGGCAAGCATGATCGTGTCGGCGGGCTGCTCCGGAGGCGCGTCCGCGCCGAAAGCGGGCGATCAGGATCGGACGGCGGCCGAAGCCGCGGCGTCGAAGCGGGCCGTCGTGCTCTTTCACGTCAAGAGCAGCACGCTGGACCCCGCCGACAACATCATCACGGTCAAAGCGGGAATCGCGGAAACGCTCACGCGGCTGGATGCGGATCTCGGCGTCAAGCCATGGCTCGCGGCCAGCTGGACCGCCGTCGACGCGTCGCGCTGGGAGTTCCTCATTCGCGACAACGTGACGTTCCAGGACGGCTCTCCGCTGACCGCGGAGGCGGTCAAGGCTTCGCTGGAAAGGACGATGGCCCGCAACGAGTCGATGAAGCTCGCCCTGAAGATCCGCTCGATGACGGCGGACGGCCAGAAGCTTGCGGTGGAGACGCTCGAGCCGCATCCTGCGCTCGCGTCGGAGCTGCTGAATCCCCATACGGCGATCATCCAGGTGAAGGAGGAGGCTTCCATCGCCTCGGCTCCGGTCGGCACAGGCCCGTTCCGCGTCGCGAGCTTCGCGCAGGACGCCCGCATCGAGCTGGAGCGGCATGACGGCTATTGGGACGGCGCCGCCAAGCTGGAGCAGGTGTCCTTCCGGTTCAACGAGGACGGCAACGTGCGGGCGCTGGCTCTCCAGTCCGGCGAGGCGGATATCGCGACGCAGCTGCCGGCGGAATCGGTCGAGGCGATCCGGCTGAACCCCAAGCTCAAGGTGGAGTCGGAGCCCGGGCTGCGCGTGCACTTCCTGCTGTTCAATCCGCAAGGGGAAGCGACCGGCGACCTGCGCGTGCGGCAGGCGTTCGACGTCCTGCTCGATCGCCGCAGCATCGTCGAGGACATCATGCTCGGACATGCCGCTCCTGCGAACGGCCCGTTCAATGACCGGCTGCCGTTCGGGAGAACCGCGGCGGCGGCGGAGCAGGACCTCGACAAGGCGAAGCAGCTGCTGGAGCAGGCCGGATACGCGCCGGATGCGAGCGGCAGCCTCGTCAAGGACGGCAAGAAGCTTACGCTCAAGCTGCTGACCTACAAGGCGCGCCCGGAGCTGCCGCTGATCGCGCAGCTGCTCCAATCGGACGCGGCCAAGATCGGCATCGCGATCGACATCCGGACCGTGGAGAACATCGACGACACAATCCGCCAAAATCGCGACTGGGATCTGGTCACCTACAGCAATCTGTCCGCTCCGCGCGGAGACGGCGGCTTTTTCCTGAATTCGGCGCTGATGCCGGGAGGCTCTCTGAATGCGGCGGACATCCGGATCGACGAGCTGACGGACGTCATGAAGACGCTGAACGCGACGAGCGAGGCCGAACGGCGCATCGCCCTGACCCGCGAGGCGGTCGACATCGCCATGAGCCGGACGCCGCACGCCTATGCCGTCTATCCGAACCTGATCGTCGGCCTGAACGAGCGCATCGTCGGCTGGCGCACCGACCCGTCCGAATATACGATCCTGACGAACGAACTGGACGTGAGCTGAAATGCTGGCTCTGGTACGGGCCAGGCTGCTGCAGCTGCTCCTCGTCCTGTTCTTCATGTCCATCCTCATCTTCGGCCTGATGAAGCTGGCGCCCGGCGATCCGGTATTCGCGCTGCTGAAGGCGGATGAGG
This sequence comes from Paenibacillus sp. FSL W8-1187, assembly GCF_037965485.1. Classification (NCBI taxonomy): domain Bacteria; kingdom Bacillati; phylum Bacillota; class Bacilli; order Caryophanales; family Paenibacillaceae; genus Paenibacillus; species Paenibacillus sp. FSL W8-1187. The sequence goes on from NZ_CP150181.1 coordinate 1,474,849, forward strand.
TCAAGACGACGATGGCGGACGAGCAGGCGCTGCGCGAGTCCCTCGGGCTGGACAAGCCGATGCTCGTCCAGTACGGGCAGTGGCTGGCCCGCGTGGCCCGGCTGGATTTCGGAGACTCCCTCATGCGCCATCGGCCGGTGCTGGAGCTGTATGTGGAAAAGCTGCCGGCGACGGTCGAGCTGGCTCTCGGAGGCATGGCGTTCATGCTCGCCCTGGCCGTGCCGGCCGGCCTGCTCGCCGCCCGCTTTCCAGGAAGGCTGCCGGATCATGCCGGACGGGCGTTCTCGCTGCTCGGCGCGTCGATTCCGGTCTTCTGGATCGGGCTGCTGCTCATCTATCTGTTCGCCTACCGGCTCCAATGGCTGCCCTTCATGGGAAGAGGAGAGGACTGGCGGCAGCTGATCCTGCCCTCCGTCACGCTCGGCTTCGGCCTGTCGGCCGTCCATGCGAGCCTGCTGCGGAGCGGCATGCTCGCCAGCCTCTCCCAGCCGTACATCCGCGCCGCCCGTGCGCGCGGCATCCGGGAGAGCACCATTTATGGCAAGTATGCGCTTCGCGGCGCGATTGCTCCGGTGCTCACCGTATTCGGGATGACGCTGGGCAGCCTGCTCGCGGGATCCGTCGTCGTCGAGACGCTGTTCTCCTGGCCCGGCATCGGGCTGATGGCCGTGGAGGCGATCTTTCAGCGCGACTATCCGCTCGTGCAGGGCTTCCTGTTCCTGTCGGGCGCGCTGATCGTGCTCGTGAATCTGGCGGTCGACCTGCTGTACGGCTGGATCGATCCGCGGGTGCGGCTGAGCGGCAAGGGGGGACGGCGATGAAAGCGGTCATAAGCATCGGAGCGGCCGCGCTCCGCAGGCTGGCCAGCCGTCCATGGGGGATCGCGGGACTGGCGGTCGGGGCGGTGCTGGCCGTCCTGGCCTTTTTCGGATCGGCTCTCGCCCCTCACGACCCGCTGACCGTCCGCATGGACCTGCGGCTGCTGCCGTCCAGCTGGACCTATCCGCTCGGCACGGACGCCCTGGGGCGCTGCCTGCTGTCGCGGCTGCTCGTCGGCGCGCAGACGACGCTCGGACTGGCGGGACTGGTCATCGTCGCAGTCCTCCTCATCGGCGTGCCGCTCGGCCTGCTCGCCGGCTATGCCGGCGGGCGCGTCGACGCCTTCCTCATGCGCATCGTGGACGGACTGAGCACGCTGCCGGATTTCCTGCTCGTCATCGCGATCTCCGGCTTCCTGGGGCCGAGCCAGGTCCATCTGATCGTGGCGATCGTCGCCATCAACTGGATCGGCTACGCGCGGATCGTCCGGGGCGTCGTGCTGTCCGAGCGGGAAAAGGACTACGTCGCGGCGGCAATCGTCTCCGGCTGCAAGCCGGCGGCGCTGCTGCGGCGCCATCTGCTGCCGTCCGTGCTGTCGCCGGTGCTCGTCTACGCCGCGCTCGACATCGGCAAGACGATTCTGGTCGTCTCCTCGCTGTCGTTTCTCGGCCTCGGCGCGCAGCCGCCCTCCCCGGAGTGGGGAGCGATGCTGAACGACGGCCGGGCGTATTTCCAGACGGCTCCGCAGCTGATGGTCTATCCGGGGCTGGCAATCATGCTGGTCGTCATCGCCTTCAATCTGATGGGCGAGGGACTGCGGTCCAGGCTGGACCAACGATATTCGGAAAGGAGGTCCTTCGATGACGGAAGCAGCGGCTCCAATCGTCTCGCTGGCCGGACTATGCATCGGCGACGGACGGGAAAACCTCGTGAAGGGAATCGATCTTGAGATCGCTCCCGGAGAACGGCTTGCCCTTGTCGGCGAAAGCGGCAGCGGCAAGAGCCTGACGGCGAGCGCGATCCTCGGCCTGCTCCCGGCTCCGCTGCGCGTGACGGCCGGCACTGTCCGCTTCCAAGGAACGGATCTCGCCGGGCTGTCCCGCAAGGAGAGGAGAAAAGGGCTGGGAGCCCGGATCGGCTGCGTGTTCCAGGATTACCGCGGCAGCTTCTCGCCGTACCATACGGTCGGCAGCCAGCTGGCCGAGGCGCTGCGGACCGCCCGCCCGATGAAGAGGAAGGAAGCGAAGCAAATGGCGCTGGATAGCCTGGAGCAGGTCGGCCTGCCCGCCGAGCGCGCCTATGCCAGCTATTCGTTCCAGCTGAGCGGGGGCCAGCTGCAGCGCGCCGCGCTCGCGTGCGTGCTGCTGCTGCGGCCGGAGCTGCTGATCGCGGACGAGCCGACGACGGCGCTCGACATCGTGTCGGGCCGCAGCGTCATGCAGCTGATGCTTGACATCCAGCGCCAGACCGGATGCGGCATCCTGCTCATTTCCCATGATCTGAACCTGGTGCTCGACTGGGCCGACCGGGCTGCGGTCATGAGGAAGGGGCGGCTCGTGGAGGAGGGGCCGTGCGACGTCCTCCGGACTTCCGCGAGCCATCCCTATACGCAGGAGCTGCTGGCGGCTTGTCCGTCGCTCGATGACGCGCTGCACCGCCACGAAGGAGGCCATGTCCATGAAGCCCATTGTTGAAGCGGCTTCGCTGGTCAAGACGTACCGCTCGGGCCGCAGCTCCGTGCAGGCGCTGCGAGGCGTATCCTTGTCGATCGCGCCGGGCGAATGCCTCGGCGTCGTCGGGGAGAGCGGCAGCGGCAAAAGCACGGTCGCGCGCCTGCTGCTCGCCTTGGACAAGCCCGACAGCGGCGAGATCGTGCTGAACGGCGTTCCGCTCACGGGACTGAAGGGAGAGAAGCTGCGCCAGATGCGCCGGCATGTCCAGGCGGTCTTCCAGGACCCGGCCTCCGCCTTCAACGAAAGGCTGCCGATCTGGCGCTCGGTCATCGAGCCGCTCGACTGCTTTCCGGATGCGGAGCCGCCGTTCGGCGCGGGCCGGGCGGGCTCGCGCAAAGAGCTGGCGGCGCTGCTGCTGGAGCAGGCCGGCCTCGATTCCGGCTATGCGGATCGCTATCCGCAGGAGCTGAGCGGGGGGCAGCGGCAGCGGGCGGCGATCGCGCGCGGCATCGCCATCGGTCCGTCGCTGCTCGTCTGCGACGAGCCGACGTCCAGCCTGGACGTGACGCTGCAGAAGAAGGTGCTGCGGCTGCTGAAGCAGCTGCAGCGGGAGCTCGGGATGTCGATCCTATTCATCTCCCATGACATCGCCGCAGCCGCTTCGATCAGCGATCGGCTGCTCGTCATGAAGGACGGCCTGGCCGTCGACGAGTTCCCGGTGCGGGACATCCGTCTCGCGGGCCGCCATCCCTACACGAGGCAGCTCGTATCGGCGGTCCACGGCGAGGAGGCGTTTACGTGAGCGCGGGCCGCCTTCATCCTTCATCGCCGGGCTTCCTGCGCCTGTACGGGCTCGCGTTCCTGTTCTTCTCCGCCAACTCGGTGCTGACAGTGATGCTGCCGCTGCTCAGCTCGCAGGAAGGCTTCGGCGAGGCGGAGATCGGGCTCATGATGGGGAGCTATATGCTGACGTGCATGCTGCTGCGGCCGCTGGCCGGACAGCTGATCGGCCGGCATGGCCCGCTTGCGGTCATGCGCTGGCTGCTGGCGGCCCATGCCGTCTCGTTGGCGCTGTACGCGGTCGCCGGCGCGGAGCAGTTCACAGGGCTGCGGATCGTCCAGGGCGCGGTGACGGCTTTCTTCTCGATGACGATGCAGACCGGCATCGTCGAAGGACTCGAGGAGCGCGACCGGGCGCAGGGACTGTCCCTGTATACGCTGTCCACGATGGTGCCCTCGCTCATCGGGCCGATCGTGGCCGTGGAGCTGTGGCAGAACGGGGACCGGCTGCTGCTCGCGGCCGTCCTGCTGGCGCTCGCCCTGCTGCCGCTGCTGCTCGGACTCGGAGCGCCGCTGGCGCGCCGCGGAGCGGCGGACCGCTCGTATACGCTGCTCGACCTCGGGCGCTCGCTGCGGCAGGTCCGCGGCAGCCGGCCGCTGCAGGCCAGCATGGCGGTCATGCTGTGCGCGTCCTTTGGATTCGGAGCGACGGCGACGTTCCTGCCGCTGTCGATGATGAAAGACGGCAGCGGGCACGCCGGACTGTATCTGATGCTGCAGGGGGCGGTCGTCGTCGCTTGCCGCTTCGTGCTGCGCAAGCGCATTCCGTCCGACGGAAGCTGGAGCGGGCCGCTCGTCTCGGGGCTCATGCTGTGCGCGGCCGCAGGCTTCGCGATGCTGGCGCTGTCCGGCTCGCTCGGCGGCTGGGTCTATGTCTCCGCCCTGTTCGGCGGGCTGGCCATGGCCCTCCTGTACCCAACGCTCGTCACCTATCTCTCGTTCGCGCTGCCCGGTCCGTCCAAGTACGTGCTTCTGGGCCTGTTCCTCAGCTCCTACGACCTCGGCTTCTCGCTCGGCGGCCTCGGGATGGGATGGCTCGTGCAGGCTTCTTCCTACTCGACGATGTATGCGGCATGCGCGCTGATCTCGCTTGTCGGATGCGCCGCCGCGCTTCGGCATGGCGGCGCGCGCGAGAGAGGCGCCGCCGGGTCCGCGGGCGACAGAGGCGCTGCCGGGTCCGCGGGCGAGAGAGGCGTTGATGGGTCTGCGGGCTCGGGCGCGTCCGAGAGAGGCGTTGCCGCGTCTGCGCCGGAGAGAGGCGCAGACGGGTCCGCGGGCGAGAGAGGCGCTGCCGCGGACGCAGCGGCTTCCGGCGACGGGCATCCGCCTGTCCGGTGAGCGGGAGGGAGCTTGGCCTGAACGAAAAAGAGGGTGTCCCGAAAGCCTTGGCTTAGGGACACCCTCTTTTAAATGGGTTAAACACCTCTGATAAGATGCAGGTACCACCCCGACATCGGCCAGAATGGAAGATCTTTGTGTGCATCCAACATACCATGGACCCGCTTGCCCTGCCCATGGATTTGTCCGAGGACATCCCCGAAAGCCGTCTCGTTTGTGTCGTGAATGCGGCTGTGGACCGCATGAGCGACAAGATTTTGCCGAGACAGCTGCATGAATAGGATGTTCTAGCGAACCGCCTTGGCGATCTACCGGGAGGAGTAGACGCCGGCCGAGAACCGGGCCAACCAAGGCAGAAATATGCCTTGGATTCGGCATGCCGGCCGGGAACAGGGCCAACCAAGGCAGAAATATGCCTTGGATCCGGCCCGCCGGCCGGGAACCGGGCCAACCAAGGCAGAAATATGCCTTGGATCCGGTCCGTCGACCGGGAACCGGGCGAACCAAGGCAGAAATGTGCCTTGGATCCGGCCCGCCGGCCGGGAGCCGGGCGAACCAAGGCAGAAATGTGCCTTGGATCCGGCTTGCCGGCCGGGAACCGGGCGAACCAAGGCAGAAATATGCCTTGGATCCGGCCCGTCGGCCGGGAACCGGGCCAACCAAGGCAGACATGTGCCTTGGAACCGGCCCGCCGGCCGGGAGCCGGGCCAACCAAGGCAGAATTGTGCCTTGGATCCGGCCCGCCGGCCGGGAGCCGGGCGAACCAAGGCAGAAATGTGCCTTGGATCCGGCGGGCCGGCCGGGAGCCGGGCGAACCAAGGCAGAAATATGCCTTGGATCCGGCCCGCCGGCCCGTCTGCGGTGCAGCCCGCCGGCCGGCCAGCCTCCTCGCGTCAGCTTTCCTTTTCTGCGGAGTCGCCTGCGGCTGCCCCGGCCGGCCGCAGCGCCATCGGGCGCTGCACGATCCACAGCCGGATCGCGAAGCCGATCGTCGCGAACGTCAGGCCGGCGGTGATGCCGACCCAGAAGCCGTAGGGACCGAGGCCGGTCCAGGCGGCAAGCGCATAGCCGAGCGGGATGCCGATCAGCCAGTAGGAGACGAAGGCGACGATGAACGGCACCTTGACGTCCTTGTAGCCGCGCAGCGCTCCTTGCAGCGCCGCCTGTGAGGAGTCGGACAGCTGGAAGACGAGCGCGAACAGCAGGAACGTCACCATCAGCGAGGCGACCTCGGGGTCGTTCGTATAGAACGAGGCGATGGCCGGGCGGATAAAGTAGAGGGCTGCGGCCGCCGTCACCATCAGTCCGACCGCCGTCGTCACGCCGAGCAGGGCGTACTGCCGCGCATGGCGAGCGCGTCCCGCGCCGGCCTCGTAGGCGACGAGGATCGTCAGCGCCATGCTGATGCTCAGCGGCACCATGAACAGCAGCGACGAGAAGTTGAGCGTCGCCTGGTGGGCGGCGATATACGTCGTGCTGAACATTCCGCCCATGAGCAGCGTCACGACGGCGAAGATGCTCGCCTCGAAAAACGTCGACAGCCCCATCGGAACGCCGATGCCGAGCAGCTCCTTCCAGCTGCGCCAGGACGGCGCGTACCAGCGCCGGAACAGCCGATGGGGGCGCAGCGCCTCCGTGCGGAACGTCAGCCAGACCGAGACGCCGAAGATGAACCAGTACGTAATGCCGGTCGCGTAGCCGGAGCCGACGCCGCCGAGGCGCGGCATGCCGAGCTCGCCGAAGATGAGGCCGTAGTTGAGCAGGGCGTTCAGCGGCAGCGACGCGAGCAGCAGCGCCATCGTCATGCGGGTATAGCCCTGGGCTTCCCAGAAATACCGCAGCACATAGCTGCCGAAGAGAGGAATGAAGCCGATGGCGAGGCCGCCTAAATACTGCTTGGCGATGCGGTGCACCTCGTCGTCGAGCCCCATCAGCGACAGCGCGGGCTCGACGGCCAGCGAGCCGCCGATCAGGATGATCAGCGACATGAGCAGCGACAAGTAAAGCGCCTGCACGACCGGACGGGAGATCCCGTCCTTCTCGCCGCGGCCGATCATCTGGCCGATGATCGGCGTCACCGCCAGCAGGATGGCGTTCATCCCCGTCATGATCGGCATGAACAGGCTGGAGCCGACGGCGACTCCAGCGAGGTCGTTCGTGCCGGCGCGTCCGGACATCATCGTGTCGAGCACGCTCATCGCGGTGTAGCTCACCTGGGTGATGACGATCGGACCGAGAATCGTAAGGAACAGCAGCAGCTTCCCGCGCAGCGCGGGTTCGTGGCGAAGCATGATGAATACCCTCCAGCCGAGCATCGTTTTTCCAGCGGGCTTTCGGATCGTGGGAAGCCGGGGAAGTGTCTCGCTCCAAGAAATAAAAGAAGACCTGCCCCGCCAGGGGACAGATCAGTCTAGTGTATCATATTCCGTCAAGCAGGAGCAGGGGACAAAAGCCTCCAGGCCTAGTGCCGCGCTTCCAAAAAGGAACGCGGCGCTCGAACGCGATCCGCTCGCCCGCTGGCGCTGCCGTTGGCTCCTCGATGGCCCGCCGCCGCTGGCGCTGTCGAACGGCTCCGCTCAGCTCTGCCCGCTGCCGTTGGTGCTCCGCTCCGCCTGTCGTCGCTGGCGATTCGCTCTGCCCGCTGGCGCTGCCGTTGGTGCTCCGCTCGGCCCGCTGTCGACGGCTCCGCTCGGCCCGCTGGCGCCGCCGAACCGCTTTGCTCCGCCTCGCTGGCGCTGTCGACGGCTCCGCTCGGCCCGCTGGCGCCGCCGAACCGCTTTGCTCCGCCTCGCTGGCGCTGGCGATCCGCTCATCTTTGCTCCGCCACTAGCGATTCGCTCAACTCCGCCCGCAGCCGCTGTCGACGGCTCCGCTCGGCCCACTGGCGCCGCCGAACCGCTTTGCTTCGCCCGCTGGCGCTGGCGATCCGCTGCCGCTCCGCCCGCAGCCGATGCGCTCCGCTCAGCTCCGCGAAGGCTGCGAGGATTCGCGCGGGATGAGCCGATGCGGCACGATGACCCGCCGCTGCTCGATCGCCTCGCCCTTGATCGACTTCAGCAGCAGTCCGGCCGCCTGCAGGCCGAGCTGGTAGACGCCGATGTCGACGGAGCTGATCGGCGGCGTGCTGACCGGCGACATCGGATTGTCGTTGAAGCCGAAGACGGCCATGTCGCCCGGCACGCTGTAGCCGAGCTCGGAGAGCGTGCCGAGCAAGGTGAACGCGAGCAGGTCGTCCATGACGACGAGCGCGGTCGGCCGCTCCGGCCGTTCCATCAGAGCCCGCACGGCGGCCGTGCTGTCGGCGCGGATCCGATCGGCGCTGACGAGCCAGCTCGGATCGGGCTGGATGCCCGACTCGTCCAGCGCCTTGCGGTAGCCCTCGTAGCGGTCGGCGGAGACGACGAGGTCGAGCGGGCCGCTGGCGTAGCCGATGCGGCGATGACCCAGCTCCAACAGGTGCCGCGTCACGTCGTAGGCGCCCTGCACGTTGTCGTTGTCGACGGTCAGGATGTCCGGCCGCTCTGGGTCGCGCCCGATGAGCACGAACGGAAACTTCTCCTGCTGCAAATAGCGGATGACCGTATCGTCGCGCCGCGACTGAAGCAGGATGATGCCGTCCACCCGCCGGCCCTTGGCCAGACGTGTTACCGCTTCCAGCTCTTCCTGCTCGGAACGGCCCGTCTTCAGCAGGAGGTCGTAGCCGGCCCGTGTCGCCTGGCTCAGGATGCCGCGGGTGACGTCGGAGAAGAAAATATCGAGAAAGGCCTCGTCGGCGTTGCGCGGGAGCAGCAGGCCGATCGTCATCGTCGTGCGTGAAACGAGGTTTTTGGCCATCAAGTTCGGATGATAGCCGAGCTCTTCCATTACGGCCTTCACCTTCTCCGTCGTAGCGGCGCTGATGCGCGTGCTGCCGGAGATGACGCGCGAGACGGTCGAGGGAGAGACGCCGGCTTTTTTGGCGACATCGATTATCGTTACGTTCATCGGTTACAGTCCTCTGCTTATGCGGATGGCAGGCTGGGGGCGCCTGATGGAAACTATGAAAATTGTAAGCTTCGCTGCAAACAAAAGCAAGACGGCGGCGCGGCTCCCGGGCGTTCTGCGAAGGACTGCTGTCGAGGCCGGGGACCAGGTGCGGTAATCGCTTCCACAGGCTGGCTCTGCTCAAGCGGAGCGGGGAGGCGGGTCCTGCGGACGCAAGTCTTGCAGGAGGCCTTGCAGATGGCCTTGCAGGCGGTCCTTGCAGACGGCCTTGCAGGAGGCCTTGCAGACGGCCTTGCAGGAGGCCTTGCAGACGGCCTTGCAGGCGGTCCTTGCAGGCGGTCCTTGCAGGCGGTCCTTGCAGGCGGTCCTTGCAGGCGGTCCTTGCAGACGGTCCTTGCAGGCGGTCCTTGCAGACGGTCCTTGCAGGCGGTCCTTGCAGACGGCCTTGCAGGCGATCCTTGCGGACGGCCTTGCAGGCGGTCCTAACAGACGGAAGCAGGCACGCCTGCACCCGCGAATTCGTCACGCCGCTTCGGAGCAAGCCGAATCTCTTTTTTTGCCGGGTGTCGATTTCCTCCTCGCTCCTTCGTCGTCCAGTCAGAAGGCCAAACAGACCGAGAGAGGATGAAGGAGCATGCAACGAATCGATAGACGGAAAGCAAGCGTGGAAGCCGGATCGACGAATACCCTTAGAGGAAGCCGGGAAAATCGCTTGGAGCCCGGCCTCGGCCGAAGCTTGGAAGCCGCCCCGAAAGGAGGGGGGCTGCTGCTCGCCGGCGCGATGTCCGCGCCGCTGTTTTTCGCCGTGGCGATCGTCCTGATGCTCGTCCGGGAAGGATTCGACATCCGCAAGCACGCCATCAGCACGCTGACGCTGGGGGAGCTCGGATGGATCCAGAGCGCCGCCTTCGTCGCGGCCGGATGCTTGGCGCTGCTCGGCTCCATCGGCATCCGCCAGGCGCTGCGCGGCGGCGCGGGAAGCGTGGCAGGCCCGCTGCTCATCGCCGTCTACGGCATCGGCATGGCCTGCGCGGGGCTGTTCCGGCCCGACCCGGGCATGAGCTTCCCTCCCGGCGCTCCGGCAGGCATGCCGGCGACGATGAGCGTTTCCGCCGCCGTCCATTCCGGCGCCTTCTTCGCGGCCTTCCTGGCGCTCGTCGCGGCGTGCTTCGTGCTGGCCCGCCGCTTCGGGCGGACCGGAGAGCGCGGCTGGAAAGCCTACAGCATCGCGACAGGACTCCTCGCTCCGATCCTGATCGCCGCCGGCTCCAGCCCGGGCAGCTGGATCGGCGTCGCCATGGGGGCGGCCGGCCTGCTCGCATTCGGATGGCTGTCGCTGCTGTCGCTGCGCTTGCGCGCAGACCGCCATTCGGCTTGATCGGCCGCCGGCCGTTCGAGACGAAAAGAAGGCCGCTGCGCCGATGCTTCAAGCATCGGGCAGCAGCCTTTCGTCCGCGAGCCCGTGTCCGACCCGAACCTGCGGTCCGCGAGCCCGTGTCCGACCCGAACCTGCGGTCCGCGAGCCCGTGTCCGACCCGCACCTGCGCCCGCGAGCCCGAGGCCGACCCGCACCTGCGCCCGCGAGCCCGAGGCCGACCCGAACCTGCGCCCGCGAGCCCGAGGCCGACCCGCACCTGCGCCCGCGAGCCCGAGGCCGACCCGAACCCGGCGCCCTCAAGCCCGCGCTTCGCGGACCCGGGGCCCGCGAGCCGGCCGCCGGCACAGCCGTCCCGGCTGTCCCCGCTCTAGCGGCCGGAAGGGAAGCCGCCGGCGCTGATCGCGGAAGCCGCGCGCAGCAGCAGGAAGCCGCCTGGCGCCAGCTCGACGCTCAGCTTGCCGCCTTTCGCCCGCAGCTCGCCGCCGCCGAGCAGGTCGCTCCACGCCGCCTGATGGACGTCGAGCTGCACGGAAGCCGCTTTCGCGCCCGGATTGACCGCGATCAGGAAATGCTCCTGCTCGTCCTTGCGCTCGAGCACGAGCAGGCTCCCGCCCTCGGCCGCGTGCAGGAAGCCGAGCTTGCCGGTGCGCAGCGCCCGATGCTCCTTGCGGAGGGAGATGACCCGCTGGAAGAAGCCCAGCAGCTCCCGGTCCTGCTTGCTCTCGTCCCACTCCATGCACTTGCGGCAGTCCGGGTCGCCCGCGCCGTCAAGGCCGATCTCGTCTCCATAATAGACGCATGGCGCGCCGGGGAAGACGAACTGCAGCAGCGTCGCCAGCTTCATGCGCTCCTTGTCGCCGCCGCACAGCGTCAGCAGGCGCTCGGTGTCGTGGCTGCCGAGCAGGTTGAAGGCGACCTCGTTGGCCGAGTCGGGATAGCTCGCCATCAGCTCGCCGATCTTGTCCGCGAAGCGGTCGGCGCCGATGATGCCCTTGCCCGCGTAGTCGATGACCAGATGGGTGAACGGATAGTTCATGACCGCGTCGAACTGGTCGCCGCCGAGCCATGGCAGCGCGTCGTGGAACATCTCGCCGAGGATATAGGCGTCGGGGTTGACGTCCTTGACCGTCCGGCGGAACTCCCGCCAGAACGCCATGTCGACCTCGTTGGCGACGTCCAGGCGCCAGCCGTCGATGCCCATTTCCTCGATCCAGTAGCGGGCGACGCCGAGCAGGTAGTCCTTGACCTCCGGATTCTCCGTATTGAGCTTCGGCATGAGCGGCTCGAAGGCGAACGTCTCATACGTCGGCCGCCCGTCCTTCACCTGGATCGGCCATTCCATCACATGGAACCAGTCGGCGTACTTGGAGTCCTTCCCTTTTTCGCGCACGTCGCGGAACGGCTCGAACTCCTTGCCGCTATGGTTGAACACGGCGTCGAGCATGACCCGGATGCCGCGCTCGTGGCAGGCGTCGACGAGACGCTTCAGCAGCGCGTTGTCGCCGAAGTGGGCGTCGACCTTCATGTAGTCGGACGTGTCGTACTTGTGGTTGGTCGTCGCCTGGAACAGCGGGTTGAAATAGATCGCGTTCACGCCGAGCTCCTGCAAATGGTCGAGATGGTCGATGACGCCCTGCAGGTCGCCGCCGAAGAAGTTTTTCGGAGTCGGCTTGCCGCCCCAAGGCTCCACGCCCTCGGGATCGTTGGATGGATCGCCGTTCGCGAAGCGCTCCGGGAAGATCTGGTAGAACACCGCTTCCTTGACCCAGTCCGGCGGGGAGAAGACGTCGGCGCCGTTCAGGTACGGGAAGTCGAACATCTTGTCCGGATCGGACGGCTCGTCCTCGCGGAAGCCCTTCTCCTCGAAATAAAGCGTCTCGCCCGCGGAGCGCAGCTCGAACCCGTACTTCATGCGGCGCAGCGAAGGCTGCACGGCCGCCTGCCAGTAGTCGAACCGCTCGTCGGAGGGCAGCTTGGCCATGAACGTCTTTTCGAGCGTGCGCTCCCAGGCGTACTTGTCGCCGTGGATGAGGACGACCTCGTCCAGGTCGTCCTTCTTGGTGCGCAGCCGGATGTGCAGCGTCGCCTTGTCGTAGGCGTAGGCCCAGTTTCCGCGCGGGCGGTGGTAGATCGCTTCGAGATTCATGGTGATTCCTCCTCATCGGATATGGAGTCGGCGCGGCAGCCGCGCGGAGAGCGCGTCAGAAATAGAAAAGGCACAACCAGGCGGCGGCCGCGCGAGGTTGTACCCGGATGGCTGGGGTAGCATTGCCTTTGACTTCTGGGATCATTATAAAGGCAAGTCCCGCACTTTGGCAAGCGTTTGCACAACTTGTATTTCCGCTCTTTCCGATCCTGGGTCCAAGCAGGGCGTTTCGTTTTGGACCGCCGCCGCCGGCGAGCAAAAAAGGACGCATCGGAATGCGTCCTTTAATGAAAGCTTGAAGCGGATGGCGAAGGGCTGGCGCCCGATCCGCAGGGAGGCGGAAGAGACGGCGATTCTCGCTGGAGCACGGCAAGTCCGGCATCCTCCGGGGCCGCTGCGGATTCGCCGGCACTGGCGCTCGGCTGGAAGGAGATCGATTTCACGGCATCCGGTCCACGCCCGGAGCACAGCGGCGAGGAATGAAGCGCCGCAAGTCCGTCAGGCGCTCGCGCGGCGCTCCGGCTTCGGCTCCGCTGCAGCCTGCTCCTTCGCTGCGGCCTGCTCCGCCCCGGCCTGCTCCTCCGCCGCTTGCCGGCGAAGCGCCTCGGCGCGCTGCTTTTCGGCCGCGAGGCCGGCCTGGTTGAGCAGGTTCCACGGGTGGTTGTAGTGCGGCTGGAAGAAGAAGTCCACATAGGCCAGATCCTCGGTCGTCATGCGGTTGTGGATGCATACCGACAGCGTGTTGGCGGCCTGGGTCAGATCGGCCCTCGACAGGATCTGGGCGCCGAGCAGGCGTCCCGTCCCCCGCTCGTACACGAGCTTGAGCAGCGCCTCCTCGGCATCCGGCATGAAGTCCGGGCGATGCGACTCGCGCAGCGTCACGGCTGCGGCGTCGAGGCCGGCCGCCTCGGCCGCGGCCTCGGTCATGCCGGTCGAGGCGATGTTCAGGTCGAACAGCTTGATCGCCGACGTGCCCTGCGTGCCGCGGTACTTGACCTTCGGCTCGACGAGGTTCCGTCCGGCGAGCGTGCCCATGCGCACGGCATTCGTCGCGAGCGGGATGTACGCCTGCTGGCCGGTCGGGTTGTAGCGCACCGCGCAGCTGTCGCCGGCGGCGAGCACGTCGGGATCGCTCGTGCGCATGTACTCGTCGACGAGCAGCGCTCCGTTGTCCAGCATGTCGAGCTGGCCCTTCACGAGCTCGGTGCCGGGGCGGAAGCCGATGCACAGCACGACGAGGTCGGCTTCGTGCTCGCCCTTGTCGGTGACGACCTTGGCGACGCGGCCGTCCCGGCCCTCGAAGCGGCTCACCCTCTCGCCGAGCGCCGTGCGGATGCCGCGGCCGGCGAGCGCTTCCTCGGCGGCGTCGGTGAACTCGGCGTCCAGGTACTTGGCCATGACGCGGTCCATGTTGTCGAGCAGCGTCACCTCCTTGCCGAGATCGCTGAACGCCTCCGCCAGCTCAATGCCGATGTAGCCGGCGCCGATGACGGCGACCTTGCGGGCCGCTCCGGCGCGGGCGATGATCTCTTTGGCGTGGAAAAAGTTTTTGCACAGCTGCACGTTGTCCAGCCGGATGCCTTCCATGTCCGGAACGACGGGCCACGAGCCGGTCGTCACGACGAGCTTGTCGTAGCTGTCCTCGAACTCCTCGTTCGTCTCCAGGCTGCGGACGCGGAGCGTCTTGGCGGCCGTATCGATCCGCAGCACCTCATGGCGCATCCGCGTGTCGACGCCGAGGCGGGCGAGCTGCTCGGGGCTGCTGTAGAACAGTCCCTCGGGGTCCTTGACGACGCCGCCGACATGCAGGGCGATGCCGCACGACAGGAACGAGATGTTGTCGTTGCGCTCATAGACGGTGATGCGGGCTTCGGGATGCTCGGCCGCGATGGCTTTGACGGCGGCGGTTCCGGCGTGCGTGCATCCGATGACGGCGATTTTCATAAAGGTATTCCTCCTTGAGGGATGTAGGTCGATCGCGTGGCTTGCTTCTTGCGGCTTGCTTCTTGCTGCCGCCGCTGCTTGCAGGAGCTGCGCTTCGCTCATTATGTGAAATTAATCACAATGTTGGGCGAAAGGGAGACGATCCTGCTTCCCTGGGACTCTTGAGAGAGGGAGAGCCTTCGCGTCGGGACGGACCGAAGAGCGAAAGAAGCAGAATCGTCGGTGTCAGAGATGTTGTGAAATTAATCACAATGTCTTGATGGCTTTATCTTACCATCCGTCATCAGGGGACGCAAGGGGCATTCTCGCCGGATTATGGCGAGGCTGTGACAGTCGCCGCCAAGTCGTTTTCGGGCGCTCGGCTCCCGTATTCATACCCGCAGGCAAGCCTTTCGACGCAGCGTCTTCCAGCCGGCCGGAGGCATCTGCCGCGCGAAAAGGAAGAGCGGCGGCCAGAGCCGCTCCTGCCAACGGAAGAGCGGCACCCGGACCGTCCTGCCGACGGAAGAGCGGCCAGCGGACCGCTCATGCCGATGGTACAATACGGCCGTCGCCCCGCCTCCAGAGCGCTCCGCCGCCTGGCCCGCCTCCGCTAGCGCGAGGCGCGCAGCTCCTGCACGGCGGCGGCGATGCGGCGCGCCGCCTCCTCGGCCGTCGCCCGGCTGCAGGCGGCATTGAGCCGCATGAAGCCGGAGCCGCCCTCGCCGAACGAGGAGCCGGGGCTGAGCTGGATCCGGGCCTTTTCGAGGAAGAAGCGGTGCAGCTCCGGCTCCGCGAGGCCGAGGCCGCGGCAGTCGAGCCAGAGCAGGTACGTCCCCTCCGGCACGGAGGCGGAAATCTCGGGCGCGGAGCGGCGAAGCTCCTGGGCGAGGTACTGCTGGTTGCCGCGGATGTACGCGAGCGCCTCCTTGAGCCACTCCTCGCCGCCGTTGTAGGCTCCAAGGACGGCCGCGTGTCCGAGCGCGGACAGCGAGGCGAGCGCGCCTCGCTTCAGCTCGGCGGTGACGGCCGCGCGCAGCTGCGGATTCGGAATGATCATGTTGGACGTATTCATGCCCGCGATGTTGAACGTCTTGCTCGGCGACGTGCAGAGGAGCGCCAGCGCGGCCGCCTCCTCCGAGATCGAGGCGAACGGCACGAACCGCTCGTATGCGAGGTCCGCATGGATCTCGTCGGAAGCGACGAGCACGCCGTGGCGCGCGCACAGCTCGGCGAGCCGCAGCAGCTCCTCACGCGACCAAACGCGCCCGACGGGATTATGCGGGGAGCACAGGATCAGCAGCTTGACGCGCTCCTCGGCAAGCTGCTCCTCCAGCTCGGCGAAGTTCACCTCGTAACGGCCGTCGTCCCCGCGCAGCAGCGGGTTGAGCACGAGCTCGCGTCCGTTGTCCTCGACGACGGAGCGGAACGGCGGGTAGACGGGAGGCTGGATGACGACGGCATCCCCGGGCTGCGTGCAGGCGCGGACGATGACGGACAGCGAGACGACGACGCCGGGGCAGAAGCGCACCCATTCCGGCTGCGCCTGCCAGCCGTGGCGGCGGGACATCCAGCCGGCGACAGCCTGCTTGTACTCGGGCGTGACGCTCGTATAGCCGAGCACGCCTCTGCCGATCCTCCGCGCGAGCGCGTCCAGCACGCTCGGCGGCGCGGCGTAGTCCATGTCGGCGACCCACATCGGCAGGATGTCCTTGCCTTTGTGGAGATCCCATTTTTCGGAAGCGATGCCCTCGAAAGAAGGCGGGTTGTCGAACGTAGTCATCGAAAGGCTCCTCTCTGGCTTCGACCTGCGCAGGCTTCGCTGCAAGGCCATCTCGATCAGTCTATCGGAATGTCCGGCGAAAAAAAAGCCCGCGCCATCCCTCCCGATTATGCTGCCGCAAAGGCTCCGACGGCTGCCGAGGGATGGCGCGGCCGCGTTTGGGGAACCTTTGGATCCGGGTACGAAGAGGAAAAGAGGAGCAGAGGAGCGAGGCGCATGAAGCGAACAGGAAACGGCGGAGCCGGACGCGCGCTGGCGATCATGCTGGCCGGGCTGCTGGCGGGCGGAGGGACGGCGCAAGCGGCGGCGTCCGCAGGGTGGAAGGCGCAGGCCGAGAAGCAGGGCTCCAGCCAGGTCGTCGTCATCGACGCGGCGGGGCCGGACTCGTTCCGGGCCTCCTTCTCCTTTTATGAAAGGCAGGACGGCAAGTGGCTCCGCACGCTCGGCAAGGCGCCGGCGGTCGTCGGGAGAAGCGGCATCGGCAAGATGAAGGAAGGAGACGGCCGCACGCCGTCCGGCCTCTATCCGCTCGGAAAAGCGTTCGGCTCCGCCGGCAAGCCGCCCGGGCTGCGCCTCCCCTACACAAAGACGGACGGCTCGGACTTCTGGGTCGACGACCCGGCCTCGCCCGACTACAACCGCTGGATCCGCTCGGAAACGGGGCCGAAGGCGGAATGGGCCTCGTTCGAGCGGCTGCGTCAGCCGCTGTACCGCTACGCGGTCGTCATCGGCTACAACGAGCAGCCGGTCGTGCCCGGCAAGGGCAGCGCGATTTTTCTCCATCTGTGGCGTGGAGCGGACCAGCCGACCGCAGGCTGCGTCGCGCTGTCGGAAAGCGCCCTGCTCAAGCTGCTGGCCCGCCTGGACGCTGCGCGCAAGCCCGTGATCTTTATCGAATGAGCCCTAGCCCGGGGCGAAGCGTCAGGCCCGCAGAAACTCCAGTCCCGTATTGCGCATCTTGATCTTGAACGTGCAGCGGATGTCGCCCTGCCGGTACAGGTCCGGCCACTGATCCGGCTCGATGCGGTCGCGGAACCGGTTGCCGAAGCCGAAGATGTCGGACCCCGCTTTCTGGGTTTTGGAGATCAAGCCTTTGCTCAGCTGCTCGAGCTGCTCGGCGAGCTCCTCCTTGATTTCGTCCTCGCTGCGCCGCTTGGAATGCGATTTGTCGAGCAGGGAGACCGACAGCGAGATCTCCGCTTCGACGCGGGGCTTGCCGCCTGCGAGCCGGCTCCGGACACGGGTCTTGTTATGGACGATGTTGAGGTCGGAGCGGCTCATGAGCACGATCTCGGAATCGGTCAGACGCTTGGTCATCATCTCGTACAGCAGCGACTCGTCCATCGTCAGCCTGCCTGCCATATGGTCGCCCCGGAACATGGCGTTGCCGATCTGGACGAAGTTTTTCTTCTCCTGGCGGATCACCGGGATGAGGTTGGCGTGCATCGGGTTGTGCAGTTTCGCGTACACCTCCCACAGCATCGTCTTGTTTTTGCGCGGGATGCCTCCGGCATACGGCTCGAAATAAAGCTTCGTGTAGATGCCGGACAGTTCGCCTGCCGGATTCGGACTTTCGAAGACGCGCTTCATGCCGCCGTCGACGACGGCCACGACCGCATCGAGCGGCACCGTCCGCTCTCTCACCGCGAACTCAAGGTAAGGGAGCAGGCCGTACTGGGCGCTTTGCTCGTCCATAAACAAGGCGCGCGTCGAGGAGACGTCGATCGCCTTGGGCAGCCTGTACTGCACCCTGTTGACCGCGTCCATGACGGTGCTCCCTTCCTGGCTGATGGAGAAGAAGGTGCTCTTGTGGCCGCCGCCCGTCGTGCTCGTCACCGGGACTCGGAACCACACCTCCAGCCGCTCGGGCGACTTCACGTCCAGCCCCATCGCCCCGACGAGGAAGCGGTTGTCAACATCCTTGGAGTCCCAGCAGCCGCCGGCTGCCAGCAGGAGCAGCAGCGCCGCTGTTCCGCTCCATGCCGTCCGCAGCCGCGCCAGCGCCTTCGCCCGTCCCTGCTCCTTCCGTCCTTGCGCCTGCTCCCGGCGCCGTTCCGACGCCGGCGAGGCGGCCGGCTTTTTCGGCTTCATCTGGACTCCTCCTTCGCATTCTTCCTTTTGCCTGCGGCAAGCAGCAGCAGTGGAAAGGCGAACATCACATACAGCCGGATGACCAGGCTGTTGAACAGCCAGCTCTCGATGACGCGCCATTCCGGAATCCACGTCGCCACGGCGAAGACGGCCGCGCTTGCCGCCAGGACGAGCTTGCTCATGGGCAGCTTCGGCCACAGCCCGTGAGCGACGCTCCCGATCGTACGCAGCTTGAGCGCCATGACGACCAGGAGGCAGAACATCGTCGCCGACAGGAAGATCGACGTCAGATTTTCGAACACGATCCAATACTGATAGACGGAGTCCATCTTGGTCACGAACGGAAACGTCAGGTTCGAGCTCAGCTCCCGCCCGAACGTCAGGACGGGCAAGTAGACGAACGCCAGCACGAGAGCCGTGCCCACGCCGAGCGCCAGCAGATAGCCCTTTCGGAACGCCCGGCTGTCTTCCGCATCATAGCTGCCGCAGAGCGCGACGAACGCGAAGCCCATCCACAGGAAGGAGCCTCCGTAGAAGTCCCCGCTCAGCAGAAAGGCCGGATCCGCCCTCAGCCAAGGCCCGCCGTAGTACAGATGCGTGTTGATGAAGCCGACGAGCAGCAGGAACAGCAGGATGGCGTAGGCGAGCAGGAACAGCAGCCTTGCCGCGCGGAAGATCGGCGGCAGGCCGGCCGCGGCCAGCAGCGCCGCCGGCACGATCATGCCGTCGAGAAAGGGGATCGGCGTTGTCGGCAGCAGCGTCATCGTGACCAGCTCGGAAAACGAGCGGAGCATGACGATGACCGCTCCGGAAGCGAACAGAAGCAAGGGGAACACGAGCAGCCACGCGGGTACGGGCCCGAGCAGGCCGCGCGCGAACGGCAAGAGCGGCTGGCCCTTCAGCCCGCGGAGCAGACGGACGTAGAGCAGGCAGCTGGCGGCGGATGCGCAGGCCCATAGCAGGATCGGGAGCCACAGTGCTCCATCGGTGCTGTTGATGACCAGGCTCGGATACAGGAAGCCGCCCGCCGCTCCGAAATAGAGGCTGAACAGGCAGAAGTAGGCGTAAGCGGACCGTCGAGGCTGCTTCGTCATGCTCCCCCGCCTTTCTTCTTCAGCATCGTCGTCAAATAAGGCGTGCCGAACGACTCCAGGCAGCTGAGGTAGAAGACGAGGCAGACGAGGCAGAAGACGATGCCGAGCAGGCCGGCGACGGAGGCGCCGATGCAGACGAAATATTTCAGGATGCGATGCACGAGCCCCATCTGATAGTCGATGACGATGAAGTTCGTGATCGCGGTCGCCGCCACGATGATGACGAGCAGGTTGCTCACGATATTGGCCTGGATGATCGCCTGGCCGAGCACGACGCCGCCGACCATCGTGACGGTGGCGCTGATCGCCTTGGGCAGCCGGGTGCCCGCCTCCGTGATGAAGTCGATGATGATGAGCATGAGCATCGTCTCGATGAACACCGGATACGGGACGCCCTCCCGGCTGGCGGCTGCGGCGAGGCTGATCTCCAGCCGGTTGACGTCGACGTTGATCGAGGTGAGGGCGATGTAGAGCGCGGGCAGCGTCAGGTTGCAGAACATCGCCAGGAAGCGCAGCGCGTTGAGGAACACCGAGACGAACGGATTGACATAGCTGTCCTCGGGCGAATGCCAGAAATCGGTGTAGACCGCAGGCAGCAGCAGCGCGAACGGCATGCCGTCGAGCAGGATCACGATCTTGCCGCGGAGCAGGTCGTTGCTGACGCGGTCGGGACGCTCGGTCAAAATCGCCTTTGGAAACAGCCTCGCCCAGCGCTTCGTGTCGATCAGCCGGAGCAGCTCGCCGGTGTCCTGCACGCTCTGCACGTCCAGTCCGTCCAGCGCGTCCTGGACACGCTGCAGGCAGTCCGGATTGACCTTGTCCTCGGCATACATGATGGCCGCCTTGGTGCGGGTGGCCGTGCCGATATCCGAGATCAGGCACTTGAGCTTCGAGCTGCGGAATCGCTGGCGCACGAGCGCCGTATTGACCTCCAGGTTCTCGTTGAAAGCATACAGCGGGCCTTGCAGCACGTTCTCGGTGAACGGCGAGCTGAGGCTGCGCTGCTGCACTTTATGCAGGTTGAGCACGAGGCCATGCGAGGAGCCCTCCATGCAGAGCACCGCCATGCCGAGGCAGATGGCGTGCTCGGCGCTGTCCGCCTGGGCTTCCTGGAGCGCGGTGCCTTCGTATTGGCTGAGCCGCGATTCCAGCGTGCCCGCCTCCTCGGAGACGACGAAGCGGAGCTTGGCGGGCGAGGCGAGCGTGGACAGGTAGCACAGGCATACTTCCCGGCCGCCGTCCTCGCCGATCTTGACGCATATATAGTCGTGGGCATCGGCGAACAGGAGCGCCAGCTCCTTGTTCAAGGAGCGAGCCGGCTCGTCGACGGTCCACTTATGAAGGCTGGCGAGCAATGCCGGCATGGCAGAACCTCCCTTGGCAGAAAGTGCTATTCGGGAGTTAGTCTGTGCCGCCGCTGTCGGAACTATGCAGATGAAGCCGGCGATAGGCGGACGGGGAGAGGCCGGTCCAGCGCTTGAACTGGCGGCTGAAATGGGCGATGTCGCGATAGCCCAGCACCGAGGAGATCATCTGGATCGAATGCCGGGAATCCGCGAGCAGCTGCTTGGATTCATGCAGCACGAGCGAGGACCAGTACGCCCGCGGCGACTGGCCGTACACCTCGCGGAACACGCGTCCGCAATGCGAGGCGCTGATGCCGAGCTCGGCGGCGATCCGCCCCAGGCCGCCCTGGCCGTGGCCGCCCGCGCCGTCCTCCTCGCCGTCCTCCCCGCTGCTCCCGGCGCCGGCCCTGGCCGCCCCCGAGGCGCCAGCTGCGGCCGCTCCGCTGCGGCCGCCGGCGTGGCGGAAGTTCAGGCTGGCGGCGCTCTGCAGCCGGGCGGCGATCTCCTGCGCCAGCTCCTCCTTGGCGTGCGAGGGGCGGGGGAGCAGCAGCGATTCGGCCGTGATCGCGTCCCACAGCATCGCGAACAGCTCGAACGCGGCCGCCTGCAGCCGCATCCGCGCGGCGACCGAGCCGGGGCCGCCGCCCTGGCCGGGCTCGAGCATCTTGCGCAGCACCGGGCTCGCCTTGCGGGCCAGCTCGCTCTCCGCGCGGAACAGCGTCTGGTCGAGCCGCCCGAGCAGCGGCAGGAACAGCCGGTCATCGAGGTCGAAGTGCAGGCAGAAATAGTCGAACGGCAGGCCGTCGCCGCTGCGGCTGCTGTGCAGCTCGCCCGGACGGATGAGCAGCAGGTCGCCGGGCGACTGGACGAGCTCGCGCCCGCCGACCGTCATGATCTGGCTGCCCGCGAGCAGGAAGTTGATCTCGTACTGGGGATGCTGATGCGGCGGATAGGACCAGTCCCCGCGCACCTCGCGCCGGTGGATGCCAAACAGGTTCAGCGTCGTCTTCACATCCGCGAACATCGTCTCGGACAGGACGGCTCCTCCGCCAGGAGCCGCAGCGGCGTCAGCCATTGGCGTGTCATCCTTCCTTGGGCCGCAGCCCTTTTATTTCAGTATACGACTTGGCTTGATTTGGGTAAATAGTCGCCGGATTTGACCATTTCCGCCCTATCCATGCCGTGTTAGGATAAATGTAATCGCTTTCAAGGAAGGGGCTGTACCGCTTGTCCGACAACCGGTTCTACAATGCTCATCACGCTCCGATCGGAGCTTTCGCCAGCTTCACGCTCGGCTATCCCGGCGCCAAAGGAGGACTCGGCCTCGAGCTCGGCCGGCCGGCCGACCAGAACGTCTACATCGGCCTCCAGTCGCGCGACGGCTCGCGCTATGAGGCGCTGCCGTTCTACGGCGCGCTCGGTGACGAGGCGGCGCGTTACGACGTCGAGAAGAAGGGCGGAGGCGGCCCGTCCCTGCTGCAGCCGTTCGACTTCGACGGCATCCGCCGCAGCCTGACCGCAGGGCAGGACGTCTGGGAGGCGGGCGACCTGACGTTCCGCATCCTGTCGCCGGTCCGACCGGTGCCGGATCCGGCGGCGGCCTCGGAGGAGGAGCTGAAGGCGGCGCTCGTGCCGGCCGTATTCGCCGAGCTGACGGTGGACAATACGGCGGGCAGCATCCCGCGCCCGGCGTTTTTCGGCTATGAGGGCAACGACCCGTACAGCGCGATGCGCCCCGTCGAGGGAGACGGCTTCTCCGGCGTCGGGCAGGGACGCATCACGGCCATCGCGGCGCCGCATGCTCCGGGCGTGCGCACCGGCTTCGGCTTCTCGATGGAGAGCATCCTGACCGCGCGCCACGAGCAGCATCTGACGTTCGGGCTCGGCGGCACGGGCGCGCTGCTGCTCGACACGCCGGCGGGCGAGCGGTGCACGTTCCGCTTCACGGTCTGCTTCTACCGCGGCGGCATCGCGACGTCGGGACTGGACGCTTCCTATTTGTATACGCGCTGGTTCGGCCGCATCGAGGACGTCGCGGCTTACGCGCTGGAGCATTACGAGGAGCTCGCCGCCTCCTGCCGCGCCGCCGAGGCGCGCTGGAGCGGGGACGGCTTGTCGGCGGACCAGCGGTTCATGCTGGACCACGCGATCCACAGCTACTACGGCAGCACGCAGCTGCTCGACGTGGACGGCGAGCCGATGTGGATCGTCAACGAGGGCGAGTACCGGATGATGAACACGCTCGACCTGACGGCGGACCAGTTGTTCTTCGAGCTGGAGCTGAACCCGTGGACGGTGCGCAACGAGCTCGACTGGTTCGTCAAGCGCTACAGCTACCGGGATACGGTGCGCTTCCCCGGCGACGCCGAGGAGCATCCGGGCGGCATCGCCTTCACCCATGACATGGGCGTTGCCAACGTATTCTCGCCGCCGGGCCGCTCGGCCTACGAGCTGGCGGGCATCGACGGCTGCTTCTCCTACATGAGCCACGAGGAGCTCGTCAACTGGCTCTGCTGCGCCCTCGTCTACCTGGAGCAGACGGGAGACCGCGAGTTCCTGGAGCGCGCGCTGCCGGTGCTGCAGGACGGATTAGAAAGCATGCTGCGCCGCGACCATCCGGACCCGGCGCAGCGGAACGGGCTGATGGGCCTGGACAGCTCGCGCACCGACGGCGGAGCGGAGATTACGACGTACGACAGCCTCGACGTGTCGCTCGGCCAGTCGCGCAACAACATCTATATGGCGGGCAAATGCTGGGCGGTGTACGTGGCGCTCGAGAAGCGCCTCGCCGCCGAAGGGCTCGCCGGCCTCGCGGCCGAGGCGGGCGCCCAGGCGGATCGCGCGGCGGCGACGATCGCGGCGCAGCTGAACGATCGCGGCTACATCCCCGCCGTCATCGGCGAAAACAACGACTCGCGCATCATCCCGGCGATCGAGGGATTGGTATTCCCGTACTTCACAGGAGCGCGGGACGCCCTCGATCCGAACGGACGCTTCTCCGTCTACCTGGCGGCGCTTCGGACGCATCTGGCGACGGTGCTGCAGGAAGGGACCTGCCTGTTCCCGGACGGCGGCTGGAAGCTGTCGTCGACGAGCGACAACTCCTGGCTGAGCAAGATCTACCTCTGCCAGTTCATCGCCCGCGAGATTCTCGGCCTCCCGTGGGAGGAGCAGGGGGCGGCGGCCGACGCGGCCCACGCCGCCTGGCTCAAGCATCCGGAGCTGTCGTACTGGGCGTGGAGCGACCAGATTCTCGCCGGCGAGATCATCGGCAGCAAATATTATCCGCGCGGCGTGACCGCGATCCTGTGGCTGCGCGAGAGCGGCAGCCGCGCGCTCGCGGCGGAAGGAGGCGAGCGCGATGCGGCAAGCCGCGCAGGCTGAGCCGGGCAGCGGCTACGACGCCTGGCTCGGAGCGCCGCCGGCGAGCGGCGAAGCCCGGCGGCAGGCGCTGGATCGCATGGCGTATCTCCATGCTCCCGAGGAGGCGGCGCCGATCCGTGCCGCGCTGGCGGAGCTGCGCGCCGCGGCGATCGGCCTGACCGGCCGCGAGCCGCAGTCGGTACTGCCGCCCGAGGGCGGACGCGGCATCGTGCTCGGCACGCCGGCCGGCTGCGCCGAGGCGGCCGATGCTGCGGACGGCCTGCCGGATGATCCGGCAGGCGAGAGCTACCGGCTCGTCGAGCGCGGCGGCCTGCTCGTCGTCGCCGGCTCCGGCCCGGCCGGCGTGCTGTACGGCGCGTTCCACCTGCGCCGCCTGCTGCGCTCCGGCGCGCCGCTCGCCGGGCTCGACATCGCCGAGCGGCCGGCCAACGCGCTGCGCATGGTCAACCAGTGGGACAACGCCGACGGCAGCGTCGAGCGCGGCTATGCGGGCCGCTCGATCTTTTACCGGGACGGGGAGTTCGTGCCGGACCGCACGCGCATCCGCGACTACGCCCGCCTGCTCGCCTCCGCCGGCATCAACGCGCTGTCGATCAACAACGTCAACGTGCATGCCCGCGAGACGCGCTTCATCGGCGAGGAGGATCTGCCGAGCGTGGCTGCCGTGGCCGGCATCCTGCGCGGCTGGGGCATCTCCCTGTACTTGAGCGTCAATTATGCCGCGCCGGTCGAGGGCGGCGGCCTGGAGACGGCCGATCCGCTCGACGAGGGCGTGCGGAGCTGGTGGCGCGAGGCGGCGGACCGCATTTACCGGCACATCCCGGACTTCGGCGGCTTCCTCGTCAAGGCCGACTCCGAGTTCCGGCCGGGTCCGTTCACCTACGGGCGCGACCATGCGGACGGCGCCAACATGCTGGCGGACGCGCTCGCGCCGCATGGCGGCCGGGTCGTCTGGCGCTGCTTCGTCTACGACTGCCGCCAGGACTGGCGCGACCGCGGCACCGACCGGGCGCGCGCGGCGTACGATCATTTCAAGCCGCTGGACGGCCGTTTTCGCAGCAACGTCTTCCTGCAGGTCAAGAACGGCCCGATGGACTTCCAGGTCCGCGAGCCGGTGTCGCCGCTCATCGGGGCGGTGCCGCGCACGAACCTGCTGGTGGAATTCCAGATCGCTCAGGAGTACACGGGCCAGCAGCGCCATCTGTGCTACCTCGTGCCGCAGTGGAAGGAAGCGCTCGACTTCGACACCCGGCTGAAGGGCGCGGGCTCGACCGTGAAGCGGATCGCGAGCGGCGAGCTGCACGGCCGTCCGGCGGGAGGCCTCGCCGCCGTCTCCAACATCGGGGACGACGCCAACTGGACCGGGCATCTGCTCGCGCAGGCGAACCTGTACGGCTTCGGGCGCCTCGCCTGGCAGCCGGAGCTGTCCGCGGAGGAGATCGCGCGCGAGTGGGCGGAGCTGACGCTCGGCGACCGCCCGCAGGCGGCCGACGCCGTCTGCGGCATGCTGGCGCGGTCCTGGAGCATTTACGAGTCGTACACCGCTCCGCTCGGCGTCGGCTGGATGGTCAAGCCGAACCATCACTACGGCCCGGACGTCGACGGCTACGAGTATTCGATGTGGGGCACGTACCACTTCGCCGACCGCGACGGCATCGGCGTCGACCGCAGCTCGGCGAGCGGCACCGGCTATGCGGCGCAGTATGCCGAGCCGGTCGCCCGCCTGTACGAGTCGCCGGAGACGACGCCCGACGAGCTGCTGCTGTTTTTCCACCATGTGCCGTACACGCATCGGCTGCGCTCGGGCAAGACGGTCATCCAGCATATCTACGACTCCCGCTTCGAGGGAGCGGAGCGCGCGCAGGGGCTGCTGGCCGATTGGGAGTCGCTGCGCGGCCATGTGCCGGAGCCGGCGTACAGCGAGACGCTGGAGCGGTTCCGCCACCAGGCGGAGCATGCGCGCGAGTGGCGCGACGTCCTCAACACCTACTTCTGGCGCAAGAGCGGCATTCCGGACGATCGGGGCCGCAGGATCTACTGACTGGATTTACGGACTGAATTTACGGACTGGGCCTTCGCAGCGAGCGCGCTCCTCGGTGGTAAAAACGGCACTGAGCAGCGCCGCAGCGGCGAAAGTCGAGCGCTGAAGAAGAGCACAAGGAGGGACCGCCCATGACATGGACGATCGGCGAGGCCGTGCGCCGGCTGCTGCAACTAGAGCTGGACGAAGCCCGGCTCGGCGAGCCGGCAGCAGGCGGCTCGGCCGCCGGGCCCGACAGCCGGGGCAATCTCGGCCAGCCGGCCGCCGGAGCCGGCAGCGCGCCTCTGTCAGCCGGCGCGGACGGCCTGCTGGCCGGCGATCCGCAGCGGACGCTGACCGGCGTCGCCGTCTCGTTCGCCGCATCGCTGGACGCGCTGGAGCGGGCCGGGGACGTCGGCGCGAATCTGCTCGTCGTCCATGAAGGGCTCTACTTCAGCCATCATGCGGACGCCGCATGGACGGCGCGCAGCGCGGCCGCGCAGGCGAAGCGCCGCCGGATCGAGGCGAGCGGCATCGCCGTCTGCCGCTGGCACGACGGCCCGCACCGGCTGCGGCCGGACGTCATCACGGCAGGGCTCGTGCGCCGGCTCGGCTGGGAGGACGCCGTCGTCCGGACGCTGCCGGAGGCGACGATCATCCGGCTGCCGGAGCCGCTGAGCGCGGCCGCGGCGGCGGAGCTTGCCAAGCGCCGGCTCGGCGCAAGCGGCGTGCGCGCGGCAGGCGACCTGGCGCATCCGTGCCGGACGGTTGCGGTCACGGTCGGCTATCGCGGCGGCGGCGAGCTGGCCGCACGGCTGTATGAGGAGCACGGAGCGGAGCTGCTGCTCGCGGGCGAAGGCCCGGAGTGGGAGGCGCCGGAGTACGTGCGGGACGCGGTCCGGCTCGGACGCCGGATCGCGCTGCTGTACGTCGGGCACGCCGCGAGCGAGCAGCCGGGCATGGAGCTGGCGGCGGAGCGGATCGGCAGGATGCTGCCGGGCGTGCCGGTTCATTTTTTGAACGAGCGGGACGGAATCCAGACGATCTGAGGGGGAATCGGCATGACGGAAGCGAGCACGGGCACGAAGGCTGGAGCGTTCCACACCGGAACGTACCGCAGCGTATTCCGCGAGGCGGGCTACGGAGAGGAAGAGATCGCCGCGCGGCTTGAGCAGACGTGGCGAGAGCTGTTCGAGGACGGCGACGAGACGCGCATCTACTACGAGACGGACGACGGGATGGGCTACCTGCTCGATACGGGCAATCTCGACGTGCGCACCGAGGGCATGTCGTACGGCATGATGATGGCCGTGCAGCTCGGCCATAAGGACGTGTTCGACCGCATCTGGCGCTGGAGCTGGCAGTACATGCATATGAAAGAAGGACCGGGAGCCGGCTACTTCGCCTGGTCCTGCCTGCCGGACGGCACGCGCAACTCGAACGGACCCGCTCCCGACGGCGAGGAGTACTATGCGCTCGCGCTGCTGTTCGCCTCGCATCGCTGGGGCGACGGCGAGCATCCGCTCGACTACGGCGTCAAGGCGCGGGAGCTGCTGAGCGTCTGCATCCACAAGGGCGAGGACGGCGACGGCGACCCGATGTGGAACCCGGACAACAAGCTGATCAAGTTCGTTCCGAACTGCGAGTTCAGCGACCCGTCCTACCACCTGCCGCATTTCTACGAGCTGTTCGCGCTGTGGGCCGACCCGGCCGACCGGCCATTCTGGCAGGAGGCCGCCGCGGCGAGCCGGGCGTACATCCGCCTCTCCTGCCATCCCGAGACGGGGCTGGCGCCGGAATACGCCCATTACGACGGCACGCCCAACGACGAGCGCGGCTACGGCAAGTTTTTCAGCGACGCCTACCGCGTCGCGGCCAACATCGGCCTGGACTGGGAGTGGTTCCGCGCCGATCCCGAGCAGCCGGCGATCGCCGGCCGCATCCAGTCGTTCTTCGCGGACAAGGAGCCGGACGACTACCGGCGCTATCAGATCGACGGCACGCCGCTCGAGGAAAAATCGCTTCATCCGGTCGGCCTGCTCGCGACCAACGCCGCCGCCTCGCTGGCCGCGGAAGGAGAGCTCGCGCTGGAGACGGCGCGCCGCTTCTGGGAGACGCCGGTGCGCACCGGGGAGCGCCGCTACTACGACAACTGCCTGTACCTGTTCGCCATGCTGGCGCTGAGCGGGCGCTACCGAATCTGGATGCCGGAGCGCGCATAAGCGGCCGCGCCGGCAGGCGGCGGCCGAGCTCGGGCGGGAGGCCGCCGGGCGGATCGCATTCCCATTCCTACGGAGGAGGTATTGCCATGCACAAGGTCATGCTGGTCGACGACGAGGGGTATGCGCGGCAAGGACTGAGGACGATGATCGACTGGGAGGACTGCGGCTTCGAGGTATGCGGGGAGGCGGAGGACGGCGAGGAGGCGCTGCGCCTGATCGGCGAGCTGTCGCCGGATCTGGTCATCACCGACATCCGCATGCCGGAGGTGAGCGGGCTGGAGCTGATCCGCTCGGTGCGCGAGCAGGGCAACGACAGCGTCAAGTTCATCATCGTCAGCGGCTACGGCGACTTCGCCTATGCCCAGCAGGCGATCAAGTTCGGCGTCCGCGACTTCATCCTGAAGCCGGTCGACGACGGCGAGGTGACGGGAGCGCTGCGGGAGCTGGCCGGACAGATCGAAAAGGAATCCCGCGATCCCGGCGCGGCCGTCCCGCCGGTCCGCGCCGCGCTCGACAAGCTGCTGCGAGGCGACGCGCCGGCGGAGGCGGGAGCCGAGTACGCCCGCCTGCTCGGCGTGCCCCAGTCCGCTCCATGCGGCTATCTGCTCGTCGAGGCGCACTGCCCGGCGATGAGTCCCGAGCCGGCCGCGGAGGACGCCGAGGCGAAGGACAGCCTCGGCGCGGCCATTTCGGCGGCCGCGGCCTCGCTCGGCCTGAAGCATGATGCGAGCTGCGTCGACCGGCCGCGGCCGGGGCTGTACGGCCTCGCCGTGCATCTCGCTCCGGCCGATGCCGGCACGACGCTCGAAGGGCTGGCCGAGCGGCTGGCCGCCCGGCTCGGTAGCCGGCTCGGGCGGCCGTTCACCGTCTATGCGGGCGGCCAGGCCGAGTCGGCGGCCGGTCTCCGCGTCTCCCGCCAAGAGGCGATGGAGGCGATGCAGTACCGGTTCGCCTATCCGGAGCGGCGCGCGCTGTGCCGCAGCGCGCTGCGGGGCGAGGAGCTGCGGCGGATGGAGTTCGATCCGAGCGAGCATGCCGAGCTGAACGAGCTGCTCGAGGACGGAGACCAGCTGCGCCGGCAGGAAGCGGTCCGCCGCATCTTCGAACGGTTTCGGGAGCAGCGCTTCGCTCCCGACGCCGTGCATCACGCGATCAGCCGCTTCGCGTTCGGCGCGATTGCCGCGATCCGCTCGCTCGGCGGCGACGAGAAGGAGCTGCGCTCGCTCGAGCCGCTGCTCGCCTGGCGCGACCGGCCGCTGTCGCCGGACGGCTTGCGGGAGCGGTTCGCCGCGTTCGCCGAGGAGAGCCGGGAGCTGACCAGCCGGCTGCGCAGCAGCGGCGCCAAGGGAGACATCGCCCGCATCAAGCAGTACATCGACAGCCGGTTCCACGAGGAGATCAGCCTGAAGAGCATCGCCGCCCGCTTCTACCTGAACCCGGTCTATCTCGGCCAGCTGTTCAAGAAGAGCTACGGCGTCTACTTCAACGACTATCTGCTCCAGCTGCGCATCCAGCAGGCGAAGCTGCTGCTGCGGCAGACGGAGAAGCGGGTGTACGAGATCGCCCGCAGCGTCGGCTTCGACAATCCGGACTACTTCATCTGCAAGTTCGAAAAGGTCGAGGGCAAGTCGCCGACCTCCTACCGCAACGAGCTGAAGACGGGTTCATGAAGGAAAGCGGATGGATGGAACGCGCCTCGATCATGGAATAAGGACCGGAAGCCTGAAACACTCAGGCTCCGGTCCTTATTTCTTTAAAACAAGGCCTTGCGGACGGAGCCTCGCTCCGAAAAGCGCGTTCAATCCTGAAGGACCAGATCCCCTCTTACGAGCTTCCGTTCATAGCTGGATGAAGGATTCAGAACTCGCCACAGCAGCTGGTCGACCGCCCGCTTGCCCAGCAGCTCCTCGTTGACGCTGATGGTCGCCTTGCAGGCCTGGGGCGGGCTGACGTTGTCGAATCCAGTAAAGACGACCTTGCCGTCGACAGGCAGTCCGATCCGCTCGAACGACTCGATCGTATAGTTGACGTAGAAGTCGTTGGCGCATACGAACACTTCCGGCAGCTCGCGCGAGGCGAACGTCTCCTCGAGCGTCGCGTAGAACTCATCCAGCCGGTGGTCGAGCAGCGCGGGCAGCTGCTCCTGCGGAATGCCGCTGTCGGCCAGGGAAGCGTTGAACTCCAGCCAGCGCTCCCGGTAGCTGTGGGCATCCTTGATGTTGCCGATGAACTGGAACTTCCGGTATCCGCGATGGATCATCGCGTTCATCATGTCCCGCATGCCGGCGAAGTTGTCGGTGAACACCGTGTCGCAGTTGAAGCTCGGATCGAGATGGTCGACCATGACGATCGGAATGTTCAGCTTGCGGATGTCGAACAGCGTCGACGTCGAGACGTTGCCGATCGTCAGGATGCCCATGATTCCTTCCGGGTTGAGCAAGGAGAACATGGACTCGTCCTGCGGCTCCGTCAGCGTCAGGATATTGATTTTTTTCTTGCTCAGGCTCGCGGAGATGCCTTCGAAGATCGGCCCCCAGTAGGAGGATTCGCGGTTCTGGTGGCGGACGTTAGGGAACAGCACCAGGATCGTTCCGGACCAGGTCCGCACGTCGAGGTCGACCAGCTCGTTGAAAACGGCGACCGGCTCCTTGAAATATCCCATCGTTCCCGCTGTCTTCAAGATCATTTCCCTCGTCTGCGTGCTGACGCCCGGCTTTCCCGACAACGCCCGCGATACGGCATATTTCGATAGGCCGGTCTGATCTGCGATTTCTTGAATGGTCACTTTGCCCCGCATCATATCATCCTCATCTTCATCAACTTCAGTCTCAAGTTCCCCTAAAAGAAATTAGGTTGAACTAACAATTTGTTATGTTATCAACATACCATCGGCTGGCTGATGGTGCAACCCAAAGGTTTATTCGGTCAATAAAGGATTTCGGCGGAAAAAAGGACGAATGAAGCCGGTTGGATCAAGATCGAAGCCGGTCGAATCGAGCTGGCGGGATCATCGATTCTGGAAATTCGAGGGATATAAAGCGTTTTCAAAATTTATCTTGACCTTTCCAAATTTAAGAATTATGATCCGTTATGAAAATAAAAATAACAAAACCTAAGGGGATGATAACAAAAGGGCCGGAAAGGCGTTTTTGTTCCACGAGGTTTGCAA
Source organism: Paenibacillus sp. FSL W8-1187 (assembly GCF_037965485.1). NCBI lineage: Bacteria > Bacillati > Bacillota > Bacilli > Caryophanales > Paenibacillaceae > Paenibacillus > Paenibacillus sp. FSL W8-1187. The sequence goes on from NZ_CP150181.1 coordinate 1,506,059, forward strand.
GCGCTTCAAAAAGGATGGCGCGCATTCATCAATCATTTTGGGAGGGTTCGGGATGAAGAGAAGACCGAAGATGGGCCTGGTGCTGGGGATGAGCCTCACGCTGCTGCTGTCCGCATGCAGCGGCAACAACGGAGGCGGAGCGGCGACGAACGGAGCGGCCGCGACGCCGGGCAGCGAGCCGGCCGCCAGCGCGGCTCCGGCCGAGACGGCGGCGCCGGAGGCGGCTCCGCCTGACCTGGGCGGACGCGTCCTCAAGTTCGCCGCCTGGTGGGATCTCAAGCCGGCCGGCAACACGGCCTCGGAGAAGGAGCGGCTGGCGAAGATCGCGGAAGTCGAGAAGAAATACAACGTCAAGATCGAGTTCGTCAACGTTCCGTTCGAGGAGTACATGCCGAAGTTCACGGCGACGGTGCTGACCGGCGAGCCGTTCGCCGACATCATGCAGATGGAATACAAGTCGGCGCTGCCGGCGGCGCTCAAGGGCCAGCTGCTGAAGGTCGACGAGTTCACCTCTCCCGAGGACGACATCAACCAGGAAAAGAAGCTGATGGTGCGGACGCCGGCGATCGCCGGACAGGAGTACGGCTTCGACAATCCGGGCATGGCCGGCTCCGGCATCCACTACAACCGCGACCTGTTCAAGAAGCTGGGCCTGCCGGACCTGCAGGAGCTGTACGCCAGCGGACAGTGGAACTGGGACAAATTCCTGGAGATCGCCAAGCAGGCGACCAAGGACACGGACAACGACGGCAAGACCGACACGTACGGCTTCTCGGGCTGGTCGATCGACATCGCCCGCAACTTCGTCGCCGCCAACGGCGGGGCCTTCGTCGACCCCGAGAACAAAGCGGAGGGCTTCACGAATCCGAACACGATCGAGGCCGTCGAATTCGTCAACAAGCTCTACAACGTCGAGAACGTCGTCAAGAACAAGACGGGCGACCGGATGAACTACGAGGAGTTCAACACGTTCAAGGACGGCGACGTCGCGATGTTCCCGGCGCCGATCTGGGCGGTCAATAGCGAGCTGCCGTTCGACTTCGGCGTCGTGCCGTTCCCGGTCGGCCCTCACGGCAGCGACAAGTTCACCTTCGCGGACAGCGGCAGCGCGGCCAAGTTCATTCCGAAAGGGGTCAAGGATCCCCAGCTCGTCTACAAGATCTACGAAGAGACGTTCGACATCGCCCAGACCGAGGACTTCCCGGGGCAGGAATGGCTGGAAGGCCAGTACAATCATGAGGAAGACATCATGATGATGAAGGACAACATCAACGGCAAGGGGCAGATCGTGCTCGAGGACGCGTATCCGGACTACCCGACCGGCAAGTTCCTGACGGACATCCTGGTGAACAGCCAATCGGTGACCGCTTCGGCGCAGAAATACAAGCCGGAGGCCGAGGCTTCCATCGGCAAACTCGGCAATTGACCGCATCGAACGGCCAGCAACGGGGGAGCTTGCGCTCCCCTTTTTTCGTGAAGGGAGGATTCGGGTGAACATCAGCCATCGTCGAAAAAAGAACGCCCCGGTCCGCTTGGCCGCGGCGGCGCTGAGCCTGGCGCTGCTGCTGCCGCTCGGCCTGCCCCCTGTCCGGGCGGAGCAGGCGCAGCCGCCTGACGCCACGAGCGCCGCGGCCGAGCCGTCCGCGGAGCACGGCGCGGCCGCGATGCGCGAGCGTCATTACGCGGCTTATTTGGCGGAGCACGAGGAAGCCAAGGCGCCGGGCGAAGAGATCGTCCTGCAGGCCGCCCAGGCGAGCCGCTGGGAGGGAGAGGGCTTTCGGCAGCTGCAGGACTACGAGGGGATGGACGGCGTCTCGCTGCTGACCGGCGAGTCCGGGGCGGCCGAATGGACCTTCGACGTCAAGGAGGAAGGCTTGTACCGCATCAGCCTGCTCTACTACCCGATCGAGGGCAAAAGCTCGGCGATCGAGCGCGCCTTGTCCATCGACGGGGAGCGTCCGTTCCGGGAGGCGGGCTTCCTGCAGTTCGACCGGATCTGGGACAATGTGCAGGATCAGGTGCAGCGGGACAACCAGGACAACGACCTGAGGCCGAACCAGGGCGAGGCGCCTAGGTGGAGCGAGGCGCCGTTCGCCGACTCCGACGGCTACGAGAACGAGCCGTTCCAATTTTATTTTTCCGCCGGGACGCACACGCTGCGGCTGGAGTCGACGCGCGAGCCGATGGTGATCCGCCAGCTCAGGCTGCATCAGCTGCCGTCCCCGCCGACCTACTCCGAGTGGATCGCCGAGCAGGAGAGCTCGGGACGGGCGGCGACGTCCGGCCGGCTGGTCACGGTGCAGGGAGAGGCCGCATCCGCGAAGTCGTCCCCGACGCTGTATCCCGTCAGCGAGCGGGCGAGCGCCGCGGTCACGCCGTACAGCAGCTCGAAGATCCGCATCAACGCGATCGGCGGCTACAACTGGCGCATCCCGAACCAATGGCTCGAATGGGAAATCGACGTCCCGGAAACGGGCCTGTACCGGATCGCCTTCAAGTCCAAGCAGAACTTCGTCCGCGGCATCTACTCGACCCGCAGGCTGACCATCGACGGCGTCGTGCCGTTCCGCGAGATGGAGAACGTGGCGTTCCGCTACAAGAGCGGCTACCGCATCGACGTGCTCGGCGGCGAGGAGCCGTATCTGTTCTACCTGGAAAAGGGAACGCGGACGCTGAGGCTGACCGCCTCGCTCGGCGAGTTCGCTCCGCTCATCCGCGAGGTCGAGGACAGCCTGTTCAACCTCAACGCGGCGTACCGCAGCATTCTGATGATCACGGGCAATACGCCGGACCCGTTCCGCGACTATCAGGTCGACCGCAAGATTCCCGGCTTGATGGAGTCGCTGCAGGCCGAGCGCGACCGGCTGCAGGCCGTCTCCGCTCGCATCGTCGAGCTGTCGGGAGGCTCGGGCGACCAGGAGGCGCTGCTGGACACGATGGCGGAGCAGCTCGAGTCGATGATCGGCGAGCCCGATACGATTCCGAAGCGGCTGGCCGCCTACAAGACCAATACCGGCGGCCTCGGCACCTGGGTGCAGAAGGCGCGCGAGCAGCCGCTGCAGATCGACGAGCTGTACGTCGCTTCCGCGGACGTCGAGCTTCCCCGCAAAGGAATGGGCTTCGGCGCGAAGCTGAAGCATGAGGCGCTGACGTTCCTGAGCTCGTTCTTCACCGATTACAACCAGATCGGCAACGTATCGAAGGACGACGAGCAGCGCAGCGTCACGGTATGGATCGGGAGCGGCCGCGACCAGGCCAATACGATCAAGGCGATGATCGACGAGACGTTCACGGCCGAGACCGGCATCGGGGTGAACCTGAAGCTGGTGAACATGGGCACGCTGCTGCCGGCGACGCTGGCCGGCCAAGGTCCGGACGTCGCGATGCAGATCGGCAACGACCTGCCCGTCAATTTCGCCATGCGCAACGCGGCCGAGGATCTGACCCGCTTCCCCGACTTCGAGGACGTGCGGGATCGGTTCCGCCCGAGCGCGATGGTGCCCTACAGCTATGGCGACGGGGTGTACGCCTTGCCGGAGACGCAGACGTTCAACATGCTCTTCTACCGCAAGGACGTGCTGCAGGAGCTTGGCCTCCGCGTGCCGCAGAGCTGGGAGGACGTCTCGGAGATGCTGGCGGTGCTGAGCAAGAACCATATGCAGTTCGGCCTGCCGCCCGTCGTCCAGGGGACGGTGCAGGGGGAGAACGTGCCGCCGAACTCGCTGTACGCCGCGCTGCTCTATCAGAACGGCGGCCAGTTCTATCGGAACGTCGGCCGGGAGTCCGATCTGGACTCGCGCACCGGCATCGAGACGTTCAAGGCGTGGACGGAGTTCTACACCGACTACAAGCTGGAGAAGGAATTCGACTTCGCCAACCGGTTCCGCACCGGACAGATGCCCGTCGGCATCGCCGACTATACGACCTACAACCAGCTGTCCGTCTTCGCGCCCGAGATCCGCGGCATGTGGGGCTTCGCCCCGATCCCCGGCACGCCCGGAGCCGGCGGATCGCTCGACCGCTCCGTCCCGAGCGGCGGCAGCGGCGTCGTCTGCTGAGCAAGGCGCAGGACAAGGACGCGGCGTGGACGTTCATGAAGTGGTGGACGAGCGAACAGACGCAGACGAAGTTCGGCCGCGAGATGGAAGGGCTGATGGGAGCCGCCGCCCGCTATCCGACCGCCAACATCGCCGCGCTCGACAGCCTGCCCTGGCCGGCGGAGGACTACGCCAGCCTGAAGCGGCAGTTCGAGTGGGTGAAGGGAGTTCCCGAGGTTCCGGGCGGCTACTTCACCGGACGCCATCTGTTCAACGCCTTCTACAAGACCGTGAACGGCGGCGTGGAAGCGCGGGAATCGATCATGGACTACGTCCAATACATTCAAGACGAGATCCGGACGAAGCGCAGCGAATTCGGATTGCCTCGCTAGAGGAGGGAAGCGATCATGCAGACCTGGTGGAGCATGAAATGGAAGGAAGTCAAGACGAGCCGGCAGTCCTATGCGATGCTGGCTCCGTACATGATCCTCTTTTCGGTGTTCACCGTGCTTCCGGTGCTCATATCCATCGTACTCAGCTTCACCTATTTCAACATGCTGGAATTTCCCAAGTTCATCGGCTGGCAGAACTATACGCGCCTCTTCCTCGAGGACGACGTCTTCCTGATCGCGATGAAAAACACGCTGCTGTTCGCCGTCATCACGGGCCCGGTCAGCTACATGGCCTGCTTCGTATTCGCCTGGATCATCAACGAGCTGTCGCCGAAGCTGCGGGCGTTCATGACGCTCGTCTTCTACGCCCCGTCGATATCCGGCAACGTCTTCTTCATCTGGCTGATGATCTTCTCCGGGGACCGCTACGGCATCATGAACGGGATGCTCATGAAGCTCGGCATCCTGCTGGAGCCGATCCAATGGCTCAAGACGGAAGCCTACATCCTGCCGATCATCATCCTCGTGCAGCTGTGGCTGAGCCTCGGCACCGGCTTCCTCGCGTTCATCGCCGGCCTCCAGACCGTCGACCGCACGCTGTACGAGGCCGGGGCGGTCGACGGCATCCGCAACCGCTGGCAGGAGCTGTGGTTCATCACGCTGCCGTCGATGCGGCCGCAGCTGATGTTCGGAGCGGTCATCCAGATCACGACGGCGTTCGCCGTGGCGGACGTCTCGATCGCGCTGGCCGGATTCCCGAGCGTCAACAACGCGGCCGCGACGATCGTCACGCATCTGATGGACTTCGGCACGACGAGATACGAGATGGGCTATGCGTCCTCCATCGCGACCGTGCTGTTCCTGATCATGGTGGGAGCCAACCTGCTCGTCCAAAAACTGCTGCGCAAGGTAGGTGAGTGAGGCCGTGAACTTCTCGTTGCCGCTTCGCCGCAAGCGGGTGAACCGCTCGCTCGGAGGCACGATCTCGCTGTTCGCGCTGCTCGTGCTGTTCGGCTGCTTCATGATCCTGCCGCTCGTCTATGCCGTCAACAACGCCTTCAAGCCGCTGGACGAGATTTTCCTGTTCCCGCCGACGCTGTTCGTCCGCAATCCGACGCTCAACAATTTCGTCGACCTGTTCGCCCTGATGGGCAACTCGTGGGTGCCGTTCTCGCGCTACATCTTCAACACCGTCTTCATCACCGGCGCGGGCATCCTCGGCCATGTCGTGCTCGCCTCGGCGGCGGCGTACCCGCTCGCCAAGCATAAGTTTCCCGGCAAGAAGGCGATGTTCGGCATCGTCGTCCTGTCCCTGATGTTCACGCCTGCCGTAACGGCCATCCCCAACTACATGATCCTGTCGTGGCTGGGCCTGATCGACACGTACTGGGCCGTCATCGTGCCGGCGTTCGCCTACTCGCTCGGCCTGTACCTGATGAAGCAGTTCATGGAGCAGATCCCGGATTCGCTGCTGGAGGCCGCCAAGATCGACGGCGCGAGCGAATACCGCATCTTCTGGACGATCGTCATGCCGAACGTCAAGCCGGCCTGGCTGACGCTCGTCATCCTCCAGTTCCAGATTCTGTGGGGGACGGACGGCAACGGCTTCATCTACAGCGAGCAGCTCAAGTCGCTGCATTTCGCGGCGGGCCAGATCGTCGCCGGCGGCATCGCGCGCGCCGGAGCGGCGGCCGCGGTCGCGCTCATCCTCATGAGCGTGCCGATCACGATGTTCATCTTCTCCCAGAGCCGGATCATCGAGACGATGGCCACCTCGGGAATGAAGGATTAGGAGGGAAGTCCATGAAACTCCATGCGTGCCTGCTCTCGCTGTCGGCGGCGGCGCTGCTGGCGCTCGGCCTTCCCGGCCCGGCCTTCGCCGAGTCGGCGCCGTACGAGAGCTACAATTACGACTCCTGGAGCGACGCGGTGCCGGCTCCGGCCGCCTACTTGCCGGAGAAGAGCGTGAGCGGCGCCGACCTCGGCGTCGGCGATTTCGTCGAGCCGAGCGACATCGCCGTATCCGCCCGCGGCCTGCTCTACATCGTCGACAGCGGCAATGCCCGGATCGTCGTCGTGGACGGGGACTGGCGGGTGAAGTCCGTCATCGACCGCTTCGAGCGGGACGGACAGCCGGACGGCTTCAGCAATCCGACGGGCCTGTACGTGGACGAGGGCGAGCAGCTCTATGTCGCGGATTCCGGCCATTCCCGGATCGTAGTGCTCGGCGCCGACGGAGCCTTCATCCGGACGATCGAGAAGCCGAGCTCCGACATCCTGCCCGACGGATTCGCCTTCACGCCGCTGAAGGTGGCCGTCGACAAGGCCGGGCGCGTCTATGTCGTCGCCAAAGGCATTTTCGAGGGCATCATGCAGTTCGACGGCAGCGGAGCGTTCATCGGCTATGTCGGCACGAACAAGGTGTCTCCGGACTATGCGGAATATTTCTGGAGGATGCTCTCGACCAAGGCGCAGAAAGCCCAGATGGTGCTGTTCGTCCCGACGGAATTTTCCAATCTCGACATGGACGGCAAAGGCTTCCTGTTCGCGACGAACATCGACCCCGGCTCGCGCGAGCCGATCAAGCGGCTCAACCCGTCCGGGGATGACGTGCTCAAGCGCTTCGGCTACTTCGACGTAGCCGGGGACGTCCGGTATCGCTCGGCGGTGGGGCCGTCGCGGATGATCGACGTGAACGTGCGCGAGAGCGGCCTCTACAGCGTGCTGGACTCCAGCCAGGGCAAGGTGTTCACCTACGATCATGAAGGCAATCTGCTCTACATCTACGGCGGCAAGGGCAGCCAGCGCGGCACGGTCAAGACGCCGGCGGCGATCGAGCAGCTCGGCGACCGGCAGCTCGTGCTGGACCGCGGCCGGGCGAGCATCGAGGTGTATGCCCCGACGAGGTACGGCAGCGCCGTCAACAAGGCGGCCGGGCTGCACTACACCGGCGACGAGCTGCAGGCGGTTCCCGCCTGGAAGGAAGTGCTGAAGCTGAACGCCAACTTCGACCTCGCCTACATCGGCATCGGCAAGTCGCTGCTGATGGAGCGCAAGAACAAGGAAGCGATGACGTACTTCGAGCTCGGCATGGACCGCGACTCCTACTCGGTCGCCTTCAAGCGATATCGGCGCGAGGTGATGAAGGAGCACTTCGGCACGGCGCTGATGATCCTGCTCGCCGCCGTCGCCGCGTACGCGCTCTGGCGGCTGGCCGGGCGCAGGCTGCTGCGCGGCGGACGGTCCGCCGGACCGCCGCCGCCATGGACTTCATCGAAAGCGAAGGAGGGCTGAGCATGAAGCGAAGCGACCTGTCTTTTCCGCTGCATCTCATCGTGCATCCGTTCGACGGCTATTGGGATCTCAAATATGACGGCCGCGGCCGCGTCCGGATCGCGCTGATCGTGCTCGGCCTCGTCGTCGTCTCCACGATCGTGCAGAGCCAGTATGCCGGATTCCTGGTCAACTACAACGATCCCCGGCAGCTCAACAGCATCGTCCAGCTGCTGACGATCGTCGTGCCCTTTTTCCTCTGGTGCGTCTCCAACTGGTCGATCACGACGCTTCTGGACGGGGAAGGGAAATTCAAGGAGATCGTCATGGCGACGGGCTACGCGCTCGTGCCGATGGCGCTGATCTACCTGCCGATGACCGTCGCCAGCCGCTTCATGGTGATGGAGGAGACGGCCTTCTATTACCTGATGCTGTCGGTCGCCTCCCTATGGTTCGTGGCGCTGCTGTTCGTCGGCACGATGACCGTGCATCAATACACGGCGCTCAAGACGATCGTGACGATGGCGCTGACGGTCGCCGTCATGGGCATCATCGTTTTCCTCGGCACGCTGGTCGCGAGCATGGCGCAGCAGATGATCGAGTTCGTCGTCAACATCTATCGGGAATTGTCTTTCCGCACTTAAGGGGGCGCAGCTGTGAAAAAACCGAAGAGAACAACGGCGGCCTGGATCGGAGGCGCCGTCTGCGTCGCGGCCGCCTGCGCCGTCCTGCTGCTGGGCGACCGGGGGGCGAAGGCGGTGCCGGCCTCGGCCTACGCGGACGTCGCCGCGCCGCTGGAGGCGGGAGCGGAGCTGAAGGCTCTGCCCGACGCCACGGACGGCGTGCCCGGCATGATCCTGGCGGCCGAATCCGACCGGCTCTCCTTGTACTACGACATGGAGACGACCGAGATCGCCGTCAAGGACAAGCGGCAAGGAGACGTCTGGTACAGCAATCCGCCCGAGCGCGAGTCCGACGCCAAGGCTTCGGGCTTCGAGAAGGAGCTGCTCTCCTCGCAGCTGTCCGTCTCGTTCCGCGATTCCGTCGGCACGCTGGAAACCTATACGAACTTCGCCCAGAGCATCTCCTCCAAGCAGTTCAAGGCGGAAGCGATTCCGGGCGGCCTGCGGGTCGTCTATACGATCGGCGACACGTCGCTCGGCGTCGACGCGCTGCCTCGGCTCATCACCAAGGCCCGGCTGGAGGAGAAGGTGCTCTCCAAGCTCGACAGCTCCTCCGCCAAGTACGTCGAGAAGCGCTATTATCCGACCGAGGCCGATCCCGAGCTGCTGGAGCGCCTCGACGCCCAGGTTTCCAAGCCGCTCGTGCTGAGCAAGATGACCGAGGCGTTCGAGAAGGCCGGCTACACGCCGGACGATCTCGCGGCCGACAACGCGGCCGCCGGCATCGAGGGCGGAGCCGCCTCGACCAAGCCGAACTTCACCGTGCCGCTGGAATACCGCCTGGACGGCGGCTCGCTGCGGGCGACCGTGCCGATGGGCCGGGTGGAGGAGGGCGCCGGCTATCAGATCCGCAGCCTCGACGTGCTTCCTTTCTTCGGCGCGGCCGGCAGCGGGGAGCAGGGCTACATGCTCGTGCCCGACGGCTCGGGCAGCCTCATCCATCTGGGCAACGGCAAGGTGAAGGAAGAGCAGTACGTGCAGCGCATCTACGGCATGGACCCGAACGACAACAGCTGGCGGCGCGGCCAGGTGAGCCAGAGCGCGCGCATGCCCGTGTTCGGCCTGAAGGCGGGGAACGCGGCGTGGCTCGCGACGATCGAGCAGGGCGACGCGCTCGCGAGCGTCGCGGCCGACATCAGCGGCAAGAAGAACAGCTACAACTTCGTCCACAGCCGCTTCCACGTCCGCGGCGAGGACGTGCTGGAGCTGTACACCGGCAACAAGGTCCAGGAGATCCAGCTGCTGAACGACCGGCTTCATCGGGGAGACCTCACGGTCCGCTACAGCTTCCTCGACCATGACGCCGCCAGCTATTCCGGGATGGCGGCCGAGTACCGCTCGCAGCTGCAGGCGTCCGGCGTCCTGCAGCCGCTGCAGGAGCAAGGGAGCCTTCCCTTCTACCTGGACATTCTCGGCGCGGTCGACAAGCGGAAGTCGTTCCTCGGCGTGCCGTACCGCTCGCTCGTGACGATGACGACGTTCGAGCAGGCGGGAAGCATCGCCGAGCAGCTGAAGCAGCTCGGCGCGAGCCGCGTCCTGATGCGCTACGAGGGCTGGTCCAGCGGCGGCGCCGAGCACGGCTCCCCGGACTCGCTCCGGGCTGCGGGCGGCCTCGGAGGAGAACGCGGCCTCAAGGCGCTGCGCCAGCAGCTGGAGAGCCAGGGCGGCCTGCTGTTCCCGGACACGGCCTTCCAGCGAATCTACCGGGACGACGGGGGCTTCAAGCCTTCCGCGGACGCGGCGCGCTTCGTCACCCGCGAGCAGGCGGAGCTGTATCCGTACAACCGTGCGCTGAGCCGGATGGACATGACGCTCGGCTCCTTCTACCTGCTGTCGCCGACGAAGCTTCCTTCCTACGTGGACGCCTTCCTCGCCGGCTTCAAGCGGCAGGACGCCGCCTCCGGAGTCGCCTTGCGCGATCTGGGCGACGTGCTCGCCTCGGATTACCGGGAGGGGCGGGTCGTGCAGCGGGAGGCGGCCAAGACGATCGTGGAGCGGGAGCTCGGCAAGATCTCCGGCAGCGTCGGCCGGACGCTGCTCGTCGGCGGCAACGCGTACGCCTGGAAGGACGCCGACCATCTCGTCGACGTGCCGACGGGCTCCAGCGGCTTCGTCCTCACCGACGAGGAGGTGCCGTTCTACCAGATGGTCGTCCACGGCTCCATTCCCTACGCCGGGCAGGCGTGGAACCTGGCCGACGAGCAGGACATGCGCAAGCAGCTGCTGCGCTCGCTGGAGCTGGGAGCGGCTCCGCGCTTCTATTTGTCGCATGAGCCGTCGTCCAAGCTGAAGTTCACCTCGTTCGACGCCCGCTTCTCCTCGGAGAGCGGCCTCTGGCTGAAGGAAGCCGCCGCGCTCTATCTCGAAGCCGACAAGGCGCTCGCGCCGGTGCAGAACGACGTCATCGCCGAGCATGTCCGCCATCCCGGCGGGGTCGTGGAGGTGCGTTACGCCAAGGGCACGACGTTCCTGATCAACTATTCGGATCAGCCGCAGACCGTGAACGGGCGGACGCTCGCGCCCGAAAGCTACTGGATCGGAGGGAAGGCCTCATGAGAATGGCACCGCTGTCGCTGGCCCGCAAGCGCTCCTTGCTCGGGCTCGCGTTCATCGCGCCCTGGCTGCTCGGCTTCGCGTTCCTGTTCGCGGCTCCCCTGCTGCAGTCGATCCGCTTCAGCCTCAGCAAGCTGACGGTCGAGCCGGGCGGCTACGCGCTGCAGTCGGTCGGCCTGGACAATTTCCGGAATGCGCTGTTCGTCGACGCCTCGTTCAACCGGATCCTCACGCAATCGGTCGCCGAGATGGCGCTGAACGTGCCGATGATCCTGTTCTTCAGCCTGTTCTCCGCGACGCTGCTGAACCAGAGGTTCCGGGGCCGGGCGCTGGCGAGGGCGGTGTTCTTCCTGCCCGTCATCCTCGCCTCGAGCGCGATCTCCGCGGCGGAGGCGTCCGGCCTGATCAACCTCGTCGGCGATGCGACGGCCGTGAACGAGATGGCCGGGTCCAGCTCGTCCTACAACGCGATGTCGATGGTCATGCTGCTCGGCGACGCGGGGCTGCCCGACGCCTTCGCCGACTATATCGTCAGCGCCATCCTGCGCATCTACGACATCATCACGAGCTCCGGCGTGCAGATCCTGATCTTCCTCGCCGCGCTCCAGTCGGTGCCGTCGGCGATGTACGAGGTCGCCAAGATGGAAGGCGCGACCGCGTACGAATCGTTCTGGAAGATCACCTTTCCGCTCGTGAGCCCGCTCATCCTGACGAACGTCATCTATACGATCATCGATTCCTTCAGCGGCAGCGCCGTCACGGACACGATCTTCAAGACGGCGTTCACGACGCAGAACTTCGGCTTGAGCGCGGCCATATCGTGGATCTACACCGTCATCGTCGGCATCATCCTGGCCGTCATCGGCTGGACGCTGTCCCGCAAGGTCCACTACGACTGACCGAATAGAAGGAGGAGGAAACCGATGCAGGCAATGCCCGAGGCCGCTCCCGCCGCGGCCGAACCGTCCGGAGCCCAAACATGCGGCTGCAGAAGGCGGGGAAGAAGTCGGCCGACATGCTGTACGTCCTGTTCCGCTACCTGCTGCTTGCGGGAATCTCGTTCATCATTCTCTACCCGCTGCTCATGAAGGTGTCGATCGCCTTCAAGGACAAGGCGGACATCTACAACCCGACGATCTACATGATTCCCGTGCACTTCACGCTCGACAACATCCGCATGGCGGCCCAGATCCTCGACTACGCGCCGCTGCTCGGGAATACGCTGCTGTTCGCCGCGGCGACGACGGCGCTGACGGCGGCCTCCTGCGCCCTCGCCGGATACGGCTTCGCCCGCTTCCCGTTCCCGGGCAGCAGCGTCCTGTTCGGGCTGGTCATCCTGACGATCCTCGTGCCGACCGGCACGCTGATGGTGCCGATGTACCTGAACTTCCGCAGCTTCGACCCGCTCGGCCTCGTCCAGCTGCTGACGGGCAAGCCGGGCTTCAACCTGCTCAACACATACTGGCCCTCGCTGATCGCCTCGGCGACGGCGATCGGGCTCAAGGCGGGGCTGTTCATCTACATCTTCCGCCAGTTCTTCAAGGGCATGCCCAAGGAGATCGAGGAGGCCGCCCTCATCGACGGCGCGGGCGGGCTGCGCACGTTCGCCAGCATCATGATGCCGAACGCGGTTCCGCCGCTCATTACCGTCGTGCTGTTCAGCTTCGTCTGGCAGTACAACGACACGTTCTTCACCTCGCTGTTCATGAACGAGCTGAAGCTGATGCCGACCAAGATCAGCACGCTCGCCGCGCAGGCGAACATGCTGATCCCGGGCATGCTGGGCACGTCCGCCGGCGGGGGAGCGGTCAAGGCCGATCCGAACCATGTGGCGATGATCATCGACACCGGCATCCTGCTCGCGATCCTTCCGCTCGTGCTGCTTTATCTCGCCGTGCAGCGCTATTTCGTCGAGAGCGTCGAGCGCAGCGGCATCATCGGCTGACCCGCCCCGGCGCTTGCCGGCGGCAGCCGAATCCAGACTTGGCAAGGAGGAAGGAACGATGGAACAGCTACGCGACTCCCGGTTCGGCGGGCAGGGCATGGCCGATCGCGACGCCGGAGACGGCGCTCGGCGGCTCATGGCCTTCCTGAGGGACCAGTACGGCCGCAGATGCTTGACCGGCCAGCAGATCGGCGTCGCCTCGACGCCGGAGCTGGACCTCATCCGCGAGACGACGGGGCATTATCCCGCGATCGGCGGGTTCGACTTCATGGACTACTCTCCGTCCCGCACGGAACGGGGATCGTCCGGCAAGGACACGGAGCTCGCCATCGACTGGTGGCGGAGCGGAGGCATCGTCACGTTCTGCTGGCATTGGAACGCGCCGCAGGATCTGATCGACGAGCCGCCGGACAAGAGCTGGAGCAGCGGCTTCTATACGAAGGCGACGACGTTCGATCTGGCGCGGGCGCTGGCCGACGAGGACTCCGACGGCTACCGGCTGCTCCTGCGCGACATCGACGAGATCGCGGTCCAGCTGGCGAAGCTGCAGGAGGCCGGCGTGCCGGTGCTGTGGCGGCCGCTGCACGAGGCGTCCGGCGGCTGGTTCTGGTGGGGGGCGTCCGGCCCCGAGGCGTGCATCGCCCTGTGGAACCTGATGTTCCGGCGGCTGACCGGCCTGCATGGCCTCCACAACCTGATCTGGGTGTGGAACGGACAGCATGCGGACTGGTACCCGGGCGACGAGACGGTGGACATCATCGGCGAGGACATCTATCCGCCGGCGCGCAGCCACGAGTCGCAGGCGGGCCGGTACCGGCTCGCCCGATCGTTCTCCGCGGAGGACAAAATCGTCGCGATGACGGAAAACGGCGCGCTGCCGGACCTCGACGCGATGGCCGCCGAAGGCGCGCTCTGGGCGTGGATCTGCACCTGGTACGGGGAGTACGTCTATGAGCGGGGCGGCGAGGACGGCCGCATCGCCTACTCCGGCAAGCATACCGAGGCGGAGCGCCTGCGGGCCTTTTACGCCCATCCGCTCGCCCTCTCCCGCGACCAGCTGCCCGACCTGGCCTCCTATCCGCTCGCCGGCGAGCTCCGCGCGGCCGAGGGAGGGCGGGCATGACGGCATCTGTCCTTCGTTTTCGCCAATGGATGTTCAAGTCGAGCGGCAGCGACGAATGGATGCCGGCCGTCGTTCCCGGCTGCGTGCATGCCGACCTGCTGCGCAACCGCGTCATCGCCGATCCGTTCGGCTCCGACAACGAGCGCGAGCTGCAATGGATCGACAAGCTGGACTGGGACTACGAGACGAGGTTCGACGTTCCGGCGGAGATGCTGCTGCTGCCGAGCCTCGAGCTGGAGTTCGACGGGCTGGACACGTATGCGGACGTGAGCCTCAACGGCAGGCCGGTGCTCTCGGCGGACAACATGTTCCGCCGCTGGAGCGCCGACGTCAAGGGCATCGCGGCGGAAAAGGACAATGTGCTCCGCGTCGTCTTCCGCTCGCCGGTCCGCGAGGACCTGCCGAAGCTCCAGGCGCTCGGCATCGCCCTGCCCGCGGCCAACGACCAGTCGGAGCTCGGCGGCCTCGGCGACGACAAGATCAGCGTGTTCGCCCGCAAGGCGCCGTACCACTACGGCTGGGACTGGGGACCGCGCTTCGTCACGAGCGGAATCTGGCGAGAGGCCCGGCTGGCCGGCTGGAGAGGCAGCCGCATCGCCGACTTCTTCATCCGCCAGGACGAGATCACGGCGCAGACGGCCCGGCTGACGGCGCAGGTCGAGGTGCGCACGCTGGCCGCATGCGCCGCCGTCCTGCGCATCAGCGAGGGCGGGCGCCGCTGGGAGCGGCAGGTGGAGCTGCGGCCGGGGACCGACGTCCTGTCGGTGGAGCTGGAGCTCGAGCAGCCGCGGCTCTGGTGGTGCCGCGGCCTCGGGAAGCCCGAGCGCCATGCCTTCAAGGCGGAGCTGCTCCGGCTGGACGACGGGGAGCCGATCGACGAGGCGACGGTCGTGACGGGACTGCGCACGGTCCGTCTGAATACGGAGCGGGACGAGCGCGGAAGCCGCTTCGTGCTGGAGCTGAACGGCGTGCCGGTGTTCGCCAAGGGGGCCAACCACATCCCGCATGACAGCTTCCCGTCCGAGGTGCCGGTGGAGAAGTACCGGGCCGAGGTCGAGGCGGCCGCGGAATGCGGCATGAACATGCTGCGGGTATGGGGAGGCGGGCTGTACGAGGACTCGGCGTTTTACGACCTGTGCGACGAGCATGGCCTGATGGTGTGGCAGGACTTCATGTTCGCCTGCAGCATGTATCCGTCCGACGACGCCTTCCTCGCAAGCGTGGCGGCGGAGGCGGAGGACAACCTCAAGCGGCTGAGGCGCCATCCCAGCCTTGTGCTGTGGTGCGGCAACAACGAGATCGACTCCGCCTGGTCGCAGTACGACGAGCAGGGAGGCTGGGGGTGGAAGGGCCGCTTCTCGGCGGAGCAGCGGAGCGCGATCTGGAGCGGCTACGAGAAGCTGTTCCATGTCCTGCTGCCCCGGGCGGTCGAGGCGTTCTCTCCGGGAGTGCCGTACTGGCCGTCGTCCCCGCTCGCCCGGCTGTCCGGCGATGCCGGCCAGCACGGGCATGCCGATGCCGGCGAGGGCGACGTCCATTACTGGGGCGTGTGGCACGGCATGGAGCCGTTCGAGGCGTTCCGCGGCAACGTCGGACGGTTCATGAGCGAATACGGCTTCCAGTCGTTCCCGCAGCTGTCGACGATCCGAACCTATGCGGAGGAGAGCGAGCTGGAGCTGGAGTCGAGGCCGATGCTCGCGCATCAGAAGCATGGCGGCGGCAACCAGCGGATCCGGCATTTCATGAACCTTTACATGAGCGAGCCCAAGGACTTTCCGTCGTTCGTGTATCGGAGCCAGGTGCTGCAGGCCGAGGCGATGAAGGAGGCGATGGAGGCCCACCGGCGCGCCAAGCCTTATTGCATGGGCAGCCTGTACTGGCAGATGAACGACTGCTGGCCGGCGGCCTCCTGGTCGGGCATCGATTATTTCGGCCATTGGAAAGCGCTCCAGTATCAGGCGAAGCGCAGCTTCCGGGAGACGCTCCTCTCGTTCGGCGACAGCGGAGGCTTGCGTTCCCTGCATGCGGTGACCGACCGTCCCGGCGGCGTCCGCGGGAGGCTGACGCTGCGGCTGCTGGAGTTCGACGGCACGGAGCGGCGCCGCGAGGCCATGGAGGTGCGGCTGGACGAGGCCGGCTCCTCCGTCCTGCTGGCTTTTCGGGACGAGGATTGGCTCGGCGGGCTGCCGGCGGACTCCGCCGTGCTCGTCGCCGCCCTCGAAGAGGACGGAGGGGCGCCGCTTGCGGAGGCGTGGCATTATTTCGTCCCGCTCAAGCAGCAGCGGCTGGAGCGGCCGCGCATCGCCGTCACCGAGGCGGAGGACGGAAGCTGGACCGTCTCGTCCGATACGCTGGCGCGGCAGGTGCGGCTGGCGGCGGAGCAGGCCGGACGGTTCTCGGACAATTTCTTCGACGTGCTGCCGGGCCTGCCGAGGACGGTATCGTTCCACGGCGCCTCGGGGCAGCCGGCCCGGCCCGGCCGCATCTCCTGGATGTCCATGCAGGACACCGGAGCGGACCGGATCGAAGGCGGCTCATGAAGGCATACCACAAGCGATGGGCTGCCGCGATGCTGGGACTGGCGGCCGCAGCGGCCGTCTGCGCCGTCCTGGCGGCGATGCTGGTCAAGCCCGAAAAGGAGATGGCGATGGACGATTATGTGAAGCGCATGCAGCCCGGGTGGAATTTGGGCAATACGTTCGATGCGATCGGAGACGAGACTTCATGGGGCAATCCGCGGACGACGAAGGATCTCGTCGAGGCGGTGGCCGGCCAGGGCTACCGGAGCCTGCGGCTGCCGGTCACCTGGTTCCACCGGACCGGGCCGGGGCCGGAATACCGGATCGATCCCGCTTTTCTGGACCGCATCCAGGAAGTCGTCGATTGGTCGCTCGGCGCGGACCTGCTCGTCATGCTCAACCTGCATCATGATTCCGGCGAGTGGATCAAGGACATGCAAAGCAACCCCGACGAGGTGAAGGCCCGCTACGAGGCGCTCTGGCGGCAGATCGCGGAGCGGTTCCGCGGCTATCCCGAGCAGCTGATGTTCGAGAGCGTCAACGAGCCGCGCTTCTCGGACGACTGGAACAAGGACGATCCCGCGTACTTCGCGATGCTCGACGAGCTGAACGTGGCCTTCCATGAAATCGTGCGCGGCTCGGGAGGAGGCAACTCGCGGCGGCCGCTCGTCCTCTCGTCGATGACGGCCAGCGCGTCGCAGGCGAGGCTGGACGAGCTGCTGCGGACGATGCGCAAGATGGAGGACGAGCGGCTGATCGCGACGATCCACTATTACGGCTACTATCCGTTCAGCGTCAATCTCGGCGGAGCGACGACGTTCGACGAACGGGCGAGGCGCGACCTGGAGGAGACGTTCGACCGCGTGGCGGCGACCTTCTCTCCCGCCGGCATCCCCGTCGTGCTCGGCGAGTTCGGCCTGCTCGGGTTCGACAAGTCGCTGGACACGGTGCAGCAGGGGGAGAAGCTCAAGTATTTCGAGCATCTGGCGTACTACGCCCGCGAGAAAGGCTTCGCGACGATGCTGTGGGACAACGGCCAGCATTTCAACCGCCTGACGCGCAGCTGGCCGGACGCCCGGCTGCGGGAGACGATGGTCGCCGGCTGGACCGGCCGCTCCTCCACGACGTCGCCCGACACCGTGTACATGCAGGCCGGCGAGCCGGCGGCGGAAGCCGTGCTGCAGCTCGATCTGAACGGCAACCGGCTGCAGGCGGTCGCCGCGGGAGAGCGGACGCTGAAGGAAGGCGCCGACTACACGGCGGAGGACGGCCAGCTGAAGCTGTCGGCGGCGCTGCTCTCGTCGCTCGTCGGCGGCCAGGCCGGCGATGCCGCCCGGCTGACGCTGTCGTTCAGCGGCGGAGCGGACTGGGACGTGTTTGTCGCCGTCGTCTCGCAGCCCGTGGCCCAGGATTCGACCGGCTCGATCGAGGGGCTGGCGATTCCGGTCGCGTTTGGCGGCGAGCGGCTGTCGACGCTGGAGGCCGAGTACGAGGACGGAGGCGTGCCGGGGCCTGGCGAGTGGACTCCGTTCAAGGAGTACGGCCTGGCGTTCGCGCCCTCCTATCCGACGGGCGACATCATGCTCAAGAAGCCGCTGCTGGAATCGCTGCAGGAGGGGCGCAAGGTCCGGCTTCGCCTGCATTTCGGGAGCGGCGCCGTGCTGAGCTACAGCATCGTGCGCGCAGGCTCCAAGATCGAAGGAAAGGCGGGCTGAGCCCGCCGGGGAACGGCCGCTCTCGCAAAGAAAGCGCCTTCCCGCATCGTCCCTTTCGGTAGACAGGGCGGCGAAAGCCGACTAAAGTCTACTTGAAAGGGCTTTTTTTGCTTGGAGCCGCCAGCGGCGGCAGCGCAAGGTCCTTAATCGAAACAGAGACGGGGATACGGAGATGCGATTCAGCTTGAACCACGTCCGCCTTCGCAAAAAGATGCTCATCGTCTATATCGTCTGCGTGCTCATCCCGATCGTGCTGACGAACATCGTCTTTTATCAGGTGACGACCCATAACGTCCGGCAGCAGAAGCTGAGCGACATCTCGGCGGCGATGGACCAGATCCGGCGCGACTTCCTCGACCAGATGGACGTCGCGGCCGGCATTTCTTCGATCTTCTACACCGACGCCAAATTCAACGAGGCGATCGAGCGCTCCTACACGAGCTCCTCGGAATATGTGGATGCCTACTACGCGGACATCTACGCCACGATGTACCGCTACTCGCCGATCTACAAGGCGATCCGCGACGTCGCCATCTATACCCCCAATCCGACCATCGTCGGGGGCGGCGGGATGCGGCCGATCACGGAGGAGGTGGAGGCCTCCTCGTGGTACCGCGCGCTCGCGCTCGGCGGCGGCGACGGCTCGCCGATCGTCATCCGCAGCGTCAACGAGACTTCCCACGGTCCGGAGACGGTGTTCAGCTTCGTGCGCCGGCTCGACTATTTCGGCCAGAAGCACGGTCGTTATTCGATCCTCAAGATCGACATCGGCTACAGCGCCATCAGCGCGCTGATGCGCAACGCGACGCTGCAGGGAGACGTGTACCTTGTCGGGCCGGAAGGCCGGATCGAGGCGGCGTCCGGCAGCGCGGAGCGGCAGCAGGAGCAGGCGTCGTTCCTGCCCGAGGCGCTCGCGGCCGATGCGATCTCGGTGAGCAAGCCGATCGCCAACGTCGATTATTTGCGCGGCTGGAGTTTCGAGGGCGCGTTCCCAGAGCATCGGGTGCTGCAGGACGTGTACAAATCCCGCGACTTCGTCGTCTACCTCGCGCTGCCGAACATCCTCGTGCCGACGCTCATCATCCTCTGGTTCACCCGCTCGCTCAGCTCGCGGCTCGCCCGCATCCTGCACCAGATGAAGCGGGTGCGCAACCATTCGTTCGAGCCGGTCGAGCAGCCCGACTACCGCGACGAGATCGGCCAGCTGACGAACGAGTTCAACCGCATGACGCTGCAGATCAAAAGCCTGATCGACGACGTCTACCTGGCCGACATCCTGCGCAAGGATCTCGAGATCAAGCGCAACCAGGCGCAGCTGCATGCGCTGCAGAGCCAGATCAATCCGCATTTCCTCTTCAACGCGCTGGAGACGATCCGCATGCGCAGCCTCATCAAAAAAGAGGAGGAGACGGCCAAGATCATCCACAACATGGCCAAGATCTTCCGTCGCTCGCTCTCCTGGGACCGCGACTGGATGACCGTGCGCGAGGAGCTCGAGCTGATCCACTGCTTCCTCGAGATCCAGAAATACCGCTTCGGCGACAAGCTGGACTACTCCGTCGTGGCCGACGACGAGGCGCTCGGCTGGCTCGTGCCGAAGATGTCCGTCCTGCCGTTCGTCGAGAACGCCAGCATCCACGGCATCGAGAAGAGCAAGCGCGGCGGCAGCATCAACCTCTTGTTCCGCGTCGAGGGCAGCGCGCTGATCGCCGAGGTGGTCGACGACGGAGCCGGCATGGAGCCGGAGGAGCTGGAGGCGATCCGCGGCGGGCTGCAGCGGGACGAGCCTTTCGGCGACCATGTCGGCATCCAGAACGTCTATCGGCGCTTGCGCCTTTATTACGGCGAACGGTTCGAGCTGCAGATGGACAGCGTCCGCCGCCAGGGCACGAGCGTGCGCATCCGCCTTCCGCAGCGCGAGGAAATCGCGGAGCCGGCAGCGATCCGAGGCAACTCCTAAACTTTTTAGGGTAGGAGCTAAAGTTTGCAGGGGTGTCGGTAAAGCGCTTCCGTCATAAAATGAAAGTGCTTACAGGAACAGCTGCACATTCACGGACGATAGGGAAGGGGAGCAAAGAGATGGTCAAGACGAAAAAGGGCTTGCTGGTCCTCGCGGTAGCGATGGCCACGGCGCTGGCCGGCTGCAGCGGCAACTCGGGCAATTCCGGGAACGCGGGCAGCAACGGAGGAGCGGCAGCTCCGGAGGCATCGGCGAACGCGGGCGCAGGCGAGAAGGCGGCGCCGGCGAAGGATCCGGTCACGTTCACGTATTTCAACGCCGGAGCCCAGGTGCCGAACATCGAGTCCAACAAGACGAAGATCGGCAAGCTGCTCGAGGAGCAGACCGGCGTCAACTTCAACCTCCAGTATCCGGTCGGCGACGTCAATACGAAGATCGGCACGATGATCGCGAGCGGCAACTATCCGGACGTGCTCTCGCCGGATACGGCCATCGACAAGGTGCTTGACGCCAAGGCGTTCATCCCGCTCAACGAGCTGATCGAGAAGCATGCTCCGAACATCCAGCGCGTCTATGGCCCTTACATGAACCTGATGAAGGCGGAGGACGGCAACATCTACTTCCTGCCGTTCAGCCCGGTCGTAGGCGAATACA
Source organism: Paenibacillus sp. FSL W8-1187 (assembly GCF_037965485.1). NCBI lineage: Bacteria > Bacillati > Bacillota > Bacilli > Caryophanales > Paenibacillaceae > Paenibacillus > Paenibacillus sp. FSL W8-1187. The sequence continues at coordinate 1,526,913 of NZ_CP150181.1, forward strand.
TCTCCAACCCGACGATCGAGCAGGGCGCGTTCTTCATCCAGCGCCGCGTGCTGAAGGAAGCCGGCTATCCGAAAATCAAGACGCTGGACGAGTACTTCGACCTGATCGACAAGTATAAGGCGAACCACTCCGGCGACAAGCTGACCGGCTTCACCTCGCTCATCTACGACTGGCGCACGATGGGCATCTTCAACCCGCCGATGCATCTGGCCGGCTATCCGAACGACGGCGACGTCATCGTCGACATGACGAGCCACGAGGCCAAGACGTATTCGAACACCGACAACACGAAAAACTGGCTGAAGAAGCTGAACGAGGTCAACAGCAAGGGACTTTACGACGAATCCTCGTTCGTCAACAACTACGACCAGTACCTGGCGAAAATCTCCTCCGGCAACGTGCTTGGCTTCTTCGACTACGGCTGGCAGGTGAACCAGGCGCTGCAGAACATCAAGAAGACGGGCAACGACGACCTCGACTACATGCCGCTGCCGATCGTGTTCAGCGGCGTCGAGAAGGACCAGTACCTCGATCCGCCGTCCTTCGTCAACAACCGCGGCGTCGGCATCACAACGTCGGCCAAGGATCCGGTGCGCATCATCGAGTTCTTCGACAACATGCTCAAGGAAGAGAACCAGGTGCTCATCCAGTGGGGCGTCAAGGGCGAGGAGTACGAGGTGGACGACAAAGGCCGCTTCTACCGCACGCCGGAGCAGATCGAGATGCTCAAGGACAACAAGACGCAGGAAAGCATCGGCTTCTCCTACTTCAACTACAGCTGGCCGATGTACGGCGGCGGTTCCACGCTGGCCGACGGCAACTCGTTCAACGCCGGCCGCCAGCCGGAGGTCGCGCAGGCTTCGTTCACCGAAGGCGACAAGCTGATTCTCGAGAAATACGGCGCGAAGACGTTCTCCGACCTGTTCGCCAAGCCGGATGAGCGTCCGTGGTACCCGGCCTGGAGCATCTCGCTGGAGCAAGGCTCGCCGGCGCAGATCTTCACGCAGAAGTCCAAGGACCTCAAGCTCAAGTACTTCTCCAAGCTCGTGCTGGCGAAGCCGGAGCAGTTCGACGGCATCTGGGACGAATACCTCAAGGAATTCAACAAGCTCGACGTGAAGGCCTACGAGGAGACGATGACCAAGGAAGTCGCCGCGAAGATTGCCAAGACGCAAGGCAACTGAGAACAGGCTGAATGGTTTCGGACCGGACCGGGTCAGTCGCACCGGTCCGGTTTTTGCCGATCGGCATGCCGGTTGGATAGGAGAGGAGAGATACGATGCGCAGCCAAGAAACCGCCGCCGTCCGGTCCGCGCCGTCCGCGGAGCCGGGAAAGGTAGGACGCTGGTTCAGGACGCTGTCCAAGCAGAAGGCGCTGGTGCTCATGTCGGTGCCGTTCGTCATCTGGATTTTCATCTTCAAATATGTGCCGCTGTGGGGCTGGACGATCGCCTTCCAGCATTACCGCCCGAACCTGGGCATGTTCGAGCAGGAGTGGGTCGGCCTCGAGCAGTTCCGCTTCCTGTTCTCCGACGACTCGTTCCTGCGCGTCCTGCGCAATACGCTGGCGATGGCCGTCATCAAGCTGGTGCTCGGCTTCGTCACCGCGATCGCTCTGGCGATCCTGCTCAACGAGGTGCGCATCGCGTTCTTCAAGCGCGCCGTGCAGACGATCAGCTACCTGCCGCACTTCATCTCCTGGGTCGTGGCGGCGAACATCATCTCGACGGCGCTGTCGATCGACGGCGGCATCGTCAACGAGCTCTTGATGTGGCTCGGCATCATCGACCGGCCGATCATGTGGCTCGGCGTCGGCCATTACTTCTGGGGCATCCTCGGCGCCTCCGAGGTGTGGAAGGACGTCGGCTGGAATACGATCGTCTATCTGGCGGCGATGACGATGATCGATCCGTCGCAGTACGAGGCGGCCGAGATCGACGGCGCGAACCGGATGCAGCGCATCCAGCACATCACGCTGCCGGGCCTCAAGCCGGTCATCATCATCCTGCTCATCATGAACCTCGGCAACATCCTCGAGACGGGCTTCGAGCCGCAGTACCTGATGGGCAACGGCATGAACGCCGACTATTCGGAGAACCTGGAAATCTTCGTCCTCAAATACGGCATCTCGATGGGCAACTTCTCGCTCGCGACCGCGGCCGGCATCTTCAAGACGGTCGTCAGCTTCATCCTGCTGTTCGGAGCCAACTCGCTGGCGAAGCGTCTTGGCGAGCAGAGACTGTTCTAAAAGGAGCGATGTATCATGGCAACACCGGCAGCGCAGCAGGTTGGCGCGGGCAAGAAGCCCGAAAAGCCGCGCAAGGTGTACAAACGGTTCCAATCCCCGGGCGACCGCCTGTTTGACCTGTTCAACTTCATCTTCCTTTCCCTGCTCGTCATCTTCACGCTCTACCCGTTCCTCAACACGCTGGCCGTGTCGCTGAACAACGCCAACGACTCGATCCGCGGCGGCATCTACTTGCTGCCGCGCGACTTCAGCCTCGACAACTACAAGTACGTGTTCCAGGAAGCGACGATCTTCCACGCGACGCTCGTCTCCATCCTGCGGACGGTCATCGGCACGATCGTCACGGTGTTCTGCTCCGCGATGGTCGCCTATACGATCAGCCGGCCGGAGTTCCTGCTGCGCCGCTTCGTGACGGTGACGTTCATCCTGACGATGTACCTGAACGGCGGCCTCATCCCGAACTACCTGCTCATGCGCGACCTGGACCTGATCGGCAGCTTCTGGGTGTACATCGTGCCGGGCATCATCGGGGTGTTCAACATGATCGTCATCCGCTCCTTCATCGAAGGGCTGCCGGAGGGGATCATCGAGTCGGCGCGCATCGACGGCGCGGGCGAGTTCCGCACGTTCATGCAGATCGTCATTCCGCTGGCGCTGCCGGCGCTCGCCACCGTGGCGCTGTTCACCGGCGTGTTCCAGTGGAACTCATGGTTCGACGTCTTCCTGTACAACTCCGAGAAGGCCAACCTCAGCACGCTGCAGTACGAGCTGATGAAGATGCTGGCCAACTCCAACTCGAACTCGTCGATGACGTCCGCCTCGGCGTTCGCCAACAGCGCCAACGCGAGCGCCAACTTCGTCACGCCGACGTCGATCCGCGCGACGATGACGATCGTGGCGAGCTTGCCGATGATCATCGTTTATCCGTTCCTGCAGAAATACTTCGTCAAAGGCATGACCGTCGGCGGCGTGAAGGGCTGAGCCGACGGGAAGCCGCTGGCCCCCGCCGCTCGGAAGCCTGGCTTCTGAGCGGCGGGGGTTATTGGCGTAGTCCGCCGCTTCGCGGACGGCTGGAGTCGCTTCGCGGGCGAAGCTGCGTGCCGAGTAGAGCCGCTGCGCGGACGAAGCTGCGTGCCGGGGAGAGCCGCTGCGCGGACGGAGCTGCGTGCCGGGGAGAGCCGCTGCGCGGACGAAGCAGCGTGCCGAGGACAGCCGCTGCGCGGACGGAACCTCCCTCCGATTCCGCTGAAGCCCAGATTCCTCTGATCTCCCTTTCCGAAACGGAAGGAATCCGGCCTTCAAGGGAACCGCTGCCGCTTCTCCAGGAGGATTCCGTCCGCTCCGCTGGGCCAGCACGCCCACTGCCGCAGCACAAGCGACCTTTGCTCCAAGTCCAACTTCGCTCGGATGGTCGCGCTTCACTTGACCTACCAAGCGATCGTCCGCCGGACGCCTGCAACCCGACATTTTCGGGTTACAGCCACTGGCCCGAGCTCCCGGACGCCCGCAACCCGACATTTTCGAGTTACAGCCTCTGAATCGAGCTCCCGGACGCCTGCAACCCGACATTTTCGGGTTACAGCCTTTGAACCGAGCTCATGGACGCCTGCAACCCGACATTTTCGGGTTACAGCCATCGAGTTGCGCTGCGGTACACTAACTCGGAGAGGAGTTGCTCGGTTTATCCGCGTAACGGCGGAGCTAGGGCAGCGGCTGGAGAGGAGTTACTCGGTTTATCCGAGCAACGTCGGCGCTAGGGAAGTGTTTGGAGTGGAGTTACTCAGTTTATCCGAGCAACGTCGGCGCTAGGGAAGTGTTTGGAGTGGAGTTACTCAGTTTATCCGAGCAACGGCGGAGCTACGGCGGCGGCTGGAGAGGAGTGGCTCGGTTTATCCGCGTAACGGCGGCGTTAGAGCAGCAGCCAGAGCAGGCGAGGAGCGAAAATAAGGCCGCAGAAGCCGATTAGTCGGCTTTTGCGGCCTTTACTCAATTTCACTTGAACCAGCCCTTCTCCTTGAAGCGGGAGACGGCCTCGATCCGGTTGCTGACGCCGAGCTTGTCGAGGATGACGGAGATGTAGTTGCGGACCGTGCCGCTCGAGAGGTACAGCTGGCTCGCGATCTCCTTGGTGTTTTTGCCGGCGGAGACGAGCTCCATCACTTCCCGCTCGCGTTCGGTGAGCGGGTTGCTCTCGTTGTACACCTCGTCGACGAGCTCGGGCGCGTACAGGCGGCGTCCTTCCATGACGCTGCGGATGGACGTGGCGAGCTCGTCGCTCGAGCTGTCCTTGAGCAGATACGCCTGCACGCCCGCCTTGAGCGCCCGCTCGAAGTAACCGCTGCGGGCGAACGTCGTCAGGATCATCACCCGGCAGCCGCTGTCCTTCAACTGCTCGGCCGCCTCGAGCCCGTTCATGACGGGCATCTCGATGTCCATGATGCAGATGTCGGGCTTGTGCTTGCGCACGAGCGCGACGGCGTCCTCGCCGCTCGTCGCCTGGCCGACGACCTGCATGTCCTCCTCGAGGTCGATGAGGGAGCCGAGAGCGCCCAGCAGCAGCCGCTGGTCCTCGGCAAGCACGATTCGGATCATTGGAAATCCTCCTTTTCTCTGCGGCTGACATTATGCGGCGCAATCATATACAGCGTCGTGCCCGGCCTTCCGGCAGCGCCGTCCGTCCCGGCAGCGCGCGTCCCGCCCTTTGAATCCGAGGCTTTCGCGCCGGCGGCCGACTTCGAATCCATACCGGCGCCTTGGCCGATCTGGAGGCTGCCGTTGATGAACTCGAGCCGCTCCTTCATGCCTTGCAGGCCGTTGCCCCGATCCTGGGCGCGCGGCAGCCGCATGCCGATGCCGTTGTCCTGGACGAGCACGCGGAGCAGGTCGGGCTTCTGCTCGATCCGCACGAGGCAGCGGGAAGCCCGGCTATGCTTGACGACGTTCGTGACCGCCTCCTTGACGCACATGCTGAGCACGTTCTCGGTGAAACGGGACGTATGCGCAAGCTTCGGATCGCCGACCAGCTCGAACTCGATCTCGGCCGCGCGCAGAATCTGGCCGACCCGCCCGAGCTCGTCCTCGAGCCGGGCTCCGCGCATATGCGAGACCATGTCGCGCACCTCCTGCAGCGCGATGCGCGCGGTCTGGTGCACGTCGCTCATTTCCGCGCGGGCCCGCTCGGGATTTTTGGAGACGAGCTTGCCGGCAAGGTCGCTTTTGAGGCGGATGAGCGACAGCTGCTGGCCGAGCGTGTCATGCAGGTCGAGCGCGATCCGCTGCCGCTCCTCCAGCACGAGCAGGTCGGCGATGCGTCGGTTGGCATCCTCGAGCTGCCCTTGGAGCCGCTCCTGCTTGAGCCAGTTGTAGCGGCTGAACGGCAGCACCGAGACGCCGATCAGCAGGATCGCGACGAAGGGCGACTGCTGGATGAAGAAGCGGTTATGCATGAAGTAGGCGGTATAGATCGTGGCGGCGACGAGCACGAGATGCACGACATAGAGGCTCGTGAAGCCGGCCCTGCTGCGCGTGTTGCCGATATAGAACGCCAGGAAGAAGCCGAAGTAAGGGTAGTGGAAATAAATCGTCATCGCCGCCGAAATGGCCATCTGGATCGCGATGCCGGTATACATCCGCCAGCCCCGGCCCTCGCGCGTGAGCCGGTAGCAGATGAAAAAGACGGCAACCATGAGGCTGCCGGCGAGAATGCTGCCCGTATCCGGGTAGCGGAAGATGAAATAGAACGGCAGGACGATGAAGGCCAGCCAGATATACGGTCCGAGCCCGGTGTTGCGGGGCAGGATCTGATTCCATTTTTGCTGCATGCGCTGCTTGCTCCTTGGGCCGGACGGCGGCGCTCAGGCCGCTGTCTTCCGGCGGGGATGGTTAGCCTCATTGTAGCATACTATCCGGCAAAATATCCGTCTCAGGCCGGGCGTCCGGTGGAGCGAAGCGGCGGCTCCGCGGCGCGGCGGATGCCTTCGCGGAACGTGACGAACTGGCGCCGCTCGTCGTCCCACAGGTTGAAGCGCAGCGACTTGAGGCTCGTGAGCAGCGTGATCGTCGTCGCATGCTCGAGCGGCGGCGCGGCTTCATGCGCCTGCTGCAGATGATAGTTCGGCACGCGCGGGCTTAGATGATGCACATGGTGGTAGCCGATGTTGCCGGTCAGCCATTGCAGCCAGGCGGGCAGCTTGTAGAACGAGCTGCCTTCTACGGCCGCCTTGACGTAGTCCCACTCTTCCTCATGCTCGAAGTAGGAGTCCTCGAACTGATGCTGGACGTAGAACAGCCAGATGCCGGCGGCGCCGGAGATCCAGAATACCGGCAGCTGCACGAGCAGGAACGACTGCCAGCCGATCGCCCAGATGAGCAGCGAGTAGAGGACGGCGATGCCGGCGTTGGTCAGCCAGGTGTTGCGGCGCTCCTTGAGGCGCGCGCCTTTTTCGTTGAAGCGGTAGGTGATCAGGATGAGCGCGATCGGTCCGACGACGAACAGCACGAACGGGTTGCGGTAGATGCGGTAGCGCAGCTTGGTCCAAGCGGACGCTTCCTTGTATTCCTTGACGGTGAGCAGCCACATGTCGCCCGTGCCGCGGCGCTCCAGGTTGCCGCTGCCGGCGTGGTGGATGTTGTGGCTGTGCTTCCATTGCTCGTACGGGAACAGCGTCAGGATGCCGAGCAGCGTGCCGAGCGCGTCGTTGGCCTTGCGGCTGCGGAAGAACGAGCCGTGGCAGCAGTCGTGGAAGATGATGAAGCTGCGGATGAGGAAGCCGGCCGCGAGCGCGGACAGCAGCAGCGTCAGGGCATACGAGACCTGCAAGCTGGCATAAGCCGCGATCCAGAGCAGGATGAACGGCGGGATCGTATTGAGCAGCTGGCGGACGCTGGCGGTCTTGTCGTTGCGCTCGAAGGGAGCGATCATCTTGCGGAGCTGTTTCGTCTGGTTCATGGCTTCCTCCCGTGTGGCCGTATGGCGCGCGGAGCGCTGCGGCTGATAATTCCAGTATAGGGAAAGAGGCGGGGCGCAGGCAGTCATAGCCGTAAGCGATCCGACATGACAACTGTCATGCCTTGCCGGTCAAGCTGCGATTGGTGTAGCCTTAGGGGAAGAACCTTCATCCCGGAAGCGGGGAGCGTGCATCATGTCCATATTCGACAAAATGAAGCAAGGAGCGGCCGAAGCGGCGAAGGCGGCTCAGCAGACGATGGAGACCGCGCGGCTCAAGTCCCAGGTCGCGCTTCGCCAGCGCGACATCTCGCGGCTCAAGAAAGAGATCGGCGACGCCGTGTTCGCCGCTTATATGAAGGACGACATGGCCGCCTCCCATGAGGCCGCCCATCGGCTCTGCCAGCAGATCGTGTCGGCGCAGGGGCAGATCGACCAGCTCGAGCAGCGCATCCGCGCGCTCAAGGCGCTCAAGGCTTGCGCGACCTGCGGGCGCGAGGCCGACCATGAGGCCCGCTACTGCCCGGATTGCGGCGCCCCCTTCCCCGAAGAGGGCGTGCTGCCGGCGCTGCAGCTCGAGGGCCAGGTGCATGTGCTCTGCGGCCGCTGCAAGGCGGAGAACCGGCTCGACGCCAAGCGCTGCACGCGCTGCGGCAGCGAGCTGGCCTCCTGGCAATAGGCGGCCTCGACCGCAGTCGCTGCGGTGCAGCGCGAGGCTACGAATCCAAGGCAGCTCCCTCTGCCTTGGATTTTTTTTTGCTGCCGCCGCGTGGAAAAAACGAGACGTCATCCTGCATAAAAATGGCATATCCAGAGCAGGCTAAGCGGCGTTGCAGGAGGCGGAAAGTGTTGCGCAGAGCCACAAAAAGGCGCATTAGGACAACAATGTTTCTCTAGACCCACTGGGGGATCGGACGGTAAGGTGGGGAGAGTGTTTTTTGAGAGGGGAAAGAAAACGTGTCTACCGAGCAACAATACGCCGATATGCGCCGAGGAGAGCGCGGAGCCTGGATCAGCATCGGCGCGTATGTCGTGCTGTCCATCGCCAAGATCGGCGCGGGCTACCTGTTCGCCTCCAAGGCGCTGTCTGCGGACGGCTTCAACAATCTGACCGACATCGTCGCGTCGTTCGCCGTGCTCATCGGCCTGCGCATCTCGCAGAAGCCGCCGGACGAGGACCATCCCTACGGACACTTCCGCGCGGAAACGATCGCCTCGCTCATCGCTTCCTTCATCATGGCGACGGTCGGCCTGCAGGTGCTGATCAGCTCCGTGCGCTCGCTGTTCGCCGGGCGCGAGGAGGCGCCGAACATCCTGTCCGCCGTCGTGGCGATCGTCTCAGCCGTCGTCATGCTCGGCGTCTATCTGTACAACCGCCGCCTCGCCCGGCAGATCAAGAGCCAGGCGCTGGACGCCGCGGCCAAGGACAATTTGTCGGACGCGCTTGTCAGCATCGGCGCGGCGGTCGGCATCGCCGGCGCTTCGCTCGGCATGCCGTGGCTCGATCCCGTAGCGGCGATCGCCGTCGGCCTCATCATCTGCAAGACGGCATGGGAAATTTTCTACGGCTCGACCCATGCGCTGACCGACGGCTTCGACGACGGCGAGCTGCGCACGCTGCGCAGCTCGATCGAGAAGGTCGAGGGCGTCAAGTCGATCAAGGACCTCAAAGCCCGCATCCACGGCAGCCATGTGCTCGTCGACGTCATCGTGACCGTCGACTCCAGGCTGAGCCTGGTCGAGAGCCATCGGATCAGCGACGAGATCGAGAGCCGGATGGAGCGCAAGCACAACATCATGAACGTGCATGTGCATGTGGAGCCTTACGAGCCGGAGCCGGCTTGAGCCTGCTTCCGTCCGTCAGCCCGCTTCCAAGTCCCTTCAGGGACGGAGGCGGGTTTTTTTATGTGAAAAAACGGAGCGGCCCCGGAGGCTCGGCGCGGGCGGGCCGCTCGTCCTAGCTTGAGGTGGCGGCGAACTTGGGAGCAGCGGTCCATGCGCTTTTTGCCGGTTTTATTTACAATAGACACCAGAAGACGCCAGAACATCCCAGCGAGCCGCACGATCGCTCCTCCTTCGACAGAGTCAAGCCTAAATCCGGACAAGCCGGATGCCGATAACCTACCTGTGATCTAGACCATGGACAATCGACATTCAACCAGATGAGGAGTCGTGATCGAATGAGAAAGCCCGTCGCCGCCGTTCTGGCCGCGAGCCTGCTGCTTGCGGGCATGCCCCCGACCGGGGCGGAGGCCGCTCCTTCCGCCGCCGCCCAGCTTGCCGTCACCCAGTCCACCGTCAACCTGAGGGAAGAGCCGTCGACCAAGGGCAAGGTGCTCCGTCTGCTCGCCAAAGGAGAGCCGCTCACCGTGCTCGAGCGGGTGGACGGCAGCTGGTACAAAGTCAAGGAACGCGCAGGCAAGATCGGCTTCGTCTCTTCCTCCTCCGCCTACATCAGCCTGATCGAGGAGCCTGCCGCCTCCGCCAAGCCGTCGCTCGCCGCGAACGCGGAGATTGCGGCTACCGTCACGCTGCGCAAGAGCGCCTCCGCTTCCAGCGACCGCATCCGCTACCTGAACAAGGGCGAGCAGGTGCAGATCGTGGCCGTGCCGACCGCGTACTGGTATCTGATCCTGGATGAGCAGGGCAACAGCGGATACATAAGCTCCGACAAGAAATACGTCACCGTAACCGGCGTCCTGCCCGGAGCTTCGACGCCAGCGCCGTCGGCGACGCCGACCGCGACGCCGACGCCGACGCCGACGCCGACGCCGAGCAAGACGCCGGCGGCAACCGCGACGCCAACGCCGAGCAAGGCGCCGTCGGCAACGCCGACCGCGACGCCGACGCCAGAAGGCGGCACGGAGGCGTTCTCGCCGAACGCGAAGGCCGTTTCGGCGGTGGCGTTCCGCATCGGCCCGTCCACTTCGCAAGACCGCATCCGCTACCTGAAGACGGGCGAGGCCGTGCAGATCGTCTCCACTTCCAATCGCAGCTGGTACCAGATCGTCGACGCATTGGGCCAATCCGGCTACGTCAGCTCCGACGCCAAGTACATCGCCGTGACAGGGACGCTCCCGAGCGCTCCAACCGCGACGCCTGCTCCTAGCGCATCGCCGACGCCGAGCGCGGCTCCCGCATCTCCGACGCCGGCTCCGTCCGGCGATGGGGATGGCCTCGCCTCGCCGGAGCTGGAGGCGGTCATCGCCGCCGGCCTCAAGTATCTCGGCACTCCGTATGAGTTCGGCTCCAGCCGCAACGACACGACGACGTTCGATTGCTCGGACTTCGTGCGCCAAGCTTTCCTCGACGCTCTCGGGATCAAGCTGGCAGCCGACTCGCGCGGCCAAGGCCAGCAGGTCAAGAACAAAGGCGCCTACACGCAGGATTGGAACGAGCTGAAGCGCGGCGACCTGATGTTCTTCACGACCACCGCGATCGGCAAGGACATGACGGCCGAGGAGAGCCTCGACGCCTCGCTCATCTCCCATGTCGGCATCTACCTCGGCGACAACAAGATCCTGCAGACGTACTCCAAGGAGTCGGGCGGCGTGCAGGTGACGGACATCCCGCAGAACTCGACCTGGAAGACGCGCTTCATGTTCGGCGGCAGCGCGCTGTAGGGAGCGGAGCTGCTAGTCTGAAAGCCGGCGGGGCTTTCGGATGAAATCGAGCTGGAGGCTTTTTTCCTAAACGGCTGGCACAGACAGATAAGCAAGACATGCAGTGACGAAGAACGTCCTGTTTCTCTTCGAATCTTGTTCTCGGATTCCCTTTACAGGGGACCGGGCAGGAGGCGAGGCATGAAACCGGGCGTTTTTTCGATTTGAATGCGAAGGAGCAGATGGACATGGACAAAAATCGGATGCAAGAATTCGAAGAAGCGCGGAATGCATGGATGGAGCGGCATCTCAGAGCCAGGAGAGGGGAGAGGAAGGATCGTCTGAAGCGCGGGCACGGTCATGGAGAGGCGCTTTTTCTAAAGAACGTCTGGTGGCCGCTGGTCGGGAATTTCGATGATCTGCATCCCGAGTATGAGGTGCGGGATTGGAGAGGCGGGACGCTGTATCTGGATTTCGCGTGGCTGCCGGGCCTGCGTCGTTTCAACATCGATGTGAAAGGCTTCGGCCCGCATGTGCAGCAGGCCGATCGGACGGGATACAGACGAGAGCTGATGCGAGAGCTGTACCTTCACAGCAGAGGGTACACGAATATTTCCATCGCCTATGATGCATTGAAGGAAGATCCGGCGTTGATCCGCGATTTTCTGAAGCCGGACATCATGCGTTATGCGCGTGCCGGCCGCCGGGCCGAGCGTCCATTGGCCGAACAAGCCTTGTTGGATTATGCGAGAAAGCACAGCGAGTGCATCTATCCAAGCAAAGCTGCGGACGAGCTTGGCCTCGATCCTAGGACGGTCATCAAGTACCTGAAGAAGCTGATGCTTGAAGGGAAAGTCCAGTTGATATCCGCAGGGAAACGCGCTCGCCGATATCGTTATGTGCCGGAGCTCGGAGAGCGGGGCTGACCATGCTTAAGCAGAGCCGGGTCCACGGAGTGGAGACGCTTTCGCTAAACGGCAAATTTGGCGTTAAGAAGCGCCGCGACGGGGGAACCGGCCTTGCTAAAGGCAATATTGTCGTTAAGAAGTGCGGCAGCCGGGGAACCGGATGCCGCTGACGGCAAATTTGGCGTTAAGAAGCGCCGCAGCCGCTGGATAGCACGCCCGCTAGTGCTACACGGCCCTAGGACGCGCCGCGGCAGGGGGAAAACGGTCTAGTCCAAAATATACCTGTGCAGATCGGACGTATCTGGTATAAAATGGGCTCCTGTCCGTCCGCGGGCCGTCGCAACCGACCGCCCGTTTGATCATGCGTGCTCTAATCCAAGACGAATTCGTCCGCCCATGTCCAGCATCGATCGTCGCATCCTGTACATGCCAATCCTTCCAAGGTCGGTGAAGCCATGAACCGAATTCAGCTTCTGTTCCGCAGCTACCATCCGATAGTCACGTCGCTGCTCTTCGGCCAGATGATCTCCCGGATCGCGATGTCGATGAGCATGCCGTTTCTCGCCCTGTACCTCGCCAAAAACACCGACATGAGCGCGGCGATGATCGGCTTCGTCGCCGGTGCGGGATCTCTCGCCGGCACGTTCGGAGGCTTCATCGGCGGAGCTTTGTCAGACCGCTGCGGCCGCAGGCTCATCATGTTCATCTCGCTTTTCGCCTGGAGCGCCGTCTTCATCGGATTCGCCTTCTTCATGCAGCCGGCGCTGCTGTTTCTGCTAAGCCTGCTGAACGGCATTTGCCGCTCCTGGTTCGAGCCAGTCTCCCAAGTGTTGATGGGCGATCTCACCGAGCCGGAGCGCCGGTTCAAGCTGTACTCGCTCCGTTATCTGATGGGCAACGTCGGCGTCGCCATCGGACCGCTGCTCGGCGTCTATCTCGGCGTCGGCAGCAGCCCGCTTCCCTTTCTCGTGACGGGACTCATTTTCCTGCTCTACGGCTGCATCCTGTTCGCGATGATGAATGCGTTCGGTATAAAGGAGATCGAGGGCGCAGCCAAAAAGGAGAAGGTCACGATCGGTTCCGCATGGGCCGCCGTCCGCCGCGACCGGGTGCTTCAGCTGTACACGATCGGCGCGATCCTCGTCGCCATCGGCTACAGCCAGCATGCCGTCACGCTCTCGCAACATCTGGAGATGAGCTTCAATCAGGGCGTCTACGTGTTCGGCTGGCTCATGACGGCGAATGCCGTCACGGTCATCGTCCTGCAGATGCCGCTGTCCAGGCTGCTCGAAAAGCATCGTCCCATCTCGGCGATCCATGCGGGCAACATCCTGTTCGCGCTCGGCCTGGTCGGCTTCGGCATCTCTCCGACCATTCCTCTGCTTTTCGTCTCGATGATTCTGTTCACGATCGGCGAAATCCTCAATTACCCGGCAGGCAGCCTGCTCCTGGACCGGCTGGCGCCAGGGGCGCTTCGCGGCACGTATTTCGGCGCGCAGACATTCGGCAACTTCGGTTACTTTCTCGGTCCGCTGCTCGGCGGTTGGCTGCTTGACCGAACCAGCGGCATGATCGTCTTCAGCCTGATCGCCGCGATCCTGCTCAGCTCATCCTTCTTCTATGGAAAGGGAGCGCGGCGCCAATCGAGCCTCGGCTCTACGGAAGCTCCAGCCGCCCGCACGGCCGGCCTCTGACCGCCGGCAAAGCGAAGCGTTCCGCGGCAAGAAAGAAACAAGGCAGAGAGCGAGCTCTCTGCCTTGTTTCTTTTCTAAGGCCAGCCGCAACGGCTGCTTCGTCTGCGCCAGCTGCAGAGCCGCTCTCGCGCGGCGAACCGGCCTTGCTGCCGCCTGCTGTTCCTGCGGATTCCGCCGGGCGACGCCGCTGCCGCGTGCCGCGCGCTATTCCCGCGGATTCCGGCGGGCGACGCCGCTCTCGCGGGCCGCCTGCACGACGCGGCGGCGCACTTCCTCGACGACCTTGGCGTTGAACACGCTCGGGATGATGTAGCTGCGGCTCAGCTCGTCCTCGCCGACGGTGGAGGCGATCGCCTCGGCCGCGGCCAGCTTCATCTCCTCGTTGATCGTCGTCGCGCGGCAGTCGAGCGCTCCGCGGAAGATGCCCGGGAAGCAGAGCACGTTGTTGATCTGGTTCGGATAGTCCGAGCGCCCGGTGGCGATGACCGCGACGATGTCTTCGGCCTCCTCGGGCCGGATCTCCGGCTCCGGATTCGCCATCGCGAACACGATCGGCTGCTCGTTCATCGTGAGCACCATCTCGCGCTTCAGGATGCCGCCGGCCGACAGGCCGATGAATACATCCGCTCCGGCGACGGCATCGGCCAGGCTGCCGGAGACGCGTCCGGGATTCGTATTCGCGGCGTACCAGTTCCACATCGGATGCGCGTAGTCGCGATCCGCCGTCAGGATGCCGTCGCGGTCGACGCCGAGCACGTTGCGGGCGCCGCCGGCGAGCAGCATTTTCGTGCAGGCGGTGCCGGCCGCGCCGATGCCGCAGACGACGATGCGCGCGTCCTCGATCGACTTGCCCGTCAGGCGCAGCGCGTTGAGCAGGCCCGCGTACAGGACGACGGCGGTGCCGTGCTGATCGTCGTGGAACACCGGGATGTTGAGCTCCTCGCGCAGCCGCTCCTCGATCTCGAAGCAGCGCGGCGAGCTGATGTCTTCCAGGTTGATGCCGCCGAAGGCAGGTGCAATCGCTTTCACCGTGCGGATGATCTCCTCGGTATCCTGCGTGTCCAGGCAGATCGGGAACGCGTCGACGTCGGCGAACTGCTTGAACAGCATCGCCTTGCCCTCCATGACGGGCATCGCCGCTTCGGGGCCGATGTTGCCGAGGCCGAGCACTGCGCTGCCGTCGGAGACGACCGCGACCATGTTGCGCTTGATCGTCAGCGTGAACGCCTTGGACGGATCCTCGTGGATGGCCGTGCAGACGCGCGCCACCTCAGGCGTGTAGACGCGGGAAAGGTCGTCGCGGTTGTGGATGGCGGTCTTGGGCTGAACGGTGATCTTGCCCCCGAGATGCAGCAGGAAGGTGCGGTCGGAGGTGTTGATGACCCGGATGCCCGGCAGCTGCCCCAGCGTCTTGCCGAGCCGCTCCGTCGTGCCGGTGTCCTTCACCTTGACCGTCAAGTCGCGCGTCGTGCTGCCTTTGCCCGTCTGGATGACGTCGATGGCGATCATGTCGCCGCCGGCCGCCTCGATGGCGGATACGACCGAGCTGAAGTTGGTGCCGGAGTCGATCTCCAGCCGGACGATGACGGTCTTGCCGTCCAATGCCTTGTTGTTCAATCGGCTCATCTCCTTGGCTTTTGCCTTTAGAGGCGTAGAATACGTGTTGGAGAAAGAAAAGGGGAGGGAGCGTCCTCCCGTCCCCCGTATAGGTATTGCCTCGGCGCATGCGCTCCAAACGTTCGGCGCGCCGTCCGCGCGTCCGTCGCAGTCGCTTGCGCAGATCCTGTCCCTGCGCCTGACGCGGACGTCTCCGCGTCGGCGGTCAGCGCATCAGCCGCAGCACGGCCGACGGGCATTCCTGCGGATCGTACTGCTGGCTGCTCTTGGACTGCAGCCGCTGCCGGCGCCGGCCGGAGCTGTAGGGCTCCTGGATGAGCTGGAACCAGCGGTCGATCGTCGCAGCCGACTGCAGCATCTCGCCGAAGCCGCTGCCGACGAAGTAGTCCAGGTTCTCCTCTTCCTGGCCGGGAATCGGCTTGTAGAACAGCATCGGGATGCCCTTGCTCATGCCCTCGGTGCAGGTCATGCCGCCGGGCTTGGTCACGAGCAGGTCGGAGGCGTCCATCAGCTTGGAGATCTCGCGTGTGAAGCCGAGCACCTGAATGTTCGGATGGTTGAACCGCTCGTCGGCCAGCATGCTCTCCCGCGACTTCTCGTTGGTGCCCGTGCAGAAGATGAGCTGCACCTCCTCGCGCCAGCGGGTCATGTAGGTGAAGAGCTCGTCTTCCTCCTCCATGAGCCCCCAGCCGCCGCCCATGACCAGCACCGTCGGCAGGTTCCGCAAGCCCAGCCCGCTCCGCGCCTGGACCTGGTCCTGGGACTCCCAGAACTGCGGATGGACCGGGATGCCGGTCACCTCGATGCGGCCGGACGGGATGCCTCGGTCCATCAGCTTGCGCTTGACGACCGGCGTGGAGACGAGGTAGTGGTTGACCTCCGGACTGGCCCAGGTGCCGTGCGCGTCGTAATCGGTGATCAGCGTGTAAAGAGGCACGTCGAGGCCGAGCCGCTTGAGCCTGGCGACGGCGGTGTTCGGGCCGGGATGCGTGCAGACGATGATCTCCGGGCGCAACTGCTGGATGACCTGCTCCGTCTGGGTATAGAAGATCCGGTGAATCGCGAGCTGCGCGAACCGGTTGAACGATCGCTTATAGTTGGTGCGGTACATCATGCCTACCAGCTTGGGCTGCTTGCCGACCGTCTTGCGATAGGCGGACATGATCAGAGGACCGAGCACCGGATTCAGGAATTTGCCCAGCTCCAGCACGCGGGTCTGGACATCCGGAGACAGCTGCCTCAGCCCGGCAGCGAGCGCATATGCCGCTTGGGTGTGTCCGGATCCGAACCCCTCCGATAGCAGCAGCACTCTTTTTTTACGCATGCACTCACCTACTTTTCCACTTCCAATATTACGACGAGCGCCGCCTATAAAACAAGCTCGGCTTGTCCGCTTGTGCTTACCGGCCCGCTTCCTATATTCTTGGGGAAACGATCCGAAGGAGACGATGACCGATGAGCGACGACAATCAGGCCAAGGCCGCGGAGGGCTGGGTGCGCTTCGTCTACAAGACGGGGGAGTATGCGGGCAGGCTGGTCGAGCAGGGCTCGCCAAGAAGCGTCGTGGAGACGCTGGCCGTGCTGCGCCATCCCGAGCAGGGCGACCTGCACCATCCGTACGATCCCGACGTGCCTTTCTTCCATGAAAGGCGGGCGCTGGCCCATCGCGAAAAGGCGCTCGTGCCCAACCGCGACATTCAGCCGCATGCCGCGGCGGATCTGCCGGAGTACGAAGCCTCCCGCGAGCAGGCCGTCGCCCGCATGCTGGAGGAGCTCGACCGGCTGCAGCGCTGGGCGGCGCGCGCGGCCGACCAGCTGCGGACCGTGTCCGCGGACTACCGGTAGCCGGCGCTCGGCGCGGACTCTCGTCAGTCCGCGCTGTCTGCGCCTCGAGCACGAGTCGCCGCTGTCCTTTGCGCGCGCTCGCGCGGTCTTGTGCCGCTTGGGCACCGTCTGCATCCATGCAGTCTTGCGCCGCCTGCGCCCCGTCTGCGTCCGTGCGGTCTTGTGCCGCCTGGGCATCGATTGCGTCCATGCGGTCTTGCGCCGCTTGGGCATCGATTGCGTCCATGCGGTGTTGCGCCGCCTGGGTGTCGCCTGAATCCATGCAGTCTTGCGCCGCCTGCGCCCTGAGCGCACGCCGCCTGCGTGCATTCGTGCGTTGTCTGCGTTTCGGGCTTGAGTCATTTCCGTCCTTCGCGCGCCCTGTCAGCATCCTGTGACTTCGTCGTTCGCTTCCTCCATGCATCGCCCTATGCAAGTGGACCTACGCCATGCCGTTGTGCGCTGCACCCTCGACAACCCGTATCTGCTGAAGAAGGAGAAGCGGCTGCCGTCTGCTTCTGTTGCGCCGCCCGCACCATGCACAGCGCTAAAGATACTCAGAGACGTTATTTCGCTCCACACCGCCCTTTGGAACTTCTAACGATACTCATAAGCGCTATTGCTCCTAAAACCCGCAAAATCGGCTCTCCAGCCTCCAATAGCGCGTCTCAGTATCGTTACATTTCGAATTGGGCTCTTTTGAGGCCAATAGCGATCGACAGTATCGTTAGCGCTCGGAGCGCTTCGCCTCAGGCGCCCGGCATCCCGTGCCCGCACTCCCGTGTCTGCATCCCGCGCCCGCACTCCCGTGTCCGCATCCCGTGCCCGCACTCCCGTGCCCGCATCCCGCGCCCGCATCCCGCGCCGGCATCCCGCGCCGGCATCCCGCGCCGGCATCCCGCGCCGGCATCCCGCGCCCCGCATCCCGCGCCCCGCATCCCGCGCCCTGCATCCCATGCCCGCGCCCCTGCGCCGGAGCTTCCGGCAAGCTGACAGCGAGACAGCGTTTTCATGAAGCCGCGGCCGCCGCAGTTGCAGTTTTGGTTCAAAAATTTGCATGAGTATACATGTGCCGGCTCACTTTGACCTGACATGGAACGTCATCGTTCGGGCAGATCCGCCATTCCTTAAACTTGGTATACCCAAGCTGCCGAGCCTTGTGATAGGATGAATGCAGAAGCGCCGCTGTGGCGTGGCAAAGCAACGGTTGGACCCGCTTCAATCCCTTGCCGCGCAAGGGAAGGGAGGGATCGGGAGCGAAACTTTTCCTCTCGCGATCAAAAAGATTAAATTGATCTGCGCCGACCCTAGTGATAAAATCGAGGAATAGCTATATAAGCCCCCCTTCCTTTTTCCGGGATCGCCGTCCGGGAGATCCGACCGATTTCTGCCTTTTGAACGACGGGACGGAACGTAATGGATATGTATTAATATGCATCTTTATTCATGAGATGGAATCGGAGAGCTTCCATGCCAGGCGGGAGCCGCTTCCGGAGTGAAGATGTCTATCTAATAGGTAGCCGTTCGCAGCCGTCCGTTCTATATCCATCCTCCGACAGAAAGGTTGCCATCCGATGAACAGGAAAATGACGGGATTGCCGCCGAAACAAGGCCTTTACGATCCACAGTTCGAAAAAGACGCTTGCGGCATGGGCTTCGTCGCGCACATCAAGGGAGTGAAGTCCCATACGATCATCCGGCAGGCGCTGACCGTGCTGGAGAACATGGAGCATCGCGGCGGCCAGGGCAGCGAGCCCAACACCGGCGACGGCGCGGGCATCATGCTGCAGATTCCGCATGGCTTCTTCAAGCGCGAGCTGAGCCGCCAGGGCGTCGAGCTGCCCGCCGAGGGCGATTATGCGGTCGGCATGCTCTTCCTGCCGCAGGACTCGGCCGTGCGCGAGGCGCTCGAGAGCAAGCTCGAGGCGATCATCGCCGAGGAAGGCCAGCGCGTCATCGGCTGGCGCACCGTGCCGACCGACGACGCCAAGCTCGGCGAGTCGGCGCTCAAGGCCAAGCCTTACGTGCGCCAGGTGTTCGTGTCGCGTGATGCGGCACTCGCGGACGAGTTGGCTTTCGAGCGCAAGCTGTACGTCATCCGCAAGCGCGCCGAGCTGGCGATCCGCTATGCGGGGCTCGAGGGCGGCGACATGTTCTATTTCCCATCCTTCTCGTCCAAGAAGATCGTCTACAAGGGCATGCTCACGACCGAGCAGGTGCGCTCGTTCTACGTCGATCTCAATGACGAGGCGATGGAGACGGCGATCGCGCTCGTCCACTCCCGCTTCAGCACCAACACGTTCCCGAGCTGGGAGCGCGCGCATCCGTACCGCTACCTGATCCACAACGGCGAGATCAACACGCTGCGCGGCAACGTCAACTGGATGCACGCGCGCCAGTCGCTGTTCGCCTCCGAGCTGTTCGGCGAGGACCTGGACAAGATCAAGCCGATCATCAACCCGGACGGCTCCGACACGGCGATGTTCGACAACACGCTGGAGTTCCTGTACCTGGCCGGCCGCTCGCTGCCGCATGTGGCGATGATGATGGTGCCGGAGCCGTGGTCGAACCACGAGGACATGAGCCCGGAGAAAAAAGCCTTCTATGAATACCACAGCTGCCTGATGGAGCCGTGGGACGGACCGGCCGCGATGGCGTTCACCGACGGCACGCAGATCGGCGCCGTGCTCGACCGCAACGGCCTGCGCCCGGCGCGCTACTACGTCACCAAGGACGACGTCATCATCCTCGGCTCCGAGGCCGGCACCGTGCCGGTCGAGCCGGAGGAGATCCTGTACAAGGACCGCCTGCGTCCGGGCCGCATGCTGCTCGTCGACACCAAGGAGGGCCGCATCGTCTCCGACGAGGAGGTCAAGAGCCTCATCGCCTCCGAGAAGCCGTACCAGCAGTGGCTCGACGACAACCTGATCAGCCTGGCCGACCTGCCGGACGCGCCGGAGCTGCCGGAGCTCGAGCATGCGACGGTGCAGCAGCGCCAGCAGTCGTTCGGCTACACGTTCGAGGACCTGCGCAAGGTGCTCGAGCCGATGGCGTCCTCCGGCGTCGAGCCGGTCGGCTCGATGGGCTACGACTCGCCGCTGGCCGTCCTGTCGGAGCGCCCGCAGCGGCTGTACAGCTACTTCAAGCAGCTGTTCGCCCAGGTGACCAACCCGCCGATCGACGCGATCCGCGAGGAGATCATCACGGCGACCGGCACGTCGCTCGGACCGGAGCGCAACCTGCTCCATCCGGAGCCGGAGAGCGCGCGTCAGATCCGCCTCGACTCGCCGATCCTCTCCAACGAGGAGTTCGCCAAGCTGCGCCACGTGCGCCGTCCGGGCTTCAAGTCGATCACGCTGCCGATCTTCTTCCCGGCGGACGGGGGCGAGGCCGGCCTGCGCCAGGCGCTGCAGACGATGTGCGACGCGGCCGACCGCGTCATCGCCAAGGGGCATAACGTGCTCATCCTGTCCGACTTCGGCTCCGACAAGGACAACTGCCCGATCCCGGCGCTGCTCGCCGTCTCGTGCCTGCATCACCATCTGATCCGCGAAGGCACGCGTACCCGCGTCAGCCTGCTGCTGGAATCCGGCGAGCCGCGCGAGGTGCATCACTTCGCGCTGCTGCTCGGCTACGGCGTGAGCGCGATCAACCCGTACCTGGCGTTCGAGACGCTCGACGACATGATCCGCCAGGGCATGCTGCGCGGCGTGACGCATGACAAGGCCGTCAAGAACTTCATCAAGGCGGCGACCAAGGGCGTGCTCAAGATCCTGTCCAAGATGGGCATCTCCACGATCCAGTCGTACCGCGGCGCGCAGATCTTCGAGGCGGTCGGCCTGCAGGAGTCGGTCATCGACAAGTACTTCACCTGGACGCCTTCGCGCATCGGCGGCATCGGCCTCGACATCATCGCCCAGGAGGCTCTCAAGCCGCATCACCGCGCCTATGCCGAGCAGCAGGGCGGAGAGCGCGAGCTCGACTCCGGCGGCGAGTACCAGTGGCGCAAGGACGGGGAGGACCATCTGTTCAGCCCGCAGACGATTCATACGCTGCAGATGGCTTCCCGCGCTGGCGACTACAAGCTGTACAAAAGGTTCTCGCATCTCGTGCAGGGCGAGGACCGCAAGTTCATGACGCTGCGCTCGCTGCTCGACTTCAAGAAGGACCGCCAGCCGGTGCCGATCGACGAGGTCGAGAGCATCGAGGCGATCATGAAGCGGTTCAAGTCCGGCGCGATGAGCTTCGGCTCGATCTCCAAGGAAGCGCATGAGAGCCTCGCGATCGCGATGAACCGCATCGGCGGCAAGTCCAACACGGGTGAGGGCGGCGAGGACCCGGCCCGCTTCATTCCGGACGCCAACGGCGATTCGCGCCGCAGCGCGATCAAGCAGGTCGCCTCTGGACGCTTCGGCGTCACGAGCAACTACCTCGTCAACGCCGACGAGATCCAGATCAAGATGGCGCAGGGCGCCAAGCCGGGCGAGGGCGGACAGCTTCCGGGCCGCAAGGTGTATCCTTGGGTCGCCGAGGTGCGCGGCTCCACGCCGGGCGTCGGCCTCATCTCGCCGCCGCCGCATCATGACATCTACTCGATCGAGGATCTCGCGGAGCTGATCCATGATCTCAAGAACGCCAATCCGCGCGCGCGCATCAACGTCAAGCTCGTCTCCGAGGTCGGCGTCGGCACGATCGCGGCGGGCGTGGCCAAGGGCCGCGCCGACGTCATCCTCGTCAGCGGCTACGACGGCGGCACGGGCGCGTCTCCGATGAACTCGATGCGCCATGCGGGCCTCCCGTGGGAGCTCGGCCTGGCGGAGACGCATCAGACGCTCATGCTCAACAACCTGCGCGACCGCGTCGTGGTGGAGACGGACGGCAAGATCATGAACGGCCGCGACCTGGCGATCGCCACGCTGCTCGGCGCCGAGGAGTACGGCTTCTCGACCGCTCCGCTCGTCGTGCTCGGCTGCGTCATGATGCGCGTCTGCCAGCTGGACACCTGTCCGGTCGGCGTCGCGACGCAAAATCCGGAGCTGCGCAAGAAGTTCATGGGCGATCCGTCGCATGTCGTCAACTACATGCGGTTCGTCGCCCAGGAGATGCGCGAGTACATGGCCGAGCTCGGCTTCCGCACGATCAACGAGATGGTCGGCCGCGTCGATGTACTGGAAGCCAAGGAGCTTGTGGACCACTACAAGCTGCGGGGCATCGACCTGACGCCGCTGCTGCATCAGCCTGAGGTGCCGCAGGACGCGGTCCGCTACAACGTGCAGCAGCAGAACCACGGCCTCGAGCTGTCGCTCGACATGCAGTCGCTGCTGCCGGCCGCCCAGAGCGCGCTGGAGAGCGGCGAGCCGGTCAAGGCGACGTTCCCGATCTGCAACACCAACCGCGTCGTCGGCACGATCCTCGGCAGCGAGGTGACGCGCCGCTACGGAGCCAAGGGGCTGCCGGAGGATACGATCCAGATGCACTTCGTCGGCTCCGCCGGCCAGAGCTTCGGCGCGTTCGTGCCGAAGGGCATCACGCTCTCGCTGGAGGGCGACTCCAACGACTACGTCGGCAAGGGCCTTTCCGGCGGCAAGATCATCGTCGCTCCGTCGCCGAAGGCGACCTTCGCGGCGGAGAACAATGTCATCATCGGCAACACCGCCTTCTACGGCGCGACGGGCGGGGAAGCGTACATCCGCGGCATCGCGGGCGAGCGCTTCGCCGTGCGCAACAGCGGCGTCAAGGTTGTCGTCGAGGGTACGGGCGACCACGGTTGCGAATACATGACAGGCGGACGCGTCGTCGTGCTGGGGGGCACGGGACGGAACTTCGCGGCCGGCATGTCGGGCGGCGTGGCGTATGTGCTCGATGAGAACCGCACCTTCTACAAGCAGGTCAACCTGGAAATGGTGCTGCTGGAGCGCGTCGAGGACGAGGCGGACGTGCAGGAGCTGCGCTCGCTGATCGAAGACCATGTCCGCTATACGGGCAGCGCGATCGGCGAACGCGTCCTGGCGAACTGGGAGCAGTCGCTGGGCGACTTCGTCCGCGTCATTCCAAAGGATTACAAGCGGATGTTGGAGCAGATCCGCCATGCCGAGGAGGCGCAAGGCCTGAAGGGCGACGAAGCCCTGCTGGCCGCCTTCGAGGCCAATATGAGAGAGCTGGCGCGAGTCGGAGGCAACTAAGCCTCCGGCGATGCAGCCGGCCGGCATGCAAAGAGCCGCTAGCCCGATTATGGGCTGGCGGCTCTTTGATTTTGTGCTGTTTCTTCGGGGATGCAGCTCGTCCATGCCATACTCACCGTTGGAGAGGGCCGGTCGCGGCGCAACCTTCAAAGGATGATCGAGCCGATCGCTCCGATCAAAAGCAGGAAAGAAACCCCGGCGCAAAGAGAGGCGAGAACGGCCAGGGCAAAGAATTTCCGATCGCTTTCCTTGTTCACGATCGCGCGCATCGCGTAGAGGAAAAAAATGACGCAGAACGTCATCGTGGCCATCGCCAGCAGGTCCATTGATCATGACCTCCTTTCTCGATCAGCATGGCCCCATAACACCGGGAAAATAACCAAAAGACGACCGTATCGGCCGTCATTAAGTGCGGGAGGGCCTATCCTGATGGCTGACAAGCCGGCTCCGTATTGATACAATATGTATCTATACAAGGTGTATCGAGTATGTACCGAGAGACCTTCGAGATGGTAGCGAATGGAGGAAAGCTAGCGGTAGAGATAAGCGATGCCTCGGGTTGGGGGGAGAGGCGTTCAGCGCTTTATTTCTTCGAGGTGCGGTTCTGACGGTCCTCCGAAGGAGGCGGCGAGGTTCGTTCCGGGAACAATTCCTTCAGTGCGGCATCGGGCTGCAACCCCAGCTGTTCGAGCACTTGCCTGACGTCCAATACCTTCACAGGAGATTTTGAGCTGCTTTCTGGTTGATGGCTGTTCATTCCTGTACCCCACTCCCATTTCCTATTTAGTTTCTCTATGTACTGGGAACATAGGATAAAGTATATCCGACTGAAGGTGCAAAGAGTGTCGGAATGTGAAGCGGCAATCAGAGAAAAATAAAGGAGCTTTTGTCGAATCAGGACTATTGGATTAACAAATTGTCTTATTTGATTCCTTTCTCCTACTACCCGTTCTTAAAACAACAAAAAAACCCGCCAACGGCAGGTTTGCAAGCATTACAATATTCCAGATTATCTCATAGACCGGTTCGCCCGAATGAAAGCGATGAACATCTTGGATTCCTCGGGCGTAAGCGGGCTGCCGTCGATGGAGAAGGCGAACTTCTCCAACAGCTCCTGATCGGACAGCTCGATACTGCCGGCAAACTCCCTGACGTCCGGATCTAGCGTCGCCTCCGGATTGTCGGTTCTTCCCACCAGGTAGTCGATCGAGACCTGATAGATATCCGCAAATTTTGCAAGCGTATCGGTATCCGGTTCACGCCGGTTCTTCTCATAATGACTCAAGGCTGCGCGGGAAATGCCAAGAACCTGAGACGTATGCTCTTGAGTCCATCCCCGGTCTTCCCTCAGACTTGCAAGCCGTGATCCTATGTCCACTTACGTACCTCCTAACTCCCTCTATATTCAAGTTTAATACGGAAATGCCGCCGCTAAAAGGATTTCTGAAGGCATGATACGAAAAGACGCAATCTTGAAAATTAAGCCTGAAAACCCCTTGACATGTTACGAATTGTATCGTAAAGTTGGAGATGTCAAAGCGATACAAAACGTATCAATTAGTCATCATTCTTCCCCGCCGGAGCTTTTCTCAAACCTAGGCCCGGAGGCATTTGTCGGAGGTGAACCGTGCTCTTGCGTCGGAATATGGAGACTTCTGCTGGCGTCATTTCCCGAACCGGCAACAGCCGCGCCTTGCTGGCGGAGCTTGCGATTTCCCAGGTCGGCGGAGAACCGGTCCGATCCGGCGTCCGCAAAGTCTTACTGATTCATATGAACGCAAACGAACTGGAATTCTCCACGACGCTCCGTTTTCCGGTGAACGACCGGTACCGCCTGTCCTTCCAGCTGAAGCTGGGGGAGAAGAGAATCGTCCTCGAAGGCATCGTCGCCTCGCGAGTCAAGCAAGGAAACCTCTATCTGTATGAGCTCCGCATCGCCGGAAGCTCGATTAGCCGCACGGACTGGATCCGGGAGCTGAACGAGTGGCTGCTCCGGCATCAGCCAGCGTTGCCCGAGCATAAAGTCCACTATTTATATCGGAACTGACCACTATACATAACGGGAGGCCCATCACGTGGAGTTGAAAGAGTATCTCAGCATTTTGGCCAAGCGCAAGTGGCTCATCGCCGCGATCGTCCTGCTGGCCTGCGTCGCGACCGGAATCAAAAGCTTCATG
Organism: Paenibacillus sp. FSL W8-1187; assembly: GCF_037965485.1. NCBI lineage: Bacteria > Bacillati > Bacillota > Bacilli > Caryophanales > Paenibacillaceae > Paenibacillus > Paenibacillus sp. FSL W8-1187. The sequence continues at coordinate 1,552,110 of NZ_CP150181.1, forward strand.
TATACGACGCCGATCTACCAGGCTTCGGCCAAGCTCATCGTCAACCAAGCATTCGATTTTCAGGGAACGTCGATGCTGGATCTAAGTACGATGCAGACCAATATTACCGTCATCAATTCCTACAAAGAAATTATACAGTCTTACGCGATCCTGAACAAAGTATCGACCAACTTCCCCGATCTGAAGATGAGCGCCGATGAGCTGCGCAGCGGCCTCAGCATCGGATCCTCTGCGGAATCCCAGGTCATGGACCTGAGCTTCGTCAGCACCTCCTACCCTCAAGCGGCCAAGGCGGTCAACGCGATCGCAGAAACGTTCCGCACGACCAACCCCGACATCATGAAAGTGGACAACGTCACGATTCTCAACAAAGCCGATGTCGAAGCGGCGGCATACAGCATCAACACCAGCCCGATCGTGCTGATCTTCATCGCATTCGTCGTTTCGTTCATGCTCGCGGTCGGCCTCGTGTTCCTGCTCCACTATCTGGACGACACGATCAAGACGGAGCGGGATATCGAAAAAGAGCTTGAGCTGCCGATGCTGGCGCTCATCACCAAAATCGACAAGTACGGCACGCGCTCGAAAAAGCCGTCCGCATCCAAGCCTAAGCCTGTAGGGGAGGGATCGTATGCCACGCTCAACCAGTGAATCCAGCCTCGTCACCTATTACGATCCAAAATCGCCGATCTCGGAAGCGTACCGGACGCTGCGCACGAACATCCAGTTCTCCTCGTTCGATGAAGCGATCCGGGTCATCATGGTCGCCTCGGCCAATCCGGGCGAGGGCAAAAGCACGACGGCCTCCAACCTCGCGGTGACCTACGCTCAGGAAGGCAAAAAAGTGCTGCTGATCGATGCCGATCTGCGCAAGCCGTCCGTGTTCAAAGTGTTTCAGGTATCCAACCGCGTGGGATTATCGACGGTCGTATCAGGCCAATGCCGCGCTGCGGATGCGGTGCAGGAGACGCTCGTCGACAACCTGTTCGTCCTGCCGTCGGGGCCGGTGCCTCCGAATCCGTCCGAGCTGCTCGCTTCCCAGAGCATGAAGGCGACGCTGGAGCAGTTCAAAGCCGACTATGATGTGGTCATCTTCGATACGCCGCCGGTGCTGGCCGTCACCGATTCGATCATCGTCTCCTCGCTCTGCCAAGGCGTGCTGCTCGTCGTGCATGCCGGCAAAGTGAAAAGCGAGCTGGTGCGCAAGGCGAAGTCCAGTCTGGAGCATGTGAACGCCCGCATCCTGGGCGTCGTGCTCAACAACACGAAAAGCCGCAAAGGCGACAAGTACAACTACTACTATTACGGAGCGGAAGCGAAATAAGTTTTCGAGCCTGATGAAGGAATCGTATAGGTAATGCCTACTGAACCTTTATCACTGTAGGCACTCGGCCATACTGTGGGTCCGTATGCGGACCTTAGACGCGAGTCGTCGATGGTATGGCGTGAGGCGGGGTTGAATGCCCCACTTTACCCTTATGGAGAGGGTAAAAATCAAGAAAAGCCATAAAAACGGGTTATGTTTCGACAGGGAAACGTAGCTCGTTTTTTTGGCATTTCTTCATGTTAGGGCTGAAGAGCCAGAGAGAAAAAAGATAAGGATAGGTGATTGCATGAAAAAAGTGCGCAAGGCTATCATCCCGGCTGCCGGTCTCGGAACCCGATTCCTGCCGGCCACCAAGGCGATGCCCAAGGAGATGCTGCCGATCGTCGACAAGCCGACGATCCAGTACATCGTGGAAGAGGCGGTCCAGTCCGGCATCGAAGACATCATTATCGTGACGGGCAAAGGCAAGCGGGCGATCGAGGATCACTTCGACATCGCGTTCGAGCTGGAGCACAGCCTGATGGAGAAGGGCAAGCTCGGCTTGCTGAGCGAGGTGCAGAAATCGTCCAATGTGGACATTCATTACATAAGGCAAAAAGAAGCGAAGGGGCTGGGCCACGCGGTCTGGTGCGCCCGCAACTTCATCGGTGACGAGCCGTTCGCCGTACTTCTCGGCGACGACATCGTCCAGGCGGACGTCCCTTGCACGCGGCAGCTCATCGAGCAGTATCAAGACACGGGGCGCTCCGTCATCGGCGTCCAGACGGTCGGCATCGAGCAGACGGACCGCTACGGCATCGTCGATCCGATCGAGACGTTGGGACGGCTCGTACAGGTGAAGCGGTTCGTCGAAAAGCCGCCGCTGGGAGAAGCGCCTTCCAATCTGGCCATCATGGGGCGATATGTGTTTACGCCGGAGATCTTCGACTATCTCGGCGAGCACAGCATTGGCGCCGGCGGGGAGATTCAGCTGACGGATGCCATTCAGAAGCTCAATGAGCGGCAAGGCGTCTACGCCTATGATTTTGAAGGCAAACGCTACGATGTCGGCGAGAAGCTCGGCTTCATCCTGACGACGATCGACTTCGCTCTCCGCAACGATGAGCTGAAGCACCCTCTCCTGACCGCACTCGAAGAAATGATCAAAGACCATACGAACCAATCCAATATGATCAAGCTGAGGTGACGATACGATGAGCCTGAACCCGAATGGCAAGGAAGCCGAAGCGGTGCTCGACTCGACCTCCTATTACTCTACTTATGCTGCAGAAGCCAAAAGAAGCCTCAGAGGCTACCTGATGATGAAACGAGCATTGGATATCATCGCGGCATCAATCGGACTGCTGCTGCTGCTGCCGGTTTTTATCGTGCTTGCGGTGCTGATCAAGCTGGAGGATCGCAACGGGCCTGTCTTTTTCTCTCAAGAAAGAGTGGGAAAGGGCGAGCGGGCCTTCCGCATGTATAAATTCCGCTCGATGGTCTCCAATGCGGAGGAGCTGCTGCCGCAGCTTCTCGCTCAGAATGAGATCGAAGGCGCCATGTTCAAGATGAAGGATGATCCGCGCATTACGAGGATCGGCCGTTTCATCCGCAAGACGAGCATCGATGAGCTGCCTCAGCTGTGGAACGTGGTCAGAGGCGACATGTCGCTGGTCGGGCCAAGGCCGCCGCTGCCCCGAGAGGTTGCGGAGTATACGCCATATGACAAGCAACGGCTTAAAGTGACGCCCGGCTGCACGGGGCTTTGGCAAGTGAGCGGACGGAACAACCTGAGCTTCAAGGACATGGTGGAGCTGGATGTCGAGTATATACTAAAGAGAACCATTCTGTTCGATATTAAAATCATCTTGAGAACCCTTAAATTATTGACGGGTTCAAAAGATGCTTTTTGAGAGGTACAACATGACGGTAATTGTACATGTTTGTGAATTTACTAAAGGCGGAATAGAAACACATCTAAATGAAGTGCTGCAGTACCAGAAACATAATTACGATGTATTTTTAATCGCTTCAGAGCTAAATACGAATAAAGAAAACCTGCCACTTGATCCTACACGAGTTATACTGTACCCATATGAGAGAAGTCTGAAATATTTTATTAAGGCAATATGGTTTATTAGAAAGCAATTGAAGCAAATCAAGCCTGATATTGTCCATATCCATGGGACATTTGCAGGCTTATTTGTTCGTTTACTGCTTTTTTTAAGTGGTCGAAAATATCGCGTCATATACTGTTCTCATGGCTGGTCTTTTCTTATGGAGATTCATCCGATTAAGAAGAGAATCTACGCAATGATAGAGAAGGTCTTAAGTATAAAAACGGACTCCATCATTCATATTTCAAAATATGAATATTTAAAAGCTATGGAGTATGGCCTTCCTGCTGATAAGTCGCAAGTCATTTATAATGGCGTTTCTGAAAGAAAAGTTCAATTTGAGGAAGTAAGTGAACGCATAAAATTTGATCCAAATAAAATAAGCTTGTTGTTCATTGGAAGGTTTGATCGCCAAAAAGGGTTTGATATTCTTTTGGATGTGTTCAATAGAAATAACTTTAATCAAGTAAACCTATATTTAATAGGTGCTTCTGTATTAAATGATGCAAAGTATAATTTCCCGTATAACTCGATTCAGTTAGGGTGGATTAATAATAAGGAAATCGATTTCTATATTAGTCAAGCAGATTGCGTTATTATTCCATCTCGTTGGGAAGGATTTGGAATTGTTGCGATCGAGGCAATGAGAAACGGGAAGGCTGTCGTTTGCAGCAATAGAGGTGCATTACCTGAACTCGTTCGTCATAATGAAAATGGATATGTTTTTAACCTAGATCGATTAAATGAACTCAAAAGTATTATTGGTTCGTTAGATAAAGCTACGTTAAAGAAGATGGGAGAACGTTCCCGGGAAATATATTTAGCTCATTTCATTGCTGAAGAAATGAATCAACAAATTCTAAACACATATTTAAACAAACCTTCATTAAATCATGAAGTTAGTTTAAATTTATAAAGGTGATAAACAATGGACATAGTTATAAATGGTCGATTTTTGACCCAGCAATTAACGGGCGTTCAACGTTATGCAATTGAATTGGTTAAAAGTTTAGATAAAAAGTTTATCGATCTTACTGTGGAGGCACAGTTAGTCGTTCCTGAAGGGTATGACGTTAAAGAGTTACCTTTTGCATTAGAGACTATTAAGCTTGTCCATTACGGAAAGCGAAGGGGACATAGTTGGGAGCAGGTCGATTTGGCTTTTTTCTCTCGTAAAAAGTTCCTGGTCAATCTATGCAACACTGGGCCCATCTTTAAAATGAATCAAAGTATTACGCTTCATGATGCGGCAGTTTTCTCAGCACCAGAGGGCTTTAATTGGAAGTTTAAACTGTGGTATAAATTGCTATTCCACTCCTTTTCACTCTTTGCAAGTAGAATTGTGACTGTATCTAATTTTTCTAAAAGTGAATTGATTCACCATTGTATTCTGAATGAGAAAAAAGTTGAGGTCATATACTCTGGTATTAATCATATTAATGAGGTCTCAGAGGATAAAAAATTTAATGTTCATTCCTATGGGGATTATGTGCTTGTTGTAAGCAGCATGAACCCAAATAAGAATTATAGCCGCATAGTTGAAGCGGCTGCGCTCCTTAATCCGAACTTGAACATTCTTATTACAGGTGGAGCGAATCCAAAAGTATTCAATCCCAGCATTTTATCAAATCAAAATAACATTCATTACTTAGGATATGTCACTGATGAGCAACTCAAAACGTTATACAGCCACGCCTATTGTTTTCTATTCCCTTCTTTATATGAAGGGTTTGGACTTCCGCCATTAGAGGCGATGGCATGCGGATGTCCCGTAATTGTATCGAGAATCCCTTGCTTGCAAGAGATTTGTGGAGACGCAGCTATTTATTGTGACCCTATGAGTGTTGATGATATTGCAGAGGTAATTAATCAGTTGTATGAAGATAAAAATAGAAAAGCAGCTTTTGTTCAACGTTCCTTGAACCATTCTTCAAAATTTAAATGGGACTACACATCTGAAAAATTCATGAATACTATAATAATGAATAAAATCAACGATAAGGTGATGTATGAAGGAAGATATAGTGATTGTGAATAGTCTGTACTATCCAGACATAATTGGCGGAGCTGAAAAATCAACCAAGATTTTGGCTGAAGCATTAACTGATTATTTTAATGTCAATGTTATAACAACGGGTAATAATAGTTCTGTGCAATGCGATATTGTTAATAACGTCAGAGTGTTTCGGATACCTCCTCATAATAAATTTTGGATTGGTAATAGAGAGAAAAAGAGTGTTTTAAATAAAATATTATGGCATTTAAAGGATATAAAGAACAAAAATATTAGAAAAGAAGTATCTAAAATTATTGATGATATAGAGCCTGTTCTGATTCATACTCAGAATATTACCGGTTTAAGTTCTGTTGTTTGGTCGCTGGCTGGTGAGAGGAACATTCCACTAATCCACACGTTGCGTGACTATTCTTTATTTGAACCAATAAAATTTAAGGCTTTTAACTATTTTTTTTCGCTCAGCACAAAATGGCATAGCAGACATGTCAATGTTGTTATTGGGATATCTAATTTTATATTAAACAAACATTTAGAAAAAAAGTTTTTTAGTAATGCAACCAAACACGTTATCTTTAACTCGATTGAAGGTGCAAAAGAATCATTATTAAAGAAGGAAGAAAATCAGGTGGCTATAATTAGTTACTTTGGTCAAGTCGAAAGAAACAAAGGGGTAGATATCTTAATTAATGCGTTTAATGGTATTGGCCATGAAGCTGAATTGAATGTTTTTGGGACAGGGAATGATTATGAAGAGATGAGGTCGAAAAATCTTCATCATAACAATATTGTGTTTCATGGAAAGATATGCAGCGAGCAGGTTGACAACGAAATGTTTAAGTCCGATCTAATTATAGTTCCTTCGAGATGGGAAGAACCTTTTGGAAGGGTAGTAATAGAGGCTTACAATAATGGAACTCCAGTCATTGCATCAAATAAAGGGGGGATTCCAGAAATTATCTTGGATTCGAATCACTTATTCGATGTGGATAATCCATTGAATCTAACCAGGAAAATAAATGATTTTTTAGATTTGAGTCTTACTGAGAAAGGTGAAATAATTAATGGTTGCTTTGAAAAATCGAAAGAATTTAGAACTGAAAAAATGTTAAAATCACATCTTGAAATATATGATCAGTATTTAAATAATAAGGAGAAATCTTATGGAACGAGGTTTAGCTCTTGACTCGATACTTTTTTTTGTGACCTCAATCGTTTTCCTAATAACATTGTTTTTTTGGAAAACCAGGGTTTCAAATAAAACAGTTGTTTTTATCATCTTCATGGTTTTCAATACTTCGTATAATATAATGATCAAGAAAATACATGATTTCAATGTTACAATCCCTCGAAACTTTTTGTGGAATTTCAAACTTCCATTGTCTTTTAGTATATTTGATTTAATCTTTATCATAGCTACGGTATTGCTGATGCCTGATTTGTTCAAACTCATAAGAACAAATCAGTTTGCTAGAGTATTCATGTTAAAGGAAAGTGTGATCTTATTTCTTGGATTGTTTTCATTTTTCGTTTATAAAGGATATTGGCTTGATCATGGGAGTTATCAGATCTTAATGACAAAAGGTTTGTTCTATTTCTTGGGGACATTTTTGTTAACGAACAGATTCATCGGAATGAAATTGAGTTTGAAGAAATATTTAATTCCAATCTCGCTTATTCTAATCAGCGGGTACATTAGCTTATTAAGTTTTAATTCAAATGAATTATGGGTGAGATACGGTCAAGTTGTGAAAATACTGGACCAGGAGGATGCATATACAATCTCACTTTTGATAATCACGTTAACATTTGTATTGATTATTTCGAATTTCAAAAAAGAGAATCGCTTTTTCAGAATTGGACTTTATATTATCTTTTTATTCATGGCCTATCAAAATTTCCTCTCCGTGTATAAAACTAATTTTATTTATCTTTTTCTTGTTTTAGTACTATTCCCTCTATTGAAGATGAAAATGAATATGTTTCTGAAATGGTATTCGGTATTTGCGATCTTGATCATTTTAATTTGCTTCAACTATTCTTCTATTGAAGGAGTAATGAATTCCAATGGCATAAATACAAGAGGTGGTCAAATCTCAGACTATATAAATGACATTAACTCAAGCAATGTTGCGAAATATATTACTGGGTCTGGAATAGGAACTCCATACAAATCGGATTATGTAAGTAATGACTATGGAGAAGTGAAAATAATTGATAAAAGTACTAATTTCTATGGATATCGGTTTATTTTTCAAACACCATTTTTAGTGGTGTTTAAGTATTCGGGAATTATAGGTTTACTTTCACTACTTATCTTTAGTTTATATCTCTTCAAGATTCTATATGTCAACTTTAAGTTATATAGCGATTCTTCATTTGAGAGGGTTGAGTTTATTACGTTGAGTTTTATTTTTGTATATTACTCCTTGACACAAAGTTTTCTAATTGGAGGCACCAGCCCAATTTTTGCATTTCTAGGGTTCATAGTAGCTAGGCTGGTGTTTTTAAATGAATATCTTAACCATAATGAAAATGAATCCTATGGGACGAATGAGGTTCGTTTGAGGCAGCAAAGAAAGAGAAGTTTATACATTCCAAAAGTAAGATCAGAATTAATATGAATTTATTGACCATTGTTAAGAATTCGATCTACCTCTTTTTCAGTCATGTTTTAGTTCGATTTGTATCTGGTATTGCAACCATTTTAGTAGCTAGATCTCTCGGAATCGATGAATACGGTCTCTTGAGTCTAGCAATATCAATTACAATTATCAGTGGTTTTTTTACTGAGCTTGGTTTGACACATACTCTCATTAGAGAAGGGACAAAAGCGGGATCTGATATTGAGGAACTATTGGCTATTTACTTAGGGAAACGACTTTTTTACGGGGGATTAACTCTTTTAGTTACTTGTGTACTTATACTGACTCTTTATTCTCCATCTCATTACCAGGTTTTACTGTGGTGCGTAATACCTTCGATATTAGGCTCTGTTTTAACTGGATATGGTGTGGCATATTTTCAGGTAACTCAACTGATGAAGTTTACGGCACTTATACGTGCTTCGACCGGGCTGTTAACTGCTCTATCATTGTTGCTTTGTTTTTATCTGAAGTCCGACGTTTTTTCATATTCATTAGCCTACGGTTTTTCAATACTCTTTGGTGGGGTTATTAGTACTGGTCTTGTATTGAGAAAAGTGAGATTTAAACTTAAGTGGTCGAATAAGTTGTCCAATGGATTGATCTCATTTTCGATTTCTGGTTTTGTTGTCATGTTCTTTCCTCAGCTGGGGCCAATTATATTAGAAAAGACGAGTTCGTTGACTCAGGTGGGAAATTATTCGGCTGCATATAGAATTCCGAGTATTTTATATCAAATTCCCAATGTATTAGCTCTTGCTTTCTATCCAATGTTATTCAAACTTAGTAATGCGAATAACAACTTCGAACAAGTGAAATTAAATATAATGCAAACTAAATTCATGTCATGTATAGGAATGATGCTCTGTTTGCCTTTTGCAATTTATTCAGAGTGGTGGGTAAATATAGTTTTAGGACGACAATGGGTTGAGGCTGCTTTCCTGCTATCTGTTTTAAGTTTTATTGTTTTATTGCAGTCAATAAGCTCACCAATTTCTGACGGATTGGCAGCTGCTGGATATCATAAGAAGCGGTCAATTTTCCAAGTAGCAAATTGCTGTTTGGCGGTGATTTTGTTTTTGTTATTAAGTTCGAGATATGGTGCAGTCGGTGCTGCATTTGCGGCAGTAATAGTTGAGCTTATAAATTTAATTGGTCTAGTTGCACTGAGAAAAATTGGAATTGTTATCATCTATAAGTCACTTGGTTCCTTGGCTCCGATCTTCATAACCATGTTGTTGCTGGGATATTATTTAAAGGGAATATCGTGGTTGAACCCTGTACTTGGTGTGGTTATTTTGTTTTCTCTATTTTTAATACTAACATTTTCACTTGATAAAGAACTGAAAGGGAAATTGGTTAATGTCCTAAAAAAACAAGTTGAGAAAAAAACAAAAAGCGTTAAGATTGGAGATTCTATATGAAAACCGTTCTACTGTCGGGAGGCTCCGGTAAGCGGCTCTGGCCGCTGTCCAACGATCTCCGGTCGAAGCAGTTCCTGCCGCTGCTGAAGAGGGAGGACGGAGCGGCCGAGTCGATGGTCCAGCGAGTATGGCGGCAGCTGGAGCAAGCGGGACTGGCAAGCGGCAGCTACATCGCGACCAGCCGCTCGCAGGTCGAGGTGCTGCAAAGCCAGCTCGGGCATGAGGTGCCGATCATCGTGGAGCCGGAACGAAGAGACACCTTCCCGGCGATCGCGCTCGCGGCGACCTATCTGTACTCGATTGCCGGCGTGCCCCTGGATGAGATCATCGCGATCATGCCGGTCGATCCGTATGTGGACGACGCCTTCTTCGATGTCGTCAAGTCGCTGGAGCCAGCGGTGGCCGCGTCGGATGCGGAGCTGGCGCTGATCGGAGTCGTGCCGGATCATCCATCGGAAAGCTTCGGCTATATCGTCCCGACCGCCGCCCCCATGCCGCTCGGCCTTAGACAAGTGAATAGCTTCAAGGAAAAACCCCGAAGGGAAGAAGCGCTGGCTCTCATGGAGCTGGGGGCGCTTTGGAACTGCGGGGTTTTTGCGTTCCGGCTGGATCTCATGATCAACCTGCTCATCTCGATGAACCTGCCGATCCAGTACGACGAGATGGTGAAGCAGTACCGCAGGCTGCCCAAGAACAGCTTCGACTACGAGGTCGTGGAGAACTTGAAGCGGCTCGTCGTCACGCCGTACAGCGGCGTGTGGCGCGATCTCGGCACATGGAACATGCTGACGGGCGAGATGACGGAGACGGTCGTCGGCAAAGGCATCGTCACCGAGGACTGCCGCGATACGCATCTGATCAACGAGCTGGACATCCCGATCACGGTGATGGGCGTGTCGGGCCTCGTCGTCGCGGCCAGCCCCGACGGCATCCTTGTCTCGGAGAAGGCGGCCAGCTCCCGCATCAAGGACGTGAACGGCAGCCTCGAGCAGCGCCCGATGTTCGAGGAGCGCCGCTGGGGCTCGTACAAGGTCGTCGACTATGTGAAGTACGACGACGGGCGGGAGGTGCTGACGAAGCGGATCCGCATCGCGGCCGGCAAGAACCTCAGCTATCAGTACCATCAGCGGCGCAGCGAGGTATGGACGGTGACGTCCGGAGAAGGCGAGCTGATCCTGGACGGCAAGCAGCAGCGGCTGCTGCCGGGCGATGTCGTGCTCGTGCCGGCCGGCATGCTGCACAGCGTCCGCGCCGTCCGCGAGCTGGAGATCATCGAGGTGCAGAGCGGCTCGGAGCTGGTGGAGGAAGACATCGTGCGGCTCTGCCTGCACTGGGAAGACATTATGAGCTACGTGCAGCCTATCGGATAAGGAGCGGATAGAGAGATGAAACTTGCTGTGATCGGGACCGGCTATGTCGGTCTGGTGTCGGGAGTATGCTTCGCCGAGCTGGGCAACGACGTGATCTGCGTCGACAAGCTCGAGGACAAGATCGCCAAGCTGCAGGCGGGAGAGGTGCCGATCTACGAGCCGGGCCTGAAGGAGCTGATCGCCTCCAACGCGGCGGCGGGACGGCTTCGCTTCACGACGGACCTGCCGTCGGCGGTGAGGGCGGCGGATATCGTCATCCTGGCTGTTGGCACGCCGTCGCTGCCGAGCGGCGAAGCCAATCTGAGCTACATCAAGCAGGCGGCCAAGGAGATCGGCGAGTCGCTCGACGGCTACAAGATCATCGTGACGAAAAGCACGGTGCCGGTCGGCACAAACGAGAAGGTCGGCGCGATCGTCTCGGAGCATACGATCCATTCCTTCGACATCGCGTCGGTGCCGGAGTTCCTGCGCGAGGGCTCGGCGATCGCCGACACGCTGAATCCGGACCGGATCGTGATCGGGACGGACAGCGGCATCGCGCGGGAGCGGCTGAGCGCCCTGCACCGTCCGCTGACGGACAACATCCTGCTGACGGACATCCGCAGCGCGGAGATGATCAAGTACGCCTCCAACGCGTTCCTCGCGACGAAGATCAGCTTCATCAACGAGATCGCCAACATCTGCGAGAAGGTCGGCGCGGACGTGACCCGCGTCGCCGAGGGCATGGGACATGACCGGCGCATCGGCTCGTCGTTCCTCAAGGCCGGCATCGGCTACGGCGGCTCCTGCTTCCCCAAGGATACGGAGGCGCTCATCCAGATCGCGGGCCATGTGGACTATGAGTTCAAGCTGCTCAAGTCGGTCGTCGAGGTGAACCGCGATCAGCGGTTCGGCGTCATCCGCAAGCTGGAGGCGACGCTCGGCGAGCTCGCCGACAAGACGGTCGCCGTCTGGGGCCTCGCGTTCAAGCCGGAGACGGACGACGTGCGGGACGCGCCGGCGTTCGAGATCATCCAGACGCTGGTCGACTCCGGCGTCCGGGTGCGCGCCTACGATCCGGTGGCGCAGGACAACTTCAGCCGTCAGCTCGATCATCCTCGCGTGGACTACTGCGCCAGCGCGGAGGAGGCGGCGGCAGGAGCGGACGCCCTCTGCCTGCTGACGGAGTGGAAGGAGTTCCGCGAGTTCCCGCTCGCCCGGCTCGAGACGCTGCTGCGCCGTCCCGTGCTGATCGACGGCCGCAACCAGTTCACGGAGGAGGAGCTCGCCGGCACGTCGTTCGTTTATTACTCGGTCGGCCGTCCCAATCTGAGCAAGGGCGTCCGCGAGCAGAGCCCCGCTCTGCAATTTTAGCAAGAGGCGGCTGGCCGCCGGAAAGGAGGCGAGGATTCCATTGAAGCCGAGCGAATCGATGCAGCTGCTGGACCGGATCTATGAGCGATCCGAGAACGAGCCTTGGGAGGAGGAGAGCTGGAGGCGGGCTTGGGCGGATATCCGCGACTCCTTTACCGGCAGCCAGTTCTACCATCTCCTTCAGGAAAGGGGCTTGCTCCAGGAAGCTCCCGCCTGGCTGCAGGCCGAGCTGAAGGCGGAGTCCGAGCGCATCCTGTTCCAAAACATGCTGATCCGCGCCGAGCAGAAGAAGCTGTTCCGCGCGTTCGAGCAGGAGGGCATCCCGCTCGTCCCGCTCAAGGGCATCCGCATGGCGGAGCGCTTCTTCGGCCACTTCGCGGCGAGGCCGACGACGGATCTCGACGTGCTCGTCCGTCCCGAGGATCTGCAGCGCGCGTCGGCGCTGCTTCGGCGGCTCGGGTTCGAGGACGGCGAGCAGCTGGACGACGATCATTTCCACCTGCTGTTCAACAAGTTCTACGACAACCCGATGTTCCCGTTCCTGGCCGTCGAGCTGCACTGGAGCCTCCTCCGCTCGCACGGGCATGAGACGGACGTGGAGGCGCTGTGGAGCCGCACGGCTCCGCTGGACGGCAGCCCGTGCCTGCGCGAGCTGAACGACGAGGACACGCTCTACCACGTCTGCCTGCATGCGTTCAACCATCATATGTCGTCGCTGAAGTACATCGTGGACATCGCGCAGGTGATCGACCGGACCTGGGATACGGTGTCCTACGAGTCGCTGCTCGCCAGGGCCCGGCGAGACGGCAATCTGGCGAAGCTGACGGCGGTGCTGTCGCTCGTTTACCGCCTCTGCCCGTCGCTGCAGTGGGTGAAGCCGCTCGATCGCCGGCGCCGCTGGCCGTTCTGGAGCGAGCGCCTCCTGCGCGAGGCCGGGCTCGGCATCAAAAGCCGGCGGTACTATCTGTTCCGCTTCGCCTCGATCTTCGTCACGTACGACAAGCCGTCCGCGATGCTCCGCCATATCCAGTATCTGTTCCTGCCGCCCGCGGATTACGCGCGCTCCCATTTCCGGGAGGATAAGGGCGGCTCTTTGCTGTCCCTGTACACCCGAATCTACCGGCTGCGGCTGAAGCATCTGCTCAGCAGAAGGCCGCGCGCCGGCGCGAAGGAGCTTGACACCCCATGAGCCTGATTCAGAAACGGGCGCTGATCGCCGTCCTGTCCATCCTGCTGGTGGCGGCGCTGTCGGTCGGCGGCTTCGCCTGGTATTTCTACAGCTCGATCAAAGGCACGGCCCACAAGGTCTACGAGCCGACGCAGCGGCCGGTCTACGTGAGCAAGGATCCTGCCGTCGAGGAAGAAGCGGTGCCGTCCGACAACCTGCCGTTCACGGTGCTCGTAATGGGCGTGGACGAGCGGCTGAACGACGTCGGACGCACCGACACGCTGATGCTGCTCGCGGTCAATCCGCAGAAGAGCGACGTGCTCATGCTCAGCATTCCGCGCGATACGCGCACGACGATCATCGGCCGCGATACGGAGGACAAGATCAACCACGCGTATGCCTTCGGCGGCGTGAACATGGCCGTGCAGACGGTGGAGAGCTTCCTCGACTATCCGGTGGACTACTACGTGAAGGTCAACATGGAAGGCTTCGAGAAGATCGTCGACCTGCTCGGCGGCGTCGAGGTGGACAATTCGTTCGCCTTTACGATCGACGGCCAGACGTACGAGAAAGGCAAGCTGAAGCTGACCGGTGAGCAGGCGCTGCTGTACTCGCGCATGCGCTACGACGATCCGCGGGGCGACTTCGGCCGGCAGAACCGCCAGCGCGACATCATCCAGCAGGTGATGAAAAACGCGCTCACGATCAGCAGCCTGACCAAGGCGAGCGGCATGCTCGAGCAGATCGGCAGCAACGTGAAGACGGACATCTCGTTCGACACGATGAAGGACCTGCTGGTGAACTATCGGCCGAAGATCGAGAAGATCACGCAAAAAGAGGTCAGCGGCCAAGGCACGCGCATCGGCGGCATCTACTACTATATCGTTGATCGGGCGGAGCGGGATCGGCTCCACGCGATGATCAAGGAGCATCAGCAGCAAAGCAAGCCCGTGCTCCATTGACGGGCGGATCGCCCGAACCGGGCATGAAGGAGAGAGCGCCGCATGGCAAGCAAAAGCGTGGACGGGACCGCGAGCGGCTCCCGGAACCGGCCTGCGGCCGGACGCGGCACGGCGGCGGAATCGGCAGGCCGGATCGGAGCGGCTCCCGGCTCCGGACGCGGGACCGTGGCGGCAGGACGGCGTCCCGCCGCTCCGCCAAGCGCGGCGATGCCGCCTCGCCGGAGCCGGACAAGAGCCCTTTTGTGGGGCTGCCTGCTGTCGTGGCTGCTGCTGATTTTCGTCTTTTCCAGCCAGTCGTATCAGACCCAGTCGATCAAGCCTGCGCTGGAGCGCAAGCTGGATGCGGAGACGGCGCAGAAGTGGCTGCCTCCGATGTCGTTCCATTACAACGGGCAGCTGTACATGCCCTCGTTCAACCCGTATGACGTAATCGAGTTCCTGTTCCGCAAAGCGGCCCATCTGTTCGTCTATGCCGTGCTGGCGGCTCTGGCCTGGGCGCTCGCCCGGCTGTACCGCGTGACGCCCGGCTTGTCGGCGTTCATCGCGCTGTCGCTGACGGCGCTGATCGCATGCCTGGACGAGTACAACCAGCAATTTTCCCTATCGCGTACCCCCAACCCCGAGGACGTGCTGATCGATTGGATCGGCGGCTGCCTCGGGGTGGTGCTTCTATACCTGGTCTCGAAGGCGTTCCGCAGGTCTAACCGCTCGTCCCGGCTCATATCCTAAGGCACGTTATGGGACGAGGAGGGAGCGAATGTTCCGGAGAAAGAGAAGGCTGCCGATCGGCGGACTGCTGCTTGCGGCTTGCTTGGCCGCGCTGCTGTGGCTGACGGTGCGCTCTGCTGCGGGATGGCTCGGAGGCGGCGTCGATTCGGGGGGCGCCCGCGAAGTCGTGTCGGATTTCTACACGATGGAGCGGGAGGGCAACTTCGGAGGGTCCTGGGAACTGTTCCACTCTCAGATGAAGGAGCATTTCGCCAAGGACAGCTATATCCAGAAGCGAGCCCATGTGTTCATGCAGGACTTCGGCGTCGATACGTTCGGCTTCGAGCTCGGCGAGCTTGAGGAAGTCGGCGCTTGGCGGATGGGTGGGGACCAGCCTCTGCTGGAGGAGGTGTTCGCCGTGCCGGTCACGATGACGTATCTCAGCAGCTTCGGGGCGCTCGAGATCAGGCAGGACGTATTCGTCGCGCAGGAGTCCGGTGAATGGAAGGTCCTCTGGTCATATCAAGGGGAATCCGACAAGGAATAACCTTGACATGATACAAAATGTATCGTAAATTGAAGAAAGCGAGGTGGTTTCCATGAAGGCTTACAACCCGCCCAAAGTCATCATGCACGAACAGGTCGAATTCGGCACCGTGAACATCAGCAACAATTTCTTTTATCGCTGGTGCAAGCAGTTCAACTTCCGGCCGTTCATCTGCAGGCTGTTCTTTGGTTCTGGGAGCGTAGGCGGGGGACATGGCTTCAACGAGCCTTTCTCCGGCATCAAGGGAACGCCGAAGTGACGGCCAGTCCTGGCTGAAAACGAGGTGAAGCAGCGTGATCAAGACCTATGCCGCACCTAGAGTGCTCGTCCATCAGGCGGTTGAGTTCGGCACCGTCAATATCAGCAATAATTTCTTCTATCAGTGGTGCAAGTGCTACAACTTCAAACCGTTCATCTGCCGGCTGTTCTATGGCAACATCGGCCCGAGCGGAGGAAAAGGCTTCTCGGCGCCGCTTGACCATCTGGAAGGCTGGACGCCGAAGAAGTAGCAGACTCAGCATATCCGGATGAGGTGGGTGTCGATGAAGCCGTATTGCGCTCCTGCCGTGCTCGGCCATCAGTCGGTCGAGTTCGGCACGGTCAACATCAGCAATAATTTTTTCTACAAATGGTGCAAAAGCCAGAACTTCGCGCCGTTCATCTGCCGGCTGTTCTACGGGCCGGGCGGACCGGGAGGTCCATGCGGCTGCGGAACGAAGCCGCTCGGCTACCTGGACCGCTACGACGGCGCCAAGTAGGCGCCGTTGCAGGCGGACGAGCGTGGAGGCGTGCGGAGCGATTGGAAGCGTGCAAGCCCGCCGCAAGGCGGGCGGAGCGAGGTCGAAGCGTGCAGGCTCGACGCAAGGCGAGCGGAGCGAGGTCGAAGCGTGCAAGCCCGCTGCAAGGCGGGCGGAGCGAGGTCGAAGCGTGCAGGATGGCGGGAAGCTGCCGCCGAGCAAGCGCAGGCAGACTCGAAGAGGGGAACGGGCCTATGGCCGTTCCCCTCTCTCGGGTCGGCGTTGCGGCGAATTGTCACATATGGGGTGATACAATATGTATCTATATCAAGCAAAAGTAGGCCACCATCGCATCCGGTTCGAAGTGCAGACCGAGCATCTGAAGGAATGGATCGCCGCGAGGTTCCCGGAGGATCGGGACGAGCTGGCGGCGCTGCCGGTCGGGAGCGGCGAGGCGGCAGTCGAGGCGGCTGCGGGTGAAGCGAGCGAGAGCGAAGTGGTGGCGGCGTTGGCATCGACGGAAGCGGCAGGGGCCAAGGCGGTGCTGTACATAACGGATTTTTACGGCTCGATGTACGACGAGGGTCCGGTCGAGATCGAAGCGGACGGCGACACGGTCGTGTACTCGCGCAAGGATTACCGGATGGAGACGTCGGCGGACTATTCGAGCGTGAAGCTGCAAGTATTCGACGATCTGGCTCTGAAGCATGCGCTCATCAACTGGTACAGCGCATGGCTGATCCATCGCCGCGAGGGGCTGCTCGTGCATAGCTCCTGCGTCGTGGACGGCGGCAAGGCGTGGATGTTCGTCGGGCATAGCGGAGCGGGCAAATCGACGGCGGCCGAGCTGTCGGCGCCGCGGCCGATTCTGTCGGACGAGGCGACGCTGCTGCTGCTGGATGCGGACGGCGGCGTGACGATCCACGACTCGCCGCTGCGCAGCGAGAACGAAGAGCGCGGCGAGGCCGATGCCAGTCCGCTCGGCGGCGTTCATTTTCTCGTGCAGGCGGAGGAAGTGCGGCGAGAGCCGGTGGGCAAGGTCGAGGCGCTGATCGGCCTCATGGACAAGGTGTTCTATTGGAAGCACAGCAAGCCGGAGACGGCCAAGATGATCGCGGTCTGCCGCGAGGTCGTGCAGCGCGTGCCGGCGTATGAGCTGCATTTTCAAAAAAACGATTCATTCTGGGAGGTCATCTCATGACAGTGCTGGCAAATCAGCTCCTGAAGCGGCAGGAATCGATCGAAACGGCGGAGCTCGACGGCGAATGGGTGCTGCTCGATCTGGAAAGCCACTCGATCACGAAGGTGAACGAGATGGGCGGCTACATATGGGAGCTGCTCGAGGCATGCCCGACCATCTCGCAGCTGACGGAGCGCGTCGCCTCGGAGTATGCGGCGGATCCGCTGCAGGTGCAGGCCGACGTGGAGGCGTATGTAGCGGAGCTCATCCGCGTAGGGCTGATCGTGCATGAATAGTCCGGCGGGCAACCTGGCCCCCATGGTGGCCGCCTTGATTCAAAAGCGCGGCGCCATGGAGCTGACCTCCTTCGGCATGAGCATGTATCCCTTAATCCGGGAAGGCGACGCAAGCCGCTTCGTGCGCGTCCGCGCGCGGGACCTGGAGGTAGGGGATGTATGCTTGTTCGTAAGCGGCAGCGGCATCCTGACCGGGCATCGCCTGGTCGAGATCCGCGGCGAGGGCGCCGGCCGTCAGTACGTGTTCCGCGGGGACACGAGTTATGTCGCCGACGACCCGGTCGGCCCCGAGGCGATCCTCGGCCTCTGGACCGGCGTCCGCCGAGCTCGGCGCGGCGGAGGAGCGGGCGTGGCGAGGATCGCGGCAGCTGGGGCTGGCGCGGCGAAGGAGGCGGCGGCCGATGCCGCTGGCGCAAGGGCCGCGGAGGGAGCGGGAGCTGCGGTTGGGGCTGGTACGGCGAGATCCGCAGAGTCGGAGGCCGATGCGGATGACGCAAGGGCCGCGAAGGGAGCGGTAGCCGCGGTTGGGGCTGGTGCGGCGAGATCCGCGGAATCGGAGGCCTATGCGGATGGCGCAAGGGCCGCGAAGGGAGCGGTAGCCGCGGTTGGGGCGGCAGGAGCGGCGCCATCAGGCACGGGCAGCCGTGCCGCTGAATTCGGCGGCAAGTGGATCACGCCGAAGCATTGGCAGGCGCGGCTGCTGCGCTGGCTCGTGCTGCACTATCCGTTGACGCGCAAATTTACGCGCAAGCTCGGCACCTGGAGCATGTCCCGCAAGCCGATGTACCGCGCGGCTTCGCGTTGACGAAGACAGCGCGCCGATGCGCGGACGGGACGAGCGAATAGGCTCGAACGAGAGTCCAAGCGCCCAAGTTGCTCGGAAGACCCGGGTTAGTCTGCTCGAACAGATGCCCCAGCGTCGGAGTTGCGCGGAGAAACCGAGTAACTTGGCTCGAACAGGAGCCCCAGCGTCGGAGTTACGCGGAGAAACCGAGTAACTCGGCTCGAACAGGGGCCTCAGCGCCGGAGTTGCGCGGAAAACCCGAGTAACTCGGCTCGAACAGATGCGGCAGCGACGGAGTTGCGCGGAGAAACCGAGTAACTCGGCTCGAACAGGAGCCTCAGTGTCGGAGTTGCGCGGAGAAACCGAGTAACTCGGCACGAACAGATGCCCCAGCGTCGGAGTTACTCGGAAAACCCGAGTAACTCGGCTCGAACAGATGCGCCAGCGTCGGAGTTGCGCGGAGAAACCGAGTAACTCGGCTCGAATAGGGGCGTCCCAGGAGGCATTAAGTCGAAGAAATCGAGTTAGTAGGGTTCGAGTTGGGCATCCAGCAGGTATTAACTCGAAAAAATCGAGCTAATGTGCTCTAACGCGGGCTCCCGAAGGGCATTAAGTCGAAAAAATCGGGTTGCAGGAGCCCGGAGGAGCGAGTCACAGGCTGTAACCCGAAAAAATCGGGTTGCAGGAGTGCGGAGGAGCGAATCGGGGGCTGCAACCCGAAAATGTCGGGTTGCAGGAGCCCGGAGGATCGAGTCAGAGGCTGCAACCCGAAAATGTCGGGTTACAGGAGCCCGGAGGAGCGAATCGGAGGCTGTAACCCGAAAAAATCGGGTTGCAGGAGCCCGGAGGCGCGAATCGGGGGCTGCAACCCGAAAATGTCGGGTTGCAGGTCTGAACGCGAGGTATCGTGGCATCAGCGAGGCGATAGCGGAGGAATGCTAGCCGCTGGGCAGAGCAAGGAGCAAGCGAAGTAGCGTGGCGGTGATGAGAGGGGGCGTGCAGTGCCAGCGGAGCGACGGTCTGACTAGCACGGAACGCTAGCAAGCAGCGCTAGCACGCAACGCTAGCAAGCAGCGCTAGCAAGCAACGCTAGCAAGCAACGCTAGCACGGAGCGCTAGCAAGCAGCGCTAGCACCAACACTAGCGACTTAGGACAGCAAGGAGGCGGAGGGCATGGCGTACGGCAAGGCAGGCAGAGGCGGCGGCAGACGTAAGGCGGTCGAGCCGACGGATGGTGAGCGAACGGGAGGCGATGGAGCGGCTGCGGCGCTGAGGCAGCGGCTGGCCGATGGCTGGCTGCGGCTTGGCGCGGACATCAACGAAGCGCGGCAGTTCCAGCGCTATGAGCTCGTGTTCACCGACCGCGAAGCGGCGGTGATCGACGAGCAGGGCCGTCTGCAGCGGCGCTTCCCGAAAGGCACGATCGACGAGATCGAGCTGCGGGAAGGCGTCGCAGGAGGCGCGCTCGTCCTGCTGACACGCGACGGCATGCGCGAGGGGGCGCGCTTCACGCTTCCGCATCTGGAAGCGTACCGCATCGCCATGCCGCGCATCGCCGCATGGCTCGAGGAGCCGCTCCCGGTTCCCGGGGGAGCGGCTCCGCAGCCTCCCGCGCCGGGCAGCGACGCTGCCGGCGCGAGCCCCTCCGCGCCCTCCGGGCGCGAGCCCCACGCCGCGCCGCAAGCCGGCGCGCCCCAAAAGCTCCCGCCGCGCGTGCGCAGAGGCGCGGCGCAAGCCGCCGCCCCGCGCGGCGCAGCCGTCTCGGCCGAGCCGCAGGGCGCGGCCGAGCCCTCCCGCGCTTGCCGCGTCTGCGGCAAGCGCCTTTGGCACCGGCGCACCAAGTGCCTCCGCTGCAGCAACAAATACCTCATGGTCCGCCGCATCCTGGCGTACGCTCAGCCGCATCGCCGGCTGATGATCGCCAGCGGCGTCCTGCTGCTCTTCAGCATCGCCTTCGAGCTCATCCCGACCTATCTGATGAAGCTGCTCATCGACAACTTCACCGAAGGCGGCAGCCGCAGCGCGCTGCTCTGGCTCATCGTCGCCATGGCGGCCGTGCATCTGATCGGCACGGGCGTCTCGATGGCCCGCAGCTTCATCGGCCTGCGCTTCGGCGGCAGGCTGATGGGCGACATCCGCAAGCATGCGTTCGACGCGATCCTGAAGCTGTCGATGAGCTATTTCGACCGCAGGCAGGTGTCGCAGTTCATCAGCCGCGTGCAGAACGACACGGAGGAGCTCAAGCAGTTCCTCACCGAAGGCTTCATCCAGTTCCTCTCGCAGGTGCTGCTCGCGGTCGGCGTGCTCGGCCTGCTGTTCTACCTCAACGCGCCGCTGACGTGGATGATCCTCATTCCGGTGCCGTTCCTGGCGCTCGGCTTCCTCTGGATCTGGCCGCGCATCCGCATCCTGTGGTACTCGCAGTGGATGAGCGTCATGAACGTCAACAACGTCATCGGCGAGTCGCTGCAGGGCATCCGCGTCATCAAGGCGTTCGCCCAGGAGCGGCGTGAAAAGCAGCGCTTCGCGCAGGCGAACGATACGCTCGTGAAGCGCATGATCTCGATGGGCAACCTGTGGATGAGCGTCTCGCCGCTGTTCTCGCTCGTCATCGCGGCGTTCGGCCTGCTCGTCTGGTACGCCGGCGGCAAGTCGGTGCTCGGCGGCGGCATGACGCTCGGATCGCTGACCGCCTATGCGTCGTATCTGGTCATGTTCTTCGGTCCGCTGCAGGCGTTCGGCGCCTCGCTCAACATGATCAACCGGGTGATGGGCTCGGCCGAGCGCATCTTCGAGCTGATGGATGCGAAGAGCGACACGCCGGACCGCCCGGATGCGGTGCAGCTCGAGAGCGCGCAGGGCGAGATCCGCTTCGAAGGCGTCCGCTACGGCTACGACAAGAGCCGCGCCGTGCTGAAGGACCTGAACCTGACGATCCGCCCCGGCGAGATGATCGGCCTCGTCGGTCCGAGCGGCGCCGGCAAGTCGACGCTCATCAATCTCGTCTGCCGGTTCTACGACCCGGATGCCGGCAGCATCCGCCTGGACGGCATCGACCTGCGGGACATCGCCCAGGAAAGCCTGCGCGCGCGCATCGGCGTCGTGCTGCAGGAGACGTTCCTGTTCGACGGTACGATCGCCCAGAACATCGCCTACGGCAGAAAGGACGCGTCGCCCGAGAGCATCATCGAAGCGGCGCGCACGGCGGGGGCGCACGGCTTCATCTGCGGCTTGCCGGAAGGCTACGAGACGCAGGTCGGGGAGCGCGGACACCGCCTCTCCGGCGGCGAAAAGCAGCGGATCGCAATCGCCCGCGCCGTGCTGCTCGATCCCGAGATCCTCATCCTCGACGAGGCGACCGCCTCGGTCGATACGGAGACGGAGCGCGCCATCCAGGAGGCTCTGGCCCGCCTGGTCAAAGGACGCACGACGATCGCCATCGCCCACCGGCTCTCGACGCTGCGCGGCGCCGACCGGCTGATCGTGCTGGAGCAGGGCCGCATCGCCGAGACCGGCACGCATGACGAGCTGTACCGCAGCAAGGGCACGTACTGGCGGCTCGTCGAGTCGCAGAAGCAGATGACCGAATCGGAGGTGGGATGATGAACGGCAACCTGGTGTTCATGAACCGCTCGAAGCCTTACGAGGTGATGCTGTACCACAGCCGCGAAGGCTATCTCAAGGCCGTGCTCGGCGGCGAGCCGATGGGCCGCGTCAAGCTCGTGCGCTGCTTTCCGTACTCGCTGCCGGATCGGCTCATCTCGGTGCGTACCGCCGATACGGGCAAGGAGCTGCTGCTGCTGCCGAGCCTGGATCAGCTCGAGGAGGAGAGCCGCATCGCGGCCGTCATGGAGCTCGAGCGGGAGTATACGATTCCGCGCATCGAGCGCATCGTCTCCATCCGCAAGAAGGGGCCGGAGTGGATCTGGTCGGTCGAGACCGACTACGGTCCGAGCATGCTGCATATGAGCATCCTGCACGAAGGCATCCACAGCCTGGCGGACGGGCGCTGGATCGTGACCGACGACGATGGACGGCGGTTCGAGCTGTCCAACCTCGACCGCATGGACCAGCGAAGCCGGGATCAGTGGGAAAAGATCGGCTGACTGGCGTCAAGGCCGACATCGGCGGTTCGATACGCGGCGGCAGCGAAATCCGGCTTTCAAGCGAAAGCCGGATTTTTTTAAAATATCGCTAAATAAAGAAGGAATTCTTCTTCTTTGGTCGAAAATGTAAGCGGATACATAACGATCCAGCGAATTTCGACAACTTTCTGCGGAATCGGGTCCTCTACTGTCTTGACGAATGAAGAGAATTGCAATAAATTAAAGAGGTGTTGATACAGATCGTAACAACCAAAACGCTCGAGGGGGCTCATGCTGCTCTCGCTTCCATACCGCGGCTTGCTTGCAGAGGAGCAGAACGACAACCCAAAGGGGGATTCATGATGAGATTCAACGATCAATTCCATTGCCTCAGCTGCGACCGTCAGCTTCCGGGCGCCGAGGCGTCGGTGCTGTTCCGGACGGGCTTTTATCGCGTCGACTACCGGCTCGGCTGCTGCAAAGCCTGCGAGGATCAGGCAGAGGGAGGCGCTGCGGCCGACCGGGACGGACAAGCCCCTGGAGCTCGCGACATCGCGCATTCGCGCTTCGCCCACTATTCGATCTCGGCTTGACGGTTGCCGGATGAATAAACGAAATCGGGATACGTTTCGTATCTGGTAAGCTCGGGTAAGGAGAAGGGGGCAAGACCATTCCAGTCTGAGGAGTGATAAGATGGACATGAAAGCGAACTGGCAGATGTTCCATTGTCTATGCTGCGGGCAGCTGCTTCGCCTCGAAGCGGCGGACAAGCTGTTCCAGACCGGATTCTATCAGGCGTCCTATCCGCTTGGCAGCTGCACGTCCTGCCGCGATGCGAAGCAAGCTTCCAGCTCCGGCCTATCGACTTCCCCTGGGGGATCCGGATCTGACCCGGGACCAAGCTCATCTCCGTCCAGCCTGCTGTACGGCTGCTCGATCCTAAGCGCCTGAGCGAGCTGGAACAACGACACACTTGCGAATCGCTTCAGGCATTCCGGCCTAGGACATGGGCGGGATGCTTTTTTTTGTCGGAAAAGACGGCCGAGGAGACTAGATTCTGCTTCAGAGCCGCGATCCGCACGGCGAGAAGCAGGAAGGAGCGGCGGATCCTTTTCTTCTTAACCGGGAAGGATCCGTTCTGAAACAGCCTTCGCCAAAAAAAAGGCTCGCTGCCGCGGATGCAGGCGCGGTTTCCAACCGGAGCGCGGATAGGCTATAATAGGCTGGATATGGATGGAAACGGAGGGAGGTCAACCATGCTGAGCCAGCCTATCGTTCAATTGAAGCAAGTGACGAAGCGGATCGGCGGCAAGACGATCATCGACAATCTGTCGCTCGAGCTTCCGCAAGGCGAAGTATTTGGATTTCTCGGTCCGAACGGTTCGGGCAAGACGACGACGATCCGCATGATGGTCGGCCTGATGCGCATGTCGGAGGGAGACATCGTGATCGGCGGCTCCAGCATCCGCACCGACTACGAAAAGGCGATCCGCCATGTCGGAGCGATCGTGGAGAATCCGGAGATGTACAAATATCTGACCGGCTACCAGAACCTGCTGCACTATGCGCGCATGGTGCCGGGCATCAGCCGCAACCGCATCGACGAGGTCATCCGCCTCGCCGGCCTGGACAAGCGCATCGAGGACAAGGTCAAGACCTACTCGCTCGGGATGAGGCAGCGGCTCGGCGTCGCTCAGGCGCTGCTGCACAAGCCTTCGCTGCTCATTCTGGACGAGCCGACAAACGGGCTCGATCCCGCGGGCATCCGCGAGCTGCGCGATTACTTGCGCCGGCTGGCGGCGGAGGAGGGAACGACCGTGTTCGTCTCCAGCCATCTCCTGTCGGAGATGGAGCTGATGTGCGATCAGGCGGCGATCATCCAGGCGGGACGGCTGATCGACGTCCGCCGCCTGCGCGGCGGCGAGGAGGCCGATGCGGCCGGCATCCGCATGCCGGTGCAGATGCTGTTCGAGGTTGACCGTCCGGACGAGGCGGCCGCGCTGATCCGGGACGCCATCCGGACGGCGGACGGAGTGCCGGCGCAGGTGCAGGTGCGGAGCGAGGCAGGGGCGATCCTGCTGGACGCCCGCCGCGCCGACGTCGCCGAGATCAACGCGCTGCTCGTGCGCGGCGGCATCCTTGTGTACGGCATCCGCTCCGCCGGCAAGACGCTGGAAGAGCAATTCCTGGAAGTGACGGGAGGGGAATCGGTTGTTTGATTTTGCAGCTCTCGTCGCGAACGAGAACATGAAGATCTACCGGCGCCCGCGGGCATGGATCATGCTCGGCCTGCTGGCGCTGCTGGCGGCGGCGATCGCGCTCATCGCCTCGGCTTCCTCCAGCTCTCCGCTGGAGATGTGGTCGATGACGAGCGTCATGCTCATGCTGCTCGTGCCGCTGGCCAACATTTTCAGCGTCATCATCGCCGCCGACAGCGTCGCCGGCGAATTCACCGGCGGCACGATCAAGCTGCTGCTGATCCGGCCGTGGACGCGCTCCAAGGTGCTTCTCTCCAAGTACGTCTCCGTGCTGATCTTCGTGATGTTCACGCTGCTGGTCGTCTATCTGTCCGTGCTGCTGATCAACTCGGCGGTGTTCGGCTACGAGCGGGGCGTCTCAGCTGAAAAGGCGTTCGGCGTCCTCGACCCGGGCCTGTCGGCATGGTCGTACTATCATCAGTACTTCCTGCTCGAGCTGATCTCCGCGGCCGTAGGCGTCACGCTCGCCTTCATGATCTCGGCGGTATTCCGCAGCAGCGCGTTGTCGATCGGACTGTCGCTGTTCCTGCTGCTCATGGGCGCGACGCTGTCGCAGCTGCTGCGGCTCGTGGACAAGCCGTGGGTGGACTACGTGCTGTTCCAGCACCTCAACCTGACGCGCTACATCGGCAGCGGCGGCGCGAGCGGAGAGCTCCATTCCGGCTCTCCGATGACGCTCGGCTTCTCGCTGGCCGTGCTCGCCGGCTACTACCTCGTCTTCATGGCGCTGTCCTGGTTCGTATTCACGAAGCGGGACGTCGCGGCCTAAGCGGCGACGGAGCCGCTTAGGCTCCGCGCAGGGCCCTGCTCCCAAGCACTGTGCATACACGACGATGCGCAGAGGGATGTAAAATGCGCCCAGACGGCGTGTGCAGGCTGCTGCGTGTGCTGATGCGCAGAGGCTTTGCATGGCTGGCGCATCTGTGAGGCCGCGCCGGCGGCTGACCGCCAGGCGTGGATGCACGCTCACGCTGGCGAGCTTGATCTTAGGCACAGCCCCACGCTCGATTTCGAGCGTGGGGCTTTTTTCGTTCGCTTGCGGTGCGCTAACGATACTGCAGGACGCTATTCGTCCTGAAAAGAGGCGATTGAAAATCGTAACGATACTGAGGAACGCTATTGGGTGCTGAAACCATGTTTTTTCGCCGTCGGAGGCTCAATAGCGCTTGTGAGTATCGCTAGAAAATGCAGAGCGTCGTTTGGAGCGGAATAGCGTCGCTGAGTATCGTTAGCTCGGTGGCTCGGTGCGAGTAGGAGCGGCCGTTCGTTGCAAGCGGCAGGGGCGGAAGGAGCGGCAACGGTGATTAAGTCGGTGTAAGCTACAGGGGCGGGGCGATCCAGTCGGTGCAGGCGGCAGGGGCGGAAGGAGCGGCGACGGCGATCCAGTCGGTGCAAGCGGCAGCCGCGATCCTTCGACAAGCCGAAGGATCGGCCCATCACGCGCATACGGTCTCCCGACCGACGCGCCTGCTCGTTCTGACCCGCTCGCACGCCAAGCGGCACGGTCCGCAGCCTCCTACAGCAGCGGAGAAAGCATATGCGCCACGACCTCCGTCGCTTTTTGCATCCGTGGGCGCTTCTCGAACTCATGCAGGGTCAGCTCGTAGCAGTCTCCAAGATCCGCCATGAAGTCCTCTTCCAGCCGCGAGATCGCCTTGGCGCTGTATACATGGGCGTTGATCTCGAAGTTGCTGAAAAAGCTCCTCATGTCCATGTTCGCCGTGCCTACCGAGGCGAGCAGCCGGTCGACGATCATGACCTTGGCGTGGATGAAGCCCTTGCGGTAGCGGTAGATGCGCACGCCCGCCATGAGCAGGTCCTCGACATAGGAGAGCGAGGAGTAGAGAACCAGCTTGGAGTCCGATCCATGCGGCAGGATGATGCGCACGTCCACGCCGCTCAGCGCCGCCGTCCGCAGGCTCATGAGCACGCTCGGATCGGGGATGAAGTAAGGCGTCGCGATGTACACCTTTTCCTTGGCCGCGCTGATGGCGGAAAAGATCCCTTCCAGGATGGCGTCGGAGCTCGTATCCGGCCCGCTGGCGACGATCTGCACCTGCTCCTCGCCGATGCAGCCGTGCTCCGGCAAGTACTCCGGCTTTTCCAGCCGCTCCCGCGCGGTGAACCACCAATCCCTCATGAAGACGAGCTGCAAGTAATAGACGGAGTCCCCGGTCAGCTTGATATGCGTATCGCGCCAGAAGCCGAGCTTGGGGTCCTTGCCGAGATATTCGTCCCCGATATTGATGCCGCCGACGAACCCGACCGTGCCGTCCACGACGACGATCTTGCGATGGTTGCGGAAGTTGACGCGCTTGTCGAAAAAGGCGATCCGCGGCGTGAGGAAGCATTGCACGCAGACGCCGGCTTCCTCCAGCTCCTTGACGAACCAGCTCTTGAGCTCCAGGCTGCCGATCCCGTCGTAGATGATACGGATCTCGACGCCTTGCTTCGCTTTGCGGAGCAGCGCTTCCTTGAAGCGGCAGCCGATCTCGTCGTCGCGCAGCGTGTAGTAGTCGAGGTGGATGTGATGCTTCGCCCCCTCGAGAGCGTCCAGGATGGAGGCGTAGGTCGCTTCGGCGTTCGTCAGCACCTCCGTCTCGTTGCAGCCGGTGATCGGGAGCATCGAGAAGCTGCCGAGCAGGTTGAACAGCCGCTCCTCATGGGCGAAGTCAGGCGCTTCCATATCCTGCGCCCGGTGGACGAGCGCGCTCTGACGCAGCGCCTTCAGCTGCACTTCGCGGGCGATGACGCCGCGGCGGCGGACGGTGCGGCGGTTCTGGAACTCTTTCGCGATAAAGTAGTACATGACGAAGCCGATGACCGGCAGCACGAACAGGATGAGCAGCCAGGCGACGGTCTTGCTCGGCTGGCGGTATTCCAGGATGAGGATGGTCATGATTTGAAAGAGGAAGACCAAGAGCGCGATCAGCAGCCAGAACATGGGGCACCTTCTTATAGGAGATGAAATAGGATCTTCTCTATAAGTATCAACGATGGACGGCGATTTCAAGCAGGAATCGGGGGTGGAGCGATACGCGGGCTTGGGCGGCAGACTCGAACATGAACCGGCCTGCCCTCGACGAGTTCTGTCATGAACGGCCTCCATCGAGAATACATACTACATAGCACGAGCCTACACTGCGGGAGGGGATGGAGCATGTTCAAGGAAAACAAGCGCTTGATGGCGGCCGACACGCTGATCGGGCAAGGCACGCGCGCAGAGGGCACGCTGTCCTGCCAGGCCAGCTTGCGCATCGAAGGGGAATACCGGGGCGACATCGAGTGCAAGGAGGATGTCATCGTCGGCGAAAGCGGAGTGGTCCGCTCCAACATATCCGCGCGCGACTTGACCATCTCCGGCAAGGTGTACGGCGATGTCGTGACGACCGGCAGGCTCACGATCCTGAGCAGCGGGCAGCTTCATGGCAGCGCGACGACGGCGTCGCTGCTCGTGCAGGACGGCGGCGTCCTCAGCGGCAGCTGCCGCATGGAGGCTCCGCGTCTGCAAGAAGCCGCGCAGCCTGCGCCGGCTCCTGCTCCGCAGGCAGCCCGCCAGGTCCAGAGCGGCGAGCCGGCTCCGCCGCGCGAGCTGCGCGAGGGCGTCGTGAAGGAGCGCCGCCAGGCGGGCTGAGCGGCGCGGCAAGCGGCGAAGGGTCCGGACACCGTCATGCGGCGGATGGCGCGAGCCTGCTGGCGAGCGTGGAAGGGGTCCGGACTGCCGTCGTGCGGCGCACGGAGGGTGCAGCTTGTTCTACAGGTTGGTAGAAAATCTTCTTGCCTATTACATCGTTTTGGGCTATTCTTTGAAAAAACGCCAAGCGATGAAGCTTGTGCGCGCAATCAATGGCCTGGACGAAGCACGTCCTGTTGCTTGACCGGATCGAATCCCGATTCGTTTCCTTTCGCTCGCGAAAGGAGGCGGATCGACGACTCCATTCCGTCACGCGGCAGGGCGTTTTTTTATGGGCGATAGGGAGGCGAAAGGAATCAAGGCAAAGGAAGAACATGAATTCGAGGAGGCGCATGCGGTATGGCTGAACGGCCACCTTCGCAAGCGCAAAGGCGAACGGAGAGATCGGCTGAAACGAGGTCACGGACATGGGGAGAAGCTGTTTCTAAAGAAAGTATGGTGGCCGATGTTCGGTTCGCTCGACGAATTGCACCCTGAGTATGAAGTGAGTGACTGGCGTGGCGCGAGATGCTACCTGGACTTCGCATGGCTGAGAGGCGATCTGCGCTTCAACCTCGACGTGAAAGGATACGGCCCCCATGTGGAGCAGACGGATCGAACGAAGTATGAGCGCGAGCTTCTGCGAGAAATTCAGCTTCAAACTTATTCTTTCCGAAATGTTGCGATTCCCTACGACACGGTTGCCAGAGATCCGCAGCTGCTTCAGCAGATGATCAGGCAGCTGCTTCAATCCCTTGAGCGAAAGCCTTCCGAGACTTCCCTCAATCTGTCAACGACAGAGCTGGCTATATTGCAATTTGCTCAGACCCAACTCAAGGACGTCTCTCCAAGCCAAGTGGCAAAGGCAATTGGAATTCATCCCAGCACAGCTCGGCATTATATGAAAAAGTTAGTGGAGAAGGGAAGGTTGATCGCGCTGGGAAAATCGACTTGTGTGCGGAGATATCAGTACTTTAGAGATGAGTTTCGTTTCTAGCAGCGTAAGTGCGGGAGTCGCCCTGCCCCGCGCGCCCCAGTCCGCTACGCGCGGAAAAACTGCGCGTAGCGAAAGCGCCCCGCGCGCCCCAGCCCGCTACGCGCGGAAAAACTGCGCGTAACGGGAGCGCCTCGCGCGCCCTAGCCGTCTATGCGCGGAAAAACTGCGCGTAACGGGAGCGCCTCGCGCGCCCTAGCCGTCTATGCGCGGAAAAACTGCGCGTAGCGAAAGCGCCCCGCGCGCCCCAGCCCGCTACGCGCGGAAAAACTGCGCGTAGCGGGAGTGCCCCGCGCGCCCTAGCCGTCTACGCGCGGAAAAACTGCGCGTAGCGAAAGCGCCTCGCGCGCCCCAGCCCGCTACGCGCGGAAAAACTGCGCGTAGCGAAAGCGCCCCGCGCACCCCAGCCCGCTACGCGCGGAAAAACTGCGCGTAGCGAAAGCGCCCCGCGCGCCCCAGCCCGCTACGCGCGGAAAAACTGCGCGTAGCGAAAGCGCCCCGCGCACCCCAGCCCGCTACGCGCGGAAAAACTGCGCGTAGTGGGAGGGCTGTCCAATGCCGTCACGAGTCCACTCTCCTCACCGCCGCCGAAGAAACTCCAAAATCGGCCGCAGCCGCTGGCGTGGAGCGGCTTCGAGCAGATCGCCCTTCTCCTGCAGCCGCTCCGCGATATTGAGCAGATGAAAGTCGGCGATCTGCGCGCCGGCGCGGATCTCGTCCCAGCCGAGCGGCGTCGACACGGTCGCGCCCGGCTTGGCGCGCGGCGTGTACGGAGCGGCGATCGTCTTGCCTTGATAATGCTGCAAGTAATCGAAGTAGATGCGGTCGCCGCGATGCTTCTTGAGCCGCTCGACGGTGAACAGGTCCGGCCGCTTCTGCGTCATATACTCGCCGACGAATTGCCCGATCGAGCGCAGCTCGTCGAAGGAGAGCCGATCCGCCAACGGCACGATGAGCTGCACGCCGGTCGCTCCGCTCGTCTTGGCCAGCGACTCGATGCCGAGCGCGGCGAGCTGCTCGCCGACGAGCAGGGCCGCCTCCATGATGCGCGGCTCCTCCTCCTGCGATGGATCAAGGTCGATCACCCATTCCAGCGGATGGACCGGATCGTCCGCGAGGTCGAACGAAGCGTGGAATTCCAGGCAGGCCAGATTGCCGAGCCAAAGCAGCGTCGGCAGCTTGTCCAGCACGACGTAGTCGATTCCGCCGCTGACGCGCGTGGCGACGAATTCCGGCCGGGGCTCCGGACAATTTTTTTGGTAAAAAAACTTGTCGTGGATGCCATGCGGATAGCGGATCGTCGTCAGATGCCGGTCGCGGCAGTGGCGGATCAAATAAGGAGAAAGCTGGATCAGCTTCTCCAGGAACGTCAGCTTCGTCACGCCTGCCTCCGGCCAGAGCGGCTTGGACGGATTCGTGATCGAGAGCGTGACTCCCTCGACGGTGATTTCTCCTATTTCCGGCTTGACCGCCATGCTTGCAACTCCTCCTTCCGATCAGCTCGTCGCGCGGCCGAAGCCCGCCAGCTTCGGATGCCGGAGCTGTCCGGCCTCGGTAATCTCCAGTCCCGTGACGGTGCCAGGCAGCGGCGCTTCCAGCCAGACGATCCGCTCGCCCTTAAGGTCCGACGGCAGCGCCGAAAAAGGAAGCGTGCCGTGCTGACGGCTTCCTTCCCGAAAGGCTTCGTCCGGAACGAGCTGCTCCGTCAGCAGCGTCCTCATCTCTCCCGTCAATCCGAGCGATACGCTGCCGAAATACTGCCCTTCCAAGCTCATGACCAGGCTCGCGACCTGCCCTTCCCGGACCTTCAGCCCCACGATATCGACATCGATCCGCAGCGCGGTTTTCGTCTTGAACCAGTCCCGATGCTTCTTGGCCGGACGATAGGGGGCCGTCAGCCGCTTGCTGACGACGCCTTCCCAGCGCTGCTCCTGCACCCATCGCCACAACGCGCGACCGTCGGAATAAAGCTCCGTCACGAGCATGCCGTCCGGCAGCAGAGGGACCAGCTTGAGCAGCCGCTGATGCCTGCTCGCATAGGGCAGCGCCCGCAGGTCGGTTCCCCCGTATGCCAGCAGGTCGAATAGGATAAAGGCGAGGCCGGGAAGCCCGAGCGGCTCGCCGCTGCCATCGGGCCGATCATGCCGAAGCTCCGACTGCGAGGCCTCGCCTTTTTGACCGCTCCCGGGGCTTTTGGCCCCGCTCCTGGGCTCTTCCGCTGCCATGGCTGCGTCAGCCGCAGCGCTTTCGGCTCCGCCCCGCCAAGGGCGGACGCCGGGATCCGGATGACGCAGGAGCGTCATCGCCGAGCCTGCCGAACGGCCGCGCATCCGCTCGCGCTGCAGCACCCGCTGGAAGCTCGGACGCTCGCCGGTCCAAGCGATAAGCTCGCCGTCGAGCACGCATGGACCGAGCGCCGGGGCGGCGCTTCGCAGCAGCTCGACGAGTTCCGGATAGATGGCGTTTTTGCGCAGTCCGTTGCGAGAAAAAAGCTCGATTCCGCCATCGCCGCCGATCGTGGCGAGCAAGCGGACGCCGTCCCATTTGATCTGATAGCCCCAGTCGGGCCCTTCCGGCAGCTTTGCCGCATGGATCGGCGCCATAGGCTGCATCGCCTCGGCCGCGCCGCCCGCCTGCGCCCCAGCGATAGGCCACGGATCTGCCTCGGCCGCGCCGCCCGCCTGCGCCTCAGCGATAGGCCACGGAACTGCCTCGGCCGTGCCGCCCGCCTGCGCCTCAGCGATCGCGCTCGGATCTGCCTCGGCCGCGCCGCCCGCCTGCGCCTCAGCGATAGGCCACGGAACTGCCTCGGCCGCGCCGCCCGCCTGCGCCCCAGCGATAGGCCACGGATCCGCCTCGGCCGCGCCGGAACTGCCGGCTCCCGCCATGCCCATCTCGCCTGCCCGCCCGACTTTTCCGCCCGCGCGGATCGCTCCCATCTAGGAAGCCCCGGCGTCCTTTTTCTTTTTGACGCGAGGCTTCGGCGCTTTTTTCGTCCCGTTGGCGGAGGCGGACTCCGCTGCCGAATCGGTCTTCCCGCCTCCCGCCGCCCCGGTGGAGGCGGCTTTCTTGCGCTTGCCGCCTGAGGCGGCGGCAGCTCCCGCTCCCGCATCCGTCACTGGGATCGCGGCCGGCGTCTTGACCGACTCGAGGCTCGCCTGCAGGGCGGCCATGAGGTCGAGCACCCGCCCCGGCTCCTGGCGCGGCGCGACGGTGACGTCCTCGCCCGCGATTTTGCCCTGGATCAGATCCTGCATCGCGCTGCGGTAGTCGTCGGTGTACTTTTCCGGCTCGAACGGCGTCGTCAGCTGATCGATGAGCAGCTTGGCCATCGCCAGCTCCTTGTCGCTCACCTGAACCTGCCCTGGCAGGTTCGGCACCTGCGATACGGCCCGGATCTCATCCGGATAAAAGATCGTCTCCATCGCCAGGCAGCCGTCCTCCAGCACGCGGATGGCGGCAAGGCTGCTCTTGGAGCGGATCGAAATTTTGGCGATGCCGATCTTGCCCGACTGCTTCATCGCCTCCATCAGCAGCGAGTAGGCTCCGCCCCCGGCCTGGTCGGGCGACAGATAGTACGTCTTCTGGAAGTAGATCGGATCGATCTCCTCCAAAGCGACGAAATCGAGGATCTGGATCGTCTTGGACTTCTCGCCCGCGGCCGCTTCCAGCTCGTCCTTCGAGAACGTGACGAAACGGCCCTTTTCGTACTCATAGCCCTTGACGATCTCGTCCCACTCGATCTTCCTGTCGCAGACCGGACACTCCCGCACATAAGCGATCGGACTGCCGCAGACCGAATGCAGCATGCGCAGCGAGATATCCTTGTCCTCCGTCGCCGAAAACATCTTGACCGGCACATGGACCAGCCCGAAGCTGATCGCGCCTTTCCATACCGTATGCATCGCTGTCCAGTCGACCTCCTGGCGCCGGGGAAGGCCCGGCTCGTAATACGGACAGTGTGCGTTTCGGCGCCGTTTTCCATGCATGGGGGCGTGGGCGGGAGGGCATATTGACGCATAGGGCTGGATGCAGCCTCTGCACGCTCAGCGACAGCAAGGGAGGCGAAAGCGCATGAACGAGGAAGAAATCCGGCGCAAGCTGGAGAAGGAGCTGGACAACCGGCATATGCTGGCGAGCAAGCGCGACGAGCGCAGCCTGGCCGAGCTCGATGCGGAGATGAGCACGGAGCTGGACGGCTCCCTGGAGGATGGAGGCGCGACGTCCGAGACGGATGCCGGAACCGGAAGGACGAACGATCACGGCGGACGCGTGGACTATGAGATGGACATCGACCGGATGGTCGGCGAAGGGCTAGGAGGCGGCCAGGTGACGATCCATAACGGACATATCGGCGAATCGACGACCGACACGATGAGGCTGAAGGAAGATATCGGCTTGGACGAGCAGGAAGAGCCCGATCCGACGGAGCGGCTCGGCCGCATCAAGAGCCAGCTGATGGCCGACTAGGCTTTGCCAGGAATCGAAGTCCGTACAGCGAACGAGATGAAGGAGGAAGACCAATGGACGTGAAGCGCGCGATGGAAATCTACAGCTCTTCGGATATGTTCGCGGTGCATCTGGGCGGGGATTCGGTCTGGATCGAGAACGTGGATGAGGCGAACGGCATGGCGACCGTGCAGGTCGGCACGACTCCGCAGAAAACGAAAACCGTGTCGGTCGACCGGCTGCATGAGGGAAAGCCGGAGCGAGAGCATTGATCTGACGCGGATGCGGAACGATCGGCGTCCCGAAGCCCGGCATGTTCAGGCCGGTCGGCCGGAAAGAACAGGAAAAGCGCCGTCATCCCGGCCCTTGCGGCACCAGGTGCGGCGCTCTTGCTGCTTGCGGCTCGGGCCGACCTGCGTCTGCGGCTTGCGCGGCCAAAGCTTGCGAGTCGAATCGAGTTCATGCTGCCTTGGCGAAGCTCCTTGCTTCGCCGAGGCTTTTTTGCGGTTGCGGGACATGTGCGCATCGCCTCCTCGGTTTGTCTTTCATGCTACCGGATTCGGGTCTAAGAGGCAAAGCCCAAAATAAATATAAAGAAGAGGATTCGGGAGCATCCTGATGGATTCCGGATGAAAATAGGTGAGAAGTCGAGATAACGAGGGATAACCGGCTGTAATCGCAGATAAATCGTTCCAAAGCGAGTTTTTTATTCGAAAACGGTCAAAAACGCTTTAATTTAGTAAAAAGAACCTTTATAATTAAAGATATAGACAGGAGAGAGGGAGTGAGGGGTTATGGCTTCGGTTCACGGACAGCACTTGAGGCTGCCTCTGATCGAGGTGGTCAAGAGGACGATCTTTCTGACGATCGGCGCGATTTTAATGGGGGTTGGGCTGGAAATCTTCCTCGTGCCGAACAATATCATCGACGGCGGCATCACCGGCATTTCGATCATGGTTTCCTATTTGACGGATGCTCCGCTCGGACTTTTCCTATTCGTGCTCAACCTGCCTTTCTTGTTCCTCGGCTACAAGCAGATCGGCAAGACGTTCGCGATCTCCACGCTGTACGGCGTAGCGGTCATGTCGATTACGACGTTCCTGCTGCATGACGTCGACCCGCTGACGATCGACGAGTTCCTCGCCTCGATCTTCGGCGGCATGGTGCTGGGCGTCGGCGTCGGCCTCGTCATCCGGTTCGGCGGCTCGCTCGACGGCACCGAGATCGTCGCGATCCTGTTCTCCAAGAAGATGCCGTTCTCCGTCGGAGAGATCGTCATGTTCGTCAACCTGTTCATCCTGACGAGCGCCGGGTTCGTGTTCTCCTGGGACCGCGCGATGTACTCCTTGATCGCCTACTACATAGCGTACAAGATGATCGATATCGTCATCGAGGGCTTCGACGAGTCCAAGGCGGCCTGGATCATCAGCGACGAGCATCGCCCTATCGGCGAGGCGATCATGAGCCGGCTCGGGCGCGGCGTCACCTACCTCAACGGCGAGGGCGGCTTCACCGGCGGCGACAAGAAAGTCATCTTCGTCGTCATCACCCGGCTGGAGGAGGCCAAGCTCAAGTCGATCGTGACCGACATGGACCCCGCCGCTTTCCTCGCGGTCGGCAACATCCATGACGTCAAGGGCGGCCGGTTCAAAAAACGGGACATCCACTAGCGGATGCCCGGCAAAGGCTTGCGAGCTTCGGCACGGGGACCTGACCGGTCCCGGCCGGAGCTTTTTTCGCGTCCGCCGCTGCGGCGGACGGCGGCGGACGGCAGCGGACGGCGGTTGCGGCATGCGGAGGCGGCCGATATAATGGGAACAAGATTCCGAGTACGGATGCAGCAGACAGAGAGCAGGGTGGAACAGATGACGATGGAAGCGGCGGAAGCGCAGTGGATCGCGGCCAGCGAGGCGGACACGGTACGGCTCGCGGGGTGGCTGGCGGAGCGCGCCGAGCCCGGGACTGTAATCGCGCTCGACGGCGACCTCGGGGCGGGCAAGACGCGCTTCTCGCAGGCGTTCGCGGCGGCGCTCGCGGTGGAGGGCGTGGTCAGCAGCCCGACGTTTACGATTATAAAGGAATATGAAAGCGGCCGGCTGCCGCTCTACCATATGGATGTGTACCGGCTGTCTCCGGAGGAGGCGGACGAGCTCGGCCTGGACGAGTACTGGTACGGCCGCGGCGTGTCGCTCGTCGAATGGGCGAGCCTGATCCCCGAGCTGCTGCCGGAGCGCAAGCTGAGCATCCGCATCGTCCGCGAGGACGGCGAGCGGAGAGGGTTCGCGCTGCGGGGCGAAGGGCTGCCGTATGCGGCATGGGTGCGGGAATGGCTTGCCGCCGCGGAAGCCGGGGGAACGCAGGCGGGCCTCCTGGCCGGGCAAGCGAAGGCCGAAGCCGGGGAGCCGCTCGTGCTGGCGCTCGACACGGCGACGCCGACGCTCGCCGCCGCGCTCATGCGCGGCAGCGAGGCGCTCGGGAGCGTGCAGGCGCCAGCCGCGCGCAACCATTCCGCGCATGCGGTGCCGGCGGTGCAGCGGCTGCTGCGCGAGGCGGGCGTGCGCGGGACGGAGCTTGCGGGCATCGCCGCCGGCGTAGGTCCGGGCTCGTATACGGGCGTGCGGATCGCGGCCTCGATCGCCAAGACGCTCGCCTGGACGTGGGGCGTGCCGCTCGTCGGCGTCTCCACGCCGGAGGCGCTGGCCGCCGGCGCCTGGCGCGAGGCGGCCGGGTTGGCGGCTGCGGCTGTCGGCGGCGCTGATGACGGAAGCGGGGAGCCGGCTGCCGGCGCTCGCGACGGAGGTACGCTCGGCTTGGCTTCGTCAAGCTTGCTGGCCGACGAGGCCGGCGGCTGGATCGTGCCGCTGCTCGACGCGCGGCGCGGTCAGGCGTATACGGCGCTGTTCGCGGCCGGCGCCGCTCCCGGCTATGCCGAGGGCCAGTGGCTGCCCGCGGATGCGCCGTGGCGGCGGCTGGAGCCGGACGCGCTGCGCCTGATGGACGGCTGGGCCGCGCGGCTGGCGGAGCTGCTGGCCGCGGCGGACAGACGGCCGGCTTATGTGCTTTTTACCGGCGATCTGGACAAGCATGAAGAAAGCATCCGCCGGTTCGAAGAGCTGGCCGAGGCTGACGGAGATGGACCGGCTGTCTGCAGGCAGCCGCATACGATAGACGGGCGAACCGTCGCCTGGCTCGGGGCACGGAGTCTTGCCGGAGGTGAAGCGGTCGATGCGCACGGACTTGTTCCTAACTACACGCAGCTGGCTGAAGCGGAAGCTAAACTACTGGAAAAATCCCGGGAGGAGAAGAACGATGGCCGACTATGACCGCTTGCGCGAGCAGGCGGAGGACGACGGAGGAGACGGACTCGTCTTCCGCTCCATGAGGATGGAGGACATTCCTTCGATCATCGCCATCGAGCACGAAGCGTTCACCTCCCCGTGGACCTCGGATGCGTTCGCGAACGAGCTGACGCACAACCACTTCGCCCGCTACATGGTCATGCAGCTGCATGGCGAGATCATCGGCTACGGCGGCATGTGGATCATCATGGACGAGGCGCATGTGACGAACATCGCGGTGAGCGGCGCGTTCCGCGGGCGCAAGCTCGGCGCGCGGCTGCTGTCGGAGCTGCAGAAGCTCGCGACGTTTTTCGGCGCCACGAGGATGACGCTGGAGGTGCGGGTAAGCAACGAGATCGCCCAGTCGCTGTACCGCAAGTTCGGCTTCGAGCCTTCCGGCATCCGCCCCGGCTACTATTCCGACAACAATGAGGATGCTCTGATCATGTGGGCCGAGCTCGGCCGCGGCGGAGCGGAAGGAAGGGCGCAATCGCAATGAAGACAGAAGCAGGCTTGATCCTCGCGATCGAGACGAGCTGCGACGAGACGTCCGCCGCGGTCATCCGCGGGGGCAAGGAGATTTTGAGCAACATCGTCTCGAGCCAGATCGAGACGCATCGGCTGTTCGGCGGCGTCGTGCCGGAGATCGCCTCCCGCAAGCATGTGGAGGTGATCACGCTCATCATCGAAGAGGCGCTGCAGGAAGCGGGCGTGCGGCCGGACGAGCTGTCGGCCGTCGCCGTCACCCAGGGGCCGGGGCTCGTCGGCGCGCTGCTCGTCGGCATCGTGTCCGGCATGAGCCTGGCGATGGCGCTCGACATCCCGCTCATCGGCACGCATCATATCGCGGGGCATATCTACGCCAACGCGCTCGTGCAGGAGCTGGAGTATCCGTGCCTCGCGCTCGTCGTGTCCGGCGGCCACACGGAGCTCGTGCTGCTCGAGGAGGAAGGCGTGTTCCGAATCATCGGACGCACGCGCGACGACGCCGTCGGCGAGGCGTACGACAAGGTCGCGCGGGCGCTCCATTATCCGTATCCGGGCGGACCGCATGTCGACCGCACGGCGGCGGAGGCGCAGACGGTCATCGAGCTGCCGCGCTCCTGGCTGGAGCCGGACTCGTACGACTTCAGCTTCAGCGGCCTCAAGTCGGCCGTGCTCGCCGCCATCAACCAGGCGAACATGAAAGGGCTGGAGCTCGACGTGCCGGGACTGGCCCGCGGCTTCCAGGAGTCGGTCATCGACGTCGTCACCGGCAAAGCGATGCGCGCCGCGCGCGAGCATGGCGTGCGCCAGCTGCTGCTGTGCGGCGGCGTGGCGGCCAACCGCGGCTTGCGCGCGCGGCTGACGGAGCTGTGCGAGGCCGAGGGGCTGCCGCTGCTCATTCCGCCGCATTCGCTCTGCACGGACAACGCGGCGATGATCGGCGCCGCCGCTCATCTCAAGTGGAAGCGCGGCCAGTTCGACGAGCTCGACCTGAAGGCCGATCCCGGCCTGTCGCTGGAGGCCTGGTCGGTCAAGCCGGCTGCCGGCGCGGGGGGCTAGGCAGAGCTCCGGCGCGCATAGTCGAAGTTCGCTCGATCCAAAAAACCGCCTCGGGCGGGCAGGAAGCAACGGCTTCCTGCTTGCCTTGAGGCGGTTTTTGCATGGGCATCGTCTATGGCTGCGGAATCGGGTTGAGGATGGCAGGCGAAGCGGCATCGAAATGAAACCGGGAAGCGAAAGCGGACGGGGGCTCGTGGAGAAGCGGCAGCGGTTCCCTTGGAGGCCGGATTCCTTCCGTTTCGGAAGAATACATTCAAAGGAATCTGGGCTCCAGGGAGATCGGAACGAGTTCCCGCTCCGCGAAGCGGATGTCGGATTCGAATGCTCGTTCCGCTGAGCTGCGCCAAGCGGGTGCCGGTTTCGAATGCTCGCTCCGCTCCGCTACGAGAAGAACAGGAAGTTCGTCGCGACCGGACGCAGCGTCTTGTCCGACGGCCGGTTGACGACGCGGCCGTCGAAGACGAGCGTCGACGAGCCGCCGCCGTCGAGGTTGTATCCGTCCACGGCCTTGAACCGGGACAGCAGGATCTGCATCTCGCGCAGCGTGGCGCCGGAGCTTCCCGACTCGTTGTAGCCGTCGGCGACGAGGAACAGCAGCTGGTCATCCTTGTAGCTCGCGACGACGGTGCGCGGAGCGCGGCCCGGACTGAGCTGCCACTTGGCCGGAATCGGCTGGGCGATGCCGTCCTTCATCAGGATCGGCACGAACGAGACGCCGAAGCGCGGCTGTTCCCGGTCGAGCTGCTCGCGCGTCGCGTACTTCCCGCCGATCAGCTTGCCTTGTTCGTTCAAGCCGACGAAAAACAGATCCTTGTACGACGGCTCGAAGCCGTTCACGTACTTCCCGCCCAGCACGGTCGTGCTGAGCGGATAGCGCCGCCCGTTGCCGTCGTCGGCGAAGCCTCCGGCATTGATGCCGACGGCGGCGCCGTAGCGCTTCGCGGCCGCGAGCGTCGTCTCGGCCTTGCCGGGCTTGTCCCCGCCGATGACGAGCTTCATCGCATCCTTGTCCTTGAGCCGGATCTTCAAGGCATAGGCGGTGAAATTCTGAGCCTTGATCGGGAACAGCTGCGCCGTCAGCCGATCCGACTGGATCGTCCGCGACGGGCTGCCGAGCGGCAGCGTGATGCGGCGGTCGTAGATCAGGAGCGGACGGCTGCTCTGCACGGCGGCCGTACTGGCGATCGCGCTCATGCGGCGCGCGGTCTGCGTGTAGAGCTCCGAGCCGCGCTTGATGGCGTCCGCGGTTTGGGCGGCGACGACGGCCGCTTCGTCGAGCGAGCCGCCGATGCGGGCGGCCGGCGCCGGATCCGCTGCCGGCTGCTGCGGGACAACCGCCGGACCGGCAGCGTCAGGCAGCTTCACCTCGACCTGGACCGCGAGCAGCAGCAGCAGCGCGCCGAGAAAAGGCGCGGTCGTCAGCAGCATCCAGCGATTGAGCCGCTGCACGCTTGTCATTTCAGCACGTCCAGATTCTTCTTGAGCTCGTCCAGCTGCTTCTGCACCTGGCTGAGCTGCGTGTACAGCTTGTTGTTGTTGTCGGTCTTGCTGCTGGCGTTGTCGCGGTTGAACGCGAGCAGCTCGTTCAGGCTGTCCACCTTGCCTTGCAGCTCGGCGAGCTGGCTCGCATAGCCGCTCTCAAGCTGCTGGAGGCGGGCGTCGTAGCCCGACTGCATCTCGGCGATCTGACGATCGGTCTGCTGCTGGATCTGGACGGCGAGCTCTTGCTGCAGGCGCTGCGTATAGAACCAGGCGCCGGCGACGCCGGCGGCGATGATGACGATCCAGGCGATCAGAAACGGCCACGGCGAGCGCTTCGAGGCGCGGCGCGGCACCGGAGGGTCGGCAGGGACAGAGGAGACGATGCGGGAATCGGTATTCATCATAACTTTCACCTCTCTTGCGGTGTTGCGGCTTCCGTCAGGGATTCATCGCTGCTGAAAATGGGACGAGCAGAAGGGCGGAATAGTTGCGCCGTCCTATCGGCGGAGCCCCTATTTTACCATACCGTTTCGGAAGATTCATCCAAACGGAGGTCCTATTATCGGCCGTCAGAGCGCTTCGCGCTGAATCTGTGAATTGGGTGTGGGTATTGTGGATTCTGTGGATAAAATCCAGAGTCCATCCATGAGGGAAGGCGATCGCCTTAAATCTCCATCATACGTACCGTTTTATCCCCGTCCATCGAGTGAATTGTCCGACGATTATTCACGAGCTGTGGACAAGCCTGTTGATAGTCGGGAGGAATCCTCCAAAACAACGCCCAGACCACGACGCAAGGGCGCTGACGCAGCTGACCCGCATCGAAGTCATCGCGCGGAAAATGGACGAAGGCCCTCTGCCGGCTGCATGCAGCTGCGGCGGAGAGCCTTCTGATGTTGCGCTTGCCTCGCCCGCAGGGCGGAGTGACAAGCGGCCAAGCGGCTTGAGGCGCCGAATCGGCCTTATGACGACCCACGCTCGAGCAACGTAGCACATGCGGCTGGCGGAGCGCCATAAGCGCTGCCCGGCCGGGCTCGAGCGGGATTATTCCTGCTTCTTTTCCATAACCTACAGATGAAACTCGACCTGCTCGGTGTTGCGATGCCTTCAGGCGCCGGGCAACGTTCCGGCGAAAGGCCATCCAATACAACGGAAGCCCTACCTCTCTTCCGTCCTTGCGGCTCCGAAGACCGCGCCAGTGTGAATCAGAACTTCTAGCAACAGCTGGCAGGCTAATCAAGGGATTCAAGTAACGGCGGAATCGGGGAAAAACATGCGATTCCTGAAAGAAGGGGAATAGGCGGGTAATCAATAACTAACATCATACCACGAAGACCAGGATCTGGTCAAGAGCATGGGTTCAATAAAGACAAAGCGCCGCAATCTTGAACAGGCTGCGCCTCAGCAAATGTCAGCAGCAGAACGAGGAAAGCCGCAAGCATCCTGAAATGGACGCTTGCGGCTATTGGTGCGCCGTTCCTTGACTCGGCACGCAGTCCCGTCCGTCGGCAACGCCTCTCGTCCGTCTGTCATCGCCAGCTCGCCAGCCCGGCAGCTCCTCCCATTCGGCGGCCGTCAGCCCATGCCGTCAGGCCAGCAGCTCTTCCCATTCGGCGTAGGCCGCTTCCAGCTTGGCCTTGACCGATGCGAGCTCCTCCTGGATCGACTGGACCTGCACATAGTCCTGGTATACGTCCGGGTCGGCCAGCCGCTCCTCGAGCTCGCCGCTCTCCCCCTCCAGGCGGGCGATGTCCGCCTCGAGCTGCTCCAGCCGCCGCTGGCGCGCGCGCTCGTCGCGCTTCGCCTGCTTGTCCGCCTCGTACGAGCCGGCGCCGACCGGCTTGTCGGCTGCGGCCGCGGCCGCCGAGGCCGCGCTTTGCTTTGCTCCGGCTTCCAGCCGCAGCTCCTCCAGCTCTTTTTTCTTCTCGATCATGTCGTCGTAGTTGCCCAGGTAGTCGATCGTGCCGGTCGGCGTCAGCTCGATCATGCGCTCGGCGATCTTGTTGAGGAAGTAGCGGTCATGGGAAATGAACAGCAGCGTGCCCTCGTAATCGAGCAGCGCCGTCTCCAGCACTTCCTTGCTGTACAGGTCCAGATGGTTGGTCGGCTCGTCGAGGATGAGCACGTTGGCCTGCAGCAGCATCAGCTTGGCGAGCGCGACCCGCGCCTTTTCGCCGCCGCTCAGCGAGCCGACGCGCTTCTTGACGTCGTCGCCGCTGAACAGGAAGTTGCCGAGCACGGTGCGGATGCGCGCTTCCTCGACATGCGGGTAGGCGCTCCATACTTCCTCCAGCACGGTGTTCGTCCCGCTCAGCTCGGTCTGCTCCTGATCGTAGTAGCCGATCTTGACATGCGTGCCCCAGCGGATCGTGCCGGACAGCGGCCGCTGCTTGCCGATGAGCGCCTTGAGCAGCGTCGACTTGCCGATGCCGTTCGGCCCGACGAGCGCGGCCGTCTCGCCCCGCTCCATGCGCAGCGACACGTCCCGGAACACCGGCTCGGCGCGGTCCTCGTAGCCGACCGACAGCTCGCGCGCGTCGAGCACGTCGCGCCCGGTCGTCCGCTCCGTCTCGAAGCGGAAATGCGCGCGCTTCAGATCGCCTTGGGGACGGTCGAGCCGCTCCATCCGGTCGAGCGCCTTGCGCCGGCTCTGCGCGCGCTTGGTCGTAGAGGCGCGCACGAGGTTGCGGCGCACGAACTCCTCCATGCGGGCGATCTCGTCCTGCTGCTTCTCGAACTGCTTCATCGCCGATTCGAACTCGGCTTCCTTGAGCTCGACGAAGCGGCTGTAGTTGCCGGTATAGCGCTTGGCCTGATGGCGCTCGATCTCGATGATCGTGCCTACGGTCGCGTCGAGGAAGTAGCGGTCATGGGAGACGACGAGGATCGCGCCGGAGTAGCCGCGCAAATAATCCTCGAGCCAGGTCAGCGTCGCGATGTCCAGATGGTTGGTCGGCTCGTCGAGCATGAGCAGATCCGGCGCCTGCAGCAGGATGCGGGCGAGCGCGAGCCGCGTCTTCTGCCCGCCGCTCAGGGAGCGGATCGGCGTGGCGGGATCGGTCTGGCCGAAGCCCATGCCGTGCAGCACGCTCTTGATGCGGGTCTCGATCTCGAAGCCGC
Organism: Paenibacillus sp. FSL W8-1187; assembly: GCF_037965485.1. NCBI lineage: Bacteria > Bacillati > Bacillota > Bacilli > Caryophanales > Paenibacillaceae > Paenibacillus > Paenibacillus sp. FSL W8-1187. The sequence goes on from NZ_CP150181.1 coordinate 1,595,665, forward strand.
CTTGGTCGCGGAACCAGTCGGAGCGGCGCGCGTAGCGCTCGAGCGTGTCCTGGTAGCGCTTGTCGTCCTCGTGCAGCGCCGGATCGGCGATGTCGCGCTCGAGCTGGCGCAGCTCCTGCTCGGCTTCGAGCAGCGGGCCGAACACCGCCCTCATCTCCTCGATGATGCTGCGCTCGGACTGCAGCCCGCTGTTCTGGGCGAGATAGCCGACGCGCGTCTCCTTGGCGCGGTGGATGACGCCGCTGTCGCTGGACATCTGGCCCGCGAGGATCTGCAGCAGCGTCGACTTGCCGGCGCCGTTGACGCCGACAAGCCCGACGCGCTCGCGCTCCTGGATCTGGAACGTGATGCCGGACAATATGGTGGTGATGCCGTAGCTTTTCGTTAGGTCGTTGACTTGCAGCAGCATGGCCGGGCATGTTCCTTTCCGCAGAATGCTTCTATATATAAATGTAGAATACCGCAATCCGCCGCTATAATCGACCCTTATTGGCGAAACAAACCGCTCGGTGGTACACTATAGACAATTATGGCAGGAATGGTGGGTCCGATGATGGAATCCGGATCGGCGAAGTCCGCCGAGACCAAGAGGGAGCTGCGCCGGCGGCTGCTCGCCCTGCGCGACGGCTTGTCCGCGGCGGAGAGGGCGGAGGCTTCGTGCCTCGCCTGCCGCCATGCGGCCGAGTGGATCGAGTCTTCCGGCATCCGCAGCGTCATGGCGTTCGTCTCGTTCCGCTCGGAGCTGGACACGTCGGAGCTGCTGAAGTTCTGCTGGTCTCGCGGCCTGCGGCTGCTGCTGCCTCGCGCCGACGTCGGCGCGAAGCGCCTGGCGCTGCATGCGGTGCGCTCGCGCGACGAGCTCGCTCCAGGCGCTTACGGCATCCTCGAGCCCGATCCCGGCCGAGCTGCCGCGGCGCCGGACGAGGCGCCGGAGGCGGTGTTCGTGCCGGGCGCAGGCTTCGACCGCTGCGGCGGCCGGATCGGCTATGGCGGCGGCTACTACGACCGCTTCCGCGCCGAGGCGCGCGATGCGGCGGGCGGGCGCTGGATCGGGCTCGGCTTCGCCGCGCAGCTCGTGCCGCAGGTGCCGATGGAGCCGCATGACGCCGCGCTCGACGGGCTGGTCACGGAGCAGGGGCTCGTCTGGACGAACACGCATCCGCCGGAGGGAGGCCGATCATGACAGACCGTTCAACCGCATCGCCGCAGGAGCCGCTCAGCCATTTCAACGGGCAGGGGCGCGCGCGGATGGTCGACGTCTCGGACAAGGAGACGACGGCCCGCACAGCCGTCGCCCGCACGTCGATCGCGATGGCCGAGGAGACGCTAGCGCGCATCAAGGCGGGCGGCATCGCCAAGGGAGACGTGCTCGCGGTCGCCCAGGTGGCCGGCATCATGGCCGCCAAGAATACGTCGGCGTGGATTCCGATGTGCCATCCGCTGCCGCTGAGCGGCGTCGACATCTCGTTCGGCGACAACGGACGGGACGTGCTCACGATCGAGGCGGCCGTCCGCACCAAGGGGCCGACCGGCGTCGAGATGGAGGCGCTGACGGCCGTATCGGCCGCGGCGCTCACCGTTTACGACATGTGCAAGGCGATGCAAAAAGACATGGTCATCGGACCGACCGAGCTCGTCTCCAAGACGGGCGGCAAAAACGGCGATTACAGCCGGACAGATCGGGCATAGCGACGGGAGGAACGGAAGATGCGATGGAAGGTAGCGATTCTTACGGCGAGCGACAAGGGCTCGCGGGGCGAGCGGGAGGATACGAGCGCGCAGGTCATCCGCGAGCTCGTCGAGGAGGAGCTGGGCGGGAACATCGTCGATTACCGCATCGTGCCGGACGAGCAGGACGAGATCATGGCCGCGCTGATCGAGATGACCGGCTATTACGAGGCCGACCTCGTGCTGACGACGGGCGGCACCGGCCTCGGTCCGCGCGACATCACGCCGGAGGCGACGCTCAAGGTGATCGAGCGCGAGGTGCCGGGCATCTCCGAGACGATGCGCAGCAGCACGATGTCGCGCACCCGGCGCGCCATGCTCTCGCGCGGCGTGAGCGGCATCCGCGGCCGCACCCTTATCATCAATCTTCCCGGCAACCCCAAGGGCGTGCATGAGTGCCTGATGGCGGTCATCGACCAGCTGCCTCATGCGCTCGCCATCGTCTCCGGGCGGGAAGGGGAGCACGGCGCATGAGCATCCGCACGAGGCTGCGCGAGGTTCCTGTCGAGCAGGCGCTCGGCCTGCGGCTCGCGCATGACCTGACGCGCATCGTGCCCGGCTCGTTCAAGGGGCGGGCGTTCGTCAAAGGCCATGTCGTGACCGAGGCCGACATCCCGGCGCTGCTCGACATCGGCAAGGCTCATCTCTATGTCATGGAGCTGGCCGAGGGCGAGCTCCATGAGGACGAGGCCGCGCTTCGCATGGCGGAAGCCCATCGCGGGGAACGGATCGAGCCGGGCCGTCCTCATGAGGGCAAGGTGGCGCTCAAGTCTTCGATCCAGGGGCTGGTCAAGATCGATCCGGAGTATGTGAACGAGATCAACGCCCTCGGCGACATCGCCCTGGCGACCGTCGTCGGCGACCGCCTCGTGGAGGCGGGCGGCCAGGTGGCCGCGACCCGCGTCATTCCGCTCGTCGTGGAGGAAGCTCTCGTATCCCGCGTCGAGGAGCTGGCGGCGCGGTTCCGCGAGCGGCACGGCCGCGCGCCGATCGAGGTCAAGCCGCTGCGGCCGATGCGCGTCGGCCTCATCACGACCGGAGGCGAGGTGTACAGCGGCCGCATCGAGGACCGGTTCGGTCCCGCCGTGCGCGCCAAGCTGGAGCGGCTCGGCTCGTCCGTGGCCGAGCAGGCGCTCGTCCCGGACGACCGGCAGCGGATCGTCGACAAGATCGTTGAGTACAAAGACAAGGAATATGATATGATACTGCTTACAGGCGGCATGTCCGTCGATCCCGACGACCGGACTCCAGGCGCGATCCGCGCCGCCGGCACCGACATCGTCCGCTACGGGACGCCGATGCTGCCCGGCTCGATGCTGCTCATGGGCTATCTCGGCGGGACGCCGGTGCTAGGCTTGCCCGGCTGCGTCATGCATGATCCCCATACTTCGTTCGACGTGCTCCTTCCGCGCCTGCTGGCGGGAGAGGAGATTCGCAGGGAAGACATCACCGCGATGGGATACGGCGGCCTGTACGGCTGCTGACGCCCTCCGCGCATTCAACAGCGGAACGGCCTGCCCGGGCCCGTTCTCAAGGAGGAACCGACAATGGGTGGTATTGGAGCTACTGGATTTCTGCTGCTGGCGGTCATCGCGCTGCTGCTGTTCGGACCGAACAAGCTGCCGGAGCTCGGCCGCGCCTTCGGCCGCACGCTCAAGGAATTCAAGGCCGGCACGCGCGAGCTGATGGCCGAGGACGACGACCAGGCGAAGCGCCCGGCTTCGTCCTCCCGGATCGAAGTATCCGGCAGCGAGGGCGCGCAGCCCGAAGCGAGCCGTGCCGAAGCCCGCCGGCTGCCGGAGTAGCCGGCTCGCATCGGCGCATGACCGCGCGGAAGCCCGAGGCTTCCGCTTTTTCATTGAATCCCTGCCAGGTCGGGACGCTCGCGGCGCGGGCTTGCCGGCATGGCTGCATAAGGAGGACCTCGTATGGCCAGCCGTCCCCCGGACGGATCCTCGCCGCTGCGCAAGCGGATGAGCGAGGAGGGGCTCATGTCCCTGATGGAGCATCTCGGCGAGCTGCGCAAGCGCCTGTTCGTCGTGGTGCTCGTGCTGATCGCGGGACTCGTGCTCGGCCTTTTTCTCGCCAAGCCGATGTACGGGTATCTCACGACGACCGAGCAGGCCCGCGAGATCGGAGGATTCCATACGTTCTCGCTGTGGGACGGCATCGGCATCTACATGAAGTTCGCCTTCATCATCGCGCTCGTCCCCGTCGTCCCGCTCGCGTTCTACCAGCTGTGGGCGTTCGTCAAGCCGGCGCTGCGCAAGCATGAGCAGACCGCCGCGCTGCGCTACGTGCCGTTCGCGCTGCTCATGCTGCTGATCGGGATCAGCTTCTCCTATTTCGTCGTCTTTCCGATGGCGTTCCATTTCACGTCGGAGATCTCCCGCAGCCTCGGCCTTGAGGAGACGTACGGCATCGTGCAGTACCTGACGTTTCTCGTGAACATCGTCGTGCCGATCTCGCTGCTGTTCGAGATGCCGGTGCTGTTCATGTTCCTGACGGCGATCCGCATCCTGACGCCGGCCGGCCTGCGCAAGATGCGCCGCGTCGCCTACTTCGGGATGGTCGTCATCGGCGTCGTCGTGACGCCGCCGGATGTCGTGTCCGACTTGCTCGTCGCGATCCCGCTCATCCTGCTGTACGAGGTGAGCATCTACATGTGCGACCGCATCCATCGCAAGCAGCTGCGCAAGGATGCCGAGTTCGACAGCCGCTACGATTCGGCGGCGCTGAGCGAATAGCTCCGATCGAGCCTGGCGCAGCCCTGAGCTTTGCAGCCCCGTTTTCCGGTTTTCCGGAGGACGGGGCTTTTTTCATGAAAAAGACATAAAGCGGGCAGAATAAGGCTTGAGATTGGTGGAGTCAAGACCAGGGTAAGGGAAAAGAAGGCGCATAATCCGGAATTCGTGACATAGATATGATGGAAATGTGAAAAAAGTTTGAACATCGATGCTCGACTATGGTATAGTGGATGCAAGAAAACACTTACAATCTTGAACGGGATGTGACAAGCATGGCTAAAATGATGTCCGTGAAACCGGTACAGCAAACGAAGAATGCGGTCGATCGTCTCTTCCAATTCATGAATATGATGGCGTGGACCTGCTTGCTGATCGGAGTCGTGACCTCCCTTTGGAACATCACCCACTTTAGCGATACGAACATGACGCTGATGGTCGGCATCGGATTCCTCATCGGCAGCGTGTTCATCTATACGTCCGGAGCAGCCCTTCACCTCGTCTCCCACAAGCTCGAGCAGCTGGAGGATCGACCGGAAGACCGTTTCTGACCCCTGCAAGAAGCCGCGCCAGCGCGGCTTCTTTTTTTTTTGAACTCAAGACCTCTTTTTTGAAGACAAAGATGGGGGTGCCCCCTTGAAATTGTTCGGCAGTTTGAGTATGATAAAAACTGTTATTAGCACTAGACTCCAACGAGTGCTAATAAAATGACAAATTTCGATCAAGGAGGCTATTTTTTCATGATCAGACCTTTGGGTGAACGCGTATTGGTTGAACCGATCGCCAAGGAAGAGACGACTGCGAGCGGCATCGTGCTGCCTGACACGGCAAAAGAGAAGCCGCAAGAAGGCAAAGTCGTAGCTGTAGGCAGCGGAGCTCTGAAGGACGGCGTTCGCGTCGAGCTGGAAGTGAAGGTCGGCGACCGCGTTCTTTTCTCCAAGTATGCAGGCACGGAGATCAAGTACGAAGGCAAAGAGTATTTGATTATGAAAGAAAGCGACATCCACGCGATCTTCGGCTAAGCTGCATCGGCTTGCCGGCGCTATAGAGGCTCGGCTTTCATACTTAGGACCACAATCCAATCATCACTCGGGAGGTAACGAACGATGGCGAAAGAAATCAAGTTCAGCGAAGACGCTCGCCGCGGCATGCTGCGCGGGGTGGATGCTCTGGCGAATGCAGTAAAGGTGACGCTCGGACCGAAAGGCCGCAACGTCGTGCTCGAGAAGAAATTCGGCAGCCCGCTCATCACCAATGACGGCGTATCCATCGCAAAAGAGATCGAGCTCGAAGATCCGTTCGAAAACGCGGGCGCTCAGCTCGTCAAAGAAGTCGCGACCAAGACGAACGACGTCGCCGGCGACGGCACGACGACCGCGACGGTGCTCGCCCAGGCGATCATCCGCGAAGGCCTGAAAAACGTGACGGCGGGCGCGAACCCGATCGTCCTGCGCAAAGGCATCGAAAAAGCGGTCCGCGCTGCGGTCGAGGAGCTGAAAAACATCTCCAAGCCGATCGAGGGCCAGCAGTCGATCGCTCAAGTCGCTGCGATCTCTTCCGGCGACGAGGAAGTCGGCCAGCTGATCGCCGAAGCGATGCAGAAGGTCGGCAACGACGGCGTCATCACGGTCGAGGAGTCCAAAGGCTTCTACACCGAGCTTGAAGTCGTAGAAGGCATGCAGTTCGACCGCGGCTACGTCTCCCCGTACATGATCACCGATACGGACAAGATGGAAGCGGTGCTCGACAACCCTTACATCCTCATCACCGACAAGAAGATCTCCAACATCCAGGAGATCCTGCCGGTGCTCGAGAAGGTCGTCCAATCCGGCAAGCAGCTGCTGATCATTGCGGAAGACGTGGAAGGCGAAGCTCAAGCGACGCTGATCGTCAACCGTCTGCGCGGCACGTTCACTTGCGTTGCCGTCAAGGCTCCTGGCTTCGGCGACCGCCGCAAAGCGATGCTCGGCGACATCGCCGCTCTGACGGGCGGCCAAGTGATCACCGAGGAGCTTGGCCTGGACCTCAAGTCCACGACGGTCGAGCAGCTCGGCTCCGCTCGCCAGATCCGCGTGACCAAAGAGAACACGATCATCGTGGACGGCGCCGGCGACAAGACGGACATCGAAGTCCGCGTGAAGCAGATCCGCGCCCAGCTGGAAGAAACGACGTCCGACTTCGACCGCGAGAAGCTGCAAGAGCGTCTGGCGAAGCTGTCCGGCGGCGTAGCCGTCATCAAGGTCGGCGCTGCGACGGAAACCGAGCTCAAAGAGCGCAAGCTGCGCATCGAAGACGCTCTGAACTCCACGCGCGCTGCCGTTGAAGAAGGCATCGTATCCGGCGGCGGCACGGCTCTCGTGAACGTATACAGCGCCGTTGCGGCTCTGGACGTGACCGGCGAAGAGAAGACCGGCGTCAACATCATCCTGCGCGCTCTGGAAGAGCCGGTCCGCACGATTGCGACCAACGCAGGCGTAGAGGGCTCCGTCATCGTCGAGCGCCTCAAAAAGGAACCGGTCGGCATCGGCTACAACGCCGCTACCGGCGACTGGGTCAACATGTTCGAAGCCGGCATCGTCGATCCGACGAAGGTGACGCGTTCCGCGCTGCAGAACGCCGCTTCCGTAGCGGCTGTCGTCCTGACGACCGAAGCGGTCGTCGTCGACAAGCCGGAGAAGGATAAGCCGGCCATGCCAGACATGGGCGGAATGGGCGGAATGGGCGGCATGATGTAAGTGCCGGGCCAACTAGCCTGATCCAGCAAGAGAAGAAGACGGGACCTTTCGAGGTCCCGTCTTTTTTTTAATTCGGCTCTATGTTGCTGGCTCTGCTGGCGCGTTTCGCATCCGCGCAAGCCGGATCGCTTTTAGCACAACCACTGATTTATGATCAAAAACCTCTCCCGTATGCATGGAAACGAATGGATAACGATTTTACAATAGGGACTAGACACGGGAAGGAGGTCAGCGGTCAAGCTGGAGCAACGCGTCAATTGAAAGCGCAACCATTCATACGGCGAGGGGAGCTTGGATATGACGAAACGATTCAAACCCGGAAGGCGAGCGGCCGCGATCGGCCTGGCGGCGACGATGCTGGCGACAGGCGCGGCTTCTGGCGCCGGGGCATCCGCGCAGCCATCGGCTGCGGCGTCCGCGAGCGCGACTGCCGGTAAATCGCATTCGCCCGCAAAAGCGAGCTACCAGATGGAGTATCTGGACCGCGGGCTTGTCGCTGCGGCGACGTCGGAGGGGGTGTTCCTGAGCTGGCGCCTGCTCGCGGGAGAGGAAGGGGCGGCCCGCGCGGGCAAGGATGCCGGCACGACGTTCCAGGTTTACCGGGATGGGCGCAAGCTGGCGGAGGTGAAGGACAGCACGAACTACGTGGACCGCGGCGGCTCGGGCAGCTCGGCGTATAAGGTCGTCGCCGTGCGCGGCGGCAAGGAGAGGAACGAAAGCGCGTCCGTCCGGCCATGGACGAACGCCTATCTGGACCTCAAGCTGCGCAAGCCGGCGGACGGCGTCACTCCGGTCGGCGAGGCGTACACGTACAGCGCGAACGACATGAGCGTCGGCGATGTCGACGGGGACGGGCAGTACGAGTTTTTCGTCAAATGGGACCCGTCGAACTCCAAGGATGTGTCGCAGATCGGCTATACGGGCAACGTCTACATCGACTGCTATCGCCTCGACGGCACGCTGCTCTACCGCTATGATCTCGGCGTCAACATCCGGGCCGGAGCGCATTATACGCAGTTCCTCGTCTACGATTTCGACGGCGACGGCAAGTCGGAGATCATGTTCAAGACCGCTCCGGGCACGAAGGTCACGACGTATGCGCCGGACGGCAGCGTGCGGAAGGAAGCCTACGTGACGATGCCGAAGGCGGATGTCTCGGCCGGATACAGCCATCAGGACGACTATCGCCTGAGCAAGCAAGGCTACTACGATCATGTCGTGAAGCTGTTCCGCGAGTGGCATCAGCAGCCGGAGGTCAAGGACGGCAGCTGGCCGGCGACGCTGGAGGAGGCGTTCGGCATCGAGCCGAAGTTCAGCTACCCGCTCTCTTTGGAGGACGCGAGAGAGCTGGCCGACTACTTCATGGACGTGTACGCTCCGGCGCGCAGCGCACGCAACAATCTGCGGGCGTTCGAGGGCTTCATCGTCGACGGTCCGGAATACTTGAGCGTATTCGACGGGCGGACGGGGGCGGAGCTGCAGACGATTCCGTACAAGCCGGGCCGGGAAGACGACGGCCTGCGCTGGGGCGATTACGCGATGGCCCGGATCGAGCCCGGCAACCGCGTCGACCGCTTCCTGGCCGGCGTCGCTTATTTGGACGGCAGCAAGCCGTACGCCGTGTTCGCCCGCGGCTACTACACCCGCTCGACGCTCGTCTCCTACGGCTGGGACGGCAAGCGGCTGCGGGAATACTGGTACGTGGACAGCGGCTGGACGCCGATGACGAATCCGTTCAACGACGGTCCTCACGGCCGCGACGGCACGGATCCGGAGTTCGGCTCGCTGACGACGCAGGGCTTCCACTCGATGAGCGCGGCCGACGTGGACGGCGACGGCAGGCAGGAGATCGTCTACGGCTCGGCGACGATCGACGACGACGGCTCGCTGCTGTACAGCTCCAAGGCGCTCATGCCTGCGGAGAGCGCTCAGCCGGGCGAAACGGCTCGTCTCGGCCATGGCGACGCGATGCATGTCGGCGATCTGGATCCGCAGCGGCCTGGCCTCGAGATCTTCACGGTCCACGAAGGCGGGACGTACGCGCCTTACGGCTATGCGATGCGGGACGCGGCGACGGGGAGCGTGCTGTGGGGCGGCTACACCGGCAAGGATACCGGCCGCGGCATGGTCGGCGACGTCGATCCGTCCCAGCCGGGGTACGAGGCGTGGGCCGGCGTGCCGCTCGCTCCGGCGGGGGCGCTGTGGAACGCGAAAGGCACGCAGATCGGCAGCAAGGCTCCCGGCACGAACATGAGCATCCGCTGGGCGGCGGACGGCACGACGCAGATCGTCGACGGCGCGATCGACGTCACGCCGACGATCCAGGACTGGCGCCGCGGCACGCTGCTGACGGCCGAAGGGACGAAGACGAACAACGGCACGAAGGGCAATCCGGGCCTCGTCGCCGATGTTTTCGGCGATTGGCGCGAGGAGCTGCTCGTCCGCACGGCGGACAGCTCCGCCATCCGGATCTACCTCAGCACGGAGCTTGCGAGCCGCAAGCTCGTGACGCCGATGCTCGACCCGCAGTACCGGGCCGAAGTCGCGCGTCAGAACACGACCTACAACCAGCCGTCGTATCCGAGCTACTATTTCGGCTCGGACATGGATTGGTCCGCGGTCAAGTCGGCGTCGATCCGGCAGCCGGGCCTGCTGGCGCAGCTCGGCCGGCAGCTGCAGCACTATGCCGGAGCAGGCGAGCTGTCGGGGCCGATCGTGAAGCAGCTTGAAGCGTCGTGGGAGCAGGCTTGGCGGCATGACGAAGCCGGCCGCGCCGAGCAGGCGGCCAAGGCGCTGGAGAAATTCCGCATCCAGCTGGAGAAGAGAGGCTCCAAAGCCAAAGTCTCCCGCGCCGCAGGGCTGAACTTGGGCGATCTGGCGGAGCAGCAGCTGGAGCAGTGGAAAAAGCGCTGAAGCAGGACGGACGGGCATGCCGCATAGCGACAGCCGCAGAGCCGGTTCGGGGAGGCCGGTTGATTCCGGCCTCCTCTTCCTTTACGATGGGTCATATCGCAAAAGGAAGAGGAGGGGCAGACCATGCCGCCTAGAATCGTCCGCTCCGTCACGGAGCTGATCGGGGACACGCCCGCCGTGCGGCTGAACCGCCTGGCCGGCCCGGAGCTGGCCGAAGTCTGCGTCAAGCTGGAGAGCTTCAATCCGAGCGGGAGCGTGAAGGACCGCGCCGCCGCCAATCTCATCCTTGAAGCCGAAAAATCCGGACGGCTGCTGCCCGGCGGCACGATCATCGAGCCGACAAGCGGCAACACCGGCATCGGACTGGCGATGAACGCGGCCGCGCGCGGCTACCGCGCGATTCTCGTCATGCCGGACAACGCGACCAAGGAGCGGATCGGCATCCTCCGCGCCTATGGGGCGGAGGTCGTGCTGACGCCGGCAGCCGAGCGGATGCCGGGCACGATCCGCAAGGCGGAGGAGCTGGCCGCCGGCATCCCGGGAAGCTTCATCCCGCAGCAGTTCGAAAACCCTGCCAACCCCGACGCGCATCGCTTGACGACGGCCGCGGAAATCTGGGAGCAGATGGACGGCCGGCTGGACGCCTTTGTCGCGACGGCCGGCACGGGCGGCACGATCACCGGCACCGGGGAGGAGCTGAGGCGCCGGCTGCCCGGTCTCCGCATCGTCGTCGTCGAGCCCGCAGGCTCGCCGGTGCTGTCGGGCGGCGAGCCAGGACCGCATAAGCTCGTCGGCACGAGCCCGGGCTTCGTGCCTGCCATCCTCAACACGTCCGTCTACGACGAGATCGTGCAGGTGCAGGACGAGCAGGCGCTGGAGACATGCCGGCGGCTGGCGCGCGAGGAGGGGCTGTTGATCGGCCCGTCCGGCGGAGCGGCCGTCTGGGCGGCGCTGCGGGAGGCGGCCCGGCTTGGTCCGGGCAAGCGGGTGCTCTGCATGGCGCCGGACAGCGGCGAGCGGTATTTGAGCATGGGCGTGTTCGACGCCCCATGATCGCAGCCGCAGCCTCGGCCGCGAGCGCCCTTCGGCCTCCGCATCGGCAAGGCGGAGCGGGATCGCCGCCGCAGCCAGGCTAAAAACGCAAAAAGGGACGAAACGGAGTCTGGCTCCAGTTCGTCCCTTTTGCTTTTATGCGGATGGACAGCTTGGATCGTTCGAGCTGCCTTGGAAATGGCAGAACAGAAAGCGGCGGGAACGGAACCCTCTTGGAGAAGCGGGAGCGTTTCCCTTGATGGCCGGATCCCATCCTTTTCGGGAAGGGAGATCAAAGGAATCTGGGCATCAGCGGAATCGGAAAGAGGGTCCGTGCCCGGAGCGGCTTCCGGCTCGGACAGGCCATCCCCAATCTCGGAGTCAATCTCCGCAGGCCCGCTTTCGCCTGAACCCTCAAGCCTGAACCGGCTCCTCAAGAGCCGGTGCGGATCTCCTCCATCGCTGCGGCAGGACGCAGGCGACGAAGCGGGGAGCGGCTGTAGCGGAACTCTCCGGCTCCGAGCACGGTAAGCTTCTCGCCCGTGCCCTCGATCGTCGAGCCGTCGGCGACATAAGCGCCCTCGCCGACGATCGCGCGGTGCACATGCACGCCTCGGCCGATCCGGGCTCCGGGCATGATGATGCTGTCCGTAATCGTGCTGCCTTCTCCGATCTGCACGCTATGGAACAGGATGGAGCCTTCGACCGAGCCTTGGATGCGGCAGCCGCGCTGCACGATCGAGTTGGACACCTCGCCGCGCCCTTCGACGTAGACGGCCGGGCTCAGGTCGAGGGACGGCGTGTACATCGGCCATTCCGGACGGTTCAGGTCGATGACGCCGTTCAGCAGATCCATATGGGCTTCCCACAGGCTGTCCGGCGTGCCGACATCCTTCCAATAGCCTTGGAAAGGAAACGCGACGACGCTGCTGCCCTCGGAGAGCAGCTGCGGAATGATGTCCTTGCCGAAGTCATGGGAGGAGCGGCTCGACTCGGCATCCTTCACCAAAGCTTGCTTCAGGTCGGCCCAGCGGAAAATATAGACGCCCATGGAAGCGAGGTTGCTCTTGGGCTCGGCCGGCTTCTCGGCGAACTCGGTCACCTGCAGCCGCTCGTTCGTATTCATGATGCCGAAGCGCGATGCCTCGCTCCACGGCACCTCCTTCACCGCGATCGTCGCAGCCGCGCCGCGCTGGCGGTGGAACGTGAGCATTTCCGTATAGTCCATCTGATAGATATGGTCGCCGGAGACGATCAGCACATGCTCCGGATTCTCCTTCTCGATGAAGTCGATATGTTGATAAATGGCGTCGGCCGTCCCGACGTAGCCGTTCTTTTCATCCTTAGAGGAAAGCAGGTCGATGCGGGCGTTGTCCCAAGCCCGTCCGTCCGCGATATGCTGCGTGATCGACTGCTTCATATATTGGCTCAGCACGCCGATCCGGTTGATGCCGGAATTGACGCAGTTGCTCAGCGGGAAGTCGATGATGCGGTAGCGGCCTCCGAAGTGCACCGCAGGCTTGGCGAGTCGGTTCGTCAGAGGGGCGAGGCGTTTTCCTTCGCCTCCGGCAAGAAGCATAGCAAGGCAAGCATTCGATTGGATCATTAGGCGGTACCCTCCATTTTTTCGCTCGGAATATCATGTCTAGGTTATAACTAAACGGCACGGAACACTTTGAAACCGAATGAAAACAAGCGGGCCAAGCGGCCCGGGGAGCGACGAAGCGGCGTTTCGGCTGGACTGGCCGCGGCGGAGAAGGTCCTGAATGTTTCATGAGCCGCAAGGCAAGGGTAGAGATGCCTAGGCTGAGGACAGGCCGCCGCGCTGGCGGCTTCCCGATAAGACCGACTACACCAAACTGGAGGGATTTTCAATGAAACCAAGCATTCAAGTTGTCGAGAACGGCACGGACGCGATGTCGGCCGTACGGGAACTGAACCGTCGCGGATATGGTCGGGATGAGATCTATGTACTGGCGCATGACAAGGATCAGACGGATCGGCTGGTCGAAAATTCCGATGCGAACAAGATCGGCATGTCCGAGGAGGGCGTATTCGACTCCATGGCCAATATGTTCCGCTCCCGCGGCGACGAGCTGCGCTCGAAGCTGGAGTCCGTCGGCTTGACGGACCTGGAGGCGGAGCGCTACGAGGAAGTGCTCGACCAAGGCAAGATTCTCGTCATCGCCAAAACCCACTGACCGTCGCCTTGCCCGCCCCGGAGCGCCTAGCGCTTTCCGGGGCTTTTCCGCGTTTCCCGATGCCGGCGACAGCCGTATCCCCGAAATCCCCCCTTCCACTCGCTTGTTTAATAGGATTAAATATTCCGATATCGAAGATCGGTTATCCCAATGTAAATATTCCCCATCCGCAGATCGATTCCCTTTATCTGACAGAAAAAAATGGCCTCGCGGCTTCCGGTGTACGGACTGCCGACCCGCAGGTATACTGATAGGATGGGAATTTCGGTTTTGGGGAGGAAGATGCAAGCATGAACGAAATGATTCCGTCCGCGGCCGCTCCGTCGATACCGGTCGTCCTGCTGGGCGGCTTTTTGGGGAGCGGCAAGACGACGCTGCTCGCCCGGCTGGCAGAGCGGTTCCGCGAGGAGGGTAAGCTGGCCGCCGTCATCCTGAACGAGCTCGGAGACGTCGCGTTCGACGAGCTGCCAGCGGGCGGCAGGCCCGTAAGCGAGCTGCTGAGCGGCTGCATCTGCTGCTCGATGAAGGCGGATCTGACCGAGGAGCTGCTGCAGCTGGCCGACCGCAGGCCGGATGTGATCCTCGTCGAGGCGACCGGAGCGGCCAATCCGCTGGAGCTGGTCGAAAACGTCATGGAAGCCTCGCTGCATCGCCCGCTCCATCTGGCTGCCGCGATCGCCGTCGTGGACGGGCCGGGACTGCTGCAGCTGCGCAAAGGAAGCCGGCGGACGTACCGGCTGCTGACGGACGGCATCCGCTGCGCGACGCATCTGGTGCTCAACAAGGCCGACAAGCTGCACCCGGAGGAGCGGGTCGAGCTGGAGCAGCTGCTCCGCGAGCTGAACGGCCGCGCGAAGCTGGCCGTGACGGTGCGCGCCGCCGTCCCGGACGGCTGGCTCGACGGCCTGAACGCCAGCGGCAGGGCGATCGCCGGCGAGGAGATCCGCGAGCGACGGCAAGCGCCGGACGGAACGTCAGGCTGCGGCTGCGGAGAGACGCATGCTGCGGGGCACGCCTGCGCGCACGGACAACGGCATGAGCATTTGCTGGCCGTCTCCTACTACCCGGAACGGCCGTTCGACAGCGTCGCGTTCGAGCAGCTGCTGAGACGGCTGCCCGATGCCGTCTACCGGGCCAAAGGCATCGTCACCTTCGCCGACACGCCGAGCCGGTATCTGTTCCAGTATGCGTTCCGCGAAGCCGATTTCGTGCCGACGGCCTCCGCCGCGCCCGATGCGATCGTCTTTATCGGAGAGCATTTTTCCCGCGAGGAGCTGCTGCGGGAGCTGGCGGAGCTGGAGCGGCTCTGATTCGCCGTTCCGCCGGCTTTTTTCCTGCGCCTTGAGCTGTTTCGCCGTCCGAATCTCGTGGTAAATGAAGGAATCAAGCAAGAAACGGAAGATTCCACTTACGAGGAGGAAGGCGCATGAAACGGATCGTCGCTCTGGTTGCCGCTGCTTGCCTGCTGATGACGGGGGTTACGATCGGCGTGCTCATGCGCCCCGCTTATGCGCCTTCTCCGGCGGTCGCCGTCGGACCGGCGGTGGCGGATGATTCGAATGAGGCTGCGGTCCGCGCAGCTTCGCCGGCGTATTCGGCCTTTTTGCAGGACGAGGCCGCCATGTCGGAGGAGCCGGCGCTGGATTTCAGCGAAGTGAATGGAGTGGGCCTTTCCGACGCCAAGGAGCAGGTCGTGACCGAGATCGGCATCCCGCAGTCGGCGCAGCGCGACGAGCTGCTGCCCGAACAGACGGCGTGGACCTATCCCGGCATGGAGGTCGGCTTCACCGGCGGCAGCGTGGAGTATGTGAGCGTGCCGGCCGGAGAGGGGCGGATCGAGCTCGAGAGCGGCAGCCTGCCGATTTCGCTCGAGGGATGGACGGAGGCGTTCGGCCAGCCGATGTTCACGGCTGACGACGGCGTCGGTTATGTCGACGAGCGCGGCTTCGCCGCCAAGCTGTTCCTCGATCCTCTCAGCGGAGAGCTTGTCTCGATCGACTTTTTCTGGTCCTCCCCGCAGCAATAAAATAAATGTCGATTCCTCTGTTTCAATAGGCTCGGAAGCGGGTATTTCAATTTCATATGATGTTGAATCGATTCGGTCGCTGCCTCTGGAGGTTGCGGCCGCTTCGTGCGTACCTGGGCAAACACCCATATTTTGTTGCGGATTCGGGGTGACGATCGCTTCGCGGCTCCTGTAAAATAGATTGGAAGGACCGTTTTTGATCAAGAAAGATCGTTACAGAACGATAGTCATAGAATGACATTCATATAAGAGGGGAATCGGTGAGCACCTACATGAAAATCCGGACGAAAGTTCAGATCGGCTTCTCCCTGCTGCTGGCGATCATCATCATCCTCAGCATCGCGGGCGTGCGGAACCTGTTCAGCATGAGCGACCAGCTCAACGAGATTTACGA
The DNA here is from genome assembly GCF_037965485.1 of Paenibacillus sp. FSL W8-1187. NCBI lineage: Bacteria > Bacillati > Bacillota > Bacilli > Caryophanales > Paenibacillaceae > Paenibacillus > Paenibacillus sp. FSL W8-1187. The sequence continues at coordinate 1,611,438 of NZ_CP150181.1, forward strand.
CGACCGCTATACAAAGGTCTACGTGGCGACGGACATGCGGGGCAACGCGAACAATGTGGCCAAATTCATGGTCAACGTGCTGACCGTTCCGACGGCCCAGACGGTCGAGAAAAACCGCGGGAACATCGAGGCGATGCGCCAGAACGTCCTGGAAGGCATCGAAAGGCTCAAATCGCTTTCGACCAATGCGTCCGAAATCTCCATGATGGAGGATATCACAGGCTCTGCCGCCGACTTCTTCGGCTATGTGGACCAGGCGCTCTCACTCGTGAGCTCCGGCAAGGGCGCCGAGGCGGTCGCGCTGCGCGAAGCGCAAGGACTGGAATTCCAGGAATCGCTCGTCGCCGATATCGAGAAGCTGTCGAGCTACCACCGCAACGCCCTGACCCAGCTCGTGGAGCAGACGCGCGCGGACAACGAGGCGACGACGAACATTATGGTCGCCCTGACGGTAGCGGGCGTGCTGGCCGGAGCGTTCATCATGGCCTGGAACACGAAGTCGCTCAATCGCGGCTTCCGCGGCCTGTCGGCGATGATCGCCGGCTTCGCCCAGGGCGGCTCGACGGCGGAGTCCCGCCGGCTGGCGGAGAAGCAGGAGGGCGAGTTCAAGGAAGTGACGGACGCCTTCATCGCGCTCGCCGACGATCTGGATGAAAAGACCGAGGCGGAGAGAATCTACAACCAGAATATGCAGGAGCAGACCTGGCTCAAGACGAATCTGGCCAACGTCACCGTGGAGGCGCAGGGCATCACCGACCTGGACCGCCTGTCGGGCAAGCTGGCGGAGCTGATCGCGCCGCTGACCGGAGCGACGTATGCGGCGTTCTACGTGCGCGACCATATGGGAGAAGCCCAGACGCTGACGCTGCGCGGCAGCTATGCCGGCATGGAGGGCGGCCGTATGCGTTCCGTCGTCCGTCTGAACGAGGGCTTGACGGGCCAGGCGGCCGCCGACGGCCGGGCCGTGCATCTGACCGAGGTGCCGAGCGATTACCTCAAGGTATCCTCCGGCATCGGCGAGTCGGCCGTGCGCGAGCTGCATATTCTGCCGCTCCATTATCAGAACAAGGTCATCGGCGTCATCGAGCTCGGCACGCTGCAGACGTTCACCGCGATCCATCTGGAGCTGCTGAAGCAGATCGGCGAGTCGGTCGGCATGGTGCTGCACAATCTGTTCGGCCGCATCCGCATCGAGGAGCTGCTGCGCGAGTCGCAGACGATGAGCGAGGAGCTGCAGTCGCAGTCGGAGGAGCTCATCAGCCAGCAGGAGGAGCTGCGCAGCTCCAACGAACGGCTCGAGGAGCAGACGAGAGCGCTCAAGTCTTCCGAGGAGAAGCTGCAGTCGCAGCAGGAGGAGCTCGAGCAGACGAACGAGGAGCTACTCCAGAAGACGCATATGCTGGAGCTGCAGATGAAGGAGACGCAGAAGCGCAGCCAGCAGATCGAGCAGACGCGCGACGCGCTCGAAAAGCAGGCCGTGCAGCTCGGCCTCGCCTCCAAGTACAAGTCGGAATTCCTGGCCAACATGTCGCATGAGCTTCGGACTCCGCTCAACAGCCTGCTGATCCTGTCGCAGATGCTGTCCGACAATAAGGAAGGCAATCTGACGAAGAAGCAGATTGAATTCGCGACGACGATTCACGGCTCCGGCTCGGATCTGCTGAAGCTGATCGACGAGATTCTCGACCTGTCCAAGATCGGCGCGGGCAAGATGGACGTCGTCACCGAGCATGTGCCGATCCGCGACCTGGAGCAGTACGCGCTGCGCAGCTTCCAGCCGCTGAGCGCGCAGAAGGATCTCGTGTTCGAGACGAAAATCGACGAGGACGTGCCGACCGAGCTGTTCACCGACAGCCACCGGGTCAAGCAGATCCTTCGCAATCTGCTCTCCAACGCGTTCAAGTTCACGAGCCAGGGCTCGGTCGCCCTGCATATCCGCAAGGCATCCGGGCCGGAGCTTCCGGAGCAGGCCGAGGGCGAATGGATTTCCTTCGAGGTGCGCGATACCGGCATCGGCATTCCGGAAGACAAGCAAGCGATCATTTTCGAGGCGTTCCAGCAGGTCGACGGCACGACGAGCCGCAAGTACGGCGGCACGGGCCTCGGCCTCGCGATCAGCCGCGATCTCGCCAAGCTGCTCGGCGGCGACGTGAGGCTGACGAGCAAGCCGGGAGAAGGGAGCTCCTTTGTCCTCACCTTGCCGGAGTTCCATATCGTTAAAAGTCTGACGGAACCAGCCGAGTTCGACGCGGGAGCAAGCTTCGGGGGCATGAGCGAAGCGGCCGCCGCCCTGTCGCCGGGCCGGCCGGCAATCGCGGCGGCGCCGCGCCGTCAGGCCGAAGAGCCGGTCCGCGTGCTGCAGGAGGTCGAAGACGATCTGAAAAACCTGGAGGAAGGCGACAAGGTCGTGCTCATCATCGAGGACGACGTGGCTTTCGCCAAGGTGCTCGTCGACATCGCCCGCTCGCGCGGCTTCAAGGCGATCACGGCCGGACAGGGAGACAAGGGCTTGTCGCTGGCGAGGACGTATGTTCCGGACGCGATCCTGCTCGATATCCAGATGCCGGTCATGGACGGCTGGTCCGTCCTCCATCATCTCAAGAACGATGCCGATACGCGGCATATCCCGGTGCATCTCATCTCGGTCATCGACGAGGTGCAGCAGGGGCTGTCGCTAGGCGCGATCGCCTATCTCAAAAAGCCGGTCACCAAGGAGCATCTCGACAATCTGTTCACGCAGATCGGACTGTTCCTGGAGCGCAACCTGAAGCGGCTGCTCATCGTCGAGGACGATCAGGCGCAGCGGCTCGCGATCGAGGAGCTGATCGGCCACGACGACCTCGTCATCACCGGCGTCTCCTCGGGCAAGGAAGCGCTCCGCGAGCTGACCGAGCATCGCTACGACTGCATGGTGCTCGACCTCGGGCTGCCGGACATCAGCGGCTTCGAGCTGCTGGACCAGATCCGGCGCAACGAGGAGCTCCACGATCTGCCGATCATCATCTACACGGGCCGGGAGCTCGACAAGCGCGAAGAGATGATGCTCAAGAAATACGCCGAGACGATCATCGTCAAGGACGTGAAGTCTCCGGAGCGCCTGCTCGACGAGACGACGCTGTTCCTGCACCGCGTCGAGGCCGACCTGCCGGAAGACAAGCGAAGCGTGCTGCGCAAGCTGCACAGCGTCGAGACGATTTTCGAAGACCGCAACGTGCTGATCGTCGACGACGACATCCGCAACGTGTTCGCCCTCTCCAACGTGCTCGAAGGCTACAAGATGAACATCATCTATGCGGAGAACGGCCGCGAGGCGATCGAGCAGATCGAGAAGAACCCGGATCTCGATCTGGTGCTGATGGACATCATGATGCCGGAAATGGACGGCTACGAGGCGATGAGGCTGCTGCGGGCGGACAGCCGCTTCGACAAGCTGCCGATCATCGCCGTCACCGCCAAGGCGATGAAGGGCGATCGGGACAAATGCATTGAGGCAGGGGCCAGCGACTACATCGCCAAGCCGGTGAATGTCGACCAGCTGCTTTCATTAATGAGGGTGTGGTTGTATAAATAACAGCAAGCTTCGTCCAAGCGAGGCGGACGAGAGGGAACAAGTCGAGATCGAGCTGCTGCTGGAGGCGATGTACCGGCTGTACGGGTACGATTTCCGCAATTACGCCTATGCCTCGATCCGGCGCAGGGTCTGGCATCGCGTCCACGCCGAGAGGCTGGCGACGGTGACCTCCCTGACCGACAAGATGGTCCATGACCGCAGCTGCATGGAAAGGCTGCTGTCCGATCTGACGATCCACGTCACGGAGATGTTCCGGGATCCGGAAGCGTTCCGATCGTTCCGCGAAAATGTCGTGCCGCTGCTCAGAACCTATCCGTTCATCCGCATCTGGCATGCCGGCTGCTCGACAGGCGAAGAAGTCTATTCGATGGCGATCCTGCTCCACGAGGAAGGGCTGCTCGAGAAAACCCGCATCTATGCGACGGACATGAGCGCCACCGTGCTCGACGTCGCCCGCCAGGGCGTCTTCCCGATCGAGCGGATGCAGCAATATACGCGCAATTATCAGGACGGCGGCGGCAAGGAATCGTTCTCGGACTATTACATGGCCCGGTACGAGTCCGTCATTTTCCAAAGCTTCCTGAAGAAAAATATCGTCTTCGCCCAGCATAATCTGGTAACGGACGGTTCGTTCAACGAGTTCCACGTCATCCTCTGCCGCAACGTGATGATCTACTTCAACAAGGAGCTGCAAAATCACGTGCACGGGCTGCTGTACGACAGCCTCAGCATGTTCGGCGTGCTGCTGCTCGGCACGAAGGAGTCGATCAACTTCACGCGGCATGCCGACAAGTTCGACGATCTGGACCTCGTGAACCGCATCTATCGCAAGATCAAGTAGCCGCACGTTCAGAGAGGGGGGGGAACCATGATCTCTTACGACGGACCGATCAATATTCTGCTTGTCGACGACTATCCGGAGAACCTGCTTGCGATCGAAGCGGTGTTGGCCGACCTCGACTACAATCTCGTGAAGTGCCTGTCAGGAGAGGAGGCGCTGCGCGCGCTGCTCAAGGACGACTTCGCGGTCATCGTGATGGACGTCCAGATGCCCGGCATGGACGGCTTCGAGACGGCGCGCATGATCAAGTCGAGGGAGAAGACGAAGGAGATTCCGATCATCTTCGTCTCCGCGACGAGCAAGGAGTCGCAGCACTTGTTCACCGGCTACGCCGTCGGCGCCATCGACTACATGCTCAAGCCGTTCGTGCCGCAGATCTTCCGCTCGAAGATCGAGGGCTTCGTCGGCATGTACGTCAGCAACAAGAAGCTCCAGCAGCAGAAGATCCTGCTCCAGCAGCAGACGCAGGAGCTGGAGCGGATGAACAAGGAGCTGATGCGCACGGCGTATCAGCTGACCAAGGCGGAAGCGATCAAAAGCGTCATCAGCAGCACGTCGATGGACACGATGATCACCTTCGACGGAGGCGGCATCATCCTGACCGTCAACCCGTCGATCCTGCCGATGTTCAGCTATTCGGAGCGAGAGGTCATCGGCAGGCATATCCATGAGCTAGTGCCCGAGCTGTGCCTCAAGCAGCTCGAGGGCATGACGGAGCAGACGGCCGAGGGCCTCATCTCCGGGCGGCTGATCGAGGTGATGCCGCAGCGCAAGGACGGCAGCCGCTTCCATGCCGAGATCAAGCTCGGCAGCACGCATGTCGACGACGAGCTCATCTATGCCTGCACGGTCAGCGACATCACCGAGCGCAAGAAGACCGAGCGCGAGCTGCTCGCCGCCAAGGAGGCGGCGGAGATCGCCGACCGCGCCAAGACCGAATTCCTGGCGATGGTCAGCCATGAGATCCGCACGCCGATGAACGGCATTCTCGGCATGACCAATCTGCTGACGGAAACCGACCTCGACGAAGAGCAGCGCGACTTTACCGAAATCATCCTCAAGAGCGGAGACTCCCTGCTCGGCGTCATCAACGACATCCTCGACTATGCGAAGATCGAGGCCGGCAAGCTGGAGCTGGAGCGGATTCCGTTCAGCCTCAAGAGCTGCCTCGACGAATCGCTGGACCTGTTCATCGGCAAGGCGCGGGAGAACAGCCTCGAGCTGCTCTGCACCGTCGACGAGAGCTTGCCTGAATACGTCTACGGGGACGTGACCAAGCTGCGCCAGATTCTCATGAATCTGGTCAGCAACGCGGTCAAGTTCACGCCGGAGGGTCGGATCGAGGTCGCCGCGCGGCCGGGCTCCGAGCCGTTCGCAGGGTCGATCCGGGACTTGACGGTCGAGTTCCAGGTGCGGGATACGGGAGTGGGCATTCCGGCGGAAAAGCTGGCGGAGCTGTTCCAGCCGTTCTCCCAGCTCGATTCGTCGATGACCCGCAAGTACGGCGGCACGGGCCTCGGCCTCGCCATCTGCAAAAACCTGGTGGAGCTGATGGACGGCTCGATCGCCTGCGCTCCCAACGAGCCCTGCGGCGCGGTATTCACCTTCACCGTCCGTCTGGAGCGGCTCGAGGAGAATCCGGGCTCCGGGCTGACGGAGCTGCCCTCGCCGGCGAGGCTCGAGCCTGGAGCCGAGCCTTTTCCCCGCTGGGAAGCCTCCCAGCCGTTCTCGTTTTCGGCGATGCTGAGCGACACCTTCGCGGAGATCGGCGCCGCCGCCCTGCCGGAGATGGAGACGCTGCTGCCGGACCGCTCGCTCAGCGGCGGAGTGCTGCCCTTCGCGCCGACACCGCCCGAGCGGCTGGCGCGCATCCGCAGGCAGGAAGCGCCTCGCGTGCTGGTCGCCGAGGACAACGAGGTGAACCAGAAGCTCATCCTCAAGCTGCTCGACCGCTTCGGCGTCGAGGCGGATGTGGCGGAGAACGGCGAGCTCGCCGTCGACATGGCGCTCGCCCGCTCCTATGACCTCATCTTCATGGACATGAAGATGCCGGTCATGGACGGACTCGAGGCGACGCGGCGGATCGTCGGGCAGTCCGGCTCGGCCCACCCGACGATCATCGCGATGACGGCCAACGTGCTGCCCGGCGACAGGCAGAAATGCCTGGAGGCCGGCATGACGGACTACATCAGCAAGCCGATCCGTCCGGATCTTCTGGAGACGACGATCAACCGTTACCTGCTCGGCGAGTCCGCCGCCAAAAGGCAGTCCACGCATTAGTGGACTGCCTTTTGCGCTTCGGCTATAGTAGGGAGGACAAGCGCATCCGCCGCTTTCGGAACCATTAGAGAGGAGCTTCATCCGGTGCTGTTCATTCGCATTCTCAAAAAAGCCTACTCGTCCCCTCCCCGGGTGCTGACAACCGGCTTCGTGCTGCTTATCCTGATCGGAACGGCGCTGCTCAGCCTGCCGGCCGCCTCGGCCGACGGCGAGCGGATCAAGCTGCTGGACGCGCTGTTCACGGCGACCTCGGCGACCTGCGTCACGGGCCTCACGATCCTCGATACGGGCGCGGTCTACTCCCGCTTCGGCCAAATCGTGCTGCTCGTGCTGTTCCAGCTCGGCGGCATCGGCTTCATGACCGCGGCGACCTGGTTCGCGCTCGCTCTCGGCCGCAAGATCTCGCTGAAGGACAGGCTCGTGCTCAAGGAATCGCTCAACCAGCATGAGATGAGCGGCATCGTGCAGCTCGTCATCCGCATCTTCCTGTTCTCCGCCGCGATCGAGGGGCTCGGCGCGATCATGCTTGCCTGGGTCTGGATGGATCGAATGAGCTTCGGCGAGGCGGTCTACAACGGCATCTTCCATTCCGTGTCCATCTTCAACAATGCCGGCTTCGAGCTGCTGGGCGGATGGAGCCAGTTCGTCGACGATCCGGCGGTCAATCTGATTTCCATGACGCTGATCTTTTTCGGCAGCATCGGCTTCATCGTCATGGCCGACCTGATCCGCTGGCCGGAGAAGCGCAAGGTATCGCTCCATACGAAGGTGGTGCTGTGGGCGACGGCCGTGCTGACGGTCGGCGGAGCCGTACTGTTCTTCATCTTCGAGTATACGAACCCGCGGACGTTCGGGCCGCTCGGCCTCGACGGCAAGCTGTGGGCGTCGGCGTTCCAGTCGTTCAGCCTGCGCTCCGCAGGGCTCAACACGGTGCCGATCGCCGATCTGCGCCAAGCGACGCAGCTCATGATGGTCATCCTCATGTTCATCGGCGCCGCCCCGGGCTCGACCGGCGGGGGCATCAAGATCACGACGTTCGTCGTGCTGCTCGCCGGCATCGTCGCGATCATCCGCGGCCGGGAGGACGCGGTCATCTTCCGCCATCGGATCGGGGCGCGGGAGCTGTACCGGGCCATTACGGTCACGCTCATGGGGGTGATCGTCATCGTCGTCGCGACGATGATCCTGACGACGGTCGAGAACGGGCCGTTCCTCGTCCTGCTGTTCGAGGCGGTATCGGCGTTCGGGACGGTCGGCTTCAGCCTCGGAGCGACGGTGGAGCTGACGGATGCCGGCAAAGGCGTCATCATCGCCCTCATGTTCATGGGCCGGCTCGGCCTGCTGACGCTGGCGTTCGCTTTTCGCTCCAAGCCCAAAAAGGAAAGCTTCCGTTATCCGGAAGGAAGAATCATCATCGGCTGATCTCGTTCGGCCATCCAAAAACAAAAACGCCTCGGAGCTCGCCTCCGGAGGCGTTTTGGGGTTGCGAGGCAAGCCGAACAGGGTAAGAGGGAATAGTCGAAGAAAGCGGGGGATCAGCGTGAGCGGGTCGGATCAGGAGGAGCAACATTGGCGCTGGATGAAGTTCGACAGCTGCGAGCAGGCGTCCGAAGCGCTTGGCGAGCAGCCGGTGCTCGCTCGATGGGCGAGAAACAGCTCGAGCCGGGAGGTCAACTACTTGTCGGCGATCTCGCTGCAGGGCGAGCGCAATGCCGTCTTCGGCACGCTTGTCAGCGGCCGGGCGGACGAGGAGGGAAGCAGCAGCTCGTTTTTCCATTTTCTGCTTCGGGACAAGGAGATCTATACGATCGGCTTCGACGAGGAGGCGATCGTCGCAGGCTGCGAAAAAGCCGCCTCGTTCTTCGAGCATGCGGAGGACGCCGACACGCCGCTGGACGGCTTCATCCACCTGCTTGCCGGCATCATGGAGCCGTTTTTCGAGGGCATGGACCGGTTCGAGGCGAAGCTGCGCGAGCTGGAGGACAGCCTGCAGGAGCGCAACGGCGGCTACATGTTCCACCGGATCGTCGAGCTCCGCGCCCGGCTGCTGCACTGGTCCGGACTGACCCGGCCGATCCGCGAGATCCGCTACGCGCTGGAGGAGGCTTTTCCCGAGCAGATGGAGGAGAGCCGTATCCACAAGGCGCTGCAGTCCCGGCTCGAGCGCATGATCATGCTCCAGGACGAATACAGCCGGGAGCTGGAATCGCTGCTGCTGCTGGAGGAGAACCTGTCCAACTATCGCGGCAACGAGATCATGAAGACGCTCACCGTCTTCACGATCCTGTGCACGCCGATGATGGCGATCGGCGCGATCTGGGGCATGAACTTCAAGAATATGCCCGAGCTCGAGTGGAAGGCCGGCTATTGGATCGCTTTGGGCGTCATCGGAGGCTCTACGCTCGCCGTTTATGTCTGGATGCGCGCCAAGGGCTGGATGGGCGATTTGCTGCGCAGCGACAACCGGCGCGAGAAAATGTAGGGCGTCTGTTGTTTAACAGCTGAAGCAAGCGGTTTAATAGCTAGTACGGCAGCGCTAACGGCACTGGCCGAATCTGCCTCACATGCTGAGGTACCAACAGGCGGTGTTGATGATGTCCATCAAATATCGGAATACATGCTCTGACATCGAGATTCTGGTCAAACACGAAGAGTCGGACGCGGTCGCTCCCTATCGGGTCAATATTCAAAGCTCCAAAAATCCGCTCAGCTTCGGCAACAACCTGGCGAGCTTCGATTCGGAGGAGCAGGCGGTCAAGACGGCTGAGAAGCTGTGCGGCTACTACGCCGCCGCCAAGTCGAACGGGTATTACATGAAAGGCAAGTCGTTCACGAAGCCGGACTGCGAGGACATCGAGATCGCGGACGTGCTGGAGCGCGACCTCAACGACGAGCAGTTCCAAAGCTTGTTGAACCGTCATTCGGTTGAAGGCTGACGTTGAAGTCCAACGACCTTTCTCTACGGAGAAAGGTCTTTTTTTGCATCTTTTTGGAATAAAAGAGCTGACGGCAGGACACGGTAAAAAAGAACCAGAATCCATCCCGAAAGAAGGAACGGATGAATGAACCATTTCCTCAGCAAGACGGCGGCCCTTCTGCTCGCCGCAGCCATCACGGCGTCCGCGCCGGCAGCTTCCGCAGCCGCAGCGATCCAGCCGGAGCCGTCCAAGGCGCCGGCGGCGGCGCCAGACCGCATCGAGTCTCCGCACGGGGAGCTGCGCCATCCAAAAGGGCAGCCCGGCCATCAGCGCTATCGCAAAGCCCATCAGAAGATGATGATCCGCGAGGCGGTCGCCTTTTTCGGCCTGAAGACGCAAGGCAAAACCGACGAGCAGCTGCTTCAGGAAATCCGGGAGCAGAAAACGAAGCAGCCGGAAAAATGGGCGCTGTTCAAGCAGCAGCTTCACGCGAAAAAGCTGGAGCGGCTGAAGGCGTTCGCCGCCGCCCAAGGCATCGATACGAAAGGGATGGACGAGCAGCAGCTCAAAGAGAAGCTGCGGCAGCTCCATCGCGAAGGCAAGCTGAAGCTTCCGGAGCGGCCCGCCGCGCCGACCGCTCCGGCGCCGGCGCCAGCGCCTGCTCCGAGCGCTTGAGTGGTCGGCAGGCGGGGCTGGACGCGCCACGCGCCGTTCCTGACGCCAAGCCGGGTTGAATGACAGCCGGCCACGAGGATGAAAGCTTCCATTCAATACGGGCTGCAGCGTCTTCGACGCGGGGCTGCCTCCGAAGGTCAAGGCGATTGACCCGGAGACAGCCTTTTTTTCGTTTCAGCTTCCATAGAAAAGGAAAAAGTGATATCATTATTACATCATAGTGATTCAGGGGGAATGACGATGCAAGAACGCAAGGCATGGCATATGAATGGTTTTGGGGCTCTCCTCCTCGGGACAGCCGCGTTTGTGGGGGCGGTGCTGCTCTTCATCTCCAGCGATGAATTCGCGCTGGGAGCGGCGGGCTACGTCCTCGGCTCGCTGCTTCTCCTCGCCTCGCTGATCCTGTTCAGCGCATTGACGATCGTGCAGCCGAACCAGGCGAAGGTCATCACCTTTTTCGGACGCTACAAAGGAACGGTGACCGACAGCGGCCTTTGGCTCGTCATGCCGTTCAGCGCCAAGTCCCAGGTCTCGCTGAAGGTGCGCAACTTCAACAGCCAGAAGCTCAAGGTGAACGACGCCTCCGGCAACCCGGTCGAGATTGCCGCGGTCGTCGTCTTCCGCGTGACGGATACGGCCCGGGCCAGCTTCGAGGTCGACGACTACGAGACGTTCGTGGAAATTCAGAGCGAGACGGCGATCCGGCATCTGGCGGCGCAGTATCCTTACGACACGTATGAGGACGCGAACGCCGTATCGCTGCGCGGCAATGCGGACGAGGTGAGCTCGCGGCTGCTGGCGGAGCTGCAGGAGCGGCTGACGGTAGCCGGAGTCGAGGTGCTGGAGACGAGGCTGTCCCATCTGGCCTACGCGCCGGAGATCGCCGGCGCGATGCTGCAGCGCCAGCAGGCGGAGGCGATCGTCTCCGCCCGGCAGAAGATCGTAGACGGAGCGGTCGGCATGGTAGAGTCGGCGCTCAAGCAGCTGGAAGCACGCGGGGTCGTGCTCGATGAGGAGCGGCGGGCGGCGATGATCAACAATCTGATGGTGGCGATCGTGTCCGAGCGCGGCACGACGCCGGTCATCAATGCAGGAACGCTGTACAATTAGGAGCATCCGCGATGCCTAAGGAAAGAAAGTCCTTTCCGCTCCGGATGGACCCCGACATCTACCAGGCGGTCGAGGCGTGGGCCGCCGACGAATTCCGAAGCGTCAATGCGCAGATCGAGTTCCTGCTCCGCGAGTCGCTGCGCAAGTCCGGCCGCTTGCAGCGCCGCAGCCCGCAGCCGGAGCCGGAGCCGGAGCCGCCGCAGGACGGGCAGGCGGACTGAGCCGTCTGCTCTCGCGGCCGCGTCCTGAGACGGCGCTCCAGACGGACGGCCACGGCGTCCGCGTTCCGGCGCAGCGCAAAAAAGGCTCCAGATGCCCGATCGGGCAATCTGGAGCCTTTTTGCTGCTGCATCCGCACCCGCGCTCAGCGGAGCGGACGGCGAGGATGATGCTATCGTGGTTATCAGCCCTTTACAGCACCTTCGGTCATGCCCTTCTCGATGTACTTCTGAATGAACAGATAGACGATGAGGACAGGCACGACGGTCAGGGAGACAGCGCTGGCCATGAGGCCGAAGTCGGTTCCGTACTGGGAGCTGATTTCGTTGAGCAGCGCCACGATGGGCCGAACGTTTTCCTTGTTGACGAAGATCAGGGCCGAGAACAGATCGTTGTACGACCAGAGGAAGACGAAGATGCTGGCCGATGCGAAGACGGGCCGGGCAATCGGCATGAAAATGCGGGTGAACATGTTGAACCGGTTGCAGCCGTCGATGAAGGCCGCTTCCTCCAGCTCTTTTGGAATGGTCGCCATATAAGCGGTCATGACCAGGATCGCGAAGGTCAGGTTGCCTGCGGTATGCGGAAGGATCAGGCCCCAGTATTTGTTGACGAGGCCCCACTCAATGAGCAGCTCGTACACGGGAACGACGGTGGCGAACGCCGGAATGAGCAGCGTCGCGACGAGCAGCGAGCTCAGCGCGTTGCGGCCGCGGAACTTGAAGCGGGACAGCACGTAGGCCGCCAGGCCGCCGCATACGAGCACGAGCAGGACAGTCGCGCCGGACATGATGAGGCTGTTAGCGTAGGCCTTGCCGATGTTGATCCGGTCGAACGCCGTCTCATAGTTGGTCAGCACCGGCGAGAGGGCGATGGAGAACGAGTCGTTCATGACGTCGGTCGACAGCTTGAATGAGTTGTTGATGATCCAGAACATCGGATAGATCGTCGTGAGCGCCCACAGCGTCAGGCACACGTACATGAACAGCGTGCCCAAAGGGATGCGCTTGCCGGATCGATGTCTTTCTACAGGTACGGTATTCACTCCATTGACTTGCTGCATCTGCTTCCACCCCATAAAAGGTTAATAGGTGATCTCTTCTCTTTTAAGCAGTCGGTTCGTGATGATCGAGAGGATCAGGCCGAACACGACGATGTAGATGGCGATCGTCGAGCCGTAGCCGAAGTTCTGGTCCACGAGCGCTTTTTTGTACATGTACGTGCCGAGCACCTCGGTTCCGTTCTGGCCGCGGGAGAGGATCCAGACGAAGTCGAATACTTTGAGCGTGCCTGTGATCGCGAGGATGAGCACGACCTTGATGTCGCTCAGGATGAGCGGGATCGTCAGCATCGTCGTCTTTTTGATGCCGGAGATGCCTTCAAGCTTGGCCGCTTCGTAGAAGTCGGCAGGTATTTTGGACATCGCCGTCAGGAACAGGATGAAGTAGAAGCCGACATAGTGCCAGACGGTCGGAACGGCCACCGCCTTCAGCGAGCCGGTCTCGCTGAGCCAAAGCACCTTCTCGAGCCCTAGGCCCGCGATGGCGTTGTTCAGCATGCCGAACTGATAGTTGTAGATGAGGACGAACAGCAGGGAGATCGCCGCGCCGGAAATGACGATCGGGAAGAAGAAGACGGTGCGGAAAAACTGCTTGCCCTTGGAAATGTTGTCGACCATGACGGCCAGCACGAGCGCGATGCCGACCTGGAAGACGATCGTGTACAGCATGATCTCGAGCGTATGGAGCGTCGCCGCTCCGAGCAGGTCGTCGGTGAACATGCGCTTGTAGTTGTCCAGTCCGACGAATTTCTTGTCGAAGAAGCCGGACGTCCGGTAGAAGCTGAGGTAAAGGCTTTTCAGGAACGGATAGTAGACGAACGTGGAAATGAGGAGCAGAGCCGGCGCGAGGAACGCGACGATATACTTCTTGTCACCCTTCATACAATCACCTTTTTAACTCGTAGTGGATGGAGCCGAGGCCGGAAAAAAGCTCGCCGCCCATGCGGTGCGAAGGGCGGCGAGGGTTGGTTATAGAGGGGCTGCGATAGGAAGCCGATTATTGCTTGTTCGCCTTTTCGATCTTCTCGGCTGCTTCAAGCGCCTGTTTCGCCGTCTTCTCGCCTTTGACGACGCCTTGGATGTTTTGACGGATCGTCGTGAACGTCTCCGGCGACAGGTAGCTGTCGATCGGGGAGTTGACCGACGTGGAGTCCGCGACCATCTTGAAGCCGTCAAGCGCGACTTGCGGCAGGCCGTCGATCTGCACATCTGCGGCTGGAGTGCCGCCGTTCGCCGTTGCGACCGCTTTGATCGCATCCTTGCTCGTCAGGAATTTAAGCAGCTGCACGGCCGCGTCTTTCTTGTCGGCGTTGTCGTACGTCGCTTTGGAGAGGTAGAAGCCGCTGCCGAAGCCGCCGACAACGTCCTTGCCGGTGCCTTTGCCGCCCGGAATCGCCGGGAAAGGAAGCACGGTCGACGTCGATTTGACTGCGTCGGCCATGCCGCCGATCGCCCACGAGCCTTCCAGCACCATCGCGGCCAGACCTTGCGAGTAGTAGTTTGCCGCCATCGTCAGGTCGATCGTCGCCGCGTCTTTCGGGAACGCGCCCAGGTCGCCCAGCTCCTTCAGCTTGCCGATGCCGAGCTCCCATTCCGGGCTGATGCCGTTCAGCAGGCCGGCTTTTTGGCCTTCGGAGCCGGATGCCGCGAGGACGGAGTGCTCGATGACATAGTGGGACTGGTCGAACGGAGCCGCGAGCGGGATGATCTTGTTTTCGGACAGCGTCTTGACGGCCTTCGTCAGCTTATCCCAGTCGGTCGGCAGCTCCAGGTTGTATTTCTCGAAGATCGCCTTGTTCACGAACAGGCCTTCGTAGAAGCCGGTCAGCGGAGCGGCATAGATGTTGCCGTCGGGTTGCTTGACCGATTCCAGCGCGGACGGGATGAAGCCGTTTTTCCATTCGGCGTCCTCGTCGAGCAGGCTGTTGAGCGGTACGACCTTGCCGGCATCGACGAAGCCTTTGGCATCGGCGCCGACGAAGTAGAACAGAAGATCCGGCTCGTTGCCGCTGTTCATGTCGGAGTTGACTTTCGTGCGGAAGCCGTCGTCGTTGGCGGACATGACGTCGTTGTCGATCTTCACGTTCGGATACTTCGCGGAGAAGTCGTCGAGAAGCTTCTGGAACGCTTCGCGCGCCGCGTCCGTTCCGCCGAACGTGGAGAATACGCGGAGGGAAACGTCTTTTGCAGGCGCTTCGGTCGGCGCCGTGCTTGTCGTCGGAGCCGGGCTTGCGCTTGCGCCGCCGTTGCTCGCGCCGCTGTTTCCGTTGTTGCCGTTGCTTCCGCAAGCGGTGAGGGCCAGCACGGCTGCCATGGACAGAGCGGCCAGAGCTGTTGTGGATTTCTTCTTCAACATTGCGAAAATCCCCCTTGAATTCGTTGTGTGCATGCTGCAAGATTCGCCATCTCGCTTACTTAAAGTGTAGGCTCCAGGAAGCTTCCAGCCAAGGCAAGATTGGTTCGCTGGATGGGGGACATTCCTCTCGGGAGGGGGAGTATTTTTGGATGGAATAGGGGAAAATCCTCTTTTTCTCCGTCGCTTGAAATCGGCGGAAGCGATGCGGAAGGCGCAGCGGCGCGGCTTGCCGGCGCCTGGCGCGAAGACGCCCTTCAGCGGATCGCCGCAGAAAGGCTTCGCTTCGCCGAGCGGGACTTTCGGCCTAGCGGCCTGCCGAGGGACGGGGCGTTGTTGCCAGGCCCCTTTTCGAGCTCGAATCGCGCTTCATCTTATAGGGAAGAAAAGCCTCTCCTGCCGCCGGCTCGTCAATCTCGTCCGCATAAAAGGCCAAGTCCCCTCATAGACATGTATCAGCTTAGGAAAACTCAACGAGCAGAGGGGATGAGAAGATGCGTCGCATAAGCTTGATCGCGGCTCTGATGGCCTGCTTCATTCTGGTGCTGGCCGGATGCGGCAAAAAGGATGCGGGCTCCGTGGTGAAGGAGCTCGGCAAGCTGCAGGAGAAGACGGAAACATATCAGGGAACGGGAACGATGACGCTCCATACGGCGACCCAGCCGCTTCAGTACAAGGTCGACGTGAAGTTCCAGAAGCCGAATTACTACCGGATCGCGCTGACGAACGAGAAGAAGGATCTGACGCAGATCGTCCTGCGCAACGACGAAGGCGTGTTCGTCCTGACGCCGAGCCTCAATAAAGTGTTCCGCTTCCAGAGCAACTGGCCGGAGGAGCAGGGCCAGGTGTACTTGTACCAGACGCTGGTGGAGAGCATCCTGAAGGACAATTCCCGCCAGTTCGCCAGCGACAAGGACAGCTATGTGTTCGATGTCATGGCCAATTATCAGAACGCCTCGCTGGCCCGTCAGAAAATCTGGCTGAGCAAGGACGACTACGCGCCGAAGCAAGTCGAGGTGAGCGACTCCAACAGCGCCGTGCTCGTAGACGTGAAGTTCGATTCGTTCAAGTTCAACGAGAAGCTGGAGAAGAGCGTGTTCGATACGAAGGCGAACCTGCAAAGCTCCCCGGCAGCCGGCTCGCAGCCGACGACCGCGGTGCCGGAAGGCGAGCCGGGCGCATCCAAGGGCACGGAGACGGACGGAGCGGCAGGAGCCGGCACGGATGGAGCCGGCACGGACGGCAATGCCGCCGAAGGCGGAGTCGCCGCCGATCCGTCGAGCTCGAGCTTCATCCCGATGGAGCCGTCCTACCTCGGTCCGGAGGGCATCGCGTTCAAGGACAGCAGCGATATCGAATTCGGCGGCAATCCGGGCGTCCTGCTTCGTTATGACGGCACGTACAGCTACACGCTGATCGAGACGCAGCCGGACGATTACGCGTCGGCGGCGGGCACCGGCCGCATCGTCGATCTCGGCTATACGGTCGGCCAGCTGAGCGAGGGGCAGCCGATGACGCTGGCCTGGACGTATCAGGGCACGTATTTCCGCCTCACTTCCGACAATCTGCCGGAAAACGAGCTGGTCAAAGTCGCACAGTCGGTCGTCGACGACATGACCAAATAAGGCAAGAGAAGCGCCGCAGGCCGCGGATGGCCGCGGCGCTTTGCCGACCTTGCCGCTGCCAACAGGTGCCAGCCGGGCGGAGGGCTTCGTTCATTGACACTGCCGGGCATCGAGGGTACCATTAGAGGCATTGGGTTTTTCAAGCGAAAAGGGATGAATCAGGTGGATACTTATTACCGTCCGACCCGCGCCGAAATTTCCCTCGATGCCCTTCGAAGCAACATCCGGGCATTCCGGAGCTCGGCGCCGGAAGGAATGAAGCTGCTCGCTTCGGTCAAGGCCAACGCTTACGGACACGGACTCGTTCCGGTCTCGCGGGAGGCGGAAGCCTGCGGGGCCGACTATCTTGGCGTCGCCTTCCTCGACGAGGCGCTCCGCATCCGCGCGGCCGGCATCAAGACGCCGATCCTCGTCCTTGGCTACGTGCCGGCGCATGCGCTGGACCTCGCCCGCTCGCTGGACATTACGATCGCGCTGTACCGGGACGACGCGCTCGAGGCGGCCCGCTCGCTGCCGCTGGACGGTCCCCGGCTCAAGGTCCATGTGAAGCTCGATACCGGCATGGGCCGGCTCGGCCGGCTGGCCGACGGCTCCGGCGACGCGATGCGCTTCCTCGAGGAGGCGCTGCGCGTGCCTCAGCTGCATGTGGAGGGGCTGTTCACGCACTTCGCCAAGTCGGACGAGGCGGACAAAAGCTATACCGAGCTGCAATACGGGCGGTTCGCGGCCGTTGCGGACGAGGTCCGCAGGCGCGGCCTGCCGATCGAGATCCTGCACAGCGCCAATACGGCCGCAGGCATGGATACGCCGGAGCTCGGCGGAGGCATGCTGCGGCTCGGCATCGGCATGTACGGGCTTTATCCGTCGGACGAGGTGGACCGCAATCGGCTCGCGCTGCAGCCGGTGCTGTCGCTCCGATCGGAGCTCGTGCATGTCAAGGAGCTGACCGAGCGCTGGGGCATCAGCTACGGCACCCGCTACTTCGCGGAGCGCGGCGAGCGCATCGGCACGATCCCGATCGGCTACGCGGACGGCTTCAGCCGCCTGCTGTCGGGCAAGGCCCAGGCGCTCGTGCGGGGCCAGCGCGTTCCGGTGGCCGGCACGATCTGCATGGATCAGTGCATGGTCGCGCTGAATGGCGCCGAGGCGGCGACGGGGTCGCCGGTCGAGGCCGGCGAGGAAGCCGTGCTGATCGGACGCCAGGGAGAGGCGGAGATTACCGCCGAGGAGCTGGCCGCGCAGCTCGGCACCATCAACTACGAGGTCACCTGCATGATCGCTTCGAGGATTCCGAGAGTGTATGTGCGAGGCGGAGAGATCGTCGAGGTCGAAAATCCGCTTTCGCACGGGTGATGTCATTTTTTGCGGAAGGCAAGCAGGAATATCGTCGCCATGCGGCGAATTGCCCCCATAGGGGGCATCCGCCTCGCCTGTTCTACGGGATACAGGCATCTCATAGGTATGGTGGAGTATAGCCTATTTGCATCGGAGACATAATGGTAATGGGCTTTGACAAGTTTTGGAGGTGCGAGTTGGTGGCCAATGTACAGAATACCAAACGAATCATGATCAGCATTCCGGATCATCTGCTGGAAGAAGTGGACGGCATTGTCGCCAAGGAGAATTCCAACCGCAGCGAGTTCATCCGCCAGGCGATGAAGCTCTATCTGGTGGAGCGCAAGAAGCGTCAAATCCGCGAGTTGATGCAGAGAGGTTATCTGGAAATGGCTAAGATCAACCTGAACATGGCCTCGGAAGCTTTTCAAGCGGAGGAAGACGCTGACCGCGCGCTCGGCCGTCTCGTTAGCGGGGTGTAGCGATTGATCGTAAAACGCGGAGATGTGTTTTTCGCTGATCTTTCCCCCGTCGTCGGCTCCGAGCAAGGCGGCGTGCGCCCCGTGCTCGTGCTTCAGAACGACATCGGCAACCGCTTCAGCCCGACCGTCATCGTCGCCGCCATCACGGCCCAGATTCAAAAGGCCAAGCTGCCGACTCATGTCGAGATCGACGCCAAGGAGCATGGCTTCGACCGGGACTCGGTCATCCTGCTGGAGCAGATCCGGACGATCGACAAGCAGCGGCTGACCGACAAGATCACCCATCTCGACGACGAGATGATGCGTCATGTCGACGACGCGCTGCAGATCAGCGTCGGCTTGATCGACTTCTAGTCCGGGCACGGCCGCGGCGCTTCCGTGCCATGAGGCCGCCGCCCGGAGGCTTGACGAAGCCTCGGCGCAAAAAAAGCTTTACAGCCCTTTATCCGATTGATATTATGAATTCAGTCAAATATGGAATGCGATGCCAGGCATCGCATAAGCTCGCGAAGAACGCAAGCGGTTGAACCTCCCCGAGGTTCCTGCTTGCGTTTTTTATTTTTCCTCAGGAGGGGCCGTTATGGGCAAAGGAAAGAACAGATTCATCTGGATCGCCGCGGCGATGCTGTCGGCGATCCTCGTGTACGGGCTCTACCTCGTGCAGCTGCGCTCGATCGAGCGGCAGCATGCCGTGCAGGTGCTCGTTCCGAAGCGCTTCATCGCGGCGGGCGAGCGCATCGAGGCGCAGGATCTCGGCCTGCAGACGATACCGTCCGGCGCGTTCGCGCAGGACATGATGTCGGAGCCGTCGCTGGCCGCCGGACAGGAGGCCGTCGTGCCGCTCGGTCAGGGCGAGCCGCTGCGGGACTGGAAGCTGGACTCGTACCGGCTGCTGCCGGCGCGCAGCGAATCGACCTTCCAGCTGCCGCGGGAGTACGTGCTTTCCGTGTCGAGCGGCATCCGGGCCGGAGACCGCGTCGTGCTGTATGCCTCCGGCGCCGCCTCGGCGTCCGTGAGGCTGTTTGCGGACCCGGTCGTCGTCGCGTCGGTCAAGACGAGCGGCAATCAGGAGATCGACGATCTGGACAATCCGAATCTGCTCTCGCTTGCCGAGGGCAACCGGCAAAAGATGTACGCCTCCCGCCGAGACGCAAACGGCTTGATCGAATTCGTCAACCTGAATTTGACCGAGGAGCAGTGGCTTCGGATCGACGAGCTGTGCAAAGGCGGGGAGGTCAAGCTTGTCATCGCCTACAGCGCCGACTCGCTCGATATCGCGGATGCTGGAACGGGGGCGGCGCCATGAGCGCGCCGTTGATCGCTTTCATCGGCACGACGCCGAATATCGGCACGACATCCGCCGCCTTCGCGGCTGCGTGCAGACTGGCGGAGAGGAGCGGGGAGGAGGTCGGCTTCCTCTGCCTGAACCTGCGGAGCGCCAAGATCCACCGCTTCATCGGACAGGATCGTCCGCCAGCGACGCTGGACAGCATCCGTCCCGAGCTGACCTCCGCGTCCCTCTCTTCCGCCCAGCTGCGACGGGCCTGCATCCAGCCGGACGGGCATCCGCTCGTCCATGTCCTGGCGGGCAATCAGATGCGCGACCAGGCGGAGTTCTACTCCTTCGAAGAGACGGAGCATCTGTTGGATATCGCCCGGCAGACGTTTCCGGCCGTCGTCGCGGATGCGGGCTGCTATTGGGATAATGCCGCGACGATCGGCGCGATGAGGGCCGCGAGCTCCCGCATCCTGTGCACGACCGGAGCGCTGTCCCATTTTCAGGAGGACTGCAACCGCTGGATCCGCCAAGTCTCGCCTCTGTTCGGCATCCTGCCGGAGCAATTCGATCTGCTCGCCATACAATCCCCATCGACCACTGGAGGTTATCGCATGAAAGAGATGGAAAAGGAAACCCGACTGTCCGTAATCGCCGAATTCAAGACCAATCAAGCTTTTTACGAGTCGCTCGATCGAGGCCGGTATCAGGCGTGGCTGAAGCAGGACGCCGTAGGACGGATCGCGATGGACCTCGCTGCGGACAAGCTGGCGGAACGGCACGGCATCCGCTGCCGTCCGGTCAAGGACAAGCAGCCTTGGTTCCGCAAGCTCAAGGCGCATCGCGGAGAACTGAGAATATGAGCGGAGAGCGGTTCTCGCCTGCGGCGCTCGCCGCGGAGCTGCGTTCCGGCATCCGGCAGCCCGCTTCGAGCGAGGCTTCGGGCCCGGGGCATCCGGCGGATGCGGGCGCACCCGATACGTTCGCCAAGGCGGCGGAGGACATGCGCTCTTTTCTGGCCTCGCCGCGGGGCATGACGGACGACGAGAGGCGGATTTACGGAGAGCGGCTCAACCGGGCCGTCCTCGGCTATCGTCAGGAGCGCCGGGAGATCATGGCGCTCGTCGCCGACCGGCTGCTGAAGCTGCGGCTTCATGAGCTTCCCGGCATGGGCTCCCCGTACAAGTCGCTGGCGGAGGCGCTGTTCGCGGAAGTGATCGGACTCGGCGTGCTGGAGCGCATCCTCGAGGAACGGGAGGGACTCGAAGAGATCCAGGTCGTCGGCACGCGGATCTATCTCATGCGTGGAGGGCGGGTGGAGCGGTCTCCCTTCGAATTCCAGACGCTCGGCGAGGTGGAGCGGATCCAGCAGAACCTGGTGCTGTACAACAACGACCGCATCAACCCGCGCAAGCGCTGGGCGGAAGTCATGCTGCGCGACGGCACCCGGGTGACGATGACCGCGTACGGCTTCACCTCGCTGCCGACGCTGACGATGCGCTTCTACCAAGCGCAGGCGTTCCGGCTGGAGGAGCTGGCCGCTCCGGCTTACGGCACTCTCTGCCCGCAGATGTCGCGCATGCTGCATGCCGTGCTGGCCGTCCGCTACAATCTGGTCGTGATCGGGCCGACGGGCTCCGGCAAGACGCATCTGCTTAAGGCGCTCATCGCCGAGCTGCCCGACGAGGAACGGATCGTCACGCTGGAGTCCCGGCTGGAGATGATGCTCGGCAAGGAGTTCCCGAATAAAAACGTCGTCGAATACGAGACCGACGAAGAGGACGAGCGCCACGGGCCGGCGCAAGCGTTCAAGCTTGCGCTCCGGCAGTCGCCGCAGCGGATCGTGCACGCGGAGATCCGCGACGAGGACGCCAACATCTATGTCCGCGCCTGTACGCGCGGACATGCCGGCAGCATGACGACGGTGCATGCCAGCCGGCTGGAGGACGTGCCGGAGGCGATCACCGACATGTGCATGCTCGACGGGCGGGGAATGGATCCGGCGCGGCTGTGCAAGCGGATCGCTAGGCATGTCACGCAGATCGGCATCGAGATGGGCATCGCCGACGGCAAGCGCCGAATCGTCCGCATGGGCGAGATCCGCTGGCGGGACGGGGAGGCGTCGCTGGAAGAATGGGCTCTCTATCGGCGCGGAGAGGGATGGAGGCTGGCGCCGCGGCCCGGCATCGAAGCGGCTCGGAGGCTTGCGGCTTGCGGACTGACGCTGCAGGAGGCGGGCTTCGAAGGAGAGTCCGCCCATGTCTGAATCGTCTTGGCTCGTCCTGGCGGCGGCGATCGCGCTGTGCCTGGCGCTCATGCCGCTGATCGCTTCCGCGCTCCGTTTCGGCGACGATTCGCGCTTGGCCTCGAGCCGGCTCGATTATCGCCGCGGCCGGTCGCTGCGCGAACGGATCCGCCGCATGCTCCAGCGCTCCGGATGGCTTTACCGGGAGCTGAGCGACACGCTGGACGCGCTGCAGTCCGGCATCCGTCCGGAGGGGCTCGCGCTATTGTCGCTGCTGCTGCTGGCGTCGGGAGGAGCCGGAGGGGCCATCCTGTTCCTCAGCCTCAAAGGCGCGCTGATGCTCGGACTGATGCTTGCGCTCGCGCCCTATTCCTTTCTGAAGATGATGCTGCTCAAGCGGCAGCTTCAGACCCGGCTCGAGTTCCTGCCGGCAGCCGAGCTGTTTTATCAATGCTATCTTGTCGCAGGGCAGCGGCAGATCCGCGGAGCTCTCCGCCGGATGGTGGAGGAGAACCGGCTTCAAGGCCATTTGAAAGCCTCCTTCGAGCAGCTCTACCGGAATCTATGCGTCAGAGGAGACGACGAGGCGAGCCTGCGCCTGTTCTCCGCTTCCCTCGGCCACTTGTGGGGAGACTACTTTATCCAGATCCTGCGGGTGGCGATCAGCGAAGGCCATGACATTTCGGACAATCTTCATGATCTGATTTCCGATATGCGGAGGGCCAGGCGGGCCAACGAGCAGGAGCGGCACAAGCTGCTGGAGATCCGGATCGCGAACTTCACTCCGGTGCTGTTCCTCGGCCTGTTCCTCGGGATCAACTTCCGCTACAATCCCGAAAGCTCCTACCGCTATTACGTGCTCGACCCTGGCGGCAGAGACATTCTGCTCAACGCTTTGGCCCTCATTTTCGCTTCTTTCGTCATGGGGCTTTGGCTATCCCGCAAGAAGATGTAAAGGAGGCTCGACATGAAGCTCATCGAGGCTTGGAACGGCGCCGGATTCGCGATCGCCTGGCTGGCTCAGGCTGTCCTGCTGACGATTCTGATCTATGCGCTGCTGCGGCGGCTGTCGACCAAAAGACCGCGATGGCTGCATCTGCAGCGCCGCGGGCCGGAGGGGCGGCTGCTTGCGGATCGTCAGCTGAGGCTCGTAGGTCTGAAGCGGACCAGCCGCGTCGTCGAGGAGCGATCGAGGCTTCTGGCCGGCTGCGGAATTCGATGGGACGGCGCGGCCTATGCGGCTGCTCGCCGAATCGTCTTCGCGGCGGGCGCGCTTGCCGCCCTGCTTGGCGCCGGCCTGCCGGCTCTTGGCGTCAGGCCGCTGCTTGTCCTGCCGCTGGCAGGCTGGGGAGCGCTGATCTTGCTGACGTTCGCGCTGCTCGTCGATAAGATCGCGCTGGAGTCGATCCGGCAGGCACGCTCCGCCAAAGTCATCCGCGAGATCCATACCGTCAGCACTCAGCTGCTGTACCTGCAAGGCTCGTCGCTCCATATCCATGCCAAGCTCATGCGCTGCGTTCCGTATACGAGGTCGATCCGCGGCGAGCTCCAGAATCTGCTTGGCGAGTGGTATCACGATGCGGGCGAGGCGATCCACATGTTCAAGACGCGAGTCGGCACCGAGGAAGCGATCAGCTTCGCCGAGACGGTCGATTCCCTGCGGCTGCACGAGGACGATGCCTACTACGGGCTGCTGCGGGAGCGGATCCGCGACTACAAGGAAAAGCTGGAGATCGCCAAGGAATCCCGCAAGGAATCCGGCTCTTACGTGCTGTTCATCCTCGCCGGCCTGCCGATCCTCTACACGTTTCAAGTCTTCATCTACCCTTGGGTGCGAGAAAGCCAGAAGCTGTTCGACTCCCTGCAATAATACGAGAAAAGGAGGTGAGAGCATGCGAAACATTCTCGTCACCGTCATGATGATCGTCGTCATGCTGGTGCTCTTCAATACGATCATTTCAGACAACGCGACCGGCACCCGTGCGCGGATTCAGACCCAAGGCAACGGCGCGAACACGATGATCGGCAACCTGCTCCCTTAATGCGAAGGAAGGTGGAATCGTGAAGGAAATTCTTGCATCGGTGCTGCTGCTGGCCGCGGTGCTGCTGCTTTATGTCGCTGTCGCGCAAGGACCGCAGGGGACGAAGGCCGGCTTGGAAAGCTTCGGAAGCGCTATGTCCCAGAGCATTCGGAGCACGGATCCTTGAAGCAGATTCTCGTATTCGTCCTGTTCGCGGCGATGTTGTGCTGGATGATGTTCTCGCCGGTCTATAAGCATGTGCTCGTCATGCGGGAAGCGATGCTGCAGAAGGAAGTGGATTACCTGCTCGAGATCGGAGCGAGCGGCAGCCGCGGCTACATCGATGCGGAGATGCTCGAGCAGGCGCGGGGGCGGCTCGCCGCCGTCGGCATGCGGCCCGAGGCGGTCGAGTTCCGGGTCAGCTCCACGAACGGCTTGCCGGCCGACCGCGCGAGCGAGCCGTTGCCGAGAGGGACGGGACTGCGGCTGGAGGCGAGCTATCCGTACGAGCGGCTGTTCGAGATCGACCGCCTGATCGGCATTCCCGCGCCTTCCGCAGGCGAGCGGATGCGAGCGGTCGGACTGAAGATGAGCGAATTCGTGCCGTAACGGTTTCGTGGCGGAAAGGTAGGGAAGACGATGTACAAGCTGCTGCTGATCCTGCTGATGAGCATGCTCTGGCTGAGCGCGCATGCGGCGCAAGCGGACGAGGAGCGTGCCGTGCGGATGCTGTTCGAAGCGAAGCATGCTGTCAACCGCGCGGCTCATGCCGCCGCCCAGCAGCTGGATAAGGAGGAGCTGGCTGAAGGTCGATTCGACATCGACAAAGCTCGGGCCGAGGCTGCCGCCGCCATCTATTTGCAGGAAAACCTGTTCTTGGACGGCGAAGGGCGGCCGGCTGCAGGGTCCAGGCTGAAAGCGGCCGTTGTCGTCGAGGCGTGGGAAGTCATCGGCCGGGAGCATTCCTTCCCGTATGTATACCGCGACAGCCGCTTCGACTACGAAGTGACGCTGGATCGGCCAGGCGTCGTCCTGATCGTCCGCATCGAGCATCCCCGGCTGTTTTCCGTCATGGAGCCGATCATCTGGCATGTGAAGGGCACGGCGCAGCTCGTTTTGCCTTGATCTTGATTTGCCATCCCCCCTCCCTTCTAGTAAACTTTTACTAGAATTGAAAGAGTGGTGCTAGGGAGGGCGATGGACCGATGTTCAAGCTCGGCGAAAAAGTCGTGATCGTTTCCGATCAGTATGAGCAGAATCTTCCTGTCGGGGAGTATGGATATATCATTGCTTACGACCGCAATGCGGACAATGTATTCGATTATGTCGTGCGCGTTCCGGCTCACAACCGGAACTTCCTCGTTCCGGGATCGGATGTCGAGCTCGACAAGGTGCTTTTGAAGCTGGAGGCTGACCGCGTGGAGCGCGAGGCGCTGATCGATTATGCGCTCTCCACCCGCAACGAGGAGCTGTTCAACCGCATCGTCCGCGGCGACGCGGAGGTGCCGGAGGAGGAGGACCTCGCGTCCAAGGACGTGCAGACCCGGGAGGATTTCATCCGCCAGGTCAATCTCAAGGCGTGGATCTGATTGACCCTCCCGCCGTCGGGGGATAGAGGAATAGAGCCTAATCCGAAAGGAAGTGCAGCGAAGCATGAACGTTGTTTTTCATGGACAATCTTGCATCGGCATCACGCTGGAGGACGGCAGGTCCCTGCTGATCGATCCTTTTCTGAGCGGAAATCCGCTCGCCCGGACAAGCGCGGAGGAGGTGGAGGCGGATTACATCCTGCTCACCCATGCGCATCAGGACCATATTCAGGACGCCGCCGCCATCTCCAAGCGGACCGGCGCGCCGATCGTCGCGATTCCGGAGCTCGCCGCGTACATGTCCTGGCAGGGAGCCAAAACGCTAGGAATGAACATGGGCGGCACGGTTGATCTCGGCGGCTTCGCCAAGGCGACGATGGTGCAGGCGTTCCACAGCTCGGGCATCGTGATCGAGGACGAGCAGCGCATCGTATACGGCGGCATGCCGGCCGGATTCGTCGTCGAGGCCGGCGGCCTTACGTTCCTGCATGCGGGGGACACCTGCCTGTTCTCCGACATGGCGCTCATCGGCCGCCGCTACCAGCCGGATGTCGCGTTCATCCCGATCGGAGGCCATTATACGATGGGACCGGAGGATGCGCTGCAAGCCGCCGAGTGGTACGGAGCCAAGCTTGTCGTGCCGATCCATTACGACACGTTCCCGCCGATCCGCCAGGATGCGGATGCGTTCGTCGCGCGGCTCGGCGAGCTGGGGCTCAAAGGCCAGGTCGTCTCGCCAGGCGGCAAGCTCGACCTGGCTGGGCTGAAGTGATCGGAGATCGCTTCGAGCCCAATCCGGGCAAGCGAGCGGGTTCATGAACTTTTGCAGGCTTGCTGCTGGTCGAATTCAGACCGGCAAGCTTCGTGCGGAATAGCGGATAGCGCCTTCCACGCGGCATCGGCCGCCGGACCTTCGGTCCGGCGGTTTTTTCGTGCGCGTTGCCGCATTCGTTTAGCGCTGCGCATTGAGAATGTTGTCGGACTCAAGGTATAATACGGGGAATGGTGTCAGGCATCAGTCATCTTGCTAGGCAAGGGGGAAAAGAACGATGAGCATCGACGCGAAGACGGTCGAGCATGTCGCGAATCTGGCGCGGCTGGAGCTGAGCGGGGAAGAGAAGGAACAGTTCGCCAGCCAGCTCAGCGCCATTTTGAAGTACGCAGAAAAACTGGACGAGCTGGATACGGAAGGCATCGAGCCGACGAGCCATGTGCTTCCGGTCACGAACGTGATGCGCGAGGACGTGGTGCGCGAGTCCGTCTCCAACGAGACTGCGCTGCGCAACGCGCCGGACGACGAGGACGGGCAGTTCAAGGTGCCTGCCGTACTGGAATAGCCGCTAGCGGCGAAGGGAGGAACATCGGTTGGCTTTATTCGATCAAAGACTACAGGATCTACATAACGAGCTCGCCGCCGGCAAGCTGTCCGCGGCCGAGCTTACCGAGGCGGCCTATGCGCGGATCGCCGAGACCGACGAGCGGATCGGCGCGTTCCTGACGCTGAACGAGGAGGCGGCGCGCGCCCGCGCGGCCGAGCTCGATCAGGCCGGCGCGGCCAAGGGACTGCTGCATGCGCTGCCTGCGGGCATCAAGGACAACATCGTCACCAAGGGGCTGCGCACGACATGCGCGAGCCAGTTTCTTTCCAATTATGATCCGATCTACGATGCGACCGTCTCCGGCAAGCTTCAGGATGCCGGAGCGGTGACGATCGGCAAGCTCAACATGGACGAGTTCGCGATGGGCGGCTCCAACGAGAACTCCAGCTTCCGTCCCGTGCGCAACCCGTGGAACACGGACTATGTGCCGGGCGGCTCGAGCGGCGGCTCCGCGGCGGCGGTGGTGGCGGGCCAGGTCTACTTCGCGCTCGGCTCCGACACCGGCGGCTCGATCCGGCAGCCGGCCTCCTACTGCGGCGTCGTCGGCCTTAAGCCGACGTACGGCCTCGTCTCCCGCTTCGGCCTGGTGGCGTTCGCCTCCTCGCTCGACGCGATCGGGCCGATCACCAAAAACGTCGAGGACGCGGCTTATGTGCTGCAGGCAATCGCCGGCCACGACCGCATGGACTCCACGTCGGCCGACGTCTCCATCCCCGACTATGTCGGCTCGCTCAGCGGGGATGTCAAGGGCATGCGCATCGGTGTGCCGAAGGAGTACATGGGCGAGGGCATCGATCCGAAGGTCAAGGAAGCGGTGCTGGCCGCGCTGCGCGTGCTTGAGGATCTCGGCGCGACCTGGGAGGAAGTTTCCCTGCCGCATACTGAATATGCGGTCGCGACCTATTATCTGCTCGCCTCCTCCGAGGCTTCCTCCAACCTGGCCCGCTTCGACGGCGTGCGCTACGGCGTGCGCGCGGACGATCCGGACAACCTGATCGACTTGTACCGCAAGTCGCGCAGCCAAGGCTTCGGCCAGGAGGTCAAGCGCCGCATCATGCTCGGCACGTACGCGCTGAGCTCCGGCTATTACGACGCCTATTACCTCAAGGCGCAAAAGGTCCGCACGCTCATCAAGCGCGACTTCGACCAGGCGTTCGAAAAATACGACCTGCTCGTCGGACCGACCGCGCCGACGACGGCGTTCCGCATCGGCGAGCAGATCGGCGATCCGTTGACGATGTACCTCAACGACATCGTGACGATTCCGGTCAGCCTCGCCGGCGTTCCGGCCATCAGCGTGCCATGCGGCTTCGCGGACGGCCTCCCGGTCGGCCTGCAGCTCATCGGCAAGCCGTTCGACGAATCGACCGTGCTGCGCGCCGCCCATGCCTATGAGCAGCATACGGACCACCACAAGGCGCGCCCGCAGCTGTAGGGCGCCGCATCAAGCATCAAGCAAGCAGGAGGAGCTAAGCCATGACTCACTACCAATCGTACGAGACGGTCATCGGGCTTGAAGTGCATGTCGAGCTTCATACCGCCAGCAAGATCTTCTGCGGCTGCTCGACTTCCTTCGGCGCCCCGCCGAATACCCATACCTGTCCGATCTGCCTGGGGCATCCCGGCGTGCTGCCGGTGCTCAACCGCCAGGCGGTCGACTACGCAATGAAGGCCGCGATGGCGCTGAACTGCACGATCGCCGACGTCAGCAAGTTCGACCGCAAGAACTATTTCTATCCCGATTCGCCCAAGGCGTATCAGATTTCCCAGTTTGACCAGCCGATCGGCGAGAACGGCTGGATCGACATCGAGGTCGACGGCAAGACGAAGCGCATCGGCATCACCCGCCTTCATCTGGAGGAGGACGCGGGCAAGCTGACCCATGTCGAGGGCGGCTATGCCTCGCTCGTCGACTTTAACCGCGTCGGCACGCCGCTTGTGGAGATCGTGTCCGAGCCGGATTTGCGCACGCCGGAGGAAGCCAAGGCTTACCTGGAGAAGCTCCGCGCCATCATGCAGTACTGCGACGTATCCGACGTCAAGATGGAGGAAGGCAGCCTCCGCTGCGACGCCAACATCAGCCTGCGCCCTTGGGGCCAGGAGAAGTTCGGCATTCGCGCCGAGCTTAAAAACATGAACTCGTTCCGCGGCGTGCAGCGCGGCCTTGAGTACGAGCAGCTCCGCCAGGCCGATATCCTCGACGCCGGCGGTACGGTCGTGCAGGAGACGCGCCGCTGGGACGACAGCCAGGGCAAGACCTTCTCGATGCGAGGCAAGGAAGAGTCGCATGACTACCGCTACTTCCCGGACCCCGATCTCGTGCGGCTGCACATCGACAGCGAGTGGAAGGAGCGCGTGCGCGCCTCCATCCCGGAGCTGCCAGACGCTCGCCAAGCCCGCTATACGGCGGAGTACGGCCTGCCCGCCTACGATGCCGGCGTCATCACCGCTTCCAAAAAGCTGGCCGACTTCTTCGAGGAGAGCTTGTCCTACACCAAGGACGCCAAGGCCGTCTCCAACTGGATCATGGGCGACCTGCTCGGCTACCTGAACCAGACCGGGAAGGAGATCGAGGCCGTCCGCATCACCGGCCAGGGCCTCGGCGAGATGATCGGCTTGCTGGAAAAGGGCACGATCAGCGGCAAGATCGCCAAGACCGTCTTCAAGGAAATGCTCGAAAGCGGCAAGCGCCCGCAGCAGATCGTCGAGGAGCAAGGACTCGTGCAGATCAGCGACGAAGGCGCGATCAAGGCGATCGTCGAGAAGATCGTCGCCGCCAATCCGCAATCGGTCGAGGATTACCGAGCCGGCAAGGAAAAGGCGATCGGCTTCCTCGTCGGCCAAGTGATGAAGGAGTCGCGAGGCAAGGCGAATCCCGGACTCGTCAACAAGCTGCTCGTCGACGTCCTCAACGCCTGAATTCGTCGGCATCCATCCGGATATCCGGCAGCAGCCGTCCTCTCGATTCGGGAGGGCGGCTTTGTTCATTTAAAAAAGAAGCGGCAATCCGCTCTATTCAGGGTAAAATACAACATGCCCCATGCCCGGCAAAGAATTAAAGCCCGCGCATACAATGAGAAGCGTCGGCGGTTATGCCCGCGGCGCACGGACATTCGGCATTCATGGGAGGAATGGCATGAACAACGCGCTACACTCGATCACTTCGGACAGTCCGTGGTATATCAACGAATGGGAGCTGCTGCTGAGGCTGTTCATCGCGGTGCTGCTCGGCGGCCTCGTCGGGTTCGAACGGGAGCAGTCCAACCACGCCGCCGGCTTCCGCACCAAC
Organism: Paenibacillus sp. FSL W8-1187; assembly: GCF_037965485.1. NCBI lineage: Bacteria > Bacillati > Bacillota > Bacilli > Caryophanales > Paenibacillaceae > Paenibacillus > Paenibacillus sp. FSL W8-1187. The sequence goes on from NZ_CP150181.1 coordinate 1,641,706, forward strand.
ATCCTCGTCTGTCTCGGCTCCTGCCTCTTGATGCTGTTGTCCATATACGGCTTCGCCCAGTTCGTCAACGAGACGAACGTTCGGCTTGATCCCGCGCGCCTGGCCGCGCAGGTCATTACCGGTATCGGGTTCCTGGGCGCCGGGACAATCCTGTTTACGGGCAAGTCGATCACCGGCTTGACGACGGCGGCTTCGCTCTGGGTCGTATCCGCCATCGGCTTGTCGGTCGGCGCGGGCTTCCTTCTGCCGGCGGTCGCGACGACCGTGCTCGTGCTGCTCGTGCTCGTGGTGCTCAACAAGCTCGAAAAAAAATTCAGCGGCGGCAAGCGCGAGCATCATCTGAAGGTGCTGGCCGACGAAAAGGAAGCGCTGCTGCAGGCCGTGAGCGCCTTGCTCGCGGAGCAGGGCATCGTCATGCGCAAGCTGTCGCTGCAGGAGTACGGAGACCGGGAGCTGGAGCGGCCGCGGGTCATGCTCCTGCTGCATATTACGTTTCCGAAGCAGGATAAGCTGATTCCGCTGTTGGAAAAAATCAAATGCCTGGAGGGCGTGCATGCCGTGAGTGCCGAATGAGCGCCGAAGCCCGCAACCGAAAAAATCGTTGGCTGACCGGCCTCTATGCCGCCTTGCTTCCGGGCGGCGGCCATCTGTATTTGGGCTGGTACGGCCGCGGCCTGCTGCTGCTGCTCGTCGTGCTGCTTGATTTGGCGGCGCTGATCCGCTTTTCGGATTCGACGAGCGGGAGCCGCGCGCTGCTGCTGCTCTATCTCGGCTACGCCCTGCCGGCTTTGTATTTCTATAGCGTCTTCGATTCGCTCGAAATCCATTCCCGAATCAAGCTTGCGCCCGCGGGCAAGAGAAGCGACGCTGGTCCGTTTTCCTTGCGGCATAGCCTCGTGCTGGTGGCGGGCGGCTTGCTGCTGTTGTTTCTGATTCGCCCGACCGAGGCGGTCCAGCCGCGGCTCGACTGGATCGGCGACATGGCCTCCGGAGCGGTGCTGCTCGCTCTGGCGGCCTGGCTGTCGCTGCGAAGGCGGCCGGAGCAGTTCCGCTTCGGAAGGCTCAGCTCCATCCTGCTGCTTGCGGCTTGCGGAGCGATCCTTCTGTGGGATCAGGTCCGCGAGCGCAACGACATCGGCCTGCTCTCCGACTGGTGGCCGATGCTGTTCGTGCTTGCCGGCATCGAGATGCTGGCGTTCCAGCTGCTCGAAAAGCATCGTCCCGGCCGCCGGCTGTCCGTCGGCGCTGGAGCGGCCGCGGCCGCTGTGCTGCTCATCGGATCGGCCTATGCCGTCACCCAGTACGGGGGCCTGCCGTTCCGCTGGCTCGACCAGTATGCCGGCCGGACGAGCCTGGAAAACCTGTCGGAGGAAAAAGGCTTCCGCTACGAGGAGGAGCCGATCGTCCTGACGCTCGAGGAGCAGGTGACGAGCGTCATCCTCGACAATCCGAACGGCGATGTGACGGTCCGCTCGAGTCCGGACAGCCGTCTGGTGACCGTCGAGGCCGAGCTATGGGTGGATACGGAGGATTCCCAGGAAGCAGATTACGTCCGCCAGAAGTCGAAGCTGAAAGTCAGCTCGGAAGACAAGCTGGAAATCGCCGCCCAAGGCATGCCTTACGGAGCGAACGGCTCCCGGCTGCCCCGCTACAATCTGATCGTGACGTTGCCGGCCGATCTTGAGGCTTCGTTCCGGATCGACGAGCCGGAACCGCTCCCTCTGCTGCCGCTGCCGTCCTTGCCGGCAGGGCTTTCATCCCCTGGCCCGTCCATCGCCGCTGCTGCTCCATTGCCTTCGGCCGGCGGCAGCGCGTCCCTGGAGCCGGTTTCCGGCATGACGGCAGCCGGGCCGAGCGAGCCTCCGTCCGCCGCGGCGACGCCCGAAGCGTCCTTGCCGCCAAGCCCGTCGGCTTCGCCGACTCCCGGACCTCAGGCGGTCAAGGTGCTGCTCCATGCCGGCAACGGCAACGTGTCGATGTCCGGCCTGACCGCCGAGGGAGGATGGACGATCAAAAACCGGAACGGCTCCATCGAGCTGCGCGATCTTCGAGGCAAGGTCGAGGCCGACACGACCAGCGGCAATATCGCAGCGGAACGGATCTTCGGCGATGCCGCCCTATCCGCCCGCGACGGCAGCATCCAGGCTTCGCGCATCAGCGGCTCGATCAATGCCTACACGAGCAACGGCAATCTTGAAGTGGGCGACATCGTGGGGGAGTCGACCATCCTCGAGACGAAAAACGGATTTATCCGGGTCGAGGAGGTGGCGGGCAGCCTTCAGGCCGACACGCTGAACGGCGAGATCCGCATCCGCAGCTCGTCCGTCGGCGGGGGCTGGGACATCGACAGCTCGATCGGCGAGGTCATGCTGTCGCTGCCGACGTCATCCTCCTTTGTCATGGACGGCGCGGTCACGTTCGGCGAGATCCGCTCGGAGCTGCCGCTCCAGGTGACGAAGAAGCGGGTCGAAGGCATCATCGGACTCGGCCTCCATCGGATTCGCGTGGATGCGAACAGCGACATCTCCATCTACGCCTACCCGTCCATGCCCGAATAGTTCCAGCTGCGTGAGCGCCGGTTTCGTTGACAAAACGGGAAATCCGCGCGTACAATAGAACTACTACAAAGTAATTAAGACTATAAGGAAGGCGTGATCGGGAATGGGAGCCAGCGTAGAACAAGCCCTAGAGCAGCTTAAATCCAGCGGCGTCCGCATGACCCCGCAGCGTCACGCGATACTTGGGTTTCTGATGAACTCGATGACTCATCCTACCGCGGATGAGATCTATAAAGCTTTGTCACCCGATTTCCCGAGCATGAGCGTCGCGACGATCTACAACAACCTCCGGCTGTTCGTGGAGGCGGGCCTCGTGCGGGAGCTGACTTACGGAGACGACTCAAGCCGTTTCGATGCGAATCTGTCGGATCATTATCATGCCATCTGCAAGGTCTGCGGCGAGATCGTCGACTTCGACTATCCGCCGCTGATGGAAGTCGAGCGCGCCGCTTCGCGGGAGACCGGATTCCGCGTCGAAGGTCATCGCATGGAGATCTACGGCGTATGCACGTCCTGTCGGGCTGCCGTGCCGCACTCGTAATCGAGCCTGGAGAAGCGCCGCTTCCCGGCTTTTTTTTTGCATTTTTTTGCCGATAGACTCATAGAGTAGAGAGACAACTTTCCGTCGGCAAGACTCGTCTAGGGGATGACAGCAAAGGAGCGTGAAGCATGAAGAGGGGACAAGCCTACGGAGGCAAGCGCCGCAGAAGCGGCTTCCGGCGGCTGCTTGGCTTTTGCCTGATAATTGGAATGATAGCGGGCGCGTGGGCGGCCTACAGCAAGCTCACGCCGAGCCGTGACGATATGAAGCCGGAATACGGCCATGCCCATCCGCTGTTCTACGGCGGGACGTATTTGAAGGAAGGCGCGCTGATCGAGCAAGGCCAGACGCTGCTTCCGCTCGAGGCGATCAGGTCGGTGCTGGGCAGCGATCTGCCCGTCTGGTACGAGGAGAAGACGCAGTCGATCATCCTCACGAGCGATACGAAGGTGCTCTTCATGAAAAAGGACGAGCTGCAAGCCAAGCTCGGCGACAAGCCGTTCCAGCTTGCCGTAGCACCGGTGGAACGGAACGGACGCGTCTACATGCCGCTGTCTCCGCTCAAGACGTTGTACGGCATCCAGGCGGAGATTTCCTCCGCGAGCGGCGTCATGACGTTGGAAAGAGCCGGGGACCGGCTCAGGATGGCCGTTTCCGCGAAGGATGACGAGGACATTTTCGTGCGGTCGGAGCCGTCCATCCATCGTCCCTATGTGGATCGAGCCGCGCCGGGCCAGCCGCTGATCGTATGGGGCGAGCAGGAAGGCTGGTACAAGGTGCAAGGGCCGGAGGGCCACTCGGGCTATGTCCGCAAAAAAGAGCTTCGCTTTACCGGAGACCGCGTGATCGCGCCGCTCCAGGAGGAGGAGCCTGCGCTTCCATGGAAGCCGGGCCAGAAGGTCAATCTCACCTGGGAAGCCGTCTACAGCAAGCATCCCGATCCGTCCGGCTATCCGGCGATGGAGGGCGTCAACGTCGTCAGTCCGACCTGGTTCGAGGTCAGCGACGGCAGCGGCCAGATCCGCAGCAAGGCCGATGCGTCCTACGGAGCCTGGGCTCGCCAGAGGGGGATGCAGGTGTGGGCGCTGTTCAGCAACGCCTTTGATCCGGATCTGACGACCAAGGTGCTCTCGAGCGCCGAGACCCGGTTCACGATGATCCGGCAGCTGCTCGCTTATGCGGAGATGTACAAGCTGCAGGGGATCAATATCGACTTCGAGAACGTGCGCACCTCAGACAAGCAGAACTTCGTGCAGTTCGTGCGGGAGCTGTCTCCGATGCTGCACGAAGCGGGGCTGATCGTCTCGATCGATGTCACCCCGAAGTCGAGCAGCGAGATGTGGTCGCTGTTCCTCGATCGCGAGGCGCTGATCGACAGCGTCGACTATATGATGCTGATGGCGTATGACGAGCACTGGGCGAGCAGTCCAAAGGCCGGCTCGGTCGCATCGCTTCCTTGGGTAGAGGCTTCCATAAAGCGCCTGCTGGATGAAGACGGCGTCGATCCGGCGAAGCTCGTGCTCAGCATGCCGCTGTATACCCGGATCTGGAGCGAGTCCAAGGGCGAGGATGGGAGCGTAGACGTGTCGTCCAAGGCCGTCGGCATGGATCGCATCCGCGAGATCATGCGGGACCGCAAGCTGACACCCGTGTTTGATGAGGCGGCTGGACAGAACTACATCGAGTATGCCGAAAAGGAAGGCGTCCGAAACCGGATCTGGATCGAGGATGAGCGGTCGATCGAGGCGAGGGTGGAGCTCGTGCACAAGTACGGCTTGGCCGGCGTTGCTACTTGGGCGCGTTCTTTCCAGACGGACAGCATCTGGGGCGTCATTCATGAGAGTCTGTCTCGTCCTTCCTGATTCCAAAAGAATGAAAAAACCGCCGGACCTGCGAGAGGTCCGGCGGTTTTTGCTGCGGTCAGGCTTGGCTTGCGGGCGGGGCCGGCTTGTCCTCCGGCGCGGCATGCGTCTCGGGAGCCTCGTAGCCTTCCGTAGCGCGCTCCGCATCCAGCGTCAGGATCGTTTTGCAGTACATGCAGCGATCCGTACGGCCCAGGATCTTGGTCTGGCGCCCGCATTCCGGGCAGATCAGCATGACCGCGCTCGTGGACAGCATGCCCGCCCAGAAGTAGATGCCGACGCTGATCACCAGCGCGATCATGCCGATGACCATGAAGATCGCGGCGACTACCTTGCCGGTCTGGCCCCAGAATACGATGCCGGCCGTACCTAATATCATGACGCCCATGCCGACAAGGATGAGGACGAGGCCCCATAAGCGGAACTCATTGATTTTGCTGGACTTCAGAAGCATCGTTTCAACATTCCCTTCACGGAAATGGGACTTCGTCCCGATTTCTTGCGGTTAAGGCAGGAAACAGACTTTATTTGTCGAATTGAATCCGCAGAATAATATTATAGCGGAAACGTCCCGTTGACGCTATATGGGGGATATGTGTGGAGATGTTAAACAAACAGGTTGCGAGCTTGTTTCAGTATGAAGAAGGCGTCATCGGGCTTGTCGCCGTCCGGGATCCGTATCCGTTTCAGCGGCAGCTCGACGGTCTGGACCTGCTTCTTCTTGTGATCAGCGATGTAGCCTGCGGACTCGCCTCCATTCAGCACCGCCGCATGGATGGCCAGCAGGTCATGATCCGGAGGGTGACCCGCGATCTTCTCCTTCATTGGATTGCG
>NZ_CP150181.1:1652500-4552500 GCF_037965485.1 Paenibacillus sp. FSL W8-1187
CGGCGGCCGTAACTATAACGGTCCTAAGGTAGCGAAATTCCTTGTCAGGTAAATTCTGACCCGCACGAATGGCGTAACGACTTGGGCGCTGTCTCAACGAGAGATCCGGTGAAATTTTACTACCTGTGAAGATGCAGGTTACCCGCGACAAGACGGAAAGACCCCATGGAGCTTTACTGCAGCTTGATATTGGACTTTGGTACGATCTGTACAGGATAGGTGGGAGCCTAGGAATCCGGAGCGCCAGCTTCGGAGGAGGCGCCGTTGGGATACCACCCTGATCGTATCGGAGTTCTAACCTGTCACCGTGAAGCCGGTGAAGGGACCGTGTCAGGCGGGCAGTTTGACTGGGGCGGTCGCCTCCTAAAATGTAACGGAGGCGCCCAAAGGTTCCCTCAGAATGGTTGGAAATCATTCGAAGCGTGCAAAGGCATAAGGGAGCTTGACTGCGAGACCAACAAGTCGAGCAGGGACGAAAGTCGGGCTTAGTGATCCGGTGGTACCGAATGGAAGGGCCATCGCTCAACGGATAAAAGCTACCCTGGGGATAACAGGCTTATCTCCCCCAAGAGTCCACATCGACGGGGAGGTTTGGCACCTCGATGTCGGCTCATCGCATCCTGGGGCTGAAGTAGGTCCCAAGGGTTGGGCTGTTCGCCCATTAAAGCGGTACGCGAGCTGGGTTCAGAACGTCGTGAGACAGTTCGGTCCCTATCTGTCGTGGGCGTAGGAAATTTGAGAGGAGCTGTCCTTAGTACGAGAGGACCGGGATGGACGTACCGCTGGTGTACCAGTTGTTCCGCCAGGAGCACCGCTGGGTAGCTACGTACGGACGGGATAAGCGCTGAAAGCATCTAAGCGCGAAGCCCCCCTCAAGATGAGATTTCCCAGTATGTAAGACCCCTGGAAGACGACCAGGTCGATAGGCTCGAGGTGGAAGCGCGGCAACGTGTGCAGCTGACGAGTACTAATCGGTCGAGGGCTTATCCTACTTAGCAAGAACAGCCGGTCAGCACGGCATTTCGTTCGATCCAGTTTTCAGGGCGCAAGTCCTGAAGCATCCCATCGCTTCATATTCCCTGATAGCTCAGTTGGTAGAGCACTCGACTGTTAATCGAGTTGTCACAGGTTCGAGTCCTGTTCGGGGAGCCATCTGGAGAGCTGTCCGAGTGGTCGAAGGAGCACGATTGGAAATCGTGTATACGTTAATCGCGTATCGAGAGTTCGAATCTCTCGCTCTCCGCCAGATATGGCCCGTTGGTCAAGGGGTTAAGACACCTCCCTTTCACGGAGGTAACAGGGGTTCGAATCCCCTACGGGTCACCATTTTTCTTTCGATGGCTTGATATTGGATATCGAATTAAGGTATATTAATACAAGCTGTTGTAATTGTTATGGAAGCTTAGCTCAGCTGGGAGAGCATCTGCCTTACAAGCAGAGGGTCGGGGGTTCGATCCCCTCAGCTTCCACCATGAACTATCGCGGGGTGGAGCAGTCCGGTAGCTCGTCGGGCTCATAACCCGAAGGTCACAGGTTCAAATCCTGTCCCCGCAACCAATACGGAGCTGTGGTGTAGAGGCCTAACATGCCTGCCTGTCACGCAGGAGACCGCGGGTTCGAATCCCGTCAGCTCCGCCATTTTCTAAAAATGTTAGGCTCGGTAGCTCAGTTGGTAGAGCAAAGGACTGAAAATCCTTGTGTCGGCGGTTCGATTCCGTCCCGAGCCACCATTTGAAAATTGAATACGCCGCTGTAGCTCAACTGGTAGAGCAACTGACTTGTAATCAGTAGGTTGGGGGTTCAAGTCCTCTCGGCGGCACCAGCTTTTCCGTGGAGGATTAGCGAAGTGGCCAAACGCAGCAGACTGTAAATCTGTTCTCTGACGAGTTCGGTGGTTCGAATCCATCATCCTCCACCAGTTTATAGGGGCATAGTTTAAAGGTAGAACAGCGGTCTCCAAAACCGTTAGTGTGGGTTCAATTCCTGCTGCCCCTGCCAGCATGGCGATCGTGGCGAAGTGGTTAACGCACCGGATTGTGGTTCCGGCATTCGGGGGTTCAATTCCCCTCGATCGCCCCATGTGTTTGTTGGGGATTAGCCAAGCGGTAAGGCAACGGACTTTGACTCCGTCATTCTCAGGTTCGATCCCTGAATCCCCAGCCATTTGCGGAAGTGGCTCAGCGGTAGAGCATCGCCTTGCCAAGGCGAGGGTCGCGGGTTCGATTCCCGTCTTCCGCTCCATTTTTATTGAGGCGCCATAGCCAAGTGGTAAGGCAAAGCTCTGCAAAAGCTTTACCCCCAGTTCGAGTCTGGGTGGCGCCTCCATTCTTTTTTGCTTGATGTGTGCCCTTAGCTCAGCTGGATAGAGCATTTGACTACGAATCAAAAGGTCAGGAGTTCGAATCTCTTAGGGCACGCCACAAGCGGATTTTTTTATTTTAAGAGCTCTTGTACGTTTATCTTTGCTGGTGTGGCGGAATGGCAGACGCGGCGGACTCAAAATCCGCTTCCGGAGACGGAGTGGGGGTTCGAGTCCCTTCACCAGCATCACGAATGAAACCCTTAGGAAAAATTTCCTAAGGGTTTTTTGTGCTTTTCGTAGGATATCTTCGGCAAGGTCAATGGAATTAAAATTATGAAATAAAAGTTAAATTTGAAATATTAATATGAAATTTATATTCAAATGATGAGGAGTTGATACTCGCCGGTTAGGCTGGAGGAAGACATAGCCATCACAAAGAGGAACAGGAAATCATTCGTTTCTAAGGGGGATTGAAAATGAGGGCAAGAAGCAGATCCGGCTATTCGATTCTGGTTGCGTTTCTGATCGTAGCCTTGCTGCAGCAAACGTGGGCTTTTCAAGCTTTTTCCGCTGAGCTAGAGCCTCAATATGGCCGCATTGTAGATTCACGGCAGCTGGACTTGGTCCCAGGCGCTCGGTATGTCTGGCAGGATGTAGAGGATCAGCGCGGCAGACAGAAGATCCATGCCGTCTCGTTCCGTCCCGGAACGGACGGGCTTGAGCTGCGGGCCGGACTGAAGGACGGAAAAGTATACGGAATGAAGGGCGTGACCGAGATGGCAGCCTATGCGGATAAGCCTGGGAATCGTGTCGTCGCTGGCATCAACGGCGATTTTTATGAGATATCCGGCTTTGCTACGGGCGTACCGAACGGGCTCTTTGTCGATGAAGGCCGGATTCTCAATAGCGGCATTTCGCCCTATGCATTCGGTCTCACGAGGGACGGCCGTTCATTGTACGGCTCGCCGAAGCTGACGAAAATGATCGAGATCAAGGGGGGCTCCTATGAGCTCACGAGCATCAACCGTCATCGGGATGTCGATCAGCTGGTCTTTTATACATCGGACTATTCTCAATCGACTCATACCTCTCCCGACGGGGACGAATATGTGCTGACGATACGGGAAGGGGAAGTGAAAAGCGGACAGCAGGTCAAGCTCCAGGTTGCCGAAGTCCGAACGGGAAAAGGCGACACGGCATTGACGGAAGGAACCGTCGTCTTATCCGCGTCCGGAACGGCAAGAGCCGTTGCCTCCGGGCTTAAGGCAGGAGACGAGGTCGTCGCTTCTTTCCTGCTGGACGGTCCTTGGCAGGAGGCGGAGCTGATCATCGGCGGAACCGGACCGCTCGTAAAAGATGGCGTCGTCCAAGCCGACGTCGGTCCGGCAGGCGTCCATCCACGGACCGCTATCGGCACCAAGGCCGACGGCAGCGTCGTCCTGTTCGAGGTCGACGGCAGAGCGCCTGGCTTCAGCGAGGGCGTCGAGACGACCGAACTGGGCGGCATGATGAAGGATATGGGCATCGTGCAGGCGATGAATCTGGACGGGGGAGGATCATCGACGTTTATTGCCCGCATGCCGGGAACATCTAAAGCGGTCATGATGAACCGCGGATCGGACGGGTTCGAGCGCAAGACCGGCAATGGGCTGCTGCTTGTCAGCACGGCGCCAGAAACCGGGATCGCGGCGAGTCTGGCGGTACAGCCTTCGGCCGAGCGGATTTTGGCCGGCTCGTCGCTGGCCTTCACAGCCGCAGGCGTGGATGAGAACGGCCATCCTGCTCCAATGGCAGGCGAGCCTGTCTGGAGCAGCGAGGGCGGAATCGGAACGATCGGAAGCGACGGCAAGCTCCAGGCGGGGACGAGCGCGGGCAGCGGGTTGGTCCGAGCGGCATCCGGGCAAGCGAGCGGTACGGCTCAGGTCGAGGTAGTGGACGTCTTGACCGGCCTGGAGTTCCCCGACAAGGCGAGGACGTTTTCCAGCGGGGCCAAGGAAAAGCTCGCTGTTCGGGCGCTGAGAGACGGGCAGGTCATCCAAGCCGACAACCGGAGCCTGCAGTGGAGAGTGGAAGGCGATATCGGCACGATCGACGCGGAGGGGGTCTTTGCCGCTGCGGAAGAAACGGGCGTGCACGGCAAGATCGTCGCCAGCTACAGCGGCATCGAAGCGACCATGGACGTCAGCGTCGGCGTTCCGCCGGCTCTGCTGGAGACGTTCGAGCAGGGCTTGTCCGCGTATCAGGCATCCGGCGCCGCGTTCAATTCGGTGGAAATCGCCGAGACGTCCGATCCCGACTTCGTCCGCAGCGGGCAGAAGTCGCTCAAGCTGGATTACGACTTCACAGGCAAAACCGGCACGTCAGGGGCCTATCTGAGCGCCGTATCTCAAGAGACGCGGATCCAGGTGCCGGGCTACCCGGAAAAAATCAGCATGTGGGTATACGGAGACGGAAAGAAGCACTGGCTGCGCGGGCAGCTGAGGGACGGCAACAACGCGGCGGTGGCGATCGACTTCACCGATCAAGGAATCGGCGTCGATTGGACGGGCTGGCGCTATGTCGAAGCCGCGGTGCCGAAGGGCAAGACGCTTCCGTTCACGATGGACATGCCAGTCCGATATATGGAGACGAAAAATACGAACAAAACGGCAGGCACGCTCTACATCGACGACATCCGCGCCGTCTACGGTCCGCTGGAAGAGGACCGCGAGCCCCCGGCGCTCCTAAAGGCTTCGCCGGCTGCCAATGAGAGAGTGTCCACGGCGACGCCGATGATCTCCGTGACGGCAGAAGATGCCGGCTACGATCCGGTCCAGCATCCGGGAACGACGCTGATCGATCCGGAGTCGATCCGGGTCTATGTCGATGACCAGAAGGTCGAGCATGGCTTGTACCCTCCCAAGGGCGAGATTTCCTACAAGCCGCGAGAGCCGTTGGCGGAAGGACGGCATAAGGTCAAAGTGGCGGTCCGGGACCTGGCCGGCAACCAGACGATCCAAACCTGGTCTTTCAGCGTCAATCTGGGCTCGCCGTATTACGAATATGGCACTTCGGAGGAACTTCATCCTGGCGGAACCTACGCGGTGGAGGTTCGGGCCGAAAAAGCGTCCAAGCTGATGGAAGGGCATATCGCCTTCCGCTTCGATCCGAATGCGGCCGGAGGCTTGCAGGTGCGGCGCTCCGACAAGGTGTCGGAGCAGCAGCTGGAGACGACGATAGACGAGGAACAAGGCGTAGTTCGCTTGAACTTCAAGCAATTGCATGAGGCGGGACTGTCCGATGAGGATCCGATCGCCTCGATCCTGTACACGGTGGACAGCGGCTATATCGGTCCCCACACGCTGGAGGAAGCGAAGGGAGAGCTGGCGCGTCCGTTTGCAATCCGCTTCGAGTCGGGCTCCGTCCGATCGACGGAAGGCGAAGGCAAGACGATCGAATTCGCCGGACCGGACATTGAGGCGGTCGTGCGTCCGGAGCTTTCCTTGGCTTGGCAGCCGCATGAGATCGCGCTTGGGGAGCCTGCGGAATTCACCGTCCTGAGGCAAGGGGCGGCGGTGCCGGATGCGAGGCTGCTCTTGAACGGCATTGAAGTGAGCGACGGCTCTGCAGAAGAGGGCGGCATCATCCGCAGCCTCGAAGCTGCGGCCAAGGCGGGAACCTACACGCTGCAAGCCGTGTCGGGCACATCGTACAGCGCGCTGCTGCGCTATACGGTCGCGCCACCGGCAGGCTCTTCGGCGCCGCAAAATGTAAATGTCACGGTCGGAGAGGACGCCGCGACGGAGCGGCTGTTCGCTTGGCAGACGTCCCCGGAGACGAAGGGCACGGTCGTCGAGCTGGCGGAGCGGGAGGCGTTCGAGGGCTTCGATAAAGGCGCGGTCCAGCGGATCGAAGGAACGTCGAGCCTGTATACGACGGACAACGACGGCACCCTCCGCTTGCACCGGGCTCGGTCCGCCCGTCTGGAGCCGGATACCGAGTATGCCTACCGGGTCGGAGACGGACACGGAGCCTGGAGCTCCGAAGGCTCGTTCCGCACGAGCGGGGACAAGGGAGCGACGACTCGATTGCTGTTTTTCGGCGACTCGCAGGCGGGCGATCAGGCCGGCTTCAAGCTTTGGGGCGATACGCTCAAGCGGGCGCTGGCGGACGTGCCGGATGCGGATCTGATCCTTCATGCCGGCGATATGGTGGACAAAGGCTTTGAGCAGGAGCAGTGGAACTGGTGGTTCAGCGAAGCCGGCGAAGCGCTCCGCACGACGACGCTCGTGCCGGTCATCGGCAATCACGAGGTCATGGGCACGAACGGAAGCGGCGACTTCCGGGCGCAGTTCCAGACGCCGGACAACGGGGCTTCGGCAGCTCGGGGAACGAGCTATTCCTTCGACATCAAGGATACCCATGTCGTCGTCCTCGATACCGAGCAGGCCGATGCCGGGCTCAAGGAGCAAGCGGAATGGCTGGATCGCGACCTGGCCGGCTCCGAGGCGAAATGGACGGTGCTCGTGTTCCATCAAGGTCCTTACGGCAGCATTTATTCGAATGAGAAGGTCCAGCAGCTGTGGGTGCCTGTCATCGACAAGCATGAGGTCGACCTCGTGCTGAACGGCCATGACCACATCTATATGAGAAGCTATCCGATGAGGGGCGGGCAGATCGCGGCGGAAGAGGACGGCACCCGCTACGTCATCGGCGGCTCTTCCGGACCGAAGTTCTATGCCTGGACGGAGCGCATGTGGCAGGAGAAGATTTTTGATGGAGACGAGCAGATCTATACGTCGATCGTTATCGGCGAAAAGGAGATCCAGCTGACGGCGAAAAAGCAGGACGGAAGCATCGTCGACACGCTGCGCATTCCAAGCCGCGAGGCGGAGAAGCCGGCCTCGCTGCGGCTGACGGGCAAGCTGCAGCTGAAGCCGGGAGATACGGATGCCGTCGTGACCGAGGCGGTGTACGCCTCCGGCCGCGTGCAAGCGATTCGGGAAGGCGTCGCGTACTCCAGCTCGAATGAGCGGGTCGCGACAATCGACCGCGACGGAATCGTCACGGCGCTGCAGGCAGGCCGCGCTGTCGTGCAGGCCGAGCATGGCGGCTTGACGGCGAGCTACGAGCTGGAAGTGACGGAGAAGGAGCCGACGCTCGCGTCGATCCGGCTCCAAGGACCGCGCAAGCTGGCTCCGGGAGAAAGCGCCGTGTTAGTTACCGAAGCGGTATACAGCGACGGGCTTCGTTATGAGCTGAAGGGAGTCGAGTACGGCACGGACCATCCGTCCGTGGCGATCGTCCAAGACGGCTATCTGAAGGCGGTCGGAGCCGGCCGGACGGTCGTGACCGCCGTCTACGGAGAATGGCGAGACCGGTACGAGCTGGAGGTTGCAAGCCCGGCATCGCCTTCGCCGGAGCCTTCGCCGACGCCGAGCCCGAGTCCGGATCCGAGCCCGGATCCGACTCCAGCGCCAAGCGTTCCGGCATCGCCGACGCCGCGTCCAGGCGGCGACCCGACCCCGACGCCGACGCCGTCGTCGGATGTGCTGGTGCTGACGGAAGAACAGCTGCGAGGAGCGGGGCAGGAGGAGAGCCGCGTCGTCGTGAGCGTTTCGGACTGGCCAAGCCGGATCGCGTTCCCGGACCGGGTTGGCGAGCTGCTGGACGGGCGGACGCTGCAGATCCAATCGAGCCGGATCCGCGTCTCGATTCCAGCGGACACGCTCCGCAAGCTGCAGAGCCGGCTGCCGGGAGATGAATCCGCCGCCGCGGGCGCGAGCCTCGTGCTGACATCCCTCCCGCAGGATGCGGAAAAGCTGCTGGCCGCCGCCGCGGTACGCTACAACGCCCGGGTGCAGGCCGCGGGCGAGCTGCGGGAATGGTCGCTGGCGCTGGTCGGCCAAGACGGCCGGACGATCGCCGTATCGGATCAGCCGATCGGAGTGGAGCTGCTTCAGGAAGGAACGTATCCTCAGCGGACAGGCCTTTATCGGCTGTTGCCGGATGGAACGCTTCGCTTCGAAGGGGCCGCGGCAGGCTCCTGGGCTTCCATGAAGCTGGAGGAAGCCGGCGTATACGGAATGCTTCTATTCGAACGGTCCTATACGGATGTGAAGGCCGGCCATTGGGCCGAGGGAGCGATCCATTCCTTGACGGCGAGGCTGATCGTGCAGGGCGTTGGCGGACAGGCGTTCGAGCCGGGGCGGAGCGTGACCCGCGCCGAGTTCGCGGCGATGCTGGCCCGCGCTCTAAGGCTGGAGCCGAGCGACGGAGAAGCGGGCTATGCGGACGTTTCGCCGGACAGCTGGCATGCCGCCGAGATCGCGCAGGCCCGGCAGGCTGGACTGACGATGGGCTCGGCTGCCGGGCGGTTTGAGCCGGACCGTGCGATCATGCGCCAGGAAATGGCCGCCATGCTGGTCCGCGCCTACGCGCATCGAACGGAGCGGCCGCTCCCGGACGCGCCAGCGGACGCGGGCTTCCGCGATACGGCCAAGCTGGCGGCTTGGGCCAAGCAGGCGATCGGCCAGGCTGACTCGCTCGGATTGATCGAGGGGGCCGGCGACGGCCGGTTCCTGCCGGTCGCGAGCGGGACGCGGGCCGAGGCGGTCGTTTTGATTCAGCGGCTCCTGGACCTGCTGGAGGCGATCGAACAGGATTGACGAAGGGGCGCCCGCCGGGGCGCCTTTTCTGCTTGTCCTGCCAGGTCCGGGAAGCCCCCGGACAGCGGGTGGAGGAAGCCCCCGACCTGAGTCCAGGTCGAGAAACGTTCCGAGGTCCGTTTTGGGAAATGCGCGTCTGACCTAGAATAAAGACATGAAGAAAACGACCAAAGGTCCGGAAGGCGGTGACAATCAACGATGAAAAAGAATTCGACGGTAGGCTTAGTCTTGATTGCGGCAGGGGTGCTCGTCGCAATGAAATTCCTGGGGCTCGGACATTTGATCAGCTGGGTCGTCTCGCTGCTGTTCCCTCTGATCCTGATCGGCCTCGGCTACATCGGATGGCGCAACGGCAATCGGCTGATCGGCGGCATTCTCGCCTTTATCGGCGTAATCATCCTGCTCGGCAAGCTGTCTGGCCTGTTCCTGCTGCTGCTGGCGATCGGCCTGATCGCATGGGGCGTATCGAAGCTCAAAGAAGGACGTACTTACTGACCGGATATCGCATCATAAGCGCCTGCTAAGGAGGAAGAATGGATGAGCATCATCAGAAGAGTTCGCGACATTACGCTCGCAACCTTGAACGAGCATCTTGAAAAAGCCGAGGATCCGGTCAAGCTGATCGACCAGTTCCTGTGGGCGACGCGGGAGGAGATCATTCAGTCCGAACGGCTGCACGCCCAGTACTCGACGCATGGCCAGCATCTGAAAATGCAATGGCTCCAGGCGGAGCAGCAGAAGGAAAAGAGAGAGCAGCAAGCGGTGACGGCGCTGAAAGCCGGAGAAGAGCAGCTGGCTCGCATCGCCCTTCACGAAAAGGCTTCGGCCGAGGAACGCTCCGCCCAATACCGCGACCTGTACGAGCAGAGCCGGCTCAACATGGAGGATCTGGAAAAGACGCTGCAGGAGATGCGCAGCGAGTATCAGATCGTATACGACAAGCGGGAATACTACTCGGCCCGCATGGAATCGCTCAAGCTGCAGCAGCGCATGAACTCGCGCTATGGCGCGGTCGGCTCCAGCGGCAAGCCGGAGGGCATGTTCCGCCGCCTGGACGACCGCATCAGCGGCCTGGAGCATGAAGCCCGCAGCCTGCGCGATCTCAGGCAGGGCGGCCCCGACTACGCCGGTCCGCAGCGCGGAGTCGGCAATCCCCAAGTCGAGCTGGAGCTGGAGCAGCTCAAACGGAAGCTAGGACAAGGAGGCTGACCGACATGAAGCAACTTTACCGGTCCAGACAAAAGAAGATCATGACCGGGCTCAGCGGCGGATTGTCCGATTACTTCAACGTCGATGTCAATCTGCTCCGCATCCTGATCATCATCCTGGCGATCTGCACGAGCGGAGCTGCGATCGTGGTCTACATTCTGGCGGCGCTCGTCATTCCGAAGGAGCCGCCCTACGATTCCTACCCGCCCGGAGGCTACGGATCCTATGGCGGATACGGCGGCCCGCAGCGTCCGGAGCAAGGCTACGGCTTCGATCCGCGCAGACGCCAGGAGGGTCCTCACGGCGGCCCGTACCGCAACCCGCCGCATTTCGGCGCCGGCGCGCATGATCCGGCATGGAAGGACGCTTCGGAGCCGACCGCGTCCGAGCTGGACAAAATGATGGACGATCTGGAGAAAAAGGCGCTCCGCAAGGAGCTGGACGATTTGAAAGCCAAACTCGCGAAATACGAGAAGGGAGAATGACAACATGGGTATTTTCAAACGGATGAAGGATATTACGAAGGCTTCGATGCATGAGGTGCTGGACAAGATGGAGGATCCGGTCATCATGCTCAACCAGTACCTGCGCGACATGGAGCAGGAGATCCACCAGGCGGAGGTCACCGTCGCCAAGCAGATGGCGAACGAGCGCCGCATGCAGCAGCGCTACGAGGAAGCTCAGCGCAGCGCGGCGGACCGCGACAGCAAGGCCGAGGCGGCTCTGCGCTCCGGACAGGAGGATCTGGCCCGCACGATGCTGGAGGAAAAGCTGTACTTCGACGAGAAGACCGAGGAATTCAGCCGCCTCCATGCGGAAGCCAAAGCTCAGGCCGATGAGCTGAAGCATCAGCTGTACGGCATGAAGGACGAATTCTACCAGCTGCGCAACAAGCGCAACGAGCTGGCGGCGCGCGCTCAAATGGCCAAGGCCAAGAAGCAGATGTCCCAGAGCTCTTCCGTCGGCCATATCGACTCGGGCACCGCTTCCCGCGGCTTCGGCCGCATGGAGGAGAAGATCCTTCGCCTGGAGGCGGAAGCCGATGTGCTCCGCACGCCTTACGGTCAAGGAACCGGCGGCTATCGCTCTGAGACGAAGCCGGAGAACCAGCTCAAGGTCGAGGAGCAGCTGCGTCTGCTCAAGAACAAGCTGAATCCGACGCCGCCGGCGGAAGAGCCGACGTCGACGGAATCCTAGGACGACAGGCGGAACGGGGGCCGAGACTCGCGGCTGCTCGTCCTGCGGCAGCCCCAACCGGACAGCTGAAGCTGACGGTTCGGGGCTTTTCTTTGGTTGAGTGGCTTCGTTGCGACGGCATGAGCTTGTTCCGACAGCTCGGGAAGCGTTAAAGTAGAGAAAGAGAGGGGGAGCTGAATTGTCCGCCAAGAAACCTCCGGGCAGCGAACGGGAGCCAAGCCGCCGCAACCGAATGGAAATTCTGCTGTGGCTGCTCATTTTGCTGGGCTTGCTGCTCATTTTGCTGCAAGGGCTCGGGTATGTGGAGTTTTTCGCGCTGCAGGGCAAGGCCGCTCTGTACGGACTGTCGATCATCGCGGTCGCGATGGCGGCGGCCGCGCTCAAGAGCTCGGTGCAGACGAGCAAGCTGAAGGAAGCGCTGCGCAAGCTCAATCAGCAGCAGGGGGCGCGGCGCAAGACGATTACGATTCCGTCGGCGAAGGATCACGACGAGCAAGACGAGCAAGAGGAGCAGGAGCGCGAGGAATGGCAGGAGCAGGTAAAGTTCACTGCGGTCATCGAAGAGCGCCAGCGTCTCGCTCGGGAGCTGCATGACGCGGTCAGCCAGCAGCTGTTCGCCATCTCCATGACGGCTACCGCCGTCAGCCGGACGATCGAAAAGGACTGGGAACGGGCGCGCCGCCAAGTGCAGCTGATCGAGGAGATGGCGGCGGTCGCCCAATCCGAGATGAGGGCGCTGCTGCTTCATCTGCGGCCGGTCCATCTCGACGGCAAGGATTTGGCGCAGGCGCTGGAGCGGCTCGTGTCGGAGCTGCAGGCGAAGGTGCCGATGGAGATCAGCATCCAGGTCGATCGGACGCTGCTGTTCCATCCCAATGCGGAGGACCATTTGTTCCGCATCGCGCAGGAGGCTCTTTCGAATACGCTGCGGCATGCCAAGGCGACCAAGATGGACATTTCGCTGAGACGGGACGGATCGATGGCCAAGCTGAGCTTCACCGACAACGGAATCGGATTCGATTTGGAAGAAAAGAAGCAGGCCTCTTACGGCTTGCTGACGATGGAGGAGCGCATCCATGAGCTGGGCGGACGGATCGCCGTCAATACGGCTCTGGGCGAGGGCACCGCGATCGAGATGTGGGTGCCGCTCGAGGATGGAAAGGGGATAGGAGCATGAGCAGAGCGTTAGACGTCGAAGGCCGGGAGGCATCGGCGATCCGGGTGCTGCTGGTCGACGATCATGAGATGGTGCGGATCGGACTGGCGGCGGTGCTGGATACCGAGGACGGCATCGAGGTCGTCGGCGAAGCGGGCAACGGCAAGGACGGGGTCCGCCTGGCCATGGCCTACAAGCCGGAGGTCGTGCTGATGGATCTCGTCATGGAGGAGATGGACGGCGTGGAGACGACCCGGCAGATCATGGAGCAGCTGCCGGAGACGAAGGTCATCGTGCTGACCAGCTATCTGGACGACAGCAAGCTGTACCCGGTCATCGAGGCGGGGGCGTTCAGCTATTTGCTGAAAACGTCGCGCGCCGGCGAGATCGCGGACGCGATCCGGGCCGCGTCCCGCGGACAGTCCGTGCTGGAGTCGCAGGTGGCGGCCAAGATGATGAACCGTTTCCGGCAGCCGAAGCCGTCCGCGCAAAAAGCTCCGCATGAGGAGCTTACGGAGCGGGAGATGGACGTGCTCAAGCTGGTCGCCCAGGGGCTGTCCAACCAGGACATCGCCGACCGGCTGTTCATCAGCATCAAGACCGTCAAGTTCCATGTGACGAACGTGCTGAACAAGCTTGGCGTAGAGGACCGCACGCAAGCCGCGATCTACGCGCACAAGCATGATTTGGCGCTCGACTGAACCGGCGCGGGCGACAGGCGGGCGGGCCGCATGGCCGACGCCCGCGCCGAAGCGGCGCCTGCCCCGCTCACAAAGAGGCGGCGCCTGCTTCGCGCGAGCGGGGCTTAGACGCTTTCGTGCAGCCGCCAGCCTTGCGGCGGCAGGAAGCTGCCCGGCGTCCCATACTCGTTGTACTGCGTATAGGGCAGCGTCAGCGCGTCGCTCAGCAGCGAGCGGGACGGCTGCGCCAGCAGCCCGGTCAGGATGTCCTCGGCGCAGGGGAGCAGGCCTTCCGCGCTGAACAGAGCGCGGAGCACGGAGTCCGGCCGCTCGTCGAGCAGGCGGCGCAGGGCGATCGAATCGAGCTGGAGCCTCCCTTTCCCGGCAGCCTCGGCAGGCTGGAATCCGGCTGCTGCGGCGGCAGGATGCGCAGCCAGGCGGCATAGCTCCGCTTCAACGTCATCGCTCAACGTCGCGCTGTAGCGGAAGCCCAGCAGCAGCAGCGAGTTCCATCCGCTCTCAAGCCTGCGGACGGCCTCTCCAAGGCCGGGGACGTCCAGGACGCTTCTGCCGTCCGCCAGATGGCGGCGGCGTTCCCGCAAGCGGTGGATGTCCAGGAGCTGAGCGGCCATCGCTTCCGACCAGGAAGCGGCCTCCGCGAGCGCTCTCTTCATATGACCGCCTGCTTCTCCATAGAGCAGGCTCCAGTCCGGAGCCCCAGAGGGCGCGGAGGTCTCCGGACGGATGGAGGCGGGCTGGATCGGCGCTGTCCGCTCGATCGAGCGGCGAGGGAAGATCCGTTGCAAGGGCTGGAGCATGGGAGGTCCTCCTTCCTGATGCGGAATGGAATGCTTTCCCTCTTTTACCCGGATCGATCGACGCGCCAAACTGCCTGCTCCCTTTTTTTCGAAAAGGAAGCAGGCTGATCCGCGCTGAGCCGGCCGAGTCCAGCTCCGTATCAGATGAGAAGCAGCAGAAAGGCCAGGGCGGCCAGACTGACGCCGATCGCCGCGCCGAAGCCATACGGCGGAAATCCGCCAGGGTAGCCGCCGGGATAACCGCCGGGACCGCCCGGATAGCCGAAGCCCTGCGCTCCTCCCTCGGCCGCGCCGGGGCCGTAAGGATAGCCGGGGCGGAACGGAAAAGCCTGCGTATGGGCTTCCGGCTCCGTATCGGCCGACTTGGCGGCCTTGACTTTTTTGCCCTTGACCTTAGGCGGCTTGGCGGTCTTGGCGGCCGAAATGCCGGCGGAGAGGAAGCGGCGGTCATGATGCTCCTCGCCGCCGTTCAAGAAAATATGGCCGTCGCGGCAGGCGGTGAGCATGCCGACATGGCGCGTGCCGTCCTTCAGGATCATGCATACGGGCATGCCGCAAAATTGCTTGATGTGGTCTTCGTGAAGCGGTCGAATCGGTTCCATGCTGCCAATCATCCTTTCTGACCGAAGTGGGGATGGGATGATGCAGTATATTCACCTACGGGCGAATGCGCATGGTCAAACACCCAATTCGGATCATCCGAAAGGAGCGGATCGGATGCAAGCGAACGATTTGGAGCGGAAACGGCGGTCCAGGCAGGCTTTCGGGCTGGGAGCGGCGGCGCTGCTGCTCGCCGTGCTGGCCCTCTACTCGTCTTCCCGCGGGGCGGGGACGCCAGGGTGGGGAGTGCCCGACAAGCCGGCGAGCGCGAGCCAGCTCGTGTCGGCGTCGCCGGGCGATCTGGGCCGGCTCTGGCAATGGGCCGATGCGGAGTTCAGCGGCGGAGCGGCCGGCGGCAGCTGGGGACTTCGCTGGCTCGTCCCGGAGCTGACGGAGACGCAGGCGAAGCAGCTGCGGACGCAGCTGGCCGGCGCCGATGCAGCTTCCGTGCCTTCCACGGATGAAAGGGGAGCGGAATCGGGCATTCTATGGAAAGCGGAGCGGACGGACGAAACGGGCCGCTGGCTCGTCTCCGCGCTGCGGAGCGGCAGCGGGGAAGGAGAGATGGAAGCCGTCATCCGGCTGGCAGCGGCGCAGCCCGCTTCCAAGCCGTCGCTGGAGCGCGCGCAAGCGCGGGTGCTCGGCGTCCTGCGCGGCGCCGGCGTGGACGACGCGGCCGCGCTCCTGTCGATTCAGGCAAGCGGGAAAGGGCTGCGGGAGGACAGCGCCGAGCGCATCCTCGCCGCTGCCGAGGCGCGGCGGCTGGACAAGTACGAGGACGAGGCGACGATCGTGTCGACCTACGCCACCGACCGCCTGGAGGGTTCCGTCAGCCTGGAGGCTGATGATGGCTCGGAGCGGGCGAACCTGCAGCTGGCGCAGTCCAAGCCGGGAAACAAACCAGGCGCAGCCATCACGATCGGCGTGCCTTTATTGACGGGCGAGGCCGGCCGGCCCTAGGCGGACGCAGCCGCCATGCTTCGATGCTTGCCGAACGTGAAGGGCCCATGAAGATTGGGTGAGATCAATAGCCGCGCCCTGCACGATATGATACACTACATACCATATCGAACCGATCCAACCAAATTCATGACGAAAGAATGAGGAACATGAACTACTCTAACAAACAGGAACTGACAGCCGCCGAAGGCGCGGTCTACTATCTGTTCGGAGCCACAGGCGATCTGGCGAGGAGGAAGCTGTTCCCGGCGCTCTTTTCTCTATATAAAGAAGGCAAGCTGGCGGAGAACTTCGCGGTCGTCGGCCTCGCCCGCCGTCCTCGCGACAACGACCAGTTCCGCCAGGACATATTCGAGTCGATCCAGGAGTTCTGCCGGTACAAGCCGTCCGATCCGGAGCTGTGGAGCCGGTTCGCCGATCATTTCGTCTACATGCCGCTAGACATCCACAACGTGGACGGCTTCCGCGAGCTGAACCGGCTGTCCGGCGAGCTCGACCAGAAGTTCGGCATCAACGGCAACCGCCTGTTCTACCTCGCGCTGGCGCCGGAGCTGTTCGGTCCGGTCTCGTTCAACCTGCGGGACGGAGGGCTGCTCGAGTCCGCCGGCTGGCATAAGCTCGTCATCGAAAAGCCGTTCGGCTATGACCTGAAGTCGGCGCGCGAGCTGAACAGCCAGCTGAGCCAGGTGTTCAAGGAAGAAGAGGTGTACCGGATCGACCACTATCTCGGCAAGGAGATGGTGCAGAACATCCAGGTGCTGCGCTTCGCCAACCAGATGTTCGAGCCGCTCTGGAACAAGAATCATATCGCCAACGTGCAGATCACGCTGTCGGAGACGGTCGGCGTCGAGGAGCGCGGCGGCTACTACGACCACTCCGGAGCGCTGCGGGACATGGGCCAGAACCATATCCTGCAGATGATCACGATGATCGCGATGGAGCCGCCGGGACGCCTTCATCCGGAGAGCCTGCGCGACGAAAAGGTCAAGGTGCTCCGCTCGCTGCGCCAGTTCGCCGGCAGCGACGAGGTGCGCGAGCGCGTCGTGCGCGCGCAGTACCGCGCAGGCAGCAGCAAGGTCAAGGAGCTGCCGGGCTACCGGCAGGAGGACAAGGTCGATCCCGAGTCGACGACGGAGACGTACTTCGCCGCCAAGGTGTTTGTGGACAACTTCCGCTGGGCGGGCGTGCCGTTCTACATCCGCACGGGCAAGCGGCTGCCGGTCAAGACGACGGAAGTCGTGATCGAGTTCAAAAACGTGCCGGACAACGTGCTGTTCGCCAAGCGGCATCAGCTCGCTCCGAACCTGCTCGTCATACGCGTCAATCCGATGGAGGGCATCTACCTCAAGATCAACGCCAAGCGGCCGGGCTCCGACAACGAGGTGCAGCCGGTCGCGATGGAGTTCTGCCAAAGCTGCCAGATCGGCATCAATACGCCGGAAGCGTACGAGCTGCTCCTCTACGACGCCGCTCGCGGCGACTCCACATACTTCACCCGCTGGGACGAAGTCGCGGCCGCTTGGACGTTCGTCGACCGCATCGCCGCCGCATGGCGCGAGTCCGACGGCGATCTCCGCTCGTATGCGGCCGGCTCCTGGGGGCCGGAAGAAGCGGATCGCCTGCTGCAGCAGGACGGATTCTTCTGGTGGCCGGTCAACGGCCAGGCCGAAGACAACGTCGTCTGGATCAGCGGCGGCGGCAGCTGATTCGACCGATTTTTCATATCCATCGCCATTCCAATCCTGTTCGGGCATCCGGACAGGATTTGAGGCGTTTTGGCCCGTCTATTCCTTCTCGCGAAAGGGGATTCCTATGTTCAAGATCTACGACATCTCCATGACGGTCCAGCCCGGCATGGCCGTATGGGGCCGCGCTCCCGAAAAGCAGCCGGAGCTGCGCACGCTCAGCCCGCATCCTCCGGACAAGGACGGCGTCTACGAATCCGAGCTGCGGCTCGGCCTCCATACCGGCACGCATCTCGACGCTCCGCTGCATATGCTGGCGGACGGCGATACGATCGAGACGATCGGCCTCGAGGAGCTGGTGGGAAGCGCGCGGGTCGTCGACTTGACGGCCGTGCGCGACGGCATCGGACGCGCCGATCTGGAGCCGCTCGGCCTCGTCCGGGGCGACTGGGTGCTGTTCAAGACGATCAACTCCGAGACGGAAACGTTCGAGGACGACTTTATCTACTTGCGCGAAGATGGCGCTCGGTATTTAATTGAAGTAGGGGTTCGAGGCATCGGCACGGACGCGCTCGGCATCGAGCGCTCGCAGCCGGAATTTCCGACGCATCGGCTGCTGTTCCGCAACCGCATCCTGATTGTGGAGGGCCTCAGGCTCAAGGAGGTCGCCGCCGGAACCTACTTCATGGTCATCGCTCCGCTCAAGCTGAGCGGGATCGAGGCCGCGCCCGCGCGGGCGCTGCTGATCGGTTCATGACAGAGGGGAACAAGCCGATGCTGCATCCGATCTGAGTTTTCCGGCCATCCGCCAACGGAGAGCGACGCACAAGTCGGAGCCTGACGATAAATTGCACGAAGCAAGGAGAAGTCAATGACGAAGCAACTTATGGAAGAGATTCAACACGAAGTCGACAAGAGGCGGACGTTCGCCATCATTTCCCACCCTGACGCCGGCAAGACGACGCTGACCGAGAAGCTGCTGCTGTTCGGCGGCGCGATCCGCGAGGCGGGGTCCGTCAAGGCCCGCAAGGCAAGCAAGCACGCGACCTCCGACTGGATGGAGATCGAGAAGCAGCGCGGCATCTCGGTCACGTCCTCGGTGATGCAGTTCGATTACAAAGGGCATCGCGTCAACATCCTGGATACGCCGGGCCACCAGGACTTCAGCGAGGACACGTACCGCACGCTGACGGCCGCGGACAGCGCGGTCATGCTCATCGACGTCGCCAAGGGCGTCGAGGCGCAGACGATCAAGCTGTTCCAGGTATGCCGCCGGCGCGGCATTCCGATCTTCACGTTCATCAACAAGCTGGACCGCGAAGGGCAGAGCCCGTTCGACCTGATGGAGGAGCTCGAGCGCGTGCTCGGCATCCGCAGCGTGCCGATGAACTGGCCGATCGGCATGGGCCGCGAGCTGTGCGGCGTCTATGACCGCATGAAGGACCAGGTCGAGCTGTTCCAGGGCAACGACCACTCGACGATCGAGGTGCGCAAGGTCGGCGGCTTCCGCGATCCGGTCATCCGCGAGATGGCGGGCGACTATTTGGCCGACCAGCTGGAGCAGGACCTGGAGCTGCTCGATGTCGCGGGCGACCCGTTCGACTTCGAGAAGGTGCGAGCCGGCGAGCTGACGCCGGTGTTCTTCGGCAGCGCGGTCAACAACTTCGGCGTGCAGACGTTCCTGGAGAACTTCCTGCAGCTGGCGCCCAAGCCGACGCCGCGCAACAGCACGAGCGGACCGGTGGAGCCGACGAGCGAGAAGTTCAGCGGCTACGTGTTCAAGATCCAGGCCAACATGAATCCGGCGCACCGCGACCGGATCGCGTTCCTGCGCATCGTCTCCGGCCGCTTCGAGCGCGGCATGAGCGTCAAGCATGTGCGCATGGGCAAGGACATCAAGCTCGCCCAGCCGCAGCAGTTCCTCGCCCAGGACCGCGACATCGTCGAGGCGGCTTATCCGGGCGACATCATCGGCCTGTTCGATCCCGGCATCTTCCGGATCGGCGACTCGCTCGCGATGACCAAGGAGCTCGAGTTCGACGAGCTGCCGACGTTTTCGCCGGAAATTTTCGCCAAGGTATCCATCAAGAACGCGCTCAAGAAAAAGCAGTACGAGAAGGGCCTCGACCAGCTGACCGAAGAGGGCACGATCCAGGTGTTCACGACGGCGGGCGGCTTCGAGGACACGATTCTCGGCGTCGTCGGCCAGCTGCAGTTCGAGGTGTTCGAATACCGCATGAAGGGCGAGTACGGCGTCGACGTCATCCTGCAGCGGATGCCGTTCCAGTTCGCCCGCTGGATCGTCGACGACAATATCGATCCGTCCAAGTACCGCATCAACTCGACGCTCGTGAAGGACAAAAAGGGCAACTATGTCGCGCTCTTCGAGAACGAGTACGCGATGCGCACGGCCATGGACAAAAATCCGACCTCGAAATTCCTCGAGACCGCTCCTTAATGGAGCGGTTTTTTTTGCGCTCGCTCGATGTCGCGATTTCGCATTGACAGCTGAAAGCGCTTCGCGTTAGAATGAACGCGCGTACATTATGATGGCATCAGAGGGTCCAAGAAGAAGCGGAAAGATGGTTTTGCGATGAGGAAGCAAGTAGCGGACAAGGCGGGCGTTTCCGAGGCGACGGTCTCGAGGGTGTTCAGCGGATCCGAGGCGGTGAAGCCGAAAACCCGCGAGCGGGTGCTGCAGGCGGCAAGCGAGCTGGGCTACGTGCCGAGCGAGCTGGCGCGGCAGTTCGCGAAGCGGCGCAGCGGCAATATCGGAGTCGTGCTTCCGTACCTGCCCAAGGTGCAGCTGTTCTCGACGTATTATTTCTCGGAAATTCTCGGCGGCATCAGCGAGGCGGCGCGGGAGCTCGGTTCCGACCTGCTGCTGCTGCAGCGCAGCCCGGACGAGCGGCGGGAATACGGGCTGCTGTTCCGGCAGCGCAAGGTCGGCGGCCTGATCGTGCTCGGCGCCCGCGACGGCGAGGAGGAGCGAGAGGCGCTGCTGGAGCTGGAGCGGGACGGGCATGCCTACGCGCTCGTCAATCAGCGGATGGAAGGGCTCGAGCAGCGGACCGTGGAGGCGGATCATCGGGAAGGAAGCCGGCTGGCGACGGCGCATCTGCTGGAGCAGGGCTGGAGCCGTCCGGCGTTTGTCGGCGGTCCGCCGGATTATTCCAACAGCCGCGACCGGCTGCTCGGCTACCGCGATGCGATGAGCGCCGCCGGCGCGGAGCGGCTCGAGCCGCTCGTCGGCAACTATAGCCGCAAAAGCGGGCTGGAGATGGCTGACGCTGCGGCTCGGCTGATTCGCAGCGGCGAGGCCGACGCGCTGGCGGCGGCGAACGACCGCATGGCGATCGGCCTGCTGCAAGGAATGCGGCAGCTCGGGCTGGAAGCCGGCCGGGACTATGGCCTGGCCGGCTACGACGATTCCGACGGCGCGAGGCTGACGCAGCCGGCGCTGACGAGCGTTTCGGCCAGCTTTTACGAGATGGGCCGGCTGGCGGCGAGGATGGCGCTCGGCGAGCTGGAGCGGCCGGACGGGAAGCTGCCGCCGCGGCTCGTCGTGCGGGAGTCGAGCCTGAAGCGGGATGTCGAGCGGAATTGACCAATTCAAGCGAAACGGGGAGAGGCATATGGCGCAAGCGGAAGTGAAGAACACCCTTCGGATCGGCATGATCGGCTACAAGTTCATGGGCAAGGCGCACAGCAACGCCTATCGGGCGCTGCCGATGTTTTTCGGCGGCGCTCCGCTGCTGCCGGAGATGGCCGTACTGTGCGGGCGTGATGCCTCCGCGGCCGAGACGGCGAGAGCTCAGCTCGGCTGGCGGGAGCTGGAGACGGACTGGCGCAAGCTGGTGGAGCGCGACGATCTCGATCTGATCGACATCAACGCGCCGAGCGACGCGCATCTGGAGATCGCGGTCGCGGCGGCGAACGCGGGCAAGCATCTGTTCTGCGAGAAGCCGCTGGCGCTCTCGCTGGCGGATGCCCGCACGATGCTGAAGGCGGCCGAGGATGCCGGGGTCAAGCATATGACCGGCTTCAACTACCGCTTCTCGCCGGCGGTGAAGCTGGCGAAGAAGCTTGTGGAGGAAGGGCGGCTCGGACGCATCTATCATTTCCGCGCGTGGTTCCTGCAGGACTGGATCGTCGATCCGGACTTCCCGCTCGTATGGCGGCTGCAAAAGGAGATCGCCGGCTCGGGCTCGCATGGCGATCTCGGGGCGCATCTGATCGACCTGGCCCGCCATCTGGTCGGAGAGTTCGACGAGGTGGTCGGCATGAGCGAGACGTTCGTCAAGGAGCGTCCGCTGCCGACGGAAATGTCCGGGCTGAGCGCGAAGGGCGGCGCGTCCGCGGATGCGCCGCGCGGCCCGGTCACGGTCGACGACGCCACGCTGTTCCTGGCGCGCTTCGCGAACGGGGCGCTCGGCAGCTTCGAGGCGACGCGCTTCGCGCCGGGACATCGCAGCACCAACTCGTTCGAGATCAACGGCAGCAAGGGCAGCGTCCGCTTCGACTTCGAGCGGATGAACGAGCTGGAGGTGTATTTCGCCGACGATGCGGAGGACGTGCAGGGCTTCCGGCGGGTGCTGTGCACGGATGCGGCCCACGCCTATTCGGAGGCTTGGTGGCCGGCCGGGCATACGATCGGATTCGAGCATACGTTCACGCATGAGATGCTGGAGCTGATGAGCGCGGTCGCGGAAGACCGCCAGCCGAGCCCGAGCTTCGTGGACGGCGTCAAGTGCCAGGAGGTGCTCGAGGCGGTGGAGCGCTCCGTGGAGGAGCGCCGCTGGGTGAAGCTGGCGGAGATGGAGCAAGGCTGAACGGCGGCGGAAGATCGGGAACCGGGAGAGGGGAAGAGAAGAAATGAATAAACAGGCATTGATCGTGCAAGGCGGCTGGGACGGCCATCAGCCCGCGGAGGTGGCGGAGCTGCTGGCCGGCGTGCTTCGCGGCGAAGGCTTCGAGGTGAAGGTCTCGGATACGCTGGACAGCTTCAAGGATGCGGCGCTGATGGCGTCGCTCGACCTGATCGTGCCGATCTGGACGATGGGCACGATCGAGCAGGAGCAGCTGAAGCCGCTGCTCGAGACGGTGCAGGCCGGCTGCGGGCTGGCCGGCTGCCACGGCGGGATGTCGGACGCGTTCCGTCAGGAGGTCGACTATCAGTACATGGTCGGCGGCCAGTGGGTCGCGCATCCGGGCAACGACGGCGTCCGCTACGATGTCGAGATGGTCGACGCGGACGATCCGCTGACGTCCGGCATCGGGACGATCGAGGTCGCCTCGGAGAAGTACTACATGCATGTCGATCCGGCGATCAACGTCCATGCGATCACCCGGTTCGGCGAGACGGAGATGCCGGTCGTCTGGACGAAGGGCTGGGGCGCAGGACGCGTCTATCACTGCACGCTCGGCCATCAGGCGAACATCGTCGAGATGCCGCAGGTGCTGGAGCTGATGCGGCGCGGCATGCTGTGGGCGGCAGAAGGAAAACAAGCGTCTCGGGAAGCGGCAGCCGGGACGGCTCAGGAGGAGACGACGCGATGAGCGGAAGCATGCGGAAGGCGAAGGTCGGCATCATCGGCTGCGGCAACATCAGCCGCATCTATTGCAAGAATCTGCTGGCTTATGAAGAAACGGAGCTCGTGTTCTGCGCCGATCTCGATCCGGCCCGGGCCGCGGAGCGCGCGGCGGAGTACGGCGTGCCGAAATCCGGCACGGCGGAGGAGCTGCTGGCCGATCCGGAGGTAGAGATCGTCGTCAACCTGACGATCCCGGCCTCGCATGCGCGGGTCAGCCTGCAGGCGCTGGAGGCGGGCAAGCATGTCTACGCGGAGAAGCCGATCACGGTGACGCGCGAGGAGGCGCTCGCGCTGCAGGAAGCGTCGCGCCGCACCGGCAAGCGCATCGCCGGCGCTCCGGAGACGTTCCTTGGCGGAGCGATCCAGACCTGTCGCCGGCTGATCGACGAAGGCGCGATCGGTCGTCCGGTCGCCGCCTCGGCGTTCATGCTGAGCGGAGGCCACGAGAGCTGGCATCCGGATCCGGAGTTCTACTACAAGCAAGGCGGAGGCCCGATGTTCGACATGGGGCCGTACTACCTGACCGCGCTCGTGACGCTGCTCGGTCCGATCGCTTCGGTCACCGGCTCGGCCGTGACGACTCACGCCGAGCGGCTGATCCGCAGCGAGCCGAAAAAGGGCACGCTCATCCAGGTCGAGGTGCCGACGCATCTGGCCGGCGTCCTGGATTTTGAAAACGGGGCGGTAGCGACGCTCGTGACGAGCTTCGACACCCCGGGAGGCACGACCGTTCCGCCGATCGAGATCTACGGCACCGAGGGCACGCTGCTCGTGCCGGATCCGAACGGCTTCGGCGGAGACGTGCAGCTGCGCCGGATCGGCTCGCCGGGCTTCGAGAGCATCCCGCTGACGCATGGCTATACGGACAACAATCGCGGCATCGGCGTCGCCGATCTGGCCCGCGCGATCCGCGAGGAGCGGCCTCATCGCGCGAGCGGCGACATGGCGGCGCATGTGCTGGAGGCGATGCATGGCATCCATGACGCGGCGGCAACGGGCATCCGCTACCGCATGCGCAGCCGCTGCGAGCGGCCGGAGCCGATGCCGGAGCTGCAGCCGGAGGACGGCGCGGCGGCAGGCTGACGGCTTCCGCAGCGCGGATCGGCGAATGCGGATTGGCGGAAGGAATCGCCGGCGCGCGGAATTGGAAGGGTAAAGGCCGGATGCGGCAGCTGCCGCGCCCGGCCTAGTTGGTTTTGTCCAGCTCCTCGAGCTGGAAGGCGGTGCGGAAGCGCAGGCTGTCCGCCGGAGATCGCAGGGA
This sequence comes from Paenibacillus sp. FSL W8-1187, assembly GCF_037965485.1. Lineage (NCBI taxonomy): Bacteria > Bacillati > Bacillota > Bacilli > Caryophanales > Paenibacillaceae > Paenibacillus > Paenibacillus sp. FSL W8-1187. Next base: position 1,676,610 of record NZ_CP150181.1, read on the forward strand.
GCGTCCGCTCAGCTGCTCGATTTTGGCGATCCGGTAGATGACCGTATTGCGGTGGACGAACAGCGCCTTGGCGGTGTCGGCGATACGTCCGTGATGCTCGTAGTAGGCGCGCAGCGTCCGGCGCAGCTCCTCGCTCTCCTCGGCGAGATCGAGCGCGCCGAACGTCTCGGCGACGAAGCGGCGGCGTTCCTGGAGCGGCAGCATCCGCAGCAGCTCGGGCAGCTCGCGCACATGGCTGAACTGGATGAAGCGCCGCTTGCCACCGAGCAGGCCGGACTGCCAGGCGTCCTGCGCTTCCTGGAAAGAGCGCGCAAGAAAGCTCAGCGTCTCGGCCGGATTGCCGATGCCGCAGCTGAGTCCGGCGCCGAGCGCTTCCGCGGCTTGGCCGACGGCTCGCTGCAGCGGCGAGCCGAGCAGCGGCTCCAGTCCGCTCGCTCCGCCTGCCCGGCAAGGCTCGATCATCGCCAGGCCGTCCTGCTTGGCGAACAGCAGCCCGCCGAGACCGGCGGAGCGCGCGGCTTTTTTGACCGCTTCGTACAAGGCGTCCCGCTCGCGCCGATCCATCCGCTGCGGACTCGACTCGCCCCCGGCCATCAGGTCGGACGGCGGGTCTTTTTTGATGACGACGCAAACATAGGGCTGCAACGGCTGCAGGCCGTAGACGCTGCCCCGCCGCGCGATCTCGTCCTCCTGGACGATCAGCCCGTCGACGACATCGGAGAGGAAGTCATGCTTGTAGCGGCGCGAGCGCTCGCGCACGGCCAGCGTCTTGAGCAGCTCGAAGCTGGCGACGTTCGCCGCCTGCTCCAGCGTCTGGTAGACCATCTCGTCGGGAGAGCCGTCGCGGCATAAGGCCAGCAGCCCGCCTTGGAGCTGGGTCGTATGGATCGGCGCGGCGAGCACGCCGGACCAGCTGGAGCCGTGGCGATCCAGCGGGAAATAGACCGGGCGGAGGGAGGAGAGCCCTTGACTCTCGCGCAGCCTCCGGAAAATAGAGCTGCCGAGCGGCTCGCCCGTGCCGGAGGACGGCCGCTCGCTGGACATCAAGTCAGCGGGCCAAGCGCCGCCCGCACCGATGCTTGACGTCGCCAGCGGCTCTCCTTCGACCCCGAGCAGCAGCACGGGCAGGCCGATCAGGCGGCCGACGGCCTCGGTCAGATCCTGGAGGCTGCGCCCTTCCATGACGAGCTCGGTCAGCTGGCGATGGGCGAGCAGCGCATAGCGCATCTCCTCCGTGCGGAACTGCAGGATGCGGCCCATCAGCTGCTGCACCGCATCGGCCAGCGAGCAGTCCAGCCCCAGCTCCAGCAGCGGAAGCTGCTGGCGGTCCGCCGCTTCCTGCAGCCCGGCCGGCATGCGGTCGAAGTAGCGCTTCGTCTTGATGCCGAGGCCGGCGCAGCCGAGCCGGGCCATCTCCTCGATGAGGCGCAGCAGCATCTCCGGCTTGTCCTTGACGGCATAGGCGGTCGTGAGCAGCAGCTCATTCGGCTTCAGGAAGTCAAAAATATCCGGCGAATCCATCATGTTGACGCTGGCGACCATCCGGTCGAGCCCGCCCTTGCCGCCGATGAGCCGGGAGCTGCCGAGCACGGGCGCATCAATCAGATCTCCGATCCTCATCGTCCTTCTTCCCCTCGTCATATATATGTCAGATATTCAATCCTGCGAGAGTTCCTTTGGTCATTCGAGCCAAGGGGGCTCTATTTTTTCGTTAAGTATAACCAAAGACAGCAAGGGGAGCAATCCATTATGCTAGTTTCAAGTCAAATAATGTTAGAAAACATGACATAAACGGGGTGGAGACAGATGGGCACGATACTGATTCGAAACGGCTCCGTCCTGACGATGAACGACAGCCGAGAGCTGCTGGAGCCGGGATATGTGCTGGTGGAGGACGACCGGATCGTCGAGGTCGGCCGCTGGCCGCTGGAGGAAGGCGAGGCGAGGCTGCTCTCGCGGGCCGAACGGATCATCGATGCGGGCGGGATGGCGGTCATCCCGGGGCTGGTCAACGGGCATACGCATCTGTTCCAGACGTTTCTGCGCGGCGTATCCGACGAGTTCCGGCTGTCCGACTGGCTGCGGCAGGTGATCTGGCCGGGCTCGCTGGCGATGGAAGAAGAGGATTTTTATTTGGCGGCGATGATCGGCTGCATCGAGAACCTGAAGTCCGGCGCGACGACGATCATGGACCATCACTACATCCATACGTTTGAAGGCAATACGGACGGCGTGCTGCAGGCGATGCGCGAAAGCGGCATCCGAGGCTATCTGGCGCGGGGCGGAGTCGATCTGAGCTACGAGGAGCGGCTGCGCGAGGAGGAGGAGGACATCTTCCGCCGCACGGAGGAGGCGCTGGAGCGCTGGGACGGCGAGGCGGGCGGCCGGCTGCGGATCGCGATGGGGCCGCTCAATCTGTACGGCTGCTCGCGGCAGTTCCTGGAGCGGGCAGGCCGATTCAGCCGCGAGCGCGGGCTCATCGCCCACATCCATGTCGCGGAGACGAGCAGCCAGATTGAAAATACGCTGGAGCGCTTCGGCCTCCGCAACCTGGAGCTGGTCGAGGCGTCCGGCCTGCTCGGGCCGTCGACCCAGGTCGTCCACGGCATCTGGCTCAGCGACCGCGAGCTGGAGCTGATCCGGGATGCGGGCGCGTCCGTCATCCACTGTCCCGTATCCAACCTGTACCTCGCCTCCGGCGTCGCCAGAGTGCCGGACATGCTGGAGGCCGGCATCAACGTCGCGCTCGGCACGGACGGACCGGGCAGCAACAACTGCCAGGACAATCTGGAGGTGCTCAAGTTCACCGCCTGCCTGCACAAGCTGGATCGGATGGACTCGACCGTGCTGCCGCCGATGCAGGTGCTGGAGCTCGGCACGAGAGGCGGAGCGAAGGCGCTCGGCCGCGAGCATGACCTAGGCAAGCTCGCGCCGGGCATGAAGGCCGACATCGTCATCGTCGATCTGCAAAAGGCGCATATCGCGCCGGTGCACCGCATCTCCTCGGCGCTCGTGTACAACGCCAACGGCAACGATGTGCACACGGTGCTCGTGGACGGACGCGTCGTCGTCAGCGGCGGCCGCTGCACGCTCGTCGACGAGGCGGAGGTGATCCGCCGCGCCCAGAGCCGCGTTGATCGGCTGCGAAGCCGGCTGGCCGCCTCCTATCCGGCCTACGCCCAGCGGGGCTGACGCCGGATCGGAGGCGAGATCGACAGAAGATCCATAGAAGGGGGTCATCCATTTGGGAGATAAGGGCACGGCCCGTGAAAAAGCCCTCCTGCTGCTCGTCGAAGCGCTGTTTTACGCTCTGGCGCTTGCCGGGGCGCTGGCGGCAGGAGCGGCGGTGATGGCGGCGGCGGGCATCTCGCCCTGGTCGGCCTATCCGGTCCTGTGGGAGGGGGCGGCCGGCAGCGCGGACAGCATCAAGGAAACGCTCGTGAAGGCGACGCCGCTGCTGCTTACGGGGCTCGCCTACAGCTTCGCTTACCGCTGCGGCCTGTTCAACATCGGCGCCGAAGGCCAGCTCTACGCCGGAGCGCTCGCCGGCACGGCGGCGGCGCTGCTGCTGCCGCCGCTGCCGGGCTGGCTGCATCTGCCGCTGGCGCTGCTGTGCGGCATGGCGGGCGGGGCGCTCTGGGGCGGCATCGCCGGAGCGCTCAAGGCCGGCCGAGGAGCAAGCGAGATCATCAATACGATCATGCTCAATTATGTCGGCCTGTACGTCGTCAGCTACATGGTGACGGGGCCGCTGCGCGATGCCGGCGGGTCGCTGCCGCAGACGGCGGCGATTCCGCTGGCGGCGGAGCTGCCCAGGCTGCTCGGCTCGCGGCTGCATGCCGGCGTGTTCGTCGCGCTGGGCGCGGCGCTCATCGCCTATCTCCTGCTGCATCGCTCGGCATGGGGCTACGAGATCCGCTCTGCCGGCTCGAACCGGCGGGCGGCCGAGGTGATGGGCATGCCGGTGAGGCGCAACACCGTGCTTGTGCTCATGGCGAGCGGCGGCTTCGCCGGTCTGGCCGGGTGGGTCGAGATCGCCGGCGTGCAGCATCGGCTGCTGCAGAATTTTTCCCCGGGCTTCGGCTATGACGGCATCGCGGTCGCGCTGCTCGGAGGCGCGCATCCGCTCGGAAACATCCTGTCGGCGCTGCTGTTCGGCGGACTGCGCAGCGGAGCGAACGCGATGCAGCGCGCGACGGGCGCCTCGACTTCTCTCGTCTACGTCATCCAGGCGGTGCTCATCATCCTGCTGCTCTGCAACCGCTACTGGCTGGCCGGGGTGAAGCGGACGATCGTCGCGCGGCTCGTCGGCCGGCGGTCGGCGGAGCAATCCGGGCACTCCGGGCAATCCGGGCAACCCGGACAGAGCGCGGCTATCGATTCCAAGCTAGGAGGGGAAGGCGCATGAGCGCAGACGTATGGATCAACTACGCAGCGGCGGCAATCCGGCTGTCCGCGATCGTGCTGCTGGCTTCGCTCGGCGTGCTGTTCATGGCGCGCAGCGGCATCCTGAACATCGGCATGGAGGGCATGATGCTGATCGGCGCGCTGGCTGCGGTGCTCGGCTCGGCCGCCGGCGGCAGCGCCTGGACGGGACTGGCGGCCGGCGCTGCCGCGGGCTGCCTGATCGGCCTTCTGTTCGCCTTTCTCGTCGTCACGACCGGAGCGGACCAGGTCATCATCGGCACCGCGCTCAATCTGCTCGGCCTTGGCGTGACGACCGTTTTCGGGCGCAGCCTGCTCGGCATGGGCACGGAAGCGCGGCAGGCGGTCAGCCTGCAGCCGTGGCCGGTTCCGCTGCTGAGCGATCTGCCGGTCGTCGGACCGCTGCTGTTCCAGCACAATGCGCTGACTTATCTCGCCTTCCTGCTGCTGCCGGCCGTCAGCCTCGTCCTGTATCGGACGAACTGGGGACTCAGCGTGCGTGCGGTCGGCGAGCATCCGCTGGCCGCCGATACGCTCGGCGTGCGCGTGCATCGCATCCGCTACCAGTGCTGCGCCATCGGCGGCGTGCTGGCTGGACTTGCGGGGGCGGCGCTGTCGATCGGCATCTTGAACCAGTTCACGGAAAATATGGTGGCGGGGCGAGGGTTCATCGCCTTGTCCGCGGTCATCTTCGGCCGCTGGACGCCAGGGGGCACGGCGGCGAGCTCGCTGCTGTTCGGCGCTGCCGACGCGCTGCAGCTGCGCTTCCAGACGCTCGGCATCGAGATTCCGTACCAGCTGCTCCTCCTCTTCCCGTATGTGCTGACGATGCTCGCCCTATCCTGGTTCTCGGGCCGGACACGGGCGCCGGCAGCGACGGCCATGCCGTACAAAAGCGCCGCCAACCGCGCCTGAGCTTGCTCGAAGCCTAGATAAGGAGGGAACGCCATGCGGACAAACGGCAAAGCGGCGGGAGAAAGCATGCTCGCCACCCGCGGACTGACAAAGCGGTTCGGCTCGTTCACGGCGAACGACAGGCTGGACCTCGATATCCGACGCGGCGAGATCCACGCCATCCTCGGCGAGAACGGCGCCGGCAAAAGCACGCTCATGAACATGCTCTCGGGGCTGATCGAGCCGGACGAGGGCGAGATCCTCTTCAACGGAGCGCCGGTCCGCTTCGATTCGCCTCGCGCGGCGATGAGAGCGGGCATCGGCATGGTGCATCAGCACTTCATGCTCGTGCCGGCGCTGACGGCGGCGGAAAACGTAATGATCGGCCTGAAGCAGGGTCGCGGTCCGCTGTTCCGCAAGCGGCAGGCTTGCCGCGACATCGAGCGGCTGTCGGAGCGGTTCGGACTGCGGATCGATCCCCGGCGCAAGGTGCAGGAGCTGTCCGTTGGACAGCAGCAGCGCGTGGAGATCGTCAAGACGCTGTATCGCGGAGCCGAGTTCATTATTCTCGACGAACCGACGGCGGTGCTGACGCCGCCGGAGGTGGAGGAGCTGATCGTCATTTTGCGCCGCTTGCGGGAGCAGGGCAAGACGATCGTATTCATCAGCCACAAGCTGCAGGAGGTGATGAGCGTCTGCGACCGGGTGAGCGTGCTGCGCTCCGGCCAGCTCGTCGCCAGCCGGGACATCGCTTCGACGAGCGCCTCCGAGCTGGCCGCGCTCATGGTCGGGCGCGAGCTGAAGCCGGTCTCGAACCGGACGGCGCGCCGGCAAGGGCAGACGCATCTGAAGATGAAGGAGGTGCATGCGCCGGCGCCGGAAGGCCAGCCGCTGCAGGGGGTGTCGCTGGAGCTGCGGGAGGGTGAGATATTGGGCATCGCTGGCGTCGACGGCAACGGCCAGCGGGAGCTGTGCGAGGCGCTGCTCGGCCTGCTGCCGATCGCAAGCGGCGAGGTGGAGCTGGGCGGGAAGCGCCTGGAGCGGCCCAATCCGCGGCGGCTGGCGGAGCTCGGGGTCGGCTACATCCCCGAGGATCGGCATCGCGAGGGGCTGTGCCTCGATCTGACTATCGGCGAAAGCTTGATCGCCAAGTCCTATCGCAGCGCTCCGTTCAGCCGCTTCGGGCTGCTGCGCCGGCTTGAAATCCGCCAGGCCGCGGAGCAGGCGGTGCAGTCGTTCCGCGTGCGGACGCCGGGTCTGAGCAAGCCGGTGCGGGCGCTGTCCGGAGGCAATCAGCAGAAGGTCGTGCTGGCGCGCGAGCTGATGCTGGAGCCGAGCCTGCTGCTGGCGATGCAGCCGACGCGGGGCATGGACGTCGGCGCCGCCGAGCATGTGCGCGAGCGGCTGCTCGCCGAGCGCGAGCGCGGCTGCGCCGTGCTGCTGCTGTCGACGGAGCTGGAGGAGCTGCTCGCTCTGTCCGACCGCATCGCGGTGATGTACCAGGGCCGGCTGCTCGGACAGCTGGAGCGCGGCGAGTTCGACGCGGGCCGGATCGGCATGTGGATGGCCGGCATGGAGGGCTGACCGTTCAGGCGGGCGCGGCTCGCGGCTGGAGGAGGTTCATTTCAAACCAAAACGGGGGTCGATGAGATGGAACAGGCATACGGAATGAAGCAGCAGGAAAACGGCAGGAAGCGGCTCGGCAAGCGGAGCCGCATGAGGACGTCGCGGCTGATCGCGCTGCTGCTGGCGCTGACGCTGCTGCTGGCAGGATGCGGCGGCAACAAGGCGGCCGGAACGACTGCCAAGCCGGAAGCGGAAGCGGCGGGCAAGAGCGGCTTCAAGGTCGCCTTGCTGACGCCGGGAGCGGTGAACGACAACGGCTGGAACAGCGTCGCCTACAACGGCTTGCTGAAGATCAAGGATGTGCTCGGAGCCGATACCCAGCATTCGGAGAAGGTCGGGCAATCCGACGCGGCGGAGTTCATCCGCGGCTATGCGCAGGACGGCTTTCAGGTCGTGATCGGCCATGGATTCGAATACGCCGAGCCGATGATGGAGATCGCCAAGGAATTCCCGGACACCTGGTTCCTCGTGACGAGCGCCGCCGTCTCTCAGGAGCCGAACGTCGCCTCGATCAGCATCAACAACCGCGAGCAAGGCTATCTGATGGGCACGGCGGCCGCGCTGCTGTCCAAGTCGGGCAAGGTTGCCGCCATCGGAGGCACGGACATCCCGCCGATCACCAATTCCGTCGCCGGCTTCAAGGAGGGCGCGGAGGCGGCCGTGCCGGGCATCGAGGTGTTCACGGCGATGACAGGCAGCAACGATGACATCGCCAAGGCGAAGGAGACGGCCATTTCGATGATCGAAAAAGGCGCGGACGTCGTGATGGCGAATGCGAACGCGGCCGGCAACGGCGGCATCGAGGCGGCGAAGCAGAAGGGCGTGCTGTCGATCGGCTCCAATGTCGATCTGAATGCGCTCGCGCCGGACACGGTCGCCGTCAGCGTCATCCAGGACTACCCGGCGGCGATGGCGTCGGTCGTGAAGGACATCAAGGAAGGCCGCATGAAAGCGGAGCCCAAGATGCTGGGCGTCAAGGAAGGCGCCGTGTATCTGAGTCCGTACCACGGCTTTGAATCGAGCATACCGCAAGCGGTCAAGGACAAGATCGAGGCGGTCTTCGTCTCGCTCCATAGCGGCGAGCTGCAGGTCAAGAACGAACAATAGGAGGAAGAGACCATGAGCATGACAATCCCGAACACCTCGAACTACGCCGATCCGGCGCCGCTCAAGGACGGCGTCCTGGAGCATGAGTGGCATCCGGCCTGCTCGGCGGCCGAGCTGCAGCAAAAGCCTCTGTCCGTCATCGTGCTCGGCGAGCGCGTCGCCGTCTACCGCACGTCGCGGGGCGTGCATGCGCTGCGCGACCTGTGCGTCCATCGCGGGGCGATGCTGTCCAAGGGCTGGGTGGAGAACGACCGCGATCTCGTCTGTCCATACCATGGCTGGAAGTACGATGCCGACGGCAAATGCGTGTGCATCCCGGCGCAAGGCAAGGACGACCGCATCCCGCCGCGCGCCAGGGCGGTCAAATATCAGGCGCGCGAAAAATACGGCATCGTCTGGGTGTGCATCGGCGAGCCGGCCGCCGAGCTGCCCGACTTCGCTGAATTCGAGACGGCGGAATATCGGCCGCTCGTCTGCGGTCCCTACCGCGTGAACGCGGCGGGCACGCGCGTCATCGAGAACTTCACCGACTTCGCCCATCTGATGTATGTGCATGGCGGCCTGCTCGGCCATCCCGATTATGCGGAGCTGCCGGACTTCGAGGTGTACCGCGAGGAGGGGCGCGTCTACACCGGAGATGTGCCGATTTTCCAGCCGGTCGCCCACTCCGGCTCGGAGCATGCCGAGGGCACGACCTATGTGTACGTCAAGGAGGTGTTCCGTCCGCTGGCCGCGCGGCTGTCCAAGCGCGATGCGGCTACCGGCCAGACGCTGTGGATCATGCTGACGGTGCTGCCGGTGTCGGAGAAGGAGTGCCTCGTCTATATGCCGGTATCGCGCAACTATGCGTTCGACGTGGACGATCAGAGCTTCATCGACTTCCAGGATACGGTATTCGAGCAGGACAAGTGGATCATCGAGACGCAAAAGCCGGAGCTGCTGCCGCTTGACCTGCAGGCCGAGCTGAACCATAAGGCTGACAAGCTGTCGGTCGCCTATCGGAAATGGATCGCCGGCATGGGCATGCGCACCTGCATGGCCTAGCTCCAAAAGCCCTGTTTTCGCGGAGGTCGCGAAAACGGGGCTGTCGGGGCTTGTTCGGCCCAATAGGCCGGAACGCTCGCAAGCCGGACGGCATGCGGCAAGGCGGAAAGATCAGCTCTGCTGCGACTGGCTGTGCAGATGCCCGTGCAGCTTGCCGACGAGCGACTGCTGCTCGGCGGCCGCGCTGTCCTTCCAGATCATCTCGAACAGCACGCCGAGGCCCGGAAGGGCCTTTTCGTCGCTGTCGATGGAATCCCGGATGATCTCGCTCAGCTCGCCTTCGGACTTGTCCTGCACGATCTGCGTAATCGCCTCTCGCAGGTTGAATTGGCTCATCGCTTGCTCATTCCTCCTTGAATTCGGATCTCCGTTAGGTTGTCCGTCCCGGGCCGCGGACATTCGGGAAATCGCCTGCCGTATGCTATAATGGATGCCATCAGAGCGGATTGGAAAGGCGGGAAGGTAAGGCATGCGCAAAAAGCAGTTTGCCGTCATCGGCATGGGCCGCTTCGGCTCAAGCGTCGCCCAGGCGCTGTCGGAGATGGGCTTCGAGGTGCTCGCCATCGACAGCGACGAGGAACGGATCCAGGACATGGCGCCGATCGTCACCCATGCGGTATCGGCCGACACGACCGACGAGGAGGCGCTGCGCGCGATCGGCATCCGCAACTTCGACGTCGTCGTCGTCGCCATCGGGGAGGACATCCAGGCGAGCATCCTGACGACGCTCATCCTCAAGGATCTCGGCGTGCCGCAGCTGATCGTCAAGGCGCAGAACGAGCTGCACGGCAAGGTGCTCGGCAAGATCGGCGCGGACCGCGTCATCTATCCGGAGCGGGACATGGGGCTGAGGGTCGCCCATCATCTGATCTCGCCGAGCGTGCTCGACTTCATCGAGCTGACGCCGGAGCACGGCATCATCGAGTTCGAGGCGCCGGACGCGATGCTCGGCCGCACGATCAAGCAGCTCGACATCCGGGCCAAGTACCAGTGCAACGTGCTCGGCATCAAGGCCGGCGGCAAGATGGACATCACGCCGATGCCGGATCAGGTCATCCGCAGCGGCGACGTGCTCGTCATCGTCGGCGCCAACAAGGATCTGCTGCGGCTCGAGGTCGAGTTCGCCGTGACGCGCGAGGTGAAGAGCCGGTGATCGAGGCGCCGCTGACGATCGCCTCGACCGCCAATCCCAAGGTCAAGGCATGGGCCTCCCTGCAGGAAAAGAAGCATCGCGACCGGCTCGGCCAGTTCCTCGCCGAAGGGCCGCATATGATCGCTGAGGCGCTCTCCTGCGAAGCCGCCGTGCGCGCCGTCGTCTACGACGCGGAACGGGGCTTGCCGCCGGAGCTGGCGGAGCCGCTGCGCCTCTACGGCAAGGCCGTCGAGCTCGTCGCGGCCTCGCGCGCCGTCGTCGCGAAGTGCGCCGGCACCGACTCGCCGCCGCCGGCATTCGCCGTCGTCGACAAGCCGTCGGCGGACCGCTCGGCGCTCTACCGCGAGCGCGGCTTCGTCGTCGTGCTGGACGGCGTGCGCGACCCCGGCAACGCCGGCACGATCATCCGCAGCGCGGACGCGGCCGGAGCCGACGCGGTCGTGCTGGGCCGAGGCTGCGTCGACCTGTACAACCCCAAGGTCGTGCGCTCGACGATGGGCTCGCTGTTTCATCTGCCTGTGCTGGAGGGCGATCTGGCCGAGCTGCTGCCGGAGGCGCGGTCGCGCGGGATGAAGCTCGCGGGCACGAGCCTGCAGGCGGCGCGCGGGCTGTACGAGTGCGACTTGACGGAGCCGACCTGGCTGCTGCTCGGCAGCGAGGCCGACGGACTGTCGCCGCTGTCGCTGCAGCAGATGGATTACGGCGTCCTGATCCCGATGAAGGGACGCAGCGAATCGCTCAATGTGGCGATGGCCGCCACGATCGTGCTGTACGAGGCGATGCGGCAGCGGGAGTTTTAGGCGAAGGACGGGAAAAAGCGTATGCGTTGCAGGTTTTCGCTTGTCGCCAGCTGAAACGATGGGCTCGCATCAAGACATGTTGTTCAATCGCGATTAGCGGCCTGAGCAACTTTCGATGCAAGAAGGAGGGCAATGCCAATTGGGCATTGCCCTCCTTTGTTTATAGATGGCTGCACAGATGAGCACGACGCTGCCCGGCATGTCGGCGCGGACGTCCTTCGGGGGGAGCGCCGTCGACTGCGAGGCTATTTTTTTTGCCTTCGGGTCATAGTCGCGCGAAATAGCCGACGCTAAAAATACCCGCGCTTCCGGCTAATTTATTCTGCTTATTCCGGTTCAAAATGCCTTTTATACTTGGCTTAGATGCGAGCCGCGCCTGTCGCGCTGCAGAAAATTGAAGGTCCTGTCATCAAAAGGGGGAGGGAGGAAAGCTGCGCTTCTTTTGGCAATAGAACATGATTAAAAACCGAATGGGGGGCCATAAGCCATGAAAAGAACGACCCTGCTGTCTACTATGCTTGTTTTCCTGTTCCTTCTCGCTGCCTGCGGCAACGGAGGCTCGACAACAAATTCGAATAACGCCGTTGAGGCGTCGGGCAACCAGGCATCCAATACTGCGGCCAACACAACGCCGGATACGGCTGGCCCGGTCGACGGTCCGATCACCATTAATCAGGACCTGCCGGACAAGGACATCCTGAGCAAAGGTCCAGACGGCGAAAGCGCTGTCTCGGCCAAGACGTTGTCGCTATCGCCGGAGGAGCTGGCAAAGGTCCAGGAAGGCAACTTTACGGCAGCGATCTCGATGCACTATGCCGGCAACGACTGGTCGGCCGCTCAGCTCAAGGGGCTGAAGGATACGTTCGCCAAGATGAACATCGAGATCGTAGCCACGACTGACGCGAACTTCAAGGCGGAAACGCAGGTCGCCAATATCGAGACGATTCTGGCCAAGAAGCCGGATATTCTCGTGAGCATTCCGGTCGACGCCGTATCTACGGCAAGTGCGTACAAGAAGGCGGCTGCCCAGGGCGTCAAGCTCGTCTTCATGGACAATAAAGCCGCAGGTCTAACGGCCGGCCAGGATTATGTGAGTGTCGTTTCCGCCGACAACTACGGCAACGGCGTAGAAGCCGCACACATTCTCGCCAAGGCGATCGGCGAAGAAGGCGACATTGGCGTGATCTTCCACGACGCGGACTTCTTCGTGACGAAGCAGCGCACCGAAGCGTTCGAGAAGACGATCAAGGAATCGTATCCGAATATTCATATCGTCGAGCGCGGCGGCATTGCAGGTCCGAACGACGGCGAGAAAGTAGCCGCGGCGATGCTGACCAAGCACCCCAAGCTGAAGGGCATGTTCGTCGTATGGGATGTGCCGGCTGAAGGCGCCATGGCCGCCGCCCGTTCGGCAGGCCGCACCGATCTCGCCATTTCCACGATCGATCTCGGCACGAACGTTGCCCTGGAAATCGCCAAAGGCGGCATGATCAAGGGGCTCGGCGCCCAGCTGCCGTATGACCAAGGCGTAGCGGAAGCCATCCTGGCTGCCCATGCGCTGCTCGGCAAGGAGACGCCTCCTTATGTTGCGGTTCCGGCGCTGTCCGTCCATCAGGAAAACATCCTGGATTCGTGGAAGACCGTTTACCATGCGGATGCGCCCAAAACGATCCAGGACGCGGCCCAAAAATAGGCGTATAAGCAGAAGCGGAAGTTCCGTCCCTACCAAACCGATACAGACAGAGAAGGAGAGAATGGCATATGCGCACATTAAATGTTGGAATGATCGGCGGCGGGTTTATGGGCAAGGCCCACTCGCTCGCCTATGCAGGGATGCCGATGTTCTTCTGGCCGGCACCGGCCATTCCGGTTCGCAAGACCGTCGTGGATATTCGGGACGACCTGGCGCAGGAAGCGGCAGCCCGTTACGGCTTCGAATGCTACGCTTCCGACTGGAGAAAAGTGGTCGAGGATCCATCCATCGACATCATCGACATTGTGACGCCGAACAATACGCACGCCGAAATCGCGATCGCGGCAGCCAAGGCAGGCAAGCATATCATTTCCGAGAAGCCGCTTGCCCGGACGACCGAGGAAGCCAAGCAGATGCTGGATGCCGTTACCGCAGCGGGCGTAAAGCATATGGTTGCTTTCAACTACCGTCGGACGCCGGCTGTCGCGCTGGCGAAGAAATATATCGAAGAAGGGGCAATTGGCCGCGTGTTGAACTTCCGCGGGACCTATTTGCAGGACTGGTCGGCCGATCCGAATTCGCCGCTGTCCTGGCGGTTCCGGAAGGACGTCGCCGGATCGGGCACGCTGGGCGACATCGGCACCCACGTCATCGATTTTGCCCGTTATCTGGTGGGCGAAATTACCGAGGTCATGGGCACGGCCCAGACGTGGATCAAGGAACGGCCGGTATCATCCGGGCCGGTCGATAAGCTGGGAACCGTGAAGGCTTCAGGCGAGGTCAAAAAGGAGGCTGTCGACGTCGACGACGAGATCAGCACGCTGCTCCGGTTCGAGAACGGTGCAGTCGGCAGCATGGAAGCGACGCGCAACGCATGGGGACGCAACAACTTTTTGACGTTCGAAATCCATGGGGAAAAAGGCTCCATCGCGTTCAACTACGAACGCCGCGACGAGCTGCAGGTCTGCTTCGCCGACGATCCGGACGACCGTCGCGGATTCCGGACGATCTATACGGGCCCGGCGCATCCGAACGGCCCGGCGCTTTGGCCGATTCCGGCACTTGGCATCGGTTATGGCGAGACGAAAATTATCGAAGCGCATGATTTCATCTCCGCCATTGTCAACGATACCGACGTATCTCCGAATTTCCACGACGGCTATCGCATCCATGTCATTTCCGATGCGATCCTAGCTTCCGCAAAAAGCGGCACATGGGTCAAAACCGTCGAGTAACGAGTAACGCTCCCGGAACACACGAGATCATGAAGCAGAGACAGTCCCGAACGAATCTCCGTTCGGGGCTGCCTCTTTGTCGTTTATCGCGAAGGGATACTTAACGATCCGATCGTCCGGCTGGTATCCGGAACCGGAACCGCGTGCCCGCGCCGGGCTCGCTTTCGACGGCGACCTCCGCTTCGCTGCCATAAACGAGGAACAGCCGGCGGAAGGTGTTGCGCACGCCGGTATGCGACCGGAAATACGGATCCTTTGACTCGCCTTGTTGCGCGATCAGCTGCCGGATCCGGCGAAGCACGTCCGGCGGCATGCCGGTGCCCGTATCCTGGATGTCGATCACGAGGCGATTCTCCTGCAGGGACACCTTCACGATAAGCTTGAATTCGTCCGTCGTCATGTTGGGGCTCCAGCCGTATTTGATCGCGTTCTCGATATACGGTTGAACGCTGAGCTTCATGACCGGCACCTCCATGGCCGCAGGATCGATGTCAAAGCGGGCGTTCAAGTCCCGGCCGTTGCGGTAGTAATGGATCGTCAGGAAATTCCGGATATAATCCAATTCCTCACGGAGCGGCGCCCAGCCGTCATCGTTCCGGACCGTATGCCGCATCATGCGCGAGACCGATTGCACCATCTCGCCGACCGCCTCGCCGTTGTTCCGGGAAGCATAGGAATCGATCGTTTCAAGCGTATTGAACAGGAAATGCGGATTGATCTGAGCCTGCAGCTGCAGCAGCTCGCGCTCCTTTTCCCGCAGGTTGGCCTGGTACACCTCTCGCTCCATCCGCTGCAGCTTCTCCAGCGTCTGGTTGAAGCTGCGGATCAGATAGCCAATCTCGTCATACCGCCTTCCCTGCGGAATCGGCACATACTTGCCGTGTCCCAGATTCAGCATGCCGGCCTTAAGCTTGTCCAGCGGACGAAGAATGACGCTCATGACCGGAAACGCAACGATCAGTGCTGTAAGCAGGCTGAGGACCGCAATCAGCAGCGACAGTTGAACCGTCTGCCGCACCGCTTTATGGATCGTATTCAGGGGCGCGGTCCAGACGACCAGCCACTGGCTGTCGGCAAGCGCGGCGTAGCTGGCCTGGTATTCGGTCTGACCGGAGCGAAAAAGGAACGGCTGCTTCGACCCGGCGTGACCGGCCAGCGCCGTTTGGAAATCGCGCATGACGCCGGAGTCGACTGGCGTCTCCGATACGGTGGCACCGGTTCGGGTGTGCATCAGGATCACCTGGCCCGGGCGGCCGGTCTGCTCGCCCCGGAGCATGCCCTTGACCCGGCTCTCTTGGATTTCCACGACGAAAACGGCTCGCGTTACGCCGGTATCCGTGTCCAGAATGGGCCGGATATAAGAGAACGTCGTATCTTTGCTGTAAAGCACGTATGGCATGGAATGCGGCTCGCTCAACGAATTCCGGTTAATCCGGAACGCCTTCTGATACCACGGGTCTTCGCCGAACGAATAAGCCGGATCGAGCTGCCGTTGATAGGAGTCGAAGTACGCCTTTCCCAAGCGGTCCAAGTAAAGTACGCCGATCACCTCGGGATGAAATTGCAGCGAGCTCCGGACGAGCGGGCGGAACCGCATGAGATCCTCTGCCTGCTCCTTCAGAAAGCTGTCTGGCGTGCCCATGTAATGAACGAAGGCCGGTGTGCTGAAGAGAGGGTCGAAGGACTGATTCAGGCTCTGGAGATAGGCGTTCAACTCTGTCGATACGAAATCCACGTATTGCGATGAGATGGAACCGGAATACGCCGTTCCGGAGCGGAACATGAACGTATTGGAGTTATAAGCGACCAAGGTAATTGGGATGATGGATATCAGGATCAACAACACAAACAGCTTGAATTTCAAACTAAGCCGGTTTACGATACGCATGACAAAGGCGGGCAGGGTCACGTAAGGCTTCCTCCTGGCGTGTGACGTACTCCAGCTCAGGTTGGCCGGAAGGAGCAAGTCCGATTATGAAAATTTGCGTCGTCGACGACGAACAGGAGGTCCGGATGAGCATTCTCCAAAAGCTGAATGCGCTGTTTCCGGACGACGAAATATTTGACGCCGAATTCGGTCATCAGGCGTTGGAGCGAATGGATATGGTGCGTCCCGATCTTGCCTTCCTGGATATTCGCATGCCGGAGATCGGGGGGCTTGACATCCTCAAACGGCTGAAAGCCAGTTACCCGGCCATGCATGTGGTCATTATATCAGGGTACGATGATTTTGAATACGCGAGGCAAGCGCTTCAATATGGAGCATCGGACTATCTGCTGAAGCCTGCGGATCGCGCACAACTCAGAGAAATCGTGGAGAAGATTCGCACCTCCTTGCAAATGTCGTTGCTCCAGGACGTGCGGCAACGAATCGAAGCGGCAAGCATTCCCTTGCTGGCCGGTTTCGGGATTGCGCCGCAGGAAGCGGGAATTTGGTTCGACGAGCGGCTATGGAAGGCGATCTCCTTTGTGGACCCGGGATCGGCAACAAGCCCATCTAACGGTGAAACCGGCCTTGTATTTACCTTCGCGTTGAAAGACGGAACGGAAGGGGCGGTCATCGGCACGACGGTAGAGCCGGCATCCGGCGGCTTCCGGGAAAAGGCGGCTTTCCTCCCTTCCTTGCTTGCCGAGTACCGGAAGCACAGATCCCGCATGTTTTTCCATCCGCGTCCGGCGGCAGCGGATTATGGCGTTCGCTCGGACAGGGAATGGGGGCGTCGGGCCGATGCCTGCCGGCAGCGGATCGTCCTTCACGCGCGCGGCGGCGAGTACGCGCCATTGGAGCTTGCATTCGGCGAATGGATGGATTGCCTCGGCCAGCTGGATTATAACGCTCTGGAGCACCAGTGCGCCTATTTGATGGCGCTTTTGGATGAAGGGCTGACGAAGAAGGACATGTTCATCGTCGACGAGGATTCGCTGCGCTATTGGCAGCAATGGGTGTCGAACCATGTCTCCTGGGAACAGCTTCAGCAACGGTTGCGGCGTATCGTTCTGGGCGGCGTAAAGGCGTTTCAGGACGTGGAGCGGCAGGAGCGCGCCGAGCGGGAGCAGCCAGTGGGGAGCTGGTTCCAGCAGGCTTTGGCGCTCATCGAGAATTCCAACGACATGAATGTCAGTCTGGAGGCGGTTGCGGAGGCGGTTAACGTTCATCCCGTCACGCTGAGCCGGATGTTCAAACAGCAGATGGGGGTTAATTTTGTCCGTTACTTGACGCGCAAACGGCTGATGCAGGCCAAGGACCGTCTGCTGCGAACCTCAAAAAAAATCAATGAAATCGCCGAGGAGACCGGTTACGCGGACCATGCCTACTTCAGAAGCCTGTTCAAACGGGAATTCGGCTATTCGCCTTCCGAATTCCGCAAGCAGCACGGAATCGACGGGGGGCCGGAGGATCATCATTAGGATGCCATGCGGAAGAGGGACAGCCGGGATGAAACGATTGCGAGTCGGATGGAGAACGTTGCTGGCTGCTTCGCTGCTGCTCGCAGGGTGCAGCCAGTCAGCCGGCGGCGGGCTTGAGGAGCAGCTCCCGGCGAAGCGGCCGCTGCGGGTGCTGTATGCAACGGTTGAAGCCGGCTCGGAGGCCGTCATTCCGGCGACCGAGCGCTATCAGGCCATGACCGGCCAAGCGGTTGAAGTCGATACGTTTCCGTACAACAGTCTGCAGGAAAAAGTGTTTTCAGAGTTTGCGCGGAAGAGCGACCAGTATGATCTTATGGCCGTTGATACGCCTTGGATGCCGCGTATCCTTTCTCATCTTGAACCGCTGTCCGCCTACATCCGGAGCGCGGATCCGCCGATTCGCGTCGACGATTTTATCGCCAAGGTATTTCTGGATACGTCTGTCTTCGATCCGATTCAGTCGCGCCAGCAGCCGCCTGCCATGGATGTCGTCGACGTGGACCGCGTTCAAAACGCCGGCTTCGATATTTGGAGCCTGCCCATTCAGTCCAATGTGCTGACCGTCAGCTATCGGAAGGATCTGTTCCTTGATCCGTCCAACCGCGCCGCATTCCGGGAGCGGTACGGCCGCGAGCTCGAAGTGCCGCAGACGCTGGACGAGTACCTCGACCTCGCTCGGTTCTTTACGCGCGACACGGACGGGGACGGAGCGATCGACCTGTACGGCACGACGCTGATGGCGGGCATGAGCGAAGCCAATTTCGTCGATTTCAAATCGTTCCTCAATGTGTACGGCGGGGAGCTGTTCGACCGGAATTTAAGCCCGGTCTTCAACTCGCCGGCTGGGGTCAAGGCGCTGGAGACTTACGGAGATTGGATTTTCAAGAACAAGGTGACGCCTCCGGGCGTAACGGGGTACACCTGGGACGAGGTGGAGATTGCCTTCGGTTACGGGCAGACGGCGATGGGGATGAATTATCACGACATGAAGCTGAATCCTAAGGTGCACGGTCAGGTAGGCTCGTTCATGTTTCCCGGCGTGGAACAAAACGGCACGATCGTCCGGGGGCCCCACTTCGGTTCGTGGGGACTGGCCGTCAACAGGTACTCCCGGCAGAAGCAGGCGGCCTTCGATCTCGCCGCTTACCTGACGGGGGCCGAGGCCCAGAAGGGCTATCTGAAATACCGTCACCATGTGACGCGCATGTCGGCCTATGAGGAGGCGCGGCATCTGCCGGATGCGTCTCATCGGGAATATTACGACGTCCTGGGGGCGTCGCTGCGCGTCGGCGTGGGCCGGCCGCGCATCAAGAACTATAATCAGCTGTCCGAAGCCGTGCAGACCGCGGTACAGAGCTACCTGTCCGGCAGGCAATCGGCCAAGGCGGCGCTGGACCATGCGGCGGACACCGCCTCGCAATGGATGATCATGGAAGGCTATTGAATGGAGTGCCGGGTTGCGCCGGGTTCGCGAATCGTTTGCGAACCCGGTTTTTTTGTCGCTAAGAAAGGTTCTTTTCCAGAATTGTCCGGCTAAAAATTTCCCCCCGTGGGGTTAAAATCGTCGGCTACAGCCGTTCCCTCGCTCCCGATATACTCAGGTTACGAATCGTTCGCGAGTGTCCGATTCGACATACTGGCGAAAGAGCGGGGGAAGCAAAATGAAGAGAAAGTCTTGGACAACCGTTATCGCGGTTCTGCTCGTCAGCGGGCTGGCGCTGGCCGGCTGCGGCTCGGCAAAAACAAATACGTCGGCGGAGGAGGTCGCTTCCAAAAACTACAGCGAGGAAGCATCCGGACCGCTTACGATCAATCCGAACATCCCGGACCTGCCGGTTCAGGACATCGGTCCGAACGGGGAGAAGGCGGTGTCCGCCAAGGAACTGAAGCTCGCCGAGGACGATCTCAAGAAGATTAAGGATGGCCATTACACGGCCGCCATCGTCATGCATTACTCCGGCACCGATTACATGAATGCAGCCGTCGGCGCCATGAAGAACACCTTTGAGCGGATGGGCATCAAGGTAGTGGCGCTAACGGACGCCCAGTTCAAAGCAGAGAAGCAGGTGAACGACATCGAGACGGTGCTGGCGAAGAAGCCCGACGTCATGATTTCGGTTCCGGTCGATGCAGTGTCGATGGCCAGCTCCTACAAGAAAGCCGTTGAGCAGGGCGTCAAGCTCGTGTTTATGGACGGCGCGGCGCAGGGCATGGAGCCCGGAAAAGATTACATCAGCATCGTATCGGGCGACAACTACGGCAACGGAGCGCTCGCTGCGGACATCATGGCCGAGAAGCTCGGCGGCAAGGGGAAGGTGGGAGTAGTCTTCCATGACGTTAACTTCTTTGTCACGAAGAACCGCTCGGACGCCTTTGAGAAGCGAATGAAGGAAAAATACCCGAACATCGAAATCGTTGCTCGGGGCGGCATTACGGATCCGAACAAGGGCGAGGAGGTCGCTTCGGCGATGCTGACGCGCCATCCTGACATTCAGGGCATCTTTGCCCCATGGGACGTGCCGGCCGAAGGCGTTATGGCGGCCGCCCGGACGGCCGGGCGGAACGATCTGATCGTAACGACGGTCGACCTCGGCACGAACGTGGCGATTTCGATTGCGTCCGACGGCATCGTCCGCGGTCTCGGCGCCCAGCTGCCTTACGACCAGGGCGTGGCGCAGGCGATTCTGGCGGGCTACGCGCTGCTGGGTAAACAGGCTCCCGCCTACGTCGCGTCCCCGGCAATCAAGGTGACGAAAGAGAGTGTGCTCGACAGCTGGAAGCTGATTTACGGTCAGGACGCCCCGGACAGCGTGAAGAACGCGCTGAAGCAATAAGGAGCAGCATCAGGCGGAAGGCCGCTCCTTGGCGTCCTTTCGCCATCCCATAAAGAAGGTGAATGCGAATGGATCAACCCGTGCTGGAGATGACGAGCATTTCCAAGGCGTTTAACGGCATTACGGTTCTTGACGATGTCAGCTTCTCGGTGAACAAAGGCGAGGTTCATGCGCTGATGGGCGGCAACGGGGCGGGCAAATCGACCCTTATGAAAATTCTCACCGGCGTGTATTCCGCAGACAAAGGCGAAATCCGGATCGAAGGCAAGCCCGTTGCGATTCACAGTTATGAAGACGCGAGGGCGAACAATATCTCGATGATCTTCCAGGAGTTCAGTCTGATTCCGACGCTCACCGTTGCACAAAACATCTTTCTGACGCGCGAGACGAAGACGGCGATGAGGCTGCTGGATGACAGGGACAACAAAATCCGGACGGCGAAGCTTTTGAACGACCTGGGCGTTGACATCAAGCCGGACGATGTCGTGCAGAGCCTCGGCGTCGGCTATTGGCAGATGACCGAAATCGCGAAAGCGTTGTCGCAGGAAGCGCAAGTGCTCATTATGGACGAGCCGACCTCGTCGCTGACAAAGACGGAGACGGAAGTGCTGTTCTCGTTCATCGAAAAGCTGAAGGCTAAAGGTTATGCCATTATTTATATTTCGCACCGGATGGACGAAATTTTCAAAATTTGCGACCGGATCACGATTCTAAGGGACGGCCGTAAAATCACGACGGAAGTGATCAAGGAGACAAACCTTGAGACGGTGATCCAGCATATTGTCGGAAAGTCTTTCAATAAGGCGTTCGAATGGGTGGAGCGCGACTATGCGAAGGAAGCGGCGCCAGTGTTGGAGCTTGTCGGCGTCTCCTCAGGCGAACGCGTCCGCGACGTGAGCCTGAGCATCCGACCCGGCGAAATTGTCGGCATTGCCGGCCTAATGGGAAGCGGGCGGACGGAGCTGCTTCGCACCATTTTTGGTATTGATCCGATGGACGGCGGCGAAATCCGCATCGGCGGCAAACGGCGCGTGATTCGCAGCGCGACCGATGCCATTGACGCGGGCATTGCGCTCATCCCGGAGGATCGGCGCGTGCAAGGTCTGGTGCTGCAGCACAGCGTGCGGGACAACATGATCCTGCCGGTCATCCGCAAGATGAAGAAGGGTCTCTGGCTTGACGACCGCAAAGCGAACGACGTCAGCAAGCGAATGGTCGAACGGCTGAAGATCAAGACGGACAGCATTTTCAAAACGAGCAACCTGCTGTCGGGGGGCAACCAGCAAAAGATCGTTCTCGCCAAATGGCTGGCGAACGATCCGGAAGTTCTTCTGCTCGACGAGCCGACAATCGGTGTCGACATCGGCGCCAAAACCGAAATCATCGACATCGTCCGCGAAATGGCGGAGAGCGGTAAAGCAGTACTGGTCGTTTCCTCCGAATTGCCAGAGCTGCTGGCGCTCAGCGACCGGGTGCTGATCATGCACGAAGGCCGGCTTATCAAGGAATTGCAGCGGCAGGACATCCACACAGAGGAGGAGCTTCAGTATGCCATCCAAGGGTATTAATCCGGCAACACCGGCTCCGTTTGCGGGGCTCAAGGGCTTTGACTGGCGCAACTATATCGTCTATATCGCATTCATCGGCGTGCTCATCTACTTCTCCGTTACCTTGTATTCGGACGGCTTTCTGACGACGGGCAATCTGCTCAATATCGTGCGGCAGACGGCGACCATCTCGCTGATGGGTCTGGCGATGACATTCGTGATCAGCACGGGCGAGATCGACCTCTCTGTCGGCTCCATCGCCGCCTTGTCTTCGCTGACGGGCGCCCTGGCGGTGTCGCATGGCTTCGGCGTCATCGGCGGTCTCGTCGCCGGACTCGGAACCGGCGTTCTTGTCGGGCTCGTCAACGGCATGCTGGTGACGAAGGCGGCTATCCCTTCCTTCCTCGTGACGCTAGGTACGATGGGGGCGGTCAAGGGGGTTGCCATGTGGGTCACGGACACGGCGCCGGTGCCGATCGTGAGCGACACGTTCAACTTTATTTTCGGTGCGGGCGATATCGGCCCGATTCCGGTTCTGCTCATCTGGACGCTCGTGTTCACGATCATCGCACACGTGATTTTGCGCAAAACGTCGTTCGGCCGACAGACGCTGGCCACGGGCGGCAATGAGACCGCCGCCCGCTTCTCCGGCGTCAAGACGATGCGGATCAAGCTGCTCGTCTTCCTTGGCACCGGTTTGATGGCCGGTCTGGCAGGGCTTCTCTATGCGGGCCGGATGAACGCCGGCCGATTCTCCTTCGGCGAAGGCGACGAGCTCTCGGTCATCGCCGCGGTCATTCTCGGCGGCACGAGCCTGTTCGGCGGCGTCGGCACGATCATTGGAACGGTCGTCGGCGCTATCATGATCGGAACGATCAACAATGGCTTGATCATCATGGGCCTCGACGTTTCCCAGCAGATGATGATCAAGGGCCTGATCATCATCCTTGCCGTGATGTTCGGCAAAAAGGCGATCAAAAAATGACGGCCCCCAAAATTCGGGCGGGCGTCATCGGAACCGGTTTTATCGGCCCGGCGCATATTGAGGCCATGCGTCGGCTCGAATTCGTCGAAGTGGTTGCTGTGGCCCAGGAGGGGCAGCAGAAGGCGCGCGAGAAAGCGGCGCAGCTCGGCGTGCCGCTTGCCTATGGCGATTACCGGGCGCTGCTGGCCGATCCGGACATCGACGTCGTGCATAACTGCACGCCGAACCACCTTCATTTTGAGATCAACAAAGCGATTATCGCTTCGGGCAAGCATGTGCTGTCCGAGAAGCCGCTGGCGATGACAAGCCGCGAGTCTGCAGAGCTGCTGCGCCTGGCGCGCGAACGCGGCGTCGTGCACGGCGTCAATTTCAACTACCGGCAATATCCAATGATGAAGCAGCTGGCCGAGATGGTAAAGCAAGGCGAGCTTGGCCCGATTCATCTCGTGCACGGCAGCTATTTGCAGGACTGGCTGTTGTTCGATACCGACTACAATTGGCGGCTCGACCAAGCAGTCGGCGGACGGTCGCGGGCAGTCGCAGACATCGGCTCGCACTGGTGCGATACGGTGCAGTATGTGACGGGCAAGCGGATTACGGCCGTCTTTGCGGATTTATGGACGGTCCACCCGTTCCGGAAAAAGCCGATCGCGAGCGGTGCAACGTTCGGCCTGCAGACGGACGGCGGCGAGACCGCCTATGAAGAGATGCCTGTCAGCACCGAGGATTGCGCGACGGTGCTTGTCCGGTTCGAGGATGGGGGCAGGGGCTCCTTTACGGTTTCCCAAGTCAGCGCGGGCCGCAAAAATGCGCTGAGCTTCGAGCTGAACGGAAACCGGAAGTCGGCGTACTGGAAGCAAGAGGAGCCGGCCAGCCTTTGGATCGGTCACCGGGACAAATCGAACGAGGTGCTGATGGCGGATCCGTCGCTGTTCCTGGAGGAAGCCCGGACATCGATCCACCACCCCGGCGGGCATACGGAAGGCTGGCCGGATTCGTTGAAGAACATGATGCTTCAATATTATGCCTTCATCCGCGACGGCAAGGATCCGCGCATGGATCGGCCGAACTTCGCTACCTTTGAGGACGGGCACTTGTCCATGTGCATTACCGAAGCCATCCTTCAGAGCCACGAAGAGGAACGCTGGATACGCGTAAAAACTTAACCCCCAAGGAGGGAATCATCATGATGAAGGCGGTTGTTTTTCCGGGAGACAAGAAGGTCGAAATCAGGGAAGTGCCGATTCCGTCGCCGGGCGGCGGTGAAGTGCTGATCAAGATGAAGGCGTCTGCGATCTGCCGCAGCGATATGAGCCTGTACTACGGCAGCGATGCGGTGGTCGGAGGCGAAGCGACGAAGTCGGGATGCATCCATCCCGGCCATGAACCGGCGGGCGAAATCGTGCAGGTAGGCGAAGGAGTAACCCGCTTCAAGGAAGGCGACCGCGTGGCGGTGTATCTCGCCGTCGGCTGCGGCGAATGCGCGCACTGCAAGAGCGGCTACCGGATGTTCTGTCCGGAATGGAAATGCATCGGCTTCGACCAGCACGGCGGCGACGCGGACTACATGGTCGTGCCGGTCGAGAACTGCATGCGTATCCCTGACGGCATGAGTTACCTGGTGGCAGCGGTATCTACCGATGCGGTCGGTACGCTGTATCACGCGCAGAAGCGGCTGGCCATCAGCGGCCGCGACACGCTGGTCATCTTCGGCATGGGCCCGATGGGCGGCGCCGGCGTCATGGTTGCGAAGGGGCTCGGTGCGACCGTCATCGCCGTCGACATGCTGGACGAACGGCTGGAGGTCGCGAAGGAACTGGGCGCCGATTATGTCATTAACGGCAAGGAAGATGTGCTGGCGCGAGTGATGGAGATGACGGGCGGCCGCGGCGCCGATGCCGCGATCGACTGCTCCGGCAGCCCGCACGCGGAAAACGCGGCCTTGAACGTCCTGCGGCCGCACGGCCGCGCCGCTTTCATCGGTGAATGCCGCGAACTGACGATCCATCCCAGCAATCAGCTGATCCGCAAGCAAGTCACCGTGATGGGCTCCTGGTATTTTCCCATCTTTGAATATGACGAGATTACGCGTTTCATCATGGAGAAAGGCCTTCCGGTGGAGAAACTCGTTTCCCACACGTTCCCGATCGGGGAAGCCGAGACGGCGTTCCGTCTGTTCGACGAGCGGAAGACGGAGAAAGCGGTCTTTGTCTGGGACTGAAGCGGGCGACCTGAACAGCAAGACGATCTTTCCGAGAGGACGTGTTTTGAATGAAAGGACTTTCGTTTAACAGCTGGGTGTACAGCAGCTTCCCCGTGTGGGTTCCTTCGTATCCGCTGGAGGAGACGATCCGGCGCATTGCCGGCTTCGGCTATGACGCGATTGAGATCGGCTGCGCCAGTCCCCATGCCTGGCCCGCACATCTGACCGCCGAGCGCCGCCGCGACATCCTCGCCTTGCTGCGCAAGGAGAAGCTCGCCGTCTCGTCGATGCTTCCGGCGCCGGGCGGCGGACCGGGCAACAACCCGAGCTCGCCGGTAGCGGAAGAGCGCGCCTGGGTCGTGGAGCATTACAAGGACATTTTGCGGCTGGCCCACGACTGGGAGTGCCCGACCGTCATCTATGTGGCCGGCTGGGTCGTATTCGGCACGTCGCAGACGGAGGCCTGGAGCTACAGTCTTGAAGCGCTCGACAAAATTGCGCCGTATGCGAAGGAGCTGGGCATTACGCTCGCGATCGAGCCGACGCCGACGGACAGCAACCTGATCGAATCCGCCGACGACGCGATCCTTCTGGCCGAGCAGTCCGGCCACGACAACGTGAAGCTGATGTTTGATACGATCCATGCCCTGTACCGTAATGAGGTGCCGAGCGATTATGTGTACCGGATGGGCGACAAGCTGCACCATGTCCATATCTCGGACAGCGACCGTCTGCCGCCCGGACACGGCCGGGGCGATTTTGAAGCGGTGCTGCAAGCACTGAAGGACATCAATTACGGCGGTTATCTCGCCGCCGAGATCGGCTTCCACAGCCGCCAATCCGAGCCGGATTGGTACGCCAGGGAGAATATCCGCTCTCTGAAGGCCATCATGGACAAAATCGACTGGAAAATGGGATAGCCACAAGCGGTCTCTAAAACGGCCGTTGAACCTTTGCACACGAATATGCCAGGCCCTTTGCGGGCTTGGCTTTTTTCTGCAGGCGGGTAATCCGCAAGCCGGACTTCATGCGTCGCTCCAGGCGCCGTTAAAACTCGCGGTCTAAATACCCAGGAACCGGTTCATACTGGGAGCAGGAAGGAAAAAGATAGACTCAAAAAACAGAAGCCAGACGTTACGGAATATGCTATCATGAGTTATGCAAACGTTTGAACAACTTGAACGAAAACAACGATCAAAAGGGTGATGGATAAAATGACGCATAACATCCGCTGGTGGAAGGAAGCGGTCGCCTACCAGATCTATCCGCGGTCCTTCATGGACAGCAACGGCGACGGAATCGGCGACATCCCCGGCATCATCTCGAAGCTCGACTATCTCAAGGGGCTCGGCGTCGGGCTGATCTGGATCTGTCCGATCTACAAGTCGCCCAACGACGACAACGGCTACGACATCTCGGACTACCAGGACATCATGGAAGAGTTCGGCACGATGGCGGACTTCGACCGGCTGCTGGAGGAGACGCATGCCCGCGGCATGAAGCTCATCCTCGATCTCGTCATCAACCATACGTCCGACGAGCATCCGTGGTTCATCGAGTCGCGCAGCTCCCGCGACAGCGACAAGCGGGACTACTACATCTGGCGCGATCCGCATGCCGAGACGGGAGCCGAGCCGAACAACTGGGAGAGCATTTTCGGCGGCCCGGCGTGGGAGTTCGACGACAAGACCGGCCAGTACTTCATGCACATCTTCTCGCGCCGCCAGCCCGACCTCAACTGGGAAAACGACGCCGTGCGCCGCGACCTGTACGATATGGTCAACTGGTGGCTGGACAAGGGCATCGACGGCTTCCGCGTCGACGCGATCTCGCATATCAAGAAAGTCGAAGGCTTCCCGGACCTGCCGAACCCGCAAGGGCTGCCGTACGTGCCGAGCTTCGACGGGCATATGAACCGCGAGGGCATCCACCGCTTCCTCGCCGAGCTGAAGGAAGAGACGCTCGCCAAGCATCCCGAGGCGGTGACCGTCGGCGAAGCCAACGGCGTGACCGCCGACGATGCGGAGGCATGGGTCGACGAGCGCAAGGGCGCCTTCAACATGATTTTCCAGTTCGAGCATCTCGGCCTCTGGAACCGCAGCCCGGAGGGCGGCCTCGACCTCGCCTCGCTCAAGGAGACGCTGACGCGCTGGCAGAAAGGGCTGGAGGGCAGCGGCTGGAACGCGCTGTTCCTCGAGAACCACGACCAGGCGCGCTCCGTATCCACCTGGGGCGACGACGGCGTCTACTGGAAGCAGTCGGCCAAAACGCTGGCGACGATGTACTTCCTCATGCAGGGCACGCCGTTCATCTACCAGGGGCAGGAGATCGGCATGACGAACGTGCAGTTCCCGTCGATCGAGGACTACAACGACGTCGCGATCAAGAACCTGTACCGCTACGAGACGATGAACGGCAAGAGCCATGAGGACGTCATGCGCGTCATCTGGAAGACCGGCCGCGACAACTCGCGCACGCCGATGCAGTGGAGCGCGGACGACCAAGCCGGCTTCACGACGGGCGAGCCTTGGCTCAAGCTGAATCCGAACTACACGCATATCAACGTGCAGCAGGCGATCGACGACCCGGACTCGATTTACCATCACTACAAGCGGCTCATCCGCCTGCGGACGGAGCATGAGGCGCTCGTCTACGGCACGTACGATCTCGTCCTGGACGACCATCCGCAGATCTACGCCTACACGCGGACGCTGGACGGCGAAAAGCTGCTCGTGCTTTGCAACCTGAGCTCGTCGGATGCCCATGCGGAGCTGGCCGGCGAGCTGGAGGGCCGCCGCACGGAGCTGCTGCTCGCGAGCGAGCTGGCCGACGCCGAGGCGCCGATCGCGCAGCTGTCGCTGAAGCCGTACGAGTCGCGCGTCTACCGGCTCGCGCCTGTCGCCGGCTCGGACAGCCCTGCGCCGTCCGCAGAGGACGGCAGCTCGGAAGCGGTCGGCACGATCTGACTTAGAGCCTAAGCACCATCAACGTCCGCGGACCCGCGGACGTTTTTTGGCTTGGGCCGCGGCGCGAGGAGGACCGGAGCCTTGCCGAACCGTCGTCGGGTCGTGTAGAATTACGCCCAAAGACTCTAACGGCTAGAGGGCAGAAGGGCGTGCAGCTATGACTTATGACATAACGATCACATTCAAGCCGCTTCACGAGGCGATGAGCAGCCTACATGCCTACATCTGCCGCCAGTCCCACAAAAAGCTCGATCTCCCGGCGGCGTGGGCGGCAGAGGTCAAGGCAAGGCTGGAGCCGCAGTTCGCGGAGCTGCTGGACGAGCTGGCGATCAACGCCGACTGGAAGCTGACGTTCCTGCTCGTGCATCTCAGCCCGGCGGAGGATGCCTCAGGCTTCGCGGCTTGGCTGCGCGGGCAAGGGGCGGGAGAGCTGTACGAGCGGCTCGCGCCGTACTGCAGCCAGTTTCCCAAGGATATGGCGGCGTTCCGCGACTTGACCGCCTCCGTCTTCGAGCGCTGGGAGGAGCAGTACTTCCGCAGCGTCGACCGGGAGGCGATCGTCCGGCTGGGAGCGGTCTGCCGCGAGCGCAGGACGGCGCTGGCGGATGCCGACGATCTGGACAAGTATGTGGACGAGACGACGAACGGCCTCCGCTTCGAGCCGATCGACGGACTGCGCGAGCTCGTCCTCATTCCGCAGATGCATTTCCAGCCGATCAACGTCATCTTCCATTTCCGGCGCATGACGATCTGTTATTATGCCGCCCGGATCGATCTGAGAGAGGACGAGTTCCTCTCCGCCCATGACTTCCGGATCATCCGCAGTCTCGGCGAGCGGAGCCGGCTCAAGATTCTCCGCTTCCTGCACGGCGGTCCGCGCAGCTTCATCGAGATCGTCCGCCACCTGCAGCTGTCCAAGGGAATCACCCACGACCATATCGGCAAGCTTCGCAGCGCAGGCTTGATCCATGCCCATTTCGAAGGCGAGACGCTGACCGTCTACAGCTTGCGGAAGGGCGCTCTGGAACGGATGCAGGCTGCATTGAAAGCGTATATCGAAGGCTGACAAGTCCTTCCCCCGACTCGACGATCGTTCGTCGTTCGGAGGAAGGGCTTTTTTATTTCATTCTCTAACCACAGAATTTTTTAACAGTTCTCTATTTACAGAACCGATAGAGGCTCCTATAATGGGGATATTCATTCAAAAAACATACTTAATCAATCGGAATTAAATCATTCGATTGAGCGGGAGGAAGCCATGAAAAACAGGGTAGGGTTCGCTTCAACCATTTTGCTGTCCAGCGTGCTGTTCTTGTCCGCCTGCTCCAACGGAGCCGCGGAGAACGACGGAGCATCAGCCTCTCCGGCTCCGACGGCCAGCGCGCCGGCGGCAAACGCAGGCGCGGCGGACAGCGCAGGCGCTGCGGCTGCGCAAGCGGAAGGCGCCATTGTGGCGTCCGACCTGTCCAAGCTGCCGGAAGCGGCCAAAAAGCGGACGGATACGATCATCGTCGGACTCGTCGATCCGAGCGGCGCGTTCACGCCCTATTTCCAGCAAAGCGGCTATGACGGCAACGTCTCCTCGCTGCTCTACACCTCGCTCGTGCTCGTGGACGACAAGGGCGAGCCCACGCCGGGCCTCGCGGAAAAATGGGAAGCCAGCCCGGACGGCCTGACCTACACGTTCCATCTGCGGCCTGACTTGAGGTTCAGCGACGGCTCGCCGCTGACAGCCGACGACGTCGCCTTCACCTGGACGATCCTGAACGACAAGTCCTACGACGGCGACTCGCAGATTCCCGCGCTCGGCATCAAGGGGGCGGCAGCCTACAAGGACGGGACGGCGGCTGCCGTATCCGGCATCGAGGTGAAGGATCCGCAGACGATCTCGGTCACGCTCGACAAGCCGAACGCGGCCGCGCTCGTGCTGCTCGGCGGCGACGTCCTTTCCAAGGCCTACTACGGCAAGGACTACAAGCAAGGCGATCTCGGGTACATGAAGCAGCTGAGCTCGAGCCCGCTCGGCAACGGTCCGTACAAGCTGGAGAAATTCATCCCCGGCCAGGAAGTGCGCTTCACGGCCAACGAGCACTACTTCGGCGAGAAGCCCAAGACGCCGCACTTCATCTATAAGACGTCCGAGGGCGACACCTGGCAGTACCTCGAGACGGGCGAGGTCGACTACGCCTCGTTCAGCGCCACGCAGGAGAACATCGACAAGCTGTCGGCGCTCGGCTTCGTCAACATCGTGCCGTATACGCCGAGCACCTACGGCTACCTGCAGGTGAACCTCGAGCGCCCGGCGCTGCAGGACAAGAAGGTCCGCCAGGCGCTGACCTACGGCCTGGACCGGCAGAGCATCTACGTCGACGCGCAGCAGGGAGCCGGCGTAGTGGCCAACATTCCTTCTCCGCTCACCTCCTGGGCCTACACGGAGGAAGGCATCAACGCCTACCCGTACGATCTCGAAAAAGCGAAGGCGCTGCTGGACGAGGCCGGCTGGGCCGAAGGCTCGGACGGCATCCGCGAGAAGGACGGCCAGAAGCTGAAGATCCACTACCTCGGTTCCAAAAGCAAGAACACCGACATCTTCATCGCCGTAGCGCAAGAGAACTACACCGCGCTCGGCATCCAGTTCGAGCCGGAAATCTTCGCCGACTTCAACTCGCTCGTCTCGAAGGTCGAAGGCGGAGACTACGACCTCGTCTCCTTCTCCACGCCGATGCTGACCGATCCTGCCGACGGCCTCGCGCAGTTCGTCGACGGCGAGATCAAGGGCTTCGACAACGCCGCCTTCAAGGAGCTGTACGACAAAGGTCTGGCGACGACCGACATCGAGCAGCGAAAAGCGGTGTACAAGGAGATCTTCCAGCTGCTGAACGACGAGCTGCCCGTCATCTTCACCAGTTATCGCAAAAGCGTCTATGCCTACAACGGCCGCATCGAGAACCTGGAGATCAGTCCGTTCTACGGCCTGGCTGTGAGCCTGCCGAACTGGTCGCTCAAGGACGTCCAATAAGCCTGGATCTCTCCCCTGTCCGACTGGCGCGGACAGGGGAAATCCCTTTTCGGAAGGAGAAGCCATGAGCACTTATCTGATCCGGCGGCTGAGCTACATGCTGCTCATCCTGCTGGCCGCCTCGTTCCTGATCTTCGCCCTCTACGCGCTGACGCCCGGCGACTTCATCAGCGGCAACATCAAGCTGACGCCGGAGCGCAAGGCGGAGCTGCGGATGATCTACGGGCTCGACCAGCCGCTGCTCGACCGCTATCTGACCTGGATGGGCAACGCGCTCCGCGGCGACTTCGGCATCTCGCTGGCGCAGCAGAAGCCGGTGCTGACGCTGTTCCAGGACTACATCTGGAATTCGTTCCTGCTGGCGGCGGTGTCGACGTTCTTCACCTGGCTGCTCGCCGTCGTCATCGGCGTGCTTGCCGCCTACCGCCAGTACTCCTGGTTCGACTCGCTCGTCATGGTGCTCATCTTCGCGGCGATGAGCATCCCGTCGTTTTTCATCGGCCTGTTCCTCATCAAGATCTTCGCCGTCGACCTGCACTGGCTGCCGCCCGGCGGCATGACGACGACCGGCAGCAACGCGGAAGGCTGGGCGTACGTGCTGGAGGTCGCGGACCATATGGCGCTGCCGGCCGCGGTCATGACGCTGCTCGGGCTCGGCTCGCTGACCCGCTACTTCCGCAGCAACATGATCGACGTCATCAAGCAGGACTATATCCGCACGGCAAGAGCCAAAGGGCTGCCGGAGAGGAAGGTGCTGTTCACCCATGCCCTGCGCAACGCGCTGCTGCCGGCGATCACGCTGGTCGGCTTCGAGCTGCCGGCGCTGTTCGGCGGCTCGCTCATCATCGAGAGCATCTTCAACTGGCCCGGCATCGGCCAGCTGTACATGAAGTCGTTCGGCCTGCGGGACTATCCGCTGCTGATGGGCTTCACGATGTTCATCGCCGTGCTCACCGTAGTCGGCACGCTGCTGTCCGACCTGCTCTATCGCATCGCGGATCCCCGCGTCAACCTGTAACCGAAGGAAGGTTCTTCTATGTCAGTGGCTAACGGAAGGCTCGCCGTCCAGCCCGGCGCAGGCCGGTCGAAGCGGTCCTCGATCTGGGGCGACGCGGC
The DNA here is from genome assembly GCF_037965485.1 of Paenibacillus sp. FSL W8-1187. Taxonomy (NCBI): domain Bacteria; kingdom Bacillati; phylum Bacillota; class Bacilli; order Caryophanales; family Paenibacillaceae; genus Paenibacillus; species Paenibacillus sp. FSL W8-1187. The sequence goes on from NZ_CP150181.1 coordinate 1,708,665, forward strand.
GCGGCGGCTGATCCGCAACAAGCTGGCTGTGTCCGGCTTCCTCGTCGTCGCGCTCATGTTCGCGGCCTGCTTCCTCGGGCCGCTGTTCTCGCCCTATGCGGACAACAAGATCAACATGGCGCAAATGAACCGCCCGCCGAGCGCGTCGCACTGGCTCGGCACGGACGCGCTCGGGCGGGACGTGCTGACGCGCGTGCTGCAGGCGGGGCGCATTTCGCTCACGGTCGGCCTCGCCTCGATGGGGCTGTCGGTCGCGCTCGGCGCGCTGCTCGGCATCGTCGCGGGCTACTATCGCGGCATCGTCGACCAGCTCATCATGCGGCTGGCCGATCTGCTGCTCACCATTCCGAGCCTGCCGCTGCTGTTCATCGCCGGCGCGCTCCTCTCGGAGTGGAAGGTTCCGCCCGACTCGCGCATGTACATCGTCATGATCATGCTCGCCGTCGTCGGCTGGCCGGGGCTGGCGCGCATGGTGCGCGGCCAGATCCTCAGCCTGCGGGAGCGGGAATTCATGCAGGCGACGACCGTGCTCGGCCTGCGCGGCCGCCGCAGGCTGCTGGGGCATCTGCTGCCCAATCTCGTGCCGCTGCTGATCGTCATCGCCACGCTCAACATCGGCGGGGCGATCCTCAGCGAGTCGGTGCTGAGCTTTTTCGGCCTTGGCGTGACGCCGCCGACGCCGACCTGGGGCAACATGATCGACGCGGCCAACAACATGATCGACTTCGAGAAGCGGCCGTGGCTGTGGATTCCGCCGGGCTTCTCGATTTTCGCGACCGTCATCGCGATCAATCTTTTCGGCGACGCGCTGCGCGACGTGCTCGATCCGAAGCAGAGAAGGTAGGTGGAGTCGATGGAAGCGCTGCTAGACATACGGGAGCTGCAGACCCATTTTCAGACCGAGGCCGGCGTGCTGCGCGCGGTGGATGGCGTCAGCCTGCGTGTCCGAGAGGGCGAGACGGTGTGCATCGTCGGCGAGTCCGGCTGCGGCAAGAGCATGACGGCGATGTCGGTGCTCGGCCTCGTCGAAGGGCCGTCCGGCAAGGTCGCCGGAGGCGAGGTCCGCTTCGGCGGGCGCGACCTGCTGCGCATGAGCCGCCAGGAGCTGCGGACGCTGCGCGGGCATGAGCTGTCGATGATCTTCCAGGAGCCGATGTCTTCGCTCAACCCGGTGCTGACGATCGGCCGCCAGATCGCCGAGCCGCTGCGCGAGCATCTGCGGCTCGGCCGCAAGGAAGCGATGCGCCGAGCGGTCGAGCTCATCCGCGAGGTGGGCATCAGCCGTCCCGAGCAGATCGCGGACGCTTATCCGCATGAGCTGAGCGGGGGCATGCTGCAGCGGGTGATGATCGCGATCGCCGTCTCCTGCAAGCCGAAGCTGCTCATCGCCGACGAGCCGACGACGGCGCTCGACGTGACGATCCAGGCGCAGATCCTCGATCTGCTGCGCGGGCTGCAGGCGAAGAGCGGCATGGCGCTGCTGCTCATCACGCATGATCTTGGCGTCGTGGCGGAGATGGCCGACTACGTGATCGTCATGTATGCGGGCAAGGTTGTCGAGGAAGGGGAGGTCGAGCGGCTGTTCCGCGAGCCGCGGCATCCGTATACGCAAGGACTGCTGCGCTCCAAGCCGGTGCTCGGCCAGGTGCGGGAGGAGCTGTACTCGATCCCCGGCCAGGTGCCGAATCCGCTCGAGCTTGGCGCCGGCTGCGCGTTCGCGGACCGCTGCGAGTTCGCGATGGATCGATGCCGCAGGCAGGAGCCGCCGCTTGCGCCGGTCGGCTCCGATCAGCAGGCGGCCTGCTGGCTGCACGGGAAGGAGGGATAGCATGAGTGAGGCGCTGCTCGAAATCGAGGATTTGAAGACTTATTTTCCGATCAAGTCGGGCCTGCTCGGACGGACGACCGGGCAGGTCAAGGCGGTCGACGGCATCAGCCTGACGATCCGCGAGGGAGAGACGTTCGGCCTCGTCGGCGAGTCCGGCAGCGGCAAGAGCACGGTCGGCAAGTCGATCGTGCGCCTCGCCGCCAAGACGGCCGGAACGATCCGCTTCATGGGCGAGGATCTGCATGCGCTGCACGGAGAGCGGCTGCGCCAGCTGCGTCCGAAGCTGCAGCTGATCTTCCAGGACCCGTACAGCTCGCTCAACCCGCGGGTGAGGGTCGGAGACGCGATCGGCGAGCCGCTGCTCGACCATGGCCTCGCGAGCAAGGCGGATGTCCGGGAAAAGGCGCTGCAGGCGCTGGAGTCCTGCGGCCTGTCCGCCTATCAGGCCGACCGGCTGCCGCATGAATTCTCGGGCGGCCAGCGGCAGCGGATCGGCATCGCCCGCGCGCTCGCGCTCGATCCGAAGCTGATCATCGCCGACGAGCCGGTATCCGCGCTCGACGTATCGATCCAGGCCCAGATCATCAACCTGTTCCGACGGCTCCAGCAGGAGAGAGGGCTGAGCTATCTGTTCATCTCGCATGACCTGAGCGTCGTCGAGCATCTATGCGACCGGATTGGAGTCATGTATCTCGGCTCGATGATGGAGACCGGCCCGCGCGAGGAGCTGTTCCGCTCGCCGCTGCATCCGTATACGAAGGCGCTGCTGTCCGCCGTGCCGATCCCGATCCCGAAGCTCAAGCGGGAGCGGATCGTGCTGAAGGGCGACATTCCCGACCCGTCGAATCCGCCCTCCGGCTGCAAGTTCCATACCCGCTGCCCGTTCGCCGTGGAGCGCTGCGTCCACGAGGCGCCGGAGCTCCGCTCCGCAGGCGGCGGACGGCAGGTCGCCTGCCATCTGGCATGAAAAGAGAAGCGCCCCTCGGGGCCGTTTTCGGACGATGGGTCCGGGACGGCTTCCAGAGGGGCGCTTTTTGGCGTCGGAGAGGGCCATGCTTATCGGGGAAGGCGAAGCGCGCAGGTCAGCGCCAGCCCGGCCTATCGCCGAGCGTCACCGCCAGCCCGGCATCTCGTCGAGCGTCAGCACATTGGAGGCGCCATAGATGCCTGGCAGCGTGCTGCGGTTCTCCTCGATGAAGTCAGGCCACAACATCGCGTAGATCCACTTGTTCTGGCTGGCGAGCAGCGAGGCGGACGGCATGAACTGGCATTCGCCGATCGCGATCGGCTTGCCGCCGGACGCCTGGAGCATCGTGTTGTAGTTGTTCTGCGTGTAGCCGGTATTGTAGACGTCGAGCGAAGCGATGTCGAAATAGCTGCTGCCCGGGTTGTAGGCGGAGATTTCCGTGCTCAGGTTGGAGAAGTCCTGCACGTTCCACACCCAGATGAGGTTTTCCAGCCCCTTCGTGTGCGTCAGGTAGTCGTAGGTGATCTGGTACAGCTTGGCGGAGCCGTTCGAGCCCTTGTGGCAGGACCACCAGAACACGCATTGGTTCATCTCATGCAGCGGACGGAACAGGACGACGACGTTGTTGTTCTCCAAGTCCTGCAAATAGGTCGCGAGCGTGTCGAGACGGCCGATCCAGCTGTTGTACAGGCTCGTGCCCGGCGTCGTCAGCTGGGTGAACTGGGCCGACGTCAGCTTCGCCGGGTTCGCTCCGCCGATCTCGTCCCAGCTGCAGTATTCGTCGCGGGTCGGCGCGCAAGGATGGTACATGAGCGTGACGAGAGCGCCTTTGTTGAACTGGTTCTTCGCTTCCTGGATCATGTTCCAGCGGTTGTCGAGCGCGAGGCTGCCGAAGCCGAAGTCGCCTCCCCACAGAGACGGCGTGCGGCCCGCGATGCCTGCCACGCGGTCGCTGTCGCTGCGCGGGGTGTTGTTGAACTTGTTCTCGATGCCGACGATCGTCTTGCCCCCGAGATTGTTCAAGTAGCTCAGGATGCGCTGCTTGACGGCGGACACCGGCTCGCTGCCGCCTCCGCCTTGGCCGTTGTCGCCGTAGATCTCGAACTCGTACAGCGAGTAGCCGTAGGCGGTCGCGCGCTGGAAGGCGTACATCTTGACGTAGCGGACGGTGGCCGTGAAGCTGATGTCGTTTACGCCGCCGACGCCGTTGTAGTTGGAATAGACGGTCGTCCAAGTGGAGTTGTCGTTCGACGTCTGGATCTGGAAGCCCTTCGCATACGCGGCCTCCCAGCGCAGCTTCACGCCGGTGAGCGGGCGGGCGGTGCCGAGGTCGACGATGATGTACTGCTGGTCGCTGTAAGCCGAGGACCAGCGGGTGTTGCCGTTGGCGTCCACCGCATAGGCGCCGGCGTAAGCGGAGCTCTCCGTGCTGGAGACGGTGACGGGGCGGTTGTAGGCGAGGTTGACGATCGCCGCCTCGGTCTTGGCGGGCCGGGCGAGCAGGACGAGCAGCGACAGCAGCACGGCGGCGAGAGCAAGGAGCAGAATGGAGCGGGGGCGGGGCAGCGTCAGTCGATTCATCATGGGCCTCCTTGAAATAAGGTGATGGATGATGCCTGGCGGAGCATGCGGTGATGCGGCCGGCGCTGACGGCGCCGAAGCGGGCATCGCCCCTTTCGCTTGGAAATGAATTCGCTTTCAACACCCATTATAAATATTTAGAAATAAAATTCAATAAGTTTATTTAAATTGAACAAACGATGTAAACGATTGACGCGGGCAACTGTTACCATTAAAATAACAGTACGGCGGGAAAGGAAGGGAGCGTGCGGATGAACAGCGAATTTACCATCGCGGTCCACAGCCTGGTCTATCTGGCCAGCCGGCCGGATCGGATGGCGACGAGCGATGCCATCGCCCGCAACGTGAACACCCATCCGTCGCGGATACGCAAGGTGATGAGCTTGCTTCGCAAGCAGGGATATATCGGGACGAAGGAAGGCATCGGCGGGGGCTACCTGCTGGAGCGGCTGCCGGAGCAGACGACGCTGGCCGAGATCTATTCGGCGACGTCGTTCGGCTCGATCAAGCCGGGCTGGTGCTCCGGCGGCGAGGTGGGAGACTGCATGATCGCCTGCCGCATGGAAGCGGTGATGGATGAGATTTTCACGGAAACGGAGGCCAAGCTGCTCCAGCATCTGGAGAGCATGACCATCCGCGACGTGCTGCAGCGCGTGAAGGCGGAAGAGACGTCGACCTGAAGCGACTAACGGCGGGAGGAATGGCAGATGAGCATGGAAACGGGGATGGAAGCGATTCAGATCGGGGACTGGGTAAGCGGGGTCACCGTCATGGACGAGAGATTCATCGGGTATGTCGATGCGGCGGATCCGGTCGGGTTTTACCGGATCGTCGTGACGCAGAGCGACCGCGAGCGGATTGTCGGCAAGCGCGTCGGCGCGCGCGCCTCCAAGGTGCGCAAGCTGTCCGAGCACGGCCAGCAGGCCGGAGCCGGCGAGCTGCGGACGCTGATCGAGCTTGCCCTCCTGACGTGGGACGAGGACTGGTTCCGCGAGCTGACGGAGCGCGCCCGGACCGCGGACGCGGAGCCGGGCAAGAGCGGTTCGAACGGAATGCCGGTCAACCGCATCTCGTCCATTCTCTAGCCCGGCCGCAGCCGGGGACGCGCTTGTCCTTTTGCAGCCGGTCCGCCATGATGGCGGACCGGTTTTTTTGGCTTCTTCTGACGAGCCCGCCGTCCGCATACGATGAGTAGGGAAGCGAGTTCGTCCGAGGAGGGAAACGCATGGCGAGATGGGGAAAAAGACGCGCCCCTTGGCGGCTGCCGGCGCTGCCGATGCGGCCGGTCCGGAGGATGAGGCTGTCCCGCTCCGCTTCTTCCGGGAGCCGGAGCGCGGGGTCCGGACGTCTGCGGCCCCGCCCGCTGTTTTCTTCGCGGAGCCGCCGGGCGGCTCCGCTCGCCGGGGATGCTGGGCGCCCCCGCCAGACGCGGCGCAGGCGCTGGCGATGGATGCTGCTGACGATCGCGCTGCTGCTGGCGTTCGGGACGCTCAACGGCTATTTTTACCTGGAACGCGAGCTGCAGCCGCCGCTCATGCGGATCGCCCAGCTCAAGGTGAAGCAGATCATGACGGAGGCGATCAACAAGGCGATCACCGATCAGGTCGCCTCGGGCGCCAAGCTCGAGAACCTGATCGAGTGGAAGATGGACGCCTCCGGCAAGGTGAGCGGCTTCATGATGAACTACAACGAGCATATGAGGATCACGGCGCAGACGATCCAGACGGTGCAGCATACGCTGCAGGAAAGCGAGAGCTTCCGCGAGGGCGTGCCGATCGGGCAAGCGCTGGACAGCGCGCTGCTCGCCTCGTTCGGCCCGCGCGTGCCGATCCGATTCGAGCCGATCGGCGATGCCAAGGTCGAGCTGAGCACGAGGCAGAAGGATGCGGGCATCAACATGATCCTCGTCGAGGTCTACATGCGCATCCACACGGAGCTGTCGGTCATCATTCCGTTCAATGCCGCCTCGCAGACGGTCGATACGGAAATTCCGATCTCCTACCTGATGGTCGTCGGAGACGTGCCGATGTACTATTACGACGGCAAGGGCAAGCCGATCGGAGACAGCGCGGCGGCCGCGCCCGCGCTCACGCTGCCGCCGCCCTCGAGCGGCGCGGACGCGGGATCGGGAGCGGCCCCGCCCGGCAATAGCGCGGACCAAACGGAAAACGACCCGGGAGAAAGCCCTTGAGGGCCTTCTCTCGGGTCGTTTCGTCGTACAATGCCTTGCCTACTCGAGATCCAGGTGCAGCCTGCGCGTATTGCGGAGCCCCTGAAGGCCGTCCGGATCCTGCATGGTCTTGAAGCGGGCGAAAGCCTCGGCCGCCTCCGAGGTGCGCACGCGCAGCGGCTTCTCCTCCATGTCGAGCAGGGCGGACACGATGCCGGCGACGTCCTCGCCCGTCTGCGGCACGCTCGTGCGCGAGGCGAACCGGTCGAGGTAGCGGGTCAATAGGGGCTTGTACTCATCCTCGGGGATGCCGCCCGTCCGGGACACCTGCTCCATGACCGTGCCGGAGAACGACGTCGCGACGGCGCCCGGCTCGATCAGCGTGACATCGATGTTGAACGCGGGCTTGTAATAGGTCGCGAGGCTTTCGAGCAGGCCTTCGAGCGCGAACTTGCTGGAGCAATACAGCTCGTTGAACGGCTGTCCGACCAGGCCGCCGACGCTGGAGGTGGCCAGCACATAACCGTTGTCGGAGCGCTTCAGCAGCGGCAGCGCCGCCCGGATCGTGCTCATGACGCCGAACACATTGGTCTCGAACAGCCGGCGCACGTCCTCCATGTCGGCCTGCTCCAACGTGCGCAGCATGCCGTAGCCGGCGTTGCAGAACAGCGCGTCCAGCTTGCCGTGACGCTCGTCGATGCGGCGGAAGGCCCGTTCGAGCGAGGCGGGATCGGTCACCTCCATCTCCAGGAACGTCAGGTTGGGCGTGCCGGCATAGGCGGCTTGATCCCGTTCGGGATGGCGGGTGCCGGCATAGACGGCGCGGCCTTCGCCGGCGAGGCGGAGCGCGGTGGCCAGGCCGATGCCGGATGAGGCGCCGGTGATGCAGACGATGCTGGGGGACGAAGCCATCCTTTAGCCTCCTTTGGCAACTATCATCTATCGCTCCTATCCTACTCCGGGGAAGGGGAGAAAGCAAAAAGCCGCCCTGCATGAGGGCGGCTCGGATCATGCGGGCTGAGGCTGACGAGGCTTGCCGAAAGGGCTGCGGCGCCGCTAGCGGCCGCGGCGGGCTTTCTTCGCTTTCGCTTCGGCCTTTTCCCACTGGCGCAGCAGCGGATAAGGGTCGAACGCCCACTCGATCATGCCGCGATCCCGATAGATGCCGTAGTGGAGATGAGGCGGGAATTTGCCGGACGTGCCGGGCTTGCCGTAGCCGGAGCTGCCGACCCAGCCGAGCGTGCGGCCGGGCTCGACCGTCATGCCGCTGCGCAGCGACTTGTCGAAGCCGGACAGATGCGCATAATAATGGTAGCGGTTGTCGAGGTCGCGGATGCCGATGCGCCAGCCTCCGTAGGCGTTCCAGCCCATGTTCTCGATGACGCCGTAGCAGGTGCTGCGCACCGGCAGGCCGTGGCCGGCGAAGATGTCGGTGCCCTCGTGCGTCCGATGCCCGCCCCAGCCGCGGGCCGTTCCCCAGGTGCTGCGATAGGAGTAGTCCGTCCCGACCGGCACCGGAAAGGCGCTGCCGTCGAGATCGAGCCGTCCGAACGTGCGGTACAGCAGCGTGAACTGGTTGACCCGCTGGACGGCGCGCTGATTGTGGTAGAATTCCCAGACGCCGATCGAGAAGTCGTCTGCCGTGCCGCCGAAGCGCGCGACGGCCGACGCCTGGGCGTAGAGCAGGTCGATGTCGCTGCTCGGATCGGCCTTGCCGTCGCCGTCGCCGTCGCGGCCGATGCCGCCGAAAAAGCGGATCGAATCCGGATTGCGATCGCTCGGATCCGGGTTCGTCGCTCCGCTCCACTGCTCCGGCGAAGCGTACAGGCCGGCCCAGGAGCCGAGCTTCGGGCGCGCCTTGGGCCGCGCCTTGCGCAGCGTGCGCTCGTATTGGTCGAGGGCGGCGATCTGTTCCCAATCCAGTCCCGTCATGAGGGAGAGCTGCCCGTAGGCGGCGCGGCGCTGCTCCGGCGCTCCCGCCTCCTTCGCGTCCGCTTCCGATGCGGGAGCCGCGTGCGCCGGCTGACCGAGCGAGGCGCCGAGCAGCATCGCCGCAGCCGTCAGGGCCATCCATTTCTTCATTGCTAATGTCCACCTCCGCCGGGAACTTGAGCTCGCTCCCGTAGGTTCTGCGTTCCGATTGGATTTTATCCGAAACATGTTATAATGGAGGTCAGGTTTTACGCCCTTTTTTCTACCGAACGACAGAAAGCGAAAGCAGGGGATTCCATGAGCACCAGAGCTCCCAAACCGAAGCTGCCGAAGCCGGAATGGCTCAAGATCAAGCTTCAGACCGACGGCCACTACGCCGAGCTTAAAGATATGATGCGTTCCAAGACGCTGCATACGGTCTGCGAGGAAGCGCGCTGCCCCAACATCTACGAATGCTGGGCCAACCGCACCGCGACCTTCATGATTCTAGGCGACATCTGCACGCGCGCGTGCCGGTTCTGCGCCGTCAAGACCGGTCTGCCGACCGAGCTCGACCTGCAGGAGCCGGAGCGGGTCGCCGAAGCGGCCGAGCAGATGGGCCTGCGCCACTGCGTCGTCACTTCCGTGGCGCGCGACGACCTGAAGGACGGCGGCGCTTCGATCTTCGCCGCGACGATCAAGGCGATCCGCGCCCGCCTGCCGCTGTGCAGCGTGGAGGTGCTCATTCCCGACTTCCTCGGCAACGAGGAGTCGCTGCGGATCGTGATGGACGCCAAGCCCGATATCCTCAACCATAACATCGAGACGGTCGAGCGGCTGTCGGACCGGGTCCGCGCCAAGGCAAAGTACAAGCGCTCGATCGAGCTGCTGCGCCGGGCCAAGGAGATGGCTCCGTCGATTCCGACCAAGTCGAGCATCATGCTCGGCGTCGGCGAGGAATACGAGGAAATCATCGCTTCGATGGACGATCTGCGCTCGGTCGACGTCAACATCTTGACGCTCGGCCAGTATTTGCAGCCGTCGCCGAACCATCTGGCGGTCGCGCGCTACGTCCATCCGGACGAGTTCAAGCAGCTGAAGGAAGACGGCCTCGCGCGCGGCTTCAGCCACGTCGAATCCGGACCGATGGTGCGCAGCTCGTACCACGCGCATGAACAGGTCAAATCTACAGCAGGAGCGGCATCCGGAGTATGACCGGCCGCCCGGGCCGCTAGGAGGGCTACCGGTGATCTTTGTCGGAACGAAGAAGTACGAGCTGATCCATGAACACAAGACCGCCTGGAACGCCGAAGTATTCCGGGACCGCTACAGCGACGTGCTGGAGCGCTACGACTATATCGTCGGAGACTGGGGATACAGCCAGCTCCGGCTCAAGGGCTTCTACCGCGACGGCCATCCGAAGGCGAACCGGGACACGTCCTATTCCAGCCTCATGGAATATATCAACGAGTATTGCAACTTCGGCTGCGCGTATTTCGTGATGGAGCTCAAGGAGCCGGCATCCGCCGATCCGGACGCTCCGCCGGAGCAGCCGGCGGCCGGCGACATCGTCATCGTGCCGGGCGTGCGGCGCTTCGAGGAGGACAGCTACAGCCGTCCTCCGGCCGCCGACCGCCGGCGCGGGGCGGACCGCTCTTCCGGCTCGAAGCGCGGAGCGGCGGGCGACTCGGCGGCCGATGGCGAGGCCGAAGCGGCTGCCGCTGGCGAGCGCCGCCAGCCGCAGGGCGGCCGGACAGGCGGAGGCAAGCGCCAGGGCGGCGGAGGGCCGCATGGCGGCAAGCGCCGTGAGCATGCCTCGAGCGGCTCCGAGCGGCGCGGCGAACGGCGGGAGCATGCCTCCGCCGGCTCCGACCGGCGCGAGCAGGCTTCGCCCGGCGGCGGCGAGAAGCGCGAGCGGCGGGAGCGCCGCGACCAGGGCGGAGCTTCCGCCGCTTCGGAGCGGCAGCGCGAGCCGGGAGGCGAGCGGGCGCGCGAAGCGCAGGGCGAGACGCCGCGTGCCGACCGCGGCGAGCGGCCGCCGCAGAGCTCGGGCGGCGGCCGTCGAGGCGGCTCGCATCGGCGCGGCGGCCGCAGCAGCGGCTCGGGCGGCGAGCATGCGCCGCAGCAGCAGTCGGGCGAGACGCGCCAAGGCGGAGCCGGCGAGCGTCCGGGCGGCGAGCGTCCGGGTGGCGGCGAGCGTCCACAAGGCGGCGAGCGTCCGCAGGGAGGCCGCCGCAAGCCGCAGGCCGGCGGAGGCCAGCCTCCAGCCGGTCCGGGACCCGGCGGACCGTCCGGCAGCTAGCGATTAGCTGGCTCGGCGGATGCAGGAGAGCGGCAAAAAGGGACGTGCACGAGCGCAAGCTCGTGCACGTCCCTTTTTCATGGCGCCTTGCGCGGCTTGTCCTGTCCGGCGCATGTCCCGCGGGAGCTGCGGCCGTTCAGCCCGGAAACCGCGAGTCGGGCTGAGGCTGGGAATCGTTCGTGTCGATGAAGGCGTCGCGCACGCGGTTCCAGAACGGAAACGGGCGATAGCGCGCGAAGCTGACCCGCGACTCGGCGACGCTGCAGCGGATCGAGCGGATGTCCGAGCGCTGGATGTTCAGGTGATCGATTGTCAGCAGCAGCCGCTGGTCTTTTTTGGACAGCAGATCGCAGTGATGATGCTGCGGCAGAATGACCGACGTGCCGAGCGTCCGATAGACGCGGTTGTTGATCGAGGCGATCTCCGCCAGCTGCAGCGACGGGATCGACGGATGGATGACGGCGCCGTTCAGGCTTTTGTTGTATGCGGTGCTGCCGGTCGGCGTCGAGATGACCATGCCGTCGCCGCGGAACATCTCGAACGGCTCGTCGTTGATGTTCACCTGCACGACGAGCGTGCCGTCCACGCCCTTGAGGGTGAACTCATTGAGCGCCAGATAGCCGGTCGTTCCCTCCGGCGTATCGAGCTCGATCTGGGCGAGCGGATAGTGGACCAGCTTGGGCTGCTGCTCGGCCATCATGCGGACGAGCTCCTCCAGCTCGTCCGCCTGCCAGTCGGCGTAAAAGCCGAGATGGCCGGTATGGACGCCGACGAAGGCGACCTCCTCGATCCGCTCCAGATAAGTATGGAAGGCATGAAGCAGAGTGCCGTCTCCGCCGATGGAGATGACCATGTCCGGTTTCTTGTCGTTGCGGATGAATCCGCGTCCGGCCGCCAGCCGGTGAAACCGTTCCGTCAGCTCGTTGGACAGCCGGTCGCCTCGGCTCAATACCACATAGTTCAACAACGCAGGCGCTCCTTCCGAATCAATCAGGATACCCAAATGATAGCGGAAATCGCGGGCGAACACAATGACGGCGGCCTCTGTCGGGAGCGGCTCATCCGGGACCGATCCAGCCCCAAAGGGCGTATACCATGCCGGCGGCGAGCAGTCCGTGCAGGAAGCGGGCGAGCAGGAACGGCCGGTACCGCATGCCGGTATGGCTGACGAGGCTGGCGATCTGCGCGTGGACCGAGAGTCCGGCCCAGCTGAGCACCCAGGCGGCGAGCGCAGTACGGTGGAGGAGCGCGAGGCTCGCTTCGGAGGAGGCTTTGGCTCCGAGCGTCACCTCGAACAGGCCGCTGATGACCGGAGCGGCGGAGGAGGCCGAGCCGCCGAACGCTTCGAACACGAGGCCGAGTCCCGCTTCCAGCAGGCCGAGCAGCGACGTCTCGCGGAGCAGCTCCATGAGGACGGAGAACACGACGACCAGCCCGCCGACGACAATCATGAGCCGCAGCCCCGACTGGACGGCATCTCGCACGAGCACGCTGAACGGGCGGCCGTCGAGCAGCCTCGCCTCGTGCATCGCCTTCAGCGCGGAGCCGATGCCGCCTCGCTTGCGGGCGGACGAGTTGCGGCGGGGCGGCATCGGCTCGGGAGCAGCCTCCTCCGCTTCGCCGCGGCCGTGCCAGCGCATGAGGAAGCCGATCGCGAGGCTGCTGCCGTAGTGCGCGGCCGCCAGCACGGGCGCGATCGCGGCCTGGTGGAAGAAGCCGACCGAAACGGCGCCGATGAGGAAGATCGGATCGGAGGTCGTCGTGACCGCGACGAGCCTCTCTCCTTCCACCCGCGAGATGAGCTTCTGGTCCCAGAGCTGGGACGCCAGGCGAGCTCCGACCGGATAGCCGGACAGATAGCCCATCGCCAGCACGAAGCCTCCGCTTCCCGGTATGCGGAATACCGGCCGCATGACGGGGTCGAGCAGCTTCCCGGCGAAATGGACGATGCCGAGTCCGAGCATGAGCTCCGACAGGACGAAGAACGGGAAGAGGGCGGGGAACAGCACCTCCCACCAGATCGAAAGGCCGCGCAGGGACGAGGCCAGCACGGAAGCGGGATAAAAGGCCATGAGCGCCATGAGCAGGGCGGCGCAGAGGGCGGTGACGGTCGACGGATGAAGCAGCTTGCGGCTCATGGGCGGGGCGCTCCTTCGGATGGGATGAGGGACAGGAAAGCTTGATCCATTGTATGAGACAAGCGCGGGAATCAGAAGGACAAACCGTTGTCAGAAAAATCTAAAAAAGATAGAAAACGCTTGCAAAAAGGGCTGGCATTCCGTTTTCTTTATGGTACAATAGCATTACTCTAAACGGCTTGGAGTGATGGAGAATGAGTGTTGTCGCAGGCATTCTGGTTTGCGCTTTTGTGTATGTGATTCGCGAGTCCCTCATGGCTCCCGGTGAAGAAGATTACGAAAGCTGAAGCTTGTTCCCACCACTTATCCGAATGCCCGCGATGCGGGCATTTTTTCATGGGAAAACGCTTTCTAGCCGTGACGGAGTAGTTCTTTCCTCATAGACCGTTCGACCTAATAAATGGAGGTTTCCTTACCGATGAATAAACCGAGCAGTCCGTACGAGCTCATGGGCGGAGCGGAGACGATCACGAGGCTCGTCCATGCCTTTTATCCTAAAGTCGTTCAGAACGAGCGGCTTGCCCCGTTGTTTCAAAACGATCTGGCGCCGGTCATGGAAAAGCAAATCCAGTTCTTGACCCAGTTTTTCGGAGGTCCGCCGCTGTTTTCGGACGAGCACGGCCATCCGATGATGAGGGCCCGCCATCTGCCGTTCCGCATCACCCCCGAACACGCGGCCGCGTGGCTCGGCTGCATGGATGCGGCGGCGAGGGAGATCGGCATGCCGGACGACCTGAGAAGCTTCGTCATCGACCGCTTGTCCGGTCCCGCCTACCATTTCGTGAACAGCGACGGCCAGGACGATACGGAATAAGAGCCCGACAACCGAGAAGGAGATGTTTCGCGCATGGAGCCGCTATATGAATCGGTCGTATCCTGTCCCTGCTGCGAATCCGAGTATCCGACCGCCCGCGTCCGTTCCAGCTTCAAGCGGGCGGTCTCGTCCGACACGGACTTTTGCTGCTACTACAAGCATGATGTCAACGCGGATTTTTATGTCGTGCGCGTCTGCCCGCGCTGCGGCTACGCGACGACGGAGAACGGCTCGCGCGAGCTGAGGCATGATCAGAAAAAAGCTTATTTCGAGCAGATCGGCCCTTCCTGGAAGCCGAGGAGCTTCAGCGGCGAGAGGACGAGGGAGCAGGCGCTGCTCTGCTACAAGCTCGCGCTTCTGAGCGCCCAGGCGATCGGCGAGAAGGCGCGGCTCATCGCCGGCCTGCTGCATCATATCGCCTGGCTGCACCGCTACGGCCGCGAGGAGGAGCAGGAGCGGCGCTTCCTGCGCCATGCGCTCGAGGCGTACAAGTCCGTCTTCGAGCATGAGCATGTGGAGAACGACGCCAAGCTCATGTACCTGATCGGCGAGCTGCACCGCCGCCTGGACGAGCCGCGCGAGGCGGTGCGCTGGTTTTCCCGCGTCGTGCAGGATCCGTCCATCATGGACGCGGCGATGATCCAGGCGAGCCGCCGCCAGTGGCAGTTCATCCGCGAGCAGACGGCCGGGGCCGTTCCCGAGTGGATCGCCGACGGCGCTGCCGAGGGCGGAGCCGCAGCCGTCTCGTCATGAACCGAAAAAGCGTTCCCCGCGAGAGAGCCTCTTCGCAGGGAACGCTTTTTTGGCTTGTCGTCCCCGGCGGGGCTGCGGCTACAGGCTGCGTACGGGGACGTCCATCAGCAGATAGTCCTTGTCGGCGTCGAGCACCGTGACCCGGCTATGGCAGCACGGAAAGACGAGCAGCTTCTTCGCGCCTTCCGCGATCGTCTTGAGGTCGGACGGGCGCAGCGGCAGCAGCACGTTGTCGCGGCCGCAGAACGGACAGCCGGCCAGGACATCCTTCATCTGGACATCGTAAGGCCAAGAGCATTCGAACGGAATCATCGGTCCTCGTCCTTTTCCGGTTCGGACGGGGCGCCGGCCGTCTCGGGACCTGCGGCGGCAGCGGGTTTCTCCTGGCTGTCGGCGCCTTCGGCGCGGGCCAGCTCGGCCATTTTTTGGAGAAGGATATGGCGGGGCATATGCATGAGATGCTCCAGCGGCACGCCAAGCTGCTTGGCGAGCTTGACGGCCGTGTCGGCGGATATGGGCAGCGGTCTGGACATGTCGGTTCCTCCTTGCCGAAGTAGCGCCGCTGTCGTTCCGGTGGCGGATGGCGAGCGGCGCGAGCTATAATGGTAGCATACACGGCTGGACAAGTCCGCGCAACGCGCGGCGCCGCCGCCCTTCGAGAGAACGGGCTTGCGGCGAGGCCGGAAGGAGAGGATTTGAAACGATGCCAACATCCGTCTATCCGCTGAATTGGAACCTGGAGGTCTTTTACCCTGGCGGGTCCGCGTCGCCCGAGCTGAAGCAGGAGCTGCAAGGAATCTCGGACGACATCGCCCGGCTGAACGCGGAGCTGACGGCTGCGTCGGGCTCGGAGGGCGTGCCGGGGGCAAGCGGAGAGCAGCTGGACCGCTGGACCGAATCCGCTCAATCGATCGCCGCTCGGCTCGGCCAGACGGACAGCTTCGTCGGCTGCCTGCTCGCGGCCAACGTCCATGACAAGGAAGCGGCCTCGCTCAACGGGCGCATCCAGTCGCTGGAGGCCGACTATACGATCGCCCTTACCCGGTTCGACGATCTGATGAGCCGCACGCCGGACTCGATCTGGGAGAGCTGGGTCCAGTCCTCTCCGGTCCGCTTTTATCTGAGCGAGCGCCGTCAGAACGCCCGCGAGAAGCTTCGTCCCGAGCTGGAAGCGTTTGCGGCCGATCTGGCGGTGGACGGCTATCATGCCTGGGGCAACCTGTACAACACCATCGTATCCCGCGCGAAATTCAAGGCGAAGGACAAGGACGGCAACGAGGAGATCCTGTCCGCCGGCCAGATGTTCAACCGCCTGACCGACGCCGACCGCGGCGTCCGGGTCGAAGCGTTCGCCGAATGGGAGCGCGAATGGTCCGAGCACGCGCAGCTGTGCGCCGACACGATCAACCATATCGCCGGCTTCCGCCTGAAGCTGTACGACAAGCGCGGCTGGGGCGACGTGCTCAAGGAGCCGCTCAAGATGAACCGCATGACGCAAGCGACGCTGGACGCGATGTGGGCGGCGATCGAAGAAGGCAAGAAGGACCTGCTTCGCTACTTCGAGCGCAAGGCGAAGCTGCTCGGCGTCGAGCGGCTGGACTGGCATGACGTCACCGCTCCGCTCGGCTCGAGCACGACGAAGATTTCCTACGACGACGCCTGCCGGCAGATCGAGGAGCAGTTCGCCCGCTTCGATCCGAAGCTCGCCGAGTTCGCCGCGATGGCGCTCAAGGAAGGATGGGTCGAGGCCGAGGATCGTCCCGGCAAGCGTCCCGGCGGCTTCTGCGCCTCGTTCCCGGTCAAAGGGCAGACGCGCATCTTCATGACGTATTCCGGCACGGTGGACAACGTCAGCACGCTGGCGCATGAGCTCGGCCACTCCTACCATTCCTACGTCATGGAAGATCTTCCTCCATTCTCCAAGCAATACGCGATGAACGTCGCCGAGACGGCCTCGACCTTCGCGGAGATTATCGTTGCCCAGTCGCAGCTCGAGCTGGCCGAGTCCAAGGAAGAGAAGATCGCGCTGCTGGAGCTGAAGATCCAGAATGCGGTCGCCTTTTTCATGAACATCCACGCCCGCCTGCTGTTCGAGCTGAGCTTCTACGAGGAGCGCCGCAGCGGCGAGGTGTCGGTCAAGCGCCTGAACGAGCTGATGGAGGCGGCCCAGCGCAAGGCTTACGGCGACGCGATCGGCGAGGCGCATCCGCATTTCTGGGCGGCGAAGCTGCATTTCTTCTTCACGGGCACGCCGTTCTACAATTTCCCGTATACGTTCGGCTACCTGTTCAGCGCCGGCCTGTACGCCCGCGCCAAGCAGGCCGGTCCCGGCTTCGCCGAGCAGTACGTCAGCCTGCTGCGCGACACGGGCAGCATGTCGGTGGAGGAGCTTGCGCTCAAGCATCTGGGCGCGAACCTGCAGCAGGAGGATTTCTGGCGCAGCGCCGTGGCGCTTACGGGCGACGACATCCGGCAATTCCTCGAGCTGACCGAATAAGCCTCGGCGACAGTTCGCGATGACGGCCGTCTGAAGGTTGGATGAAGCTTGGCCAGGATACATGAAGATTCCATAAAGAGGGTTGAAACCGGTCGGCATGGAGCGTATTCTGTCGACAGGAAGGGCTTCAAGTGAATCTATTTCCTAGGAAATGATCGAGGAGGAGCGAGCCGATGAAATTCTTTCTGGATACCGCCAATGTAGAGGAAATCAAGCGCGTCGCCAAGCTGGGCCTGGTGGACGGCGTGACGACGAATCCGACGCTCGTCGCCAAGGAAGGCCGCGTCTTCAAGGAAGTCGTGCAGGAAATCTGCCGGATCGTGCCGGGTCCAGTAAGCGCCGAGGTGACCGGATCGACCAGCGACGAAATGCTCAAGGAAGCGCTCGAGATCGCCGAATGGGCGCCCAACGTCGTCATCAAGGTGCCGCTCACCGAAGACGGCCTGTACGTCACCCACGCGCTCGCGCAGAAGGGCATCAAGACGAACGTGACGCTTGTCTTCTCCGTCGCCCAGGGCCTGATGGCCGCAAAAGCGGGCGCGACGTTCATCAGTCCGTTCGTCGGCCGTCTGGACGACATCGGCATGACCGGCATGGATCTCGTGCGCGATCTGTCTGCCATCATCAAGATCTACGGCTTCCAGACGGAGATCATCGTCGCCAGCATCCGCAGCCTGGAGCATGTCAAGGAGGCGGCTCTCGCCGGCGCTCATATCGCCACGATTCCGGGCTCGCTCCTGCCGACGCTTTGGAAGCACCCGCTCACCGACATCGGCATCGAGCGCTTCACGGCCGATTGGAACAAAATGCAGGCGTCCTTGGCCAAGGGCTGATCCGGCCGCTAGAGCAGATTCTGGATGTCGATATCTCCCTAACGTCCCTTTCGGAAAAAGGGCATTTATTCCAGAAATGAGGCTTGACCGCCTCTTCCGGGCCATGCTATAGTCGACTCAATTCAATCGAATGACCTTGCGGAAGCACCGCAAACGAGCAGAACATCTGCTTGTTTGCGGTGCTTTTTCGCGTCCAGGGAGGGATCGGCCTGATGGCCAGGCTTGAGCTTGTCGTCGCGGCGGCAGAATCGGAATACATGCGGAGGCTGGCGGCCGGCGTGAGGGATTCGCCGTTCGGGAGCCGGTGGCGAATGACGGCTTGCACGACCGGCGATTCGCTGCGCCATTATTTGAAAGGAGGCTATGCCGTCCATCTGGTGCTGGCCCAGCCGTCGCTGCTGGAGCAGGCGGGCGAGCTTCCCGCCGGCATTCCGGCCGCGGCATTCGTCCGGCGCCGCGGCGAAGGCGGCGGATTGCCCGAGCTGCTCCAGTACCAGCCGGTGCCGGAGCTGCTGGCCGCCATCGAGGCGCTGCATGCGGGCAGAGGCGCAGTCCGGCTGCAGGGCGGAGGAGGCGGGCGGGCATCCGTAATCGCCGTCTGCGATCCTGCCGGAGGGGCGGGCAAGACGACCTGCTCGCTCTGGCTGGCGCGGTTGGCCGGAGAGCGCGGGCATCGCGCGCTGTATCTAAATCTGGAGCGCTTCGACGCTTCCGGGCTGCAGCTGCGCGAGCCGGGAGAGCCCGCGGAGGAGGGGATCGAGGCGCTGCTGTACGCGCTCAAGGCGGACAAGCCGGACTTTCCCGCCCAGCTGGCGGGCGTGCGCCGATACAGCCGGCGAATGGGAACGGACTACATCGGCGAGGCGCCGAGTCCCGAGGAGCGGCAGTCGATGACCGGCGATGATGCCGCGCGCCTGCTGGAGGCGGTGGCGGGCAGCGGCATGTACGAGCTCATCGTCGCCGATATGGACAGCTTGCTGGACGAAGCGGCGGCAGCGGTGCTGGAGCGGAGCGATGCAGTCGTTTGGCTCTCGGAGCCTTCGCCCGCCGCCAGGCGCAAGTCCCGGCTGGCGTTCGAGGCCGCCGCGGCGCGGCATCCTGCTGCGGCCTCCGCCGCGCGCAGCAGGATGCTTCGCGTCCGGAGCCGGGTCAGGCCGCGGGCGCTGACGGAGGAGGACGAGGTCAGGGACGACGACGATCTGCTGCCGCCCTATGCGGCGGAGCTTCCTTACGATCCGGGCATCGGCTTCGCCGAGTCGGCCTCGCCGGCTTACATCCGGGCGGCGGGGGAGCTGCTGGAGCGTCTCGGCTGCGCGGCTCAGAGGAGCGTGCGGCCATGAGCGGACCGGCGGCGAGGCCGGCAGGCCATATAGCTGCGAGCCTGCGCGAGCAGATCCGGGCCGCGATCGATGCCGGCGGCGAGATCGGCGACGACGAGCTGATGCGGACGGTGGAGCGGACCGTCGACCGCTGGGAGGGCAGCGTCCGCCTCGTTTCCAGCGAGCGGCTGCGGCTCGTGCGGCAGCTTTTCCATTCGTTCCGCGGCTTGGATGTGCTGGAGCCGCTGCTCAAGGACGATTCAATCACGGAAATCATGATCAACGGGCATCGTCAGCTGTTCGCGGAGCGAGCGGGCCGCGTCGAGCCGCTCCGCGAACAGTTCGAGAGCCGGGAGAGGCTGGAGGACCTGATCCAGGCGATCGTGGCTCAGGTCAACCGCGTCGTCAACGAATCGTCGCCGATCGTAGACGCGCGGCTCGCCGACGGGTCGCGGGTGCACATCGTCCTTCCGCCGGCGTCGTTGTCGGGACCGGTCGTGACGATCCGCAAATTTCCGAAGCGGCCGCTGCTGATGGACGGACTCGTCGCCTGCGGCTGCCTCACGGAAGACGCGGCCGGATTTCTGCGCACGCTCGTGCGCGCGGGGTTCAACATCTTCATCAGCGGGGGCACCGGCAGCGGCAAGACGACCTTCCTCAACGCGCTGTCCCGCTCCATCCCGGACGAGGAACGAGTCGTCACGATCGAGGATTCCGCCGAGCTGCAGCTGCAGGTGCCGAATCTCGTGCGCCTCGAGACGCGCAACGCCAACACCGAGGGCAAGGGCGCGCTGCCGATGCGTCAGCTCATCCGGGCTTCGCTGCGGATGCGTCCCAATCGGATCATCGTCGGCGAGGTGCGGGGCGAGGAGGCGGCGGACATGCTGGCGGCGATGAATACCGGCCATGACGGTTCAATGAGCTCCGGCCACGCGAACAGCGCCAAGGACATGCTCAGCCGACTCGAGACGATGGTGCTTGCGGCGGCGGAGCTTCCGGTAGCGGCCATCCGCCAGCAGATTCTGTCGGCGGTGGACGTCATCGTGCATCTGTCGAGGATGCGCGACCATTCGCGCAAGGTGCTGGAGATTTCCCAGCTGGCCGGCATCGAGGGCGGGGAGATTCGGCTGGAGCCGCTTTACCGCTACGAGGCGGGGCCGGACGGCGCGGCGATGCTTCGGCGCACGACGGCGGAGCTGCGGCGGTGCGACAAGTGGGAGCGCGCCGGCGGCGAACCCTTCGCTGCCAGCGGCGCCTCCGCCAAGGAGGGACGGGACGATGGCGATTGAGCGCGCGCAGCTCTGGCTGGAGCGGATCGGCTGGCCGGCAGGCCGAGATCGGCCGCAGCCGGCATCCGCCGGAGCAGGCGCCGACTACAGCCGATACGAGCTGAGCCGCCGCGAGTTCCTGCTCGCCTTCGCGGCCGGAGCCGCGCTTGTTTTTGCGGCGGCATATCTGTTTTATCTGAATGTTTTGATCGCCCTGCTATTCTCGCTCGCCGGCATCAAGGCGCCATCGCTCTATCGGGAGCATGTCCGCGTCAAGCGGCAGGAGAGGCTTCGGATCCACTTCAAGGAAATGCTGTTCTCCCTCTCCTCCTCGCTGGCGGCGGGCCGTTCGGTCGAAAATGCGCTGTTCGCATCGATCGGCGACCTCAGGCTCATCTACACGGGGGCCAGCACGGATCTGCTGCTGGAGCTGGAGCGCATCCGCCGCCGCTGCGCGAACGGAGAGACGCTGGAGTCGGGACTGCTTGATTTTGCCGCCCGTTCCGGCGTCGACGAGATCATGCAGTTCACAGACGTATTCACGACCTGCAAGCGCACTGGAGGCGACCTGGTCGAGATCGTGCGCCGCACCTCCCAGCTGATCGGAGAGCGGATCGAGGTCAATCAGGAGATTCAGGTGCTGATCGCCCAAAAGAAATTCGAGTCGCGCATTATGCTGGGCGTGCCGTTCGCTTTTCTCGGCTTTCTTCATCTGGCCGCTCCGGATTACATGGCGCCGCTCTATGCCAGCGCAGCGGGGTATGTCCTCATCACGGCCGCGCTGCTGCTGTTCGCCGCTTGCGGCTGGCTGATGCTGAAAATCATGGACATTCGGCTGTGAGGAGGTGGAGCGGATGGGATATGGATGGGGTTTTGCGACGATGGCGCTTGCCTGGATCGCGATGGCGGCGGCGACGCTCGGCTGGCGCAAGGCATGGAATACGGCCTGGTCCGCAATGAGGACGAGGGACCGAGAGCGGATCGGCCGCTTGTTTGGCGGGGAAGCCTTGCTACGGCTCGCCGCGCGCCACGGCATGCCGCAGGCGGCCGAGGATCGGATTGCGGCGCTGCATGCGCTGCTCGTGCCGCTCCGAGGAGAGAGCTGGACGGCGGTGGATACGAGGCGTCTAGCCGCATCGGCCGTTGCAGGAGGCTATGCCGCGGCGACGGGAGGCTGGCTCGTCGCCGCGGCGGCGGGCGAGCCGCTCATCGCCTGGCTCGGCGTCTTCGCCGGCCTGGCGCTGCCGGCGGGCAAGATTCGCGACATCAAGGCCAAGGCGAAGCGGCGGAAGCAGGAGCTGCTGCTCGGGCTGCCCGATCTGCTGGGCAAGCTCACCCTGCTCGTAGGCGCAGGCGAGACGGTGCAGAGGGCGCTCGCCCGCTGCGCCGAGCGGCCGCCTCGGGGCAGAGCGGACGATCCGCTGCATCTGGAGCTGGCGAGGACGGTCCAGCTGCTGGCTAGCGGCCATCCGTTCAGCGCGGCGCTCGAGTCGTTCAGCCGACGCTGCTCGGTGCAGGAGGCCTCGGTATTCGCAACCGTGCTGCTGCTGAATCACCGCCGGGGAGGCGACCAGCTCTCCCTCGCGCTGAAGGAAATCTCCATCCCCCTCTGGGACAAGCGCCGCAGCGCGGCGCGCGCCAGGGGCGAGGAGGCTTCCTCGAGACTCGTATTTCCGCTCGTCGGCATCTTTTTCATCCTGATGATGCTGGTCGGAGCGCCGGCTATCCTCTTCATGGGCGGGTAGCCGATTCTAAATCTATTTTACTGGAGGAATCGACAATGAAACGAAACGCATGGCTGCAGCCGAAGGGCCGTCTGCATGACGCGCTGAAGCGCTTCGCACGTTCGGAAGAAGGACTGGGCACTCTGGAAATCATCCTCATTATCGCTGTCGTCATCATCATCGCCCTCATCTTCAAGGAATGGATCATCGATCTCATCAACAACCTCATGGGCAAAGCCGATGATCAGGCGAACAAGATTTTCGAATGACGGAAGCGCGCGGCTGCTGAAGCGGCTCGCAGGCGGAACGGAGGGCAGTTTCGCGCTGGAGGCGGTCTCGGTGTTCCCGCTGCTGCTGGCCGCGACGCTGGCTTGGATGCTCGCCGCGCTGTTCGTCTTCCAGGGCAGCGTGCTGCAAAGCGGAGCGGCCCGCGCTGCGGACGCGGCTTCCCTGCATTGGGACAACAGCAAGCGGGAGCAGTCCGGCCTGCCTCCGGCCGGACAAGACGACGGCTTGTACTGGCGGCTGTCGCAGGACAGCTTGCTGCAGGGGCTGCTCGGGCTTGGCGCAGGCGAGGACGAGGCTGTCGAAACGATCGCCTTGCCGGCATCGCAAAGCCCTTCGTCTGACGGCTCGCTGGCCGCGGCCAAGCTCGGCAAGGCGGCGGTCAGGCTGTCCCCGCGGCTCGTCGGCGAGATGGCCTATCGCAGGGATGGACTGGACCGGCGCACGGAAAGCCGCCTGCGCTTGCCGATTGCGGCAGCGGAAGGACTCGTTCCCGCTGTTCGGGCATCGGCTGTCGTCACCGATCCGGTCGAGTTCATCCGCAGCGTCGATTTGGCTCGTTATTATACGGCCAAATTCCGCTCCTCCCGCGACGTGCAGCCTTCTTCGGCGGGAAAGGCGCTGACCGACTATGCTTCGGGCCGTCCATAGACGGCTGGCTTCGGCGTTCAAGCGGCCGGGCGGCGAAGCCGGCAGGCGACGATGGGGAGGCGGTATAAGCGGGTGCAGGCACCTGGCTGACACGCATTGCGGCTGCTCTTGGCGACAGAAGCGGCCGGTCCAGGAGGCTGGCCGAGCAGGCTTCCGCTCGGCGCACGGAGCGGTCACGATCTGGACCTGCATGACGGTGTCGGCTGTCCTGCTGCTGATGGCGCTCCTCATCGACTACTCCCGCATCGCCGCTTTCCAATACAAGCTCGACAGCCTTGCCGGCTCGTCGGTCCGCTCGGTGCTGGCCGCTTATGACGAGCCTTTGTACGAACGCTACGGGCTGTTCGGCCGCGGAGGGACCGATGCCGCGCAGCTCGCGGCCGAGGCGCTGGACGTCTCGGACGCTCGAGGCGGGCTCTCCGATCTGCTGCCGAGCGAGAAAGACGGCCTGAGTCGTCGAATCGATCTTCTCCAGCTTGAGCTCGGCGAGCCGTCGGCGCAGCCGGCTCTCATGCTTGGCGAGTGGCCTGTGCTTCGACGCCAGATCGAGCAGGAGATGAAGATCAAAGGTCCGATCGACCTGACGCTGGAGCTGATCGACAAGCTGCGGCCGGTGGGCGGCTCGATGAAGCAGGCCGCGCAGGAGATCGGCACGCTTCAGCAGTCGGAAAAGGTTTTCGACAAGCGGCAAAGCGCCTTGGCCGAAATGCTGAGCCTAGGGGAGGCTGCCGCAAAGGTGGTCCGGGAAACGGGCAGCGACGGACTCGTCCCGCTGCCTGGACGCGGCCAGGCAGCCACGTTCAAGGAGTCGGCGGACGGCTACGGCTCGTACCTCGCTTGGCTGGCCGCCGATGAAGCCGCCCAAGCGGCCTACCAAGCGGCGCTGCTGGCAGTTCCTCCGGCCAAGGAAGGCATGCCGGCCGCTCCGCTGCCGACTCCGCCGATGCTGAACACGGCTTCCATCCAGAACTACGAAGCGGCTGCAGCCGAGACGGCGGGACGCCTGCTCGGGCTCGCCGCCTCAGCGGATCAGCATGATCGCTTGATCGGAGAGGCGCTGCAGCAGCTCGAGCTTGCCTTGCAGGCGGAGCAGGAGCTGGAACGGCTGGCGGCCGCCTCGCCGGCCGCTGCCTCGCCTCCGGCCGGATCGGAACCTCAGGCGGGAGCTGCTGCGGATCTGTCCGGACTGCTGCTCGGCAGAAGCTGGTTTGCAGAGACCGAGGCGGCGCTGAGAAGGCAAGGAGAGCGGCTGCGCGCGTTCGCGGCCGAAGCGTCGGTCGCAGGCAGAAGGCTGGAGCAGGCCGTGCAGCGGCGGTCGCTGGCGGATGTGCCGCTGCTTCGGGGCGATGCCGTCCTGCTCGCCGACAAGCTGGAGCTTTACTGGCAAGCCTACGTTTCCCCAGGCGAAGAGCTGCAGCGGCTGAAGGCGAAGCTGGAGGCTTCGGACGGCAGCAAGAAGCTCCGGGAAGCCGAGAAGAAAAAGGCGGGCAGCCTTTGGAAGCAGGCTAAGGAGATGCTGGACGGATTCGAACGGATGAAGGCCGCGGAAGCCGAGCTGGAGGAATTCGCCCAGGTGGAGCGCTTGGCCGAAGCGAATCGGGCGTTCAACGAGTCGCTTCGGCAGCAGGACGACGGCGGTCAGGGCGAGGGAGCTGCAGGCGGCCAGGAAAAATCGGAGCGGCCGTCAACGGAGGGATCGGCCGCCGCCGGGGCTGAAGCGGCAAGCGGGAGGTCGGCAGCCTCCGATGAAGCCGATGCGGCGGACGAGGCGATCGCCAGTGCCCAGGAGACGGGCGGCGGGGTGCTGGGAGGACTGGAATCGCTGCTGGCCGCCGGAGGCGAGCGTCTGCTGATGGCGGAATACGGCGCCAGGCGCTTCGCCTCGATGGATCCGAGACGGCTGCAGACGCTGCTCGTCGGCGGGAGCTCGCAAGAAGCGTCGTCGGAGCTGACTTCGCTGGATCATCAGGAACTGGAATATATTCTTTACGGCTTCGCCAATCCGGCGGCCAATCTCGGAGCCGCATACGGCGAGCTGTTCGCGCTGAGGCTGGCGATCCGCACGATGGAGGGGCTGATCGCCAGCCGGGCGGCCGGCCATCCGCTGCTCGTGCTCGCCATGGCCGGCGTCTACGGCTTGCAGCATGCGCTGGGCGATCTGCGCGAGCTCGGCGCGACGGGAGAGGCGGAGCTGTCCAAGTACGCGCCGGTACGGCTCGGCTATTTGGATTACCTGCGATTGTTCATGCTGACGCACGGTACGGGGGACAAGCCGCTCAGCCGCATGGCGGCGGTCATCGAGCATCGGACGGGGGCGAGGCTGGAGCGGGTTCCGACGGGAATGTCGGTCGCGCTGACCGGCTCGATCCCGCTCTGGTTCTTGCCCGGCTTGGTCCGCCTTGCCGGACGAGCCGGAGCGATTGACGGTCAGGTGACAGGAGGGAAATATGAAGCGACATCGATTGCCGGCTGGTCTTATTGATGGCTCGGCCAAGCGTCTGCTTCGCGGACGCGAAGGCTCGATCGTGCTGGAGGCGGCGCTCGTCGTTCCGGCTTTCCTGCTCCTGCTCGTGTTCCTCTCCGTATTCCTGCAGCTGTCTGCCGCAGAAACGGCGCTGCAGCGGGCTGCGGACAGCTCGGCCCGGCTGATCGCCTCCCATATACGACCGGCGCTGCTGCTGCAGCAGGAAGCGTCGGCGGCGTTAAGCGCGGCCAGTCCGAGCGGCGTCGATGCGGCTTTGCCCGGCTGGCGAGAGGCGGCGGCGTCGGTGGCCGGCCGCTTGCCGGAGCCGGCCGGACCGCTCGCCGAATCCGTATTGCGCGGCGAATGGAAGCCCGTGATGCAGCAGGCTGCGGATGCGGCGGCAAGAACGGCGCTGGAGCCGCTGCTTCTCCGGGAGGCGGAGAAGGCCGGGCTGGACGCTGGACATGTCCGGCTGGCCGCGGTCCGCTTGCCCGATCTCGACACTCGGGAGCAGGGCTTCCTGCTGCTGGAGGCCGAGTACGAGTTTCCGATCCGGGTGCCGTTCACGAACGAAAGGCTCGTGCTGCGGCGATGGGCGAAAGAACGGGCCTGGATTCCAGATGCGGTGGCCGCGATGGGCGGAGGCGATGTCGAGTCCGGGGAAGGAACCGTTCGGATTACGGGCTTGACGCCGGTTCCGGCCCGTCCGGGCAGGAAAGCAACGCTGACCGCTGTCGCGTCCCCCGGAGCGCAGGTGACGCTCGAGGTCCGATACAAAAGCGGAAGCAGCGTCTCCCGTCATGTCGGCACGAAGACGGCCGACTCGCTCGGCAGAGTCGATTGGACCTGGCTCGTATCAGGCAATACGACGCCGGGCATTTGGGAGGTGATCGTCACCAGCTCCGATGGAGGAAGCGCGACGATGCCTTTCCATGTCGAGAAGAAGCCTTAGCCGGATCGGGTTGATTTCATTTGCGAAAGGAGGCAGAGCGATGCCGGTTTGGACTGGAGCTGCGACCGGGCTGCTGCTCGCGCTCGCTTTTTGGAGCGATATCCGTACGATGCGCATTCCGAACGCGTTGACCGGAGGCTTTTTCGTCGCCGGGCTGCTGGCGCACGCAGCGGCGGAAGGGGGAGCCGGACTCGGCCAATCGGCGCTCGGGGCGGCCGCCGGCTTCATCCCGCTCGCGCTGCTCTATTTGCTGCAGGGCATCGGAGCCGGAGACGTCAAGCTGTTCGCGGCGATCGGAGCCTGGACGGGAGCGGCCGCCGTGCTTGAGCTGCTGCTGTACTCGATGCTCGCCGGCGGAATCGGCGGAGCCGGATACTTGCTGGCCGTCCGCGCGCGCCGCTTCATGCGCGCGCGTCATGAGGCCCCTCCGGACAACGAGCCGGCGAGCCGCGCGCCGTCCCGGTTTCCGTTCATGCTGGCCGTCGTGCCGGGAGCGCTGGCGATGCTGCTGCTGGGCGAGTAGAAGCTTGATCGCCTGCGGCTCAAAAGCAATTGGATTCGGAACAAAGCAAAAGGAGGACGCGCGATGCGTCAGATCATAGCGGACTTTGAATGGAATCGGGAGCATGAGCTCGTGCTGTCCCGACCAGGCGGAATCGGGCGCGGCGACCTGGAGGAGATCGAGCTGGCGATGCTGGAGGAGGTTCAAGTGCCGGGACTGCTTCCGATCGGCTGGGAGGAGATGAACGGGGAGGTCAGGCTGAGATATCGGCTGACGGGCCGCAAGATGCTGAAGCAGCGGCTTGCGGACGGAATGGAGCGGCCGGAGGAGCTGTACTCGCTGCTCTATGGCGTCGTCTCGGCGATCGAGCAGTGCCGCGCCTGCCTGCTCGAACCGGACAATCTTCTGTTGGATGAGTCCTATCTGTTTGTCGGCGAGACATGGATGGATAGCGGCCTCGTCTATATGCCGATGCGTTCGGAGCATCGGCCTTCGGAGCTCCCGCTGCGCAGCCGGCTGCTTGCCTTGGCCGCCGTTTGCGGAGGCGCGATCCGGGAGGTCGATGCCGGATTGCCGGCATTGCTGAAGGCGCTCGGCGACGAGCAAGTCTCGATGGCCAGCTTGAAGGCGACGCTGCTGGAACTGTGCGCCGGCGGCAAAGGGGCAGGAGAAATGATCGGACCCGGGAACGGCGGCGTGGCGGCGCCTGCGCCGCATGCGGCGGGAAGCGCGGCCGGTCTGAAGGGAGCGGCGGTTCGGCCCACGCTTGCGGAGCCGCCTGCTTCCAGGGCGCCGGCATTCTCGGCGCCAGCGACTTCCGTTGCCGCTCCATCCACATCTGCCGCGCCAGCGACTTCCGTTGCCGCTCCATCGACATCTGCCGCTCCATCGACATCGACCGCAAGTTCTGCGCCTTTCCTCGCCGCTCCGGCGCGGTTGACCCAGCAGGACGAGCGGATCCGTCCGGCGGAGAAGCCGGGAGCATCCCCGGGCGGACGCAAGCCCGGCCTTCATACCTCGGACGCGCTGCTGCCTTTGCAGCTGGAGCCCGTATCGCTCCATCCACCGGAGCCGTCCGGCCAAGAGGCAAAACCGCTGAACCGGGGCATCGTCATCCTCGCCGTGCTGGCGGCGGCGGCGCTTCCCTGGAAGATGCTCTATTGGGAGGAGCCGACGAGCTCCAACCTGATGATCGGCCTCGGCACGCTCGCACTCGCAGCAGCCGCGATCGTCTGGATCTGGAAGGGCAAGAAGGGCGGACCGCAGGAACCGTCCTGGGAGCAAAGCCATCCAGCCGCATTCGAGCCGGACTCCGGCCCGCTGGCGCTCAAGCGGGACAAGCGCTGGGCGCTCGAGATGGCAGAGCCGGGCGGATCAGGGCCGGACGAGGCGGAGCCGTGGAGATGGAGCGTCCATCCGAACCCGCTTCAGGATGCGCTTCAGGATCCGCCTCGATCGGTCTCGGACCGAGCTTCGGAGGAGATTCGGCCGACACCGGCCCGGCCTCCCGCGTCCGAGCCGACCGTTTGGCTCGGCGGGGCAGAAGAGCGGGAGCGGCAGGGCGGAGCCGCCGTTTCGGCGGGCATCGTCCATCGGACTCGCGGCGGAGCGAAGGACAGCTTCGCCCTGATGCCGGGACGCCATACGATCGGCCGCGCTTCGGATTCCGCAGAGTGGACGGACGAGACGAGCGGCGTTTCTCGCCGCCATGTCGAGCTGGAGTGCCGGGCGGGCTCCTGCGAGGCCAAGGATCTCGGCTCGAGAAACGGCACGACGCTTAATGGCCGAGCGATGATCCCTTATAAAAGCTACAAGCTGGAGGACGGCGACGTCCTCCAGCTTGCCGGGCGGGACGGATCCCGATATGAGGTGCGGCTGGACTCTCCTCGCGGCTAGCGGAGCAGGTCGTCCAGCGCTGGCTGGATTTCAGGGAAGTCGAAGCGGAAGCCGCTTTGCAGCGCCTTGTCGGGGAGGACCCGCTGGCCTTTAAGCAGCAGCTCGGACATTTCTCCGAGCGCGAGCTTGAGCGGAAGCGAAGGGGCGACCAGCCAGTAGGGGCGGCCAAGCGCCCGGGCTGCCGCGCGGCCGAACTGCTCGTTGCGAGCCGGCTCAGGCGACACCGCGTTGATCGGACCCGAGAGGCTGTCATTTTCCAAAGCGTGGACGATAAGGCGAGTCAGGTCTTGCAGATGGATCCATGACATCCATTGCCGGCCGCTTCCGACCGGTCCTCCTGCCATCGCGCGGAACGGGAGAAGCATGCTCGGCAGCGCTCCGCCTCCGTTGCCGAGCACGATGCCGAAGCGCAGCAGCGCTCGCCGCCGGGCTGGGATGCGCTTCGCGGCTTGCTCCCAGTCCCGCACGACGGAGGAGAGGAAGTCGCTGTCGGTCGTCGGGCTATCCTCCGTGAACGAAGCCGACTCCGAAAACCCGTACGCATTCACTCCGGACGCCTGCACGAGCACCTGCGGATCCGCCTTGGCCCGTTCCAGCAGCGCGCCCAGCTTGGCCGCCGTCTCGATCCGCGATTCCCGTATCCGCTTCTTGGCGCTATTCGTCCAGCGCTGGCTGATCGGCTCCCCCGCCAGATTGACGATGGCTTCGACGCCGGCAAGCTCGCTCGGATCTTCTTCCAGCCGATCCCATCCGACAACGCGAAAGCTCCCAGCGCCGTTCGGAGCGGTGCCGGGAGCTTTCGCGGAGCTGCGGGAGACGATCCAGCCGGAGTGGCCGGCACGGGACAGGCGCTCGACGAGCGCTCGGCCGATGAAGCCGGTTCCTCCGGTGATGACGATCTTCATCCTTGACTCCTCCGTTCTTCGATCTGTTGCGTCTTAAGCGCCGACGGCGGCTCGCCTCAGGAAGCTTCCTTAATGGAGACGAGCCACGGCTGCTTGATCTTGCCGTCCGTGCCTCCGTCGACTTCCTTCACGATGTAGGTGTAATCGACGGTCGTTCCTTGATCGAACGCCTGCATCTGCTGGACAAGCTCGGAGCCGGCCTGGAATACGACGGTATCGGTATCGGTTTTGATCTCGACAGAATGGCCGTCCGCGAGGCCGTTGAACGTGCCGGACGCCTGCTGCTCCTGGGATTGCGTCACAGGATCGCCGCTGGAAGCGGCTTTTTCGGAGTTGCCGGGCGTTGGCGTCGCCTCGGCGACCGGCTCGCCGACGGAGTCGGGAGACACGTCGGACGAGCTGTCCACGATGCCGCTTCCTGTCGTCGCGTTGGCCGCGTTGTCCGCGGGCATTTCCTTCACGCCGCATCCTGCGGCGATCATCAGCATCGACATCAAGGCCAGGCTCGCGGGCGCGAGGCTGGCTTTTCTTTTGCCGCCGGAGCGGCGGGCTGTCATCAGGTTCATGGCAAGCACCTCCAAGGTCGTCTTTTCCTGTGCTTTTCCTTACCCGGACCAGCTGCCGGCCAATCTGCCGGCGACGGACGCTCAGCGGTTCAGGAGATGGGTGTAGGCGGAGTAGTCGATGCCCCGCTTGTCCAGGAACGTGACGAGGCTGCGGTAGTCCCGCTTGGGCGTCGCGCGGATGTAGCCTTCGATGCAATGGTTCCGCGTCACCTCGCTGGCGCCGCTCTCGACGGCGACTTGTCCGATCCGCGCCGCGATGGAGTGGCGGGCGATGTCGCGGAACGGACCGGGAACGGGCGAGACCAGCTCGTCGAGCAGCTCCTTGGAGTCGTCCGTCCACATGTCCCGGCTGCGCTCGACCCAATAGTTTTGCCAGTCGAGCTTGGACTTGCCGTCGCGTTTAGGCAGCACCTTGAGGAACTTGCGGAACATGAAGAAGCCTCCGACGGCCATCGAGCCGACCATGACGAAAGCCCAAAAAACGATGAAATACATGAACCAGTCTGGAATGTGGGGCATGAACGGTGTCACCTCACTCCAAATTATAGCCGATTCCTAGATTTATTTCGACGCACCTTGTAGAATAAGACTAATTGTTTTCACCACATCCGAAAGGGGCCACGAAGCATGCTCAAAATCGGTTCCCACGTCTCCTTCAGCGACAAGGGGCTCGTCACCGCCGCTCAGGAGGCCATCTCCTACGGCTCCAGCTCGTTCATGATCTACACCGGCGCGCCTCAGAACACGCGGCGCAAGCCGATCGAATCCTTATATATCGAAGAAGGCAAGCAGCTGATGGAAGGCGCCGGGATCGGCGAGATCGTCGTCCACGCTCCTTACATCATCAATCTCGGCTCTTATAAGGAAGACACGTTCGAGCTCGCCGTGCGCTTCCTGCAGGAGGAAATCCGCCGCACGCATGCGATCGGCGTCCGCAACATCGTGCTCCATCCAGGCGCGTACACCGACAAGGACGCGGAATTCGGCATCAACCGCATCGCGGAAGGACTGAACGAGGTGCTGTCCGGCGTCGAGGAGACCGACGTCAACATCGCGCTGGAGACGATGGCCGGCAAAGGCACGGAGATCGGCCGCACGTTCGAGGAGCTCGCCGCGATCATGGACAAGGTGTCGAACAACGATCGCCTGACCGTCTGCCTGGACACTTGCCACATGCACGACGCGGGGTACGACCTGGCGGGAGACCTGGACGGCGTGCTGCAGCAGTTCGACCGCATCGTCGGCCTTGACAAGGCGGCCGTCGTCCATGTGAACGATACGAAAAATCCGATCGGCTCCCACAAGGACCGCCATACGCCGATCGGCTCCGGCTGGCTCGGCTACGACGCGATCGAGCGGATCGTGCGGCACGAGGCGCTGGCCGGGCGTCCGTTCATCCTCGAGACGCCGTGGATCGGCAAGGATCCAAAGAAGCAGCGCCCGATGTATGAGGCGGAGATCGCGCTGCTGCGCGGAGACGGCCTGGAGCGGTTCGGCGAGCGCTTCTTCGACCAGCTGGAGCGGCTGCATCATTTCCTCGGCAAGCAGGACATCGACCGCCGCACGTACGTGCTGTCGGTATGGGATACGATCAAAAGCGACGCCAAGGCGCGCAAGGCCGATCCCCGCGAGCCGATGGAGCGGCTGTACGACCTCGTGCGCGAAGCGGGAGAGGACTTCCGCGATACGGCCGAGGAAGAGCTCAACCAGCTGATCACGTACTGGTTCGCCGGCAAGCAGGCGCTCGTCAACGCCTGATCGCAAACAAAGGCAGCAGCTTGCAAGCTCGTCATCCAGTCCGAAGACCTTGCTCGGCAGGCCCGGAGCCGTCCCATGCGGACGGGCTGGACCTGCCTCTCTTTCGGCCGCCCGCTTTAGCGCGGAGGCGTTATGCAGTTCGCTTGCGCTTCATGGCCGCCGCAGCGGCGGCATCTGCAAGCCCTTATTTTGAACATGGAAGGAAGAAACGACCCCTATGCCTCATTCCTATCAATCCCTCCAGCCCGGAGACGCGCCCTCATCCGGTCGCGCCCGCATGCTTATCTCCTGTCCGGACCGGCCGGGCATCGTCGCCGCTGTGTCCCAGTTCCTCTACGAGCACGGAGCCAACATCGTCCAATCCGATCAGTATACGATGAATCCCGAAGGCGGCATGTTCTTCATCCGCTTCGAGTTCGACCTGGCCGACATGGACGCCCAGCTGCCGGTGCTGCAGGAGGACTTCGGCCGCGTGGCGGACCGCTTCGAGATGAAGTGGCATACGTTCCGCGCGAGCCGCAAGAAACGCCTCGCGATCTTCGTCTCCAAGGAGGACCACTGCCTGCTGGAGCTGCTCTGGCAATGGCAGGCCGGCGATCTCGACGTCGAGATCGCGATGGTCATCAGCAATCACGACGACATGCGCGGGCTTGTCGAATCGTTCGGCATCCCTTACCACCATATCCCGATTACGCCCGACACCAAGGCGGAGGCGGAGCGCAAGCAGCTGGAGACGATCGGCCGCAGCGCCGACCTGATCGTGCTGGCTCGCTACATGCAGATCGTGTCGCCGAAGGTGATCGAGCAGTTTCCGAACCGCATCATCAACATCCACCACTCGTTCCTGCCGGCGTTCGTCGGCGGCAAGCCGTACGCCCAAGCCTACAACCGCGGCGTCAAGATCATCGGCGCGACCGCGCATTATGTGACCGAGGAGCTGGACGGAGGCCCGATCATCGAGCAGGACGTGCAGCGCGTCAGCCATCGCGACGACGTGCCGAGCCTCAAGCGGATCGGCCGCACGATCGAGCGCGTCGTCCTGGCGCGCGCGGTCAAATGGCATGCCGAGGACCGCATCCTCGTCCATCAGAACAAGACGGTCGTCTTCCACGGCTAGCCCTAGCGGCGCCATCATTCATGAAACCTTCATCCGGCCGCTCGGGCCGGATGATGGCATTTGCTCATGCGGCAGTGGTACAATATTTCACATGAAGCGACACGCTTGAACCGCCGAAACTAGGAGGAGATTCTTTCATGGCCATCAGCCAAGCTACGATTGACCAGCTTTCCGTTACGACGATCCGCACGCTTTCCATCGACGCGGTCGAAAAAGCCAACTCCGGCCACCCGGGCATGCCGATGGGCGCTGCGCCGATGGGCTACCAGCTGTTCGCCAAGACGATGACCCATAACCCTTCCAACCCGACCTGGATCAACCGCGACCGCTTCGTGCTGTCCGCAGGACACGGCTCGATGCTGCTGTACAGCCTGCTCCATCTGTCCGGGTACGATCTTTCC
Source organism: Paenibacillus sp. FSL W8-1187 (assembly GCF_037965485.1). NCBI lineage: Bacteria > Bacillati > Bacillota > Bacilli > Caryophanales > Paenibacillaceae > Paenibacillus > Paenibacillus sp. FSL W8-1187. The sequence goes on from NZ_CP150181.1 coordinate 1,742,267, forward strand.
ATCGACGACCTCAAGAGCTTCCGCCAGTGGGGCTCCAGAACGCCGGGCCACCCGGAATTCGGCCATACGGCAGGCGTCGACGCAACGACGGGACCGCTCGGCCAAGGCGTCGGCATGGCCGTCGGCATGGCGATGGCGGAAGCTCATCTCGGCGCCGTCTACAACCAGGACGGCCTCGAGCTGGTCGACCACTACACGTACGCAATCTGCGGCGACGGCGACCTTTCCGAGGGCATCTCCAATGAAGCCGCCTCGCTCGCCGGCCATCTGCAGCTCGGCAAGCTCATCATGCTGTACGATTCCAACGACATCTCGCTCGACGGCGAGCTCAGCCTGAGCTTCTCCGAAAATGTGGCCAAGCGCTTCGACGGCTACGGCTGGCAGGTGCTGCGCGTCGAGGACGGCAACGACTTGAACGCGCTGGCGGCGGCCATCGCCGCGGCCCAGGCCGAGAAGTCCAAGCCGACGCTGATCGAAGTGAAGACGATGATCGGCTTCGGCAGCCCGAACAAGGGCGGCAAGGGCGGCCATGGCGGCACGCACGGCTCCCCGCTCGGCGCCGAAGAGACGGTGCTGACCAAGAAGTTCTACGAGTGGGCTTCCGAAGAGCCGTTTTATGTGCCGGACGAAGTCCGCGCGCACTTCGCGGAAGTGAAGCAAAAAGGCGAGCAGGCCAATGCCGCATGGGACGAGAAGTTCGCCAAGTACGAGCAGGCGTATCCGGAGCTGGCCGCGCAGTTCAAGCGCTCCGTCAGCGGCGACCTGCCGGAAGGCTGGGACGCGGATCTGCCGTCCTACTCGCCGTCCGACAAGGCGGTCTCGACTCGCGTCGCTTCCGGCAACGCGCTGAACGGCCTCGCCAAGAACGTTCCTGCCCTGGCCGGCGGCTCCGCCGACCTGGAAAGCTCCACGATGACCCATCTCAAAGGCATCGACGTGTATAAGCCGGGCAACTATGCAGGCCGCAACATCTACTTCGGCATCCGCGAGTTCGGCATGGCCGCCGCGATGAACGGCATCGCGCTGCATGGCGGCATGAAGATTTTTGGAGGCACGTTCTTCGTCTTCACCGACTACCTGCGTCCGGCGGTACGGCTGGCGGCGCTCATGGGCCTGCCGGTCACCTACGTGCTGACGCATGACAGCATCGCGGTCGGCGAGGACGGCCCGACGCATGAGCCGGTCGAGCAGCTGGCGAGCATCCGCGTCATTCCGAACCTGACGGTCATCCGTCCGGCCGATGGCAACGAGACGTCCGCCGCGTGGGCGTACTCGCTCGAGAACAAGAAGAATCCGGTCGCGCTCGTGCTGACGCGCCAGAACCTGCCGATCCTCGAAGGCACGGCCGAGAACGCTCGCGAGGGCATCAAGCGCGGCGCCTACGTCATCTCCGACGCGCAGGGCGGCAAGCCGCAGGCGCAGCTGCTGGCGACCGGCTCCGAGGTGCAGCTGGCCGTCGCCGCCCAAAAGGCGCTCGCGGCCGAAGGCATTCAGGTCCGCGTCATCAGCATGCCGAGCTGGGATCTGTTCGACAGCCAGGACAAAGCGTACCGCGATTCCGTCCTGCTGCCGGACGTCAAAGCCCGTCTCGCGATCGAGATGGCGCATCCGTTCGGCTGGCATCGCTACACGGGAGACGGCGGCGCGGTGCTCGGCATCGATACGTTCGGCGCTTCCGCCCCTGGCGACCGCGTCATCAAGGAATACGGCTTCACGGTGGAGAACGTCGTCGCCAAGGTCAAAGAGCTGCTGTAAGCGGCAGACCTTTCCGTCGGCACGATCCCCCGGATATTCATGGAGATCAGCGGCGTTCCGCTGCAACATGCCGGAGAAGGCTCCCCGCCTTTTCCGGCTTTTTCTTGATCCATTGTTGTGGTATGCTAAAGCGGTAAAGAGTCGAACCACTACCACCCGAAGGAGCACGAATTCATGTCCCAATTCGAAAACGTCACCGCCGTCAAAAAGGCGAACATCTACTTCGACGGCAAGGTGACGAGCCGTACCGTCCTGTTCCCGGACGGAACGAAAAAAACGCTCGGCATCATGCTGCCCGGCGAATACGAGTTCGGTACCGACAGCAAGGAGATCATGGAGATTCTGGCCGGCGGCCTGAAGGTCCAGCTGCCGGGCAGCGAGGAATGGATCGCGATCGAAGGCGAAGGCGAGTTCACCGTGCCGGCAAATGCGAAGTTCAAGCTCGTCGTGAGCCGCGTGACGGATTATTGCTGCAGCTATATCCAAGAGTAGAAACGCCCTCATTTCCCTGATCTCTTCTGAAAACGAAGGCAGGCCGTCTACGGACGGCTTGCCTTTTTGGCGTTCGCTTAATTATTTTGGATTACGAGGGAACCTTTGGATATCGGGCCGAGTCTAAGCGACGAGGAGGTGAGGAGAATCGGCAAAGAGGGCACGGCAAGTCCTTACGCATGGCGAAAAGGCAATGACAGCCGGCTTCGCGCCAAGCCTGGCAACGAACCTCCATCCGAATCGGGCTTGAGCGAGTCGGAGCGGAATGAAGCAGAGAATCGAGAAAAGCTGGCCAAGCTGATGGACGAGCATGGCGACGCCGTATTCGGCTACGCGCTTGCCTTGACGAGGAGCCATGCGCTGGCAGGCGATGTTTCCCAGGAAACGTTCCTCAAGGCGTACCGTAGCCTGCACGGGTATCGAGGCCAGTCGTCCATGCGCACCTGGCTGTTCGCGATCGCGCGGAATACGGCGCTGAGCGAGTTGCGCTCCGCCTATTTTAGACGCATCATCTTGTTCGCCCGGGTTGACGGCGGAGGAAGCGCCTGTTCGGCAGAATCCTCCTATCTCGATGCGGCTGCGGCAGGAGAGCTGAGACAGATCGTGCTGAAGCTGCCGTTCAAGCTCAAGGAAGCGCTGCTGCTGGAGCTGGACCACGGTCTAAGCTTGAAGGAAATCGGAGCGACGCTGGAATTGTCCGTCGGCACGGTCAAGTCCCGCCTGAGCCGTGCCAGGCGCAAGGTAGAGAGCGAATGGAGGCGAAGGAACGATGAACAGTGACATTCCCGATTGGTATGGGGAAGCTGCCGACGGCGGCGCCTCGGGGCGGTTCACGGCGGAGATGAAGAAGCAGGTGCTCCGGCAAGCAGCCGATCGGCCATCAGCGCGGCGTCAGCCAAGCCTCTTTGCGGTCGCGGGAGCAGCTGCGCTGGCAGCGATGACAGCCTTGCTGGTGCTGCTGTCGGTTCAGCCGGATCTCATGCTTCAGCTGGAGAAGCGTTGGCAAGCAGACGGGAAGGCGCAGCCGCAGGCAGCCGCTTCCGAGGGCTCCGCCTCCTCTGCGGGCAAGCCCCTTCATTTTCAGGGCGGATTGGAAGAGACGGAAGTGGGCGCTGTCCTGAATGTCTTCATGCCGCATAGCGTCCAGCCCATCCCGCTGTCAGCCGTGAAGATCACGGAGGCTTCCGAGTGGCAGGAGGGAGCGAGGACGATCGCGTTCGAGCAGACGGTCAATGACTATACGAGCCGCGGGAACGGCTTTCAGCTGATGGGGGCGGGCGGAGAGCCGGAGGAGAGGGTTTTCGAGGTCGGCAAGCATGCTTCCAACGAGCTCGACATCGTACCGACCTCCTTTTATGGAGACTCTGCATTCAAGCTGGAAGGCAAATGCGGATGGGGCGAGGAAAAAAAGCCCTGCTCGCTCTGGATCGACCGTTCCCAGGAACAGATTCGCGTCTTTTTCCCTGTCGGGAAAAAGCTCGAGCAGGAGACGGATATCGATGGCGACGGGGAGCCGGAGCTGATCGTGACGGAACCATCCAACCGCATCATGATCTACAAACGCAATGTGGACGGAACTAAGGCGGCCAGCGTGCAGGATGCCCTGGACAGGTCCTCTACCTTCCGGCTGGAGCTGGATGAACGGACGGGAGCGATCACCGATCCGAGCACGGGGACGACTTACCGCTATGAAGCCGACGGCAAGGAGATCAGGCTGCTGCCCGAAAAGCCGTGACTTGCCTCGGCATGCATGGGACGCGCCTCCCCTCACATCTGGCCGACCGCTCGCTGCATGTCCGCATCGCGCATATCGTTTATTTCGAAGGGCCGCTGGCCTCCTATCGGTGAAAAGAAAAAGGGCTGAGCGCCTGATCCGGATGTCCGGACGGAGCGTTCAGCCCTTCGTCATGGCAATCAGCCGTTCTCCGGCCGTTCGCCGAGAGGCTGGCCGATCCACTGCTCGTACAGCTTGGCGACCGCGATCAGGTCCTCCTGGTCGTAGCCGGCCGCGCTGCCGGCCTGGAACAGGCTCTTGGCGGCTTCGAGCATCGGCGTCGGCACGTTCAGGCCGTCCGACAAGGAGGAGGCGAGCCGCAGGTCCTTGAGCATGAGCGCCAGCGAGAACTGCACGCTGTAGTCGCCCTCCAGCAGCTTGGACGACTTGAGCTCGGCCGCCTTGCTGCCGGCGCCGCCGGCGCGCACGACTTCGAGGAACTTGGCCGGCTCGAGGCCGCCGCTGACCGCGATCGACAAGCCCTCGGCCAGAGCCAGGTTGTTGATCGCGACGATGGCATTATGGCCGAGCTTGGCGACGGAGCCGCTGCCGGACGGGCCGAGATGCACGATTTTGGTGCCCATCGCGTCCAGCACGGGGCGGACGCGCTCCAGCAGTTCCGCTTCGCCGCCGGCCATGAAGACGAGGGTGCCGGATACGGCGGCCGGCTTGCTGCCCGTCACCGGGCAGTCGAGGAAGCCGCAGCCCGTCTCCGCCGCCGCGGACGCGAGCTCGCGCGCCAGCGCGGGGGAGATCGTGCTGTGGTCGATCAAAGCCGTCCCGGGACGCACGGCGGACAGGATGCCGCCCTCGCCGCGGTACAGCTCCCGCACGACATCGTCGTTGCTGAGCATCGTGATGACGACGTCGGCCGCGCGGACCGCCTCGGCCGGCGATCCGGCTTCCGCGGCCCCAAGCTCCTTGAGGTCCTCGGCCTTGCCCGGCGTACGGTTCCAGACGGCGACGGAAAAGCCTTTGCGGACGAGGTTGGCGGCCATCGGCGAGCCCATCGTGCCGAGGCCGATAAAAGCGATGGATAAAGTCATGCGAAACACCTGCTTTCTTCGAAAGTTCATCGAGCGCTGAAGCATCTCTTTCAGTCTACCATAGCGTTCGTGAAGCTTCCATGAAAGGGGTCTGGGGTTGCTTGTTTTCGCCAGCCGCATCCAGTATCCTTAGGACATGCCGCAAGGCGAACGGGACCGGCCCCGGCGGCCGGACGCGAGTATGGACGGGTGCTCTCACCCGAACTTGAAGGAGGCATTTTTCGTCATGAGCAAAACGATCCGCTTCGACTACAGCAAGGCGCTCGGATTCCTGGGCCAAAACGAGATCGACAACCTGGAGGGCCCGATCCGCCTGGCCCACGAGCAGCTTCATAACGGAACCGGAGCCGGTTCCGACTACCTCGGCTGGATCGACCTGCCGACCGCATACGACAAGGAAGAGTTCGCCCGCATCAAAAAGGCGGCGGACAAGATCCGCTCCGACTCCGAAGCGCTTGTCGTAATCGGCATCGGCGGCTCCTACCTCGGCGCGCGCGCCGCGATCGAGATGCTGTCGCATTCGTTCTACAACGTGCTGCCCAGCGGCGAGCGCAAAGGACCGCAGGTGTTCTTCGCCGGCAACAACATCAGCTCGACGTACGTGACGCATCTGCTGCAGGCGCTCGAGGGCAAGAACTGGTCGATCAACGTCATCTCCAAGTCCGGCACGACGACGGAGCCGGCGCTGGCGTTCCGCGTATTCCGCGAGCAGCTGGAGAAGAAATACGGCAAGGAAGAGGCGCGCGGCCGTATCTACGCGACGACGGACAAGGCCCGCGGCGCGCTCAAGAAGCTCGCGACGGAGGAAGGCTACGAGTCGTTCGTCATTCCGGACGACGTCGGCGGACGCTACTCCGTGCTGACGGCGGTCGGCCTGCTGCCGATCGCCGCGGCCGGCATCGACATCGACGCCATGATGCAGGGCGCGGCCGACGCTTCCAAGGAATATGCCAACCCGAACGTGGCGGAGAACGAGGCGTACCAGTACGCCGCGGCGCGCAACGCGCTGTACCGCAAGGGCAAGGCGACGGAGATCCTCGTCAACTACGAGCCGTCCCTGCACTTCGTCTCGGAGTGGTGGAAGCAGCTGTATGGCGAAAGCGAGGGCAAGGACCACAAGGGCATCTTCCCGGCGGCCGTCGACTTCTCCACCGACCTACACTCGATGGGCCAATTCATCCAGGAAGGCAACCGCAACCTGTTCGAGACGGTCATCCAGGTCGGAGAGCCGCTGGAGCAGATTACGATCGGCAGCGATCCGGACGATCTGGACGGCCTGAACTTCCTCGCCGGCAAGACGATGGACTTCGTCAACAAAAAGGCGTTCGAGGGCACGCTGCTCGCGCATACGGACGGCCAGGTGCCGAACCTCGTCGTGAACATCGCCGACCTGACGCCGTATACGTTCGGCTATCTCGTCTACTTCTTCGAGAAGGCATGCGGCATCAGCGGCTACCTGCTCGGCGTGAATCCGTTCGACCAGCCGGGCGTCGAGGCGTACAAGAAGAACATGTTCGCCCTGCTCGGCAAGCCCGGCTACGAGAAGGAGAAGGCCGAGCTGGAAGCCCGCCTGTAGGCGGACGGCTCGATGCTGGACCGCTACCGCACGCTCCGGGAGCCCGGCTCCAAGGAGATCGTCATCAAGAAGTCCCGCTTCATCGGCTACGGACGTCCGGTGGAGAGCGAGGCCGAGGCGATCGCGTTCATCGAGGAGATCAAGAAGCTCCACTGGAACGCGACGCACAACTGCTCGGCCTATGTCGTCGGCGAGCGGGACGAGCATCAAAAAGCGTCCGACGACGGCGAGCCGAGCGGCACCGCCGGCAAGCCGATTCTTGAGGTCATCAAGCATCAGGGCCTCAAAAACGTCGCGATCGTCGTCACCCGCTATTTCGGCGGCATCATGCTCGGCGCCGGCGGCTTGATCCGCGCCTACACGGACGGCGCTGTCGCCGCCATCGAGGCGGCCGGCGCGATCACGAACGTGCTGCATCGCGAGATTGCCGTCGAGGTCGACTATACCTGGTACGGCAAGCTGGAAAACGAGCTGCATGCCCGCGGCGTGCTTGTCGGCGGCGTCGACTTCACCGACCGCGTCGTCGTCCGCTGCCTGCCGCCAGCCGCCGAGTCGGATCGCTTCATCGACTGGATGACCGACCTGACCCAGGGACAGGCCGCAATTTCCGCAGGCGAGACGATCTATGTCGCGCTCGAGGACTGACCGGCCGTCCCGCGCTTGAATTCATGCATCGGGCGGCGCTCGTTGCGCCGTCCTCCCCATAAGCTGTTCCCCGTCTGCCCGCAGGCGAGGGAGCGGCTTTTTTGCGTCGGGCCGGAAAGCGGCCTTATTCCGAGTAAACCGACCTTTTTCGCATTGACGGAATCGCGGTGACTCTGGTACAGTAGCGTTAATACCAAGTAACTTAATGGGAATATTGAAATCCGATTAGCGCAAAGAATCGTACCTTCGTGGGCACGAGCTTAGGAGGTTGTCCGGCAACGTGAACATCAGGCTTCGCAGCAGCTGGTGGAGCTTCGGCTTTCGATCGGCGATCCTGCTCTACTTCTTTCTTCTTGTCATTCTTCCGATCTTCGGCATCTACGTCCAGTCGTTCTCGCTCGGCTGGGGCGCCTTCGCCGACAGCGTGGCGGATCCGATCGCCTGGAAGGCGGTGCTGCTGACGGTCCGGCTGGCCGTGCTTGCGGCGCTCATCAACGTCGCGCTCGGCACGATGATCGGCTGGGTGCTCATCCGCTACCGCTTTCCCGGGCGCAGGCTGCTGGGCAGCCTGGTCGACCTGCCGTTCGCCCTGCCGACCGCCGTCGGCGGCCTCATGATCCTGCTGCTGCTCGGTCCGAACAGCTGGGCGGGGCTCGCCGCGGAGAAGCTCGGCTTCGAGATCGTCTTCCACGAGCCGGCCATCGTCATCGCGATGGTGTTCGTCACGTTCCCGTTCGTCATCCGCGGCGTGCAGCCGCTGCTGGAGGAGATGGACGCCTCCGAGGAGGAGGCGGCCTACACGATGGGCGCTTCCCGGCCGCGCACCTTCTTCCGGGTCATCCTGCCGACGATGCTGCCCGGCATCGTCAGCGGCGGCATGCTGGCGTTCTCGCGGGCGCTCGCGGAGTTCGGCGCGGTCGTGCTCGTCGCCGGCAACATTCCCGGCCGCACGCTCGTCGCCTCGGTGTACATCTTCGGCCAGATCGAGAGCGACGACACCCAGGCGGCCGCGGCGGTATCGGTGCTGCTGCTGACGCTCAGCTTCCTCATCCTGTGGGGTATCAACCTCGTGCAGGGAAGGAGGAAGCGCACATGAGAAGGCTGTGGATCGGACTGACCTATGCGGTCTTCGCGCTGCTGATCGTCGTGCCGCTCGTCAAGATCGCGACAGGCTCCCTCGAGGACGGCGTCTCTGGCCTGCTGGACGCGCTGCTGCGCCCGGAGGCGCTCCATGCGCTCATGATGACCGGCATCATCGTCGTGTTCGTCACGCTCATCAACACCGTCTTCGGCGTCATGCTGGCCATCTACCTCGTGCGGGCCGCGTGGCTGCATCCGCGGATCAAGGGGCTGCTCAACAGCATCGTCGACCTGCCCTACGCCGTCTCGCCGGTCATCGGCGGCCTCATGATCGTGCTGCTTGTCGGACCGGACACGGCGCTCGGAGCGCTGCTCGAAGGGGCGGGCATCAAGATCGTCTACGCCCTGCCGGGCATGGTCATCGCGACACTGTTCGTCACGTTCCCGCTCATGGTGCGCGAGGTGATGCCGGTGCTGCAGGAGATCGGGAGCCAGCAGGAGGAGGCCGCGACGATGCTCGGCGCGTACTCGTGGTACACGTTCTGGAAAGTCACCTGGCCGTCGATCCGCTGGGGCGTCATCTACGGCGTCGTGCTGACGGTCGCCCGCACGCTCGGCGAGTTCGGAGCCGTGCTCGTCGTCTCCGGCAACATCATGAACCTGACGCAGACGGCGACGACGCTCGTCTATCAGGATGTAGAGAACTTCAACGTACTGGCCGCGAACGGCGTGGCGCTCGTGCTGGCGGCATTTTCCGTCGGGCTGCTGCTGCTGATGGAATGGGCGAAAAAGCGAAAGGAAGTGCATTGACATGCATATCGAGGTCAAGGGGCTGAGCAAGTCGTTCGGCGATTTCAAGGCGGTCCAGGACGTAAGCTTCGGCATCAAGAAAGGCCATCTGATCGGCCTGCTCGGACCGAGCGGCGGCGGCAAGACGTCGATCCTGCGCATGCTCGCGGGATTGGAGGCTCCGACCGCCGGCGACATCCTTTTCCACGGCAAGCGCGTCAACGACCTGCCGCCGCAGGAGCGGGGCATCGGCTTCGTCTTCCAGAACTATGCGCTGTTCAAGCATATGACCGTGTTCGAGAACGTCGCCTTTGGCCTCAAGGTCAAGAAGCTGCCCAAGGATGCGATCCGCGAGCGCGTGCAGAGCCTGATCGAGCTGACCGGGCTCAAAGGCTTCGAGCATCGCTATCCGGCCCAGCTGTCCGGCGGCCAGCGCCAGCGGGTGGCGTTCGCCCGCGCGCTCGCGCCGGAGCCGCAGCTGCTGCTGCTCGACGAGCCGTTCGCGGCGATCGACGCCAAGATCCGCTCCGAGCTGCGCACATGGCTCAAGGAGATGATCGAGCGCGTCGGCATCACGTCGATCTTCGTCACGCATGACCAGGACGAGGCGATCGAGGTCGCCGACGAGATCATGATCATCAGCAAGGGCCGCCTGGAGCAGAAGGGCACGCCTTGGGAGATATACAAAAATCCGGAGACGCAGTTCGTCGCCGAATTCATCGGCGAGTCGACGACGGTGGACAACGTCGCCGCGCTGCACGGCTTCGAGGAAGCGGCCGCCTGGACCGGCACGAGAGGCCTCATCCGTCCGGAGTACATCGAGATCGGCAAGCCGGGCGAGATTACGCTCGCCTCGGCGACGATGCGCGGCGTCGTGCGTCATATCCATTTCCGCGGCAGCGAGTGGATGGTCGAGCTCGAGATCGGCGACATCCGCCTCATCACCTACCGCTCGCTGGAGAAGGATGTGCTGAAGCCGGGCGATCCGGTCGACATCCTCATCCACCGCGCCTATCTGTTCAACGAATCCGACAGCTGGATCATGGAGAACAAGCTCAAAGTCGATCCGATGCCTGTCATCATCTAAGGGAGAATGCGATGCCAACGAATCGGACCCGAACCCCTTCCCTTCGCAGGGCGGGCGGGATAGCCGGCAGCCTGCTGCTTCTGCTGGGACTGCTGAGCGGATGCTCCGGATCGGCCGCCCCGAAGGCCGATCCGGCGGCTGCGCAAGGAGATGTGACGCTCGTCATCGGCGCCTACTCGGTCGTCAAGGACGTGTTCGCCGAGCTGCTGCCGAGGTTCAAGGAGCAATGGAAGGAGCAGACCGGACAGACGGTCGTCTTTCAGGAGTCGTACGAGGCGTCGGGCACGCAGGCGCGCGCGATCATCGGCGGCTTCGAGGCCGACGTCGCCGTGCTGGCGATGGAGGGCGACCTGCAGCGCATCCGCGACGCAGGGCTGATCGAGCATGACTGGCGGGAGGGGCCTTACCGGGGCAACATCACGACGTCGATCGCCGTCATCGGCACGCGCGCCGGCAACCCGCTCGGCATCCGCGGCTGGGAGGATCTGATGAAGCCCGGCGTCAAGGTGCTCTATCCGAATCCGCAGACGAGCGGCGGCGCCCAGTGGGACATCAACGCCATCTACGGGGCGGGGCTCAAGCAATCGGAGCGCGAGACGGGCCAAAAGGATCCGGCCTACGCGAAGGGCTACCTGGAGCGCGTGCATGCGAACATCGAGTCGCTCGACAAAAGCGGGCGCGCGTCGATGGCCGCGTTCGAGTATGGCGTGGGCGACGCGATCGTCACCTACGAGAACGAGCTGCTCGCCCGGATCGCCAAGGGCGTCGACTACGACATCGTCATCCCGGACGATACGATCCTGATCGAGAATCCGGCGGCCGTCGTCGACCGCAACGTCGACAAGCGCGGGACGCGCGAGGTGGCGGAGGCGTTCCTGGAATTCCTGCGCAGCGAGGAGACGCAGCGGTATCTGGGCACCCAGGGCTTCCGTCCCGTCGAGCCGCAGGCCGCAGCGGAGGCGGCAGCGAGCTATACGACTCCGCCCGGCTTGTTCGACATCCATTACCTCGGAGGCTGGCCGCAGGTCAAAAAAGAGCTGTACTCCAAGCGCGGCATCTGGTATCAGGTGCTGGCCGGCATCTGATCGCCATGGCCCCGGGCCTGGCTTGCAGAGCCCAGCCCGAGGCGAGGCTCGAACCCGCTGAACCCGCAAAAAATCCAGGCCAGCCGGAACGATTCCGGCTGGCCTGGATTTTTCATTTGCCGAAGCCTATCAGCTCAAGATGAACTTCTCCACGACATGGGCGACCCCGTCCTCGTTGTTGGACAGCGTGACGTAATCGGCCAGCTCCTTGAGCGCGGGCTGCGCGTTGGCCATGGCGACGCCGAGGCCGGCCTCCATCAGCATCTCGCGGTCGTTCCAGGCGTCGCCCATGGCGATCGTCTCGTCCAGCGAGCAGCCGACATGCTCGGCCATGAAGCGCAGCGCATGGCCCTTGGTGCCTTCCTTGTGCATGAACTCCAGGTAATGCGGCTTGGACTTGGTGATGTGCATGCGGCTGCCGAGCAGCGGCTGCAGCTCCGCGGCGATGCGATCGAGCAGCGCCGGCTCGTCGATGACGAGCATCTTGAGCAGCGACCGGCTCAGCAGCGAGCCGAAGTCCGGCTCGACGACATAAGGAATATTGGACTGGCGCGCGTAGGCCTTGACCTTGTCGTTGTCCTCGCGCACGTACAGCCGGTCGTCCACGTACAGCTGCAGATGCAGTCCCCTTTCCGTGCAGAAGCGGTCCAGCTCGGCCGCCGCATCGGCCGGCACATAGCGCTCATAGAGCACCTGGCCGTCCAGCAGCGTCTTCACGAGCGAGCCCTGGTACGTGATGATCGGCACGTTGAGCGCCAGTCCCTCGGCGACCTGGCGGGCGGAGGCGAACATCCTTCCCGTCGCGAGCGTCACCGTCACGCCGCGCTCCAGAGCGGCGGCCAGGGCGTCGCGCGTCGCGGGCGTCACCTCCAGATCGTCGTTCAGCAGCGTGTCGTCCACATCGATTGCAATCAGCTTGTACATCGGTTTCTCTCCTGTCTCTATTCGGCCGGGCCGCGAGCTTGATCCCTCTCATTGTACCGGACGCCGGCGCAGGGCGACAAGCCGCGCCGAGCCGGCAAAATTGAACGCGCCTGCCAAATGAGATAAAGTGAAGGGATACAGAAACTGAGGCCTTCGGGCGGAAGCGGAGAGATCAGTCATGAGAGAGCGCGGAACGGCCGCTAGGCAGCGGCTGGCGACATGGTGCGTACTGGGAGCGGCGGCGGCGCTGATCGTCGGCTTCGGAGCGGGCAGGATATCGATGCTCGTCCAATACCCGGTGCTGAAGGAGAAGGTTTTCGCCAATTTCAACGCCTCCTATAAGGAAATCAACAAGGACTTCCTGTTCGGAGCCGAGCCGGAGGCGCTGCTGAACGGAGCGACCAAGGGCATGCTCGCTTCGCTCGACGATCCGTATTCGGTCTACTTGCCGGGCAGCGAGGGCCAGGACTTCGTCCAGAGCTACCAGCCGGAGTTCGTCGGCATCGGCGTGCAGGTGCGGCAGGAGGAGGGGCGTTATCTGGTCGATACCGTCATCAAGGATACGCCGGCCGAGAAGGGCGGCCTGCTGACCGGGGACGAGATCGTCCAGGTCGACGGGACTCCGGTCAAGGGCATCAGCATGGACAAGCTGGTCGCGCTGCTCCGAGGCGAGGAGGGCACGAAGGTCAAGGTGACGCTCGCCAGATCCGACGGGCCGCAGCTGACCGTAGAGCTGACGCGGGCGCCGATCCCGGTGACGACGGTGACGCATGAGCTGCTGGAGGACGGCGTCGGCCGGATTACGATCTCGCGCTTCGCGGAGTCGACGGCCAAGGAGTTCGAGACGTCGCTCAAGGCGCTGCAGGACAAGGGCATGAGCCGGCTCGTGCTCGACCTCCGCTCCAATCCGGGCGGACTGCTGACGCCGACGATCGAGATCGCGAACCGGCTCGTTCCGAAGGACAAGCTCATCCTCGAGGTCGATTACAAGGACGACAAGAAGGTGCAGAAGTACTACTCCAAGCAGAAGACGAAGCTCGAGCTGCCGATCGCGGTACTCGTCAACGGCCAGACCGCCAGCGCCGGCGAGGTGCTCGCCGCGGCGCTGAAGGAATCGGCCGGAGCAACGGTCGTCGGCATGACGACTTTCGGCAAGGGGATCGTGCAGAGCTTCGGCCAGTTCAACGACAAGTCCGTGCTCAAGCTGACCGAGGCGCAGTGGAAGACGCCGAGCGGCCAGTCGATCCACAAAAAAGGCGTCGAGCCGGACGTCAAGGTGGACCTGCCGTCCTATGCGACGCTGCCGATGCTGCCGGCGGGCGAGGAGAGCAAGCAGGGCGACTACGGCGATTACGTCAAGACGCTGCAGACGATGCTGCAGGCGCTCGGCTATCCGGCGGCCCCGCTTCCGGGCGTGTTCGGCAAGCAGACGGCGGAGGCCGTGCGCAGCTTCCAGCGGGACAACGGTCTGGAGGCGACAGGCGTCGTCGGCGACAAGACGTCCCACGCGATAATGGCCAAGCTGCGCGACAAGCTGCAGCAGGAAGATCCGCAGATGAAGGCGGCGCTCAAGGCCGCGAGCGGCAGCTGAGGCGCCTCGGAAGCCATGAAAAAACACGTCCCTCGGGACGTGTTTTTTTCATGGCCAAGCGGTTTTGCACGGATGCATCTAGCCGACTTGTCCGTAGCGGCAGGCTCAGGTTCAGAGCGTCTTGAAACGGGGGTCTTTTCCCCTCGGCAATCGGAGCTCGAAGGCAAAGAAGCCCCGTTGATGCTTCAGTGCGATGTCCCCGCCGTGCTGCTGCGCGATGCTCCGGGCGATGGAGAGGCCGAGGCCCGCTCCGGCTTGGATGCGCGGGGTGCTGCGGGAGTCGTCGGCTTTGTAGAAGCGGTCGAACAGATGCTTTTCCTGCTCCTCCGTGATCGGCTCGCCCCGATTCTCCACGATCACCGAGATGAAGCCGTCTTCTTCCTTCAACCGAATCCTGATCGTACCGGGCTTGAGCGAGAACTTCAGCGCGTTCATGAGCAGATTCTCGACCGCTCGGACGAATTTCTCGATATCGATGGTGGCGGACGCTTCAGCCTGGCCAAGCGAGGAGGCAAGCTCCACGCGGTTCTCTTTGGCGATAGGCTCGAATTCGAACGCCATCTGTTCCAAGAGGTCCCTGATGCTGACCTTCTGCAGGCGCAGAGGCACGGCTCCTCCTGAAAGACGCGTATACTCGAACAGATCGTCGATAAGCGACTTCAAGTAAACGGCTTTGCTGTAGGTATTGTCGATGAACCGCTGCTGCTCGTCGGCGTCCCGGTACGATCGGCTCCGCAGCAGGTCCACATAGCCGATGATGCTGGTCAGCGGCGTGCGCAGATCATGCGAGATGCCTGTAATCAGCTCCATCTTGGACTGTTCCAGCTGCCGTTCCTTGCTGATCTGCGCTTCCAGCCGCTGCGCCATGGCATTGATGCCGGATGCGACGCGTCCCAGCTCATCCTCCCGGTCCATCGAGATGCGCACGCTCAAGCCGCCCTCTGCCATCCGCTCGATGCCCTGGGAAATGGCGGTGAAGTCCCGGATGATCCGTTTCGTCATGAGGTGGAAGCTGATCATGAAGGAGGAGACCAGAACGATCATCGTAATATAGTTGTACTTGTATCCGTTCGACAGGCTATTGACTTTGAAAGATACGGCGATGCCGACCGCGAGCGCGATGACGAGGCTTAGCCCGACCGTCCAGAGCAGGTTCATGCGGAACGTCCGGCGACCGAGAAAGCGGGACCAGAAGCTATTTTTCAACTTTGTATCCTACTCCCCATACCGTCTTGATGTAGCGCGGCTTGCGCGGATCATCCTCCAGCTTCTCGCGCAGGTTGCGGATGTGAACCATGACCGTATTTTCGGAATGTCCGGACGGCTCGTTCCAGACCCGTTCGTAGATCCGGTTCGCGCTGAACACTTGCCCGGGATGCGAGAGAAGCAGCTCCAGGATGGCGAATTCCAGCGGAGTGACGGCGATGTCCCTGCCTGACAGCGTGACGGCATGCCGGTCCTTGTCGACGGACAGCTCCTGCGCGGTCAGCACGGAAGAGCTGGACGCATCCTTGGCCAGGAACGTCTGCCGGCGCAGCTGCGCCTTGACCCGCGCCAGCAGCTCCAGCGGGCTGAACGGCTTCGTGACGTAATCGTCCGCCCCGGTCGAAAGCCCGTTGATCTTATCAATGTCCTCTTCCTTGGCGGAAAGCATGATGATCGGCGTCATGGAAGTCTCCCGGATCCGGATGCAGGTCTGGATGCCGTTCAGGACCGGCATCATGACGTCGAGGATGATGACCCCCACTTCATTGGTTTTCAGCAGCTCCAGCGCTTGTCGTCCGTCAGCGGCCTCGAGCACCTCGAAGCCTTCGTTGCGCAGATAGACGTGGATGACGTCGCGGATTTCCGAATCGTCATCGACGACCAGGATTCGGTTGCTCATTCGCTTTCCCCCGCTCTCTTATCCGAATCCGGGAGATTCTCTTCCTTCCGGCAGACATAGACGAATGCGGGCGGAAAGTTGCGGAGCTCGAATTCGATCCGATCCATGGCGAACAGGCTGCCGAGCGGCTTGCGCATTTGAAGCGAGTACTGGAACGCGATCAGCCAGCCGCCCGGCCTCAGCGCCTGGAAGCATTGGTCCAGGAGAGCCTTGCGCATCTGCCGGGGAAAGTTGAAGAAAGGCAGGCCGCTCAGGATGGCGTCCAACGATGCGATGCCGGCCTGCGCCATCGCGAAATCGAGGCGGCCGGCATCCTCGAATACGCGATAATCCGGGAACCGCCGTGCCAGACGCTCCCGCATCCCCTTCTCCTTCTCGAACAGCAGCACCTGCGCGGAAGGCTTGGACCGCTGCGAAATTTCTCGCGTAATCGCGCCTGTTCCCGCTCCGAGTTCCGCGATGGCCGCGATTTCTTCCCACGGCACGGCTTCCGCCATCTTGCGGGCCAGGAAGCGGGAGCTCGGCACGAGACTCCCGACTTGTTTCGGCGATTCAAAGAATTGCTGCATGAAATGCAGCGTCTGCTGATATCCGCTTAGTTCGCTCATAGGCAACTTCCCCTTTCGCGTATCGTTCTCATTTTCCGGCCTGTCCATCCGCCATCCGCGCCGCGCCGCAGCGGTCCGACGCAGCTTCCGGAGCACGAAAATCAGCGCTAGGACGAGGATCGCGATCGCTGCCGTTTCCGCATGGATGCGGGCGGACAGGCTCAGAAGGTATCTCCTGCCGCGTAGCCAATCGAAAACATCAGACCCGTCCAGACGGCGGCGCTGGCATAGGACCACAAGGCGAATTCGCCATAGGATCGGCCGCTGGCGCCGGCAGGTCGGCGCTGATCATCCGTCATCCCTCCCGAATGCTTCAATCGGCCTCTTCCGGGCTCGACGAGACTCATCTTACCGAAGAGTTCTTAGAAACGAACGGAGAGCTTTCTGAAGAATTTCTGAGCTCTACGTCAGGGGAGAGCCAGGCGCTTGCGGCGGCAGCACAAAAAGAGCCGCGCGACGCGCGGCTCCCTGATCGGGCATATTTCCTTAGCTGATTGCATTCCGTTGCACGCTGGACACGCCGGTTGACGGCTTGCTCGGGTGGAGCGGGATGCCGGACGGATCATTGCTCGGTCAGGACGATCGGCCCGCCCTCCACGATCGCGATCGTATGCTCGAACTGCGCGGAGCGCTTGCCGTCCATCGTCCTGCAGGTCCAGCCGTCGGTCTCGATGAACATCTCGAGCTTGCCCTCGTTGATCATCGGCTCGATCGTCAGCACCATGCCTTCCTTGAGGCGGAAGCCCTTGCCCGGCTTGCCGACGTGGGAGAAGTTCGGCTCCTCGTGCAGCTGCCGCCCGACGCCGTGGCCGAGCAGGTCGCGCACGACCGAGAATCCGTTCTGCTCGGCATGCTTCTGCAGCGCGTGCATGACGTCGCCGATGCGGTTGCCCGGCTGGGCGAGGGAGACGCCGATGTCGAGGCATTCCTTGGTCACCTGCATCAGCTTGCGCGAGCTCTCGGGCAGCGTGCCGACCGCGTACGTCCAGGCGGAGTCGGCGATCCAGCCGTCCGCCTGGGCGACGATGTCGATCGTCGCCAGGTCGCCGTCCGCGAGCGGCGCGTCGCTCGGGAAGCCGTGCGCGATGACGTCGTTGACGGAGGCGCAGGTCGCGTATTTATAGCCGTTGTAGCCGATGGTATAGGGGATCGCGTCCTGGCTGCGGATGTAGGCGTCGACCATCCGCTCGATCTCCATCGTCGTCACGCCGGGGCGGATCATGGCGCCGATGCGGCGATGGCACTCGGCGACGATACGGCCGGCCCGGCGCATCTGCTCGATTTCTTCTGGCGTTCGGATCGGTATGGACATGGCGGTTCCTCGCTTTCGTTGACTTGCCTCTAACGTTACTCCTCCAGCCTTGCTCCGGTCAACTGCGGGGCGGACCGCATGAAAAAAGGCCGCGTCTGCGGCCCGGACTGTCCCTAGCTTTTGCGCGCTCAGCCTCTGTCCCGGCTCTCGTCCTTCGCCGGCGCGGGCTCGACCTTGCGCATATGGTCGTCGCTCAAGTAGCTTTCCCCTTTGCGGTCGCCGCGCTTGCGGCTCCACAGGATGAGCAGCACGACGACGACGATCGTCGCGATCACCCCGACATTCAGAAAGCCTCCCAAAAACAGCAATCCATTCCTTGCCGTATCGTTCATCGCCATCACCTCTTGGTTTACCTTGCCCTGAGCGGACTACGGCTACTCCACGCCCAGGGGCGATATGGTACAATAATGCGACAACCCCAGCCGCTGGGCGGCTGACAGGAGGCAACCGAGAGACGATGAGCCAATCTCCCTTTAAAATGAGGTATTTGCGCGTGAAGGAAGCGGTCAAGGCGGCCGGCTTCGACAAGGCGATCTTCACCTCGCCGGCGACGATCTATTATTTGACCGGCTTCTACAGCGATCCGCACGAGCGGTTCATGGCGCTCGTGGCGGAGCCGGGAATGGACGGCTATACGCTGTTCGTACCCGCTCTCGACGAGGAGAGCGCCCGCGGAGCGGCGAGCGTGGAGCGGCTTGCGGCCGTCGGCGACACGGATCGCCCGTATGAGCTTCTGCAACGCCTTTGCGGAGCTTCCGCTGCCCGGCGGATCGGCGTCGAGAGCTCTCATCTGACGCATGCGAGCTTCGTCCGCATGGCCGCCGTCTACCCGCAGGCGGACTTCGTGGACGCCGGTCCGCTCATCATGAGCCTGAGGCTGTTCAAGTCCGCGGACGAAATCGAGCGCGTCAAGACGGCTGTCGCGCTCGCCGAGCAGGTGCTGCAGGAGGCGGTGTCCAAGGTGCGCCGCGGCGTGTCGGAGCTCGAGCTGAACGCGGAGATCGAGTACCGCATGCGGGGGCTCGGCGGCGACAGGCCGGCGTTCGAGACGAGCGTGCTCGGGGGCGTGCGCAGCGCGCTGCCGCATGGCCGCTCGAGCAGCTACCAGCTGCAGGAGAACGACTTTCTCCTGATCGACATGGGCGTGTTCAAGGACGGCTACTGCTCGGACATTACGAGGACCTTCATCCTCGGCGAAGGCTCGGCGTCGCAGCTTCGGATCTACGACGCCGTGCTTCAAGCCAACCTCGCCGGCATCGCCGCCGCGCGCGCCGGCAGGCCGCTCCAGGAAGTCGACCGGGCCGCGAGGGCCGCGATCGAGAAGGAAGGATTCGGCTATTATTTCACCCACCGCACCGGCCACGGGATGGGGCTGGAGATCCACGAGCAGCCGTCCGTGCACGGAGAGAACTCGGACCCGATCCAGCACGGCATGCTGTTCACGGTCGAGCCCGGCGTCTACATTCCCGAGCTGGGCGGGGTGCGGATCGAGGACGATATCTATATCGGCGACGACGGCGAGGCGCAGGTGCTGACCTCGTATCCGAAGGAGCTGACGCGGCTTTAGGCCGGGCGCGCAGGCGAGCGCGGGACGGCATGCCAAAAGGGACGGCCCCGATAGGAGAATCGGGGTCGTCCCTTGTTGTCGGGGCGGAAAATCCGCTCCGTCTGCGGCGCAAGCGCTAGCTGTCCGCCTCGACGACGAGCGTGAAGTCGTCATAGTGGAACGCCGGGGCGACGATGCAGGTGACGAATACGGGCTCGTCGCCGAGCGGACGGGCCGTCTGCCAAGCGCCGGCGGGCACGAGCGCCTGCGGCGACTGGCCGGCTGCGATGTCGAGGCCGAGGATGAGCTTCTGCTGCTCCTCCGGCTTGTCTCCGTGGCCGCCGAGCGTCAGCTCCAGCGGGCCGCCGGCGTGGAACAGCCACAGCTCGTCGGACAGCACCTTGTGCCATGCCGACTCCTCTCCGGGATGCAGCAGGAAATAGACGGAGCTGGCAGCGGCGCGCGCGCCGGAATAAGGGGCGCCAAGCACTTCATGCGGGATCTGGTAGGAAGCTTTCCACATTTCCTTGAACCAGCCGCCTTCGATATGCCGCTCCATGCCGAGCAGCCCGACATACGGCGACAGATTGGATGTTTGGGTCATGGCAGGATTCTCCTCTTCGCGTTGGACTCGCTTCACTATAGCATGCGCGCCGCGAGGATTCCAAACGCGGGCTTGTTCCCGTGGACAACTCTTCTAAACGGATGGTAGAATACGGGAAGTTTCGTATAAACCGGTACGTTCGGCTTGTACTTGAAAAGAGGGATCCCGACCATTGACCAGCTTTAAGATTCGTCCCGTCCGCTGCCTGTCCGCGCTGGCCGCGCCCGTGCTGGCTGTCGCCCTGCTCGCGTCCGGAGCCTCCCCGGCGGCGGCCCAGCCTGCCGCCGTCCAGGCGCCGGCAGCCAAGGCCGCCGCGATCTCCGTCACGCTCGACGGCAAGAAGCTGAGCCTGCAGGCTCAGCCGATCCAGAGCAAGGGCACGATCCTCGTGCCGATGAAGGATCTGTTCAAGGCGCTCGGCGCCACGGTCACCTGGGAGCCGACGACCCGCACCGTCATCGCGAGCAGCGGCGGCTATCTGACGCTGACGCTCCAGATCGGCGCCTCCCACGCGGCGGTCAACGGCAAGAGCGTCAAGCTCGACGCGCCGGCGACGGTGCGCTCCGGCGTGACGTACGTGCCGATCCGCTTCGTCTCGGAGGCGTTCGGCGCCGCCGTCCGCTGGGATGCCGCGGCGCGCGTCGTGCGCATCCAATCCGAGGAGGCGCAGTTCGAGGAGCGGCTTCAGCGGGAAGAGAAGGCCCGCGAGGCGCGCCGCCTGACGACCGCCCAGATCGTCGCGAAGAACGACGACAGCGTCGTTCTCATCCAGACCGACTACGGGCAGGGCAGCGGCGTCGTCGTCGGCGACCGCTACGTGCTGACGAACCTGCATGTGATGCAGGATGCCAAGTCCGGCTTCGTCAAGACCAACGACGGCCGCTCGCTGCCGATCGTCGGCGTCGCCGCCTACGACGAGAAGGTCGATCTGGCGATCGTGCTGACCAAGGATGAGCTCGATCTCGATCCCGTAACCTTCGGCAGCTTCGACGACATGCAGAAGGGCGATCCGGTCGTCGCCATCGGTAGTCCGCTCGGCGTCCAGAACACGGTGTCCGTCGGCGTCGTCAGCAACTTCGGCTACGATGGCGGCAGCATCTATTACCAGATCAGCGCCCCGATCGACCACGGCAGCTCCGGCGGCGGCCTGTTCAACCAGTACGGCGAGCTGATCGGCCTGACGACGTCCGGCTACGAGGATACGGCGGCCGACCTCAACTTCGCCGTGGCATCCGAGGATGCGGTGGAGCTGATCCGAACCGCCGCCATCGATCCGGCCAAGGTCGGCTTCCTGAAGCCGACGCTGCCGGAGACGCTCGTCGGCGCGTCCGAGGACGAGATCGCGAGCCTGCTGGCCAAGCAGTTCGACAGCGTGTCGGCGAGCGACGGCGAGCTGAAGCTCAAGGGCTGGACCGCAAAGCGGGACGCGGACGGCTGGCTGCAGCTGTCGGCGGACATCGACACCGATTTTTATGACTACTACGGGTCCAAGATGCAGAAGAACCTGCAGATCTGGGCGGCCAATACGGCGCATGAGCTGCATCGGATGCTGCCCAAGGACAAGATCCGGCTGAACCTGTTCTATTCCAAAAAAGTCGGCTTCGAGCCTCGCGACTATGAGGCCGGCGCCGTCTCCGCGCTGCCGGACGGCAAATGGCAGGTGCGGTATTCGATTCTCGACGTGCAGTTCCAGGACGAGCTGCTGATCCGCCTTCACCCTTGACTTCTTGACTTGGAGCACTTATTTTTCTTTCAGCCGCCCGGGACTTCCCGGGCGGCTGTTTCTTTTCGGCGAGGATTGCGGTATCATGAACGTTGATTTGAAGGAGGTTGCCGTCATGAACGTCGTTCTAGCCACGCTGAACGCGAAATATATCCATACCTCGCTCGCCTTGCGCTGCTTGAAGGCTTACTGCGAGAAGGACTTCCCGATCGAGATCGCGGAATATACGATCAAGGATCCCGTCATGAACATCGTCTCGGACCTGTACGCCAAGCAGCCGCAGGTCATCGGCTTTTCCGTCTACATCTGGAACATCGAGGAGACGATCAAGGTGATCCGCGTCCTGCGCAAGATCATGCCGGACGTGCGCATCGTCATGGGCGGTCCCGAGGTCAGCTACGACACGGGCGAGTGGCTGGACAAGCTGCCCGAGGTCGATTTCATCATCCACGGCGAAGGCGAGGAGACGCTCCATCATCTGCTGCAGGAGATCGAGGGCGAGGGCAAGTACCATCTCGTCTTCGGTGCGGCTTACCGGCGCGTGAAGAACGGCGCGCAGGAGACGGTCGTCAACCCGCCGCGGCCGAAGCTGAACCTGGCGGAGCTGCCTAGCCCTCATCGCTTCCCCGAGGATCGGGAGTCGCTCGCGAACCGCGTCGTCTACTTCGAGACGAGCCGGGGCTGTCCGTTCAGCTGCTCGTTCTGCCTGTCGAGCATCGAGGTCGGGGTGCGGTACTTCGACATCGAGCGGACCAAGGCGGACCTGCTTTATCTGATCGAGGCAGGAGCGAAGACGATCAAGTTCGTCGACCGCACGTTCAACATCAAGCGCGACTACGCGCTGGAGATGTTCAAGTTCCTGATCGAGAACCACGGCGGCTGCGTGTTCCAGTTCGAGATCACGGCCGACATCATGCGGCCGGAGGTGCTCGATTATTTGGCGGAGCACGCTCCGCCGGGCATCTTCCGCTTCGAGATCGGCGTGCAGTCGACCAACGACGTCACCAACCTGGCGGTCGAGCGCCGTCAAAACTGGAACAAGCTCGTGCGCACGGTGACCAAGGTTAAGGACTCCGGCAAGATCGACCAGCATCTCGACCTCATCGCCGGCCTGCCTCATGAGGACTATGACACGTTCCGCAAGACGTTCAACGACGTGTTCGCGCTGCGGCCGGAGGAGCTGCAGCTCGGCTTCCTCAAGATGCTGCGCGGAACGGGGCTGCGGCGCGACGCGGACAAGTACGGCTATGTGTACGCCGATCAGGCGCCCTACGAGATTCTCGGCAACAGCCTCATGCCGTTCTCGGATCTGATTCGCATCAAGCGGGTCGAGGACGTGCTGGAAAAATACTGGAACGCGCATCGCATGGATCATACGCTGCTCCATCTGATCGACCGCGTCTTCGGTTCCGCGTTCGACTTCTTCCAGCGGTTCGGCGACTTCTGGGAGCGCCAGGGCTGGGAGCGAATCGGCCATCAGCTGGAGGACCTGTTCGCGCGGCTGCGGGCTTTCCTGCTCTCGGACGAGGCGCCGCGCGGCATGGAGCTGGACGTCGTGCTCGGCCTAATGAAGCTGGATTATTTCCTGGGCCATAACCACAAGCCGCGCAAGGTGTGGTGGGAGTTCGGCATGGACAAGTCCGAGCTGGCGGGGTGGATGAAGCGGCTCGCGGATGCGCCGGAGGAGGCGGGAGCGGAGTTCGCGCGGCTCGGCCTCGGCGAAAAGGAGCTGCAGAAGCACGCGGTCGTGGAGCGGCTGCCGTTCGATCTGGAGCGCTATCTGCACGACGGCTCGCTCAGCCGCGAAGCGGAGACGCTGCTCGTCGTCCTGTACGGGACGGAGGGCAAGCGGGGAGGGCGCGCGTTCAGCCTGCGGCTCCCTCGCGGGACGGCTGCGGCTCTGTAGCGCCTGCTCGGCATTCGAGCGAGCTGGATATATAAAAAAAGCGTGCCGGATTTCCATCCGGCACGCTTTTTGGCATGCATTCGCAAAAGCTTATGGCACGAGGCTGCGCAGCACGGTCAGCTCGCCGTCCAGCGTGCAGGAGCCGAGCGTCGCCGGCAGCAGGAAGCATTCGCCGGCCTTGACCTCCTGCGACTGCCCGTCGCCCCAGGCGATGGAGCCGGAGCCTTCCGCGATGACGAGGATGACGAAGCTGTCCGGCGATACGGTCAGCTCCCACGGACCGCGCACGACGCCTTTGTCGACGAGGAAGTAGGGGGACTCGGCGATCGTCAGCCAGCTGCCCGGCTGCGCGCCGTCCGTCGTCATGCGCGTCGCTCCGGCGCCTTCGTAGGCGATGACGTTGAGCGAGTCCTCGACATGAAGCTCGCGCAGCTGGCCGTCCAGGCCCGGGCGCTTGTAGTCGTAGACGCGGTACGTCGTATCCGAGTTCTGCTGGATCTCCGCGACGACGACGCCGGCGCACAGCGCATGCACGGTGCCGGCCGGGATGTAGAACGCGTCGCCCGCCTTCACCTCGACCTCCTGCATCGTCTCCATGACGCGGTCCTCGTCGATCGCCTGCCGCAGGGCGGCGCGGTCGACCCCGTCCTTGAGGCCGTAGATGATTTTGGCGCCCGGCTTGGCGTCGAGAATGTACCACATCTCCGTCTTGCCGAGCTCGCCGGCCGGCAGTCCTTCGTAGGCGTCGGTCGGATGCACCTGCACCGACAGGTCGTCGTTGCAATCGAGCAGCTTGATGAGCAGCGGGAAGCGGCCGTTCTTCTCGGAAAAGCCTTTGCTGCCGAACCATTCGCGCCCGTAGCGCTCGCGGATCTCGTCGAGGCCGAGGCCGTCCAGCGGTCCGCCGAGCACGGTGGTCGTGCCGTTCGGATGATCGCCGATCATCCAGCCTTCGCCGATGTGGCCGTCGGGCAGCTCCAGGCCGAACTGCTCCAGGGCGCGGCCGCCCCAGACGCGTTCCTTCATTTCAGGCTTGAATTTAAGCGGGTATGGTGCGAGTGTCATCTCTATTTCCACTCCTATTCGAAAGATATGTAGAGGATGATTGCCGACAGGACGGGAGGCCGTCAGGCGGTAGGAGCCTGTCCCGGCTGAAACAGCTCGAGCAGCTCGCCGTCCGGTCCGTAGAAGAAGAAGTAGCGCGCGCCGTTCGGCAGCGTCGTCAGCTCGGTGTCGCGCAGCGGAACGCCGAGCCGCTTGATGCGCTCGAACTCTTCCTCGACGTTGTCGACGGTGAAGGCGATATGATGCGTCTTGCCCTCGGCCGGCAGATCGGAGTCATAGCCCTCGATCAGCTCCAGCTCCGTCTGCTCGGAGCCGGGGAAGCGCAGGAAGGCGAGGCGGATTACGCCGTTCGTGTGCGTCAGCGTGTACGTGTGCTCCATGCCGAGCACCTGCTTGTAAAAGTCGATCGAAGCCTCCAGATGCGCCGTCATGACGCCGACATGCTCCAGCTTGCGGATAGCCATTTGATATTTCCTCCTTTTAATGGAATGAACTCGGCTCGGGCGAGCCGGTCGGCGAAGCTTTTTTCTCGATGCCGAGCGCGTAGGGCGCGGACGGCTTCTGCACGAGCCGATAGACGGCCGCCTGCGCCGATTCCGCCGGCAGGCCGGCCGTCCAGCGCATCACCTCGTCCGCTTCCTCGGCGCCGCCGGGGTGGCCGGGATAGAGGACGCAGGCGAGGATGCCGCCGGGGCGAAGGACGCGGAGCGCGGCCTCCAGCGCCGGCAGCGTCGTCTGCGGCGTCGTGATGAGGCTCGTATCCTCGGAGCCCGGCAAGTAGCCGAGATTGAACAGCACGGCCGCGATCCGGCCGCGGAGCTCCGGCGGCACGGCCGTCTCCAGCTCGCCGTGCGACTGCAGCAGCAGGGAGGTGCGCGCAGGCAGCCGGCCGGCTGCCTGCAGCGGCTCGAGCCGCTCGCGCGTGCGCCGCAGCGCCTCCTCCTGCACGTCGAAGCCGATCAGCGAGCCGCGCGGTCCGACGAGCTCCGCGAGGAAGCGCGCGTCGACGCCGCCGCCAAGCGTGGCGTCGATGACCGCGTCGCCGGGCTGGACGCGCTGGCGCACCCAGCCATGCGCCATGCCGATGACGGAGAGCAGGCCCATCAGCTCCGCTCCCCCGGCTCGCAGCCCGGCGCGTCCTGCGCTGCCGCCTTCATGAGAGCGGCGTACTTGGCGGCGGACAGCTTGCGGCCCGGCTTGGTCAGCGCCGGCGCGTGCTCCGGCTCCGGCAGCAGGCCGGGAGCGGCAGGCTGCCAGAGCCGTCCCTGCCAGGTGCCGCGGCGGGAGAGCTCGTCGTCGAACGCGTTCAGCACTTCCCATTTGCGCAGGCTCCAGGTCGGTCCGATCAGCAGCTCGCGCGGCGCGTCGCCGGTGAGCCGGTGCACGATCATCTCCGGCGGCAGCAGCTCCAGCGTGTCGACGACGAGCTGGACGTACTCGTCCATTTCCAGGAAGCGCAGCAGTCCGTCCTCGTACTGCTTGACCATCGGCGTCTTGCGCATGAGATGGAGCAGATGGATCTTGATGCCCTGCACGTCCATCGCCGCGACGGCGCGGCCGGTGTCCAGCATCATCTCATGCGTCTCCTGCGGCAGGCCGTAGATGATATGGGCGCAGACGCGGATGCCGCGCTCGCGCAGGCGCCGCACCGCATCGAGGTAGCAGGCGGTGTCGTGGGCGCGGTTGATGAGGTCCGAGGTCGACTCGTGGATCGTCTGCAGCCCCATCTCAATCCAGAGGTAGGTGCGCTCGTTCAGCTCGGCGAGATAGTCGACGACATCGTCGGGCAGGCAGTCCGGCCGGGTCGCGATCGAGAGTCCGACGACGCCCGGCTGCGCCAGGATCGCTTCATAATAGAGGCGCAGCTCCTCGACCGGCGCGTACGTATTGGTGTAGGCCTGGAAATACCCGATGTAGCGGGCGTCGGGCCATTTGAGATGCTGGCGGTCGCGGATCGTATCGAACTGCTGGATGAGGTCGTCCCGGCGGCTGCCGGCGAAGTCTCCCGAGCCGCGCGCGCTGCAGAACGTGCAGCCGCCCGTCGCGACGGCACCGTCGCGGTTCGGGCAGGTGAAGCCGGCGTCCAGCATCACCTTGAACACCTTGCCGCCGAACTGCTCTCTCATCTCGTAATTCCAGGTATGGAACCGCTTGTCTCCCCACAGGAGCGGGGAAGAGGCGGATGGCGTTGCAGCTTGCATGTCGGCTCCTTTCAAAAACGCTCGGATTCGGCGGTCGGACGGCCGCAGCCGCCCGCCGCGTCGGGTTGCTACCATCATACCTGAATTTCGCTTCCGCGCCAAAGGTCTCCGGGCATGCAGGCCTGCGGCCCGAGGTGGACAAGCTGGAAAAAATAAATAATGAAAGCGCTTATTTTGGGCTTGATAAACCTTACATGATGTGTTAAATTAAAGAGGAAAGAAATCAATTAAATCAAGGGTTTTTCATCACTTGAACGCTGCCGCGACCCTGATTTTCATAAGCGCCCGATCTCCTGGGAATGCTGTAAAAAAATCCATGAGGTGATGAACATGAACACGGTGAAAATTCCGCAAGGCGACAGCAAGGTCACGATCGAGCTCACGGTCAAGGAACTGATGGCCCTCGCCGGAATTCGGTTCCACGGCAATCACCGCCTTGAAATCGAGGCCCGCCGCAAGCTGAACCATGTGCTGTCCGAGACGTACGAGCTGGAGCAGCCGATCCCCTATCAGATGCTGAACTAGCATCCACTCTTTCGAACCGAGCGGTTTCCGCGGCAGGCACAGCCTCCCGGAGCCGCTTTTTCTTTACAAGCGGAGCTGTCTTAGGCACAATAGGACGGTAGAGTCTGCTTAGGCCGACGGCCGAGGCTATTGGAGGAATAATCGAATCATGCGCTTGAGAGGAAGAAAAGGCATCCGCGAGGAGCTGGAGGCGCTGCCGCGCCTCGTCGTGCTCGATGCCGAGAAGCATAAAGGCAAGTGGAAGGAATTTTTCGGCAACGACAAGCCGATCCATGTGGAGCTGGGCATGGGCAAGGGCAAGTTCATCAGCCAGCACAGCGTGCGCAACCCGGACGTGAACTACATCGGCGTGGACATGTACGACGAGCTGATCCGCCGCGCGAGCGAAAAGGCGCTGCTGGCGAGGGAGGAGCTCGGCCTGGAGGGCTACCCGCCGAATCTGGCGCTGCTGCGCGCCAACATCGAGAACATCTCGGATATGTTCGCCCCCGGCGAGCTGGAGCGGATCTACCTGAACTTCAGCGATCCGTGGCCGAAGTCCAAGCATGCGCGCCGGCGGCTGTCGCATCCGCGCTTTTTGGAGCAGTACGCGGTAATTCTCAATGAATACGGCGAGATCCATCAGAAGACGGATTCGCGGCTGCTGTTCGAGTTCTCGCTCAACAGCTACGCCGAGACGGAGATGCAGATGCGCGCCATCTCGCTCGACCTGCATCGCGACGAGGTGCGGGACGATCTGGTGCTCACCGAGTACGAAAGCAAATTCATCCAGCAAGGGCTGCCGATCCACCGCTGCGAGGTCGTCGTCGGAGCTTCCGCGCTCGCCGCATACCGCGACGAGAAGAACGCCCGCCGCAGCCGCGAGGCGGCCAAGGAGCGCGAGGACCTGGAAAAGGCCAAGCTTCACGGCTCCCAGGCGTGAGCCTGCCGCCGCAGCGGACCTGATAACGAAAGCGAACCGCCCGCCGTTCCCTTGCAAGGGGACGGCGGGCGGTTCGCTTTTGCGCCTGCCTCCGGCAGCGGCAGCCTGTCCGCCGCGAGCGGCCTAGCTGCCGATGAACGAGATGGCCAGCAGCGCGGTCAACGTGCCGAGCAGCGCTCCGGCGCCGACGTCGGACGGGTAATGAAGTCCCAGGTACATCCGGGACCATCCGACCGAACCGGCGATCAGCGCGGCGGCAGCGACGATGAGCGGCAGCCAGGCGGGCAGCTCGGAAGCGGCAGCGTACGACAACGGGACGATCCAGGCGAAAACCGCTGTCGTATGGCCGGAGGGAAAGGAGGAGTCCGCCAGCGGGCTTTTGCCCGTGCGGACGCCTTCGATCGCCTGGTAGGGCCGCAGCCGCTTGAGCGTGCGCTTGACGACGGCGACCGGAATATGGCTGACGACGACCGCCGCGAGGCTCTGCCAGCCGGCGAGCTCCCAAGCTCCTTCGCCGAGCAGCAAGAGCAGCAGGGAGGCGCTCAGCGTGAACGTCGCTCCGCCCATATGCGTCACGGTCGACAGCCAGCGCCTCACGACGGCGCCGAGCCTCGCTCCCGCAGGGCCGCGGTTCAGCCAAAGCAGCAGCCTTCGCTCCTTCATGCGGAGCCAGCCGATGAACATCGCCACTCCTCCCGTCGGTTTGGTATTCTGTACCCCTATCATAACCTTCCGCGTGCGATCTGAATATGTCGCAGCTTCATTCTAAAGCAGATTTGTTAGGGCTGAATGAAGCGAAAGCCGTTTTAGGTTTCGCGGGCGTGGTAATGATGGGAGGAAGGACGCATCCGCTGGCGGATGCGTCCTTGAAGCGAAACCCGTCGTTCACCGGATTGTCACCGCCTTTTGTCGGACCTTGGAGAACTTTTCGAGGCGGTCGCTCGTCGGTAAGGACGAAAGCATCAAAACGCCAGCAAATGAATGGAAGAAGCGGTTAGCGCAAGCAAATGAGGGCATCCTAGTCTTTAATGCTCGTTGCAAGCGTTTTTCCCCTTGCTTTGAGCCGAAACGAAGGGGATTCGCCTTTTGACAAAGCTACGGGTTCCGTGGAAAATCAAAAGGGCCGTTTCCAGAAAAGCTGACATTAAAAAAACCAACACAGAGAGAAAAGAGCCCGCAGCATGTACAGAGAGAATATTAAAATCGGGGTCTCAAGGGGGCAACACAAATGATCGCGAGTTCCATCATGATCGCATTGCAAATTTTCCTGGCATTCGTCGGAATCTATCAGTTCGGCTTGGCGTTGTTCGGCATCGTCCGCAAGAAAAAGACGATCCGGCACAAGCCGCAGAAATCGTTCGCCATTCTTGTCGCGGCCCACAACGAAGAGAAGGTCGTCGGCGCGCTGATCGAGAACCTGAACCGCCTGGATTATCCGAAAGAGCTGTACGACGTGTTCGTCATCTGCGACAACTGCACGGACGGCACGGCCGACATCTCCCGCAGCATGGGCGCGCACGCTTGCGAGCGGTTCAACAACCAGCTCAAAGGCAAGGGCTACGCCATCGAATGGATGCTGAAGGAGCTGTGGGCGATGCCCAAGCAGTACGACGCCGTCGTCATGTTCGACGCGGACAATCTGGTGAACACCGATTTCCTCATCCACATGAACAATGACCTGTGCAATGGCCATCAAGTCATCCAGGGCTACCTCGATACGAAAAATCCGGACGACTCCTGGGTCACGGCATCCTACGGCATTACCTACTGGTACTGCAACCGCCTCTGGCAGCTGTCGCGCCGCAACCTCGGCATGGCGAACTTCCTCGGAGGCACCGGCATGTGCTTCGAAAGCGGCCTGCTGAAGGAAATGGGCTGGGGCGCGACGAGCCTCGTCGAGGACCTGGAGTTCTCCATGCGCTGCGTGCAGCGCGGCGTGCATCCGGTGCTCAACTACGAGGCCAAGGTGTACGACGAGAAGCCGGTCTCCTTCCGCGCCTCGGCGCGCCAGCGCCTGCGCTGGATGCAGGGCCACTTCACCGTCGCCCGCCAGTATTTCTTCCCGCTGCTCTGGGCCAGCATCAAGGAGCGCAATTTCGTCAAGTTCGATGCGGCGCTGTACTCGTTCTCGGTCTACAGCACGCTGCTCGGCTTCGTCGGCACCGTCGTCATCTGGATCGATTACGTGCTGCCGGCAGACAATGTGTTCTCGTCGATCTATGCGTATCTTCCATTCTGGGTGCCGGCCGTCGCGCTCGCGTCCGCCGCGCTTATGTTCCCGCTCGTCATGGCGCTTGAAGGGATCAAGTCCGGCAAGATGTACGCCCATCTGCTGTCGATGATCGTCTTCCAGCTCAGCTGGCTGCCGATCACGTTCTATGCGTTCTTCACGCAGAACAACAAGCAATGGAGCCATACGCAGCATACGCGCGTCATCCGCCTGGAGGAAGTGCAGAGCAAGCAGGCTTCGTAGGGCGGTTGACAGGCAGCTCGTCGTCATGGTACATTAGTTCAAGTGTTCTTGATTTCATGCAATTTACAACGACATATTCGCACAAGCAGGAGCGCCCGCTTCTCACCTGACCGACGCCGTCGGCTGGTATGCGATACGCAATATGGCCGCCTTCCCTCCTTGCGGAGAGAGGACGGATCTACTACGGCGTCTCACGCGGGTCCTGCTCCAGGACCCGCTTTTGCTTTTTATAGAGCATTCACGCGCGCAACACCAATCCCATTCGGAGGTGGACGATTATTAGCCGAGATCACCAAATCAACGACGACATCCGGGCGAGGGAAGTACGCCTGGTCGGACCCGAGAGCGAGCAGCTTGGCATCAAGCCGATCCGCGAGGCGCTGCAGATGGCCATCGATGCCAACATGGATCTGGTCAACATCGCTCCTCAAGCGAAGCCGCCGGTATGCCGCATCATGGACTACGGCAAGTTCCGCTACGAGCAGCAGAAGAAGGAGAAGGAAGCCCGCAAAAACCAGAAGATCGTCGATCTGAAGGAAGTGTGGTTCCGCTCCAACATCGACGAGCATGATTATCAGACCAAGCTCCGCAACGTCATCAAGTTCCTTGGCGAAGGCGACAAGGTCAAAGCCTCCGTCCGCTACCGCGGACGCGAGATCGCGCATGCGGCGGTCGGCCAGCGCATTCTGGAGCGTCTCCAGACCGAAGTGGCCGACATCTGCAACGTCGAGCGTGTGCCGAAACTGGAAGGACGCAGCATGATCATGATTTTGGCACCGAAGAACAACAATTGATTTTCATTTATTCAAGGAGGATAACGACATGCCTAAGATGAAAACCCACAGCAGTCTGAAAGACCGCTTCAAGATCACGGGAACGGGCAAGGTAAAGCGCTACAAGGCGTACCGCAACCACCTGCTCTCCCATAAATCGGGCCGCACGAAGCGCGTTCTGGCTACCCAGCCGAACATGGCTGCCGGCGACGTAAGCCGTCTGGCTCAAGGCCTCGCGCAACTGAAATAGCATTTCCCTGAGATTTATTTGATTAGAACCTACAGGAGGGTATTATCATGGCAAGAGTAAAAGGCGGATTCGTTCGCGCCCGTCGCCGCAAACGGATTCTTAAGCTCGCAAAGGGTTACTTCGGTTCCAAGCATCGCCTGTTTAAAACCGCAAAGGAGCAGGTCAACAAATCCCTGCTGTACGCGTACCGCGACCGTCGCCAACGGAAGCGCGACTTCCGCAAGCTGTGGATCGTCCGCATCAACGCCGCTGCGCGTCTGAACGGCCTGTCCTACAGCAAATTCATGTTCGGCCTGAAGCAAGCCGGCGTCGAAGTGAACCGCAAGGTTCTTGCCGACCTGGCCGTGAACGACATCGGCTCGTTCAACAGCCTGGCTGACGTAGCCAAGCAAAAGCTGAACGCCTAGCATCAAAAGGCTGTTCCCGTCATGCAGATGACAGGGAGCAGCCTTTTTTTGCGTTCATGCGGACATCCGTACAGCCGGGACGGCCGCCGGGAGAATAAGCTGGAAGGAACGGAAAGGAGGAATCATGTTGTCTAACGTCTCCAAGCAGCAAGTGCAGGCACTCATCGGCCAGACGGTCGAGGTCAAGATGAAGGACGGCTCGGTCGTAACGGGCAAGCTGGAAAAGCTGAACGGCGACAAGCTCTATGTGCGCGTTCAGGAGCAAGCCGGCAAGGCGGGCACCCGCGCCTTCATCTTGCCGCTGGCGCTGTTCTCCGTCCTTGCGATCGGCCTCGCTCCTTTCGGCGCTTATGGCGGGGGCTTCGGCGGCCCCTACGGACCGGGACCCGGCCCTTACGGCCCTTATGGACCGGGACCGGGCGGCCCTGGAGGTCCTTACGGCCCTTATGGACCGGGCTGCTGCCCTCCAGTCGGACCGAAAGGGTTCTACTGACCTTCGGATCGCAGCGGCTTCGTCCACTGCGTCACCTTCAGATCGGGAAAATGGCGCACCGGCTCGTAGCCCTCGCGGGCGTAGAATCGGCGCGCCTTTTCGTTGACGTCGTCGACGAACAGCACGGCCATGAGCGACCCGCCCAGCGTTCCTTCGCGCTCGGCGCGGCGCATGAGCTCCAGGCCGATGCCGTGCTTGCGGCTGGCCGGATCGACGACGAGCATGTCGATGTGGAGCAGCGAGTGGATCTGGCCGAAATGGACGAAGCCGAGCGGGGGGCCGCCTTCGGGAGCGGCGACGATCGTGCGGCCGCTGTCGAAGCGGTCCGGCAATTCGGCAAGCACGGCGGGATCGTCGGGACTGACCGTATGGGACATCGGCATCAGCTCGGTGCGGATGAGGCGGATCAGCGTCGGCAGATCGTCCGGGCGATGCCCGCGATAGCGGATTTGGCGCATGCGGGAGACTCCTTCCGACGGGCCGGCGGAGCGCTTCCGCATGAGGCGGAGCGGGCATCCGCCGCGGCCGTCTCCACAGTCTATGCCGAAGCGGGGCCGGTTGCGAAGCGATTCGTTTTCCGGCCTCGTACATAACTTTTCCTGCAGCCGCGTAATCTAAGTATTGACGGATGATAAGCTCAAACCTATAATAAGGTCTAAGCTAATACCCGAACAGCAATGAAGAGGACGAAGTGTTAAGGGCTCTACTGTCCAGAGAGCGACGGATTCGCTGCAACCGCCGCCAGCATCCCTTTCCAACGAGCTCACCTCGGAGCTGTTTTCCTGAACGAAGCGCCCTTGCGCTTTCATTAGGGAGAATCGCCTGGCATGCGTTAACCTGCCGAAGTAGGACCGATGAGGCATGCATCTCGCGTCTTACTTCTTGAGACTCCGCATCGCGAGATGCGGCGTAAACCTGGGTGGTACCACGGAAGATCAACCTTTCGTCCCTATGCTTCGGCATAGAGGGCGAAAGGTTTTTTTGATTCAGCCAATACGATAGGGGCGAAGGCGGACCGTCGACACCGCCGCCGTCACGAAGGGAGGATCACATGATGGTGATGCAAGGCGAAGCAGTGCGCTCCAAGGAAGAGATCATGGATAGAATGAGGAAGCCGGAAGTGGTGAGCGGCTCTGAAATGCTGCTCCGCAGCCTGGTGCTCGAGGGCGTGGAATGTGTATTCGGCTACCCGGGCGGCGCGGTGCTGTTCATCTACGACGCCATGCACGGCTTCAAGGACTTCAACCACGTGCTGACCCGCCACGAGCAAGGCGCGATCCATGCGGCGGACGGCTATGCGAGAGCTTCCGGCAAGGTCGGCGTCTGCATCGCGACCTCCGGACCGGGAGCGACGAACCTCGTCACCGGCATCGCGACCGCGTTCATGGACAGCGTGCCGCTCGTCGTCATTACGGGCAACGTCGCGACGAGCTTCATCGGCACGGACGCGTTCCAGGAAGCGGACATCACCGGCATCACGATGCCGATCACGAAGCACAGCTATCTCGTGCGGGACGTCGAGGACCTGCCGCGCGTCATCCACGAGGCGTTCCACATCGCGAACAGCGGCCGCAAAGGCCCGGTCCTGATCGACATCCCGAAGGATGTCTCGGCGGCCAAGGCGCTGTTCAAGCCGGTGACGGACGTGAGCATCCGCGGCTACAATCCGACCGTCACGCCGCGCAAGCCGCAGCTCGACAAGCTCGTCCGGGCGATCGCCGAAGCGGAGCGTCCGCTCATCCTCGCCGGCGGCGGCGTCGTCTACTCGGGCGGCCATGAGGAGCTGCTGGAGTTCGCGGTCAAGACGGGCATTCCGGTCACGACGACGCTGCTCGGCCTCGGCGGCTTCCCGAGCGGCAACGAGCTGTGGGTCGGCATGCCGGGCATGCACGGAGCGTACGCCTCCAACAAGGCGATCCAGGAGAGCGACCTGCTCATCAACATCGGCGCCCGCTTCGACGACCGCGTGACGATGAAGCTGGACGGCTTCGCGTCCAAGGCCAAGATCGTGCACATCGACATCGATCCGGCCGAGATCGGCAAAAACGTGCCGACGGACATCCCGATCGTCGGCGACGTCAAGACGACGCTCGGCCTGCTCAACCAGGAGGTCGGCTATGCCGACAAGGCGGACGCCTGGCGCGCCCAGATCCGGCAATGGAAGCAGGACCAGCCGCTGCGGTACGTCGATTCCGACACCGAGCTCAAGCCGCAGTGGGTCATCGGCATGATCCACGATACGACCGAGGGCAACGCGATCGTCACGACGGACGTCGGCCAGCATCAGATGTGGGCGGCGCAGTACTACCGCTTCAACCAGCCGCGCTCCTGGATCACCTCCGGCGGCCTCGGCACGATGGGCTTCGGCTTCCCGTCCGCGATCGGCGCGCAGATGGCGCATCCGGACCGGCTCGTCGTCAGCATCAATGGCGACGGCGGCATGCAGATGTGCGCCCAGGAGCTGGCGATCTGCGCGATCAACAACATTCCGGTCAAGGTCGCGATCATCAACAACCAGGTGCTCGGCATGGTGCGCCAGTGGCAGGAGATCATCTACGACAACCGCTACAGCCACATCGACCTGGCAGGCAGCCCCGACTTCGTCAAGCTGGCCGAGGCGTACGGCGTCAAAGGCTTCCGCGCGACGAACAAGCAGGAGGCGGAGGCGGCCTGGAAAGAAGCGCTTGCCCATCCGGGTCCGGCAGTCGTGGAATTCGTCGTCCGCAAAGGCGAGAACGTCTACCCGATGGTCACCCAGGGCAACACGATCGACGTCATGCTGATGGGGGATGAACAATGAACCAGAGATATACGATCGCCGTCCTCGTGAACAACCAGCCGGGCGTGCTGCAGCGCGTGGCTGGCCTGTTCGGACGGAGGGGCTTCAACATCGAGAGCATCACGGTCGGCGCCAGCGAGGAAGCGGGCCTCTCCCGCATGGTCATCGTCACGGAAGGCGACGAGAAGGTGCTGGAGCAAGTGTCCAAGCAGCTGTACAAGCTGATCGACGTCATCAAGGTCGTCGACGTGAGCGGCAGCCCGATGGTCGCCCGCGAGCTGGCGCTGATCAAGGTCAACGCCGAGCCGGCAGCCCGTCCGGAAATTCTCGGCGTCGTCGAGACGTTTCGCGCCGCGGTCGTCGACATCGGACCGAGCTCGCTGATCGTGCAGGCGGTCGGAGGGACCGACAAGATCGACGCGATGATCGAGCTGCTGCGTCCATACGGCATCCGGGAGCTTTCCCGCACCGGCGTGACGGCCATGAACCGCGGCACCGTCCGCTCCTGACTCGCTCCGCGCCAGGAGCCAGACGATGCGCCGCCGGACTGTAGCGCGAATTTTCGGATAAGTTCGACAACGAATCTATAAAGCTATTGTTTTTACCTATAACACCTCAAAAACCCGCTTTGAGCGGGAGTTTAAGGAAGGCAGACGAGCCGCTCCCCGCTCGAGCTTTAACGCGCTGTCTCTTTAAACACCCGCTCAAAGGGGTTCCAATCCAAAGGAGGCATCATCTCATCATGGCAGTTAAATTGTTCTATGAAAACGACGCGGATCTCAGCGTTCTCCAAGGCAAGACGGTAGCAGTCATCGGTTACGGCAGCCAAGGCCATGCTCAAGCGCAAAACCTGCGCGACAGCGGCGTGAAGGTCGTCATCGGCCTGCGCGAAGGCAAGTCCGCGGACAAAGCCCGCAACGACGGCTTCGAGGTGCTGACCGTCGCCGACGCGACCCGCAAGGCGGACGTTGTCCAGATCCTCATGCCGGACGAGACGCAAGCCCAGGTGTACAACGATGAGATCGCCCCGAACCTCAAAAAAGGCGCCGCTCTCATGTTCTCCCACGGCTTCAACGTGCACTTCGGCCAAATCGTGCCGAGCAAGGACACGGACGTGCTGCTCGTCGCTCCGAAATCGCCGGGCCACATGGTGCGCCGCACGTACGTCGAAGGCTTCGGCGTTCCTGGCCTGATCGCGGTCGAGCAGGACGCGACGGGCAATGCCCAGGCGATCGGCCTCGCTTACGCGAAGGGCATCGGCTGCACCCGTGCCGGAGTATTCGAGACTTCGTTCCGCGAAGAGACCGAGACCGACCTGTTCGGCGAGCAGGCTGTCCTTTGCGGCGGCACGTCCGCGCTCGTCAAAGCCGGCTTCGAAACGCTGGTGGAAGCGGGCTACGCGCCGGAGATGGCGTACTTCGAATGTCTCCATGAGCTGAAGCTGATCGTCGACCTGATGTACGAAGGCGGACTGGCGTCGATGCGCGACTCCATCTCCAACACGGCCGAGTACGGCGACTATGTCACCGGCCCGCGCATCGTGACCGACGAGACGAAAAAAGCGATGAAGGAAGTGCTCTCCGACATCCAGCAAGGCAAATTCGCCCGCGACTTCATCCTCGAGAACAAGTCCGGCCGCGCCATGCTGACGGCGACCCGCCGCAACGAAGCCGAGCATCCGATCGAGAAGACGGGCGCGCAGCTGCGCGAGCTGATGCACTGGATCAAGAAGTAAGACGAGTCAAGCAGCACGGCAGCGCGCTTCTTCCACCTGGAATGAGGCGCGTTTGCCGCTTCATAAGCTAAACAATCCTACCGAACGGAGGTGCCGGCTTGCGCAAGATCTATATTTTCGATACAACGCTCCGCGACGGCGAGCAATCGCCCGGGGTCAACCTGAATACCCGGGAAAAGGTGGAGATCGCCCTCCAGCTCGAGAAGCTCGGCGTCGACCGCATCGAGGCCGGCTTCCCGGCCGCCTCGCCGGGCGATCTGGCGGCGGTGCAGGCGGTGGCCGCAGCGGTCAAGTCCGCGACCGTCATCGGCCTCGCGCGCGCCGTCGAGCGCGACATCGACGCCGCTTGGGAAGCGCTCAAGGATGCGGCCGATCCGTGCATCCACATCTTCCTGGCGACGTCGCCGATCCATCGCAAGCATAAGCTCAAGATGGAGAAGGAGCAGGTGCTCGCGACGGCCGACAAGGCGATCCGCTACGCGAAGCAGAAGTTCGCCAAGATCGAGTTCTCGCCGGAGGACGCAGGCCGCACGGAGCTGGACTTCCTGTGCGAGGTGACGGAGATGGCGATCCGGGCGGGAGCGACCGTCGTCAACATCCCCGATACGGTCGGATACATGACGCCGGCCGAGTTCGGCAACATTTTCAAGACGCTCAAAGAGCAGGTGCCGGGCATCGAGACGATCCAGCTCAGCGCCCACTGCCATGACGACCTCGGCATGGCGACGGCGAACGCGCTGGCGGCGATCCAGAACGGCGCCGACCAGATCGAGGGCACGATCAACGGCATCGGCGAGCGCGCCGGCAACACGGCGATCGAGGAAGTGGCGCTGGCGCTGGAGACGCGCGCGGCTCTGTACGGCGCCAAGACCGGCCTCAAGCTGACCGAGATCGCCCGTACGAGCCGACTCGTCAGCAAGCTGACCGGCATGGTCGTGCCGGGCAACAAGGCGATCGTCGGCGCGAACGCCTTCGCCCATGAGTCCGGCATCCATCAGGACGGCATGCTCAAGGAGAAGACGACGTACGAGATCATCTCTCCCGAGACGATCGGCATCAAGGAGTCGAAGCTCGTCATGGGCAAGCACTCCGGCCGCCACGCGTTCCGCGAGAAGCTGCTCGATCTCGGCTATGAGCTCGAGGACGAGGCGCTGAACGCCGCTTTCACCAAGTTCAAGGATCTGGCCGACCGCAAGAAGAACGTCACGGACGAGGATCTGCTCGCGATGCTGGAGGAGAAGCTCGTCGACACGCCGGAGGTGTACGCGCTCGAAACCGTCGAGGTCCATTACGGCAACCGCTCTACGCCGAAGGGATCCGTCTCGATCCGGGTCGAGGGGCGCGGCGTGCAGTCGGGCACGGCGGAGGGCAACGGCTCTGTCGACGCCCTGTTCAACGCGATCGACCTCGTCACGGGCGAGACGGTCGAGCTGGACGACTACTCCATCAAGTCCGTCACGGACGGCAAGGACGCGCTCGGCGAGGTGCATGTCGTGCTGCTGCAGGACGGCGTATCCGCGCAGGGCCGCGGCGTGAGCACGGACATCCTCGAGGCGAGCGCGCGCGCGTATGTCGACGCGCTCAACCGGCTCATCGAGAAGCGCAAGGCCCCGGGCCGCCGCGACAAGATGAGCCTGATCTGACGCTACGCGAGCTTCTCTTTACAGCCCCATCCGGTCCGCCTGTTTTCGCAGCAGGCGGGCTTTTTCATCTCGCGAAGGCTGCTCTATAGGCGCGCCCTATCAACACCATAGCTATCCTATCTTGGAACAATCGAGCGGGAGTATGGTACAACTGATGATAGTTATTCTCATTCGTTATCGAGACGAGACAGGAGTGTTCAACTATGGCAGAAGTGAAAAAGATCGCGGTCATCGCAGGCGACGGCATCGGACCGGAAGTCGTCGGCGAGGCCATCAAGGTCATCAAGAAAATCGAGGAGCGGTACGAGTACCGCTTCGAATTCGAGCACGGCCTGTTCGGGGGCATCGCCATCGACGAGAAGGGAACCCCGCTGCCGCAGGAGACGCTGGACATCTGCCAAAAGGCCGATGCGGTGCTGCTCGGCGCGGTCGGCGGACCGAAGTGGGACAACAACTCGAAGGAGCTGCGTCCTGAGACGGGACTGCTCGGCATCCGCAAGGCGCTCGGCCTGTTCTCCAACATCCGTCCGGCGACGGTGTTCGACTGCCTGAAGGATGCCTCCACGC
Source organism: Paenibacillus sp. FSL W8-1187 (assembly GCF_037965485.1). Classification (NCBI taxonomy): domain Bacteria; kingdom Bacillati; phylum Bacillota; class Bacilli; order Caryophanales; family Paenibacillaceae; genus Paenibacillus; species Paenibacillus sp. FSL W8-1187. The sequence goes on from NZ_CP150181.1 coordinate 1,781,528, forward strand.
TGAAGCCCGAGGTGCTCGAGGGCACCGACCTGATCGTCGTGCGCGAGCTGACGGGCGGCATCTACTTCGGCGAGAAGTTCCGCCGCGAGGGCGAGCACGGGCAGGAAGCGGTCGACACCTGCGTCTACAACGTGCAGGAGATCGAGCGCATCGTGCGCCAGGCGTTCGACATCGCGATGACGCGCAGCAAGCGGCTGGCGTCCGTCGACAAGGCGAACGTGCTGGAGACGTCCCGCCTGTGGCGCGAGGTCGTGAACCGGATCGCTCCGGAGTATCCGGAGGTCGAGCTGGAGCATGTGCTCGTCGACAACTGCGCGATGCAGCTGCTGCGCCGTCCGTCGAGCTTCGACGTCATCGTCACGGAGAACATGTTCGGCGATATCTTGAGCGATGAGGCGGCGATGCTGACCGGCTCGATCGGCATGCTGAGCTCGGCGTCGCTCGGCGAAGGCAGCTTCGGCCTGTACGAGCCGGTGCACGGATCGGCTCCCGACATCGCGGGCCAGGGCATCTCCAATCCGATCGCGACGATTTTGTCGGTCGCGCTCATGTTCCGCCTCACGTTCGGCTATCATGACGCGGCGCAAGCGATCGAGGACGCGGTCAAGGAAGTGCTCGACGCCGGCCACCGCACGGGCGACATCGCGGTCGACAAGTCCAAGGCGATCGGCACCGAAGCGATGGGCGACCTGATCGCGGGCGCGATCCGCTAAGCTTTCCGGCTCGCGGGAAGCCCCCTCCTTTCGAATGGACTGCCGTTTTTTGGACAACCTAATTCCGATGCGCATTTAGCGTGAAGGAGGGTTTCGGAATCATGGCAGAACGTTTGGTCGGCCGTCCGGCGCCGGATTTTACGATGGAGACCGTCGACGGCGAGGGCAAGGAGTTCGGCAGGGCGTCGCTTTCCGACTACCGCGGCAGATGGCTCGTCTTCTTTTTCTATCCGCTCGACTTTACGGTCGTGTGCCCGACGGAAATTACGGCGCTCAGCGATGCGGCCGACCGGTTCCGCAAGCTGGACGCGGACATCCTCGGCGTCAGCATCGACAGCGTCCACAGCCACAAGGCCTGGATCAACACGCCGAAGAGCGAGAACGGACTCGGCAAGCTGAGCTTTCCGCTGGCATCCGACATGACGAAGCAGGTTGCCCGCGACTACGGCGTCTTGATCGAAGAAGAAGGCATCGCGCTGCGCGGCCTGTTCATCGTCGATCCGGAGGGCGAGCTGAAGCATCAGGTCGTCCACCACAACGACGTCGGCCGCAGCGTCGAGGAGACGCTGCGCGTGCTCCAAGCGCTGCAGTCCGGCGGACTTTGTCCGATGAACTGGAAGCCGGGCGACAAACCGGTCCGCTCCAACTGAATTCATCCCTTCCAGGGTAGCCAGGGCATTCCGCCTTGGCTTTTTTCATTCTAGAAAGTCTTCGATGTCGGTTCCGCGTTTCCGGCCGCTCGCCCCAAATTCTGATCAGGCGCACGCGGCTCTTTCTGCGTCCAAGCGGCTTTCCAAGGGTAAGGATAAGCAAATCCAGCAGGCATCGACCTATGAAGGAGGCCCCTTGAAATGACCCATGAAACGGAACGACCGCAAGCGGCTGAGCCGCCTCGCGACCCTGATGCTCCCCGTCTGCCGCAGCCGCCGGAGCCGGAAATAACGCCTCCGCCCGCCCCTGAAATCGAGCAGCCGAAGCCCGCCGAGCTGCCGCCAGCCGATCCGCAGCCGGAAATCATGCCCGATCCGGGACCGGAGCTGCCGCAGCTGCCGCAGGAGCCCGAAATCAAGCCCGAGGACCTGCCTCCGGCTCCGCTTCCGTAACCGTCGGCGGTTTGGCAGGAATTCCGCTAGGCATTGCCGAATAGAATGCAGATAACGATCCAAGCCATTCCGATTGGCGGACGGCGAGTACAAGGAGGGAACCAGGATGAGCTTTTGCTGCGGAGCGAGCATGATCGGCACGAAAGGAACGCTCAGACACTATCGGACCCACATTCATAACGTCCCCATTCTGTTCTGTCCGGTTTGCCATCGCGTAGATATTCATTATATGATAGAAAGCGAATACGAACTATTAGCCGAATATGCGCATGGAGACGGAGTTTCCGAGGTGGATTTCCACGACTATGTCGACCAGCGCGGCAAGTCGCTGTTCGAGAACTGCGTGAACCATGACAACGAGGATCCGATGGAAGTGGTCCTGAGCCAGATCGACATGGCGCTCGACCTGCTCGGCTTCGCCAAGCATATCGGAGACGCGGACTGGGAAGCGGAGCTCAAGAAAAGGCTCGGCATCCTCAATTCCCGCCGCAACAAGCTGAAAGCCAAGCGGACCTCGGAAGGTCTTTGCTAGAGACGAACGGCGCCTCCTGTAGCAGGAGGCTTTTTTATTTGAAGCGACTCCCGCAATCGGGCGGGACGCTGCGAACCGTATAGGAAACGAGGTGCTCTGTTGCTGCTGATGGTGTTCAAAAGATGGTTCGGACGCTTCAGCGTCAAGCAGCAATCCGCTGTCTCCGAACCGGACAAGCTCCGCGCGGCGCTGGGGCGGATCCAGGCAGGCGACGAAGCGCTGCGGGAGAAGCTCATCCAGGATTACCGTCCGTTCATCCTCAAATCGACCAGCCGGTTCTGCAAGCGGTATATCGATCCGGTACGCGACGACGAGTTCAGCATCGCGATGATCGCGTTCAATGAAGCGATCGAGCATTTTTCCCCCGCGTCGGGACGATCGTTCACCGGCTTCGCCGAAACGGTCATCCGCCGCCGGCTGATCGACTATATCCGGCGCGAGAAGCGCCACCGCCAGACCGTGCCCTCCGGCAGCTTCGACCAGGAGGGCGAGCTGGAGGACAGCCTGCAGGCGGCATGGATCCAGCAGGCCGTCTCGCGCTTCCATCTCGATCGCGACGCGGAGGAGCGGCGGCTGGAGATCGAGGACTTCGCCGCGGAGCTGAAGGGCTACGGCATCCGCTTCGCGGAGCTTGCGGAGTGCTCGCCGAAGCACGAGGACTCCCGCAGGCTGCTGCAGGGCATCGCGCTTCGCCTGGCGGATCAGGACTGCCTGTGGGGCATGCTCGTCGACAAGCGGCGGCTGCCGGTCAAGGAGCTGATGGAGCAGTCTTCCGTCTCGCGCAAGACGATCGAGCGCAACCGCAAGTATTTGATCGCGATCGCGGTCTTGCTGCGCGGCCATTATCCTTATTTGGAAGACTACTTGCTGCTGCGCCAAGGCCGGCAGCCTTTGGAACGGAATCAGGAGCAGGCGGCGGGGGGGAGAAAACGGTGAACGGGAACGGCATCGTGCTGGAGGTCAAGAAGGGCAGCGTCATCGTGCTTACGCCCGACGGCAGCTTCCGCAAGATCAGAAGCCGCGGAGGGGAAGCGGTCGGCCAAGAGGTCGAGCTCCCGCCCGCCGTCCGTGCGGTCCGGCCGCGCTGGGTGCTGCCGGCGGCGGCGGGAGCATTGGCGCTGCTGCTGGCGATCCCCGTCCTCTACGCAGGCCGGGCGGCGGCCCATCCGGTCGTCGCCTACATCAGCCTCGACATCAATCCGAGCTTCGAGGTCGGCGTCGACGCCGACCTCATGGTGCGGCAGCTGCGCGCGGTCAATGCCGATGCCGTGCCGCTCGTCCAAGAGCTCGACTACAGCGGGCAGCCTGCCTCGCTCGTCATGGAGGAGCTGGCGGAACGGCTGGCCGAATCGGATTACTTGAAGCAGGAGACCGCCAAGGTGCTGCTCGCGGGAGTCCGGCTGAAAGGGAACGGAGAAGAGCTGACGGAGCTCGGCGCGCAGGCGCGGCACGCGCTGGAGTCGGCGGCGGAGCAGGCCGGCGAGGACGGCCTGCAGGTGACCGAGCTGCGCTCGACGCCGCAGGTGCTTCTGGAAGCGGAGGAGCTCGGCCTGTCCGTCGGCCAGATGACCGTCTATCTTTTGGCCATGGAAAAAGGCTACGACGTGTCGCTCGACCGTCTGCGCACGCAGCCGCTGCCGGCAACGGCCGTTTGGCAGGGCGGCCTGGACGCGCTCGTGCCGGACAGCGCGGAGCTGGATGAGGAGAAGCTGGATCGGCTGCTGGAGGCGGAAAAGTCGGCTCGGGCGAAGGCGTCCGCCGTCCAGCCGGCGAGTCCGGCCGCGGAGCGGGCCGCAACGCCGTCGCCGCCCGCCCGTCCGGCGGCGGAGAAGCCGCCGGCGGCTGCCTCGGCGCCGGCGCGCACGGCGACGCCCCCGGCCGAGCGGCAGCGCGACCCGGTCGGCCGTCCGTCCGCGCATCCGCCGCATGGACCGAGCCGCCATCCGGCATCGGCCCAGCCTGCCGGGAACGTAAAGGCGGCCGAAAGCCGCGAACGGGAGCAGCGCGAGTTCAGGCGCGGGCTGGAGCAATGGAAGCGGGAGGCGGAGCAGGCTCGCCGGGCGCTGGAGCGCAAGCAGCGCGAGGCGGAGCGCCGCCTCGAGCAAGCCCGCGACAGCCGCGCCAAGGAAGCCGCCGCCAAGGCGGCGGAGATTCGAAGCAAGGCGGAGCAGCGGATCCGGGAAGCGGCGGATCGGCGGAAGCGGGAGCACGAAAAAGCGAAAAGCAGCGCGGAGGCCGAACGGAAAAAGGCCGAAGCCAAGCGGAAGGAGCAGCGGGAGCAGCGGGATGGCCGGGACGGGCATTCCGATCGCTGATGAGCCGACGCATGTCGAAAGCGGGCCGGACAGGCCCGCTTTCGCGCGTCTTCTGGCAGGGGCCGATCCGAGTTTCGGAGCGGGCTGGATCTGGCAATTTTCGACATTATTTCCGATTGACACTTGTTGACAGCCAATCCTATGATTGATGTACGAATCGACGGCTTGACTGCGATCCTGACAGCAAGGAACAGGGAGGGCGGAGCTCGTACATGGAGATGGAACTGTTCAACATCAGCAATGTGAGGGATGCGATCCGAGCTCGTCAACGAGGCCGGGAGCTGGCGCGGGAGCTTGGCTTCGGCATCATCGACCAGACGCGCATCGCTTATGCCATATCCGAGCTATCGAGCGGTTTCGTAGAGATGCATCGGCGCAGCCAGATGCTGATCGGCAAAGTGCGCAAGGAAACGGGAGAAGCCGGATTGGAATGGTCGCTCATCGGCAGCTGCAGCTTTTCCCTTGAGCTGGAAGAGGAATGGAATTCGCTTTGGTCGGAGGAATGGGACATCGCCATCACGAGACGCATCGGCACCTGCATCACGTTCCGCAAATGGCTGCCTCCGTCCTTCTACATGAGTTCGACACCGATACAGCTCCAGCTGTTTGCAACCGGAGAGGAGCAAGGCTAATGCAGGCAATTCGAAAGCGCTATTTCCCGGCGCTTGCCGAATATATTCGAAGCGGGAGCGAGGCATCGCTGTATCAGGCAACAGAGCTAGGGAAAATGTTCCATAACATCGGACCGGAGGAGATCATCGCGATCCACGAGGAGAGCATGCGCAACATCGTCCTCAACGTCGACTCGGAGGAAGCGCTCGACTTGTACGGCCGCTCGTTCCTGTTCCTGATCGAGCTGATGGTCGCCTACCGGTTCCGGTACCAGCCCGAGCGTCCGGCGGACGAGCGGTACATCGAGATGAGGGAGCTGCTCAGCCGCTCCTACCGCTCCTTCGAGCGGGTCAAGAGCAAGTACGAGAACGTGCTGCAGCATATGGACAGCGGCATCGCTCTGTTCGATACGGAAGGCATCGTCACGTTCATGAACTTGCAGATGGCCCGCTTTCTCGACGTTCCCCGCAAGACTCTCGTCGGCTGCAGCATATTGGAAATCCTCCGCCACGCCCAGCTGACCCGTCCGACGAGGCGGCTGCTGGTGCGTCTCTATCGCGAGATCATCGTGCGCCGCAACAAGTATTTCGAGTTCCAGGACAGCAGCGGCCGCCATCTGCTCATCACGGCGACCTACGGCGACCAGCTGGACGGAGACTATCTCATCAGCATGAAAGATGTATCCGAATACAAGCAGATCGAGCAGACCGCCTACCAGAACGACAAGCTGGCGATGCTCGGCAAGATCGCCGCCGCGATCGCGCATGAGATCCGCAATCCGCTCACCTCGATCCGCGGCTTCATCCAGCTGCTGCGGCCGACGCTGGTCGATCTCGGCAAGGAGGAGTACGCCAAGATCATGGTGGCGGAGATCGACCGCGCCAACGACATCATCTACGAATTCCTCAACTCCTCCAAGCCGACCGCTCCGATGAAGCAGACGATCCGGCTCGCGTCGCTGCTCAAGGAAGTCAGCCTGCTCAGCGAAAGCGAGGCGCTCATGCATAATTGCTTCATCTCGCTGGAGGCGCAGGATTCCGAGCTGCATGTCTCGATCGACGTCAAGCAGATCAAGCAGGTCGTGCTGAACCTGTTCAAAAACGCGATGGACGCCATCGCGGAGCTGGAGGGCGAGCGGGAAGGGCGGATCGACGTCATCCTGGACCGCAAGTCGGATTTCGCCGAAATTACGATCCGCGACAACGGCAAGGGCATGGACCGGGCGACGCTGAACCGTCTGTTCGATCCTTTTTTTACGACAAAGGAGTCGGGGACAGGCCTCGGGCTGTCGGTCAGCTACCGGATCGTCCGCAACCACTCCGGCACGATCCGCGTCACGAGCACCGCGGGGGAAGGCACGTCGTTCATGATCTATTTGCCAATTGCCGAGCAAAAGACTTAAAATCGGGGGAGATCTCCCCGGTTTTTTTTGCGTTTTGGACCCGCATGGATCGAGGGAAAGCGAAAGGAAGCGGAAACGAATGAACAGGACCATCACTTTTTCTCATAAGGTTTCGGAGGCGGCGGAAGCGGCCGGCGCGCTGATCGTGCGGCCGGTGGCTCCGGCCGAGCTGCAGGAGGACGCGGCCGGAGGCGACTTTGGAGCCGGCGACCCGCTCGCGGTTCCCGCCGTGCGGGAGGCGCTGCGCCGCAGCTTTCGGCTCGGCGCCTTCAAGGCGGCGGCGGAGCAGACGCTGACGATGCCGCTGCTCGGCCTGCATGAGGCGGAGGCGGCCGTGTTCGTCGGCCTCGGCGAGTCGTTCGCGACGGGCGACGGGCTGCGCCGCCTCGGCGCGGCCGCGGCACGGGAGCTCAAGGCGCAAAAAGCGGAGCGCGCCGTGCTGCTCGTGCCGCTGCAGCTGCATGACGGCGTAGGCGACAGCCTCGGCACGGCGCAGGCGGCCGCGGCATTGGCCGAAGGGCTGACGCTCGGCGGCTACGAGCGCGCCAAGTCGCGCTCCGGCGAGCCGCCGGCGGCGAGTGAGCTGCAGATCGAGCTGCAGCTGTGCGGCGGCGCGGACGAAGGCCGAGCGGCGGCCTGGAACGAAGGGTTCGCGCGCGGCCAGCTCGCCGGCGAGGCGGTCGCCTGGGCGCGCGATCTCGTGCATCTGCCGGGAAGCGAGCTGACGCCGGAGGCTTTGGCCGAGGAAGCGGAGCGGCTCGCGGACGAGGCGGAGCTCGACGTCGAGATCATCGACGAGTGGACGGCGGGAGAGCTCGGCATGGGCGGCCTGCTCGGCGTCGGCAAAGGCAGCGTCCATCCGCCGCGCATGATCGTGCTGCATTACGAGGGCGATCCGGACAGCGTCGAGAAATGGGGCCTGATCGGCAAGGGCATCACGTTCGATACCGGGGGCTACTCGCTCAAGCGCGCTCCCGGGATGGAGGATATGATCGGCGACATGGGCGGCGCGGCGGCGGTGCTCGGCGCGATGCGGATCATCGGCAAGCTCAAGCCGAAGGCCAACGTCGTCGCGGTCATCCCTTCGGCCGAGAACATGATCTCCGACCGGGCGTTCAAGCCGGGCGACGTGCTGACGATGATGAACGGCATGACCGTGGAGATCGTCAACACGGACGCCGAGGGCAGGCTCGTGCTCGCGGACGGGATGACGACCGCGATCCGGCGCGGGGCGACGAAGCTCGTCGACGTGGCGACGCTGACCGGCGCGGTCGTGTCGGTGCTCGGCGACACGGCCTCCGGCATCCTCGGCAACGACGAGACGCTGAGTCGCGAGCTGGAGGAAGCGGCGATCCGCAGCGGCGAGCGCGTCTGGCCGCTGCCGGCCTATGCCGAATTCCGCCGCAAGCTCGACAGCGCCGCCGCCGATCTGAAAAACGGCGCGGGCCGGGAAGGCGCGGCGAGCATCGCCGGCCTGTTCATCGGCGCGTTCGCGGAGGACAAGCCTTGGGTGCATGTCGACATCGCCGGCACGTCGTGGATCGGCCGGCCGCGCGGCTGGGAGAGCAAGGGCGCGACCGGAGTCATGACGCGCACGCTCGCGGAGCTCGTGCTGCGGGACGGCGGCATGGAGCTCCGCTGAGACGGAGCCGGCACGACAAATCTTTTGCGTTCTTTACCGATTTCCCGTATCATAGGATGAACGTTACCTTACCATGTTAGGAGTTCTGCGATCATGTCCGCCAAAACGACCCCAAGCAAAATTGTCGACTGCACCGTCCGTGATGGAGGCCTCGTGAACAACTGGGACTTCAGCATCGAATTCGTGCAAGATCTATACCGCAGCCTGGACGAGGCCGGCGTCGAGTATATGGAGATCGGCTACAAAAACTCGCCGAAGCTGCTCAAGGGCGCGGATGCCGCAGGCCCTTGGCGCTTCCTGAACGACGACTTCCTGCGCAAGGTGCTCCCGAACAAGGGCCGGACGAAGCTGTCCGCCCTCGTGGACATCGGCCGCGTCGACGAGAGCGACGTGCTGCCCCGCTCGGAGAGCATGCTCGACCTGATCCGCGTCGCCTGCTACATCCAGGACGTGGACAAGGCGCTCGAGCTCGTGGAGCTGTTCCATGAGCGCGGCTACGAGACGACGCTCAACATCATGGCGCTGTCCAACGTCATGGAGAACCAGCTGATCGAGGCGTTCGACGCGATCCGCGAGAGCGTCGTCGACGTCGTGTACGTCGTCGATTCCTACGGCAGCCTCAAGCCGAGCGACTTCGGCTACCTGATCGACAAGTTCAAGCAGCATCTGCCGAACAAGAAGCTGGGCGTGCATACGCACAACAACCAGCAGCTCGCGTTCGCCAACACGCTGCTCGCCGTCGACAAGGGCGTCGAGTTCCTCGACGCGAGCGTATACGGCATGGGCCGCGCCGCCGGCAACTGCAACACGGAGCTGCTCGTCGCCCATCTGCCGGGCACGAAGTACAGCGTCCGCCCGGTGCTGGAGATGATCGAGAAGCATATGCTGCCGCTTCGCCAAAAGGAAGAGTGGGGATACATCATGGAGTACATGGTGACCGGCCTGCTCGACGAGCATCCCCGCTCGGCGATGGCGCAGCGCGGCTCGGACAAGCAGGACCGGATCGTCGATTTCTACGATCAGCTGACGACCCCCGAAGTGCTGCACGGCAAATAAGCCGCCGTCCGCTCCGCCCGGAGCCTGCGAAGCCGCCCCTGACGACCGCCACGGTCGTCAGGGGCGGCTTTTTCGCGTCTGCACGCCCAATAAGTATGCGTTTACAACAGAGACGCGACCTGCTATTGTTTTAGTTCCGAGAGACAAGAGGGCAGGAGAGGATCGCATGTACCGAGTGTTGCTGGCCGATGACGAGGCCGATGTCCGAGAAGGATTGCGGGCGGAGATCCGCTGGGAGGAGTGCGGCTTCGAGGTCGCGGCGACGGCCGAGAACGGCCTGGAGGCGCTGGAGCTGGCCGAGCGGCTGCTGCCGGACGTCGTGCTGACGGACATCCGCATGCCGTTCGTGGACGGGCTCGAGCTCGTCCGCCGGCTGCAGGCGGCCTTGCCGCTGGCCAAGACGGTCATCCTGACCGGCTACGACGAGTTCGACTATGCCCGCCAGGCCGTCTCGCTGAGCGTCGACGAGTACCTGCTCAAGCCGTTCACGGCGGCGAGCCTGACGGAGCTGCTGCGCGGACTTAAGGAAAGGATGGACCGCGAGCGCGCGGAGCGCGAGGACGCGCGCGAGCTGCGGGAGCACTATTACCGGAGCCTGCCGCAGCTGCGCGGGCAGTTCCTCAGCTCGCTGCTGTATCGCCGCTACCCGGAGGCGGCCATTCGGCGCAAGGCCGAGCAGTATGGCCTGAGCCTGGACGGGGAGGGCTGCTCGGTATCCGTCGTCCGCATCGGAGAGCTGGAGGAGGACGCGGGCACGGAGGGCTCGCTCCGGCAGTCGCCGGACGAGGAGCTGAAGCTGTTCGCCGTGCTCAACGTCGCCGAGGAGATCTGGTCGGCGGCGCGGCGCGGCATCGCTTTCCTCCATCAGGACAGCATCGTGCTCATGGACTTCGGCATCGCGGAGGCCGGCTGGAAGGAGAGCTGCCAGCAGACGCTGGAGCAGCTCGCGCGCAGCGTCGAATTCTACCTGCGGCTGCCCGTGACGATCGGCACCGGCCTGCCCAAGCGCAGCCTGTCCGAGCTGCAGGAAGCGTACGAGGAAGCGCTGCTCGCGCTCGACTATCGGCTCGTGCCCGGCATGGACCGGCTCGTCTTCCTGCAGGACGTCGAGCGCCGGCCGTCGGAGCCGCTGCGCTTCGACGAGCTGCGCGAGCAGGCGCTCGCGCGCTGCCTCAAGGTCGGCACGGCCGAGGAGCTGGAGGCGCTGCTGGCGGACATTCTCGGCGAGATTCGGGAAAGCCATACGTACAGCGGCATCCAGATGTACCTCATGGAAGTGCTGACGGCGATCTGCCGCACGGCCCAGTCCGCCGGCGTCGAGCTCGAGGAGCTGCTCGGAGCCGGAGCGCAGCCGTATGCCGAGCTGTCCCGGCTCGCCGGACTCGGCGAGGCGAGGCGCTGGCTGGGGGAGCTCGGCGCGGCCGTCATGCAGCGCATCGCGGGCACGCGCCAGCATGCGTACAAGGATCTGGTGGAGGAGGCGATCCGCTTCACCCGCGCGCATCTGCATGATCCCGAGCTGTCGATCGCGAGGGTCTGCTCGCATCTGCATATCAGCGCCGGCTATTTTTGCGGGCTGTTCAAGCGCGAGGTGAAGCTCACGTTCCTCCAGTACGTGCTGCAGCTGCGCATGGAGCTCGCGCAGGAGCTGCTGCGCTCGACCGAGCTCAAGGCGTTCGAGATCGCCGAGCGGATCGGCTTCTCCGAGCCGAACTACTTCAGCTTCTGCTTCAAGAAGCATACCGGCACGACGCCCAAGGAATACCGCAGCCGGGCCAAGGAAGCGGAAGCGGGGCCGCTGCCGTGAAGCGGCCGACGCTCAAGGAGGCGGCCCGCTTCAAGGAGCGGGTGCGCCATTCGCGCGTCAGCAGCATCCAGTCGATCGTCACCTGGTCGTTCTCCGTCATGATCGTCATCGCGATCGGCACGGTCGCCTTCCTGCTGCACGACAAGTTCTCCGCATCGGCGGAGCGCAGCGCCTTCACCTCCTCCAGCCAGATCGTCGATCAGGTCAGCTACAACCTCGAGGACTACGTGCGCGGCTTGTCGAGCTTTTATCGGGCGATCGAGCAGAACCTGCTGGACAAAGGCCGATGGGACGGCAGCGAGGTCGACACGCAGCTCGACACGCTCATGGGCAGCCGCGACGACATCGTCTCGATCGCGCTGTTCGCCGAGGACGGCACGCTGCTCAAAAACCGCCCGGCCGCGGAGCTGCGCCCGAGCGCGAACGTGACGGGCCAGGGCTGGTTCCAGGCGGCGCTGCGCGTGCCGGACCATCTCGGCTTCTCGCTGCCGCATATCCAGAACCTGTACAAAGGCGGCTATCCGTGGGTCGTCAGCATGAGCAAGCGCGTCACCGTGCAGCAGGACGGACAGGCGCAGGAGGTCATCCTGCTCGTCGACATCAACTTCAAGCAGATCGACGAGCTGTGCAGCCGCATCAGCCTCGGCCGGCAGGGCTACGCCTACATCATCGACGAGGGCGCGGGCAACATCGTCTACCATCCGCAGCAGCAGCTCATCTACATGGGGCTCAAGCGGGAGAACGTCGAAGGCGCGCTCGTCTCCTCCGGCGACTATGTCGAGGAGCTGGACGGAGAGCGCAGGCTCGTCACCGTCAAGTCGGTCGCCAACATCGGGTGGAAGATCGTCGGCGTGAGCTACCTCGACGAGCTGCTCACGACGCGGGAGGAAGTGAACCGCTACCTCGTGCGCGTCGTCGCCGCCAGTCTCGTGCTCGTGCTGCTCTTCGGCATGCTGCTCGCCCGCTCGATCATCCGGCCGCTCAAGCGGGTGGAGAAGATGATGCGCTCCGTGGAAAGAGGCCAGTTCGACGTCGAGCTGCCGGTCGAGGGACCGCTCGAGGTCGAGCGGCTGTCGCGCCGCTTCAATCTGATGGTGCACAAGATCCGCCAGCTCATGGGGCAGATCGTGCTGGAGCAGGAGTCCAAGCGGCGGCATGAGCTGGAGGCGCTGCAAGCCCAGATCAATCCGCACTTTCTGTACAACACGCTCAACTCGGTCGTGCGCATGGCGGCGATGAGCCGCGGCGAGGAGGTCGTCACGATGATCACCTCGCTGTCCAAGCTGTTCCGCATCAGCCTCAGCCAAGGACGCACGCTCATTTCGGTCAAGGACGAGCTGGAGCACGCGCATCATTACCTCACGATCCAGCAGCTGCGCTTCGGCCGCAAGTTCACGTTCGCCATCCGGGCGACGGAGGAGGCGGAGCGCTGCCGGACGCTGAAGCTCGTGCTGCAGCCGCTGCTGGAGAACGCGATCGAGCACGGGCTCGAATATTCGGCGGATGAAGGGCGGATCGAGGTGCAGGCGTTCGTGGAAGACGGCGTGCTGACGCTGCTCGTCGAGGACAACGGCGCCGGCATGGCGCCGGAGGCGGCCGCGCTGCTGCTCAGCGGGGAACGCGGGAGCGCGGAGGCGCCGGAGCGCCGGCCGTCGCGGACGGGCAAGGGCTCCGGCGTCGCGCTGCGCAACATCCACGACCGGATCCGGCTGTATTACGGCGCGGCGTACGGCCTCGAGTTCCGCAGCGAGCTCGAGGAGGGCATGACGGTGACGGTGCGCATTCCGGCGGAAGCCGCAGAGGAGGAGATCGACGATGAAAAGCAGCCTTGAGCGACTCGGACGGCGCTCCTTCGCGCGCATCCGCCGCCTGCGCGGGCTGTCGGCCGGCTCGCCGGACTCCGCATGGCTGTCCGCACGGCTCCCGGCCGCCCTGCTGCTCCTGCCGCTGCTCGCCGCCGCCGGCTGCTCCGGCTCCGCCGCGCCTGCCGCGTCGCCGCCGCCCCGTCTGGCCGCGCTGATCGCGCCGCAGTCGGACGGCGCGCTAGCCGGCGCGATCCGGCTCGGCGCGGAGGCGGCGGCCAAGGAATTTGGCTACCGGCTCGACTATGTGGAGAAGGAGGCGGGCCGGCCCGGTGAAGGCCAGGCGGAGGCGGCGAGCCGCGCGCTGAAGGAAGGCGCGGAGGCGCTGCTGCTCGACCCCGACGGCGAGCTGCAGCTGGCGGAGGTGGTGAAGCTCGCACATGCGGCTGGAGCGGCCGTGATCACGCTGAGCGACGCTTATCCGGTGGACGGAGTCGCGAGCGCGGTGACGATCGACAACCGCGAGGCCGGCCGCCAGGCCGGCGCGGCGATGGCGGAGCTGCTCGGCGGCTACGGGCGCGTGGCCGTGCTCGGCGCCGACTCCTCCGCACCCGGCTACGAGGAGCGGCATGCCGGCGTGCTGGAAGAGCTCGCCCGCCATCCGGCGATCACGGTCACCGAGGGCTACTCCTGCGGCTCCTCCTCCGACGGCTGCAGCGAGGCGGCGCGCCAGCTCATGGACGAGGCGGACGGCATCGTCGCGCTCCAGGAGCAGGGCGTTCTCAGCTCGGCGCGGGAGTCGCTTCGACGCGGCGCTTCCTCCGAGGTGAAGATCGTCGGCTTCGGAAGCGAGACGGAGCAGCTGGAGCTGCTGCAGGACGGCGTCATCGACCGGCTCGTCGTGCAGAGCGGCTTCAACGCCGGCTATCTCGGCATGCGGCAGGCCGACCGGCTGCTGCGCGGAGAGAAGCCGGAGGCGAGAGTCGCGCTCGCGACCAAGGCGGTCAGCCCGGACAGCATGTTCTGGATGGACAATCAGAAGCTGCTGTTTCCTTTCGTCAAATAGGCCCGAACGGGCCTATTTTTCGTCTGTCTGCAAAAAGCTAATGAAGATTTCGATAGAAAGCAGGAAGATTTTCGATTCGAAAAAAGCGCAAGCCCTTTCATAATAAGAGCATGAGAACGGACGGCGGCGCCGAGAAGGCGATCGCTGCCGAACCCCCATCCTACATCCTTCAGGAGGTCATTCCTTATGAAAAAACAAGCGGCACTCGCGGCGGCGCTCGCGGCGGTCATGGTGACGGCGGCCGGCTGCGGCGGCAACAACGGCGGCGGCAACGCGGGCGGAGACTCCGGCAGCGGCGGCGACCAGCCGAAGATCGGCGTGGCGATCTACAAGTTCGACGACACGTTCATGACCGGCGTGCGCAACGCGATGACGGCGGCGGCCGAGGGCAAGGCGCAGCTCGACATCGTCGACAGCCAGAACGCCCAGCCGACGCAGAACGAGAAGGTCGACCTGTTCATCTCCAAGAAATACAAGGCGCTGGCGATCAACGCGGTCGACCGCACGGCGGCCGGCGTCATCATCGACAAGGCCCAGGCGGCCGACATTCCGGTCGTGTTCCTGAACCGCGAGCCGGTCGCCGAGGACATGAACAAGTGGGATAAGGTGTACTACGTCGGCGCGAAGGCGGAGGAGTCCGGCACGCTGTCCGGCCAGATCATCGCCGACTACTGGAAAGCCCATCCGGAAGCGGACAAAAACAAGGACGGCGTGCTCCAGTACGTCATGCTGCAGGGCGAGCCGGGCCACCAGGACGCCGAGCTGCGCACGAAGTACTCCATCCAGGCGATCGAGGACGCCGGCATCAAGGTCGAGAAGCTGGAGCAGGATACGGCGATGTGGGACCGCGTCAAGGGCCAGGACAAAATGCAGGCTTGGCTCGCGGCGCGCGGCGAGAGCATCGAAGCGGTGCTGGCCAACAATGACGACATGGCGCTCGGCGCGATCGAGGCGCTGAAGGCGGCGGGCTACTTCTCCGGCGACAAGTTCATGCCGGTCGTCGGCGTCGATGCGACCGCTCCGGCGATCCAGGCGCTGCAGGACGGCACGCTGCTCGGCACCGTGCTCAACGACGCCAAGAACCAAGGCGGCGCGACGGTCGCCCTGGCGACGGCGCTGGCCAAAGGCGAGACGCCGACGAAGGAGAACACCGGCTACGACATCACCGACGGCAAGTACGTCTGGATCGCCTACAAGAAGATTTTGAAGGACAACATCGCCGACGCCCAGCAATAAGCGGGACTCGGCCAGGGAGCCCGCAGCCCGGGACGCGGCGGGCTCCCTTTTGCATCCCGCCGGCGCTCGCCGGCACGGCAGGGCCGCTCCGCGGCCGTCCCGTAGGCCGTCCGACTTTTTCCCAGCAAAGGAGGCGCGAGCGATGAGCTCCCCTTATCGATTGGAGATGCGCGGCATCTCCAAAGCTTTTCCCGGCGTGCAGGCGCTGAGCGGGGTCAGCCTGAACGTGCGCCCCGGCACGGTCCATGCCCTCATGGGCGAGAACGGCGCCGGCAAATCGACGCTCATGAAATGCCTGTTCGGCATCTACAAGCCGGATGAAGGCGAGATCCGTCTCGACGGCGAGCGCGTCGACATCCCGAATTCCAGGGCCGCGCTGTCGCATGGCGTGTCGATGATCCACCAGGAGCTGCATCCGGTGCCGCATCGCAGCGTCATGGAGAACATCTGGCTCGGGCGCTTCCCGCTCAGGGGCATCTGGCCGCTGCGGCTCGTCGACGAGCGCCGCATGCGCCGCGACACGCAGGCGCTGCTGCTCGATCTCGGCCTCGACATCGACCCGCAGGCGCAGGTCGGCAGCCTGTCCGTCTCCAAGATCCAGTCGCTGGAAATCGCCAAGGCGGTGTCGTTCCAATCCAAGGTGATCGTCATGGACGAGCCGACGTCGTCGCTGACCGGCAACGAGGTCGAGCAGCTGTTCGAGATCATCGAGAAGCTGCGCAGGCGCGGCGTCTCGATCATTTACATCTCGCACAAGATGGAGGAGATCCTGCGCATCTCCGACGACGTGACGATCATGCGCGACGGCAAGTACATCGGCACCTGGGAGGCGTCCGAGCTGACGACCGACCTGATCATCAGCCGCATGGTCGGCCGCGATCTGAGCGAGCGCTTCCCCGAGCGCAGCAACACGCCTTCCTCGGTCATCCTGAAGGCCGACGGCCTCACGTCGACGAATCCGATGTCGTTCCAAAACGTCAGCTTCGAGCTGAAGCGCGGCGAGATTCTCGGCGTCGGCGGACTCGTCGGCGCGCAGCGGACCGAGCTGATCGAGGCGCTGTTCGGCCTGCGCCAGCTGAAGTCCGGCACGATCGAGATCGACGGGCGCAAGGTCAGCATCAAGTCGCCGGCCGACGCCAAGAAGCACGGCATCGCGCTGCTGACCGAGGAGCGGCGGACGACGGGCATCTTTCCGGTGCTGTCCGTGTACGAAAATACGATCATCGCCAACCTGGGCCGCTACCGCAGCCGGCTCGGCCTGATCGACGAGCGCAAGGGACGGCGGGAGGCGGCCGACAACGTCGCCAAGTTCCGCACGAAAACGCCGGGCGTGGACACGCAGATCCGCAACCTGTCGGGCGGCAACCAGCAGAAGGTGCTGCTCGCCCGCTGGCTGCTCACCGATCCGGAAATCCTGCTGCTCGACGAGCCGACGCGCGGCATCGACGTCGGCGCCAAGTTCGAGATCTACACGATTATCGCCGAGCTGGCGCGCCAAGGCCGCAGCATCGTCATGATCAGCTCGGAGATGCCGGAGCTGCTCGGCATGTCCGACCGCATCATGGTCATGAGCGAGGGACGGATGACCGGCATCCTCGACGGACGCAAGGCGACGGAGCAGGAAATCATGCGGCTGGCCGCGCAGCAGCGGATGGCTTAGCCAGGAGGGAACAGCATTCATGAGCACTCAAATGAACACGCCGGCGAAAAAGCCGGCCGGCCAGGCGGTCCTGGGCTATCTGAAGCATCTCGTCACCAACCGGGCGATCTTCCTCGTCCTCATCCTGCTCGTCGTCGCGATCGCGATCATGGACCCGACGTTCCTGGCGTACTCGACGCTGCGCGACATCCTGCAGCAGAACTCCACCCGCGCGATCATCGCGCTCGGGGCGGGCTTCGTGCTCATCACCGGCGGCACCGACCTGTCCGCGGGCCGCGTCGTCGGCCTGACGGCGGTCGTCTCCGCCTCGATGCTGCAGGTGGACACCTATGCGGCGAAGTTTTTCCCGAACCTGCCCCAGCTGTGGGTCGGCATCCCGATCGTCGTCGGCATCGTCGCCGGCCTGCTCGTCGGCTGCGTCAACGGCTTCATCATCGCCAAGCTCAAGGTGCCGCCGTTCATCGCCACGCTCGGCACGATGGTCGCCGTGTACGGCATCAACTCGATCTACTTCGACTCCGATCCGAACCAGTCGCAGCCGATCGCCGGCCTGCGACCGGACTTCACCAAGATCGGCACCGGCTCGATCCACTTCGGCGGAGGCTACACGCTTCCGTACATTGTGCTCATCGCCGTCGGCGTCGGCCTGATCTGCTGGGTCGTCTTCAACAAGACGCGCCTCGGCAAAAACATGTACGCGATCGGCGGCAACGTGCAGGCGGCGCATGTGTCGGGCATCAACGTCGCCCGCAACCTGATCTTCATCTACGCGATCGCCGGCGCCCTGTACGGCCTCGGCGGCGTGCTCGAGGCGGCGCGCACCGGCGGCGCGACGAACAACTACGGCAACATGTACGAGCTGGACGCGATCGCGGCCTGCGTCGTCGGCGGCGTGTCGACGGCCGGCGGCATCGGCACCGTGCCGGGCATCATGGCCGGCGTGCTCATCTTCGGCGTCATCAACTACGGCCTCACGTTCATCGGCGTCAGCCCGTACTGGCAGCTCATCATCAAAGGGCTCATCATCGTGGCGGCGGTCTCGTTCGACATCCGCAAATACGTCGCGAAGCGGTAGGCCGCGCGGGCGTGGGGCCAGATGCCCGGCGCAAGGCAGCGCGGCAAAGCTGGGCGCGGCAAAGCCGGGTTGTGCAAGCGCGGGGAAGCGCAAAGCAAGGCTAGTAGACTGGGCGCGGCCATGCAAGGTTGGGCAGGTCAAGGCTAGGTTGGGCAAGACAAGGCTAGGTTGGGCAAGACAATGCAAGGTTGTGCAAGTCTTTGCAACGCAAGGTGAGGCAAATGATCGCAAGGCGAGGAACGGGCAGCTGCCCGCTCCTCGCCTTGCCTTTTTGCGAGTTACAGCGTCTCGCCAGCCCGTCTTCAAGCTGTAACCCGAAAAAATCGGGTTACAGCGGTTCACCAGCCTGTCTTTCAGGCTGTAACCCGAAAAAATCGGGTTACAGCGGTTAACCGGCCCGTCTTTCAAGCTGCAACCCGAAAAAATCGGGTTACAGCGTCTCGCCAGCCCGTCTTTCAGGCTGTAACCCGAAAAAATCGGGTTACAGCGGTTCACCAGCCTGTCTTTCAGGCTGTAACCCGAAAAAATCGGGTTACAGCGTCTCGCCAGCCCGTCTTTTCGACTCTAACCGACACGCCTGCCTACCGGAGTTACTTGATTAGCCTCACAACTCCGACCGTTTCGACCCCCGCTAGCCCGGGTTACTCGGTTTTTCCGCTTAACTCCGACGGGTTCGGCACTCACTTGCTCGAGTTACTCGGTTCTTCCGCGTAACTCCGACTGGTGCAGCCTCCGCTAACCCAAGTTACTCGGTTTTTCCGAGCAACTCCGACGGGTGCGGCACTCACTTGCTCGAGTTACTCGGTTCTTCCACGTAACTCCGACTGGTGCAGCCCCCGCTAACCCAAGTTACTCGGTTTTTCCGAGCAACTCCGACGGGTGCGGCACTCACTTGCTCGAGTTACTCGGTTCTTCCGCGTAACTCCGACTGGTGCAGCCTCCGCTAGCCCGAGTTACTCGGTTTTTCCGAGCAACTCCGCCCGATTCGGCCCCCGCTAGCCCGAGTTACGCGGTTTTTCCGAGCAACTCCAACCGTTTCGGCCTCCGCTCGCTCGAGTTACTCGGTTTTTCCGCGTAACTCCGATGGGTTCGGCCTCCGCTAGCCCGAGACGAGAGAGGCCGACGTCCTTTGGATCGCGCGAGCGATTTCGATACGGGCCCAAGTCGTTGCAGCCTGGGTAAGCTCCAGCAAGTGGGAGCTGCTTTCAGGCTCTTTTCGCAGCGGCCGTTCATGACAAATAATCCTGCTGGATAAGGTGCTAGGTGCGGTCTGGAGGTTATGGTAAACTATTCCCAAACGAACGGCGAGGGAGGAAGGACGATGACGAGAGACAAGGTGCCCCGTTAATCCCGTAAGAAGACCGGAGCAAAAACTGGGGCCGACGTCCGCGTACGCGCCAGATCCGGCTGCAATGTCGGCGCCCGTACAGTCGTCAGAGCTAGCTGCAATGTCGGCGTCCGCACAGGCGATAGAGCCGGCTGCAATGTCGGCGTCCGCACAGGCGTCAGATCCGGCTGCAATGCCGGAATTCGCGCAAACGTCGATGCCGTCGCTCGCGGAGCCGAGCGTGCCCGCGCTCCTCCCTGCGCTTTCCTGTCCGGTCGGAACGGAGGAAACGTAAAAGGGAGGATGGCGAGAATGAGAGAACGGAACGAGTGGAACGTTGCTGACGGAATGGAGGAGCGCTGGCGGGAGCTGCGCTTCGGGCTGGAGATCGAGTTCGTCGGCGGCGAGCCGGAGCGGCTGGAGCTGCTGCCGGGCTGGACGATGGCGCTGGACGAGAAGCAGATCGACGGAGACGGAGAGGCGTCGGGCAGCGAGCTGCAGTCGCCGCCCCTCCGCTGGGAGCAGCTCGATCAAGCGGAGGCGATGCTGGAGCGGCTGAGGCGGCAAGGGGCGCAAGCCAATTGGAGCTGCGGCCTGCATGTGCATGTAGGGCTGGAGCCGTTCGGCGAAGCCGCGCTCCCCGCGCTGCTGGAGGCGGCGCTGAGCTCGCAGGAAGCGCTTAGCTCTCTGCTCGGCACGAGCCCGCATCGCCGCTTTTATGCGCCGCCGATCACGGCGGAGATGGCGGAGGCTTTCCGCGCCAGCGGCGATCTGGCGGCGCTGAGGCGCAGCGGACGGCCGCAGTCCCATCGCTGCGGCATCAATCTGAGGCCGTGGAGCGAGATCGGCACCGTCGAGATCCGCTACGCGAACGGAACGCTCGAGGCGGCCGAGGTCAGGCGCGTCGTCGAGCTCTGCCTGCGGTTCGTGGACGGCGCCTGCAGAGGGCAACGCCTGCCGGATGAGCCGGCGGCTTTGGCCGCCGCGCTCGGCGCGCCGTCCGGCGGTTACCCGCCGCGCGCCGATCCGCCTCGCTGGCATCGCGAGCGGATCGCGCTCGAGAACGCCCTGCTGCCGCAGCTTACGGCACAGGCGGCGGAGCTCGTGCCCGGCGGCGAGATCCATCACATCGTCGCTGCGGACGGCGGCGTCATGGTAGCGGTCGAGGATGAAGAAGGCTCGCTGCATCGGTTCCGCTGTGCGCTTGCCGCCGGCGGACTGGAGCCGCTGGGCGACGGATAATCAGGAGGGAGTGGAGTCCGGATGGAAAGGGAACTTCAGGAAATTCAGGTCAGGCTGGCCGCAGAGCTGGCTGCCGCGCTGCAGGAGCGCAGGCTGCCGCTGGCTCCGGACGGGAATCCGATCGTCGAGGAGCGCGAGCGGCGTCTCGACCGGGAGGCGGCGCGGCTGCTGGAGCTGCGTGAGCGCCGGATCGGGGAGGAGGAGTCGAGGCTGCGGCTGCTGGCGCTCGTATCGGGCCTGCATTTGCGCAACGGCAGCTTGAACCGCTCGCATGAGCTGTCGCAGGAGCTGGACGGTCCCGACGGCAGCTATCTGCACGGGATGATGCACCGGATGGAAGGGGACTTTTCCAACGCGAAGTATTGGTTCCGGCTCGCCGGCCCGCATCCCCGCGCCGAGACCTGGCGCCGCCGGACCGAGCAGCTGCTCGACGGCACGCCGGATGCGGAGCCGGCTCTCGCCCGCCGGCTGCGCCGCGAGCCGGGCGTGGACCCGGCGCTGCTGACGGACCTGGCGGCCGCCTCCGCGCTGACCGGCCATGCCGGAGCGGATACGCCGCTGCTGGAGCGGGTTCAGGAGCTGGAGCTGGAGCTGCTGCTGGAGGCGCTGGCTGAAGTCGGCGAAGACCGGTCATGAGCGAAGGAATGCTGCCGGTCGTGTGGCTGCTGATCGCCGTCGCGCTCATGGCCCAGCCGGTCTACCGTCTGACCCGGCGCATCCGCGAGCTGGAGGACAAAGTGCGGGAGCTCGAGGCGGAGGTCCGCTCTCCGAGCCGGAGACGGAACAACCTGCGCGTGCTCGACGGGGGAGACAAGGAGAGCTGATGCATGTCAGGCCTTGCCTGCCCGGGAGCGGCCGCATTTTTGAAAAGGGGCGGTTCCAAAGGTCGTTTTCATTGACCTTCGGAACCGCCCCTGCTTTTTCAACATGCAAGAGGCAGCCGGCGCGCCGCGAGCGACGTGCCGGCTGCCTCTTGCTTGGAATCGCGGTCGGCCCGGAGCCGCGCCGGCCTCCGGCCTAAACGCCGATCAGCTCGCCGTCGCCGCGCAGCGCGGCGGCCCGATGGAGCTTGTTCGCATGGAAGTAAGCCGTTCCTTCCAGCCTGCGGCCGTCCTTCGTCAGCGCGGACACCTCGACGCCGATGTCCGATGCCGTATAGAAATAGTCCAGCAGCTCGCTGTCGGCCACTCCGTTCACGTCGATATACCACAGCCTCGAGCCGGCGTCCGTGACGAGCGCCAGCTCGGCCGATTCCATCTCCAGCTCTTTCGTCCAGCCGCCATGAGTCAGCGTCAACAGCAGCAGCGGATACGTTTCCATGTCGATTTCTCTCCCGTCTGCTCCTGATTGTACCTGCGGCACTGCCGCGATGCAACCTTTCGGAGCGGGCGTCCGTCCATCACAGCAAGATCCAGAATTGGGTCTTGATCCCACAGGAAAGCAACCGGGGGCGATGAGCATGAAAAAGAGAAACGACGAGCCGTCGGGCACGGAAACGAACCGGCAGCCTGCGCCAGAGAGCGGCCGAGGACTCCGATGGACCAAGATCGGTCCGCGGCTGAAGCTGGCCACGGCCAGCCTGCTGATCGCGGCGCTGCTGACCGGCTGCGGCGCGGCGGATGAAGGGGCGGTCCCGGGGAGCGGGGAAGCTTCTGCAGGCGGAGCCGCCGCCGTAGACGCGGCCAGCCGGGAGTCCGTCGCCGGCGCGCCGCAGAAGAGCGCGGCGGAAGAGGCTTCGTCCGGCGCTGCCGCGGCGCAAGGGAGCGAGGAGCCCTCTGCGGCTGACGCATCCGCCGCAGCATCCGCCGCAGAAAGCGCTGAGCTCCAGCATTCGGACGCCATGCCTCCAAAGGCAGAGCCGCGGCAAATGCCCGAACCGCAAGCCGGCATGCTGACGGCAGGAGAATGGGACGATCTCGGCGCGTGGAGCCGCTGGACGGAGCTGATTCAGGACAGTCCTTATCCGGCTGCCTGGGGCTTCGCCCCCTATCGCCGCCTGACGGTGCAGGCGACGGCCAAAGGCAAGCCGGCACGGGACGTCGAGGTCATCCTGCAATGCGGCGGCAAGCGGGAATGGACGGCTCGCACCGACGGCAAGGGACAGGCGACGCTGTTCGCGGGACTGCTCGAGTCGCGAAGCCGGCAGGACGTGGAGCTGCAAAACGAGCCGGCTGCTTCGAGCGAGCAGCAGGGAGGCTCAAAAGATCAGGCCGCCGCGCCTCAGGACTGCTCGGTCCAAATCGACGGGGGGAACGGACTTCTCGTACGAGAAGCGGAAGCGAAGGATTGGGCGGGGCGGGTCATGAAGCTTGAGACCGACCGGGAAGCGGCGCAGCCGGACGCCGTGCTCGACCTGCTGCTCATGATCGATACGACCGGGTCGATGGCCGACGAGCTGAGCTATCTATCGACCGAGCTGACGAACGTCGTCTCCCGCGTCAAGAAAAACATCGGGCAGAACCTGACCGTCCGGATCAGCCCGAACTTCTACCGCGACCACAACGACGAGTATGTCGTGCGGTCGTTCCCGTTCCTCGAGGACGCCGTCAAGGCGCAGGCGCATATCGCCCGGCAGGAGGCCGACGGCGGACAGGACTACCCGGAGGCGGTCGCCGAGGCGCTGACCGATGCCGTGCTGGAGCATGACTGGAGCCGCAGCGCGAGGGCGAGGCTGATGCTGCTCGTGCTCGACGCTCCGCCCCACCAAGGACTTCGGGAGCGCGAAAGCATCCAGCATGCGGCCGCCGAGGCGGCGAAGCAGGGCATCCGCATCGTGCCGGTCGCCGCGAGCGGCACCGACCTGGAGACGGAGCTGCTTCTGCGCACGCTCGCCGTCTCGACCGGCGGCAGCTACGTGTTCCTGACCGACGACAGCGGCATCGGCAACGGCCATAAGCAGCCGGAGGGCGTCGAGCCGCAGATCATGCCGCTGAACGATCTGCTCGTCGATCTGATCAGCCGGCACGCGGAGGGCTGAGCCCGCCTGCATCCGCCCGATCCTCCCTTCCCGCAACAGCAACAGCAACAGCCCGCTTCCGGCATCCGCCGGAGCCGGGCTGTTCAGCATTTCCATCGATTATTCCGATAATGAACTAGCGGCTATCCTCCTCGTGAGGGAACGATTCACGCCGTCCGATCAGCCATCAGGAAGGAATCGACATGAAGAACCAACTGCTCCTGCTCGTCGGCTTGGTCCTGATTTTCGCGGCCGCCGCTACCATCGTCGTCTACTACTGGCTCCATCCCGTCGAAAACTATCCGCAAGCGCGAGCAGGCGTCCTCGACGCCCGCGATTGGGATTTTACGGAGCAAGGCGTCATCCCGCTGCAGGGAGAATGGGAATTTTATGAAGACAGGCTTCTAACGCCGGCCGATTTCGCTCAGAGCGAAAAGGAGCTGCAAAGCGAACGAAGCCTGCTGAACGTGCCCGGCAACTGGAACTCGGCGGACGGCTTCGGCGCGGGAACGTACCGGCTCCGAATCGAGGTGAGCGAGCCGGGATATTACAGCGTGAGAGCAAAAAAGATCCGCCTGTCCAGCCGCATTTACGCGGCGGGGGACGAGCTTGGAGGCAGCGGAACGCCCGCTGCGGACCCGAGCCGCTTCGTGCCGAGCAATCTGCCCGTCCTGGGGACGGTCAAGGCGGAGAGCCGCACGATCGACATCGTCATCCAGGTGGCCAGCTACCGGTATTTGCCGGGCGGACTCGTGCAGCCGCCGGAGTTCGGGCGGGCGGAGGAGGTGGCGGCCAGGCGAGACGTCTCGCGCATGGGCGACATGATTCTCGTCACGGCCCTGCTCGTCTTCGGCCTTTATTTCGCCGGCATGTTCAGGCAATGGAGGCGCGAGCCTTACCTGCTCTACTTCAGCCTGTTCTGCCTCTCGCTCGGCCTGTTCTTCAGCATCGACAACGAGATCGTGCTCGCGTCGCTGCTTCCGTCGATCTCGTTCCCGGCGCTGCAGAAGCTGCTCTTCATCGTGCCGTCGCTGTCGATCCTGTTCTTCATCCATTACGTCCGGCTGTATTTGGACGACAAGCCCGGCAGGGGGCTCAAGGCGTTCCTGGGAGCGAGCTACGGCTTTCTGGCCGTGCTCATCTTCATTCCCAACGAGGGGCTCGTTCCGCTCCTGTGGCCCGGCATCCTCATGCAGACGCTCTCGTTCGTCTTCATCTTCACGTCGATCTTTCGCAAGCGCCATCTCGGCGCAAGGGTCTATTCCATCCTGCTCGGGACCTTTTTCCTCATCATCAGCTGGGTGTTCGCGCAGACGCGCTATCAGCTGGCGCTGGACAGTCCCTACTACATGGTCGTCACGCTGCTGCTCGTCGTGCTGTCCCAATCGTTCCTGATGTCGGACCGGCTGCGCTCCGCCTTTGTGCAGAGCGAGCGGCTCTCTCGGAGGCTGCTGATCCAGGATCGGCAAAAGGATGAGTTCCTTGCCAAGACGTCGCATGAGCTGAGGACGCCTCTGCACGGCATCGTGAACCTGTCCCAGTCGCTGCTGGACCAGGCCGAGACTCCGCTCCAAGCGGAGCATCGCGACAACATCCTGCTGCTGAATCGGCTCGGGAGGAGGCTCGCCGGCCTGGTGGGCGACATCCTCGATCTGAATCGGATCCGCTACGGGGAGCTGCGGGTGCAGCTGAGGCCGGTCGACATGCGGGTCTCCGCCGAATTCGTCTGGGAGACGCTGGCGATCGCATCGGTCAATCCGGGCATTCGGCTGCGCAACGAGCTGCCGGCGGAGCTGCCTCTCGTCCTGGCGGACGAGAATCGGCTGCGCCAGATTTTGCACAATCTGCTCGAAAACGGGCTGAAATACACGGAGCGCGGCACGGTGTCGCTCTCGGCCGCACGGCAGGGAGACATGCTGGCGGTGACGGTCAGCGACACGGGCCGTGGAATTCCCCCGGAGCTGCGGGAGGAGCTGTTCCAGCCGTTCGTCCATGGCCGCGAATCGGGGGCGGGCTCGCGCGAGGGCATCGGACTGGGGTTGAGCATCGCCCGGCAGCTGGTGGAGCTGCAGGGCGGCGCCATGTCGCTGGAGTCCGAGGTCGGACGAGGATCCAGGTTCACGTTCACGCTGCCGGTGGCCGATGCCGGGGAGCGGCCCGCCGCGGCTGCCGCAGCGCCCTCCTCCGCTATGCGGGCGGAAGGGAGCGAAGCGCGGCACGGCGCTTCGGCGCTGCATCCGATGCGCTTGGGCGAGGGCGGCGGCTCCACAGCAGCCCTGCACATTCTGATCGTCGACGACGAGCCGTCCAATCTGAAAGTGGCGCTGGACGCGGTCGCCTCGCTCGGACATCGCTTCACGGCGGTCAGCAGCGGAGCGGAAGCGCTTGAGGCGCTGCGGCGCCGGCAGCCGGATCTCGTGCTGCTCGACCTGATGATGCCCGGCGTGTCCGGACTGGACGTCTGCCGGGAGATCCGGTCGCTGCACGGGCTGTCCGAGCTTCCTGTGCTCATGCTCACCGCGTCCGGCCAGACCGCAGACATTGTGGCCGCCTTTGCCGCCGGCGCCAACGACATTCTGCACAAGCCGTTCGAGCTGGCGGAGCTGAAGGCCCGCGTCCAGTCGCTGCTGGCGATGAAAAGCTCCTCGGAGCAGGCGGTGCGCCGGGAGATGGACTTCCTGCAGGCCCAGATCACCCCTCATTTCCTGTACAACACGTTGAATGCCCTGATCGGGCTGAGCTACAAGGACGTGGACAAGCTGCGCGAGACGATCGAGCATCTGACGACCTATTTGCGCGCCAAGTTTACGTTTGTCCTGGCCGAAGCGGTCCCGCTGGAGCGGGAGCTGGAGCTGGCGCGGGCTTATCTGGCGATCGAGCAGCTGCGCTTCGGCCCGCGGCTGCAGGTGGAATGCGTCGTCGACGAAGGAGCGCGCGCGCTCCTGCCGCCGCTGACCTTGCAGCCGATCGTGGAGAATGCCGTCCGCCACGGCATCGGGCCCAAGCCCGAGGGCGGCACGGTGACGGTCTCGATCCGCAGCATCCCGGTTGGGGTCGAGATCCGGGTCGAGGATGACGGAGTCGGCATGGACGAGGCGATGCTGGCCAGGCTGGAGGCCGGGCAGGCCGGCGGCATCGGCATCGGCAATGTCAACCGCCGGCTGCAGATGAGGTATGGGCGCAAGCTGGACATCGCCAGCCGCCCGGGGGCGGGGACTCGAATGACGATGATCGTGACGAAGGAGGAGCGCGCATGAGGGCGATTTTGATCGACGATGAAGAAATAGCGCTCGATGTCCTGGAAATCAAGCTGAACGAGGCGGGCGGAGTGGATGTCGTCGGCAAGTTCCAGCGCGTGGCGGACGCGATCTCGCAGTGCGGCGCGCTGCAGCCCGAGCTTCTCTTCCTGGATATCGAGATGCCCGGCATGAACGGGCTTGAAGCCGCCGCGGCGCTGCGCGCCGTCTGCCCGGACGCCGAGGTGATCTATGTGACGGCCTACCACCATTATGCGGTGGATGCGTTCGGCACGGAGGCGATCGGCTATCTGCTCAAGCCCGTCGCCAAAGACAAGCTGCTTCAGGCGCTGTCGCGCTACGAGAGCCTGCGGGACCGGCTGCGCGATCGCAGCGGCGCCGGTCAGGAGCCGAGCGGCGCGACGACAGGGAGGACCGGGACCGGGCAAGCCAGTCCGCTCGACCTCGTCCCGCCGCCGGATTCGCCGACGCTGTCGCTGAAGGTGCTGGGCAGCATGGAGCTGTACGGCGGAGGCGGCCGCCTGCTCACCTGGCGCACCCGCAAGACCAAGGAGCTGTTCGCCTACCTCTGGCATCATCGCGGCCGACCGGTCTACAAATATGCCATCCTGGAGCATCTGTGGCCGGACGATTCCGCGGAGCGGGCGCAGAAGCTGCTGCATACGTCGCTCTATTATTTGCGGAGCCTGCTGAAGGCGGAGGGCTGCGGGGAGATCGTCCATTATGGAGACGAGCGGTATTGGCTGGACGCGGGCGGCATCCGCAGCGATCTGGAGGAGCTGCTGGAGCGGTCGAAGACCGGCTTGGAAGGGGAGGCCGGACAGGACGCGGCGGGGCTCTACCGGGGCGACTACCTGGAGACGGAGCATTACCCGTGGGCGGACGCGTACCGGATCGAGCTGCGCTCCTCGTTCACGGCGGCGCTGAGAGCCGGCCTGGTCCAAGCCGGCTCCGCGCAGCGGCTGGCGCTGCTCGGCAAGCTGATCGAGCTGGAGCCGGAGCATGGCCCGTATTACGACCTGCTGGCCGAGTCGCAGGAGCAGATGGGACATTGGAGCGGCGCGCGCCAGGCGCTGGCGCTCAAGGAACGGATGGGACGGGAGTAAGGCTGGCCGGCCGGGACGAGCAAAGGCCGGCTGCAGCAGGAAACGGCTGTCGAAGCATCATTCGACAGCCGTTTTTGTCGTTTTTTGGCGAGATTGTTGTGAAAGTGTTGAGAATCGCCCTGCTACACTGGACGAGGCGGAACGCAATCACTCAAGGACAAGGTGGGAATACGAATGAAAAAATGGGGATCGCTTCTCCTCGTCATCGCGATGCTCTTCACCGCCGTGCCGACGGCATTCGGTGCCGTCCGCACGGGCTGGGACCTGAAAAGTCCTCGCGGCATCGCGACGGACAGCAGCGGACGCATCTATGTCGCGGATATAGGCAATCATCGAATTCAGGTCTTCAACGAAAACGAGAGCTTGTCGATGACGCTGGGCGAAACGGGGATCAGAGGGGCGGACAACGCCCATCTGGATACGCCGACGACGGTAGCAGTCGATGCTGCGACGGGAGAAATCTATGTAACGGATACTTCCAACAAGCGCATCCAGGTGTACAGCAGCCAAGGAAGCTATCTCCGCAGCCTTGCTCTTCCAGCCAGCGCAGTGTCGGAGTCTGTCGCGCTGGACGGCCTAGGACATGTCTTCGTGACGGACCACAACAACATGATCTACCGCTTTAATACGGACGGAAGCGGCTATAAGCAGCTCTTCGGCTATCCCGATGTAGACTACAGGCCGCTAGGAATCGCGGCGGATTCCAAGGGAACGTTATACATCTCCCAAGTATTGAGAAACACGATAGTGGTATACACATACAATAAAAGTCAGGACAAGTACACGTATCAGAAGACGATCGGTGAGAAGGACAAACCGGGCACGGACAACATGCATTTCAATCAGCCTTGGGGCGCGCATGTCGACCGCGACGATCGCCTTTATATCGCCGACGGCGGCAACAAGCGGGTGCAGGTGTATAACAGCGACGGCAGTTATCACATGACGTTGACAGCCCCGAGTCTGACCTCCCCTTACCATGTGGCGACAGACCGAAACGGCACCATCTATGTCAGCGACAACCATAGGTCGATCCTGATGTTCGACGCGCAGGGGCAGTTCGTGAAGACGCTCGGCCAGAACACCGTTCCGGTATTCGAGGGCAGCCAGACGGCGCTTGCGGTCGCGCAGGACTCTTCGCCGACGGATGTCAGATCCTTGCTGAAGGTCACGGACAGCGACAGCGGGCAGACGCTGAGCTGGACGCTGACGACAGCGCCGACTCATGGAGCCGTCAGCCTCGGCCAAGGCGTCGCTGCCAGCGGAGGCTCCGGGCTGACGCCGGCCGATGCGATCGAATACGAGCCGGCTGCAGGCTATTTCGGCACGGACCCGTTCACGGTCACGGTCAGCGACGGAGCGGGAGGCTCGGCTGCCCGCACGATCAACGTCACGGTGAGCCGGAAGGCGGCCGCGCCGACAGCCGATCCGGCCAGCGGCTCCGTCGTGGCGGACGGCAGCGGCATCGCTCTTTCGACGACGACGCCGGGCGCGTCCATCTACTATACGACCGACGGCACGGAGCCGACGACGGCCAGCGCCGCCGGCACGGCAGTCGCCGTCAGCGGCGCTCCCGGCGAGACCGTGACGGTGAAGGCGTTCGCGGCAGGGCCGAATCTGCTCGACAGCGACGTCGTGACGTTCTCGTATGTCATCGAGACGCCGAAGTCGAGCAATGCCGATCTGCAAAGCCTGTCGCTGTCGGCAGGAGACTTGAGCCCGGCCTTCTCGAGCGGCACGACCCGGTACTCGGCCAGCGTGGCCAGCGAGATCTCCAGCTTGACGGTCACGCCGAGCGTGGCGGATGCGGTGTACGGCACCGTAGCCGTCAGCGTGTATGATGGAACGGGCAAGCTGACGGGCGGACCTCATGCCTTGAGCGGAGGGGGAGCCTCGCCCGCGCTGCCTCTGGCGGCAGGCGACAACGTCATCGAGATCCGGGTGAGCGCGCAGGACGGCAGCATGCTCATCTATACGGTGAGCGTGCAGAGAGCGCAAGCAACGGAAACGCCGCAGCCGGAACAGCCGACGGAGGAGCCGACGCCGACGCCAACGCCGGTGGAATCATCGACTCCGACCCCGACTCCGGTCGAAACGCCGACGCCGACACCGACAGCGACGCCGACACCGACAGCGACGCCGACGGCCTCTCCCGGCCTGAGCATGACGGTGAACGGCCAGCCGAAGGGGCAGCTCGTGCAGGCGGCGACGGAGCAGACGAACGGCCAGACGATTCTCGTCGCGTCCGTCAACCGCGCGCAGCTGCTGGAGCAGCTGGCGGCTGCGGCTGACGGGGCCGTAATGGCGATCCCCGCCGCGAACGAGCCGGTCGACGGCGTATCCGTCCGCCTGACCGGCGATGTCGTCCAGGCGATGGCCGCCCGCAAGGCGCAGCTGCAGGTGCAGGCGCCGAGCGGCACCTACGCGCTGCCGGCGGGACAGATCGACATCGCGAGCCTGGCGGCGCGGCTTGGCGCTGCGGACCGCCTGTCGGAGATCCTGCTGCGGATCGACGTCGTCCAAAGCGATGCGGCGACAGCCGAGCTGGCGCGGCAAGCCGGCCTTCGTCAAGGCTTCCACGTCGCCGCGGCGCCGGTGACGTTCGAGGCGGCGGCTGCCTTTGACGGCAAAAGCGTCGCGATCGACCGCTTCAGCTCTTATGTGAAGCGCGAGCTGCCGCTGCCGCAAGGCGCGGATCCGGCCAAGATCACGACCGCTGTCGTCATCGGCAAGGACGGTACGGTCCGGCATGTGCCGACCTTCATCGAGATGCGGGACGGGGCGCAATACGCGATTGTCAACAGCTTGACGAACAGCGCCTACGCGCTCGTCTACCATCCCGCCGCCTTCGCCGATGTCGCAGGGCATTGGGCGGAGCCGGCCGTGAACGACCTGGCCTCGCGGATGGTCGTCAGCGGCGTTGACGCCGAGCATTACCGTCCGGATGCGGCCGTCACCCGCGCCGAGATCGCCTCGATCCTCGTGCGTGCGCTTGGCCTCGCTCCGAGCTCCGCCGCTTCGCCGTTCGCCGATGTCGACGCAGCGGTCTGGCATGCGGGCTCGATCGCGGCGGCGCAGGCGTACGGCCTCGTCCAGGGCGACGGGCACGGCTCGTTCAACCCGAGCCGCAGCGTGACCCGCGAGGAGGCTCTGACGATGCTGGCCCGAGCGATGGCGATCGCAGGCATGGACGCCAGCGGTGCAGGCGCCGATTCCCTGGCTGCGCACCGGGATGGCGGCCAGGTCAGCCTATGGGCGCAGGATGCGTTCGCGGCCGCTTTGCGCCATGGACTGGTCCAAGGCTCGGGCAAGGGGCTGGAGCCGAAGCGGCCGATCACCCGCGCCGAGACGGCTGCGCTCGTGCAGCGGCTGCTCATCGCCGCCGGCTTGATTGACCAAGCCGGCTCCAAGTAGCAAAAGCAAAAAGGCTGTTCCCCTCGATGCCGGTCATGAAGCCGGATCGTACGGGACAGCCTTTTTTTCGTTTTCCTGAAGTCAACTTTTTAATGTGAAATGGACCTGTCCACATTAAATCGACAGTCACTAAAGGTAACTAAGTCTTTCTAGACTGATGCAAGGCACCTCAAGCCAAGAGCTTTCGAAGAATCAAGCTGCCGATTATGCATATTCCAGTATTCTTTGGTACCAAAGTCTTGTTAATTTATTTTAAGGATATATCAACAGCTATTATTACCTATTATTGGATTGGTTCTTTTGTCCCTGTTTTTTTTGGTTTAAAATGTTAATATTAATAATATCCCAAATAAAAGGAGATATACCATGAAGGTGAAGGGTAAGCTCTTAATAGTAGCTAGTCTAGTTTCTATCACTACAAGTTTTAGTGGTATTAGTAATGCGGCGACAAGCGAAGACATAGTTTCATTAGAACCAAGGGAGCAAGTGAATTCTGTTAATTTATATTCGCAAGAAATACCTGCTAGAAACAAAATGATTAGTGATTTAATGGCAGAGAGAGCGATAGTTTTAGCTGAAGAGAAACCAGGGTTTTTAATGGAATGGAACCGTCTTGGAAATGAGATGCAGAAATTAGGTGTGGAATTCTTAAGCAATCAAGAAGTGAAAATGAAAATTAATAATTTGTCTAATTATGACAGAATAAGTCCGTATGTGGTCATACCATCTCAATCGAATATTGCTTGGACTAGTTATCGCGAAAATTGGGTTAAAGATGGGATAACTTATGAAGTACAGCATCTTACAGCAGAAGCTAACAGTCAAAACTCTAGTCTAAAAGGAGCCAATGGAAAAATAATTCAGTCAGATAATTCCTTTCAAGCTGGAGCGACGAATTTAGCTGCAACAGTAGCTAAAGATGCTGCTAAAACAATTAGTCTACCGATAAATATCGGATTAACCGTTTATGATTATGTGAAAGATTTCGTTACTGATTCTAATTTTTCGAAAACTACAGTTATTGAAAATATTTCGGTAAACTACTCTTATCTTTGGTATGAGAATGTCGATTTTATGTATGTGAAAAAAGTTGGACAATCAGATAACCAGCAAATAATGAGCTTTGTTTCATCTTCAATGGCAGGGACACTATCATGGAATACGCTCTCATTCAATTATAAGAAATCGACCGGTGCTGTGGAAAGTGCTCAAATCGGTATGGGTTCAAGAACATATGATTTAAGGCCTGATAATCATAGAAATGGTTCCGCTGCTATAGCTGCTTATTTAAGCCCTTATGCACCAAAAAATGCTTATTTATTTTCCCTTGAAATGAGAACCATTCAAAATAAGCTAGCCACTACAATTCACGGAACTAATCCAAGTGTCCCAGGTTCGATTACTTAGTTCTTAAAGGTCCTCTAAAGAGAGGGCCTTTTAACGCATTATAAAGACTAATTTTTCGTTGTAGAAAAGTGAAGCTTAAAATCAGTTGTTAATTATGCTACACTTAGAATAAGGAACATTCTCTCAAATCTACTTCCTTTAAGTGGGTTTTTATCTATTGAATTTTTTCTGGAAAAGTTGCGGATAAATTAAATCAGAGTTTCTTCTGCTTTACCGAATAATTAATAAAAAGTTCTTGAGAAGAGAAGTTGACTCTGGCAATGAAATTTTGAAACCTTTATACGAATTTAATAAGACTTGTGAAGCACGACATTGTTTACGACACCATGCTTCATTTATCTCAAAACCGCTTAACAGCATTGGGATTGAACTCTCGGACTCTGTTTAAACGATTAAATTAAAAATTGCATTCGTAAAGGAGTTTTGATACTTGGAATAGTGATAACGTACGTTATCCAATTAATCAAGGCTTTTCTTGTCGAATACCCATTACAATGCTTTCAAGCGAGATCCAATTTTACTATTTATAAAAAGAATATTTTTAAAATTTTATATTATCTCATTTAAACGAAATTTTTTTTAAAAAAGGATGATTAATTTGAAATATAAGAAATCCCTTTTCGTTACCGTTGTAATTGTTCTTTTTTTTGTTTTCTTTAAATTCTCGGAAAATATAGATGTTAAACGAGATGCAATAGTTATGGATTCGGAAAACTCATCTTTTTTTAGTAAAACAAAAATTCACATCAAAGGAGATTTGAAATATTCTCTATTTGGTAAGTCAACATTTAAAGGGAATATTCTTATTGACTCTTATAATGAATCAAAGACTAATCAAACCGAATTAATAATAACTAAAGAAAAAGATGGAGTACGAATGGCTTCATTAATGTATTTAAGTCCAAAAAAACCGTTTAGCATAGTGTCTTCGAATGTCATTTGGTTTGACAAAAAATTTCATAAAATAAATGTTTGGATTAATGATGAGGATGAGAGTAGCAATTATTTTGTTGTTACGGGATCAAGTGAGGAGGAAGCATTAAGTATTCAAAACGAGCTAAGAACTAGATTTGGAGAAAAATTATTTATGCCGAAATAGTTCTTTGAAAATTCGAAACGAATATTTTAAGTCGAACAATCGCAATTTAATACTTCGTAAGTAGCATAAAGGGATGCTCTTAGTGAATATTTAACATAATTCACCAAGAGCAGCCCTTTTTCTACCATTAACTGATCTTACATGTCGTTATGATCGTTCTGTAGAGTTGTGTTGATGCGGGTCTGCTCCTCTCGAAGCCGCGCCCGCGAGCGCAGGAAGTACGCGTCCTCGAGCGTCGGCTCCTGGACGGCGAACTCCGGCCCGGGACAGTCCGCTGCGAGCAGGCGCACGCTCCAGAGGTCCAGCTCCGGCCGAACCTGCAGCAGGTCGCCAGGCGGCAGCTCGCGGTAGCGCTCCGGCGAGACCGATCCTCCCCACACCGAGCCGGGCAGGGCGGACGTCCACTCCTGCGGCGTGCCGTGGAACTGCGGCTTGCCGTCCGCCAGCCACAGGATGCGGGACGCCCAGGCTTCCCACTCGTTGAGCTCATGCGTGGAGACGACGACGGCGCGGCCGCGGGCGTACGAGGCGAGGAAGCGGATCAGCCGCAGCCGCTCGACCGAGTCGAGCGCGTTGAGCGGCTCGTCCAGGAACAGGTAGTCCGGCGAGCCGATGACGGACTGCGCGAGCGCGATCCGCTGGCGGATGCCCTGCGGCAGCGTCTTGATCGCGCGCCGCCGGTAAGGCTCCAGCTGGAACAGCCCGATGACCCGGTCGGTCTCCGCGCGGCCGGCCTCGCCTTTGAGCTCGGACAAATAGCGCAGCAGCCGCTCCATCCGCATGTCCTCGTACAGCTCCAGCCCGGTCGGCACATAGCCGATCGACGAGCGGATCGCCGCCAGATCGCGGTCGCCGCTCATGAGGCCGTAGCGGATGCCGCCCTGGTCGGGAAACTCGGCGGTCGCCAGCAGCTGCAGCAAGGAGGACTTGCCGGAGCCGTTGGCGCCGGCCATGACGGTGATGCCTTCGCGCAGCAGCAGCCGGGGGACGTCCAGCGTGAATACGCCGGCCCGGCGCTCCCAGCGCACGCCGCTCAGCTCGATCATCGGCGGGCCTCCTTTAGACGACCCGCTTGATGACGAGGCTGCGGCGGTACGCCATCGAAATCATGAGCGCGCCGGCTCCAAGGCAGAGCCAGTAGATGGCGGTGCGGATCGTTTCCGGCGCGGAGCTGCCGCTTTCGGGCATGCGCAGCACGTATTCCATGACGTTCCACGCCATCCAGAACAGCGAGCCGATCACGAACGAGCTCTTGACCCCGGCCCGCAGCATGACGTAGGCGGCGCCGCCGGCGATGAGCAGGATGAGCGACATCCACTGAAGGATGAACGGCAGCACCGGGAACTGCTCCATGCGCGTCGCCAGATAGAGCGAGGCCGCCACGCCGAA
Source organism: Paenibacillus sp. FSL W8-1187 (assembly GCF_037965485.1). Taxonomy (NCBI): domain Bacteria; kingdom Bacillati; phylum Bacillota; class Bacilli; order Caryophanales; family Paenibacillaceae; genus Paenibacillus; species Paenibacillus sp. FSL W8-1187. Next base: position 1,816,746 of record NZ_CP150181.1, read on the forward strand.
CAGCACGTTCAGGCCGCCGACGATCATGACGCGGGCCATCAGCAGCAGCGCGGGCGGATACGGCGTGATGCTCTCGATCGTGCGCATCTCGCGGTTCCAGCTGCGGAAGCTGTACAGCAGGCCGGAGAGGAACATCATCGGCAGGAACAGCGACAGCTTGGCGCTCACCTCGCTCAGCATCGACGAGCCTTCCTCGCCGGAGCCGTACGGCAGGATGTACATCAGCATGAGGAATACCCCCAGGCTTGCAAGCCAGTACGCCCGCGAATACGCGCCGAGCTGCGTGCGCAGCAGCTTGAGCAGCGTCGGCCGGCGGGCGTCCGGCACGCTGCCGCCCATCCAGTCCGGCACGCCTCGGCCGGAGAGCTCCGGACGCAGCCCGTCGAAGGCGGGCTGCAGCGACGCCAGCAGGCGCGCCGTATCCGAGGCCGTCACCGGCCGCGCGTGCAGCGAGGACAGGGGACCGCGAAGCTCCTCTTCCAGCTGCTTCAGTTCCTTATCGTTCGGCAATTCCATCCGGTTCCCCTCCTTCCGCCCGCATCGGGGCTTTCTGCTCCTTGCCGAGCTTCGTCTTGAGCCGGCGCAGAGCCTTGTACAGATGCGTCTTCACCGAGCCCAGCGGGAGCTGGAGCGCGTCGGCGATGTCCTGCAGCTTGAGATCCTGATAAAAGCGGAGCAGCACGACCTCGCGCTGCACCTGCGGCAGCTCCTCGAGCGTCTGCCGGATCTCGCGGCGCGTCTCCGAGCGCTCGGCCATCTCCACGACGGAGGGCCGCTCGTCCTTGCGCTCCGGCGGCTCGCCGAAGCGGTTGCGGTCGGTCTGGTAGCCGGAGCTTTTCCAATAGTCGCGGCACTGGTTCATCGCCACCCGGTACAGCCACGCCTGCACGTTGTCGGGGCTGCGCCGGTCCTTGAGCTGGCGGATCAGCTTGAGGAACGTCTCCTGCACGATATCCTCCGCCCGCCCCGGATCCTTCAGCTGGCGCTGCAGGAAGCCCGAGAGCGGAGCATGGTAGCGGTGGACCAGCGCCTCGAAGCTCGCCTGGTCTCCGTCCATCATTCCTTGGACCAATTCTTCATCCGTCACCGTCACGCGGTCATCCTCCTTCATCGTCCGTCATCGGCGGCCAGCGGTCGTCCGGCATGCGCGCGCGCCATTCCTTCATAAATTCGTCCACCGTCACGTACGGCGGCGCGGCTGCGGCCATGCGCTCGCCGGCTCCGCTGCGAGGCGGCTCCGGCAGCGCGAGCCCGCGGCTGCGGAACTGCTCCAGCACCTCGCGGGCCAGCGCGGCATGGCCTCGGTCGTAGGCGGCCTGGATCAAGGCGCGCATCGACCTCCATGCCGGCAGCTCCTCCGCCTCGATGCGGTACGGCTCGTCCGGGCCGCGCTGCTTGTTGTACAGATAAGCATAAGCGGAGCGGATCGCCAAGGCAACGGATTCGCTGCCGGAAGGATCCTCCAGCGCGTTCTCCCGGGCCATCGCTTCTCCCCGACCGACGTCGCCGAAAAGCAGCAGGTCGCTCAGCGCGTCCTCGGCGTAGCCGTCGAGATTGCGATGCTCCGTCTGCGGGATGAACAGCGTGTCGTTCTCCGCATGCCAGGAGCGGTTCACGCTCGGAGCCTCGACCGGCGCGCCGATCAGATGCATCGGGAAAAAGAACAGCTGCCGGACCGCGCCGAGCGGAGCTCCGGCCAGCTCCTCCAATCCTTCGCGTCGCCGCTCGAAGCGCTCGAGGAACGCTTCCGCCTCGTCCCGGTTGCCCGGCGTCGTCACGATCCGAATCGCCTCGCCCTCCCGCCGGACCGTCTCGAAGCGGCCTCCGACGAGCGTGAGTCCCGCGCCGGAGACGCCGCGGAAGCGGACGGCTCCGTCCGCCGACGGCTCCTCCGGCAGCGTGCCGAACAGCGGAGCGCGGAAGCCGGACGCTTCCACCTCGTAGGCGGCGCCGGGCGTCAGCGCGGACGACGGGCGGTCGAGCAGCCTGCCGTCTTCGTCGAGCGCCAGCAGCGTGTCGCCGCCGGGCAGCGGGTACCAGCCGAGCGAGGCGGGCAGGTAGAGCGCATCGGAGCGGAGGAAGGCGAGATAGCTCTCGCTGCCGCCCGGCCCGCTCAGCCATTCGTCGAGCCGGCCGCCGTAGCGGATCTCCACCGTCTGGACAGGCCGGCCGCGATCGAGCATGAGCTCGGGAAAGCGGATGCTGTCGCCTTTGCGCTCCCAGGCGATCGGCACGCCGTTCAGCTGGACCGACCGCACCTGCAGCGACGGATAGAGCAGCAGCGACACGATGCCGGGCTCCTTGTAGCGCAGCGTCCGCCCCCGCTCGGCCGGCAGCAGCCGGCCCTTTTCGGTCGGCAGCTCGAGCGTCGCCTCGGCGACGAGACTGCCGTCGCCGGCCAGCTCGAGCCGCAGGTCCATCCGTTCCAGCCGGAAGCGGTAGGCGGCGGGATCGAGCCGTTCGTCCGGGCCGGCCGCCGCCTGCTCGAGCTGCGCGCGATGGACGTCGCGGGCCGCCTCCAGCGAGGCGAACGGCGCGAATGCTCCTGCAGCGGCCAGCATCGCGACGAGCGCGAGCAGCCACGGCCGCCGCCGGTTCAGCGGCGGCTTGCTGCGGCCGAGCAGCGCCGCGCCGGCCACGAGCAGGAACAGCGAGAACGCGGCGCCGAAGCCCATGATGCGCAGCAGCTCGCCGCGGGCGAGCGGCCAGGACCAGACCTCGTTGCCGAGCAGGCTGTTCTCGAACAGCGGCTGCAGGTAGAACGCCTTGAGCCAGCTCCATTCGTAGACCGGCCGGATGTAGGCCTGCAGGAACAGCGAGCCGAACACCCAGGCGCAGAACGCCGCCGGCAGCGAGAAGCGGAGCGGCAGCAGCACGCCCAGGAACAGTCCAAGCGCCAGCGAGACGGCGAAGGCATGCTCGTACAGCAGTCCGTAAAGGGCGAGCTGCCGCCCCATCGAGGCGGCGGGCAGGCCGTGCCGCAGCGCCGAGGCGGCGTACGCCGCTCCGACCGCGAGCGTGTACAGCGTCATGTAGGCCAGGCCGGCGAGCCATTTGGCCGCCATCCAGCCGCCGGCGGGCAGCGGCAGCCGGAATAGCCATTCGGCGGACGGATGGAGCAGGTCGCGCCGCATGAGCAGCACGCCGAGCAGCAGCGGGATGGCGGTCGTCAGCATGAGCAGCATCTGATGCGTGTCGGACGCGTACAGATTGATGTCCTGCGACGACTCCGGCCGCAGCCGCCATGTGTGCAGCAGCATCCAGATGGAGGCCGCGGCCGGCAGCAGCAGCGTCCAGCGCAGCAGCAGCAGGGAGCGCAGCTCCATCGCCGCCTGGCGAAGCACGTTCGGAATCATGCCGGACCTCCGGAGGGCTGGCGGTTCATGAGGCTCAGATAGCCTTCCTCCAGCGTCGGCTCCACGCGCTCCGCGAACGGCGACGGCGGGCGGTCGCTCAGCGCGCGGCAGAGGATGCCCTCCTCCGTGCGCCGTGCGCTCAGCAGCCCGCCCAGCGGCATGCGCCGCCATTCGTTCTCCGACGTCTCCCACGCCCAGGTGCGGTCCTCGGCGAAGCCGGCGAGCCCTTGGGTGCTGCCGTGGTACAGCAGCCGTCCTTCGCCGAGCACGATCACCTCGCGGCAGCTCGCGCCGATGTCGCCGAGCACATGCGTCGACAGCAGCACGACCCGCGTCGCCGCGGCCTCGGCGAGCACCCGCCGCAGGCGGATGCGCTCTTCGGGATCGAGGCCGGCGGTCGGCTCGTCGACGATCAGCAGATCGCCGGCCGACAGCAGCGCCTGGGCGACGCCGAGCCTTTTGGTCATGCCGTACGAATAGTGGCGGGCCGGCAGATCGGCCTCGCCGAGCAGATTGACCTGCTCGAGCACCTCGTCGACCTTGCGCCGGCGCTCCGCGAGCGAGCCGCCGCCTTGCAGCGAGGCGGCATGGAGCAGCCATTGGCGGGCGGAGAACTGCGGCAGCACGCGGATGTTCTGCGGCAGGTAGCCGATGCGGCTGCCGCTGCGGCGGAAGTCGCGGACCGAGCTGCCGCGCAGCAGCGCGTCGCCGGTCGTCGGCGCCAGCATGCCGGCCAGCAGCCGCAGTAGCGTCGACTTGCCGGCTCCGTTCGGGCCGAGCAGGCCGTGGAGGCCGGGGCCGAGCTCCAGCGTAAGCGGGCGCAGCGCCCAGCCCGTCTTGTATTGTTTTCCCAGCTTGCAGGCGGTAAGCATGTAGATGTGAGCCTCCTGTGCAATCAACGACTGCCTCGCGCAAAAAGTTTCTCTATAGAAAGCAGTATACCATCCGGAGCCGGAGCGCGCCGCCGGCGGAGAACGCCGCGCGGGGGCGAGGCGTCCTCCGCCGGGCTTCGTTGACAGCTTCGCGGCGCGGCGAAGATAATGAAGGAATGTGATCGACGGGCCGGCAGGCGAGGCGGCGGGAGGCTGCCGCCGCATGCCGACAACGCAGGAGAACGAGCGGAGGGGTAGCCGATGGCGACGGGAGGCGAGCGGGACGAGCGGGAGCGGATGGCGATAGGCAGCGGGCGCGACGAGCGGGAGCGGAAGCCGGCGGGAGGCGAGCGGGAGAGGCCGTCCGAAGCGGTCATGAGCGGCGCGGCTGCCGGGCTGCGCAAGCCGCCGCTGCGCTGCGAGCCGGCCGGAGACCGGGCGCTGCTGCTGCTCCCGCCGGAGGACGGCTCGGCGCCGCCGGAGGGCGAGCCGCTGCAGCGGCTGCTGGCCCATGCCGCGGCCTGGCTGGAGGCGGCAGGCTGGGAGTGGCTGGAGGATGCGGTGCCAGCCTATGAGAGCGTGCTGGCCGTCTACGATCCGGTGCGGCTGCAGCGCGGCCGGAAGGGCGCTGTCCCGTGGCGGCTGGCGCAGCGCCTGATCGAGGATCGGCTGGCCGCGCTGCCTCCGCTCCCCGAGGCGGCGGAGCGGGCCGCAATCGAGATCCCGGTGCGCTACGGCGGCGAGCACGGGCCCGATCTGGAGCAGGCGGCGCGGCGCAGCGGCATGACGCCGAGCGCGTTCATCGCGGCGCATTCCAAGCCGCTTTACCGGGTCGTCATGCTCGGCTTCCTGCCGGGCTTTCCCTATCTCGACGGACTGCCGCCGGAGCTGGCGCAGCCCCGGCTCGATGCGCCGCGGCCGCGCGTTCCGGCCGGCTCGGTCGGCATCGGCGGCGCGCAGACCGGCCTCTATCCGTCGGAGTCGCCGGGCGGCTGGCAGCTGATCGGACGGACCGACGTCCTGTTGTTCGATCCCGGCCGCGAGCGCCCCGCGCTGCTCGCCCCCGGAGACCGGGTGCGGTTCGTTCCGGTGGAGAGATGACATTTGGACGGAATTAGGACCGAATTAGGACAAAAGTCTAAGAAATTATAGGTATTTCTTCATATTTTCGATCTAGATGCCGATAAAAAAACGGCGTCAGAAAGAAAAAGGGGGAGTACGTTATTTTCATTCATAGCAAAACAAGGCCGCGAATAGCGGCCCTGACCGCAGCAGCCGTGCTGCTCGGGTCCGGTTTTCCGGCGCCTCAAGGCGTCCGAGCGCAAGCTTCGGTCGGCGGAACCTATTTCACCGATACGGACAACTGGGGAGGAGGCGCCGCCGGCAGCGCGCCGGACGGCGATCTCGACTACGCGACCAACCGCATCTCCAACGGTCACGCGCTGTACCCGATCGAGCTCAAGATCGAGAACGTCGACAAGCTTCCGGCCGAGAGCGCCAGGCTGCTCATACGGGCGTACGATGTCGACGAGTATGACGGGACGGACAGCACTTCGACAGGCGAATGGGATCGGATCTACTTGTCGGACAAGCCGGAGGATATCGTGCTTGGCAATCCCTACACGCCGTGGAAGACGACCGGCGGCTGGAGCAGCGCGACGGCCTCCTACAAGAAAGAGTTCAAGCAATCCGCTTATGTCGGAGCTCTGTCCGGAGCCAACGAGAAGTGGAATACGACGGTGCTGTCGGTCGATCCGGACAGGATCAAGCTGGGCGACCAGTATGTCGGCGCATCCATCCACCACTACTTCAAGTCGAGCAGGCTGAACGCCGGCTGGGTGACCGAGATCGACTGGGCGCAGCTCGTCGTGGACGGCGGCATCCGGGACAAGGCGGAATTTTCGAGCGCCGGCATCACGGTCAAGAACGGGAAAATCTCGATTGATTCGGCTTTTCTGGGCAAGGCCGGATACCAGGGCCCGTTCTCGCTCGAAGCCAACGTCATCCAAGAGGTCACGGATGCGGACGGGACGGTGCGCGAGGTCAACCTCGCTCTCGACAGCAAGCGGGTCGCCAGCGTGGATCCGGGCGAGCCGGGCCGCTGGAGCCTTGATCTCGAGAACCCGGACATCCGTCTCGGCGAGGACTATCGGATCAACTTGATCCTGTTCGAGGATCGCGGAGGCAACGGATCGAACCCGAATCCGGGCAAGGTGCAGCATCTGCTCGATATCCCGACCTCGGAAATCCAGATGCTGGCGGAGGACTTCCGCAAGCCGTCGTCCGTCTTCGCGGCGGAGGACTTCCGTTCCAGCTTCTTCAAGACGAACGGCGTCGAGGGCGCTGACGCCTTGGCCAACGGAGCCAATCTGGAAAAGATCCGCATCGCGTCGCTCCCCGATCCGCAGGACGGCGAGCTGATGTACGACGGCGTTCCGCTGAGCGCCGCCGATATCGGCAAGGAGATCGCGATCGCGAACGTCTCCAAGCTCGGATTCCGTCCGGCCTCCACCACCGACGGGGAAGCCGAATTCGGCTGGACCGGCTTTGCCGAGGGCAAATATGCCTCCAAGCCGGGCCAAGCGAGCTTCGGCGTCAACCGCGCTCCGATCGTGGAGTCGCTGAGCAAGCCGGCGCTGAAGGGCGAGACGCTTTCCTTCAGCCGGACCGACTTCGCGCAGGCATCCGCTTATGTGGATCCGGAGCAGCAGCCGCTGGCCGCCATCATGGTGACACAGCTGCCGGATCCGGCCAAGGGCAAGCTGTACCTCAAGCGTGCCGATGCGCCGCTTGTGCCGATCGTCGCAGGCATGCCGATCGCCGCAGCCGATCTGGACCGCCTCGTGTTCCAGCCGGAGGCCGGCGCGACGGGCACGGCCGAATTCCGCTGGAACGGAAGCGACGGCGAGCTGTACGCCGCAGCGGACAAAACCGTCCACATCCGGATCAACACGCCGCCTGTCGGCGCCGATCTGAGCCGGACAGGGCCGATGGGAGCGCCGATCGGCTTCGCGGCTCCGGGCGGAGGGAGCAGCTTCGCGGCGCTGTACGGCGACGAGGACGGCGACGCCTTCCATAGCGCCGCGTTCGACCTGCCTGCCGGCTTCGCGGCGAAAGGCACGCTCAGCTATACGGACCCGTCCACGACGGAAACCGTATACGCCGAGCCCGGCCGGCGCACGCTGGTGCCCGCGCTGGCGCTGGAATCGCTTCGCTTCGTGCCGGCGCCAGGCCTCGCCAACGGCGCGGCGGTCGACATCCCGTGGCGTCCGTTCGACGGCAAGCAGCTGGCGGAGCAGCCTTCGCTGCTGCGGATCGCCTACGACGGCATTCCAAGGGCGGAATGGATTTTCGCCTTGGCCAATGAAGGGGTCCAGGAGCTCCGCCTGATTCCGTCCGGGACCGACCAGGAGACGGTGACCGGCCTCGTCTACCGGCTTGTTCCGGATTCTGGCCCTTCCCGCGGAACGCTCGTTCCGGACGTGGATTCGGACCGGGGCGGCTGGATCTACACGCCGGACAAAAGCTTCGTCGGCGGCACGGACAGCTTCCGTTACGTCGCGGTGGATGAGAGCGGACAGGTCAGCGAGCCTGCGACGGCGACGATCATCATCCACAAGGCGCTCGACGGCTGGGCGGGAGACAAGCCGCAAGGCGATCCGAGCCGCATGACGGCGCTGCCGGGCTACCCGGTCCGGCTGTCCGCGGTATCGTCGCTGGCTGCGGAAAAAGTAACGGCATCGCTCGCAGGAGCGGAAACCGAGCTGGTCTGGATCAATCCGTCGACGAGCCAGGCGGAAGGGGTCAAGCGGTGGGAGAAGGAGGGCTTCCTGCTGCCGCAAGCCGCGGCAGGCGAGCATGAGGCGGCATTCACCGCTTACGGTCCGCTTGGACAGCTGATCTCAAACGAAGAAGCCTCGCGCCGATCGGACAACTGGATCACCGTGCTGACGACCCGCATCGCCTTGACCGCGGATCCCGACCGGATCGTCGGCGACGGTAGCTCGACTTCCGTGCTGACTGCAGCCGTGACGGACGAGAGTGGCGGTCCGGTGAGCGGCGTATCCGTCTCGTTCGCGGCCGGAGCCGGTTCGTTCCCGGACGGCGTGACTGCCGTGACCGGAGCGGACGGCAAGGCCAGCGTCGTCTATCGTTCGGCGGCGATGAGCGGCACGGCGGAGCAGCGGATCCCGGTTACGGCCAAGGTGCTGGATCTCGTACGAGGGTTGGCCGGAGAAAAAGGGATCGAGCTGACGTTCCTGCCTGCCCGCATTCAAGGCGTCCTTACCTCCGGCAGCTCCAATGCGCCGGTCGCAGGAGCGATCGTCCGGGCGGCGCTGGATCTGAACGGCGACGGCGTCATCGAGCCTGGCGTCGATTTTGAAGCCTCGACGACGACGGACGAGCGTGGACGCTATTCGCTGGCGGTGCCTAAGGGAGACGCGGTCTACGAGCTGGCGGTTACGCAGCTCATCGAGATCGGCGGCGTGCCGACTCCGGTCACCTATACGCAAAAAGCCGTTGTCGGCCATGCCGACGGAACGGGGGAGCAATCCTTCGAATCCGAAAAGACGGTCAGCGGCATCGTTCTGCTCAAGCAGCCGGACGGCGGCACGGCGAAGCTGGATGCGGAGACGGCCGGCCGTTCCAGCGTTTATTTCAAGGACAGCCAAGGAAAATACGTCACGGACGGCAGCGGGGCGCCGAAGGCTCATCCGCTGAGCGCCCAGGGCGTCTTCTCGACAGAGGGCCTGCCGGTCGGCTCGTACGCCTTCGAGATCCGGTATGAGTTCGAGCCCGGCGTGCAGGCGGTGCTGAGCGTAGGCCAGGCTCATGTCAAAGCGGACGGAGAGCTCAACCTGCTCACGCAGCTGGTCGATCCGTACGGAACGGTAAGCGACGCCTCGACCGGAGCCGTCATCGAAGGCGCGACGGTCATGCTGCATTACGCCGACACCGGCCGCAACAAGGCCGCTGGCAAGGCTGCCGGGTCGGGCGTCGTCCTGCCCGCGCTGGTCGGCTTCGAGCCGAACGACAACGCCAGTCCGTTGCAGATGACCGACAAGAACGGGTTCTACGCGTACATGGTCTACCCGGAGACGGACTATTATCTCGTCGTCTCCAAGGCCGGCTACGAGACGTACCGCAGTCCGGTCATATCGGTCGAATGGGACATCGTCAAGCATGACCTTCAGCTGCGCCCGCTGTCTGCGCCGGCTCCGCAGCCTCCGGCACGGACCGGACTGGCGGTGGAGATCGCCTCGGAGCAGATGGTCGTGCGCGAGGAGAGCGAGTCGCTGCTGACGGTCACCTACAAAAACAGCGGTTCCGACCGCATGGCAAGCGGAACCGTCGAGGTCGTCCTGCCTGACGGCGCAAGCTTCGTCCGCGCCGACGGCGCGGCCATCGAGGGCGCGAAGGCGGTCTGGAGCGTCAAGGATCTCGCAGCCGGACAGACGGGCCAGCTGCAGCTGACCGTGCGCTGGCCGCGCCTGGATGCGAAGGAAAAGGACGCCGACATCACCGCGGCCTTCTTCTCGGGAGATGCGTCCGCGAAGTCGGTCGCCAAATTCAAGCTGTACTCGGACCGCTTCGAGCCGCTGTTCCATTCGCGCTACATCCGCGGCTATCCGGACGGGGAGTTCAAGCCCGGACAGACGCTGACGCGGGCGGAGGTCGCCGCTGTCACGGCGCGCTTGTCCGACGGTCCGGCCGATGATGCGAAGGCGGGCTCCTTCCGCGACATCCGCAGCGGCCACTGGGCGGAAGGCTACATCCGCGAGTCTGCCGCCAAAGGCTACTTCAAGGGAGGAACGGACGGCCGCTTCCGGCCGGACGCGCCTGTGACCCGCGCGGAGCTCGTCGTCGTCCTGTCGCGCTTCCTCGGCCTCGAGCCGGGAGAGCCTGCAGGCAGCCGCTTCCTCGACACGGCCGGCCACTGGGCCGAAAAGGAGATCGAGGCGCTGCGCGTCGGCAAGTATTTGAACGGCTACCCGGACGGAAGCTTCCGTCCGAACCAGCCGATCCGGCGCGACGAGGCGGTCGCTCTCATCAACGGCATGCTGCGGCGCGGTCCGCTTGCCGGCGTGCAGCCGCTGTTCCCGGACATGCCGCAGGGCAACTGGGCTTACGGAGCTGTCATGGAGGCTTCGCTCTCTCATGAATCGGAGCGGGTCGAGGACGGATCGGAGCGCCTGCTGAAGGCGATCGAGGACCATATGGAATAACGAAAAAGCGAGGCTCATTCAGCCCCGCTTCAGAAAGCGGCATCGGGCCCGAGAGGCGCCCGGCGCCGCTTTTTTTCATGCCGCTCGGCGATGGCGTCCCGTGGCGGCGGCCGATGGCCGCGGGAAGGCGGCAACGGAAAGCGAGCAGCGGATGACTGTCGTCGGCATGAGCGGCTTCCGCCGCTTAGCAGCCTCCTTCAGCCTTCTTCAAAGCGGCCGAGCGCGATGACGGCGTTATGCCCGCCGAAGCCGAACGAGTTGGACAGCCCGACCGCCAGCCTCTCGCGCCGCGGGGCGGCCGGGACGGTCAAGGCGCAGTCCGGGTCGGGCTCCTCCTGGTTGAGCGTCGGCGCGATCAGTCCCTCGCGCAGCATGCGGACGAGCGTGATCGCCTGCGCGCCGCCTGATGCGCCGAGCATATGGCCGGTCATCGACTTGCCGGCGAATACCGGCACGCTCCCGCCTCGCTCGCCGAGCGCGCTGCGGATCGCCCGGCTCTCCGACAGGTCGCCGGCCGGCGTGCCGGTCGCATGGGCGCAGACGAGGTCCACGCGCTCGGCCTCCAGGCCGGCGTCGGCGAGCGCCAGCCGCATGGCGGCCGCCGCGCCGCGGCCGGTCGGCTCGGTCGCGACCCGGTGGTACGCGTCGGAGGTCGCGCCGTAGCCGAGCACCTCGGCCAGCGGCTCGGCGCCGCGCGCAAGCGCGTGGGCGAGCGTCTCGAGCACGACGATGCCGGCGCCCTCGGCCATGACGAAGCCGGAGCGGCTGCGGCTGAAAGGACGGCTGGCCGCCGCCGGATCGCCGCCCGACGAAGCGAGCGCGGTCGCGTTGCCGAAGCCGGCGAGGGCGATCGGGACGACGGCGGCTTCGGATCCGCCGGCGACGGCGACATCGGCGATGCCGGCGCGCAGCAGGCGCATCGCTTCCCCGATCGCCGTGTTGCCGATCGAGCAGGCGGTCACCGGCGAGAGCGTCGGCCCGGTCAGGCCGTAGCGGATGCTGATTTCCGCGGCGGCCATGTTGGCGATCATCATCGGCACGAGCGTCGGGCTGACGCGGCTATGGCCGCGGGCGCCCAGCACGCGCGCCTGCTCCATGAGCGTGCCGAGCCCGCCGATGCCGGAGCCGACATAAACGGCCGTCCGATCCGGCACGAGCCGGCCCTCGCCGAGTCCGGCCTGGCCGAGCGCTTCCTCGGCCGCCGCGAGCGCGAACTGCACGAAGCGGTCCATCTTGCGGGCTTCTTTGCGGCCGAACCGGGCTTCTCCGTCCCAATCGGGCACGAGGCCGGCAATCGCCCGCTCGTCGGCCTGCTCCAGCCACTCCTCCGGCCATCCGCCTTCTTGCAGGCGGCGGATGCCCGAGCGGCCTTCCGCCTGGGCGGTCCATAACGTCTCGGCGCCGGCGCCGAACGGACTGACGGCTCCCATGCCGGTAATGACGACGCGATGCTCCTTGCTGGACGGGGCGGCGTTCGTGTAAAGCTCCATCATGCTCCATCTCCTTTGCAACTTGCGGATAAGCGCAGTTTCGCACAGCTCTTATGCTGGTACAAGTTGTTGTTTATACTAGGATAAGAAGTAATGGGATCGAGGAGGAAGGGCATGAACCGACAGGAGAGGCTGAAGGCTCTATCGGAATTTCTGCGCTCGCGCCGGATGGCGCTGCTGCCGGAGGAGCACGGCTTTCCCGCAGGGGGGAGGCGGCGGACGCCGGGGCTGCGGAGGGAGGAGGTCGCGCAGCTGGCCGGTGTGAGCCCGACCTGGTACACCTGGCTGGAGCAAGGACGGGACATCCGCGTCTCGTCCTCGGTGCTCGACGCGGTGGCGAAGGCGCTGCGGCTGAATGCGGACGAAAAGCGGTACATGGCCGCGCTGGCGGGCGACGCCGCAGAGGGCGGCGAGCCGGAGAGGAGCGCGTCCGACGAGCCGGCGGCGCTGCCCGTTCCGCTGGGGCGGATTTTGGACGAGCTGGCCGGCTGTCCCGCGATCGTCTCGGATCGCCGCTGCCGGATCGCCGGCTGGAACGAGGCGGCGGCCCGCGTTTTTCTCGACTTCGGTTCGGTGCCCACGGAGGAGCGCAACATGATCACGCTGCTGTTCACCCGGCCGGAGCTGCAGCGGCTCGCCGTCAACTGGGAGCAGTTCGTACGGGGCTATCTGGCGCTGTTCCGCTATTACTACGGCCGGTATGCCGACGACGACTGGTATTCCCGCTTCATCGAGGCGATGGAGCGGCGCGACGCCCGCTTCGCCCCGCTCTGGGAGGAGAGCCGCGTCAGCGCCGCGCCGGAGGTGATCCTGGAGTTCCGCCACGCCCGCGCGGGCAAGATGCAGTTCCAGCTGACGAGCCTGCAGGCCCAGGGACAGCCGGATCTGCGCGTCAGCATCTACACGCCCGCTCAAGGCACGGCGACGGAGCGCAAGATGAGACGGCTGATGGACGAGGAGCGGGGCGGCTGAGCGGAAGATGAGGCGGCTGATGGACGAGGAGCGGGCGGCTGAGCGGAAGATGAGGCGACTGATGGACGAGGAGCAGGGCGGCTGAGCGGAAGATGAGGCGGCTGATGGACGAGGAGCGGGCGGCTGGGCAGAAGATGAGGCGGCTGATGGACGAGGAGCGGGGCGGCTGAGCGGCAGGCGGAGCCGCGAGCGGAGGGAATGGAAGTCTGTCGTGGCTTCATGCGGACAGGCCAGCCGAAGCGCTTCAGCGGAACGGGCTGCCGGCCAAGCAGCTGGTCGCGGGGCCAGTCGATGAGGTCGAGGCGCGGGATGGCAAGCTGGAGCCGGCATGAGCTACAATGAAGGTCATGAGCGCGGAAAGGAAGGGATGAGGATGAGGACGAAGGAAGCGGCGTTCACGATCATCCGCCCCGGCTTCGGCGCCGAGCTGCAGCATCTGGGCCGTCCCGGCCTGCGAGCCCAGGGCATGCCGGCCGGCGGCGCGATGGATGCGGTCTCGCTGCAGACAGCCAATCTGCTGTGCGGCAATTCGCGCGGCGCGCCGGCGCTGGAGCTGGCGCTCGGCGGCGTCCGCATGCGCGTCGACGCGCCGGACGGCGTGCTCGCGGCGATTTGCGGCGCCGACATGCCGGCCGACTTGGACGGCGTGCCGGTGCCTGCGGGCCGAGCCGTCTGGCTGCCGGCGGGCGGCACGCTTTCGCTCGGCGCGGCGCGCTCCGGCTGCCGCGCCTACTTGGCCGCCGCAGGCGGCCTCGCCGCGCCGGGGGCGGCGGCCTGTGGCGCGGCCGGCGGCGATGAACGCGCCGGCATCGGCCGCCGGCTTGCCGCCGGCGAGGCGCTCCGCCGCGGCGAGCCTTCGGCGCGCGGCGCGGCGCTGCTGGCGGCGCTCGCGCAGCGCGCCGCCCAGGCCGGCGGCGGCGGGAGGCTGCCCGCCGCCGCGCCGTGGCTCGCGCCGCGCCTCGTGGCGCGCGGCGGAGCCGACGGCTCCGGCACCGCCGTGCTGCGCGCGGTGCCGGGAGCCGCTTACGGGCAGCTGACGCAGGCTGCCCGGGAGCGGCTGTGGCGGGAGCGGCTCGCCGCCTCTCCCGCCAGCGATCGGATGGGCGTCCGGCTCATCCCGGACGCCCATCCGATCGAGCTCGAGCGGATGGGCGGAGCTGCGCTCGCACGGCGTGCTGCCGGGCGCGGTGCAGCTCCCGCCCGGCGGCCATCCCGTCGCGCTGGCGGCAGGCTGCCAGACGACGGGCGGTTATCCCGTCATCCTGCATGTCATCGCCGCCGACCTGCCGCGGCTCGGCCAGCTGCGGCCCGGCGACGGGACGCGCTTCCTCCGCGTGGAGCTGGAGGAGGCGCAGCGCCTCCTGCTGCGGCAGCAGCGGGAGCTCGACCGGCTCGAAGCCGCGCTGCGCCTTCGGACCGAACGCTTCTTGCAGGAGCAGCGCCGCGCGCCGGCCGCTGACAGCTGATTTTTTCATTTGAACAGGAGGAAAGCGACATGACCAACGATCAGCCGGGCGTCGACCCGCAGGCTGCGAGCAGCGCCAAGTCCGGCAAGAGGAAAGGGTCGCCGGCCTTCGTGGCCGGCCTGTATACGGCCGATGCGCCGGGCAGCTTCGTCTCCCGCGAGCTTGCGGAGGCAGAGCTGGAGTTCGGCGGAATCCGCGGCGACCGCCACTTCGGCGTGACGTCCCGCGCGGACAGCCGCCAGCCGATGTATCCTCGCGGCACCGAGATCCTCAACCGTCGGCAGATCAGCATCCTCTCGCGCGAGGAGCTGGAGGAGACGCGGGAGCGGATGGGCATCGAGGCGCTCGATCCCGAGTGGATCGGCGGCAACCTGCTGCTCTCCGGCTATCCCGGGCTGACGCAGCTGCCCGCAGGCTCGCGGCTGCTTTTCCCAAGCGGCGCCGGGCTCGTCTGCGAAGGCGAGAACCATCCCTGCACCGACGCCGGCAAGGAGGTCGAGCGGCATGTCGCTCCCAAGGAGCGGCTGCCGCAGGCGTTCGTGAAGGCCGCGCGCGGCCGGCGCGGCATCGTCTGCTCGGTGGAGCGTCCCGGCCGCATCGCGTTCGGCGACGAGATCCGCATCATCCCCCCGATGTAGGGGAAAAGGAGGCCATCCCGCATGCAAAAGCCGACGATCGACCTGAACGCCGATTTCGGCGAAGGGTATGGAAGCTACGCCTTCGGAGATGACGCCGCGCTGCTCGGCTCCATCACGAGCGCCAGCATCGCCTGCGGCTGGCATGCCGGCGACGCCCGCACGATGCGGACGTCGGTCGAGCGCTGCCTGCTAGCCGGCGTGGCGGTCGGCGCCCATCCGGGCTACCCGGACCGGCAAGGCTTCGGCCGCCGCGCGATGGCGCTGGACGCCGAGGAGGTGTACGAGGCCGTCCTTTATCAGACGGGCGCGCTGCAGGCGTTCGTGCGCGCCGCCGGCGGCGAGCTGCGCCACATCAAGCCGCATGGCGCGATGTATCATCGCTGCGGAGCCAGCCAGGCCCATGCGGATGCGGTCGCCCGGGCTGCCGCCGAGCTGGGCGGGCTGGCGCTGTTCGGCCCTCCCGGCGGACTGCTGGAGCGCGCGGCCGTCTCGGCCGGACTGCCGTTCGCGGCGGAAGGCTTCGCCGACCGCGCCTACTTGCCGGACGGCTCGCTCGCCGGCAGGGACCGGCCCGGCGCCGTGCACGGCGAGCCGTCCCAAGCGCTGGAGCAGGCGCTGACGATCGCGCTGCGCGGCGAGGCGCCCGCCTTGGGCGGAGGCTTCGCGCCGGTGGCGGCTCGGACGCTGTGCCTGCACGGCGACGGACCGGGCGCGGCCGAGCTGGCCGCGCTTATCCGCGCCGGCCTGGAGGCGGCCGGCGTCGCCGTGCGCGCGCCTTGGCAGCCATGAGCGGCGTGCTGGAGGCTCGCCGCAGCCGCTCCAGCTCCGAGGCCAGGGGCTCGAAAGCCCTTCTCGGAGCAAGCCCCGAAGCCGGCGGCTCGGAAGCTCCTCTTGGCGCATGCTCCGAGGCCGGCGGCTTGGAACCTCCTCTTGGTGCATGCTCCGAGGCGAGCGGCTCGGAAGCACCTCTCGGCGCATGCTCCGAAGCCGGCGGCTTGAAAGCCCTTTTCAACGCATGCCCTGAGGCCAGCGGCTTGGAAGCCACTCTCGGCACATGCTCCGAGGTCAGCGGCTCGAAAGCACCTCTCGACGCTTGCTCCGAGGCCGGCGGCTCGGAAGCCACTCTCGGGGCATGCCCCGAGGCCGGCGGCTCGAAGGCACATCGCCCCGCATGCCCTGTGAGCAACGATCCGCAAGCCGCTCGCGGCCCATCCGCTCCATCCGCTCCGCTGCCTCAGGCTGATCAAGCACATTCGTTGATGTCCCCATCCTCTGGCATCTGGATGTTTGTCTACGGTACGCTACAGCCCGGACGCAGCAACTTCGGCGTCGTCGCTCCGTTCGTCCTTGCGCAGCGGCCGGGACGGGTGCGGGGGCGCCTCGTCGACGCGGCGGACGGCCATTATCCCGCGCTTGTCCGCGAGCTTTCCGCTTTGAACCGGGCCGTTCGGGGCTGGTGGCTGCTGCTGGAGCGCGACGGCTTGGCCGCCTGCGATCGGCTGGAGGAATTTTTCGGCCCGGAAGAGGCGAATGACTACGAGCGGATCTGGACGCGGGATCTCGACGATCCGGCCCGTCAGGGCTGGGTCTATGTCTGGCCCGACGACCGCGGCTGCGCCGATTTGCACAACGGAGTGTGGCCGTAACGTTGCAGTCTCGTTTGCAGCCTCGAGTTGAGATGGAAGCGGGCTTGGCTCCACCACCAGCATCGTACACCCTGAGACAAAAGCGGAGCTTGAGCGGCTGACGGCTATGAATAAGGATAGAAACCAAACCGCTGGTGACGAGGCGGTTTGGTTTTTGGTTTTCCCAACTATCGGAATACTGCATTCTAGCTTGGTTATCGGGCGTTCGGAGCCTGGCTCTCCGGCTCGGGTTCGAAAGCGATCAGCGTCACCGGGCGGCCTTCTCCGTCCGACAGCGATTGCTCCAGCTCCCGGATCCTTTCCACTGCCACGAGGGGAAGCTCGGCGTATCGGTACGGCTCGAAGGGCTGGGACTTGCTCATCTGCGTTCACCTCCTTGCGGATAGCGTTCGCTCTCCACAGCATCTTTATCCAGATAAAGGGAGAGGGGGGCGGCGCTTTTGAGAGGCGTCCGCTCCATCACATCGACGCTCATCGCTCGATCGTCCGTCACGGGATCGCTCGAAAAACTCGGATTGCAGCTGCCCGGCGGCGCGCATCCGAGACCGTAACCGGAAAAAGTCGGGCTGCAGCTCCTGGGCAGAGTGCATCCGAGCCTCTAACCCGAAAAAATCGGGTTGCAGGCGCCAGGCAGAGCGCATCCGAGGCTGTAACCCGAAAAAATCGGGTTGCAGCCGTCTGGCAGAGTGTATCCGAGCCTGTAACCCGAAAAAATCGGGTTGCAGTCACCAGGGCAGAGCGTATCCGAGCCTGTAACTCGAAAAACTCGGGTTGCAGGGCTTTGAGGTGCGCGTTCGTAGGCAATTACGCGGAAAAACCGAGTAACTCGGGCGTGCAGGAGGAGAAACGGAGGGAGTTGCGCGGAAAGACCGAGTAACTCGGGCATGCAGAAGGCGAAGCGTAGGGAGTTGCGCGGAAAAACCGAGTAACTCGAGCATGCAGGAGGAGAAACGGAGGGAGTTGCGCGGAAAAACCGAGTAACTCGGGCGTGCAGGGGAAGACACGGAGGGAGTTGCGCGGAAAAACCGAGTAACTCGGGCGTGCAGGGGAAGACACGGAGGGAGTTGCGCGGAAAAACCGAGTAACTCGGGCGTGCAGGAGGAGAAACGGAGGGAGTTGCGCGGAAAAACCGAGTAACTCGGGTGCGAGGATGGCAGAACGCCCGGAATTGCCGGGCCTTCCCCAAATGTTCACAAACCGGATTGGTCGAGATGGAGCCCATCAAGTAAACTAGAGGGCGAGAGGAAGGAACGAAAGGAAGTGCCCCCGAGCGCATGAACGCCAACTCACGCAACGAATTCCCACCGGACGCCATACGAGCGGCAACGGCGCGGAAGCAGTCTCAAACCTCGCACGAGACCGAGCTCGCCGCAAAGCGGCCTCGGCCAGAGGCGCTCCATCGGCCTCGCGCCTCGGCGCCGCGCCCCCCGGCGCCCGGCCACCGCGCCTCGGCTCTGCGCCCCCTGGCGGCCGGCCACCGCGCCTCGGCTCCGCGCCTACTGGCGCCTGGCCACCGCGCCGCAGCCGCCGCCAAGCGGCCGCGGCCAGCATCGCACCGGCGGCCCGGCGCCTCCCCGCGCGCCGCGCGCCTGACGCTGCGGCGCCTCAACGCCGCGCTGCTCGGCGTGCTGACGCTGCTCGCGCTGCTGCTCGGCGCGCCGCAGCAGGCGGCGGCGCACGCGTCGCTGCTCGAAGCGAGCCCGGCAGCGGGCTCGCGGCTCGAAGCCGCGCCCGCCGAGGTGCGGCTCGTGTTCAACGAGCGCATCGAAGGCGCGGTCGGCGCGCTCGAGGTGCTGGACGGCAGCTCCGACCCCGTCACCGCCGAGCGGGCGAAGCTCAGCGAGGACGGGCTGACGCTGACCTTGCCGCTGCCCAAGCTGGGCGAGGGCGTCTATACGGTCAGCTACCGCATCATTTCCGAGGACGGCCATCCGGTCGGCGGCTCCTACGTCTTCGTCGTCGGAGACCCGCCCGCCGCGCGGGACGCCTCGACGTTCGACGTCCATGCCCAGCTCGGCCACGCCGGCCACGAAGAAGGCGGGCTGACGACGGCCAGCCTGATCCTGTACGCCGTGCGCTTCCTGTACTACGCGGCGCTCATGCTGGCCGCCGGAGCGGCGCTCTGGCCGCTGCTGTACCGGCAAGGCTGGTCCCGCATCCCCGAGCCGCTGCGCGGACGGCTCGAGCGGCTGCCGCAGCAGGCGCTCGTGCTCGCCGCGCTGCTCTACGTCTTCGTCGAGACGCAGCAGCTCATGATCGGCCAGCCGGCGTCCGAATGGAGCCGGCTGTTCACGGCTACGGCCGTCGGACAGAGCTATCTGGCGCTGCTGCTGCTCGCCTTTGCCGGCCTCGCGCTGCCGGCGGGCCGAAGCGCGCTGCGCTTCGTCTGGGCGCTGCCGCTGCTCGCGACGGAGGCGTGGAGCGGCCATGCGGCCGCTGCCGCGCCGCGCTGGGCGGCGCTCTCGCTCGATTACGTCCATCTCGCCTTCGCGGCGCTGTGGGCGGGCGGCCTCATGCTGCTGTTCGTCCTCTGGCAGGCGGAGCGCAAGGAAGCCGGACGCTTCGCCGCCAGCTTCTCGCGCATGGCCTGGATCAGCATCGTGGCGCTGACGCTGACGGGCATCGGCTTGACGCTCCTGTACATGACCAAGCCCGAGTATTTGCTGCTGACGCCTTGGGGCATCCTGCTGCTTGTCAAGACCGGGCTGGTCGTGCTCGTGGCGGGAGCCGGCTTCCTGATCCGCGTCCGCATGAAGCGGTCTGGCTTCCCGGGCGGCGCGCTGCTCAAGGCCGACGGCGCGCTGATGGCGCTCATTCTCGTCATCGTCGGCATCTTCACCTACATCAGCCCGCTTCCGGCCAACGAGCCGGTCGGCTGGCACAAGATGGGCAGCGAGATGCATACGTCGATCCGGATCGCGCCGAACGTGCCGGGAGACAACGAGTTCACGGTCCGCATCTGGATGCACAAGAGCCTGGGCGATCCGAAGTCGGTCCAGCTGCGCCTCATGTCCGAAGACAAGCCGGAGCTCGGCGCGATCGAGATTCCGCTGGAGCCGTTCAAGGACGACGAGATCAGCACGTTCGAAGGCTACACCAAGACGGCCTACCGGGCCAAGGGCACGTATCTTCCGTTCGCGGGCCGCTGGACGGCCGAGGTCCGCGTCATGGACCCGAACGACGACGAGCGGGTCGAACGCTTGAGCTTCCGCAATTACTGACGAGCGGCGACAGGAGCTGCGAGAGGAGCCGGCAGGCCGGCCGAGGAGGGGGAGACGGACGAGATGAAAGCAAGCACGATCAAAAGGCTCATCCTCTGGACGCCGACCGTCCTGACGGCGGCATGGGAATATGCCCGCCATACGTTCCTGCTGCCGTACGTGTCGATGGACACGGGCAACGTCATCAGTCCGATCCTCGTTTTTCTCGTCACGGTGACGCTGCTCTCCAAGCTGTTCGCCATGCTTGAGAACGTGCAGGAGCAGCTGCGGCGCGAGCAGGCGGTGAAGGCGGCCGTCCAGGAAAGGGATCAGATGGCCCGCGAGCTGCACGACGGCATCTCGCAGTCGCTGTTCCTGCTGTCGGTCAAGCTCGATCGGCTCGACCGGGCGGAGTCGCCCGAGGAGGTCAAGCAGGCGAGCGAGCAGATCCGCGGCACGGTGCGCCATGTGTACGAGGACGTGCGGGAGGCGATCGCCAGCCTGCGCTCGGCGGATACGGCGGCGGAGAGCGGCATGCCGTGGCTGCAGCCGCTGCAGGATGCCGCGGCCGAGCTGGAGGAGTCGGGGACGAGCACGGAGATCGACTGGCAGCTGCCCGACCTGCTGCTGACGAGCCGCGAAAAGGTCGAGCTGCTCGCGATCGTGCGCGAGGCGCTCATGAACGTGCGCAAGCATGCCTCCGCCTCGCTCGTGAGCGTCGCCTGCCGGCAGGTCGGAGCGGACGGCTTTCGCTGCGTCGTCGCCGACGACGGGCTCGGCGCTTCGCCGGGAGCCGAATCGGCCAAGGGCCATTACGGCGTGCGCATGATGCGCGACCGCGCGGAAGGCGCGGGCTGGAGCTTCCGGTTCCAGAGCCCCCGCTCCGACCTGGAGACAGGCACGTCCGTCGAAATCATGCGCCAGCCGTCTGACGCCAAGTTGAAGCCATGAACATCGAGGAGGAAAGACGATGAATGCTGCCGAACGGAACGACCCGGTGCGGGTGCTGCTGGTCGACGACCATCCGCATGGGCGCGAAGGAATGAGGATGATCGTCTCGGAGGACCCTTTCTTCGAGATCGCCGGAGAGGCGTCGGGAGGCGAGGAGGCGGTCGCGCGCGCCGAAGAGCTGCAGCCGGACCTCATCCTGATGGACATCCGCATGCCGGGCGTCGGAGGGCTGGAGGCGACGTCCCGCATCAAGGCGTCGCTGCCGTCCGTCAAGATCGTCATGGTGACGGTGTCCGACGATATCGCCGACCTGTTCGAGGCGATCAAGCGGGGAGCCCAGGGCTATCTGCTCAAAAACCTGTCCCCGTCCGCCTGGCTCGATTACTTGCGGGCCGTCTCGCTCGACCAGGCGCCGATGAGCCGGGAGCTGGCGACGCGCATCCTGCAGGAATTCCTGCCGGGAGGGCGGGCCTCCGCGTCCGCGGACCCGCGGACGGCGATCCCTTCCGCTCCGCGGACGGCGGCGTCGACGCTGTCTCCGCTCACCGAGCGCGAGAAGGAGATCCTCGAGCGAGTCGCGCGCGGCGACTCCAATCGCGAGGCGGCGGCTGCGCTCGGCATTTCGGAGAATACGGTCAAGAACCATCTCAAGAACATCCTGCAGAAGCTGCATCTCGACAACCGGGTCCAGCTCGCGCGCTACGCCTACGAGAACGGGCTCATGGACCGCGGCGCAGGCGGAGGCTGAGTCGGCGAGAGGGCGGTCCGCACGGCGGCCGGTCCCACCTTCCCGAGCGGATGGCGGATCGGCCGTCGTCCTCATTTTTGTCAAGATCATAGCCCTTTCGGGTCATGTCCATTGCCTGCGGCGATCCTATACTTGTAAAAGAAAATCACGGACCAGCACAACAGTCCGACAGGAGGAAACAAGACATGAATCAACGCCGCAAAAGCGCGCTGTCCCGCAGCAAAGGGAGCGTCGCGGCTCTGCTCGCCGCGCTGTCGCTGTTCCTGATGGCCGGCATGGCGAGCGCCCATGTGACGGTATGGCCCAAGGAGGTCGCTCAGAACTCGTATGAGGTGTTCACGGTGCGGGTGCCGAGCGAGAAGAAGGACGTGCTGACGACCGCGGTCGCCGTGCGCGTACCGGAGGGCGTGAACATCACCCGCACGCAGCCGCAGCCCGGCTGGAAGACCGAGCTCGAGCGCTCGGCCGACGGCAAGATCGAACGCATCACCTGGACGGCGGAAGAAGGCCAGGGACTGGCCGTCGAGAACTTTACCGAGTTCAAGCTGTCGGGCAAGGTAGAGGCGGACGCGACCGAGCTCAAGTGGAAGGCTTACCAGACGTACAGCGACAGCAGCGTCGTCGAGTGGATCGGCGCGCCGGACGCCGACTATCCGGGTCCGGTCACGGCCGTAGGCGCCGGCGAGGCCGAGAGCGACGGCCATGGCCACGGCGCGGCCGAAGCGAGCCCGGCTCCGAGCTCGGCTCCAGCCGCATCGGCTGCTCCGGAGGCGTCCGCCGCTCCGGCTGCCAGCGACGCTCCGGCTGTCGATCAGCCGCTTGCGCCGGCTGCCGAGAAAGACAGCCTGCCGCTGATCCTCTCGATCATCGCGCTGGCGCTCGGCGTCGTCGCCGTCATCGCGGCGTTCACGCGCCGCGGCGGCTCGAAGGGCTGAGCAGGCGGCCGGGCCCGGCCGTGCGGCCTTGCCTGCCGAATCGTCCGCCGGACCTGAAGCGGCGGCTGCCGCGCTGCAGCCGCCGGCTGCCGATGCCGGGCGGACGGAGCCCCTTCAGTTGCATTTTCCATTCGCTCTGGATATAATGAGCCAAGATATCCACCAGCATCGATGGAGACCAGTACGCCATGCCTGGCCCGACAGGGAGGGACCGCCGCCGATTGAGAGCGGTCCCCGGCAGCCAGCCGGCCGAATTCACTCCGGAGCTCGAGCCTTGAACGCGTCCGCGAGGACGCCTGTAGGGGCTCGCGGGCAGCCGTCCGTTATCCGGCCTTCAAGCAGCCCGGCGCATCCGCGCTAGGGACGAGCGGCTTTTCCGGCGGGTTTTCCGCCTCCAGGAGATGCCCCGCCCAGCGGCTGGAATCAGGGTGGTACCACGGTCCTTTCGTCCCTAGCGGAGAAAGGGCCTTTTTGTTTTTTCACAGCGGCTTGCGGCGGCAGCCGGAGCCAAGTCCGAAGGAGGCGTTAGCGATGAAGGAACGTTTGGAGGCTTTGCAGGCGGAAGCGCTGCAGGAGCTGCAAGGAGTCGCCGGACCGCAGGAGCTCGGCGAGCTTCGCATCAAGTATTTGGGCAAAAAAGGCGCGCTCACCGAAATTCTGCGCGGCATGGGCGCGCTGAGCGCCGAGGAGCGTCCGGCCGTCGGCGAGGTCGCCAACCGCGTGCGCGGGGCGATCGAGGCCGTCATCGAGGAAAAGGCGGCGGCTTACCGGCGCGCCGAGACCGAGCTGCGGCTGCGCTCGGAGACGATCGACGTGACGCTGCCCGGCAGCGCGCTGCCGACCGGAGCGGTCCATCCGCTGAACAAGGTCGCGCAGGAGATCGAGGACATCTTCATCGGCCTCGGCTACACGATCGCCGAAGGTCCCGAGGTCGAGACCGACTACTACAACTTCGAGGCGCTCAACCTGCCCAAGGACCACCCGGCCCGCGACATGCAGGACTCGTTCTACATCACCGACGAGATCCTCATGCGCACGCAGACGTCGCCCGTACAGATCCGCGCGATGAAGGCGATGAACGGCAAGTCGCCGCTCAAGGTCATCTGCCCCGGCAAGGTGTACCGCCGCGACGACGACGACGCGACGCACTCGTTCCAGTTCAACCAGGTCGAGGGGCTCGTCGTCGGCAAAGGCATCCGCATGAGCGACCTGAAGGGCACGCTGCTGCAGTTCGTGCAGGAGATGTTCGGCAAGCAGGCGCGCATCCGCCTGCGCCCGAGCTTCTTCCCGTTCACCGAGCCGAGCGCCGAGGTCGACGTCACCTGCTCGCAGTGCGGCGGCAGCGGCTGCCGGATGTGCAAGCAGACCGGCTGGCTCGAGATTCTCGGCTGCGGCATGGTGCATCCCAAGGTGCTCGAGGCCGGCGGCTACGATCCGGAGGAAGTGACCGGCTTCGCCTTCGGCATGGGCATCGAGCGGATCGCGCTGCTCAAATACGGCATCGACGACATCCGCCATTTCTACGCGGGCGACCTGCGCTTCCTGAGCCAGTTCGAGCGGATGTAAGGAAAGAGAGGGGACTAGCGCCATGAAAATATCGACGAACTGGCTGGCGGACTACATCAGCCTCGAAGGGCTGACGCCGCAGGAGATCGCGGAGAAGATGACGTCCGGCGGCATCGAGATCGACGCCGTCGAGGCGATGGATAAAGGCGTAAGCGGCGTTGTCGTCGGCTACGTCAAGGAAAAGACGAAGCATCCCGACGCCGACAAGCTGAACGTCTGCAAGGTCGACGTCGGCGCCGGCGAGGACCTGCAGATCGTCTGCGGCGCGGCCAACGTGGACGCCGGCCAGCATGTGCCGGTCGCGACCGTCGGCGCGAAGCTGCCGGGCGGCCTCGCGATCAAGCGCGCCAAGCTGCGCGGCGTCGAGTCGCAGGGCATGATCTGCTCCGCGCGCGAGCTCGGGCTGAACGACAAGCTGCTGCCGAAGGAGCTGCAGGAGGGCATCCTCGTCCTGCCGAAGCTGGAGCTCGGCCGGCCGATCGTCGACGTGCTCGACCTCGGCGCCCATGTGCTGGAGCTCGATCTGACGCCGAACCGCTCGGACGCGCTCAGCTACCTCGGCGTCGCCTACGAGATCGGCGCGCTCACGGGCCGTCCGGTCAAGCTGCCGGAGAGCGCCGTGTTCGGCGCGGCGGACAAGACGGCGGACCGCCTGTCCGTGCGCATCGACGCCCGCGAGGCGTGCGCGCACTACAGCGCCCGCTACATCCGCGGCGTGCAGGTCGCGCCGTCGCCGCTCTGGCTGCAGAACCGGCTGATGGCGGCCGGCATCCGGCCGATCAACAACATCGTCGACGTGACGAACTACGTCATGCTGGAATACGGCCAGCCGCTCCATGCGTTCGACGCGGACCGCGTCGCCGGCGGCAGCATCGTCGTGCGCTTCGCCCGCGAAGGCGAGGAGCTGGAGACGCTGGACGGCCAGCTGCGCAAGCTGCAGCCGCATATGCTCGTCATCGCCGACGGCGAGAAGGCGATCGGCCTTGCCGGCGTCATGGGCGGCGCGAACTCCGAGGTGGACGGCGATACGACGAACGTCATCCTCGAATCCGCCAAGTTCGACGGCTCCGTCGTGCGGCGCACGTCCCGCCAGCTCGGCCTGCGCTCGGAGGCGAGCCTGCGCTTCGAGAAGGAAGTCGATCCGGCGCGCGTCATCCCGGCGCTCGACCGCGCGGCTTCGCTGATCGCGAAGCTCGGCAGCGGCCTCGTCACCGACGGCATCGCCGAGGACGTGGCGCGCACGTACGAGCCGGCCGTCATCGAGGTGTCGCTGGAGCGGATCTCCGGCTATCTGGGCGCGGACATCTCCAAGCTGGAGGCGCAGGCGATCTTCGGCCGCCTCGGCTTCGACTCCGAGGTCGGCGACGGGTCGATCACCGTGCAGGTGCCGACGCGCCGCGGGGACATCTCCCGCGACGTCGACCTGATCGAGGAGATCGCCCGCCTGTACGGCTACGACAACATCAAGGCGACGCCGATCGTCGGCGAGACGACGCCGGGCTCGCTGACCGCGCCGCAGGCGGTGCGCCGCGAGCTGCGCCGCCGCTTGTCGGACGCCGGCCTGCACGAGGTCATCAGCTACTCGTTCACGGCGCCGGAGCGGGCGGGGCTGTTCCCGGACCTCGCTCAGGACGCGAAGCCGATCCGCCTGGCGATGCCGATGAGCGAGGAGCGCAGCGTGCTGCGCACGTCGCTGCTGCCGCAGCTGCTGGAGACGGCGGCGTACAACCGCAATCGCAAAAACCACGATCTCGCGCTGTTCGAGATCGGCACGGTGTTCCACACCGACGAGGAGACGCTGACGCGTCTGCCGCAGGAGAAGCATCGCTTCGCGCTGCTGCTGACCGGAGCGAGCCGCTCCGCCGCGTGGAACCGCAAGGCGGAGAAGGCCGACTTCTACGATGCTAAAGGCGTGCTGGAGACGATCTTCGCCGCGCTCGGCCTGAGCGGATCGGTCTCCTACGAGGCCGCCGCTCCGTCCGGCCTGCATCCGGGCCGCACGGCCGCCGTCAAGCTGGACGGCGAGCGCGGAGCGGAGACGATCGGCTACGTCGGCCAGCTTCATCCGGAGCTGCAGCTGGAGCTCGGCCTTGACGACGTCTTCGTCGCCGAGCTGGAGCTGGGCGCGCTGTACGATGCGGCCGACCGCTCGATCGTCTACCGCACGCTGCCGCGCTATCCGGCGGCCGACCGCGACATCGCGGTGACGGTCGACGAGACGGTGCCGGCGGCCGCGCTGGCCGCCGCCGTCCGCGAGGCGGCCGGCGAGCTGCTGGAGTCGGTGCGGGTGTTCGACGTCTACACCGGAGAGAAGCTTGGCGCCGGCCGCAAGAGCGTCGCGCTGGCGCTCGTGTACCGCCATGCGGAGCGCACGCTGACCGACGAGGAGGTCGCGGCGGCGCATGCCGCGGCGGTCGCCGCGCTGGAGCAATCTTTCTCCGCGGAATTAAGGAAATAGGCAGGAAACGCAGGAAGCCGCATCGAAGTAATCCCGCGAGGGAGCTGCCGATGCGGCTTTTCCTTGTCTGGAGGGGCGCGGCGAAGCCGGAAGGCCCTCTGGATCGTTCTTATCCACATGGATCTTGACGCCCTGAGACGGGCGATCGAAATAGACGGGCAGCAGGAGAGCAGCTCAACGAGCAACGGGAGGATACCGCCTTGAAGGAAGCCGATCGCTTGAGAGTAACGGTCGATATATACGGACATCAATACCGGTTGACGGGTCATAGCAGCTCGGATTATATCCGCCGGGTCGCGCAGGTCGTCGACGAGAACATGCACAAGCTGGCCAAGGGCTACCCGCGGCTGGACATGCCGAGGCTGGCGGTGCTTGCGGCCGTGCATATGGCGGAGGACGTATTCCGCTTGCGGCAGGACAGCGAGCTGCTCAAGGAGGAGCAGAGCATCCGCAAGACGCTCATGGGCGAGCTGGACAAGGCGCAGGCCGCGACGGAGCAGGCGCGCGAGGAGCTCGCGCGGTCCGAGCGGCGGGCGGCGGAGGAGCTGGAGCGGCTGCTCGGCGAGCGCGAGGCGGCGGAAGCCGCGCTGCGCGCCGAGGCCGAGGAGCGGCTGGCCGCCGTGCAGGAGGCCGTCAAGGAGGAGGCGCAGCGGCTGGAGCGCCAAAGCGCCGAGACGGCGGCCGAGCTCGAGCGGCGCTGGCGGGAGGAAAGAGAGCGCCTGATCGAGGAGAACCGCGTCCGCGCCGAGGAGCTGGAGCGCCGGCATGAGGCGGAGCGCGCCGAGGCCGCGCAGATGCTTGAAGCGGAGCGGCAGGAGTGGGAACGGCTCTACGAGGCGGAGGCGAACGAGCGCGAGTCGCGGCTTGCCGAGGCGATGGCGGAGGCGGAGCGGCGTCATGAGGCGGAAAAGGCCGCCGCCCGCGAGCAGCTCGAGACGGAGCGGCGCCGGCTGGCGGTGCAGCTGGAGGAGAGCCGCGCGGAGCTGGAGCGCCGGCTCGAGGAGGAGCGCGCCGAGGCGGCCGGCGTCTTCGAGCGCGAGCGGGCGGAGCTCGCGGCGGCGCATGCGGCCGAGCTGGCCGCGCGCGAGGAAGCGTTCGCCGTCCAGCTCGCGGAGCTGGAGGAGCGCTTGCTGGAGCGCATCCATGAGCTTCAGGCGCTGCATGCCGGCGAGGCCGAGGCGCGCGAGCGCGAGCGGGCGGAGCTGGAGCAGCTGTACGAGGCCGAGTGCCGGGAGCGCGAGCAGGAACGCGCGGCGCTGCTGGAATCGAAGCGGGCGGAGCTCGAGACGCTCGAGGCTCGTCATCTGCTGCGCGTCGGCGAGCTGGAGGAGCAGCTGCTCGCGGCGCGGCAGCAGGGCGAGCGCAGCCTCGCCGAGCTTCGCCTGCAGCAGCGGGCGGAGCTCGAGGGCGCGCTTGCCGGCCGCGAGGCCGAGCATCGCGGCGAGCTGGAGCGGCTGCGCGCGGAGCAGGAGCTTCAGCTCGCCGAAGCGCTGGAGCTGGCGCAGGCGACGGAGGCTGAGCTCCAGTCGCAGCTGACGGAGAGCGCTTCCGCGCTGGAGGAGGCTCGCCAGCAGCTCGCCGCGCTGGAGCAGCGGCTGCAGCAGCAGCGCCAGGAGCAGCAGCGGCAGCTGCAAGAGCTGCAGCAGGAGCAGCTGCAAGTGCTGCAGGAGCTGCGCCAGGAGCAGCAGCAGGCGCTGGAGGCCGAGCGGCAGCAATTGCAGGAGCGCCAGCAGGAGCTGGAGGCCGAGCGGCAGCAGCTGCAGGCCGAGCGCGAGCGCGGCAGCCGGCTTGAGCTGAAGCTTGCCGCCGAGCGGACCGGACGCGAGGAGGCGGAGCGGCTGTTCGCCGAGGCCGGAGAGCGGGCCGAGGCGCTGGAGCGCGGCGAGGCCGAAGCGCGCGAGCGGCTCGGCCTTGCCGAGGAGCAGCTCGAGGCGTCGCGCCGCGAGCTGGAGGCGCAGGCCGGCCGCGCCGCCGCGCTGGAGGCGGAGCTGGAGCGGCTGCGCGCGGCGTCCGCCGCCGAGCGCGAGGCGGCCGCGAGCGAGCTCCGCGAGGCGCTGGAGCGGGCGGCCGGCGAGATCGGCCATGCGCGCGAGCAGGCGCAGGCCGAGGCGGCCGAGCAGGTGCGCGCGGCCGAGCGGCGCGCGGAGGCGCTGCAGGCGTCCGCCGCCGAGGAGGCGGAGCGGCTGCGCCGCGAGGCGGGCGAGGAGCTGAAGCTCGCGCAGCTTGCCGCGCAGGAGGAGCGCGAGCGGCTCGCCGCCGCCCATGCGCAGGAGCGCGAGCGGCTCGCTGCCGCCCATGCGCAGGAGCTGGAGCGGCTTCGCGCTGCAGCCGAGGCCGAGCGCGTCGGCGGCGCGGAGCGTCTGCGCGAGCTGGAGGAGCGAGCGGCCGGCGAGGCCGGCCGGGCGGAGGAGGCGCAGAGCCGTCTCGCCGGGCAAGGCGAGCAGTGGGCCCGGGAGCGGTCCGGCCTGGAGCAGGAGCGCGACGCCGCCCGTCGCGAGCTGGCTGAGGCTCGCGACGACTGGTCCAAGCGGATCGCGGATGCCGAGGAGCATCTGATGCTCGTCATGGAGCAGGAGGAGGCCCGCGGCCGGCTGCTCGGAGAATCCCAGCGGCTGCTGCGCTCGACGCAGGAGGAGCTGGAGCTGTCCCGGCAGCGGACGGCGGAGCTGGATGACCGGCTGCGCGAGACGGCGAGCCGCCTGCAGGAAGCGGTCGCTTCCCGCGACGAGGCCGAGGCCGCCCTGCGGGAGCGGCTGGCCGCAGCCGAGGCTGCCCGGGAAGCGCTGGAGCGCCGCCTGTCCGAGATGACAGGCCAGGCCGAGGCGCTGCGCGAGCAGTCCGAGCGGGACTGGCAGCGGCAGCTGGACGAGGCGGCCGCCGAGCGCGAGCGCCTGAGCCGTCTCGTCGCCGAGCAGCAGGAGCGGCTCGAGCAGCAGTCCCGGCTGGAGGCGGACCGCGCCGAGGCCGAGGAGGAGCTGCGGCGACAGCTGGAGCTCGCGCATCGGGAGGCCGCCGTCTCCGGCAGCGCGGTCGAGCGTCTGGAGGATGCGATGCGTCAGCTGGAGGAGGAGCGCACGGACAGCCGCCAGGATCTCGGCGAGCTGCAGCGCGACAACGAGCGGCTGACGACGGCCTACGACAAGCTGCGCACGGAATTCGAGCTGCTGCGTACGGAATATTCCAAGCTGCAGACGGAATATAACGAATGGATCGAGCTGATCGAGCAGAGCTGACGCCTTGAAGCGCGTCCGTCTCGAGCGGTCAAAAGAGGAGCCTTGCGGGCCGGAAACGGCATCCCGCAAGGCTTTTTCATTTCCCACAGGCGCAGTTGGAATAGAAAAGTCCCCCGGTGCCCAAGCACTTTTCTCCCTGTCGCCGCTTCCCTATATCCTCTAGTATTTAGGTGAAATAGACAATTTTAGCTCTTTGACAAAGAGGAGAATCAGGAGATTGGACCAAGGCGGCGGGCAGCCTTGCCTCGCTTGTTCCCGTGCCTTGCGGCATGCCGGTCCTTTTCTCCTGCAGCGCGTCCCCGCGGCGCGCGACGCATCTCCGCTCATTCCCCCCATCACGACTTCCTTCGAGCCGTTTCGCCGGCGAGCTTCCATCCACTCTTGACGAAAGGCGGTGCCCTCGCTCCTGCGGCCTCCGACCGCGCTGCGTCCGAACTCCCGAACCGATCGCTACCATTCCCAAGAGGAGAGTGTCCTTATGTTCAGAGAAATCCACAAATCCAAAATCCACCGCGCCGCCGTCACCGAGGCGAACCTCCACTATGTCGGCAGCATCACGATCGACCAGGACCTGCTCGATGCGACCGACATCTGGGAAAACGAAAAGGTGCAGGTCGTCAACATCAACAACGGCGCCCGCCTCGAAACCTACGTCATCCCCGGCCCGAGGGGCTCCGGCGTCATCTGCCTGAACGGCGCCGCCGCTCGGCACGCGCAGCCCGGCGACCTCGTCATCATCATGTCCTACGCGATGATGGCCGAGGAGGAAGCCCGCGGCTACGTCCCCAAGGTCATCGTCCTCGACGCGGACAATCGGATCGCGTCCGCCTCCTACCGCGAGCTCCATTCCACGACGATCTAGCGGAGGACGACATCATGGACTCCTTCCTCACGCTGACCGGGCTGCTCGCCGCGAGAAGGCGCGATGCATCCGGCATCGTCTTCGCCGAGCCGTCCGGCGAACGCTTCCTCCTCTATGCCGAGCTGGAGCGCCGCGCGCTCGGCTGTCTCGGCTCCCTTCGCCGACGCGGGCTGCGGCCCGGCCGGCATGTCGTGCTTCAGACCGAAAGCAACGAAAGCTTCCTGGAGCTGTTCTGGGCCAGCCTGCTCGGAGGCGCCGTGCCGGTGCCGCTCGCGGCGGCGCGGACGGACGAGCAGCGCCGCAAGCTGGCGGCCGTGCTCGCCCAGCTGCCCGCTCCGCTCGTGCTCGCCGATGCCGATCTCGCCGAGGCGGCGGGCGGCGCGGACGTGATCCGGATCGCGGAGCTGGAGCCGGCGGCGGACGGCGGGACGACTCAGCCGCATCGAGCCGATCCGGACGAGCCCGCGTTCATCCAATTCACCTCGGGATCGACAGGCGATCCGAAAGGAGTCGTGCTGACGCACGCCAACCTGCTCGCCAACATGCGGGGCATCGTCGACGGAGCCCGTTCCGGGCCGGAAGATTCCTCGCTCAGCTGGCTCCCTCTGACGCATGACATGGGCCTCATCGGCTTCCATCTGTCGCCGCTGCTGGCCGGCATGACCCAGTGGCTGATGCCGACGTCGCAGTTCGTGCTGCGGCCGATGAGCTGGCTGGAGCTCGCTTCCCGCGAGCGGATCACCTGCCTCGCCTCGCCGAACTTCGGCCTCCTTCATCTGCTCCAGCATTTCAAGCCGGAGCAGGCGGAGGGCTGGAATCTGTCCGCCGTGCGGCTGCTGTTCAACGGTGCCGAGCCGATCTCGGCGGACGCCTGCCGCTCGTTCCTGGAGCGGCTCGCGCCTTACGGGCTGCGGCCGCAAGCTCTCTTTCCCGTCTACGGCCTCGCCGAGGCGTGCCTGGCGGTCACCTTCCCCGACCCGGACGAGCGGCTGCGCACGGTCCATGTCCGGCGCGGACGGCTGCGTCCCGGAGAGCCGGTGCCTTTCGCGGCGGCCGGCGATCCGCAGGCGATGGAGCTCGTGGAGCTCGGCTCGTCCGTCGCCGGCTGCGAGGCCGCGCTGTTCGACGAGCTGGGCCGCAGGCTTGGCGAGGACGAGGCCGGCCTCGTCTGCATCCGCGGCCTCAACGTGACGGGAGGCTACTACAACCGTCCGGACGTCAACGAGGCGCTGATCCGGGACGGCTGGCTGAACACCGGCGACATCGGCTTCTTCCACGGAGGGCGGCTCTATCTGACCGGACGGGTGAAGGACATCCTGCTCGTCAACGGCCAGAACTATTATCCGCATGATCTGGAGGAGCTGCTGGCCGAGCTGCCGGCATGCGCAGCGGGCAAGGCGGCGGTCTGCGCCGTCGCCGACCCGGCATCCGGCTCCGAGGCCGCGGCGGTATTCGTGCAGCATCGCGGCAAGCCGGAGTCGTTTCTGGACATCCGCCGCAGCGTGCGCGTCCTGCTGAGCCGCCGGGCCGGACTTGAAGCCGGCCCCGTCATTCCGGTCAAGCGCATCCCCAAGACGACCTCGGGCAAAATCAAGCGCTTCGAGCTGGCGGACGAGCTGCTCGCCGGCCGCTTCGACGAGGCGCTCGCCGCGCTGGAGGCGGCGGAGGCGGCAGCGCTTGCGGCTGCGGCGGCGGATATGTCCTCCGCAGCGGCGGATGCGTCTTCCGCAGCGGCGGATGCGTCCCTCGCAGCGGCGGATGCGTCCCCTGCGAAGGGGGCGCCGCCGTCCGCGTCAGCGGAGACGGCCGCGGAAGAGGAGCGGCCCGCTCCGGCGAGAGGCGCCGGCGCTGGCGAGCCGCGCGGGGCGACGGGCAAGCAGCCGCCAAGCCTGCCGCAGGAGGAGACGGCGACAGAGCGCCGGCTGCTCGCGATCTGGCGGGAGCTGCTCGGCACGGAGCGGCTCAGCCGGGACGATTCCTTTCTCGAGCATGGAGGCAATTCGCTGCGCGCCGCCCTTGCGGCGGCCCGCATTCAGGAGGAGCTGGAGACGCCGCTGCCGCTGACGGAGCTGCTCCGGCACGATACGGCTCGCTCGCTGGCGGCCTTTATCGAGGAACGCAAGGCGGAGGGGGCGCGGATCGAACCGCCGGCCGAGCCGATCCGGAGGCGGATGCGCGCCGGCTATCCCGCGACGCCTGCGCAGCGGCGGCTGCATGTGCACGAGCAGCTGTACCCGGGCTCGCTCAGCTATCAGCTGCCGTACGAGATCGCTGTCGACGGTCCGCTCGACGCGGACCGGCTGCGGCGCGCCTGGCAGGAGCTGCTCGCCCGTCATGACGCGCTGCGCACCTCGTTCCGCGTCGCGGAGGACGGCGTCCTCGTCGCCGAGATCGCGGACCGCGCGGAGCTGCCGCTTGCGACCGTCGACCTGACGGGGCTCGCGCCGCAGGAGGCCGAGGCGGCCGCGGCCGAGCGGGCGCGGGCCTTTCCCCGGCCGATGGAGCTGGAGCGGGCGCCGCTGCTGCGGCTGGAGCTGCTGCTCCTGCCGGAGGGGCTCCGCCGCCTGCTGCTCGACCTGCATCATCTCGTGACGGACGGCAGCTCGATGGGCGTGCTCATGCAGGAGCTGGCCGCCCTGTACGATGGCCGGCCGCTGCCGGAGCCGGCTCCGGGCATCGGCGACATCGCCGAGCGGGAGCGCGAGGAGGAGGGCGGCGCGGCTGCCGAGCGGTCACGGCGCTACTGGCGGGACCGGTTCTCGTCCGGCGTGCCCGCCGCCGCTTTTCCGGCGGATCGGCTCCGCCCGGCACGGCCGACCTTCCGCGGACGGTCGGAGCGGCTCGCGCTCGGTCCGGAGCTTACGGACGGCCTCGGCCGGCTCGCGCGCCGCGCCGGGACGACGCTGTACGGCGCGCTGCTCGCCGTCTACGGCGTGCTGCTCGAGCGGTACGCGGGCGAAGACGACGCCGTCGTCGGCACGGCGTACGCCCGCCGCACCCGCCGCGAGACGGTCGGCACCGTCGGCCTGCTGGCGACGCTGCTGCCGCTGCGGCTGACCGGCAGCAGGGAGGGCAGCGTGCTGGACTGGGTGCGGACGGCCGGTGGAGCGGCTGCCGAAGCGATCGAGCACGGAGCGATCGGCTACGAGGCGATCGTCGAGGCCGTCGGAGCGGCTCGCGAGCCGGGCCGCGCGGCGCTGTTCGATACGGCGTTCACGCTCCAGAACGTGGAGCTGCCGGAGTTCCGCACGGAGGAGCTGGCGCTGCGGCCTGCGTTGATCGAGACCGGCTCCTGCAAGTTCGATCTGTTCTGGGAATGCGGGCTCGGTCCGGAAGGGCTGTCGATCCGGCTGGAATATGCGGAGGACTTGTTCGACGGCGAGACGGCCCGGCAGCTGCTCCGCCATTACGCGCAGCTGGCCCGCGAGGCGGCGCTCGATCCGCTGCGCCCCGCCGCTTCTCTCCCTTTGATGGACGAGGAGGAGCGCGCGCTGCTGCTGCTGCGCGGCCTCAGCCGCTGGCCGGAAAGAGACGCCGTCCCGCTGCAGGAGCGGATCGGCCGGCACGCGCTGGCGTCGCCGGAGCGCATCGCCGTCTCGTTCGCAGGCGGCAGCTGGACGTACGGCCGGCTGTGGGAAGCTTCCGGACGCGTCGCGGCGGCTCTCTCCGCGCTCGGCCTCGGCCGCGGCTCCCGCATCGCGATCGCGATGGGCCGCTCGCCGCAGCAGCTGGCGGCGCTGCTCGCCAGCCTGCGGATCGGAGGCGCGTACGTGCCGATCGATCCGGGCTATCCGGCGGAGCGCGCGGCATTCATGCTGGCCGACGCCGAGGCCGACATCCTGCTGGCCGACGAAGCCGCGCTCCCGCTGTGCCGGCAGGCGATCGCCGCCTGCGGACGTCCGGTGCGGCTGATCGAGGCCGAGACGTTGGCCGGGCGCTGTCCGTCCAGCTCTTCGCCCGACTCGCCGCTGCCGCGCACGGCTTCCGCCGGCCCGGCCGGGGAAGCCGCGGAGCGCGCGGAGAGCTTCGTTTCGCCCGACGATCTGGCCTACATCCTCTACACCTCCGGCTCGACCGGCAGGCCGAAAGGAATTCGGACGACCCATCGCAACGTCGCGCGCGTCGTCGATCGGCCGGGCTATGTGGAGATCGGTCCGGACGACGTGCTGCTGCAGCTGTCGAGCTATGCGTTCGACGGCTCGACGTTCGACATCTATGGGGCGCTGACGAACGGGGCGAGGCTCGTGCTTGCAGGCAGCGACGAGGCGATGGACGCTCCGACGCTCGTCCGGCGGCTGCGGGAAGAAGGCGTGACGGTGCTGTTCGCCACGACGGCGCTGTTCAACACGCTGGCGGCCTACGGCCTGGACGGGCTGCCGCGGCTGCGCAAGCTGTTGTTCGGAGGCGAGCGGGCTTCCGTCTCCCATGCGCTCAAAGCGCTTGCCGCGCTCGGCCCGGATTCGCTGCTGCATGTGTACGGGCCGACGGAGACGACCGTGTTCGCCACCGCCTGGCCGGTCCGGCCGCCGGCGCCGGGAGCGGCCTCGCTGCCGATCGGCTGGCCGGTCGACGGCACGGAGGCGCTCGTGCTCGACGCTTGCGGACGGCTCGCGCCCGATCTCGTTCCCGGCGAGCTGCATGTGGCAGGCGGCGGCGTAGCGGCCGGTTATGTCGGACTGCCGCGCGAGACGGAGGCGCGGTTCATGCCGCATCCTTTCCGCGCCGGCGAGCGCATGTACCGGACCGGCGACCTCGTGCGGCGGCTCCGGGACGGCAGCCTCGAGTTCCTCGACCGGCTCGACCAACAGGTCAAGCTGCGCGGCTTCCGCATCGAGCTCGGCGAGATCGAGGCGAGGCTGCTGGCAAGCGGACAGGCGGAGGAAGCTTATGTCGGCCTCGTCGGCGAGCCTCCCCGGGCGGAGCTGTGCGCCTATGTCGTCGCCGCGCCGGATCGCTTCGACGCGGCATCGCTGCGCCGCTGGATGGCGGAGGGGCTGCCACCGTTCATGATGCCGACCCATCTCGTCCGTCTGGATCGCCTGCCGCTCGGTCCGACCGGCAAGGTCGACCGCAAGGCGCTGCCGCTGCCGCAGCCGGGCGATGCGGCAGGCTCGGCGGGCGCCGAGCGCGAGCGGCCGGCGACGGCGAGCGAGCGCGAGCTTGCGGAGCTGTGGCGGGAGGCGCTGGGCCGGGCCGATGTCGGCGTATTGGATTCCTTCTTCGAGCTCGGAGGGCACTCGCTCACTGCAGCCGCGCTGACCGGCTTGATCCATCGCCGGCTCGGCGTCCGGATGCCGGTGCGGGAAGTATTCTCCCGCCCAACGATCCGCGAGCAGGCCGCCTGGCTCGACAAAGCGGAGCGCTCCGGCAGGGAGCCGCTGCTTCCGGCGGCGCCGGCGGAGAGCTACCCGCTCCATCCCGCCCAAGCGCGGCTCGCGCTGCTGGAGCGGCAGGGCGGCATCGGTCTCGCCTACCATGTGCCGCTGGCGCTTCGGCTCGTCGGATCGCCCGGCCCCGAAGCGGTGCTCGCCGCGCTGCAGGCGCTCGTCGACCGTCATGAGCCGCTGCGCACCGAGGTGCGGGATGCCGGCGGCGAGCCGCGCGCGTTCGTGCTGGCGCAGGCGGAGGTCCGGCTGGAGCGCATGCGGATCGCCGGAGAGGAAGCTCTGCCGGAGGCGATGAAGTCATTTCTCCGTCCGCTGCCGCTGGACGCCGCGCCGCCGCTTGCGGCCTGTTATGCCGAAGGCGGTCAGGGCGAAAGCTTCCTGCTGCTGAACCTGCATCATCTCGCGGTGGACGGCGTGTCCGTCGGCCTGCTGCTGGAGGAGCTCGTCCGCCTCCTGGAGGGCGGCCTGCCCGAGCCCGCGCCGGCGGTCCAATTCAAGGACTACGCCGCCTGGTTGGACGCCGGCTTCGCACGCTCTGAAGCGAGCGTCGACTCGCCGGACGCCGGCGGCTCCGCGCGCTCCGAGGCGAGCGTCGACTTGCCGGACGCCGGCTTCGCACGCTCTGAAGCGAGCGTCGACTCGCCGGACGCCGGCGGCTCCGCGCGCTTCGAGGCGAGCGGCGACTTGCCGGACGCCGGCAGCTCCGCGCGCTCCGAAGCGAGCGCCGCCTGGTGGCGCGAGCAGCTCGCGGCTCCGTTGCCGCAGCCGGAGCTGCCGCTCGACCGGCCGCGCGGGGCGAGCCGCTCCTTCGAGGGCGGGCTGCTGGCGTTCGATTTTCCCGAGGGGCTGACGGACGGCCTCGAAGCGCTCGCGGCGCGCTGCGGCGTGACGCTGAACAGCCTGCTGTTCACGCTGTACGGCGCGCTGCTCGCCCGCTGGACCGGGGCGGAGGAGCTGATGATCGGCGCGCTCGGCGCCGGCCGCTCCCATCCCGACACCGGCTCGATGATCGGCATGTTCAACTCGTTCCTGCCGATCCGGGTCGCGCTGCCGCGCGGGCTGCCGCTGGAGCGGGCGGCCCGGGACGTCCAGGAGCGGCTGCTGTCCGCGATCGAGCATCAGGAGCTGCCGCCGGAGCGGCTGCTCGAGCTCGCGGGCGGCCCGTTCGATCCGGCCCGCAATCCGCTTTTCGACACGATGCTCGTCCTGCACAGCCAGTTCGGCGGCGAGCTGGCGGTCCGCGGCAGCCGCTGCGCGCTGGAGCCGGTGCGCTGGGGCGGCGCCGGCACGGCCAAGCTCGATCTCAAGCTCGACCTGTACGGCGACGGTCCGCACGGGCTGCGCGGCGAGCTGGAGTACGCGGCGGCGCTGCTTCAGCCGCAGACGGTCCGGCGCCTGGCCGAGACGTGGATCGAGCTGCTGCGGCGGGCGGTCCGCGAGCCGCATGCCGAGCTCGGCGTCCTCATGCGGCTGACCGGCTCGGAAGCGCGGCTGCTGGAACAGTGGAACGCGACGACGGCCGCGTACCCGGATCGAAGCACGCTGCACGGCCTGTTCGCCGAGCAGGCGCGGAGAAGCCCGGACCGTCCCGCGGTCCGCTCCGCCGAAGGCTTCTGGACGTACCGCGAGCTCGACCGCGTCTCCTCCCGCATCGCCGTCCGCCTGCGGGCTGCCGGCGCCGGCCGGGACGCGATCGTGGCCGTTGCGGCGCGCCGCTCGCTGGCGATGATGGCCGGCCTGCTCGCCGTGCTGAAGGCCGGGGCCGCCTACTTGCCGATCGACCCGGACCAGCCGCCGGAGCGGCTGCGCGACATCGCGGACGACAGCGGCTGCGGGCTGCTGCTCGCCTCGCGAGGCGCCTGCATGGAGCTGGCGGACGCGGAGCCGAGGCGGCTGCGGCTGGAGCTGGAGACGCTCGTCGCGGAGGCGCTGACCGCGGAGGCGTCCGCGCCGGGCGAGCTCCTGCCGGAGCTCGACGCTGCGGCCGAGGCGTCGCCCGAATCGCTCGCCTACGTCATCTACACGTCCGGCTCGACCGGCCGCCCCAAGGGCGTGCTGATCGAGCACCGGGCGATCGTCAACCGGCTGAGCTGGATGCAGCGCGCCTATCCGCTGACGGAGGACGACGTCATCCTGCACAAGACGCCAGCCACCTTCGACGTATCGGTGTGGGAGCTGTTCTGGTGGAGCCTCGCGGGGGCGTCGGTCCATCTGCTGGAGCCTGGCGGCGAAAAGGATCCCTCGCTCCTGCTGCGGGCGATCCGCGAGCAGGGCATTACGACGATGCACTTCGTGCCGTCGATGCTGGGGACGTTCCTTCCGTATGCGGCGGCCTGCGGCGGCAGCCGGCCGCTGGCCGGCCTGCGGCTCGTCTTCGCAAGCGGCGAGGCGCTGAAGCCGGCCCACGCCGCCCAGCTCGCGCAGCTGCGGCCTGCGGGCAGCCCGCTGCCGAGGCTCGTCAATCTGTACGGCCCGACGGAGGCGGCCGTCGACGTCAGCCATTACGACTGCGCCGAGTACGGCGGCGGACCGCTGCCGATCGGCCGCCCGATCGACAACATCGTCCTGCATGTGCTGGACGAGCGGCTGCAGCCGCTGCCGCCGGGCGCGCCGGGAGAGCTGTGCATCGCCGGAGCCGGACTTGCCCGCGGCTATTTGAACCGGCCCGAGCTGACGGCGGAGAAGTTCGCCGCGCTGGCGGACGGCACGCGCGTCTACCGCACGGGCGACGAGGCGCGCTGGCTGGCGGACGGATCGCTGGAATACCGAGGCCGCTTCGACCATCAGGTCAAGCTGCGCGGCCAGCGGATCGAATGCGGCGAGATCGAGCAGGCCGCGATGGACGTTCCCGGCGTCCTGGACGCCGTGGCGATGCTCGCGGACGATCCGCTCGGCGAGCCGCAGCTATGCCTGTACGTCGCCTGCGGGCTGACGGAGCCTGAGCGCGCCGAGCTGGCCGCGAGGACGCTGCCGCAGCGGCTTGCCAGGCGGCTGCCCGATTACATGCTGCCGGCGCGGTTCGTGGCGCTGGAGTCGTTTCCGCTGACGCCGAGCGGCAAGACCGACCGCAAGCGGCTGCCGGCGCCGGACTGGAGCGGGGGAGCGCCGACGGGCAGGCCGCCGGCCGGCGAGGCCGAGCGGAGGCTGGCGGAGCTGTGGACGGAGCTGCTCGGCGTCCGGGATTTGACGGCGGAGACGCATTTCTTCCGCGCCGGCGGCCACTCGCTGCGCGCGGCGCAGCTGGCCGGAGCGATCGAGCGGACGTTCGGCGTCCGGTTCTCCTTGCGGGATGTGTTCGAGGCTCCCGTGCTGGAGGAGATGGCGCTGCGGGTCGGCCGGGCCGAAGCATCCGGATCGCCGCCTCTTCCGTCGGCGGGAGAGCGCGGGCATTATCCGCTGACGCCGGCCCAGAACCGGCTGTTCATCCTGCATCGGCTCGATCCGGACGGGATCGCCTACAACCTGCCGCTCGGCCTCAGGCTGGAGGGAGAGCTCGATGAAGAGCGGCTGCAGCGAGCGCTGCGCCGGCTGGTCGAGCGCCACGAGGCGCTGCGCACCCGCTTCGGCTGGAGCGACGGCCATCCGGTCCAGATTGTCGAGCGCGATGTCGTCCTGACGGCAGAGCGGCTTGCCGGGACGCTGGAGGAAGCGTCGGCCGGCTTCGTGCGGCCGTTCGACCTGACGCAGGCGCCGCTGCTGCGCGCCGGCCTGCTGCGGGACGAGCGCGGAGGGGCGCTGCTGCTCGACATGCATCACATCGTCTCCGACGGCCTCAGCCTGAACGCGCTGGCGCGGGACTTCGCGGCGTTTTATGACGGCAGGGAGCCGGAGCCGCTGGCGCTGCGGCTCGTCGACGCCGCCGTCTGGCAGCGGAGCTGGCTGGAGACGCCGGAGCGGGAGCGGCAGCAGCGCTACTGGAAAAGCAAGCTCGCCGGCCCGCTGCCGGCGCTCGACCTGCCGCTGGCGGGTCCGCGTCCGGATCGTCCGGACGGGCGCGGCGGCCGCGTCGCCCGGATGCTGCCGGAGCCGGTCCGCCGCTCGGCGCTGCGGCTCGCGGAGCAGCTGGAGGCGACGCCGTATCAGGTGCTGCTGGCCGCTTATGCCGCGCTGCTTTATCGGATGACCGGGGAGGAGGACCTGATCGTCGGCACGCCGGCAGGCGGGCGCTTCCACCCCGATCTGCAGCCGGTCGTCGGCATGTTCGTGCAGACGCTGCCGCTGCGTCTGCCCGCCGCGGGAGCGTCGAGCTTCCGCGAGCTCGTCGCGGCGGCGGGGCGCGCCAGCGTCGAGGCGATGGACCACGGGCAGCTGCCGTTCGAGCTGTTGGCCGCCTCGCTCGGCGCCGGCCGCGATCCGAGCCGCAACCCGGTGTTCGATACGATGTTCGTCTGGCAGAACATGGAGCCTCCGGTCCGCGAGGCCGGCGGGCTGCGGCTCGAGCCGTTCCGGCTGCGGCAGGACGCCGCCAAGCTCGACCTCACCTTCGAGCTCGCGGAGCGCGAGGCAGGCGTGGAGCTGACGGTCGAGTACGCGTCGGCGCTGCTGACGGAGGAGGACGCCAGCCGCATGGCCGGCTGGTACGTGGCCTTGCTCGAGGCGGCCTGCGCCGATGCCGGCCGGCCGCTCGCCGAGCTGCCGCTTCTGACGGCGGCGGAGGAGCGCGCGCAGGAGCGGCGCTTCCAACCGGCGGATGCGATCGCGATCGGTCCGGCGGAGCCCGGCTTCGCCGCAGCGGCGGGACCGGCTACGCTGGACGGCGTGCTGCGCCGGCAGGCGCGGCTGACGCCGGAGGCGCTCGCCGTGAGCAGCGCGCACGGATCGCTCACCTACCGCCAGCTCGACGAGGCGTCGAACCGGCTCGCCCGCGAGCTGCTGGCCCGCGGCGTCGCAGCGGAGGCGCTCGTCGCCGTCTGCATGGAGCGCCGCCCGGAGCTGATCGTCGCGATCTACGGCATCCTCAAGGCGGGAGCCGCCTATGTGCCGCTGTCGCCGTCGCTGCCGGCGGAGCGCATCGCCTACATGCTCGCGGACTCCGGCGCGCCGCTCGTGCTGACGGCCGGGGACGTCCGGCTGCCGGAAGGGGCGGCGGCGACGCGCCTCGACGTCGCGGAGGCGGTCGGCCGCCACGACGATCCGGCGCCGCCGCCGGCCGGCCACGGCGGAGGCAGCCTGGCCTATGTGCTCTACACCTCCGGCTCGACCGGACGGCCGAAGGGCGTCATGGTCGAGCACCGCTCCGTGCTGAACCGGCTGCGCTGGATGCAGCGGGCCTATCCGCTGGCGCCGCAGGACGTCATCCTGCAAAAGACGCCCGTCACCTTCGACGTCTCCGTCTGGGAGCTGATGTGGTGGAGCTTCGCCGGAGCGTCGGCGCATCTGCTGGAGCCGGGCGGCGAGAAGGACCCGTCTGCGATCGCGCGCGCGGTCGCCGAGGCGGGAGTGACGACGATGCACTTCGTGCCGTCGATGCTGCATCTGTTTCTGGAGGATGCGGCGGCGCGGCAGGCGGCGCGAGCCGGCTCGCTGGCGACGCTGCGCACCGTCTTCGCGAGCGGCGAGGCGCTGGGCGCGAGCCTCGCCGAGCGGTTCGAGGCCCGCATCCGCAGCGCCTGCGGGGCGGAGCTGGTCAATCTGTACGGCCCGACGGAGGCGACCGTCGACGTCGCCTTCTACAACTGCAGCCGCGAAGGCTTGCGCGGCGGCGGCGTGCCGATCGGTCGGCCGATCGACCGGACCGCGCTGTACGTCGCGAGCCCGGGGCTGCGGATGCAGCCGCCCGGCGTGCCGGGCGAGCTGTGCATCGCCGGCATCGGCCTCGCCAGGGGCTATCTCGGACGGGACGAGCTGACGCGCGAGAAGTTCGTGCCGAACCCGTTCCGCGGCGGCGGTCGTCTGTACCGCACCGGCGATCTGGCCCGCT
Organism: Paenibacillus sp. FSL W8-1187; assembly: GCF_037965485.1. Classification (NCBI taxonomy): domain Bacteria; kingdom Bacillati; phylum Bacillota; class Bacilli; order Caryophanales; family Paenibacillaceae; genus Paenibacillus; species Paenibacillus sp. FSL W8-1187. The sequence goes on from NZ_CP150181.1 coordinate 1,858,673, forward strand.
GGCTGCCGGACGGGCAGCTCGAATACTTGGGCCGGCTCGACCATCAGGTCAAGCTGCGCGGCTACCGGATCGAATGCGGCGAGATCGAGGCCGCGCTGCAGCGCGATCCCCGCATCGGCGAGGCCGCCGTGCTGCTGCGCCGCCGCGCCGGAGACGAAGGGGCCGATTATCTGTGCGCCTACTACACGGCCGCAGCGATCCTGCCCGAGCGGGAGCTGCGCGAAGCGCTTGCCCGCGAGCTGCCCGACTATATGATTCCGGCCGCGTTCGTCCGGCTGGAGCGCATGCCGCTCTCGCCGAGCGGCAAGACCGACCGGCGGGCGCTGCCGGAGCCGCAGCCGGCCGCTGCGGCCGGCGAAGCCCGCGAGCGGCCCGGGACGGAGACGGAACGGACGGTGTCGGCGCTGTGGGGCGAGCTGCTCGGCGGCGGCGAGCCGGACGTCCGGCGCAGCTTCTTCGAAGCCGGCGGCGACTCGCTGCTGCTGCTGCGGCTGCATCAGCGGCTGGAGGAGCGCTATCCCGGCGCGCTGCAGGTCGCCGATCTGTTCAGCTACCCGACGGTCCGCAAGCTGGCCGCGCGCATCGACAGCAGGTCCGGGGACGATGCCGTCCTCGAAGGGCCGGTCGTGGCGCTTCCCGGCGAGCCGCCGCAGACGGTCCGCTCGGGGCCGAGGGAGGGCCGGCTCGACATCGAGCTGGAGCCTGCCGCCGCCGCCGCTCTGGCCGCCATGGCGCAGGCGCGCGGCGCGCGGCTCGAAAGCGCGCTGCTCGGGCTGTACCTGCTCCACTGGAGCCGGACGGCTGGCGCCGAGCGCATCGGAATCGCCGCTACGGTCGGCCAGGGGCGGATCACGGTATGGAACGCCGATTTTCGGGAGCTGGCAAGCATGGAGCAGCTGCTGGACGCGGCCGAAGCGGCGCTGGCCTCCGGCGTCGGCATCCCCGCGGAGCGCATCCGCCGCGTCCGCCCGTCCGCCGGCCGCTGGAGCGCCGCTCCGCTGTTCCGGCTCGAATCGCCGGAGACGCCGCTGCCGCCGGCAGGCGAGCTGCTCGACCGCTTCGATCATCAGCTGAGCGTCTGGGCCGGCGAGCCGGGCTTGCCGCTCCGCTGCTCCTGGACCTACGCCGCCCGGCAGTTCCCGGCCGAGCTCGTCCGAGGCTGGGCCTCCGGCTATGCCGAGCTGCTGCGCGGCGCGGCGGCTCTGTACCGGGAAGCCGCCGCGAGCCGGCCGGACAAGCAAGACCAAGGAAAGGGGATTATCTCCTCATGAAAAAGATCGCCTTCGCGATCGCCCGCATCGCGTTTTATCTCGGCGTGTTCTACGCCCTGCTGTACGGGCTGAACCATCTGTACCGGATCGACTGGACCGCTCCGTTCGTCGAGCTGCTCGGCCGCAATCCGGCCTTGTTCATGGCGACGCTGTTCGCGTCGATCACGCTTGTCTACGCGCTTGCCTTCGCAGGCGTCCGCCGCCTGACGCGCGGCGGGTCGCCCTCGCTGGCCGAAGCGGCTGGACTGCGCCGCCTGCCGGCTGGAGCCGCGCTCGGCTGCGCGCTCATCGGCGTGCTCGGCTGCCTGTTCAGCATCGGCCTGATCGAGATTCCCGCCGTCGCGGAAGCCTATCCGTCGATTCCGGCGCTCGTGGACGACCTGCTGCGCGGCGATCATCTGCTGCTCGCCATCCTCGGAGCGGGACTTGTCGCTCCGGCTTACGAGGAGCTGCTGTTCCGCGGGCTCATCCTGCGGGAGCTGCGAGGCATGATGCCGGCCGCGGCGGCGCTGCTGCTGCAGGCGCTCGCATACGCCTATTTCCAGCCGAGCCCGGCGCTCTCGGTCATCGGCTTCGGCTCGGGGCTGCTGTACGGCTACCTGCGTATCTCGCTGAACTCGCTGTGGGCGCCGATCCTCGTGCAGATCACGGCGATGAGCCTGATCTTCGCGGCCAAGCCGGCCGGCGTCTACGAGGCGGTCGGCTCGCTGGGCGGGGCCGGCGCGGCGTCGGTCGCGGCGGGCAGCCTGCTGCTGATGCTCGCCGCCGCCGGATGGCTGCGGCTCCGCTACGCCTCGCGGCAGCGGCTGGCGGACGCCGCCGGCGAGCGCGCGAATTTGAGGGAAAGGACGGTCCAAGGATGAACAAATGGAAAGACGGCCTGCTGCGTCCCGTCGTCATCATCGGCATCTATTTCGCCTGGTTCTTCACGGTTACGACGCTGTTCTTCGACTATGTGTACCGGGATACGGCCTGGTTCCAGAAAAATACGCTCGTCACGATCCTGCTCAACGACATCGTCGGCCTGCCGCTCATGATCGGCGCGATCTGGCTGCTGTTCCGCCAGAATCTGTTCCGCGAGGCCCGCTTCCGGCGGATCGAGCCTACGTCCGTGCTGATCTGCGTCTGGATCGGCCTCGGCGCCGGGCTGTTCACGGCCGCGTTTTCGCAGCTGCCGCTCATCCGCTCGTCGGACTACCAGTTCCAGACGCTGTTCGACTACATCAACCGCGCCGACTGGTACGTCTTTCTCGGATTCCTGCTGCTCGGCAACGTGTATAAGGAAACGCTGTTCCGCGGGCTGCTGCTGAACAGCTTCCGCCGGCTCATGCCGGTGTGGGCGGCGATCGCGCTCCAGGGGGCGCTGTACGGCGCGCTGTTTTTCCTCGGCGACGTGCCGCTGTCGCTCTACGGCTTTCTCGGAGCGGTGCTGTTCGGCCTGCTCTACGTCCGGCTCGACTCGATCTGGGCCCCGATCGCCGCGCAGATCGCCTGCCAGGGGCTGCAGTACGCGCTTTGGCATTACGCGCCGAATCTCGGCGGCGCAGCGGCGCTCTCCGTCATCATGGCCGCTTCGCTGGCGATGATCGCCGCGGGCGTGCTGCTCCTGTTCAAAAGGCGGCCGGCGGAAAAGGCGCCGGCCGGAAGGACGGCGAGCGCATGAGAACGCTGCGCGCGTTCGCCGAGGCGCTGCTCTATGTCGGCCTGTACGCCGCCATCCTGACGCTCGCCAGCAGCTATCTGTACGGCAGCGGCTCGCCGCCCGCCCTGCGCGAGTGGCTCGCCGCCAATCCGAACGGCCTGCTGCTGCTCGTCAATCCGCCCGTGCTGCTTGCCTATGCGCTGCTGCTGCGGCTGCAGCGCGTCGGGGCGGCGGAGCTCGGCCTCGGCCGGCCCCCGCGCGGATGGGCGGCCCCGGCTCTGTCGGGCGTCTGGCTCGGGCTGTTCATCGCCTCGTTCACCGGCCTGCCGCTCGTCCGCGAGGAGCTGCCGGCGATCGCCGGACTGGCCGGCTTCGTAGCCGGCGGCAGTCCGCTCGTCTTCCTGCTCGGCAGCCTGCTGCTCGGCTCCTTGCTGGAGGAGCTGCTGTTCCGCGGCCTGCTGCTGCGGGCGTTCCGCCGCAGCTTCGGCCTTGCCGCCTCCGTCGCGCTGCAGGCGCTGCTGTTCGGCGCGGTGTTCCTGAATGTCCAGACCGGCCTGTTCGCGGCGCTCGGCGCGCTCGTCTACGGCCTGCTGCGCGCGGCGGGCGGCTCGCTCTGGATCTCGCTCGGCGCGCATCTGCTCAGCACCGCCTCCGTTTATGCCGCGGCGCTCCTGCTGCGCGGCGCTCCGGCCAGCCTGCTGCTGATCCTCGCGGCGGGCAGCGCGGCGGCGCTGGCGCTGCATCTGGCGCTGACGCTCGGAGGCGGCCGCCGTGCGGCGGCTCCGCGGCTTGAGGCGCGCGGCTGATGCCGAGGCGCGGTTCATCGTCTTCGTTGTCAACTGCCTGGAAAAAGGGGGCCATACGATGTTTGACCTAAGCAAGCTCGGCGGCGCTGCCGTTCCGGCTCCTGCCGCAGGCATGGGGCCGGCTGCCGGCCTCGTGTCCGCGGCGGAGGCGGCCGCCGGCCACGAGATCGCGATCATCGGCTTCGCGGCGCGGATCGGCGCGGCGAGCGAGCCGGAGGAGCTGGCGCGGCTGCTCGGCGCGGCCGACGACCGCATCGGTCCGCTGCCGGAGACGCGCCGGCTGGAGCTGGAGCCTTATTTGCGGGGGCTCGGCCTGGACCCGTTGGAGGCGGAGTTTTTCGAAGGCGCGTTCCTCGACGACATCTCCTCGTTCGATCCGGAGCTGTTCCGCCTGTCGCCGAAGGAAGCGTCGCTGATGAATCCGAACCAGCGGCTGTTCCTGATGGCGGCGCGGCAGGCGATCGAGCAGGCCGGCTATGGAGGGAGCGCGCTCGGCGGCTCGCGGACGGGCGTTTATGTCGGCTACAATGCCGATGCCCAGCATGACTACAAGCGCATGATCGAGGCGCTCTGTCCGGAGGAGCTCGGCTCCTCGGCGCCCGGCAACCTCAGCTCGATGATCGCCGGGCGGGTAGCGTACCTGCTCGACCTGCACGGGCCCGCGCTGCAGGTGGACACCGCCTGCTCCTCGTCGCTCGTCGCCGTGCATCTCGCCTGCCAGGCGATCCGCTCCGGCGACTGCGACGCGGCGGTCGCAGGCAGCGTCAAGATCAATCTGCTTCCGCTCGACAGCGGCGTGAGGCTCGGCATGGAAGCCTCGGACGGACGGGCGCGTCCGTTCGACGACGAGGCGGACGGCACCGGCATGGGCGACGGCGTCGTCGCCCTGCTGCTCAAGCCGCTCTCCGGGGCGCTGCGCGACGGCGACTTCATCCACGGCGTCATCAAAGGCAGCGCGGTCGGCCAGGACGGCAGCTCCGCGGGCATCACCGCTCCGAACGCGCTCGCCCAGGAGGATGTCGTCGTCCGCGCCTGGGAAGACGCCGCGGTCGATCCCGAGTCGATCGCCTATGTCGAAGCGCACGGCACCGGCACCTCGCTCGGCGATCCGATCGAGATCGAAGGCTTGACGAGGGCGTTCCGGCGCTATACCGACAGGCGGCAGTTTTGCGCGGTCGCCTCCGTCAAAAGCCAGCTCGGCCATCTCGACCATGCGGCCGGCATCGCCGGCCTGCTGCGCGGGCTGCTGGCGATGAAGCGGGGCGAGCTGCCGCCGAACGCGCATTTCCGCCGTCCGAACCGCAGCATCGGCTTCATCGGCTCGCCGCTGTACGTCAATGCCGAGCCGGCGCCGTGGCCGCGCCGCGGCGGTCCGCGCCGCATGGGCGTCAGCGCCTTCGGCATGAGCGGCACGAACGCGCATGTCGTGCTGGAGGAAGCCCCTGAGCCTGCGCCCGTCCGGTTTGCGGAGGGAGACGGCAGGCCCGGCCTGCTCGTCCTCTCTGCTCGCTCCGCCGCCGGGCTATCCGGCTATGCGGAGCGGATGCTCGCCTGGCTGGCGACGTACGACGCTCAGGCGGCCGGGCTGGATGCGATCTGCGGCACGGCGGCGCTTGGCCGCAGCCATGAGCGCTATCGGCTGGCGATCGCCTGCGCCTCTGCGGAGCAGCTCGCGCTCGCCTTGGCGGAAGCGCTGGCCGCGGGGCTGGACGGCGCGGCGGCAGGCGTCGAGGGCGACGCGGGGAATGAGGCCGAGCGCGCTGTCGAGCAAGCTGCGGAGCAAGCAGCCGAGCGCGCTGACGGAAGCGGCGCGCGGCTCGGCGCGAATGACGAAGCCCGCTGGGAAGCCGACGGCCAGGCGCTTCGGCTGCGCTCGCCGAGGCTGGCAGCCGGTACGGCCGTGTTTTGCGGCGCGCTGCCTCCAGCCGGACGCAGCTTGGATTCGAGCTCGTCCGGACCGCCGCCGCTTTGGAGCGGAGGCGAGGCAGCTGCGGCGTCAGCGGAGCGGCGCTTATCCGGCTCCGCTGACGCCGAGGAGGGGGCCGGGCTCGCGCGGCATTACGCCGAAGGGGGGATGCCGCGCTGGGCGCGCCTGCATCCGCCGGGCTCGCTGCGGCGGGCTCCGCTGCCGAGTCCGCCGCTGGAGCTGCGCCGCTGCTGGCTGCAGCCTGCGCCGAGAGCCCGCTCGGAGGAGAGCCGGAATGAGAGACGGAATGAGAGACAGGATGAGAGACAGGATGAGAGAAAAATGGAGAGGAGGGAGATGACGGAACAAACCGCCGCTGCGGTCCGGCTGACGGATGCCGAGGCTGCCGGAGAAGCGGAGGCCGGCGGCGCAGGCAGCTCTCGCCTGGAGGCGCTGCAGGCGGCTGCCGACGCCTGGGGCGAGGCGCTCGGCTATGGGGAGCTGAGCGTGCGCTCCAGCTACTATGAGCTCGGAGGCGACTCGATTCTCGCGCTGCGCACGGTCGGACGGCTGTCGAAGCGTCTCGGGATCGAGGTGGCCGTGCACGAGCTGCTGGGGCAGCCGGTGCTCGGCGACTTCGCGGCGATGCTGCAAGCGAGGCTGGACGCGGTCCGCGCGGCGCGGCGGGAAGCCGGCAGCGGCGGCCTGGCCGCGGCGGCGCTGGAAGCGCCGGCGAGCGCGGAGCCGGACGGTTCTTCGCGGCAAGAGCCGCCGCAGGCTGCCGGATCGCCGCAGAGGCCATCGTCGGCGTCGTCCGATCCATCGCAGACGGCCGGATCGCCGCAGAGGCCATCGTCGGCGTCGTCCGATCCGTCGCAGACGCTCGGATCGCCGCCAGGGGGCGAAGCGCCGCTTCCGGGCTTCCCGCTGCCGGCCGAACCTTTGCCGCAGTTGGAGGCCGGCGCTGCGGAAGGCGCCGCGGCGCCGATTCCGCTCGTCGCCGAGCAGCCGCATTACGCGGTGTCCTCGTCGCAGCGCCAGATGTACCTGCAGCAGCAGGCGCAGCCGGAGGACCGCAGCTACAACCTGCCGGAGCTGCTCCAGCTGTCCGGCGAGGTCGACGCGGACCGGCTCGAGGAGGCGATCCGCGCCTTGATCCGCAGGCATGAGCCGCTGCGCTCCTCGTTCGCGATCGTCGACGGCGAGCTCCGCCAGTTCGTCCATGCGGACGCGCCGTTTCGGCTCGGCCGGCTGGAGGCGGAGCCGGAAAGGCTGGACGAGACGCTCCGCGCGCTGTCGCAGCCGTTCCGGCTCTCGCAGGTCCCGCTGCTGCGGGCGGCGCTCGTCGCGACCGGCTCGAATTCGCCGCTGCTGTTCCTCGACCTGCATCATATCGCCTCCGACGGCATGTCGGCGGGCATTCTGCTCGAGGAGCTGCTGACGCTGTACGGCGGGGGCATGCTGCCGCCGCTGCCGCTGCGCTATCGCGATTATGCCGATTGGCAGCAGCGGACCCTCGGCTCGGAGCGGCTGGAGGGGCAGCGCCGGTACTGGCGGGAGCGGATCGCGGACGACTGGCCGCTGCTGGAGCTGCCCGCCGATTTTCCCCGACCGCCGATCAAGGACGGCAAAGGGGCGACGTTCGAGCTCGACCTCGAGCCCGGCCTGGCGGCGGCGGTCAAGCGGTTCGCGGCGGCGAGCGGCTGCACGCCGTTCGTCGTCCTGCTGGCCGCCTATCAGGCGCTGCTGGCCAAGCATGCGGGCGCCGAGGATATCGTCGTCGGCACGCCCGCCGCTGGCCGGCCGTCGCCGCAGCTGGAGCGGCTGGCCGGCATGTTCGTCGGCACGCTGCCGCTGCGGGCGAAGCCGGCTGCCGCCAAGACGTTCGCGGCGTTCCTCGCCGAAGTGCGGGAGACGGTGCTCGAGGCGTTCGCGCACGGCGACGTGCCGTTCGAGGAGCTGGTCCGCATGGACGGGCGCCGCGATCCGAGCCGCAGCCCGCTGTTCGACACGATGTTCATCATGCAGAACCTGCGCATCCCGGATCGCGGCGAAAAGGGACTTTCCTATACTCATCGACGCTACGAGCATGGCACGGCCAAGTACGACCTGATGGTCCAGGCGGTCGAGCGGCCGGACGGGCTGCGGCTCGTCGTCGAATACGCGGTCTCGCTGTTCCGCGAGCAGACCGCGCGCACGCTGCTCGACCGTTATGTCCGCCTGCTCGGCGCCTTCCTCGCCGATCCGGAGCGGACGCTCGGCGAGGCTGACATGCTGTCCGCCGCGGAGCGGGAGCAGCTGGAGCGCTTCGGCCGGGGGCCGGAGCTCGGGCTGCCGCCCGTAAGAGCCGAGCGGCTGGTCGAGGCTTGGGCGGCGGAGCGGCCCGACGGCGTTGCCGTCATCGGCAAGGATGGCGCGCTCACGTATCGCGAGCTGAACGAGCAGGCGGAGCAGGTGGCTGAGCTGCTGCGGCGCGAGGGAGCGGAACGCGGCTCGATCGTCGCCGTGCTCGCCGAGCGCTCGCCTGCCATGGTCGCGGCGATGGTCGGCGCGCTCAAAGCCGGCGCCGCCTACCTGCCGCTCGATCCCGCCGCGCCGCCGGAGCGGATCGCCTCCATGCTCCAGGACAGCGGCGCCTGCCTCGTGCTGACGGACCTGCCGGAGGAGGCGCCGGCGCGCGCGGCGCTTGCCGGAGCCAGGGAGCTGAGGCTGTCCGCAGCGCTGCTGGAAGCAGATGCAGGCAGCGCCTGGAGCGCAGCCAGCGGGACGGGCGCAGCCGGCAGGAGCGCAGCCAGCGGCAGGAGCGCAGCCAGCAGCTGGAGCGCCGGCGGCGTCGGCAGCCGGGCGGATCAGGCAGGCCCAGCCCCGGCGGCGGACCGCTTCTCCCCGTCCGCATCGGCGAGTCCGCAGGCTTTGCCGCAAGCCTTACCGCAAGCCTTACCGCAAGCCTTACCGCAAGCCTTGCCGCAAGCCTTGCCGCAACACTTGCCGCAAGCCTCTGCGGACGGCGGCCTGCTCTCGCCGGAGGACCCGATGTATGTCATCTACACATCCGGCTCGACCGGGCGGCCGAAGGGCGTCGTCGTCCCGCATCGGGCGTTCCACGCCTTCGCCGCCTCGATGAGCCGGCTGCTCGGCGGCGTCGGTCCGGACGACCGCTGCCTCAGCCTGACGAGCCTCGGCTTCGACGTCAGCGTCTGCGAGCTGTTCCTGCCGCTGCATGCGGGGGCGGCGATCGTGCTCTATCCGGACGACCGGCTGCTCGATCCGCCGCGCATGGCCCGGGTCATCGCCGAGGAGGGCGTCACGTTCGCCTATCTGCCTCCGACGCTGCTCGGCGACGTTGCCGGCGAGCTGGAGCGGCTCGCCGCAGCCGGGGCGGAGCTGGCGCTATCCCGGCTGCTCGTCGGCGTCGAGCCGATCCGAAGCGGCGTGCTGGAGCGCTTCGCGGCGCTGCGTCCGGGCATGGCGATCGTCAACGGCTACGGGCCGACCGAGGCGGCCGTCTGCGCGACCGCCCATGTGTTCCGTCCCGGCGGCCCGCCGGAGGCGATCGTGCCGATCGGCGGCCCGATGCACGAGACCGACATCATGCTGCTCGGCTACGGAAACGCGCCGGTGCCGCCGGGCGCGCTCGGCGAGCTGTGCATCGCCGGCAGCCATCTGGCGCTCGGCTACCTCGGCCGGCCGGAGCTGACCGCCGAGCGCTTCGTGCCCGACCCGCGCCGGCCTGACCGGCTGCTGTACCGGACCGGCGACCTGGCGCGCTGGCTTCCAGACGGCCAGGCGATGTACGCCGGCCGCATCGACCGGCAGCTCAAGATCCGCGGGGTGCGGATCGAGCCGGCCGAGATCGAGGCGAGGCTGCTGCAGCTGGACGGCGTGCGCGAGGCGGTCGTCGACGCCCGCGTCCTACCGGACGGAGACAAGCAGCTCTGCGCTTATGTCGTGCTCTCCCGCGAGGGCGGGACGAGCGGGCTGCGCGACGAGCTGAAGCGGCTGCTGCCGGAGGCGATGCTGCCCTCCTTCCTGATCGAGCTGCCGCGCATCCCGCTGACGCGCAGCGGCAAGGTCGACCGCCAGGCGCTCCCGGAGCCGCTCTCGCAGGCGCACGGCGGCGTGCCGGACGCGAGCGGCGCTCCGTCGACCGAGACCGAGCGGCGGATCGCCGCGCTTTGGCGGGAGACGCTCGGAGTCGAGCGGGTCGGCCGCACGGACGGCTTTTTCGAGCTCGGCGGCCATTCGCTCAAGGCAGCCGCGCTGGCCGGCCGCATCCGCCAGTCGTTCGGAACGGAAATGCCGCTGCGGGCAGTATTCGAGCATCCGACCGTCGCGGGCATGGCGGCATGGCTGGAGACGGCGGCAAGCGGAGGCAGCGCCGCGACCTGGGGCATCGAGCCGCAGGCCGCGAGCCTGCCGGGCGCCGGCACGGAGCGGGGCATGGCGGCGGAGGCCGGCCGCGCCGGGGAGCGGGCGCTCGGATCGGCCCATTCGATTCCGCGCGCGGAGGAGCGTCCCTATTATCCGATGTCGCGGACGCAGCGGCGGCACTATGTGCTGGAGTGGCTCGGCGGCGGCAGCGCCGCCTACCATGTGCCGCTCGCGCTGCTCATCCGCGGTCCGCTGGACGCGGCGCGGCTGGAAGGCGCGTTCCACGGCCTGATCGCCCGTCACGAGACGCTGCGCACGGCGTTCGTCCACGAGCGGGAGGAGTTCCGGCAGATCATCCGGCCGGAGGCGGAGTTCAGGCTGGAGCTCGGCCGTCTCGACGAGGAGGAGAGGCGGGGGCTGCGCTCCGGTCCGCAAGGGGCGGCTGCCGCGCAAGCGGTCCGCCGGCGGATGGCGGAGCTGCTCCGTCCGTTCCGGCTCGATGCTCCTCCGCTGCTGCGGGCGCGGCTGCTGGAGGGCGATGCCGACCGCCATGTGCTGCTGCTGGATTTCCACCATCTCGTGACGGACGGGCTGTCCATGCCCATCGTCCTGCGGGAGCTGCTCGCGCTGTACGACGGCCGGGAGCTGCCGCCGCTGCCGATCCGCTACCGGGACTATGCGCTGTGGCAGGAGCGGAGGCTGGCGGAGCCGCCGCCCGGGCGCTGGCTGGAGCGGCTCGCGGGCGAGCTGCCGCCGCTCGAGCTGCCGCTCGACCGTCCGCGTCCGGCTGCGCGCTCCGGACGGGGAAGGCGGCTGGAGTTCGCCTTCGACGAGGCGACGAGCGCCGCGATCGCCGGCTTCGCGCGCGGCGAGGGCGTGACGCTCTACACCGCGCTGCTCGGCGCCTATATGAGGCTGCTCGCCGTCTACGGCGGAGCGGCCGAGGTTCGCGTCGGGTCGCCGGCGGCCGGCCGCTCGCATCCGGACGCCGACGGGCTCGTCGGCCTGTTCGTCCATACGCTCGTCCTGCGCGGCTATCCGGCCGCCGAGCGTCCGCTCGGCGAGTTCCTGCAGTCGCTGCAGCAGGACGCGCTGGAGGCGCTGGAGCATCAGGAGCGTCCGTTCGAGGAGCTGCTCGAAGCGCTCGGAGCGCAGCCGGCGGTCGGACGGCAGCCGCTGTTCGACTGCATGTTCGCGCTGCAGAACATGGAGCTGCCGGCTCTGGAGGGAGGCGGGCTGACCGCCGAGACGCTGCCGCTCGATGCCGGCACGGCCAAGTCCGATCTGCTGCTGGAGGCGGCGGAGCGGGACGGGCGGCTGCATTTTCAGCTGGAATATGATACGGAGCTGTTCGCGGACGCGACCGCGTCATGGATCGCCCGGCATTATGCGCAGCTGTGGAAGGAATGGCTCCGGCCCGGCGCGGCTTCGCGGCCGCTGGAGGAGCTGGGCTTGATCGACGGCGAGGAGCGGTGCGAGCTGCTCGGCGAGGTCCGTCAACGGAAGGGAGAGGCGACGATGAACAAGATAGAGGGCGCGGCAGAACCGGAGCGCGCCGGGACGGAAAGCGGCTGGTGCAGCATGATGCGGCAGTTCGAGGAGCAGGTCCGGCTGCGGCCGGACGCTCCCGCCGTGCACGCCGGGGAGGAGACGTGGACGTACGCGGAGCTGAACGCGCGGGCGAACCGGCTCGCCCATGCGCTGAGGGAGAAGGGCGTCGGGCCGGAAAGGCTCGTCGTCGTCATGGCGTCGCGCTCGCCGCGGCTGCTCGCGGCGCTGCTCGCCGTGCTCAAGGCGGGAGGCGCGTTCCTCGCGGTCGATCCGTCGTATCCGGAGGAGCGGATCCGCTGGATGCTGGAGGACGCCGGAGCGGCGCCGGCGCTCGTCGAAGCCGCCTATGCCGGCCGCGCGGCCGGCGCCGCCGAGGAATGGCGGCTCGAGGAGCTGGAGGAGGCGTCCGCGCTTCTGCCGGCGAGCGATCCGGAGCCGGTCAGCCGGCCGGAGCATCTCGCCTATGTGCTGTACACGTCCGGCTCGACCGGCCGTCCGAAGGGCGCGATGATCGAGCATCGCGGACTGGCGAGCTTCCTGCGGCAGTTCGCCGCGCGGCTCCCGTTCGCCGCCGGGCAGGGCGTGCTGGCGATGGCCGCCGTGTCGTTCGATATTTTCCTCGTGGAGACGCTGCTGCCGCTGACGCTCGGCATGCGCGTCGCGCTCGCCCGGGAGGAGGAGCGCGGCGACGCCGAATCGCTGAGCCGGCTCGTCGAAAGGCATGAGGTCGACGTGCTGCAGCTGACGCCGAGCCGCTTCAAGTGGTGGGCGGCGCAGCAAGGCGCGACCGCCGCGTTCCGGCGGCTGTCCGTGCTGCTGATCGGAGCCGAGCCGCTCGCGCCGTCGCTGCTGCAGCGGGTCAAGGCGGCGACGGACGCGCGCATCTTCAACCTGTACGGGCCGACCGAGACGACGGTATGGACGTCCGTGCAGGAGGTGACGGAGCTGGCCGCGGACGAGGCGATTACGATCGGAACGCCGATCGAAGGCGCCCACATGGTCGTGCTCAGCGCCAAGCTCAAGCTCGCGCCGACGGGCGTCATCGGCGAGATCTGCATCGGCGGCGAAGGCGTCGGGCGCGGCTATCTCGGCCATCCGGAGTGGAGCGAGGGCGCATTTGCCGAGCATCCCTATCGGCCGGGCGAGCGCCTGTACCGGACCGGCGACCTCGGGCGGCGGCTCGCGAGCGGCCAGTTCGTCTACGCCGGCCGCCGCGACCATCAGGTGAAGATCCGCGGCCATCGGGTCGAGCTCGGCGAGGTGGAGCGGCTGGCGCAGGAGGCTCCCGGCATCCGCGAGGCGGTCGTGACGGCCGTCGACGAGGAGGACGGAGAGCAGGCGCTGTGCCTGTATGCGGTGGCGGAGCCCGGCCTGGAGGACGGCGCGGACGAGCGGACGAGGACGTATTTGGCGGCGCGGCTGCCGGGCTACATGATTCCCGCGTATCTCATGCTGCTGGAGCGGATTCCGCTGACGCCGACCGGCAAGATCGACCGCAAGTCGCTGCCGAAGCCGCAGGCGCGCGGCGCGGCGGCGTTCGAGCCGCCGGCGGGAGAGCTGGAGCGGCGGCTGGCCGGGCTGTGGCGGGACGTGCTCGGCCAGGAGCGCATCGGCCGCCGGGACGGATTTTTCGAGCTTGGCGGCCACTCGCTCAAAGCGGCGACGCTGGCGAGCCGCATCGCCCGCGAGTTCGGGGCCGACGTCCCGCTGCGGGAGCTGTTCCAGCATTCCACGCTGAGCGCGATGGCGGAGCGGATCGGAATGTCCGCCGCGGCGTTCGAGCCGATCCCGCGCCAGCCGGAGCGCGAGGAGGGATATCCGATGTCCCCCGCGCAGCGCCGCTTGTACCTGATGCAGTGGATGGCCGGCGAGGCGGCGATGTACCATGTGCCGTTCGCGGTCGACATCCGCGGCGCTCTGGACGCGGAGCGGCTCGAGCGGGCGTTCGGGGAGCTGGCCCGGCGTCAGGAGAGCCTGCGCACGACGTTCCATTACGAGGACGGCGAGTTCCGGCAGAAGATCCATCCGCCGTCGGGCTTCGCGCTCGAGCAGGCTCCCGAGCTCGGCAGGCTCGCGGCGGAGGAGCTGGCGTCCGGCGGCGGGGTGCCGGTGCAGAGGCTGATGAAGGCGTTCATCCGCCCGTTCTCGCTCGATCGCGAGCCGCCGGCGCGAGCCGCGCTGCTGCAGCTCGGTCCGGAGCGCCATCTGCTGCTGCTCGACCTGCATCATATCGCGACCGACGGCGTATCGACGTCGCTGCTCGTTCGCGAGCTTGGCGCCCTCTATGCCGGCGAGGAGCTGCCGGAGCCGCCGATCGGCTGCCGCGACTTCGCCGTCTGGCAGCTGGAGCGGCTCGAGTCGGAAGCGATGCGCGAAAAGGAGGCGTACTGGCTTGCCCTCTACGAGGAGCTGCCGCCGGCGCTCGAGCTGCCGCTCGACCGGCCGCGTCCGGCCGCGCCGAGCTTCCGCGGGGCGACGCTTGAGCGGCGCCTCGGCCGGGAGCTGACGGCGGCCGCCGAGCGGCTGGCGGCGGCGCGAGGGGCGACGCTGTTCGCCGTGCTGCTCGGCGCCTACGGCATCCTGCTGGCGAAGTACGCCGGGGAAGAGGACATCGTCGTCGGCACGCCGGTCGCCGGGCGCGGCCATCCCGACGTCGAGCCGCTGATCGGCATGTTCGTCAACACGGTCGCGCTGCGGCTGCGGCCGGCGGGCGAGCTGGCGAGCGGCGACTACATGCGCGGCGTGCAGCGCGATCTCGTCGACGCGCTCGACCGTCAGGACTATCCGTTCGAGCGGCTCGTCGAGCGGCTGGGGCTGCAGGCGGAGGCCGGCCGCAACCCGCTGTTCGATACGATGTTCATCCTGCAGAACATGGAGCATCCGGAGTTCCGCGCCGGCGGACTCGCGCTGGAGCCGCTGCCGTTCGATCCGGGAGTCAGCAAGTTCGATCTGACGCTCGAGGCGGCGGCGAGAGACGGCGAGCTGTCGGTCACGTTCGAATATGCGGCCGACCTGTTCGAGCCGGACACGATCGAGCGGCTGGCCCGGCATTACGAGGAGATCTTGCGCCAGCTGTGCGCGGATGCCGATGGCGCGCGCGCCATCGAAGATTTCGAAGTCGAGACGGAGGAGGCATGGGGATGAAGCTGACGCTGGAGCGCAAGCCTTTCGGCGACTTCTGGATGAACTGCATGCTGAACCAGGCGTTCAGCATCGCGCAGTCGGTCCATCCGAGCTACCGCGATGCGGCGTATCTCAATCTGTACCGCTATTTCCGCTGGGAGGCGGCGACCGACCGCGAGTTCCGCTATCCGACGATCGACTCGCTCTATTATTTGAGCGACACGGAGTGGGAGAAGTTTCCGCTGACCGGCGTCATCCGCCGGATCGTGCCGATGCATTTCCGCGACGAGAGCCGCATGCTGGACGAGATCCGCGACGTGCTGCGGAGCGGGCGCAATCTGAGCCTGAACGTCGATCTGTTCGGCTGGCTGCCGGACAGCATGGCGTGGCAGAAGTTCCATTGGTACCATTACTCGCTGTTCAACGGCTTCGACGAGGAGAAGGGCGTCTTTTACGTCATCGACGACACGCTGGCGGGCTACGGGGAGCATGAGGTGCCGGAGGAGCGGGTGCGGGAGGCGTTCGCGCAGTCGGAATACAAGCTCGATCCGGGCTATGCCGGCCCGGCCTGCTACGTCTATGAGCTGCAGCCGGACATCGTCCCGTTCGAGCTGAGGCTGGAGGAGGTCGCGGCGCACGCAGACCGGCTGTCGCAGGAGCTGGAGGCCTTCGGCATGGACGGCATGTGGCGGGTCGACGAGGCGCCGGGGGAGAAGCGGGAGCAGCAGCTGACGTACGGCCTCGTCGGCATCAACATCATCGTCAACCGCCAGGAGGCGAACGCGGGACTGCTCGAGCGGCTGCGCCTGAAAAAGCTGCTGGAGGACGAGCTGCTGGATGAGCTGGACGAGCAGCTCGGCCGCATCCGCGAGGGCTGGGCGGCGCTCAAGCAGCGCTTCGCCGACGGCAGCTTCCGGCGCGAGCGCGACGCCGAGCTGGCCGAGCGCCTGCTGGCGCGGGAGCGCGAGCTGTGGAGCCGGCTCGCGGCCGAGGCATGAGGCCGCTGCGGCTGTTCTGCCTGCCGCATGCCGGCGGCTCGGCTCAGCTGTACCGGCGCTGGGCGGCCGGCGCTCCGCCGGGACTGGAGCTGGCGCCGCTGGAGCTGGCCGGACGGGGAGTCCGGCTCGGCGAGCCGTTTTATCTCGGCATCCGCGAGGCGGCGGAGGATCTGCTCGGCGAGGTGCTGGAGCGGCGGGAGGAGGGCCGCTTCGCGCTGTTCGGCCACAGCATGGGCGCGCTGATCGCCTATGAGCTGGCCGTGCTGCTGCAGCGCGCGGGCGGGCCGCAGCCTGAGGCGGCGTTTCTGTCGGCCAAGGACGCTCCGCAGGTGGAGCGCCGGGAAGCGCCGATTCACGGCTTGCCCGAAGAACAGTTCATCGAGCGGATCCGCCGTCTCGGCGGCTGCCCGGACGAGCTGTTCGAGCAGCCGGAGCTGCTGCGGCTGTTCCTGCCCGTGCTGCGCGCGGATTTTCGGCTCGTGGAGACGTACCGCCATCAGGACGCGCCGCTGCTGGAGACGCCGGGCGTCGTGATGGGCGGCCGCGCGGACGGGACGCTGTCGGGGTCTTGGGTCGAGTGGCAGCGCTGGTTCGCCGCTCCTTGCCGACTGGAGCTGTTCGAGGGCGGACATTTCTACGCGCAGGAGCGCCATCCCGAGCTGCTGCGGCGGATCGCGGACATCCTCGGGCTCGCACCGGAGAGGGGAGGAGCCGCGCTCGCGCCGCTGGCATCCGGCGCGGGCGGAGGCAGGCTCGGCCTTGGGGGCATAGGGGAAGGGAGGAATTCGCGATGAGAAAAAGACCGGCGCCTGCGCTGCTGTTTCCCGGCCAGGGCTCCCAGCGTCCCGGCATGGGACGGGCGCTGCTGGAGCGGCATGCCGAAGCCCGCGCGGCCGTCGAGGAGGCCGGCGACGCGATCGGAGCCGACCTCGCCCGCCTGCTGCGGGACGGCTCGATGGAGGAGCTGACGCGCACCGAGATCGCGCAGCCGGCGATCCTCGCCGTATCGGTCGCGATGTACCGCGTCTACCGCGGCAGCCTCGGCGGGCCGCCGCCTGGCTGGCTGGCGGGGCACAGCCTCGGCGAGTTCAGCGCCTTGGCTTGCGCCGGCGCGCTGCCGCTCGGCGACGCGGCCCGGCTCGTGCAGGCGCGCGGCCGGCTCATGGCCGAGGCGGCGCGGCGGCAGCCGGGCGGCATGGCCGCCGCGCTCGGCATCGCGCCGGAGCGGGCCGAGGCGATCTGCCGCGAGATCGCGGCGGACGGACGGTTCGGCGTCGTCGTCCCGGCGAACTACAACGCTGCCGCGCAGACGGTGCTGTCCGGCCATTTCCCGGCGCTGGAGGAGGCGGCGCGCCTCGTCCGCGAGGCGGGAGGCAGCACGGTCCGTCTCGCCGTCGGAGGCGCGTTCCACAGCCCGCTCATGGCTTCGGCCGCCGCGGCGTTCGGCGAGGAGCTGAGCGCGGCTCGGCTCGGCTCGCCGCTGCTGCCCGTGCTCTCCGGCGTCACGGGCCGGCGCATGCCCGGCTCGGCGGCCGCGCTGGCGGAGCTGCTGCAGCGCCAGCTGACCGCTCCGGTGCGTTGGACGGCGGTCATGGCGAAGCTGGCGGAGCTCGGAGCTCGAGCGGCGGTCGAGGCCGGACCGGGCGCCGTGCTGCAGCGGCTCGCCGCAGGCTCCGGCATCCGCGTGCTGGCGATGGACGAGGAGGCGGCGCTTGGAGAGCTGGAGGAGACGCTGCGGCGCGGCCGCTGCCTCTCCTATCTCGAAGGCTGCCTCGCCGTCGCCGTCGGCACGCGCAGCGAGGAGGACGACTTGCTCGTCTACCGGCGGGAGGTGGAGGCTCCGTACCGCGAGCTGGAGCAGCTGCTGCAGGCGGCCGAGGCGGAGCCGTCCGCGCCTGTCGACGCAGCCCGGCTGGAGCAGGCCGAAAGTCTGCTCGGCCGCCTGCTCGCGGGCAAAGGGCTGCCCGAGGCCGAGCGGCGGGAGCGGCTGTCCCGGCTCGCCGCCGCGCATGGCCGCCGGCCGGTCGAGGCCGAGGCGCGATGAAGGGCGTGCGGGCGGAGCTGCTCGTGCTGCGCCTGCCGGACAGCCCCGGCAGCCTCGCCTGCGAGCGGCTGGAGGCGGCCGTGTCGCCGGAGCGGCGGGAGCGCTGCTCGCGCTATCGGCGGCGGGAGGACGCGCTGCGCTCGCTGGCCGGCGAAGCGCTGCTGCGGGCCGCGCTGTCGCGGCGGACCGGCAGGCCCGGCGCCGAGCTGCGGCTGGCGGAGAACCGATTCGGCAAGCCCTGCTGGGCGGATGGCCGCTCGGACGGCGGCGGACTGCGGTTCAATGTGTCGCATGCCGGCCGCTGGGTCGCGGTGCTGCTCGGCGGAGGAGAGGTCGGGGTCGACGTCGAGGAGATCAAGCCGCTGCAGCCCCTGTTCCCGGTCGACTGCCTGCATCCGGCCGAGGCCCGGTGGTGGCGTCGCCTGCCCGAGCCGGAGCGGCTGGCGGCATTTTACGAGCTGTGGACGCTCAAGGAAAGCTATGTGAAGGCGAAAGGAATGGGGCTGTCGCTGCCGCTGCATTCGTTCGCGGTGCAGCCGCTGGAGGGAGGCGGAGCGGCTCTCGCTCCGCCGGACGGGGACTGCCGCCTGCGGCTCTATCCGCTGGCGGAGGACATGCGCCTCGCCGGCTGCGCCATCGACGGCAGCCTGCCGTCGAGTCCGGAATTCTGGACGTTCGAGCAGCTGCTCGAGCGCGCTGCGCCGAGGCGCTGACCCGCTCCGGGCGGCGACGCCGGTCCGGCTGTCCCGGCCGAATCGGCCGTCTCCGCGACCGAGCTCGACAAAAAGGCCGTCCCCCGCCGCTTGCGCGCGGCGGGGGACGGCCTTGCTCGTTTCGGGCTCGGCTAGACGACCTTCAGCACCGAGATCATCTTCTCATGGCCGGGACCGCAAGGAATGCTGCACTCGATCTGATACTCGCCCGCCTCGCTGAAGGAATACACCTTCTCGTCGCCGGCGTTCATCTTGACCGAGGTGTTGGCGACGCGGATGCCGTGGATGCCGTCGCTTTCCAGCTTGATGCGCAGCGGCTCTCCTTTCTTGATCGTGTAGCTCTCTTGGTCGAACTTGTAGTTGGTCGCTTTGATGACGAGATCCTGCGTCGGCTCGGCCGTCGTCTCGACGGCTGCGGAAGGCCCGTTCGAGGCCGGAGCGGAGCTGCTGCCGCATGCGGCGGAGATCAGCAGGAAGCCGGCTGCGGCGGCGATCAGCGGAAGGCGGCGGAAAAAGGAACGGTTCATAGTCAGTCTCCTTTCAAATGGGGGCGAAGCCGGTCGGACATGCTGTCCCTATCATACCCAATCCCGGCTGCGATCGGAATGAGGCGGGCGGCGGAAGGGTTGAACAAATGATGACAATCTATGTAAGCCGCCAGGCTTCGAAGGGAAGCTTGACGGCGCCGGTCTCAGTGCTGTTCCTTGCGCTTGGCCGCATCGAACGGAGTCGGGATGAAGAGGTCGATGATCCCGATGACGAGCGCGGCGAGAATGGCGCCGAGCCAGGTGACGGCGACTCCGCCGACGATGAACTGGGCGATGTAGAGGACGATCACGCTGGCGACGAAGCCGACGATGCCGCGGCCGAACGGGCTCACCCGCTTGCCGAAGATGCCTTCGACCACCCAGCCGAGCAGCGCGATGACGAGCGCCAGCATCAGCGCGCTCCAGAAGCCGCCGACCGTGAACTGGGGCACGATGAAGCCGACGAGCATCAGCACGATCGCCGATACGATGAAGCGGACGACATGTCCGAGAAAGTTCATGCAAGTTCCCTCCAATCGAGTTGTTCCCGTCTTCCGCGCGGCGCGAGGCCGTCGGTTTCGCCGGGTGCACGGCATTAGCATGGCCGGAATCGGGCCATTTCATGTAGGAAGAGTTCTCGACCCGTGCGCCTGCCGTGCCCATCCGTTATAATGGCCCTAGAGAGGAGCTGTGGACCGTTCGTGGACAGCAAAATTTTAAGCACGCTTGAATATTCCAAGATCATTCATCAATTGATTCAACATACAGCGACTCCGATGGGCCTGCGGATGGCCGAGGAGCTCGCCCCTTCGTCCGCGCTCGAGGACGTCGTCCGCTCGCTGCAGGCGACGGCCGAGGCGGCGAACGCCTACCGGCTCAAAGGGAATCCGCCCTTCCGCGGCGTGGCGGACATCCGCGCCCATCTGAAGCGGGCTGCGATCGGCGGCACGCTGAGCCCCGGCGAGCTGCTCGAGGTCGCGCTGACGGCGCGCGGAGCGCGGCGGGTGCGCAGCCATGTGCTGCACCTGCATGAAGAGCATCCGATGCCGCTGCTGGCGCTGCTGGCGGAGGGCATGTATCCTCGGCGCGAGCTGGAGGACGAGATTCTGGCCTGCATCGACGAGAGCGCGGAGGTGCTCGACGGCGCCAGCGTGGAGCTGGGCCGCATCCGCCGCGAGCTGCGTCAAGGCGAAGGCCGCGTGCGGGAGAAGCTGGAGCAGATGCTCCGCTCCTCGTCCGTGCAGAAGATGCTCCAGGATACGCTCGTCACGCTGCGCGGCGACCGGTACGTCATCCCGGTCAAGCAGGAGTACCGCAGCCATTTCGGCGGCATCGTGCACGACCAGTCGAATTCCGGGGCGACGCTGTTCATCGAGCCGGAGGCGGTCGTGGCGCTCAACAACAAGCTGCGCGAGGTCAAGGCGGCCGAGGCGCGCGAGATCGAGCGCATCCTCCAGAAGCTGACGGCGCTGGCGGCCGAGGCGGCCGAGGATCTGGCGATCAACCATGACGGCCTCGCCCAGCTCGATTTCGCCTTCGCCAAGGCGCAGCTCGCGCATGCGATGAAGGCCGAGCTGCCGCTCATGAACGACGAGGGCCGGATCGTGCTGAAGCGCGGCTTCCACCCGCTGCTCGACCGGACCAAGGCCGTGCCGCTGCATCTCGAGCTCGGCTCGTCGCATAGCGGCATCATCGTCACCGGCCCGAACACCGGCGGCAAGACGGTCGCGCTCAAGACGGTCGGCCTGCTCAGCCTGATGGCGATGTCCGGCCTGTTCGTGCCCGCCGACGACGGCACGGAGCTGTGCGTGTTCGACGCGATCTATGCGGACATCGGCGACGAGCAGAGCATCGAGCAGAGCCTCAGCACGTTCTCCAGCCATATGACCAACATCATCCGCATCCTGCGCGACATGACGCCGAGCAGCCTCGTGCTGCTCGACGAGCTCGGCGCGGGCACCGATCCGGCGGAGGGCTCGGCGCTGGCGATCGCGATCCTCGACCATATCCATCGCACGGGCTGCCGGCTGCTGGCGACGACCCACTACAGCGAGCTCAAGGCCTATGCCTACAACCGTCCCGGGCTGATCAACGCCAGCATGGAGTTCGACGTGGCGACGCTCAGTCCGACGTACCGGCTGCTCGTCGGCGTGCCGGGACGAAGCAACGCGTTCGCGATCGCCGAGCGGCTCGGACTGAGCAAGGCGATCATCCAGCAGGCGCGCGGCGAAGTCAGCGAGGAGGACCTGCGCGTCGAGAACATGATCGAGTCGCTCGAGCGCGACCGCCAACGCGCGGAGCAGGAGCGGGACAGCGCCGAGCAGCTGCGCCGCGAGCTGGAGGAGGAGCGCAGCCTGTACGAGGAGGAGCTGCGCCGCTTCGAGGAGCAGCGCGAGCGGCTGCTCGCCAAGGCTCAGGAAGAAGCGCGGCAGGCGGTGCAAAAAGCCCGCCGCGAGGCCGACGAGATCATCCAGGAGCTGAGGCAGCTGCAGCGCGAGGAAGGCGCGGCGGTCAAGGACCATAAGCTGACCGAGGCGCGCAAGCGGCTGGAGGAGGCTTCGCCGCAGCTGGTCAAAGGACGCCAGGGCGCGCGGCCGGCGGCGGCCGAGCGGGCGATCGAGCCCGGCGACGAGGTCAAGGTGCACAGCCTCGGCCAGCGCGGCCACGTCGTCGAGCTGTCCGGCTCGGAGGCGACCGTGCAGCTCGGCATCCTCAAGATGAAGGTCAAGCTGGCCGACCTCGAGCTGCTGAAGCCGGCGCCGGCGCCGAAGGCCGCTCCCAAAGCGGCTTCATCCACGTTGAAACGCACGCGCGACGACAACGTAAAGATGGAATTGGATCTTCGCGGCTCGAACCTGGACGAATCGATCATCGAGGTGGACCGTTTCCTGGACGAATCCTTCCTGGCCGGCATGGGGCAAGTGTACATCATCCACGGCAAGGGGACCGGCGTGCTGCGCGCCGGCATCCAGGATTTCCTCCGCCGCCACTCCCATGTGAAGAGCTATCGGCTTGGCAACTACGGCGAGGGGGGAGCGGGCGTCACGGTCGCGGAGCTCAAGTAATTCCGAGAGGAAGGGATTGGCGTGAGCGGAATCATCGACGGGCTGTTGGGCAATGCCTATGCCTCTTCCCTGATTTATGTCGCCGTGACGATCATGGCGCTCATCTTGTTCCTGACCTTGTTCGAATGGGTCGCCAAGTACAAGTGCTGGGACGAGATCCGCAAGGGCAACGTGGCGGTGGCGATGGCTACCGGCGGCAAGATTTTCGGCATCTGCAACATTTTTCGGTTCTCGGCCGATGCGGGCGATTCCATCTACGGGAGCTTGATCTGGGGGGCGTTCGGCTTCGTCGTGCTGCTGCTCGCTTACTTCCTGTTCGAGTTCATGACGCCCGTTTTCCGCATCGACGACGAGATTCAGCGCGACAACCGCGCGGTCGGCCTGATCGCGCTGATCATCTCGGTGTCGATCTCGTATGTCATCGGAGCGACGATCTGACGGCTTGGGGGAGGTAGACATGAAGTACCTTTGGGGCACTTTGGCCGTGCTGGCCGTCCTGTTCTTTGTGCTCGGCATTTTATATCTGGTATGATCGGGTTCGGACAGCAGGATTGGGAAAGGAGCTGCAGCGATGGAGCATCAGCAGCAGGAGGGCGCGGCGGACATCTGTCCGTGGTGCGACTCCGAATTGGTTTGGGACGAGGAGATCGGTCCCGAGGAAGTCTGCCCGCATTGCAGCAATGAGCTGGGCGGGTACCGGACGCTCAGCGTAGGCGGGGCGCAGGCGGAAGAGGAGGACGAGGGCGCCGGCTTGGCGGCCGGCCATGCCGGCGCTGCCGCTAGGACGGCCGGAGCGGCCTCGCGCAGCGTCGAAGGCTTGGACGAGGAGGCCGACTGGGAGGCGGGCGACGATACCGGCTGGGCCGGAGCGGGACGTCCGCAGTCGTGGCTGCGCGCCGACGAAAAGGTGCAGCGCATCCTCGACGATCAGGAGGAGATGCCGGAATGCCCGTCCTGCCGCGAGTATATGCTGCATGCGGGCACGAACACGCTCGGAGCGGGCTCGTTCTCGCCGGTCGAGCCGCCTTCGCTCAAAAAGCCGCTGCTCCCGGATTCGATCCGGCTGCAGCTGTATGTCTGTCCGAATTGCCATGAGGTATCCACGAAGCTGGACCTCGGCTCGCGGACGTTCCTGGCGGAAAGGCTCGACCAGGAAGATTGATCCGGCGATACGCGAACAGCTCTCCGTCTTGCGGAGGGCTGTTTGCGTTCGGCGCCAGCAGGCCGACGTGACGGCCGCTTGCGAATCATCTCCTCCGCGGCAGGGAACCATTTCCGCATGGAGGTGATGTCCGTGAAAAGCGAAAGCGCGCTCCGTCCCTCGCGCGAGGGAGCGCTGCACGGCCAGCCGCTGCTGCTGCTCGCCGTGCTGACCCTGTACAACGGCGCAAACGCGCTGTCCGGCGTTTTCGTGCCCGTCTATCTGTTCAAGGCCAACCAATCCTACGCGCTCGTCGGCTGGTTCTCGCTGCTCCAATACGCCGCCGGCGGGCTCTGCGTCTATCTGGCCGGCTCGTGGGTGAAGCGCAAGGGCCTCGTCGCTTCCCTGCGCACGGGAATCGCCCTCTCCGGCGGCTTCTACATGGCCGTGCTGCTGCTCGGCGGCAAAGCGGCGGCCTGGGCCGCTCCGCTCGGCCTGCTGAACGGGACGGCGGGAGGCTTCTACTGGCTCGCCTACAACGTGCTTTATTTCGAGATTACGGAAAAGGACAATCGCGACGCCTACAACGGCATGGCGGGCCTGCTCGGCTCCGCGGTCGGCATGGCGGCGCCGTTCCTGTCGGGACTCGTCATCGCAGGCAGCGGCGGCAACAAGGGCTACACGGTCATCTTCAGCGTGTCGCTCGCGCTGTTCGGCGCGGCTGCCCTGCTCAGCGCCAAAATCCGGAAGCGGCCTCCGCAAGGTCGCTACCGCTGGAGCTTTCCGGCCGCCGAGCTGCGTCAGCGGGCGAGTCCTTGGCGGCGCTTCGCGCCGGCGATCGTGCTGCAGGGGCTGCGCGACGGCGTATTCCTGTTCGTGCTTGGACTCGCCATCTACGCCTCGACGGGAGCGGAGCAGAAGGTCGGCACTTATTATCTCGTCACCTCGCTTGTCGGCATGGCCGCCTTTTGGCTTTGCGGCCGCAAGCTCGGACCGGAGCGCCGCCGCGCGGGGATGCTCGTCGGCACGCTGGCGCTCGCCGCGGTGCTGCTGCCTCTGCTCGGCGGCATGACTTACTCGAGCCTGCTGCTTGTCGGCATCGGCACGGCGCTGTTCTCGCCGCTTTATCTCATCCCGATCACCTCGTCGGTGTTCGATCTGATGGGCCGCAGCGAGGAAGCGGCGGCCAGCCGCGTCGAGCTGACCGTGCTGCGCGAGCTTGCGCTGACCGCAGGCCGGCTCGTCGGCGTGCTGGCCTTCATCTACATCGCCGGCCGCTCGGCCCCGGACTCGCCGGCGTTCGCCTGGCTGCTGCTGGCGCTCGGAGCCGCCCCGATCGCCGGCTGGGCCTTCATCCGCGACCGGCTCCGTCCGGAGGACTCAGCCGTCCGTGCCGCGGATCCGGACGGGCATGCCCGCAGGCGCGGATGAACCGCGCGTCCAGCGCCGAAGCTCCTTCGCCGCGCTCGCTCGGCGCTGCCGGACGTACTGGAGGATGACCTCGGGCTCTCCGCCGAACAGCCCGCGATTGGCGGCGCGGCTGGCATCATGCCGGACGGCCGCGGCGATGCCGCCGTGCAGCTCCTCCACGAGACGTCCGATCCGCTCCTCGGTGAAGTCTTCCTCAAGGATGCGTTCGAGCCCTTCGGCGTACGCCCGCTTCCACTCGTCGAACTGCAGCAGCCGGCGCGTCAGCCCGTTGTAGCCCTGCACCCGCACCATGCCGGCGGGGCATAGCTTGCCGTAGCAGTTCCGTCCCCAGGTGCCCTCGTAATCCCAGGGCAGGATGCCGTACTGCTGCCGGGTCGCTTCCTCGTACAACGCGTAGTTCTGCTCGAAGCCGTCGAAGTTTCCGGTCAGCACCGCGCCGGACAGCCAGCGGAAATAAGCGGGCACGTCGAGGCGCTCCTCCAGCAGCTCCCGCAGCTTGGCGTTTTTCAGCCGGTGGATGCCGCGGATGAAGGAGCAGAGGCGGGGCAGCGTCTCGCCGTCGCCCTCGATGAATTCGTAGCCCTCCGCCAGGTCGCGCTTGCGGCGTCCGCTCTCGGAGAGCGAGCGCTCGAAGTTCGCGGAGTCGTTGGCGGCGTACAGAAGCGACCGGTAAGGGATGCCGCGGAGCGCGAAGAAGCGGGAATTGACCGCCTCGATCTCCAGATACAGGCCGCGGCATTCGCCGTTCACGTCCAGCCATACATGGCGGGTGCGCGGCGCCGGCACGCCGATGCCTTCCATGAAGCGGAACGAGAGGGCGTTGCGGATCATCGACGGATCGTCCGCTTCCGCGTTCCAGTGCAGCACCAGCCCGCTGTCGAGGCGAATCTCGTACGATTTCTTCGGATACTCTCTCGTATGCCCTCCCCGATAGCGAAGCCTGGCGCCGTCCGTCCTCCCGCCCGTGGTCAGCTGGACCGGCACATGCTTCCGGCTCCATACGTCGCTGGCGAGATCCGCTTGCGCCTGGGCGCTGATCCGAATGGATCGGACCGCCAATCCGGCTCTCATCGCGCACCGCCTCCTTTTTGTCCGCTCCGTCTCCGCTCTTGCCCATGGGATACCGTATTCCGATCCGGCCGGGTTGGTTCGGGGCGGCTTTCGGGCGGGACAGCCCGGCGAGTCCCCATGCGGGTGGCAGACAGGCCGCATAGGATAGAGCAGAGCGGAAGGCGGCGGCGAAGGCAGAGGCAACGCCCCGCTGCGGGAGGGGATCGAGCTGGAAGGGAACGGGTTGACGACGGTGCAGCTGGAGGATGGCGCGATCGAAGCGCTCGTGCGGGCGAGGCGCAGGGATCTGCTTGTCGCGGACGACCCGCTGCGCGGCAGGCGGATCTACATCCCCCTGCATCAAGTGAAGGGGTTCAAGGGAGCGTTTGCGGCGGAGCCGGCCGTTCCGGCCGGAGGCAGCCGGGCGAGCGGCGCGGTTCCGTCGGCGCAGGCGGACGGAGGGAAGCCGGACGACGACGGGGACGGAGCGGAGGCGCTGCCGACGGGCTATCGGGCGATGCTGCTGGAGGCGAAGGGGACGTTCGCCGAGGTGAGGCTGTCCGCCCGGCAGGCGCTGCACGGCTATCTCGCCGGCGTGATGAACGATTTCGCGCTGTTCTGCACGCCGCTGCACGGGGCGGTGCTGCTGCCGCTGCAGCATGTGCAGGCGCTCTCGCCGTATCCGGCGGGGCTGGCCCCGTACCGGCTGGAGCCGGAGCAGTTTCCGATCCGCCCGCTCTCGCTCGGCCTCTCCCGTCATTTCGAGCAGCAGCTGGAGCGGCTGGAGGGCGAGATGACGGTGCTCTGCCGGGGCTTCCTGCCGGATGTGGCGGGCGTGCTCGGCCCGGTCCGGGACGGCTTCGTTCCGGTCACGGAAGCGGACGGAGGCAGGCTGCTGCTGCCGGTCTCGGCGCTGCGGGCCGTGTTCCTGTAAGGGCGCGGAGGGGCTTGCAGCCCGCTCCGCATACATAACTCGCGCGGCGGAGGGCATTCTATGGCAGGGCAACTCATCCTGTTCACCGATGGAGGTATCCGATGCAGCCGATTACCGGAAAGGAAATGGAATACATCGCCGATTCCATGTCCAATGAAGACCTGCTCGCCAAGCAATGCGCCTGCGCCGCGACGAGCATCAGCGTGCCGGGCGTCAGCCAGGTGCTGAGCGGCATGGCGTCCGCGCATCAGCAAAACTACGCGATGCTGCTGAGCACGCTCCAGCAGCATCAGCAGCTGGCGCCGACGAGTCCGCAGACGAACTGAGCCGAATCTCACCAGGGAGGTCTTGACGATGAACCAGCAGAACCAGATGCAGCAGCCGAAGCTGCCCGACGCCGACTGGGCGTACACGGTGCTCGCCGACCTGAAGCGCGTCGTCCGCGAATACGCGACAGCCGCCACGGAGTCGACCTGTCCGGAAATCCGCAAGCTGTTCACCGACCTGACGAACAGCACCCTGCAGATGCAGGGCGAGCTGTACAACGCGATGCAGGCGGCGAACATGTACGACACGTCCTCGCCGGCGCTGCGCCAGGACATCCAGAAGCAGCTGCAGACGTACCAGCAGACGCAGCAGCAGACGCAGCAGTTCATCCAGCAGCGGATGGCCGGCCAGGCCGCTCCGTTCATGCAGCAGGCCCAGCAGCAGGGCGCTCCTGCCTACAGCTGATCGAGCAACGCGAAAAAGGCCGGATGCCTCTATCCGGCCTTTTTTGCTTTGCCGGCCCTGCGGAGCTTTCTGGAAAATACTGGATCGATGCCGCCGGCGCTTTTTGCGGAAAGAGGGGGACGATTCCCTTTTTCCTTTCCAAACGACTTGTTCACGTTGTAAAATGTTCATCATACCGCTTCAGGAAGGGAGTTAAAAACGACGATGGATGATAGGAAACTCAAGGTGCTCGAGCTGCTCAAGGAAGACGCTCGCAGGAGCCCGCAGCTGATCGCGACGATGCTTGGACAACCGCTGAACGAGGTGGAGCAGGCGATCGCGGAGATGGAACAGGAGCACGTCATCGTCAAATACGCGCCCGTCATCAACTGGAGCAAAGTGGACGACCAGAAAGTGACCGCCCTGATCGAAGTGCAGATCACGCCGGAGCGCGGACGCGGCTTCGAGGGCATCGCCGAGCGCATCTACCTGTACCCGGAGGTCAAGACGGTGTACCTGATGTCGGGCGCCTACGACCTGCTCGTCGAGGTCGAGGGCCGGACGCTCAACGACGTCGCCTCGTTCGTCTCGAGCAAGCTGTCGACGATCGACTCGGTGCTGTCGACCAAGACGTTTTTCATCCTCAAGAAATACAAGCAGGACGGCATCATTTTCGAAGAAAACGAAGGCGATCAGCGGCTGCTGGTCACGCCGTGACGAGGGTGGTCCGAGATGAGCGTATCCAAGGAATCCGTTAGCCCCGAACGCACGGCCGTCCGCAGCATGGCGGACTACCTCTCGCCGCAGGCGAGAGCGATCAAGCCTTCCGGCATCCGCCGCTTCTTCGATCTGGCGAGCAGCCGCAAGGATGTCATCACGCTCGGCGTCGGCGAGCCCGACTTCGTCACGCCCTGGCATGTGCGCGACGCTTGCGTGGCGGCGCTCGAGGCGGGCAAGACGCAGTACACGTCCAACGCCGGCACGCCGGAGCTGCGCGGCGCGATCGGACAGTATTTGAGCGACGGCTTCGGCCTCGACTACGACCCGGGCCGCGAGATTCTCGTGACGGTCGGCGGCAGCGAGGCGATCGACCTGGCGCTGCGCGCGCTCATCAGCCCCGGAGACGAGATCCTGATCCCGGAGCCGAGCTACATCTCGTATTCGCCGATCACGGCGCTCTCCGGCGGCGTCTCCGTCGGCATCGAGACGTTCGCCCGCGACGCCTTCAAGCTCAAGGCCGAGTCGCTGCGCGCCGCGCTCACGCCGCGCTCCAAGGTGCTCGTGCTCAGCTATCCGAGCAATCCGACCGGCGGCATCATGACCTACGAGGACTGGCTGCCGATCGCCAAGCTGGTGGAGGAGCGCGACCTGATCGTCATCTCCGACGAGATCTACGCCGAGCTGACGTACGGCAGCCGCCATGTGAGCTTCGCCTCGATGCCGGGCATGAAGGATCGGACGATCCTCGTCAGCGGCTTCTCCAAGGCGTTCGCCATGACCGGCTGGCGCATCGGCTACGCCTGCGGCCATCACGAGCTGATCGGCGCGATGCTCAAGATCCATCAGTATACGGTCATGTGCGCCTCCAACATGGCGCAGGTAGCGGCGTACGAGGCGCTGACGAACGGCATGGACGAGATGCTCCGCATGATGGAGTCGTACAACCAGCGCCGCCGGCTCGTCGTCAGCGGGCTGCGCGAGATCGGCCTCGACTGCCATGAGCCGCAAGGCGCGTTCTACGCGTTCCCGTCGATCGCCTCGACCGGGCTCACATCCGAGGCATTCGCCGAGCGGCTCGTGCAGGAGCATGGCGTCGCCGCCGTGCCGGGCAACGTGTTCGGCCTCGGCGGCGAGGGACATCTGCGCTGCTCGTACGCGACGAGCGTCGCCCAGCTGACGGAGGCGATCGAACGCATTGGCGCGTTCGTTCAAACCTTGAAAACATAACGTTATTCATGGTGAATCGTCTTTTCTTGTAGGCAATAACGGCAAGCTTTGCTATAATAAGCTGACTAGATTGCCATTATTTGATAGTTATTTCCTGCAAGAGCAAGTTTGGAACGCGGCTGCAGCCGAGTTTTAACGGGAGGGATGCCGGATGACGACAGGAACGGATACCGGAGCATGGTCCCAGGCACGCCTGAAGCCATTGCCGCCCGGCAGCTGGACCCCTACGATGCGAGATCTTGCGGACGAGATCGATGCGTTGCGCCGCGAGATGGAGCAGACCTACGAGCAAGGGATCGGCTTCCAGTCGGAGCATCTTCTCGCGATCAGCCAGAAGCTCGACGTCAAGATCAATGAGTTCCTGCATTGCCGGCCGAGCTGAGCTCGATCCGGGCAGATGCGCGCACAAGGCTTTCGGACCGTTTTCCCGCCCCTTCGGGCGGAAACGGGCCGGAAGCTTTTTTCAATGCTTTTCTTCTCCGGAACGAGCCGGATCAGTGGGGCAAGAAGCCCGCTGCGCGGCGGGAGCCGGGAAGTCCAATGGACAAGAAGCCCGCTGCGCGAGCCGAGCCTTTCACGGCAGGAGCCGGGAAGTCCAATGGACAAGAAGCCCGCTGCGCGAGCCGAGCCTTTCTCGGCGGGAGCCGGCAAGTCCAATGGACAAGAAGCCCGCTGCGCGAGCCGAGCCTTTCTCCGATTCCACTGGAAGCCGGATGCCCTGATTTTTTGACCTCTTAGGCGGAGGCCATCCGTCTTCCAAGAGGACCGCTGCCGCTTCTCCGAAAGGCATCGTCTCGCTCCGCTTTGCCTTGTCGCCGCTCTCCTCCTCCCCCTTTTTTGGGGGGAGGAGGCCGTCTCCCGCATACCTGGGAGACGACAGTGCTGAGTACGGTTCGATCCATCTCGACCGTACGCAGGGAGCGAGCAAGCAGGCTGATCCAGCAAGCAGGATAGCAGGCCAACACAGCGAAGGGACTACTCCAGCTAGCTGGCTAGCTGGTACCGCCACTTGGACAAGGCTGCAGGGTGAAGGCATAAGTCGAAAAAATCGAGTTGAAGGTTACTTGAAGGACATGCAGGAGGAGTTACGCGGAAAAACCGAGTAACTCTGAAGTGGGGGCAGCGAAACGAGGGGAGTTACGCGGAAAAACCGAGCAACTCTGGCATGGGTACGGTGGAAAGAGGGGAGTTACGCGGAAAAACCGAGCAGCTCTGGCATGGGTACGGTGGAAAGAGGGGAGTTACGCGGAAAAACCGAGTAACTCTGGTACGGGTAAGGTGGAACAAGAGGAGTTACGCGGAAAAACCGAGCAACTCTGACATGTGGACGGTGGAACAAGAGGAGTTACGCGGAAAAACCGAGCAACTCTGGCATGGGTACGGTGGAACGAGGGGAGTTACGCGGAAAAACCGAGTAACTCTGGCATGTAGACGGTGGAACGAGAGGAGTTGCGCGGAAAAACCGAGTAACTCTGGCATGTAGACGGTGGAGCGAGAGGAGCTACGCGGAAAAACCGAGTAACTCTGGTACGAGTACGGTGGAACAAGAGGAGTTACGCGGAAAAACCGAGCAACTCTGGCGTGGGTAAGGTGGAACGAGATCGGTTGCGCGGCCAAGCAGCGAGCATGCATGAGTCCACGCCCTTGGGAGCGTAAATTCGTCTCGTTGCCATTGGCGTGTGGGATGTGGTCACACTTCATTTCAAATCGAACAGGCTGTGTCGTCCCTGGCCTGCAACTCTCCTTGGATACGTTACCTGACCGCGAAGCGACGGCTTGGCTGAGCTGCCAGCGAAGCGGCGCATCATGCAGGGACCCGAAGCGAAGCGGGGCGGGGAGCTCGTGGAGAAGCGGCAGCGGTTCCCTTGGAGGCCGGATTCCACCCCTGCTGGGGAATGGAATCGAAGGAATCTGGGCTCCAGGGAGATCGGAACGAGTCCCCGTCACGCGAAGCGGTGCGGTCCTGGGCCTGGGCCTCACCGTCACGCGAAGCGGTTCGGTCCAAAGCCATTGCCGTTCCATGCCGGGCAATCCGGTCCCGTTTTTTTGATGCGGCGGTAGGAGGAGGGGAATCGGCGGAAGGCTGCGGTATGGTATAATGGTGCCTATCGACAAGAGAAGAAAGGGACGATCGGATGAAGCTGTATACGAGAACCGGCGACGACGGATCGACGTCGCTGATCGGCGGCCGCGTCGGCAAGGACGACGCCCAGGTGGAGGCGTACGGAACGATCGACGAATTGAACGCCTTCACGGGAGCCGCCCGCGCGGCGGCGCTCGCCGAGCCCGCCATGCGGCGGCTGGCGGACATGCTGGAGGAGATCCAGCACGAGCTGTTCGACTGCGGCTCCGATCTGAGCTATGCCGCTCCGCGGCCGGAGCAGCTCAAGACGAACGAGGAGATGGCCACGCGGCTGGAGCGGTGGATCGACGAGCTGGACGGCGAGTGCCCGCCGCTGCGGCGCTTCGTCCTGCCGGGCGGAACGCCGCTCGCGGCGGCGCTGCATGTATGCCGCACCGTCTGCCGGAGGGCGGAGCGGCGAGTCGTGACGCTGGCCGGGGAGAGGGCGGTCCATCCGCCGGTGCAAGCTTACTTGAACCGCCTCTCGGACTACTATTTCGCGGCTGCGAGAGCGGCCAACTTCCGCGCCGGACAGCCGGATGCGGAATATGCGCGGGGAGCGGACGTGTTTCGTGGCGACCGCTAGGACCGATCCGCGCTACGTGCAGGGGTCTGTCCCCCCGCACGGCTATTACGAGCCGATCGCCGTCGTCGCCGGCGAGGCCGAGCATGGCTGGCGCCTGTCCAAGCTGCTGGAGCGCCGCCTCGGCGTCTCGCGCAAGCTGCTCTCCCGCCTCAAGCTGACGGAAAAAGGGCTCATGATCAACGGCGCGCGGGCCTACTCCGGCGATCCTGTCGCGGCCGGCGACGTCTGCGAGATCCGCATGGAGCAGGAGCGCTCCGAGGACATCCTGGCTCAGCCGCTGCCGCTGGAGATCGTCTACGAGGACGACTGGCTGCTGCTCGCCTCCAAGCCGGCCGGCATGGTCGTGCATCCGACGCACGGGCATTATACGGGCACGCTCGCCAACGCGGCCGTCCATCACTGGCAGCAGCGCGGAGAGAACGTGCGCTTCCGACCGGTGCATCGGCTCGACGAGGATACGTCCGGACTCGTGCTGATCGCCAAAAATCCGTATGTGCACCAGCAGCTGTCCGAGCAGCATGGCGACGGCCGCATCCGCAAGGGCTATGTCGCTTACGCGTACGGAAGCCCGGCGATCGCGCTCGGCCGGATCGACGCGCCGATCGACCGCGATCCGGCCGCGCCGCATTATCGCATCGTCACGCCGGCGGGCTATGCCTCGGCGACGCGTTACGAGACGGAGCGGACCTATGGCGGTGGACGGGCCTGCAAGCTGCGGCTGAGGCTGGAAACCGGCCGCACCCACCAGATTCGCGTCCATCTGGGCTGGATCGGCTGCCCGCTGATCGGCGACCGGATGTACGGACCGGCCGCGGACGGCGGCGGAGACGGCTCCTGGGAGGAGGCGGCCGGCAGGCAGGCGCTGCATGCGGCGGAGCTGAGCTTCGTGCATCCGATGACGGGGCGGGAGATGGGCTTCGAGGCTCCGCTCCCGCCGGAGCTGCAAGCGCTGGAGCGGGAGCTGCTTGCTGCCGACTTGACGGGCTGACGAACGACGAAAGGCGTGAATCGAACTTATGGGCGACAAGAAGAAATTGACCATCTATGAATACAGCAAATGCGGCACCTGCCGGCTGGCGGTCAAGGATCTGGAGCAGGCGGGCCGGGAGCTCGAGCGGTTGCCGATCCGCGAGCAGCCGCCGACGGCGGACGAGCTCGCCGAGCTGGTGAAGCGCAGCGGCCTGCCGCTGAAGAAGTTTTTCAACACCTCCGGCGAGGTGTACAAGGAGCTCGGCCTGAAGGACAAGCTGGCCGGCATGAGCGAGCGCGAGCAGCTGGAGCTGCTCGCCTCGAACGGCATGCTGCTCAAGCGGCCGATCGTCACGGACGGCAGCCGCGCCACCGTCGGCTACAAGCCGGACGACTACAAGGCGGTCTGGCATCATGAGTAAGCCGGTCGGAGCGGCCAAGCTCGGCCGCCTCGGCTCCTCCGTGTTCGCGGAGGTCGCTTCGTGGCGCAGCCGCGCGGAGGCGTCCGGAATCGACGTCATCGACCTGAGCATCGGCAGCCCGGACCTTCCTCCAAGCGAGCGGGTCATGCGGGCGCTGAGCGAGGCGGCGCTCGATCCGGCCTCCTACCGCTATCCGTCCTCGCATGGGAGCGAGCTTTTCCGCCGCAAGGCGGCTGAGTGGATGCGGCATCGGTTCGGCGTCGAGCTCGATCCGGACGAGGAGCTGCTTGCGCTCATGGGCTCGCAGGACGGCCTCGCGCATCTGGCGCTGGCGCTGTGCGAGCCGGGCGACGCCGCGATCGTGCCCGATCCGGGGTATCCGGTCTATGCGGCCTCGCTGGCGCTGGCCGGCGCGGAGCCGATCCTGCTGCCGCTGAAGGCGGGCAACGGCTTCCTGCCCGATCCGGACCTCGTGCCGGACGAGGCGTGGGAGCGGGCGCGCTTCGTCCTGCTCGGACTGCCCGGCAACCCGATCGGCGCGGCGTCGAGCCGCGAGCTGCTGGAGGCGCTCGTCGCCAAGTGCCGCCGCCACGGCGTCGTGCTCGTGCATGATCTGGCCTATTCGGAAATGGGCTACGGCGGCTACCGGCCGATCAGCGTGCTGTCGGTGCCCGGCGCGCTCGACGTGGCGGTCGAGTTCCACTCCATGTCCAAAAGCTTCCACATGGCCGGCTGCCGGCTCGGCTTCCTCGCGGGCAGCCGGGAAGCGGTCGGAGCGCTGCGCCGCCTGAAGGCGAACATCGACTACGGCGTGTTCGGCGCCGTGCAGCGGGCGGCCGCGGAGGCGCTGGACGAAGCGATGGAGCCGGGCTACTCCGGCTTCCGCCATATCTATGAAAGCCGCCGGGACGCGCTCGTGCGCGCGCTCGGCGAGGCGGGCTGGCCGGTCGAGCCGCCGGAGGCGACGATGTTCCTGTGGGCGGCCGTGCCGCAGCCGGCCGATGGCGCGCGGACGAGCAGCCGCCGCTTCGCCGAGCGGCTGCTCGCCGAGACGGGCGTCGCCGTCGTGCCGGGCGACGCGTTCGGCGGCGAAGGCGAGGGCTATGTGCGGATCGCGCTCGTCGAGGACGAGGCGCGGCTGATCGAGGCGGCGGCGCGCATCGCGCGCTGGCTGCCGGACTATTTGCAAGAGGGAGGCTGAGAGATGGATCTGTTTACATGGAACGAGGACAAGCCGCGGCCGGAGGCGGCGGGAGAGGCGGAGCTGCCGGAGCGCTCGCGGCTGCTGCTTGTGGACGGGATGGCGATCCTGTTCCGCGCCTACTTCGCGACCGCTTACGGCGGCAGCGTGCGGCGCACGAGCTTCGGGCTGCCAGTGAACGCGGTGCACGGCTTCGTCCGCTACTTCATGGACGCGGTGCGGCGCTTCGAGCCGACGCATGTGGCCGTCTGCTGGGATCTCGGGAGCAGCACGTTCCGCACGCAGGAGTTCACCCTGTACAAGGCGAACCGTCCGGACGCGCCGGACGACCTGATCCCGCAGTTCGACCTCGTCAAGGAGGTCGTCGCGAGCTTCGGCGTGCCGAACATCGGCGCGCCGGGCTACGAGGCGGACGACTGCATCGGCACGCTGGCGCGGCTGCATGGCCGGGAGCACGAGGTGCTCGTGCTGACCGGCGACCATGACCTGCTGCAGCTCGTCGACGAGCGTGTTTCCGTCATCATCATGAAGAAGGGCC
Organism: Paenibacillus sp. FSL W8-1187; assembly: GCF_037965485.1. Taxonomy (NCBI): domain Bacteria; kingdom Bacillati; phylum Bacillota; class Bacilli; order Caryophanales; family Paenibacillaceae; genus Paenibacillus; species Paenibacillus sp. FSL W8-1187. The sequence goes on from NZ_CP150181.1 coordinate 1,893,742, forward strand.
ACGGCAACTACATGGTGTACACGCCGGAAAGCCTCATGGAGGAGCGCGGACTGACGCCGCCGCAAATCATCGACGTCAAGGGGCTGATGGGCGACGCGAGCGACAACTATCCCGGCGTCAAGGGCATCGGCGAGAAGACGGCGCTGAAGCTCGTGCAGGAGCACGGCTCGATCGACGGCATCCTGGCCAATCTCGGCTCGCTGTCGGCGTCGGTGCGGACCAAGATCGAGGCCGATCTCGACATGCTGCATCTGTCCCGCCGCTTGGCGACGATTCACTGCGAGGCGCCGGTGCTGCTGGCGATGCACGAATGCTGCTGGGCGGTCGACCGCCACGCGGTCGAGCGCAAGTTCGAGGAGCTCGAGTTCCGCAGCCTGATGAGCCTGATCGGCTGACCCGGCCAGCCACTAACGCGGCGACGCGACCGATACGGAGGATCCTATGTTATCGTTTGAAGAAAAGCTAGAGCTGTTCAAGATCTTTCCCGAGCTGACGCGCAGCGACGTGTCGATGGGACGCGTCAACTTCCAGTTCGAGGGCAGCCTGCATGAGAAGAAAAACGTCGTCTTCCGGCTGCATCCCAATGGCGGAGGATATGTTTATGCGGCGCTGCTGGACGGGTACGAAACGGATGAGAAGGGCTACGTCAGCATCCGCGACCTGGACGAAGACGAGCTGCGGCGGCTGACGGCGGCCTCGATCGCCTCGCTTTCCCGCCCGCCGTCCGGACCGGCGGCCGAGCCGGGGCAGAGCCGCGCGGCGCGCCGCCGCCGGATGGCCAAGAGCCGTTGGCTCGACGGCGACGGCAACGCGCTCGAGCTGCGCAGCGAGGACGACCTGTGGTATCTGTACGCCGGCCTCAACCTGGAGATGGCGTTCGAGTCGTTCGACGAGGCGGAGGAGTACCTGCGCGAGGAAGGCTTCCGCCCCGAGGGCTGAGCTTGCCGGCCAGAGGCGTCCGCGGCATGGCGGACGTCTGTCCGCGTTCAGGCTGCGGATCGAGCAGGGGCCTAGAGTAAATGGCCGCGCCGCCGTCCATCCTTTTCGCCGGATTGTCCATGGAGCTTCCAAGGGAGCTTGAAGTACAGTGGGGAAAACGGCAGGAGGGATCATCCATGATCGAAATCACGAGGGCGGGCGCCGGTCAGGCGAAGGAGCTTGCGCCTTTGTTCCACCGGTACCGGGTGTTTTACGGCCATCCCGATCAGGAGACGGAGCTCGCGCTTGCCGAAGCCTTTCTCGACGACCGGCTCCGGCGCGGCGAGTCGGCTGTGTTCGCCGCTCTGGCCGACGGCGCCGCAGTCGGCTTCATGCAGCTTTATCCGGTCTTCTCCTCGATCTCGCTGAAGCGGGCTTGGATCCTCAACGATCTGTTCGTCGATCCGGACTGGAGAGGCCGAGGCGTCGCCCGCAGGCTGCTGCGGGAGGCCGAGCGGCTAGGCATGGAAACCGGCGCGGCGTACATCCAGCTGTCGACCGCCCATGGCAACGCGGCGGCGCGCAGCCTGTACGAATCCGAGGGCTACGAGGAAGAACGGCAATTCGCCGTATATGAACGCATCATCGGCAAGCAGCCCCTCGATCCGCCCGCCGGACGGGACGGGGCTGCCGCAAAGGAGGACGGGACATGAGCATGGGAGCGGTGACGGTCCGCGCGCTGGCCGAGCATTTCAAGCTCGAGGTGCTGGCGGCCGAGGAGCGGCTCGATCGTCAGGTGACCAAGCCCGGCGGCCATCGTCCGGGACTTGAGTTCGTCGGTTATTTCGATTATTTTCCGATGGAAAGGGTGCAGGTGCTCGGCATCAAGGAGATCACCTACCTGCACAAGCTGACCGAGCTGGAGCGCAACCTCCACATCGGCAATATCGTCAAGTACCATCCGCCCTGCTTCATCGTCACGTCGGGCCAGCAGGAGGACGGGCTCAAGTACTTGATGCGCTACTGCGAGGAGGAGGGCATTCCGCTGCTGCGCACGCCGCTGCCGACGACGGAATTCATCGCCGTGATGGATGCCTTCCTCGTCAAGGAGCTGGCAGAGCGGATCGCGATCCACGGAGTATGCGTCAACGTGTCCGGCATCGGCATCCTGCTGCGCGGCTCGTCCGGTGCAGGCAAGAGCGAGACGGCGCATTCGCTCATCCGCCGCGGGCATCGGCTCGTCGCCGACGACGTGATCGTGCTCAAGAAGCTGAGCCCGCGCACGCTGCTGGGGACGCATAACGGCAAGACCAAGGAGTTCCTGGCGCTGCGCAGCATCGGCCTCATCAACGTCGTGCGGCTGTACGGCCGCAAGGCGTTCCAGGAGGAGACGCGCATCGCGCTCGACATCGAGCTGACCAAGTGGCGCGACAACGAGCTCAACAACGAGCTGGAGGTCGAGGAGCGGTACACCGACTACATGGGCGTGCGCATCCCTCATATCCAGATCCAGCTGCAGCCGGGCCGGGACGTGGCGAGCCTCGTCGAGGCCGCCGCCAACAACTGGTACTTGCAGCAGCAAGGCTACAGCGCGGTCGAGGAGTTCATGAGCCGGCTGCAGGAAGGATAGCGCTCTTCCTTCGTCCATCCTTCGCTTTCCCCTTTTCATTAAGCCTGTCCTGCACGCCTGTCCTGCACGCCGAACGGCGTCCGGACGGGCTTTTTTTTGTCGAGCGGGCTGTCCCGAAATGGGTCAGAACGGCCGCATGCCCGCATATCGTGAGTAACGGACGATGTCGGGACCAAGGGAGAGAGCGATGGCAAACAACCGGAAGGGCAAGCAGCCGAAGCTGCGCCGCAAGGTGCTGCAGGTGGAGGATTCGACATTTTCGGAAATCAGCTGGATCGATGAAATGGAACCCGTTCCGGAGAAGCTGCAGGTGAGTGCAGTCGCAGCCCCGGAGATGCCTGCGGCGGCGGCCGAGGCAGAAGCGGTGGTGGAGTCGGAGGCGACGTTAACGTCAGTAGCGGCGGAGGACCGGGCTGCTGTCGATTCGGTGAAAGCTCAATCGGAGGCAGGTACGCAGACGACTCGGGCGGCCGCGCATGCGGAGCCCGTCGCGCAGCCCGAAGCAAGCGCAGAGGAGCGGCTGCAGCGGCTGCTGGAGGAAAGGCGCGGACCGAGTGCGGCGCCTTCGGTATACGGATCCGACCTGGCGGAGGGCTCCGTATCGGAAACGAAGCTCGCGCCGGGAAGCGTATCTGCTGAAAAGCTGGCCGATGAGGCGGTGACGGAAAGGTCGCTCGCGGACGGATCGGTGAGCGGGATCAAGCTGCGGGACGGCTCGGTCGGATCGGGCAAGCTCGCGAACGGAGCGGTGCTGGAGGAGCATCTGGCCGACGGCTCCGTGAGCGGCGGCAAGCTCCGCGACGGGGCAGTCTCGACGTCGAAGCTTCAGGACGGCAGCGTCACGCCGGAGAAGCTGGCGGCCCGGAGCCTGCCCGGCTCGCTGCTTGAGGACGGCGCGATCGAAGGAAGGCATCTGCGTCCGGGTGCGATTTCGTCCGACACGCTGGCGGATGGAAGCCTGACGAGCCGACTGTACGGCTCGGAATCGGTCGGCTCGCAAGCGCTCGCGGCCGGCAGCGTCGACAACGCCAAGCTGGCGGAGCAGGCCGTGACCGCCTCCAAGCTGCGAGACGGCTCCGTGACGGCAGCCAAGCTCGGCGGCGGCGCCGTCGAGGCCCGCCATCTGGCAGACGGCTCGGTCGGCTCCGGCCAGCTGCAGGAGGGAATCGTCGAGGCCCGCCATTTGGCGGACGGCTCGGTCGGGTCGCAGCAGCTGGCGGAGCATGCGGTCGGCAGCCGCGAGCTGGCGCCGGGCAGCGTCGGTCCGGATGTCCTGCAGCCGGAATCGGTCGGGAGCGGCCAGCTGGCCGCCGGCAGCGTGGAGAGCCGCCATCTGGCGGACGGCACGGTCGGCAACCGCCAGCTGGCGGATGACAGCGTAAGCTCGGAGAAGCTGCGGCCTGACGCGGTGACGACCGTGCAGCTGGCGGATCATGCCGTCACCTCCGCCAAGCTGGCGGACGGCAGCATCGCGGCCTCCAAGCTAGGCGCCGAAGCGGTGCAAGCCCGCCATCTCGCGCCGGGAAGCGTCGGTCTGGACGCCTTGCAGCTGAACTCGGTCGGAGGCGGCCAGCTCGCTCCCGGCAGCGTGGAGAGCCGCCATCTGGCGGACAGCGCGCTTGGCAACCGGCATTTGGCGGACGGCAGCGTGAGCTCGGATAAGCTGCGGCCTGACTCGGTGACGACCATGCATCTGTCGGATCATGCCGTCACTCCCGCCAAGCTGGCCGACGGCAGCATCTCCGCCTCCAAGCTTGGCGTCGAAGCGGTGCAAGCCCGCCATCTGGCGCCGGGCAGCGTGGACGGCTCCAAGATCGGCGCCGCCTCCATCCGGCAGTTCCATCTGGGCGAGGGGGCTGTGGGAGCCAATCAGCTGCAGGCCGGGAGCATCCGGCAGGAGCATCTTCGAGACCGCAGCGTCGGCGCTTCCGCCCTGCAAGCCGGAGCGGTGCGGGAAAGCCACTACGCAGACGGCTCGGTCGGGGAGGATGCGCTGGCCGACAGCGCGGTGTCGCGCAGCAAGCTCGCGGCCGAGGCGGTCGGCCCCGGCGAGCTGGGCGAGGAAGCGGTAGAGCGCCGTCATCTGGCGGACGGCAGCGTCGGTCCGGTCCAGCTCGCTCCAGGATCGGTAGGCCGCAGCCACCTGGCGCCTCAAGCCGTCTGCCTTCATCATGTCGCGGAAAAAGCGATCGACGCCTCCCGCCTGGCCGATGATGCGGTCGAGGCCCGCCATCTGGCTCCAGGCTCGGTCGAGCTGCAGGCGCTGGCGGAGCGCTCGGTCGCAAGCCCTCAGCTTGCGGATGGAGCGGTCGACGGCAGGGTGCTGGCGGAGCGCTCGGTGACCGCCCGGCATCTGGCGGACTATATGGTCAGCTCGCTGAAGCTGTCTCCGGAGTCGGTATCCACGGATAAGCTCGTGGCCGGGGCCGTGACGGGCGACAAGCTGGCGGACCAGAGCGTCGCCGCCTCCAAGCTGGCGCCGGACTCGGTCGGACGGCTGCAGCTGCAGCAAGGCGCCGTTGGGACGGAGCAGCTGGAGCGAGGCGCCGTTGGAACGGTGCAGCTGGCGGAAGGCGCTGTGGACCGAAGCCGACTGGCGGTTGGAGCGATAGGCTCGGAGCAGCTGGAGGCAGGCAGCGTCGGACGGGAGCAGCTGGCGGAAGGTGCTGTGGACCGAAGCCGATTGGCGGCCGGAGCAGTAGGCTCGGAGCAGCTAGAGCCGGGATGCGTCGGTACGGAGCAGCTGGCGGAAGGATCGGTGGACCGAAGCCGACTGGCGGTTGGAGCGATAGGTTCGGAGCAGTTGGAGGCAGGCAGCGTCGGACGGGAGCAGCTGGCGGAAGGCGCTGTGGACCGAAGCCGATTGGCGGCCGGAGCGGTAGGAGCCGATCAGCTGGAACCGGGCAGCGTCGGTACGGAGCAGCTGGCATCGGGAGCGGTGGACCGAAGCCGATTGGCGGCCGGAGCAGTAGGCTCGGAGCAGCTGGAAGCGTGCGCCGTCGGCACGGAGCATTTGGCCGAAGGGGCTGTGGATCGAAGCCGGCTGGCGGAAGGCGCGGTAGACCGGAGCCGGCTGGAGCTCGGAGCCGTCGGCTCGGAGCAGCTGGCGGAAGGCGCGGTCGGCAGCCGTCATCTGCAGTCGGGATCGATTGCGCTCTCCAGCCTGAACGAAGACGTGCTGGAGCATTTCCGCCAGCTGGCGGAAGCCGGAAGGCAGGAGCTCGCGCATGAGCTGGAAACGTGGAAAGCCCGCTGCCAGACGATGGAGGACGCGCTGGCCCGGACCGAGGCCCTTTGCCAAAAGCTGCAGGCGGATGTCCAGGATGCGGCCGCTACTCTTGCCGACGCGCAAGCGAGGCTGGCCGCTTGCCGGCAGACTGCGCATGGAATCGTCCCCTTCGCCTTTGGCGAGACGGACGCGGAGGTCGAGCTGCGCATCGCCTTCGACCGAAGCTTCGGCGAGGCGGCCTACTCGCTCGCCGTCAGCTGCGACCATCCGTCCTGCTCGGTCGTCATCCGCCGAAAAGAAGCGGACTGCGCGATTCTCGCCGTCGTCCGCACCCGGTTCGGACCGCCTCCGAGCGGCTCGGTCGACTGGATCGCGGCCGACTGAGGACGAGAAGGAAGGCTGTGGATGCGCTCCGGTTCGGAGCGCTTGCCAGACGCAAACGCGGGGAGAGGCGAAGCGCCTTTTCCCGCGTTTGCGTTTTTTCGGCAGCCGATTTCCGGACGCGCTATTTTCGCTATGCCCGCAACTTGGTTATAATCAATAAAGTAGCTTAATGCCGAATCGGGGGATCATCATGAAAACGAGATATGCGGCAACCGCCTCGCTGGGCGTCATGGCGGCGGGATTCGCGGTCACGACCGCGCTGGCGGACGGCGGCGGACGCGCGGTGGAGCTGCTGCAGGGCGGCTTCGAGGCCGGCCTTGTCGGCGGCATCGCCGACTGGTTCGCGGTATCGGCGCTGTTCCGCCATCCGCTGGGGCTGAAAATACCCCATACGAACCTGCTGCTCAAAAACAAGCCGAAGCTCATCAACGCGCTCGTCTCCTCGCTCGAGAACGAGCTGCTCAACAAGGAGAGCATCAGCGCCCGGCTGCGCAACCTGAACCTGATCCAGAGCGCCGGCCGGTATGCCGTACGCATGCTCGCGAAGCGGCACAACCGCGAGGCCGTGCTGACCGCTCTCCAAGGCGTCGTCGAGAGGCTGCCTGCGGAGAAGCTCGCCGCCTCGCTGCTGCAGGGTGCGGCGGGCTATGCAAGAGGGATCGAGCTGCAGCCGCTGGCGGAGCGGGCTGCAAGCGCGGTCATCCGCGAGGGATGGGACGAGAAGGCGCTGGACTACGCGCTGGATCAGGCGATCGACTGGATCTCCAAGCCGTCCACCGGCAAGATGCTCGGCGAGCTTGCTCAGGCCAAGCTGCAGGAGCTGCAGGTCGGCGGCTTCATGGGCTTCGCCGTGCAGGCTTTCGCCGGCTTCATGAACGAGGACAAGATGGGCGCGATGCTCCAGCATATGCTGCTGTCCGGAGTGAAGGATCTGACGACGCCGGGCAGCCGCCAGCGCGATGCGCTGCTGCTGGAGCTGCGCTCGCGGCTGGTCGGCCTGGCCGAGGACGGCGAGAGCCTGGGCAAAGCCAAGGAATGGGCCGCGCTGAAGCTGGAGTCGGCCGAGGCTGCCGAATTCGTTTCCGCCAAGGCGGAGGAGCTGCGCCGCAAGCTGCTGGACGTGCTGGAGCAGGACAAGCGCAAAGGCGGCCGCTTCGTGCTGGCGGCGATGAAGGCGGTCCGCGACCGGCTGGCGGCCGAGCCGGAGCTCGTGCGCGGCTGGGAGGACCGGCTGTCGAGCTTGCTCGTGCAGGCGATCGAAAGCAACCATTACCGCATCGGCCTGCTCGTCCGCGACAACCTCAACAAGCTCGACGACAAGCAGCTTGTCGACATGCTGGAGTCCAAGGTGGGCAGCGACCTGCAGTGGATCCGCGTCAACGGCGCGGTATGCGGCTTCCTGATCGGCCTCGTGCTGACGATGATCGGCTGGATCTGACCTCCGGGCGGCGCGAAGATATTTTCATCCCCCAAAAAAGGACTGTCCCCGCGGGCCGGCTAAAAAGCCTTCCTGCAAGGAACAGTCCTTTTTTGCGCTGCGGCGGCCGAAAGGCATCGTCGCTGCTGTCGATCCGCGAGACGCACGTCCGCCTGTGCGGGCCTATGTCCCGCAGATCGCTTCAAGCCTGCTGCGTGCCGTCCGGCACGGATCCGTTGCCGGCCCCGCTGCGGTCGTCGCCGGGATAATCGCGCTCCTGCTCGCCATGAAGGCGGCGGTTCTCGTAGCCGAAGCGATTGGGCTGGCGCTGCTCCGGCCGCCATTCGCTCTCCTTGACCGGAGCTTCCGGATGAAGCGACGCGCCGTAGGGGCCCTCGGGGAATTCCTCGAAGGTCAGATCGTTGCGGCTGGACTCCACGGTCGATAGATCCGTGTATTTCTCGCGGCGGGATTCCTCCGTCGCCGCGTCGGTGTCGGGACGGCCGACGAACCGTCCGTCCTCGGGCTGGTCTGGCATGCTGCGGCTGCCTCCTTAGGTGGCACAGGCTTGAAAAGCCTGTGCCCGGATGGGTGCCGTAGTAGCTTTTCCCGCTCAGTCGGTAAAATTCACTTCGCCTACGACGAGCGACAGAAACGCGCCGAGCTCGGACGCCTCCTCCTCGGTGAGCTTGAACACATGCTCGAGATAGCCTTCCTCCTCCAGGTCGTCCTGGCCGATGATGGCGGTGCGGCCCCCTTGCAGATCGGTGACGAGCTTTTTGCCGTAAAAGCGGTTGGTCGTCAGGATGGCCAGGTCGAACCGCTTGAGTCCAGGCGTGATCAGCGTAATGAAGCGAGTCGACGTCTCCTCTGTGGAGTCCGACATGAAATCGTAGTCTTTGAGCTGCATGATGCGTTCCTCCCCTTGCGCCCGGCAGAGCCGCCCGAAGAGCGGCGTCCGGCGCTGATGGAGCTAGTATAGCACGGGAAGGGGCCGCCCGGCCTCGCCGGACCGGCGGAAAAAGCGATTGCCGAATCCGGCCCCGCTATGATAGGATGGATTTACCAGATAAGGATTGACCGGGAGGAAGCACCTCTCTTGCTTGCAGACGCGAGCGGGAGAGGTGCTTTTTTTGCGTTCTCCAGCCCTTATCGGCCTATTCTACGGAGGTGCGAGCCATCATGCAGATCGTATTTTTGAACTCATTCGAAAAACCGCTTGGAGATGGAAGGCTGGACACGGCGCAGCTGACCATCTGCGAGCAGCAAGGAACGTGGTCGGTCATCTGGAACGGCAGCCGGCACGGCAGCTCGGAGACGACCGATCTCTGGTACGAGGGCGCCAGCTGGGAAGAAATGATGAACGCGTTCCGCCACGGCGTGGCGGTGCGCATGGGCGAGGGCTTCTCGCCGCTCGTGGACGGCATGCTCGACGAGCGTCCGTCGGCGCGGGGCGGCACGGTCAGCCTCCTGCAATGCTACGGCGAGCTCCATGCCGACGCCGCGCTGTACGAGGAGCTGCGGGACTGGCGGCGGCTGCGGGCGACATCCGACCGCAAGTCGGCGTATCTCGTGGCGACGAACCGGACGCTGCTCATGATCGCGGCATTCGTGCCGCGGACCGAGGAGGAGCTGGCGGCGATTCCCGGCTGGGGGCCGGGCAAGGGCGCCTCGTACTCCGCCGAGGTGCTGGCTTTGACGGAGAAGGCGGCGCAGCCGCGTCCGTTTCCGCTCGACTGGGTCGAGGAGGCGCTCGATTCCAAGGCGTACGTGCAGTGGCTGTACAAGCAAAAGGAGCACAAATACAAAAGCCGCCTCGATCGCCAGCAGTCGAGCCGGCTGATTCTCGAGGGCATCCGCGCGGACAAGTCGCTCGAGGAGCTGCAGGCCGACACGGGCTTGCCCCGGCGGGAGCTGATGGAGCGCCTCGAGCAGCTCGACCAGGAGGGCTACGACCTCGAGCCGCTCATCGCGCGCGAGCTTGAGGGAGTGCCGTCGGAGGAGCTGGCGCGCATCCGGCAGGCGCTTGCGCAGGAGGGGGACAAGTACCTCAAGCCGATCCTGCATAAGGTATACGGAGCCGAGCCGGCGCCCGGCATGAAGATTGAGCTCGTCTACGATCGGCTGCGGCTCGTCCGGATGCGCTGCAAGCGCGAGAATGCGGCCGGGCGGAGCGTCGGATGACCTGGAAGGCATATTCAAAATGAGACCTTCCATAGGGTTGACAACATAGGACAATAGTCGCGGATATGCAAGAATTGGTATACTTGTCCTAGGATCTTTAGTATAATGGCTCCTATATACTCAAGCAGAAGATACTTGACGGATAAGGGGCGTATCGACGCGGATGAAAGCTGAATTTATCAATCCTTTCCTGGAATCTGCGGTCATGGTGTTGGAGCAGGTCGTCCAGATCAAGCCGCAGACGGGGCCGGTCGGTCTCAAGGAGCTGCGAGGTCAATCGGATTTCATTTGGATTCAGATTCAGCTGTTCGGCCAGGTGAGCGGAGATATCGTCTTCGGCATGAGCGAGGTGTCCGCGCTCAAGATCGTGTCTGCGATGATGGGCGGATTCCAGATCTCGTCGCTTGACGACATGGGCAGGAGCGCGATTTCCGAGCTCAGCAACATGATCAGCGGCAACGCGAGCACGAAGCTGTCCAGCCAGGGCGTGCATGTCGACATCACGCCGCCCGCGCTGCTCCAGGGCTCCCAGCTCCAGCTGCTGGAGTCGCGCAAGGCGCTGACCGTGCCCGTCTTCCTGGACGGCATCGGACAGATGGACATTCAAGTGCTGCTGGCGTCCTAGCGCTGCAAAAGCTCCCCCCGGGGAGCTTTTTTTCATGGATGGATGCCTAAAGGAGAGGCGGATCGCTCCTGACCGTCCGAGCTTTCTCGGAACGAGGCTCGCCTCGCCGCCGGAGGACGGCCGTTTCCGGTTCGTCCGGCGCGAGCGGTCTTTTGCCAACTGTCCGCGGATGCAGTACACTTGGGGCAGGTGATGACCATGGGAAAAAACAAGATTGTCGTGCTGACCGGAGCGTCCAGCGGCATCGGAGCGCTGACGGCGGGCCACCTGGTCCGCGCGGGAGCGATGCCGGTGCTCTGCGGCCGCAACGAGGAGCGGCTGCGGCAAGCGGCCGCCGCCGCCGGAGGGCGCTGCGCGACGCGCGTGCTCGACGTGACGGACGACCGTTCGGTCGAGGAGACGTTCCGGTCCGTGCTCGCGGAGTTCGGACGGATCGACGTGCTGATCAACAATGCCGGCTTCGGCTTGTTCAAGCGGTTCGACGAGACGCCGCTCGAGGAATTCCGGTCCATGATGGAGACAAACTATATGGGCATCGTGCGCTGCACGCAGGCTGCGCTGCCCGCGATGAAGGCGCAAGGCTCCGGACATGTGATCAATGTCGCCTCGATCGCCGGCAAGCTGGCTACGGCCAAGTCGAGCGGCTATTCCGCCAGCAAGCATGCCGTGCTTGGCCTGACGAACGCGCTGCGCCAGGAGCTGGCGGGCAGCGGCATCGCCGTGTCGGCGGTCAATCCGGGGCCGATCGACACGCCGTTTTTCGAGCAGGCGGATCCGGATGGCGCCTATGTGCGCAACATCGGCTGGATCATGATGAAGCCGGACCGGGTCGCCCGCCGCATCGCGGGCCTGGTCGAGCGTCCGCGCGACGAGCTGGACCTGCCGTGGCTGCTTGCCGCAGGCACCCGCCTGTACCAGCTGTTCCCGGGAATCGCAAGCCGCATCGCCGGACCGATGCTGAACAAAAAATAGCGTCCTACCTGAAGGAGTACGAACGAAATGACCTATGAAAGCTGGAGTCGCCTCGGCCTGTCCGAGGCGGCTTTCGAACGGTTTGAAGCAAACGGGATCGGGGAGCCGACCCCGATCCAGCAGCAGGCGATCCCGCCGCTGCTCGCGGGCAAGGACCTGTCGGCAGGCTCGCAGACGGGCACCGGCAAGACGCTCGCGTACCTGCTCCCGCTGCTGCAGCGCATCGACGCGAGCAGCAAGGCGATCCAGGCGATCATCCTGTCGCCGACGCAGGAGCTGGCGATGCAGATCGTGCGCGTCGCCCAGGAGTACGGCGAGCCGCTCGGCATCCGCACCCAGCAGCTGATCGGCGGGGCGGCGGTGAAGCGTCAGCTCGAGAAGCTGAAGCTGAATCCGCAGCTGGTCGTCGGCACGCCGGGCCGCATCAACGAGCTGGTCAAGGGGAAAAAGCTCAAGCTGACGCAGGCGTCCATGGTCGTCGTCGACGAGGCGGACCAGGTGTTCGCGCTCGGCTCGACGGGCGAGGTGGAGACGATCCTGTGGGCGACGCCGAAAAGCCGTCAGCTGTCCTTCTTCAGCGCGACGCATCCCGACGTCATGAAGACGCTGGAGAAGCGGTGGATGAAGGAGCCGCTGCGCATCGACATCGAGCCGGAGCAGCGCGTGTCGGAGACGATCTCCCACTATTATGTCGTCTGCGACTGGCGCGACAAGACCGATACCGCTCGCCGCCTGCTGCGGCTGCTGGAGCCGGAGTCCGCGCTGGTGTTCATCAACAATACCGATCTGATCGCGAACTATGAGGCCAAGCTGGCGTTCGAGGGCTTCGACGTGGAATCGATCTACGGCGATGCCGACAAGCAGAAGCGCGCCGCTACGCTCGCCCGCTTCCGCGAGGGCCGGACGAAGCTGCTGCTCGCTACCGATGTCGCCGCGCGCGGCCTCGATATCCCCGGCCTCCCGCTCGTCGTCAATCTGGAGCCGCCTGCGGACGCCGACCAGTACGTGCATCGCTCGGGCCGCACGGGCCGGATGGGCCGCGAGGGCGTCGTGCTGACGCTGGCCGCGCCGAACGAGACGTACCTGATCGAGAAGTACGAGCGCAAGCTGGGCATCAAGCTTCAGGAAAAGACGCTGTACAAAGGCAAGCTGTGGGACCCGCACGAAGTTCCGCGCAGCCGGAGCGGCGGGGCGCCTGCGCGCGCCAAAGGCGCCGGCTCGGCGTCGGCAGCGGCGCCGGAGCGCCGTGCCGGCGCATCGGTTGCCGGCGGCGCCAGCGAGACGGACACGCGGAAAGCGGCTCCGGCGAGGAAGGCCGCCGAGACGCCGCCTGCCGCGCCTGCCCGGCAAGATGCGGGGCGCGGCCCGGCGGCCGGCGCGGCTCGGCCGGCGGGGGACGGAGCTGCCAGGCTGTCCCGCGCCGTCCCGCCATCCAGCTTCGCCAAGCCGGCTAGCAAGGTGCAGCCGTCCAGCTTCGTCAAGCCGACCTTGCCCGCCAAGCCGGCCGGCGCGGCCAAAGCGGCCAGCGCCTCCAAGCCGGCGAAGTCCAAGGCTCGGACCGCGAAGGCGGACAAGAACAAAGGCGCTCCGAAATGGCTGAAAGCCAAGCGCGGACAAGACGAAGCGCCGAAGAGCTGAAAAAAGGGAGGCGGCGCTCGATGAGCGAGTTCCAGGCTGGGGCGGAGGTGCTCCAGGTGAAAGGGCTGACCGGCGGCTACAGCCCGCGCCGTCCGGTGCTGCATGAGCTGGACTTTACGGTCCGCGCAGGGGAGATGATGGGCCTGATCGGACTGAACGGCGCGGGCAAGAGCACGACGGTCAAGCATCTGCTCGGCCTGATGGCCCCGCATCGCGGAGAAGTCAAGATCGGCGGGACGACGCTGGAGGCGGATCCGGAGCGCTACCGCGGCTCCTACGCCTATGTGCCGGAGGCGCCGGTGCTGTTCGAGGAGCTGACCGTGGAGGAGCATCTGCGGCTGACCGCGATGGCGTACGGCCTCGACGAGAAGCGGTACGCCGAGCGGCGCGACCGGCTGCTGGAGGAGTTCCGCATGGGGCCGAAGCGCGGAGCGCGCGCGGCCCATCTGTCCAAGGGCATGAAGCAGAAGGTGATGCTCATGAACGCGCTGCTGGCCCAGCCGGCACTGTACATCATCGACGAGCCGTTCCTCGGCCTGGATCCGCTCGGCATCCGCTCGCTGCTCGACCGTCTGACGGAGGAGCGCGCCAAAGGCGCCGCGATCCTCATGAGCACGCATATCCTGTCGACGGTAGAGACGTACTGCGACCGCTTCATGCTGCTGCATGGAGGCCGCATCCGGGAGATGGGCACGATGGACGAGGTGCGGATGTCGCGAGGGGCGGAAGGAGATACCCTTGAAGAGATCTTCTACCGCGTCGTGGAGGAGAGTGACGCCGATGGACGCGGGGCTTGACCGCGAATGGCGCCGGCGGGCGCTGGCGTTTTACAAGGACTGCCTGCCGTATCTCGGCGACATGGCCCGCAGCGGCTTGCCGCTGGCGCTGTTCGCGCTGATTATCGTCGGCTCGGCTTCCTATGCCGGCCTGCTTGAGCGCATTCCCGCGGATTTCCCCGCCGCCGCGCTCGGCACGCTGCTGCTGACGCCGGCGCTGTACTGGAATCCGATGCGCACTTGGCTGCAGCCGGCCGATGTCGTTTTTCTCCTGCCTCGCGAGGCAGCGATGAAAGGCTATTTGAGGCGCTCCTGGCTGCATACGCTGCCCGGCGGACTCGTGCTCGCTGCCGCCGTCCTGCTCCTTTATTGGCCGATCCGCGCCCGTGTGCCGGCAGACGAGCTGACGAATTGGACGCCGGAGCTGCTGCCGGCGCTGGCGGCAGTGCTGGCGCTCAAGGCGCTGGCGGCGGCGGCCGCCTGGCGAGAGCGGCAGATCGCCTGGAGCGCGAGCCGGACTGCGCTCAAGCTGCTGCGGCTGGCGATCACCGTCTGGCTGCTCTACGTCTGGCTGGAGGAGCACGCATTGACGGCGGCGTTCGTATCCGCGCCGGCGGCGCTGCTGTGGTGGGCCGCTTCGCGCTTGCCGAAGCGGATCGCGCTGCCGTGGGAGCGGCTGATCGAGGAGGAGCGGCGGACGGAGAGCCGCTATATCCGCTTTTTCGGCTGGTTCACCGAGGTGCCGTCGCTGCAGCCGAGCGTGCGCTCGCGTCCGTGGCTGTCGTGGATCGCGTCCAGGGTCCCGCTGCGCAAGCGCAGCACCTACACCTACCTGTACAGCCTGAGCATCGCCCGCACCGAGCTGGGCGGCATGCTGCTGCGGATGACGCTGCTCGGCATGCTTTGCTGCTATTGGCTCGGCGAAAGCGGCTGGCTGGACGGCTGGGCGGCCGCGGCTTGCGCGCTGCTGTTCCTGCTGATCGCAGGCTTGCAGTCGGCGGCGCTGACAGGGTGGCATCGCCATGTCGTCTGGCGGCATGTGTATCCGCTGCCGGAGAGCGGCCGGCTGCGCTCGGCGGCGGCAGTCGACCGCGGCGCGCTGACGGTCGTGGCGGCGCTGCTCTGGCTGGCCGCCGGCGTGCCGCTGCTCGCGGCCGGCCTCGTTGCCGCGCCGGCCGCCGCGGCCTTGCTGGCAGCCGTGTACGTGCTGCTTCGTCCCCGGCGGCTGCTCAAGCGGCAGCAGCGCGAGGACGAGGAGGATTGAACGAAAAAAAGGCTGTTCCCGAGCGACTCGGGGACAGCCTTTTTTTGCCTTGCCTGCCTGCTCGCTCGAGCGGCGTCGCATCGAGGCCGACGCCGCCCGGCTCCGATCAGGTCGTGATGCCTTGACGGATGTCCTGGACAGCCTGATGGATCGCGTCGAACAGATCCTCCAGGTTCGCTTCTTCAGTGCAGGAGAACGCGACGCGCAGATCCGTATCGCCGAGCGCGATCGTGCCGATCTCGTAGGCGTTCAGCAGGCGCTGGCGCACCGCTTCGGCGCTGACGTCCTCGAGCCGCAGGCACATGAAGTACCCCGAGTTGAACGGATAGTAGCTCCACGCGCCGTCGTAGCGGCCGCTGTCGAGCAGCTGCTTGACGCGGCTCGCGCGGCTTTTCATGATGGCGTACTTCTCGGCCTTCTGGGCTTCGAAGTCGGGATGCCGCAGCGCATGCAGGATGAACGTCTGCGACGGATGCGGCCCGCTGGAGATGGTGGAGCGGATGATGCCGAGCGTCTTTTGCTCCAGGGCGGCCAGCACGTCGGCGGAGTCGGAGGCGTACGTGATGAAGCCGACGCGGAAGCCCCAGACGTACTCTTCCTTGGTCGCGCCGTCGATCTTGACCGGCAGGATGCGCTCATGGAGCCCCGCCAGGCGGCCGAACAGCGACTCGTGCACGGATTCTTCGAAGAAGAGCCCGAAGTAGGCGTCGTCGGTGACGGCGACGATGCGGATGCCGGCTTCCGCCGCGGCCAGAAGCGCCGCCACGATCGCTTCGCACTCGTCGCGGTCCGGCGTGTAGCCGGTCGGATTGTTCGGGAAGTTGAGGATGACGATCGCCTTGCCCTTGTCCCGCCGGGCGAGCAGCGCTTCGCGCAGGCCGTCGGCGTTGAAGCGGCCGTCCGCGGCGTACAGCGGATATTCGACGATCTCGGCGCCGCGGCGCACGCCGAAGGTCAGCTCGTAGTTCTCCCAGTTCTTGTCCGGGATGACGACGGCGTCGCCGGCGTCCGCGAACAGGTCCGCGACGATGCTCAGGCCGTGCGTCAGCGCGTTCGTCGCGATCGGGCTGCCGAACGAGCGGCCCTGGAGCGAGGGATTCTCCACGATCATCTTCTCGCGCCAGGCGGAGCGCAGCTCGGGCTTGCCCGCAGGCGGAGCGTATTCGTAAAGATCCTTCGGATCATAGGCGGACAGCGTGTCTTGAATCAGCTTCAGATGCATCGGGACGCCGTTCTCCGTGGCGATGCCGATCGTGGCGTTGAACTTCCGGGCCTTGGTCTTGGCCTCGGCGGACTGGCTCAGGATGCCCTCCTTCGGGAAATACAGCTGCCGTCCAAGTCCGGACAGCATGGCGTACACATGGGCGTTGCCTTTTTCCAGCGCGGCGTTCAACTGCTGGGCAAGTGGATTCATGATTCCTCTTCCGTCCTTCCAGGGTCGATGTGTCCGGGCCGCGTCGGCGCAGTCCCGGCAGGCATTGGCGTTCGGGTGTCATTATACCATTTTATGACCTTGCCGGGGAGGGACAAAAAGCATTCTTTCTGCTTCTTGCCGGAGGTCGCTCCAGTAAGGTATGATGACGAAAAACGTACCGTGAAACCGGGGAGGTCTACATGCTGCACGTACCGCCCTCATCGTTCGTCCTGCTTCCATCCTTCGCCAAGATCGTCTGCGAGCCGAATTGGAAATGGCCCCGCCGGGACAAGCCGATGGCAAACTACGACCTGTTCTATGTCTGGAGCGGGGAAGGAGAGCTGCTGCTGAACAACGAGCCTTATCCGCTCGAGGCCGGCAGCTGCTTCCTGTTCCGCCCCGGCGACTATACGAGCGCGGTCCACAACCCGCAAAAGCCGCTCGTCCTGACCTACATCCACTTCGATGTCGAGGGCGACCCCGGCGAGGTGCCCGCCCGTCACCGCGTCCTCGAAGATACGGTGGAATTCGAATACCTCCTCTCGCGCTACGTGCGCCTGTTCCTCGTCCAGCTGTTCGCCGCCGAGGAGGAGGCGAGGCTCCTCCTCAAGCAGCTGATGATCCATCTGCTGCGGGACGACCGCCAGGCTCCGGTGGAGCGCAAGGCGAGCAACCAGCTGACGGAGGCGATCCAGGAGATCGCCAACTACATCCGTCAAAATCCCGGCATCTCCCATCGCGTCGAGGATCTGGCGGGCCGCGCGGGCCTTTCGCCGAGGTATTTCAGCATCAAGTTCAAGGAGATCATCGGGATCCCCGTCCAGACGTACATGATCCGCACCCGCATCGAGCGGGCGCAGCATCTGCTCATGCACGGCGGCATGAACGTGACCGAGGTGGCCGACGCGCTCGGCTACCGCGACATCTTTTTTTTCAGCCGCCAATTCAAGCAGTACACGGGCAAAAGTCCGTCCGAGATCCGGTAGCCGCCGGATCTTTTTTTTATAAAATCGTCCCCCCTTGGGAATATTTAGTTGAAGTACACTTCAGGCTACCCAGGGGGAATCATGACGACTATGGATTTGATCATCAAGGCGGCCCGGGAGCTTGCCTTGACCCACGATACGGCGAGGGGGCGCTCGCCCGTCCGCCAGCGCAAAGCGCTCGGCCGGCAGCTGGCCTCGATGACCGGCTTCGCGGACCGGCTCCGCCAGAGCGGCGAGGACGGCTGCGTCCAGCCTGCCGCGGAATGGCTGCTGGACCATGCCGAATTCATCCAGGAGCAAGGCTATCATGCCGAGCAGGAGCTGCGGCAGGGCGGATTGAGCCGGCTGCCCTGGATCCGGCGCTCGGGCCATACGCGCGCCGAGGCGGTCTGCGACGGTTATCTGGACGCCGTCTCGGGCCAGTACGATTCCGCGACCTTCCGGACTTATCTCGATGCCTACCAGGAAGTATCCGTGCTGTCGCTCGCCGAGACGTGGGCGCTGCCCCTGGCGCTGCGCTGCTGCCTGTTCCGCCGCCTCTCGGAAGTATTCCGCGAGGTCGGGCAGAGGCATGACGCCTGCATGGCGTCCGAGCGCATCCTGCGCGCCGCCATCTCCGCCAAGGGCCGTCCGGACGCGCTGAGCCTGACCGAGGCGCTCGACCGCGCCGGACGCGACATTGCGCTTTCGGGAGCGGTCGTCGCTCATCTCGTCGCCCGACTGCGGGAGTGGGCGGATGACTCCGAGGAGGTGCGGCGTTGGCTGCTGCTGCGGCTCGACAACGGCAGCGAGAGCCTCGCCCGGCTGAACGCTTACGAGACGCGCCTGCAGGCATCCTATCAGATGCAGGCGGGCCGTCTCATCGGCAGCCTGCGGGCTGCCGAGCGAACGCCTTGGGAGCGGCTGCTCGAGGAGCTGAGCGTGACCGAGCGCGTGCTGCGCGGCGAAGCGAGCGGCATGTATCCGCGCCTCGACGCCGAGAGCCGCGCGACGCTGCGCGGCGCGGCGTCGCGCCTGGCGGCGCGGCTCGGCCTGCCGGAGAAGCTCGTCGCCGAGCATGCCGTGCGGCTGGCGGCCGAGGCGCTGGCGGCAGCGGCCGGCCCGCTGCCGGAGGCTGTGCCGGCGCAGCAGGCGCGCGGACGGACGGGCGGCCGCGACGCCGATGCGGCGAAGGCGACCGGCGAGAGCTTCTTGGCGGATGCGGCGGCGCGAGAGTCGTCCGCTGCAGGACGGCCTATCGCCGCGACCGCAGCGCTTGCTCCGCAAGACGATCCGGCGGCAGGATTGCCGCCGCGCGCGGCGTACGCGGCCTACTACTTGCTCGAGCCCGAGGGCCGGCATCGGCTGCGCGTCGAGATCTGCAGCTCCGTCCGCTCACGGCGTTTGCCGGAGACGGGCCTGCTGCGCCGCCGCAGCGCGGTCTATTTGACGCTGCTGGCCGGCTCGTTCGCCCTCTGCGCCGCGGCGCTGCTGCTGCTCGTCCGCGGGGCATCCGTCCAGGCATGGACGGCATGGATGTGGCTGGGGGCGGCGCTGCTGCTCCTGCTGCCGGCCTCGGAATGGGCGGTCGCGCTGCTGCACGGCGCGATCGGCCGGACGATGCCGACGCGTCCGCTGCTGCGCTACGATTATGCGGACGGGGTAGCGGAGGACGCTTCCACGCTGATCGTCATTCCGGTCATTTGGTCGACGGAGGAGGAAGTGCGCCAGCTCGCCCGCAGGCTGGAGCTCCATTATCTCGCCAATCGCGACGGCCGCTTCCACTTCGCGCTGCTCGGCGACTTCGCCGATGCGCCGAAGGAGCATGCGAGCGGCGACGCCGAGCTGGTCGAGCTCGCTGCCGGGGAGATCCGCCGGCTGAACCGCAAGTACGGCGAGGACGGCACGACGTTCCACCTGCTGCAGCGGCGGCGCGTCTGGAACGAGGCGGAGGGCGTCTGGATGGGGTGGGAGCGCAAGCGCGGCAAAGTCGTCGAGCTCGCCCGGCTGCTCGCCGGAGACGAAGGCACGACATTCACGCATCGCGAATCCGACGCCTCCGTCTACGCCCGCATCGCTTACGTCATCACGCTCGACGCGGACACGCAGCTGCCGTTCGGCAGCGCCCAGCGCATGGTCGGCACGATGCATCTGCCGTACAACGCGCCGCGCCTGAACGCGGCCGGCACCCGCGTCAAGGAAGGCTATGCGGTGCTGCAGCCGCGAATCGCGATCAGCAGCGACAGCGCCTCGTCCTCGCGCCTCGCCGCGCTCTGGGCCGGCACGCCGGGCATCGACCCGTACGCCTTCGCGGTGTCGGATCCGTATCAGGACGGCGTCGGCGAAGGCATCTTCACGGGCAAAGGCATCTTCCATGCCGGACTGTTCCGCCGCCTGCTGAGCGAGCGCATCCCCGACAATACGGTGCTCAGCCACGATCTGCTCGAAGGGGGCTTCCTGCGGGGCGGGCTGCTGTCCGACATCGAGCTCGTAGACAGCCATCCGGCGAGCCTGCGCGCGTGGCAGCTGCGCCTGCACCGCTGGGTGCGCGGCGACTGGCAGCTGCTCTGCTGGCTGAAGCGCCAGGTGCGCGACTGCGCGGGCACGCCGCGGCCGGTCGATCTCGGGCCGATCACGCGCTGGCAGATCGTCGACAACCTGCGCCGCAGCCTCATGCCGCCGGCCCTGTATATGATCGCGCTGCTCGCGCCTTTGCTGCCGGCGGGCTCCCGCGCCGCGCTGCTGGCGGCCGCCCTGCTGACGGCGCTGCTGCCGTTGCTGCAGGCGCTCGCCGCGCCGGCGTACGTGCTGCGCCATCCGGGCCGGCTCGGCGCCTCGCTGCTGCAGTCGCTGCTGCTGCTGATCCTGCTGCCGTATCAGACGGCGCTCATGGCCGATGCGATCGCGCGCACGCTGTATCGGACCGGCATCAGCCGCCGGAGGCTGCTCGAGTGGAAAAGCGCCGCCGACATCGAGCGCGCGTCCGACCGCCGGCTGCTGGCGTTCCGTGCTTCCGGCACGGCGCTGGCGCTGCTCGTGCCTGCCGCGGCATGGCTATCCGGAGCGCCGTCCGGCCTGCTCGCGCTGAGCGCGATCCTGGCTGTCGCCTGGCTGGCCGCGCCGCTTGCCGCTACGTGGCTGAACGGCCGTCCGTCCGTTTCGGAGCCGCGCCTGCAAGCGGAGGAGCGGCAGGAGCTGCGCGCGCTCGCCGCCTCGATCTGGAGCTATTATGCCGACTTCGCCGGCGAACAGGATCATTGGCTGCCGCCGGACAACGTGCAGCTCGAGCCTGACCGCGGGGTCGCGCATCGCACGTCGCCGACGAACATCGGGCTCATGCTCGCCTGCACGGTGACGGCGCGCGACTTCGGCTTCATCGCCAGCTCCGAGATGATCGAGCGGATGAGCCGCACGATGGATACGCTCGAGCGGATGGAGCGATGGCACGGGCATCTGTTCAACTGGTACGATACGACGACGCTGCAGCCTCTCCATCCGCGGTACGTGTCCACGGTCGACTCCGGCAACCTCGTCGCCTATCTGATCGCGGCCAAGGCCGGCGTGGAGGAATACGCCGCCCGCGAGAGCGGTCCCTGGACGGACGAAGCGGCCCGACTGGCGATGCGGCTCGACGCCTACGCGCGCGAGACGGACTTCCGGCCGCTCTACAACAGCGAGGCGCAGCTGCTCGCGCTCGGCTACCATGCCGATCAGGATCGGCGAGACGACATCCTGTACGACCTGCTCGCCTCGGAAGCGCGGCAGGCGAGCTTCCTCGCGATCGCGCAAGGCCAGCTGCCCGCGTCGCATTGGTTCCGCCTCGGCCGCTCGCTGACGGTGATCGGCCGGCGGCCGGCGCTGCTCAGCTGGTCGGGCACGATGTTCGAGTACCTGATGCCGGCGCTGCTCATGCGCACGTATCGCGGCTCCCTCTGGGACAGCACGTACCGGGCCGTCGTCCAGCGGCAAAAGGACTATGCCCGGTCGAAGGACGTGCCGTACGGCATTTCCGAATCGGGCTACTACGGATTCGACTACGACATGAACTATCAGTACCGCGCGTTCGGCGTGCCGGGCCTCGGCTTCCAGCGCGGGCTGGACAAGGAGCTCGTGCTCGCCCCGTATGCGGCAGTCATGGCGCTGCCATGGGACCCGGCCGAGGGCATGGACAACCTGGAGCGCTTCGAGCGGATGGGCGCGAGGGGCAAATACGGCTTTTACGAGGCCGTCGACCTGCAGCCGTCGCGGCTGCCGGACGGGACCGGCCATCGAGTCGTAAAAAGCTTCATGGCGCATCATCAGGGCATGAGCCTGATGACGCTCGGCAATCTGCTGCTCGACGTCTCGATGGTCGACCGCTTCCATGCCGATCCGCGCGTCCAGGCGGCGGAGCTGCTGCTGCAGGAGCGGCTGCCGGACCGGGCGACGGTCATCGCTCCGCAGGCGCTGCGCTCGGGCGCGTCCCGCACGGCTCCGGCCGAGGACGGCCGAGGCACGCGCATGTTCGAGCATCCGGTGACCGCGGTGCCGGAAGCCTGCGTGCTGTCCAACGGCACGTTCACGTCCTTCGTGACGGCCGACGGCACGGGCCAGCTGCGCAGCGAGGGCCTGTCCTTCACGCGCTGGCGGGAGGACGCGGTGGTGCCGGCGTACGGGCCGGCCGTCTACATCCGCGATCTGAGCGGGGGGCTGTTCTGGTCGCCCAGCTTTTATCCCGTCGGCAGCGAGGGCAGCGGCGCGAGCGCGCGCTTCCGGCTTGACCGCGCCGAGTTCCGGCGCAGCGAGGGCGGCGTCAGCTGCGAGATGGCGATCGTCGTCGCGCCGGAGCATGCGGCGGAGATCCGGACGCTGACGCTGGAGAATGAAAGCCGCGAAACGCGTCTTCTCGAGGTGACCACTTATGTGGAGCTCGCGCTTGCGCCGCCCTCCGTCGACGATGCGCATCCGGCGTTCAGCAAGCTGTTCGTGCAGACGTCCCGGGACGAGGCGAGCGGCGCGCTGCTCGCCTGGCGGAGGCCGCGCTCGCAGGAGGAGAAGCCGCTGTGGGCGGTGCACATGCTTCATGCCGGACCCGAAGCGGTCGGACCGGCGGAATACGAGACGGACCGCGCGAAGTTCATCGGCCGCGGCCACTCGCTTGCCGCTCCGCGCTGCGCGGACGAGAAGCTCGAAGGCTCGACCGGAGCGGTGCTCGATCCAGCGTTCGTCATGCGCCGCAAGCTGCGTCTCGAGCCTGGCGCGCGGACGGTGCTGACCGCGGTGAGCGGCCTGGCCGCCTCGCGCGGCGAAGCGCTGCAGCTCGTGCGCGAGCTGCTCGCGCCCGGCAAGCGGGAAGCCGCGTTCGAGCTCGCTTGGACGCTTAGCGCCATCGCGCTGCGGCAGCATCGGCTGGACGAGGCCGAGGCTGCGGCGATGCAGATGCTGGCCGGACGGGTCCTGTACGCTCCGCCGCAAGCCAAGGAGCGCGCCGAAGCGATCCGCCGCAACCGCCTCGGTCAGCCGGGACTGTGGCCGCTCGGCCTGTCCGGCGATTTGCCGATCGTGCTGCTGCGCATCGAGGACGCCGC
Organism: Paenibacillus sp. FSL W8-1187; assembly: GCF_037965485.1. Taxonomy (NCBI): domain Bacteria; kingdom Bacillati; phylum Bacillota; class Bacilli; order Caryophanales; family Paenibacillaceae; genus Paenibacillus; species Paenibacillus sp. FSL W8-1187. The sequence goes on from NZ_CP150181.1 coordinate 1,916,725, forward strand.
GGACATGCCGTTCGCGACGAGGCTGGTGAACGGCCACGGCTACCTGCGCCGGCTCGGCCTCGCGTTCGACCTCGTGCTGCTGAACGAAAGCGGCGAGGGCTACCAGCAGGCGCTGCAGGACGCCTTGCTGCTGGCGGTCCAATCGGCGGTGTCCTATCCGCCGTATGCGGTCGGAGGAGGCTTGTACCCGATCGCCTCGTCGAGGCTGACGGAGGAGCAGGCGCGGCTGCTGGAGACGGCGGCGCGCGTCACGCTGCGGGCGGACGGACCGAGCCTCGGCGCGCAGCTGCGGGTCGTTCTTCCGGAAGCGGATCGAAATAGTTATTCGAATCGCGACCTTTTAATGGAAGGAATAGAACGAGAACGCATTCCCGAATCGGAGCGTGACGTCGTCGGCTTGCCGCCGGACTCGTTCGCGCTGCAGCTAGTCGACTGGGACGAAGCCGCGCTGGAGACGCGCAAGCGGACGGGCATCTCGGCGCTGCCGCTCGAGCCGGAGGAGGAGCTGCTGTTCTTCAACGGCTGGGGCGGATTCCGCCCGGACGGGGGGAACTACGTCATCCGGCTGCAGCCGGGCCAGCCGCTGCCGGTGCCTTGGAGCAACGTCATCGCGAATCCGCGCTTCGGCACGCTCGTCACGGAGCGGGGCACGGGCTACAGCTGGTTCAGCAACAGCCGCGAGTTCAAGCTCAGTCCGTGGTCCAACGACCCTGTCGTCGATCCGGCCGGCGAGCTGATCTACGTCCGCGACGAGGAGAGCGGCAAGTTCTGGACCGCGTCTCCTGCTCCGGGCGAGGCGCGCGAGTTCCGCATCGAGCATGGACGCGGGTTCACGCGGCTGCTGACCCGCATGGAAGGGCTGACGCAGGAGGCGAGCGTCGCCGTGCATCCGCAGGATCCGGTCAAAGTGACCGAGCTGCGGCTGCGCAACGACTCCGGCCGGCCGCGCCGGCTGTCGGCGACCGCCTATTGCGCCTGGGTGCTCGGCGTCAGCACGGGCGGCGTCCAGGCGATCGCCACGGAGTGGGACGCGGAGGCGGAGGCGCTGCTGGCCCGCAACGCTTACCAGGAGACGTTCCGCGATGCCGAGGCGTTCCTGCTGGTGACGGCGGACGGCGCGGGGGATGGCGGCATGCCGGCGGACTATACGGATGACCGCAGGGAATTCATCGGCCGCGGGCACGGGCCGTATTGTCCGGCGGGAATGGGCCGGGCCGCCCTCGGCGGGCGCGCGGGAGCGGCGGCGGACAGCTGCGGCGTCGTGCGGAGGGAGCTTGTGCTCGCTCCGGGCGAGGAACGGCGGATGTACGTCGTGCTCGGCGCGGGCGGAACGCGGGAAGAGGCGCTCGGCCTCGCTCGCAAATATGCATCGCCCGAAGCCTGCGAGGCCGTGCTGCCCGCCTCGGAGGCGCACTGGCGGGAGCTGCTCGGCGGCATCGAGGTGGAGACGCCGGACAAGGAGATGGACTTGCTGCTGAACGGCTGGCTGCTGTACCAGGCGCTGAGCTGCCGCGTCTGGGCCCGCACCGCCTTTTTCCAGGCGGGCGGCGCGTACGGCTTCCGCGACCAGCTGCAGGACTCGCTCTCGCTGCTCCATGCGCGGCCCGACCTGACGCGCCGGCAGCTGCTGCTCAACGCCTCGCATCAGTACCTGGAGGGGGACGTGCAGCACTGGTGGCATGAGGAGACGCACAAGGGCATCCGCACCAAGTACACCGACGATCTGCTCTGGCTGCCGTACGCGTCGGCGCGCTACGCCGTTTTCACCGACGACTGGGACGTCTTCGGGGAACGAGCCCCTTATCTGACGAGCGAGCCGCTCTCCGAGGAGGAGCATGAGCGCTACGAGGCGACCGTGCTTTCCGGCGAGGAGGGCACGCTTTACGAGCACTGCGTGCGCGCGATCGAGAAGGGGCTGACCGCCGGCCGCCACGGCATTCCGCTGATGGGCATCGGCGACTGGAACGACGGCATGAACTCGATCGGCGACGAGGGCAGGGGCGAGAGTGTGTGGCTCGGATGGTTCCTGTGCGTCGTGCTGGAAAAGTTCGCTCCGGTCTGCCTGCGGATGGGCGACGAGGTCCGCGCGGCCCATTACCGCAAGGAGCGCGAGCGGATCATGGCGGCGATCAACGAGCATGCGTGGGACGGGGAATGGTACCGCCGCGCCTGCACCGACGAAGGCGTCTGGATCGGCACGAACGAAGCGCGGGAATGCAGGATCGACGCCATCGCCCAGTCCTGGTCCGTCATCTCCGGAGGCGCGCCTCCGGAGCGGGCGCGCAAGGCGATGGGATCGTTCGACCGGGAGCTCGTCGACCGCGGCCTCATGCTGGCGCGGCTGCTGACGCCGGCGTTCGACAAGACCGAGCCGACGCCCGGATATATCCAAGGCTATCCACCGGGACTGCGCGAGAACGGCGCCCAGTATACGCACGGCGTCATCTGGAGCATCGTCGCGTGGAGCGCGCTCGGCGAGGGCGGCAAGGCGGCGGAGCTGTTCCGCCTGCTCAATCCGGTCAGCCACGCCAAGTCTCCCGGCGACGTGCGCCGCTACGGCGGCGAGCCTTACGTCATGGCGGCGGACGTCTACACGACCGACACCTACGGCGGCAAAGCGGGCTGGACGTGGTACACCGGCGCTTCGGGCTGGATGTACCAGGCTGGGCTGGAGTGGATTCTCGGGCTCAGCCGCGAGGGGCGCGAGCTGATCGTGCGTCCGCGCATTCCGGCGGAGTGGCCTTCCTATGCGATCCGCTACCGCATCGGAACGTCCCGGCTGGACATCCGCGTGCTCAATCCGCATCGCCTGAACGCCTCGGAGGCGGTCGTCGTCATGAACGGCGGGCAGCCGTCCGAAGCGTCCGCGGAGGCGCGGATTCCGCTTCCGGATGATGGCGGCCATCACCGCATCACCCTGGTGCTGGAGCGTCGCGTGACGGAATCTGACATCGACTCGATGCATAAATATTGAACATCGGTTCAAGGGGGAATGAACAACCTTGCAACGCCTTCAGGCGCTGCAGGGTTGTTTTTTCTTGATATGGCGCGTTTCGATTGCCATGCGAAAAGGAAAACGATCTTTTCGGTATACAAAAAAAGCGATGTATAAGGATGGATTTTTATTCATATTCGTCATTTTTCTTTGACTAGTGATATTTTTCTTTACATAACCTCAACGAATATTTTATGATTTCTATGATTTTCGATTTTCCTCTGTTGGTATAATGTCGAGGCAAGAAACAAAAAGGGAGGACTCATCACTTTATGAGATGGAAGCCGAAATGGAACAAACCGACCGCTTCCGTGCTGGCGGCATCCGTGCTGTCCGCGCAGGTTCTTGGCGGAGCCGTGCTGTTCACGGGAACGGCGGAGGCGGCTGCTGACGCGACGATCGATCTTCGCGTCTTGAGCACGACGGACATTCATACGAACGTCTACGGCTGGGATTATTTCAAAAACGCCGCTTCGATCACGGTCGGCCTGGACCGCGCCGCGACGCTGATCAATGAGAACCGCAATGGAAATACGCTGCTCGTGGACAATGGAGACTTGATCCAAGGCACGCCGCTCGGCACCTATATGGCCAAGCATTCGGACTTGAAGACGAATCCTCAGGCCATCCATCCGATGATGGCGGTCATGAACTATCTCAAGTACGATGCGGCTACGTTCGGCAACCATGAGTTTAACTACGGCCTCGACTTCCTCGACCGCACGGTAGCGGAAGGCGTCTACAAGAATCTCCCGGGCGCAGCCTTCCCTTACGTCAATGCCAACATCTACAAAGTTGACGGCGACAACGACAAATCCAACGATGAAAATGCCTTCGAGCCTTATGTCATCCTGGAAAAGAAAGTGAAAGACTCCAACAACAATGAGCAGACGATCAAGGTCGGCCTGATCGGCCTCGTCACGCCGCAGATCATGGAGTGGGACAAGGTCAACCTCGAAGGCAAGGTCTATACGGAAGACATCAGCACGACGGCGGCGAAATTCGCTCCGATCGTACGCGCGGCAGGCGCGGATGTCGTCATCGCCCTGGCGCATACGGGCTTCGACGCGACAGCTCCGGAAGGCGCAGGCGAAGAGAACGCGGTCAATGCCCTGACGAAAGTTCCCGGCATCGACGCCGTCACGTTCTCTCACTCCCATAAAGTATTCCCGGCGGCGACGGAAGCGGCGCTCGACGCCAGCTTCAAGGATCCGAGCACGAGCAAGCCTTTCAACACGGCTGCGGTTAAGGTTGACAACGTCAACGGCCATATCAACGGCACGCCGGCCGTGCAAGCCGGCTACGGCGGCAACAACATCGGCCTGATCGACCTCAAAGTCGTGCAAAGCGGCGGCAAATGGGTCGTCGACAAAGCGGCTTCCAAGACCTCGACGAAGTCGATCTTCAAAACGGTCGACAAGGTGAACTCCTCGACTGTTGCTCCTGACCTTCAGGTACAACAGCTCGCAGCGGCCGCCCACAACGCGACCATCGCCTACACAGGCGCGAAGCTCGGCACGACAAGCGCCGCGATGAACAGCTTCTTCGCGATGGTGCAGGACGATCCGACGGTCCAGGCCGTGACGGACGCTCAAAAATGGTACGTCCAGAACTACCTGACCGTGAACGACTCCGTCTACAAGGATCTGCCGATCCTGAGCGTCGGCGCGCCGTTCAAGGCGGGACGCAACGGTCCGGATGAATATACGGACATCGCTGCCGGCGATCTGACGATCCGCAGCGCGAGCGACCTGTATCTGTACGACAACACGCTCAAGGCGATCAAGGTCAAAGGCTCGGTCGTCAAGGAATGGCTGGAGATGAGCGCAGGCGCGTTCAACACGATCAGCCCCCGCAAGACGACGGCCCAGTCGCTGCTGAACCCGGCCTTCGCCGTGTACAACTTCGACGTCATCGACGGCGTGAACTACAAGTACGACGTCACCAAGCCGGCCAAGTACGACCCGAACGGCAAGCCGCTCAACCCGGGCTCCAGCCGCGTCACTGAACTGACGTACAACGGCCAGCCGCTTGACCCGAACCAGGACTTCATCGTCGTCACGAACAATTACCGCGCAAGCGGCGGCGGCAACTTCCCTGGCGTCAAAGGCGCTCAGCTGATCGTCGACTCCCAGGACGAGAACCGCCAGGTGCTGATGGACTATATCGTCGAAAAAGGAACGATCAATCCGACGGCAGACGGCAACTGGTCGCTGCAGCCGATCGAGGGCAACGTCAATGTGACGTTCACTTCGACGCCTAAAGCGGCAACTGCCCTGAGCCAGGGCATTACCTACACGGAAACGAACAATGACAAAGGCTTCGGCATCTTCAAGCTGGAGAAGCTGAAGAAGCCGTTCGTGCAGGCGACTTCCGACGTGGAGGTCCACCTGCTCGGCATCAATGACCTGCACGGCCAGCTGGATACCGAATCTCTGGTCAGCAGCAAGCCTGCGGGCACGGCCGCCATCCTGGCGACCTACCTCAAGGAAGCCCGCGCGAAATACGCGGCGGAAGGCAAGCCGACGATCCTGTTCCATAACGGCGACTCCGTCGGCGCATCGGCTCCAGTATCGTCGCTGGAGCGCGACAAGCCGACGCTGGAATGGCTGAACATGATGCAATTCGACATCGGCTCTCTGGGCAACCATGAGTTCGACCAAGGCGTCGACGCTCTGAAGGCGCAGCTGTATGGCGGCCAAGATCCGAAGAATAAAAATGTCGTGCATGGCGGCGTCGACTTCGACTACGTCAACGGCAACGTCATCGTCACGGAAACGGGCAAGACGCTTATCGAGCCTTACGTCGTGAAAGAAGTCGGCGGCGTCAAGATCGGCTTCATCGGCCTCGTTACGAAGTCCACGCCGAACAAGGTCGCTCCGTCCGGAACGGAAGGCGTGCGCTTCATGGAAGCATCCGAGGAAGTAAAAGCGGTCAACGCCTATGCCAAAGCGCTGCAAGACCAAGGCGTACAGACGATCGTCGTGCTGGCGCATGATCCGGCCAAAACGACCTTTGTGGACGGAAAGGCGACCGTGACGGTCGGAGAAGCCGTCGATCTGGCGAAGGCGCTGCCGGCCGACTCCCCGATCGACGTCATCGTCGCCGGCGACGACCATGCTCTCGCCAATCAGGAAGTCAACGGCAAGCTGATCGTCCAAGCTTATTCCTACGGTACGGCGTACGAAGACATCAAGCTCGTCATCGATGCCAAGACGGGCGATGTCAAAGAAAAATCCGCTGTCGTCTCGACAACGTTCCACGCCGGCAAGACGCCGGATGCGGATACGGTCGCGCTCGTCAATAAATACCTGGATCTGCATCCGGAGCTGACCAAGCCGGTCGGCACGACGGACGGCTCCATCGTCCGTACGGACGCGTACAACAATGAAGCGCCGCTGGGCAACCTGATCGCAGACGCCATGCGCCACGCCGACTTCGGCGACGGCAAGAGCGCAGCGGACTTCGCCTTCATGAATCCGGGCGGCATCCGCGCCGACCTGCCGAAAGGCGACGTGAAGTTCGGCGACCTGGCGAAAGTCCAGCCATTCGGCAATACGCTCGTCAAGCTGACGCTTACGGGCGCTCAAGTGAAGAAGCTGCTGGAGCAGCAATGGGGTACGAACCAGGACGGCTCCGCCAATACGAAGACGCTGCAGATTTCCGGCCTCAAGTATACGGCTCTGATGTACAAGCCTGTCGCCGAGCGAGTCGATAGCCTGACTCTGACGGACGGCACGCCGATCGAGGACGGCAAGGAATATACGGCTGTCGTCAACAACTTCATGGCTGCCGGCGGCGACAACTACAAAGTGCTGACCGAAGCCAAATCGTCTGTACCGGGTCCAATCGACCTGGACGAGTTCTACAACTATATCGTGAAGACATTCAAAGGCGGCCAAATCACCGCCAAGATCGAAGGACGCATCACGAACGTGAAGGAAGCGACTTCGACGCCGACGCCATGGAATCCGTCCGCGACGCCGACGCCTACGGCAAGCCCGTCCGCTTCTCCAAGCGTGACGCCGGCTCCGAGCGCGACGCCGGCACCATCGGCTACGCCTGCACCTAGCGCGGCTCCTGAGTTCGGCGATATCGCCAAGTACACTTGGGCTGTCGCTGCGATCCAGAAGCTGGCTGCTCTGGGCATCATCAACGGCATGGGCGACGGCAAGTTCGCTCCAGCCGAAGAAGTGACGCGCGCTCAGTTCATCGCGATGATCGCACGCGCTCTGCAGCTTGACCTGACCTCCTCCTCGACGTCCTTCAACGACGTCAAGTCAGATGCATGGTACGGCAGCTACATCGCCGCAGCCGTCCAGGCCGGCCTCGTTCAAGGCAGCGGCAACGGCAAGTTCGAGCCGAACCGCGACATTACCCGCGAGGAGATGGCGATCATGGTCGCCAATGCCCTCAAGTATGCGGGCAAGGAGCAGCCGGTCGACAAGGACGCTCTGTCCGCATTCAAAGACAAGGCGAAAATCGGCTCCTACGCTCAGAACGCTGTCGCTCAGCTGGTTAAATCCGGCATCCTGAACGGCATGGGCGATGGAACCTTCGCGCCGAAAGGCATGGCGACCCGCGCTCAAGCGGCCGTCATCCTCGACCGCGTGCTGGGTCAAGTCTCCTAATCGAGCTTCATTCCGCAACACAGAAAGCTCCGTCCCCCTTCGGGTGGGACGGAGCTTTTTTTGTCTGCTGTCCGGCGAGCTGGTCCAGTCCAGGGAGCGCGACTCGCCCGCATTCCGGAAAAGCAGCGGAGGCGGAGGCGTGCTGCTGCCGCTCTCCGAGCCGAGCGTGCTGCTCCGCGGGCTGAGCCTGCTGCTCTCCGAGCTGAGCCTGCTACTCCGCTGGCTGCGGCTGTCCGTCTCCATCCGGCGCGTAACGCCGCATCAGCGCAGCCGTCTCGTGGTCGAACGGACAGCCGCGCCGCTCGAGCTGGCCTGCTACAGCTTCCCGCTTGGGCTCGGTCAGGTTCTGGCCGAACTTGAACTTGGCGCTGATGTGCTCGACATTCAAGCGGATGACCGCCACGCCCTTCAGATTGCCCCGATAGCGCGCGTCGTCCGCCCGGATCGGCTCATGCCCGCCTTCCGGCTGGAGCTTGGCCATCATCGCCTGCAGCGCATCCGCCTTCTCTTCCAGATTCTCGACGAGCGACGCCGTGCCTCGCAGCAGGACGGACTTGAAGTAGGCTGTCGCCGGGCATGCGAGCTCCGGATCCTCGAAGTAAGACGGGATCAGCGCATATTCCCGGGCGACGCAGAAGGAGACCTGCTCGTTTGCCTTCAGGCTCTTGATTTTTTCGCCGGCGCGGCTGCCGTGGAAGTAGAGCGAGCCGTTCCGGTACACAAAGTTCAGCGGCGTAATGCCTGGCGTTCCGTCGGGACGGACCGACGCGAGGAACCCGAAGCTCATCTCCTGCAAGAAGGCTTCCAGCTCCGCCTGGTCGCGGCTTTGATCGAATTCTTTTCTTCTCATCTTGACTCTTCCTCTCCCGGCAGCGTGCATTTTCTCTGCCCTCTGCTGCTAAAGGTAAGGGAAAAGTGGCAAATGGAAAAGATCCGGTTTATAGTAAATTTATTAGACCACTTTGCCGCGGAAAGGATGAGGCGCATGGAACCGAGGCTCGCCTACGAGCGGCTGCGGGAAGAAGGAAGAAGCAAGCGCGAGGCTCTGTATGAATCGCTGAAGGCGCAGATTCTGGACGGAGGATCGGCCAGCGGCGAACGTCTGCCGAGCACGCGCCGCATGGCGGAGCTGTACGGCCTCTCCCGCGGCACGGTCAGCCAGGTGTACGACATGCTGCGGGCGGAAGGTTATGTGGATGCCGAGCAAGGCAGCGGCACCTATGCCGCCTACGAGGCCGGCGTCCTGCGGCAAGGCCAGGAGCGCGAGCAGGAGCCGATCGGGCCGCAGGCCCGCTCAAGCGGCAGCGATTGGTTCAAGCGGCTCGAGGCGGCTTCGCCGCCGGCCGCTTTGCCCGATGCGGCCGACAGCCTCGAGGCTGCCGCGCAGCGATTCGCGTCGGGCCGGACGGACTTTCGGCTGTTCCCAGCCGGTGAATGGAAGCAGGCGCTCTATGCGGCGGTCCGACAGTCGCTGGAGCGGCCGCTGGAGGATGGAGGCCGTGAGCTGACGCCGGCGGGCAGCCCGGAGCTGAGGGAGGCGATCGCGGCGCTGCTGAGGCGTGAGCGGGGCATCCATGCGGATCCGGCGAGCATCGTCGTGACGAGCGGCTCCAAGCAGGCGCTGGCGCTGCTACTGCAGACGCTGATCGGTCCTGGAGAGCGCTTCGTCATGGAGAATCCGGGTTATGGCGGCATCCGGGAAGCGGCGCTCGCGGCCGGCGCGGAGGTGCTGGGCGCAAAGGTCGACGAGCTCGGAATCGTGCCGGATGACTGGGACGCGTCGCTGGCCGCCGTGACGCCGAACCGCCAGTTCCCGACCGGCGCGGTGCTGCCCGCTTCGCGGCGAGCGGAGCTGCTGGCCTGGGCCGAGCGAAGAGGGGCGCTGCTGCTGGAGGACGACTACGACGGCGAGTTCCGCTACACCGGCAGGCCGGGCGAGCCGCTCAAGGCGATGGACGCCCAGGGGCGCGTCGTCTATCTCGGCAGCTTTTCCAGGATCATGTACAGCGGGCTGCGGATCGGCTACGCGGTCGCGCCCCCGTGGCTCGTGTCGCGGCTCGTCCGCGCCAAGTCGTTCTACGAGCCGTATTCGTCCGGGCAGCTCGAGCAGCTCGCGCTGGCGCGCTTTCTTCAGGAAGGACGCTACGCCCGCCATCTGGGGCGCATCCGCAGGCAGTACCGGCGGAGGCTGTCGGCGCTGCACGCAGGGCTGGCGTCGCTGTCTGGGCAGCCGTTCCGCTGGTCGCCGGCTCATGCCGGACTGCATCAGTACGCGGCGTGGACGGCGGGAGAGGAACGCTACGAGCGGCTGCTGCGGCTGGCGCAGGAGCGGAAGATCGGATGGAGCGACGGCCGCAAGTATTGGATTGCGCAGCCGGGCGAGACGAAGCGTCCCGAGCCGGGAGCTTTGTTCGGCTTCGCCCATTTGACGGAGGAGGAGATCGGGGAGGGCATGAAGCGGCTGGCGGAGGCGTGGCGGTCGGCAAAGCGGGAATAAAAAACAGCCGGTTCAAGGAGCCAGCTGTCCGAGACGTTCGCCCATGCGGACCTTGAGGCCGACGGCCAGGTCCTCGCGAGGGATGAAGCTGTCGTCCTGGAACAGCAGGACGACGGTGGAGCCGAACTCGAAGTAGGCGAGCTCGTCTCCTTTGACCGCTTTGGGGCGCTGAGGCTCCGCATAGCGGATGCTGCTGACGTTGAGCGCGCCGACTTTGACGATGGCGAGCTCCCGAGAGCCATGGGTCAAATACGTGACGAGGCGTTCGTTGCGGCTGAGCACTCTCTTCATGCGCGTGAGGCCGAACTCGTTGACCGGATAGACACGTCCCGGCAGATGCTCGCGCTCGATGATCGAGCCGTCGACCGGCACATGGATCCGGTGGTAGTCGGTCGGGCTGAGATAAAGCACGATGTAGTAGCCGTCGCGGTAGTTTTCAAGGCGCGGGGAGCCGCCGAGCAGCTCCTCGACCGTATAGTCCTGCCCCTTGATGCCGAGCATCGTGCCGTCCTCGATCGGACCGGCCCCCGTCACGAGCGCGTCGACGGGACTGGCGACAGCGTCGGCTGCCGGATCGATCGTCCGCATGCCGGGCTTCAGGCGCCGGGTGAAAAATTCGTTCAGCGTCGCATAGTCGCGCAGAGCCTTCTCGGCTTCCTCGACGCGTATGCCGTAAGTGCGGGCAAAGCGGGGGATGAAGCCCCGGCTGGCTCGGGATTTGGCAAGCCTGCCCGTCGTGCGGGAGAGCCATTTGCGAGAGCCAAGCTCCGTCAAATGTCGGAAGAACCAGGTCCACATGCCTCCGAAGTCACGTCCTTTCGCGGCCGTCTGCTGCGGAGCAAGGAAAGGCGTTCCTCTCTCTCGCATAGGCCATCCCGACTAGTTTGCCATAATTGAAGAGAAGAATCAATGAGCCTCTTCGGCAAGGTCGGGCGCAAGGCGCGCGAGCCTCTAGGCGCGGCCCCATCTTCTCCAGGCTTGGAACAGGCAGGACAGCACGAGCAGGCCCGCGAGCGCCCAAGCGAGCGTCGACGAAGAGGAGGCAAGCTCGCTTTTGGTCGCGATGCCGCTCAGCGCCCAGGCCTGGACGAGCCCGAAGAACGGATCGCGGTAGAGGAAGCCGATGACGAGTCCGACGATGGCGGCGACGAGCATCCCGATCGTCAGCCAGGCCGTGTCGCCGAGGCCGAAGCCATCCCATCCGGCGTCGTACAGCAGTACGGTCACATTGACGATCGTTGCGACCGAAATCCAGCCGAGATAGAGGCTGAACGGCAGCTGCACGAGCAGCGCCTCTCCGGCTGGAGCTTTCGGGCCGCCGGCCCGCTGCGTGCGGTGATAAAGGACGATCAGCGTGACGAGCAGCAGCAGCATGATGACGACGCTGAGGCCGAGCTGCTCGTATTGCCAGGCGACGATCCAGGCGGAGTTGGCCAGCCCGTTCAGCACGAACCACAGGCCGATGCGCCGCACCGATTCGCGCGAGGCGCCGACGGACGTCCACTGGTACAAGATGAAGCCGGCGAGCAGCGCGTAAATGACGCTCCAGATCGAGAATACATAGCCCGGAGGCGTGATGAGCACGGGATATTGGTCCGACAGCTCGCCGGTCGTCTTGCCGCCGAGCGGCAGCAGCGTCGCCAGCGCGTTCATGACGATCATCAGGATGTAGGCGGCCGTGTTGGCGGCGCGCAGCCAGACGGGGGTGGCGGCGCTGCGGGCAGAGATGGCGTTCATGGACATCCTCCTTGTAGCCGATGCTTCCATCGGCATCGTTTTTTTTTAACTGTCGGGTATATATTCACCGAAGAGGGCATGGATCAACCAGCCCAGTCGGACCTCGGTCGCGCTAGAGCTAGCGCTGCTCCCGGCGCAGGACTCGCAGCGGCGGCTGTCCCTCCATGACGCTTGACCCTCACGCGTCCGCGTCCGCTCGAATAGCTTAATCTAGCTGACATCTATCGAATGGAGATAGAGCAAGGAGAGAGGTTCGTGTCGAAGCAGAAGGTCGCGTTCGTGACGCCGGGGTCGTTCCCGATCCCCTCGGCAGGCAGCAGCTCGGTCGAGCGCGTCGTGGAGAAAATGGTGCCGTGGCTCGCGGCCGACGTCGAGCCGGTCATCTACGGCCGCAGCGCGAAAGGGCTGGCCCGCATCGGGCAGGTCGGCGGCGTCCGCTGCGTCCGCTATCCGGCGCAGGACAAGGGCGCTTACGTACGGGCGGTGAGCGCCTCGGCGCGCCGGCTCGGACCGGATCTGATCGAGGTGGAGAACCGGCCGGGCTACGTGCTGACGCTCGGCAGGCGGCATCCGGCGACACGGATCTGGCTGAACCTGCACTCGACCTCGTTCATCGGCGCGGACGCGATAGCCCGGGAGCGGCTTCGCGCAAGCTTCCGCAGAGCGGAGCGCATCATCGTCAACAGCGAGTTCCTGCGGGACGAGGTGGTGCGCCGCGTGCCGGAGGCGGCGGCCAAGGTGCGCGTCGTGCACATCGGCGTCGATGCGGAGCGCTTCCTGTCGCGCTGGGAGCCGGAGGGAGCGGCGCGGCGCGAGCGGCTGCGGCAGGCACGGGGCTGGCAAGGGCGGGACGTCGTGCTGTTCATGGGAAGGGTCATCCCGCTCAAAGGCGTCCATCACCTGCTGCGGGTGCTGCCCCGCCTAATCGCCGAGCATCCGAGCGTGCTGCTTGTCGTCGTCGGCAGCCCGTTCTACGGCTCGCATCGGACGACTCGCTACAGCCGCATGCTGCAGCGGCTCGGGCGCCGCCTGCGCGGGCATGTGCAGTTCGTGCCGTACGTGCCGCATGATGCGGTGCCCGACTGGTTCCTGGCGGCGGATATGGCCGCCGTGCCTTCCGGCGCGCGCGAGGCGTTCGGCCTCGTCAATGTCGAGGCAATGGCCAGCGGCATCCCCGTCGTCGCCTCGCGCGCGGGCGGAATGCGCGAGATCGTCGTCGACGGCGAGACGGGGTATCTCGCCGATCCGGCGCGGATCGAGCAGGAGCTGGGCGACCGGCTGCTCGAGCTGCTGCGCGATGGCCAGCTGCGGGAGCGGATGGGCCGAGCGAGCCGGGCGCGGGTGGAGCAGAGCTTCACCTGGCAGGCGACGGCCCGGCGCTGGCTGGAGGTGCTGGCCGAAACGGCGAAGCGGCCCTGAGCGAGCGGGGAGCGAGGCGGCCGCAACGGCTGAACGCGAAGCCGCGGACCAGGGCAGAACGGGTTGTACCGTTACAGCATACCGCCGGCAAGGCAAAAAAAGACCGCATCTCCTTCATTCGGAGATGCGGTCTTTGGCGTCCAAGCCTTTGCGCCTGCGGCTGTTAGTTGCCGGCGCGGATGTTCTTCACCGTTCTTTTTTCAAGGGAGAAACCCGAATAAATCCGATCCCCGCCAGATCCGGTCGGGCACTGAGGCAGCAGGCCGACCTTCACGGTCTCCTCCACGGGCAGGCTGAAATACCTCATCATGAAAAAGCGGATGCCGTCGAGCGAATAATGAAACGCGAAGGATGGGCCGGTGCGGGCCACCTGCAGCCAGACGGAGTTCCCCTCGATGTCGCAGCCGTTCGCATCGTCCGATATCGAATTCGTGACGACGCTGACGACGGCATGCGTGCCGAAGTCCGTCAGCTCGAAGCAGGCCTTCGCCCAGACGTCCAGATCCTTCATGACCATGATCGAGGCGGAGTCGTATTGACTTGTAAAGTCATGTTCCACCTTGACGCGCATGACGAAATCACCGGCAACCTCGGTGTAGTAGAAAGGCGCGTTGAGAAGGCTCTCGGGCAGCGTCCCTTCTTCGGACTCCGTGCCATGGGGACAAAAGAAGTCGGTTTTTTCCGGCGCATGCAGGATGATCCGGTCCGAATCGAATTGAACGCGGCTTTCATTCATCCAGCTGAACGTCTCTAAAGCGGATTGATTCAACGAAATCCCTCCTTGTATGGATTTATATTAACAGGAATTTTTATCTAGGACGAGGCCGGAATTTGGATAATTTCGGAAGGCGGGAGGAAAACAATTCTGATCACGGAATCGTCATGGAAAAGAAGGCGAGCTTGGGAGGGAATCGGAATGGTTAGAGCGATTGTATTTGACGTGGACGGTACTCTGATCGATACGGAGGATGCCGTGCTGAAGTCTCTTCAGCAGGCTCTTCTTGAGGTTCAAGGCCGGTCTCGTTCCCTTGACGAGATTCGTTTTGTCCTCGGAATTCCCGGTGCGAGAGCTTTGCCGAAATTAGGCATCGCGCCCGAGGACGTGGATCGGGTGAATGAAAGATGGAATGTCTTCATGAAGGATCATTTTGATTCCATCTCGATTTTTCCGGGAATCATGGACGTGCTGAAGCTGCTCAAGGAAAAGGGAGTACCGACAGGAATCGTAACGTCCAAGACGCGCCAGGAACTGGAGCATGACTTCGTTCCGTTCGGCATGATGGAATATTTGTCTCTAGTCGTGTGCGCCGATGATACAGTCCATCATAAGCCTCATCCCGAACCGATCCTGAAGTGGCTGGAGCGTTCCGGCGCTGAACCTAATGAAACGATCTACATCGGCGATACGTCGTACGATCTGGAATGCGCGCAGGGGGCTGGAGTCGATTTTGGATTGGCCGTTTGGGGATGTCGGAACCACGGCGAGATCGATTATCTCCGCAGGCTGGAACGGCCGCAAGAGATTCTGACTCTGCTGGAGGAAAAATAGCGGCTCGAGCAAGAAGAGCTGCTCGGATAAGGGCAAAAAGCCGCAAGAGACGTGTTCATCCGTCTTTTGCGGCTTTTATATTGCCGTCAACCGGGTTGTAAGGCATCAGAGAGGACAGACTTGCTCCGGAGTCGGCACCAGGCGGAGCAGATGGTCGGGCTTGATCAGCGGAATGTTCTTCTCGTCGCTTCCATGGCGGATTATCGAGCCGCTCATCGCCGTCAGCAAGCATTCGATCAACTGGTCCGCGTCATCCTGAGAGATTTCGCGATCCGCCTCCGGCACGCCCTCCGAAGCCTGCATCTGATGGATCAGCAGGAACGAAAGCAGCCTTACCGAGCCAGGGTGATTTTGTTAGAAGGTGTTGGGCAGCAGAAGGAGAAGATATTGAATGTACTAAATTTGGGGAATTCAGGACGAGTTTCTACAAATGGGGGCTGGCTGTAGCGAATGAAAAAAATTACTGCAACGATCAATATCATTTGGTGGATAAGCGTTGCAATAAATAGCTGCGCGATCATTTGGTTTGTTTTGGGGAATACGGCCAACTTCCAAAGAAATCTCGATCTTGTCACTACGGTAATATTGGCTATATGCGGTATTCCTTCAGTTATTTTAATCATACTATCACTGTTTATGTTGAAGCATGGAGGAGTCAAGTCGCCTGTCAGCATGTTAGGAGTTATAAGCATGATGGCTATTATGATTTTCTTAAGTAAACCACTTTATGAAAATGTGAATACGAGCGGATGGTTGACGGATGAAATAAATGCGGATACGAAGCAGATTACAGCAGATAATCAATATGAGTATGATGTCGAATTGGTAAATATATTTCAAAGAAACAGTTCGGTCAGGCTGCGTTTAAAAAGCTTGCATAGTCATGAGGAACAACGGATCAAACTGGAATTGCCGAGAGTAAATGGGCTGATAATGAATTCAAAAGAGAATTTCTTTACTACGTTACAACCTACAGATGACCCTAATCTATATATATTAAAAACTCTACCATTGTCGCCTTTTCCTGAAGTGAAGTTTAAAGTCGATGTGAAGAATGGAAAAGCGAATAAATTGAACTAAATTATTGAGGCTTCTACAGATTTTTTTTATGATAATCTTTAATATCGGAGTGAATTGAATGAGTGTCTCACATGATAGTTTAGTTGGAGATACGATTTATGTTATTGAAGGATTTATTGCAAAATTTGTTTTGGATCAAGATGGGAATTTTGATTCTACTAAATCTATTGAGCTCGCGGTTGGTGACAAGGTGGAGTATATGGATTGGTTCATTAAAAATTCAACGGATAATCCCTATAGGATGATTACTTACAAGCATCCTTTGACGGGAGATACTCTTGCTGCACTTGAAAGTTATTTCGTGACGAAATCGGTTTGGGAAGAACTGAAGAATTACTTTCACAAAAATACTTCGTCAGGTGAAGGATATGAAAATAAGAATTGAAAAAGTCAAGGTTATGGATGGAAAGATAAAAATTGAATTCGGCTCGGTATTAGGTAAAGCGAAATCTGATTGGTCGGAGTTTTTCGACTTGGAGAATGGTCGAATCGCACAACGCTTATAACGGTCTGGGTCCGTTCGCCGCTTCCTTTCCGGGAGCCGGCTTTTTTGCGCCTCGCGACACCATGACGTCCGAATCGGAAAAAAGACCGGCCGGAAGAACACCTTCTGGCCATTCAGCGATCTATTGAAAAAATGTTTGCTCGGGCCTACAATGAATAATCAAGCAAAGCGATCCACAGGCATGGCATCGCGAAGAACGATAAAAATCCTAATCGGAGAGGAAGAATTGGCACGGTGAATCCCACTTTTTCATTAGGCCTTCATGTCGATACGATCTTCATGCTGGAGAAGTTTTATCTGGACCTTAATCTTAGCAGCAATTCCCCGTCCATCCTCATGCAGGAGATTTCAACGAAATATAATATCCCAATCGACAGCTTCGAGGATGAGACGACAAGCCTAACTTCAGCCTACGAAAAGGCTAAAAAAGGGTTTTTGAACGACTACGAAGCTCCTTCATTCGTGTCGGACTTCAATCAATTCTTTTACGTGGAGTCGCCCGCTGACTTCTCTCCTGCCTTCTATTTGTATCTTTTTGCTCAAGCAGGCAACCCATTTTCAGATGGAGAGCAGCTTGACCAGGTAGAACTTGAAAAACGCAAATTCGTCATTTCGCAGGTCATATCGGACGAATTCGATAACTTCAAGCCGCTCAACAGCGTCCACGATATCGTGGAGTACCTGCGCAGGTTCCCGACCTCCAATCACAAACGCTGGATAAGCATCCTCCTTCTCCATTATGCAAAGCAGATCACGGATCAATTGCTTGAGTTGATCGCCAGGGTTGAAGGCGAGTACATGAATCATGAAGAGCTCTACCGTCGTTACTCCGGGATCGACATCCACTCGGACAGTTGCAACCAACTCGTCTCCAGCATTCTTGGCGATACGAAAGACAAAGAAGTGATTCGAATTCCTTCCGTCACTTGTTTTAATGCCGTCAAGCTATTCGATGACGAGTACTCCAACCGCATCTATGTGTTCATTGGGGTCCTGTATGACAGGATAGGCGATCTGATCAAGACGTTCGGCAACAATGACAAATTGATCGTCAGCCAACTTAAGGCGATCGGGGAAAATAACCGGATCGGCATCTTGCGCGAACTGAAGAAGGGGCCGATGTGCGGAAAGGATATCGCTTCTCTATTGAATCTTACTCCGGCGACGGTCTCCCATCATATGAACAACCTGGTCAACGAAGGATTGGTCAATGTATATAAGGATGGAACGCGGATCGACTACAAAGTGAACCACGAAGTCGTCCAAAACCTGCTCGAGTCCCTGAGACGAGTATTCTTCTGAAGCTATATTTCCGCCGGGCGTTTCCTCTGTTCGCATTTCGCGACATCTTTTTCATCCGCCTGCTCTCCTTGAATATCGACATTCTACTAGAAGCATCGCAGGATGTTTCTTTTCATGCTCATTTGTTAGACCGTCGTCTAATGGTAAATTAGAAACATATTGAACTATAGGGAGGTCGATGCTATACTTTCCTAAACTAAATAGGAGGTGCTGGCACAATGTCTAACGCTAGATGGAAGAGATCATTGTTTTCCTTTTTTGCTCTTCTGCTTCTTCCCTTTCAATCGTTGACTTATGCAAGCGACGTGAGATTATCTGACTCCAAAAGTCTTGTCCTCACAGCGGAACTGAGCAAGCCCGATCTTGATCTTTCTCATTTGGCTGAGCAAGCAGCCAAGATAGAGGGAATGCTCGACCCGAATGAGCAAGTTAAAGTTATTGTCAAGCTGAAGCAGAAGTCGCTGATCGACCAGTACTCCCTGTCAAGCACAGAGCTGTCGCCATCGCAATACATCCAGAGCGATGCAGCGCAGCGAGAGAAGGACTTGATGGCGAACGAGCAGAAAAAAGTGAAGAGCGCGATTGCCAGCAAAATCGCCGGCGCCTCGTTCGTCGACTCTGTCCAGTACACAGTCGCTCTGAACGGCTTCTCCGTTGAATTGCCTCGCAAGTCAATTGAAAACGTGATGCGGATCGAAGGCGTGAGGTCCGTTTTTGAGGTGGCCACTTATGCGCTGCCCGACACGACGGCCTACGTCTCTCCGTCCCTGCAGGATGCCTACAGTTCAGGCATGATCGGCGCTGATCTGGTCCATTCCACCGGCTATACGGGAAAAAACACCGTTGTCGCTATTCTCGACAGCGGGCTGGACACAGAGCATGAAGCCTTCAAAACAATGCCCGATGCTTCGTCGCTGAAGTATTCGAGAGACAAGATTGCCGAGCTCATCAGCGGCAAGGTTCTGCAAGCCTCGAAGCTGGCTGACATTGGCGGCAACAAGACCTATGTCAGCGACAAAGTTCCATTCGCATTCGACTATGCGAACAAGGATACGAATGTTCGCGGCGGGATGGATCACGGCACTCACGTGGCCGGCATTATCGCCGGAAACAATACGTCCAGCCAGACTGACCCCAGCAAGGCTTTCAAGGGAGTCGCTCCAGATGCCCAGCTGATGATGATGAAGGTATTCTCGGATGGGAACGGCTCTACCTCGGATGACATCATCCTCGAAGGCCTTGAGGACGCCATCGCCCTCGGAGCCGACACCATCAATATGAGCCTTGGCGCAGCGGCAGGCTTCCGTTCGACCGGCGATCAGGATATGGACGATGTTTACTCCAGTGTCATCGCCGCCGGCATCAATTTGGACATCGCTGCCGGCAATGACAGCTCGTCTTCGGTCTCCAACACGACCGGCCTCAATCTGAATACGGCCGATAATCCGGACACCGCAATCGTCGGCAGTCCATCCACAGTCCGTTCCGCTCTGTCCGTAGCAAGCTCGGAAAACGTCATGTTCTCGTCCAAATATATGGTTGTCGGCGTAACTGACGCCACATACGGGACTGAAGGCGAAGCGAGCGTCACCTCGGCAACCTACATCGGCGGCGTGAAAATTCCCTATGCCGATGTCGTGAATGCCAATACGAATGCTCAGCTCCCGATTACGAATACGTTCAACGACAAGAAGCTGGACTATGTCGTGTTAGATAAATTTGGATCCATGGAAGACTATCAGGGCGTGGATGTAAAGGGAAAAGCTGTGGTCATCAATCGGGGTGGCGGCAAGGAGCTTACCTTTGAGCAAAAGGCCGTGAACGCGAAAGCGGCCGGAGCCGTTGCTGTCATTGTCGTGAATAATGAACCCGGAGCGATCGTTACTCCTGCTGTAATGAACAGCAATATCATCCCCCTTGTCGGGGTGGCGCAGAACGCCGGGGAAGTTCTGGCGAATGCAAATCCCATGACGATATACCTCTCCAAAGCCAATGAATCCATCATCGAGAACCCAGGCGGTGGATTAATCTCATCCTTCTCGTCGATCGGTCCGTCTCCCGATCTGAAGATCAAACCGGAGATCACCGCTCCAGGAGGAAATATTTATTCCAGCATGAATGGCAACAAATATCAGCTTATGAGCGGCACGTCCATGGCAACGCCGCATCTGGCCGGCGTATCGGCGTTGATCCGCCAATATTTAAACGAGAATCCGCAGTTCAGCGACCTCAGCTCCGAGGGAAAGGCGAAGCTGATCACCAACCTTGAGATGAGCACGGCATCTCCGATCAAGAATGCTTCCGGTGACTATTATCCGGTCCGACAGCAAGGTGCCGGACTGGTCAATGTCTTCAAGGCAGTCCATTCTCCCGCTTATCTAACCGTCGACGGGGAGCGCCCCAAGGCAGAGGTAGGCGAGAGCGAGAACGGGATTTATTCGATTCATTTCACGGTGAACAATACGTCGGATCGTACGGTGACCTACGCCGTATATTCAACTGCGCTGACCGGCAAGGTGAAAAGTGGCATCTACCTCGATACGGCTCCGAGAACGCTTCGGACCGAGGAGATCGTCGTCAGCGGCGACCAGACGGTCACCGTTCCGCCGCATGGCAAGAAGGACGTATCCCTAACGCTTGCGCTATCCGATACTGTCAAACAAGAGCTTCAGCAGCAATTCAAAAATGGCATCTATGTGGAAGGCTTCGTCCAGCTAGAGAGCCAGGAAGAGCAGGGAATCAACCTCTCGTTGCCGTTTCTTGGCTATTACGGCGACTGGGATCAGCCGGCGATCTTTGACCTTCCCCCGTATGCCGGAATGCCGATGTCTCCTGCTTACACCGCTCTAATCAATCAAGACATCTATGGTCTGGTAGGACGGCTGCTGGGCGAGAACCAGGCGGCTACTCCCAAAACGTTTACGGACAAGCTGGCCTTCTCCACGGTTCTAGCCGACGGCGGCCGATTATCCTCTCGGATCAGCCTGCTTCGAAATGCGGAGAACATGAACTTCTCCGTAACCAGTGAGGACGGGAAAACCGAATACTGGCACGAAGAATATGGATCTGCCCGCAAAACCTATTTTTACGCCAACGGCGGCAGCTTCACGACGACCTCTCCCAAGACCGCTTGGGATGGCAAAGACAAAAACGGCAAGCCGGTTCCGGAAAATACGAAGCTGAATTACACCATTAAGGCTACGGTAGCGGGCGGTACTACGATCCAGAAGCTGGTCCTTCCCTTCACGATCGACAACACGGCCCCCTCGATCACAAGCGCGACGACCTACGCCGAAAACGGCAAGACCTATCTGGAATTGAATGTTGCCGATAATCAGAATATCAAGTATCTCATGTTCACCGACACCTCGGGACATATTTACGCTCTCGACAATTACATTCCGGAGCAAGACGGGTCAGACATCACGGTGAGGGTGGACATCAGCAACCTAGCCGAATACATGCAGGGCAAAGGCTACAATCCTGGAAAAATCGCTATCTATACGTACGATTATGCTTCCAATTACAGTATTGATTATGTCGAATTCGGTCCGCAAACCATTGTCATGGACCCGGCGCAGAGCGTGAAATCGGGTGCCGCCGTCAAGCTTCACGCCACGGTAAAGCCAGATAAATTCAGCAACAATCCGGTCGTCTGGTCCGTGGATGACGAAGCAGTCGGAACGATCGGCCAGGACGGAACATTTGCCGCCAAGTCGAAGGGGATCGCTGTCGTTACCGCTATGACCGGCACTGGCCTCAAAGCGACGACAAAGCTGTATGTCGATACCGAGCTGCCGGATGGGACAGGAATGACAGAGACGGATGAAAATTTAACCCCGCCCAACTATATCAACGACAGCCAGCACGGCAATTTGTCCGTAGCGGGCAATCATGCCCAGATTGTCGCCAATCTGAACGAAGTGTTTCGAGCTGACGGCCTTGATTATCGGGTAACCGGCCATCACGAGGTGCAGCTGATCGCAGATCAGACGGTAGACCCTACATCCTTTGTGGCTCGTTATCCCGACAAAAAGGGAGAAATCATCCTGCCGAAAGCCATCGAGCATGGCGGGGAGGAATACAGCCTTACCTCCATCGGATACCGCGCTTTCTACTTTGCCTCGAATGTAGAACGTGTCATCGTTCCCGACGGAGTCAAGATCATCGGGGAACAAGCCTTCAACTCTGCCTTCAAGCTGACCAAGGTCATTCTTCCCGATTCCGTAGAGCGAATCGATGACGAGGCTTTCTCCTGGCTGGGCAACGCGGAGATCAACATTCCCAAGAATGTCAAGTTCATCGGCCGCTATGCCTTCGCCGGCAATCAGAAGCTGAAGGAAGTCATCCTCAATCCTGGTTTTCAGGAGCTCGGCTATAGCGCGCTTGGGATGACTTCGGTGACCAAGGTGCATCTGCCTGACGGAGTCAAGGGCATTGGAGAAAATGTTTTTATCAACACGTCCAAGTTGAGCGAAATCCGGTTGCCCGGCGACTTGAAACGAATTCCGAGGGCAGCTTTCTACGGCTCCGGAATTACGAGCATTGAGCTGCCGCAAGGGCTTGAAGCTATCGGACCTAGCGCCTTCCAATTATCCAAGCTGACCTCCGTGACCATTCCGTCTACGGTTACCCGAATTGAAGCTTTTGCTTATTCGGATCTCAATGCGAAACTGGCGGATGTCATCATTCCCGATTCCGTGCAGGTAATGGGGGAGAAAGCCTTCAGGGGACTGACCTCCCAATCGATTCTGGTTGGAGCCAACGCCTTGCGGATTGACCGGGATGCCTTCATCGGCGCGAAGACGAATGTGATCGCCGCCAATAAAACGGTGGCACGGCAAATACGCCGTAGCAATTACTCGGCTTCCATTACCGTCGGCGGTTCCGAATTCGCTGATTATGTTCCGGGGCTGTTCCTGGCGGATGGCATCCTCTACCGCCCGACCAGCGACACGACGGCCGAGGTCCAAGCGCTTGACAACAAGACGGTATCGGAGCTGTTCATTCCAGAGCAAGCAACCGACAGCGGAAACAATTTGACGTATACCGTAACCTCTATCGCGGCATTTCTGACCAAGGGCGTTCCGACTTTGACCAAGATCGTGCTTCCGGATACGATTGAAATCATCGGGGAGCGCGCCTTTGATCAGAATCTGTACCTGAAGAGCTTCAACTATCCGAAAAAGCTGAAAGAAGTGGGCTTCCAGGCGCTCGGTTATTCCGGCCAACAAGAGCCCGGCTATAATGGGGGCGTCGATCTGGAAATTCCCCAATCAATCGAATGGGCTGACGACAGCGCCTTTGCCGGCATCAAAGAAACGGAAATTACGGTTCCTGCCGGTCCGACCTTCGTGAATGAGTATCAGTTCGCCGCTATGAACAACCTGAAGAAAATCGTCATGGGGAACTCGATTACGGCGATCAACCGCGGCGGCTTCTCGGGAGCAAAAGCATTGACTTCGGTCGACCTGCCCGATTCATTGGTCTACATTGGGGATGAGGCTTTCTCCAACAGCGGCTTGACCTCCGTCGCCATCCCGAATTCCGTTCGCTATTTGGGGTCTCGGGCTTTCAATCAAGTCAAGGAAGCTAAACTCGGCGGCTCGGTCGATGCGTTCGGATGGAGAACCTTCTCCAACGATGCGCAGCTCTCCGTCGTCCTGAACTCTCAACGGGAAGACCTCGTCAAGTTCAATACACTGGAGCGGCTCCCGGCTCTAAAATGGGACGGAAGCACGACCATTCCGACTCTGGACAGCTCCATCGTACCGGCAGAAGCAGTGGCGACCATCACGACCGATCGCTCGACGAGAGCTGAGCTTAATCCGAACCACGCTCAGGTTTCCACCTCGATCTATGGCAAGCTGATCGTAGACGGCAGCCTGATCATTCCAGAAGATGAAGTGTTATTCTTGTCCGGCGACCTGGTCGTAAATGGAAAAGTCACGGGCAAAGGAACGATCCGGTATGCCGAAGGGGCAACCTTCGACAAATCCAGAATCGACCCTACGGTTACTGTGATCTCAGATGAGGATGCCAACAATCCTCATATTCCGACGCCGACGCCATCGCCGACACCGACACCGTCATCGACACCGTCATCAACACCGTCATCAACACCGTCATCAACACCGACGCCGTCACCGGCTCCGTCCGATCCGGGCATTCCGACGGCGTCGCCGGCTCCAAGCGTGCAACCGTCTCCGGTCATTTCGAATACAGAACATACAATCAGAAGCACCGAAACCGTTCAGGACGGCATGATGATGGTCACCGTCACGGACGCCGATCTGACGGCAGCCATTGCTTCCGCTGGAAATTCCGCTGGATCCTTGGTTATCTCGACCAACAAGGAGCAGGCCAAGCTTGTATTGACAGGCCGGCAAGTCGAACTGCTCTCAGCCTTGCCGAAGAAGAGCACGGTTGTCTTCAGCGCTGGCGGATCGTCCGTTGTTCTGCCGCTGTCTCTGATGAGCCTCGCTCCCTCCAATTCCAGTCTCGAATTGGAAATCAAGCCGGCTGCTGATTCCAGCGCTTTCGTCACTGCTTTAGGAAATGGCAAACTAATCGGCCAACCCGTCTCATTTGAGGCCGACTGGACAACTGCAGCCGGTCGCAAGCCCGTGGACATCCCGAACCATCTATTCATCACCCGAACATTCACTGTACCCGGCAGCTTCGAGCTTGACGAGGCAGGAGTGCTGTATGAAGAAGACGGTGCCGTCTCTCCCGTAGCTTCCATCTTGAGCAAGCAAGCGGACGGCACGACGAAGGTGACCGTCAGCCGCCCTGGCTTCTCGGTGTACGCCTTGGCGACTCGAACCGTGAACTTTACTGATCTTGACGACTCCGCCGCCGCTCGCGTGATCGAGGCTTTGGCCGGCAAGTGGATCATCAACGGTACATCAGCGACGACTTATTCGCCCGATGCCAGCCTGAGCCGCGCCGAATTCACCGCCCTGCTCGTCCGGGCACTCGGTCTGAAGTCAACAGCGCTCGCCTCTTTCACCGATGTAAAAAAAGGCGACTGGTTTGCTGCCGACGTGGCGGCGGCCAGCGAAGCGGGGTTGATCCAAGGCATCGGCAAGGGAAAATTCGCGCCACATGACAAAGTCTCCCGTCAGGATCTGGCTGTTATCCTGGAGCGGGCATTGAAGCTTGCCGGCATCGAGTTGACGACCGATCAAACGGTCGCTTACACAGACCTGGCACATGCGGCCGCTTATGCCAGAGAAAGCATCCAGAAGCTTACGAACGCGGGCGTCTTGAACGGTTACTTGCTTTCGGGCAAGACCTATTATCAGCCCAACGCCCCGGCTGACCGTGAATTCGCCGCCGTAGCCCTGTACCAATGGCTCCTTAAGGCCAAGCTGATGAACGGATTCGATTTGAGCTAGTTTGAACTACCAATAGATTAGAAACTTAAGTTTAAAACCACATGCGAGAACACTCCTTGTGGTTTTTTTTTATTATTTGTAGAATGAAAAGTTCGAACTTGACGACACCTGAAAGACAGCGTATATTCAAAACCAAGATATCCACTAGGGGCGCCCGCAAGGGCTGAGATAAAGCGAAGCTTTGGTCCCTTTGAACCTGATCTGGGTCATGCCAGCGTAGGAAAGTGGTCGAATCGCGCAACGTTTGTATCGGTCTGCGTCCATTCGCCGCTTCCTGTCCGGGAGGCGGCTTTTTTGCGCCTCGCCAAGCGGATGGGAAGGAGGCGACGACGTTCGGATAAGAAGGGGAAAGGCAAAAGAGACAAGGGCGGCACGGTCGGAAGGCTTCGCCGGCTGCCTTGCGTCGAAGGCGGGGGAATCACTCCCATCCGGACTGCCCTTGAACCCTTCTCCCGAAGCCCGCCCCAACCTGGCGGCGGGCGCAGACCTGGCCAAGCCCCTCCGTGCCGGCTCGAGGGCGAGCCGTCACGGAACGATGCGCGAGCACGGCTTTCTTTGCTCTCTAGCCTCCTAGCGGATATTCCACAACCGCGAGGAGGTTTTTTTCATATGCCCATCCTGACGAAGCCGCTGCCGGGGAGCCGCAAGGCCTACATCGACGGAAAGACGCCGGGCGTGCGCGTGCCGGTGCGCGAGATCGCGCTGACGGACAGTGACATGCGCGGACAGCAGGTGCCCAACGAGCCGGTGCGCGTGTACGACTCCAGCGGTCCGTATACGGACGAAAGCTATGTCGCGGACATCCGGCGCGGCTTGCCCGCCTTGCGAGAGCGCTGGATCGCGGAGCGAGCCGACACGGAAGCCTACGACGGCCGCGAGGTGCGTCCGGAGGACAATGGCTTTACGGATGCGGAGAAGGCGGCGGCAAAAGGCGCGGAGCGGTTCCCGCCGACCGGCCGCAAGCCGCTGCGGGCGAAGCCCGGCCGCAACGTGACGCAGCTGCATTACGCGCGGCGCGGCATCGTGACGCCGGAGATGGAGTTCATCGCCCTCCGCGAGGGCATGGAGCCGGAGTTCGTGCGCAGCGAGGTGGCCGCCGGCCGCGCGATCATCCCCGCCAACATCAACCACCCGGAGATCGAGCCGATGATCATCGGGCGGCATTTTCATGTGAAGATCAACGCCAACATCGGCAACTCCGCCGTCGCCTCCTCGATCGAGGAGGAGGTCGAGAAGATGACGTGGGCGACGCGCTGGGGCGCGGACACGATCATGGACCTGTCCACCGGCAAGAACATCCATACGACCCGCGAATGGATCGTGCGCAACTCGCCCGTCCCGGTCGGCACGGTGCCGATCTATCAGGCGCTGGAGAAGGTGAACGGCAAGGCCGAGGACCTCAGCTGGGAGGTGTTCCGCGACACGCTGATCGAGCAGGCCGAGCAGGGCGTCGACTACTTCACGATCCATGCGGGCGTGCTGCTGCGCTATGTGCCGCTGACGGCGAAGCGCGTGACGGGCATCGTCAGCCGCGGCGGCTCGATCCTGGCGGCGTGGTGCCTCGCTCATCATCGGGAGAACTTCCTGTACACGCATTTCGAGGAGATCTGCGAGATCATGAAGGCGTACGATGTCAGCTTCTCGCTCGGCGACGGCCTTCGTCCCGGCTCGATTGCCGACGCCAACGACGAGGCGCAGTTCGCGGAGCTGGACACGCTCGGCGAGCTGACGAAGATCGCCTGGAAGCATGACGTGCAGGTGATGATCGAAGGCCCCGGCCATGTGCCGATGCACCTCATCAAGGAGAATATGGACCGCCAGCTCGCGGTGTGCGACGAGGCGCCTTTTTACACGCTCGGTCCGCTGACGACGGACATCGCGCCGGGCTACGACCATATCACGAGCGCGATCGGGGCGGCGATGATCGGCTGGTTCGGGACGGCGATGCTGTGCTACGTGACGCCGAAGGAGCATCTGGGCCTGCCGAACAAGGAGGATGTGAAGGAGGGCGTCATCACCTACAAGATCGCTGCCCATGCGGCCGATCTGGCCAAGGGCCATCCACGCGCGAGGCTGCGCGACGACGCGCTGTCCAAGGCGCGCTTCGAGTTCCGCTGGCGCGACCAGTTCCATCTGTCGCTCGATCCCGAGCGGGCGATGAGCTATCACGACGAGACGCTGCCCGCCGAGGGCGCGAAGACGGCGCATTTCTGCTCGATGTGCGGACCGAAGTTCTGCAGCATGCGCATCACGCAGGACATCCGCGACTATGCGGAGCGCGAGGGGCTGGAGACAGCGGAGGCGATCGAGGCGGGCATGAAGGAGCAGGCGGACGCCTTCAAGGCGGGCGGCGGCAAGCTCTATGCTTAAGGAGAGCCCGACGGAGAGAGGGGCCATCGTCGGCGGGACCGGTCAGACGGAGGAAGGAGCGGCCTTAGGCGAGGTCGGTCGGACGGAGGGAGAGGCGGGTGCAGGCGGGGCCGGACGGATGAAGCCAGAAGCGAGAGCAGGCATGGTTGGCGGGACAGAAAAGGCCGGTCGGACGGAGCCAGGAGCGGTCGCAGGGCTGAGCGCGGAGAGGCGCGAGCGCTTCTCGCGGCAGATGCGGTTCGCGCCGATCGGCGAAAAAGGCCAGCTGGCGCTATTCCGCTCCCGCGTGCTGATCGCCGGAGTCGGCTCGCTCGGCTGCGCGCTGGCGCAGCATATGGCGCGGGCGGGCGTCGGCTCGATCGTGCTCGCCGACCGCGACTATGTCGAGTGGAGCAATCTGCAGCGGCAGATGCTGTTCGACGAGGAGGACGCGCGGCAGTGCCTGCCGAAGGCGGTCGCGGCGGCGAAAAAGCTGCGTCGCGTCGACAGCGGGCTGGCAGTGGAGGCCGTCGTCGCCGACCTGACGGCGCCGGGCGCGCTGGAGAAGGCGGCTGCCGGCTGCGATCTCGTGCTCGACGGCACGGACAACGCCGCGGTGCGGCTGCGGCTGAGCGACTGGTGCTTCGCGCATGGCGTGCCGCTGCTCTACGGCGGAGTCGCCGGAGCCTCCGGCATGAGCGCGCCGCTCGTACCCGGCGCGACCTGCTGCCTGCGCTGCCTGATCGGCGGCGAGGAGGAGCAGGAGAGCGGCGAGACATGCGATACGGTCGGCATGCTGTCGCCGGCGGTGGAGCTGGTCGCGGCGCTGCAGGCGGCGGAGGCGCTCAAGTGGCTGAGCGGCAGCCGCGGCGAGCTGCGGCGCACGCTCGCGACGGCGAGCGTCTGGCCGCTGTCGCTGCGCGAGCTGAAGCTGCCGGGGCCGACCCGGACCTGTCCGGCATGCGGCGAAGCAGGTCAGGCGCAGAGAGGCGGCAGCGGCGCGGGAGAGCTTTCGCGGAGCGGCTCGAGGAAGGCAGAAGCAGCGAGAGAAGCGCGAGGGCCGGCTGTGGAGGCGTCATCTGCACGGAGCGAGCCGCAAGCTGCGGCAACGGTCGACGCTGCGTTCAAGCCGCGGAAGACGGCTGTTCTGTCGGCCGTCCTGTGCGGGCGGGACACGGTGCAGGTGGAGCTGAGCGAGCCGCAGCCGCTGGACGTTTATCGCAGGCAGCTCGAGGCGGCGGGCTGCGCGGTCATGCGCAATCCATACCTGCTGCGGGCCGAGCTGCCGGACGAGGGGGCGCGGCTTGTTGTTTTTCCGGATGGCAGGGTGCTCGTGCAAGGAGCGGGAGATCCCGACGAGGCATTGAGAGTATGCGAGCGCTATCTGCCCGTCAGCTGAAGGCAGCGAGCGAACGAGGAGCAAAAACGGACCTGGATCGGAGCGTGGCGGAGAGAGGCCGAAAAGGCGCAGGACGCGCGCTGCCGCAGGTTCAGGAAGGGAGTCGGAAGGATGAAAAAGCTGGATTTCGGCCTTTATGTCATCACGGGGGAGAACTATCATCCCGGGCGCACGCTGGAGGAGGTGATGCGCGAGGCGCTTCATGGCGGAGCGGACATCGTGCAGCTGAGGCACAAGACGGCGAAGAAGGACGAGCTGCTGGAAAAAGCCCGGCTGCTGCGCCGGCTGACCCGCGAGTACGGCGTGCCGTTCATCGTCAACGATGATCCGGAGCTGGCGCTGGAGGCGGAGGCCGACGGCGTCCATCTCGGTCAGGAGGACGGAGGCTGGCGCGAGGCGCGGGAGCGGCTCGGCCCGGACGCGATCATCGGCATCAGCACGCACAGCCTCGAGCAGGCGCTGGCGGCGGAAGACGCAGGCGCCGACTATATCGGCGTCGGTCCGGTCTTTCCGACCGAGACGAAGCCGGGGCGTCCCGCGGTGACGCTGGAGTACGTCCGCCAAGCGTCGCGCCATGTGCGCGTCCCGTGGGTCGCGATCGGCGGCATCGGGCCGCATAACGCGCAGCAGGTGCTGGGGGCCGGAGCGACGCGCCTCTGCGCCGTGTCCGCGATCGTCGGCAGCGCGTCGCCCGCCCAGGCATGCCGCGAGCTCAAGGCGATGATCGCGGCGGCGCGGGGGAGGCGGAACGGGCAGGCTTACGAAGCGGGGCGGGAGCTGGCCGCGGCTCGGGCGGCGGGCGAGACGAATGGTTGGGCTGCCGCGGCGGTCGACATCGTGCTGAACGGCGGTCCGCATCGGACGGCGGCCGGCACGCTGGAGCGGCTCGTGGAGGAGCGCGGCCTGAGCGGCCGCCGCATCGTCGCCGAGGCGGACGGTCAGATCGTGCCGCGCGAGGAGTGGAGCCGCTGCCGGCTGCGGCGCGGCATGGCGGTCGAGCTGGTGCATTTTGTAGGAGGGGGCTGAGCGGATGCGATTCGAATCGAACGGTGCGGATGCGGCGAAGACAGGCAGCGGAAGCGGCGTGCTTGCAGGAGGCACAGGAAATGGGACGGACGTCTGGACGATCGGCGGCAAGACGCTGCGGTCGCGGTTTTTCCTCGGCACGGGCCGGTTCCCGAGCCCGGCGGTCATGCTGCAGGCGCTGCGGGCGAGCGGAGCGGAGGTGGTGACGTTCGCCGTGCGGCGGGTCAACCTCGACGAGGTGGCCGACGACTCGATCCTGCAGCATCTGGAAGAAGGCGCGCTGACGTATCTGCCCAACACTTCCGGAGCGGGCAACGCGGACGAGGCGGTGCGCATCGCGCGGCTGGCCCGCGCGGCCGGGCTCGGCAATTGGATCAAGGTGGAGATCAGCGCCGACGCGCGCACGCTGCTGCCGGACCCGATCGAGACGCTGCGCGCGACGGAGCGGCTCGCGGCGGAGGGCTTCACGGTGCTGCCGTACACGTCGGACGACCCGATCCTGTGCCGCCGGCTGGCGGAAGCCGGCGCGGCGGCGGTCATGCCGGGCGGAGCGCCGATCGGCACCGGCCTCGGCATCCTGAATCCGTATCTGCTCGGCCTCATCGCGGAGCAGTCGCCGGTGCCGGTCATCGTCGACGCCGGGCTCGGCTCCGCCAAGGACGCCGTGCTCGCGATGGAGCTCGGCGCCTCCGGCGTGCTCGCCAACACGCCGGTCGCCAAAGCCTGCGATCCGGTCGCGATGGCCGAAGCGATGGCGCTGGCGATCCGCGCGGGACGCCTCGCCCGGCTGGCCGGCCGGATTCCGGAGCTGCCGTACGCTTCGGCGAGCAGCGCCGAGGCGGGCAAGCTGTTCACGTTCCGGGACGGAACGGACGCGGGCCAGGCGGCGGCCGCTGCGGGGACGGCCGGGGCAAGCCGCGCCGGGGCCGACGGCGGCGACGCCGCTGCGGCTCCGGCTCCGGCTGAGCTCTCGACAGAAGCCGCTGCGATCCCGTTGGGAATGGCGGGCGGGACAAGCATAGCCAGCGCCCGTTCCGCGACGAAGGAGGCCGGCCGATGAAGGAGCGCGTGCTCATCCTCGGCGGCGGCATCATCGGGCTCGCCTGCGCGTTCGAGGCGGCGAGCGACGGCTCGCGCGAGGTGACGGTCGTGGAGCGCGGCGGCTTCGGCGGGCAGGCGACAGGCGCGGCGGCGGGCATGCTGGCTCCGTTCTCCGAGAACGTCGAGCAGCCGGATGCGTTTTTCGAGCTGTGCCTGGACAGCCTGCGCCGCTACCCGGAGTGGGTGGAGCGCATCGAGGAGCGGAGCGGGATGGAAGCGGGGCTGCGCCGCACGGGCAGCCTCGGGGTGGCGCTGCATGAAGCGGATCTGCTGCCGCTGCAGTCGCGGCTGCGTTGGCAGCGCGCCGCCGGCAGCGGAGCGGAGCTGCTGACGGCGGCGCAAGCGGCGCGGCTGGAGCCGCGGCTCGCCGCCTGCGCGGGAGGCATCTATACGCCGGCGGAGGCGCATGTGGACGCGCCGCAGCTCGCCGCGGCGCTGGAGCAGGCGTGCCGCAGCGTCGGCGTCCGGCTCAGAGCCGGCCAGGGCGGGCTGGCCTCGCTGGAGCTGCGGCCCGGCGACGCCCCGGAATGTCCGGTCGCCTTGACGACGGAGCGCGGCGAACGCTTCGAGGGTGATCGGCTCGTGCTGTGCGCCGGCGCCTGGAGCGGGGAGTTCGAGCGGCTGTTCGGCCTGCCGGAGACGATCCACCCGATCCGCGGCCAGATCTGCGCGTACGGCGTGCCGGACGGCGAGGTGCGCCATATGGTGTTCACGAGCCAGGCCTACTGGGTCGGCAAGTCGGGCGGCAGGCTCGTCTGCGGCGCGTCGGAGGACGTGGCCGGCTTCTGCACGGACGTCACGGATCGAGGCATCGGCCGGCTGGAGCGCTGGAGCGCCCGGGCTTTTCCGATGCTGGCGGGCATGCGGCCGAGCCTGCGCTGGGCCGGGCTGCGGCCCGCGACCCGCGACGGCCGTCCGCTCATCGGCCGGCTGAGCGGCTATCCGCAGGTGCTGTTCGCGGCGGGGCATTACCGCAACGGCATCCTGCTCGCGCCGGCGACGGCCGCCGCCGTGCTCGGCTTGCTGGAGGGAGACGAGCTTGCGGCGAGCGCGGCGTTCCATCCGGAGCGCTTCCGGCGCGGATTTTCGGCGCACCCGTCCGGAGCCTTCGCTCCGAGCGCCGGCGCGGGGACGTCTGCGCCGAGCCGGGCGGAAGCGGCAGGGCGCGGGGACGACGCGGGCAGGACGGCCGCCGCCCCCGGCGGGCCAAGGAGGGGACGCGCATGAGGCGATTCAAGAAAACGCTGACGATCGCAGGCTCCGACTCCGGCGGCGGGGCGGGCATCCAGGCGGATCTGAAGACGTTCCAGGAGCTCGGAACGTTCGGCATGAGCGTGCTGACGGCGGCGACGGCGCAAAACTCGGTCGGCGTGCAGGGCGTCTACCCGCTCCCGGCGGAGGCGGTCGCGCGGCAGCTCGACTCGGTGCTGGACGACATCGGAGCGGATGCGGTGAAGACGGGCATGCTGTTCTCCGCCGACATCATCGGCATCGTCGCCGGCAAGCTGGAGCGCTGCGGGGCGGGACCGATCGTCGTCGATCCGGTCATGATCTCGAAGCACGGCTCGCGCCTGCTGGAGGAAAAGGCGGCCGAGGCGCTGCGGACCCGGCTGCTGCCGCTGGCGGAGGTCATAACGCCCAATCTGCCGGAAGCGTGCGCGCTGCTCGGCTGGGACGAGAGCGAGCTCGCGACCGAGGCCGCGATGGAAG
Source organism: Paenibacillus sp. FSL W8-1187 (assembly GCF_037965485.1). Lineage (NCBI taxonomy): Bacteria > Bacillati > Bacillota > Bacilli > Caryophanales > Paenibacillaceae > Paenibacillus > Paenibacillus sp. FSL W8-1187. Next base: position 1,949,425 of record NZ_CP150181.1, read on the forward strand.
CGGCCGCACGGGAGCTGCTGCGCTTCGGCAGCCGCCATGTGCTGCTGAAAGGCGGGCATCTGCCCGGCAGCGCGGAGGCGGTCGACCTGCTGCTGTCCGCCGATCGGCCGGACCGGCCGGAGCGGTTCGCCGCCGCGCGCGTGCCGACGCCTCACACGCATGGCACCGGCTGCACGACCGCCTCGGCGATCGCGGCGCTGCTGGCGCTCGGCCATGAGCTGCCGGAGGCGGCGCGCCGCGCCAAGGCGTTCACGCTGAAGGCGATCCAGGCGGCAGGGCCGACCGGAGCCGGCACGGGCTCGCTCTGGCATGCCGCCTGGCGGTCGGAGCCGCTGGCGGAGGCGGGCGCTGCCGGGTCGGCGGGGCGTTCGCTGCCGCGGGCATAAGCAGGATTTTTTCGGACGCGGTCGCGGACGGGAGCGATCTCAATCGGCGGGCGGAGCGGAAGCGTGTCCAGATCGGGGAACCTTTTCCAGTCCGCTGCGTCTAATCGAGCATCACGGCCACAGGCCGGTCGGGGAGGTCGCATACGGATGCGAAGCGAGCGCAAAGCGCCGAGGAAGAGGAAAAAGGGAGTGCGGCTCGTCGCGCTGGCCGCTGTCGCCGCTGCCGCAGGAGCCTGGCTCTACGGGTACGGCATCATGCCGATCTGGCAAGGCGGGATGGCCGCGATCGCAAGCGACAAGGAGCGCTACTCGCTCGACATCTCGACGCTGCCCGGCGAATATTCCATGGAGCTCGATCTGACGGATCTGTCCGCCAACGTCGGCCGCGACCTGTACCGCCACGGCGACCAGCGGATCTGGCTGTCGCATCTGGAGCCGAACAGCGGCCTCCTGATGGCCTGCTTCCGCTCGGACGGCACGATCTCTTGGAGCGGAGCGACGCTGGCGAGCGGCCTCCGCCATGCTCGAAGCGACAGCGGCTTCGGGGATACGCTGGAGGCGAGGATGGACGTTCAAGCCGCGGGAAGCGCCTACGAGGCTTCCGGTACCGGCATGTCGGGCATCAATTATCGCAAGGGCGACATGTTCTGCTATTTTCCTTTTCCCGACAAGGCGGCGGAGGAGGCGGCGAAAGAAGAGGGCAAGGCGCTGCTGGTCGTGGAAGGGCTGCAGCTGCATCGCTGGACGCGCCGGTAGAAGGCGATGCGGCGGGGAGGGCTTGAGCGGTCGCGGCCACTCGGACGGATCGGAAGGGATAAGATGGAGAGCGGTCAGGAGGATGCGGCTCGGCCTAGGGCCGGGAGCATCCTTTTTGCGCATTCCTTATTGCGCATGCCGCGGCAGCAAGCCGCAGTCATCCCCCGGCAGGGCAGGCGCATAGAGTATAAGAGCAGAAGAATGGCCAACGGTGCCGATGAAGGAGCATGGACATGAAAACGAATGGGAAACCGGGCAAGGCGAGCCGGCCTTTCGTGCCGGGCGGCGCGCCCTCAGCCAAAGGAAAGGCCGCGACGGACAGCCGTCCGCGGCCGAGACGAGTCTCGCGTCCGATGTATCAGGTCGATCATCCGGACTATTCCGAATTGGAAGGATTGGGAGAATCGCCGTCCGTCGACAGCCCGCATCAGGACACGGACGGACGCAGGCCGGGAGGCATCCGCCGGGTCAAGCTGCACGGCTTCGCCGCTGTGGCGAGTCCGTTGGAGGGAGGGCTCGAGGCGGAGGAGCTTGGCGCTCGCGAAGACGAAAGCGAAGGTGAAGGCGAAGGCGAGCCGCAGCGCCGGAGTCGGGCGGCTTTCGAAAGAGCGGGCGAGGGGGACGGGGAGCTCGCTCGCCCGTCCGCAGAGAGCGAGCCGGACTTCCACGCGTCCAGCCGGTCGGCGGCGGAATGGGCGCGGCTGGAGGAGGTCCGCTTCAGCCCGGCGCTGAAGATCCGCACCTCGCCGACGGTGCGGCTGCTGCCGCAGGCCATGCCCGGCGGCGGGACGCCGGAAGCGGGAGCGGATGTCCGCTCCGCGCCGCCTGCGGCAGCCGCCGCGCAAGGCGGGCCCGGAGTTTCGCAGGCGGGCGCGGAGCTTGCGGAAGGTCCGGTTGCGGACGGCAGCGAGCTGCAGTTCGGCACGGTCGCCTTCGACTTCAAGGAACGCAGCCGCCTCGACCTTATCCTGCCGCTGCAGCAGCCGTTCCGGGACACGGGCTACTCTCTCGCCTGCTCGCTCGACGTGCCGTTCTGCCATGCCGTCGTGCGCGCGAAGCTGGGCGCGGAGGCGGTCGTGACGCTCATCCGCACGCAGGAGGAAGGCAACTCGCGCGGCCGGCTGGACTGGATCGCCGCCGGCCGCAGGGAGTAAGGCCCGAAAGCGCGCACCCCGCCGGGCAGGGCCGAGCCGAGCTGCGGCGGGAACGCGGCTTCGTTCAGGCGCAAGTGCAGGATGAACCGAAAGAAGGACAGCTCCATCGTCATGACGGCGATGGAGCTGTCCTTTTTCCTATGCGCGCACGCAGAAGCAAGCCGAATCGCCAGCTGCCGGCCCCATGCGGCGCGCGTCCCGGCAAGGCAGCTGTCCAACCTGTACAAATGCCGTTTCCCCTGGCCGGCGACTCTCATAAGCTGGCTATTAGAGAGGTGAGAAAAGTGAGAGAGTCGCAGCCGAGCCGCCAGGGCGAAAAGCCATCCGAGGCAAAAGCGGCGCCGCGCAAAAAGCGCCGCGCGCCGGGCGCGAGCGTCTCCGGCGTTCGGAGAGGAGCCCGCGCGAAGCCTGCGGGGCCGAGGGCCGGCAAAGGCGCAGCGCCCGATCGAATTGCGAGAATGGACGAAAGTCCGGCCCATCCGCGGACCGAATCCGACGAGAGGCTGGGCGGCGCGAGAGAAGCGGACGAGGCAATGCCGTCCGAATCGAGGGCCGGAAACCGCCGGCAGGCCGAGGCCGATCCGCCGCCGCGATGGCGGCCATCCGGCGAGGACGCTCCGTCTCCGCTTCTGCCGCCGGGTCCGCTGGAGGAGGATGCGGCTCCTGCCGTATCGGTCATCATCCCGGTCATGAACGAACGCCGGACGATCGCCGCGGTGCTTGCCCAAGCGAAGCGGGTCCATCCGCGCACGGAGCTGATCGTCGTCTCCAACGGCACGAGGGACGGCTCCGACCGGATCGCGGCCCGCATGGGAGCGAAGGTGCTGCGCTGCGCCCGCGCGCTCGGACATGACGTAGGGCGCAGCGTAGGAGCTCGCGCCGCCCGAGGAGAGGCGCTGCTTTTCCTCGACGGGGATATCGTGCTGCCCGCCGCCAAGCTGCGTCCGTTCGTGCAGGCGGTACTGAGCGGAGGAGCCGATGTGGCGCTGAACGACTATTCGGGACCGACCGGCCGCAGCCGCGTCCATCCGGTCGTGCTCGCCAAGCATGCGCTGAACTCGATGGCAGGACGGAGCGACCTGCGGGGGACGTCCCTCACCGCGGTCCCTCATGCGATGTCCCGCGCGGCTGCGGAGCGCATCGGCGTGGAGGCGCTGGCGGTGCCGCCGCTGGCTCAGGTCAAGGCGCTGGCCGCAGGACTCGCCGTCCGGCGGATCGTGCATGTCGACGTCGGCCGCCGCAACCGCAGCCGGTTGAAGCGCGAGCGCACGAATCCGCTGCATCGCCTCATCACGGGCGATCATCTGGAGGCGGCGGCATGGCTGGCCGAGGCGCAGGCCAAGGCGCTGGAGTCCGGTTCCGAGACGAGGGAAGGGAGCGGCTTGTCATGACGAAAAAGCAAGCTTCTGCCGGAAGGCGCGGTCCTGCCGGCCGATCCGTCCGGCGGCACGCGCGGCGCAGTCCGCGCTCCAAGCGAGCGCCGGCCTCGGGCAGCCGCCGGCATCGCTCCCTGGCCGCTGCCCGGAGGGAGGCAGCCCGTCGAGGCGGGGCGGCCCGATCGCGGTCCGCCCGCGCTGCCCGGCTGCAGCCGGCGGCCGCCGGCCACGGCTGGAGCTTCCCGCCGGAAGCGGCCGCGGTGCTCTGCTCCGCCCGCGCGGAGTCGCTGGAGGCGGCTGCGGCCTGGATGGAGAAGCTGGGCTGCCGCAAGCTCGTGCTCGTGCGCTGCGGACCCGGCTCCGCCGAGCCGGAAGCGCCAGCCGGCGCTGCCGAGCTCGCCGCAGAGGCGTCCGCTGCCGACGATGCCGGGCCGGAGGCGGCGCAGCGCATCCGGCTGCGGCATCCGCATGGCGGCGCGGCCGCCTGGGCCGCCGGCGCGGCAGCCGCGCGGCAGCTGCAGCCGCGGGCCTTGCTCGTCGCGGACGCCGATGAGGCGCTGCAGCCGGCGAGCCGCATGATGCTGCAGGCCGTCCTGCGCGCCGCGCCGGAGCGGCCGGCGGCGGCGCTCGCGGAGGATGGCGGCTGCAGGCGGCCTTTCTCGAAGTGGAGCCCGCAGACGCGGCTCAACGCCTTTTTGCACTGGTCGCTCGGAGGCGAGCGGCGGACGGCGATGTCGCTGGAGCGGACGCCGTTCGCGCTCAACGGCGCGGCGCTCCGCCGCCTCGAAGACGGGGCGCTGCTGGCGCAGCCGCCGCGCGCGCTGGCCGCGCTGCTGGCCGGCGGCGGATCGGCGCTGCCCGTCCGCGTCCGTCCGAGCCGGGTGGCGTCCGAGCCGATCCGTCCGCTCGCTTATGCCGACGCGATCCGTTTGGCCGGAGCGCCGCCCCGCTTCCGCTATCCCGACCATAGCCGCGACCGCGCTGCGGCCGCCGGGCATGGAGAGGCCGGCATGAACCCGTAATCCACGAAGGAGTGAAGCTGAAGTGAAAGCCATTTTGCTGGCCGGTGGGACCGGTACCCGTCTCCGTCCGCTGACCGGGCTGATGAACAAGCATATGCTGCCCGTCTACCAATATCCGATGATCCACTACGCGATCCACACGCTGGCAGAGGCGGGCGCGGACGAAATCCTGCTCGTCACGGGACGGCAGTCCGCGGGACTGTTCATCGACTATCTCGGCAGCGGCGAAGCGTTCGGAGCGCGCCTCACCTACCTGATCCAGGAGCAGGCCGGCGGCATTGCCCAAGCGCTTGATTTGGCGAAGCCTTTCATCGCTCCTCAGGAGAAGTTCCTCATGCTGCTCGGCGACAATCTGGTGGAGGACTCGCTGAAGCCTTACGTCGAAGCCTACCGCGGCCAGGAGCCGGGCACGGCGATGGTGCTGCTCAAGGAGGTGCCGGACCCGCATCGGTACGGCGTGCCGGTGTTCGACAGCGAGGGAGGCATCGCCGCGATCGAGGAAAAGCCGGCCAACCCGGCGACGAGCTACAGCGTCACCGGCATCTACCTGTACGACGGCAGCGTCTTCGACATCGTCGCCGTCACGCAGCCTTCGGGACGCGGCGAGCTGGAGATCACCGACGTCAACAACGCCTACGCCAGGCAAGGCAAGCTTCGCTACGAGGTGCTGCCGGGCTGGTGGACCGATGCGGGCACGTTCGACTCGCTGCACGAGGCGGCGGGCTGGATGAAGGACCGCATGGCCGCTGCCGGGGCGGGCCGGGCTGCAGGCGGAGCGGATGCGGCAGGCGGGTCGGCCGGGACAGACGAGGCAGGCGCGGCGGATGAGTCGGGCGAGGCAGCTGAGCCGGGCGAGGCGGATGAGGCAGGCGCTGGGAAAAGCGTCCCGGTCGAAGCCGTCCCGCCGGATGACGCGCCAACTCCCGCAGCGACGGAAGAATCGGCTGCGGCGATGGATGCTTCGCCCGCAGACGACGATTCCGCTTCGCAGGGCTGACCGCAAGCGCCCGAGGCGCGAAACGGAAGCTGCAGCCCGAAGAAATCGGGTTGCAGGCGCCGCGTGGCGCGAAACGGAAGCTGCAGCCCGAAGAAATCGGGTTGCAGGCGCCGCGTGGCGCGAAACGGAAGCTGCAGCCCGAAGAAATCGGGTAGCAGCTGCCGCGTAGCGGGAAACGGAGGCTGCATCCCGAAAAAATCGGGTTGCAGGCGCCGCGGAGCGCGAAACAGAAGCTGCAGCCCGATAAAATCGGGTTGCAGGCGCCGCGTAGCGGGAAACAGAAGCTGCAGCCCGAAAAAATCGGGTTGCAGGCGCCGCGTGGCGCGAAGCAGAAGCTGCAGCCCGAAAAAATCGGGTTGCAGGCGCCGCGGAGCGCGAAACGGAAGCTGCAGCCCGAAGAAATCGGGTTGCAGGCGCCGCGCAGCGCAGAACAGAAGCTGCAGCCCGAAAAAATCGGGTTGCAGGCGCCGCGCAGCGCCTTCGCAGGCGTGATCTTGACTCGAATAAATCGAGTCAAGGCCGCTCATTTCCGCACACAGAGGAGGAAGCCGACATGGCAAAGGCAGGCCGCCGCGCGGCTGTCCCCGAAAACGAAAAGCTCCATGCGCAGGGACGCGAGGAAGGCTACCGCCAAGGGCTGGAGGCCGGACGCCAGGCGTTCGGCGTGCCGTGGCCCGGCACGAGCATCATCATCCCGACCTTTGACAAGCGCGGCTATCTGGAGCAATGCCTGGACAGCATCCTCGCCCACACGCCGGAGCCGTACGAGATCATCGTCGTCGACAACGGCTCCTCCGACGGGACGGCGGAGATGCTGGCGAGCCGCGGCGCGGCGCTCGGCTTCGGCCGCCTGCGCTGGCGGCTCATGGGCCGCAACGCCGGCTTCGCCGCGGCGGTCAATCGCGGGCTCATGATGGCGCGCGGAGAGAAGCTGCTGCTGCTCAACAACGATACGCTCGTCACGCCGCGCTGGCTCGACAATCTGACGGCTTGCCTGGACGGCATCCCGAATGCCGGCATCGTCGGCCCGGTGACGAACTTCATCAGCGGCGAGCAGCGGATCGACGCGCCGTACCGGACGATTCCGGCGATGCGGGCCTGGGCCGCCTCGTTCAACGAGCCGGACCCCGGCCGCTGGCGGGAGACGGAGCGGCTGACTGGCTTCTGCATGCTGATGAGGCGCGGCCTGCTGGAGGAGATCGGCTACTTTGACGAAGGCTACGAGGTCGGCAACTACGAGGACGACGACTTCAGCCTTCGCGCCCGCCTGGCCGGCTATCGACTCGCGATCGCGGGGGACGCTTTCATCCATCATTACGGCAACGTCAGCATCCGGTCGATCGGCCGGAGGATGGAGGCGATCACGCTGCGCAACCGACGGTATTTCCTGGCGAAATGGGAGGGAGCCGGCTCCCTGCCCCCCGCGATCCGGCCGGAGGAGCGATCCGCTTCGGCGGGCGAGCTCGAGCTCTATCCCGGCGGCATCGCCGCCGAAGGCGCGGACGGCACGGTCTGGTGGGTCGAGAGCGGCCGCCGCTGGCGGATTGACGGCGCGTGGACGCTGCCGTCGAAGAGAATCGCAATGCCGCTGCTGCGCCGCTTGGGCGTAGCAGCGGAGCCGGTGCCGGCCGAGCTGGCCGCCGTCCGCTGGCACGGGCTGCCGGACGCGCCGCCGCTGCCGGACGCGCCGGACGGCGGCGCGAAGCCGCCGGAGGCCGTGCTGCTGCCGGACGGAAGCGTCGGCCTCGTCGAGGAAGGGCGGCTGCGCCGGCCGCTGAACCCGCTGGCCGCGTCCAGCTGGTCGCTGGAGCGGAGGCCGGTCCGCCGGCGGCTGTCGCCGGCGGAAGCGGACGCCATCCCCGCCGGCCCGGCCATTGCGGCCGCTCCGCAGCTGCATCAGCGGCTCTAGCCCGCAAGCTTTCGCAGGACGAAAGCGATTGGCGGCTCTAGCCGCAAGCTTTCGCAAAATGAAAGCAATTGGCGGCTCTAGCCGCAAGCTTTCTCGGTACGAAAGCAATCGTGGTAAAAACGGCACTGAGAAGCGCCGGAGCGGATCATGGTTAGAGTTTAAGCCTACTACCAGCAAGCTTTTCCCCATTACGGACCGAATCAAGGAGGAATGCTCTCATGGCAATACTGCTGCTTGCGGCATCCAAGCCGGCTACGCGGCGCATGAAGCCGAAGACCGCTGCCGGAGCCAAAAAGACGACGACCCGCACAGGAGGCAAGCGCAAGAAGGCGTCCGGTACGATCCGCCGCAAAGCGAAGTCCGCTGCAGGCGGAAAAGGAGCGCGGCCACGGAGGCGCGCCGCAGCCGCGAGGCCGCGGCGAATCCGCCGGATCCGCCGCGCGCCGCTGCAGGCCGTGCCTCAGATGGCAGGCAGCCCGAGCTATGTGGCCGGCTTCCAGCAGACCTACAACGAAGGGTACCAGCTCGGCTTCGGCCAAGGCTACGAGGAAGGGCTGCAGCTGGCGTACGAGACGCAGCCCTAGCGGCAGCATCGGCGTCCGGGAGAAGGCCCGCGCCACCGGGCGCGGAGACCGCGCGGCTACTTGGCCGCACTCGCCGCCACCAGGCGTCGAGACCGCGCGGCCGCCTGGCCGCACTCGCGCCACGGGGGCGCCGAGACTGCGCGGCTACTTGGCCGCACCCACGCCACCGGGCGCCGAGCCCGCGCGGCCGCCTGGCTGCACTCGCACCACCGGGCGCGGAGACCGCGCGGCCGCCTGGCTGCACTCGCGCCACCGTGCGCCGAGCCCGCGCGGCCGCCTGGCTGCACTCGCACCACCGGGCGCGGAGACCGCGCGGCCGCCTGGCTGCACTCGCGCCACCGTGCGCCGAGCACGCGCGGCCGCCTGGGCCGCACTCGGGCCACGGGCACTAAGCCCGCGCGGCCGCTCGGCGGCGTGGATATCCGCCGCTTTTGGCGGACGGCGGACAAGAGGCCAAGAGGGCGCCGCGCCGCCGGAATACAGTAAGACAAGGAGAAGGGAGGCAGATGGCATGGCATCACAGGAGCAGCTGCTGGCGGCGGGAAGGGCGGCGGGCCGCATCGCCGGAGAGGCGCACGGCCGCCGGGACGGAGCTTGCCGGAGCGCCGCGCAGACGGTCGCTCCCGCCGCGTACCCGCAGCGTCCGCTGACCGTCCTTTTCGTGCCGCAGGGCTTCCCGGCCATCGACGAAGGGGTGGCGGACGCGCTCCGGCAGCACGCCAGCACGGTCCATGTCGGCCATCCGTCGACGATGCTCGCGCAGGCCGCCGAGCTGAGGCCGCAGCTGGTGCTCGTCATGAACGGGCTGCATGTGTTCCCGCCGGACCATGCCGAGCAGATCGCGGCGATCCGCGCGCTCGGCATCCGCACGGCGATCTGGTTCGCCGACGATCCGTACTTCACCCGCGAGACGGCGCGGCTCGCGCCGCTTTACGACGCCGTCTTCACGCATGAGCTCGAGGCGGTTCCGTTCTATCGGGCGAGCGGAGCGAACGCGCATTACTTGCCGCTCGGCGCGAATCCGGCGGTGTTCCACGCGAAGCCGGTCGGCCAGGAGTATCGCAGCGACGTCTTTTTCGTCGGCACGGGCTTCTGGAACCGGATCCGCCTGCTCGACGAGGTGCTGCCCGCGCTGGAAGGCCGCAAGGTCGTCCTCGCCGGCGGCGAGTGGGAGCGGCTCGACCGCTACGCCCGCTACAAGCCGTTCATCCGGCCCGGCTTCATGCCGATCGAGGAGACGGTGAAATTCTACAACGGGGCGAAAATCGTCCTCAACATCCACCGCACGACCGAGCCGGGCTCCGACAACCACAACGATGCCGGACTCCGGGGAGCGTCGATCAATCCGCGGACGTACGAGATTTCGGCTTGCGGCACGCTGCAGCTGACCGACATCCGCGACGATCTGCGCCGGTACTACGAGCCGGGCCGGGAGCTGGACGTGTTCACCACGCCGGCGGAGCTGACCGCCAAGATCCTCCACTACCTCGACCATGAGGACGAGAGGCGGCGGATCGCCGTGCGCGGCATGCTGCGCACGATGCGGGACCATGCCTTCGCCGGCAGGCTGGGCATGCTGCTCGACCGGGCCGGATGCTGAAGCGCAAGCAGCCGCAGGCGACCGCCGGGCTGGCTATGAAGAAGGAGGAAGCATAGTGGCAGTAAAATCCATGCGCGGCAAGCGCATCCGTCCAAGCCGCCAAAAGCGTCAGGCAGCCGCTTCCGTCAGGAGAAGCGCGCCCCCGCTGCTGGACGCCGAAGTCCAGCGCGGACGCGAAGCGGGCTTCGCCGCAGGAATGGAGCATGGGCTGTGGTACGGCAAATGCGAGGCTGGCTTGAGCCGCCTGCAGTACGCGCCGCCGGTCTTTCCGATCCACGTCCTGTTCGTCGCGACGGCGAAGGGCTATCCCTACTCGCCGCTCGACTCGGCGATCGCCGACACGCTTCGCTCGATGACCGCGAGGGTGAGCATCACCGACACGCAGCAGCCGGTCGTGCAGCTGGCCAAGGAGCTGCGGCCCGACGCGGTCATCGTGCTCGACGGCCTGCAATATCCGACCGAGCAGGTGGACGCGATCCGCGCGCTCGGCATCCGCACCGCCGTCTGGTTCACGGATGATCCGTACTATTCCGACATTACCCGCAAGCTCGCCCCGCATTACGACTTCGTGTTCACGCTCGAGAGCAACACGGTCGAATTCTACCGGCAGCTCGGCTGCCCGAACGTCACCTACCTGCCGCTCGGCGTCAATCCGGCCGAGTTCCGTCCCCGCAATCCGGACCTGTCGCTGCGCCGCGAGATCAGCTTCGTCGGCTCGGCCTACCACAAGCGCGTCGATTTCTTCAACCAGATTACGCCCTACCTCGCCACCCGCGACATCGCCATCTCCGGCCTCTGGTGGGAGCGGCTCCGGGACTTCCGGCTGCTCCAGTCCAAGATCCGCGCCGGCCACTGGATGGACCCGATGGAGACGGCCGCCACGTACAACGGAGCGAAAATCGTCATCAACATGCACCGCGCCCATGACGACGAGACGTTCAACAGCAACAGCGCGCAGCTGACGGCCATATCGCCGAATCCGCGCACGTTCGAAATCTCGGCCTGCGGCACGCTGCAGCTGACGGATGTGCGGGACGACCTCGCCCGCTTCTACGAGCCGGGCGTGGAGATCGCGACGTATGCCTCGCCGCAGGAGCTGGTCGAGAAGATCGACTACTACCTGAACCACGAGGAGGAGCGGCAGGCGATCGCGTTCCGCGGCATGTGCCGGACGATGAAAGAGCACACCTACGCCCACCGGCTGACGACGATGCTTTCCGTCATGTTTCCGTCATGACGGCGCTTCCGGCCCGCGCTGACGGCGCCGGGCAAGGAGGGCGATGAGCATGGAGTTCCGGCCGAGGCTGCTGTTCTTCTCCCATATCGGCAGTCCCGAGGCGATCACCGGCGCGGAGAAGCTGCTGCTGTCCACGATCGTCGAGCTGTCGGCCGTCGCCGACTGCACGCTCGCGGTGCCCGAGGAGGGCATCCTGTCCGGACGCGCCGCCGCCGCAGGCATCCCGGTGCGCGTGACGGGGCATGTGCCGATCTACTATTCCATGTATTTGGGGCTGCCGTCTGTTCCCGAGGAAGTCGAGGAGGGGACGGGAAGCGAGGCGATGGAGCGGCTGTACCGGCTTTTGCTGGAAATAAGGCCGCATGCGGCGTGGGTGAACACCTGCGTCCAGCCGCTGCCAGCGATCGCCGCCAAGCGGCTCGGCATCCCGGTCATCTGGTGCCTGACCGAGACGATGCGTCCGGCCGCCGGCGTCGGGCCGACGATGAAGCTCATCGAGCAGCATGCCGACCGCGTCGTCGGCATCTCCGCCTCGACGCTGAAGCCTCTCGCATCTCCGCTCGCGCTGTCCCGCTCGGAGGTGCTGCTGCCCGGCGTAGACACGGCGGCGTTCAAACCGTGGACCTGGGCGTCCAGCCGCGCCGTCCGGCGAGCCGAGCTCGGCTTGCAGGAGAAGCAGGTGCTGGTCGGGTTCATCGCCTCGCATCTGTATGAGAACAAAGGGCTGGAGCACTTCCTGGCCGCAGCCGGAATGGCGGCCGCCTCGCGGCCCGACCTGCGCTTCGTCGTCATCGGCAACCCGGTCGATGCGGAGTACGCCGCCCGCTGCGCGCGGATCGCGGACGCGGCCGGTCTGTCGGCCCGCCTCAGCTGGCTGCCGTTCGAGCCGGACGTATCGCGCGCCTATCCGGCGATGGACGTCCTGGTCGTGCCGAGCATCGTGGAGGAAGGCTTCGGCATGACGGCGCTGGAGGGGCTGCTGTTCGGCAAGCCGGTCGTCGCCTACGCCTCCGGCGGCCTCGCGGAAATTCTGCACGCGACCGGCAACGCCGACTGGCTGGCGCCGATGGGCGACTATGCCGGGCTCGCGGAGCGGATCGGGCGGCTCGCGGACAACGCGCCGCTGCGGCTCGCGACCGGAACGCGCAGCGGCGCGGCCGCGCTTGCCGTGTTCGGCATGCCGGCCTTTCGCGGACGGCTGCTGGCGAGCCTCGAGCGGCTGCGGCTGCCGCGCGAGCCGGAGTCCCGGATCGCGCACGGCTCTGGGCCGGAGCGCGGCCTGCTCGCCGGCTGGACGCTGCGGCCGATCGCAAGCCCGGAGGCGGAGGCGTCCGCCGGACTCGGCGGCGTGCCGCGAGTCCAGCTGCCGGACGGCGTGCTGGCGCTGCTGACCCGCGGCGAGCCGATCGGCTCGCCGCCTGCGGAGCCGGCGGCGGCCGCGGAGCCGCCCGCGCCGGCTTCGCCAAGCTTGGCCGGCGGCCGGAGGGAGCGGCTGCGCCGCAAGGGCCGGCTGCGCCGCGGCAAGGCCGGCGCGCGCGGCGAGCCCGGCGCGGCGAGCGCAGCCGCCCGGCCCGGCGCAGGCGTGCCGGCGGCGCCTCGCGCCGCCGCAAGATCGGCTCTGCCGGCCGCAGAGCCGGCAGGAAGAAGCGCTAGAGCATCTATTTTCAACCCGAAAGGCGGAATGGACGAATGCGAGTGATGACCGTGCTCGGCACGCGGCCGGAGATCATCCGGCTCAGCCTCATCATCGGCAAGCTCGACCGGCTGGCGGACCGGCACATCCTCGTGCATACGGGACAGAACTATACCGATTCGCTGAACGACGTGTTCTTCCGCGAGCTGGAGGTGCGTCGTCCCGACCATGTGATGGCGGGCGGCAGCCACACGCTCGGCGGCCAGCTGTCCGTCATGTTCGGCGAGATGGAGCGGCTGCTGCGCGAGGAGCGGCCGGACATCGTGCTGCTGCTCGGCGATACGAACAGCGCGCTGTGCGCGATCGTAGCGGAGCGGATGGGCATCCCGGTCGCGCATATGGAGGCCGGCAACCGCTGCTACGACCTGACCGTGCCGGAGGAGAAGAACCGCCGCATCATCGACGCCGTGTCGACGATCAACATGCCGTATACCGAGTACAGCAAGCAGAACCTGCTGCGCGAGGGCTTTCCGGCGAACCGCATCGTGCGCACCGGCAACCCGATCGGCGAGGTGATGGCGCAGTACAAGGACCGCATCGACGGAAGCGGCGTGCTGGAGCGGCTCGGCCTGCAGGAGCGGGACTATGTGCTCGTGACGACGCACCGCGCCGAGAACGTCGACGTGCCGGCCCATCTGGACGGCATCCTCGGCGGACTGAACCGGATCGCGGAGCGGCACGGCAAGCGGATCGTCTGCAGCATCCACCCGCGCACCCGCTCGCGCATCGACGCCGGCGGCACGGCGGTGCAGCCGCATCCGCTGGTCGAGTTTCATGAGCCGTTCGGCTTCTTCGACTTCGTGCGGCTGGAGCGGGACGCCTGGTGCGCGGTCAGCGACAGCGGCACGGTGCAGGAGGAATGCTGCCTGCTCGGCGTGCCGACGGTGACGATCCGCAACACGACGGAGCGTCCCGAGACGGTCGACTGCGGCAGCAACGTCGTGAGCGGCTTGCGGGCGGGCAATATCGCGGATGCGGTCGACGTCATGACGGCGCTGCCGGCAAGCTGGGGCATCCCGGCGGGATACGAGGCTTTGGACGTTTCGGACATCGTAGTGAAATATGTGCTTGGAGGGAAATGGAATGTTTGAAAACTCTCGCATCCTTGTCACCGGCGGAACCGGTTCCTGGGGGCATGAGCTGATTCGGCAGCTGCTGCCGCAAAATCCGAAGGAAATCATCGTATTCTCGCGCAGCGAGTCGGCGCAGGTGACGATGAGCCGCATGTTCGAGGATGCGCGGCTCACGTTCCGCATCGGCGACATCCGCGACCTGGAGGCGCTGACGAAGGCGACGCAAGGCGTGGACTACGTGTTCCACCTCGCCGCGCTCAAGCATGTGCCGGTGTGCGAGGAGCATCCGTACGAGGCGCTCAAGACGAACGTGCTCGGCACGCAGAACGTCATCGAGGCCGCCAACCTGAACAAGGTGAAGCGCGTCATCTACATCTCGACCGACAAGGCGGCGAACCCGTCGAACTTCTACGGCATGACCAAGGCGATCGGCGAGAAGCTGATCGTGTACGCGAACCTCGTCAGCACGGACACGAAGTTCGTCTGCGTGCGCGGCGGCAACGTGCTCGGCACGAACGGCAGCGTCATCCACCTGTTCACGAACCAGATCAAGACGAAGGGCCAGGTGCGGCTGACGGACCGCGGCATGACGCGCTTCTTCCTGACGCTCCATGACGCGATCAGCCTGCTGTTCAAGGCGTCGGAGGAAAGCCTCGGCGGCGAGATCTTCGTCATGACGATGCCGACCTGCCGCATCGAGGATCTGGCCGAGGTGCTCATGGAGGACATCGGCGTGCAGGCGGAGGTCGTCGAGACGGGCATCCGCCCCGGCGAGAAGCTGCACGAGATTCTGCTGACCGAGTTCGAGAGCAAGAGCACGGTCATTTACGACAAGGAATACCTGGTCATCCTGCCGCCGCTCGACATCCCGGGGCTTCAGCAGCGGTACAGCACGTATGACGCGGTCGACTTCGACAGCTTCTGCTCGAGCGAGAACCTGATGGACAAAGAGCAGATCCGCGACATGCTGAGGAGGGGCGGGTTCCTGCAATGAGGCTGCTCGTCCTCGGAGGCGGCGGCATGGCCGGCTCCATGATGGTCGATTACTTTCGCGGCCGGGACGGCTTCGAGCTCAGCTGGACGACGCGCGGCGGCGGGGACGGATCCCTGCCGCTCGACGCCTCCGACCTGGAGGCGGTGCGGCGCACGGTGGCGGCGGTCCGTCCCGAGCTGATCGTCAACTGCATCGGCAAGCTCAACGCCGACGCCGAGGCGCATCCGCTGGAGGCGTACGCGGTCAACGGCCTGCTGCCGCACTGGCTGGCGTTCGCCGCCGGCGAGATCGGCGCGAGGCTCATCCACATCAGCTCGGACTGCGTCTTCCTCGGCGACCGCGGCGGCTATACGGAGCTCGACCGGCCGGACGGCATCACCGTCTACGCGCGCTCCAAGGCGCTCGGCGAGGTGAACGATCCGCGCCATCTGACGATCCGCACGTCGATCATCGGGCCCGACGCCAGCCCCAAGGGCATCGGCCTGCTGCGCTGGTTCCTGGCTCAGACGGGCGAGGTGTCCGGCTACAGCCGCGTCTACTGGAACGGCGTGACGACGCTGGAGCTGGCCAAGGCGGTCGAGCATGCGGCGGCGCATCCGGAGATCGGCGGGCTCGTGCATCTGCTGGCGGCGGCTCCGGCAAGCAAGCTGGAAATGCTGGAGTGGTTCAAGGAGGCGTACGGCCGCGATGATGTTGCGATCGTGCCGGCGGCAGAGCCGGAGATCGACCGCACGCTGAGCGCGGTGCGGACCGATTGGACTTACCGGGCGCCAAGCATCCCGGACATGGTCCGCGAGCTGGCGGCATGGGAGCGGCGCGGGGGCTGATGGCCCAGTGGCGGCATGGGAGCGGCGCCCGCGAGCGAAGCCGCCCCTGCCGCACCACCCAGCTGCCGTAATTTTTGCTGCTGCAACTCCCTGCCGCCGCAATCCTTGCTGCTATAACCCCCGGCTGTTGCGCGGCCGGGCGAGGTTTGGACCGGCTTCGGCATGTCGCCGCAGCCGGTCCTTTTCCTGCTCCCGTTTTGCTTTTTCGGCGAAGGGGCAGTCCAGCGCAATCCCGCACGACATTCTCAGCGGCAAAATCTCAGCGGAAAATCATGTCGGGGGCCTGCAGCGCAAGTGGAGGGAACTCTCGGTGACGATTTGCGAATAGAATCATTCCCTTTGTGAGATTAATCACACAAACTTTGATCGATTGGAAGACATTGGAGCAGTTTATATGATTTTTCATATAAACTCAGCCTTCCTAAAATGTCAGGTGAGGATTTTGTGTAATTTATCGTACAAAGAGGTCGGAATTGATCAGTGAGCGGAGAATTTGTACGATCTTTCGTACAAAGCAGTCATGGATCATAGACCAGAGCAGTCAAGGTTCATCGATCAAAGCAGCCACGGAACATCGACGCTCGGTGCTGGCTTCTTCTCCACGTCAACCGGAGCCGTGGATGGCCGATAGTCCCCGTTTTGGAGAGGGCGATAAGCTGGCGGCGGCAAAAAAAGGATGCAACTAGCATGTTTTCGACGCATTCCGCATTTTTAGATACATCAGCGTATGGGCGGTCTTCAGCTCCAGAAGTCACGTTTGCTGCACGAGCCTTCATTCAAAGGATCGGGCCGGGCAAGCAGCGTTATGAAGCAAATGATGAGGGTCGGGAGGGGAGAGGAAGGATGATAGGGAAAGGAACGAGCAGGCGGGAAATCAGCGACTCCGGATCGTCCAGCCGCAGCATCGGGGGAACGAGCGGGCCAAAGGGAGCCGAAGCCTCCAATTGGAGAAGGTCGTCCAGCCGCAGGCTGAAAAAGGAAACGAGCGGTCACGAGACCGGCGGATCGGCAGGATGCAGGCTGGAAGAAGGCGCAGCCGGCGAGCGGAGCGAAGCGGGATCGTCCGGCCGTCGGAAGCGGCTCCTCGTCACCGGGGCGGGCGGCTTTTGCGGCTCGCATGCGGTGAGGCATTTCGCACGGGCGGGCTGGGAGATTGTCGCTTGCGTCCGTCCGGGATCGACGCCGTTCTGGGCAGACCCGGCGAAACGTCCGGACTGGTTCGTCGCTGCGGATGCCGTGGATGCGACGGATGCCATGAATGTCATGGATGCCGTGGGTGCGACGGATGCCGTGAATGCCGCCGATAGCGTAGATGCCCCGGGAGCCGAAGCTGGCGTGGATTCCTCGGATGTTTTGAATGCCTCGGATGTCTCGAATTCCTTGGACGCCCCGGACGCCCTGGACGCTTCGAATGCCGTCGATCACGCCGATGCCTCGGATGACGGCGCTCCCGGCTCATCCTCTCTCGCCTTCGCAAGCCGGCCGGGCCGCGATGAGCCGGAGTGGCTGTCTCTCGTCCGACTCGAGGCGCTCGACCTGTCGGAGCCCGGCTCGGACAGCCTGTCCGAGCTGCTGCGCCGGACGCGTCCGGACGCCGTCCTTCATCTGGCGGGGCTCAACGCCGCCGGACCTTCCTGGGCCGATCCATCCGGTTATCTGGACCTCAATCTGATGGGCACCGTCCGGCTGCTGGAGGCGGTCCGCGCTTCCGGGCATCCTTGCCGGATCGTCGTGGCCGGCTCGATGCTCGGCGGCTCGGCGGACGGTCCGCCGCCCGTCAAGCCTTTGCATCCGTACGCGCTGAGCAAAGCGATGCAGGCTCAGGCGGCGCTGGGCTGGCATGCGCTGTACGGGCTCGACGTGCTTGTCGCAATTCCTTCCAACCTCGTCGGCCCCGGCCCTTCCGCCGGCTTGAGCCGGCTGCTCGCCCGCTACGCGGCCGCTTGCGAGCGGACGGCAGCGCAGGCTGGAAATTCGGCAGAGGCCCCGCCTGCATCCGATCCATCCCTGCCAGGCCGCAGCGATGCTGTCGCCGATCTCGCTCCATCTGCAGCGGCTGAGATGCAGGCTCCGCCTCCGTTCCGTCTGTCCTCTGCCACCGAAGCGCGCGATTTTCTCGACGTGCGGGACGCCATGACAGGCTACGAGACGCTGCTGGAGCGGGGCGCCGCAGGCCGCAGCTACGCCATGGCGAGCGGCAGGATGACGCAGCTCGGCGAGCTGGCGGAGCTGTACCGGGAGCTGGCCGCCGTGCCGCTGCCGGTGGAGATCGGCGGCAGCACGGCGGCTTCGCCGGAGCCGATCGACGCCAGCGCGCTGCGCGCTCTCGGCTGGGTGCCGCGCATCCCGCTTCGCCAGTCGGCGCAGGATACGCTGGAGGACTGCCGCGCCGGCGGCAGCTCCTGAGCGCCAGCGGCGCAGGCTGCCGCCGACATTTCAGCGAACGAACGCACGCGACAGAGCGACAGAGCCGTCTTTGCTCCGCCGGCAGCTAGCTAGAAAGCTGTCCCTAAAGGTCCACTCCGCGACTGAACTGCACCCCGTCAAGTAGACAGTACAAAAAATAAAGATCTATGAAGCGGCCTTAGCCCTAAATTCAATGGGACTGAGGCCGTTTAGTTTTTTCTGCAATCGTTCGTAATTGTAAAAGTGGATGTAATCATCAATATCGTTCTTTAGCTGCTCAAAAGTTTGGTATTTATGCAAGTAGTACTTCTCACATTTCAACGTTCCCCAAAAAGATTCCATAGGACCGTTATCAATACAACGTCCGACCCGGGACATGCTCTGCTTCAGCTTAGCCTTATCCAACATTTTCTTAAAACTCGAAGACGTGTACTGGAAGCCCCGGTCGCTATGAAGGAGCGCTTTGCTTCTTGGCGCTGCCTTTAGCGCCAACTTCAATGTTTTAAACACGAGCGGATTATTATTGGAATGTCCCAGTACATAAGAAACAATCGATTTATCATGAAGGTCGAGAATGGCGCTTAAATAGGCCTTCTGACCGTTGCCATATTTAAATTCAGTGACATCCGTTAGCCACTTTTCGTTCGGTGCTTCCGCTTGAAACGCACGGTTTAATACGTTCTCAGCTACGTGCTGCGGTGTAGAACGTTCATATTTCTTTTTCTTCCTGCGAATGACGGACTGAATCCCTTTTATCTTCATCAGACGATACACGCGTTTGTGGTTAATCCGCTTCTCCGTTTGTCGACGCATATGCAGCGTTAATTGACGGTAACCGAAGGTGCCTTCAACCTTTTCATATAACGTCATCATGACCGCCGTAAGCTCCTGGTTCTCCAACTGTCGTTGGCTAGGCTTGTGACTGAGCCACTTGTAGTAGCTTGACCTTGGAATCTCCGCCACCTTGCACAGTAGCTGTATGCTAAGCGCTTCTGCCTGCTGCACGGCTTGGATAGCGAGATAAATGTTTTCCTGTCGATGTCCGCTTAGCGACGCCTCCCTTGAAACTCCTGTAACTTTTTTAAGAAAGAATTCTCCGCCCGAAGCCGCTCAACCTCGTACTCCAGTTTCTTCATGGCGAGCTTTTGCTGGTCGACCTCAGATAACTCTTCAGGTGCCTTTGTGCGCCCTCTGCCGTCTCGCAAAGCGTTCTCGCCATCTGCTTCGTACTTCTTTACCCATCCGTAAACTTGCTGATAAGAAACGTGATATTTCTCTACTGCTTTTTGATAGTTTCGATTTTGCGATAAGCAATAGATTACAATGTCCATTCGTTCTTCCCAAGTCGTTGTCCGTCCCTTTGTCATAGCGGCTCCGCCCCCGTTCTTATACGGTCTTAGACCGCTATGACTATTATACTTCTTAATCCAGTTTCGGAGCTGTGTACGGCTTGCCATATGGTACTTCCTTATGATTTCATTCTGTGAGTACTTTCCAGATAGATAATCTTGAACAGCCTGAAGTTTAAGTTCCACTGAGTAGCTCTTATTCTCTGCACGCCATGCTAACCCTTCGAATCCGTACAGTTCATAACGACGTCGCCATTCCTTCAACGTACTGACGTTAATGTTATATTTACAAGCGATGTCTCTTCGTGATCCCCGTCCTGCTTCATACTCCTTCAGAATGGCCAATTTCTCTTCTCCGCAGTACTCATTTATTTGAGACATGAAAAAACTCCCCTTGATAAACAGGTTTTTATTATTTCACCTGTCTACCTAAAGGGGAGCATATCAGACCCGAGGGGGCTTTTTTTTCGTCGAAGAAGACTTCCTCTTCGATCGAAAGTTAAGTCCATATAATTGTGTAAAATGCTCCTGACCATAAAAAGGAAAGCCATGGTAGGACTCTCGGTTAGAATGGAAGTTGTCGAGACCAACATTCCAAGGAGAGTGCCTACACATGACTCAATACCAGATTACCGTAGATCAGGACATTTTGCACCAGCTGTTTATCGGAACCGATCGGGACGCGGGAGTGGCCCGCTTGCTGGAGACGGTGCTGAATCAGGTGCTGACAGCCCAGGCGACGGATCAGCTGGCGGCGCAGACGTACGAGCGCACCAGCGAGCGCAAGGGCTACCGCAACGGCAGCTACGAGCGCGACGTCATTACCCGCGCTGGCAGCGTCACCTTGCGCGTCCCCCGGTTTCGGGACGGCTCCTTTTCTACCGAGCTTTTCGCCCGGTATCAGCGCAGCGAGCAAGCGCTGGTTCTCTCGCTCATGGAAATGGTCATCAACGGCGTGTCGACGCGCAAGGTGACTAAAATCACCGAGGAGCTGTGCGGAACCGAGTTCTCCAAGTCAACGGTCAGCCACCTGTGCAAGCAGCTGGACCCGGCTGTCCACGACTGGAACAACCGCTCTCTGGCCGACCACGCCTTCCCCTTCATCACCATCGATGCGATCTACGTGAAGGTGCGTGAAGAAGGCCGTATCTGTTCTCGAGGCGTTCTGGTGGGCTACGGCGTGAACGAGCAAGGCCGGCGTGAGATTCTGGGCCTGCGCGTTGACGACACCGAGTCGGAGGAGAGCTGGGGCGCCTACTTCCGCTGGCTGAAGGAGCGCGGCCTGCACGGCGTGGAGCTCGTCACGAGCGACTACCATGGCGGGCTGGTCAAGGCCATCGAGAAGGAGTTTCAAGGGGTCTCGTGGCAGCGGTGCCAGACGCACTTCATCAAGAACGTGCTGAACGCAGCGCCCAAAGCGCTCCAAAGCGAAATCAAGAGTCGCGTCCGATCGATCTTCGATGCGCCCGACATGAAGACGGCTCGTTCCTATCTCGAACAGACGCTTGAGGCGTATGCCGAGACAGCACCCAAAGCGATGAAAATACTGGAGGACGGGTTCGAGGACGCCGTCGCGGTGCTGGCCTTCCCGGAGGCCTACCGCGTGCGGCTGCGCACCTCCAACGGCATGGAGCGCCTGAACGGGGAGATCCGCAGGCGCGAGACGGTCATCCGCATCTTTCCCAATCGCGCTTCCGTCCTTCGCCTCATCGGAGCCATGCTCATGGAAGAGAACGAGTACTGGATGACGAAGAAGCCGTACATGGACATGACGGACTTCAAGGCGTGGAAGAAGCAGAAAGCCACTCAGGGCGCCGGCTCGGAGGAGCAGGAAACCAGCACCACCATGACGGAAGCGACGGACAGCCTATAAACCCAATTCCATTTTTTACCGAGAAGTGTTTTTACACACAATTATGGACTTGACCTCGATCGAAGGCGCGCCCCGCTTCACGCCGATCGGGCCATTTCGGCCGATCTGAATACCGATTCCGCCTATTCCTGTGCCGATATCGTCAACGCCGATGGCCGAAACGGCCGATCGTAAAGCCGAATTCGCCTCTATCGGCTCGCTGCCGCCGGAAGGTAGCCTAAGGAGGCGAGGCGCGGAGGCCGAACGGGAACATGCAAGCGCTCCCATTCCAAGGTCCGACCGTTCCCGCCACTCGAGCTGAGGGGGAAGATGAATGAACCGATGGTTGAAATCGGGCCTGTCGCTGGCGCTGGCCGGGGCGCTGCTCGCCGGCTGCACGTCCGGCGGAGGAAATGACGGAAACAACGCAGGAAGCGGAGGCCAGACCGGCGGAGCGGGAGCAGACGGCCAAGGGGCGGCTGGCGCAGCCGAGCAGACGGCCTATCCGCTGCAGACCGACAAGCAGCTCGCCTACTGGGCGGAGCTGCCCGGCAATCTCGTCGGCGTGCAGCCTTCGCTGGACGAGGTGCCTTTCTTTCAGGAATGGCAGAAGCGGACGGGCGTCAAGCTGGAATTCGCCTCGCCGCCGAGCGGGCAGGCGAAGGAGTCGCTCAACATGCTGCTCGCCTCGGGCGACCTGCCGGACCTGATCGAGTTCAACTTCCTCGACGGCTTCCCGGGCGGTCCGGAGAAGGCGATCAAGGACGGCTACATCCTGCGGCTGAACGACTACATCGACAAGTACGCGCCGAACCTCAAGCGATTCCTGCAGGACAATCCGGACATCGACAAGATGGTCAAGACGGACAGCGGCAGCTACTACGCGTTCCCGTTCATCCGGGAGGACGAGTATCTGCGCGTGTTCCAGGGGCCGATCATCCGCCAGGACTGGCTCGACGAGCTCGGACTGCCGGTGCCGGAGACGATTGACGACTGGACCGCGACGCTGCGCCAGTTCAAGGAGAAGAAGGGAGCGGCGGCGCCGCTGTCGTTCGTCAGCAAGCCGCGCTTTTTCCAGGAATCCGGCAACGGCGCGTTCCTCGGCGCGTTCGGCGTGACGCGAGGCTTCTATCAGGAGGACGGCCAGATCAAGTTCGGCCCGTCCGAGCCCGGCTTCAAGGACTATCTGGAGCTGTTCCGCGGCTGGTACGCCGAAGGGCTGATCGACAAAAACGCGGCGACGGCCGACGGCAAGGCGCTCGACGGCAACATCGTCTCCGGCGCGGCCGGGGCGACGGTCGCCAACGCCGGCGGCGGCATCGGCAAGTGGCAGCCGCTCGTCCAGGCGAAGGATCCCAAGGCGGTGCTCGCCGCAGCGCCGTACCCGGTGCTGAACAAGGGCGACAAGCCGAAGTTCGGCCAGCGCAACAACGCCTATTCGCCGGAGGGCATCGTCGCGGTCACGACCTCGGCCGAGGATCCGGAGCTCGCCGTGCGCATGCTCGATTTTGGCTACAGCGAGGAGGGACGGCTGTTCTTCAACTTCGGCACGGAGGGCGTCAGCTATGAAATGAAGGACGGTTATCCGACCTACACCGACCTGCTGATGAAAAATCCCGACAAGCTCGCGCCGGCCCAGATGATCTCGCAGTACGCGAGGGGCAGCTACAACGGGCCGTTCATTCAGGACAAGCGCTACGCCGAGCAGTTTTTCGCCCTGCAGACGCAGCGCGACGCGGTCGAGCTCTGGCAGCAGACGGACTCCGCGAGCTACAACCTGCCGCCGATCACGCCGACGGCGGAGGAAAGCTCGGAGTATGCGACGATCATGAACGACATCAATACGCTCGTCGACGAGATGACGCTCAAGATCATCCTCGGCAGCGAGCCGCTCGACGCCTATGACGATTACCTGGCGAAGATGAAGTCGCTGCGCCTCGACCGCGCCATCGAGATTCAGACGGCGGCGCTCGCCCGCTATTCTAGCCGTTGAGCCGCGAGCCGGGAAGGGGCCGTCCTCCGCAGCAGACAGGCTTCTTCCCGTCCCATGAAAAGAGGTGAACGAACCGCATGTCCGCGCCAAAATCGTTCCGGAGCCGCGCGTTGAGGGACTTTGCGATGAACAAGTACCTGTACCTCATGTTCCTGCCCGTGCTCGCCTACTACGTCGTGTTCCACTATTTCCCGATGTACGGCGCGACGATCGCCTTCAAGGACTATTCGCCGATCAAGGGCATCCTCGGCAGCGACTGGATCGGCCTGAGGCATTTCGAGGATTTTTTCCAGAGCTACTACTTCTGGCGCATCCTCAAGAACACGCTGCTCATCAGCCTATACTCGCTGCTGTTCGAATTCCCGGCGCCGATCGTGCTGGCGCTGCTCATCAACGAGGTGCGGCACCGCGCCTTCAAGCGGACCGTGCAGACGATCACCTACATGCCGTATTTCATCTCGCTCGTCGTCATCTGCGGCCTCGTCACCGACTTCACCAACGCGGACGGGCTGATCAACCGGCTGTTCGTCTGGTTCGGCTACGACGGGCAGGCGATGCTGCAGAAGCCGGAGCTGTTCCGCCCGATCTACATCCTCTCGGAAATCTGGCAGCGCATCGGCTGGGAGTCGATCATCTACATCGCCGCGCTCATGAGCATCGACCTGGAGCAGTACGAGGCGGCGCGCATGGACGGCGCGAGCCGGCTGCGGCAGATGCTCCACATCACGCTGCCGGGCATCCTGCCGACGATCGCGATCATGCTCATCCTGCGCATGGGCAACCTGCTCAACGTCGGCTTCGAGAAGATCATCCTGCTGTACAACCCGGTCACCTACGAGACGGCCGACGTCATCTCGTCGTTCGTCTATCGCAAGGGACTGCTGGAATTCGGCTGGAGCTACAGCTCCGCCGTCGGCCTGTTCAACTCGCTGATCAATCTGGCGCTGCTCGTATCGGCCAACTACTTCAGCCGCCGGTTCAGCCGCAGCAGCCTATGGTAAGGAGGGAAACGCCATGAACATCCGGACCGGCCTCGGGGACCGGCTCGTCGGAGCGGCCGTCTACGCGCTGCTCGGCCTGCTCGTGATCGTCACGCTGTACCCGCTGCTGTACGTGCTGTTCGCCTCGCTCAGCGATTCGGGCGAGCTGCTCGCCTACCGCGGCATCCTGTGGCGACCGCTCGGCTTCAGCCTCGAGGCGTACCGCAGCGTGCTGGACAATCCGGCGATCGCGATCGGCTACCGCAACACGCTGTTCATCGTCGTCGCCGGCGTCGCGGTCAACCTGATCCTGACGGCGATGGGCGCGTACGTGCTCTCCCGCAAGAACGTGATGTGGAACGGCGTCCTCATGTTCCTCCTCGTGTTCACGATGTTTTTCGGCGGCGGGCTCGTCCCGCTCTATCTCGTCGTCAAAGGCGCCGGCCTGCTCGACTCGCTCTGGTCGACGATCGTGCCGTTCGCCGTCAGCACGTTCAACCTGATCATCATGCGGACGTCCTTCATGGGCATCCCCGACAGCCTGGAGGAATCGGCCAAGATCGACGGGGCGAGCCACTTCACCATCCTGCTGCGCATCATCCTGCCGCTGTCGATGCCGGTCATCGCCGTCATGATCCTGTACTACGCGGTGGACAAATGGAACGGCTGGTTCTACGCCTCGATCTTCATCAAGAGCCGGGAGCTGTTCCCGCTGCAGCTCGTGCTGCGGGAGATCCTGATCGCCAATGCGACCGACAGCATGTCGGCGGGGGCGTCGGCGGGAGACCGGCATCAGATCGGCGAGACGATCAAGTACGCGACGATCATGGTCGCGACGGTGCCGATCCTGTGCGTCTATCCGTTCGTACAGCGCTTTTTCGTCAAGGGCGTCATGGTCGGGTCGCTGAAGGGCTGAGCGCGCGGCGGGCCAGCCGCTTAAAAGGAGGAATCACACATGGAGACAAAGAGGAATCAAGCTCCGGATGCCGCCGCCATGAGCCGCGAGGCGCTGCAGGCGGTCGGCGTCATGCTGGAACGCATCGGGAGCCGCTCGCCGCATCGGGCCGGAGCGGACGGGAAGTATGACGACGGGCCGATCGACTGGTGGACGTCCGGCTTCTGGCCGGGACTGCTCTGGCTCGCCTATGACGGGACCGGCGAGCAGCGGTTCCGGGAAGCGGCGTGGAGCTGGGACGAGCGGCTGGAGCGGCGTCTCATCGAGCCGAACGGCTTTCATCACGATCTCGGCTTCCAGTTCCTGACGACCGCCGTCGCCAAGCACAAGCTGACCGGCGACGAGGAGGCGCGCCGCCGCGCGCTGCTCGCCGCGGATCTGCTGGCGGGACGCTTCAACCTCAAGGGCAGCTTCCTGCGCGCCTGGAACGGCGACCGCGCCGGGTGGTCGATCGTCGACTCGGCGATGAACCTGTCGCTGCTGTTCTGGGCTTCGGCCGAGAGCGGCGATCCCCGCTATGCACATATCGCCGAAGCCCATGCCGACATGATGCTGCGGCAGTTCCTGCGCGAGGACGGCTCGGCGTACCATATCGTCTCGTTCGATCCGGCGACGGGCCGACGCATCGAGGCGCTCGGGGGCCAAGGGGACGCGCCGGAGTCCGCATGGAGCCGGGGGGCGGCCTGGGCGCTCTACGGCATGGCCAACGCGTTCCGGTGGACCGGCAAGAGGGACTACCTGGAGGCGTCGCGGCGGACGGCGGCGTATTTTGTAGGCCAGCTGCCGGACGATCGGGTGCCGCACTGGGACTTCCGCGCCGACCGCTCTGCCGGCGAGCCGCCGCGCGACAGCTCGGCCGCGGCGATCGCCGCCTCGGGACTGCTCGAGCTGGCCGCCCTGGATCACGGAGCGGACGGCGGGCGCTGGCGGGACGAGGCGGAGGCGATGCTACGCTCGCTTCGCGGCGGATACGCCGCCTGGCGCGTCGACGGCCACGAGGCGCTGCTGCTGCATGGCACGGGACACAAGCCGGCCGGACAGAACGTCGACGTCTCGCTCATCTACGGCGATTACTTTTATGTCGAGGCGCTCGCCAAGCTCGGCGGGTCGACGCTTCGCCTGTTCTAGCGTCTTCCAGCCCGCGCGGCCCCGTCCGCAGCGGGCTTTTTGACGATTTGATCGATGCCGCCGCGCATATTGCGCATTCCATCCGGCCGGCATTTATCGGTATAATAAAGCTCCGCATCCGCGGCCGATCCGCTCGGCATATCGAGCTTGCAGGAGATGAGAGGGTTGAACAAGATCCGCCGACTATGGAACAAGCGAAGAAGCGTCGTTGTCGCCTGGCTGCTGTCCTACAGCGCCGTGCTGCTGCTGCCGATCCTCATCAGCTTCGTCAACGCCGCCGCGGCCGACCGGGCGCTGCAGAGCGAGATCCACCGCGCCAACGACTCGCTGCTGGAGCAGGTGCGCTACACGATGGACAAGCAGATCGACCTCATGAAGCGGCTCAGCATGGAAATAGCCTGGAACGACAAGCTCCAGACGCTGATGTACTCGAGCCAGTCGGCGCGGGAGGCGCCGTACACGGCCTATCAGCTGAGCGACGAGTTCCGGATGTACAAGACGTCATACGCCTCGATCGCGGAATTCTACGTCGTCTGGGAGCGGGGCGACTCCGTCATCCGTCCGGGCAACATCCGCGACGCCGAGACGGCTTATCGCACGATCCATAATTCGAAAGCGCTGTCATTCGAGAAGTGGAAAGCCGAGACGCAGCGGGAAGGGCCGGGACGCTTCATCGAGCTGCCGCGCTCGGACGCGGGCAAGGAGCAAAGCTCGATCGCCTACGTCTACCGCCTGCCGGACGGCCTGAACGGAAAGCTCACCGGCGCGGTCGTCGTCATGGCGGACAGCTCCGGCTTCCAGGCCGACTTCGAAAGCATCTCCGGCCTGGGCGGCGGCGTGCTGCTCATGCTCGATCCGGACGGGCGGCCGCTGCTGACCAATCGGCCGGACGCCCCGGAGCTGCAGGCGTTCCTCGGCGCGGACGGCCGCGTCAGCCTCGCCGAGGGCAAGGCCGGAGACGCCGAGCTGTTCCACATTCGCTCCGCCGTCTCTGGCCTCCGATATGCGCTCATCATTCCGAGCTCGCTCTATTGGGAGAAAGCGGAATACGTGCGCCGCTTCACGGCGAGCAGCATCGCGGTCAGCCTGCTTGGCGCCGGCGTGCTGACGTGGTTTTTCCTGCGGCGGAACTATTCGCCGATCCGCGGCCTCGTCCGCTCGATCGACGAGCGGGAAGCCGACGTTCCGGAGGGGCGCGCCGAGGGCAATGAGCTCAAGCGCATCGAGCAGGCGATCCGGCGCGCGCGCAGCGAGAAGGAGCGGATCGCCGAGCAGCTGCAGAAGCATCAGCAGGTGCTGCGGGCAAACATGCTGCAGCGGCTGTTCAAGGGCAGGCTCGATACGCCGGTCAGCTACGAGGAGGCATTCCGCTCGTTCCGCATGCCGTTGCGCTCGGACCGGTTCGCCGTGCTGCTGCTCGCGCTGGAGAACGAGGACAGCCTGCACGAGACGCTGTCCGGCATCGAGGCGGCGGAGCGCCGGCGGCTCATCCCGTTCATCATCGCCAACGTTGTCGAGGAGCTGTGCGCCAAGGCGGGCCATGCCGGCTACATGGCAGAGTCGGATGACCTGCACGCCTGCCTCGTCAGCCTCCGTCCGGATGCCGCGGACGCGGAAGCCGAGCTGCGGGCGGCCGCTTCCGAGGCGCAAGCGTTCCTGCGGCGGTACGGGATGGAGCTGACCGTGTCGATCGGCGGCATCCACGGCGGCTGGGCGGGCGTCGCAGTCGCCTATCAGGAGGCGGTGGACGCGATGGAGTATCGGATGCTGCTCGGCAAGACGGGCATCCTCTCTTACCGAGACATCCGCATGGAGAGCCGAGCTCCATCCGGCAAAGGCTACGACTATCCGCTCCAGGAGGAGCAGCAGCTTATCAATATCATCAAAGCGGGGGATCTGGAGCAGGCCGCGGCCTGCATGGACGAGATCGCGGAGCGCAACTTCGGCAATGCTCCGCTGTCGCTCGGGATGGCGCGCTGCCTCATGTTCAACCTGCTCGCGACGATGCTCAAGGCGATCCATGAGCTCGGCGAGGGCGAGGAGCGGGTGCTCGAGGAGCATCCCGGCTGGATGGAGCGGATCATGGCCAGCACGACGTTCGGGGAGATGCAGGAGGAGCTGCTGCGGCTGCTGGCGGAGGTGTGCGCGATCGCCCGGACGCGCCGCGACGCGCAGGTCTCGCAGGAGCGGCAGCGTTCGCTGCGAGAGCTTGTCGCCGGCGTCAACCGCTTCATCGAGGCCAACTACATGGACGCCAGCTTGAATGTGAATGGCATCGGCGAGCAGTTCGCGATGAAGGGCAGCTATCTGTCGCGGCTGTACCGCAGCCAGACGGGGGAAGGGCTGCTCGATTCCATTCACCGCACCCGCATCTCCCGCGCCAAGCTGCTGATCGAAGGCAAGCGGGAGTCGATCAGCGAGATCTCGCGGCAGGTCGGGTACAACGATTCGGCGACGTTCATCCGCGTGTTCAAGAAGTACGAGGGCATCACGCCAGGCAAGTACCGCGAGCTGGCATAAGGCAGCGGCGACAAGGGAGGAATGACGATGAGCCATCGCAACCGGCGCTTGGCGGCGCTGCTGCTGGCGGCAGCGCTGCTGTCTTCCTGCACGCGCTCCGGCCCGGAGCCGGTCGGTCCGGACCGATCGGAGGACGAGCCGCTCTCCTACTGGGCGGAGCTGAACGGCAACGCCGCGAGCGCCCGCTCGCGCATCGCCGAGGTTCCATTTTTCGACGATTGGCAGGAGAGGACAGGCGTCAGGCTGAAGTTCGTGCAGCCGCCATCCAACCAGGGGCGGGAAGCGATCAGCGTACTGCTCGCCTCGGACGACGTGCCGGATCTGATCGAGTACGAGTGGATCAACTATCCCGGCGGTCCGGAGAAGGCGATCCAGGACGGCCATATCCTGCGGCTGAACGAGGCGATGGAGAAGCATGCGCCGAACCTGACCCGCTATTTGCGGGAACATCCGGACATCGACAAGCTCGTGCGGACGGCGGACGGGAGCTACTACGCCTTTCCGTTCATCCGGGGAGACGAGCGGCTGCTGACCTATCAAGGGCCGATCGTGCGGAAGGATTGGCTGGACGAGCTTGGCCTGCCAGTCCCGGAGACGATCGGCGACTGGGAGCAGGCGCTGACCGCCTTCAAGGAGCGCAAGGGCGCGCAAGCGCCGCTGACGCTGCTCGGGACGACGAATCCGCTGAACGGCGTCGAGGGCGGGGCGTTCATCGGCGCCTTCGGCATCGCCAAGGGGTTTTATGTGGAGGAGGGGAAGGTACGGTTCGGACCGGCGGAGCCCGGCTACCGGGACTTTCTGCAGCTGATGCGGAGCTGGTACGAAAAGGGCTTGCTCGACCCGAACTTCGCGGCTGTGGACTCCGTCACGCAGGACGCCTCGATGACGTCGGGACGCAGCGGGGCGAGCGTATGGAACGCCGGCGCCGGCATCGGCAGCTGGCTGCCGATGCTGCGCAAGCAGGACTCGGACGCCGAGCTGGCCGCGGCGCCGTATCCGGTGCTGCGCCGCGGCGATCGCCCCAAGTTCGGGCAGCGCGCCCCGGCCGTCGGACCGAGCGGAGCGGTAGCCGTATCGGCGCGCAGCGAGCGCGTCGAAGAGGCGGTGCGGCTGATGGACTTCGGCTATGGCGAGGAAGGGCATATGCTGTTCAATTTCGGCGCGGAGGGCAAAAGCTACGAGCTGCGCGGCGGCTACCCCGCCTATACGGACCTGATTTTCGCCAACCCGGAGCAGCTGTCGATGCCCCAGACGCTGGCGATGTACACGCGGGCCAGCTACTTCGGCCCGTTCGTGCAGGACATCCGCTACCAAGAGCAGTATTTCCGGCTGCCGGAGCAGCGGGAGGCGGTGCGCATCTGGTCGAATACCGATGCGGAAGAGCATGCTCTTCCGAACTTGCCGCTTACGGAGCGGGAAAGCCTGGAGCTGTCCGCGATCATGCAGGAGGTCCAGGCGGCCGTCGACGAGATGTCGCTCAAGCTCGTTCTCGGCATCGAGCCGATGGCGGCGTTTGAAAGCTGGCGCGGCCGGCTGGAGGCGCTCGGGATCGGCCGCGCGCTGGCGATCCAGCAGCAGGCTCTGGAGCGGTATGAAGGAGCCGCGCGTTAAGCGGTGAACAGGCCCTGAACGTGAATCCTAGGCATGAAAGTGCCTTGGATCCGCCGGAATCCGGCCCGAAACATGAATTCAAGGCATAAAAGTGCCTTGGATCCGCCGGAATCCGGCTCGAAACGTGAATCCAAGGCATAAAAGTGCCTTGGATTCGCTGGGAACTGGCCCGAAACGTGAATCCAAACATTCCTGTATAAGCTAAGAAATGAGCTTGGACACAAAAAGGAACGCTCCTATAAGATGAGGTTGCGACGGGTCAGAGCCCTAATAACTCATCTAAAGGAGACGTTCCACTATGAAGTTTACTCGAAAGCACTCGGTTGATCAACGTTTGGATCAAATGACCGAAAAGCATGTTATCGTCGGCATTGACATCGCGAAGGACAAGCATGCCGCCCGGATGACCAATTTCCGTGGTCGGACCTTGACACCACGCCATTACGCTTTCACCAATGACGCCCACGGATTCGAGCAGCTGCTGCAATGGTTGAATCAAGCAATGCAGAAGCACTGCCTCTCCACCGCAATCGTCGGCATGGAGCCCACGGGACACTACTGGTTCAATCTGGCTCATTGGCTGCTGGAGCGCGGGATCAAGGTCGTTCTGGTCAATCCCGCCCTCACCCGTCGGCACAAGGAAGACCGCGACAACAGTCCCGCCAAGAACGACCCGAAAGATGCGCTCGTCATCGCGGATGTCGTAACACGAGGGTACTACACCGAGTATACGCCGCAGGACGAGAGGTTTGGTCGGTTGAAAAGCGCCGTTCTTCATCGTGACATGCTGGTTCGGAATCAGACGCAGACGGGAAACCGGATCGTGCGCTGGATCGACCTGTACTTTCCTGAATACTCGACGGTGTTCAAGAACTGGGACGGCGTGCGTTCTCTAGCTACGCTCAAGTCGCTCCAGCTGCCGAAAGAACTTCGCCGATGGAGCGTGGACGATTTCATCCGGCATTGGGGCGAGCAAGGCTTGCAGCGGCCTGGGGGCGTCAGCGGGCGAAAACGGGCAGCAGAGCTGATTCAAGCGGCCTCTGGCAGCATTGGCGACTGTCGAGCGCCGGAGGAGGCCATCTTGACGCTGAGCCACTTGCTGGAGATGTACGAGCTGGGCAAGCGCCAGATCGAAGCCGTCGACCAGCGTCTGGAAGAGCTGCTGCGCGACCTGCCGCAGGCCGAGCAGCTGGCCAGTCTGGGCAGCGGCATGGGACCAACGGTTCAAGCAGCCCTACTTGGGCTCGCGGGCGACTTGAGCTCCTACCGCCACGGCAATCAGCTGTTGAACCGCGCTGGTCTTAGTTTGGCGACGCAACGTTCCGGCACGTACAAGGGACAAGTCAAGCTGACCAAACGAGGCGACAGCCTACTGCGAAAAGTCCTGTTTCTAGCCGTGCTCTGTCTGGTGAAAGACCATCCGGAATTCAAAACCTGCCATGAACGAAACCAGGCTCAAGGAATGGCCAGAAAGAAATCCATTATTTGTCTGATCGGCAAACTGGCTCGAATGCTCGTCGCAATGGCAAATAAAGGGGAACGATACCGCCCCAACCTAGAGTCGAACGCAGCCTAGTCGAACCAGCAGGCGAGCTCCTCCACACGCCACACCATTGTCATTTACGAATGCTGACCCGTTCGCGGGATTTTACACGGAAACGCACCGAGAGAACCGAGTTTTTTATGCAATAGGGCCCAGACCCGTTATCCAAAACGAATCGGCCTCCACGCTTTGGCCAGGTGAAACGAAGGAATGTGAGGGCATAGACCCGTAGAGATCTGGGAGGGTGAACCGCCAAAGGACAAGTGGAAGAGGGTGCGACAAAACCGCTCCTGCCGAGGTTCGTGATTCACGGACTTCTGTTCCCGCCTGCCCTAAAAGCGGCCCACAACCGTCTCTCGGTCCATCTTCTTCGGTTTCAAGCCTACCGTCTCGAAAGAGAATCGTGTGAAATCCTGCGAACGAGTGAGCATTCGTGAGAAAACCTCTTAATTATGAGGGAGGCATAAAAGTGCCTTGGATCCGCCGGAATCCGGCTCGAAACGTGAATCCAAGGCATAAAAGTGCCTTGGATTCGCTGGGAACTGGCCCGAAACATGAATTCAAGGCATAAAAGTGCCTTGGATCCGCCGGAATCCGGCTCGAAACGTGAATCCAAGGCATAAAAGTGCCTTGGATTCGCTGGGAACTGGCCCGAAACATGAATTCAAGGCATAAAAGTGCCTTGGATCCGCCGGAATCCGGCTCGAAACGTGAATCCAAGGCATAAAAGTGCCTTGGATTCGCTGGGAACAGGCCCGAAACGTGAATCCTAGGCATGAAAGTGCCTTGGATTCGCCGGAATCCGGCCCGAAAAAAATCCAAGGCATAAATATGCCTTGGATTTCGTTGCTAAACCGGCTCCGTCCCGGCCGCCCCCGACTCCGGACTCTGCGGAGGCTTCTTTTCCTTGGACAGGAACCAGCCGCCGATCGCGATCCCCAGCAGCACGCCCCAGAATACGATTTTCCAGCCGAGGCTTTTGGGGAACTTCTCGGACAGCACGCCGACATCGGGATGGGACAGCGTATACACCGCCAGCTTGATGCCGACCCAGCCGACGATGGCAAACGCGGCCGTCTCGAGCCCCGGCCGGCTGACGAGCAGCCGCCCGAAGTACGAGGCGGCGAAGCGCATGATGACGAGGCCGATGATGCCGCCCGCCAAAATGACGGCGAACTGAGCGCCGTCGAGGCCGCCGATGCGGGGGAACGTCGTCGGCGGCAGCGTGATCGCCAGCGCGACCGCGGCGAGGATGGCGTCGACGGCGAAGGCGATGTCCGCCAGCTCGACCTTGAGCACGGTCACCCAGAAGTTCTCCTGCTTTTTCTCCGCTTCCTGCTTGTTCTTCTCCTGCTTCACGAACAGCCGCTTGGCCATGTGGCTGATCGAGATGTAGAGCAGGTACGCGGCGCCGATCGCCTGCACATACCAGACGTTGGCGAGG
This sequence comes from Paenibacillus sp. FSL W8-1187, assembly GCF_037965485.1. NCBI lineage: Bacteria > Bacillati > Bacillota > Bacilli > Caryophanales > Paenibacillaceae > Paenibacillus > Paenibacillus sp. FSL W8-1187. The sequence continues at coordinate 1,982,814 of NZ_CP150181.1, forward strand.
AACGAGATGAGGAACAGCGAGGCGAAGCGGAACACGAAGGCTCCGGCCAAGCCGTAGAACAGCGCCTTCTTGCGCTGCTTTTCCGGCAGATGCTTGACCATGATCGAGATGACCAGCGCGTTGTCCGCCGCGAGGATGCCCTCGAGCCCGATCAGCACGACCAGCACCCACAAATACTCCAGAAGAACGGCCGAGCTCATGAACGTCGCGCTCCTTCCGCGCCGCGCGGTTGACGCGGCTTTTTGGCTAGCTTCCGCAGCGCAGGGAATTCTTATGCGGTCGATTGCCCGGGAAATGAAGCATTTGCGCCGGGGGATTGAAATCCGTCTCATTCCGGTCCATAATCGGGGTACTTGAACGTGCACGGAGGCCGACGGCTCATGTTGAATCCGCTTACAAGACTGAGCGTCAAGCTGCAGCTCATCCTGCTGTTCCTGTTCATGGCGCTGCCGATCCTCGGCCTGTTCGCCTACGGCAACCTGAAGGCCGAGACGATCATGAAGGACAACGTCACCGGCGCCTATGCCGAGCTCAACAAGCAGAACCTGCTCATGATCAACAAGGAAATGGACAGCATCAACCGCATCACGACGACGATCATCCAGAATCCGGTGACGCAGCGCATCGTGCCGGGCGGACGGGAGCCGGTGCTCGGCCGGGTCAAGAAGTACGCCGAGATGGACAAGCTGCTGCGCTCCTACTCGACCGGCACGAACGGCGAGACCCCGGTCTATTACTCCCTTTATGTGTACGACCCATCCGGAGAATTCTACTTCGCGCCGTCCATCCAGATGACGCAGAACGGCGTCTACTTCCTATCCGGCAAGAACAAGCCGGACTGGTACGACGAGGCCGTGCGGCTCAAGGGACTCGGCTTCGTCCGCGTGACCTCGACCAATACGGCGTTCGACAAAAGCTCGACGCTCGCCTACATCCGCGCCGTCAACAACATCGCCGAAGGCAGCGGCGTCATCGGCGTGCTCGTCGCCTACAAGCTGGAGCACAAGCTCGCCGACACGATGAGCTCGGTCCGCCTGCCGGGCGGCGACATCAGCCTCGTCGACGAGGCCGGCACGATCATGAGCAGCACGCTGCCGGACCGGATCGGCACGGAGCTGGCGCTGCCGGCGGCGCTGGCGGAGCGGGCCGCGCAGGCGCGCTCGGACCTGCCGGTCCACCTCATCGAGGGGGATCGGATCTATGTGGCGAGCGGCGAGAACAGCCTCCATCTGCGGCTCATCTACGAAATTCCGCTGCAGGCGATGCTGCAGCAGCAAAGCGAGCTCAAAAACGTCATCCTGCTCATTTCCGCCGCTTATGTCGCGGTCGGCTGCATCATCATGATCTATTTCTGGCGCTCGCTCATGACGCCGCTGCAGCGGCTGTCGCTGTTCGTCCGCAGGTACGAGCCCGGCAAGCGGGTACCGGAGACGCCCGGCCAGTCGCGCAGCGACGAGGTCGGCGTGCTGATCTCTGCCGTGTACGGCATGGCGAGGCGGCTCAACAGCCTGATCGCCGACAAGTATCAGGCGGACATCCGGCAGAAGGAAGCGCAGCTGCAGATCCTTTACCACCAGATCAACCCGCATCTGCTGTACAATACGCTGGAGAGCATCTACTGGAAAAGCTCGCTCGAAGGGCATACCGAATCCGCGGAAATGATCAAGGACCTGTCCAAGCTGATGAAGATCAGCCTGAGCCGCGGGCGCGAGCTGATCACGCTCGCGGAGGAGAGCGAGCACGCCGCCGCCTATGTGGCGCTGCAGCGCCGGCGCTACGAGGCGGAGCTGCGCGTGCTCTGGGACATACCGGAGGAGCTCGGCGCGGCGCTCATCCCCAAGATCACGCTTCAGCCGCTGATCGAGAACGCGATCGTCCACGGCATCAAGCACATGGGCGAGGACGGCGAGATCGTCGTCGCCGCGCGCGCGGACGAAGGAGGCGGCCTGCTCGTGACGGTCGGCGACAACGGCTACAAGGCGGTCGACTACGCCGCCATCCAGCGCTGGCTGGACGAGCCGGACAGCTCGCCGTCGTTCGGCTACGGCATCCGCAACATCGACCAGCGCATCCGGCTGCAGTTCGGCCCGCGCTACGGGCTGGCCATCGGTCCGAGAGCGGACGGAGGCACGGAGGTGCGGCTGCAGCTGCCGCTGCTGGACGAGACCGATCTATCTGGACCATCGAGAGGAGAATGAACATGCATCGCATCCTGATCGTCGACGACGAGCCGCTCATCTGCAAGGGGCTGTCCAGCATGCTGGCCGGAGCCGGGCTCGGCATCGAGGATATCCATACCGCGAGCAACGGCTTCGAGGCGCTCGACTATCTCCGTCTGGAGGAGGTCGACCTGATGATCACCGACATCGGCATGCCGGGCATGAACGGCATCGAGCTGATGCATCAGGCCCGGCTCATCAAGCCGTGGGTGCAGACGATCGTCGTCTCCGCGCACGAGACGTTCCAATATGCGCAGATGGCGATGCGGCTCGGCGCGCGCGACTACCTCATCAAGCCGCTGAACGCGGCGCAGCTGCTCGACAGCGTGCGCAACGCGCTGCTGCAGGCCGAGCGCCCCGCCGAAAGCGAGCCCGACTACGCGGCGAGCCTCGGCGGCCGCTTCGCGCTGCAGGCGCAGGCCGAGGAGCCGCGCCGGGCGCTCGAGCGCCTGCTCGCCAATCCGCTTGCCTCGACGGCGGAGGCCGGGGAGCTGGCCGCAGCCGCCGGACTGCAGGAGACAGGGCCTTATTTCGCAGTCATCCGCATCCGTCCGGAATTCGACACGCGCCCGGATCTGTCGCCGCGGGACCGGAAACTGCTTGCCTACGCCGTCATGAACCTCTCCACGGAGCTGCTCGGCAAGGACTGGAATCCGGTCCCGCTCGAGCTGCCCGACGAGGAGGTCGGCCTCGTCATCGGCTGGAGCGAGGAGCGCTACGAGGACGCCACGGTCAGCAAGATCAACCAGCTCGACATGATCGGCCGCAGCCTCCATCATCATGCCGACTCGTTCCTGCGGCTGCCGGTGCTCGTCGGCATCAGCCAGATCGCCCGCGGGCCGGAGTTCCTCCATCTGCTGGCGACCCAGTCGAGAAGGGCGCTGGAGTGGCGGATCCGGCATCCGGGGCAAAAGGTGTTCTACTACGGCGACTTCAGCTGGAGCGAAGCGGAGGGCGGCTCCGTCAGGCAGCCCGGCGAGGAAGAGGCGTCCGCCCAGACGAACCGGATCGTGGAGCGCTCCCTGCGCTACATCGAGGACAACTACGCGCAGAAGGGGCTGACGCTGCATGAGGTATCCCAGCGCGGACATGTCAGTCCCAACTATTTGAGCTATCTGTTCAAGAAGAACACCGGCTACAACCTGTGGGAATACGTCATCAAGCTGCGGATGGAGGAAGGCCGCCGGCTGCTGCTGACGACCGACTTGCGGCGGTACGAGGTGGCGGAGCGGGTCGGCTACGAATCGCCGGAGCATTTCAGCAAGATCTTCAAGAAGTACTACGGCTACAGCCCGAGCGAGCTGAAAAAAGAAAGCCAAGGCAAGTAGGATTGGAAAGGCTCCGCGCTGCGCGAGCGGATTCGATGGGCCTCGGGCGACATATCGCAATGGGAAAAGGGGAGCTACACATGCGCAAGCCGGCTGCGCTCATCAGCCTTCTGATGGCGACGACGCTGCTGCTGTCCGCCTGCAGCGACGGCAACGGCAGCTCCGGCAAAACCGGAGCTGCCAGCAAAGGAGGAAGCGCGGCGCCGAACAAGCCGGCCGCGAGCAGCGGCGGCGTCTCGGCGCCGGGCGAAGGGGATATCCGGGACCGGAAGATTGCGATCAGCATCTATTACCCGTTGTCCGATCAGGTCGAGAAGCGCAAGGCCGAGGACGACAAGATCGCGCGCTTCCAAAAGGAATATCCGAACGTCACGATCACCAAGAGCGACTGGCACTACAATGTCGACGAGATCGGAGTGAAGATGGCGGCCAACGAGGCGCCGACGTTTTTCAACACGTTCGCGACGGAGGCCGGCTTCCTCGTGCAGCGCGGCTGGGCGGCGGACATCACCGAGCTGTGGAACGGCTACGAGCGCAAGGACGACATCAATCCGACGCTGCAAAGCCAGTTCATCAAGGACGGCAAGGTGTTCGGCATCGTGCAGAACGGCTACTCTACCTCCGTGGTCGTCAACAAGAAGCTGCTCGCCGACAAAAGCGTGGCCGCACCGCCGTATGACTGGACATGGGACGACATGCTGAGGACGGCCCAAGCGGCGGCCGATCCGGTTAAGGGCATCTCCGGCATCGCCCCGATGGGCAAAGGCAACGAAGCGGGCTGGAACTGGACGAACTTCCTGTTCGAAGCCGGCGGCCAGATCCAGACCGTCGAAGGCGGCAAGGTGACGGCGGCGTTCAACTCCGACGCAGCGGTGAAGGCGCTGCAGTTCTATCAGAAGCTGCGCTGGGAAGCGGACGCCATTCCGAAGGACTGGGCGCTCGGCTGGGACGACGCGGTCGGCGCGTTCGCGCAAGGGCGCACCGCGATGGTCATCGCCGGCGCGGAGGGCGTGCTCGACCAGGCGCTCAATCAGGGCGGCATGAAGTCGGAGGACATCGCGACCTATCCGATGCCGGCGGCCCAGGCCGGAGGCAAGCATTCCGGCATCCTGGGCGGCGACTATCTCGTCATCAACCCGAACGCTTCCAAGGACGAGCAGGAAATGGCGTTCCGCTATATCATCTTCGACTGCTTCTCCGACAACTACCTGGAGGCCGTCGAGAAGGACATCCAGGCCCGCAAGGCAGAGGGCAAGTTCTACATCCCGCCGCAAATGAGCTATTACAAGGAAGACTCCGACTACGGCAAGAGGCTGCAGGCGATCTACGACAAGTACGACAACGTGTACAAGTACGACCCGGAGTCCAGCAAGCTGCTCGACGGCAATCCGGAAGCCCAGTACAACACCCAGGAATACTATGCCGAGATGACGAACATCGTCCAGGAAGTGTTCTCCCAGCAGGACGTCGACCTGAAGGCGAAGCTCGATGCGGCCGCCGCGACGATGCAGACCAAATACTACGACGCCATCCAAGCCCGCTGACCTTCGTCGGCCGGCCGGGTCTGCCTTGGGGCGGAACCGGCCTTTTTTCGGCGGATCGGCCGCTCCGCATCGACAGCGCGGGCTGCATCGGTAATAATGTAGAGAAGCCATGCGCGCATCGCCGGCCCTTCTGCCCTCGCGATGCGCGCCAGCACGAGAACCTTCATGTTAGAGAGGGAAGTCATGGAATCGATGCGCGCTTTTTTCGCTATGCCCGCCGTCCGCAGGATCGTCGTCCTGCTGCTGCTCGTCGGCTTGCTCTACAGCCTGCGGCACATGCTCAATCTGATCCTGCTGCTGTTTCTCGTGACCTATGTCATGAACCGGCTGCAAGGACTCTTCACCGGATGGATCAACAAGGCGGTCCCGGTGCATCCGATCGTCGTCGCGGTGCTGCTGTACGTGCTGCTGCTGTCCGGCCTGGCTTGGGGCATCTCCAATTATGTGCCTCAGATCGTCACCCAAGGCCGCGACATGATCAATACGATCATCCGCTTCCTCAACTCCACGGAGGGCAACGACATCGCGAAGCGGCTGTCGGAGGAGCTGGAGAAGATCGACTACAAGACGTATGTCGACCAGGCGTTCCTCTATCTGGGCAAGATCGGCAAGATTTTGGAGCTCGTGCTGATCGTCATCCTGCTCAGCTTTTTCTTCCTGCTGCAAAAAGCGAAGATTCTCGCCTTCACCCAAAAGTTCCAGACGAGCAAGATCGGCTGGGTCTATGACGAGATCGCCTACTTCGCCCAGCGCTTCGTCTCCTCGTTCGGCAAGGTCATCGAGGTGCAGCTCGTCATCGCGCTGTTCAACACCGTATTCACGATGCTCGGGCTGTGGATCATGGGCTATCCGTACCTGTTCGCGCTGACGATCATGGTCTTCCTGCTGAGCCTCATCCCGGTGGCGGGCGTCATCATCTCGTTCGTGCCGATCGGCATCATCGGCTACCAGGCGGGCGGCGTCACGCTCGTATTCTGGGTCATCGTGATGATCCTGCTCATCCACGCTCTGGAGACGTATTTCCTCAATCCGAGGCTGATGGCGTCCAAGACGAAGCTGCCGATGTTCTATACGTTCGTCATCCTCGTCTTCTCGCAGCATTACTTCGGCATCTGGGGGCTCATCATCGGCATCCCGGTATTCATGTTCGTGCTGGATATTCTGCATGTGCCGCTCGGCGATGGCGAGAAGAAAAAAGAAGCTTGACGGTCGGAAGAAGCGGCTTCCCGCAAGCCCGGCCGCATGCAGGGAAAGCCTGTCCGGATTCGTTCGGATGGGCTTTTTTTTATTTTTTGATCAGAGAGATGGAAGGAAATCAAGAGGCGGGACTACGTTCGGCGGGGGAAATATCTTATCGAAAAAGGGGGAGATTTTCCCTCCTTTTTTTCTTTATCCGCAATCGTTTGATACTTTCCCACTTTTTCTTATAGATACGCGCGGAGTCTGGGAAATAGGAAGGAAATGGCGGGAAAAGATGCGAAAATGGACCTCGTATCCAGCTCGAGAGACAAGGGAGGGACAAGCACGAGCAAGGCGCAGACCGGCAAGCCGCGAATTCATTCTTCCCCCATTCTTCCGCAGAGGTGATCGAGGTTGAACAGACGATGGAAACAGAAGGTTGCCACAAAGCTAGCCTCTTTTTTATGCTTGACCTTGCTCGCAGGGCTAGTCTCCCTGCCGGCATCCGCAACCGCCGCGGAGGGCCCGCCTCCGCCGCCGACGAATCTGCAGGTGTCGGAAATCAAGGGACGTTCCGCCATGCTGACCTGGGATCTCAACGACCGGCATGATCCGGACAAAGGGTATGACATCTATGTCGCGAAGGACAAGACAAAGCCGGACAGCGGCTTCAACTACCAGGGCTGGTTCGCAGATCCGCCGGTCACGCTCGGAGGACTGGAGCCTGAGACGGAGTACACGTTCTACATCCGTCAGGCCAGCGTTTCCGGCTCGAGCGTGCCGAGCGAGCGGATCACCTTCACGACGGCAGCCGATACGGCGACCGCTCCTCCCGCTCCTCTCAAGAAGCCCCATCAGCCTCGAGTGACGGAAGTAACGTACGAGTCGCTGATGATCCAGTTCGACAACGTTCCCGGAGCCGACGGATATGACGTATACAGCCGCACGAACTGGCTGGCCGGCATCTGGAACGGCTCTGGCACCTACAAGCTGGACGCCTCCAAGCTGACCGTCGGGCAAGAAGTCTACCTGCAGGTCGCCGCGCAGGACTCGTCGAAAGCGAGACCGAACTCGCCGAAAAGCGATCCGATCCGCCTGATCTGGGGCCAGCTCGACGCGCCGAAGGACGTGCAGGTCGTCACGGCGACGAAGTCCGAGGTCACGCTCGGATGGGCGACCGTTGCAGGCGCGACGTATTATGAAATCTACTCCGGCGGCAAGCTTCTCGGCACTTCGGCGGAGCCGCGCTATCTGGCGACGGGGCTGAAGACGAGCCAGCCGTACTATTTCACGGTCGTGGCCAAGAACGATCTGTGGACATCTCCGACGAGCGCTCGCGTCAAGGCGACGCCGGGCCACAACTACAATCTCGTCTACTACTACGCCTCGTGGGCTCGCAGCGAAACCGGCCGCGACTTCCAGCCATCCGACATTGATACGAGCCAGCTGACGCATATCAACTACGCGTTCGCAGACATCTGCTGGGGCGGCTATGGCGAAAGCGGCAAGGAATGCCAGAATCCGGAAATCGCCGACCAATCCGGCTATGTGTTCGACGGCAGCATGGTCATTGGCGCGCCGGCCGACGACATGCCGAACTTCGCCGAGCTCAGGACGATGAAGCAGCGCGATCCGGACTTCAAGCTCATGGTTTCCGTCGGCGGCTGGAGCTGGTCCAAGTATTTCTCGAGGCTGGCCGCTGCGGAAGAGACCCGTCTGACATTCGCTCAAACCGCGCTGCAGTATTTGCGCAGCAACGGCTTCGACGGACTCGACATCGACTGGGAATATCCGGTCGAAGGCGGGGAGGACGACAACGACCGCAGCCCGGACGATCCCCAGAACTTCACGCTGCTCATGAAGACGCTGCGCGAGACGCTGGACGCCGCCGGTCAAAAGGACGGCAAGTACTACCTGCTGACCATCGCTTCGGGACAAGGCGACAATTTCACGCGCAACGCCGACTTTACGAATTCCGTGCCTTACCTCGACTTCGTCAACATCATGACCTACGACTACAGCGGCGGCTGGCACAGCTCCGCCTACCACAACGCGCCGCTCTACTACGATCCGGCCAACAAGCAATCGACCGCTCCGCGCAACAACGTGGCCGGCGGGGCAGCGGGCCATCTGAAGGGCGGCGTGCCGAACTACAAGCTCGTCCTCGGCGTGCCGTTCTACGGCAACGGCTGGATCGGATGCTCGGGCGAGTACGGAGAGTGCGCCTCTCCATCCACAGACGGCACATGGGAAGCGGGCAAGTTCGACTTCACCGACCTGGAAGAGAACTATGTCACCCAATCGACCTACAAGCGGCATTGGAACGACAAAGCCAAAGTGCCTTATCTGTTCAACGAGAAAACAGGCACGTTCATCTCTTATGACGATGAGGAATCCATCACGTACAAGGCGATCCATGTGCGGAAGGAAAATCTGGCCGGCATCATGAACTGGGAAATTTCCGGCGACCGCAACCGGACGCTGACGACACGGATCTTCGAGGAGCTGCCGATCTACGGCAATCCGAGCCAGGCTCGTCCGGAGCCGACTCCGACGCCGACACCGACGCCGGAGCCGCCGATCTACTGGATTCCTACGTCGACGCCTTCTCCGTCGGCATCGCCAAGCGCGACGCCGGCTCCAAGCGCGACCCCGGCGCCTTCAAATGCGCCGTCCGTCGAGACGCCTCGCGATGCGGTCGGGCATTGGGCGGAGAACGATATCGTCAAAGCGATCCAGCTCGGCCTCTTCCAAGGCTATCCGGACGGATCGTTCCAGCCGAACGAAAAGACGACTCGCGGCATGCTGGCCGTCCTGGTCAGCCGTCTGCTGCCTCCTACGAGCGCAGCCGCGCCTGCGCCGTTCAAGGATGCGGACCGCTTCCCGGCCTGGTCGGCGGATGCGATCGTCCAGGTCCAGGCTCTCGGCCTGATCCGAGGCTATGAGGACGGGACGTTCCGACCGGACAAAGCGATCACTCGAGCGGAGCTGCTCACGCTGCTCGCTCGAGCGGCCGGATGGCCGCCGGCATCCGGCGCCGCCACCTCCTTCATGGATGACGCCCTCATCCCGGCATGGTCCAAGTCCGCCGTTCAAGCCGCTGCCGACAAAGGGCTGCTGAACGGCAGGGAAGACGGCAGCTTCGATCCGCAAGGCATCGCGACGCGGGCGGAAACGGCCGCGCTCGTGCTCCGGTTCTTGAGCGAGCTGACGAAATAAGATCATTGGCCTCGGCACGGTCCCCATTTACAAAAAAACGAGAAAAGGACGCGGCCTCGAGCGAGGCCCGTCCTTTTTCCTATTCCGGAGCGGCCTTTCGGCAGCGGAGCGGCAGCCGGCAGCCGTTTTTCCTCCTGCGCGCCGATAAATTTCCCCTTGCGCCCGGCCTTCCTCTCCTGCAAAGGTGAAAGAGATCGAATCCGCTCGGAAGCTGCGTCTTTTGAGGGTGTCGCAAGCGGGTCCGGTATGCTAATCTGGTAGAAGTCATGCAGCCAGGAGAGGATGGTAGGACGAAGTGAAGCTTACATACATACGCCCGGCCTTGGCGATCCTGCTGGTCGCCATCATGGCGCTGGCCGGCCGGCCTCCGGCCTATGCCGCGACGGAGCTGATCGTCAACGGCAGCTTCGAGGCGTCCCAGGACGGGCTGCCGCAAGGCTGGACCAAAGACGGCTACAAGCTCGACGAATCGGTGACGGCATGGACGCTGGAGCAGGGCAGCGGCTCCGATCCCGCGCATTACGTCCGGGTCGCGAGCCAGCAGCCGAACGACGCCCGCTGGCTGCAAAAGGTCGCGGTCAAGCCGGACACGCTGTACAAGCTCAGCGGCATGATCCGCGCATCCGGCGTGCCGTCCGGCTCGGCCGGCGCGAACCTGTCCGTGCTCGGCGTGCTGGACACGTCCGCGCCGGCATTCGATACCGCGGGCGTCTGGCAGCAGGTCGAGCTGTACGGACGGACCGGTCCCGAGCAGCAGGAGCTCGACGTCGCCCTTCGTCTCGGCGGCTACGGCAGCGAGACGACCGGCACGGCCGATTTCGCCGCCGTGTCGCTCGTCGAGGTCGAGGGAGAAGCGGCGGCGAACGCCGTTTCGTTCGATCCGTCGACCGTAGCGCCGGGCTCGGGCGGCGACTCCTCCGCCGGAGCCGGCGCGCCGGGCTTCCTCATGCCGCTGGCGATCTTCGGCGGCATCGCCTTCGCGGCGGCGCTGTACATCGGCTGGAGCGCGATCTTCGGCCGCCGCGTCTCCGCCGGCTTGGCCGCGGAGCTGCGGCGGCAGCCGGAGCCGGGCCGCTCCGGCCGCGCGATCTGGCTCGTGCTGGGAGCCGGCCTGCTGCTGCGGCTGCTGCTCGCGCCGACGATGCAGGGCCATCCCGTCGACTACACCGACTTCAGCCTATGGGCGCAGCGGGCGTACGAGACGGGCTTGAACGGATTTTTCGAGGACGGCGTGTTCGCGGATTATCCGCCGGGCTACATCTACGTCCTGTGGGTGCTGGGGATGCTCAAGAGCGCGCTGGGACTCGGCTTCGGAGCCGGACCCGAGATCCTGCTCGTCAAGCTGCCGGCGCTGCTCGCGGATCTCGCCGCCGGCTGGCTGCTGTACGATCTGGCCCGCCGCCGCTTCGGCACGAGGCTGAGCGCGTTTCTGGCGGCGCTGTACGTGTTCAGCCCGGCCGTCTGGCTCGACTCCGCGCTGTGGGCGCAGGTCGATTCCGTCATGGCGCTGCTCGTGCTGCTGGCCGTGCGGGCGCTGACGTCGAGCCGCTACGCCGCCGGCGCGGCCTGGCTCGCCGTCGCCGTGCTCGTCAAGCCGCAAGCGGTGCTGTTCCTGCCGCTGCTGCTGTTCGCGCTGCTCTCGAGCCGCCGGCCGGCCGATTGGCTCAAGGCCGCCGGAGCCGGCATCGGCAGCGCGCTGCTGCTGCTCCTGCCGTTCGCGATCGGCAGGGAGCCGGGCTGGATCATCGAGCATTACGGCAACATGTTCGCGTCCTACCCGTACGCCACGCTCAACGCCTTCAACCTGTACGGGCTGCTCGGCTACAACGGCATCGAGACGACCCGCACCTGGCTCGGCCTGGAGCTCTCGGCATGGGGCAACGTCGGGGCGCTCGCCGCGCTCGTGGCGATGGGGCTGATCTGCTGGAAAAAAGGCCGCGAAGGGCTTTATCTGGCGGCCTTCGCCGGAGCCCTGCTCGTCTTCCTGCTGAAGACCGGCATGCATGAGCGCTACCTGTATCCCGCGCTCGCGTTCGCGCTGGCGGCGTTCATCGTCTCCGGCAGCAAGCGGCTGCTCGCGCTGTACGGCGCGCTGACGCTCACGGTGCTGGCGAATACGGCGCCGGTGCTGCGGGACGCGATCGAGCAGAGCTTCTACCGGGCCAACGGCGACGGCCTCATGGTGACGGTATCGCTGCTCCAGCTGCTCGCCGGCGCGGCGCTCGTCCATCTGGTCGTCCAGCTCGTCCGCGGCCGCTCGTACGGATCGCTGGCGCTGGCCGCCGGCGGCGCGTGGAAGCTGCCGGACGCGCCTGCGCCACAGCGGGCAGCCGGCTCCGCGGCTTCCGCGAACGAGCCGTCCGGTCCCGAGCCGTACGAGGACACGACCCGCATATCCCGGCGCAAGGAATGGCTGCCGATCGCGGGCCTGGTCGCCGTCTACGCCGTCCTCATGTTCTGGCAGCTCGGCGACGCCAAGGCGCCGTCCACGCCGTGGGCGCCGACGCAGGCCAGCCAGGAGGTGACGGTGCAGCTCGAGGGAGGTCCGCAGCCGGCCGACCATGTCATGCTGTACGCCGGCATCGGCAGCGGCACGGTGCAGGTCGCATTGTCCGCGGACGGCACGACGTTCGGCGCTCCGGCCGAGCAGAAGCTCGACGGCGGCACCGTCTTCCAGTGGAAGTCGATCGGCATCGGCGGACAGACGATCCAGGCGGTGCGCATCACCGGCACGCCGGGCGTCGTCCTGTACGAAGCGGGAGTGATCGACGCCGACGGCCGCACGATGCCGCTGCTGGATACGGGCGGCTCGCCGCTGTTCGACGAGCAGTCGCTCGTGCCGGCGAAGCCTTCGTACAAGAACAGCATGTACTTCGACGAGATCTACCACGCGCGCACGGCGTTCGAGCATCTGCATCGGATCGAGCCGTACGAGACGACGCATCCGCCGCTCGGCAAGGTCATCATCATGGCGGGCGTCTCGATCTTCGGCATGAATCCGTTCGGCTGGCGGGTGATGGGAGGACTGGCGGGGCTGCTGCTCATCCCGGCGATGTACGCGCTGGCGCGGGGCTTGTTCAACTCGCGCAAGGCCGGCCTGCTGGCCGCCTCGCTCATCCTGCTCGACTTCATGCCGCTCGTGCAGTCGCGGATCGGCACGGTCGATACGTACGCCGTCCTGTTCATCCTCCTCAGCTACCACTTCATGAACCGGTTCCTGCAGCGCAACGTCGTCGGAGCGAGGCTGTGGCCGGCGCTGCAGGCGTTCGCGCTGTCCGGCGTCTTCTTCGGGCTCGGAGCGTCGGTCAAATGGGTCGGCGTCTACTCCGGCGCAGGCCTGGCCGTCCTGTTCTTCGGCTCGATGTACCGGCGGTGGAAGGCTTCGCGCGAGGGAGCGCCAGGCGTGTCCGGGGCTTCGCGCGGAGCGGACGCGGCTCGCGGCGGCGCAGGAATTCCGCGCGGAGCGGAGGCGGCGGCCGCGGAAAGCCGCGTGCCGGCGAAGCTGATCGGCGCGGGCTTGCTGTTCTTCGTCGCCGTGCCCGCCGTCGTCTACGCGCTGACGTACATCCCGTTCATGCTCGTGCCGGGGCCGGGCCACGGCCTGCGCAACGTCATCGAGTTCCAGAAGTTCATGTACGACTACCATTCCAAGCTCGTGGCGACGCATCCGTTCGCCTCGACCTGGTGGGAGTGGCCGATCATCCGCCGGCCGGTCTGGTACTACGGCGGCTCCGGCCTGGCCGAGGGCCAGATCGCCAGCATCATGAGCCTCGGCAACCCGCTCATCTGGTGGGCCGGCATTCCGTGCGCGCTAGCTGCCTTCGCGGCCGCCTGGAAAAGACGCAGCCGCGCGCTGCTCGTCATTACGATCGGGCTGCTCTCGCAGTACCTGCCGTGGGTCGGCATTCCGCGCCTGACGTTCATCTACCACTACTACGCGACGGTGCCGTTCCTCATCCTGTGCATCGTGTACGTGCTGATCCGCCTGCCGGAGAAGATGGACCGAAGATCGGCGAACCTGGCGACGGGACTGTATGTGGGCATTGCGGCCGCGCTGCTGGCGATGTTCTATCCGGTGCTGACCGGCCTCACGATCAGCCGCAGCTATGCGGAGCATTTCCTCAAGTGGTTCGGCAGCTGGACGTTCTTCTCCTGACGGAGAAAGGACTCCGCCGACAAGGCAAAAGGCAAAAGGACGAAGCGCCTGCCGCTTCGTCCTTTTGCCTTTTGCTGCGATTGAAACAGAAAGGAAGGGAATTGCCATGACCAAGCCGCTCGCGGCCGCGCTCGTAACGCTCAGCCTCATTTGGGGAGGCTCGTTTTTCTTCATCAAGATTCTGCTGGAGGAGGCCGGGCCGTGGATGATCGCCTTCCTCCGCGCCGGCGCAGGGCTCGTCGCCATCACCGCCGTCATGCTTGCGCTGCGGCAGCCGTTCTCGCTGCGCTCGCTGCCTTGGCTGCCGATGGCCGTCATGGCGACGTTCAACACGACGGTGCCGTGGGCGCTCATCCCGCTCAGCGAGACGAGGCTGACGAGCAGCGTCGCCTCGGTGCTCAACGCGACGACGCCGCTTTGGACGCTCGTCGTCGGGGCGCTTTTTTTCGCCGGCAAGCCGGGGCCGAAGCAGTGGGGAGGCATCCTCGTCTCGCTCGCCGGCATCCTCGTGCTGCTCGGCGTCAATCCGGCGACGATCATTTCGGTCGACGGCTTCGGCTTCCTGTGCATGATGGGCGCGACGCTCTGCTACGGCATCGGCTCGCAGCTGTCCAAGCGGCTGAGCGGACTGACGATGTACCAGTCGACCTTCGGCACGCTGCTCGTGGCGACCGTCTCCTGCGGCGCGATCGCGCTCGTCCGCGATCCGCTGCCGGTGGAAGCGCTCGGGTCGGGACCGTTCCTCGGGGCGCTCGTCGGCCTCGGCGTATTCGGCTCCGGGATCGCCTACATCCTGTTCTATTTCCTGATTCAAAAGGGAAGCCCGGAGCTCGCCACGATGGTTACCTACCTGGTGCCGGCGACAGCGATTCTGTGGGGCTTCCTGCTGCTGGGCGAGGAGCTGCGCTGGAACTTGCTCGCCGGGCTCGCGATCATCCTCGCCGGCGTATTCCTGGCGACGAGGCCTTCCCGTCCGGCGTCAGCGCCGGCTCGAAGCGGCGTCGACGGGGCGCAGCGGGAGTAGCTGGAAGATAAGGAGTCATAGGGACAGAGCCAAGGTCTATGAAAAGATCTTGGCTCCGTCCTTTTTTCTTGCACTCGTACCGTGCGGCGTGCAGGCGGTGCGAGGAGGCGATGACGGGGTCGAGAGTACCGTCGTGCGGCGTGCAGGCGGTGCGAGGAGGCGATGACGGGGTCGAGAGTACCGTCGTGCGGCGTGCAGGTGGTGCGAGGAGACGACGACGGGGTCGAGAGTACCGTCGTGCGGCGTGCAGGTGGTGCGAGGAGATGACGCCCACGCGCAGAAAAACCGCGCGTAGCCCGCGCGGCCGGCGCGCCAGCGAAGCCTACGCGCGTGAAAACCGCGCGTAGCCCGCGCGACCGTCGCGCCAGCGAAGCCTACGCGCGTGAAAACCGCGCGTAGCCCGCGCGGCCGGCGCGCAGGCGAAGCCTACGCGCGTAAAAACCGTGCGTAGCCCGCGCGGCCGTCGCGCCAGCGAAGCCTACGCGCGTGAAAACCGCGCGTAGCCCGCGCGGCCGGCGCGGTCGGCGCACGCTCCCATGCAAAAAGGCCAGCGCACGGATGCCGTGTGCTGGCCTTTTTGCTTGGAACGATTACGACGACGTCAGCTTCACCGGCACCCAGATCTCGGTCACGGCGTCCGTATCGGGACCGCCGTCCTCCAGGTACAGCTCCAGCTCCGGGCCGCCCGCGTGCTCGTAGCCGGTGGACGGGAACCACTCCGAGAAGATGCGCTTCGTGACGCTCTGCACCGACTCCGGCAGCGGCCCGGCCGCGGTGAAGACGGCCCACGTGGAGGCGGGCACCTCGCGCTCGACGAACTCGGCGCCGGCATGCTCGAACGGCGCCGGCACCGTCCCGGCAGGAGCTTCCACGGCGATCATGTAGCGGAACCGCTCCGTCTCGTCCTTGTCGCTAGCCGTGCCGTCGATCATGCGGAAGTCCGTGCAGGCGCCGATCAGCGGCTGGCCCGGCTGGAGCTTCAGCACACGATCGATCGTGCCGTTCGGCCCGCTCTCTTGCCAGAACTGCGGGATGCGCCGGAAGTTCTCGCCGTTCTCGCAGCTGACGACGATCGATGCTCCGGCAATCGTGAAGCGGTCTCTTTTCTCGATCCGATAGTTCATTTCCATTTCTCCCTTCAGCGATAGATGGAAGCGCAGCTTCGGAAAGGCGACCAGGCGGCAGCCGGGCTGGCGGGCCATCGTCGGCGTGACGCCATGCGTCTTGCGGAACGCCTTGGCGAACGCCTCCGGCGACTCGTAGCCGTACTTGAGCGCGACATCGACGACCTTGATCCCGCTCGCGGCCAGCTCCTGCGCCGCTCTCGTGAGCCGCCGGCGCCGCACGTACTCGCCCAGCGGATAGCCGGTCAGAGCATGGAACATGCGCTGAAAGTGAAACGGCGACGAGTAGGCGTCCCGCGCCAGCGCCTCCACGTCGAGGCGTCCGTCCAGCAGCCGTTCGATCCGGTCGAGCGTGTCGTTCATTCGGGTCAGCCAATCCACGGCTTCGCGCCTCCTTCCTTGCTGATTGTATCGGGTTTCGCCGCCGTCAGCCTGTCTTAGACTGCTCCTCGCGGACCGATGCTCACAGCCCGAGCAGCCGGCGGTACAGCTTGATGACGCTCATGTGCAGCCCTTCGTGGTAAAGGGCGAGCGAGAGGAATTCGCGCGGCGTCGTCAGCAGGATGCCGGTCGACGTCGTATACGGCTCGACCGGTTCGTCGAGGCGGCCGGCGAGCGCGCCTTGCACCCGTCCGGGCTGCTCGCGCAGCAGCTCCAGCAGCTCCTCGAGCGCCGGCACGGGCTCATCCTGGTCCATCCAGGATGCCGGCGAGCTGCCGAAGTCGAACTGCGTGCGGAACGAAGCCGGCAGCGGAGACGGCAGCGCCGGCGCCTTGAAGGCGAAGCGCTCCAGCACGGCGACGAGATGGCCGGCGTTCCAGCGGATGGAGTTGCGGAAGCCGGACGGGATGAGGTCGCCCTGCAGCGGCGTCAGATCCTCGAGCTGCCGGACGGTGAGCGATCGCACGGCGTCGAGCTGGGCGAAGATTGCGGAATCGGATCGGGTCATAGGTTCAGTCTCCTTTTTATCGAGAAATGAGTCGGATGGGGCGCGAGACGGAGCGTCCTCGGGCTAAAGCGCCGGCAAGCTCCACTCCCGCACGAATACGGCGGAGCCGCGGATCTCGACCTCCCGCTCGCCGCCGCGCGGGACGACTCTGACATGGACCTTGCCGTCGCGGCCGACTTCTCGGCCTTGCTCGACGGTCAAGCGCAGCCCTTCCGGCGGCGCCGCGGCGATGCAGCGGTCCCAGTAAGCGCCGAGCACGCCGGAGGCGGTGCCGGTGACGGGATCCTCGACCGTGCCGGAGTACGGGGAGGAGAAGTGGCGGGCGTGGAGGCGGGCGTCCGCATGGACGGTCTCCAGGCAGAACGGATGGAGCGAGGCGCGCGGGAGCTCGGCCAGCAGCTCCGGGAACCGGCGGTTGTCCGGCCGCATGCGGGCGCAGGCGGCCAGTCCGCGCACAGGCACGCACAGCGTCCAGATGCCCGTGCTGCCGTAGACGATCGGCAGATCGGGATGCAGGTCCTGCTCCGCCAGCCCGATGGCGTCCGCAAGCTCCGCGCGCGAGCCGCCGAACGGCCGGAACTGCGGCGCGGCTTGGCGCATGACGAAGCTCGGCCTGCCGCTGCCGGCATCGCGCTCGACGCGGATCGGGAGCACGCCGGCCAGCGTCTCGACGGTGAGCGTGTCCAGGCCGTCCAGACGGCCGGCGGCTGCCAGCGCGGCGAGACAGGCCATCGTGCCGTGGCCGCATAGATCCATCTCATGTCCGGGCGTGAAGTAGCGGATGCGGAAGTCGGCGCGCTCCGAGGGCAGCACGAAGCAGGTCTCGTTGAAGCCGACGCGCGCGGCCAGATCGAGCATCTGCTCGTCGGTCAAGGCTTCGGCTTGGAGCACGACGCCTCCGGGATTGCCTTTGCCGGGCTCGTCGGCAAAAGCGTCGTAATGAAGAAAGGCCGTTTCGGCGATCATGACGTCCCTCCTTTTTCCCGCATTATAGCACGGCGGCTGGAGGAGCAAGGAAGATTCGTAGAAAAACACCTGCTTGCGATAAAAGCGCACCTCGAACATGGAAGCGGTTGCACCCTACACTGAAAGAGAATCTGTGGACAATCAAGGGGGTCAATCGATGAATCGAACGAGGTGGAAGCCGGTCGCGATGTCGCTGCTGGCGCTGCTGCTCTGGATCGGCAGCCTGCCGGCGCTGGCGGGAGCCGCGATGGCGGCGGACAGCGCGCAGCCGGAGCTGCCGCAGGGCAAGGTGCGCATCAAGAACCTGTGGAAAAGCAACTATCTGTACGAGGGCTCGGACGGCAAGGTGCGCTACGGCAAGACGAATCCGTCCGACGAGTCCTCGCACTGGACGGTCGAATGGCAGGAAGGCGGCGCTCTGCTGCGCAACGTCCGCACCGGCCACGTCGTCACGGCGGCGGGAGCGGGCGAGCTCGGCGCCGCGCTGCAGGCGAAGGAGACCGGCGCGCCGGGAGCGGAGGAGCGCTGGCGCATCGTGCCGACCGCGACGCGAGACTACTACAACCTCGTCAGCGCGGCGGACCCGGCGGGCAAGCGCGCGATCCACGAGGAGCGGCAGCTCGGCTGGGCGGAGCTCGGCTCGGACGTGAACCTCGGCTTCGACAGCCCGAAGTGGACGTTCGTGCCGCTGGACGCGCCGCAGCCGGTGCAGCTGGAGTCCCGCAGCCATCCGGGACAGGTCATGGTGGAATATGCGGCGAAGGACGGGGAGCCGACCGTCGGCTTCGCGGCGCGGCCGGCGACGGACCGGGCCTCCCAGTGGATGCTGGAGCCGGATGCGGCCAGCGGCGCGGTCGCGATCCGCAACGTCGGCTCCGGGCGCTATATCGTGCAGCGCGATCCGGACTGGGCGGCCGTGCGGACGGGCGAGCGGGACGGCGCGTCGCCCGGCCTGACGCTCTGGAAGCAGGAGGCCGCGGACGACGGCTGGTTCACGCTGGAGAACGTCCAGGCGTCCGGCAGCCTGCTGAACGCGCAGTTTCCGGACGATACGGACGTGCGCTCGAACGGCTGGCCGGGCGGCAAGGGCAATCCGACTGCGCATTGGCGGGCGGTCCCGCTCAGCGAGATCGAGCCGGTGCGTCTCGCGGCCTACACGGACGCGCAGCGGCCGACGGACTTCCTCTATGAGCAGGGCGGCGAGCTGAAGCATGGAGCCGTATCGGAGGCGCTCGGCAACGAAGCCGCCTCGCTGTGGCTCGTCGAGGACTACGACGGCGCGAAGCGGCTGCGGAGCGCGGCCAGCGGGCGCTACATCGTTCGCGGCGGCGCGTCCGGCGTGTCGCTCGCGGCGCAGGCGGCTCCTGGAGACGGCTCGACATGGGCGTTCACGGAGTCCGACGAGTACGACGACTACGTGACGATCGGCAGCGCCTCGGGCGAGGCGGCCTATGTGGCCGGCGGGGCGGACGGCATGGCGGCGATCAGCGGCGACGCCGCCTCGCTCGGCTCGCAGTGGCAGCTGGCCGATCCGAATACGCTGCCGGCGGGCGACGGACCGGTCTACCTCCGCATCCAGAACGCCTGGGGGCCGGACAACCGCTTTTACCTGTACGAATCGGAGGACGGCCTGCTCAAGTACGGCAACGCGCGCACGGACGGCCGGGATCAGTGGGTCGTCCACAAGTTCGAGGGGCGCAAGCTGATCGAGAACCGGGCGACCGGCCATCATGTCCGTCTCGGCGCCGAATACGGCGGCCGGATCGGGCTGGCGGCGCTGACGCCGGGCGAGGAGCGCTCCGGCGGCTACGTCTGGACGATCCGCAATGCCGGCGAAGGCGACATGCTCGTGAGCAGCGTGCGGGACAAGCATCCCGGCGAGCGGCCGCTGAAGTACATGTCCATCCAGAACTTGACGAAATACGCCGAGTACGGCGTCATCAACCCCGGCTGGTCGAGCCCGCGCTGGCGCTTCGTGCCGGTCGTGCCGGACAAGCAGCGGCTGTTCCGGTTCCGCATCGCCGGCACGGACGATCAGTATCTGCTCGATGTCCAGGCCGGAGCGGATGCTGCCGTCGGCACGGCGACGTACGGGCCGGCGGACGCTGCGGACCCGGCCTCGATCTGGTATCTGGAGGACGCCGGCGCCGCAGGCGTCGTGCGGCTCAAAAATCAGGGCAGCGGCCGTTATGCGGCGCTGGAGAACATCGCGGGCCATGAGGCCGACGACGAGCCGGCGGAATCGCCGCAGACGCTCGCTTCCGTCGGCTCCGACTGGGCCAGCGTCAAATGGGCGGTCGGCACCGTCGCGGATACCGTCTACTCCACGATCCAGAGCCGCTGGGCCGGGCATTATCTGCTCGCCGGACAGGCGGCGGACGGCTCGCCGGCGATCCGGCTGAGCAAGGCGGCCGGCGCCGGCGAGCGGGACGCGGCGCGCTTCATCGCCGAGCCGGCGGCCAGCGGGCCGAAGCAGCCGCCGCAGGAGCCGGTGCGCATCCGCTCGGCGTCCGGCCAAGGCTGGCTGTACGAGAATCCGTCCGGCATCGTGCTGTACGGCAGTCCGAGCGAGCGGGACGGCTCGTCGCATTGGACGCTCGAGCGTCGGGAGAGCGGCGGCTGGAGCATCCGCAACCGGGCGAGCGGCCATCTGCTCCGCTTGAACGCCGACTATCCGTTCCTGGAAAGCCTCGCCGCAGGGGAGGCGGCTCCGGAAGCGGCCGCCTGGGCGGCCGAGCAGACGGCCGACGGCGGCGCTTGGCTGCTGCGCAGCCTGTACGGCGAGTTCAGCGACGAATTCGTGCATGTCGGCAGCGGGGCCGGGTATGCGGAGCATGGACTGGCGCTCGATTCGGCGTCGACGGCGCGCTGGCAGCTCGAGCCGGCGCCGGCGGAGATGGAGCCGCCGGCGGCCGCGGAGCCGCGCAGCGCGGAGACGTCGACGCCGCTGCTGGCTTCGGCGCAAGCGGTCACGATCGCCCCGGCCGGAGCGCCGGACAGGCGGCTCGCCGATCGCGGCGGCCGGCCCGAGCTGACGGCAGCGGGCGAGGAGGATGCCGCGGCGCGCTGGCGGCTCGTGGACACGAACGGCCGCCAGCTGCTGCGCAACGAGGCGACGGGCGCTTACCTGGCGATGACGGCGGCGGGCGTGCCGGAGCTGCTGCCGGCCGGCGGCCTGCGCACGGCGGCAGGCGGGATCGCCGCCGAGGCGCAGTGGAGCGTGGAGGAGCGGCTCGGCTACCGCACGCTGCGGGCGGTCCAGGCGGCCGGTTATTTGGCGGCTGCGGATGGCGCCTCGCCTGTCCTTTCGGATGAGGCGGGAGCAGCCGCTGCCCGCTGGAGGCTGGAGCCGGTGCGGGCGGATGTCGTCTACCCGGCGGACAAGGCGTTCTTAGCCGGAGGCATGCGGCAGTTCGCCGTCACGGCTCCCGAGGCAGGGGCCTATGCGATCCGCCTCGCATGGGACGGCGCGGCGCCGGAGGCGGCCGGGCTGAAGCTGGCGGTCAACGGCCTGCCGGCCGCCGGCATCGCCTCCGCCTCTGGCTGGACGGCCGAGCTGCGCCGCGGCGTCAACGTCATTTCCGTGGCGGATGCGGGAACGCTCCGCTCGCTGACGGTAGAGGGCGGCATCGCTCCGGACGATCGCGGCGCGACGCCGGCCTACGTTTCCTATGAAGCGGAGCATATGGAGGCGAAGGGCGAGCGGATCGGCCCGTCGCGCCTGCATCGCACGCTCGCCTCGGAGGCTTCCGGCCGGGAGGCCGTCCTGCTCCGCGAGCAGGGCGACCAGGTCGAGTTCGCGAGCGCCGAGGCGGCGGACGCGCTCGTGCTGCGCTATTCCATCCCCGATACGCTCGACGGCTCGGAGCGCCAGCATACGCTTTCGCTTTATGTGGACAGGCAGTTCCGCCAGAGGCTGACGCTGACGAACCGCAATTCGTGGGTGTACGGCAGCTATCCGTGGTCGAACGATCCTGCCCAGGGCAGCGGCCACCGCTTCTACGACGAGGTGCGCGCCGTCATCGGCGACGTGCCGGCCGGCGCGCTGATCACGCTGCGAAAGGACGCCGGGGACGACGCGGCGACGTACGCGCTCGACCGGGTCGATCTGGAGCGGGCGGACGCGGCTTACGCCAAGCCGGACGGCTTCGTATCCGTGACGGACTACGGCGCGGTTGCCGGCGACGGGCAGGACGACACTGCCGCCTTGACGGCCGCGCTGGAGGCGGCCGCAGGCGGCGCGGCGGCCGGCGTCTGGTTCCCGGCGGGAAGCTTTGACTTTACGGACAAGCTGCTGGATCTCGGGGACGCGGTCATCCGCGGCGCGGGCGTCTGGCATACGGAGCTGAACGGGGCGCGCTTCTACGGCCACGGCGGCAAGGTCGGCGTCTACGACCTGTTCATCGACGGGGGCGTGGCGGAGCGCGACGACGAGGCGTTCGACAATGCGTTCCACGGCGCGTTCGGTCCCGGCTCGGTCATCCAGAACGTCTGGGTCGAGCATGCCAAGGCGGGGCTCTGGCTGACGCAGCCGATCGGCGAGAAGGCCCGCACGAAGGGGCTCTACATGGCCGGGCTGCGGCTGCGCAACCTGCTGGCGGACGGCATCAACTTCGCGGTCGGCACCTCGGACAGCTTGATGGAGCAGAGCGAGATCCGCTATCCGGGCGACGACGGCATCGCGATGTGGTCGTTCACCGATCCGAAGCTGGCCGATCAGAACGGAGCGGAGCGCACGCCGAGCGTGAACAATACGGCGCGCTTCAACACGGTGTCGCTGCCGTGGCTGGCGGACAACATCGCCGTGTTCGGCGGCCACGGCAACCGCATCCAGGACAATCTGCTTCAGGATACGGTCGTGAACGGAGCGGGCATCGCCGTATCGACGCGCTTCGCCGCGGAGCCGTTCGGCGGCGAGACGGTCGTCGAGCGCAACACGCTCGTGCGCGCCGGCAGCTTCGACAGCGGCTACGGCATTCCGCTCGGGGCGATCTGGCTGTTCGCCGGCGAGTCCGACCTCGCCGGCGGCGCGGGCAGCGTCGTCGTGCGGGACAACGTGGCGCGGGACAGCGCGTATGCGGGCATCACGGTCCATGGCTCGCATGAGCTGGGCTCCGTGCTGCTGCAGGACAACGTGCTCGACGGCTTGGGCACGAACGGGCTGGAGGCGGCCAAGACGAAGACGGACAACGAGCAGGGCTATCCGACCGGCAGCCTGGTGATCGACAACCTGATCGTGCGCGGCGAGCGGATGAGCGATGCCGCGGCCGGTCCGGCAGGCCGGCTGTCGCTGGAGGAATGGAACGAAGGCTTGGCCTCGCGGCCGAAGCCGTTCTCGGTCAAGCTGGCGGACGGACAGGGAGCGCGGTTCGTCCTGAAGGCCGGCGCATCGGCGGCAGTGGCCGTGCGGGATGCGGCCGGAGCGGATCGGACGGCCGAGGCGTCCGTCGCCTTCTGGCCGGCCGCGGCCGCATCGTATGCGGACGGCCGCCTGACCGCGCTGGCCGCCGGCCAGGCGACGGTGACGGTCCGTCTCGGCAACGATGAGCGGAAGTATACGCTGACGGTGCAGGAGGCGGATGCGGCAGCGACGCCGACTCCTGCGCCGAGCGCGACGCCGGGCACGGGAGCCGGGCCGTCCGCGACGCCGACCCCGAGCGCGACGCCGACGCCGGCAGCGGCGAATGCGGCGGAAATGGCGCTGCTGGCCGCCATCGCGGAAGGCAAGGCGCAGGCGCGACTGCCGCTCGGAGCGGACGGCAGCCTGCGGCTGAGCCTGGACGCGCTCGCCCGCGCGGCCGCGGCCAAGCCGCAGCCGGAGCTGCTCGTGCAGGACGGAGGCGCCGAGCTGCGCCTGCAGCCGGCGGCGCTGCTGCGCGCGCTGCGGACGACGGCAGCGACGGGCGCGACGCCGGAGCTGGAGCTGGAGCTGCGGCTCGGCGACGCGGATGAAGCCGCGGCGGCAGCGCTGCGCCGCGCGGCGCTCGCGGCCGGGTTCCGTCCGGCCGGCACGGCGGCGGAGCTGAGCCTCGCCGCCGTCTGGGCGGGCGGCTCGCAGCCGCTGGCGTTCCGCCCGGCCGAGCGGCCGCGGCTGAGCCTCGGCGCCGCAGCCGGCGCGACCGCCCTGCTGAGGCTGGCCGCGCCGGACGGCTCGGCAGCCGCGCTGCCGGCGAGCTTCGCAGACGGCAAGGCGTCGGCGGCTCCGGCAGGCGGAGGCGCGTTTGTCGCCGCCGTGCGCACGGCGCCGGCGTTCGCCGACACGGCCGGCCACTGGGCGGCGGCCGACATCGGCCGCCTGGCCGGGCTCGGCCTGGCGCAAGGCGCCGGCGGCCGCTATGAGCCGGCGCGCGCCATCACGCGCGCGGAGCTGACCGCGCTGCTCGTCCGCGCGCTGCAGCTGCCGCCCGGCGACAGCGCGAACGCGCCGCGCGACGCAGCGGCCGGCGCCTGGCATGCCGCGGCGGTGCGCGCGGCGCTGGCCGCAGGCCTCGCGCAGGGCGACGCGGACGGACGCTTCCGTCCGAACGCGCCGGTCCGCCGCCAGGAGCTCGCCGCGCTCGCGACGCGGGCGGCAGAGCTGCTGCGCTCCTCGGCCGATGCGGCCGGAGCGTCCGCCGGAGCGCCGGGGGCGCCAGGCTCGACGGCGGCGAGCGCCGCCGCGCCGGCTTATGCCGACGCGGACGCGATCGCGCGCTGGGCGGCGGAGCCGGTCGCCGAGGCGTCCCGCCTCGGCCTGATGGCCGGCCTCGGCGGCCGCTTCGAGCCGGCCCGCGCCGTCACCCGCGCGGAGGCGGCTGCGGTGCTGGTCCGCCTGCTGCGGCTGGCGGAGCTGATCTAGCTCTCGGCGGTGGCCGCCTTTCGGCGTCAGAGCGAGCATTCGGGACCAAGCGGAGCGTCGTCCGCTTGGTCCCGTTTTGCTTGGCGCGGCAAAGCTTTATAATGGAGCCTGTCGAAGGAAAAAGGAGGAACCGACATGATGCCGATCAAGCTGCCGCTGGAGCAGAAAAAGGAGCTGGCGGAGCAGCTGCGAGACTTCGCGGACCGGGAGCTCGACCTCCCGCTCGGAACCATCGGCGCGGAAGCGCTGCTCGACCATATGATCGCCGCGCTGGCTCCGCATCTGTACAACAAAGGGGTCGAGGACGCGCTGAAGCTGCTGGGGCAGCGGATGCTGCAGGTCGAGGACGACCTGCACGCGCTCAAGCGCACGATCCGCTGAGCGGCCGGGTTGTCCGTCCCGGCGAAGCCCGGCTCGCGGGCGCAAGCCGAAAAGGGACCCGCAGCTGGCGGGTCCCTTTTCAGCTTGAATCTGCGTCCTGCGGCAATCTCCCGAATGCCGCAGGTCAGCCCGGCATGCGGGCGAGCTTCGTGCGGAGCATCGGCGCGTAGTAGGCTTTGAGCGACTCGAACTCAGGCATGATGCGCGACAAATGCTGGACGGTGCCCATGCCGGCATGGCGGCGGTACAGCGTGAGCGGCTCGTTCAAGTAATGCATGCCGACGTCGTTCAGCGCGATCCGCGCCCACAGGTCGTAGTCATGCGCGTAAGGCAGGCCGGGATTGAACCATCCGACATTCTGGATGAGGTCCCGCAGCATCATGACCGTGCAGCCGTTGACCGGACAGAAGTCGAGCATGGAGGCGATGAACGCTTTTTCCGTCGGGAATTTCACCATGCTCCACATCTGCGTGATCTGTCCGGTCTCGTTGATCGTGTGGAAGTCCGTGAAGCTGAACTGGGCGTTCTTCTCCAGCATGTAGGACACCTGGTTCAGCACTTTGTCGCGGGTGAACAGGTCGTCGGAGCTGAGCCAGGCGACGTATCGTCCGCTCGCGCATTGCATCCCGTAGTTGAGCGCGCTGGCTGTCCCGCCGTTCGCCTTGCTCAAGTAGACGATGCGATGGCGGTACGGATCGAGCAGATGCTGGTTCGTGGTCGAGCCGTCGTCGACGACGATGAGCTCGATCGAGGGATAGGACTGGTCGAGCACGCTCTGGATCGCTTGCGGAATGTACGGGCAGTTGTAAAACGGTATGACGACCGTGACCAACGGCAGCATAGCGGGCATCACCTCTTTGGATAAGCTGTCACCTCTATCCTATGAGCCTCGCGGCGCAAGCGATAGGGACAGATGACGAGCGCGAGCCGCCCAAGTTGCGGCCGCCGCCGCATATCAAAATCGGGAATAAACTTGCGGGCCGCTGTTATTCCGCTTTCATTGAATCCGGTTACAATCAGAAGAGACAAGTTGAAGAAGGAGTGGACTCTTATGCGCATCGATGCTCATCAGCATTATTGGACGATGTCCCGCACGGATTACGGCTGGATCACGCCTGACTTGCCGGTGCTGTACCGGGATTATTTGCCGGAGGATCTGGAGCCCTGCCTGCAGCGGCACGGATTGGACGGGACGATCGTCGTGCAGGCGGCTCCGACGGCGGAGGAAACGGAGTACCTGCTCTCCCTCGCCGACCGCTCGGAGTCCATCCTGGGCGTCGTCGGGTGGCTGGACCTGTTCGATCCCTCGCATCGGGCACGGTACGAGGCTTATCGCAGCCATCCGAAATTCGTCGGCTTCCGGATCATGATCCAGGAGATGCCGGACGCGGCGCGCGTGCTCGAGCCTTCGTTCGTGCAAGCGCTGCGGGAGCTCGCGCGGGAGGACGTGCCCGTCGACCTGCTCGTAAAATCGACTCAGCTGGACGCCCTCAATGCGCTCCTCGACGCCGTCCCCGGCCTTCGGGGGGTTGTCGACCATATCGGCAAGCCGCGCATCGCGGAGCAGGCGTTCGAGCCATGGGCCGCGCAGCTTGCGCGTGCGGCGGAGCATCCCGCGATTTATTGCAAGCTGTCCGGCATGGTGACGGAGGCCGATCATCAGGCGTGGACCCCGGAGCATTTCCGCGGCTATGTCGAGCATGTGCTGAGCGTATTCGGTCCCGAACGGGTCCTGTTCGGATCGGATTGGCCGGTATGCCTGCTCGCGGCGAGCTACGATCAGGTCGTGGACGTTCTGGAAAGCTCTCTCCCGGCGCATTGGGGAGCGGAGGAGAGGGCGCGGCTGTTCGGAGGCAACGCAAGGGAATTCTACAAGCTGTGAGCGCCCGCCGCCTTCTGGCCGGGCCCGCCGCTCCGGCCGTTCCGCTCCACAGGCGACCGTATGTTCGGGGTCGGATATTGTCATTTTTGTGTTCGGTTGCACCTAGTTCCAATTGTTGTCCAAGGCTAGAATAGGGTGGAAAAGCAATGAATCCTATCAATCGCCTGGAGGGATATGGCATGAAGCAAGCAGCGGCCGCCGGAACGAAAGAGCGCGTGCGCATCAAGGACGGATTTTGGGATGCCTATGCGGCGCTAGTCCGGGACACCGTCATTCCGTATCAATGGGAAGCGCTTAACGACCGCATCGCCGATGCCGAGCCGAGCTATGCGATCCGGAATTTCCGCATCGCGGCCGGCCAGGAGCAAGGGGAGTTCGGCGGCATGGTGTTCCAGGACAGCGACCTCGCCAAATGGCTGGAGGCGGTAGGCTACGCGCTCGGCACGCATCCGGACCCCGAGCTGGAGCGGATCGCGGACGAGGCGATCGAGCTGGTCGCGGCGGCCCAGCAGGAGGACGGCTACCTGAACACGTATTTCACGATCAAGGAGTCGGGCAAGCGATGGACGAACCTGTACGAGGCGCATGAGCTCTATTGCGCCGGCCATATGATCGAAGCGGCCGTCGCTTATTACGAGAGCACCGGCAAGCGCCGGCTGCTCGACGTCGTCTCCCGCTTCGCCGACCATATCGACTCGGTGTTCGGCCGGGAGGAGGGCCAGCTGCGCGGCTACGACGGGCATCAGGAGATCGAGCTGGCGCTCGTCAAGCTGTACGGCGCGACGGGCGAGCGGCGCTACCTCGACCTCGCCAAGTTCTTCATCGACGAGCGCGGAGCGGAGCCGAACTTCCTCGTGGAGGAATGCGGGCGCAGGGATGGCGTCAGCCACTGGACGGGCAGGCAGCAGCCGATTCCGAGCGTGCGCCAGATGGCCTACAACCAGGCGCACAAGCCGGTCCGCGAGCAGGACGTCGCGGTCGGCCATGCCGTGCGCGCGGTGTACATGTACACGGCGATGGCCGATCTGGCCGGGCTGACCGGAGACGCCGAGCTGCTCGAATCCTGCCGCCGCCTGTGGGCCAACATGACCGGCAAGCAGATGTACATCACCGGCGGCATCGGCTCGACGCATCATGGCGAAGCCTTTTCGTTCGACTACGATCTGCCGAACGACACCGTCTACGCCGAGACATGCGCGTCGATCGGGCTCATCTTCTTTGCCCGCCGCATGCTGCAGCTGGAGCCGAAGAGCGAGTACGCCGACGTGCTGGAGCGCGCGCTGTACAACAACGTGATCGGCAGCATGTCCCAGGACGGCAAGCATTATTTCTACGTCAATCCGCTGGAGGTATGGCCCAAGGCGTCCGAGGGCAGCCCCGACCGCAGGCATGTGAAGGCCGTCCGCCAAAAATGGTTCGGCTGCTCCTGCTGCCCGCCCAATGTCGCCCGCCTGCTCTGCTCGCTGCATGATTATGTGTACACGGCGTCCGCCGAGGACGACGTTGTCTACGCGCATCTGTTCATCGGCAGCGAGGCGCGGTTCGAGCTGAAAAGCGGCACGGCCGCGTTCGTCCAGACGTCGCTCCTGCCCTGGCAGGGCGGCACGAGGTTCGAGTGGACCGAAGCGCCGGAGACGGCGGTCTCGCTGGCGCTGCGCGTCCCGTCCTGGTGCGGCGGGCAGGCGCTGCTGAAAATCAACGGCGCCGAATCGGCGTATCGGACCGTCGACGGCTATGCGGTCTTGACCCGCGTCTGGGCGGCCGGAGATGTGGTGGAATGGGAGCCGAGGCTGGAGGCGCGGCTGATCGCCGCCAATCCGGAGATCCGCGCCGACGCGGGCAAGGCGGCGATCGAGCGCGGGCCGCTCGTCTATTGCCTGGAGGAGGTCGACAACGGCGCTCCGATCGCGTCCCTCTCGATCGATCCCGACACCGAGCTGATCCCGACCTTCGACGCCGCGCTGCCGGGCGGCGCGGTCTCCCTCGAGGCGGCCGGCCGCCGCGCGGACCTGGCGGGATGGGATCCGGACCAGCCGTATCGTCCGCTCGGCCAGTCGCCGGAGCCGGTGGCGGCCGAGCTGAGGGCGGTCCCGTACTTCCTGTGGGGCAACCGGGAGCCGGGCGAGATGGCCGTCTGGATCCGGCTCAGCCGGGTGTGAGGCGGATTGCCGCCGGCCGGAACCGAAAATCAGGGTAACCAGAGGGCGCAGCCGCATCGGCTGCGCCCTCTTTGCGTTCCGGCGGCCAGAGCAGGGGCGTTTTTGCAAGCCCGCCTCGGCATCGTCCGCTTCCTTCGAAGGCCTCGGCCCAGCCTCGTTTTACGTCAGCATGCTTGTCCGTTAGAATAGACGAATAAAAAAACGCAAGCATCGTAGAAAGGGGGCGTCGGCTTGAGCGAACTGACCTGCAACGTATTGATCGTGGATGACGAGCTGCTGGCCCGCCAGGGCATCAAGCATCTGCTCGACTGGGAGAGCGAGGGCTTCCGCATCGTCGGCGAGGCCGCCAACGGCAAGGAGGCGCTGGAGCTGATCGAACGGCTCTCCCCGCATATCCTGATCACCGATATCGTCATGCCCGTCATGGACGGAGAGGAGCTCGCGCGGGAAGTGCGCATCCGCCATCCGGAAATCCGCATGATCGTGCTCAGCAGCTTCAGCGAGTTCGACTACGTGCGCTCCACGTTCCAGAGCGGCGTCGAGGATTATATCCTCAAGCCGAAGCTCGATGCCGGCAAGCTGCTCGCGACGCTGAAAAAAATGGCCGCCGGCATCCCCGAGCTGAGCGGCATCCGGCTCGGCGGAGCCAAGCAGCAGTCGCTGCGCGCCTTGCTCGACAAGGCGGCCGCCGGCTTTCCGCTCGGCGACAGCATGGACGGAGCGAGGCTGCTGCAGGAGCAGCTGCCCCATCGCTCCTATGCGGTGTTCGGCGCCAGGCTCGATGGCGACAGTCCCGCCGCCGGCACGGCCGCGTGGAAGGAGCGGCTCGAAGCCCATCTCGCCGAGCTGCCCGCAGCGGGCCGGTTCGCGCCTGCGGCGGAGCTGGCGGAGGGGCGGGACCTCGTGCGGGCGCTGATCAATTTCGACGCGGCGGACCTGCCCCTGCTGGAGGCTTGGCTGGAGCGGCTCGAAGCGTCGGCGGCCGAAGGAAGCTGGCCCGTCCTCGGCGCGCTCGGCCCGGCGTTCGGCTCGCTCGGCGGGCTGCACGCGGCGATCGAGCAGCTGCCGGCGCTGATGGAGCGCCGCTTCTTCCGGCCGGAGCGGCGCTTCTTCGCGCCGCCGGCGCAAGCTGCCGCCGCGAGCGGCGGCTCGGCCTTCGACGCCGCCGCCTTCGAGGCGGAGCTCGGCGGCCAGCAGTTCGAGGCGGCGTTCGCCCGGCTGCGGCAGTTCGCCTCGTCGATGGAAGGCTGCGAGGGCATGCGCGTCCAGGAGCTCAAGTCGTTCCTCGGCCATCATCTGTTCCATGTGATCGTGGCGCTGCTCCGCCATCAGTATCCGGCCGCGTCTCTCGACGAGCGCAAGTACGAGTATTTCCGCGAGATCCATGAAGCCCGATCCGTGCAGGAAGCGGAGCGGACGCTGCTGCGCTTCCTGGACGAGGCCGAGGGCTGCGTCGCCGCGCGCCAGCGTCCCGGAGGCAGCCAGGCGATGCAGAAGCTGCTCGCCTACATCCACGAGCATTATGCCGAGCCGCTCCATCTGGCGGACGTCGCCCAGCATTTCCATTTCAACCCGTCGTATCTGTCCAACTACTTCGCCAGCCGCAACAAGGAGGGCTTCAGCGAGTACGTCAACCGCGTGCGCATCGAGCAGGCATGCCGGCTGCTGGCGGACACCGACGACGCGATCGCGGACATCGCCACCCGCGTCGGCTACGCCGATAACAGCTACTTCACCAAGGTGTTCCGAAAATACATGGACCAGTCTCCGAGCCAGTACCGCCGATCGGCGCAGGAAGGGAAGGACCTCCGATGAAGGAAGCGGGCGGCCGCCTGTCGCGGCTCGGCCTTTTCGGCAAGATGTTCATCATCATGGTCATCAGCACGATCGCCGTCGGAGGCATGACCTCCTGGGTGACGGTGCATGTGTCGCAGCAGCTGTTCCTCGACACGTTCAGCCTGACCAACGCCAAGGTCGTCAGCCAGATCAAGCGCAATTTCGAGTCGTTCCATTATTCGATCCTGACCGCTTCGAACGAGGCGATGCAAAACAGCACGATCCGCAGCTTCCTGACGGAGGAGGAAGGGAATTCGCTGAGCGAGAACAAGGCCTACTACGCCATGGTAGCGCAGATGACGCGGATCGCCGCCGGCCTCGACCAGAACGAGGTCGGCACGATCATCCTCGGCGACGGCGAGCGGAGCTACTTCAGCGACCGCTCCTACTGGACGAAGTCGGCCGCCGCGCTGAAGCGCCAGGAGCTGGCGGCCGAGCAGCCGCAAAACGCCAGCCGGTTGACGTACCGGCTGCTGCTGGAGCAGGACGGGACGGCGGGCGAGCCGATCCTGACCGCCTCCCGCAAGCTCATCTCGCGGACGACCGGACTGCCGTACGGGACGATGCTTTTCATGCTGCCGGAGCGCGACTTCAGCCGCTTCTACAGCACGTTCACCAGCACCGGCAACGACGTGCTCGTGCTCGACCGCGACGGCATGATCGTGTCGAGCAACCTGACCGGCCGCATCGGCAGCCGCGACGCGGCCCTGCTCGCCGGAGCGGAGAGGATCCGCGCGGAGGGGCTGGACTCGATCTCGATCGGGAGCGGAGAGGGCAGCCAGCTGATGGTGTCGCAGCATCTGCCCGAATACGATTTCTACATCGTCAACCTCGTCGACAAAAAGCTCGTCCGCGACATGCTGCCGGTGACGCAGATCGTGCTCATCGGAGCGGCCATCGTGTCGGCGGCGCTGCTCATCCTGCTGCTCATCTCGCGCCGGCTCACCCGCTCGCTGCGGCTGCTCGTGCGGCAGATGTCGAGCGTGACCAAGCGCAACTTCCACAACTACATGCCCGTCAGCGGCAGCTACGAGACGCGCCAGCTCGGGACGGCGTTCAACTACATGCTCGACGAGCTGAACGCCTACATCATGCAGCTCGTGCAGACCCAGCGCGAGCAGCGCAATGCCGAGCTGGCCGCCCTGCAGCGGCAGATCAATCCGCATTTCCTGTACAACACGCTCGCCTCCGTCAACTTCCTCGTCCAGCGCGAGGACAAGCAGAAGGCGACCGAGACGATCCATGCGCTCATCTCGCTGCTGCAGAACTCCATCGGCAACGTGGAGGAGACGATCCCGGTGGAGCAGGAGGTGCAGAACCTGAAGGATTACGCCTTCATCAACGGAATCCGCTACGGCAGCGGCATCGCGGTCGACTACTTCATCTCGCCGGACTGCCTCCAGGCCGAGGTGCCGAAGCTGATCCTGCAGCCGTTCATGGAGAACGCGTTTTTCCATGCGTTCAAGGAAAGGGAGAGCGGCTACATCTACGTCATCGTCGCCCGCGAAGGCGAATCGCTGCTGTGCGAGATCGTCGACAACGGCGACGGCATGGACCTGCAGGACGGCCAGGACAGCCTGCCCGACTCGCAGAGCAACCGCCAGCTGTTCAGCGGCATCGGCATCCGCAACGTCCATGCCCGCATCCTGCTGCTCTACGGCAAGGACTACGGCGTGACGATCCGCAGCAAGCCGGGCGAGGGCACGAGGGTGCAGGTCCGGCTGCCGTTCGCGGAAAAATCCGAAGGCTGACCGGCCGCGAAAGCTAAACATAATCCAAAAAGCTTTAAAAAAGACAACGCCTCCTCCCCCTTCCCCGAAAGATTGGCATTGAAAGGACCAAACGGGGCAAAGATATTCCTACCGGAGGAACGCCCGCGTTTGATACCATTTTTGGTGAAGGCAAGCGCTTTCCGAAAGCATGCGAAGGGGGACCTTTTACGATGAAGAAACAGATGGCATTCGCTGCGCTCGCCGGCGTCATGGCGCTCACGGCTTGCTCCAGCGGCAACAACGACGGTCAGGAGGGCCAAAGCTCGGGCGGCGGCAAAGTCACGGTATGGGCATGGGATCCGAACTTCAACATCGCGGCGATGAAGCTGGCGAAGGAAGCCTATGCGGCCGAAAATCCGGACGTGAACGTCGACATCATCGAGTACGCCCAGGCCGACATCATCCAGAAGCTGAATACGGGCCTCAACTCCGGCACGACGAGCGGCCTGCCGAACGTCGTGCTGATCGAGGACTACCGGGCGCAAAGCTTCCTGCAGGCTTATCCCGACTCGTTCTACAAGATGTCCGACCTGATCAAGCCGGGTGATTTCGCCGACTACAAGCTCTCCTCGACGAGCCTGGACGGCGTGCAGTACGGCGTGCCGTTCGACCCCGGGGTGACCGGGCTCTATGTCCGCAAGGATCTGATGGAGCAAGCCGGCTATTCGGTCGATGACCTGCAGAACATCGATTGGGACCAGTTCATCGAGATCGGCAAGGCCGTGAAGGAAAAGACCGGCAAGGCGATGCTGACGCAGGATCCGAACGACCTCGGGCTCATCCGCATGATGATCCAGTCGGCGGGAGCCTGGTACACGGCTGAGGACGGCACGACGCCGGACCTGAAGGACAACGCGGCGCTGAAGGACGCGTTCGCGACCTACAAGAAGCTGATGGAGTCCGACACCGTCAAGATGATTTCCGACTGGAGCCAGTTCCTGGCCGGATTCAACACCGGCGACGTGGCGACCGTGCCGACCGGCAACTGGATCACGCCGTCGGTCAAGGCCGAGGCTTCCCAGTCCGGACAATGGGCCGTCGTTCCGATGCCGAAGCTGAAAAATACCGCTTCCTCGGTCAACGCCTCCAATCTGGGCGGCAGCTCCTGGTACGTGCTCAACGTCGACGGCAAGGAGCAGGCGGCCGAGTTCCTCGCCAAGACGCTCGGCTCCGACGCGGAGCTGTATCAGAAGCTCGTGACGGATATCGGCGTCATCGGCACGCTGAAGGCGGCTACCGAAGGCGACGCCTACAACCAGGAAGATGCGTATTTCGGCGGCCAGAAGATCGTCAGCGACTTCGCGGCCTGGACGCAGAAGATTCCGCAAGTCAACTACGGCATGCATACGTATGCGATCGAGGACATCCTCGTAAGCGCGATGCAGAGCTATCTGGGCGGCGCGGACCTCGACAAGGTGCTGAGCGACGCGCAGTCCCAGGCGGAGTCCCAGCTGGGCTAACCGAATCCGTCCGTCAGCAGGCCGTCCGCGAGGACGGCTTGCTTCGTCACGGTCCATTTTTCCCGAGAAAGGAGCCCTAAGGATGAAACAAACGGCCATCGTCCGCAATCGTCTTCAGCCCCGCTGGACGGGATGGATGTTCATCTCCGTCGCGGTGCTGATGATCCTCCTCTTTTATTTCTACCCGATGCTCCAGGCGCTGCTGCTGTCGTTCAAGTCCGGCACCGGGGCCAGGATCGACTGGACCGGGCTCGACAACTACAAGCGGCTGACGAGCGATCCGGTGTTTTGGACGGCGCTTAAAAATACATTTCTATACCTGATCGTGCAGGTTCCGGTCATGATCCTGCTGGCGATGTTCATCTCCGTGCTGCTGAACGACAGCAAGCTGCGCTTCAAGGGCTTTTTCCGCACGGCGATCTTCCTGCCCGCGATCACCTCGCTCGTCGCCTACTCGGTCGTGTTCAAGTACCTGTTCGGCGCGGAAGGGCTCGTCAACCAGGCGCTGCTGAAGCTGCATCTGATCGACGCGCCGCTGCAGTGGATCACCGATCCCGTGCTGGCCAAAATTACGATCATCATCGCCATCACCTGGCGCTGGACCGGCTACAACATGATCTTCTACCTGTCCGCGCTGCAGAACATCGACGCCTCCATCTACGAGGCGGCGCGCATCGACGGCGCTTCTCCGGTGCGGCAGTTCTTCTCCATCACGACGCCGATGCTGAAGCCGATCATCCTGTTCACCTCGATCACGTCGACGATCGGCACGCTGCAGCTGTTCGACGAGATCATGAACATCACCAAGGGCGGACCGGGCAACGCCACGATGACGATCTCCCAGTACATCTACAACCTGAGCTTTAAGTACACCCCGGACTTCGGCTATGCGGCTACCGTCTCCTACACGATCGTCATTCTGATCGTGCTGCTGTCCATCCTCCAGTTCAAAGCGGCAGGTGATAAACGATGAAATCGCTCAAACGAACGCCGATTTATTTGTTCCTGACTCTCGCGGCCGGCGTCTCGATCTTCCCGTTCCTCTGGATCCTCTCCAGCGCGACGAACAAGTCGATCGACGTCTCCAGCGGCCGGCTGCTGCCCGGCTCGAACCTGCTGAACAACTTCCGCAACCTGACGGAGCAGGTCGAGCTCGGGCAGGCGTTGTGGAATTCCGCCAAGATTTCCGTCACGACGACGCTGCTGGCGCTGCTCATCGCCTCGCTCGCCGGATACGGCTTCGAGATCTACCGCAGCAAGGCGAAGGACATCGTCTTCAACATCCTGCTGGTCTCGATGATGATCCCGTTCGCCGCGATCATGGTGCCGCTGTTCCAGATGTTCGCGGGCATCTCCGGCTTCGCGCCCGCCATCGGCATCAATACGATCGCCTCGGTCATTTTGCCGACGTTCACGACCGCCTTTCTGATCTTTTATTTCCGCCAGAGCTCCAAGATGTTCCCGAAGGACATGCTCGAGGCGGGGCGGATGGACGGACTGAGCGAATGGGGCTTGTTTTTTCGGATCTATGTGCCTACGATGAAAACAAGCTACGCCGCAGGCGCCATCATCACGTTCATGTCGAGCTGGAACAACTATTTGTGGCCGCTCGTCGTGCTGCAGACGCCTGACAAGCGCACGATTCCGCTGCTGATCTCGAATCTGGGCTCCAGCTATTCGCCGGATTACGGCATCATCATGACGGCGATCGTCGTTTCCACCTTGCCGACCGCGCTGGTGTTTTTCTTGATGCAAAAGCATTTCGTCGCCGGAATGGTCGGTTCCGTCAAGTAAACCGAAGAGGAGAATCCGCTACATGTCTGATCGTCAAGCATCGCTGGATTGGCTGGCCGATCCGGCCGTATTCAAGGTGAATCGGCTGGATGCCCATTCGGACCACCGCTATTACGCCACGGTGGAGGAGGCGGAGGCAGGGGCGCCGATGAAGATGCGCCATAGCCTGAATGGAAGCTGGAGCTTCCATTACGCGGCCAATCCGGCTTCTCGTCCGGCGGATTTCCACGCCGAGGGCTTCAGCACGGCCGGCTGGGGAGACATCCAGGTGCCGGGCCATATCCAGCTTCAAGGCTGGGGTCAGCCGCAATACGTAAACACGATGTATCCGTGGGACGGCCTGGAGGCGATCCGCCCTCCGCAGCTGCCGGAGCACAATCCCGTCGGGAGCTATGTCAAGGAGTTCGAGCTGCCGGCCGATTGGGACGGCCGCCCGACGTTCATTTCCTTCCAGGGAGTCGAGTCGGCCTTCTACGTCTGGCTGAACGGCGAGTTCGTCGGTTATGCCGAGGACAGCTTCACGCCGTCGGAATTCGACCTGACGCCGCATATCCGCGGCGGAGCGAACCGCCTCGCGGTAGCGGTATACCAGCGGAGCACGGGCAGCTGGCTGGAGGACCAGGATTTCTGGCGGTTCTCGGGCATCTTCCGCGACGTCTACCTTTATACGACGCCGGACATCCATGCGGTCGACCTCGAGGTGCGCGCCGATCTGGACGATACGTACCGCCTCGGCACGCTGCATGCCTCGATCCGGCTGGCCGACGCCGCCCCTGCCGGGAGTTACGCGCTGCTGCGGCTGCGTGACCCGCATGGAGCCGTCGTCGCCGAGAGCGGACAGGTCGCGCTGGACGCAGCAGGCCGCATCGCCGCCGTGCTTGAAGCGGGCGAGGTGCAGCCGTGGAGCGCCGAGCTGCCGCGGCTGTACTCGCTGCTCGTCACGATCCATCGTCCCGGCGGCGAGCTGGTCGAGGCGATCGTGCAGAAGGCCGGCTTCCGCCGCTTCGAGCTGAAGGACAAGCTGATGCTCGTGAACGGCAAGCGCATCGTCTTCAAGGGCGTCAACCGCCACGAGTTCAACAGCCGGAGCGGGCGGGCGATCGGCAAGGAAGACATGCTGCGCGACATCCGCATCCTCAAGCAGAACAACCTGAACGCCGTGCGCACGTCCCATTATCCGAACCAGACGCTCTGGTACGAGCTCTGCGACGAATACGGCATCTACGTCATCGACGAGATGAACCTGGAGTCGCACGGCTCCTGGCAGAAGATGGGCGCGGTCGAGCCGTCCTGGAACGTGCCGGGCGACCTGCCGGAGTGGCAGGACATCGTCCTCGACCGGGCGGCCAGCATGCTGGAGCGGGACAAGAACCACCCGTCCATCGTCATCTGGTCCTGCGGCAACGAGTCGTACGCGGGCGAAGTCATCCTGAACGTCTCGAACTATTTCCGCGAGCGCGATCCGAGCCGCCTCGTCCATTACGAGGGCGTGTTCCACAACCGCGCGTTCAACGATACGAGCGACATGGAGAGCCGCATGTACGCCAAGCCGGCCGACATCGAAGCCTATCTGAACGACGATCCGCAAAAGCCGTACATCAGCTGCGAGTACATGCACGCGATGGGCAACTCCGTCGGCGGCATGCACAAGTATACGGAGCTGGAGGACAAGTATCCGCTCTATCAGGGCGGCTTCATCTGGGACTACATGGACCAGGCGCTCATTCGCAAGGATCGTTACGGCAAAGAATATCTCGCCTACGGCGGCGACTTCGGCGACCGTCCGACGGACTACAGCTTCTGCGGCAACGGCATCGTGCATGCCGACGGCACCGTCTCGCCCAAGATGCAGGAGGTCAAGTTCCTTTACCAGAACTACCGCCTGACGCCGTCGCTCGATTCGATCTCGGTGCGCAGCGGCTCGCTGTTCGCCGGCACCGGGCATCTGGAGCTGGCTTGCCGGCTGCTGCGCGACGGAGCCTTGGTCCATGAAGCGATCGTTCCGCTCGAGGTTGGTCCGGGCGAAGAGGCCGAGGTGCCGAGCGGCCTGCCGCAAGGCATCGCCGAGGCGCCGGGCGAATACGTCATCGAAGCGTCGCTGCGGCTACGGGACGATCAGCTCTGGGCCGCAGCCGGCCATGAGGTGGCGTTCGGCCAGTCGGTGGTGCGCGTCGAGCGCGAGGCTGCCGAGCCGCTGCCGGCCGGGGAGATCGACGTCGTCGAAGGCGACGTGAACATCGGCGTTTTCGGAAGAGGCTGGCAGGCGCTGTTCTCCAAGCAGGCGCA
This sequence comes from Paenibacillus sp. FSL W8-1187, assembly GCF_037965485.1. Taxonomy (NCBI): domain Bacteria; kingdom Bacillati; phylum Bacillota; class Bacilli; order Caryophanales; family Paenibacillaceae; genus Paenibacillus; species Paenibacillus sp. FSL W8-1187. Next base: position 2,020,930 of record NZ_CP150181.1, read on the forward strand.
TAGCCTCGTCTCGCTCCGCTATGGAGGCCGCGAGGTGATCGAGTCGCCGCCGATGCCGCTGTTCTGGCGGGCGACGACGGACAACGACAAGGGCACGGCGCTGGCCTACACGCACGGAGCGTGGCTGGCCGCGAGCGTCGCCCGCCGCTGCACGGGCTGGGAGCTGACGCAGGAGGCCGGTACGGTCACGGTCGCCTACCGCTATGAGTTCAGCACGGCCCCGGGCGCCTGGCTGACCGTCGCCTACACGGTCCGCGCCGACGGCAGCATCCGCGTGCGGACGGAGTACAAGGGAGCGCAAGGACTGGCGGATCTGCCGATTTTGGCGCTGACGTTCAAGACGTCGGCCGACTACGGCCAGACGAAGTGGTACGCGCTCGGTCCGGAGGAGAACTATTCCGACCGCTGCCATGGCGCGCGGCTCGGCACGTTCAGCCGAGCGGTGGCGGAGCTGCCGTCCCGCTACCTCGTGCCGCAGGAGTCGGGCAACCGCACCGGCGTGCGCCGGCTGGACGTTCTGGATGCCCAAGGGAATGGCTTTGCGGTCGCAGCCGTTTCCGAGCCGCTGGAATGCAATGTCTCCCCGCACAGCGCGATGGAGCTGGAGAACGCCGCCCATGTCTGGGAGCTGCCTGCGGTCCATTACACGAACGTGACGGTCGCGGCCAAGCAGCTTGGCGTCGGCGGCGACGACAGTTGGGGCGCGCCTGTCCATCCGGAGTTCCGCATTCCTTCCGACCGGGATTATGCCTTTGAATTCATCCTTGAACCGAGCCGGATGTAGCTTGGCCACTTGGACAGCCCTCCATTTATGGAGGGCTGTTTTTTGCGAGCTGTTGGGAGGAGGGCTGGAGCCGCTGTGAGGTGGCTGGAGCCGCTCCAGGGACGGACCCTCTTTCCGATTCCGCTGAAGCCCAGATTCCTCTGATCTCCCTTTCCGTTAGCGGAAGGAATCCGGCCTTCAAGGGAACCGCTCCGCTTCTCCAAGAAGGTCCATCCCTTTCGCTCCGCCATCCTCTACCTTCCCACCGTCTACCCTCCACCATCCTCTTTCGAGACCGCCGCTCACAGGTTCGCCCTTTCAAGCAGCTGTAACCTGATAAATTCGGGTTACAGCTCGAGAAACGGGCTGACGAGCATCCCTAACCCGATAAATTCGGGTTACAGCTCGAGAAACGAGCTTCCGAGCAGCCGCAACCCGATAAATTCGGGTTACAGCTTGAGAAACAAGCTTCAGAACAGCGGCAAACCGTTTTTTTCGGCCTACAGCTGCAGTTACTCGGTTTTTCCGAGCAGCTCGGTGTTATCCGCTCCATTTGGAGGGGAGTTACTCGGTTTATCCGCGCAATTCGGTCGTGGGTGCACCAGTTGGAGGAGAGTTACTCGGTTTTCCGAGCAACTCGGTCGTGGGTGCACCAGTTCGCTCGGGCTGGCCGCCTTCCCAGCGATTGTCCCGGATACGGCCGCCTCCGCGGGGCGACACTACTACAGCCGTCTCCGCGAGCGGAGCGGACGCCCATGACATGGAGGTTTTCGAATGAAGCATCCCTGGAAAGTGCTTGCAGCCGGCGTTGCGTTGAGCACGGCTCTGGCGGGCTGCGGAACGCATCATGGCGAGCTCGGCAACAAGAACATCCGGAACAACAACATCGGCAACTACCGCCTGCTCGACAAGCGCTTCGCCGACGACAACATGAACGAGATGAACCGCGTCGACGGGCGTCAGCTGAACGGCAACAACATCATCGGCAATCATCGCAACTATAATCTCAAATCGAATCGGCAGATCGCCGGCACGGTCAAGAAGCTTGAAGGCGTGCGCGACGCCTACGTGCTGACGACCAACGACAACGCCTATGTCGCAGTCGGCCTCAAAGGCGAGAGCATCGTCGGCAGCACCAATACCCGTTCGGGCACCGAGATGGGCTACGCCGCCTCCAATACGGGCCGAATGGGCTCGAACAGCGGCCGCATGTCTGCCAAAAGCGGCGATGGACTTAGCCTCGAGCGCGGGATGAAGCGGCTGGACGGCAGCATGGGACGCATGAACGAACGGCTGGGCCGGGGCATGGACGGGAAGTTCGACAACACGATCGACCAATACGGGCGTATGGGCGAGTCGCGCGGAAACAACGGCTACAGCTCGCTGTCGAACGGCTACAACGGCTACGGCGGCGCTTCGGCGACGAATCGCAGAGGCCATATGGAGAACGGCCTCGCCGACAACAACAATATCTATATGGCCCGCAGCCTCAACGAAGGCTTCAAGACGCAGGTCGCAGACGCCGTCCGCAAAAGCATGCCGGGCATCGACAAGGTGTTCGTCTCCGCCAACCCGGACTTCTTCAGCCGGATGCGGGAATACGACAACGATGCGAAGCAAGGCCACTCAATCCAGCCGTACCTGGCGGAGTTCAATGCCATGGTCGAGAGGGTGTTCCCGAACGTGGACGACGGCAGCGCCGGCACGCAAAAGAAGCTGAGCGGACTGGACGCGCATATTTTCAAGTAGAACCTTCCAGCCGACCTGTCCGCCGGCCGACCCCATCTTCCGAGCCGCCCCAAACGGGCGGCTTTTTTCGCGATATTGACAAAAATGATCGTCACGATCAGTATGGTTACATATTCGATCAAAAATTCAAGCGGCAGCAGCTGCAGGAGGCGTCGGCCATGTACAAGCTGATCCTGGTGGATGACGAGCCGATCGTCCGCGAAGGCCTGATGAACACGATCGACTGGGCGAGCCACGGCTTCGAGCTCGCGGGCGATTACGCCAACGGCCGGGATGCGCTGGAGGCGGTCGAGCTCCTCCGTCCCGACTTGGTGCTGACCGACATCAACATGCCGTTCATGGACGGACTCGAGCTGAGCGCGGCCATCTCGGCCAGCCATCCCAACGTCAAAATCATCATCCTCACCGGCTACGACCAATTCGATTACGCCCAGCAGGCGCTCCGCATGAAGGTGTACGACTTCATCCTCAAGCCGATCACCGCGAGCGAGACCAGGGAGCTGCTCGACCGGCTGCGCGGGGAGCTCGACGAGGAGCGGCGCCGCAAGGAGGATGTCGACCGCCTGCGCAGCCAGCTGAGCCAGAGCCTGCCGCTGCTGCGGGAGCGGTATTTGGACCGGCTCGCCGCCACCGGCGCCGGATCTCAGGACGCCGAGGAGCGGCTGGCTTATTTCGGCCTGCCGGCGCTGCAGCCGCCGCTGCTCGCGCTGCTGCTCGACTTCGACGGCGGGCCGGCCGCCGGCAGCGAGCCGGATCGGGAGCTGCTGCGCTTCGCCGGCTTCAACATCGCCGAGGAGATCGCCGCCCGCGAAGGGGCGATCTGCTTCCGCACCCGCGAGGAAAGAATCGCCGTGCTGCTGTCGGGCCAGCCGCCTGCGGATCTGTACGAGCAAGCCTCGCGCATCGCCTGGTCGATCCGCCGCGAGATCGAGCATTACCTTGGCTACGCGATGTCGGCGGCGTTCGGCCGGGCCGCGGACAGCCTCGCGAAGCTGCCGGAATCATATCGGAGCGCCATCGCCGCGCTCGATTACCGATTCCACTATGGCCGCGACCGTGTACTGAGCATCGTCGAGCTCGAAGGCGAGCGCGCGGCGCCGCCGGCAGCCGGCGAGGACTGGAGCGGCAAGCTCGGAGCGGCGCTGCGGACCGGGTCGGCGGGCGAGCTGCGCCAGCTTTTCGGCGATTTCACCGAACGGCTCAAGCAGTCCAGGGCTCCGCTCGTCTCCTGCCAGCTGGAAATCCAGCGGGCGCTCGTCACGATGCTGAGCGTGCTGCAGGAGATGGGCGTAGAGGAACTTGGCGACAGCCCCGGCATGCTGTTCGCCGAGGCGCAGCGCCTCTCTACGCTGGATGAGGTCGGCGGGTGGCTGACGGACCTCGCGACGCGAGGCGCCAAAGCGGCGGCGGACAGCCGCAGCCGGCTCGGGCGCAGCCAGATCGGGCAAGCGCTGCTTTACATCGAGCGCAACTTCGCCGACGAGCGCCTCAGCCTCTCGGATATTTGCCGCCAGGCGCTGATGAGCACGAGCTATTTCAGCCAGATGTTCAAGCAGGAAACCGGCGAGACGTTCGTGGAATACTTGACGCGAGTCCGGATGGCCAAAGCCAAGGAGCTGCTCGAGGCTACTCCGCTCAAGCTGTACGAGATCGCCGCGCAGGTCGGCTACTCCGATCCGAACTACTTCAGCCTCGCCTTCAAGAAGCATGCCGGACTGTCCCCGCGCGAATACCGCGAGCAGGCGAGGGGGCAGGCATGACGAGGCTGCAGCCGCCGGACTGGCTGAAGCGCGGGCTGCGGCCGCTGCGCACGATCCGCGGCACGATCTCGGCCGCCTTTTCCATCCTCATCCTAGGGGCGATCGGCATCACGAGCCTCAACAGCTACAAGCTGTCGGAGGAGGCGGTGCTGACCAACTCCCAGGCGTACATGGGCGAGGTCATCCAGCAGGTCGGCCAGAACATCCAGTCGTACATCGACAACATGGAGAACATCTCGCTGCTTATTTTCACTAACAAGGACGTCAAGTATTATTTGTCGGACAACCCCTTTCTCAGCCGCGAGGAGATCCGCGCCTACGAAAAAAACATCTCGGACCTGTTCCAGTCGCTGCTGTATACGCGCAAGGACATCGCCTCAATCATGGTGTTCGGCTACAACGGACGCAACGTGTCGGACCGCAGGCTGACGACGCTCAACCCCTATGTGCGGCTGCGCGAGCAGGACTGGTACGTCAAGGCGGCGCGCGCCGGCGGACGCTCGGTCATCTCGGCGCCGCATGTGCAGAATGTCGTGACCGGCGATTACGAATGGGTCGTCTCGCTCAGCCGCGAGCTGAAAAACAGCAACGGAATGACCGGCCAGGGCATCGCGCTCGTCGACCTCAAGCTCAACGTCATCAACGAGATCTGCCGGAGCGTCAAGCTTGGCGCGCGCGGCTACGTCTTCATCGTCGACAGCGCCGGCGACATCGTCTACCATCCGCAGCAGCAGCTGCTGTACAGCAAGCTGCGCGAGGAGCCGATCGAGCGCATCCTTTCCGCGGGACGGAGCAGCTTCCTCGTCGACGACGGCGCCGGCGAGAGGCTGTATTCCGTGCAGGACAGCAACTTCGGCTGGAAAATCGTCGGCGTCGCCTACCGCAGCGAGCTGATCGCCGATCCGGACGCCATGCGCAACTCCTTCCTGCTCTGGGCGGCGGCCGCTCTGGCGGGCACGCTGCTGATCAGCCTGCTGCTGAGCCATCGCATCACGCGTCCGATCCGCAGGCTGCAGGCGGCGATGCGCCAGGTCGAGCGAGGCAACTTCGAGGTGCGCGCCGAGGTGGAGCAGGTCAATGAGATCGGCCAGCTGGAGAGGACCTTCAACATGATGGTCGGGCAGACGCAGCGGCTCATGGACGAGCGCATCCAGACCGAGGAGACGAAGCGGCGGACAGAGCTGCGGCTGCTGCAGTCCCAGATCAATCCGCATTTCCTCTACAACACGCTCGATTCGATCATCTGGATGGCGGAGCAGCGCAAGAACGAGGAGGTCGTGCGGATGACCTCGGCGCTGGCCAAGCTGTTCCGCGCCAGCATCGCCAAGGACGATGAGCTCGTACCGATCCGCATCGAGCAGGAGCATATCGCCAGCTACCTGCAGATCCAGAAAATGCGCTACCGGGACATGCTGGATTACGAGATCGACATCCCGCGGGAGCTGCATCTGTACAAGACGCCCCGCATCCTGCTCCAGCCGTTCGTCGAGAACGCGATCTACCACGGCATCAAGAACATGCCGGAAGGAGGCGTCATCAAAATTGCCGGCGAGCTGGACGGGGATTCCATCCGATTCACCGTGAGGGACAACGGCAAGGGGATGGACGAGGAGACGGTGCGGGCGGTCCTGAGCGCGAGCGCGCGCGACAACGACGGCCGCGACCATATCGGAGTCAGCAACGTCAACGAGCGGATCGTGCTGACGTTCGGCGCCGGCTACGGCGTGTCGATCGAGAGCGAGCCGGGCGAAGGAACCTGCGTCGTCGTCACGATACCGAAGGTCCGCTGAAGGAGGTCATTCCGATGGGAAGCAAAAAGCTGTGGCTGCCGCTCCTGCTGCTGCTGTTCGCCGCGCTCGTCGTCTGGATCGGCTTGAAGCGCTCGCAGCCTGCCGCTGCCGGCGGCGGCATCGCCGTCATCCTGCAGACGAAGGATGTGAACAGCTCCTACTGGCAGACGGTGCGCTCCGGCGCGCTCGCTGCGGCGAAGGAGCTGAACGTGGCGCTCGAGCTGCTCGGCCCGTCCGGAGCGGAAGCGGCGCAGGAGCAGAAGGAGCTGCTGCGCAAGGCGATCGCTGCCCGGCCGGATGCGATCGTGCTCGCGCCGATCTCCGAGGAGCGGCTGTCGGAGGAGCTGGCAGCCTGCCGCAAGGCCGGCATCAAACTGATCGTCATCGATACGCCGCTGCTTCAGCATCCGTACGACAGCTACGTTTCCAGCGATCATGTCGAGGAAGGCCGCGTAGCGGCGGACATGCTCGCCCCCGACAAGCGCAAGAAGCCTGTCTATGCGTTCATCACGAGCGACGACGACTCCGTCGTGGCGAGCCAGCGCCGCCAGGGCGTGCTGGAGAGGCTCCCGCCGGGCGAGGCGTTCAGCCTCGGTACGATCGACGTCGGCAAGTCCGAGGAGCAGGCGTATCGGACGGTCAAGTCGCTCACGGTCGCCTATCCCGGCATGAACGGCATCGTCGCCTTGACCGATGTCGGCGTGAGCGGAGCCGCCCGCGCCCTGGAGGATCAGGGGCTGTCGCACAGCGTCAAGCTGATCGGCTTCGACAGCTCGCTGCCGGAGATCCAGCTGCTCGAGCGGGGGCGGATGCATGCGCTTATCGTCCAGAACCCGTTCAACATGGGCTATCTCGGCGTCGAGACGGCAAGCGCCCTCCGGGAGGGCAGGAAGCGGCCGCAGTGGGTGGACATCCCGTCCTCGACGATCACGACGGCCAACATGTACGAGCCGGAGAACCAGAAGCTGCTGTTCCCGTTTGTCTATTGACTTCAGCTTGATAAAGGAGGAGGCGCCTGACATGATGAATGACCGCCGATCGGAAGCTTCGGCGCCGGCCGCCGATCCGCCTCGCCCGCGACAAGCGGCAAAGGCTCGCGCATCTGCCTCTGCGGCGCATCGGACGGCGGCGCGGCGGCGGCAGCTCGCTCGGACCGCCGCCGCGCTCGCGCTGGCGGCGCTCATGGCGGGCTGCGCCTCGTCCTCCCCCGCGCCGGAGGTGACGGAGCCGGAGCCGCATCAGGCGCTCATCAAGTTTGTCGCCTCCGAATACAGCACGGAGACGAAGCCGCTGCTCGAGGACATCGTAAAAGGCTTCGAGTCGCTTCATCCCGACATCCGCGTCGAGCTGCAGGTCGTCAACTGGGACATCCTCGACGGCGTCTACACGAACATGCTCGCCCAGGGCGAGCCGCCCGACCTGCTGAACGCCAACTTCTACGCGCATTTCGCCGCCGACGGGCTGCTGAACGACTTCAGGAACATTTTGCCGGAGCCGTTCCTCGACAACCTGCAGCCGTCGCTGCTCGCCCGCGCCGAATACGAGGGGACGCTTGCGGCGATTCCGTATGTCGCCTCCATGCGCAGCCTATACTACAACGAGGAGCTGTTCGATCAAGCCGGCATCGCGGGACCGCCGCGCACCTGGTCGCAGCTCGTCGAGGACGCCAGGCTCGTCCGCGCCGGCGGGCATGGCGAGGGCTTCGGCATCGACATGACCGACAACGAGATCCATTCTTACCTGAGCTATTTTTTCTACGGCGCGGGCGGCGGCTGGATCAAGGACGGCCGCTGGGCGATCGACCAGCCCGCCAACGTGGAGGGGCTGGAGCTGCTCAAGTCGATGTACGACGCCGGGCTCACCGATGCCGATCCGTGGCTGACGACGCGGGACGAGAAGCAGCGGGTGCTCGGGAGCGGCGGGCTCGCGATGATGATATCGGGCAATTACTTCAGCTCCGTCGTGCCCAAGGAGTTTCCGGGACTGCGCTGGGGCAGGGGGCCGATTCCGGTCAAGGACGGCCAGCCGCCGATGACGTTCGGCGTGCAGGATGTGCTCGTGTCGTTCAAGACGGCCCATTCCGATCCGGCCGCGCTGTCCGCCTTCATCCAATATTTGTACGAGGATGAGCGGTATGCGGACATGGTGCGCCAGGAAGGCTTCCTGCCGACGACCCGGTCGGCCGGAGCGCTGCTGTCCGAAGGCGATGCGGAAATGCGCGCCAACCTGGACGATCTGGCCGGCGCGCGCTTCGTGCCGATCGAGCAGCCGCGCTGGAGCAATGTGATGGATGCGGCGCGCAAGCTCGGCAGCGCCGTGCTGCAGGGGCGATACTCGCCGCAGTCGGCGCTGGAGGAGCTGCAGAAGATCGCCGTGAAGCAGGACTGAACGAAGACGAGAGAAAGAGCCGTTCCCGGTTATGGGAACGGCTTTTTTTGAACCCGAAATCGGGAGAACCAGCGATAGATTCGCATGAAATGACGATTATCATCAAAATCATGAAATGAAAAATCATAAAATACTAAAGATTTTACGGAAGATATTCCATAGAGCGTGCAGACGATCCCCTTTACGATACAAGTATGCGGATGGCTCGCCGGCAACGGTCGGAGCAACGAGGCATCGGCCAAATAGAATTCATTCGGGAGGGTTAAGCCAAGATGACGTTTACGGTAAAGAAAACGGCAGCGGGCGCCATGGCGATCGCGATGTCCCTGGCTGTGCTCGCCGGCTGCGGCGGCAACAACGGCAACAGCGGCAATACAGGAGAAGCGGCCAATGAGCCGGCGACGAACTCGGCGACGAACGCGGCGGCGGAAAACACGTCGGCCACAGGCGGCGAGACGAAGCTGAGCGGCGACTTCACGGTCCAATATTTCGTCGGCGGTTATGGCGACAAGTGGTGGAAGCAGGTCATCGCCGACTTCAAGGCGGCCAACCCGGACCTCAACATCAAGGAAGAAGCCGGCCCTCAGATCAATACGCAAAACAAGCCGAAGTGGATCGCCGGCACGCCGCCGGACTTCGTCTACATCGACGGTCCTGAGCTCAACGACCGCCAGATGGCCGAGGACGGCCAGCTGGAGGACCTGACCGACTGGCTGCAGACGGCGACGAACGTCGACGGCGTGAAGATCCTCGACCTGCTGGCGCAGCAGCCTCCGCAATACGGCGGCAAGACGTACAACGTGCCGCTCGTGCTGAACTCGTGGGGCATTTTCTACAACAAAGCGCTGTTCGAGAAAAACGGCTGGACCGAGCCGAAGGACTGGGACACGTTCATCAGCTCCTCCGAGGCGATCAAGGCGGCCGGCACGACTCCGTTCATCCACACCGGCAAATATCCGTACTACATCAACAGCTCCTTCCTGTTCCCGGCGATCGTCTCCGCCAACGGCAACGACTACAAGCTGCTGCAGGACATGGGCGACAGCAAGGTCGAGGCGTTCAAGTCGCCGCAGGTGCTGGAAGCGCTGGGCAAGATCGTCGAGCTGCGCGACAAGGGCTTCATCGACAAGGCTTCCGTCTCCATCAACCATACGGACTCGCAAATGCTGTTCCTGCAAAACAAGGACGCGTACATCCCGAACGGCCTGTGGCTGCCGAACGAGATGAGCAAGGACGTTCCGGCCGACTTCAAGTTCGGCTTCATTCCATCCGTCACGCAAAAAGCGGGCGACAAGGTCGTCGCCAACACGTCGACCTCCACGGTCGCGATCGCCAAAAACGCGAAGAACAAGGAAGCCGCGAAAGCGTTCCTGCAGTTCATCTTCTCCGAAAGCCAGGCGTCCAAGTTCGCCGAGCTGAGCGGCGCGCCGTCCAACATCAAAGGCGACATCAGCAGCTCCGCCGCGCCGGACTTCGTCAAGCAAGCCGCGGCTTACCTGACGGCCGATACGACGGTCGTCGTGCCGACGGTCACGTTCAACCAGGACGTCGACAAGGCGATGCAGGACGCGACGGTCGCGCTGACGATCGGCAAGATCGATCCGCAGGGCTGGGTCGACCGCGTCGTCAAGGTCGTCGAAAAAGTCGCGAAGTAACGGTCGGCCGTCGAGGATCAAGATAGAACCAGCACAGGCCATCCTCGGGAGCGGAAGCTTCCGGGGATGCTCTCTGATGGCAGAACGAACGGGGCGGTGAGCTTGAGATGAGACTGGGAGGAGCCAAAGGACAACGCAAGCTGTTCATTGCGGCGTTCATCATACCGACATTCCTCTATTTTTGCCTGTTCACGATCTATCCGATCGTCCAGGCGCTGTACAACTCCTTCTACGACTGGTCCGGCATGTCCCAGCACAAGGATTTCGTCGGGCTGCAGAACTTCAAGGACCTGCTGCAAGACCCGATCATGCTGACGGCCATCGGCAACGACTACTTCCTCGTCGCCGGCAAGATGATCGGCATCATGGCCATCGCGACCTTTTTCGCCGTGGCGCTGACGCGCCTGCGCATCCGGGGCGCCGGGTTTTTCCGCTCGATCTTCTTCATTCCGAACGTGCTGTCCGTCGTCGTCGTCGGCATCCTGTGGGGCTTCATCTACAACCCGCAGATCGGCTTCCTGAACGGCTTCCTGTCGCTGTTCACCAAAGAGCCCGTCACGATCAACTGGCTCGGCTTCGAAAGCCATTCGATCTGGATGCTGCTGCCTCCGACCATCTGGGCCGGCATCGGATTCTACATGATTCTTCTGATCGCCGCAATCACGAACATTCCGGAGTCGCTTTACGAAGCCGCCGACATAGAAGGCGCCGGACAATGGCATCAGTTCCGGCACATCACGCTGCCCCTCGTCTGGGAGCAGATGAAGATCTCCGTCATCAACATCATGATGACGACGCTGAACGGCTCGTTCGTCATCGTGACGATCATGACGGCGGGCGGACCGGACAACTCGACGCAGGTCATGGGCTCGTACCTGTACCAGCAGGCGTTCAAGCAGGCCCATTTCGGATACGGCGCCTCGATCGGCATCGCCATTCTGACCACCTCGCTCGTCACCACCGTCTTCCTGCAGTGGCTTCTGCGCAAGGATCAGGTGGAAGTCAGCTAGCGCACGAGAGTTAAGGAAGGAGAGAAGCGAGCATGGTTCAACGCACCGTCCATCCCGTCATCAAGGGATTCTTCATGCTGCTGCTCGTCCTGTGGGGCGTCTCGGTCCTCTATCCGCTCCTGTGGACCTTGATGGACTCGCTCAAGGACAACCAGCAGTTCTACTTCAACATGCCGTGGGCGCTGCCGGAGCTGCCGCTCCAATGGTCCAACTTCGGCTATGTGTGGAACAACTACAATTTCGGCAAGTACTTCGTCAACTCGATCCTCGTCACGACCGGCGCGACGCTGTTCGGCCTCGTGCTGGCGTCGATGACGGCCTATACGATCGCCCGCTATCGCTTTATCGGCAGCAGGGTGCTGTATCTGATCTACATCTCCTCGATGATGGTGCCGTTCAGCCTCGCGCTCATCCCGCTGTTTTTCCTCGTGAACGACCTCGGGCTGACGAACACGCCGCTCGGCCTCATCTTCGTCTACGCCTCCAACACGCTCGCCTTCGGCATCTTCGTGCTCATCGGCTTCTTCAAGACGCTGCCCAAGGAGCTGGAGGAGGCGGCCGCGATCGACGGCGCCGGCTACTTCGGCACGTTCTTCCGCGTCATGCTGCCGCTGTCGCGCTCCGGCCTGATCAGCGTCGGCATCATCAACGTGCTGGACATCTGGAACGAGTTCATCGTCGGCACGATCCTCGTCAACGACCCGGCCAAGTACACGCTGCCGATCGGCCTCGCCGCGATGCAGGTCGAGATGCAGTACAAGACCGAGTGGGGGCCGCTGTTCGCCGGCCTGCTGTTCACGATCGTGCCGGTGCTGATCGTCTACATGTTCGCGCAGCGCCATATCGTGTCCGGCCTTGTCGCCGGCGCGGTGAAATGACGTTTCGACCGGCGCCGGCGGGGGAGCGATCGCGCTCCCGACCGGATTTGCCCGAAGAAGGCCTCGCTTTCCTCCATGAGGAATCGAGGCCTTTTTTGATTTGAATGTAAGAGCCTTGACCGATGAAGGGTGGCGGTCGGCCAGCGGGCTCCGCAGCGGCGGGCCAACGGCATACGGTTGGCCTGAGATCGGACGGAAAGGTCGTCGCTGGCGGCGACAACGACGACGGCCCGTGCGAGGTCGGCGGCTGGAGCGGCATCGGGCTGCCTGGATCGGTCGTCTCGCGGCTTCTGAATCGCCGGTTCCTGCTGTTTCGCGGGACTCATGCACTCACCATCCGTTGCCAACGACTCCTCAGACGCTTAGAATCCCTTTTTCCGAGTCTCCCGAAATCTAACGACGAGTCAGACGCTTAGAGCCGTCTTTTGCGTTTCTCCGCACGTTTTTTCGGCCTTTTTGCATGGCTAAGCTCCTCACGCGTCGTTAGATTTTTTTGCTGGCCGATTTGGGGCTTTTAACGATCTGATTCGTCGTTGGCAGCCCTGGTTGTTGTCAAAGGGGATCGCGGCATCGTAAATAAACCGGAGAACGGTGTCTTTGTGAAAACGGAGCCGGATCGCCAGAGCATTACGTTGGAAATATAGAAGCTGCGAACCAGTACACAGAAGAAGAGCCTCTGCCCGGCTGATTTCCGGACAGAAGCTCTACGTTACTGCTATACTTTAATGTCGATACTATTCTTGGGCATCGTAAGCGCGCTCTTCTGCTGTTGACCCATATTCAGAGAAGAAATGAAGCTGTTCCAGTCCTCTAGATTCGCATCTCGTACCTGGTTGGCAAATTCAAGCTTGGCCTTTGGACCTACATCCCCTTCCATACTCGGTGAGGATATGAGGCTGTGATGCAGTCTATTGAAGGAGTCCATCAGGCCACTGAGAAGATGCTCCGGCTTCTGATTCAATAATTCCTTCATGCTCTCCCACATGATCGTTCCTACAGACTTCTTGGCATTAGGGTCTTGTAGATGGTCGCTGTACATTCGCTTTATTTCCAAGGTCATTTCTTGATGTGAAGCAAATTGCTTGCGGAAGGAAGGCGTTGAGACAAGAGAGGACTTATAGTCTTCATATTCTGCGATTCCCATCTTGGTACTCATTGCCTTATCTACGGACTGAGTGAGCTGCTCCTTAATCGCTGACGACATAGGCGATTGCTGCAAATAAAGTTCCAGCTTGAGACGTGCGGTCCCTAAATTGTTCGCCATCCATTCCGTATCAAAAGTAGACGTGTTCATAGCTTTAGCTGTTGTGTGTACAAGTGCATCGAATACTGCTGCTACATCACGGTAACTAATATCTTGAAAAGAGGTCGATTCTCCTCCAGAGGCTTTACTTGCCTCCTCCTTCAGTAAATCCCGAAAGTCTGTAATCTCCTTGCCGCCTTGTTCCATGACCTGCTTCCATTGGTCCCCCTGCTCCTCCTGCAACTTGTCCAGAATCCGGGACTGTTCCTGCAGCATATTCTTGATGCGATCGGTCAACTCATTTTTGTCGAAGAGCGGCTTATAGGCGGAGAGGAACTCTCCTTGCGTCTCCTTGCTGCCTCCAAAAATAGAATCATTTTCAAAATTCAAATATTGAGACAAAGTGCTCGCTGTTGTCTGCGCGATATCCTCTAGCTTGAGTTGAACTTGCTTATCGTATTGCTCAAGCTGCTGATTCAATTCGTCTCCTGCGTAACGCTGAAGCAGGAGATCACGCTCATAGGCGCTTTTTACCAGAAACCCGCTTACATCATCCAGAAAATTCTTTGAGTAGTCCGTACCTTGCACGGATGTAAATTCCCTGCCAACAATCCACTGGCCTCCCAGTGCACGAAGCCCTTGTTGTCCTTCATCAATCACGCTCGGGGTATACGTCTCTACGGCATGAGAAGCATGGCTGCTTGCAGGTACGGGCACTTTTGCAGGAAGCGGGTTATTCTTTGCTGCTATAGCGCTCGGAGTTGATGACGCGTAAATGCCATTCGTTTGCATCGCGGACCTCTCTTCATTGAAATATATGGTATTTGTAATATATCGGCGTAATAAGTAAATAGTTGACTAATTCCTCTCCGGTATAAGGTATGACGGATTGTATATGAAGTGCGACACCTAGAAAAAAAAGCCCATGTGGGCTTCGTGTAAAATGGAGGTTACCACATCGATTCTTACTTAGCGGCTTCTTGATCGATGATCTTCACGATGGCTTCGTTGAACGACCGGACCTGATGGAGCAGGTGGGCCACATCATCTTTTGAGAAAGACACGGTGGCGCTATAGTCAGCTTCTGCTCGATGATCCATCAACCGCCTTGCCTTTCATGACTTCGGCAGCCTTAAGGTATCGCAATGACAATGCCCTCCTCGACAATATTGTCTTTCAAGGGGAGCCCAATGGACGTTTCCTCTGACCGCCAGTCATCCGCATTTTCCAAGATGCACGTCAAATGGGTGCCGTATTGCAGGTTCAATTCATAAACGATATCGGAAAGCAGCTCGCGGTTTCGCCAATTTTTTTCGTCTTCGACGAGAACCAATACATCCAGATCAGACCATTCGTCATGGTCTCCCCTTGCCTTGGAGCCGAAAAGGATCAGTTCAATCAGTCGAAAGCTAGCAGCAAGTCTTTGCTTCAGACGAACTAAGCTTTGCTTCTCTTGAGAAGTGAGAGAGCTTATTTCCGAAGGAGCATTCGTGCGCATAGGCTTGTTCCACCTTCGTCAAGTATTTTGCCTTAAATGTACCATAATTCTTCCAACCCCTGCACGATTCCATGGAGGGTTCCGACATCGGGAGCTAAGCTTCTCAGGGCATGGTTTATGTAGCTTAAAAAGCCTTCCCGCCGCATGCGCCGAAGCGGATGCGGAGCGGGAAGGCTTATCAAGAGCGCCGACCAGGCGGATCAGATCGTCAGTTCTCCAAGCTTGATCAGTTCGACGACAGCCTGCGAGCGGCCTTTCACGTTCAACTTCTGCATAACGTTGGAGATATGGTTGCGGACGGTCTTTTCGCTGATGAACAGCTGCCCGGCGATATCCCTCGTCGTTTTGTCTTGGACCAGCAGCTCGAAGACTTCACGTTCCCGGTGAGTCAGCAGAAACTTGTTTTTGTGGTCAGAGCCCTTCAATTTCGTCCCCCCTCCTTGCACGGGTTTTTGTGGGTTACAACAAGGTTAAGGGATACAGTCAACGTATCTTATGAATCCGCCTCTTCATGGGTGCGGTCATTTCTTCATTTGGGCGCGGGTCAAGAGGAATAATGCCGGCGGCTCCGGGACAGCCCTTCCAGACACCTCCATCAATTCCGTTTTCACCCTTGTTTTCATGTGCTAAAATAGGAGCGTCCATTTTATTAGAGATTGGAGCCGCTATCATGAAAATCGCGCTTTTGTTCGGCCTCCTTTGGACGCTGCTCGGCAACCCGTTTCTCGCCCTGCTCGTCCTGCTGGCCGTCCTTTACTTCCTTGACCGCCGCTTCGTCGGCCTGACCCCGAGCTTCACCAAGCCGCTGCGCCGCCGCAGCCGCATCGCGGCGCTGCGGCGGGAGCTGGACGCGAACCCGAGCAACAGCGGCTCCCGCCTGGAGCTGGCTCGCCTGCAGCTGGAGCGCAAGCGCTATGCGGAAGCGCGCAGCACGCTGGAGCCGCTGCGCGAATCGCTGCTGATGGAGGATTCGGCCGAATTCTGGGACGACTACGGCACGAGCCTGCTCCATACCGGCCGCGAGGAGGAGGGGGAGGCGGCGATCCGCAAGGCGCTGGCTCTCAACCCGCGCGTCAAATACGGCGCGCCGCATCTGCGGCTGGCCGCGCTCAAGGCAAAGAGCGACAAGACGCAAGCGCTTGCCGAGCTGGAGGCATTCTCCCGCATCCAGTCCTCCTCCTGCGAAGGTTACTACCGCATGGGCAAGCTGCTGCAGGGGCTCGACCGCAAGGCCGATGCGAAGGCCGCCTTCGAGGAAGGGCTGCGGCTGTATCGCCAGCTGCCCAAATACAAGCGCCGTCAGGAGCGGCGCTGGGCGCTGCTTTGCTCGCTCGGCAAAAACGCTTCCTGATCGTTCCGGCTGCGCGTGGAAGGACGCCGCTCCATCCGTCCTCGCGCCTGTTTCGAACCTTTATTCCGCGCAGCGGGGCAGCTCCGTTCGGCCAGCAGCTTTTGGCCGGGAGCAGCCCCGTTTTCCGTTTTCGGAGCGAGCCCATGCATTTTTATAAGGCGAGGCAGGACGGTTTCCGTTTTTATTTGGTATAATGATAAGAATGCCGAAACAGAAAAGCGGGGGACAGCCATGCGAGCGGACGGGATCTCGGAAACGTTGCTGAACGATATCGAGCGGAAGATCTCCGACTACACGCGGAAAGACATCATCGCGCGCGGCTGGGATTACTACGCCCAAGGACGAGTGAAGTCGGTGCAGGAGGCCGGCTCGCGGCTGCTGGCCGCCGTCAAGGGCACGGAGCCCTACCACGTCGTGCTCGGCGCGCAATTCGACGACAACACATGCGACTGCCCGTATTCGGGCTGGTGCAAGCATATAGTGGCCTCGTACTTCGCCGCGCTGGAGCTGCAGGGCGGCGAGCCGAAGCGGGCGCTCGAGCGGCTGACGGGCGCCGGGCCGGTGACGGTCAGCCGGCTGGAAAGAGAAGCGCCCGCCGAGCAGGCCGAATCGCCGGCGCAAGCGGCGGCGGGAGGCATCGACGAGCAGTCGAGCCCGCAGGAATGGATGGAATGGATGGAGCGCCGGTTCGGCCGCACCTGGCAAGGCTGCCGGCATACGCTGCATCCGCTGCAGCCGGTGCTGTCGGCGCTCAAGGGGGCGGCGCGCGACTGGCCCAAGCCGCTCCAGGCGATGCATTGGATGTACAGCATTCTGTTCATCCTGGAGCAGGCGGAGCGGGCGATCAAGCTGACGGATCCGTTCAGCCGCTATTATCAGGAAATGAGCTTCGCCCGGATGGCGGAGCCGTGGATCGAGCATTACTACTCGCTCGCCGAGCGCCAGGCGGCGGAGCCTGCCGGTCAAGCAGGCCTGGCTTGGCAGGCGGAGCTGGCCTCCTACCTGCGGGGCCAAGCCGCGTCGGCCGAGCCGAAGCTGTTCCGCTGGGATCAGCTTTATCTCGGCTTCATCTCGCCGCTGCTGGCCGATCCGGCCTGGCTGCAGGGCGAGCGCGCGGAGCTGGAGCGGATGCTTTTGGAGGCGGGCTCCGCGCGGCAAGCGGCGGCGCAATCGGAGCCTGCCGGCGAAGCGGGCGCTCCTGCGGCGGCGGATCTCGAACGCGGCTTCGCTTTCGCGAACGCGGCGCTCGCCTGCCTCGACGCCGCCCAGGGAGAGGACGCGAAGGCGGTGGAGCGGCTGCGGCAGGCGGCGCCGGACGCGGTCGCCAGCCTCGCGCTGGATTATGCCCGCATCCGCCTGGAGCAGCGCGGCTGGAATGATTTCGCCATCTGGATGGACTTCCTTGATCCGATCGCCGGTAGCAAGCGGGGCAATCTGCTGACCTCGTACCTGCAGCTGTGCCGCGACGCCGATCTCGCCCGGCCGGACGATCCGTCCTGGCAGCGGCGCATGGCCGACAAGCTGCCTTACTCGTACATGTCGCTGGCCGACCTGCTGCTGGAAAAGGGCTGCTTCGAGGAATGGGCGGACCTGCAGCTGGCGATGGGGCTGCGGCCCGACGAGCTCGATCCGGCGGACCTGCGGCTCGTCTCGAAACGCGCGCCGTCCGTCATGATTCCGCTGTACCATCAGGCGGTGGAGGGCTGGATCGCGATGCGCAACCGGCAGAGCTACCGGATGGCGGTCAAGCAGCTCAAGAAGCTGGAGAAGCTGTACGCGGCCGAGAAGCGGACCGCGGAGTGGAAGCTGTACCTCGACCGGACCGTCTCCAAGTACCAGCGGATGCGGGCATTCCAGGAAGAACTGCGGAAAGGAACCATGCTGAAATGATGAAGGGATTCTCTGCCGCGCGACCGATCGTCGTGGACGGCTATTGGAACGGCAGCGGCATCGTGCTTCAAGCCGAGGACGCAGGCGAGCTCGAAGCCCGGCTCAAGGATCTGCTGTTCGCCTGGCATGTGCCTTCCTGGTACGGCGCCGACATCGACTACGTCGAGTCCGACCCGACGCGCAAGGCGAAGCCGATGCTGCTGCGGCCGCTGACGGCGCTCGACTACCTGCTGTCGCCGCGGCCGGTGCGCATGCTCGCGCTCGGCTGGTCCAGCCAGGCGCAGGAGCTTCGCGCCGGCGCGATCCGCATCCGCGAAGCGCTCGAGAGCGGCGGCTTCGAGCCGGACTGGAGCCGCTGGACGGACGGAGCGCGCGGCTGGCGCTTCCGCGACGAAGCGGGCCGGACGGCGGAGGCTCCGTCGTGGCTGTCCGCCTGGCTCGGCGCCTGCGTCGAGCAGCTGCTCGACGAGGATGCGGGCGCGCAGGCGGCCTGGAGCGGCCTCGCCCGGGCGCTCGGCCCGGCGCTGGAGCGCCGGTCGCCGGACGAGGAGGACTGGTACATCGGCCTCGGGCTCAAGCAGGACCGGTTCCCGTTCCGCATCGCGCTGCAGCTCGCTGAGCCCGGCGATGACGGCGTCTGGCGGCTGCGAGCCGCGCTGCGCGGACGCGCGGCGGACGCCGGCTGGATCCCGCTGGAGCGCGGCGCCAGACCGGGCAGCTGGCGTCCGGCCGCAGGCTCGGAGCTGAGCCTGCCGGAGGAATGGCTGCCGCTGCTGGAGGAGCGCCTCGCCAAGGAAGAAGGCAAGTGGCGCACGGCGCTGCCGGATTGGAGCGGCGACGACGAGATGGTCAAGCGCGAGCTGGCGGACGAGGAGGCGTGGCGCTTCCTGGAGCAGGCGAGCCTGCAGCTGCTCGATGCCGGAGCGGCGGTGCTGCTGCCCGGCTGGTGGGAATCGGTGCGCAAGCGCCGCGTGCGGCTCAAGGCGAAGCTGCGCTCCGCCGCCGGCTCGGCGGAGCAGCCGATGTTCGGCCTGTCGCAGATCGTGCAGTTCGACTGGAAGCTGGCTCTCGGCGGCGCCGACCTTTCGGAGGAGGAGTTCATGCAGCTCGCGGCGCAGAACAAGCGGCTCATGAAGATCGACGGCGAGTGGGTCCATCTCCATCCGGAGGACATCACCCGCATCCGCAGCTGGATCAAGAAGAACGGCGGCAAGAAAGGTCTCAGCTTCCGCGAGATCATGCAGATGCATCTGCAGGGCGGGATCGTCCTGAACGAGGAGGCCGAGGAAGGCGAGGAGCTGCTCAAGGCGGAGGTGGAGCTGAACGCCCATCTGGAGCAGCTGATGAACCGGCTGCAGGACACGTCCGAGCTGCCGCTCGTCGACGTGCCCGACTCGTTCCGCGGGCAGCTTCGGCCGTATCAGCACCAAGGCGTGTCGTGGCTCGCGTTCCTGCGGCGGTTCGGCCTCGGCGCGACGCTGGCGGACGATATGGGCCTGGGCAAGACGATCCAGTTCACCGCCTATCTGCTTCATGTCAAGGAATCCGGCGCCGCGGCCGGAGAGCCGGCGCGGCCGTCGCTGCTCATCTGTCCGACGTCGGTCATCGGCAACTGGGAAAAGGAGCTGCAGCGCTTCGCGCCGGGACTCGAGGTGCGGCTGCATTACGGTCCGCGCCGCGCGCGCGGCAAGGAAGCCTTCCAGGAGTTCGCGGCCGGCGCCGATCTCGTCATCACGTCCTACGCGCTGACGTCGCTCGACGAGGAGGAGCTGAGCGGCTTCGAATGGGAGAGCCTCTGCCTCGACGAGGCGCAGAACATCAAGAACGTCTATACGAAGCAGTCGTCGGCGATCCGCGGCTTGCCGAGCCGCCACCGCATCGCGCTGACCGGCACGCCGATGGAGAACCGGCTGAGCGAGCTGTGGTCGATCTACGATTTTGCCAATCCGGGCTATCTCGGCACGCTGCCGGAGTTCCGGCGAGCCGTCATCCTGCCGATCGAGAGGGACCGCGACGCGGAGCGCATCGCCTCGCTGCAGCGGCGGATCAAGCCGTTCATGCTGCGCCGGCTCAAGAAGGACCCGGCGATCCAGCTGTCGCTGCCGGAGAAGAACGAAGGCCAGGTGTACGTGACGCTGACGGCCGAGCAAGGCGCGCTGTACGAGACGATCGTCTCCGAGCTGCTCGAGAAGCTCGACACGCTCGCGCCGATGCAGCGCCGCGGCCTGATCCTCGCCTCGATCACGAGGCTCAAGCAGGTATGCGACCATCCGGCGCTGCTGCTCGGAGAGGACGCGGCGACCGGGGACTGGTCGCCGGAGCGCTCCGCCAAGCTGATGCGGCTGGTCGAGATGTGCGAGGAGATCGCCGCCGAGGGCGAGCGCGCGCTCATCTTCACGCAGTTCGTCGACATGGGCGCGGCGCTGCAGCGGCTGCTTGAAAAGCGGCTCGCCCTGCCTGTGCCGTATCTGCATGGCGGCGTGCCCAAGGCGCGGCGCGACGAGATGATCGAGGCGTTCCAGGATCCGGAGCGGCCGCATGGAGCGTTCGTGCTCTCGCTCAAGGCCGGGGGCACTGGCCTCAATCTGACGGAGGCGAACCATGTGTTCCACTTCGACCGCTGGTGGAATCCCGCCGTCGAGAACCAGGCGACGGATCGCGCGTTCCGGATCGGCCAGCGGCGCCAGGTGCAGGTGCATAAGTTCGTCGCGCTGGGCACGCTTGAGGAGCGAATCCACGAGATGATCGAGCGCAAGCAGTCGCTGAGCGAGCAGGTCGTCAGCCAGTCCGAGCAATGGATCACCGAGCTGTCGAACGAGGAGCTGCGGGAAATTTTCACGCTCCGCAAGGAGTGGCTCGAGAGCTGAGCAGCGGCCAGAGGAGGGGGGCAGCATGATGGAAGACGAACTCGATCCGCGTCCGGGCCGTCCCGCTCCGATGCAGGACGGAGCCGGGCCGGACGCGCAGGCGCAGCTGGCGGCGGCCGAAGCGCTTCCCCCCGAGTGGGAGGCGTTCTACGAGGCGGTCCGCCAGGCGGCGCGCCGCCTCGGGCAGCGCTAGCGCGCAGGACTGCAATAAGGCTTCGAATGCCGGCTGAGCCGGCGTTCGAGGCCTTTTTTACAATACAAATCTATCCCTTGACAGTCTATTTTTCATCCTGCAAGCCGCTTGCCGTTCGCCTATAATGAATACAAGACATAGACTGTCACGCGGTCAGACAAGGGGAGGTCTGTCTATGGGCAAAAAAGGGCTGCAAGCGCTGCTGGCGCTCGTTCTGCTGCTCGGTCCGGCCGGCTGCTTCGGCGGCGGAGCGGGCGAGTCCGCCAATCAAGCCGAAGGCGGAGAAGGATCGGCGGAGGGCGGCGCGACGCATGTCAATCTGACGATCCGCCATACGCAGATCAAGCAGTCGGTCAAAGCCCGGCTGAAGATTCTGCAGGACGTGCTCGACGAGACGGAACGGCAAAATCCGGGCCTCAAGTTCCAGCTCGAGGGCATCGACGAGATCATCAATCGCGATCAGAAGCTAAAGGCGGAGATGGCGACGGGCTCCACGCCGGACATCTTCGAGGTGTTCGGCGGCTCGGACCTGCGGCTGTACGTCAAGGCGCAGCGCCTGCTCGACCTGACGCCGATCATCGAGGAGCTCGGCATCGGCCAGCAGTTCCAGAGCCTCGAGGAGTTCACGGTCGACGGCCGCGTCTACGGCTTGCCGTTCGGCGGCTACAGCGAGGCGATCTACTACAACAAGCGGATCTTCCGCGAGCTCGGGCTCGCCGTTCCGGCGACGTGGGAGCAGCTGATGGAGGCGTGCGAGCGCATCCGGCAGGCCGGCTACAGTCCGTTCGCGCTGTCGGCCAAGGATCCTTGGCTGGCCGGCATGATGTGGAACACGATCATGGACCGGTATGCGGGCACGGACAAGCTGCGGGCGATCGCCTCCGGCAAGGCCAAGTGGACCGATCCCGACGTGCTCGCCGGCTTCCAGGCGTATGCCGAGATCGTGGACAAGAGGTATTTCCCGGCCGACGCGCTCAGCCAGGAGGAGAAGCAGCAGGCCAAGGACCTGCTGACCGGCAAGGCGGCGATGCTGTTCACCGGCACCTGGGATCTCGCCGGCTTGACCGACGACAACGCCGGGCCGTACAAAAACGACATCGGCTACTTCAGCTTCCCTTCGGTGACGGGGGGCAAGGGCGATCCCGGCGCGCTCAACGCCGGCTACTCCAACGGCTTCGGCTTCTCGTCGAGCTTGAGCGGGGACCAGCGGCAGATGGTCAAAAGCTTCATCCGCAATTATTTCAACGAACAGGTGCAGAAGCGGATCCTGCTGGAGGACAAGACGCTGCCGTCGATGAAGCTGAGCGACTACGCGGGCATCGATCCGCTCATCTCGGAGGTGCTGCAGGTCGTGGGCAACGCGAGCCGCTCGTTCCCGGCGTTCGACTCCATCTTTTCCCCGCGCATGAACGCGGAGATCGGCATCGGGCTGCAGGAGCTGATCGGGCAGGTCAAGACGCCGGAGCAGGTCGCCAAGGACCTGCAGCAGCTGCAGGAGAGCGAGCCTTCGCCCGGCGGCGGCAGCTGACGAACATCTTAGAGAGGAGCTGGAGAGGCCATGAACCTGAGACCGAAGCTGCTGCTCGCCTTCATCCTGCTCATCGTCGTGCCGGTTGCAGCGTCGGGCGTCGTGTCCTTCCTGTATTACGAGCATCTGATCGAGAAAAAATACAACGAGCAGACGGAGCTGACGATGAATGCGGTCGGCCGCAACATCACGAACTTTTTCGACGAAATGAACCGCCTGACGGACGTGAACCTGACCAGCTCGGTCGTCCAGCATACGCTTAAGATCAACGCCGATCCGGACGGAGGAGCCAGCTCCCTGATCGCGATCGGCATGGCCGAGAAGGAGATGGGACCGCTGCTGTTCCAGAATCCGGCCATCAGCTATATCGCCCTCTACGCCAACAACGGCGCGCTGTTCCGCTCGACGCGGAACGATCCGACGACGTTCAAGCCGATCGCCTACGACAAGCTGAGGCTCCATCCCTCCTATGAGGAGGCGGTCAAGCTCAACGCCAAGCCGCTCTGGATCGGCCCCTACGAGCAGGAGGAGCTGACGGGCAAGGAGTTCACTCTGTTCACCCAGATGCGCCTCGTCAAGGACCGGGAAAGCCTGAGCGATCTGGGCATCATGGTCACCCAGTTCAAGTCGTCGGGCGTGGACGAGATCCTCACCGACTTCAAGGGCAGCGAGGACGACGGCTCGCGCTATTACATCCTCAACCGCAACGGGCTCGTGCTGCTCGACAGCGAGACGGACATGGAGGGCAGCTACATCAGCAGCTCCAGCTACGCGTCGGCGAGCCCCGGCACGCCTTATGTGAGCGGGCGGGCGGAGTTCCTCCATACCGACAGCCTCGTCTCCTCGTACTGGCTCGGCATCAACGACTGGATGCTCGTGTCGGCCAAGCCGTGGAGCTCGCTCATGAGCGAGAACGTCGCCTTTGTCAAATGGATCAGCCTGCTGACGGGCCTCAGCCTGCTGTCCGCGGTGCTGTTCAACGTCTTTTTCGTCAACCGGGTCGCCAAGTCGATCATCCGCGTCGTGCGCAAGATGCGGCTCGTCGAGCAGGGCCTGCTCGACATCCGGGTGCCGGTGCAGGGCAAGGACGAGACGGTGCTGCTCGGCAACAGTTTCAACAGCATGACCGAGCGGCTCGGCCGGCTGCTGACCGAGGTGCGGGAGGAGCAGATCCGCAAGCAGCGGGCGGAAATGATGCTCATGCAGGCGCAGATCAAGCCGCATTTCCTGTTCAACACGCTGGAGTCGATCAACGCGCTGGCCGCGCAGAACGAAGGCGGCAAGATCATGCTCATGGTGCGCCGGCTCAGCCAGCTGCTGCGCACGAGCATGCATCAGAAGGAAGAGATCACCGTGCACGAGGAGCTCGAGCATGTCCGCAGCTATCTCGAGATCCAGAAATACCGGTTCGAGGATCTGTTCTCGTACGGGATGGAAGTCGACGAGGACGCGCGCGAATACCGCATCCTCAAGCTGACGCTGCAGCCGCTCGTAGAGAACAGCATCCAGCACGGCTTCGACGGGCTGGAGCGTCCCGGCGTCATCTCGGTGCGGGTCGAGCTGCGTCCGAACGCCATCGTGCTGACGGTCGAGGACAACGGAATCGGCATGGACGGACCGACGCTGCGGCGCGTGGCCGAGGGCAAGAAGGACGAGAAGTGGAGCCCGATGGAAGACGGGGAGCGGGGCGGACTCGGCCTGCGCAACGTGGCGGACCGGCTGCGGATCCACTACGGCCCTTCCTACGGCATGATGATCTGCAGCAGCCCCGGCGAGGGGACGATCATCCGCTGTACGATACCGCGCAATAAGGGGGATCTCGAATGACGGGCAAGGTCATGATTGTCGACGACGAGCCGCATATTACGCGCAACCTCGAGAAGGTCATCCCCTGGGAGATGCTCGGCCTCGAGGTGGCGGCTACGGCCAAGAACGGTAGGGAGGCGCTGGAGGCGCTGCAGGGCGGCGAGATCGACCTGCTGCTCTGCGACATCCGGATGCCGGTCATGGACGGCATGACGCTGGTCAAGACGATCCGCGATGCCGGCATGGATCTGGACATCATCATGCTGTCGGGCTACCAGGATTTCAGCTACACGCGCACGGCGATCCAGTACGGCGTGCAGGATTATATCCTCAAGCCGATCCCGTACGACGAGCTGACCGGCGTCATCGCCCGCGTCATGAGCCAGCGGCGGGCCCGGCAGCGGCAGCAGCAGGACGAGCGCGTGCGGATGAACGCCGTGCTCGACCTCGCCAACGAAAAGGTGCTGTTCGACGTGCTCAAGGACTATACCGACGTGTCGCACAACCACTGGCTCGTCGCCGAGGACGAGCATGAGCTGAGCGGCCGCTCCTACCTGCTGCTCGTGCTCGACATGGACGCCGGCGCGGAGGAGGCCAAGGACTGGCGGGAGTGGAACGACAAGGAGCGCAAGCTGTGGAACTTCGCGGTCGCCAACGTGCTGCGCGAGTCGCTGCGGCGCAGCGGCATGCGCCATGCCGTCATCCAGATGCGCGACGGCGAATGGTGCGTGCTCGCCGCGATGAAGGAGGGCTATCGGTTCGATCGGGGAGAGACCTCCCAGTGGATCGAAAAGCTGCTGGAGGAGATCCGGAAGCATGTCAAGCTCAGCCTGCATGCCGGCGTCTGGGGCGATCTGGTCGACATGAAGGGGCTGTCGACCGCGTACAAGCGGGTGCATCGCTCGATGCAGCTCGATCCCGAGGCGGAGCGGATCCGCTTCTTTACGGGGGAGACCTTGCTGCAGAACGTCTCGCATGAGGTGCTCTGGTCGAGCTCCGAGCGGATCCTGGAGGCGCTCAAGCGCGGCCATGCGCAGGACGTCAACGAGGAGATGAAGCTGCTCTCCTCCCGCCTGCAGTCGCTCGGCACGCCGGAGCTCGGCCGCATCAAGCCGGTGCTGCACTACTTCGCGCTCCATCTGATGCGCGAGATGAAGGAGATGCAGCTGCTCGGCAAGGAGCAGGAGGAGGCCCTCTGGCGCAAGCTCGACCGGCGCATCAGCGCCAAGGACCTGCTCAGCGTCATCCGCCAGACGGCGGACGCCGGCCTGGCCGGCTCGAGCGACAAGAAGAAGCATTCCGAGCGCACGATCGCCGAGGCCAAAGCCTACCTCGACCGCAACCTGTACCGCGACATCGGCGTCGAGGAGGCGGCGACCCGCGTCGGGCTGAGCACCTCGTATTTCAGCCTGCTGTTCAAGCAGACGTACGGCGAGACGTTCATCGAGTACGTCACGCGCCAGCGCATGGAGAAGGCGAAGCAGCTGCTGGAGAACACCTCCAAGAGCGTCGCCCAGATCTCCAAGGAGGTCGGCTACTCGGAGCGCCGCTACTTCACCAAGGTCTTCATGAAATATACGGGAGAAAACCCGACCGACTTCCGCGCGAGGCTGCAGCAGCCGGGTTGAAAAGGCTTAACTCTTCCTAGATTATGATCGCGAGTGCTGGTACAATTAATCGTGATGAACTTTATTTCGATCATTTTTCGAAGAAGGGTAGGAAGAAATAATCATGTCTATGATTGAATCGCGCAATTTGGCGCCGAAACCGTATGACGGGTGGACGCTGCGGGAAAAGGCGGCCCAGCTGTTCGTCTTCGGCTTCCACGGCAAGCAGCCGTCGGACGATATTCTCGGCATCATCGAGCGGCACGGCGTCGGCGGCGTCATCTACTTCACGCGCAACATCGACGACGCCCGCCAGGTGCACGAGCTGTCCTCGCAGCTGCACCGGGCCGCCTCGGAGGCAGGACGTCCGCCGCTGCTCGTGAGCATCGACCAGGAGGGCGGCATGGTGGCGCGCATCGTCGACGGCGTGACGCTCATGCCGGGCAACATGGCGCTCGGCGCCGCGGCATCCCGCGAAGGCGCCTACGAGACGGCGCGCATCTGCGGCGAGGAGCTGCGCTTGCTCGGCGTCAACCTTAACTTCGCGCCCTGCATCGACGTCAACAACAATCCCGACAATCCGGTCATCAACGTCCGCTCCTACGGCGATCGTCCGGAGCTCGTGTCCGAGCTCGGCTCGGCGGCTGTCGAGGGCTTCCAGTCGGCCGGAGTGGCCGCCACGGTCAAGCACTTCCCGGGCCACGGCGATACGAGCGTCGACTCGCATCACGCGCTGCCGATCGTCGCGCATGACCGCCAGCGGCTCGAGGAGATCGAGCTGCCGCCGTTCCGCGCCGCCATCGCGGCCGGCGCCGACGTCATCATGACCGCGCATGTCTGCCTGCCCGCGCTCGACCCGAGCGGCGTGCCGTCCACGCTGTCGCAGCCGGTGCTGACCGGCCTGCTGCGCGGCGAGCTCGGCTACGATCGCGTCATCGTCACCGACTGCCTGGAGATGGACGCGATCGACAAGACGTACGGGCCTGGCGAAGGCTCCGTGCGCGCGATCGAGGCAGGAGCCGACCTCGTGCTCATCAGCCATACGATCGGCAAGCAGCTCGCCGGAATCGACGCCGTCGTGCAGGCCGTCGAGGAAGGCCGCTTGTCCGAGGAGCGGCTGGAGCAGTCGCTCGACCGCATTCTTTGCTTGAAAGAGAAGCTCGGCGCCGGCGAGCCCCTCGCCTCCTGGGAAGAGAGCGCGCCGCGCATCGGCACGGCGGACAACCGGGCCGTCGCCGAGCGCTGGAGCGAGGCGTCCGTGACGCTCGTCAAAAACGAGGGCGGCCTGCTGCCGCTGCCGGCCGAGGGACGCACGCTCGTGCTGTGGCCGGAGATCAAGGCCGTCTCCGTCGCCGACGAGATGCTGTCGGGCGACGGCACGCTCGGCAGCTGGCTGGCCAAGCTGCTGCCGAACGTCGAGGAGCGCCGCCACGATGACCCGCAGGCTCTGGACGGGCTGGAAGCGTTCGACCGCATCGTGTTCGTCAGCTACGACGCCTCCAAGCATCCGCAGGAGCTTGAGCTGGCGGAGCGGCTGCTGGCGGCGGCGAGCGACCGTACGGTCGCCGTTTCGGTCCGCAATCCGCTGGACCTGGGCCGGTTCCCGTCGGTGCAGGCGTTCCTCGCCGTGTACGAGTGCCGCCCGCTGGCGCTGCGGTCGGCGGCCAAGGCGCTGGCCGGCGAGCTTACGCCGTCGGGCAAGCTGCCGATGGCTCTGAGCGAGGCGTATCCGTTCGGATTCGGGCTGTAGGCCGGGCGGAATCGATTTGTGAAAAAGTCCTTCCTTCGGGAGGGACTTTTTTATTGGACGAACAGGCCGCTGCGCAGGCCGAGCCGACTGGGACGAGAAGCCCGCTGCGCGAGCCGAGCCTTTCTCCGATTCCACTGGAAGCCGGATGGCTTGATCCCCTGACCTCCTATGCGGAGGCCATCCGTCTTCCAAGAGGACCGCTGCCGCTTCTCCGAAAGGCATCGTCTCGCTTCGCTCCCTTCGTCCCGCCGCCCGCCTCCACCCCCTTTTTATAGGGGGTGGACCGTCTCCCGCATACCTGGGAGACGGCAGTCCTAGTTCGCGCCCAGCGCTTGGCCACGCCATGAGGGCGGGCCAGTAAGTCGAAAAAATCGAGTTAGTTGGAATGCGCTGGCGAAACGGCGGAGTTGCGCGGAAAAACCGAGTAACTCGGGTGCACAGCGAGAGAAACGGGTCAAGTCCATAATTGTGTGTAAAAACACTTCTCGGTAGAAAATGGAATCGGGTTTAAAGGCTGTCCGTCGCTTCCGTCATGGTGGTGCTGGTTTCCTGCTCCTCCGAGCCGGCGCCCTGAGTGGCTTTCTGCTTCTTCCACGCCTTGAAGTCCGTCATGTCCATGTACGGCTTCTTCGTCATCCAGTACTCGTTCTCTTCCATGAGCATGGCTCCGATGAGGCGAAGGACGGAAGCGCGATTGGGAAAGATGCGGATGACCGTCTCGCGCCTGCGGATCTCCCCGTTCAGGCGCTCCATGCCGTTGGAGGTGCGCAGCCGCACGCGGTAGGCCTCCGGGAAGGCCAGCACCGCGACGGCGTCCTCGAACCCGTCCTCCAGTATTTTCATCGCTTTGGGTGCTGTCTCGGCATACGCCTCAAGCGTCTGTTCGAGATAGGAACGAGCCGTCTTCATGTCGGGCGCATCGAAGATCGATCGGACGCGACTCTTGATTTCGCTTTGGAGCGCTTTGGGCGCTGCGTTCAGCACGTTCTTGATGAAGTGCGTCTGGCACCGCTGCCACGAGACCCCTTGAAACTCCTTCTCGATGGCCTTGACCAGCCCGCCATGGTAGTCGCTCGTGACGAGCTCTACGCCGTGCAGGCCGCGCTCCTTCAGCCAGCGGAAGTAGGCGCCCCAGCTCTCCTCCGACTCGGTGTCGTCAACGCGCAGGCCCAGAATCTCACGCCGGCCTTGCTCGTTCACGCCGTAGCCTACCAGAACGCCTCGAGAACAGATACGGCCTTCTTCACGCACCTTCACGTAGATCGCATCGATGGTGATGAAGGGGAAGGCGTAGTCGGCCAGAGAGCGGTTGTTCCAGTCGTGGACAGCCGGGTCCAGCTGCTTGCACAGGTGGCTGACCGTTGACTTGGAGAACTCGGTTCCGCACAGCTCCTCGGTGATTTTAGTCACCTTGCGCGTCGACACGCCGTTGATGACCATTTCCATGAGCGAGAGCACCAGCGCTTGCTCGCTGCGCTGATACCGGGCGAAAAGCTCGGTAGAAAAGGAGCCGTCCCGAAACCGGGGGACGCGCAAGGTGACGCTGCCAGCGCGGGTAATGACGTCGCGCTCGTAGCTGCCGTTGCGATAGCCCTTGCGCTCGCTGGTGCGCTCGTACGTCTGCGCCGCCAGCTGATCCGTCGCCTGGGCTGTCAGCACCTGATTCAGCACCGTCTCCAGCAAGCGGGCCACTCCCGCGTCCCGATCGGTTCCGATAAACAGCTGGTGCAAAATGTCCTGATCTACGGTAATCTGGTATGGAGTCATGTGTAGGCACTCTCCTTGGAATGTTGGTCTCGACAACTTCCATTCTAACCGAGAGTCCTACCATGGCTTTCCTTTTTATGGTCAGGAGCATTTTACACAATTATATGGACTTAACTGAGAAACGGCGGAATTACGCGGAAAAACCGAGTAACTCGGGTGTGCAGCGTGAGAAATGGCGGAGTTACGCGGAAAAACCGAGTAACTCGGGTGTGCAGCGGGAGAAACGGCGGAGTTACGCGGAAAAACCGAGTAACTCGGGTACGTAGTCAATCGGAGGATTGGGGAGCCATTGGTCAGCGGAGCGTCTTGTATGAGAGAGTCCATTTTTAGGAGCGGAGCCTTCCCGCGAAGCGGTGCATGATCAAGGACCAGGAGCGAAGCGGGCGGGGAGCTCGTGAAGAAGCGGCAGCGGTTCCCTTGGAGGCCGGATTCCACCCCTGCTGGGGAATGGGATCAAAGGAATCTGGGCTCCAGGGAGATCGGAACGAGCCCCCGTCCCGCGAAGCGGTACGGTCCTGCCATCCATTTCCGCGAAGCGATACGCTCCTCCCGCTCTGCCTCCCCGCGAAGCGATACGCTCCTCCCGCTCCGCCTCCCGAGAAGCGATGCAATCTCGGCTGCATTTCCGGCCGTATGAAATTTTACACAAAGTTTACAATACTGCTATGGCGCCTTTGACTCGCGGGAGGTACGATAAATGGACGAATTCAGATGACAGCGGGGAGATTTTGGCATGAAGCGTTTTCGGGTCCGCCTCACGTGGATCATGATCGTCATGATCGGGCTGTCGGTCACGGCAGCCGGCTTGTTGATGGGCAAGACCTATAAGGACAACCATATCTCCGCCCTCGAGGAAAGCATGCTCCGCGAGATGAAGGTGATCAACGCCCACCTCGACTGGAGCCTCGCGGACAAGCCGGACGAGGGGCAGGCGTATTTCAGACAGCGGGCATTGGATTTCAAGGAGCTGACCGGCGCGCGCGTGACGTTCATCCGCAAGGACGGCAAGGTGCTCGGCGACTCCGACTCCGATCCGAACGCCATGGACAACCACAGCGGGCGCAAGGAGGTGCTCGAGGCGGAAGCCGAGGGCTCCGGCCGGGCGATCCGCCACAGCGATACGGTTCGGCAGAACATGCTCTACGTCGCCGTCGCCGCCGATCCCGAGCAGCTGCCGTCCGACCTGATCCGGCTGTCCTACAGCCTCGCATCGGTGGAGAGCAGCGTGAACAAGCTATGGACGGTGCTTATCGGCGGCCTGATCCTGCTCTTCCTGCTGTCGGCGGCCGTCAGCTACCGGGTCGCGCTCGGCCTGACGCGGCCGCTCGAGCAGATCACCGGCGCCGCGCGCCGCATCAAGGCGATGGACTACTCGGTTCGGGTCGACATCCGCAGCAAGGACGAGATCGGCGAGCTCGGCACGGCGATAAACGCGATGGCCGAAGGGCTGCAGGTGCAGATGAACCGCATCCAGGAGAACGAGACGCAGCTGTACAGCGTCCTCGACAACATGACGAGCGGCATCGTCATGATCCATCCCGACGGCCGCATGGTGCTGCTGAACCGCCGTGCGGAGGAGGTGCTCGGCTTCGAGCATCGCGAGATGGTCGGCAAGCACTACAGCGAGGTCAAGCAGCAGTACGAGCTGTCGCAGTTCATCCAGCAGGGCATCGACAACCAGGAGCCGATGCACGACGAGATCACGTTTTATTTCCCGGAGGAAAGGCTGCTGGAGCTCAACCTCGTCCCCGTGTACGCGAGCGACGACCGCTACGGCGGAGCGCTGCTCGTGCTGCATGACGTATCGGCGATCCGCCGCCTTGAGCGGATGCGCAGCGAGTTCGTCGCCAACGTCTCGCATGAGCTGAAGACGCCGGTGACGGCGATCAAGGGCTTCGCCGAGACGCTGCTCGGCGGCGCGGTGCACGATCCGGTCATGTCGCAGCAGTTCATGCAGATCATCTACGACGAGAGCGAGCGGCTCAACCGGCTCATCGGCGACATCCTCGAGCTGTCCAAGGTAGAGTCGAGGCGAGTGCCGCTGCAGCTGTCGCCGGTCGACCTGACCGCGTTCCTGCGCCGCTCGATCGAGGTCATGGAGCCGGAGGCCGCCAAAAAAAGGATCGCGCTGGAATCGTCGATCGCGGATGGCATTTTCCTGGAGGCGGACGAGGACCGGCTGCGCCAGATCATCATCAACCTGCTGCAGAACGGCATCAACTATACGACCGAAGGCGGCCATGTCACGCTTTCCGCATCGCTCGCGACTCGCGACGACGGCGTGGAGGCCGTGCGCATCCGCATCAGCGACACGGGCATCGGCATTCCGAAAAAAGATCTTCCGCGCATTTTCGAGCGGTTTTACCGGGTGGACAAGGCCCGCTCGCGCGTCAGCGGGGGCACCGGCCTCGGCCTGTCGATTGTGAAGCATCTCGTGGAGCTGCACAAGGGCATGATCACGGTCGACAGCACGGTCGGCATCGGCACGGCGTTCACCCTGGAGCTGCCGGTCATTCAGCCATAGGGGGAAAAATGATCTTTTTGCCTCGCCGCAGGGCTTGTCATGTTAAGATAGAGATAACAATACCGAGAACGGGCATCCGTTCCGGACGGCTGGAGGTTTGACGATCATGTCGCACAAAGTGCTTGTCATCGAGGATGAGCCCACTCTTTCGAGGCTGCTCTCGTACAACTTGACGCAAGAAGGCTACGACGTGACGGTCTGCGATCATGGAGGAGAAGGGCTGCAGGCGGCGATTCAGCGCAGCTTCGACCTGATCATGCTCGACATCATGCTGCCGGGGATGAACGGCTTCGAGGTGCTGGGCAAGCTGAGGCAGAGCGGGATCAAGACGCCGGTCATCATCCTGACGGCGCGCACGGCGGAGGAGGAGGTCGTCCAGGGCCTCAAGCATGGAGCCGACGACTACATCACCAAGCCGTTCGGCGTCGCCGAGCTGCTGGCCCGCGTCTCGGCGGTGCTGAGGCGCTCCGGCCATGCGGTGGCCGATACGGCGCAGCCGCAGGACAAGGTCATCCGAGCCGGAGACCTCGCGATCTATCCCGAGCGCTACGAGGTCATCCTGGCCGGGGAGCAGGTGCCGCTGCGGCCCAAGGAGTTCGAGGTGCTGCTGTATCTCATCCAGCGGCCCGGCATGGTCATCACGCGCGACGATCTGATGAATGTCGTCTGGGGCTTCGACTACATCGGCGGCCAGCGCACCGTCGACGTGCATGTCAGCTCCCTCCGCAAAAAGCTCGAGCTGGGCGCCAATTCGGTCTGCATCGAGTCGATCCGCGGCGTCGGCTACAAGCTCGTGCTGCCCAAAAAAGTCGGCGCAGGCTGAGCGGGCAGCGCTGAGCGCTGGCATAGAGAATGCGCCGGCGGGCCGCCGACGGGCTTGGCTGCCTCGCTTTCGGGCCGGCCGCCCGGCTTGGCCGCCTCGGGAAATGAGGCTGCCGCAAGCCTGCTCCGCGCCCGCCGCGATCGCAAAAAAGCTGTCTCCCCGTCGAGAAACGGGCGAGACAGCTTTTTCAATTCGTCGAAGCTTCGGTCAGCTGCGTCCCCAGGCGAGCATCTTCTTCTGGAATTCCTTGGGCGAGCAGTCGTTGTACTTCTTGAACATCTTGTAGAAATGGGCCATGTTCGGCATGCCGATCCGGTCGCCGACCTCGGAGATGCTCAGATCCTTCGTCAGCAGGATGCGCTCGGCCCATTTGATCTTGCGGTAATTGACATACTCGGTGAAGCTCAGTCCGATGGTTTTTTTGAAGTACTTGACGAAATAATAATAGCTCATGTTGGCCAGCTTGCACACTTCCTCGACCTGGATGCGGTCGGTGAGATGCTGCTCGACGAACGTCAGCACGGGCTTCAAGCGGAGGCGGTCGAAGTCGTCCTGGTCGGAAAGGATCTTGCGCTTGTCGTTGCGCAGCAGCAGCAGCAGGATGCGCTTGACGAGCATGCCGACGGCAAGCTCGTAGCCGATCTCCTTGACGGTCGTCTCGGCAAGAATGTCTCGAACCGTTTGCCCGATTTCGTTCTTGACGTGGGAGTTTTCCTGGAAGATGTAGTTCACTTGGCTGAGCGGGTGGTTCGTCTCCATGAAAAAGCGCATGTACGGCATCGTGCTGTGGTCGAAAAACTGCTCGAGGTCGAACTGCAGCACGATATAGTCGAGCGAGCCGGAGCTGCTCCGGTCCCGGTGCAGCTGGCTGGCGCCGATGATCGCGACGTCGCCCTCGGCGAGATCGAAGCGCTCCTCCTCGACATGGACCTCCAGGCTGCCGCTCAGGACGAGCAGCAGCTCCAGCTCGCGGTGATAATGCCAGTTGATGTGCAGATTATGGTCGCGCTGCGACCGAAAGACGCGCAGCGACAAAAGAGGGTTTTCATAAAGGACCTTTTCGTTATAGACTTCCAAGGGGGAGAGGCCTCCAATACCAAGATCGCATAAAACGAGCGCTAGAAAGAAGCTTTATTTTTGCCGATCGGTTCTCTTATACTTATTTTAGTGTTTGAAGCATGCGCCTTCAAGCGTTCCCCTAAAAAACCAACTTCGATCCACGTTAAGGATACCGGGAGGAAATGAACACATGTCCAAAGTACGTGTTGGAATCATCGGCTGCGGCGGCATCGCCAATGGCAAGCATATGCCGTCCCTGGCCAAAGTAAGCGAAGCGGAAATGGTGGCGTTCTGCGACATCGAGCGCGGCCGCGCCGAGGAAGCGAAAGCGAAGTACGGCAGCAGCGAGGCGGCCGTCTACGAAAACTACCATGACCTGCTGAACGATCCGTCGATCGCGGTCGTGCATGTATGCACCCCGAACGACTCTCACGCAGACATCGCGATCGCCGCGCTGGAGGCGGGCAAGCATGTCATGTGCGAAAAGCCGATGGCGAAGACGGCCGACGACGCCCGCCGCATGCTCGAAGCGGCGAAGCGCACGGGCAAGAAGCTGACGATCGGCTACCAGAACCGCTTCCGCGGCGATACGCGCTACCTGAAGGACGCTTGCGTCCGTGACGAGCTGGGCGAGGTCTACTTCGCCAAGGCCCATGCGATCCGCCGCCGCGCGGTGCCGACCTGGGGCGTCTTCCTCGACGAGGAGAAGCAAGGCGGAGGCCCGCTCATCGACATCGGCACGCATGCGCTCGACCTGGCGCTGTGGATGATGGACAACTACAAGCCGAAGGTCGTGCTCGGCCGCGCCTACCACAAGCTGTCGCAGACCGAGAACGCCGCCAACGCATGGGGACCTTGGGATCCGGCGAAGTTCACGGTCGAGGACTCGGCGTTCGCGATGATCACGATGGAGAACGGCGCTTCGATCGTGCTGGAGTCGAGCTGGGCGCTCAACTCGCTCGAAGTCGACGAGGCGAAGGTGTCGCTCAGCGGCACGAAGGCCGGAGCCGACATGAAGGGCGGCCTGCGCTTCAACGGCGAGGAGAACTCCCGCCTGTACGTCAAGGAGATCGAGCTGAACAGCGGCGGCGTCGCCTTCTACGAGGGCGCCTCCGAGGATCCGGGCGAGCTGGAGGCCCGCGCTTGGATCCAGGCTGTCATCAACGATACGGAGCCGGTCGTCACGCCGGAGCAGGCGCTTGTCGTCTCCGAGATTCTCGAAGCGATCTACGAGTCGTCCAAGACGGGCAAGGCCGTCTACTTCGACTAAAGCCCCAAAAACCTCAACAGCCGGCTGCGGAACGAATCCGCAGCCGGCTTTTTTGGCGTTCATGACGGTCCAATCGGGCTATCGGCCGCCCTCGAACTCCTCGCGGACGGCCCGGTACAGCGACTCGTCCGCCATCACCTCGAGCGCCGTCGCCGCGAGCAGCCGCGCGCCGGCCAGCATCGCGTCCAGCGCCTCCTCGCGCATGGCCGCATCGCGGAATTCGACCGTGTGCAGCCCGAGCTTTTCCTCCACGACCTTGAGGTAGGGATGGATCGCCGGGCAGCGCAGCGAAACGTTGCCGAGGTCGAGCGAGCCGTGGTCGCTGCCCGAGAGCACCTGCTCGTCCGGCACGCCCTCGAGACGCAGCATCCGCTGGTACGTCTCCGACAGCGCTTCGTTCGTGCGCAGCTCGTCGTAGCTGAACTCGAACGGCGTGATCTCGAGCCGGCAGCCGGTCTGCAGCGCCGCGCCTTGCGCGCAGGCCCGCACGCGCTCCGTCAGCTCGTCGCGATAGGCGCTGTCGGCCGCGCGCACGTAGAACTGGGCCGCGGCATGGCCGGGGATGATGTTGGGCGCCTGGCCGCCCTCGCTGACGATGCCGTGCACGCGGGCATCGCTGCGCATCTGCTGGCGCAGGGCGTTCACGGAGCCGAACAGCAGCAGCACGGCGTCGAGCGCGTTCACCCCGAGATGCGGGCTGGCGGCGGCGTGGGCGGTGCGGCCGTAATAATCGAACTGCAGCGCGTGCATCGCCAGCGAGCGGCCCGACCGCTCATGCGCGTGGTACGGATGCGCCATCAGCGCGAAGCCGCAGTCGTCGAACCAGCCGGCCTCGCTCATCGTGACCTTCGCGCCGCGCGTCTCCTCGGCCGGCGTGCCGTACACGCGGATGCGTCCGCCGATGCCGCATGCGTCGAGCGCTTCCTTCAGCAGCGCGGCGGCGGCGACGCCCATGACGCCGATCAGATGATGCCCGCATGCATGCCCGATGTCCGGCAGGGCGTCGTACTCGCACAGCAGTCCGGCCACCGGGCCGGGCCGGCCGGTATCGTACTCCGCCACGAACGCCGTCGGCAGGCCGAGCACGCCGCGCTTCACGTCGAAGCCTTGCCTCTCCAGCTCGTCCGCGAGCTGCGCCGAGGCGTAGAACTCTTCATGGCCGAGCTCCGGACGTTCCCCGATCGCCCTCGACAGCTGCTTCCAGCCTTGTCCGCAGCGTTCTGCGGCCGCTTGGAAAATAGACGCGAAATCAGGCATAGCGATTCCTCCCGAAACAGACAATGTAGGATGGCGAAGCCATCATTCCTCCAGTATACCGCAGGATGGCGGGTGGAGGCGCGTCCAGTGGCCGAAGCCCCCTTTTTAGGGCGCCTTTCTTCCCTTTTAAAGAAATGGCAGGAGCATTGATGACAAGATAGCGTTTTCATTTTATTGAGAGCTTGCGTTTCGTAGCATAGAATGAACCAGAACGAAGGGCCTAGCGCGCAGGGCTCCTTCGGCAAGTCAACTCGAGGAGGAATCCACTGTGGCGCAATCCACCAAATCCGCATCCGGAGGCGCACGCGTAGGCGTGCAGAAGTTCGGACGCTTTCTCAGCGGCATGGTCATGCCCAATATCGGCGCATTCATCGCCTGGGGCCTGATCACCGCGCTCTTCATCCCGACCGGCTGGTGGCCGAACGAATACTTCGCCAAGCTCGTCGGTCCGATGATCACCTACCTGCTGCCGCTCTTGATCGGCTATACCGGCGGTACGATGATCCACAAGCAGCGCGGCGGCGTCATCGGCGCCCTGGCGACGATGGGCGTCATCGTCGGCGCGGACATCCCGATGTTCCTCGGCGCGATGATCGTCGGCCCGGCCGCGGCCTGGGTGCTCAAGAAGTTCGACGAGGCGATCGAAGGCAAGGTCCGCTCGGGCTTCGAGATGCTCGTCAACAACTTCTCGCTCGGCATCATCGGCGGCGCGCTCGCGCTGGTCGCCTACTCGCTGATCGGCCGTGCGATCGAAGCGGTGACGAACGTGCTTTCCGCCGGCGTCGACTTCCTCGTCGCCCATCACCTCATCCCGCTCGTCAACATTCTGATCGAGCCGGCCAAGGTGCTGTTCCTCAACAACGCCATCAACCACGGCGTGCTGAGCCCGATCGCCATCGAGCAAGCGGCGAGCGCCGGCAAGTCGATCCTGTTCATGCTGGAGTCGAACCCGGGACCGGGCCTCGGCATCCTGCTCGCCTACATGATCGTCGGCCGCGGCTCCGCCCGCCAGTCGGCTCCGGGAGCGGCGATCATCCACTTCTTCGGCGGCATCCATGAGATCTACTTCCCGTACATCCTCATGAATCCGCGCCTGCTGCTCGCGGTCATCGCGGGCGGCGTCACCGGCACGCTGACGTTCTCGATCGTCGGCGCAGGCCTTGTCGGACCGCCGTCTCCCGGCAGCATCATCGCGTACCTCGCGATGGCTCCGCGCGGCGAGATCCTGCAGGTGCTGAGCGGCGTGCTTACCTCGGCGGTCGTCTCCTTCCTGATTGCAGCGCTGCTGCTCAAGACCTCCAAGCAGAAGGACGACGAGGAGTCGCTGGAGGAAGCGGCGCAACGCATGAAGGACATGAAGGCGCAAGGCATGACGCCGACTGCCGGAGCGGCTGCGGGCGCATCGGCCTCGATCGATGCTTCCGCGTCTGAAGCGAAGGCAGGCTCGGACATCCGCAAAATCGTCTTCGCCTGCGATGCCGGCATGGGCTCGAGCGCGATGGGAGCTTCGATGCTGCGCAAGAAGCTCAAGTCGATCGGCTCCGATGTCGAGGTGACGAACACGGCGATCAGCGACCTTCCGTCCGACGCCGACGTCGTCATCACGCATCATACGCTGACGGACCGCGCCCGCTCGGTCGTTCCCGCAGCGGAGCATGTTTCCATCGACAATTTCCTCAAGAGCCCGGAATACGACAAGCTGGCGGAACGCCTGAAGCCGTGATTCGCGCTTGACCTGACAAGACGGATGGATGCCGGAGCCGCGCGCTCCCGGCATCCTTTCCGGCATTTTGTCCGAAAAGCAGAAGCGAGGAGGAGGAGGGACGCATGGAGCTGACGCATCGCATGAGACGCATGCTCGATCTGCTGCTTCATTCCGATGCCGATGACATCACCGTCGCCGAGATCGCCCGCCGCATCCAGGTCAGCTCGCGCACGGTGCATCGGGAGCTCGACGCGCTCGAGGGCTATCTGCATCGCAAAGGCGCGCGGCTGCTGCGCAAGGCAGGCTCCGGCCTGCGGCTCGAAGCGGACGAAGAACGCCTCCTCCGGCTGAAGCGCGAGCTGGACGCGCCGGAGGAGGCGGAGTTTTCCGCCGAAGAGCGGCAGCTGCATCTGCTCGCCCGGCTGCTCGGCAGCGCCGAGCCGATCAAGCTGTTCGGGCTGGCGTCCGAGATGAAGGTGACCGTGCCGACCGTCAGCGCCGACCTCGACGATCTGGAGGCGTGGATCGCGGCGAACCGGCTGGAGCTCGTGCGCCGCCGCGGCTACGGCATCGAGCTGGCCGGCGCCGAAACGGCCCGCCGCGATGCGGTCCGAGCGCTGCAGCGGCTGAGGCTTGACGATCTGGCGCTGTTGTCGCTGGACGAGGAGCGGCTGCGGCATCCGATCGACGAGAGCATCGCCGACTTGTCCGGCACGTCCCGCATGCCCGAGATCGAGGACGTGCTTTGGCGCTGGGAAGAAGAGCAGGACGACCATCCGCTGAGCGAGCAGGCGTATACCGACCTGCTCGTCCGGCTGGCGATCGCCGCCGAGCGCA
This sequence comes from Paenibacillus sp. FSL W8-1187, assembly GCF_037965485.1. Lineage (NCBI taxonomy): Bacteria > Bacillati > Bacillota > Bacilli > Caryophanales > Paenibacillaceae > Paenibacillus > Paenibacillus sp. FSL W8-1187. Next base: position 2,059,898 of record NZ_CP150181.1, read on the forward strand.
TCGGCCGCGGCCATGTCGCGCCACTGTCCGAGCTGGAGGAGCTGCGCGGCTACTATCGGCGCCCGGCTCCGGAGACGGAGCGGCTATGCGACCTGCTGCAGGAAGAGACGGGCTTGACCTACGGAGAGTCGGAGCGCCACTATGCGCAGCTGCTGCTCGAGCGGGCGGCGCGCCGGTCCGCCGGTCCGCTGCCGGCGGAGGATCTGGAGCTTGCGGCGATCGTCCGTCAGCTCATCCGCCGCATGGACGAGATCGGCGGCGGGGACTACGAGTCCGACCGCTCGCTGCGGGACGGCCTGTATGCCCATCTGAAGGCCGCCCTCGAGCGGATCGCCGCCGGCCAGCGCATCCGCAATCCGCTGCTGGAGGCGGTGCGCAAGGATTACGCCGAGCTGTTCGCGCAGGTGCGGGCGGCAAGCGATGCGGCGCTGCGCAACTGGACCGTGCCGGAGGAAGAGATCGCGTTCCTCGTCATGCATTTCGGAGCGAGCCTGGAGCGCCGCCAGCAGCTGAGCCAGCCGCTGCGGGCGATCATCGTCTGCACGAGCGGCATCGGCTCCTCGCGCATGCTGGCGACCCGCCTCGGCAAGGAGTTCCCGCAGCTGGACCTCGTCCAGCAAGCCTCCTGGTACGAGGCGAGCCGAATCCCGCCGTCGGCCTATGACATCATCATCAGCACCGTTGACCTGCCGATCGCGGCGAGCCGCTACATCAAGCTCAGTCCGCTGCTCGATTCCGGGGAGGCGCAGCGGCTGCGCGAGTTCATCCGCTCTCGTCCGCGCGAGAAGGAATCCGGCGAGCCGGCCCTTCAGGACGGAGCGGAGGCAGGGCCGTTCGACGCCACGCTCGCCGCGCCTCAGCCGCAGCCCGCAGACGGGCCCGCAGACGGCCGCGGGCCGGAGCAGTCGCTGCTCTCGGTCAGCCGAGCGGCCGCGGAGTGCGCGCGGCTGCTGGAGGACTTTCGCGTGCTGCAGCTGCGGACGGCGTCCGCCAGCCTGCGGCCGATGCTGCTGGAGGCTTGCCGCCGTCCGGAGCTTGCCGCATCGGTGCGCGACGCGGAAGAAGTCGTCGACCGCCTGATCGAGCGGGAGGCGCATGGCACGCAGATGCTTCCCGGCACCGATCTCGCCCTGTTCCATACGCGCAGCGGGAACGTTTCCCGGCCGCTGCTCGCGCTGTTCGAGCTTGAGCAGCCGCTGCGGCTCGATCCGGATCCGGACGCGCCGGCGCTGCGCAGGTTCCTGCTCATGCTGGCGCCGCTGGCGCTGGCGCGCGAGAGCCTCGAGGTGCTGAGCGAGATCAGCGCCTCCTTGCTGGACAGCGAGATGATCGAGGTGCTGGCGGCAGGACGCGAAAACCGCATCCGCGCCGATCTGGCCGTCCATTTGAAGGCGTATCTGAATCATAAATTAGAAAGAGAATAAAGGAGTGCTTGACCCACATGCTGAAATCTGAACTCATCCGACTGAACGTAGCCGTCAAGGACAAATGGGAGGCCGTTCGTTTGGCGGGCCAGCTGCTCGTCGACGCCGGCCATGCCGATGCCGATTATGTGGAGAAGATGGTCGAGCGCGAGCAGGCGCTGTCCACCTACATGGGCAGCGGACTCGCGATCCCGCACGGCACGAACGAGGCGAAGGCGCTCATCCGCTCCACGGGGCTGTCGGTGCTGCAAATTCCGGGCGGCGTCGACTTCGGCGGCGACGAGCCGGCCGTGCTCGTCGTCGGCATCGCCGCGCAGGGCGGCGAGCATATGGACATCCTGACGAGCGTCGCGATGGTGTGCTCCGAGGAAGAGAGCATGGAGCGCATCCGCACGGCCCGAAGCGCCCAGGAGATCATCGACATCTTCGAAAGCGGGATGGAAGAATGAAGGCGGTCCACTTCGGAGCGGGCAACATCGGCCGCGGCTTCATCGGCCTCCTGCTCTCGCAAGCCGGCTACGAGGTCGTCTTCTCCGACGTGAACGAGCCGCTCGTCCGCGAGCTGCAGCGCCGAGGCGAGTACACGGTGACGCTGGCCGAGGAGGAGGGCCGGCAGTTCCGCGTCGGCGGCGTGAGCGCAATCGACGGCCGCGACCCGCAGGCGGTCGCGGAGGCGGTCGCGGAGGCCGACCTCGTCACGACGGCCGTCGGCGTCGGCGTGCTGCGGCATATCGCCCCCGGCATCGCCGCAGGGCTGAGGCTCCGCTTGGAGCGGGGCGCAGCTCCGCTGCAGCTGATCGCCTGCGAGAACGCGATCGGCGCCAGCTCCATCCTCAAGCAGCAGGTCATGGAGCGGCTGAGCGGCGAAGAGCGCGAGGCGCTTGCCGCCTGCACCGCTTTTCCGGACTCGGCGGTCGACCGGATCGTGCCGATCCAGCATCACGAGGATGTGCTCGCGGTGACGGTCGAGCCGTTCTACGAGTGGGTCGTCGACCGCTCACAGCTGCTGCCCGGCGCAGCGGAGATCCCCGGCGTCCGTTATGTCGACGATCTGGCGCCGTACATCGAACGCAAGCTGTTCACGGTCAACACGGGCCATTGCTCGGCGGCCTACGCCGGTTATGCAAAAGGCTTCGCCACTATCCAGCAGTCGATGCAGGATGAAGAGGTTGCCGCGTTCGTGCGCGCCGTGCTGCGGGAGACGGGCGACATGCTCGTCCGCAGCTACGGCTTCGACCCGGCGGAGCATGAAGCCTATGTCGAGACGATTCTCGGCCGCTTCCGCAACCCGCATCTGACGGACGAGGTCGAGCGCGTCGGCCGCTCGCCGCTGCGCAAGCTGTCCCGCGAGGACCGGCTCGTCCGGCCGGCGCTGCTCGCGCTCGCGCTCGGCCTGCCGGCGGATCGGCTCGCCGAGGCGATGGGCCTTGCGCTGCGCTTCGATGTCGCCGGCGATCCCGAGGCGGTGCAGCTGCAGCAGGCGCTGCGCGAGCTCGGCCCGGCCGGCGCGCTGGCGCAGGCGAGCGGCCTCGACGCCGGCCATCCTCTCCTCGCGGCTGCGGCTGCGAGCTACGAACAGGAGGCGCAAGCATCATGACGACAATCGCATGGAAAGGCACGGCGGCATCGCCGGGCATCGCCATCGCCAAGGCGCTGCGGCTGGAGCCGGCCGCGGCGATCCCGGAGCGGCGCGCCGTCGCCGATTCCGAGGCGGAAGCGGCTCGCCTGAAGGCGGCCGTCGCCGAGGCGAAAGAGGCGATTGAGGCGATCCGCCGCTCGACGCTGGAGCGGATGGGCGAGCAGAAGGCCGAGATTTTCGAGGCGCATCTGTTTCTGCTGGACGATCCGGAGCTGATCGAAGCGACCGAGGACAAAATCCGGGACGAGCGCATCAACGCCGAATCGGCGCTTCATGAAGTGGCTGCCGGCATCGCCGAGCTGCTCCGCTCGATGGACGACGAGCTGCTGCGCGAGCGCGCGGCGGATGTCGGCGACGTCGCGGGTCGGGTCGTCCGCATCCTCGAAGGCCGCGACGGCGGCACGATGTCCGGCCTCAGCGAGGAGACGATCCTCGTCGCCGAGGATTTGACGCCGTCCGATACGGCGCAGCTGGATCTCGACTATGTGAAGGGCTTCCTGACCGAAGTCGGCAGCCGCACGTCGCACTCCGCCATCATGGCGCGCTCGCTCGAGCTGCCGGCGATCGTCGGCGCCGGCCGCGAGGCCGGCCGCATCGAGACCGGCACGATGCTCGTGCTCGATGCGGTCGAAGGCGTCGTGCTCGTCGATCCTTCCGCCGAGGAGCTGGAGCGCTATCGGCTGCTCAAGCGCGAGTACGAGGAGAAGATGGCGCGGCTGCGCGGCTTCGTCGACCGTCCGTCGGTTTCCGCCGACGGCCATGAGATCGAGCTGGCCGCCAATATCGGCAGCGTCGCCGATGTGGCCAAGGTGCTGGAGAGCGGGGCGGACGCGATCGGCCTGTTCCGCACGGAATTCCTTTATATGGGACGCAGCTCGCTGCCGACCGAGGAGGAGCAGTTCTCCGTCTACCGCCATGTGCTGGAAAAGATGCAAGGCAAGCGCGTCGTCATCCGCACGCTCGATATCGGCGGCGACAAGGAGCTGCCTTACCTCGATCTGCCCAAGGAGAGCAATCCGTTCCTCGGCCGGCGGGCGATCCGCCTCTGCCTGGCCGAGGAGGAGCTGCTGCGCGTGCAGCTGCGCGCGCTGCTGCGGGCCAGCGCCTACGGCCGCCTGGCGATCATGTTCCCGATGATCGCGGTCGCTTCGGAGCTCCGCGACGCCAAGCGCATCCTCGCCGAGGAGCGCGCCAAGCTGGAGCGGGACGGCGTCGCCGTATCGAGCGGGATCGAGGTCGGCCTCATGATCGAGATTCCGGCCGCGGCGCTGAATGCCGACGCGCTGGCCCGCGAAGCGGACTTTTTCAGCATCGGCACGAACGATCTGATCCAGTACACGATGGCCGCCGACCGCATGAACGAATCGGTCGCCTATCTGTACCAGCCGCATCATCCGTCGATCCTGCGCCTCGTCGAGATGGTCATCCGCGCCTCGGAGCGCCATGGCCGCTGGACCGGCATGTGCGGCGAGATGGCCGGCGATCCCGACGCGATCCCTCTGCTGCTCGGCCTCGGCCTGCATGAATTCAGCATGAGCGCGTCCACCGTGCTGTCCGCCCGCGAGCAGATCTCCCGCCTGTCCCGCGCCGACTGCGCGGAGCTGGCCCGCCAAGCGCTGGAGCTCGAGTCCCAGGACGAGGTGCTGAAGCTCGTCCGCCACTATACCGCAAGGAGTGAAGCATAATCATGGCATCCGGTACATTCACCGTCATTCATCCGCAGGGCTTCCATGCCCGTCCGAGCAAGCTGTTCGTCGAGAAGGCGAATGCGTTCCCGTGCAAGGTGACGCTGTACAAAGGCGAGAAAAAGGCCAACGGCAAAAGCTCGCTCGGCCTTCTGACGCTGGGCATTTCCGCCGGCAGCGAGATCCGCCTCGAAACCGAAGGCGAGCAGGAAGAGCAGGCGCTCCGCGAGCTCGGCGAGATGCTGACGAAAATTTACGAGGAATAATTCGCTGGACCGCTGCAAGCGCGCACGCAAAAAGAAGCCGCTTCCCCGATCGGGGAAACGGCTTCTTTGCGTCTGGCGCGCCTAGCCTTGCGCCAGTCCGGCCAGACGGCCGCGCGGCCAGTGTTAGCGGGCGCGGCGCATGCTGCCGAGGATGAGGCTGACGATCGCGACCAGCACGATGGCTCCGATCAGCGCCGGGATGAAGAAGAATCCGCCTACGACCGGACCCCATTCGCCCAGCAGCAGCGCGCCGAGCCAAGCGCCGACGAAGCCGGCGATGATGTTGCCGATGATGCCTCCCGGAACGTCGCGTCCGACGAGCATGCCAGCCAGCCAACCGATGATGCCGCCGACGATAAGTGCCCATAACCATGCCATGATGTGTTTCCTCCCTTAGTCGTTTCGTATTTTTTGGTCTCGCTCATGCTATTAAGTAACCGTGCCGGCAGCGCTCCAATCACCTTGTCCGCAGCCCGGATCCTGTTTCGCTTAGGATGTCCGCACGCAGCCGCCTTTATTTATAAGGGAAGCGCGATCTGCATAAATAGTTCTATAGAACTAATTCATTTGGCGGATATTCAATAAATCCTGATTCGATCCGAAGAAATACCTAACTAAATACCCGTGCCATAAGAACTACAAAACGATATATTGATCGTCCGTTAGTCTTATATCGCAATGTGGCGCGGGTGAAAGGGAGGAATCGGATATGATCGGACGTGGAATCGGCGAAGCTCAGTCAGCGGCAATGGAGGACGGAAGCCGCAAGGCAAGGCGGCGGATCGGAAGGAAGCCGTTCCGGCGTACGGGCAGGCGTGCGCTGACCGCCATCCTGTCCGCGAGCCTGCTGCTCGGCGCGGCGCTGCCGGCCGCTGCGGCGGCAAATGCGCCGATCGCGAAAGCGGCGAAGGGAAGGAGCGGCGCCGGCAAGGCCGATGCCGCCTACGCGGCCGATCCTGCCGTCGCGACGGCCCGGCCGGCAGCGGCCGTCGCCGCGCCTGACGCCGCCCCTGTCCTCGAGGCTGCGACGTTCGAGGAGATCGCGGAGCTGATCTACGGCGTCATGAAGGACGGATACGGCGAGCGGGCGACGGTCCTGTACCGCGGCAGCACGGAATCGCTGGACCAGAAGCTGCAGCAGGTGTTCAAGGCGATTGGCGCCAAGGATGACGACCTGCGCTTTGTCCTCAAAAAGATGACCTGGAACTGGACAAGCACGGCCTACTCCGCGACGATCGACTATCGCATGTCCTATTGGGAGACGTCCGAGCAGACCGAGGCCGTCAACGAAGAAGCGCGCAAGGCCGTCCAGTCGCCGGCCATTGCCCGCAAGAAGGAAGGCCGCGAGCAGACGCTGGCGATCTATGAATGGGTGATGGACCGGTTCCGCTACGACCGCACGCTGGAGGAGCATTCCGCATATGCGGGACTGTACGGCAAGAACGGAACGGTCTGTCAGGGCTATGCGCTCATGCTTCATCGCTTGCTGCAAGCGGCCGGCTACGAGAGCCGCATCGTGTACGGCAAGTCCAAGGGCGATCTTCATCTTTGGAACATGGTCCGCCTGGACGGCGTCTGGCAGCATCTGGACGCGACGCTGGACGATCCCGGAGCGGGCAAAAGCAAGCTCGCCTATTTCCTCCGCTCCGACGCCGCCATGGCGGCCGACCACAGCTGGGACCGCTCGGCATACCCCGCCGCCGGCCGTTGACCGGTCGAGAGGCGGGCGCGAGCCGCCTCGAAGTTTGTCAAACGCTTTCCCTTTGTTGGACGGAATGGTAAGATGGACGCATGAGGAGGATGCGTTCATGACGACTAATCAAAATACCGACGAGCTCCAGCCAGGACAAGGAGCCGAAGCGGCGACGCCGGGACAGCCTCAGCTGACCGAGGAGGAGCTGCAGCAGATGATCGCTGCGCTTTATCAGCACGGCGAGCTCGCGCTCAGAAGCTTCTATCAGGACGAATACGAAGTAGACGGACAAGTGGTGAATCACCCGATGTACGGGCCGCTGTTCACCTACCGGCTGCTCGATGCCAATAAGAATCCCCATTCCGTAGGCTTCTTCATGAACGAGCTCGTGCACAATTTCCAAAAGAACGAGGATCCGGCTCTTTGGATGTCGTCGTTCTTCGTGGACATCCTGCGCGGCGAGCGCAGCCGCCTGCTGCCGCCGCCGCCGCAAAACGAAGAGGAAGCGAAATACCTGTTCGACCAGATCATCGTTCCGCATTGCGCCAAGATGTGCCGCGCCGAGTTCGAGGACGAGCCGGTCCATGTCGACATCGACATCCATCCGGACCACGGTCCGGTCGTCGAGGCCGGCTTCCCGTCGATCCGCGAGGGCAACAACGTCGTCGCGATGCCGTTCCACTACTTGCTCGCGCTGCATCTGCTGAATCGCGATACGGCCGACCCGCTCATCACCGGCCTGTACAAAATCCGCGAAGAGCATGGGCTGGACGCTTGATCGATTCATCCCGCCGTCCCTTGGAAACCAAGGGACGGTTTTTTCTTGCCGACCTGAGAGCTCAAGCAGCGGCGGCTAAGCACGGGAGTTTATTCCGACCTATTGACAGGGATTAATCCCCTCCCTATACTGTGGTTATTATCATAACAGTTCAAGGAGTGGGAGACATGTCGACGACGAATCCACAAGCGAGCCTGCCGGCCGCAGATTTCCATGAGGTGATCAAAAGCAGAAGATCGGTCCGCAAGTATGATCCGGACTTCAAGCTGACGGACGAAGAGATCAAGGAGCTTCTGACGACGGCGACGCTCGCCCCTTCCGGAAGCAACATGCAGCCGTGGCGCTTCATCGTCATCACCGACTCGGAGCTCAAGCAGAAGCTGCTTCCGATCGCCTTCAACCAGGAGCAGGTCGTCGCCGCTTCGGCCGTCATCGCCGTGCTCGTCGATCTCCAGGCGTATACGGAAGCTCCCCGCATCTACGGCAAAGCGGTCGAGGCCGGCTATATGAACGAGGAGACGGCCGCCAAGCTGGTCGAGAACATGAACCGCTTCTACGGCTCCCTGCCGCAGGAGCGCGCGCTCCAGTCCGCTCTGATCGACGGCGGCCTCGTCTCCCAGCAGCTCATGCTGGCCGCCCGCGCCCGCGGCCTCGACACCGTGCCGATGGCCGGCTACAACGTCGACCAGTTCCGCGAGCTGCTGCAGATTTCCGACCGCTACGCCAACGTCATGCTGATCGCGCTCGGCAAGGCGGCTCAGCCCGGCCATCCAACCGTCCGGCTGCATGTCGACGAGATCACCCATTGGAACGGCTTCAACGTCTGATGCCGGATCGCGGCCAGGCGGTCTAAAGCGACGGAAGCGCTCGATCGGGTGAAGGATACGATCGGCGGCATGGACGAATTCTACTAATAGAAGCAGCGTGACGCCGGCAAGCTTCAGGTTCATCGGCCGTTCCCTAGCGGGAAGGGCGGCATTTCCGGCCAAACACAAGACGGGATGGAGCAGACGCTCCATCCCGTCTTGTGTTTTTTCGGAACGAATGCTTCATCGCTTCGAATGGGAATCCGCAGGAGGGAGTCAGCCGCCGCGCCTCGTGTCGGCGAACAGAGCGAGCAGCATCGGCTCGTCCTTGCGCGCGAGCAGCGGTCCGGGTGCGAGCTCGAGGCCGTAGGAAGGGGCTCCGGGAAGCGGGATCAGCCGCAGTCCGGCCGCGCCGCTGGCCGCCGCCGCCGGATGATGCCGGCTGAAGTCGGGCACGATAGCAAAACCGAGGCCTTGCGCCGCGAGCGTCCGGGCCGTGCCGAGATCGGCGGATGTGTACGTTTCCCGGAGAGCGCCGCGGCGGGATTCGCTCCACTCGAGGCATAGCCGGCGCAGCTCCGTGCCGGCAGGCGGAGCGATCCACGGCGATTGCGAGGCGAGCAGAGAATCGGCCGACGCTCCCGCATAAGCGGGATGAGAGGCGGATACCGCCAGCTTCAGCTCGGCCTGCCAGTAGACGCTGCCCGCTACCGAAGGCGGCTCGGCCCGCTCGGATACGATCAGATCAGGCTCCTCCAGCCGCCGCTCGGCGGTGAAGTCGATCGCGCGTCCGAACGGCTCGAGCAACGAGGCGGCAAGCGCGGCGGCCTGCTCGCGGCAAGGCGCGTCGATCCACACCGCCAGCCGCTCTCCCGCTGCCGCGAGCAGCCGCATCTCCAGCCGCGCTTCCTCGTGCAGCCGGATGATCTCGCGCGCGAAGCGGAGCAGCGCCTTGCCGGCATCGGTCAGCAGGATGCGGCCGGTTTTCGACTCGAACAGCTCCGTCCCCCATTCCTCCTCCATCTTCTTCATATGAAAGGTTGCCGTAGGCTGCTTGAGGCCGAGCTCGCGGGCGGCGGGAGTCACCTTCTTATGCTTGTCCAGCAGGACGAGCAGCCTCCATTTAACGATTGTCATGATGGATCTTCCCTTTCGCCATGAAGTATAGATATTTTATGTGAATATGCTTGCTTTATTATAGATAAAATAAATGCAATTTTACAATTACCTTTACAAAGCGAACATACGGCATTAACAACCGGCTCGTACAATGAATCTCGTAAGGCAGATCAAAACTCGGATCTTCGGAAGGGGAAACAAAAACAAGATGAAAAAGACGATGCTGGTCCTGATGACGACGGTGCTTGCCTTGACGCTGGCTGCCTGCGGAAGCAAGAACGACGCGAACAGCGGAGGAGCGGAGGGCGCAAGCCTGAGCGGCTCGATCCTCGCGGCAGGCTCCACGGCGATGCAGCCGCTGGTTGAGCAAGTATCCCAGAAATTCATGGCCGAATCGGAATATAGCGGAGTCACGGTGCAGGTTCAAGGCGGCGGCAGCGGCACTGGCCTGACGCAAGTATCGGAAGGACAAGCCGACATCGGCAACTCGGACATCTTCGCCGGCGAGAAGTTCACGGATGCCGACGCGGACAAAGGCAAGGAGCTCATCGACCATCAAGTCGCCGTCGTCGCCATGGCGACCGTCGTCAACAAGAATATCGCCATCGACGACCTGTCGAAGCAGCAGCTGGTCGACATCTTCACCGGCAAAGTGACGAACTGGAAAGAAGTCGGCGGTGCCGACGAGAAGATCGTCATCGTCAACCGTCCATCGAGCTCCGGCACGCGCAAGACGTTTGAAAAGTACGGACTCGGCACGAAATCCGAAGATCTCCCGGGCAACATCCAAGAGGATTCCTCCGGCACGGTCAAAAAGCTCGTCGGCGAAACGCCGGGAGCGATCGGCTACCTGGCGCTCTCCTACCTCGACGATTCGGTGAAGACGCTCAAGCTCGACGGCGTCGAAGCGACTCCGGACAACGTCAAAACCGGCGCGTATCCGATCTGGGCCTACCAGCACATGTACACGAAGGGCGAGCCGAACGAAGTCGTCAAAGCGTTCCTCGACTACATGGTCAGCGACGACATCCAAAAGACGGACGTAACCGATCTGGGCTACATTTCCATCAACGACATGCAAGTGACGCGCGATGAAGCCGGCACGATCACGAAAAAATAACACCGTCATCACCAGCTGCGTTTCATGGCGCAGCGGCAGGCCAAGAAGGAGGCATCCCATGCCCCCTCTTGGCTTTGCGCCATGCCAAGAGTATTCGGCGTAAGGAGAGATCAATTCATGAAAGCAACCTTAGACCCTGCCCGGCCAGGCTCCGAGGGCGCAGAGCCGACTTCGAGGGCCGAGGCTTCGTCCGAGCCGCGCGCCGAGGCGTCTCCGGCATCCGCCGCCCCTTCCGGCGGAACGCCGCCTCGTCCGACCGCGCGCCGCAAATCGCGCTCCGGCGGAGAATGGTTCGGCAAGACGTATACGCTCATCTGCGTCGCCGTGCTCATCGTCACGATTTTTTCGATCGTTTATTTCGTTGCGTCCAAGGGGCTGTCGACCTTCTTCGTCAACGGCGTCAGCCTGAAGGAATTCCTGTTCGGCACGAAATGGGCGCCTGACGGCGAGCCGCAGTCGTTCGGCGCGCTGCCGTTCATCACCGGCTCGTTCGTCACCTCGATTCTGGCTGCCTGCATCTCGGCTCCGCTCGCCTTCTGCGCGGCGATCTTCATGACCGAGCTGATGCCGAAGTTCGGCAAAAGGGTCATGCAGCCGGTCATCGAGCTGCTCGCCGGCATCCCGTCGGTCGTGTACGGCTTTGTCGGCCTGACCGTTATCGTGCCGTTCTTCCGCGCGATCTTCCCCGGGCAGGGCCTCGGCCTCGCCGCAGGCGCGGTCGTGCTCTCGATCATGATCCTGCCGACGATCACGACGATCGCGACCGATGCGATGAGCAACCTGCCGCGCGGCCTCAAGGAAGGCAGCTACGCGCTCGGCGCGACGCGCTGGCAGACGATCTCGCGCAGCATCCTGCCGGCCGTCATCCCGTCCATGCTGACGGGCGTCGTGCTCGGCATCGCGCGCGCTTTCGGCGAGGCGCTCGCCGTGCAGATGGTCATCGGCAACGCTCCGCATATTCCGAGCTCGCTGTTCGAATCGGCGTCCACGCTGACGAGCGTCATCACGCTCAGCATGGGCAACACGATCATGGGCCAAGTCCAGAACAACGTGCTGTGGAGCCTCGCGCTCGTGCTGCTCGTCATGACATTCGTCTTCGTCGCGATCGTGCGCGTGCTGGAAAGGAGAAGCCTGCGATGAGAATGTCCAACAAAACCGCCGACCGCGTAGCGACGGCTGTCTTCTACTTCTTCGCCTTCCTCATCATCCTCATCCTGGCGGGGCTGATCGGATTCATTCTGTACCGCGGCCTCAGCCATATCAGCTTCGGCTTCCTGACGTCGCCGCCGCAGACGTTCAAGGTCGGAGGCGGCATCGGGCCGCAGCTGTTCAACTCGCTGTTCCTGCTCGTGCTGACGATGATCATCACCGTGCCTCTCGGCATCGGCGCCGGCATCTACATGGCGGAGTACGCCCGTCCGGGCCGGTTCACCGACTTCATCCGGCTCGTCGTCGAGGTGCTCTCCTCGTTCCCTTCGATCGTCGTCGGCCTGTTCGGCCTGCTGGTGTTCGTCAACTACTTCGGCCTCAAGTTCTCGCTGCTGGCCGGCGCGCTCGCGCTGACCGTATTCAACCTGCCGCTCATGGTGCGCATCACCGAGCAGGGCATCCGCGGCGTGCCGCGCGAGCAGAAGGAGGCGGGACTCGCCCTCGGCCTGACGCGTTGGAAAACGATCGTCAAGATCATGCTGCCGGTCGCGCTGCCGACGATCCTGACCGGCACGATCCTGGCCGCAGGCCGCGTCTTCGGCGAAGCCGCCGCGCTGCTGTTCACCGCCGGCATGAGCTCGCCGCGGCTGGACTTCACCGACTGGAATCCGTTCAGTCCGGTGTCGCCGCTCAATCCGCTTCGTCCGGCCGAGACGCTCGCCGTGCACATCTGGAAAATCAACAGCGAAGGCATCGCTCCGGACGCCGCGCAGATCGCGGCCGGCGCTTCCGCCGTGCTCATCCTGACGGTGCTGCTGTTCAATCTGGGCTCCCGCTGGCTTGGCCGCTTCTTGTACCGCAAGCTGACGGCATCCCGCTAAACCCGACTACGAGGAGGACCCCAAGATGGCAATCGCAGCTCCCTCGAGCGCAATCGGCGCGAGCACGCGGCCGGGAGGCAGCGCGGCGCTGGCCGCCGAGCAGCTGAGCATCTTTTACGGAGAGAAGGAAGCGGTCAAAAAAGTCGACCTGAGCTTCGCGAGAGGCAGCGTGACGGCGCTCATCGGCCCGTCCGGGTGCGGCAAGTCCACGTTCCTGCGGAGCCTCAACCGGATGAACGACACGATCGCCGGCGCGAGCGCCAAAGGAAGCATCTGGCTGGACGGCGAGGACATCAACGCGCCGGGCACCGATGTCGTCTCGCTGCGCCAGCGGATCGGCATGGTGTGGCAAAAGCCGAATCCGTTCTACAAGTCGATCTATGAAAACGTCGCCTTCGGTCCGCGCTATCACGGCGTGCGCAACAAGCGCGAGCTGGACGAGATCGTCGAGTCCTGCCTGCGCCGCACGGCGCTGTGGGACGAGACGAAGGACCGGCTGAACCAGTCGGCGCTCGCGCTGTCCGGCGGCCAGCAGCAGCGGCTGTGCATCGCCCGCGCGCTGTCGGTGCAGCCGGAAATCCTGCTCATGGACGAGCCGGCCTCCGCGCTCGACCCGGTGTCGACGTCCAAGATCGAGGAGCTCATCTCTGAGCTCAAGCAGGAGTACTGCATCGTCATCGTGACGCACAACATGGGCCAGGCGGCCCGCGTGTCCGACAAGACGGCGTTCTTCTACATGGGCAATCTGATCGAGCACAACGAGACGAACGTCATTTTCACCAATCCGGAGAAGAAGCAGACCGACGACTACATCTCGGGCCGCTTCGGCTGATCCGAAAGGCAAGCCGCGCTCGGCCGGGAGAGGCCGTCGCGGCGGCAATCCGACTATCGACGCATGGGAGAAGGGGAACGTTATGACGACATCGATCATGGAGATTGACCGGCTCAACCTGCATTACAGCGAGTTCCACGCGCTCAAGAACATCGAGCTGGACATTCCCGAAAAGACCATCACCGCCTTTATCGGCCCGTCGGGCTGCGGCAAGTCGACGTTCCTGCGCACGCTCAACCGCATGAACGATCTCGTCGCCGGCGTCAAGATCGACGGCAGCGTCAAGCTGGACGGCGAGGACATCTACGGTGCGGAAACGGACGTCGAGTCCCTCCGCAAGCGGGTCGGCATGGTGTTCCAGCAGCCGAATCCCTTTCCGAAGTCGATCTTCGACAATGTCGCGTACGGCCCGCGGCTGCACGGCATCCGCGACAAGGCGACCTTGAACGAGATCGTGGAGCGCAGCCTGCGCGGCGCCTCGCTGTGGGAGGAAGTGAAGGATCTGCTCGGCAAGTCGGCGCTCAGCCTGTCCGGCGGCCAGCAGCAGCGGCTGTGCATCGCCCGCGCGCTCGCCGTCGAGCCCGAGGTGCTGCTCATGGACGAGGCGACGTCCGCGCTCGACCCGATCTCGACGCTCAAGATCGAGGAGCTGGTGCGCGAGCTCAAGAAGGAGTACACGATCGTCATGGTGACGCACAACATGCACCAGGCGGCGCGCGTATCCGACCGTACCGTGTTTTTCCTCAACGGAGAGCTTGTCGAGGCCGACGAGACGGAGAAGCTGTTCTCCAACCCGAGCGACGCGCGCACGGAAGACTACATTACAGGACGCTTCGGCTGAAGCGCCGGCGAGAGGGAGAGAAGAGACCGTCATGATCAAACGCAAGGAACTGGACGAGGGACTGGAGCAGCTCGACAAGATGCTGCAGGAAATGGGCGAGCATGTGGAGTCGGCGCTCGCGGGATCGATGCAGGCGCTGATGAGCGTCGACACCGAGGCGGCGTCCGCGATCATCCGCCGCGACCCGGAGCTGAACCGGCTGGAGGAGCGCATTACGGAGCTCGGCTCCAAGCTGATCGCCACGCAGCAGCCGGTCGCCAAGGATTTGAGGCGCGTGCTCGTCGCGTTCCGCATCTCCGGCGACCTGGAGCGGATGGGCGATCTGTCGGTCGACATCGCCAAGGTCGTGCTGCGCCTCGAGGGGCAGCAGCTCATCAAGCCGCTGATCGACCTGCCGCGCATGGCCGAGATCGTGCAGACGATGATTTTCGAGTCGATCCAGTCGTTCGTGCAGGAGAATGTCGATCTCGCCTACAAGATGGCCAAGGACGACGATGCCGTCGACGCGCTGTACTCGCAGATCATCCGCGAGCTGTATACGCTCATGGTGCAGGACCCGCGCACGATCAACCAGTCGATGCTGCTCAGCTTCGTCGGCCGCTATATCGAGCGTCTGGCCGACCATGCGACCAATATCGGGGAAAGCGTCGTTTACCTCGTGACGGGCCGCCGTCCGGATTTGAACGCCTAGCTTTTTTGTAGCGTCGGCTGCTGCATGCGCCTTGACCGTTTCGGAATTCCGGAGCGGGAGGCGCTTTTTGGCGTTCCCTTGAGCGCAGGGAGGGCTTGGGGAGCCTCGGGATCGGGGAGCTTGGAGTCTGGGAGCCTAGGGAGCGGGGAATTCGGGAAGCCCGGGGAGCCTGTGGAATCTGTGGGGCCGTGGGTCAAGAGTTGCCCCGCTCCGGGGACGGAACCTCTTTCCGATTCCGCTGAAGCCCAGATTCCTCTGATCTCCCTTTCCGAAACGGAAGGAATCCGGCCTTCAAGGGAACCGCTGCCGCTTCTCCAAGAGGTTTCCGTCCCCTCCGCTCCCTGCTTGGACCTTTGCTAGATGCAACCCCCGAACCCCGACAGGTAGAGTAGCCCCGCCCCCGGTACATCCGGCAACCCCGGCAACCCCGGCAGCCCCAGCAACCCCAGCAACCCCAGCAACCCCAGCAACCCCAGCAACCCCAGCAACCCCAGCAGCCCCAGCAGCCCCAGCAGCCCCAGCAGCCCCAGCAGCCCCAGCAGCCCCGGCAGCCCCAGCTATCCCAGCACCACCGCTTCGTTCTTTGCAGCTGGAAAGCTAACGATTCGTCAGACGCTTAGACGCCTTTTAGTCGTGGATTCAAAAACCTAACGACGCCTCAAGTGCTTAGCGTTGAGGATATTGCGTTTCTCTATCGAAAAAATGCTATTTTTCGTTCGCTAAGATTCGTGAGAGTCGTTAGATTTTCACAACGCCGCGTAGGGGACTTCTTACGATTTCAGGAGTCGTTAGCCGCGAAGATGTCGAACTTCGGGGCGGCCGGGGGGAGCGGACAAGGAAAACCAAGAAGAACAAAAAACGCGAAACGCGATCGGGCTCGATGTGCCGCCTCAAGCTGCCGGCAAGAAAAAGAGACACGCCGTTCAGCCGGTTCGCTCCGCCTAAGCGTGCGTTGGCCGATTGAGGTGTCTCAAGTTCGAGAAGCCGGATTCAGTTGAGTACGATCAGCTGTCTTATGCTGCCTAGGCCGTAATTCGGATCGTGTCGAGATTCAGTGAGCCGGGGCATCCGCAAGGGGATGCACGGATCGGCCATCAAGCCGCAGGCAGGGCGTAGGCTCGACGGCGACTGAGAGTGACGGACCAATAGCGGTCCGCCCGCCGGACTAATAGCGGTCCGCCTGACGAGCCTTTAGCGTCCCGCCCGCCGGGCCTTTAGCGTCCCGCCCGCCGGGCCTTTAGCGTCCGGCCCGCTGGGCCAGCCAGTCGTTCAGCCGGCCGGGATAATCGGTGATGATGCCGGAGACGCCGATCGCGGCCAGCCGTTCCCATTCCTCGGGCCGATTGGCGGTGTAAGGGTAGACGGCAATGCCGGCCGCCTTCGCGTCCTCGGCGTCCTCGCGGCCGATCAGCCCGTGATGCGGATGGAGCGACCATACCTCGGTCTCGAGCAGAGCTGCGTAGGAGGCATGATGATACAGATCGGCGGCATAGAGCAGCCCGATGCGCAGCTCCGGCTCGGCAGCTTTGAGACGGACGAGCAGCTTGTGGTCGAACGAGGAGACGACGGTGCGGAACAGGTTCGTTCCTTGACGGAGAAAGTCGAGCAGCTTGGCGTCGAGTTGCTCTCCGGCCGCGTCTTTCACCTCGACGTTGATCTCTACCGTCAACGGCAGCAGCTCGTAGACTTCGCTCAGCAGCGGCACGCGCTCGCCGGCGAATGCCGGACCGAACCAGGCTCCGGCGTCGGCGCGTCGGATTTCTTCTGCCGTCTGGTCGCGAATCGCGCCTGCGCCATCCGTCGTTCGATCGAGCGTATCGTCATGGCAGACGATCAACTGTCCGTCGGCGGACAGATGGACGTCGAGCTCGACCATCTGCGCGCCTTGCTCTGCGGCGAGCCGGAAGCTGGCGAGCGTGTTCTCAGGCGCTTCACCTGCGGCGCCGCGATGTCCAATGACGAGCGGCTGGAGGGAGGAATTCATCTTGACCATCCTTTCGGGTTCTCAAATGGGATACGGCAAGCAGGGTCGGCCCAAGCCGCCGGCTGCCGGCCGCATCGGCCGAACAGCCGCGCCAGGGCTCGTCCGCGCCAGACTCGGTCGAGCCAGGCTCGGCCGCATCAGGCTCGGTCGCGCCAGGCTCGGGTGCGCCATACACCGGCATCCGTAGCTGCCGCTGGCGCTTCCCTGCCATTATAAGCCTCGCGCAGCGGCTTGTCTGCCCGACTCGTCGGGTTTAACCGAAGCTTAACACGCCGGCGGCCAGATCAGCGGAGGCGCGACGCAGCGCGTCCTCCAGTCCACCCTCGACGACGGTGGCGGGGATGGCGAGCATCAGGTTCACCGGCAGGCCGAAGTTCTCGACGTTCATCCCGTCCCGATGCAGGCCGGTAGCCGGATCGATCTCGGCCGCGAGACGCTCGGCCTGGTCCCGCGCATCGGCCAGATGAGCGTAGAGCGGCTTGCCGAGCGCATAGGCGAGCCCGCACTCGAAGACGGTGCCGGCATCCGGCTCGGCGCCGCGAAACGCGTTCAGATTGGCGATTACGAAGTCGGCCTGGCGGACGAGCCGCACGTTGCCTTCGAAGATGGCGCGAGCGGTGTCCAGCCGGTCGGGCAATGGACGGATGTCCTTGTCGAGCGGAAAGATGCCGCGGAAGCCGTATTCGGCGCAGAGCACCTTCATCGCGCGGCCGGTATCGGCCGCGTCGGGTCGGAACACCTCGAATCCGGCGAGGTAGACGGACGGGATGGAGGCGGGCGTAGCTGAGAAAGTCATAGTCGATGTTCATCTCCTTCGGGTCGATTTCTCCATTTTACCATGGCGCGGAAAAAGATGGTCGGACCCCGTTGACAATGAGAATCGTTATCAGTATTATAGATTCAGTAAATGATACTGATTCTCATTCTTAATCCAACCGGGGAGGTTTCTTTCATGTTCCGCAGCACCAAATCGCTTCTCGCCGCTTCCGCGGCAGCACTTATTCTCGTCTCGGCTTCCGGCGTGCCGTCGACGGCGCGCGCCGCTGCCGCGCCGATCCAGGTGACGCTCGACGGCAAAAAGCTGTCGCTCGACGCGCAGCCGATCGTAACCGCTGGTCGCACGCTCGTGCCTTACAGCTCGATCGTCCAGTCGCTCGGCGGCAAGGCAACCTGGAACAGCTCGACGCGCACGGTGACGGCGACGAGCGGAAGCGATACCGTCAAGCTGACGGCAAGCTCTGCGACGGCATACATAAACGGCAAAGCCACGAAGCTGGAGGCCGCTCCGGTCATCCAGAACGGCAGGACGTTCGTTCCGCTGCGCCTCATCACGGAAGCGTTCGGAAAGTGGGTCACCTGGTCGCAATCGAGCCGCACGGTCGCGATTTCGAGCAAGCTGACGCTGACGACGAGCACCGGACCGTTCACGCTGAACAAGCGTCCGCAGCGCATCGTCACGCTTTCCTCGTCCGACACCGAGATGATCTACGCGCTCGGCGGCACGGTTGTCGGCCGTCCGACGGCGATGGGCGCGGTCAATCCGCCGGAAGCCGCATCGGCGGTCGAAGTCGGCAGCACGCACGGCATCCTGTTCGAGAAGCTGGCATCCGTCAAGCCGGATCTGGTCATCGCGAGCCCGTCTCTTGCCAGCCAGAAGGCGACGATCGAGAAGCTCGGCGCGCAAGTGCTGCTCAACTCGCACAACTCCTATGATCAGATCAAGTCCTCCCTGCGCCTGTACGGCAAGCTGCTCGGCAAGGAGACAAAGGCCGAGGAAATCGCAGCCAACATGGACCGCACGGTGAGCAGCCTGAAGAAGCCGGCGACCAAGCCGAAGACGCTGATCGTGTACGGCGCTCCTGGCAGCTTCGTCGTCGCTCTGCCGACGAGCTACCCGGGCAGCTTCCTGGAGCTGGCGGGCGGCGAGAACGTAGCGTCCAAGTTCCCGAAAATGGACACGATGCCGCAATACGCCGAGCTCAGCATGGAGCGCATCGTCGCGGCCAACCCGGACCTGATCCTGCTCATCGCCCATGGCGACGCCGCAGAAGTCAAGTCGGCGTTCAAAAAGCAGTTCGAGTCGAATCCGGCCTGGAACAACCTGTCGGCGATCAAGGACGACCAGTTCGAGATCCTGCCGCAGAACCTGTTCGCCGCCAACCCGGGCCTGCGCGCTCCAGAGGCGATCAAGACGATCAACAAGCTGCTCCTGCAGGTGAACTGACATGGCGGCCGTCCTGTCGCCGGCTGACGTCAAGCGGGCGAGGCGCCCGGCGTCGGCGCGGCATGCGGCCGTGCTCGTCGGCGCGGCGGCGCTCGTCGTCGCCAGCGTCGTCTGCGGTCTCGCGCTCGGATCGATCCGGATTCCGATCGCCGACGTGTGGGCCTCGCTCCTCGGGCGCTCCGACACCGAGGCGTGGCAAATCGTTTGGAACCTGCGTCTGCCGCGCGTGCTGACCGGCCTTATGGTCGGCGGCGCGCTCGGCCTTTCCGGCGCTCTGCTGCAAGGCGTATTCCGCAATCCGCTTGCCGATCCCGGCATCATCGGCGTCTCGTCGGGCGGAGGCATCGCCGCTGTCGCCATCATGATCCTGTTCCCAGCGCAGATCGCGCTGCTGCCCGCGGCGGCGTTCATCGGCGCCTTGGCGGCCAGCGCGGTCATCTACGGGCTCGCCTGGAAGGGCGGAGCATCTCCGGTGAGGCTCATCCTCGCCGGCGTCGCGGTCAACTCGCTGCTCGGCGCAGCGATGTCGGCGCTCATGATCCTCAACAGCGAAAAGGTGCAATCGGTGCTGCCGTGGATGAGCGGCAGCCTGAACGGCCGCAGCTGGCCGCATGCCGACGCGCTGCTGCCTTACGCGCTGGCCGGACTTGCGGCGGCGCTGCTGCTGATCAAGCCGGCGAACCTGCTGGCGCTCGGTGACGACGCGGCCAAGCTGCTCGGCGTGCGCGTCGAGCTGTACCGCCTCATCATCGTCGGCGTCGCGGCATTCCTCGCCGGCGCGGCGATCAGCCAGGCCGGCATGGTCGGCTTCGTCGGCCTTGTCGTGCCGCATATCGTCCGCATGCTTGTCGGCTCGGACTACCGCGTTCTCATGCCGGCGTCCGCGCTCGGCGGCGCGGCGCTCGTCACGCTGGCCGATACGGCGGCGCGCACGCTGTTCGATCCGATCGAGTTCCCGGTCGGCATCCTGCTGGCGCTGCTCGGAGCTCCGTTCTTCCTTTATCTGCTGCGAAAGGGGGCGAAACGATGAGCCGTCTGACCGGAGAAGCGCTCGTGCACGGCTACGGCGACCGGCTTGTCGTGCACGGCGTCGACATCGACATCGTCAAAGGCGAGTGGGTCGGCATCATCGGCCCGAACGGCTCGGGCAAGTCGACCGTGCTGCGGATGCTTGCCCGCTTGATGAAGCCGCGCGGCGGATCGGCGCTGCTTGACGGCAAAGATCTGGCGGCGATTCCGCCCAAAGCCGTGGCGCGACAAATCGCGATGCTGGCGCAAGCCCAGGAGTCGGGATTGGAGCTGACCGTGCGCGAGCTGGTGCGCAAGGGACGCCACCCGCATTTGAAATGGTACCAGGATGGAAGCGCCGAAGAGCATGAGAGCATCGTCGACTGGGCGATCGCGGCGGCCTCGCTGCAGGAGCTGCAGCATCGGCCGCTGCCTGCGCTGTCAGGCGGGGAGCGCCAGCGCGCCTGGCTCGCGATGGCGATCGCGCAGACGCCTTCGGTGCTGCTGCTCGACGAGCCGGCTACGTATCTGGACATCGCCCATCAGCTCGAGCTGATGGAGCTTGTCCAAAGGCTGAACCGCGAGCAGGGAATGACCGTCGTGACCGTGCTGCATGACCTCAATCAAGCCGCCCGCTACTGCGACAGGCTCGTTGCCGTCAAGGACGGCCGAGTCGCCGCTCAGGGCCGGCCCGCCGAGCTGTTTACGCATGCGTTTTTCCGCGACGTATTCGGCGTCGAGGGCAGCATCCGGACCGACGAAGGCGTGCCGAGCTTCCAGGCGCGGCGTGCGACAACGGCACGCCGGCTGGCGGCGCCGGCCGAATCCGCAAGCGCGGATTCGAGCCATGAAGCGATTCAACCACAGGAAACGGGAGAGATGACAAATGTCTGAGCAAGCATTGAATCCAGAACTGGTACGCGCCTTCGTCGGCTCGGCCCATAGCGATCTGGAGCGCGTGCAGCAGCTGCTGCAAGAAGAGCCGGGACTGCTGCATGCCGCTATGAACTGGGGCGGCGGCGATTGGGAGACGGCGGCCGGAGCGGCCGCTCACGTCGGCCGCAAGGATATTCTGAACTGGCTGCTCGAGCAGGGAGCGCGTCTGGATCTGTTCGGCGCGGCGATGCTCGGCGAGCTGGAGCTCGTCCGCTCGGTCATCGAGCGCCATCCGTCTCAGCTGCATGCCAAGGGACCGCATGGCATCACGCTGCTGCAGCACGCCCTGATGGGCGGGCCGGACGCGCAAGAGGTCGTGGCTTATTTGAAGGAAAAGCTGGGAGAAGCGAAGGAAGAGCCCGCCGGCCCGGTGCTCGTCGAGAACCGGATCGTCGTCAAGGCCGGATTCGCCGAGGCGGTGCTGGAGCGGTTCGCGAAGCCGAAGCAGGTGCACACGTTCGAAGGCTTCATCCGGATGGACGTGCTGCATGGCAAAAGCGAGAACGAAGGCGAAGAGGAAATCCGCGTCTGCACGACCTGGAGAGCCAAAGCCGACTTCGAGGCCTGGGCGTCGAGCGACTCGTTCCGCGGCGCGCATGCGAAGCGGCAGGAGCAGCAGGCCGAAGGCGAGGCGGCTGAAAAGCCGGCTCACGGACATGGCGGCCACGGTCAAGCCCATGGCCACGGCGCGCACGGCCGTCCGGCTGCTGCCGGCGAAGGCGCGGGACCGATCGTCGGCAACCGCGTGACGATCTACCGCGTCGCGGCTTCGCATCTGCCGGCGGCGGCAGCGGCAGAGCAAGGCTAGAGCAAGCACGAAAAAGGCATGGCCTCCGGATCGCCGGAGCCATGCCTTTTTGCCATTCAGCGAAGCCGATTCCCGCGCCGATCCTCGCGGATGATCAGGTAGACGATCAGCCCGACGACCGGGAAGAACAGCAGCGCCAGGAGCACGAGCAGCGCGAACTCGCTGCTGTAGCCGCGGTCGCGGGCGTCTCGGTACGCCCATACGCAGAGCGCGATGTGAAGCACGAACAGTCCGAGCGCAATAAGCAAGAAAAGGACGCCGATGATGCCGATGCCTGCCATCAATAGCCATGCCTCGCTTTCGTTTGATATTTTCTTTGGATACGAACATTTGAGCGCTAAGGTTTCAAGGTTTTCCAGCGGAGTGTGGTATAGTAGAAGCAATCATAACGACGACGAGGTGCCCTGATATGGACAAGTGGATTTTGATCGACGGCAACAGCATCGCCTACCGGGCGTTTTTTGCCATGCCGCCGCTCACCAACGCGGCTGGATTGCATACGAACGCCGTCTTCGGCTTCACGACGATGCTGCTCAAGGTGCTCGAGGAGCACAAGCCGACCCATGTGCTGGTCGCCTTCGACGCGGGCAAGGTGACGTTCCGCACGGAAAGCTTCGCCGACTACAAAGGAACCCGCGACAAGACGCCGTCCGAGCTGTCCGAGCAGTTCCCGCTCATCAAGGAGGTCGTGCAGGCGTTCGGCATCCGCCAGTTCGAGCTCTCGGGCTACGAGGCGGACGACATCATCGGCACGCTCACCCGCATGGCGGACGAGCAGGGCGTGCAGGCGATCGTCGTCAGCGGCGACAAGGACATGCTGCAGCTCGCTTCGGAGCGGGTGTCGATCGCCGTCACGCGCAAGGGCGTGAGCGAGATCGAGCTGTACGATCCGGCGGCGGTGCGCGAGCGCTACGGCCTCGAGCCGGCGCAGATCATCGACCTCAAGGGGCTCATGGGCGACACGTCCGACAACATTCCCGGCATCCCCGGCGTCGGGGAGAAGACCGCGCTCAAGCTGCTGCATGAATACGGCACCGTCGAGGCGGTGATTGAGCGCTCCGGCGAGCTCAAGGGCAAGCTCAAGGAGCGCGTCGAGGAGCATCAGGAGTCGGCGCGGCTGAGCAAGCGTCTGGCGACGATCTTCCGCGAGGTGCCGCTTGCCGGCGAGACGGGCGATTTTGCCTACAAAGGATACGAGCCGTCGACGCTGGCCGCGGCGTTCGGCAAGCTGGAGTTCAAGTCGCTCATCGAGCGGCTCGGCCTCGGCGCCGCAGCCCCCGTATCGGCCGAGCCGCAAAAGGAGCTCGACGTCCGGCCGGTCGAGATCGGCGACACCGCCGCGCGCGAGGCGCTCGAGCAGGCGCTCCGCGCTCCGGGCGCGTTCTACCTCGAGGCGATCGGCGACAACCCGCATCACGCCGAGCTGATCGGAGCCGCCTACGCGGCCGAGGACGCCGTCTATGCGATGTCCGGCGAATGGCTGGCGAGCGGCGATGCCGCCGAGTTCAAGGCGTGGCTCGCCGATGCTTCCGCGCCGAAGACCGGCTGCGACCTGCACCGCGCGGAGCTGGCGCTCAGCGCCAGCCTCGGCGTGCATCTGCAGGGCGGAGCGTTCGACATCGTGCTGGCCGCCTACCTGCTCGACCCAACCGCGACGGACCAGAGCGTCAGCGGCATCGCGGCGCGCCTCGGCCTGCCGTCGGTGCCGACCGACGAGTCGGTCTACGGCAAGGGCGCGAAGTTCAAGGTGCCGGACAAGGAGGCTCTGTACGCGCAGCTGGCGGTCAAGGCCGACGCCGTGCGCGCGGCCGCGCCGCTGCAGATGGCCCAGCTGGAGGAGACGGGCATGCACCGGCTCTACTACGAGCTGGAGCAGCCGCTGTCCGGCGTGCTCGCCGACATGGAGCGCCAAGGCATCTCCGTCGACGCGGAGACGATCCGCCAGCTCGGAGCGGAGCTGGAGACAGGCATCAAGGCCGACATGGAGGCGATCTACCGCCACGCCGGCCAGGAGTTCAACATCAACTCGCCCAAGCAGCTGGGCGAGATCCTTTTCGACAAGCTCGGGCTGCCCGTCATGAAAAAAACGAAGACCGGGTACTCGACCGACGCCGACGTGCTGGAGAAGCTGGAGCCGTACCACGAGATCATCCCGCTCATCCTGCACTTCCGCCAGCTGCACAAGCTGCAGTCGACCTACGTGGAGGGGCTGCTCAAGGAGATCCGTCCGGACAGCGGCAAGATCCACACGTACTACCGCCAGACGATCGCGGCGACGGGCCGGCTGAGCAGCCAGTTCCCGAACCTGCAGAACATCCCGATCCGTCTGGAGGAAGGGCGCAAGATCCGCAAGGCGTTCGTGCCGTCCGAGCCGGACTGGCTCATCCTCGCGGCCGACTACTCGCAGATCGAGCTGCGCGTGCTCGCGCATATCTCGGGCGACGAGGGACTGAGCGAGGCGTTCACGCAGGATCTGGATGTGCATACGAAGACGGCGATGGACGTGTTCGGCGTGGCGCAGGCGGACGTGGACGCGAACATGCGCCGCTCCGCCAAGGCGGTCAACTTCGGCATCGTGTACGGCATCAGCGACTTCGGCCTCTCGCAGAACCTCGGCATCACGCGCAAGGAGGCGGCGCGCTTCATCGATCAGTATTTCGAGGCGTTCCAGGGCGTGCGCAAGTACATGGACGACATCGTGCAGCAGGCGCGCCGCGACGGCTATGTGACGACGCTGCTGGAGCGCAGGCGCTACCTGCCGGAGATCAAGGCGTCGAACTTCAACCTGCGCTCGTTCGCGGAGCGCACGGCGATGAATACGCCGATCCAGGGCACGGCCGCCGACATCATCAAGCTGGCGATGGTCAAGATGCAGGAGCGGATGCGCGCCGAGGGACTGCGCTCGCGCATGCTGCTGCAGGTGCATGACGAACTGGTCTTCGAGGTGCATCCCGAGGAGCTCGAGACGATGAAGGCGCTCGTCCCCGAAGTGATGGAGAGCGCCCTGGAGCTGAGCGTGCCGCTGCGCGCGGACGTCAGCTACGGAGCGAACTGGTACGAAGCGAAGTAACGGACGGCCTTCAGCCGCCTTTCCCGCGAGGCGGGGGAGGCGGCTTGGTTGTTTTCCCAGCTCGCTGGGCATGCAGGAAGCGCTTATCTCCGTTATAATGGTGAGGATAGAGAAAGGTGCTGATCCCCATGCCGGAACTGCCGGAGGTAGAAACTGTAACCCGAACGCTCACCCTCATCGCGGCGGGCAAGACGATCGAGAGCGTCGTCGTCAGCTTGCCGCGCATCATACAGCGCCCGCAGGAGCCGGAGGCGTTCGCCGCCGCCCTGGCCGGGCATACGATCCAAACCGTCGAGCGCCGCGGCAAATTCATCCGCATCGTGCTCGACGGGCTCGTGCTCGTCTCGCATCTGCGCATGGAAGGCCGCTACGGCCTTTATGACGCCGGCGAGCCGGTGGCCAAGCATACACATGTGCGCTTCCGCTTCACCGACGGCACCGAGCTGCGCTACCAGGACGTGCGCCAGTTCGGCACGATGCATCTGTTCGAGCCGGGCGAGGAGTTCGCGCAGCCGCCGCTCGCGAAGCTCGGGCTGGAGCCGCTTGAGGAGACGTTCACGCTCGAAGCGCTGCGCGGGCTGCTGGCGAAGCGCACGACGATGATCAAGCCGCTGCTGCTCAACCAGGCATACATCGTCGGGCTTGGCAATATTTATGTCGATGAGGCGCTGCATCTCGCGGGCATCCATCCCGAGACGACGGCCGACCGGCTGAAGCCGGAGCAGTGGCGCAAGCTGCATGCTTCGATCCGGGCGACGCTGGAGCGCGCCGTGGCGGCGGGCGGCTCGTCGGTCAAGTCGTATGTCAACGGCCAGGGCGACGCAGGCCGCTTCCAGCATGAGCTGCTCGTCTACGGCCGCAAGAACGAGCCCTGCTCGGGCTGCGGGGCGCCGATCGTCAAGACGGTCGTCGGCGGCCGAGGCACCCATTTCTGCGCGGCCTGCCAGCCGCTGCCGAGCGTGCGCCGCAAGCGCTCCGAGGCAGCGATCCGCTAGCTTCGAGCGGCTGCCGTCCGCTGCGGCGGAGCCTGCATCGGCGGACGGATAGGAACAGATGCCCAGCCCCTGCATAGAATGGAGCAAAGCCATTCGCAGGGAGGACTGTTCGGCTATGCTTTCCCATCTGCTGCCGCTGCTGCTGCTGTCCTTTGCCGTCAGCGTAGACGGATTCGGAGTCGGAATCACGTACGGACTGAGGCGAATCCGCATCCCGCTGCTGTCCGTGCTCATCATAACGGGTTGCTCGGGCGTCGTCATCCTGCTCAGCATGAAAGTCGGAGCCTGGCTGACGGGATTCGTCGACCCCGATGACGCGAGGCGCATCGGCGCGCTCATCCTGATCGGCATCGGATGCTTCACGCTGTTCCAGCAGCTGCGCCCCAAGCGGACATCCGCCGAGGCGGAGGCTGACGAGGAGCAGCGAAAAGGCGAGGCTGCCGCTTCGTCCGACGGCAGCCATGCAGGCGCCGCTTCTGCCGCGGGAGCCGGCGGCTCCGCTGCGGCGATTTCCGCCGGCGCCGGCTCGGGCGCCGCCGCCGAGCTCGCCGTGCCGTCGATCGCCGTGCTGACGCTCGAGATCAAGAAGCTCGGCATCGTCATCCAGATTTTGCGCTCGCCGCAGACGGCGGATGTCGACAGCTCCGGCAGCATCAGCGCCGGCGAAGCGCTGCTGCTCGGCTCGGCGCTGTCGCTCGACGCGTTCGGAGCGGGGCTCGGCGCGGCGATGGTCGGCCTCGAGCCGTGGCTGACGGCGCTCAGCATCATGCTGGCCAGCGGCCTGTTCCTGGCGGCCGGCCTGCGCTTCGGCTTCCGATTTTCCGGAGGCAAGCGCATGAAGCTGCTGAGCGTGCTGCCGGGCACGCTGCTGCTGCTGATCGGCCTCGGCAAGCTTTGGTGACGCCGGCTTTCGAGCCGACGCCCGCCCCGTGATCCAGACTGACATCGATCCCTCCCGCGACGGGGGGATTTTGGATTTTATCCGCTGCCCGGCCAGATCCGGGACTAGCAAGCAGGGAGGAGGACCTCGCATGAGAATCGGCCTTACAGGCGGCATCGCCAGCGGCAAAAGCACCGTCTCCCGCATGCTGAGGGAGAAGGGCGTCTTCGTATCGGACGCCGACGAGGCGGCACGCGCCGTCGTCGAGCCGGGAGAGCCCGCGCTCGCGGCGATCGCCGCCGCATTCGGCGAGGGCGTGCTGCAGCCGGACGGCCGGCTTGACCGGCCTGCGCTCGGCCGCATCGTCTTCGGCCAGCCGGACAAGCTCCGGCAGCTGGAGGGCATCCTGCATCCGGCGATCCGGCGGCATATGCAAGCCGAGATGGAGCAGGCGGAGCGGGAGCGGCCGGAGAGGCTCGTCGTCGCGGACATCCCGCTGCTGTACGAGACGGGACAGGACGCGGCTTATGACGGCGTGCTCGTCGTCTACGTGCCGGCCGATGTCCAGCTCGAGCGGCTGATCAAGCGCAGCGGCATGGACGAGACGGAGGCGCGGCGGCGCATCGGGCTGCAGCTCGACCTCGAGGAGAAGAAGCGGCGTGCGGACTGGGTCATCGACAACGGCGGCAGCGAGCAAGAGACGTTGCGGCAGGCGGAGAGATTCCTGGCTGAGCGGGGGATCTCATGAGCTGGGGCTGGCTCGTCCGCAAGCGGGTGCTGCTGATCGTGCTGGCCGGCTTCATCGCCCTGCTGTTTTTGAAGTCCGACTGGCTCGGCCGCTTGATGTATCCGATCGCCTTCAAGGACAGCATCGAGCAGGCGGCCGCCGAGCAGCAGGTCGATCCTTATCTGATCGCGGCGATCATCCGGGTCGAGTCCAACTTCCGCACGGACAAGGTGTCGCGCAAGGGCGCAGGCGGCGTCATGCAGCTCATGCCCGATACGGCCGAATGGATCATCGACACGGCGAAATTCAAGTCGATGTCGCGCGAGACGGTCATGATCGGCGTGGAGGAGAACATCCGCGCCGGCTCCTGGTACGTGCATTCGCTGCAGGACCAGTTCAAGGGCAACCAGGCGGCATCGGTCGCGGCCTACAATGCCGGTCCGGGCAAGGTCGGCCAATGGCTCAAGGAAGGCCGCTGGGACGGAACGATGGCGCGGCTCGATCAGGTGCCGTACGGAGAGACTCGTCATTATGTGCAAAGAGTCAATTATTACTACAAAAAGTACAAAAGCCTTTATCCCGAATGGTCCCGTTATGTATAATGGGGAGAGAAGGAAAAAGGCCCGGAGCGTCCGCTGCGGGAGCGTCTCCGGGCCTTTCGGTATGAGGTCAATTATTTATATTGACCTGCGAGGGATTGCTCGCCGATGGTTACGAGGCGTTTCGTGATGTAGCCACCGAGGGAACCTGCGTCATACGTCGTGAAGTTGCCGTAGTAGCCGTCCTGCGGGATGGCGATGCCGAGCTCTTGAGCAACTTCGTACTTCATTTGGTCCAGGGCTGCGTGGGAACCCGTTACGACCAGCTTGTTGCTGCCGTTGTTCTGTGCCATTGTCGTTTCACCTCCTCGCGGTTGGTAAAAGTATTATGTGCCGAAATGCCGGCTTCATACGCAAGGAGAAGATAAATTTGTACAAACGCCCGCAAGTCCATGCGGGAAGCGGGTTTGCCTCCGCGCAATCAGCCGAGGAAAGGGAGGACCAACGATGAAATGCCCCTATTGCGAGCATAACGGCACGAAGGTGCTGGATTCGCGTCCCGCCAACGGGGACAAGTCCATCCGCCGCCGCCGCGAATGCGAGAAGTGCAGCCGCCGTTTCACGACGTTCGAGATGATCGAGGAAACGCCGCTGATCGTCATCAAGAAGGACGGCAGCCGCGAGGAGTTCAGCCGCGACAAGATTTTGCGCGGCCTCATCCGGGCCTGCGAGAAGCGCCCGGTGCCGGTCGAGCGTCTCGAGGAGATCGTCTCCGAGGTCGAAAAGGAGCTGCGGACGACAGCCCAGGCCGAGATCGACAGCCGGGCGATCGGCGAGCTCGTCATGCAGCAGCTTTATCCGGTCGACGAGGTCGCCTACGTGCGCTTCGCCTCCGTTTACCGCCAGTTCAAGGATATCGACATGTTCATGAAGGAACTGTCGAGCCTGCTGTCCAAAAATCCAGTCGAAGGCTGAGACGGAACAAGCCTGGCATCCTAATGAACGACCAAAAAGCCCGAGCCGCTTCGCAGCATGCGAAGCGGCTCGGGCTTTTTGGTGCGGCTCGGAAGCGCGGCTTGTCCGCGCAGCTAGTCCGCGTGGCAGGGGGCCGGAGCAGCGCCGGCCGCTATGAGGCAGCAGCCGCTACAAGACGGCAGTCAGCCGCGGCAGCGCGGCAGGCAGGATTACTTCGCGTAGTAGCCGCCGTCGATCGGCAGCTCCACGCCGGTAATATAGGAGGACTCGTCGGAGGCGAGGAACAGCACCCCGTTCGCGATGTCCTCCGCTTTGCCGAGACGCGGCAGCGGCGTCTGCATCTGGAACCACTGCACCATTGGCGGATCCTTGAACATGTCGACCGTCATCGGGGTCTCGATGAAGCCCGGATGGATCGAGTTGCAGCGGATGTTGTGCTTCGCATAATCGACCGCAGTCGCCTTCGTCAGCAGGCGGACGGCGCCTTTGCTGGCCGTATAGGGTCCGGTGCCGCTGCCGCCGGTCAGGCCGGCGATCGAAGAGATGTTGATGATCGAGCCGCCGCCGGCTTCGATCATATGCGGGATGACGTATTTTTGGCCGAGGAAGATGCTCGTGACGTTGATCTTCATGACGCGCTCCCAGTTGTCGACCGTCTGGTCCATGAACGGAGTGGCGTCCGAGATGCCGGCGTTGTTGACGAGGATGTCGATCTTGCCGAAAGCGTTCTTCGCTTCGGAAACGACGCGCTGCCAGTCCTCTTCGGAGGCGACGTTATGCTTGAAGCCTGCGGCCTCGCCGCCGGCCGCCTTGATTTCTTCGACGACGGCTTGGAGCTTGTCCTCCTGCAAATCCGTGACGACGACCTTCGCGCCTTCCTTGGCGAACAGCAGCGCGTCCGCCTTGCCCATGCCTCCGGCTGCGCCGGTTACGATCGCGACTTTTCCTTTGAGTCGATCCATAGTTGATTCCTCCGCATTCGATGAATTGGGATGCTGGATGCTGCCCATGCTAAGATGTCCCGGTGGAGTTCTTTTCTTGCCGCAGGTGGTCGATCAGATGGCGATAGGAGCGTTCGAGCAGCTTCCGCTCCTCTTCGGTGAAGCTTTCCCAGGCTCCGTCCATCAGCTCTTCGAATCGGTCCAGCAGTCCTTTTTCGGCTGCCATGCCGGATTCCGTAATCTGCAGAAACATGATTCGGCGATCCTGCTCGGAGACGATCCGTTCGACGTATCCCTTTTGCACGAGCTTCGTGCTGAGGTTCGTCACGGCGGAGGGCGTCACCTCGAGGCGGGCGGCCAGCTCGGACGAGGTTTTGCGGCCTTCGCGGGCGAGCGTCTGCAGGATGGAATACTGCGGCGCCGACAAGGCGGGGTCCTGCAGCTTGGTAAAGCGCTCGACGAGCGTCTGCATGTACTCTCCGACCAGTCGGGAGAGGGGATGCTGAGGGTTCAGCGGCATTCACCTCGCATGTCGAATAGGTTCATTTCAATAATAGTTAAAAGGTCTTAACAATTAATAGGTTAGAACATTTTTTAGCGGATTGCAACTGGCATTCGCCGGAAAAGCCAGTGGATGACGCAGCAGCTGGACACATCGCACGGAGCGGTGAAAAGAATATTGAATAAAGTGTTGACACTTTATTCGGTAGCATGGTATATTCTTTCTTGTCGCGGTAAGCAAATCTTCTTCTAACGAAGCAGATGACATACATACGACATGATCATACGGGGCCTTAGCTCAGCTGGGAGAGCGCATCGCTGGCAGCGATGAGGTCAGGGGTTCGATCCCCCTAGGCTCCATACAAAAGAAAACCGCTAAACACAAGGGATTCCGGGTGTTTG
The DNA here is from genome assembly GCF_037965485.1 of Paenibacillus sp. FSL W8-1187. Classification (NCBI taxonomy): domain Bacteria; kingdom Bacillati; phylum Bacillota; class Bacilli; order Caryophanales; family Paenibacillaceae; genus Paenibacillus; species Paenibacillus sp. FSL W8-1187. The sequence goes on from NZ_CP150181.1 coordinate 2,090,812, forward strand.
GCGGTTTTTTCTATGCCCGAAACGGAGCTGATTTTGGGTCGTGGTCACACGTTTGGTCACGCTGACGATTTTTTTGGTGTAAAATCAGGATTTTCGAATTTCTTGTGAGAATTCCAGAGCATCGTATCCCTCGATAAAAAAAATCGCCTTGTCCTTTTCATAAGGGCAGGGCGACTTTTATGATAAATATCAACACTTGGATGAAAGGCGGTCAGCTAATTGCAGTGAGATTCAACATTTTAAATAGTATGAAAGCGTCTCGGCTTCATTCGTAGCCCACTATGCCTAAAATGGCTAGTTACAATCGGATGGGTAACTTATAGAAATTCTTGTCATTAGGAAGGAATTTCCTCATTTTTTGTCGAAAACTTTAATTTATATACTCATCTTTTTCGTTGGATGAAATTTCTGAATGTATGAAAAATGGTATGGCATAAAAGAAATTAATTCATGCTGTATCTATACCATGTATAAGAAGGCAGGTATAAAAATGAGCCTATTTGCCACTATTCCCGGAAGCTTTTTTTCCGTGCTTTCATCTGGAAACAAAGAAATATATCTTGATGCGATCATGCTTTTACATCAGATGTTTAAATATGAACTCAATATACGCGTGGATGACTATTTAACTTCTTTAATTGCACAGATTGAAGATAAGGAGTTTACACCTGAAGCAGATGACGATGCTACTGAGGGTAGTTTAACACCAAATGTTAAGGCGCGTTTGATCTTGAATCGGTTGGTAAAAACGGGCTGGGTTGATAAAGAGTTTCTGGACGGATCATTCATCGAGATAATTACGCCGCGAGATTATGCCATTCAAGTAATGAAACTTTTAAGTGAACTGAACGACCACACGTTACACGAGTATAACTCTCTCGTTTTTGCCACTTACTCTAGTCTTAAACAAGCAAAAGAAGAACACCGCGGGCAAATGTACGAGGCGGTTTTATCGGCGAAGGCAAATACAGAGCGGCTTACATTCGAATTGAAAAGTCTCTATCATGGTATTCGAAGTTATTTGCGGCGGATCCAAGAGCAGAGCGATGTGAACATACTCTTGAAAAATCATTTCGAAGAGTATAAACGGATGTCCGATCGTATCTATCATCCTATCAAAACGATGGATTCTATTCATAGGTATATGGCTCCAATTCAAGGGATTTTGTCAGATGTTCTTGCGGATGAGGAACTTATGGATAACATGCGTTCAAGAGCTATGACTATACGAAAATATGAAAGTCACGAAGAAGCTAGTCAGGAAATTATAACGTTGATTGATTATGTTTTGGATGTATATCAGTCTGTAGGTGGTATTGTAAACGAAATCGATAGAAAGCACAGTACCTATACCAAAAGCTCCATAGACAAAATCCAGTATTTGATGACTGCCGACCAAAGTATCAAGGGAAAATTAGTTGAATTGTTGAAGGGATATGCACAGTCCACGAATACAGCAAGAAGTAAAATTGGAGAGATGCTTGAAAGAAATGTTCGAGTTAATCGACAAGAATTTTTAGATGGAAAATCTCTTTATCATAAAAATGTACGCAGTCGGAGAGTTAATTTAAACCCTCTAGAAATATCGGATAATCAAACTTTCTCCGATTCGGCAATGGCTGGCATGTTGCAACAAATTAAAAAGGGGTATCCTATAGCAAGAATACGAGCCTATGTAGATAGCCTATTTGCTTCGGGTAACAGCGAGGTCAGCAGTGAGACGATTCCAGTGGATAATGATACCGATTTTATTTTACTGATTTTAGCTATTGTCCGCGCTAATGAACGTGGTATGACATATAAGGTTCAAATGAAGGAAGGGCGCCATGAGAAAAATGGATACACCATTCCGAATCTGACAATCAGCAGAAAGGTGGCAAAGCATCTTGTGGAGTGAGAAATATGAAGCACTTACTAGTTACGAGAAGGGCGAGTTTAGACGACTTGCGAATTATCTGCTATCCCACACTTATATGGTGCGATATGAATATCAGCCATCGCAGCAAATGACATTGCCTAGCTATGATTACCAGAATGCGTCACGTTTTTTTGGAGTCTTACGGGATTACTTTGCTGTCACGGGTTGGCGTCTTGAGAAAGATGATCATTACGGCATTATGTCTTTAATCAACATTTACGACCATAATCGCTTTAGAATCGATCGATTCACCACACTCTTTCTATATACATGTCGTCTCATTTATGAGGAAGAACGAGAACAAGCGAGCAGCTTCCACACTGTGAAAACGGATACTCAGGCAATCGTAGAGAAGATGCAGATGCTTGGGCTTCTGGAAAAAGGGAAAACGACTCAAAAAGAACGGATGGATGCTCAGAGAACACTTGCTCATCATAACATCATACAGAAAATGGATACTTCTGCATGGAACAGTGAAGGAAACCAAGTTCTCATTCTTCCTTCCATTTTGTCTATTGTCTCTAATCAGGGAATTAATGATATGATGGCAGAATTAGAGGAACTTCGCAAAGATGATGTCGACAAGACGGAGCCGGGACTGGAGGATGCGAAATGAAACGGATGACTAAACTACTGCTGATTCATTGGCACTATTTTGTCCATGAAATGATTGAGTTTGATAAAGTGAATTTTCTGACCGGAAAAAATGCCTCTGGAAAATCCACAATCATGGATGCGCTTCAGTTATTGCTATTGGCCGATACGAGTGGCAGTTTCTTCAACAAAGCTGCTAGCGGACGCGGGAATCGAACCTTGAGCGGATATTTGCGTGGAGAATTGGGGGACGATGAGAACGCTGGTTTCAAATACCTGCGAGACGGTCGGTTTACAAGTTACATTGCCATAGAGTTTTATGATGAGGAAAAGAAGAAATATTTTACTGCCGGGTGTTGCTTTGATACCTACTCGGAAAACGACATGCAAAAACTGTTCTTCCGATTTGATGGATCCATACCGTCCAATGCTCTCGTCGTTAACCGTAAGCCAATGGATATTACAGCACTTAGGGCTTATATCAAAGAAAGTTATACAGGACATAGCTATACCACTGATGTAAACCGGGATTTCAGGAATGATCTGTATGGAAAGCTCGGGGGATTGCGTGATCGTTTCGGGCAATTATTGAAAAAAGCTGTTTCATTTAATCCGGATGTGGACATCCAGCAGTTTATTTCAGAATTCGTATGCGATACGCAACAAACAGTCGATGTCAGCCGAATGCAAGAGAATATTAGAAGCTATAAAAGATTGGAACAAGAAGCTGATGTACTTAAGGATCGTATTGCCTTGCTTGATCAAATCGTTACTTCTCATCAGAGTTTTGTAACTCACCAACAAAATGAAATGCTCTATTCTTATTTAGTGGACCGTGCTCGGGCTGATATCAAAACGATGGACTTAGAAGTTGAAAAGAAAAAGGCAATAGAATATACAGCGCAGGTATTCACTCTGAACGGTAAATTGGAAGTGGAAAATGAACGGCAAATAGAAATGCAGGAAAAACGTGATATTTTACAAGCCCAGTATCTGAATAATGAGCAGACTCAAACCCTGAAACACCTTCAGGGGCAGATTGAAGAAAAAGAACTACGAAAAGACGAATTACAGAAGGAATATGACAGGACCTCGGCAATGCTTACAAAAAGCGTGGCGTCGTGGCGTATTAATTTGGGTGGAATGATCCGGAAGATAGATGAAATCGATATTTCTTCTCTAAACCCTCTATTGACTACTCGTATTCATGATTTGGTTGCTGAAGGTCAAGAATTCTTCGTCAATTTTGACACAATCGGTAATAGTGATGCTGAAGCTATTTTGTCAGTTGGTGAGGATGGGCTTATCCGCATCGCACAAACTGCGGATGCAATGCGAATAGAGTCCGGTGGACTCGTTTCCCGGTTTTCTGAGGAACAGCAGAAGATTGCTGATGAACGTAAAATATTACAGACAGAACTACAATCCCTTGAGAGTGGTGTTTATCGCTTTCCACGAGATGTCTTGGATCTCAAAGAAGCGGTATCAGGTCGTTTACGTGCTAAAACGGGGACAAGTGTCAAAGTCGTAATCGTGGCGGAAGCGGCGGAAATAAGGAATAATCGCTGGCGTAATGTCATAGAAGGGTATCTTCATACGCAAAAATTTTATCTTATAGTCCCTCCAGAACATTTCGATACTGCGCTACATGTGTATGACGAAATCAAACGAAAGCGTAGTATTTATGGTACCGGAATTGTAGATATTGAAAGTATTAAGAAAATAAATCCTACTGCGGACCCCGGTAGCTTAGCAGAAGAACTCGACACCAATGATGCCAATGTGCGACTATTTTTGGATTATACTCTTGGCCGTGTGAAAAAGTGTGATCGCGTCGGTGACTTGCGTCGTCATCGAACATCAATTACTGACGAAGGCATGATTTATCAGAATTTCGTTGTAAGAGCTATGAATCCTGAAAGATGGGCGAAACCAGCTATAGGTCAAGGCGCGATTCGGCAACGATTGGAAGATGTGAGAATAGAGATAGCAGAACTAACCGATAAAATAGGCATCTGCTCTTCCATCAAGACTGCCTTTCAACTGGGTAGCAGCCTAATGTCCATAAGCACATCAGAAGTAGGACAAATAGTATCAGCCGCGAAAAATGTCGGGTTGATTCCGGAGATTGAGCGGGATATTACCCAATTGAAACACGATTTGAATTCCGTTGATAAGAGCGTTGTTGAAGCCCTACAGGAGCGTATTCGAGGCTTAGATCAAATGTTGAATAAGTTGCGTGAAGAAATTGATGGATATAAAGACCATTGCAGCACCATCAAAGAACGCTTGCGAGTATGCAAAGACGAAACGATACCGAAATTGTCCGAAGAACTCAACGCCATGGAAAAGCAGTTATCCGAAAAATTCGAAATGGAGTGGCTGGAAAATACAGGGGTAATGAGGTATGAACGTGAGCTACTTAGTAGAGGCAACGCTATCGATATTGAAAGGGCTTTTCCGCGAGAGCTCAACCGCTCAACAAACGCCAAAACTGCGACATGGGACGAGTTGCGAAACTTGCGCCGACAATATAACGATATGTATCTTATGGGTTACAATATTAATGACTTGCATAACGAAGTTTACGATAACGCGTGGCTCGAGCTTAGTGATAATAAGCTTCCAGAGTATCTTTCACTGATCCAGGACACAAGGAACAAAGCCTTTGAGCAGTTTCAAGAAGATTTTTTAAGTCGCTTGCAAAACAACATTAATGATGCCAAAAGACAAATTGACGGACTCAATAATGCTTTAAGTGGAAGTTCCTTTGGTGAGGATACATATCGATTCCGGATTATTCCCAAGCCTGAATACAAGCGGTATTATGATATGATCGTTGATCCAATGCTTCTGGAGGGTGGATACAATCTATTATCCGATCAGTTTAATACAAAATACAAGGACGAGATAGCAGAACTATTTGCCATCATAACGAATGAAGGAACTGGATCCAAAACTCAGGAGCGCGAAGATTATGAAAAACGTGTTCAAGCCTTTACAGATTACCGTACATACTTGTCTTTCGATTTGGAGGTCATGAACAGTGAGGGCGAATCACAACGTCTTTCGAAAACGCTAGGTAAAAAGTCGGGCGGTGAAACGCAGACGCCATTTTATATAGCTGTATTGGCATCGTTCACTCAATTATATCGGGTTGGTAGGGATAAGATTGCAAACACATCTCGCATAATTCTGTTTGATGAGGCTTTTTCTAAAATGGACGGAGAGCGTATCGTACGTAGCGTTGAACTACTACGTCAATTCAATTTCCAAGTGGTGATTTCTGCACCACCTGATAAAATTGGAGATATTGCCACTCTCGTCGACAGTAATCTACTAGTGTTACGTGAAGGCAAACAGGCTTGTGTTCGCAAATTTGATCCTAGAAAACTAGAGGACCTTGAATATGAGTGAACGGTACAGGTACCAACTGATAGCAGCATTGCTAGACAAATACGAACGCAGTAGTTATTTTTCTGAGAGAAAACAGCCTTCACGCCGAATCATATTGAATCTATACGATGGTGGGCAGACAGATTTCCCCCAATATGATATTGAACAATTTGAAAAACGTACGATGATTAATAATGCGGTACTGTCTTTGAATGAGGAGCAACTCGTTTCCTATCAGTGGATGCGAGGAGAAGAACACCACATTATTGCTAAGGTGTGGTTAAATATTGAGAATATATCCTCAGCATATGCCTTGATTTGTAGAAAGCCTAAAGGTGATGAAATAGACGACGTGTGTCTTGAACTGTTGGCTGCCATGGAAATTGTCCAAAGTGATTGGGCCAAACAGTTCCTAGCTGATGCTTATGAAGCTATTTCTAGCAGACGCTCTATTGGAAAGAGATTGCCCGCCGACAAAAAGGAGCGCACAGATCTTATTCATGCAATATGCTTTGTGGAACAATTGGGCACGGTGGAAATACTTGAGCGTGTTTTTTCGATACAATGTTTCGGTGATTCAAAGAGATTTGAGAAGACGGTAAAAACTCGGCTGCTTGGCATATTGTCAAAATATTTGGATTCCGTAGATGAATCTGAAGAGGGGCTTCTTAGACAGGTAGGGATTTCCAAATATCCTGAGCAAATGGAGTTTTGTGGGCACGTCAAAATCATATTTGATAATGAATCCGTAGATTTTTCACCGTTAACTTTCGGGGGGACTGTGAGCATAACTGATTTCCAAAGAGGACACCTAAACGTTTCTCCTGAAATAAAAAGTGTGATCTCTATCGAAAATCGGGCAAATTACATTGATTACATCTATAAGCAAAAAAGTGAGCATGAATTGGTTGTATTTCATGGAGGACAATTCAGTCCGGCAAAGCGGAAGTTTTTACAAAGCATTGCCAATAACATACCAAACACTTGTAACTGGTATCATTGGAGCGATATCGATTATGGTGGATTTTCAATGTTAGCAAGATTGAGACGGGAAATTAAGCATAATGTCATTCCTTACCGTATGAATAAATCGGAGTTGATAAAACATTCTTCATTGACAGCATCATTCACGCCAAAATATCTTGAGAAACTTGGCACCTTGAAATTACGTGAAGAGCTTGACGATTGTCAAGCCTGCATCGACTACATGATTGAAAAACGTATTAAATTGGAGCAGGAAGCAATGTTGACAGACCAAAGTTCATAATAATTTCTTACGGCAGGCAGGATATTTCCAACGTAGCATTTTGGACCTCAAAAGCTAACGCGCTTCATCCAGATCAATATTTTTTAAGAAAATGAATCGCCCTGTCTTCTGTTAAAGGCAGGGCGATTCATTTTGTACCGCTCCGAAAGCTACGTTGAAAGGCGGTCAGTAGCTTGAGAGCGAATTATTGAATCGTCGTTGACGATTCAGAGTCGGTATCAAATAGTCTCTCTGGCGGGACGGTAAATGAGACTTCATGTCCCTTGCTCTTTTGCTCCGTCCCAAAGAGCATGTTGCCATACTGCTGTGCCGTTTCCTTATGAACAGAAGGTAGTACGTGACTATACGTATCCAATGTGACGCGAATATCGGAATGGCCCAATATTTCCTTTACTACCTTGGGATTGATGTTGCGGCTGAGCATCAGAGTAGCCACAGTATGTCTCAGATCGTGAAAGCGAATTTTGGGAACATCAGCCTTCTTCATAAGGTCATAAAACGTGCGGAGGAGATTGCGGGGATTGACAGGGGTTCCAATCTTGGTACATATGATTAGATCGTTGTCTTGGAAGAACGCTCCGGCAGAACGCCTTTTCTTCTCGTATTTCATTTTATTCTAACAGAGGGAGTGGACAAGAATGAGTTTCAAAGCGGAACATGAAAAATGGATCAAAGGGCATTTGAAACGACGCGAAGGGGAGCGGAAAGATGCGTTGAAGCGAGGCCATGGGTATGGAAATCGATTCTTTGCAGAGAAAACATGGTGGCCGCTCGTGGGCCATTTTCATGACTTGCACCCCGAGTATGAAGTGATGGATTGGCGCGGGCGATCGTATTTCGTCGATTTCATGTGGATCGTGGGGACTCTTCGCTTTGCGATCGAAATCATGGACTATGGCTCGCACGGCAAGGATCGGACGAAGTATCGGATGGACCTGAACCGCGGAATGTTCCTGCAATCCTATTCATGCCGCTTGATCGCGATTTCATTGGACGAGTTGAAAGAAAATCCAGCTTTCATTGAGGCCGTTCTACGGAATATATTGGCCCCATACTTGAATTCCGGCATAGATCATTCGGGAACAGGAAATCGGCGGCATGGGAAGATAGAGCGCGAATGGATGCGTTTTTGCGGTCCGTCATCACCGAATCATTCGGCCGGCGCAAGCGGCAGTCGAACTGGAATTGCATAAGCAGACCGTCATCAAGTACTGTCGCGAGCTCGCGCAAAAAGGAAAGCTGAGGCCTGTCCCGGCTGGACCATCAGGAAAAGTCTACTCGTATGAGCTTTTAGGCTCTGTCCAAAGCGGGGACTTGATCTGAACCAGAAAAACCCATTCATGGATCGACGGCCTCGCCCCGCATTTGTATCCACCCCGCTCATTCCGTATCATAGAAGCAAGCATGCTAATGACGAACCGGAAAAGAGCGCATCCATGATCAAAAAGCTAACGATGACGATTTTGTACGCCGGAATTGCGGTCGTCGTCTACCTGTACCATGAGCCGATCCTCGGCTGGATCGAAAGCCGGGAATCGGCCCTGCCCGTCATGCTGGCAGCGACGGGGATGGCGCTGTTTCCCGTCATCCCGTATCCGGTCGTCGGCGCCGTCATCGGCGCGGCATACGGCCCGATCGAGGGCGGCATCGTCACCTGGGTCGGCTCGACCGCCGCTTCCCTGCTCATGTTCCTGTTCGTCCGCTACGTCTTCAAGGACTGGGGAAAGCGCATGCTGGCACGCTATGGCCGGCTCGATCGGATGACGCAGCTGTTCGAGCGCAATGCCTTTCTGATGATCCTGTTCGCACGGCTCATTCCCGTCATCCCGTCGATCGTCATCAACGTTTACGCGGCGCTGAGCCGCGTGTCGTTCGGCGTGTACGCCGTCGCATCGGCGCTCGGAAAGGTGCCGTCGATGCTGCTGTTTGTCGTCATCGGCGACGGCCTTGTCTACGACGCGCGGAATATTTGGGCGGCGGCCGCCATTTACGGCGTCTTTCTAGCCGTGACGCTGATCGGCTATCGCGGGTGGGCGAGACGCTCTTTCCAAAAAGAGCGGCAAAGCTGAGGCCATAGCCGAAACTACGCTAAGCCGGCTCCCCGGCGGCGGTAGGCGAGACGCTCTGTCCATAAAGACAAAGCTGACGCAGGTTGAACCCAAAAAACGCCCTCCCGACCGGGATGGCGTTTTTTTCAGAAAAGCTGCTGCCCTCGTCAATCTCCCCGATAAGCCCGCTCCAGCTCTGCCAGATCGAACTTCTTCATCTTCAGGAAAGCTTTCGTGACGCGGACCCGCTGCTCCGGCGTTCCTTCGGCCATCATCTTGTCCATGGCGCTGGGACAGATCTGCCATGACACGCCGTAGCGGTCCTTGAGCCAGCCGCATTGCTCGGCTGAAGGAACGGCGGACAGCTTGTCCCAGTAGAAGTCGATCTCTTCCTGGGTGTCGCAACGGACCACGAAGGAAATCGCTTCGTTGAATTGGAACGAGTGGTCATGTGCGCTGTCCATCGCCGTGAACCAGGTGCTTCCCAGCCTGAAGTCGGAGAACATGACGTCTCCCTCGCGATCCGGCTCCATGCCGGGTCCATAACGAACGAGCTCGCCGGGCTGCGAGTCGCGGAACACCGAAAGATAGAAGTCGCGCGCTTCCTCAGCCTTGCCGCAGTTGGCGCCGACGAACAGCAGGGAAGGGATGATCGGCGGACGCGGCTCCCCGTCCGGATTCGTCAGAATGAGCTGCCAGCTGACGCCGAATTTGTCCTGGATCCACCCAAACCGTTCGCTGAACGGGTATTGGCCGAGCGGCATGAGAGGAGTTCCTCCTTCGGCCAGCTTCTCCCATGCCTCGTCAAGCATTTCCCTCGCTTTCGGTTCCCGCGACGGATCGTAATGGGCAAAGAACGAGATCGAGGGATTCAGCTTGAAATGCGGTCCTGCCGAGATCGCCATGAACGGCTGCCCCCATACTTGGAACGAGACGAGGGACGCATCGCCGGAAGGCGTGTCGTTCAAGGGCGTCACGCTGTTGATGCTGGAATCCGGGAAGACGCTGCTGTAGAGCTCTGCCGCCTCTTTCGCTTCCTTGTCAAACCACAGATGCGGAACGATTCCCCGATCCAGACCCGATTGGTGCATGCTCATCGTAAACGGCCTCCTTTTAGGTTCATCCCCTTGAGTTTAACCTAAAACGGATGCATCCGTTTCTTCCCGATTGCTTTCGTCGTGAAATCCATAATCCATCAACGAAACAGCGAGCATTTTCCGGAAGCCCGATAATGCTGAATGAGCTTCTCGATCGGCTCGCGGCCGCATTTCAGCTTGACGCCGAGGCAGTCGATGCAGAGGAAGTCCTGCGCGAAGCGGGACACGAGCTTCAAATAGATGGCGACGTCATCCGTCTGGAGCGGCACGCGGCAGCTGGTGCAGATGCGGGGGCCGGCCATTTCAGCGGACGAGCTTGGCGCGCACGACGCGGCAATCGTGAGCAGGCACGACCGGAGCGAAACGTTCCTTGAACGATCCCAGCTCCGCATGCTCGATGCAGTCGTACAGCGACAGGGAGAAGCCGGCTGCATGCGGCAGCCCGAGATCCCAGAACAGCACCGGCACTTCGCGCTGGGTGTCGCTCAGGTTGAAGAAGCCGATTGCCAGATCGCCGTCCGTCAGCACTTTGACGAGGATGAACACCTCGTCGTTATGGAACCAGTTCGGCTCCGGCTTGATCCGGTAGGCGCCGCGCCCTTCGACGTCCTGATTGATGGCGATCAGATCCCGGTTCAGCAAAATGTCCTTCGTCGCCTCGCTCGCGTTGCGGATATCGCAGCCGATCATGAGCGGGGATCCCATCATGGCCCAGAGCGCGAAGTGGGTCCTGTACTCGATGTCGGTGCAGCCGCCGATCTTGCTGCCGATGAAGGCGTCGTTGCTGCCGCCGTTCATGCCGACGACGAGCATGTCCAGGTCGTTGTAGCTGAACGGTCCCGTATACGGCGTCTTGTCGAGCTGGGAGATGGCGAGCTCTTTGATGGAATCCCAGAAATCGCGGATGTCGACGGTCGACCGGTACGTATGGGCGCCGGATTCGCGGATCCAGTCGTACACATCGTCCGCGCCCCAGTTGCAGGCGGAGAAGAGAATGTCGCGACCGCTGTTCTTGAGGGCGAGGCTCATCCGCTTGTACATCAGCTCGCCGGAAATATGGCGGGGCTTGAAGCAGTAATCGTACTTGAGGAAATCGACGCCCCATTCGGCGAACAGCGCCGCATCCTGGAACTCATGCTCGAAGCTGCCCGGATAGCCGGCGCAAGTGTGGGTGCCGACGCAGGAATACATGCCGAACTTCAAGCCTTTGGCGTGGATATAATCGGCCAGCGCTTTCATCCCGCTGGGGAATTTGGCCGGATCGGCCACAAGATTGCCGTCGGCATCCCGTTCCTTCAAGCTCCAGCAGTCGTCGATGACGATATATTCGTAGCCGGCATCTTTATAGCCATCCGTCACGAATAGATCGGCGACGTTGCGGATCAGCTCCTCGTTGATATCCCATGTAAACGTATTCCATGAATTCCAGCCCAAAGCGGGCGTCAGGCCAAGCGGCTTGTTAGCATCCATTTCCTTCATCCTCTCTTTATCATGCGCCGTCGATCCTATCGGGAGGAGCGCTCGCCGCATGATGTCGTCTATTCGGATTAAACCAGAATCGCAGCCGGTTGCGAATAGAAGAATGTGGCGGGAGCATAGAGAGATGTAGCAGGAACGCTCCGGTCGCCTGTCTGGCTTGCCGCATGGGCCCATTCCGTCCGCGAATGTCCCGCATAGGATAGAGGGCATCTGGCCGCGCCAAGGCGAGATGCCCACTTGTCCCGATGGGAGCTGGATCCATGAAATCCAACACGAAGCTGACTGGAAAAGTCATTTTTCGCGGCGAACCGGGCTATGATGCCGCGCGCAAAAACTGGGATCCGCACACGGACCGCTTTCCGAAGGTGTTCGTCTTTGCCCGGACGGCCAAAGACGTGTCCAACGCGATCAAATGGGCTCGGGAGAACGACGTCCCGATCCGGGCGAGAAGCGGCCGCCATGCGCTGGAAGGCGATCTGTCCCAAGTAACCGGGGGCATCGTCATCGATGTCAGCAAGCTGAACGAGATCAAGCTGAACAAAGCCAAAGGCACCGTCGTCGTCGGCGCCGGCAACCGGGTAGGGCGGCTCGCCCACGCGCTGGCGAAGCGGGGCTTCATCGCTCCGTTCGGCGACAGTCCGTCCGTCGGGATCGGAGGCATCACACTCGGCGGCGGCATCGGCCCGCTCCAGCGGACGATCGGCCTTATCAGCGACAATCTGACCGCCCTGGAAATGATCGATGCCAAGGGGCGGATCCTCCACGCCAGCAAGAAGCGGAACGCGGATCTGCTATGGGCTTCGCGCGGCGGCGGGGGAGGCAACTTCGGCATCTGCACCCGGTATAAGTTCAAGGTTCGCAAGGCTCCGGCGAAGGCGACCGTCTACCGGATCACATGGCCGTGGGAGCAGTTCGAGGAAGTGCTTCTCGCCTGGCAGCAATGGGCGCCGAGCGTGGACGACAGGCTCGGCAGCGAGCTGTCGATCGGGCCGAAAAAGGGCGGCAACGTCAGCATGGAAGGGCTGTTCCTCGGCTCCAAAACTGCAGCGACAAGGCTGCTGAAGCCGCTGACGAGCATCGGAACGCCGACGAGCCGGATCATCCGGCAGCTGCCGTATGACGAGGCGGTGACGTTCCTGCTGCCGCCGGACCCGGTGCTGACGAATCGGGAAAGCAACCAGTTCTCCTCCGGCTTTGCCCGCCGTCCGTTCCCGACCGCGGCGCTGAAGCCGATGCGTGAATTCCTGGAGAACATCGAGGGCGAGTTCGCCGGCTTCTTTTTCCTCAACTGGGGCGGAGCGGTCAGCCGTCCGTCGCCTCGCTCGACGGCTTTCTACTGGCGCGATGCGAAGTTTTATGTGGAGTGGAACAGCTCCTGGGTGCAGCCGAGCCAGGCGGCCAAAAACATCGCGATCGTCCGCAAGACGCGCCGGAGGCTGCAGCCGTACATCGTCGGCTCCTATATCAACGTCCCGGACCAGGGCATCAAAGCTTCCGGACCGGTCTATTACGGCAAGAACTATCCCCGGCTGCGCCGCGTGAAGGCGAAGTACGATCCGGAAAACGTATTCCGCAATCCGCAGAGCATTCCGCCGGCCAAGGCAGGGACGGCGCTGCGAGCGAAACGGGCCCGGCCCAAAGCTTAGGGCGTGCTGCAGCCTTCTAAGGATGCAAGGGGCAAAAAAGCGGGAGAGAGGCTCGGAGCGGGTTTGCAAACACGCCCTAGGTCAGATCGACGAGCAGAGCCGAAGCGGAGGCTGCCCTCGCTTCGGCTCTTTTTTCGCTGCGCCTGTTCCGTCCATCCAAGCAGGGCAGCCAAGGGACAAGCCCTTGCCCTTATTTGAATTCAAGCCGCGCTTCGCCGGTCCGCCCGAATCCGAGCCCTGCGACCCAGCGCGAAGCTGGCCAGCGCGGCCGCGAAGCCGAGCGCGATCAGCGATGCCGCAAGCCAAGGATGGAACTCCACCTCGGCCGTTCGATTGATCAGCCATCCTCCCGCGCCGGCGCCGCCGGCGATGCCGAGATGGATGACGGAGGTGTTCAGGCTGAGCACGAGGTTGGCCGACTTGGGCGCTTGCTGGATCATGTAGCTTTGGACGGCAGGGCCCGATGCGAACAAGGCGATGAACACGATCGCGATCAGTCCGACCGCGACAGGCGTGGAAAACGCGAAGAACGGCAAGAGCGCCATGCTCAGCGCATGCAGGACAAGGAAAGCTCCGAGCGTACGAGCGGCGCCCCAGCGGTCGACGAGGTCGCCGCCGAGCCGGGAGGCGAAAGCACCGGCCAAGCCAAGAGCGAGCATCAAAAACGCGATATCCGCCGTTCGGAAGTCCAGCATCTGCTGCAGGTAAGGCGAGATATAGGTGAGGAAGACGGAATTTCCTCCTTCACGGAGCAGCGAGATCAAAAACGCCGTCAAAATGACTGCGCTGCCCGCATGCTTCAGCTGGCGAGACAACGGAACCGGCTCGTCGCCCTCCACTCCGGGCATGAGGCGGAACATGACGGCGCCGACGGCTGCGGCGAGAGCGCCGAGCAGGATGAAGATCGCCTGCCAGCTCAGCCAGTCGGCGATGGCGACGCCGAGCGGCACGCCGAGGATCATCGCGCTGCTGAAGCCGAGGATGATCGTGCCGATGGCGCGTCCGAGCCTGTCGGCCGGAACGAGCTTTGCGGCGATGCCGAGAGAGACGACGAGGAACATGCCGGAGCTGGCGCCGAGCACGACTCGGGCCGCCATCAGCGACTCGATGCTCGAGCTCGAGGCGGACCAGGCGCTGCCGGCGATGAAGACGGCCAGCGAGCACAGCAGCAGCGGCTTGCGGTCCATGCGGCTCGTCGCGACGATGAGCAGCGGCGTCGCGATCGCGAACGACAAGGAATAAGCGGCGATCAGCTGTCCGGCGACGGCCAAGGAAATATTTACATCCTCGGCGATGCGGGGTAGAATGCCAGAAACGACCAGTTCCGACGTCGCCGTGAGGAACACGCCGAGGGCAAGCAGGTAGATCGTAAACGCGTTTGTTTTCATGGAGATCGTTCCCTTCCTTTTGTCTGATTGGATTATAATTAAGTTTCTTTATTTAGGTAAGTTCGCAAAGCGTTTGGACGTAGTCCACCGGAATGGACTTCCTTTCGAAACGGCAAAGGAGAGGAAAGGCAATGGAGGAGCGACTCGAAAAGCAGGAGCGAATCGAAAAGCAGGAAGGAATCGAAGAGCAGGAGCTTGAGGAGGGAGGGTGGAGCCAGGACGAATCGCATCATCCCCATATCTGCTCGGTGCTCGAAATATTGGGGGCGAAATGGTCCATCCTTGTCATCGCGGAGCTCTATAAAGGGCCGCGGAGATTCCAGCAGCTGCAGCGGGATGTCGCGGTCGTGCGCACGCAGTCGCTGACGAACGTGCTTCGTCATCTGGAAAGCACGGGAATCGTTCATCGCGAGGTATATCCAAGCGTGCCCGTGACGGTGGAATATTCCTTGACGGATAAGGGCCGGGATTTCCAGGCGGCGCTGAGGGAAATGGAGAATTGGGCGATCCGCTGGGGGAGCGGAGGACAAGGAGCGCAGCCGGGGACCGCTGGGGACTGATTTCTCGTGCAAGGTTCGGATGGGCCGGCAGCGGGATGCGAAAGCCCCCTTGCCGGCTTTTTAAGTTGCGCTTTTGCCAAAATCGGGTTAATATAGACCCGTGAAGTCTGTAATAAAGAGGCGATAGCGAATGAAATATTCCAAAGCGACGGATTACGCGCTGCATACGATGCTTTTCCTCGCGCTCGGCGAACGGGAAGGACGCGTCGGCGTCGGACCGCTGGCCGAGCGGATGCAGGTATCCCCGACGTATCTGTCCAAGATTTTGACGAAGCTCGTCAAGGACGGACTCGTGGAGTCCTCGCCCGGCGTATCGGGCGGCTACCGGCTGCGGCGCAGCGCAGGAGACATCGCCCTGCTCGACATCATCCAGGCGATCGAGGGCAAGACGTCGCTGTACGAGTGCAGCGGCGTCCACCATCATCCCGGCTGCCTCATCCATCAGGCGATGGCAGAAGCGGAGCATAGGATGGAGGCGCATCTCGCCTCCGTTACGATCGCCGATCTCGCCCGTCAGCAGGAGCAGAGGGCATTATCCTGATTCGATTCCCGCCTCGCAGGCGCTTCGAGCGCGAGTAGAGGCGGGATCGTTTCGGGTCAATTATAGATATTATTACTCTACAATGGAGGCGATTGAGCAATGGCGGACAAGAGGCTGGATGCGATCATCATCGGAGGAGGTCCTGCCGGTCTGAGCGCGGCGCTCGTGCTGGGGCGGGCGCGGCGCGACGCGCTGCTGCTGGACGAGGGCAAGCCGCGCAACCGGGTGACCCGGGAGAGCCACGGCTTCGTGACGCGAGACGGCATCTCGCCGACGGAATTCCGCCGCATCGGACTGGAGCAGCTCGCTCCGTATCCTTCTGTCCGCGTGCGGGCGGGCAAGGCGGTCGAGGCCGCAGGCGAGAACGGGCGGTTTCGGATCGTCACGGAGGAAGGCGAGACATATGAGGCGCGCAAGCTGATTTTCGCCACGGGCAAAAAGGACCTTCCGCTCGACGTGCCGGGTCTGCAGGAGGTTTACGGCCGCAGCGCCTTCGTCTGCCCGTTCTGCGACGGCTGGGAGATGCGGGAGCGCAGCCTGGCGATTCTCGCCCGCGGCGAGCATGCGATGCACATGGCGAAGCTGCTCGCGGCCTGGTCGCCGCGGCGGACGGTGCTGACGAACGGCCAGGGAGGGCTGGACGAAGTCCAGATTGCTGAGCTGGAGGCGCATGGCGTCGCGGTGCGGACCGGGACGATCCGCCGGCTGCAGGCGCGGGACGGGATGCTGGAGCGGGTGGAATGGACGGACGGAACGAGCGAGCCATTCGGAGGCATGATCTTCGCTCCGCAGCTGGCGGCGGGCTCCGACCTGCCGCAGCGGCTCGGCTGCCGCGCCGACGAGGCGGGCACGGTCGAGGCGAGCGAGATGGGCCAGACGAGCGTGCCCGGCGTCTACTGCGCCGGAGATGCGATGACGGCGCGCTATCAGGCGATTCAAGCGGCGGCGCTCGGGTCGATCGCCGGCGCGGCGGTTGTGGGCGAGCTCATGCTGGAGGCGTGGAACGCGGTGGAATGAGCCGCCCGAGCCGTCGGTTAGCACAGGACCGTAACGAAAAGAAGCGAGACGAAGCGGTGCGGCGGGCCGTGCTGTCTTGCCCCGTTCAGCCTGGAAATCCGAGCGGACAGCCGGTCGTCCGCAGCAGCGGCGCATGGCGCGCCTAAACCATAACGCACGACGCCCCGTCGGAGCCGCGTATGCAGCGGCTCCGGCGGGGCGTTTCGGGTTCAAGGCTCCTCCTGCCATACGGTCAAGGCGGCTCCGACGACGACGGCGTCCTCCTGGAGGACGCCTTTGGAGAATACGGGCGAGTAGTGGGGCGAGTAATAGATGTTGCGCCGGGCCGTCTCGATGGCGGTCCGGTAGACGTGGTCGCTGGAGCGGATGAGGGCGCCGCCGAGCAGCACCGTCTCCGGGTGGAGGACGTTGATCAGGTTGGCGAGCCCGATGCCGAGATGAACGGCGGCTTGCAGAAAGATCTCGCGGGCGTAGGGACTGCCGTCATGAAGCCCTTGCAGCACCATGTCGTACGTGATCCGCTCCGGAGGAACCGCGGCGGCGCCGGGAACGTCGCGCCGGCCGGCCTTGGCGTCGGCTTGCGCCTTTCGCTCGATCGCCTGCACGGAGGCGAACGCCTCCCACGCGCCGTAATTGCCGTCCGAGTGCAGGCGCGGACCGTCCATATGGATGATCATCTGTCCGGCGGCGCCCTCCATGTCCACCGAGCCGTGGACGAGGCTGCCGCCGGACATCATCGCGGTGCGGATGCCGATGCCGGCATGCACATGGAGCAGATGCTGCGGATTGTCGCCGCGCATCGCCCATCGCTCCCCTAGCAGGGCGGCGTTGGCGCCGTTTTCCAGGCGGGCCGGAATGCCGGTCCGCTCCTCGAGCAAGCGGCAGATCGGAACATCCTTCCATCCCGGTGCCGGAAAATGAAGGGGCGCGATGAGCAGTCCCTGCTTGCGGTCGAGAGGGCCGACGGCTCCGATGCCGATGCCTCGGACTTGGCTCGGCTCGATCCGGTGGTCCGACAGGATGGAGCGGATGTTGCGGGCGGCAAAATCGACGAGCTGCTCCGGCGTCATGGCCTCGTCCATCCGCCAGTGGAGAAGCGCCTTGGCGTTCATCCTCGCATCGAAAAAGCCGAGCGAGGACGTGCGGCGGGAAATCTCCAAGCCGAAAAAATAGCCGCTTTCGGGATTGATCTCGTACAGGATCGGCTTCCTGCCGCCGCTGGACGGTCCGAGCCGGGAAGCGCTCAGCAGCTTCTCGGCGACCATCTCGTCCAGCAGCCGGGTGAGCGAGCTGCCGGTCATCCCGGAGGCGGGCAGCAGCTCGGCTTTCGACGCGGTGCCCATCGAGGAGACGAGGGCATGGATCCGCTTCTTTGGCGGATCGGTACGGCGATCGGAAGAGTTTTTCATGGATTTTTTCCTTGTATCGGGATGGGATTAAGGTCAGTATAACGGAATTCGCTTGGGAAGACCATCGTGCAAGACGACGAGCATCCGCCGAAAAATGCAACTTTAGGTTAATTTCAAATAAAGTGGAGTCGTCCAAAAGCGAAAGAAGGGGGAAAAGGCCGGAATGGGAGTTGTTTCAGAGGGGTTTGGAACGAAGAATCAGCTCTCGTTGATAACTTAATGCCAAAATGGAATTAAGATGATATACTGATGCGGATGGAGGTGAAGACGATGAACGAACCGGGATTCAAGCTGCCGGGCAAGCTTTTCGTCAGTTTCCTCAAGATCGGACCGCTGACCTTCGGCGGAGGCTATTCCTCGGTCGCGCTGATCGAGCGCGAGGTCGTCGACAGGCGGCACTGGCTGAGCTCCGAGGACGTGGCGGACCTGTGCGCGGTCGCCCAGACGGTGCCCGGAGCGATCGGAGCGAATGCGGCGACGCTCATCGGGTACCGCATGGCCGGCGTGCGGGGAGCTATCGCCGCGCTGGCCGGCATGCTGCTGCCGACGTTCGCGATCGTGCTCGCGCTGTCGATGGCGTTCCTGGCCGGACGGGACAATCCCAAGATCGAGGCGGCGCTGACGGCGATGCGTCCGGCCGTCGTGGCGCTGATCGTCTATGCGGCCTATAAAGTCGGCCGAACGGCGCTCGTGGACTGGATCTCCGTGCTTATATTCGTCGGTGCGGCCGCTGCGATGCTGCTCGGACAGCCGCTCGTTCATCCCCTGCTCGTGCTTGCGGGAGGAGCGGCCGCAGGAATCGCGGCCATGCGCTTGAACAAAGGCCGGATTCCGGCCCGGCGTTCCGATGAGCATGAGATTGAATACATGATCTGACCGGAGGCCTGCCATGCAGCTGATCGAACTGTTTATCGCGTTTTTCCTGGCAGGGCTGTTCTCCTTCGGCGGAGGCTATGCGATGGTGCCGCTGCTGCAGCATGAGATCGTCTACCGGCACGGTTGGATGACGGCCCGGGAGTTCGCCGATCAGGTCGGCCTAGCGGGCATCGCGCCGGGACCGATGGCGGCGAACATCGCCGTGCTGACGGGCCATCGAGTCGCGGGTTACGCCGGAGCGATCGTCGCCATGCTCGGCATCGTCCTGCCCTCGCTGCTGCTGATCCTGCTGCTCGGCACGCTGTTTTTCCGGTATCGGGACAATCGCTGGGTGCAAGCCTCCCTATACGGCCTGCGCCCCGCCGTCGCCGGACTCATCGCCTATGCGGCCGTATCGTTCGCCAAGAGCGGCGGCATGCTCGAGACGATTTCCTGGTTCGCGGCTTCGCAGCTGCTGCTCTTCGCCGGAGCGCTGATCGCGCTGCTCGTCTACCGCAAGCATCCGGTTTCCGTTATGATCGTGTCAGGACTCGTCGGCGTCGCTCTCTACAGCTGACGGCGCCGGCGGGAATCCGGGCAACGGAATCGGACAAAAGGAGAGGTCACACGATGGACATGCATTCGTCCTGCTGCAGCGCCTCGCGCATGGCCTCCGGGCCTCAGGCGGCGGCCGGGCCGGATCTCGAGCGCACGCCTTCGCCTGTCGTTCCGGCGCGGAGCGAGCGGCTCGTGCGGCTGGAGGGCGGCGAGTTTCAGATGGGGGCCAGCGATGCCGACGGATTCGCCTCCGACGGCGAAGGGCCGCCCCGGCTCGTGCGCGTCGATCCGTTCCGGATCGCGCCCTGCGCCGTAAGCAACCGCGAATTCGCCGAGTTCGTCGAGGCGACCGGCTACCGGACCGAAGCGGAGCGCTTCGGCTGGTCGTTCGTTTTTCATCTGCTCGTCTCGGAGCAGACCCGTCGGCGGGTGGCGAGCGTGCCTCAAGGCGTCCCGTGGTGGCTCGTCGTCGAAGGGGCATGCTGGTCGAGGCCCGAAGGGCCGGACTCGTCGATCGGGAAGGAGCGGCTGGACCATCCCGTCGTCCACGTCTCGTGGCAGGACGCGGCGGCCTACTGCGCCTGGTCGGGCACGCGGCTGCCGACGGAGGCGGAATGGGAGTATGCGGCCCGCGGCGGCCTGCAGGGCAGGACGTACCCGTGGGGCGACCTGCTGAGGCCGGACGGCCGGCACCGGTGCAACATCTGGCAAGGAAAGTTTCCCGTCAAGAACAACGCCTCCGACGGGTATGTCGGAACGGCTCCCGTCGACGCCTACGAGCCGAACGGATACGGCCTGTACAACATGTCGGGCAACGTCTGGGAATGGTGCGCGGACTGGTTCAGCCCGAGCTACCACGCGAGCACCGATCCCGTCAACCCGCATCAGACGGAGCCGACCGGCAAGCGCTCGACGCGCGGCGGCTCGTACCTGTGCCACCGTTCCTACTGCAACCGCTACCGGGTCGCCGCGCGAAGCGGCAATACGCCGGACAGCTCCACCGGCAACATGGGCTTCCGCGTCGCCGCGGACGTCCTCCCCTGAGGCCGGTCACGCCGAATAGACCCGCCGCGCCTTACGCGCGGCGGGTCTTTTGGCGCTGCGCGGATTCAGTCGGCGAGCGGAGGACGCCCGTCCCGCCGGCCGCCGCGCGCGACATAGTCGGTCGGCGACAGGGAAGTATGCTTTTTGAACATCCGGAAGAAATAGGACGTGTCGTAATAGCCGAGATACTCGGCGATCCGGGCGACCGTCATATCCGAATGAAGCAGCAGGCGTCCGGCTTCGGCCACCCGCAGCTGATGGACGTAGCGGATCGGAGACAGGCCGATCGTCTCCCGGAAGACGGAGGCGGCATAGTTGGGCGACCGCCCGATGAGCCGGGCCAGGTCCCGGATCTCCACCTGCTCCCGGTAATGCTCCATCAGGTGGCGCTTCATCCGCTCGGCGTACCGAGCCTGGATCGGCGTCAGCTCGGGCTTGTCCAGCTCCCTTGCCGCCAGGCCGAGCAGCTCCAGCAGGATGGCCTCGCAGACGAATGTCCCGTAGGCTTCGCTGCTCCGGAATTCCTCGAACAGGCGCTCGAAGCGCTGCTCCAGATACGGGAAGTGGCGCGGCTTGAAGCGGATGAAGCGGTTCTCCCGCAGCAGCGGAACCGCGCCCCCGGCCTCGGCATCGAAGGTGAACGTAGCGGTGAATTTCCGATGGGGCCCGGACGGATGCGTGCTGCCGGCACGGCGCGTCCCTGCGGGCACGAGCAGCAGGTCTCCCGGCTCGGCGACATAGTCCCGGCCGTCGATGCGATAGGATACATTTCCTTCCAGGACAAGAATCAGCACATGGTACGGGATGCGCTCGGACTGCGTGCGCCAGCCCGGAATGAAATCATCCAAATGTACCGACAAGGAACGCAGCATGGAATCACCTTCATCGCGTAATCGATCCTTGCCAGTATACCATTTTCCGCATGAGCGGGTCCGAGCTCGAAAAAAGGTCATCGTTGAATCGTACCTCCCGGAATCGGATCTTACATCGACGTGCTCCGCGTTCGTCTCCTATACTCGGAGCAGGCCATAGGGAAAGCTCGCCCAAGCCCGATAAAAGGAGAGAAGACGATGCGCATCCTGCTGCTTGACCTCGATTCGACCCGCCCCGACCATCTGGGCTGCTACGGGTACCCTCGGAATACGTCGCCCCATATCGACCGGATCGCCGCCGAGGGCGTGCGGTTCGAGAACTACTACACTTCCGACGCGCCGTGCTTTCCTTCGCGCACCGCGCTCATGACCGGACGGTTCGGCATCCACAACGGCGTCGTCGGGCATGGCGGCACGGCGGCCGACGTGCGCCATGACGGGGAGTCGCGCGATTTCCGCAGCCGGCTGGCAAGCGACAGCTTCCCGGCCTTGTTCCGCAAGGCGGGCATGAAGACCGCGCTCGTCAGCCCGTTCGGCGAGCGGCATTCGGCGTGGACGTTTTATGCCGGCTTCAACGAGATCCACAACACCGGCAAAGGCGGCATGGAGTCCGCCGAGGAGGTGACGCCGGTCGTGCTGGACTGGCTGGAGCGCCATGCGGAGCAGGACGACTGGATGCTGTACGTCAACTACTGGGACCCGCATACGCCCTACCGGGCGCCGGAGGCGTTCGGCAACCCCTTCGCCGACGAGCCGCTGCCGGACTGGATTACCGAGGAAGCGTTCCGAAAGCATCGGGAGAAGGTCGGACCGCACGGCGCCCGCGAAATCAACATGTATGACAGCCAGACCTTCCCCGAGTATCCTCGGCATCCCGGCGAGCTGAAGGACCGGGACGATCTGCGGCGCATGATCGACGGCTACGATTGCGGCGTGCGCCACATGGACGACAACATCGGCCTGATCCTGGACGCCATGCGGCGCAAAGGCGTGCTGGACGATGCCGTCATCATCGTGACGGCGGATCATGGCGAGAGCCTGGGCGAGCTGGGCATTTACGGCGAGCACGGCACGGCGGACCAGGCCACATGCCGGATCCCGATGATCGTCCGCTGGCCGGGCGTCAGCGGGCGCGGCACGGTCGACCGGGGGCTTCATTATCATCTCGATCTGCCGCCTACGATGGCGGAGCTGATCGGGCTGGAGCCGGCGCCGTCGTGGGACGGCCGCAGCTATGCCGCCTCCGTGCGGGACGGAGAGGAGACGGGACGCGACGCGCTCGTCCTGTCCCAATGCGCGCATGTGTGCCAGCGCAGCGTCCGCTTCGGGGACTGGCTGTACATTCGGACGTACCACGACGGCTACCATCTTTTCGCCAAGGAGATGCTGTTCAACGTCAAGGAGGACCCGCACGAGCAGCGCGATCTCGCTGCGGAGCGTCCCGAGCTGTGCCGGGAAGCCGCTCATCGGCTCCTGGACTGGCACGACGGCATGATGATGACAATGGACCATGACGTCGATCCGCTCTGGACCGTCATGAAGGAAGGCGGCCCGTACCACGCCAAGGGGAATCTGGCCCGCTACGCCAAGCGGCTGGCGGAGACGGGACGGGGAGAATACGTCGGCGAGCTGCGGAAGCGGCATCCGAGAGAAGACTAGAGCCAGGAACGACCGAGGAGCCGGGATGCCGGCTCCTTTTTGGCGCTCGGTTTGTTCCCGGCGCTTGATATGCTACGATAGGGGAAAACGCGGGAAAAGGGCGGCTTTCGGCGCCACGGTCCCGGCTTGAAGAGGGGATTTGACGGTGGACCAGACATTTGGATCGGAGTGGGAAAAGCTCCGTTTTCCGCTCTATTCCGCGCAGCGGATCCGGTCCGTCTACTGCACGGCGAATACGCCCGTCCAGAAGTGGAAGGAAGCGTCGCCGTCGCTGCTCGCGGTCCGGGACGGCAGCGGAACGCTGCGGGCGGGCGGGAATGCCTACGATCTTGGCGCGGGAGAGGCGCTGCTGCTGCCGGCAGAGGAGGCTGCCGAGCTCCGAGGAGATCCCGGCCGACCGCTGCATGCTTACCTGCTCGTCATCGGCACGGGGATGGCTGGAGCCGCAGCCGTGGATGGCCCGGGAGGCTTGCGCCCCAGCTCGCTTGACGCCGTCCGGCAGCCTCGGCGCATCTCCGGAGATGCTGGGCTGGCGTCGCAGCTGGAGGAGCTTTTTGTCCACCGGCTGCCGCGCACGGAAATCCGCCACGTCCAGAACCAGCTCCTGTTCCACCAACTCCTGCTCCGCCTGCTTCCCCACGGCCAGGCGAAGCAGGCGCCGGATGCGGAGCTGCCTTCGATGGAGCGCAGCGTCGCTTATCTGGAGGAGCGGTTCGCCGAGGAAGTGACGCGCGAGCGGCTGGCCGAGATCGCGGGCGTGAGCGCGTCCCACTATACCCGGCTGTTCAAGCTGCACACCGGCTTCACCCCGAGCGACTACTGGTCGCGCCTGCGGATCAACCGGGCCAAGGAGCTGCTGCTTGGCGGCGCGGACTCGCTGCGCGACATCGCCCACAAGGTCGGCTACAAGGACGAATTCTACCTGAGCCGGCGCTTCAAGCTGCAGGAGGGGCGCTCGCCGAGCGAATTCCGCAGCCGCAAGGTCGAACGGGTCGCCGCCTGGCTCGCTCCCTACGCCGTCCATCTGCGGCTGCTCGGCGTGGAGCCGGAGCTGCTGATCGCGGACAGCAGCGAGTTCCTGAAGCCGGAGGCGGAGGTCCCGGCTGCGGGAGCTTCCCGGCTGATCGCCGCCGACGAGCCGCCCGAGACGATCCGAGCGGCTCTTCTGGACAGCCGGATCGAGCTGATCGTCGGCGCCTCGCCGCATCTGGAGCGGTACGGGCAGAGCGCCAGCCGGCTGCGCGTCGCCGCGCCGCTCGCGGATATTCCGTGGATGGAGATCGGCTGGAAGGATCAGCTGAGCCTGATCGCCCGCGCGGTCCAGCGGACGGAGCGGGCGGATGCGTGGCTGGAGGCGTTCGACCGGGAGGAGCGGGCGGCTCGGGAGCTCGTGCAGGCACGGGGGTTGGCGGGTCAGACCGTCTCGATCCTGGTCGCCAAGCCCGGGCGGCTGCTGGCTTACGGCGCGCGCAATGCGGGGTATGTGTTCTACCGTTCGCTCGGAATGCTTCCTCCGCCTCCGGTGCGCGAGGAGATGGAGCGCCGAATCGACCAGTTCCATTCGATGGAGGTCGGGTTGTCCGAGCTGGGACGGTGCGACGGCGATCGGCTCCTGCTCATCTCCGTGCCCGACAAGCACGGCTCTATCGGCCATGTGGAGGAGCTTCTGCAATCGGACGCGTGGCGAGGGCTGCGAGCCGTGCAGCGGCAAGCGGTCTATAGAGCGGAGGAGGACGACTGGATTCCGTACAATCCGGTCTCGATCCAGCTGCAGCTTCGCCGCGCGGTCCAGCTGCTGCTCGGCGAGCCGTTCCGAGCCTGAATGTCCAACTGGCGCCAGTGAGCCAATTGTGCATGCGGTTCCTCCCTTAAAAAGCTATGGCATGGCCGAGGGAGTCTCCCTATACTAGCGATAGCGACTGATAATGATTTTCATCGTCAGTTTGGACAGCGAGAGAAAAGGGAGAGAGTCATCATGAAGAAGCTTTTCATGCCGATCGCATTGAGCGCGATCCTGCTGCTGGCAGCCTGCGGCAGCAAGGAGGCGGCCGATAACGAATCCAACGCGGGGGCTGTCGGAGAGAGCGGCTCCGAGACGATCGTTTATCAATCCGAGAGCGGCCCGGTCGAGGTGCCGGCGCATCCGCAGCGCGTCGTCGTGCTGACCCGGTTCCTGACGGGCAACGTCATGGCGCTGGGCGTGCCGCTTGTCGGCGCGGACGAGATGTCCAAGGACAATCCGAACTTCAAGGACAAGCTGGCTGATGTCGAGGCGGTATCGGACGAAAGCGTGGAGAAGATCATCGAGCTGCAGCCCGACCTGATCCTGGGCACGACGGATGCCAAAAACCTTGACAAGCTCAAGCAGATCGCGCCGACCGTCACCTTCACCTACGGCAAGCTGGATTACCTGGACCTGCAGCTGGAGGTCGGCAAGCTGCTGAACAAGGAAGCCGAGGCGAAGGCGTGGGTCGAGGACTTCGACAAGCGCTCCAAGGAAGCCGGAGCGAAGATTCGGGCAAAGATCGGCGACAAGGCGACCGTTTCCGTGCTCGAGACGTTCAACAAGCAGCTGTACGTATACGGCTACAACTTCGGCCGCGGCACGGAGCTTCTCTACGGGCCGTTCGGGCTGAACATCCCTGAAAAGGTGAAGGAAGCGACGAAGACGGACGGCTACCTGGCCGTATCGACCGAGGTGCTGGGCGACTACTCGGGCGACTACATCATCTTCAGCAAAAACTCGGAAGAGGACAACTCGTTCCAGGAGACGGAAACGTACAAGAACATCCCGGCCGTGAAGAACGGGCATGTGTACGAGGCCGACGCCAAGGCGTTCTACTTCAACGATCCGCTCAGCCTGGAGTATCAGCTCGACTTCTTTACGGAGAAGTTCCTCGGAGAATAAAGAACCGTCGAAAGGGATCATCGCGTTCAAGAAGGCTTGCCAGGGCAGCCGATTGCGAAAAAATAAGCCGTTTCCGAAGCTTGCCAAAGCTTTGGAAACGGCTTTTTGCGGCTTGTTTCGAAGCGAGGCGCTTGCTCATCGGAATGAACTCATCTATTATAGATATTAGATATCCATAATAGAATCAATGAGAGGGGCTTGACGATGAAAGAGCTTGATGATGCCAAGGTGTGGGAGCAGGCGTGGAAGGAAAGAGGGGATCTCGTGCGGGCAAAGCAGGAAAAAGCCGGCATCCAGCCGTCCCGAGCTTTTGACGACAAAGCGGAGACGTTCGATCAATCTTCCTTCAGCGAGGAAGGAAGAAGAAGGACAGAGCGCATCCTCGGATGGCTGGAGGGGCAGGGCGTCGACTTCAAAGGGATGTCCATCCTTGATGTCGGCGCGGCGTCCGGCGTGTTCACCGTGCCGATGCTCGAGCGCGGAGCCGCCGTCACGGCGGTGGAGCCTTCCCCGCCGCTCGTCCGGCTGCTGAGAGAGAACGCGGCGCGCGCGGGCGCAAGCGGGCTGGAGATCGCGGCTGCCCCGTTCGAGGAGATCGACGTGCGCGAGCGGGGCTGGGAGGGCGCGTTCGATCTTGTTTTCGTCTCGATGTGCCCCGTCCTGCACGATTGGAGCGCGGTGGAGAAGATCCTGTCCTGCGCGAGGCATTATGCCTACATCAGCCTGCCCGCGAGCGCGGGAGGGCATAGCCTCGCCGAGGAGATCTGGCCGCTCGTCACCGGCGAGCCGCTGCAGGTCGGACTCCATCGGGAGATGGGCTTCCTCCAGCATCTGCTTTATCTCAAGGGGTATGCCTATCATTCGCTCGTCACGCGGGAATCGAAGATGAGCGAGCTGTCATGGGGCGAGGCGCTGCAGGAAATGAGAAGCTTGCTGAGAGGCCGCGGCATGACCGTGGATGACGAGGTGGAGCGGGCGATTGCCGGCCACCTAGAGAAAGCCTATCCGTCGGGCCGTGTTCCGGTCCGCCAAGGGGGCCGCTTCGGCAAGGTGCTGGTGCAGCTGGGAGATGAAAGCATGCGGGCTTAAACGGATCGAGGCAGCTCTCGAGGGGGCAAAAGGCGCAGCGGATGCTGTACGGCTGCTGTTTCGCCATGCTACACTTCTAATAGGAAATAAAAGGAAGAGGTGGCGCGATGCAAGCTTTACTCGTCGTCGGCGGCGTGGTGCTCCTGGCATTCGGGGCGTTCGGCCTCTTTTCGGAGCAATGGCCGGCCTTTGCCGGAGGCCTGTTCGGCGGACTGCTGCTGATGGCTCTGTCTCGAATCATCGACCTGCTGGAGGAGCTGCTGAGAAACGCAAGCGATGCGCCCTACTCGCGGGAGCAGCTGGCAAAAATCATGCAGCGATCACGAGCTTTCCGTCTGGAATCGGAGCTGTTCGAGGTGCACCCGAACGCCAGCGGCGGCAATGAATACCCGCTTTATTATTTGAATGGCGAGCCCTACGTGCGCGCTCGTGCGTTTTTGCCGTATATCAAGCAAGTAGATACGCGATATACGTTCGAGCTTCCGGGAAGGGAGCCGGTGACGCTCGACCGCTCCTCCGCCTATCTTCAAGAAGTTCCACTGTTTGAGTACCAGGAACAGGTAGTGGTGCGGCTCAAGTCGCTCGGCTTGCGGACCCGTCCCGTCGGCGACGCGATCAAGCTGGAGTGGCTGCAGCCCGTCGGGCCGCATTCCCAGTCGTAAAATAGCTTCGATTTCACCCCCTCTCGCTTGGGAGGGGTTTTTTGGCGTTGAAAGCCTCGCTTCGATATCTCCCCGGTGTCCGCCCCTCGATCTGCTTGAACACGCGGCTGAACGATGCGATGTCCCGATAGCCGACCATGCCGGCGATCGTGTCGAGCTTGTGCTCCGTCGCGCGCAGCAGCTCGCTGGCGGCGGCGATCCGCTGGCGCTGCACGAACCGATGGAACGTCTGGCCGGCATGGCGCCGGAATAGACGCTGAAAATGCCGCTCGCTCATGCCGGACCGCTCTGCCGCCTCATGCAGCGTGATCGGGCCGAGCGCCTGCTCGCGCACCTGCTCGATCGTCTCGGCGAACGCATGGATCGGAGAAGGCTCCTGTCCGGATCCGCCGCTCGCGTCCGCTTCCCGCAGCCGCAGCCACTCGATGAGCAGCAGCGTCAGCAGCGCGGACAGCATGGCGGGCGTGCCGGCGCGCGGCGAGGCATGCTCCTCGTGCAGCCGCTCGAACAGCGGCTCGAGCTTCAGGCGCGCGTCGCGGATATGGCCGGCCCCCGGCGGTCCGGCCTCGATGTCCCGCCAGCGCTCCAGCAGACGGAGCTCCGGCGAGGCGGCAGCGATCTCCTCCAGCAGCTCGGGCTGGAATACGACGTTGTACACGACGAGCCGCCGGCTTTTGTCCGCCGAGTAGGGACGGAACACATGGGACGCGCCGACCGGCAGCGCGTAGAAGTCGCCGCGTCCCGCCGGATGGGCGGTGCCGCCCAAATACTGGTAGCCGCTTCCTTCGGCCACATAGTTCAGCTCGATGAAGTCATGCTCGTGCAGGGCGGTCTCGAACCGCTCCTCGATCCGGTTGACGAAAATCCGGTACCCCGGACGGAATAGCTCGCTCGCTTTCATCGTAAGCCGGCTTCGCTTCATGCGCGGCCTCCTTTCGGCATCGGCAGCAAATAGAATGGTCGATGGTTATGTCCATTTTACCATGGTTTTTCGTCCGGATCAGCTATGGGAGATCGGCTGGCAGCGAGGTAAGCTGACGGTAGCAAGTAAGCGCTGCCTAAAAGGGGAGAGAATTCAATGGCCATCATCGACGTGCATGGATTGACCTGCAACAACCGCATCGACCCGCTCGGCATCGACGATCCGAGCCCGTCCTTCAGCTGGAAAATCAAATCGGAGCGCAGGGGCTGGCTGCAGCAGGCTTGGCGCATCCAGGTCGCGGCTGCGGCTGGAGGGGAGGAGTTCGCGGACAAGGACCTCGTCTGGGACAGCGGCCGCCAAGAGGGCGGCTCCACGCTGCATGCGCGGTGCGAAGGAGCGGCGCTGCAAGCCTGCACGGCTTATGTCTGGCGAGTCAAGGCATGGGGAGTCGACGGCGAGGAGTCGCCGTGGAGCGAGCCGGCGCGCTTCGAGACCGCCCTGCTCGGCGATGCTCCGTGGAGCGGAGCGCGCTGGATCTCGCATCCGCTGCCGGCCGACGAGGAAGGCAAGGAGCCGGCCGCCTGCCTGCGCCGCGAGTTCCGGCTCGAGCGGCCGATCGCCTCAGCCCGGATCTATGCGACGGCGCTCGGCATGTACCGGCTGCTCGTGAACGGCGAGCCGGCCGACGACGCCTGCCTGCATCCCGGCTGGACCAGCTACGGCAAGCGGCTGCAGTACCAGACGTACGATGTGACGAAAAAGCTCCGCTCGGGCGGCAACGCTCTCGGCATCCTGCTTGGCGACGGCTGGTACAAGGGGAGGATCGGCTGGGGCGAATGGCCGATCTACGGCCGCGAGCGCGCGGCGCTGGCGCTGCTGCGCATCCGGTATGCCGACGGCACCGAGGAGACGATCGGCACGGACGGCAGCTGGAAAGGGAGCGACGGCGCGATCCGCGCTTCGGAGATTTACGACGGAGAGCGCTATGACGCGAGGCGGGAAAAGAAAGGCTGGGCGCTGCCCGGCTACGACGACGCGGACTGGACGGCGGCCGCGCCGATCGAGCCTGCCGCCGGGCGGCTCGTCGCGCAGGAGAGCGAGCCGGTGCGCGTCGTCGATACGATCGTGCCCGTTTCGGTGCTGACGACGCCGAGCGGCGAGACGGTGCTGGACATGGGCCAGAACATGGTCGGCTGGGTCCGCTTCACCGTTCGCGGAAAAGCCGGAGCCGCCGTCACGCTGAGCCATGCCGAGGTGCTGGATGCGGCCGGCAATTTCTATACCGACAACCTGCGCTCCGCGAAGCAGCAGGTGACGTACATCTGCTCCGGCGAAGGGGAAGAGACGTTCGAGCCGAGCTTCACGTTCCAGGGCTTCCGCTACGTCAAGGTCGAGGGCGTCGCGCCGGAGCAGATTCCGGGCCGCTTCATCGGGTGCGTCATCACGAGCGATCTGCGGCCGGCAGGCCGGTTCCGCTGCTCCGATCCGCTCGTGAACAAGCTCGTCGACAATATCGTCTGGGGTCAGCTCGGCAACTTCGTCGACATCCCGACCGACTGCCCGCAGCGCGACGAGCGCCTCGGCTGGACCGGCGACGCGCAGGCGTTCGTGCGAGCGTCGACGTACAACCGCGACGTGCTGCCGTTTTTCGCCAAGTGGCTGCGCGATCTGGCGGCGGACCAGCTGCCGGACGGCGGCGTGCCGTTCGTCGTGCCGGATGTGCCGGGCGTCGGCGCGAGCTCGGCGGCTTGGGGAGACGCTGCCGTCATCGTTCCGTGGGTGCTGTACGAGCGCTACGGCGACAAGCGGGTGCTGGAGGAGCAGTACGCCAGCATGAAGGCTTGGGTCGAGTATATCCGCGCTCAAGGCGAGGACGAGTTCTTATGGAATACCGGCTTTCATTTCGGGGACTGGCTCGGTCTCGACGCCAAGGAGAACAGCTATGTCGGGGCGACGCCGCGCGATCTGATCGCGACCGCGTTTTACGCGCATGCCGCCGGCCTGCTCGCCAAGTCGGCCGCCGTCATCGGCAAGGCGGACGATGCCGCCGAGTACGGCAAGCTGCGGGAGGGGGTCGAGGCTGCTTTCCGCAAGGAGTTCGTCACCCCGAGCGGCCGGCTTGCGGCGCCGACGCAGACCTCCTATGCGCTGGCGCTCATGTTCGACCTGCTGGAGCCCGGCCAGCGGCAGCAAGCGGCGGACCGGCTCGCCGCGCTCGTCGAGGAGAGCGGCCATCAGCTGACGACCGGGTTTGTCGGCACGCCTTACCTTTGCCATGTGCTGACCCGCTTCGGCCATGCCGAGCTGGCCTACCGCCTGCTGGAGCGCCGCGAATATCCGTCGTGGCTGTATCCGGTCACCAAGGGAGCGACGACGATCTGGGAGCATTGGGACGGCATCAAGCCGGACGGCAGCTTCTGGAGCCGGGACATGAACTCGTTCAATCATTACGCCTACGGAGCGGTCGGCGACTGGCTGTTCGGCTCGGTGGCGGGCATTGACGCGGACGAAAGCGGACCGGGCTACCGGAGCATCCGCCTCCGTCCGGTGCCGGGCGGCTCGCTTTCGTTCGCCGAAGCGGAGCTCGACTCGCCGTACGGTCCGATCCGCTCCGCCTGGTCGCGCCGGCCGGACGGCGGCTTCGCCTACGAGTTCGAGGTGCCGGCGGGCGCCACCGCGCGCGTGTGCTTGCCGGGCGCGGCGGAGGAAGGATCGACCGAATCCGGCCGGCCGGTGCGAGAGGCCGAGGGCGTATCGGAGGT
Source organism: Paenibacillus sp. FSL W8-1187 (assembly GCF_037965485.1). Classification (NCBI taxonomy): domain Bacteria; kingdom Bacillati; phylum Bacillota; class Bacilli; order Caryophanales; family Paenibacillaceae; genus Paenibacillus; species Paenibacillus sp. FSL W8-1187. The sequence continues at coordinate 2,122,503 of NZ_CP150181.1, forward strand.
CGTTCAAGCGGACGAAGGACTGGAGCTTCGGCTCGGCTCCGGCACGTACCGCTTCGAGACGCGAGCCGCCGGCGCGCAAGCGGCCGTCTGAAACCAAGCCGCTTTTTCTTCGTAGAACGGGAAAAAGCGAGGAGGAATGATTTATGATCCGACGTCTGCTGGAACGGCTGCTCGGCTCGTCCCGTCATCGGAAGCCTTACGGCGGCTACAAGCGCTACAGCTCAAGCAGCGGCCGCAGGGGCTACAGCCACAAGCGCTACAGCTCCTCAGACCGCAAGTACGGGCATGGCCGCGGCCACGGCTACTATAAGGGCCGCAAGCATAGCTCAAGCTGAGGAGGCCGCCCGCCGATCGGCGATGCAAGAAGGCCGGACCGAATCTCCGCGATGCGGGGGTCCGGGCCGGTCTTTTTGTCCGATCGGGCGGGCGGCGCCGGCTTGAGCGGCCGTTATCGTCCGCTGCGCTCAGCGAGCCGCGAGCATCCGGTCCAGCTCCTCCAGCAGCTCCGGCACGCCGCTCAGCGGCGGGCCATCGGAGCCGAGCAGGCGGCGCAGCAGCCGGCGCGCCTGCGGGGTCAGCTCAAGCTCCTCTTCCCAGCCTCGCTCGGGAGCGCCGGGCGCGGGCTCGTAGGAGGAGTAAAGCAGGAACAGCAGCAGCTCGCCGAGATCATGCAGGTCGGAAGCCGGCTCGGCCGGAGCGCGGCGCCGGTCATGCTCGTCTGCGGAGGCGAGCGCGAGCGGAGGCTCGCCGATGCGGCGGGCGAGCCCGAAGTCGATGAGGGAGAGGCTGTCTCCGCTGGCGAATCCGGCCCGCGCTGCGCTGTTTGGCGCTCCGAATTCGCTGCTGGATAATTTGGCCAAAACATTCGGGATACGCACGTCCAGATGGACATAGCCGCGCTTGTGGACATGGCCGACGATCTCCGCCAGGCTGCGGACGAGCCGAAGCGCCTCCGCTTCGGAGAATGTCCGTCCCTGCTCGAAGATCCAATCCTCGAGCGTCACCCCCGCAGCCAGCTCGCTCGCGAGAAACAGCTGCCCCCGCTCCTCCAGCAGCGCGAGCGCGCGCGGAATAGCCGGATGGTCCAGCCGCTCCAGCATGCCGGCTTCCCGGCGGAGCAGCTCGCGGGCGGCCGCGCCTTTGCTCGGCTTGGCCTGCTTGAGAGCGGCCGGGCGGCCGCGCAGCAGGTCGGTGCAGCGATAGGTCAGGCCGTAGCTGCCGATGCCGAGCAGCTCGTCGATCCGATAGCGGCGGCCGACGATGACGCCGCCGCGCAGCGGACGGTCGAGCCAGTCGGCGAGCAGTCTTTTTCCTTGCAGAAGCAATCGGTTCATCGTACCTCCCGGCCATGCTGGAATGCTTTCTATACGTCTCTCAGCCGAAAAGGGTTCTGCCGTCCGCGAGGATCCGGTACAATGGAGGCAAGCAAAAGGAGGAATCGCCTATGTCGGAAAAATCGGAAGACGCTGTTTTGGAGCGGCTGCTGAAGCCGCTTCGCGAGGCGGTGGAGCGGAAATGGACGCCGGGAGCCGCGGCCGCCGTTCATGTCCGCGGAGCAAGCTGGAGCGTCGCGGTCGGGGCGACTTCGTCCGAGCCGGCGGACGCCCGGCCGGTCGGAGCGGATACGCTTTACGACTGCGCTTCGCTGACGAAAGTGGCCGCGACGCTGCCGCTGACGCTGCGGCTCGCGGCAGAGGGACGCCTCCGGCTGGACGAGCCGGCTAGCCGGCTGCTGCCGGAGCTCGCCGCCGGACCGTCCTGCGGCGTGACGATCCGCCAGCTGCTCGCCCACACCTCCGGGCTGCCGTCCAGCGAGAACCTGCACTCGCCGCCGGCGCCGCTGGCGGAGGCGCTCCGCCGGATCGCGGCCCGCGACCTGCGCGCGGAGCCGGGGACGTCGGCCGTCTATAGCGACATCGGCTTCCTGCTGCTCGGCGAGCTGGCCTCGCGGGCGGCCGGCCTGCCGCTGGACGAGGCGGTCCGGAGTCTCGTCTGGGAGCCGCTCGGAATGGAGCGGACCTCCTACGGCCTGCGCGCGGAGGAGCGGCCAGTATGCGCGCCGACCGAGCGCGATGCCGCGAGCGGCCGCTTCTGGCAAGGCGTCGTGCATGACGAGAACGCTCGCGCGCTCGGAGGCGTCGCTGGCCATGCGGGCATGTTCTCGACGGCGCAGGATCTGCTGCGCTATGCCGCGATGTGGCTGGGTGAGCCGCCGGCCGGAGCCGCTGCTTCCGGCGACGCATCGGCGAGCGCAGCTGCCGCGGCGGAGGTGCTGCCGGAGCCGATCCGCCGCGAGGCGCTGCGGCTGCAGACGTCCGGGCGGGACGAGGAGCGGCGCGGCCTCGGCTGGGTGCTGCGCGGCGACAAGGCGGACTGCTTCGGCTCGCTGGCGAGCGGCAGCGCGTTCGGCCATACCGGCTTCACCGGAACGAGCCTCATGGTCGATCCGGAGCGCGGCCTCGCCGTCGTGCTGCTGACGAACCGCGTCCATTTCGGGCGCGGCGTCGACCTCGGTCCGCTGCGGCGCGAGTTCCACGACGCCGCCTGCCGGCTCGCCGACGAGCTGCCGGGCTGAGCGTCGAAGCGCTTGCGCCGGCTCCGGAGCCGGCGCAAGCGCTCCGACGCCGATCCGCATCCGGCTCCACCCTTTATGCGGCGCTGGCGGCGCCTTCGTCCGAGCGTCCCGATCCGACTTTTTCGGAACCGTGCCGGTCGGGCGCTCTCGTCTTGCAGTCGCTATCCTAGGGAAAGGAAAGGAGGTCCATCGGCATGCTGGAAGCCTGGAGCCTGGCGCTCGACGATCTGGAGGAACGCCTCTTCGCCGGCGAACAGCTCGACCTGGCGCGGACGGCGCGGATCGCGCTCTGCTCGGAGCATCACTTCAAGCGCATGTTCTCTTACTTGTCGGGAGTCCCGCTTGCGGAGTACATCCGCCGCAGGCGGCTGACGCTGGCCGCGGAGGAGCTGCGGCAGCGGGGGGCCAAGGTCATCGACGTCGCCGTCAAGCACGGCTATGCGTCGCCGGACGCCTTCGCGCGCGCGTTCCAGGCGCAGCACGGAGCGACGCCGAGCGAGGCGCGCTCGGGCGGCGTCCAGCTGAAGGCGTTTCCGAGGATGACCTTTCACTTGAGCTTGAGAGGCGGCATGGAGATGAAGGTGCGGATAGTTGAAAAAGGAGCGTTTCGGATCGTCGGCCTCGGCCGGCGGGTGCCGATTCAATTTGAAGGCGTCAATCCGGCGATTCAGGAGATGTGGGGCAGCTTGACTCCGGAAGGCGTCGCCGAGCTAAAGGCTCTAAGTGACGGCGAGCCGTCCGGACTCGTCAGCGCATCGACGAATTTTTCCGAGGAGCGCATGGAGGAGAAGGGCGAGCTCGACCATCATATCGGAGCGGCCACGACAAGGAGCGCGCCGGCAGGCTGGCAGACGCTGGAGGTGGCGCCGTCGACATGGGCGGTGTTCGAGGCGGTCGGGGCGTTCCCGGCGGCGCTGCAAAACGTCTGGGGACGGATCTACTCCGAGTGGTTCCCGTCCTCGGGCTATGAGCTGGTACCGGGACCGGAGATGCTTTGGAACGAGTCCGCGGACACGTCCAAGCCGGACTATCGCAGCGAGATCTGGATCCCGGTGCGACGGCCGGCAGAGGAACGGGGCTGAGCGGACGGCGGGAAGGCCGCGCGGCTCGGCGGGAAGGCAAGGCGTAGGCATAGGCAGGCGGGCGAGCGAGGCAGCCGCTTTCCTTGCCGGCTGTTCGGCCACTTGGCCCTCTTGCAGACGAAAAGAAGACCGGAGCGCCCGCTCCGGTCTTTTCGGCGATCCGCCGCCGTTTCGGCGATCCGCCGCCGTTTCGGCGATCCGCCGCCGTTTCGGCGATCCGCCGCCTTTTCGGCGATCCACCGCCGTTTCGGCGGCCTAGCCGAGGAATTTTCGGATCATGTTCATCTTCTCGGGCGTGTACGGCGGGAACGTGAGGCTGCTCGCGAAGCGGAAGCTGCGGCGCACGACGCTCTTGCGGTGGGAGAACAGCTCGAAGCTGTGCCGCCCGTGATACGCCCCGATGCCGGAAGGTCCGACCCCGCCGAACGGCAGCTCGGGATTGATCAGATGCATCATCGTGTCGTTCACGGTGCCGCCGCCGAACGAGCAGCGCGCGATGACCTTCTCCACGGCTTCGTCGTCCTTGGTGAAAAGATACAGCGCCAGTGGCTTCGGCTTGCCGTTCACGAGGCGGATCGCCTCGTCGACGCTGTCGATGCCGATGATCGGCAGCACCGGTCCGAACAGCTCTTCCTCCATCGCCGCCGAGTGGTGGAAGTCCGCGTTCAGCACGGTCGGCTCGATGTACAGCGTCGCGCGGTCGGTCCTGCCGCCGAAGACGATGCTCTCGCGATCGCGCTCCAGGATGTCCGCCAGCCGGTCGAACTGGCGCTCGTTCACGATCCGGCCGAACTCGGCGCGGGACGGATCGTCGCCGTAGAAGTCGCGGACCGCCTCGCGCATCTGGCGGATTAGCTCCTCCTTGATCTCCTTTTCGGCGAGAATGTAGTCCGGAGCGACGCAGGTCTGGCCGGCGTTCATCAGCTTGCCCCACATGATGCGCCGGGCGGAGATCTTCAGATCCGCGGTGCGGTCGACGATGACCGGGCTCTTGCCGCCGAGCTCCAGCGTGACCGGCACGAGATTTTTGGCCGCGGCCTGCATGACGATGCGTCCGACCGGCACGCTGCCAGTGAAGAAGATGTAGTCGAACGGCGACTCGATCAGCGCCGTCGTCGTCTCGCGCTCGCCCTCCACGACCCGGACGAAGCCCGGCTCGAACGTATCGGCGATCATGTCGCGGATGACGGCGGAGACATGGGGCGTGTTCTCGGACGGCTTGAGCACGGCGCAGTTGCCGGCCGCGATGGCGCCGACGAGCGGCTCCACGAGCAGCTGGATCGGATAGTTGAACGGCCCGATGATGAGCGCGGTGCCGTACGGCTCGCGGTAGATGCGGCTGCGGGCGGGGAACTGGAACAGCTTGCTCCCGGTCCGCTCCGGCTTCGCCCAGCGGCGCAGCTTTTTGGCGGTTTCCTTGATGCTGGCAAGCGTGAAGCCGATTTCGCTCATATATGCTTCGGCAGGGCCTTTGTGCAGATCCTTGAACACAGCATCGAGCAGCGGCTGCTCGAACCTGCGGAGCGCGGCGGCGAGCCGATGCAGCTGCTCGATTCGCCAGTCGATCGGGCGGGTGGCGCCAGTATCGAAAAAGCGCTTGTGCTCGGCGAGCATCGCCGCGACCTCGGCAGGGGTGACGGGCTTCATGATCGTTCCTCCTTGTCGGATGGGGTGTCGGATGCGTTGGGGGATCGAGCTGGCGGAACGGATGCGCCGCCGGCTCCGGGAGCCAGGCATTCGCGCTCGACCGTCTCCAGCAGCTCGCGCAGCAGGGCGGCAGGCTCTTCGAGCCGCAGCGAGTAGATCCGCTGCGTGCCCTGTTGCTCGCAGGCGAGCAGGCCGGCTTGCAGCAGCAGCTTGAGATGATGGGACACGGCGGGCCGGCTCAAGCTGAGCCGCGCGGTCAGATCGCTTACGGACAGCGGGCCGTTTTCGTGGAGATGCAGCAGGATGTCCTGCCGATGCGGATCGGACAGCGTCTGGAACACCGGCAGGCACTGGCGGAACAGCTGAATGGCGAGCTTGCCCATGGCAGAGCCTCCTTAAGGTAGAGAAAGTCAGGCTTATACGTTGATGCGTTTAAACTCTTCGACCATTTTAGTATAGCGGATGGCTGACGGAGTCGCTACTCTCCGCCTGAAGTGCAGGGGAGCCGCTCGTACGAGCGGCCGAAAAGGAGTCTGACCGGGGGAGTTGCGCGGAAAAACCGAGTTGCTGAGCTATACGTGATGGGCACGGTGCGCTTGAAGGAGCGGCGCGGCGCCCTACGCGTGGAAAAACCGTGCGTAGCCAGCGAAGCCGACGCGACGCGGCGCTCTACGCGCGGAAAAACTGTGCGTAGCCAGCGAAGCCGACGCGACGCGGCGCTCTACGCGCGGAAAAACTGTGCGTAGCCAGCGAAGCCGACGCGACGCGGCGCTCTACGCGCGGAAAAACTGTGCGTAGCCAGCGCAGGAGTCGCGACGCGGCGCCCTACGCGCGGAAAAACTGTGCGTAGCCGGAGCAGGAGTCGCGACGCGGCGCCCTACGCGCGGAAAAACTGTGCGTAGCCAGCGAAGCCGACGCGACGCGGCGCTCTACGCGCGGAAAAACTGTGCGTAGCCGGAGCAGGAGTCGCGACGCGGCGCCCTACGCGCGGAAAAACTGTGCGTAGCCAGTGAAGCCGACGCGACGCGGCGCTCTACGCGCGGAAAAACTGTGCGTAGCCAGCGCAGGAGTCGCGACGCGGCGCTACACGCGCGGAAAAACCGTGCGTAGCTGGCCCAGGAGTCGCGACGCGGCGCTCTACGTGCGGAAAAACTGTGCGTAGCCGGAGCAGGAGTCGCGACGCGGCGCCCTACGCGCGGAAAAACCGTGCGTAGCTGGCCCAGGAGTCGCGACGCGGCGCTACACGCGTGGAAAAACCGTGCGTAGCTGGCCCAGGAGACGCGACGCGGCGCCCTACGCGCGGAAAAACTGTGCGTAGCCGGAGCAGGAGTCGCGACGCGGCGCCCTACGCGCGGAAAAACTGTGCGTAGCCAGCGAAGCCGACGCGACGCGGCGCTCTACGCGCGGAAAAACTGTGCGTAGCCAGCGAAGCCGACGCGACGCGGCGCTCTACGCGCGGAAAACCTTGCGAGATGTACATACGAAAAGAGAGCGGCTACAAAGTCCGCTCTCTTCAGGGCATTTACTAGATGGTGTGGGGCGTTCAGCAGGAGCGGAGGGGACGGAAACCTCTTGGAGAAGCGGGAGCGGTTCCCTTGAAGGCCGGATTCCTTCCGTTTCGGGAAGGGAGATCAGAGGAATCTGGGCTTCAGCGGAATCGGAAAGAGGTTCCGTACCCGGAGCGCAGCCAGCGGCCAGCCGAACTGGAATTGCCGTACCCGGAGCGCAGCAGCGGCCAGCCGAACCGGAATTGTCGTACCCGGAGCGCAGCGGCCAGCTCGGACTAGGAAGTCGTCCGCCGAAGCAGCAGGTAGACGAAGTAAGGCGCGCCGATAAAAGCGGCGACGACGCCGGCGGGCACGCCGTTGGGATCCGCCAGATTGCGGCCGATCGTGTCGGCGGCGAGCAGCAGCCAGCCGCCGATCAGCATCGCGATCGGCAGCGACAGCTGGTTGCGCGGGCCGACGAGCGCCTTGGCGATATGCGGCGCCATGAGCCCGATGAAGCTGATGCCGCCCGTCACGGAGACGGAGGAGGCGGCGAGCGCGACGGCTGCGATGAGCAGCCAGATGCGCTCCTTCTGCACCGGCAGGCCGATGCCGACGGCGACCGGCTCGCTCAGCTCAAGCAGGTTGAGCTGGTTCGCTTTGTACAGCGTGAACGGGATGAGCAGCAGCAGCCACGGCAGCAGCGCCCAGATGAACACCCAATCGGTGCCCCAGATGCTGCCGGACAGCCATTTGGCGATGAAGTCGACCTTCTCGCGGTCGGAGACCGAGGAGATGACGACCGTCATGATGCCGGAGATGGACAGCGAGAAGCCGACGCCGATGAGCACGAGCCGGACCGGATTCAGTCCTTCGCCCTTGCGATACGAGAACAGGTAGATGAAAAAAGCGGTCAGCATCGCGCTGGCGAAGGCGACCAGCGTGAGCAGATAGACGAAGCTGCCCGGCTCGATCGGGGCGAACAGGAAAAATACGGCGACGCCGAGGCCGGCGCCGGTGTTGATGCCGATGATGCCCGGATCGGCAAGGTCGTTGCGCGTCACCCGCTGCAGGATCGCGCCGGAGAGGGCGAGGCCGACGCCGGCCAGGAAGGTGATGGCGATGCGCGGCAGGCGGATCGAGAAGAGCACGAACTCCTCCTTGCGCGAGCCGTCGCCGAACAGGACGGGCAGCACCCGTTTGATGCCGAGATTGGAATAGCCCCAGCTGGCGCTGACGAGCATCGTGACGGCGACGAGCAGCAGCAGGACGATCAGCGCGATGCGCTGCCGCCGGCGCGCGAGCGATTCGATCATCGGAACGCGCCTCCTTTCCGATTGACGATCCAGAGGAAGAACGGCAGGCCGAGCATGGCGACGATCGCCGTGAGCGACGTCTCATACGGCGAGTTGACCGTGCGCGCGAACGTATCGGCGAGCAGCAGCAGCGCGGCTCCGCCGACAGCCGACACCGGCAGGACGAAGCGGTAGTCCGGACCGACGATCGCGCGCGCGACATGCGGCACGAGCAGTCCGACGAAGGCCATGTTGCCGACGAGCGCCACCGCGGCGCCGGTGAGCAGCACGACGACGACGAACAGCAGCGTCTTCGCGAGCGCGGTATTTTGGCCGAGGCCGGTCGAGACTTCCTCGCTCATGCTGAGCACGGTGAGCTGGCGGGATAGGAGCAGCGCCCCCAGGATGCCGGCTCCGATGAACGGCGTGACGAGGGCGAGCTGCTTCCAGGTCGTGCCGATGACGCCGCCGGCGTTCCACAGGTTGACCTGCTGCGAGATCTTGAAGTGCAGGCTGACCGCGTCGGAGGCTGCGAACAGCAGCGCGGAGATCGCGGCGCCGGCCAGCACGATGCGCAGCGGCGAGAAGCGGTTGCTGCGGGAGGCGCTGATGCCGAAGACGAGCAGAGCGGCGGCCGTCGAGCCGATGAAGCAGCCGATCATGATGCCGATGTAGCCGATGTTCGGAAACAGCGCGATCGTCAGCGCGAGCATCAGGTTCGCTCCGGCCGTCAGGCCGAGCAGGCCGGGATCGGCGAGCGGATTGCGCGTCATGCCCTGCATGACCGCGCCGGCTACGGCGAGCGCGGAGCCGACCGCCATGGCGGCCAGCTCGCGCGGCAAGCGCAGCTCGCGGATGGTGAGGACGGCCTTTTCTGAGGAGGAAGTGAACAGGGCCATCAGCACGTCGCGGAAGCTGGTGTCGGCCGCGCCGAAGGTGAGGGCGAAGAAGAAGCAAAAGGCGAGAGCGACGAGCGAGGCCGCGAGCTTCCAGCCGAAATAAGCGCCTCTTCGCCGGGACAATGGTTGCTGCATGGGGGAACCTCCTTGATCGATCGTCCGGCGGTTCGAGCCGGTCGGCTAAACAGCGAAAGGAACCCTTGAACGAGCAAGAGTTCCAGTCGGATCATCCTTGGTCAGTTGCCGAGGAAATGGGATTTGAAGAAGTCGAGCTGGTAGTCGAGCGTGATCGGATCGTTGAAGTAGAACTCCTTGGCGTTCGCTTCGAACACTTGGCCGTTCTTCACCGCCGGGATGTTCTTGTACGACTCCGTCTGCTGGAACGCGTTCTCCTGGTCGAGGTATTTGCTGATGATCAGGTAGTCACCGGCATATTCCGGAAGCACTTCGGCGGAAAGGGCGTAGTACCCGTCCTGAAGCGCCATCTCCTTGACCTTCTCCGGCATGTTCAGCTTCATCGCCTGATAAAGGACCTCGGTGCCGCGGCCCCAGTTGTCGCCGAACACGTACAGCTGCTTGTCGTAGCTCTCGATGACGGAAACCGTCTTGTCGCCGATCTTGGCGCGGATCTGCTCGCCGGCCTCTGCGGCGCGAGCCTTGAAGTCGTCGATCCATGCCTGGGCTTCCTTCTCCTTGTTCAGCAGCTTGCCGATCTCCAGCTGCTGCGTCAGGTAGTCGACCTTGCCGTAGGTGTAGGTCACGGTAGGGGCGATTTCCTTGAGCTTGTCGAGGTTTTTGGTGGTGGACAAGCCGATGATCAGATCGGGATCGAGCTCGATGATCTTCTCGATGTTCTCCTCGCTGATCTCCTCGACGCCGGCCAGATGGTCCTGGTAGCGCGGATTCATCTTGGACCAGCTGTCGACGCCGACGAGCGGCACGCCGAGAGCCATGACATTGCCCGCATAAGAGGCGACGACGATGACGCGCTGCGGGTTCGCCGGCACTTCGATCGGTCCGTTCTCGGACTCGTATGTAATCGTTCCTTCCGTCGCGGCTGCGGAGCCGTTCGCATTCGCCGCAGCGGCATTTTCAGCTCCGGCGGCGCCTTCGTTCGTGCCGGCGTTGGAGCTTTTCTGACCGCCGCATGCAGTCAAGAGAAGGAGGAGCGACAGGATGAGCGGCAGGCATATCTTTTTCAACGATGATCTCTCCCTAAATGAATGATAATGATTATCAATGACGTTCTTCACTATAGAGCTGTCCGCGGGATCTGTCAAGCCTGGAGTCGAAGATGGCGCGAGAAAACCGCCTTGCCGAAGCGGGCGTTGCCAAGGGAGAAAAAAGACGGTAAAGTAAATGAGAATGATAATCAATGGAGCGGGGGGAACCGGATTGAACGGGAATCGCGAAGGTCGGGAAACCGAGGAGCTGTTCGATACGACCATTATCGGCGGAGGGCCGGCCGGGCTCTATTCCGCCTTTTATAGCGGACTGAGAGGGCTGCGGACCAAGATCGTCGAGTATCAGCCTCGCTTGGGAGGCAAGATCCACATCTACCCGGAAAAGATCATCTGGGATGTCGGCGGGCTGACGCCCGTGCCAGGCGCGCAGCTGATCGAGCAGCTCGTGCAGCAGGGGCTGACTTTCGATCCGGAGGTCGTGCTCGGGGAGAAGATCGAGCGCATCGTGAAGGACGAGGAAGGAATCTTTCTGCTCGAAGGGTCTTCGGGCCGGATCCACCGCTCGCGCACGGTCATCGTGGCCGTCGGCGGCGGCATCCTCAATCCGCAGCGGCTGCAGATCGAGGGAGCGGACCGCTTCGAGGTGTCGAACCTCCACTATACGGTCAAGTCGCTCAAGCAGTTCAAGGACAAGGTCGTGCTCGTCTCCGGCGGGGGCAACTCGGCCGTCGACTGGGCCAACGAGCTGGTCGCCGTCGCCCGCCAGGTGTACGTCGTGCACCGCAAGGAATCGCTCACCGGCCATGAGGCCAAGGTCGCCCAGCTGCTCGGCAGCTCGGCGAAATGCCTGTTCCAGACGTCGATCACGCGCTTGCTTGCGGAGCCCGGATCGGACCGCATCGGCAAGGTCGAGCTGACCCATATCGCAACGGGCGAGATCGCGGAGGTGGAGGTCGAGGAGGTCGTCATCAACCACGGCTACGAGCGCGACAGCTCGCTGCTCGACAACAGCCCGCTGGACCTCAAGCGCATCGACAGCTTCTACATCGCGGGCAACGGCAGCGGCGAGTCCTCGGTGCCGGGGCTTTACGCCGCGGGAGACATCCTCATGCAGGAAGGCAAGCTCCATCTCATCGCCGGCACGTTCCAGGACGCGGCCAACGCCGTCAACCGGGCCAAGATGCATCTGAATCCCGATGCCGACAGCTACGCCATGGTTTCCTCGCACAACGACGTGTTCAGCAGCCGCAACAAAGAAATCGTCAAGCAGCTGCTGAACAGCTGAACGCCGCTTCGCCGTCATCAAGGCCGTCCGCATCCGCATGCGGACGGCCTTTTTCGCGCGCTTCTACTCTGCGATAAGTCGATAGCGACTTCCTGCTCCTTCCTTTGTTTAACGCTCCGTTGACGATTCGACCGGCTGGTTTTAATCGTCCTTCCGTAGACTTGAGCCACTCGAATGCAAGCGGGACTTCGGAGGAGGAAGACAGAATGCGCATTTTCAGGGGAAGCGGCTGGTCGGACATGCAGACGAGGCTGATCGCGAGCTTCGCGATCGTCTCGCTGCTGCTGGTCGGCCTCGCCGTCTATCAATTCGAGCGGATCAGCCAGGTCCGCAGCTCGATGACCGAGCAGAAGCGGGAGATGGACAAGCGGCTGTCGACCGCGAAGATCAGCCAGTTCCTGCAGGAGCTGGATCGTTTGGAGGGCGAGCTGAAGCGGGAGAACGACGCGGAGCGCATCGAGCCGTTCCGCACGGTCCATCAGGCGATGGAGACGGAGCTGAGTCGGCTGGACTTCTCCGGCAGCACCGCCGCGCAGGAGGATCTCGAGGCGCTGCGGACGAAGTCCGGCCATTACGCCGGCGAGGTGGAGAAGATGGCCGCGCTGCTCCTGGATGAAAATGCCGATCCGCTGGAGCTGCTGGAGCAGATGGATCTGCTCCATACCCGCACCGCCGCGGAAAACGTGACGATGCTCGACATCAGCAGCCGGCTGAGCGCGGCCGCCGACCGCAATGCGGGCGCCGCCCAGGCGCTCTCGTTCGAGCGGCTGCAGGACACGCTGACGATGTCGGGCGCTGCCGCGCTGGCGGTCATCACGCTTACCGTGGTCGTCGCGTTCCTGCTCGTCCGCTCGTTCCGCGCGAGCGTCGGACAGCTGGAGCGGGCCGTCGGAAGGCTCGCCGAGGGCGATCTGCGGGAGCGGATCGGCTCCTCGCGGACGGACGAGCTCGGCCGGCTGAGCCGTCAGTTCGACGTGATGGTCGACCGGGTGCACGGAATGCTGCAGCGGAGCCGCGCCGTGGCCGCTTCGCTGGAGAGCCGGTCGGGCGCATTCCGTGTGTCCGCCGACGTGACGGCAGCGGCGAACGAGGAGATCCTGCGCTCGATCCGGGACATCGCCGCCGGCGCGGAGAGCCAGAGCGAGCTGTCCGAGGAGACGAGCCGGCTGATGGACGGGCTGGGCGCGGATGTGGAGGCGATCGCGGGCCTGGCCGACGGGATGCTGAAGCTGCGCGGCACGGCGGAGGGCGATACGCGGCGCGGACAGGAGACGGTCGGCCGGCTGCGGGAGACGTCGCGGCAGACCGAGGAGAGCATCGCCTGCATGTTTGAGGAGCTGGAGCGGCTGAGCGGATTCTCGAGCCAAATCTCCGGCATTACGAAGTCGATGATCGAGCTTTCTTCGCAGACGCATGTGCTGGCGCTGAACGCCTCCATCGAAGCGGCGCAGGCGGGGGCGTACGGCAAGGGATTTGCCGTCATCGCCGAGGAGGTCAGGCGGCTGTCGAACCAGACGAAGGAGTCGACGACGGTCATCGGAGGGCTGATCGGCCGGCTGCAGCAGGGCATGGAGCAATTCCGCTCCTCGATGGAAGGCAGCCGCAGCCTGCTCCTGGAGCAGCAGGAGCAGGTCGCGGCGACGCTCGGCAGCTTCGAGGCGATCGGCGGGTCGATGACCCGCATCAGCAAGAGCATCGACGAGGTGCATGCCCAGGTGGACCGCACGCGCGACGCTTGCGGCGGACTTCGGCAGCTCGCCGCCCAGGTGTCGGGCATCGCCGATAGCGCGGCCGCGGCGGCGCAGCAGGTGCTCGCGTCGGGCACGATGCAGGACGAGGAGATCCGCCGGATGGCCCGCCAGGCGGCGGACGTGCATGAGCTGTCGGAGCGGCTGGCGGCGGATATCCGCCTATTCCTGCTGCGCGAGGAGGAGGGCGAGGAGGCGAAGCCTGACGGAGGGCGGGCTCGGCCGGACGGAGACGGCGAAGCGGCGGCATGAGCGCAGGCAGGGAGCGGACCCCGCCGCTGACGGATAAGGCGTGCGCGGGCCCGCGCACGCTCCGGCTTGGCCGGACGCTCCATCCGCCGGTTCCTTGCAGCTCGCGGCAAACCTAAAAGCAGCCCGTTCCTGGCTCCCAGGACGGGCTGCTTCTTCTTAAGCTCCGACCGCGCTCAGCGGGCCGAAGGAATCTCGACGATGGGATCGGCGCCGGGCGCCGCTCAGCGCGCCGAGGGGATGTCGACGATAGGATCGGCGCCGGGCGCCGCTCAGCGCGCCGACGGGATGTCGACGATAGAATCGGCGCCGGGCAACGCTCAGCGGGCCGACGGGATGTCGACGATGGGATCGGCGCCGGGCAACGCTCAGCGGGCCGACGGGATGTCGACGATGGGATCGGCGTCCTGCTCGTAGTCGACGCCGGCCGTTTCAAAGCCGAACAGCTGGAAAAACTCCTTGCGGTAGCCTTCGAGATCGGTCCGCTCGTCGATGTTGGAGCTGTCGACCTCGGCCCAGATGCGCGCGACCTCGTCCTGCACGTCTGCGCGCAGCTCCCAGTCGTCGATGCGAATGCGGCCCTTCTCGTCGAGCGGGGTGCCGCCATCCGCATACAGCAGCTCGAACAGGCGCGCCGTCTGCTGGATCGTATTCTCGTGCAGGCCTTTGTCCTTCATGACCTTGTACAGCGCCGACACGTACAGCGGCACGACCGGGATCGCCGAGCTGGACTGGGTGACGAGCGCCTTGCTCACGCTGACGTAGGCGCGTCCGCCGAGCGGAGCGAGCTGCCGCTGGAGCTCCAGCGCGGTCGCCTCGAGATCGTCCTTGGCCTTGCCGATCGTGCCTTCCCGGTAGATCGCCTGCGTAATCGAGGAGCCGATGTAGGAGTAGGCGATCGTGACGGCGCCTTCGGCGAGCACGCCGGCCTGCTGCAGGCGGGTGATCCAGCGCTGCCAGTCGGCGCCGCCCATGACGGCGACCGTCTGCCGGATGTCGTCGTCCTCGGCCGGCTCGATCGTCACCTCGCTCACTTCGCCGGTGTGGAAGTTGACGGTCTTGTTCGTATACGGATCGCCGATCGGCTTGAGCGTGGAGGAGAACGTCTCTCCGGTGTCGGGATCGGTGCGGCGCGGAGCGGCTACGCTGTAGACGACGAGGTCGACCTGGCCGAGCTCCTCGCGGATCGTCTCGATGACCTTGTCCTTGGTCTCGTCGGCGAAGGCGTCGCCCGTGACGCTGATGGACGTCAGGCCGGCCTCGGCGGCCTCGCGCTCGAAGGCGGCGGAGTTGTACCAGCCGGGAGATGCGGTGCGCTTGTCCGTCGCGGCGGACGGACGGAAGACGCCGACGGTCGCCGCGCCGGCGCCGAAAGCGAGGGCGATGCGGGCGGACAGGCCGTAGCCGGTCGACGCGCCAAGCACGAGGGCGCGCTTGGGTCCTTCCAAGCGGGGCTGCTGCTGTATGTACTCGATCTGCTCGCGGACCTGGCGCGCGCAGCCTTCCGGATGCGCGGTCGTGCAGATGAAGCCGCGTGTTCTCGGTTTGATGATCATGATCAGGCATCCTTTCTCCTAGCGGCGGGATCGAATGGTTCGGAAGCGGCGGATGCCGGCATCCGACTTTCATTGTAAGGGATTCAGGGGAAAAGGGAAACCTTGCGGACGCGCCTGATGGAGAAGCGGAGGGAGGGGCAAGCTACCGGATGC
The DNA here is from genome assembly GCF_037965485.1 of Paenibacillus sp. FSL W8-1187. Classification (NCBI taxonomy): domain Bacteria; kingdom Bacillati; phylum Bacillota; class Bacilli; order Caryophanales; family Paenibacillaceae; genus Paenibacillus; species Paenibacillus sp. FSL W8-1187. The sequence goes on from NZ_CP150181.1 coordinate 2,137,663, forward strand.
GGCGCGGCGGCCCTGCGGGGACCGCCGGATCAAGCCCGCGGAAGGAGGCGGATGGAAAATGGCCAAAGGCGGCAAGATCAGCCTCGACAGCAAGCAGCAGTCGCTGGCGCAGCGGTCCAAGGAAGCGGAAAATCGGGCCGCTGCCGGCAGCGACGAGAACCGCAATCAGAAGGGACATGTTCCGAACCAGCCCTCGACCGGTTAAAATGGAGGCAGGACGGGCCTAGGCCCCGGACGCTCGGCCGGATGCCGGCCGATAGATCCGGAGGGCAGCGGGGTATAGAGGTAGATACCCCGGGCGGCTTGGCGGCCGGCCCGAAGCGAAAGGATGAGAGCGATGGAGAGCAGGCGGACGGAGACGGACAGGACGATCATCACGGGAGCGGGCTCCGGCATCGGCCGGGCGCTCGCTCAAGCCTATGCCGGCAAAGGGGACGAGGTGCTGCTCGTCGACCGCAGCCGCGAAGGGCTGGAGCAGACGCTGCGGCTGATCGAGGCGGCAGGCGGAAAAGCGCAGGTCCATGAGGCGGATCTGAGCCGCCCGGAAGCAGTGAAGGAGCTGTTCGGGCGCGTCCGGGAAAGCTGGGGCGCGGCCGACGTGCTGGTGAACAACGCCGGCATCAGCGCCTTCAAGCCCCTCTGGGAGCTGGAGGTGGAGGAATGGGACGTCGTGCTGGATACGAATCTGCGCGGCACGTTCCTGTGCAGCCGCGAGGCGGCCGTTCTGATGCGGGAGAAGGGCGTGCGGGGACGGATCGTGAACATCGCCTCGACGCGGGCGTTCATGTCCGAGCCCGACTCGGAAGCGTACGCGGCGTCCAAGGGCGGCATCCTCGCGCTGACGCATGCGCTCGCGCTCTCGCTTGCTCCGCACGGCATCCGGGTCAACTCGGTCAGCCCCGGCTGGATCGAGACCGGCGACACGGCCAAGCTGAGCGTCCGCGACCATGAGCAGCATCCGTCCGGCCGCGTCGGACGTCCGGACGACATCGCCCGCGCCTGCTTCTATCTGACCGATTCGGCCAACGATTTCGTCACCGGCGAGAACATTACGGTCGACGGCGGCATGACGCGCAAGATGATCTATGCCGAATAGGCTCGGCTCTTCGCCGAGTCCGCGGCCTGGCCGCATCATTCAAAAGCCTTCCCGCCCGGCGCTGCCGGAGCGGGAAGGCTTTTTGAATTGAAGCCTGCCGGCCTCGCTTTTGGATATTCCTGCCGATAGAGGGATAATCTAACCCCAAAAGGAGGGGATCGCATGCAGGCCGCGAACCAGATCGGCCGCTTGCCGGCCGTGTTCATTCTCGTGCTGTCGGTCGGACTCGTCAATCACGTCCTGATCTTGCCCATTATCCTTCGTGTCGCCGGCCGCGACAGCTGGATCAGTCCGCTGCTCGCCTGCGTGCTCGGCGTCCTGTGGATATGCCTGCCTGTCTACGGCACGATGAAGCGGCTGCGCGAGCCGTTCTGGTCGGCGGCGGAGCGGACGCTCGGCAAGGCCGGCTCATGGGCGCTGAAGCTGCCGGTGCTTGTCGTGCTGCTGGCAACCGCATTCAATTCGCTCATCGACACCATTTCCTGGAGCAAGTCGACCTATCTGCCGGCTACGCCCAATTTCATGTTCGCGATCTGCCTGCTCGGCGTCTCGCTTTATGCCGTCTCCAAAGGGCTGCGGACGATCGCTTTCGCCTCATGCGTCCTGCTGCCGTTCGTCGTCTTGTTCGGAGACTTCGTCATGGGAGCGAACATGCCGCATAAGGACTACCAGTTCCTCAAGCCGTTCCTCGTGCAGGGATTCACCCCGGTGTGGCACGGGGCGCTGCTTGCGGGCTGCTCTCTCGTCGAGATCTACATCCTCGTGCTGTATCAGCACCATATCCGGCAGAAGTTCGCCTTGTGGCAGCTCCTCCTGCTCATGGTGGCGCTCGTGCTGCTGACGATGGGGCCGCTGCTTGGAGCGATCACGCAGTTCGGGCCGACCGAGGCGGCCAAGATGCGCTATCCGGCCTTCTCGCAGTGGCGACTTGTCCAGATCGGCAAGTACATCGAGCATCTCGACTTCTTCGCGGTCTACCAGTGGCTGTCCGGGTCGCTCATCCGCATCGCGATCAGCCTCTATCTCGTCCAGGAGCTGCTCGGGATCCGGCGGCCCAAGGCGAAGGCGGCGTACGGCTGGCTGCTGTTCGCAGCGCTGACCCCGCTGGCCCAGCTGGTCACGGACCATATGATTCCGTATCGCGAGCTGATGGTGTATTATTTCCCGGCATCCGGACTGCTGCTGCTGCTGGTCAGCCTGGGCAGCTGGCTCGTGGCGGCGCTGGCGCGAAGCAGCCGTTCGAAGCCGGCTGGCGGAAGCAAAGGAGGACAGACATGACCCAACAAGGAAAATCGGGCAGCCGGTCGGCGTTCTCGATCGGCCGCGCGCGCGGCAGCGGCCAGGACCGGTCCCGGGAGCGGGACGGCGTCCGGCGCCGCCGCTGGACGAAGGAAGAGCTGCTGGACAAGCTGGAAGGCTGCGGCGACGTCGAGATGCTGGATTCGGGGCTGATGACCGAGCAAGGCGGGCAGAAGGATGTCGTGCTGCTGTATTGTCCGAACCTCATCGACTCCACGCTGTTCCAGCTGTCCGTGCTGAGCGAGCTCAGGCAGCATGGCGGCCGGATCGTAGCCGGCTCGGACACGAAGCTGCTCCATTTCGATCCGGCGGACGAAGTCCAGAACCTGTTCGAGGCTCTGTTCAGCGGAGCGGTGCTTATCCTCGCCGGCGAGGGAGAGGAGCAGCGGATCTACCTGTCGGACATCGCCAACCTGTCGGTCCGGCAGCCTGACGAGTCGGTCATGGAAGTATCGCTCAAAGGGCCGCGCGACGGCTTTGTCGAGAACATCCAGCAGAACATCAGCCTCGTGCGCCGGCGGCTGAAGACGCCGGACCTGCAGATCGACCTGCTGACGGCGGGAAGCGAGTCCCGCACGCAGATCGCGCTTCTGTTCATGGCGAGCCTCGCCGAGCCGGCGATCGTCGAGAGCGCGCGGCGCAGGCTGGAGAACATCGCCGATTCGGTCGTCTTCATCGAGAGCAGCACGCAGATCGAGGCGCTTGTCTCCGACGGCAAGGGAAAGATGTTCCCGCTCGTCCACTACAGCGGACGCCCTGACTTCGTCGCCTCGTCGCTGATGGCCGGGCGCATCGCGATCCTCGTCGACGGCAATCCTGCCTGCGTCATCGCGCCGGCGGATCTCGCCTTCCTCCTCAAGTCGCCCGAAGACCTGCACATGCCGTACTTCTATGTCTCCCTGGAGCGGACGCTGCGCTTCATCGGGCTGTTCCTCAGCCTGTTCGCTCCCGGCTTCTGGATCGCGCTCTGCTCGTTCAACACGGACCAGATCCCGTTCAACCTGCTGGCGACGATCTCCACTTCGCGCAGCGGACTGCCGTTCTCGAGCACGATGGAAATGTTCCTCATGCTGACGATGTTCGAGCTGTTCCGCGAGGCTGGGGTGCGGCTGCCGCGGGCGGTCGGGCAGACCGTGTCGGTCGTCGGCGGGCTGATCGTCGGCAACGCGGCGATCGAAGCCGGCCTCACGTCGCCGACGATGCTCGTCGTCGCCGCCGTCACCGCCGTCGCGACGTTCTCGCTCGTCAACCAGACGCTGAACGGGACGGTCACGGTGCTGCGTTACGCCGTGCTCGCCGCGGCCTCCGTGCTCGGCATGTTCGGCTTTTTCATCAGCCTGCTGGCGATCGTCGTCCATGTGTGCTCGCTGGAGTCGTTCGGCCGCCCCTACATGGCTCCGCTCGCGACGATGGAATTCAAGAACATGCTGCCGAGCTTCCTGCAGCTGCCGTGGAAGAAGCGCAGGCTGCAAGGCGGAGGCGGAAGCCATGACTAGCCGGCGCGCCTCCCGCGCCGCCTGGCTCCGGCTCGTCGCGGCGCTGCTGCCGGCGCTGCTGCTTCAGGGATGCTGGGACGAGATCGACATGACCGATCAAGGGTACGTGTCGGCGCTCGGAGTCGACTACGTCGACGGCCAGTATGTCGTCTACACGCAGCTGATCCAGTTCAAGGCGATCGCCAAGCAGAAAGGCGCGGGTCCCGGCAACGGCAACGTATGGGTGGGAACCGCCAAAGGAAAGACGCTGCTGACCGCGATGGGCAACCTGCAGCGGACGAGCCAGTTCGTCCTCAATATGGAGCACCTGAAGGCGATGATCGTCCACGAGCGGGCGCTGCCGCTGATGAGCGACATTCTCGACGCGAACAACCGCCAGCGGGCTTCCCGCTATACGACGCTCGTCTTCGGCACGCGGGGGCCGATCGCCGAGCTGCTCCAGACGGAATCGTTCTTCGGCTCCTCGCCGCTGCTCAGCGTGCTGTACAACCCGAGCAGCCAGTACGCGCAGAGCAGCTATATCCGGCCGATCAGCATGCAGGAGCTCGTCCGCTTCCTCGACGAGGAAGGCTTCACGGCGATGCTTCCTTCCCTGAAGCTCGACAAAGGCAATTGGCTGCAGTCCGACCGGGAGCTGAAGGTGCAGGCGTACGACGGGCTGTTCGCATTCAACCACCGCAAGTTCAAGCGGTTCCTGCCGCTGGAAGACACGGAGGGCTTCCGCTGGATCGATCCTTCCTTCCTGCAGTATGTGGTGAATACGAAATCGGAAGAGGACGGGGGAGACGGGGACAAGCAGGGCCAGCCGAACGCGAGCGTAAGCATCAACCGCTCCCGGCCGCGCGTCAGCATGGACGTATCCGATGGGGAACCGCATTTCAGGATGGAGGTGAGCTTGAAGGGCCATGTCGTCGAGCTGGACGGCAATCTGGACGAGCAGGAGATCACGCGGCAAGTGGAGGAGGCGATCCGAAGCGAGATCATGGACACGTTCCGCAAAGGCTGCGCCGCCGGAGTGGACGTGCTGCTGCTTGGAGAGAAGCTGTACCGCGACCAGTATCACGTCTGGAAGCAGCTCAACAGCGGGCGGGAATGGATTCCGAAGCCCGGCCAGCTCGAGGCGGTAGTGAAGCTGGAGCTCATCCACACGGGCAAATTCAACCTCAGCTGACCTGCGGCGTGCAGGCGGACAAACAGTCCGCAGGACAAGACGGCGCATAAACTGTTCTATCGAACCCGATAGAGGAGGAATGCGCCATGAAAGACGGACTGGCCGTGCCGCTCGCCGCCGTCATCGGCTCGATCGTCAGCTTTGCCTTCGGCATCTGGCACGAGTCGCTGACGCTGCTGCTCGTCTGCATGGCGGTGGACTATATCACCGGAATCTCCGCTTCGCTCAAGGAGCGGCGGGGGCTGAGCAGCATCGTCGGCTCCTGGGGGCTCGCGCGCAAAGGACTGACGCTGCTCATCATTCTGATCGCGCATCGGATCGACGAGCTGCTGGGCGGCGGAAGCGCGGTGATGGGCGCCGCGATCTATTTCTACATCGGCAACGAGCTGCTGTCCATCGTGGAGAACTGCGGACGCATCGGGCTGCCGCTGCCGGAAAAGCTGCGGTCGGCGATCGAAATCTTCCGCCGCAAGGACGAGTGAACGACACGGAATGTTCAATGAATTGTCAAAATCTTGCCCTCGATGTCCGCATGGAAGCGGTTGAAGCTTGTGATGGACCCCCTTTATTCGTTATAGTAAGAAATAGCTATGGACAAAACTGGATCATCATCAATGCAAAGGGGAGCAAGAACCTCATGAAATGGATTATGTCAATTCTGCTCGTCATTACCGCTGGCGTCGGCATCTACATGCTTACGCTCGGCCTGCCGGAAGGTCCGAAGGACGAGACGGCGGATCTGCCGGAAGGCGTGGAGCTGCTCAAGGTGACCGCCTCCAACGATTTCGTCTTCGACAAGCAGGAATACGTCGTCAAAGCCGGCCAGAAGTACAAGCTGGTGCTGCATAACAAGAGCGGCATCCATGGACTCGGCATCGAGGAGCTCGGCATCGACCTGCAAGGCGATACGATGGAGCAGGAAGTGACCTTCGACAAGCCAGGCCGTTATGAAATGCACTGCTCGGTCATGTGCGGCATCGGCCATGCCGACATGAAATCGACGCTCGTCGTCGAATAATCGGCGCCGCCGGATCAAGCGCTCCCTTCGGGGGGCGCTTTTTTTGCGCGCTTCGTGCGCCATCGCCGATGTAACGAGCGGTTCACGCTCCGTTCATACGCCGTCCCTAAGCTGAATGCATCGAGACAAGGAGGCGATGAAGGATGTTTTTGGCGCTTCGGGAAATGAGGCATTCGAAGCTGAGGTACGCGCTGATGGCGGCGATATTGATTCTGGTGTCCTTTCTCGTGCTGTTCGTGACGGGGCTGGCCAAAGGACTGAGCTACGCGAACGCGTCCTCGGTCGTCAACATGCCGGCGGACGCGTTTCTGCTGTCGGCGGATGCCGAGCATCGGCTGGCGCGCTCGGAGCTGGCCGCCCCGCAGGCGGAGCGGATTCGCGAGCTGGCTGGGGAAGGCAAGTCGGAGGCGCTCGGCGTGCGGATGGCTGCGGTCGAGGTCGACGGAGCCGGCAAGGCCGACGCGGCGGTGCTCGCCGTCGATCCGGAGGGCTGGCTCGCTCCGCCGGTGGTAGAGGGCGCTGCGCTTGCGCCGGGCGATACGGGCAAGGCCGTGGCGGACGCGCAGCTGAAGGCTGCGGGGGCGCGCATCGGCGGGGTGCTGACCGATACGGCCAGCGGGCGGAGCTGGGAAATCGTCGGCTTCACGCAGGACGAATCGTTCAGCCATACGCCGGCGCTGTTCGTCAGTCCGGCCGAATGGGCGGAGCTGGCTCGGCCGGTCCGCGGCGGAGCTGCCAGCGGCGGCGGCGATCCGGCGGGCTCGGCGCCGTACAATGCGATCGCCTTGCAGGGCGACGCGCAGCGGCTGGAGGCGATCGCGGCAGAGCTGCCGGACACGGCGCTGCTGAGCAAGCGCCAGGTGATCGAGGCGATCCCAGGCTACTCGGCGGAGCAAGGCTCGCTGTCGATGATGATCGCGTTCCTCTATGTCATCTCGGCGTTTGTGCTGGCGGTGTTCTTTTATGTCATGACGCTCCAGAAGCTCGGCCAGTTCGGCATCCTCAAGGCGATCGGCGCCGGCACCGGTTATCTGGCGCGCAGCGTCGCGGTGCAGGTGCTGCTGCTGGCGGCGGCGAGCCTGGCCGCGAGCCTGCTGCTGATCGCGGGCTTCCGCGCCGTGCTGCCGGCCTCGCTGCCGTTCCGGCTGGACGAGATGACGCTGCTCGCCACCTGCGGCTTGTTCCTGGCGACATCGGCCGCCGGCTCGCTCGTATCGATCGTCAAAGTAGCCCGCGCCGATGCGCTGGAAGCGATAGGGAGGACAACGGCATGAACAGGACGAAGGCGAAGCTCGTGCTGGACGGAATCACGCATGCGTTCACGGACGGGGAGAAGGAAAGGACGATTTTGGACGGGCTGTCGCTCGAGGTGGGGGAGGGCGAGCTGGTCGCGGTGACCGGGCCGTCCGGCTCCGGCAAGAGCACGTTCCTGTCGATCGCGGGGGCGCTGCTGTCGCCGGACGGCGGCGAGGTGCGCATCGACGGGCAGCCGCTGTCCGGCATGGACGCGATGCGGCTCGCGCAGCTGCGTCTCGGCAAGCTCGGCTTCATCTTTCAATCGGCGAACCTGATTCCTTACTTGAAGGTGGAGGAGCAGCTGCTGCTCGTCGCCAGGCTTGCCAGCATGCCGCGGGGGGAGGCGGCGGCGCGCTCGCGGGAGCTGCTGGAGCGGCTCGGCCTCGGCGGCCGGCGCAAGGCGTATCCGGAGCGGCTGTCGGGAGGGGAGAAGCAACGGGCGGCGATCGCCCGGGCCTGGATGAACGGGCCCGAGGTCATCCTCGCGGACGAGCCGACGGCGAGCCTCGACGCGCCGCGCGGCGCGGATGTCATGGAGATGCTGCGCGCAGAGGTGAAGGCGCGCAGCAAGGCGGGCGTCGTCGTGACGCATGACGAGCGGGTGCTTCCGTTTTGCGACCGGGTGCTCGTGCTGGACGCGGGCAGGCTGAAGCCGGCCTGACGGCGGCGGAAACGGCGGCAGCCCGGCGGCGCGCTCCTTCTTTTAGAGGAGGAGCTTCGCTGCCGGGCTGCTTCGCGCGCGGAGCGCGGCGTCCATGGGCGTCCGCCGATGCGGCTTCAGACGCGCCTGCGCCTGCGGCCAGCCGCGATCAGCCGATCGCAGGCATAGCCGATGACGGCGTAGCACAGCACCGTCAAGGCGTACATGACGATGACCGGCGTCTTGTGGATGTCGTAGAACACGTCGGATATCCAGGCGACCGGACTGAACATGAAGAAGAACACATTATGGGGGTCGTAGCCCGTCGAGCTGAACAGGCACAGGATCAGGCCGAGGGCAGTCGCAGCAAGCGTGACCGGATAGCGCATATGGGCAAAGCTCCCTTCCGCCGGCATTGCCGAATCGTACGGCTTGCGTTATTATGGGTCAAAAGGGCGCCGGACATGCAGACGGCGGACAAGGCCCTTCCGCCTGCGGGCACAACTGGATTGGAGGATACGCGGCAATGTTGACTCATATCGTCTTTTTCCGCCTGAAGGACCGCTCTCCCGAGAGCGTCGAGGCCACGGCGGCCGTCCTGCGCGCCATGGAGGGCAAGATCGAGGTTCTCCGCCATCTGGAGGTCGGCAAGGACGTCGTCCACTCGGAGCGCTCCTACGACATCGCGCTCGTGACGAAGTTCGACTCTCTCGAGGCGCTGGGCGAGTATCAGGTCCATCCGGTCCATCAGGATGTCATCCGCCATATGAACGAGGCGCGGGAATCGTCCGTCGCCGTCGATTACGAATCCTAAGCGGAGCCGGGGAGGAAGCATTCATTCATGGAAGAGCAGCAGTCGCTCGGGGAAGACTTCTATATGATGATCACCTATCTTTTTGTCGTCGTCATCAGCAGCGTCATCATGATCGTCTGGCTGAAGCGTCGCGGCAAAAAGAAGAAATAAGCATTCACGGAGGCGCTTCATGTATTATGTGAACGTGCAGGACATCCGGCTGCGGCTGGATGGAATACCGGAGCTGGCGGACGCGCTCGACGAGCTCGCGGCATCCTGGAACGGCTCGACGCTCCACGGACTCGCGCAGGAGCGGCTGCTCCACCTGGCGATCGAGACGGTGACCGACGTCGGCAGCTGCCTGATCGACGGCTACATCATGCGCGAGGCGAGCAGCTACAGCGACATCATCGAGATCATCGGCGGCGAAGAGGTGCTGGACGCGGAGCTGGCCGAGCGGCTCAAGCAGCTGACGGCGCTGCGCCGTCCGCTCGTGCAGGAGTTTTTCAGCTGGCCGCGCGGCGAGCGGCATCCGTTCACGGCGGAGCTCGCCGGCTGGCTGCGGCGCTTCAGCGATCAGGTCGGGCACTATCTGCAAAAAGAACAGTAGCATCATTAGCCGCATCCGCCGCCATGAAGGCGCAGGATGCGGCTTTTTTCATCGTTCCGTCAGCCCGGACTCGCGGGCTGGCTTTTTTTTGTGTCACTTGGAGCCCGCGGCGCATCTACTGAGAGCAGGAACTGGGCTCCCGCCCGGTCCGGCAACAGATGCAGCGGGAGGCGAGGCGGATGGAATGGTGGTATGCGGGCTGCGCGGCGCTGCTATGCCTGTCGGCGGCTGCGGCCGCTTGGCAGGCGCGGGCGCTGATGCGGCGGCTGGCCGAGACGGCGGCGGAGCTGGAAAAGGCTTCGTCGCGCACGCTCGGCGAAACGGCGGAGCTGGCCGGCGAGCTTCGCGCGCTCGTCGGAAAGGCGGAGCAGGCGGCCGTCATGGCCGGCCGGCAGCTCGAGAAGCTGGCGCCGCTTGCGGAAGCGGCCGGTTCGCTGCAGGCAGCGGCGGACACGGCCGGCACGGCCGCACGGCGGATCGCCGAGCAGGCGGCCGGCACCGCGGATGCGGCCGCAGCAAGAGTCCGCTCGGCGGCCGGCAAGTACCGGCCTCAGCTCGAGGAAGCGATCGCCATCGCCGACGCCGCGCTCGAAGGCTGGATGTATGTGCGCTCGGCGGCTTCCCGGCTCAGATCGCCTGCATGTTCCGGCGGGGAACAAGGGAACCCTAATGACGAAAGGAGAGATTGACATGGTCAAATGGCAAACGAAGAAACGCGGCGGGGGCTTCCTGCTCGGAGCCCTGGCCGGAGGCGTCATCGGCTCGGTGACAGCGCTGCTGTTCGCCCCGAAATCCGGCAGCGAGCTGCGGAGCGACATCGGCGAGCGCGCATCGCGCGCGGCCGACAAAGCAGGCGAGATCGGCTCGCGGATCGGCAGCTCGGCGGCCGAAGCGGCGCGCCACACGGCCGAAAGCGCCTCGGCGCTGAAGGAAAAGGCGATCCACACGGCCGATCATCTGGCTTCCGGCATCAAGTTCTGGGAGCGCAAGACGGAGGAGCCGATCGTATCCATCGCATCGGCGAACCTTTCTTCGGCCGCGATCGAAGGGGCCGATACGATCGAGGAGCTGGCCGGCAGCCTGCAGGCGGCGGACATCCTGGACGAAGAAGAAGCGGCTGCGATCCAGACGAACGGCGAAGACGACAAGATCTGAGAGCCGATCGCGAATCGGGGCGGAGCCGGAGCGTCGTCCATGCGGCTCGGGCTGCGTCCTAATCCGAGCGGCCGGCGTAGCGGGAAGGCGGCATGCCGAACGTTCGTCCGAATATCCGCTGAAAATACGAAACCTCCCCATAGCCGAGATAATCGGCTATTTCTTCTATCGTCAGAAGCGATTCCGACAGCATGTAGACCGCCGTCCGCATGCGCTGGGCATGCACGTACCCGCTGATCGTCTGTCCGGTCCCCTGGCGGAACAGCGTGGCGGCGTAGTTGGGCGTGCGTCCGATGCAGCGCCCGAGGTCTTCTTTGGTGACCTTCTCCCGATACTTGTCTTGGATGTAGGCTTTCATCCGCTCCAGATGGCGTTCGGCGACCGGTGTCGGCCGACCGGCATGAGCCTCGCGGCTCCAAAGCGCCGCGATCTCAAGCGCGATGCCTTCTCCGCGCACGCGGTAGCCTGGCTCGCGGTCGCTGTCTTCCTCGAGGAGCGTGCGCAGCCGGCCTACCATCCAGTCGAGCCGCAGCGTATGCAGCAAGGCTCCCTGCGACGGCAGGCCAAGCTCCCGCACGGATGCGCAGTCCGCTTCGATTCCAAGCAGGTAAAGCTCCTGCATGCGGCCGCTGCCTGCATGAACCGAGGGCAGGGAGCCCGGCGGAGCATAAGCCATGTCGCCCCGCTTCAGCTCAAGCTCCGTTCCATCCGCGTCCAAGCGCAAGGCAAGGCTCCCGTACGCCATCAAAAGCAGCAGCCCCATCCCCGAGCCTGCCTGCTGCGTTGTGCCGGAGCTTGCGAGCGGCGGTTCGAAGGAGCTACCTGGCAGCGGCGCTTGAAGCGTGTTGTCGGAATGCGCATGCAGCGGCGCATGAAGCGGGTTGTAGGAATGCGCATGCAGCTGCGCTTGAAGCGGGTTGTCGGTATTCGCGTGCCGCTGCGCTTGAAGCGTGTTGCCGGAACTCGCGCGCAGCGGCATGCCGTCGAGCTTTCCCTGCAGCCTCCTGATGGTCCAATCCATTCTATTCCTCCTCTGTTGCAACCCCTAAATCGTACTATAGTTTTCTAATCATACTATAGCATGTCGAATCCTGGCGAACAGAAAGGTACAATAGGGGCAGAAGATGAGGAGGCTATTGCTGTGACTCTACGCAAAACGAAAATCGTCTGTACGCTCGGCCCCGCGAGCGAATCGCCGGAAGTGCTCGTCCAACTGATGGAAGCCGGCATGAACGTCGCGCGCATCAACATGGCGCACGGGGAGCTGGAGGATCATGCCGCGCGCATCCGCGCCGTCCGGGAGGCTTCTCGCGTATCGGGAGCCGTCGTGCCGGTGCTGATGGACATCAAAGGTCCGGAGGTGCGGATCGGCAAGCTGAAGGAGCCTTACGTGACGCTCGTGCCCGGCGGGGAGCTGACGCTTACGACCGTGGAGCTCGAAGGCGACGCATCGCGAATCTCCGTCAACTATGCCGGACTGCCGGAGGACGTAACGGAAGGCAGCACGATTCTGATCGATGACGGCCTCATCGAGCTGTCGGTGCTGGAGTCCGGCGGCACGGAAATCCGCTGCCGAATCGTCAGCGGCGGCGCGCTCAAGCCTCGCAAGGGCGTCAACCTGCCCGGCGTGCGCACCCGCCTGCCCGGCGTGACGGAGCGGGACGTGAACCATATCCGTTTCGGCATCAAGGAGCAGGTCGACATCATCGCCGCTTCGTTCGTCCGCAAGGCCGAGGACATCATGGAGATCCGCCAGATCCTGGAGGAGCAGGGGGCGGGCCACATCCAGATCATCTCCAAGATCGAGAACGACGAGGGCGTGGAGAACCTTGACGCGATCATCGAAGTGTCGGACGGCATCATGGTCGCCCGCGGCGACCTCGGCGTCGAGATCCCGGTCGAGGACGTCCCGGCCCTGCAGGAAGAGATGATCCACAAGTGCAACCTGGCCGGCAAGCCGGTCATCGTCGCGACCCATATGCTCGAGTCGATGCAGGTGAACCCTCGTCCGACGCGCGCCGAGGTGAGCGACGTCGCCAATGCCGTCATCCAGGGCACGGACTGCATCATGCTGTCCGGCGAGACGGCGGCGGGCAAGTACCCGGTCGAGTCGGTGCGCCGCATGGCGTCGATCGCCGCCAAGACCGAGTCGCTCGCCGATCACCGCCTGCAGTTCCGCACGCGGCAGGTGCTGCATGCGACGACGACGACCGAGGTGATCAGCCAGGCTGCGGTAGGGTCCTCGCTCGACCTCGACGCCAAGGCGATCCTGACGCCGACGGAATCGGGCTTCACGGCCCGCATGGTGTCCAAGTATCGTCCAAAGGCGCCGATCATCGCGATCACGCCGGAGCCGACGACGATCGCCAAGCTTTGCCTGCTGCGCGGCGTCATCCCGGTGCTCGGCGAGCGCGCGGAATCGACCGACGCGATGTTCGAGTCGGCCGTCGACGGCGGACGCAAGACGGGCCTGCTGCAGGACGGCGACTTCGTCGTCATCTCCAGCGGCGTGCCGACGGGCAAGGCCGGCGCGACGAACCTGATCAAGATCATGCAAGTGTAAGCCGTCTGGCCCGCTCTAAGCGGACACGACGCCAAGATCGGAAGCCTCTTTCGACCGATGCGAGCCTTTGCGGCAAGCGGATGTCGGGAGAGGCTTTTTCTCATGCAGGGTGCTGCGCGAGCCGAGCCTTTTTCCGATTCCACTGGAAGCCGGATGCCCGGATCGCCCTACCTCCGATTCGGAGGCCATCCGTCTTCCAAGAGGACCGCTGCCGCTTCTCCGAAAGGCATCGTCACGCTCCGCTCCTTTCGTCCCGGGTCTGCCCTCCCCTTTTATGGAGTAAAGGAGCCGTCTCCCGTTCCTTGGCAGACGGCAGCCTGGGTCGCCCGCTGCACGGACCAGCTCCGACTCGACGGTCAGGCCAGCTAGCTGGTCGCGCCAGCAAGGTGATCGAGAAAATCGAGTAGCCCATGTGCGGAGAGGGTGCGGAGCGAAGGAAGTTGCGCGGAAAAACCGAGCAACTCGTGTGCGGAGGGGAGGAACGAAGGAAATTGCGCGGAAAAACCGAGCAACTCGTGTGCGGAAGGGGTGGAACGAAGGAAGTTGCGCGGAAAAACCGAGCAACTGGATGCATGAGTAGGGTTGAATCTCTAAATGGCGTTGGAAACCGCGAGTCGTGCGCGAAGCGCAAGCAGATCCTGAAACCGTAGCGAAGTGGACGGGGAACTCGTGGAGAAGCGGCAGCGGTTCCCTTGGAGGCCGGATTCCACCCCAGCTGGGGAATGGGATCAAAGGAATCTGGGCTCCAAGGAGATCGGAACGAGTCCCCGCTCCGCGAAGCGGCAGCAGGTTCCAGCTTAGCTCCCGCTCCGCGAAGCGGCAGCAGGTTCCAGCCTAGCTCTCGCTCCGAAAAGCGGCATCAGGTTCCGGCCTAGCTTCACTCCAGCCCCTGCCGGTAGGCCGTAGGCGACAAGCCGAAGCTGCGGCGGAAATGGCGGGAAAAATAGAGCGGGTCCGCATAGCCGCACGAAGAAGCGATCTGCTCGACCGACAAGTCGGTGGCGAGCAGGTCCTTGGCCCGGCTCATCCGCAGCTGGCCCAGATACTGCATCGGCGACAGGCCGGTGAACGCGCGGAACAGCTTGGACAGATGGGTGCGGTGGTAGCCGAGGCGGCGCGCCAGATCCTGGATCGAGACGGGCTCCGCATAATGCGTCTGCAGCCAGCGCACCGCCTGGTCGACTTGGCGGCGCGCCGCGTCGGAGGAGCGTGCCTGAGGCCGCGCGCGCTCCGGCTGGAGCCGAGCCAGCTCGCAGAGCAGCAGCCGCAGCCAGCCGCCTGCCTCCAGATCGGACAAGGCGGCGCTGCTGCCGCCGGCGAGCGCCTCGCGCAGCCGCCCGTACAGCCGGGAGGCGTCGCCGCAGCCGCGCCCGGCCAGCACCGGGCTCGACGGATCCAATCCCGCCGCCGCCAGCATCGGCAAGACCGCATAGCCGCGGAAAGCGACCCACTCGTACGTCCACGGCTCCTGCCCGTCCGCTTCGTAAAAGAACAGCTCGCCCGGAAAGATGACGAACGTATCGCCCGCTTCCAGCCGATGCTCCGCATCCCGCCAGCGGAACAGTCCGCGCCCGCTGGCGACCGTATGGACAAGCGCGTAATCGTGGATGCCGGGACCGTTCCGGTGGCCTGGCAGCGGACTGCCCTGGCCGCTGAACAGCACGTAGAGCTCCCCAGCCGAGGCCTCGCTTGGATTGTCCCACACTTGGAACGAGTAATGGTCGGGCTGTGCCGGCGTCTCCATCTTTGTCCCTCCGAATCCGGCCTCCCGGCCGAGCCTAGTTTCCTCTACCGTAGCCGAAAAGAAGACATCTGTCCATGGCTTCCCTTCATCCGGCCCTATGCTCCGCCCCGGCGATTCCGTAAGATCGAGTGGAGCGGCAAAGCGGATGCGCTTGCCCTGGAACGCGCTTTCACGAAGCGCAAATCCGGGCTCGGCCCGAAGCGGGCATCGCGGTGCCCGCAGGCGCCGGCCGCGAAGCCGCAGCAAGACAATCATGAAGGTCAGGGAGGCTGGATCATGAAAGGGAAAATCACGTTTCTAGGAGCGGGCAGCACGGTATTCGTCCGCAACGTGCTGGGCGATGCGATGCTGACGCCGGCGCTGCAGGAGTTCGAGCTGGCGCTGTTCGACATCGACGCGCAGCGGGTGAAGGAGTCGGAGCAGCTGCTCGGCGCGATCAAGCGGTCGAGCGGCAGCACCTGCGAGATCAAGGTGTACGCGGACCGCAAGGAAGCGCTGCGCGGCGCGAAGTACGTTATCAACGCGATCCAGGTGGGCGGATACGAGCCTTGCACGGTGACCGACTTCGAGATTCCGAAAAAGTACGGCCTGCGCCAGACGATCGCCGATACGATCGGCATCGGCGGCATTTTCCGCAGCCTGCGCACGATTCCGGTGCTGGAGGGCTTCGCGGCCGACATCCGCGAGGTGTGTCCGGACGCGCTCTTCCTCAACTATACGAACCCGATGGCCGTCCTGACGAACTACCTGAATACGTACGGCAACGTGCGGACGGTCGGGCTCTGCCACAGCGTGCAGGTGTGCGTGCCGCATCTGTTCCGCGACCTCGGCCTCGATCCGGCCGGCGTCAAGACGCGGATCGCGGGCATCAACCATATGGCGTGGCTGCTGGAGGCGACAAGGGACGGCGAGGATCTGTACCCGGAGATCAAGCGCCGCGCGGCCGAGAAGCAGAAAGAGAAGCACCACGACATGGTCCGCTACGAGCTGATGCTGAAATTCGGGCACTACGTGACCGAATCGTCGGAGCACAATGCGGAATACCATCCTTACTTCATCAAGAGCCGCTATCCCGAGCTCGTCGAAACATTCAACATTCCGCTCGACGAATACCCG
This sequence comes from Paenibacillus sp. FSL W8-1187, assembly GCF_037965485.1. Lineage (NCBI taxonomy): Bacteria > Bacillati > Bacillota > Bacilli > Caryophanales > Paenibacillaceae > Paenibacillus > Paenibacillus sp. FSL W8-1187. The sequence goes on from NZ_CP150181.1 coordinate 2,153,660, forward strand.
CGCCGCTGCGTGGAGCAGATCGCGAACTGGAACCGCCAGCGCGACGAGCTGCTCGGAAGCGCGGGGCTCGAGCATGAGCGCTCGCATGAATACGCCTCCTACATCATGGAAGCGATCGAGACGGACGTGACGTTCAAGATCGGCGGCAACGTCATGAATACGCACGGACTCATCCCGAACCTGCCGCGGGAAGCGTGCGTCGAGGTGCCTTGCCTCGTCGACCGCGGCGGCATCCAGCCGTTGCAGGTCGAAGCGCTCCCGCCGCAGCTGGCCGCGCTCAACCGGACGAACATCAACACGCAGCTGCTGACGCTTGAAGCGGCCGTCACGCGCAAGCGCGAGCATATCTACCACGCGGCGATGCTCGATCCGCATACGTCGGCGGAGCTGTCGATGGACGACATCGTCTCGCTGTGCGATGATCTGATCGAGGCGCACGGAGACTGGCTGCCGGAGTACCGCTGATTCCGCGAGTCCAACTTCCGTTCACATTGGCGGGGTAGACTAGGGGCATCAGCGAGATAAAAAGGAGAATGCTGCATGCCCCATCTGCTCATCGTCGACGACGACCGCCATATCCGCGAGCTGGTCGTCCATTTCATGGCTAAGGAAGGCTTCGACACGACGGAGGCGGCCAGCGGGTCGGAGGCGCTGGCGCGGCTGGAGGATCGTCCGGCCGATCTCGTCATCCTCGATCTGATGATGCCGGGCATGGACGGCTGGGAGCTGTGCCGGCGGCTGCGCGAGGACAGCCGGGAGCTGCCGCTGCTCATGCTGACCGCCAAGGGCGAGACGATGCATAAGGTCAAAGGCTTCGAGCTCGGCACCGACGACTATGTCGTCAAGCCGTTCGATCCGCCGGAGCTCGTCGCCCGCGTCAAGGCGCTGCTCAAGCGCAGCCGGATCGCCTCCTCCAGGCAGGTCAAGGCGGGAGCCGTCACGCTCGACCGCGAGACGTACACCTGCCGGATCGGCGGCCGCGAGGACACGCTGCCGCGCAAGGAGTTCGAGCTGCTGTTCCGGCTCGCCAGCTATCCGGGACGCACGCTGCCTCGCGAGCAGCTGCTCGAGCAGATATGGGGCTACGACTACGAGGGCGACGAGCGCACGCTCGACACGCATATCAAGCGGCTGCGCGACCGGCTGGCGGACGGCTCGGGCGTCGAGATCCGCACGATCCGCGGCCTCGGCTACCGGCTGGAGGAGCGGCCGTGAGTGGACGGGAGCGCGGCGCCCCGGCGCGCGGCGGAGGCGCTGCATCCGGCATGGCCAGGCGGGGCTCGCCTGCCAGGCAGCCGGCAAGCTGGGGCATGCGGATCAAGCGGGCCGCTCTCGTCGCGGCTGTGCTGGCCTGGATCGCCCTTTGCTGGACCGCCTCGTTTTATGCCATCGACCTCTCCGGCTGGACGCCGCCGCCGCTGATCGCCCATCTGTCCGCGACAGCGGGAGGATTCCTGCTGTTCGGATTGTCGATGGCGATCGTCGGCCGCTTCATGCACGAGCGCAACATGGAGCTGTTCAAGGCGATCTTCGACGCCTTGAGCCGCATCGCCCGCGGCGACTTCACCGTCCAGGTCATCCTTCCCCGTCCGCATGACAGCGGCGACGAGTTCAGCCGGCTCGTCCAAGGGATCAACGACATGGCGGCCGATCTTGGCCGGATGGAGACGATGCGGCAGGACTTCATCTCCAACGTCTCGCATGAGATCCAGTCGCCGCTCACCTCGATCCGCGGCTTCGCCCGCGCGCTGCAGGACGAGCAGCTGCCGCAGGAGCAGCGGCGGCGCTATCTGGCGATCATCGAGGAGGAAAGCGAGCGCCTCTCGCGCCTGTCGGACAACATGCTGCGCCTGGCCTCGCTCGACTCCGAGCATCATCCGTTCCGCCCGGCGCGGCTTCGCCTCGACGCCCAGCTGCGCACGGCCGCGCTGTCGCTCGAGCCGCTCTGGAGCGCCAAGGAGCAGGAGCTGGAAGTCCAGGCCGGAGCGCTCGAGATCGAGGCGGACGAGGACCTGCTGCGCCAGGTATGGACGAATCTCATCCACAACGCGGTCAAGTTCTCGCCGGAGCGGGAGCGCATCTCGATCTCGCTCGTCCGCGAAGGCGACGAAGCGGTGGCGACGGTGTCCAACACGGGCGCGCCGATCCCGCCCGAGAGCCTGCCGCATTTGTTCGAGCGCTTCTACAAGGTCGACAAGTCGCGCACCCGCGAGGGCGGAGGCAGCGGCCTCGGGCTCGCGATCAGCCGCAAGATCGTGGAGCTGCACGGCGGCTCGATCGCGGCCGGCAGCGACGAGGAGGGCGGCACGGCGCTGACCGTGCGGCTGCCGGTCCGGCTGCCGCCGCGGGACGGCTCCTCCGCGCCGGATGGGCGTCCGCCTGCTTGAACCGACTCTAGCAATCCGCTAAGATGAAGGTACGTTCGGCAGCCCGGATTCATATGCTGTCTTAGCGAATAGCTGACGTCAATTCGTTCAAGGAAAGCGGTGTGTACGTGCAAAGACCGATAGCCATCCTAGATTCCGGAGTGGGAGGCCTGACTGTCGTGCGCGAGGTGATGCGGCAGCTGCCCCGCGAGAAGGTCATCTACTTCGGAGATACCGCACGGACGCCGTACGGACCGAGGCCAGCGGAGGAAGTGGTCCGGTTCACGGATGAACTCGTAACCTATCTGATGCAGTTCAAGCCTAAAATGATCATCATCGCCTGCAACACGGCGACGGCCGTCGCGCTGGAGCACATCCGCAGCCGCGTCGACGTCCCGGTCATCGGCGTCATCAATCCCGGCTCGCGGGCCGCGATCAAGAGCACGAAGTCCGGCATCGTCGGCATCATCGGCACGATCGGCACGGTTCGCAGCCAGGCGTACGAGGAAGCGCTCAAGCGCCTCAACCCGAACATCCATGTGGCCAGCCTCGCCTGCCCGCAGTTCGTTCCGCTCGTGGAGCAGGGCAATTTCCGCTCCGAGCAGACGTTCGAGACGATCCGCAGCTCGCTGGAGCCGCTCAAGGAGATCCCGCTCGACACGCTCATCCTCGGCTGCACCCACTACCCGTTCCTCGCCGACACGATCGGCGAGGTGATGGGGCCGGGCGTGAAGCTGATCAGCTCCGACAGCGAGACGGCGCGGGAGATGAGCGCGATCCTGCAGGAGACCGGCAAGCTCGCCTCCCAGCCGGAGCTGCCGGTGCATCAGTTCTTTTGCAGCGGCGATCCCCGCCTGTTCAAGCGCATCGCCCAGCAGTGGCTCGGCGAGCAGATCGAGCTGACGCCGGTCGTCTGGCAGATCCCGCAGATCGGCTGAGAGCTATCCCCGTCCGCGCAGCGGACGGGGATAGCTGCGTTTGCGGCCGCATATACATCTCTAATCGGATTCGGAGGAGGGGAGCGGCATGGCAAGGACCGGCAAGATCGTGCAGGCGCGGCCGTACGGCCCGGCGGAGCTGGACGAGGATCTGGCGGCGCTGCAGCTGCGCTATCCGGAGCTGCAGCGCCAGCCGGCGGGCGCGAGCGTCATGGGCAAGCGGCTGGAGCTGCTGCGGATCGGCCGCGGGAGCCGGCATGTGCATCTGAACGCTTCGTTCCATGCAAACGAATGGATCACCAGCCTGGCGCTCATGAGGTGGACCGAGGAGCTGCTCGAGCGGCGCGCCGCCGGCGTCGACCCGGCAGACGGGCTGTCGCTCTGGCTGCTGCCGATGGTCAACCCGGACGGCGTGGAGCTTGCGCTGCGCGGCGTGCCGGAAGGGCATCCGTACGGGCGCCAGCTGCTGGAGTGGAATAGAGGCAGTGCCGACTTCAGCGGCTGGAAGGCCAACATCCGCGGCGTCGACCTGAACGACCAGTTCCCGGCCCACTGGGACGAAGAGCGCAGGCGGCGGGGCATGGAGGGACCGGGACCGCGCGACTACCCGGGCGAAAGCCCGCTCAGCGAGCCCGAGGCGCGCGCGGCGGCGGCGCTGACGGAGCGGGAGTCGTTCGACGTCGTCGCCGCCTTGCATACGCAGGGCGAGGAGATCTACTGGAACTACAGGGGGCTGGAGCCGGCCTGCGCGAGGGGCATGGCCGAGCGGCTCGCCCGCGCTTCGGGCTATGCGGCCGTCGAGCTGGAGGGCAGCGACGCCGGCTACAAGGACTGGTTCATCCAGCGCTTCCGCCGGCCGGGCTTCACGATCGAGCTCGGCTGCGGCGCGAACCCGCTGCCGCTGGAGCAGCAGGACGACATTGTGGCGCGTCTGCGTCCTCTGCTGGAGGAGCTGCTGCGGCTGGCCCGCGAGGAGGATGGACCGGCGCGGTAGCGGAGAAAGGATCGCCGGGCGGTGGATAGCGGCATGCCGGACGGCTGGATGTCGGCTTCCGCCGCGGAACGGGAGAGCCTGCGGGCTCTCTTTTTTCCTTTCGCAACCTCGGGGAATCTCTATTCGTATAAGGGAAGGCCGGTTTAAAAGCCTGCTGCGCCGGCGAAGCTGAACCGAGGAGGAATGACGATGCGCAAGCTGCTCTCGCTTCGCCATTGGAAGCATGTATTCGCCCGGATCTTCCGGATCCTGCGCTCGCGGGACGTGAAGCCCGTCCACAAGCTGCTGTTCCTGGTGCCGGTCGCGCTGTACTGGGTGCTGCCCGACGTCATGCCGTTCATGCCGATCGACGACATCGCCGTCACGATGCTGGCCGCCGAGGGCTTCACCCGCTGGATGGAGGGCAAGTATCCGGCGGGTTGAAGTTTCGACGGGCTTTCTATAAAATGATAGAGACGAAAATCGACGAGATTCCCCCGCCCGGCAGGCGGATGGATGACATAGACCCAAGGAGGATATCCCGATGAACTGCAAGATCACCCGCAACGCCGCCAAGATCCTCAAGGCGGAGCTGGACAAGCCCGAGCACGAAGGAAAGTTCCTGCGCGTCTACATTACGCATGCGCACGGCGACCACGCGCATTACGGCCTCGGCATCGACGAGCGCAGCGACAAGGACGAGCTCGTCTCCACCGACAAGGAGATCGACGTGCTGCTCGAAAAAGGCGTCGACCTGCTCGACGGCGTGAAGGTCGACTACCTGTATTCTCCGGAGGAGGGCTTCGTCGTGACGAACCCTGCCAAGGGCAATCACGGTGACCACTGAGACGCTGGAAGCTCCTCTCGGGACGGAAGAGCCGACCTCGCTGAACGACATCCGCATCTGCGACAAATGCAAGTTCACCCGCGTCAAGACGCTGCTGCCCAAGCTGCAGAAGCTGGACCCGGAGGCGGACATCAAGGTCGGCTGCAAGTCGTACTGCGGCCCTTGCGGCAAGCGGGCGTTCGTCTTTGTCAACGGCCGCTACGTGACCGCCCCGACCGAGGACGAGGTGCTGGAGAAGGTCAAGCCTCATATCAAAAAATAAAACCGGCGCCGCCGGCGGGACGCTTCAGGTCCTGCCGGCGGGAGCCGGTTTTTTTGGGGATCGGGGTCTAGCCGCGCGGAGGCAGCGGGCCGAGGTACTGGTACAGCTGGCATTCGATGCGGCCGTTGAACAGCTTGCGCTTCTTGTCCGCCGAGCGGCCGTAGCTCTGCTCGAACGTCTTGGACGGGCTGAGGGCGAAGACGGACCAGTCCTTCTTGACGGCGTCGATGAAGCCGAGCTGCCGGATGACCTTGTCCGCTTCCTTCTCGGTGCCGAGCCGCTCGCCGTAAGGCGGGTTCGTAATGATGCACCCGTACTTGCCGGCCGGCTGCACGCGCGCGATCGGCAGCGTCTGCAGCTTGATGTCGCGGGCGAAGCCGGCCTTGCGCACGGCCGCCTCGGCGACCTCGATCGCCTCCGGGTCGATGTCGGAGCCGGCGATCTCGAGCGGGACGTCGTCGCGGACGGCGTCCATCGCCTCCTCGCGGGCGAGCTCCCAGCGGCGCTGGCCCATGATGTCCCAGCTGCTGCTGTTGAACTCGCGGCGCAGGCCGGGGGCGACGTTCCAGCCGATCATCGCCGCCTCGATCAGGATCGTGCCGGAGCCGCAGAACGGATCGTACAGCGGCCGCGACGGATTCCAGCGGCTGAGCAGCACCATCGCCGCGGCCATCGTCTCCTTGAGCGGAGCCTCGGTCACGAGCTTGCGGTAGCCGCGCTTGTGCAGGCTCGCTCCGGTCGTGTCGAGCGTGATGAGCGCGACGTCGTTCAGCAGGCTCACCTCGATGACGTAGCGGTCGCCGTCCTCGGAGAACCACTCGGTTCCGTAGCTGTCCTTCATGCGCTCGACGACCGCCTTTTTGACGATCGACTGGCAGGCGGGCACGCTCGACAGCTGCGATTTTTGGGAGCGGCCGTTCACCGGGAATTCTCCGTTCTCCGGAATCCAGTCCGGCCAGTCGATGGCGCGCACGCCCTCGAACAGCTCCTCGAAGGTGAGGGCGGGGAACTCGGCCATCTTGACGAGGACGCGGTCGGACGTGCGCAGCCACAGGTTCGCGCGCGCGATGTCCTCCAGGCCGCCTTTGAAGGTGACGCGTCCGTTTTCGGTCTTCGCCTCGCTGTAGCCGAGGTCCTTGAGCTCCCGGGCGACGACCGCCTCGAGGCCCATGGGAGAGGTTGCGATCAGTTCAAGCTGTTGCATCGGTTTGCGTTCACTCCATATCCGGCCGGGGCGTTTGTGTCTCCCGGCCTGTCATCATACAATCAAGTATAGGCGATCGTACCGATCCAGCACAACGAGGAAGGCAGGAACGAACCATGAAAGAACGTTTGCTTGGACCCGAAGAGATGGAGCGCTACATCGAGGAGCTGTTCCCCCCCGATCCCGATCTGCGCCGGGTGCTGGAGGGCATCCGCGAGCGCGGCATGCCGGAGATCTCCGTGCCGACCGGCTATGGCCGGCTGCTGACGCTGCTCGTAGCGATGAGCGGAGCGAGCCAGGTGCTGGAGATCGGCGCCCTCGGCGGCTACAGCGGCATCTGCCTGGCGCGCGGGCTCGCTCCGGACGGCAGGCTGACCTCGCTGGAGCTGCTCTCGGAATATGCGGAGCTGGCGGCAGCGCATCTGGAGGCGGCCGGCTTCGGCGGCCGGACGGAATACCGGGTCGGCGACGCGGGAGACAGCCTCGAGGCGCTGAAGGCGGAGGGCCGGCGCTTCGGCTTCTTTTTCATCGATGCGGACAAAGGCGGCTACCCGCGCTATCTGGACGCCGCGATCGAGCTGGCGGAGCCGGGCGCGGTCATCGTGGCCGACAACACGCTGCTGCGCGGCCGCGTCGCCGATCCGGCGCGCACCGGCCCGTCCGTGCTCGCAATGCGGGAGTTCAACCGCCGCCTCGCGGAGGACCCGCGGCTAGCGGGCACGCTGCTGCCCGCCTATGACGGGCTGGCCGTTATGCGCGTGAAAGGCTGACGGTCAGGTGCTCGCGCGCAGGACGAGCTCCGGCACGAGCCCGACGCGCTCGACCGGCGCGGACGGTCGCGCGATGCGGCGCTCGAGCGCCTCGACGGCGCGCTGGCCGAGCTGCTCCTTGCCGAGGTCCATCGTCGTCAGCGGCGGACGCGTCCAGGCCGAGCCTTCGATGTTGTCGATGCCGGCGACGCGGCAGCGGCCGGGGACGTCGACGCCGCGCTGCAGCAGTAGCTTGAGCAGCTCGGCGGCGATGTCGTCGTTGGCGCAGACGAACGCGTCGGGCAGCTCGTCCGGGCGTGTCCGCGAGAGCCGCGCCTGCAGCGTGTCGATCCATTCGCGCGAATAAGGGATCGTCCAGCGGCGCAGCTCGCCGTCTTTGCGCTGGGCGAACGTCTGCTCCAGCGCCGAACGGCACCCGAGCCAGCGCTCGCGGAAGCTGACGGAAAACCGGTCGCTCCCGACGAAGACGAAGCTGCGGCAGCCGCGGTCGAGCAGCAGGCCGCTGATCATGCGCGCCGCCGCGATGTTGTCGTTGGCGACGCTGTCGAGTCCGGAGAACGGCTCCTGATGGTCGACGAGCACGACCGGGAGGGCCGTGCGCTTCATGGCGGCGAGCTGCTTCAGCGGAAACGAGCCGACCGCGAGGCCGCCTACGCAGCGCGTCCGGTCGAGGTAAGGCGGCAGGATGTCGGAGACATGCCCGTCGTCAAAGGGAGCGAGCACGACGGCGCCCCACCCGTGCAGGCGGCATGCCTCCTGGATGCCGCCGAGCACGCGCTGCCAGTACATCGGCTCCTCCTGATGGATGCGGGACATCCAGACGACGATGTAGCGGCCGTCGGCATCGCCGGCGGCCGACGGCCGGGCGAGAGCCGAGTCGTAGACGGCGGCCCCGAGCGGGGGCGGGACGAAGGCGCCTCGTAGCCCATCGCGCGGGCCGTCTCCATGACCCGCTGGCGGGTCGCCTCGCTGACGCCGCCTTTGCCGGCGAGCGCCTGGGAAACCGTATATTTGGATACATGCAGCCGATCGGCGATCTGCTGCATCGTCACTTTTCCTCCTCTTGACATCGCATCATGCACCCTCTAAAGTTTGGTTGAAATTCGGATGCTTTTAGCCTAACAAACCTAACGATTTCAAGCAAGCCAAACTTTTGCATAGAGAGGAAGTTGGTTCATGGCGACATGGCTGGCATTTTACGATGGAGGCTTTCCATTCCCCGGGGTTCGCCCCGAGCCGGAGCAGCTCGCGGCGCTGAGCGGCTCCGTCGCGACGGCGGAGGAGCTGGCGGCGCGGCTCGAGACGGAGCGCCCGGAGGCGCTGCTGCTGCTGCACGGGCCTTATTTCCCCAAGGCGGCGTGGCCGGCGATTCTGGGCCATCTGCAGCGCGGCGGCGGCCTCGTGACGATCGGCGGCATTCCGCTGCGCGTTCCGGTCGCGGCGACGGATAGCGGCTGGAAGGAAGAGCTGGAGCAGACGAACTACCATCAGGCGATCGGCATCCACGAAGCGCTGCGCGCAGACGTCTCCAAGGTCGTCCGCTGGAAGGCGTCTTCCGCGATTCCGCTGCTGGACGGCGCGGAGGAGCTGTTCGACGGGGCGCCGACCTACGGCCTGGCGCTGCATGTGACGCGCTCGCATGACCATCCGGGCGAGAACGGCTCGGGAGGCCCGATGGACGCCCACATCTACCCGCTGCTGACGGGCGAGGACAAGGACGGCCGCGAGCGCTGCGCGCCGGTCGTGCTGCTGGAAAATACGAAGGGCGACTTTGCCGGCGGCCGCTGGATCTTCGCCTGCCGCGAGGCCGGGGCAAGGTTCTGGGCGGAGGGAAGGGGCGCCGAGGCGCTTGCCGCCTGGGGCGACTATGCCGCGCGCGGCGTGACGGAGTGGTGGCTCAAGCCCAACTACGCCTGCTACGAGCCGGGCGAGAAGCCGGTGCTGACGTTCCAGCGCCAGCGCCTGAACGAGCGCGCCGACGGCGCGTGGCGCGTCCGCTACGAGGTGAGCCGCGAGCGCGGCGGCGCGCGCGAGGTCGTGGCTGGAGGCGAGCTCGAGCTTGCCTCGGGCGCGCTGGCCGACTATGAGCGCATCGCGCTGCCGATCGCGGCGGAGCCGGGCTACTACCGGATCGACGCCGAGCTGACGGCGGCGGGCAGCGGCGAGAAGCGCCGCCTCGTGCAAGGCTTCTGGGGCCGCGACGAGGCGCTGCTGCGCGAGGGCGGGATGCTCCAGGCGGGCCGCGATTATTTCGTCAAGGAAGGACGCCCGCTGCCGATCGTCGGCATGACGTACATGACGAGCGACGTCGCGCGCAAGTACCTGCATCTGCCGAACGCGGCCGTCTGGGACCGCGACATGGAGCAGATGGCGCGGGCGGGCATCAACCTGATCCGCACCGGCCTCTGGACGGCGCTGCGCAAGATGGCGTTCGTCGACGGCCATGTGAGCGAGGAGATGCTGCGCGCGGTCGACGCGCTCATCCTGACGGCGAAGCGCCACGGCCTCGAGCTCGTGTTCAATTTCTTCGCGTTCACGCCGGAGCTGTGGGAAGGGGACAACCCGTACCTCGACCCGCGCAGCGTCGAGGCGCAGAAGCGCTTCCTGACGGCGATCGTCTCCCGGCACAAGGACAGCGCTCATGTGCACTGGGACCTCATCAACGAGCCGACGATGTTCAACCCGGCGAAGCTGTGGAACGCGGCGAGCACGCTGCGCGACCGCTTCGAGGTCGCCGCGTACCGGCAGTGGCTGCAGGAGCGGCACGGCGACATCGGGACGCTGCAGGAGCGTTGGAACATGTCGCCGCTCGACCTGCCGTCGTTCGAGAGCATCCTGCCTCCGCTGCCGCAGGACATCGGCTTCTCCACGACGGAGCTGGTCGAGAAGCGCAGCGGCCAGTGGCTCGACTACCTGCTGTTCTCGCAGGATATGCACAACCGCTGGGCGTCGGAGCTGCGGGCGGCGATCCAGGCGGTGCAGCCGAAGCAGCTCGTGACGGTCGGCCAGGACGAGGGCCTGCAGGCGCAGCGTCCGTCCCCGCTGTTCTACGAGCAGGCGGTCGACTACACGACGGTCCATTCCTGGTGGAAGAACGACCAGCTCGTGCTGGACGGCGTCTTCGCCAAGACGCCGAACAAGCCGAATGTCATCCAGGAGACGGGCATCATGTACGTCGAGACGCCGGACGGCTTCGCCAAGCGCACAGAGGAAGAGCTGCATGCGATCCTCGAGCGCAAGTACGCCTACGCGTTCTCGACGGGCGGAGCGGGCGCGGTGCAGTGGATCTGGAACATCAACTTCTATATGCACAACGTGAACGAGTCCCATATCGGGGCGCTGCGCGCCGACGGCACGGAGAAGCCGGAGGCGGACGTCTCGTACGACTTCGGACGCTTCATCCGCGAATGCGGGCATCTGTTCGAGGACCGCAAGCTGGAGGAGGTCGCCGTCGTCTATCCGTACAGCAGCGATTTCTCGAACCGCTCCAGCGTCGAGGAAAGCACGTCCCGCCTGGCGCGCTCGCTTGCGCATCGGATGAACGTGCCGTTCCGCTCGCTCGGCGAGTACGGGCTCGACATTTTGCGCGATCCGTCGTACGAATCGCCGAAGCTGATCCTGCTGCCGTCCGCGCATGCGCTGAGCGACGAGGCGTTCGCGGCGCTGACGGACTGGGCGGAGCGGACCGGCGGCACGCTGCTCGTCACCGGCCCGCTGTCGCTGGACGCGTACTGGCGCCCGACGGCCCGCGCGCGCGGACTGATCGGAGCGACGGCCGTTGGCAACGTCCGCCGCGAGGAGGCGCTCGAGCTGGACGGCGAGCTGCTGCCGGTCGGCTTTGGCGGGGAGGGCATCGCGCGGCTGAGCAAGGAGTCGCCGCTCGGCGAGGACGGCCGCCCGGCCGCCGCGGCCAAGCTGCATGACATCGCGCTCGGCCAGGGCCGCCTGCTCTGGTGCCCGCTGCCGCTCGAGCTGGCCGAGAGCTGGATGCCGCTCGAGGCGGTATACGACATCGCGCTGGAGGCAGCCGGCGTGGAGCAGGAGCTGCTCTGGGAGCAGGGCGGCGAGCTGGCCGGCGTCTACGGCCGCAAGCTGCAGTTCAAGGACGGAGCCGTCTTCATCTTCGTCTCCGAATACGCGCTGGACGCGGACATCCGCGTCGTCGATCCGGCGACCGGCACGTCGTATGCGTTCACCCTCGAAGCCGAGCGCTCCGTGCTGTTCGCCGCCGCCAAGGACGGCTCGCTCGTGAGCGTCTACCGTCCGGACGAGGTGCAGGTGCAGGCGCGCGCCGCGGTTTCCCGGGGCTGAGGCGCCTCCCGCAGAGGAGGGCCTCTGCCAGGGGCTACGGGAGCGGCGGCGTTTGTTGGACGGGCCGCCCGCCGGCGTGCGCAGCCGACATCAAAAAGGGGGCAGCCCCGCGGTCCGAATCGGATCGCGGGGCTGCCCCCTTTTGATTATTCCTTTTCCTTGAAATCCACGATCGGGCGGATCACCTGGGAGATAAGCCGGATCTTCTCGGGCGAGCAGCCCTCCAGCATCTCCATGATCTCGCCGCGCAAGAAGTCCTGGGAGGAGCGGTTCGCGCCGCTCAGCAAGTATTCCGGCGTCTCCTCGAGGACGACGCACAGCTCGGACAGCCGGTCGAGATTGATCGGCGTCCGGCCTCGCTCGATCTTGCTGATGTAGGCGTTGGACACGTCGAGCTGCTCGGCCAGCGCTTCCTGGGTCAAGCCCTTTTCCTCGCGAGCCCTGCGGATCCGCTTGCCGATTACGGAGTAGTCATAAGCCATGTCTTCGATCACCCTAATCCAAACTATAGCAACGTTGAACGCCGCCTTACATGGATCGGGATTCCAATTGAACCTATCGTTCCATTCTTGCGAGCCGAGCTCAGCTCCGCGCGCGCTCCGCGCCGTAGCCGCCGGAGACGAGCGTGCCGAGCACGCGGGCGACCTCCGAAGCGAACACCGGCTTGCCGATGAAGTCCTTCATGCCGGACTCGAGGCATTTGTCGCGGTCGGCCTGGCGGACGAACGCCGTCACCGCCACGATCGCCGGCTGAAGCTCCGCCGGGATGCGGGCATGGATCGCCCGGGTCGCCTCCAGTCCGTCCATGACCGGCATCTGCAGGTCCATGAAGACGATGTCGTAGCGCCCCCGCTCCAGCGCGAGGACGGCTTCCTGGCCGCTCTCGGCGCTGTCGGTCGAGCAGCCCATCTTGCCGAGCAGGGCGTTCAGCAGCATGCGGTTGACCTGATTGTCGTCGACGACGAGCGCCCGGACGCCGCTGAAGCGGGCGGAGGCCGCCGGCTCGACCGCATCGAGCCGGCCCTCGTGGGAAGGCCGGGACTGCCGGAGTCCCTCGTCCTCCTCGACCTCCAGGCGGATCAGCACGCGGAAGGTCGAGCCTTCGCCCGGCATGCTCTCCACGGCGATCGAGCCGTCCATCAGCTCGACGAGGCGGCGGCTGATGGCGAGGCCGAGCCCGGTGCCTCCATACTTGCGGTTGAGGCCGGGATGCAGCTGCGAGAACGATTGGAACAGCAGGTTCTGCTTGTCCAGCGGGATGCCGATGCCGGTATCCTGCACCGCCAGCTCCAGCAGGGCGGCGCTGCGGTCGCGGCCGAGCAGCCGCGCGGACAGGCACACCCGCCCCTCTTCGGTGAACTTGACGGCATTGCCGACAAGGTTGACCAGCACCTGCCGGATGCGCCCCGCATCGCCTAGCAGCGCGGCCGGGATCGAATCGTCCAGCCGCAGCTCCAGCCGGAGCTGCTTTTCCGAGGCGACGGCGCGGAACAGATCCGCCACCTCGGCGGCCAGCTTCGGCATGGAGAAGCGCTCCTTTTCGAGCACCATCTTGCCGGCCTCGATCTTGCTGAAGTCGAGAATCTCGTTGAGCAGGCGCAGCAGCGACTCGCCGCTCTGGATGATCATGTCGGCGTAGCTCTGCTGCTCCTCGTCGAGCTCCGTCCCCGCGAGCAGGTCGGCCATGCCGAGGATGCCGTTCATCGGCGTGCGCAGCTCATGGCTCATGATGGCGAGGAACTCCGACTTGGCGCGGTCCGCCTCTTCGGCGGATTCCTTGGCGCGGATGATCTCCTTCTCGTTGGTCATGTCCTGGAAGACGAGCACGGCGCCGCGATGCTCGCCCCGGTCGAAGATCGGCGTGACGCGGAACTCTGCGAGGAAGCTGGAGCCGTCCTTGCGCCAGAGCACCGCCTCCGGGCTATGGTAGGAGCGGCCCTCGCGCAGCGCCTGATGGATCGGCGACTCGTGGCGCTTGTAGGGCGTTCCATCGGCCCGCGTCTGCTCGATCATGTCCAGATAGGAGCCGCCGCTCGACTCGGCTGCCGTCAGGCCGAGCATCGCCATCGCCGCCGGGTTGACGAACATCGCCCGCCCTTCGTTGTCCAGCCCGAGGATGCCCTCGGACACGGCGTTGAGGATGAGCGTGTACTGATAGCCGAGCTTTTCAATCTGCTCGACGTAGCGCGCCCGCTCCGAGATGTCGCTGGAGATGCCGTATACGCCGACGACCTTGTCGTCCACGATGATCGGGATGTTGATCGTATTGATCAGCAGCTCGTGGCCTTGCTTGTGGCGAATCTTGAGATCGTACGACTGCGGATGGCCCTGGCAGGCGAGCTGGAAATGATGAAGCGTCTTTTCGGTATATTCCTCGGTCACGATCGGTCCCCAGTACATGCCGATCAGCTCGTCGAGCTTGTATCCCGTCAGCCGCTCGAGATGCTCGTTGGCCGTCAAATAGTCGCCCTGCAGGTTCATCGAGTAGACCGCCTGCGGGCTATGCTCGAACAGCGACTTGTAGCGCTGCTCGCTCTCCTGCAGCTTGTGGCTGGCGAGGATGCGCTCGGAGATGTCCCGCGAGACGGCGACGATCTCGAGCGGCCGGCCTTTGCCGTCGCGGATGCAGCTGCAGGTGACCTCGAGCCAGACGTAGGAGCCGTCCTTGCGGAGAAAGCGGTATTCGACCGTCTGCGAGCTGTCGGCCTGCAGCTGCTGCTCGATATAGCCCTGCACCCGCTGCAGGTCGTCCGGATGCACGTACGGAAGGACGGTCCGCCCGAGCAGCTCCTCGGCCTTGTAGCCGAGCAGCTTCTCGACCGAAGGGGAGAGAAAGGTGAACTCGACCTGCCGATCGCCTTTGTGGCGCGTGATCAGATCGGGCGAGGTTTCCGTAATCAGGCGGTAGTTGCGCTCGCTCTCGAGCAGCTGGCGCTGCAGCTGGCGCTGCTCGGTGACGTCGCGCACGATGCCGGTGAACCGGTAGGGCTTGCCCTGCTCGTTCAGCCGCGGCTCGCAGCGGACCTGGATCGTCTTGGACGAGCCGTCGGGAAGGTCGAGCGCGTACTCCCACACCTTTTCGCCGGGAGAGTTGTCCTTGCCGAGGCGGAGGAACTCCTTCATGCTGCGGTCGACCGGCCCGTCGTCGAGGTTCAGCGAGTCGACGAGGGCGTCCACGGGCGCCGCTTCTGCAGGCAGCAGATAGGCGAACATGCGCCGGGCATCCTCGGAGAAGGTGATGAGGCCGCGCTCGATGTCCCACTCCCAGGCGCCGATCTTGGCGATGCGATGGACGGCGGCGAGCATGTCCTCGTATTTTTTCATGCCGGTGACGTCGCGTCCGAACGTAAGCACCCGCTTGCGGCCGTTCTGGAGCCGGATCTCTCGGGAATAGGTCTCCATCCAGATGAAGCGTCCGTCCTTGTGGCGGACGCGGCGCACGAAGTTCCGGACGGTGTCGTACATCCGCTCCGGCGTCATCTCGCTCGCCTCCTGCTCATGGTAGAACTCTCGCCGGTTGCGCCCGATCATCTCGCTCACGTCGTAGCCGAGAATCTCCTTGATGGAGGGCGCGCAATAAAGGATCGTCCCCTCGGGCGTGCTGCAGGTGATGAGATCGAGCGTATGGTCGGCGATCAGCTCGGCGATGTTGTCCTCGACGAGCGGCTCGTCCGCGGCCGGGCTTGATTCCAGGATATAGACGCCGATGCAGGGACTTCCCCCTGCGGAAGCGTCCGCGAAGGCGGCCCGGACCGGAAGGGAGCCGGAGCGCGCCGTCAGCAGCATCGCGCGGCGCTCGCCGGACGCCCCGCCAAGGACGCCCTCGGCGACGTCTCGGAGCGTGCCGGTCTCCAGCTTCAGCAGCTGCTCGGGGCCGGGCGGAGCCGGGCGGTTCGGCTCTTGTCCGTATCCGGCCAGCCGAAGGAATGCGGCATTCATGCCGGCCCATTCCATCGCATGCGGATCGAGCAGAGCGACGGCAAACGGCGACTGCTCCAGCGCCGAGGCGGCCAGATCGTGGCGAACGGGATATAGAGTCATAGATCAGCGGTCTCCTTCGCGTTTTGACGGCCTAGGGCGCAGTTGCAAACCCGCCCTGACGGAGCATTTGCCCAGGCCGTAAGGCGCCTTTTGCTCATTACCCTAGTATAATCTTTTTGATCGGGGGTTGAAACTCGTTTGTCATAGGATTGTCATAGCCTCCGCGGGGCGAAGGTTGTTAGCGTTTTTGAAAACGGGCATAATGGAAACGATGGGAAATTCATAGAGAGCGAAGGGGCGCGCACATGATCAACAACGACTCCTTCCTCCGGGCTCTCCGGAGGGAAACGACCGGCCATGTTCCGGTCTGGTACATGAGGCAGGCGGGGCGCTACGATCCGGATTACCGAAAGATCAAGGAATCGTACAGCCTGCTCGAGATCTGCCGCCGGCCCGAGCTGGCCGCGGAAGTGACGCTCATGCCGGTGCGCAAGCTCGGCGTGGACGCAGCCATCCTTTATTCCGACATCATGAACCCGGTCGCCTCGATCGGGATCGATTTCGATATCGTGGCCGGCACGGGACCGGTCATCCACAATCCGATCCGCAGCGCGGAGGACGTCCGGCGGCTGAAGCCGATCGACGTCGAGGGCGACCTCGGCCATGTGCTAGAGACGATCCGCATTCTCGACCGCGAGCTGACGGTGCCGCTGATCACGTTCGCCGGCGCGCCGTTCACGATCGCCAGCTATCTGATCGAGGGCAAGCCGTCGCGAAGCTACCTCAAGACCAAGGCGATGATGTACGGCGATCCCGACACCTGGTTCCTGCTCATGGACAAGCTCGGCGATATGGTCATCGCCTACCTGCGGGCCCACGCGGCCAGCGGAGGCAAGGCGTACCAGCTGTTCGACAGCTGGGTCGGCTCGCTGGCTCCGGCCGATTTCCGCCGGTACGTGCTGCCGACGATCCGCCGCATCTTCGCGGAGCTGTCCGATCTGGAGCAGCCGGGCATCTACTTCCCGGGCGTCAGCTCGGGCGAGCTGCTGCCGGAGCTGCGGGACCTGCAGGCGAGCGGCATCGGCATCGACTGGCGCGTCAGCATTCCCGAGGCGCGCCGGCGCCTCGGCGGCGGCTATGCGATCCAGGGCAACCTCGATCCGGTCGTGCTCACCGCGCCGATGGACGTCATCGAGCGCCACGCCGCCGCGATCATCGACCAGGGCATCCAGGAGCCGGGCTATGTGTTCAACCTCGGCCACGGCCTGTTCCCCGAAGCCTCGCTCGACAAGCTGCGCGAGCTGACGGCCTTCGTGCATGACTATTCGTCCAAGGCGCTGTCCGGCGCGCAGCCGGCAGCCGTCCATACGGGAGAGGAGCTGCCTCATGTCTAACGCTGCGATCGGCGTGCTCGTGATGTCGTACGGGACGCCGGAAAGCCTCGACTCCGTCGAGGAGTACTACACCCACATCCGCCGCGGCCATGCGCCGTCGGCCGAGCAGCTCAAGGAGCTGACCGACCGCTACGAGG
This sequence comes from Paenibacillus sp. FSL W8-1187, assembly GCF_037965485.1. Classification (NCBI taxonomy): domain Bacteria; kingdom Bacillati; phylum Bacillota; class Bacilli; order Caryophanales; family Paenibacillaceae; genus Paenibacillus; species Paenibacillus sp. FSL W8-1187. The sequence continues at coordinate 2,170,843 of NZ_CP150181.1, forward strand.
CGATCGCGGGCGGCGTCTTTCCGCTGCGCGAGAACACGGACCGCCAAGTATCCAGCCTGCAGGACAAGCTGGATACGGCCGAGCCGGGCCGCTTCCGCTGCTACCAGGGCCTCAAGCATGCCCGTCCCTACATCGAGGACGGCGTCGCGGCGATGGCCGCGGACGGCGTGAAGCGCGCGGTCGGCATCGTGCTGGCGCCGCATTACTCGACGATGAGCATCGCCAGCTACAACAAGCGGGCGCTCGCCGAGGCGCAGAAGCACGGCATCGAGCTGGCCTGCGTGGAATCCTACCATCTGCATCCGAGCCTGATCGAGGCGCTCGCGGAGCGCGTGCGCGAAGGCGTCGAGGCCGTGTCGGCCAAAGCCGGCGGAGCGGACGTCAAGGTGCTGTTCAGCGCGCACAGCCTGCCGGAGCGCATCCGCGAGGCGGGCGATCCGTACGAGGAGCAGCTGCTGGAGACGTCGCGCGCGGTCGCCGAGGCGGCCGGAGCGCCGCGCTGGCAGTTCACCTGGCAGAGCGCGGGACGCACGGCGGAGCCTTGGCTCGGTCCGGACATCCTCGAGACGATGGACAAGCTGGCGGGAGAAGGGGAGCGGGCGCTGCTCGCCGCGCCGGTCGGCTTCGTCTCCGACCATCTGGAGGTGCTCTACGACCTCGACATCGAGGCGATGGCCCATGCGGACAAGCTCGGCGTGGCGTTCGGCCGCATCCGCATGCTGAATTCCGATCCGCTGTACATGGAGACGCTCGCCGACAGCATCCGCGAAGCGGCGGCGAAGCTGCCGTCATGACGTCCGGACGGACGCCGGTCATCGTCGTCGCCGGAGCCGGACTGACCGGCCTCAGCGCGGCGTTCTACCTGCAGCTGCAGGCGCGGCAGGAGGGGCGGGAGGCGCGGATCGTGCTGGCGGAGGCGAGCGGCCGCCTCGGCGGCCGCATCGAGACGCTGCGCAAGGACGGCTTCACGATCGAAAAAGGCCCGGATTCGTTCCTCGGCCGCAAGACGGCGATCCTGGAGCTGACGCAGGAGCTCGGCCTGCTGGACGAGCTCGTCACGACCAATCCGAAGGCGGCCAAGACGTACATCTACCAAGGAGGCCGCCTGCATCCGATGCCGGCGCGGCTCGCGCTCGGCGTGCCGGCGGACATGGCCAGCTTCCTCAAGACGGAGCTGATGGACCCGCAGGAGAAGTTCCGCGCCTCGCAGGACTTCCTGACGGCTCCGCGTCCGGACGACGGACGCGACGAGTCGGTCGGCAGCCTGCTGGAGCGGCGCTTCGGGCGGGCGATGGTGGAGCGCATCAGCGAGCCGCTGCTCGCGGGCATCTACGCCGGCGATCTGTACAAGCTCAGCCTCGCGGCGACGTTTCCGCAGTTCCGCCAGGCCGAGCTTGAGCATGGCAGCCTCATCCGCGGCATGCGAGCGCCCAAGGCCGGCGGCGCTCCGGCGGCGCCCGACTACGTGCCGGCGGCGGCTCGCGGCGGCGTGTTCATGACGTACCGGCGCGGGCTGCGCACGCTCGTCGACGGGCTGGACGAGGCGCTGGGCGGCATCGAGCGGCGGATGCAAACGCGCATCGAGGCGATCCGCCGCCGCTCCTCCGACGAGGCGGCTCCGGCGTATGAGCTGGAGCTGGCGGGAGGGGAGACGCTGGCCGCGGACGCGGTCGTCGTGACCGTGCCGAGCCAGGCGGCCGCCGCGCTGCTGGATCCTCTGACGGACACGGCCGCGCTGCGCGCCGTCGAGTATGTCTCCGTCGCCAACGTCGTCATGGCGTTCCGCGAGGAGGATATCGCCGACATGGCGTTCGACGGCTCCGGCTTCCTCGTGCCGCGCTCCGAAGGGCGTACGATCACCGCCTGCACATGGACGTCGTCCAAATGGCTGCACAGCAGCCCGGACGGCCGCGTGCTGCTGCGCTGCTACGTCGGCCGCGCGGGAGCGGAGGAGGGCGCGCTGCTGCCGGACGGCGAGCTGATCGCCGCCGTCCGCCGCGACGTGCGCGACACGATGGGCATCGAGGCGGAGCCGCTGTTCACGGAGATCACGCGCCTGCGCCGCTCGATGCCGCAGTATCCGGTCGGCCACGTCGAGGCGATCGCGGGGCTGCGCGCCGCGATGCGCCGCGACTGCCCGGGCGTCTATGCGACCGGAGCCGCGTTCGACGGCGTCGGGCTGCCGGACTGCATCCGCCAAGGCCGCGAGGCGGCGCGGCAAATCTGGGCGTCTTTAAGCTAAGAAGAACCGGCTCCTTTCCGAGCGGGGATAGAATGGTATAATGGCGTAAGGTCCGTCCATCTGGCGGAATCCGGTTCGCCTCATCCATTCATTCCTGCCTTCGCGAGAGGAGCTGTCTTTTTGTACCGCAACCGCAGCCAAGCCAGACAGCAGCAGCGCCAGCGCCGCAAGCGCGCGGTCCGCCGCCTGCTCGTCTTGAACGTCATTCTGCTCGCCCTGCTGCTCGGAGCCGGCGCCGTGCTGGTCTTCGGCCTGAGCCGCGACAATCGGCCGGATTCCGGCGGAGCTCCGCTGGCCGAGGCGACGGCCGCGCCGTCCGAGCCTGCCCCGGCGACGGCGCCGCCTTCCGCATCGCCGACGGCGTCGCCGTCCGCATCGCCGACGCCCTCCGCGACTCCGTCGCCCGAGCCGTCGGCTTCTCCGTCGGCAGCTCCATCGGCTGCGCCGAGCGCTTCGCCGTCCGAGCCTTCCACGCCGCCGAGCGGCTCGGGAGCAGGGGCGCGGCCGACGGCTTCGCCGTCCGGCTGGTCGGGCCTCGTGCCCAAGGACGCGCCGACGATCCGCCTCGCCTTTACCGGCGACATCCTGCTGGCCGCCAAGGTAGCCGGCCTGATGGAGAGCGAGGGGCTGGACTACCCGTTCACCGGCGCGGCCGAGCGGCTGTCCAAGCCCGATCTGACCGCCGGCAATCTGGAGACGCCGATCACGTCACGCGGCAATCCTGCCACGGGCAAGCAGTTCGTCTTCAAGGGCAAGCCGGCATACGTGAAGCCGCTCAAGGACGCCGGCTTCGACGTCGTCACGCTCGCCAACAACCATACGCTCGACCAGGGCGTCGAGGGGCTGCTCGATACGATCGGCCATCTGGACGACGCCGGACTGCCGCATGTCGGCGGCGGCCGCACCGACAAGGAAGCGTACGCGCCGGTCGTGCTGGAGAGCGGCGGCGTCAAGGTCGCCTATCTCGGCGTCAGCCGCGTGCTGCCGGTTGTCGAGTGGAAAGCCGGCCCGACCCGTGCCGGCGTCGCCGAAGCCTATGATCCGGCGCGCGCGGAGGAGGCGATCCGCGCCGCTCGCAAGCAGGCGGATCTCGTCGTCGTCATGGTCCATTGGGGCCGCGAGCGCGCCGATCAGCCGGTCGACCACCAGCGCTCGCTCGCGCGGGCGTTCATCGACGCCGGAGCCGATCTAATCATCGGCGCGCATCCGCATGTGCTGCAGGGCTTCGAGCTGTACAAGGGCAAGTGGATCGCGTACAGCCTCGGCAACTTCATTTTCACCTCCAATGCGAACTCGAACACGAGCGAGACCGGCGTGCTCGACGCCGTCTGCGCCAAGGACGGCCGCTGCGGCCTCCAGTTCCACCCGATGAAGATCGCTCAGTCGCGCCCTGCGCCCGTCTCGGGCGAGCAGCTCGCGGCTCAGCTGAAGCGGCTGAACGGCATCAGCAAGGCCGCCTCCATCGGAGCGGACGGGACGGTGAAGCCGCGTTGAGAAGTCCGCGAGACGGCGAGGCCGCGTTGAGAAGTCCGCGGGAAGGTGAGCCTGCGTTGAGAAGTCCGCGGGAAGGTGAGCCGCGTTGAGAAGTCCGCGGGGAGGTGAGCCGCGTTGAGGAATCCGTGCGTCGCGCATCGCGGCTGGTCGAGCCTCGCTCCGGAGAACACGCTCTCGGCGCTCCGGCTGGCCGCGGAGGCGCCCGACATCGGCTGGGCGGAGATCGACGTGCAGCTGGCGGGCGACGGGACGCCCGTGCTGCTCCATGACCGCACGCTCAGGCGGACGACGACCGGAGGCCGCCGCGAAGCGGCCGATCTGACGGCCGAGCAGCTGGGCCGGCTCGACGCGGGCAGCTGGTTCTCGGCCGCCTATCGGGGCGAGCCGGTGCCGACGCTGGCCGAGGCGCTGCGCGAATTCGGCGGGCGGCTGCGCTTCAATATCGAGCTCAAGCGCCACGGCGGGGCGGACGGCCTGGAGGAGCGGGTGCTCGCAGCGGTGCGCGACGCCGGCATGGAGCAGCGCTGCGTGCTGACCTCGTTCAGCCGCGGCACGCTGCAGCGGCTGCGCGAGCTCGGAGGCGCCGTGCCGACCGGCCTGATCGCCGACAGCTGGAACGGCCGCCTGCCGGAGGAGCTGCGGGAGCTGGGCTGCGGCCTGCTGTCGATCGACTACCGCGCTTTGAACCGGGAGCGGCTGCGGCGGCTTCGCGAGGCGGGCCTGCGCGTCATGGCGTGGACGATCGACGATTACCGGCTCATCCGTCAGCATGCTCTGATGGATGACCGGCTGATGATTTGCACGAACGATCCGGCGTGCTGGCGCGAGGCGATGCGCAGCCTGCCGCAGCCGCACCGGACCTGGGACTGACAACAGCGAGGCGCGTTGGCGTCGAAAGGGGGAAGACGATGGACGCGTGGGGCTTGCTCGACGGCCAGCCGCTGCTGAGGCTGGCCGCCGCGGCCGCCGGAGCGGCCGCGATCGCGGGCGCGGCTTGGCGCTTGCGCGCGCTGTCCGGCTCGGGAGCGCTTGCGGCCGCAATGGTCGGCACCGGTTATGTCGCGCTGGGCGGACCGTTCTGGTTCGGCCTGCTGCTGGCGTTTTTCGTCAGCTCGACGCTCTGGTCGAAGTGGAAAAAGCATCACCGCGCCAAGGCCGGCGCGGAGCGCGGCTATGCCAAGGGCAGCCGCCGCGACGCCGGACAGGTGCTGGCCAACGGCGGGGCGGGGCTGCTCCTTTGCGCCGCCTACGCCATCTGGCCGCAGCCTTGGCTGGCGCTCGCTTTTGTCGGCGTCATGGCGAGCGTCAACGCCGACACCTGGGCGACGGAGATCGGCGCCCTGAGCCGCCGCCTGCCGCGGTCGGTGCGCACGCTCCGCCGCGTGCCGGCCGGCACGAGCGGCGGCGTCACGCCGCTCGGCACCGGTGCGGCGCTGCTCGGCGGCGCCTTCATCGGGGCCGCCGCCGCGCTGCTGGCTGCGGCCGCGCCGCTCGCCTGGGGCGCCGCCGCGGCCGTCCCCGCGCCGCCGCTTGGCGCGCTGCTGGCTGCCGGCGCGCTCGCCGGACTGGCCGGCGCGCTCGCCGACTCGTGGCTCGGCGCGACGTTCCAGGTCATGTACCGCTGCTCCGCCTGCGGCAGCGAGACGGAGCGCGCCGAGCATTGCGGGCGTCCCGCCGAGCGAGTGCGCGGCTTCGCCTGGATGACCAACGACGCGGTCAACCTCGTCTCGTCGCTGCTCGCCGGCGCGCTCGCCGCGGCGATGGCGCTGCTGGGATAACCGCCGGAGAGGGCGGGGATCGACGCTCCCGCGCTTTCCGGCGGAGCGTTCCGGACGCTCGCGCCCGCCGCTTCACGCACCGCCTCCATGCCACGCCAAAAAGCCTTTCCCGGCAGCAGCTGCCCGGGAAAGGCTTTTTCTGGCTTTGGCGATGCGATGCGGACTATTCGGACGGAGAATCGACCAGCTCCTCGAGCTGGCGGATGACGTCCTCGAACACGCTCATCGCCTGCTCGATCGGCTCCGGCGAGCTCATGTCGACGCCGGCTTTGCGCAGGATGTTGATCGAGAAGTCGCTGCCGCCGCTCTTCAGGAAGCCGAGGTAGCGGTCGACCGCAGGCTGGCCCTCGTCGAGGATCTGCTTGGCGAAGCTCGTCGCCGCCGAGAAGCCGGTCGCGTATTTGTACACATAGAAGCTGTTGTAGAAATGTGGAATGCGCGCCCATTCCATCTCGATGTCCTTGTCGACCGTCATGCCCTTGCCGTAGTACAGCTCGTTGAGGCCGTAGTAGATCTTGGACAGCTCCTGCGGCGTCAGCGACTCGCCCGCCTCCGCCTTCTCGTGGATGATCTTCTCGAACTCCGCGAACATCGTCTGGCGGAACACGGTCGTGCGGAACTGATCGGCATAGTAGGTGAGCAGGTACATCTTTTCCTTGCGGTCGGTCGATTTCTTGAGCAGATGGTCCATGAGCAGCGCCTCGTTGAGCGTGCTGGCCACCTCCGCGAGGAAGATCGTGTACTGCGCGTCGCGGTACTTCTGGTTGCCGTCGGAATAGAACGAGTGCAGCGCGTGCCCCATCTCATGCGTCAGCGTGAACATGCTGTTGAGGTTGTCCTTATGGTTGAGCAGCACGTACGGATGCGTGCCGTAGGCTCCCCAGCTGTAGGCGCCGCTGCGCTTGCCTTCGTTCTCGTAGACGTCGATCCAGCTGTCCGAGTAGCCTTGCTGCAGCGCCTTGCCGTAGTCCTCGCCGAGCGGCTTCAAGCTTTCGGCCGTAATTTTCTTCGCTTCGTCGAACGTGATCTTCATGTCGAATTCGTCCACGAGCGGCGCGAACAGGTCGTACATATGCAGCTCGTCGACGCCGAGCAGCTTTTTGCGCAGCTCCATGTAGCGGTACATGAGCGGCAGCGAGCCGTGCACCGTGTCGATCAGATTCGTGTACACGGTCTTCGGAATGTTGTCGCCGTAGAGCGACATCTCCAGCACGGACGGATATTTGCGGGCTTTGGCGTAAAAGACGTTTTTGGTGACGTTCGCGCTCAGCGTCGAGGCGAGCGTATTTTTGAGCTTGCCGTATGTATCGTACATCGCCTTGAATGCCTCGCGGCGAACGTTCTGGTCCCGGCTCTCCAGGAACTCGATATAGCGGCCGTGCGACAGCTCGACCTCCTCGCCTTGCTCGTTGCGGACCTTCGGGAACTTGAGGTCGGCGTTGTTGAGCATGCTGAAGATCGTGTTCGGCGCGCTGCTGATGTTGCCGACCTGGGCGAGCAGCGACTCCTCGTTTTTGGAGAGCACATGGGCTTTCTGCCGCTTCATCTCCTCGAGCGTATGCTTGTACGGAGCGAGCTGCGGGTCGGCGATGAACGCCTCGAGCTTTTCTTCCGGCAGCGCGAGCACCTCGGGCGTCAGGAAGCTGAGCGCCTCGCCGGCCTCGACGCTGAGCTTTTGGGACTTCTCGGACAGCGCCTGGTATTGCGGCTCCGCCGTATCCTCGTGATGCTTCATGTTGGCGAATACGTACAGGCGCTCCACATGGTAGCCGATGTCGTCCTCGAGCTCGAAGCAAGCCTTGAGGCGGGACGCTTCGGAGAGCGTGCCCTGGAACGCGGCGGCGGAGCGGATGAGCTCCTTCGCCTTGCCGTATTCCTTGTCCCAGGCGGCCTGGTCGGCAAAGATGTCTTCCAGCTTCCAACGGTACTCCGGTGCGGTTTCGGAACGTTTCGGTACTTGGCTCATGATAGCCCTCCTTGGAAGGTTCGGTAGTGGAGCCGCGTCCGCGCTCCCGGAAGCGGGATGGGCGGGCGCGGCGGCGGGCGGCGCGCCGGCGGCGATGCGCGGCGGAGCTCCGCCCAGCAGGGTCAGCGACAGCAGCACGGGCAACCATTTCATTCGGCAGGCCTCCATCGGGAACAAGAATACCCTTTAGTATGCCTGCCTGGGGCTTGCCTTATGTTCCCATGCGGAACAAGGAGGCGACGAGGAGCACGAACGCGATCGAGACGAGCGCGATCGCGCTGATCGCGAGCGGCTTGCGCACTCGATCCGGCAGCGACGACCGGTTCATGAGGACGATCGCGGCCAGGCAGAAGCTGGCGATGATGAAGATGACGGCATTGGTGGTGTCCATCCGGGCAAGGCTCCTCCATTTTATGGGAATTGATCCGGGGATGCGTGTAACCTTCGTGAAGGGCGGGGAGTAATCCTGCCGCCGGCTCTTAGACCTCGCTCAAATTTTGCAGAATCGTCTGCAGCTCTTCCTCGCGGCCTTCGAACTTCTCCGGACGGAAGCGGCTCTCCGCCCAATGCATCAGCTCCGGACGGCTCAGGAACGTATGGCATTCCTCGCCCCATTGGTCGGAAATCTCCCTTGCGATGATCGTCTTGCCGTGGACCTCGACGTTCAGCATATTGTATTTGTCGGTCTTGTAGATCAGATGTTTTTTGATCATGACGATAAATCCCCCTTCATGTGTCGGACTTGCTATCCCTTCATCATAGCGCTAAAAATCGTTGCAAAGCAACCAAGAGGTGGATTAGCATGGGATTGCATCCCTCCTTTTCGGAAAAGGGATGCTCCGCCGTCGCCGCGAGAGCGGCGGGGAAGACGAGAAGAGGAGAGATGAACGCATGAAGCCATTCATGAGCAGGGGCCGCGAGCCTGAATCAAATCCGCCATCGTTCAGCCGGGAGCGCTACGAGCAGTCGGGCGTGGCGATGACCTGCCGAAGCTTCGCGGAGTACGCCGCGATGTTCGGCCTCGAGCCGGAGGCGTTCCATGGAATCGCCGTCGCGGATGTAGCCGCAGGAGCATCTTCGTTCTGCGCCGGCGCGAGGGCGGCGGGAGCGGATGCTTATGCCTTCGATCCGCGCTTCGGCGAGCCGCTCGGCAGCTGGGCGCAGTCGGCCCGGGAGGAGATCGAGCTGTCCACGGCCAAGCTGGACGCGCTGAAGGAGACATTCGACTGGAGCTACTACGGCACGCTGGAGCGCCATCATGCGGAGCGGATCGCTTCCCTGGAGCGCTGTCTGGCCGACCGAGCCTCGGTGGAGGCGGAAGGAAGATATTTGGCGGCGATGCTGCCGGCTCTGCCTGCGCCGGACGGGAAGTTCGACCTCGTCTTCTGCAGCCATTTCCTATTTCTATATGCGGAGCAGTTCGGCTACCGCTTCCATCGCGACGCGGCGTTGGAGCTGATGCGCGTCTGCCGGCCAGGCGGCACGGTGCGGATCTACCCGCTGCTGTCGCTGGCCGCCGAGCCTTATCCGGAGCTGGAGCGGCTGCTCGGCGAGATCCGCGCGGCCGGCGGACGGCCGGATCTGAAGCCCTCGAGGCTGCCTTTTCTGCCGCAGTCGACCCATTTTCTCGAAATCGTCCGGTAAAGAACGGCTATAGCCGTCTCGACCTCATTGCAATCAGGGAGTGGCGAGTGTATAATGGGCTTATTCGCTGCTTCAAGCAGCGTCATTTTAGGAGGTTGTTCATTTGAAAGGAACAGTTAAGTGGTTCAACGCAGAAAAAGGCTACGGCTTCATCCAGGTTGAGAACGGCGAAGACGTATTCGTTCACTTCTCTGCGATCCAAGCAGAAGGCTTCAAGTCCCTCGACGAAGGCCAAGAAGTTGAATTCGACATCACGGACGGCAACCGCGGTCCTCAAGCTGCGAACGTAGTCAAGCTGTAAGATCCGCTTCGTCGGATTCGCTTATTATAGAGCAAGATAGGGCCCCTTTCGAGGGGCCTTATTTTTTTTGCCGAGCGGCCTCCGGCCGCCAGCGGCGGCATCCGTCAAGCGGACCGGCGGCTGGCGCTTGATTCGTCTATGCGTTTTGTCTCCCCGCTCGGGACCGGAATCCCGGCTCGATCCCCCTTTCTCGGCCCACGCGGCGGTGATCGTTTTCCGCTTCGACACTGGATTTTAAGGCATCAGGATGGTAAAGTATCAATGGAGGTTTACCATGAGGGACCGTTTCTTCGTACCGGACGCCAGGCTCGGCATCGACCTGCCCCGCCTGGATCGGAATTGGGATCAATATGACGCCGCGGAGCAGATGGGGATCGTGGAGCAGTGGGAGCTGATCCGCGGCCGCATTCCGGACGTCATTTTCGCTCTGGAGAGACAGATCGTCCTCCTGCAGCGGGAGCTGGACGAGGAGGAGGACTTCGCTCGCTCATGCCGCCTCAATTCCGACATCGCCGAGCTGGCGAGCCGCATCAATGACCTGCATATTTGGTACCGCGTCAATCAGGAGATTGAAGCGCGGCGCCATTCCTGACGACCGCTAGGAGGGCGCCTCGAATGAACGACAGGACGATCGGAGCCGTCAAGGCTCCGTCCAAGCCGATGAACTTGATGTACCGCGTCTACCGCTATGTGCTGCCCGGCGTATCGGCGGAGCTGGCCGCCCTGCGCCGTCGGGCGGAGCTCATCCCCGATCCCGAGCTGCGGACGCAGGCGCTCGCGAGCATGAGGGACAAGCGGTTCCACTGCCAGGGCGGCTGCGTCTACGCGATCCTAGATCCGTCCAAGCGCCGCCTGCTCATTCCGCTGATCGTCGCGCTGCAGACGATCAGCGACTACCTGGACAATCTATGCGACCGCAGCACCTCGCTCGATCCGGACGACTTTCGCCTGCTGCATCGCTCGATGCTGGACGCGATCGACCCGGACGCCGAGCTGACGAACTATTACGCGCGGAGGGCCGAGCAGGATGACGGCGGCTATCTGCATCATCTCGTGCGGACTTGCCAGCAAGCCGTGCGCCGGCTGCCCGGCTATGCGGCCGCGCAGCCCGAGGTCGCGCAGCTCGTCTCGCTGTACGGCGACCTGCAGGTGTACAAGCACATCCGCAAGGACCTGCGCGAGGAGCAGCTGCTCGCCTGGCGGGAGCGGCATCGGCAGCTCAGTCCCGAGCTTCGCTGGAACGAGTTCGCCGCCGCGACGGGCTCGACGCTCGGCATGTTCGCGCTGTTCACGGCCGCCGTGGATCCCGGCCTGACGCCGGAGGGCGCCGCCCGCGTGCGAGGCGGCTATTTCCCGCATATATGCGGCCTCCACATTCTGCTCGACTATTTGATCGATCAGGAGGAGGACCTGGCCGGCGGGGACCTCAACTTCTGCAACTATTATCGGGATACCGAGGAGGCGGCGGCGCGCATCGGCGCCATCGTCGAGCAGGCGCGAGCGGATGCGCTCGCCTTGCCCGACCCCGGCTTCCACCGCTTGATCGTCGAGGGGCTGCTGGCTCTGTATCTGTCCGATCCCAAGGTGGGCGGCCAGGAGGACGTGAAGCGGGTGTCCCGCGCGCTCATGAAGGGCAGTCCGCTCGCCCGGCTGTTCTTCCTGCTCAACAGCGTCTGGATCCGCCGGATCCGGGCCTAGCGCGCTTCCGAACCGGTTTCTTTTCTTTTTGCACCTATACTAATGCGTCATTGGAGGACCTACTATGTCAGCAGTCAAATCCATTGCCGTCCTTACGAGCGGCGGAGATTCCCAGGGGATGAACGCGGCGGTGCGCGCTGTCGTGCGCAGCGCCCTTTATCACGGCCTGGACGTATACGGCGTGCAGCGCGGCTATCAAGGACTGATCAACGACGATCTGCGTCCGATGGACCTGCGCAGCGTCGGCGACATCATCCAGCGCGGCGGCACGATCCTGCAGACGGCCCGCTGCAAGGAGTTCATGACTCCCGAGGGCCAGCAAAAGGGCGCCGAGGTGCTGCGCGAGCGCGGCATCGACGGCCTCGTCGTCATCGGCGGCGACGGCTCGTACCAAGGAGCCAACAAGCTGAGCAAGCTCGGCATCAAGACGATGGGCCTGCCGGGCACGATCGACAACGACATTCCGTTCACGGACTTCACGATCGGATTCGACACGGCGGTGAGCATCGTCGTCGACGCCATCAACAAGCTGCGCGATACGATGACATCCCATGAGCGCTCCTCGATCGTCGAGGTCATGGGCCGCCACTGCGGCGACATCGCCCTCTACGCGGGCCTGGCGAGCGGAGCGGAGACGATCCTCGTGCCGGAGGTGCCGTACGATCTGGACGAAGTCTCCCGTCGCATGCAGGACAATTTCCGCCACGGCAAGCGCCACAGCATCATCATCGTCGCCGAAGGCGCCGGCAAGGGCCAGGACGTCGCCGACCATATCACGAGCTGCTGCGGCATCGACCCTCGCGTCACGGTGCTGGGCCACATCCAGCGCGGCGGCTCTCCGACCCACAACGACCGCGTGCTGGCGAGCCAGCTCGGCGACTTCGCCGTGCGCCAGCTGATGGCGGGCGAATCGGCCAAGTCCTGCGGCATCATCAAGGGCGAGCTGACGGCGACGGACATCGACCTGGTCGTCAACACCAAGAAGCCGTTCAACATGGACCTGTACAACCTGGCCCTTCGCCTGTCCCAATAAGCCGCAGAGGAGGGCGAGCCCCTTGTTCCTGTATAAAATCGAGCTGCAGCTGCCGGAAGGCAAGCAGGCGCATCTGATCGTGCTCGCGGCGAGCGACGAGAAGGCGTTCTCCTACGTCGAAAGCCATGCGCAGCGCCATTTCCTGCATACCCCCGAGCTCCAGTCGATCGCCATCGTCGAGAAGAAGCGGCCCGAGCCGGGCAGCGGCTATCTGATCGAAGGCTGATCCGTTTCGCGCGCCGAGCGGCCGCGGCGTCCACCATGGACGCCGCGGCCGCTTTTTGTCTTGGCGCGGCAAAAAAAGCGGGAGGAGGCAGGTTTCCCTGCCGCCTCCCGCTCGCAATAAAGGCGGATGAGTCCGGCGTTACTTATAATTCGCTTCCGTGTAGTTGTTGCCCGCGTTCCAGAGCAGGTATTCCTTGACGCCCGTGTCGTGGAGCGCCTGGATCTGCGCCTCGACCTCGGCCTTGCCGTACTTGATGTAGTTGCCCTTGCCGAGCCAGCTCGCCGTGAAGTCTTGGATCCAAGGGCGGATGACCGGCTTGAAGCTGCCGATCGGATCGAGCTTCTTGTGCGTATCGACCATCGAGCCTTTGATGACGTCGTAAGGCTTCGTATCCGGCGCCTTGGCGCCGTACCAGCCGGTCGAATAGTGGCTCGGGTAGACCATCGGACTGATGACGTCGACATATTTGGAGATTTTGACGAAGTCCTGGCCGATGCCCTCGGCAGCCGGGACGGAGGCGGCGTAGCCGAAAATGTCGACCGAGACGCGGACGCCGAGATCGGCCATCTGCTCCCGCGCGTACTTGACGAATCCGGCGACCGCGTCGACGCGGCTGATGTCGGTCTTCTCATACTTGAGCGAGTCGGCTTTTTTCTCGAAGCCTTCCGGAAAGCGCACGTAATCGAACTGGATTTCCTTGAAGCCGAACTTGACCGCTTCCTTGGCGACAGCGATGTTGTAGTCCCAGACTTCCTTGGAATAAGGGTTGACGAAGCTGTCGCCCTTGCCGTTCTTCCAGACGCTGCCGTCTCCGCGCACGAAGCTGAGCTCCGGATTTTTCGCCGCGAGCACCGTATCCTTGAAGACGACGATGCGGGCGATCGGATACACTTTATGCTGCTCGAGCGTCTTCATGAGGCCCGGGAGATCCTTGATGTATTTCTTGGCCGTGCCCATCTCCAGCAGCTCGGGATTGTCGGTCGGGTAGGTGATGTAGCCGTAGTCGTCCTTGATGTCGACGACCATGCTGTTGAGCTCCGTCCGGTCGAGCAGCGAGAGCAGCTTCTCCAGCCGCGCGCCGCCGGCGCTGTGCGCCGTCGCGTAGATGCCTTTGACCTCGGGCGCGTCCGGCTGCGGATCCTTCTTGACGAACTCGCCGCCGGCGTCCGGAGCCTTGACCTCCGCGTCCGGCATCGCGATCACCGGCTTGCCCGCGGCCGCGTTCACATAGGACGCCATCATCTGATGAGAGGCGTCCGACTCCGGACCGGTCCCGCCCGACAACAGCTGCATCAGCAGCAGCATCGTTGAATACACCATTTCCATTCTGTTCTCTCCCTATGTACTCTTCTCATGAAATTATAAAACAAGATCCGACAAGCTGACACAAGAAATTTCAGCTAAAAAAGGCCCGCCTGGCGGCGGGCCCTCGGCCTTCTCGGATCGAGAAGGGTCAATGCAGAAGCGTCAGCTTCTGGTATTCGCAAATGCTGTGCTGCACGATCTCCATCGCGTCAGACGGCTCCAGCACGGACAGTCCGTCCCGGAGGACAATCTTGAGATCAAGCTCATGCGCCGTAAGGAAGGAATGAAGCTCAGGCGCCAGCTTTTCCACAATCCTCGAAAGTTTGACCGTTTCCACTTCCACCTTGCATCACCCTTTCTCATTCAGATAACAGGGCAGAACGCTGGGCATGAAACAATGAACTACGGGATAGCTCCAGTATACTCCAATGCGGAGGAGGAAGAAAGGGAAGGGGCCACAAATCCGCTTCCGCCTCTTCCTCCGGTCAGCCGTTGCGCCGGAAATCGCCCATGACGCCGACCGTCTCCACGATATTCACGAACGCCTTCGGATCGAGGCGCCGGACCATCCGCTTCAGCTCGTCGAGCTCGTAGCGGGTCGTCACCGTCATCAGCATGTCGCGCTCCTCGGAGGAGAAGGCGCCTCTCGTCTTGACGATCGTCACGCCGCGCGGACGGGAGAGCATCTGCTTCAGCAGCTCCTCCGTCTTCTGCGTCACGATGAAGGCCGTCACCTTGAGGTGGCGGATATGGACGAGGTCGACGACTTTCCCGGCGGTGAAGATGGAGATCAGCGAGTAGAGCGCGATGTCCCAGTTGCCGGTGAAGACGACGAGGATGCCGATGACGAGGCCGTTGAGGATGAAGATCATCATGCCGACGGGGAGGTCGCGGCTGCGGCTGACGATCGACGCGATGATGTCGAAGCCGCCGGACGAGCCTCCGGCGCGCAGGCAGAGGCCGGTCCCGAATCCGAGCAGCAACCCGCCGAATACCGAGGCGAGCAGGATGTCCTGCGCGACCGGCTGGACAGGGATGAGCTGCATGAAGGCGCTGGCGGCGACGACGGAGTAGCTGCTCCAGAAGACGAAGCGGCGGCCGAGCGTGAACCAGCCCCAGGCGAGCACCGGAACGTTGAGCGCCAGGTACAGCCAGCCGATGTTGCTGCCGGTCAGGTAGCCGATCATCATGGAGATGCCGGAGATGCCCCCGCTCAGCAGCTGCTCCGGAATCAGGAGGATATTGAAGGCGGCCGCGATGAGCATCGAGCCGGCCGTGACGGCCAGCCAGGAGGCCAATGCTTGGTAAGGCTTCATGCTTCCTCCGTTTCCGCCGCCGGAGGCTTGTCCCCTGGGCGGCCGTTCCCTTTGCATACGCCCGTAGTATGGCTGTTTGCCTGCGACTGGTATTCACCAGGTTCTTTGTGCTATACTTAACAGGATATTTTTGAAGCGAGCTTCGCAAAGAGAAGGAGTTTGAATAAGATTTGAAAACATTTGCTGAATTTGGCCTCGACGCTAAGGTGTTGCAGGCAATTACGGAGCTGGGATTCGAGGAATCCACGGCAATTCAAGATAAGGCCATCCCGATCGCCCTCGCAGGCACCGATCTCATCGGCCAGGCCCAGACGGGCACAGGCAAGACCGCAGCCTTCGGCATCCCCCTCATCAACAACATTCCGACGACCGAGGATCGCATCGTTGCGCTCATCATGACGCCTACCCGCGAGCTGGCCATCCAGGTCGCCGAGGAGATCGGCAAGCTTTCCCGCTTCAAGGGCATCCGTTCCCTTCCGATCTACGGCGGACAAGAGATCGGCCGCCAGATCCGCGCGCTCAAGAAGCGTCCGCAGATCATCATCGGCACCCCGGGCCGTCTGCTCGACCACATCAACCGCAAGACGATCAAGCTTGACGACGTCCAGCACGTCGTGCTTGACGAGGCGGACGAAATGCTCGACATGGGCTTCATGGAGGACATCACGTCCATTCTGAGCCTCGTGCCGGAGCAGCGCCAGACGATGCTCTTCTCGGCGACGATGCCTCCGAACATCCAGCGTCTCGCCCAGCAGTTCCTCAAAAATCCCGAGCATGTCTCGGTCATCCCTAAACAGGTTACCGCTCCGACGATCGACCAGGCCTACATCGAAGTGCACGAGCGTCAGAAGTTCGACGCCCTGAGCCGCTTGCTCGATATGGAAAGCCCAGAGCTGGCGATCATCTTCGGCCGCACGAAGCGCCGCGTCGACGAGCTGAGCGAAGCGCTGCAAAAGCGCGGCTACTCCGCGGACGGCCTGCATGGCGACCTGAGCCAGAACCAACGCGACAACGTCATGCGCAAGTTCCGCGACGGCAGCATCGACGTGCTCGTCGCGACGGACGTCGCGGCTCGCGGCCTCGACGTATCCGGCGTGACGCATGTCATCAACTTCGACCTCCCGCAAGATCCGGAGAGCTATGTCCACCGCATCGGCCGTACGGGCCGCGCCGGCAAGGAAGGCACGGCATGGAGCTTCGTGACGCCGCGCGAGACGGATCACCTGCACTTCATCGAGAAGGTGACGCGCCAGCGCATCTCCAAGAAGCCGGTTCCGTCCATCGCGGAGGCGATCGAGGGCAAGCAGCGCATCACGGCGGAGCGCATCATCGAGATCGTGCAGACGGACAGCTTCCAAGAGTACAAGGGCATCGCCATCCAGCTGCTGGAGCAGTACGACTCCGTCAATGTGCTCGCTTCGGCGATCAAGCTGATCACCGGCGAGAAGAAGGACGTCAGCATCGAGCTGACGCCGGAAGATCCGATCCGCGCCAAAAAGCGCCGTCCGGATGTACGTTCGAGCGGTCGCCGCTTTACGGGCAGCGGCTACGGCGGCAATCGCGGCGGCACTGGCGGCGGTACTGGAGGCAGCGGCAGCGCTCCTCGTGGACGCAGCGGATACGGCAGCGGCAGCAGCAGCTACGGCGGCAATCGCGGCGGCAGCCGTGACGGCTACAAGCCGAGAGGCGAGGGCGGCCGCAGCTACGAAAGCCGCGGAGAGAACCGCGGCAACAGCGGCGGCGGCGACCGTCGTCCCAAGTTCTCCTCGGACGACTTCGTCAACCAATAATCCTGCACGATGCGTCTAGACGAAAAGCCGGGACAACCGCATATGCGGCCATCCCGGCTTTTCGTTTGCAAAGAAGAAGGTGCATCGCCGTTTCATGCCTAGCCCCGATCCAGCGGAGTCGCCTTCCGGACCGAGCTTATCCTGCCTGGCAGGAATCCCGTAGTCCGGTCTCGGTCGGCATCCGTCGGATCAGTACCAGAATGCACGTGTGATGATGACCAGAAGAATGAACAGGACCAGAATGGCTCCCGTGCTGTATCCGCCGAAGCCGCCACCGAATCCTCCGTAAGCTGCGCCCATATCGACACCTCCTATGAAATGGATTGATTTGGGTGAAGCTGATGTCAGTGTATGCGGGGGACAGTTGTACGGACAGGACGAATGCCCGGTCTCGATATAGTTGGGCTTCTGCTGCGATACGCGGTATAATAGAAGCAATAGTCAGCTGGGGGGAATGAGTACGACATGGAAATGAGAGGCATTATGGGCGGCTTCTACCGCCTTTCCGAATGGATCATGAGGCTTGCGGTCATCAATCTGCTGTGGGTCGTCTGCTCCTTTCCGTTTGCGTTTTTGGTGCTGACCGCATTCCTTTCCACGGGGATCGAAGATGTCGACGTCGCGGCAAGCTTTTTCAGCTGGATGTTCCTCGCGCTCGTCGTCGCCCCGTTCACGCTGTTCCCGGCGACGTCCGCGATGTTCGGCGTCGCGCGCAAGTGGGTCATGGGCGACCTGGACGTGCCTCTGTTCAAGACCTTTTTCCGGACCTACAAGGAAAACTATGTGCAGAGCATGGTCGGCGGCATCTTGTATGCGCTTCTATTCGCCATCATGATCGTCGATTACCGGGTATATATGAACAATCCGAGCCTGCAGCTCGTCTCGTACATCTTCATCGGCCTGATGCTGCTGCTGTCGATCTCGGTGTTCAATTTCTTCTCGATGGTCGTGCATTATCACATGAAGACGTTCCAGCTGCTCAAAAATGCGATCCTCATCACGATCGGGCGGCCGCTGCGCTCGTTCTCCACGGCGATCGTGGCCGGGTTCATCCTGTATATCAGCTTCACGAAGATCACGTTCCTGATCCCGTTTTTCATGGGCAGCTTGATCGCTTACTTCGCATTCTGGAACTTCTACCTCGTCTACCAGAAGGTGCAGTCCCAGCTGGAGGAGAAGAATCGGCTCGCCGCGGAAGAAGCCGACGTCGTGGATACGGAGCTTGGAGAGGGCGCCAAAAAATAAAGCGGCGAATTTTACTTTTGCGGCCGCAAGGCTTATAATAGCTATACATCCTGCGATGCTCGTTACGGCTTTAAATTGTTTTGAACCAATGGCTGTTTCCCGGGAGTTCAACATCGATGTGCGGCTGACACGCCTTCATTTCATGGAGGATCTCAAAGGCAGATCTGCGGACACCCACCTGCGAGAGCGGGTTCAGAAACAAGCAAGCCGGACGGCATCGCGGGACTTAATTCTAGAGTTCAAGACGACTCTGACAGCTGTCAGAGCCTTTTTTTTGAAACGGCATGCCTGATGCCGACATACGAGCCACACCCTTATACATAGAGGTCGGAGGGGGAATCATCCTTGCTGAAACGGACGCTTTTCGGTTTGCTGCGCAGCTTCGAGCAGTCGGGGGACAAGGCGAAGGATCCGCTGCTCAAGTCCCATTACTACAAGCTCTCCAAGGACAAGGCTTTTGACGAGGTTCTAAGCACGCTCAAGAAGATGCAGGGCTACAAGGTGCTGCATGACGTGCCGTCGGTCGGCGAGATCGTACTGGAGAAGCGGACCGTTACGGGCCGGACGATGGACATCACCGTCTCGGTCATCGGTACGGGACCCGTCACATCCGCGGTCGATATCTACTCCGCCTCGCGGGGCTCCCTCGGGGATCTCGGCGCCAATTACCGGGTCATCCTCGATATTTACCGCACCCTGGACAAAAAGCTGGCGGCCGTCAAGACGACCTCCTGAACAAGCAAAAAGCGAGCGAAGGACATCGTCCCTGCTCGCTTTTCTGTTCCTGGCGCTACAGCAGCGCGCGCACCGCTTCGACAGCGGCTTCGTAATTCGGATGCTCGGTCATCTCGCCGAGCACCTCGACATAACGGATCGTGTCGTCGGCGTCGAGAACGAAGATCGAACGCATGTCGAGGCCGAACTCCTTGATGTAGACGCCGTAGGCTTGGCCGAACTCATTGCCCTTGTAGTCGGAAAGAAGGACGACTTTGTCGATGCCCGCCGCGCCGCACCAGCGCGCCTGGGCGAAAGGCAGATCCGCGCTCACCGTCAGCACGGCCACGTTGTCGCCGAGCTTCGCGGCTTCCTCGTTGAAGCGGCGGGTCTGGGCGTCGCAAACGCCGGTGTCGATGCTCGGCACGACGCTGATCAGCTTGATCTTGCCTGCATAATCGCCGAGCGTGGCCGTGTCCACGAGCGATTTGTTGAGGGTGAATGCAGGGGCTTTGTCGCCTGCCTGAAGCTGCGGGCCGACCAGCGTGATCGGGTTGCCCTTGAAGCTTGCTTGACGTTCTTGAGCCATCTGATATGTCCTCCTTCATTTGCAACAATGGAATAGGAAATGCCTTCTCATTATAAACATTCGCCAACCCGGTTGTCCAATCGGGAAAGAAGGGGAGAGCCTCATGATTTTCCTGCGCTACGAAAGCTTTCGGGGATACCTGAAGTCGTATCCCGTCACGTCGATCCTGATCGCGCTGAACCTGATCCTGTTCGCCGGCCAGTTGCTGACGAACGACCGCCTCACCTACGATCTGATGTTCATCCAGTGGCAGGATCAGCCCGGCTATGCCGACAATGCCTTCGGCCTCCAGGAGCCGTGGAGGTACATCACCTCGATTTTCGTGCACGGCAGCCTGCAGCATCTGTTCTTCAACCTGTTCGCCTTGCTCGTTTTCGCTCCGCCGCTGGAGCGGCTTATCGGCGCCTGGCGCTACACGCTGCTGTACGTGCTGAGCGGCATCGCCGGGAACGTGCTGTCCGCGGTCGCGATTACCGGAGTCCAGTCGTCTCTCGGCGCGTCAGGCGCCATTTACGGCGTTTACGGCGCCTATCTGTTCATGGCGCTGCACCGCAAGGGCATGATGGACGAGAGCTCGGTCAAGACGGTCTACATGATTCTGATCCTGGGCGTCGTGTCGCTGCTGTTCTATTCCAACATCAACTGGTATGCCCATCTGGGCGGCCTCATCGGCGGCTATCTGATCTACGCCGCGATGGACAACAAGGAGCGCTACCGCCGGGCCCGCCAGCGTTGAGGCGGGGGTTGCGGCAACCCTAGCCATGCCCCCCATGCGGCGCTGATCAGCCGCGTGGGGCGTTGCAGGAGCTGGCCTCGCATAAGAGCGAGTCCTGCTCCGCCAAACGAAAAGCCCCTTCCGTCTGGAGACGGAAGGGGCTTTTCGTTTGCGTGCTATTCGCGGTTGCTGAAGAAAATCATGATGTACTTGACCAGCTCCAGCAGAGAGATGAGGGCGGCCGCGACGTAGGTCAAGGCGGCGGCGTTGAGCACTTTGGATACGCCGCGCTCTTCCTCGTTGGAGATGAAGCCCTCGGATACCATCAGCTCGCGGGCGCGGCTGCTGGCGTTGAACTCGACCGGCAGCGTGATGAGCTGGAAGGCCACGGCGACCGAGAAGAAGATGATGCCGATGCCGATCAGGCCGGTCGCCTGGAACAGGAAGCCGCCGATCAGCAGGAACGGCGCGATGCCGGAAGCGAAGTTGACGACCGGGAAGATCCGGTGGCGCAGCGTCAGCATCGGGTAGCTCACCTTATGCTGGATCGCGTGGCCGACCTCGTGGCAGGCGACCGAGATCGCCGATATGGAGCTCTCGTAGTAGACCGGCTCCGACAAGCGGACGACGCGGTGGATCGGATCGTAGTGGTCGCTCAGGCGGCCCGGAACCGGCTCGATCGGCACGTCGTACAGTCCGTTCGCGTCAAGCAAGCGGCGCGCGGCCTCGTAGCCCGTCAGGCCGCTCATCGCCTGCACCTCGGACCAGCGGTTGAACGTGCCCTTGACTCTGAACTGCGCCCAGATCGACAGAGCGAAGGCGATCAGGATCAGGAAGTCCATCGGATGAAAAAACAAGGCAATCCCTCCATCTTTCTTCGTTGGCTACATGAAATTGCCCTTGTTCAGAATCAGCATCAGCGCCTCGATGCATGCCGCGGTCTGCGGGATGAGGCGCTTGACGGCTTGGTTGGCCTGCTTCGGCTTGAGATTCTGAATGACGGGCTCAAGCTCCTTGACCTCGCGCTCGAGCTGCGTCAGATGCAGCTCGAGATCGCTGAGTCGCTGCGTGACCTGGGACACGGATGAGACCTTGGTCCAGCTGTCCAGGGCTTGCTTGATTTCGTCCAACGTATATTTTTCTTTCTTCAACTGTTCTATACGCTGGAGGCGTTCCAAGGTTTCACGACTATAGAGCCGATAATTGCCCTCGCTGCGGGCTTCGGGCTGGATCAAGCCTAGCTTCGTGTAGTAGTCGATCGTTCTGGAGCTGACCTCAGCCTGCTTGGACAATTCACCGATCTTGAGCAGTTGTTCAGCCATTTCTCCTCCACCATCCTTATCAAACCCTTGCTTCTCTATGAAAACTATGATAATCGGTAAGCCTTCATGCCGTCAAACCCAGCCGTTTCCTGTTGCCGGTCCAGCGAGGGAGAAAAGCGGGATTGTCGAGAAAGCTTACATGAAGGCTGGATGCATCGCATGACTTCTGACGGATCGGTTTTTCATCCTGGTTTCGCGGCAAAACCGAAGGATAGCCTGGGAGGATCGTCCGTTCTCGCTGAATGTGGGGGGAAAACTTAACATTCGTTACGATATGAAAGGGGAACGTTTGATATTCTTTTCGTTTCTGAAAAATAGGTTATTGTCAAAGCAGGTACTTCTGACTATAATGGCATTAAGTCTTTCATCACACGTTAGAGAACATTACATTAGGGAGTGGTCGTAGTGGTCAAAAAGATGCTGATTTCCATGAGCGCATTGCTGGTGCTTTTCCCGGCGATGGCGTTCGCAGAGGATCCTTCGGGAGCGACGCTCAACATGGGTCTAAATGCCCTGTGGGTCATGCTGGCGGCGATTCTGGTCCTGCTCATGCAAGGAGGATTCATCCTGCTGGAGACGGGCTCGACCCGCATGAAGAACGCCGGGCACGTCGCCGGCAAGACGATCTTCACGGTCGGCCTTTGCTCGCTGGTCTACTGGGCGCTCGGCTACGGCATCGCCTTCGGAGGCTCCGGCAACGACTTCTTCGGATGGGGAGACTTCTTCTTCGATCCGGCCAAGACGTCGGTCGACAACGGCCTTCCTACTACGGTCTTCTTCCTGTTCCAGCTCGCTTTCGCGGCGGTATCGCTGTCGATCGCATGGGGCGGCTTCGCGGAACGCGCCAAGCTGTCCGTATACTTGATCTTCACGATTCTGTTCACGGCTCTCATCTATCCGGTCGTCGCGCACTGGATCTGGGGCGGCGGCTTCCTTGCCCAAGACGGCGCGCAAGACTTCGCAGGCTCTACCGTCGTCCACTTGACCGGCGCCCTCGCCGCTCTGGCCGGCACGATCCTGCTCAAGCCGCGCATCGGCAAGTTCAACAAAGACGGCTCCGCCAATGAGATCCTCGGCCACAACCAAGTGTTCACGGCGCTGTCGGTCCTCATCCTGTGGGTAGGCTGGTTCGGCTTCAACGCCGGCTCCACGGTCGCGATCGGCGACGGCTTCTTCGGCTTCGTCGCCTTCAACACCCAGCTGGGCGCAGCCGGCGGCGCAGTCGCGGCGCTCCTCATCTCCTGGGCGGTGCTGGGCAAGGCGGACATCGGCACGACGCTGAACGGCGCGCTCGCCGGCCTCGTCGCCATCACAGCCTCCTGCGCCTTCGTCGATCCATGGGCGGCAGTCGTCATCGGCCTCGTCGCCGGCATCCTCGTCTTCTACAGCGTCCGCTTCTTCGAAAAAATGAAAATCGACGATCCGATCTTCGCCCTCTCCGTGCACGGCGCGGCCGGCATCTGGGGCACGCTCGCCAACGGCATCTTCGCCACGGAAGAGCTCGCCACCAAAGTCGGCGTCGGCCAAGGCGGTCTGATCGATACCGGCAGCTGGCATCAGCTGTGGGTCCAGTTCGAGAGCGTCGTCATCTGCGGCGTGTTCGTCCTCGCCGCGAGCTTCATCCTGCTCGGCATCATGAAGGCCATCATGGGCCTGCGCGTCACGGAGGAGCAGGAGATCGCCGGCCTCGACCTGAGCGAGCACGGCAACTACGGCTATCCGGAGCAGCTCAAAAAACCTTCCGGCCAGAATATCCAAGCGTAGCGAAATCTGCTACACTTCATCCAGAGCTTGGATCAGGCCAGAGGGGAGAGACGCCGCATGACAGACCCGGGTTGGCATCAGCTGCTTCACGGAATCGCCCGCGCGGAAGATTCCGCCAGCCTGCATCGCCTTCGCGAGCTTGTCCACGACCGGATGGTCGCCCGGCTGCCTCAGCAACAGACAGAACAATTCTATGCCGAGCTGAATGACGCGCACGACGCTATGATTCGTCGCGCCATTCAGCTCGCTCAAAGCGAATTGGCGCGGCTCGGGATGGGAACTCCCCCCGCGCCTTTTGCCTATTTGTTGTTCGGGAGCGGCGGGCGCAGGGAACAGACATTGCTCAGCGATCAGGACAGCGGCATCGTTTATGGCGATTCGCCGGATGGCGAAGGCCGAGAAGAAAGCCGCCGCTATTTTGCCGCCCTGTCGGACCAGGTCGTCCAGCTGCTGCTCGGGGCGGGCTATCCGCTCTGCGAGGGCAATGTGCTGAGCAGCAATTCGGAGTGGTGCCGCCCGCTTTCGAGCTGGCAGGAGCGGCTCGGGCGCTGGTTCGACGAGCCGGCGTGGGAGCCGGTGCGCTATTTGCTGATCGTGGCGGACAGCCGCTGCGTGTTCGGCGCTCCGGAGCTCCACGAGGAGCTCATGGCCTACTTTTATCGAGACGTCATCCAACAGCCCGTCATCGTGAAGCGAATGTTGGAAAATACGATGAAGCACAAGGTGCTGCTCAATGTGTTCGGCCAGCTCCTGCGGGAGCCGTACGGCGAAGACGCGGGCAGCCTCGACATCAAATACGGCGCCTACATCCCGATGGTCAATGCCATCCGCCTGCTGGCGATCGAGGCCAACCTGCGCGAGACGGGCACGCTGGAGAGAATCCGCGCGCTCGAGGAGCAGGGGCTCGTGCAGCGCTCTGAGGCGGCGGAGTGGATTCAGACGTTCCGCCTGTTCCTGCGGCTGCGGATGATGACGACCGAGCGCATCGAGAACGGCCGGTTCACGACCAACGGCAAGCTGAGCTCGCGCAAGCTGACGAAGGAGATGGCGGAGGAGCTGAAAAGCGGCCTCAAGGTCGGCAAGAAGCTGCAGCGGCGGGTGTACCGGCATACGATGAACAGGCTCTGACGGATGGAAAGGAGTCAACATGAAGGAAAGCAAAGGCGTCAGCCGAATGTGGCAGCTGTACAAGATGGGAGGCGTCACGCCGGCCCTCGCGTCCATGCTGGGAGCGCAGAACGCGCAGCAGATGGCCTTTATGCGCTCGGTCAACCGCGACCTGCGCAAGCAGTCTCTGCTCGATACGCCATTCGACGATCTGGAGACCGTCGTATTCGACTTGGAGACGACGGGCTTCTATCCGTACAACGGAGACGAGATCATCAGCTTCGGCGCGGTGCTGCTCAAGGGAGGGGAGCCGGTCGAGGGCAAGACGTTCTACAGCCTCGTCAACCCGAAGCGCAAAGTTCCCCTCCATATCACGGAGCTGACCGGCATTACGAGCGCAATGGGCGAGGACGCGCCGGAACTGGCCGACGTGCTGCATGATTTCATGGACTTCTGCGGGAAGCGCCTGCTCATCGCGCATGGGAGCGGGCATGACAAGCAGTTCCTGAACGCCGCCTTGTGGAGGACGTACAAATGCAATCTGACCCATCGCGTGCTCGACACGATGATGGTCGCCAAGTGGCTGCAGCCTGGACGGGAATCATACGGCCTCGACGAGCTGCTGGCCGAGGAGCGCATCCCGATCACGCGCCGCCACCACGCGCTGGAGGACTGCTTCATGCAGTCGCGGCTATGGCGGACGTACCTCGGGAGGATCCGCTCGCGCAACATCCATACGCTCGGCGACCTATACGCTTATTTGAGCCAGCACTGAGCGCCGGAGGCCTTCCGGTCCGGAGGCATAAGCGGCGATTTCCGGTTCGGCGGCGTTTTCCAGCGATACGATCCACATGCCAGGCCCTTCGGCGAGTCCGAAGGGCTCTTCGGCGCGCGGGGAGCCGGTCCAAAGCGCCGCGCGGCGGTCTTCTTCCGACGGGGCGGCAGGTCCTCGAGGATGGGAGTGATAAACGGCGATCAGGCGGAGGCCGGAGCGGACGAGGCGGTAATGCGCTTCGATCCATTCGGCGGGATCGAGCCGGTAGTGGCGCAGCGGATCGGGATGGCAGTTGCGGAGCGGCAAGATGCAGGTGACGATGCCGCAAGGGTCGTCGGCCGAAGCTGCGGCTAGGCCGCATGCCTCCTGCGGCGCTGCCTGGCGGCAGCGGGCGACGAGCTGGCCGAACGCCGAGGCGGAGAGCAGGTAATCGGCATTTTTCATAGCGGGCGCTCCTTTGGGGGATCATGGAAGGGACGGCCTTGAGTCGGCCTCCTCATTCATGATACCATGTCGATGACAGGAAGACGGCAGTAGCGAAGGAAGGTAGAGCATGAAAAAGGGAATGACCGTGCTGTTTCTGCTGGCCGCGGTGCTGGCCGGCGGTTGGATCTGGATGGACCGGGCGGACATGCCGCTCGGCGCAGGATTGTTCTCGGGCGGCCAAGACGCCAAGCCCAAGGAAGGCTACGATGCGCCCGCGTTCTCTCTCCCCGGGCTGGACGATAAGACCTATGCGGTCGGAGGCGCTCGCGAGAAGCCGGTGTTGGTCAATTTCTGGGCCTCCTGGTGCGGCCCATGCGACGCCGAAGCGCCGGATTTACAGGAGCTGTTCGAGAAGTACGGCGACCGGATCGATTTTTACGGAGTCAACTCGACGGACTACGACCGCGAGCGCGACGCGCGCGCCTTCGTCGACGAGAAGAAGCTGACGTTCCCGATTCCGATGGACCGGGACGGTGTGGCTACGAAGGCGTACAAGGTCAGCAACTTCCCGACCTCGCTGCTGATCGGAACGGACGGCAAGGTGAGGGAGCGCATTACCGGCGTCATCACGAAAAAGCAGTGGGAGCAGAAGCTGGACGATCTGCTCGCGCAGCCGCGGCAGCCCGGCGCCTGAAGCCGGACGGGCAGCCGGGACGGACGGGTGAATCGGACTGCCGAATGGGACAGCCGGATTGGGCAGCCGGATTGGACAGCCGGGACGGACAGCCGAATCGGACAGCCGAATGGGGACAGCCGGAACGGACAGCCGAATCGGACAGCCGGATCGGACCGTGGCGAGGCGAGACGCTCCCGCTCGGCGGCGCGGCGATGCGATCGTATGGCCCTCCGGGGCTCACAAGCCCGGGCACAAAAAAGGCAGCTCCCCTCGTTGGGAGCTGCCTTTTGGCATATCGAATCAATGATTGACGACGCCGGTCCGCATGCGCAGCACATCGTCGCCGGAGCCGCTCTCCAGGCGCGCCATGCCGAGCAAGGCATAGCGGATGCTGTCGAGCAGAGCCTCCCAGCTCGCCTCGATGACGTTGCCGGATACGCCGACCGTATTCCAGCTACTGGACAGGTCGCTGGACTCGATGAGCACGCGCACCTTGGCCGCCGTCGCGTCCTTCTCGTCGAGCACGCGCACCTTGTAGTCGGCGAGATGGATGTCGTTGATGCGCGGATAGAACGGCAGCAGCGCCTTGCGCAAGGCGTTGTCGAGCGCGTTGACGGGGCCGTTGCCCTCGGCGGCGGTATAGACGGACTCCTGGCCGACCCGCAGCTTGACGATCGCTTCGGTGACCATGCCGTGCGAGGTCTTTTCGAGGAGGATCTTGAACGACTCGACGGCGAA
Organism: Paenibacillus sp. FSL W8-1187; assembly: GCF_037965485.1. NCBI lineage: Bacteria > Bacillati > Bacillota > Bacilli > Caryophanales > Paenibacillaceae > Paenibacillus > Paenibacillus sp. FSL W8-1187. Next base: position 2,197,707 of record NZ_CP150181.1, read on the forward strand.
CACCTCGTCCAGGCCGCCGAAGGCGTCGCGCAGCAGCAGCTCGAGGCTGGCGTCGGCCGCCTCGAACTGGTAGCCCTGATGCTCGAGGTCCTTGATCCGCTCCATGATCGCGCGCGTATTGTCGTTGTTGCTCGTCACGTCGAGGCCCATCTCCTGCGCCTTGGAGATGACGTTGCTCTGGCCGGCAAGCTCGGAGACGAGGATCCGCTGCTTGTTGCCGACGAGATCCGGCTCGATATGCTCGTACGTCTTGGAATCCTTGAGGATGGCCGAGACGTGGATGCCGCCCTTGTGGGCAAAGGCGGCGTTGCCGACGTACGGCTGGCCGACCGGCATGCTGACGTTGGCGATCTCGCTGATGTAGCGGGCCGTAGGCGTCAGCAGCCGCAGCCGCTCGCGGCCGATGGCCGAATAGCCGAGCTTGAGCTCGAGGCTCGGCAGGATCGAGCACAGGTTGGCGTTGCCGCAGCGCTCGCCGTAGCCGTTGATCGTGCCCTGCACCTGGGTCGCGCCGGCGGCGACGGCCGCGAGCGTGTTGGCGACGGCCAGCTCGCAGTCGTTATGCGTATGGATGCCGAGCGGGGCGTCGATCTCGGAGCGGACGCGGCTCACGATATCGGAGATCTCGCCGGGCATCGTGCCGCCGTTGGTGTCGCACATGACGAGCCAGTCGGCGCCGGCCTCGCGCGCGCGCCGCAGGACGGCGAGGGCATAGTCGGGATTGTGCTTGAAGCCGTCGAAAAAATGCTCCGCGTCAAAGATCGCCTCGAGGCCGCGCTGCTTGAGGAAGGCGATGGAGTCGAAGATCATGGACAGGTTCTCCTCCAGCGTCGTGCCGAGCGCCGTGTGCACGTGGAAGTCCCAGGACTTGCCGACGAGCGTGGCCGCCTGCACGCCGGACTCCGCGATCCGCAGCAGGCTCGCGTCCTGCTCGGCGACGCTGTGCTTGCGCCTCGTGCTGCCGAAGGCGGTGATCTTGGCGTTCAGGCCTAGCTTCTGCACGCGCTGGAAAAACTCGATGTCCTTGCTGTTGCTGCCCGGGTTGCCGCCTTCGATATAATGGACCCCAAGCTCATCCAGCTTGAGGGCGATCTTGAGCTTGTCGTCGGCGGAGAGGCTGATGCCCTCGCCTTGGGTGCCGTCCCGTAAGGTCGTGTCGAAGATGGAGATGGCTTGGCTCATAGACGAACGAATCCCCCTTTGATGTGTTGCCGCATTCATGCGCAGAAGTATTGGGTGAAAGATTACTTTATTATAACACCGCGGCTGCGCAGGATAGAAGAGAAAGTGCAATTTTTCCTCGCGGTTGACCCTCGGGAGGGGCGGGGGTATGCTTCTAGTACAAGGACGAGGCTGCGGAAAAGGAGGCGCTCTCATGGAGAAGCGGGAAGAGGGCCGGGAGGCGCGGAAGGGACGGGTCGTCCTGCATCTGGACATGAACGCCTTCTACTGCTCGGTCCACGAGGCCGAGGAGCCGGAAAAATACGCCGGCAAGCCGACGGCGGTAGCGGGCAGCGTGGAGCTGCGCAAAGGCATCATCGTCACCTGCTCGTATCCGGCTCGCGCCAAAGGCGTACGCACCGGCATGACCGTCCGCCAGGGACTGCAGCTCTATCCCGAGCTGATTCTGATCCGGCCTGACTTCGACCTGTACCGGCGCTATTCCCAAGGCTTCCGGCAGATCGCCGCCTCCTATACGCCGATCATGGAGACGGTGTCGATCGACGAATGCTACCTGGACATCACCGGCTCGTCGCTGTTCGGGTCCCCGCTCGAGATCGCGGAGACGATCCAGCGCCGCATCCGGCTCGAGTGGTCGCTGCCGTGCTCGGTCGGCATCGGCCCGAACAAGCTGCTCGCCAAGATGGCCTCGGACATGAAGAAGCCGTCGGGCCTGACGGTGCTGCGCATCCGCGACGTGCCGCGGCTGCTCTGGGACAAGCCGTGCGACCAGCTTTTCGGCATCGGGCGCAAGACGGCCGACAAGCTGCGCAAGCTGAACATCCGCACGATCGGCCAGCTCGCGGCGGCGGACGAGACGCTGCTGCTGTCGCAGTTCGGCGTGTACGGGCCGCATATGAAGGAGGCCGCGAACGGCATCGACCGCTCGCCTGTGCGCGAGACGAAGGAAGCGAGCAAGTCGGTCGGCCATACGACGACGCTGCCCGCCAACGTCTCCGCCCGGCCGGAGATCCACCGCGTCCTGCTCAATCTCGCCGACCAGACAGCGCGCCGCATGCGCCGCAAGGGCTTCGTCGCCGGCTGCGTGCAGATTACGGTGCGGCTGCCGGACATGACGACCTATACGCGCTCCCGCACGCTGGACAAGCCGCTCGAGGACGCGGCGAGCATCCATCGCGAAGCCTGCCGCCTGTTCGACGAGCATTGGCCGCGGCCGGAGCCGGTGCGGCTGCTCGGCATTACGCTCCAGAGCCTGCAGCCCAAGGACAGCGCGGCGGTGCAGCTCGATCTGTTCGAATACGAGCAGGAGCCTCGGCGGGAGGCGCTGACCAAGGCGATGGACGCGCTGCGCGACAAGTTCGGAGAGAGCGCCGTGCTGACGGCGGGCATGCTCGGAGAGGATCCGTCGGCGCTCATCCGCAACCGCAAGCTGCGCGGCACCTCCTTGCAAATCGATGAGGATTTTGTTATAAATTGATGTGTACAGACAGGCTGATAACGGGTAAGAATACTCTTATCCGATTATAAGGGCCACAGGCTTCATTTATTGGAGGAGGGAACACCATGGGCAAATATACATGGGTCGATAAAGACACCTGCATCGCATGCGGAGCATGCGGCGCGACGGCCCCTGATATTTACGATTACGATGACGAGGGTCTCGCCGAGACGATCTACGAAGGCGACGGCAACACGGGAACGAAGATCATTCCGGACGATCTGTTCGACGATCTGCAGGACGCGTGCGACGGCTGTCCGACCGACTCCATCAAGATCGCCGACGAACCGTTCAACCTGTAAATCATCGCTCTCATGCCGCCTGCCCGGATACCCGGGCAGGCTTTTTCGCGGTTCGGGACCGCGGCCTCATGGAGACGGCGCGTCGAATTGCCGATAGTACCTCTTGAAGGGCGCACGGAAGGAGCGGATGCGGGTGGACGACAAGGAACGAGGCGGAAGCGGAGGCGGGCCGCAGGAAGGGGAGACCGCCGCGCGGCAGCGGCTGGAGGAGCTCAAGCGCTATCTGGCCTCCAATCCATCGAACCGGATGGCTTGGTTTTTGCTGGGCAAGACCTACGCCTCGCTGGGCAAGGAAGGAAAGGCCAATTACTGCTATCTGCGATCGGGTCCGATCTACGAGGCGTATGAGAACGAGCCTCATCCGTTCGAAAATTTGGCCGCCGAGGACTGGCTGGACCGCTGGAACGAGCCGCGGCGCGGGGGCGTCGCCAGAACGGCGCTGCGCGCAGCCATCCTGATCGCGGCCGGCCTGGCGCTGCTTCCGGCGGCGTCCTGGGCGCCGGGAACGGCGCTGCCGGCGACGGTCGACAAGCCCGGCGGACAGCCGGCTGCCGTCTCCAAGCCGGCGCAGCGCGACGGGGAGGGGAGCGGCATCGGTATCGTATGGGTCGACGGACGGAGCTTTCCGGAGGGCGCGGCTGCCGCCGTCGACGCCTTGTCGCGAGCCGGTGGAGAGGATCGGGCGGTCGCGGCGACGCTGCCGGAGGCGGGCTCGCATTATCGCTGGCGATCGGAAGCGGCGGGAGCGGCGCTGGCCAGCCGCGCGTCTGGCGGGGACTACCTCGTGCGGGAGCCGGCCGGCCGGGAAGAATGCGGCTGCGAGAGCGGACTGTCGGCGGAAGCCGACGAAGCCGTCCGCTCCGAGAAGGCGCTGCAGGAGCAGCGCTGGTCCGTCGTGAGCGGCATCCGGAGCTTCGAGCGGCGATACGGCAAATGGCCGGCCCGCCTGGAGGACCTGCTGCGTCCTTACCCGGACAATATCCTCGCCGGCCGCGCAGACGGCATGGAGGAGCGGTTCGACGGCTGGCTGAAGGAAGCGAAGCAGCCGGCCGAGCCCGCTGCCGCCGGAGCGGCCGGAGGGGCGCCTGGCGGGGCGGCGGCCGGACAGGCGACGGGCGGAGCTTCGGCCGGCCGCGGGCGTCTGGCTGCGGCGATGGCAGAAAGCTTCCGCATCGTCGTCGATACGAAGGCCCGCCGGCTCGCCGTCTTCAGCGGCCCTGTCGCGGTGCGCGTCTATGCGGCCGGGCTTGGGGGCGAGCGGACGCCGCTCGGCCGCTTCGAGATCAGCGAGAAGGTCCGCAATCCGAATGGAAGCTCGACCGGCAGCTTCGGCAGCCGCGGCATGACGCTGTCCGACACGCGCTATGCGATCCACGGAACCGACGAGCCGGACTCGATCGGCAAGGACGAGTCCCTCGGCTGCGTGCGGCTCGGGCGGGACGATGTGGAGGAGCTGTACGACCTGGTGCCGATCGGCACTCCGGTCACGATTCAGGAGGGCGGCTTGGAGCGGCTGCAGCCGGAATCCGGACAGCCGAAAAAGAGCCGCTACCGGGTCGAACCCGCGGCTCTCGAGGAGAATCCGGGCAAGCGGTACGACTGGCTGTAAGCCCGTCGTCCGAGCGCTTAGGAATATACGATCAGCAGCACGATCATCGCGACCGCGACGACGCCGAATACAGCCGAAAAGACCGCGATCGCCTTGCGGTTCGGCTGCTCCTTTTGAACCTGCTTCATCGCCGGAGGCTTCCGTTTTGCAGCGCTCATCGTGTTCATCCCCTTTCCGATCAGCCGGCACCGCCGTCTGTCTTCCTATTGTAATCGCTTGCGCGCCGGACGGGCAATAGCCCCTGTCCGAGATAGCGGAAGTTGCCGGCTGCAAGCGCTCGCTTTCGCAGCCGCTCTTTCCTTTTGAGGCGGAACGCGATAAACTGAAGGGCAGAGCATTTTCTGTAGGAACGGGAGTGAAGGGGTTGCTGTATCAATCTTTTCTGAAGCCGGTGTTCTTCCGCATGGACCCGGAAAAAGCCCATCATCTGGTCATCGACGGGCTGCATCAAGCATCGCGCGTGCCGGGCATGGCCGCGATGCTGGAGAGCTTGTACGGCGTGCCTGATCAGCCCGAGCTGCGCATGGAGCTGTTCGGCCTGGACTTCCGCCATCCGGTCGGCCTCGCCGCCGGACTGGACAAGAACGCGAAGTCCGTCGCCGGATTTTCCAGCATCGGATTCGGCTTCATGGAGGTAGGCACGGTGACGCCGCTCGCCCAGCCGGGCAACGAGCTGCCGAGGCTGTTCCGGCTCCCCTCCGACGAGGCGCTGATCAACCGGATGGGCTTCAACAACGACGGGGCGGACGCGATGGCCGGACGGCTCGCGGCGCTGGGGCGGCGCACGGTGCCCGTCTGGGTCAATATCGGCAAGAACAAGACGACGCCGAACGAGCTTGCCCACGAAGACTACATAACCTGCATCCGCAAGCTGCATGAGCATGCCGACCTGTTCGTCGTCAACATCAGCTCGCCCAATACGCCGGATCTGCGCGCGCTGCAGCACGGCGACGAGCTGCGCACGCTGCTCGCGGCGGTCACGTCGGAGATCGCCTCCCAGGCGTCCCGATCCGGCTCGCGGCCGAAGCCGGTGCTCGTCAAGATCGCCCCGGACATGACCGGCGACCAGCTCGCGCTGACGGCGGAGACGATCGCGGCGAGCGGCGTCAGCGGCATCATCGCCACCAATACGACGCTGAGCCGCGACGGGCTCGGCCATGCGAGCCGGAGCGAGGCCGGCGGCCTCAGCGGCAAGCCGCTGCGGGAGCGCTCGACGGAGGTCGTCTCCGAGCTCTACCGGATGACCGGCGGCAGGCTGCCGATCGTCGGCTCGGGGGGCATCTTCACGGCGGAGGATGCGTACGCCAAGATCAAGGCCGGAGCGTCGCTCGTGGAGATCTACACCTCCATGATCTATCGCGGTCCTGGCATCGTTAAGGACATCGCGGCTGGACTCGGCGCGCTGCTGCGCCGGGACGGCTATCGCTCGATCAAGGAGGCTATCGGCGCCGATCATCAATGACAGACAGGAGGCGGACGGATGGACGGCCGGGATTGGAATCTTTTTTTGCAGCCTTATGAACAGGCAGTCGAGGAAATGAAGGTCAAATTCAAAACGCTCCGTTCGGAATTGAAAGCCCGGGAGTCCTACGCTCCCATCGAATTCGTCACCGGCAGGGTGAAGAAGATCTCCAGCATCCTCGACAAGGCGCGCAGGCTGAACGTGCCGATGGAGCAGCTGGAGACCGGCATCGAGGACATCGCCGGCATCCGCATCATGTGCCAGTTCGTCGACGACATCACGCGGGTCGCCGCGATCGTCCGCTCGAGGCAGGATCTGAAGCTCGTCTACGAGAAGGACTACGTGACGAACTACAAGGACAGCGGCTACCGCAGCTATCATATGATCGTGGAATATCCCGTGCAGACGGCGCTCGGATTCAAGAAGGTGCTGGCGGAGATCCAGATCCGCACGCTGGCGATGAATTTCTGGGCGACGATCGAGCACTCGCTCAATTACAAGTTCAAGGAGAGCCTGCCCGATGACGTGAAGCTGCGCCTGCGCAAGGCGGCGGAGGCGGCGTTCAACCTCGACAACGAGATGTCGAGCATCCGCAGCGAGATTCTTGATGCGCAGATCGGCTTCGAGGAAGGCTCGAATATCGTCAACAAGGTGCTGAGCGACATCCAGGACCTGTATTTCTACCGCAAGGTGCGGGAGGCGGTCCAGTTCCAGCTCAAGTTCAACGAGCTGTGGGAGCAGGGCGACACGTTCGGCCTCAAGCAGCTGTCGGGCGAGATCCAGTCGTCGCTGCACAAGGCGCGCAAAAGCCCGCCGCAGGCCGACGAGCTCGAATAAGCCGCGCCGATCGCGCGGCCTGCAAGAAAAAGATCGCTGGCGGAGCCGCACGAGGCTCCGCTTTCTTTTGGCGGGAAACGAGAAGAAGGAGGGAGCGCCATGAGCCGAAGAATCAGGCTGGACAAGCTGCTGTCGAGCATGGGGCATGGATCGCGGGCTGAGATCAAGCGGATCGTCAAGGCCGGCCGGGTCGCCGTCGACGGACGGACCGAGAAGGACAGCGGCAGGGTCCTCGATCCGGAGCAGGAGAAGGTGGAGCTGGACGGGCAGGCGGTCCTGTTCCGCGACAAGATCTATCTGATGCTGCACAAGCCGCCAGGCGTCATCTCGGCGACGGAGGACGGGCGCGAGCGCACGGTGATCGACCTGCTCGCGCCGGAGGATCGGGTGCTGGAGCCGTTCCCGGTCGGCCGTCTGGACAAGGATACGGTCGGGCTGCTGCTGCTTACGAACGACGGCCAGCTCGCTCATGAGCTGCTCGCCCCGCGCAAGCATGTGCCCAAGACGTACGAGGCGCTCGTGCGGTCGGCCGAGCCGGTCGGAGAGCGCGAGGCGGAGCTGTTTCGCAGCGGGATCGAGCTGGACGACGGCTATGTGACGATGCCGGCCGAGCTGGAGACGCTCGGCTGCAAGGAAGCGGGCGCGGACGATCCCGGAGAGGAGACGGACGGCGGCGCGCTGTCGTCCGTCCGGCTGACGATCCGCGAGGGCAAGTTCCATCAGGTGAAGCGCATGTTCCAGGCCGCGGGGGGCCGGGTCGTCCATCTCAAGCGGGTCTCGATGGGACCGCTCGTCCTCGACGATCGGCTGCCGATCGGGACGTACCGGGAGCTGACCGAGGCGGAGCTCGCCTCGCTGCAGCCGGACGCGTTGAAGGCGTATCGGGAGAACCTGCGGTAAAAAACAGCTATAGCCAAGTTGTTTCTTGCCGAAGCCTGGCAAGGTATGGCTTAATATAGATGTCGGGCCGACACATCCTCTACTGGAAGGAGGCTGATAGAAATGGATCAGGCATACGAGGTGGTCTCCGCCTAACGGCGGAGACCCGTGCCAGAAGGGAGGCCGATGGCCTCCCTTCGTTTTTTTTTTCGGTCCAGCAGGAAATCTGTCGTTCGCAAACGAATACAATTGGAATGGCGATATCGCCACCCCCCATCGCAGGGGCAAATTTCGAAAGGAGGAAGCACAAAATGAACAATCAAATCGTTCGTGTTGCTGCAAACGCAAAAGGCATTGTTGCCGAAAGCCGCCGTCTGGTCGTAAAGGGTCATGCAATCGAGGAGGTAGGAAACCTTGAACTACAAAAATGGAAAAGACGTGCTTCCCCCTAGCCTGCTGAAAGAGCTGCAGAAATACATCAACGGGGAATTGATCTACATCCCGAAGCAGCAGGAGCGCCGCGCCGCATGGGGCGAGCTGAGCGGATCGCGCAAGCTCATCCAGCGCCGCAACGAAGACATCTACCGCTGCTATCTGAAGGGATTGTCGCTGGCTGATCTGGAGCAGAAGTTCCACCTCTCCATCGAAAGTCTGCGTAAGATCGTCGTCAAAATGCGCGCTGCAGGCGTCCGCCTGGAGACAGCCGCCGGAGCGCCTGTCATCCGCCATGAAGGCAGCGGCGTCCACTCCTGATGCGCCCGCCGGCACGGCGGCTCGCGGAGCAGCGCACCGAACCGAACTCAAGCTTAACCGCAAAGAACCCGCCTTTCCGGAGAAAGGCGGGTTCTTTGCGTCTATGCGAGCCTACAGCAGGAAAACTTGGGAAACGATAACGAGCAGAATGAACAGCACGAGGATCGTGGCTGTGCTGGTGTAGCCTCCACCAAAGCCTGCGACGGACATGTGATTCCCTCCTCTGGCCAAGCGGCAGCCTTCGAGCTGCTTTGTACTCCAGTCTATGCCCGCCCGCCTGATTGGTCCGGGGCAAGCGCCCGGATATCCGGAAAATAGGCTTGGCACAGAGGAAGGGCCGTTACCGTCCGCGTCGTCCCTGACCGCCGCCAGAGCGGCTTCCCGGAGACGGCTTGCCGCTGCGTCCGCCCGGCTTGGCGCCCGGACGAGGCGAGGCGGAGCGTCCGCCGCCGGAAGCGGGCTTGGAGGCGCGGGAGAAGCCAGCGGAGCGCGAGCCGCCGGGAGCGGGCTTGCCGCTGCGCGCGCCGCCAGCCGAGCGGGCGGAGGATCCGCGTCCTGCGGCAGCGGAGGCGCCGCGGGCGCTGCCGCCGCTGCGTGCGCCGCCGCGCGGCTCGTCGCTCCAGCTCGCGACGCGAGCTTCCGGCCTGGCGCCGGCAGCGCCGCCGCGTGCGGAGGCGCTGCGCGCCGGGCCGCGAGCCTCGTCGCGGCGGTCGGAGCCGCCGGAGCGAGCGGAGCCGCCCGGGCGGGAGGAGCTGCCGCGGCCGAATCCGGCCGCGCCGCCTTTGCGGCCAGCGCCGGCAGGACGGGAGCCGCCGGAACGCGCGCCGCCGCGGGACGAGGCCTCGCCCGTCCGCCGCGGGCGGGCTTCCGCAGGCTCGTCCTGTGCTGCAGCCGCGCCTTGGCCGACGCCGTATTTGGAGCCGGGCACATGCTTCAGCTTGGCGCGGATCTTCTGCTCGATCGTCTCGAGGCTCGTGCGGTCGCGCGGCGTCGCGAACGTGATCGCGATGCCGGACTCGCCGGCGCGGCCGGTGCGGCCGATGCGGTGGATATACGTATCGCCGTCGGACGGAGCGTCATAGTTGAACACATGCGTGACGCCCTCGACGTCGAGGCCGCGCGCGGCGACGTCGGTCGCGACGAGCACCTGCAGCTTGGCGTTGCGGAACCGCTTCATGACCGTCTCGCGCTTGGCCTGCGTCAGATCGCCGTGCAGCTCGTCCGCCGGGACGCCGGCTTCCTGCAGCGCTTCGGTCAGCTTCTTGGCGCGCAGCTTGGTGCGGCAGAAGACGACGGCCAGGTAAGGGTTCTCCGCGTCGAGCAGAGCCAGCAGCAGCGGCTGCTTGTTCCGGTCCGTCGTGTCGACGACCCGCTGCTCGATCGCGTCGAGCGTGACGGCCGCGCTGCGGATGCGGATGTCTTCCGGGTCGTCCATGTAGCGGGCGGCGAGCTGCTTGACCGGACCCGGCATCGTGGCCGAGAACAGCATCGTCTGGCGCTTGAGCGAGCATTGGTCGATGATCGCCTGAACCTCTTGCAGGAAGCCCATATGCAGCATCTGATCGGCCTCGTCCAGCACGAGCATGCGGATCGAGCTCAGCGTCACGGTCTCGCGGCGCAGATGGTCGAGCAGGCGGCCGGGCGTCGCGATGACGACATGAGGCGGATTTTTCAGCTTGCGGATCTGCGACTCGACGTCCTGGCCGCCATAGGCGGCAAGCACGGATACGCCGAGCGCGGGCGCGAGCTTGGCCAGCTCGCCGCTGATCTGGATCGCCAGCTCGCGCGTCGGCGTCAGGATGAGCGCTTGGGTATAGCTTTTATTGGAATGGATGCCCTCCAGGATCGGAAGCGCGAACGCCAGCGTCTTGCCGGTGCCCGTCTGCGCCTGCACGATGGCGTCCTTGCCCTTGAGAAGCACGGGAATGGCCGTCTCCTGGACCGGAGTCGGATCCAGGATGCCCTCCTGGTGAAGAAGGCCGACAAGCTCCTCCCGGATGCCGAGGGCGTTAAAAGGGGATGACATAAGTTGAGATTCCTCATTTCTGGATAAGTGCAGCGCGGCAGAAGAACCGGCGTCTGCTTATTCCTTCAGTATAACACGCCGCCGCGGCGGGATGCACATGGCAAAAGAGCCGAACGGACGGATTTTGCCAAGCGGAGGACGTCTGTGATACTCTTTGTCGCATGAGACCCGACCGGAAGGCGGGGAACCGACTAGGCAAGGACAAGGGAGAGAAGAAGGCATATGGCCATTCAAAAACGAATCGACATCCGCGCGGGACTGACCGTCGACATCGTGCTCAAGCAGGATCAGCGATCCGGCAAGCTGACGCGCGGCATCGTCAAGGACATCCTCACGAACTCGCCGACGCATCCGCACGGCATCAAGGTCCGGCTGCAGGACGGACAGGTCGGCCGCGTCAAGGCCATCGTGGCCTACACCGGGGAGCTGTAGCGGGCGGATGGCCTTCGGCATCGGCAGAGGAGAGCTGCTCGCCTGGAAGCAGGCGGTCGCCCGCGGCGACATCGCGCTGCTGACGCATTTCTGGATGGACGAGCGCTTCCCGGGCATGACCAGCGTCACCAAGGTCGGCTGCAGCGACCTCGGCAAGCTGGAGCGGTGGTGCCGGAGCCATGGCTTCGAGCCGCGCTACATCCACCGCCGCAGCGAATACCCGCATCTGGACCTGTTCGGCGTCCATCAGGAGCGGATCTTGACGGAAATGGGCTTGACGGAGCAGCTGAGCCGGTTCAAAATCGGCCGCTCGGGGTAAACTTGTGCAGTCGCCGACCTCGTCCGGACCGGCCTCGGAATCGGACTTGCGGGCGAGCGAAACTTGACGATTGCCTTGATTTCCCTTTTAAGTTACAATAGAAAAGTAGGTAACTTAATTCGTGGATAATTCAACTCAATGGAGGGATTCCGATGTCTTCGCAAGCATTCCTGGACGCCATCAAAAACCGCCGTTCCCTGTACGCCATCAGCAAAGAGAAAGTCGTGCCGGTCGACAAGGTGCAGTCGATCATCGAGGAAGCCGTCAAGCATACGCCGTCGGCGTTCAACTCGCAGAGCGCACGCGTCGTCGTCCTGTTCGACGAGCAATCGGACAAGCTCTGGGACTTCACGCTCGAGACGCTGCGCGTCGTGACGGGCGGCGGCGAGGGCTTCAGCTCCACCGAGGAGAAGATGGCCGCGTTCAAGGCCGGCTACGGCACGGTGCTGTTCTTCGAGGACGAGCATGTCGTGCGCAGCCTGCAGGAGCAGTTCGTCGCTTATCAGGACAACTTCCCGAAATGGAGCGCTCATTCCAACGGCATGCTGCAGCTCGTCATCTGGACGGCGCTGGAGGCGGAAGGCCTCGGCGCGACGCTGCAGCACTACAACCCGCTCATCGACGAGCAGGTGCAAAAGGAGTTCAACGTGCCGGAGAGCTGGAAGCTGATCGCCCAGATGCCGTTCGGCAAGCCGGTCGCTCCGGCCGGCGAAAAGCAGTTCTCGCCGATCGAGGAGCGCGTCAAAGTATTCAAATAAGCAGCCGATCGACCCCGGCCAGCCGCGCTCATGAGCGCGGCTGGCCTTTTTGCGCAGCTCGTATCATCCGCGCCGTCCGATTGGTATAATACGGACATAGTAGCCGGAAGCGTGTCCGGCGCGATCATCGAGAACGACGACAAGCCAGAAACTCAGGAAAGAGGACTGAACCGGACATGACGCAAGGTTTCATCTGGATTGCCGCCGCTGCCGGCGCGCTCGCCGCGCTGCTGATCGCGGCCAGCATTTATTTCTACCGCATGGCGATCCATCGTTCGCCGAAGACGTATCTGGAGGGCGACCCCGATCTGCCGCAGCTGCCGGAGCCGAAGGCCGGGGAAGGCAGCGCCGCCGACCATCAGGCATGGCTGCGCGGGCGCGCGCCGGAGGAGGCCGAGCTGCTCTCGCCGGACGGCCTGAAGCTGCGCGCTTACTGGCTGCCGGCGCCGGGCGGAAGCGCGCGGACGGCGATTCTCGCGCATGGCTATTCCGGCGAGGCCAAGCAGATGGCGGGCTTCGCCCGCTTTTACGCCGAGCAGCTCGGCTGGAACGTGCTGCTGCCGGACGCGCGCGGACATGGCCGCAGCGGCGGCGGCTACATCGGTTTCGGCTGGCCGGAGCGCAAGGATTACCTGGGATGGATCGACTGGGCGCTCGCCCGCACCGGCAGCGACGCGGAGATCGTGCTGCACGGCATCTCGATGGGCGGAGCGACCGTCTGCATGACGGCGGGCGAGGCGCTGCCGCCGCAGGTGAAGGCAATCGTCGCCGACTGCCCGTACACGTCGGTCAAGGACGAGCTGACGTTCCAGCTGAAGCGCATGTACAAGCTGCCGCCGTTCCCGTTCCTGCCGCTGACGAGCGCGCTGACCAAGCTGCTGGCGGGCTACTCGTTCGGCGAGGCGTCGGCGCTGAAGCAGGTTCGGCAGGCCAAGGTCCCGATGCTGTTCATCCATGGGGGAGCCGACACGTTCGTTCCGACCTGGATGGGCGTCAAGCTGCACGAGGCCTGCCCGCAGCCCAAGGAGCTGCTCGTCGTGCCGGGCGCAGAGCATGGCGCGGCGCGGCAAAAAGCGCCGGTGCAGTACGACGCGGCGGTGCGGGCGTTTCTGGAGCGGTGGCTCGCTCCGGATCCGCTTTCGTCGATTACGGCCATGGAGCCCGTCAGAGGTGACTTGTTATGTACAACCTGATGATCGTCGATGACGAGCTGCTGATGCGGATCGGCATCCGGAACATGATCCAGTGGGAAGAGCACGGCTTTCGCATCGTCGGCGAAGCCGCCAACGGCAAGGAGGGGCTGGAGGTCGCCTTGGCGGCCTCGCCGGATCTGATCATCACCGACATCAAAATGCCGGTCATGGACGGTCTTCAATTCATCCGGGAAGTATTGAAGCAGCGAAAGAAATGCCAGTTCATCGTGCTCAGCAATCTCGATGAGCTTCAATACGTCAAGGAAGCGCTCAAGCTGCATGTGGCCGATTATTTGATCAAAAGCGAGCTTACCTCTGCCGCGCTCATGGAGCTGCTCGCCTCCATCCGCGAGCAGCTTCAGCTTGAATCCGGACAACCGGCGAGCGCCGACCATCCGTACGACGGCTCCAGCAGCATCAGCCATAGGAAGGCCGAGTTTTTCAAGGATCTCATCAGCGGCTTCATGACCGAAAGCGAAGCCGATGCGCGGGCGGCGGACCTGCACATTCGCGTCAAGCCGGCGGATCTGATCGCGCTGACGTTGAAAGTGAATCATTTCGAAGCGATCAAAAGGAAATACGTCGAGAAAGACGAAAAGCTGCTCCGATTTTCAATCTTGAACATTCTAGAGGAAATCATCCCGTCCAAATGGGAAAAAGAAATCGTCGTCCTGAGCTCCTCGGAATATTTGATCGTCGTCAACAAGCTGGAGGGAAGCTCGTCGGCACGTCCGGACATCGAAAAGCTGTGCGCGAAAATAATCGCTTCTCTGAAGGATTTCACCAACCTCAGCGTGTCGGTCGGGGCGAGCGCGCCGGCGAGCGGCTTCAGCTCCGTCAAATCGGCGTACAAGCAGGCGGAACAAGCGCTCGGCGCTCGCTTTTTCGCCTCTGGACCGGCGACCTTCTTTTATGACGACAAGGCGGAGGAGCCGCCGCGCAAAGCAGCGAACCCCAAAATCAGCTCGGAGGAAGAGCAGCTGTTCTTCGCCATGCTGAGCTCCGCGGACAAGGAGCAGGCCGGTCGGTTTTTTGCCGGCCTCCGCTCGAAGCTGGATCAGCAGCGGCTCGACGAGAGCAGCATCCGGCTGTTCTACATCCTGCTGCTGGAGAAGATGAATGCCTATTTGTCGCTGGCCGGCAAAAGACCGTTGAGCTCCTTCAACGGGCTGTCGCCTTATGAAAACGTTCTAAAAGGGGACAGCTGGGAAGACGTCCATCACGGACTGCTGGACTATGTGTCCTGCTGCTTCGACCAGGAGGGCCGCGTTGTCGAGGAAAGCACGTATACGGGGATGGCTGTCGACCTGATCCATACCTATTTCGCGGAAGCGATCTCCCTTCAAAGCGTAGCCAGCCAAATCAATGTCAGCCCTTCCTATTTGAGCCGGATCTTCAAGCAGGAAAAAGGGGTCAATTTCGTCTCCTACCTGACCGAGGTGCGCTTGGAGAAGGCGAAAATCTATTTGCGGAGCGGAAAGCTGAAGGTATACGCCGTCGCCGAGATGGTAGGCTACCCGAACTACACGTATTTCAGCAAAATATTCAAAAAGCATGTCGGCGTCACGCCGGAGGAATATCGGGAACAAATCCATTGAATTCGAGCCGATAGAGGTGCAGCATGCGGAGAAGCCGGCCTGTCTCGATCAAAACGAAAATCATCCTGATCTGCATGGTCGTCATCGTCTTGCCGATCACCGTCATGACGATCAGCTCCTACCGCTCCTCCGAGCGGCTGCTGGAGCGGAATTATAAGCGGATCATGGAGGACTTGGGCTATCAGACGAGCATTCGCATCGACGACTTCTTGAAAAAGATCGAAAAAATATCGCTGCTGGCCAGCACCGGGCTCAGCGGCAGCCAGTCTGCGACCGGAGTCGGAAGCGATCCGGTGCAGGATTTTTTGCGAGAGGGCGGCGAGCCGAACACGACGCTCGCTTACAACAATCTGATGACCTACATCATGATGGAGGATCGCGTTTTTTCGATCTACCTGTACAACTTGAACGGCGGGCCGGATCTGATCGTAAGCCCGAACAGCCCGGTCCATGAGGCGTACAACGTGGAGACCGAGCTGTGGTACAAAAAATTCATGCATGACAAGGAGCGGACGATCACGCTGACGACTCGCGTCGACGAGCAGATCGAAACGAAGCCGCTGGCCGTCTCCCATGCCCGGAAAATATACGATTCGTCATCGGGAGCGCTTCTTGGAGTCATCGTCGTAAGCATCGACATTAAATTCGTGGAAAATGTGAACCGCAATCTGCAAGATACGTTTCGTTCCAACTATATGATCGTGGACAGCGAGGACAAAATCGTCTACAGCCGGAACGAGTCGCTGATCGGCACCTTGTTCCGGGCGAACGTCCGTCCCGACGAAAAGAGAAATATCGTCGTGACCAATCGGCTGGGCCAAAAAGATTGGATGACGTATTTGTACATGCCGAAGGGCGAGCTGACGAATGAAGGAAGGCTGCTGGGGCGCAATCTGCTCCTGCTGGCGGGTCTCATGGTGCTGTTCGCGGCCATCGTGTCGAGCTTTCTTTCCTCCGTCATTGCCCGGCCGATGAAAAAGCTGATGAACAACATCGTGCTCGTGGAGAAGGGGCATTTCGAACGGGTGCAGCAGATCAACGCGCGGGACGAGTTCGGGCAGCTCTCCCAGCGGTTCAACAAGATGGCCGATGAGCTGAAAAGGCTCGTCGGAAAAATCCAGCAGGATGAGATCGAAAAAGCGAAGACGGAAATCCGGGCGCTTCACTCTCAGATCAATCCCCATTTTTTGTACAATACGCTCGGCTCGTTGAAATGGATCGCGGCGATGCAGCAGTCCGACAAGATCGTCGACATGACCGAAGCGCTGATCTCCATGCTCCGGTATGCCTCGCGGCTCGAAAGCCCGCTCGTGACGATCCGCGAGGAGCTCGACAATGTGGACAATTACATTACGATTCAAAACGTGCGCTATTATGATTCCATCCAGATCCGCCGGGAAATCGAAGAGCCTCTGCTGGATTACCGGATTCCGAAAATGATCCTGCAGCCGATCATTGAAAATGCGATCTTTCACGGCTTCGCGGAATTGGAGGAGGAAGGCTGCATCACCATCCGCATCTACTCGATCCAGGCCGATGTCGCCATCGAGATTCACGACAACGGAGCGGGGATGGAGGAGGAGACGGTGCGGTGCTTGCTGGAGAGCTGGAGAACCGGGACGGAGGCCGAAGCGCGGGGGATCGGGCTGTTCAACGTGCAGCGCCGCATCAAGCTTCATTTCGGCGAGCGTTACGGCATCGGAGTGGCAAGCAGCCCCGGGGAAGGGACGACGTTTACGTTCCTGCTTCCCGGTATTTCCTGAACGATCAAAAAACGGCGCTTCCTATGCGGAAGCGCCGTTTTTGCCCAGCGGTCAGCCTTTTACGCTGCCGAGAACGAGGCCTTTCGTGAAGTATTTCTGCAGGAAAGGGTAGACGAGCAAAATCGGAATGGCGCCCAGGAACATCTGGGCAGCGCGGCCTGTCCTGGCATTCATCATCGACAGCAGCTTCGTGTAATCGGAGCCCGACTTGAGCATAAGCTGCTCGAAGCTCATCAATAACGTCTGCAAATAGCTCTGCAAAGGATAGTTGGCCGGGTTTTTCATATAGATGATGCCGTCGAACCATGAATTCCAATGGCCGACGATGCTGAACAGGCCGACCGTGGCCAGCGCGGGCTTCAGCAAGGGGAGCAGGACTCGGATCAAGATCTGCATCGGACTCGCCCCGTCGATGATGGCGGACTCTTCGATCTCTTCCGGCAAGCCGCGGATGAAGTTCATGAGGATGATCATGCTGAATACGGGGAGCGCCCCGGGCAGGATCAACGACCAGATCGAATCGATCAAGCCGGTTTTGACGACGATGAGGTAGGTGGGAATCAAGCCTCCGTTGAACAGCATCGTGACGATGAAGAAGGTCATGTACCAGTTGCGGCCCGCAAGCTTGCCCGATGACTTGGATAGCGGATAAGCCGTCAAGACGATGAGCAGGAGGTTGACGATCGTCCCCAGGACGACCCTTTGCACGGATACCCATAAAGAAGTGAGGAACTTTCCGCCGGTCATCGCGAACTCGTACGCTTTGGTCGTGAAGTCCACCGGCCAGAACACGACGTCTCCTGCCGACACGGCGGCGCTGCCGCTGAACGATACGGCCAGCAGGTTGACGAACGGCAAGATGCAAAGCAGCGATGTGGCGATCAAGATGACATAGTTGGCGGCTACAAACAAATATCTCCCGACGCTTCGGTCCTGAATCATCCGGATCCCCCCTTAGAAGATTCTATAGTTGGCGACTTTATAGGCAAGCACATAGGATACGCCGACGAGGATACAGGAAATGACCGACTTGAACAATCCGACTGCCGTGCTGATTGAATATTGGGCCTGCTGGATGCCGAGGCGGTAGACATACGTATCGATGATGTCGCCCGTCTGGTACACGACCGGCGAGTACAGATTGTAGATCTGATCAAAGCCGGCGTTCAGCACGTTTCCGAGCGACAGCACGGACATCAGCACGATCGTCGGCATAAGCAGCGGCAGCGTAATATAAATCGTCTGCTTCCAGCGTTTTGCGCCGTCGATGACGGCAGCCTCGTACAAGCCGGGATCGATGCCCGACAACGCCGCCAAATAAACGACCGTCCCAAAGCCGAAGCCTTTCCATATATCGCTCACGATCATCGTCCAGGGGAAGAGGGACGGATTGCCGAGGAAATTGACGGCGGGAATTCCGAGCAAGCTCAGAAAATGGTTGATGATGCCGTCGGAGCTGAGGATGTCGAGCAGGATGCCGGCCATGATGACCCACGACAGGAAGTTCGGAATATAAACGAGCGTCTGGAACGTCCGTTTGACGAGTCCGTGCGCCACCTCGTTCAGCAGCAGGGCGAAAACGACGGGGACGACGATGCCGCCGATGATTTTGAAGGCCGACATATAGAGCGTGTTCCATATCGTTCGGACGAAGTTAGGCTGCTGGAAGACATGATTGAAGTTGTCCCAACCGACCCACGGAGATTGGAAGCCGAGTCCGGGATTATACTTTTGAAACGCAATGACCAGGCCGTAAAAAGGAATGTAGCTGAAAATGAAGACGAGGATGAGGCTCGGAAGCAGCATGAGATGCAGCGCGCGCTGCTGCTTTAATTTCGTCAGCATGGATGGTCGCCTCGTTTCTTGACTTGGATAGGTGGAAAAGGGGCTGCGGAAATCCGCATCCCCTCTACAGAAAGAGTCACTTGTTTCCGTAAGCTTCGTTTACGGCCTGAGTAGCCGCATCTCCGCCTGCAGTCTTCCAATTTTGCACGACCGTATCGAAATAATCGATGCTTTCGGAGCCCATGATGATTTTGGTGAAGCCTTCCGTCAAAATATCATCGAGAGTCGTTCCGTACGCTGCAAGCGCCTCTGGAGTCGCTCCCCACAGCTCGGTCTTGATATAGTTGCCGCTGTCATAGATTTTTTTGGCCAGGCTGAACGCCGACTTCGGCGCTCCTTGCTGCAGGTAGTCGCCCACGGCGCTAGGAGTCGCATTCTCTTTGAATTCAATGCTGTTTTTATATTTCTGCCACATGCCCGAGGAGGTGAGGCCGCTGGAGTCGCCGGATTCCAGCGCTGCCGAAACGGCTTCGTACTGCTCGTAGTCGGAGGTCGGATTGAGCACCCGGAAGGCGCCTACGACATGCGCCATATCGTTGTCGAGCAGGCCGGACAGCGTTTCCTTCGACTCTTTTTCCAATCCTTCATCGACGATGTAGGCGTAATCGTTGAGCAGCTTGACGGCCGCTTCAGGATGCTTGAACGACTTTTTGGCGACGATATAGCTGCCGTTGGCAAAGGAGATGGATTGCTTCGCTTCCTCGCCGTTCGCCGTGCGCAGCAGGTAAGGATAGAAGATGGCTTCCTTGCCCAGATTCGTAATCGTATCGACGCCGGGATTGTAGCCCCACCATTGATAGTACGGCTGCAGGCCTACTTTGCCGGCGACGACGTCCGCGTTCATCGCGCTGAAGTCCTTGATGGCGAACTCCGGATCGATGATGCCTTGCTTGTACCATTCCGCCCATGCCTGGAGCGCGTCCTTCATTTCCGGCTGGATGGAGCCGTACACGATGGAGCCGCTGCTGTCCTTGATCCACATGTCGGGATGGGCGTTCCAGCTGACGGCAAGCACATTGAGGTAATCCAGCGTCTGGTCGACGGCCATGCCGTAGCCGCCGTGCTTTTCCATGAAGGCAAGCGCGATGTTCTTGATGTCTTCCGGGCTTTGCGGATCTTTAAGTCCCAGCTCTTCTTTCCAATCGTTGCGGATCCAGATGTAGTCGGATTGATCGATCAATCCCCAGTGCAGCTGCGGGATGCCGTACAGCTTGCCGTCCTTCATCCCCGATTCATAGCTGTCTGTATCCGCTTTCATGTAATCCTTCAAGCGGCTGGAAGCGTACTTGTCGAACACCTCCGTCAAGTCCATGATCATGTCGGCTTCAATGAGCTGCTGCAGCTGGGAGGCGTTGACCTTGAACACGTCGGGAAGGTCGTTGGAGGTGATCGCCAGGTTCAGCTTGGTGTCGTATTCATCGCTTACCCAATCCGTCACGACTTTGATGTTGTATTTTTCTTGGTAGCGCCGGATCCATACATTGTTGGTAATGTCGTCGCCCTGCGGATATTTGGCCGAAGGATATTCCGAAGTGACCGTATGGATCGTCACCGGCTCCTTGTAGGCGCTGAAGGCAGGGTCGGAAGGATTTGCTTCCAGAGCGTCCGCGGCCTCATTGCCGGTCGAAGCGCTGCCGGCGCCGTTGCTTGCGCTCGGAGCGTTGCTGCAAGCCGTCGGCAAAGCCAGCATCATGCAAAGAGACAACAACAGAGCGATTTTCTTCTTTGACATTCAATTTCCCCCCATACTGGTCTGACGGAACAATCCGCCAGTTCATTGTAAATCGGGGGAGAACGCAAGCCTATGAAGATAATTGTCCAATCGCATTTCCTTTTTTGCGGTATTTGGCTGGGGGTGAAGGCCGGGGAGGAAAAATTTGTCGACGGATGTTGCTTTTTTTGTCGGCTCGTCCGAGCCAACCGGGGGCAAGCAGGCTGCGGGTTGCGGGGAGCGGCTTTGCGGCGAAGCGGCGGCAAAGAAGCAAGGGGGAAGCGCAGCGGCAAGCATGGCGAGCATGGCTGCAGGCCGATGAAGGAGCCGCCGCGCTTTTTTTTCATTCCTGCGTGAAAAACTTCGGCAAATACGCCCGGTTCGCCTCCAGCATCTCGCCCAGCAGCGCCTGGGCGACGCGGACCGACGGCACGAGCGGATGATGCGCCAGCGCCTGCAGCGCGATGCTGCGGTCGCCGCTGACGGCGGCTTCGATCGCGAGCGACTCGTACGTCTTGACGGCCTGGATGAGGCCGACGCACGGGGCCGGCACGGCCGTCAGCTGCAGCGGGATCGGGCCGCCGCTCGTGACGACGCAGTTGACCTCGATGCAGGCGTCGTCCGGGAGGAAAGGCAGGATGCCGTTGTTCGGCACGTTCAGCGTCTGCACGTCTCCGGTGCCGCCATAGAGCGAGCGCATCAGGTTGACTGCCGCCTCGGAATAGTAGGCGCCGCCGCGCTGCTCCAGCTGCTTCGGCTTCTCCTTCAGCTCCGGATCCTGGTACAGCTCGAACAGCTCCTTCTCGACGCGCTTGACGACCTCGGCGCGGTTGCCGTCCTTCTCGAACGCGGCTTTCTGCTCGGCGAGCATCGTGTCGGTCATGTAGAAGTATTTGAGATAGTAGGAGGGCAGCGCGTTCAGGCCGGAGATGAACGCCGGATCCCAGTCGGAGCCGGAGACGTTTTTGGCGGAGAAGCTGTCCTCGCCCCGCACGAGCTCCGGCAGCCGGTCGACGCCGTCGACGGTGACGCGGCTGACCCAGTGCAGATGGTTCAGGCCGACGAACTCGGCGTAGACGCGGTCCGTCGTCGTGCCGTACTTGCCGGCGAGCCATTTGAGCAGGCCGATCGGCGCGTTGCAGAGGCCGATGCTTTTGACCTTGGAGTGCTTGCGGATCGCCTCGGTGACCATGCCGGCCGGGTTGGTGAAGTTGAGCAGCCATGCTTCCGGAGCGAGCTCCTCGATGTCGCGGCAGATGTCGAGCAGCACCGGAATCGTGCGCAGCGCCTTCATCATGCCGCCGGGGCCGGTCGTCTCCTGGCCGATCACGCCGTGCTTGAGCGGAATCGCCTCGTCCAGGCCGCGCGCTTCCAGCATGCCGACGCGCATCTGCGTGCTGACGAAGTCGGCTCCGGCGATCGCCGCTCGGCGGTCCGTCGTCAGATGCACTTCGATCGGCAGCCCGGAGCGGTCGACCATTCGTTTGGCGAGCTCGCCGACGATGTTCAGCTTCCATAGGCCGGGCTCGATGTCGACGAGCCACAGCTCGCGCACGGGCAGCGAGTCATAATAGCGGATGAAGCCTTCGACGAGCTCGGGGGTGTAGGACGATCCGCCGCCGATGACGGCGATCTTGAGGCCTTTTGTTTCGGTCATGGTCGATTCCTCTTTTCGTTAAAGTGGGGCGATCGGGATGTCGTCGAACTCGCGGTGCTGGCGCATCGATCGGTACATCTCCGGCGTGATGTCGATGCGGTCCGCCTCCAGCGCGCCCCAGAGGGCGCCGACGACCGGCTCGACATCGAGCTTGACGAGCGACGCTCCCGGAGCCGTCTGCCGCAGCATCGCGGCGATCGGGCCGCTGATCCAGCCGTGGTCGCCGCGAGTCAGCAGGCTGCCGGCAAGCACGACGTCGAACGGAAGCTTGCGCATGCCGAGCCGCTCGATGACCGCCTTGACGGACAGTGCGAGCTCCTCGCCCTGATGCGTCAGGATGCGGAGCGCCGCTTCGTCGCCCTCGGAGGCGGCGCGGAACAGCAGCCGCACGACGTCGGTCGGCACGCCGAGCGAGCGGTCGAGATAGTCGTGGAACATCGCTTCGACCGTCGGATAGCCGAGCATCTCCAGCAGCATCGGCGTCAGCTTCGTCGGGCCTTCGCGGCCGTCCCAGGAGCGGATGACGGTGCGGAAAACCTCGACGTTCAGCCCGCCGCCGCCGCCGAAGTCCCCGTACATGTAGCTGAAGCCGCCGCATTGGTACATGTCGCCGCTCGGACTCACGCCGGCGCAGTTGACACCGGTGCCGCAGATGACAGAGACTCCGTACGGCCTGGCCGTGCCGGCCCGGAGGCCGATGATCGTGTCGCAGACGACCGTATAGCGCTCCGCGAAGCCGATGCTGCCGAGCAGCGGATGCAAAATGTCGAGGTCGGCCTGGCGGTCGGCTCCGGCGAGTCCGAAGTACGCGTGGGCGAGCGCGGAGCGCTCGACGCCTGCTTGCCGCAGCGCCTCGGAGACGGCGGCGTCGAGATTGCGCCGGGCGGAGTCGCGGCCGTTCTGATGGTTGCCGCCTGCGGCCATGCCTTTGCCGAGGATGCGTCCATCGGCATCGGAGACGAGAGCATGCGTCTTCGTGCCGCCGGCATCGACGCCGAGATAGAAGCTCATACGGAATTCTCCTTCCAAGCGGATAATGGCGGAGCGGTGCTCTCGCGCACGACGAGCTCCGGTCTCAGCACGACAGGAGGCGGCGCCTCGCGCCCCTCCATCTGGGCGAGCAGGCCGTCGACCGCGGAGCGCGCGATCTCCAGCACCGGCTGCGCCACGGTCGTCAGCTTCGGATGCAGCAGCGTCGCGAGGTTCTGGTCGTCGTAGCCGACGAGCGACAGGTCGCGGGGGATGGCCAGGCCTGCCTCCTGCAGCGCGTTGAGCACGCCGACGGCGATATAATCGTCGCCGCAGAACAGCGCCTCCGGCAGGCGGCCCTCCGCCAGCCAGCGCTTCGCCGCCTCATAGCCCGTGTCCATGGAATATGTCCCTTCCTCGATGAACACCGGCTCCAGGCCGTGCTCGGCCAGCGCCTTGAGGAAGCCGTTCTGCCGGTCGATCGTGCTCTTGTAGTTGCTGGGGCCGCTCAGATGGGCGATCGACGAATGGCCGAGCTCGACCAGATGCTTGCCGGCCGCGTAGCCGCCGGAGTAATGGCCGACCTGCACGGCCGACAAGTCGTAGGCGGGGTTCTGGTTGTCGATGATCGAGTACGGAATGCCCTTGCGCTCGAGATCGGGAATCAGCTCGTCCTCCCAGGTCGGCGACAGGATGATCATGCCGTCGACCCGGTCCCTTTCCATCAGGAAGCTGCTTCCGGGCTCCCGGCAGCTCGGCGATACGGACAGCGCGAGAAAATAGCCGTGTCCGGCGAGCTCGTCATGCACGCTCTTGACGATCGCGTCGAACACCGAGTCCTGAAGCGTCGACAGCAGCAGGCCGACGACGCCGGTCTTGCCCTTGGCGAGCGACTGCGCGGCCGAGTTCGGCCGGTACCCGAGCTCCTTCATCGCCTGCTGCACCTTGAGGCGGTTCTTCTCCCGCACGTTGCCGGAGCCGTTGAGCACGCGCGAGACGGTGACGACGGACAGGCCGGAGCGCTTGGCGACGTCGAAGATGCTTGGTTTCATGAAGCGCCTCCCTTCGTGAAGTTAAACCGCTTAAACTTTTGATGAAAAAAAAGAGAGCTTGCTCTTTTCGGATGTCGAGAAGGCTGGCAAAAGGAAGCGGCGTCAGCCTGCTTCAAAATTAAAGCCCTTTAACTTTCTCTCGATTATCTTAACGGATCAAGGCCGGTTTGGCAACGATGGCCCGAGAGTTTTCATCCAGCAAGCGGGAGATCGCGGTGCCGATCACGAATATTCAGCATGGAGCCGGAAGAAGAGCCGGATGAACGAGGAAACGGAGGCGGCCTATTGAACGCAAACGACATTTTGCTTGCCATGCACGCTTCGGCTGCCGAACTTGCGGAAGCGGAGTCCATGAAAGACCGGATGCAAGCGGTGCGGGAACGAGCGGGAAATCCGGAAGGCGTGGAGATCGTGGAGCAGGACGGCATGCTGCGCCTGTTCAGCCGCTCGATGCCGTGGCCGCAGTTCAATACGGTCAAAGGCGTTCACGAGGGCGTGCTGGAAAGGTTGGACGATTTGGAGCGCTATTATCGGGAGCGGGAGCGGCCTGTCAGGCTGGAGCTTAGTCCCCAGCGGATCACCTCTGCCTTGCTGCAGGAGCTCGGCCGCCGAGGCTATAGGACAGCGGCGCTCCATGCAGGCCTGTACCGGCTGTTCGCTCCGAAAGAAGCCGGCATCGAAGTCGAGCCGTCGTCGGGGAGCGGGCTGACGATACGGCAGGCGGGGCTTGCCGATGCTGAGGCCTATGCCCGCATCCACTGCCTGTCGACGGGGCTCGGAGAATCCGGCATACCGTCGGTGCGGGCGAACAACGAAGTGCTGATGGAGCGTCCCGGGTGGAGCTTCTGGATCGCGGAGCGGGATGGAGAGCCGGCCGCAGTCGGCGTCATGCGCATAAGCGGCGGAGCGGCGAACCTCAGCTTCGCAGCGACGCTGCCGGAGGAGCGCGGGCGAGGGCTGCAGCAGGCGCTGCTGCTTGCCCGCCTTGAAGCGGCCCGGGCAGCAGGATGCTTGATCGCCGTCAGCCAGTGCGAGCCCTATAGCATCAGCATGCGCAACATGCAGCGCTGCGGCATGAGGCTGGCGTTCATCCGCCCCCATCTCATGCTGCCGCATCATCCATAACGGATCGAAAAGAGGCGACGACCATGATTCTCGAGCATGCGCTGCTGTCCGTCATTCCCGGCAAGGAGGCCGACTTCGAGCGGGACTTCCGCACGGCTTCCGCCATCATCTCCTCCATGCGCGGCTATGTCCGCCATACGCTGTCCCGCTGCCTGGAGCAGCCTTCGCGCTACCTGCTGCTCGTCGAGTGGGAGACGCTGGAGGACCATACGCACGGCTTCCGCGAATCCGCCGACTATGGCCGCTGGAAGGCGCTGCTGCATCATTACTATGATCCGTTCCCTACGGTGGAGCACTACACGGAAGTGCCGCTGCCGGCAAAGGAGGCCGACCGACCATGATCATCCGGGACAGCGGAGACAGCTTCGTGCTGATCCGCCAGCACGACCATGCGGCCGTGTCCGCGCAGCTCGCGCAGGCGCTCGCGCCCGAGCTGCTGCCGGCGGACAAGCTTCGCGCCAGCGTCGTCTATGCGGCGGCGCATCATGACCGCGGCTGGATCGGGCTCGACGAGACGCCGATCTGGAACGATGCGGCCGGACGCCCCTACGCGTTCGAGGACTATCCGCTGCTGCCCAAGATCGCGTTCTACCGGCGCGGCATCGACGAGGTCGAAGCGGTCAGCCCCTATGCCGGCCTGCTGTGCAGCTTGTTTTATCATGCCTTTTTCGAGCATCTGGAAGGAGAGGCATGCGAAGAGTTCAAGCGGACCGAGGAGGTGCGCCAGCGCCGGCTCGCGATGAATCTGCGCGCCGATCCGGAGCGGACCCGCCTCGATCTGCTGCGGCTGCAGCTGCTCGACAGCCTGTCGCTGTATGTCTGCCTCAACGAGCCTGGCACAGCGGGGGAGCAGGAGCATCCCTGGTACAGGGAAGGCTTTTCCGCGGCCGACGGGCTGCTGCCGTCCGGCCGCCGGCTGCGGGCGTCCTGGACGGACAAGCAGCGCCTCCTCCTGTCGGAGAGGGCGCTGCAAGGCGAGACGAAGGTCGAGCTGAGGCTGAAGCGGGTACCGAAGGCGCACATCGCGGCGGACGGCCTCGACGAGGCTTATCGCGTCAGCCCGCTGGAGCGGGCGGAGCTGCTCTGGAGCGTTCCGCCGGCCTAGGCCGGACGGGTCAAGCGGTGCTGTCCGGCTGTGCTTTGCGCTCGAAATGCTCGGCGATCTGCAGGATGACGATTTTGAAGATCATGTAAACCGGGATCGAGATCATGATGCCGACGATGCCGCTCACCGCGCCGGCGATGAGGACGACGATGATCGTCGTCAGCGGATGGATGTCCATCGTCCTTCCGTAGACGAACGGCGAGATCAGGTTGCCCTCGAGCTGCTGGGCGACGAGGATGATCGCGAGCACCCAGATCGCCGTCGTGAACGAGTCCGTGAACGCGATGAGGATGCACGGGATCGAGCCGATGATCGACCCGATGTACGGGATCATGTTCATCGCGCCGACGAACAGCGCGAGCAGCAGCGAATAAGGCAGGTCGACGATCAGGAAGCCGATATAGGCGAACGCTCCGAGCGCGAGGCAGCAGACGACGCGGCCGATGACGAACTCGCTCAGCATCTTGTCGACGCTGCCGAAGATCTCGATCGCGTCGGCGCGGTACTTGGCGGGCGAGAAGCGGACGAAGGACGTATAGCCCTTGCGGTCTTCCTTGAGCATGTAGTAGAGCAGCACCGGCACCGTGCCGACGACGAGCGCGATCGTCGCGACGACGGAGACGGCGTTCTGCAGGTAGGTCGACAAATAGTTGATGCCTTGCTCGAGGTAGCCGGTCAGCTTGCTCGACAAGTCGATCTCGGCGAGGCTGAATCCGCCGAAGCTCTGCGTCTGCAAGTAGTTGATCTGCTCCTGCACCTCCTTGGCGAGGGCGGGCAGGTTCTCGACGAAGCCCTCGGCCTGGGACTGCAGCGTCGGCCAGACGAGCACGACGAGCATCGCCACGACGGCCGCCATGACGACGAACAGCACGAGCACGGCAAGCCATTTCGGCATGCGCCACTTGTGCAGCTGCGTGACGAGCGGGCGGAAAAGGTAATAGAAGAAAAACGAGACGACGAACGGAAGCAGCAGCATGTTGAACGCGAGCAGCACCGGGCGGTAAAGGAACTCGAGCCGGGAGAGCAGGTAGAGGATGACGAGGACGAGAATGATGCTGATGCAGGCTTGATAGAACTTTCCGATTTTCAAGCGGGACGACCTCCGTTCGGGCGACTGGATTCCTTTACTCCTTGTATACCCTTGCCCCGGAAGCATTAACCTTGGACCGTCCGGCCCGGCTGCCGTCCGGATTCGGAAACCTTCCGGCGGCTGCCGTCGTATAAGGGGAAAGCAAGAAACTAATTGACTGGCAAACTTTTCAGTACCGATTAATCGACCTTCCAAGGAGGAATTTATCCATGTCTCTGTTCAAACGCCTGCGCGATCTGACTCTATCCAACGTTTATGCCCTGATCGACAAAGCCGAGGATCCGGTCAAGATGACCGATCAATATATCCGCGACATGGCGAGCGATCTGGAAGAAGCCGAAAAGGCGGTCGCGGCCCAGATCGCCCTGGAGAAGAAGTTCAAGAAGCTGCTCGAGGAGCAGGAGGAGCTTCTTCAACGCCGCCTGCAGCAGGCCCATGCCGCCGCCGAGGCGGGCAATGTCGAT
Organism: Paenibacillus sp. FSL W8-1187; assembly: GCF_037965485.1. NCBI lineage: Bacteria > Bacillati > Bacillota > Bacilli > Caryophanales > Paenibacillaceae > Paenibacillus > Paenibacillus sp. FSL W8-1187. The sequence continues at coordinate 2,225,336 of NZ_CP150181.1, forward strand.
CTGGCTCGCCGCGCGCTTGCGGAGAAGCAGAGCGCCGAAGCCAAGCGGGACGAATACCGCGCCGCGTTCGAGACGAACAAGGCTTCCGCGGATCTGCTCCGCGACAAGCTCGCGCAGATGCAAAAGCAGCTCGGCGAGCTTAAGAGCAAGCGCGAGTCGCTCGTCGCCCGGGCCCAGGCAGCCAAAGCGCAGGTCGAGATCAACCGTTCGATGAGCGGCTTCGGCTCCGATACGGCGATGGCCGGACTGAAGCGGATGGAAGACAAGGTGCTCGGCCTCGAATCGCAAGCGGAGGCGAGCAACGTCCTGAACGACCGGGCGAAGTCGCTCGACGAGGAGTTCGAGGCGCTCGGCCGCGACAAAAAAGTCGAGGATGAGCTGGCTGCCCTGCTGAACCAATACAAAAAACCGGAATAAGGCGGCGAAGGCATGAGCTTGTTCAAACGAGTGGCGAACCTCATGCGGCGTCCGGAGCCGGCGCCGGCCGAGAAAAGCATGCTGACGCTCGGCCCGGGCGACATCTGCGAGATCTCGCTGGAGACGTATGAGGTGATCGGCCAGACGAAGAATTTCCGGCGCAAGGAAACGTTCCTGACGCTGCAGGACGGCACCCGGCTCCGCTATCTCCATATCGAGGACCGCGAGCAGACCGAGTACAGCCTGTACGAGCCGATCGACGGACGGCTGGACTCGATCGAGGAGGTGCCGTCGACGATGGCGCTGGACGGCCGGGACTACTATTTGGAAGAGCAGCATTCTTCTCCGGTGACGTCGTCCGGCAGGGCCCCCCATCATCCGGCGGGCGAGCTGCATGTGTGGCAATACCAGTCCGACGACCGCAGGCTGCTGCGCATCGAATGGCAGGAGGGGCGGTTCATGCTCTACGAGGGAGAACGGATCCCGGCGGCGGATGTCCAGACGGTGCGCGGCCGCTGAACGATCCCGCGGCAAACGCGCTTGCGCAAATAATCGGCCGGGAGGAATCATTCCTCCCGGCCTGCCGTACATAAGCTACTATGAACCGCTTTCAAGGAGGGACTGCATGGAGCGGATCGCGATCCTATCTGATGTACACGGCAATATGCCGGCGCTGGAGGCGGTGCTCGCGGACATCCGGGCCAGAGGCATCTCGCGGATCGTCTGCCTGGGCGATCTGGCGGGAAAGGGACCGGAGCCGGCGGAGGCCGTCGATGAGGTGCGAAGCAGCTGCGAGACGGTCATCCGCGGCAACTGGGATGAATTCCTCGGCTTGCCGACGGACGACGAGACGCTCCGTTGGCATCAGGAGCGTCTCGGGCCGGAGCGGCTCCGCTATTTGCGGGAGCTGCCGTTCTGCGCGGAGCTTCGCCTCGGCGGGCGGCTCATCCGCCTCGTCCATGCTTCTCCGCAGAGCGTGTATCGCCGCGTCCAGCCTTGGGACTCCCCGGAGGACAGGGCGTCCATGTTCGATCCGCCGGACGGCTGCAGCGGCCGCCCCGATGCGCTGGGCTATGGAGACATCCACCAAGCCTATGCCCAATATGTGGACGGCAGGCTGCTGTTCAACTGCGGCAGCGTCGGCAACCCGCTCGATCTGCCGCAAGCCTCCTACGCGATCGTGGAAGGGGAGCCGGATGCGGCGGCCATGGCGCCTTTCGCGCTGCAGCTGATCCGGGTGCCCTACGATATCGGCGAGGCGGTCGCCCGCGCCGAGCGGCTCGCCATGCCGCAGCTGGAGCCGTATTGTCGGGAGCTCGTGACGGGACGCTATCGGGGCTTGCAAGCGTGAGCGATCGGCAAAAAGGAGGAGAGCGATGATACGAGCGATCCTGTTCGACCTGGACAATACGCTGCTCGACCGTACGGCAGGCTTCCACGAGTTCGCCTGCCGCTTCGCCGAGCGGTATGCCGCCGTGCCGGAGAGCGGGCGCGCAGGCTGGACGCGGCGGCTGATCGAGCTGGACGAGGACGGCTACAAGCCGAAGCACGACCTGTTTCGGGAGCTGCCGGAGCTTCTTCCTTGCACATGCTCCGACCCTGCGGAGCTCATGGCCTTTTATGAGCGGGAATACGTCGCCGCCGCGCGGGCGATGAGCGGCGCGGCGCAGCTGCTCGCGTCGCTGCGTCCGTATTATCGCCTCGGCATCGTCTCGAACGGCAAGGACGCGATTCAGCGCGGCAAGCTGGAGCGGACCGGGCTCGCGCGCTGGTTCGAATCGATCCTCGTCTCCGAGTCGGCCGGCTGCCGCAAGCCGCAGCGCGAGATCTTCGCCATGGGGCTGCGCGAGCTTGGCGTACAGCCCGAGCAGGCCCTTTTTGTCGGCGACCATCCCGTCAACGACATCCAGGGCGCCTACTTCAGCGGCATGAAGACCGTCTGGCTGCGGAGCAGCCAGGCCTGGCCGGACGAGGCGGCGGCGCTGCCGGACGCGGTCATCTCCGAGCTCGCGCAGCTGCCGGCGGCGATCCGGCTCGTGTCGGGGCAGACGGCCGCAGCCGACTGGCGGCTCAGCAGCGGCGCCTGACCCCGGCAGCCGGGGCGGCCGCAGCTGCCCCGCGCCATGCGCCTGGAGCCGGTCGCGCCAAGAAAGGGCAGTCAAGAAAAGGCATCCGCCGTCCTAGGGCGTGTTGCATCCTTCGAAGGAAGCCGAATATTGCCGAATTTTTGATCCCTGCGTGACGAAGCAGGGGGCAAAAAGGCGGTGATAGACGCAACTGAGCGGGGGTGCAAACACGCCCTAAACGGGGGATGCTTTTTTGCCCCTCGCGGCGCGAGCGGGCTCGTTCACGACGGTGACGCGGTTTTTGCCGGTCGTCTTGGAGCGGTACATCGCTTCGTCGGCCTCGCGCACGATCTGGTCGACGCTGATGCCGGGCCGGGAGTAGCTGACGCCTATGCTGACGGTGACGATCGTCTCTTGCTCGATCCGCCGGCGCAGCGTCTCGGCGAGCTCGGCGGCCTTCTCCCTGGAGCCGACGACCAGCAGCAGCTCCTCGCCGCCGTAGCGTCCGGCCGAGCCGATGCCCTGCACGAGCTCCCGCATCATCTCCGAGATCTGCTTGAGCACGCCGTCGGCCCGGTGATGGCCTTGCGTGTCGTTCAGCTTCTTGAAGTTGTCGATGTCGCAAAAGACGACGGCGATTCCTTTGCCGCGGCGGAGCAGCAGCTCCGCCTTTTGCTGGAAATGGCGGCGGTTGTACAGTCCGGTCAGCCCGTCGGTGATGGAGGAGCGGTAGGTCGTGAGCAGCCGCTCGAGCACCCATTCGAACAGCAGCAGGAACAGCAGCGTGAAGTAGACGACGGGCAGCATCCGCGAAAGCACGAGCAGCACCGGCATGCCGCCCTGGAAGACGTAGCGGTCGGTGACGAGCGCCAGGTCGGCCGTAAAGTAGACGATCAAGCTGGCGGAATACTTCGTGCGCAGCTCGACCCCCCGCGTATCGAGCAGGATGAGGAAATTGATGATGATGCCGTAGAAGTCGAGCAGCACGAGCGGCACCGCACGGCCGTCGGCAGCGTCGAGCAGGCCCGGATTCATGGCCAGCTCCGCTCCGGCGATCGCGAAGGCGAGGGCGGCCATGACGACGAACGGAGCTCCGCGCAGCTTCGCGCCGGGATGGCTATATAATTTCATGAAGACAAAGTTTATAATGATGAAAGAAAAGATTCCGAGCAGGCGCGTCGCCAGCTGGAGCAAGGGAAGGGCATCGCCCTGGTCCAGCCCGGCGAGCAGCATCCCCTGCCGGATCATGAGCAGCGGCAGGATGAGGATCAGCAGCCGGTAGACGTGATGGCGGCGATAGCTTCGATACAGCTTCACGCCCATGAAGATCATCAGCGCAAGCACGGTCAGCGTGCAGGCGGATGCGAATAGTTGAATCGAAGCAGCCTGAGGCCAATTGGTCATGGAACATGCACTCCGCCTTTGTCAGCATCGGTCCGGCTCCGCGTTTCGCAGCGGCGGCCGGGCAGCGGAAGCGATTCGCTTGCCGCCTTTTCACGGTATCGGCTGTTCCCCGTCCAACCATTAGAGGGAACGTCCGTTCCATTCTATCATGGCCAAGCTGGAAGGAGAGCGATCAGATGGAAATTTTGCAGGCTTTGTTCTTTCCTCCCGAGCAGCCCGGAGGCGTGTCCTCCATGGTCCCTTATATGCAGGATCGGTTCAACAAGGTCGGCTGGCCGACCGACCTGTTCTCCCTGCCGAAGCGGATCCGCGGCAAGGGAACCGAGGAAGTGCGGCTGCATACGTTCGATCCGGAGCCGTATCGGGACAATCCGATCGCGGCCAAGTATCTTCAGACGCTGAGCGACTACCTGTGGTGGACCAAAATGCGCATCAAGCGCAACTACGACCTGATCCACGCGCATCATCCCGTCGCCGCGCTCGTCATGAAGCAGGTCTTTCCCGACACGCCGCTCGTCGTCACGATCCACTCGAGCTACGAGCGCGAGCTCATCCTGAACGGCAAGATCGAGGAGGGCGGGCCGGAGCACCGGTTCCTCGCCTCCATCTATCGCGAGCTCGAGCATGCCGCCGACCGGCTGCTGACCGTATCGGATTCGTTCCGCCGGTACATGGCTCCGTACGTCGACGACGCGGAGGCGATCGGCGTCATCGCCAACGGCTTCGACGAGCGGCGCTTCAAGCCGATCAGCCATGAGAACGAGGTGACGCAGCTCATCACGGTATGCCGCCTCGTGCCCGCCAAAGGAATCGACATCCTGCTGCGGGCTTGCGCCGAGCTCAAGGACAAAGGCCATCCGTTCGTCCTCCACATCATCGGCGACGGCCCGATCCGCAAGGAGCTCGAGACGCTTGCGACCGAGCTCGGCTTGTACGACGACATCATTTTTTACGGCTACATGCTGCATCCGGAGGAATTCATGCCGTTCTTCGACGTGTTCGTGCTGCCATCGCGGGCGGAGGCGTTCGGCAGCGTTTTCGCCGAGGCGGCGCTCTGCTGGCTCGCGCTCGTCGGCACCGACGTCGGCGGCATCGGCGAGCAGATCGAGGAGGGCGTGAACGGGCTGCTCGTGCCGCCAGACGATGCGGCGGCGCTGGCCGCGGCGCTGGAGCGGCTCATCACGGACCAGACGTTCCGTTATCAGCTTGCCCGCGCCGCCTGGGACAAAGCCAAAAAAGCCTACTCGCTGACGAGGGTCATCTCGCAGCTGAAGCAGGTCTATCTGGAAGCGGCGCCTGGAGCGGCGGAGAGCTAATCGCTCTCCGGCCGCTTTCGCGTCTTCTTGAGCATCATGAGCGCCAGCCAGCCGAGGCTGAACAGGCCGAAGATCGGATAGAGCGTCTTGACGAGCGGGCCGAAGCCGATCTGGCTGAGCAGGTAGCAGAGGACGAGGATGATCAGCAGCAGCACGTTCGGTGAAACCGCCACGCGCTGCTGCAGCTGCAGGGCCAGGCCGTAGATGTCGGCGATGAGCGTCGTGAAGATCTCGGAGAAGATGAGCAGGATATAGACGAACTGGATGCCGTAGCCGAGCTGGCGCGCGATGCCGCCCATCGGGATCTCGTACTGCTGGACGCCCGGCATATGCGACGACAGCGCGATATGGCCGGCGAGCAGCATGAAGCCGATGCCGATGCCGCCGAACAGCGAGCCGAGCCGGATCGCCTTGCGGTCCGTGATCCCGGCGCCGAGCGGGACGAGCACCGCCTGAGCCATCGCGAGGTTGAACGCGGTGTACAGCAGCGGGGCGGTCCACACCCGCAGCGCCGAGTCGTCCGTCGTCAGCTGCAGCCAGCGGCCGCCGCTCGGCGAGGTGAACGTGTCGTACAGCACGATCGCCGTGAACAGCAACATGAACGGCACGACGATGCTGTTGATCGTCAGGATGGCGTTCATGCCGCGACGCAGCATGAGATAGCAGGCGATGAGCGTCACGACGAGTCCGATCTGGTAGGGCAGGTTCCAGTTCTCATAAAAGATCGTTCCCGCTCCCGCCAGCATGACGGCGTTCACGCCGAGCAGGACGACGAGCATGAAATAGCTGACGAGCTGGCCGACGGCCGGTCCGAACAGCGCCTTGTTGAGATCCTCGTAAGACTTGGCTCCGATCTCGCCGGCGAGCAGCATCATCTTGCCTCCGAGCCAGATGAACATGGCGGTCGCGAGCACGATCGTCAGCACGGCCCAGTGGCCGTAGCGGGTGAAGAATTGGAGGATCTCCTGGCCCGTGGCGAATCCGGCACCGACGACGGTGCCCATATACGTGAATCCGATCTGCAGCACGCGCAAGACGCGTCCCCGCATGGCTTCGCCTCCGTTCTCGCATGGATTGTCCTTACATCCTATGTGCGGCGGCGGACAGGCATGACAGGGAGCGGCTGGGCGAGGTTGCAGGAACGGCCGGGCTATGATAATTTAACGGAAAGAATTCCCCAAGGAAGGGACCAAGCCGATATGGAAATGCTGAAAAACCGAATCCTTCAGGACGCGTCGATCTTGTCTGCCGATGTAGTCAAGCTGGACGCCATCCTCAACCATCAGGTCGATCCGGCGCTGACGATGGAGATGGGGCGCGAGTTCGCTCGCCTGTTCCGGGAAGCGGGGGCGACCAAGGTCATCACCGTCGAATCGTCCGGCATCCCGGTCGCCTTCGCCACGGCGCTGGAGCTGAACGTGCCGCTGCTGTTCGCTCGGCGCAAGAAGACGCTGATCGCCGATCCCGATCATTACTCGGAGCGGGTGCCGTCGTTCACCAAGGGCATCGTGACCGATCTGATGGTGTCCAAGTCGCTGCTGTCTCCGGAGGACCGGCTGCTGTTCATCGACGACATCATCGCCAACGGCGACGCCGCGCGCGGTCTCGTGCGCATCATCGAGCGCTCGGGAGCCGAGCTCGTCGGATTCGGCGTCGTCATCGAGAAGTGCTTCCAGGCCGGCGCCAGCACGCTGCGCGAGCAAGGCATCCGCGTCGAGCCGCTCGTCCGCATCCGCTCGCTCGAGGGCGGATCGATCGTCTTCGAGGAATAGCCGTCAAAATCTTCCCTTTTCCCTGCCCGGCATATCGCCTATAATGGGTAAAGAAGATTTCTTACATGGGGAGGCACAAGGCGATGGAAAACGTAGATCCCGGTTTCTTTGAAGCCAAGCTGTCCGCTGCCAAAATTCATTTCGAGCGCGCGCTCGATTGCAAGCATACCGAATTCGACGATCTGTATCCGTACATGATCGAGCATCCGCAATTTTTCTGGTACAAACGGTACGTCGCCTGGTCCGAGCTGCTGACGATCGTCAAGCTGAGCGAGGAGCTCGGGCTGGAGTGGAAGGGCCAGTTCACCGACAAGCAGGCCGATTATATTTCCAAGCGGGTCATGAGCTCGCGCGTGCTGGACGAGTGGTACGAGACGAACGATACCAAGGAGCATGTCGGCAACGCAGAATAGAGCGGCTTCAGCCCCGGTGCTTCCGGGGCTTTTTGATGCGGCGGCGTTTCAGCAGCAGGAGAGGAGGGTAATAAGATGAATCTTGCCAGCGACGATCTGCTGAACGGATTCCGGCTGACCGGAGAGAAGGTCCGGGTCATCCGGGATGAAATGGAGCAGAACGACGTGCTCGGAATCGTCGTCGCCTGGGATGACGACAGCGTCATGATCCGCAAGGCGAACCGGCGGGTCGTCCAGCTCAGCCGGGGCTATACGTACGAATCCGCAGCAGCTCCGCGTTCCGCATCGTCCTGAACGACGAAGGAGGAGAGCGCGAGATGTTTTGTCCAAACGATCATATGGTGATGAACGGGTCCGAGGTCGATGGCGTGACGGTGTTCCGCTGCCCTGTATGCGGCAATGTCCGCCTCGCAGGCCCGGATGGCGAGCGGCTGTATGGCGGCGTGGAAGTCACGCCATACTATTCCGGTCCGGTCGAGGAGCGACATCTGAGCGAGACGCCTTATGGAGCCCATGAGCTGGCGTCCGAGGAAGCCGAAGGAGCGCGCGACGACGGCATTCCGCTTTACGGAGCGCCGGAGGAGGAAGCAGGCGGCTTCGCGCTTGCCGGCGGACCTTACGGTTATGTGCCTGCCGACGAAAAACGGCCGGAGACGCCGTCCCCGCCTTACGGAATGCCGCCCGCGCCATGAGCTTTTCAAGCCTTCGACATAAAGGTTGACAAGCATCCGGGCCGTGTGATATTTTATTAAAAGTGTCACGCGGTCATGGCGGAATTGGCAGACGCGCTAGATTCAGGTTCTAGTGTCAGCAATGACGTGGAGGTTCAAGTCCTCTTGACCGCACCACTCTTATCTACAACAGGCTTCTGTTCTGCGAATTCTCGCAGATCAGAGCTTTTTTTTATTTTCAGAACCAGAATGAAGAACCGGGGCTCGTGCAGCATGAGCCCCGGTTCTTTGCGTTTCCCTTGCGTTTACATGGCGTCGATCATAGCCTTGATCGTAAGGTCGCTCTCCAAGGCGCGAAGGAGGATCGTCAGCGCTTCGGCGCGGCTGCTGCTGTCGTCCGGCGCGAAGCGGGAGGAAGAGATCCCTTGGACGAGGCTGGCCGAGGACGCCAGACGGATTGCCTCCGCCGCCCAATGGTCGCCGCGTACGTCTGCAAAGCCGGCAGCGGAGCCTTTCGCCAGCGTATTGAGGTTCAAGATCTGCGAGATTATTTTCACCAGCTCGGCGCGGGTGAGCGGATCGTTCGGTCTGAAGCTGCCATCCGCGTATCCGGCGATGATTCCTTTGTCCGCCAAAGCGCCGATGGAGCCGGCAGCCCAGCTGGATGCGGCATCGGCATAGACGTTCGAAGCCGGGCTTGGCGCCAGCCCGAACGCGCGGGCGATCATGGCGGCGAATTCGGCCCGGGTGACAGGCGCATTCGGCCGGAACGTCCCGTCCGCGTAACCGCCCGCGATACGAAGTTTTGCCGCTTTGGCGATGGTGCCGCTTGCCCAGTGCTTGCCGACGTCGCGGAACGAGCGGCTCTCGTTGCCCGCAGCGGCAATCGCGTCGCGGACCGTTTGCACGACGGCTTCGCGGCTGACTACGTTCGAATGGAACGGATCGATGCCGGCGTCCGGCTCCTGGTTCGGTTCCGGAGCGCTGCTGCCGCCAGAATCCGTATCGTCCGTCCCGGCGGAAGGATCAGTTGTTCCCGTATCCGGCGCAGTCGTGCCAGGCGTGGTGCCAGGCGTGGTGCCAGGCGTGGTGCCAGGCGTCGTGCCATTGTCGATGGACAGCGCGATCCGGTCGGACTGGTAATCAAGCTGGGCCGTATAGCCGCTTGGCAATCCGTTGATCTCCACGGAGGAAAACTGCCCGATGCGCTTGTCCTTGCCATGGCGGATCAGAGTAAGAGAGCCTGCTTCCGGCACGTAGTCTTTCGCGAAGCTCACGACGAGCTTGCCGTCCGCGTCGATCGCGCCGTCGACATCGAGCATGTCGCCGAAGCTCGCTACGTTCAGCTCCAACGTGCCTTTGGAAGCTTGAGCGAAGTCGCCTCCGATCGCTACTCTTCCCGTTGCGCTCTCTGCGAGCGTGCCGCCGTTGTTCGCAACCGCGCCGCTGCCGAAGGCCGTCTCCGAGGCGCCTTCCAGCGTGCCGGCATTCAGTTCGGTGCCGCCGGAATAGGTGTTGCTACCGCTGAGCTTCAGGGTGCCCGTGCCTTCCTTCGTCAGCTTTCCGGGTCCGGAGATATTGTTCCTCCAGCTGTCGGAGGCATGGAATCCGCCCTGGCTTGCATTCATCTCGACCGTAACGTCGCCGCTAAAGGCGCCATAGCCGTCCGCCGCAGCGAACAGGTTGAGCCGTCCCCAGCCTTCCGGATCGTCCAGCAGCGGGTAGCCGGAGGAGAGGCCTGTCGTCGCGAGAACGGCACGGCGCTGGTCGCCGCTCAAGTAAGGCAGGCGGGTCTCCAGCAGAACCTCGGCGCCCTTCGGAACGACCATGGCCTCCGTAGTGGAAGCGATCGGCGTGAAGCCGTAGGTGAGCCGCTGGGTGAACTGCGCCTTATTTTTGGCGTAATCGCTGAAGCGGTCTTCAGCTGTGCCGTTCTCCTTCAGCAGGATAGCGTGAGCTTGATCGTACGCGGCCTGCTTCAGCGCAGCGTTGTCCGGATCGGCCAAGGCAGCGGCCGCCAGAGCTGTTGCCGTGACGCGCCCGCCCATGACGTCGAGCGGAGAGTGCATGCCGGCGACGATGCGATTGTTGCCCATCTCGGAAGCGCGGGTCAGCAGCTCCTGGAACCGCTCCGGCACGGCATAAGCGAGCGACAGCGCGGCGAGGTACGATGCGTTCGTGTGGCCGCTCGGGAAGCCGCCGTCCGTAGCCGGCGTTGAGCTGATCGCAGGAACAAGCGTCGGCACGATGATGGACGTGTCGTCCAGCCAGCGGTAGGGACGCATGTAAGCGAAGTTATTTTTGGCCGGGGTAGTCGAGGCGTAGTTGCCTCTCACCGTTCCGATGAGATCGACCATCTTGCCGAGCTCGGAATCGGAGTCGCCCCCCTTGTTCGCGCCGTTGCCGTCGTTGTACTTCACCGATGCAGCGTCTTCCGGAATGCTCGTGATCGTGGTGAACGTGTTCGTGTTCTGACGGTAGACGTCAGCCAGCGAGCCGAGGCCGTCGATGGCGCCGTAGGTTTGGTTGCGCCGGTCATCGTAATATGCCGCTGCTTCCTCTGCATCCGTGCGGCTGGCCGCGATGTCGGCAACATATTGAATGTTGGCGTCGAGAACGCCGGCGTTGAGCTTCGTGCCGTTGTTCCAGGACGTCCCCGGCGTCCACAGATCCAGAAACCTGGACAGCGTGCCCAGCACCGGGTTGGATTCCAATGTCATGTTGGCGGTCGTGTTGTTCTTGTAGCCGTCGACGAAGTATCCCCATGCCGGAGCGGGGGGCAGAGCAGCGGGCAGAGCTGCGGATGGATCGTCGGAAGCCGCGAGCGCGATCGTTCCGCCTGCGAAATTCGAAAGCAGCAGCGCGCCCATCATGGCCGATACGAGCCGGTTCTTTGGTTTTGCCTTTGTCTTCACAATGAGTCTACTCCTATCATGATTAATCTCGACCCTCGGGGGATCGGAACCGGACTCAATGTAGCACCGGGGCGCGGCGGGCGGCAATAGGACAATTTCCGCTTTCTGTCGCTTTGGGAGGAACCGGGCGTGATTTGACATTGCCTTAATAAAGATGCGGTATTTTGAATGAGAAAGCTGAGGCAGGATCGGCAGCGGAAGGAGGGGACGACTTGAGAAAATGGAACACGGTATTCGCTAACCTGATCCTATCGTACCTATTTATCGTCCTTGTCATCGTGCTTCTGCTTTGTTCGAGCTTCTATATGTACTTTACCGGCAAGTATAAGGAGGAGCTGCGCGACCGAAGCCGGATTGCGCTGGAGAATACGGCCCAGACGATCGAGAGCTCGGTGCTTCGACGGGCTCAGCAGATCTATCTGGACATCTCCCTCAATAAGACGGCAGACGTGAGGCTGCTCGCCGATCCCTCCTTTAAGGGCGATCATGCCGAGGTGCTCGATCTGCAGGAGCTGCTGCGTTCGGCAGTCATCCGAAACTCCGATTTCGTTCAGGCGGTGCATCTCTATTATCCCAAGCCGAACATCATGCTCTCCTCTGCCTACGGACTGAAATTCTACGCCGACCGGGAGCGGGAAACGCCTTTTTTGACGGATTGGATCGAAGGAATGCGGAGCAGCAAGGAGAGCAGCCTGTGGACGCAAGCCCGCCTGGTTCCCGAGGACATCTATTCCAATCTGAAGGGCGGAAAGAGCCAGGCGCTCATCACCTACGCTCACGGATACCCGTTCCGGTCGTCGGGAGCGGACAGCGAGGTGATCGTCGCGGTGGACGTAAAGGAGAGCGCGATCAGCGGAATCATCCGCAATAGGATGCCTTCCCGGTACGAAGGCACTTTTATCGTGGACAGCTCGGGCAATGCAATATCCGGCTCCGACAAGGGCAAGCTGGGCCAGAGGGCGGAGGCAGGAGCGGGCGCGCTGGAGCCGGGAGCGGGCGACGCAGGGGGGACGGTAGAATGGTCCTCCCAAGTGGCGACCTACCTGACGCTTCCATCGACCGGATGGAAGCTGTACAGCATCATGCCTTCGAGCGCGTTCTACCAGAAGTCGATTTTTATTCAGAAGCTTATTTTAGGCCTTTGCTTGTTCGCGCTCCTGATCGGCATCGTCATGTCCGGAGTGCTGGCGCGGGCGAATACGGGTCCGATCAAACGTCTGACGGCCAAGATCAAGGGCCTGCTGGACCCCGCCTCCGCAAGCGTCGCCAACGAGTACCGGCTGATCGATACGGCCTTCGTCAAGCTGAACGCCAAAGTCGCCAGCCTCGAGGAAACGCTGGAAGCGAACAGCTCGGTCATCCGGCACAATGTCATCCTTGGCCTGCTGCGCAACAGCTACAGTCAGGAGGAATTGGCCGAGGACCTCGATTTTCTTGGCCTGGACCGCGAGTATGGCCGCTACTGCTGCCTGCTTCTCGATTCGAGAGGAGCGTTTGCCGGGCTGAATTCCCGCAGCCTTCAGTACGCGGCCTATCGAATGATCGGCCAATTGGAGGCGGCCGCGCTGCCGGATGGCTTCATTCGGGCCGAGGCGCTCCCCGATAAGAGGGTGGTCGTCCTCATGGGCGCCGATCGGGAGAGCGGCGAGCTGCGGGAGCGGATTTCCCGGTTCGTCGTGGCCGAAGGCAGGGAGCGATTCCAGCTCGACTTCCAAATCTCCTGGGGCTGTTGGGTGGAGGAGCTGATCGACGTTCACCGGAGCTTCGACGAAGCCCGGATTCGGATGAAATACGCCTACTTCTTTCCGGAGACGTCCATTTTGAACGATCCGGAGCTGCTGGACCGAGAGCAAAGCACGGAAGAAATTCCGCAGGCTATCCTGGCGACATTCAGGGACAAGCTGCATGCCCGCCAGGCGGACGGCCTTGCCGACGCCGTCGAGCAATTGGCGACGGTCATGCGGGAAGGGGCCTATGCGGCGGATTATTGCCGCTATATTCTGGCGAATACCGTGTTCGTCTATTCCGACTACATGAAGAGCGTCCGCTACAAGCATCCCGATCCCGGCAATCCGGATCTCTACGGCGAGTTTGCCGGGCTGCCCCATATTCTGGCTTATCAGGACTGGTTGACGAATTCGGCGGCCGAGTTCATCGCGCACATGGAAAGTCGGAACAGCGAGAGGGCGGTCTCCAGCGTGGAGGCTGTCAAGCGGTACATCCAGGATCACTTATCGGAGGACTTGTCCTTGGACGCGGTAGCCGGACAAGTTTTCTTGAGTCCCAAATACCTCAGCAAACTGTTCAAGGAGGAGGTTGGCGTAACCTATACCGAATACGTCACGGGCCAGCGGATGGAGAGGGCCAAAGCGCTGATCGAGGCCAACAAGCTGACGGTCGAGCAGATCGCGAGCACGGTCGGATACGGAACGGCGGCTTACTTCATCAAGAAATTCAAGGAAATTCACGGCTGCACGCCGGGAAATTACAGGCGCAGCATCGCAAGACATGCCTAGCGGCAACGGAGGGGAATCATGGCCAAACAGCAGCCGCGTCGCATCGCGGCCATCCTTTTCGCAATCTTGTCAGCGGGATTGCTCGGTGGATGCGAGGGAGCCTCGACGATGCTCGCCTCGCCTCAGTCCCTGCCCCCCGCCGAGGCCGCGACCGAGCCGAAGTACGAAATCTCCTGGACGATGCATCAGAACCTGCCCGTGCCCGAAGAGGCCGAGATGGTCCGCTACGTGGAAAGGAAGTTCAACGTCGATCTGGACCTGTGGAATCTCGAGAACAATAACTACGAAGCGCTGTTGGATCTGAAGCTGGCGCAGGGAGACATCCCCGACCTGTTCCGGATCCGGCAGCCGCAGGATCTGCTCAAGTATGAGCGGCAAGGCGTGCTGGCCGAGATCCCGAAGGAGGCTCTGGAGAAGTACGCTCCGAACCTCATGAAGGCCATTCGAGAGAACGCGCCTCATTATCAGGATTACGGCGTCATCGACGGCCGCTATTACGGCATTCCGGTCATCAATCCTACGAACGTCTACCGTATCCCTGTCGTTTATCGGCAGGATTGGCTCGACAAGCTCGGGCTTGAAGTTCCCGACACGCTGGCCGAGTTCGAGAAGGTCATGTACGCGTTCGCACATGACGATCCGGACGGCAACGGCAAGAAGGATACGTACGGCTTGTCCCGAGAAGGGATGAACGTCGTTTTCGGCGCCTTCGGGCAGGTCGTCTTCGCCGACCAGCTTTATTTCGGAGAGAAGGATGGGGAGTTGGCCGTCGGCGCCCTGCAGCCGGAGATGAAGGAGGCGCTGCGGCTTCTCAGGAAGTGGTATCGGGACGGCGTCATCGATCCTGAATTCATAACGGGCGAGAACAAGGGAGGCTACAAGCATCTCTCCCATTCCTTCATCAATGGAACGATCGGCATGACCTCGATGGGCAACTATTATCATTGGGTCCAGGAAGGCGACTATTTGGCCTGGAATTTGAACGGACAGCTGTCTCCCGCCGCCGCCGCCTTCAACGCGAAGGAGCTGTCCGCGGCTTATCCGGAAGCCCGGATTTCGTTTGGCAGGCCTGTCCAAGGCCCGGAAGGCAAGCGCGGCTCCCAAGCCTATGACATGCTCATGAGCTTCATGGCGATCGGCGCCGACGCAGTCCGAGAGCCTGGGAAGCTGGAGATGATTTTGCGGATTCTCGACGATGTCAGCGCCAACCCCGATCCCGACGAGGCGGCCACGTTGAAATACGGAATCGAAGGGACGCACTGGCGATGGACAAGTCCATCCAAGGAGGACGTCATTCTGCTCCCGCCGTACGATAAGCTGTTCAGCTATCAGAACCTGATCGGCGCCAATCTGGGCATGACTGTTCCGATCATGCCGGCCGGCCGCAGAGAGCAATGGGCGCTCTCCCTGGGCCTGGACAAGGACGGACTCTACAATGCGCTGGAGGTCGCGACTCCATCTCTGGCCCGTTACGGCTCCGACCTCATCAAATGGAAGAACAAGGCCTATATCTCCATCATTACGGGCGATCAGCCCCTGGAGTTCTTCGATGCGTTCGTCCAGGAATTTATGGAAATGGGAGGATTGCAGGTGGTCCGGGAAGCGAATGAATGGCGCGACGAGCATCAACCCTCGTAAAGCCCGGTCTCCGGCGCCACATCCTATACGACTCTGCGATTTTTCCATAAACGTTGTTCATGTTCATATAGGCGCGAAGCCGGTTCTGGATGAGCCCTGCCGCAGAATCGTACGGTTCTGCTACAATACGGGATTTGTCATATGGAAGCTCGCCAAAATCGGGTGTTAGACTGTGGGAGGCAACACACGATCAAATGTTGAAGGGTGATGAATTGAAATGCCGAAGTGGCGCAAGGTGTTGGCATTAACGCTGGCGTTGGCAAGCGCGGCTCCATTAGGGATGACCGGCTATGTTCAGAAGGCAAGCGCGGCAACAGGAAGCTTCACGGTGCTGTCCTACAATATCGGAGGATTGCCCGCGCTTCTGTCCAGCAGCTCAGATCCGCAAAAATTTACGCCGTTGATCGGAGCCAAGCTGGGGCCTTATGATCTGGTCAACGTGCAGGAGGACTTTAATTACCACGCTTCCTTGTATGCGAACGACAATCATCCCCACCGCACCCCGACATCCGGCGGCGCCGGCATCGGCAGCGGCCTGAACACGCTGTCGAACTACCCGCTCAACGATTTGAAGCGAGTGACCTGGAACAAACGCTATGGACTGTTTGACAACGGATCGGACGAGCTGACACCGAAGGGCTTCACCTACAGCCAAATCCAAATGTCCGCAGGGGTCTACATTGACGTTTACAATCTCCATGCCGACGCCAATACGGACACGTTGTCCAATGAAGCGAGACGGGATAACCTGAGCCAGCTCGCCACCTATATCGAGGCGCATTCGCAAGGTCATGCCGTGCTTGTATTCGGCGATACCAACACCCGATATACGCGATCCGAAGATAATTTGAAGTCGTTGTTCGTCGATCGGCTAGGGATGAAGGATGCCTGGATCGAGAAAGTTCGCGGCGGCAGCTATCCGACCATGGGCGCAGACGCCTTGCTGGGCGTCCCTGGATCGACAAGCGCCGACAACGAAGTCGTCGACAAGATTTTCTATCGCAGCGGCGCTGCCCTATCCCTCGAAGCGAACAGCTACCAGGTCGAGGATACTTACTTTACCGATGAGAACGGCGCGCAACTGTCCGATCATTACGGGATAGCCGCGAACTTTACGTACTCGACCAGCGCTGCCGTATCTTACAGTGATCTTGCGGGCGGAAGCGGCGGCAATGGCTTCAACTTCCTCCACAGCAACGCTCCGGCGACAAGCGCTCCGCTCTCTGTCACGCTAAGGGGAGCGAGCCGTCTGGATTCCATCGCCATGACTTATGTGAACGGAACGACGATCAGCATTGGCGGGTCCGGCGGGACAACAAGCACCCTTACGCTGGACAGCGGGGAAACGATCGCCAGCGCGCTCGTGTACACGAATACGTACAACAACAGCGTTCGCATTTTCTATCTGGAGCTTACGACAAGCAAGGGACGCAAGATTGCTTCGGGCACGAAGAGCGGCACCGCCACTACCTTTACCGCCCCGGCCGGCAGCAGTATTGCGGGCTTCTTCGGACGCGCTGCCGACAATATAGACAAGCTCGGCGTCATATACAAAAGGCTGTAGTCCTTACAGAGCCAGCTATCTCGGATCGTTCATACGTCCGTTGGGTCAATAACTCATTTGACTGTCTGCATCGAAGATTGCTCATGGTATGAAACAAGGGCGGCTACTCAATTAATGAGTAGCCGCCCTTTCGATTGGACCGGCATGAGCCTCATCCCTGGCGTCAGCCAAGCATCAAGGACCATGCCGCGAGGCGTCCTGGATCCGATCAGCCCTTCAGAATGGCTTCGATCGCGGCGATTTCCGACTCGGTCAGCTCCGGGAAGCGGAGCGAGTCGACCGCATCCTCGATCTGCGACACTTTGCTGGCGCCGATCAGAGCCGAAGTGACTCGGCCGCCGCGCAGCACCCAGTTCAGGGCGAGCTGCGACATTTTTTGGCCGCGGCCCGCGGCGATCTCGTTCAGGCGACGGACCTTAGCGATCCGTTCTTCGGTGATGTCGTTCTCGTTCAGGAAGACGCTTGGACCGCCAGCGCGGGAATCCGCCGCGACGCCATTCAGATAGCGGTCGGTCAGGATGCCGCCGTGCAGCGGGGAGAAGACGATCGATCCGATGCCTTCTTCATCCAGCACGTCCTGAAGTCCGTCTTCGATCCAACGGTTGAACATGGAGTAGCTCGGCTGATGAATGAGGCATGGCGTGCCGAGCTCGCGCAGGATCTGGGACGCTTTGCGTGCTTCTTCCGGACCGTAGTTGGAGATGGCGACATAGAGCGCCTTGCCTTGGCGGACGATCGCGTCGAGAGCGCTCATCGTCTCTTCCAGCGGTGTGTTCGGGTCTGGACGGTGGTGATAGAAAATATCGACATAGTCGAGGCCCATGCGCTTCAGGCTCTGGTCCAGGCTCGCGACGAGATATTTGCGGGAGCCCCA
Source organism: Paenibacillus sp. FSL W8-1187 (assembly GCF_037965485.1). Taxonomy (NCBI): domain Bacteria; kingdom Bacillati; phylum Bacillota; class Bacilli; order Caryophanales; family Paenibacillaceae; genus Paenibacillus; species Paenibacillus sp. FSL W8-1187. The sequence continues at coordinate 2,242,902 of NZ_CP150181.1, forward strand.
ATCGCCGTAAGGGCCGGGATACATGCCATAGCCGGCTTTGGTGGAAATGATGATCTCATCCCGGTATGGAAGCAAGTCCTTGTTCAGGATCTGTCCGAACATTTCCTCGGCCGAGCCTGGAGGGGGACCGTAGTTGTTGGCGAGATCGAAGTGCGTGATGCCGAGATCGAAGGCGCGGGTCAGCATGCTTCTGCCGTTCTCGACCGTATGGATGCCGCCAAAGTTGTGCCAAAGACCAAGCGAGATGGCCGGAAGCAGCAAGCCGCTGCGGCCGCTTCGGTTATACTTCATCGTGTCGTATCGTGATTCGGAAGCTTTGTACAAAATCATCATTCCTCCCATGTGGCCCGGCAGCCTGAAAGGGCTTGCCTTGCCGAGTTGACTTCTCCATTGTAGCGGAAGGAGCGGCGTGGAATACATGTCAGCAAGGAAGGAAAACATGTCATGATGTCAGATTCTGCGATCGCGATAGCTTCGAGGCGAGCAGCCTCGGACCCGCTTGAACATGCGGGAAAACAGCAGCGGATCGCGATAGCCGACCGAAAACGCGATCTCGCTGACCGTGCAGTCGGTCCGATCGAGCAGATCGGCCGCGCGCGACATCCGGTAATCCAGCAAGTATTGACGCGGAGGCATGCCGGTCTCCCGCTTGAATAGGGACGACAGATATTTGCGGTCGAGCTGGAATTCCCGCGCCATGCTTTCGACCGAGATGTCCTCGTCGTAATGAGCGTGCAGATAGCGGAGGCAGTCGGCGACATGAGGGTTGGGACGCGAGCGGCCGTCGTGGCCGGCCTCGTGGCGCGGCACGATCGCGATCAGCGCGGCCAGAAATTCGTACAGCCGTCCGAGCAGCAGCAGATCGGCGGCGTCCGAAGCCAGGGCGTCGCGGCTCATCGTCTGATCCAGCGTCGGCATCAGCTTGTCGTCCAGCGGAAAGATCGGGCTGGCTGCCGACAATGCCGTCCGGGCGAGCAGCTCTTCGGCCCGGCTGCCTTTGAAGGCGATCCAGGAATAGAGCCACGGCGTCTCCTCGCTGGCCGAATAGGTGACCCGCATATGCGGATAAGTGAGGAACGCCTGGCCGGCGCCGATGCGATGGGTCTCGCCCGCGGCGGTCAACGTGCCGGACCCGCTCTGAATGAAATGGATTTTATAAAAATCGCGCATGCCGGGACCGTAGGTATGGCCGGGACAGCATTGCTCCCTGCCCCAGAACAGCAAGTTCAGCTCCGGATCCGCAACCCCGTCCGGCTGTCTCTGCAAGGTGAAGCTAGCCATGGAAGCAACCTCTTTTCAGGTGAAGTGCCGTGCTGCTACCAGTATAGCAGACCGTCATGACGTGACAAGGCGATGCTTCTATGATTATCATGAGGACATTGGTTCTATCCCGTTCAGACCGGAGGACGATGCGATGCGTCGCAAATACCGCTTCATCAGCCTGAAAAACAAGATCATGGTTTTTTTCTTGCTGTCGGTCCTCATCCCGCTGTCCGTGATGGTCGTCAATGCCTATTTTTCTTCGCGCCAGATGCTGGAGAGCAAGTACAGCATCCTGCTTGCGGACGTGGCCAGGCAGTCCAATATCCGGATCGAGGAATATTTGCGAAATATCCGGCAGATTTCCCTTATTTCAAGCTATGGCATCAACAGCTATATTTCGGCTGTATCGCAGGATAATTATCCGGTTCAAAATTATTTGCGCAACCAATCCATCGCCAATGAAATGCAAGCTACGCAATTATTGATGAACTACATCACGATGAAAGACCGAAAAATTTCCATCTATGTCTATAACATGAATCCTGGAAACGATCTCTATATCAGCCCGAACAAGCCGATCGACTACGCGTACGAGCCGCGCCAGGAAGCGTGGTTCAACGATTTTTTGGAATCGGACGACATTACGCGGGATTTGCCGACGCAAAAGGACCGGCAGGTCAAAGGAGAAGGCAACTGGTCCATTTACAATTTGCGGAAAATATTGGACATGGAGAACGGCAAGCTGCTCGGCGTGATGGTGATCAGCGTCGACATCGAATTCATCCATGAGCTCAACAAGCGCATGAATGTCGGCAGCCAGTCCGTCATGACCATCGTCGATGGGCAGGACCGGATCATGTTCAGGGACGACTATGGCACGATCGGCCAGCCGTTCGAGTCGATCTTCCCGATGGGCGGCCATGTCGACGGCGGGCTCGACCGCCAGATCGTCCGCGTCAAGGGCAGCGAGTACATGCTCATCCAGGCGGGCTTCGAATCCCACCGATGGAAGACCTATCTCTCGATGCCTATGGACGATCTGACGATCGAGGACGGGATTCTGAAGCGCAATTTGTGGATGATCATCACCGTGCTGCTGCTGTTCGCGCTGGTGAGCACGTTTTATATCTCCAGCCTCATCACGCGGCCGATCAAGCAGCTGATGAGGAACATGGCGCTCGTAGAGCACGGCAAGTTCGACAGCCTGCACCCCGTTCAGTCGAATGACGAGATCGGGCTGATGGCGATCCGGTTCGAACAGATGTCGGCAGAACTGAAGCAGCTTGTCGAGCGCATCTACGAGGAGCAGGAGCAAAAGGTGGAGGCGGAAATCCGGGCTTTGCAGGCGCAAATAAATCCGCATTTCTTGTACAACACGCTGAATTCGGTCAAATGGATCGCCTCGATGCAGCGCTCGGACAAAATCGTGGAAATGACGGAGGCGCTCATCTCCATGCTTCGGTATACCGCAAGAGCGGACAAGGGACTCGTGCCCGTCCGCGAAGAGCTGGAGCATATCCGTCATTATCTCGTCATCCAAAAGGTCCGCTATTTCAACCGGATCGAAGTTCATGTGGAGGTCGAGGACGACTCGCTGCTGGATCAGGAAATTCCCAAGCTCAGCATACAGCCGCTCGTTGAGAACGCCATCTTCCATGGAATCGCCAATCAGAAGGACGGCGTGCTGACGCTGGAAGTAAGGGGCATCGGAGAAGAGCAGCTGTGGATTACGGTGCGCGACAACGGAGCGGGGATGAGCGGCGAAGCGGCCAGCCGTCTTCGAGAACGGCTGGCCGGCAGCGATGCGGAGGGCGGGATCGGAATCTGCAACGTGCATCAGCGCATCCGGAGGGTTTTCGGCGAGCCGTACGGCGTGTCCTTCCGAAGCGCCGAGGGGGAAGGGGCCGAGCTTACCTTGATCTTCCCGTATCGACCTAAAGAAGGGGGAAAACGGTCATGCTGAACGTTCTCATCGTGGATGACGAGCTTTTGATGCGCATCGGCCTCAAATCGCTGATCAATTGGGAGGAAGAGGGCTTTCGCATCACGGGCGAGGCGGCGAACGGCAAGGAGGCGCTGGAGCTGGCCGAGGCGGCGGCTCCCGACCTGATCGTGACCGACATCAAAATGCCGGTCATGGACGGACTCGAGCTGATCCGCGAAGTGCAGCGGGACCGTCCGGACTGCCAGTATGTCATTTTAAGCTGCCTGGATGAATTCCACTATGCGCAGGAGGCGATCCGGCTCGGAGCCGCCGATTATTTGATCAAGAGCGACATGAAGTCCTCGCAGCTGCTGCGGGTGCTCGATGTCGTGAAAAAAAGAGCGGCGAAAACGACGCGCAAAGAGATGGACGGCATGCCGCCCGGATCGGTCAAGGAAAGCATCGAATACTTGAAGGAGACGCTCTTCAAGGAAGTGATCAGCGGCTACAAAGGAGAGCGCGACATTGCGGCGAACCGGGAATCGCTGCGCATCCGCGTCCAGGACGGACCGATGCTGCTGGCGAAGTTCAGGATCGACCGCTTCGAATATTTGCGCCGCAAATATGTCGAGCAGGACGAGAAGCTGCTGCGATATGCCATCCTGAACATCCTGGAGGAGATCATACCACGGCAGCGGCAGAAGGAAATCATCGTCATGAATTCGGCTGAATACGTCCTGCTGATGGAATGGCTCGATGACGGGCCGCCGCAGGAATTCGAGAAGCTCGTCGACAAGATTCAGGAGGCGATGAACGACTTTCTCAATTTGACGATGTCGATCGGGGCGAGCAAGGCCGACGGCTACAAAGGCACTCGGAAAGCGTTTCAGGAAGCGGACGAAGCGCTGGACGACCTGTTTTTCAGCTCCGGAAACGGACTGGTCTATTATGACCGGCCACGGAAAAAGGAGCGCTGCATCCAGCGCTTCGTGTGGAAAGGCGCGGCCTTGCGATCGTTCCGCCAGGACGCGGAGCTTGGCAGCGAGACGGCGCTGGCGTTTTTGGAGGAGCTGAAGGAGCAGCTGCGGGAAGGCGGCTACACGAAGCAAGCGGCCCGCTCGGCTTATATCCGGGTGCTCGGCTTGATCTCCTCCTGCTTCCCGGTGCTTCCCGATTCCGACGAGGACGGACTGAACGTATACGAAAAGCTGCTGCGCGAAGAACGGCTGGAGGGCCTCCACCGCACGGTCGTGGACTATTTGAACTCATGCCGCTCCCTTTTGACCGACAAAGAGCTTCCTCGCAGTTATGCGGAGCAGGCATGCGAAATGATGCGGCAGCTGTATACGGAGGATATTTCGCTTCAATTCGTGGCGGAGAAGATCAATGTGAACGCCTCTTATTTGAGCCGCATCTTCAAACGCGAGACGGGAGTGAACTTCGTCGGCTATTTGACTCGGCTGCGCATGGAAAAGGCAAAAGCAATGCTGCGGGAAAACCGGCTGAAGGTGTACGAGGTGGCGGAAAGGGTCGGCTATCCCAATACCGCTTATTTCAGCAAGCTGTTCAAGAAGCATTGCGGCATGACGCCGGAGGAATTCCGCGGATCTGCCGGCGAAAGCAAAAAATAAAGAGGAAAAGTAAAAAAAGTGCTCCTTCCGGCGGAGCGCTTTTTTTGTCGTCTTTTGTCTGGTCAAAAAAGGTGAATAGAGCGTAAAAAACCGCCATTCCGGCTTGAAGCGCCATTGTTTACGATAAGAGAGCAAAGGCAAGGGAAACTTGAGCACGATTAGAGGGGGAACTCGAGTGACGCACAAACGCTGGACGACTTTAGTATCCATCGGCCTGACCGCGACGATGTTGGCTGCATGCGGAAATGGCGGCAATGGCGGCAATGGCGCTGCAGGCAATGCCGGTTCGGAGCCTTCCAAGGCGGAGAACGCTTCGACAGGCAGCGGAAGCGGCGGAAACGTAACGCTGAGATACGCGTTATGGGATTCCAATCAGGAGAAAGGCGCGCGCAAGATTGCCGACGCATTCGAGGCGAAAAACCCGAACATCAAGATCAAGATCGAAGTGGCCGGCTGGTCCGATTACTGGACGATGCTGGAAGCCGGAGCGACCGGCGGATCGCTGCCGGATGTGTTCTGGATGCACTCCAACGAGATTTATCGCTATGCCTCCAACGGCATGCTGCTCGATCTGAACGATCAGATCGCCAAAAGCACGGAAGTCAAACTGGAGAACTACCCCGAGGGGCTCAATCAGATCTACAACTTTGACGGCAAGCAATATGCCGTTCCGAGGGACTTCGATACGATCGGACTTTGGTACAATAAAACGCTGTTCGACAAGGCGAACCTGAGCTATCCCGACGAGAGCTGGACGTGGGACGATCTGAAAAGCGCCGCGAAGACGCTGACGAAAGACGGCGTGTACGGCCTGCTCGCTCCGATGCACAACCAGGAAGGGTACTACAACTTCGTGTATCAAAACGGCGGCACGATCATCACCGACGACAAGAAATCCGGTTATGACGATCCGAAAACGATCGAGGCGCTGGACTATTACATCAGCTTCACTCGCGAAGGGCTGTCTCCGATGACCGTCGTCGACGCGGAGCGTCCGGAACTGATCAAAAACGGAAAAGTCGCGATGGGCATTTTCGGCTCCTGGAACTTGAGCAGCTTTGCCGAGAACGAGTACATGGCGAAAAACTTCGACGTCGCCGTACTGCCGAAAAAAGAAAAGCAAGCCTCCATCTACAACGGCCTGGGCCATGCGATCGATGCGAAAACGAAGCATCCGGAAGAGGCCTGGAAATTCGTGGAGTTCCTGAGCTCGAAGGAAGGCCAGGAGATGCAGGCGGAGCTTGGCCTGGCGATCCCGGCTTACAAAGGAACGGCACAGAAGTGGGTCGAATCCTCGTCGACGTTCCATTCTCAAGTGTTTGTCGACATGGTTCAATACGGCGTCGTCCGTCCTTACTCCAATACGACTCTTGTCTGGGAAGACAAGGCGTACGAAGCGCTCAAGCCGGCTTTCCTCGGTCAAGCGACGGTGGAGGAGGCAGCTAAAAACGCCGCCAAGATCATGAATGAAAGCCTATCCCAGGAGAAGTAAGCGCCACGGGTTGGCGGAACGGTAAATGAGGAATGCGGCAACCGAGCGGTTGCCGCATTTTGATAGGAGGAAATCGGATGCAGAGCCAAACCGTAAAGAGAACATCCGGAAAGAAAGCATGGAAGGAATGGGCCTGGGGCTGGTTTTTCATCGCTCCGACCATCGTCGGACTTATCGTTCTGAACTTGATTCCGATGGCCCAGTCGGCCTACTTGAGCTTTTTCAAGAGCGGAGACTTCGGGAGAAACAATATTTATGTCGGTCTGGACAACTACCGCAAGCTGGTCCAGGATGCGCAGGTCTGGCATGCTGTCGCCAACACGCTGCTTTATGCCGCAATCGTCGTGCCGGTCAGCATCGCCCTCGCGATGCTCATCGCCGTGCTGCTGAATCAGAAAATCGCAGGCCGATCCGCCTATCGGACCATTTATTTCATCCCGATGATCGCGGCGCCTGCCGCCGTAACGATGGTATGGAGATGGATGTACAATCAGCAATTCGGATTATTCAACTATGTGCTGTCCAAATTTGGCTTGCCGCCCGTCGACTGGATTTCCAATCCCCGTCTTGCACTCGTCTCGATTGCCGTCATCGGGATCTGGAGCGTCGTCGGCTACAATATGGTGCTTTTGCTTGCTGGCCTGCAGGAAATACCGAAGGACTACTATGAGGCTTCCGATATCGACGGGGCGGGCAGAATCAGGCAATTTTTCGTCATTACGCTGCCGCTCGTGACGCCGACGCTGTTTTTTGTCGTCGTAACGTCGGTCATTCAGGCCATGCAAGTATTCGATGTCATCTTCATGATGATCGACGTGACGAATCCGGCGTACGACCATACCGTCTCGCTCGTCTATCTGTTCTACAACAGCTCCTTCAAGTACATGGACAGAGGGTATGGATCCGCGATCGTCATGCTGCTGCTGGCGCTGATCATGATCATCACCTTCTTCCAGATGAAAGCGCAGAAGCGGTGGGTCCATTATCAATAGGAGGTGCGGCATGATGCAAAAAAAATCGAGTATCCACGCTGTTCGTCCATGCGGTCTTGCTGCTGGGAGCGGCCATCATGGTTCTGCCCTTCCTTTGGATGGTGCTGACCTCGCTCAAGACCGTGACGGAATCGACCTCGATGAATCCGTTCTATTTCTTCCCCAGCCGGGTGATGTGGGAAAACTATTCGGAGGTGTGGCGGCAGACCGACTTCCTCCGCCTGTACTGGAATACGTTTGCGATGATGGCGCTGCGCGTTTTATGCGGCGTGACGTTCAGCGCGATGGCGGCGTATGCTTTCGCCAGGCTTAAATTCCCGGGACGAAGCTTCTTTTTCAGCCTGGTGCTGTTCCAAATGATGGTTCCGACCCAAATTTTCATCATTCCGCAATATTTAATGGTGGATCAGCTCGGATTGCGCAATACTATACTTGCCTTGCTGTTCCCGGGCTTGGTCAGCGCTTTCGGCACCTTTTTGCTGCGGCAGTTTTTCATGGGACTGCCAAAGGAGCTGGAGGAAGCGGCGAAGCTCGACGGCTGCAATATCGGACAGACGTTCCTTTATGTCATGCTTCCGCTGGTCCGCTCCGGATTGGCCGCTCTTTCCATCTTCACCGCGCTGTTCTCGTTCAAGGACTTGATGTGGCCGCTCATCGTGAACACCGATTCCAGCGCGGCGACGCTCTCTTCCGCGCTGGCCAAAATCCAGAGCGCGTTCGCGGTCCACTATCCGGAGCTGATGGCCGCGTCTGTGCTGGCGATTTGGCCGATGCTCGCGCTGTTCATGCTGTTCCAAAAGCAGTTCATCGAAGGCATCGCGACGTCCGGCGGCAAGCTCTGAGTCATTGACGAGCGAAAGCCGTCATGTCATGATGAGGAAAATCAAGCTCGGGAAGGATAAAAGGGAGGGAAGGGAATGCCCGGCATGAAGCGAGGCCAGCGCGCAGCATGGGCGCTGCTGGCTGTCTTCTGCGCTCTGATCGTCAGCTGCGCAGGCTGCGGCTTGGCTGGCCGGTTCGGCATTCCCCGCTCCTCCGAGGACGGGAAGCCGGCGCCGGAACCGGTCGTCCTGCATTATTCCAGCTTTTTGCTGGATGCGGCTCAAGCCGGCAAGGTTTATTACGAGGCGATCGCGGATTTCGAGAAACGCTACCCGAACATCAAGATCGAAGCCAACTTCATTCAAAGCAACAACTATACCGCCGGGATCAAGATCAGGCTGCTCGGAGGCGAGCCGCTGGATGTGTTCGACACCTGGTCCCCGAGCTTGTTCGAGGAGTTCCGCAAGCTGCGTCCGGACGTATATCTCGATTTGAGCGGCTCTCCGTTCCTCGACGATTTTTATCCTTCTTCCCTGAAGCCCGTCGAGGTGGATGGCAAGGTGTATGGCGTACCGGAAGTCATGCATAGCGACGGCTTGATCTATAATCAAACGATGTTCGACCGTCTGGGGCTTCAAGTGCCGCGAACATGGGATGAGCTGCTGGAGCTTTGCGAAACGCTGAAGCGAGAAGGGATCATCCCGATCGCGGCAGACGGCGAATGGTCCAACGCCCAGTTTTTCTGGGGCTCCATCATGTCCAACAATGGCGCGGATGCCGAGTGGACGAAAAAGCTGGAGAGCGGCCAGATCAAGATCGACCATCCTTACTTTGTCGATGCGATCAGCAAGCACAAGCTGTTGATCGATCGCGGCTACGTTCCGAAAAACTGGACGTCGCTCAAGCATGAGCAGGCGAAAGATTTGATCGGCAACGGAAGCGCGGCCATGTTGATTACGGGGACATGGGACCTATTGACGATCAAGGAGAGAGATCCTTCTCAGGATATCCGGTTCATGGTCATTCCGGGCAGCACCCGTACCGTTCCCAACATCAATGTAGGCAGCTACCGGGTCATCAACTCGCAGACGAAGCATCCCGAGGAAGCGAAGCTGTTCGTGGCGTTCATGAACGGACGCGCCAGCCAGGAAAAGCTTGCCCGCGGAGCAAACGCCATTCCCTCGACGATCTCGTCGTCCCAGGGCTGGAACGAATCGACGTCTTCGATCGCGGCTGCCGTGACTCAAAAGGAAGCTACGCTGTACTGGCCGCATACGATTTCGACGGAATCGCTTCAGGTCAAAATTCTGGAGGGAGTCAACCATTATTTGGCCGGCGCTCCGTTGAAGACGGCGCTGGATGATATTCAAAAAGCGATCGATGAAGCACGCGAAAGCTCGCTGCCGTAGCGCTCGCTGTCCGCATGGCGTCGGCAAGCGGCATGCCGGATGCTGAAACGGCAAGCGCGAAAAAGCTCTCGGATCTGTCCTAACGACAGTCCAGAGCTTTTTTTGTGCTTCTTCGCCGCCTCGGACAAGAAGAGAATAATCGACTTTTATTGGAGAATATTGCCTTCCCCCTCTTATTGAATGCGCTTACAATCTGGCTTGTACGCTAAATTCGAATGGAGGATTAGGATGAAGAGAACAGTCATGGCGCTGCTTTTGAGCCTGTCGATGATCGGAGGAGCGCTTCCGGCGGCTCCTGCTCCGGTCAGGGCGGCTGAAGGGACGGCGGACATGCCGAGCGAGAACCTGGATTACGGATTCGGCTATTATGTGATTCAGAACGGCGTTGCTCCGAACGGAAACACCGTTCTCGGTTATGTCGGGGGAGCGGACGGGAGGGGAGCGGTCTGGAAATACAGCGGAATCGATTTCACCGATCTAAAATCGATCCGTTTCATCCGGGAGCAAGCGGGCGCCGCGAACATTGAATTGTACGTGGACTTGCCGGAGAAGGCGAGCAAGACGTATTTTCAGGACTGGCAGCCGAGCAAAGGAACGGCGGAACAAAGCCGGCGCTATCTGCTTTCCGATGTTACGATCGATGCGTCCAAACGAGTCGGCAGCGGCAACGCTCCGAACGGCGCCTTGAACCAAACCGTCGCGCTCAGCAAAGAGATTGCGGGCGTACATGACTTGTACGTCTACGCCCGGGCAAGCGGCGGGACCTACGCGGCTAATTTTGATTCAATGAGCCTTTCCTACGAAGCGGGCGGTTCCAGCGCTTGGAAGTTCGGGCTCGGAAACGCTCTTGGATTCAATGAAGATACGTTCAAGCCGATCGTGAAAAGCGGCGCCAACAACAATTGGAGAGACGGCTCCGTAACCGCCAACGGAGAGATCGGCTTCATCGAGAGCGCGGATCCGAGCGAAGATGTGTTCATCTTCAACAATACGAAAATCGTGACTGACAACGGAAACTTTTATGAAACTCCGGTCCTGTCGCCCGTGCTTGACGCGCAGAGGACGGGGGCGGTCCTGAGCGGCGGCAGCGGCGATTTTCCGTGGACGCAGGAATACAACAGGTACTCGCAGGAGCAGTACGGCGCGAACTGGGGAACGACGTGGCCTCGGGACTATCAGCCGGCCGCCCAGTATCGCATCAAGAACAATGACTATACCAGCGCGAACGCAAGCGCGGGGAACTACAACCGGTACACGAATTTTGAAACCGGCGAAGTCGGCGTCCAGTGGAAGGACGAACAAGGCAATCAGTGGAATCGGCTGTCCTTCGCCTCGAGGAGCGATGAGGTCATCGTGACGTACATCGAGGCTCCGCAAGGGCGGAACCTGAACCTGACCTTGTCGATCGACCATATTCTCGAGATGAAAAATCAGAGCAATCAAGGCAACAACGAAGAGTTTCCCGCGACCGACTACGTCGTGACCGAGCAGCAAGGCAAAGTCGTAGGAATCGGCATGGTGGGCAAATCTCCGAACTTGAACCGCAAAGGCACCAAAAACGTGGAAAAAAGGCTGTTCGCCGAAGGCGGCTGGGGCACGGCTACCCGAGTCGTCACCGATGGCGCGATCAAGTACGAGGCGAAAAAGCGCACCTTCACGCCGGCTGCCGACGGCAGGATCAATTATTTCCGCACCGGGACCGCGCCAGTCGTGGCGAACGATCCGACATTGACGATCACCGGCACGAATACCCTCCTGCTCGTCAGCAAGGTCGACCGCATCGACGAGGGCGCTCCAAGCTTGGCGGATGTCAAGACGAAGCTGTACGACAAGCTGCTGGCAGACATCAATGGCGTGCTCGCCAAATACAGCGTGAACTCCGGCAAGGCCGAGCTGAGCGGCTACAAGGCGCTGCTGCAGCCGCATGCCGGAATTCACGGGGGCATGTTCAACACCGTGCGTCTCGATCTTGCCGAGACGGCCGCAGAAAAAGCGGATCGCGCCTTGACGAACTCGGCTCTGATCCAAAAGCAGAACAGCAACAAAAATGTCATCAACAAGGCATTCCTGGAACGGATCTACAACAACGGCCGGTTCGGCTTGATCTGCGCGAGCGGGTATCAATCGACGCGGCTTGGCGCGATATGGACGGGAACATGGAAGCCGGACTGGTCGGGCGATTTTACGCTGGACGCCAACAACAACCTGCAAGTGTCCGGCATGAACGTCGGAAATATGGAGGGAGCGAGCCAGGGATATGTCAACTTCATCGTCCGCATGGTGGCGGACTGGGAGGATGATGCTCACAATATTTATGGCATGGACAACGCCATCAAGGCGCCGCCGCGCGTAGACGGCACCGGAGAGTCGGGCAGCTATCACTTCCTCAACGGCTATCCGCATGTTTATGTGAACGGCATCACCGACTGGGTCATCCTGCCGATCTTCGAATACTGGCAGACGTACGGCAATCGCCAGGTGCCGGTCGGCAAAGACATCGATTTTGAAAAGAAGAGCCGCTCCACGGGCAAGACGATCGCAGACGTGCTGGACCTGACGGCGGCGGATGTTTCCCGCATCAAGCAGACCGGCCTGATCGACCTGCAGAACGACGTTCTTTATCCGCTCGTCATCAAGTCGATGAATTTCTGGCTTCAGTACGTGGACGAGAGGTTCTATACGGACGGCATGGGCAATCACCATCTGAACGACGGCTCGACGCTGTCCGATGCGGTCGCCGGCGGCGACCTGAAGGCGCAATATCTGTTCACGCCGGGCTATTCGCCCGAAAATACTCGCGGAGATCGGACCAGCGCCGACGGCAGCAACTCGATCTATGCCCTGTCGTACAATACGACCATGGATATCGCTGCGGCAAGAAATACGCTGTTCATGGGAAGGACGCTGCTCGATGCGGTCAAGCCCGGCGACGCGGGCAGCATCCGAGAGAAATGGGCGCAGCTGGAGCAATACATCCCCGATTATGTGTACGAGGAGGAAACCGGGGAGCTGAAGGAATGGGCGGACAAGAATGTGCCCGAGCAGCATCGGCATCGGCATGAAAGCCACGCCTACCCGGCCTGGCCAGGGTTCGAAGCCCAGAACGATCCGGCGCTGAGCATGGGAATCGCGCTGGCGATGAATTACCGTTCCGCCGCATACAACGGTTCGGAAGCGACCCAGTCTCATGGAGCGACGCACAAGGCGCTCGTCGAGGCGAGGCTGAAAAGGCCGGCAGGCTTCGAGCATGCGGTGAAATACCTGCTGACCGCCCGCTACCACTATGCCAGCTTGATGACCTCGCATAACAGCGGGCTCAGCTCCACGTACGCCACGGATGCGGCGTTCGGCCTGATGGGCGCGGTAAACGAATCTCTGCTGTATTCCAACATGAGTGAGATCGAGATCTTGCCGACGCTGCTTCCGAGCTTCAATAAAGGAAGCGTGAGCGGGCTCAGGGCCAGGAACAATACGCTCGTCAATCAGATCGCGTGGGATACGGCGGCTAAAACCGCTTCGGTGACGTTGACGACGGATCAGTCCTCGGTCCAGCTGAAGCTGATGAATGGCCTGACGTGGAAAAGGGCTCTGGTTGGCGGCGTCGCCCAGACGATCAAGACGGACGAGACGGGACGCAAGTACATCGACATCTCCCTTGCCAAAGGAGCTTCTAAGACCGTGCAGTTCGAGCTTGCCGATGCAAGCATCGCGATCTCCTCGGCCGAAGCGGATCGCGCAGGCGGATTGAAGGCGGGCACGACGGCTTCGTTCCAAGCGTCGGTCAATCCTGCGACCGCAATCCGCTGGTTTGCGGTGGATGCGGCTTCGGGCAAGCCGATTCCGGGCGTAGGAATCTCCGATCAAGGCGTGCTTTCGGCTACGAAAGCGAGCGCGGAGACGGCCGTGGGCAAGACGGTCAAGGTGCATGCGACGACGACCGACGGCCGCTTCAAGTCCAACGAACGGCTTGTCCCGATCCTCGCGAACCCTTCGGCTGACCGCAAAGTGGAGATGGAGAGCTTCGATTACGGATTCGGCCATTACGTCCTTAGCGGCGGAAAGCTGAACTATACCGGCAACGGCACGGGAAATCAGGCGGTCTGGAAGTTCAGCGACATTGATTTCAGCAGCCTGGACTCGATCCGCTTCACTCGGGTATATGCCGGCGCTGCGACGATCAAGCTCTACGTCGACCTCCAGGAGAGCGTGTCGAAGCAATTCAAGGATGACTATCAGACGACTCGAGGCGACGGACAAGCAAGCCGGCGCTATCAGATCTCCAACGTCGTCCTGGACGAGAGCAAGCGGATCGCCAGCGCCTCTGTCGCCTCCAGCGACATGGAGCCTCAGCTTGCGCTGACCGGCGCGTCTAGTGGAGGCGTCCACGATCTGTACGTGCTCGTCGAGGTCGCGAGCGGGACTTGGGCAGGAGATTATGATTTCATGAGCTTGAATTACACCTGACGCATGCAAAAATCAGGGGCGTGACAGGAGAGGCCGGCATTCTCGGGAGAGATGGCCGGCCTCTTGGACGTCCTTGATCGCTTGATGAGCTTGAGTCTCTGGATAGGACGGCCAGCTTTTACCTGTGGATGATAGGAAAGGAGAATCCATCATTGTCCTGCAGCCGTCGATGCTTTATGCTGGGTTCATTCCTGCTTTTCGTAAGCGTTCTCAGGATCCTCTGCATCGCTTGCGGACTTGACGGGCCATAGATCTGTTCGTGCTACTGATGCACCAATCGAAATCGACATGATCGGGAGGGTTTATCCACGATGAACATTCAATTCAATTCCCCCGCCGTCCATTGGGTCGAGGCGCTGCCCGTCGGCAATGGAAGGCTAGGCGCCATGATATTCGGCGGCATCGAGAAGGAACGGATCGCGCTCAACGAGGACACGCTCTGGTCCGGCTATCCGACGGACTGGAACAACCCGCGAGCGAAGGAAGCCTTGCCGGAAATTCGCGCCTTGATCGCTCAGGAAAAGCATGCGGAGGCGGATCGGCTTGCCCAGCAATGCTTGATGGGACCGTATACGCAGTCGTACTTGCCGTTCGGCGATCTGCTGCTCAGCATGGAGCATGGGCAGATCAGCTATGGCAGCTACGAGCGGAAGCTCGACCTCGCCCGCGGCATGGCGACGGTGCGGTATTCGATCGGAGGGGTGACGTACGAGCGCGAAGTGTTCGCCTCGCATCCCGACCAGGCGATCGTCGTCCGCCTGTCTGCCGATCGGACAGGCGCGCTCAGCTTCCGGGCGCGCCTGGACAGCCCGCTGCGCCATGCGACGGCGGCGGACGAGGGAGATTTCACTTTGTTCGGCTTCGCGCCGGAGCATGTCTCGCCGAGCTACCACGATACCGAGCAGCCCGTCCGCTACGGCGCTGACGGCAAGAGCAAGGGGCTGTCGTTCCACGGCCGCCTGGCGGTCGAGCTGGAGGGCGGCACGCTGCGGGCGGACGCGGACGGGCTCCATGTCCAGGATGCGACATCGGCTACGCTGCTGTTCAGCGCAGCGACTTCTTTCCATCCGCGCCTGGGAGCGAGCGACGAGGCGATCCGGCCGGAGCGGCTCACGCTGGAGACGATGCGGCAGGCGCGCGTCCGCCG
This sequence comes from Paenibacillus sp. FSL W8-1187, assembly GCF_037965485.1. Classification (NCBI taxonomy): domain Bacteria; kingdom Bacillati; phylum Bacillota; class Bacilli; order Caryophanales; family Paenibacillaceae; genus Paenibacillus; species Paenibacillus sp. FSL W8-1187. The sequence goes on from NZ_CP150181.1 coordinate 2,258,046, forward strand.
CTACGAGGAGCTGCGGCAGCGCCATGCGGAGGACCACTCGCGGCTGTTCGACCGAGTCTCGCTCCATCTGGGCGGCAGCAAGGCGCCGGACTCGCTGCCGACGGATCGGCGGATCGCCGACTACGGAGCGGACGATTCGGGACTGGTCGAGCTGCTGTTCCATTATGGACGCTATCTGCTGATCGCCAGCTCGCGTCCGGGCAGCCAGCCGGCCAATCTGCAAGGCATCTGGAACGAGGAGACGCGGGCGCCGTGGAGCTGCAATTTCACGCTCAACATCAACGCGGAGATGAACTACTGGGCTGCCGAAAGCGGCAACCTGGCCGAGCTTCACGAGCCGCTGCTCGACTATATCGGCCGGCTGGCGGCCAATGGCGCCAAGACGGCCGAGGTCAATTACGGAGCGCGAGGCTGGGTGGCGCATCACAACTCGGATCTATGGGCGCAGACGGCTCCCGTCGGCGACTATGGCCGAGGGGACCCGGTCTGGACGATGTGGCCGATGGGAGGCGTGTGGCTGACCCAGCATCTGTGGGAGCATTACGCCTTCAGTTCGGATGCGGAATTCCTGAGGGAGCGCGCCTACCCGATCATGAAGGAGGCGGCGCTGTTCGCGCTCGACTGGCTCGTCGAAAACGAGCACGGCCAGCTCATCACCTCGCCGTCCACCTCGCCGGAGCATAAATTCGTGCTCGCGGGGCAAAAGCATGCCGTCACCGAATCGGCGACGATGGATCTGATGCTGATCGCGGAGCTGTTCGACAATTGCCAGCTCGCGGCGGCGGAGCTGGGGCTGGACGAGGAGTTCGCGCACACCCTCGAGCAGGCCCGGCAAAAGCTGCATCCGATCCGGATCGGCGACCGAGGCCGCTTGCAGGAATGGAGCCGCGACTATGAGGACGAGGACCCGCATCATCGGCATGTCTCCCATCTCGTGGGAGTCTATCCGGGCAGGATCGTGACGAAGGGCAGCGTCCCGGAGCAGTTCGAGGCCGCAAGGACGTCGCTCGACATCCGGGGCGACGGCGGCACAGGATGGAGCCTGGGCTGGAAAATCGGCCTGTGGGCAAGGTTCAAGGACGGCGACCGGGCGTTTCGGCTCATCTCGAACCTGCTTCGGCTGGTGCGTCCGAACGAGCCGACCGAATACGAGGGCGGCGGCGTGTATGCGAATCTGTTCGACGCGCATCCGCCGTTCCAGATCGACGGCAATTTCGCGGCTACGGCCGGCATCGCGGAGCTGCTGCTGCAGTCTCATGAAGGACGGATCGAGCTGCTGCCGGCATTGCCGCAGGCGTGGCCGCAAGGCTCGGTCCGCGGCTTGCGGGCGAGAGGCGGCTTCGAGGTCGGCATGGCCTGGCGTGACGGCCGCTTGACGGAGGCGGAGCTGCGCTCCGACGCCGGCAGCGCTTGCGCGATCGTCAGCTGCCAGCCGTTCGAAGTGCGGGACGAGGACGGCGGCAAGGTCGAGGCGAAGACGGATGCTGCCGGAGCGGTTGTCTTTTCGACCCGGGCGGGAGCGGTTTATCGGCTTGTCTTTCGGGGAGGAAAGGAAGAGGCGGCTTCGGACGGAGCATGATCTTCGACAGGTAGACGCGTTCTAGCATAGCGGGAGGGGACCGGCGCCGCATGAAGTTCCGCAACTTCAGATCGATCCAGATGCAGATCCTGACGAATATCGGGCTGATGATCATCGGCTTGATCATCGTGCTGGACAGCGTGTTTTATTATTTATCGGTACAGGTCATCACCCGCGAGGCCAAGGCCTCGGCCAGCCAGATCACGGCTCAGATCGGCCGGAACATCGACTACTATGTGAACTACATGCAGGACATCTCGTCGATCATCCGGTATTCCTCCGCCAAGGAAGGCGACGTGCTGGTGAAGACGATTCCCCAGACGCGCAGCGATATCGTGACGATCGTGCTGCTGAACCGGAATGAGATCCTGCTGGCCGACAAAGACGATTATCAGATCAAAGGGAATACGGATGTCGCCAGCCTGGACTGGTATCGGCAAGCGGTCGAGGCTGGAGGCGAGCCCGTGCTGTCCTCCTCCCATGTGCAGAACTTCATCGTCGACCAGTATCCGTGGGTCGTCTCCTTGAGCAGCGCCATCTACGACGAGCAGGATCAGTTCGTCGGCGTGCTGCTGATCGACATGAACTACAAGGTGTTCACGGATCTATGCAGCAACGTGGAGATCGGGGAGCGCGGCTACTTGTTCCTCATGGACAGCCGAGGCGAGATGGTCTATCATCCCAGCCAGCAGCTCATCCATTCCAACGTCAAAAAAGAAGATACGGCCCGCCTTCTTCAGACCGAGAACGGCAGCTTCAACGACAAGCAGGATGGCGTCAGCCGCATCGTCACGGTCCAAAGCCTGCAGTCGATCGACTGGAAGGTCGTCGGCGTGACCTATATGGACGATATATTGATTCAAAAAGAAGTGCTCATGAAGATCATGGTGCTCCTCACGCTCGTCTGCCTGATCGTCGCGACGGTCATATCGATCAAGGTCTCCTCGAATCTGTCCGGGCCGCTGTCCCAGCTGGAGAAGATGATGAAGCGCGTGGAGAAGGGCGACCTCGATCTGGACATCCGCGTATCCGGCAGGAACGAGGTCGCCCATCTGGCCCATACGTTCTCGATCATGGTGCGCCGGATCAAAAGCCTGCTGCTGAAGATCGAAGAGGATCAATCGGAGCTGCGGAAAAGCGAGCTGAAGACGCTTTATGCCCAGATCAATCCGCATTTCCTGTACAATTCCTTGGATACGATCATCTGGACCGCGGAGCAGGGCGAGCATCAGAAGGTCGTCAGGATGACGTCGGCGCTGTCGAAATATTTCCGCCTCAGCCTGAGCAGGGGCCATGACATCATCCCGGTCTATCAGGAGATCGAGCATATCAAATATTATCTCGTCATCCAGAAAATCCGCTACGAGAGCAAGCTGGAGTACGAGATCGGGATCGACCAAGACCTCTACTCGTACAAGATGCTGAAGACGCTGCTGCAGCCTCTCGTCGAGAACGCCTTGTATCATGGCATCAAGAACAAGCCCGGCGGCGGAAAGATATGGATCTCCGGCAAGCGGAGCGGGGACAGGCTCACCCTGCAGGTGCGGGACGACGGCGTCGGCATGAGCAAGGAGAAGCTGGCGAGGCTGCTCATCTTCAAGGAGGACGAGCCGCTCACGAGCGGCGGCGTAGCGATCATCAACGTGCATCAGCGAATCCAGCTGAGCTACGGCTTGTCGTACGGACTTCAGTTTGAGAGCGTTCCAGGCGAAGGCACGACCGTCACGGTCTTCCTGCCGATCGTGGAATAGCGGAGGTGGACTTCGGATGCGGATGAAAGTCAAGAAAAGCCTGTTCGCTGCCGCTTGCGCGGCCATCCTGCTAGGCGGGCTGCTCGCTCTGAGCGGATCCGTGTTCGATTCGCCGAAGAGGCCGGTGATCTACATGATCGTCAAGGTGGACCGCGAGGATTATGAATTCTGGAGGCTCATCCGGGCCGGCGCCCAAGCCGCGGCGAAGGAGCATGGCTGCGACTTCGTCTTCTGGGGACCGAAATACGAGAACGACGCGCAGGAGCAGATCGAGCTCGTCAAGCGCGCCATCGAAAAGAAGCCGGACGCGATCATCATATCCGCCGTCGATCAGTATTTGCTGAGCGATGCGGCGAAGCAGGTGGCCGATCACGGCATCAAGCTGCTGCTGCTCGACTCGGACATCCACTCGGACGTCAGCAGGAGCTTCATTACGACTGACAATGCAGCGGCCGCCGTCGATCTGGGCCATCATCTGCTGGACCGGCTCCGGGCCGGGGGGGAGATCGGCATCGTCAGCTCGACGATGAACGCGACGACGGCCATCGACCGCGAGAAAGGCTTCAAGGAGGCGGTGGAGGCTTCTGCGGACAGCCGCGCATCGATCGCGTTCAAGGAGTACAGCCAGGAGAATGTCGACAAGAGCTACCATCTGACCAAGGAGCTCCTGCGGAAAAATCCGAACGTGACCGGCCTCTACGGCGTCAATCAGCAGGCGCTCGAGGGCATTGCGATCGCGGTTCGCGAGCTGGGCGTCCAGGACCGGATCAGCGTCGTCGGCTTCGACAGCTCGCGGCTGATCATCAAGGGGCTCGAGGACGGGATCATTCAGGCCATCGTCGTTCAAAAGCCGTTCAACATGGGATATGCCAGCATCATATCCGCTCTGAAGGACAAGAGCGAAACGATCCTTACCGGCTACGAGCTCATTACGAAAGAGACGATGTACTCGCCGCAAAACGAAAAGCTGCTCTTCCCGTTCGCAGAATAGCTTCGCCAGTCGCCATCATGCAACACCTTCCGGCAGCAATCCGGAGGGTGTTTTTTTTAGAGATTTTTATATATTCATCATAGATTTCTTTATTATGCAATTCTGCCGCGAGACCTATAATCGAAGGAGCAGGAGACAGGGCAGCAGGACGACTAAAAGCAAAACGGTGGTGAAGAGCTTGACGGAGCTGTTGCGAATGAATGGAATCGTAAAGTCGTTTCCCGGAGTGAAAGCGTTGTCAGGGGTAGATCTCGAGCTGCAGAGCGGCGAGCTGCACGCCTTGATCGGCGAGAACGGGGCGGGGAAATCGACGCTGATGAAAATTCTGGCCGGCGTCTATAAAAAAGACGAGGGCCGGATCTTCATCAAGGGCGAGGAGGTCGTCGACCTTGATCCGGATTCAGCGCAAAAACGAGGGATAAGCATTATATTCCAGGAATTCAATTTATTCTCGGATCTTACGATTGCGGAAAATATATTCATCCGCAGAGAACCGAAACACGCTCTTTTCAACTTCGTGATCGACGACCGCGAGCTGAAAAGAAAGACGCGCGAAGTGCTCGACATGCTGGACCTGAAGCTCGACCCGGATCAACAGGTCGGAAGGCTCAGCGTCGCCGAGCAGCAGATGGTCGAGATCGCCAAGGCGCTGTCGATGGACGCGCAGATTCTCGTCATGGATGAGCCGACGGCGGCGTTGACGGAATCGGAGATCAAGGAGCTGTTCAAGGTCATCCGCAACCTGAAGAAAAACGGCGTCGGCATCATCTACATCTCCCATCGTCTCGAAGAGCTGAACGAGATCTGCGATCGCGTCACGATCCTCAGAGACGGCAGCTACATCAAGACGGAGCGCTTCCAGGACATGACGATGAACAGCTTGATCTCCTCCATGGTGGGGAGGGACCTGAGCGAAAAGTTCCCGCCGAAGCCGCACACGAAGGCCGACCGGTCGGAGGTGCTGCTCCAGGTCAACAAGATCCGCAGAGGCACGAAGCTGGATGTGGAGGACCTGAAGCTCTACAAGGGCGAGATTCTCGGCATCTACGGGCTGATGGGATCGGGCAGGACGGAGCTGGCGCGAGCGATTTTCGGAGCGGATCGAGTCGATCAGTTCGATGTCCGCATCTTCGGAGAGCCGATGAAGGTCAGGGCTCCGTACGATGCGATCGCCTACGGGCTGGCCTACTTGACCGAAGACCGCAAAAAGGACGGCCTGGCGCTCGATCTGTCGATCGAGTACAACATCACGCTTCCGAGCCTCGAGAAAATAACGAGCGTCGGCGTGGTGAGCGATAGGAAAGCGGCGCTGACTTCCGAGAAATACGTCCAGGATCTGCGCGTGAAGACGCCGTCCATTCATCAGCTGGCCAAAAACCTGAGCGGCGGCAACCAGCAGAAGGTGATCATCGGCAAATGGCTGGCGAAGCAGTCCCGGATCGTCATCTTCGACGAGCCGACGCGCGGCATCGACGTGGGAGCGAAGTACGAGGTGTACGAGCTGATGTACCGGCTCGTGCAGGAGGGCATCGGCGTGATCATGATTTCTTCGGAGCTTCCGGAGATCATCGGCATCAGCGACCGCGTCGTCATCATGAGGGAAGGCCGCGTGACAGGAGAACTGGATGCGGAGGACTTGACGGAGGTCGGCATCCTGTCTCACGCCATCCATTAATTATCGACAAAGGAAGTGGAAGCATTGGACGGGCAAACCGTAGCAATGAAAAGATCGGCGACGGATTACACACGGAAAGTCTTGCATAAATTCGGGATTCTGCTTGGACTGCTTGTCATGAGCCTCGTCTTCTCCATTCTTTCGGATCATTTCTTCACCGTCGACAACCTGTTGACGATCGCGCTGCAGACGTCGGTCATCGGCATCCTGGCCATCGCGCAGACGTATGTCATCATCACGTCGGGCATCGACTTGTCCGTCGGCTCGATCCTGGCGGTCTCCGGGGTCGTCACAGGCAAGCTGATGGTCGCCGGAACGCCGATCTGGCTGGCGATCGTCGCCGGCATCCTGATCGGGGCCGTATGCGGATGGATCAACGGACTCGTCATCGCCAAGCTGAACATCGCGCCGTTCATCGCCACCTTGGGCATGATGAGCATCGCCAGGGGCGTCGCCTACGTCATCACGGGAGCGATGCCGGTATCGGGCTTGCCGGAGGAGTTCTACTTCATCGGCGGCGGGAGCATCGGCCGGATTCCGATCCCGATGATCGAGATGTTCGTGCTGGCGATCGTCTTCGGGTTCATCCTGCGCAAGAGCCGGTTCGGACGCTACGTGTACTGCCTCGGCAGCAACGAGGACGCAGCGGTGCTCTCGGGCATCAACGTCCAGAAGACGAAAATCTGGGTGTATGTCATCTCCGGCTCGCTGGCCGCTTTCGCCGGCATCATGATGGCTTCCCGGCTCGTCTCCGCCCAGTCGACGGCAGGCACCGGCTACGAGCTGGACGCCATTGCCGCCGCCATCATCGGAGGAACGAGCCCGGCGGGCGGATCCGGGAAGATCCGGGAGACGATCATCGGGGCCTTCATCATCGGCATCCTGCGCAACGGCTTGAACCTGCTCAACGTCAATGCATTCTGGCAGCAGATTGCCATCGGCGCGGTCATCATCATCGCCGTCTACATGGATACGCTTCGCCGCAGAAAAGGCCACGCCCTCGCTTGATCGGAGGCGGCGCCGCTCGAGACGGTTTCAAATGGAATTTTCCATAAAAATAGATGGACCTATCTAAGGAGGAAGAAATGTGAAGCCGATTAAAAAGGTTGCAGCTCTTATGGTGGCAGCATGCTTGGTCGCATTTGCGGCGGGATGCGGAAATTCGGGCAGCTCCGGCAACGGCGCGGCGGAAAATGCAAGCGGCGGCGGCAATGCGGCCGGCGGCGACAAGCAGAAGAAAATTGCCGTCATCGTCAAATCGACCGATGCTCCGTACTGGCAGACGGTCAAAAAGGGAGCCGAGGAAGAAGCGAAAAAGAACGGCGTCGACATGTACTTCACCGGCGCCGCCGGCGGCGAGACGGATATCAACGGCCAAGTGAACCTGGTCGAGACGGCCATCAACCAGAAGGTGGACGGAATCGTACTCGCTCCTTCCGATTCGGACGCGCTCGTGCCGGCCGTCGACAAGGCGTCCAAGGCGGGCATTCCCGTCGTCATCATCGACTCCGGCATCAATACCGAAAACTACCTGAGCTATGCGACGACGAACAACGAGGACGCCGCCTACCAGGTCGGCAAAAAGCTCGCGGAAATGGTCGGCGGCAAAGGAACGGTCGCCATTCTCGGCTTCCAGCCGGGAGCAGGCTCCAATACGGCAAGGGAAAACGGCTTCAAGAAAGCGATCGCCGAGCATCCCGACATGAAGATCGTCACGACCCAGTACAGCCAGAGCGACAAGACGAAAGCGCTCTCCGTCACGCAGGACATCCTTACCGCCCATCCGGATCTGACCGCTCTCTTCGCCGCCAACGAGCCTAGCGTCGTCGGCGCGGGCCGTGCCTTCAAGGAAAAGAACGTCACGGGAACGATCCTCGTCGGCTTCGACTCCTCCGACGACGTCATTCCGCTGCTGAAGGATGGAATCATCAAGGCCGTAGCCGTGCAGATGCCGTATACGATGGGGGTCGAAGGCATCAAGCAGCTCGTGAATTCGTTCAGCGGAGCCGAGGTGACGAAAAGCATCGACACGGGCACGACGCTCGTGGCGACGGACAATATGGAAGATCCGGCTTCGCAAGCGGCCCTCTATCCGTTGAAGTAGCAAGCAGAGTATAATCGTGAAAAAAGCCGGAAGCCAGGGGATGGATCATCCCCTGGTTCGTTTGTTAGCTGGCTGTGAATCTGGATCCTGAAGGTGGAGTTGCCTTGTACAAGATCGTAATCGTCGACGATGAGAATATCGTCCGGGAAGGGATGCGGAAACAAATCGACTGGCCCTCGCTCGGTCTTGAATACGCAGGAGGCGCGCAGGACGGCATCGAAGGATTCGAGCTCATCCAGCGCGTTCGGCCGGACATTGCAATCGTGGATATCAACATGCCTCAGGTCAACGGACTGGAGCTTGTCCGAATGCTGAAAGACGCCGGAAACGACTGCGAGATCATTGTCGTGACCGGCTACGACGATTTCGCCTATGTGAGGGAATCGCTGCGGCTTCATGTAAGCGACTACATTTTGAAGCCGTTGACCAAGGACGAGTCGATCGAGATTTTGACGACTGTCGTGGCCGGACTGGATAAAAAAAGAGAAAAGCAGCTTGAATACGAGGCGTTGAACGAAAAGGTGAACGAAAGCCTGCCCTACATGCGGAGCCGCTATTTGAACGGCCTGATTTATGAAAGCCTGTACATCGACAGCGAAGCGATCGCGAAGATGAGCTTCAACGAAGCGTGCCAGTGGCACGGCATCTGCCTGCTCGATTACGATCGCGTTCTGGGCGGGAGCGCCTCGATTCATCCGGATGAACGGAAGCTGACGAATTTTGCTTTGTACAATCTCGTATCGGAGCTGCTCCAGAACCGGGAGGACTGCAGCGTCTTCCGCACGGACGAAAATGAAATCGCGATTGTTTTTTCCTATCTGGATGAAAGCAAGCAGGCGGCGGTCCTGAAGACGAAGGCCTCTATCGCCGAGCTGAAAAAGGCCAGCGGGCAATATTTGAAGATTACGATTTCCGCCGGGGTGGGAAGCTTCGTCAAGTCGCTCCGAGAGCTGTCCAAATCGTATGTCATCGCGAAAAAAGCGATTGAGTATAAATTCTTCATCGGCAACGACGTCATCGTCGACGGGGATCGCGTCGAGCAGAGCTCCACGGATTTTACAGGCGGCCTGGCGACCATCCGCAGCTCGGTGCTGCAGGCTGTCGGAGCGCGCGAGGACAAGCGGGTCGCGCGCGAGCTGGAAAGCTTTTACGACTACATGATCCTGCAGAAATTCGACAAGCAGGTGTGCGTCGATGAATGGATCAAGCTCGTCGCCATGATGCTGCAGAAATTCATCGACATGAATGTGAGCGTCGAGGCCATGTTCGGAAGGGAGGTCCCGGTGTCCGAGACGCTGCGGCAGATCAAGAGCTTGCTCAACATCAAGCAGTGGGTGCATGAGCTGTATTTGAAGTGCAGCGCCCATATCGAGGCCCATGCGAAGAGCAACAGCGTCTATGTGGCCCGGATCAAGGAATATGTCGCGCAAAACTACGCCGATCCGGAGCTGGCGATGCAGGACCTGTCCCGGCATGTCCATCTCAGCCTCAGCTATATCAGCGCGCTGTTCAAAAATGAAATCGGCCGCACCTATATTGAATACGTGACGGAATACCGCATGCAGAAAGCGGCTGAGCTGCTGCGCAATACGACGCTGAAAACCTATGAAATCGCGCAGCAGGTCGGATTCTCGGAGCCGGGCTACTTCAGCAGCGTGTTCAAGAAGATCTTCAACGAGTCGCCGTCGAGCTACCGCAGCTGGAGCCAGTAGCGTCGAGCCGCGGCCTCTGCGTCTCGGCTGAATCGGTTCATTCCTTCGGCTCAAGCCGGCTCTGCAGGCGGTAGCCGCGCGGGGTCATGCCCGTCAGCTTTTTGAACGCCTGGTAAAAATGCGGCAGACCGAGGAAGCCGCAGTCATTGGCGATCGCCTCTACGTTGTCGTCCGTGGAGAGCAGCCGTTCCTTGGCGGCGACGAGCCGCTTGGCGCCGACATAGTCCGTCACGTTCATGCCGGTCATCTGCTTGAACACGCGTGAAAAGTGAGGCGCGCTGACGCAGGCGGCAGAGGCCAGCTCCTTGAGGCCGCCGCAGCGGACCGGATCGAGGTCGATCGTCCGCAGCGCGTCATGGACCCATTTCGGACCGGGCAGGAGGTCGCTGCGGGGGGCTTCCTCATGCATCGGCAGCCGGCTGAGCGCAAGCAGAAGCTGCTGCAGATGAAGCTTGACCGCATGGCGATAGCCGGCGGCTGCCGTCTGGAGCTCGCCTGCGATCGCCTCGATGGCCGCTTCTACGGCCAGCCGCGCCGGCTGCGTCAGCTCGGCCTTGTGCTGCTTGCTTTTGCGGGCCCGCTCGAAGCAGCGGAGCGGGTGATGGCCGTCGTCGAGCGATTCGGCATGGACGAGGGAGGGAGCGAAAAACAAGGCTGTCGATACGATCGGGTCGCCGGAAGAAGGAAACGCGCGATGGACGGTGTTGCCGGGAATGAGGAACAAGTCCCCGGCTTTTTTTTCGTACAGGGAGCCGTCGATGAAAAAGGTGCCTTGGCCGTCATGGACATAGACGAGCTCATACAGATCGTGCAGATGGTCGGGAAGCTCGGTCTCGTAGCGGCGGACGCCTTGAAGAACGAGCTCGAACGGAAAGACAGGATCCAGTTGAAAGGGCTTGCGAAACGGCTGCACGGGAAACCTCCTCCATGTCCTCATCGTTCGTTCAATATATCAAAATAGAGAATGTTAAAGCAATTACAGGTTATGTTTATAATCCATTTTATCTTATAAAATGAAGGCAAGCGAACAAAAAGGAGGCGCTATGCGATGGCGTCGTTACTTACCGAAACGCTGTTGGCCGCAGCGGAAGACGGCCGCTTTACAAGCGCTGGTTCCGACCCGGTGCGGGTGCTGCAGGTCGGAGAAGGCAACTTCCTGCGCGGTTTTGTGGACTGGATGCTCGATGGCTGCCGCAAGCAAGGACTTTTCCCCGGCAGCGTCGCGGTCGTGCAGCCCCGCCGATCGGGGAAGCGCAAGATCGAGAAGCTGGCTGCGCAGGACGGACTGTTCACCCTCGTCATCCGCGGCCTGGAGGGAGGCGAGCGGATCGAGCGCCGAAGCGTCGTCTCCGTATTCTCCAACGTGCTGGATCCTTACGAGGAGTGGGCGTCGTTCCTCGCGCTGGCGGATGGCGCCGAGCTCCGGTTCGTCGTATCCAATACGACCGAAGCGGGGCTCGCCTACCGCTCCGAGCCGATGGTTCCGGGCGAGGCGCCGGAGTCGTTCCCGGCCAAGATGACGCTGCTGCTGCTGCGCCGCTACGAGACGTTCGCGGGGGCGCCGGACAAGGGGCTGATCTTCCTGCCGTGCGAGCTGCTCGAGCGCAACGGCGACCGTTTGCGGGAAGGCGTGCTGCGGCATGCCGAGGAATGGGGCCTGCCGGAGGCTTTTCAAGCCTGGGTGCGGGAGCACAACCGGTTCCTGAGCACGCTCGTCGATCGGATCGTGACCGGATACCCGGATGCCGAGGAGGCGGAGCGCTGGTTCGAGCGCTGGGGCTATCGCGACGAGCTGCTGACGACGGGCGAGCCTTACCATCTGTGGGCGATCGAGGCCGAGCCGGAGCTGGATGAGGAGCTTCCCCTGCGCCAGGCCGGCTTCAACGTCCACTGGACGCCCGATCTCAAGCCGTTCCAGCAGCGCAAGGTGCGGATTCTGAACGGAGCCCATACGCTCATGACTCCGCTCGGCCTGCTGCATGGCGTGGAGCATGTGCGCGAGCTGATGGAGCATCCCGAGCTGGGGAGCTTCGTCCGGAATACGGTCGAAGCGGAGATCATTCCGTCGCTGCCGGAGCCGGCGGAGGCGATGAAGGCCTATGCGGCGGAAGTTTACGAGAGGTACTTGAATCCGCATCTCCGCCACCGGCTCTCGGATATCGCCATGAACAGCATCAGCAAGGCCAAGGCGCGCTTGCTGCCGTCGATGGCTTATTACGCCGAGAAGGGCGAGCCTGTGCCGGCTGGACTGGCCCTAGGCTTCGCCGCCCTGCTGCGGTATTACCGCGTAGAAAGGATCGGCGACGGCTATGAAGGTCGGAGCTTCGCCGGAGAGCCGTATCGGGTCGCCGACGATGCCGAGCTGCTGGGCCGGATCGAGCAGGCGTGGTCGGCCGACTGCGGGGAGCGGGAGAAGGTTCGCCGGCTGCTGGCCGACGAGACGGTATGGGGAATCGATCTGTCGGCCTGGAAGGGCCTGGCGGAAGCGGTCGCCGATCATCTGGCGGGATGGGAGCGGAAGGAAGCATGAACAGCTGGATCAGGCTTGCCGAAAAGGATTCGGCCATCGTAGCGCTGCAGCCGTTCCAAGCCGGAGACTCCATCATCTTGGAGGACGGAACGGCATTGACGCTGCTGGACGACGTGCCCAAGGGGCACAAGATTTTGACGCGGGCGGCCCGCGCGGGCGAGGACGTCGTCAAGTACGGCTATTCGATCGGCAAAGCCGTCTGCGACATCGCGCCGGGCTCGTGGGTGCACACGCATAATCTGCGCACCGGGCTGCAAGGGATCAAGGAAGATTACGGCTATGCGCCGGCGGCCGCCATCGCACCGGCCGAGCGGCCGACAGGCCGCATGTTTCAGGGATACCTGCGCTCCGACGGGCAGGTCGGCATCCGCAACGAGATCTGGATCATCAATACGGTCGGCTGCATCAACCGGACCTGCGAGACGCTCGCGCGGCGGGCGACCGCGGCCTTTGGCGGCCGCATCGACGGCGTGCATCATTTCGCGCATCCGTTCGGCTGCTCGCAGCTCGGCGACGACCTCGTCCATACGCAAAGGCTGCTGGCCGCGCTCGTGAACCATCCCAATGCGGCGGCCGTGCTCGTCGCCGGGCTCGGCTGCGAGAACAACCAGATCGATTCGTTCAAGCAGGCGATCGGGCCGCATGATCCCGACCGCATCAAATTCATGAAGCTGCAGGACGAAGAAGACGAGCTCGAGGCCGGCATGGCCTTGCTCTCCGAGCTGGCCGACTACGCCGAGCGCTTCAAGCGCGAGCCGGTGCCGGTCTCCAAGCTGAAGCTCGGCCTCAAATGCGGAGGGTCGGACGGGCTGTCCGGAATTACCGCCAACCCGCTCGTCGGAGCCGTCGCCGATCGGCTGGCGCAGGAGGGCGGGACGGCGATCCTGACGGAGGTGCCCGAGATGTTCGGCGCCGAGACGATTTTGATGAACCGGGCGGCCGACGAGCAGATTTTCCAAGGCATCGTACATCTCGTCAACGACTTCAAGAACTACTTCATCCGGCATGGGCAGGAGGTCTATGAGAATCCTTCTCCCGGCAACAAAGCCGGCGGCATCAGCACGCTGGAGGAGAAGTCGCTCGGATGCACGCAGAAGGGCGGCCAGGTCGCCGTCACCGACGTCTTGCCGTACGGCGGCCGGGCGAGCCGGCCGGGGCTTGCCCTGCTGGAGGCGCCTGGCAACGATCTCGTCTCGGTGACGGCGCTGTCGGCGAGCGGCGCCCATATCGTCCTGTTCACGACAGGCCGAGGGACTCCGTTCGGCGGACCGGTGCCGACCGTCAAGCTCTCCTCGAACAGCGAGCTGGCCGCGCGCAAAAAAAACTGGATCGACTTCAATGCGGGCCGCCTGCTTGAGGATGCCACGATGGACCAGCTCGCCGACGAGCTGTGGAATTATGTGATCGCGCTCGCCTCGGGCGAGCGGCAGACGAACAATGAGCGCAACGACTTCCGGGAGATCGCGATCTTCAAGGACGGCGTCATCCTCTAGCGTCATCCCACTCTTCTTTCAAGGAGCGAACCGAACGTGAACTACAGGAAACTCGGCAGCACCGGACTCGACGTCTCCGTGCTGAGCTTCGGCGCCTCGTCGCTGGGCTCGGTATTCCGGACTACGGACGAGAGCGAAAGCATCCGCACCGTCCGCGAAGCGCTGGACTGCGGCATCAATTATATCGACGTATCGCCTTATTACGGCTTGACCAAGGCGGAGACCGTGCTCGGCAAAGCGATTCGCGACGTTCCTCGCGACAGCTTCTACTTGTCGACCAAAGCCGGCCGCTACGGCGAGAACGAATTCGACTTCTCGTCGAAGCGGATCGCCGCCAGCCTGGAGGAAAGCCTGCAGCGGCTGAATACCGACCATGTGGACCTCTTCTTCCTGCATGACATCGAATTCGTGGAGCCGGCCGTCATCCTTGAAGAAGCGATGCCGACGCTCCAGCGGCTGAAGCAGGAGGGCAAGATCCGCCATGCCGGCATCTGCGGCCTGCCGCTTGAGCTGTTCCGCCAGATGCTGCCGCAGATCGAGGTCGATGCGATCATCTCGTACTGCCATTACTCGCTGAACGACTCCACGCTGCTCGAGCTGCTGCCGCTGCTCTCGGCTCGTCAGGTCGGGCTGGTGAACGCTTCTCCGCTCTCGATGGGACTGCTCGGCACGCGCGGCGCGCCGGACTGGCATCCGGCCGGCAGCGAGCTGAAGGCGGCCTGCAAGCGCGCCGCCGAGCTGTGCGCCTCCAAAGGAACGGAGATCGCAAAGCTGGCGATCCAGTATTCCGTCGCCAACGAGAGCATCCCGACTACGCTCGTAAGCACGGCCAACCCGGACAACATCCGCCGCAATGCCGGCTGGGCGGAAGAGGAGCTCGACACGGAGCTGCTGCAGGAAGTGCTGGACGTCCTGGCGCCCGTGCAAGGACAGACCTGGCCTAGCGGCCTGCCGGAATACAACCGGAGCTTGAATGTGTAAGCGAGAGGAGCTTGGACGATGAAAGGAATCCGTTGCGAGCAAGCGGAAAAGCTGGCGCTGGTCGAGCTGCCGGAGCCGGCATGCGGGCCGGGCGAGGCGATCGTGGCGGTCAAGCGGATCGGCATCTGCGGCACCGACCTGCATGCCTACAAAGGAAACCAGCCGTTCTTCGACTATCCGCGCATCCTCGGGCATGAGCTGTCCGGCGTGATCGAGCGGGTCGACGATCCGGCCTCAGGCCTGCGAGCCGGCGATCCCGTCAGCATCATCCCTTACCTGCACTGCGGCCGCTGCATCGCCTGCCGCAGCGGCAAGACGAACTGCTGCACGGCGATGAAGGTGCTCGGCGTCCATGCGGACGGCGGGATGCGCGAGCGCATCGCCGTGCCGACGAGCCATCTGCTGAAGGCGTCCGGCCTCACTCTCGACGAGGCGGCCGTGGTCGAGCCGCTGAGCATCGGCGCCCATGCGGTGCGCCGCTCGGAGCTGCGCGCGGGCGAGACCGCGCTCGTCATCGGCGCGGGGCCGATCGGCCTCGGCGTGATGGCGTTCGCCAAGCAGCGGGGCGCGCGCGTCATCGTGATGGACTTGAGCGAGCAGCGGCTTGCTTTTTGCAGCCAGTGGGCCAAGGTCCATCATACGGTCAAGGCGTCGCCGGAAGCCGCGGCCGAGCTGGCGAGCATCACGGACGGCGACTATCCGACGGCTGTATTCGATGCGACGGGCCACGCCGGCTCGATGGCAAGCGCCTTCCGCTATGTCGCGCATGGCGGCCGGCTCGTCTATGTGGGCTTGGTGAAGGGGGACATCGCCTTCAACGATCCCGAATTCCACAAGCGCGAGATGACGCTGATGGGCAGCCGCAACGCGACCAAGGAGGATTTCCTCCATGTGATGGATGTCGTGCGCGGCGGATCGCTCGACATCGACGCCTACGTCACCCACCGGGCAGCCTTCGACGAGACAGTCGACCGGTTCGAGGGATGGCTGGATCCCGCCTCGCAGGTCATCAAGGCGATGGTGGAAATCCGCTGATTTTTGTTGACTTTAGGATACGGCCGCGGTATATTATTCCTTGTGATTACGCGGTCATGGCGGAATTGGCAGACGCGCTAGATTCAGGTTCTAGTGTCAGCAATGACGTGGAGGTTCAAGTCCTCTTGACCGCACCATCCTTTCAATCGACCCCTTCCTTTCGGAAGGGATTTTTTTATTTTTTTGTTTCAAGATACGGGACAATGTGAAATACTGTAAACCAGCCTATAGAAATGAATGAGGTGGAATCATGGAAAGCATCTACAGCCCGGTGCATTCAGCGAATATATTGAATCGGATCGACAAGTTAAGCCCGCATGCAGCGCCCCAGTGGGGAACGATGAATGCGGCTCAGATGCTGGCTCACTGCTCGGCGTTCCAAGACATCCCGATGGGGAATTCCTTTCCCCCGAGATACTGGCTGGGGAAAGTGATTGGCAGGTTCGTAAACCGTATTTTTTATAATGACAAGCCGGCACCGCACAATATGTCGACCATTCCAACGATACGGATTGCAGATGAGAGAGATTTTGAGACGGAAAAGGAAAAGCTGAAGCAAATGATTGTCGTTTTCCAAAGGAATGGCCCGGAGAAATGTTCCTCTCATCCGCATCCTTTCTTTGGGAAATTCACGCCCGAGCAATGGGGGATAGGGGTTTATAAACATCTGGACCATCATTTAAGGCAATTTGGCGTTTAGTCAGGACGAGAGTCATGAAGCAGGGGCATTTCTCGGCGGCGTCGTAACCCCGAGAAATGCCCCTCTTTTTTTGGCCTAGCTAGGCTCCCCATATTCCATCCGTTTGGAAAGGAAAGGCTACTTCTTGTCGTCCGTTTTTTGAGTGAAAATCGCAAGATAAGTGACCTCGTCGGTAATCGGAATCAGCAGATGCTTCTCTAGCGAATTGAAATAAATCGAATCTCCAGGCAGCATCGTATATTGAGTAGCCCCGACTTGATAATTCATTTCTCCCTTGATCATATAAATGAACTCTTCCCCTTCATGCGTAAACCCATGCTGCTTGACGTTCCCTTTTTTGGCCGTAATCAAATAGGGCTGAATCAGCTTGTCCCTTCTTTCGCCGGCAAAAGCGAAAAAGGAATAGCCTTTATTCGTCTCGACCCATTTCTCCTGGTCCTCGTATTGCTTGACGCTATTGTATACTGTCGTTTGAGCGCTTTGTTCCTCCAGCAGATCGGACACTCGAACTCCAAGCGAGGCAGCGATCTTGATCAGCGTCGATACAGGCGGATTGGATTGTCCATTTTCAATTTTGGATAAAAGGCTTTTCGTAAATCCGCATGACTTGGCGATTTCCTCTTGAGTTCGTTTTTGTTCCTGTCGGATGTACCGGATTCGGCTTCCGATATTCATGGATTCTCTCTCCTTATCGACGTTCGCTTCCATCATCATATCATAAACTAAACTCCGGAGAAGTTCATTCAATAAAGTTGTTGATAATTCAACCATGTTGAATTATCATAAACACAGATTCAACTTTACATCCTGCCAGCTGCAAAAGAGGAGAGTGCCGAATGATCCAGCCATCGGATTTGAACGAAGAGAAGCATGTGCTCGACATGGGATGGGGCAAAATCGCCTGGTTGTATGGCAAAGAAATTGATCCGGACGGTCAAATGACGTTCGGCGTGGTGTACATTGAAGCGGGGCAGGAGAATGGACGTCATATCCATCCGAACTGCGAAGAAATCATTTATGTATTGTCCGGGGAATGCGACCATTCGTTGGGAGATGAAATCGTTCATTTGAAGCCGGGCATGGCGCTTCGGATTCCGCAAGGCGTGCCGCATCACGCCAAAGTAACGAGTTGGGAGCCGTGCAAAATGATCATCGCCTATTCGTCGGTAGACAGGCAGACGATCGGAGAGTAAACGGAACACGGCTGTGAGGCCGATGAAGCCGATCAGGAAGGGAGGAAAGGACGCATGACGTACAACTTTGCCTTTTCAAGGCCTACGGCAACCTCCGAGGAGGAACAGCTGCTCGTTCACGGCTATCAAAAGGCCGGCTATAGCGGGCTGCAGCTGAAGCCGAGTCAGTACACTCCTTATTTGCTTGAGCCTGAATCATTCAGGAGCCGTTGGGGACAACCCGCCGGCATCGCTGCTGCGCTCATCGCGGGGGGCACTCTATTAAACGATGACAGCAAAGAGCAATTGCGCCAGGTGTATAAGTTTGCTGCGCATGTTGATTCGGAGATAATCGTTTATTGCCATGCGGTGCCGAGGCAGCAAGTGTCAAACGAGAACATCGCGACATTCGCCGCCGTTTTTGAAGAAATGGGCAAAGAGGCGGAGCAACAGGGCCTGCGGCTCTCCTTGCACCACCATTATGACCAGCCGCTCATGCATCGGGAGGACTTTGATCTCTTTTTTGACAGGATCAAGAATCCCGCTCATGTCGGATTGACGATCGATACCGCTCATCTAGTCAAATCGGGTGTAGACGATATCGCGGAGGTCATTCGCACGTTTGCTCCCTTTATAACGAATTTCCATATGAAAGATTTTGCCAAAGGTCATTTTGAGATATTAGGGCATGGAGAGATTGATTTCTCCCCCGTGTTTCAAGCCATTCAGGATATCCGTTACTCCGGTTGGATCTCCGCAGACGAGGAAAGCGGCGGGGAAATTGCGACCGGAATGAAAGAATGCCTCAAGTTCATGAAACTAGGATTAGGAGCGTGAGCCCGAGTGAAGAAGTTCAAGGTAGGTTTTGTGGGCGCAGGAGCAGTGACGCGAATGCATTTGAAAGGCTACTCCGCTCATCCGGATCGGATTGAGGTCGTTGCCATTTGCGATCCGAGCGAGTCGAATGTTCAAGAACGAGCCGATGAATTTAACATTCCGGGCAGGTACACGGATGTGGAAACGATGATCAAGGAAGCAGGCATCGAGGCTGCTGTCGTCTGCACGCCTTCGACGATCCGTGAAAGCGTCATCACGCCGCTGCTTGAAGCAGGAATTCCGGTTTTTGTCGAAAAGCCGTTCGCCGACACGCTTGAGGAAGCAAAGTCGATCGCGGAACAAGCCAAGCGGTTGAAGGTTCCCGTGTCCGTCAACCAAAACTTCCGAAAGCACCACAAATTCGAGTTTATCCGGGGACTGATCAAAGAGGGGGCGATAGGGAAGCTGGAGGGAATTCATTTTTCGTCCTTATTCTTTCGTCAAGATACAGGCTGGAGAATCCATACCGAACGACATGCGATGTCCGTCATGTCGATTCATTGGTTTGACGGAATACGAAGAATGGCCGATGCCGATGCAAGCTCCATCTACTGTACGTCCTATAGCTCGGAGGCGATTGATTGCATCGGCGAAACCGATGCGACGGTGCAGATCGTGTTCGACAACGGCGTGAATGCGAATTTCTCCCAAAGCTTTTCCAGCGCGTTCTGCAGGGATGACCTTGTGGTGTTGGGAAGCGAAGCCGCATTAAGGCCCACGGGGAATGAGATTCACTTGCTCAAGCCCGATCCTTCCGGTCAGCCTAATTGGAACCCAACCCCCGTTCAAACCTGGAAGTATGCCATGCCTATTGAAGAAGCGGTGTTTGATGGATTAAATCAGTTGCTGGAATGGATTGAAACCGGAGAAGAGGCCTCGAACAGCGCCTACGATAATTTGCATACGGTTTCATTGCTGGAAGGAGCCTATTTGTCTGCCCGTGAAAAACGGATCGTTCATTTCCAAGATGGACTTTTAAGCTAAGGGCTGCCCTGCGCATGATGGCCGTCTCTATGAATAATCGAGCTCCTGGACCCGTTCAAGCGGCAGCTCAGGAGCTTTTTTCGTTTTAGGATAATGGGGATCGGTTTCCGCTACCAGCTGCGATTCCGGGCAAACAAGCCTGGAGCAAGCCCGGTATATTTCTTGAACACCTTCGAGAAATAGTAGACGTCCTTGAACCCGCATTTTTCGGCTATTTCGGAGATGCTGCCCGATCCGTCATAAAGCATCTGCTTGGCTTTTGAAATTCGCACTTCATTTAAATACGCCAAAATCGTCGTGCCGGTCGTCCGTTTGAACAGGCGGTTCAAATGATCGAAATTGCACTTGTATCGTTCCTCGAGGCTCGCTCCGCTGATGGGCAAGGAATAGTCCTGTTGAAAATAGGCCAGCAGATCATGGATCATTCGAGTGGAGCGGGTCTTCGCGATGGAATGCTCGTTGAAAAGGAAGCTGGCCGTCAGCTCCCGGGACAATGTGATCAGCAGCTCCAATAAAACCATTCCGGACATCGACTGAAAATGCTCCAGACGGTTATGATGGACCTCTCTCAGCTTATGGAGGAGGCTTACGGCCGTGCCGGTCGGCTTGGAGGAGAAGGTTTTTGGAAGGACGAGCTTCGATGAAGAGGGCTTGTCGGCATCGCATTCATGCGTTTTCAAGGCGGTCAAGCGATCGGCGATCAAGGCATGCTTGAGCTCATCCACGGCTTCCGTCCGCTCTTCCATGTCGCCGTGCCTGAAGTGGATATAAAAATAGGTGCAGGGGGCAGATTTCGTCCCCCAATGCTCCCGCTGCGGATCGAGGAGCAGAAAGTCATTCGGCTTGAGCACGAAGCGGCGGTCTTCCTCATTCAAATGCATCTCGCCGGCCAGCACATAGTACAAAATGAATTCCTCGGTTTTTCTCCGAATATGAAGATGCGGGGGAGCTACGGATACCTTCTCCATAAAGAGCACTCGCGGCAGCTGGCTGCTGTCCATTCGATAATGCAGCAGGGTCTTCATTTTTGTATCGACTCCCGGCATCGCTTGATGCGGCTAGGGATGCATCCGCATCATAGTCGTTATGGTGTAAAAGCGATCTCGGTTCATTATGGCCCATCCCTTCTGCCATTTCAATTGCGAACCGCTCGAGAGAGCGGTTTTTGTTTTTTCGACAGGGAAAACGGACGAGCCTGGATCTTTTTCGTTAAAAAGTCGCTATTTTACAAAGAGGCTGGGATTTTGCATTGAATTCCATACCTATTCATTCGAGAATTAAGGCGTACAAACTATGCTTCATGCGGAGGTCGAGCCATGAAAATTAATTTTACGAATTCCGTGGCCAGAGAGGCGAAGATGGCCGCTTGCAGCCCGGATGGCTGCGAGGTTGTCCTTGGCGCGGACGGTGGCGGGATTACGATCGGACAAGTCAAAGAAGCGGGCAAACGATATCTTGTCGGCGACATCGAAGTGCTGGAGGATCATTCCGTGGCGATGATGTTTCGCTGCTTCTTGCCCGGAGAAGACCAGGAACGGATTTTTATGCGTTTCGGTCTGCTGCCGCGCTTCAAGACCAGGATTTGCTTGGATCTTCACTTGCTTGACAATAGAACCATTTTTACGAACCGTACGCCGGGAACGCTGAAGCTGGTCGTACATGGGCAGCGGACCGAGCTGGGCAGCGTGGAGCGCTTCGAGCTCGGCATGGAAAAGGCCTTTCATGATGTCCGCGTCCGGTTCGAGCATTTTCATCTGACGGATCAGATGCCGACCGATTTTCCGCTGCCTCGGACAAAGCTCGTGGATGAATTCGGCCAGTGGAAAGGAAAGGACTGGCCGGGCAAAATCCATTCCTTGGCCGAGCTGAAGGAGAGGCTGGAAGCGAACGAAGGGCCGGCGGAATACCCGTTTCCCGAATGGAACGAGTGGGGAGGAGACCGAACCCGCCAGCTGAAGGAAGGCACCGGCTACTTCTCGACCTTCAAGTCCGAGGACGGAAGATGGCATCTGGTAGACCCGAGCGGCTGCGATTATTTCTCCTTAGGCCCGTGCGGGACGAATCCGGGGGATCAGTGCCGCGTGGACAGCTTCGAGGACCTGTGCGACTGGCTTCCGGAGACCGACGACCCGGACTTCGGGGAATTTTACAAAATCGGGACGACAAGGCGAGCGGCCTACATGCCCCTCGATTCGTTCAAAATCATCCGCTTCACCGCATTGAATATGAAAAAAGCGTATGGCGAGCGATGGCATGAGAAATGGGAGGAGATTTCCCACCATATCCTGATGAAAAACGGCATCAATTCGCAAGGCAATTTCCCCGGTCTCGGCATGGCCAGCGGCCGGACAAAGCTGCCTTATGTTCGAGAACTGCCTAATTTCCCGACGACCGACACGCTCATTTTCAGGGATTTCCCGGATGTCCTCTCGCCGGAGTACAAAGAGAAAGCCGAGCAGTATGCGCGCCAGCTGTCGGCGTGGAAGGACGACCCTTGGCTGATCGGTTATTTTTTGAGGAATGAACCGGAGTTCAACTTCGTGGAGGGCTTGGCCATTGCCGACGAGGTTTTGCATAATCCCGCGCAAACGCATTGCCGGTCGGGACTCATTGCCTTTTTGAAAAGCGCTTACACGACGATCGAGGAGCTGAATCTCGCCTGGGATTCCGCATTCGAGAGTTTTTCGGAACTGGAAAAGCCGATCTACAGCTGCTCCACGACGTATCCAAAATCAAAGCCGGATATTCGGAAGTTTTCGGCTCATCTCATTCGCGAATATATCAAAGTACCGTCCTTGGCCTGCAGAGCGGTAGACTCGAATCACCTGAACCTCGGTCTCAGATGGTCCAAAGCCTACAATCTCGACATGATGGAGGGCTGGGAGTACTTCGACGTATTCTCCATCAACTGTTATGATTTCGACCCGACTCGCGACATGGACTTTGTCCAGCATGCGAGAGTGGACCTGCCGATCCTGCTCGGAGAGTACCACTGCGGGGCGCTGGATCGAGGGCTGCCGGCGACCGGGCTGAAGGGCGTTCCCGATCAAGAGGAACGAGGCGTCATGTGGAGGCATTTCGTGGAGAAGGTCGCGGCCCATCCTTATGGCGTAGGCGCCCACTGGTTCCAGTATAACGATCAGTTCTGCCTGGGCAGGTATGACGGCGAGAATTATCAGATCGGCATGGTGGACATCTGCATGCAGCCTTACCCGGAATTGATGGAGGCGGCTCGCGAAACGTCGCGCGTGCTGTATCAGGTCAAAAACGGCGAGGCAATGCCTTATGGCAAGCTGCCGAAATCGGTGCCGATGATCGGGTACTGACGGGCGGACGGTCGAGGAAGGGCTTGTTTATGCAGCAAGATCAATATTGTTCACCGTCAAAATCCTCGACATGTCCAATGGTGATCGATATGTTCACTAGAAAAAGCGCGGATGATTGGCTTATGATTCGTCATGAGTTCATGGAACCGCTTTCCTGAAAAAATTTCGGCGGGCGGATTCAAGCAAGCAAAGGAGGATAATCAATGAACGGAAGTGCAGGAAGAAGGGGGCGAGCTAAAGGGCGAAAGCCGGGAGTGCTGCTTCTTATCGCATGCCTGGCCTTCAACATGCTCATGCCTCTTCAAAGCGTTTGGGCGGCCGATGACTCGAACGGCGACAGCGACGAGTCGATCATGGCCGACTTCAACTTCGAGGATCCGGTTGGCGGCCTGGAGGGCAGCTTGGCGAAGGTTACGGTTCACGGCACCCCCAGCTATGAGGACTCTTACGAAGGGGGAGGAAAGGCGGCCAATCTCAGCAACAATTTCTGGCTCGAGCTGACCAAGCAGGACGGCACGCCGCTGCTGGCCGGGATGGAAGAGATCACCGTCTCGTACGACAGCAAGCCGGACGGCGGCAGCACCTGGGCGTTTTTTGCCGCGCCGAATGCGGAGACGCAGAACTATCTGGCCGAGCATTACATAGGGATCCTGGATCGGCCAGGCTTCGTCGGCGTTGAGCGGTTCAACAACAACGGCTCCCGCCCGGAAGCGGCAGAAGCGGAAACTTCAGCGACCAGATGGAAGCATGTGGACGTCGTCATTACGATGACGGAAACGAAGCTGTTCGTCGACGGTACGCTCAAGTCGACGGTGACGAGTCCCTATCCGATGTCGAGCGTCCTGACCGAATCCGGAGGCATTCTTCAGCTCGGGAAGGGCAACTGGGGCGGAGGCGAATATTTCGCGGGCCTGATCGACAACTTCAAGATGTACAGCCGGGCATTGAGCGAGCAAGAGCTGCTTGAGAACCGGTTGACCAGCGCTCCTCCTACCTTCTCTCCATCCGAGGGACAGGCTTACGCTCCGATCGCGATCTCGCATCCGGCAGGGGAGCAGTATATTCACTACACGACGGACGGCTCGACCCCTACGGCGGAAAGCCCGACGTATGCGGGACCGATCCCGGTCCACGGAATTACGACGATCAAGGCCGTCGCCATTTCCGCGGAAGGGAAAAGCAGCGCGATCGCCAGCGCGGACTTCTACGGCAGCGACTGGTCGGCGACCGCGACCGGCTTCCGGCTTGACGGACAGTCCGAGGTCGTAAACGCGAAGATTGCCTGGCCGCTGGTTACGGGTGCGGACTATTACGAAGTCTATCGCGGAGACCAGCTCATCAGCCGGACTTACGGCGACGTCGCGGACGAGTACGGACTCGAGACGGATCAAGACTATACGTATACGGTCAAGGCGATCGCTGCCGGCGCGACAATCGCGGAGGCGAGCACGAATGCGGTGCGCACGTTCGGCTACGACGCTGCGGCGATCACGCACAAGAAGATCAATACGACCGGCGCGGACAGCCTTACGAACGGAATTCCGTATGGCGTCAAGTCGGGCAATACCTGGTATGATTACGTCTACGAATCGACGAAGGACGAGGTCACCGGCGTCGTCACGACGGGAATCTACGAGCAGACGAGCGCCGACGGGCTTTCCTACGGCAACAAGCGCCTGCTCGGCTCGTTCGAGGACATGCGGGCGGAGGGAGCCGGCTACACGCTGCATCCCGACGGCAAAGTCGTCTTCACCGCGCATGAGGAAGGCAGCTTCGACTATCAGCAGGCGAAGCTGTTCATCGCCTCGGTCACTCCAGGCGGGAACGACTTCGAGGCGACGTTCCGGGCGCGCCCGTTCGATATGGAAGCGCGCGACATGGTGCTGTTCGTCGACGATGACGAAACGGCGTACGTATTGTTCGCTACGCGCAACAACAACGACATCGGGATCGTCCGGCTGAACGACAGCTGGGAGCAGCCGGAGGCTCTGGTGAACACGGCGTTCGTGGGCAAGCACAAGGAGTCTCCGACCGTCATCAAGCATGAAGGGCGCTATTACTTCTTCGGCTCGACGGCGAATGGCTGGTATCCGAGCCAGGCGGAGTATGCCTCTGCGACATCGCTCGACGGCGACTGGACGCCGCTTCGGCCGATCGGCAACGGCTCCTCCTTCGCCACGCAGGCGAACGGAACCCGCACCTGGACCGGAACGGGCGGACAAAAAACGTTCGCGCTGAACGGCTACCACTGGGGCGACCAATATCCCGGCGAGTTCAGGGACCCGATGGGCACCTATTCGCGTCTGTTCCCGATGGTGTTCCACGACGGCATTGCAACCGCCGACTGGTTCCATCAGCTGGACTACGATCCGGCCATCGGCGCCATTCCGGTCCAATCCGGGCAGCTGCTCTCGCTCGGCAAAAAAGCCGTCGATTCCGAAGGGCTCGACGCCACTGCCGTGACGGACGGAGCGGATTTTGCCTCGTCGCCGCGCGTGCAGCATAAGGCTGCAGGGTATAACATCGTGATTGATTTGGCGCAGGCGTCTCAGCTTTCCGAGATCAACTTCACCACCCGCGAGGTCGGCGGCTCGGATACGGCTTATCGCTTCAAGCTGGAAGGCAGCATGGACAATGCGAATTGGACGCTGCTGACGGACGGCTCGCAAAACAACGTCGTCGGCTTTGTGACCAATCCGGTCACGGACGAATCGCTTTATCGCTACGTCCGCCTGACCGTTGACAACGTCATCAACGTATTCAACGGCAACAGCGCGATCTGGGCGGACGGCATCATCGAATTGTCCGTCTACGGCACGCCGCATCTCGACAAGACGGCGCTGCAGGCCAAGTATGCCGCGCATAAAGACACGGAGCGGGGCACGTTTACGAACGGAAGCTGGAATACCATCACGGAGGCGCTTCGGAACGCGGAGGCGGTGCTGAACGATTCTTCCGCAACGCAGTGGACGATTGACCGGGCGCTGCAGCAGCTCGACGAGGCCTTCACCTGGGCTCAGAACGTCCATCCGGACAAGGTCGTGGACTATGCGGCGGCAGGCGTGCCGGTCGGCGAGCTCTGGTACGATACCGAAGGCAACCCGATCCAGGCTCACGGCGGCGGATTCCTGCAGCAGACCGCTGCGGACGGCAACCCGATCTACTACTGGGTAGGCGAGAACAAAATCCATAACCAAGCGAACTTCCATGCCGTGTCGCTGTATTCCTCGCGCGATCTGGTCAACTGGACGAACGAGGGCGACATTCTGAACTCGTTCTCGGCTACGGTGCCGGGGGCGGAATTCGGTTTGATCGACAACAAGTGGGAGCGGCCGAAGCTGCTCTACAACGAAAAGACGCAAAAGTACGTGCTGTACGGCCACTGGGAGACGGCGAGCAGCTACGCCAGCAGCCAGATCGCGGTGGCGACGGCGGATAGTCCGGAAGGTCCGTATACGTTCCTCGGACACTGGCGTCCGGGCGGCACGCTGCGCAACTGGCGCAGCGACGTCAACAATTACAGCGATTCGGAATATTTCAAAGCTGGAGGCGTGAAGGCGGCGATTCCGGCTTCCGTTCAGCAGGACGAATCGCAAATGGGCTATCTTTCGCGCGACTTCACCGTGTTCGCCGATGACGACGGCACGGCTTACCTGATGTCGGCGGAAGGACATTCCATGCGGGTCCACCGGCTGAACGAAGATTACACCGACGTGGACTTCACCACCTATGAATTCAGCGATTCCGAATCGAAGGCGACCGATTTTGAATCCTACAGCTTCTATGAAGACGTCGGCCGCGAAGCTCCGGCAGTCGTGCGGACGGACGACGGCTACTATATGGCGTCATCCGGGCAGTCCGGCTGGATGCCGAACCAAGGAACGATCAGCTACAGCGCCGATCTCCGCGATCCGCACGGCTGGACGCCGGTCAGAGAAGACGGAAAAATCATCGAGAAATATGCGTTCGGAAACAACAGCACGTACTACAGCCAGCCGACCAACATCATGAAGCTTACCGGCGCGGACGGCACCCGGACCTACGTCTACATGGGCGACAAATGGCGCTCGAGCCAGCTGTCCGACTCGCGTTACGTATGGCTGCCGATCGAGTTCGAGGCCGAGCAGCATACGGCTTCCATGAAATACACGACGGGCTGGAAGCTGAATGCGGCCACCGGCGGCGTGCAGATGCCGCAGGCGTATCTCGTCTCGCAAGGAAAAAGCGCTACGATTACCGGCAACGACGAGGCCGCGGGCATCGAGAAGGCGAACGACGGCTATGCCTTCAACCTGCATACGTCGGGCGATTCCAGCAGCTTCTTCGAGCTGGCGGCTCCGTACGAATACACGATCGATCTGGGCGCGATCTATGATCTGTCGCGGATCGATGTCGCCTACCGGCTGTATAATGGTTCGGAGATGTATCATCGCTACCAGATCCTGGCCTCCAATGACAATGCCAACTGGACGGAGCTGGTGAACAACGGCACGAATATGTGGGCCGGCTTCAACTCGGATACGCTGAGCGGCCTTTACCGGTACGTGAAGCTGAAAGTAAACGAGGTTCGCCGCGTCAACAACAACGCCCTCAGCAACGCATGGGGAAGCGGGCTTGTCGAGGTTCAGGTATACGCCAACTCGGCGGATCCGTACACGCTGACGCCGCCGAGCGCCGATCTCGCGTCGGGCACGTACAGCTTCCCGCAATCGGTGAAGCTGTCCCATGACGTCGAGGATGCGCAGCTGTACTACACGCTGGACGGCAGCACGCCGACCTTGTCCAGCACGCCGTATGCCGGGGCGATCGAGCTGCCGGTCGGCATGAGCACGCTGAAGGCGATCGCGATCGTAAACGGCGTGACGAGCGGCATTCTGGAAGCGAGCTACACCGTCGAGGCGGATCGCGGAGGACTGGAAGATACCGTGCTGTCGTTGACGGGGCCTGCGAACGTGGTGTCCAATCAGACGTTCGAGGTCGCGTTTGGACTTCGTTCGGTCACCGACAGCGTATATGCTAAGGAGTACACCATCAACTACGATCCGGCGAAGCTGGAGTTCATCCAGGCGGAGCCGCTGAAGCCGGGGTACATCTTCCAGCTGGAAACGGAAGTGGCGCCGGGTCAGGTCCGGGTTACGACCGTCGAGGCCGGCGGAACGCAGACGCCGGATGCCGACGTCGCGCAGCTTAAGCTGCAGTTCAAGGCGAAGGCGCTGGAGCAGACGGTGACCGGAAGCGTATACACGTCGGATGTCATTCTTGCCGACGGTACGGGTCTGGAAGCGCCGGCTGCAAATGGCGCTACGTACAGCTACGTCCTGATGGCGGTGTCGAAGTCTTCGCTGGCCGCTGCGGTCGCAGATGCGCAAGCGCGGCATGACGCGGCGACGGAGGGCGATCTGGACGGCCAATATCCGGCAGGCGCCAAGGCGGCGCTGCAAGCGGCGATCGATCAGGCAAGCGTTGTGCTGAACGACGATACGGCCGAGACGGAGGACGTGCAGCAGGCTATGATCGCGCTGAATGAAGCCGTAGAGGCATTCGAGGCGCTGAAAAACGTTCCGAGCGTTCCTGTTGCGGGCGATCTGAACGGAGACGGACGCGTCGGGATCGAGGATCTGAGCCTGGCGGCGGCCCGTTACGGCAAAAAAGCCGCGGACACCGACTGGAGCAGCGTCAAGGCGGCGGATCTGAATGGCGACAACGTCATCGACATCAAGGATCTGCGCGAGTTGGCCAAGCTTATCTTGAGCTAAAGCCGGAGCGAATCGGAAGAGAGGAAGTCGAAATCATTGAGAACAAATCTATGGACATGGAGTCTGTCTCTCCTGCTGATCTTCATGCTGCTGCCGGTCTCGCCGGCAGCAGCAAGCGATGAGCCTGCGTTTTATGTGGGCGCGTCGAAGTCGAGCGTGGCGGTCGGAGACCAGGTAGAGGTCGAGATCGGAGTGCGAGGCGCCCAAGCGTGGACGGCCTTCGAGCTGAATCTGTCGTTCGACGCCGCCCTGTGGAGCGTCAGCGCGTCTTCGTTCACGACTGGCCTGAGCGGGTTCAGCGCGGTCGTCAACCCGGAGCTGCTGGACGAAGGCCAGCTGCGTGCCGTCTATACGAAGCTGGGACATGCGGCGGGCGACAGCGGCGACCTCATGCTCGGCAAGGTGAAGTTCACCGCTAAAGCGGCGGGCAGCGGAGCCTTCTCGCTGAATGCCATCAAGGTCGGCCAAGACGGCGACCGGTGGACCGACTATGCGCCGGGCGTGCGGACGAGCACGCAGATCGTCAGCGGCGGGGGCGGCGACAGCGGCCCGGCTCCCGTCATTCCGGACGCCGGGAACGATCCGGTCATCAGCGGCTCGGGCATCAGCGTCAAGGCAGCGCCGAATGCAGCGGGAACCGCTCGTGTCGAGCTGGATGCGGCCCGTCTGCAAAGCGCGATCGGCAAGCTGGAGGGACATGCCTTGACGATCAAGCTCGTCTCCGATCCGGCGACGAAGCAGGTCGAGCTCGTCCTGCCTTTCGGACCGATCCGCAGCGCCATGGCGTCGAATGTGGAACGCCTGACGATTGATAACGGCCTGGCGGTCGTCTCGCTGGATCGGAGCTGGTTCGCGAAGCAGAATGCGGCGGACGGCGCGAAGCTGCAGCTGTCGGTCGGCCGGAAGGCGGCGTCCGAGCTGCCTGCGGCCGCAAGCGGGAACGTGCCGGCGGACGCGACGATCTATGACTTCGGCTTGACGCTGGATGGCCGGCCGGTCGGCGCCTTCGATGCCCGCGAAGTGACGGTGACGGTTCCGTACACGCTCCGCGCTGGCGAGCAGCCGGAGCAGGCCGTCATCTACTACATCGCCGATAACGGCGAGCTCGAGGTCGTCAAAAACGCCAAATACGACCCGGCCACAGGCATGATTTCGTTCAGCCCCCGGCATTTCAGCCTTTATTTCCCTGGCTATGCCGACCTCACCTTCCGCGACTTGAACGAGGCAGGATGGGCCAAGCCGTATATCAAGGCGCTGGCGGCCCGCGAAGCGGTAACCGGCGTCGGCGGCGAAGCCTTCGATCCGAACGGACGGCTGACCCGGGCGCAGTTCATTACGATGCTCGTCCGGCTGTTCGACCTGACGGACCCGGCGGCGGCCGCCACGTTCTCCGATGCGAAAAAAGGCGCCTGGTATTATGAGGCCATCGCATCCGCTCAGAAGGCGGGCATCGTTGAAGGGAAGAAGGACGGCACGATCGGGATCGGCGATCCGATCAGCCGGCAGGATATGGCTGTCATGCTGTACCGCGCTTCCCGCTACATGAAGCTGGATGTGCTCGCGCCGGCGAATGCCGCCGCCCCTTCATTCGCGGACCAAGACAAGATTGCCGGTTATGCGAAGGAAGCGGCAGCTGCCGTGGAGCAGGCGGGCTTGATGAACGGAATGGGCGGAGGCGTCTTCGACCCGCTCGGATTGTCGAGCCGGGCGCAAGCCGCAGCCGTGCTCTATCGGCTGTTCGAAATCAAGGAATGGAAGTAAGAGCGGCGTAAGGCGAGCTCGGAGCAAAGCAGAAGGACCGGCCGTGGAGCCGGTCCTTCTTTTTTGTAAAAATCATAAAAGAGCTTGACCGTGAACTTTAAATCATGGTATATTATTTTTCGTTGGTTATGCGGTCATGGCGGAATTGGCAGACGCGCTGGCTTCAGGTGCCAGTGGTAGCAATACCGTGGAGGTTCGAGTCCTCTTGACCGCACCACCCCAGAAATGTACAAGCTCCCGAACCCGTCCTAGTGACGGTTCGGGAGCTTTTTTTTCGTTTGGCCTACCGATAGGGGTTGACGGGGCCGTAGAGGCAACCTATTATAATTAATAAAGTTAGTTAATTAAATCATGGACCCGAGGTGGTGACTATGCAGACGATCATCGAATCCGATTATGAAGCTCTTTCGGAGAGAGCAAGCGAATGGATTGCGAAGTGCGTGTCAGACAAGCCGGACGCGGTATTATGTCTGGCAGCCGGAGCTACGCCGGTAGGCGCTTTTCGGAAGCTGGTCTCGATGGCCAGAGAAGGAAAGGTCGACTTGTCGAAATGCCGTTTTGTCGGACTGGATGAGTGGGCCGGACTTGGCCGCGAGGACGAAGGCAGTTGTAAGCGATTACTTTATGAAGAGATTTTTGAGCCGCTGCAAATTCCCGAAGACCAGCTCTATATGTTCGATGCTTGCTCGGAGGATCTGGCCGGACAATGCCAAGCCATGAACCGGCGGATCGAAACGCTCGGCGGCATTGATTTCATGCTCGTAGGAGCGGGAATGAATGGGCATATTGGCTTCAACGAGCCGGGGACTTCGTTCGATACGTATGCTCATGTGGCGAATTTGGATGAGGTGACCCAACAGGTCGGCCAGAAATATTTCACCAAGCCGATGAGGCTTCGGACCGGCGTCACGTTGGGGTTGAGGCATCTCGCCGAGTCGAAGAGCGTGGTCCTCATGGTCAGCGGCTCCCACAAAGCCGACATCGTCGAGCGCATCGTTAACGAGGAGATCAGTGAGCAGCTGCCGGCGAGCCTCGTTCGGAAGCATCCGAACGGCTGCTTGCTGCTGGACAGCGAGGCGGCCGTCAAGGCAAGGAAGGACTGAAGGAAGCTTGCAGCCAATAGCCGAACAAATCGCGATCAAGTATAAGAAGGCAGAGCAGTTCGGGGTCATGCTCGGATTTGACGGTTTCATCGACAGCGTCGTTCGCGCGGTACGGCGGCGTGACGAGGAGGATCAAGCCCGCTATTTCGAGACCATGAGCGAGTTCGGGCAATATCTAGTGGACAAGAGCGGCAAAAACTGCTCGATCGAGCTGGTAGAGCAAACGAACAAGCTCGGCGGCAACATGCCGATCATGGCTCTCGCCTTGGGGAGGCTCGGCTTCCGGCTTACGAGCATCGGGGCGCTGGGCAGTCAAGGGATCAAGCCGCAATTTTCGGAGCTGACCGGAACGGTCCATGAAGCGATTTCCGTGACGGATCCAGGCTTCTCGACGGCGATAGAATTCCGGGACGGGAAGGTCATGCTGGCCGATGTCAGCTGCCTGGATTCCATGGACTGGGACAGATTGGTCCAATGCGTCGGGAAGGAGCGGCTCCTCTCCTGGTTCGACAGCAATCCGCTGATCTGCTTGTTGAATTGGAGCGAGACGAAGCATGCCTCTCAGATTTGGGAGGGCTTTCTGAATGAGATTATCCCGAACGCCCGGAACGCCTCGGAGAAGACGATCTTCATCGACTTGTCCGATTGCTCTAAAAAAAGCGAGGCCGATCTTCGCCGAGCCTTCTCGCTCCTGAAGGCATTCAAGCGTCATTGCAACGTTGTGCTCGGCATGAACGAGAACGAATTGGCGACAGCAGGCCGCAAGCTGCTTGACCAGGACGAGCAGGACATGGCGCATGCGGCGCGGCAGCTTTACGAATACGCGGGAGTCGATCAGCTTGTCGTGCATGTAAAGGACGGGGCGTTCGCCTGGAGCGGCGACGAATTGTTTCAAGCAGACAGCTATGCCATTGAGGAGCCGGTCATCCTCACAGGCAGCGGCGACCATTTCAACGCCGGCTACTGCTCGGGGCAGCTGCTCGGACTCGGCGTCAAAGAGAGCCTGCAGACCGGCAACGCCGTAGCCAGCTACTATGTAAAGCATGGCACAAGTCCGACGCCCGCCCAGCTGGTTCAACATCTGGCCGGCTTCCATGACGATGATCAGCCAAGCGAGAAACAACCCGGCTAGCTTGCGGGAGCCGGTCTAATTCCACGAAGGAGGCCATGGAGGATGAAAAAAGTAAAGGTGGCTATTTTCGGAGCCGGGTTCATCTCGGATTACCATGCAGAGTGCTATCGTCGTTTCGTCCCGGAATCGGAAGTCGTCGCCGTCTATGCGAGAGATCTGGATAAAGCCAAGCAATTCGCAGCCAAGCATCATATTCCGCAGGCTTATTCAGACATCGGCCAGCTGCTCGCGGAATCGGGCTGCGACGTCGTCGACATTTGCCTCCCAAACTTTCTCCACCATAGGGTCTGCATCGCCGCCGCCAATGCCGGCAAGCATGTCATCATAGAGAAGCCGCTCTGCGTCACGCTTGAAGAAGCGGACGATATGATCGCGACCTGCAAGGCGCAGAACGTCAAGCTCATGTATGCCGAGGAATTGTGCTTTGCCCCGAAGTATGAACGCGTTCGCGAGCTCGTTCAGGATGGCGCGATAGGCGAAATTTATATGCTGAAGCAGACCGAGAAGCATTCCGGTCCTCACAGCCCTTGGTTCTATGACATGGATCTGTCCGGCGGCGGCGTGGTGATGGACATGGGCTGCCATGCCATCCAATGGTTCCGCTGGATGCTCGGCGGGAACCCGGGCGTGAAGAGCGTAAAGGCACATATGCAGACCGTGCTGCACAACGAGATTACGAAAGGCGAGGACAACGCCGTTCTCCTCATCGAATTCGAGGGAGGCGTGCTCGGCGTTGCGGAAGACAGCTGGGCGAAGCATGGCGGCATGGACGACAAGATCGAGGTTCATGGTACAAAAGGCGTCAGCTACGCGGATATGGTCATGGGCAACTCCGCCTTGACCTACAGCGTGGACGGGTACGATTATGCGGCGGAGAAGGCGGGAACGACAAAGGGCTGGACGTTTACGATCTACGAGGAAGCGTTCAACTACGGCTATCCGCAAGAGCTCAAGCACTTCATTGAATGCATCGCCTATGACAAGACGCCTTTGGTAACCGGAGAAGACGGAAGGGCTGTCCTGGAAATCATCTATGCCGCCTACGAATCTGCCCGAACGGGGAACAAGGTGGAGCTTCCGTTTCGTCCCCAAGTAAAGAAACCGATCGATCTCTGGCACGGCGTTTAGCGGCAGGACTGGAAGGGGAAACCGATAGCCCCGTGTCATTGACGGGGCGCGGTCGTCCCTCTATATTTGGTTAATAAGCTTTCTTAACTAATGAGAAGAGGGACATTCATGGCGAGCTTCATTCAAACCCATCTGAAAGATATGAACCGCAAGACGGTATTCGACTTATTGTCTTCGGTAGACAGCATCTCCAGAGCCGAGATCAGCAGGCGAACGGGAATCAGTTCTCCTACGGTCATCAAGATCGTCAGTTATTTTCAGGAGAAGGGCCTGGTCATCGAATTAGGCGAGGGAAGCATCTCCACGGCAGGAAGGAAGCCTCAGCTGATCCGCTTCAATCCGGATGCCGCATGGTCGATCGGAGTCGTGTATGAAGGCGATTATCTGGATGTCGGATTCGTCGATTTGAACGGGAATATCAAGCATCGGAAAAGGTTCAAGGCAGTCGCCAACCTGGACGAGATGCTCGAGCTTCGGCTGCCGGTCATCCTGCGGGCTTTCATGGAGGAGTTCGGGGAAGCCCGGCCGAGCATTCTCGGCGTCGGCATCGGCATCCCCGGAGTCGTGGATCCGGACACGGCTCAGATCGAGTTCGCCGCTCCTATCGTCGGCGTCAAAGAAAGAAGAGACTGCAGAAGCCTCATCGATCGGCTGAGCGAGCAAATCGGACTGCCCGTCTCCATCGACAATGATGTCAAATCAGCCGCATGGGGCGAGTACATCACGCGAAGCGGAGAAGCGCTGCAAGATCTGCTGTATGTCTCGCTCGGCTCAGGCATTGGCGCGGGCATTATCCTGGACGGCCAAATCCGTCGCGGCAAGCATAGCCTGGCCGGCGAGATCGCCTTCACCTCCTTCGATCCAGCCTTCCGAATGTCCAAGACGGAGGTGGGCTGGATCGAAGGAAGGCTCGGCATTCATCCGTTGATCGGCAAGTGGAGCTTCCTGGAGAACATCCTGAACGACGGACAAGCGGGGGGCTATCCGACGACGCATCGCGGTCCTTTCGAGGAGATGATCCGTTACATCGCTTCGCATTTGGCGCTCTGCATCTCCAACCTGGTCGCCGCTCTTGACATTACGGACGTGGTGCTGGGCGGCGTGACCGTTGAGGCGCTTGGAGAGGCATTATTGGATGAAGTGAAAGAATACCTGAAGCGGCTGTGCGTCATCGACGTCCGATGTGACCTGCAGCTGAGCAGGGATCCCGGCGTAGTCGGCGTTGCGGCGATTGCCACCAATCATCGGCTGATGGAGTGGCTGGAAGGCTGAGTCAGCCGCACGAAGCTTAGGAAGCGAGGAGAGGTACGGGATGGAATGGGCGTTCATGACGGCGAACTACGTGGCGAAGGAAGTCGGCTACAAGGATGTGACGGACTGGTTCAAGGATTGGGGACGATGCACGGAAGCGACGATTCGGAGCTTCCACGGCAGTCAATTCGAGCTGAAGTTCGAGTCGCTGATCAGCGGCATCAAAGAAAATGGATTCGATGCGATCGAGCTATGGGTGGGGCATCTGCACCCGGAGACGGCGACGGACGAGATGGTGCGCAAGGCGCGCGAGCTGCTGGATAAGTACGAGCTCTCCGTCGTGTCCTATACCGCTTCGTTCTCATCGCCGAACATGACGCTTGAGGAGGGAGCCCGTCGATTCGAGATCGCCCGCGCGATCGGCGCTCCGCTGCTCGCGAGCAGCTTCAACGTCTCGAATGCGGAGCTGATTGTCGAGCTGTCGCAGCGATACGGAATTTTCTTTGGACTGGAAAATCATCCGGAGCGCAATGCGCAGGAGATCATCGAGAAGATTTCCCCTTATTCGCCCTGGATCGGGGCTGCGCTGGATACGGGATGGTTCGGCACGAACGGCTGCGATGTCAGCGCTGCCGTCGGCGAGCTTGCGCCGTATTTGAAGCATGTTCACCTGAAGGACGTTCTCGCGGCAGGCGCGCATGACTCGTGCGGGCTGGGCGAAGGCGTCGTCGACATCAAGGGGACGCTTCGCGAGCTGCATGCGATCGGCTACCAAGGGGCGCTGACGTTGGAGCACGAGCCCTATGACCACGATCCGATGCCGGCCATGGTTCGAAGCCTGCAGCTCGTCAAACAGCAGTGGAACGAGCTTTTAGCTCAGGAGGAAAAGCGATGAGCCTTCGCATCGGAATCATCGGAGCCGGCGCCATCGGCCAGATCCATGCCGCGACGTTCAAGCAGCTCGACAACGCCGTCGTCGCGGGCATGGCCGACGCCCATCTGCCGCTCGCGCAAAAGGCTGCCGCCGAGCTCGGCATCGAACGCGTCTTCGATTCCGCAGATCAGATGATCGCGAGCGAGGAGATCGACGCCGTTGTCCTGGGCGTCCCCAACAAATGGCATGCCGATCTGGCGATCCAGGCGCTTCAAGCCGGCAAGCATGTGCTGCTCGAGAAGCCGATGGGCATCAATGCAGAGGCGGCCGCTCGCATCCAAGAGGCGCATCTCAAGTCCGGCAAAACGCTCATGATTGCCCATCAGCTCAGGTGGGTGTGGCCGGCGAGGCAGCTCAAAAAGCTGATTGAGGAAGGCAAGCTGGGCACGATCTATTATGTCAAGGCGAATTGGCTGCGCCGTAAAAATATCCCCGGCTGGGGCTCGTGGTTTACGCGGATGGAGCATTCCGGCGGAGGGCCTCTCATTGACGTCGGCATCCATTTGCTTGATCTGGCGCTGTATCTGATGGGCAACCCGACGCCGGCCAGCGTATCGGGCTCGACTTATGCGAGCTTCGGACCTCGCAAGCTCGGCATCGGCAATTGGGGAACCCACGACTGGAACGGCTATTTTGACGTGGAGGATCTCGCGACGGCGTTCGTGAAGATGGAGGATGGCGCGACGCTGCTGTTCGACGTAAGCTGGGCCAGCCACAACGGCAACGAGGACGGCATGCTGCTGCAGCTTATGGGAACCGAGGGCGGGGCGACGATCAAGCTGAATTCCGGCGTGCTGCATGCGGAGCTGTTCGATCGAAAGGTCGACATCGAGATGACGCCGGATGAGAAAGCCGACGAGCGGCTGCTGTTAAGCCGGCACTTTGTCGAATGCGTCCTCGAAGGGAAGGAGCCTCTGCCCTCAGCCGCAACCGGATACCTCAACAATCGGATCATCGACGCCATCTATGAGTCCTCCAAATCAGGACGTGAAGTTCGAATGGGAAGTTAAGAGCATGGCCGAAGCCGGCAAAAAGTCGGGCGCTATCGCCTGAGCTTAAAGCCATCGCGGCGCAGGGAGATCCTCCCTTGCGGCCCGATGGCTTGTTTGCATTTCCGAAAAGTCAGAAGTTATACAGCAGATCGCTTTACTTTGAAGGTTCAATCGTTTAGATTTAAGAAAAATGCTATTCATGCAACGAACATGCGTCTCGAAAGGTGGCGGCTCATATTCAAATGGGGAATCAACCTAAATCAGGTCGTACTAAATTCCGGTCTCGATTGAAATTCATGATTGATCAGCTGCGGGACCGGATCTTGGACGGCACTTATAAACCGGGCGAGTTTCTTCCTTCGGAGTCCGAGCTGGTCCAGCTGTACGGATTGAGCAACAAATCCATCCGGAAAGGGCTTGACGAGCTGGTAGCGGAAGGCCTGATCGTCAAAGTGAATCGGGTCGGAAGCAAAGTGACGGAAAAAGGCCATGAATCGACGGTCGTTACGCTAGGCGTCAGTTCTTCGATCGAGAAGGACATCCTCCTTTCGAAATTGCTGGACGACTTCAACGAGCTGTACCCTCATATACGCGTCAAGATCATGACGATCACGATCACCAACTACACGAGCCAGATCGAGAGCTATTTGGAAAACGAGGTCATTGACGTCTTCACGCAGAACAGCCTTCATTTCCAGGAGCTGAAAGAAAGCGGAGCGCTGAGCATGCTCGAGCCGTTGAAAGCGGAAAAGGAGATTTATCCGTTTCTGAACGACGTGTTCAGCCATCAATCGCTGCAGTATGCCGTCCCTATCGTCTTTTCCCCTATCGTACTCGCGTACAACCGGACTCACTTCAGCGAAGCGCAAGTCCCCGAACCGGATGGGAGCTGGACATGGGAGGATGCGCTGAAGCATGCCGAGACGCTGTCCAGAGGGGCGGACGGGAGGCTGGGGCTATACTTCATCATGGTGTCCTCCTTGCGCTGGCCGGTGTTTCTCATGCAGAGCGGGGAAGAGATCGGGCCGGACCCGAGCGGCGGATTCAGACTTCAAGGCAGCAAGCTGCTCGAGAGCATTCGGTTGTGCAAGCGCATCATCAAGGCGCAGGACAACTACCTTGGCTTCCTGATCGAGGACAATAAGGATGTCATGGACCTGTTTCGTCAGGGCAAAGTATCGATGATGCTGGCCAGCTACATGGCTTTGAACGAGCTGAAGGACTCGTCCATCGACTTCGACTTGTCGCCGGCTCCGTTCATTGAAGCGCCCGCTACGATGCTCCACACGATCGGGGT
This sequence comes from Paenibacillus sp. FSL W8-1187, assembly GCF_037965485.1. Classification (NCBI taxonomy): domain Bacteria; kingdom Bacillati; phylum Bacillota; class Bacilli; order Caryophanales; family Paenibacillaceae; genus Paenibacillus; species Paenibacillus sp. FSL W8-1187. Next base: position 2,296,309 of record NZ_CP150181.1, read on the forward strand.
GTCCATGCGCAAGACCGATCATGTGGCTGCCCGTCTGCTCGTCGATTATTTGGCTTCCTCGAGAGCCCAGGGCATGATCCGCAAGTGGACGAACAGCATACCGGCGGTCAGATCGCTGAATGAAATCCGTCTGGAAGAGCGGGATTCGATCAACCGGCCGTCGCGCTATCCGCTCTTCCGTGAGATCATGGCGACGTACAGCTCGCGCAGCCGCCTGAATCTATCGGCGGAAGCGTTCGACCAGCTCGGCCGGCTGTTGAAAAGGTATTGGTCGGATCTCATCACCGAGGAAGAGCTGTGCGCCAAGGTGGAGGAACTGCTTGTCAACGGGTAGGGAGGGAGGATTCCCTCCCTTTTTGCTGTACTATTTTTCTATAAACTCACTTTTTTATCCAATCTGCTGTATATGATGAGAAATTTAGTTTGACAACCGGGCGATACCTGCTTAAAATTGGCTTAAGTAAAGTAAATCAAATATACAGCAGATTGGGCGGGGTTCAATCGGTTCCAATCGGATGGAGCCCATGCGGGAGGTGAGCCGCTCGTCGATTGCGTGTAAGAACAAGCATTTATACGAAGGCTAATTCAGCAAAACCATGACTTCTAACTTCCAAGGAGGGTCTACATGAAAAAGGTTTTGAAAGCGACTTCAGTATCACTTGCATCGCTCGTTGTTCTTACTTCACTTACCGCTTGCAGCAGCAATTCCTCGAACAATGCCGCCAATTCTCCCGCACCGGTCAATGCCTCGGCCGGCGAGACGGACGCGGGCGCCCAGGTCTATTCGGAGAACGGGCTGCCGAAGGACGAAAAAGTAACGCTGAAGGTCGGTTTTTTTGAAGGCGGAATGGGCCGCGAATGGTTCGACTACGCTCTCGAATCCTTCAAGCAGAAATTCCCCAACGTCTCGTTCGACGTCACGTACTCCCCTACGATCTCGCAGGTCACGCAAACGAAAATCGCGGCGAATGACGACAAGGACATGTTCGATCTGTTCTCGGGAAGCATACCGGGAGGCATCGCGAGCTACGTCGAAGCGGGCAAGCTTGAATCGCAGGAAGACCTGTGGGACCGAAAAGCGTATGACGGAAGCGGTAAGACGCTGAAAGAGGTTTCCTTCGAAGGCAGCTTTGAGTCGTCTCCGCGCACGAAGGGAAATACGTACGCCTTCCCGATCTCGGCAAGCGGATCCGGTCTGATGTACAACAAATCTTTGTTCGAGCAAAACGGCTGGAACGAGAACCCGAAAACGTGGAGCGAGTTTTTGAAGCTTTGCGAGGATATTAAAGCGGCCGGCTTATATCCGATTACGTTCCCCGGCGTGTATCCGGATTATATCACCAACGCGTTCGGCCCGCCCAAGGTATACGAGCTGGCGGAGGAGAACGGCACGCTGGATAAGGTGTATGAGGATTACCACAAGTTCAATCAGCCTTACTTCCTCGCTGCCGAAAACGTCGAGCGCTGGAACCGGATCTATGATATGGGCAAGAAGGGCTACTTCCCGAGCGGCCTTGCCGCATTGAATCATACGCAATCTCAAATGCAGGTCGTACAAGGCAAAGCGGCGATGGTGGCGACGGGCACCTGGGTCGAGAACGAAATGAAGCAGTCGACGCCGGAAGGCTTCAAATGGGGCTACATGACGGTTCCAATGGCCGAGAAGCCTGACAATACGAAATGGATTACGTTCACACCGGGCTCGGGCTTCCTGATCTGGGCGGCCAAGCCTGAGCTGAACAAGAACTGGTCCAAGGAATTCATCGTCTGGCTGTGGAACCTGGACAATCAACTGCAGATCGCGGAAAAGGGCGGCATGATTCCTCTGAGAGCGGACTTTGCCGACGACGCGTCCCGCTTGGAGAAGCTCCAGAGCTTGCCTAGCGCATTCCTGGCTTATATGAAGGACAATAAAGTAAAAATGGATTCGGGCTCCGCAGACGTTACGTTGACGGACCCCGCATTCGAGCAGGCGAACAAGGTCATGTCCGAATCGATTACACAGATCGCGACCGGAAAACAGGATCCGCAGCCGAAGCTTCAGGAAGCGGAAAACTACCTCAAGAAAGCGATCGACGCACAGGGCAAGTAAATCCGCCAAGGAGGGGGGAGGCCCCCTCCTTTCTTATCGGCTGACCTCAAGAAAGGAGCGCTGAACCTTGGCTACACTTCGAACAGATCGCGACCTGACTAGACCGAAGCGAAGCAGCCTGCTGCAAAGGGCGAATGTTCAAAAGTGGATCTTCCTCACCTTTGCCATCGTGCCGACCTTTGGCGGTTACCTGCTGTTTGCGCTTTATCCCAATCTACTGTCGATCTACTACTCGCTGCTGGATTGGAACGGCATTACGGAGCCGAAGTTCATTTATTTTGAAAACTACGTCCGCCTTTTCAACGATCGTTATGTATGGCGAGCGCTCGGCCACAATTTATTCTATATGGCCACCGTGCCGGTTTGCGTCATTTTGATTTCCTTGGTGCTTTCCTACCTTCTGACCAACAAAGGCTACAAGGGCACGTCGTTTTACAAGGTGCTCTTTTTCTTCCCCAACGTCTTGTCTACCGTAGTCGTCTCCTTGCTGTGGGCGTTCATCTACGATGGCAGCTTCGGCCTGCTGAACGCGCTGCTGAAGGTGTTCGGCATCGACATGGACGGCTTTTATTGGCTCGGGGACACCCGGACGGCCATGTATGCGGTGCTGCCTCCGTACGTATGGGCGGGCGTCGGATTGTACATCGTCATTTTCATGAATGCCATGACTACGATTCCCAAGAGTTTATACGAAGCCGCCATTTTGGAGGGGGCGGGGCATATGACGCGGCTGTTCCGCATTACGATCCCGCTCATTACGCCTTTGATCCGGGTGAGCGCCATCTTCCTCGTGCTCGGCACGCTGAAGAGCCTCGATCTGATCCTCATCCTCACGCGCGGCGGTCCGGCAGGCTCTACCGACGTCATCGGCCTCTATATGTTCAACATGGCCTTCGGGGAGCAAGTCCAGAACTACGGCTACGCTTCGGCGATCGGGATGTTCTTGTTCGTCATTCTTGTCGGAGCCAAGCTGCTGGTCGACAAGCTTTTGCCAGACCGCGGTTACGAATATTAAAGGTGGTGAACCATGAAGGAGCGGCGCAGTTATATCGACCTGATTTGGTGGCTTGTACTCATCGCCTGGTCGTTAACCATTCTTTTTCCGATCGTATGGGTTCTCTATGAATCGCTGAAGACGAATCCGGAGTTTTTCCAAAATGTGTGGACGTTGCCGGATCATCCCCAATGGATGAACTACAAGAAGGCTTGGCTCAACTACAATCTCCTGACCGCGATGCTCAATACGCTGTATTACGTCGGGGCGAGCCTCGTGATCGGCACGTTCCTGACCGCTCTGAACGCCTACGCGCTCACCCGCATTGAATTTAAAGGCAGGAAATTCATCTGGGGCATGATCATGCTCTCGCTGTTCCTGCCGGGCATCAATGCGCTGATCCCGCAGTATATCCTCATGCGCGATCTGCATCTGACCAACAGCCTTACCGGCCTCATTCTGCTGAACTGCCTGGGGGAAAGCGTCTTTTTCCTCATGCTGCTGGGCGGGTTCATGCGGTCGCTGCCGCGCGAGCTGGAGGAGAGCGGGACGATCGACGGCGCGTCGATATTTAAAATGTTCATCCGCATCATCGTGCCGCTCTCCATGCCGGGGATCGTCACGGTAGCGATCTTCAAATTCATCGGCCTGTACAATTCCTTCCTGGAGCCTTTCATTTATTTAAGCGACTCGAGCAAATATACGATCGGCGTCAATATTTACCATGCCAACATGCTGATGCAGTACACCAACGATTGGGTGACATTGTTCGCCGGCGTCATCATCACGATGATTCCTTCCGTATTGGTCTTTATGTTTTTCCAAAGATGGATTATGGAAGGGGCTACGCTCGGCTCCGTAAAGGGGTAAGCGGTCAGGAGGAATCCCGATGGTCGAAAATCAAGCAGAGCAGCGTTCCAATAGCGGAAACGGACAGGGCTTCCGCGAACGAACGCAACGGTTCATGGCGAGGGCGGTCGATGCCGCCGGACAATGGTATGACCGCGAAGGCGAATGGCTGGCCGACACCACGCCGCCCCACACAAGGGAACGGTACTGGCTGGCCGGCGCCATGTACGCAGCGGGAGAAGCCGAATGGGCGGATGCCATCGTCGCAAAAGGCGAGACGGAAAAGTACGGGGCGATCCGGTTTAACATTTTCAATACCAATATAGCCGCCAGCCTGTTAGTCGCTCATCGCGACAAAATGTCGGCAGCCGTCCGGCAAGAGCTCGAGCGTCTCGTGCGAGACGGGTTTTCGTTCAAGCCGGGCAACCGGCAGCCGGACTTTCAATTCCACGGCTACAACGACAACATGCCTGCCAAGGCGACGGCAGGGCTGATTCTCGGCGGGGAAATGCTCGGCTGCGAGGAAGCGGTCGACTATGGACTTTGGAATCTAAGGCAATTCAGGGCGATGCTGGTCCGGAACGGCATCAACAGCGAGTTCAACTCGCCGACGTATTCGGGCTTGACGATCCGCGCCATGGGGGAGATCGCCGCTCAGGCGCAAAACGAGGAAGCGCGCCTTCTGGCGTCCGGGATCGAGCAGCGCCTTTGGATCGATCTGGCCGCCCGGTTCCACCCGGAAATGGGCGTGCTCGCGGGACCGTATTCGCGCGCCTACACCGTGGACACGGCCGCGCATGCCAGCTGCATCTCCAGCCTGCTTTGGTTCTGTCTGGGCGACCGGGTCCACCCGTCTCCGATGCTGCTGTTCGACAAGCCCGACGACCTTGTCCTTCACCATATGGGAGACGTTCCGTTCAATGTCGCGCAATTCTGCTGGTTCGCCGGCGGACACTACGATATCCCCGACACGGCCTTGCGGCTGTTCGACGCCAAGCCGTTTCCGTTCCGAGCGGTCGCCTCCTGCGAATTGGGAGCCGGCGAAGGCACGGACTTCCTGGCAAGAACAAGCCGGATCGAAACGGTGCTGCACCGCGACTTCGCGCTCGGAACGTCCAGCGCGCCGTTCGGCAGCATGGATCAGAACAACAGCTACTTCGTCACCTACAAGCGGCAGGATCAGGTTGAGTCCTATCGGGATATCGGAACGATCTTCACGAAGCTGGCGGTCAACGGCGACGTGCCGGGAACGAAAGTCCGGGCAAGAGACGGCGATCGGGAATATGCCAATGTCGGAGAAGCCGACATCCTCTCCTCCTGGGCCAACACGTTTACGATCCAGTCCGGATCTACGGCTTTGGTGCTCACGCATCCGCATCCGTCTTTCGACGAGGCGGCGGCCCGCAAGCCGTTGTCGGCCATCCGCGAGCAGATCATCTTGTCGACGCACGGAGGAGACGTAGAGGAGCTGATCGTCGGAGGCATTCCGCGGAAGGACTGGTCCGGAGAGGTGCAGCACGGAGAATGGATCGTCTGCCGCACCGGGAAGCTGCTGTCGGCCTTCCGTCCCATGGTCTACACGCCAAGCCAGAGGCCGGTTTCGATCCGCCTGGAATCAAAGGGGAACTATAATTTCATCTGCTCCAGCCTGTATGAAGGGGAGGAGCGAAGCTTTGCCCGAGACGAGCTTCGATTCCTTTTCGGCGGATTCGTAGCCGAGCATGCGAGCGTTTCGGAGTACGCCTCTCTGGCCGAGTTCGCGGAGGAGTTTGAATCCGCTCAGTTTACCGACTATTACTGGACTACGCGCCGGGTGCGGTACAGACGCCCTGCCGGCAAAGCCAGGCCGCCGCTTGAGCTTGAAACCTCCTGGAGTCCGGGAGCGATGGCGACGCGGTATGCGACGATCAACGGCGCTCGAATCGAGCAGCCGATAGCGGCCATTGACGGCGTGACAAGCGAGGAGCTGCCATTTTTGAATGAACCCTTCGCCTCGATTCCGTCCTTTTTCCCTTGGGAGGATCTGACGGTCGCATGGGGAGAATGGCCTTCCGCGATCGGCGATCGCGAGGAGTGAGGGCGAGCTCGGCCATGGCCGATGTCCATGTCCTTAAGGCCGATGACCCTGCATTCGCTGCTCGCAACGGGAATCGCGACGTCATATTTGGAGGTGAACGATGTTCAAGGCGGCCATAATCGGAGCTGGAGCCATCAGCTCCTTGCATCTGCAGGCTCTGGCGGAAATGAACGAGATCGAGGCGGTTGCGATCGCCGACATCGACGAGGAGCGGGCCCGCAAGGCATCCGCTCAGCATCCTGTTCGAGCGTATGCCGATTATCGGCGCATGGTCGAGATCGAGCGGCCGGATATCGTGGTCATTACGCTGCCGCATCATTTGCATAAAGAGTGCGCGATCTGGTGCGCGCGCAGCGGCTGCCATATTTTGCTGGAAAAACCGATGGCCATCGACGTCGAGGCATGCGATGAAATCATAAAGACGGTAGGCGAAAGCCGGATCAAGCTCATGGTCGGCCACACCCAGCATTATTTTGCCGAAAATCGGATCGCCAAGGAAATCATTCAAAGCGGTCGGCTCGGCAAGCTGGTCATGATCAACGATGTGCGGCATGTCGATTATTATTCCCCGAACCGGCCGGACTGGTTTTTCGAGAGCGCAAAATCGGGCGGCGGAATTGCGATGAACCTTGGATCGCATTCCATCGATAAAATTCAATGGCTGACGGACAGCAGAATCGTGCAGGTCAAAGCCTCGGTCAGCCATTACGGCGCCAAGGGAGACATTGAAGGCAGCGTGACGGCATGGGTCCAAACGGACCGAGGCGTGCCGTGTACGATCAGCCAAAGCGGATACGGCGGCGTGAACAGGGACGAAACGGAAATTGTGTTTACGGAAGGCATGCTGAAGCTGAGCACCGGAGCTGGGCTTTGGATCGGCCAATCCGGCGAATATCGGTCCGTAGAGGCGCCGCAGGAAGCCCCTCCGTTCGTCCTGCAATACCGCGACTTGCTCAGCAGCATCCGCACGGACGTCAATCCCGAATGCTCCGGAGAATACAGCCGCAGCGTCGTTGCTGCGGTGCAAGCGATCTATGCCTCGCATCGCAGCGGGCAGGAAGTAGTTGTCTTACATCAGCGGTAAGGGGGACTCAGCGTGCTTAACCGCGACTTGATCGCATATTTGCAGCCGTCGCCGAACCGGTTCAACGGGACGGAATGGCGCGACGTGACCGGCCGGATCACGGATATCGAAGCGGACGCCGATCGGCTCGTCCTAACAGTGTCATTGCCGCGGGGCCTCTATCGCTGCCGGCTGCAGACGCTGGACGGCGCCTTTGACATGAATACGGCGATGATTCCGATGGTGCGGGTGCCGGATGGGGCGCTTGAGCCCGTCGGGCCTTGGGATTTCGATCATCTGAGCGGCGTCATGGCCATGCCGATGGCCAGAACATATGTGAACGGCAGACTGCTGGGCGGAATGTGGTTTGACATGCCCGGGCCGGAGGATATCGAAGCGAGCCGGCTGAATGCCGATTTTGGCTTCGAAGCCGATGCCGACGAGACCGAATTGAGGCTGGAGTTCGTCGAACGCGATCGCAGCCGGATCGACTGGCAGCGGATCAAGTTCATCGAAATCAAAACCGACGACCGCAAGCTGCACGAGCTGGCGCCGATAGGCAAAGGGCATCCGCGAGTCTATCTGAACGCGGATGAGGCGGAGCCGCTGCGCCGCCGGCTGGCCGGAGATCCCGCCTTCCAGGCGATCGTCGAGCGCATCAAAAGCGGCCCGCCGGGCAGCGTCGAGTTCGATCTCGTCTGCCTGGCGTACCTGGTGACGAGGGATCGGGAGATCGGCGCGTCCGTAAAATCGAAAGTCGATGAATTATGCCGGCTGGCGACCTGGTCGGGGAAAGCGGACCCGCTCGTCATGGGCGGAGAGAACGATCGCGGCATCGCCCTGAAGCTGTATGCGATCGGGCTTGCCTGGGATTGGTGCTCCGATTTGTTCGATGCGGCCGAGCAGACGCGCATGAAGGAAAAGGCCGGAACGTACATCCGGAAATTGTATGACTTTACCGTTCTGCAGCGGGCGTATATGGGCTGCCCGACGCCGGAGCCTCATTCGCTCGGGACATGGAACGGAACGGCGATCGCCTGCATGGCGTTTTATGACGATCTCGAGGCGGCACGCAAAGCCCTTCCGTTTTTTCACGGGCTGTTTGCCGAAAGCCTTCGCTTGTTCCCGCAGGACGGCAAAAACGTATGGGTCACCTACTTCCCCTTTCATCTGATTCGTTATCTGGCGGCGGCCCATACGTTTGGCGGACAGCGTCCCGAGCTGGACGAGAGTCCTTTTCTGGACCGGCTCGGCCACGCGATGCTGGCGTGCTTCAACGCGCCGAACAGCCAGGAATTGCAGCGGGGACTGCGTACGCGGGAGCATCGCTACCTGACGGCTTTTTTGACCCGGTTCCATCCGACGCCGGGCATCGATTCCATCTATCGAACCTTCGTGGATCAAGAGCGGAAAACGGCGGGAGACGTCGAGCTTGGATTATTCGACTTCTTGTTCGCTCCGCAGGAGCAAGGCGCGGCTGCGCCGTATCCGGAACGGCCCTTCTTTGCGAAGGATATCGGCATGATTACATTTGCGTCCGGCGGACGGATCGCCGGGGCGTTCACCGCCGGGCTTAAAGCGGGCCGCTCCGTCAGCTTCAACATCCAGACGCATAACCGCGAGTTCCCGCCGGCCATGGGCGGCATTCAGCTCAGCGCGGACGGTTCTCCCGTTTTGATCGACATCGGAACCTACGGCATAGACAGCTCCCTCTGCAATTCCATGTGCTTTGACGACGGGGGCTGCTACACGCAAGGGCAATACTTGAACGGAAATGTCGGACCGGAAAAAAGCTCGTATATTCGCCGCTGCCTGATCGGCGAACGATTCATCTACGCGCATGCCGTCATCACGAACGAGCTTCATCCCCGGCATGAGGTGAAGCAAGCCGAGCGGATCATCGTCGTGGATCAGCGCACCGGCGCCATCGTCCTGTCCGATTCGTTCGAGGGCCGCCGCCCCCTCCATTTCGCGACGCATTTGCATTGCTCGGGCGCCGCAACGGATCTCGGAGCGGGCCAGTATCGGCTTACAGGCGGCCAGGCCAACCTCATCGCAGGCATCAAGGATGGCGACAAAGGCTTGAGCGACGAAGAAAAGGGCGAAGTGTTCGTCAGCATTTTGGATGGACCGGACGACCGGCAAGTCAACATCGAGGAGCCGGCATGGCATCCGACCTATATCTACGGCTTGAACGGCAACGCCGGCGAGCAGGATATCAAGCACGGGCGCTTTCCGCGATACAAGCGCTGGCGTCTTGCCTATCCGTCGCAGGTCAAGCAAGGAGCGTTCCTCTTTGCCGTCACCGCGACCGCCGGTGAGGTCTCGATGCAGGAAGGCGTCATTTCATTTGAAGGCGGGGCAGAGCTGCAGTTCGGGAAGAAAGCGACGTCCATCCGGCTGCAAGGCTGCGAGATCGACGCCGAAGCGGTCCTATCGGACCCGGCGCATCGGCGATTGACGGCGCTCGGCTTGCGAGAGCTGCGAATGGGAGAACGCGCGGCTGTCTTCAGCTCGCCGGTGGATATCGAGCTGGAGCTCGTCGACAATGGGCTGCGGGGGACGATTTTTGCTTCAGCGAGCCATTGCCTGGAGTCGGCTGCAGGAATGGAAGCGAGCGAGTGGGAGCGCGATCCGTTGAACGCCCGCAGCCATCATTCCTGGCAGGCCCTCCTTCGGAGCGTCTGATCCTATCCGAGGATCAGACGGTCGGACAACTGCGGAATCATACATGCTCTGAAAATGGGAGAGATAAACGGTGCGAACTTTTAGAGCCGGACTCATCGGCTGCGGACAAAACGGGAGGATTCATACCGAATGCATCCGCCAGCTGGACGGTATGGATATGGTTGCATTTTGCGATGTGCATGTGGGCAACGCTCAGAAGTTGCTGGAGGAGTTCGGCGGGGACTATGCGACCGACGATGCGGAAAGGCTGTACGCCGACGAGACGATCGACGCGATTTATATCTCCACCATGCACAATACGCACGCCGATTATTGCATCCGGGCGTTGGAAGCGGGCAAGCATGTGATGGTGGAAAAACCGCTCGCCATGAATGTGGAAGACTGCTTGCGCATCGACGAAGCCGTCAAACGAAGCGGCAAAAAGGTGATGACGGCGTTCAAGATGCGCTATTACGATATGCTGTTGAAAGCGAAGGAACTGATTCCGGAGCCGCTGCTGGTCAGCATGCAGATGATGGACGACAAGTGGCCGGCAGGCATATGGGCCAACGATCCGACGTTCGGGGGCGGCAATGTGCTGTCGCAAGGCTGCCACTCGGCCGACATCATGAGGTTCATGGTCGGCAAGGACCCGATCGATGTCTACGCGGCCGGGGCGAATTATTACCAGCAAAATGCCCAAGTGGACAATATAGCCGCCATTTTCCGCTTCGACGACAATGTCGTCGGCAATTTGATTCAGGGCGATTGCAAATGTCCGCCCTTCACCAGCAAGTTTTTCATGCAGCTGTTCGCCGAGAACAAGACCGTTACGCTGTCCGATCGCTTGACGACGTTGATCTACAGCGAAGAAGGCAAGGAAACGATCTTGTATCGCGGCAAGGAAACCGGCATTCTCGAAGAGAATAAAGCGTTCATCGAAAGTTTGAGACAGAATGCGGAGCCGCCGATCAACCATATGGACGGCCTGTACGCGACGTTGATGATGCTGCAGGCGATAAAATCCGTGAAGAGCGGCAAGCCCGAGCCGATACGGTCTCTCATTCAAAGAGATCAACCCGTCCTGAGCTGATCGGATCTTCCGCATGCCGTCCGGGCGCGAAGGGAGCCTTGAGCCATGAGCAATTACGTCAAAATCAGCACGATCGGCAATCGTGAGTTCAACGTAGAGGAGCAGCTGGCGACGGAGGAAATGGTCGATCGCATGATGAAGCACCTGCAACAGAAGCTGAGCCAGGTGCTTCCCGATCAGCCTGATCTAATCGTTTTGCCTGAATTTTGCGACATTCCGTCCAATGTTTTCTTGTCGCCGGCCAAAACGCATGAATACTGCCGCGTTCGCGGAGATAAAATTCAGCGTCTCTTCTCCGAAATGGCGAGCGAGAACGGCTGCTATATCGCGTATCCGACCTTGAGGCTGCAGGAGGATCGGACCTGGCGAAACTCAATCGTCGTGCTGGATCGAAACGGCGAACCGATCGGCGAGTATGCGAAAAACCATCTGACGTTGGGAGAAATCGAGGATTATGGCGTCGTTTGCGGCACCGAGGCGCCGATCATCGCATGCGATTTCGGATGGGTCGCATGCGCGATTTGTTTTGATTTGAACTTTGACCGGCTGCGATTGCAATACGTCCAGTCAAAGCCCGATTTGATCCTTTTTTCCTCTCTGTATCATGGCGGAATCATGCAGCCTTACTGGGCTTATTCCTGCCGATCGCATTTTGTCGGCGCCATCGGAGGCGGCCTGCCAAGCGCGGTGCTGTCCCCGGTCGGCGAGGTGCTGGCATCCAGCACCAGCTATTTCGACTTCGCGACGACATCCGTCAATCTGGATTGCGCGGTCGTGCATCTCGATTACAATATGGAGCGTTTGCGGCAGCTCAAATCCAAATACGGATCAAAAGTGGCCATCGCGGATCCCGGGCATTTGGGCTCCGTTCTGATCTCCTGCGAGACGGATGAATGCACGATAGAAGACATCATCCAGGAATTCCAAATCGAACGCTTGGACGATTATTTGGAGCGGGTATCCGCAGGTCGGCGCGCCGAGTAGCGCAGAAAAGGGGCGTTGCGTCATGAAAGCCTTGCGAATCGGACTGGTGGATCCCGATACGTCTCACCCCGAAAGCTTCATCCCCATCCTGCGATCCCTCGGTCACGAGGTCGTCGGCGTATGCGACCATGGAGAGGTGAATCCAGCCGGCTATGCAGAAACATTCGCGTCCGATCACGGCATCGAGCGGGTCTATGCGTCCGTGGAGGAAATGGCCGAACAAGTCGATATGGCCTTTATTCATAGCTGCAACTGGGATGTTCATGTCGCGAGGGCGCTGCCTTTTGTCCACGCCCGCAAAGCTGTTTTTATCGACAAGCCGCTAGCGGGCAATGTCCGCGACCTGCTGCAAATCAAAGAATGGGCAAGCCGGGGGGCGGTCGTCACGGGCGGCTCCGCTTTGCGTTATGCGCCAGAAGTGCAGGCATTGAGGCGGCAAGCCGCGGCTCCGCATTCGTTCATCTACGCTCTTTCCGGCTGTGCCAACGACGAGTATTACTATGGCATTCATGCCTTTACGCTGCTGCACGGGCTTCTGGGGCCGGGCATTCGCAGCGTGCGCCATCTGGGGCATTCGGGACAGGATCAATATGAGCTGTCCTGGTCGGACGGGCGCCGGGGGATCGTCAGCGTAGGCGCGACGGAGAGCAGCCATCCGTTCTACGCCACGATGATTACGCAGTCCGGAGTGGAATTCATCACGGCTGACAGCAGCCGACTGTATCGGTCCTTGCTCGAGGCCGTCATGCCGTATTTTAGCGGCGAGGCCCCGGCGCCGGTCCAGCTCGAGGCCGTGATCGAGACCGAGCTGGCCGCGATCGCGGCCCGATTGTCCAAGGAGCGAGGCGGACAACCGGTGGAGCTGCCGAGCCTGACGCCGGATGCGAGCGGCTACGACGGCGCCGCATTCGCGCGAGCTTATCGCGAGCAGAAGCGGTTCTCTCTCTGACCAAGCCGCAGCCGTCAAGGAGGTTTAAGTTCGACATGAAAACGATGACGTTCGGCATTCTCGGCTGCGAGCATGCGCATATCGGAGTTTTTCTTGAGGAAATGCTGGCACTGGGCCATGTCTGCGCCGGCATCTATGACCCCCGCCATACCGCGCTCGCATCGCAGCTGGCCGCCCAGCATCAAGTGCCTCTGCTGAGCGAATGCGACAGGCTGCTGGCGGAGGAGGTGAAGCTGATCGGCACTTCGGCGATCCACAACGAAAAAATCGAAGTGATCGAGACATGCGAGCGTCACGGCAAGCCTGTCATGGTCGACAAGCCTGCGGTGACGGATCGAGAAGGGTATCGACGCTTGAAGGCGGTCATGGACCGGGGAGTCATTCAAGTCGGCATGCTGCTCACGGAACGATTCCAGCCGGCCATCCATGCCCTGAAGCAGCTCATCGATCGAGGGGATCTAGGGCAATTGGTGTCGATCGGAATCCGCAAGCCGCATCGGTTGAGCCCGGAGAGCCGCCCCCCGTGGTTTTTTTCCAAAACGCAGAGCGGCGGCATCATCGTGGATCTTCTCATCCACGATTTTGATCTGCTCCGCTGGCTGACGGGCAGCGAGATCCGCCATGCGGAAGGGGTTGCGGTCAAGCGCATCCTTCCGGAGCATCCGGATTTTTATGACGCGGCCTCCTTGCAGGTCCTCATGGACAATGGCCTGGTCGCTCAATTGTATGCCGATTGGCATACGCCCAGGCAGAGCTGGACGTGGGGGGACGGAAGGATATTCGTCGCGGGCACGCGCGGCTCGGCCGAATGCCGGCTGGCGGGAGATCCGCTGGCGATTGGCGCGCAGGCGGAGCCGCTGCTGCTGACGGCGACGCATACAGAGCCCTTCGTCCAAGCGCGGCTGGATTCTCCGCCGTCCATCACGGCAGATTTTCTGAAGCGCCTCGAGGGCGGAGACTCGATCCTGACAGGCGAGGACATCCTGGCCTCGGTCAAGGCGGCGATTGACGCGGACGAGCGGTCGCGCTTCATCGTCTCCGACCCGCTACTTCCGCTCTAGCACGGCATTCACCAGAACCATGTCGCATTCATAGGTGGATCCTCCTAGATGAGGGGTCAGCACGACATTGGTTCTTTCCGCCAGATAGGCGGGCTGCACATCGTTTTCCCGCCAAAAGACATCGAGACCGGCGGCGCCGATCGTGCCGTTTTCCAGCGCTTCTTGAAAAGCCTGCTCCTCGATGATGCCGGCTCTTGCGGTATTGATCAGGATGCAGCCTTTTTTCATGCGCGCAAATTGCTCTTTCCCTAATGCGCCACGAGTCTGCTCGTTCAGCGGCAGGAGGATGCAGAAATAATCCGCCTGCGCGAGCATGTCCTCGACGGAGGCATAAGCGATGCCCAGCCTTTGCTCCTGCTCCGCCGGGAGGCGGCGGCAATCGTTGTACAGCCTGTTCATGCCGAAGCCGGATATCAATCCGGCCAATTCGATGCCGATCTTGCCCATGCCCCAAATCCCGATGGTTTTTTGCTGGAAATCCCATCCCGAGTAAGGGATTTTCAAGTCTTGACCGCTCCATTCGCCGTTGCGCACGGCCCGGTCCGCCGGCACGATATTTCGTGCCGCGGCCATCATCAAGGCCAGCGTATGCTCCGCTACGGTGCGCCACAAGCTGTGTGCCAGCGTCAGAGCAATTCCTTGCTCCTTCATCCAAGCGGCGGCCGAGCTGCTGCAGGAGTGGCAAGCGACAGCCTTGAGCCTGCTCGTCGATTCGCTGAACGCCCAATGATCGGGCACCGAATACACCAGCGCGGCGGACGCCTCCGGCAAGCGGCTGTCGTCGCTCGTGATTTCGTAATGCGCTTTCAATTGCTCCCATGCGAGAGGATGCAGGGAGACTTCGGCATAACAAATCGGCTTCGGCATGGAGAACCTCCTGAAAGAAAGTTAGGAATGGACCGGGGCATCGATGTGGAAGATGCCGATTTCATCATAATGATCCAATTTATAGTTGATCATGTCAAGACTGCGGGTCAAGGAATCGATCTGCTGCAGGACATGCTCTTTGTGCTTCTCCAGCATGATTTTCCTTTGCTCGCAGGTCGACGCCCCCTCCAGGCACAAGCCCATGAAGTCCTTGATCTCATTCAAAGGCATGCCGTTGTTTTTGAGGCAGCAGACGAGCTCCAGCCAGCAGATGTCCGTCTCGGAATATTGGCGAGTTCCGTAATCCGTCCTTTTCAGCAGCGGCATCAAGCCTTCTTTGTCATAGTAGCGAAGAGTAGAGACGGGCAGGCCGAGGCGTTCCGAGACTTGCTTGATCGTATAGTCCATGCAGATCTTCTCCTTTGGCAAGGTGGTCAATCAAACGCTTGACCTGAAGTTAACTTTAGCCTTTATGCTCGTAAAGAACAACCCAACTAGGAGGAGTGAAGGCAATGAAATACAGAGCAATCGGCAAAAGCGGCCTCAAGGTAAGCGAGATCGGTCTTGGAAGCTGGCTGACATACGGATCGGTTACGGCCGAGGAAACCGCCAAGGCGTGCATTGATAAAGCCTACGAGCTAGGCATCAACTTTTTCGATACGTCCAATTCCTATGAGGGCGCGGAGGAAGTGCTGGGCCGGGCTTTGAAAGCCTATCGCCGCAGCACCTATGTGCTCGCGACGAAGGTGTTCTTCCCGCAGGGCCGAGGCCCCAACGAGCGCGGCCTGTCCCGCAAGCATATCATGGAGCAATGCGAGGCGAGCTTGAAGCGGCTGAACACCGATTACATCGATCTGTACCAGTGCCATCGCTTCGATGACACAACTCCGATCGAAGAGACGCTGCGGGCGCTGGACGATCTGACGGCTCAAGGCAAAATTTTGTACGCGGGCGTCAGCGAGTGGTCCGCCGAGCAAATCAAGAGCGCCGCTGCGATCGGAAAGCAGCTCAATCTGCGTCCTTTGATTTCCAACCAGCCGATCTACAACCTCTTCGAGCGCTATATCGAAAAAGAAGGCGTCATCCAGCAATGCGAGGAGGCAGGCTTGGGCCAAGTGGTCTTCTCGCCGCTCGCTCAAGGCGTCCTGACCGGCAAATATAAACCGGGCCAAGGCATTCCGCAAAACAGCCGCGCGGCCAACAACCAGACGAACGGCGTCATCAACAGCTACCTGCGCGAAGACGTGCTCGCTTGCACGGCCAAGCTGGAAGCGCTGGCGTCGGAGCTGGGAGCGAGCCTGTCCCAATTCTCCTTGGCGTGGGTATTGCGCCAGCCGAACGTAAGCTCGGCCATCAACGGCTCCAGCCGTCCTTCGCAGCTGGAGGAAAACATCAAGGCGCTCGATCTCGTCCTGACCGACGATGTGCTCCAGCGGACCGAGGAGATCTTGTCCGAGGTCAGCGGCTTTGCCCCGATGAGATAAGCATTCGTTCGACTATGGCTTCCCGCTGCTTCGGCAACGGGAAGCCATTTTTGCGTGCTGCGCAAGCAAGAGCCTCAATTTGCCTTTACGCTCGCCGGCATAAGCGTCTCCATTCGGATGCAAAATGAACAGGAAAGCCCGAATAGAAAGGGGATTCTTGCCATGACCACATTCCGAAAAAGCTCCGTGATCGCGCTCGCCGCGCTGCTGCTGCTGCCTTCCTGGGCCGGAGCGTCCGCGCCGCAAGCGCAGCAGCAGCGGGGCGGACAGCAAGCCGCGGCGCAAAGCCGCGTCGCCGTCGTCATCGACGACTTCGGCAACAAGATGAAGGGAACCGAGGAGATGTTCAAGCTGCCGGTGCCGGTGACGGCCGCCGTCATGCCGTTCATGCCGACTTCGCGCCAGGATGCCGAGCAGGCGCATAAGCTCGGCCTGGACGTCATCGTGCATATGCCGATGGAGCCGAATCAGGGCAAGCCGGAGTGGCTCGGACCCGGCGCGATCCGCTCCTCGATGAGCGATGCCGAGGTGAGGCAGGCGGTGGAGAAGGCGATTGCCGAGGTGCCCCATGCCGTCGGCATGAACAACCATATGGGCAGCAAAATAACCGCGGACGAGCGCATCATGCGCGTCGTGCTCGCGGTCTGCAAGGAGAAGGGATTGTTTTTCCTGGATAGCCGGACGACGTTCAAGACCGTCATCCCGCGTGTCGGCGCCGAGCTGGGCGTGCCGGTGCTGAGCAACGACATCTTCCTTGACGATGTTTATACCGCGAGCCATGTTTCCGGCCAGATCGTCAAGCTGCGGAAGCTCGCCCGCGAGAAAAACGACTGCATCACGATCGGACATGTCGGCGTGCCGGGGCTCATCACCTCCGCCGCCGTGCGCTCCGCCGCCGCATCGATGCCGCAGAGCCGATTCGTGCGGCTGACGGAGCTGCTGCCGGCTTCAGCGGAAGAGAAGCTTGTACTGCCGCACGCCTGAGGCGATCGCTTCGGCGATTTTCTGCTGGCCCTCCATCGAGGTCAGCATCGCCCGATCGTCCCCGTTGCTGATGAAGCCCATCTCGACGATGACGGCCGGCTGCTTGACCGTGTTGAGCAGATAAAACGGGCTGCCCGCGCGCGGCAGCTCCGCCGTCAGCTGCTGGCGGTTGAGCGCGTCCTGCACGCAGAGGGCGAGCAGCACGCTCTCGCCGCGATTTTTCTGATGCAGCACGACCGGACCGCGGGCTGCGCCGCGCTTGGACCAATTCACATGCAGGCTGACGAGCATGCCGGTATGGATTTCTTCGGTCAGGCCGGTCCGCTGGGACAGGTCCTTCTGATGCCGCGACCGGCTGCCAAGCCAGCGGTTGTCGTCGCTGAGCTCGTAGTCGTCGACCCGGTTCAGCACGGCGCTGACGCCGAGCTGCTGCAGCCGCACAAGCAGCTTTTTGGCGACCGCCAGGTTGATGTCCTTTTCCAGCACCTTCTCGTAAAAGGTGCCGCCGTCGATGCCGCCGTGGCCGGCGTCGATCAGCACCTCGGCATACGGAAGCGCGCCTTTGTAGCTGGGACCGCCCGCTTCTTCAAGAGGCGGCGCCAGATCCAGCGTCGGAGCGGCATAGGCGGACATGGGCGCAAGCAGCGCCAGGGCGACGGTCAGCGCGGCCGCCCGGCAGCGGGGAAGCTTCTTCTGCTTCATCCTCGATCCTCCATTCATGGAAAGCTTACGGATACTTTTCCACTCGAAGCCGGGCTCTATTCGCGTTTAGGAGCAGCCGGCGGCGGAAATACTATCTCCATGAACGAAGCGACGGAGGGATGAGGCATGGATTCGGAAGAATGGATCAAGGATATGACGGAGCGGTTCGTCCGCTATGTCGATACGCCTAGCCAAGTGCGCCGCCAGAAGCGGCGGGAGCGCAAGAGCAGCCGCGAGCCGTGGCTGACGCGCTGGTTCGGCATGTCGGGCATGGGCATCAGCATGTGGCTGCGCGGACTGAAGCGCTAAGCGGTCGCAACATCGCCGACGGGATAAAAAGAGCCTGCCGCCGCAGCGTCGACCAGCGGCATGTAGCGGATGCCGGCCGAGCCCGCCATGCGGAACGCGCCGAACGCCGGCGCGCCGCTCCAGCGGTGGAACCCGGCGGCTTGTCCGATGAACAGCGCTTTGCCGCCGTACGCTTCTGCGGCGTAATCGAGCGCGGTTCCGGCTTGCAGCCGCTGCAGCAGCTGCGCCTCGGTCGGCGCGGACAGCGGCCGCTGCAGCAGCCAGGAGAGACGCTGCAGCGGATCGTCGCCGGCGAACAGGCGATGGCTTGCCAAATGGACCGGCTTCGTTGCTGAAGCCGGTTTTTGGCTTGTCGCGGCATGGAGCGCGGCTGCTTGCCCGGAGGCCGGACGCGCAGCGTCGTTCGCCCAGCGGCTCCAATCGGCATCCGAGATCGGCAGCAGCTCGCCGCTCGCCGCATCGGCGTAGCGGACGCGGCCTTGTCCGTCCTGAAGCCTCCAGACGGCGGCGAAAGGCGATGCATATCGCTTGCGCGCCGTGAAGTCCGCGAAGCTCTTTCCTTCCTTCTTCAGCCCCTGACGAAGCGCCGATTCGCGGAACAGCGGGCTTTCGCCGGCGCCGTATTCGCCCAGCTCGACGCTACCGTCTTCCTTGGCATTCAGAATCATGTACCCGGCTTGCTCGCCGCTGTCCGCTGCGAATACGCCGGCAAGCCAGGCATGCGTGCCGGGACCGAGCGGCTCCAGACGGAGCTCGGCCGACTTCCAGGCGGCGAATTCGGGCAGGCGCGCCAGCTCGTCCCGCCAGCTCGCGGCTTGCGCCTGCAAGCGGGAGCGGAAGGCGTCCTCGGCGGGAGCCTTGTCCGAGCTCGCGTAGCGGGACGGCGCCTTGGACACGGCGAGAGAGAGCGGCGGCGCGGCTGCGGCAACGGCGGCGGCCGGCAGGGCGCCCAGCATCATGGCGAGCAAGGCGGCCGCGGCGGCGCGCAGCGAGGATTGGGCCATTACGATTGCCTCCTGTCGATTCGATTCTGCTTCAGTCTACCGCGGATAGCGGGCGAAGGCTGTTGCTTGCTGTCAGCTCCGCCGCGCCTGCGCCGGGGCTATTTGTGGCGGATGGACGGACATGCTGGCGAAAAGGCGCTCATTCGATCCCCTCGAGATGGAACAGGCCGCCGTTGATGGCGGATACCGTCACCCGCGGCTCGTACTGCCAGCGGATTTCCTGGCGCCTCGTCTCGAATTGGGCGGCGATCGCGTCCCGCTGCTCCTCCTCGGCCGACTCCAGCAGCCGGTCGTAGTAGTGGGCGAGGATGTCCAGCTCCTCCTGGAGCCTGCGGCTCGCGCCTTCCGCCCAGCTGAAGTCGGCGGCGCGCAGCTTCCGCTCGAGATGGCCCTCGATCAGCGACATCGCCCGCGCATGCGTGAGCCCGTTGCGGGCGGCATGCACGTTGGCGGGCAGCTTCGGCGTCAGCTTGAGGCCGGACAAGCGCTCATGGAAGTTTTCCTGGATGTTGCCCGTCGCCAGCGAGATGCCGTAGGAGTGGATCTCCTCGCGCTTCATGTCGCAGGCGAACTCGACGCGCAGGTTGACGCCGAGCCAGGCCGTGTAGGCGACCGACTCGAACGGATGGAGCGAGCGGCGCTCCGGCTCCTGGAACAGGCAGACATAGCTGCCGCCGCTGCGGGCGGCGGCGAACAGCTGGTCGAGCTTGCGCGAGCCGAAGTACAGGTCCTCGCGCGGCGTGCGGCCCTGGATCGAGCCGTGCACGAAGCCGATCGAGCGGGCGAGGGCGCTTTGCGCCGCCTGATCGAGCGAGCCGGGCTCGGCGGCGGCTTCCGCCTCGGCCTTGGCCTGGCGCAGCTGCTGCTCGTCGTAGCGCTTGCTGTCGGTGACGAACAGGTACGTCATCGTCTCGGGCTCGATGCCCGCCCGGTCGACGTAGCTCCAATAGTACGGGCGGTTCGTCAGCTCGCGGTCGGCGGCGGGGGAGAGCTTGACAGTCAGATGCATCGGCGACTTCTCGACGATGCGGGAGCCGGTCGCCTCGGCGTAGCGGGCGACGAAGCGCTGCACTTGCTTGTCGTTCATGGCGCATCGACCTCCACGGGCTGGGATATGCCGTCGAGCAGACGGTTCAGCGCCTGCTTGCGCTCGGCGCGGGAGAGCTTGCGGCCGTCTGCGCCGGCTGCGCCGGAGAGCCGGACCTTCGGCGAGGCGGCCGGCTGCTCGGCGAGGCTGCGCAGCGAGCGGCCGAGATGGTCGATGCCCTCGGCGAGCGCCTCCTCGTCCGGCGCCTCCAGCATGACGCGCGCGAGCCGCTGCTCCATCGACTCCTCCTGCTCGAACCGCTCGAGGATATGGTCGAGCTCGCCGATGACCGATTCGAACATGTCGATCTTTTCATGCAGCAGGTTCACGATATGCTCCTCGATCGTGCCGAGCGTGCACAGGTTGTATACCTGCACGTCCTCGGTCTGGCCGAGCCGGTGCACGCGGCCGATCCGCTGCTCGACGCGCATCGGATTCCACGGCAGGTCGAAGTTGATGATGCGGCTGCAAAACTGCAGGTTGATGCCCTCGCCGCCGGCTTCGGTCGCGATCATGACCTGGGCGCGGCCACGGAACAGGTCCATCATCCAGTCCTTCTTGCCGCGTCCCATGCCTCCCCGGTACGGCACGGCGGTAATGTCTGAGCCTCGGAAAAACTGCAGCAGATATTCCTGCGTCGCGCGGTATTCGGTGAAGATGATGACCTTGCCGTCGCTCTCGCGCACGAGCTCCATCGCTTTTTCCGCCTTCGTGTTGGCCTTGATCCGCTTGATGACCTCGATCAGCTCCCAGATCTTGCCGCGCACGGGGGAGTCCTCCTCCGTCTTCTTGAACAGGTTGACGAGCGTCAGGAACACCGAGTCGCGGCTCGAGCACACCTCGCGCTGCAGCGTCACGAGCGAGAGCATGCTCGTCAGGCTGCCGCCGCTTTCCTCGTAGCGCTCCTTGACGAACGCGGTGACGGCCTCGTACAAGTCCATCTCTTCCTTGGACAGGCGCAGCGGCACGTTGCGCACGATCCGCTTCGTGAACTGCACGTCGCCGTCGCCGCGGCGGTTGCGGATCATGACCGAGGAGAGCGCCTCCTGCAGCTGATCCTCGTTTTTCGGCATCCGCTTGCCGACGACGAAGTTGGAGGCGAACTCGCCCTGCCCGCCGAGCTGGCCCGGCTTGAGCAGCGTGATGAGGTTGTACAGCTCGTCGAGATCGTTCTGCACCGGCGTCGCGGTGAGCAGCAGGCAATATTTTTTGCGCAGCTGGGTGATGAACTGGTAGTTGGTCGTCTTTTTGTTCTTGAGCTTATGCGCCTCGTCGATGATGAGCATGTCGTAGTCGGTGCCGAGCAGCAGGTCGCGATGCGGCTCGCGCTTGGCGGTGTCGATCGAGGCGACGACGACATCGTAGTTCCACGTATGCGCGCGCTTCTGGGCGACGGCGGTGATGCCGAACTTCGTATTCAGCTCCCGCACCCATTGCAGCACGAGCGAGGCGGGCACGAGGATGAGCGCCCGGCGCACGAGCCCCCGCACCATGTATTCCTTGAGCACGAGCCCGGCTTCGATCGTCTTGCCGAGGCCGACCTCGTCAGCCAGGATCGCCCGTCCGCCCATGTCGTGCAGCACCTTGACGGCCGTCTCGGTCTGATGCTTCATCGGCTCGAGGCCGTTCAGGAAGCGCAGGCATTGCAGCTCGTCGAAGCTTTCGATGCGCCGGGACTGCTCCGCCTCCATCGCCAGCTGGTACAGCGTCCAATCGTCCCACGGGCCGTTGCGGTCCACGCGGGCTTGCAGCTCCTCGAACCAGGATCGGTCCATCCTCAGGTCGACGAGCGGATGCAGCCGTCCCGATCCGCCTTCTTTGACGGTTCGCGTCATCTCTATCGGCCCCTCTCGTTGTCATATGCCATTCAGTATGCCCAGCGTCCGGGAGTTCAATAAGGGGAGGCGGAATCGGACATTTATCACATGTTGATCTAGATGTCGTAGGATATAATGGAGTAGACACTAGATATGGGAGATAGACCAGCGAAGCGAGGAGAGTGCATGCGATGACGGCGACCCGTTTGGAAGGCTTGAGCGAAAAAATCTTTTTGGACCGCTATGCCTGGAAGAAGGCCGATCCGCGCGAGGCGAAGCCCGGCGACACTGTGCTCGTGCTGACGAAGGACGATCCGGCCTTCCCGGCTAAAGAGGTCGGCGAGGTCGTCGCGCGCTCCGGCTCGCGGGCGACGGTGCGGACGCGCTCCGGCGAGCTGGTCGAGACCGAGGCGGACCGTCTGACGCTCGCAGAGGAGCGCGAGCCCGGGCAGATGTGGGACCGGCTCGCCCGCGCGATGGCGGCGGCCGAGCCGGACGAGGAGAGCCGGCGGCTGTGGAAGGAGCGCTTCCGCTCGCTGCTGGACGACTGGAAGCTCGTGCCGGGCGGGCGCATCGCGGCCGGAGCGGGCACGAGCGAGGAACTGACGCTGTTCAACTGCTATGTGCTGCCGTCTCCCCGCGACAGCAGGGGCGGCATCATGCAGACGCTCGGCGAGATGACGGAGATCATGTCGCGCGGCGGAGGCGTCGGCATCAACCTGTCGTCGCTGCGTCCGCGGCGCGCGCCGGTCGCGGGCGTGAACGGCAGCTCCAGCGGCTCGGTCAGCTGGGGCGGGCTGTTCAGCTACACGACGGGACTGATCGAGCAGGGAGGCAGCCGGCGCGGCGCGCTCATGCTCATGCTGAACGACTGGCATCCCGACCTGCTCGACTTCATCGCGGTCAAGCAGACGAGGGGCGAGCTGACCAACGCCAATCTGTCGGTCTGCGTGAGCGACCGCTTCATGCAGGCGGTCCGGGAGGATGACGACTGGGAGCTGGCCTTCCCTGACACGAAGCATCCGCTCTATGACGAGCATTGGACCGGCGATCTGGCCGCATGGCGCGAGCTCGGAGGCGCGGTGACGGCTTGGCGGACGGTCAAGGCGCGCGAGGCGTGGGCGGCGATCGTGGAGTCGGCCTGGAAGTCGGCGGAGCCGGGCGTCGTCTTCATGGAGCGCTACAATGAGATGTCGAACAGCTGGTATTTCAATCCGCTCATCGCGACCAATCCATGCGGCGAGCAGGCGCTGCCGCCTTGGGGCGTCTGCAATCTGTCGGCGATCAACCTGTCCCGATTCCACGACGAGAGCCGCCAGGACGTCGACTGGGAGGAGCTGGCCCGGGTCGTGCGCGGGTCGGTGCGGTTCCTGGACAATGTCATCGACACGACGCCTTACCATTTCGCGGCGAACGAGCGCAACCAGCAGCGGGAGCGCCGCATCGGCCTCGGCACGATGGGACTGGCGGAGCTACTGATCCGGCTCGGCATCCGCTACGGCAGTCCGGAGTCGCTCGCGTTCCTCGACCGGCTGTACAGCTTCATCGCGCGCGAGGCTTATCTCGCCTCGGCGGAGTTGGCGGCGGAGAAGGGGCCGTTCCCGGCGTTCGAGGCGGAGCCCTATTTGAAAAGCGGCTTCATGCGGAGCCTGGCCGAGCGGTTTCCTGAGGTCGCGGAGGCTGTCCGCCGCAGCGGCATGCGCAACGTCACCGTGCTGACGCAGGCGCCGACGGGCAGCACCGGCACGATGGTCGGCACGTCGACCGGCATCGAGCCCTATTTCGCCTTTGAGTATGTTCGCCAGAGCCGGCTCGGTCTCGACCGGCAGCTCGTGCCGATCGCGCGGCAATGGAAGGAGGCCCATCCGGGCGAGGAGCTGCCGGAGCCGTTCGTCACGGCGATGGACCTGTCCGCCGAGGACCATATCCGCGTGCAGGCGGCGATCCAGCGCTGGGTGGACAGCTCGATCTCCAAGACGGCCAACTGCCCGGCGGACTTCACCGTCGAGGACACGCGTCGTCTCTACGAGCTGGCGTACGAGCTCGGCTGCAAGGGCGTGACGATCTACCGCGACGGCAGCCGGGATACGCAGGTGCTGAGCGCGGCCGAGGGCAAAAAGGGCGAGGAAGGGCAAGGCGCGGCACGCGCTGCTGAGGGCGGCGGTGCTGAGGGAGACGGAGCTGCGGCCGGGGCGGACGCCGGGCAGGCAGGGGGAGGCGCAGGGGCGGCGGGCGAGGGCGCCGTATCAGGGGCGGACGCCGGGGAGGGCGCGGCAAGCGGATTTGCAGGCAGCGCAGCCGCTGGGGCGGACGCCGGACAGGGCGCGGCACGCGGATTTGCAGGCAGCGCAGCCGCTGGGGCGGATGCCGGACAGGGCGCGGCACGCGGATTTGCAGGCAGCGGAGCCGCCGAGGCGGACGCCGGACAGGGCGCGGCACGCGGCGACGCGGCCGAACCACCGGTACTGTCCTCGCCTGTCTCGTCCGCGTTGGTCCCGTCAACATCGGTCCCGTCGACCTCGGCCCCATCGACCTCGGTCCCATCCGGGCGCATCGTTGACCACGAGTACAAGCGGCGTCCGGCGGTGCTGCGCGGCTCGACATATCGGATGAACACGCCGCTCGGCATGGCGTACATCACGATCAATGATCTCGACGGAACGCCGGGAGAGATTTTCCTCAACGTCGGCAAGGCGGGATCGGATGTGTTCGCGATGGCGGAAGCGCTCGGACGCGTCTGCTCGCTGTTCCTCCGGTACGGCGAGCACGGACGGAAGGTCGGCCTGCTCATCAAGCATCTGAAGGGAATCGGCGGCTCCGGGGCGACCGGCTTCGGCGCGAGCCGCGTCGAGTCGATCGCCGATGCGGTCGCCAAGGCGCTGGAGCAGCATGCCGCCAGCGGCGGCGAGGCAGCCGCGCCGGACGCTGGAGCCGGAGAGCGCGGCAGCCGCGCAAAGGACGCGCCGCTCGGTTCCGAGATGCATGCCGGTTTCCGGGCGCCTGCCGACTCCGGTGCGGATGCCGGTTCCCGGGCGCATGCCGGCTCTGATACGCATGTCGGTTCCCGGGCGCATGCCAGCTCTGATACACATGCCGGTTCCCGAGCGCATGCCGAAGAACGGGCCGTCGCGGCGGATCTATGCCCCTCCTGCGGCAGCGCGGCTCTGCTCCGCTTGGAAGGCTGCAGCACCTGCGGCAGCTGCGGCTACAGCCGCTGCTGAGCGGGAACCTGGCCTGATTCCGCCGAACGATTGCAGAGGCTGGAACGCGAGGCCGGTCCGTTCTCTCGGGAAGGACCGGCCTCTTTATGCAACCCGAACTTTTCGGGCTACAGCCCTCAAACCGGGCTTTGGAGCAGCTGCAACCCGATTTTATCGGGTTGCAGCTTGCAAACCGGGCTTTGAAACAGCTATAACCCGATTTTATCGGGTTACAGTTCGCAAACCGGGCTTTGAAACAGCCGCAACCCGAATATATCGGGTTACAGCTCGCAAACCGAGCTCTGAACCAGCTGCAACCCGATTTCATCGGGTTACAGCTCGCAACTCGGGCTTTGCAAAAGCTGCCACTCGGTCATGCACATTTTTTGTATAATAGAGTCCGTGCGTTTAAGAGAAATAGAATGGCGGGGGAGAGCAATTTCATATGGCTGCGGCAGCGATATTCATCCTTACCTTGATTCTGGTCATCTGGCAGCCGCGCGGGCTCGGCATCGGCTGGTCCGCCTCGGTCGGCGCGCTGCTGGCGCTCGCGCTCGGCGTCGTCACGCTGCACGATGTCGCGGCGGTGACGGGCATCGTCTGGAACGCGACGCTCGCGTTCGTCGGCATCATCCTGATCTCGCTCGTGCTCGACGAGATCGGGTTTTTCGAGTGGTGCGCGCTGCATATGGCGAGGCTGGCGGGCGGCAGCCGGCCGCTGCTGTTCGTTGCCGTCATCCTGCTCGGGGCGGCCGTCTCGGGCATGTTCGCCAACGACGGGGCGGCGCTCATCATGACGCCGATCGTGCTGGCGATGGTGCGGGCGCTCGGCGGCGGCGGGCGCTTCGTGCTGGCGTTCGTCATGGCGAGCGGCTTCATCGCCGACACGGCTTCGCTGCCGCTCGTCATCAGCAACCTCGTGAACATCGTGTCGGCCGACTTTTTCGGCCTGTCGTTCGGCGAGTACGCCTCGCGCATGATCGTGCCGACGCTCGTCTCCATCGGCGCGAGCCTGCTCGTGCTGGGGGCGTTCTACCGCCGGGACGTGCGCGGCCGCTACCGGGCGGAGGAGGTGCGCGCGCCTGCGGACGCGATCCGGGACCCGCGGCTGTTCCGCCTGTCGTGGATCGTGATGGGCGCGCTGCTTGCCGCCTACTTCGCGAGCGACCTGCTGAAGCTGCCGGTGTCGCTCGTGACCGGGGCGGCGGCGCTGCTGCTGCTCGGCGCGGCCCGCCGCAGTCCGGCCGTCTCGATCGCCAAGGTCGTTCGCGGCGCGCCGTGGTCGGTCGTCGTCTTTTCGATCGGAATGTATGTCGTCGTGTACGGGCTGCGCGGCGCCGGACTGACCGGAGAGCTCGGAGAGATGCTTGCCGCGGCGGCGGAGCACGGGCTGCTCGCCGCCACGCTGGCGACGGGCATCGCTGCGGCGCTGCTGTCCTCGGTCATGAACAACATGCCGACCGTCATGATCGACGCGCTGGCGATCCAGCAATCCGGCGTCTCCGGACCGATCCGCGAGGCGATGGTCTACGCCAACGTCATCGGCTGCAACCTCGGCCCGAAGATGACTCCGATCGGCTCGCTCGCGACGCTGCTCTGGCTGCATGTGCTGGCGGGCAAAGGAGTCCGCATCTCCTGGGGCTATTATATGAAGGCCGGCATCGTGCTGACGGTGCCGACGCTGCTGCTCGCGCTCGGCGGGCTGTACGTCTGGCTGCGCTTCCTCGCGGCCGGCTGGCTGAGCGCCGGCTGGGCGACCGCTCTAGTCCTCGGCCTACTGCTCGCGGCCGGCTGGGCGGGACTCGCGCTGCTGCGGCGGACGCGCGGCTTGAAGCAGGCCCCATCCATCGACGCCTGAACCGCTCGGTTCGGCGTCTTTTTTCATGCCTTCCCCGTCAAGTTCTATGGATTTCGAAGCAAATGCTATAGTTTGCAGGGTAAACTTGCGCGAATCGGCTCGTTATAATGTAAGGGCTTACATAGAAGCGGAGGGAAATTGTAAGCGGTTCAAATGTTCCTCGACCATCATGAAGGAGGGGTTGTCCATCATGTTTTCCAGTTGGAAAAAATCCGGCCGCCGGGCGCTGACGCTGGCGCTGGCGGCGCTGCTGCTCGCTCCGCAAGGCGGGATGCTCGGTCCGCAAGCGGCCCGCGCTTCCGCGGAGCCGGAGGCTAAGGCGCTCGCGGCGAGCGCAAGCACGGCGACAGGGGCCGTCTATGGCTTCGAGGGCGGCACGACGGCGGGCTGGAGCGTGTTCAACTGCGGCTCCGGAGCAGGCGCGCTGTCCGTCTCGAACGAGCAGGCGGCGAGCGGACAAGCTTCGCTCAAGCTGGCGAATCGCGGCTCGCAAACCTGCAGTCCGAGCCTCGAGCTGAACTCGCAGCTGCAGGAAGGGCATGCGTACAAGATCTCCCTGAAGACGCGCCTTGCCCAAGGAAGCGACCAAGCCCATGTCACGATGCGGACGACGGGCCAGAGCAACAACTATACGTGGATCGTCGGCAACAAGCCGGTGAGCGATGCGGAGTGGACGACGCTGTCCGTCGACTCGTACACCCGTCCGCCGGGCTCGACGCTCATGACGCTCTACGTAGAGACGGCCGCATCGTCCGCCGACCTGTATGTCGATGAAGTCGAGATCGTCGATCTGACGGCCGGCCCGCAGGAGCCTTCGGAGCCCGGCGAGGCGGCGATCGAGTTCGGCTTCGAGGACGGCACGTCGATGGGCTGGGGGCCGCGCGGCAGCGAAACGGTCGCGGTCAGCTCCGAGGCGGCCCGCACCGGAACGTACAGCATCAAGGCTTCCGGCCGCACCGAGAGCTGGAACGGGCCGAACCGCGATCTGCTCGGACAGCTTCAGCCGTCCGTGCCGTATGCGGTGACGGCGTATGTCAAGCTGGCTGCGGCTCCGGCGCAGCCGAGCACGGTGCGGCTGTCGATGGAGAACAAGGCGCCCGGCAGCGACGCGAAGTATACGACGCTCGCCTCGGCGAGCGTGTCCGGCACGGACTGGGTGCAGCTGAAGGGAACGTTCAGCTATTCCGGCGAGCTGGAGACGCTCAAGCTTTACGTCGAGACGTCGAGCGTGGACGATGCGTTTTATGTGGACGACGTGTCGATCGCGCCTCCGGCGCCGAGCTCGATCGAGAAGGATCTGCCGAGCCTGAAGGAGGCGTACGCTCCGTACTTCCGCATCGGCGCGGCGGTGACGAACACTCAGCTTGTAGGCGTGCACAAGGAGCTGCTGGATCTTCATTACAACTCGCTCGTCGCGGAAAACGCGATGAAGCCCGCGTACCTCAGCCAGGGCTTCGACCAGTTCGACTGGTCGGGGGCCGACGTGCTGGCGAACTACGTGCGCGCGGAGAAGCAGGCGGGACGCGACATGAACCTGCGCTTCCACACGCTGCTCTGGCACAGCCAGGGCTCGGACTGGATGCTGCAGGACGAGAGCGGCCAGTTCCTGGCTCCGACGCCGGAAAACAAAGAGCTCGTGCTGGACCGGCTGCGCAACTACATCGCTGCCGCCGTCGAGCGCTACAAGGATGTCGCGACCGACTGGGACGTCGTCAACGAGGTGATCGACGAGGGACGTCCGGACGGCATGCGGGATTCCCAGTGGTACCGCATCACCGGCCTCGACTTCATCCGCACGGCGTTCGAGACGGCGCGCGAGCATGCGCCGGACGCCAAGCTCTACATCAACGACTACGGCACGCAGAATGCGAAGAAGCGCGATTTCCTCTATGATCTCGTCGTCAAGCTGCGCGCCGAAGGAGTGCCGATCGACGGTGTCGGGCATCAGACGCACATCAACATCGCCGGTCCGTCGGTCGCCGAGATCACGGAGTCGATCCGCAAGTTCGGTGCGGCCGGCTTCGACAACCAGCTGACCGAGCTGGACGTATCCGTCTATACGAACAACACGGACTCCTACCAGACGGTGCCTCAGGCGCTGCTCGACAAGCAGGGCTACCGGTACAAGGAGCTGTTCGACGCCCTCAAGAAAGTGGATGACGAGGGCGAGCGCAATGGCGTTCCTGGCGGATACATCAGCAACGTGACGTTCTGGGGCATCGCCGACGACCATACGTGGCTGCATGACCGTCCGAGCGGCACGGGCCGTCAGGACGCGCCGTTCGCCTTCGACAAGAATTACAAGGCGAAGCCCGCCTTCTGGGGCATGGTCGATCCGAGCCGCTTGCCGGTCGTAGGCAAAAGCGCCGTTTCCCGCCAAGGAGCGCTGGGAAGCGGAGGCGGCGGAGATCAGGCCTGGCAGAAGGTGCCGGCTCTGAAGACGGAAGAGATCGGAACGCTGCAAGCCTCGTTCAAGACGCTGTGGGACGGCGGCAGGCTGCATGTCCTTGCGGACGTGCGCGACGCCTCCGTCGGCGCCGGCGATCAGGTCGAGCTGTTCCTGAAGGACGGCGATCGGACGCTGGTCCGTACGGTCGCTCGCGGCGCTGAGGGCGCAGCGGAAAAAGCGGGAGGCTACGCGGTTCTGGCTTCGTTCGAGCTGCCCGATCCGCTTCAGATCGGCGCGAAGCTGAAGTTCGACCTGCGGGTGACGGATACCGGAGTGAACGACGGCTCCGAGCAGGGCAGCAACGGCGCGATCGTCTCCTGGAGCGATCCCCGCAGCGCGCAGGAGCGCGACGATCTCGGCTACGGCGAGCTGACGCTGGCCGCGGCATCAAAGGAAGCGAAAGCCCGCTACGGAACGCCGGTCATCGACGGCGAGGCGGACGGCATCTGGCAGCAGGCCGACGAGCTGCTGACCCAGGTGGCGGTCGAAGGTCCGGCCGACAAAGGGGCGACGGCAGCTTTCCGCACGCTGTGGGACGAGGACAATCTGTATGTATACGCGGTCGTGAAGGACCCGCTGCTGAGCGATGCGAGCGCCAACGCCTGGGAGCAGGACTCGATCGAGATCTTCGTCGACCAGAACAACGGCAAGACGCCGGTCTATGAGGGAGATGACGGCCAGTACCGCATCAACTTCAAGAACGTGCGCACGACGGGCGGCCATGCCAGCCAAGACAACTACGCTTCGGCGGTCCGCATCGTCGACGGCGGGTATGCGGTCGAGGCGAAGATCGCGCTGGATGCGATCCAGCCGGCAGCAGGCATGTACATCGGCTTCGACCTGCAGGTGAACAACGACGAGACGGGCAGCGGCGTCCGCTACTCCGTCAAAAACTGGGCGGACGGCTCCGGCCAGTCCTACCAGGATACGAGCGGACTCGGCATGCTGCAGCTGGCCGAGGCCGTCCAGCCGGGCGAGCCTGGCGAGTCGGAGTCGCCGCAGCCGACGTCCACGCCGACGTCCACGCCGACGCCGACATCGACGCCTGGTGGCCAGCAGCCTCCGGCTGCGAGCACGCCTTCTCCATCGCCGACGCCGGGGCCAGTCGTCACGAGCGGCACGGCAGGCGCGACCGTCGAGCTGACGGAAGCGTACCTGCGGCGCCTGCTTGAAGCGGCCGCCGTCGGCGAGGCGGGCAGCCGCCAGATCGCCGTCGATCTCGCCGCGCTGTCCAAGGCCGACGCCTTCGAAGTCCGTCTGCCGGCCGGCTGGCTGGCCGGACAAGCTGCGCTGACGCTGCAGCTGGACGCCGGCTTCGCGGCCGTCTCGCTGCCGGGACAGCTGCTGCAGGGCGCCGGGCTGGCGCCTGACCGCGTCGTGACGCTGCGGCTCGCCAAGGCATCCGCGTCCGGATTGCCGTGGAGCGTCAGCTCCTCGGGCCTGCCGGCGCTGCAGTGGAGCCTCGAAGCGGATGGAAAGGAGCTCGCACCGAGCTCCGCGACGGGAGCCTCCGCGACGCTGGCCGTGCCGAAGGACGGACCGGCGATCGCATCCGCCCCTGCGGCGTCGATCCGGTTCCGCAGCGGCACGGGCGCGCTCGTGCCGGTCATCCGCTCGGCGTATGACGCCGCCGCGGCGGAGATCCGCTTCCCGCTCTCCGCGTCCGGCCTGTATGCGATGACGGTTGTGCCGGCGTCCTTCTCCGATCTATCCTCCGCCGCATGGGCGAAGGAAGCGGTCGAGACGCTCGCCGCGCGCGGACTGATCCAGGGCACCGGAGCCGGCGCTTACTCGCCGTCGGCGCCGATCCGCCGCGCGGATTATGTATCGCTGCTGCTGCGCCTGCTCGAGCTCAAGGGCGGAGCGGCAGCCGGCACGCAAGCTCCGTTCGCCGACGTTCCGGCGAACGCGCCGTACGCCGCCGAGCTGCGCGCCGCCAAGGAGCTCGGCATCGCCGGCGGCCAAGGCGGCGGCACGTTCCGGCCGCAAGCGCCGCTCAGCCGCCAGGAAATGATGGCGCTGACCGTGCGCGCGCTGCAGGCGGCTGGATGGCCGCTCGACAGCGGCAGCGGCAGCGGACTGGCCGGCTTCAAGGACGCCGGCCAGGTCGCGGACTATGCCCGCGCGGACGCGGAGAAGCTCGTCGCGGCCGGACTTGTCCGCGGCGACGAGGCCGGCCGTCTGAATCCGGCCGGCGCGCTGACCCGCGCCGAAGCGGCGGCCGTTCTCCACGCGGTTTGGAAGCTGCTCCTGCCTTGATCGGGCAAGCAGGATCCTAACCAGAACATCGTCCATTCTTGATCGGTGGAGGCGGTTAAAGCGAGCTTCCTTTAGAAGCGTTAGACAGCTAAAGCCTTGCCGAGGTCGATGAAAGCGACCTTGGCAAGGCTTTTTTTGAAAGAAAGACACGGAATGGATTCAAGCTGGTAGTGTGCGAGCGTGCATCGTCATCAGCGCGTCTTAACGCCATTTTTGCCTTTAGGAAGCGCGGTGCATCGTCATCAGCGCGTCTTAACGCCATTTTTGCCTTTAGGGAGCGCGGCGCATCGTCATCAGCGCGTCTTAACGCCATTTTTGCCTTTAGGGAGCGCGGTGCGTCGTCATCAACACGCCCTAACGCCATTGTGAGACGGAGTCGAAACGAAGAAGTTGAGCAGCTGAGCCCGTTATGACCGTCGATAAGAGGCTGGAATCAGGAACGATGGCAAGCCCCGAGCCGCCCTCTTTGCGCGGCTCTTTTTGCTGCGCAAAGCGATATGAGCCATCAGCAGGATCGTCCCGCTCTTGTCAACGGGCACAAATCGAAGGCGGCGAGTTACAAGTTCTTTCCGCAACTCTTTACGCATTATGTGATAAAATATAACATGAAGGAGACATTGAGAGCCGCGATAAAGGGTTGAAACGGTCTAGTCGCCAAAAAGACGAATCGGATGCGGCAGATAGTCTGACCTCCAGCCGCCGGGCCGGCAAGCGGAACAGCAGAAAGGAACGATGCGGGATGAGCCTAGAGCAACTGAACGCCCAGGTCCAGCGGGACCTGTCTTATATCGCCTTCGGAGGGGCGGGCTGGGTCCAGCCGAGGAGCCATGACGAAGGCCATGTGCATGACGTCGCCATCATCGGCGGCGGCCAGAGCGGACTCGGAGCCGCATTTGCTTTAATGAAGGAACGCGTCTCGAACGTCATCGTCCTCGATGAGAATCCGGAGGGCAAGGAAGGGCCGTGGGAAACGTACGCGCGCATGAACACGCTCCGTACGCCCAAGCATCTGCCGTCCATCGATCTCGGCGTTCCGTCGCTCACGTTCCGCGCCTGGTGGGAGGCGCAGGCAGGCGCGGAGGGCTGGGAGGCGATCGACAAAATTCCGCGCGGGGACTGGATGAGCTACTTGCGCTGGTACCGCCGGGTGCTGAACCTGCCTGTCGTCAACGAGACGCGGCTGACGCTCGTCGAGCCGCTGGAGAAGGGCCTTTACCGGCTCCATCTCGAAGGCCCCGGCGCGCCGGCTCCGCAGCTGCTCGCCCGCAAGGTCATCCTCGCGACCGGCATCCAGGGCGGCGGGGAGTGGCATGTGCCGCCGCTCGTGTCGCGCCATGTGCCGCGCGAGCTGTACGCGCATACGTCCGAGGCGATTGACTTCGAGGCGCTGCGCGGCAAGCGGATCTCCGTGCTCGGCGGAGGCGCGTCGGCGTTCGACAACGCCAGCTTCGCCTTGGCCGCGGGCGTCGCGGAGGCGCATGTATTCGTCCGCCGGCCGGAGCTGCCGCGCATCAATCCGATCCGGCAAATGGAGCACTCGGGCATGATCGAGCATTTCCCGCGGCTGTCCGACGAGGACAAGTACGCCGTCATGGCGCATTTCTTCAAGCACAACCAGCCGCCGACGAACGACACGTTCCAGCGGGCGGCCGCCTGGCCGGGCTTCCGGCTCCATGTCGGAGCGCCCTGGCTCGCGGTGCGGACGGAAGGAGAGCGGGCCGTCGTGACGACGCCGCAGGGCGAGGAGTCGTTCGACTTCCTCGTCGTCAGCACCGGGCTGCTGACCGACCCGGCGCTGCGTCCCGAGCTGCGGCTGGTCGAGCGCCATATCGCCCGCTGGGGCGACCGGTACGAGGCGCCGGCGGACATCGCCAGCCCGGTGCTCGACGCCCATCCGTATTTGACGCCGGGCTTCGCCTTCACGAGCCGGGACGAGGAGGGCGCGTCGCGGCTGCACGGCCTTCACACGTTCAACTACTCCGCGATGATCAGTTGCGGCCTATCCGCCTCCGCGCTGTCGGGCATGCGCCATGCGATACCGAAGCTCGTGTCGGAGGTCGCGGGCGGGCTGTTCCTCGACGATCGCGAGCGGATTCTGGATCAGTTCTACCGGTACGACGAGCTGGAGTTCACGGGCTGGATGGATTCGTTAAGCTGATCTTACGCCCGGCGACCCGGTCTGCCAAATAAAAATCGCGTAAAAACGTCTCCTTAGGGCGTGTTTGCAATCCCGCTTCGGGTTATGCAAACACGCCCTAGCTTCTGCTCCGCCAGAAGGCCGGGAATTCGGGATCGACGACGGCGCCGTGACGCACCTTGAAGGCGCGGCTGCGGCTGCTGCCGTCCTTGAGCTTCAGCAGGCCATGCTCGAACTCGGTATCGCGGCTGCGGAAAAAGACGCCGGAGCATCCATTCTTGTCCAAGGTCCTCTGGATGACGTAGCCGCCGTCCCGCGCGGCGACCGCGACGCGGACGCCGCGCTCATGGGTCCGCTCCAGCTCCTCGTCCAGCCGCTGCACGGCGACGACATGCAGATCGGTCTGGCCGATCCGGCGCAGCAGCGCGTCGACGAAGGAGCCGTGGAACCGCTCCTCCCAGCGCGTCGGCACGGGCTGGCCGACGACGATCTGCGTCATGCGCTCGATCATCGCCGTATGCGCGATCACGTCGACGGCCTTGCGGCCTGCGGACGGCACCGCCCGGAATTCCGCGCCTGCTTCGGCCGCGGCCTCGCGCCAGACGCGCTGCCATTCCTCCTGCGCCGAGCCGGGCGCCGCCTCGACGTCCGACACCACGCTCAGGACGACCAAGCGGCTGCCCGCCGCCGCGGCAAGCTCGGCGCCGCGGCGGATGAGGCGCTCTCCGTGCGGGCCGTACGACAGGCAGACGAGGATGTGTTCCGATTTGGGCATGGCAATTGCTCCTTCGCTTTTTTTTGCTGCTCATCCTACGCGACGAGAGGGCGGTCTGTAAAAGGCGGCGCAGGCGGAATTCAGCCGTCCCGCTTCATGTAAGCGCGACCATCGCCTTCGTTTGCCGAGAATGAAATCGGCGATGGAGGCGGGTTTTTGGCATGCGTCGAGATGAATTCGAGAGAATGAGCGAGATTCAGAGAGAGAAATGGAGATCGATCGGCCTTTCTTGCTCGACAAGCGCGATCGCGGCCGGATTTTCGCCGCTGGCCCGGCTTTACTTTCCGAAAAGTCCGGGTGTAAGATTCGTCTCAGCTAGCCAGACCAGCTTTTGACAACGCTGAGTTTCCGAAATGGAAAACGGGGGAACCAAGCGGAGCCTGCGGCCGCCGATGTGAGAGTCGGCCGCCGCGGCTCCAGGGGTGAATCCTGGGGGAGCGGATCCATGGAATCCGTCTCCCTCGGGTAGGGCGACTCTCACCGTCCGAATCCGACAGCTAACCTCGTAAGCGCAGGAGGCGGCGCGCGCCATAGCGCGCCGTGCTCCGATCGGGAGAGAGGATGATGACGCTTGTGATCTGACCAAGACCACAGGGGCCGCTGCCTCTGTGGTTTTTTGCGCGCTTTTTTCCAAAGCGGATCCCGGTCCGCAGCCGTCCGCCGCCCTCGCCACCCGAAGGAGAACCACCATGGATCTCGATCCCGAAACGATACTCGTCTCGCCGGCCACAGCGGCCGGCGAACGCTTCCTGATGCAGCTGAAGCGCATGCGGATTCCTTGCGCCGCAGTCGTCAACAGCCGCCGCGAAAGGCAGCGGCTGGAGCGCCTCGGCTTAGGTCGAATCATGCAAATCGATACGGCCGAAAAGGACCGCAATCCGGCGCCTGAATGCCGATGCGGCAACGTCTACCTGTTCGAGAGCAGCCTCGCTCTCTGCTGCCGCTATGTGCAGATTTTCCGCGGCTGGACCGGCCGCAGCATCTTCGTCGTCACGCAAGGCCGCGGCTCGGGCGGCGTCTACAAGTCGCTCGGAGCGGATTATGTCATTCATACAAACGGGCAGGACGTCTTTTACCTCATTCAGGACGAAGCCCGCCAAGACAAGGAAAAGGAGCCATTCACATGATGGATATCGGCATGCTCGCCTTGCTGATCGGATTGACCGCCGCGATGCTCGGCCTGCTCGCCTGGTGCGGCAAGCAGGCGCAGGAAGGACGCGAGGAACGATGATCGCGCTCCTGTGGGTTGTCGTCGCGGCCGTGTTCCTCTACCTCGTCTACGTCTTACTTCACCCCGACCAATTCTGACCCAAGAAGGAGCCACCTCCCATGATGGCAGGACTATCCATCGCAATCACGCTGCTGCTCGTGCTGCTGCTGGCCAAGCCGGCGGGGCTGTATCTCTATCGGGCCTACAGCCTGGAGCCGACCGGCCTCGACCGCGTCTTCGGCCCGGCGGAGCGGCTGATCTACCGCCTCGGGGGCATCCGCCCCGGAAGCCAGAGCTGGAAAGCCTACGCCGCGGCGCTGATCGTCAGCAACGGCGTCATGCTGCTGCTCGTCTACGCCGTCTTCCGCACGCAAGCCTATCTCCCGCTCAATCCGAGCGGGATCGCGAACATGGAGCCGCGGCTCGCGTTCAACACGACGATCAGCTTCATGACCAATACGAACCTGCAGCATTACAGCGGCGAAAGCGGCTTATCCTATCTGTCCCAAATGATCGCGATCGTGTTCATGATGTTCGTCTCGCCGGCGACGGGGCTGTGCGCGGCGATGGCGTTCATGAGAGGGCTGGCCGGCAAGCCGATGGGCCATTTCTTCGTCGATCTCGTGCGCTCGATCACGCGGGTGTTGCTGCCGATCGCTTTTGTGCTGGCGCTCGTCTTCGTCGCGCTCGGCGTGCCGCAGACGCTGGAGCCGTCTGCCGCTGCGCAGACGCTGGAGGGCGGGGAGCAGACGATCGCGCGCGGTCCGGTCGCCTCGCTGCTCGCCATCAAGGAGCTCGGCAACAACGGTGGCGGCCATATGGGCGTCAACTCCGCGCATCCGTTCGAAAACCCCGACGCGATCAGCAACCTATTGCAGATGCTGCTCATGCTGCTCGTGCCGACGGCGCTGCCGTTCGCGTACGGCAAGCTCGTCGGCAATCCGAAGCAGGGGCGGGTGCTGTTCGTCTCCATGGCGCTGCTGTTCGTCGTCATGCTGGGCGTCTCGCTGACGGCCGAGCAGGAGGCGAACCCCGCGATCGCGGCGCTCGGCTATGATTCCGGCCAAGGAAGCATGGAAGGAAAGGAAACCCGCTTCGGCGTGCCGCAATCCGCGCTCTATTCAGTCGTGACGACCGCCTCCGAAACCGGCGCCGTCAACTCGATGCACGACTCGTTCACGCCGCTCGGCGGCATGGTGCCGCTCATGAACATGATGCTGAACACCGTGTTCGGCGGCTCCGGCGTCGGCCTCATGAACGTGCTGCTGTACGCGCTGATGGCGGTGTTTCTCTCCGGCCTGATGGTCGGCCGGACGCCGGAGTTTCTCGGCAAGAAGCTGGAGGGTCGCGAAATGAAGCTGATCGCGCTGACGCTGCTCGTGCAGCCGGCGCTCATCCTGCTGCCGACGGCCGCCGCTCTTTATGCTTATCCCGATACGATCTCGAACCCGGGCTACCATGGCCTTACCCAGGCGCTCTACGAGTTCACGTCGTCCGCGGCCAACAACGGCTCCGGCTTCGAGGGACTAGGCGACAATACGCCGTTCTGGAACCTCAGCACCGGCATCGTCATGTACCTGGGGCGGTACGTCTCCATCATCACGCTGCTTGCGGTCGCGGGCTCGCTCGCCGCCAAAAAGGCCGTGCCGGAGACGATCGGCACGTTCCGCACCGATTCGGCTACGTTCGGCGCCGTCTTTCTCGGCACCGTGCTCATCGTCGGCGCGCTGACGTACTTCCCGAGCCTCGTGCTGGGGCCGATCGCCGAGCAGCTGACGCTGAAGCCATAGCCGAACGGACAGAAAAGAGGAGAGCTAGCCATGAGCCAAAATAGATCGACGCTTGGCGGACCGATCGTCCGCCAGGCTCTGAAGGAATCGGTCCTGAAGCTGGATCCGCGGGTGATGGTCCGCAACCCGGTCATGTTCGTCGTCGAGATCGGCTTCGCCGTCACGCTGCTGCTCGCCGTCGTCCCGGATGCGTTCGGGGGCGGCACGCCGGCCTGGTTCAACGTCGTCGTCGCCGCGATCCTGCTGGTGACGCTGCTGTTCGCGAACTTCGCGGAGGCGCTGGCGGAAGGCCGCGGCAAGGCGCAGGCCGACTCGCTCAAGCGCTCCAAGCGCGACGTCGTCGCCTTCCGCGAGAGCGGCTCGGCGGGCCTCAAGGAGGTGCCGGCGAGCGAGCTGCGCAAGGGCGATGTCGTGCGCGTCGAGGCCGGCCAGTGGATTCCCGGCGACGGCGAGGTCATCGAGGGACTCGCGTCCGTCGACGAGTCCGCGATCACCGGCGAGTCCGCTCCGGTCATCAAGGAGGCGGGAGGCGACTTCTCCTCCGTCACCGGAGGGACCAAGGTGCTCAGCGACTCGATCCGCGTCCGCATGACGAGCGATCCGGGCGAGTCGTTCCTCGACCGCATGATCGCTCTCGTCGAGGGAGCGAAGCGGCAGAAGACGCCGAACGAGATCGCGCTCAGCACGGTGCTGACGAGCTTGACGCTTATTTTCCTGATGGTCGTGGCGAGCCTGCCGTTCCTCGGGGGCTTCCTCGGGGTGAAGCTGGAGGTGCCGGTGCTGATCGCCCTGCTCGTCTGCCTCATCCCGACGACGATCGGCGGCCTGCTGTCGGCGATCGGCATCGCCGGCATGGACCGCGTGACGCAGTTCAACGTCATCGCGATGTCGGGCAAGGCGGTCGAGGCGGCCGGCGACATCAACACGATCATCCTCGACAAGACGGGCACGATCACGTACGGCAACCGGATGGCGAGCGAGTTCGTCTCCGTCGGCGGCTGGAGCGAGACGGCCGTCGCCGAGTGGGCGCTCGCCGGCTCCGTCAAGGACGAGACGCCGGAAGGCCGCTCGGTCGTCGAGCTGGCCCGCAAGATGGGGCTGTCGGCGGACCCGGCGCTGGCCGAGGGCGGGGAGTGGATCGAGTTCCGCGCCGAGACGCGGATGAGCGGCCTCGATCTCGCAGATGGACGATGCGTGCGCAAGGGCTCGGTCGACGCGGTCAAGACGTGGGCCAGGCAGAAGGGCGGCGACGTTCCGAGCGATCTGGACGCGAAAAGCGACCGTATCGCCTCGGCGGGCGGCACGCCGCTCGCGGTCGCCGTGGACGAGAAGATCGTCGGCCTCATTTACCTGAAGGATACGGTCAAGCCGGGCATGAAGGAGCGCTTCGAGCAGATGCGCCAGATGGGCATCCGCACGATCATGTGCACCGGCGACAATCCGCTGACCGCGCAGACGATCGCCCGGGAAGCCGGCGTCGACGACTTCATCGCCGAGAGCCGTCCGGAGGACAAGATCGCGGTCATCAAGCGCGAGCAGGCTCAGGGCAAGCTCGTCGCCATGACCGGGGACGGCACGAACGACGCGCCGGCGCTGGCGCAGGCGGATGTCGGCATCGCCATGAACAGCGGCACGACGGCGGCCAAGGAGGCGGCGAACATGGTCGACCTCGACTCCGATCCGTCCAAGATCATCGAGGTCGTAGCGATCGGCAAGCAGCTGCTCATGACGCGCGGCGCGCTGACCACGTTCAGCATCGCGAACGACGTCGCCAAGTATTTCGCGATCATCCCGGCGATGTTCATGGCGGCGATCCCGCAGATGGACGTCCTCAACATCATGCGGCTCGATTCGCCGATGTCGGCGATCCTGTCCGCGCTCATCTTCAACGCGATCGTCATCCCGCTGCTCATCCCGCTCGCGATGAAGGGCGTCGCCTACAAGCCGCAGGGTTCCGCCGCGCTGCTGAGGCGCAATCTGCTCGTCTACGGCCTCGGCGGCGTCATCGTGCCGTTCGCGGGCATCAAGCTGATCGACCTTGCCGTCATGTGGATGGTGTAGGCGGATGCGGGCGAACGACGGAACAATCGAACCTCGAAAGGATGAACCGACCATGCAGCTATTCGCCAGCAGTCTCCGCATCAGCCTCGTCCTCATGCTGCTTTGCGGCGTCGTCTACAATCTGGCGGCGACCGGCATCGCCCAGACGCTGATGCCCCATCGGGCCAGCGGCAGTCTGATCGAGGAGGACGGCCGCATCGTCGGCTCGGAGCTCATCGGCCAGACGTTCACGGAGCCGCGCTGGTTCCACGGGCGGCTGTCGAGCATCGGCTACGCCGCGGACGGCTCGGGCACGCCGAACTACGCTCCGTCGAATCCGGACCTGCTGGAGCGGGCGCGGCAGTCGGCGCTCGACTGGCAGGCCGCCAATCCGGACGTGCCGCTGAGCGAGGTGCCGCTTGACCTCGTCACGAACTCCGGCTCGGGCCTCGATCCGGACATCAGCCCGCAAGGCGCGCGCGTGCAAATTCCGCGCGTCAGCGCGGCGACCGGCATCCCGCAGGCCGAGCTCGAGCAGCTGGTGGAGCGGCATACGGCGCCTCGCCGGCTCGGGCTGTTCGGCGAGCCGACGGTGAACGTGCTGGAGCTCAATCTGGCGCTGCGCGAAGCGGCGTCCAAGTAAGGCGCGAATCCCCGCTTCTCCGTTCTGGAGAGCGGGGCTTTGCCCGTTCATGGAGGGAAGCGCTCATGGAGCCGTTCAAACGAAAGTCGCCGGAAGAAATTCTGGCCTCCATCCTCAAGCTGAAGCGCGGGAGGCTGAACATCCTGGTCGGAGCGGTCGCGGGCTCCGGCAAGACGTACCATATGCTGCGCGAAGGAGAAGAGCTGCTCCGCCAGGGCGTCGACGCCGTCGTGTCGCCGCCGGTGGAGGAGAGCGGCGAGGCGGCTTCCGCTCCGGCCGCGCAGCCGCCGCTGGAGACGGTTGCGGGCGTCGCCTGGAGCCGCGGCGAAGCCGTCGATCTCGATGTCGAGCTGCTGCTGGAGCGCAATCCCGAGGTCGTCCTCGTGGACGATCTGGCTCATCGCAATCGGCCGGACGCGCCTCGGGAATCCCGGCTGGAGGATATCGAGCTGCTGCTGGCCCGCGGCATCAGCGTCGTCACGACCGTCAACATTTACGAGCTCGAAGGAGCGGCCGCGCTTGCGCGCAGCTGGATCGGGCTGCGCATCGACCATCTCGTGCCGGCTCGGGCGCTGGAGCTGGCCGACGAGATGAGGCTGATCGACGTCACGCCGGATACGCTGCTGGAACGCGCGGCCGAAGGGGCGAATCCATCGCTGCCGCCGCGCTGGCTGGAGCGCGGGACGCTCGGGCGGCTGCGCGAGCTTGCGCTGCGCACGATGGCGGAGGGCGTGAACGGCACGCTCGAAAAGCATCGCGAGGAGCTCGGGCTCGCCGGTCCGTCCGGCATCGCCGAGCGCGTGCTCGTCGCCGTCCAGTACCACTGGAACGGATCGATCCTCGTGCGGCGCGGCCAGCAGGTCGCCAAGCGGCTCGGCGGCGAGATGGACGTCGTCGCCTTCGTCCCGTCAGGACGGGCGTTGCGCGTGGAGGAGGAGGCGTTCCGCCGCTCCATCCGCCTGCTCGCCCGCAAGGTCGGCGCTTCGTTCGAGGAGCGTACGTTCCGCTCGCGCCGCCGCCTGCCGCGGCAGCTGCTCCATTTCGCGCTGCAGCGCAAGGCGACCCGGATCGTGCTCGGCCACTCGCGCCAGACGCCGTGGCAGGAATGGCGCCGAGGCTCGATCGCGAACCGCCTGCTGACGATGACGCGCAACATCGACCTGCTGTTCGTCGCCGACCGCTCCGATTGGACCGGAGAGCGCATCCTGCCCGCCCGCAGCCCGGAGCGCGAGCCGCGCAGCCGCTACCGGCGGCTGACGGATCAGGAGCTCAAGGCGGAGATCGGGCAGCTGCGGCGGGGC
The DNA here is from genome assembly GCF_037965485.1 of Paenibacillus sp. FSL W8-1187. Taxonomy (NCBI): domain Bacteria; kingdom Bacillati; phylum Bacillota; class Bacilli; order Caryophanales; family Paenibacillaceae; genus Paenibacillus; species Paenibacillus sp. FSL W8-1187. The sequence continues at coordinate 2,338,054 of NZ_CP150181.1, forward strand.
AGCTTCAAGCTGTACATCGGGGCGGCTCCGGGCGTCGGCAAGACGTACGCGATGCTGCGGGAGGGAGGCGAGCTGCTGCAGAAAGGCGTCGACGTCGTCATCGGCCTGCTCGAGACGCATGGCCGGGAGGATACGCAGGCGCAGGTCGGTGCGCTCGAGATCGTGCCTCGCCGCCAGGCGCAGTACCGGGGGACGCTGCTGGAGGAGATGGACGTCGACGCCATCCTGCAGCGGCGGCCGGAGGTCGCGCTCGTCGACGAGCTGGCCCATACGAACATCCCCGGCAGCGAGCGCCGCAAGCGCTGGGAGGACGTGATCCGGCTGCTCGACGCCGGCATCTCGGTCATCTCGACGATGAACGTGCAGCATCTGGAGAGCCTAGGCGACGCGGTCGAGCAGATCGCCGGCGTCGTCGTGCGCGAGACGGTGCCGGACCGGATCCTGCGCCTCGCCGACGAGGTGCAGCTCGTCGACGTCTCGCCGAAGTCGCTGCAGGCGCGGATGAAGGCGGGCAAAATCTACGCTCCGGAGAAGGTCGAGGCGGCGCTCGGGCAGTTTTTCAAGCTCGGCAATCTGATCGCGCTGCGCGAGCTCGCGCTGCGGGAGCTGGCCGACGATGTCGACGAGCGGCTGGAGTCATGGGACCGCCGCGGGTCGCTGCGCGGTCCGTGGCGGAGGGAGGAGGTCATCTTCGTCGCCGTCACGGCCAGTCCGAGCGCCGAGCGGCTCATCCGCCGCGGCTTTCGGATCGCCTACCGGCTGAAGGCGGCCTGGCATGTCGTCTATGTGCATGGCCGCGGACCGCTCGCGCCGGAGCTCGAGGGCCGGCTGGAGCAGCTGCGGCAGCTGGCGGAGCGGCTCGGCGGCAGCTTCCGGCTGCTGCGCCGGGAGCAGCGGCAGCCGGCTGCCGCCGCGCTGCTCGGCTGGGCCACGGAGAAGAAGGCGACGCAGATCATCGTCGGCCAGCCCGCCGGGCGCAGCTGGAGGCCGTTTTGCGCCAACCGTCTCGTCCGCAGCGTGCTGCGGGAGGCGCGCCGTCTCGACGTGCTCGTCGTCGCCGATTACGAGGCGGATTCGGGGAAGCTGGCCAAGGCGTTCGCCGAAGAGGAGACGACGTAAGCTACCTGTCGGACGGCCGACTATGATACGATCGGAGGTGGACTTGCCGCAGGGAGCGGCAAGAGATAGGAGGGGGAGCCATGAACAAGCCCGCATGGAACGAGGCGGAAATCGAGCGCAGCTGCGGCAAGCTGTCCAGCCGCAAGGGCAGGCAGCTCGCCGAGCGCGGGCTCGTCGCCATCCGCAGCGGCAATGCCGGCTCGGACGTGATCCGGGCGGAGGTGTTCGGCAAGCCTGTCGCGCATGTGGAGCTGCGAGTGAAGCCAGGGAGCCTCCCCGAAGCGTCCTGCAGCTTTTGCCTGGACATCGGCTCCTACGGCCAGTCATGCAAGCATGTCGCGGCCGTGCTCTATGCGCTGCGCCGCGGCGAAGGCGCAGGTGCGCCGGCCAAGCCGTCGTCGTCGGCGGCAGCGGGGCCCGGCCCCGGCGGCGGGGAGCGGACGGCGACCGAGCGCGCGCTGGACGGCCTGAAGCAGGCGTTCCAGCGGCAGCCGCGTCCCGGCAGCGGCTTGTCGCGGCCGGCGCTGTTCGATGCCCGCGAGCGTCTGGAGCTGCGGTTCGACTTCGAGCCGCGCGCGAGAAGAGGCGAGCCGCTGCTGTGCGTCGGCCTGTCGGTGAGGCTGGCGGACGGGTGGAAGCCGATCTATCGGCTGCGCAGCTTCCTGCGCCGAATCATGGGGAGCCGCAAGGCGACGATCACCTCAGCGGAGGCGTACGATCCGGATAGGCATCGGTTCGAGACGGCTTCGGCGGCGCTGCTGCGCGGGCTGGCGCGGATCGCCTCGACCGAAGCGCTGCTGCGGGCGGACGGCTCCGGCCAGCCGGGAGAGCGGGAGGACCGGCTCGACATCCCGCCCGGCGACTGGGACGAGATCGTCCGGCTCGCGGAGGCCTGCTCCGAAGCCCGGCTGCACGGCGGCGACCGGCCCGCCCCGTTCCGGCTCGACCGGAGCGAGTCGACGGGGCTGCGCTTCGGGCTGGAGACGGCGAGCGATGGCGGAGGCGTGCTGACGTCCAGCGGCCTCGATGCGCTGCTGGCTCTGCCCGCGTACGGCGCCGCGCTGGGGCATGGCCGGCTCATCGCGCTCGGGCACGAGGGCTGCGGCAGGCTGACGGCGCTGCAGGAGCTGTTTCGGCCGCTGCCGGAAGGACGGCTCTCGCTCTCCCGGCCGCAGCTGGAGGAGCTGGCGCGGCATGTGCTGCCCGGCCTCGGACGGATGGCGGAGGTGAGCGTGAGCCCGCAGATGGCGCAGCGGCTCGATCGTCCGCCGCTCAAGGCGAGGCTGTATCTCGACCGGGTGAAGGACCGGCTCGTCGCGGATCTGGAATTCCGCTACGGCGAAATCGCGATCGAGCCGCTGCGCGAAGGGGACGAGCCCGCCCATGGCCGCATCCTCGTGCGCGACCGGGAAAAGGAAGCCGACATCCTGGACCTGATGAAGGAAGGCCGCATGACGCTGACCGAGCAAGGCTGCAGCCTGTCGAGCGAGGAAGAGGAGTTCGCCTTTTTGTACGAGATTCTGCCCCGGCTCGAGCGCTTGGTCCAGGTGTATGCCACGACGGCGGTCAAGACGCGGCTGCATCCCGATCCGCCGCCGCACATCCGGGCGCAGCCGGACGAGCGTACCGACTGGCTGGAGTTCCGCTTCGAGATGAATGGAATTCCCGAGTCGGAGATCCGCGCCGTGCTGCAGTCGCTCGAGGAGAAGCGGCCGTACCACCGGCTGCGCAGCGGCGCGCTGCTGCCGCTCCGGTCGGAGGCGTATCAGCAGCTGGTCCGCTATATCAACGAGACCGGCTTTGCGTACGCCGAGCGGACCGCCTACGGGTACCGGGCTCCGGCCGCTGCCGGCGTCTCGCTGCTGGAGGAGCTGGCCGGCAGCCCGCTCATGGCGACGAGCGCGGAGGCGGAGCGGCTGCTGCAGGAGCTGCGCCATCCGGAGCGCAGCGCGGATTTAATCCCGGAAGGCTTGAATGGCGTGCTGCGAGACTACCAGAAGGCCGGCTACCGCTGGCTGAAGGCGCTGGCGCGCTACCGCTTCGGCGGCATTCTGGCGGATGAGATGGGACTCGGCAAGACGGTGCAGGCGATCGCGTTCGTCCTGTCGATCCGGGAGGAGATCCGGCGGACGGGCCGGCCGGCGCTTGTCGTCTGCCCGTCCTCGCTCGTCTACAACTGGGCGGCCGAGCTGGAGCGCTTCGCTCCCGAGCTGAGGGCGGTCGTGGCCGACGGGGGCAAGAAGGAGCGGCTCCGCAAGCTCGCGGCGGCCGGCACCGGCGAGGCGGACGTGGTGATCGCGTCGTATCCGCTGCTGCGGCTGGACGCCGAGAGCTACGGGGCGCAGCCGTTCGCGGCGCTGCTGCTCGACGAGGCGCAGACGATCAAGAACGAATCGACGCAGACGGCCCGCGCCGTGTCGGCGCTGACGGCGGAGTACCGCTTCGCCATGACGGGCACGCCGGTGGAAAATCACGCCGCGGACCTGTGGTCGATTTTCCACGCGGTCTTTCCAAGGCTGCTCGGCTCCAAGCGTCAATTCGAGGAGATGCCGCGCGAGGAGCTGGCGGCGAGGACTCGGCCGTTCCTGCTGCGCCGGCTCAAGCGGGACGTCATCCGTGAGCTGCCGGACAAGATCGAGACGCTGCACAGCGCCGAGCTGCTGCCGGAGCAGAAGAAGCTGTACGCCGCCTACCTGGTGCAGCTGCAGCAGGAAACGCTGCGGCATATCGACAAGGACGAGCTGGAGCAGAACCGGATCCGCATCCTCGCCGGCATCACGCGGCTGCGGCAGATCTGCGACCACCCTGCGCTGTTCGTCGAAGGCTACGAAGGCGGCTCCGCCAAGCTCGAGCAGCTCGCCTCGCTCGTCCGCGACGCGCTTGAGGCGGGCCGGCGGCCACTCATCTTCTCGCAGTTCACGTCCATGCTCGCGCTCATCCGGCGTCGTCTGGAAAAGGAAGGGCTGGACTGCTTCCAGCTCGACGGCTCGACGCCGAGCCGGGAGCGGGTGGAGCTGTGCCGCCGCTTCAACGAAGGCGAGCGCGACGTCTTCCTGCTGTCGCTGAAGGCGGGCGGCACCGGACTGAACCTGACCGGCGCGGATACGGTCATCCTGTACGACCTGTGGTGGAATCCTGCGGTCGAGCAGCAGGCGATGGACCGCGCGCATCGGATCGGGCAGCAGCGGGTCGTGCAGGTCATCCGCCTTGCGGCGCGAGGCACGATCGAGCAGAAGATGCATGAGCTGCAGAGCCGCAAGCTGCGGATGATGGAGGAGCTCGTCCGGCCCGCAGGCGCGGAGGAGGGAGCCGAGGCGCTCTCGGATCGAGAGCTGCTGGAGCTGATCAGCGTCGTGCCGCATGCGGGCGGACGGATCTGATTTTATTGAAAAACGCAAAGACCCGAGACCATGCAGAGCCGGCTCTGCATGGTCTCGGGTCTTCGTTTTTGCGCATCGGCGGCGGTCCTCATCCGAAATCAAGCCATCTGATGGATCGCCCAGGTGGAAACGTTTGCGGCGGCACCGCCGAGGTTGAGGTTGACCGAGAGGCCGTTGGCGACATAGTAGATGCCGATGACGTCGCCGGCATTGAGCTGGTATTCGCCGACCATCGTGATCGTCGCGGAGCCGAGGATCGCCCGCAGCGTCAGCAGGAGGGCGATGTTGACGTCGAGAACCGGGAACAATCCCGTGACAAGAACCGTCGAGACCGGCGACGTGCGCTGAATGACGAAAGCCGGCGTCACGCTGGAGCCGAGAGAGACGCTGAGCGACGCGGTCGTCGAGTAGCTGATCGTCGCCTCGATGGAGTAGCGTCCGGTCACGGGCACCGTATAGTTGCCGCCCGTCGGGTCGAATCCGGTGCCGGGGTAGAACGGCGACGCGGTGCTCCAGCCCGTCAGCTGCGTGCTGCTCGACGACGTGGTCGGCGTTCGCGTGGCGGAGAAGCCGTTCGAGAGGAAGTTAGGTCCAGTCGCGCCCGTGAATCCGGTCGCGCCCGTCGGGCCTGTGAACCCGGTCGCGCCCGTCGGGCCTGTGAACCCGGTCACGCCCGTCACGCCATTGATTCCGCTCGCTCCGGTGAAGCCAGTAAAGCCCGTTGCTCCGGTCGGACCTGTTGGACCGGTAGGTCCAGTCGCGCCGGTGGCGCTTGTGGCTCCAGTGAATCCGGTCGCACCTGTAACGCCCGTCGTGCCGGTCGTCCCCGTAGCGCCTATTGGGCCTGTTGCCCCGGTCACGCCCGTCGTGCCAGTAACCCCAGTAACCCCAGTAGCTCCAGTAACCCCAGTAACCCCAGTAACCCCAGTAACCCCAGTAGCTCCGCTGGGACCCGTTGCGCCGGTGGTCCCGGTCGTCCCCGTCGCGCCTGTAAATCCGGTCGCGCCCGTAATTCCGGTGGTGCCAGAGGCTCCAGTAACCCCGGTTGCCCCAGTGGCGCCGGTCGTCCCCGTCGTGCCCGTAAAGCCGGTCGTACCAGTAGCGCCTGCAGCTCCAGTTATTCCAGAAACCCCGGTCGTTCCGGTCGCGCCAGTAGCGCCGGTCGTCCCCGTCACGCCTGTAGATCCGGTCTCTCCAGATATGCCGGTGGCTCCGGTCGCACCAGTCGGGCCTGTCGTTCCTGTGGCGCCCGTAAAGCCGGTCGCCCCGCTAGAACCCGTTGTCCCCGTCACACCAGTTGTACCAGTAGCGCCGGTCACACCAGTAGCGCCAGAAACTCCAGTTGCTCCGGTCGTTCCGGTCGGACCGGTCGCTCCGGTCGTCCCCGTTGCGCCTGTGAAGCCCGTCACACCAGTAAGGCCCGTTGCGCCAATCTCGCCAGTAACGCCTGTAACTCCTGTTGGTCCCGTCGCGCCTGTTGCGCCTGTGAATCCCGTCGCCCCCGTCACACCAGTAGTGCCAGTTGTTCCCGTAGAGCCAGTAGCGCCGGTCACACCAGTTGTGCCAGAGACTCCGGTTGCTCCAGTCGCCCCGGTCGGACCGGTCGCGCCCGTCGCCCCTGTAGAGCCGGTTGCGCCTGTTTCGCCAGTAGCGCCGGTCACCCCGCTAGAACCAGTAGCACCAGTGGCTCCTGTAAAGCCGGTCACACCAGTCGTCCCAGTAAGGCCAGTTACCCCGGTCGTCCCCGTCGTGCCCGTAAAGCCCGTCGCACCAGTAGCGCCAGTCGTCCCGGTCACGCCAGTCACGCCAGTCTCGCCAGTAGGCCCGGTCGTTCCGGTCGCACCCGTGGTGCCAGTAGCGCCGCTAGAACCCGTCGCGCCCGTAGAGCCAGTCGCTCCGGTCGCGCCAGTTGCACCAGTTGTCCCGGTAAGGCCAGTTACCCCGGTTACGCCCGTGTCTCCAGTTGCCCCGGTCGAACCTGTCACACCCGTGATGCCAGTAGCTCCGCTAGAACCCGTCGCTCCCGTAAAGCCAGTCGCTCCGGTCATGCCCGTGTCTCCGGTTGCGCCGGTTGAACCTGTCACACCTGAGGCTCCAGTAGCGCCGCTAAAACCCGTCGCGCCCGTCGCGCCAGTAAAGCCTGTGGCCCCAGTCGAACCAGTTGCACCAGTCGTACCTGTAAGGCCAGTTACTCCGGTTGCGCCCGTGTCTCCAATCGCCCCGGTTGAACCAGTCGTCCCCGTAAAGCCAGTCGCTCCGGTCGCACCTGTCACACCCGTGATTCCAGTCGCCCCGTTAGAACCCGTAGCGCCAGTATCACCCGTGATTCCAGTCGTACCTGTAATTCCAGTTGCACCAGTGGCCCCGGTAGGGCCTGTCGCGCCAGTAGCGCCAGTCGTACCTGTAAGGCCAGTTACTCCAGTCGCGCCAGTGTCGCCAGTTGCCCCGGCAGGACCTGTCGTACCTGTGGTGCCAGTAGCGCCGCTAGAACCTGTCGCGCCAGTGAAGCCCGTCGCCCCAGTAGCACCAGTCGCTCCGGTCGCCCCAGTAGTCCCCGTTAAGCCCGTCGCCCCAGTAGCACCAGTAGCACCAGTCGTCCCCGTAAAGCCAGTCGTCCCGGTCACGCCCGTCACGCCAGTCTCGCCAGTAGGCCCGGTCACGCCCGTGTCGCCAGTAGGCCCGGTCATTCCAGTCGCCCCCGTGGTGCCAGTAGCACCGCTAGAACCCGTCGCGCCCGTGTCGCCCGTAGAGCCAGTCGCTCCGGTTACACCAGTCGTCCCCGTGTCGCCAGTAGCCCCGGTCGAACCAATCGCACCTGTGGTTCCAGTAGCGCCGCTAGAACCCGTCGCGCCCGTAAAGCCCGTGGCCCCGGTCACGCCAGTGTCTCCAGTGAAGCCCGTTGCACCTGTAAAGCCGGTCGCACCTGTTACACCAGTCGTTCCTGTAAGGCCAGTTACTCCGGTTGCGCCAGTGTCTCCAGTCGCGCCGTTTAAACCAGTCGCCCCCGTGATCCCAGTAGCACCGCTGGAACCCGTAGCGCCAGTCTCACCAGTGAAGCCCGTTACGCCCGTAGAGCCAGTCGCTCCGGTTGCACCAGTCGTTCCTGTAAGGCCGGTTACTCCGGTCACGCCCGTGTCACCAGTCGCGCCGTTTAAACCAGTCGCCCCAGTTGTCCCAGTAACTCCGCTAGAACCCGTAGCGCCAGTCTCGCCAGTGAAGCCCGTTACGCCCGTAGAGCCAGTCGCCCCGGTGACTCCGCTCGAACCGGTTGCGCCGGTCGCCCCAGTTGTACCAGTGGTCCCCGTAAATCCAGTCACTCCGGTCGCGCCAGTTGCCCCGGTTGAACCAGTCGCACCCGTGGTCCCAGTAGCGCCGCTGGAACCCGTAGTGCCAGTCTCGCCAGTGAAGCCCGTAAAGCCAGTTGCCCCGGTGACTCCGCTCGAACCAGTTGCGCCTGTCGCACCCGTAAAGCCAGTCACGCCAGTTGCACCCGTCGTCCCCGTAAGGCCGGTGACTCCGGTTGCGCCAGTGTTTCCAGTCGCTCCGGTCGAACCTGTCGCTCCAGTGTCGCCAGTAACTCCGGTCATGCCAGTTGCCCCGGTCGAACCTGTCGCTCCAGTGTCGCCAGTAACTCCGGTCATGCCAGTTGCCCCGGTCGAACCTGTCGCTCCGATGTCGCCAGTAACTCCGCTCGAACCAGTCGCCCCAATAGCGCCGGTCGCCCCAGTTGCACCAGTCGTCCCTGTAAAACCAGTCACCCCGGTCACGCCAGTGTCGCCAGTGGGCCCGGTCGAACCAGTCGCCCCAGTAGCTCCACTAGAACCCGTCGCGCCGGTGAAGCCGGTCGCCCCAGTTGCGCCAGCAGCCCCGGTCGCACCGCTAGAACCAGTCGAACCAGTCGCGCCAGTCGTCCCAGTAAGGCCAGTTGCTCCTGTCGAGCCAGTGTCGCCCGCGGCTCCGGTCGCCCCCGTAAAGCCCGTGTCCCCGGTCACGCCCGTGTCTCCAGTTGGCCCGGTCGTTCCGGTCGCCCCCGTGGTTCCAGTAGCTCCACTAGAACCCGTCGCACCAGTCGCGCCCGTAAAGCCAGTAGCACCCGTCGTCCCCGTAAGGCCAGTTATCCCGGTCGCTCCAGTGTCTCCAGTGGAGCCCGTCGCACCTGTAAAGCCCGTCGCTCCAGTGGCCCCGGTTGGACTCGTAGTGCCGGTGGCTCCCGTCGCGCCTGTAAAACCGGTTAAGCCCGTTGCCCCAGTAGAGCCAGTCGTCCCTGTCGCGCCCGTGTCTCCAGTGAAGCCCGTCGCGCCTGTAATACCAGTTGCACCTGTAAAGCCGGTCGCCCCAGTAGAGCCCGTCGTCCCTGTAAAGCCCGTCGTCCCTGTTAAGCCAGTGGCCCCGGGCGGGCCCGTCGCCCCCGTGGAGCCAGTAGCTCCGCTAGACCCGGTCGCTCCAGTATCGCCAGTGGAGCCCGTTACGCCTGTAAAGCCAATAGCGCCTGTCGCTCCAGTTGCACCAGTCGTCCCTGTGATGCCAGTCACTCCGGTTACGCCCGTGTCGCCCGTAGGCCCGGTCGAACCTGTTGCCCCCGTGGAGCCAGTAGCCCCGCTAGAACCCGTCACTCCAGTATCGCCAGTAAAGCCCTTTGCACCCGTAAAGCCCGTCGTCCCAGTGGCCCCGGTTGGACTTGTAGCGCCGGTCGCTCCCGTCGCGCCTGTAAAACCGGTTACGCCCGTGGCCCCAGTCGTGCCAGTCGCACCAGACTCGCCAGTCGCACCAGTATCGCCTGTAAAGCCGGTCGCACCAGTATCGCCCGTCGTCCCTGTTAAACCCGTCGCCCCGGTCACGCCCGTGTCGCCAGTTGCCCCGGCTGGACCTGTCGCCCCCGTGGAGCCAGTAGCTCCACTAGAACCAGTCGCGCCTGTGTCTCCAGTGAAGCCCGTTGCACCTGTAATACCAGTTGCACCTGTCGCCCCGGTAGGACCTGTTGCGCCTGTAAAGCCGGTCGCCCCAGTTGCGCCAGCAGCCCCGGTCGCACCGCTAGAACCAGTCGCACCAGTATCGCCCGTCGTCCCGTTAAAGCCAGTTGCTCCTGTCGAGCCAGTGTCGCCCGTGGCCCCGGTCACGCCAGTGTCTCCAGTCGCCCCGGTCGAACCTGTCACACCCGTGTTTCCAGTAGCTCCGCTAAAACCCGTCGCGCCCGTCGCGCCAGTAAAGCCAGTAGCACCCGTCGTCCCCGTAAGGCCAGTTATCCCGGTCGCTCCAGTGTCTCCTGTGAAGCCCGTCGCACCTGTAAAGCCCGTCGCTCCAGTGGCCCCGGTTGGACTCGTAGCGCCGGTGGCTCCCGTCGCGCCTGTAAAACCGGTTACTCCGGTTACGCCCGTTGCCCCAGTATCGCCAGTCGTCCCTGTTAAGCCCGTTGCCCCGGTCGCACCAGTGTCGCCAGTAGCGCCAGTCGTCCCAGTAGCTCCACTAAAACCTGTCGCGCCCGTGTCTCCAGTGAAGCCAGTCGCACCCGTGGCCCCGGTTGGACCCGTGTCTCCAGTAAAGCCGGTCGCGCCAGTTGTCCCGGTAAGGCCCGTGGCCCCGGTCGCACCTGTCGAACCAGTCGCGCCTGTGGTTCCAGTAGTTCCGCTAGAACCAGTCGCGCCCGTAAGGCCAATGGCTCCGGTCGCCCCAGTTGCCCCAGTAAAGCCAGTCGCCCCGGTCATGCCCGTGTCTCCGGTTGCCCCGGTCGAACCTGTCACACCTGAGGATCCAGTAGCGCCGCTAGAACCCGTCGCGCCCGTCGCGCCAGTAAAGCCAGTTGCCCCAGTAGAACCAGTCGCCCCAGTAGTCCCAGTAATTCCGCTCGAACCCGTAGCGCCGGTCGACCCAGTTGCACCCGTTGTCCCGGTAAAACCGGTTATTCCGGTCACGCCCGTGACGCCAGTGGCCCCGGTCGCACCTGTCGCACCTGTCGCCCCCGTGATGCCAGTCACCCCGGTCGCACCCGTAGCGCCAGTATCGCCAGGGAGGCCAGTCGCACCTGTAATACCAGTTGCGCCAGTAAAGCCGGTCGCCCCGGTCGCACCGCTAGAACCTGTCGCGCCTGTGTCTCCAGCGAAGCCAGTCGCACCCGTGTTGCCAGTCGCACCCGTGGCCCCAGTTGCACCAGTTGCCCCCGTAAAGCCAGTGGCCCCGGTCACACCCGTGGAGCCAGTAGCGCCACTAGAACCCGTCGCGCCCGTCTCGCCAGTGAAGCCAGTCGCCCCTGTAAAGCCGGTCGCTCCAGTTGCACCAGTCGTACCTGTAAAGCCAGTTACTCCGGTCGCGCCAGTGTCTCCCGTGGACCCGGTCGCACCTGTCGCACCCGTAGCGCCAGTCGTCCCCGTAAATCCAGTTGCTCCTGTCGAGCCAGTGTCTCCAGTGGCCCCGGTAGAACCGGTAGCCCCAGTGACGCCAGTAACTCCGCTCGCACCCGTAACGCCAGTCGCGCCAGTGAAGCCAGTCACCCCTGCGACTCCGCTCGGACCCGTAGCGCCGGTCGCCCCGGTTGCACCCGTGGTCCCCGTAAAACCAGTCACCCCGGTCAAGCCCGTGTCTCCAGTCGCCCCGGTTGCGCCAGCAGCCCCGGTCGCACCGCTAGAGCCAGTCGCGCCCGTGTCTCCAGCGAAGCCTGTCGCACCTGTGATGCCAGTCGCACCCGTGGCCCCAGTAGCTCCAGTCGTACCAGACACGCCAGTAGCACCAGTATCGCCTGTAAAGCCGGTCGCACCAGTAGCGCCAGTCGTACCTGTAAAGCCAGTGGCCCCGGTCGCCCCTGTGGTGCCAGTAGCTCCGCTAGAACCTGTCGCCCCAGTCGCACCGCTAGAACCGGTTGCACCCGTAAAACCGGTCGCCCCTGTTGCACCAGGATCCCCCGTCGCCCCAGTAGGGCCCGTCGCCCCAGTCGCACCGCTAGAACCGGTTGCACCCGTAAAACCGGTCGCCCCTGTTGCACCAGGATCCCCCGTCGCCCCGCTAGGGCCCGTCGCCCCAGTCGCTCCACTAGAACCTGTTGCACCCGTAAAGCCCGTCGCCCCAGTCGCCCCCGTGCCGCCCGTCGCTCCTGCAACACCTGTCGCCCCAGTCGCCCCGGTGCTGCCCGGAGGCAGCAAAGGCACGATCAGGCCAAGCTCTTCATTCACCAGCGCCTTGATTTTTCCGGCATCACAAGGCCGGCAGGGAGCCTTCGGCCGCCGCCGCTTCCTCTGGCAAGGCTTCATGCCGCCGCTCGGCCGAGTCGCCTTGCGTCGCTTGGGCTTCGCGCATGCCTTCCGGCCCTCCGCCTCGATAAGCCGCTCCAGCTTTCGCGCCAGCTCTTTTCCCGACCAGCGCTTATCCGCCAGCGTAGCAGCGCACCGAAGCAGCCTGCGCAACGATGGGCGGGATTTGAATCGTTTCTTGCCGCGCCTTGAAGGGGCCACTCTCCGCCGCTCCTTTCTAGCTGCCGAGCGCTCGAGAGCGGTCGGTCCTTCGATGTTGCCTGTATATGCGGCACGAGGCCGGGAGGTGAAGCCGCGCTAGGCATGGAGAGCGGAGAATGCGAATACGGTGGAGACAGGAGGGATGAGCTGTGATCACGATCAGCCTGTGCATGATTGTCAAGAACGAGGAGGCGGTGCTGGCACGGGCGCTGTCCTCCGTCCGGGAAGTCGTGGACGAGATCGTCATCGCGGATACGGGCTCCGAGGACCGCACCGCAGAGATCGCGGCTTCGTTCGGAGCGAGGGTGGAGCCGTTCGAGTGGATCGACGATTTTGCCGCCGCGCGCAACTTCTCCTTTTCTCATGCCAAGATGGACTACATCCTCTGGCTGGACGCCGACGACTACGTCGAGCCGCAGGACGCCGAGCGCCTGCTGGAGCTGAAGCGGACGCTGGACCCTTCGATCTGGCGGGTGACGATGCCGTACGTGCTCAGCCGCGGGGCGGACGGGGAGCCGTTGTCGAGCCTGCGCCGCAACCGCATCGTGCGCAGGGATCGCGGCTTCCGCTGGATCGGGGCGGTGCATGAGTATCTGGACGCATCGGGACCTCATCTGGACGCCGATGCGGCGGTGCAGCACGGCAAGGACAAAGCCTATACCGACCGCAACCTGCGCATCTACCGGCAGCGGCGGGAGCGGGGAGAGGCGTTTTCGGTGCGCGATCTCTATTACTACGCCAACGAGCTCAAGGATCACGGCATCCATGACGAAGCGGCGATCCATTACGAGACGATGCTGCGGACCGGCGAAGGCTGGGTGGAGGACAATCTGCAGGCTTGCATGAAGCTCGCGGCGTGCTACGAAGCGCTCGGGCAGCCGGAGCTGCGGCTGCAGTCCGCCTTGCGCGCGCTTGCTTACGACAAGCCGCGGCCGGAAGGCTGCTGTGCCATCGGCAACGCCTTGTTCGACAGCGGCAGCTACGGCATCGCGGCCTATTGGTACGAGCAGGCGCTGAAGGCGGATTGGCCGTCGACGATGGGCTTGTCCGATCGTACGGCCGGCACCTGGTATCCGCATCTTCAGCTATGCCTCTGCTATGACCGGATGGGGCTGTACGCCAAGGCGCATGAGCATAACGAAGCTGCGCTGCGCCTATTCCCGGATCATCCGAGCATGCTGCACAATCGGGCCTACTTCCGGCAGACGCACGGTCTGGCGGGCGAGGGGGAGGCAGGAGAGGAAATAGAGGAAATGAAAGGTTAGAGCTTTCTCATTTATTTCTAACAAAGGGCGGCCGAGCCAAGCCGTCCTTGGTTTTCCGCTCTTTGTGGAAAAATATAGGCCGATTCATTTCTGGTATGCTCAGGGTACAACTTGCACCCAAGGAGGAAGCATCCAGAATGAACAACAGTTGGGTAAGCCGAAACAAGATCAAGGTGGCGCTGAGCGCGGCAATCGCTTTTGGAGCCGTAGGAGGAGCCTGGATTCCCGCCTCGAGCACCGTTTCGGCGGCGGCATCCTACGAGACCAAGATTACATATGGCGTCAACATGAGGGTTCAGGCAAGCGCCGGATCGGACAAGATCCGCATGCTGAAAAAAGGAGAGCAGGTCCACGTCGTCGGCCAGGCGAACGCCTACTGGCTGCATGTGCTGACGCCGCGAGGCGAGAGCGGCTATATTTCCTCCTCCAGCCAATATTCGACGTACTCGGGACCGAGCGGCTCGACCGGCGGCACGACGTCCCCGGGCGTCTCCTCCAAGCGAGACCAAGTCGTCTCGATCGCGCAGAGCTATATCGGACGAGTCAGCTACGGCTACGGCGTCCGCAACGAATCCCGACTCATTTTCGACTGCTCGTCGTTCACGCAGTTCGTCTACGGACAAGCCGGCGTCAGCCTGAAGTGGGGCACGAGCGTGCAGAAGAGCCAAGGCAAGGCCGTCAGCCGGGCCAATCTGCAGAAGGGCGATCTGATCTTCTTCGATACGGTCGGCTCAAACAACGGCGTCATCAATCACGTCGGCATCTACATGGGCAACGGACAGTTCATCCACAACACGCCTTCGGCGGACGGGGTGGCGATCCACAGCCTGACGAGCGGCTGGTGGAAGGACCGTTACGTCTCCTCGCGCAGCGTGATCTGAGCAACAACAAGCGGCGCATGCAAAAAAGCAGCTCCTCGCACGGCCGGAAGACGGCCGCTCGGGAGCTGCTTTTTTTCATTCTGCGATCAAGGAGCCGTCCATTCCCGGAACGACTTGTAATGGTCCTCGGTGACGTAATAGAGGCCGTCATTGGAATAGACGACCCGCTTCGCGTTGCGGCAGCCCGACTCGTACTCGGCATCCGCTTCCCGCCAGATCCGGCCGGACTTGGCCGGCAGCAGCCCCTCGCGGTTCTGGAAGCGGTCGCCGCCGATGCTCGCTCCGGGCAGCACGTCGGCGAGATTGCAGGACTTGGCGTCCCAGCCGCGCTTCCGGGCCTCGGCCTTGGTCAGGAAATGCTCCGGCAGCTCGCCATGCTCCCGAAGATGGCCGATGATCGTAGCGAAGCTGTTGTCCGCGCCGTCCGCTCCGGAGCCGCCGCGGGCTGCGTCCTCCGTCCGCAGGGCGCAGCCCGCGGCCAAAAGGACAGCGAGCAGCAGCAGGCAGCCTGCGCGGAACAAGCGGAGCTTCATTCGACGCTCACCTCGAAGCCGTCCAGCTCCGACTCGACGTCCTGCAGCAGCTGCAGGAGCGCGCGCGCGGCATCCTCGCCGAGACGAACCCGGCTTTCCTCGAAGCGCAGCCACCGCAAGCGGAGCGGCGGCGCGGCATAGTCGCCGAGGCAATCGTAGAGAGCGTCGAGGTTGCGGCCGTAATGCTCCGGAAAGCCGAACTGCTCCGCAAACCAATCGTGAATGTCGTTCCATGCCTGCAGCTTGCTTCCGTCCAGCAGCAGCTCTCTCATGTCGAGACCCCCTTTTCCAGCCTGCCATGGCAAGGGACTTGCCGTTTCCGGCAAGTCCCTCTCCGCTTCTAGTCTACCATCTCAGTTCCACTTCGTGAAGGTGACGTAATGATCGCTCGTCGTGTAGTACAGGCCGTCATTCGAATAGAGGACGCGGGAAGCGTTGCGGCATCCGGAGCTGTAGTAGGCGTCCGCTTCCTTCCACGTCCGTCCGCTTTTGGCCGGGAGCTTGCCCTCGCGGTTCTGGAACGTATCGCCGCCGATGCTGTAGCCCGGAGCGACGGTCGCCAGATTGCACTGGCTCGATACCCAGCCGCGGCTCGTCGCCTGGCTTTTCGTCAGGAAGTTCGGGGGCAGCTTGCCGTTCGCCTTCAGGTAGCTGATGATGCCGGCAAAGTCCGTAGGCCCGGACACCGCGGCGGCGGCGGACGGAACGGCTTGCAGCCCGAGCTGCGGCGAGCTGCCGAGGACGAGCGCGAGAACAAGAGAGATGCTGGCGATGAGACGGACGACGGATTTCATGACTTCATGCCTCCTGACATCGAATGGATTGGAATTCGCTCCGATTATACCAACGATTGGAAGAAAGAGGGCTATACATTTTGTAAAGCGCGAGCCGGACAGACTGTCGGAAAAAATCCGCATTCTTTATATTATTTTTACGGCTGCGCGCCGGGCTTGGGGCGGCTCGGTGCGGTATAATGGGACGATATCGGTTGGAAAGGGTGACGGAGCATGGCGGAAGCAGCCGCACAGCCGGGCTGGCTGCCCTATGCGGCGGTAGTGGCGGGCACGGCCGCCCTGACCGCGCTCATGCGGGTTCCCGAGCTGGGCATGGATCCGGTCAACGCGGCGCTGATCTATTTGTTTCCGATTCTGATCGGAGCGGTCTACGGCGGACGCGGTCCGGCCGTCGCCGCAGCGGGAGCAGGCATATTGGCGTTCGATTTCTTCTTCGTGCCGCCGGTGCTCAGCTTCACGGTGGCGGACCTGCGCTATCTGGTCTCGTTCGCCGTCTATCTGGCCGTGGCGCTGCTCACGTCGGAGCTGGCCGGACGGCTGAAGCGACAGGTGCGGCAGGCGGTCACGCAGCAGAGGCAGACGGCGATCCTGTATGACATCAGCCGGAGCATGAGCGACGTAGCGGATGTCGAGTCGCTCGTGCGGACGTTCCGGGCGGGCATCGGCAGCCTGACCGGAGAGGAGACGGTCTTTTATTTGCCGGGAAAAGACGGACGTCTCGTCCGCTACGGCGCCGACCCGGCGGCTGCGCCAGATGTGGAAGAGGAGCGGATGCGGCGGATCGTCGAGAGCGTCGCCCGGCAGGAGGCCGGGGACGCGGGCAGCATCCGCATCCTGGACGGAGCGACGCTGCTGCTCCCGCTGACGGCCGAGGAAGAGTCTCTCGGCGTGCTGCTGCTGCGGGGCGACCCGCAGCAGGCAGGGGCGTGGCCGGCGGACCGCACCCGCTGCGAGGCGATGGCCGGCCTGGCGGCGGGCGCTTTGGCCCGTATCCGCAGGGGCGAGGAGGCGAGGCTGGCGCAGGTGACGGCCGAGTCGGAGCGGCTGCGGGCCGCGCTGCTCGACTCCGTCTCGCATGAGCTGAGGACGCCGCTCGCGGAGATGATCGGCTCGAGCAGCGCCCTGCTGGAATCGGGGGCGCTGTTCGGCGAGGAGGAGCGGCGCGAGCTGCTCGTCTCGATCCGCGGAGGGGCTTTGCGCATGAACCGGCTGGTGGCCAATCTGCTCGGCATGGTCCGGCTGGAGAGCGGCCTGCTGCGGCTGAGGCGGGATTGGGTCGGCACCGACGAGCTGGTCGGCGCGGCGCTTCGCCAGCTGAAGGAGGCTCGGGGCGACCGGGCGGTCGAGCTGCGGCTCGGCGATCCCGCCCCTCTGCTGCGGGGAGATCCGGTGCTGCTGGAGCAGATGCTCGTCAATTTGATCGGCAATGCGGTCAAATATTCGCCGGACGGCAGCCGGATCGTCATCGCCGCCGAGGAGCGGGAGGGCTTCGTGCGGATCGCCGTCCGCGATGAGGGCATCGGCATTCCGGAGGCGGACCGGGAGCGGATTTTCCAGAAATTTTATCGCAGCGGCAATGCAGCGTCGGTGACCGGGACGGGACTCGGCTTGTCCATCGCCAAGGCGGTCGCCGAGCTTCATGGCGGCTCGATCGCCGCCGGACCCGGGGACGGCGGCATCGGCGCCGTCGTGACCGTCGAGCTGCCGGCGGCTGCAACGGACCAGACAGGAGGCGGAGAGCATGACGAATAAGGCGGGTGGAGCGCGCATCCTGCTCATCGAGGACGAGCCGCAAATCCGCAAGCTGCTGCGGATGACGCTGCAGGCGCATGGCTACGAGGTGCAGGAGAGCGTCACGGGCGAGGACGGCCTGCTGCAGGCCGCGGCCGGGCATCCCGACCTCGTGCTGCTCGATCTCGGCCTGCCGGACGGTCCGGGACTGGACGTGCTGAAGCGGCTGCGCGAGTGGTCGCCGATGCCGGTCATCGTGCTGACGGCCAAGGACGGCGAGGAGGACAAGATCGAGGCGCTCGACAGCGGGGCGGACGATTATGTGACCAAGCCGTTCGGCACGGGGGAGCTCGTCGCGCGCATCCGCGTCGCCCTCCGCCATGCGGCGGGCGGCCCGGCGGCCGAGCCGGTGCTGCGGTTCGGGCGGCTGACGGTCGACTTGGCGCAGCGGATCGTGGAGCTGTCGGGGGAGCGGGTGAAGCTGACGCCGACCGAGTACGATCTGCTCAAGGCGCTCGCGCAGCACGCGGGCAAGGTGATGACGCAGAAGCAGCTGCTCCGGCAAGTATGGGGACCGGGCCATGTCGAGTCGGAAGGCCATTATCTGCGCGTCTATGTCGGCCATCTGCGCAAGAAGCTCGAGGACAACGCGGCCGATCCGCTCTATATCGCGACCGAGCCGGGCATCGGCTACCGTTTCCTGACGGGCGAGCGCGAGAGCTGATCGGGCGGGATGCCAGCAGCGGACAGACCGTCGGTTTCGCAAGGAGCAATGGCCCTAATTTGCCGTAAATTTAAAACGAATATTAAAAATGGGAGAGCAGGAGTAGGCAAGAAGTGTCCAAGATGGTTCCAACAACAAGGCATCGGCACCCAGTTACTGGGAGCCGATGCCTTGTTGTCGATGAATTTTTCGAGCCGCTTAGAAACGGTACCTTCTTCAGTGGCCTCAATCTCTTCGAAGCGTTTTTCCGTCTTTTTAGCCCCTCATTGAATCAGCGCGTTCGGTTCCCGCTAGGAGACATTTGGCTAATAACCTCAATCTGCTTTCGAGCCGTTTCCATTTTGTAGACCTCGTCGTCTGCTCCACCTTGAACAGAAAATTCCGCAATGGCCGAAACCTCATATACGCCCGGATTTTTAAACCGGTACGGATGCTTTTCTGAAATAACCTCGCTTCCTGCCATTGGATGCACAACCCCTATATCGTTCCTTGCAATCATGTTAATCGACTTACCGGTGTATGACATAATAAAACACGGGCTCTCCACTTAAGATCTCGACTCTCCGTTCCGTCTTATTCATTAATTCAACGTCAATCGTAAAATCCTCGTTTGCTTTAACTTGCTGTGGAACCGAAACATGAACGGAGAAAAGCTCGTTTGCAGCGTTTGATGTGGCGGATGGAGTGCCGTTTATCTTAGTAGTCATTGATTCATCAGGTCCCGAAGATTGGCAGCCCAACAATGCTAGAAAAAGGATAATTACCAACTTGTTCAAAATAAACACCTCCAGCTCCGCAGACGTACCATAATATGCTTTTGTTTCACTTCAGTTGGGTTAAGATTTTTGTTACTGCTTAGGTCTTCCTTTACACGAAGAGGGCCTTTTTTCTTCATAAAGAGGAAACCGACGCCGCGTGTCGAAGGAATGACGAACCAGATTTTGGTGAGGTTATACTGTGAAACCGACCGTACAGATGGTGGATAAAATGAGCAAAGGGACTCCGGAGATTGAGATTGGCTCCTGATCGCTGCGAAGCCGACAGTTTGCCACGCCGATTTTGCTCCATCAGCAGGGAAGGCGCAGAGGACTGCAGCTGATGATCGACTTGGATAACCGAATAGAGATCCGCTACGGGAAGCACCCGTTCGCATTTGCCCCACGCGAACAGGTGCTTTTTGCCTTTTTATGGGTTCTAAAGGATGCAATTGGTGTCAATCCCGGTAGGAAATTCCGATAAAGAAGGGAGTCAGGAATGGAACAATCGATGATTTTTAGTGGCATGAGCCGCAGCGGAACGACTGCGGAACCCCAAATAACTTAACCGATGGAGGATGAACGATATGAAGATGAAAAAAACGTGGATGGCTTTGACGATGGCGGGATTGCTGATGGGGACGACGAGCGGAGGGACGTTGCTGTCGAAGATCGGGGCTGCTTCTGCCGCTTCTGAGGCTGCTTTCACTGACGTGAAGCCGTCGGCGTGGTACTACGCCTCGGTGGCCAAGCTCGCTGGAAAGGGGCTCGTCAACGGCTGCGGAGACGGCCTGTTCTGCCCCGACCGGTCGATTACTCGCGCCGAGTTCATCAAGATGACCGATTCCGCGCTGGGGCTTCCGGTAGGCGAAGCGGCGGCGGGCCAAGCCTGGCATGTGCCGTACATTCAAGCGGCGGTCAGCGCCGGCGTCCACAAAACGAGCGACTTCAACGACAACTGGTCCCAGCCGATCAGCCGTCAGGAGATGGCGCGGCTCGTCGTACGGGCCGTGGACGAGAAGCTGCGGCAGGCAAAAACAACCGATCCTCAGCTCGTCTATGAAGCGACGAAGCGCGGCATTCTGTCCGGCTTGTCCGGAGGCGAGCTGGGTCTGAAGGAAAGCTCGACGCGCGCACAGGCGACGGTCATCATCGACCGCATGCTGACGCTGCTTGCCGGCGGGACGCTGCCGATGGACAAGCGGGCGGCGTCCTATGCCGAAGTGGCGTACACGGGAACAAACGTCGAGACGATGTGGGGCGGGAAGTTCCGGCAGTTGCCGTTCAAGGCTAACATTCGACCATATATAGATGGTGAGTTTAAGCAAATCATCATTATTGATATGGACGACAAAAACAGTCCTTATATGAATTGGGTACCAAAATCTTCATTTGAACCAGTAAACAAGCTCGATCCAGCAGGCATCCATCGTCTTACCTACAAACCATGGAAAGACGAATACCTTGTCGCATTCAAGGTTAACGTCACGAACACAAAAACTGAAAAATTGAGCATGCCTTTCATGTCTATGATCAGTCTGCCCCATTTCATCTTTGCTTTACACATGCCTTACGGTAGCAAAGGACCCCTTGGATCAAACTGGCACTTTGACATGAGAACGATCCATTCCCAGGAAATATGGGCACTTTATTCAATCAGTAAAGAGAAGGTTAAAGAAGCGTCAACTTACAATAATGTTTTCTTTTATTTCGAATCTTTCGGAAATGATAAACATAAGATTCTGCTTAACGAAGAAGGCAGGATCTTCGGGGGCAAAATTCAATGAAATCAAAAATCAGTGTGATGTTACTCCTTGCGCTTCTAATGCCATTATTTGAGGTTTTCTCCTTCCCTCCAAACTCGATTGCCGAAGCAGCTGAAGCAACCAACTGCAAATCTACTACAATAACCGGCAACGGGGGCGGGCTCCACAACTCAGACATAATTGAAGGGTTAAAAACCGCAACCGTTAAGAAGTCTGGATGCAAAGTAAAGTCCTGGTCTTTTGAAATTAACGGGAATCAAAAGGGCCAATTAGGAACCTACGATGAAGGTAGCGGCCAGATAGCATTACCGCCCGTAAATGGCGTACCCGTCGAGCTCACCGGGCAAAGAGAATCAAGAATGTATTATGATATTTGGCGGAAGTCAGATGGCAAGGGTTGGACAATCCAGGTAGGAGACACTCCGTCCTACACCTTTATAGCTGACTCATCGACTTATCAGAATGGGGTGTCTCAATATCCTGGAGCTATTCCTGAGAAAGACAGTTCAGGACAAACCATCGATTCCAGACTGCGCTATACGGATGGCTCTGCTGCTGCGTGGTCGGATGAGCTGGGGGTGCCTGATTTTTACCGCAAAGACAAAAAAACTACCGATAGAGTTCCAACTGATAAGATTAAACTTTCTTCCGTAAAAGTCATTGAAGCCGAATCTTTAGGCTTTCACGAAGTTACCGCTAAAGGAAATGGAAAGCCAGGTTACGGCTACGTAAAAGTCAAACTGCAATTAAATGCCACTAACAATATAAACGGAGTTCATTGGATAGCCCTCTCTGGCAGTTCAGGAAACGTCCAAGGTAGGCGCTATGAACCAATAAACACCGAAACAACTTGGGCAGCTCTTACCTACGAAATAAGTTATTCGGTAAACGTCATCTACGATCCAATTGACAATTCTAAACCCGATTTAGTCGCAGACAACATCCGATCATCAGGAAAAATAGAAATCGGAAAACCGATGACCTTTACAGCCGACTATCATAACGACGGCGTCGACATCAACAAAGCCTTCACGGTAAACGTAAAAGACGTCGGTACAGGGACGGTCTTGAAATCCGAATCCGTTCCCTCCATGAAGGCGGGGGCGAGCCGGTCGCTCACGTTCAGCAGTACCTTCACGTCGAATGCGCCTAAAACGTTCCGGCTGACGGTCGATTCGGCCAACACGATCGACGAAGCCAGCGAAACGAACAACACGGTAGATGGAACATTCTCGCCGGGCGAAGCACCGACGCCTACACCCCCTCCTCCTAGCAAGGATTTTGGAGGGAACTTTGACGTCACGCCCCCGTCCATCGACTATGGCGACAGCTTCACGCTTCGCCCGAAAGATCCGGAATTCGAGCAATGTAAATATCTGCGCCACATGTACACGTTCAAGCGCGGCTCCAGGGAAGGCGTGACGGGCTGGTTCCACAGTTGGTCCGACACGACGATCGAGCGTAAAGATTACCCAAGTGCCATCAGCACCGGGACGCATCAGGTCTACATGACCCTGATTACCGACTGCGGACAGAAGGAAATCGGCCCCCGCCCGCTGGAAGTCAAAAACCCGCCGAACAACCGCCCGCCGTCCGGCAAAGCCGCCTTTGTTCGGCCCAGCAACCCGACGGTTCCCGTAACCTCCGTTGTTGAAGGCGAAACCATGTACCTAATCGTTCTGCATGATCCGTCCATCCCCTCCCCGTTTGATCCGGATGGCGATGAAGTGACTTTTGATGGATTTGATTTTGCAAACGGGAATAGCGCATGGATAAAGAGCCTGAAAGGAAGATATCCGGAAGGCAGCTGGGGCATGTACGAAATTCGCATGGACACTCCTGGTGTCCACACCGTGAAAGGCACGCTCCGCGATCCGTTTGGAGCGACCGGTGAGGTTTCGGCTTTCATCAACGTCCAGTCTAAAGGCCCTATTCCCATCATCAAGTGCCCGGACGAAGTCATCGAGAACCATTACATACCAGACGCCTTGTTCGACTCCAGCAAAAGCTACAGCCCCGTCTTCGCTGCGATCGATCACAGTCAAGATGAATGGATCGGAAGGCAGTCTTCCTATGTAAACGGAACGCAACAAAACATCACGGTCGAGGTCCAGCTGAACGTCTACGACGTTGAGGGGAGAAAATCAGAGCAGCCGGCCAGATGCACGATCATCGTCAAGCCCGACCTGCCTCCGATCGCCAAGCTCGACGTGCCGAAGCTAGGGATACGGAACGAACCGAACGTCATTTTGAACAAGTCGTTCAGTCCGGACGGCGACCAGATCGTCTCCGCCATCTACCGCTTCAAGTACGACGCGTTGAACAACGGCTTTCAGGACGATGCCTGGCAGACGATTGTCGGATCGAAGGAAAAGGTATCCTTCACGGCCCCTAAAGTCGGCAAGTACCTGTTCTGGACCGAAGTCACCGACGACTTCAACTTGAAGGACAATACGGATGACGAACCGATCGAAAGCTACACGCTGAACATCGTCAACAACGCGCCGGAAGTCTCCTTCGACTTGAAGGGCAAAAACCCGCAGCCGGATCTCGATGCGAGCACGACGATCCGTCCGGAGAAAATGATTACGTGGCCCGTCTATGTAACGAATACGAACGAAACGGTATTTGATCGGTCGCGGCTATGGAGCGTCGACGGAGGAAGCCTCATCGGCGGAGACGCCAAAAACTTCGGAGATGCCCAAAACAACACCTATTCCTTCATGCGCTATGGCGGCGAAGTGGAACTGATTAACGGCACGAAGCCAAACAACGGCTTTGGCGCCAACGCCCTTTCCCCTTGGCGAGCGTTGACGAATACGGCCTATTTCAACGATTACTTAGCGGATGAGAACGGGCGGCAAATCGAGGCGTACAGCATCTCGTACACGCAGTACAATGAAATTCCGAAAGTTCGGTCCAACAAGAAACATGTCATCTTCAGCATTTCTAATTATTCAAACTACCAAGGTAAGATGAAGATCTACGGATTGAATCCTAAGAAACTCTCGCCTCTTGTCCAAGGCAATAATCCTTATGACTGGAAAGCCAAGAAATGGAGCAAAGGAAGTCCGTATGATTATGTCATCAACCTGGGTCCATTTTCACGAAAAATGACATGGGAGCTCTCCGGTCCATACTTGTACGTCGTTCTTTCCTCTGTTGACGATGTCATCATTCGGCGTTACGATGCCGCAAACGGAACCCTTCTTCAAGAAACGACCGTGCCATCCAATATGAACCGGTTCACGGACAAAGTGAACTGGAACTTCAAGGATTGGGTCATTCACTCCACGACTTCTGGAAACGGCGTTGTCTTGAAAATGGAGAGAGATTTCAGCTCTGGCGGCAAAGACAACTACCAGGTCGGGAGCGCGTACGCGCACTTTGTTTCGGTCAGCCCCAACATGACCCTTACAACGCTGGGTTCCATTCAACGGCAAATGAACCGACCGACCCCTTGGGATCTTGCCGATTATCCATACCGGGCCGCGCCGGAGATGTACCTGGATCCCGAAGGAAACACCTACACCCTAGAAGGCTATGGGTATAAGCAAAACGAGTATCGGGACATGACCCTATTCTTCGATTTGACGATCAACAAATACGACAAGAACATGAATCTCATCTGGAGCCGATACTTATCTGAGCCAGACCAGCAGATGGCGCTGAACTCCAATTCAATCGGCATGTTCGCAGGGGCGGGCGGCTATTACGGCTACAACCCGATGTGGATGAACACATTCGCAAACGAGCTTTATGTCGATGTTTATTTCATGGGAAGCGAGCCTTACCTCCCGACGCGAATAACAAAGGTCTTCAACATGAAGTCAGGTGCTACACTCCAGAATTTATCCAACTGGAATAACGCGACCTTCAACTGGGACGGATCTTCTCAGGGGACAGACTTCTCTACTCGGACAGCCGATGGATACATCACGAACTCTACGCCGTACAATCAAGGAAACTGCACAGCCGACGGCCAAGTCTACAATCCGAGCGGTTCCTTGGTGATAAGCTATCGCGGCTGTACCTTCTTCCGCGAATACGTCGGGGATGGATCACTCTTCGCGTTGAAGCGAATCCCGAGAGAAAACTCCGAGCCGAATGCCATGATCTGGTTTACCTCTGGCGCTCCATCGACAACGCCGCTCGTCAAGCAGACGTTCACGAACGGCCAGTTCGTCTCGGACGTCTCGCTGAGCGACGCGGAAATGAAGTACAGCCAGCGCATGCTCGACGTTGATGTAGACCAAGAAGCGATGGGCTTCAGCTTCCGCATGCAAGACCCGCGAAACCGCTATGCCGTGGAGTCGAATGGCCACTCGCTGGATCTTGTGAAATACGTGAATGGCAGCCGGACCGTGCTGCAGGCCGGCAGCTATCCGTTCGAATCGGACGTGAGCTATGGCTTCAAAGTGAAGACCGTCGGCAGCAAGATCGAGGTTTTCCTGAACAACATCCCGATCCTGTCGGCGACGGATGGCCAATTCCTCGAAGGCAAGTTCGGCTACTTCGCGAACAAGGCGTATGTCAGGTTCAGCGCCTTGACGTACAAGGCCGTCGACAGCAAAGTCGAATGGTCGGCCGACTACGCCATTTGGGATGAAGGAACGGCCAAGGCGGAAGTCCAGTACGACAGCATCCAGTTCCTCGATCCGGAGAACGATCCGAAGGCCGGCTCGTACCGCTGGAGCTTCGAGCACACGCCGCGTTTCCTCAACAATCAGGGCCTTTCGGCGCTGCACGGAAAAACGTTCGAGAGCGAGCAGCTCGCCTTCGACAAAGTCGGGGATTACCTCGTGCAGCTGCGAGCCCAGGACGATCCGCATCCGGACTACCGGTATCCGGACAATCGATTCAGTGAATACCGCAAGGAGAGCAATCCGTTCGTAAAGAAAGTAACGGTTCATCGCCGCCCGGTATCGCAGTATACGGTGACGCTATCCGGAGACGGAAAAGTCATCTGGACCGACAGCAGCTACGATCCGGATCGTTACGAAAGCCCGAGCAACTATTCGACCGAAGCAACCGGCATTGAATATCGGTTGACGCGAGGCATTCTGGAGAAGAAGTTCTACTACACGACGCCTTCGGGGGACACCTTCTACGAAAAGCTCGTGACGCCGCAAGAAAAAGGCATGTACGAAATTGGGATGGCCGTAAAGGATGAGTACGGCGCATGGTCGGCCTACACCGTCAAGACGCTCCATGTCACGGTGACGGGCGCGAACAATACGCCGCCAGTGCCTGGCTTCAACCAAAGCCATGTGAACACGTATCGAGGCGTGACGATCACGTTCGACTCCACCGCATGGGACAAAGAGGACGGCGGCCGCGAGAACCTGCCGCATACGTGGTACTTGAGGAATCGGACGACGAACGGAGCCGAGACGATCGCAAGCGGCAGCCGGACGAGCTGGCAAAAGAGCTTTAGCACGATCGGCACCTTTGAAATCCGCCAGCGCGTCGAAGACTCGCTCGGTGCCGAAGCGCAAATCACCAAGACCGTGACGATTCACAACCAGATCCCGTCCGCTCAAATCACCGTGCCGGCGAGCTCCGATCCGAATCAGCCGACCAAACTGATCGAATTCAGGCCGCTTTTCCAGTGGAGCTACTGGGATGCAGACAGCGATGAACAGAGCCGGTATCAACTGAGGATTTATCGCTACGGCGGCGAATTGCTCCGGGATACGGACATTCGGCCGGGCAAGGACCGCAGCTGGCGCCCTACGACCGACCTTCCGGAGAAGGTCAACCTGTACGTGCAGGTCCGCGCCTACGACGGCTTCGATTGGAGCGCCTGGAGTGCGCCGAAGTATTTCTATCTCGAGACGAATCGCCCGCCAGTGGCCGATTTCGACTGGACGCCGAGGCCGGTCTACGAAGGCGACCCGATCCAACTGCTCGACCGCTCGTCCGATCCGGACGGAGACGCGCTTACGGCGAAATGGACCGTGCTCGACCCGTCGGGCCGAACGAGCGTGCATGCGGCTCCGCCGCTCCTTGAACGGTCCTTGCCCGGCACCTATCAGGTGACGCTGACGGTCAGCGACGGCAAGGCGGAAGCGACGGCGGCGAAGCCGATCTCGGTCGTGCCGCTTGGACTGAGCGCCGATGTCGGCCATACGGCGGACTGGAAGGAAATCCATGACCGGCTCGGCCACGAGACGGCGCAGCATCCGAAGGAGTTTTATGCCGGAGAGAAGCTGATCGTGCAAGGCTATCCGGTCCCGGCTCCGGTGCTGCAGGTGACGGCGAGCTTGACGGCCGGAGGCGGGCTGGACGCACGCACCATCCTGAAGCCGGTGACGGCCGATCGCCATTATGCGGGCGAGCTGCATGACGAGCGGTGGGCGCATTTGACGGATGGACTGTCCAAGGGCGACTATACGATCCGCTTCGAGGTGGTGTACCGCAACGGCACGCGCAAGACGGCGGACGTGCCGATCCGCATCATCGGCTCGGCGCTCGGCGCCGCGGGTGTGCACCGCAAGCAATAACGGCGTCAAACTGGACTCGCCGCAGCGGACCTGGATCAGCGGAGGAGCTTGGCGTCGAACGACCGGACCGTCGAAAAAACCTGGCCGCATCCGTGAAAAAGCCTGGCCGCATCCGTGCATGCACGGATGCGGCCAGGCTCATGTTCAAACGGCCGCCTCCGCGGCCAGGACCAGCTCGGCAGGCGGGTCGAGCTCCTCGTCCTGCCGGACGATGCGAGCCGCCGGCGACTCCGCCGGGGCGAAGGCGAGCCGATAGCGGCCGGGGCCATCGCCGCCGCCCGCCGGCTCGAACGCTTCGAACTGAAGCTCGTACAAGCCGGCGGGCAGCTCGGCCGCCAGCGTCCCCGACAGGATGCTGCTGACCGCGATGCCGCTGCCGTCCGCGCGGAACGGCACGACGATGACGCGGACCGCGTCGGCTGCCGGCTCGGGCAGCCTCTCGTCAAGCTCCAGCTCGACGAGGCTGCGGACATCGCCGAGCGTGCCGAACGAGACGCTGCCCTCGCGCCAGGCAAAGCCTTGGCCGACATGCTCGTCCGTCCAGTCGGAATAAGGATGCTCCTCGCTGCGGTTGTACGCCGCGAGCTGAGAGTAGGATACGAGCAGCTCGGTGGTGCCCAATCGGGTCATGCGGCATCACTCCTTTTTCAACCGGTTGAATGCGCCGGAATCGGGTAGCTTCAGTATAGCCGATCCGCCGGACGCGGAGAAGGCTCGTCAGCTGCCGTAGGACATGACAAACTTGATCCGCTTGCCGTTCGCGTACGAGGAAAGCTGGTTGCCGACCCATGCCCCTGCGCCGCGGTTGTCGGAGGACGGCACGTAGCGCACGTCCGCGCCTGCACCGCCTTCGTCGCACATCGCCATCGGCCATTCGTCGCGGTCGTAGCCGCTTTTGGTCGGGATGCCCTTGAGCGACTCCTTGCGGTTCGCGTCCGCGCCGGCCCGATCGATCGTGCAGATCGCCGAATGCCCGTCCGCGATCGCGTCGCGGATATGATCGCCGGTCAGCGGGTAGCGGTCGAACGGAAAATAAATGACGGCGTCATAGCCGGCTGCCGCCTCGGTCCGGACGGAAGCGCCCGGAAACAGCGCCGCCATAAAGGCGAGCATCGCGACAAGTCCCCAGCCAAGCTTGCGTTTCCACATAAAAATCCCTCCCAGTCGAATTGGAATCATCCGCGGCGGCTGAGGACTGAACATCGGTTTAACCGCGCCTGAACGTTCGCTCAAGAGTATAGAGGGCAAAGGCCGGATTGTACATTTAACATTGTGTAAAAACCGCCGCTGTCCGTGCCTATGACTTTAGGCCCATCCCTGCTGGCGGCGCGCTGCCGTATAATCGGAGCGAAAGGAATCGGGCTTTTTGGCCAGCAATGGAGGACGCTAGCTTGACGATCCTGTATCTGTTCATGTTCCTGTCGCTATGGACGCTGGGACTGACGTTCCTTGCCTTCAACTTCCGCCGCAATTTCTGGATCGCGCTGACGATGCTGAGCGGCGGCATGTCCAGCTGCGCCTTCTCCATCCATCTGACGATCCTTCCGCGCCTCCAGCCGCTCGGCTGGCTGACGCCGGACGTCGAGACGATCCTCTATCAGGCGAGCGTCTTCATGATGACCGTCTATCTGTACCTTTTTCCCGCGATCACCTCGCTCGGCGCGCTCTGGATGGGCGGCATCGAGTCCCGCCGCGCGCGTCACCTGCTTGCGTCCGCGCTGCTGCTGCCCGCCGTCCTGAACCTGCTGCGCCATCTCGAGCGGGAGCCGTGGAACGTCTTCGCCTTCGAGGAGCAGCGCCTGCTTGTCGGCTTCTATCTCGCTGCGGCCGTGTTTTTCTTCTTCCTCGCCTACTGGCGGGACGGCAGCATGTACAGCCTGAGCAACAAGAAACGCGTCGCCTGGCTGTTCTCCGCGGCGGTCGTCTGGGCGTACGTGACCGACTTCCTCGGCATGAAGCGGCTGGAGCTCCGCATGTGGGATTTCCGCCTGGAAAGCAACAACCTGTGGCAGCTGAACGTCATCATGATTTTCAGCCTCGTCGGGGCCATCCTGTACCAGCTCATCCGCAACGGCTTCCTCGGCATCAAGCTGCGCATCGAGCGCGAGCGCCGCAGCTACTCGCTGCGCGCGATCACGATGGGCGTGTCGATCCTGAACCACTCGATCAAGAACGAGATTCAAAAAATCGACTACTTGACGGAAAAGGCGGCCGGACAGCTGGAAAACGGGGAGGCGGAGCGGTCGAAGGAATCGCTGCGGCAGATCGGCGGCGTCACCTCGCATCTGCTCTCCATGGTGGAGAGCATCCGTGAAAAGTCGGACGAGATCGTCCTGCGCGAAGCCGCCGTCGATGTGCGGGAAATGCTGGAGGGCGCGCTCGGGCCGATGCGGCCTCAGCTGGCAGGTCGCGGGACGAGGCTCGAGTCGAGCGTGGAGGACGGGGAGCTGAGAGGCGATCGGATGCATCTGCTGGAGACGGTGTCGAACCTGCTGCAAAATGCCGCCGATGCGGCGAAGGGCAAGGAAGGGACCATCTCGGTGCGCGCCTTTTCGACGCGCAAGCGGTTCATCGTCGAGGTGCGCGACGACGGCGCGGGCATCGATCCCGAGCATGCGCCGCGCATCATGGAGCCGTTCTACACGACCAAAAGAAACGCGTCCAACCACGGGCTGGGCCTGTCCTATTGCGCGCAGGTCGCCCAGAAGCACGGCGGAGCGATCGTCTTTCCGCCTGTCGAGCCGGGCAGCGGGACGATCGTGCAGCTGCAGCTGCCGGCATCCCGATTCCGCGCGAGGCCGCCGCTCGCCGCCGCGGAGCAGGCGCGGCATGCCTCCTCGCCGTCCGCCGCAAGCGAGGGCTGACGCCGCAAGCCTGCGCCAGCCGGCATGCGCGGGCTCAATCATGCTCGTCGTCCGCCGCGCGCGAGGGCTGATGGAGCCGGAACGGCAGCAGCTTGCTGCGGATGCTTTTGATCTGGGACTTGATCGTATGGGCGGACTTGTACAGCCGGTCGGAAATCTGCTGCCGGCTCAGCCCCGCCCGACGCAGCTCGTACACCTCGCGCTCGGTCGGCGTCAGCTCCATCAGCTGCAGCTCGGCCCGCATCGCGCCGGCTGCGTCCGCGTGGATCTGCGCGGCGCCCGCGGCGGCTTCCCGGATCGCGCGGACGATATCCTTGCAGCTCTGCTTGGTCATATAGTTCACCGCTCCGAGCTGCAGCGATTTCAGGATGATCGAGCTTTCCTTGAGCGACGTCAGCATGATGACCTTGACGTCGCGCTCGCCTAGAATCGGCCACAGCTCCTGCACCGCCTCCAGTCCGTCGAGCTTGTTGCCCGACAGATTGATGTCCATCAGCACCACGTCCAGAGCCCTGTCAAGCGCTGCCGCTTGCAGGGCTTCTTCTTTGCTTCCGCAGACGGCGGCGACCTCGATATCCGCTTCGGCGGCCAGATCGGAGCTGATGTTTTCCTGCCAGAACGGATCGTCCTCCACCAGCATGACGCGTATGCGGCGCATGCGGACCGCCTCCTCCGAGCCTGTTTTTCATGGAGTATATCAAGTCCCGCCTCAGCTGAACAGGGCGAACTTCCATCATCCCCCCGCTGAACATCCGTTCCGAGGCC
Organism: Paenibacillus sp. FSL W8-1187; assembly: GCF_037965485.1. Classification (NCBI taxonomy): domain Bacteria; kingdom Bacillati; phylum Bacillota; class Bacilli; order Caryophanales; family Paenibacillaceae; genus Paenibacillus; species Paenibacillus sp. FSL W8-1187. The sequence continues at coordinate 2,368,576 of NZ_CP150181.1, forward strand.
GGGTGATAAAAGTTCATCCTCCCCCGTCCCCCCTCGGCGCTCCTATAATCCAGGTTGTGCCCGAAAGGAGGAGAGAGCGATCACGATCACGGCGGACATCGAGGCCATCTGCGCCTGGATCAAGGGGCTTGAGCCGAATGCGGCGATCAGCCGGCACGAGCCTCCGGCCGAGCCGGCTCACGGAGACTGGACGGTGGCGCTGCTGGCGGAAGAGCGGCGGCTCGACATGGCGCATGCCGTCGCGGCGGAGCGCAGCTATGCCGTCGCCTGCTACCGCTCGAGCGCCGGGGAGGCGGTGCTGGCGCTCGAGGCGCTGATCGCCTCGCCGAGGCCGGCGTCCGGTGAGGAAGCGACCGTCGTGCGCGGGCTGGCCTTGGCGAGGCTCGGACAGTCGGAGCGGCTCGAAGGCGGCCTGCATCGCTGCAGCTGCCAGCTGCAGGGCACCGTGCGCGAGCGGCTGGAGCTGCCGGCAGCTCCGAAAATGAAGAAGCTTCATCTGAACGACAGCCGGGAAGGCTGAGCAGCACCGAACAAGCAAATCGAAGGAAAAGGTGGCGACGAACATGGGCGGTACATGGGATACGACGAGCCTGCCGGCGCGTCCGGGACTGTACATCAATTTCGTGAACGCGGCGGCAGCTGTAATCAAGGGAGGAGCGCGCGGCACGGTGGCGCTGCCGCTGCTGAAATACGGCACGGCGGCAAAGGAGAAGTTCTACACGATCGAAAAGCCGGCCGAGGCGGTCGAGCTGTTCGGCGAGGCGGATGCGGCTCCGGTGCTGCTCGTCCTGCAAGGAGGGGCGCGCGAGGTTCTCGTGTACACGATGACGCCGCCGACGGGCGAGGGCGACGCGCTCAAGGCGTCCCGGGCGAAAAGCTTCCTCTCGATGCGCGACCAGCTGGAGGCGAGGCCGTTCAACGTCTTTGTCTATCCGGCCGAGGTGGAGGCGTCGGAGGTCGATCTGACGCTGGCGTGGATCAAAAGCAGCCGCAAGGACGGCAAGCACTTCCTCGCCGTATTCGGCGGCACGAGGGACGAGGACAAGGACCCGGCGCTCGGCAATGCCCGCAGCGTCAAGCTGAAGGACGACTACGCGGTCAATCTGATCACCGGCGCGGAGGCGGGCGGCAAGTCCTACTCCTCGGGCGAATACGCGCCGTATGTCGCCGGTCTGATCGCCGGCACCGGCATCAACAAGTCGATCACGTACGCCCAGGTGTCCGCGACCGACGCGCTGCGGCGGCTCAAGAACAGCGAGATCGCGGCCGCGCTCGAAAAAGGCTCGCTCGCGCTCGTCCATGACGGAGAGAAGGTCAAGGTCGAGCAGGGGCTCGTGACGAGCGGAGCCAAGATCCGCACGATCCGGGCGCGGCAGGCGGTCGCGACGGACATTCCAAAAACGGCGGCGGACAGCTACATCGGCAAGCTCGACAACAACGCCGACGGCCAGGCGGCGCTCATCTCCGCCGTGAAGGCGTACCTTGAGCGGCTGGAGCTGGCCAGCGTGCTGACGGACATCGAGGCCGGACTCGATCCGGAGCGCAAGTCCGAGGGCGACAACGTCTACCTGCGCATCGCCTACACGGAGATCGACAGCATGGAACGCATTTTCCTGACCATCGAGGTCTGAGGCAACCGAACCCAAGAGGAGGCATGAGATCGAATGCTGGATCCGACACGCGTCATCAACGGCGCTTACGGCTACGTGTACCATGACAGCAAGTGGCTGACGAACATCAAGTCCGCGGAAGCGAACGTGGAGATCTCCAAGGAAGAAGTGAAGCGCGCCGGAACGCGCTGGACCGCCCACAAGGTGACCGGACTGAGCGGCACCGGCACGATCAGCGGCTACAAGGTGACGTCCGAGTTCGTGGAGCTGATCGGCTCGATCGCCGACGACAAGAAGGGCAGCTTCATCACGGAGCTGATCCTCAAGCTGGAGGATCCCGAGTCGTACGGCGCTTACCGCGTCCGCTTGAAGGGCGTGACGTTCGACAAGATCCCGCTGCTGCACTACGAGGTCGGGTCGCTCGTCGAGGAGGAGCTGCCGTTCAGCTTCACCGGCTACGAGCTGCTCGACAAGCTCGCCGCGGAAGAAGCCTAGATGAATAACGGAGGTGAGACGTTCATGAGCGACAACCGCCAGACGGCCGTCCTGCACGCGCTGCTGAGCGCCGACACGAGGCCGCAGAAGGACATCCCGATGAAGAGGTTGGGCGTGGACTTCACGATCCAGGCGCTCGACGGCAAGACGATCAGCCGCATCCAGGAGCAGTGCACGCACTTCGCGGGCAAAGGCAGCAAGCGGGAGAAAATCCTCGACGAGGAGCAGTTCGGCGCCCTCGTCATCCAAAAGTCATGCGTCGTGCCGGACTGGACCGCGCGCGAGCTGACGGAAAAATACGGCACTCCGGCCGACGCGATCATGGGGCTGCTGCTGGCGGGCGAGATCGCGAGGCTTTCCTCCGAGATATTGGAGATCAGCGGCTTCGACAGCGACGAGGAAGAAGTAAAAAACTGATCCGGGCGGGCGGCGAGCCCTTCCTGCTCCATCTGATCTTCCAGCGCCACGGCATCGCGCCGGACGAGGTGTACAACAAGGAGGAGCGCTTCAAGCGCTTCATGTACGCCTCGATGATGCTGCAGCTGGAGGAAGAGGAGAAGGCGCGGAAGGCGAGCGAGCGGGCGGCCGCCCGCAGGTAGGATTCGGTCGATCGAAAGGAGGCGCGGGCGGATATGAGCACAGGAGGCGCTGCGCCCGGACCGTCCCAGAACGCCGCGCTGGAGCAGTTCTCGCGGCTGATGGATAAGATTCGCCGTCAGATGGAGCAGCTGTCCAAGTTGGACCCGTTGGGAGCGGCCGGGCGGAGCATAGCAGAGAAGCAGAAGCAGGCCAAGGATTTCCTCGAACAGATGAGAAAAGTCCGGAAGGATGCGGGCGATCAGATCAAGGCGCTCGGAAGGGAAGCCGCGGCAGGCACGGCCAAAGCCGCAAATGCCGCCGGCAATGTCGTGAGAGCCGCGGGAAGCGCATCGGCGAAGGCGGTCGGCAATGCCGCGAAGGCGGTCGGCAATGCCTCGGCGAGGGCGTCGAAAAGCATCGTCAAGGGAGGCATCCGCTTCGCGTTCAAGGAAAGGTCGATCGCTCCGCTGACCGGCATGATGAAGTCGGGGTGGGGAGGCGCGAAGGCGCTGGGAGGCAGAGCCAGGAGCTGGGCAGGCCAGAAATGGATGGACTCGACGAAGCCGGTCCGGGAAGGATGGGGCAAGGCGAAGGACGCTGTCTCGCAGGCGGCGGCTCCGGCAAGAGCGTATTTGGCCGAGCATAGCCGGCCGATGCGCGAGCGCTGGGCGGGCTACAAAAATCGCGGCGTGACGGCGGTCAAGTCGTATGCTCAAGGGCTTCGCGAGAAGGGGAGGGGCGTGTACGAGCAGCACAAGGGTTTGGTCAAGGAGCATGGAGCGGCGGCGGCAGCGATGGCCGGAGGCGCGATTGTCGCGGTCGGAACGAAATCGCTGGAGGCGGCCGAAACATTCGGCAAGGCTTCTTCGATCCTGCGGGCGTCCGCCGGAGTGCCTGGCGAGCAGATGGGGGAGCTGCTGGAGTCTTTCCGCAAGGTCGGATCGCAAGTGCCGCAAAACCTGGACGAAGTCGCCAAGGCGATGGGCACGCTGCGCGGCAGCTTGCCGCTCACGGGCGCCGGACTGGAGAAGACGTCCAAGACGCTGCTGGACGCGTCTCGGCTGACAGGAGGGGACAGCGCCGCCATGGCGGAGTCGCTGGCCGGCATCATGAACAGTTGGGACGTCAAGCTTGGCGACAGCTCAGGGACGCTCGACAGGTTTTTCGCCGCGAGCCGGGCCGGAAAGACCGATATGGCCGCCCTGATGAAGGGCGTGAGCGATTCGGCCGGCTCGTTCCAGGAGATGGAGCTCGGACTCGATGCCTCGACGGCGCTGATGGCCAAGTGGCAAAAGGCAGGCATCAATCCGATCCAGGATGTGCTGAAAAAAGTGGAAGGCGGAACGATGCAGCTGCCGGAGGGAGGCTTCGAAATCATCGCCTCGCAGATCCGGCAAGCGGAGTCGATCGCCGAAGCGGCCAAACTGGCGATCGGCGTATTCGGCCAAGAGGCCGGCATCGACCTGGCGCTGGCGCTGCGCGGCAGCACCGACGGCTTCAAAGGCATGCTCGGCTCGATGAGCGAGGCGAGCGGCAGCATCTCGGCGCAGTCGCAGCAGCTGCAAAGCTTCGGCGACGGCTGGGGCGCGCTGCAGAACCGGGTCACGATCGCGCTGGCGCCGCTCGGCGAGGCGCTGCTGCCGCTTGGCGAAGGCATCGTCACCGTCATGGAGGTGTTCGCGCGCAACGCGGATATTCTCGGCATCTCGGCGGCTGTCATGGCCGGGATTCTCATCGGCGTCTTCGCGCCGTCGCTGCTCGCTTCGGCCGCGGCCGCCTGGGCGGTGGCGGCGCCGATCCTGGCGATCCTCGCTCCCGTGCTGCTCGTCGGAGCGGCGGTCGCAGGACTGGCCTATCTGTTCAAGTATCATTTCGATGACATCAAGAAGTATTTCAACGACTTTGTCGGCGGCATTCTGGAAAAGTGGAACAAGGTCAAAGGCTTCCTCGGCCTCGGGGAGGACGCGACCGTCACGGTGGCGGCCGCCGGACCTGCCGGCGCGGCCGCCCTGCCCGGCCATTACCATGGCCTCGGCTACGTGCCGTACGACGGCATGGTCGCGCGCCTGCACAAGGGCGAGCGCGTGCTGAGCGCGCAGGAGAACCGCGAGCTGTCCGGAGGAGGAGCCGCCGGGCTGGCGGTGACGGTGACGGGCAATACGTTCCACGTCCGCCAGGAAAGCGACATCGACGGCATCGCCCGCGCGCTCGCGCGTGAAATCCGCGCCGCGGGAGGGCTGATGGGATGAGCGGCATGCAATTTTGGCTGACGCCGGACGGCGGAGGCAAGCGGCTGCGGCTGCCGGTCAATCCGGCCGTCCTGTCGGTGAAGCTGTCGCAGGGCTACCAGGACCTCTCGGTCGTGGCGCTCGGCGAGCGTACCGTATTCGGCGAAGCGGGCCTCAGCGAGTTTGCGATCTCCTCCTTTTTCCCCCGCGACTATCATCCTGGCTACTGCGAGCATATGGAGTTCGAGCCGCCCTGGAGCTGCGTCCAGCTCGTGGAGGGCTGGATGCGGGCCCGCAAGCCGGTGACGTTCGACATCACGGGCACGACGGTCGAGGGCGTGCCGACGACGATCCGCTCGTTCTCCTACGAGGAGCGGGCCGGCAGCCCCGGCGACCTCTATTATGAGCTCGCGCTCAAGCAGTACCGCCCGGTGCAGGCGGAGCCGGCCGCAGAGCAGGAGCGCAAGGACGGCTCGCCCACGCCGCCGGCGTTCTATGTCGTCGTCGCCGGCGACAGCCTGTGGAAGATCGCCCAGCGGATCTGGGGCGACGGCGACCGCTGGCGGGAGCTGCATGCGGCCAACCAGGCCGCCATCGGCAAGGATCCGAACCGGCTGAAGGTCGGGCTCAAGCTGGCGGTGCCGGCATGAGCTGGACGCTGACGCATGTGCGGCGCGGCGGCGAGGAGCTGGATCTGAGCGCGATGTGCATGTCGATCCGCTGGTCGGGCGATGTCAAGCAGGCGGCGCGCAAGCTCGTCGTCGAGCTGGTCAACACGGCCGACGGCCGCAGCCGGCTGGCTGAGATCGACAAGGGCGGCGAGCTGCGGCTCGCGGGCGAGTCGGGCGCGGAGCTTTTTCGCGGCGTCGTGTTCGCGGACTCGATCGACTCCGGCGGCCGCATGTCGGCGACGGCGTACGACGAGAACATCTACCTGACCAAAACGAAGGACTCGCGTCTGTTCCGCCGCATGACCGCGGACGGCATCATCCGCCAGCTGTGCGGCGAGTTCGGCGTGCCTGTCGGCGAGCTCGCCTCGACCGGCTTCGTCATTCCGAAGCTGATCCAGCGCGACAAGACGCTGTACGAGATGATGACGAAGGCGCTCGAGATGACGGAAGAGCAGAACGGACGCCGGTTCGAGCTTGGCTCGCGGGAAGGCCGGGTCGAGCTGCGGGAGCGCAGCGCGCAGCTCGTGCCGTGGCGCATCGAGGCGGGGCGGAATTTGCTGTCGGCGTCCTGCTCGCAGTCGATGGAGGAGATGAAGACGCAGGTGAAGGTGATGGGCCTCGACCCGCAGCGCACGGAGCAGGCCGTCGTCGTCCGCAGCGCCGAGCTCGCGGAGCGGTTCGGCGTCATGCAGCATTTCGTCAAGCCGAGCGCGGCGATGAGCCGCTCGATGATGCAGCAGCAGGCCGACGAGCTGCTGCGGCAGCTGGCGACGTTTGCCGACGAGGCCAGAATCGAGGCGCTCGGCATCGAGGAAGCGGTCTCGGGCGCGGTCGTCAAGGTCGAGGAGCGGCTGAGCGGCATCGTCGGCCGGTATGCGATCACCGCCGACGAGCATTCGTACGAGGGCGGCGCGCATCGCATGGCGCTGACGCTGACAGCGATGGAGGAAGCGGACTGAGGATGAAGACGCGCCGTACAACGGACAGGAGGGAAGCAGCATGGACAGAGCAGAAGGTTCGGGCGCGAGCCAGCTCGTGCAGCTCATGCGGAGCATCGGCTGGAACGCGGATACGACGATCGAGCTCGGCACCGTCGTCGCGGAGCCTCCCGAGCTGAAGATCCGGCTCGACCATACGGAGCTGGTGCTGGAGAAGGACGATCTCGTCGTCGCCGAGAGGCTGACGAGCCACATGCGCAAGGTAAAGGTGGACGCGGAGAAAGTCATGAGCGCAAGCGCGGGCTTGTCGCCCTCCTCGGCAACGCTGGTGACATCGGGAGGGACGCTTACGATTACGACGCAGAAATTGGAGATGCAAGCGGGCGACTTCGCGCTTTCGGACGCCGAGCTCACCTACATCGACGAGCTCAAGCCGGGCGAGCGCGTCATCGTCGCCGGCGTGCAGCAGGGCCAGCTGTACCTCGTCCTCGATCGGGCGGTGACGTACTGATGGCGCTGTCGCCGCTGAAGCCGCGAAGCTCGGCCGCATCCGCCGCGCCGCCGGCGCCGCGTCCGTCCCGGACGTACGCGCTCGACTTCGCTGGCGGACAGCTCGAGAACCGGCTGATCGACGGGGAGGAGGCGCTGCGTCAGGCGGTCGAGAAGGCGCTGCGGACGGCGCGCTTCCGCTATCTCGCCTGCGACTGGAGCTACGGCTCCGAGCTCGAGCGCCTGATCGGCGAGGACTTGACGCCGGAGCTGATGCGCAGCGAGGTTCCGCGCGTCATCCGGGAAGCGCTGCTCGCGGACGACCGGGTGCTGGACGTGGTGGATTTTGCCCTGGACAGCCAGGGAGACCGGCTGAGCGCCCGCTTCGCGGTCGTCCACAAGGACGGATTATTGCAGCAGGAGGTGACGCTGCTTGTTTGAGCAGCATACGAAGCAAGCGATTCTGGAGCGGATGCTGGCGGCCGTGCCGCCGGAGCTCGACCGCCGGCCGGGGTCGGTCGTCCACGACATGCTGTCGCCGGCGGCGATCGAGCTGGCCCAGCTCTACATTCGGCTCGGCCAGACGCTGGACTGGGGGTTCGCCGGACCGCAGCAGCCGGGTCCGTATCTCGATCTGCGCGCCGCCGAGATGGGACTGGCGCGCAAGCCCGGCACGAAAAGCTCCGGCGAGCTGCTGTTCGCCGGAGCCGCGGGCACCCGCATCCGCGAGGGAACGATCGCCTCGCTGCCGGACGGGACGGTCTCGTTCGCGACCCGCGAGGCGGCGACCATCGGGGAAGGCAAGCAGATCCTCGTCCGCGCGGTCTCCTCGGAGCCGGGCGCGGCCGGCAACGTGCAGCCGGGCTCGATCAGCCGCGTGCTGGGCGATCTGGCCGGCATCGTCGCCGTCAGCAATCCGAAGGCGTTCGCCGGCGGGGCGGATGAAGAGAGCGACGCGTCGCTGCTGCAGCGGTACTATGACCGCGTCCGCACGCCAGCCACGAGCGGCAACGCCGGCCATTACCGCCAGTGGGCGCTGGAGGTGGAAGGCATCGGCGACGTCAAGGTGTTCGAGGTGTGGCAAGGGGGCGGCACGGTCAAGCTGTCGCTGCTCGGCCCAGACGGAACGCCGGCCAAGCCGGACAAGGTCGATCTGGCGCGGGCAGCGATCGAGGCGCGCAGGCCGATCGGGGCCAAGGTGACGGTCGCTCCGGCGAAAGGAATCGAGATCGACGTCGCGGCGCAGCTGCGCTTCGTGCCGGGCGTGGAGCTCGAGCCGATCGTCGCCGAGTTCCGGCGGCGGCTGGCCGCCTATCTGGCCGGCCTCGCCTTTAAGAAGGACCGCGTGCCGTTCAACCGCATCGCCGGTATCCTGATCGGCATCGACGAGGTCGACGATTACGTCAGCCTGGCGATGAACGGCGGCAGCGCCGACATCGCGCTCGAGGCGGACATGGTGCCGGTCGCGGGAAAGGTCGAGATCGAGTATGACGTATAGCCTGGCGGAGCAGATGATGGGCATGCTGCCCAAGTATTACGAAGATGCGCTCGCCGCGATCGCGATCATCGAGCGCGAGGCGGCGGAGCTGGCGTTCGCCTCCGGCCAGCTGGACGAGGCGTTCCGCCAGTTTTTCCTCGAGACGGCGACATGGGGCTTGTCCCGCTGGGAAGAGGCCTGCGGCATCACCGCAAGCGGCAGCAAGCCGCTCGACCAGCGGCGCTCGCTGATCAAGTCGCGGCTGCGCGGAGCCGGCACGGTGACGCTCGCCGTCATCCGCAGCGTCGTCGATTCGTTCGAGAACGGCGAGATCTCGGTCGAGGAGAAGTTCGGCGACTGGAAGGTCGTCGTCACGTTCATCGGCAAGCGCGGCGTGCCGCCGAACCTGGCGGACGTGAAGTCGGCGGTGCGCGAGATTTTGCCGGCCCATCTGCTGCTGGAGTTCCAGTTCACCTATCTGCGATGGGAAGAGCTGGACGCGGCCGGACTGGACTGGAACGCGCTGGAGCGGCTCGGCTTCAGCTGGGACGCGCTTGAGGTGTGGAATCCTGTGGAAGGGAAGTGATCCGTCATGGCGCAGCTGCCTAGCGGACTCAAGACATTCGAGCCCTCGGACATCGTCCGCAGAGCGGCTCAAAATGAAAATATCGAAGCGCTGGACCGGTTCGTCGTCAAGACGAGCTCGGCCAACGTCGCCAAAAACAAACGCGCCGCCGCGACGGGCGGCGTGCTGATCGGCCTGCCGACCGCTCCGTGGTCTTCCGCGGCGGCCGGAGAGGGAGGCCGCTGGGCGCTGCCTGCCGGCTCCGTTTATCCGCTGTCGCTGACGGTCGATCTCGGCCTGCCTTGCGCCAAGCTGGAAGGGATCAGCTTTGGCGGATGGCCGGTCCAGAGCGCCGCCTCGCTGCCGAAGGACTTCATCGTCGAGGCGAGTCCGAACGGGACCGACTGGGTCAAGACCTACGATCATGCCGGCAAGCCGGCCTATTCGCCGCTGTCGTACCTGCCGTTCTCGGCGAACGCCGATTGCCGCTATGTCCGGCTGACGGTCAAGGCGGCCGCTGCCGCCGACGGCTCCGCTTCCGTCTCCTGCCTGAGCGTGTTCAGCTCGAGCCACGGCAACCGGGATCTCGACCCGCTCGACGACGAGCGCGGCTGGGGGCTAAATGCGCGGCTGCAAGGACTCGTCGTCATGAGCGAGGGCGGCATCGTCGACGACGGGGCGGGCAAGGTGACGCTCGACGGCACGCTCATCGTCATGAATCCGGCCTCGGGCAGCTACATCCGGGTGTCGCGGGGCACGTTCACGCTCGGCGCGTGGGATTATCTTTATATCGATCTGCCGTTTGGGACGGCAGGCGAGATCGCGGCTCAGAAGGGCGTCTATTTGGAAAACGGACGTCCTTACGACCATCGGAACCGGCTCGTGCTCGCGCAGCGCAACGGAGTCGGCCTGGTCCATTTCAACTTCGCGATCACCTCGCGGCTGGCGGGCAGCAACACGCTCGCCCAGCGCGCGCTGACGGCCGATTACGCGGCGGGGGCGGGCAATGCCACGAGCGCAGCCAACGCCGACAAGGTGGACGGCATCCATTTTTCCGCCGCGGGCGGCAAGCTGCAGTACAACGACGGAACGGGGTGGAAAGGCGTGGGAATCAAGCAGGTGCTGAGAGGCGAGACGTCGATCGCGAATCCGAGCGACTCCGTCAACGTGCCGATTCCGTGGATCGACCGCTCGAAAAGCTTTCTCCAAGTGACATCCACTTTATATCAGGTCAAAAGCGATGCCGGCACCTCGTCAGGCGTCTACGCCGTGCTGTTCAGCGAGCGGATCTATCTGTTCGCCGGAGGACTGCCTGCGGGCCGGACGGTTTTCATTTCCTGGGAGGTGATTGAATATGCCTAGCTATTACGCGCAAATCGCGGCGGACGGACGGGTCGTCGGGCGCTGCGATTTTCCGGAGCCGTTCGAGCACAGCTCGCTCGTGCCGTTGACGGAGGAGCAGTACGGACAGCCGGGCCTGCTGTTCGCCCGCTATGCGGACGGCGTCCTGGCGGGCACTGCGGCGCTGTTGACGGCCGACAAAGGAGAGCTGGCCGCGGACGGCGCGGATGCGATCCGGGTCATGCTGCTTGTCGGAGATTGGATGTCGCGGCTGGACGAGAGCTTCAGCGGCGTCGTGCCGGTGTCGGTGCAGGGCCAGACGCAGCCGGTGCAGGTCAGCGGCGGCACCGCGACGTTCATGGTGACGAGCCGCGAGCCCGGCGTGCTGCGGATCGCGACGCAGGGGCTCGATCGCAACGCGGAACTATTCGTAAAGGCGGTGAAGCCCGGTGAGCGATGACACGAAGCGCAAGCTCCGCAAAGAGGGCGCGGCGGCAGCGGGCGAGACGCCGGGCATCAACGGCCGCCAGGCAGGAGGCGCGGCAGCGGGCGAGCTGGGCGGCGGGCTGCTGGAAATCCGCAGCTCCGGCGCGGAGGCATGGGACTTGATGCGCCTGCCGGCAGCGGACTCGCTGCCGGTCGCGGCGAGCTTCGAGGTGTCGGCTCGCGCGGAGCGGCTGATGAGCGAGGAGCTGGCCGAGAGGACGCTCGCGCGAACCGGGAAGACGCCGTTCGAGCCGACGCTTCAGCTCGTCTGCGAAATGCTGCAGGACGTGCTGCTCGGCCAGCAGCTGCTGCTGGAGCGGTTGGAGCTTGCGGCGGGGGCGGGCACCGCCTTGGCCGCCGAGGCTGCGGGATGGATGTCCAGCCCGTATTTCGATTCCAGCTCGATTCGTCTGCCGGCCACGGGCGGCGATCCCCCTGCAGGCGGCGGGAGAGCGTCGTCATGAGCGGAGCGACGGCGTCGGGCTCGACGCCTGAATTCGGGGGACCGCTGTCGGCGGCGAGCGCTGCCGCGCCGAGCGCGGCGGTGCGGCTCGTCCAAGAGCGGCTTTCCGCGCTCGGCTACTCGGGCGCGGACGGGGCGCCGCTGAAGGCGGACGGCTGCTTCGGCCGGAATACGCTGCATGCGGTGAACCGCTTCAAGACGCGGAGCCGGCTCGGCAATGCGGGCAGCGCGGCCGGCGTCGTCGGACGCCAGACCTGGGAGGCGCTGTTCGCTTCCACGGCCGTCCGCGAGGAGCGCGTCTCGCGCGAACGGATCTATTACAGCCAGGAGGACCCGCGCTGGCGAAATGTGCCGTACACGATCGGGGGGAAGGAAACGATCGGCAGCTCCGGCTGCGGTCCGACCTGCATGGCGATGGCCGTCGCGAGCCTGACGCGCGCCAGGCCGCTGCCGACGGAGCTGGCGGCCTTTTCCGTCAAGGGCGGGCACCGGACGCGCGCTTCCGGCACGTCCTGGAGCTTCTTTCCGGCGGCAAGCCGCGAGTACGGCCTCGCCTGCAAGGCGACGGGCTCCATCGACGAGGCGCGCGCGGCGCTGCAGCGCGGCGATGTGGCCATCGCCTCGATGAAGCCGGGCCGATTCACGTCGGCGGGGCATTTCATTCTGCTGGCCGAGCCGGCGCGGACGGCGGCAGGGGAGCCGGGCTTCCTCGTCTTCGATCCCAATCCGGACAACCGGCTGTATCGCGGCGCGGTCGACGAGGGCGTGCCCGACGACGGCCGGGTGACGGCGCCGGAAGCGCTGCTGCGGCAGGAGGCCAAGCAGTTCTGGCTCTTGGCGGCCGTTCCGGCCGGCTGAGGGGGCTTGCCTGCCTTTTTTTTCAGATGAGGTGCGAGAGCCGGCCGATACGGTTAATATAGGGGGAGATCAAACCGACGGACCGGGAGTGGACATCAAATCATGGAAAAAAACGCAGCGCAGCGGAGCGGAGCGGGGGAGCGGACGCCAGCCCAGCCCAGCCGGGCCATGCTGGCCTCGGTCATCAGCCTCAGCCCCGTTCCCCTCCTTCTTTTCGATTCCGGCTTGAGCATCATGACGGTCAATCCGGCCTTTCTCCGCACCTTCGCCTGCACGGAGCAGGAGCTGACGGGCCTCGGAGCCGACGCGCTCGCGAGGCTCTGCTTTCCGGCGGACAGCCTCTGCAGGGCGGAGCTGGCCCGCATTCGTCAGCTGGAGCCGATCGATTGCGAGGAGGAGATGACGCTCCAAAGCGGCGAACGCCGCATGTTCCGCATCATCGGCTACGCGCTCGATGGAGAGGAAGGCGCGGGCGGAGGGTATCTGCTCAGCCTCGAGGACGTTTCCGAGCGCAAGCGGTTCGAGCTTCAGCTGCAGGAATCGGTCGAGCGGTATACCTCGCTCAAGAAATACAATCACGACGCGGTCATTTCCCTCGATCTGCAGGGGCGAGTGATCAACTACAACCAGGAGGCCGGCCGGATGCTCGGCATGCCGGTGGAGGAGCTCGCGGGCAAGGACTTCTCGCCGTACCTGCTCGTCGAGGAGATCGGGCCGATCCTTCGCCAGGCGAGCCAGGACACGGAAGCCGAGCGGCAGCTCAGCGGCATGCGGCATCGCAGCGGACGCGTGACGGAGATCCTCGCCTCGATCGCTCCGATCATCATCAACGGGACGATCAAGGGCTATTACCTGATCGCCAAGGACATGAGCGAGCAGAAGAAGCTGCTCATCGAAAAGGAAGCCGCCGAAGCGACGAACCGGGCCAAAAACGAATTCCTGACGATGATGAGCCACGAGATCCGCAATCCGATGAACGGCATCCTCGGGCTGACGCGCATGGTGCTCGACACGCCGCTCGAGGAAGAGGCCCGGCGCTATATCGAGCTGATCCGCAAGAGCAGCCATGCGCTGCTTCATATCGTCAACGACACGCTCGACTACACGCGGCTGGAGTCGGCCGGCGCCGAGGCCGCGGAGGAGCGTCCGTTCCGGCTTGCCGAGCTGCTCGACGAGATCGTCGCGATCCAGATGCCGATCGTCGTCCAAAAGGGGCTCAAGCTTGAAACGGCGATCTCCGCGGACGTGCCGGCGGAGCTGCTCGGGGATCGCGAAAAGCTCGGCAAGGTGCTGCTCAACCTGATCGGCAATGCCGTCAAGTTCACCGAGCGCGGGCAGATTCGGGCGGTCTTTTCGGCGGGCGGCGAGGATCGCGGCTCCAGGCTCATCGAATGCGAGGTATCCGATACCGGCATCGGCATTACGGAGACGGAGCAGCAGCAGCTGTTCCATCCGTTCCGCCGCATCGGCACCTATATGACTCGTACGGAGGAGGGAAGCGGTCTCGGCCTTGCCATCTCCCGCCGGCTGGTGGAGCTGATGGGCGGCACGATCGAGGTCGAGTCGGAGCCGGGCCAGGGCTCTCGCTTCCGCTTCCGCTTCGCCGCGAAGGCCGCCCGGGATCAGCCGCCGCACGCCCTGCCGGATGCGGCGATGGCCGCGCCCGAGCCGGACGGTCCGCTGCGCGTGCTGGTCGCGGAGGACAACGAGATCAATCAGCTCGTCATCCGCAAGATGCTCGAAAAGTCGGGCCATTCCGTCCGCGTCGTCGCGAACGGTGCCGAGGTGCTGGAGGCGCTGCAAGAGCCGGAGCCGTACGATCTGCTGCTGCTCGATATTCTGATGCCGGTGCTCGGCGGCTTCGAGACGATGGACGAGATCCGGGCGATGGGGCTCGCGCGCCCGCCGTATGTCGTCGCCGTGACGGCGAACGCGCTGCGCGGCGACCGGGAAGCCTGCCTCGCGGCGGGCATGGACGACTATCTCAGCAAGCCGATCCGGCGCGACAAGCTGGAGGAGGCCATCGACGCCTATCGCAGCTCGGCCAAGGCGCGGCAGCGAGGCTGAGCCGCGAGGCGCAAGCGTCCGCAATCATAAAAAACCCGGGAACGAACGGAGCGAGGTCCGTTTGTTCCCGGGTTTTTGCATGCGGCGACGCCTGTTCAGATCCGCTGGCGCGCTCGCAGATGCCTGGCTTAGAACGCCCAGTTGCCGGCGCGGAAGATCGGCTCTACGCTGCCGTCCTCGGCGATGCCGTCGATGTTCATGTCGGCGGAGCCGATCATGAAGTCGACATGCGTGATGCTCGTGTTCAGGCCGCGGGCGGCGAGCTCTTCCTGGGAAAGCCCTTTGCCGCCCTCGATGTTGAAGGCGTATGCGCTGCCGAGCGCCAGATGGTTCGAGGCGTTCTCGTCGAACAGCGTATTGTAGTACAGGATGTTCGAGCGGGAGATCGGGGAGTCGAACGGCACGAGCGCCACTTCGCCGATGCGGCGGGCGCCGGCATCCATCTCAAGCAGCCCTTCGAGCGTCTCCAGGCCGCGCTCGGCCTCGGCCTTGACGACGCTGCCGTTCTCGAACGTCAGCTTGAAGTTGTCGATGATGGTGCCGCCGTAGCTGAGCGGCTTGGTGCTCGAGACGTAGCCGTTCACGCCGTCCGCCTTGGCGGCGGTGAACACTTCCTCGGTCGGCAGGTTGGCGACGAACGGGATGCCGGCCTCGTTGACGCTGTCCGCCGCCACCCACAGATGGCCCTCCGGCAGCTCGATCGTCAGATCGGTTCCCGGCGCGGTGTAATGGAGCTTTTTGTACTTGCGCGCGTTCAGATGCTCGGAGCGGGAGTTCAGGCTCGCGATATGCTCCTCCCACGCCGCCACCGGATCGTCGAGATCGCAGCGGACGGCTTTGAGGATCGAGTTCCAAAGGCTTATGTACTGCTCTTCCTCGGTGGAGCCGGGGAATACCTTGGCCGCCCATGCCTTGGACGGAGCGGCGACGACGCACCAGCTGAACTTGTCGGACTGCGTCATCTGGCGGTAGGCCGCCATCGCTTTGCCGTACGTCTTCTGGTGGTTGACGATCCGCTGCTTGTCGATGCCCTTCAGCAGGTCGGGGTCGGAGGAGACGACGCTGATGGCGGCTCCGCCCTGCTCGCCGAGCTCGGTCATTTCGCCGGCGTACCATTTGGGCTCCTCGAGGAAAGCCTCGTCTGGAGCGAGCTCATAGCGGGTGCGGGCGATCGTATCGTCGGACCAGTTTACTTTGACGGAGTAGGCTCCTGCCTCGTATGCCTTGCGGACGAGTCCGCGCACCAGGTCGGCCGAGTCGAGCGTCGCGTTGATGGCGAGCTTCTGTCCGGGCTGGATGCGGACTCCGACCCGGATGATGAGATCGGCGTAGCGTTCGATTTGCTGCTGCAATTTGCTCAAGTGGTTCAGCCTCCATTCGCGTATCGTCATGCAGTCCTATTGTACACGATCCCGTTCGAAAAAAGACAATCGCGTGCTATGATGGAAAAAACGAGCCCGCTTTCGGGCAGGGAGGCGAAGGCGATGTTCCATCGCCGGCTGGAAGGCGGCTGCGAGCTGCGGGTGCTCGCTCCTGCCGACGCGAAGGCGCTGTACCGGACGCTGGAAAAGGATCGGCGCGAGCTGGAGGCATGGCTGCCCTGGGTCGGACAGATCCGCTCCGCGGCGGACATGAAGGATTATGTGCGCTTCGAGTGCAAGCGCTACAAGGAGGGCAAGGCGATGTCAGCCGTGCTGCTGGACGGGGCGTCCGCGGCGGGCATGATCAGCTTCCAGGAGCTGGACTTCCGCCACCGCAAGGCGTCGCTCGGCTACTGGCTCGGCAGCGCCTGGCAGGGACGGGGACTGATGGCGCAGGCGGCCGCCGAGATGCTCTCGTTCGCCTACGGGACGCTGGACCTGAACCGCGTCGAGATCCGCGCGCGCACGGACAACCGCCGCAGCCGGGCGGTCGCGCTGCGCCTCGGCTTCTCGCTCGAGGGCGTGCTGCGGGAGGAGGAGCATGCGGACGGCATGTTCCTCGACCATGCCGTCTACGGCCTGCTGGCGCGAGACTGGGCGAGAGGGAGGGCGAGCACCGATGTTCCGGACAGGCAGCCTGTTTGATCCGGCCGTGCGCCGAGGCGGCTGCGAGCCGGAGGTGACGGCGTATTATTTCAAAAAATGGCAAGGCTACGCGATGGACTACCACCGCCACGACGCGACCGAGATCATGTACGTCATGGAGGGAGGCTGCCTCGTCGAGACCGAGCTGGGGACGCCGATGGAGCCGGGCAGCGCCGCCAGCCGCCTGAAGCGCGGAGACCTCGTGCTGCTCGACGCGAACGTGCCGCATCGCCTGCTCGTCCGCGAGGAATGCCGGATGCTCAACGTGGAGTTCCGCTTCGTGGCGGCGGCAGCGCCGCTCGCGGAGGCGGCCGCTCTTGCCGAGGCGGACGCGCCGCTGGCGGAGTGGCTGTCGAGGAAGGCGCCCAGCCTCGTGCTGCGGGACAGCCGGGAGCGGGCGCTGCAGACGCTGCGCCAGCTCGTGCTGGAGCTCGACGAATCCGGAATCGGCGGCAGCGCCATGTCGAGGCTGCTGCACGCCCAGCTGCTGCTGCGGCTGTCGCGGCTGGAGACGGCCCATGCGGCCGAGCGTCCGCAGGACGGCTACGTGGAGCAGGCCAAGCGCTATATGGCCGAGCGGCTCGACCAGCCGCTGCAGGCGGAGCAGGTGGCGGCGGCGGTCCGCCTGCATCCGGGCTATTTGCAGCGGATTTTCCGGCAGGCGGAGGGCGTCACGCTCGGCGGCTACCTGTCGGCGATCCGGCTGGAAAAGGCGCGGCAGCTGCTCCGGCATTCCTCGATCCCCGTGTCCGACCTGTGGGATTACGTCGGCCTCGGCAGCCGCGCCTACTTCCATGCGTGGTTCCGCCGCCAGACGGGCATGACGCCGTCCGAGTTCCGGCGCTCCGTGACGGCGGACAGCCGTCCGGACTCCGCTTATTCGCCGGGGCAAGGTTCGGATTTCGAACAATAGCCGCAGCAATCGGTTCGTTCCGCGATAACGCTTTCTTCCCGATATCGGCTAGCATAGAGCCATCAAGAGATTGAGGGAGGAGAGAGCGACATGTCATTCAAGGTTGCTTTTATCGGCGCGGGCAGCATCGGCTTCACGAGGGGGCTGCTGCGGGATCTGCTGTCGGTGCCGGAGTTCGCGGGAATCGAGGTGGCGTTCGCCGACATCGATCCGGACAATCTGGAGCGGGTGCGCAGCCTCTGCCAGCGCGACATCGACGAGAACGGCCTCGCGATCCGGATCCAGGCGACGACGGACCGGCGCGAGGCGCTGAAGGGCGCGAAATACATCCTCAACACGATCCGGATCGGGGGGCTCGAGGCGTTCCGCACCGACGTGGAGATTCCGCTCCGCTACGGCATCGACCAGTGCGTCGGCGACACGCTCTGCGCCGGCGGCATCATGTACGGGCAGCGCGGCATCGCCGAGATGCTCGCCATCTGCAAGGACATCCGCGAGTTCGCCCGCGAGGATGCGCTGCTGCTCAACTACGCCAATCCGATGGCGATGCTCACCTGGGCGTGCAACGCGTACGGAGGCGTGCGGACGATCGGGCTGTGCCACGGCGTGCAGGGCGGCCACCATCAGATCGCGCAGGCGCTCGGGCTGGAGATGGACGAGGTGGACATCGTCTGCGCGGGCATCAACCACCAGACCTGGTACGTCAGCGTCAAGACCGGCGGCGTCGACCGCACCGGCGACCTGCTGGAGGCGTTCGAGCGCCATCCCGACTTCGCCCGGACGGAAAAGGTGCGGATCGACATGCTGCGGCGCTTCGGCTATTACAGCACGGAGTCGAACGGCCATCTGAGCGAATACGTGCCCTGGTACCGCAAGCGTCCGCAGGAGATCCCGGACTGGATCGACCTGAACAGCTGGATCAACGGGGAGACCGGAGGCTACCTGCGCGTCTGCACCGAGGGCCGGCTCTGGTTCGAGACGGAGTTCCCGGCGTGGATGAAGGAGCCTGCGCTGCGGTACGAGGCGTCGGAGCGGAGCCAGGAGCACGGCGGCTACATCATCGAATCGCTGGAAACGGGGCGGGTGTACCGCGGCCACTTCAACGTTGTCAATCGCGGCGTCATCTCGAATCTGCCGGATGACTGCATCATCGAGGCGCCGGGCTACGTCGACCGCAACGGCATCTCGATGCCGGTCGTCGGCGACCTGCCGCTCGGTCCGGCCGCCGTCTGCCAGGCGAGCGTGAACGTGCAGCGGCTGGCCGTTGAGGCGGCGGTGCGCGGCGACGACAAGCTGCTGCGCCAGGCGTTCCTGATGGATCCGCTCGTCGGCGCGGTATGCAATCCGCCCGAGGTGTGGCAGCTCGTCGACGAGATGCTCGTCGCCGGCGAGCGCTGGCTGCCGCAGTACGGCGAGGCGATCGCCGCCGCCAAGGAGCGGCTGGCGGCCGGCAATCTCATCCCGACGCGCGAGTACGAAGGCGCGGCGAGGCTGCAGACCAAGACGCTCGAGCAGATGCAGGCGGCTCGCGACGAGGCCGACGCCAATGCCAGGGAAGCCGACAAGGGCAAGCGGCGCGCGGAGCAGAGATGAATGGGCAAGCGGGGCTGTCTGGCGTAATTCAATGGCTGTAACCCGAATCGATCGGGCTGCAGACATCCGAGAGCTCGGTTCAGAGAGGGTGTCCCTAAGCCTAAGCCAAGGCTTTTGGGGCACCCTCGGTTTGTTTTCATGCGGCTGCAGTTGGCGGGGTGGCTGCCTTTGCCTGCCTTTCATGATCGCGAAGCTCTTTCTCCCCGGTCTGCTATACTGGTAGAATCGAAGAGTCAACGAGAGAAGCAGGAGGCGAGCAGACGTGTCGATCGAGTGGGGGCCGCTTGGAAGAGCGGGACAGCCGAATCGTAATCCGATTCGGAAGCCGTGGCGCAAGCGGTTGCTGCCGCAGGAAGCGCCCGGGCAGCGCGACACGGCTTTTTGGCGCCGGTCGATGGCGGGCGTCTGGATCGGGGCCGCGTTCCTGTGCGCCGCTTGCGCGCAAGGGCTGCCGCTCGGCTTTGGCCCCGCCTATGATCTGATGGCGATGACGCTGGCCGGCACGGCCGCGCTCGGCATCGCCGCCTGGGCGCTGTCCTGGCTGCTGTGCTGGATGAGGCTGCCGCTGCCTCGCCGGTTCGCGGGCGGCGCGCTGGCGCTTGCCGCCGGCACGGCTGGCGCGCTGCTCGTCGCGGAGCTGCGCTGGACGGCGGCGCTGCCGCTCGCGGCCGCGTACGCGCTTGCCGCCGCCGTCGGCGGAGTAGCTTTTGCCGCCGCGCTGCCGCGGCTTCGCCTTCGCCGGCCGCAGCCGCTGGCCGCGCTGCTCTGTTCCGCCGGAGCGCTGCTCGTGCTGCCGCTCCTGCTGTCGTTGCCGGCGCCGGGCTTCGGCGGCTCGGCGGACGATGCGGACGGCGCGGGCGCTGCGGGAAGCGCGATCGCGCCGGACTTGCCGGGCCGATCCGGCGCCTACGCCTACTCCGTCTTGACCTACGGCAGCGGCACCGGCCGCCGGGCGGAGTTCGCCGCGGAGGCGGACATCCGCACCTCCTCCGCAGACGCTTCGGCGCTGCTGACGGATTGGAGCCGGCTGAAGGCGTGGTACTGGGGCTTCGAGCCCGATCGGATGCCGCTGAACGGCACGTTGTGGCTTCCGGACGGAGACGGGCCGTTCCCGCTCGCGCTCATCGTGCACGGCAACCATATCGCGCAGCAGCGATCGGATGCAGGCTACGCCTACCTCGGCGAGCGGCTCGCCTCCAAAGGCTACGCCGCCGTCTCGGTCGACGAGAACTTCCTGAACTTCTCGCCCTGGACGGGCATCCCGGACGACGACATGAAGCTGCGGGCGTGGCTGCTGCTGCGCCATCTCGAGGAGCTGAAGCGTCTGTCCGGCCAGCCGGACGGACCGCTCGCCGGCAAGCTCGACGCGTCCCGGACGCTGCTGATCGGGCATTCGCGCGGCGGGCAGGCGGCCGCGATGGCGGCGGATGCGGGCAAGTGGTTCCCCGGCGATGCCGCTCTGGCCCGCTCGGTGCTCGGCGTCGCCGCGCTCGCTCCGACGGATACGGAGGAGGACGGCCAGCGGGCCGTGCTGGAGCATGCGAGCTATCTCACGCTGCACGGCTCGCGGGATGCGGATCTGACCGTCTTTTACGGAGAAAGGCAATACGGCCGCGTGCGGCTCGAGCCGGGCTCGGACCGCTTCAAGGCGGCTGTGTATATCGAGGATGCGAACCACAGCCGCTTCAACGCGGACTGGGGCACGATGGACAACTCGCTGCCGGGAGGGCTGCTGCTGCGCCAGCGGGACATGCTGAGCGGCGAGCGGCAGCGCCTGCTCGCCGCCTCGTATGTCGGGGCGTTCGCGGACGCGGTGCTCGGCGGCGACGCCGCCGCCCGCGCCTGGCTGCTGCCGGAGTCGGAAGCCTCGGATGCGAAGTCCGAGGAGACGAGCGTTTCGGCGGCGGCTGAAGCAGGCCGTCCGGAAGCCGTTTCCGGCGTCCGGACGTACCGGCTGTACGCCGACGCAGACGAGCTGCCTGTTGCCGACTTCGAGCAGGAGGATGCCCGGCAAGCGGGCTCCGGCGTGCGCGCCGAAGCGGCGGATGGCTCCAGCTTGAGCGCCGATCCGCTGCTCGACCGCAACGGCTCGCCCAAAGGCAGTCGAGGCGCCGTCGTCTCCTGGGGAGCTCTTGGGGCAGCCGCTGAAAGGCCGGGCAGCGATGAGGATGCTTCCGGGAGCGGTACCGCTTCGGAAGGCAGCTGGCTGAGGCTGACCGGACTGCCGCAGCCTCTGGACCCCGACGGAGGAGGACTGAGCTTCACGGCGGCCAACCTCGGCCGCCAGCTATGCTCCGAGAGAGCGGACTGCGAGCCCCAGGAGCTGCGGCTGCAGGTCGTGCTGCGCGATCGAAATGGCGCCGAGGCTGAGGTCGCGGTCGCCGATGCGCTCGCGGCGGTGGAGGAGGAGCCGTTCCTGCGGCCGGCCTGGCTCGACGAATTCGCCAGCGAGGGCAAGTACGACCGCCCGGCCGAGCTGGCGCGGGTGACGATTCGGCTGCCGCTGTCCGCCTTCCGCGAGGCCGAGCCGTTGCTCGATACGGACTCGCTTGACCGTCTGGAGCTGCGCTTCCGATCGGCGGACGGCGGGGCGGGGCGCATCATGCTGGACGACGTAAGCTGGTACGCCGGCGAGACGGCCGGCCGATGAGCCGGCAGCGTCGACGTTCCGGCGACTCGAGATCGTCGATTTCTCCCCCGGAATTCGTTATTTCGACGCTTGACGCTGTTCTCGCGAGCTGGCTATACTTTAGTAAGTGCCTGGGTGGCCAGGCTGCTAGATTACGAGCATCATGACCGAAAGGAAGGACGCCTCTTGAGCCAATCGAAGAGCAGCAAGAAAAAGAAGAACGTCTACGTGCCTCCAGCCAAGCAGAAGAAGGGCAACGGAGCGCTCATCTGGCTGACGATCGCCATCGCGTTCATCGCCGTCGTCATCATTCTGGGCATCAACAATTCGTCCAAGCCCCATGCGTTCAACTACGGGGAGATGCCGCGCCTCGGCGACGAGAACGCGCAGGTCAAGCTCGTCGAGTTCGGCGACTACAAGTGCCCGAGCTGCAAGCTGTTCTCCGAGCAGGTCAAGCCGCTGCTCGTCCAGGATTACATCAACGACGGCAAGGCCGCGCTGTATTTCGCGAACTACGCTTTCCTCGGACAGGATTCGGTGACGGCGGCCGTCGCGGCCCACTCCGTCTACCTGCAGGACCCGGAGCAGTTCTGGGCCTACAATGATGCGATCTATGCGAACCAAGGCGATGAGACTACCGTCTGGGCGACGCCCGAGCGGCTCGTGCAGATCGCCAAGGACGCCAAGCTCGACATCGACTTCGACAAGCTGCTGAGCGACATCAACGCCGGCGTCGGCTCCGACAAGGTCGCCGAGGAGAGCCGGCTGGCCGAGTCGACGCTCAAGGTCGGCGGCACGCCTTCGCTGTTCGTGGACGGCGAGCAGCTCCAGTTCAAAGGCTATGACGACATCAAGAAGGCGATCGACGCCAAGCTCGACGAGAAGAAGTAAGCCGCTTCGCCGGATGGAATGCGCGGAGCGGAAGAGCGCGCTTGAAATCGGCTTCGCGAAAAGCGCATGACGTCCGAGGACGCGCCGAAATTTTGATGGGGAGGGTGGCGGCTCATGGCCGAACAGAACACCGATGGGGAGCTCTACGAGCATGACGAGCCGGATTCCTTTGACCAGGACGAGGACGAGCCGCAAGGACTGTGGGAGCGCTACCGCTTCTACTGCGCCTGGGTCGTCGCGCTCGCAGCGACGCTGGGCAGCCTTTACCTGAGCGAGGTCGCCGGGTACATGCCGTGCGACTTGTGCTGGTACCAGCGCATCTTCATGTATCCGCTGGCGGTGCTGCTCGGCATCGCGGCTTATCGCGGAGACCGGCAGATCGGCGTTTATGCGCTGCCGCTCGCCTGGATCGGCATCGCGATCTCCTTTTACCACAACCTGCTCCAATGGTTCCCGTCGCTGTCGGGCATCGTGCCGTGCAAGTCCGGCGTGCCGTGCAACCAGGATTACTTGAACTGGCTCGGCTTCATCACGATTCCGCTGATGGCGCTGACCGCCTTCGCCCTCATCCTGATCCTGCTGCATGTGAAGGGACGCCGCCGCTAGGCATCTTCGCAGCAGGCATGGCAG
Source organism: Paenibacillus sp. FSL W8-1187 (assembly GCF_037965485.1). Taxonomy (NCBI): domain Bacteria; kingdom Bacillati; phylum Bacillota; class Bacilli; order Caryophanales; family Paenibacillaceae; genus Paenibacillus; species Paenibacillus sp. FSL W8-1187. The sequence continues at coordinate 2,391,565 of NZ_CP150181.1, forward strand.
TCGCCTTCGCCGACTGACGTACCTCTCGCAGGACTGCCCCAGTCGAACCGAGATTCATTAAAGCAAGTCGCGAAGCGAGACATTAAAGCAAGTTGCGGTCGTGAAGCACGCGCCGCTTCAAGTCCATCCCGATCCGGGAGGGCTTGAAGCGGCTTTTTTCGTTCATTTCGAATCAGAAAAGGAGCCGAAGAAACGATGCCAAACTTTCAAACTGCCTATGACGAATGGCTGCAAGCCGAGATTCAGGACGAGACCAATCCGCGCCGCCGAGAGCTTCTGGAGAAAGGGCTGGGCCACGGCACGGTCGCTTTCCTCAAGCAAATCTGGTTCCCGACCATGCGCAGCTTCAAGCATCTGCATCCAGAATGGGAAGTGCGCGACGCGTCGAACGGCTACCGATATGTCGATCTGGCTTATCTTCCGGGCGGGGGCGCGAAGGGGGGCATCGAGATTCAGGGCTTTGGTCCTCATGCTCGAGATCTTGATGTAAGGCGCTTCAAGGACCTCAGCTGGAGGTACTCGATGCTGTCCATCGACGATTGGCTGTTCATCCCCGTCGCCTATCTGTCGATCGTCGAGGAGCCGAAGCGCTGCCAGCAGCTGGTACTTTCTTTCGTCGGAAAGTTCATCGCGGGCGAAAGCGCAGGCTCGCTGACGGCGTTGGAGGCGGAGACGGTCCGGTACGCGAGGCGGGTATTTCGTCCGTTCACGCCTTCCGAGCTGACGGTCCATCTCAACGTGAGCGCCGCTTATGCAAGACGGATTCTGCATCGGCTGGTCGAGCTGGGGAGATTGAAGCAGGTGGGCGGGAATTTGCGCTATCGGTCCTATGCGCTCCCGGATTGGATGCCGCTGCCCGGGTCAGACGGATGACTCGCCTGGAGCGGGTATCTGTCGCATCAGCCGCATCGCGCGGCTGATGCGGCTCGCCCGGCCGACGGCATAGGGAGGGCGGCTCATCCAGAGAACGAATTGGCGCCCGGCCGCATCTGTCGAATCGGCTGCCTCCCGGAGGCCAGTCGTTCCAGGCACATTGGTTGCAGCTTGGGTGTGTGCGGCCTTCCGTCAATTTTGGGTCCGCTCAACGTAACGATACTAGCGAGCCTTATTTCATCGTTTGAGGCGAGTTTTGAATTCTAACGATACTGACAGAGCCTATTGGCCCTTTTCCCCTCGATTTTGAGGCTGTTTAAGAAAATAAGCTCGGTCAGTATCGTTAGATTTTTTTGGAGCCTTCTTTTCCACGAATAGCGTCTGTCAGTATCGTTAGATGGATAGCCAAGCGTCCGGCAACGCTTCAAGCCGGGCCGCCGAGGCATGCGGCGATCTCCGAGCATGCCGCCCCCCCGGGCGCCTGCCCTGCCGGCGTTATACCGAGGATAAGCCGCCCTTGCTGCCGAAGCTGCCGCCCGAATCATGCGACAATTCGCCACCTCTGATTGACCCGGCCCTGCGGCGGGTATATTCTTAGGGCAAGAGCTTCGTAAAAGCGTTTTCATTTTTCGGCGATCCTACATAAAACCGCGCATGCAGATCCCGTTCAAGCAGGCTTTGCGGGCGTCCGGCCGCCTGGTCCGCCTCCGGGACGAGGCGGCGGCGCATCTGCGTCAAGTAATCTATCATGGCGTGGCGCAGGTTTGCTATAATGGAACTACTTTCACCCGAATGCCGCCTGCCTTAAGCGAGAATGATCCGGAGGTGTCCCCTATGCCTACACTCAAGCCCAAGCAGCCCGTTCCATCCGATCCGGCCGTCCTGGACGGCCGGCCCGCCAGCATCGACCAGCCCGCCGACTCCAAGCCATCCGCCAAGCCGAGAGCTTCCGCCAAGCCGAAGCCATCCGCCAAGTCCAAGCAAGACAAAGCGCTCCTCAAGGACGTGTACCTGTTCAACCGCGGCGAAAACGACTTCGCCTATCGTACGTTCGGCGCGCATGTCAGGCTCGAGGAACGCCGCCGCGGCGTGCGCTTCACCGTCTGGGCGCCGAACGCCCGCGAGGTCGGCGTCGCCGGCGATTTCAACGGCTGGGACGGCGGGCAGCACCGCATGGAGCCGGTCGACGCGACCGGCGTCTGGTCGCTGTTCATTCCCGGCCTCAAGGCCGGCGACCTTTACAAATACGAAATCGTGACCGCGGACGGCCGCAAGCTGCTCAAGGCGGATCCGTTCGCCTTCGCGAGCGAGCTGCGCCCGAACACCGCCTCGGTCGTCGCCGACCTGTCCGGCTACAAGTGGAAGGACGACGAGTGGGAGCGGCGCAAGCGGACGACTTCTCCGTACGACCAGCCGATGCTCGTCTACGAGATGCATCTAGGCACCTGGAAGATCAAGGCGCCGGAGGTGTTCTACAGCTACGACGAGATCGGCGGGGAGATCATCGACTACGTCGTCCGCATGGGCTATACCCATATCGAGCTGATGCCGCTCGCCGAGCATCCGCTCGACAAGTCGTGGGGCTATCAGATCACCGGCTACTTCGCGCCTACGGCGCGCTACGGCCCGGCCAAGAGCCTCATGAAGTTCATCGACCGCTGCCACCGCAAGGGCATCGGCGTCATCCTCGACTGGGTGCCCGCGCACTTCGTCAAAGACGAGCAGGGACTGCGCCAGTTCGACGGCACGCCGCTCTACGAGAGCGCCGACCCCAGCCTCGCGGAAAAGCCGCTCTGGGGCACGAACGCCTTTGATTACGGCCGCACGGAGGTGCAGAGCTTCCTCATCTCCAACGCGCTGTACTGGATGGACCTGTTCCATGTCGACGGCCTGCGCGTCGACGCGGTCGCGAGCATGCGCGACTTGACGATGGATAAGCCGCCGGAGCTGCAGGCGCGCAACATCTACGGCGGCACGCGCCACCTGGAAGCGGACGCTTTTCTCCAGAAGCTGAACAAGGCGGTGTTCCGCTATTTCCCGAACACGCTCATGATCGCCGAGGACAGCTCGCCGGAGCCGGGCGTCACGGCGCCGGTGCATGACGGCGGGCTCGGCTTCAACTTCAAGTGGAGCATGGGCTGGATGAACGACATGCTCCGCTACATGCAGCTTGATCCGTCGCAGCGGTCCCAGCGGCATGACTGGCTCACCTTCGCGATGATGTACCACCACACGGAAAACTTCATCCTGCCGCTGTCCCATGACGAAGTCGTGCACGGCAAAAAGTCGCTGCTGAACAAGATGCCCGGCAGCTACGAGGAGAAGTTCGCGAACCTGCGCCTGTTCTACGGATTCTGGATGGCCCATCCCGGCAAGAAGCTGCTGTTCATGGGAGGAGAATTCGGCCAGTTCGACGAATGGAAGGATAGCGAGTCGCTGGACTGGATGGTGCTGGAGTACGACTCCCACCGGTCGATGCAGCAGTACGTGCGCAAGCTGAACGGCTTGTACCGCAAGCTGCCGCAGCTGTGGGAGCAGGACTACGATCCGGCCGGCTTCGAGTGGATCGACGCCGACAATGCCGAGCAGAGCGTCGTCTCCTTCATCCGCAGGAGCAAGGACGGCGGGTGCGCGGTCGCGGTCGCCAACTTCTCCCGCAGCTCCTACGAGGACTACCGGGTCGGCGTGCCGGACAAGGGCAGGTACAAGCTGCTCCTGCACAGCGACGACGCCCGGCTCGGCGGAGCCTCGACCGGGCTTCCGACCTCCATCTCCAGCCAGAAGGCTCCGATGCATGGCCGCGACTACAGCCTTACCCTGCACTTGCCCCCGCTGTCCTTCCAGCTGCTTGAGCACCAGCCGAGGGGAACACACTGACACGAGGAGTTGGGACCATGGGCCAAAAAGAAATGATCGCCATGCTGCTAGCCGGGGGAGAAGGAAAGCGCCTCGGCGTCCTCACGAAGGACCTGGCCAAGCCGGCCGTCCATTTCGGAGGCAAATACCGGATCATCGACTTTACCCTGAGCAACTGCATGCACTCGGGCATCGACACCGTCGGCGTCCTGACCCAGTACCAGCCACTCGTCCTCAACCGGTATTTAGGCATCGGCAGCCCATGGGGCCTCGACCGCAGCGATGGCGGCATGGCCGTGCTCCCGCCCTATGTCAAGTCCAAAGGCGGAGACTGGTACAAAGGCACCGCCAACGCCATCTATCAGAACATGGGGTTCATCGACCGCTACGAGCCGGAGTACGTGCTCATCATCTCCGGCGACCATATCTACAAGATGGACTACGAAAAGATGCTGGAGCATCACAAGTCGACCGGCGCGGACGTGACCGTCGCCGGCCTCGAGGTCGACATCAAGGAAGCGAGCCGCTTCGGCACGATGATTCTCGGCGAAGGCTTCCGCATCGTCGACTTCGAGGAGAAGCCCAAGCATCCGGTCAGCAACGTCGTCTCGATGGGGGTCTACATCTTCAGCTGGAAAGTGCTGCAAAAATACTTGATCCGCGACGAGGCGGACCGCAAGTCGTCGCATGATTTCGGCAAGGACATCATCCCGGCGATGCTCGAGGACGACATCCATCTGCACATGTACCCGTTCAAAGGCTACTGGAAGGATGTCGGCACGATCGAGAGCCTGTGGGAAGCCCATATGGACCTGCTCGGCTGCGAGCCGCAGCTCGATCTCGGGGACAGCGACTGGCGCATCTATTCGACCCCCCACAACCGGCCCGCCCACTACGTATCCCCGGCCGCCTCGATCCGCGAGTCGATGATTACGGAAGGCTGCGTCGTCGAGGGCGAGGTGTCGCGCTCGGTGGTGTTCAGCGGCGTCGAGATCGGCGAGGGCAGCCTCATCTCCGAGTCGGTCATCATGCCGGGAGCCGTCATCGGCGCCGGCTGCAAAGTATACCGCACGATCATCGGCGAGAACGCCGTGCTTGAGCCGGGCGTCATGCTCGGCTCTCCGGATGGAACCGAGATCGGCGTCGTCGGCAGCGACGAGAAGATCGGCCGCAATCATTCGCTCCAGGAGGTGCAGCAGCCATGATCAACAAAGCGATGGGCGTCGTCAACCTGATCCACGAGACCGACGAGCTCGAAAGCCTGACCGCGACCCGCTGCCCGGCGACCGTGCCGTTCGGCGCGCGCTACCGGCTGATCGACTTCATCCTCTCCAGCATGGTCAACTCCGGCATCTCCAAGGTGGCGGTGTTCGCCCATACGAAGTACCGCTCGCTCATGGACCATCTCGGCTCCGGCCGTCCGTGGGACCTGCATACGCGCCAAAGCGGGCTGTTCGTCCTGCCGCCGTCCTCCGACCAGATCCATGAGCTGAGCCGCGGCGACCTGTACCATTTCTACCAGCACCGCGACTACTTCCAGCGCTGCAAGCTCGAGTACGTCGTCGTGACGCGCAGCCATATGGTGTGCAACGTCGATCTGGACGCGGTCATCGACTACCACGAGAGCCAGAACGCCGACATTACGGTCATCTGCAAGAAGCAAGCCGACCTGCTCGGCGGCAAGACGCGCAAGGTGGAGCTCGGCGAGGGCGGACGGGTCAAGGACATGCAGGACCATTTCGGCAACATGGATTCCGACGTGCACTCGATGGAGATCTACGTCATGAAAAAGGATCTGCTGATGGACCTGGTGCAGACCTCGCTGGCCCAAGGCCAGGACCATCTCGTCCGGCACGCGATCCTGTCCCGGATCGACCGGCTGCGCATCTTCGGCTACCTTTACGAGGGATATCTCGGCGTCGTCAATACGGTCGAGGCCTACTACCGGACCAGCATGGACCTGCTCCGTCCCGAGGCGTGGCGCGAGCTGTTCTTCCGGCCGGGCCCGATCTTCACCAAGACCAAGGACGAGCCGCCGACCCGCTACCTCGAAGGGGCGAAGACCGGCAACTCGCTCATCGCCAACGGCTGCAAGATCGAGGGCACGGTCATCAACAGCGTGCTGTTCCGCGGCGTCCATGTCGGCAAAGGCGCGGTCATCCGCAACAGCATCGTCATGCAGAACGGCGTCATCGGCGACGGGACGCAGCTGGACCGCGTCATCCTCGACAAGGAGAGCCAGGTCGAGCCGCATCGCGATATCCGCGGCACGGCAGGCCTGCCCTTCGTGGCGGGCAAGAGAAAGACCATCTGATGGTCTTTTTCTCTATTTGCGCCTAAAAAGCCAACATCCGGCCGCGCTTCGGCCGATACTAACCGTTAGATGAGCCCGGCCGACATTCCGGCCTGCCCCCGCGCACATAGACAGAGCGGAACGGCGGAGCCAACCTGGAGGGAACCCTACTCATGAATGTACTTTTCGCAACATCGGAAGCGGTGCCGCTGGCCAAGACCGGCGGACTGGCCGACGTCGCCGGCGCGCTGCCCAAGGCGCTGCGCCAGGCGGGCACGGAGGCCCGCGTCATCCTGCCCAAGTACGACACGATTCCGTGGACGCTGGCGCAGCGCTTCCGCAAGATCGACGAGTTCACGGTGCAGCTCGGCTGGCGGACGCAATACTGCGGCCTGCTCGAGGGCGAGGTGGATGGCGTCGTCTATTATCTGATCGACAACGAGTTCTACTTCCATCGCGGCGGCCTGTACGGCTACGGCGACGATCCGGAGCGGTTCGTCTTCTTCAGCATCGCCGTGCTGGAGGCGGCGCGGAGGATGGACATCCGCTGGGACGTCCTGCACTGCCATGACTGGCAGACGGGCCTCATCCCGTTCCTGCTCAAGCGGCGCTATTTCGCCGACGAGCGGCTGTCGTCCGTCCGCACCGTGTTCACGATCCACAACCTGCGCTACCAGGGCGTGTTCGGCAAGCAGGAGATGATGGATCTGATCGGCATGGGGCCGGAGATCTTCGCTTGGGACGGCCTCGAGCATGACGGCGCGGCCAACTGCATGAAGGGCGGCCTGCTCTACGCGGACAAGCTGACGACGGTCAGCCCGACGTACGCCGAGGAGATCAAGACGGAGTACTACGGGGAAGGGCTGGACGGCATCCTGCGCATGCGGGCGGGCGATCTGGCCGGCATCGTCAACGGCATCGACACGGAGCTGTTCGACCCGATGAACGACGAGGCGATCGCCGTCCCGTACCTGGACTCGCTGGAGCGCAAGCGCCAGAACAAGCTCGCGCTCCAAAAGGAGCTCGGGCTGCCCCAGCGCGAGGACGTGCCGGTCATCGGCATCGTCTCGCGGCTCGTCGAGCAGAAGGGCTTCGACTTGATCGACGGCGTGTTCGGCGAGCTGCTGGAGGAGGACATGCAGCTGGCCGTGCTCGGCTCCGGCGAGTGGAAGTACGAGGAGATGTTCCGCTCGGCCTCCCATACCCGCTACGACAAGGTCAGCCTCGCGACCGGCTTCAACGACGGCCTTGCCCGACGCATCTACGCCGGCTCGGACCTGTACCTGATGCCGTCGCAGTTCGAGCCGTGCGGCCTCAGCCAGCTGCTCGCGCTCCGCTACCGGAGCGTGCCGATCGTGCGCGAGACCGGCGGGCTCAAGGACACCGTCCAGCCTTACGACGAATATACTGGCCGAGGAAACGGATTCAGCTTCGCGAGCTACAACGCGCATGACATGCTGTTCACGATCCGCCGAGCGCTCCATTTCTACCGCGAGCCTGCCGCCTGGGAGGCGATCGTCCGCAATGGGGCCGGGGACGACTATAGCTGGAACCGTTCCGCCCGATCCTACATCGACCTGTACGAACAACTCGCGCCCGAGCGGAAGGAGAAGGATTCATGGCCCGTCACCTCGTAATCGGAAACGGCAAGATGCTGCTCAACCTCGATCAAAACTGCTATATCCGCGACATCTACTATCCGTACGTCGGACAGCTCAACCATGTCGGCGGCCAGTATTGCCGCCTCGGCCTCTGGACCGAAGGCCAGTTCAGCTGGCTGGAGGATCCGGCGTGGTCGAGGGAGCTCGGCTATATCGAGGACTCCCTCGTCACCGACGTCACGGCTCGTCACGGCGGACTCGGCGTCGAGCTGCAGATGAACGACGGCATCCACCAGCGCGAATGCATCTATTTGAAGCGCGTCGTCATCCGCAATCACGCCGATCGGGAACGGGAATTCCGCCTGTTCTTCCACCAGGACCTCATGATCGACGGCACGGAGGTCGGCGACACCGCCGCCTACTATCCCGACAACCATACGCTGTTCCACTACAAGCGCTCGTCCTACTTCATGTTCAACGGCTTCTCCGACGAAGGCGGCATGTCCCAGTACTCGACGGGCATCAAGCGGTTCCACTCCGCCGAGGGCACATGGCGCGACGCCGAGGACGGCGTGCTGATGGGCAACGCGATCGCCCAAGGCTCGGTCGACAGCACGATCAGCTTCCGCACGGTCGTGCCGGCCGGCGGCGAGAAGACGGTCTATTACTGGATGTCGATCGGCAAAAGCCTCGAGGAGGTCAAGCAGCTCAACGACTACGTCCAGGACCAGCATCCGGAGAAGCTGCTGAGCCGCATCGTCGTCTACTGGAACCACTGGCTCGGCCGTGCCGAAAAGGATCTCGGCGACCTGCCGCCGGAGGTCGCCCGCATGTTCCGGCAGAGCCTGCTGCTCGTGCGCACGCAGACGGACGAGCGCGGCGCGATCATCGCGGCCAACGATACGGACATCCTGCAGTACAACCGCGACCACTATAGCTACATGTGGCCTCGCGACGGCGCGCTCGTCGCCGATGCGATGTCGCTGGCAGGCTATCAGAGCGTCATCGCGCCGTTTTTCCAATTCTGCTCGGAGGCGCTGACGCCGGACGGCTACCTGAACCACAAGTTCAATCCCGACGGCACGGTCGGCTCCAGCTGGCATCCGTATACGGTGCAGGGAGCGAAGCGGCTGCCGATCCAGGAGGACGAGACGGCGCTCGTGCTGTTCGCGCTGTGGCGGGACTTCCAGCGGCATCAGGTGATCGAGCTGCCGCAGTCGCTGTACAGCAATCTGATCCGCAAGTCGGCCGCGTTCCTCAGCAGCTACATGGAGCATTCGCTCTCGCTGCCCAAGCCGAGCTACGACTTGTGGGAGGAGCGCTACGGCATCTGGACGTATACGGCGGCTTCGGTATACGGCGGGTTGATGGCCGCTTCGTTCTTCACCGACCTGTTCGGCGACTACGAGCGCAGCGACCACTACAAGCGCACCGCCGAGGAAGTCAAGCACGGCATCCTCACGCAGCTGTGGGACGAGGCGAGCGGCCGGTTCGCGCGCGGGCTCGTGCAGAAGGACGGCGGCTGGGTCAAGGACATGACGCTCGAGAGCAGCCTGTTCGCGGTGCTTGAGTTCGGCGTGCTGCCGGCGGACGACGAGCGCGTCGTGCGTACGATGACGGCCATCCGCGACGGCTTGGCCGTACGCACCGACGTCGGCGGCATCGCCCGCTACACGAACGACTACTACTTCCAGCAGTCAGGCGAGATCGACCGGGTGCCGGGCAACCCGTGGATCATCTGCACGCTGTGGGTGGCGAACTTCGAGATCGACTCGGCGCGCTGTCTCGCCGACCTGGAAGCGCCGAAGCGCACGCTCGAGTGGGTCGTGCGGACGGCGCTCGAGAGCGACGTGCTGCCGGAGCAGCTCAATCCGCATGACGGCACGCCGCTGTCCGTCGCGCCGCTCACCTGGTCGCATGCGACGTTCGTGCAGAGCGTGAGCAAGTACGCGGCCAAGTACAAGGAACTGTCCTGACATCCGGTTCCCGGCCGGCGAGCCGGAACCAAGGCACATTTCTGCCTTGGTCGGTCCGGTTCCCGGCCGGTGGGCTGGAACCAAGGCACATTTCTGCCTTGGATGGCCCGGTTCCCGGCCGGTGGGCCGGAACCAAGGCATATTTCTGCCTTGGATGGCCAGGTTACCGGCCGGCGTGCCGAATCCAAGGCATAATTCTGCCTTGGTCGGTCCGGTTACCGGCCGGCGTCTACTCCTCCCGAAAGATCGCCAAGGCGGTTCGCAAGTACATCCTATCCATGCACTGTCTCGGCAAAAATCTTGTCGCCTATGCGGTCCACCGCCGCCGCATACAAGACACGAATGAGGCGGGTTTCGGGGAGTCCTCGGACAAATCCATGGGCAGGGCAAGCGGGTCCGTGGTCTATTGGATGCACAACAAAATCTTCCTTTTTGGCCGATGTCGGGGGGATACCTGCATCATGCCAGAGGAAGATTTTTTAGTATTTAACCCATCTTAGAAGAGGATGTCCCTAAGCCAAGGCTTTTGGGACACCCTCTTTTTGCTGCGAGCTGGACTTAGATGAAAAAGGCGCGCGAAATGATGACGAGCAGGATGAACAGGACAAGGATGACGCCCGTGCTCGTGCCGAGTCCGCCATAGCCGGCTCCGACGCCTTCTGCCGCATAACCCATCGCAATTCCTCCCGGTTACATGTCATGGAGCGAAGTCCGCGAACGGCCTGCCATGCGGGTTGCCGGACTTCACATCCTCACTGTATGCGGCGGGCGGGCTGACGGACCCCGGCAGCTGTCCCGGATCAGCCGAAAGAATCGGGCGGAGCGGCTCTCCGGAGCCGGCCGGCTCCGCCGACTCGATGAGCTCTGTCGCCGCCGGCGTAGGCTCCGTGCTGGCGGTGATGGCATAAGCGTACTGGCGGAAATGCTTCAGCCTCGACTCGAGATTGACCTCGACGGCGTTGCCGCCGAGCAGGACGGATGCGGAGCTGTAGGCGATCACGTTGACGCAGCCGACCTGGATGGCCGGACATGGATTGGAGCGGATCGTGCGGACGTCCGCTTCCTCCAAGGATTCCTCCTCGATGGGGTTGAACGGCTTGACGAACAGGGAGTAGCCGGCGAAGTCCACCTCGCCGCCCGCCCGATGGTCGAGCTGCCGCTGCACCGCCAAGCCGGTGACGCGCGCGTTGACGCTGCCCGTGTCGCCGAACTGGACGACGGAGGAGAGGCCGATGCTAATCAGCTCGGCGGAGCCGATGTACGACGTACGGATCGAAGCGTCGGAATCGATCATCCGCCGACCACGTTGACCGGACCGGTCGGGTTCAGGAAGCTGTTCGCGCCGAACGGAATCGGGCCGCCGGGCGTGACTTCCGGCTGAACCGTTTCGCCGGTGCCGGCGATCGGCACGACCGACTGGCCGCCTTCGCTCTGGATGATGCCCGCCTCCGGCGCCGCCTGCGGCTCGGGCAGCGGCGCGAACGGACCGATGATGACCGCCTCCGGCGGCGTATCGAAGATGGAATAAAGCGTGATGGCATCGGTGTCGCCGATCTGCAGCATCGAGGCCGCGGCGACGCCGGTCAGCTCAAGCGAGCCGACCGACAGCACATGGTTCGTGATGTTCACATTCATCGCCAAGTGGAATCAGTCCTTTCTACGCTGCGGCGCGATCCGCGCCAGCTGGGCCGCGTACTGCTCCAGCGCGGTCTCCGCGTCGCGGATCGCGCGCTGGGCCGTCCGCTGGAGCTGCTCCCTCCGCAGCGGCGAGCCGGCCGCGGCCTGCATCGCGCTGCGGGAGGAGAGCTCTTCGTTGAGATAGAGGCGGATCCGGTCGGGAAGCTGGCGGCGCACGTCTTCGATGACCATCTGCCGATGGGAGGGGTCCAGCTCCAGCCGATGGCCGCGGGCCGCGCTCTCCAGCTTGCCGTGCGCCGACTCGCTCAGCCACTGGTGGACGACGCTGCGGACGTCGGTGAAGCCGGGCAAGGCGCCGGGCTGCGGAGCCGGAGCGGCGCCGGCTGGCGGAACGGCCGCGCTGCCGGCCGGCGGCTGCCCGCTGAAGTTGTCGAGCGCCGGAGCGGTGAAGGCGCCCGGCCCCGGCTGCAGGCCGCTTTGCGCTCCCGGCACGCCGAAGCCCGCAGAGCCGGGAATGAGTCCCGGCGCATTCGGTCCGCCGGGAGGCGCGATACCGCTCGTGCCGGCGGCCCCGGCGTTCGGCGCGCCGGGCGGACCGGAAAATCCGGGCGGGGCGGCAGCGCCCGGAGCGAGCGTCTGTCCGCCGGCTTGCGGCGGCAAGACGCCCGGCGCCTGGCTGCCGACGAGATTCGGCGCGAGCGCGGTGCCCGGCGCATTGCCGAAGCTCGGCTGCTCGGGGCCGGGCGTCCAGGCTCCTGCCGGCGCGCCCGGCCCCTGGCTTCCCGCAGGAGTCGACGCGATGCCGCTCCCTGTGCCTGAATGGGCCGCCTGGGCGGCCAGCTGCTGCGCGATGCCCGGCGCGGCGGACTGCGGGATCGGCAGCGGATACACCTTGGCGCCGCCCTTCACCTGGGAGGGCAGAGCCATCTGGCCGAACTCCTGCATCTGCGCTTCGGACGGCGCGGTCATGCCGATGTTCAGCGTCCCGTCGAGCTGCTCGACCTTGAGCTGGTCGAAGTTGTACTCCAGCTTCTCGATCGTATAGGAAGGACGCGTCTCGAGCTCCGCCAGCCGGCTTTCGATCCGCTTCATGGAGGAGGTCAAATGCTCGTTCAGCCGCTGCTGGGCCGTCCAGCCGGCGGCGAGCGCCTGCAAGCAGCGCTGCAGGCAGATCGGATCGAGCAGATTGCCGGCGCAAGGATATTCGGCGGCAGCCTGCTCGGCGGCTGCTTCCGAGGCTTGATCGGGAACAAACGGGAAGGGCGGCGCCGAAAAGGGCCAGCCCTGATAATGCTGCCATTTTTGGACCCAGTTCGGGTCGATGGAGGCGATTGCTTTTGGAATCGCCTCTTCGTTCAAGCCCGGCGCGAAGTTAGGGTCGATGCCCGGGATGCCGATGCCGGCCGGAAAGGCTCCGGGCGGAAAGCCGGCAGGCGCAGCGCCTCCGGCAGCCGAGCCGAGCGGAGCCGCTTGCGGTCCGGACGGCGGAGGGACGGGAGCGGGCGGCGGCACGAACGGGGGCGCGAAGGAGGTCTGGCCGGGCGGCTGCAGCCAGCTGCCCGAGCTGGCCTCCGAGCCGCCCGGTTCGGGCACGACCGTCGCGCCGGGGATTTGGAACGTATTGTCGCCTTCGATGGCGGGCGAAGCGGGAGTCGCTGCCGTGATGCCCGGAGCCGGCGACAGGCTAGGGCCAGCCCGCCTGCGGAGGCAGGGCTCCGCCCGCAGTCCATCCGGCCGGCTGCGGCGCAGCGGCCCAGCTCCCCGGCTGCGGGCCGCCTGGAGGAGCAATCCAGCCCCCGGCCTGCGGGCCGCCTGGAGGAGCAATCCAGCTCCCCGGCTGCGGCGCGCCTGGAGGAGCGATCCAGTTTCCCGCTTGCGGCGCGCCTGGAGGAGCGATCCAGCTCCCCGGCTGCGGCGCGCCTTGGGGGGCGTTCCAGTTCCCCGCTTGCGGTGCGCCTGGAGGAGCAATCCAGTTCCCCGCTTGCGGCGCGCCTCCGCCGGGGAACCCGCCGCCGCCCCATGCGCCGGGAAAGCCGGGCGAGGGGGCAGGAGCTCCCCACGATCCCGGGACGCCGCCGCCCGGATAAGGGGGCCATGCGCCAGGGCTGGCCGCAGCTCCGGGATAGGGAGGCGGCCAGCCCGCGCCGCCGCCTTTCCCGCCCATCATGCCGGGAAAGGCTCCTCCGAGCCCCGGCCATGCCATGCTTTTGCCGAGCAGCTTCGGTACGATGCCGCTCCCCATGCCGCCCATGCCGCCGGTTCCGGTCAGCATGCCGAGCAATGGGTTGCTCAGGAAGGAGCGGTTCGGAGGAGCTTCGGGCGCTCCGCTCGGGGAAGATCCGCCGGAGGCGGAAGAGTCCTTAGGGTCCATCCGGGACAGCACCTCCTTGGCGGATCAGCTTGGATTGGGCAAAGGAACGAAGTTCAGGGCGTTGGAGCTTTCTTCGGCGGCGGTGAGCGCCTCGGCCGGCTTGTCGAAGCCGCCCGAGTTGTACAGCTGAGAGACCGGACGGATGGAGCCGGCGCTGCCGATCTGGAGCACCGAGCTGTTGGCGACGCTGTCGACGCGCAGCTGATGGATCGTGATCGATTGATGGACGGTCAGGTTCATATAATGTTCGCTCCCGACGCCACTTCATTGGTGGAGTTGTCCTGCAGGTCCGGATCCAGCGTATTGGTCGCGCTCAGTCCGTTGTTGGCGTTCGTGAGACCGCCGGTGAGGAAGGAGCCGGAGCCGGCATACGTCTTGGATGTGCTCGACGGAGAGATCTGCACCGTATCCCCGAACTGCACGACGCCGCTGGAGCCGATGCTGACGATGTTGACGAAGCCTACAGCTGCTGGCATGGGATTCACCTCGTATCGGTATCGGAAAGATAGGCGAGCCGCAGCCACGCCCGGGCTGCCGCCTATATCCCCACTATATGCGGCATTCGCCCAAATGTTCCAAAAGGCGGGCCGTCCCGGCGAAAGCTGTCACGGCATGACGGCTCCGTGCATAGCGTAGGCATGAGGAGGCGAATGCCCATGGGCGAGAGATTCGAGCGGCTGCAGGATTGGCTGTCCAGGCAGCAGCTCCCGAGAGGATTTGAGATGATGAAGGATCCGGAATGGGTGGCGCGGTTCGTCAAAGGCATGATGGAAAGCGCGATGAGCGGCAATCCGAGCGCCGGTCTGTCGGGACTGCAGGAAGCGGCGGCCGAGCCGGAGGCGCGGGAGAAGGAGTTCCAGGCGGCGATCTCCTCGATCGAAGCCCAGTGGAGCGAGAGCCGCGACTATCTCGTGCTCAAGCTGCCGATGAACGGCGATCCGGACTGGGATACGCTGCGCGTGATGGCCAAGGAGGAGCGTCTCAAGCTGGAAGGACTTCCCGGACGCAAGCCGCAGGTGCTGAAGCTGCCTTCGCCGATCCTGCCGCGTTCGACGCGGGCGGTGCTGCGGGGAGGCGTGCTGCGCATCCGGATGAAAAAGAAGCCGGTGAGCCGCTATATCACCATTTCGGTCGAAGAGGGCATGGATTGAGTCCGCTCGTCAAGCCGGTCGAGCCGAGCGGCAGCGTAAAGCCGGTCGAGCGATGTCGGCCGCGCATGCCGCGGCGGCATGCCGGCCGCCTCGCGAGCGGCCCGGTCCGCTCGGGCGCACAGCGCCTAGCGGATCGGGCGGCACGGGCCTAGCGGCCCGGCCCGGATGCGGGTTGCGTTCAGCAAACGCTTCCGATATGATGCTAGAAGGAGATTTCTTTACATAAGGAGTGTCATAGGTGACTGCCGTAGATGTCAGCAACGTGCCGGCGGGCTTGTTCGTGCTCGGCGCCGTCTTCATCCTGCTTATCTTTTCCTTGCTCAGCCTCGGGGTGCTCAAGATGTTCCAGCAGCAGTTCCGCGCAGGCTGGCTCTACTTCGCCGGCAGCGTCATCAGCGCCGTCGTCTTCTATCTGCTGCTGGATATGTGGTATATCTAGCCTGAACGCCGATGGAGCCTCCCGCAGCCGGGCAGGCTCCTCCTTTTATTTCAGCCGAATCGAGGTCGAGTCAGATGTGGCAGTTCATATGGTTCTTTTTCAATCTCGCTTTCGTCGCGATGGTGATCTGGTCGATGTTCATGCACCGCGCCTATGCCGACGCGCTCCATCGCGGAGACGCTCCGGAGCGGCTGCGGCTGCTGCGGCGGCGCAGGCTGCTGACGGCGATCCTGGCCGCGGCGCTTTTCGTCGCCGCCTCCGCCGCGTTCCTGACGAATATGAGACTGAACGGATAACGCAACCCGGGCAGGCAAATTTAGTGGCGAATTGGTGACGGTTCCCGGCCGTCTCGCAACTTTCCGGTGGCAAAGGCGTTTATGCTATCGACATAGGGAAGGCACGGCATCCGGTGCCGTCCGACAACAAAGGAGTCGAAGCATGAAACCGATCAAGTGGCTGCTCGTCGTTGCTCTTATTCTCGTTCCCCTGCTAGGTGGAGCCGCCGCGGACACCGCGACCGCGCGAGCCGCGTCCAATGTGCTCGTGCTTACCAAAAACAGCAAGCAGATGGTGCTGAACGGCACGATTCATATCGGCGCTCAGCCTCTCACCATCCGCGATGGCGTCTCTTACGCCTCGTTCGCCTCGATGGCGGCCCGTTACGGCTATGCCGTCTCCTACGACGCCAAGACGAAGGAATCCATCGCCCGGACGCCGTCCGGCGAGATCCGTTTCCGCATGAACACAAAAGTCGTGAACGCGAACGGCCAGAGCCTGACCGGCCAAGCGGCCGCCTTTTCGCTGAACGGCTCGATGATGGTGCCGATCCGCACCTGGGCGCTGGCGACCGGCAGCCGCGTCTCGGCGGCCGGCGTCAACGTGACGCTCGCCTGGGACACCAAGCCGAGCGCGGCGTTCAGCGTGTACCCGGCCAAGATCTATACCGGCGACCCGGTGACGTACGTAGACCGCTACAGCTCGCCGGAGGGAGCGCCGCTCCTCAATGAGGAATGGATCGGCCGGCAGGAGGTGTTCCTCGATCCCGGCACCTATACGATTACCCGCACCGTCCAGGACGCGACCGGCGCCTGGAGCGATCCGTTCACGCTGACGATTCAGGTGCATGCGCCGAACCAGCCTCCGGTCGCGGATTTCCGCACCGACAAGGACGTCTACCGTCAAGGCGAGCGCATCGAATTTACGAACCTCAGCACGGACGACAATACGAAGGATCTCAAGGAATACTGGATCGGCAAGCAGGAGGTGTTCTTCGAGCCCGGCGAGAAGGCGATCACGCTCGAGGTGACGGACGAGGAGGGCTACGCCTCCAGCGTCACGAAGACGATCCGGATCTCGGACGAGGTGCTTTATACGCGCGAGGAGTACGGCAAGCTGTTCACGGCGATCGGCGACATGTTCCCGGTTGACGGCAAGTCGGTGCTGAACATTCCGACGCTGTCGTACGATTTCCACTCCGAGCCGTCCAAGATGATCCGCAGCAACAGCCCGGAGCTGTGGACCTCCGAGGGCATCGCGTACGACGATCAGTTCCAGGGCGACATCCGGCTGCTGTTCCATAACAAAAACACGACCGGCTATCCGGTGCGCATGTACCTGGTCGCGACGAACGAGGGATACCGCACGGCGACGTTCGGCGTCAAGCATTTCGGTGCCGGCGGACCGGACCAGTACGAGGACAACACCGGCAAGATGTCGACCGTCCGCTATCTGGACTCGCTGCTGAGTCCTCCGACGGTCAAGTACACGACGGTGAAGCCCGGCCAGTCGGTCAAGGTGCTGACGGAGATCTCGACGCTCATCAAGCCGAACTTGATCTATTCCGCCTATGCGGACGTCACCTCGGACCAGACGCTGCGCTTCCGCGTCGTCGTCGTCGCCGACGGCAAGGACCCGATCAAGGAGCTGAGCCGCCTGCAGCTCATGCCGGCCGACGGCAAGCATACGCGCGGCTCGTTCAACAACGCTACGCGTGAGATCGACATCCCGGGCGTGCTCGGCGGCAAGGCGGAGCGCATCGTGCTCGGCGACAACAAGCTCGATCCGTATCTGGACGGCTACGACAATACGGACGGCTCGCTGCAGCTCAACCGCGGCAATTTCGGCGTGCTGTACAAGATGAACATCCAGCTCGCTCCGCGCACGCTCGTCGCGCTCAACCCGCGCGGCGGCCTGTATACGGGCGCCTTCATCGTCAACGGCAGCCTCGTGCCGGTGCCGCGCAGCGGCTGGCTGCGCTCGCAGGACGAAGCGATGGTGCTTTATCGCTCGGGCAACTATCGCGAGACGCTGAACCTGACGTACCTGATCGCGTCGGGCAGCAACCTGCCGATCACGATGATCTTCCAGCCGCTCCCGGCGGAGAAGAGCTAGCTAGTCGATTGAATGGGGAGAGCCTGTAATGGGGAGAGCCTGTTTCTCAAGGTCCAGCGGACCTGGGGAGCAGGCTCTTTTTGCTTGCGCGAGTGGGGCTTGCAATAGGACAAGGAATCCGCTGCGCGAGCCGAGCCTTTCTCCGCGGAAGCCGGAGAAGCAGGCTATGTTCGACAAGAAGTCCGCTGCGCGAGCCGAGCCTTTCTCGGCAGAAGCCGGAGAAGCAGGGCATGCTCGACAAGGAACCCGCTGCGCGAGCCGAGCCTTTCTCGGCAGAAGCCGGAGAAGCAGGCCATGTTCGACAAGGAACCCGCTGCGCGAGCCGAGCCTTTCTCGGCAGAAGCCGGAGAAGCAGGCCATGTATGACAAGGAACCCGCTGCGCGAGCCGAGCCTTTCTCCGATTCCACTGGAAGCCGGATGGCTTGATCCCCTGACCTCCTATGCGGAGGCCATCCGTCTTCCAAGAGGACCGCTGCCGCTTCTCCGAAAGGCATCGTCTCGCTCTGCTTCGCCTTGTCCAAGCACTTCTCCATCCCCTTTTTATTTGGGGAGAATCGTCTCCTGCATACCCGGGAGACGGCAGAACAGCTCTCCTCCCCGGTCCAGAAGAGTCGGAGCCGACGTTCCAACGTGCGCTCGTTCGAGTATGAATTTGCTTGATAGCTTAATAGATGGTCGGCGGTACGGAGTTGAGGGATAAGTCGAAAAAACCGAGTTACATGGCGGTTGGAGGCACGGAGCTGAGGGATTAAGTCGAAAAAATCGAGTTACTTGATTCGTGCTGTCAGGCCAAACGGGGGGAGTTACGCGGAAAAACCGAGTAACTCGGGTAGTCAGGAGGCGAAACGGGGGGAGTTGCGCGGAAAAACCGAGTAACTCGGGTCGGCGGAGGCCAAACGGGGAAAGTTGCGCGGAGAAACCGAGTAACTCGGGTAGGCGGAGGCCAAACGGGCAGAGTGGCGCGAAACCAGGCAGCGTGCAGAACCCTCTCCCACGAAAAAGAGACGGGTCCACGCCCTTGGGGCGTAGACCCGTCTCTTTGCCATGCGGAGCGCTAGCTGCGTTTCGATCGATCTTGACCAAAGCCATGCGCCCCTCGCCGCGCGGGCGGTTCCAGCTTGCCGTACCGCCGCGCGAAGCGATTCGGCCGCGGTTGCTTCCTCAGCCCTGGTCCTCGGCCGGGCCGCCGGCGAAGTCCGGCACGGAGACGCTCACCTCGGCGCGCTGCTCGGCGGAACGGAGCACGCCGTCGATGATCGCCTGCTGGATGAGGATCTGCTCGCCGGGAATCGGCGCGCCTCGTCCTTCCCGGATGGCGTCGACGAAGTCGCGGACTTTTTCGCGGAACAGATCGATGGCATGCTCGACGAGCGGCACCTGCGTCATCGTCTGGCCGCCCATGAAGTCATGGAACATCTGGATGCTGCCGACCTTGCCGTCCCAGACGCCGGACCAGTTGCCCTGGCCGAACGGCGTGATCTTCAGCCCGGCGTCGGTGCCGAGGAAGTTGGTCGTGCCGAGCGAGTCGAGATGCATCGCCCAGCTGATTTTGAAATGCAGCGTCAGATCGCCCTCGAAGCGGATGAGCGCCGTGCCGAAGTCCTCGACGTCGAAGCGGTCCGCCTCCGGATGATAGACCGGATTGCGGCCGAAATGGTTGAACGTGCTCGCCGACACGGTCAGCGGCTTCGGATAGTCGAGCGCGTTCAGCGCCAGGTCGAGCGAGTAGCAGCCGATGTCGGCCATCGCGCCGGCGCCGGCCAGCTCCTTGCGGATGAACGTGCCTCCCGGCATGCCGCGGCGGCGTCCGCCGCCGGTCTCGACGTAATACACCTTGCCGAGCTTGCCGGAGCGGACGATGTCCTGGATCAGCTTCATGTTCGGATCATAGCGCGGCTGGAAGCCGATCGTCAGCATGCGTCCGCTGCGGCGCGAAGCCCGGACCATGTCCAGCCCCTCGTCGAGGGTGACGGACATCGGCTTCTCCAGCAGCACATGCTTGCCGGCCTCCAGAGAGTCGACGGTCGGCTGCCGGTGGGCGGAGTTCGGCGTGCAGACGCTGACGCCGTCAAGATCGAGCTGCAGCAGCTCGCGATAGTCGTCGAAGGCGAGCGTGCCGCTCAGGCCGTGGCGCTCGACGAATTCGGCGGCCTTGCCGGGGATGGCGTCGGCTACCGCTGCGATCTCCACGCCGGGAATGGTTTTGTAGGCGGCGGCATGCATGCCGGCGATGCCGCCGCTGCCGATGATGCCGATGCGGATGGTGGTTGTCGTCATAGGGATATCTTTCCCTCCTCGTGGATATGCTGCCAGCCGGGCAGGCTGCGGGAGTGCTCGCGGTAGCGGCTTGGCGTCATGCCGAAGCGCCTGCGGAACACATAATGAAGGTAGTTGCCGCTCTGGAAGCCGGTATCGGCCGCGATCCGCTCGATCGAGACGCTGTCCTCGGCGAGCGACGCGCAGACGCGCTCGAGCCGGCAGCGCTCGACGTACTCGCTGAACGAGGTGCCGCCCTGCTCCTTCATGATGCGCTGCAGCTGGCGGCTGCTGACATGGATGCGCTCGGCGACTTCCTTGAGCGTGATCGGCCGCGCGTAGTTGTCGCGGATGAACTGCGTCACCCGCTGATAGCGGTAGCTCGCCATGTCACGCTCGGGCTGCCGGACGGCGGGCTGGCTGTCGAGCGCGGCGCGGGAAGCCCGCAGCAGAATCTGGATGACGGCTTGCTTGACGGTCGTCGCCCAGCCGGGCGCCCCTTCGGCGACCGCCTGATAGGCCGCGAGGAACCACGGCATCGCCTTGCAGCGGTCTGCCATCGGTATGGCGCCTAGCCGGTCGAGCGCCTCGACGCAGTTGCGCGCTTCCTCGGCTTCCCACGGCTCCTCGCCTTCCGGCGCAGGGCCGTACTCAGGCTGGATGTCGATATGAAGGCAGAGCTCCTGCATGCCGCCGCCTGGCCCGGCCAGCTGCTGATGGACGACGCCCGGGCCGGTCAGATAGAACATGCCCTCGGAGAAGGCGTGTTCACTGTCCTCGAGCGCCAGCATGCCGCTGCCGCCGGCGATGAAGTGGAACTCGTATTCGGAATGCTTATGGAAGCGGATGAGATGATGCTCCGGAAAAGGGGCGAGATGGAAATGAAGCACGCGCAGCCGATACCCGCCCCAGCGGAAGCCCAGCTCCAGCCGGTCAAGGCTGTCCTGCTTCTCCAGCATGACGGCATAGGGCTTGGCCAGCGTCCTCATCCCCGTGCGGGCAGCTCGGAGATCGCGACGCGCCGTCCTTCGGCCGCCGAACGGTTCGCCGCTTCCATGAGCCGCGTCAGATCGGACGCCAGCGCGATGTTCTCCTCGGCTTCCGTGCCGTTTTGGATATGGCCGACCCATTGGCTGAACGCGTTCGGAAGCCGCTCGGGCAGCGGCAGCTCGCTCCAGCCTTCGCCTTCAAGCTTGGTGCTGCGGACGAGCAGCCGCTCGTCCGGCGTGCCGAACAGCAGCGCGCCTTCCGTGCCGAACAGCTCGATCTGGAACGGCGAGTGGCGGCTCGCGAAGCCCGCTTCGACGACGCCGACCGCGCCGTCCGGCCAGGACAGGAGCGCGACGGCATTGTCCTCGACCTGACGCTCGGTGACATAGCCGTAAGCGGCTGTGACGCTCTCGGGCATCGAGCCTGCGAACAGGCGGGTCAGATACATCGGATGGCAGCCGAGGTCGATCAGCGCGCCGCCCGCCGTCTCTTCCGGCGCATAGAAATGCTCCGGGAGCCAGTTCGCGAGCGAGCCGTCATGAGCGAGCCGAACGCGGATCTCGGTCAGCTGGCCGAGCAGGCCGCGGGAAAGAACATCGCGAACCGCGACCGTATACGGATCGTTCAGTCTCGGCAGCGAGACGGTCAGCTTGACGCCCGCCGTGCGCACGGCGTCGAGAATATCGTTCAGCTCGGCCGTCGTCGGCGCGACGACCTTTTCGGTGAAGATATGCTTGCCGGCGCGCGCGGCCTTCACCATGATGTCGCGATGCATCGTCGTCGGCGCGTCGACGATGACGCCGTCGATGCCGGGCGACGCCAGCAAGGCGTCCAGGTCGGCATGGAACGGCACGCCGAGCTTGGCCGCCGCCTCCTCGCCGCGGGATGGAATCTCGTCCCATACGGCCACGATTTCCGTATCGGGATGCTCCTGGGCATAACCGGTATACTCCCAGGCATGGACATGCCAGTAGCTGAGCTTGGCTAGACGGATTTTCATCGGTTCACGAACTCCTCTCGAGATGGGCATAACTATGATAATACGACATGCCTCCAAGGTATCATAGAAGAAACCGTCTTCATAGTGCGCGAATCGGACATAAAAGCTTCGATATCGCGCCAAGCGATTCGGTTGCATTTGCATAAGCGCTCCTTCACAATAGGAGGAAGCACAAGCATTTCATAGGAAGGGGGAGCAGGGAGTGGGGATGAAACGCGTCGTGCAGGCGCCGGTCCATGTGTATCGCAAGGTCATTTCGCCGCTCAAGCCGCCGACCTGCCGCTTTTATCCGACCTGCTCGGCCTACGCGCTCGAAGCGATCGAGAAGCATGGCGCAGCCAAAGGCTCCTGGCTGGCGGCGAGGCGCATCCTGCGCTGCCACCCGTTCCATCCGGGAGGCTACGATCCGGTGCCGTAGCTTCCTTGACAGGTCTGGCCGCCATTCGGTATCATTACCGTACCATATCGAATTTCCAATGATGGGAAGAGTAGTTCCGCAGCCTCCGCTCTCAGAGAGCCGGGCTCGACGGTGCAAGCCGGCCGGAGGAGCGGGATGAAGATGGCCCCGGAGGAATCCGCTCCGATCGCTCCGCCTAGCCGGCGGAAGCGCCAGGCGCGGACGTCAGGCCGACGTTACCGGTCCCCGTCGCCTCCAGCTCGGAGGCGGCGCACGAAGCCTTCCCCGCAGCCGGCATCCGGCCCCGCGGCGAAGGGAATTTGGGTGGTACCACGAAGCGCTCCCGCTCTCGTCCCATGGCGGACGGGGGCTTTTTGTTTTTTTTCAAAAGAAAATCCGGAGGGATTCCCATGTCCAGCGAGACCAAATCGTTCTATATCACGACTCCGATCTACTATCCGAGCGGCAAGCTGCATATCGGCCACGCCTACTGCACGCTGGCCGGCGACGCGATGGCGCGCTACAAGCGCGCGCGCGGCTACGACGTCTGGTACCTGACCGGCACCGACGAGCACGGCCAGAAGATCGAGCGCTCCGCCAAGGAAGAAGGCCTCACGCCGATCCAGTTCCTCGACCGCAACGTCTCGGAGATCCAGAAGCTGTGGGCGAAGCTCGAGATCAGCCACGACGACTTCATCCGCACGACGGAGGAGCGCCACAAGCTGTCCGCGCAGAAGATCTTCAAGCAGCTGCTGGATCAGGGCGACATCTACAAAGGAACGTACGAGGGCTGGTACTGCACGCCATGCGAGTCGTTCTTCACGGAGCGCCAGCTCGAGAACGGCAACTGTCCCGACTGCGGCCGCCCGGTCGAGCTGGTCAAGGAGGAGAGCTATTTCTTCCGCATGAGCAAGTACGCCGACCGGCTGCTGAGCTACTATGAGGAGCATCCGGAATTCATCCAGCCGGAGTCGCGCAAAAACGAGATGATCAACAACTTCATCAAGCCGGGGCTCGAGGATCTGGCCGTATCGCGCGCGACGTTCGACTGGGGCATCCAGGTGCCGAACGACCCGGAGCATGTCATCTATGTATGGATCGACGCGCTCTCCAACTACATCACCGCGCTCGGCTACGGCTCGGACGACGAGTCGGCCTACCGCAAGTTCTGGCCGGCGGACGTGCATCTCGTCGGCAAGGAGATCGTGCGCTTCCATACGATCTATTGGCCGATCATGCTGATGGCGCTCGACCTGCCGCTGCCCAAAAAGGTGTTCGGCCACGGCTGGTGGCTCGTCAAGGAAGGCAAGATGTCCAAGTCCAAAGGCAATGTCATCGACCCGGTCGTGCTGCTTGACCGCTACGGACTGGACGCGCTGCGCTACTTCCTGCTGCGCGAGGTGCCGTTCGGCTCGGACGGCACGTTCACGCCGGAAGGCTTCGTCGAGCGGCTGAACTTCGATCTCGCCAACGACCTCGGCAATCTGCTGAACCGGACGGTCGCGATGATCGACAAATACTTCGGCGGCGAGATTCCGGCCTATGCCGGCAAGGTCACGCCGTTCGATGAGGCGCTGGAGAAGCAGGCGGCCGATTCCATCGCCGCCGTCGAGGAAGCGATGGAGTCGATGCAGTTCTCCGTCGCGCTCTCGGCCATCTGGCAGCTCGTCAGCCGCACGAACAAATACATCGACGAGACGCAGCCGTGGGTGCTCGCCAAGGACGAGGCGCGCCGCGCCGAGCTCGCCTCCGCGATGCATCATCTGGCCGAGTCGCTGCGCATCGTCTCCGTGCTGCTGACGCCGTTCATGTCCCGCGCGCCGAGGGAGATCCGCGTCCAGCTCGGCGTCGAGGAAGGCCCGCTCGCCTCATGGGACAGCGCGCGCGAGTTCGGCTCCTTGCCGGGCGGCACGCGCGTCGCCAAGGGCAGCCCGCTGTTCCCGCGCCTCGATGCCGAGGAAGAGATCGCCTACATCGTGAGCGCGATCTCCGGCGGCTCCAAGCCGGCCGAGGCTCCAGCAGCCGAAGCCGCGGTATCGGCAGCGGCGCTGCCTGCGGCCGCCGAGCCGGTGGAGGCGCCGGAGCTCAAGGAGGAGATCGGCATCGACGACTTCGCCAAGGTGGAGCTGCGCGTCGCCCAGGTCATCGCCGCCGAGCCGGTGCCGAAGGCCGACAAGCTGCTCAAGCTGCAGCTCGACCTCGGCTTCGAGCAGCGTCAGGTCGTCTCCGGCATCGCCAAGTTCTACAAGCCGGAGGAGCTCGTCGGGCGCAAAGTCATCTGCGTGACGAACCTCAAGCCGGTCAAGCTTAGAGGAGAGCTTTCGCGCGGCATGATTTTGGCCGCTTCGCAGGGCGATCAGCTGACGCTGGCGACGGTGCCGGACTCGATGCCGAACGGCGCGGTCGTGAAGTAAGGCCAGGCTTCCACTCGCATCACCGAAAGGGGAATTGCCCCAGCCATGTCCAGCATCAATATCGGCCTGGCGTTCATCGGCGGGATCGCATCGTTCATCTCGCCGTGCTGCCTGCCGCTCTATCCTTCGTATCTTTCCTATATTACGGGCATCTCGGTCGCCGATCTGAAAAGCGAAAAGCCGGGAGCGGAAGTGCGGCGGCGGACAATGAGCCACACGCTGTTCTTCATCCTCGGCTTCTCGGTCGTCTATTACACGCTCGGCTACAGCACGAACAAGTTCGCGGAGCTGTTCTCCGACTATCAGGACCTGATCCGGATGCTGTCGGCGATCCTCATCATGCTGATGGGCCTGTTCCTGCTTGGCTTGTTCCAGCCGAGGGCGCTCATGCGCGATTTCAAGCTGCCGGTCAAAAGAGGCTCGGGCTACCTCGGCTCCTTCATCTTCGGCATCGGCTTCTCGGCGGGCTGGTCGCCCTGCATCGGACCGATCCTGGCGGGCATCCTGGCGCTCGCCGCGTCGGATCCCGGCACCTGGTTCAGCCTGACGACCGCCTACGCGCTCGGCTTCGCCATTCCGTTTTTCCTGCTGGCGTTCTTCATCGGCTCCGCCCGCTGGATCCTCAAGTATTCGTCGCTGCTAATGAAGCTCGGCGGCGGGCTGATGCTCGTCATGGGGGTGCTGCTGTTCACCGACCGCATGTACATCATTACGGTCTATCTGAACAGCATCACGCCGGACTGGCTCAAGTTCTAGAACATCGCTGTCTCAGGTGAAGTAATCGATCGTCGCCTGGGGGAAGCGGTCAAAGATGCGCTCCGAGATGAACATCCGGAGCGCATCTGCTTGTTCATCGGGATAAACATACTTGCCCTGTCCCCAGCGGCCCCATTTGTACTTGCGCTTTTCGATGTCCATCTCAAGCTTCGTCTTCGGGTAGCGCTTTTCAATCGTATTTTTTGCCGTTTTCGTAAAGCGGTGCTGAATCAGCTCGAACGTCAGATCGGGCACTCCAGACGGCAGCGCCTTGGCGAGCCTGTCCAGCAGCTCGGCATAGCCTTCCTCCCAGCCGTCATGCCAGATGATCGGCGCGATCAGGAAGCCGATCGGATAGCCGGCGCGGGCGACCTTCCCGGCTGCTTCGATCCGCTGCTCGAAGCTGGAGGTCGCCGGCTCGAAGTTCTTGATGACATAGCGGGCGTTGACGCTGAAGCGGATGCGCGTATGGCCGTTATGCCGCAGTCCGAGCAGAGAGTCGACATGGTGGAACTTGGTGACGAACCGCAGCCGCCCGAGCTCCTGGTCCGCCATGAACTCGATCAGCTCGGCGAGCGAGCCGCTGATCGGCTCGAGTCCGACCGGATCGGACGTGCAGGCCGCCTCGAAACGGGTGATCTGCGGCGCCCGCTCCGCGATATAGCCGCGCGCCGCGTCCATGATCTCCTCGGTATTGACGTAGACGCGCACATACGGCTTGGCGCCGAGCGTCGTCTGCAGGTAGCAGTAATGGCAATGGGCCATGCAGCCGGTGGCGATCGGAATGGCATATTCAGCGGACGGCTTCGACGTATCGAACTTCAGCGTCTTGCGCAGGCCGACGACAAGCGTGCGCTTGGCGATCCGGTATTTCTCCAGCTCCGACTCGCCGGGCAGATCGGTGATCCGGTTGTGCGAGGTCGTCATGCGGACGGGCAGTCCTTGCTGGACCGCCCATTCGTGGATCCGCTTGCCCTTCGGATAGCTCAGCGCATCCGGCTCAAAATAGACCAGCTCCGGCACGAACGATTCGAGCCTGGCGGGGGGTCTTTCCATCGTGGTGCTCAAGGTCGGCGGCCTCCTTGCTCGATCGGGATGGGAGAACGGAAAACAAGCTTATTTTGACCGCTGCGGAGCGCCGGCAATCCGGTACATTCAGGAGAGGGGCAAGTTGCGAGGGCGATTCTTTACGTTGTATGATACTAAGGAGCATGGCAGTCACCCTGCGCAGGTGTACGGCCGGTTAGGAGGGGTCGCATGCCTACACCGAGCATGGAGGATTATTTGGAACGGATCTACAAGCTGATCGAGGAGAAAGGATACGCCCGCGTCTCCGACATCGCGGAGGGGCTGGAGGTCCATCCCTCGTCCGTCACCAAGATGATCCAGAAGCTGGACAAAGACCAATACCTCATTTATGAGAAGTATCGGGGACTCGTTTTGACCAGCAAAGGCAAAAAAATGGGCAAGCGCCTTGTCGAGCGCCATCATCTGCTCGAGGAGTTCCTGGAGCTGATCGGCGTGCAGGAGGAGAACATCTATCGCGACGTCGAAGGGATCGAGCATCATCTGAGCTGGGATTCGATCACCTGCATCGAGACGCTCGTCGAATATTTCCGCCGCGACAGCGAGCGGCTCGAATCGCTCCGCGGACTGCGCGGCGAGCTTGAAGCGGATAGCTGAGCGCGGCTGTGGAGCCGGAGAGCGGGAGGAAGCGCCTACCCGGCAGGCGCTTCCTCCTGTTTGCACGGGACAGCCGCCGCTTCCTTGCCAAAAAAAGAAGCGCCCCGACTGGGGCGCTTCTTTTTTGTTTCCCGTGCCATTCGGCATCAGTGATATTTGGGCATGCCGTCCTCGTCCTTGCCGCCTTCGATGACGCGGAACGGGGAAGCCTTGCGCGAACGCGGCTTGGCCGCGGCAGCCTGGCGAGGCTTGCCGGCGGAAGAAGCAGCGGCCGCGCGGCCTGGCTTGACGCGGGGCCGCGCGGCGCGGCTCGCCCGCCCGGCTGGGCTCAGCCGGTACAGGCCGAAGATCAGCGCCAGCACGACAAGCGGCAGCAGGGCGGTAAAGTTGCGGCTCAACACCATTTGAACCAGGCCGATGAGGGCTAGGAAAGCCAGCACGGCCATCCAGATCGTCGCCGTTCTACGCTTCACGTTCATTCCGCCTTTCGCGATAGGGTGGATATTATACGGCTGCGCCGGCCGGCTGGGGCTCGTTGACCTGCTGCTCAAGCTCGCGCATCCGCTTGAACGAAGCGATGGAGACCGCCACCTGGTCGTCGGTCGGCTCCTTGGTCGTCAGCAGCTGCAGCCAGAGGCCCGGATAGCCGAGGAAGCGGAGCACCGGCACCTCGCGCAGCGAGTTGGTGAAGCGCAGCACCTCGTAGGAGACGCCGAGCACGACCGGGAGCAGCAGCAGCCGGATGTAGACCCGCTCCCATAGCGTATCCC
This sequence comes from Paenibacillus sp. FSL W8-1187, assembly GCF_037965485.1. Classification (NCBI taxonomy): domain Bacteria; kingdom Bacillati; phylum Bacillota; class Bacilli; order Caryophanales; family Paenibacillaceae; genus Paenibacillus; species Paenibacillus sp. FSL W8-1187. The sequence continues at coordinate 2,419,421 of NZ_CP150181.1, forward strand.
AAGTGAAGAAAGAATAGACGATGACGCCGACGAGCACCGAGAAAATGATGAAGCTGCTGCCGCAGCGGTAATGGAGACGCGTGCGGCGCTGCACGTTCTCGACGGTGAGCTCGTCTCCGTGCTCGTAGGCGGTGATGACCTTATGCTCGGCGCCATGGTATTGGAACAGCCGCTTGATCATCGGCGTGAGCGAGAGCAAGTACAGATAAGCGAGCAGGAACAGGATCTTGATCGCGCCCTCGAGCAGGTTGTGGATGACGATGTTCCCGAACCGGCCTTGAAAAAGCAGGTCCTCGACGATCGCCGGCACGGCAGTGAACACGACCTTGCCGAGGATGAAGCTGATGACGCCGGCGACGGCGACGCCGAACACCATGGCGAGGCTCCAGCCTTCCTTCTTTTCCGGCTTGGGCTTGGAGGAATCGGCAGCGGACGCCTCGTCCTTTTCCTCGTTGTCCTCGGCATAGGCTTCCATCGAGAAGTTCAGATGCTGCGAGCCTCTCGCGCTTGACTCGAGGATGCCGATGACGCCGCGCACGAACGGCACTTTCTTGAGCGGCTGATACCACGGCTTCTTGCGGCTGGCGGGCACTTCATAGTAGGCGATCTCGTCATTCTTGCGCCGGACGGCGGTGACGTTGACGTTGCGTCCGCCGAACATGACGCCCTCGATCACCGCTTGTCCGCCGTAGATGGATGTAGTTGGTTCTGGCAACGAAGCTCACCTTCCTCTAGGTCTCGGACGGCCGCGAAGGCCGCCTGCTTGGCATGCTTCTATTGTACTTGATGGCACCAGCCATTGCCAGCGTGCGATCGCCTCGGCGGCCGCGGTAATCCTGGCGGCATTGGCGCATACTACCTGCGACAACGGTCTAACAAGGAGGAATTATCGACATGAGCGCATCCGCCGCTTCCCGCGAGGCCTCGTCGGCATCGCGCCGCTCCCGCCGCTCCCGCCGCGTCACGAACCCATGGTCGTACTGCGCTTCGCTCGGGTTTTGGGCCGGCCTGTTCTGGGGGACGATCCGCTGGCTGCTTTATACCTTCAAGTTCACCTCCGTGCTGCCGGCCTTTTTGGCCGATCCGTTCTTCCGCCGCTCGTTCCTCGTCACCGGCTGGGGACATGGGACGGGCATCGCGGCGTTCATCGTGTTCTCGATCGTCGCGGCTTATTTGTACAAGCTGCTGCTCGGGCGCTTCCGGGGGCCGTGGGCGGGGTTTTTCTACGGACTGCTCTGGTGGACGCTGCTCTTCCTCGCGTTCGGCCCGTTGCTCGGCATGATGGAGCCGGTCACCCGGATCGGCTGGAATTCCATCTTCACGGAGATCAGCCTGTTCATCGTCTGGGGCATGTTCATCGGCTATTCGATCGCATTTGAATTCAACGACGAAGCCTCCCGCGAGCCTCGCAAGGAGCCGTGAGGCCCTTCTCAACCGCTGCCCGGTTGTGGTAGAATGGCAAGTAGCCTTTTTTTCAACGTCTGGGCATGGGAGGCGCGGAATGATCCGTATTCTCGTATTGAATGGTCCGAACCTCAATATGCTTGGCGTTCGGGAGCCGGGCATCTATGGCTCGGCAACCCTCCAGGACATCGAAGCGATGCTCCGCGGTATCGCCGAGACCGCAGGCGCGGAGCTGGAGTTCCGCCAGTCCAATCATGAGGGCGAGCTGATCGACCTGATCCATGCCGCCCATGGATCGGCCGACGGCATCCTCCTCAATCCCGGAGCGCTCACCCATTACAGCTACGCGCTGCGGGACGCGCTGGGCTCGGTGTCGGTGCCGGCGGTGGAGGTCCATCTGTCGAACATCCACAAGCGGGAAGCGTTCCGGCATGTCTCGGTGACGGCCGCGGCCGCGATCGGACAGATCGCCGGCTTTGGACCGGCGAGCTACTCGCTCGGTCTGACGGCGCTGCTCGACCATCTGAAGGCCGGAGGACAGTAGGCAAGAAGAGCGATCAATAGCTTGAAGGAGGTGGCCGGCACATGGCGCAACGGCTGGACAAGCTTCGCGAGAAGCTGGCAAGTCAAGGGTTGGAGGCGCTTCTCATCGGCAGCGCATACAATCGGCAATACATAAGCGGATTCACGGGATCGGCCGGCTGGGTGCTCGTCGCCGCGGACCGGGCCTGGTTCCTGACCGATTTCCGTTACACGGAGCAGGCGGCGGAGCAGGTCCACGGCTTCGACATCGTCGAGCACGGTCCGGATCCGATCGCTTCGATCGGCGACCTGCTGCGCGGGGCCGGCTTGTCGAAGCTCGGCTTCGAGGAGAACCATACGACGTACGCCCAGTTCGCCAAATGGAGCAAGACGCTGCAGGGCGTCGAGCTCGTACCCGTTCCCGGCCTCGTCGAGGAGCTGCGGATGATCAAGGACGAGGCGGAGCTGGCGGTCATGCAGGAAGCCGCCGACCTCGCCGATCGCGCTTTTTCCTACATCCAAGGTCTGATCAAGCCCGGCATGAAGGAGTCCGACATCGCGCTTGAGCTCGAGGTGTTCCTGCGCTCCGGCGGCGCGGCCTCGTCCTGCTTCGATACGATCGTCGCCTCGGGCGAGCGTTCGGCGCTGCCTCATGGCGTGGCGAGCGACCGCGTCATCGGCAGCAACGAGTTTGTCAAGCTGGACTTCGGCGCGCTCTACCGCGGCTATTGCTCCGACATCACCCGTACGGTCGCCGTCGGCCAGGTGTCGGACAAGCACCGCGAGATCTACGACATCGTGCTCGAGGCGCAGCTGCATGCGCTGGAGCATATCCGTCCCGGCATGACCGGCAAGCAGGCGGACGCGCTGGCGCGCGACGTCATCGCCAAGCACGGTTACGGAGACCGGTTCGGGCACAGCCTTGGCCACGGCCTCGGCATGGAAGTGCATGAGCAGCCGTCCTTGTCCGTCCGCAGCGACATCGTGCTCGTGCCGGGCATGGTCGTCACCGTCGAGCCGGGCATCTACATTCCGGGCTTCGGGGGCGTGCGGATCGAGGACGACATCGTCCTGACAGATGACGGCATCCGCATCCTGACCTCGTCGACCAAGCAGCTCATCACGCTTTAAAACCCATCTTAGGAGGAATCACCCGTGATTTCAGTGAATGATTTCAAGACCGGCCTTACGATCGAAGTAGATACCGACATCTTCACCGTCATCGAGTTCCAGCACGTCAAGCCGGGCAAAGGCGCGGCGTTCGTCCGCTCCAAGCTGAAGAACCTGCGCAACGGCAACATCGTGGAGAAGACGTTCCGCGCCGGCGAGACGCTCGGCCGCGCCCATGTCGAGAACCGCGAAGTGCAGTACCTGTACAACAGCGGCTCCGAATATACGTTCATGGACAACGAGTCCTTCGACCAGTTCAACCTCGACAAGAAGCAGCTGGAGTGGGAGATCAACTTCCTCAAAGAAAACATGAACGTCAACATCGCCAGCTACAAGGGCGAGATCATCGGCATCACGATGCCGAACAGCGTCGAGCTCAAGGTCGCCGAGACCGAGCCGGGCGTCAAAGGCAACACGGCTCAAGGCGCGACGAAAAACGCGACGCTCGAGACCGGCTACACCGTCCAGGTGCCTCTGTTCATCAACGAAGGCGACCTGCTGCTGATCGATACGCGCGAAGGCCGCTACATCTCCCGCGCCTAAACGATTTTTCCGACCGTTCCGCTCCGCTTTGGCGGAGATCGGCTGCGGAAATTTTTTTGAGGCCGTCCGGCTTTCCGGACGGCTTTTTTGTTATTTTGGCGGCTCGAGCGGGAGCCTGCAGCAACCGGTGCGAATGCCAAGCTCCCATGAATTCTCTAGAAGATTCGCACCTCGAAAATTGTCGAATTTGATCGAAAAATCGCAGTCTTGATTTTTGTCAAGTCTAAACTTATGCTTGTTTTATAGTAGCAACAGTTGCTGGAATGACTTTTCAGCGCTGAAAGCGCTGTTATTCGCTGTCGCTCCCCGTGGGGGAGCGTGGATTGAAACAGGCCGGCGCTCTTTGCCACATCAGCGGCGATCGTGTCGCTCCCCGTGGGGGAGCGTGGATTGAAACTGAACTAGCCCTACCTGCCCCGCCGAAGGGTGGGTCGCTCCCCGTGGGGGAGCGTGGATTGAAACTACCTGGGGAAGCCTGCTGAAAAACGCCTATGGAGTCGCTCCCCGTGGGGGAGCGTGGATTGAAACCAAACATCGATGATGCTGCTGAACCTCGTCACGGTCGCTCCCCGTGGGGGAGCGTGGATTGAAACTTGCAACCGATAAAAACCGGTCGCTGTTATGCTGTTGTCGCTCCCCGTGGGGGAGCGTGGATTGAAACTGATCGACCAGCTTGCGGACGTAGCCGTGGACCAGCGTCGCTCCCCGTGGGGGAGCGTGGATTGAAACGCGTCCCCCCTCTCTCGTCCGTCATGCCATCTAGTCGCTCTCCGTGGGGGAGCGTGGATTGAAACCCATTGGGCGCCCCGTCCCGGCTTGCGCTTCCCGAAGTCGCTCCCCGTGGGGGAGCGTGGATTGAAACCTGCGTTGGTGAGTCCTCTGAACCTGTACTCCCTGTCGCTCCCCGTGGGGGAGCGTGGATTGAAACTCGACGTACTGAACAGCTTGGAAATCATTGATAGCGTTGCTCCCCGTGGGGGAGCGTGGATTGAAACGGCCGAGGCGTCGTTTTGCATTTTTCTCCACATTGTCGCTCCCCGTGGGGGAGCGTGGATTGAAACGCTGGGTTATCGTCAGTCGTTTCATGGCTTGTCCGTCGCTCCCCGTGGGGGAGCGTGGATTGAAACAAGAGCGACCTTGGCTCCTGCGACAAGATCAACCGTCGCTCCCCGTGGGGGAGCGTGGATTGAAACGCGGAGCAGCTGCGTGAGGAGATCCTGGGGCCGGGATCGTCGCTCCCCGCAGGGGAGCGTGGGTTGAAACATCCCCAAGTCCGCGAACGAGCTGCTGTACTCGGTCGCTCCCCGCAGGGGAGCATCATTTGAAACATCTACTCTGTAATGCGGGAGTGTGCTATAATCGATACTTGATTGCAACAGCTATAGGTGGGGAGTGAGACAGCGGTGTCGTTGATCGTAATGAAGTTCGGCGGCAGTTCGGTCGGCACGACGGAACGCATGCAGCGAGTAGCACAACGGATCGTGGAGAACAGGGATGCGGGCCATAAGGTCGTCGTGGTCGTATCGGCGATGGGAGATACGACGGACGATCTGATCGACCAGTCCAAACGGCTGAATCCGAATCCGCCGGCACGGGAGATGGACATGCTGCTGACGACGGGAGAGCAGATTTCGGTCGCTCTGCTGTCGATGACGATACATGCGATGGGCCGCAAGGCCGTATCGATGACGGGCTGGCAGGCGGGCATCCGCACGGAGCCGCTGCACGGCAAGGCGCGCATCACGGACATCCAGCCCGACCGCATCCATGCGGCGCTGGAGGAAGGCGGCATTGTGATCGTCGCTGGCTTCCAAGGGATGACGGAGCAAGGCGAGATCACGACGCTTGGACGAGGCGGATCCGACACGACGGCGGTCGCGCTCGCGGCGGCGATCGAGGCGGATGTGTGCGAGATCTTCACTGACGTGGACGGCATCTACTCGACCGATCCGCGCGTCGTAAAGAACGCGCGCAAGCTGCCGGAAATCTCGTACGACGAGATGCTGGAGCTGGCGCATCTAGGCGCAGCCGTGCTTCATCCGCGCGCGGTGGAGTACGCCAAGCACAACAACGTCAAGCTGGTCGTTCGCTCCAGCTTCACGCACAACGAAGGAACGACGGTCAAGGAGGAAGCGGTCATGGAACAAGGAATCGTAGTACGCGGAATCGCATTCGACAAGGATGTCGCCCGCATCAGCATTCTGGGCGTCGAGGACGTGCCGGGCGTGCTCGCCGGCGTCTTCGGCGCGCTGGCGGACGGCGGCATCGACGTCGACATGATCGTGCAGAGCGGCGTGCAGGACGGCAAGGCCGACTTCAGCTTCACCGTAGCCGGCGGCGACGCCGAGCAGGCGGTGTCGATCATCGCCGGCATCCGCTCGGAAGTTCCTTACCGCGAGACGACCTCCGAGACGGGTCTCGTCAAGGTTTCGATTGTCGGAGCGGGCATGGTCAGCAACCCGGGCGTCGCGGCCCGCATGTTCCGCGCCATCTCCGATCTCGGCGTCAGCATCAAGATGGTCAGCACGTCGGAAATCAAGACCTCCTGCGTCATCGCGGCCGAGCCGCTGCAGGACGTCGTGCGCGCCCTGCACACGACGTATGGCCTCGACACGGCGGAGCAGGTGTTCGTCGGCGGACCTTCGGAACGCCGCTAAGGCGGCGGAGCGTCTTGCTTAGCGGGCCGCAGGTCCGCCGCCAGAGCGGCGGAGCCGCTTTTGTCTATGGAATTATTCGCATCGATTAATTGAAATTAGTCCAGCCCTCTCCGAGAGGGGCTGGACTTTTTTTGTTCGGAGAACCTGACCGGCCCTAACGACGGGTCAGGCGCTTAGAAGCCTGTTTCCCCTTCTCAAATGAGCAACGACGGATCAGAAGCTTGGAAACATCGTCGTTGTCCCGCCGCCACACCCTCGCTTAGCACGCGCTTCCGCTAAGATTGTCCCGCTACGCCAAACCTGCCCGCCGCGCCAGTCTCTCTTCCCCCCGCCGCCTCGCGTTGTTCCGCGCGCCTTGCCTCCTTCGCCAGCCTTTTCCTTGCCCACCATCCAGCCCCTCCGATCGCCGAAGGACGGGCCATAATTCCGCCATCCGGCTCATAGACTGGACCAAGCCGTTACATCAATATAGCGGGTCGAAAGGGGGAACGGACTCATGTTGAACAAAGCTGTCGCCGCGATGGCATCCTTGCGCCTCGTCTCGGGCTCGATCGAGATCATGGCGGCGCTGCTCATGCTGCGCCTCAACCAGGTGGACAAGGCGCTCGCGGTCAACTCCGCGCTGGCGCTCGTCGGTCCGATCGTGCTGCTGACGACGACGGCGATCGGCCTCATCGGCCTGTCCGACAAGCTGTCGCCGTCGCGGATGCTGTGGATCGGGACAGGCGTCGCCTGCCTACTGATCGGCGTGCTCAAAAAATAGAGCCGCCGCTAGATTCGAAGGCATATTGCGGACAGGCGGGCATACATTTAATCATGCGGAAAGAGCCAAGCCCGGCTTGGACCCGGACGAATCCAGGGGAGGTGAAAGGATATGCTGACAGCCATCGGACATCTGCTGCCGCCGGAGCTGAAGGAGCGCATCGGAACGCTGCCCGAGGCGGTGCTGGACCAGCTGGAAGAAGTGCGGATCCGCGAGGACAGGCCGCTCGAGCTTGTCGCCGGCGGCCGCTCCGGCTTTCTTGGACGCGGCGGCGGCTGGACGGACGTTCCGCTGGAGGCGTTCCGGCCCGACGCGGCCTGCTGCCGCAAGCTGCTCGGCCAGCTGACCAACCACTCTCTCTATGCGATGGAGGAGGAGCTTCGCAAGGGCTACATTACGGTTGCCGGCGGCCATCGGGTCGGGCTGGCCGGCCGGACGGTGCTGGAGGGCGGCGAAGTGAAAGCGATCCGCGACATCGGCGCGTTCAACCTGCGGATCGCCCGCGAGACGGTCGGATCAGCCGAGCCGCTGGCGGAAAGCCTCGTCGACGCCGCGCGCCGCTCGCTGCACTCGACGCTGCTGATCGGGCCGCCGCGCACGGGCAAAACGACGCTGCTGCGCGATCTCGTGCGGATGGCGAGCGCCGGCAGCTGGCCGGGCGCGAGCCTGGCGGGCTGGCCGGGGAGAAGGGTCGCCGTCGTGGACGAGCGCTCCGAGATCGCGGCCTCAGTGCGGGGCATTCCTTCCTTCGACGTCGGTCCGCGCACCGACGTGATGGACGCCTGTCCGAAAGCTCAAGGCATGATGATGATGCTCCGCTCGATGTCGCCGGAGATCATCGCCGCGGACGAGATCGGCCGCCCGGAAGACGCGGCGGCGCTGCGGGAAGCGGCGCATGCCGGCGTAGCGGTGCTCGCCACCGCCCACGCCTCGAGTCTGGAAGAGGCGAGAGGCCGGCCGATCCTGCGCGAGCTGCTGGACGAAGGAGCGTTCGCCCGCGTCGTCGCGCTGAGCCGAGATCGGACCGGGTTCCGCATGCGGACGCATCGCTTGCCGGCAGCGGGAACGGCCTCGGATTCTGGCGCAGCGGCCGTGCTTGCCGGACCGCTGCTGCGGGGAGCGCCGACGGCCCGGGAGCCGACAGCGACGGGCAAAGGAGGGCGGAGCGGTGATTAAGGCGGCGGGCGCGGTGCTGGTGCTGATCGCCGGCACGCTCATCGGGTTCATGCAGGCGGCGCGCTTCGCCCGCCGTCCGAAGCAGCTGCGCGAGCTGGCGCACGGGCTGCAGCGGCTCGAGACGGAGATCGGCTACGGCTACACGCCGCTGCCCGAGGCGCTGCGCCGAGTCGCGTCGCAGACGAGCGAGCCGCTCGCCTCGATGCTGCTGTCTCCGGCCGATGCGATCGAGAGCGGCCGCAGCGCCGATTTCCAAGCCGGCTGGGAAGCCTCGATCCAAGCCTACGGGCCGAGAACGGCGCTGAAGGCGCCTGAGCTCGCCTCGCTCCGCCGGCTCGGCTCGATCCTCGGCATGAGCGATCGGGAGGACCAGCTCAAGCATCTGAAGCTGGCGCAGCAGCAGCTGCTCGCCGAGGAAAGCGGCGCCCGGGACGACCAGGCGCGGTACGAGAAGCTGTCCCGCGCGCTCGGCATCCTCCTTGCCGCGCTGGTCGTCATACTGATCGTTTAGGGGTGCCGATGACATGACAATGGATATAAGCGCCATCTTCCAGATCGCCGGCATCGGCATCATCGTAGCCATGATCCACACGGTGCTGAAGCAGATGGGCAAGGAAGACATGGCGCACTGGGTAACGCTGATCGGATTCGTCGTCGTGCTCTTCATGGTCGTGCGCATGCTGAACGACCTGTTCCAGGAGATCAAGACGATCTTCCTGTTCCAGTAGCGGCGGCGGGACGGGAGACGCTTATGGAAATGGTACAGATTGCAGGCATCGGGCTGCTCGCCGCGATCCTGGTGCTCGTCCTCAAGGAGCAGAAGCCGCTCTTCGCGTTCCTGCTTGCGATGTTCGCCGGCATCTTCATCTTCCTGCTCATGATCGGCCGCATCGAGGCGGTCATCGGCACGATGCAGCAGCTGGCAGAGCGCTCGGGCATCCCTTCGGTCTACCTCAAGACGATCCTGAAGATGATCGGCATCGCCTATATCGCGGAGTTCGCCGCCCAGATCATCCGGGATGCCGGAGCGGAAGGCGTGGCGTCCAAGGTCGAGTTCGCCGGCAAGGTGCTGATTCTCGTGCTCGCGGTGCCGATCATCAACGTCATCGTCGAGACGGTCGTCGGCCTGCTGCCGGCCGGGGGGTGAAAGGATGCGGTTCAAGCTGGCGCTGCTGTGGCTGCTGCTCGCCGCATGGGGTCTCGGCCTCGCGCCCGCCGCTTCGGCGCAGCCGCCGGACGGCGGAGACGGCAGCCGAACGGCGGCCGGCATCACGGAAGAGCTGGCGCGCGAGCAGGCGCAGAGCTACGGCACCGATGCGGTCGAGTCGTACTGGGACGATCTCGTCCGGCAGTACGGAGGCTATTTTCCGGAAGGCACGATGCCGAGCTTCCTCGAGATGGTCGCGCCGGGCGGACAAGGGCTGAAGGCGTCGGACGTGCTCAAGGGCCTGCTTGCGATGCTGACGCATGAGGTGCTCTACAACGGCAAGCTGCTCGTCTCGATCGTGCTGCTCGCGGTGTTCAGCTCGATCCTGCAGACGCTGCAGTCGGCGTTCGAGCGGCAGACGGTCAGCCAGGTCGCCTACGCGGTCGCCTACATGGTGCTGATCGTGCTGGCGGTGAACAGCTTCCACGTCGCCATCGGCTACGCCAAGGACGCGATCGAGACGATGATCCAGTTCATGATGGCGATGGTGCCGCTGCTCATGACGCTGATCGCCAGCTCCGGAGGCATCGCCACCGTGACGCTGCTGCATCCGGTCATCATCTTCATGGTCCATCTGGTCGGCACGCTCATCTACACGGTCGTCTTTCCGCTCCTGTTCTTCTCGGCCGTCCTCCACATCGCCAGCGCGATGTCGGACCGCTTCAAGGTGACGCAGCTGGCGAACATGCTGCGCACGATCGGAGCGGGGCTGCTTGGGGTCATGCTGACCGTCTTTCTCGGCGTCGTCTCGATCCAGGGGGCGACCGGCTCGATGACCGACGGAGTGACGCTGCGGACGGCGAAGTTCATCAGCGGCAGCTTCGTCCCGGTCGTCGGCAAGACGTTCTCCGACGCGGCCGACACGGTCATCTCGGCGTCGATGCTGGCGAAAAACGCGGTCGGGCTCGCAGGCGTCATCATCCTGCTGTTCATCAGCGCCTTCCCGGCGATCAAGATCCTCGTGCTCGCCGTCATCTACAACGCCTGCGGAGCGGTGCTCCAGCCGCTCGGAGCGAGCCCGATCACGACCTGCCTGAGCACGATCGGCAAGACGATGCTCTATGTGTTCGGCGCGCTGGCGGCGGTGAGCCTGATGTTCTTCCTCGCGGTCACGATCCTGCTCACCGCCGGCAACGCCGCGATCATGATGCGATGAGGCGGAACCGCGGCGAGAGGAGAGGAGGAGGAGCGGCATGCTGGACTGGCTGAGCTCCTGGCTGAAAGACGTCGTCGCAGTCGTCCTGCTGGCTGCCCTCGTCGACCTGCTGCTGCCGAACCAGCGGATGCAGCGCTATGCGCGGCTCGTCACCGGCCTGATTGTGCTGCTCGTCATCCTGACGCCGCTGCTGCGCCTCGTGCAGGGCGATTTCCAGACCCGGCTCGAGACCGGCTACCGCGAATGGAACCGCGAGCTGGAGCGCTCCCAGGTGAAGATGCCTTCGCTGGACGAGATTCTGCGGCAAGCCGAGATCGCAGCCGGCCGCTCCGGCGAGCAGGCGGTCGCTTTGGCCCGGACCCAGCTTGAGATGGGCATTCGGGAAGCGGTCGAGCGGGAGACGGGGGCGGCGGTCAAGGAAGTCGCGGCCGCAGTCTCCTGGGACGGGCAAGGCGGCGGGGAGATCCGCAGCGTGAACGTGCTGCTGGCGGCTGCGCCGAGCGGCGAGGTCCTGCCGGCAGAAGCGGCCGCGGCAGACGATGCCTCCGCCGGAGAAGCTTCGATCGAGCCGGTGAAGCCGGTCGAGCCGGTCGAGGTGCGCTTGTCGGAGCCGGAGGCGCGTGAGGCGATGGCCGGCATGGGGGAGGCCTCGCCGAGAAAGGCGGACGCGCGGCTGGCGAGCCGGATCCGCCAGATCGTGAGCGGGTCCTGGCCGATCGGAGCGGCGCAGGTGAGCGTAGAGCTGGAGCCGGCGGACGGCAGCTGAAGGGAGGGGAGGCCTTTTGGCCAATTGGTGGGAAAAGCTGCGGCAGGCGGCTGCCGGAGGAGCCGAAGGGCCGAGCCGCATCAAGTCGCTGCGCTGGCTGCTCGTGCTCGGGGGGATCGGCGTGCTGCTCATTCTGGCCGGCAACGTCCTGAACTTCCGGGATGTCGGCACGCTGCCGAGCGGCGACGCGGCCCCGCCGCCGGCAGCGGAGGATCAGGCGGCGCTCGGCGGCCGCGTGCAGTCGCCGGGCACGGACTTCGGCGGCATCGAGGCGCCGCTGGAAGCGCGGCTCAAGGATATTTTGGAGAAGATCGTCGGCGTCGGCGAGGTCGACGTGCTGGTCACGGTCGACTCCACCGAGGAGAACGTCTGGGGCAAGGACGACAATACGTCGCAGCAGGTGACGGACGAGACCGACAAGTCAGGCGGAAAGCGTCATGTGACGCAGATGACGAGCAGCGGCAAGATCGTCATGTACGAGGTGTCCGGCGAGCAGAAGCCGGTCGTTACCAAGATCGTCAAGCCGAAGGTCCGGGGGGTGCTGGTCGTCGCGAACGGGGCGGAGAACGCCACCGTCAGGAGGATCATCGCTGAGGCGGTCGAGCGCGGCATGGACGTGCCGCTCTCGGCGATCTCGATCGTGCCTCGCAAGACGGGCTGAAGCGGGGCGGCGGCAAGCGCAAGCGAGCGGGAAAAGCGGTAAACCAATCCAAGGAGGGATATGAACGATGAATTCCAAACGTCAAACGATCTGGCTGGTGTCGATGCTTAGCCTGATGGTCGTGCTGTCCGCTTATTATCTGTTCACGGAGGATGCGGGTACGAAAGGCTTGGCCGATACGGCCCAGACGCAGGCGGGAGCGGCCGAGGTGTCGCAGACGGACGGCATCGAAGTGCAGCAGGTGACGGGCGACGGCGCGCTGGACGCTGAAGCGGCCGCGGAAGCGGCGGAGACGGCGGAGTCGGCGGAGTCGGCAGAGCCAGGCAAGGACGCGGCGGGCGCAGACAAGGAGACCGCTGCGGACGGCGGGCTGTCGCCGGAGGATCAGGCGGTGCTGCAGCAGTATGAGTCGAGCGGCTCCTCCAGCCAGTTCACGGAACTCGGCCTCCGCTCGCAGGAGCGGGTCAACGCGGAATACGACAAGATCATGCAGAAGATTTCCGACGTCAAGAGCGACAGCGAGACGTCCGCCAAGGCCGTCACGGAGCTGGAGGGCTTCGAGGAGCGCCAGAGCAAGCTGACGGAGCTGCGCGGCCAGCTGGAGAAGGAGTTCAAGAACGTCGTCATCGACGAGAACGGCGATGCGGTCAAGGTCGTCGTCCAAAGCCAGAAGCTGGAGCGCAGCCAGGCGGCCGCGATCATCTCTACGGTCAGCGCGGCGCTCGACGTGAACGCGGGCGACGTGCTCGTGCAGTACCTGCCGTAGGCGGCAAACGAGGGGCTTTCCGGGCGATCCGGAAAGCCCCTTTTCGGCTGCTCGCAGGCCGGGCGGCGTCCCGAAGAGGAGGTTCGTTCCCGAGTTTGGCAGAATGACTCGTCCTCGGAGGGGCCATGTGCTATAATACACTACGTCATGGCCCCGGATGCGCTGCAAGGCCCCTGGCCATGGCCGCGCTTGGGCATGAGTGAGTACGCCTTTCAAGCTGCAATCGTCGAAGGAGTGAATCGCATTGTTCAAACTTAATGAAATCAAAGAGCTGATCAAGCTGATCGACCAGACTTCCGTGCACGAGTTCGAGATCGAGAACGAAGGAACGAAGCTTGCGATCCGCAAGCCGGGCAAGGCCGAAACCGTCTTCGTGCAAGGTGCGCCGGCGATCTCTACATATACGGCTCCGGCAGCCGAGCCTGCGGCTTCCGTCGCGGCTGCTGCGCCGGCTTCCGCCGCTCCTGCGGCTTCGGCCGCGCCGAAGGAGAACCTGCACCAGATCGTATCGCCGATGGTCGGCACGTTTTATGCCGCCTCCACGCCGGACAGCCCTCCGTACGTCTCGCCGGGCAGCAAGGTGACGGAGAAGAGCGTCGTCTGCATTCTCGAGGCGATGAAGCTGATGAACGAGCTCGAGGCCGAAGTCCGCGGCGAGATCGTGGAAGTGCTCGTGCAGAACGGCCAGCTGGTGGAATACGGCCAGCCGCTGTTCACGGTTCGTCCCGAATAAGCATGGTGCGTGAGGAGGAGACAAGCGCGTTGAAATTCCAAAAAATCCTGATCGCCAACCGCGGCGAAATCGCCGTGCGGATCATCCGGGCGTGCCGCGAGCTCGGCATCTCGACCGTCGCCGTCTATTCCGAGGCGGACCGGGACTCGCTGCATGTGCGCCTCGCCGACGAGGCCTACTGCATCGGGCCGACGCTGTCCAAGGACAGCTACCTGAACCTGACGAACATCATGAGCGTGGCGACGCTCACCGAATGCGACGCCATCCATCCGGGCTACGGCTTCCTCGCCGAAAACGCCGACTTCGCGGAGATCTGCGAATCCTGCAACATCACCTTCATCGGACCGTCCCCGTCGGCGATCAGCCGCATGGGCGACAAGGCGATGGCCAAGCAGACGATGAAGGACGCGCGCGTGCCGGTCATTCCCGGCTCCGACGGCATCATCGAGGATCTGGACGAAGCGGTGCGCATCGCGCGAGGCATCGGCTATCCGGTCATCATCAAGGCGACGGCCGGAGGCGGAGGCAAGGGCATCCGCATCGCCGAGAACGAGGAGGCGCTCGTGCAGCAGATCACGACGGCGCAGCAGGAAGCCCAAAAGGCGTTCGGCAACGCCGGCGTCTATCTGGAGAAATACTTGACGGGCATGAAGCATGTCGAGATCCAGATCATGGCCGACCGCCACGGCAACGCCGTGCATCTGTTCGAGCGGGACTGCTCCGTGCAGCGCCGCCGCCAGAAGCTGGTCGAGGAGGCGCCTTGTCCGGTGCTCAGCCCCGAGCTGCGCGAGCGGATGGGCGAGGCGGCGGTTCGCGCCGCGCTGGCCGTCGAGTATTGCGGCGCCGGCACGCTGGAATTCCTGCTCGGTCCCGACGGCCAGTTCTACTTCATGGAGATGAATACCCGGATCCAGGTCGAGCATCCGGTGACGGAGATGATTACCGGCATCGACCTCATCAAGGAAATGATCTCGGTCTGCGAGGGCAATCCGCTGTCCTTCCGCCAGGAGGAGCTGCAGATCGACGGCGTGTCGATCGAATGCCGCATCAATGCCGAGGACTCCGAGCGCAACTTCATGCCGTCGCCCGGCAAGATCGGCTTCTACCTGCCGCCTGGCGGCATCGGCGTCCGCGTCGACAGCTCGGCTTATCCGGGCTATACGATCTCGCCTCACTATGACTCGATGATCGCCAAGCTGATCGTATGGGCTCCGACCCGCGCCGAAGCGGTGAACCGCATGAAGCGCGCTTTGTCCGAGTTCGCGATCGAGGGCATCAAGACGACGATTCCGTTCCATCTCAAGCTGCTGGAGCATCCGATTTTCCTGGGCGGCCGCTTCGACATCAAGTTCCTCGAGGAGCATGATGTGAACAAGCCTTACGGCGACGAATCCGTGTCGGGCTGATCCGTTTGTCATAAAACTCGCCCAATGTTATAGTATAGGAATATGAAATCGGATGAGCCCCCGGCGTGCATCGGGGGACACCTACTCAACACGGAGGTGCGCCTAAGGATGAGCATCATGGCAGCAGACTACGAAAAGACGGATATCGGCACGATCCAGATCGCGCCGGAAGTCATCGAGGTCATCGCGGGACTGGCGACGATCGAGGTCGGCGGCGTAGCCGGAATGAGCGGAGGGCTGGCCGGCGGCATCGCCGAGCTGCTCGGCCGCAAGAACCTTTCCAAAGGCGTGAAGGTCGAGGTCGGCCATCGCGAGGCGGCCGTCGACGTGTCCATCATCGTCGAATACGGCAACCCGATTCCGGAGATCGCATCCGAAATCCAGCGCAACGTCAAGAAATCGATCGAGATGATGACCGGGCTGATCGTCGTCGAAGTGAACGTACATATCCATGACGTCTACTTCAAGGCCGGCGAGCGCATCGAAGAGGAAGACGCGGCGCTCCGAGTCAAATAAGCCAAACACCATCACCCCCTTGTGATTGGGCTGCCGCTCGGCGCAAGGGGGTTTATTCCGCTTTATGGGAGGTCAACTCGTCTTGAGCCGAATCGTGGACAGATTGCTCTTGTTTTTGTACAGCCTTGCGGCCGGCATCATCGCCATCATCGTCATCATCGCCAGCGCCGGCGGCATTCACCGGGAGGATGCAAGCGCGTTCTTAGCCGAATGGTACGACTCCGGCAGCGCGGTCCATCTGGCCATGCTGATCGGCGCCGTCCTGCTGCTGCTGCTCAGCCTGCGGATGTTCTACGTCGCCGTCCGGGTCAAGGGCGCCGCGTCGTCCTCGATCGACCAGCGCAACGATTTCGGCGATATCCGCATCTCGATGGATACGGTCGAGAGCCTCGTGCTGAAGGCGGCCGGCCGCCAGCGCGGCGTCAAGGATCTGAAGACCCGCATCACTACCGCCGAGGCGGGACTTGATATCGCCGTACGCGCGGTCGTGGACGGCGAGACGTCGATTCCCCAGCTGACGGAGGAGATCCAGCGGGCGGTCAAGGACCACGTGGAAGAGATTACGGGCATTCCCGTCGCGGCCGTGTCGGTGTTCGTCGCCAACGTCATTTCTTCCCCGTCCTTCAAGAGCCGCGTAGAATAGGAGGCCTGCAGCGATGTGGAGAGATTGGTGGGACGGATACGGCGGCAGGATCGTCGGCGTCGGCGCGGCGCTTTTTCTGGCGATCGTTTTCCTCGTATCCGGTTTTTGGGACATGCTCTTCGTCGGCCTGATCTTATGGGTCGGCTATGCGGCTGGCCAGCGCAAGGATACCGGCGGCGAGCCGCTCGTCCCGTGGCGGCGGATCGCCGCTTGGGTCGAGCAACGCTTCGGGCGGTATCGCTGATTCTGTGGTCTCCTCCGTACTTCGGACCTGCCGCGCGACTCGCGCGGCTGTTCGGAGCAGGGAGGAGATCATAGGTTTTTTTTACGACTAAATCAAGCTAAGCTCAGGAGGCATTATGAAACGAAGGTTGGCGCGTGAGATAGCGGTACAGAGCCTGTACCAAATGGAAATGAACGAGGTGTCGGCGGAAGAGGCGGTAGCGATGCTGCTCGCCGAGGCGCGGGAGGAGAACGAGGCCGGAGCCGGGAAGCTGGATGCCGGCGAGACGGGAGA
Source organism: Paenibacillus sp. FSL W8-1187 (assembly GCF_037965485.1). Classification (NCBI taxonomy): domain Bacteria; kingdom Bacillati; phylum Bacillota; class Bacilli; order Caryophanales; family Paenibacillaceae; genus Paenibacillus; species Paenibacillus sp. FSL W8-1187. The sequence continues at coordinate 2,436,027 of NZ_CP150181.1, forward strand.
GTTCGCCAAGGAGCTCGTGCACGGCGTGCTGGAGCGCAAATCGGCCATCGACGAGATGCTGCAGCAGTATTTGACCGGCTGGCAGGTGGACCGCCTGTCCAAGGTGGACCATCAGGTGCTGCGTCTGGCATGCTACGAGCTCGTGTTCCGCACCGACGTTCCGCCCAAGGCGGTCGTGAACGAGGCGATCGAGCTGTCCAAGCGCTTCGGCACGGACGAGTCGGGCAAGTTCGTCAACGGCGTGCTCGGCCGCCTCATCGCCGAGCTGGACAAGCTCAAGGCCAACTGACGCAAGCTCTAGATTCGAGGGGAGAGATCGGGATGAGCGCAAAGGTGATCGACGGCAAGCGCATCGCGCAGGAAATTCGGGAGGAGATCCGTCTGGAGACGGCGCGGCTGAAGGAGCGGGGCATCGTGCCCGGCCTGGCGGTCGTGCTCGTCGGCGGAGACCCGGCATCGGCTGTCTACGTCGGCAGCAAGGAGAAGACATGCAAGGAGATGGGCTTCCACTCCGAAGTCCACCGCCTGCCGGAGGAGACGACGGAGGAGCAGCTGCTGGCGCTCGTCTCCGATCTGAACCGGAACGAAGCGGTGCACGGCATCCTCGTGCAGCTGCCGCTGCCGAAGCATATCCATGAAAAGGCGGTCATCGACGCGATCGCCGTCGAGAAGGACGTCGACGGCTTCAGCCCGCAAAGCACCGGCAACCTCGTCATCGGCGACGAAAGCCTGCTGCCCTGCACGCCTGCCGGCATCATCGAGCTGATCCGGCGCGCGGGCGTCGATCCCGCCGGCAAGCATGCCGTCGTCATCGGCCGCAGCAACATCGTCGGCAAGCCGGTCGCGATGCTGCTGCTGCGCGAGAACGCGACGGTCACCATCTGCCATTCCCGCACCGACAATATGGAGGCGATCGCTTCCCAGGCCGACATCCTCGTCGTCGCCATCGGCAAGCCCAAAGCGATCGGCCGCCGCTATGTCAAGCCGGGAGCGGTCGTCATCGACGTCGGCGTCAACCGGCTGGAGACCGGCAAGCTCGCCGGCGACGTCGATTACGACGATTGCCTGGACGTCGCCGGCGCGATCACGCCGGTGCCGGGCGGCGTCGGCCCGATGACGATCGCGATGCTGATGCAGAACACGCTCAAGGCGGCGAAGCGGAAAGCGGGCGTGTAGCCCGTGACGGATACGCCGAGGATCTATTCGGTCAAGGAGCTGACCCGATACATCAAGATGAAGCTGGAGGGAGACCGCCTGCTCGGGGACGTCTGGATCCGGGGCGAGATCTCGAACTTCACGCATCATTCCAGCGGCCATATGTACTTCACGATCAAGGACAAGGACAGCCGCCTCAAATGCATCATGTTCGCCAGCCACAACCAGCGGCTGCCGTTCCGTCCGCGCGAAGGCGCGAAGGTCATCGCGCGCGGCAACATCTCCGTCTACGAACGGGACGGAAACTATCAGTTCTACTGCATCTCCATGCAGCCGGATGGACTCGGCAGCCTGTATCTCGCCTACGAGCAGCTCAAGGCCAAGCTCGAGGAGGAAGGGCTGTTCGCGGAGTCGCGCAAGCGGGAGCTGCCCCGTCATCCGTCGGTCGTCGGCGTCGTCACGTCGCCGACCGGAGCGGCGGTGCGCGACATCATCACGACGCTGCAGAGACGCTATCCGGCCGCGGCGATCCTCGTCTATCCCGCCGTCGTGCAAGGCGCCGGAGCCGCGCCGTCGATCGTCAAGGGCATCGAGGCGATGAACCGGCACGGCCGCGCGGACGTGCTCATCGTCGGCCGCGGCGGCGGCTCGCTGGAGGAGCTGTGGGCGTTCAACGAGGAGACGGTGGCGCGCGCGATCGCCGCTTCGGCGATTCCGGTCATATCGGCTGTCGGCCACGAGACCGATTTTACGATCGCTGACTTCGCGGCTGACCGGAGGGCGGCGACGCCGACGGCCGCCGCCGAGCTCGCGGCTCCCCATATCGGGGAGATCGGCGAATCGCTCCGGCGGCTGGAGCAGCGTCTGCATGCCGCGATGGAGCGGACGCTGGACAGCCGCAGGCAGCGGCTGCAGAGGGCGCGCCGCTCTCCTTATTTTGTCCATCCGAGGCGTTATCTGCTGGATCAGGCGCAGCGGCTGGACCGGCTGACGCAGCGGCTCGAGGAGCTGGCTCGGCGACTGCCGGAGCGCTCGGGCCAGCGGCTGGAGCGGCTGGAGCGGAGGTTGCAGAGCCAGTCGCCTTCCAGCCGCGCCGCTTTTGCCGGGCGGGACCTGAGGCAGCTGGACGAGCGGCTCGCCAAAGCGGCGCGAGGCGCCGTCAAGGACGCTCGCCAGCGGATCCTCTCCTCGGTGCGGCAGCTCGACGCGCTCAGTCCGCTCAAGGTCATGGCGCGCGGCTACAGTCTCGTATATGAAGATAGCAACGATAAGCTGGTCCGCTCCGTAAAGGATCTGGAGCCAGGCGATCTGATCCAGGTGCGGCTGCCGGACGGACGTGCCGAATGCCATGTGTGGGCGATCAAGGAGGATGAGCAGGAATGAGCGATAGCAAGCAGGATCAGGCGCTGAGCTTCGAGCAGGCGATGGAAAAGCTGGAAGGCATCGTCGGTCGTCTAGAGAGCGGGGACGTCCCGCTGGAGACGGCGATCGAGCTGTTCCAGGAGGGCATGGAGCTTTCCCGCCTGTGCGGCGGCAAGCTGGAGCAGGTCGAGCGCCGCATCGAGACGCTGCTGGAACGAGGCGCGGGCCTTGCGACCGAGCCTTTCGACGCGCTGCCGGACGATCGGGGAGAAGCCCGATGAGCGCGCAGCCGATGCTGGCAGATTATTTGGCGACGAATGCGGCCCTCATCGAGGCGGAGCTGAAGCGGTCGCTGCCCGAAGCATGGGCCGTGCCGCCGCGCCTGCGGGAGTCGATGGACTACTCCTTGTCGGCGGGAGGCAAGCGGCTCCGTCCGGTGCTCGTGCTGGCCGCCGCCGAGGCGGCCCGAGGCGGGGAGGCGGATCGCGAGGCGGCGCTGCGCGTCGCTTGCGCGGTGGAGATGATCCACACGTACTCGCTCATCCACGACGACCTGCCCGCGATGGACAATGACGATTACCGCCGCGGCAAGCCGACAAACCATAAGGTGTTCGGTGAAGCGATGGCGATCCTTGCCGGCGACGGGCTGCTGACGCATGCGTTCCACATGGCGTCCTCGGCGCGCCGCTTCGGCGCGGACACGGCCGTCGTGCTCGACATCGTCGAGGACCTGTCGCGGCTGTCCGGCCCGGCCGGCATGGTCGGCGGCCAGGCGGCCGACATGCAGGGCGAGCAAGGCGCGACGACGCTGCCCGAGCTCCAATATATCCATGAGCACAAGACGAGCGATCTGGTCATCTTCTCCGTCACCGCCGGCGCTCGGCTCGGAGGAGCCAGCTCGGAGCAGCTGGCCCGGCTGGAGCAGTTCGGCCGCAAGCTCGGCCTCGCGTTCCAGATCCAGGACGACATCCTCGACCTGATCGGCGACGAGAGCAAGCTCGGCAAAAAGACGAACAGCGACACCGCCGCAGGGAAAGTGACGTATCCTTACCTCGTCGGAATGGACGAGAGCCGCAGGCTGCTCGGACAGTTCACCGCCGAAGCGAAGCAGGCTCTGCTCGAGGCGAGGCTTCCCAAGCCGGAGCGCCTCGCGGAGCTGGCCGACTACCTGATGAATCGCGACCGCTGAGGCGGGCATGAGGTTTCATGTCGCTTCGTATGGTATAATGGTGAATAATGTGTATTGACGGGACGGCGGGCGATCCGCCCGCCGCTCACGAAAGCGAGGAACCTATCGTGCTGCTCGACAAACTAAACGGACCCGAAGATCTGAAAGGCCTGTCCGTGCCGGAGCTGGAACAGCTCGCAAGCGAGATCCGGGAGTTCCTGGTCCAAAAGCTCTCCGTGACGGGCGGACATCTGGCGCCGAATCTCGGCGTCGTGGAGCTGACGCTGGCGCTGCACTTCCTGTTCGACAGCCCGACGGACAAATTCATCTTTGACGTCGGCCACCAGTCCTACGTGCACAAGATCCTTACCGGCCGCAAGGACCGCTTCGATACGCTGCGCCAGCAAGGCGGCCTATGCGGCTTCATCAAGCGGAGCGAAAGCGATCATGACGTCTGGGAGGCTGGCCACAGCAGCACGTCGCTGTCGGCCGCCATGGGCATGGCGATGGCGCGCGACTTCAGAGGCGGGACCAACAAGGTCGTCGCGGTCATCGGCGACGGCGCCCTGACCGGAGGCATGGCGCTGGAGGCGCTCAACCATATCGGCCACGAGAAGCGCGACATGATCGTCGTCCTGAACGACAACGAGATGTCGATCGCGCCGAACGTCGGCGCGATGCATCAGTATCTCGGCCGCATCCGCACCGACCGCCATTACCAAAAGGCCAAGGAGGATCTTCAGTCGCTGCTGCAGAAGGTGCCGGCGATCGGGGGCAAGCTGGCCAAGACGGCGGAGCGGTTCAAGGACAGCCTCAAGTATCTGCTCGTCAGCGGCATCCTTTTCGAGCAGTTCGGCCTGCATTACATCGGACCGGTCGACGGACACGACCTCGAAGGGCTGCTCGAGACGCTGCAGCAGGCGTCGAACGTGCAAGGGCCGGTGCTCGTGCATGTCGTCACGGTCAAGGGGAAAGGCTACAAGCCGGCGGAGGCCGATTCGTTCAAATGGCATGGTGCCTCGCCATACAAGATCGAATCGGGCCAGATGCTGAAGGCGGTCGGTCCGCCGATGTACACGGACGTCTTCGGCGACGCGCTGATCGAGCTGGCCGAGCGCGACGAGCGCATCGTCGCCGTCACGCCGGCGATGCCCGCCGGCTCCGGCCTGATGAAGTTCGCCGCGCGCTTCCCCGGCCGCATGATCGACGTCGGCATCGCGGAGCAGCATGCCGCCACGATGTCCGCCGCGCTCGCGATGGACGGCATGAAGCCGGTCTACGCCGTCTACTCGACGTTCCTGCAGCGGGCGTACGACCAAGTCGTCCACGACATCTGCCGGCATAACGCCAACGTCATCTTCGCCATCGACCGGGCCGGCTTCGTCGGACCGGACGGAGAGACGCATCACGGGGTGTTCGACATTCCGTACCTGCGCCATATTCCGAACATCGTCCTGATGATGCCGAAGGACGAGAACGAGCTGCGCAACATGATGCAGACGGCCGTCGACTACAACGACGGACCGATCGCTGTGCGCTATCCCCGCATCAGCGGCAGGGGCGTCGAGCTCGATCCGGCGATGACGCCGATCCCGATCGGGACATGGGAAATCGTCCGGCCGGGAGACGCGGCGGCCGTCCTGGCGGTCGGCCCGATGGTCGAGGTCGCCGAGCAGGCGGCGGAGCTGCTTCGCCGCGACGGACTGTCGCTGCGTGTCGTCAACGCCCGCTTCATCAAGCCGCTCGACGGAGCGATGCTGGATGAGCTGGCCGACGAAGGCTTGCCGCTCATCGTCATGGAGGAAGGAGCGGTCATGGGCGGGCTCGGAAGCGCCGTCCAGGAGCATTTCGCCTTGACGGGCCGCTCGGGGGTCCGCGTCAGCCTGATCGGCATTCCCGACGAGTTCGTCGAGCATGCCTCCATCCAGGAGCAGCGCGAAGCCTGCGGCTTGACCGCGCAGCGGCTGGCGGCCGAGGTGCTGGCCGTGCAGCCGAGGCGCAAGCGCGCCACCAACCAGCATTCATGAACCCTTGTATGGCCTGCGGCGATCCGGCTGCAGGCCATTCTACGGTTATAAGGAGCGAACCGGAAGTGACGACCAAAGAACGAATCGACCTATTGCTCGTGGAGCTCGGCTATTACCCCAGCCGCGAGAAGGCGAAGGCCGCGCTCATGGCCGGCCTCGTGCTCGTGGACAACGAGCCGGTAGACAAAAGCGGAACGAAGGTGAGGCGCGACTCCGAGATCAAGGTCAAGGGAAGCCTCCATCCGTACGTCAGCCGAGGCGGGCTGAAGCTGGAGAAGGCGATCCGCGAGTTCGGCATCGCGATGGACGGACGGGTCATGCTCGACATCGGGGCTTCGACGGGAGGCTTCACCGACTGCGCCCTCCAGCACGGAGCCGCTTATGTGTACGCCATCGACGTCGGCTACAACCAGCTCGACTGGTCGCTGCGCCAGCATCCGCATGTGAAGGTGATGGAGCGGGTGAATTTCCGGTACATCCGTCCGGAGGATCTGTCCGGCCCGGCGCCGGACTGCGCCTCGATCGACGTCAGCTTCATCTCGCTCAAGCTGATCCTGCCGGCGCTCGCTCCGCTGCTGCCCCAAGGCGGCGAAGTCGCCGGCCTCATCAAGCCGCAGTTCGAGGCGGGGCGCGAAAAGGTCGGAAAAGCCGGCATCGTGCGCGATCCGGCCGTCCATCTGGAGGTGCTGCAGGCCGTATGCGGCGAGGCCGCAGCGGCCGGATTCAAGCTTGATGGCCTCACGTTCTCGCCGATCACCGGGGGCGAGGGCAACATCGAGTTCCTCGCGCATTGGGTGCGCGAGGACGGCGCGGCAGTTCCGGACGGAGAGCTGCTGGAGAGAATCGTGACCGAGGCTTCGGCTCATTTCCATTCCGGCAAATAATTCCGTCCCCCTCTTTACAAGCAAACGCATGTTCTGCTATTCTGAATTCAGCAAACAAATGTTCGGACTTCTCTCCAGCTCCGCCGGAAGGAAATCCGCCGTCGAAAAGCGAATGTTACCCTCACCATGAAGCGGGAGGGATCGCTTGGACCGGCTGGTGATGGTAATCTCGGCGCTGTTGATCGTGTATTGGGCCTACCGGGCCTTCTACAACTGGCTTCATGAGCCCAAGGGACTGAAGCGGCTCGTGCTCGGCCGCGGAGAGATATTGGCCCCGGACGACCCGCATGTGCTTTTTCTCGAATCGCACGGATACGAGGTCGTCTCGGGCAAGCATCGCGTTCCGCTCGTCGTCGACCTGGACGGGCAGGAGCTGGCGAGCCGCCTGTATGTGGATTACGTGGCGATCCGCGACGGCGACATGTATGCCGTCAAGCTCATGCGCGAGCGTCAGCCGCTGGACTGGACAGGCAGCGGCTTGCGGGACCGGCTCCTCGTCTTCCACCTCCTGCTTCCGGAGCTGGAGGGCATACTGGTGATCGACACCGAGGAGAATAGGATCAGGACGGTTAAATTCGAGGTAAACGAAGTACCGAAAAAGAAGGAGGCCTGAAGCATGAAAGGACTACGCCATGTCAAGATCCGCGAGATCATCGGACGGCATGTCATCGAGACGCAGGACGAGCTTGTGGAAGCTCTGCGCACCGCCGGGCTGCAGGTGACCCAGGCGACCGTGTCGCGCGACATCAAGGAGCTGCAGCTGATCAAGATTCCGTCCGAGGATGGCCGCTACAAATATTCCTTGCCGCAGGAGCAGCGCTTCATCCCGGTGAACAAGCTCAAGCGCGCGATGCTCGACAACTTCCTGCATGTCGACCAGGCGGAAAACCTCGTCGTCATGAAGTGCCTGCCGGGCACGGCCAACGCGATCGCCTCGCTCGTCGACGGCATGGAATGGCCGGAGATCATGGGCACGATCAGCGGGGACGACACCTTGCTGCTGATTTGCCGCAAGAAGGAGCACGGCAGCAAGATCGTCGAGCAGCTGCTCGCCATGATGAACTGATTTCATATCCATTCGGATCAAAGGAGTGTTTTTATGCTTCGCGAACTGTCCATTCGAAATCTTGCCGTCATCGAAGAAGTGACCGTCGGCTTCCACGACGGCTTCCATGTGCTGACTGGGGAGACCGGCGCCGGAAAATCCATTCTGATCGATGCGCTCATCCTGCTCATCGGCGGGAGGGGATCGTCCGACATGGTCCGTTACGGATGCGACAAAGCGGAGATGGAGGCCTCCTTTGAGCTGGGATCCGCCCATCCGGTCTGGCATGTGCTGCAGCGGCTCGGGCTTAAAGGCAGCTCCGAGGATCTGCTGACGGTCCGGAGGGAGCTGTCCGCTCAGGGCAAGAGCTCATGCCGGATCAACGGCTCCATCGCCAACCTGACGATGCTGCGCGAAATCGGCGAATGCCTCGTGAACGTCCATGGACAGCACGAGCATCAGTCGCTACTGCGGACCGAGCAGCATCTGGAATGGCTAGACCTGTTCGCCGGGGAGCAGGTGGCGGAGCTGAAGCGGGCTTACCAAGCGGCGTTCTTCCGGTACGGGGAGCTTCGCTCCTCGTTGAAGAGCTTGATGGAGGGCAGCCGCCAAAATATGCAGATGCTCGACCTGTACAAGTTCCAGCTGGAGGAGATCCGTTCGGCCGCGCTCCGCAAGGACGAATGGGAGCAGCTCCAGCAAGAGAAGGAGACGCTGGCGCATGCGGACAAGATCATGTCGCATGCGGCCGGCGCTTACGGACTGCTGCATGACAGCGGGGCGCTGGAGTCGATGGCTGCCGCCATCGCCAAGCTGGAGGAGATCGCCCCTTATCAGCCGACGCTGCTTGAGCCGCTCGTGGAGCAGATCAAGGGCGCGTATTTCCAAGCGGAGGATGCGGTCCATCAGCTCCGCGGCTATCAGGAAGGCATCCAATCCGATCCGGAGCGTCTAGCCAGCATCGAGGACCGGATCACGCTGCTGAAAGGGCTTCGCCGCAAATATGGGGACACCTTGCCGGATATTATGGCCTATTACAAAAAAATCAAGCATGAAGCGAGCCTGATCGAAAATCGCGACGATCATATTCGCGAGCTCAAAGCCGCGCTGAAGGAAGCGTATGCGGAAGCGGCAGAGCTGGCCGAGCGGCTGTCGGCAAGACGAAAGCAAGCCGGAGAGCTGCTGTCCGTCTCCGTCGAGTCCCAGCTCAAGGATCTCGGCATGGGACGTACGCAGTTCAGAGCCCATGTGGACGCCCAGCCTGCGGAGGAATCCTACAAGCTGACGCTGCATGGCATCGACGAAGCCGGATTCCTGCTCGCTCCGAACCCGGGCGAGCCGCTCAAGCCGCTCAGCAAGATCGCCTCCGGCGGCGAGATGTCGCGCATCATGCTTGCGCTCAAGAGCATCTTCGCCGAGATCGATCAGGTGCCCGTGCTTATCTTCGACGAGGTCGATACCGGCGTCAGCGGACGCGCCGCTCAAGCGATAGCGGAAAAGTTGTCGCAATTATCCGGCAAATGCCAGGTATTCTCCATTACGCATCTGCCGCAGGTGGCCTGCATGGCCGATTACCATTATGAGATCAGCAAGCATGTCGTCCACGACCGGACCTCCACCTCGGTCAAGGAGCTCACCGACCGGGAGCGGATCGAGGAGCTGGCGCGGATGCTCGGCGGCGTCGAAGTGACGGACAAGACGAGGCATCATGCACAGGAAATGCTTGTGCTGGCAGATCGCCAAAAAGGAGCCTGAGTCAGGCTTTCAGGGAAGGTTTTGATGGACATAAATCGGGGGGGCGGGGGTACCTTATAGGTACGCAAATGGCGAGACCAATCGTCAAGCGATGGAACTACAGGGAGCGTGAGATCATGAACGCCAACCAGCGCAAGCGGTGGTTCGGATTAGTTCTCGTATTCTTCGTTTGCATGATCGGCATCTCCAGTCCGTTCCAAAATTATGCCTCCTTCCCGAATGAACTGCGTTTATTCTCCGGGCAAATGAAACGGCTGGACTATCATATGCCTGTCCATGCGGACATGACGGTGGATTCCTCCATCCTTCATGTCAACGGCAAAGCGGAGCATCGCCAGTTGCTGGATCTAAAAAAGCCGATATCCCTTGAACCGCGACAAACCGGGCAAGCCGTCCTGTCTTTGAAGCTGTTCGGCAAGATTCCATTCAAGACCGTTCATGTCGATGTCGTCCCTGATCTCAAAGTCATCCCCGGCGGACAAACGATCGGAGTCAAGGTCAAGTCTGCAGGCGTTCTTGTCGTCGGCCATCATCTTGTAGGAGAAAAAGGCGATGCCAAAGTCTCGCCCGGCGAGCAAGCCGGCCTCCGTCTCGGCGATCTGATCGTCGAAATCGACGGCCGCAAGGTGCGGGAAGTCAAGGAAATCGCTCGCTACACCGAGATTGCAGGCTCCCGCGACCGTCCCCTGAAGCTGACGGTAAAGCGTTCCGGGAAGCTTTTGAACGTCAAGCTCAAGCCTTCCTATGACAAGGAAGACAGCGCGTGGAGGATCGGATTGTATATCCGCGATTCCGCCGCAGGCGTAGGGACACTGACGTTCTACGCGCCGGATCAAGGCGTATACGGAGCTCTCGGGCATGTCATCACCGACCTGGATACGGGCACGGCGATCGAAGTCGGCGACGGGCAAATCCTGGAGTCGAATGTAACGTCGATCAACAAAAGCCAAAACGGCGAGCCTGGCGAAAAGCGAGCCACCTTCGTCAACGAAAGCCATGTGCTCGGCAATATCGAACGGAATACTCCGTTCGGCATCTTTGGAAAAATGGAGCAGAAGCCCGGTCACGGCTATCAGGCCGAGGCGGTGCCGGTCGCTTTTTCGGAGGAAGTCCATGAAGGGCCGGCCGAGATCCTCACGGTGCTGAACGGTCAAAAGGTCGAACGGTTCAACGTCGAAATCAGCCACGTCAGCAAGCAGAAGCAGCCCGCGACAAAAGGCATGGTCATCAAAGTGACCGATCCGAAGCTTCTGGAGAAAACCGGAGGCATCGTGCAAGGCATGTCGGGCAGTCCGATTTTGCAGGATGGCAAGCTGATCGGAGCTGTGACGCATGTTTTCGTCAACGATCCTTCATCCGGTTATGGCTGTTTCATCGAGTGGATGCTGCATGATGCCGGCATTATTCTTCGTACGGCGAACAAAGATCTCAAGGCTGCTTAAAGCCTTGAGATCTTTGTTGGTTTTTATCGAATTTTATCGGATAAGATCGGGAAATGGAGTAAAATAATTATTATACCGAATTGAGAATCAAAAAGAAAGAAAAATAATATTCGACAGAAGGAAATCCCTTGGGGGTGTCGAAACGATAGTACAAGCAAAAAACAGACCATCCCAACGTGATGAAGGAGGACCAACCTTGCCAAAGATTGAGGTACTGCTGGCCGATGATAACCGTGAATTTACGAACCTGCTGTCCGAATACATAACGGAGCAGGAGGATATGGAAGTAACGGGCATCGCTTATAACGGCGAAGAAGTGCTGCGTCTGCTGAAGGAAACGGACCGCATCCCCGACGTGCTTATACTGGACATCATCATGCCTCATCTCGATGGGCTGGGCGTGCTGGAGAAGCTGCGTGAAAGCGGGCTCAATCCGATGCCGAAAATCATCATGCTGACCGCTTTCGGTCAAGAGAACATCACGCAAAAAGCCGTTCAGCTCGGCGCTTCGTACTATATCCTGAAGCCGTTCGACATGGAGATGCTGGCCAATCGCGTCCGCCAGCTCGTCGGCAACCAGGCGGTTGTGGCGACATCGAGCTCCGGCGCCTTCTCCTCCGCTTCGTCGATGATCAAGTCGAATGTCGTTCCGATCGCCAAAGGCAAAAACCTTGACGCGAACATTACGAGCATCATTCATGAAATCGGCGTTCCCGCCCATATCAAAGGCTACCAGTATTTGCGCGAAGCAATTACGATGGTGTACAACAACATCGAAATTCTTGGCGCCATCACCAAAACGCTTTATCCGGCAATCGCCGAAAAGTTCAAAACGACGCCATCGCGCGTCGAACGCGCGATCCGCCACGCGATCGAGGTCGCCTGGACGCGCGGCAACATCGACTCGATCAGCCATCTGTTCGGCTATACGATCAACATCAGCAAATCCAAGCCGACCAACTCGGAATTCATCGCGATGGTCGCCGACAAGCTGCGCATCGAGCATAAGGTGAGCTGAGCGGGGATGCCGCGGCGAGGGGAATAAAAAAAAGACCGTTGGGCCGATGGCCGCAACGGTCTTCTTTATCAGGCTACTTGCGGGAGCGGGCGCGGGATTTGACGGATTTCTTGGCCGATTTCTTGCGGGAAATCGTAGAACGGTCATAACCTTCGTGATTATGCCCTTCTTCAGATACCGACTCGACTCCGCCTACGTTTTCGTCGCGACAAATATATTTGTACACGTCGCAGCGGACCGGAACGCAGTGATGCCGCGTGACGATCTCGATCGGGTGGACCACCGTGACTTGTTGAGGATGATACACATCGCGGTATACGGTTTGAACGGGATCGACGACCGTTTCGGGAGAGCAATGAGAATGACGGCAGGACATTGGGAAAAGCTCCTTTCCTTCGTGAGATGCTACATTGTACGAGTCCGAAGGAAAGATTGCTTGTGCCAATGCCATGGCGGGCTAAACGTTGGGTCTCGGGCGCTTCTTCTTGAAGCGGGGAGCGACGTAATTGTGCTTGCGGTCGCGGAAGAAAATCCAGCCGCCGATGAAGCCGATGCCGACCGCGAACAGAATGAAGCCGACAATGAACGTCAGCCAGCTGAATTTCGGTATGACGGCGTCGTTGCCGAACGCGGCAAAATAGTCGAACGTAGCCGTTTTCATCTGGAGAAAGCCAAAACAGGCGACGATGCCGGGAATGACCAGAATGAGAATGGCGACAAACCTGGAAATGACTGCTTTCATGTCGTTCTCTCCTTCAACCGACCTGATTGCGGAAAAATGAGGCCAAGTGCAGGAACAGCCTTATTTCATCATACTTCAACAAATGCCGGCTTGTCCATGCGGTGTTCTTCTCCGGCGAAAAGGAGTAGAATAGGTTCTCGGAGGAGAAGGGAATGTCCCCCTTCACCTCGACATGACGAATGCGGAAGCGTTCCGCATGCAACGGAAGGGATCGATCGCATGCCAATTCAAGTGGACGTCGCCGTGCTCGGCGGCGGGCCCGGAGGCTACACAGCCGCTATCCGAGCCGCGCAAGAGGGAAAAAAAGTCGCGATTGTGGAGCAAGCCAAGCTGGGCGGCACTTGCCTGCATCAAGGATGCATACCGAGCAAGGCGCTGCTGCGCAGCGCGGAGGTCTATGCTACCTTGCTCCATGCAGATACATATGGAATCAAAGTGGACCGGGAAGCGGTGAAGCTTGACTTCGCCGGCGTGCAAGAGCGCAAGGAAAAAACGGTCGATCAGCTGCATCGAGGGCTGCAACAGCTCATGAAAAAGCATGGGATCGAAATCATCCGAGGCCGGGGACGGATCATCGGACCGTCGATCTTCTCGCCAAAAAGCGGCTCGCTGGCCGTGGAGCTGGAGGACGGCGAGATGGAGTCCGTCGTCTCCCGTCATCTGATCGTCGCGACCGGCTCCCGGCCGCGGCTGCTGCCGGGATTGGAAGCGGATGGCGAGCAGGTGCTGACGAGCGATGACGCCTTGCGCATGGAGACGCTGCCTTCTTCGATGCTGATCGCCGGAGGCGGCGTCATCGGCATCGAATGGGCGTCGATGCTGAGCGACTTCGGCGTAAGCGTGACGCTCGTGGAAGCCGCATCGCGCGTGCTGCCGGGAGAGGATTCGGACGTATCCGCGGCCGTCTCCAAAGCGCTGGCGGCACGCGGCGTGCGTATTCTGACCGGCGCCGCGCTGCTGCCGGAATCGTTGCGCAAGGACGGCGACGGAGTGAGCGTGGCTGTCCGCAAGGGAGAGACGGAGGAGCGGCTGCAGGCGCAGAGGCTTCTCGTCTCGATCGGACGCCAGGCCAACGTAGAGGGCATCGGCCTGGAAAATACCGACATCGCCGTGCAGGACGGCTGGATCAAGGTGAAGCCGACGCTGCAGACCGCTGAGCCGCATATCTATGCGATCGGCGATGTCACCGGCGGGGTGCAGCTGGCTCATGCCGCCGCTCATGAAGGCATCGCCGCCGTCGAGCATCTGCTCGGACTCGCTCCGCATCCGGCGGCGCCGCATCGCATTCCGCGCTGCGTCTACAGCCGCCCGGAGACGGCCAGCGTCGGCTATACGGAGGAGCAGGCGCGCGCCGCGGGCCATGATCCGATCACGGCCAGGATTCCGTTCGCGGCGATCGCCAAGGCGATCGTGCAAGGCGATCCGGACGGCTTCGTCAAGGTGATCGCCGACCGCGGCACGCAGGATCTGCTCGGCGTGCATATGGTCGGCGCTCATGTGACGGAGCTGATCGCCGAGGCTTCGCTGGCGCAGTTCCTCGATGCGGCTCCATGGGAGGTCGGAGCGAGCTTCCATCCGCATCCAAGCTTGTCGGAGGGGCTCGGCGATGCGATGCTGGCGACGCTCGGCAAATCGCTGAGCTTCTAAGAAGGGACGACCGGCGAAGCGGCCGGTCATCCCGCTGCGAAGGCGAAGGGAATCGGCCGGAGGACGGCAAAGGTTCCCTTTTTCCTTCTTGAGCGTTATAATACTGCTATCAAGTATTAGTACCAGGTATCAAAACTGGAGATGAAGGAGGTTCCTCCATGAGCCGACAACAGGTGGATTCCCGCCATCGCGAGCTGGGCTTGTCCGACGAGGAAGCCGTCGGAATGTACAAGATGATGAGGAGCGCGAGGATGTTCGACGAGCGGGTGCTGCTGCTGCAGCGCGCCGGCAAGATCAACTTCCACGTCTCCGGCATCGGACAGGAGGCGGCTCAGGTCGCGGCCGCGTGGGCGCTCGATCGGGACGAGGACTATTTCCTCCCGTACTATCGCGACTACGGCTTCGTGCTGTCGGTGGGCATGACGCTGCGCGAGCTGATGCTCTCGGTGTTCGCCAAGGCGGAGGATCCGACGAGCGGCGGCCGGCAGATGCCGGGCCATTTCGGCCACAAGAAGCTGCGCATCGTTACGGGCTCGTCTCCCGTGACGACACAGGTGCCGCATGCGGTCGGCATCGCGCTCGCCGCCAAGATGAAGGGGCAGAAGCTGGTCAGCTTCGTGACGTTCGGCGAGGGCTCGAGCAATCAGGGCGATTTTCATGAAGGCTGCAACTTCGCGGGCGTCCACAAGCTGCCGGTCATCCTCATGTGCGAGAACAACCAGTATGCGATCTCCGTGCCGGTGCACAAGCAGCTCGGCGGCCGTGTCGCGGATCGCGCTCTAGGCTACGGCTTCGAGGGGCTGCGCGTAGACGGCAACGACGCGCTGGCCATATACGCCGCGGTCAAGGAAGCCCGCGAGCGGGCGCTTGCCGGCGGCGGACCGACGCTGATCGAAGCGATGATGTACCGGCTGTCGCCGCATTCCACCTCGGACAACGACCTGGCCTACCGGACCAAGGAAGAGGTCGAGGAAAATCGCGGCCGCGACGGCGTAGCGGCGTTCAAGCGCTACCTGGAGGAAGCCGGCATCTGGAGCGCGGAGCAGGAAGACGAGCTCGCCGCGGCGATCCGCAAGGAAATG
Organism: Paenibacillus sp. FSL W8-1187; assembly: GCF_037965485.1. Classification (NCBI taxonomy): domain Bacteria; kingdom Bacillati; phylum Bacillota; class Bacilli; order Caryophanales; family Paenibacillaceae; genus Paenibacillus; species Paenibacillus sp. FSL W8-1187. The sequence continues at coordinate 2,451,354 of NZ_CP150181.1, forward strand.
GACGAGGCGACGCGCTACGCGGACGAGGCTCCGTTCCCGACGCCGGAGAGCACGCTCTGGCATGTGTATGAAGGCGATGCGCCGCAAGGAGGACGTTAACATGCCGGTCATGGATTATATCGAGGCGATCCGCCTCGCGATGAAGGAAGAGATGGAGCGCGATCCGGACGTATTCGTGCTGGGCGAGGATGTCGGCGTCAAGGGCGGCGTCTTCACGACGACCAAAGGACTGCAGGAGCAGTTCGGCGAGGCGCGGGTGATGGATACCCCGCTGTCCGAGTCGGCGATCGCCGGCGTGGCGATCGGGGCGGCGATGTACGGCATGAAGCCGATCGCCGAGATGCAGTATTCCGACTTCATGTTCCCCGCGACGAACCAGATCATCAGCGAGGCGGCCAAGATCCGCTACCGCTCCAACAACGACTGGAGCTGTCCGGTCGTCATCCGCGCGCCGATCGGCGGCGGCATCTTCGGCGGGCTGTACCACTCGCAGTGTCCGGAGTCGGTATTCTTCGGCACGCCGGGACTGAAGATCGTCGCGCCGTATTCGCCGGCCGACGCCAAGGGGCTGCTGACGGCGGCGATCCGCGATCCCGATCCGGTCCTGTTCTTCGAGAACAAGAAATGCTACCGCCTCGTCACCGGCCCGGTGCCGGAGGGCGAGCATGTCGTGGAGATCGGCAAGTCGAACGTGCTGCGCGAAGGCGACGACATTACGGTCATCAGCTACAGCCTGCCGCTGCACTTCGCGCTGCAGGCGGCGGAGGAGCTGCAGGAGGAGGGCATCAGCGCCCACATCCTCGATCTGCGCACGCTGCAGCCGCTCGACAAGGAGGGCATCCTGGCCGCCGCGCGCCGCACGGGCAAGGTGCTCATCATCCATGAGGACAACAAGACCGGCGGCATCGGAGCCGAAGTATCGGCGATCATCGCCGAGGAGATGCTCTACGAGCTCGACGCGCCGATCCGCCGGCTGTGCGGTCCGGACGTGCCGGCGATGCCGATCAACCCTCCGGGGGAGAAGTTCTTCATGCTGAACAAGGACAAGGTGCTGGCCGCGATGAGAGAGCTCGCGCTGTACTGATCGGCGGATCCCGTCCGCCAGCATACTGATCCGGGGGCCTGCGACCGGCCTTCCCGGCAAGGAGCGAATTCCGATGAAAGCAGCAACGATCCACGAAATCGTCATGCCCCAGCTGGCCGAGTCGGTCGTCAACGCGACGATCGAGCGCTGGCTGAAGCAGCCTGGCGACAAAGTAAGCATGTACGAGCCCTTATGCGAAATCATCACCGAAAAAGTCGGCGCCGAAATTCCGTCGACGATTGAAGGCACGCTGGTCAAGCTGCTCGTCGGCGCCGGCGAGACGGTCGAGGTCGGCACGCCGATCTGCCTGATCGAGTCGGAGGCGGCCGGCGAGCCGGCTGTGCCGGCGGCGCAGCCTCCGGCAGCGAGCGGAGAGCGCGCAGCAGCCGCGCCCGCCTCGGCGGGAACGCCTGCGGGCCGTCCCGCGGCCGCCGAGGGCATGCGCGGCCGCTATTCCCCGGCCGTGCTCCAGCTGTCCGCCGAGCATGGCATCGACCCGTCCGCCGTACCCGGCACGGGCGCGGGAGGCCGCGTGACGCGCAAGGACATCCTGGCCTATGCCGCAGCGGGCGGCCGTCCGGCCGCGTCTCAGACGCCGGCTCCGCAAGCGGCGCAGGCGGCATCCGCCGCTCCTGCCGCGGCGCCGCAGCCGGGCGCCGGCGACCGGATCGTCGAGGCGAGAGGTCCGGTGCGCTCCACCGGGCTGCATTTGACCGAGACGCCGCGCATCCCGTCCGTAGAGATCGAAGGCCAGGCGATTCCAGGGCGCGGGGAGACGTTCATCGACGTCACGCCGGTCCGCAACACGATCGCCTCGCGCATGCGCCAGAGCGTGACGGAAATTCCGCATGGCTGGATGATGATCGAGGTCGACGTAACCAACCTCGTCGTGCTCCGCGGCAAGCTCAAGGACGACTTCCGCAAGCGCGAGGGCACGAACCTGACGTACCTGGCCTTTTTCATCAAGGCGGTCGTCAATGCGATCAAGGACTTCCCGATCATCAACTCGGTCTGGGCGGTCGACAAGATCATCGTCAAGCGCGACATCAACATCTCGCTGTCGGTCGGCACGGAGGACTCGGTCGTCACCCCGGTCATCAAAAACGCCGACCAGAAAAACATCGCCGGCCTGGCGCATGAGATCGAGATGCTCGCCCGCAAGACGCGCGAGGGCAAGCTGAAGCTCGACGACGTGCAGGGCGGCACGTTCACCGTCAACAACACCGGCTCGTTCGGAGCGATCCTGACGCAGCCGATCATCAACTACCCGCAGGCGGCGATCATCACGTTCGAGTCGATCGTGAAGCGGCCGGTCGTCATCAACGACATGCTGGCCGTGCGCTCGATGGCCAACATCTGCCTGTCGCTCGACCACCGCATCCTCGACGGCGTCATTTGCGGGCGCTTCCTGCAGCGCGTCAAGGAGAATCTGGAGAGCTTCAATTCGGAAACGCATCTGTACTGAGCCTAAAAAGCACCTACGACAACGACAACAGGAGCAGGAGGAACCGCGGATGGACGCGAATCATGAAGCGCGGCCGCTGGCCGCGCGATACATCGACTTCATCGATTACGGAGAGGCCTGGGAGCTGCAAAAGGAATTCGTAGGGGAGATCGACCGGGAGGAGCGCGTGGAGACGCTGCTCCTTCTTCAGCATCCTCCGACCTACACGCTCGGCACGGACCGCCACCCGGAGCATCTGCTGCTCGACTCGGAGGAGCTGAGCGCGCGCGGCATCTCGGTCTACGAGATCGACCGCGGCGGCGACATCACCTATCACGGTCCGGGGCAGCTCGTCGGCTATCCGCTGATCCGGCTGGACGCCAAAGGGCTCGACCTGCACGGCTTCCTGCGCGAGCTCGAGCAGGTGCTGATCGACTGGCTGGCCGGCTACGGCATCGAGGGCGGGCGCAAGCCGGAATTCACCGGCGTCTGGGTCGGGGACCGGAAGATCGCCGCGATCGGCATCAAGTTCAACCGCTCGCGGACCCGCCGCGGCTTCGTGACGAGCCACGGCTTCGCGCTGAACCTCAAGGCGGGGATCGGCGAGGAAGGCTTCGCCGGCATCGTTCCATGCGGCATCCAGCAGTTCGGCGTCACCTCGTTCGAGGATCTGACCGGCCAGGCGATGGAGCCGGAGCGGGCGGCCCGGGAAATTCTGCCGCATTTCATGCGGCGCTTCGGCTTCCGTCCGGGCTGACCGTCCAGGGTTGGCCGTCCGGACTGGCCGCTGAAAAAAAAGACGGGACTCGCGGCGCGGCGCGCCGAAAGTCCCGTCCTTTCTTAAAACAGCAGACCGATGCTCGATACGACGGTCGTCACCAGCAAGGTGATCAGCACGACGTAGATGACGATCTTGATGGCTCGTCCTTGCGGATTCAATGAGATCTACTCCTTCCGAAGGTCGCCTGCGGCTGCGGCGAGGCGAGTCAGCTTCACCTCTCTATTGTACCGAAAACCTCCGCGAAAAGCCAAGCCTCCCCAGGCGGCTTCGGCAAGGCGGAAGACCAAGCAGCGGCAAGCCTGCGGGCGTAGCCGGAAAGGCGGAAAAAACGATGATCCAGCGCGAAAGGCTGATCGAGGAGTTCATGGAGCTGGTGCGCGTCGACAGCGAGACGGGCGACGAGGCGGCGATCAGCGAGGTGCTGAAAGCGAAGTTCGGAGCGTTCGGATTGACGATCGAGGAGGACGAGGCGGCGCAGGCGACCGGCCACGGCGCGAACAATCTGTTCGTCACGCTGCCGGCCTCGGAAGGCGTCTCGGGACCGACGATCTTTTTCACCTCGCATATGGATACGGTCCGTCCGGGGAAAGGCATCCAGCCTAGGCTCGACGGCGACGGCTACCTGCGCAGCGACGGCACGACGATTCTCGGCAGCGATGACAAAGCCGGGCTGGCCGCGATGCTGGAGGCGCTGCGCGTGCTGAAGGAGACGGGAGCGCGCCATGGCGAGGTGCAGTTCGTCATCACCGTCGGCGAAGAATCAGGCCTGGCGGGGGCGAGGGCGCTCGACCGCTCGAAGCTGCGCGCCGAGTTCGGCTACGCGCTCGATTCCAACGGGGAGATCGGCGGCATCGCGACGTCCGCACCTGGGCAGGCGAAGATCCGGATCGAGGTGACGGGCCGGAGCGCGCATGCCGGCGTCAATCCCGAGGACGGCATAAGCGCGATCCAGGTCGCATCCAAAGCGATCGCGCGCATGCCGCTCGGCCGCATCGACCACGAGACGACGGCCAACATCGGCCGCTTCGAGGGCGGCGGCGCGACGAACGTCGTCTGCGACTCGGCGCTGCTGCTGGCCGAGGCGCGCAGCGCCGACCGCGCCAAGCTGGAGCGGCAGATCGAGGCGATGCGCCAGGCGGCGGAGTCCGCGGCCGCGGAGTTCGGCGCCGCCGCGAAGCTGGAGGCGACGCATCTGTATCCGTCGTACAAGCACAGCGACGACTCGCCGGTCGTGCAGGCGGCCGCCGAGGCGATCCGCGCGATCGGCCTGCAGCCGCGCACATTCCCTTCCGGCGGCGGCAGCGACGCCAACATCTTCAACGGCTTCGGCGTGCCGACGGTCAATCTGGCGATCGGCTACGAGCATATCCATACGACCAAGGAGCAGCTCAAGGCGGACGATCTCGTCCGTACCGCCGAGCTGGTGAAAGCGATCATCGAGCGCGCGGCCAGCCGCTAGCGAGGGCCGGGTCCGTCCCGAAATGGCAGGCGGACCGAACGCTCTTGCCGCGAGCGACGGCACGGCAAGCGGCCCGCCTGCCGGCGGGCCAAGCAGGCCGCGCCTGCCTGCATGCGCGCCGAGCAGGCCGCGCCTAGCGCCGGGCGCCTTTTTTGCCCGCAGGGCCGGCTGCCTGCCGCAGAGGGGCGCCTGCTCCCGCCTCGCGCGCAAGCCTTCGCAGCGTATGGCGGATTTCCCATGCTTTTCCGACGAGCCTCAGCTCTTTTTCGCCGATATACATTTTCATGACGACATTCCGCCTTCCGGATCGTTATGCCTTCACGATATGCAGGAAGCGGACAAGCTATGCCATCAAGGGAGGAAGAAGCGCATGAACGAGCGTAGCCAGACGGACGGACGGCCGGGAGCGGAAGTGACGCTGTCGAGCGAAATGAAATATTCCGGGAAGATCATCACGCTGCAGGTCGACCAGGTGCGCTTGCCGAGCGGCGCGACCGCCTCGCGCGAGATCGTCCGCCATCCCGGAGCGGCGGCGGTCATCTGCATCGTGGACGGCAAGCTGCTGACCGTCGGCCAGTACCGCAAGCCGATGGACAAGTACCAGGTCGAGATTCCCGCCGGCAAGCTCGATCCCGGCGAGGACCCGGCGGTCTGCGCGGCGCGCGAGCTGAAGGAGGAGACGGGCGTGAGCGCGTCGAGCATGAGGCTCGTCGACGCCTTCTACACGTCGCCCGGCTTCGCCGACGAAAAGCTGTACCTGTACGTCGCCGAAGGGCTCGAGCACGGGGCGAGCTCCCCGGACGAGGACGAGGACCTGCATGTCGAGGCGCTGACGATGGAGCAGGCGCTGTCGTATATCGAGCAAGGCCTCATCGGCGACGCCAAGACGCTGATGGCCGTCTATTTGTGGAGGCTGTCCGAGCTGACCGGCCGGATCGGCCTTCGCGGCTGAGCTTCGGCAGGGCGCCTCGTGCCGCCTCCGTTCATGAACCGGCCTGTCCGCGCATAGGCTAGCATGTGGACAACACGGCGGCCGAGGAGGGACGGACGATGCGGGCAGGCGGAGGCATGGGAAGGACCAAGGAAGAGCGGCTGCTGTTCGCCGCCGCGGCGTTCCTGTGCGCGGCGGGCATCGTCTGCGGCGCGCTGCTCGCCGGCAGCCTCGGCGAGGAGCAGCGGAATCTGCTCGCGGCCGACTTGAGCCGGTTCCTGCTGAAGCTCTCGACGGAGGGCGTTCCGCAGGGAGCGTCTTCGTTCTGGACCGTCTACTGGCTGCACGGGCGATGGCTGCTGCTGATCGTCCTGCTCGGCGTCTCGGTCATCGGCCTGCCGCTGCTCGCCGCGCTCGACTTCCTCAAAGGCGTGCTCGTCGGCTTCGCCGTCGCGACGCTGGCGATCCAGCACGGCGGGCGGGGCGTCGCCTTTTCGCTCGTCGCTGTCGCGCCGTCCAACCTGCTCGCGCTGCCGGCTTATCTCGCCGCCAGCGCGGCGGCCGCCGCGTTCGCCCTGCATCTGGTCCGCTTCCGGCTGATGCGCCGCCAAGGGCCGCTGCTGCCTGCCGCGGCGTCCCTTTCGGGCACGGCCGCCGCTGCGGCGCTGCTGCTGGCGGCCGCTGCTGCGGCGGAGGCTTGGCTGTCTCCGCCGCTGATGGCATGGGCCGCGCAGTGGCTCGTCCCGGGCTGAATCATTGACTTCCCGTTCCTCTAGCAACTATAATAGAGTCATAAGTGCCGGCGGCTAGCCGGCTTTCTTGTGGCAGGGGGGAAGTCATGGAAGCCCGGATCGATTCCATCAAGCAGCAGCTCCAGTCGCAGGGCTACAAGTTGACCCCGCAGCGCGAAGCGACCGTGCGCGTTCTCCTCGAGAACGAGGACGATCACCTGAGCGCCGAGGACGTGTTCATGCTCGTCAAGGACAAGGCTCCCGAGATCGGCTTGGCCACCGTGTACCGCACGCTGGAGCTTCTCAGCGAGCTGCATGTCGTAGAGAAGATGAATTTCGGCGACGGCGTCGCCCGCTATGACCTGAGGACGGACAACAGCAAGCATCATCATCACCATCTGATCTGCGTCCAATGCGGATCGATGGAGGAGATCAAGGATGACTGGCTCGGTCCGCTCGAAGAACGGCTGGAGGCCGAATACGGCTTTGCCGTGCTGGACCACCGCCTTGATTTCCAAGGCATCTGCAGACGCTGCAGAGAAACCAACGATTCCAAGAAACCCTGACAGCTCCGAATTCATCGCTCCTGCAAGCAGCGGGCGATGAATGCCGGAGCTGTTTGATCGTTCAGAGGCCATAGGCGTTGTCAGCGCCTGCGGCGCAGGAACGGATGGGTCCCGGGATAAAAGACCGAGCCGATCCGCCCCAGCTGCAGCAGGCCGGCGCCTTGAGCGCGGCGCGAAGCGCCGGCAAGCGGCTTCGCCCATCGCTTCAGCACGGGCGCGACCGCCGCGGACGGCAGGCCGGGATTGGCGGCGAGCAGCAGCGCCGCTCCGCCGGCGACATGGGGCGCGCTCATGCTCGTGCCGGAGTCGATCTCGTAGCCTCCGTTCAGCCAGCAGGAGCAGATCTCGTCGCCGGGAGCGGTCAGGTCGATGCCTTTGCCGCGGCTGCTGAACGGCGCGATGCGGTTCCGGCGGTCGGAGGCGGCGACGGCGATCGTCTCCGGATAGGAGGCCGGCACGTCGATGCCGCCGCTGCGCACGCCTGCGTTGCCGGCGGCGGCGACCAGCACGAGGCCGGACTTGCGCGCCCGGCGCACGACCCGCCGCAGCGCGGCGCTGCGAGAGCCGGGAGGCAGTCCGAGGCTCATGTTGACGACGTCCATTCGCTGGCGGATACACCATTCGATCGCGTCGAGGATGCTGCTGAGGCTGCCGAAGCCGTCGGCGTCGAGCGCCTTGACGGCATAGAGCGAGGCTCCCGGCGCGACGCCGAGCGGACCGCCGCCGCTGCCGCGTCCGGCGGCGATGCCGGCGACATGCGTGCCGTGCCCGTTGTCGTCGCGGTAGGACTTGGACTTGCCGCCGCTGACGTTGACGCCGCCGGCCACGCACAGATCCGGATGCGGCCCGACGCCGGTGTCGATGACGGCGAGGCGGACTCCGCTTCCGAGCGTGCGCCTCCAGACCGCAGGCGCCTCGACGCGGCGGATGTTCCACGGCAGCTTGCCGCATGGATGGCCTTTCCCGCGACAGCTTTTGCCGCGGCGGAGCGGCCTGACGAGCCTCCCGCCGCTGCCGCAGCGGGCGCAGCCGCCGGAGCCGAGCGCGCGCACGACGGCATCCTTCTCGAGGCTGCGCAGCTCGGGATGGCGGCGCAGCTCCCGCCAGGAGACCCGCCGGTCGAGGCGCAGGCAGAGGATGCGGCTGGATTTCCAGGCGCGCAGCGGCTTGATGCCGGCGCGAGCAAGCTCCCGGACCGCCTCTTCATAAGCGCGGCGGCTCCGCAGCACGACGATGCGCCTCGCCGCATGCCGCCCCGGCCCGCTGCAGGCGCAGGCGCGCAGGCAGCTTCCAATCGAGTTCTTCTTCACGTTCGATTCCCTCCTTTCCGTTAACGTATGGGATCGGAGCCGGAGAGGATCGGGCGGATCCCCCGGCCGGGCGGAGCGGACATACTCCGCTCGTCCGCCGCATAGGCTGGAAGAGCAACCGAAGGAGGGCCGGCCATGATCGTTTCCGTACGCAGATGGTTGTCGAGGCTCGTCTTCGCGCTGCTGTTCGCCTGCCTGACGGCTGCCGTTTACGAAGGCTTCCGGCTGGCGGACAGCTGGGTCCGCCCGCTCGATCCGTACGCGCCGCCGCGAGGGCAGGCGCTCAAGGTGTTCGAGCCGCATGAGGCTCCGCCCGAAGGCGGCACGATCGCCGACCGGCTGCGCTGGTTCTATTACAACGGAGAGTAGGCGGCGAGCGCTCCCAGACGCCTGCAGCAAGCGGTCCGGACGAAGCGTCCGGGCCGCTTGCGCATGCGTTTGCCGAACGTGCTCGGAGCGACTATACTTTGAGCGAGGGGGACGATTGCATGGAGCTGAGCCAATGCCTGTACGCCTGGCTGGACGAGCTGGAAAACGGGCGCCGCGTCGCGCCGGCGACCTACGACGCCTACAAGCGCGACCTCGAGCATGCGATCGCCTGGATGGAGCGGCAGGGCATCGGCGCCATCGGCGCCGTCACCCGCCATCATCTGGCCAAGTATTTGCAGGCATGCCGGGACGACGGGGCGCGCAGCGCGACGGTCAGCCGCCGGCTCGCCTCGCTGCGCTCGTTTTACCGGTTTTTGACCCGCGTCGGCTATACGGAACGCGATCCCTCGATGCATGTGGAGCTGCCGCGCCGCGAGCTGGCGAAGCCCGTCGCCCTCACGCTCGACCAGGTCGAGCAGCTGATGAACGCTCCGGCGACGGACAGCCCGGCCGGCCTTCGCGACAAGGCGATGCTGGAGCTGCTGTACGGCTCCGGCATCCGCGTCTCCGAGCTGCTCGCGATGAAAGCGTCCGACCCCCAGCCCGGACTCGGGTACGTCCGAGTGTGCTCCCCCCGCAAAAAAGAGCGCATCGTGCCGCTCGGCCAAATCGCCGCGGGCTGGATCGGCCTTTATTTGCGCGAAGGCCGGCCGGCGCTGCTCGAGCAGCGGATCGGAGGCGCGGCGGCCCGCATGGGGGCGGCGGAGCCGGAGGAGCTGTTCCTGAACGTCTCCGGCGAGCCGCTGTCGCGCCAAGGCTTTTGGAAGACGATCAAAAAGCATGCCCGCAGCTCCGGCATCGAGGACGGCGGGGCGATCACGCCGCATACGCTGCGCACGTCGTTCGCCGCCCATATGCTGGAGCGGGGAGCCGACCTGCGCGCCGTGCAGGAAATGATGGGCCACGAGGGCATCGTATCCACGGAGCGCTACGCGCTCGGAGACCGGCCGCGGGTCAAGGACGTCTATGAGCGGTCCCACCCGCGCGCGGGCTTCGGCACCCGCGTCCTCGATCCGGAGCGCGAATGACGAACAAGCAAGCCAACGACGAGAGGAAGAAGTAGCATGAGCATCCAACAGCAAGCCAGCCATATTCAAGAAGCGGTCGCCTATATCGCGTCCCGCAGTCCAATCCAGCCGCAGGTCGGCCTCATCATGGGCTCGGGTCTCGGCATTCTGGCCGATCTGATCGAAGACGCCGTCACGATTTCCTACGAGGACATCCCGCATTTCCCGGTCTCCACGGTCGAAGGGCATGCCGGCGAGCTGCTCGTCGGCAAGCTGGCCGGCGTTCCGGTCGTTCTGATGAAGGGCCGCTTCCATATGTATGAAGGCTACGGCGCGGAGCTGACGGCATTCCCCGTGCGCGTCATGAAAGCGCTCGGAGCGGACAAGCTCGTCGTCACCAACGCCGCCGGCGGCATCAACACCACCTATTCCGCAGGCGACCTGATGCTGCTGTCCGACCATATCAACCTGACCGGCCGCAATCCGCTCATCGGGCCGAACGACAGCGCCGTCGGCGTCCGCTTCCCGGACATGTCGGAGGCCTACAGCCGCCGGCTGCGCGCCGTCGCCAAGGAGATCGCTTCCGAGCAAGGCTTCGAGCTGCGCGAGGGCGTCTATCTGGCCGTGCTCGGCCCGTCGTACGAGACGCCGGCGGAGATCCGCATGATGCGGACGCTCGGAGCGGACGCGGTCGGCATGTCGACCGTGACGGAAGTAATCGCGGCGCGCCACTGCGGCCTCGAGGTCGTGGGCATCTCCTGCATCACGAACATGGCTTCCGGCATTCTGGATCAGCCGCTTTCGCACGAGGAGGTCATCGAAACGACAGAACGCGTCAAATCCCGCTTCCTGGGCCTCGTGCAGACGCTCGTTTCGAGACTGTAGTCCCATTTCCGGCGCTCAAATGAGACTTTCGGCTCGACGCGTTCTGACAGCCTTTTCTTCCTCTCTGTTGTAGAATAGCCGCGATCAAAGACGAAGGTTGGAGAGGAATGGAATGATCGAGAACGCTCAGCTGCACCAGCAGATCGAAAGACTGCGAGGACAAATGGTCGAGACGGCTTCGCTGCAGAATACGCTGCTGCATGGCGAGGTGCTGCAGATCAGCCAGTCCTTGGATCTCCTCATCGTACAGGTCCAGGAAGAAAGGCTGACCCGACTCCGCAAATGACCGCTCCGGGCGAAAGCGCCGGAGCTTCCGCCAAGCAGGCAGCGCCTGCCGCAGGCGAAGACGCGATCCATGCGCCTTCCCGCGGCCGGCGCCGGCCTGCTTTTTTGCTGCGCCCGGGCTCGGGTTTCGGCCGCTTGGGAATATCCTCCATCGGAATGGGCAAGAATGGAAAGCAGAAGAATGCCGTCCTGCACTCAGGCGGCCGACGATCCATTTCGAGGAGGTACTTCTGTTGAAACGACTTACGGCTTTGCTTGCCGCTGCCATCGCGCTTACCCCGCTGACGGCAGCCGCTCCCGCCAGCGCGGGCTCGACCATCCCTCATGACATGCCGGCCTACGCGACGGCGGAGCCGGGCCCAGGCCCCGCGCTTCCGCTCCTGCCGGACGCTCTCCAAGCGGGCAGCGCGGCCGGAGCGCCGGCCGCCTCCAGCGATCTCGCCCCATCGGCGCGATCGGCGATCGTCATGGACGCGGACAGCGGCACGGTCATTTACGAGAAGAACAGCCACGACAAGCTGCCGCCGGCGAGCATCACGAAGATCATGACGATGCTGCTGATCGTCGAGGCGATCCAGGACGGAAAGCTCAAGCTGACGGACAAGGTGTCGACGAGCGAGTACGCCGCCTCGATGGGCGGCTCGCAGATCTTCCTCGAGCCGGGCGAGCAGATGACGGTCGACGACATGCTCAAGGGCATCGCGATGGCGTCCGGCAACGACGCGTCGGTCGCGATGGCGGAGAAGATCGGCGGCACGGAGGCCGAGTTCGTCTCGATGATGAACGAGAAGGCGGCGCAGCTCGGCTTGAAGGATACCCATTTCGCCAATCCGAACGGGCTGCCCGCCGCGGACCACTACACGTCGGCCCACGACATCGCCGTCATGTCGCGCGAGCTGCTGAAGCACAGCCTCATCACGAAGTACACCGGCCAATACCAGGACTACCTGCGCAAGGACAGCGAGAAGCCGTTCTGGCTCGTGAATACGAACAAGCTCGTGCGCTTTTACTCCGGCGCCGACGGACTGAAGACCGGATACACGAGCGAGGCGAAATACTGCCTGTCCGCGACGGCGAAGCGCGACGGCATGAGGGTCGTGGCGGTCGTCATGGGCGAGCCCAATACGAAGACGCGCAACGCCGAGGTGTCGAGCCTGCTCGACTATTCGTTCGCGCAATACGCCAATTACCCGATCCTCAAAAAAGGCGACAGCATGGGCACGCTGGCGATCGAGAAGGGCGTGCAGGGCAAGCTGCCGGTCACGGCTCAGCACAACTACAGCATCCTGCTGAAAAAAGGCGCGGCGGCCAAGGACATCCGCTACGAGATCAAGTGGAACGCCGGCATCAAGGCGCCCGTCAAGATCGGCGATCCCGTCGGCAAGCTGATCGTCTACCAAGGCGATCAGGTGATCCAGGACTTCCCGCTGGAGATGCCGGTATCGGTCGAGAAGGCGGGCTGGTGGAAGCTGTTCAAGCGCTCGACGGGCAGCCTCTTCTCCTGATGGACCGCGGCCCGATTGCTGTCGCGGCCTGACGGCCAGCTTCTAGTTTTGTCGGCAGGCAGGAATGAGGACGGCCGGAGGAGAAATCCTCCTCCATTCAACGGGAGGAGTGAGCCGCGCAATGAGTCTTCATGTGGATCTGGAGCATCAGCGCCATATCTTGATCGTCCGATTGAAGGGCGAGCTTGACCACCACACAGCCGATTCGGTCCGCATCCGGATAGAGGAAGCGATCTTGAGAGGCGGCAGCACCGACGTTATCCTCAGCCTCAAGGAGCTCGCCTTTATGGACAGCTCCGGGCTCGGCGTCATCCTCGGGCGCTACAAGCTGCTCAAGAGCCGCGGAGGCAGGATGGTCGTCTGCGACGCGAGTCCGGGCGTCTACCGCCTGTTCGAGCTGTCGGGCCTGTTCAAGATCATGCCGATACACGACACCGAGAGCGATGCGCTCTCGAGCCTGGAGGTGGCTTTATGAGCGAGCGTCAGCCGGCAGCGGCCAATACGATGAAGCTGAGCTTCAGCGCGCGATCGGAGAACGAGGCGTTCGCGCGCGTCAGCGTGGCGGCGTTCATCTCCCAGCTGGATCCGACGATGGAAGAGCTGAACGACCTGAAGACCGTCATCTCCGAGGCGGTGACGAACTCGATCATCCACGGCTACGACAGCGACGAGACGCAGCTTGTCTCGATCGAGGCGACGATCAGCGGCGACTCGGTCACGATCGTCATATCCGACGACGGCGGAGGCATCGAGGATCTCGAGCTGGCCCGCCAGCCTCTCTACACGTCCAAGCCGGAGCTCGAGCGCTCGGGCATGGGCTTCACGATCATGGAGAATTTCATGGACAGCTTCGAGGTTGCCAGCGAGCCCGGCCGCGGCACTCGAATCGCCATGACCAAGCGCATTGAATCCAAAAAGGCGCTGTACAATTAGGCGCATAGGGGCTGAAACATGGATGCCGATCTGAAGAAGAACGCGGGTCCGTTCCTCGACGACGCGGAGGTGAAGCGCCTCATCGCGCTGAGCCAGTCCGGAGATTCGCTCGCCAGGGACACGCTGGCCCGCTGCAACATCCGCTTGGTGTGGTCGGTCGTGCAGCGCTTCATGAATCGCGGCTACGAGCCCGAGGATCTGTTCCAGATCGGCTGCATCGGCCTGCTCAAGTCGGTGGACAAGTTCGACCTCAGCTACGAGGTCAAGTTCTCCACGTATGCCGTGCCGATGATCATCGGGGAGATCCAGCGCTTCCTGCGCGACGACGGGACGCTCAAGGTGAGCCGTTCGCTCAAGGAGACGGCCAACAAGGTGCGCAAGGCGAAGGACGAGCTGGCCAAGACGCTCGGCCGGCTGCCGACGATCGGCGAGGTGGCGGAGTTCCTCGGCATCACGGCCGAGGATGTCGTCTTCGCCCAGGAGGCGAACAAGCCGCCCGCCTCGATCCACGAGACGGTGTTCGAGAACGACGGCGACCCGATCACGCTGATGGACCAGATCGAAGGCGAGTCGGGCGAGCGCTGGTTCGACAAGCTGGCGCTGAACGAAGCGATCGGCGGCCTCAGCGAGCGCGAGCGGCTGATCGTATACTTGCGCTATTACCGCGACCAGACGCAGTCCGAGGTGGCGGGCCGGCTCGGCATCTCCCAGGTGCAGGTTTCCCGGCTGGAAAAGAAGATCCTGCAGTCGATCAAGGAGCAGATCGCCCAGTAGGAAGGACGTCCATCGCGATCCCGCTCCTCTATATCGCATCATCAAGCCAGCCGCGAGGCTGGCTTTTTTTGGCTTGCGCGGGGGGCGGCTGCCTAGGAGTAGCCGCGCCGCAGCCGTTCCATACTAACCAAGAGTCGGAAATGGTGGCGGAAGGAGGCGGCGCCATGTCGCGCAAACGAACGAATGCCGGACCGATTCCCGTTTATTTGCGGCTGAAGAAGCGGATCTCCATCCCTCCGGAAGGGACGGTGCGGCTCGGCTCCGTCGTCCGGCTGCTGGCCGACGAGCCGCTCGCCGGGGAGCTGAAGCGGATTCCGCTCTACACCCATCGGCCGGAGGACGGCAACCGTGTCGTCATCGACGTGCTGCAGATCGTGAAGGCGCTGCGCGAGACGGCCCCCGACGCGGTCATCGAGACCTTCGGCGATCCGCAGGTGCTCATCCTCGTCGAGACTCCGTCCACCCGCTCGCCGCGGTTCGCCGTGCTGGCGGGAGCGTGGCTGCTGCTCTTTTTCGGGGCGGGGCTCGCCATCATGAACTTCCACACGGATGTGAGCATGAAGGAGGTGCATCAGCGCATCGCCTTCCTGCTGACCGGCAAGGAAACGCTGCATCCGCTCTGGTTCCAGATCCCGTATTCGGTCGGAGTCGGGCTCGGCATGGTGCTGTTCTTCAACCATCTGTTCCGCAAGCGGCTGAACGAGGAGCCGAATCCGCTGGAGCTGGAGATGTACAACTACCAGGAGAACATCAACGCTTATGTCATCGCCGACGAGATGGGCAAAAAAGCGAACCGCGTGGAGGGACGGGACGATGGCTGACCTGCTGGCGGGGCTGTTCATGGCGATGCTTGGACTGGCCGGAGGCATCGCCGTCGGCAGCGGCATGGTCGCGCTGCTGATCGTGTTCGACCTGATTCCGCGGCTCGCGCAGCTGGCCCGGGCGTTCCGCTTGTCGGCGGCGTTCGAATCGGCGGTCGTCGGCGGCTCGCTGTTCTGGACCTGGGCGGACTTCTTCGGCTGGCGCGCGCCGCTGCCCGCGGCGCTGGCGCTGCCGCTGCCCGGCCTGCTGTGCGGCATGTTCATCGGCATGCTGGCCGCGGCTTTGACCGAAGTGATGAACGTGCTGCCGATTTTGGCGAAGCGGCTGCGCCTGACCGGCTATCTGGGCGCGCTCGTCATGGCGATGGTGCTGGGCAAGACGGCCGGCTCGCTGTTCGATTGGCTGGTGTATCAATGGTAGGACAGAAGGAGGGAACCCCATGACGAAATGGCAGAAGGTGAAGCGGCTGGAGCATCCGGAAGAGCCGGTGGTCGAGGCGCGCGAGACGAGCGGGGAAAGCCGCTCCGGCGACGGATGGGAAGGGCTGCTGGAGGAGATCGATCGGCTGGAGCAGGCCGAGCGGCGGCATGAGCCGGAGCCGGTCCGCAGGGCAGAGAGGCCGGAAGGCCGCGAGGACTGGATGGAGGCGCTGCTGCTGGAGGCGTCGGCAGAGCCGGGCCGATTGCCGGAAGCGGAGTCCCGTTCCGAGGAGGGCGGCCTTGCGGAGGCGCTGCTCGACGAGGACGGAAGCGGCGAGGCGGAGGCGGAGCGGTCCCGGGTTCGGGAGAGAAGCGCCCGCGGCGACCACGAGCATGAGGATGAGGATGAGGAGGAGCGTGGGGATGAATGGGCGGCGGCTCTTCGAGACGACCGGACGGACGGCGGCCGAGAAGGCGAGAAGCGGGAGATGAGCCGGCCGGCCGGCCTCCATGAGGACGACCGCGATGGAGACGACCGCGATGGAGACGACCGCGATGGGGACGAACGACATGCGGACAGCCGTCATGCGGACAGCCGTCATGCGGACGACCGTCATGCGGACGACCGTCATGCGGACGACCGCGATGAGGATGACCTTCATGCGGACACCCGCGATGGGGATGACCGTCGTGGGGAAGCCCGGGGGGAAGGCGTCCGCACCGGAGCCCGCGAGGAAAAAGGGCGCGGCGGGAAAGCCGGAGAGGCTCGCCGCGGCGACGAAGCCGGCCGCGAGCTGCGCGCAGAAGCCGGCGCGCCTTCTCGCCGCGGCGATGCGGAGCGGGAGGATCGCGCGGCCGGGCATGGGCGCGAGGAGCGCAAGGAAAGCCGCGAGGCCGGCGGCCGGGGCGCCGGGAAAGGGCGCGGGGGCGGCGGAGTCTCCGAGGGCGGGAATTCCGCGCCGGGCACGGACGGAGATGCGCTGGAGCCGATTCCGGAGCGGATCGAGACGTTCGTCGATCGGCTGAAGGAAGAGGTCGGCTACAAGACGAGCTTCGACGTCGTCGTCCGCGAGATGACGCTCGGCGGCAAGAAGACGGCCTTTTTCATGATGAACGGCCTTTCGAGCGGCCTGATCATGACGGAGATCCTGCAGCGGCTGACGTTCCTGCAGACGGACAACCTGTCGGCGGACGCGCTGCATTCGTTCATGAAGCTGTACGTGCCCGCGGTGCAGGTGGAGCAGGAAGACGACTGGAACATGATGCTGACCGCCGTGCTGGGCGGATCGACCGGCATGTACATCGACGGCGAGAGCACGATGCTGATCCTCGATGCCCGCAGCTTCCCGGTGCGCAATCCGGAGGAGCCATCGCTCGAGCGGGTCGTGCGCGGCTCGCGGGACGGATTCGTGGAGACGCTGCTCATGAACGTCTCGCTCGTCCGCAGGCGGCTGCGCGATCCGATGCTGCGCTACGAGATTCTGCGGGTCGGCGAGCGCACGCGCAGCGACGTGTGCATCGCCTATATCGACGACATCGTGGACAAGGAGCTGCTGGAGTCGATCCGCGACAAAATATCCGCCGTCAAGATCGACGGGCTGCCGCTCGCCGACAAGCAGCTCGAGGAGGCG
This sequence comes from Paenibacillus sp. FSL W8-1187, assembly GCF_037965485.1. Classification (NCBI taxonomy): domain Bacteria; kingdom Bacillati; phylum Bacillota; class Bacilli; order Caryophanales; family Paenibacillaceae; genus Paenibacillus; species Paenibacillus sp. FSL W8-1187. The sequence continues at coordinate 2,468,350 of NZ_CP150181.1, forward strand.
ACGGTGAAGCGCGGCTGGAACCCGTATCCGCTCGTGCGCTATTCGGAGCGGCCCGACGTCGTCGCGGCGCATCTGCTGGAGGGCAACGTCGCGGTGTTCGTCGACACGTCGCCGAGCGTCATGATCCTGCCGACGACGTTTTTCGATCTCGTGCAGCATGCCGAGGAGAACCGGCAGACGCCGTTCATCGGCACCTACCTCCGCTGGCTGCGCTTCCTCGGCATCCTGGCTTCGCTGTTCCTCGTGCCGATCTGGCTGCTGTTCGCGCTCAACCCGACGATGCTGCCGGCGGCGCTGTCGTTCATCGGTCCGGCGAAGACCAGCAAAATTCCGCTGGCGCTGCAGTTCCTGCTCGCCGAGGGCGGCATCGACTTGATGCGCATGGCCGCGATCCATACGCCGACGCCGCTCGCGCTGGCGATCTCGCTCGTGTCGGCGATCCTCGTCGGAGACATCGCCGTGCAGACCGGACTGTTCGTCAACGAGGTCATTTTGTACATGGCGGTAGCCGCCGTCGGCATGTTCGCCACGCCGAGCTACGAGCTGAGCCTCGCCAATCGGATCGTGAGGCTGATGCTCATCTGCCTCGTCGCCCTGTTCCACGTTCCGGGACTCGTGATCGGCTGGACGGCCGTCTTCGCCATCCTCGTCATGCAGCGCTCGTTCAACCGACCGTACATGTGGCCGTTCATCCCGTTCGACGCCCGCGGCATGATGAATGTGATGCTGCGGATGCCGGTGATGATGAACCGGAAGCGGCCGAACCTGCTCCGTCCGCAGCAGCGCGACAAGATGCCGGAGCACGGCGGAGCCTGATCCAGGACGTTTGCCCGATGCAACAAATGCAAATGAAACGACAGAAAATCCATTACTCCTTCTCCCGAGGTTCGTTATACTGAGGTCACATTAGGACAAACGAACCCCGCCTGCCTGAGCCGGGGAGAAAGAGGTAGCGAATCCATGCATTTTCACGGAACATCCCGAATAAATGAACACGGCCGTCTGGAGATCGGAGGCTGCGATACGCAGGACCTCGCCGAGCAGTTCGGCACCCCGCTGTACGTCGTCGACGAGGCGCTCGTCCGCCAGCGGGCCCGCGAATACGTGGAGGCGTTCAAGGCGTCGGGCTTCCGCTTCCAGGTCGCCTATGCGAGCAAGGCGTTCAGCACCGTGGCGATGTGCGCCATCGCCGAGCAGGAAGGGCTGTCGCTCGACGTCGTCAGCGACGGCGAGCTGCACACGGCGCTGCAGGCGGGCTTCCCGGCGGAGCGCATCCATTTCCACGGCAACAACAAGACGCCGTTCGAGATCGAGATGGCGCTCGACGCCGGCATCGGCTGCTTCGTCGCCGACAACTTCTCGGAGCTGCAGCTGCTGAACGCCATCGCCGGCGCCAAAGGCCGCAAGGCGAACATCCTGCTGCGCATCACGCCGGGCGTCGAGGCGCATACGCATGACTATATCTCGACCGGCCAGCAGGACTCCAAGTTCGGCTTCGACCTGGCCGGCGGCGCCGCCTTCGAGGCGGTGCGGCAATCGCTGAGCCTCGATCATCTCGTCCTGCTCGGCGTCCACTCCCATATCGGCTCCCAGATCTTCGAGGTCGAGGGCTTCCGGATGGCGGCCGCCAAGGTGGCGGAGTTCGCCGTCAACGTCAAGGCCGAGCTCGGTCAGACGTTCCGCGTCATCAACCTGGGCGGAGGCTTCGGCATCCGCTACACGTCCGAGGACAGCCCGCTTCCGGTACGCGACTACATCGGCGCGATTACGGACGCGATCCGCTCGAACTTCACGGCGGCCGGCTATCCGCTGCCGGAGATTTGGGTCGAGCCGGGCCGCAGCATCGTCGGCGACGCCGGCACGACGCTGTATACGGTCGGCACGAGCAAGGACATCCCCGGCGTCCGCAAGTACATCGCCGTCGACGGCGGCATGACGGACAACCCGCGTCCGGCGCTGTACGAGTCCAAGTACGAGGCGGTGCTGGCGAACCGCGCCGCCGAGCCGGCCGCCGAGACGGTATCGGTCGCAGGCAAATGCTGCGAGAGCGGCGACATGCTGATCTGGGACCTGGAGCTGCCGAAGGCCGAGACGGGCGATCTGCTCGCCGTTTTCTGCACCGGCGCGTACAACTATGCGATGGCGTCCAACTACAACCGCATCCGCCGTCCGGCGGTCGTGCTGGTCAAGGACGGCAAGGCCGACGTCGCCGTGAAGCGCGAGTCGCTGGAGGACATCTCCCGCAACGACGTGCTGCCGGAGCGTCTGCGCAAGGCTGAAGTTCAGCCGTAAGCCGCTGCCGGCGAGCCTCCTTCGGGAGGCTCGCTTTGCGTTCGGGACCGGCGCTGGTGTATGATAAGAGGCGTACATAGCTTTTATTTTGGAAGGCAGGAGTGATGACAAGTGGCAAAACAAGCGAAAATCACGCTCGAAAACGGCGGCGAGGTCGTTCTGGACCTGTTCGACAAGGACGCTCCGAATACGGTCGCGAACTTTGAAAAGCTGGCGAACGAAGGCTTCTATAACGGACTTACGTTCCATCGCGTCATCCCGGGCTTCGTCGCTCAGGGCGGCTGCCCGAACGGCACCGGCACCGGCGGTCCCGGCTATACGATCGACTGCGAGATCAACCCGAACAAGCATGAGCGCGGCTCGCTCGCGATGGCTCATGCCGGACGCAATACCGGCGGCAGCCAGTTCTACATCTGCTACCAGCCGCAGCCGCATCTGGACGGCCAGCACACCGTCTTCGGCAAGATTTCCAAAGGCATGGAATACATCGACGCGTTCAAAGGCCGCGACAAGATGGCCAAAGTCGAAGTCGTCGAAGTCTGACTTCCTCGCGCGGAAGGCTCTCGTCCGAGAGCCTTTTTGTCGTTTAATCCCGACTCGTCCGCTTGCTTTTTAGCGTGCAGGCAAGTAAGATGAGTCATGCAAGCAATTGAATTCAAGCGAACCTTCGGGGCTGGGTGAAATTCCCGGGCCGGCGGTGATCCGTACCTGGCGCGTCTTCGGCATATGCCGCGGCTCGCCGGGGACGGTCAGTCCGTGACCCGCATGACCGCTTCTGCGCTTCCCTCGACCGAGGGCGCGTCGAGCGCATGCGGCTGACCTGGTGAAACTCCGGGACCGACAGTATAGTCTGGATGGGAGAAGGCTCGCTGCAAGACAGGCATGCATGAAGGCAGCTCCTCCATCATTGGAGGAGTCTGTTCAAGTCCGCCGCCCAGACATCGAGATCGGTTCCGCGCTGCCGCCCGGAGTCTGTCTTCCGATTCGATCCGGGACGGCGGTCTGTTCCCGCATTTCCAGGACGGCTTTTTTGGCTATCCGGTCGATCGGGCTCCTGCTCCTGCCGCGCGGCGACGTTTCCGACATTCCATCACCCCCGAAGGGCGCTCCAGGCGTCAATCGGGGGTGTTTTTGCATTGCGGGAAACGATCGATGATCGATATTACATGGAGCTCGCGCTCGGCATGGCGGCCAAAACGGCCGGCCAGACCGGCATCAATCCGGCCGTCGGCTGCGTCATCGTCAAGGATGGCCGCATCGTCGGCCTCGGCGCCCATCTCAAGCGGGGCGAAGGGCATGCCGAGCCGCACGCGCTGGCGATGGCGGGAGACGAAGCCCGGGGAGCGACGGCCTACGTCACGCTGGAGCCGTGCAGCCATTATGGCCGTACGCCGCCCTGCAGCGATCGGCTGATCGCGGCCGGAATCGCCCGCGTCGTCGTCGCGGAGCTCGACCCGAATCCGCTCGTCGCGGGCAGTGGCATGGCCAAGCTGCAGGCGGCGGGAATCGAGACGAAAACGGGCGTCATGGAAGCGGAGGCCAGGCGGCGGAGCGAGCCGTTCCGCAAGTTCATCACGACCCGGCTGCCCTATGTCACGCTCAAGACAGCCTCCACGCTGGACGGCCGCATCGCCGCGGCGAGCGGGGACAGCCGCTGGGTGACGGGGCCGGAGGCGCGCGAGGCCGTGCATGCGATGCGGCATCGCCATATGGGCATCCTCGTCGGCATCGGCACGGTGCTGGCGGACGACCCGAGCTTGACGACGCGGCTGTCCGTGCCGGGCCTGCATCCGGCGAGAATTGTCGCCGACTCGAGCTTGCGGCTGCCGCTGGACGCGAAGCTCGTGCAGGACGGAGCCGCGCCGACGATCGTCCTGACGTCGGAAGCCGCAGACGAAGGCCGAGCGGCCGCGCTGAGGGCGGCCGGCGTCGAGGTCATCCGCTGCGGCAGCGGCAGCTCGGTCGATCTGCGCGAGGCGATGAGACGGCTCGGCGAGCTGGAGCTCGGCTCGATCCTGCTCGAGGGCGGCGGAAGGCTGAACGGCTCGATGCTGGAGGCGGGGCTGGTCGATCGGATCTGCCTGTTCCTCGCGCCCAAGATCATCGGCGGCGAGGACGCGCCGTCGTCGTTCCGGTTCGCCGGCTTCGAGCGGATGGCCGACGCGATCGAGCTGGACGACGTCGAGGTGGAGCGCTATGGACGCGATATATGCATCAGCGGCAAGCCAGCCGCCAAGGGAGGGATCGGCTGACATGTTCACCGGATTGATCGAAGAGATCGGAGAGCTGCGCGGCGCGGCGCGAAAAGGAGAGGCGATGGTGCTCCGCATCGGCGCCGCCAAAGTGCTGGAGGGCGTCCGGCTCGGGGACAGCATCGCCGTCAACGGCGTCTGTCTGACCGTGACTGGATGCGGGCCCGACAGCTTCGAGGCCGACGTCATGCCGGAGACGTACCGGCATACGAATCTGGGCGGGCTGCCGGCGGGCAGCCCGCTCAACCTGGAGCGGGCGATGCGCGCGGACGGCCGCTTCGGCGGGCATATCGTCCAGGGCCATGTGGACGGCATCGGGCGGATCGTCGAGCGCAGGGCGTACGCCAACGCGGTGCTGTTCACGATCCGGCCCGCGGACGAAGGGCTGCGCCGCTACATCATTCCGCGCGGTTCAATTGCCGTGGACGGCATCAGCCTGACTGTGACGGAGGCGGGCGAGGACGCCTTTTCGGTGTCGATCATCCCGCATACGCTCGCCGAAACCGTGCTGCAGAGCAAGCAGGCGGGAGCGACCGTCAATCTGGAATGCGACGTGCTCGGCAAATATGTCGACCATCTGCTGCGGTTCGGCGGCAGAGGGGACGCCGCAGCCGCCGGCAGGCCGGGAGGCGCGGCCGGCGGCCCGCTGACGGCCGCTTTCCTGGCGGAGAACGGATTCGCATGAGCCAAGGCAACGAAGGAGGAGCAAGCATGGAACGATTACACCATCAAGACGGGGCGGCGCCATTCGATGCGATCGAGGATGCGGTGCAGGATCTGCTGGCCGGCAAGCCGGTCATCGTCGTCGACGACGAGGATCGCGAGAACGAGGGCGATCTGATCGCGCTCGCCGATACGATCTCGCCGGCCGTCATCAACTTCATGATTACCGAGGCGCGCGGGCTCGTCTGCGTGCCGATCGAGGCGGAGCGGGCGCGAGAGCTCGACCTGCCGCCGATGGTCGTCCGCAATACGGACTACCACGGCACCGCGTTCACCGTCTCCGTCGACCATGTGAGCACGACGACCGGCATCTCCGCACATGAGCGCGCCGAGACGGTGCGGGCGCTCGTCGACGGCGCGGCCCGCGCGGACGATTTCCGCCGCCCGGGCCATATATTCCCGCTGATCGCCAAGGACGGCGGCGTGCTGCGGCGCGCCGGCCATACGGAAGCGGCGATCGATCTGGCCAAGCTGTGCGGCGCCAAGCCCGGCGCGGTCATCTGCGAGATCATCCGCGAGGACGGCACGATGGCGCGGCTGCCGGACCTGGCGGACTTCAAGCGCAAGCATGATCTCAAGCTGATTACGATCCAGTCGCTGATCGAGCATCGGCGCCGCCGCGAGCAGCTGGTGCAGCGGGTCGTCGAGGTAAACATGCCGACCGACTTCGGCGTCTTCCGCGCGGTCGCCTACACGAACGAGGTGGACGACAAGGAGCATGTCGCGTTCGTCAAAGGACAGATCGATCCGGAGCAGCCGACGCTCGTGCGGGTGCATTCCGAATGCCTTACCGGCGACGTGTTCCACTCCCGCCGCTGCGACTGCGGTCCGCAGCTGGCGGCGGCGCTGCGCCAGATCGAGGAGGCGGGCAGCGGCGTGCTGCTCTACATGCGTCAGGAAGGGCGCGGCATCGGCCTCATCAACAAGCTCAAAGCCTATCAGCTTCAGGAGCAGGGGCTCGACACGGTCGAGGCGAACCTGAAGCTCGGCTTCGGGCCCGACCTGCGGGAGTACGGCATCGGCGCGCAGATCCTGCGCGATCTCGGCGTCCGCCGGATGCGGCTCATGACGAACAATCCGCGCAAGATCCGCGGCCTCGAGGGGTACGGACTGAGCGTGGCCGAGCGGGTGCCGATCCAGATGGAGCGCAACGAGAGCAACACGAATTACTTGAACACGAAAAAAACGAAGCTTGGCCATCTGTTGGAGTTTGAAATTTAAGCCGAATAAATTAGAATAGAAGGATGGGTTTGAAAACATGACGAAATATTACGAAGGACATCTGGTATCGCAAGGGCTGAAATACGGCGTCGTCGTCGGCCGCTTCAACGAATTCATCACCGGCAAGCTGCTGAGCGGCGCGCTCGACGCGTTCAAGCGCCATGGCGCGGGCGAGGACGAGGTGGAGGTCGCGTGGGTGCCGGGAGCGTTCGAGATTCCGCTGATCGCGCAAAAGATGGCGGAGAGCGGCAAGTACGATGCCGTCATCACCCTCGGCGCCGTCATCCGGGGCTCCACCCCGCATTTCGACTATGTATGCAGCGAGGTCGCCAAGGGCGTCGCCGCGATCAATCTGAAAACCGGCGTGCCGACGATCTTCGGCGTGCTGACGACGGATTCGATCGAGCAGGCGGTGGAGCGCGCGGGGACGAAGGCCGGCAACAAAGGCTGGGAAGCCGCTGCCGCCGCGATCGAGATGGCGAATCTGACGCGGGCGATTCAAGGCTGAGCCTGGCCTGAGGCGAGACAGCGGCCTTTAGCTTCGCGATACCGGCGGACAGGAAGAGGTGGAGCGGCATGAGCCTATTGTACAAACTGGAAGCATTCGAAGGGCCGCTGGATCTGCTGCTTCACTTGCTGGACAGGGAAGAGATCGACATCTACGACATTCCGATCAGCCGGATCGCGGATCAGTACATGGACTACCTGCATGCGATGCAGGAGTTCGAGCTGGACGTGACGAGCGAGTTCCTCGTGATGGCCGCGACGCTGCTGGCGATCAAGAGCGGGCAGCTGCTGCCCCGCCCTCCCGTCATGGACGAGTACGAGGACGCCTGGGACGACGAAGGCATGCTCGATCCCCGCGACGAGCTCGTGCAGAAGCTGGTGGAATACCGCCGCTACAAGCAGATCGCCGAGCATCTGCGCGACCGCGAGATGGCGCGCAGCCTCGTCTACAGCAAGGAGCCCGAGGACCTGACGACGTACATGAAGGAGGACGACACCCATCCGCTGGAAGGGCTCGACCTCGGCGACATCATGGCGGCGTTCCGGCGGGCGCTCCGCAAGGCGGCCAGGCGGACGCATGTCGCCCGCATCCATCGGGACGAGATATCCGTCAAGGACCGCATCCGCGACATCTCGGAGCTGCTGCGCGAGCATGAGACCGCGCTGTTCTCCCGGCTCGTAGGCGAAGCGGTGGAGCGCCACGAGATCGTCGTGACGTTCCTCGCGATCCTCGAGCTGATGAAGATGAAGCAGGTCCGCGTCTTCCAGAACAGTCTGTTCGATGATATCGTCATCCATTGGAGAGGGGAAGCGTCGGATCGTGATGGTTCAGCAGCTGAAATCGATTATTGAGGGATTATTGTTCATGGCTGGCGACGAGGGCTTGACGATCCGGCAGATCGCCGAGATCGTGGAGATCGACCAGCGCCTGTCGGAGGATCTCGTGCGCGAGCTCAAGGCCGATCTGGAGCAGGCCGGGCGCGGCATCCGCATCGCCGAGGTCGCCGGAGCGTTCCGTTTCACGACCCATCCGGAGCATGCGCCTTATTTCGAGCGGATGGCCTACTCGCCGTCCCGTTCGACACTGTCGCAGGCGGCGCTGGAGACGCTGGCGATCATCGCCTACCGCCAGCCGATCACGAGGGTCGAGATCGAGGAGATCCGCGGGGTCAAAAGCGAGAAAGCGATCCAGACGCTCGTCGCGAAGGATCTGATCGAGGAAAAAGGGCGCGCCGAGCAGATCGGACGTCCGATCCTGTACGGCACGACCCGCTCCTTCCTCGACCATTTCGAGCTGGGCTCGCTCGAAGCGCTGCCGGAGCCGGCGGCGATGACGCCCGAGGCGGAGCTCGAGGAGCAGACGCAGCTGCTGTTCGGCCGCCTGGACGGCCGCCAAGGCTCATCTTCCGAGCCCTAAGCGACATCTACGAAAAAGATCGGCTGCGGGCCGGTCTTTTTTGTCATTTCTGGGCATGCTATCCGGGAAAAGGCAGCGGTCCGGCCATCGGCGCGCGCTCTTGCTGCCGAATGACGGAAAGGGGGTCGAATCCGAATGGGAGCATGGTTCGGCTGGCTGGCGGTCGTCCTCGTGCCGCTGCTGCTCGCCGCCGCGATCGCGGCCGTTCCGGTCCGCGCCCGCGCGGAGCTGTCGCGGCATGAAGGCGACGACAATCTGTCCCTTCAGGTGAAGACGCTGTTCGGATTGCTGAAGTTCAAGTGGGAAATTCCGATGATGAAGCTCGGCAAAAATGGGCTGCAGGTGGAGGAGCTCGCGCAGGCCGACAGTCCATCGCTGCTACATGCCGAATCGGCGGACAAGAAGGATATCGGCGCCTCGCGCATCGCCGAGCTGCTGCAGGATGCCTGGAAGCTGCTGCGGCGGACGGAAAACCTGACCGGCCTGGTGCGGCGCACGCTGAACAAGGTGGAGATCAGCCGCTGGACGTGGCGGACGACGATCGGCACCGGAGACGCAGTCTGGACGGCGATGTCGACCGGCGCGGTCTGGTCGCTGCAGACGGCCGCGCTCGGCCTGCTGTCGCAGCTGTGCCGGCTCACCGCCAAGCCGCAGATGGACGTTCAGCCCGACTACCGCTCGGCACGGTTGGAGACGAGCTTCGACTGCATAGCGGAAATCCGCTTGGGCAATGCTATCCTTGCCGGACTGCAGCTGCTGGTCCGGATGATGAGAACGGAAGGAGGCGTCAGACTGTGGCAGAACATCCTATTCAAGGCCTGATGCAAACCGCCATGGAGAATATCAAGGAAATGGTGGATGTCAACACGATCGTCGGCGATCCCGTGCAGACGCCGGACGGAAGTGTCATTATGCCGATCAGCAAAGTCGGTTTTGGATTCGTGGCCGGCGGCAGCGACATCCGCATGGACGGCGGGGCGCGCAGCAGCTCGACCCATGCCGACGGGCATAACGCGCAGGTCGCGCTGCCGTTCGGCGGCGGCAGCGGCGGCGGCGTATCGATTACGCCGATCGCGTTCCTCGTCGTCGGCACGCAAGGCGTGCGCGTCGTTCCGCTCGACAACCAGACGCATTTGGTCGAGCGCGTCATCGACGCGGTGCCGGGAGCCTTCGAGAAGATCCAGGGCATGTTCCGTCATCACGACGGAGTCGAGCGCGTCGAGAGCACTCTTATCACGAGCGATCCGATTCTTTAGCGCCGCGGACTCGTCCCGGCTGCTGCAAGCGGCTGTCCTCTCCGGAGGACAGCTTTTTTGCGGTTTCCGGCCGGACAGGACCGGCTTGTTCATATCGGCCGGACAAGATACATACAATGGCAGCAGGAGACGGGGGCCGCCAGCGGCTTTCGCATGCCAGGAGGAGGAAGGATACCGTGGCTATTGCAGGTGCGTGGAAACGAACGGCCGCCGCCGCCGCAGGTCTCGCGCTGCTCGGCGCGAGCCTGCTCTCGGCGCCGACGGCAAAGGCGGCGGACGCTCCCCGTCCGCCGACGACGAGCGCGCGCGCGGCCGCGCTGATCGACGTCGAGTCGGGCCGGCTGCTGTACAGCAGCGAAGCGGCCGACGAGCCGATGCGGATCGCCAGCCTGACCAAGATCATGACGGCCATTACGGCGATCGAGGAAGGCGACCTGGACAGCACGGTCACGGTCGGTCTGCGAGCCGTCGGCAAGGAAGGCTCGTCGATCTATTTGAAGCTGGGCGAGAAGATGAAGCTGAAGGACATGCTGTACGGCCTCATGCTGCGCTCCGGCAACGATGCCGCGACGGCGATCGCGGAGCATGTCGGCGGCTCGGAGGAAGGCTTCGTGAAGATGATGAACGAGAAGGCGGCCTGGATCGGGCTCGAGCGGTCCACGTTCATGAACCCGCACGGGCTGGATCAGGAGGGCCATCTGTCGACGGCGAACGATCTGGCGAAGCTGACCGCCTATGCGCTGAAAAATCCCGTGTTCGCGGAAATCGTCGGCACGAAGGTGCACAAGGCGCCGAATCCGTTCGACAGCTGGGACTACAGCTGGGCGAACAAGAACAAGATGCTCGCCTTGTACGACGGCGCCGACGGCGTCAAGACGGGCTACACGAAGACGGCGCTGCGCTGCCTCGTCAGCTCGGCGACGAGGGACGGCCAGCAGCTGGCCGCCGTGACGCTGAACGACCGGGACGACTGGCATGACCATGCGTCGATGCTGGACTGGGGCTTCGAGCATTACGAGCTGAAGACGCTGGCGTCGAAAGGCGAGCCGCTCAAGGGATACTCGCTGGCGTCGGGCCGCCAGCTGCGCTATCCGCTGGCGGAGGGCGAGGAGGCCGGCCTGTCCAACCGCCTCGTGCTGCTCAGCCGCGAGAAGGACGCGCTCGCCTATGCGCTCGGCGAGCGGGGAAGGCTCGAGTGGACGCTGGACGGACGCGCGATCGGAGCGGTGCCCGTCTACGACGCAGGCAGCCCGCGGATCGGCCAGCCGGACCGCGCGACGGCATCGTTCCGGCCTGGAGGCATGTTCTCCAGCCGTCCCGCCAGCCTCGGCGCGGCGCTGTCGAGGAGCCTGAAGGCGCTGTTCGCGACGGGAGGGGAGTGAGCCGATGGTCAACTGGATCTGGCTCGGCTTCATCGTCGTCAGCGTCGTCGTGGCGGCCGCCACCGGACGCATGGATGCGGTCACTCAGGCGGCGTTCGACGGAGCGAAAAACGGCGTGACGATCTGCTTCGGCCTGGTCAGCATTCTCGTGTTCTGGATGGGGCTGATGCGGATTGCCGAGGATGCCGGCCTGCTGGCGCGGCTCGCCCGGCTGCTCAGCCCGTTCGTCCGCCTTCTCTTTCCCGACGTGCCCAAGGGCCATCCCGCGCTCGGCTACATCATGAGCAACATGAGCGCCAACATCCTCGGCCTCGGCAACGCCGCCACCCCGATGGGCATCAAGGCGATGCAGGAGCTGCAGAAGCTGAATCCCGATCCCGCGACGGCGACGCCGGCGATGTGCACGCTGCTCGCGCTCAACACGTCCAGCATCACGCTCGTGCCGACGACGCTGATCGCGATCCGCATGAATTACGGCTCGGCCAATCCGGCGGAGATCGTCGGCACGACGCTGGCGGCGACGGCCGTCGCCACGGCCGCGGCGATTCTGCTCGACCGCTGGTACCGCAGCCGGAGCAAGCAGCCGCCGATGGCGCCGCCGGCCGGAGGGGCTGCGAGCCGCCCCCGCCGCGCGGCGCGCTCTCCGGGCCGGCTCGGCGGGCGGCGCGAGCTGCCTCCAGAAGCGTAAGGGGGGAGGAGCATGCATTCGTTCATCAATCTGCTGTCGGCTTGGATGATTCCCGCGATCATCGCCTTCATTCCTTTATACGGCGCGTTCCGCAAGGTGCCGGTGTACGAGACGTTCACGGAAGGGGCCAAGGAGGGCTTCGGCACCGCCATCGGCATCATCCCGCATCTGGTCGGCATGATGGTCGCGATCAGCATGTTCCGCGCCTCCGGCGCGCTGGACTACGTCACCGGCGCGATGGAGCCGATGCTGCGCCAGCTCGGCGTTCCCGGCGAGGTGCTGCCGCTCTCGCTGCTGCGGCCGCTGACCGGGGCGGGCTCGCTCGCCTATACTTCCGACCTGATCGCGACCTACGGACCCGACAGCATGATCGGAAGGATCGCCTCGACGATCCAAGGGAGCACGGACACGACGCTGTACGTGCTCACGGTCTACTTCGGCGCGATCGGCATCCGGCGCACGCGCTACGCGCTCAAGGTCGGGCTGTTCTCCGACCTGGTCGGCTTCCTTGCCGCCGTCTTCATCTGCCTCTACGTATTCGGCTGAACCGTGCGTACTGCCGCGGCCGGCGCCTTCTCTGCGGAGAGGGCGCCGGCTTTTTGCCGTGGTGGGACGGCAGGGGGCTCCCTTGTGCTTTTTCGGGACAATCGGTATGATGGTGGGTGAGGTGAACTTAATTGGAACGATTACAAAAAATCCTCGCCGCCGCCGGAGTCGCCTCCCGCCGCAAGTGCGAGGAGCTGATCGCGAGCGGCGCGGTCGAGGTGAACGGCAAAGTGGTCCGCGAGCTGGGAACGAAGGCGGATCCGGCGACGGACGAGATCACGGTGAAAGGCAAGCCGATCGCCTCCGAGAAAAAGATCTATTTGATGATGAACAAGCCGAAGGGCGTCATCACGAGCGCATCCGATCCGAAGGGGCGCAAGATCGTGAGCGACTTCCTGCCCGGCATCAAGGAGCGGGTCTACCCGGTCGGACGGCTCGACTACGATACGGAAGGGCTGCTGCTGCTGACGAACGACGGCGAATTCGCCAATCTGCTCACGCATCCGAGCCATCACGTTCCGAAGACGTATCTGGCGACGGTCAAGGGCGTCCCGCACGGCAGCGCGCTCGAGAGGCTGCAAAAGGGCATCAAGCTCGAGGACGGCATGACCGCCCCGGCCGAAGCCGACTATCACGACGTCGACGTCGATGCCGGAGTCGCGACGATCGCGATTACGATCTACGAGGGACGCAACCGCCAGGTGCGGCGCATGTTCGACGCGATCGGCCATCCGGTGGCGCGGCTCAAGCGGATCAAGTTCGGCCATCTCGTTCTGGAGAACATGCAGCGCGGCAAGTTCCGCCATCTGACGCTGTCCGAGATCAAGGAGCTGCGCGACGCGGCGCTTTCACATAATGGTCACAAAAAGTAACGGGGCCGTGCGCTGCTCCGTCTCTTCTTGCCGTTATAATGAAGAGGAAGAAACGCTTACATAAGGTGGTGGCATGAAGATGAAGGGCGCTGCCCGCAAGCCGGTGCAAATCCTCATTTTCCTCGGCGTCTTGCTGCTGGGCGGTTATGCCATCGGCAAGACGCTGTTTGCGTCGAAGGACGGCCTTCCGATGCCGGGCGACAAGCCCCCGGAGTTCACCCTTTCGACGCTGGACGGGCGTACGGTGTCGCTCTCCGATTACGAGGGCAAGCCCGTCGTCCTCAATTTCTGGGGCAGCTTCTGCCCGCCCTGCGTCAAGGAGATGCCGGAGTTCCAGCGTCAATACGACAAATGGAAAAGCGAGGGGCTGGAGGTGCTCGCCGTCAATCTGAGCGAGGACAACCTGACCGTCCGCAATTTCGTGGCGGGCAAGAACCTGACCTATCCGATTCTGCGCGACGTCGATAAGGAGACCGAGCGCAGGTATCGTCTCCGCTCGTATCCGACAACCTTCTTCATCCGGCCGGACGGCAAGCTGGAGGAGGTCTACCAGGGAGGCATGACGGAGCAGGATATCGAGGAGCGCGTGCTCAAGCTGATCGAAGAGAGCTGACGCAGCCCCAGATTGCTCCGCCGCATCCAAGCTACATGACAGGAGGCTACACCGGTGTTCCAAAACACCAAATGCGAATGCGGCCATCAGAACCCGGCCGGCACCGTGCTCTGCGAGGCGTGCGGACGCTCGCTCGACGAGGGCGGCGCGGCCGAGGAGCTGCTCGAGATGCGCTACGACGGCGCGGCGAGGCGCTCCCAGAAGAGCCATCCTTCCGTGCTGGACCGGGTCTGGAACTTCTTCTCCTCGGTCAAGATCGCCGTCTACATGATCGTCATCACGCTGATCGGCGCCTCGCTCGGCACGATCTATCCGCAGGAGAACACCTTCCTGACGACGCAGGATCTCGGAGACTACTACCGGGATACGTACGGCTTGTCCGGCGAGATCTACTACGCGCTCGGCTTGTCCCACACGTTCGAATCGTGGTGGTTCGTCTCGCTGCTCGTCCTGATCGGCACCTCGCTCGTCGTCTGCAGCCTCGACCGCGTGCTGCCGCTGTACCGCGCGCTGAACAAGCAGCAGATCCGCAAGCACGAGTCGTTCCTGCTGCGGCAGCGGGCCGCATACCGCGGCGACATCGAGGGCGACCCCGAGGCGTGGATCGACCGCTTCGAGCAGGCCGCGCGCAAGCGCCGATACAAGGTCATCCGCAAGGACGGCGCGCTGCTCGCCGAGAAGCATCGGTTCAGCCGCTGGGGGCCATATATCAACCATATCGGCCTGATCGTCTTTCTCCTCGCCGTGCTCGCGAGAGCGGTGCCGGCCTGGCAGATGGACCAGTACGTGACGATACCCGAGGGCGACACCGTCCGCATCGAAGATACGAACTACTTCGTCAAGAACGAGAAGTTCACGGTCGAGTTCTACGGGGACGAGGAGCTTCCCGCGGAGCTCAAAGGCACGCTGAGAGCGAAGCTGTACCGGACGGACGCCGTCCTGTACGAATGCCGGAGCGGCTGCACGGCGGCTTCCGGACAGCCCGAGCTCGTGGAAGTCGCCCGCCATCCGATCGAAGTGAACAGCCCGCTCGAATACGACGGGCTCAAGCTGTACCAGTTCGACTTCGACAACAAGGCGGTGCTGCGCGAGGTCAAGCCGGTCGTCATCGACAAGACGACGGGCGAGACCTACGGTCCGTTCACGCTGAAGATGCGCGATCCCGAGACGACGTTCGAGGTCGGGCCGTACCGGCTGGAGCTGAAGCAGAACTTCATGGAGTTCGCGATCGGCGACGACGGCAATCCGATCACCAAGTCGCGGGATCCCAAGGCTCCGGCCTTCATCTTCCTCGTCTACGGCCCCGGCCTCGACGAGCAAGGAGAGCCGTACATCTACTTCCCGATGCAAAAGGACAAGGCCGCGTTCAGCCAGGACAAGCTGAACGCCGCGATCGCGGACCGGCTGGAGATCAAGGTGAACGGCATGGAGAACGTGAGCTTCGTCGAATATACGACGTTCCTCAACGTCCGCAAGGACCTCGCGATGCCGTATATCTGGGTCGGCCTCGGCATCTCGATGCTGGGCCTTGTCATGGGAGCGTACTGGCATCACCGCCGCATCTGGCTGCGCGTCGACGGCAGCCGCGCGACGATCGGCGCGCACACGAACAAAAACTGGTACGGCATGCGGGCGGATCTCGCGGCGGCGCTGAAGGCCGCGGGCAGCGAGACCGATCCGAAGAGCTTGGATAACGGAGGGAATCGGACGTGAATTGGCTTGATCTCAGCAGCTCCGCTTTCATAGCGGCATTTTTCCTGTATTGCTTCGGCTTTCTCTTTTATGTGATGGCTATCGCCGGCCGCAAATGGAGCCACGGCGATCCGGCGGGGCATGAGCGCAAATGGGGACGGATCGCGTTCATCGTCTCCGCCCTCGGCCTTGCCGCGCAGCTGACGTTCTTCTTCACCCGCTGGATCGGACAAGGGCATATTCCGGTCAGCAACATGTACGAGTTCATGACGTTCCTCGGCATGGCGGTCATGCTTGCCTTCGTCATCATCTTCCTGATCTACCGCAAGCCGATCCTCGGCATGTTCGCCTTGCCGCTCGTCATCATCATCATCGCCTACGCATCCGTCTTCCCGCAGGAATCGCAGCCGCTCATCCCGGCGCTCAATTCCTACTGGCTCAAGATCCATGTGACGACGGCCGCGCTCGGCGAGGCGTTCCTGGCGGTCGGCTTCGCCGCCGGCCTGCTGCATCTGCTGCGCACCGTCGACTACGGCAGCGGCGAGAAGCGCGCGCGCCGCGAGCGCTTCTGGGTCGAGGTCACGCTGTTCATGCTGATCGTCGCCGTCGGCTTCATCATCAGCGTGTTCAGCTTCCGCATGGCCGGCTACGAGGCGGAGTTCCGCCAGGAGACGGCGGACGTGACGCAGGCGGGCGAGGCGGTCTCGAACGTCGAGACGGTCCGCTACACGATGCCGCCGATCGTCCAGCCGTTCAACAGCGAGCTGCTGCACGCGGATTCGTTCCTCGGCGTGGACAAGCCGCTGTTCGAGGCGCCGTCCTGGATGAACGGCATCAACGCCGGCCGCAAGCTCAATACGGTCGTCTGGTCGCTGCTGGCGGGCGCCATCCTGTACGGCCTGCTGCGGCTCGCTTTCCGCAAGCAGCTCGGCGCCGTCATCCATCCGATGACGACCGACATCGATCCCGACGATCTGGACGAGATCAGCTACCGGGCGATCGCGATCGGCTTCCCGATCTTTACGCTGGGCGCGCTCATCTTCGCGATGATCTGGGCGCAGATCGCCTGGTCGCGCTTCTGGGGCTGGGATCCGAAGGAAGTCTGGGCGCTCATCACCTGGCTGTTCTACAGCGCCTACCTCCATCTGCGTCTCTCTCGCGGCTGGCACGGCAAGCGCTCGTCCTGGCTTACGGTCATCGGATTCGTTATTATTATGTTTACGCTGATAGGCGTCAATCTGGTCATCGCCGGCCTGCATTCGTACGCCGGAGTATAAAGGACTACCAAAGGAGCCGTGCCGCATGAGTGAATACGTGCACCGCATCCTCGTCGTGGACGACGAGGAGCGGATCCGCCGCTTGCTGAAAATGTACCTGGAGAAGGAAGGCTATCAGATCGAGGAGGCCGATGACGGCGAGCAGGCGCTGCGGCTCGCTTCCGGCCAGGACTTCGATCTGATCCTGCTCGACGTCATGCTTCCCGGCATGGACGGCATCGAGGTATGCAGCCGCCTCCGGCAGATCAAGGCGACTCCGGTCATCATGCTGACCGCCAAGGGCGAGGAGATGAACCGCGTGCAGGGCTTCGAGGTCGGCGCCGACGACTACGTCGTCAAGCCGTTCAGCCCGCGCGAGATCATCTACCGCGTCAAGGCGATCCTGCGCCGCTCCTCCGCGACCGCGTTCCTGACCCGGGAGACTGCGGCGAGCAGCAACATCGTCTTCCCTCATCTGGTCATCGAGCATGACGCCCACCGCGTCACCGCGGGCGGACACGAGGTCAGCCTGACGCCCAAGGAGTACGAGCTGCTCCATTACTTGGCGGTCAGCCCGGACAAGGTATTCTCGCGCGAGGAGCTGCTCAAGGACGTCTGGAACTACGAGTTCTTCGGCGATCTGCGGACGGTCGACACCCATGTGAAGCGGCTGCGCGAAAAGCTGAACAAGGTCTCGACGGAAGCGGCTTCCATGATTACGACCGTATGGGGCGTCGGCTACAAGCTCGAGGTGCCGAAGTAACCGATGCGCTGGCTGTGGAGAAGCGTCGTCGGCAAGCTGTGGATCACGATCATGCTGCTCGTGGCGGTCGTGCTGATCATTCTCGGCATGTTCCTCCTGCAGTATATCGATATCGCTTTTGACGAGCCGTTCCGGGTCAAGCTGCTGTTCGTCTACATCGGGATCATCGGATTCCTGCTGTCCACCTTCTTCGCGTTTTTCCTCTCCAGCAAGATCACGCAGCCGCTCCTGCAGCTGAAGGACGCGGCGAACCTGATCTCGGAGGGCGACTACCGCACCCGCGTGCCGATCCGCTCCTCGGACGAGATCGGCGAGCTGGCGGGCGCGTTCAACCGGATGGGGGCCGATCTGCAGGAGTTCTTCACCGATCTGAACCACGAAAAGGAGCATCTGTCGAGCGTGCTGCGCAGCATGGCCGACGCGGTGCTGACGATGGATGCCTCCGGGCGCATCGTCCTGACGAATCCGCCCGGAGAACGGCTGCTCGAACGGCTGCGCATGGCCGCTTGGGACGAGGAAGAGGATCGGGCGGCCGGCTCCGATGCCGCGCCGGGGCCGCTGCGGGAGCTGTTCCGCACCGTCATCGCGGAAGGCAGCGACCTCAGCGAAAAGCTGCAGGTGCAGGGCGGGGTCTGGTCCGTCGTCATGGCGCCGCTCAAGTCCGACGATACGGTGCGCGGAGTCGTCGCGGTGCTTCGCGACGTGACCGAGGAGCATCGCCTGGAGAAGCTGCGGCGGGACTTCGTCGCCAACGTGTCCCATGAGATCCGCACGCCGCTGTCCATGCTCCAGGGCTACAGCGAGGCGCTGCTGGACGACATCGCGGCATCCCCCGAGGAGCGCCGCGAGCTCGTCCAGGTCATCCACGACGAGTCGCTGCGGATGGGCCGCCTCGTCAAGGACCTGCTCGATCTGGCCCGCATGGAGGCGGGCCATGTGGAGCTCAGCCTCGGTGTCGTCGATCTCGATGCGCTGCTGCGCCGCGTCGCGCGCAAATTCAGCGTGTATACGGGAGATCGAGGCATCCGCCTGGAGGTAGAGGCGCCGGAAGCGCCGATCGTGCTTTTGCAGGCGGACGAGGATCGGCTCGAGCAGGTGCTGACCAATTTGCTCGACAACGCCGTGCGCCACAGCCCCGACGGCTCGCGCATCCGCCTCGCGCTCGGGATGAGCGGAGGGCAGGGGGGGCGGCAAGCGAGACTGGAGGTCGAGGATGAAGGGCAAGGCATCCCGGAGGAGGACGTTCCGTTCATCTTCGAGCGCTTCTACAAGGCGGACAAGGCCCGCAAGCGCGGCTCCTCCGGCGGCACCGGACTCGGCCTGGCGATCGTCCGCAACATCGTCGAAGCCCATCAGGGCAGCATTCAGGTCCAGTCCAAAATCGGACGAGGCACGACATTCACGCTGCTGCTGCCTGTCGAACCGAATCCGATCCTGTCTTGACACCCTTTTCGAAGGGTGTTTTTTTGTTGAAGCAGAGGGGCAAATCTTGTTGCATGTGGAACAAACGCGCGCATGGCCGCGGATGAAAGCGAAAAAAGTCCGTCCCCGCAGGGACGGACTTCGCAGCCATTGATCGAGCGGCTTAGTAAAGGATGACTTCCTTGGCGGTCTTGAGCTCGTCGAGCTGGATCATCTCCGCCAGAACCGCCTTCGGCACGCCTTTGTCGACGGTCAGCACCATGATCGCGGCGCCGCCCTCGACCTGGCGTCCGACCTGCATCGTCGCGATGTTGACATCGTTGGAGCCGAGCAGCGTGCCGATGCGGCCGATGATGCCGGGACGGTCATGATGCGAGATGAGGACGAGATGGCCGGACGGAGCGACGTCGACCGTATACCCGTTGACCTGGACGATGCGCGGGCCGTAGCCGGTCAGCAGCGTGCCGGCGACATGCGTCGTCTCGCCGCGGCTTTTCAGCGTGACGCTGACGAGGTTCGTGAAGTCTTTGGCCGTATGGGACTTGTTGACGACGACGTTGACTCCGCGCTCCTTGGCCAAATAAAGCGAGTTGATGATGTTGACCTGGTCGCTGCCCAGATGATGGGCGAGAATGCCCTTGACGATGTAGCGGGTCAGCGGCTGGGTATCGAGCTCGGCCAGATCGCCGGAGAAGCCCACGGTAATCTCGCCGAACGGACCGTCCGTGATTTGAGCGGCGAGCGATCCGAGCTTCTCGCCGAGCTCGAAGTACGGCTGGAGCTGGGTCATGACTGCGGCCGCTACCGGAGGCATGTTGACCGCGTTCAGGAACGGCTCGTCGCGCAGGATATGGAGCACTTGCTCGGAGACGTCGATCGCGACGTTCTCCTGGGCTTCGATCGTCGAAGCGCCCAGATGCGGCGTCACGATGATTTTCGGATGCGTGAGGAAAGGATGGTCCGCTGCCGGAGGCTCCACCTCGAAGACGTCGAACGCCGCGCCGGCGACGATGCCTTCGTTGACCGCGTCGACAAGCGCGTACTCGTCGACGATGCCGCCGCGCGCGCAGTTGACGATGCGCATGCCGCGCTTCATCACCTTGAACTGCTCCGCGCCGATCATGTGGCGCGTCTCCGGCGTCAGCGGCGTGTGCACGGTCATGAAGTCGGCGCCGCGCACGATGTCGTCCACGCTCGCGAGCTTGACGCCGAGCTTCTCCGCCTTTTCTTCCGTGAGGAAGGGATCGTAGCCGAGGATGTCCATGCCGAACGCCTTGGCGCGCCGCGCGACCTCGCTGCCGATCCGCCCCATGCCCACGACGCCGAGCGTCTTGCCGCGCAGCTCGACGCCGACGAACGACTTGCGGTCCCACTGGCCGCCGACCGTCTTGGCGTACGCTTGCGGGATATGGCGGGCTACGGCCATCATCATGGCGAAGGTATGCTCGCATGTCGTGATGGTGTTGCCGTCCGGAGCGTTGATGACGATGACGCCCTTGCTCGTCGCGGCCGGCAGGTCGATGTTGTCGACGCCGACGCCCGCGCGTCCGACGACTTTGAGGGACGTGCCGGCTTCGAGCACTCTCGCGGTGACGCGGGTCTGGCTGCGCACGAGCAGCGCGTCGTACTCGCCGATGATGGCGACGAGCTCGTCCTCGCTCAGCCCGGGCTTCTTGTCGACCGTCACGTCCTCGGCGTCCATGAGCTGCTGGATGCCGAGATCGCTGATCGGATCGGATACTAACACTTTGAACATGGGGAATGCCTCCTAGCGAATGGTGGTTGCATACGGCAGGCGGGACGTCCCGGTAGGGGCGTCCGCGCCGGGTCATGCTATGGAAAGTGTATGCTGGCGAGCCAAGAAGAAAAAACGCCCGGCGTCATCGTGACCAGCCGGGACGGGTTCCTCTTCCGCAGCGCAGGGACGAGCTGTCCCATCCGCGTCCATCGCATACGGAAGCCGCCTTGATGACGGGGCTTCTGTATGGCTTCAATGCTTGTCCGTGCTAGAGCGCGATCGGCTGCAAACGCAGAATGCAGCGAGATCTGTCGAGAAACCGCGCATTCTGCAACCGAAGGCTGACCTTTACTATTCTAAAGCGGTGTTGTCCCAAATGCAATGAGAAAACTTGCTGGCCCTATAAATTTTAGCTATCATTCTTGCAGACCCGGATCAGCTTTCGGGCGGGAGGAAAAACGGAAGCTGCGGCAGCACCTCGGAGCCGTACAGCCGCGACTTGATCTGCCAGAAGTCGCCGCTGCGGACCGCGCCGGTGCCGCTCAGCAGCTCGACCGCGTCCTGGAAGCTCGTCAGGCCGAGCTTGTCGGCCTCGCCGGACTCGATCAGCTGGTCGACCGCTCCGGCCAGATCCTGCGGGAGGAAATCCCTCATCCGGCCTCGCTTGCTGAGCAGGTCGGCGACGAGCTTGTTCTTGACCGCGAGCGGGCTCGAGCTCCACTTGTCCAGGCTGACGACGCCGGCCAGCTCGGCCTGCCTCGGGATGGCCGAGCGCGTGGAGGACGCCCAGGCGAGCATGGCGGAATAATAGCGGTTCTGGCCGGAGAGCGAATCCGCCGTCGCCTGCTTGTAGTCCTTGTCCGCGCGCAGGGCGGTCAGGAAGCGCTCGGGCGTGCTTCCGGCGGCGGCGGATTTCTGATGCGAGGCCGCGTCGACGAAGCGGTCGAGGCTGCGCAGGTAGTCGGCGCGCGCCTCGGTCAACAGGCTTCCTTTCGCCTCCAGGGCGACCGCCTCGATCTCCTTGCGCTTTTTGGAGGCAAGCTCGCCGAGCTGCTCCAGCTGGCCGACCGACGGGGCGCTCGAGCGGGCTTCAAGACGACTTTCCATCTTGAGCCATTCGCTCTGAAATTCACGGTAGGGCGAAAATACGGTATGATAAAAGGACACGAGATCCTGCTGCGTATAGGCGACTGCCGTCTTCGCCGCCGCAGCCTGGAGCGATTTGGCCTCATAGCGGGTTTCCGTACGGGCGGAGCCGACCTCGACACCGGCGAAAAACGCGCCGACCGCCAGGGCGAGCATGAAGATGAGGCCGAGCGAGAAAAGCATTTGATAGCGGTTCAGATGTTTGTCCATAGGAATTCTCCTTGCGATCGGTTGATTGTCGGCTGTGATTACTTCAAGACAGGCGGGACTTCATGAAAAAATTCGATATCCGCAACATCCGTGTCCGCAGCGTGTCGGTCGACGAGCTGTCGGACCGCATGCTGCTGCTCAACCTGTATGTCACACAAGCGGTTACCCTTGTTATCGGCTTGGCCTGGTGTTTTTTTCAGGGCCGCAATCCGCTGGCGCTGCTCGGGCTTCCATCCGACGCGCGCTTCCTCTACTGGGGCTTCGGATTCGCGCTTGCCGTGCTGGCGGTCGACCTGATCCTTTCGCGCTGGGTGCCGGAGGAGGCGGCGGACGACGGCGGCGTCAACGAGCGCATTTTCCGCTGCCGGCCGGTCTGGCATATCGCGCTGCTCTCGCTCGTCGTGGCGGTGTGCGAGGAGATGCTGTTCCGCGGCGCGATCCAGCATAGCTTCGGTCCGTACTGGACCAGCATCCTGTTCGCGGCGATCCATGTCCGCTACCTCAAGCATTGGATTCCGACGGGCCTCGTCTTCGGCATCAGCTACGGCCTCGGATGGATCTACCTGCAGACCGATACGCTCTGGGCGCCGATCGCCGCCCATTTCGCGATCGACTTCATCATGGGCCTCATCATCCGATTCAGGAGGGAAGCATGAGCCGGATCGAAAAATTCGGGCGCAGGAGGCCGCTCGACAGGGCGGCGTCAGCCCGAGAGGAAAGCCGCGCGGAGAGCGGGGCGCCAGGAGCAGGATTGCCGCCCCGCCAAAGCAGGCATCCATCGCTGCGGCCGAAGCTGTCCCGGCTGCTTCTGCGCGCCTTGCTTTTTTTGTTCATCGTCCTCTCCGGCTGCCTGTTCATCTGGGGCAGGAGCCTGTTCGTCGATCACTCGGAGCCGGCAGGAGCCGCGATCGGGAAAGGTATCGGTGCTGCGCCATGAAAATTGTGATAGGGGCCGTGCTTGCGGCCGCGCTCGCTGCCGCGGCGGCGCTGGGAGGTCGAGCTCTCGTCCGGACCATGCTGAAGGAGGCTGAAGGGACGGACATCGTGCCGGAGGACGTGCCGCTCGAACGGCTGCCGGCCGAACTGGAAGGGCTGCGGCTGCTGTTCATCAGCGACATCCACCGCCGCCGGCTCGAGCCGGATCTGCCGGAGCGGATCGAGGCGCTCGGAGGGGCGGAGCTCGTGCTGATCGGCGGCGACGTCCGGGAGACGGGCGTCTGCCTCGAGCAGGTGCGGTCGAACATGGCGCTGCTGCGGAGCATCGCCCCGGCCTATGCCGTCTACGGCAACCACGATTACGACGGCGAGATCGAGGAGCTGCGGGCCGCGCTCGAGCAGGAGGGAGTGCGCGTGCTCCGCAACCGGCATGAGTACGTCGCCGTGCCCGGCCGATCGGCCTTCCGCCTCGCGGGGACGGACGATCCCCGGACGAAGCGCGACCGTCTGCGCGAAGCGCTTGACCTGTCCGATGAGGCGGCGACGGCCTTCTCGCCTCGCCCCGAGCCCGGCGGATCGATGCCGTTCACCGTGCTGCTCGCGCATGATCCGATTCTCGCGCATCGCAGCCGGCACGAGGGCATCGAGGCCGACCTGATGCTGTCCGGACATACGCACGGAGGCCAGATCATCCTGCCGCTGCTCGGCCCGGCGATGCGCAGCTCCAGCGTGCGCAAGTTCCGGGCGGGCTGGTTCGACTTGCCGGCGCCCGCCGCGCGAAAAGCCGGACCTCGAAAGGTCCGGCTGCTCGTAAGCTCCGGATACGGCACCTCCAAGGCGCCGCTGCGGCTGAACTGCCCGCCGGAGATCCATCTGCTCCGGCTCGCGCGCTCCGTGGCCCGGAGCTAGCGGCCGGCCGGTGCGCCGGGGCGCTCGATCGTCGCGGGATCGATGAAGCCGTAGCCTTTTTCCTCGAGCTTGGTCAGCAAGGAGTCCAGGCCGTCGGCCGTCCACTGGAGCTCGTGCATGAGGATGTTGGCGCCAGGGTGGAGCTGCGACAGCACCTGCTCGATGACGAGCTGAGGATCCTTCTTCGTCGCCTTCAGATCCCAGTCGAGCGATCCGTTCGACCAGGTCATGTACAGCATTCCTTCTTCCTTCGAGACCTGCTTGCCGACCTCTCCGCCCGCTCCATGCGGCGGCCGGAAAAACTCCGGACGCTGTCCGATCGTCTTCTCCACGATATCCTGCACGTCGCCGAGCTGCTTCTGCACCTCGGCTTTGCTTTTTTTGCTCAGCACGACATGATCCCAGGAATGGTTGCCTACCGTCTGGCCGCGGTCGTGGATCAGCTTCAGCAGCTCGGGATGCTCCTCGACCCGATAGCCGTTGACGAAAAAGATCGCCTTGGCGCCGTGCTTGTCCAGCGCGTCCAGCATTTGCGTCAGCATGGCCTCTTCCTTCGGGCCGTCGTCGAAGCTCAGCAGCACGACCTTGTCCGGAGCGTCGCCGATCGGAGCGAAGCGGAACGTCTTGTCGCTCATCCGGTACAGCGTCTCGGCCGTTTCGGGCGCGGGGGAAGGCAAGGCGGACGGCGACGGAGAAACGCTCGGCGATGCGGAAGGCGACGGCGCTATGGTCGCCGCGGAGGCGGCGGGACTGGCGACAGAAGCCGCAGGGGACGCGGCCGGGCTGGAGGCCGGAGCTCCGCTTCCCTCGGAGCATCCGGCCAGCAGCAGCAAGGCTGCCGCGCCGCAGGCGGCAAGGCGCCGCGGCGCCGCGTAGTGACGATAGTTGGTCAAGAAGATTCCCTCCAGATGCCTGATTGTGGAGCGGCGGCCGGCAGCTCGGCCGGTCACGCCCAAGATGCTCATTCTACCATAATAACCGACGCGCCGCCGCATGAAACCCGGTCGGAGAGGCAGCGGCATGAACCGGCTGCGGAATGGACAAGCTACCGGCATCAAGTCGAAGCGAAGACGCTCTTGCGTCTTACCCGAAGGAGGAGATGGCCTTGAGGCTGGGAAGTTTCATTGCTGGTGGAATCGCAGGCGCCGCAGCGGCGCTGTATGTCGCGCGCAAGCGTCCCGGATTGGCGGCGGCGGCCGGTGTCGCGGCCGGCCAGCTGTGGTCGGGCGTCGTGAGGAAGTCGATGGCGGGGGCGCTCCGTCAAGGGATGGGGACGATCGGCCGCTCGGCCAAGCCCGTCGCGCCGGAGCCGGCCGTGTCCGAGCGCCGGGCGGAGCCGGCCGCCGCCCATGCCGGCGACGCCCAGGCGTGGGCGCAGATCGCGGCGCTCGTAAGCAGCGATCCCGCGGTCAAGAAAGAGACCGACAAGCTGCTGGCGGAGGCCGGCGCCTCCATGCCGCATTGACTCTCCCGACAGCCGCCACGCCCTATGGGCGGGACGGCTGTTTTTTTGCCGTTCGGATGCATTCCTCCGCGGGAAATGGTAATATAGTCATATGGCACGTATGCCGCACCTTATGGCTTGTGCATCATACGCTGTTATATCCGATGCTGCAGAGGAGGATCCTGTCATGAAGATCGAACGGCTGGGGCAAGACAAAATTCGCATTTTTCTGACGTTCGACGACCTGCTGGAGCGCGGGATCCAGAAGGACGACATGTGGCGCGAGATACCGAAAGTGCACGAGCTGTTCAGCGAAATGATGGACCAGGCTTATTCGGAACTCGGCTTCGACGCCAACGGACCGCTGGCCGTCGAGGTGATCGCCATGCCCGCTCAAGGCATGGTCGTCATCGTGACCCGCGGCAAGGTCAATGTCAGCAGCAACGGCCGAATGGACGAGGACGAAGCGGACGAGGAAATGTACGAGATGGAAGTGACGCTGGAATCCAGCGACACGATCATGTATTCGTTCCGCGACTTCGAGGACGTCATCTCTGCCGCCAAGCAGCTGAAGGCTTCCGGATTGACCGAGGAGGGCAAGCTTCATTCCTACCACGGACGCTGGATTCTCGCCTTCGACACCGCCCAGGCGGATGCCGGCGTGCAGAACGCGATGATCGCGGTGCTGGCCGAATTCGGCGAGGCGACCTCCGTCACCTCCGCGGTTTTGGACGAATACGGCAAAGTGATCATGCCCGCCGACGCGGTCCGCGAGCTATGCCATCATTTTTCTTAACCATCCCAGCGACAATGAGCATTCGCGTTCGCCGGCCTGCCGGAGCGAGTGCTCCTTTTTTGTGCTGATCCTATAGCGATTCCCCCGAAGGAGGCGTGACAACGCTTGCTGCTGTTCTCCATCCTGACTGCCGCGATCGCGCCGGGAGTCGCGCTGCTGACCTATCTTTACCTCAAAGACCGATACGACAGCGAGCCGATCCATCTCGTGCTCAAGCTGTTCCTAACCGGCATGCTGATCGTCGTGCCTGTCATGGTGATCCAGCGAGGCTTCGAGCTGTGGCTCGGCAGCCATCCGGTGTTCTTCTCCTTCGGCCTGTCCGGCGGCGTAGAAGAACTGGCGAAATGGTTCGTCCTGTACCATATCATCTTCAACCATACGGAATTCGACGAGCCTTACGACGGCATCGTCTATGCGGCCAGCATCTCGCTCGGCTTCGCGACGCTCGAGAACATCCTCTATGCCGTGTACTATCCGTCCACCTTCACGACCCTCATGCTGCGCGCGCTGCTGCCGGTGTCCGGCCATGCGCTTTTCGGCATCATGATGGGCTATTATTTCGGCAAGGCCAAGTTCGCTCCTCGACGCAGCGTTCGCGGCCTGCTGGCGCTGTCGCTCGCGCTCCCGGTCGTCTGGCACGGCCTGTACGACTGGATCCTCACCTCGGATGTCAGCGAGATCGCGTGGGGCATCATCCCGTTCATGGCGTTCCTCTGGATCTGGGGGCTCGTCAAGATCGGGCGCGCCAACGCGCGCTCCCCGTTCCGCATCGTCGGACGCGAGGAGGAGGTTAAGCTCTGACGGATCGGTCCATACTGCGAATAGAGAGGACCGATCGCGAAAGAGAGGAGGCATGTCATGGAGGAGGCGAGAGTCAAGGTGAGCATCCGCTGCCGCATCTGCGGCGAGAAGTTCGTCCTGCGCGGCAGGAGGGACGGAGCGAGGGTGGACACCGGCTTCAAGCAATGCCTGTGCAACAACACCGACGATTTCGAAATCGAAGAAATGCCGATATAAGCGGTGCATAAAGCTCCTTCCCTCTACCCAAACTAACCCCAGGTTTGGCAGAAGAAAGGAGCTTGTGCTTTATGTACCAACGACTCAGCAGCGTGCTCTTTCCCGTCATGACGCTCCTGCTCATCGGCGCGGCCTACTGGGGATATCAAGAGCATCAGGAAAAGAATTCGATCCTCATCAAGGCGGAGAACCAATACCAGAAAGCTTTCCACGATCTGAGCTATCACATGGATCGGCTCCATCACCAGCTCGGCACGACGCTGGCCGTCAATGCCGGCTCGCAGAACTTCCAGCGCAAGAGCCTCGTGAACGTCTGGCGGCTGACGAGCCAGGCGCAAAGCGAGATCAACCAGCTGCCGGTCCGGATGCTGCCGTTCCAGAAAACCGGCGACTTCCTGTCCCATATTTCCAACTTCGCCTACAAGGCGTCGATGCGCGACCTGACCAAGCAGCCGCTGACGGACGGGGAGATGAAGACGATGCAGACGCTGTTCGACAAGTCGTCGGAAATCAACCGCGACCTCGAGCAGGTGCAGAACAAGGTGCTGCAGGACAAGCTCCGCTGGATGGACGTCGAGACGGCTCTGGCCGCCGACCGCCAGCAGTCCGGCAACGCGATCGTCGAAGGCTTCAAGACGGTCGACTCGAAGGTCGGCCAGTTCGATTCGATTGACTGGGGGCCGACGGTAACGAGCCTGTACGAGAAGCGGACCGTCAGCATGCTCTCCGGCAAGCCGGCGACGCCGGAGGAGATCAAGCGCAAAGCGGCCGAATT
Source organism: Paenibacillus sp. FSL W8-1187 (assembly GCF_037965485.1). Lineage (NCBI taxonomy): Bacteria > Bacillati > Bacillota > Bacilli > Caryophanales > Paenibacillaceae > Paenibacillus > Paenibacillus sp. FSL W8-1187. Next base: position 2,496,223 of record NZ_CP150181.1, read on the forward strand.
CCTCGGCCTCGGCCCGGACGCTCCGATCAAGGTGACCGAGAACGGCAAGGGCACGCCTTACGCCTCTTACTCCGCGATTGTCGAAAAGGGCAGCGGCAAGGACATCGCGATGGATTTCACCTACCGCGGAGGCGACCTGCTCTGGTTCGTCAAGCCTCGCGACATCGCGGACAAGAAGCTGAAGCTGGCCGAGGCCAAAAGCGGCGCCGCGAAGTTTCTGGACAAGCACGGATACAAGGATATGGAAGCCGTCACCTACGACGAGTTCGGCAACGAAGGCGTATTCACCTATGTCGCCAAGCAGGACGGCGTGCTGCTTTATCCGGACAAGCTGACCGTCAAGGTCGCGCTGGACGACGGCGAAGTCGTCGGCCTGCAGGCAGGCGATTACGTCTACGCCCACAAGAAGCGCGACCTGGCGAAGCCGGCGCTCGCCGAGACCGAGGCGCGCAAGGGCTTGACCGAGGCGATGGGCGGCAAGGCCGGCCGTCTGGCGCTGATCAAGAACGAGGACAACGAGGAAGTGCTGTGCTACGAGTACAAAGGCAAGAGCAACGGCTTCACCTATCGGGTCTACATCAATGCCGAGACCGGCGCCGAAGAAGCGGTCGAGGAGATTCCCGAAGCCTGAGCGGCGCGCGTTCCGCCGCTTGCGAGCGGCCGGGTCCGCAGCCGACCCGGCCGCTCCATTCCATCTGGCTCCCTTTCACCCGACATGCTATAATCATGGCATCAAGGGGAGGGGGGCCTTTTTTTGCTGCCTAGAATCAACGATTTCCTGTTCATCCAGGTCGCTTCCTCCGACGAAGAGGAAGCCCAGTCCGTCTACAAGTCCAGGGTGGCGGATGAGGACGCGGATTCCTTGTACATGGAGATTCCGATTCATGAGCCGAGCGGCAAGCTCCGCAAGCTGTATCTGGGAGACGAGCTGTCCATCTTCATCATCAGCCCGGACGGAGTCAAGCATTATTTCAATTCCTACGTGACCGGCTATCGCGACGACGTGCTGCGCCTCGTCCGCATCCGCAAGGCGGAGGAGAGCAGCATGACCCGCATCCAGCGCCGCAGCTACCTGCGCGTGCCGGCCGAGCTGGAGCTGGCCGTGAGCGCGCGCGGACAGAATCGCTTCATCGGCATCACCGACGACGTCGGCGGCGGAGGCATCTCGTTCTATTGCGAGGCCAGCCGGCTGCTGGAGACCGGCATGGAGCTCGAGTGCTGGCTGCTCGTCCCGTTCAAGAACGGCGTCGTGGAGCATGCCTTCTTCAAAGGCGAGGTGATCCGGGCCAAGATGCTCGAGAACGGACGCAAGCAGGCGATGGTCAAGTTCACGACGATCTCCGAGCCGGACCGTCAGAAAATCATCCGCTGCTGCTTCGAGCGGCAGCTCGAGCTGCGCAAATAGGCCGGAAAGCTCCGGCGCCTTTCCCCGCATAGTTTTCCTTTTCAGGCACAAGCTAACAGCGGCGGCCCGGCACGCGGCGGGACGGCGGGAGGGGGAGAGGATGAAGCGGCTCGATGCGCCTACGGCTTGGCTGGCGGCGGCGGCAGCGGCGCTGCTCGCGGCGGCGGTGCTCGCTCAGGCTGGACTGCATGCGCTGGGCAGGCACCCTGGCTTCTCCGTCTGGAGGGCGGACGAGGGCGAGCGTCTCGGACAGTTGATTTGCGATAGGGCGCTAACCGTTTTGCATCCATCCGTTGACTGTGATATAATCGACGGGCAGGCAAAGCCTGCTTTTTTACTGATTTTGGATGACTAACGTAACCTAGATGCTGCTTGGAGGAACCGATCTTGACTATCCATCACGACGGGATGGACGAACGCATCAACATCGCGATCGACGGACCCGCCGGTGCCGGCAAGAGCACCGTTGCACGGAGCGTTGCCGAGGCATTAGGCTATATTTATATCGACACGGGAGCCATGTATCGTGCCGTGACCTGGAGCGCCAGGGAAGCCGGGCTGGATATCGAGAACGACGAAGCCGTGACCGCCCATGCCCGCAAGCTCGACATCCGGCTCGCGCCCGGCCCCGACGGGCAGGTCGTCCTGCTGGGCGGCGAGGATGTGACGAGCCGGATCCGCTCCAGAGACATCAATCTCCACGTTTCCCGGGTCGCCGCGATCGACGGCGTCCGCATCCGGCTCGTCGAGATGCAGCGGGCGCTCGCCTCCGCCAAGGGCGTCGTCATGGACGGCCGCGACATCGGCTCTCACGTCCTGCCGGACGCGGAGCTCAAGGTGTATCTGACGGCGAGCGTGCAGGAGCGCGCCCGCCGGCGCCATCTGGAAGCCGGAGACGCGCTCGGCATCTCGCTCGAGCAGATGGAGCGGGAGATCGAGGAGCGGGACCGCAAGGACATGGGACGGGCCGTATCGCCGCTGCTGCAGGCGGACGACGCGGTGCTGCTCGACAGCACGGGCATTCCGGCGGACGAGGTCGTCTCGAGAATCCGGGAGATGGCGCTCGAGAAACTGGCGGAGGCGAAGCAGGATGCTCTATGAATTTTGCCGAGGCGTCCTGAGAGGCGCTTATGCCGTGCTGTTCCGGCTGAAGGCCGAAGGGCTGCAGCATGTTCCCGCGGACGGGCCGGTCATCCTGTGCTCGAACCACATCAGCAACTTCGATCCGCCTACGGTGGGGATCAAGCTCGACCGCAAGGTCCACTACATGGCCAAGGCGGAGCTGTTCGAAGTGCCGGTGCTGGGCAAGCTGATCCACGGTCTCGGCGCTTTTCCCGTCAAGCGGGGCGGCGTCAGCAAAGAATCGATCCGCACGGCGATCACCCTTCTGAAAGAAGGCGGCGTGATGGGGATCTTCCCGGAAGGGACCCGCAACAGCGGCGGGGACGCGGCCAAAAAAGGCGCGGCCATGATCGCCATGCGGAGCGGAGCGACCGTCATTCCGGTCGCGATCGTCGGCTCTTACCGATTGTTCGGCAAAACCCGCGTCATCTACGGTCCTCCGGTGGATTTGACCGAATTCATCCATTCTTCTTCCGGAGACACGCTGGAGCAGGTCACAGCCAAGATCATGAGCGACATCGCAAAGCTTCGCGAACGAGCATTGTTTTAATCCCTTATTCCTGATTCAACAGTGCAATTTGGGTTTAAATAAAGTTGGGGTATGAACTGAGGAGGTAATTTCGATGTCAGAAGAAACAAAAATCCAGGACTCTGTCCAAGAATCTCAGCAAGGTCTCAGCCAGGATGAGCTGGAGAACATCGTCACCCTGAAAAAGGGCGACATCGTAACCGGCACCATCGTGAAAGTCGAAGACAACCAGGCTACGGTAAGCCTCGGTTATAAATATGACGGCATCATTCCGCTGCGCGAGCTGAGCTCCGTTCAGCTGGACAGCGCGAACGACGCCGTCAAGCTCGGCGATGAGCTGACCCTCAAGGTCATCACGATCGATGACGAGAAGGAAAAGCTGCTGCTCTCCAAAAAAGCAGTGGACGCAGAAAAGTCCTGGGACTCCCTGCAAGCGCAGTTCGAAGCCGGCGAGGTTCTCGAAGTGACGGTTGCAGACGTAGTCAAAGGCGGTCTTGTCGTTGACGTCGGCGTACGCGGATTCATTCCGGCATCGATGGTCGAGCGTCATTTCGTCGAAGACTTCAAAGACTACAAAGGCCGTACCCTGAAAGTGAAGATCAAGGAAATCGACCGCGAGAACAACAAAATCATCCTCTCCGCCAAAGAAGTTCTGGAAGCGGAATTCGAGCAAAACAAGCAAAAGGTCATGGACAGCCTGCAAGTGGGCCAAGAGCTCGAAGGCACGGTGCAACGCCTGACTCCGTTCGGCGCATTCGTCGACATCGGCGGAGTAGACGGACTGGTGCACGTATCCGAAATGTCCTGGCAGCATGTGGCGCATCCGAAGGATGTCGTCTCCGAAGGCCAAGCGGTACGCGTGAAGGTGCTTAAGCTGGATCCTTCCGTCGGCAAGATCAGCCTCAGCATCAAAGCCGCTCAGCCGGGTCCTTGGGAATCCGTGAACGGCCAGTTCAAGACGGGCGACATCGTAACGGGTACGGTTCGCCGTCTCGTGAACTTCGGCGCGTTCGTCGAGATCGCGCCTGGCGTCGAAGGTCTCGTGCACGTTTCGCAGATCGCTCACCGCCATGTGGCTACGCCGCAGGAAGTGCTCAAGGAAGGCCAAGAAGTCAAGGCAAAAATCCTCGACTTCAATCCGTCCGAGAAGCGCGTCAGCCTGAGCATCAAAGAAACGGAAGAAGCTCCGGAGCAAGCTCCTCGTTCCGAGCGTCCTGCTCGCGAGCGTTCCGACCGCGGCGGCTTCAAGGAGAAGATCGACAATCCGAACGTCTCCCTGAGCAACCAAAGCATGAGCTTCAACCTCGGCGAGCGCTTCGGCGACAAGCTGAGCAAGTTCAAAAACTAATCGTCATTTCCAAAAGCCCTGTTTCGCCTTCTGGCGAAACAGGGCTTTTTTGGCTGATAATCCCCCGCCGCTACGCGCATAATAGCCGGGTGGAGGTGAAGCCAATGGCGGCCATCAGCGATGGATTCGCAGCGGCGCAGGTCGCGCTCATCGGGCTCATATTGCTGGCAAGCGGCTGGAACAAAGAAGCGGCCGGCGGACTGAAGGCGAGGCATGGAGCGGCGGCGCTGGCGGTGCTTTGCGCGCTCTCGCCCGTATGGATTCCGCTGGGGAGCAAGCTCGTCGTGAACGGAGCGGCGATCGCTCTCGTTTTCTTTGCTCTCTGGACGCTGCAGCGGCATATCCGCGCATCCGACCGGCTTTATTTGCTCGGATGCGCGTTTTTGCTCGGCTTCCTGCTGATCTGGCTGGACAGCCTGTTTCTGGCTGCGCCGCAGCTCGTCCTCGCGCGCAGCGGCTGGGACGCGGCATTGATCGGCGGCGCCCTGGCCGCGCTGCTGTCGCTTCGGGCGCCGGCGCAGCTCGTCATTCTGACGGGAGCGGCGACGCTCGTCTCCCTTTATCCGCTGCTCGCCGACAGCTGGCAGGGACCGGTCGCCGTCGGCGATGCGGCAGGGTGGGATCGGCTTGCGCTGGCGGCTGCCGCCTGCAGGCTGTCCTCGCTGGCGATCGCAGCGGCCGCCCGCCAGCTCGCTCGCCTGCTGGCGGGGCGCGAACGACAACCCGAAAGAGAGGTGTAGCCGATGCTTCGCCAGATCCAGGACTATTTTGAAGCGAACCAGATGGTCGCCTCCGTGCTGATCGGCATCGGCTTCGGCGTCATTGCCCGGCTGCTGCTGCTGCGCTCCGACTATCGCCAGTACCCGACGTTCCCGCATGGCCAGATCATCCATCTGTCGCTCGGCTTCATCGCGTCCGCGCTCGGAGCGGTCGCGGTGCCGGCGCTGTACCAGAAAAACCTGACGGCGATCACGTTCCTGACCGTAGCCGCCCAGCAGTTCCGCGACGTCCGCAACATGGAGCGGGAGACGCTGTCGAAGATGGATTCGATGGAGCTCGTTTCACGCGGCACATCCTATATCGAAGGCATAGCGATGGTATTCGAGGGAAGAAACTATCTCGTCATCCTGGCGGCGATGACGGCAAGCTTAGGCTCGGTAGCGATCAACGTCTGGGCAGGCCTTCTGGGCGGGCTGCTTGCGCTCGCGGCGGTATGGAAGCTGCGCTCCGGCAAGTCGGTGTCCCATATCGCGGACGTGCAGGCCGGCGAGCTGCGGATGGACGGACCGGATCTGTATGTGGACGACATCTACATCATGAACGTCGGCCTGGAGAGCGACCAGCAGATCATCCGCGAGCGCGGGCTCGGCCTCGTGCTGGCTCCGCGCAATGCCAATGGACGGGTCACGCTGTCCAACATCGGCCAGCGGCAGGCGATCCTCTACGATCTGTCGACGATTCTCGGCGTGCATCGCGATACGGGCGAGCCGGCGCTGCTGCCGATGGCCAAGCTGGACATGGACTCCGGCCGGCTCGGCGTGTTCATCCTGCCGCATGAGAAGGACGAATCGAAGGCGCTTGAAATCGCGGGAAGGGTGCCGCTGCTGGAGACGGCGGTGCGCATGCCTTCCAAGGCCGGCGTCAACCAGGAGGCGAAGGACAATGGCTAGAATCGTGGCGGTCGTCAGCTCGAAAGCGGACGCGACGCTCGGCGGAGGCGCGCCCGTATTCATTGAAAACGAGCCGGAAAAAGCGGAGCAGACGGCGTTTCTGCTGGAGAAGATTCTCGATGCGAACGCTCATGACCTCAAGAATGGAAGCTACATCCTCGTCGACCATAAAGGCTGATCCGGTCTTTCGTCTTGCGGCGAGGAGCCTGAAAAGTTAGCCAACTCAGCTGTTTTTTGCTATGATGGAAGGCGTGAGAATTTTTGAGAGGGTGTATGTTATGGCAAGACCCGTAATAGCTATCGTGGGCAGGCCGAATGTGGGAAAATCCACGATCTTCAACCGGGTCATAGGCGACCGCCTGGCGATCGTGGAGGACAAGCCCGGCGTCACGCGTGACCGGATCTATGGAACCGGTGAATGGAATGGAAAATCCTTCAGTATCGTCGATACTGGCGGAATTGAATTGGACGGCGAAGACGAGATCATGAAATCCGTCCGCATGCAGGCGGAGCTCGCGGTCGAGGAAGCGGACGTCATCATCTTCATGGTGGACGCCAAGACCGGACTGACGCTGGCCGACGAGGAAGTGGCGCAGATGCTGTTCCGCTCCCGCAAGCCGGTCGTCGTCGCGGTCAACAAGGTCGACAACCATGGCCGAATGGAAGATATCTATGAGTTTTTCGGCCTCGGATTCGGCAGTCCGATCGCGATCTCCGGCTCGCACGGCACCGGCATCGGCGACCTGCTCGACGAAGCGGTGTCCAAGCTGCCGGAGCTCGAGGAAGACGGGTATGACGAGGATGTCATCAAGGTGGCCCTCATCGGACGCCCGAACGTCGGCAAATCGTCGCTCGTCAACGCGCTGCTCGGCGAGGAACGCGTCATTGTAAGCGATGTCGCGGGCACGACGCGCGACGCGATCGACACTCCGTTCGAAAAGGACGGACAGCGCTACGTGCTCATTGACACGGCCGGCATGCGCAAGCGCGGCAAGGTGTACGAATCGACCGAGAAGTACAGCGTCATGCGGTCGCTGAAGGCGATCGAGCGCGCGGACGTCGTGCTTATCCTGATCAATGCCGAGGAAGGCATCATCGAGCAGGACAAGCATATCGCGGGTTATGCCCACGAAGCCGGCAAGGCGTCGGTCTTCGTCGTGAACAAGTGGGACGCGGTGGACAAGGACGACAAGACGATGCAGTTGTTCTCCCAGAACATCCGCGACCACTTCCTGTTCATGACATACGCGCCGATCGTCTTCCTGTCCGCCTTGACCAAGTCGCGGCTGCACAAGCTGCTGCCGGTCATCAACCACGTCTCGGAGCAGCATGCGCTGCGCATCCAGACGCATCTGCTCAACGACGTCATCTCCGATGCCGTCGCGATCAATCCGCCGCCGACCGACAAGGGGCGCCGCCTGCGGATCAACTACGTCACCCAGGTCGCAGTGCGGCCGCCGACGATCGTCATCTTCGTCAACGCGCCGGAGATCATGCATTTCTCCTATGAGCGATATCTGGAAAACAAGATCCGCGCCGCGTTCAATTTCGAAGGCACTCCGGTCCGCTTGTTCACCCGCCGGAAGTCGGACGAGGATTAGGAGAGAATGGCCTTGCTGACAACCATCCTTGCGATTGCAGCCAGCTACGCGCTAGGCTCCGTCTCGTTCAGCATTCTGATCGCCCGCTACTTCAAGGGCATCGACATCCGCCATCACGGCAGCGGCAACGCCGGGGCGACGAACACGCTGCGCGTGCTCGGCAAAGGTCCCGGCATCGCGGTGTTCGTCCTTGACATCCTCAAGGGCGTCGCCGCGGTATGGATCGGCCGCTTGGCCGCTCCGGACGTCGACTGGCTGCCCGCCGTCTGCGGGCTTGCCGTCATCGCCGGGCACAACTGGCCGATCTTCTTCCGCTTCCGAGGAGGCAAGGGCATCGCGACGATGATCGGCGCGATGGTCTCGCTTGCTTTCATACCTTCGCTGTATGCCGGCATCATCGCGATCCTGCTCGTCGCCATCACGCGCTATGTCTCGCTGGGCTCGCTCGTTTTCGCCCTGCTGACGCCATTATCCATCTTTCTTCTGATCGGCATCGGACCGATCTTCTGGACATCGGCCGTGCTGTGCGTGTTCGCGTTTGTCCGGCATCGGAGCAACCTCGTCAAGCTGTACAAGGGCACGGAGAACAAGCTTGGCGCAAAAAAGCCATGAGGGGGCCGCTATGAAGCAAACGGACGGCTCGCCTCGCGAGCTCAAAAAAGCGGCCGTGCTCGTCGCCGGCAGCTGGGGCACGGCCCTGGCCGCCGTCCTGGCGGCGAACGGCCATGAAGTCGTCATGTGGACCCGGAGCGCCTCGCAGGCCGCAGAAATCCGGGACTCGCACGCCAACACGAAATACTTGCCCGGAGCGGCGCTGCCGGACAATCTGACGGCGACGACCGACATGGCGGAGGCGCTGAAGGACGCTCGGCTCGTGCTGTTCGCGGCTCCGAGCTCGGCGATGCGCCAGGTCGCCTCGGCGGCCGCTCCCCTGCTCGATCCGGATGCGGTCATTGTCCACGCGGCCAAAGGCTTCGAGATCGACTCGCTGGAGCGCATGTCGCATGTGCTGGCGGAGGAGCTTGGACGCCCGCTGGAGACGATCGTCGTGCTGTCGGGACCGAGCCATGCGGAAGAAGTGGTGAAGCAGCTGCCGACGACCGTCGTCGTCGCCTCGGAGGCCGAAGGCTATGCCGAGCAGGCTCAGGACGCCTTCATCAACTCCTGCTTCCGCGTTTATACGAACCGGGACGTGATCGGCGTCGAGGTCGCCGGCGCGATCAAGAACATCATCGCGCTCGGAGCGGGACTGTCCGACGGCCTCGGCTTCGGCGACAACGCCAAGGCCGCGCTGCTCACGCGCGGACTCGCGGAGATCGGCCGGCTCGGCCAAGCGATGGGGGCGAACATGATGACGTTCGCCGGCCTCGCCGGCGTCGGCGATCTCGTCGCGACCTGCACGAGTCCGCATAGCCGCAACTGGCGCGCCGGCTCGCTGCTCGCAAGCGGGCTGTCGCTGGACGAGGTGCTCGCTAAGGTCGGCATGGTCGTCGAAGGCGTGCGCACGACGAGATCGGCTCGCTCGCTCGCCGCCCGCTACGGCGTCGAGATGCCGATCACCGACCAGCTGTATGAGGTGCTGTTCCAGAACAAGGCTCCGCGCGAGGCGGTAGAGAGCCTGATGCTGCGCGACCGCACCGGCGAGCTCTAGCCCGGCCGGGCGTCTGTCCTTCCGGGCAGCTCGCCCGCACCTCCCGGCGCCTGCGCTCATAGGATGATGGCAGAGCGGTTATGCCGCCGGATCCACCCGGCGTCTATAGCCCCATCATTCCTGGGGAGGGCGACACGATGGGCAAGAACTCGCCGAAGGACATCCTGAGCGCGGTCAACAAAAAGACGGGCAAGAACATTACCGAAAATCAGGTCAAGAAGCTTGCCAGCGGCGTCACGCCGGATACGATGCAGAGCGAGGAAGAGCTCCGCAAGCTGGTGAAGCAGGTCGCCAGCATGGCCAAAGTTCCGGTATCCGAGCAGACGATGAACGATATCGTCAAGGCGGTCAAGAGCAGCGGCATGAGCATGGGGAACCTGGAGACGCTGATGAAGATGATGATCAAAAAATAAAGGTATTCCGTACGGAGAGAATTGGGGCCGGTACCGCCGCGGCCGCGGCAGTGCCGGCCTTTCGCGCGGCCGTTGCCGGACAAGCTTTGCGTGGCCGCCGAGCTCCGTCGGAACAGGGATGGGAGTGTCGGAAGATGGATCCGATGACAGTCATGTGGATCTCTCTGATCGGAATCGGGATGATGGTCATTTCGGCTCTGATGATTACGTTCGCCCGCGCGAAGACGCGAGGCATCCTGCGTGGAGCGCTCTCGCTGATCGCTTTCGTGCTGCTCGTCATCGGCTTTTTGCTGGGCGTATTTTCCATCATTGCGTAGACAGGGAGGCGATTCGAGGTGATCAAGCTGCAAGGGCGCACCCGACTGACGGAGACGCCGGCGGTCAAGGGCGCGACGCTGCTCGAGCTCGCATTGAAGGCGAAGGCGGAGTGGGGCTCCTCCTGCCGGAGAGGCACCTGCGCGCGCTGCCGCTGCCTGATTGTGGACGGCATGGATCAGCTCGAGCCGGTCACCGACGCCGAGTGGGACAGGCTGGAGCCGGAGGAATTTGATCAGGGCTACCGCCTTTCCTGTCAAGCGGTCGTCCGCTCCGACGAAGCGGTCATTGAAGTGCGCCACAAGCCTTATTTCTAAAGGAGAGTCGGGAAGCGTGGTCCAAGTCACGTTTTGGCCTGAGGGCAGATCGGTGCGGGTGCGCCCGGGCACGACGCTGCTGGAAGCGGCCCGGCTCGCGGGACGGCCGATCGCGGTCCGCTGCGGCGGTAAGGCCGCTTGCCTCATGTGCAAGCTCGGCGTGCATCCGGAGCACGGCGAGGCCGGATTGTCCCGGCCGACGCCGCAGGAGCGGCATAAGCTCGGCGAGGGCGGAGAGACGCGGCTCGGCTGCCAATGCCGAGCGGTCGGCGATTGCCACGCCGTGCTGCCGGAAGACCCGCTCAAGGCGGCGGTGCGCCGTCAGCTCGAGCGTCAAGCCGAAGAGGACGACGACAGCTGGCTGCGTTCTTTTCGCATGAAGGATCAGGAGGAACCCCAATGAACAAAGCAACTGCGGCAAGCGCCGCGCGGATCGAGGCTGCAGGCAGGCGGCTGCTGGCGGCGGCGGCGATCGCAAGCATGGCGACGCTGCTGTCGGGCTGCCTCTATCCTCGGGAGCAGCTCGGCCAGAACCAGCTGCCGGCCAAGGACGCCGTCGCCGGCGTGCAGGCGGTCGTCGACCTGTATCAACAGGAAACGGGACTGCTTCCGCTCAAAAACGCAACGGCGGAGACGCCGGCTTACGAGAAGTTCGCCGTCGATTTCGGCAAGCTGCAGCGCAGCCGCTATCTGTCGGAGCTGCCGGCCGCCTCGTTCGAAAAAGGCGGAAGCTACTACTTCCTCATCCAGAACGAGGAGACCGATCCGACCGTCAAGCTGATGCCGCTGCCTGTGTTCCAGGCGGTGAACGACATGCAGGCGGAGATCGCCCGTCTCGTCCGCGGAGGAGGAGCCGTTCCGCTCGGAGAAAGCCTTTATCCAGGCTTCTACCGGATCGACTACGGCAAGCTCGGCCTCAAGGAGCCGAAGCTGCGGAGCGTCTATTCCGGCGGCGCGCTGTCGCTCATGGCGGACGAGCGGGGCAAGGTCTACGCCGATTACGGACCCGATCTGATGCGTGCGGCTCAAAAGCGCGGACTTAAATCGATCGGGCCCGATGTCGACCTGCGCTCGCTGCTGGCGGAGGACACCGACTTCGTGCCGGTCAAATCGCCGGTCTATCATCTGATCGATCAGGAGCCGGTTCCGCAGCCGGACCCGTCCTGACCTCTTTGAACCTCTCTCTTGCAGGATGCCCGGGCATCCTGCAGGAGAGAGGTTCTTTTCGATTCGGCCGGGGCATATCATACATTCTTGAAAGGTCGGGTCGGTCCGGATCGGGATGCAAGATTGGTTGGCGCAACCGTCATAATCCGGAAGGATGGACAATATGCTATTACTAGTCCACAGCATGTACGAGTTGCGTCGCTTGCCTGCCCTCTTGACCGGTGGAAGGCGACGAACCGGATAATCGATTGGGAGGGGATCTGAAAGTGGAAAAAGTGGATATTTTCAAGGACATCGCCGAACGGACCGGCGGGGACATCTACCTCGGCGTCGTCGGCGCGGTCCGGACCGGCAAATCGACCTTCATCAAGCGATTCATGGAAACGACCGTACTCCCGAACATCACGAGCGAGGTCGACCGCGTGCGCGCCGTGGATGAGCTGCCCCAAAGCGCGGCAGGCAAGACGATCATGACGACGGAGCCGAAGTTCGTGCCGAACCAGGCGGTCCGCATCCATGTGGCCGAAGGGCTCGAGGTGAACGTGCGGCTGGTCGACTGCGTCGGCTACGCGGTGGACGGCGCCAAAGGCTACGAGGACGAGAACGGCCCGCGCATGATCACGACGCCTTGGTTCGAGGAGCCGATCCCGTTCCAGGAAGCGGCCGAGATCGGCACGCGCAAGGTCATCCAGGAGCATTCCACGCTCGGCGTCGTCGTGACGACCGACGGCACGATCGCCGAGATCCCCCGCAGCTCGTACGTGGAGTCGGAAGAGCGCGTCATCGCGGAGCTCAAGGAAGTCGGCAAGCCGTTCGTGCTGATCATCAACTCGACGCGGCCGAAAAGCGACGAGGCGCTCCAGCTGCGCGGCGAGCTGCAGGCGAAATACGACATCCCGGTCATGACGCTGAGCGCGGCCAGCATGGGCGAGGAGGAAGTGACCTCCGTCCTGCGTGAGGTGCTCTACGAATTCCCGGTGCATGAAGTGAACGTCAACCTGCCGAGCTGGGTCATGGTGCTCAGCGAGAACCACTGGCTCCGCAGCAACTACGAGAACTCGGTGCGCGATACGGTCCAGGACATCCGGAGGCTGCGCGACGTGGACCGCGTGGTCGCCCAGTTCATGGAATACGACTTCATCTCGCGCGCCGGATTGAGCGATATGAACATGGGCCAAGGCGTGGCCGAGATCGACCTGTACGCGCCTGACGAGCTGTACGACCAGATCCTGATGGAGGTCGTAGGCGTCGAGATCCGCGGCAAGGATCATCTGCTCCAGCTCATGCAGGACTTCACCCATGCCAAGCGCGAGTACGACCGGTTCGCCGAGGCGCTGGAAATGGTTAAGACGACGGGCTACGGCATCGCCGCTCCGACGCTGGCCGAGATGCAGCTCGACGAGCCTGAGCTCATCCGCCAAGGCTCCCGCTTCGGCGTGAGGCTGAAGGCGACCGCGCCGTCGATCCACATGATCCGGGTCGACGTCGAGTCGGAGTTCGCGCCGATCATCGGCACGGAAAAGCAGAGCGAGGAGCTCGTGCGCTATCTGATGCAGGACTTCGAGAACGATCCGATCAAGGTGTGGGATTCCGACATGTTCGGCCGCTCGCTCCACTCGATCGTACGCGAAGGCATCCAGGGCAAGATCGCCATGATGCCGGACAACGCCCGCTACAAGCTGCAGGAGACGCTCGGCCGCATCATCAACGAGGGCTCGGGCGGGTTGATCGCGATTATTCTCTGATTCGCATAAATATGCAGCATCTTCAACAGCCGAATGTCAGCCGACATTCGGCTTCTTCTATTTACGGCGAGATGAGATTCGCGATATATCTATAAACCTATAGATAATTCCTATTATGATCGACTAGAAAATCGAAACCGCTTCATAAAAAAGTGCTTGCATCTCGACCGTCCCGTTCTATAATTATTCATAGCTCTTTTATTCGATGTTTTTCGACATAAAAGATGTAAATTCCGATTGACTTGCTTGGTAAACATGCTATGATGAGGTCAATACTTGGCTTGCCGCCAGTGGCGGCGCGGTCGTGCAGGAGGAGAAGAAGAGAGATGAAGTGGGGCAGAAAAACGATGCTGGTCGCAGCGGCGGCAGCGATGCTGGCGACGGCGGCATGCGGAAGCAAAGGCGGCAACGGAGGGAACGGCGGCGCGCCGGCGAACGAAGGCGAGGGCGCGGTCAAGCCATCCAACGCGATTCTGGCGACGCTCGGCGAGGGCAATGACGATCTCAAGGGCAAAAAGATCGCGCTGATCATGCAGTTCAACGAAGGCGCGTTCTCGGCTCAGTACGTCGCGGGCGTGAAGGAGCAGGTCGAAAGCCTCGGCGGCACGCTGCAGGTGCAGGCCGCCGGCAACAACCTGGCGAACATGTCTTCTCAGCTCGATGCGGCGGTCAACGGCGGCTTCGACGGCATCCTCACCGACCACGGCACGGCCGAGGCGCTCGAGGCCGGCGTGAAGAAGGCGGTCGACAAGGGCATTCCGGTCGTGGCGTTCGACGCCAACCTGACCGTTCCCGGCGTGACGGTGCTGCAGCAGAGCGACGAGGAGATGGCCAAGCAGCTGCTCGAAAAGATGAAAGAGGATATCGGCGGCAAAGGCAATATCGTCAAGGTATGGGTGGCCGGCTTCGCTCCGATGGAGCGCCGTCAGATTTCCTATAAGGCGTTCATGGACGCCAATCCGGACATCAAGGAGATCGCGCATTTCGGCACGGCGGACAAGCCGGCGCTCGACACGCAGAACCAGATGGAAGCGATCCTCAAGCAATACCCGAACAAAGGCGACATCTCGGCGGTGTGGGCGTCGTGGGACGAGTTCGCCAAAGGGGCGACGCGCGCCATCCAGCAAGCCGGCCGCAACGAGATCAAGGTGTACGGCATCGACATGAGCGACGAGGACCTGCAGCTGATCCAGGACGAGAACTCCCCGTGGGTCGCCTCGATCGCCGTCGATCCGAAGGATATCGGACGCGTGCAGGCCCGCTACCTGTACCAGAAGCTGCACGGCGACCCGACCGACGACAAGGTTGTCCTGCAGGCCGTCATGGTGACGCGCGACGCGCTGCCGAAGGACAAGAAGATCAACACGACCGAGCTCGGCGAATACGTCGAGGGCTGGGGCAAGAGCGAGCAGGGCATTGCCGAGTGGATGGGCCGCTCGGACAAGTAAACGTCCGTTCGCAGGCAAAAGGGGAAGGCGGCCGCCGGCCGCCTTTCGCTGCTTTTCCGCCTGCGGCAGGAAAGGAAGGGGAAAGAAATGGACAATCGGCCTTCACGGCTGAGGCTGTCGGGCATCGCCAAGTCGTTCTCCGGCGTGCCGGCGCTGCACGGCGTCGATCTTGAGCTGGCCGGCGGCGAAATCCACGCGCTGCTCGGAGCGAACGGCGCCGGCAAGAGCACGCTCATCAAGATCCTTTCCGGAGCCTATGCGTCGGACCGTGGCGTCATCGAGCTGGACGGCGCCGCCGTCCGCATCGACAGTCCCAAAGCGGCCAAGGAGCTCGGCATCCACTGCGTCTACCAGGAGGTGGACACCGCGCTCGTGCCGGGACTGAGCGTCGCGGAGAACATCATGCTGGACCGGCATTCGGCCGCCGGAGCCGGCTTTTGGGTCGACTGGAAATCGCTCCATCTGGAGGCGGCCGAGACGCTTCGCCGCCTTGGGGCGGACATTCCGCTGCACAAGCGCGCGGGCGAGCTGACGCTTGCTGAGAAGCAGCTCGTGCTGATCGCCCGGCTGCTGACGGAGCAGGCGCGCTTCGTCGTGCTCGACGAGCCGACGGCGCCGCTCAGCCTGGAGGAGGCCGAGCGGCTGTTCCGCGTCATGGAGGCGCTGCGGGCGGAAGGCATCGGCATCGTCTTCATCACGCATCGGCTGCCGGAGGTGTTCCGCTTGTGCAGCCGCGTGACGGTCATGCGCGACGGGCGCCGCATCTGGACCAAGCCGGCAGCGGAGACGAACGCGGACGATGTCGCGCTCGCCATGCTCGGCCGCCGCTTCGAGGACGAATATCCGAAGCTGGATGCCGACATCGGGGAGATGCTGCTGGAGGTGAGCGGACTGCGCAGCGGCAGCCGCGTCAAAGGCGTCGACCTGAACGTGCGCAGCGGCGAGATTACGGCCGTCGTCGGCCTTGTCGGCGCCGGCAAGACGGAGCTGTCGCGCGCGATTTTCGGAGCGGACGCCTCCAGCGGCGGCGAGGTGCGCGTCGCGGGCAAGCCGGTGCGGACGGCGCAGCCGGCCGATGCGGTGCGCGGCGGCATCGCGCTCGTGCCGGAGGAGCGCCGGCGCCAGGGCATCATAGCCAGCGACACCGTGCTGCGCAACCTGACGCTGCCGACGCTCGGCAAGCTGCTGCGCGGCGGATTGCTGTCGCGCCGGCGGGAGCAGCGAAGCGCGGACAGCCTGATCGCCCGGCTCGGCATCAAGACGTCCGGCTACGGCCAGTCCGTCTCCACGCTCAGCGGAGGCAACCAGCAGAAGGTCAGCATCGGCAAATGGATTCCGACCGACGCCTCGGTCTATCTGTTCGACGAGCCGACCAAAGGCGTCGATATCGGCGCCAAACGGGATATTTTCCAGGTCATCGGGACGCTCGCCCAGCAAGGCAAGGCGGTGCTGTACCTGACCTGCGAATTCCAGGAGGCGATCGGCATCGCCGACCGCATCCTGGTCATGTACGACGGCGCCATCGTGCGCGAATTCGGGCGCGGAGAAGCCTCGCAGGAGGAGCTTCTCATCCACGCCAGCGGAGGAAGGGGAGGGACCTCATGAGAGCCAATGCCAAGCTGACCGATTTCATCTTCAAATACGGCTCGTTGATCGTCATCGGGCTGGTCATCCTGTTCTTCTCGCTCTGGGACGAGCATTTCTTCACCTACGACAATCTGGCCTCGATCCTGAGGTCCATCTCGATCACGGCGTTCGTCGCCATCGGCGTCACCTTCTCGCTGTCGGTCGACGGCTTCGACCTGTCGGTCGGCTCGACCGTCTCGATGGTCATCGCGTTCTCGACCGCGCTCATGGTCTGGTACGAAATGCCGCTCGCGGTCGTCATCATCGGCTCGCTGGCGATCGGCGCGGCCGTCGGTCTCGTCAACTCGCTGCTGATCGTGCGCATCCGCATCCCCGATCTGCTGGCGACGCTCGCGATCATGTATGTCGTATCGGGCCTGCAGCAGATCTTCACCAAAGGCAACTCGATCTACAGCAACATGATCATGCCGGACGGCTCCTCCGCTCCGGGCACGATCTCCCCGGCCTTCCTCTGGCTCGGACAGGGCGAGCTGCTCGGCGTGCCGGTGCCGGTCGCGCTCATGATCGTCGCGTTCGTGCTGGTGTTCGTGTTCTTCACCTATACGCGCATGGGACGCCAGATGGAGATGACCGGAGGCAACGAGGAGGCGGCTCGCCTCTCGGGCGTGCGCGTCCGCCGCATCCGCACGACGGCGTACGTTCTGTCCGGCCTGTTCGCGGCCGTCGGCGGCTTGCTGTTCGCCGCGCGCACGGGCAGCGGCCAGTCCGGCGCCGGCGCTCCGATCCTGATGGAAGCGGTCGCGGCCGTGTTCGTCGGCTACTCGGTGCTCGGCGCGGGACGGCCCAACATCATCGGCACCTTTTTCGGCGCGGTGCTCATCGGCGTGCTGCTCAACGGGCTGACGATGATGAACGTGCCTTACTATTCCAACGACTTCATCAAAGGCGGAGTGCTCGTGCTCGCGCTTGCCATCACGTTCATCCACCTGAACCGCCGCAAGGCGTGAATGCCGCGCCGCAGCAGGGCGGAGAGGGCTTTCGTACCGCCCAAAAATACCCTTGTATTCCGCTTGCGGCTGTATTAGTATAAGTTTGTTCCGCCTGAGCAGGTATATTTTTGCAGGAAAAGGCAAAACCATGTGATAAGGTGAGAAACTACAGGAGGTGAGATCATTGAACAAGACCGATCTGATCAACAAAGTATCCGAGGTCGCGGAGCTTTCCAAGAAGGATGCGACGAAAGCGGTCGACGCCGTGTTCGAAGCCATCTCCGATGCCCTTCAATCGGGCGACAAGGTGCAGCTCGTCGGCTTCGGCAACTTCGAGGTGCGCGAACGCCAAGCCCGCAAGGGACGGAATCCGCAAACGGGCGAGGAGATCGACATTCCCGCCAGCAAGACGCCGGCGTTCAAGCCTGGCAAATCGCTCAAGGATCTGGTTTCCAACTGAACCGCTCCGCCGTCCGAATGACCGCATTCGGACGTTTTTTGTTATTGACAACCTCTCCGCCCTTCAGGTAGACTCTTCCTTGTCACGGCTTGTGACATCGGGGTATGGCGCAGCCCGGTAGCGCGCACCCTTGGGGTGGGTGAGGTCGCAGGTTCAAATCCTGTTACTCCGACCATACATAACGAGCAGCTGCTTTCCTGACGCCGATCGGGAGAGCAGTTTTTTCTAGAGGGCATCCCCCTGCGGAAAGGAGCATGCATGATGGATCAGCTGCATGGAGAATACATCGTCATCAAAGCGAAGGATCAAGGCGTGCAGGTCATCGGACTTACGCGCGGCACGGATACGCGCTTTCATCATACGGAGAAGCTCGACAAGGGCGAGGTGCTGCTGGCGCAGTTCACCGACCACACCTCCGCCATCAAGATCCGGGGACGGGCGACGATCATGACCCGCTACGGCACGGTGGACTCGGGGGATTAGCTGCAGGCGTAAGCCTGGCATCAGGCTGCAGGTTAGCCTGGCATCAGGCTGCAGGCGTAAGTTCGGCAGCAAGCTGCAGGCGCGAGCCTGCTTTTTCTTTTGTCCGCCCCGCGGATCGATCATGAAACGGCTGTCCCTCCCGTATACTGGCTAGAAGAGAGGCGGACAGCCTGCCGTCCGGCAGGCCGCCGGGAGGGAGGCGCGGACGATGAGAGCGGGAGGATGGATGCGGATGGCCGCGGCCGCGGCCGCGGCGGGAGGAGCGATGCTGCTGCTCGCGCTGCTGCCGATCGGCCCCGGGCGATCGGGGGAGCCCGACCGGCCGGCGTTCCGGACGGAGCTGCCGGCGGCGCTCGGCCAGTCCAATCTGGTCGACAGCCTGCAGTCGCTGGGGCTCGGAAGCCGGCTCGAGCGAGTCGAATGGAGCGGCAGCGTGCTTCGCGTCGACCTGCGGGCGGAGCAGGGGGAGCTCGGCGACATCCGCTGGCGGGACGATCTGCGCGGGCTTGCCGAGCTCTGCTTCGTCCGCAGCTCCAATGTGACGAGGCTGCTGGCGCGGCTGCAGTCGGAGCGCGGCGGCCTTTCCGCGGCGGCCGACCTGCGCCGCACGGACGCCTGGATCGGCGAGCGGGAGCTGGCCGACTGGAGCGGAATCTCGCTGCGCGGCGACCGTTTGTGGCAATCGCGCCTCCGGCTCGTCTATTTCGACGCCGACCGCCCCGCTCGCTGAGCGGAGGCGGCCGTTTGTACGGCTCCCTGTCATTTGTGGTATACTAATTTAGATTATGGAACGGCCCAAGATTCGCCGTCAGGTTCGGAGGCTTCCCTCATGACAGATTACCGAATACCCGATTTAGCCGGCAAGTACACGAAGCATGACATGATCGAGCGCTTCGCCGATCTGCCTCCGTTTCCCGATGCGCGGGCCCGGCTGCTCAGCTGCTTCCTGAAGCATGGAGCGGACGGAGAGCCGCAGGAGCTGCATGCGCTCGCATCCTCGCTCGTGCAGCTCGGTCTCGACACCCATGACCGGGTCGACACGGAATCCGGCGACCGCGGCATGCGCCAGATGCGCCAGCGGCAGCTGCGCGTCCTTGCCGGAGATTATTTCAGCAGCCGGTTCTACCAGCTGCTTGCCGGCGCCGGGCGGATCGAGACGATCCGCAGGCTGAGCGAGGCGATCTGCGAGTCCAACCGCCTCAAGACCGAGCTTTACCTGCTCATGAAGCGGGGACGGATCGGGGCGGAGGAATACGTGGAGCGCCAATCCCGCATCCGCGGCGTGCTGCTCCACAGCTATTCGTCCTTGCTGGACGAGCGGCTTCGCCCGGCATGGGCGAGGCTCGTGGATGCGCTCGCGCAGCTGGAGACGCTCCTGGAGGAGAAGCGGGCGCTCGCAGGCGCTGCCGAGTTCGCGTGCAGCTGGGGCTGGTGGCATGTGCTGGAGCACGGCGAGCAGCGCGACCGCCGGCTGCTGGAGCAGGCGGGCGAGGGCGACCCGGGCATATGGATTGAAAAATACGGCCTGACCGCCTTATTGGCGGACAAGCTCGGCGAGAGCGCGGCCCGGTTCGGGCGGCTCGCGTCCGACATCGTTCCGGCGGCGCTAGCCGAGGAGGCGGCAGCCATCGTCCATGTGCTGCTCGCTCCGGCTGCCGCAGCCGCGGCCGGAACGGCAGGCGAGTCGAGGTGACAACGCAGATGAACTCAAGCTCCAAGGAATCCCATGTCCATTCGGTGTTCCAGAAGATCGCGCCGAAGTACGACATGATGAACGATCTGCTCAGCTTCCGCCAGCATAAGGCTTGGCGGAAATTCACGATGCGCAAGATGGCGGTCCGACCCGGCGATACGGCGATCGACCTGTGCTGCGGCACCTGCGACTGGACGCTGTCCATCGCCAAGGCGAGCGGCACCGGCCGGGTCGTCGGGCTGGACTTCAGCCCGGCGATGCTCGAGGTCGGCCAGCGCAAGGTCGACCAGGAGCGCCTCGGCGGCCAGATCACGCTCGTGCAGGGCAACGCGATGCAGCTCCCATACCCGGACGACAGCTTCGACTTCGCCACGATCGGCTTCGGCCTGCGCAACGTGCCGGATCTGGAGCAGGTGCTGCGGGAGATGAAGCGCGTCGTCAAGCCGGGCGGCAAGGTCGTCTGCCTCGAGCTGTCCAAGCCGACCTGGCAGCCGTTCAAAGGCCTCTACTATTTCTACTTCGAGCATCTTTTGCCCCGTGTCGGCAAGCTGGTGGCCAAGTCGTACGAGCAGTACAAATGGCTGCCGGAATCGCTTCAGTCGTTCCCGGGCCGCCGGGAGCTGGCGGACATCTTCCGCCGGACCGGCTTGGAATCGGTCAGCGCCGATCCGCTTACGGGCGGCATCGCGGCGCTTCATATCGGGACGAAGGGGACGGACGGAAGATGATTCGCAAAGTACGCATTTTTTTGGAAATGATCAAGTTCGAGCATACGATCTTCGCCTTGCCTTTCGCCTATATCGGCATGCTGCTCGGCTCCGTCACGATGGAAGGACGCCTGCCGGGCTGGGCCGAGGCGGGCTGGATCACGCTGGCGATGTTCGGAGCGCGCAGCGCGGCCATGGGACTCAACCGCCTGATCGACAAGGCGATCGACCTCAAAAATCCGCGGACCGAAAAAAGGGCACTGCCAGCCGGGCTGCTGAAGACCGGCGAGGTTGTGCTTTTCGTCGTGCTTTCGTTCGTCCTGTTTTTCTGGGCGGCGTCCCGGCTCGATCCGATCTGCGTGAAGCTGATGCCGATCGCCGTGTTCTTCCTCGTCATCTATTCGTACGCCAAGCGCTTCACCTGGCTGTGCCACATCATCCTCGGCCTGACGATCGGCCTCGCGCCGCTCGGCGGCTGGGTCGCCGTCACCGGCTCGTTCGAGCCGGCGGCATGGGTATTCTACATCGGCATCGTCTTTTGGCTCGCCGGCTTCGATACGATCTACGCGCTGCAGGACATCGACTTCGACCGCAAGGAAAAGGTCTATTCCATCCCGGCGCGCTTCGGCGTCGTCCGCTCGCTGCAACTTGCCAAGGCGTTCCATCTCGTCACGGCCGCCTGCTTCGTCGCGCTGTTCTTCATGACGGACCTGAGCTGGATCTATCTGGCCGGCGTCGCCCTGTCGATCGGCATCCTGTTCTACGAGCATCTCATCCTCGGGCCAAGCGACATGAGCCGGCTGCAGACCGCCTTCTTCACGATGAACGGCTGGCTCAGCATCACGATGCTCGCCTTCACGCTGCTTGACCTGATCGTGCTGAGGGCTTGGGCATGAGCGCCGTGGCGGGGGCCCGCCCTGCGCGCTGGGCGGTCGGCATCACCGGAGCGAGCGGAGCGATCTACGGCGTCCGCCTGATCGAGGAGCTGCTGAAGGCCGGCTGCGAGGTCGGCCTCGTCATCAGCGACGCCGGCTGGCGGGTGCTCAAGGAGGAGCTCGGCTGGGACGCCGCGCGGCGGCAGGACTCGATCCGCCGCGCGTTCGGCGAGGCGGCCGACGACGGCCGGCTGCGGCTGTATCCGAGCGGCGACATCGGCGCGAACATCGCCAGCGGCTCGTACCGCATGCAGGGCATGGTCATCGTGCCGTGCTCGATGGGAACGCTGTCGGCCGTCGCTCACGGCTCGTCGGACAATCTGATGACCCGCGCGGCGGACGTGATGCTCAAGGAGGGGAGACGGCTGCTGCTCGTTCCCCGCGAGACGCCGCTGCATGCGATCCATCTGGAGAACATGCTCAAGCTGTCGCGCCTCGGCGTCTCGATCGTGCCGGCGATGCCGGCTTTTTACTACGGGCCTCGCTCGATGGAGGATCTGATCGATTTTCTGGTAGGCAAGCTGCTGGATCTGATGGGGTTCGAGCATGACTTGTTTCGCCGCTGGGGAGATGATGGGCGTGCCTGACAGCAGACCGATCGATGTCGGCAGAATCGACTACACGAATACTTGGCCGCTGTTCCATTACGTGCCCGACGAGACCGAGGACTACCGCATCGTGCGCCGCGTTCCGTCGGGACTGAACCGCATGCTGCAGGAGGGGAAGCTCGCCGTATCGGCCGTTTCCTCGTTTATTTACGGCATGGATCCGCAAAGCTACGCGCTGCTGCCGGGGCTGTCCGTCGGGACGGTAGGGCGCGTGCGCTCGCTCCTGCTGTTCCTCAAAAAACCGCTGCGCGAAGCGCTGAGAGGGAGGATCGCGCTGACTGACACGTCGGCGACGACGATCAACCTGCTCAAGATCATCCTCGCGCTCCGGTACGACGGCAATCCTCAGTACACGGTCATGCAGCCGGATCTCGAAGCGATGCTCGAGGAAAACGACGCGGCGCTGCTCATCGGAGACAGCGCCATCCGCGCCAGCTGGACCGATCATGGGCTGGAGGTCATGGACCTCGGCCAGGAGTGGCATGAGTGGACGGGCCTCGGCATGACCTATGCCGTCGTAGCCGCCCGGCGGGACGCTCTCGCCTCCCGTCCGGACGAAGTGCTCCATCTGCATCGCGACCTGCTCGACAGCCGTCGCCGGAGCGTCGCCGATCCCGAGCCGCTCGTCCAGCGGGCGGCCGCGCTGATCGGCGGCTCCCCCGCCTATTGGCGGGAATACTTCAGCGCGATCCGCTACGACTTCGGTCCGGAGCTGCGCGAGGGCCTGGAGCTGTATTACCGCTACGCGCATCAGCTCGGACTTATCGGCGAGCCGGCGTCGCTCGCATTCATCGATCCGCAATTATCGACAGGCAGGTGAACGAATGAAACTGCTAGACCTGTATGCCAAAATGAAAGGCGAGCTGAGCGGCATCGAGCGCCAGCTCGAAGCGGCCGTGGCCGACGACGACAGCCTGCTCGGCGAGTCGTCCCTGCATCTGCTGCAGGCGGGCGGCAAGCGCATCCGCCCGGTGTTCGTCCTGCTCGCCGGACGCTTCGGCGAATACCGGCTGGAGGAGCTGCAGCGCGTGGCCGTCTCGCTGGAGCTGATCCACAGCGCGAGCCTCGTCCATGACGACGTCATCGACAACGCCCGCACCCGGAGAGGCCAGCCGACGGTCGGCGCGAAGTGGGACAACCGCATCGCCATGTACACCGGAGACTTCATCTACGCCAAGGCTCTCGGGTTGATGACGCAGGCGCGCGAGCCGGAGC
This sequence comes from Paenibacillus sp. FSL W8-1187, assembly GCF_037965485.1. Taxonomy (NCBI): domain Bacteria; kingdom Bacillati; phylum Bacillota; class Bacilli; order Caryophanales; family Paenibacillaceae; genus Paenibacillus; species Paenibacillus sp. FSL W8-1187. The sequence continues at coordinate 2,519,631 of NZ_CP150181.1, forward strand.
TGCATCGCATCCTGGCGCGGGCGATGGTGCAGATGTGCATCGGCGAGATGGAGCAGGTGCGCGACTTCTTCCATACGGAGCAGTCGGTGCGCAACTATCTGAGGCGGATCCGCCGCAAGACCGCCCTGCTCATCGCCATCAGCTGCGAGATGGGCGCGGTCGCGGCGGGAGCGGACCGCAGGACGAGCAGCCTGCTCTACCGGTTCGGCTACAATACCGGCATGGCGTTCCAGATCCGCGACGACCTGCTCGACCTGCTCGGCACCGAGAAGCAGATCGGCAAGCCGCCGGGCTCGGACATCCGCCAAGGGAACATCACGCTGCCGGTGCTGCTGGCCCTCCAGGAGGAGGAGCGCAGGACGCCGCTGCTGCAGGAGATCCGGTCGATCCGGGAAAGCGACGGGCGCGCCGACACGCATGCGGCGATCCAGCTCATCCGCGGCAGCCGCGGCGTCGCGACGGCGGAGCGGATGGCGGAGACATTTACGGCAAAAGCTTTGTCCGCGCTGGCAGGACTTCCGGATCTTCCGGCGAAGAAGAATTTGATCGACATCGCCCATTTTATCAACAAACGCAGCTATTGACGCCTCGCCGCCCGCGGCAAGGAAGGTCGGCAGCCGCATCGATCCAGGAGGGAAGCGCATGGAAAGAACGCTGATCATGGTCAAGCCGGATGGCGTGCAGAGAGGGCTGATCGGCGAGATCATGTCCCGCTTCGAAAAAAAAGGGCTGCAGCTCGCGGCCGCGAAATTCATGATGGTGAGCCAGGAGCTCGCGGAAACCCACTACGGCGAGCATAAGGGCAAGCCGTTTTACGACAAGCTGATCGTGTTCATTACCGCGGGTCCCGTATTCGCGATGGTGTGGGAAGCGGACAACGCGATCGCCCTGACGCGCGCGATGATCGGCAAGACCGACGCCGTCGAGGCGGCGCCCGGCACGATCCGCTCGGACTTTGCCATACATACGAACCTCAACCTCGTGCACGGTTCCGATTCCGCCGAAAATGCCGAGAGGGAGATCGCACTTTGGTTCGCACCGGAGGAGATCGTAAGCTATGACCGGACTATCGCCCGCTGGATCTGATCCCGCTGCGGCGGGGGCGGATCCGGACTTCCTCCGCTTCGTCGAGCAGATCCGCGCCCATACCCGCATCGACCTGTCGCAATACAAGGAGAACCAGATGAAGCGCAGGCTGACGACGCTGCGCCTCCGCCACGGCTTCTCCACCTTCGACGCCTACTGGCAGGCGCTCAGCCGCTCGCCCGAGCTGATGGACGAATTCCTCGACCGGATGACGATCAACGTCTCCGAATTCTGGCGCAACCCGGGCCGCTGGGAAGTGCTGGGCAGCCGCTTCCTGCCGGAGCTGCTGCGGGACAACCCGCGCCTGCGCTGCTGGAGCGCCGCCTGCTCGACCGGGGAGGAGCCCTATACGCTCTCGATTCTGCTGGAGGAGCTCGGCGCCTCCGCCCGCTCCGAGATCACGGCGACCGATCTCGATCGGGGCGTGCTCGCCAAGGCGGAGGCGGGCGAGTACCACTCCCGTTCCGTCAAGGACGTGCCGAAGCCGCTGCTGGACAAGCATTTCAAGGCGATTCCCGGCGGCTTCGCGGTGCGCCCGGAGCTGCGCCGCATCATCCGCTTCCGCCAGCACAACCTGCTGGACGACCGCTTCGACGGGCCTTATGATCTCATCATCTGCCGCAACGTCATGATTTATTTCACCGAGGAGGCCAAGACGCTCCTCTACCGCAAGTTCGCCGAAGCGCTTCGTCCGGGCGGCATCCTGTTCGTCGGCAGCACGGAGCAGATCTTCTCTCCGGGCGAATACGGGCTGGAGTCGGCGGAAACGTTCTTCTACCGGCGCAAAGCCTGATCGTCCGCAAGCCCGGCCCGTCCAGCGGCCGGGCTTGCTTTCTTGTCAAACGGACGCGCCATATACTATAATGGGCAAAGAAACCGGGACGGACGGCCTTGAGCCGAGCAGGGCCGGGCGCCGACCGGCGAGGGATGCATCCCCCGCCGGAGCGGTGCCGGTCCTCCTTTCCGCAGCATGGCGCTTGAGTTCTTAAAAGCGTCGCTGTGGTAAAGCGATCGGATAAACCGGGCCTGAATACGAGGGGGGAAGATCTGGCATGAGTTTACGTTATTTGACAGCGGGAGAGACGCACGGCCCCCAGCTGACGGCCCTTATCGAGGGGCTTCCGAGCAACCTGCAGCTTGACTTCGAGGAGCTGAACTTCCAGCTGCTTCGCCGCCAGAAGGGCTATGGCCGCGGACGCCGCATGCAGATCGAGAAGGATACGGCGCAGATCGTCGGCGGCGTGCGCCACGGGCGGACGACCGGGGCTCCGGTCGCGATCGTGGTCGCCAACAACGACTGGAAGCATTGGACCTCGGTCATGAACATCGAGCCGATCGAGGGCGGAGACGAGGCCAAGCGGCGCGTGCATCGTCCTCGGCCCGGCCACGCCGACCTCAACGGCGGGCTCAAGTACGACCTCAAGGATCTGCGCAACGTGCTGGAGCGCTCCAGCGCCCGCGAGACGGCGGCGCGCGTCGCCGTAGGCGCGATGGCCCGGCAGCTGCTGGCCGCCTTCGGCATCAAGGTCGCCGGCCAGGTCATCCGCATCGGAGACATCGAGGCTCCGCCCAACCAGCTGCCGGCCGACGAGCTCGCGCGTCTGACCGAGGAGTCCTCGGTCCGCGTCGTGGATAAAGAGACCGAAGCCAGGATGGAAGCCTACATCGACCAGATCAAGGCGGACGGAGACTCCATCGGCGGCATCGTCGAATGCGTCGTCGAAGGCGTTCCGGTCGGCCTCGGCTCCCATGTGCAGTGGGACCGCAAGCTCGATTCCCGCATCGCCGGAGCCGTCGTCAGCATCAACGCCTTCAAAGGCTGCGAGATCGGCATCGGCTTCGAGGCGGGCATCCTGCGCGGCTCCCAGGTGCATGATCCGATCCTGTACAGCGAGGAGCGGGGCTACCACCGCGCCTCCAACAACGCCGGCGGCTTCGAAGGCGGGATGACGACCGGCGAGCCGATCGTCGTGCGCGGCGTCATGAAGCCGATTCCGACGCTGTACAAGCCGCTTGCGAGCGTCGACATCGACACGCGCGAGCCGTTCACGGCGCAGGTCGAGCGCTCCGACAGCTGCGCCGTTCCGGCGGCCAGCGTCGTAATGGAGCATGTCGTCGCCTGGGAAGTGGCGAAGGCGTTCCTGGAGAAGTTCGGCGGGGACTCGATGGAGGAGATCCGCCGCAACTACGACGGCTACCTCGAGCAAGTCAGAGGCTACTGACATGCGCGAGCTCAGAGTGGATCTCGGCGAGCGGTCCTATCCGATCCGGATCGGGGAGGGCCTGCTCGGCCAGGCGGGGCAGGAGCTGCTTGAAGCCGGCCTGAGCGTCAAGTCTCCGCTGCTTGTCGTCAGCGACGATTCGGTCGCTCCCCTGTATTTGGAGCCGCTGCTGGAGCAGCTGCGGTCGGCCGGCTTCCGCGCCGCTTCCTGCGTCGTGCCGGCCGGCGAGTCGTCCAAGTCGCTCACCCGCTTCGAGGAGATCATGACGAGGGCGCTCGAGGAAGGGCTTGACCGCAAGTCCGCGATCGTCGCGCTAGGCGGCGGCGTCGTCGGCGACCTGGCCGGTTATGCGGCCGCATCCTACATGCGCGGCATCCGGTTCGTGCAGATGCCGACGACGATCCTTGCCCATGACAGCAGCGTCGGCGGCAAGGTGGCGGTGAACCATCCGATGGCCAAAAACATCATCGGCGCATTTCACCAGCCGGCGCTCGTGCTGTACGATCTCGACACGCTGAAGACGCTGCCGCGGCGCGAGGTGAGCGCGGGGCTGGCGGAGGTCGTCAAGCACGGCCTCATTCGCGACGCCGCTTTTGTCGACTGGTGCGTCCGGCACGCCGATCGGCTGCTCGCGCTCGATCCGGAAACGCTCGGCTACGCGCTGTTCAAAGGATGCGAGGTCAAGGCGGCCGTCGTGTCGGCGGACGAGACGGAGCAGGACCTGCGCGCGATCCTCAATCTCGGCCATACGATCGGCCATGCGCTCGAGGCGGTGGCCGGCTACGGCGAGCTTCTTCACGGAGAAGCGATATCGATCGGCATGATCGGCTCGGCGCTGCTCGGCGTGCAGCTCGGAGCGCCGCAAGAAGTGTATCTCCGTACCCGCGAGGCGCTCGGCAAGGCCGGTCTGCCCGTCTCGCTGCCGGAGCATTTCGATACGGACCGGATCATGGAAGCGATGATGCATGACAAGAAATTCGGCGAAGGCAAAATGGTGTTCGTCGTGCCGACCGCGATCGGAGAAGTCGAGATTCGCAGCGACATCCGCGAGCAGTGGGTCCGGGACATCGTCGAGCGGCTGAAACGGGAGGCAAGCTGGCCATGAGCGTGAGGGGAATTCGCGGCGCCATCACGGTAGACCGCAACGAGGAGCAGGACATCCTGGAGGCGACATCGGAGATGCTGCAGGCGATCGTCGCGGAGAACCGGGTCGACCCGGAAGAAATCTGCAGCGTGCTCATCACGGTGACGACGGATCTGGACGCGGCGTTTCCGGCTCGGGCGATCCGCGGCCTCGAGGGCTGGGACCTCGTGCCGCTCATGTGCGCCGTCGAGGTGCCGGTCAAGGGCAGCCTGGAGCGCTGCATCCGGCTGATGGTCACCGTCAACACGGAGCTGACGCAAAAAGAGATCAAGCATGTCTACCTGCGCGGCGCCGGCGTGCTCCGTCCGGATCTGAGCGGTGCCAAGGGTTGACGGCTCGGTAGGTCCCCTGTATAGTTGGGATAATGATTTTCGCGATCGCCTGTAGAGGGCGGAGCAGGCAGTCCCCGATCATGTCCGGCGGTTAGAGGGCTTGGAGTGGCGGGGAGCCTGAGAGAGACGAGTCGAGATGAGCTTAGCTGAGATGGAGGAGCCTGCGTCGCGCAGACGATCCTGCTTCGCATCGCCTTTGCGGCGTTGACGGAGGGATTGCTTGCATGGCATGCAGCGGCTGCTCTTCGAGCCTATTCTTTTCATCGCTCTTATCCAGCTCCCGCCTATGGCGGGAGCTTTTTGCATGAAGTCCTTTTCCATCTGATGCCAAGGAGACGATGAAGATGAATCGAGAGCTGCAGTCCGTGCTCCGCCTCGCGGGACGGTACAATCTGATCCCGATCGCGCGCTACCTGCTGGCGGACACCGAGACGCCGATCCGGCTGTTCCAGCATTTCGCCCGCGAGAAAAGAGCTTTCCTGCTGGAGAGCGTCGAGGGCGGAGCGAAATGGGCCCGCCACTCCTTCATCGGCATGGACCCGTTCATGATGCTCTACGGCAAGAACGGCCGGATGGTGCTGGAGAAGCGCGGGGAGCGGATCGAGCTGGACGAGGGCCGTCCGCTGGAGCTGCTGAAAGCCCATCTGCGGGCGTACCGCAGCCCGGAGCTTCCCGGCATCCCGTCCTTCAGCGGCGGCGCCGTCGGCTTTTTCGGCTACGATCTGCTGCACTACTACGAGAACCTGCCGAAGCATCGCCATGACGACCTGCAGATGAACGACCTGCAGTTCATGTTCTGCGACTCGATGATCGTATTCGACCACTTCAAGCAGCAGATCGGCGTCATCGGCAACGTGCATGTGCCGGACGCCGCGACCGACCGGGAGATCGAGCAGGCGTACGAGGCGACGGTCGAGCGGATCGAGCGCACGCTCGAGAAGCTGCGCCAGCCGGTGCCGCCGCTGGCGACGGCGGGCCCGCTGCCCGACGATCCGGATCTCGGGGACATCCGCTCCAACCTGTCCAAGGAGCAGTTCATCGCCAACGTCGACGCAGCCAAGGACTATATCCGCGCGGGCGACATCTTCCAGGTCGTGCTGTCCCAGCGGTTCCATATCGAGACCGACGTCGATCCGCTCCATGTGTACCGGATCCTGAGGACGCTCAACCCTTCGCCGTACATGTATTATTTGAAAATGGACGACGAGGTCATCGTCGGCACGTCGCCCGAGGCTCTCGTCAAAGTGTCCGACGGCAAGGTCGAGACGAGGCCGATCGCCGGCACGAGGCCGCGCGGCCGCACCGAGGAGGAGGACCGCGAGCTCGAGGCCGACCTGCTCGCGGACGAAAAGGAGCGCGCCGAGCATCTGATGCTCGTCGATCTCGGACGCAACGACATCGGCCGGGTGGCCGAATTCGGAAGCGTGCGCTGCGATTCGTTCATGGAGATCGAGCGCTATTCCCATGTCATGCACATCGTCTCCAACGTGACGGGCACGATGCGCGAGGACAAGGATTTCTTCGACGCCTTCATCAGCTGCCTGCCGGCCGGAACCGTATCGGGCGCGCCGAAGCTGCGGGCGATGGAGATCATCGCCGAGCTCGAGACGGAGGCGCGGGGGGCTTACGCGGGAGCGATCGGCTACTTCGGCTTCAGCGGACGGAGCATGGATACCTGCATCACGATCCGCACGATCATCTTCAAGAACGGCAAGGCGTACGTGCAGGCCGGCGCAGGCGTCGTGTGGGACTCCGTTCCGGAAAAGGAATACGAGGAGACGGTCAACAAGGCCAAGGGCATGCTCAAGGCGATCCGCACGGCCGAGGCCGCATTCCCGCGGCGCGGCGGCGAGCCGGCCAGAGCTGCGGCGATCAACAGCGATTATTTCGTACCGGCAGGAAAGGAGGAGCGGGCATGATGGAGGCGGTTCGTACGACGACGATGAAGACGGCGCTCGACAAGCTGATCGGAGGGGGACATCTGACCCGAGCGGAAGCGGGAGACGTGATGCGCCTGATCATGGACGGAGCGGCGACGCCCGCGCAGATCGCCGGCGTCGCGACGGCGCTGCGGATGAAAGGCGAGACGATCGACGAGATCACCGGCTTCGCCGAGACGATGCGCGGCTTCTCGCGACGCGTGGAGACGGCGCAGGAAGGGCTGCTCGACACTTGCGGCACCGGAGGCTCCGGCATCCACAAGTTCAACATTTCGACGGCGTCGTCCATCATCGCAGCCGCGTCCGGCGTGCGGGTCGCCAAGCACGGCAACCGCGCGATGAGCGGCAAGGCCGGCAGCGCGGACGTGCTCGAGGCGCTCGGCGTGGCGATCTCGCTCGATGAGCGTCAAGCGGCGGCGTGCCTGCAGGAGATCGGCATCTGCTTCCTGTTCGCGCAGCTCTACCATCCGTCCCTCCGCCATGCGGCGGCTCCGCGCCGGGAGCTCGGCGTGCGCACGATCTTCAACATGCTCGGTCCGCTCGCCAACCCGGCCGGCGCCGACCGGCAGCTGCTCGGACTGTACGACCGCTCCCGCACCGAGACGGTCGCGAGCGTGCTCGGCACGCTCGGCCTGAAGCGGGCGCTCGTCGTATCCAGCCATGACGGCCTCGACGAGATCAGCATCAGCGCCGCTACGACCGTATCGGAGCTCGGGGAGGACGGCCAGGTGCGCACGTACGACCTGACGCCGGAGGAGCTGGGCATCGCCCGGCAGCCGCTGTCGGCGATCCAGGGCGGATCTGCGGAAGACAACGCCGCCATCATCCGCCGCATCTTCGACGGCTCCGAGCGCGGCGCCTACCGCGACATCGTGCTGCTCAACGCCGGAGCCTGCATCTATGCGGCCGGCGCGGCCGTGACGCTGCTCGGCGGCGTGGAAGCCGCCCGCCATGCCATCGACAGCGGCGCCGCCGGCGCCAAGCTGGAGCAATTGATCCAAAAGACAGGAGAGCTGGCCCATGTTTCTTGATCGCATCGTCCATACGAAAAAAAGCGAGGTCGAAGCGCTGGCGAGCCGCTTCAGCCTTACCGCCTATGAGAAAGAAATTTCCGGAATGGAGCCGTGCCGCGGCTTCATCGGAGCCGTCACCGCGCGCCGCCGGCGCGACGTCGGCCTGATCGCGGAGGTGAAGAAGGCCTCGCCTTCCAAAGGGCTGATCCGCGCCGACTTCAATCCGGTCGAGCTCGCCAAAACGTACGAGCAGGCCGGAGCGGACTGCATCTCCGTGCTGACCGACCGCGACTACTTCCAGGGCGCGCCGGAATACCTCGCCTCGATCCGCGCGGCCGTCTCGTTGCCGCTGCTGCGCAAGGACTTCCTCATCGACTACCGCCAGGTGTACGAGGCCCGCGTCATCGGCGCGGACGCCGTGCTGCTCATCGCGGCCATCCTGGACCGCCCGCGGCTCAAGGAGCTGCATGAGATCGCCGAGTCGCTCGGCATGGACGTGCTCGTCGAGGTGCATGACGAGCGCGAGCTGGACGGCGTGCTGGACGCGGGCATCGCGAAGCTGGTCGGCATCAACAACCGCAACCTGCATACGTTCGAGACGAGCCTGGAGACGACGGAGCGGCTGATGCGGATGGTGCCGGCCGGGCTTCCGGTCATCAGCGAGAGCTCGATCTCCGCTCCCGAGGACGTCGCCTACGTACGCTCGGCCGGCGCGGCCGGCGTGCTCGTCGGCGAGCACTTCATGCGCCAGCCGGATCCGGCCGAGGCGGTCGAGCGGCTGCTCGGACCGGTGCGCGTCCGATGAGCGCTCCTGCAGGGCGCGATTGCGGCGCCGCTCCGGGCCAGGGCTCATCCGCTCCGCTGCTCAAGATTTGCGGCATCCGGGACGAGGCGACCGCCAGGCTGCTCGGGCAGCTCCCGGTCGATTACGCCGGCTTCGTGTTCGCGCCGAGCCGGCGCCAGGTCGCTGCGGCGGAGGCGGCGCGGCTCATCGCCGCGATGAAGGCCGCGGCGAAGGAAGCGGGACGCCCCGCTCCGCTGGCTGTCGGCGTGTTCGTGAACGCGCCGGCGTCGGAGCTGGCCGAGGCGGCGAAGGAGGCGGGACTCGACCTCGTGCAGCTGCACGGCTCGGAGAGCCCGGAGGCATGCCTCGCCGCCGCGGAGGCCGCCGGGCTTCCCGTCTGGAAGGCGCTGCACGCGGGACGGCTGGCCGCCGGCCCGGAGGCGGCCGCCGCGGAAGTCGCGCGTTATGCGGACGCGGGCGTCCGCGGCCTGCTGCTCGATACGGCAGGGGGCGGCACCGGCCGCACGTTCGACTGGGAAATGATCCCCGGCTATGCGGAGGCCGCCGCCGCCGCCGGCTTGCCGCTGCTGGCGGCAGGCGGGCTGCATCCGGACAATGTGCGCGAGCTGATCGACGGCTACTCGCCGGACGGAATTGACGTCTCGAGCGGAGTGGAGCAGGATGGACAGAAGTCGCCGGAACGGATCCGGTCATTTACGGAAAGGGTGAAGCAGCGATGAATCAGGTACCTGATGAGAATGGACGCTTCGGCAAGTTCGGGGGGAGGTACGTGCCCGAGACGCTGATGAACGCGCTCTTCGAGCTGGAGGAAGCCTACAAGCACTACTCCAAGGACCCCGGCTTCCAGGAAGAGGTCCGCTATCTGCTCCATAAATATTCGGGAAGGCCGACCTCGCTCTACTACGCCGAGCGGCTGACGAGCCATCTCGGAGGCGCGAAGATCCTGCTCAAGCGAGAGGACCTCAACCATACCGGCGCCCATAAGATCAACAATACGATCGGCCAAGGCGTGCTGGCGAAGCGCATGGGCAAAAAGAAGATCATCGCCGAGACGGGGGCCGGACAGCATGGCGTCGCATCGGCGACGATCGCCGCGCTGCTCGGGCTCGAGTGCAAGGTGTTCATGGGCGAGGAGGATACGAAGCGCCAGCAGCTCAACGTATTCCGCATGCAGCTGCTCGGCGCCGAGGTCGTGCCGGTGCTGTCGGGCACGCGCACGCTCAAGGACGCCTGCAACGAGACGCTCCGCTACTGGGTGAGCCATGTCGACGACACCTACTACATCCTCGGCTCCGTCACCGGTCCGCATCCATATCCGATGATGGTGCGCGACTTCCAGCGCATCATCGGCGACGAGGCGCGCGAGCAGGTCCTGCGGGACGAAGGGCGGCTGCCGGATTACGTCGTCGCCGCTGTCGGAGGGGGCAGCAACGCGATGGGTATCTTCTATCCGTTCGTCGGCGACGAATCGGTCCAGCTGATCGGCGTCGAGGCGGCGGGACGCGGCGTCGACACCGACGAGCATGCGGCGACGATGACGCTCGGACGGCATGGCGTGTTCCAAGGCTCGCTCAGCTACGTGCTGCAGGACGACAGCGGCCAGGTGCTGCCGGCCCACTCGATTTCCGCCGGACTCGACTATCCGGGCATCGGACCGGAGCACTCCTACCTCAAGGATTCCGGACGGGCGGAGTACGTTCCGGTCACGGACGCGGAAGCGCTCGAAGCGCTGCAGCTGCTGAGCCGCACGGAAGGCATCATCCCGGCGCTGGAGTCGGCCCACGCGATCGCGCAGGTCATGAAGCTCGCCCCGACGCTGCCCAAGGACAAGACGATCGTCGTCTCGCTGTCGGGCCGCGGCGACAAGGACGTAGAAGCCATCATGGGATATCTGGGGGGGAAGCCGAATGAATCGCATTGACGAAGTGTTCGCGGCGCTGAAGGCCGAGGGCCGCGCGGCGCTCATTCCGTTCGTCACGACGGGCGATCCGAGCCTGGACGCGACGGTCGACATCGTGCTCGAGCTGGAGCGCAGCGGCGCCGACATGGTCGAGCTGGGCGTTCCCTATTCCGACCCGCTGGCCGACGGACCGGTCATTCAGCAGGCATCGGAGCGAGCGCTGCGCGGACCGGTGACGCTCGAGGGCTGCGTCCTGGTGGCTGAGCGCGCCCGGGAAGCCGGCTGCCGCATGCCGTTCATCCTGTTCAGCTATTTCAACCCGATCCTGCAGTACGGGCTGGAGCGGTTCTTCACGCTCCTCCATGACAAGGGCATCAGCGGCCTCATCATCCCGGACCTGCCGATCGAGGAGGACGGAGAGGTGCGGGAAATGGCCGCCGAGGCCGGCATCCACCTCATTCCGCTTGTCGCGCCGACGTCCAAGGCGCGCGTGCAGCGGATCGCCGCAAGCGCGCAAGGGTTCGTCTACTGCGTCAGCTCGCTCGGCGTGACGGGCATGCGCAGCGAATTCCACAGCGGCATCGAGGAATTTTTGCAGTCGGTGCGCGAGGCGGCGCCGGTGCCGATCGCGGTCGGCTTCGGCATCAGCAGCCGCGACCAGGTCGAGCGGATGAGCCGCCATGCCGACGGCGTCATCGTCGGGAGCGCGATCGTGCGGCAGGTCGAAGAGGCGCTGCCGCTGCTTGCCGAGCCGTCGACGTACCGCGACGGAATCGCGCAGATCGGCCGCTTCGTCGCCTCCCTGCGCGGCTGACTTGGTGCACCGCTTTAAAGTGCTTCCAACTTCCCGGAAACTGTGAGACAATAGAGGGCATGACGCGGGAAGCGGACTTTACTTTTTTATGAGGTGAACCATGAATACGAAACGCCATATCGTGGATCTGCCCGTCTACCAGCCGGGCAAGCCGGTGGACGACGTCAAGAGAGAGCTCGGCCTCAGCGAGGTCATCAAGCTGGCCTCCAACGAGAACCCTTACGGCAGCTCGCCGCTGGCCAAGCAGGCGATCCTGACCGAGATCGAAAACAGCAACATCTACCCGGACGGGGCAAGCGTCGAGCTGACGGCGGCGACCGCCGCCCATCTCGGCGTTCAGCCGGAGCAGCTGATCTGGGGCAACGGCGCCGACGAGATCATCCTCATGCTCGCTCGTTCGTTCCTCGAGCCGGGAGACGAGACGGTCATGGCCGATCTGACGTTCTCGCAGTACCGGCACAACGCGGTCGTCGAGAACGCCGTCATCGTCGAGGTGCCGCTCGTGGACGGCAAGCAGGATCTGCCGGCGATGCTGGCCGCGGTCACCGACCGCACCAAGATCGTCTGGATCTGCTCGCCGAACAATCCGACCGGCACGATCGTGAGCGAGCGGGAGCTCGTCTCCTTCCTCGACGCGCTGCCGGCGTCCGTGCTCTGCGTGCTTGACGAGGCGTACTGCCACTTCGTCGACGATCCGGACTATCCGGACAGCATCCGGCTGCTGGAGCGCTATCCGAACCTCGTCTCGCTGCGCACGTTCTCCAAGATCTACGGACTCGCCGCGCTGCGGATCGGCTACGGCATCGCCCATCCGGACGTCATCCATGCGATCAACCTCGTGCGCGAGCCGTTCAATACGGCGCGCGTGTCGCAGGCCGCGGCCAAGGCCGCCCTGTCCGACCAGGCGTTCGTCGACAGCTGCCGCGAGAACAATCTCCGCCAGCGCGACTACCTTCAGAGCGAGTTCGACCGGCTCGGGCTGGCCTACTTCCCGACGCAGGCCAACTTCGTCCTCGTCGACGTCGGCATGCCGTCCCGCGAGGCGTTCGACCGGCTGCTGCGCCGCGGCTTCATTACGCGCGCCGGATGGTCCAAGTATCCGAACCGCTTGCGCGTATCGATCGGCACGGCGGACGACAACGTCAAGTTTGTCGCCGCCTTGGAGGAAGTGCTGAAGGAAGCGACGGTGCAACAGTAAATCGATGACCAAAATCGCCATTATCGGAGCGGGCCTCATCGGAGGCTCGCTCGCCTTGTGCTTCAAAGGACAGCCCGGCCTGCACGTAACGGGTTATTCCTATCGTCAAGAGTCGGCCGACAAGTATGTCAAGCTGGGCGTCGTAGACGAGGCTACGACCTCGCTCGAGGATGCGGTGCGGGGGGCGCACTTCATCTTCCTGTGCGTGCCGGTCGGCATGCTCGCCGATTACGCTCGCCGCATCAGCCTCATGCCGCTGCAGCCGGGCTGCGTCGTCACGGACGTCGGCAGCACGAAGTCCGGCGTCGCCGAAGCCGTCTCCGCCATCGACTGGCATGGCGCCGTGTTCATCGGCGGCCACCCGATGGCCGGGTCCGAGCGCGCCGGGGTGGAGGCGGCCAGCCCGATCCTGTTCGAGAACGCCTATTACGTGCTCACCCCGGAGGCCGGCACGCCGGCCGATGCGGTCGAGCGGCTGACGGAGCTGCTCGGCCACACCCGTGCCAAAATCGTCCATATGAATCCTTCGGAGCATGACGAGATCGTCGGAGCGATCAGCCATCTGCCGCATCTGATCGCGGCCGGCCTCGTCAACCAGGTGCGCCGCTACAACGAGTCCAACGAGGCTTACGCGATGCTGGCGGCCGGAGGCTTCCGCGACATCACGCGCATCGCCTCGAGCGATCCGGTCGTCTGGCGGGATATTCTGCTGGCGAACCGCAGCGTCGTGCTGCGGCTGCTGCAGGAGTGGGGAGAAGAGCTGGAACGGCTCGCGGACATCCTGCGCAAGCAGGACGGCGAGGCGATCAGCGATGCGTTCCGCGCCGCGGGAGCATTCCGCAGCAGCCTGCCGGAGCGCCGCAAGGGCGTGCTCCAGTCCATTTACGAATGCTACATGGACGTGCCCGATCATCCCGGCATCATCGGCAAGATCGCGACGGAGCTCGGCAACCGCCGGATCAACCTGAGCAATCTGCAGATCATCGAGAGCCGGATGGATGTTCCTGGCGTGCTGCGCCTCAGCTTCCGCACCCAAGGGGATCTCGACCAGGCGCTCGATGCGCTTGAGCAGCTGGGGTATACGGTCAAGAGCTGATCCGTCGGCGGCGTCCAGTCCAAGCGGCGTCACTGGTCCAAGCGGCGGCCTCCGGTCCAAGCGGCATCGCCGGTCCAAGTGGGCCCGTGCCGGGGCGGGCGGCGACGCCAGAGCATCGCCGCCTTTCGGCTTTGCCTCTTCCAGACGAAAGCGCCTTCTGCCGCCCGGCAGAGGGCGCTTCGTTTTAGGCGAGCTGCCTTCATGAAACCGCTTCAAACTTTTTTCGAACAAAATGAAAACGCTTATTGACAGATTGAAAACGGATACATATAATAAAAGTACAGTATGGTTTCTCTCCACTCCTATCCAACTCCATCGCACGTCTTGTGCGGGCCGCCCTCTCGGGCGGCTTTTTGTTTTGAGCTTGCCTTTTCTTAGAAGTTCCTCATATTCGATTCCTTTCGCGCCCCCCATGATACAATACGAAGAGTTTGCGGGCATCCAAGTTTTGGGTAATCACCCATGATGTCGAAGCCGGCAGGAATTTGGCGTCGGCTGGCGAAATAGTAGTCTTCAGAATGCTTTGCGGGATGCCGAAATACACATTAACGTCGTATGTTCATTCTTCTTTCTTTTTTGGCGCGGCAGCGCAACTTTCTGCATCCGTTCCGGTACAATTAAATGCCGGACGGAAATCGCTGCAGGTGAGGAGGTAAAGCCGCCTGTCATGGATGATTCCGATCTGATCCGGCAAATCAAACATGGAAATGTAGAGCTCTATTCCGAACTTATGAGGCGTTACCAGCGCAAGATCATGGCCTTTATCCTTCACATGCTCAGAAGCACCAAGATGGAGCTCGTCGCGGAGGACCTCTGCTCCGAGACCTTCTACAAAGCTTACCGCAGCCTGCATTCGTTCCGCGAGGTGGACGCGCAGTTCTCCACCTGGCTGTACACGATTGCGCGCAATACGGTGCTGAGCGAGCTTCGCAAGCAGCGCAGCGTACATATTCCTTTGGAGGAGAGCGGCATCATGCCGACCGCTCCTTTGGACGCCGCTCCGGAGCAGAGGCTGCTCCAGGGCGAGCGGATGGCGCTTGTCCGGGAAGCGATCAACGCTCTTCCGGAAAAGCAGCGCTCTGCGCTCATCCTGCGCGAATATGAAGGATTGGACTATCAGGAGATTGCCGATGTTCTGGGCGGGACCGTCAGTTCGGTCAAATCGTTGTTGTTCCGCGCCCGGGGCAGCGTCAAGGTCCAGCTGGAACCCTACTTCGAAGAAACGGAGAGCGAAGCGTTCGAAGGGATGAAGCTGCGATGAAATGCGAAGAAGTGCAGGATGCGCTGGCGCTTTATTGGGATTTGCCGGATGGCGAGCCATTGAAGCAGTCTGTCGACCTGCATTTGAAGCATTGCATAGCCTGCAGGCAGGAATACGAGCTTTGGGCGGAGAGCGAGCGGCTCATCCAGGAACTGTCCGATATGGAAGAGCATGAAATGTCCGAAAGGGCCGAGGAAGTCAATCGGACGGTCATGGACCGGATCTACGCCGAGGACCATATGGATTGGACGCTGAAAAGACGGTTTTCGTTGAGCCGCTCCTTCGGACCCAGGCTGTCCGCCGCCGTGGCGGCGTGCCTGGCGATGTTCTGCACGAGCCTGCTGTACGTGCTTCTCGGCCGAGGACAGTCCGACGAGACCAAGGGCATCATGGATACGGCGAACGCTTCTTCCTCTCCCGTCTTCAAAGCGTCGATCTCGGGCGACATTCCCGTCGCCACGGTCAGCGATCCGCTGCTGCTGAGCCTCGTTCCCCGCACGCCCCAATACTGGATTATCTTATCCATGCTGGGGCTCGTCATGACGATGCTCATGATGGGGTGGCTGTCCCGCAATCGAAAATGACGCACTCCGGCTGCTTCGCGGCCGGTTTTTTTGTTATACTTTTGTTATACTCAGTCCGGACGATATTGCAGCAGGAAGGAAGGCAAGACGATGAAACTGGGTCTGATCCGTCACGGCCGTACCGATTGGAACGCGTTAGGCCGCATTCAAGGCATCACCGATATTCCGCTGAACGACGAAGGCAAGCGCCAGGCGCTGCTGCTCGCGAACCGGCTGGCAGGCGAGGAGCAGAGCTGGGACGCCGTCGTCACGAGCGGCCTCTCGCGCGCAGCCGAAACGGGACGAATCATCGCGGACAAGCTCGGGATTCCGCTGCTGGAGCCGGAGCCCTTGCTCATCGAGCGCAGCTTCGGCCAGATCGAGGGCACGCTGGAGGAAGAGCGCTTGGCGGCGTGGGGGCCGGAGTGGCGGACGCATCCGGAAGCCGGAGTGGAGAGCGACGAGAGCGTCCGCCTGCGGGCGGCGGCATTTCTGCAAGCCTATACGGCGCGGATGCCCGAGGGCCGACTGCTCGCCGTCACGCATGGAAGCTTCCTCGCTCAGATGCTCGGAGTGATGGTCGAAGGGCTCGATCAGCCTTACCTGAACAATATGTGCTTCTCCGTCCTCGAGCACGGAGAAGCAGGGTGGAAGTCGCTGCTGCATAACTGCACGCTTCATCTGCAAGAAAAGGCTTGACCCGAAGAACCCGCCGAACCGGCGGGTTTTTTTGTTGTCCGGCACGTCTTAAACCTTCCGAATCGTCCCATAATGGTAGTACAAAAAGCAGCTAGAAGGGAACAGGGCCGATAGAAGGAGGGACGAGAGATGAATTTCTCCGATATGCTGGGCTATGCGGACATCGCCCAGCTGAGCCGGATCGCGCAAGTGTACGACTGCCGCTGCAACGGCAACTCCAAGCATGAGCTGATTCAAGCGATTCTCTCAAAAGCCGGCTCGCGCGAAGGCTTCGACGCCCAGATCGGCAGCATGAAGCTGGAGGAGCTGAGATTCATCAACTCCTTGATTTTCGACAGCCGGGAGCAGTTCAGCCTCGAGGAGCTGATCGCCAGAGTGCAGTCGAGCCGCGACGGGCTGGAGCCGGCCAGCGAGCCGGCCCAAGGCCGGGCCAAGGGACGCGCCAAAAAAGGCAAGCCGCCGGCGGAGCCGGAAGGGCCCCGGGACATGATCGTCCGCTTCAAGCATTACGGATGGCTGTTCAACGGCATATCGGGACCCGACCGGTATTTGTTCCGCGTGCCGAAAGATCTCAAGGATCGCTTCCGCCAGACGCTCAAGCGGAAGTTCGCCGAACGGCTCGTGTTTACGGACGAGCCGCCGGTATACCGGGACGAGCAGGAGCTGCTCGCGGGCGACGTCAAAGCGCTGCTTTCGTACGTGCGTCACCATGAGGTGCCGCTGACGCGGGAGGGCTACATGCACCGCCGCAGCATGCTGCAGGCGATGGAGAGCTTCGGCGTGCGGGAGGAGCCGCCGGCCAAAGCGGCGTGGAGGTTCGGCTACGGCCGCCGTTTCCGCGAATATCCGGAGCGCTTCTCGCTCGTCTACGATTTTTGCTTCTATAATAAGTGGCTCGAGGAGACCGAAAGCGAGCTTCTGCTCACGCCGCTCGGCGAGGCGGCGCTGCTCGGAGCACAGCCTTTCGGCACGGAGCAGCTCTATCGGTTCTGGCTGCGGCTGTACAAAGGCCCGGTTCCCAATCTGGCGCCGATGGTCCATTGGGTCGACGAGCTGGCTGACCGCTGGGTGACGGCGGATTCCTTGCGGGAGGTGCTGATTCCGTATGTGAAGCCTTACTACTACGATACGGCAGAGGCGGTCATGGATTCCCGCATCCTCATGATGATGCTTCATCTCGGCTTGCTGCGGATCGGCGAGGAGGAGCAGCGGGGGACGGTGCTGCGCATGACTCGGCTCGGCCGGGCGATCGTCGCCGGGGTGAGCGTGGAGCACGGAGACGTGCTGCGGATCGAAGCCGGCGCCGTTCCGCCTCTCTAGCACGGGCAGGCAAGAGCATATTATTCTAGCTGGCGGGTCATCAGCCTCTCCCGGCCGCCGCTAGGAAGAATACGATAGATGGAGATCGCGGCGATAGGTTGGCGTCGATTCTATACCTGGCGGCACTACCGGCACGAACTGCAGCGAGGAAGGTATAGGTGCACAAATTTGCGGAGGTGCATCCGATGGACAAAATGAAGGCGAATTACGAGGTCATGCTCGGGCTGGCCGCGGAGATGCTGCTGGACGAGGCGATGATCCGGTTTCGAAAGGAAAAGATCTACGCGGCGATCGACAATGCTTTGGAATCCGGCGACAAGGAAGGATTTGAGAAGCTGGCTGCCCAATGGAATACGCTGCAGCGCTGACGACGTCGGCGCGCCCATGCCCCCCGCCGATCCGGTACGCCGGACCGGCGGGGGGTTCGTGCGCTTGGCAAACGCGCCTTTAGAAGGTACCATAGTAAAGGTTATGGCGCTAAAGGAGGTGCAAGATGAAATTCAGCGAAATCGAGCCTTCGCGGTGGCCCGAGCTGCAGCCGTTTGTCGATACCTGCCTGCTGCCGGTGACGGGGCTGAGCGGAGTCGAGAATCCGTGGCAGGCCGCGGCCGAGCTCGAAAAGCTGCGCGACGTGATGGATGCGATCGAGGTCCCGTTCCGAGGACGGATCATCGCTTATCCGGCCGTTCAATACGGCAGCGAGGAGAGCGCGGCGGCGCTCGGCCCGCTCGTCGCGAACCTGAAGAAGGCGGGCTTCCGCTATGTGGTGGCGGCTTCGGCGGCGCTGCGGCTGGACGGGCTGGCTGAAGCCGATCTGACGATCGGGCCGGGCGAGGACGGCAGCCTGCCGGACGCGGAGCGCATCCGCAGCGAGATCCGCCGGCTCTGGAACGCCTGATCAAAGAGCAAAGGAAGGGCTTCGAGCGCGTATAGAGACGGCGCGTTTGGGGGAAACCATGTCTCAGGGAATGATTGTTAACTGCGCGTGTCGAAAGCAGGGGCAATTGTGACAAATTAGCAACAAACATGGGAGCGATTTTTGAACATTGAACTTCCAAATTCTTGACGCTCCTATACGACTGACGTATGATAGGAATTGCTTGGTTCGACACGGAATGTCTGGCGGACAAGGCATCCGAAATGGTTGCAAAGGGGGTTGAACAGATGAGTAATCACGAGTATCAGGAGACCGCGCATACTCCCGTAAAACGCAAGGAAATGTCCCGCAGGCAGTTTCTCGCGTACACCCTCGGAGGAGCAACTGCTTTCATGGCAGGCGGCGCCGTGCTGCCGATGATCCGGTTCGCCGTTGATCCCCTCTTGGAGAAGCGCGCGGGCGGCAGTTTCGTGAAGGTCGTGGAAGAGAGCAAGGTGAAGGTCGGCGAGCCGACCGAATTCAAGTTCAAGATCCATCAGGTGGATGCTTGGTATGTAAGCGATCCCGAGCAGGCGGCCTGGATCATGAAGGACGACAACGGCAAGATTTTCGCCCTTTCGCCGGTGTGCAAGCATCTCGGCTGCACGATCGGCTGGAACACGACGACTGCTAATCAATATGTGTGTCCTTGCCACGGCGCGCATTACACGGTAGATGGCAAAAACCTGAGCGTGGCGCCGGCTCCGCTTGACGAGTACCAGGTCAAGATCGAGAACGGTTTCGTCTACTTGGGCGACATCATCCCCAACACGCGGGTTTAATGGGAGGCGTTAGTTCCGATGTTTAAAAGCGTATACAACTGGATCGACGAGCGTCTTGACGTAACGCCGCTGTGGCGGGATGTAGCGGACCATGAAGTACCGGAGCATGTCAACCCGGCGCATCACTTCTCCGCTTTCGTCTACTGCTTCGGAGGACTGACGTTCTTCATCACGGTCATCCAGATCCTTTCCGGCATGTTCTTGACGATGTATTATGTGCCGGACATCATCAATGCCTATGCCAGCGTCGACTACCTGCAGCACAAGGTGCCGTTCGGCTCCATCGTACGCGGCATGCACCACTGGGGCGCGAGCCTCGTCATCGTCATGATGTTCCTACATACGCTGCGCGTCTTCTTCACGGGCTCCTACAAGGCGCCTCGCGAGATGAACTGGGTCGTAGGCGTGCTGATCTTCTTCATCATGCTCGGCCTCGGCTTCACGGGCTACCTGCTGCCGTGGGACAACAAGGCATACTTCGCCACCAAGGTCGGCATCCAGATCGCGGACTCCGTGCCTTACATCGGGGAGTATATCAAGATCTTCCTGCAAGGCGGCGAGATCGTAGGCGCGACGACGCTGACCCGCTTCTTCGCGATCCACGTGTTCTTCCTGCCCGGCGCCCTGCTGGCTCTGCTGGCCGCGCACTTCCTGATGATCCGCAAGCAAGGCATCGCGGGTCCTCTATAACCGAGAGGAGGGACCTAAATGGCTCACGGCAACAAAGACGAAAAGGTCGTTTATGTCGGCGACTCCCGGGTGCGCAAGCCTTCCGGAGTAGTGGCGGTGCCGCCGGACTATACTTCCTTCCCCGGCCGTTCGGAAGCATTCATCCCGAACTTCCTGCTCAAGGAATGGATGGTCGGCTGCGTCGTCCTGGTCGGATTCCTCGTCCTGACGATCGCCCACCCGGCTCCGCTCGGCTATCCGGCGGACCCGACCAACTCGGCGTTCATTCCGATTCCGGACTGGTACTTCCTGTTCCTGTACCAGCTGCTCAAGTATCCTTGGGTGTCCGGCGATTATGTCGCTTGGGGCGTTGTCGGCATTCCCGGCGTCGCGTTCGGCTCGCTGATGCTGGCTCCGTTCCTGGACACCGGCAAGGAGCGCCGCTTCTACCGCCGTCCGATCGCGAGCGCGCTCATGCTGCTCTCGCTCGTCGCCTGCTTCTATCTCACCAAGGTGAGCTGGGACTTCTACCAGCATGAGCTTGAAGTCACCGGCACGGTGCCGGAGCATATCACCCGCGAGGAAGAGGCGCGCGAAGCGGCCATGTCCGGCAAGGAGCCGCCTTCGGCGACGAAGCCGGTCGAGGAGGTCGCTCTGGTCGACGCGGACAACGCGGACGTCAAGGCGATCATGGAAAAGGCCGGCTGCCTCCAATGCCACGGCACGGACCTCAAAGGCCAAGCCGGAGCGAAGATTCCATCGCTGCATGGCGTCGGCGACCTGCTGACGAAGGAAGAGCTGGCTGACATCGTCACGAACGGCAAAGGCGCGATGCCGGCGTTCGGCGAACAGCTCTCCTCCGAAGAAATCAACACGCTGGCCGACTGGCTGGCGAAGCAAAAGGCTGCCGGCGAGTAAGTCTCGGCAGAGCGAGAGACCTGACTGTCCTTCGGCAGTCAGGTCTTTTCTGTACCGATTCCGGCATCAAAGGAGGAACCAACGATGGGAATCAAGCTGGATCGCAGCCTGCTGCTGTATCGGCCGTTCCTGTGGACGCTGTTCATCGTCAACGCGCTTGGGACTGTCTACGGCTACTATTGGTATGCTCATCAGCTCGAGCAGACCGTCCGCAACGGACACCCCTGGTGGCAAATCGTCTTCGTGCCCGACAGTCCTACCGCCAGCCTCTTCTTTACGCTGGCGCTGCTCTACCTGCTGTTTCCGCCCGCATCGCCTGGACGGGGAGCGCGGCTGCTGCGCTCGGCGATCGAGGCGCTTGGCGTCGTCACCTCGATCAAGTACGGCATCTGGGCGGTCTCGATGATCGTGGCCGGCGCCTCCCAAGGGGAGCCGCTGGAGCCGCAGCATTACATGCTGATGGCTTCGCATCTCGGGATGGCGGTGGAAGCGCTGCTTTATCTGCCGTTCTTCCGGTTCCGCAGAGCTGCCGCGGCGTTCGCGCTCGGCTGGCTGCTGCTGAATGACTACAATGACTACACCTTCGGCATCTTCCCTTATTTGCCGGGGCCGCTGTACGACTATGTGCCCGAGGTGCGGACCTTTACGGTCGGGCTGACCGTGTTCAGCTTCCTCGTCACGATGCTCGGACTGGCGCTGCTGCGGAGGGGGCGTGACGGGCGCGGCCGCTGACCGGGGCTAGGGCTTGCCGGCGCGGCCGCTGATCCGATTCGAGGTGCGTGGATCCGCCATCATAAACCTGCCTGTCCCTGCATAAAGTAGGACAGACAGGGAGGGATAAGCATGTCAAGACGATGGTGGGCAGCCATAGCAGCGGGCTTGGCGGCTGCCCTTCTGCTGCACGGCGCCGCGCTGGCGGCCGCGGCGAGCCGTGCTTCAACCGCAAGCGAGGACGACCTGCGCCTTCGCGCCAAGCAGGAGAGGTTCCAGGCGGCAGCCGACCGATTCTATGAATCGGTCATGGCTGCGGACCGCAACGGCATTTTTTATACCCTGCGGGATGCGGCGGCGACAGCCGGCGACAGCGTGCTGCGTCGGAGCGGCGGCGAGCTCGGATGGATCGCGGTCGATGAAGCTTTCCGCGAGGCGGAGGTCGCGGCGAGCCGGCAGTCGGATGCGGACGGGCTGCTGGCGGCGGCCTCCAAGCTCCGCCTGGCTGCGGACAGCCTGGCCGGAGGCGACGACGCCCTTTGGCTGCAGTACCGTCCGATCCTCAAGGAGGACGCCCGGCAGCTCGTCATCGCCTGGACGACGTCGGGCGCGTCCGAGACCGGCACGGCAGAGGCGCGGATGCGGACGCTGCGGCAGCATTGGGAGCTGATCGAGCCTTCCGCGCTGCTCATGCGGGACAAGGAGATGGCCGAAGCGATGCGGGACAGCATCGCCTACAGCTCCCGGCTGCTGACGTCGCGGGACGGGACCCGGACCGGCTTGGCCGTGCAGTCGTTCGAGTCGCTGTCGGGCACGGCGGATCGGCTGTTCCTCGCCGGGGGCGGCGACCTGCCGGCCGACGCGCTCCCGCTTCCGCTGGCTCCGCGCTCGGGCGGAGGCTGGCTGATCTATACGATCGTGCCGCTCATTTGCGCCTTGCTGACCTACGTCGGCTGGTCGAACTACCGTCAAGGCCAACATGGCGTCATCGTGCTCCCGGCGCGTCCGGAGCGCCCGAGCCGCAACGGAGTCGTCCGAAAGTAGAAGGCCCAACATCGAAAAGCCCTTTCGTCAGAAAAAGACGGAAGGGCTTTTCGTGTGCTCGAGCAACTAGGGGAAGGGAAGAGGCGGCTTAGGCTTAGGCCTCCTCCTTGAAGCCCTCGCCCAGAACGTCATGCACGTCGCTGATGACGATGAACGCGCGCGGATCGATCGTCTTCACGATCAAGCGCAGCGAGCGGATCTCGCTGCGGGATACGACGCAGTAGATCATGTTGCGCTGCACCTTGGAGTAGGCGCCGACAGCGGGAATGAGCGTCACTCCGCGCTCGAGCTCGACGGTGATGCGCTCGGCGATCTCCTCGCCCTTTTCGCTGATGATCGAGAACGCCTTGGCGGCGTAGGCGCCTTCCTGGATGAAGTCGATGAGCTTGGAGGCGATGAAGACGGCGACAAGCGTATAGAGCACGTTCTGCTTCGGAATGTACATGAGCGAGATGCCGATGATGATCGCGTCGAACGACAGGATGATCTGGCCCATGCTCCAGCCCTTGGCGCGGTTGATGATGCGGGCGGCGATGTCGACGCCGCCGGTCGTGCCGCCGAAGCGGAACACGATGCCGAGGCCGCCTCCGAGCGTCACGCCCGCGTACAGCGCGGCGAGGATGAGGTCATGCTCGGCGTTGAACGGCTCGATCCAGCCCGCTTCGATTCCCCTTTCAAAAATGAACAGGAAGAGGGACAGGCTGAGCGTGCCGACGATCGTCATGATCATCGGCAGCCGGCCGAGGATGCGCAGCCCGATGAAGAAGAGCGGGATGTTGAGCAGCAGCGTCGTGATGGACAGCTTCCAGCCGAACGCATAGTTGAGCAGGACGGCGATGCCGGTCACGCCGCCTTCCATGAGCTGGTTGGGCAGCAGGAAATACTGCAGGCCGAAGGCGTAGATGGCCGTTCCGAGCAGGACGGGGAGGATGGACTTGTACAGATAGCGGTAAGCAAGATGGGTCATGACGGTTTTCTCCTTGGCTTCACAGTCTGAGCGGGCAGCCTGGCAGCGGCTTCCCTATATTGTGTTCAAAACTGCTTTAGGATAACATAGGTAAAGATACGTTGCAAAAGGGGACTGTCGCATGGAAGAAAAATCACTCGCCGAAATCCAGCGCGAGGTAGACCGTTACATAGGCCAGTTCAAGGAAGGCTACTTCAGCCCGCTGTCGCTCGTGGCCAGGCTGGCGGAGGAAGTCGGCGAGCTGGCGCGCGAAGTGAACCATACGTACGGCGAGAAGCCGAAGAAGCCGGACGAGGCGGACAACTCCATCGAAATGGAGCTGGGCGACATCCTGTTCATCCTGAACTGCTTCGCCAACTCGCTGGACATCGACCTGACGAAGGCGCATGACGCCGTCATGCACAAGTTCAATACGCGCGACGCCGACCGCTGGACGCGCAAAAACGGCGAACCGCAATAACGCCCCGGGCATATGCTGTTACCATCACCCTAGCGCAAGGAAGGTGGGCGGATGGACGGGGAAGGCTGCATCAAAAAAGCGTATGAATGCATCTTGAACGGCGATTTCGATGGAGCGATCGAGTGGTTCCTGCAGGCCATCCAGCTGGAGCCTCGCAACGCTTCCTTTCATTATAAGTGCTCGGTCTCCTGCGCTCGGAGCGGACGGTGGGAGCTTGCCCTCCACCATGCGGTCC
This sequence comes from Paenibacillus sp. FSL W8-1187, assembly GCF_037965485.1. Lineage (NCBI taxonomy): Bacteria > Bacillati > Bacillota > Bacilli > Caryophanales > Paenibacillaceae > Paenibacillus > Paenibacillus sp. FSL W8-1187. The sequence goes on from NZ_CP150181.1 coordinate 2,543,726, forward strand.
AGGCATGCGAGCTGAAGCCGGGCCACGAGGAGTACCGCTATCACCTGGACATCGTCGAGGCGAGGCGTCTCGTCTCCGACGCCAAGCTGCTGCTGGCTTCCGAGTCGGGCTCCGCGTCGGAAGCGATGGAGTTCCTGCAGGAGGCCCGCATCCTCGACCCGCTTCAGGCCGAGGCCTGCTATCTCGCCGCGGTCTGCTGCATGCAGCTCGGCCGGCTGCAGGAAGCGCGGCTGCTCGCGGCAGAGGCTTGCCGCCTGGAGCCGGCGATGGAGGAAGCGAGGCAGCTGAATCGTCAGCTCAAGCGGATGCTGAGGCGGCGAGGGAGGGATTGACCGTCCCTGCCGCCTTTTATTTCTGAACCGAGGTGATCATCAATGTCAACCCCAATCAAAGTCGCGGTGGCCGGCGCATCCGGCCGCATGGGCCGCGAAGCCGTCAAGCTGGTGCTGCAGGAGGAAGGGCTTCAGCTGGCCGGCGCGATGTCTCCATCCGCAGGCGCCGTCGACGCGGGACGCCTGGTCGGCCTGGACGAGGCCGGCGTCAAGGTCGTGCCTACGCTCGAGGCGATGCTGTCCTCCGCCGACATCGACGTGCTCGTCGACTTCACCGTGCCGCAGGCCGTATACGCCAACACGCTGGAAGCGATCACGCGCGGCGTCCGGCCGGTCGTCGGCGCCACCGGCTTCACGCCAGCCCAGATCGAAGAGCTGGACGAGCTGTGCAAGCAGCAGAAGATCGGCGGGCTGATCGCGCCGAACTTTTCGATCGGAGCCATCCTGATGATGAAATTCGCCGCCGAGGCGGCCAAATACTTCCCGCATCTCGAAATCATTGAATATCATGGCGACCAGAAGCTTGACGCTCCGTCCGGAACGTCGATCAAGACGGCCGAGCTCATCTCAGCCGCCCGCAAGGAGCTGCGGCAGGGCAATCCGAGCGAGGAGGAGACGATCGAGGGCTCGCGCGGCGGCTATTACGACGGGTTCCGCATCCACAGCGTGCGTCTTCCGGGCGTGTTCGCCCAGCAGGAGGTCGTCTTCGGAGCGTTCGGACAGTCGCTCAAAATCCGCCACGACTCCTATGACCGCGCCGGCTACATGCCGGGCGTCGCGCATGCCGTCCGCAAAGTAATGACCTACGAGGGCATGGTGTACGGCTTCGAGCATATCATGGACGACTAAGGAACGATTCCTGGAAAACTTCAGCCTGTCAGGCCGTAAAGGAGCTGGAATAGATGCTGCAAATCGCATTCATCGCGCATGACCGCAAAAAGGACGAAATGGTCAACTTCGTCACCGCCTACGAGGAGGCGTTCAAAAACGCCAAGCTGTATTCCACCGGGACGACGGGCTCCCGCATCATGGAAAAGACGAGCCTGCAAATCAAGCGCTTCATGAGCGGCCCGCTCGGCGGGGACCAGCAGATCGGAGCGCTTGTCGCGGAGGATGAGCTTGATCTCATCATCTTCCTGCGCGATCCGCTCATGGCTCAGCCGCATGAGCCGGACATTACCGCCTTGCTTCGCCTGTGCGACGTGCAAGGCATCCCGGTGGCGACGAACATCGCGACCGCCGAGCTGCTCGTCAAGTCGATGATGCGCGGAGACTTCGCCTGGCGCGAGCTCGTGCACAAGTACAAGCCGGAGTAAGCGGATGGACGCTCAACAAAGTCAAGTCGATCTGCTCGTTTTCGGCGCCCATGCGGACGATGCCGAGATCGGCATGGGCGGCACGATCGCCCTCCATGCCCGGCAAGGGTGGCGCGTCGGCGTCTGCGACCTGACGCGCAGCGAGATGAGCTCGAACGGAGATCCGGTGCTGCGCGCCGAGGAGGCGGCGGAGGCTTCCCGCATCCTGGGCTTGGCCTATCGGGGCTGCCTCGGCTTGCCGGACCGCGGCTTGACGGGGGACTCGGAGCAGATCGCCGCCGTCGTCCGCGAGATTCGGCTCCGCCGGCCGCGCGTCGTCTTCGCGCCGTACTGGCAGGACCGCCACCCCGACCACAACGCATGCAGCGCGATCGTCGAGGAAGCCGTATTCAACGCCAAGCTGCGCCGCTGCATGCCGGAGCTGCCTCCGGTCCAGGTGGAGCGGCTCGTCTATTACTACATCAACGACCAGCGCGATATCGCCCTGACGGTCGACGTCACGGCGGAGATCGGGACCAAGCTCGACGCTCTGGCCGCCTATCGCTCGCAGTTCGAGGCTGCCGGCGGCGACCGCGTCGAGACGCCGCTGACGCAGGGATACGTGCAACGGGTCGAGTACCGCGATTATTTGACGGGACAAGCCGCCGGCTGCCGCTATGCGGAAGGCTTCGCGCTGAAGCGCCCGCATCCGGTGTCGAGCTTTCTCGAAGCTTGATGATTAATGGCTCCGAGCCGCGAATACAATGATAGCATCAGGCATCCACGCCGAAGCCGGACCCGGTTCCGGCTTCACCCAGGAGGAACGATCATGTCCAGAAAACTGAAGATCGGCATCACGTGCTATCCGACCCTCGGCGGATCCGGGGTCGTGGCGACCGAGCTCGGCAAGCTGCTCGCGGAAAAAGGGCATGAAATCCATTTCATCACGCACAGCATTCCGTTCCGCCTCGGCCAGTTCCACAAGAACATCTTCTATCACGAGGTCGAGGTCAACCAGTATTACGTTTTCCGCTATCCGCCGTACGATCTGAGCCTCGCCAGCAAGATGGCCCAGGTCGCCGCGATGCAGAACCTGGATCTGCTGCATGTGCATTATGCGGTGCCGCATGCCGTATGCGCCTTCCTCGCCAAGCAGATGATGAACGGCTCCGGCCTGAAGACGGTGACGACGCTGCACGGGACCGACATTACGGTGCTGGCCCAAGACGAGTCGCTGAAAAGCCTGATCCGCCTCGCGATCAACGAAAGCGACGCCGTCACCGCCGTATCCAAGGATCTCATCCGCGAGACGCGCGAGCTGATGGACATTACGCGTGATATCGACCTGACGTACAACTTCGTCGACAAGCGCGTCTACTACCCGCGAGACACGGGCTCGATGCGGGATGACTACGCCTTGCCGCATGAAAAGATCCTCATGCATATTTCCAATTTCCGTCCGGTCAAGCGCGTCGGAGACGTCATTGATATTTTCCGCCGCGTCAATGAGCATGTCCCCTCGAAGCTGCTTTTGGTCGGAGAAGGGCCTGAACTGTCGCGAATCCAGTTTCAGATTCAGGAGATGGGGCTGGAGGACCGCGTCCATTTCCTCGGCAAGCAGGAGGATGTGGCGCAGATCATCTCGCTCGCCGACCTGCTGCTGCTGCCGTCCGAAAAGGAAAGCTTCGGGCTCGTCGCCCTCGAGGCGATGGGATGCGGCGTCCCGACGATCGGCTCGACCGCAGGCGGCATCCCCGAGCTTGTGGCGCATGAGCGGACCGGATTCCTGTCGCCGGTCGGAGATACGGCGGACATGGCCCGCAACGCCGTCCGCCTGCTGACGAACGAGGCGATGTATGAGCAGTTCCGCGAGGCGTGCATCAAGCGCTCCTGCGAGGAATTTTGCAACGACCGGATCACGCTCGAATACGAAAAGATCTATTACCGGGTGCTCGGACTCGAGGCGGAGCTCCCGATGCAGGCTTGCCGCGGATGAAAGGCGGAGCCATCCCGCTCGATCCGCAGATGCAAGCGGCGCTGCCGGTGCTGCTTCGGCTCGAGGAGGCCGGCTTCCAAGCGGTCTTCGTCGGCGGGTGCGTGCGCGACCTGCTGCTCGGCCTGCCTTTGCATGACGTGGACATCGCCTCCTCGGCGACGCCGGAGGAGGCGATGGAGCTGTTTCCCGATGCGATTCCGACGGGACTGCGGCACGGGACGGTGACCGTCCGGCACGGCGGACGGCTTTACGAGCTGACGACCTTCCGGACGGACGGCGAGTACGGCGATGCGAGGCGGCCGGACGAGGTCCGGTTCGTTCGCAGCCTGGAGGAGGATCTGCGGCGGCGGGACTTCACTATCAACGCGATGGCGATGGATCGGAGCGGAAGGCTGACCGATCCGTTCGGAGGCCAAGCGGATTTGCGGAACCGGACGCTGAGAGCGGTCGGCGCGGCTGAGGAACGCTTCGCCGAGGATGCCTTGCGGCTGCTGCGCGGCATCCGCTTCGCCGCCGTCTACGGGCTGAGCTTCGCTCCGTCCGCCTGGCGCGGGCTGAAGGCCGGGCGCGAAGGAATGCGGCTGATCGCGATGGAGCGGGTCGGCGCCGAGCTGGACAAGCTGCTGGCCGGCGGCGGGCTTGCCCGCGGGGCGGCGCTGCTGGCCGCGTCGGGGCTGGCGGATCGATTCAAGGAACCGATTCCGGCGCTGGCGCGGGCGGCTGGCGCCTGCTCTGCGCATGGACGCGGACTGGCCGCGCCGCTGCAGGCGGCGAGCCGGCTGCAGCGGCCGGACGACGGCTGGGCGGCGCTGCATCTGCTGCTGGGACTGACGGCAGATCAGGCGATGCAAGGCTTCGCGGACGAAGCGAAGATGAGCTTTGCGACGCTGCGGTTCAGCTTGGCCCGCCAGGAGCGGCTTGCCGCCGTGCTGGCGTTCCATGCGGGCGTGCAGCGGCTCGGCCGCGATCCGCAGCGGGACGGCTTGGCGCGGCTCGTGCTGGAGCTTGGCGAGGAGCCGGTCCGCGAGGGGCTGGCGTTTCTTGCCGCGGCGGAGCGGGCCGGCCTGGCGCCGCAGCTGTTTCCCGCCGGCGCGGCGCCGCCAGCCGCCCTCCTGAGCGGCTGGCTGGAGCAGCTGCCCGCCCGCACGCTCAAGGAGCTGGCGATCGACGGCCGGCTGCTGCAGCGGCAGCTCGGCCGCCGGCCCGGGCCTTGGCTGGGGCCGCTGCTGAAGCGGCTGCTGGAGGCGGTCATGCTCGGCGAGGCGCCGAACGAGACGGAAGCGCTGGCGAAGCTGGCTGTTTCCTGGATGGAAGGAGAGTAGGGACATGGATCTGGAAAGGCTGCTGGAGCTGTTCGAGGAATCGGGCGAGCGCTTTCGCTCCGGCGAGGAGGTGAGCCGCGAGCTCGGCGTCAGCCGGACCGCGGTATGGAAAGGCATCCGCCGGCTGCAGGACCAGGGCGTGGAGTTCGAAGCCTCGCGCAAGCTCGGCTACCGGCTCGTCGGCCGTCCCGAGCCGCTGGATGCGGAGTCGATCGGCGCGCAGCTGCGGACGGAGAGCTTCGGCCGCAGGCTTGTCGTGCTGGACAAGATCGACTCGACGCAGAACGTCGCCCAGCAGCTCGCGCAGCAAGGCGCCGAGGAAGGCACGCTCGTCATCGCCGAGCAGCAGCTGAGCGGCCGCGGGCGCATGGGCCGGGGCTGGGTGTCGCCGTACGGCAAAGGGCTCTGGATGAGCCTGATCCTGCGGCCGCAGCTGCCGGTCGGCAGCGCGCCGCAGCTGACGCTGCTGGCCGCGGTCGCGCTCTGCCGGACGCTGCGCGCGGAGACCGGGCTCGATATCGGCATCAAGTGGCCGAACGACCTGCTCGTCGACGGCCGCAAGCTGAGCGGCATCCTGCTGGAGTCGGCCGCCGAGGACGAGCGGCTCCGGCATGTCGTGGCCGGCATCGGCATCAGCGTCAACCTGAGCGAGGCCGACTATCCGCCGGAGCTGCTGGACAAGGCCGTCTCGCTGCGCATGGCCGCCGGCCGCAGCTTTTCGCGCGGCGCCCTGGCGGCGGCGTTCCTGCTCGAGTGGGAGCGGCTGTACCGGCTCTATTTGGCCGAAGGCTTCGGCTTGGTGCGGACGCTCTGGGAGGCGCTGTCGGTCTCGCTGCATCGCGAGACGGAGCTCCGCACGCCGCAGGGCGACATCGTCGCGACTCCGCTCGGCCTGCATGAGTCCGGCGCGCTGATCGTCCGGATGGCGGACGGTTCGGAGCGGACGCTGTTCTCGGCCCAGATGGGCGAGCCGATCCGGGCGTGATCGGCGTGCAAGCGCCTTCGGCCTTCGTTTACGCATGCGGCTCGATCTGCTATACTGGGTGTGACCAGGCGGTATCAAGGGCCGATAGGCCGGAACCGCACTGGCGCAGCCGGGCAGACGGCTCCATAAGTCTGCTGCTTCATAAGAAGGCATGAACGCGGGAGCGAGAGCTCGGCGCGCGGAGCCGCATGACGGACCGTGACGGCGAGAGGAGCGCTGCCGGCAGGACATCCTTTTTCGGGCTGGACTTTTTAGCAGAGGCTAAAAGGTTTTTTTGTGTTCACACTAAGCCAAGAGGTTCCGAAAGGGGAAAACGAACATGAAACAAGCGTTGACGACAACCAAGCTGCAGCGGATGAAAAGAGAGGGCGTGCCGATCACGATGCTGACGGCGTACGATTATCCTTCCGCCAAGCTGGCCGAGGAAGCGGGAGTCGACACATTGCTGGTCGGCGACTCGCTGGGCAATGTCGTGCTCGGCTACGACACGACCGTGCCGGTCACGCTGGAAGATATGATTTATCATGCGCGATCCGTCGCCCGCGGGGCGGCGAATACGTTCCGCATCGTCGACATGCCGTTCATGACGGCGCGGATCAGCCGCGAGCATACGCTGCAGGGAGCGGCGCGGCTCATGCAGGAAGGGCATGCCCACTCGGTCAAGATCGAGGGAGGCGCCGAGGTGGCCGAGCATGTGAAGGCTTGCGTCGATGCCGGCATCCCCGTCATCGGCCATATCGGCCTGACGCCGCAGTCGGTCCACCAGATGGGCGGCTACAAAATTCAAGGCAAGCTCGAGGCTGAAGCGGCCCGGCTGCTGGACGACGCGCTCGCGCTGCAGCAGGCCGGCGCCTATGCGGTCGTGCTGGAGCTCGTGCTCGGGCCGCTGGCCGAGGACATCTCGCGCCGGCTCGACATCCCGACGATCGGCATCGGCGCCGGCGCCGGCTGCGACGGCCAGGTGCTCGTCTACCACGACGTCATTCAATATGCCTCGCCCTATACGCCCAAGAAGTTCGTCAAGACGTATGCCGATGTCGGCACGCAGATCCGCGAGGCGCTCGGCGGCTTTGTCGAGGACGTGAAGGCTCGCCGCTTCCCGACGGAGGAGCATACGTTCGGCGTGTCCGCCGCGCAGCCGGCTGCCGTTTATGGAGGAGGCTCCAAATGAGCGTGCTGACGGAAGCGAAGCCGAAGGCGCCGATCGTCGCGCGCACGGTAGCCGAGCTGAAAGGGCTGCTGCGCGAGCGCCGCGAGCGCGCGCCCGGCCTGCAGACGGGCCTCGTGCCGACGATGGGCTATCTGCATGACGGCCACGGCAGCCTCATCCGCCGCAGCGCTGCGGAAAACGGGCTGACGGTGCTGTCGATCTTCGTCAACCCGCTGCAGTTCGGGCCGACGGAGGATCTGGACCGCTATCCGCGCGACGAGGCCCGCGATCTCGAGGTCGCGCGCCGCGAAGGGGCGGACATCGTATTCATGCCGAGCGTCGAGGAGATGTATCCTCGACGTCCGCTGACGCGAGTGCTCGTCAGCGACGTGACCGAGGCGCTATGCGGCGCTTCCCGGCCGGGCCACTTCGACGGCGTCGGCACGGTCGTCGCCAAGCTGTTCCACCTCGTCGCTCCGACGAAGGCCTATTTCGGCCTCAAGGACGCGCAGCAGGTCGCCGTCGTGCGTCAGATGGCCGACGACTTGAACTTCGACGTCGAGATCGTGCCTTGCCCGACGCTGCGCGAGCCGGACGGACTGGCGCTCAGCTCGCGCAACGTCTACCTGTCGCCGGAGCAGCGCGCCGAGGCGCTCGTGCTGTCGCGCACGCTGGACAAGGCGAAGCAGTGGGCGTCGGAGCCGGGCATGACGGCCGGCGAGCTGCAGCGGCGCGCGCGCGAAGCGATCTTGCGCTCGCCGCTCGCCGACATCGACTACGCCGAGCTGCGGCTGTACCCGTCGCTCGCCGCGATCCCTCCGGAGCAGCCGCTGAGCGCCGCGCTCGGGCAGTCGGAAGCGCTGCTGGCGCTCGCGGTCAAATTCGGCGGCACCCGGCTCATCGACAACGCGATATTTCCCAAGAAGGGAGCCTGAACCCGATGCAACGCACCATGATGAAATCCAAGCTGCACCGCGCGACCGTGACGGAAGCGAACCTGAACTATGTGGGCAGCATCACGATCGACGAGGACCTGATGGAAGCGGCCGATCTGTGGGCCAACGAAAAGGTCCAGATCGTCAACAACAACAACGGCGCCCGTCTGGAGACGTACGTCATTCCGGGACCGCGAGCCAGCGGGGTCATCTGCCTGAACGGCGCCGCCGCCCGGCTCGTGCAGCCCGGCGACAAGATCATCATCATCTCCTACGCTTCGATGGAAGAAGCGGAAGCCCGGACCTATCGGCCGCGCGTCGTCATTTTGAACGAGGACAACCGGCCGGCCGAGGTGATGGATCACGAGGTGCACGCCGTTATTCGGTAAGCGAGCTTCCTGATGCGTCCGCCTCAGGGAACTGCCGCCGCCGGGTATAGGGGGGGCGCTTCGGAAGCAGAATGAGGGTACGGCTTCGCAGCCGCGCATTTATGACGAATCCTTTCCCCTCATTCCATAGCCGAAGGCGGTGTGAACGGATGTTTGAGCCGATGTTTGCCGTCATGAACGAGATGCTGGACGACATCATGCTTCGCTGTCCCGGCTGCAGTCCGAACGAGCGCGAGCAGCTGCTGAAGCAGCTGATCCACCTTCGCGCGGCAAGCGATCAATTCATCGAGGAATGGCTGGCCTTCGAGGAAAAACTGGCGGACTTCCAGGACGCCTATCCGCAAGAGGCCGCAGCCGCAGGCCTCGGCGGCGGCCTGTCCGGCCTGTCTCGCGCGAGCGAGCCGCAGTCCGGCCGCAGCCGTGGGGGCGAAGCCGCCGCTTCGCGCTTCGCCAAGGCTCAGCTGCCGCTCATGCAGGAGCCTCCGGGCTCTGGCGGCTCAAAGCAGCCCGCAGCCCCGGGGCAGCAGCCGCAGGCCGACACGAGACTGCTGCCCCCGGCGGCCGGCATGTCGGAGCCGGTGTCGGACGAGGAGCTCGCGGCATGCGTCGCCAAGGGTCAAGGCTATTTCAACCTGTTCATGTTCCCCCAGGCGATCCGCCATTTCGCGGATGCGGTGCGGCTCGCCCCGGAATGCAATCTGGCTCGCCTGTACTTGGCGATGTCGCTCATGCACACGAAGCAGTGGAACGACGCGGAGCTGCACTTTAAGCTGCTCGCCACGCTGACGGAGCATCCGCGCTGGCAGGCGATCAGCTTCAACGCGCTAGGCTGCATCCAGGCGGTGCGGCTCAACATGGAGCTTGCGGAACGGCTGTTCCGTCAAGCGCTCAAGATGGATCCGAGCTTCGAGGATCCGGCTATCAACCTCAAGTCATGCCATCAGGCGCATGGGCCCTTATCCCTTTATTTCGGAAGCGCGGAGCTGACTTGATCGGAGAGGAAGATCGGCTGTCAATGAATTATGCGGTACTCGACGTGGAAACGACCGGGACGAACGCCTCGGAAGATGATCTCATACAAATCGGCCTCGTGCTGATGGACGAAGAGTTCAATGTCGTACAGACACTGAGCTCTTTCGTGCGTCCGAGCAGGGGGATCCCTGCCTTCATCACCCAGCTGACGGGCATCGACGACGAGATGGTGCGGGACGCTCCGGAGCCGGACGAGCTGCTGCTCGAGCTGATCCCGCTGCTGGACGATGCCGTGCTGGTCGGACATAATGTCGGCTTCGACGCCGGCTTCCTTAATATGGCGCTCGACCGCGCCGGCTATTCGCCGTTCGCCGGCCGCAGGCTTGATACGGTCGAGCTGCTGCGGATGCTGTTCCCTTCGCTGCCGTCGTATCAGCTCGGAGCCGTATCGGAGCAGTTCGGCATCCGCCACGACCAGCATCACCGGGCGGACAGCGATGCGATGGCGACGGCGATCCTGTTCTCGGAGTGCTTGAAAAAGCTCCGATCGCTGCCGCTGCTGACCGTCGAGCATCTGGCCTCCTTCATCCGGGACAGCGATCTCGGCTGGCTGCTGGCGCTCGAGCTTGAAGCCAAGCAGCTCCGCTCCGCGCTCGATACGGACTCCCACAAGTACTATCGCGGCGTGGCGATGTCGGCCGGGGACTGGACCGAGGAGGAGCCTGCCCGCGAGGAGGAGCAGGCCAATCCGCTTGCGGACGCCAGCTTCGAGGACTACCTGGAGATGGTCAAGACCGGCTTCGAGACGCTGTTTCCCGACTACGAGGAGCGCGAGGCGCAGACGACGATGTTCCGCGAAGTGAACGACGCCTTCGAGAACAGCCGGCATCTGCTGATCGAAGCCGGCACCGGCACGGGCAAATCGCTCGGCTATCTCATTCCTTCGCTCTATTTCGGAATCAAAAACGAGCGCAAGATCGTCATAAGCACGCACACGATCAATCTGCAGGAGCAGCTGCGCCAACGCGACCTGCCGCTGCTGCGCGATGTGCTGCCGTTCAAGTTCCGCGCAAGCGTCTTCAAGGGCCGGGGCAACTACATGTGCCTGCGCAAGTTCGAGACGCGGCTGCAAACGCTGGAGCTGGCGGCGGGCAGCGAGGAGCGGCAGACCGCCTCGCAGATGCTCGTCTGGCTCGGCGAGACGGAGACGGGCGACCAGGAGGAGCTGAACTTCGGCAACCGCGGCGCGGAGTTCTGGAACACGGTCTCAAGCGATGCGGATTCCTGCCTGAACCGCGCCTGTCCGTGGTTCAAGCGCTGCTTCTACCACCGGGCCAAGCAGGAGTCGAACCTCGCCGACATCGTCATCACGAACCACTCGCTGCTGTTCACCGACATCCGCGCCGACCACCGGCTGCTGCCTTCCTACGAATACCTCGTCATCGACGAGGGCCATCAGCTCGAGGAGGTGGCCGGCAAGCATCTGGGGCAGCAGCTCGGCTTTTACGGCTTCCTCAACCTGGCGAACCGGCTGGCCAAGGATTCGAGGAACGGCCTGCTGCCGCAGCTGCGCATGCAGATCCAGGGCGAGGATGCCGACGAGACGGCCAAATGGACGGAGCAGCTCGACGAGGTCATCCCGCGCTTCGGCTCGCTCAAGGATACGTGGGAGAAGCTGTTCGAGCTGCTGCAGGCGCTCGCTTCTCCGAGCGCCGGAGCCGGCGCGGCCGAGGCGGGACAGACGATCCTGCGGCTCAAGCCGGGAGCGCTCCCGAAAGCATGGGAAGCGATCGAGTTCGAGGAGTCGCTGTTTTTCAAGGAGATGAACCAGGTCGTCAAGGTGCTGGACAAGATGAGCTCGGACATGAAGGACAAGCTCGACGACCTGTCGCTGCAGGGCATGATCACCGACCTCGCCGGAGCGGTCAAGGACGCCGGGCGGATCCGCGACGAGCTCAAGGTGTTCGTGCGGGCGGACAAGCCGGAGATGGTGTACTGGATCGAATCCTATCAGAGCGCGAGGACCAAGAGCGTGCAGCTCCATACGGTGCCTGCCGACGTGAGCGCGCAGATCAAGGAGCATTTCTTCGACAGCAAGAAAAGCGTCGTCATCACGTCGGCGACGCTCACCGTAGGCAAGACGTTCCAGTACGCCGCCGAGCAGCTCGGGCTGGGCATCGGCGACGAGCGCCGGGCGCGCACGGTGCAGCTGCCTTCGCCGTTCCAGTACCGCTCGCAGGCGCTCGTCATGATTCCGCGGGACTTCCCCAAGGTGAAGGGAGCCGCGGCCGATCCGGCCTATATGGCCAAGCTGGTCGGCTCGCTGTCGGCGTCGGCCATCGAGACGGGCGGGCGGATGCTCGTCCTGTTCACGAGCTACCGGATGCTCAAGGAAGTGTACGAGCCGCTCAAGGAAGCGCTCGCCGGAGCGGGCATCCAGGTGCTCGGTCAGGGAGTCGACAGCAGCAACCGCAGCAAGCTGACGCGGCTGTTCCGCCAGCAGCCTGCCTCGGTGCTGCTCGGCACGAGCAGCTTCTGGGAAGGCGTGGACATTCCCGGCGACGCGCTCGTCTGCCTCGCGATCGTGAGGCTGCCGTTCCAGCCGCCGAACCATCCGCTGCAGGAGGCCAAGGCGGAGCTGCTGCAGGAGGCGGGGCAGAATCCGTTCATGAAGCTGTCGGTGCCGCAGGCGGTCATCCGCTTCAAGCAGGGCTTCGGCCGGCTCATCCGCACGTCCCGCGACAAAGGCATCGTGCTGCTGTACGATACGCGCGTCATCGACACGTTTTACGGGAAGCACTTCCTCTATTCGCTGCCCGGCCCTAAAATTGAAACGATGCATGCCGAGCAGTTCACCTCCCGCATGAGGGAGTGGCTGCAGGGCGAACCGAAGGAGGCCGAGCAGCCATGAGCAAGCAGGGCAAACCGATATCCGAGGCGGTCGTGCGGCGGCTGCCGGTCTATCTGCAGGTGCTGAACGACCTGCACGTGCGCGACGTGCAGACCGTCAGCAGCCAGGAGCTCGGGCGCAAGCTCGATCTCAACCCCGCCCAGATCCGCAAGGATCTGGCTTATTTCGGCGAGTTCGGACGCAAGGGCGTCGGCTACGACGTCAACTATCTGATCGAGAAGATCCGCGGCATCCTGAAGCTCGACCAGCCGATGAAGGTCGCGCTCGCAGGCGCAGGCAACCTGGGCCACGCGCTGTGCAACTACAGCAGCTACGTCAAGGACAACATGAAGATCACGGCCGTGTTCGACGCGAGCCCCGCGAAGATCGGCAAGCGGATCAACCGGCTCGAGGTGCTGCCGATCGAGCAGCTTAAGGACAAGGTGCGGGAGGACGGCATCCAGATCGGCATCATCACGGTGCCGGCCGCGGAGGCGCAAAACGTCGCCGACCGCTTCATCGAGGCGGGCGTGACGGGCATCCTCAACTTCGCGCCGGTCGTGCTCAAGGCTCCGGACAAGGTGCGGATCCACTACGCCGACTTCACGACGCAGCTGCTGAGCTTGGCCTACTATATGGATAAAGACGGGACGGATGAACATGAGCAAATGGTGGATTGAAAACGGGACGTTCGTGACGATGGACGAAGCCCAGCCGGTCGTGCGCGGCCATATGGTCGTCGACGGCGACCGCATCGTCTATATCGGAGAAGAGCGTCCGCAGGAGGCCGACGAGATCTCCGTGCGGATCGACGGCAGCCGGCGCGTCTACATGCCGGGACTGATCAACACGCATGGCCACGCGGCGATGTCGCTGCTGCGCGGCTTCTCGGATGACGAGGCGCTGCAGACGTGGCTGCAGGACTACATGTGGCCGATGGAAGCGAAATTCACGGACGCCGACGTCAAGTGGGGCACCTCGCTGGCCGTGCTGGAGATGCTCAAAAGCGGCACGACGACATTCGTCGACATGTACGACCGGATGGATCAGGTCGCCCAGGTCGTGGAGCGCTCCGGCATGCGCGGCGTGCTGATGCGCGGCGCGATCGGCCTTTGCCCGGAAGAGGTGCAGCGCGAGAAGCTGGCGGAGGCGGTCCAGTTCGCCAAGGACTGGAACGGCGCGGCGGACGGCCGCATCGCGACGATGATGAGCCCGCACGCGCCGTATACATGCCCGCCGGCGTTCATCGAAGCGTTCGTGCAGGCGGCGCATGATCTCGACCTGCCGATGCATACGCATATGTCGGAGACGCGCGCCGAGGTCGAGCAGAACATGCGCGAGTACGGCCTGCGCCCGGTGGCGCATCTCGACCGTCTCGGCCTGTTCTCCCGTCCGAGCTTCGTCGCCCATGCGGTGCATCTGACGGACGAGGAGATCGCGCTGCTCGCCGAGCGCGGCGTCGCCGTCTCGCATAATCCGGCCAGCAACCTGAAGCTCGCGAGCGGCGTGGCCCGCGTGCCGGAGCTGCTGAAGGCCGGCGTCGCCGTCTCGCTCGGCACGGACAGCGCGGCGAGCAACAACAATCTCGACCTGTTCGACGAGATTCGGCTCGCCGCGCTCGTCCACAAGGGCGTCAGCGGCGACCCGACCGTCGTGCCGGCGATGCAGGCGCTTCAGCTCGCGACGCTCGGCGGCGCGGCGACGATCCGGCAGCCGGAGCTCGGCGCGCTGAAGGCGGGACTCAAGGCCGACTTCATCTCGCTGGACGCCGACCAGCCGCATTTCTACCCGCGCACGGACATCGTCTCCCATCTCGTCTATTCCGCTTCGGGACGCGACGTGCGCGACGTGTGGGTCGACGGACGCCAGGTCGTGCAGGGCGGCGTCTGCCTGCTGCTCGACGAGGAGAAGATCCTGGCTGAAGCCGAAGCCTGCTACCGCAGGCTCGCCGGGGCCTGATGGCCCGCAGCCGCAGCCCTCGCTGGTACTTTACCCGCCGGGGCTGGACGGTCGTCGCCGTGCTGGCGCTGATCCTGCTGCTGGCGCTAATCCATGCCGAGCTGCGGAGCATCCAGCAGCCGGTCTGGCAAGGCGAGGCGCAGGCGGCGAGCTTGGCCAAAGAGCAGGCGGGGCTGACGGAGGTCGCCTCCGCCGAGAAGTATGTGTGGGACGAGCCGCTTTGGATCGTGCGCGGCAGCACCGCCGAAGGCCGCCAGCTCGTCGTCTGGCTGCTGCCGGAGCGGGCTCCTTATGCCGAGAATGCGGCGGAGAGCGCGACGGAGGCGGACATCCGCGCCAAGCTGCTCGCGGCGAAGCCGGACGCCAAGCTGCTCCATGTCCGTCCGGCCTGGCATCAGGGCTCGCCGGCATGGGAAGCGTACTACTCCCGGACAACGGACCAGCTGCGCTACTTTTACGAGTTCTACGACTTCAAGACCGGCGCCGAGCGAGCCACATATTCCTTGACCGCCAAACGTTCTTCCTGATTTGTTCACATTTGCCTGCCCTCTATCAAAGTCGAAGTGATATACTCATCGTATAGCAATTGTGATATACTAGAAGCCATCACAAGGCGCGAATACGCATGAGGACGGCCAGTCCGCTGGCCGCTTCGATCCTAAAGGGGGCTTTTTGCTTTGATCAAATGGAGGCTGCTGCCTTTTCTCGCCACTGTCGCCGTGTCGGCCGCGCTGCTGTTCGGAGGCTGGTACGCCTATCAGCAGACCGCTGTCGAACGTCCGCTCAGCAAAGCCGTACAAGCGCTGCCGGGCGTGTCATCCGCCCAACCCTCCCTTAGCCAGGATGTCGTCACGGTCAAGCTCACGCTGAACGGCGGAGCCGACCTTCGAACCATATATGAGCAGATCTTGCGTCAAGGCGCCTCGGTCATCGGCTCCCGCAAGCTGGTGCTGCAGGTCGACGGGCCGACGAGCCCGAAGCTGGAGGAGATCTGGTCGAGCCAGCTGTTCACGATCGCCGAAGCGATGGAGAACCGGGAGTACTCC
This sequence comes from Paenibacillus sp. FSL W8-1187, assembly GCF_037965485.1. NCBI lineage: Bacteria > Bacillati > Bacillota > Bacilli > Caryophanales > Paenibacillaceae > Paenibacillus > Paenibacillus sp. FSL W8-1187. The sequence goes on from NZ_CP150181.1 coordinate 2,558,997, forward strand.
CGCATCCCCGACGCGCTGGCGGCCATGCAAAAAAGCCATGAAGGACTTCGGGCGAAGTCTTCCATGGATCAGGCGAACGTTTATGTGACGCTGGAGTACGGCACGGATACGAAGTATGTCATTCTGCCCCGCGCGGGCGAGACGATGGGGGTATGGCCCAATGCCTAAGTACAGCGCCGAGATCGGCGCCGGCTTTTTGACCGCTCTGCTGGCCTTTCTGCTGTTCCGCGGCGTCAATGTCGTGCCGCTGCTGCTTGCCCTGTCGCTCGTCGGCGTGCTGTTCTTCGCGCTGCGCTCCAAGGGGCAGCTCGCGGCGGCAGGCGGCAGGCGGGACGCGACGGTCAAGACGTCCAAGCCTTTTTCCTTCGACGATATCGGCGGCCAGGACCGCGCCAAGGTCGAGCTGATCGAGGCGCTCGACTTTCTGGTCAAGCATGAGGAGATCAGCAAGCTCGGCATCCGTCCGCTCAAGGGCATCCTGCTGACCGGCCCTCCGGGCACCGGCAAGACGCTGATGGCCAAGGCGGCGGCGCAGTATACGGATTCGGTCTATCTCGCCGCCTCGGGCAGCGAGTTCGTCGAGATGTACGTCGGCGTCGGCGCGGGCCGCATCCGCGACCTGTTCAAGGACGCGCGCAAAAAAGCGCAGAAGGCCGGCAAGAAAAACGCCGTCATCTTCATCGACGAGATCGACGTCATCGGCGGCAAGCGCGACGGCGGCCAGCACCGCGAGTACGACCAGACGCTCAACCAGCTGCTGACCGAGATGGACGGCATCCATACGAACGACGCCCCGCGCATCCTCATCATGGCGGCGACGAACCGCAAGGAGATGCTCGACTCCGCCTTGCTGCGTCCGGGCCGCTTCGACCGCCATATCGGCGTCGAGCTGCCGGACAAAAAAGGCCGTCTTCATATCTTAACCATCCATGCCAAGAACAAACCGCTCGACGAGGCGGTCAGCCTCGACAAGATCGCCGAGGAGTCGTTCGGCTTCTCCGGCGCGCAGCTGGAGAGCGTGCTGAACGAGGCGGCGATCTATGCGATGCGCGAGAGCAGCGAGTCCGTGCGCCAGGAGCATCTGTCGATGGCGATCGACAAGGTGATGATGGGCGAGAAGACGGACCGCGAGTCCACCAAGGAGGAGCGGGAGCGGGTCGCGATCCACGAGCTCGGACATGCCATCGCCGCCGAGCTGGTGCGTCCGGGCAGCGTGTCGCAGGTCGCGCTCTCGCCGCGCGGAGGGGCGCTCGGCTACGTGCGCCACAATCCCGCGCAGGACCATTACCTCTACACGAAGGACTACCTGGAGTCGCAGATCATGATCGCGCTTGCCGGCGCCGCCGCCGAGGAGATGTTCTACGGCGGGCGCAGCACGGGCTCCAAGGGCGACTTCGACCAGGCGCTGAGCATCGTGCGCACGATGGTCGAGTGCGGGCTCACCGAGGCCGGCATCGTCGAGGACCGGATGCTGACGCCGGACCGCTGGGCGCAGATTACCGGCGGGGTGCTGGAGGGGCTGATGGCGCGCACCAAGGAGCTGCTCGGCTCGCGCCGCCCTCTGTTCGAGCACAGCCTCGCCATCCTGATCGAAAAAGAGACGCTTGGCGGCGAGCAGTTCCGCGAGCTGCTGCGCGAGGAGCAGCTCGTCGGCGCCTGAGCCGTCGGCAACGTCGCTTGACCTATGGATACATCCATCACAGACGGGCCGCCGGCCCGTCTTTTATGCTGTCTGGGGAGGCGCTCGGGCAGCGGCCGAGCGATGCGGCCAGGAATGCGCCAGACCGGGTCCGATTAGGGCGGATCTGTGACTTCCCATCGCCGCGCTGACGCATAAAAATCCAGCAGCGGCGCGGATTTTCGGTCACCGGATTGTGCAAAATACAGATCCGGGAACATTGTGCAGCAGCCCCTTGGAAAGGTATAATAAGGGGCGGCTTTAGAGAGAATAGAGGCTTTTCAGATTGGAGCGGACCTACTGTGAATTTTAGAAAGATCGGTGTCATCGGTGCCGGCACGATGGGCCAGAGCATCGCCGAAATGCTTGCGTACAAAGGCATGGACGTATTCCTCATGGAGCTTACGCCGGCCAAGCTGGAGCAGGGACTTCGCAGCATCGAGATCAGCCTGGACAAGCAGATCGAGAAATGGGCGCTGACGCAGGCGGAGAAGAAGCTGATCCTGAACCGCATCCACGGAGTGTCGGACATGAGCGACTTCTCCCAATGCGAGCTCATCATAGAGACGATCACCGAGGACCTGGAGCGCAAGAAGGCGATCATCGCCGCGGCGGACCGCGCCTGCCCGCCGGACGTCATCCTCGCGAGCAATACGTCGACGCTGTCGCTGACGGAGCTGGCGAGCGCGGCGGCGCATCCGGAGCGCGTCATCGGCATGCACTTCGTCTATCCGGTGTTCAAGGTCGATCTCGTCGAGATCGTGCGCGGCCTGCGCACGTCGGACGCGACGTTCAAGTCGACCAAGGGCTTCGTCGAGCAGGTGATCGACAAGAAGGGCGTCATGGTGTTCGAGTCGCCGGGCTTCATCACGACGCGGCTCATCTGCCTGTTCATCAACGAGGCGCTGCACATCCTCGAGGAGGGCGTCGCGTCGGTCGACGACATCGACAGCGCGATGCGGATCGGCTACTCGTTCCAGCACGGGCCGTTCGAGATGGCCGACCGCTTCGGCCTCGACTCCGTGCATGCCGCGCTGGAGTCGATGTTCCGCGAGTACGGCGAGCTGAAATACCGCCCGTCGTTCATTCTCAAGAAGATGGTGCGGGGCGGACAGCTCGGCGTCAAGAGCGGCGCGGGCTTCTTCACTTACGATGAGGACGGTGACCGCGTATGAACATTCTCGTCATCAATGCGGGCAGCAGCTCGCTGAAGTACCAGCTGTACGACATGAAGGACGAGTCCGTGCTCGCGAGCGGGCGCGTCGAGCGGATCGGCATGGACTCCTCGATCGTCACCCATGAGCCGGAGGGCCGTCCCGAGGTGCGGATCGTCGACGAGATCCTGGAGCATACGAGCGCGATCAAGCGCGTGCTGGACATGCTCACCCATCCCGAGCACGGCGTGCTGCGCTCGGTGCAGGAGATCGACGCCGTCGGCCACCGCGTCGTGCACGGCGGCGAGGCGTTCAAGGAATCGGCCGTCGTCACGCCGGAGACGAAGCTGGAGATCCGCAAGCTGTTCGACCTGGCGCCGCTGCACAACCCGGCCCATATGATGGGCATCACGGCCGTCGAGGCGGTGCTGCCGGGCGTCACGCAGGCCGTCGTGTTCGACACGGCGTTCCATCAGACGATGCCGCAGCAGTCGTATCTGTATCCGGTGCCGATGGTGCTGTACAAGCGCCATGCGATCCGCCGCTACGGCTTCCACGGGACGAGCCACGCCTATGTCAGCGAGCGCGCCGCCGAGGTGCTCGGCCGTCCGCTGGAGGAGCTCAAGCTCGTCAGCTGCCATATCGGCAACGGCGCGAGCGCGACGGCGATCCTGCACGGCAAGTCGTTCGACACGAGCATGGGCATGACGCCGCTCGAGGGCCTCATGATGGGCACGCGCAGCGGCGATCTCGATCCGGCGATCGTGCCGTACACGATGAACAAGGAAGACCTGACCCTCTCCGAGGTCAACTCGATGCTCAACAAGCATAGCGGCCTGCTCGCCATCTCCGGGCTCAGCAGCGACATGCGCGAGATTACCGAGGCGATGTTCGACGGCGACAAAAACGCGAAGCTCGCCTTCGAGATGTACGCCTACCGGGTCAAAAAGTACATCGGCGCCTATGCGGCGGCGATGAACGGCATCGACGTGCTGCTGTTCACGGCCGGCGTCGGCGAGAACTCCGTCGTCCTGCGCGAGCATGTGTGCGACGGCCTGACGTTCCTCGGCATCAAGCTGGACAAGGAGCTCAACGCCCAGCGCAGCAAGGAGGCGCGGGTCATCTCGACGCCGGACTCGTCCGTGGCCGTCATGGTCGTGCCGACCAACGAGGAGCTGCTCATCGCCCGCGACACGTTCAAGCTGGCCCGTCAGCGCGGAGCGGAGCAGGCCTGATCCATTCCAGATCCATCCACACGAAAGGGGCCAACCGCCATCATGAATGATTCCCTCGTCACCATCCGAGAAGTATCCGGCCATGTCGGCCAAAGCGTGCGCATCGGCGCATGGCTGCAGCGCAAGCGCTCCAGCGGCAAGATCGCCTTCCTGCAGCTGCGGGACGGCACCGGCTTCATCCAGGGCGTCGTCGCCAAGACCGAGGTGAGCGAGGACACCTGGGAGCAGGCGGGCAAGCTGACGCAGGAAAGCTCCCTGTACGTGACCGGCCTCGTCAAGGAGGAGCCGCGCAGCCCGTCCGGCTACGAGCTCGTCGTCGAAGGCATCGAGATCATCCAGGTGACCCAGGAATACCCGATCACGCCCAAGGAGCATGGCGTCGACTTCCTGATGGACCACCGCCATCTGTGGCTGCGCTCGCCCAAGCAGCGCGCCGTGCTGACGATCCGCGCCGAGATCAAGCGCGCGGTCAATGAATACTTCGATACGAACGGCTTCACGCAGGTCGATCCGCCGATCCTCACGCCGACGTCGGCGGAAGGCACGACGAACCTGTTCCATACGAAATATTTTGACGAGGACGCCTACCTGACGCAAAGCGGACAGCTGTACATGGAAGCGGCGGCGATGGCGCTCGGCAAGGTGTACAGCTTCGGCCCGACGTTCCGCGCCGAGAAGTCCAAGACGCGCCGCCATCTGATCGAGTTCTGGATGATCGAGCCGGAAATGGCGTTCGTCGACCTCGAGCAGTCGCTGCGCATCCAGGAGCAGTTCGTCGCCCATGTCGTCCAGAGCGTCGTGAACAACTGCCGTCCGGAGCTGACGACGCTGGAGCGCGACATCTCCAAGCTGGAGGCGATCCAGGCGCCGTTCCCTCGCATCACGTACGACGAGGCGATCGACTTCCTCAACAACAACGGCTTCGAAGTGCCGTGGGGAGAGGACTTCGGCGCTCCGCACGAGACGGCGATCGCCCAGGCGCATGACCGTCCGGTGTTCATCACGCACTATCCGGCCTCGATCAAGTCGTTCTACATGAAGCCGGACCCGAACCGTCCGGAGGTCGTGCTGTGCGCCGACATGATCGCGCCGGAAGGCTATGGCGAGATCATCGGCGGCTCGCAGCGGATCGACGATCCGGAGCTGATGGCGCAGCGCTTCGAGGAGCATAACCTGCCGCTCGAGGCGTACCAATGGTACATGGACCTGCGTACGTACGGAACGGTGCCGCACTCCGGCTTCGGCCTCGGCCTGGAGCGGACGGTCGCCTGGATCTGCGGGCTGGAGCATGTGCGCGAGACGATCGCGTTCCCGCGCACGCTCTACCGGCTGTATCCTTGATGCGGCCTGGCGACCGGGGCAGCAGCGTCAGCGGCAGCGGCAGCGGCGCCCATGCCGAGGCGCTCGCCCGCGTCATGGGCGAGGGAGGCGTCTTCCTGCCGGCGCTGCTGCTCCGCTCCTATCGCGAGCTGGGGCTCGGAGACGCGGACTTCATGCTGCTGCTGCAGCTGATGGCGTTCCGCGATACGGAGCGCAATGACTTTCCGACGCCGGAGGAGCTTGCCACGCGCCTCGGCATCTCGCCGCGCTCGGTGCAGCAGCAGCTCGGCCGCCTCATGAAGGAAGGCTTCCTGCGCATCGACGAGACGCTCGACAGCGTCAGCGGCATCCGCTACGAGCGCTACAACTGGCAGGGCTGGCTGGAGCGCGCGGCCGAGTGGACGGCGGAGGCGGACCGTTCCGCCTCCGCGCCGGCGGCGCCGAGTCCGCGTCCGGCTGCCGCTGCCGCCGCGACGGACCTGTTCTCGGTGTTCGAGCAGGAATTCGGCCGTCCGCTCTCCCCGATGGAGTGCGAGCGCATCAGCATGTGGCTGGACCAGGACCGCTACAGCGACGAGCTGATCCGCTTCGCGCTGCGCGAGGCCGTGTTCGCGGGCAAGCTGCATTTCACCTATATCGACCGCATCCTGCTGGAGTGGAGCCGCAACCGGGTCACCACGCCGGAGGAAGCGCGCGTCCACAGCCGCAAGTTCCGCGGCGGAGCCAAGTGAAGATCCGGTTTTGCCGGCGCAACCTGAAGCTCCTGTCCAAGCCCGCCTACCGCAGGCTCAAGGACGAGCCCGGCATCGAGCTGCGCAAGTCGCCCTGCCTCGGCAGCTGCCGGCTGTGCCGCGAGCGCTGCTTCGCCGTCGTCAAGGGCCGCGTCGTGCAGGCCGGCCAGCCCAAGAAGCTGGCCCGGCGCGTGCTGGAGCGGGTCGAGAAGGAGCGCCGAAACTAGCCCTATCCGCATCCAAGGAGGAATTCCGATGAATGACCAGCTAGCCGCTTCGCTCAACGACCAGATGAACTTCGAGTTCTACTCCGCCCATGTGTATCTCGCCATGGCGGCGCATTGTTCCGGGCAGAGCCTGGAGGGCTTCTCCAACTTCTTCCTCGTCCAGGCCGAGGAGGAGCGCTTCCATGCGATGAAGATCTACAAGTTCCTCAACGACCGCGGCCGCCGCGCCACGCTGCAGGCTTTGCGCGAGCCGAAGAACGAGTACGATTCGATGCTGGACGTGTTCGAGCACGGCTACCGGCACGAGCAGCAGAATACGAAAAACTTCTACCATCTGGCCGACCTGGCGCTCGACGAGCGCGAGCACGCGACGATCTACTTCCTGAAGTGGTTCATCGACGAGCAGGTGGAGGAGGAAGCCCTCTTCGACGGCATCATCCAAAAGCTCAAGCGGATCGAGTCCGACAGCAACGCCTTCTACATGCTGGACGCCGAGTTCGCGAACCGCTCGTTCACGCCTCCGGCGGAATAGAGCCGGTTCCATTCGCAACCGAAAAACGAAGCCCGTCTCCAGCTGGAGGCGGGCTTCGTTTTTCAGCATGGCTCAGCGTCGAGGCAGACGGCGGATGAGCACGAGCAGCAGCATGATGATGATCCATGGCGCCGCGTAGTCGGTCAGCCATTCGAACGTTTCTTTTGTCGATGCCCTATCTCCGTTCAGCCAGCCGGCGGCGAGCACGATCAGCACGAAGGCGGGAAAAATCCAGATGCCGTAGGCTCTCCCCAAATGAGGTCCCATTCCGATTGCTCCTTTCCAAGGTCAGAGCTTCGCCGGTCCCGGCTGCGCGAGCAGGCCTGCGGCGGCCAGGGCGGTGCGTCCGTACTCGGACGGCGCCATGCCGGTCAGGCGCTTGAAGTCGCGCGAGAAGTAGTGGAGGCTCGAGTAGCCGAGGCGGTCGGCGATCTCGGTGAGGCTGTAGCGCCGCTCGCGGATCATCGACTTGGCTGCGTCGAGCCGCAGCCGGCGCACGAGCTCCATCGGCCCGGTCCCGACATGCTGCTGCGTCAGCTCGCGCAGCCGGCTGCGGCCGAGATGGGCGGCGCGGCACAGGTCGTCGAGCGTCGGAGTCTCGCCGAGCCCGATGCGCTCGGCGACGAACGCCTCCAGCCGCTCCATCGCGTCCGCGCCTTCCGCCGGCAGCGGCTGGATCGCGGGCGCGCCCCCCTGGCGCAACGGATCGCCGCTCTTGCGGATCTGGCTGAGCAGCAGCAGCTCCAGCGACAGGCGCAGCAGCTGCTCCGACCCCGGAGGCGCGTCCGGCGCGCGGCGCAGCTCATGCACGAGCGGGTTGTGGTAGGGAGGCTGAAAGCTCGCGAAGCCTTCGCGCAGCAGCATCGACAGCCACGCCCGTTCTCCGTCCTCCAGCGCGGCGGTCCAGTCCCGCAGGCGGTCCATGAGCGGGCTGCGGCAGACGAAGGCGACGACGATCAGGTTCGGCGGCCGATGCTCCTCGCCGACCCGGACGGTATGGAACTCGCCGGGCTTGTGGAAGACGATGCTGCCTTGGCTCAAGCGGAGCAGGCGGTCGTCGGCGCGGACCTCGACCTCGCCTTTGTCCACATAGAGCAGCTCCCAGAAGTCATGCGACTCTCCCTCGAACAGATAGCCCTTCGGATATTCGAAATAGTGGAAGGAAATGAGCTGCTCGACGGCCAGCTCCTGCCTCAGCGTCAGCGGATGGAACTCCAGCTCGACCGCTCCTTTCCATGGCGCAGGTTGTGCTCCCATCTTACCACAAAAATGCAAATCCGGCGGCGCTGATGGCAAAGCGGACGGACTCCGGGAGAGCTATACTGATGGCGGATGGCGATGGCGGATGGCCATCATGCCTGAAGGAGGAGCGAGACGATGAAAAAAGGAATCAACGCCTGGTCGTTTCCCGCGGGAACGACGGTGGAACGGAGCCTGAGGCTCGCCAAGGAGGCCGGCTTCGACGGCATCGAGCTGGCGCTGGAGGAGACGGGAGAGCTCAGCCTGGAAAGCACGCCGCAGCAGATCGAGGCCTATGCGAAGCTGGCGCGGGACATCGGCATCGAGATCGCCAGCCTGGCCAGCGGCTTGTATTGGTCGTATCCGTTTACGAGCGGCGACGGCGAGACGCGCGCCAAGGCGAAGGCGATCGTCCGCCGGCAGCTGGAGTTCGCCGCCTTGCTGGAGGTCGATACGATTCTGATCGTGCCGGGGGCGGTCGGCGTCGACTTTCTGCCGGACGCTCCGGCCGTCCGCTACGACGTCGCCTACGAGCGCGCGCTGGAGGCGCTGCGGGAGGTGGCCGGCGATGCCGAGAGGCTGGGCGTGAGCATCGGCATCGAGAACGTGTGGAACAAGTTCCTGCTGTCGCCGCTGGAAATGAGAGACTTCATCGACGCCGTCGGCTCGCCGGCGGTCGGCAGCTATTTCGACGTCGGCAACGCCCTGCACGGGGGCTATCCGGAGCACTGGATCCCGATCCTCGGCAAGCGCATCAAGAAGGTCCACTTCAAGGACTACCGGCGCGCCGCCGGCGGCCTGCACGGCTTCGTGGACCTGCTGGCCGGGGACGTCGACTACCCGGCGGTCGTGCGCGAGCTGGAAGCGATCGGGTACGACAGCTACGTGACGGCGGAGATGATCCCGTCCTATGCGCATCATGGCGAGCAGATCGTCTTCAATACGTCGGCGGCGATGGACGCCATCCTCGGAAGGAGCGTGCGGTCATGATCCGGATCGGCCTCATCGGCATGGGCTTCATGGGCAAGGCGCATTTGGAAAACTACCGGCAGCTGGAGCGAGAAGGAGTCGCCGTGCAGATCGCCGCGATCTGCGACGCGGATCCGGCCAAGCTGCGCGGCGAGGGGAGCGGCGGCAATCTGGCCGCGGGCGGCAGCGTCACCGATCTGAGCGCGTATGCCGCCTACGAGTCGGTCGCCGACATGCTGGCCCGCGAACAGCTGGATGCGGTGGACATCACGCTGCCGACCTACCTGCATAAGGACGTGACGATCCAGTGCCTGCAGGCGGGCCTGCATGTGCTGTGCGAGAAGCCGATGGCGATGGACGAGGCGGAATGCGAGGCGATGATCGGGGCGGCAGCCGCTGCGGACCGGTCGCTCATGATCGGGCAATGCCTGCGCTTCTGGCCGGCCTATGTCGAGCTGAAGCGGCTGATCGACGCCCGCGTTCTCGGCGAGGTGACGTACGCTTCCTTTTACCGGGGCGGCGGCACGCCGAGCTGGGGACCGTGGGTGCTCGACAAGGACAAGGGCGGAGGCGCGATCCTCGACATGCACGTCCATGACGCGGACGTCGTCAACTGGCTGTTCGGCAAGCCGGAGGCGGTGTCGGCCGTCGGCCTGAACGTCATTCCCGGCAGCGGCTACGACATCGTCTCGACGCATTACCGGTATGCCGATCCGCGCATCGTGCATGCCCAGGTCGACTGGACGCTCAACGGCGATTACGGCTTCGAAATGGGCTTCCGCGTGACGTTCGAGCGCGGAAACGTCCAGCTCGCCGGCGGCAGGCTGCGGGTCAATCCGGACGGCGCGCCAGGCTACGAGGCGGCGCTGGCTCCCGGAGAGGGATACTACTACGAGCTCCGTTATTTCGTCGAGCGGCTGCTGGCAGGCGCCCCGATCGAGGAAGCGGATCCCGAGAGCACTAAGGCGACGATCCGCATCGTCGCCGCCGAGATCGCCTCGGCCGACCGCCGCGGAGAATGGGTGCCGGTCGGCTGAGGAAGCCCGCCGCACAAATGTCCAACTCGGCCGCATCGCTGTTCTAGCTCCGCTTGCCGGACAGCCTTTACAATGAGGAGCAAGCGGCCTGCCTTCGCGGGGGCCTGAACAAAAGGGCAAAGGAGCGGGATCGTCATGGGCATCAACAATCCGATCGGCGTCATCGTCGACAGCTTCCAGGTCGGCGTGCGCGAGGGGCTGCGCAAGGCGAAGGAGGTCGGCGCGGACGGCGTGCAGATCTATGCCGTATCCGGCGAAATGGATCCGGACGGGCTCGACGCGGCCGCGCGCCGCGAGCTGCGCGACTATATCGGCTCGCTCGGCCTGGAAATTTCCGCGCTCGTCGGCGATCTGGGCGGACACGGCTTTCAGGATCGGCAGGAGAACGGCTGGAAAATCGAGAAGTCGAAGCGCATCCTCGACCTGGCGCTCGATCTCGGCTGCCATATCGTCACGACGCATATCGGCATCGTGCCCGATGACGAGCAGAGCGACATCTACGCGGCGATGCAGGAAGCCTGCGAGGAGATCAGCTCGTACGCGACGAGCCGAGGCGCCTACTTCGCCATCGAGACGGGGCCGGAGCGCGCGGCGCATCTGAAGGCTTTCCTCGACAAGCTCAGCACGGATGGCCTGTCCGTCAACTTCGATCCGGCGAACATGGTCATGGTGACGGGAGACGATCCGGTGCAGGGCGTGCGCACGCTCGGCCGCTACATCGTGCATACGCATGCCAAGGACGGCATCAAGCTGAAGGACGAGGTCGATCCGCGCAAGGTGTACGGCATGCTCGGCTTCGATTTCGAAGCGATGAGCCATGAGAAGATCGCCGAGGCGGCCGAGCAGGGCGAGGACTTCCGCGAGGTGCCGCTCGGCGAGGGCGGCGTCGACTGGCCGGGCTACCTGCAGGCGCTGCAGGACATCGGCTACAGCGGCTACTTGACGATCGAGCGCGAGGTCGGCGACCAGCCGGAGCAGGACATCGCCGCTGCCGTGCAGTTTCTGAAGAAGTTCCGCGACTGAAGCGCGCGGCAGCAAAGACGGCCATTTCTCAGAGAATGGCCGTCTTTGCGTTCCATAGCTTTACGAGACGCACGAAGCATCCGACGACAGGCGGGAAGCGGAGCCGGAAGAGTCTTTGATTTTTATTTTCATAAACTTAACATATTGTTGATATTAAATTACGGCTTGTCTATACTTTACCTAGATTCCCCGCGAAGGACAGAGGCGGCCGCGGCCGCGTCATGTCGCGCCTCAATCCCGCATGCCTGCTTGCCGACCCTTTCCCAGGTGGTGAGAACGATGGACCTGTCGACCCGCATGCCCTCTTTCAAAGCCTCTTTGTTCCGCCGGCATTTCGCCGTCTATCTGCTGCTCATCCTCGTGCCCGTGCTTGCCGCCGCCGCGCTCGTGCAGATGCTCGTGCTCCAGCTCATAACGGACGACGCCGAGAAGCGGAACGAGCTGCTGCTCGCCCGCGCCTCGGAAAAGACCGAGGCGTCCTTCGAGACGCTGCAGACGGCGATGATCGCCACGCTCTCCTCCCTCTCGACGGACCTCCTCGATCCGTCAGGCAGCATGACCGCCTCCGGCAGTTCGGGCGCCGCGCCAGCCTCCGGCCCCGCCGGCGCCTCCGCCGGCGCAAGCGTCTCCGACGCCAAAAAACAGCAGCGCGCGGAAGCTCTCCTCGCCTTGCGCGAGCAGCTCCAGCGGCTGGAGGGCCATCCGCTCGCGGAAAAGGCGTTTGTCGTCTCGGCCCGCAGCGAGCTGATCGTCGATTCCGACCTGTACACCGACCGGTCCTACTATTTCCGCTTCGTGGACCCGATGGACGACAGCCTCCGCTACGGGCTGCTGACCTCGCTGCGCGGAAGAATGATGATGGACCTCATCCTGCCGGGCACCGGCCAGCTGGCCGCGGCGGCCAGCTATCCGTTCAACAGCGCCGCGCCGGATCTGTACCTGGTCGTCCGCCTCCGGCAGCCGGAGCTGCTCCGCCTGCTCGACATCCCGGAGCGCTGGTCGGCCGGCACCGCGCTCGTCGATCGGGAGGGCGAGCGGATCGCCGGCTCGTATCGGACGGACGGAGTCGGGCCGGAGCAGCTGCGCGGGCTGGCGGCTTCTGCGAGCGGGGACGTCCGCGGCGGCTTCGCGACGGAGCTGGCCGGCGATTACGTGCTGCAGGCGGCCGCGATGCGCTTCCACGAGGGCTACCGGATCGTCAGCCTCGTCGACCTGCCCCAGCTCATGAAGCCCGCGCGCCAGCTGCGGCTCGGCATCCTGCTGTTCGCGGCGCTGTTCCTGCTCGTCGGCAGCGTCGTCTCCTACTGGCTGAGCCGGCGCATCTACCGGCCGCTCGCCGAAGCCCCGGAGCGCCATCCGTCTGATCCGCCGCCGCCGCTCGACGGCTATCCCGCCTTGCGGCAGTCGCTGTTCGAAGGGCTGCTGTCGGGAAAATGGCGGGATGCCGCGCAGCTGCGCGGCGAGGCCGAAGCGCTCGGCATTCGCCTGGAGCTGCCGGCATGCGGATACGCGTTCTGCATCCGCCTCCACGATGAGCCGGACAGCCCGTCCCGCACAGAGCCGCGGCCGGATCCGGCGAGCTTGTCGGAGCGCATCGCGGCGCTGCTGCCGACGCAAGTGCTGTCAGGGCGGCCGGCGGCGGATACGATCGCGGTCGTCGCCGGCGATGACCCGCTGCTGCTCGTCACCGGCGGAGAGCTGGCCGAGATGATCCGGCTCGCGCTGCGCCGGGAGCTGCCGTCCGGCCGCGCGACGATCGGCATCGGCGGCCGCTTTGACGCGCCGGACGGCATCGCCGCCTGCTGGCGCGCCGCCGAGGCGGCCGTCGAAGAGCGGCTCGTCGGCAGCGAGCCGATCGCCGTCTGCGCGGCGCCCGCGCGCAGCCAGGCCGCGGCCGAGCCGCCCGCTCTGCTGAGCGCGCAGGAGCTGGCGGTCGTCTTCAACCGCAGGCGGACGGGCGACCGCCGGGCGATGCTGGAGAGCTCGCTGGACGGCGCCGCCAAGCTGGCCGCTGCAGGCGCCTCCTGCGCGCGGCTCCGGGAGTGGTGCGGCGACACGCTGCGCGCCTGGCAGCGGCTGCTGCCCTCCGCCGAGACCGGCGATCCCGCCGCGGCCGAGCGGCTGCTCGCCGGGCTGGAGCGCTGCTGGAGCGAGGCGGAGTTCCGGCAGTGGCTGCGCCAGGCGCATCGGCAGCTCGTCGGGCAGGACGCGCCGGACCCCGTTTCCCGTCCGACCCGGCTCGGCGAGATCATGACTTATATCCACGCCCATTACGACAAGGAGCTGTCGATCGACGAGTTCGCCGCCCGGCTGGACATGTCGCCCGGTTATTTCAGCCGCGTCTTCAAGGATGAGATCGGGGAGAAGTACGTCGACTACATCGCCAAATATCGTCTTGAGAAGGCCAAGGAGCTGCTGCTCGGAACCGACCTGCGCATCGACGACATCGCCGAGAAGGTCGGCTACTGGGGGCGCAACTCGTTCCACCGGGTGTTCCGCAAGCATGAAGGCATCACGCCGAGCCAATACCGCGATGCCGCCCGCTCCTCGGCCGGCTCCTGACCGTCAAAACCCGCGTCGCCATTTTTTCGGCGTCGCTTTTTTTTCGCGGAAAGCGGCCTGCCATGCGGCTTCGCGGGTTTCGCCCTCTCTGGCGTCGAGCGAAAAAAGCGTCCCTTTACGCCCGGTCCGAACGGCCGCTAAGCTGAGGGCAAGCTTCTTGCTGCGGCAGTCCGCCGCGGAAGGACAACCGGAAAGGGGGAGTTCGGCTTGGCGCGAGGCAGCCGGCTGCTGGCCGCCCTGAGCAAGCATCGGGCGCTGTACCTGCTCATGCTGCCGGGAGTGCTTTATTACATCATCTTCAAGTACGTTCCCATGTACGGCATCATCATCGCGTTTCAGGACTTCTCCATCGGCCGAGGCATTCTCGGCAGCAAGTGGGTCGGCTTCAAGCATTTCGTCGACTTCTTCTATTACACGCCGGACGCCTGGAAGCTGATCCGCAACACGATCCTGCTCAACGTCTATGATCTGATCTTCCATTTCCCGCTGCCGATCCTGCTCGCGGTGCTGTTCCACGAGCTGCGCAGCGCCCGCTTCCGGCGCTTCATCCAGAGCATCAGCTACATGCCGCATTTCCTGTCCACCGTCGTCATCGCCGGCATCCTCGTCACCTTCCTGTCGCCGACGACCGGCATCGTGAACGCGCTGCTCGTGCAGCTGCTCGGCCTGGAGCCGATCGCCTTCCTCGGCATGCCGGAGTGGTTCCGGACCGTCTACGTCGGCTCGGAGATCTGGCAGAAGCTCGGCTGGGGCACGATCCTCTACATGGCGGCGATCGCCGGCATCGATCCTGCGCTCTACGAAGCGGCCCGCATCGACGGCGCGAGCCGCTTCCAGCAGATCCGCCACATCACGCTGCGCGGGATGGTGCCGATCATGATCGTGCTGTTCGTGCTTACGCTCGGCAACTTCATGGATGCGAGCTTCCAGAAGATCCTGCTGCTGTACAATTCGATGAACTACGAGACTTCCGATGTCATCAACACATTCGTCTACCGCCGCGGCATCCTCGATGCCGACTTCAGCTTCGCGACCGCCGTCGGGCTGTTCCAGTCGGCGATCGGCTTCGTGCTCGTCGTCGCGGCCAACCGCTTCGTGCGGAAGCATTCGGACACGAGTCTGTGGTAAGGAGGAGCAAGCTGCCGTGAAAATCAAGCAAAGCCTCGCCTCGCGGCTGTTCGACGCCTTCAACGTCGTCGTCATGCTGCTGCTGGCCGCCGTCATGCTCTATCCGATGCTCTACGTCTTCTCCGCCTCGATCTCGGACAACGCGCTCGTCGCCAGCGGCCAGGTGCTGCTCTGGCCGAGGCGCATCACCTGGATCGCCTACGAGCAGCTCGTCGCCCGTTCGGAGCTGTGGACGAGCTATTGGAATACGATCCGCTACACGGCGGTCTTCGTCGTGCTCACGCTGCTGGCGACCGCCGCGATGGCGTACCCGCTGTCCAAGCGCTGGCTGCCGGGCCGCAGGACGATCCTGCTGCTGGCCGCCTTCACGCTGCTGTTCAGCGGCGGTATCATCCCGACCTTCCTCGTCGTCCAGAAGCTCGGCCTGCTCGACTCGATCTGGGCGATCGTGCTGCCGCCGCTCATCAGCACCTGGTATCTGTTCATCATGCGGACGTTTTTCGAAGCGATGCCGGAGGAGCTGGAGGACGCCGCGCGCATCGACGGCTGCGGTCCGCTGCAGGTGCTGCTGCGGATCGTCATGCCGCTCTCGATGCCGGTCATGGTGACGATCGGCCTCTTCAGCGCCGTCAACCAGTGGAATTCGTTCTTCGACGCGCTCATCTATCTGAACGACCGCGGACGCTATCCGCTGCAGCTCATGCTGCGCAACATCCTCATCGCCGGCGAGACGGTGCAGGGCGAGGGCGACCTGTCCCATCTGGAGACGACCAAGTACGCCATGATCATGCTGGCGACCGTGCCGATCCTGTGCGTCTATCCGTTCACGCAGAAGTATTTCGTGCAGGGCGCCATGATCGGCGGCATCAAAGGCTGAGCCTATTTCAAGAAGGGGGCAACCATTCATGAAGTCGAGTTCGACACGCATGGCGCTGCTGCTTGCCGCGGCGCTTGCCGCAAGCGCCTTGAGCGGCTGCAGCGGAGAGGGCGAGGAGAAGACGGACGGACCGATCTCCTACAGCTGGCTCGTCTACGACCGGCCGGAGGGCAAGGTGCGGTCCGACTGGGAGATTTTCAAGGAGATCGAGGCGAAGACGGGCGTGAAGCCCGAGTTCCAGATCGTCAGCCAGGAAGGGCTCGCCGAGAAGAAGCAGATCATGATCGCCACCAATACGGTGACCGACTTCATTCAGGTGACCAACCAGGAGGGCCGCGAGAACGGCCCGGAAAAGGTGTTCCTCAACCTCGCCGACTATCTCGACGAGGCGCCGAACCTGAAGGCGTTCTACGAGAAGTACCCCGAGGCGAAGGCGGTGGCGACCGGAGCGGACGGCGGCATCTACACGGTGCCGGTGCTGGAGGGCGACGCGGAGGGCAAGGGCTTCAACTTCATCTGGTACACGCGCAAGGACCTCATGGACAAGCACGGCCTTCAGGCGCCGGGCACGCTGGACGAGTTCTATGCGCTGCTGAAGTCGCTCAAGGAAAAGGAGCCGAACAGCTATCCGCTCATCACGAGCGCGATCACGGGCGACACCGGCCTGTATACGGTGTTCGGACGCATGTTCACCGGCATCGAGGGCTATTTCAACCTCGACCCCGAATCGGGCGACTACGCGTTCGCTCCGTATCGCGACGGCTACAAGGAGATGATCCGGTTCCTGAACAAGCTGTACGCCGAGAAGCTGCTCGATCCCGAGTATGCGATCCTGACGCCGGCGCAGTGGGAGGAGCGGCTGCTGCGGGGTCAATCCAGCGTCACGTACTTCTGGAAAGCGGACCGCGAGACGCTGATCGACAAAGGCAAGCAGGCCGGCACGGCCTCGTTCGAGCTCGGGGCGATGCCGATGTTCGCCGCGGACGGCGTCAAGCCGTACCAGTTCTCGCGTCCGGTCGTCGGCGCGGTCGGCCGGGCGATCTCCGCCAAGGTCAAGGACAAGGAGCGGGCGGTCAAGTTCCTCGACTATCTCGCCGGAGAAGAGGGGAGCGACTACCTGTCGCTCGGCATCGAGGGCAAGACGTATGAGCTGGCGGACGGAGCGCCGGTGTACAATAAGGACTTCGGCCCGTCGCCGTTCACGACGCTGCGCAAGGACTGGGGCGTCTGGTACGACATGATCACGCTCAACAACGCCAAGTCCCGCGCCGCGTGGGAGGCAGGCTTGAGCGACCAGGCCAAGGCGATCAACGAGTCGTATGCCTCGTTCATCGTGCCGGCGCCCAAGCAGATCGTCAAGACGCAGGAGGAGCTGGAGCTCGAGAAGTCCAAGCTGACGAACCTGACCAAGCATATCGATCAGAAGCTGACTGAGTTCATCACCGGCAAGACGCCGATGACCGACGAGGCGTTCGCCCAGTTCACGGACCAGCTCAAGAAGCTCGGCGCCGACGAGCTGCTCGCCATGTACCAGACCGCCTACGACCGCACCTACGGAGGAGGCTGAGCGATGGCCGCGAACGCAGCCTATCCGATCATCGACGCCGACATCCACAACGAGCAGGAGGACCGGGCGCTGCTGCCCTATCTGCCCGAGCCGTGGCGCTCGCGCGTGGCGGGCTCCGGCATCGGCTACGCGATGTCGGGCTACTGGTCGCCGGTCGGCGTCATGCGCAAGGACGCGCTGCCGCCGAACGGCGCGCGCGCCGGCTCCGTGCCTGAGCTGATCGTCGAGCAGCTGATCGAGCCTTTTCAGGTCGAGGCGGCCGTCCTCACCGGCGTCGTCTACAACATCTCGACGACCCATGATCCCGACTATGCCGCCGCCATTTGCAGCGCGTACAACGATTATGTCGCGCACGAGTGGCTCGGCAAGCATCCGAGCTTCAAGGCGGCGATCGCCGTCTCGACGCTCGATCCGGAGCTGGCCGCGCGCGAGATCGACCGTCTCGCCGGCCATCCCGGCTTCGTCGAGGTCATCATCTCCAGCGCCGCGAGATTTCCGCTCGGCCAGCGCTATTACCACCCGATCTACGCGGCCTGCGAGCGGGCGGGACTGCCGCTGGCCGTCCACCCGGGCGCGGAGGGCGGCGGACTGTCGACGGCTCCGACGGCGGCCGGCTATCCGAGCCGCTATCTCGAGTGGCATACGAACCTGTCGCAGATGTTCATGGCCCATCTCGTCAGCTTCGTCTGCGAGGGCGTCTTCGTCAAGTTCCCGGGCCTGAAGCTCGTGCTCGTCGAAGGCGGCGTCGCCTGGCTCGCTCCGCTGCTGTGGCGGCTCGACAAGAACTACAAGGCGCTCCGCTCGACGGTGCCTTGGCTGACGCGCCTGCCGAGCGAGTACGTCCGCGACCACTGCTATCTGACGACGCAGCCGATCGAGGAGCCGGACAACCCGCAGCATCTGGCCGATCTGTTCAACATGATGGATGCCGAGAACATGCTGCTCTACTCCAGCGACTATCCGCATTGGGACTTCGACGCGCCGGACAAGATCCTGCGCAAGCTGAAGCCCGAGGCGAGGCGCAAGGTGTTCTACGACAACGCGCGCCAGCTGTACCGGCTTGGATGACCGGCGAGGGAGGAGGGAAGCCAATGACCGTGCATGTCGTCCTCCGCGAGGAGGAGCTGGCCGTCGGCGAAGCCCGGCTCGTCGCGGTCGGCGAGCGGGAGCTCGTCGTCTACCGGCTGCAGGACGGCTTTTATGCGCTGAACAACTACTGCCCGCATCAAGGCGCGCCGATGCTTGCCGGCCGCGTGGGCGGCACGAACGCTCCGTCGGACGTGTACTGCTACCGCTATGACCGCGACGGCGAGATCGTCCGCTGTCCTTGGCATGGCTGGGAGTTCGACATCAAGTCCGGCCGCTCGCTGTTCAGCGAGCGCGTCCGGTGAGGTCGTACCCCGTCGTCGTCGAGGACGGGAAGGTCGGGATCCGGATCTAGATGTAGCTTGGATGCACAGCTGGAGCGGAAAATCATTGAAGGCTTCGGAATATCGCGGCTCGCTGCCGCCGCAAAGCCCCCCGGATGATCCCGAGGAGGGCTTTTCGCTTTGGCGGTCGGACTCATGCCGCTTCCCGGCTTCTCTTCTTGGCCGCGAGCAGCTGGGACTTCAGCTCCGGGAGCCGCAGCAGCACGATGCCGGCCAGGACGATCAGCGAGCCTGCGGCGGTGAAGCCGCTCAGCCGCTCGCCGTACAGCGCGGCTCCGAGCCCGAGCGCCAGCGCCGGCGAGACGTAGAGCCAGGTGGACGGGAAAAAGGCGTTCGTCGCGCGGATCAGCCAAGCGAACAGGCTGTGGCCGAGCATCGAGCCGATGACGATCAGATAAAGCAGCGAGGCAAGCGCCGGCAGCGGCTCGACGGCGGACGGATCGATCCGCTCCGTGAGCAGGGACAGCAGCGCCATGCCGGCGCCGCCGGCCAGCATCTGGCCTCCATTGAGCGCGATCGGAGACAGCGCCGGCTCCTTCGTCAGCAGCCGGCGCTGCAGCAGGCTGCCGGAGGCATACCCGATCTGTCCGAGCAGCACGAGCGCAGCCGAGAGCAGCCAGAGCCGGTCCGGATGGACCGCCGCCAAGCTCGGCAGCAGCAGGACGACGACGCCGGCGAAGCTGACGAGCGCGCCGCGCCGCTCCAGCTTCGTCGAGCGCTTTTTCCAGAAGACGGACTGCAGCAGGAGGACCGCGATCGGCGCGGTGGCCGACAGGACGGCGGCCGTGCCGGAGTCGAGATGCTGCTCCGCCCAGTAGAGCGTCGCGAACGTGACGAACGTGCTGCCGCAGCCGATGAGCCAGGTTTCCTTGCGCGCGAGCAGGCCGAAGGAAGGCTTGCCGCGCAGGCGCAGTCCGAGCAGCAGCAGCGCGCCGGCGGCGAAAAACCGGAGGCTGGCCGACAAAAGCGGCGGCAGTCCGGCATCCACGCCGAGCTTGATGACGAGAAAGGTCGTGCCGAAGATGGCGCACATGAGAGAGTAGAGCAGAACGACCATGAGGAAAAGCCTCCTTTTGGCCACCATCATACGATTGACAAACCGACCAGATGGAGCAATAGTAGAACAGATGAAGGCGGTGATCGGGAGGGATGGCGGATGCGTCCTGCGTGGACGGCCGATGGAATCGGCTCCAAAGGAAAGAGAGTGGAGGAGGCGCTGCGCAGCGGGCTCCGTCATGGCCGCTGGGCGGCGGGAGAAAAGATTCCGTCGGTGAGGACGATGGCGGAGGAGCTCGGCGTGCATCGCTTGACCGTGCTCAAAGGCTATCGGCTGCTGGAGGAGGAGGGGCTGCTCGAAGCGAGCTATCGGAGCGGCTATTACGTCCGCGCGGAAGTGCCTGCCGGCGAGGCGGCGGGCAGCGGCGTCCGCTGGAGCTATGGCGCGGGAACGGCCTGCGGAGCCGAGAGCCGGCTGTCGGACATCCATCGGCGGGCGGTCCGCTACCGGATGTCCGAGGCGCTGCTCGATCCGACGCTGCTGCCGAACCGTTTCCTCGCCCGGCACGCTCAGGAGGTCATCGCGAGCCAGCCGCTGCTGCTCAGCACGTACTCCACGGTCATGGGAGACGGGGAGCTGAGGGAGGCGATGGCGGGCTATATGCAGGACCGGCGGCTGGAGCTGTCGGCCGAGGAGCTGATGGTGACGACCGGCGCCCAGCAAGGGATGGATCTGGCGTTCCGGGCGCTTTTGCAGCCGGGCGACAAAGCCTTGATCGAGCGGCCGACCTACAGTCCGGCCATCGACATGCTGCGCCAGCTCGGCGTCCGCATGCTGCCGGTCGAGATCCGGCCGGACGGCTATGACCTGGATAGGGTCGAGAAGCTGATGGCCGCGGAGCGGCCCAAGCTGTTCTACCTCAACCCGACGTACCACAATCCGACGGGCTACACCGTGCCGGTCCGGCAGCGCAAGGCGCTGCTCGAGCTGGCCGAGCGCTACCGCTGCATCCTCATCGAGGACGAGGCCTACTCGGACCTTTATTTCCACGAGCCGCCGCCTGCGCCGTTGTTCGCTTACGATACCGAAGGCTGGGTCGTCTATTTGCGCTCCTACAGCAAATACATCGCGCCCGGGCTGCGGATCGCCTTTCTCGCGGCGAGGCCGCCGCTCCTGGCGGCGATCCGTCCGCTCAAGGCGCTGGCGGACGGCGGCACGCCGCTGCTCGGGCAGAAGCTGTTCCAGTCGTTCTTCTTTTCGCACCGGATGCAGGAGCATCTGGCCAAGCTGCGCGTCGCCGTCTCGATGCGCAAGGAAGCGATGGAGCAGGCGCTGTCCGCATCCGGCTGGAGCTGGGAAAGTCCCGCCGGCGGACTCAATCTGTGGGTGCGGCTGCCGGAGGGCATGCAGGCCTCGCGGCTGCTGGAGCGCAGCCTGGAGCTGTCCGCCGCCTTCGTCCCGGGACCGATCTGCGATCCGCTGGACGCGATGCAGGACCGGATCCGGCTCAGCTACTCGCTGCTCGACGAGCGCCGGCTGGCCGAAGGACTCGCCCGAGTCCTCGAGGCGGCGGAGGGGATGGGATAGGCAGATGGCCTCTCTCCCGATGCGGCGAGATCCAGCCGTTCTATACCTCGTACGGCTTCGCCCGCCACGAGGGGATGACCGGCATGTTCGGCGTCATGCGGCACGGAAAGCTGGGCTAGCCGGTCTCGCCGCCGCCATGCCCTCGAGCGAAACCGCTGGTTTCGGCCTTGGCCGATCGCAGCGGTTTTTTGGCATTCCCTCTCCTCCATAACGTTAATAAAAATATAAATTGTATTCGAGATATTGAACATTTTTAAAGAATAGGGTTAAATGAAAGGGTGACTCATTCATGAAGTTGTTAACTAATTAATAACGGTATTTATATGAAGACGAGGTGAAGCGGTTATGACGACAAAAAACAAAGCTTCGATGATCGTGGACAAGGATTTTCGAGTCGGCGAGGTGGACAAGCGCATTTACGGCTCCTTTATCGAGCATCTGGGACGGGCCGTATACGGCGGCATCTATGAGCCGGATCATCCGGGGGCGGATGAGCAGGGCTTCCGCAGCGACGTGCTGGAGCTGGTCAAAGGGCTGGACGTGCCGATCGTCCGTTATCCGGGCGGCAACTTCGTCTCCGGCTACAACTGGGAGGACGGAGTCGGGCCGAAGGAGCTGCGTCCGCGCAAGCTGGATCTCGCCTGGCGCACGGTCGAGCCGAACTGGGTCGGCTTGAACGAATTCATGGACTGGTGCAAAAAAGCCAACACCGAGGCAATGATGGCGGTGAACCTCGGCACTCGCGGTCCCGATGAGGCGCGGAACCTGCTCGAGTACGCCAACCATCCGGCCGGCTCCTATTGGAGCGACCTGCGCGCGAGCCACGGCTATGCTAAGCCGCATGCGATCAAGACCTGGTGCCTCGGCAACGAGATGGACGGCCCGTGGCAGATGGGCAGCAAGACGGCCTACGAATACGGCCGCATCGCCAATGAAGCGGCGAAGGTGATGCGCTGGACGGACCCGACGATCGAGCTCGTCGCCTGCGGCAGCTCGAGCATCCAGATGGCGACCTATCCGGAATGGGAAGCGACCGTGCTGGAGCAGGCCTACGAGAACGTCGACTATCTCTCGCTTCACCAATACTACGGCAACCGGGACGGCGACACCGCCAACTTCCTCGCCCAGTCGGTCGGCATGGACAGCTTCATCCATACGGTCATCTCGGTATGCGACTACATCCAGGCCAAAAAGCGCGGCAAGAAGAAGATCCACCTGTCGTTCGACGAATGGAACGTCTGGTTCCACTCCAACGAGCAGGACAGCAAGCTGGAGCCATGGACGATCGCGCCTCCGCAGCTGGAGGACATCTACAACCATGAAGACGCCCTGCTCGTCGGCTGCATGCTGATCAGCCTGCTGAAGCGCGCGGACCGGGTGAAGATGGCCTGCATGGCGCAGCTCGTCAACGTCATCGCGCCGATCATGACGGAGAATGGCGGCGCGGCGTGGAAGCAGACGATCTATTATCCGTACATGCATGCGAGCGTGTTCGGACGCGGCACCGTGCTCGTGCCGCTGGTGAAGTCGCCGAAGTACGACTCGAAGGACTTCACGGACGTCCCTTACCTCGAATCGGTCGCCGTCTACAACGAGCAGCTCGGCGAGGTGACGGTGTTTGCCGTCAACCGCCATCTGGACGAGGAGCTGCCGTTCGAGATCGACCTGCGCAGCTTCGAGCAGAGCCGGGTCATCGAGCATATCGTGCTGGAAAGCGACGATTTGAAAGCGGTGAATACGGCGAAGGAGCCGAACCGCGTCAAGCCGCATGTCGGCGGCAATGCCGCCCAGACGGACGCAGGCAAAATCGAAGCGACGCTGCCGAAGGCGTCCTGGAACGTCATCCGCGTCAAGATCGGATAAGCAAAAGAAAAGGCAAAGCCCGCCGAGCTGCATGCAGACCGGCGGGTTTTTTGTCTTTCATTCGTCCATCGTCTGCGCCGCCCGCTGCGGCTGGCGATGCGATTTTTTTGCAACTGCGCCGGAGCGGATGCCACTCTTTTGCCGGACTTGCACTTTTTGGGAAAGCTGGGCCGGCGTCGCGAGCTCCGCGCTTCATCCTTCTTCAAAAATGTCTCATTGCCGGAAAATCGAGGACCTCTGCATAATAGGGCCAGCGCTCTCGAGGCGAGCATGCGATCATAGCGAAGAAGGAGGTGGGAGAAACGATGAAGCAGGCCATAGAAAGAGGGAAGCCGCCTCAAGCGGCTGGAGAGGCGGCCTATCGGCCGTCCCTTGCCATCCGGCTGCGGCGGGACAAGTGGCTTTACTTGTTGCTGCTTCCAGGCTTGCTGTATTTTGCCCTCTTCAAATATGTGCCGATGTGGGGCATCCTGCTTGCTTTCAAGAACTACCAGCCGTTCACCGGCTTTTGGAAAAGCGAGTGGGTCGGACTGGAGCATTTCCGCCTGTTCTTCGCCAATCCGGAGTTTTTCCTGCTGTTGCAGAACACGCTCATCCTGTCCTTTCTGAATCTGGTCTTCTTTTTCCCCGCTCCGATCGTGCTGGCGCTGCTGCTGAACGAAGTCCGGCGGGCTCTGTTCAAAAGAGTCGTCCAGACGATGATCTACATCCCGCATTTCATCTCCATGGTCATCGTCGCGAGCCTGACCTACGTCTTCCTGACGACGGAAGGAGGGCCGGTCAATGAGCTGCTGCTCCAGCATACGGGCGAGAAGATCGCCTTTTTGTCCGATCCGGACTGGTTCCGGCCGATCATCCTGCTGCAGACGATATGGAAGGAATGCGGCTGGGGAACGATCATCTTTCTGGCAGCGCTTTCTGCTGTCGATGTCGAGCAGTACGAGGCGGCGACGATCGACGGAGCGAACCGCTGGAAGCAGATCTGGCACATCACGCTGCCTGCGATCCGCAGCACGATCGTCATCCTGCTCATCCTGCGAATGGGCAGCGTGCTCGACAACGGCTTCGAGCAGATCTATCTGATGCTGAATCCGCTCAACCGCTCGGCCGCGGAAGTGTTCGACACCTACGTCTATGCGATGGGCATCACGCAAGGCGCGTTCAGCTACAGCACGGCGGTCGGCCTGTTCAAGTCCGTCGTCGGCATCATCCTCGTGCTGGGGACGAACTGGCTGGCCAAAAAATTCGGCGAGTCCGGCCTTTATTGATTCGAAAGGAGATCGGAAGCCATGTCCAAACGCAACCGCAGCATCGCCGGGACGATCTTCGACGCGGCAAACATCATCTTCCTGACCGCATGCGCCTTGGCGGCCGTGCTGCCCTTCGTGTATGTCGTCGCCGGCTCGTTTGCCTCGGACGCGGAGCTGACGAGCCGAGCGGTCTTCTTCATTCCGGAATCGCTCACGCTCGATGCCTACAAGTTCATCTTCTCGACGGACACGATCATGCAGAGCATCGGCGTATCGGTCTACGTCACCGTCATCGGCACGGCAGTCAATCTGTTCTTCACCGTGACGATGGCCTACGCCCTCGCCCGCAGAGGGTTGTGGGGGAGGAATTTCGTGCTGAACCTCGTCATCTTTTCGATGCTGTTCGGCGGCGGCATGATTCCGACTTACCTCGTCGTTCGGGGGCTGCATCTGCTTGATTCCCTCTGGTCGCTCATGCTGCCTGGCGCGATCAGCGCGTTCAACCTGATCATCGTCAAAAATTTCTTCCAGGAAATCCCGAAAGAGATCGAGGATGCAGGCCGCATCGACGGCTGCACGGAGCTCGGCCTGCTCGGCCGCATCGTCTTGCCCTTGTCGATGCCGGTGCTCGCCACCTTCACGCTGTTTTATGCCGTCGGCCATTGGAACGACTTTTTCGGGGCGCTGCTCTACATCAACGATCCGCAAAAATGGCCGCTGCAGGTCATGCTGCGCCAGATCGTCCTCTTATCTCAGGCTGCTGCCGGAGACATGAACTCGATGGATCCGAGCTTCGTCGCTCCGCCGGACCAGTCGATCAAGATGGCCGTCATCGTCGTCGGTACGATTCCGATCCTATGCGTCTACCCGTTCCTGCAAAAGCACTTCGCCAAAGGCGTCCTGCTCGGTTCCGTCAAAGGCTGAGCCATTCCCGTTCCAGGAGGAGATCACAATGAAAAAATCGACGCTCGCCGGTTCCGCTTCCCGGCTTGTGCTGCTCAGTTCCGTCTTCGCCGCCGCTATGGCAGGCTGCGCGTCCGACAGCAGCGGCAACGAGCCTGCCGCTTCCGCTCCGCCTGCCGCCAGCGGCTCTCCGAACGCATCGCCGACCGCGGACAAGCCGCTGGCGCTGAGCATCATGCTGCCGATTTTCAAGACGAATTTTCCGAAGGACGATAGTCCGGTCGCGGCCGAGCTGGAGAAGCGGACGAACACCGACATCCACTTCCAATGGGTGCCGAACGCCTCGTACGGCGACAAGTTCAACATTACGCTCGCCTCGGGCAACTTGCCGAGCATCCTCTACGTGCCCGATGTGAAAGGCCCGAGCTTCGTCAACGCCGTCAAAGCGGGCGCGTTCTGGGACGTGACCGACAAGCTGAAAAAGTATCCGAATCTGAGCCAATCCGATCCGGTCATCCTCAAAAACGCCTCGATCGACGGCCGCAATTACGGCGTGTACCGAGGCCGCGAGATCGGCCGCAACGGCGTCTACTACCGCCAGGACTGGCTGGAAAGCGTCGGGCTGCAGCAGCCGACGACGATCGATGAGTTCTACGAAATGCTGAAAGCGTTTACTGAAAAAGATCCGGACGGCAACGGCAAGCACGATACGTACGGCCTCGTCATGGTGAAATGGGCGCCGGCGTGGGGGGCGGGCTTCGATCAGATCAAGCTCTGGTTCGGCGCGCCGAACAACTGGGGGACTAAGGACGGCCAGCTGACGCCGGACTTCATGTACGACGAATACTTCGAAGCGCTCAAATTCATGAAAAAGCTGTACGACGAGAAGCTCGTCAACCAGGACTTCGCCGTCATGGATTCCGCGAAGTGGACCGATCCGATCGTCAATGGCCAGGCTGGCGTGATCATCGACGTCGTGGACGGGGCTGCCCGCGCCGACCTGCGGATTCATGACGCGCTCGCCGCAGCTGGCAAGGAGGACAAACGAGAGCATTACATGGATGTGTTCGGCGCGGTCAAAAGCCCCGACGGCTCGATCCGCACGCTGCCGACGGCCGGGTTCTCAGGCTTGCTGGCGATACCGAAGTCGAGCGTAAAAACGGAGGAGCAGGTCGACAAGGTGCTGGCCTTCCTGGATGCGCTGAACGAGCCGGAAAACCTGACGCTCGTCGGATCCGGTCTCGAAGGCGTGCATTATACAAAATTGGAGGACAATACGATCCAGCCGTCCGACGACAGCGCGCTGCTGGAGTCCGAGGTCGAGGGACTCAACCAGATGGCGCCGTTCACGCCTGCGACCAACCTCGGACTGGACGTAAAGCAGACGCCGCTGCGCAAGAAACAGGCCGAGGTGATGGCGAAAAATCGGGAGACGATCGTAGCCGACCCGTCCGCTCCGTTCATCTCCGCCGTATACTCCCAGAAGGGCCAGCAGCTCGGCAACATCATCAATGACGCGCGCATCAAGTTCATCGTCGGCCAGATCGACGAGAAGGGCTGGAAAGAGGCCATCGAGCTGTGGAAAAAATCCGGCGGCGACGACTATGTAAAAGAGATCAACGATCTCTACGCTGCTGCAAATTAAAGCGAAAGCGACACCGGGCCGTCTGCATCGAGAACACGATGTAGACGGCTTTTTAACGGAAAAAGTCGGTTTTCAAACTGGTTCATCCAGGCCGTTCCGGTTATGCTGGATGCATCTTCTGGCCGGGCGTTTTTGAATCCGCTTACAAAAAAGTAGGGGGCGAAAGAGTGCAGGGGAGAACGATTGCCGCTCGTCTAACGCGAGGCGCAGGCAGCTATTATCGGAAAAGCCTGATTCTGCTTCTCGTCGTCGCAAGCATACCCGGCATCATCACGAGCGTATTGGTGTATGCGATGGCGGGAGGGAATCTCGAGAAGGAGCTGCTCCAGCAGCATGTCGGCCAGATCGAGCAGCGGGCGCGCACGATGGACGCGCAGCTTGCGAATCTGGAAATGATGCTGTCGCACTGGGCATTCGACACCCGATTCGACTATTCGCTGCAGGATCATGACTTCGTCCGCGACTTCATCCGGACCCGCGACTTGACGAGCACGCTGCTCGTCATGCAAGGCTCGAACGCCATGATCGGCAGCGTCAGCCTCTACTTGCAGGGCGAGCAGCCGATCTTGTTCGATCCGGAGTATTCCTCGCTGCAGGATGAACGTGTGATCGGCCTTTACGACAGCTTGCTGGCAAACGGGAACAAGACGACGTACTGGACGCAGCTCGCCTTTGATCCGGCCAAGCCTCAGCAGCGGGAGCTGGCCTTCGTCCATCCAATTCCCGGAAGCAGCCTGAAGCCGTTCGGCGCGCTCGTCGCCCGGCTGGACCGCGAGCAGGTGGCGGAAGCGCTGCTGGCGCTCGCTCCCTATGATGACGGCGACAACTTCCTGGTCGGCGCGGACGGCGGCCTGTTCGTCTCCGCTCACGGCCATGCCGCGGACTCGCCGTTCATTGCGGCGCTGAGGGCTCGGATCTCGACGGATGACGGAGGGACAGGCTCTTTTCTTTTGGATTGGGACGGCAGGACGTACGCGGTTACATCCGGACAGTTTGGACGCATCATGGACCCGTGGATGTATGTATCCGCCTCGCCGATCACGACGATCACCGCTCCGGTCGTATTCGTCTCCAGAATCATCCTCGGCGTCAGCGTCAGCGCGCTGCTGCTCGGACTGCTGCTCGCCTGGCTCGCTTCCGGCCGGATCTATTCGCCGATCAAGCGGCTGATGGGCAGCCTCATTCCGCATGGCGGACAAGGAGAGGCGAGGGAGGACGAGTTCACGCTGATCGAAAGGCATTGGCGCGACCTGAGCCGCGAAAGCCGCGAGCTGAACGCCAGGCTGACCGAGCAATTGCCCTACGTCAAGGAGAGCTTCCTGCATCAGCTGCTGCAAGGCTATCTTTACGCCTACTCGGAAGAGGATCTGCTCTCGCGCCTGGAACGGTACAAATGGGACGTCCGCAACAGGCAGTTCATCGTGCTGTACGTGCAGCTGAGCGGCATCGCCAGCTTGGAGGGCAAGTTCAAGCAAGGGGACGAAGGGCTGGTGACATTCGCCTCGGTCAACATCATCGACGAGACGGCCGCGCGGTACTTCGAGCAGTACAACGCGATCAACTTCCATGATCTCGGCTCGGGGCTGCTGCTGATCCTGCCCGAGGGGGGATCGTTCGCAGCGAAGATCCGATCGTTCTGCGAAGAATTGATGCAGTCCGTCAACCGCCTGCTCCATCTGAACGTGACGGTCGCGATCAGCCGCTCCATGATGCGGGCGAGCGACGTTCCGCGCGCCTTCGAAGCGGTGAAGCAAGCGGCCAGCTTCCGCAACTTCGACGATGCGAACCAGGTCATCGACATGGAGCAGTCGGACTGGGAGGGCTCGCCGGCGCCGACCTATCCGTTCGCGCTGGAGCGCGAGCTGCTGCAGGCGCTGCGCGCCGGGCAGGCGGCGGACGCCAAGACGCTGCTGGGCGAGTTCCAGCAATCGCTTTCGGTGGCGGGAGCGAAGGCGATCGACGTCCACCAAGGCATGCTGCAGCTGCTCGGCTCGGTCCAGCACGCGATTCTCGCTTCCGGCATCCAGCCGAGTCGGTTGTACAAGGGAGCCAATCTGTACGAGCAGCTGTCGCAGATCAAGGAGCCCGAGCATGCCTGCGAATGGTTTTCGGCCAAAGTGTTCGAGCCGTACCTCCGAGAGATGGAAACCCGATCGAATGGCCAGACGAGACGCCTGATCGAGCAAGCGGTGCTTTTCCTGCAGCGGAATTACATGCGCGACATTTCGCTCGATCATTGCGCCGACCATATCGGCACCAATCCATTTTTCCTCAGCAAATCGTTCAAGCAGGTGACCGGCGTGAATTTCATCGATTACTTGACCGGGCTGCGGGTCGACAAGGCGAAGGAGCTGCTGCGCGAGTCCGAGCTGAAAATCCAGGACATCGCCGAGCAGGTCGGCTATCAGCACAGCTATTTCAACCGCATCTTCAAAAAGCTGGAGGGCATGACGCCAACGCGCTACCGCATGTTGAGCCGGCCGGAGTGACGCGTCACCTGGCAGGCAAGGCGAAGCCGATCGGCGAGGCCGGCCGGCAAAAAAGTGCTAGCCCGGGCTGGACGGTGCAAGGAGCCTGCGCGCCTCCTGCAAGATTGTCCGATTGCCGGGAAAACAGGCGCCGATATAATGAAACCGTCTGCAAACTATCTCGGCAGGAGATGAGGCTATGAGCGGTACGACGAAGGCATGTTTACGCTGGCTGAAGGAAGCGCCTGTTTTGCCCGCAGGAGTCGCATGGGGAATGCCGTGGAAGGAAGGGGAGCTGAGGCGCGGCGAGGAGCTGGCGCTGGAGTCGGGGGACGGCAGCGCTCCGCCAGCGCTGCAAAGCTGGCCGGCCGCCTACTGGCCGGACGGCAGCGTCAAATGGACGGCGCATGCGGCGGCCTTTCCCGCCGATGCGGCGGCCGAATATTCCGTTCGGCGCGGATCGGCGCGAACGATGGCCGCTGCTCCGGCGCTGAGCGTGACGGAGACGGAGGAGCATGTCGATGTCGATACGGGCGTCATTTCGTTCCGGGTTCCGAAGACAGGAAGCGCAATCATCGACGGCATCTTCCGGAATGGCGTGCCGATCGGCGGGAGGGCTGAGCTGATCGCCATGCGGGAAACGAGGAGCGAGCTGTCCGGAAGCAGGACGTATCGGCAAGAACGCTTTCGGTCGCGGATCGCCAGGGTGGAGCTGGAGCAGCAAGGGCCGGCGCGGGCCGTCCTGAAGCTGTCCGGTCGGCATCGGGCCGACGACGGGCCGGCCGGGCCGGCCAGCACGGGCGAGTGGCTGCCGTTCTCGCTGCGGCTGTACGCCTACGCGGGGCTCGAGACGATCCGGATCGTGCACACGTTCTTTTACGACGGCAATCCGAGCCAGGACTTCGTCAAAGGGCTCGGAATTCGCTTCTCCGTGCCGATGCGTGGACCTCACTACAACCGCCATGTCCGCTTCGCCGGAGACAGCGGATTCTGGAGCGAAGCCGCCAAGACGCTGCATACGCGCCGTACGAAAGGCCCTTATTTGGAGCTGTTCGAGCGGCAGCTGAGAGGGGAATGGCTGCTCGAGGAGCAAGTGAACGACGGTTATTTTCTCGGGCTGCTCGAGGAATCCGCCTCCTGGGACAGCTTCAAGCTGACGCAGCACTCGGCCGACAGCTATCGGATGCTCAAGCGCACCAAGTCGGGCTGCAGCTGGGTCAAGGCGGCGGAAGGACGCCGCGCTCGCGGCGTCGTCTACGCAGGCAGCCGAGGCGGCGGCCTGGCGGCAACGATGCGCGACTTCTGGCGCAAGCATCCTTCCGCCCTCGAAGTCGAGGGGATGCTCGGCGCGGAGGCGGCGCTGACCGCCTGGTTCTGGTCACCGGACGCCCCTGCCATGGACATGCGCCATTACGACACCGAGACGCATGTCGAGTCTTCCTACGAAGGCGCCGAGGAAATGCGGGCGACGCCCTACGGCGTCGCCAATACGAACGAGCTGACGCTGTGGGGCTGCGCGTCCACGCCGACGCCCGAGCGGCTCGAGCGGCTGGCGGAACACAACGAGTCGCCGCCGCAGCTGGCATGCGAGCCGGAGCATTTCCACCGTCAAGGCGCCTTCGGCATCTGGAGCCTGCCCGACCGCGGCACGGAGGCCAAAGCGCATCTGGAGCGGCAGCTGGACGGCATCATCGCGTTTTATCAGCGGGAAATCGAGCAGCGGCGCTGGTACGGCTTCTGGGACTACGGCGACTTCATGCACAGCTACGATCCCGCCCGCCATGTATGGAACTACGACCTCGGCGGCTGCGCCTGGCAGAATACGGAGCTCGTGCCGAACATGTGGCTATGGCTCATGTTCCTGCGTTCGGGCCGGGAGGACATCTTCCGCCTGGCGGAGGCGATGACGCGCCATACGAGCGAGGTGGACGTCTATCACTTTGGCGAATACGCCGGACTCGGATCGCGCCATAATGTCGTCCATTGGGGCTGCGGCTGCAAGGAGGCTCGCATCAGCATGGCCGGCCTGCATCGCTATTATTACTATCTGACCGCCGACGAGCGGATCGGCGACATGATGGAGGAAGTGAAGGATGCCGATTACACCACCGTCTCGCTCGACCCGATGAGAGCGTATTTTCCGAAAGACGAGCATCCGACGCATGCCCGCGTCGGGCCGGACTGGGCGGCGTTCAGCTCGAACTGGATGACCCGCTGGGAGCGCTTCGAGGACGCGGCTTATCGAGACAAGCTGCTGACGGGCATCGCATGCATCAAGCAGGCGAGCTTCGGCCTCATCTCCGGCCCGACGTACGGCTACGACCCGCAGACGGGCCGGCTGACGCCGATGGGGGACGACAATTGGGGGCGCCATCTGGCGGTGTGCATGGGCGGACCGCAAGTGTGGATGGAGCTGGCCGGCATGCTGAAGGACCCGCAGTGGAACGAGATGATGGCCGACTTCGGCTTGTTCTATCATCTGCCGCAGGAGGAGAAGGATGACATCACCGGCGGGAAGATCAGCGCGAGCAGCTTCGGGCATCCCGTTCTGACGCTTGCCCTCGTCGCTTACGGAGCTTCGTACAGGCAAGAGGAGCGGACGGCCCGGCTGGCCTGGTCGTTCCTCATGGAGCATCCGTTTGCGACCGTCGATCTGGTCAACGACGCGCAGACTGTCTCTTATGTCCGCGAGCTGCGAGAGATCGACTGGATGAATACGAACGAGGCTTCGCAGTGGTCGCTCAATGCGATCATTTGCCTGGAGCTGCTCGGCGATGCGCTGCCCGAGCGGCCGGCGATTCCGGGCAGCGGCGCGATTATGTTAAAGGAGAGTGGCCGATGAAACGCAGCAGACAGGAAGGCGCGGCGCGCTTGGCCGAGCTAGACATCAGCCCGGCAGGCCCGAGATGCAAGATGCTGCTCGGGGACCTGAACGCCGACGGCCGGATGGAGCTCGTGCTCGTGCAGCCCGACAACCGGCAGGATGTCCGTCATATTCCGCATCAAGTGCAATGCGTGACGGCCTTCGACCTCGACGGGAACCGGCTTTGGCAAGCCGGCAAACCGGATCCTCGGGCGGGAAGCCAGGGCTCCGACTATCCGGCCCAGGTGTATGATTGGGACGGCGACGGGCGGCTGGAGGTGCTCTGCGTCATGAACGATCGCTTTGTCGTGCTGGACGGCGCGACGGGAGCGCAGAAAGCGTCTCATGAGCTGCCGTCTCCCAATGCGCATGACTGCCTGATCATCGCCAATCTGAGCGGAGGCCCGCGCGCTTCGGACCTCATCCTGAAAGACCGCTACCATAAGCTGTGGGCGATGGACAACCGATTCAACCTGCTTTGGACGTACGAGGGCAATCCGGGCCATTTTCCATGGGCTGGCGATCTGGATGGAGACGGCTTCGACGAGATCATGGCGGGGTACGATCTGCTCGATCATACAGGCCGGAGGAGATGGAGCTGCAGCGGCCTCGAGGATCATGCCGACTGCATCTGGTTCGGCGATGTCGACGGAGACGGAATTCCGGAGGTTGTCGTCGGAGGCAGCGTGACGGTCATGTACAGCCGCGACGGACAGGAGCTATGGCGGCATGCGGACTCGATCGAGTCCCAGCATATCGCGCTCGGAAAGTTCCGCCCGGAGCTTCCCGGGCTGCAGATCGCGGGACTGGACCGGCTCGTCCGGGAAGACGACGGCAAGGGGCTGAAAGGAAGGGATGCGCTGTTCCTGCTCGATTCGAGCGGCGCTCAGCTGTGGAAGGAGGACCGTCGGACCGACGGCTGGCTGACGATCGCGGAAACGCTGCAGCGTTGGGAGCCGGATTCGCGGCAGGACTACATCCTCGCCTATCGGCGCGGTGGAGGCGTATGGCCGTCCCTCTACGACGGCCATATGAACGTAGTGGCGGAATTTCCGGCGGAAGGGTATGCCGTGCATGGCGATCTCGCCGGCACAGGTACGGAGCAGGTCATCGTTTACAACGATGAGAGAGCGGCGATCTTCGGCAGCGCCGCGATCGATCTGACGGCCAGGCGCCCGGGGCATGCGCTGCCCCAGCCCAAGCGCCTGTACCGCTCGACGCTTTATCCGGGCGGCGAGTGGCCAGGCTGAGCGTGGCATGCTTCAGCCGACTTGTCGAGGCCCGACAAAAACAACCAAGCACGGCTGCTCCGGCAGCCGTGCCTGGTTGTTTTTCGTTCGAGAGGGAATAGGGCCGCTTATCGACGGCTGCCCTGCAGCAGCTCCCAGCGATAGACGTATTCGAACAGGAATTCGAACGACTCGAGATGGCGCTTCGCCTCGAAGGCGTCCTTGCCCCAGGCGTAGATGCCGTGCTTGCGCAGCAGCACGCCCGGCAGGCGAGGCTGGAGCGCGTCGGTAATTTCCGGCACGATGCGCGGGATGTCGGCGTAGTTCGGTACGATCGGAATCTCGATCTGCGCTTCTTCCTCCCAAATGCCGAGCCCCTTGATGAGCTCGACGCCGGCGACCGGAACCGAGCGCCGCTCCCAGAACCACTCGGAGACGACGTTGCTGAAGACGGAATGGATATGGAAGATGGCGCCGGCTCCGGTCAGACGGTAGATCTCGCAGTGGATCAGCGTCTCGGCGGACGGCTTCAGCGCCGTCGGCTCGCTCGGCTTGCCGTTCTGGTCGACGAGCAGGAAGTCCTCCGCGGTGCGCTTCGACTTGTCCTTGCCGCTCGCCGTGACGGCGAACTGGAAGCTCCCCGGGTTGAAGTCTCCGACGCGCACCGACAGGTTGCCGCTCGTGCCGGCGAACCAGCCGCGCGAGGCGAACAGCTCCTTGACCTCGGCCAGCTCGGCGTAGGCGCGCTGCTTGTCCTCCAGCTTCGCGAGATGCTCTTGAAAATCGCTCATGATTGACGCGTCCTTTCTTGATGGGCTGGCCGGCGCTCCTGCAGGCCGCGCACGACGTCATGGAACGTCGCGAATTCCAGATGCGGCAGGCCGAGCTCGCGGCACTTGGCCGTCAGCTGGGCGCGCGAGAAGACGAGATCGGCGAGCTTCGCGCCCTCGAAGTCGGTGACGCTGTCGCCGATCAGGATGCGCTCGTAGCGCTCCGCCGGGAACCGGCGCATGACCGCCGTCTTGCACATGCCGCAGCTGCCGTTCGGACAGCCGTCGTCGCATGGATGCGGCCAGACGATCTCGATGCGCTCGCCCGAGAAGTCGGCCCCGTTGCAATAGATATGGTCATGCGGGATGCCGAACGGCTCCAGCAGCGGGTAGACGAAGAAATCGATGCCGCCGCTCGTGACGTAGAAGTCGATGTCCTGCTCCCGGCAATAGGCGAGCAGCTCGCGGAAGCCGTCTCGGATGACGGCATTGGCGATCGAATAGCGGACGACCTCGTCCTTCAGCGAGGCCGGCAGGAGGCGGAACAGCGAGCCGACGCCCTCCTGGA
The DNA here is from genome assembly GCF_037965485.1 of Paenibacillus sp. FSL W8-1187. NCBI lineage: Bacteria > Bacillati > Bacillota > Bacilli > Caryophanales > Paenibacillaceae > Paenibacillus > Paenibacillus sp. FSL W8-1187. The sequence goes on from NZ_CP150181.1 coordinate 2,593,849, forward strand.
CGGAGATGCGCTGGTCGACCGTGTCCTGCACGAGCTGCTGCCAGCCGTCCGGATCGAACTGCTTGATGATCGCGACGATATTGTCGTTCTCGGTGATCGTGCCGTCGAAGTCGCAGAACAGCACTTGTTTTTTCGATTCCATGCTCATCGCTCTAAGCCTTCTTTCTCGGTTGCGGTTGCGAAATTCGCGGGGCGGATGCCGCGAAGCCTCAGGCCTCGCGCACTCCCCAGGCGTCGACGGCGGCGCGCAGCGCCTCGCGTCCCGGCTCCTGCGCCGCCTGCTGCAGCGGAATGCCCGCCATCGCGGCGTCGATCGCCTGGCGGAACGCTTGTCCGCCGGCGGCGGCGCCGCCCGGATGGCCGTGCACGCCGCCGCCGGCATTGACGACCGACTCGATGCCGAAGTCGCGCAGCAGCAGCGGCACGAGGCCGGGGTGGATGCCGGCGGACGGCACGGGGAAGCTCGTCCGCATCGGACGGGACGGGTCGAGCAGCGCCGCGGTGATCGCGAGATTCTCTTCCTTCGGCATGACGACCGAGCCATACGGAGAAGGGAAGAGCACGAGATCGGCGCCGGCGAGCCGCATCAGCTTGCCGAGCAGCAGCGGGGCGGCGATGCCGTAATGCGGCGACGGATAAAACGCGCCGGCCATCGCCGGATGGGCGGCGATCGGCACGTTCACCGACGGATCGGCCGCGAGCTCATGCAGCGCGTCGTAGCCGTAGGCGAGCGCGTTGAACAGCAGCGCGTTGGCTCCCTCGGCGATCGCGCGGCGGGCCTGGTCATGCAGCCGCGACGTCGGGCCGGTCAGGTTGACGGCGTAGAGCAGCTTCTGGCCGGTCTGCTGCGACGCCCGCCGGGCAGCCTCCATGCAGACGGCGACGCGGCGGTCGATGCCGATCTCGTCGTTCTCGAACAGAATCTCGTCGTCCTTGATCAGATCGACGCCGCCGAGAGCCTGCTGGTAGAACTGCTCCTTGAGCCCGCGCAGATCGTGGCCGATGACGGACTTGAAGATGCTCATCAGAAGCGGGCGGCCGTGGACGCCGAGCTGCTCGCGCACGCCGGCGATGCCGAATTTAGGACCGGCGAACGCGCTCTGGAAGCCGTCGGACACGTCGAGATCGAGCAGCTTGACCCGTCCGTCCATCGACAGCTTGCCGAAGACGGTGACGAGCAGGGCAGGGATGTCGCGGCTGAAGTTGAGGTCGGGATAGGCGATGCGGATGTCGGCATGCCGGCTGCCCGGCGTGCCGTCTCCCGCATGCTCCTCGACGGAGACGACGCGGCCGAGATGCTTTTCCATCTCGGCCTTGCGCAGCTCCGGCAGATCGGTCCAGCTGCCGACCGTCAGGCCGACGGCGATGGACTGGGCTTTCTTGGCGAAGTCGGCCTTGTCGTCATGGACGCGGTACGTCGCGACGCACATGCCGGCTCGGTTCGTCGATTCAGTCACCGAGTACGCTCCTTTCCAGATCGCGTCCGATTTCGGAGGCGCGCTGCGACGATTTTTTCATCCCTTGGCGGAAATGCAGGCCGACTCCGTGCTCCTCCATGAGCGCGATCGCTGCCTGGGTCGTGCCGCCCGGGCTCGTCACCTGGCGGCGCAGCTCGGCCGGCTGCTCGCCGGTGATCCGCATCATCTCGGCGGCGCCGAGCATCGTCTGCACGGTCAGCTCGCGCGCGAGGCCGCTGTCCAGCCCCAGCTCGACGCCGGCCTGGATCATCGACTCCATGATGTAGTACAGATACGCCGGGCCGCTGCCGGATACGCCGGTCACCGCTTCGAGCAGCGGCTCCTCGACCGTGACCGTCATGCCGACGGAGCGGAACAGCTGCTCGCCGATGCGGCGCTGCTCGTCGCTGACCTCGCCGGAGAAGCTGAGGCCGGTCGCGCCGAGGCCGATCGAGCTGGACGTATTGGGCATCGTGCGCACGACCGCGAGCGGCTGGCCGAGCAGAGCCTGGATCGTGCGGATCGACAGCCCGGCGATCATCGAGACGATCAGCTGCCCCGGCCGCAGCGTGGCGGCGACGGAGCGGAGCGCCTCCTCGGCGTCCTTCGGCTTCATGCTCAAAATCACGACATCGGCCTCGGCCAGCAGGCGGTCCTTGTCCTCCGGCGTCTCGGCGGTCGTCACGCCGTACAGGGCGCGCAGGTCGGCGAGCCGCTGGCCGCCGCTGCGGTTGAACATGCCGATCTGCTCGGGCGGGCACAGCTTGCGGCCGGTCATGCCGCGGGCGACGGCTTCGGCCATCGAGCCGGCGCCGTAGAAGCAGAAGCGCAGCTGCTGCAGCTGCGTATCGGGAGCGGCCGGCGAAGCGCCGGCCGCGGATTGCGTCGTCATATCGGTTCAGTTGCCTCCTTGAATGGGGGAATCAGCCTCGTACCTGGCCGGTTCCGCGGATGCGGTACTTGGTGGATGTCAGCGCCGGCAGCCCCATCGGACCGCGCACATGGAGCTTTTGCGTGCTGATGCCGATTTCTGCGCCATAGCCGAATTCGAACCCGTCCGTGAAGCGGGTCGAGGCGTTGTGGTAGACGGCCGCCGCATCGACGCGGTCGAGGAACTCGCCCGCGGCCGCGGCGCTCTCGGTTACGATGCACTCCGAGTGGCGCGTGCCGAAGCGCTCGATATGCTCCAGCGCCTCCTCGAGGCTGTCGACGATCCGGATGTTGAGCACGTAGTCGTTGTACTCCGTGGCGTAGTCCGCGTCCGTTGCCGGACGCGCCGCGCCGCTGCCGAGCAGGGCAAGCGCGTCCGGCGAGCCCTTCAGCTCGACGCCGGCTTCCTTCATCGCCTCGGCGATGCGGGCGAGCCCGCGCTCGGCGAAGCGGCGATGCAGCAGCAGCGTCTCCATCGAATTGCATACCGACGGCCGCTGGGCTTTGGCGTTGACCGCGATGGACACCGCCATGTCCGCGTTCGCATCCTCATGCACATAAGTATGGCAGATTCCGGCGCCGGTCTCAATGACGGGCACGGTCGCGTTTTCGACGACATTGCGGATGAGCGCCGCTCCGCCGCGCGGGATGATGACGTCGAGCAGCCCGCTCAGCTTGAGCATCGCGTCGGCGGAGGCGCGGCTCGGATCCTCGATCAGCTGCAGCGCTTCGGGCGGGATGGCCGAGCCGGCGAGCGCGGAGCGCAGAATCTCCGCCGTCTTGAGGTTCGTCTGCAGCGCGGCGCTGCCGCCGCGCAGGACGACGGCGTTGCCGGTCTTGAGCGAGAGCGCCGCCGCGTCGACGGTCACGTTCGGGCGCGCCTCGTAGATCATGCCGATGACGCCGAGCGGCACCGTCACCTGCTCGATCGAAAGGCCGTTCGGCCGCTCGATCGCCTGCACGGTCCGTCCGACCGGGTCGGGCAGGCCGATCACCTGGCGCACGCCCTCGGCGATCGCCTCGATCCGCTCCGGCGTCAGCTTCAGCCGGTCAAGCAGGGAGGGGGCGGTGCCGTTCTCCTCGCCTGTTTTCAGATCGATCGCATTGGCGGCGATCAGCTCGGCGGAGCGCTCCAGCAGCGCGTCCGCCATGCGCGCGAGCGCCTCGTCCTTCTGCGCCGTCGTCAGCACGGCGAGCCGCGATGCGGCCTTGCGCGCGGCGGCCGCCTTGCGGCGGGCTTCCTCCTGAGCGGCGGACAAGCTGGCTTGCATGCTCATGTCGTTTCCTCCTTGTCGGGCCGGAGCCCGTTTTGAATGTTTTTCGAATGTGGACGCTGCCGTCAGGCGAGCGTGATCCATTCGTCGCGGTGGATGACCTCGATGCGGGCGATGTCGATGCGCCGGCGCACCTCGTCCGAGCCGAGACCGGCCGCCGCCCGCAGCTGCCAGCAGTCGTAGTTGACGATGCCGCGGCCGATCAGGCGGCCATCCGCATCCGTCACCTCGACGACGTCGCCGGGATGGAAGTCGCCGCTCATGGCGGTGACGCCTGCGGGCAGCAGGCTCTTGCCGCCGCTGACGAGGGCGCGCTCCGCGCCGGCATCGACGGCGATGCGGCCGCTCGGCATCGAGTGGAAGCCGAGCCACTGCTTCTTGACCGGCAGATGATGCTCCCGCGATTCGAAATAGGTGCCTTTGCCGCTGCCGGATGCGGCGAGCAGCAGCTCGCCCGGCTCCAGCACGCGGCCGATGAACGCCGGCACGCCGCCGCGCATCGCGATGCGCGCGGCCTCGATCTTGGAGCGCATGCCGCCGGTGCCGACGCTTGAGCCGGCTCCGCCGGCAAGTCCCATCAGCTCGCCGGTGATCGTCTCGACGCGCTCGATCTTGCGCGCCGACGGATCGTGCCGGGGATCGGCCGTATAGAGGCCGTCCGTGTCGGTGACGATGATCAGCTGCCGCGCGCCGACCAGATTGGCGACGAGCGCGGACAGCATGTCGTTGTCGCCGAACTTCAGCTCGTCGGTGGACACCGTGTCGTTCTCGTTGATGATCGGAACGACGCCCTGCCGCAGCAGCTCGTCGATCGTCATCATCGCGTTGCGCCCGCGGCCGCGGGCCGTGAAGTCCGGCCGCGTCAGCAGCAGCTGCGCGCAGCGGACGCCCTCGGCCGCGAGCGCCTCCTGGTAGGCCTGCATGAGCAGCGCCTGGCCGACGGCGGCCGCGGCCTGCTTTTCATGCAGCAGCTTCGGCCGCGCGGCGTAGCCGATCGCCCGGAATCCTGCGGCGACGGCGCCGGAGGTGACGAGCAGCACCTCGCGGCCCTGCCGGTGGAGGGCGGCCAGCTCTCCGGCGTAAAAGGCCAGCTTCTCTTTGTTCAATCCGCCTTCGGGACTCGTCAGCGAGCTGCTCCCGATCTTGACGACGCGTCTGTCAGCGCTCATCGTGCTGCTCCTCTCTTGCTCGGCAAAAATGGCGTGGACGCGGCGGAAACAAAAAAAACTTTCGTCCTCTAAAGGACGAAAGCTGCTGCTTCCGCGGTACCACCTTAAACTTGGACGGCAAAGCCGTCCCGCTCGGTGCCCTTGTAACAGAGGGCGCTGTCCGGCTCCTCGCCGGGCGCTCCGGGACGGGTGCAGAAGGCTGGCGCCGCAGTCTCTCCCAGCCGATGGAGACCGCTCTCTGAGGCGCAGCGGGATTCTGTCGTTTCCCTTCACAGCGTCTAACGTGTTGAATTGAACCCAGCATACCATGACGCCCGGGCACTGTAAAGCCGTAAAGGACCGCGAGCGGGGAGGCGGCGCGCGGCGCCAACCTGCCCGGCACTCGGCCGCCCGCAGCCGTGCCGGCGAGACAGGTGGGCGGGCCGGAAGCGGCCTTAGCCGAACAGGCCGAGCCTGCCGATGCGGGCGGCCGCCTCGCGCAGCCGATCCTCGTCCGTCAGCAGGCCGAGCCGCACGTAGCCTTCGCCGTGCCGGCCGAAGCCGACGCCGGGCGCGACGACGACGTCGGCCTGCTCGAGCGCGATGTCGGCGAACTGCTCCGACGTCATGCCCTTCGGCACCGGCAGCCAGCAGAAGAACGAGCCGCCGGGCCGCTCCGCCTGCCAGCCGATGCGCTCCAGCTCGCCGAACAGCGCCTCGCGCCGCGACTCGTACTTGGCGCCGAGCTCGCGCACCGACTGCTGGGAGCCGGTCAGCGCCGCCGCCGCCGCTTCCTGGATGCCGCCGAACAGGCTGCAGTAATAGTGGTCCTGGATCAGGTTGATGAGCTCGACGATGCGCGCGTTGCCGAGCGCGAAGCCGACGCGCCAGCCGGCCATGTTGTACGTCTTGGACAGCGTGTAGAACTCGACGCCGACCTCCTTGGCGCCGGGCGTCTCGAGGAAGCTGATCGGCCGCCGGCCGTCGAAGCCGAGCGCGCCGTAGGCAAAGTCGCTGGCGGCGACGATGCCGTTCGCCGCGGCGAACTCGACCGTCTCGCGGTAGAACTCCGGCGTCGCGACCGCTCCGGTCGGGTTGTTCGGATAGTTGAAGAACATCAGCTTGGCGTCCCGGCGGTCGTCCGCGCCGATGCGGCTGTAGTCCGGCAGGAAGCCGTTCTCCTCGCGCAGCGGCATGAACGACATGCGCGCGCCCGACAGCGCGACGCCGGACCAGTAGTCCGGGTAGCCCGGATCGGGCACGAGGCACAGGTCGCCGGGATCGAGCAGGCACTGGCTGATCTCGATCAGGCCCGTCTTGCCGCCGAACAGGATCGCGACCTCGGTCTCGGGATCGAGCTCGACGCCGTAATCCTCCTTGTACCGCAGCGCGACCGCTTCCTTCAGGAACGGAAAGCCGCGGAACGGCGGGTAGCGGTGGTAGCGCGGATCGGCGGACGCCTGCTGCATCTTCTCCACGATATGGGCGGGCGTCGGCGTATCCGGGTTGCCCTGGCCGAGATTGATTACATCCCGGCCGAGCGCGGCGCGGGCGTTCGCCTTGCCGACCAGCTTGGCGAAAAACTGCTCGGGCAGCCCTTGCAAGCGGCGGGCGGGCACGATGCCGGGCGCCGCCGCGCCGAAGCGGCTTTTGCTCATCTTGTCATCACTCCATCATCATCCTTGGCCGGACCGCTGCGGCTCGCGCGCTCGCTTCCGGCTTGCTGCACCCATGGTAGCAGAGGAGGGACGGACTGTCGAGCGGAGCGGTCAGGGCTCGAAGCCGATCCGCTCGAAGAACGGCCGCAGATCGGGGCGGGCGGTCAGCAGGTACGGCTTCTTGCGCTCGTCGAACACGAGCAGCTCCGGCTCGCGCTCGGGGCAATAGAACAGGAACACGTCCTCGGCGGTCAGGCGCAGGCTGCCGACCTTCACCGAGGCGGGCTTCCGCAGCGGGATGCGGAACACATAGCCGCAGTCATCGTCCGGGGACAGATTGGGCGACAGCCCTTCGGCCGCGTCCAGCCAGGCGCGGGCGATCTGCTGGTACGCGTCCTCATTCGGAAACGACTGCACGACCTTGCCGGCGCGGACGTCGAACACCTGGACGGGACGGTCGGGCTTGCTCGGCGCCGGAGCCGCAGCCGCGGCAGCCTGCGGCAGCAGGCTCGCGAGCAGCAGGAGGACAAGCGCAGCGGCGGCCAGCCGCATGCGCGCGGCGCGCGATCGAGAGGGAAGGAATCGCATGGGCAAAACATCTCCTTTCGTGCTGCCTCGGGCAGCCGGAACTTCGCTATTAAGCTGTCCATCTTGACAGCGCCCTATGAGGCGGCAAGAATAGTAGCATCTAGACAAGCATTCCAAGGCGGATGCGCGGAAAGGGGTTGGAGGCATGAGCGGAACCAGAGGCAAGCTGCGCGTGTCGGCGCTGCAGCTTCATATAGACGCAGGAGAGCCGGAGCTGAACTTCGGCCGGGTGCAGGCCAGGCTGCAGGAGGCGGCCGCGGCGGCGGACAAGCCCGACGTGATCGTGCTGCCGGAGATGTGGAATACCGGCTACGCGCTCGACCGCATCGGCGAGCTGGCCGACGAGGAAGGGGCGCGGACGCGCGGCATGCTCTCGGCGTTCAGCCGGGGGGCGGGCGTGCATGTCGTAGGCGGCTCGATCGCGGAAAAGAGGGCGCAGGAGGTGTACAACGCCGCCTACGCCTATAATCGGGAGGGAGAGCTGGCCGGACAGTACGAGAAGATCCATCTGTTCCGGCTGATGGACGAGGAGAAGCATCTGGCGGCCGGCTCGTGCCTCGGCCTGTTCCCGCTCGAAGGAGCGGACGCGGCGATGATGATCTGCTACGACATCCGCTTTCCGGAGCTCGCCCGCTCGCTCGCGCTGGCCGGGGCCAAGGCTCTGTTCGTGCCGGCGGAATGGCCGAAGCCGCGCCTGCATCACTGGCGCTCGCTGCTGATCGCGCGCGCGATCGAGAACCAGATGTACGTCATCGCCTGCAACCGCACGGGCATGAGCGGATCGACGGAATTTTTCGGCCACTCGATGATCATCGACCCGTGGGGCGAAGTGATCGCCGAGGCGGGCGAGGAGGAGACGATCCTCAGCGCCGACATCGATCTGTCGCTGGTCGACGAGGTGCGCTCGCGCATTCCCGTCTTCGAGGACCGCAGGCCGCAGCTGTACCGGCTGTAGGGCGCGGCCGCAGCGGCCGGGCTCTAGTCCTGCCCGCCGTAGTGGCGGCTTACGGAAGCCTTCATCGTCTCGATGAAGGCTTCCGCCGCTTTGGACAGGTAGCGGCCCTTGCGGCTGGCGATGACGAGCGTGCGCGACGGCTTGCCGGCGAGCGGAATGAACGACGGCGTGAACTCCGTATGGCGTCCCTGCGCGATCATCTGCGGGATGAAGGCGACGCCCATGCCGGCGGCGACGAGCGACTGCACCGTCTCGATGTTGCTGCTCTCGAACACGATGCGCGGCTGGAAGCCGGCGCCCGCGCACAGGTCGAGGGCGATCTGGCGGAAGCCCTGGCCTTTCTTGAGCACGATGAACGGCTCCTCGCGCAGCGTCTCCAGCTCGATCGGCTCGGTCCGGCCGGCGAGCGGATGGCTCGGCGGCACGGCGAGCGTGATCTCCTCGCGGATGAGCGGCTCGTAGACGAGCGTCGAGTCGATGAGCGGCAGCGTCAGCAGGCTGATGTCGGTCTGCCCGCTGGCGGCGAGCTGCTCGAGCTTGGCCGTCGTATCCTCGACGAGCACGAGCTCGATGTCGGGGAAGCGCTGGCCGAATTCCGGCAGCACGATCGGCAGGATGTGGGAGCCGGTGATCGGCAGGCTGCCGATGACGAGGCGGCCTCTTTTCATCTGGGCCATGTCCTCCATCTCGGTCTTGAGCTGCTCGATGCGGTCGAGGATGTCCTGGGCCTTGTCCACGAACACCTCCCCCGCATGGGTGAGCTCGACGGAGTTGGTCGTGCGGCGGACGAGCAGCACGCCGATCTCCTTCTCCAGCTTGGACAGCTGCTGGCTGAGCGACGGCTGGGCGATATGGAGCTTCTCGGCGGCGCGCGAGAAGTTCAGCTCCTTGGCGATCTGGATGACGTAATGCAGCTGGCGTAGTTCCATCGTTCGACTCCTTCGGCGCCCCGGCGCGGCCGGGCGATTTATAACAGACTCCTATAATGATTATAGATATTATATCTTGGAACAATCAACTGCCGGCGTGTATGCTGGAGGCAGATCAACAAACGGCACCGATACTCATACGGGGTGATAACTTATGAAAAAGCGCACGATGTTCGAAAAAATCTGGGACAATCACGTCATCCACGCGGAAGAGGGCAAGCCGAGCATCCTCTACATCGACCTGCATCTCGTCCACGAGGTCACGTCGCCGCAGGCGTTCGAGGGACTGCGCCTCTCCGGCCGCCAGGTCCGCCGCCCGGACCGCACGTTCGCGACGATGGACCACAACGTTCCGACCAAGGACCGCTTCAACATCAAGGACCCGATCTCCAAGCAGCAGGTCGACACGCTCACGCAGAACTGCGCCGACTTCGGCGTCAAGCTGTTCGACCTCAACAACATCGACCAGGGCGTCGTGCACGTCATGGGGCCTGAGATCGGCCTCACCTGGCCGGGCAAGACGATCGTCTGCGGCGACAGCCACACGAGCACGCACGGCGCGTTCGGCGCGCTGGCGTTCGGCATCGGCACGAGCGAGGTGGAGCATGTGCTCGCCACCCAGTGCCTGCAGCAGTCCAAGCCGCGGACGATGGCGATCCGCTTCAAGGGCAGCCGCAAGCCCGGCGTCACCGCCAAGGACATGATCCTCGGCCTGATCGCCAAGTACGGCACCGACTTCGCCACCGGCTACGTGCTGGAGTACACGGGTGAGTCGATCGCGTCGCTCACGATGGAGGAGCGCATGACCGTCTGCAACATGAGCATCGAGGGCGGCGCGCGCGCCGGCCTGATCGCTCCGGACGAGACGACGTTCGAGTACCTGCGCGGCCGCGAGTACGCGCCGCAGGGAGCCGACTTCGACGCCGCGATCGAGGCATGGCGCCAGCTGACGACCGATGAGGGTGCCGAGTACGACACCGTGCTGGAGTTCGACGTCGACAGCCTGATTCCGCAAGTGACCTGGGGCACGAGCCCCGGCATGGGCACCGACATTACGGCTGCCGTGCCGAACCCGTCCGACCTGCCGACGGAGAACGAGCGCAAGGCGGCCGAGAAGGCGCTGGAATACATGGATCTGAAGCCGGGCACGCCGATGGCCGAGATTCCGATCGACTACGTGTTCATCGGCTCCTGCACGAACGGCCGCATCGAGGACCTGCGCGCCGCCGCCGAGATCGCCCGCGGCTATAAGGTGAGCGACCGCGTCACCGCGATCGTCGTGCCGGGCTCCGGACGCGTCAAGATGCAGGCCGAGAAGGAAGGGCTCGACAAGGTGTTCGTCGAGGCTGGCTTCGAATGGCGCGAGGCGGGCTGCTCGATGTGCCTCGCGATGAACCCCGACGTGCTGCAGCCGGGCCAGCGCTGCGCCTCTACGTCCAACCGCAACTTCGAGGGACGTCAGGGCCGCGGCGGCCGCACGCATCTCGTCTCCCCGGCGATGGCCGCGGCGGCTGCGATCGAGGGCCGCTTCACGGACGTGCGCGACTGGAAGATCAAGCAAGCGGTAGCGAACTAATAAATACCAGCGGCTCAGGCCGTTTCATACAGAGGGGAGTTTCACCGATCATGGAACCATTCGTGAAGCATACGGGCATCGTCGCCCCCGTCGACCGGGTCAACGTCGATACGGACGCCATCATTCCCAAGCAGTTCCTCAAGCGCATCGAGCGCAGCGGCTTCGGCCAATTCCTGTTCTTCGAGTGGCGCTTCGACGAAGAGGGCAACGTCAACCCGAACTTCGAGCCCAACAAGCCGCGCTATCAAGGCGCATCCGTGCTGATCTCGCGCGCCAACTTCGGCTGCGGCTCCTCCCGCGAGCACGCGCCGTGGGCGATTCTCGACTACGGCTACAAGGTCGTCATCGCGCCTTCGTATGCGGATATCTTCTACAACAACTGCTTCAAGAACGGCATCCTGCCGATCAAGCTGAGCGAGGAGCAGGTCGAGGACCTGTTCCAGCGCACCGCCGCGCATGAGGGCTACGAGCTGAGCGTCGATCTGGAAAACAAGCTGCTGACCGACGCGCACGGCCTGCGCATCGAGTTCGAGCTCGACGAGCATCGCCGCCAGTTCCTGCTTCAAGGGCTGGACGACATCGGCCTGACGCTGAAGCATGCGGATGAGATTTCCGCGTATGAGGAGCGTCGTCAGGGCGCTTTCGCGTAAAAAGTTTGCTTGCCCGTCTGCGGAGTCCGCAGGCGGGTTTTTATTTTTCGGCGTGGGGGAGAGGGCGGCCGTGAGCCGACAGATTAATGGACAAGAAGCCCGCTGCGTGGGCCGAGCCTTTCTCGGCTGTGAGCCGGAAAGCGGGCCATGGACAGGCGAACCGCTGCGCGAGCCGAGCCTTTCTCCGATTCCACTGGAAGCCGGATGCCCTGATTTTTTGACCTCCTAGGCGGAGGCCATCCGTCTTCCAAGAGGACCGCTGCCGCTTCTCCGAAAGGCATCGTCTCGCTTCGCTCTGCCTTGTCCATCAGCTTCGCCTCTCCCCCTTTTTTTGGGGGAGGGGCGCGTCTCCCGCATTCTCGGGAGACGGCAGGGTTGAGCGCTCCCGTGTCACCGGGAACGACAATCTTACGCACCGGGAGCTGATTGACCTGCACGCTCCGTAAAACCGAAGACAGGGGCCTTATGCGCTCCCGTATCCCTGGGAGACGATTACCATGCGCGCCACGCCGGTCTCACCGGGTTTGGACAGGTCCGCACCGCTCGCACGAAGCCGGGACATTAAGTCGAAAAAATCGAGTTAGCGGGTGGTTGGAGGCACGAAGCCGGGACATTAAGTCGAAAAAATCGAGTTAGCGGGTGGTTGGAGGCACGAAGCCGGGGCGTTAAGTCGAAAAAATCGAGTTAGCGGGTGGTTGGAGGCACGAAGCCGAGGCATTAAGTCGAGAAAATCGAGTTATTCGTATGCGCGGGAGGCGGATCAGAGAGAACTGAGCGGAAAAACCGAGTAACTGGGGTCAGAAGAGGAGCGAGCGGTCGGAGTTGCGCGGAAAAACCGAGTAACTGGGGTTCGAAGAGGAACGGACGGTCGGAGTTACGCGGAAAAACCGAGTAACTGGGGTCCGAAGAGGAGCGAGCGGTCGGAGTTGCGCGGAAAAACCGAGTAACTGGGTCAGAAGAGGAGCGAACGGTCAGAGTTGTGCGGAAAAACCGAGTAACTGGGGTCAGAAGAGGAGCGAGCGGTCGGAGTTGCGCGGAAAAACCGAGTAACTGGGTCAGAAGAGGAGCGAACTGTTAGAGTTGTGCGGAAAAACCGAGCAACTCGATCTGCAGCCAGCGAAGCAAAGACGATCTGTCGCGGCGTCAGCATTCGTCGAGCGGTCATTTGCCGGAGCGGCGCGGCCTGCGAAGCGGCAACCTCGCCTATACGCAAAAAAGTTGCCACGGTTCCCTTTTTTTCGCAACTTTTCGGGACGCTTCGCGTCTAACCTTTTGCCTGACTTTGCCAACGTCCACTGCCGCCGGACAGGCAAGGCGGGTGAATCCGTTTTTCGAGGTGAATGATGAAAAAAGCAGTTCTGATGCTGGTGTTTCTCGTAGCAGCGTTAACCATGTTCGCTTCGGCCACTTCCGCGGCGAGCAAGGCTCCCAAGCTGTTCCTGAACGGCCTGGAGCTTCAGTCGGCATCGGCGCCCCGGATCGACCAGAGCACGACGTTCATTCCGATCCGCACGGTAGCCGAGGGGATGGGCTTTGACGTGACGTGGGACAAGGCGGCAAAAAAGGCAGTCATACATAACGGAGACAGCCTCATCGAGCTCGTCGTCGGCAGCAAGTCCGCCGTCGTCAACGGCTCGAAGGTCGCTCTGCCGACGCCGGCGAAAATTGTCGGCAGCGGAGCGGCCAGCACGACGATGGTGCCGCTGCGCTTCGTGAGCGAGAACATGGGCTTGGAGGTGTACTACGACGCGCCTGCCAAGTCGGTGTATCTGTTCCAGCCGGCCGTGCAGGAGCCCGAAAACCCGGGCACGGACGGCGGCGGAAGCCAGCCCGGAACAGGCGGAACCGGCAGCCAGCCGGATCCCGGCCAGGGCGGCACGGAGCCGGGCGGCGGCAATGGCGGCGGCACGGTGCCGTCCGACGCGCAGGCGCTCGTCACCTCCATCCAGTACGACGGCATCGGCACGACGAGCATCGCCTACCAAGGCATCGCGACGGTAGGCGAGCCGCAGGTGCTGACCGGACCGGACCGGCTCGTGCTGGACATTCCGGCATCGGCGTTCGCGGACGCCTTCGCCCCGGGCTTCACGGCGACGACGGCCAAGATGGGCGAGATCGTCACGGACAACCCTCTGGTGAGCAAGATTCGCTTCTCCCATTATTCGGACAAGCCTTCGACGGTCCGGATCGTATGGGATCTGACGGCGGCGGCGCAGTATACGCTCACCAAGTCCGAGGGCCTCGTGCAGCTGAGCGTCCTCGGCTCGACCGAGCCGGTGCCTCCAATTCCGACGACGCCGTCGGGCGACAAGATCTTCAAGGTCGTCATCGACGCCGGACACGGCGCCCACGATCCGGGCGCGATCGGCATCAGCGGCAAGACGGAGAAGGCGTACAACCTGGCCATCGCCCTCAAGGTGAACGAGCTGCTCAAGAAGGAGGCTCGCATCGAGCCGATCCTGACGCGCTCGGACGATACCTTCATCGCTCTGGAAGAGCGGGCGGCAATCGCCAACAGGCTCAAAGCGGACGTGTTCATCTCGATTCACGCGAACGCGCTCAAAGGCTCCTCGGCTTCGGGGACCGAAACCTTCTATAATCGGGCGGACAGCAAGACGCTCGCTGACATCATCCAGAAGCATCTGCTCGGCGCGACCGGACTTCCGGACCGCAAGGTGCAGACGGCGGGCTTTGTCGTCATCAAGCAAACGACGATGCCGGCGGTGCTGACGGAATCCGGCTTCCTCACGAACGCCAAGGACGAAGCGATCCTGTTCGACGAGAAGAAGCAGAACGAGATCGCGCAAGCGCTCGTGGCAGGAATCAAGGAATATTTAAAGCTGTAAGGAGGCGACAGAGCCATGAAGCAGCCTAGATTCAAGCTGGCGGCGCTGCTGGCCGCCGCCGCCGTTACGGCCGCGCTTGCAGGCTGCGGCGCCAAAGCGCCGGAGGGCGGGGCGGGAGCGTCCAGCCCATCGCCGTCTCCGTCTCCTGCCGCGACGGCGGCTCCTTCCTTGTCGCCGTCGCCGCAGACGGCCGAAGGCTCCGGCGACGGAGCTTCCGCCGGGAGCGGAGCGGAGGCGCAGCTGCAAAAGGCGACGATCCAGATTTATCAAACCGATTCGGAGCTGCTGGAGCTCAAGGCATTCGATGCTGAAATTTCTTACAAGAGCGATGCCGACAAGCTCGCTGCCGCGCTCGAGGCGCTGGCCGGAGCGGACCGCGACGGCTATCTGTCCTTATGGCAAGGCGTGGAGTTCCGTTCCGTGCAGCTCAAGGACGGGGCGGCGCAGGTCGACTTGACCTTGCCGGACGATGCGCGCTTGGGCGGGTCGGGCGAGCAGCTTGCCATCGACTCGCTGGCGCGCACGGCGTTCCAGTTTCCCGAAATCGAGTCGCTCGACGTGACGGTGGACGGCGAGGCGGTCGAGAGCCTGATGGGCCACGTCGAGCTGGAGCATCCGATCAAGCGCGCTTCGTACGAAGGCCGCCGATAACCAGATCTATTTCATTCCATTCATAGGGGAGAGCCGGAACAGATGCCATTAAGTACAAAAGCCTATCGTTTCGCCACGGGCATGATCGCCCTCTCCCTCCTGGCTGGAGGACCTGCCGCTGCTCATGCAGCGGCTTCTTCCGTGTCCGGGGGGACGACAGCGGCCGCAGCGGCCGGATCCTTCTTCGCCGACGTCAAAGCCGGACATTGGGCGGAGCGCAGCATCATGAAGCTGGCCCTGCAGGGCATCATCGTCGGCAACCAAGGGCAATTCCGCCCTTCGGCGTCGGTGAGCCGCCAGGAAGCCGTCGTCATGGCGCTCCGCTTCATGGGCAAGGAAAAGGAGATCGACGCCTCGCAGGCCGTCGTCTTCCCCGATACGTTCCAAGTGAACAACTACTACAAGCCGTACGTCGTGCTGGCAATGAAGCTGGGCCTGCTCAGCCAGGAAGAGGAGTTCAAGCTGGCCGAATCGCAGCCGAAGCAGGAATGGGGCGCTTCCGCCGCATCGCGCGAATGGATCACGAAGCTGATCGTGCGCGCCGCAGGCAAGCAGCAGCTCGCTCAGGAGCTGGCCTCCAAAAGCTCCGGCTTCCAGGACGCCGCCTCCATCGGCGCGGGTTATGCCGGGTATGTCAATGCAGGCGTCTCGCTCGGACTCGTCAAAGGCGTGACGGCGGAGAAGTTCGATCCGGTCTCCGCCGTCAACCGGGCTTCGGCGGCGACGCTGTTCAGCCGCGCGCAGACGCTCGCGCCGGTCTCTTACCCGGGCGAGACGGAGGGCGTGCTCACGGCGCTCAGCGGCACGACGGCTACCGTCTATACCGATGAAGGCTTCCGCACGTTCAACCTCGCCGCGGATGTCCGCTTCTACCGCTTCGACAGCGAGACGGCGCTGAAGTCCGGCTCCGAGCTGCAGCTGTACACGCATGTGCAGGTGCTCGGCGGAGGCACGGACGCGCTTTATGTGGAGCAGACCGACACGGAGCAGCAGGTGAAGTCGACCGAGGGCACGATCAAGCAGATCGCTCCCGGCCAGAATACGGTATGGCTCTGGGATGGACAGAACATGATCGGCGTTTCCTACGACTCGTCGCTTGCGATCAAGTCGCAGGAGGGCGCGAAGCTGGAGCTCGCCGATCTCAAGACGGACAGCCAGGTCATCGTCAAGACGGATACGTTCCGCGACAAGCCGGGCGCGCTCGAGATCGTCGTCAAGTCGGCTCCGGTGACCAAGGAAGGCGCCGGCACCGTCGCCGCCTCGGCGAACGGCATGTTGACGGTCAAGACGGCGTCCGGCGCCGACGAGACGTGGCCGGCAGCGGCGGGACTCGTCGTGCTCGGCTGGGACGGCCGCGCGCTGGAGGGCGGCCTTGCCGGACTGAAGGCGGGCGATACGGTCAGCTATTCCGTCAAGGACAGCCAGGTCGTGTCGGTGAAGGTGACGGATACGACGGTGCGGAGCGCGAGCGGCACGTTCAGCGCCTATACGGGAGAGTACCTGATTTACGAGGTTGCCGGAAAAGCCCAGACGAGCAAGCTTGCGGACAACGTGACGTTGACGATACCCGGCATCGAGCAGCCGGTGCTCGGCGACCTGTACAAGGACGACCAGCTGGAGCTCGCGCTCGACGCCGCCGGCAAGATCACCTCGATCACGGTCAAGAACCGCTCGCTGACGACGCTGACCGGAGCCGAGGTGCTCAGCTACAGCGCCGAGCAGAAGGCTCTCACCGTCAAGGGCACGAACGGCAAGCTCGCGGCGCTCCAGGTGACCGACAAGACGCGGGTCGAGCTGAACGGCACGAACGTGCCGCTGTCGACGGCGGCGGGCATGCTGCGCCAGGGCCAGCGCGTGACGGTCGGCTATTCCGGCAGCGACGCCGTGCTGATCCGCTTCGTGTATCAATACACGGGCACGATCGGCTTGCTCAATACGGCGACCAAGACGCTGGCGCTGTCGCTTGACGACGGCACGTCGGCGACGCTGCCGTTCGACGCGCTCTCCGTCGATTGGTACGGCAAGAGCGGCGCGACGATTGCCGACGTCAAGGTCGGAATGCGCGTGACGGCCGGCCTCGATACGAATCAGGCCAAGGCGACGAGCCTGCGCGTCCATCAGGGCGTGCAGTACAAAATCTCGTCGGTCGATGCGGCCAACAAGATCCTCGGCCTGCAGCCGGCTTCCGGCAGCGGCATCGCCCTCAGCGCGGGCAGCCTGCCGCTGCGCGGCGACGACGGCGCGACCGTTCCGTTCGCCTCGCTTGCGGCGGGAGCTACGGTGAACGTCACTTATGCGGGTCAGACGCCATCGTCGCTGACGCTCGTGACGGTCCGCTACGGCGTCGTCACGCAGATCGGTGCCAGCTCTGTCACCGTGCAGGAGTACGGCGGCTCGGCGCGCACGATCGAGCTCGGCAGCGGCTACAGCATCGTCAAGAACGGAGCGGCGAGCGGCAGCGTGTCGACGCTGGCTGTCGGCGACCGCGTGGAGACGCGCAAAAACGCCGATGGAGCCGTCGTCATCGAAGCGAACGCCGGCGTCAAGAAGACGTTCTGGAAAATGGAGAACGGCCAGCTGCTCGTGAAGCGCAGCTCGCTTACCGACAACAGCTATCGCTTCACGCTCGCCGAGGGCGCGGCGGCCAGCTGGAACGGGCAAGCGATCGCGATCGCTTCGCTGACCGATGGCGATGCCGTCACGCTGTACGTGTTTGGAGGCAAGCTGCTGGAGGTCGTCAAAGGCTGAAAAACGAAGATTTTCGCAACAAAGCGCCGCGAGGCGCTTCTTTTTTTGCGCGGACAGCCTTTTTCGGTTGCGCCGGACGGGCAGATTCGGTACACTTTGAACGATAGTGCAACTAGGGAGAGAGCGTTCCAATGAAAGCTTCCGATAAAATCCGGTTCATTCTCGACACGATGGCCGAGCTGTTTCCGGACGCGCATTGCGAGCTGAACCACGGAAACGCGTTCGAGCTGACGATCGCGGTGCTGCTGTCCGCGCAGTGCACGGACGAGACGGTGAACCGCGTGACGGCGGATCTGTTCCGGAAGTACCGTTCGCCGGAGGATTACCTGCAGGTCGAGCTGGCCGAGCTCGAGCAGGACATCCGCCGCATCGGCCTGTTCCGCACGAAGGCCGCGAACATCCAGAAGCTGTGCCGGATCCTGCTGGATCGGCATGACGGCGACGTCCCGCGCACGCATGAGGAGCTGACGGAGCTGCCCGGCGTCGGGCGCAAGACGGCCAACGTCGTCGTCAGCAACGCGTTCGGCGTCCCGGCGATCGCGGTGGATACGCATGTGGAGCGGGTGTCCAAGCGGCTCGGGCTGGCGAAGCCGGACGATTCCGTGCTCGAGGTCGAAAAGAAGCTGATGCGCCGCGTTCCCCGGGATGAATGGACGCTGACCCATCATCGCTTCATCTTTTTCGGGCGCTACCACTGCAAGGCCCAGCAGCCCAAATGCGACGTCTGTCCGCTCATCGGGCTGTGCAAGGAAGGCCAGCGGCGCATGAAGGCGGTCCCCGCCGCCAAACCTAGATCCAAGAAGGGAGCCGCCGCCAGGCGCGAGGCTTCCAACCTTTAAGCGAAGGATGATGAACAATGAAATGCATCAGCGTATTCACGAATGACTTCGGTCTGTTCTCCGATATTTACGAGCAGGTGATGGAAGCTCCTCCGGGAGAAAACGAGGATCTCGTCGTCGAAGGCGTTACGGTAAGCGGCTCCGGCGATCTGCCGGCCCAATACCTGGAGCGCATGCGCCAGAAGCCGGAGGTCGTCGTCATGCGCGAGAAGCAGCGCGGCATCACGATCCTGCAGCACGGCAATGTGTTCGAGATCTGCATCCCGACGGATGAGGATGAGGAGGCGCCGGCCGTTTAAACCGGCGCCGGCGCCTGCCGCAGAGCAAGGCGATTCGATTGCAGCATCAGCCGTCCCTGCCGCCCGGGGACGGCTGTTTTGCGCTTTTTTGACCTTTTTGATCAGAGAGATCCGGCGGGCGAAGCGGAGAGGAGAATGGCGACATGGCTCAAGGGGAAACAGCAACGATGTCCAGCGGACAGGAGGAGGCGGAGCGGCTCGGCTATTCGGCGGAGCGGCTGGCCGTCCTGCTTGCCGAGCAAGGCGAGAAGGAGCTGGCGGGAAGAGCCCGCCAGCTGGAGGAGAAGCTGGAGGCCGGCCGGCTGTCGGTAGCGTTTTGCGGCCATTTCTCGGCTGGCAAGTCGACGCTCGTCAATGCGCTGTGCGGCGTGCGGCTGCTGCCGTCGAGTCCGATTCCGACCAGCGCCAACGTCGTGACGATCGCGTCGGGGGAACCGGCGAGGGCGGTCATCCACGCGGTCGTGGACGGGGAAGAGCGGACGATCGAGGCCGATCCGCTGCGGCTGGAGGACTATTGCAAAAACGGAGAGGTTTTCCGCAGCGTCGACCTGACCTATCCGGCGAGCGGCTTCGGCCGGCAGACGACGCTGCTCGACACGCCGGGCATCGACTCGACGGACGACGCCCACCGGATGGCGACGGAGTCGGCGCTGCATCTGGCGGATGTCGTCTTTTACGTGATGGACTACAATCATGTCCAGTCGGAGATCAACTTCGAGTTCGCCAAAGGGCTCAAGGACTGGGGCAAGCCGCTTTATCTGATCGTCAACCAGATCGACAAGCATCGCGAGGAGGAGCTGCCGTTCGCGGAGTACAAGCGCAGCGTGGAGGAGGCGTTCCGCAGCTGGCATCTGGAGCCGGCCGGCACGCTCTACCTGTCCTTGCGCGAGCCGGAGCATCCGCAGAGCCAGTTCGAGGAGCTCAAGAAGCTGCTTGGCGAGCTGGAGGGGCTGCGCTCGGAGCTGGCCGTCGGGAGCGTGCACGCCTCGCTCCGCCATCTCGCCCGCAGCTGGCTGAAGCATCGGCTCGAAGCGGAGGAGCCCCAGCGGGAGCGGCTGGAGCTCGAGGCCGGGCCGGAGGAGGAACGGGCCGGACTGCAGGCGGCGATGCGGGAGCTGGAGCAGGCCGCAGGCGGCGCCGAGTCCGGACCGCAGGCGCTGGAAGCGTCGCTGCAGGCGGAGATCGGCAAAATTCTCGACAACGCCAACCTGATGCCGGCCGCGACCCGGGACATCGCCGCGTCGTTTTTGGAGAGCCGCAAGCCGGGCTTCAAGACGGGCCTGCTGTTCGCCGCCTCCAAGACGGCGGCCGAGCAGGAGCGGCGCGCGGCGGCGTTCGAGGAGGAGCTCGGCCGGCAGGTGCAGGCGGAGGCCGCCTGGCATCTGGCCGACCTGCTGCGCAAGGCGGCGGACCGCGAGGGGCTGCAGGGGCCGGAGCGGCAGTCGTGGGAAAGCGGACTCGAGGCGGCGCTCGCCTGGCGGCCGGACGCCGCCTGGCTGGCGGAGCGCGTCAGCAGCGGCGCGGTGTTCGGCGGCGAGTACACGATCGTGTACTGCCGCGACGCCGCCGCGCAGATCAAGGCGCAGCTGAAGCGCGGCGCCTTTGAGGCGGCGGCGGCGCTCGCGACGGCCGCGCGGCCGCGCTATGCCGCTGCCGCCGCAGCGGCGCGCGCCGAGCTGGCCGCGCTCGGCGGCCAAGCCGCGGCGCTCGCGGGCCTCGCCGCGCTCGGCGAGGCGGCCGCGCAGCGCGAGGCGCGCGCGCTGGCGCTGCTGCCGGCGGAGCCGGCGCGCCCGGCGCTGCCGGCGCCGCAAGCGCGCGCCGCCGCAGCCGCAGGCGCGGCCGGCAGCGCTCCGGCAGCGCCGGAGCCGGCGCTCGCCGGCGAAGCCGCGCCTGCGCCGGCTGCCGCAGGCGCTCGCCGCGCTGGCGCTGCCGCAGGCGAAGCCGCCGCAGGCGCGCTCGCGCCGCAGCGCGCGGCCGCCGCGCGCCTGCGCGCCGCGGCGGAGCTGCTCGCGCCGGAGCCGGCGCTGGCCGCTGCGGCCGCGGCGATGCGCGCCCGCGCCGAGCGCCTCGGCGCGAGCCGCTTCACGATCGCGCTGTTCGGCGCGTTCAGCGCGGGCAAGTCGTCGCTCGCCAACGCGCTCATCGGCGAGCGGGCGCTGCCCGTGTCGCCGAATCCGACAACGGCGGCGATCAACCGCATCCTTGCGCCGACGGAGGAGCAGCCTCACGGCACGGCCCGCGTCAGCATGAAAGCCCGCGAGGCGATGCTGGACGATCTGCGCTTTTCGCTGTCGCTGCTCGGCGAGGACGCCTCCGGCGCCGCCGAGGCGGAGCTGCTGAAGCGGATCGCCGCGCTGCGTCCGGACGGCATCCATGCCGCCGGGCGGCCGCATTACAGCTTCCTCAAGGCGGCGGCGGCCGGCTGGAGCGAGCTGTCGCCGCAGCTCGGCGAGGTGCTGCGCGTCGGCGAGGAGGACTACCGCCGCTACGTCGCGGAGGAAAGCCGCTCCTGCTTCGTGCGCGAGATCGAGCTGTTCTACAGCTCGCCGCTGACCGACCAGGGCATCGTGCTCGTCGATACGCCTGGCGCGGATTCGGTGAACGCCCGCCATACCGGAGTCGCCTTCAACTACATCAAGAACGCCGACGCGATTCTGTTCGTCACCTATTACAACCATGCGTTCTCGCAGGCGGACCGGCAATTCCTCATGCAGCTGGGGCGGGTGAAGGACCAGTTCGAGCTCGACAAGATGTTCTTCCTCGTCAATGCCGCCGACCTGGCGGCCTCGCCGGAGGAGCTGGGAGACGTGCTGAAGCATGTCGAATCGAATCTGCTGCAGCACGGCATCCGCTTCCCGCGGCTGTTCCCGGTATCGAGCCTGCTCGGGCTGAAAGGGAAGCACGGCGACGAGGCGGCGCTCGCGGCGTCGGGCATCCCGGCGTTCGAGCAAAGCTTCCTCGACTTCACGCGCGGCGAGCTCGGCCGGCTGGCCGTGCAGGCGGCGGACGGCGAGCTCGAGCGTGCCGCGCATACGATCCGCGGCTGGATCGAAGCGGCCGAAGGCGACGCTGATACGCGGCGGCATGAGCGCGCCCGTCTCGAGGGGCTGCGCGCCGCCGGGGCGGACGCCGCTGCCGTCATCGCCGAGGCGCCGCCTGCCGCCGAGCTGGAGAAGGAGCTGCAGGAGCTGTTCCACTACATCCAGCAGCGGATCCGCTACGGCTTCGGCGACTTCTTCAACTATGCCTTCAACCCGTCGAGCCTGCAGGACGACGGACGCGACCTGCGGCGGGCCGTCTGGACGTCATGGCTCGAGCTGCAGCGGCTGCTTCAGCTGGAGCTGAGCCAGGAGCTGCTGGCGACGACGCTGCGGCTCGAAACGGCCTCCGGCGCGCTTATCCGCGTCCGCGCCGAAGCGGCGGCCGCGAGGCTGGCCGAGCTGCTGCCGGGCTTCCAGCCGGCGCCTTGGGAAGCGGCTGCGTTCGCCGCTCCGCCGGAGCCGGCGCCATGGCAGTCCGCCGGCGTGCAGGCGAAGCGGCTGTACAGCCTGTTCCGCAGCCCGCGCTCCTTCTTCGAGGGAGAGGGCAAAAAAGCGCTGCGGGAGGAGCTGGAGGAGACAATCGCTCCGGAAATCCGGGCGTGGATGGATCATGCGGCGGCGGACTGGCTCGCCCATTACCGGACCGCCCTCGAAGCCGGGCTCGCCGCGGCGGCCGACGCGCTGGGCCTCTCGTTCCAGCGGGAGCTGGACGGCCGCATCGGCTCGATGCGGGACGGCGGCAGCCTCGACTCGCTGCGCGCGCTGGAGCGGCAGCTTCAGGAGCTGCTCGGCGAGGCGGGCTGATCCCCCTGCCTACCCGAGCGGCGCTGCCCGCAGGCGCGATTCCGCGCGACAAAAAGGATGTCCCTCCGCGCCGCTGATAGCGGCCGAGGGGCATCCTTTTTTGCTGCTTGCGGAGCGTGCCGGCGGTAGCGGAAATCGGCGAGCGTTAAAAGTTTTTTTCGCATTTCCAGCCGAAACGGATAAAAACGCGCAAATGTGTCGTAAACGTGACGATTCGTTGAGGAAAAAGAGAATGATCCCCCTTACGTGCCTTATCTTCCCTTTTAGCGGAGCAGAGTGCTGAATATGGCCGCAAAAGGCGTTTGCCGCTCCTGCGGGATGCTGATAACATACGTCCATGTCAGCACTGAAATCGCAGTTAAACCTAACTAACGGGGGAGAGAGCACACTTGGAGGTTTTCAGGCAACTCAAGCCTTACTACTGGGTGGAGCGCAAGTTCATCTTCGCATCCATCCTCTGCCTGGCCGCTGCAACCGCGCTCGGACTGGTCTATCCGAACCTGCTGCGGTACCTGATCGATGACGTCGTCAAGCCGCAGAACTGGGAGCCGGTGCCGTTGCTGTCGCTGGCCGTCGTCTGCGTCGTTTCGCTGAAGGGCTTCATGAACTTCCTGAGCGGATATTTCGGCGGACGGCTCGGCAACCGCGTCGCCTACCGGCTGCGGAACGCCAGCTACGCCAAGCTGCAGGAGCTGAGCTATCCGTACTACGACACCGCCAAGACGGGCGATCTGATGAGCCGCCTGACCGCGGACCTGGAGGCGATCCGCCAGTTCATCGGCTTCGGCTTCGCGCAGGTGCTCAACGTGTTCCTCATGATCCTGTTCGGCGGCGTCATGATGCTGACCATGGACTGGCAGCTGACGCTCGTCACGCTGGTGGCGATTCCGCTGCTCGCCTTCACCGCCGTGCGCTTCGAGAAGAACATCCATCCGGCGTTCCGCGAGATGCGCCAGGCGCTCAGCCACATGACGACGGCCGTCCAGGAGAACATCACCGGCGTGCGCACGGTCAAGTCGTTCGCGCGCGAGTCCCACGAGGTCGAGAAATTCTCGGCGCGCAGCGCGGAATACCAGACGAACCAGGTCGGCGCGGCGACGATCTGGGCCCGGTACTTCCCGCTCATGGAGCTGCTGGCCAACGTAAGCGTCGTCATCCTGCTCATCTGCGGCGGCTTGCGCGTCATCGACCAGCATCTGACGCTCGGCGAGCTGGTCGCGTTTTTCAGCCTCATCTGGTACATCATCGGACCGATGTGGGGCATCGGCTTCCATATCAACAACTACACGCAGTCCAAGGCGTCCGGCGAGCGGGTGCTGGAGCTGCTGAACCAGTACGTGCATGTGAAGAGCGTGCCCGACGCGGTCGTGCTCGACAAGCAGCATGTCAAGGGTCATGTCCGCTTCGAGAACGTCACGTTCAATTACGCGGACAAGGAGCCGGCGGTGACGGACATCAGCTTCGACGCCCCTCCGGGCACCGTCATCGGCCTGCTCGGCGGCACCGGCTCCGGCAAGAGCACGATCATCCAGCTGCTCATGCACGCCTACAACGTCAAGCAGGGCAAAATCACCATCGACGGCCTCGACATCCGCCAGCTCGACGTCCAGAGCCTGCGCAGCCAGATCGCGACCGTGTTCCAGGAGACGTTCCTGTTCTCCGCCTCGATCCGCGACAACATCGCCTACGCCGACAAGGACGCGACGATGGAGCAGATCGAGCGCGCGGCCAAGCTGGCCAAGGCGCATGACTTCATCATGGAGCTGCCGCTCGGCTACGACACGCTCGTCGGCGAGCGCGGCATGGGCCTCTCCGGCGGCCAGAAGCAGCGCATCGCGATCGCCCGCGCCTTGATCCGCAATCCGCATATCCTCGTGCTCGACGACGCGACGAGCGCGGTCGACATGGAGACGGAGCATGAGATCCAGGCCGGCTTCAAGGAGCTGATGAAGGGACGGACGACGTTCATCATCGCCCACCGGATCAGCTCGCTCAAGGACGCCGACGAGATTCTCGTGCTCGACAAGGGCCGCATCGTGCAGCGCGGCAAGCATGCGGCGCTCGTCCGCCAGAGCGGACCGTACCGCGAAGTCTACAACATCCAGTACGCCGACCGTCCGCAGCAGGACGACGAGCCCGCGCTGGGCAAAGGAGGGACCGCCTGATGGCTAGCAGCGCAAAAGGGCCGGCCGCGCCCGCATCCGGCCTGGACGCCTCCATGCAGGAGGCGGCGCAGGCTCAGCGCCAGCGCTTCAAGTATACCGATGACGAGGTCATCGAGAAGCCGTTCAACTGGAAGCAGGTCCTGCGCCTGCTTTCCTATATGAAGCCTTACCGCAAGCAGCTCGTGCCGATGGTGCTCATGATGCTGCTCGGCACGCTGACGCGGCTCGCCGCGCCGGCCGTCATCATCCTCGCGATCGACGAGGCGATCGACAAGGACGGCGGCGACAAGAGCCTGCTGCTCGCCTACGGCGGCATCATGCTCGGCCTGTACGTCATCCAGTGGGCCGCCAACACGATCCGCATCAAGTACACGAACATCATCGGCCAAAAGGTCATCTACGACCTGCGGCAGCAGCTGTTCGAGCATATCCAGAAGCTCAGCTTCCGCTTCTTCGACAAGCGGCCGGCGGGCTCCGTGCTCGTGCGCGTCACCAATGACGTCAACTCGCTGCAGGACCTGTTCACGAACGGCGTCGTCAACCTGCTCATGGACTGCATCCAGCTCGTCGGCATCGCCGCGATCCTGCTCATCTGGAACTTCCAGCTCGGGATCGCCGTCATGGTGACGGTGCCGCTCATGTTCATCGTCTCCGGCGCTCTCCGCAAGCGCATCCGCTTCGCCTGGCAGGACGTGCGCATCAAGCAGTCGCGCATCAACTCCCATCTCAACGAGGCGATCCAGGGGATGAAGGTGACGCAGGCGTACGTGCAGGAGAAGGAGAACTACAAGTTCTTCGACCATATGAACACGATCAACAAAAAAAGCTGGGACCGCGCCTCGGTGCTCAACCAGACGTTCGGCCCGATCATCGAGGTGACGGCGGCGATCGGCACGCTCATCCTGTTCTGGTACGGCTCGCATCTGCTCCAGACGAACGTCATCACCGTCGGCCTGCTCGTCGGCTTCGCCAACTACATCGGCAACTTCTGGGATCCGATCAACCGGCTCGGCCAGATGTACAACCAGCTGCTCGTCGCGATGGCCAGCTCGGAGCGGATCTTCGAGTTCATCGACGAGGAGCCGACCGTTAAGGAAAGCGGCCGCGCGCGCATGCTGACCGGCATCAAGGGCGACGTGTCGTTCGACAGCATCGTCTTCGAGTACGAGAAGAACCGTCCCGCCCTCAAGGGCATCTCGCTCGAGGTGAAGGCCGGCCAGTCGGTGGCGCTCGTCGGCCATACCGGCTCCGGCAAGAGCACGATCATCAACCTGCTCTGCCGGTTCTACGATCCCGTAGAGGGAGCGGTCCGCATCGACGGCCAGGACATCCGCGACGTGACGATCGACAGCCTGCGCTCGCAGGTCGGCATCGTGCTGCAGGATACGTTCATCTTCTCCGGCACGATCCGCGACAACATCCGCTTCGGGCGTCTGAACGCGACGGACGAGGAGGTCGAGATGGCCGCCCGCGCGGTCAACGCGCATGAGTTCATCGTCACGCTGCCCGACGGCTACGACACCGAGGTGCAGGAGCGCGGCAACGTCCTGTCGATGGGACAGCGGCAGCTGCTGAGCTTCGCCCGCGCGCTGCTCGCGGATCCGGCGATCCTCATCCTCGACGAGGCGACGGCGAGCATCGACACCGAGACGGAGCTCAAGATCCAGGAGGCGCTCAAGACGCTGCTGGCCGGACGCACGTCGTTCATCATCGCGCATCGCCTGTCGACGATCCGCCACTGCGACAACATCGTCGTGCTCGACCACGGCCGCATCGTCGAGCAGGGCAGCCATGACGAGCTCATGCGGCATGGCGGCACGTACTACGGCCTCATCGAGGCGCAGTACCGCTTCCTCAGCGCCTGACGCTTGCCGGCAAGCCAAGGCCGGCTCCAAAAAAGCTGACTCCGCCTGTCCAAGTCCGGACATGCGGGTCAGCTTTTTTTTGCGGAAGGGGCCTTCTGCGGGCGGCCTGAAAGTCTGTCTGCAGCGGCCGCGCAAGCGAGGCTCGGGCCGCAAGGCCGAGCCTTGCGCCGTCAGCGCTCCGTGCCGTCCTGCTGCAGCCGCTGCAGGTACCCGTCCAGGCGGTCCATGCGCTCCTCCCAGTCGCGGCGGAAGGAGGAAGCCCATGCCTCCAGCTCCTGGAACGGTTTTGGCGAGAGCCGGTAGATGCGGCGGTTGGCCGAGGCTTCGACAAGCAGCACGCCGGCCTCGCTCAGCACCTTGAGATGCTTGGACGTCTGCGGCTGGTTGAAGGACAGCCGTTCGGCGATTTCTCCGACTGTGAGCGGACCGGAGCGGAGCAGCTCGACGATCCGCAGCCGATTCGGCTCGGCCAGCGCGTGAAGGATCGATTTCATGCCTAAAATATACGTTCAGTGGAATATAGCTGTCAAGGAAAACGACTCTGTTCGCTTGATTTTTCGATAGAGAGCGTCCAAAATGATAGGGATCATGTACCGGAAATTGGAACAGGGGGAACTGAAATGTCGTATGGACCGCCGCTGACCCAAGGGGCGCGCAAGATGCTGCTGCTGGGCTCTGGAGAGCTGGGCAAGGAAGTGGTCATCGAGGCGCAGCGGCTCGGCGTGGAGACGGTCGCCGTCGACCGCTATGCGGACGCGCCCGCGATGCAGGTGGCGCATCGCTCGCATGTGGTCGACATGCTCGACCCGGAGCGGCTGCGGGAGCTGATCCTGCGGGAGAAGCCGGATCTGATCGTGCCGGAGATCGAGGCGATCGCCACCGGCACGCTCGTCGAGCTGGAGCAGGAGGGCTACAAGGTCGTGCCGACGGCGCGAGCCGCGCGGCTGACGATGGACCGCGAAGGCATCCGGCGCCTGGCGGCGGAGACGCTGCGCCTGCCGACCGCCTCCTACCGCTTCGCGGACTCGCTCGAGGAGATGAGGGCGGCCGTGCTGGAGCTCGGACTGCCGTGCGTCATCAAGCCGATCATGAGCTCCTCGGGCAAGGGCCAGAGCGTCTGCCGCTCCGAGGCGGAGATCGAGAGCTGCTGGAACTATGCGATGGAGGGCGGCCGCGCCAAAAAGAAGCGCGTCATCGTCGAAGGCTTCGTCCGCTTCGAATCCGAGATCACGCTGCTGACGGTCCGCTCCGTCTCGGGCACGGCGTTCTGCGCGCCGATCGGACATGTGCAGCAGGACGGCGACTATATCGAGTCGTGGCAGCCGCATGCGATGAGCGAGGCGCAGCTGCGCGAGGCCGAACGGATCGCGCTGGCGATTACCGAAGCGCTTGGCGGCTGGGGCTTGTACGGTGTCGAGCTGTTCCTGACCGAGGACGGCGTCCTGTTCAGCGAGGTGTCGCCGCGGCCGCATGATACGGGGATGGTGACGATGGCGACGCAGGATCTGTCGGAGTTCGCGCTCCACGTGCGCGCGATCCTCGGCCTGCCGATCCCTGGCGTGCGGCTGCTGTCGCCGGGCGCGAGCCGCACGCTCAAGGCGACGCGCGACAGCCGCTCGTTCGCGGTCGAAGGGCTGGAGCAGGCGCTCGCGGTGCCGAGCGCGCAGGTGCGCGTATTCGGCAAGCCGGAGACGCGCAAGGGACGCCGCATGGCCGTCGCCCTTGCGTCGGGGACGGATGCCGAGAGCGCGCGCGACGCGGCTCGCCAGGCAGCGGAGTGCTTGACGATCAGATATGACGGATAGGAAGAGCAGGCCGACGAGGCCTGCTTTTTTCATGGACCTATGCGCTTTCGCCTCCTTTCCGTCTGACGCTGCCGTCCGCTCGGGACGCTGCAGTCCAAAAAAATCGGGCGGCAGAAGCGGGCGCGAACGCCGGCGGGCAGCTTTGCGGTGCGGGGGACGAGCGCGCCCTAGTCCTTTCGTCCCGCATGATTTGCAAAAACTTGTCGCAAGCCTTATTTTTAGTAGATGATGCTATACCAAATGTTCACAATTCAAATTCCGAGCAAGGGGAGCCGAAATAAGATGAAGTCATCCGGCACATTATGGCGGGTCGTAGGCACGGCGTCCCTCGCCTCGACGCTGCTCCTCGCAGGAGGATTCGCCTTCGCCATGCGCGACATGCTGATCGTCACGCCTTCCGTGCAGCAGGCGGCGCGCCAGGCTCCGGAGGAGGCTCAGGCCGGCGGACAATACCAGCAGGCGGACGAGATCCTCGTGACGGCGCTCGGCGATTCCTTGACCAAAGGAGTCGGGGACAACAGCGGCCGCGGCTATGTGAAGCCGGTGCTGGAGCAGCTGAAGGCTGCGACCGGCAAGCCGGTGCAGCAGATCAACAATCTGGCGATCAGCGGCTTGACGGCGGCGGAGCTCGACAAGATGCTCGCCGAGGACCGGGGCCTCGACAACCCGATTCGCCAGGCGAACCTGATCCTGCTGACGATCGGCGGCAACGACTTGTTCCGTCCTGTCCTCGAAGCGAGAGAGAACGGGAGCTCGAGCGACATTCCGCTCGACGAGATCGAGGCGCAGATTCCGGCCGCGGCCGCGTCGCTCAAAAGCATCGTCGAGCGGATCCGCGCGATCAACCCGGAGGCGACGCTCGTCTACGCCGGGCTGTACAATCCGTTCTACGACATCGCGGAGCTGCGCGACGGCAGCGCGGCCGTCCAGCGCTGGAACGACGAGGCGTACCGCATCCTGGCCAAGGACGAGCATGCGGTGCTCGTTCCCGTCATGGATCTGTTCGAGCAGCGCTCGGCCGCCTACATGGCGTCCGATCATTTCCACCCGAATCAGGACGGCTACGTCCGCATCGCGCAGCGCATCGTGCAGGCGCTGACCTGACGGACGCGTCGCCGCTGTCTTGGCAGACGAGCTAGAGACAAAAGGAGAGGACCTGCATGACGATTGATTACCCCGTTCGCCGACGGCCAAAGTCCAGGCCGTCCGCGGCTGCGCAGGATGCCGCTTCGAAGGCGGGCGTCGCCGCCGGCGAGCCCGTGCTGGACGTGCGCGGCCTGAAAAAAAGAATCCGCCGGAAATGGATCATCCACGAGGTCGGGTTCCAAGTGCATCCCGGCGAGATCTTCGGCTTCCTCGGGCCGAACGGCTCGGGCAAGACGACGACGATCCGGATGCTGGTCGATCTGATCAAGCCGACCGAGGGCGAGATCCTCATCGGCGGACATCATCTCGCCCGCGATCCGGAGAAGGCGCTGGCCGAGGTCGGCTGCATCGTCGAGAATCCGGAAATGTACCCTTACCTTACCGGCTGGGAAAACCTCGAGCAGTTCGCGCGCATGCAGCCGGGCATCGGGGAGGACCGCATCCGCGAGGTCGTCTCGATCGTGCGCCTGGACGAGCGCATCCATGACAAGGTCCGCGACTACTCGCTCGGCATGAGGCAGCGGCTCGGCATCGCGCAGGCGCTGCTCGGACGGCCGAAGCTGCTCATCCTCGACGAGCCGACGAACGGGCTCGATCCGAAGGGCATCAAGGAGCTGCGCGAATTCATCCGCATGCTGTCGGCAACCGGGCTGAGCCTGTTCATCTCCAGCCACCTGCTGAGCGAAATCCAGCTCATGTGCGACCGCGTCGCGATCATCAACGAAGGCCGGGTGCTGGCGGTCGGCCGGGTGGACGAGCTTGTCGGCCAGGCGTCCAGCTTCGTGCTGTGGCAGACCGACCGCCAGGAGGAGGCGCGGGCGCTGCTCGCGGACCAGCCGTCCGTCCAGCTGTTCGGCGACGGCGAGCATCGGCTGGACGAGGGCGCGCTCGCTCATCTGCCCGGAGCGATCGTGACGAGCGTGGATGAAGAAGCGCTGCCGGATGTCGTGGAGCTGCTCGTGCGGCGGGGCATCGGCATCGAAGCGGTGCAGCGCGTCGCGCCGACGCTCGAGGAGCTTTTCCTGAGGCTGACGGAGGTGGAGGCCGAGTGAAGGGGATGCTTCCGCTCGTTCAGAACGAGACGCTGAAAATTTGGAAAAAGAAGCGGTTCTATGTTATCCTTCTAATCCTGCTGGTGCTCGTGCCGCTGTTCACCTACGCCCAGCTCCGGGTGTCCCAGACGAACGCCGCCAACTTCAAGGACTGGCGCAACCAGATCCAGCAGCAGATCACCGACCTGCAGAACACGCTGGCGAGCGACCGCATGCCGGAGGAGTGGAAAAAGTACGACCGCATCAAAGTGCAGCAGCTGCAATATTACCTGGATCATGACATCAATCCGAACAGCCCGGACGCGGCTACGTTCACCCGTCAGTTCATGGCGAGCTCCGTCTCGATGTTTTTCCCGCTGCTCATCCTCGCGCTTTCGTCCGATCTCGTATCGGGAGAGCGCACCGGGGGCACGATCAAGATGCTGCTGACCCGTCCGGTGCGGCGCTGGAAAATCCTGACGAGCAAGCTGATCGCCTTGACGCTCTACGTTTCGCTGGCTATCCTCGCGACCGGCGCGGTATGCTATCTCATATCCGGCCTCCTCTTCGGCTACGGGGGATGGACGATGCCGGTGTTCACCGGCTTTGTCATCGACGGCTCCGCGATCGACGCGACCGGCGTGCATGCCGTGCCGCAATGGGCGTACATGCTCATGCAGAGCGGCCTCATCTGGATCAGCTGCATGACGATCGCCATCCTGTCGACGATGGTGTCGGTGCTCGTGCGCAGCACGGCGGCGAGCATCGTCACGATGATGGCGGCGGTCATCTCCGGCAGCATCCTGGCCGGCATGGCTTCCTCCTGGGAGGCCGCCAAATACATCTTCTCCGTGAACATCGACCTGACCGACTATCTCGAAGGCACGCCGCCGCCGATCGCGGGCATGGACATCGGATTTTCCCTGGCCGTGCTTGGCATCTGGGCCGCTGCGGCGCTCGTCGTCTCGTATGGCGTCTTTACGAAACAGGACATCTTGAATTAAAATAGCGTGAGTTATTCGCACGGACAGCAAGGAACAGAAAAGGGGGACGCGTATGGCCGAACAACTGGACCTTTACGCAACCGAATCGGCAAATACGGCGAAGGGCCCTTCCTACGAGGCGGACGATATCCAGATTCTCGAGGGCCTGACCGCGGTGCGCAAGCGCCCCGGCATGTACATCGGCAGCACGACGAGCTCGGGCCTGCACCATCTCGTGTGGGAAATCGTCGACAACGCCGTGGACGAGCATCTGGCCAAGTTCTGCACGGAGATCGCCGTCACGCTGCACAAAAACGGATCGGTGACCGTACACGACAACGGGCGGGGCATCCCGACCGGCATGCACAAAAGCGGCATCCCGACGCCGCAGGTCGTATTCACGATCCTGCACGCGGGGGGCAAGTTCGGCGGCGGAGGCTACAAGAAGTCAGGCGGGCTGCACGGCGTCGGCGCTTCGGTGACGAACGCGCTGTCGGAATGGCTCGAGGTGGAGATTTTCCGCGAGGGCAAGATACATAAGCAGAGGTTCGAATACTGGGTCGACAGCCAGGGCAAGGAGCATGTCGGCGAGCCGACGACCGGCCTCGAGATCGTCGGCAATACGCGCCAGACCGGCACCAAGGTGACGTTCAAGCCGGATGCGCGCGTCTTTCACGGCAACACCTCGCTGAGCTTCGATACGCTGAGCGACCGGCTGCAGGAGATCGCCTTCCTGAACTCCGGGCTCAAGGTGACGATCCGCGACGACCGCAGCGGGCATGAGAACGTCTTCCACTACGAGGGCGGAGCGAAGCAGTTCGTCGAGTTCCTCAACGAGGAGAAGTCGGTGCTGCATGAGGCGGTCCGCTTCGCGGCGGACAAGGACGACATCGAGGTCGAGGTCGCCCTGCAGTACAACGACGGCTATACGGAGACGATCGTGAGCTTCGTCAACTCGATCCCGACGCGGGGCGGCGGCACGCATGAGACCGGCTTCAAGACAGCCTACACGCGGGTGCTCAACGATTATGCCCGGCGCGCCGGCCTGCTCAAGGAAAAGGAAAAGAACCTTGAAGGCGGAGACCTGCGCGAAGGCATGATGTGCGTCATCAACATCAAGATGGCGGAGGTCGAGTTCGTCGGGCAGACGAAGGACCAGCTCGGCAGCAGCTCCGCCCGCAGCGCCGTCGACGCCGTCGTCGCGGACAAGATGGCCGTGTTCCTGGAGGAGAATCCGCAGGTCGGCCAGATGCTGCTCAAAAAGGCGATCCAGGCGTCCCGGGCGCGCGAGGCCGCGCGCAAGGCGCGCGAGGAGATCCGCAGCGGAAAGAAGCGCAGCGAGTCGTCCAACCTCGGCGGCAAGCTGACGCCGGCGCAGTCCAAGGACGCCTCGCGCAACGAGCTGTTCATCGTCGAGGGCGACTCTGCCGGCGGCTCCGCCAAGCAAGGCCGCGACTCCAAGTATCAGGCGATCCTGCCGCTGAAGGGAAAGCCGATGAATCCGGAGAAGGCGCGGCTGGGCGACATCCTCAAGAACGACGAGTACAAGGCGATCATCGCCGCGATCGGCGCGGGCGTCGGGCCGGAGTTCGAGGCGGACGAGTGCAACTACAGCAAGATCATCATCATGACCGACGCGGATACGGACGGCGCGCACATCCAGGTGCTGCTGCTGACGTTCTTCTACCGGTACATGAAGCCGCTCATCGACTCGGGAAGGATCTACATCGCGCAGCCGCCGCTCTACAAGATGTCCCGCAAGACGGGCAAGCTGCAGACGGTGCGCTACGCCTGGACCGATGAGCAGCTGCAGAACTACGGCAAGGAGATGGGCAAGGGCTTCGAGCTGCAGCGCTACAAGGGCCTCGGCGAGATGAACCCGGACCAGCTCTGGGAAACGACGATGAATCCCGAGTCCCGAACGCTCCTGCGGGTGCAGATCGACGATGCGGCCAAGGCGGAGCGGCGGGTATCGACGCTCATGGGCGACAAGGTCGATCCGCGCAAGCGCTGGATCATCGACAATGTCGACTTCACCGAATACGAGGAATAGGGGGACGGGCTCATGAGCGCAAGCGAGCAATTTCTGCCGGCATTCCTCGAGGAGGTCGTCGGCGACCGATTTGGACGCTACTCCAAATATATCATCCAGGACCGCGCCATCCCCGATGTGCGCGACGGCCTGAAGCCGGTGCAGCGGCGGATCCTGTACGCGATGTACGACGCCGGCAATACGCCGGACAAGCCGTACCGCAAGTCGGCCAAGACGGTCGGCGACGTGATGGGCAACTACCATCCGCATGGCGACTCCTCGATCTACGAGGGCATGGTGCGGATGGCGCAGCCATGGAAGATGGGCCATACGCTCATCGACGGCCACGGCAACTGGGGCTCGCTCGACGACGATCCGGCGGCGGCGATGCGCTATACGGAGGCGAGGCTGTCGCCGATCGCGATGGAGCTGCTGCGCGACATCGAGAAGCGCACCGTGCTGTTCAAGGACAATTTCGACAACAGCACCAAGGAGCCGGTCGTGCTGCCGGCCCGCTACCCGAACCTGCTCGTCAACGGCGTCAGCGGGATCTCGTCGGGCTTCGCCACCGAGATCCCGCCGCATAACCTGCGCGAGGTGATCGACGCCTGCATCGCGCTCATGAACGACGGCAGCATGCCGCTCGAGGCGCTGATGGGCATCCTCAAAGGTCCGGACTTCCCGACCGGAGGCATCATCATGGGCGAGGAGGGCATCCGCGACGCCTACTCGACCGGCAAGGGACGCATCCACCTGCGGTCGAAAACGGCCGTAGAGGAGCTGCGCGGCGGCAAGAAGATGATCGTCGTGACGGAAATTCCGTACCAGGTCGTCAAGTCGCGCCTCGTCACGGCGATGGAGAACATCCGTCTCGAGAAGAAGGTCGACGGCATCGCCGAGGTGCGCGACGAGAGCGGGCGCGACGGCCTGCGCATCGTCGTCGAGCTCAAGAAGGACGCGGATGCCGACGGCATCCTGGCCTATCTGCTCAAAAAGACCGACCTGCAGGTGACGTACAACTTCAACATGGTCGCGATCGTCAACAAGGCTCCCCGCCAGCTCGGCGTCAAGGAGATGCTGGCGGCGTACATCGACCATCAGAAGGAAGTCGTCACGTTCCGCACGCGCTATGAGCTGGAGAAGGCCGAGGACCGCGCGCATGTGCTCGAAGGACTCGTCAAGGCGCTGAACATCCTCGACGACGTCATCGCGGCGATCAAGGCGTCGAAAAACCGCGCCGACGCGCAGGACAACCTCGTCGCCAAGTTCGGCTTCAGCGAGCGGCAGGCCGATGCGATCCTGACGCTCCAGCTGTACCGCCTGACCAACCTCGAGATCACCTCGCTGGAAAAGGAGCTGCGCGAGATCGCCAAGCGCGTCCACTATTTGCGCTCGATCCTCGACAGCGAAAAGAAGCTGCTCAAGGTCATTCAGGAGGAGCTGCTGGAGATCCGCGAGAAGTACGGCATCGACCGCCGCTCGGAAATCCGCGGCCAGGTCGAGGAGCTGAAGGTCGGCCTCGAGGTGATGGTGAGCGCCGAGGACGTGCTCGTGACGATCAGCCGCGACGGCTACGTCAAGCGGACGAGCCGTCTCAGCTTCGCCCGCAGCGGGGGAGAGCTGGACGCGTCCGGCCTCAAGGAAGGCGACGCGCTCCGCCATGTGCTGGAGTGCAATACGATCGACAGCCTGCTCGTCTTCACGCGCAAGGGCAGCTACTACCTGCTGCCGGTGTATCAGATTCCGGACTTCAAGTGGAAGGACGCCGGCACGGCGATCGTCAACGTCATCCCGATTCCAAAAGATGACGGCATCGTCGCGGTGCTGCCGGTCAAGGACATCCAGCAGCCGGGCCAATCGCTGTTCTTCTTCACGAAGCGCGGGCAGGTCAAGCGGACCGAGCTCAAGGACTATGCGACGAACCGCTCGACCGCCATCGCGGCCGTCAAGCTGGCGGACGGAGACGAGGTCGTCCAGGTGCTGCAGTCGGCAGGCGACCGCCATCTCGTGCTCGTCTCGCGGGCGGGAGCGGCGATCCGCTTCCCGGCTGCCGAGGTGAGCTTGATGGGACGCGTCGCCGGCGGCGTGCGCGGCATCCAGCTCAAGGAAGGCGACGAGCTTGCCGCCGCGCTGGAGGCCGGTCCGGACGACGAGGGCGAAGTGCTCGTCATCAGCGACCTCGGCTACGCCAAGCGCAGCCTGCTCGCCGACTACCCGGTCCAGGGCCGCGGCGGCAAGGGCGTCATCACGTTCGAGTTCAAGGAAGGCAAGCGGGTCAAGCCGAACGGCGCGGCGCTCGTCGGCGCCTCGTACTGCAAGGAGCCGCGCGAGCTGAGCGCGCTGCTCGCCGGAGGCGGCGAGCAGCGCTTCCAGAGCGAGAAGACGCCGCTCGACGACCGCAAGTCGGTCGGCCGGGCGATGGTCCAGGTCGAGAAGAACGACGCTGTCATGCAGCTGTTCCAGCGGCCGGAAATCAGCCAGGAAGGCTGATCCGGCGGCGGCAGCCGGGCAGAGATGGACAGATGACCGGTTCACGTTCGGCTGCCGAACGGCCATTCATCGAAAAAAGGGACGAAGCGGAGATTTTCTCCGCTTCGTCCCTTTTGCTTGCTGCCGGCTCTCGATCGGTCCGCTGTGCTCAGCGGGCGACGATATAGCCCTCGGCCTTGAGCAGCTCGGCGATCAGCACGGCGCCGCCCGCGGCGCCGCGGAGCGTGTTGTGCGAGAGGCCGACGAATTTGAAGTCGTACAGCGAGTCCTCGCGCAGCCGTCCGGCGCTGATGCCCATGCCGTTCTCGATGCCCCGGTCCAAGCCCGTCTGCGGGCGGTTGTCTTCCTCGAAGTAGGTGATGAACTGCTTCGGCGCGCTAGGCAGCTCCAGCTCCTGCGGACGGCCCGCGAAGGCGGCCCAGCGGTCGAGGATGTCCTGCTTGCTCGGCTTGGTCTCGAAGTTCACGAACACCGTCGCCAGATGGCCGTCCGCGACCGGGACGCGGATGCACTGGGTCGTGATCGCCGGCTCGGAAGCCTTGACGATCGCGCCGTCCTCGACCTTGCCCCAGATGCGCAGCGGCTCCTGCTCGCTCTTCTCTTCCTCTCCGCCGATATACGGGATGACGTTGTCGATCATCTCCGGCCAGTCGGCGAACGTTTTGCCCGCGCCGGAGATCGCCTGATAGGTGCTCGCGACGACTTGCTTCGGTCCGAACTCCTTGAGCGCGGTCAGCATCGGAACGTAGCTCTGGATGGAGCAGTTCGGCTTGACGGCGATGAAGCCGGTCTCGGTGCCGAGGCGCTCGCGCTGGGAGGCGATGACCTCCAGATGCTCCGGGTTGATTTCGGGAATGACCATCGGGACGTCGGCGGTCCAGCGATGGGCGGAGTTGTTGGAGATGACGGCGACGCCGGCTTTGGCGTAAGCCTCTTCGAGCGCTTGGATCTCCTGCTTTTTCATGTCGACCGCGCAGAAGATCACGTCGAGCTCGGCTGCGACCTCCTCGACCTTGGACGCGTCCTGCACCTGGATCGCCTTGACGGCTTCGGGCATCGGCGTGTCCAGCTTCCAGCGGCCGCGCACCGCTTCTTCATACGATTTGCCGGCGGAGCTCGCGCTGGCCGCGATCGCCGTCACTTCGAACCAAGGGTGATGGTCCAGCAAGGCGACGAAGCGCTGTCCGACCATGCCGGTTCCGCCTACGATGCCGGTTCTGAGCTTTTGTGTCATCGAAATTCAACCCTCTCTATCTAACGGAATAAATGTAATGATTATACCAAGCATGCCCGTAAAGGTTCAATGCTTTAACGAAAAAAAGAGGCCCCTCGCAGAGCCTGTCAGTCGTACGGCCGGTCGTCGGAAGGCTCTAGTCGGTCGATCACGTGCAAGAGCGCTTCCAGCAGCACCCAGAGCGGAACCGGCTCGTCGGGCCGCTCCAGCAGCTCGGGGTCCTTGATGATGCCGTAGGCACGGATTTTGCGGATGACCGCTTCCTTATGCCCTTCCATGATGATCACCCTTTCGCCTTCTGTCGCCTTCATGTCTTGCATCCTATGTCAACCTATGTCTAAAGGTTCGGAAAGAGATCGATTAAGGTCTAGAATTATTAATCCGATTAACCTTTCTTTCGACAAAGTCAGATGGTATAATCAGGAATTAGCAGAGGACAGACTTGTCCTCGTCGGACCTATCCATTCAGAAAGCAGGTGTTCGCGTTGATAACCGAGGATTTCGCCAGGCTGTGGATCAAGATCTCGAAGGAATGGAAGAACCATTTGGAGGAGCAGCTGCTTCCTCAGCTGACCGAAGGACAGCTGAACGTGCTGGAGCTGCTGCAGAAGCATCAGCCGATGAAGCCGTCGGAGCTGCTTCAGCATCTGCAGACGACGCCGGCGGCGATCACGACGCTGCTTGACCGGATGGAGAAGGGCGGCTTGATCGAGCGCAGCCGCGACTCCTCCGACCGGCGCATCGTCTGGGTGCAGATGACGAGCCACGGCGAGCACGAGGTGAAGCGGGGAGTGGAGATTCGCGAGGAGTTCCTCAAGGGGGCGCTCGACCGCATCTCGTCCCATAACCAGCAGCTGCTCGTCTACCTGCTCGGCAAGGTCGCCAACGCGGGCTAGCCGCTTCCATGCCGGGCGTGTCCCGGCGGCAGGTCAAGGGCGGACCGCCAAGGCCGTCCGCGCCGCATTTCCTTTCAGCCGCGCCGCACAAAGGGCCGAGCCGGCTTCCCCTCGCAGGGAAGCCGGCTCGGCCCTTGTTTGCTGATTCCGGCTGTTCGGCCCTCGGCTCTCTTGCGGCAAAGCCGCCTGCTTTTCCTGCCAGACGATCCGTCTCGGCCCGCCTTCAGTCGGAAGCGTGCTGGACGGCGGAGGCCGCCTGCTCCAGCTGCTGCTCCGTCCAAGCCGTCCAAGGGAAGGCGCGCGGCGGAAGCGAGCGGAACTCCATCCACTCCTTGGTCACCGGATGGGCGATGCCGGCGGCCGCCGACCAGAGCGCGATGTCGCCGTGTCCGCCGCGTGCTGGAGCGCCGCGGCCGGATGGGCCGTACTTGCGGTCGCCGGCCAGCGGGCAGCCGATCGCGGCGAACTGCGCGCGGATCTGATGGGGACGTCCGGTGTGGAGTCGCACCGCCGCCAGCGGCGCGCCGTCCGCTCCGGGCCAGGTCCGGTAGTCGAGGCGAGCTTCCTTGGCGTCGCCGGTCGGCTTGGCGTAAGCCGTCACGACGTTGCGGGCGGCGTCCTTTTGCAGGTAGTGGCGAAGGCTGCCCGAGTCCGTCTGCGGCTTGGCCGTGAGGACGGCGAGGTACGTCTTGCGGAACGCGCGCGTGCGGACGGCGTCGGACAGCCGGCTCGCCGCCTTGGACGTCTTGGCGAACAGCATGACGCCGCCGACGGGTCGGTCGAGCCGATGCACGAGGCCGAGAAACACGTTGCCCGGCTTGTCGTAGCGGCGCTTGAGATCGGCCTTGAGCAGCGTCAGCATGTCCGGATCGCCGCTCTCGTCCTCCTGCGAGGGCACGCCGGGCGGCTTGACGACGACGAGCAGATGGTTGTCCTCGTAGAGGATCGGGATGTCGGACGCGCTGCCGGGGCTGGCGCTCACCGGATCACGCCTCCCAGCGGCCGAGGATGCCGCATGGCAGCGTCAGGCCGGAGGCGGTGATCGGCAGGCCGATCTCGCCGCAGTGGATGGAGCCGCCGAAGCGCTTGCGGGCGGTCATCTCCAGCAGGTTGTGCAGCACCTGCGGCGACAGTCCCGTCGTATAGGAGTTGAGGAGCAGGAAAAGCGGCTTCTCGCTCAGGATGTCCATGCACGACTCGAGGAACGGGAAAAGGCTCGATTCGAGCTTCCACATCTCGCCGCCGGGGCCGCGTCCGTAGGACGGCGGATCCATGATGATCGCGTCGTACTTGCTGCCGCGGCGCTGCTCGCGCTGCACGAATTTGAACACGTCGTCGGTGATGTAGCGGATGGGGCGCTCGGCCAGCCCGGACAGCGCGGCGTTCTCCTTGGCCCACTGCACCATGCCCTTGGCGGCGTCCACATGGCACACCTCCGCACCGGCGGCGGCGCAGGCGACGGTCGCTCCGCCCGTATAGGCGAACAGGTTGAGGACGCGGATCGGCCTGCCTGCGGAGCGGATCTTGTCCATCATCCAGCTCCAGTTGACGGCCTGCTCCGGGAACAGTCCGGTATGCTTGAAGCTCGTCGGCTTGATATGGAAGCTCAGCTCGCCGTAGCGGATCGTCCAGCGCTCGGGAAGCGCCTTGCGGTAATCCCAGCTGCCGCCGCCGGCGCTGCTGCGATGGTAATGGCCGTCGGCGGACGTCCAGGCTTTGCGGTCTCCGCGGAACGGCCAGATGATCTGCGGGTCGGGACGGCGCAGCGTCACGTCGCCCCAGCGCTCGAGCTTGTCTCCGTCGCCGGTGTCGATCAGTTCGTAATCTTTCCATTGGTCAGCAGTATACATCGATGAATTCTCGGTCCCTTCTGTCATGCGATCGTCCATTCATTATATCGGGAGCGATGGATCGAAGCAATGAAGGAGAGAGCCGGAGGGCAAGGCGGGGTGAAGGAAAGCCGCCGATTCGCGCAGACGGGGAGGCGCCCGGCAAGAGGCAGGAGGAGGGCCGGATCGGGACGAGGGGAAAAACGGGGAAAGGCGCGGCCGGCCGCGCCTGCCGCCGGCAGGCGGAGCAGGCCGCTAGCCGGCGGATTCGGCCTTGCGAAGCAGCTTCAGCATCTGATCGATATAGAGCTTCCGCTTGTCGGGCTCCATCCGGTTCAGCGTCTGGATCAGATCCAGCGTATCCTTGTTCAACTGCTGGGACTCGCTTTGATTTTGGTCGCCGCCGATCATATAATCCAGGGAGACCTCAAAGAAGGCGGCCAGCTTCATCAACGTCTCGTAGACAGGCTGGCGGTTGT
Source organism: Paenibacillus sp. FSL W8-1187 (assembly GCF_037965485.1). Lineage (NCBI taxonomy): Bacteria > Bacillati > Bacillota > Bacilli > Caryophanales > Paenibacillaceae > Paenibacillus > Paenibacillus sp. FSL W8-1187. Next base: position 2,634,197 of record NZ_CP150181.1, read on the forward strand.
TGATCTCATAATGGCTGTACGCGGATCGGGTGATGCCGATATGGCGGGACACCTCCTCCTGGGACAGGTTCTTGCTGAGTCGCAGCTCGCGCAGACGGTCGCCCATGGTCATGGTCATGTCGGTGGCTCCTTACATCAGACTGAACCTTGGCGGTTCAAAGAAAGGCTTGACGAGCAGGCCTTATAATCAAACTTTATGATACAAATTGTATCATGTCAAGCAAAGCGCTTTGAAAATTGGCGCATGAAAGCACGAATTCATTAGACTTTGTTTGGCTTCTATCACAATATGAAGATGGAGGGATACGAAATGTCGCAACTGATGCGGTTATGGATCGACGGGACGTGGGAAGACGGGCATAAGCAGGCGCCGCTGCTCGCGCCATACGGGGGAGAGGAGCTGGCCCTCGTCGGCTATGCGTCGCCGGAGCAGGCCGCGCGCGCGGTCGAAGCGGCGGATCGGGCGTTCCGCGAGCATTGCGGCATGCCGGCGCATCGACGCAGCTCCATTCTGTATCAAGCGGCCGATCTGCTCGAGCGGCGGGCGGAGGAGGCGGCGCGGATCGTCGCGCTCGAGGCGGCCAAGCCGATCCGAGCGGCCCGCGCCGAAATCGCGCGCACGGTGCAGACGTATCTGTTTGCCGCGGAGGCGGCCCGCAGCCTGACCGGCGAGACCGTGCCGATGGACGCCGCTCCGCGCGGCGAAGGCCGGACCGCCTCTGTGCGGCGGGAGCCGGTAGGCGTCGTCAGCGCGATCACGCCGTTCAACTTCCCGTTCAACCTCGTCGCCCATAAGGTCGGGCCGGCGCTGGCCGCCGGCAACGCGGTCGTGCTCAAGCCGGCGGAGCAGACGCCGATCTCCGCGCTGTTCCTGGCCGAGCTGTTCGAGGAAGCCGGCCTTCCGTCCGGGCTGCTGAACATCGTGCCCGGAGACGGGCGCGAGCTCGGGCCGACGCTCGCCTCGCATCCGCTCGTCTCGTTCGTCTCCTTTACGGGCAGCCCTGAGGTCGGCCGCCAAATCCGCCAGCTGGCCGGGCTGCGCCGCACGACGCTGGAGCTGGGCAGCAACTCGCCGCTGCTGATCGATCGCGGCTTCACGGAGGAGGAGCTAGGCCGGATCGCCGACGAGACGGCGGCCGGAGCGTTTGCCTATAATGGACAAGTCTGCATCTCGGTGCAGCGCGTCTTCGTGCATGAGGAGCTGGCGGATCGGTTCGCCGCCATGCTCGCCGAGCGCGCGAAGGCGCTGGTCGCCGGCGATCCGCTGGCCGAGGAGACCGACATCACGCCGCTCATCAGCGCCAAGGCGGCGGAGCGGCTGAAGGGCTGGCTGGACGCGGCGCTGGCGCGCGGAGCGGAGCTGCTGTGCGGCGGCAGCTTCGAGGGGAGCCTGATGCGGCCGGCGGTGCTGCGCGGAGTGCCGGAGGACGCCGAGCTCAGCTGCGAGGAGGCGTTCGGCCCGGTCGCCGCGATCGCGCCGTTCCGCCGATGGGAGGAGGCGGTCGCCGCGGCCAACCGATCCCGCTACGGGCTGCAGGCCGGCGTGTTCACCAAGGACGTGGAGCATGCGCTCCATGCGGCAGCCGAGCTGCAGGCCGGCGGCGTGATGATCAACGACGTGCCGACGTTCCGGCTCGACCATATGCCGTATGGAGGCCGCAAGGACAGCGGCAGCGGCCGGGAAGGCGTCCGCTACGCCGCCGAGGAGATGACCGAGGCCAAGCTCGTCAGCTTCCGCAGCGGCTTGTACCGCTCCTGATCCGGCATCCGGCTGGGCGCTCGGCGCCTGGTTCGGCTGGAGGACGGACTTTTGCCCGCGATGTTCGGCCGCAAAGAGGCCGGCTTCGCTCAAGGTTGTGAACGAAATCGTCACAATTTCGGAAAGGTTGTCGCGAAACGTTGAATAAGCGCTTTATTTTCTTTATAATAGAGGCACAATCGAAGCCGAACCTGTTCAATGATTCGTTGTTGTCAGGCCGCCGGTACTCTGCCGGCGGCTTTTTCACGGGCATGACGGAGGTTCGGCAGCGCTTGGTTATCATCCGTACCAACCTTTTTCACTTAACGGAGGTAGTTGGCAAATGACCGACGAATCAAACACGAAAAGGCAATGGAAAGACTTTTTCGGACCTAACCTGGGCTACATCCAGGAACAGTACGAACAGTTCAGCAGCGACCCGGAATCGGTCGACGCTTCCTTCCGCGAGCTTTTCGCCGAACTGGGAGCGCCTCCTGCCGAACTCGGCGCCCAGCCTTCCCGCACGGCCCCGGCCGCGGGCGGACAGGTCGCCGTCGACGCGACGCTGCTCAAGAAGCTCGTCGCCGCCGAAAAGCTGGTGGGCAACATCCGCACCTACGGCCATCTGGCCGCCAATACCGATCCTCTCGGCTTGCGCGCATCCTCGGATACACGCTTGCTCGAGCCATCCACTTTTGAGCTGAACGAATCGGATCTGAGCCGATTCCCGGCCTCCCTCCTCTGGGATCATGCGCCGGCCGGCGTCTCCAACGGCTGGGAAGCGATCCAGAAGCTGCGCAATTCGTATACCCAATCCATCGGCTTCGAGTTCAGCCACGTCCACGACGAAACCGAACGGGACTGGCTCAGCGCGAAGGCTGAATCGGGCATTGCCAACGCCTCCCTGAACGTTGAAGAACGCAAGTCCCTGCTCAATCTGCTGCTTCATGTCGAACAATTCGAGTCTTACCTTCACCGCACGTTCGTCGGCCAGAAACGGTTCTCCGTAGAAGGTGTCGACATGCTTATTCCGGTTATCGACGAGATCGTCCGCCAAGCGGTTCAGGACGGGGCGAGTCATATCCTGATGGGCATGGCGCATCGCGGCCGGTTGAATGTGCTTGCGCATGTCTTGGGCAAGCCGTACGAGAAGATCTTCTCCGAGTTCCATCATGCGCCGAACAAGGAGCTCGTGCCGTCGGAAGGCTCCGTCGGCATCAACTCCGGCTGGGCGGGCGACGTGAAGTACCACCTCGGCGCGGACCGCTCCGTCGCCGGAGCGCGCATCCTGCTCGCCAACAACCCGAGTCACCTGGAGTACGTCAACTCCGTCGTCGAGGGCTTCTCGCGCGCCGCGCAGGAGGACCGCACGCAGCCGGGCTTCCCGCGCCGCGATCCGAGCAAGTCGCTCGCTATCCAGGTGCACGGCGACGCGGCGTTCCCGGGCGAGGGCATCGTCGCCGAGACGCTCAACTTCACCGGCCTCGACGGCTTCACGAACGGCGGCTCGATCCATATCATCGCCAACAACCGCATCGGCTTCACGACCGACAGCAAGGATTCCCGCTCGACGCATTATGCGAGCGACCTCGCCAAGGGCTACGAGATTCCGATCGTGCATGTCAACGCCGACGATCCGGAGGCTTGCATCGCCGCCGTCCGCCTCGCCTGCGAGTACCGCGACAAGTTCAAGAAGGATTTCCTGATCGACCTCGTCGGCTACCGCCGCTACGGCCATAACGAGATGGACGATCCGGAGGGCACGCAGCCGCTCGTCTACGAAAAGGTCCGCGCCCACAAGACGGTCGCGACGCTGTATGCCGAGCGCCTGAAGGCCGAGGGCGCCTTGAGCGCCGCCGACATCGACCGGATGATCCAGGACACGCAAGCCGAGCTGCAAAAGGCTTACGACGTCATGAAGGAGCAGGCGGCCAGCGGCAAGCGCCGGAACGAAGGCTCGATTCCGGACGCCCCGGAGACGACCGAGACGGCGGTGCCGCTCGAGCGCCTCAAGGAAATCAACGCCGCGCTGCTGCAGGTTCCGGATGGCTTCACCGTCTATCCGAAGCTGCAGCGCATCCTGCAGCGCCGCGGCTCGATGCTCGACGAGGGCGAGAAGGTCGACTGGGCGCTCGCCGAGACGCTCGCCCTGGCGACGATCCTCGCCGACGGCAAGCCGATCCGCATGAGCGGCCAGGACGCCGAGCGCGCGACGTTCTCGCATCGCCATATCGTGCTGAACGACCACAAGACCGGCGAGAAATTTTCGCCGATGCATCATTTCCCGCAAGCCAAGGCGAGCTTCGCGGTGTACAACAGCCCGCTGACCGAAGGCGCGGTGCTCGGCTTCGAGTACGGCTACAACGTCTTCTCGCCGGAGACGTTCACGATCTGGGAAGCGCAGTACGGCGACTTCGCCAATGCGGCGCAGGTCATCTTCGACCAGTTCATCTCCGCGGGACGGACGAAGTGGAAGCAGCGCTCCAGCCTCGCGATGCTGCTGCCGCACGGCTACGAAGGCCAAGGACCGGAGCACTCCAGCGCCCGTCTGGAGCGGTTCCTGCAGCTGTCCGCCGAGAACAACTGGACCGTCGCCAACCTGAGCACGGCCGCCCAATACTTCCACCTGCTGCGCCGCCAGGCTGCCTGGACGGAGCATGAGGGCGCGCGTCCGCTCGTGCTCATGTCGCCGAAAAGCCTCATCCGCAACCCGCGCGTCCTGTCGCCGGGCTCGGAGCTGGCGAGCGGCTCGTTCAAGCTCGTGCTGGAGCAGCAAGGCCTCGGCAAGAAGGCGTCCGCCGTGCGCCGCCTGATCCTTTGCACCGGCAAGGTCGCCGTCGACCTCGAGGAAGCGCTGGATTCCGCCAAGGACCAGGACATGAGCTGGCTGCACATCGTGCGCGTCGAGCAGCTGTATCCGTTCCCGGCCAAGGAGATCGCCGAAATCATCTCCCGCTACAGCAAGCTGGAGGAGATCGTCTGGGTTCAGGAAGAGCCGAAGAACATGGGCGCTTGGACGTTCATGGAGCCTCGCATCCGCGAGTTGGCCGGAGGCAAGGCCGTCCATTACATCGGCCGTCCGGACCGCTCGAGCCCGGCTAGCGGCCATCAGGAAGTGCACGCCGCCGAGCAGCAGTCCATCCTTTCGCTCTCGCTGCAGCAAAAAGCTCTGAACACGATTTTACTTGGGAGGTAGAAGCAAGTGGCTGACATCAAAGTTCCCGATCTGGGCGAATCCATCTCGGAAGCGACAATCACCAAATGGCTCAAGAAGGAAGGGGAAGCCGTAAGCCAAGGCGACCTGCTGCTGGAGCTTGAAACCGATAAAGTCAACCTGGAGATCAGCGCGGAATCCGCAGGCGTGCTCTCGAGCATCCTGAAGGGCGAGGGCGATACCGTGCTCGTCGGCGAGTCGATCGGCGTCATCGGAGAGGGCGGCGCAGCCGCCGCTCCGGCGCAGCCGGTCCAGACGGCAGCTCCGGTCGCTCCGGCGGCGGCTCCAGCGGCTCCGGCCGCTGCGCCGGCGGCAGCTCCCGCTCCTGCGAGCGCATCCTCCGAGGGAGAGCCGATCGCTTCCCCGTCGGCTCGCAAGCTGGCCCGCGAGCGCGGCATCGATCTCAACCAGGTGAAGGGAACCGACCCGAACGGCCGCATCTACAGCCAGGACGTGGCGAGCCACGGCTCCGCTCCGGCTCCTGCGGCCAAGGCTCCGGCCGCCGCTCCGGCTCCGGCCGCGAAGCCGGCGTTCACGGAGCAGCCGGGCAAGCCGGTCGAGCGCACCAAAATGTCGCGCCGCCGCCAGACGATCGCCAAGCGCCTCGTCGAAGCCCAGCAGACGGCCGCGATGCTGACGACGTTCAACGAGGTCGACATGACGGCGATCCTCGACGTGCGCAAGCGCCGCAAGGATGCGTTCAAGGAGAAGAACGACATCGGCCTCGGCTTCATGAGCTTCTTCACCAAGGCCGTCGTCGGCGCGCTCAAGAAATTCCCGCTCCTCAACGCGGAAATCGACGGCGACGATCTGATCGTCAAGAAATACTATGACATCGGCATCGCCGTCGCCGCTCCGGACGGCCTCGTCGTGCCGGTCGTGCGCGACGCCGACCGCCTCGGCTTCGCCGGCATCGAGAAGTCGATCTCCGAGCTGGCCGGCAAAGCCCGCAAAAACTCGCTGGCGCTGTCGGACCTGCAAGGCGGCACGTTCACGATCACGAACGGCGGCGTCTTCGGCTCGCTGCTCTCGACGCCGATCCTCAACGCACCGCAAGTCGGCATCCTCGGCATGCATAAGATCCAGATCCGTCCGGTCGCGACCAGCGACACGGAGATGGAGAACCGCCCGATGATGTACATCGCGCTCTCCTACGACCACCGCATCGTCGACGGAGCCGAAGCGGTCCGCTTCCTCGTCACGGTCAAAGAGCTGCTGGAGGATCCGGAATCCCTTCTGCTCGAAGGCTGATCCGCGCAAGAGCATTCAACGCGCGGCGGACGCATGGCCGCCGCATCGCTTCACGCAAGACAAGCCCTGGATGGCTTCATCCAGGGCTTGTTTTTTTGCGCGGTGGAGGACGGGACCCTACATGCTGCGGTTGCAGTACAGCAGCAGCGCGACGTAGCCGCAGCCGATGAGCACGAGCAGATACGACAGCTCCGGCAGGTTGATGACGCCGACGAAAAACACGATGACGCAAGCGATCAAATTATAGAGGGAGACGGTTCGGAACAGCTTGTCGCGGTTGCGGATCCTGCCGGGCGCGAAGGCGGCCAGCAGCCATGGCGTGCGCTTGACGCCGGTGAAAAAGGCGATGAGATACATGAACAAGGACAGCACGATCAAGTAGAGGTTCATGATGGTCTCCCCTTGAAGGTTCGGATAGGCCGCGCTCGGCTCGCGAGAGCGTAGTTCTTATTATACGTGCGCGGCTGGGGATGTGGGAGAGCTTTTTTGGCAGGAAAAGGAGAATACTCGGCGCCGCGCCCGCATAGTCCTAGTACGGGGAAACCGATTCCGCACCGCTCATGGGAGAGGAAGCCGGCCGACAGAAGCCTACGCTTCAGGAGGCGGTTTTCATGAGTACGGATACGCTGATCGCATTGCTCGCCCTCGTCGTTTCCATGATCCATCTGGCGGGGCGCGGCGGCAAGTCGTAGCGGCTGAGGTCCCGGACACCGGCAGGCGGATTCCGCCTGCCGGTCGTCGGCATGCGCGGTCGGGCGGAGCTACCTTGTCCACGTCCGGTTATGGTACAATAGGACCATCGACTGGAATGTAAAGGGAGGGAGACGGGATCATGGCGCATACCCATGCCGGCGGCACGGCCAAGGAGATCGTCGACGCGATGGCCCGCGGAGGCTGGCGCATCACCGAGCAGCGGCGGCGTCTGGCGGAAATTTTCGCCGGCTGCGAAGGCTATCTGTCCCCGAAGGACGTCTACGAGGCGATGACGGTCCACTATCCGGGCGTCAGCTTCGATACCGTATATCGCAATCTGCGCCTCATGAGCGAGATGGGCGTGCTGGAGCAGTTCTACTCGATGGACGCGGGGCTCAAGTTCAAGGCGGCCTGCAATCATCATCACCACCATCATCTGATCTGCACGAATTGCGAGAAGACGCTCACGTTCGACTACTGCCCGATGGAGCAGGAGATGAGGCTGCCGGGCAACTTCAAGATCATGAACCATCGCTTCGAGGTATACGGCCTTTGCGAGGGCTGCCAGAGCGAAGTAGGCCGCTAGGCGTTGACAGCCCGCTTCGCGGCTGGTACTATACTTAAAGTGTAATCATTACAACTTTCTTCGCTGACCTCGTTCGTGCGGACAGGCAGCGATTTCTTTTGTCTCGAGATGTAAATATTACGATGATAGACGGAGACGCCCGAAAGATAGAAAGGAAGACGAAAGCGATGATCTTAGCTTCGTTGAAAGAAGTGGAGTTCGGCTACAACGATGCGCCCAGCCTCCATAATGCGACGATCGAGGTGAGGAGCCGGGAGTTCGCGGCCGTCACGGGGCCGAACGGAGCCTCGAAGACGACGCTGCTGAAGCTGATGCTCGGGCTGCTCAAGCCGTGGAAGGGCAAGACGTTCCTCGCCGGCAAGCGCGAGGACGGCCGGCCGCTCAAGGTCAGCTACGTGCCGCAGCAGATCGCCGCGTTCAATGGCGGCTTTCCGAGCAACGTGCAGGAGTTCGTCCTGTCCGGCTGCCTAAGCAGCGGCTCCTGGCTGAGGCGGGTGACCAAGGAAGACCGCGAGCTGGCCGAGAAGTCGCTGCGCCAGGTCGGCATGTGGCAGCTGCGGGAGCGGCGCATCGGCGAGCTCTCCGGCGGTCAGAAGCAGCGCATCTGCATCGCGCGCGCGCTCGCCCAGCGGCCGGATCTGCTCGTCATGGACGAGCCGACGACGGGCATGGACGAGGCGAGCCGCAAAGGCTTTTACGAGCTGATGCGCCATATGGTCGACGCGCACGGCATGTCGATCGTCATGGTCACCCACGGCCTGGAGGAATGCCGCCCCTACCTGGATCGGATCATCGAGCTCGAGCGAAAGGGGGAGGGAGGATGGAAATGCTGCACTACGACTTTATGCAGCGGGCATTTTTCGCCGGCGCGCTGATCGCCGTCGTCGCCTCCGTGCTCGGCGTGTATCTGATGCTGCGCCGTCAGGCGCTCATGGCCGACATGCTCTCCCACGTCTCGCTGGCAGGCGTCGCGGCGGGCGCTTTCCTCGGCCTCAGCCCGACGCTTTCCGGGTTCCTGACCGCGACGATCGGAGCGGTAGCGGTGGAGTACGTGCGCCGCTTCTACAAGACGTACAGCGAGATGTCGATCGCGATCATCATGGTCGGCGGCCTCTCGACGGCAGTCGTGCTCATGAGTTTGAACAAGACGATGAGCAAAAGCTTCACCTCGTACCTGTTCGGGTCGGTCGTCGCCGTCGACCGCTCCCAGCTGCTGCTCATGCTGATCGTCACCGCGGCCGCGGCGCTGTTCTTCTTTTTCCTGCGCCGTCCGCTGTATCAGATGACGTTCGACGAGGAGACGGCCAAAGTAAGCGGCTTGCCGACGGGGCTGATCTCGATGCTGTTCAGCGTCATCACCGGCATGATCGTCGCGGCCGCGATGCCGATTGTCGGCGTGCTGCTCGTCTCGTCGCTCATCATCCTGCCGGCGGCGCTGGCGATCCGGCTGACGTCGCGCTTCAGCGCCGCGCTGCTGCTCGCCGTGGCGATCGGCCTGGCCGGCGTCATGAGCGGGCTGACCGCTTCGTACGAGCTGAGCACGCCGCCCGGCGGCACGATCGCGCTGGTGCTCCTCGCCTTCCTGGCTATCGGCGTCGCATCGCAGAAGGTCGTCCGGCTCGTCCGGGCGAAGTCCAAGCATGCTGCCGCCACGGACACGGAGATGCACTCCTACGGTCCGATTCCGAGGCTGGGCGAGGATTCCCATACATCTTGAGGCTTAGAGAGAAGGAGTGAAGGTCAACATGGCAAGTCAAAGGAAATGGATCTCCGGCCTGCTGCTGTCCGGCGGACTGGCGCTGGCGCTGAGCGGCTGCGGCAGCAGCGGCTCGGGCGGAGCGGCGAACGAGGCGGCCGGAAACGGCGGAGCCGCGCCGGAAGCTGGCGCCAAGCTGAAGGTGGCCGCCACGATCTACCCGATGGCGGAGTTCGCCCGCCAGGTCGGCGGCGCTCATGTCGACGTCGTGCCGCTCGTGCCGACCGGCGTGGAGCCGCATGACTGGGAGCCGAGCGCCAAGGACATGGCCGCGATCAGCGACGCCGACGTCTTTGTCTACAACGGCATCGTCGAAAGCTGGGCCGAGCAGGCGATCGGCAGCGCGGCCAATCCGAACCGCGTCGTCGTCGAGGCGAGCCACGGCCTGGCCGAGCTGGAAGGAATCGACGACGGCCATCATCACGGCGAGGAGGAACATGCCGACGAGCACGCGGATGAGCACGCCGACGAGCATGCGGACGAGCATGCCAAGGATCCCCATGTCTGGCTCGATCCGGTGCTGGCCCAGCAGGAAGTGCGCGCCATCCAAAAAGGACTGGAGCAGGCCGATCCGGAGCATAAAGAGGACTATGCGAAAAACGCCGATGCGTACATCGCGAAGCTGGAGGAGCTGAACCAGCAATTCGTTTCCGAGCTGAAAGGCTCGAAGCGCAAGGACTTCGTCACCTCGCATGCCGCTTTCGCTTACTTGGCGGAGCGCTACGGGCTGAAGCAGGTGCCGATCAGCGGCTTGTCGCCGGAGCAGGAGCCGTCGCCGGAGCAGATGGCCCAGGTCATCGAATTCGTGCGCGAGCATCAGGTGAAGACGATCTTCTTCGAGACGCTTGTCGACTCCAAGCTGGCCGATACGATCGCAGCCGAGACAAAAGCCGGTACCGACGTGCTCAACCCGCTCGAAGGACTGACCAAGGAGCAGGCGGACGCAGGCGAGGACTACATCAGCATCATGAAGAGCAACCTGAAGGCGCTGGTCGGCGCTCTGAACGGCTGATCCGGGGCAGCATGCCCCGCAGCGCCGGATCGAGCTGTTTTCCCGTCATCAAATCGTAAATATAACGATAGGATAGGCGGATTGATCCATGAACCGAGCTGGCTGAGGCCGGCTTGTTCCTTGCCCAAAGATCGTAAAAATTACATTATAGGAGGATTCCCATGACTCAATCCCTGCTTCCCGTCACCGTCCTGAGCGGTTATCTCGGCTCCGGCAAGACGACGCTGCTCAACCATGTGCTCCACAACCGTGATGGCCTCAAGGTCGCCGTCATCGTCAACGATCTGAGCGAGGTGAACATCGACGCCGGGCTCGTCAAGGAAGGCGGCGGCCTGTCGCGCCTCGACGAGAAGCTCGTCGAGATGTCGAACGGCTGTATCTGCTGCACGCTCCGCGAGGACCTGCTCGTCGAGGTGGAGCGGCTGGCCAAGGAAGGCCGCTTCGACTACATCCTGATCGAATCGACCGGCGTCGGCGAGCCGGTGCCCGTCGCGCAGACGTTCTCCTATGTGGACGAGGAGCTCGGCATCGACCTGACCCGCTACTGCCGGCTCGATACGATGGTGACGGTCGTCGATGCCAACCGGTTCTGGATCGACTACAGCTCCGGCGAGTCGCTGCTCGAGCGCAGCCAGGCGGTCGGCGAGGACGACACCCGCGACGTCTCCGACCTGCTGCTCGATCAAGTGGAGTTCTGCGACGTGCTCGTGCTGAACAAATGCGATCTCGTGCCGGAGGAGGAGCTGCAACGCCTCGAGGGCGTGCTGCGCCGGCTGCAGCCGCGCGCCCGCTTCATCCGCGCCGAGCATGGCCGGGTAGAGCCTTCCGCCATCCTGAATACGGGCTTGTTCGATTATGGCGAGGCAGCGGCTTCTGCCGGCTGGATGAAGGAGCTGGCGAAGCCGGCGCATACGCCGGAGACGGACGAATACGGCATCTCGAGCTTCGTCTACGACCGCCGTATCCCATTCCATCCGGAGCGGCTGCGGCGCTGGCTGGGGGACTGGCCGGAGCAGGTCGTCCGCGCCAAAGGCTACGTCTGGCTGGCTTCGCGGATGCAGACGGCTCAAAGCTTGAGCCAGGCCGGGCCGTCGATCAGCTTCGGACCGGCGGGATATTGGGCGGCGGCGCTGCCTCGAGAGGAGCAGGAGCAGCTGAAGCGGGAAGACGCCGAGCTCGCGGCGGGCTGGCATCCCGTCTACGGCGATCGGGTGAACCGGATCGTCTTCATCGGCATCGGCCTGGACCCGGAGACGGTCACCGCTTCGCTCGACCGCTGCCTGCTGACGGAGGCGGAGCTCGCGTCCGACTGGTCGCTGTTCGCGGATCTGCTTCCCGGAGGGAGCATTCCGGCCTGAGCGGCCCCGGATATTCGACCAAGGAGGTGACGATGGATGAGAGTGACGATCACGCTGGCGTGCACGGAGACGGGAGACCGCAACTATACGACGACCAAGAACAAGCGGACGAATCCCGAACGGCTGGAGCTGAAAAAATACAGCCCGCGGCTGAAACGGGTGACGCTTCACCGCGAGACGCGCTGACGATTCGGGCTGCCGCTGCCGCTAGGCAAGCGCAGCCGGGAAGCGGACGGCGCTGCAGCCGGGAACGACGGCTTCGGCTCATGGCCGGCTGCCGTACAGGGACGCCCAGCGCTCGCGAAGCGGTCCCTCGTCAAGGGCCGAGCCGATGAGCACGAGGTACGGCTGGCCGGGATAAGAGGCAGGCTCCCACTCCGCGCGCCCTCCGGCATGCTGGAGCAGCAGCGTCTCGCCGCCGAGGCGCAGATAGCCTTTGGCCCGCACGAGGCCGTCGCCGAGCTCGCGCAGGAACCGCTCGACCTCGGCCCGCTCCGGCTGGGTGCCGGCCGGAGCGGGCAGCGTCAGCGAGCGCAGGGAGCCGCCGCTGTAGCGGTCCGCGAGCGGCTGCGCCGTCGGCAGCGTCTTCAGCGTGCGGGATGCGGCCGCCGCCGTTCCGGCCATGGAAGGGCCCGTCCCGGCCGAAGCGCCGGGGACGGCTCCGGCCGGGGCGGCATCTCCCCGTGACGCCGCCGCTCCGGCAGCGCTTCGGCGCGGGTGAATCCCATGCAGCAAGGAAGCGGCATCGATGCGGCAGCGCTCCGTCTCCAGGACGGCGGCTGCCGCATTTTGCTTTTTGACGGCCCGCCGTGCCTTGAGACGCTGTGCCTCCGGCGCCGTATCGGCTTTGTTGAGCAGCACGAGATCCGCGCTTGCCACCTGGCTGCGCAGCGTGCGCACGAGCTCGCGATCGGCGCTGAAGCGGCTGTTGTACTCGGCGAACGTGCCGGCGTCGACGACCGTGACGACCGCAGCCAGCTCCAGACCGGCCGCATGCGCCGTCCCGCCGTCCTGCAGCAGCTCCCGCAGCTCCGCCGGATCGGCTACCCCGGTCAGCTCGACGAACAGGACATCCGGCACCGTACGGGCAAGCGAGACGAGGCTCGACTCCAGCTCGCTGCGCTTCGTGCAGCACAGGCAGCCGTCCAGCAGCTTGCGCACGGGCAGGCGCAGCTTTTCGGAGACGAGGCTGCCGTCGACGTCGATCTGGCCCAGCTCGTTCATGAGCAGGGCGGCGTTCAGCTCCCGGCGCGCGCATTCCTCCAGCAGCCTCAGCAGCAGCGTCGTCTTGCCGCTTCCGAGAAATCCGGACAGCAAATATACGGGAACGCTCATCGTCGGCACTCTCCTTTCCTTCCTAAAGAAGGATATGGACAGCCGCTTCCAAGTAGTACCGCAAGCCGCATCGCCGAGCGGTCCGCGCGAGTCAGGAATCTGCTGGAAGAACCGCCTTTGGCCTTGTGCCAAAGGCTATTTTGCGTAAGATTAGAGGAGCTTGCGAAAAATATCTTTATTACGCTTGGGAGTTATCGTTAAATATTGGGTATAGATGATGTGACGAATCGACGCAATCCGCCGTCGGTTTCGAGAAGAGGAGGGAAGCCGGACATGCTCGACGAGGCACGGCGCACCAAGCATCCGGCTCGAATCGCCGCCGCCGCCGCGCTTGCGGCCGCCATCGTCATCCTGACGGCGCTGTTCGTCAAGCCGTATCTCGGCATGGCGGACAATGGCGACTTCTTTCGGGAGATCCACAACCCGGGCCTGTACGATCTGAACGAGACGTACGAGGACCGGCATTTCGACTATTACAACCGCATCTACGGCGTCCGCGAATATCCGTACGACTCCAACACCGCCTTCATCTCCTCGCTGTCGCTGTTCATCCGCGGGGCGATCGGAGCGGACCTGCTGCTGACCGGCGACAACCGCTTCGATATGCGGGCGATCGCCGCGCTGTATGCGGCGCTGTTCCTGGCGGCGATCTACTTGATCGTGAGGCAGGCGGCCGAGCGCTTGACCGCGGCGGGGGCAGCCGCGGCGGCGCTGATCGCCGTGTTCGTTCTCGCCGACACGGGCTATACGGCCTATTTCAGCTCCTTTTACGGGGAGCCGGCTTCCTACGTGCTGCTGCTGCTGACGATGGCGCTGCTCATGCGGCTGCCCGAGCTCGACCGCCGCTCGGCGGGCTGGCTCGCCGCCTGGGTCGCCGCCGCCGGGCTGTTCGCCGCCGCCAAGCAGCAGAACGCTCCGGCCGGCATCCTGCTGGCGCTGCTCGGGCTGCGCGCGGCGTTTCTGTACCAAAGCAGGCGGCTGCGGCGGCTGGCGATCGGCGGCGCGGCGGCGGTCGCGGCGGTCAGCGTCCTCACCTACGGCCTGATGTCCGACGACATCAAGCATATCAACCAGTACCACGCCGTGACGCGCGGCATCCTCCAGAACACGGAGCATCCGGAGCGCGATCTGCAGGAGATCGGGCTCGATCCGAAGTTCGCGGTGCTGGCGGGCACGACGTATTACGACAAGTACCAGCTGGAGCCGGTGGAATCCGAGCTCATGCAGGAGGAGTTCTACTCCAAGTTCGGCTACTTGGCGCTGCTTCGCTATTATGCGCTGCATGCGGACCGGGCGATCGACAAGCTGAACGAGGCCGCGAGCCACGCTTACCAGATCCGCCCGACGGCGATGGGCAACTACGAAAAAAGCGCCGGCCGGGAGCCGGGAGCGAAGTCGTCGTTCTTCTCCGGGTGGAGCAGCCTCAAGCAGCAGCTGTTCCCGGGCACGTTCCGCTTCATCGTCCTGTTCTACGCCGTCTTCTACGGCGGGCTTGCCTATCTCTACGTCGCGGCCTGGAGGGGCCGCCGCAGAGCGGACCAGTTCCGTCTCGAGGCGCTCGCGCTGCCGGGCCTGATCGGCCTGTCGCAGCTCGGGGTGTCGTTCCTCGGCGCGGGCGATGCCGACCTGGCCAAGCATCTGTTCCTCTACAACGTCTGCTTCGACCTCATGTTCGGCCTGATGGCCGGCTGGGTCGCGCACAAGATCATGCAAAGGCTGCGCCTGCGCGGGAAGGCTGGGAAAACGAAATGGAAGTCAAAAAGCTCGATATCTGGGTCATCGTCCTTGCCGTCCTGAGCTACGGGATCGTCAACTGGTTCGTCCTGCTTCCAAAGGACAGCTACCTGCAAAACACGCTGCTGCTGAGCGCGCTGTTCGCCGTCGCGGTGCTGTCCTACCTGAGCGGCCTCATGATCGCGCTCACCGCCTCGGCCGTCTGCATTTTCTTTTACGGCAGCTATGTGATGTACGGCAGCGTCATGCAAGGCAAGGGCATCGAGTCGCAGGTGTATTACTGGCTCGTGCTGCTGCCGCTCGTCGCCGTCCTCACGGCGGTCATCGGCGGCCTGATCCGCTCCATCCAGCAGGAAAACCTGCGCATGCGGGAGCGCTACTCGGACTTCGTCACGATCGACGAGATCACCGGGCTCGAGAACGCGCGCGTCTTCTACGCCGTGCTCGGCCAGTTCATGAGCCTCTCCCGCCGCTACGAGCTTCCGCTCAGCGTCATGCTCGTGCGGCTCGACTACTATGACGACATCCGCGGCATCGTCGGGGGCGAGGCGATGAAGGACGTCGTCGCCTGGATCGGCAAGCGGCTCGGCGAGAGCACGCGCACCGAGGACTCCAGCTACATCCTCGAGGACGGGCGCACGTTCGCGCTGCTGCTGCTCGGCGACCGGGAAGGGGCGCAGGTCGTCAAATCGCGCATCAAGGAAAGCATCTATTCGTACGATCTGCAAAAAGCGGCCAAGGCGGTCACGGTGCGGCTCGAGCTTCGCGTCGGCCTCGCCGCCTACGATCCTTCCGAGCCTTCGGATCCGCTTTCCCTGCGCCGCGCGGCCGAAAAGGACATGGAGTACGATGTGTAGCGCGCGGCATGCCGGCGGCGCGGCGAGGCATGCGGCCGGCCGGAGGCTCGTCTGCTGCTTCCTGTTCGTTCTCCTGCTGCTGCCGGCCGCCGCGCCGTCTCCCGCATCCGCCGCTACGCCGGCTTTCCGCGCGGATTCTTCTCCGGCGCTGCGCCAGGCGGCGCAGCCGGAGGGCGGCAAGGCGCTCGTCGTCTACGGGCGCGAGTGGAACAGCCGGGACGGGCGCGAGCGGCTGATCGAGCTGTACCGGATGCTGCGCGGGCCCTATGCCGCCGTAGGCTTCGTCCGCGGCGGAGACGCGCGGCCGGAGCAGCTGCAGGAGGCGGATCTGGTCGTTGTTGCCGGGGGCGCGGAGGAGCCGTTCCGAAGCGGGCTGCCGCTGCCGTCCGGCGCCGCCGGAGGCGATACGGTGCTGCTGGATACGACGGACGGCTTGGCCGCGGCGGCGCGTCAGCTCGCCGGCTGGCTCGACGCCTCCGGCGTGTCGGCGCCGACGTACGCGCTTCTGAGCGGCATCAGCCCGTTTCTCGATCGCGAGGAGCTGGAGCGCAAGGCCGCCTGGCTGCACGAGCGCGGCATTCCGTACTGGATGGAGCTGCGTCCGCTGTTCACGGGCGGCGATTCGCCTTCCTTGGACGGCTATTACGAGACGCTGCGCCGGATGCAGGAGCTCGGCGGCGTCGCGCTGCTCGGTCCGCTCGCCGGCTGGACGCCGCCGGACGAGTGGGACTCGTATTTGTCGGGCCACGAAGTGACCGGCGCGACCGATACCGACGATGCCGCGGTGCTCAGCGCGCGCTCGATGTACGCCTATGTGAGCCGCGGCGTCTATCCGGCCGGACTCGCCGGTCCGCCGGATCTGCTGTTCGATCCGGAATGGAGCGGGCTCGCCGCTTCCGCCGACCTGTTCGTCGAGGGAGCCGGCTGGCAAGGCTTCTCGCGCGATCTCGACGCCGCGCAGGCGTGGATGGGCCGCTACGCGGCTCTGGCGCCGGCGGCCGGCGCCGAGGGCGAAGCGCCGCTTCCGGAGAGCTCCGCCCGCGTCTTCGCGTTCGAGGCCGGACTGCCGCTGGCCGCGTTCCAGGCCGCCGTGGAGGCGGAGCTGGGGCGGGGGACCGCATTCGCCGATCCCGCCTCCGTGGACAGCCGGATCGTCTGGGAGGAGCAGTCGCTCGTCCGCCGGGACGGGCAGACGCTGCTGAACGGCAGTCCCGCGTCCTGGACCGCTCCCGAAGTCCCCGAGCCGACAGCCGCGCCGCCGGCGGATGGGGGGCTGACGACGGTGAACCGCGGCGTCCAGAACGTCCTGTCCGTGCTGTTCGTCGTCTCGGTCCTCGTCGTGGGGGCGTTTACGGCGGCGTTTGTCGTCGGCCGCCAGATCAATCGCAGAAAGCATCTGAGGTGAGCCATGGAGCAGCTGGGCTGGATCGATTACCTCTTTCTGTATTGCATGGTCTGCATCTGGATCATGCTTCTCATCAATATCGTGCTCACGGCAGGCGGATACCGCTACTACCTGAAAACGCTGCAGATGCGCGTGGACGAGCCGCTGGACGACTATCCGACCGTTTCGGTGCTCATCCCGGCCCATAACGAGGAAAAGGTGATCGGCCAGTCGGTCGGCGCGCTCATGGAGCTCGACTACCCGAAGGACAAGCTGGAGATCATCGTCATCAACGACAATTCCAGCGACGGCACAGGAGCGATCCTCGCGGAGCTGCAGCGCAGCCGTCCCGACGTGAATCTGCGCATCCTGACGACCGGTCCGGAGACGGGCGGCAAAGGAAAGTCCGGCGCGCTCAACAACGGCTACGCCGTCAGCACCGGCGAGGTGCTGGCCGTCTACGACGCCGACAATACGCCGGAGCGCTCGGCGCTTCGCATCCTCATCCACACGCTTTGGCGGAACGACCGGCTCGGAGCGGTCATCGGCAAGTTCCGCACGCGCAACGGCAGCAAAAACTGGCTGACCCGCTTCATCAACATCGAGACGCTCGGCTTCCAGTGGATGGTGCAGGCGGGACGCTGGGAGCTGTTCGGCCTGTGCACGATACCCGGCACCAACTTCGTCGTCCGCCGCAGCATCATCGAGCAGATGGGCGGCTGGGATACGAAGGCGATCGCCGAGGATACGGAAATCAGCTTCCGCATCTACCGCCTCGGCTACCGGATCCAGTACATGCCGCTCTCCGTCACCTGGGAGCAGGAGCCGGAGACGGTGCCGGTCTGGATGAAGCAGCGCAGCCGCTGGGTGAAGGGCAACATCTACGTCCTGCTCAAGAACATTCCGCTGCTGTTCTCTCCGGAGTCGAAGCGGATCCGCTTCGACCTGATCTATTTCTGCTCGGTCTATTTCCTGTTCCTCAGCTCGGCGCTGCTGTCCGACGCGATCTTCGTGCTCGGCATCCTCGGCCTGATCGAGTACAACATCGTCGGCAACACGCTGCTGCTCTGGCTGATGGCGTTCCTCGTGTTCGTGCTGGAGATGGCGCTTGCCCTCAGCATGGAAAAGGGGCAGAGCCGCCCGCGCAACATCGCGCTCGTCGCGATCATGTACTTCACGTATTGCCAGCTGTGGCTCGTCGTCGCCCTGCAGGGAGTCTACCAATTCATCCGCGATGCCATCCTGCGGCGGGAAGCCCGATGGTACAAGACGGAACGGTTCTAAGGAGAATGTCCATGAAAAAAACGATCGTGGCCGCAGCTGTCCTGCTTTCGATCCTGACCTCGCCGCTCGCGGCCGCCGTAGACGCGGCAGCGCCGTCTCCCGCGCCGTCCGCGTCGGCGCAGCCGGCGGACCCGTCCGTATCGGTCGCGCCAGCCGCATCGGCGGCGCCGGAGAGCTCTCCGGCGCCCGGGAGGAGCCTGTCGCCGGCCGTCATGCAGGCGCCGGACGGCTCGAGCCGGATCCGTCTTCCATACGGCAAGGATGTAAAGCTCCAAGGCTATTACTCCGCTCAATCGACGTATTTCACCCTCGGCAAGCATTGGGAGCTGCGCTCGGGCATGCTCCATCTCGAGCTGCGCTCGAGCCGTCTGGCCGCGGATTCCGCGCTGACGGTCGAGGTGAACGGCAAGCCGTCGCGATCGTTGCGCCTGGCCGAGATCGGCGAGGGCGGCCGCAGCCTCGATCTTGCCATCTCCGGAGCCGATCTGGCCGCGGGCGTCAACGAGATCCGGCTGTCGCTTGGCCATGCGGACGACCGGTTCGAGATCTGCGCCGACGACCGCTCCGACGAGAATTGGCTGCTTGTCGGCGAAGGCTCTTACCTGCAGGCGGACTACGAGGAGCAGGCGGCGACGGGCGAGCTGCGCCAGTTCCCGTATCCGTTCGTGCCGGACGCGGGCGAGCGCCGCGGCGAAGGCACGTCGATCGTGCTGCCGGACGGAGCGTCGCCCGCCGCCGTCGCCGCCGGCCTGCAGACGGCGGCCGCGCTCGGCCTGACCGTCGAGGAAGGGCTGCCGGGACTGCATATGGGCGTCTATGCCGAGGTTGCCGCCGGCAAGCATCGGAGCGACCATCTGCTCTATGTCGGCCCTGCCTCCTCGATGCCGGAGGCGCTCAAGGCGGCGGCTCCGGCCGACGCGCTCGGCCGGCTGGCCGAGGGCACGCTGCTGTTCCGCGCGGAATCGCCGCTGCAGCCGGGACGGCTGCTCATGGGCATCGTATCCGGGGCGGACGAGAGCGGTCTCGACACGGCCGCCCGGCTGCTGCAAAATCCCGATCTCGTCGCCCAGCTGGACGGCAGCGCCGTGCTGCTGCCGCGCGGAACGAATGTGAACCGGCCGGCCGCCGATGCCTCCCGCGATCGCTGGACGTTCGAGGAGCTCGGCTATCCGCAAGGGCTTCAGGCGCAAGGACCGTTCCGCCAGCAGGCCGACTTCGACGTGAAGCTGCCGTCCAACAAGCTCGTGCTGCCGGGAGCGAAAGCCCGCTTCGAGCTCAAATACGCGAAAAACCTGAATTTCGACCAGTCGCTCGCAACGCTTTACGTCAACGGCATCCCGGCCGGCAGCAAGAAGCTGGACGCCGAGTCGGCCGACGGCGACGTCTGGGAGGTGCCGATTCCGAGCGGCGCGGCCCAGTCGGGCTATCTGGCGATGAGCGTGGCGTTCGACCTGCAGATGACCGGCTACGACTGCATCCGTCCCGGCGAGCAGACGCCGTGGGCGTACATCGCGCCGGAGTCGACGGTCAGCCTGCCGGCCGAGGACGAGCGCGCGCTGCTGCTGGAGCATTATCCGTGGCCGTTCATCAAGAACGGCCGCTGGAATGCCGCCGCCTTTGTCCTCCCGGGCGGCGGCTGGACCGACCTGAGCCGCGAGGCCCGCATCGCCGCCCGGCTCGGATCCTACCTGACCGACAACAGCGGCTCGCTGCAGGCGCGTGCCGATGCTCCGTGGCAGTCGGACAGCCTCAAGGGGCTGCAGCTGATTGCCGTCGGCACGCCGCAGCAAAGCGAGCTCATCCGCTCGGCGGCCCAGCGGATATGGTTCCCGTACGACAGCGGCCTCGCCCGCTTCGTCGGCAACGAGAAGCGCCGGCTGCTGCCAGACTTCGCGGCGCGGCTCGCCTCGATCCAGCTGCTCCCCGCCGCGGAGGGCGGCGGCTCGCTGCTCGCCGTGACGGCGCCCGAGGAGGAGAGCCTGCAGCAGGCGGAGAACTATTTGTCGATGCGTTCCTACGGCAGCGAACTCGTCGGCAACGCGACGCTGGTCGACCGCTGGGAGAAGGCGCTGAACCATTATTTCGCCGATGAAGGCAGTCCGGGCGTAGCGGAGCGGGTCAGCCTGAGCTCGGGAGAAGCGAGGCTGTTCGCGATCCTGTTCGGCACGATCCTGCTGCTGCTGCTGCTCGGCATCATCCTGATCTGGCGCAAATACCGCAAAAACCGAAGCTGATCGAGGAGGGATGAGGATGGCGCGCAGGAGCTTCAGCCGCGGCGTCCTCGCGCTCGGCGCGGCGGGGACGCTGCTCATCGGCGCGGCGGCCTGGTGGCTTGCCGCCGGCAACGATGACGGTATGAGGCCGCTGCTCGAGGGCGGCATCCGCTCCGGCAACCTGTCGACGGACTACGTCATCGAGACGGCGCTGGACGATGCGAGGCGGCTCGAGCTGAACGCCGTCAACGTGCCGGTCGCGGTGAACGTCGCCGATTCGCGGGCGAGCCGCTTCGAGCTGGACGAGGCAAGCCTGGACAAGGCGCGCCGGATCATCCCGATGCTGCATGCGCGAGGCATCCGCGTGCTGCTGGAGCCGTATCCGTGGATCGCGGACGGCAGCGTCGCCGAGACGGCATGGAATCCGTCGGAGCCCGAAGCCTTTTTCCGCCACTGGCAGGAGGACGTGCTGCAGCCGCTCGTGCGCGAGCTGGCCGCTCCGTTGCAGGTCGAGGCGGTCGTGGCGGCGTCCAATCTCGTCCATCTGGAAAGCCGCAGCGGCGACTGGATCCGGCTGCTGAAGGAGCTGAAGGCGCAGTACGGCGGGCTCGTCACCTACAAGACGAACTGGTGGTACACGGCGGATTGGGACGAGGCCAGCCTCGCGGCATTCCGCGCCAAGCGGGACAACCCGCTGTGGGCGGAGGTCGACTTCATCTCGGTGGCGGCATACTTCGAGCTGACCGACAAGCTGTCGCCATCGACGGCCGAGCTCAAGGCGGCTTTGAGGCATGCGGAGCGCCACGGGCGCGGCCAGGACGTGCCCGCCGAGCTGGAGGAGCTGGCGCAGCGATGGGGCAAGCCGTACTTCTTCGGCGAGCTCGGCTTTCCCGCACGGGAGGGCGCGGCGAGCGAGCCGTGGAATTCCGCGCCGTCCGATGCGCCGGACGCCAAGCTGCAGGCCCGGCTGTTCGAGGCGTACCGGGACGCGTTCCGCGGGCGCGAGTCGTTTCTCGGCTACTCGGTGTTCGCCATCGGCGAGGCCAGTCCGGACAAGCGCTACTACCCTTCGGAAGAAAGCGCCGCCGTCATCCGCTCCTGGTGAGCGGGGCGGCGGTTTTTTCGCGTCTGGCCGCCTCTAGCCAGGAAGCCGCCCTTCAAGTAAGATGGAGCATATTCCCACTTGGAAAGAGGAGGCGGTACGATGGAGCCGATGCTGCTCGACATCGACGAGCCGTTCGAAAGCGGCCGGCTGCTCATCCGCGCGCCGCGCAGCGGCGACGGGGCGGCCATCAACGAAGCGGTGAAGGAAAGCCTGGAGCGGCTCAAGGTCTGGATGCCGTGGGCGCAGCAGGCCCCGACATCCGAGGAGTCGGAGCTGGACGCGCGGCGGGCGGACATCGCCTATCGGCAGCGCGAGGACATGCGGCTGCTGCTGCTGGACCGCGCGAGCGGGCGGCTGATCGGCTGCAGCGGCCTGCACCGGATCGACTGGAAGGCGAGATGCTTCGAGCTCGGCTATTGGGTGCGCACGGGCGAGGAAGGCAAAGGGTATGTGACGGAGGCCGTCCATGCGATCACCGCCTTCGCCGCCGGCCGGCTCGGCGCGCATCGGATCGAGATCCGGTGCGACGCCCGCAACGAGCGCAGCGCCGCGGTCGCCCGCCGCTGCGGCTTCACGCTCGAGGGCGTGCTGCGCGGAAACGACCTGTCGCCTGACGGCAGCCGGCGCGATACGATGGTGTTCGCCAAGGTGAGAGGCGCGGAGCTGGACGGCTGAATCGCTTCTCATAGCATAAAGAAGCGGGTTTGACAAGTTATATTTGTGACTACTGGGAAGGGAGCCGATCCGGTATAATGTCTCCTGAACGAAAGGAGCCCACCTATGCCGATCAAGATCATAACAGACAGCGGTTCTGATTTGCCCGTTCCCCTGCAAGCCCGCTATGGCATCGAAATCGTTCCGCTGACCGTGACGTTTCCGGACGGTCCGATGGCGGAAGGGACAAGCGCCGAAGCGTTTTACGACAAGATGGAGTCGTTCAGCGAGCTGCCGACGACGGCCAGCCCGAGCCCGGCCGTCTTTCTGGAAGCGTTCCGCAACGCCGATCCGGCCAGCGACCTGCTCGTCCTCTGCATGTCGTCCAATATAAGCAGCACCTATCAGTCCGCGCTCATCGCGAAGGACATGCTGCTCGATGAAGGCTTCGAACGCGGCATCGAGGTGATCGATACGCGCAGCTTCTCCGGCGGGCTGTCCCGCATCGTGGCGATGGCGGCCGCTTATGCCGAGGGCGGCTGCGGACTGCCCGAGCTCAAGGAGCGGACGGAGCGGATCATTGAGCAGACGAGCGCCTACTTTACGCTGGAGTCGCTTGAAAACGTCATCAAGGGCGGACGGCTAAGCCGGCTGTCCGGGGGCGTCGCCTCCGTGCTGAACATCAAGCTGCTGCTGCGCATCAGCGGCGAGGGCAAGGTGGAAGTCGTCGAGAAGACGCGCGGCTTCCGCAAGGCCGTCGGCAGCCTGCTCGCCAAGCTCGACGAGAAGGAGCATGACTACGAGAACTCGGAGATCGCCATCGTCCATAGCGGCAGCGAGCAGCTGGCGCTCGACGTCAAGGAGCGCATCCTGGCGAAGCATCCGTTCCGGGCGGTCCATCTGTCCTGCATGGGACCGGTCATGGGCACGTACGCGGGCCGCGGAGGCATCGGCGTCGCGTTCTGACCGCCGGCATACGCAGCCTCCATCCAAGGAAATCCAAAAAAGCTTGCCGTTCGCCCCTCAGGCGAATCGGCAAGCTTTTTTTTCGGCGTTCAGCGCTGCTCGCTCCGAAAAAAATAAGTTAGGATTGCTTCTGCTTCAATACGGCCGTCCAGAGCGACGCCGGCTCGTAGCCGAGCCGCCAGGCGGCGATGCCCGCGAGATCGTACTTCCTCGCGAGCGCGATGCGCTTCGATACGCTTTGCTCCGTCTCGGCCCAGAACACATAGGTGCTGCCGTTCTCGGCGTAGGTGTATTTCGTGAGGCCGGCCGCTTCGTCCAGCGAGGCGTAGACGGGCTTGGAGCTGATCAGCTGCGGCACGTCCTTCATCGCGACGGCGCGGCTGCCGAGCGGCTCGCCTGAGCTGTCCAGCTCCCAGAGCCGGACGTAGAACGGAACGCCGAGCAGCAGCTTGGAGCGCGGCACGCCATAGGAGAGGAACTGCTGGATGCCGCCTTCGGCCCAGCCGAGGCTGCTCACCGGTCCGGCCTCGTCGTTGCCCTGCCAATGCTCGTCGTACGCCATGATGACGATCCGGTCGGCCGCCTCCGCGATGGCTTGATGGTCGTATGCGGTCAGATGGTCCCAGGCGGTGTCGCCGCGCGGCAGATCGACCGTGAGCGTCATGCCGGCCTTGCGCAGGGCGGCTCCGAGCTCGCCGACGAACAGGCTGTAGAGCGCGCGGTCCTTGCCCGCGACGCTCTCGAAGTCGAGGTTGAGGCCGTCTGCGCCGAGCTTCTTCAGGCTGGCGGTCAGCTTCGAGACGAACGCGGCGCGGGCTTTCCCGTCGGCCAGGAATGCGCTCGTCCGCTTCGGATCGAAGCCGTTGTGGACGAGCGGCTGCACGCTGAGCCCGCGCTGCTTGAGCGCCGCGGCGAGCTCGGGCAGCGAGTCGTCCTTGAGCGTGCCGGAGGCGTCCGCAAGCTCGTACCACGACGGCGACGAGATGTCGACGCCTTGCGTGCCGGCGAGCTGCGCGACGATGCTGGCTTCGTCGGAGGTGCCGCTCCAGCCGAGCACCTGCAGCGACTGCGGCTGGCTCCAGAGCACGCGGCTGTCGGCGGTGACGATGCGGCTGCGGGCGTAGCCGAGCGCGTAGGAGAGGGCGCTTTGGCGCGTATGGAAGCTGCGCAGCGGCTTGTCTCCCTGCATCACCGTCAGATAGGGCTCGTTCGTCCACCAGATGAGCCCGCCCTGCATGATCTGCGAGCCGGCGAGCGTCTTGGCTTTGGCCAGTGCGCTTTGCAGCGCGAAGTAGCGGGCGACCGGCTTGCCGCCCTGCCGCACCTCGTAGGAGGCTTCCCGCGAAAACAGCACGGCTCCGGTCGCCGCGTGGACGACCCGGCTGCCGGGCAGCTCGGCGGCGGCGAGCGCGGCGTCCTTGAGGAACGAGTAGGCGCTTTGCCGAACGCCTGCGCTGGTTTCGACCGCGTAGACGGGCTTGGCGGCGCGAGCCTGCTTGGCCTGCTCGGCGGTATAGCTGTCCCAGATCCACGCCGCCGCCTCGATGTCGACGATATGGGACTTCGCCCAGCGGGCGGCCTCCGCCTTGGCTGCCTTCAGCGTGGAGAAAGCCCATTCAGGCTTCGTGCTGCCGCCCTGATAGACCCGGTAGCGCGGCGACTTGCTGTACACCCAGCCGGGCTGCTGCAGGTCGCGGATCTGGGCTGACGGCAGCGAGTCCGCCTTGGCCCGCGCGGCGGCGTAGCCGGCATACTCCCATTCGGGACGGCTTAGGCCGTTCAGATAAACCTTGTAGCGGGGCAGGTTGTCCCACAGCCACGCGCGGTCCGCGATGCGCTCCACGCGGCTGTATGCATAGCGGGCTGCGTAGGCTTCGGCGTCCGCCTGCTTGGCGAACTCCTGCAAGGGCCGGTCGTTCTGGTAGACTCGGTATTGGGTGATGGCGGACAGCGATTTGGCGGCGCCGGCGGACGGCGCCGCCAAAGCCTGCAAGCCGATCGCAAAGGCGGCCGCGGCGGCGAGCGGAGCGAATTTCATCGGGTGGATTCCTCCCGTTCGAATAGGATGATGGCGTTATGTAGGGGAGCGTCGCTAAAGCTCCCGGCGCGATTGTCGCCTGCCCTTCATTGGACGCGGCGGCGGCGGTCGAGTTGTGTGGGAATGAGTGGGAATGCGCTTCGGAAAATTACCCGCTCCGGCCGCCGATGAATCCAAGCCGCCGATGGATGAATTTGGCACGGGCGGAGCAGACTAAGCCCGTCTCGCGCGGAAGGAGGAGGATGGACCGATGAAGCGGCATGACGCCAAGGAATGGCTGGACGAGGAAGGCGCGGTGGAGCCGCAGGAGCTGGAGCGCAGCCTGCGGGAAGTATGGGCGGTGAACCGCTATCTCGGCGGGAATCCGCCGCTGCTGCGACATTTGGAGCGGCTGCTGGACAGGGCGGGCAAGGCCGGCCCGGCGGCGCGGCCGCTGCGCGTGCTCGACGTGGCGACCGGACTCGCCGACCAGCCGCTCGCCGTGCACCGCTGGGCGGCGGCTCGAGGCTGGCGGCTCCGCGTGACCGGGGTCGAGATCAGCCCCGCGATCGCGGAGCTCGCCCGGCGGCGCACCGCCGCTAACGCCGACATCACGATCGACGTCGCGGACGGACGGCGGCTGCCGTATGCCGACGGCAGCTTCGACGTCGCCTTCAGCAATTTGGCGCTGCATCATCTGAGCGATGCCGATGCGGTCGCGATGCTGAGCGAGCTGCAGCGGGTGGCGCGCCACGGCTGGGTCGTCACCGACCTGGAGCGCCATCCGCTCGCGTACGGCGCGGCGCGTCTGCTGGCGCTGGCCGTCTGGCGCAGCCCGGTGACGCGCCATGACGGCCCGCTGTCGGTGCGGCGCTCGTACACGGCGGACGAAGCGCTCGAGCTGCTCGGGCGCGCCGGGCTGAACGGCGCCGCCGTGCGCCGCCATTTTCCATGGCGGCTCGCGCTGCTGAGCGATGCTTGACGTGCTCGTCTGCGGCGGAGGGCCGGCCGGCAGCGCGCTCGCGTGGCGGCTCGCGCGCCTCGGCCTGAGCGTGGCGATCGCCGACGCCGGGCGGCATCCGCGGCGCAAGCCATGCGGCGAGTCGCTCAATCCCGGAGCGGCGGCAGCGCTGCAGCGGCTCGCGCGGGACGGAGGCGCGGCGGGCGCTCCGGCATGGAGCGAGCTGCTGGACGAGCTTCATCCGCTGGACGGATGGACGATTCATAGCGGGACGGCGCGGCTGGAGGCTCGTTATCCGGACGGCGCGGGAGGCTGGAGCTGCCGCCGGGAGCGGCTGGACGGCTGGCTGCTGGAGCAGGCGATGCGGGCCGGAGCGAGCCTGCTGCCGGAGTGCCGGGTAAAGGAGGTGCGCCAGGACGGAAGCGGCTGCCGGGCGGCGGCGATCCGCGAGGGCCGGCCCGTCACGCTTGCCGCCCGCTACGTCGTCGGCGCGGACGGCATCCGCTCCGCCGTCGCGCGCTCGGCGGGCTTGTCGGCGCCGCCCGGACCGCTGCGCAAGGTCGCCTTGACCGGGCGCATCGGCGGCTTGGCGGAGCTGCGGCCGCTCGTCGAGCTGCATGCGCAGCCGGGCGTCCTGATCGGCATCGCGCCGCTGTCCGGCGGAGAAGCCAACGCCACGCTCGTGCTGCCTGCGAGGACGGCGGCCGCCTCCGCCGCCGCGCTGAGGAACGGGCAGGAGGCGCTGCTGAGCGCCCTGCGCGCATCGCCGTCGCTGGCCGCCAGGACGGCCTCGGCGCAGGCGAGCGGAGAGACGCTCGCTTGCGGCCCGTTCGACGCGCCGGTGCGGGCGGTCCGCTCCGGGCGAGTGCTGCTCGTCGGCGACGCGGCGGGCTATTACGACCCGCTCACCGGCCAGGGCCTGTTCCGCGCGCTGCGCGGAGCGGAGCTTGCCGCCGCGGCGCTCGCGGCTGCCCGGCGATCCGACGGAGCGCAGGCGCTGCAGGCGTACGAGAGGCGGCTGCAGCGAGAATTCGGGCCGGGAGCGGCGCTGCAGCGGCTGGTCGAATACGGCGCTTCCCGGCCGAGGCTGTTCCGCGCGGCGCTGGCCGGCATCCGCTGGAGCGGATCGGCTTCGCTTCTCGCTGCGCGCATCGGGGATTGCCCGAGAGGCGCCGGACCCGGCTTGCCGCGTTTACGCTGAAGCAGCGGATGGAGATTTGACAGATATTTTATAGAAAGAAGGCGGCATGCGATGCGTACCTACAATGAAACGGCGATGCAGGCGTCGCCGGAGCGGGTGTTCCGCCTCGCCAGCGATGTGGAGCGGTGGCCGGGGCATCTGAAGCATTATCGTTCGGTGACGTTCCGCTCCGGCGAGGCCGGGGACGGGATCGTGGAGATGAAGGCGTACCGTCCGTTCGGCGCGCTGCGCTGGCCGGTCTGGTGGGTGAGCGAGATGCGGCTGGAGCCGGAGCGGGGCCGGATCGTCTACCGCCATATCGAAGGCGTCACGTCCGGCATGGACGTGGAATGGATCGTCGAGCCGCATGCAGGCGGCAGCCGGGCGGTCATCGTGCATGAATGGAAGCGGCCGCCGGTCGGCCGGCTGGCGGCGAGCGGCATCATCGGTCCGGGCTTCGTGCATGCGATCGCGGAGCGCACGCTGCTCGGGCTGAAGGCGGCGGCCGAAAAGGGAAAGGGAGGCGACTAGAATGGGCGAGCGGAGGGCGGTCATTACCGGCATCGGCTGCGTGACGCCGATCGGCATCGGCGCGGAAGGACTTTGGGAAGGGCTGCGAAAAGGAGAAAGCGCGATTGGAGCGATCGACCGGTTCGCGCCGGAAGGGCTGCGCAGCCGGATCGCCGCGCAGATCCGCGGCTTCGACGCGGGCGACTACATGGATCGGAAACGGGCGCATCGCACCGACCGCTACTCGCAGCTGGCGATCGCATCGGGACGGATGGCGCTCCAGCATGCCGGACTCGATCCGGCTGCGGTCGATTCCGATCGCGCCGGCGTCTTCATGGGCAGCGCGCTCGGCGGCATCGCCTACGCGGAGGAGCAATGCGGGCAGTTCATGAACGGCGGCTATCGCAGCGTCTCGCCGACGCTCGGCTTCTCGGTATTCGGCGGAGCGGCCTCCTGCAATATGGCGATGGAATTCGGCTTCACGGGGCCGAACGAGACGAATGCGATGAGCTGCGCCTCCGGCGCGGTCGCCATCGGGCGGGCGCTGCAGGCGATCCGCCGCGGCGAGGCCGACACGATGCTGGCCGGCGGCTCGGAAGCGCCGCTCTCGCCGCTGTCGTTCGGCGCATTCGACCTGCTGCGGGCGATGTCGACGCGCAACGAGGAGCCGGCCGCGGCGAGCCGGCCGTTCGACCGCCGGCGCGACGGCTTCGTCATGGGCGAAGGCGCGGCGGTGCTCGTCATCGAGGAGGAGGGCCACGCCAGGGCGCGCGGCGCGCGGGTGCTCGCCGAGCTGAGCGGCTTCGGCGTCAGCAACGACGCGCATCATATGAGCGCGCCGCTGCCTTGCGGCACGCAGGCGCAGCGGGCGATGCGGCTCGCGCTGGCGGATGCGGACATGCTGCAGGAAGAGGTCGGCTACATCAATGCGCACGGCTCCTCGACGCCGCTCAACGACGGCACGGAGTCGCGGGTCATCCGCAGCGTGTTCGGCAGCCGCCCTGTCGCCGTGAGCGGGACGAAAGGGCTGTACGGCCATCCGCTCGGCGCGTCCGGCGCGATCGAGGCGGCGATCACGACGCTGGCGCTGTCGCGCGGCTGGCTGCCGCCGACCGCCAATCTCGAGGAGCCGGACGACGAGGCGGCGGACTTCGATCTCGTGACCGGCGCTGGACGCGAGGCGCGGCTCGGAGCGGCGCTGTCCAATTCGTACGGCTTCGGCGGCATCAACGCGACGCTTGCTTTCCGCACACGATGAGCCTGCGGCGCAGCCCGGCCTCTTCCCGAGCGCCGGACAACGAAAAAGGGACGAGGCTGAGCGCTGCTCAGCTTCGTCCCTTTGCGTCTTTGCTGCTTATTCGGCGATGTCCGCCCAGAACTCTTCGTCCGCGTCCAGCGTAATCTGGGAGCGGTAGATCCTGCGGCCGTATTCCTTGAATACGTATTGCTCGATCGCTTCCTTGAGGTTGGCCTCGACGAGGTAATGGGAGCGGTCGGCGATCCATACCTCCGCCGTGAAGCCGTATTCTTCTTCCCAGCTGAGCTGGACCTCGATCGCGCCGGGCTGGATGCCGCGGCGGGCCGACTCGCTCAGGCAGACGGCATTGATGATCTCATCCATCGAAAGCCGCATCGGATCAGTACGGTCTCCGCGTGTCCGGCTCCGGCTTGCGCTTCCTGCGGACGTAGGTGAAGAGCGCGACGACGACCATGACGAGGGCGAAGAGCGCAAGCAAATTGACCATCAGGCCGAGGATCTCGCCCATGAAGCCCATGCCGCCGAACATGCCGCCGAACAGCATGCCGGCGAGGCCGCCGATCATGAGGCCCTTCATCAGCCCGCCGCCGGAGAAGAAGCCCGGCTTCGCTGCGGCGCCGGTCCCGGCGGCGGCTCCGGTATTTTTGTTCGCATCGCTGCGCTGGACGTTGTCGGTCGATTTTTTCGGCGCTTGGGTGTAGCCCTGGCGCGGGGATTTGATGCCGCCGCGCTTCGCGTCTGCCGTGCTGGAGACGATGCCGGTGAAGGCGAGCATGACCGTGAAGGCGATCATCAAAATAAATCCTTTTTTCATCTGGTGATTTGTCCCCTCCATGTGGAATATGTGGCGAACATTGCGTTCGGGTGCCTATACGTCTATCATGGGAAGCAGGTTTCATTTAATTTATAGCTTGCCCGCAAACGCGGTTTTTAAGGATAGGAAAGGGCTGGACGAGTGATGCGGACGATGTCGTTCTATCCGGATGCCTACATCCGGTTTTTGGCGGAATTTCACGGCACGCGGGACTACTTTGAATGCCATGAGCTGCTGGAGGATTATTGGAAGGAGCATCCCGGGAGCGACTCCGGGCTGTGGCACGGACTGATCCAGATCGCGGTCGGCCAGTACCATCTGCGCCGCGGCAACCGGGAGGGCGCACGCAAAATGCTGCGCTCCGCCTGGGAGCGGCTGCGGCGCGAGGATCTGGGACAGGCGGGACTGGACGGTCCGGCCTTGCTCGCGCGGCTGGACGACGCGGCCGGACGTCTGGAAGCGGGGGAGCCGCTGCCCTATCTCAGCTGGACGCTTCCGATCGCGGACGACTCCTTGCTCGAGGCGGCGCGGGAGGAGTGCGCTCGGCTCGAGGCGGACTGGTGCGCCGGCGGCGAGCCGGCGGCGGCGATCGTCCACCGGCATCGCCTGCGCGACCGCAGCGAAGTGATTTTGGCGCGGCGCGAGTCGATCGAGCGCAGGCGGCCCGGCGTATCGCCGGAGTAGCGCGGACCCGGGGGGCCATGGAGAACAAAAAAGCGGAAGCGGAACGATCGCCGAGCCAGCTCGGCTTTCGTCCCGCTTCCGCTTTCGTTGTCTTGGGAGGAATCAGTATCAGTTCTCGGATGCGGGCGGCTGCTTCAGAAACTCATGGCCGTCCGTGACGAGGTCGAGCTTGCCGGTCTGCGGGTCGATGATGAGGCCGCTGACGGGGATGCCGGACGGGAGCAGCGGGTGGTTGCGCACGATGCCGACGCTCTTCTCGACGCTCGAGCGCACGTTGTCGAAGCCGGTCAGCCAGCGGTGGAAGTCGACGCCGGAATGCTTGAGCGTGCGGATCGTCGTCTGGGAGACGCCGCGGCTGACCATCTTGCCGATGATCGCCTCGGGATCGATGCCGGTCATGCCGCAATTGTAGTGTCCGATGATGACGACTTCCTCGGCCTGCAGCTCGTAGATCGCCACCAGGATGCTGCGCATGATGTTGCCGAACGGCTGCGTGACGATCGCGCCGGCGTTCTTGAGCACCTTGGCGTCGCCGTTGCGCAGGTTCATCGCCCGCGGCAGCAGCTCCGTCAGCCGCGTATCCATGCAGGTGAGGATGACCATCTTCTTGTCGGGGAAGCGGTCGGTGAGGTACTCCTCATACTTTTTCTCTTCGACGAACTGCTTGTTGAAGGACAGGATCTGCTCGATGTTGTTCATGGACGTTACCGACCTTTCTCCGAGGGTTGGAACTGCGGCGCGCGGGGGAAGAAGCGCAAGTCGTAGTTGTAGATCTGGCTGTCGCTGGAGAGGATGAACGCGTCGCGCTCCCGGCTGTAGCCGAGCTTCAGCTCCGGTTCGAAAAACACCTCGTAGCGCTCCTCGTACAGGAACGGATAAGGATCTCCCTCGCCCTGGACGTCTCCGGATAGCGGCTCCTGCACGACATACAGGGCGGACACGCCGTTTACGACGCAGCCGCAGCCTTCCGTATCGTACACCAGCTTGAGCATGGCCTGCCCGTCGCCGACATACGGCTGCAGCTTGTCCGCCGCTTCCGGACGGAATGTGATGCGCATCCGAATCTCCTCCTTTTGCGGGGAGTCCTGCCGGACCGGGCTCCCGCGCGGTTACCGTTGATTATACGGGCTGTGCCCGTTATGATTCAAGTAGACCGACGACCTTCGAAGAGGAAAGGAAGATGAAGCACATGGCAGAAGCCGCGACCGCTTATGAAAAGGCATTGACCGAATTCCGCGAGCTGGACCGCAAGATCGTCCGCTATCAGGAGGCTGCGGCCGTCATCGGCTGGGATCTCCGGACAGGCGCTCCGCGCAAGGGCCATGCCGGCCGCGCCGAGGTGCTCGGCATGCTCGGCGCGGAAGCGTTCCAGCTGGCCACCTCGCCGCGCATGGGCGAGCTGCTCGAGCAGCTGGAGGAGAAGGAAGCGCAGGCGGCGCTCGGCGAGATCGACCGCAAGCTCGTCTCCGAGACGCGCCGCTCGTACGATCGCAGCGTGAAGATTCCGCCCAAGCTGTACGAGGAGTATGTCGTGCTGGCGTCGCAGTCGGAATCCGCCTGGGAGCAGGCGCGCAAGGACAACGATTTCCCGGCGTTCCAGGGCTACCTGGAGCGGGTCATCGGCTACACGAACCAGTTCATCGACCTGTGGGGGCCGAAGGCGACCCGCTACGACACGCTGCTGGACGATTACGAGCCGGACATGACCGTCCAGGAGCTCGACGAGATCTTCACCTCGCTGCGCGGCCAGCTCGTGCCGCTCGCGGCCGCGATCGCCGCCTCGCCGAACCGTCCGGACCGCGCCTTCCTCGAGGGCCTGTTCGACAAGGAGCGGCAAAAGGAGTTCAGCCGCTACATGCTCGGGCAGCTCGGCTACGATTTCGAAGGCGGCCGCATCGACGAGAGCGCCCATCCGTTCCAGACGACGTTCAATCTCGGCGACGTGCGCGTCACGACGCGCTATTTGCCGGAGGACGTGACGAGCGCGCTGTTCGGCACGATCCACGAGGCGGGACATGCCCTTTACGAGCAGAACATATCGCCGGAGCTCGCAGGCACGTCGCTGTGCCACGGCACGTCGATGGGCATCCATGAGTCGCAGTCGCGCTTCTGGGAAAACATCGTCGGCCGCAGCCGCCCGTTCTGGCAGCGGTACTTCCCCGATCTGCAGAGCCGGTTCCCCGAGCAGCTCGCCGGCGTCGACGCCGAGGCGTTCTACCGCTCGCAGAACGCGGTGCAGCCGTCGCTCATCCGCATCGAGGCCGACGAGCTGACGTACAACCTGCACATCATCATCCGCTACGAGATCGAGAAGCTGATCTTCAACGAAGGCGCCAAGGCAGCCGATCTGCCGGCGATCTGGAACGACAAGTACCGCGAGTACCTCGGCATCACGCCGCCGAGCGACGCCGACGGCGTCATGCAGGACGTGCATTGGAGCGCCGGCCTGTTCGGCTACTTCCCGTCCTACTCGCTCGGCAACATCTACTCGGCGCAGCTGGCGGATGCGATGAAGACCGCCCTGCCGAACATGGAGGAGCTGGTCGCCAAGGGCGAGCTGGCGCCGATCCGCGGCTGGCTGACCGAGCATGTGCACCGCCACGGCCGCTTGCGCACGCCCAAGGAGATCATCCTCGGCGCGACGGGCAAGCCGCTTGACTCGTCCCATCTGGTCCAGTACCTGCGGACGAAGTACACCGATATCTATAAGCTGTAGGCGCCGAAGCGCCGCAGCCGTCAAGCCTCCCGACCGATCCGGACGGGAGGCTTGACGGCTTTTTTGACGTTGCGGCGTGGCTGTCCCGGCGACGGCCCGGAAAAACCGAGCAACTCGGCGCGATCGGCGGCTGAACGGGGGAATTGCGCGGAAAAACCGAGTAACTCGGGTGTGCAGCAGGGGAAACGGGAGTTAAGTCCATATAATTGTGTAAAATGCTCCTGACCATAAAAAGGAAAGCCATGGTAGGACTCTCGGTTAGAATGGAAGTTGTCGAGACCAACATTCCAAGGAGAGTGCCTACACATGACTCCATACCAGATTACCGTAGATCAAGACATTTTGCACCAGCTGTTTATCGGAACCGATCGGGACGCGGGAGTGGCCCGCTTGTTGGAGACGGTGCTGAATCAGGTGCTGACAGCCCAGGCGACGGATCAGCTGGCGGCGCAGACGTACGAGCGCACCAGCGAGCGCAAGGGCTACCGCAACGGCAGCTACGAGCGCGACGTCATTACCCGCGCTGGCAGCGTCACCTTGCGCGTCCCCCGGTTTCGGGACGGCTCCTTTTCTACCGAGCTTTTCGCCCGGTATCAGCGCAGCGAGCAAGCGCTGGTGCTCTCGCTCATGGAAATGGTCATCAACGGCGTGTCGACGCGCAAGGTGACCAAAATCACCGAGGAGCTTTGCGGAACCGAGTTCTCCAAGTCAACGGTCAGCCACCTGTGCAAGCAGCTGGACCCGGCTGTCCACGACTGGAACAACCGCTCTCTGGCCGACCACGCCTTCCCCTTCATCACCATCGATGCGATCTACGTGAAGGTGCGTGAAGAAGGCCGTATCTGTTCTCGAGGCGTTCTGGTGGGCTACGGCGTGAACGAGCAAGGCCGGCGTGAGATTCTGGGCCTGCGCGTCGACGACACCGAGTCGGAGGAGAGCTGGGGCGCCTACTTCCGCTGGCTGAAAGAGCGCGGCCTGCACGGCGTAGAGCTCGTCACGAGCGACTACCATGGCGGGCTGGTCAAGGCCATCGAGAAGGAGTTTCAAGGGGTCTCGTGGCAGCGGTGCCAGACGCACTTCATCAAGAACGTGCTGAACGCAGCGCCCAAAGCGCTCCAAAGCGAAATCAAGAGTCGCGTCCGATCGATCTTCGATGCGCCCGACATGAAGACGGCTCGTTCCTATCTCGAACAGACGCTTGAGGCGTATGCCGAGACAGCACCCAAAGCGATGAAAATACTGGAGGACGGGTTCGAGGACGCCGTCGCGGTGCTGGCCTTCCCGGAGGCCTACCGCGTGCGGCTGCGCACCTCCAACGGCATGGAGCGCCTGAACGGGGAGATCCGCAGGCGCGAGACGGTCATCCGCATCTTTCCCAATCGCGCTTCCGTCCTTCGCCTCATCGGAGCCATGCTCATGGAAGAGAACGAGTACTGGATGACGAAGAAGCCGTACATGGACATGACGGACTTCAAGGCGTGGAAGAAGCAGAAAGCCACTCAGGGCGCCGGCTCGGAGGAGCAGGAAACCAGCACCACCATGACGGAAGCGACGGACAGCCTTTAAACCCGATTCCATTTTCTACCGAGAAGTGTTTTTACACACAATTATGGACTTGACCGGAAACGGGCGGAGTTGCGCGGAAAAACCGAGTAACTCGGACGTGCAGCGGGAGAAACGGCGGAGTTGCGCGGAAAAACCGAGCAACTCGGGTGTGCAGCAAGGGAAACGGGCGGAGTTGCGCGGAAAAACCGAGCAACTCGGCGCGAGCAAGTCGAAAAAATCGAGTTGCGGGCTGGCCGGAGGCCCGATAACGAAGGGCTCGGGGGTGAGGAGAGCCAAACGGCGTGCAATCGGATTGCGGCTGGCAAGCGAAGCGGCAGCCGATGGGGAACCGGAGAGCGAAGCGGACGGGGGCTCGTGGAGAAGCGGCAGCGGTTCCCTTGGAGGCCGGAACGAGTTCCCGCTCCGCGAAGCGGGTGCCGGTTTCGGAGCCAGCTCTGCCGTACAAGCGCCTCCGGTTTCGGAGCCAGCTCCGCCGTACAAGCGCCTCCGGTTTCGGAGCCGGCTCCGCCGTACAAGCGCCTCGGTTTCGGAGCCGGCTCCGCCGTACAAGCGCCTCCGGTTACAGTGCCAGCTCCGCCAGGCAAGCGCTGCCGGTGACGATGCCCGCTCCACGACGCGCGAGCCGGTCCATGCCGGGGCAAATCTGCCCCCGGCTGTTTGCTTTTCAAGCCGTCCTCATGCGGCGTGCGGCCTATGCACCCCTCCCGCCAGCCGCGCATAGGCTACAGCACAGAACGTTCGAACCCAAGGGAGGCTATCTGACATGAATCGAAAGGCGATCGCGGGGCTGATGCTGGCGGCTGCGCTGGCGATGGCGGCGCTGCCCGGATGCGGCGCCGGGAAGGAGAGGCGGTCAAGGTGCGCATCGGCGAGGTGACCCGCTCGGTCTTCTACGCTCCGCAGTACGTGGCGCTGGCCGAAGGCTTTTTCAAGGAAGAGGGGCTGGACGTCGAGCTGCAGACGACGGCCGGCGGCGACAAGACGATGACGGCGCTGCTGTCCGGCGGCGTCGACGTGGCGCTGGTCGGTCCGGAGACGTCGATCTACGTCTACCAGCAAGGCGCGGACGATCCGGTCCTGAGCTTCGCCCAAGTGACGCAGACGGACGGCACCTTCCTCGTGTCCCGCTCGGGCAAGCCGCTTGACTGGAACGACCTCAAGGGAGCGAAATTCCTCGGTCAGCGCAAAGGCGGCATGCCGCAAATGGCCGGCGAGTTCGCGCTCAAGAAGCATGGGATCGATCCGCACGCGGATCTCGATCTGATCCAGAACATCGACTTCGCCAACATCACGGCCGCCTACGCCTCCGGCACCGGCGACTACGTGCAGCTGTTCGAGCCGCAGGCGTCGATGATCGAGCAGGAAGGCAAGGGCAAGGTCGTCGCCTCGTTCGGGGTGGAGAGCGGCAAGCTGCCATATACGGCATTCATGAGCAAGCAGAGCTATATCGAGAAGAACGCCGATACGGTGCAGAAGTTCACGGACGCGCTGCAGAAGGCGCAGACCTGGGTGAAGGAGCATAGCGCCGAGGACATCGCGGACGCTGTCGGCACGTATTTCCCGAATACCGACAAAGCGATCCTCGTCTCCTCGATCGACCGCTACAAGCAGCAAGGCTCCTATGCCGAGAACCCGATCATCGACGAGCAGGAATGGAACAATCTGCTCGACGTCATGACGTCGGCAGGCGAGCTCAAGGAGCGCGCGGAGCATGGCAAGCTGGTCGACAACTCCTTCGCGGAGAAGGCCGGCAAGTAGAGCGCCGAGAGGGCGGCGGGAGAGGAGGAAGCGGATGGCGGAGAGAAGCGTTATGCTGGAGCTGCGCTCGGTGTCGCATGTGTATGTCGGCCGGCAAGGCGCGTCGCTGGCGTGGAGGAGCTCAGCCTGGCCGTCGGGCGCGGCGAGTTCGTCAGCCTCGTCGGGCCGAGCGGCTGCGGCAAGACGACCGTGCTCAGCCTGCTCGCAGGGCTGCTGCGGCCGGCGTCCGGAGAGGTGCGGGTAGGCGGCCGGGAGGTCGAGAAGCCTTCCGCCAAGGTCGGCTACATGCTGCAGCAGGACTGCCTGCTGCCGTGGCGCACGATTCTCGACAATGCCGCGCTCGGCCTCGAGATCGGAGGGGCGCCTGCCGCGGCGCGGATCGAGGCGGCCGGTCGGCTGCTGGCGGAGGTCGGCCTGGATGGAACGGGCGGCCGCTACCCCGGCGAGCTGTCGGGCGGCATGCGCCAGCGCGTCGCGCTGGCGCGCACGCTCGCGCCGGATCCGGAGGTGCTGCTGCTCGACGAGCCGTTCTCGGCGCTCGACATGCAGATCAAGATGCAGCTGGAGGACCTCGTGCAGGCGACGCTGCGGCGGCTCGGCAAGACGGCCGTGCTCGTCACCCATGATCTGGCCGAGGCGGCGGCGATGAGCGACCGCGTCATCGTGCTCGCGCCGCATCCCGGCCGCATCCGGGCCGAGATCGCCGTGCCGCCGGAGCTGCGGAGGCTGGCGCCGACGGAGGCGCGCAAGCATCCGGCGTTCCAGGCCGTGTTCGACGAGCTGTGGCTGGAGATGAGCGCCGGAGAAGCGGAAGGGGGAGAGGCGGGATGAACGAGCTCGAAGTATGGAGCGGCAGCGGAGGCTCCCCCGGCTCCGGCCGTAAGGGCGGAAGGGGCGGCCGCAAGCGGCTGTCGCTGTCGTCGGTGCCGGAGAGCCGGCTGGCGGAGCTGCATCGCCTTTATATGAAGCGCAGCCGCAGAATCGGCGCCGCCGTGCTCGGCGTGCAGCTGTTCGTGCTGGCCGCGCTGCTCGGGCTCTGGGAGGCGGCCGGCCGGCTGCGCTGGATCGATCCGCTGCTGTTCAGCTACCCGTCCAAAATCGCCGGGCTGCTCGCCAGCTCGTCGGCGGACGGCACCTTGTGGCCGCATGTCGGCGTGACGGTGGCGGAGACCGCCTCGGGCTTCCTGCTCGGGACGCTGCTCGGCACGGCGCTCGCGGCGCTGCTTTGGTGGTTTCCTTTTCTGGCGCGGGTATGCGATCCGTATCTGGTCGTGTTCAACAGCCTGCCGAAGGTGGCGCTGGGGCCGATCTTCATCGTGGCGCTCGGACAGGGCTTCGTCTCGATCCTGGCGGTAACGCTGACGATGACGGTCATCGTGACGACGATCGGCATCTGCAACCGGTTCCGCGACATGGAGCCGGGACTCGTGAAGGTCGTGCGGCTGCTCGGCGGCTCCCGCTGGCAGCTGTTCCGCCTCGTCATCCTGCCGGGCTCGTTCCCGGTCATCATCTCGACGCTCAAGGTGAACGTCGGGCTCGCCTGGGTCGGCGTCATCGTCGGCGAGTTCCTGGTGGCCAAGGAAGGACTCGGCTATCTGATCATCTACGGCTTCCAGGTGTTCAACTTCACGCTTGTCCTCTCCACGCTCGTCGTCATCGCTGTCGCCGCGACGCTCATGTACCAGGCCGTGGCGCTGCTGGAAAAGCGGATCGTCTCCGGCGGACGCGACTAGCGGCTGACCGGAATGCTGCGGCGCGGGGCGGGCGGACCGCCTCGACCCGGTTGACGTTCGGCAGGCGACGATCTACGATGGAACAAAGGCGAGCCATGCGGCTCCGCCGCAGCCGCCCGCCGGCTGCCGGCGGAGCTTTTTGGCTAGATCGGCGGGAAAGCGGGATGGTGGCGGCATGAAGTGGATCGGCTGGAGAGTGGCGAAAACGGCGGCGGCGGTGGCGGCGGCGATCGCGACGGCGCAGCTGCTGGACCTGGAGCAGCCGCTGTTCGCCGGCGTGCTGGCGATACTCGGCGTCGAGGTGACGAGGCGCAGCGGATTGCGCAGCCTGTTCGAGCGGGTCAGCGCCTCGCTGCTCGCGCTCGCGGCTTCCTCCGTGCTGTTCGAGGCGATCGGATATGCGATCTGGACGGCGGCGATCTATGTGCTGCTCGTCTTCCCGGTGCTGTCGCGGCTGAAGCTGCAGAGCGGCATCGTGCCGGGGAGCGTGCTCGTGTTCCATGTGTATGCGGCCGGCGAGGTGACGTTGGAGCTGCTCGTCAATGAGGTGCTGCTGCTGCTCGTCGGGCTCGGCTGCGCCTCCTTGATCAACAACGCCTACATGCCGGGCGAACGCAGCCGGCTGGCGGAGCTGCGGACGCTCGTCGAGGACCGCTTTGCCGGCCTGTTCGCCGGCATGGCGGCGGTCATGCGCAAGCCCGACACGCTATGGGACGGAGCGGAGCTGCTGCAGGCGGACGGGCTTGTGCGGGAAGGGCTCGAGCGGGCGCTGCGCGAGCAGCACAACCGGCCGTGGGCGCCGCGGTTTTATTGGAACGATTATTTCGGCATGAGACGCCGGCAGCTCGAGAGCATCGGCTCGATGATGGAGCTGCTCGCTCATGCGTACGACCGGGAAGCGGTGCCGCAGGCCGAGCGCATCGCCGAGCTGCTGGAGACGATGGAGGCGGCGATCCGCTCCGACTATTATGAAAGCGGGCCGCGCGAGGCGCTGGCCGCCCTGCGCCAGAGCTTCCGCTCGATGGAGCTGCCGCGCACGCGCGAGGAGTTCGAGATCCGCTCGGCGCTGCTCCAGTTCACGGTGGAGCTGGACCGCTTCCTCGACACGGCGAGCCGCCTGAAGAAGCGGCGCGAGGAAGGCGGCGACGAGGCCGCCGCTTCAGGCCGCTGACCGCGTCCGCGGCTCGGGACAGACTTTTTTCGGCCGACGGCCGCCCCTGTGTCATGTTCCTCCGGCCTGCCCCATACAATGGAACAGGTATAATTCGTTGCGGCGTCCGAATGAAGAAAGCAGTCACCCTAGACGAATGACCTGCATACACTTGTAAGGAATGATGGCATGGAGGAGGTTAAACGAAATGACGATTGCAGATAAACAGCTTCAGACTAGAGATCATCACGAAAGCTGTCTGCGGGAAAGGTCGCAAGTTCTCGACGGTGTCCCATACCGTCACTCCCCCTCACCGCCCCACCAGCATCCTGGGCGCTTGGGTAATCAACCACCAATACGAGGCGGTTCGGTCGGGAGACGGCATCGAGGTGGTCGGATCGTACGACATCAACATCTGGTATTCGTACAACAAAAACTCGCAGACGGATGTCGCGAAGGAGACGGTCTCCTACGTCGAGAACATTCCGCTGTCCTATGTCGACCCGAAGCACCGGGCTTCGACGGAGGAAGTATCGGCGGAGTCGACGCAGGAGCCGAACTGCATCGAGGCGAACATCTCCTCGAGCGGCTCTTCGGTCGTCGTGCGCGTGGAGCGCGAGTTCAGCGTCGAGATGATCGCCGAGACGAAGGTGTGCGTAGCCGTCGTCCCGGGCGGCTGCGACGACTTCGACGGCAAGGACAAATACGGCTACGACGACGGTGACGGCAGCTTCGAGGATCTGGACCCCGATCTGCTCGACGACGAGCTGTAAACGAAGGGCTTGCTGCAGGGCTTACTGCAGGGTATGCAGGCAGTCGGAACGATTCGAGGGCGAAAGCCCTCTTTTTTTCATCTGCGGCCGCCCGGATCGGCGGGGCTTGGATCGCCGCATGAGGCGAGACGCGAGCCTCCCGTCCGCCGGCGGGACGACGGGAGGGATGCGGCATGGCGGGCAGGCTGTGGCTATGCTGCGGAGACGAGGGGGAGGACGGAGCGGACGGAGGAGCGGTCGGCGGCACGGGCATGGGAGCGTATGGAGGTACCGGCAGGGAAGCGTATGGCGATATGGGGAGGGCGGCGGAAGGCGGTACGAGCAGGGCAGCGTATGGCGGCACGGGCGGTACAGCGGAAGGCGGTACGAGCAAGGAAGCATCGCCGCTGCCGCCTGCGGAGCGCTGGCGGCCGGGGACGGAGCTGTCCCGCTACGACGCGGTGCTGCTCTGGGGAGGCGCGCGCTGGGGCGGATGGACGGCGCCGGATGGCGGGAGCCCGTGGTGCTGAACGCCGGAGCCGCCGATGCGGCGGCGATGGGTCCGGAGCGGATGGCCCGGAGGCTTGGCCATGCCGGCATCCGCGCCGGGCGCGAGGACGCCGAGCAGCGGCAGGACGGGACGAGCGGGCGCGCCGACGAAGCGTTCGGCAGCTCGGGCCGGCTGTATTGGATCGGCGTCTTCCATCTGGAGACGCTGTGGACGGCTCGCGTCCGTCCGGGCATCGGACGGGCGAGCCTGCCGGCCGCGCTGGCGCCGGACGACGCGGCATCTGGCGTCGCGGCGACCGGCGCGCAGGATCCGGAGCTGCGCCGCGCGGGCAGGCTGGTTTGGCGCGCGGCCTACGAGCTCGGCCTGGATGCCGCCGAGCTGCTCGTGCGCGTCGCCGACGACGGACGTATGCGGCTCGAAGGGCTGCGCCTCGCGGGCAGCCGCATCTTTCGGGCCGTCGGCCCGGGCGGGCTGCCGCCCGAGGCGGAGCGGCTGCCGCCGCCGGCGGCGGAGCGCTGGGCGGATGCGGCGGCGCGGCTCGCAGCCGTCGTCCGGGCCGAGGCGCAGCGGGCCGGCGGGCAAGCGGACCGGCCGCGGCGCCGCGGCGCGGATCCGGAGTTCCTGCTGCTGCGCGCCGACGGACGGGTCGTCTCCGCATCCCGGCTCGGCGGGCTGCACAGTCCGGTCGGCAGCGACGTGCTTGTCGCCGGGCAAAGCCTGCGCCAGCCGGTCGGCGAGCTGCGGCCGGAGCCGGCCGAGGACCCGGAGGAGCTGCTCCGGCGGATTCGGCGCCTGCTGGCGCTGGCTTCCCGCCGCGGCGCGGCCGAGCCGGGCATGCGGCTCGCGGCGGGCGGCATGCCGGTGCCGGGCATCGCGCTCGGCGGGCATGTGCATCTCAGCGGCCTCGAGCTGACGACGAGGCTGCTGCGCGCGCTCGACAGCTATGCGGCGCTGCCGCTCGCGCTGGCGGAGGATCCCGCCGGCAGAGGGCGGCGGCCGCGTTACGGCACGCTCGGCGACAGCCGGCGGCAGCCGCATGGCGGCTTTGAGTACCGCACGCTGCCGAGCTGGCTCGTCTCGCCGGCCGCGGCGCGTTATGCGCTCGCCGTCTGCCTGCTGGCGGCAGAGGATGCGGCTTGGCTGGCAGAGCTGCCGGCGGCGGAGCCGGAGTACGCGCAGGCGTATTATGCGGGGGATCGGGAGCGGATGGCGGACTGCTTGCCGCGATTGCGGGCGAGCCTGCGGACGGCGCCTTCCTATGAAAAGCACGCCTCGCTGCTGGAGCCTTTTCTCGAGGCGGTCGAGGCCGGCAAAAGCTGGGACGAGAAGGCGGACCTCCGGCTGCGCTGGGGCATTCCGAGAGCGGAGGATGGGCCTGCCGTCCGTCCGTCGAAGGGAAGCGAGGAGCGGGCGGGCGGACGGCAGGTTGACCAAGCGCGAGCGGACGGACGGCATCCGGCCAGCGGAGCCTCCGCCCGCGCGGAGGCGGCCAGCGGCGCTGCCGGCGCGCAGACGAACCTGTTCGAACGCGGCTGATCCGGCCGCAGGCTTCGTCAGGAATGGCGTAAGAGGCCGTCTCCGCTGGGGCGGAGACGGCCTCTTCGGCGATATAGGGCGTGCGTGCAAGCTCGCTCAGGAGCATCTTTTCCAACGCCTTGCCCGCGAAATAAATCGGGTACTAGGCTGGCTTCATGTCATAGATTTGTTGCAGCGTATCCAGCTGCAGCCGCTTTTCCTCCGGCGACCCGGCGAATTCATGCCATTCGGCAAGCCTGTATCCGTACATCATGAGCATTCTTTCGTAGATGAAAGGATCGGCAATAGGAGCTGCCCCAGAGCATTCGTTGAATCCGCTGAGATAGGCCGGAACGCAGGTCCGGTAGATCTCGATCATGCGGGGCACATCCGCTTCATCCGCGATCAGGCTGGCGATATCCTCGCCCATGTACCCCCATCCGGCGGTATCCCAGTCGATCAGGACGATGCCGTCATCCGTATGGAATAGGTTCGCCACCCAAAAATCCCGATGGCAGAGCACGACCGGCAGCTGCTCGATGCGGCTGAAAACGGCGTCCGCCTGCTCGTCGAAATCGATCAGCATCTGGCGCAGATGCTTCGGAAGCCCGCATCCATCCGAGCGGATGCGAGCATGCAGCTCCTGCCAGGACCGATAGCGCAAATAGCCGTTTTTCGTGTATTCGACCTGGCTCAAATGGGGCAGATTCCGCAATGCCGCAGGCTGCTCCGCGTATAGCCTGCCCTGGATCCGCCCCCATTCCCGGGCGATCTGCTCCTGCATGTCCGTGGTCAGCTCCATGCCGGAGCGGCCATCGATATATTCCAGCCACAGCTGGATCTCCTCGTCGTTCAGCTCGGCGCGATAACATGCCGGGCGACGGAACGATTTCGGCAAGAGCTTGTCTAGATCGGGCGCCGCGTAGAGATCATATTCCCTACGCCATGAAAGCGGATCGCCGTGACGCTCGAACCTCTTCTGCGTCTTCCAAACGAGCCGATACGGCTCCTTGTTCCCATCGGCTGTTTCCGCGATGCCTGCGGCAAGCTGAACATCGCCTAAAGTCCCGCCATGCAGCTTTTCGAGCCGGCAATCGGCGCGGATGACCTCCTTGCC
The DNA here is from genome assembly GCF_037965485.1 of Paenibacillus sp. FSL W8-1187. NCBI lineage: Bacteria > Bacillati > Bacillota > Bacilli > Caryophanales > Paenibacillaceae > Paenibacillus > Paenibacillus sp. FSL W8-1187. Next base: position 2,677,579 of record NZ_CP150181.1, read on the forward strand.
CAGCATCCGGCTCAACACCTGCGCGAGCCGCTCGGGCTCCATTCCTCTTTTTTCTTCGCGGTCCATTCCTCATCTCCTTTGCGTCTGCGGATGCAGATCGTTCATGACTGCCTCAAACGTACCCGCTCCTGGGCGAGAACTCAAAGGAACGTTCGCCTATACCTATTTTTTATCGCTTTCTGCGCGATTGCCGTCACCAGCCGAGGCGGCTCAGCTGGCCCAGCAGTCCGGCGGCCATGACGGCGGCCATCGCCCATAGCGTCAGCGCGGACAGGCGTGCGAGAGCCGCCATGATCCGAACGCTTCCTTTTCTTCGTCCGACCCACCGTCCGGCTGCGGCCAGCGCGGCGAACCAGAACCAGGAGACGGCGATGCAGACGACGGCGAAGATCGTCTTGTCGGCGCCTTCGTAGGCGAGCGAGCCGGTCCCGATGACGCCGGCCGTGTCCAGCAGCGCATGCGGATTGAGCAGCGACACCGAAGCGGCATAAGCGGCCTGCCTGCGCGCCGGAAGCGCCGCGACGCCTGCTTGCGGCTCGGCGGGAGCCGGACGGCTGTTCCAGATGGAGAAGCCCATGACGATCAGAAAGACGACTCCCGCCGCATAGAGCGCGGCCGCGAGCAGCGGATGGCTCAGCGCCGCGAGGGAGACGCCGAAAACGGCCGCGGCGATCAGCAGCGTGTCGCAGGCGGCGGCCGTCGCGACGGCCGGCCAAGCCCGCAGCAGCCGCGGCTGGGCCGCGCCTTGACTGAACAGGAACAGGTTCTGCGGCCCGAGCGGAAGGATGAGCCCAAAAGCAAGGATGAACGCATGCCAAGCGGCATTCGACATTCGGACAAGCCTCCTCGTGTGCGATAAGATCGGTCTCGTTCAAGTGTAGACGCGCGGCGCGGCGGCGTCTCCAACCAATTGGTTGCTATTGAACCCGACCAATCTGCTATACTGAGGGCTATCAAGCGATGGGGGTGGCAGCGGTGCCGAAGCGCGGAGAAAGGAATCGCAAGGAGGCAGAGCCGCTTTACCGGCAGATCCAGGAGGAGCTGCGGACGAAGATCGTGACGGGCGAATGGCCGCCCGGCACGCGAGTGCCGCCTCAGCGGCAGCTGGCGGAGCTTTACGGCGTCAACCGCAGCACGATCGTCTACGCGCTCGGCGAGCTGGCCGCGGACGGCTGGCTGCGGGCGGAGGTCGGACGCGGCACGACGGTAGCCGCGGATGTCTGGAAGGCAGCCGCCGATTCGCCGCCGCCCGACTGGGGGCGCTACGTGCGGGACGGCCTGCATGCGCCCAATCTGGAGCTGATCCGGCAGATCAACGACGCGGAGCCGGATCCTGCGCTGCTGCGGCTCGGCACGGGCGAGCTCGCGCCCGAGCTGCTGCCCTCGGCCGCCATGCAGCGGCTGCTGGCCGAGCGGCCGGAGGGGCTGCCGCTCGCCTATCCGGAGCCGCGCGGCAGCCTGCGCCTGCGCGAGGCGGTCAGCGCTAGGCTCGAGGCAAGAGGCATCCGTGCCTCGCCGTCGTCGGTGCTGATCGTCTCCGGCGCGCTGCAGGGGCTGCAGCTGATCGCGCTCGGGCTGCTGCGCCAGGGCGCGACGCTGCTGGCGGAGCAGACGAGCTATCTCGGCTCGGTCCAAGTGTTCCGCACGTCCGGCGTCCGGCTGGTCGGAGTGCCGATGGACGGACAGGGCATGCGGGACGACGAGGCGCGCCGCCTGGCCGCCCGCCATCGGGCGTCGATGCTGTACGTCCAGCCCTCCTTTCACAATCCGACCGGCATCGTCATGCCGGAGCGGCGCAGGGAGGGGCTGCTGCAGGCATGCGTCAGGGCCGGCCTGCCGATCATCGAGGACGATGTGTACGGCGACCTGTGGCTTGACGAGCCTCCGCCGGCCGCGCTCAAGGCGAGGGATCGGCAAGGACTCGTCCTCTATCTGGACAGCGTCTCGAAGTCGCTCGGTCCGGGCCTGCGCATCGGCTGGATCGCCGGACCGGAGCCGGTCATCGAACGGCTGGCCGACGTCAAGATGCAGTCCGACTACGGCTCGAGCTCGCTCTCGCAGCATGCTGTGGCCGAGTGGCTGCTCAGCGGGGAGCAGGAGCGGCATCTGGCGTTCCTGAGAGCCGAGCTCAAGGCGCGGCGCGATCTGGCGCTGGCGGCGCTCCGCGAGCATGCAGCCGATCTGGCGGACTGGAGCGTGCCTCAGGGAGGCTTCTACATCTGGCTGGCGCTGCGCCGCCCGCTTCCGATGCCGAAGCTGTTCGATGCGGCGCTGCGCGCCGGCCTGCTGGTCCATCCCGGCGAGATCTACGCCCGCGGCGACCGCCAGCATCTGCGCCTTTCGTTCGCCTATGCGCCGCCGGCCCTCCTGCGCGAAGGCATCCGCGAGCTGGCGGGGCTGATCCGTTCTTTCGATTAGTTAACGAGGTGAATGGATCGTCAGGTTAAACATAAACCGGGTAAATCCTCCGTCCGTCGCAAGAGCCCGCGATGCTTGCGCCGCCGGCTGCAGAAGCACGGCCGAGCCTCGATGCGGTCCGGCTCTGGCGTGTTTCTTCTTTTGTAAGGATTCCGTTCTGCTGGTATAATGAAGGTCGGTTTTCATAGAATGCAGGCGAGACGCGTCGAAGCCTGCCCAGGAGGTACGCACGTGGCCGCTTTGACCCCGATGATGCAGCAATATTTATCCATAAAGGAAGAAGCCAAGGATGCGTTTCTGTTTTTCCGCCTCGGCGACTTCTACGAACTGTTCTTCGACGACGCCGTACTGGCCGCCAAGGAGCTGGAAATTACGCTCACCGGCCGCGCGGGAGGCGGCGAGGACCGCATCCCGATGTGCGGCGTGCCGTACCACTCGGCGGAAGGATACATAGCGAGGCTGATCGAGAAAGGCTACAAGGTGGCGATCTGCGAGCAGGTCGAGGACCCGTCCGTCGCCAAGGGCGTCGTCCGGCGCGAGATCGTGCGGGTCGTCACTCCCGGCACGGTGATGGAGAGCAAGTCGCTCTCCGACAAGGCCAACAACTACATCGTCTCCGTCGCGGCGGAGGCGGGGCAGCTCGCGCTTGCGGCCTGCGACCTGTCGACCGGCGAGCTGTACGCGACGTCGTTCGACGAGGCGTCCGAGCTGCTGCAGGACGAAATCAACGTCTACGGACCGGCGGAGATCGTCGGCGACGCCTCCGTGCTGGAGCGGCTGCGGGCGCAGCCGCCCGCGGCCGGACGGCCGGCGCTCTACACCGAGCGGCTGCCGATGGACGAGGACAAGCTGCGGCAGCTGCTGCCGGACGGCGCGCTGGACGGCCTGCCGCCGGCGCGGCTGCGGGCCGTCTCGCTGCTCGCCGGCTATCTGGCCGAGACGCAGAAGCGCTCGCTCGGGCATCTGCGCCGGGTGCAGGGCTACGAGCCGAGCCAGTATCTCATCCTCGATCCGTTCACCCGGCGCAACCTTGAGCTGACCGAGACGGTGCAGGGCCGCAGCCGCAAGGGCTCGCTGCTCTGGCTGCTCGACCGCACCAAGACGTCGATGGGCGGACGCCTGCTGCGCCGCTGGATCGACAAGCCGCTGCTGTCCGCCGCGGCGGTCGAGGAGCGGCTGGACGCGGTCGCGGCGCTGCATGCCGACCTCATCCAGCGCGAGGACATCCGCGCCGAGCTGGACGGCATCTATGATCTGGAGCGCCTCGTCGGCCGCGTCGCCTACGGCACGGCGGGCGGACGCGATCTGGCCGCGCTGAAGGCGTCGCTGGAGCGCGTGCCCAGCCTGCTGGCGCTGCTGGCCGGCTCCGGCTCGGAGACGCTGCGCCGGCTCGCGGACGGCGTCGACGACTGCGGCGACCTGCGCGAGATGATCGACACGGTGCTCGTGGACGAGCCGCCGGTGTCGACGCGCGAGGGCGGGCTCATCCGCGCCGGCTACGACGACTACCTCGACCAGCTGCGCGAGGCGAGCAGCGGAGGCAAGCGCTGGCTCGCCGACCTGGAGCGGCGCGAGCGCGAGGCGACGGGCATCCGCTCGCTCAAGATCGGCTACAACAAGGTGTTCGGCTACTACCTCGAGGTGTCCAAGGCCAATCTCGGCTCTTTGCCCGAAGGCCGCTACGAGCGCAAGCAGACGCTCGCCAACGCCGAGCGCTTCGTCACGCCGGAGCTGAAGGAGAAGGAGCGGCTCATCCTCGAGGCCGAGGAGAAGATGACCGACCTCGAATACAGCCTGTTCCTGCAGCTGCGCGACCATATTGCCGACCAGCTGCACCGGCTGCAGCGGCTGGCGGACGTCATCGCCCGCGCCGACGTGCTGCAGTCGCTCGCCGCGGTCAGCGCCGAGCGCCGCTACGTGCGGCCGCAGATGGGAGAGGAGTACGACCTGTCGATCGAAGGCGGCCGCCATCCCGTCGTCGAGGCGGTGCTGGACGGCGCGCCGTTCATGGCCAACGGCGCCGAGCTGAGCGAGGACGGCGCGCGCGTGCTGCTCATCACCGGCCCGAACATGGCCGGCAAGAGCACCTACATGCGCCAGACGGCGCTCATCTGCATCATGGCGCAGATCGGCTGCTTCGTGCCGGCGCGCTCGGCGCGGCTGCCGCTGGTCGACCGCATCTTCACCCGCATCGGGGCGGCGGACGATCTGGCCGGCGGACAGAGCACGTTCATGGTCGAGATGCGCGACATCCAGCAGATGACCGACAAGGCGACCCGCCGCAGCCTCGTCATCATCGACGAGCTCGGCCGCGGCACGTCGACGGCGGAGGGGATGAGCATCGCGCAGGCGGTCATCGAGTTCCTGCATGACCGGACCGGCTGCAAGGCGCTCGTCTCGACGCATTTCCACGAGCTGTCGCATCTGGAGCAGTCGCTCCGCTGCCTGCGCAACGCCAGCATGGCGGTCAAGGAAAGCGGCGGCGACGTGACGTTCCTGCGCAGGCTCGTGCCCGGCGCGGCCAGCACGAGCTACGGCATCTACTGCGCGCGGCTTGCCGGCCTGCCGGAGAGCATCATCGGCCGCGCCTACGAGCTGCTCGCCGGACACGAAGCGCCTGCCGCGGCGTCCGCACGCGCCGGCGAGCATGGCCGCGGCGAGGGGCTGGCCGCTCGCGAAGCCGCCGCCGCATACGAGGAGGCGATCGAGACGCAGGCGCGCCCGGACGAGCGGCCGACGGCCGCGGCAGAGCCGATCGCATCGGGCCGGCCGGCCGCGCCGCAGACGGCGGTCCAGCTGTCGATCTTCGGCGAGCCGGAGACGCCGGCTGCCGGCGGAGGCAAGCGCCGCGCAGGCCGCGGCGCCGACGCGGCGGACGAGCTGGCGGAGCGGCTGCGCAAGCTCGATCTGTTCAACCTGACGCCGATGCAGGCGATGCAGTGGCTGAACGAGGAGAAGGGCCGGCTCGGCTGAGCCGGACCGACTCGGTCGGCAGCTGATTTTTCAACCCAGGGAGGTGGGGAACGATGGGCAAGATCCATGTGCTGGACGAGCATCTGGCGAACCAGATCGCCGCGGGCGAGGTCGTCGAACGGCCGGCCTCCGTCGTCAAGGAGCTGGTGGAGAACGCGGTCGACGCCGGCGCGACCTCGATCGACATCACGATCGAGGAGGGCGGGCTGAGCCTCATCCGCGTGCAGGACAACGGCGGCGGCATCGAGCCGGAGGACATGGAGACGGCGTTCCAGCGGCATGCGACGAGCAAGCTGCTGAGCGACCGCGACCTGTTCCGGATCGCGAGCCTCGGCTTCCGTGGCGAGGCGCTGCCGAGCATCGCCGCCGTCGCGCGCGTCGAATGCGTCTCCGCGAGCGGCGACAGCGGACTCGGCCGCCGCATCCGCATGGAAGGCGGCCAGCTGACCGCCGACGAGCATGCCGGCTGCTCGCAGGGGACGGACATGACCGTCCGCGACCTTTTCTTCAACACGCCCGCCCGCCTCAAATATATGAAAAGCATCCAGACCGAGCTCGGCCATATCTCGGACTATATTTACCGCATCGCGCTCGCCCATCCGGGCATCGCCTTCTCGCTGACGCATAACGGCGGCAGCCTGCTCCGCACGTCCGGCACGGGCGACCGGCTGCAGGTGATCGCCGCCGTCTACGGCACCGGCACGGCCAAGGCGATGCTGCCGCTGCGCGGCGAGCATGCCGACTACGAGCTGAACGGGTACATCTCCAAGCCGGAGCTGACCCGGGCGAGCCGCAGCGCGCTGACGACCGTCGTCAACGGCCGGTACATCCGCAGCTTCGCCGTGCAGTCGTCGCTGCTCGCCGCCTACCACACGCTGCTGCCGATCAACCGCTTCCCGGTCGCGGTGCTGGAGATCGGCATGCATCCGGGGCTCGTCGACGTCAACGTGCATCCGTCCAAGATGGAGGTGCGGTTCAGCAAGGAAGCCGAGCTCAAGGCGTTCGTGGAGGAAACGGCGCGCGCCGCGCTCGGCGGAAGGCGCCATATTCCAGGTCCCGAGTCCGGCCGGGGCGAGCGCTCCGGTCCGGTGTACCGGCAGGAGCAGCTGCGCTTCCACCAGCCGGAGCCCGGCTTCGCCGGGATGCCGGCGGCCGATCCGGCCGCCGGCGCCGGCGCCGAGACGGCGGCCGCGAGCGCGCCTGCCGCGGGCAGCGCCCCGCCGCGCACGGACGGCGCGCTCGGCTCCGCGTCCGCTTCGGCGCGCAAAGGCCCGCCGCCGGGCAGCGTCGCCGCCGGACCGTGGCGGGCGCCCGCCGCGCAGCCGCCGGCCGTGCCGCCGGATGCGGCGCAGCGGCTGTACGCGCCCGCTGCCGGCGCCTTCGGCGCGGCCGGCTGGCGCGAGTCCGCCGCCGCCGGCTACGCGGCTTCGCCGGCCGATCCGGCCGGTACGCCTTCGCCGCCGGATGCGGCCGCGTCCAATTCCGCGGCCGCCGCAGCGGACAGCGCTCCGTCGCTCCCCGTCGCCGCCGCCGCTGGCGCGAGCGCGAGTCCGCCGCCGGAGCTCGCGCCCGATCCGGCCGTTCCTGCGGCCGGCGGCGCTCCAGCGGCCGACGCTGCCGGATTCCCGGAGCTGAGCTGGGTCGGCCAGCTGCACGGCACGTACCTGATCGCGCAAAACGAGGAAGGCATGTATCTGATCGACCAGCATGCCGCCCATGAGCGCATCAACTACGAATATTACTACCGCAAGTTCGGCGAGGTGAGCGGCGAAAGCCAGCCGCTGCTGCTGCCGTTCACGCTGGAATATACGAGCGCGGACGCGCTGCAGCTGGTCGAGCGGCTGCCGCTGCTGGCGGAGGCGGGCGTCGAGCTCGAGCCGTTCGGGCCGCAAAGCTTCCTCGTCCGCTCTCATCCCCACTGGTTCCCGAAGGGACGGGAGCAGGAGCTGGTCGAGGAGATGGCCGATTGGGCGCTGCGCGAGAAGCGCGCCGTCGACATCGCCAAGCTGCGCGAGGAAGCGGCGATCCTGTGCTCGTGCAAAGCTTCCATTAAAGCGAACGACCGGCTCAGCCGCGAGGAAGGCGAGACGCTGCTGGCGAGGCTCGCGGCATGCGCGCAGCCGTATACGTGCCCGCACGGCCGGCCGATCCTCGTCCATATCTCGGTCTATCAGCTGGAAAAAATGTTCAAGCGGGTGATGTCATGATCGTAACGACGACGGATCAGCCGTCGGCGGACATGCTGGCGACGGCGGCGCGACTGGCGGAGGAGCTGGGCGCGCGGCTGGAGCCGCGCCGCCGCCGCACGCTCGGCCAGCTTGCCGCCCAGGCGGGCGACCGCGAGCTGCTCGTCGTGACGAGCACGCAGCTGCGCTATTACGGCGGCCCCGAGGAGCCGCCCTTCTATTTTCATCCGAGCATGGCCTATGTGCGGGTCAAAAGGCTGCGCAAGGGCGAGCCGGATCCGCTCGTCGAGCTGGCAGGCGTCCGCCCGGGCGACCGCGTGCTCGATTGCACGGCCGGTCTGGCCGGCGATGCGATCGTGTTCGCCTACGCGGCCGGTCCGGAGGGCGAGGTGACGGCGCTCGAGAGCGAGCCCGTGCTGCATGCGGTCGTCCGCGACGGACTGCGGACGTACGAGACGGAGCTGCCCGACGTGACGGCCGCGCTGCGCCGCATCCGCGCGGTCCGCGCCGATTATGCGGAGCATCTCCGCTCGCTCCCGGACGACAGCTTCGACATCGTCTATTTCGACCCGATGTTCCGCGATCCGGTGCATGAGTCGAGCTCGATCGGCCCGCTGCGCGGCCTCGCCAACCCGGAGCCGCTTCATCCCGACGCCGTCCGCGAGGCGATGCGGGTGGCGAGGCGCGCCGTCGTGCTCAAGGAAACGAACCACAGTCCCGAATTCGGCCGGCTCGGCTTCGTCCGCTGTCCGGGCAATAAGACGTCGGCTGTCGGATATGGAGTGATAACGATTGGCAAGCATGACCCCGCATAAGCCGCCGCTGCTCGTCCTGCTCGGACCGACGGCGGTCGGCAAGACGAAGCTGAGCCTCGAGCTCGCCAAGGCGTACGGAGCGGAAATCATCTCCGGCGATTCCATGCAGGTGTACCGGGGCATGGACATCGGCACCGCGAAGATCAGGCCGGAGGAGATGGAAGGCGTCCCGCATCATCTGATCGACATCCGCGATCCGCGCGAGTCGTATTCGGCCGCGGACTTTCAGGAAGCCTGCTCGCGGCTCATTCCCGAGATCGCCGGGCGCGGCCGGCTGCCGTTCATCGTCGGCGGCACCGGTCTGTACATCGAGTCGGTCTGCTACGGCTACCGGTTCTCGCAGGCGGCGTCCGACGAGAGCTATCGCGCCGAGCTGCAGGCATTCGGGGAGGCGCAGGGCGCGGAGGCGCTGCATGCGCGGCTCGCGGCCGCCGATCCCGAGAGCGCGGCCCGGCTGCATCCGAACGATACGCGCCGCGTCATCCGCGCGCTGGAAATTCTGCATCTGACGGGCGAGACGATGAGCGGCCAGCTCGCCGGACAGAAAAAGGAATCGCCTTACGAACTATGTCTGCTGGGACTGACGATGGATCGGGCCGAGCTGTACCGCCGCATCGAGCGGCGGATCGATCTGATGATGGAGGAGGGGCTCGCGGAGGAGGTCGCCCGGCTGCTCGCCTCCGGCGTGCCGGACGATGCGGTGGCGATGCAGGGGCTCGGCTACAAGGAGCTCGTCCCGTGGCTGCGCGGAGAGCGCTCGAGGGAGGAGGCGGCGGAGCTGCTGAAGCGCGATACGAGGCGCTTCGCCAAGCGGCAGCTGAGCTGGTTCCGCCATATGAAGGACATCGAATGGATCGACGCGGGGGAAAATTTTCACAACAATTTGGAGCGCATCCATGCTATACTAGCAGGAAAGCTAGGCTGCGGTCTTGAATATACCACTAACCAATCTTCTTGTGACGGGGGTAACTCTCAATGAACAAATCCATCAATATTCAAGATACGTTCCTGAACCAGCTGCGCAAGGACAGCATTCCGGTGACGGTTTACTTGACGAACGGCTTCCAGATCCGGGGCGTCATCCGCGCCTTCGACAACTTCACGATCGTCATCGACTCGGACGGACGCCAGCAGATGGTGTACAAGCATGCCATCTCGACGTTCACGCCGCAGCGCAACGTATCGCTGATGCAGCAGGAGACGCCGGGCGCAGGAGCCTGAGCACCCCCGATGAAACCTTTCCCGTCTTTTCCTCGTTAGTTGAATATCGGTCCGAAGAACAACCCGCTCTTCCGGCAGGGTTGTTCTTCTGTTTGCGGGGTATACCTATAACGGGAGAAGCTAGGACCGACCGGAAGGAGTCATGAGCCATATGCCAGAACAGAGAAAAAAAGGGGAAGGCCGCCCGTCCGGGGCCAAATCGGCGAAGGGACGGGGGCGCTCGCGCGCCAGCCGCAAGCGCAAATGGTTTTACGGATTGTTTTTCGCCGGCGCGCTCGGCGTCGTCTGCGCCATCGTCGGCTATCTGCTCGTCATCCTGAACGGCGAGCGCATCCTCGCGGCCAACCGCGACGTGCTGCTGCGCGGAGACGCGTCGGCAATCTATGATTCAAGCAACGGCAAAATCGCGAGCCTCGCCTCCGTCAACTCGCAGGACGCGCAGTTCAGCGAGCTGCCGGAGCTGCTGCGGAACGCGTTCATCGCCACCGAGGACAAGCGGTTCGAGGAGCATTCCGGCATCGACGTCATCGGCATCGGCCGCGCCATCGTCAAGGACATCATCGCGCGCAGCGCGGTCGAAGGCGCCAGCACGATCACGCAGCAGCTGGCGCGCAACCTGTTCCTCAACCAGGACAAGACGTTTTTCCGCAAGGCGACCGAGGCTTCGATCGCCGTCGCGCTGGAGAACCAGCTGAGCAAGGACGAGATTTTGACGATGTACCTCAACCGGATCTACTTCGGCAACGGGGTGTACGGAGTCAAGCTCGCCGCCAAGTATTACTTCAACAGCAGCCTCGAGGACCTCAAGCTGTGGCAGATGGCTACGCTTGCCGCGATCCCCAAGGCGCCGAGCTATTATAATCCGAAGGACGACGCCGAGCGCTCCGCCGGCCGCCGCGCGGTCGTGCTGACGCTCATGAACAATCAAGGCTACATCACTGAGGCCGAGATGGAGCAGGCCAAGGCTGTCGTCTACAAGCCGCTGGACAATTACAGCACCGGCAGCTCGCGCAACAAATTCATGACCTACGTCGACTACGCCGTCAAGGAAGCGGTACAGGTGACGGGCCGCACCGAGGACGAGATCCGCCTCGGCGGCTTCAAGATCTACACGGCGCTCAATGCCACGGCGCAGCAGACGGTGGAGGACGCGTTCGACGACGACAGCAACTTCGAAAAGTCGCCCGACGACCAGAAGCAGCAGGCCGCGATGGTCATCATGGACCATAGCGACGGCTCGATCAAGGCGATGATTGGCGGCCGCGACTACGTCCGCAAAGGCTGGAACCGCGTCACCGTGCCGCGCCAGCCGGGCTCCGCGTTCAAGCCGATCACCGTGTACGGACCCGCCCTCGACACGGGCGACTACACGCCGGACTCGATCCTGCGCGACGACAAGAAATGCTACGGCGACTACTGTCCGACCGATTCCAACCGCGTCAAGTACATCGGTCCGATCACGATGGCGCAGTCGCTCAAGGAGTCGCGCAACGCCTCGGCCGTCTGGCTGCTCAACGAGATCGGCGTCAGCAAGGGCGTCGCGTTCTCCGAGAAGCTCGGCATGCCGCTCGACAAGTCCAAGGACCGCAACCTCAGCATCGCGCTCGGCGGCCTGACGACGGGCGTCTCGCCGCTGCAGATGGCGACCGCCTACAGCGCCTTTGCCAACGACGGGCGCTCGGTCGACGCGCATACGATCGTACGTATCGAGAGCTCGGACGGAGCGACGGTCTATGAGTATGCCGGTCCGAAGCCGAAGCAGCTCATGAAGGAACAGACGGCCGCCTACATGACGCAGATCATGCAGGGAGTCGTCCAGTCTGGAGGCACGGGCGCCGGAGCGGCGATCGACCGCCCGCTCGCCGGCAAGACGGGCACGACCCAGCACGGCATCCCGGGACTGAAGTCCAGCTACAACCGCGACGCCTGGTTCGTCGGCTATACGCCGGAATGGACGGCCGCGGTATGGATGGGCTACGACAAGACCGACAAGGACCATCTGCTCAAGAAAAGCAGCTCCGCGGCTGCGGCGCTGTTCTCCAAAGTGATGCGGAAGGCGATGAAGGACGTTCCGCGCGGCTCCTTCGACAAGGCTCCTGCGCCAACGCCGCAGACGCCGCCTCCGGGCGAGCAGCCCGATCAGGTGCTCGACCTGCAAGGCAGCTACGACGAGAACGCCATGCTCGTCGCGCTGCGCTGGTCGCCGGTCGAGGGCGAGTCGATCAGCTACCGCATCTACCGCAAGGCAGAAGGCGAAGCCGACTATGCCCGCATCCTCGACGCGGCCTCGCCTGGAGTGGCGGACTTGTCCGTCGCGCCTGGCATGAGCTATGAATATTACGTGACCGCGTACGACGATGCCAGCGGACAAGAAGGCGTGCCGTCGGCCAAAATCTTCGTCGAGATCCCGGGCGTCGAGCTGTCTCCGAGCCCGACGCCGAGCGAGCCGCCGATTGCCGAGCCCTCCCCGAGCGAAGAACCGGGCACGGAGCCGAGCGAGCCGGCCGTTCCGACTCCGACGCCGACACCGGGCTCGACGCCGACCCCAATGCCGACTCCGACCGAGCAGGCAGCCACGGACGGCGGAACGCCGCCGACCGAAGGTCCTGCCAGCGGAGACGAGGCCGCCCAAGGCGCCGGCTTCGTCTCGCCTTGATTCGCCAGCCAGCAGCCCATCCCACCAGCAAAGGATGATCCAATCCATGAACCGCATGCTCGCTTCCACATCCGCTCTTCTGCTCGCCGCCGCCCTCGTGCTGGGCGGCTGCGGCGCCAAGTCCGACGGCAACGCGACCGGAGGAGCCGGAGGCTCCTCGAACACGGAGCCGCCAGCCACCGCCAGCCCGGCCAGCTCGCCGGAGCCGTCGGCCGAGCCGGCCAAGCAATGGGACAAGGCTCCCGCCATGGCCATCGATCCGGACAAGACGTACAAAGCCGTCGTCAAGACGACGGAGGGCGAGTTCACGATCCGCTTGTTCGCCAAGGACGCTCCGCAGACCGTCAACAACTTCGTCTTCCTCGCCAAAGAGGGCTTCTACGAGGGCGTCGTGTTCCACCGCATCATCCAGGAATTCATGGTCCAGACCGGAGATCCGACAGGCACAGGCGCCGGCGGTCCCGGCTACGCGATTCCCGATGAGCTGAACAACGGCCACTCGTACGACAAGTACGTCGTCGCCATGGCCAACGCCGGTCCGAACACGGGCGGCAGCCAGTTCTTCATCGGCACCGGCGACAGCGTGCGCGGCCTCGACGCCCAGCCGAACTACGCGATTTTCGGCGAGGTCGAGAGCGGCCAGGACGTCGTGGACAAGATCGCGGCGACGCCGGTCGAGGTCGACCCGAACAGCGGCGAGACCAGCAAGCCGACGACGGTCGTCAAAATGGAGTCCATCGACATCCAGGAAAGCTGATCCGTTCCTCGCGTCTGTGACGAATCTCCCCCGAACGGGTGAACCTTTTGTGAATTTCCTCATATGCTGAACCATAGCAGAAGGGGGAGTTCCTCATGGACAAGCGAATGACGATGGCGGCCATGCTTCAAGGCTATGCGTGGGCGCTGGCCGCGACAGGAGCCGTGCTTTGCCTCTTTTTCCTCACTCCGTTCAACGACCGCAACCTGCCGCTCATGCTCGGGATGGGCTGCCTGGTCGCCTCGCCCGTCGTCATGATCGCGGCAAGCATGTTTCCACTCTCGGAAGAAATCGCGGAGGATGGGCAAGATAAGACAATTCGTTGAACAACGTATTACGGAATTCGCACAAAAATAAGACGGATTCGTTAACGGGGACGCGGATACGCGTCCTTTTTGATATGCTGGTTGCGAGAGAGGGAACCGTATCTTTGCGGACGGCAGGGGACATTCCCGAATTGTGGGTAATATGCTTGGAGATGGCCTAAAGGAGATGAAACAATGAAAGCTGCACGCAAGCGGCTCCGCAGGCTGGGGACGGTCCTGGCCGGAGCCGGAATGGCCGTATTCCTGGCCGGGTGCGAAAATGCGATCGTCCTCGATCCGAAAGGACCGGTCGCGGAAATCCAGAAGGACCTCATCTGGATCTCCGTCCTTCTGTGCGCCGTCGTCGTCGTGCCGGTGCTGGCGATTTTCGCCTATATCGTCTGGAGGTACCGGGACAAGCCGGACAACAAGGCGCCTTACGAGCCGAACTGGTCGCACAGCACGAAGCTCGAGGCGATCTGGTGGACGATTCCGATCATCATCGTCGCGCTGCTCGGCTACTTCACGGTGCGCGACACGTACAAGCTGATCAAGCCGCCGGCCGAGACGGCGCATGTCGAGCCGGTCACGATCCAGGTCACGTCGATGGACTGGAAATGGCTGTTCCAGTATCCCGACCAGGGGATCGCGACGGTCAACTACCTGAACATCCCGGAAAAGACGCCGATCCAGTTCGTCCTCACCTCCAACTCAGCGATGAACTCGTTCTGGGTTCCGCAGCTGGGCGGCATGATGTATACGATGCCGGGAATGGCGATGCGGATGTGGCTGCAGTCCGACGGCACGGGCGAGTATTACGGTTCCGGCGCCAACTTCTCCGGCAGCGAGTTCGCCAAGATGAACTTCAAGGTCACGTCGATGACGCAGGACGATTTCGACGCCTGGATCGAGAAGTCCAAGCAGGAGCCGGCGAAGCTGGACCATAAGGCTTATCAGCAGCTGGCCGTGAAGGGCACCGCGCCGATCCAGACGTTCGGGGACCTCGAGCCGACGCTGTTCAACTCGATCGTCATCCAGAACGGCGGCCATCACCATCCGGCGAACGGCCTCGACATCCGGGGCGCGTTCCCGGTGAAGAAAGACAAGCAGGACAGCTCCGCCGGCGGCAGCCAGGCGGCTGATTCCGCGGCGTCCGGCGATCAGCCGGACTCGAGCCAATAGGCGGCAAGGGGAGGAAATAGATCCATATGTGGGATTCCATCAAAGAGTTCGCCGGCGATTTCTTCGTCACGGGCGATCCGCTCATTTACGGCGCGGACGTATCGATCGCGCTCGTCAGCGTCGCGATCGTCTTTGTCCTGACCTACTTCAAGAAATGGAAGTGGCTCTGGACGGAATGGCTGACGACGGTCGACCATAAGAAGATCGGCATCATGTATCTGATCGCGTCGCTGCTCATGCTGTTCCGCGGCGGGGTGGACGCCCTGCTCATGCGCACGCAGCTGGCTTTGCCGGAGGTCGAGTTCCTCCAGGCGGACCACTACAACGCGATCTTCACGACGCACGGCACGATCATGATCCTGTTCATGGCGATGCCGATGATGTTCGCGCTGTTCAACATGGTCGTGCCGCTGCAGCTCGGCGCGCGCGACGTCGCGTTCCCGTTCCTGAACGCGCTCAGCTTCTGGCTGTTCCTGTTCGGCGCGATGCTGTTCAACATCAGCTTCGTCATCGGGGGCTCGCCGGACGCCGGCTGGCTCAGCTATCCGCCGCTCTCCGAGCTCTCAGGCAGTCCGGGCAGAGGCCAGGACTTCTACATCTGGGGCATCCAGATCTCCGGCATCGGCTCCTTGATGACCGGCATCAACTTCATCGTCACGATCCTGAAGATGCGCGCGCCGGGCATGAAGCTCATGAAGATGCCGCTCTTCTCCTGGTCCGTGCTGTCTTCCTGCATCACGATCCTGTTCGCCTTCCCGATCCTGACGGTGACGCTGGCGCTGCTGTTCCTCGACCGCTACTTCGGGGCGCACTTCTTCACGCTGGACGGCGGCGGCATGTCCATGATGTACGTCAACCTCATCTGGATGTGGGGACATCCCGAGGTGTACATCGTCGTCCTGCCGGCGTTCGGCATCTTCTCCGAGATCGTCGCGACGTTCTCGCGCAAGACGATCTTCGGCTACAAGTCGATGGTGTTCGCGATGATGGTCATCAGCGTGCTCAGCTTCTTCACCTGGGTCCATCACTTCTACACGATGGGCTCGAGCGCGGACGTCAACTCCTTCTTCGCCATCTCGACGATGGCGATCGCGATTCCGACCGGGGTCAAGGTGTTCAACTGGCTTTTCACGATGTATCGAGGGCGGATCAGCTTCGAGCTGCCGATGCTGTGGACGATGGGCTTCATTCCCTGCTTCCTCGTCGGCGGCGCGACCGGCGTCATGCTGGCCGTCGCTCCGGCCGACTTCCAGTACCACAACAGCTACTTCCTGATCGCCCACTTCCACCAGGTGCTCATCGGCGGCGTCGTGTTCGGCTATCTCGCCGGCATCTACTACTGGTGGCCGAAGCTGTTCGGCTTCAAGCTCGACGAGAAGCGCGGACGGTGGGGCTTCTGGACGTGGAACATCGGTTTCTACCTGTGCTTCTTCCCGCAGTACTTCCTCGGCCTCGACGGCATGACGCGCCGCGTCTACACGTACGAGTGGGACCGCGGCTGGGCTGCGCTCAACTTCACGAGCACGATCGGCGCGTTCCTGATGGGCCTCGGCTTCATCTTCCAGGTGTGGCAGATCGCCTGGAGCGTGCGCAACGGCCAGCGCGACAAGACCGGCGACATCTGGAACGGCCGCACGCTGGAGTGGTCGATTCCTTCGCCGCCTCCGGCCTACAACTTCGCGGTCGTGCCGCAGGTGCGCAAGGTCGACGACTGGTGGCATGAGAAGGAAGACCGGGCTAAAGGCATCGAGCGGCCGAAGCAGGAACTCGAGCCGATCCACATGCCGAAAAACTCGGGCATCCCGTTCATCATGTCCGGCTTCTGGTTCCTCGTCGGATTCGGCTTCACGTTCGACTGGATCTGGATGGTCATCATCGGCTTCCTGGGCGTGTTCGGCAGCCTGTATGCCCGCTCGTTCACCTATGACGTGGACTATTACATCCCGGTGGACGAAGTCAAGAGAACGGAACAGAAGCTAAGGGGGGCGACGAGATAATGGCGCAGCACATCGTATCGCCTGAAGTGCACGAGCACCATACGCAAGAACAGGAGTCGCTCAAGACAGCCGGATTCTGGCTGTTCCTCGTCTCCGACGTCCTGCTGTTCGGAACGCTGTTCGCGGTCTACGTCGTCCTCGTAGGCCACACGAACGGCGGTCCGACCGGCAAGGAGCTTTTCGAGATTCCGATCTTCGTCGCCTCGACGTTCATCCTGCTCACCTCCAGCTTCACGAGCGGGATCGCGGTGCTGCAGATGCAGGCGAACAAGCTCAAAGGCACGATCTTCTGGCTCGTCATGACGCTGCTGCTCGGCGGGGCGTTCCTCTTCCTCGAGATCGAGGAGTTCATGACGATGGTCCACGAAGGCGCGAACATCGGCACGAGCGCGTTCCTGTCGGCGTTCTTCACGCTGGTCGGCACGCACGGCATCCACGTGACGATGGGCATCTTCTGGTGCATCGGCCTGATCCTGCAGCTGCGCAAGCGCGGCATCACGACCGTCACGAAGCGCAAGATCACGAACTTCAGCCTGTACTGGCACTTCCTCGACGTCATCTGGATCTTCCTCCTCTCGGTCGTCTATCTGATGGGGGTGATGTAAGATGAGCCAGCATTCGTCCAACCATGGCCACGGCCACCACGAGGAGCACAGCCACGGCTCGATGAAGTCGTACTCGATCGGCTTTCTCCTGTCGATCGTGCTGACGATCATTCCGATGGTCGTCGTGTTCAACGGGCTGCTGGAGCGCACCGCCACGCTGCTCGTGATCCTCATTACCGCGGTCGCGCAGCTGCTCGTGCAGCTGATCTTCTTCATGCACATTCGCGAAGCGGATAAGCCGAGGTACAACCTCATGGCGCTCGTGCTCGGCGGGATCATCGTCATTACGATCGTCGCCGGCTCCGTTTGGATCATGTCCTTCAACTCGGTCGTGCAGTAGCAAGCGCGCGTGCGAGCCGCCCGTCTCCGCCAGCCGGAGACGGGCTTTTTCCATAGAGGACGTCCTCGCGGCGGCGCGGCAGGGACGGGCGGAGCCCGGTCTTATTTGGAGCATGGGTGGAGAAGCGCGGGAAGATGTGGTAAGCTGTCAACTAAAGGAAGGATGGGGCGGAAGGATCCACCAGCCACCCTCCAGACAGGAGAAGGCAGCCGCACCGCATCTTAGGGGAAAGGGTACGTTCCATATGAAACGAAAATTTTCCGATCGGGCCAACTGGCGGCGTATCCTGCGCAGAAGCTACACTTGCCTGACGCTTGACGGCGACGACTTCCGAGGTCTCGTCACGTTCTACCGGATCCACGAGCTGCGGGAGCCGCTGTGGAAGGAATACAACGGGCGCCGGCTCTGCCTGGCCGACCGGGGCTATCTCTGGATGCAGCATTTCCCGCGGGGCGAGCATTTCGTCGTCACGACGATGTTCGACGACAAGGGCAAGGTCGTGCAATGGTACATTGACATCTGCAAAACGCAAGGCTTGACCGACCAGCAGGTTCCGTGGTTCGACGACCTGTACCTGGACATCGTCGTGCTGCCGTCGGGCGAAGTGTACCTGATGGACGAGGATGAGCTGGAGGACGCGGTTCTCGGCGGGGACATCACGCGCAAGGAGGCGGCGATGGCCCGCAAGACGGCCGGACGCCTGCTCGCCTCGATCAAGAACGGCCGCTTCCGCTACTTCACGCTCAGCCTCCGCCACCGCAAGACGCTCGCGGAGCGGCTCGGAGAGGTCAGCGAATCATGAGCCGTCCCCCGGGTCCGCCCGCTCCCCGCAAGGGAAGCGGGCTCAAGGACAGCTCTAGCGGACCGGCGCGAAAGGGCGCGGCCGCCGGCAAGCCGAAGGCCGGAAGCAAGCAAAAGGCGGCGGTCCGCGCGAAGCGGCGGCCGACCCGCAAAGCAAGAGGAGGCGGCCTCGCAGGCCGTCTTTTGCGCGTTATGCTGATCGCGCTGTCTGTCGGCGTCCTGGCAAGCGGCTGGCTGCTCTGGCAGATCACCCATTACGATCCTCCGAATCCCGTGCCGCAGCGGCAGGCCGCGATCGTGCTCGGCGCGGCGCTCTGGAACGACCGCCCCAGCCCCGGCCTGCAGGAGAGGCTGGATCAGGCGCTCCGGCTGTACGAGGCGGGGCGGGTGGACAAGCTGATCGTCTCGGGCGGCCTCGACCGCAACGGCTCGAAGCTGACGGAGGCGCAGGGGATGCGGCTCTATCTCGTCGACAAAGGCGTGCCGAAGGAGGATATCCTCCTGGAGAACCGCGCGACGAGCACGTACGAGAATCTCGTGTTCAGCCGCGAGGCAGGGGAGAAGAACGGCCTTTCCTCCTACCTGATCGTCACGCATGAGTACCACGCGCCGCGGGCGCTGGACATGGCCCGCTTCCTCGGCTTCGACGATCCCGTCGTCAGCTCGGTCAAGTCCAAGGTGCTCAGCGCCTCGCGCAACCAGACGCGGGAGGTGCTGGCGTACGGCAAGTGGAAGCTGGACAAGCTGCTGCTGCTGATCGGCCTCAAAGCGCCTTAAATCCGTTCATACCGCTTCTTTGTCCCGAATACGCTTAGGAGAGCGAAACGTACCAGAAGGGACAGTGATGCCGCAGATGAACGGACACGCCGCTTCGGGAGCCAAGGGCTCCCGGCCCTCCCGCCAGATCAATGTCGTGCTGCGCCATCATGAGACGTACGGTCTCGGGGCATCGGCTCCGGCGCTGGCCGGCGTCGATGCGCCTCACGAACCGGCTGCGGCTCTGCCGCGTCCGGCCGCGGTGCCGCCCTCGGCGGACCCTTATCTCGAGATCCAGAAGGAATTGGAGCCTATGGTCGGCATGGAGGGCGTGAAGTCCCTCATCTACGAGATCTATGCTCTGCTGCTGATCAGTCAGATGCGGACCGAAGCCGGCCTCTCCGGAGGCGCTCAGGTGTACCATATGATCTTCAAGGGCAACCCCGGCACCGGCAAGACGACGATCGCCCGCATCGTGGCGAAGCTGTTTCAGAAGATGGGGCTGCTGTCCAAGGGACATCTGATCGAGGTGGAGCGAGCCGATCTCGTGGGCGAGTATATCGGCCATACGGCGCAAAAGACGCGAGATCTCGTCAAAAAGGCGCTCGGCGGCGTGCTGTTCGTCGACGAGGCGTACAGCCTGGCGAGAGGCGGAGAAAAGGACTTCGGCAAGGAAGCGATCGATACGCTCGTCAAGGCGATGGAGGACCATCGCAGCCAGTTCGTGCTCATCCTTGCCGGCTATCCGCTGGAGATCGAGCATTTCCTGATGACGAACCCGGGGCTGCCCTCGCGCTTCCCGATCCAGATCGACTTCCCGGACTATACCGTCGACCAGCTCATCCAGATCGCCGAGCTGATGGCCAAGGACCGCGATTACGCCCTCATGCCGCAGACGGTGTTCAAGCTCAGGACGCATCTGATGCAGGAAAAGACGGCGACGCTGTATTCGTTCAGCAATGCGCGCTACGTGCGCAATCTCATCGAGAAGGCGATCCGCCATCAGGCGGTGAGGCTGCTGAACCAATACGCCTCCTCGAGTCCGGGCAGGCAGGAGCTGATGAGCCTCCGTCCGGAGGATATGCGATGGGACGGCAAAGGAAAGCCGGACGGCTGAGCCGGGCGGCGCGAGAGGCGCGCCCGGAGGGGCCGGCCGCAAGGAGGAATCGGGCTTCGCCGGCTGCGGCCGGCGGGGCTCTTTTCCTGCGGAGTACAACCGAAATGAAGGAGCGGAACTTACAACGATGATGGACAACCTGATGAAGCTCGCCCGCGAGGCCGAGGATAGGATGGAGGCGCGGTTCAAGGAGCTGGACCGCATGGCGGAGGAGAACCAGTGGAAGGTGATCCGGGCCTTTCAAAAATTCCGCGTGAGCGACTTCCACTTCAACGGCTCGACAGGCTACGGCTACAACGACCGCGGACGCGAGGTGCTCGATCTCGTCTATGCGGAGGTGTTCGGCGCGGAGGCGGCGCTCGTGCGGCCGCATTTCGCCTCGGGCACCCATACGATCAGCTGCGCGCTGTTCGGCCTGCTGCGGCCCGGCGACGAGCTGCTGTACCTGACCGGACGGCCGTACGACACGCTGCATAAAGTGATCGGCAAGCCGGGCGACGGCACCGGATCGCTGCAGGACTTCGGCATCGGCTATCGGGAAGCGGCGCTGACGCCGGAGGGCGACGTCGACTGGGAGCTGGCGGAGCGCCTGATCGGACCGAGCACGAAGGTGGTCGGCATCCAGCGCTCGCGCGGCTACGACTGGCGGGCGTCGTTCACCGTCGAGCGGATCGGCGAGATGATCCGGCGGGTAAAGGCGATCAAGCCGGATGTGCTCGTCTTCGTCGACAACTGCTACGGCGAGTTCACCGAGCGGCTGGAGCCGACGCAGGTCGGAGCCGACCTGATCGCCGGCTCGCTCATCAAAAACCCGGGCGGCGGACTCGCGGCGACCGGCGGCTACGTCGCGGGCACGGCCGCGGCCGTGCAGGCGGCGTCATACCGCCTCACCGCGCCGGGCATCGGCGGGGAGGTCGGCGCGATGCTCGGCACGCTGCGCGCCATGTACCAAGGGCTGTTCCTCGCGCCGCATCTGGTCGGCCAGGCGCTCCGAGGGAGCGTGCTGGCGGCCGGCCTGTTCGAGCGGCTCGGCTTCGAGACGTCGCCGCGCTGGGACGAGCCCCGCACCGACCTCATCCAGGCGATCCGCTTCGGCCGTCCGGAAGCGCTGACGGCGTTCGTGCAGGGCATCCAGGCGGCTGCGGCCGTCGACTCGCATGTCGTGCCCGAGGCATGGGACATGCCGGGCTACGAGCATCCCGTCATCATGGCGGCGGGCTCGTTCATCCAGGGCGGCAGCCTCGAGCTGTCGGCCGACGCGCCGATCCGCGAGCCTTACATCGCCTACATGCAGGGCGGCCTGACCTATGCCCATGTCAAGCTTGGCCTGCTGCAATCGCTGGAGCGTCTGGCCAAGCAGGATATAATTGTAATGTAAACTCACACAAGAACCTCACATCGGTTGACACCTTCATGTCCTGCAGGTACAATAAGCTCATCCCTTATCGAAACTGGAAGGTTGATGTGAACATGGCTGACGATATACGCCGCAATATGGCGCTGTTCCCGATCGGGATCGTAATGAAGCTGACCGACTTGACCGCGCGTCAGATCCGCTACTACGAGCAGCATGAGCTGATCGTGCCGGCGCGGACTTCCGGCAACCAGCGTCTGTTCTCCTTCAACGACGTCGAGCGCCTGCTCGAGATCAAGTCGCTGATCGAGAAGGGCGTGAATATCGCCGGCATCAAGCAGGTCATGAATCCGGTATCCAAGGAATCCGAGGAAGCGACCGTCATGACCGAAATTTCCGAGGTTCGCCGCCGCGAGCTCAGCGACTCGCAGCTCCGCCTGCTGCTCAAGCAGCAGCTGCAGGAGAAGCGCCCCGGCAAGGCTTCCCTCATCCAGGGCCAGCTCAGCCGCTTTTTCAACAACAAACGATAACCGAGTCCTATTCCCGACCACCTACTCTACTGCGAGGAGCCGATATTCGTGAGCTATACGAAAGATGACATCACCCGCATCGCCCAGGAGCAGAACGTCCGCTTCATCCGCCTGCAATTCACCGATCTGCTCGGCACGATCAAAAACGTGGAGATTCCGGTCAGCCAGCTTGAAAAAGCGCTCGACAACAAAATGATGTTTGACGGATCTTCCATCGAAGGTTATGTCCGCATCGAGGAATCCGACATGTACCTGTATCCGGATCTGAGCACCTGGGTCGTTTTCCCCTGGGTGACGCAGGATCGCGTCGCGCGCCTCATCTGCGACATCTACATGCCGGACGGCACGCCGTTCGCGGGCGACCCGCGCGGCATCCTCAAGCGCGCGCTCAAGGAAGCCGAGGAGATGGGCTTCACGGCGATGAACGTCGGTCCGGAGCCGGAATTCTTCCTGTTCAAGACGAACGAAAAAGGCGAGCCGACAACCGAGCTCAACGACCAGGGCGGCTACTTCGACCTGGCGCCGATGGATCTCGGCGAGAACTGCCGCCGCGAGATCGTGCTGACGCTCGAGGAGATGGGCTTCGAGATCGAGGCTTCCCACCACGAGGTGGCTCCGGGACAGCATGAGATCGACTTCAAGTACGCCGACGCGATCAAGGCGGCGGACCAGATCCAGACGTTCAAGCTTGTCGTCAAGACGGTCGCCCGCCAGCACGGCCTGCATGCGACGTTCATGCCCAAGCCGCTGTTCGGCGTGAACGGCTCCGGCATGCACTGCCACCAGTCGCTGTTCCGCGGCAGCGAGAACGCGTTTTATGACGAGAGCGACGCGCTCGGCCTGAGCGCGACGGCGCGCCAGTACATGGCCGGAGTGCTGCGCCATGCGCGCGCGATGGCCGCCATCACCAACCCGACGGTCAACAGCTACAAGCGGCTCGTGCCGGGCTACGAAGCTCCGTGCTACGTCGCTTGGTCGGCGAGCAACCGCAGCCCGATGATCCGCATCCCGGCGTCCCGCGGCCTCAGCACGCGCGTCGAGGTGCGCAATCCGGATCCGGCGGCCAACCCGTACCTGGCGCTGGCGGTCATGCTGAAGGCCGGCCTGGACGGCATCAAGAACAAGTATCCGCTGCCGGCTCCGACCGATCGCAACATCTACGTCATGACCGACGAGGAGCGCCTGGATGAAGGCATCCCGAGCCTGCCGGAAGACCTGCGCGAGGCGCTCACGGAGCTGCTCCGCAGCGAGATCGTCACCGAGGCGCTCGGCGACCATGCGCTGGCCCACTTCTACGAGCTCAAAGAGATCGAATGGGACATGTACAAGACGCAAGTGCATGAGTGGGAGCGCGATCAGTACCTGACGCTGTATTGATGAGGGCTTAGCAAGATGAAGATCATCATCGACGATTTGAACGGCCCCGAGATCCAGGCGCTGATCGCCGAGCATCTGCGCGACATGGCGGACAGCTCTCCGCCGGAGAGCGTCCATGCGCTCGATCTGAGCGGCTTGAAAAAGCCGGAGGTCACCTTTTGGAGCGTGTGGGAGGACGGCGAGCTGCTCGGCTGCGGAGCGCTCAAGCAGCTCGATGCCCGTCACGGAGAGCTGAAGTCGATGCGGACGGCATCCCGTCATCTGCGCAAGGGCGTGGCGCGGGCGCTCGTGGAGCATATCATCGGCGAAGCGCGCCGCCGCGGCTACGAGCGGCTCAGCCTGGAGACCGGCTCGATGGAGTCTTTCTTCCCGGCCCAGAGGCTTTATGCTTCGTTCGGATTCGTCGAATGCGGTCCGTTCGCGAGCTATGTACTGGACCCGAACAGCCTGTTCATGACCAAGGAGCTGGCGTAGGCGGACTCGGCTGCGCGCTTGCGTCAGCCAGCCGCGATGCTTGAAGCAAGCGGTTCAGCATGATAAAAAAGAGCGTTGTCCCTTTTGCGGACAACGCTCTTTTTTGGCTTTGCTCAAGGAGCGGAAGGCTCGCCGTCCTCATAGACGACCTCCAGCGCCATGTTTTCGTCATAATTGCCGAAGCCTTTGCCGAACAGCGTCATGCCTCCGCGATGGACGGCATCCTCTTCGACGGACAGACGCAGCGTCCATTCGCGGCGGCGCAGCTCGATATCCTGCAGCCGCACCTCGGACAGCTTGAGTCCGTCCATGAACGTCCCGTCGCCGGTGACGCGCAGCTGCTTGAGCAAGCCGTATTGATTCGTGAACGGCGACCACCATTCGGGCGTGAACTTGCCGGGCCGATCGCCGTAATCGCCGGGGCTTGTCCAGGTGCACAGCTTGACGCCGTTCAGCGTGAAGGTGATGTCCGAAGGGAAGTGGTTGTTCGTCGAGGGCGCCTCCGAAGCGACCTCGAGCGTCAGCGTGAGCTCAAGCGGCCTTTGGCTGGACAGCAGATAGTTCGGCGCTTTGTATTCGACAAAGCCCTTGCCGCCGAACCAGAGGATCGCGGCGGAGATGCGGCCCGGCTCCCAGAAGTAGCGCGGATCGTCGAAGCTGCCGATGACGCTTTCCGTCGTGGCGAGGCCGCATGTCGGCTCGATGCGGAAGTCCGAGTAATGTCCGACCGGCAGCTCGATCCGGTGGCTCTTGCGGCGGACGGGAGGCAGGTCGTCGGCAAACCGGACCTGCAAGGAGCGGGCGGCAGGCTGGCATATTTTCTGCACGCCGCTTTTGCCTGGAACGAGCTCGTAACGGAGCAGTCCCGCTTCGGCAAGCTTGCGCACATGCATCGTCATGATGGCGCTGGACAGGCTGCAGGCGGCCGCCAGCTCCTTGACGTTCATCGGCTTGTCCTGAAGCAGCCGCAGGATGCGCAGCCGGACCGGACTGGCCAGCGCCTCGTAGACAGGCAAGGAAGCCTCGGTCAGGTCAAGCGAGAGATCTTGTTCCATGGAATCGAATCCTTTTCAAGTCATTTTGTCTTCATCGTAAGGAAGCGGCGGATGAAATACAAGCAAGGCCTTGCCGCTGTGCAAAACACGTTGACGGATGGAAAGACGTTCCGTATACTATTCGCGTAGCTATTACTAGATTAATAATAACATTAATTAAAGGAGCGTCAACCATGACCGCAAAAGGCATTTTGAATCTGGACATCCAAAAAGGCAAGATCGACCGAAATGTATACGGGCATTTTTCGGAGCATCTGGGCCGCTGCATCTACGAGGGCCTCTGGGTCGGCGAGGACTCGCCCATTCCGAATACGAACGGCATCCGCAACGATGTCGTGGAAGCGCTTAAACAGATCCGGGTTCCGGTGCTGCGCTGGCCGGGAGGCTGCTTCGCGGACGAGTACCATTGGAAGGACGGCATCGGCTCGCGCGAGAAGCGCAAGCGCATGATCAACACGCATTGGGGCGGCGTTGTCGAGAACAACCATTTCGGGACGCATGAATTCATGGAGCTGTGCCGGCAGATCGGCTGCGAGCCTTACATCAACGGCAACGTCGGCAGCGGCACGGTGCAGGAGATGGCCGAATGGGTGGAGTACCTGACCTTCGAGGGCGTCTCCCCGATGGCGGAGCTGCGCGCGGAAAACGGCCGCGAGGAGCCGTGGAAGGTGGCGTACTTCGGCGTCGGCAACGAGAACTGGGGCTGCGGAGGCAACATGCGGCCGGAGTATTATGCCGATCTGTACCGCCGCTACCAGACCTATGTCCGCAACTACGGCGGCAACCGGATCGAGCGCATCGCTTGCGGCGCGAATTCCGACGACTATCGCTGGACCGAGGTGCTCATGCGCGAGGCGGGACGATTCATGGACGCGCTGACGCTTCATTACTACACGCTGCCGCGCGACAGCTGGCAGGACAAGGGCGACGCGACCGGCTTCGACGAGGCGGAGTGGTTCTCCACGCTCCGGAAGTCGCTCCGCATGGACGAGCTGATCACGCGCCACAGCGCGATCATGGATCAATATGATCCGGATGCCCGAGTGGCGCTCATCGTCGACGAATGGGGAACCTGGTACAACGTCGAGCCGGGCACGAACCCGGGCTTCCTGTATCAGCAGAACACGATCCGCGACGCGCTGGTCGCATCGCTGACGTTCCATATTTTCCACGAGCATAATCGCCGCGTGCGGATGGCGAACATCGCGCAGACGGTCAACGTGCTGCAGGCGGTCGTACTGACGGAGGGAGACAAGGCGCTGCTGACGCCGACTTATCATGTGTTCGACATGTACAAGGTTCATCAGGATGCCGAGCGGCTGGATCTGCAGCTGACGAGCGGCAGCTATCGCTTCGGCGAGGAAGAGATTCCGGCGGTCAGCGGAACGGCGACCCGCGACCAGGAAGGGAACGTCCACATCAGCCTCTGCCATCTCGATCCTCATGCTTCGGCAGAGACGACGCTGTCTCTGCGCGGCCTGCAGGATGGCGGCAGCTGGTCGGGCCTCGTGCTCGCCGGAGACAGCATCGACGCGCACAACACGTTCGAGCATCCGGAGCGCTTGCGTCCGGAGGCGTTCGACGGCTTCAAGCGGCAGGGCGAGGAGCTGGTCGTGACGCTGCCGCCGATGTCGGTCGTGACGCTGAAGCTGAGCGCGCCGGCCCAAGCCTGACGCAGCATGGCCGATACCGACTGCAAGGGCTGCCGGGAAGGCTACCGGGTGACCGAGGCGCAGATGCAGAGGCTGCTTGCGACGTCGGCATTCGCCCCGGACAAGCGGGTCGAGGCGGCGACCTATGAGCGCCGCCTCGAGGCCTGCCGATCGTGCGCGAAGCTGGAGGATGGAGTCACTTGCCGGGCCTGCGGCTGCATCATGCCCGTTGTCGCCTGGCTGCGAGCGCGCGAATGTCCTTTGCCGGGGCAGCGGCGCTGGGCGAGCGAGCCATAGCGGCGACGGGCAGTTAGACGGGAGGAACGGCTCCGGCAGCTTGGACCGGGCGATCGGGCAGGATCGCCGGTTCGGCTGCGGAGCCGTTTTTTTTGCTGCCGTCCTTCCGGTCTATCGCTCTCGACGTCCGCATATGCTGAGTCCGAGAGAATCGGCAACGGAAGGGAGTGACATGCATGAGCTCGTCCCGCAGGCGGGTCCCGCCCGGACCGCTGCCGCCATCGGCGCTATCCCGAACGGCCGGCGTCATGCTGCCGCTGTACCGGGAGTTCCTGCGCAGCAGGAAGTTCGCCGAACGCTGGTGCGAAGCGGTGCGCGAGGCGGATCTCGACACGCTGCTGAAGCTGCTCGGCCGGTTCGTGCCGCGCCGGGACATCCAATCGTTCAGCACGAACGGCATCGGCTTTTTCGCGGATGTGCGGGTCGCGGAGCCGTTCGGGCATTATACCAACGCGACGACGATCGTGCCCGGCATGGCGCAGTTCACCTTTCAGCCGGAAGCGCTGCGGCTCATCAGCCGTGCGATCCTGCCGCTTTATCGGAGGCTGTCGTCGAATCCGGCCTATGCGCGGCTGGTCGCGCTGGCGGTCAGCCGCAGCGACGAGGGGAGGCTGAAGCGCCTCGTGCTGCCTTATGCCCGAAGCCGCTATCTTGCCGGCATCCATATCGAGAGCGCGGGCTTTTATATGAGCTTCAAGCTGCCGGGAAGCCGCCTCGTCTATGTGAATGAATTTTTCCAGGAGAAGCTTCGTTGAACGCCGCCTCGGCATCGCGAAAAACGAGAACCTTTGACAAAAAAGCGCGCACTCTGTCGGAGTGCGCGCTTCGTTGAATAAGGGCGGAAGCGGCTGGGTAATGAAGGAAACTCGGCGCCGTCAGGCCTCTCGGGACGAGCGGCCGGAAAAGGGCGGACAAGCTCAGTGGATGTCGCGGAACAATCCGATCACCTTGCCGAGGATGCTGACATTTTTGAGCCGGATCGGCTCCATCGAGGCATTTTCGGGCTGCAGGCGGATGTGGTCCTTCTCTTTGTAGAAGGTCTTGACGGTGGCCTCGTCATCCTCCGTCATCGCGACGACGATGTCGCCGTTGGTCGCGGAGGACTGCTGGCGGACGATGACGTAATCGCCGCTATGTATGCCGGCCTCGATCATGCTGTCGCCGATGACGCTGAGCATGAACACGTCATGGTCGCCGACGAAATGGGCCGGGAGGGGGAAGTACTCCTCGATGTTCTCCGTAGCGGTGATCGGCATGCCGGCCGTGACCTTGCCGACGACCGGAATCTTGCTGACCGCGGTCGGGAAGGGCAGCTCCGTCGGGGAATCGCCGTCAAGGATCTCGATCGCGCGCGGCTTGGTCGGGTCGCGGCGGATCAGGCCTTTCTTCTCCAGGCGGTCGAGATGGCCGTGGACGGTCGAGCTGGATGCCAGCCCTACCGCTTCGCCGATCTCGCGGACCGAAGGCGGGTATCCCTTGTCGCGGACTTCGTTTTTGATGAAGTCGAGAATCGCCTGCTGGCGGTTGGACACTTTAGACATCGCACTCACTCCAAGAATAGGTATAGTAGACCATACGCGTTTTCAAAAGTATACCACAGAACCCGAGTTCGTACAAACATAAGTTCGAGAAACAGCTGTTCGCCCGATCGATCGCAGGGAAGGGAACAAATGTTCCAAAATGCCGTTGACGGAAACAAGCGTTCGTGCTAATCTGAAGCCAGAACAAATGTTTGGGGAGTGGATTTCATGTTGACATTATCGGGATACAGCAGTCCAAGACAAGCCGCATCTTCGCCGTACGACGGCGGGCTCTCGCCCATGACCTCCGATATGGACCGCGCCGCGAGCCAGCTCCGCCGCGCATCCTCTGCCCGTGCCGGCGCCGGGCCGCGGCGTGCCGCCGCGAGCCGCGAGCGGGCTTCGTTCCGGCCGGCTTCCTCATGGACGGTCCGCCGCCTGCTGCCGTGGACGGTCTCGGCGCTGCTGCTTGTCCTGCTTCTCGTCAGCCTCTGGGGCGTCGGCGGAGCCGAGGGAGCCGAGATCGCTCCGGCTGGACCGGACGAAGGAACCGTAGTCGTGACCGCCGGCGATACGCTCTGGTCGATCGCCTCCGCTCACGCCATCGCCGCCGATACCCGGGAGGGCGTCTATCGCCTTCAGAAGCGCAACGGCCTCGCTTCCCCGTCGATCGAGCCAGGCGACACGCTCATCATTCCGGCCACCCGCTGACCTTCGGCCTATGCTGCGGCCTCCCCCCATAATGAGAGACTCCCCATTCAGCCCTCCGGCCTCCGCCTGAGGGCCGGGCTGCTTTCTTGACATGTCTTCCCTCATCGTTCAAAGTGAGAAGGAAAAGCATTTTTCGGTCGAGGGGGGAGGAATCGGAAGTGGATATCAATGCGCTGATCAACCGGATCAACGAGCTGTCCCGCAAGGATAAGACGATCGGACTCACGCCCGATGAAGTCATAGAGCGCACCCGCCTGCGCAAGGAATACCTGGACAATTTCAAGCGCAATTTCAGGCAGCAGCTGGACAGCATCGAATGGACGGACGGACCGGAGAAGGAGAAGGAGGAATAGCATGGAATACCGTCTTCTTGGCCGCAGCGGCCTCGTCGTCTCGGAGCTGTGCCTCGGGACGATGACGTTCGGCCATACCGCGTCGGAATCCGACAGCGCGCGCATGATCGAGGAATTCCGCGAGCAGGGCGGGAACTTCCTCGATACCGCGAACGTATATGTGCAGGGCCGCTCGGAGGAGATCGTCGGACGCGCGATCAAGCCGTATCGGGACGAGATCGTGCTCGCGACGAAGGTGCGGATGCGCACCGAGCCCCATGTCAACGGCGTCGGCTTGTCCCGCAAGCATATCGTGCAGAACGTAGAGGCAAGCTTGAAGCGGCTCGGCACGGACTATATCGATCTTTATCAGGTGCATGTGTGGGACCGCCTCACTCCGCTCGACGAGACGCTGCGCGCGCTCGACGATCTCGTGGCCGCCGGCAAGGTGCGCTACATCGGCTGCTCCAACTATCTCGCCTGGCAGATGATGAAGGCGCTCTCCATCAGCGATGCGAGGGGCTGGTCGCGCTTCGTAAGCGTGCAGCCTCAATACAGCCTCGCCTGCCGGGACATCGAGCGCGAGCTGGTGTCGCTCAGCCTGGAGGAGAATGTCGGCATCATTCCGTGGGCGCCGCTTGCAGGGGGCTTCCTGACCGGCCGCTACGGCAAGGACAAGCCGACGGAAGGCCGGCTGTCCCGTCCGTCGGGAGAGAGCGCATGGGAGCTGCGGGCGACCGACCGCAACTTCGCCATCCTGGACAAGCTTCAGGAGATCGCCGAGGCGGCGGGGCGGACCCCGGCCCAGACGGCGCTGCGCTGGCTTATCCAGGCGCCCGGCGTCGTCTCGCCGATCTTCGGCGCCAGCACGCTGGAGCAGTTCCGCGACAACATGGGCGCCGCGGGCTGGACGCTGCAGCAGGACGCCTGGGCGGAGCTGGACGAGGCGAGCCGCCTGCCGGACGATTATCCGACGCGCTTCATCCGCAAGTTCGACCGCGGCCTGATCCCGGCCGAATGACGTGCGGGCCGCGCGCGGCCCGCTTCAACGAGTAGAAAAGAATTCTAGATGGAGGTCATCCGATTTGTCACGCTCCTGGGAACGCAAGGTGCGCCGGAATTCGGCGCAGCTCAACAAGAATTTGAAAAAAAGAGGCATCGATCCGATCGCGGCGAAAAGCTCTGCCGCCAGCTCGAGCGCGACGACGCGCTTCAAGGGCCGCAACTTCATCTCGCCGATCCTGCTGCTGCTGTTCGTCGGCGCCTATACGCTGCTGATGCCGATGCAGGTTCAGGAAGACGGCACGAGCCAGACGTTGAGTTGGTTCGTCGTCGCCGCATACGCGTTCCTCGCGCTGATGTTCTTCGTGCGGCGCCCGTACCTGCAGGTCGGAGCGGATCATGTGCAGACTCGCCGCATGATGGGGGACAAACGTCTTGGCAAGGATGAGATCAAAAGCATCATGGTGCAAAAGGGATATGTCGTCATCCAGCCGGCAAAAGGCGGCAACTGGGTGTTCTCGCGCTTGATGAACCGCTATCCGGTCGAGCAGATGGGCGAACGGCTGGAGAAGCTGGCTGCGGCGCACGGCATTCCTTTCCAAAAAAGCTAGCCTAGACAATTCGGACGAGTGCCGGGGGGAGACGGGAACATGGCGAAACAAGCGGTTCTATTCGATTTGGACGATACGCTGCTCTGGGACGAGCGCAGCGTGGAGGAGGCCTTCCGCGCCACATGCGAGCTCGCCGAGGCGAAGCGGGGAGTCGATCCCGCCAGCCTGGAGCGGGCGGTTCGCGAGGCGGCGCGGGAGCTGTACAGCTCCTTTGAGACGTTTGAGTTTACCAAAAGCATCGGCATCAACCCGTTCGAGGGGCTCTGGGCGCGCTTCAGCGGCGGCGAGCATGAGTCGTTCCGCAAGCTGGAGCAGCTCGCGCCGGGCTACCGTCGGGAATCGTGGACGCGCGGTCTGGCCGCGCTCGGCGTGGACGATCCGGAGCTCGGAGCCGAGCTGGCGGAGAAGTTCCCCGAGGAGCGGCGCAAGCGCCCGATCGTGTATGAGGAGACGTTCGAGGTGCTGGACGCGCTCAAAGGCAAGTACAAGCTGCTGCTGCTGACGAACGGCACGCCGGATCTGCAGGAGGAGAAGCTGCTCGGCGTGCCGGAGCTGACTCCTTATTTCGACGAGATCGTCATCAGCGGCAACTATGGCATCGGCAAGCCGGACGCCAGCCTGTTCCGCCATGCGCTGGAGCTCATCGGCGTGCAGCCCGAGGATGCGGTCATGGTCGGCGACAAGCTGACGACGGATATCCTCGGCGCCAATACGATCGGCATGACGAGCATCTGGGTCAATCGCGACGGCAAGACGCGCTCGGACGAAATCGTGCCGCAGCATGAGATCTCGCGGCTCGACCAGCTGCTTCAGCTGCTCGGCTGAGGGAAGTGCCATGCGGACCCGCGGGTCCGCAATGCCGTTCGACCGCATGAGTCCAATGGGCCGCATGGGCCGGCGGGACTCATGCGGCCGCGGCGGTCGGCGGGACTCATGCGGCCGCGGCGGTGTGCCCTCCGCGCCGGCCGATTCCATCGCACAGCAAAAGCGCCTGCTCCGCAAGGGAGCAGGCGCTTTTTCATCGTTGTGCCGCAGGAATGGAATCAGGCCTTTTGAAACTCCGGATCGGAGTAGTCATGCGCGATCCAGCCGTCCTTCTCGATGAACAGGCGCACGGCGACGATCTTGCGGTTGTCCATCAGCGTGAAGAAATGGGGCTTGTTCTCCGGTACGGAGATGACATCGCCCGCCTCGAGCTCGACGTCGAAGTAGCCGACATCGTCCGTGCCCTTGATGATGAAGATGCCGCGTCCGGCTGTAATGGCGCGGATCTCGTCCTCGGTATGCGTATGGACGTTCTCGAACTTGGCGAGCAGCTCCTCGATGTTCGGCGTCGCCTCGGACAGCGTGATGATGTCCCAGATCTGATAGCCGCGGCGGCTTGCCAGATCGCGGATCTCGGCATCGTACGTCTCGAGGATGCGGGCTTTCTCCTCATCGGTCAGGACGAACTTCTCGCGCAGCGATTCGTCCAGCTTGTCCGGATTCCAATGCTCGTACAGCACTTCCTGCGAATCCAAAAATGCTTTGACCTGCTCCTCGCCGGAGATGCGCTCGTCCGTATTGCGGATGCGAATTTCAGCCATGGCTAATTCCCTCTTTTCCTATGGGCATGTATTGGATAAGCTTATACCCTCTATTATAAATCAACTTGCACAGCTTGTCGATGAGAGTTCTTTTCACTCGGCTCTTCTTCTGCTACACTAAACGGTAATGATTTTTGGGGGGAAGGGTGTAGAGAATTGTCGAAGCCGACTTTGCATGAAATGCTGGAAAAGCGCATCCTGATCATGGACGGAGCGATGGGCACGATGATCCAGCAGGCGGATCTCCGTCCCGAGGATTTTGGCGGCGAGGAGCTCGACGGCTGCAACGA
The DNA here is from genome assembly GCF_037965485.1 of Paenibacillus sp. FSL W8-1187. Taxonomy (NCBI): domain Bacteria; kingdom Bacillati; phylum Bacillota; class Bacilli; order Caryophanales; family Paenibacillaceae; genus Paenibacillus; species Paenibacillus sp. FSL W8-1187. The sequence goes on from NZ_CP150181.1 coordinate 2,710,499, forward strand.
GATGCTCGTGCTGACGCGTCCGGACGTCATCCGATCCATCCATGAGCAGTACCTCGAGGCGGGCGCGGATCTGATCGAGACGAACACGTTCGGCGGAGCCAGCATCGTGCTGGCCGAGTACGACATTCCCGAAAAGGCGCGCGAGATCAATCTGGCCGCCGCCCGGATCGCCCGCCAGGCGGCGGATCGCTTCAGCACGCCGGAGCATCCTCGCTTCGTCGTCGGCGCGATCGGGCCGACGACGAAAACGCTGTCGGTGACCGGCGGCGTCACCTTCGACGGCCTCGTCGAGAGCTACCGCGAGCAGGCGCTCGCGCTGATCGAAGGCGGCGTCGACGCGATGCTGCTGGAGACGAGCCAGGATACGCTCAACGTCAAGGCCGGCAGCATCGCCATCCGCGAAGCGTACGAGCTGGCGGGCGTGAAGCTGCCGCTCATGATCTCGGGCACGATCGAGCCGATGGGCACGACGCTGGCCGGTCAGAACATCGAGTCGTTCTACATCTCGCTGGAGCATCTGGAGCCGATCTCGATCGGCCTCAACTGCGCGACCGGACCGGAGTTCATGCGCGACCATATCCGTACGCTGAGCGACATCGCCCATGCGGCGATCAGCTGCTATCCGAACGCCGGCCTGCCGGACGAGAACGGCCAGTACCATGAATCGCCGCAGTCGCTCGCGCTCAAGATGGGCGCCTTCGCCGAGCGCGGCTGGCTCAACATCGCCGGCGGCTGCTGCGGCACGACGCCGGCCCATATCCGCGCGCTGGCGGAGACGATGGCCGGCTACGCCCCCCGGCAGCGGAAAGGCTCGCACGCCCCGGCCGTGTCCGGCATCGAGACGGTCTACATCGAGCCGGACAACCGGCCCTACATGGTCGGCGAACGCACGAACGTGCTCGGCTCCCGCAAGTTCAAGCGGCTGATCGTCGAGGGCAAGTACGAGGAGGCGGCGGAAATCGCCCGCGCCCAGGTCAAGAAAGGCGCGCATGTCATCGACGTCTGCCTGCAGGACCCGGATCGCGACGAAAGCGAGGACATGCGGCGCTTCCTGGAAATCGTCGTCAAGCTCGTCAAGGCGCCGCTCGTCATCGACACGACCGATCCTGCCGTCATCGAGCTGTCGCTCAAGTACTCGCAGGGCAAGGCGATCATCAACTCGATCAACCTGGAGGACGGGGAAGAGAAGTTCGAGGCGGTCGTGCCGATCCTGCACAAGTACGGCGGCGCCGTCGTCGTCGGCACGATCGACGAGCGCGGCCAGGCGATCAAGCGGGAGGACAAGCTGGCGGTCGCGCAGCGCTCCTACGACCTGCTCGTCGGCAAGTACGGGCTGCAGCCGGAGGACATCATTTTCGATCCGCTCATGTTCCCGGTCGGCACCGGCGACGAGCAGTACATCGGCTCCGCCGAGGAGACGGTCGAGGGCATCCGGCTCATCAAGCAGGCGATGCCGCGCTGCCATACGATCCTCGGCATCAGCAACATCAGCTTCGGCTTGCCGGAGGCCGGCCGCGAGGTGCTGAACTCCGTCTACCTGTACGAATGCACCAAGGCGGGCCTCGACTACGCGATCGTCAACACGGAGAAGCTCGAGCGCTACGCTTCGATCCCCGAGCATGAGCGCAAGCTGGCGGAGGATCTCATCTACCGGACGAACGACGAGACGCTCGCCGCCTTCGTCGCCGCCTTCCGCGAGAAGAAGGTCGAGCGGAAGGAGAAGAAATCGAGCCTGCCGCTCGACGAGCGCCTCGCGTCCTATGTGGTGGAGGGGACGAAGGAAGGGCTGTTCGCCGACCTCGACGAAGCGCTGCTCGCGCAGGCTCCGCTCGAGATCATCAACGGTCCGCTCATGAAGGGCATGGACGAGGTCGGCCGGCTGTTCAACAACAACGAGCTGATCGTAGCCGAGGTGCTGCAGAGCGCGGAGGTGATGAAGGCGTCGGTCGCCCATCTGGAGCCGTTCATGGAGAAGAACGAGTCGTCGGTCAAGGGCAAGATCATCCTGGCGACCGTCAAGGGCGACGTGCACGACATCGGCAAGAACCTCGTCGAGATTATTCTTGCCAATAACGGGTATCATATCGTAAACCTGGGCATCAAGGTGCCGCCGGAGCAGCTGATCGAAGCGCAGCGCCGGGAAAAGGCCGATGCGATCGGCCTCTCCGGCCTGCTCGTCAAGTCGGCTCAGCAGATGGTCGTCACCGCGCAGGATCTCCGGAATGCGGAGATCGACGTGCCGATCCTTGTCGGCGGCGCGGCGCTGACCCGCAAGTTCACGAAAACCCGGATCGGACCGGAGTACGACGGCCTCGTCCTGTATGCCAAGGATGCGATGGACGGCCTCGACATCGCCAACAAGCTGATGAACAAGGATCACCGCGCGGCGCTCGAAGCCGAGCATGCGGAGCAGAAGGCGTCCGGAGCGGTCGCCGTCGAGGAAAAGCCGCAGCTGCCGCAGCTGACGCGCGCGGTCCGCAGCAAGATTTCGCAGGACGCGCCGGTATTCGTGCCGCCGGATCTGGAGCGCCATATCCTCCGCAGCGTGCCGATTCCGCAGATCGTGCCGTATGTGAACATGCAGATGCTGCTCGGCCACCATCTCGGCGTGCGCGGCAAGGTCGAGGAGCTGCTCGCGCAGCGGGACGAAAAGGTCGTCGCGCTCAAGGAGACCGTCGACGGCATTCTCGCCGAAGCGGCGCGGGACGGCATCATCCAGGCGCATGGCATGTACCGGTTCTTCCCGGCGCAATCGGACGGAAACGATATCGTCGTCTACGATCCTCAGGACCAAGCGAAGGTGCTGAAGCGCTTCAGCTTCCCGCGCCAGCAGGTGGAGCCTCATCTTTGCCTCGCCGACTATTTGCGCAGCGTCGAGAGCGGCGAGATGGACTACGTCGGCTTCCTCGTCGTGACGGCGGGAGCGGGCGTGCGGGATTTGGCGGGCGAGTGGAAGGACAAGGGCGACTACCTGCGCTCCCATGCGCTGCAGGCGGTGGCGCTCGAGGTGGCCGAGGGACTCGCCGAACGCGTCCATCACATGATGCGCGACGTCTGGGGCTACCCCGATTCGCCGGAGATGACGATGAAGCAGCGGCATGGAGCGCGCTACCAGGGCATCCGCGTGTCGTTCGGCTATCCGGCTTGTCCGAATCTCGAGGATCAAGGGCCGCTGTTCGAGCTGATGCATCCGGAGGATATCGGCGTCGAGCTGACCGAAGGCTTCATGATGGAGCCGGAGGCTTCGGTTTCCGCCATGGTGTTCGCGCATCCGGAAGCGCAGTACTTCAACGTAGACAAAGCTTGAGCCGAAACCAAGGCGAGCCGCTTGCGGACGCATCCGGAGGGAAGGAAAGGAGGAGGGAGCGATGGAGCTGACGTTTCTAGGCACGGGGGCGGGAAGGCCGTCGCGGCAGCGCAACGTCACCGCCATGGCGCTGACGCTGCCTCCGCCTCGCTGCTCGGCATGGCTGTTCGATTGCGGGGAGGCGACACAGCATCAGCTCATGAACACGCCGATCAAGATCAGCCGGATCGAAGCCGTGTTCATCACGCATCTGCACGGCGATCATGTAAACGGCTTGCCCGGCCTGCTGAGCAGCCGCTCCTACCATCCCGGGGCCGGCCCGCTGCGCCTGTTCGGGCCGACGGGGCTCAAGGCCTATCTCGAGGCCGTCTTCAGCGCGACCTACTCGCATCTGGAGTACGAGCTGATCGTAACCGAGCTGGTCGAAGGCGTCGTTTATGAAGAGGACGATTACACGGTAGAGGCGTATCCGCTGCAGCATCGGGTTCCTTGCTGGGGCTACCGCCTTACGGAAAAAGACCGCCCGGGAGCGCTGGACGCCGAGAAGGCGCGCGCGCTCGGCGTCCCGTTCGGCCCGCTGCTCGGCCAGCTCAAAAACGGCCGCGACGTCCGCCTGCCGGACGGGCGGACCGTGCGCAGCTCGGACGTCACGGCTCCCGACCGCAAAGGCCGGGTCATCACGATCCTCGGCGACACGGTGCCCTGCGATAACATCGCGCGGCTCGCGGCGAACGCCGACCTGCTCGTGCACGAGGCGACGTTCCAGGGCGACATGGCCGAGAAAGCCGCCGCCTACGGGCATTCGACGACGCTGCAGGCGGCGGAGGCGGCGCGGCAGGCCGGGGCGAAGCGGCTGTACATGACGCATTTCAGCAGCCGCTACCGCGACGAGGACATGGACGGCCTCGTCGCCGAGGCGCGGACGCTGTTCCCGGAAAGCTATGCGGGAGCGGATCTGCTTGCGATCGAAGTGCCGAGGCCCGGGGAGCCGGAGACGGACGGGACCTGCTGAGCGAGCCTTCCGGCCTTGCGGCGCAGCTTGAAGCGATTGATGTCGGCTTCCTTCGGGGAGCCGATTTTTTTGCCTTTCCTCCGTTCGAACCCCGTTAATCATTAACCTCGTTAAAATTGGATGGGATTAATTCGATGCCGAGGAAAGGATTGCGGGCCGAACATGCATTCTGTACAATAGAAAGACTTGAAGCAAAGAGCGGAGGGAAGACCATGAACCGATGGACGGGAAGAGCGGACAGCCTGGACGACTGGCTGCTGGAGCTTCGGGATGACCCCGAAATCATGGAGCATGTGACCCATTGGCAGACGATTCCGGCGCGCGAGGCGCGGACGCGTCCGTTCCCGGACGAGCTGCATCCGAAGCTCGCCGAGGCGCTGCGGTGCAAGGGCATCGAAGCGCTGTTCACCCATCAGCATGACGCTTACCGGCATGTGCGCGCGGGCAGGCATGTCGTCGCCGTGACGCCGACGGCCTCCGGCAAGACGATGTGCTACAACCTGCCGGTGCTGCAGTCGCTGCTCGAGGACGATGCGGGACGGGCGCTCTACTTGTTCCCGACAAAAGCGCTGGCGCAGGATCAGGTGGCGGAGCTGCAGCAGCTCGCCGACCGGATGGAGGTCGAGCTCAAGACGCATACGTATGACGGGGACACGCCGCCGCAGGTGCGCCAGGCGATCCGCAATGCCGGCCATATCGTCGTGACGAATCCCGACATGCTGCATTCGGCGATCCTGCCGCATCATACGAAGTGGGTCAAGCTGTTCGAGAACATCCGCTACATCGTCATCGACGAGCTGCACGCCTACCGCGGCGTGTTCGGCAGCCATGTCGCCAACGTCATCCGCCGGCTGCTCCGCATCTGCCGCTTCTACGGCTCGGAGCCGCAGTTCATCTGCGCCTCGGCGACGATCGACAATCCGCAGGAGCATGCCGAGCGGCTGCTCGGCTGTCCGGTCGCGCTCGTCGACGACAACGGCGCGCCGATGGGAGAGAAGCATTTCATCTTCTACAACCCGCCGGTCGTCAACCAGCAGCTCGGCATCCGTCGCAGCAGCGTGCTCGAGACGCGCAAGCTGGCGGCGCGCCTGCTCCAGCAGGGCGTGCAGACGATCGTGTTCGCGCGCAGCCGCGTGCGGGTCGAGCTGCTGCTGACGTATTTGCAGGACGCGGTGCGCGGCAAGCTGGACGACCGGACGATCCGCGGCTACCGCGGCGGCTATCTGCCCAAGCTGCGGCGCGAGATCGAAAAGGGGCTGCGCACGGGTGAGATCCGCGGCGTCGTCAGCACGAACGCGCTGGAGCTCGGCATCGACATCGGCCAGCTGCAGGCTTGCGTCATGAACGGCTATCCCGGCACGGTGGCGAGCACCTGGCAGCAGTCGGGGCGCGCCGGGCGCAGGCAGACGAGCTCGGTGACGTTCCTCGTCGCCAGCAGCAATCCGCTCGACCAGTACATGGTCCAGCATCCGGACTTCTTCTTCAGCGCTCCGCCGGAGCGCGCGCTCATCCATCCCGACAACCTGCTCATCCTCATCGACCATGTCAAATGCGCCGCCTACGAGCTCCCGTTCCGCGCGGGCGACACGTTCGGCGGCGAGCGGCTCGAGGACATGCTCGAGTTCCTCACGGAGGAAAAGGTGCTGCATCACGTCAAGGACCGCTGGTATTGGATGGAGCAGAGCTTTCCCGCGCACGGCATCTCGCTGCGCTCCGCCGCGCAGGAGAACGTCGTCATCATCGACCTCAGCGAGGGCAGCCGCGTGCTCGGCGAGGTCGACCGCTTCAGCGCGCCGACGCTCGTGCACGAGGAGGCGATCTACATCCACGAGGGCGTGCAGTACCAGGTGGAGAAGCTCGACTTTCCGGAAAAGAAAGCCTATGTGCGCCGCGTCGACGTCGACTACTATACGGATGCGAGCCTCGCGGTGGAGCTCAAGGTGCTCCATGCGGACAAGGAGCGGACGAGCGGCCGGCTGCGGCTGCAGTACGGAGAGGTGACGGTCAACGCCAAGCCGACGATCTTCAAGAAGATCCGGCTGCGGACGCACGAGAACATCGGCTCCGGTCCGATCCATCTGCCCGAGGAGGAGCTGCACACGAGCGCCTACTGGTTCAGCTTCAGCCCGGAGGCGGCCGAAGGGATGAACGCGAACGACATGCAGTTCGCGCTGCTCGGCCTGGCGAACGTGCTCGTGCATATCGCCCCGCTCTATCTGATGTGCGATCCGCTCGACATCCGCGTCGTGCCGCAGGTCAAGGCGGTGCATACGCAGCTGCCGACGATTTATTTCTACGACCGCTATCCGGGCGGCATCGGCCTCGCGGAGCGGCTGTACGCGGTGCATGACGAGCTGCTGGCCCGCGCCAGCGGATTGATCGCCTCATGCGGCTGCCTGAGCGGCTGTCCGGCCTGCGTCGGGCCGATCGAGGAGGTCGGGCTGCTTGGCAAGCGGCAGGCGCTGCAGCTCATCGGACAGGCGGTGCGCCCATGAGCTCGCTGCGGGATCGGATGAACCGGCTGCGCGGCGTCAAGCCGGCGGAGGAGCAGGAAGCATCGCCCGACCGGTCGGAGCAGGAAGCGGCGGCGGAGTGCCTGGCCGCTGCCCACCGCTGCGAAGAAGGCGATGCGGGCCCGGGCTGGGCGGAGCTCGGCGTGCGGCTGCATGTCAATGAATTCGGCGAATGCCTCGAGCGCCGGCTGCGGCTGCCGCTGACGCATCGCAGCGGCCATCACCGGCTGCAGGAGTGGACCGATGCCTGCGCCCGGCTGGCCGCTTTTCATCCGGAGGCGGGGGCGGCGCCGCTGCCGGGCGACGTGCTGTTCCTCGACCTCGAGACGACCGGGCTCGGCGGCGGGACCGGCAACGTGCCGTTCATGACGGGGCTCGGCTACTTCGAGGCGGACCGTTATGTCGTGCGGCAATTCCTGATCCGCCATCCGGCGGAGGAGCGGGCGATGCTCGCCGAGCTGGAGGCGCTGCTGCCGCGCTTCCGCTGGCTCGCCACGTACAACGGCCGCTCGTTCGACTGGCCGCTCGTGCAGACGCGCCTCATTTTGAACGGCCTCGGCCGCTCGCTGCCGGAGCTGCTGCATCTCGACTTCCTCCATCCGTCGCGCAGCATCTGGAAAAACACCCTCGCCTCCTGCCGGCTGAGCCATGTGGAGGAGGAGCGGCTCGGCATCTTCCGCGAGGACGACGTGCCGGGCTCGATGGCTCCGACGCTGTACTTCCGCTATTTGGCGGAAGAAGACCCCTCCGTGCTCGAAGGCGTGTTCCGCCACAACGAGCAGGACATGGTGACGCTGGCCTGCCTCGGCATCCGCTTCGGCCGGCTGCTCGCCGGCGAGGCCGGAGCGGCTTTTCCGATGCCGGACGCCGGCGAGGAGCTGCTGCGGACCGGCCTTTGGCTGGAGCGGATGGGCGAGGCCGAGGAGGCGGAGCGGCTGTACGGGCGGCTCGCCCGCCTCGGCGCCTCCCCGGACGTCCTGCACGGGCTCGCGATGAGGGACAAGAAGGCTGGCAATTGGGAACGCGCTGTGGTATTGTGGCAACGAGCCGCGGCCGGGGGCGCGGCGAGAGCCGTCCCCGACTGGCGCCCGCATGTCGAGCTGGCCATGTACTACGAGCACAAGGCCAAGGACAGCCTGGCTGCGCTGCTGCTGGCGGAGGAGGCGCTCGGCCTCGCCTCCGCGCATCCGCTCCAGAGGCGCGATTCCCGGCGCCGAGCGGAGCTCGAGGAGCTGCGCAAGCGCCGGGACCGCCTGCTCCGCAAGGCGGGGGCGGCATCAGACAGGGGGGCGGAAGCATGACGAACGAGACGGCGAAGCTGGAGCTTCCCGGACTGCGCCGGCCGGACCGGCCGATATCCGGCTTGTTGCTGGATCTGGACGGCACGATCTACCGCGGAGACGAGGCGATCGAAGGGGCGCCGGAGCTGATCGGATCGCTCCGCGCCGCGAGCATTCCTTATTTGTACGTGACGAACAATTCCTCGGCCAGCCCCGAGGACGTAGCCGAGCGGCTGCGCCGGATGGGCATTCCCGCCGAGGCGGACGAGGTGTGCACCTCCGCCCAGGCGGCGGCCGCGCATGCGGCGGAGCTGTATCCGGGCGGCCGCGTGTTCCTAATCGGCGAGAGCGGCTTGTCCGAGGCGCTGCTGGCGGCCGGACTGACGCTCGCGGACGAGGGCGCGGACGTGGTCGTGCAGGGCATCGACCGCGACTTTACATACGGCAAGGCGGCTGCCGCCGTGCGCGAGCTGCTCGGCGGGGCAGGCTATATCATGACCAATCCCGACCTGCTGCTGCCCTCCAAGGGCGGCCTGTTTCCCGGGGCGGGCTCGATCGGCGCGATGCTGCGCGCCGCGTCCGGCGTGGAGCCGGTGCTGATCGGCAAGCCGTCTCCGGTGCTGATGGACTACGCGCTGGAGCGGCTCGGACGGCCCGCGGACGAAGTGTGGGTCGTCGGCGACAATGTTGCGACCGACATCGCTTCGGGCGAAAGCTCGGGCTGCCGGACGATCCTCGTCCTGACGGGGCTTACGGATGCCGAGAGCTATGCGCGCTACGCCGAGGCGGCGGGCGTCCAGCCGTTCGCCTCCTGCGAGGGGCTCGCCGAGCTGTCCGCGTATATAACGTGCGGGAACGGGACATAAGAACGGGACGCGAAGTCCCTACACCATGAGGAAGGATGCGAAGCCAACCATGCCGGAATATCCCGAGATGGATCGATACCGCGTGCTGCTGTCGGACGCCTTGGCGGGGCAGAAGATCGTCTCCGCCGAGGTCGGCCGCGAAAAATCGCTGAATGTTCCCGCCGATGAGTTCATCCGCCGCGTGCAAGGACGCGCGGTCTGGTTCGTCGAGCGCCGGGGCAAGCATCTGCTGCTGCATCTGGACAGCGGCGAGCGCCTGCTCGCGCATCTGATGCTGGGCGGCTGGATGTTCTACGGCTCGGAGGAGGAAAAGCCGGACCGGACGGTGCAGGTGCGGCTCGGCTTCGAGCGCGGCAATCTGTACTTCATCGGGCTGCGGCTCGGCTATCTGCATCTGCTGAGCGCGCGCGAGGCGGAGGCGAGGCTCGCCGAGCTCGGTCCGGAGCCGCTCGATCCGAAGCTGACGGAGGAGCGGTTCGCGCAGCGGCTGCTCGCCAAAAAGCGAAGCGCGCTCAAGTCGGCGCTCGTCGACCAGAGCGTGCTGGCCGGCATCGGCAACTGCTACGCCGACGAGATCGCCTGGCAGGCGGAAGTGCGGCCGGGCGCGCGCATCGGCTCGCTGGAGCCGGCGACGCTGTCGAGGCTCTACGCGTCGACGCAGGCCGTGCTGACCGAGGCCAAGACGCTCGGCGGCTACATGGAGCATCCGTTCCGCGCCGGCGACGAGACGACGGGCGGCTACAACAGCCAGTGCAAGGTGTACGACCGGCCGGGCGAGCCTTGCCTGCGCTGCGGCACCAAGATCGTGCAGGAGGAGCAGTCGTCGCGCAAGGTGTTCTTCTGTCCGAGCTGCCAAAAGGAGCATTGACGATGAGCCGCTTCGGCAGGCTCGGCTGCCATGTGAGCACGCGCGGCGGCTACCGTGCGGCGGCGGAGCGGGCCGCGGCGATCGGCTGCGGCTCGTTCCAGTATTTCCCCAAAAATCCGCGCTCGCTCGGCGCCAAGGCGTTCGACCGCGGCGATGCGGGCCGCTGCCGCGAGTTTTGCGTCGAGCGGGGCATCGATTCGATCGCCCATTCGCCGTATCCGTGCAATTTGGCTTCGGCGGATGCCAGCACCCGCGAGCGGACGGCGCTCTCGCTGCTGAACGATCTCGACATCGCCGAAAGCTGCGGATCCTCGGGCGTCGTCGTGCATTTCGGCGTCTACAAGGACGGCGACCCGCTGGAAGGGTACAAGCTGATGATCCGCACGCTCGACTTCATCACCGAGCGCTGGGACGGCCGCTGCCGGCTGCTGATCGAGAACCAGGCGGGCAACCACGGCTTCATGGGCATGACGATGGAGGAGCTGGCGCAGGTGCTGGCGCTATGCCGCGAGCCGGACAAGCTCGGCATCTGCATCGACAGCTGCCATCTGTTCGCGAGCGGCGTCTGGGACGGCGGCGAGCAGCCGACATGGTCGGTCTCCGCGGCCGGAGCCGCGGCGCGGGGGCAGGTGCGGGCGCTTCATCTCAACGGCTCGGTTTACCCGTCCGGCTCGCGCAAGGACCGGCACGCCCGGATCGGCGAGGGCGAGCTCGGACTGGCCGGGCTCGGCTGGCTGCTGCGCCATTTTCCCGGCGTGCCTGCCGTGCTGGAGACGAGCCAGGACGACGGCGGCGGCTACGAGGGCCAGCTGGAGAGGCTGCTCGGCGCGGAAGCGGAGGGCCGGCGATGAACCGCTGCGGCAAGACGATCGACCGTGAGGAGGGATGCCCATGACGGCTGTCATAGAGCTGGACCGGCTGCATCTGCAGCGGGACCAGCGGACGATTTTGAACGAGGTCAGCCTGCGGATCGGCCGCGGCGAGCAGTGGGTGCTGCTCGGCCGCAACGGCTCGGGCAAGACGACGCTGCTCGAGATGATGACCGGCTATCTGTTCCCGACGAGCGGCACGCTCGACGTGCTCGGCTTCCGCTATGGGGAATGCGACGTGCGCGAGGTCCGCAAGCGGATTGGTTATATCAGCCAGTCGCTGCTCGAGAAGCTGGCGCTCGCCGATCCCGTCTGGGAAGTCGTGGCGACGGGCGAATACGCTTTCCTGCGCTTTTATCAGGAGATCGACCCCGCTGTCAAAAGCAAGGCGCTCGCCCAGCTCGAGCGGGCGGGGCTCGCCCATGCCGCCGAGCAGCCGCTCGGCACGCTGTCCCAGGGCGAGCGCAAGAAGGTGCTGCTCGCCCGCGCCCTCATGAGCTCGCCGGAGCTGCTCATTCTCGACGAGCCGTGCTCCGGTCTCGATCTGCATGAGCGGGAGAAGCTGCTGGCGTCGATCGCCCGGCTGACGGACGAGCGGATGACCGTGCTGTATGTGACTCACCATATGGAAGAGATCCTGCCGCTGTTTACCCATGTGGCGCTGCTGCACGAGGGCAGCCTGCTTCATGCAGGCCCCAAGGAGCAGGTGCTGCGGAGCGACGTGCTCTCGCAGGCGTACGAGGCGCCGATCGAGGTGGATTGGGATTACGGCAGGCCATGGATAAAAGTAAGAGCGGATGGTGTAGAGAATTGACCGTTTGGATAGGTACCGCCAACAAGCAATACGCCTCCTATGCGATGGAGGAGCTCCGCCGGCAGTTCGAGGGCATGTCGCTCTCGCAGCTGTCGCCGGGCGAGACGTTTCTGATGCAGCTGCCGCAAGGGCGCGATGAGGTGCTGGAGTCGATCCAGGCCCGCAAGCCGATCTTCCTGCGCCATCTGCAGCCGGTCGACGCGTCGCGCGCGATGTCGCTCGACGCCGACGACCTCGACTGGCTGAGCGACTGGCTGCGGCTCGCGCGCGGCCAGCTCGCCGGCCAGCGGGTCGGCGTCCATATCCGCAAGGCGGAGGGCAGCCCGTTCCCTTATTCCGCCGCCGACGCGCGAGCCGTGCTCGACGCCGTGCTGGCCGAAGCGGGAGCGGAGCCGGCGCACAAGCAGCCGGATGCGCTCGTCGCCGTCTACGCGGCGCGCGATACGCTGTATGCGGGCATCGGCACGCCGCAGGAGATGCTGAGCGACTGGCCGGGCGGAGCCGTCCGCTTCCAGCGCGAGGACGGCCAGATTTCGCGGGCCAAGTTCAAGCTGCTCGAGGCCGAGCGCGAATTCGGGCTCGACTACTCGCGATACTCGCGGGCGCTCGACATCGGCGCGGCGCCGGGCGGCTGGACGTCGCTGCTGCTCGAGCGCGGGCTCAAGGTGACGGCGGTCGACCCCGCCGAGCTCCATCCCTCGCTGCAGGCGTACCGGACGCTGACCGTGCTGCGCAAAAACGCCTCCGAGGTCAAGTTCGCCCCGGGCAGCTTCGATCTGCTCGTCTGCGACATGAGCTGGAGCCCGATGCAGATGTGCCGACTCGTGCTCGATCTCGCGCCGGCGCTGCAAAGCGGAGGCACGGCGATCGTCACGATCAAGCTTATGCACCGCAAGCCGCTGCAGACGATCCGCGAGGTGATGCAGCGCTTCGGCGAGGCGTTCGAGATCGTCGGCGCGCGCCAGCTTTTCCACAACCGGGAGGAAATGACCCTCTGCATGACGAAACGATAAATAATAAGAACGGCATCATTCAAACGGGAAAGCATCCCGCATGCCGGCAGACTCTCTATGGGGAGAAGTCTGCCTGCGGCGGGATGCTTTTTTTCATTCGGGAAAGGGGAAACGGCATGCTGCGGAAGAAAGACGGAAGACGGACGGGGCTGGCGGCGGAGACGGAGGCGCTCGGCCAGCGGGAGGAAGACGGCTGGCTGCAGCCCGGCGACGTGCAGGGAGGCCGCTACCGCATCCTCAGCCTGCTCGGCAAAGGAGGCATGGGGGAAGTGTATGCGGCCGAGGATCTGCGCCTCGGGGGCGCGCTGCGGGCGCTCAAGCTGAAGCCGGCCGGAAGCTGGAGCGAGCGTCCGAGCGCCGACGAGGCGAGGCTGCAGATGAAGCTGGAGCATCCGCATCTGCCGCGGCTGTACGATTATTTCCCTGCGGAGGGAGGACAGCCGGAAATGCTCGTCATGGATTATATCGAAGGCTGCACGCTGGAGGAGGAGGCGCGGGCCAGGCCGGACGGCTATACGGCGCTAGAGGCGGCCGCCGCGGCGCTGCAGCTGTGCTCCGCGCTCGCCTACCTGCACGAGCAGCGTCCGCCGATCATCCATCGCGACCTCAAGCCGGCCAACGTGATGGCCGCGCGCTCCGGGAAGCTCATGCTAATCGACTTCGGCATCTCCCGCCGCTTCTCGCCCGAAGCGGCGTCCGACACGACGCAGCTCGGCACGCCCGGCTATGCGGCGCCGGAGCAGCTCGCCGGCGAGCAGAGCGATGCCCGCACCGACATGTACGGGCTCGGCTGCCTGCTCGTGCGCCTCATGCGCGGTGCGCTCCCTGGACGGCGCGGACACGAGGGGCGGGCGAGGGAGCTGCCGTACTGGCTGACGCGGCTGCTGGAGGAGGAGCGCGGCCGCCGCTACGCCAGCATGCGCGAGGCGGAGGCGGCGATCCGCAGCTGGCTGGAGGCGGAGGGAGAGGCGCCGGCGGCCGGCGGCCTGCCGTCGTTCGCCGCGCCGACAGCCGCCTTCCCGGCGGGGCTGCCGCGCGTCGCGGCGCCGGGCAGGCTCTCCGTGCTGTCGCTGTCTCCGGGCAGCGGAGCGACGTTCGTCTGCCTCATGCTGGCGCGGCTCGCCGCCGAGCGCGGCTGGCCGGTGCAGGCGGCCGAGCTCGACGGCGTCCGTCCTCATTGGCGGACGCTGCTCGGAGCGCCGGAGCCGCTGCCCGCCGCGCTCGATCCGCGTTTCGGCCGCTGGCTGCAGGACGGCGTCGAATGGCTGCCGCGGCTGGCTGCCGCACCAGGGCTGGAGCGGGACGAGGCGGCGGCGAGGCTCGACCTCATGCTGAGAAGCCGCGCCGGGGCGCTGCAGCTGCTCGACTGGTCTTCCGGGTGGACCGGGGACGAAGCGCTGCGAACCGTCGCCGCCTCGGCGGCCGTCATCGTCGTCGCCGATCCCGATCCGTCCCGCTGGAGCCGCGAGCGCCTGCAGCGGCTGGAGGAGCTGGCCGCCCGGCTCGGACCGGACCGCATGCGCTGGGTCGCCAACAAGGACGTCCGCTTCGCGGGAAGGCGCGAGTGGCTCGACCTGCTGCCGGCTCGGCCGGACGCCCAGCTGCCGTTCCTGGAGCCGGAATCGTGGTACGAGCTGCTCTGGCAGGGCTTCCCGCTGCCGCGGCGCGGAGCGGCGGCAGCGGCGGTGCGCGGAGCTTTGTCGCCGCTTCTGGAGCGTCTCGCCGCGAAGCTGCACTTTTAGCTCGGGAGGGGGAGCCAAGAAGGGGCGGTTTATGGTACAATCACCTATTAGGGGCCGCTGATCCGGTTTCCTTCGCATTTCAAAGGAATGGAGAAATCAACCACTCATGAGCTTACTCACCGTAGAAAATTTATCGCATACATTCGGAGACCGCATCCTGTTCAAGGAGGTCTCCTTCCGCCTGCTCGCAGGCGAGCGGGTCGGCCTGGTCGGCGCCAACGGCGCGGGCAAGTCGACGCTGATGAACATCCTGACCGGCAAGCAGCTCAAAGACGAGGGCCGCGTGGAGTGGACGCCGAAAATCCGCTACGGCTACCTCGATCAGCATACGAAGCTCGAAGCCGGCAAGACGATCCGCGACGTGCTGCGCGACGCCTTCGCGCCGCTGCTCGTGCTGGAGCAGGAGCTGTCCGAGGTGACGGCCGCCATGGGCGAGCCGGACGCCGACCTGGACGCGCTGCTGGAGCGCATGGGCGAGATCCAGGAGGAGCTGGAGATCGGCGACTACTACATGCTCGACGTCAAGGTCGAGGAAATGGCCAACGGCCTCGGACTGAACGCGATCGGCCTCGACCGCGACGTCACGGCGCTGAGCGGCGGCCAGCGCACCAAGGTGCTGCTCGCCAAGCTGCTGCTCGAGAAGCCGACGGTCCTACTGCTCGACGAGCCGACGAACTATTTGGACGAGGAGCATATCACCTGGCTGGCGGGCTATCTGCGCAACTATCCCAACGCCTTCCTCCTGATTTCTCACGATACGGGCTTCATGAACTCGGTCGTCAGCGTCATCTATCATCTGGAGTTCGCGCGGCTGACCCGCTATACGGGCAACTACGAGAAGTTCCTCGAGATGGCCGAGCTGAATAAAGCCCAGCATCTGGGCGCATACGAAAAGCAGCAGGACTTCATCAAGAAGCAGGAGGACTTCATCCAGCGCAACAAAGCCCGCGCGTCCACCTCGGGCCGGGCCAAGAGCCGGGAGAAGCAGCTCGACCGGATCGAGCGCATCGACAAGCCGGAGGAGGCCGCCAAGCCGACGTTCAAGTTCAACGAAGGGCGCACGAGCGGCAAGACGATCTTCGAGGCCAAGGGGCTGCGCATCGGCTACACGAAGCAGCTGCTGCCGGAGATGGACATGCTGATCGAGCGCGGCGACAAGATCGCTATCGTCGGCTGCAACGGCGTCGGCAAGTCGACGCTGCTCAAGACGATTCTCGGCCGCATCGAGCCGCTCGGCGGCGAGGTGTATCGGGGCGACTACCTGCTGCCGGCCTACTTCGAGCAGGAGGCCAAAGCTCCGACGATGACGCCGCTCGACGACGTCTGGAACGAGTTCTCGGGCATGAACCAGCATGAGGTGCGCGCGGCGCTCGCCCGCTGCGGCCTCAAGAACGAGCATATTACCCGCGCCCTCAACCAGCTGAGCGGCGGCGAGCAGGCCAAGGTCCGGCTGTGCAAGCTGATGCTGCGCGAGAGCAACTGGATTCTGTTCGACGAGCCGACGAACCATCTTGACGTCGTCGCCAAGGCCGAGCTGAAGCGCGCCCTCGAAGGGTATCGCGGCACGGTCGTGCTCGTCTCGCATGAACCGGATTTCTACGAGAGCTGGGTGACCAAGACGTGGGACGTCGAATCGTGGTCGCTCAAGCAGGCTCAAAGCTAGCTATCCAACCGGAAAGCAGGTGACATCCAAGAATGAATGAACGCGTCCTGGTAATCGAAGACGAAGAGAGCATCGCCCGCATCCTCCAGCTCGAGCTGGAGCATGAAGGCTATGAGGTCGGACATGCCGCGGACGGCCGCAGCGGCTTCATGCAGGCGACCTCCGGCGAGTGGGACCTCGTCCTGCTCGACGTCATGCTGCCAGAGCTCAACGGCATCGAGGTGCTGCGCAGGCTGCGGCAGGCCGGCAATCCCATTCCCGTCATTCTCATCACGGCCCGCGATACGGTTCCCGACAAGGTAAGCGGCTTTGAGCACGGAGCGAACGACTACGTGACCAAGCCCTTCGCCATGGAGGAGCTGCTCGCGCGCGTGCGCAACCTGCTCCGCATTTTCCAGCAGAATCCCAAGGAATCCGAAGGCTCCGACCTGCTCAAGATCGGCGATCTGACGGTCGAGCTCCGCACCCGCAAGGTGTTCCGCAAGGAGCTCGCGATCGACCTGACGCCGCGGGAGTTCGAGCTGCTCGTCTATCTCGCCCAGCATAAAAACGAGGAGAAATCCCGCGAGGAGATCCTCTCCGAGGTGTGGGGCTACGACTTCATGGGCGAGACGAATCTCGTCGACGTCTACATCCGCTACTTGCGCCAGAAGCTCGACAAGGGCTTCCGCCACAAGCTGATCCATACGGTGCGCGGCGTCGGCTATATGATGAAGGAGCCGGAGGCATGACCCTCCGCAAGCGATTCACGCTTTTCACCATCTTTTGGCTCATCTTCATCCTGATCCTGTTCAACATCTTCGTCTATCTGTTCATGACCAAGATCACGACCCGCAGCGAGCAGCAGGTCATGACGAACAAGGTCAACCTGATCCTCGAGAACAACAAGATCATGGACAAGGACCATCTGTCCGACGAAGGCCTGCTGCGGGAATTCTACAACGTCAACGAGCTGATCCGCATCATCACGCCCGACGGCAAGACGGTCAACCTGCAGGGCTCCGACACCGACCTGCTCGCGCTGCCGGTCAAGTTCGAGCCGTACCATGTGCAGGGGGAGATGTTCGTCGGCAGCACGCGCGTCCTGTACATGAAGGTGCCGCTGTACGAGGATTCGGAGATCATCGGCATGCTCGAGATCGAGCGCAAGCTGAACCTGCAGGACAGCTACATGAAGGTGCTCGTCGCCGCGCTGTCGGTGACGAGCATCGGGGCGATCCTGTTCGCGATCTTCGGCACATTCTGGTTCACCTCGCGCCTGACGGCGCCGATCCAGCACATGGTGCAGACGATGCGCGAGATCGACCGCAGCGGCAAGCTGCGCAAGATCGAGATCGGCGACAAGGAGGAGTCGGCGGAACTGCTGCAGCTCATCCGCGCCTTCAACCAGATGATCGAGCGGCTCGACCGCACGTTCGCCCGTCAAAAGCAATTCGTCGCCGACGCCTCGCATGAGCTCAAGACGCCGCTGACCGTCATCAGCAGCTACGCCGGCATGCTCAAGCGCTGGGGCCGCGACGACGTGAAGATCCGCGACGAGGCGATCGAGGCGATCGCCAAGGAGTCGGAGCGGCTGCAGAACCTGACGAAGTCGATGCTCATGCTCGCCGAGGCGGAGCAGGAGGACTGGCTCAGCCTGCAGACGTTCGACGTCGTGCAGATGGTGGACGAGCTGGCTTCGATGCTGCAGCTGACGTTCCAGCGCCAGATCCGCGTCCATACGTCCGCCGGAGGGCTGCGGATGTCCGGGGACAAGGACAAGATCCGCCAGCTGCTCGTCATCCTGCTCGACAACGCGATCAAGTACAGCAAGGAGCCGATCGACGTCACGGTCAGCTCGGTCAAGCAGTCGGTGCGCATTCATGTGACCGACAAGGGCATCGGCATCGAGGAGAACGAGATTCCGCATCTGTTCGAGCGCTTCTACCGCGTCGACGGCGCGCGCCGCCGCACGACCGGCGGCGTCGGACTCGGCCTGTCGATCGCCAAGCGCATCGTCGACCTGCATGAAGGCCAGATCGACGTGTTCAGCAAGCCCGGCAAGGGCACGACGATTACGCTGCAATTTCCGCAGACGCTCAAAAACACGTCCGGCCGCTGAGCGGCCAGACGTGTTTTTTTGCGCCGGCGCCTGAACGCCTGGTGCCCAGAAACGCCTGATGCCCAAAACGCCCAAACGCCTGGCGCCTGAGCGCCTGATGTCCAAGACGTCTCGGCGCACGCAAAAAGCCTCCGGGCGCCAGCTTGCAAAAGCTGGGCGCCCGGAGGCTTCGATGCGAAGTCTTCGATGCGAATTACAGCACGCGTTTGGCGGTCACATAATGCTTGTTCCAGTACGAGGTGCCGAGACTGGAGACGGTGACGCCCGTCTTGCCGTATGTATGCAGGATCTTGTTCGAGCCGGCGTAGATGGCCACATGGCCGATGCCTTTGCCGTTGCTGTTCGTGAAGAATACGAGATCGCCTTTGCTCAGGTAGCCGCGGGCGACCTTATCGCCCTTTTGTGCTTGCTGCGACGACGTGCGGGGGAGCGTGATCCCGTTTTTCTCGAAGACGTATTGAGTGAACGAGGAGCAGTCGAACGCGTAGGTGACGCCGCTCGGGGCTCCGAGCCGGTAAGGAACGCCAAGGTACTGCTTGCCGTAATCGAGAAGCTTCTCCGACTCAGGCGTAGCGGCCGAAGCCGTTTGAAGCGATCCGATATGGATGCCAGCCACGCCGATAGCAGCACAGAGGCTGAGGCGGGCGATCGTTTTTTTCCAGTTGCTCTTGCGCATATCTTGTGGTGTCCCTCCATCATGGTGTACGGTGTACTAGGGTGTTTTTCGACTGAGGCTACTATACCATACGGGGAGCAGCCTAATTTCTGCCAGTAAGAGCAGGATTCCTGTTCTGGCGCGATTCCCCCGTCAATATGAGAACTTCGTGAGAATCTTCTCATGAAGGCGTTTCAAGGAGGCGATTTGCGGTGAAAGTGAGAGTTTCGGCGGTTCAATACCGCTTGGAGGATATCGGCAGCTTCGAGGAATTCGCCGCCCAGGCGACGCATTACGTGCGCAATGCTTCGGAATATGGCGTGCAGATGCTGCTGTTTCCGGAGTTTCTGACGACCCAGCTGCTGTCGATCGGAGACGAGCAGGGAAGGCCGCTCGGCATCGGCCGCCTGCCGGAGTTCACCGAGCGCTACGAGCAGCTGTTCCAGGGACTGGCGGCCGAGTACGGCATGCACATCGTCGGCGGCACGCATGTCGTCCGCTCGGACGACGGCAAGCTGCGCAACACCGCTTATCTGTTCTACCCGGACGGCGGCATCCGCACGCAGGCCAAGCTCCATCTGACGCCGACCGAGGTCGAGGAATGGAACATGGCTCCGGGCGACGGGCTGGAGGTGTTCGAGACGCCTTTCGGCACGATCGCGATGCTGACCTGCTACGACATCGAGTTTCCGGAAATCGTGCGCATGGCGCGGGCCAAGGGCGCCGACGTCATCTACTGCCCGTCCTGCACCGACGACCGCCACGGCTTCTACCGCGTCCGCTACTGCGCGCATGCGCGGGCGGTGGAGAACCAGGTGTACATCGTCACGACCGGCACGACCGGCTCGCTGCGCCGCGTCGACTTCATGCGCGCCAACTACGGACAGGCCGCCGTCCTTACGCCCAACGACATTCCGTTCCCGCCGCGGGGCATCCTGTGCGAGGGCGACGACAATCAGGACATGCTGATCGTCGCCGATCTCGACCTGCAGCTGCTGGAGGACGTGCGCCGGGCCGGCTCGGTGACGACGTGGCGCGACCGTCGCACCGATCTTTATCCGGACTGGTTCTGACCTGAAAGGAGCGGCTGACGCGACATGAACAAGACGCTTTACGTCCTTCACGAGGGCAAGCCGGTCGAGACGGCCATCCGCCGCTATCGGCTCGAGGATGCCGAAGGGCTGATCGAGGCGCAGCGGCTGAGCTTTCCGCCGCCTTATCCGCAGGAGCTGCTCTGGACGCGCCCGCAGCTCGCCGAGCATGTCCGCCGTTTCCCGGAAGGGGCGCTGTGCGCCGAGGTCGGCGGCGTCATCGTCGGCTCGATGACCGGGATGAGGCTTCATGCCGCGAGCGGCGAGCATCGCAGCTGGGCGGAGGCGACCGGGGACGGCAGCCTCTCGACCCATGAGCCGGATGGCGAGACGCTGTATGTCGTCGACATCTGCGTCGTGCCGGAGTACCGCAAGAGCGGCATCGGCCGATGGCTCATGCAGACGATGTGCGAGACGGTCGTCCATCTCGGCCTGGAGCGGCTGCTCGGCGGCGGCCGCCTGCCGGGCTATCACCGCCATGCGGCGGAGATGAGCGCCGAAGCCTATGTCGACGCCGTCCTGCGCGGAGAGCTGCAGGATCCGGTGATGAGCTTCCTGCTGCGCTGCGGGCGGACGCCGGCCGGCGTCGCCGCGAATTATTTGGACGACGAGGAATCATGCGGCTATGCCGCGATGATGGAATGGCGCAATCCGTTCTATTCCCGCAGATGAAGACGAACTTGACGAACAAGGAGAGCGATGACATGGACTACTACCGCATCACGTCGATCGAGGACGAGAACTTCCCCAAGCTGCACCGCCTGCTGCAGGACGTGTTCCCGCCGGAGGAGGTGCTCGCCTACGAGCTGTGGGCGGAGCCGCTTCAGGATCCGGGCATCCACGTCTGCGTCGCCCTGCATGACGGGGAGGCCGTAGGCGCGACCGAATACCGCTATTATCCTCAGCTGCGCGTCGCGATGACCGATTTCACGATCATCGGCCGTCCCGGCCTCGGCGTCGGACGGTTCCTGCTGCGCAGCCGGGAAAAGGAGCTCGCCCGCCTGGCGGCCGAATCCGGCACGGAGCCGATCGGCATGTTCGCGGAGATCTACGATCCGTACCGCACGGAGCATGGCTTTGGCGGAGCCGATCCGATGAATCCGATCGTGCGCCGCGAGGTGCTGTCCCATATCGGCTACAAGCGGCTGGAGCTCGACTACGTGCATCCTTCCTGGGATCTGCAGGGCGGGGCGGTGAGCGGCCTCGACCTCGGCTTCCTTCCGAAGGACGAGGAGCTGGACGGCATCTCCGGCGCGCTGGCGGCGCAGTTCCTCGAGACCTACTATTCGGCGATCGAGGCCAAGCCGGCGGAGTGGTACGACATGGTGGCGGGGCTGAAGCGGCAAGAGCGCGTCGCCCTGCTCCCGCTGTAGCGATGGGCGCGACCGAAGCCGGGGCTCCGGGCCCGCTCGAGCTCCGTTTTCTCGGCACGAGCGACTCGATGGGCGTGCCGCGCGTTTATTGCAGCTGCACGGTCTGCAAGGAGGCCCGCGAGACGGGCTTCAACCGCCGGCTGCGCTCGTCGCTGCTGCTGGACGGACTCGATGCGGACGGAGGAGCGACGCTGATCGACTGCGGTCCCGATTGGGGACGGCAGATGGAGGCCGCCGGACTTCGCTCGGTGCGCCGCATTCTGATCACGCACGCGCATTTCGATCACATCGGCGGGCTCGTCGAGTGGGCGGACGCCTGCCGCTACGAGGGCCGAAAAGGCACGGCCTACGCACCGGCAGAGGTCATCCTGACGATCCTCGACCGCTTTCCGTGGCTGGAGCGCTGGATCGACTTCATGCCTTGCGACGAGCCGCTGCGCCTCGGCAGCTGGACGATCCGCTGCTGGCGCGTCCATCACGGCTACAACGGCTATTCCTACGCCTACCGCTTCGACCAGGAGGAGACGGCAACAAGCTGGGCGTACTGCTCCGATGCGATCGGCCTCGACGACGGCATGAAGGCTCCGCTTCGCGGCTGCCGGCTCGTCATCCTCGGCACGAATTTCTACGAGGAGCCTCATCCGTACGAGACGCGCTCCGTCTACGACGTGAAGGAGGCGATCGAGCTGCAGCGGGAGCTGCGTCCCGGCGAGCTGCTGCTGACCCATCTCTCGCATGACATCGACCTGATGCGCGACTACGGCTTGCCGGCAGGAATGGCGTTCGCCGAGACCGGCTTGACGAGACGGCTCGGAGGATCGGCGAAGCCGGAGTAGGCGGCGCCCCATGCGCCCGCGGCCGTTCCGCGCTGGAGTTGAATAGGCAAAGAGCCCATCCGCAGCCGGCGGATGGGCTCTTTGCATGGACGCAGCTTGCAGGCGGCCGGTCCGGATAATGCGGCCTTCCGCCGATAGGGCGGGCTTAGGCCCGGCAGCCGGTTCGGACCCTCGCTTGCCGCCTGTAGGCGCGGCGGTCCCGAGGAGAATCAGCCGGCCGGCTGCCGGCCGGAGTCCGGCTGGCCTTGCGAATGGCGGTACAGGCGCGCGTAGTAGCCGCCTTTGCCGAGCAGCTCGCCATGCGAGCCGGACTCGACGATGCTGCCGCTGCGCATGACGAGGATGCGGTCGGCGTTCATGATCGTCGACAGCCGATGCGCGATGACGAGCGTCGTCCGTCCTGCGGAGACGGCGGCGAGCGCCCGCTGCACCATCTGCTCGGTGCTGGAGTCGAGGTTCGCCGTCGCTTCGTCGAGAATGAGGATCGACGGGCGGAAGACGACGATGCGGGCGAAGCTGATCAGCTGGCGCTCTCCGGCCGACAGGCCGCTGCCTTTTTCGCTCAGCATCGTCCCGTAGCCGTCCGGCAGCCGTCGGATGAGGCGGTCGGCGCCGACGAAGCGGCATGCCTCGCGCGCCTCCTCCTCGGAAATCGACGGATCGAACAAGCGCACGTTGTCGAGAATCGATCCGGAGAACAGATACGGCTCCTGCTGCACGAGCCCGACGATGCGCTGCAGGCGCGCGAGCGGGATATGGCGCACGTCGACGCCGTCGATCGAAACGGAGCCTCGCTGCACGTCATAGAAGCGGCAGAGCAGGCTGATGAGCGAGCTCTTGCCGGCTCCGGTCGTGCCGACGATGCCGATCGTCTCGCCGGGGGCGACGTCGAGGCTGACGCCCCGCAGCACGGGCTGCTGCGGATCGTAGCCGAACTCGACGTCCTGGAAGCGCACCGCTCCGGGACCGATCCGCTCGAGCTCGGCGGCGTCCGCGGATGCGTCTTCCGGCAGCGCCGAGCGGGTCTGGAACAGCTTCCAGATGCGGTCCATCGAGACGGAGGCGGCCTGCAGCGTGTTCCACTGCTGGGTGATCGAGTTGATCGGCTGGAAAAACTGGCGGATGTACGTGATGAACGCGTACAGGACGCCGAACTCAAGCCCTTCCCCGTAGACGGCCCGACCGCCGAGCCAGGTGACGAAAGCGACCGACAGGTTGCCGAGCAGGTCGAACGAGCGGTTGAACAGCACGTTCGTGCGGATCTCCCGCAGGTTGGCCTCGTAATACGAGCCGTTGCGCTCCTCGAACTGCCGCTGCTGCTCGCGCTCCTGGCGGAACGCCTGCACGAGGTTCATGCCGCTCAGATTCTCCGCCGTGAAGGCGATGAGCCGCGACAGCCGGGTGCGCGACTGCTGGTACGTCCGGCGCATGTAGCCGCGGAATCCGGCCGCGATCAGCGCGATCAGCGGCAGCAGCAGCAGGCTGTAGCCGGCCAGCACTGGATCGAGCTGGAACATGAGGAACAGGATGAAGACGAGCGTCAGCCCGTCGCGGAACAGGCTGAGGCATACCTGCGTGAAAAACTGGCTTACCGTCTCCGTATCGCCCGACATATGCGTGACGAGGCTGCCGCTGGACATGCGGTCGTAAAAGGACGGCGAAAGGCGCGACAGATGGCGGAACAGATCCTTGCGCAGCTTGGAGACGATGCCTTGCCCGGCCCGCTGGACGAGCAGGCTCTGCCAGTAGCTGAAGGCGAGGGCGAGCAGCGACAGCGCCAGGTACAGCCCGGCCAGCAGCAGGACGGGGCCGAGCTCGCCGCTGCCGCCCATCAGATGGTCGTCGATCGCGATTTTCACGAGGAACGGCTGCAGCAGATCCGCGGAGATCGCGATGACGGTGCAGGCGACGACGCCGGCGAACGTCTTGCGGTACGGCTTCGCATAGGAGAGCAGGCCGCGCCAGGCGGTCCGCTCGGCTCCATCCGGCGCGGAGCCGGAGGCAGGCGGGGAATCCTGCCGGTCCTGCCTGCGCTCCTGCCTGCGCTCCTCCGCGTCCGGCTCAGGCGCCTTGTCCGCCATGGTCCATTCCTCCTTTCTGCAGCGACGCCAGCTCGGCATACCAGCCGTCTTCGCGCAGCAGCTGCTCATGCGTGCCGCGCTGGACGACGCGACCTTCGTCCAGCACGACGATCTCGTCGGCATGCTGGATCGCGCTGATGCGATGGGCGATGACGAGCGTCGTCCGGCCTGCGCGCACGCGGCGGATGCTCGACACGATGGCCGATTCCGTCTCCGCGTCGACGGCGCTCACGCTGTCGTCGAGGATGAGCAGCGGCGCTTCCTTGACGAGTCCTCTCGCCAGGCTGGCGCGCTGGCGCTGCCCGCCCGACAGCGTCACGCCGCGCTCGCCGAGCCGCGTGCCGAAGCCTTCCTTGAACTGCCGCGCCTGCTCGTAGATCATCGCCTGGCGGGAAGCGCTCTCGATTTCGGACTCGGTGGCGTCCCGCTTGGAAAAGGCGATATTGTCCCCGAGCGTCGTGCTGAACAGGAACCCGTCCTGCGGCACGTAGGCGATCGAGCCGCGCAGCGAGCGCAGCGTCACGTCCCGGATGTCGGCCTCGCCGATCCGGATCGCGCCTGCGGGAGGCTCCATCATGCGCAGCAGCAGCTTGGCGAGCGTCGTCTTGCCGCTGCCGGTGCGCCCGATGAGAGCCGTCGTGCGGCCGTGCCGGATGTCGAGGTCGACGCGGTCGAGCGCCGGCCGCGAGGAGCCGGGATAGCGGTACGTCAGGCCGCGGACGGCGATGTCCGCCCGCTGCGGCAGCTCGACGGCCTGCGGCGAATCCTCGATGTCCGGCCGGCTCGCGAGCAGCTCCTGGATGCGCTCGAGGCTGGCGCGCGAGCGCTGCATCGTGTTGATGACGTTGCCGATCTGCTGGAGCGGATTGATCATGAGCCGCACGTACAGCGTCAGCGAGACGTACATGCCGACGGTGATGCCGCCGGAGAGCGCATGGTAGCCGCCGGCGGCTAGCGTCACGACGAGCGACGCGGAGCCGAGAAACGGCAGCAGCGCCTGGAACAGCGAGCTCAGCCGCACGAGCTTCAGCTGGCTGCCGTAGACGCCGTCGACGCGGGCGCCGAAGCGGGCTTCCATCATCGGCTCCACGGCGAACTTTTGCGTGACGCGCATGCCGCCGATCTGCTCCTCCGCGGATTCGGTCATGGCGGCGAGCTCCTCTTGGGCGTGCCGCGAGCGCTCGCGGATGCGCGGGCCGAAGTAGACGACGATCGGGGGGATGAGCAGCAGCGGAGAGACGCAGACCGCGACGAGCCCGAGCGGCAAGCCCGACAGCGCCATCATGACGACGGCGCTGCCGAGCAGGATGACGGCGTTGGCCGTCTGGTTGAAGCCGGCGGAGATCGCCTCCCGCACCGACTTGACGTCGTTCAGCACGTAGCTGAGCATGCTGCCGACGCCGTGCTTGGCATAATACGCCTCGCTGAGGCGCGTGAACTGCTTGAACAGCCTCTTGCGCGTCAGCCGCTCGAAGTTTCGTCCAAGCCTCATGATGAGGTATTGGCCGGAGCCGGCGAGCGAGCTGTAGAGCAGGGCGATGCCGGCGAGCATCAGCGCGGAGCGGCTGATCAGCACCGGCGTCAGCGCCTCCTGCTGCAGCCGGTCGGTGAATTCGCCGAGCACGCGAGGGTACAGCGACTGGACGATGTTGCCGAGCGCGATGGCCAGCAGCGCCGCGCCGTACAGCGGCGCCTTGGCGGCCAGATACGGGCGCAGCAGGCGTTCCTTCATCCTAGGCATTCCTCCTCGGGATAAGGTTTCCTCGCCTTCATTATACCTCCAACCGAGCCGCGCAGAACATTTTAGTACCAAAATAGTGCCTGGGAAGCAAAGGTTGACTTTTGCCCGAGAACCTAGGTAGGATAAGGGAAGGCCGATTCCGTTCGCCTTTTATCCACTTTTCCGAAAAGGGGAGCTATTGATGACCCAGGGTGTTCAGATCTCGTAATTTCATAGGACTGCCTTCGATTTGCCTGCCGGCGCAAGCGCCGTCTTTCCGCAGGCTTTTTCGAAGCGGTCCATGATCGAGCTCTGAACCGAAGGATCCTCCCTGACCATAGACGGATATTCCGTCCGATTCCGCCGCCTGCTTCTTTCAGCGGGCGGCGCGCGGACGGCCATCCGCTGCGAGACAGGAATGGAGCGCTTCTGCGTTCCGTTCCTGTCTTTTTTGCGTTCCGGCGAGAGGATGAGGCGGACGGAATCGGCTTGTCCAACCTTCGGAAGTCCGTTTTACCCATCGAATGTCCCTATTTTTGCTTCGAGGAGGCCAATTCCTATGAACCACGCATCGATGATGCGCCTTGACTATAGCTTCATTCAGCAACAATTGCTTGACCTCGCCGTATCCGAGCCTGGCCGCCGGTTGGCGGAGCGGCATGTCCCGACGGCTTCGCTCCGTCAGGCGGAAGCGTGGCAGGAGGAGACGGCGGAGGCCGACGCGCTGCTGCGCGCCGGCTCCAGCGTGCCGCTGTCTGCGATGGAGGGCATCGGCTCGTTCCTGGCGCTGCTCGGCAAGGGACGGATCTATGACGAAAAGGAGCTGTCCGGCCTGTCGTCCTGGCTCGGCTCCATCGCGCAGATGAAGCGGTACATGGCCGCCAAGCGCGAGCTCGCTCCGCGGCTGTCGGGTTATGCCGACTCAATGCGCGACTGTCCTGTCCTCAAGGAGGAGATCGACCGCTGCATCCGCGGCGGCTGGCTGCTCGACCATGCTTCGCCCGAGCTGTCGCGGATCCGCCGCAGCTCCCAAGTAGCCGAGGACCGCATCCGCCGCAAGCTCGACGCGGCTCTCGTCAAGTACAAGAGCAGCCTGCAGGACGCGATCGTCAGCCGCAGGGGCGACCGTTTCGTGCTTTCGGTCCGCAGGGATCAGCGCCGGCTCGTGCCGGGAACGGTGTGGGACGAATCGGCGAGCGGACAGACGCTGTTCATCGAGCCGTCAGACGTCGCCGACCTGCAGGCGGAGCTGGCGATGTGGAAGCAGGAGGAGGAGCGGGAGCGCACGCGCATCCTCTCCGTGCTGTCGTCGATGGCCGAAAGCCATGCCGAGCCGCTGACGGTCAATCTGGAGGCGATGGCGCTGTTCGACTTCATTCTTGCGCGCGGCAAGCTGTCCCGCTCCTATGACGGCACTCGGCCGCGGCTGCGGTCCGAGCCGATCGTCCGGCTGCGCGGCGGACGCCATCCGAAGCTCGGAGCGCAAGCGGTGCCGATCGACGCGGAGCTCGGCGGCGGCTGGGACCAGCTTTGCATCACCGGACCGAATACCGGCGGCAAGACGCTCGCGCTGAAGACGATCGGCCTGTTCGCGCTCATGGCGCAGGCGGGGCTGCTCCTGCCGGCGGAGGAAGGCAGCGAGTTCGGGCGGTTCGACGACATTCTCGCCGACGTCGGAGACGGGCAAAGCATCGAGCAGTCGCTCAGCACGTTCTCGTCGCATCTGGCCATCCTGGCCGAGATCCTCGCGGCGGCAGGAAGCTCCACGCTCGTCCTGCTCGACGAGCTCGCCGCCGGCACCGATCCGGAGGAAGGCATCGCGCTGTCGGTCGCGGTGCTTGAGGAGCTGGGAGCGAGAGGGACGAAGGTCGCCGTAACGACTCATTTCAACGAAATCAAGGCCTACGCTTCGCGGACGCCGCGCTGCATGAACGCGCGGATGGCGTTCGACGCCGAGACGCTGCGGCCGCTGTACCGGCTCGAGCCGGGCGAGGCGGGAGACAGCTATGCGCTGTCGATTGCGAGGCGGTACGGCTTGCCGGAAAGCCTGCTCGCGAGGGCGGAGGAGCTGAAGCGCGGCGGAGCTCGGCCGGATGCGGCGGCGTCCGGAGGGGAGCGTCCACAATCCCAGGCGGACAACGGCCGCAAGCCAGCGGCGTCTCGCGAGGAGCGCCGGCCAGAGCGAGGCGGGCAGCCGGACGCCGTGCAGGGGACGCCTGCTGCCGGATCGGACCTCCATGCGCCGAAGGCGGGCGGCAATGCGCGCGAGCCGGAGCCGCTGCGCGGCTCCAAGCCTGCTCCGAAGCCCAAGGAATTCACGGTCGGGGATTGCGTGTGGATCCATCCGCTCAAGCGGACGGGGATCGTGTACCGGGAAGCGGATGCGAGAGGGGAGGTGGTCGTGCAGGTGAAGCAGGAAAAAAGGACGTTCAACCGCAAAAGGCTGTCCCTCTATATTGGCAGGGACAGCCTCTATCCGGGCGAGGATTACGATATGGACATCGTGTTCGACAGCAAGGAGAACCGCAAGGCGAGGCATCGGATGTCGCGCAAGCATGTGCCCGGGCTGCAGATCGAGACGCCGGGCGGCGACGAGTGATCGGATGCGCTGGCGATCGGTTCAGCCGGATGTCTCCATGACGAGCAGCCAGCCTTGGCGCAGCGACACGCTGCCCGTCTGACCGTCCAGCGCGTTGCTGATGCCGAGCGACTGCCCGATTCGCAGCTCGGCTTCGCGCAGCGGATAGCGGAATCCTTCCAAAGTGATGCCGGAGGCCGTCTCGCCGAGCGGCAGCAGCGAGACATGGGGGAAGCGGCTGCGTTGCAGATGCAGCGACTGTCCTCCGCGCATCAGGCGGATGCGGTTTGTCTCGTCCTCGATCGTCGT
This sequence comes from Paenibacillus sp. FSL W8-1187, assembly GCF_037965485.1. Lineage (NCBI taxonomy): Bacteria > Bacillati > Bacillota > Bacilli > Caryophanales > Paenibacillaceae > Paenibacillus > Paenibacillus sp. FSL W8-1187. Next base: position 2,739,190 of record NZ_CP150181.1, read on the forward strand.
CTCGACGCCGCGCTCCGCCGCGAGCCGAAGCAGATGCACGTTGGCGAGCGAATGGTCGAAGCGGCTGCCGAGCGCGCCGACGATCAGGATGGACGCCGGATCGAGGTCGAGCGCGCGCCTCAGGGCGAGCTCGGTGTCGGTATAGTTTTTGTCGATCGGATCGAACGAGGCCAGCTCGGCGCTTCCCGCCTCGATTTCGGCCAGCTCGTCCTCCTGCACGGAGTCGAAATCCCCGAGCGACAAATCCGGCCGGATGCCCGAGCGGATGAGGAACAGCGCTCCCGCGTCGGCGCCGATGATATAGTCGCCGGGTCGAAGCAGGCCGGCCGTCCACGGTCCGAGGCTGCCGCCCGTTACGATGGCGACCCGCTGCAGCTGCTGCGGCATAGGGCTCATTCCTTCCTGTATGTACTGCGGCCCATTATAGCGCGGGGAACGTGCAGCCGCAATCCGGTTGCGGGATAGCCCTCCCCCGGCTATTATAGGTAGGATAGTTGCGGCATCATAGATACGGGGGCGTAATCGACTTGTACACAGAGATTTTCGCGGTATTCAGCATCATCGGCACGATCGCCTTCGCGGTCAGCGGCGCGATCGTCGCCATGGAGGAGGAGTACGACATCCTCGGCGTGTTCGTGCTGGGGCTGGTCACGGCGTTCGGAGGCGGCGTCATCCGCAATCTGCTCATCGGCATCCCGGTGACGACGCTCTGGACGCAGGGGCTGCTCATCAAGATCGCGCTCGCCTCGATGACGATCATCTTCCTGCTGCCGGTCAGCTGGATCCAGCACTGGCGCAAGGCGGAGGCGCTGTTCGACGCGATCGGGCTGTCGGCCTTCGCCATCCAGGGGGCGCTCTACGCCACGGAGATGAAGCATCCGCTCAGCGCCGTGCTAGTGGCCGCGACGCTGACCGGCATCGGCGGCGGCATCATCCGCGACCTGCTGGCCGGGCGCAAGCCGCTCGTGCTGCGGGACGAGATCTATGCCGTCTGGGCGATTCTCGGCGGGGCGGCGATCGGGCTGGGATGGTTCAAAGGGACGGCGATGCTGCTCGTGCTGTTCGGGCTCATCATCGTCATGCGGATGCTGTCCGTCATCTTCAAATGGCGGCTGCCCCGCCGGTCGCTGCGGACGGCGTCGGCCGACCGCAGGGAAGGAGGAATGTTCTGATGGCGCGCAAGGTGAACGTCGTGTTCGTCTGCCTGGGCAACATCTGCCGCTCGCCGATGGCGGAGGCGGTGCTGCGCCATCTGGCCGCGCGGCGCGGACTGAAGCAGGCGGTCGTGGTGGACAGCGCCGGAACGGGCGACTGGCATCTCGGAGCCGTTCCGCATGAAGGGACGCGCCGCGAGCTCGACCGCGCGGGCATCTCTTATGAAGGGATGCGGGCGCGGCTCGTCGACCGCGACGATCTCGAGCGGGCCGACTATATCGTCGTCATGGACCGCGCCAACGAGCGCGACGTGCGGGAGCTGATCCGAGCCGGGGGCATCGTGCCGCAGGGCAGGCTGCTCCGCTTCATGGAGCTGCTGCCGGACGAGGAGCTCGACGGCGTGCCCGATCCGTATTATACGGGAGACTTCGAGCAGACCCGGAGGCTCGTCGCCGCGGGCTGCGAGGCGCTGCTCGACCGGATCGAGCGCGAGCTTTCCGCCTAGATCAAGCTGCGGCAAAAAAAGCGGGACGATAGCCGAACCATTCGGCTTTCGTCCCGCTTTTCGTTTCAGCTCCGAGGCTGGCGCTTTAGTCCAGGAAATGCTTCAGGCCGTCCGGGATCTCGCGCTGCCACGATCCCCATTGATGCTTGCCGTCCTTCTCGACATAATGGATGTCGGCGCCGCGGTCGGCGAGCAGGGCGTCCATCTCGCGGTTCAGCTTGACGAAGTCGTAGACGCCCGTATCCGTCTCGAAGTCGGTCTCCTGGAGGCCGACATACAGATAAAGCTGCAGCCAGGACAGGTCGCCCTGCTTGGCCGCGATCGCCTGGGAGGCGCCGTAAAAGGCGCCCGACAGCGAGAAGACGCGGTTCCACAGCTCCGGATAGCGGAGCGCGAGATGGAGCGATACGGTGCCGCCGAGCGAATCCCCGATCAGCAGCCGCTCGCGGCGCTCCCGCCGGACGGGATACTTCTCCTCGATGAACGGCAGCATCTCCTCGGCGAAAAAACGCGTGTACGCCTCATGGCGGGCGCCGTCCGGGGAGTATTCGCTCGTCCGCTTCTTCTTGTCGACGTCGACGCCGACGAGGATGAACGGCTCGAGCTCGCCGTCGATGATGAGGCGGTTGGCCAGCGTCGCCGCGCGGCCGAAGTTGAACAGGTCCTCGCCGTCCTGGCCGTAGACGACCGGATAGCTGAGCACTTCGTTGTAGCCGGGCGGCAGGTAGACGCGCAGCTCGCGCGAGCCCTCCTCGAGATGGCGGCTCGGCACCGTCTCCTTGAGGATCGTTCTTTTCAAATAAATGTCGTCTGGCATCGTTCTCTTCCTCCTTGGCTGCATGGGACGGCGTAGGTCGGGGTAAACAATAAGGAGATGTCCGCTCCGAGCCGGGCGGAGCGGCGGAGACTCCGTTGAATGTAACCGCTCTTGTACTATCCTGTTATATATGTCACGGTTAGCTGTTACACATACACAAAACGTTAAAAACCCGTGAAAGTAATGAAAAAACAACGTTTTTTCCTTTTTTGCTTTGACCGTTTCAGCGCAACAGGTTTATAATAATTCTATAACAGAAGCAGGCAAGTTTCAAATAACAAATCGAGGTGAACCTCTCTGATGAGCAAGCTGCTGAACAAGCATTCTTACGAAGTGCATAGCGAGGACGTAACGCCGCTTACGATTCTTTCCCCCGAAGGCGAAGTCGTCAATCCCGACCTCATGCCTGACCTCAGCGACGACCAGCTGAAGGAACTGATGTACCGCATGGTGTTCACCCGCACCTGGGACGAGCGCGCCGTCAACCTCGGCCGCCAGGGCCGCCTCGGCTTCTACGCGCCGGTATCCGGCCAGGAAGCGTCGATGATCGGCAGCGAGTTCGCGCTGAACAAGGACGACTTCATCTGCCCGGGCTACCGCGACATGCCGCAGCTCGTCTGGCACGGACTGCCGATGTACCAGGCGTTCCTGTACTCCCGCGGCCACCAGCACGGCGGCCAGATTCCGGAGGACGTGCATGTGCTGATGCCGCAGATCATCATCGGCGCGCAGATCCTGCATGCGACCGGCGTCGCGATGGCGTTCAAGAAGCGCGGCGAGAAGCGCGTCGCCATCACGTATACGGGCGACGGCGGCTCCTCCGAGGGCGATTTCTACGAAGGGCTGAACTTCGCCGGCGCCTACAAGCTGCCGGTGATCTACACGGTCCAGAACAACCGCTACGCGATCACGACGCCGTACGAGAAGCAGACGGCCGCCCAGTCGATCGCCCACAAGGCGCTCGCCGCCGGCATCAAAGGCGTGCAGGTCGACGGCATGGACGTCCTCGCGGTCTACAAAGCCGTCTCCGAAGCCGCTGAGCGCGGCCGCAGCGGCGAAGGCGCGACGCTGCTCGAGCTGCTCACGTACCGGTTCCGTCCCCACTCCATGGCGGACGACACGACCAAGTACCGCACGAAGGACGAAGAGGGCGAATGGTCGCTCAAGGATCCGATCATCCGCTTCGGCAAGTTCCTGGAGAAGAAGGGCCTTTGGACGGAAGAGGATACGGCTCGCGTGAAGGACGAGGCGAAAGCCGCCGTCAACGAAGCCATCAAGAAGGCGGAAGCGACCGAGAAGATGACGGTCGCCGGCTTGATCGACACGATGTTCGAGCATACGCCCGCCCACCTGGAAGAGCAAAAAGCCGATTTCTGATCCGAACCCAAGCGATCGATGAGTCCGGGGCGGCGCGCGCCGCTCCCCCTAAGGAGGAACCTGTTAATCATGGCTCAAATGAACATGTTGGAAGCAATCCGCGACGCTCTTCGCACCGAGCTGAAGCGGGATGAGAACGTAATGCTCTTCGGAGAGGACGTCGGCCACACCGGCGGCGTATTCCGCGTCACCGAAGGTCTTCAGAAGGAATTCGGCGAGGAGCGCGTCTTCGATACGCCGCTGGCGGAATCCGCGATCGCCGGCATGGCGGTCGGCCTCGGCGTGCAAGGCTTCCGTCCGGTCGCCGAGATCCAGTTCGTCGGCTTCATCTACGAGGCGATGGACCAGATGTTCATCCAGGCAGCCCGCATGCGCTACCGCTCCGGCGGACGCTACAACTCGCCGATCGTATTCCGCACGCCTTTCGGCGGCGGCGTCAAGGCGGCCGAGCTGCACACCGACTCGCTCGAAGGTCTGGCGCTGCAGACGCCGGGCATCAAGGTCGTCATTCCTTCCAATCCTTATGACGCCAAAGGCCTCATGATCGCGGCGATCCGCGACAACGATCCCGTGTTCTTCATGGAGCATCTCAACCTGTACCGCGCCTTCCGCGCCGAAGTGCCGGAGGAAGAGTACACCGTCGAGCTCGGCAAGGCGAACGTCGTCCGCGAAGGCTCCGACGTCACGATCGTGACGTACGGCATGATGGTCCATACGTCCGTCAAGGCTGCTGAAGAGCTGGAAAAGGAAGGCGTAAGCGTCGAAGTGATCGACATCCGCACGCTCATGCCGCTCGACATCGACACGATCGTCGAGTCGATCAAAAAGACGAACCGCGCGATCGTCGTGCAGGAAGCTCAGAAGACTTCCGGCGCGGCGGCCGAGATCATCGCCCAGATCAACGAAAAGGCGATCCTTCACCTGGAGGCGCCGGTGCTTCGCGTCGCAGGTCCGGACACGGTGTATCCGTTCGCCCAGATCGAAGACCAATGGCTCCCGTCCCCGGCGCGCGTCGTCGCGAACGTCAAGAAAGTCCTCGAATTCTAATTCCGTTCCGAACGGAATTTGCTTGCACGCTTTTCACCCCTGCAGCCGCCGCGGCGGGCTGCGCGTCCTCTTGGACCGCAGCTTGTCCGCTCCCGGTCGGTTCAGCTCCAGATGCAAAAGGAGGTTCACCTCGTGGCCAAGTTTGAATACCGGTTCCCAGAGCTGGGCGAAGGCCTTCATGAAGGCGAAATCATCAAGATCCACATCAAGGTCGGAGACAAGGTCACCGACGACGACATCATTATGGAAGTGCAGAACGACAAGGCCGTCGTAGAGGTTCCTTGCCCGGTCAACGGCACGGTGCTCGAGGTTCTTGCCAAGGACGGCCAGGTATGCCATGTCGGCGACGTCGTAGCCGTCATCGACGCCGAGGGCGATCTGCCGGAAGGCGCCGCTCCGAGCGAGGACAGCGCGAAGGAAGTCGCCAAGGACGAAGCGCAGAACGTCGCTCCGGGCGCAGTCAAGGCCGACGCCGAAGTGACGGCGAAGGACGCGGCTCCGGCATCCGCTCCTGCAGCGGCTCCGGCCGCCAAAGGCCAAGTGCTCGCTACGCCTAGCGTGCGCAAGTTCTCCCGCGAAAAAGGCGTGGACATTGCGTCCGTGCAAGGCACTGGCAAAAACGGCCGCATCACTCGCGAGGACATCGAGAAGGCAGCCGCAGGCGGCGCATCCGCTCCGGCGGCAGCCGCTTCCGACAATGCCGCTGTCGCGGCAAAAGGCGCCGGCGAAGCCAAGTCCGCTCCGGTCGCCAGCCAAGGCGGAGACCGTCCGGAAGAGCGCCTGCCGTTCAAGGGCATCCGCAAGATCATTTCCAACGCGATGACGAAGTCGGCGTACACCGCTCCTCACGTGACGCTGATGGACGAAGTGGACGTGACCGCGCTCGTCGAGCTGCGCAAAAAAGCGAAGCCGGTCGCCGAGAAGAAAGGCGTCAAGCTGACCTACCTGCCGTTCATCGTCAAGGCGCTCGTCGCCGCCGTGCGCGAGTTCCCGATCATGAACTCGATGCTCGACGAGGAAGCGCAGGAGATCGTTCTGCGCAAGTACTACAACATCGGCATCGCGACCGATACCGACAACGGCCTGATCGTGCCGGTCATCGAGCATGCGGACCGCAAGAACGTCTGGACGATCGCCAGCTCCATCAGCGACCTCGCCGCTCGCGGCCGCGACGGCAAGCTGTCCGGCGCCGAGCTCAAAGGCAGCACGATTTCCATCACGAACATCGGCTCCGCCGGCGGCATGTTCTTCACGCCGATCATCAACTTCCCTGAAGTGGCCATCCTCGGCGTCGGCCGCATCGCCGACAAGCCGGTCGTCAAGAACGGCGAGATCGTCGCCGCTTCCGTCATGGCCCTGTCCCTCAGCTTCGACCACCGTCTCATCGACGGTGCGACGGCTCAGAATTTCCTGAACTACATCAAGCAGCTTCTGGCCGACCCGCAGCTGCTAATCATGGAGGTATAAGCTCATGGTAGTAGGAGACGCATCTCTCGATATCGATACACTGGTCATCGGCGCCGGTCCCGGCGGATATGTGGCTGCGATTCGCGCAGCCCAGCTTGGCCAAAGCGTGCTTTGCGTGGAGAAGGAGCATGTCGGCGGCGTGTGCCTGAACGTCGGCTGCATTCCTTCCAAAGCCCTCATCTCCGCTTCCCATCAATATGACACCGTCAGCCATGCCGAAGCGATCGGCATCACGGCAGGCGACGTCAAGGTCGACTGGAGCAAGATCCAGGACTTCAAGGGCGGAGTCGTGAAAAAGCTGACAGGCGGCGTAGCCAGCCTGCTCAAAGCCAACAAGGTGCAATACTTCGCCGGCGAAGTGATGTTCATCAACGAAAACGAAGCGCGTGTCTTCAACGATCAGGAAGCTCCGCGCTACCGCTTCAAGAACTGCATCATCGCGACGGGCTCCCGCCCGATCGAGCTGAAGGCATTCCCGTTCGGCGGACGCATCGTCTCCTCCACGGGCGCGCTGTCGCTGCCTGAGATTCCGAAGAGCCTGGCCGTCATCGGCGGCGGCTACATCGGCGTCGAGCTGAGCCAGATGTACAGCAAGTTCGGCACGAAGGTGACGATCATCGAAGGCCTCGACTCGATCCTGGCCGGCTTCGACAAGGACATGTCCCAGCTCGTGGCCAAGAAGCTCAAAGCCAAAGGCGCGGAAATCATCACGAACGCGCAAGCGAAGAGCGCCGAGCAGACCGACAAGGACGTCACCGTGACGTACACGGTCGACGGCAAGGAACAGACGGTGACGGCTGATTACCTGCTCGTCACGGTCGGACGCCGTCCGAATACGGACGGAGAGCTCGGCCTCGACCTGATCAACATCAAGATGACGGACCGCGGCCTCGTCGAAGTCAACGACGAAGGACGCACGAGCATCCCGCATATCTTCGCGATCGGCGACATCGTTGCCGGCCCTGCGCTCGCGCACAAGGCGATGTACGAAGGCCGTGTCGCGGCTGAAGTCATCGGCGGACAGCCGAGCAAAGTCGACTACAAGTGCATGCCGGCCGTCTGCTTCTCCGATCCGGAGTGCGCCAGCGTCGGTCTGACGGAGAAGGAAGCGAAGGACAAAGGCTACAACGTCAAGGTCGGCAAGTTCCCGTTTGTCGCCAACGGCCGCGCCCTGTCCCTCAACGCGACGGAAGGCTTCGTGAAGCTCGTCGCCGACAAAGACAGCGGCCTCGTGCTCGGCGCCCACATCGCGGGCATCGAAGCGTCCAACATGATTTCCGAGCTCGGCCTCGCGATCGAGATGGGCGCTACGCTCGAGGACATCGCGCTGACAATCCACGCGCATCCGACGCTTGGCGAGATCACGCTGGACGCGGCGGAAGTCGCGCTCGGCCATCCGATCCATACGTTTGTCAAGTAAGATCGCGCTTTTCAGGCCGGCCCTTTCTGGGGCCGGCTTTTTTTATGGGCCGTCTAGCGGCTCAGCGAGCCGTGCCATTCGTTCTCCGTCCGGAGAAGGGGGCTTGTGGACAGGCGAACCGCTGCGCGAGCCGAGCCTTTTTCAACCGGGAGCCGGAAAGCGGGCTAGGGACAGGCGAACCGCTGCGCGAGCCGAGCCTTTCTCGACCGGGAGCCGGAAAGCGGGCTAGGGACAGGCGCATCGCTGTGCGAGCCGAGCCTTTCTCAACCGGGAGCCGGAAAGCGGGCTAGGGACAGGCGAACCGCTGCGCGAGCCGAGCCTTTCTCAACCGGGAGCTGGAAAGCGGGCCAGGGACAGGCGAACCGCTGCGCGAGCCGAGCCTTTCTCCGATTCCACTGGAAGCCGGATGCCCGGATTGCCCGACCTCCTATTCGGAGGCCATCCGTCTTCCAAGAGGACCGCTGCCGCTTCTTCGAAAGGCATCGTCTCGCTCCGCTTCGCCTTGTCCATCAGCTTCGCCTCTCCCGCATACTCGGGAGACGGCAGCTCGCTCGGCACTCGGCAGCATGAACGGGCGCTGCGGAAAGAGTCAGAAAGCAGCTCTCAACTTGCTGGAAAAGACCCAGGCTGAAACGACTTAGGCGCATATCGAAATCGTTCGCTCGTTCCAAAGAACGTTTGACTCCCTCGTCTCGACGAATGGAGGATCAACCGGTCGGAGTTGCGCGGAAAAACCGAGTAACTCGAGCAAGCAGGGGCGGAACCAGAAGGAGTTGCACGGAAAAACCGAGTAACTCGAGCAAGCAGGTGCCGAACCGGCCGGAGTTGCGCGGAAAAACCGAGTAACTCGGTCAAGCAGGGGCCGAAGCGGTCGGAGTTGCGCGGAAAAACCGAGTAACTCGGGCAAGCGGGAAGTTAAGTCCATATAATTGTGTAAAATGCTCCTGACCATAAAAAGGAAAGCCATGGTAGGACTCTCGGTTAGAATGGAAGTTGTCGAGACCAACATTCCAAGGAGAGTGCCTACACATGACTCCATACCAGATTACCGTAGATCAGGACATTTTGCACCAGCTGTTTATCGGAACCGATCGGGACGCGGGAGTGGCCCGCTTGCTGGAGACGGTGCTGAATCAGGTGCTGACAGCCCAGGCGACGGATCAGCTGGCGGCGCAGACATACGAGCGCACCAGCGAGCGCAAGGGCTATCGCAACGGCAGCTACGAGCGCGACGTCATTACCCGCGCGGGCAGCGTCACCTTGCGCGTCCCCCGGTTTCGGGACGGCTCCTTTTCCACCGAGCTTTTCGCCCGGTATCAGCGCAGCGAGCAAGCGCTGGTGCTCTCGCTCATGGAAATGGTCATCAACGGCGTGTCGACGCGCAAGGTGACCAAAATCACCGAGGAGCTGTGCGGAACCCAGTTCTCCAAGTCAACAGTCAGCCACCTGTGCAAGCAGCTGGACCCGGCTGTCCACGACTGGAACAACCGCTCTCTGGCCGACCACGCCTTCCCCTTCATCACCATCGATGCGATCTACGTGAAGGTCCGTGAAGAAGGCCGCATCTGTTCTCGAGGCGTTCTGGTGGGCTACGGCGTGAACGAGCAAGGCCGGCGTGAGATTCTGGGCCTGCGCGTCGACGACACCGAGTCGGAGGAGAGCTGGGGCGCCTACTTCCGCTGGCTGAAAGAGCGCGGCCTGCACGGCGTAGAGCTCGTCACGAGCGACTACCATGGCGGGCTGGTCAAGGCCATCGAGAAGGAGTTTCAAGGGGTCTCGTGGCAGCGGTGCCAGACGCACTTCATCAAGAACGTGCTGAACGCAGCGCCCAAAGCGCTCCAAAGCGAAATCAAGAGTCGCGTCCGATCGATCTTCGATGCGCCCGACATGAAGACGGCTCGTTCCTATCTCGAACAGACGCTTGAGGCGTATGCCGAGACAGCACCCAAAGCGATGAAAATACTGGAGGACGGGTTCGAGGACGCCGTCGCGGTGCTGGCCTTCCCGGAGGCCTACCGCGTGCGGCTGCGCACCTCCAACGGCATGGAGCGCCTGAACGGGGAGATCCGCAGGCGCGAGACGGTCATCCGCATCTTTCCCAATCGCGCTTCCGTCCTTCGCCTCATCGGAGCCATGCTCATGGAAGAGAACGAGTACTGGATGACGAAGAAGCCGTACATGGACATGACGGACTTCAAGGCGTGGAAGAAGCAGAAAGCCACTCAGGGCGCCGGCTCGGAGGAGCAGGAAACCAGCACCACCATGACGGAAGCGACGGACAGCCTTTAAACCCGATTCCATTTTCTACCGAGAAGTGTTTTTACACACAATTATGGACTTGACCCAAGCGGGAGCCGAACCGGCGGAGTTGCGCGGAAAAACCGTGTAACTGGAGCAAGCAGGGGCGGAACCAGAAGGAGTTGCACGGAAAAACCGAGTAACTCGGTCAAGCGTAGGCCGAAGCGGTCGGAGCTGTGAGGTCAATTCAAGTAACTCCGGCAGGCAGGCGTATCGGTTAGAGTCTAAAAGACGGGCTTGCAAGCGGCTGTAACCCGATTTGTTCGGGTTACAGCCTAAAAGACGGGCATGTGAGTAACTGTAAGCCGATTTATTCGGGTTGGAGCTTGAAAGACGGGTGTTCGAGCAGTTGTAACCCGATTTAATCGGGTTAGAGTCTGAAATACGGGCTTGCGAGAAACTCTAACCCGATTTATTCGGGTTGCAGTTTTTCCAGCTCGTTATTGAAGCTTTCGAAGGTTCTGGAAAATGCGATAAAAGAAATCCTGGGGGCATCGAGATCGGAACGAGTCACTACGAAGCGGAGCGAGGGTAGGTTCGGCATTAGCATCTAACTGATTTTATTGGTGACGGGCCTAGTGGTGATGAGCGAAGGCACCGAGCGAACTTAAAGAGCGAAACCAAAGAGCGAAGACGGACGGGGGCTCGTGGAGAAGCGTCAGCGGTTCCCTTGAAGGTCGGATTCCTTCCGCTTCGGAAGAGTACATTCAAAGGAATCTGGGCTTCAGGGAGATCGGAACGAGCCCCCGCTCCGCGAAGCGGATGCCGGTTTCAGTTTCCATTCGGCAAAGCGATTGCAGTTTCCGTTCTGCGCTACGCGAAGCGGATGCAGCTTTCGGTCCTCAATGTGCGAGCAACGGATTTGCTTGCGTAAATCATTCAAGCGAGCCGTAGGCGAAGTGAAACCAAAGAGCGAAGACGGACGGGGGCTCGTGGAGAAGCGTCAGCGGTTCCCTTGAAGGCCGGATTCCTACCGCTTCGGAAGAATACGTTCAGAGGAATCTGGGCTTCAGGGAGATCGGAGCGAGCCCCCGCTCCGCGAAGCGGATGCCGGTTTCAGTTTCCATTCGGCAAAGCGATAGCAGTTTCCGTTCTGCGCTACGCGAAGCGGATTCGGATTCCGGTTCCGTCATCCCGAGGATCGCTGATTTTGTTCCGCACGAAGAGACAAATAAGAGACAAACGAGCCTTTAAGATGGTAAACTAACAGAAAGGTTCGCGAGATAGAGGGGCATCAGGCCGTTCGGCCGGTCCTGAGCTAGGGGGTAACCGATGAAAAATTATTTGGAGCTGCTGCAGGATATCCTGGACAACGGGACGGAGCGTTCCGATCGAACGGGAACCGGCACGATCGCCGTATTCGGTCGGCAGCTGCGGTTCGACTTGTCCAAGGGCTTTCCGCTCGTCACCACGAAGCGGGTGCATGTCAAATCGATCATCCACGAGCTGCTCTGGTTTCTGAGCGGCGAGACGAACGTGAAGTACCTGCAGGAAAACGGCGTCCGCATCTGGAACGAGTGGGCGGACGAGAACGGTGACCTCGGTCCGGTATACGGCTCGCAGTGGCGCGCATGGGAAGGCAAGGACGGCCGCGTCCATGACCAGATCGCTGCGGTCGTCGAGTCGATTCGCACGAATCCGGACTCGCGCCGCCATATGGTGAGCGCCTGGAACGTCGGCGAAGTCGACGGCATGAAGCTGCCGCCTTGCCATTTCGTGTTCCAGTTCCAGGTCAGCGGAGGCAAGCTGAACTGCATGTTCACGATGCGCTCCTCGGACACGTTCCTCGGCTTGCCGTTCAACATCGCCCAGTATGCGATGCTGACGCATATGATCGCGCAGCAATGCGATCTGGAGCCCGGAGAGCTCATTTATTCCGGAGGCGACGTGCATATTTATGCGAATCATCTCGAGCAGGTCAAGCTGCAGCTGACGCGCGAGCCGCATCCGCTGCCGCAGCTCGTGCTGAAGCGCAAGCCGGCGAGCATCTTCGACTACCGCTACGAGGACTTCGAGATCGTCGGCTACGAGCATCATCCGACGATCAAGGCCGAGGTGTCGGTATGAGGATCACGATGATCGCGTGCATGGACCGCGATCGGCTGATCGGGCGCGGCAACGACCTGCCGTGGAAGCTGCCGGAGGACATGCGCTTTTTCAAGGAGCAGACGATGGGCAAGCCGGTGCTGATGGGACGCAAGACGTTCGAGTCGTTCGGCAGCCGTCCGCTGAAGGGCAGGCGCAATCTGCTGCTGACCCGCGGCGGCGGCGAGGCACCGGATGGCGTGGAGCTGTTCCGGACGCCGGAGGAGGCGCTGCAAGCCGTCGCCGGCGAGCAGGAGCTGATGGTCATCGGCGGCGAGCAGATCTACCGTCTGCTGCTCGGCCGCGCGGACCGTCTGCTGCTGACGGAGATCGACCGCTCCTACGGAGGCGGCGACGCTTACTTCCCTGAGCTGCCGGACGGCGAGTGGGAGCTCGCGGATTCCGCGGCCGGTCTCGAAAAAGGACCGGCAGGCGAGACCTACGCCTTCCAAACGTATATTCGAACAGCGCCTGCGCGCAATTCGTAATCTCTATGCCGCTGTTATGCGACAAAGTGCAAATGATTGTACGCATACTCCATTATGCTAAGTTGTGAAACAATGCTACGATGTTGTACAAAGTATGCGCTGGAATGCAATATTATGTAGCGACGCATCGGGTCTTGCATCCGAAGAACGGTGACAGAGAGACGGAGCGGGACCTAAAGGATGGAGGAATGGGGAAAGATGTCGACACCAACTGGGTTCATGGAATATAAACGCGAGCTGCCGGCAGACCGCAGTCCGCTGGAAAGAATCAAGGATTGGGACGAGTTCCACAAGCATTTGCCGGACGATCAGCTTCGGACGCAAGGCTCCCGCTGCATGGACTGCGGCACCCCGTATTGCCATACGGGCATGGAGCTGGCCGGAGGGGCGTCGGGCTGCCCGGTCAACAACCTGATTCCCGAGTGGAACAACCTCATCTATCGCGGCTTGTGGCGCGAGGCGCTGGAGCGCCTGCACAAGACGAACAATTTCCCGGAATTCACCGGACGCGTCTGTCCGGCGCCATGCGAGGGCTCGTGCACGGTCGGCCTCATCGGCGATGCCGTCACGATCAAGACGATCGAGCAGGCAATCATCGACCGCGGCTTCGACGAGGGCTGGGTCGTACCGCAGCCGCCTCAGCTCCGCACGGGCAAAAAGGTCGCCGTCGTCGGCTCCGGACCTGCCGGCATGGCTTGCGCCGCGCAGCTCAACAAGGCCGGCCACACGGTGACGGTGTACGAGCGCGCGGACCGCATCGGCGGCTTGCTGACGTACGGCATCCCGACGATGAAGCTCGACAAGGGGATCGTGCAGCGGCGAGTCGACCTGCTCGAAGCCGAGGGCGTCGACTTCGTGACGAATACGGAGATCGGCAAGGATATCGCGGCCGAGGAGCTGCTGGCAGGCTTCGACGCGATCGTCCTGTGCGGCGGCGCGACGAAAGCCCGCGGCGTCGACATCGAAGGCTCCGATCTGAACGGCGTGCATATGGCGATGGACTACCTGAACGGCACGATCAAGAGCTACCTCGACTCCGGCCTGGAGGACGGCAACTACATCTCCGCCAAGGACAAGGACGTCATCGTCATCGGCGGCGGCGATACCGGCACGGACTGCGTCGCGACGGCTCTGCGCCACGGCTGCAAGTCGGTCACGCAGTTCGGCACGCATGCCAAGGCCCCGCTGCAGCGCGATTCGATCACGAATCCGTGGCCGCAGTTCCCGAACGTGTACACGCTGGACTATGCCCACGAAGAAGCGAAGGCGCTGTACGGCGAAGACCCGCGCGCGTTCTCCGTCCTGACCAAGAAGTTCGTCGGCGACGAGAACGGCCAGCTCAAGGAGCTCCACACCGTCCAGATCGAACGGATCGTCGACGAGACCGGCCGCAAGATCTACAAAGAGATTCCCGGCACGGAAAAGGTCTGGCCGGCGGATCTCGTGTTCATCGCGGTCGGCTTCGAAGGGCCGGAGAACACGCTTGTGCAGGCGTTCGAGGTCGAGCAGGACCGCCGCACGAACGTCAAAGCCCGCTACGGTGAATACCGGACGAGCGTCGACAAGGTGTTCGCCGCCGGGGATATGCGCCGCGGCCAGAGCCTTGTCGTCTGGGCGATCAACGAGGGGCGCGAGGCGGCTCGCGAGGTCGACAAGTATTTGATGGGAAGCAGCATGCTTCCTTGATTCGGAGCCTATTCTGCAAGCGCCTGAGCGATCGGGCGCTTTTTCCCGTTCCGGCGAGGAATCGCTTTCAGGTAAAGAACGGGTAACGAAAACAAGAGATGGATGTTGTTGCGGGCCGAAAGGGCTCGGATAATAAAGGCAGATCTCTGTCCATTCTTCCTTGAAAGGGGCTGCAGCAGGTGAAGGTCGCGAGTCGGAGCAAAGGAAAGCTGGGACTGGCTGCGCTTGCGCTGCTTCAGGTGTTGCTGTCATGCGACGCCAATTCGAATGGAACCGTAAAGCCTGTCGCTTCGGAAGAGCCGACGGAAGGGAGCGAGCCGCTTCCGATCGAGCTGAGCTTCGTCCGCATGACCGAGGACGACCTGATCCTGAAGCTGCCGGGAGAAACGCTCGAGGACAACCGCTGGACCCGTTTGTATGAAGACGAGCTAGGCATACGCATCCGCTACGAATGGGTATCCAAAGGAGATCTCTATGACCAGAAGCTGGGAGGTGCGCTCGCTTCCGGAGCGATTCCGGATGTCGTCAAGGTCAATGCGGAGCAGCTGCGGACGCTCCACAACGAAGGCTTGATCCAGGAGCTGACGGAGGTCTATGACCAATATGCCTCGCCATTCACCAAAACGATTCTGAACCAGGAAGGCAGCGCCCCGTTCCAACGGGCGACGATCGACGGCAAGCTGATGGCGATCCCGGCTACGGGCTCGTCGATCGAGGGCGCGAAATACATCTGGATCCGCAAGGACTGGCTGGATCGGCTGGAGCTGGATCCGCCGCGAACGATGAACGATCTGCTGGAAATATCGAAAGCGTTTACAGAAAGAGATCCGGACGGAAACGGCCGCGACGATACGTACGGCATCGCCCTGACCCGCAGCCTGCTGGCGCCTCTGATGGGAATCAGCGGACTGCTGGCCGGCTATGAGGCCTATCCGACGATGTGGCTCGAGGACAAGGACGGCCAGCTCGTCTACGGCGGCATCCAGCCGCAAATGCGGGAAGCGCTCCTGGTGCTGCAGCGGCTGTACAAGGACGGGCAGATCGATCCGGAGTTCGGCTTCAAAAACAGCGTGCAGGAAGAGAAGCTGATCGCAGACGGCAAGATCGGCCTGTTTTATGGCGAGCAGTGGGGCTCGTTCCTCGCGCAGGCGAGCCGCTCCAAGGAGCGGGACTCGGACTGGCAAGCCTACCCGATCGTATCGGCGACGAGCGAGCCGGTCCGGGTGCCGCTTCCGCTAGGCACCTATCAATACTTGGCCGTACGCAAGGACTACCCCCATCCGGAAGCGCTGATCAAGCTGCTCAACCTTCATCTGGAGAAAAACTGGGGCGAGACGGCCGAATATGAGAAGTATTACAGCACGCCGCAGCCGGTATGGAAGCTGTCGCCCGTCACGCCGTACCCGGCGCTCAAAAATCTCGAGGCTTTCCGGCAGCTGGAGCAGTTCCGCAGCACGGGAGACCGCTCCGTCCTAAAGGCGGAAGCGAAAGCGATCCAGAAGTATATCGAGATCTACGAAGCGGGCAAGGAAAACCGCGATGCGGGCTGGGGTTGGAAAAAGACGTACGGGCCGGACGGCGCCTTTTCGATCCTGGAGCAGTATATCCGGAACGACCAGCTGCTGTACGAGCGTTTTCTCGACCGCAGACATCGACGATGATCGAAAAGCAGTCCGTGCTGTACAACTTGCAGATCGAGACGTATGCGAACATCATCCTGGGCCGCCCGATCGAGGAGTTCGATCGGTTCGTCCAGGATTGGAACAGCCTGGGGGGAGAGAGGATGACGAGGGAAGTAAACGAGTGGCTCCGGCAATCGAACGCGCCTTGAACCGGCCGCCCAAGGACATGTCGCCGTCAATCAGACTGGCCGCCCTGCTGGCGGAGCGGCCGCAACGGAGGGTTCAGCTTGTTTCGATTCCCGGTCAACTCCATCCGCAACTCCATCTTCATCCGGCTCGTCCTGACTTATCTGTCCGTCATCCTGCCCATTCTGGCGCTCGGCGTCTACCTGTACCACTGGAGCGCGAAAAATGCCCGCGAGGAAATCTCGCGGGCGACAACGACGCAGCTGTCCTATTATATGGAAGACTTGAACCGCGAGATCGAGTGGCTTGAAATCCAGCAGTACGATCTCGTCCAGGACAACGAGCTGAACCAGCTGGCCGTCGCCTGGGAAAAGATGAACGGCGTGGAGCGGACGGCGGGCATGAACTATTTGATCCAGCGCCTGACCTCGATCAAGAACAGCAGTCCGTACATCAAGGACGTGTACGTCCATCTGCATTCGATCCGCAAGACGGTGTCCGCAGCGCATGATGTGTACGAGTTCCAGCAGGGCAGCTTCGACGATCTGCTAGCCTCGCTCGGCAAGGAGAAGACGAGGCTCATCACCTGGCAGCAGACCTTCCATCTGCGGGCGTCGAAGGCCAGCGGAGAAGCGGGGGGCAAGCCGCTGTTCATCGTCCAGATCGTGCTTGATGCCGAGCGTCTGAAGGAGTCGATGAAACAGCTCAATTCCTACGAAGAGAGCGGCTCGTTCGTCATGGACGACAGATCTTCGTTCGCGATCGCGAGCGATCCCGGCTCGAGCGAGATGATGAGGCAATCCGCCGCGCTCGCCCGAAGCTCGTCCGCAAGCGCGTTCCGGCTCGAGCTGGACGGGAAGGAGTACCAGTTCAACAAAGTCAGCTCCGCCAAGCTGGGGCTGACGGGCTTCATCTATATGCCCGCCGAGACGGTCGCCAAGCCGCTGAGCAAATTCGAGGTCTGGGCCTGGCTGTTCGCGGCGGCAACGCTGATGACGATCCTCATTTACGCCTATTCCACCTATCGATTCGTGCACAAGCCGTTGCTGCTTCTCGTACAGAGCTTCAGAAGGATGGAGGGCGGTGCCTTGGACAGTCCGATCGAGCATGAGCAGAAAGATGAGTTCGGCTATCTGTACCATCGGTTCAACCACATGCTGAAAAAGCTGCAGATGCTGATCGATCAGGATTTCAAGCAGAAGCTGATGATGCAGAAGGCGGAGCTCAAGCAGCTGCAGTCGCAGATCAATCCGCATTTCCTCTACAACAGCTTTTTCATCCTCAACTCGCTCGCGCGCACGGGAGATACGGACCGGATCGAGCAGTTCACGAACATGCTGGGCGAATACTTCCGCTTCATCACGCGCAGCGGAGCGGATCTTGTGCCGCTGGCCGAGGAGACGCGGCATTCCCGCATGTATACCGAGATCCAGGAGCTGCGCTTCTCCAGGCGGATCGCGGTCGAGTTCGGCGAGCTGCCGGAGACGATGCGGACGATCAGCGTGCCGCGGCTGATCATCCAGCCGATCATTGAAAATGCGTACGAGCACAGCCTGGAGAAGGTGACCGAGGAGGGGCTGCTGCGCGTATCGTTCGAGCGGGAAGAGGACGAGGCGCGCATCGTCGTCGAGAACAACGGCGAGCCGATCGGGGAGAGCCTGCTCGAGGAGCTGCGCCGGCGGCTCGACAGCTCTTCGGACTCGTATGAAATGACCGGAATGATCAACATCCACCGGCGGATCCTGCTCACCTACGGGGAAGGCAGCGGCCTCAGCCTGTCGCGAAGCGAGCTGGGCGGACTGAAGGTTGCGATCCGCATCAGGCTGAAGGAGACGGTATGAAATGCTTAGGCTGCTGATCGTAGACGACGAAGAGATCATCACTGACGGCTTGTACGAGGTGTTCCGCATGCGGATGCCGGACCGCCTGGACGTATGCAAGGCTTATTCCGGCAAGGAGGCGCTGGAGTGGCTGAAAAGGACGCGTTTCGACATCGTGATGACGGACATCAGCATGCCCGGCATGAGCGGCCTGGAGCTGTCGGAGGAGATCCAGCTGTACTGGCCGCGCTGCCGGATCGTCTTTCTGACCGGCTACAGCGAATTCGACTACGCCTACAAGGCGATCCAGATGCCGCGCGCCCGCTACTTGCTCAAGACCGAGGGATTCGGCAAGGTGATCGAGGTCATCGAGGAGGTGGTCGCCGAAGTCGACGAGAGCAGCCAGATCGGCTCGCTCGTCGAGCTGTCGCGCGAGCAGCTCTATGCGCTCGAGGTGATGGAGCAGGCCGAGTTCATCCGCCATCTGCTCCAAGACAGCGGCACGCATGCGAGCGACCGCGAGGCGTTCGCCGCGGAGCTCCGCAAGGCGGGGCTCAAGCTCGATCCGCAGCAGCAGGTCTATGTGGTGGCCGGGCAGCTGGCGTATCCGGACGATAGCGGATACAGCGTCCGCAGCGGCCTGCTGCGCACGGCGGAGCGGATCTGGGACTCGTTCCTGGCGGAGCAGAGCCGCCGCGCGGGCATCGTCGAGAAGCAGGGCGAGCTGGTCTGGCTGCTGCAGCCAGCCGTTCCGCTCGAGCGCCAGTTCGACGGCTACTTCGCGCGTTATCTGGAAGGGATGCTGGAGCTGATCCAGGAAGCCTGCCAGAAGCAGCTCGGCTTGACGGCCGCTTTTGCGCTGGGCGGCAGTCCATCGGAGTGGCGGTCGGTCACGCCGCAGGCGGCCCGGCTGCGCCAGCTGCTCCAGGTCAAGCTGTCCGGACGCATGGCGGCCGTGCTGATCGACCGCTTCGAGCCGGATGAAGCCGACGGCGGCAAGGACGACCTCAAGCTGCCGCAGCGAACGGAGCTGCTCGCGGCCCATTTGGAAGCCGGCCGCAGGGAGCTCTTTTTTGAAGCGTTTCACGAGCTTGCGGACGGCCTGCTGGATGCGCAGATCCAGGTCGAGCGCGCCGTCGAGGGCTACTATTCGGTCGCCCTCCTGCTGCATGCGGCAATCCAGCGCTGGGGACTCGGGCGCGACATCGGCGACTGCCGCAAGCTGCTGCGGCTCGATGAGCATGCGTCGATGAAGGAGGCGGCCGCGTACTTGCGCGAGCTGGCCGGCCGCCTGTTCGAGCTGAAGCATCGCAGCGAGATCGCCCGCGCCTCCAGCGTCATCGACCGCATCTGCCGCTACATCGAGACGCATCTGGAGGAGGATCTGTCGCTCGTCCGGCTGGCCGAGATCAACTATTTCAACCCATCGTATCTGTCCCGCTTCTTCAAGCAGGAGAGCGGGATGAACCTGTCCGAGTACATCGATGGCTGCCGGCTGAAAAAAGCGAAGGAGCTGCTGCGGAACGGAGAGCTCAAAATCCGCGAGGTCGCCGGCTCGGTCGGCTATGAAGCCGCTCACTCGTTCACGCGCTTCTTCAAAAAATCGACCGGACTGACGCCGCAGGAATACCGCGACAGCCTGCAGGCCCGCTGAGCGGAGCCGCTTGCAGGCGAGGCGCAATTTTTCAAGCAGGAGCAGGAGCAGCAGCAGCAGGTCCACATTCAAAGGAGGTCCAGCATGAGTCAACCGGAAACGAAACGAGCGGAGCCTTCCGCTCGGAGGCCGCTTGCGCAGGCGGTCGGCAAGACGCCGCCGAACGGCAATCCGCTCGTCGCCCATCGCTTCGGAGCGGATCCGTATGCGCTTGTCCATGGCGGACGGGTCTATTTGTACATGACCAACGATATTCTGGAACGCGACGAGCAGGGAAACGCGAAGGACAATACGTATGGACGGATCGACCGGATCGGCATCCTTTCTTCCGACGATCTGGTCAACTGGACCGATCATGGAGAGGTCCATGTCGCCGGCAAGGACGGAGCCGCCGTCTGGGCCACCCAGTCGTGGGCGCCGGCCGCAGCGTGCAAGATGATCGGCGGCAAGGAACGCTTCTTCCTTTATTTTGCGAACAATGCGAGCGGCATCGGCGTGCTGGAGGGCGATTCGCCGACCGGTCCGTGGACCGATCCGCTCGGCGAGGCGCTGATCGCCCGTTCGACGCCGGGCGTGGAGGACGTGACCTGGCTGTTCGATCCGGCCGTGCTGGTGGAGGAGGACGGAAGCGCCTATATCTATTTTGGCGGAGGCATCCCCGAAGGGCGGGCACAGTGGCCCGATACGGCGCGGGTCATGAAGCTCGGCGACGACATGACGAGCGTCGTCGGCACGGCGCAGCCGATCCGGGCGCCGTATCTGTTCGAGGATGCGGGCATCAACAAGCGCGGCGGCGTCTATTATTTCTCCTACTGCTCGAACTTCCATCCGGGAGAGCGCGAGGAGGGCAGCCCTCCTGCCGGAGAGATCGCCTACATGACGAGCGGCAGCCCGACCGGGCCTTGGACGTACGAGCGCTCGATCCTCCGAAACCCGTCGGCGTTTTTCGGCGTCGGCGGCAACAACCATCACGCGATGTTCGAGTTCGCAGGCAGCTGGTATATGGCATACCATGCGCAGACGCTGTCCAAGGCGATGGGCGTGCCGCTGGGCTATCGCTCGACGCATCTGAATCGGGTGGAGTTCGACGAGAATGGAGCCATCCGCGAGATTCAGGCCGATCTTGCCGGCGTGCCGGCAGTCAAGGCGCTGAATCCGTATGTCCGCACGAGCGGAAGCACGTCGGCCTGGACGGCAGGCGTCTCGATCGGCCCCGCTCCTCGCCTGGCCGGAGCACGAGCGGCCGCCGCCAGCGAGGACGGCGGCTGGATCGGGCTTGCCGGAGCCGACTTCGGCGCCGGAGCGTCCGCCTTCGCCGCGACCGTACGCAGCGATGGCGCGGCCGGGACGATCGAGCTGCGGCTGGACCAGCCGGACGGCGCGCTGATCGGCCGGCTGGAAGTGCCGGCAGAGGAAGAGGGAGAGGGAGAGTGGCGCGTGCGGTCGACGGCCGTTGCGGGAGCGGACGGCGTGCATGACTTGTATCTCGTATTCCGCGGCGAGCCGGATGCGCCGCTGCTGCGGCTGCTGGATTGGCAATTCAGCGAATGATTCGACCTGGACCAAGGACGCGCGCAGCGCTTCCTTGGTTTTTTTGCGGCGTGACGCGGCCCAACTTCTATAATCCGTAAGGTCTTTCGCTGTCCATTGACCGATTGTCGGGCTGGAGGAGCCGGTCTACACTCGAAGAGGAACATCCCAGCCGATTCGGTTGAATCCAACTTGAGGGGGTATGCCGATGCAGAACGAATCGCTGCCGGCAGCAGGAGCGCCGATCCTGCGCGCGGAGGGCATCAAGCGGGTGTTCGGCAAAGGGGCTCAGGCGTTCACGGCGCTGGCGGACATCGATCTGGAGCTGCCGGAAGGTTCGATGGTGGCGCTGCGGGGGCGCTCGGGCTCCGGCAAGACGACGCTGCTCAATATTTTAGGCTCGCTCGACGAGCCGACCGAGGGCAAGGTATTCCTGCGGGATCGGGAGCTGACCGGGCTCTCGGGAGCCGAGCGAAGCGCGGTCCGCCGCAAGGAGATCGGGCTCGTCTTCCAGTCGTTCGGCCTGATCCCGCTCATGTCCGCGTATGAGAACGTCGAGTTCGGACTCCGCATCGCCGGCGCGCCCAAGGCCGGGAACAAAGAGGCGGCGGAGCAGGCGCTGGAGCGGGTCGGATTGAAGGAGCGGATGAAGCATCGCCCGACCGAGCTGTCCGGCGGAGAGCAGCAGCGTGTCGCGATCGCCAGGGCGATCGCCCACAAGCCGAGCCTGCTGATCGCCGACGAGCCGACGGCGGAGCTTGACAGCGTGATGGGCCTGCAGGTGATGCAGGTTTTCCGGGATCTCGTCCGCCGCTCCGGGATGACGATCCTCATGACGACGCATGATCCCGGCATGATGGAGCTCGTCGATGATGTCATTGCATTGGAGGATGGTCGAATTGATTCGAAAACGGCCCGTCAAGCCCGCCAAGCCTGAGCGCTCGCCGCGGCAGCGGATTGCCGCGCTCGGGCTGCTGTCGGCGCTCGCCCTGTCCGGCTGCTCGCTGCTTCCGGTCGAGGAGACGACGCTTCAGCCGCCGCTCGTGCAGCCGGCCGAGGAAGCGCTCGATCTCGTCGAAGCGGCCCGCGGCAGCATCCAGACCTCGCTCAAGGGCAACGCGACGTTCGTGTCCGCGGACACGAAAGCGCTGTCGTTCAAGGACGCCGGCACGCTGAGGTCGATCGCGGTCAAGCTCGGCCAGCAGGTGAAGGCCGGCGAGCTGCTCGCCGAGCTCGAGACCGGCGACCTGGAGCTGCAGACGCGGCTGCAGCGCCTGAACGTCGAGCGGGCCGAGCTGCTCTACAGCCAGGCTCGCGCCTCGCAGGCCAGCTCGACCGACCTGCGCCTGCGCGAGATCGATCTGGAGCGCGAGCGGCTGTCGCTGGAGGCGATGGAAGAAAGGCTCGGCAAGTCGAAGCTGCTCGCGCCGATCGCCGGCACGATCATTTTCGCGGAGACGCTCCAGACCGGCGACCGGGTGAACGGCTATCAGCCGATCCTGACCGTCGCGGACCAGGCCGACATGCAGCTGACGTACTCCGCGTCCAGCAGCAAGGATGTCGCGGCCGTCGAGACCGGCATGCCGGTCTCGCTGACCTACAAGGGCAAGAGCTACACCGGCAAGGTGCTGCAGGCGCCGGGCAACGTGCCGGCCGGAACCGATCCGGCCAAGGCGGAGAAAAACGCCGTCACGCTCTACATCGGCATCGACGATCCGCCGGCGGGCATTCAGGTCGGGCACAGCGCGCAGCTCGAGATCCAGCTGCAGAAGCGCGACAACGCGATCGTGCTGCCGCGCGCGGCGCTCCGCACCTATATGAACCGCTTCTACGTGCAGGTCGCGGAAGGGGAGCGCCGCAAGGAAGTGGACGTCGAGGTGGGCCTCATGACGCCGACGGAAGTCGAGATCGTCAAAGGGCTGCAGGATGGCCAGCAGGTCATCCTGAACAATTGATGGCTCCTGCGCGGCTGGCTGCGGCTCGGCGGAGGGCTTCGAAGACGAGGTGGCGCGGATGGCACTAGGGACGATGATCCTTCGCAAGATGGCAAGCAACAAATGGCTGCAGCTGAACCTGTGGTTCGGGCTGACGCTGTGCGTCGCGCTGTTCAGCTCCATGCCGCTGTACTCGGACGCGATTCTGCAGCGGACGCTGCAGCGGGAGCTGCAGCTCGTGCAGGGCGAGAGCTCGGCGTATCCGGGCTATGTCCGCATCCGGACTACCGTCTCGTCCACGAAGATGGACGACAAGACGATCCAGGCGATCGGCCGCGCCGACCGCTTCGTGCGGACGATCCCGGAGCGGACGGGGCTGCCCGCGCAGGCGTTTTACGAGCAGCGGTTCACGCCCAAGCTGAAGGTATACGGCGCGGATGCGTCCGAGCAGGAGAAAAAGACGCAAAAGACGGCGGGGGCGTTCGCCTCGCTGTCCGGCCTGGAGCAGCGGGTGCGGATCGTCGAAGGACGCCTTCCGGCGGACCGGCAGGATGGCGCGTTCGAGGCGCTGGTGACGGAGAGGTTCCTGAACTCGGTCAAGCGGAGCCTGGGGGAGGAGCTGATCGCGGAGGCGCCGGACAAGACGCCGCTGCGGGTCGTGCCGGTCGGGCTCGTGGCGACGTCGGCCGACGCGGATCCCTATCTTCCCTACTTGACGGAACAGGCCGAGAACAGCCTGCTCCTTCCGTTCGAGACGTTCGAGCGCGAGTTCACCGCAGGCGGCAAGGTGCGGGTCGCGGAGCTGGAGTGGCGCTACGCCCTCGACTATGCGCAGCTGTCGATCGGCGGGATCGACCGCTTCCTCGAAGCGGCGACCGACATCAAGCGCTACTTCCGCGGTCGTCTCGGCGCCGAGGAGGTGAACGTGCCGGCGACCGCGACCGTCGCTTCGTATGCCGGCAAGCAGGCCCGGCTGGACGTGACGATGCTGTCGCTTTATTCGCCGGTCATGCTCATGCTCGCCTTTTACCTCTACATGGCGGCGAACCTCGTCATCGGCCGGCAGAAGACCGAGATCGCCGTCCTGCGCAGCCGCGGCGCCAGCCGCGCGCAGATCATGGCCGCCTATGCGGCGGAGAACATGCTGCTCGGCGCGGCCGCGCTGGCGGTCGGACCGTTCGTCGGCGTCGGATTCACCAAGCTGCTCGGGGCGTCGGGCGGATTCCTCGAGTTCGTGCAGCGCTCGGCGCTGGAGGTCAGCCTGACGAGCGGCAGCTACCGGATCGCGGCGCTTGCCGTCGGCGGGGCGATCCTGCTCGTGCTTTTTCCCGCCTTTCTGGCGACCCGCGTCGATATCGTGGCGCACAAGCAGCGCAGCGCCCGCCAACCGCGGATGTCGTTCTGGCACAAGACCGGCATCGATCTCGTGCTGATCGCTCTGGCGGGGTACCTGCTCTACAACTTCGGCAAGCGTCAGGAGGATCTGAAGCGGCTCGCGCTTGACCAGGACGCGCTCCAGATCGATCCGCTGCTGTTCCTGATGCCGGCGATGTTCGCGCTTGGCGGGGGGCTGCTGCTGCTGCGCGTCTATCCTTGGCTCCTCCATCTGCTCTATCGGGCCGGCCGCCGCTGGTGGCCGCCGTCGCTGTACCATACGCTCGTGCAGATCAGCCGCTCCTCCGGCCAATACTTGACGATCCAGGTGTTCCTCATCATGACGGTGTCGACCGGACTGTTCAGCGCCAATGCGGCCCGTACGATCAACGACAATATGGAAAGCAAGATCCGCTATGCGGCAGGCGCCGATATCGCGCTGACGACCCGCTGGGCAAACGATGCCCCGCCGCCGGCGATGGCCGGAGCGGAGCCGGGACCGGAAGCGGCGGCCAGCTCCGGGACGGACCGCAGAGTCCAGTATACGGAGCCGCCGTTCGAGCCGTTCGCCGATCTGGAGGGAGCCGCATCGGCCGCCAAGGTGTTCCGGAGCGACAAGGCGCGCTTCGCCGCCGGAAAGACGAGCGGGAAAACGACGCTGATGGGCATCGAGACGAAGTCGTTCGGCGAGACGGCGTGGATGAAAGACGGATTGCTGGAGCATCCGATCAACAGCTACCTGAACCTGATCGCGCCGAATCCGAAGGCGGTGCTCATTTCCCGCTCGCTCGCCGACAAGGCGAAGGCGAAGCCGGGCGATGCGATCCGCCTCTCCTGGGACGGGCTCGACCAGGCGGCGTTCACGGTGTACGGCATCGTCGACTACTGGCCGAGCTGGAGTCCGCTTCAAAGCGGAGAGCCCGGCAAGGAGGAGCTTCCCTATCTGGTCGTGGGCCATCTGAGCGCGATCCAGAACCGGCTGGCCGTCGAGCCGTACGAGGTGTGGCTCAAGCTGGCCGACGGAGCGGCCAGCCAGGACATCTACGACGAGCTTGCCGCGCAGAAGCTGAGCATCTCCGGACTGACCGACGCGAACCGGCAGCTAGCCGTCTCGAACAACGATCCGTTCCGGCTCGCGATCAACGGCGTCATGACGCTCGGCTTCGTCATCTCGATGCTGATCTGCTTCTTCGGCTTCCTCCTGTTCTGGCTGCTCACGCTTTCGGGCCGCACGCTCCAGTACGGCGTGCTCGGAGCGATGGGCATCCCGTTCCGGCAGATCATCCTCATGCTCGTCAGCGAGCAGCTGCTCACCTCGGGGGCGGCGGCGGTGATCGGAGTGCTCATCGGAGGCTGGTCCAGCGAGCTGTTCGTCCCGATGTTCGAGATGTCGTTCGCGACGACGGCGCAGGTGCCTCCGTTCACGGTCGTCTACCGGCTCGCCGATTACTTGCAGCTCTACAGCCTCGTCGGCATCACGCTGGCCGTCGGCCTGCTCGTGCTGGGCTGGCGGCTGTCGCGGATCCGGATCGCGCAGGCGCTCAAGCTGGGAGAGGAGTAAGCGATGATCCATTGCGAAGGACTGGTCAAGATCTTCAAGACCGCCGACCTCGAGGTCGTGGCGCTGCAAGGCCTCGACCTGATCGTCGAGCAAGGGGAGCTGATGGCGATCATCGGCAACTCCGGAAGCGGCAAATCGACGCTGCTCAACATGCTGGGAGGGCTCGACAAGCCGTCCGCCGGCAAGCTGCTCGTCGCCGGACGGCCGCTGCTGTCCTGCGGCGAGAAGGAGCTGGTGAAGTACAAGCGGGAGACGGTCGGATTCGTCTGGCAGAACAATGCCCGCAATCTCATTCCTTATTTGACGACGCTGGAAAATGTCGAGCTACCGATCCTGCTTCGCGGCAAGCGGCGGCGCGAGCGCGCGCTCGGGCTGCTGGAGGCGGTCGGCCTCGGCCATCGGGTGAAAAACAGGCTCAGCGAGCTGTCCGGAGGAGAGCAGCAGCGCGTCGCGATCGCGATCGCGCTGGCCAACGAGCCGAAGCTGCTGCTCGCTGACGAGCCGACGGGCTCGCTCGACAGCAGGACGTCCGAGCAGGTGCTCGACTTGTTCCGCTCGCTCAACCGCTCGCTCGGCATCACGATCGTCATCGTCACCCATGACCCGGCGCTTGCCCGCAAGGTAGACCGGGTTGTGCAGATCCGGGACGGCAAGACGTCGGCGGAGATGATCCGGAAGGCATCCTATGCCGAGGAGCCGGCGCTGCCGAGCGCGGACGAGGCGGAGGAGGACAGCCATACGGAGTATGCCGTGCTCGACAAGGCCGGCCGCCTGCAGATACCGACAGGCTTGCTGGAGGCGGACGGCTTCAAGGACTGCGGCAAGGTGCGCGTCGAGCTGGAAGAGGGACGGATCGTGCTTTACCCGCCGGATGAGGCGGGATGACGGATGGCGCCTGAAACCGGCGCGCCCAATCGAAGAAAGGTGGAATCCAGCCATGGCCGGCACGGAGAGGAACATCGCGGAGGGCTCGCTCGCCCGCGCGTTCGAAAAGGACTTTTATATCGGCGCGGCCGTCAGCTCGCGCACGATCGTCAGCCAGAAGGAGCTGCTGATCGGGCAGTACAACAGCTTGACGGCTGAAAATGAAATGAAGTTCGCAAGCGTGCACCCGCAGGAGCGGACGTACACGTTCGAGGAGGCCGACCGGATCGCGGACTTCGCCCGCGAGCATGGAATGAAGCTGCGCGGACATACGCTCGTCTGGCACAACCAGACGCCGGACTGGGTGTTCGAGGACGGGCAGGGCGGCGAGGCCGGACGGGAGCTGCTGCTGGAGCGCATACAGGCCCATATCGAGAAGGTCGTGGGCCGCTATTCGGAAACGGTCTATGGCTGGGATGTCGTCAATGAAGCGGTGACGGACGAAGGCGAGGCGCTGCTGCGCCCGTCGCGCTGGCTGAAGGGCATCGGAGAGGACTACATCGCGCAGGCGTTCCGCTTCGCGCATGCGGCGGACCCGAACGCGCTGCTGTTTTACAACGACTACAACGAATGCAATCCGGGCAAGCGCGACAAGATCTGCCGGCTCGTGCGCAGCCTGCTGGACGAGGGGGCGCCGATCCACGGCATCGGCCTGCAGGCGCACTGGAATGTGCAGGATCCGCCGCTCGGCGACATTCGCGCCGCGATCGAGGCCTATGCCGCGCTCGGCCTGCAGCTGCAGATTACGGAGATGGACGTATCGGTATTTACGTTCCAGGACCGGCGCGCGGATCTCGCGGAGCCGACCGCGGAGATGCTGCGGCTGCAGGAGCAGCGGTACCGCCAGTTTTTCGACCTGTTCCGCGAGTACAGCGGCACGATCACCGGCGTCACGTTCTGGGGGGCGGCCGACGACTATACGTGGCTGGACGATTTTCCGGTGCGGGGGCGCAAAAACTGGCCGCTGCTGTTCGACGAGCGGCAGCGGCCGAAGGCGGCGCTGCGCGCCGTGCTCGGCACGGATCGGACTTGAGGGTTCAGGAGGAGAAGGGGGCAGCGCGGCCAGGTCGATCGGACCTGGCCGCGCTGCCCCTTGCTCGTTCTTCCGCATTCCGGCGCTGCTCGCGATAGACGCGACGGACGTCCGCAGCTTCTTCCGCGTTCCGGCGCTGCGCGCTGCGGCCTGCTCCGGGCAATTCCGCAGCGCCGTCAGGCCGAATCGATCAGCTGCTTGCGGTATTCGTTGGCGCTCGCGCCGGTATACGCCTTGAAATTCTTGTAGAACCAGTCGATTTCGGTGTAGCCGACCCGCCTGGCGATTTCATAGATGCGCATGTCGGTGTTCTCCAGCAGCGCCTTGGCCTTTTCCATCCGCTGCTGCAACAGATATTCGTTGAAGGACATATGGACATGGCATTTGAACTTCTGGCCGAGATAGGCGCAGTTGAAATGCAGCAGGGCGGAGATTTTCTTGAGGGTGATGTTGTGATGCAGCTCCTGCTCCACATACTGCTTCACCGTCTCGATGATCGGCTCTGCGGCCGGCACGCCATGCTCGCCGCTCGCGCCGTCATCGGCGGCTGGGCCGGCCGTGAGGCCGAGCCGATTTGTCAGCGCTTTCAAACTGTCGTGCAGGTCGCGGGCCTGCACGGGATGCAGGATGCAGTCGCTCACCTGCAGCGCCAGCGCGCGGCGCATGAGCGGAAAATCTCCTCTTCCGCCGAGCAGGATGATCGGGACGCGGCTGATGCGGCGGATCCGCTCGCACAGTTCCATCCCGAAATCGGGGTTGCCCATGCCGATCAGGATCAGCGAGCAGGACAGCGGATCGACGGCGTCCATCATCGCTTCGACCGTCGGCAGCTGAAGCGCTTTCAATTCAAGGCCGTACTGACTCCAGTCCAGCAGGCTGCTGCAGGCCTGGCTCGAGCGGGCATTGGAATCCAAAAGCAGTACCTGAACCACGATAAGAACCTCGCTTTCTGGCGATATTCTTCAAGCGTCCATGAAGGATGGTTCTATTATGGCCGCGATCCGCGAACGCAGACAACGTGCATTTCTTTGGACGCTCACCAATCCTTTACTTTTTTCCCGAGGCGGATTCCGAGCGGCCGCGCGGGGACGGGAAACCTATAGTTCGGCAGGTGACGGGCCTGCAGGGAGGCAGGTTGATGGCTCCAAATGTAAGCGCTACACTTTGCTGTGTAATCCTAAATCCGAGGGGGATGGACATGAAAGCAAGCAAGTGGACGCCGCTGCTTCTCAGCCTCATCATCGCAGGATCCATGGCCGCCTGCAGCTCGAGCTCGAACGGAGGCGCGGCGAATTCGGCCTCCGAAAGCGCGAATGCAGGCGTCAACGAGGCCGGCGCCAACTCGCCGGCGGCAAACGAAGGCGCAGCCGAGGCGGAGGAGCTTGCGACGCCGGAGATGGACTTCGACATGGGCGGCCGCACGATCAAGATTGTCTCCTGGTGGGACATGACGATTCCGGAAGACAATCCGGACAACATCCAGAAAAAGAAAAATCTCGACGAGCTGATGAAGAAGCATAACTTCAAGGTCGAATACGTCGCGATCGACTACGGAGAGTACCAGCAAAAGGTCGTCGCCTCGCTGCTGGCCGGCGAACCGATCGGCGATATCGTCCGGCTCGGCAAGACGTATACGATCCCGACGCTGGTCAAGCAGGATCTGCTCTGGCCGGTCGACGAGTACACGAAAAACTCCCGGGCGTTCAATCAAAAGGTGACGGACGAGTACATGCAGTACGAGGGCAGAGGGTACGGCTTCACGGACAACCAGGCGAATCTCGTGCAGGGAGTCTTCTACAACAAGACGTTGATGAACCAGCTCGGCCTGAAGCCTCTCCAAGACTATGTGAACGAGGACGCGTGGAACTGGGATGCGTTCATCCAGGTGATCAAGGACTCCAACAAGGATACGAACAACGACGGCAAGCTCGATACATGGGGGCTCGCCAACTCGAACCTGATGGACCACGCGCTGTATTCGAACGAAGCGGCGCTCACGCTGGGCGAGAAGCAGAACCTCGACGATCCGAAGACGCTGGAGTCGCTGAACTTCATCTCCCGGCTCGCCACCGAAAAGCTGGCCCGCCCGACGGAAGGCGGCGACTGGACGGAGCCGGGGCAGTTTTTCCGCCAGGGCAACACGCTGATGTACGCTGGCGCGCTGTGGGAAATCGGCGGCTTCAAGACCGACATGGCCGATTACGAGCTGGGCTTCGTGCCGTTCCCGAAAGGCCCGAGCGCGACGAGCTACCACTCGGCCGAGGCGCTGTTCCAGTCGCTGACGATTCCGAAGGCGGTCGAGCATCCGGAGCAGCTGCTGTACATCTGGGAAAAGATCCACGACATCGAGTCCGTCTACGACTATCCCGACCAGGGCTCGTATGAGACGAACTTCACGACCGAGGAAGACATCGAAAACGCCAAGATGGTCGCCCCGAACATGATCGTGCTCGATCACAACACGTTCCCGAACCTCAAGTATTACGATTTTGTCGGCGAGCTGAACGCCGGCACGTCGGTCTCGACCGTCGTCGAGAAGTACAAGGCGGCTTTCCAGGCCGCGATCGACGAAGTGTACCAAAACTGATCGAGCCGCCCGATCGCGGGCCGTCTCCTTTCCAAGCGGAGGGGACGGTCCGCGCTTCGGCTGATGCCGCAACAGGAGGAGAGATCATGTCCCGGAAACGAAAGAGATACGGAATCGCCGTGCTGGCGCTGATCGTCGCGGCCGTCTCGATCGGGCTGCTCGCCCCGTCGGACCGCAGCGGCCTGGCGAGCGTGAAGGCGATGAGCGACTTCGAGGCGATCGTCGGCAAGCAGGATGAGGCGAGCTACGGCCGCTATCTGGAGCGCCACGCCTCGGACGAGAGGCCGGACGCGACGATCCGGATCGAAGGCGAGAGCTTCTCGCATGCCGCGGGCGGCAGGTTTACGGTCGAGCAAGGATATGAAGGCTTGGACGGGACGGCGGTCGTCACGCCCGAGACGGGTTCGATCAGCTGGAATGTGAACGTGAACAAAGCGGGCCTTTACCAGATTCGGATCCATTATTTCCCGGTCGAGGGCAAAAGCTCGGCGATCGAGCGGCAGCTGACGCTGGGCGGCGAGCTGCCGTTCCGCGGCGCGGAGAAGCTGTCGCTGTACCGGATCTGGGGCAATCGCGAGGAAGCGGTCCGCCGGGACGACCGGGGCAACGACCTGAGGCCGCGCCAGGTCGAGAAGGCCGCCTGGCAGCTCGAGCCGCTCCAGGACGGCGAGGGCTATGAGGATGAGCCGTACCGGTTCTATTTCAAGCAGGGAGAGCAGACGCTCACGCTGACCGCCGCGCGCGAGCCGATGGCCATCGACTATATCGAGCTCTATCAGGAGCAGCCGCTCAAAACCTATGCGGAGCTCAAGCAGGACTACGCCGAGAAAGGGCTGGCCGAAGCGAAGGATCGGCAGCTGAAGATCCAGGCCGAGCATGCCGTGCTCAAGTCGTCGCCGACGCTGTATCCGCTGTCCGACCGCTCGAGCCCTTCGGTCGAGCCGTACGATGTGTCCAAGATCCGCGTCAATGCGATCGGCGGCCTGAACTGGAAGCTGCCGGGACAATGGATCGAGTGGGAGGTCGACGTGCCGGCGGACGGGTTGTACCAGATCGCCCTCAAGCGCAAGCAGGACCAGCTGCGCGGCGTCTACAGCACGCGCAGCCTGACGATCGACGGCGAGGTTCCGTTCAAGGAAATGAAGGAGATCGCCTTTCCCTTCGACATGGACTGGCGCATGCAGGTGCTTGGCGCCGAGGAGCCGTACCTGTTCCATCTGACGGCAGGCAAGCACC
The DNA here is from genome assembly GCF_037965485.1 of Paenibacillus sp. FSL W8-1187. NCBI lineage: Bacteria > Bacillati > Bacillota > Bacilli > Caryophanales > Paenibacillaceae > Paenibacillus > Paenibacillus sp. FSL W8-1187. The sequence continues at coordinate 2,770,996 of NZ_CP150181.1, forward strand.
GCATCCGCCTGACCGTATCGCTCGGACAGATGGCGCCGCTGCTCGAGACGATCGAGTCGAGCGTGCTGCAGCTGAACGAGATCTACCGCAAAATTCTCGTCATCACCTCCAATACGCCCGATCCGTACCGGGACTATCAGCTCGAGAAGCGCATTCCGGAAATGACGGAGGTGTTCCGCAAGCAGGCGGACACGATCGAGAGCGTCGCCGACTACCTCGAGGAGATGACCGGCGAGGTCAGCGACAAGGTCGCGGTGCTCCATACGATGGTGCGCCAGCTTCGCGAGATGGAGAGCGAGCCGGAGACGGTCGCGCGCAGGCTGAGCTCCTACAAGATCAATGTCGGCGGCCTCGGCACCTGGATCCTCACCGTGCGCGAGCAGCCGCTGTCGCTCGACTATCTCGTCGTCAGCTCGCCAGACCGCAAGCTGCCGGATGCGGCGGCGACCTTGCTGGACAAGGCGAGGCATGAGCTGGGCGGATTCGTCGCCTCGTACACCGAGGATTACGACAGCATCGGCAATACCGGCGACTCCGGCCGGTCGATCACGGTATGGATCACGACCGGACGCGACCAGGCGCAAGTGCTGAAAAGCCTGATCGACGACAGCTTCACGCCCGACACGGGCATCTCGGTGAAGCTGCGGCTCGTGCCGCCGAACATCCTGCTGCCGGCCACGCTGGCCGATGAAGGGCCGGATGTCGCGATGCAGATCGGAGAGGACCTGCCGGTCAACTATGCGATGCGCGCGGCAGCGGCCGATCTGACGCAGTTCGCCGACTTCGAGCAGGTCGCCTCCCGCTTTCGGGACAGCGCTCTGACCCCATATGCGTTCCAGAACGGCTTCTACGCGCTGCCGGAGCAGCAGACGTTCCCGATGCTGTTCTACCGCAAGGACATCCTCGGCAGCCTCGGGCTGGAGCCGCCCAAAACCTGGCAGGACGTGTACAACCTGATCTCGGTGCTGCAGAAGAGCAACATGGAGTTCTGGCTGCCGATCGACTCGGTGAACAACAACTCGACGCTCGTCCCGAACGCGACGTTTTCGATGATGCTGTTCCAGCATGGCGGCGAGTTTTACCGCGACGACGACAAGCGGAGCGGCCTCGACTCCGACATCTCGATGGACGCGTTCAAGACGTGGACGAAGTTTTATACGAACTACAAGTTCCCGCTGCTCGCGGACTTCCCGAACCGGTTCCGCACGGGCGAGATGCCGATCGGCATCGCCGACTACACGACCTACAACTCGCTGACGGTCATGGCGCCGGAGATCAAGGGGCTGTGGGACTTCACGATGGTGCCGGGCTCGGTGCAAGAGGACGGCAGCGTCAGCCATGAGGTCGCGAGCCATACGACCGGCGTCATGATGCTGCAGAACGCCAAGGACAAGGACGCCTCCTGGTCGTTCATGAAATGGTGGACCGGCAAGGAGACGCAGGTCGCCTACGGCCGCGAGATGGAAGGGCTGATGGGCGAGGCCGCCCGTTATCCGACCGCGAACATCGCTGCGCTCGAGGAGCTTCCGTGGCCGGTCAAGGACTACCGCAACCTGGAAAGCCAGTGGGAGTGGGTGCGCGGCATCCCGCAGGTGCCCGGCGGCTACTTCACGGGCCGCCATCTGGACAACGCCTTCCGCAAAGTCGTGAACCAGGCGGAGAACCCGCGCGAGGCGCTGTCGGACTACCTGCTTTACATCAACGATGAAATCGAGATCAAGCGGAAGGAATTCAACCTTCCGTATTAGTCAGGAGGCGACGTCCGATGCAAGCCGAGACTACACCGAGCGGGGCCGTGCCTGGCCTGGCCCGGAAGGCGGAGAAGAAGTCCAGGCTCGGCCCCGCGCTCAAGGAAATAGGCAAGCACAAGCATGCCTATATCCTCATGGGTCCGTACATGATCCTCTTTTTCCTCTTCACCGTCATTCCCGTCGTCTTCTCGCTGCTCCTCAGCTTCTTCTACTTCAACATGCTGGAGTTTCCGCGGTTCGTCGGCTGGCAGAACTACTCGCGCCTGCTGCTGAACGACGACGTCTTCATGATCGCGCTCAAGAACACCTTCCTGTTCGCCGTCATCACCGGGCCGGTCAGCTATGTCGCCTGCTTCCTGTTCGCCTGGATCATCAACGAGCTGTCGCCGAAGGTGCGGGCGGTCATGACGCTCATCTTCTACGCGCCTTCGATCTCGGGCAACGTGTTCTTCATCTGGCTGATCGTGTTCTCGGGCGACAGCTACGGCTATCTGAACGGCTTCCTCATCAAATACGGCTTCATCCTGGAGCCGATCCAGTGGCTGACCAACGAGAACTACATCCTGCCGATCGTCATCCTCGTGCAGCTGTGGCTGAGCCTCGGCACGAGCTTCCTCGCCTTCATCGCCGGCCTGCAGACGATCGACAAGTCGCTGATCGAGGCGGGGGCGGTGGACGGCATCCGCAACCGCTGGCAGGAGCTGTGGTTCATCACGCTGCCGTCGATGCGGCCGCAGCTGCTGTTCGGGGCGGTGCTGCAGATCACGTCCTCGTTCGCGGTTGCCGACATCTCGATCGCGCTGGCCGGCTTCCCGAGCGTCAACTACGCGGCGCATACCGTCGTGACGCATCTGATGGACTACGGCACGATCCGCTTCGAGATGGGCTACGCTTCCGCGATCGCGACCGTGCTGTTCGGGATCATGATCGGCACGAACATGCTGACGCAAAAACTGCTGCGCAAGGTAGGGGAGTGAGATGAGCATGAAAATGATCCCGGCGCTGCGGGCGCCGAAAAGGCTGAACCGCTCCTTGACGGTCAGCTTCCTCCTGTTCGCGCTGCTGGCCGTGTTCGGCGCCTTCATGGCGCTGCCGCTCGTCTACGCGATCAACAACGCCTTCAAACCGCTCGACGAGCTGTTCATCTTCCCGCCGCGCGTCCTCGTCAGCAATCCGACCTTCGACAATTTCTACGACCTGGTCGCCCTGATGGGCAGCTCGTGGGTGCCGTTGTCCCGCTATATCGGCAATACGCTGCTCATCACGCTTGTCGGCACGGCCGGACATATCCTGCTCGCGTCCGCCGCCGCCTATCCGCTCGCCAAGTACAAGATGCCCGGCGGCAAGACGCTGTTCTCCATCGTCGTCCTGTCGCTGATGTTCTCGGGCCACGTCACGGCGATTCCGAACTACATGGTCATGTCGTGGCTCGGCTGGATCAACACGCATGCGTCGATCATCGTGCCGGCGCTCGCCTTTCCGCTCGGACTGTTCCTGATGAAGCAGTTCATGGAGCAGATTCCCGACGCGCTCATCGAGGCGGCCAAGATCGACGGAGCGAACGAGTACCGGATCTACTGGACGATCGTCATGCCGAACGTCAAGCCGGCCTGGCTGACGCTCATGATTCTGCAGTTCCCGATGCTGTGGGGTACCGACGGCGGCAGCTTCATCTACAGCGAGAACCTGAAGACGCTTCACTACGCGCTCGGCCAGATCACGCAGGGCGGAATCGCGCGGGCGGGCGTCGGAGCGGCGGTCGCCTTGATCCTCATGATCGTGCCGATCACGCTGTTCATCCTCTCCCAGAGCAGCGTCATCCAGACGATGGCGACCTCCGGGATGAAAGACTAGAAAGGAGCCGTTGCGCGATGCTGGCATTGCTACGAAGGACCAAGAGCCATCTTCTGATCGCCGCGGCCTGCCTGCTGGGGACCAGTCTCGGCGGCGGGATCGCAGGAGCGGAAGATACGGCGGGCTCCTACAATTATTCCTTCTGGGGAGACACGGTGTCGGCGCCGGCCGCCTATCAGGCGACGGAGCTGCTCGGCGGAGACGATCTCGGCGCCGGTCCTCTGAAGGAGCCGAGCGATCTGCATGTGACCGATGACGGAGAGATCTACCTGCTGGACTCCGGCAACAACCGGGTGCTCGTGCTCGGTCCCGGCTTCAAGCTCGATCGGGTGATCGACTCGTTCGAGCGGGACGGCAAGCGCGAGACGTTCTCGAATCCGCAGGGGCTGTTCGTCACGGACGACAAGGAGCTTGTCGTCGCCGATACGGGCCACAAGCGGGTCGTGCGGCTCGACCGCGAGGGCGGGCTACGGCAGGTCGTCGAAAATCCGACCTCCGAGTTCCTCGCCGAAGGGTTCTCCTTCTCCCCGGTGCGGGTCGTCGTCGACAAGGCGCAGCGGATGTACGTGATGGCGGCCGGCGTGTTCGACGGCTTCATGGAGTTCAGCTCGAGCGGAGACTTCACGTCGTTCATTGGCGCCAACCGCGTCTATTTCAACCCGATGGACCATCTCTGGAAAATGCTGTCCACCAAGGCGCAGCGCAGCCAGATGGTCATGTTCACGCCGACCGAATATACGAACCTCGACATTGACGAGGAGGGCTTCCTGTACGCGACGAACGGCCAGGCGACCGACAGCGTGCGCAAGCTGAACGCGCAAGGGACGGACATCCTGCGCCGGGAAGGCTACTTCGCCCCGGAGGGCGACATCTACTTCACGATCGAGGACGGGCCGACCCGTCTCGTCGACATCGACGTCGGCGACAGCGAGATGTACTCCATCCTCGATGCGAGCCGCGGACGGATCTTCACCTACAACGGCGACGGCCATTTCATGTACGTGTTCGGCGGGATCGGCAACCAGCTCGGGGAGTTCAAAAACCCGACCGCCGTCGATCGGCTCGGCGAGGACTTTCTCGTGCTCGACAAAGCGCTCGGCGAGCTGACCGTATTCCGCACGACGGAATACGGGCGCACGCTGAACGAAGCGGTGCGCAGCTATTATCGCGGCGACGAGGAGCAGGCGTACGAGAAGTACCGCCAGACGATCCAGATGAACGCCAATCTCGAGTTCGCCTACTCCGGCATCGGCAAGGCGCTGCTGCGGCAAGGGAACTATCGGGAGTCGATGGCCTACTTCAAGCAGAGCAAGGACCAGGAGGGCTACTCCAAAAGCTTCCTGCTGTACCGCAAGCAGGTGCTGCGCAGCCACTTCGCGACGATCATGAGCGTCGTGCTCGCGCTGGCGGCCGGGTATGCCATATTCCGCAAATATCGCAAGGCGAAAGGAGGGGGAAAGGTTGCGGCAATGGAATCGTGAAGCGCTGCGCTATCCGTTTTATGTCATCCTGCATCCGTTCAACGGCTATTGGGATCTCAAGTACGAGCGAAGCCGGAGGCTGAACCTGATCCTGTCGCTCGCCATCCTGTGCCTGCTGGCGCTCACGAACATCCTGCAGACGCAGTACAGCGGCTTTGTCGTGAACCTCGTCTATCCGGACAGCATCAACAGCCTGATGGAGATCGTCTACGTCTTCGTCCCCGTGCTGTTCTGGTGCGTCGCCAACTGGTCGCTGACGACTCTCATGGACGGCGAAGGGAAATTCCGCGACATCTTCGCCTCGACCTGCTTCGCGCTGGTTCCGCTCGTCGTCATTCATTTCCCGTGGATCTGGCTGAGCAACGTCATCTCCTTGCAGGAGGTCCCGTTCTATCGGTTCTCCACGAGCGTGGCGCTGCTCTGGTCGGCGTTCCTGCTGTTCGTCGGAAATATGACCGTGCATCAATATTCGCCGATGAAAACGATCGGCATGATCATCCTGACGCTCGTCGCGATGGGCTTCATGGCGTTCCTCTGCCTGCTGTTCTTCAGCCTGATCCAGCAGATCGTGTCGTTCGTCAGCATCATCTACCAAGAGATCGCGCTTCGCGGCTGAGAGAGGGGAGGGGTGGACATGAGCAAGATCCAAAAAGCGCTGCTTGCCGGCGCGATCGCGGCCGCCCTGCTGGCGGCAGGCTGCTCCGGCGAAGGCGCGGATGCCGGAGCGGGGCAGGAAGCGCCGGCTGTGGAGGCGTTCGCGAAGGGCAGGCCGCTGCAGGCGTCCTTCGCCGACAGCCGGCTGAGCGGGATGAAGGGCGTCGCCGAGAACGGCAGGCTGCGCCTGCTGGCGAACGACGAGACGGGCGAGATCGCCGTCCTCGATCAGGCGTCGGGAGAAATCTGGCGCAGCAATCCGGCCGAGGCGGACGCCGATCCGCTCGCCTCCGGCATCAACAAGGAGCTGCTGTCGTCGCAGCTGCAGCTTGATTTCTACAACAGCTTCGGCCAGATCAGCTCGATCAACTCGTTCACGGACAGCGTCAAGCACAAGCAGCTCCGGATGGAGAAGATCGACGGCGGCGTCAGCGTCACCTACCAGTTCGGCACCGCTCAGAAAACAGCGGAGGACGTGCCGCTGCGGCTGAGCGCCAAGCGGATGGAGGAGCTGAGCGCCAAGCTGGACAATACCGGCAAGCGCGCCCTGAAGATCGCCTATACGGAAAACAAGGAGACGGCAGTGTTCGAGCGCAACGACGACGCCTTGAACGGCCTGCAGCTCACGCGCGCGCTGCAGGCGCTGGAGACGGCCGGCTATACGCCGGAGCTGCTCGAGCAGGACATGGCCGAGCTGGGCTTCACGCAGGAGAAGGCCGCGCCGCGCGTCTTCCAGGCGACGGTGAACTACACGCTGGAGGAGGGCTCGCTGCTCGTGCATGTGCCGGTCGGCGAGATCCGGTTTCCGGCGGCCTATCCGGTGAATACGATTTCCGTGCTGAGCTTTTTCGGAGCGGGGAGCGCCCGGGAGCAGGGCTCGATCTTCGTGCCGGACGGCTCCGGCTCGCTGATCCATTTCAACAACGGAAAGGCCAAATACCCGGCATACCAGCAGATGGTGTACGGCTCGGACCAGACGATGGACCGGATCGAGGACGACGCCCGCGAGCAGCCGGTCCGCCTGCCGGTATTCGGCCTGATCAAGGAGAAGGGGGCGTTTCTCGGCATCATCGAGGAAGGCGCTGCGGCCGCGGCCGTCAAGGCGGACGTAAGCGGACGGCTGAACAGCTACAACAACGTCTATCCGAGCTTTTACGTGATCAACAAGGGAGAAGTGACGCTCGACGCCAACGGACAGCAGCGCTCGCTGCCGAAATTCCAGGAAGCGCCGATGAAAAGCGACTTCAAGGTGCGGTACGCGTTTTTGAGCGGCGAGGACGCCTCCTATGAAGGCATGGCGCGGTATTACCGCAACTATCTGCTGGACGGCGGCGCGCTGGCGAAGCCGGCCGAAGCGAAGGCCGAGGACATGCCGTTCTACCTGCAGCTGGTCGGCAGCATCTCCAAGAAGAAGCATCTCCTCGGCATTCCTTATGAGGCGCAGGTGCCGCTGACGACGTTCAAGCAGGCGGAGGACATCGTGGAGCGGCTGCAGGAGCGCCGCATCAGCTCGATCAGGCTGAAGTACGACGGCTGGTTCAACGGCGGGCTCGACCATGAGGTGCCGTCGAGCGTTTCGGTCGACCGGGCCGTCGGCGGAGCCAAGGGACTGGAGAGCTTCGCGGCCTTCGCCAAGGCCAAGGGGATCGAGCTGTATCCGGCCGCCGCGCTGCTTGTCGCCCGCACGGCCAAAGGCTTCGACGAGTCGGATGACGCCGCCCGGACGCTGCGCGCGGTGCCGGCCCGCGTCTATCCGCTCGACCTCGCGCTGAATCGGCGCGACCGCGCTCAGGAGCCGTCCTACGTCGTCTCGCCTCGGTTCGCGCCGGGCTATGCGGGCACGCTTGCCGACAGCCTGAAGGACAGCGGAGCCGGAGGCGTCGCGCTGACCGATCTGGCCAGCCAGCTGAACAGCGATTACCGCAAGCGGGATCAGATCGACCGCACCGAGTCGGAGCGCTATTCGCTGGATGCGCTGCAGCAATTCCGGGAGCGCGGACTGAGCATGATGGGCGAGGGAGGCAACGTTTACGCGCTGCCGTATTTGACCGACGTGACGCATGCGCCGATGGGCAACAGCAGCTTCAAGCTGGAGGACGAGGAGATTCCGTTCTACCAGATGGTCGTGCGCGGCTCGGTCCGCTACGCCGGCCGGCCGTTCAACCTGTCCTCGTACACGGATGACCGCCTGTATGTGCTGCGCTGCATCGAGTACGGCGCGAGCGTCTCGTTCGAGTGGATCTATGCGCCGAACAGCAGCGTCAAGGACAGCGACTATCACCGGCTGTACGCGGTCAACTACGGCATGTGGCTCGACAAGGCCGCCGCGATGTACAAGGAAGTGAACGAGGCGCTCGGGCCGGCCGGCCAAAGCCCGATCGTCGGCCATGAAAAGCTGGCGGAAGGCGTATATCGGACGGAGTACGGCAGCGGCCTGGCCGTCATCGTGAACTACAACGCGCATCCGGTGCAGGCCGAAGGCAGGACGATCGAGGCACGAAGCTATGCGACAGGGGGCGGACAGGCATGAGGATCGGATGGAGGACGCGTTCCTATGCGCAGCAAAAGGCGATGTGGGGGTTTCTGTTCGTGCTGCCCTGGCTGCTCGGATTCATCTTTTTCTTCCTGCTGCCGTTCCTGACGTCGTTCCGCTACAGCCTCAGCACGATCGAGGCCAACTCCAAGGGCATCATCGTCACCTATGCCGGCTTCGCCAACTATGTCAACGCGCTTACCGTCCATACGAGCTTCAACCGCATCCTGACGGAGTCGATCGTGAACATGGTCGTCAACGTGCCGCTCATCATCATCTTCAGCCTGTTCCTGGCCGTCCTGCTGAACCAGAAGTTCCTCGGCCGGTCGATCGCGCGCTCGATCTTCTTCCTGCCGGTCATCCTGTCGTCCGGCGTCATCATGACGCTGGAGTCGAGCAGCCTCGTGCAGGCGGTCAACGATCAGGCGGCCGGGTCCGGAGGACTGATGAACTCGTTCGGAGCCTACGAGCTCGCGCGGCTGATGATGCGCTCGGGCGTCAACGAGACGATCGTCCTTTATTTGACGGAAGCGGTCGGGCGCATCTATGAGATCGTCAGCCAGTCGGGCGTGCAGATCCTGATCTTTCTCGCCGGCATCCAGTCGATCTCGCCGCAGCTGTACGAGGCGTCCAAGATGGAGGGCGCGACGGGCTACGAAGCGTTCTGGAAGATTACGTTTCCGATGGTCAGCCCGCTCATCCTGGTGAACCTGGTCTATACGATCATCGACTCCTTCGCCAGGAACAATATGACCGACCTGATCCGCGAGACCGGCTTCACGACCTTCAACTTCGGCCTGAGCTCGGCGATGGCATGGATCTACTTCGCCTCGATCCTGCTCATTCTGCTGCTCAGCGTCTACATCGTCTCCAAGCGGGTCTTCTATCAAGAGTAGGGGAGTGAGAGCCAAGTGACAACCGCCCGCTTGTTTTCGCTGGAAAGCTGGAAGCGCTGGTCATGGTCCATCGTCCGGCTGACGCTCATCGTCGGCCTGTCGTTCGTCATCCTGTATCCGATCCTTCAAAAGATCTCGACCGCGATCAAGGACAAAAAAGACTTGTATTCGCCGATCGTCGTGTGGATACCCGAAACCTATTCCTGGAACAACTTCAAGCAGGCCATCTCGATCATGGATTACTGGCATACGCTGCTCAACACCTTCTCGCTGTCGCTGCTGACGACGGTGCTGACCGCAGCCTCGTGCGCGCTGGCCGGCTACGGCTTCGCCCGGCTCAAGTTCAAGGGCAGCGGCCTGCTGTTCGCCGGCGTCATCCTGACGATCATGGTGCCGCCAACGACGATCCTGATTCCGATCTACCTCAATCTGAAGGACTTCACGCTGATGGGCATCATCCCGCTGCTGACCGGGAAGTCGGTCAATCTGCTCAACACGTATTGGCCGTTCATCCTGACGAGCATCACGGCGAATTCGTTGAAGGCCGGCCTGTACATCTTCATTTTCCGGCAATTTTTCCGAGGCGTGCCCAAGGAGGTCGAGGAAGCGGCCTACATCGACGGCGCGGGCGTCGTGCAGACGTTCCTGCGCATCATGCTGCCGAACGCCGTCCCGTCCATCGTCACCGTCACGCTGTTCTCGTTCGTCTGGCAGTGGAACGACAGCTTCTTCACGACGACCTACCTGACCTCGAGCAAGGTCATGTCGACGCAGCTCTCGTCGCTGCCCTACAACCTGGCCATCTTCCTGCAGGACGGGGATGCTTCGCAGGCGGATCCGTTCTATCTGAGCATGGTCCAGGATACGGGCATCCTGCTGGCGATCCTGCCGCTCATCGTCCTTTATCTGTTCGTGCAGCGCTACTTCGTCGAGAGCATCGAGCGGACCGGCATCGTCGGCTAGCGCGGCGCATCGACGGCTTGTTGAATTCGATTTTCGTGGAGGCATCCTTATGAGCGCAGTCATCTCGAATCCGATTGTGTGGGCCGATGTGCCGGATCCGTGCGTCATCCGCGTCGGCTCCGCCTTTTACATGGTCAGCACGAGCATGCACTCGATGCCCGGCTGTCCGATCCTGAAGTCCGTCAACCTGCGGGACTGGGAGCTGATCGGCTACGTCTACGATACGCTTGAGGACAACGAGGCCCATCGCCTGCAGGACGGCCGGGGCATCTACGGAAAAGGCTCCTGGGCGGCTTGCCTCAGGCAGCATGGCGGCTGGTTCCATGTCTGCTTTTCCAGCAACGACATGGACCGCTTCTACATGTACCGGACGCGCGACATCGAGCGCGGTCCGTGGGAGCGCCATGTCATGCCCGGCCTGCTGCATGATCCGAGCCTGCTGTTCGACGACGGGCGCGTCTATGTCATCCACGGCAACGGCGACATCCGCATCACGGAGCTGACGGCCGATGCGACGGCGCGGCTGCCGGGAGGCGTCGACCGGCTGCTGCTCGCGACGGAGACCGAGGGCATCGGGCTGTGCTGCGAGGGCTGCCATGCTTTCCAGAGGAACGGCTTCTATTACCTGTTCTTCATCGAATGGCCGCGCACGGGAAATCGCCGGCGCCGCCAGCTCGTCTACCGCTCGCAGCGGCTGCTCGGACCGTACGAGCGGCGCGAGCTGCTGGACGACGATCTCGGCTATCGCAACAACGGCGTCGCCCAAGGCGGCATCGTGGACGACGGCCTTGGCGGCTGGCATGCCGTGCTGTTCCAGGATCATGGCGCGGTCGGCCGCGTTCCGTGCGTCGTGCCGGTGACCTGGGAGGACGACTGGCCGGTCTTCGGCGTCGATGCCAAGGCGCCGCTGTCCTATGCGACGGGGCTGCCCGCATCGGCGCCGCAGCCGCTTGCCGCAAGCGACGAGTTCGACTACGGCTCGGACCGGCTCGGACTTTTCTGGCAATGGAACCATAATCCCGATCCGCGGCTCTGGTCGGTGACCGAGCGGCCGGGCTATTTGCGGCTGCGGACCGGCATGCTCGCCAGCAGCGTCGAATACGCCCGCAATACGCTGACGCAGCGGACCGAAGGACCGGCCTGCAGCGCGAGCGTGCTGCTCGACGCCGCCGGCCTGCTGCCCGGCGATCGGGCGGGACTGGCCGCACTGTCGTCGCAGTTCGGCCTGATCGGCCTGCGGGCGGAGGCGGACGGGAAACGAAGCGTCGTCATGGCAGTGAAGGGCGAGGACGGAGGGGAGCTTGTGCGGGAGAGCCGTCCTTACGCCAAGGACTGCATCTTCCTGCGGCTTGACTGCCGCTTCGAGGAGGGAGAGGATATCGCGGAATTTTTCTATTCGGAGGATGGAGCGGCATGGGAGCGGCTTGGCCCGCCGCTGGAGATGGCGTATACGCTCCATCATTTCATGGGCTACCGCTTCGGGCTGTTCTGCTATGCGACCGAGCATGCGGGAGGCTTCGCCGACCTGGATTATTTCCGCTATCGCAAGGTCAGCGGGCGGACGGCGGCTGATGGCTGATGCCGGCGCCAGGCCGTTCCTGGTTGAAGTCGCGGACGTAGCCGAGAATTTCCGGCGTGACGGCATTGCGGGTCACCGGCTTGAAGGGGAGGTGAATGGCATGATGCGGCGCGGCCCAAAAAAGTGTAACGGATAGGCATGCATCGGCGTTACCTTGAACGTGCAGGCTTCCCGGACGCTGCCTTCCGGAACATAGACGGCGCCCCAAGGCTTGAATAGGCTGGAAGCCAACCTAAAAGAATGAAATCTGACCCGAAAAATGAAGAAAAGCTGTCTTCGCAAGGGGTATTGAAAGCGCTGCATCGGAGATGCAGCCGATTCAAAAGGGGGATTGTTCATGGTCAACAATTACAATCGCAAGATGATGCTGTCTGCGAGCTGCCTGCTGCTCGCGCTCATGTCCGCCTGCAGCAGCGGCTCGGGCAATGGAAACGGCGGCCAGGCAGGCGGAGCCACGAATGCGCCGGCTGCGAGTCCGGCGCCAAGCGGGCCGGCGGAAAATGCCGCGGCCGAGGAGCCGTCCGGCACGGCCGAGATGGACTTCGACATGGGCGGCCGCACGATCAAGTGGGCGTCGTGGTACGACGAGTCGATCAAGGAAGACAATCCGGACAATATCGAGCGCAAGAAGAAGCTCGACGAGCTGATGGCCAAGCACAATTTCAAGATCGAATATGTGACGGTCGATTACGGCGAATATTCGAATAAAGTGACGGCGTCGCTGCTCGCCGGCGAGCCGATCGGCGACATCGTCCGCGTGGCCAGGCCATGGATGATTCCGACGCTGGTGCAGCAGGAGCTGTTCACGCCGGTCGACGAGTACACGAAAAATGAAAGCGTGTTCCTCCCGCAATACACGAATGTGTATTCGAGCTTCGAGGGCAGAGGCTACGGCTTCCGGGCGGGAGGCGCGGGCGCCGCCGGAGGCATTTTCTACAACCGCACGCTCATGAACAAGCTCGGCCTCAAGCCGCTGCAAGAATACGTTGACGAGGACAACTGGAACTGGGACACGTTCATCGACGTCGCCAAGCAAGGCAACAAGGACACGAACAATGACGGAAAGCTGGATACATGGGGGCTGGCCAGCGCCTCGATGGTCATTCAGGCGCTGGCGGCGAACGAGGCGAACCTGGTCATCGACGACAAGCAGAACCTCGAGGATCCGAAATCGAAGGAAACCTTCGACTTCATCTCGAAGCTTGTGACGGAGAAGGTCCCGCGTCCGACCGAGGGCGGGGACTGGACCGAGCCGGGTCAGTTTTTCCGCCAGGGCAATACGCTGATGGTCGCCGGCGCCGACTATGAGATGGACGGCTTCAAGAAGGACATGACGGACGACATCGGCTTCCTGCCGTTCCCGAAAGGGCCGAGCGCGACCGCGTACCATTCGCATCTGACGATTCCGAACTACTTGACGATCCCGAGCGGAGTCGAGCATCCCGAGCAGCTGGTCTACCTCTATGAAAAGATGAACGACATCGACTCCGTCTACGACTATCCGAAGCAATCCTCGCTCGAAACCTGGTTCAGCAGCGAGGACGACATCAACAACGCGAAGATCGCCGGCGAAAGCATCAATGTCGTCGACGGCAAGGACGGTTATCCGAGCATGCCGTACTATGAGTTCGTCGACGAGCTGATGCAGGGCGTATCCGTATCGACGGCGATCGAGAAGTACAAGGAGCCGTTCCAGGCCGCCATCAACGAGGTTTGGAAAAAGTAGACTGGGGGCGATGAACATCGCAAGGATGACGTTGACCGGATTCGCCGATGAGATCTCATCGGATTTGGAGGAGCAGCTGGACGTGCTGGAGTCGGAATCGATCCGCTATCTCGAGCTGCGCGGGGTTCTGGGCAAAAACGTGCTGGATCTGACGGACGAGGAAGCGGAGCGAGTGAAGAAGCGGCTGCAGCAGCGACGGTTCGGCGTGTCCTCGATCGGCTCCCCGCTCGGCAAGATCGGCATCGGGGAGGCGTTCGAGCCGCATGTTCAGCGGGCTCGGCGCGCGGTCGAGCTGGCGCGGTTTTTCGAGGCTCCGTTTGTCCGCATCTTTTCCTTCTATATTCCGAAGGGAGAGCATGAGCAGCATCGCGAGGAGGCGCTGCGCCGGATGAAGCGGCTGGCCGAGCTGGCCGAGTCGGCCGGCGTCGTGATGGTGCATGAAAATGAAAGCCATATTTACGGCGACACCGCGGAGCGCTGCCTCGAGCTGCTGGAGAGCGCCGCTTCGGACCGCCTGCGGGCCGCGTTCGATCCGGCGAACTTCGTGCAATGCGGCGTCAGGCCGATGGACGACGCCTACCCGCTGCTGAGCGGCTATATCGCTTATGTGCATGTCAAAGACGCCGTGATGGGCAGCGGGCAGGTGACGCCTGTCGGCGAAGGCGACGGCCAGTGGAGCGAGCTGCTCGCCCGGCTGTGCGGGCAAGGCTATGCCGGCTTCCTGTCGCTCGAGCCTCATCTGCCGGCCCGTGGAGAGTGGGAAGGAAAGAGCGGAGCGGAGCGGTTCGTCATCGCCAGCCGCGCGCTCAAAAAGGAGCTGGAGGCCCATGGAATCGACTGGTCGTAGGCGGATGGAAGCGAGCGGCCGGGAGCGGCCGGACGGGCAGCGGCCGGGTGTGCCGGACGGGCTGACGCAGCCGCTGCCGGCGGATCGGCAGGGCTCGATCCAGGAGATCGATTATGATGCGCACCATTACATTAATGCGGACCGCCAGCTCGTCTCCTCCAGCCTCGTCGATCCGGCGGAAGCCGGCAGGGAGGTCGTGCGCGGAAAGCCGATCCGCAAGCGCTGCAGCCTCTATTTGCCCGCGGGTTATGAAGCAGCGCCTGCGGACGCCCGCTGCGACGTCCTCTATTTGCTGCATGGCGTAGGCGGCGACCATCGCGAGTGGCTGGACGGCAGCGGCCAAACAGGCGGGCGTCCGCTGCTCGCCGCGATTCTCGACCGTCTGATCGCGGCAGGAGATATCCCGCCGACGATCGTCGTCTTTCCCAACGGACGCAGCGCGGTCGATTGGACAGACCGCTCCTTCAACACGGAGGGGACCAACATGCTCGGCTTTTATTATTTCGACTATGAGCTTCGGCATGACCTGATCCCCTTCATCGACGCCCGCTACCGGACCAAAGCCGCGGCGGCAAGCGGCGTGCCGGGCGGTGACGGGCAGGGCGGACGGAGCCATCGCGCGCTGGCCGGCCTGTCCATGGGCGGGATGCAGGCGCTCAATCTCGGGCTCGGCGGCTTCCGCCACGATTCGGCCGTATTCGCAGGCGGCGCGAGCCGCTACGGCAACGGACTCGTGCCGACCGTGCCGGCTCCGGGCATGACCGACCTGTTCTCGGCTGTCGGCGCTTTTTCCAATGCGCCTACGTCAAGCGGCGGGCAGAGGCTCGGGGCGAGCATCCGCGCCGCAGGGTTCGCGGTCCGCCAGCTTATGCTCGTATGCGGCGACGAGGACCTGCTCGTCCAGTCGAGCTTCGAGGAGGCGCTCGACGGGCTGGAGGAAGCGGCGGGCGAGCGGCTAGGCTCGCTGCTGCGCGAGATCGTGCCGGGCGGCAAGCATGACTTCGGCGTTTGGACGTACGCGGCGTACCGGTTTCTGCTCGCCGCTTTTGGAACATCCGGCTCGACCGGAGCTTGAAGCTTCCGAGCAGCGTCGCTTTCTACGGAGAGCGACGCTGCTTTTTTTGCCGTCCGCTCGCGTACGCAGCGGCGATCCGGTGTCGCGGCATATCCGAACGGTCGGTGGAGAATGCTGGGCATGCAGGAGAGAAGCGGCGATATGTCCAAAACCTTTTTCGGCTCTCTTTCTATGAATTATGGTACAATCGGCCTATTGTCTTTTGAACCTCATTCATATTAAGGAGAGATGTCACGTGAACATGCCAGAAGGCGCCGCGATTGTTACTCCTTCGGATATCCGCCATATCAGAACCTTTATCGACGATAAATATCCGGGGAAGCCCCAGAACGAAAAAAGCGAGCTGGTCGCGGAAGCGATCCGCCGCGTCATCTTCCATCAGCTGCCCGACTTCGCAGAGGGCATCAAAAAAGAGCTGGCTTCTCGGCTCGTGCGCCGCAAGCTCGTCCAGAAAGGCTTCGTCCGCCGCGACGATGTCGTCGAAGCCTGTCTGGAGCTCGACATCCGCGACCAGCGGATCGTCCGGCCGCTGCGCGAATGGATCGAGCGCAAGCTGGACGTCACGGTCGAGGACCGGGAGCTGCAGCGCGTGCTGCGTCTGGTCAAGCCTGTGCGCTCGGAGCGCGAAAGCGAGGCGCTGCTGGGCCGCATCGCCAAGGAGCTGGACGCCTCCTCGCCGGGTGCGTCCGAACCGATGGAGGAGCAGCGGGCCGGGTCGTCCTGGCTCGCCGGAATGCCGAGCATGCGCATCTTGACGGCTGCCATTGGATGCGTCATGATCATGGGAGGCATGCTCGTGTACGTCGTGTCGCTGCTCCATGACCGTTCCGAAACGGCGGGCATGGCGGTCGTTTCGGCGGCTGCACTGGAGCAGCCGGAGGCGGCTTCCCAGGCGGCGCAGCCGAAGCATGCGGCGGCCGAGCCCGCCGCGGCGCCGGCAGCCGAGCCGAGCCCGAGGATGGACAACGATCTTCCGCAATCGCTGCAATATGCCGATATCGACGAGGCCGCGCTGCAGCGCTTTTTGGAGAGCCGCTCCTCGATGCTGGCCGGATCGCGCTACATGGACGCGATTCTCGACGCGGCGCGCCATTACAATATTCATCCCTTGCTGCTGTTCGCCATAACGGGACAGGAACAGAGCTTCGTGCCCGACGACCATAAGCGGGCCAAGCAGATGGCCAACAATCCGTTCAATGTGCATTACAGCTGGCAGAACTTCAATACGACGATCGAGGAATCGTCCATGATCGCAGCCAAAACGGTCGTCAACCTCAGCAAAAACCGTCCCGAGGACCGCGACGCGATCGTCTGGATCAACCGCAAGTATGCGGAGGACAAAAACTGGTCCAAGGGCGTCCAGAGCATCCTGGACATGCTGGAGGAGATCGCGGCCTGACGGATAGCCCGCGGCCGGGCTGGCGCATGGAGCCTCTTTCGCCGACGGAGAGGAGCCGGTGCAGCTGAAGACGCTGATCATCGCCGAAAAACCCGATATGGGCCGCAACATCGCGGCCGTCATGGAGCCCAAGGCGCAGAACCGCCGCACTCATCTCGAGGGCGAGCGGTTCGTCGTCACTTGGGCTATCGGTCATCTCGTCGGTCTCGCCGAGCCCGACGACTACGACCCGCGCTACAAAAAATGGAAGGATAGCGACCTGCCGATCATTCCGGACGTGTTCAAGCTGTCCCCGAACCCGCGGACGAAGGACCAGCTCAAGGTGATCGGCGAGCTCGCGCGCAAATGCGGCCGGATCGTCAATGCTTGCGATGCCGGGCGGGAAGGCCAGCTGATCTTCCATTTCATCCGCCGCCATCTCAAGCTGACGCAGCCGGTCGACCGGCTCTGGATCTCCGATCTGACGCCGGAGACGATCCGCCGCGGCTTCGAGCAGCTCGCGAGCGACGACAAATATGCGCCGCTGACGCGGGCCGCCCAGGCGCGCAGCGAGGCGGACTGGCTGATCGGGATGAACGCCTCGCGCGCGTTCACGATCCGCCATCGCGCGCTGCTGACCGTAGGCCGGGTGCAGACGCCCGTGCTCGCGCTGCTGTATGACCGCCACCGGGAGATCGAGGCGTTCCGTCCGGAGACGTACTACCGGATCGAGGCGTCGTTCGAGCAGCCGGGGGCCAAGTACAAAGGAATCTGGCAGGGGGATCGCCTGACGGACGGAGCCAAGGCCGCCGCGATCGCGGACAAGGTCAAGGGCAAGACCGGAACGATCGCCAGCTACGAGAAGGCGGAGTCCAAGGAGTATCCGTTCCGCCTGCATGACCTGACGCTGCTGCAGCGGGAGGCGAACGGCCGCTACGGCTTCCCCGCCAAAAAGACGCTCGACGTGGCGCAGGCGCTGTACGAGAAGCATAAAGTCATCACCTATCCGCGGACGAGCTCCAACTATGTGACGGAAGAGACGATCCCCGTCATGGCCAAGGCGCTCGACATGCTGCGAGGAACCGAATACGGCGAGCTTGCCGCCGGAGCGGACCGCGGGAAGGTACATAAAGGGAACAAGGCCGTCTGCAACCCGGCCAAGGTCGAGGATCATCATGCCATCCTGCCGACGCCCAAGCGTCCCGGCTCGCTGAGCGCGGACGAGAAGAAGATTTACGATCTTATCGTGCGCCGGTTCTTGTCCCATTATTACGGACCTGCCGTCTACCGCAACCATACGGTCATGACCGTCGTGGAGGAGGAGACGTTCCGGACGCGGGTCAAGCAGCTGCTCGACCCGGGCTGGAAGGTGACCCAAGCCGAGGCGGAGCCGGGCGACAAGAAAAAAAGCCGCTCCAAAGGAGCGGCCGAGGACGAAGCGGACGAGGAGACGCTCACGGACGGCGAGTTCGCCGTCGATCCCGAGGCGCCATCGCGCTGCAAGTCCGCCAAGGCAGAGGAGAAGGCGACGCAGCCGCCCAAGCCCTACACGGAAGGCACGCTGCTCAAGGCGATGGAGAGCGCCGGCAAGGCGATGGAGGACGAGGAGCTGCGGGAGACGATGAAGGACAGCGGCCTCGGCACGCCGGCGACGCGCGCCGCTACGATCGAGCGGCTCAAGCAAGTCGGCTACATCCGGACGGCAGGCAAGAAGCTGGAGATCGAGCCGAAGGGCGCCTCCGCGATCGAGCTCATCCGCGGAGCGGGAGTCGAGCTGCTCGCCTCGCCGGTCATGACCGGACAGTGGGAGCGGAGGCTCGTGCAGATCGCGCGCGGAGAAGCCTCGGACGAGGCGTTCATGGACAAAGTCAAGCTGTTCGCCCGCTCCATCGTCGACAAGGTGCGGCAGCAGCCGCCCGCCCCGGCGGGCACCTTCCAAGAGCCCGAGCGCAAAGGCGGACGCAAAGGCGCTGCCCGAGCGGCCGGCGGCCGCTCGCAGCCGGCTTCGGCGGCGGCAGGTCCGTCCGGCCGCAGGTCCGGAGCCGGCTCAAGCTCGCCGGCCGCCCCAGCCAAGCGGGAGGGGACGAGAGCCGGCGCCGCTCCGGCCAAGCGATCGGGGGCGAGCGCCGGCGCCGGTCCCGCTGCCGCAGCGGCGGGCAAGCAGCGGCCGGGCGGGCAGCAGCGGCCGGGGACGAGCGCCCTGCGCGCCTCGCCGGCGAGCGCCGGACAGCCTTCCGCCTCCGATGTCTTGTCGGGCGTGCGGGAGCGACAGGCGTTTGGCGCCTGCCCTCTTTGCGGCGGAGCCGTCATCGAAGGCAGCCGCGGCTACGGCTGCTCGCGCTTCCGCGAAGGCTGCCGCTTCGTCGTCTGGAAGGAGCAGCACGGCAAGAAGCTGAGCGTGACGATGCTAGGCGCGCTGCTCGCCAAAGGCAAAACGGGCGTGCTGGCGTTCAAGGGCGAGGACGGACAAAGCCGCAAGGGCCGTCTCGAGCTGGCGCCTCCCTACACCGGAGAGACGAGGCTTTCCCTGGAGCGCTCCTGAGCTTCCGACACGAGCCACACATCCTTGAAATCCATCCATCCAAGCTTGTTGATGTCGATGCCGCGGACGGAAGGATGCACGTACGTGTTCATCGCCCGGTGGATGAGGGGCAGGATCTGATGCTCGTTCAGCAAGCGCTGCTCGATTTGCCGAAGCAGCGCTTTTCGCTGTTCCGGCAGCTCGGCGGAGAACAGATGATCGAGGTTGCGCCTGACCCAGTGCAGCAGCGATTCATCCATATGCTGGCGCATGTAGCTGGAGTCCTGCAGGTAGTTTTCCAGCTCGCACACCTCGTCCTCGGCGATGACGAGATTTTGCAGGATGCAATCGGCCTCCATGACGAGCTCGGGAGGGTAGATCGACGAATGGGACTCGAAGCGCAGCTCAAGCGGAATGCCGATTTCGGCCAGGCGCTCCTGCAGCCAGTACGCTTCGCTCCGGTAGGCGGGGCTGGTGAGCAGGACGATCGGGCTCCCGTCGTAGCCATGCTCCTCCAGGAGGCGTCTCGCCGTCTCCGGCTCGTACCGTTCCAGGATCGGAAAATCGGGCATCGCCGGCATGTAGCTGTGGGCTGGCCGGCAGGCGTCCCCGACCGCGCGGCTGAGTCCCCAGCGGTCGACGGCCAGCTCGACCGCCTGCCGGAAGACGACGGAGCGCTGCGGACCGGACTTCCTCCGGTTCCACGAGATCAGGCTGCACCCTTTGTTGAGCGTGCGGATCTGGCCCCATTTCTGCTCGGGCCGGACGGTCAGGCGGCTGTCGCTCGCCATGATCTGGCCCCATTTTTGCCGCGTCTCGGTCGGGATGTCCTCCGGCATGACGGCGATCTGCACTTCGTCGAGATAAGCGCGTCCTTGGAAATAATGCTCATGCACCGACAGGTCGATCCGCTCCGGCGTCCAGCGGGCAAGCCGGAACGGCCCGGTGCCGGAAGGCAGCTGCCAGAAGCGCTCCGGATCCTCCCGCACGAGATCGGCCGGCAGAATGGAGGCGACCGCGGAGCAGAGCAGCCGCGGCAGCAGCCGGTTCGGCTGGCGCAGCGACAGCCGAACCGTCCGGTTGTCGAGCGGCACGGCGGCGATCATCGTCTCCAGCAGGAACCGGTTCGGCTGGCCGTCCGCCAGCCGGTTGAGCGTGAAGCATACATCCTCGGAGGTCATCTCCGTGCCGTGGTGGAAACGGATCCCTTTGCGCAGATGGAACACCCAGACGCGCGCATCGTCGCTGCATTCCCAGTGATGGGCGAGGGAGGGGAGCAGCTTGCCCTCGCGCGCGTCGAAGTTGAGCAGGCGGTCGAAAATCTGATGGATCAGATGGGAGTCGAACGAAAAGAACATCCGGGCGGGATCGAGCGACACGGGGGGCCGATAGACCGGCAGCCGGAAGATGTCCCGCTGGTCCAAGAGGCCCTCGGCGATCCGGTCGGAGCCGAAGTGGCCGTTCAGGAAGTCGACGAAGCGGTCTCGGGCCGCGGTCCGGTCGCCATGATGCTTCATCAGTCTGAACGCCTTCTGATAATCGCCGTTGCCGGCCATCTGCTTGGCCGTATCGAGCAGGAACTGCTCGCGGCTCATGAGGAACTCGATGCGCGAGCGGACGCCGCGGCCGCGGCCGGCATGCCAGCGCAGCCAGTTCTCCTCCTCCAGCTTGCGGATGATCAGCTTGACGTTGCGCTCGGTGCAGTGGAACAGCTCGGCCAGCTCCTCGAGCGACACCTCGACGATCGTATCGGGGTCCATGACGCGGTAATGGTCGAGCAGCAGCAAATACCTCTCGGCGCTAAGCATGACAGTTCCTTTCTCCTTTTTTTGGCTCATCGCATCCGGGACAAGCGATGCGGGCCAAGGGCAGCGTTTTCTTTCCTGAAAAAGAGGAAGCATTCGGATTTAATTGTACACTTTTTGTTCCTGTTATGTCATGAGATACTTGGTTCAGGGCAAAAAGAAGAACAAAGAACGAATCCAATCCAGCCCGCGAGGAGAAATGAACCGATGTACGAAACGATTTACCGACATGAGATGGAGATCCAGCGCCATCATCGAAGCTCCGCCACCCACAGAAGGCTGTTTAACGCCGTGAACGAGCTGACGCCGAAAGCGAACAATTCCGATTATAGAGGCCGTATGAGCCGTCAGATCTGGAAGCCGCTGCACGCGATGATCGTCTTCACGGGCTTGCGCAAATGAGCCGCGGCGCCGCAGTCAAAAAAGGACAAAAGCGAAGGGCATGAGAAGGACCGGAAATCCGGAACCTCTCATGCCCTTCGCTTTTTGGTTCAGGCCGTTAGGAAATTCGGCCGCGGTACGAGGCGATGCCCTGCGGAACATCCCGCAGATGCTTCAGCTGCAGGAACGCCCCTTGGGGCTCGACATCGATCGTCACGATATTGTACTCCCACTCGGTGAACGGCTCCACGTGGATCGCATGGATGCCGGTCGAAAGCGCCGGCACGACGTCGGTGCGGATGGAATTGCCGACCATCCACGTCTGGGAGCGGTCGAATCCGCCCGAGCGGAGGATGTCCTCCAGCGCGGCGGTATTTTTGTGCTGGCGGATATAGATCCGATCTCCGAAATACCGCTGCAGGCCGAGCCGATCGACCTTGCGCTGCTGGATCAGCGGCTCGCCGCCCGTATACAGATGCAGCCGATGGCCGGCCTCGGCCAGCTCCTCGAGCGTGCTCTCCATATCGGGGTAGGGCTCCGCCTCTTGCTCGTAGACGCTCTGTCCCATGCTCCACAGCAGGTCGATCTCATCGGAGCCTTCCTCGCGTCCGGTAAGTCGGGACAAGTCGATGTAGGTGTCCAGGAAGGATTGCGGGAAATGGTCGCTCTTGAAGCCGATCGCATGGACGCCGGCGATGTCGATCTCCTGCTGCTTGCGGCGGATGACAGCCTCCGTCAGCTCGGGATAGGCGTGAAACCAGGTCAGCATGGCGTCGACGAACTGGTCGATGACCAGATTGAAATATTTGTTGCAGTGGATGAGCGTGTCATCCAGATCGAACAGGATGGTCTGCGGCGTAGGCTTGGCCATAAGCGGTCGTTGTCCCTTCTGGTCTGACTGGAGCAGTCAAGCTTTTGACTCCAATCTACTGCACCGGGGAACATCCGTCAAACGGTCGCGTCGGCGCCGCAGCCGATCTATGCGTATCGCTGCGTCTTGGCGGCGAGATTCTTCTTGATGAAGGCGATGCGCTGCCGGACATAGAAATCGCGGCTCTCGCCCTTGAGCTCCGAAGGAGTCACGGAGGAACGGGAGCCGTTGTCGATAATCGTCAGCCGGCCGTCATCGTAGAATTTGAAGGTCAGATCGCGGAAGGGGCGGTGGCGTTCGACAAATCGAAGGTGGTTGCAATTCATCTCGATCACGCTCCAGATCAAGGAATGGAGGAACGTTTGTTCCTGTTTTGATTATAGCAAACATTTGTTCGCGTGGAAAGTGTTTTTTCAATCCCGTACACTGGTGGAATAAGGATGACAACGATTGCAGGCCGGCAGCGAATTCATGCCGGACCGCCAGAAGGAGTGCAGCAGCGCCATGATCCATATCGCCCATCTCAAGAAACAGTTGCCCGCCGGCCCGACCGTGCTCGACGACATCAGCTTCCGGGCGGACGACGGGGAATTCATCGCCATCAAGGGAGCGAGCGGCAGCGGGAAGTCGATGCTGCTCAAATGCCTCGCGCTTCACGAAAGCTGGACCTCCGGAACGTACAAGCTGGACGGCAAGGAAGTGCCGACGACCTGGTCGGGCCGCTATCGGATCCGCCGCCAGGTCGCGCTGATCGAGGAGAAGCCGTCGCTTCATCCCGGCCGCACCGCGCTCAAGAACGTGCTCGTCGGCTCGGCGGCGCAGGCATCCGTCTTCCGGCGGCTGACCGGCATGGTCCGCAGCGACGACTACATGGGCGCGATGGACACGATCGAGAAGCTCGGCCTGCTCGACAAAGCCCACAGCAAGGCGGACAAGCTGAGCGGCGGCGAGCGGCAGCGCGTCGCCATCGCCCGAGCGCTCGTCCACGGCGCCAAGGTGCTGCTCGCGGACGAGCCGGTGTCCGGACTCGACCCTCACGCGGCGGAGAAGGTGCTCGGCGATCTCAAGCGGCTGTGCAAGGAGCAGGGGCTGATCGTGATCGCCGTGCTCCATCAGGGCGACTGGGCCGAGCGCTACGCCGACCGCATCATCGGGCTGAACAGCGGCAAAGTCGCGCTGCAGGTGAACGGCCGCAGGCTGACCGAGCGCGAAAAGAACTTGCTTTGACCAAGCGGCATGATTTTCCGCCCTCCCTTCATACAATCGGAATGATCGATTCTATGGATATGGCAGGTGGAGAATCATGCCGTTCGTGCAACCGGCTTCCGTACACACGAGCCGCGTCGTCAGGCCCAAGACCGAGCTGCTGCTGCCGGTCGTCTCGATCGCAGGCGAGGAGGAGGCGACAGCCGCGATCAACGGCTCGATCCGCTCGGCGGCGCGGATGCTGATGGAGGAGCAGGGCTCGCTGGACGATCCCCGCTCCGAGATGCTCGGCTTTTACGAGCTCAAGAACAACCAGAAGGGCGTGCTCAGCCTCTCGCTCTTCAACTACGCCTATACCGGCGGAGCGCACGGCCTGACGCTGCAGCGCTCGCTCACCTTCCTGAACGACGAAGGCAAGCCGATTCCGCTGTCCGGGCTGTTCAAGCCGGGCTCCGACTACCGCAAGCGGCTGTCGGAGCTGGTGGCGCGCCAGATCAAGCAGCGGGACATCCAGACGCTGCAGCCGTTCGAGGGCATCCGGCCCGACCAGGATTACTACATCGCCGACCGCGCGCTCGTCATCTGGTTCAGCGTGTACGAGATCACCCCTTACGTGTTCGGTTTTCCTTATTTTCCGATTTCCGTCTACGACCTGACCGACCTGATCCGCGAGGACGGTCCGCTCGGCGTCATGGACGTCAACGATTAAGGGAGCGAAGGGGGACGAGGGCATGTGGATCTGGATCGGATTCGGCATGTACGGAGCGGCGGCGCTGGCATGGCTTGCCGTGTTCGCGGCGGCGGAGCGGCGGCGCCAGCTCGGCGGATACCAGTCGCTGACG
This sequence comes from Paenibacillus sp. FSL W8-1187, assembly GCF_037965485.1. NCBI lineage: Bacteria > Bacillati > Bacillota > Bacilli > Caryophanales > Paenibacillaceae > Paenibacillus > Paenibacillus sp. FSL W8-1187. The sequence goes on from NZ_CP150181.1 coordinate 2,795,359, forward strand.
AAGTACGCGGCCTACATCCAGTTCATGCAGGACAAGAGCGAGCTGAACCGATACGGATATGCGCAGCGGCTGAAAAGGGCGTTCGGGCCGTTCGCCGCGTTCGCGCTGCCGTTCAACGCGATGGCGCTGCTCGGCGGCGGAGCGCTGTTCCTGCATGTCGCCGGACCGGGGGCGGCCGGCGGGCTTATCCTGTGGGCCTGGCCGCTGCTCGGCCTGGGTGCGCTGGCCGTGCATGCGGTGTCGGCGGAGCTGATGTCCGCCGTGCCGACGGCCAAAGGAACGTCCCACGCGGCCGAATGGCTGGCCGGGAAGGCGGCCGGCAGAGCGAGCGGCTTGCTGCGGCTCGGCGGCCAGTGGGCGCTCGCGGCCTGGATGAGCCTGGAGGCGGCCCGCTGGCTCGGCCAGTCCTGGCAGGGCTGGCTCGGCGGATCAGCCGCCGCGGTCGCGGCAGTCGCGCTGGCGTTCGCGCTGGCGCTGCAAGGACTCGTTTGCCTGGCCGGCAACGGCTGCTTCGGCTTCGTGCAGCGGGCGGTCGCCGCCGTCCAGATCGGCTGCTGCCTGCTGCTGCTGGCGCTGCTCGCCGGGGCGCTGTGGCCGAACTACTCGCTGCCGTCGATCTTGCCGCCGCTCGGTCAAGGCGCGGGGACGGGCGCCGTTCCGCTGAACGCCGACTGGGCGCTCGGCGCGCTGCTGCTGTGGAGGCTGTTCCTGTCCGGCGGAGCGGCGGAAGCCGCGGCCGAGGAGACGGTGGAGCCGCGGATGCGCCTGCCCTGGGGACAGTTCCAGTCGGCGGCTTATCTATACACGGGCGGCTACGTGCTGCTGGCGCTGGCCGCCATGTACGCCGCGTCCCGGCCGCTCGGCGGCGCAGCCGGCGCGTGGCTCCACCCCGTCAGCTCGGCCATTGCGAGCTCGCCGGGCGCGGTGCTGGCGCTTGACGCGCTGGTCGCGGTCAGCCTGCTGGGCGGCTCGCTCTCGCTGCTGTTCGCCTCGACGAGGCTTGCCGGCGCGCTCGCCCGCGACAGCAGCCATCCCGCCCTGGCCCGGCTCGCGCGGGTTGCCGTCAAGCGGCGCACCTACGACGGAGCCGCCATGCTGGCCGTCCTGGCGGCAGCGGCGCTTGCCGCAGGCTCGGCGCTGCTGCCGGCTTCCGGCGGCGCGCAGACGGCCTTCCTGCTCGCGCTCGGCGTCATGCTGCATCATGGAGCGCTGCTGCTTCCGCTCTCCGGCCTGCTGCGGCTGCGTCGGGGGCAGGAGCATCCGGCGCTGGCTCCGCTCTGGTCGCCCGGGCCCGCGCGCGGGCTGCTGCGCTGGACAGCGGCCGCCGTCCTGGCCGTTGTCGCGGCGGCCGCGGCCGCCATCAGCCCGGCCGCCCTGGCCGCGGCGCTGGTCTGGCTCGCGGCGGCGCTGCTCGCTTCACGGCCGCTTGCCGCCGCAGGAGCGGCGGACAGCCGCAGCCTGCCGAGCCGCCAGGAGCTGCTGCAGCTGGAGCGCTCCCATCCCCAATAGGCTCGGGAAATGTTGGGCCTGACTATTTCCCGGGGAAGCGCAGAATGCAACACGATTAAAAAAGTTTCGACACGCCCTGTCGCAAAGACGGCTTTCGGTGTCGAGAAGAGGGGGCGGGTTGCCGGAGGGCGCCCGCTTCTTTTATAATGGGCCGGAAAGGGAGGCGGAAGCAGGTGGAGCATAAGGAGCGCAAGATCGTTTCGGTCAATGTCGGCTTGCCGGCGGCTGTCCGCCACGGCAGCCAGACGGTCATGACCGGCATCTTCAAATATCCGAGCGAAGGCGCGGTGCGGCTCGGAAGGACCGGGCCGGATGGGGACGGACAAGCCGACCTCAAGCATCACGGCGGGCCGGACAAGGCAGTCTGCGCCTATTCCGGACATCATTACCCGGAGTGGGAGCAGCGGCTGGAGCGGCAGCTCGGCTGGGGAGCTTTCGGCGAGAACCTGACGCTGAGCGGGATGGATGAGGAAGCGGTCGTCATCGGCGACCGCTATCGCTGCGGACAGGCGCTGCTGGAGGTCAGCCAGCCTCGTCAGCCTTGCTTCAAGCTCGGGCTGAGGCATGAGGAGCCGCAGCTGACGCTATGGGTCCAGCAGAGCGGGCGGACCGGCTATTATTTCCGCGTCGTCGAAGAAGGAGAGGCCGCAGCCGGCATGGAGCTGTCGCTGGAGCATCGCCCCGCGCACGGCATGACCGTCGCCGAGGCGAACCGCATCTACTACACGGCCAAGAAGGACGCGCAGGCGATCCGCGAGCTGCTGGTCGTGCCGGAGCTGGCCGACAGCTGGCGGACGGTCTTGTCCTCCCGGCTCGAATCGCTTTGACGAAGCCGGGTTCAGAGGGCCCTTTTGGATAAGGGCCATTTTACGGAGGCGTTACCTTTGTAAGTCGAATTATGTAAACCATTAATCCTCTTAACTAAAAGACGGCCGAAACCGAAAAAGACCGGCCGCGAGCGCGGACCGGTCCAGAATTGGCTTCGATCATGCTCTTGCGAGCAGATGATCGGCGATCTTGACGCCGTGGAAGCGTCCCGTCTCGATGAAGATCTCGTTCGCTTCATGCCGAGAGGCGACGACGCCGGCGAGGTAGACGCCCGGCACGTTCGTCTGCATCGTGTCGGAGTCGAAGTATGGATAGCCCTCCGGCTCGATTGCCACGCCGATGGAGCGGAGGAAGTCGCGATCCGGATGGAAGCCGGTCAGCGCGAGCACGAAATCGTTCGGCAGCTTGGCCTGCTCGCCGTCCTCGCTCTGCACGACGATGCTCGCGGGCGCGATCTCGACGACGCGGGAGTGGAACAGCATGCGGATTCGCTCTTTGCGGACGAGGCTCTCGAACACGGGCAGCACCCACGGCTTGATCGATGGGGAATAAGCCGGCTTGCGGTAGACGACCGTCACCTTGGCCCCGGCCCGCTCAAGCTCCAGCGCGGCGTCGATGGCCGAGTTGCTGCCGCCGATGATCGCGACGTCCATGCCGGTATACGGATGGGCTTCGCGGAAAAAGTGGCTGACCTTGGGCAAGTCCTCGCCGGGAATGCCGATCCGGTTCGGATGATCGAAGTAGCCGGTGGCGACGACGACCGCCGCGCAGCGGTAGGCCCGCTCCTCGCCATGCCTCGTCCGCGTGCTCAGCGCGAAGCCGTCCGGCTGCGGCACGACGGACTCGACCTTCTCGTAGGCGTGGACGCGGACGCCGCCGCGCAGCGCGACGGTGCGGTAGTAGTTGAGCGCCTCCAGCCGCGTCGGCTTCTCCTGCGCGGTCGTGAACGGCACGCCGCCGATCTCCAGCAGCTCCGGGGAGCTGAAGAAGCTCAGGTAGGTCGGGTACTGGGAAATGGAGTGGACGAGATTCTCTTTTTCGATGATGAGCGCGTCGATGCCGCGGGCTCGCAGCTCGAGAGCCGCGGCCAGGCCGCATGGTCCGGCGCCGATGATGATGACTTGTTCCTGCTGCAACGTACCTTCAACCTCCGTTCGGACGCCTTGCCGGCGCCTGCTGTACTAGCTATTGTACCTTCGCCTGATTTTGGAGGCAACCGCAGGCTTTCTCTATGGCGCAGAGGGGATTTCATGTATAATGGATTCACTAACACGGTTATGTGGCTTATAGAGGGGGATCTGGAATGCAGCGGAGATTTGTGATTGAAGCGGTCATGGTGGCGACTTATGGACAGCTGCTCGTTCCGAGCCTGCCGGTTGACTTCGTGCTGCCTTACTCCACGGTTCTGGAGCTATACGAGATGAAGGACAGCCCGGAGCCCGTCATGGACGATCCGACCGAGGACGCTTTCGTGCGGGGCAAGATCGGCGAGCTGATCCTATTTTTCGAGGATTCGCTCAACCGCAAGAAGATCGAGCGCGCTTTGACGGTGCCGTGGAGGGAGAGCTCTCCGCTCATCCTGAACGACCGCATCCAGTTTACGGTCGTGAACGCGGTGGACAATGCGCATTATGGAGAATATTTCGATCCGGTGGAGACAGAGCTGCTGCTGACGGCCTCCAAGTTCGATATTCCGATCCTGTCGGATCAATACGAGTTCCAGGATCGGCTGATCGAGGCGGAGGTGCCGGTGCAGGTATTCGACATCGAGGACTTCGACTACGCGGTCGAAGAAGGCGCGCAGCCTCAGCTGTTCGACCACTAGGAACTGCGGCTTCAGCGCAGCTGCTAGACCGCTAGGAACTGCGGCTTTGGCGCAGCTGTTCGACCGCCAGGCTGCGGCTTCGCCGCGAATCCGGCGGGACCGGGAGGCTAGCCTTCCCGGTTCCGTTCGCGGTCGATCGCTTCCTGCATCGTCTTGTCCGTCAGATGGGCATAGATCTGGGTCGTGTCCGGCGAAGCGTGACCGAGCTGCTCCTGCGTCTTGTACAGGTCGTTGCGCAAATAATAATCCGTCGCGAACGAATGCCGCAGCTTGTGCACGGACAGATACGGCTTGCCGAACCGCTTGGCGTACTTGAGGACCATCTCCTGGATGGCCCTTTTTGTCATGCGCGAGCCTTCCGTCTTGCCGTTGGCGACGGCGAGGAACAGCGCCTTCTCCTTGCGGGGAGCGGCGTAGCGGCTGTCCCGCAGCTGCAGGTAGGCCTGCAGGTCCTCCACCGCCTGCTGGCGGAAATAGACCGGCGTCTTGAACGTATCGTCGTTGCTGCCCTTGCGGTACGCATAGACGAGCTTTTTTTTGAGATCAAGATCGTCGACGTTCAGGTTGACGACCTCGGAGACGCGCAGGCCGGAGTGGAGGATGAGGCTGACGATGCAGCAGTCGCGCGTCGAATTTTTCTCGAAGGCGTGCAGCGCCTGCTTGCTGAGCGCGGGATCCTGGCCGTACTCGGACTTGACGAAGCGGAGGAATTCGTCGAGCTCCTCCTCCTGCAGCAGCTTGCCCTCGAGCTTGGCGGCCGTATCCTTGGGCTTATGCGTGCGCTTGATCGCGACCTTGGCCATCACGTTGCGCTTGAGCAGCGGATAGAAGTCCTCGTCCTCGGCGATCTGGCTCAAATAATGAAAGAGCGAGCGGAGGGAGCTGAGCTTGCGCGAGACGGTCGTGCGGCTGTTGGCGTGCAGCGGCTTGGACGCCAGGAACATGCGGTAGCCGTCGATGCTGTCCATGCGCAGCTTCTCGAGCTCCTCGAGCTTTACATCGGACAGGGCGGGGCCTTCCGCCAAGCCTTCGGCGATCAGCCAGCCGAGGAAGGCCTCATAGTCCCGCACGTATTCGAGCAGCGAGGAGGGGGAGAGGTCGGGCAGCTTGTAGTTGATGAATTTCTCGATATACCACGGCATGGAGGGAACGCGCCGATCCAGCTCCATGCGGTCCTTCACCTTCAAGATGTTCATGAGCGGCTCCTCCAATCTTTTCCTCCGTATTGTAGCAACTGCCGTTTCCCCCGACAAGCTTCCGTGCGGCATGCTTACTTTCTAAGGATAGTTATGTAAACCTTTAACGGCATTTAAAAAACCGCTCGGTAAAACCGGGCGGTCAGACCAAACCAAGATGATCGATCAGGATGAACGGAACGTCAACGTAATGAGCAGCGCCTCGCTGCGGCTGAACAGCCGGACCGGCGGTCCCCAGCTGCCGAAGCCGGAGGAGACGAACACATGCGTGAGCGACTTGCGCATGTAGCCCCAATCGAGCTCGAACAGGCGGCGCGTGACGAGATGGTTGGGGGCGAACTGGCCGCGATGCGTATGGCCGCACAGCAGGACGTCCGCGCCGGCCGCGGCCGCTTCGGCGAAGCCGTACGGCTGATGGTCCAGCAGCACGATCGGCGCCGAGGAGTCGATATCGCGCAGCAGCTCGGCTGTCGGCAGCCGGCCTGCGCCGGGGAGCGACTCGGCGGTGCGGTCCTTGCGGCCGGCGATGACGATGCCTCCCGCATCGATCCATTCGTCCTGCAGCACCGGAATGCCCGCCTGCTTCATCGCCCCGACGTAGGCGGGGATGTCTCCGCCATAATATTCGTGGTTGCCGAGCACCGCGTACGTGCCGAGCGGCGCCTTCAGCTGCGAGATGACCTCCGCCATGCGCAGATGGAGGAAAGGCTTGACGCTGTCGTCGAGCACGTCGCCCGGCAGCAGGATCAAGTCCGGCCGCAGCTCCTGGCTGATGCGGACAAGCTTCCTCAGATGGCGCTTGCCGACGATGTCGCCGAGATGGATGTCGGACGCGACGAGCAGCGTCACGCTGTCCCGATCCGCCATCGGCTTGTCCACCTGCACGCTGTGGCGCCGCACGATCGGGCTGAACGCGTTGCGCGTGCCCCAGGCGAGCAGGACGAGCAGGAGCAGCAGCACGGTCCAGCCGGCGGCGCCGGCATAAGCGTCGAACGAGACGCCTGCAGCGCGGGCGGCGAGCCAGCCGAGATCGGCGAGCGGCAGCAGCAGGATGAGGTATTCCAGCGCGGCGATGGAGTAGGAGGCGGCGGCTTTGAACAAGCGCGCCGGCAGCGCTCCCCAGAAGCGGACGAGCGCCATCGCGAGGAAGTACGAGACGGACGCGAGCACGACGGCCGTCCACATGCCGATTCCCGGCGACAAGCCTTGGCTGGCGAGGAATAGCGAGAGATTCCACCCGATATAATAGATCAGGGCGGCGTAGATCACGATGACGGATACGAGGGCAAGCCATCTGCGGCTCATGCGGGCATTCTCCTTTTTGGCTGTCAATCGGGCTTCGTAGACTAGCGTAACTGGTTTTGTAACTTTGTTGCAACTTATCTCGCAGCCGGCCCGTTTATAATGGTACCAACAGCTGATTCACCCCTTGCGAGCAAGGGTAATGAACGTCAAGCTCTTGTCACAAGTCCTAGCTTTGCGAAAGGGAGACGAGCCACATGAAAAAAAGTCTCATCAGCATTCTCGCCACCGCCTCGATCCTGTTCTATTTCATCTCCACGGCCAATGCCGTAGGCGGAGACTATCAGCCGGTGCAGAAGACGGCCGACACCCAAACCGACTATATCGAATCCATCACCCATAAAGAAGGCAAATGGTACATAACGGTCGATCCGATCGAATGGTACGAAGGCAAGGAAGCCGACGAGCAGTTCCTGAAGCATGAGCCGGACAGCGGCCTGGACGGCGCGCCGGACGGCTATTATATCGTCAACGACGATACGACGGCGACTACGTACGAGATCTCGCCGGATGCGGCCGTGCTCATGCAGCTGTACGACCGCACGGGAGACCCGGCCGAGCTGGAGACGCAGTGGAACGAGCCGATCGCCCTCGACGAGTTCGCCAAGCTGTATGCCAAAAACGACGTGCTCGACCTCGCCGACTTCCCGTATCATCTGACGGTCAAGGACGGCGTCGTGACGAAGATCGTGCAGCAGTTCATTCCTTGATGCACCCCATGGAGCATCGGTTGATGCATCGCTCGACCAGTTAAATCAAAAAATCCTTCGGCCCTCAAGCGGCCGAAGGATTTTTATTTTCTGCGCTCATTCCATCCTCATTCCGCGACGGCTGGTGCAGACGCCGGCTCTTCCGCCGAGCGGCGGGAAGGGACGAGCAGCAGCAGGCTGACGAGCGAGACGAAGATCGTCGCGCCCATATCCGACAGGATGGCGATCCAGAGCGTGAGCCAGCCCGGGATCGTCAGCAGCAGGGCGACGAGCTTGAGGCCGAGCGCGACCGCAAGATTGAAGCGGATGATCCGGTTCGTGCGCTTGGCGGTGCGGATCGCCTCGGGCAGCTTGCCGAGATGATCCTGCATGAGCACGAGATCGGCCGTCTCGATCGCGCTGTCCGTGCCTTTGCCCATGGCGATGCCGAGATCGGAGGCCGCGAGCGCCGGCGCATCGTTGATGCCGTCGCCGATCATCGCGACCTTGCCTGCGGCTTTGAGCCGGTTGACGCGCTCGACCTTGTCCGCGGGCAGCAGTCCGGCTGCCGTCTCGTCGACGCCGGCTGCCGCGGCCATGCGGCGGGCGGCGGCTTCATGGTCGCCGGTCAGCATGACGGTGCGGGCGATGCCGGCGCGGCGCAGCTCGCGGACGACGCCGGGCGTCTCCGGCCGCAGCTCGTCGGAGATGCCGAACAGGCCGAGCATCCGGCTCTCGTCCGCCAGCGCGACGAGCGTCAAGCCCTGCTCGCGATACGCTCGGAGCGCCTCGGCCGCCTCCGCATGCGGGAGGATGCCGAGCTCCTCCAGCGCAGCGGGGCTGCCGAGCGAGTACTTCGTGCCGCCGAACGCGGCAGCGAGCCCTTTGCCGGGTACGGCCGTCGTTTCCGCCGTCTCGTAGGCGATGCCGCGCTCCTCGATGTAGGCGAGCACCGCCTTGGCGAGCGGATGGGCGGAGCCGCTTTCCATCGCGGCCGCGACCGGGAGGAAGCGGTCGTCCCAGCTCGCCGCCTCGGCCACATGCGGATGCCCCTTCGTCAGCGTGCCGGTCTTGTCAAAGGCGATGATGCGGATGCGGCCGAGCTGCTCGAGATGGGCGCCGCCTTTGACCAGGATGCCTTCCCGCGCGAGGCGCGTAATGCCGGCGAGGATCGCGACCGGCGAGGAGAGGATGAGCGCACACGGGCAGCCGACGATGAGCACGGCGAGTCCTTCGTACAGCCAGTGGCGCCACTCGCCGCCGAGCAGCAGCGGCGGGACGAGCATGACCAGCACGGCGATGATCATGATCGCCGGCGTATAGTAGCGGGAAAAGCGGTTGATGAACAGCTCGGTCGGCGTCTTGGACTCCTGCGCCTCCTGGACGAGCTGGAGAATTTTCGCCAGGGAGGACTCCGAGTACGATTTTTCGATCCGGACCGTCAGGCTGCCCTCCTGGTTGAGGCTGCCGCCGAATACGGCGTCGCCGGGCTTCTTGTCGACCGGGATCGGCTCGCCGGTGATGGCGGCTTCGTTGACGGAGCTGCTGCCGGTGACGATGACGCCGTCGGAAGGGATTTGCGAGCCTGCGGCGACCAGCACCGTCTGGCCGGCGGACAGGCGGGACACGGGAATACGCCGCGTCGCGCCGTCCTCCAGCAGCATCGCTTCCTTCGGCGCCGCTTCGAGCAGGCGGTCCATCGACTCGCGGGCGCGGTTCATGCCGAGCCCTTCGAGCAGCTCGTTGACGCCGAACAGGATCGCGACGAGCGCTGCTTCCTTCCACTCCTCGATGGCGACGGCGCCGATGAGCGCGACGGTCATGAGCGTGTCGATCGTGAAGCGGAGGCTCGCCAGATTGCGCAGCCCTTTCCAGAACGTCCGCCAGCCGCTGAGCGCGATCGCGCCGAGATAGAGCGGGATGGAGACGGCGGACGGCACGCGGTCGCCGAGCAGGACGGCGGCCAGCAGCAGCGCGAGGCTGATGCCGAGCTGCGCGTAGATGCCGCGACCGGAGGCATGGTCGTGATCGTGGTCATGATCATGACCGTGCGCGTGTCCAGGAGCGCTTGCCTGGTCTTGCTCCTGCGCTTGGGCGACATGCTTGCGAAGGTCCGCTTGGCCGTGGCTATGTTCGTGCCTGCTGTCAACATCATGATGGACTCCAGCGTGACCGTGCCCGTGAGCGTGGCCATGTGCATCATTGCTGTCATCATCATGGACCCCATCGTGGGCATCTGCATCGTGGCCATGCTCATGAGAGTGTCCCGCCCCGCAGCAGGAGGCGGGGGCTTCTTCTGGAACGGCCGAAGCCGATCGTTCCGCGAGGATCGAAGCGCCGTCGGTCTTCAGTATTTTGCGCACCTTGTCCATAGGCACGCGTTCATCCATGACGAGGCGCGCGGATGAAAAATGAAGCGCGGCCGTATCGCCATGAGGAAGCTTGCGGATCTGCCGCTCCAGATCGGCGGCGCAGTTGCCGCAGCTGAGTCCTTTTACCCGATATTCCAGCAAGGGGCATCTTCCTTCCTTGACCATACGCATGAATACTTGCTCATATGATATGATTGTTTGCTGGAATGGTCAACCGATTGGGACAATTATCCCTAAAAATTAATGATGTCCGTAAAACTTCCGTTTAATGCCGGCGATTGGTATAATGAAGGTCAATGGATACGGATCGGAGGCAGAGGCGGATGAATACGGATGCGAAAAGCCAGGCAGGGGCCGAGGTGGAGGAGGCCGCTTGGCGCGAGGACGAGCCGTCCGAGCTGGAGGGCGAGCACGCGGCGCCCGAGCAGCCCCGCGATCTAAGCGCGGTCAAGGCGGCGATGCTCGACGACCGCTCCGCGCTGCAGCTGGCCGACTGGCTCAAGGCGCTGAGCGATCCGACAAGGGTCAAGCTCGTCGACGCGCTCATGCACAGCGAGCTGTGCGTGCATGATCTGACCGTGCTGCTCGGAATGAACCAATCCGCCGTCTCCCATCAGCTGCGCTATTTGCGCAACATGCGGATCGTGAAGCGCCGCAAGGAAGGCAAGACGGTGTACTATTCGCTCGACGACGATCACGTCGAACAAGTGTTCCGACAGACGCTCGAGCATGTCCGGCATTCCTGAGCTCAGGAATGCCGTTTTTCCCGGCTCAAAAGTTGCGTGAAATACATATTTTACGCAACTTCGATTTTAAGAGACTTTTAGCAGGAACGAGAAGGAGTGGGGAAGGTTGTCCGTGACGGTGCATGAGCTGCAAGAGGCCTATGGCGAGGAGCTGGAGCTGTTCCGCATCTGGATGAAGAACCAGGGCATGACGCTGTCGACGGAACGGGCGTATGTCGCCGACGTGCGTCTCTATCTCGCGTCCTTGTATCCCGAAGCGCTCGAGCGCAGCGGCAAGCTGGACATCATGCGCTATCTGTCCGCGAGCCGCGAGCGGGGAGCGGGAGACGAGGCGCGCAACCGCAAGCTGAGCTCCCTGCGGGCGTTCTATCGGGCGCTCAACGAGATGGACCGGCTGCAGGCCAATCCGGCCGCGCTCACGCCCAAGTCGCGCCAGCAGAAAAACCGCATGCCGGTCTATTTGGACGAGGAGCAGCTGCAGGAGCTGTTCGGGCATGTCGGAGGCAAGCACCAGGAACGGAATCTGTCGATCCTGCTGCTCATGGCGTACGCCGGACTGCGGGTCGGGGAGATCCATCGGCTCAACTCGTTCGATCTCAAGCCGGACGGGACGCTGTCGGTGCTCGGCAAAGGACGGAAATGGCGCTATCTGCCGCTGCCGGACAGTCTCGCCCGGCTGCTGCGGCGCCTGGAGGACGACAGCCGCGGCCGGATGCGGCAAGGCAAGGAGCAGCCGATGTTCGTCAGCCAGCTCGGACGCCGCCTGTCGGTCCGCATGATCCAGACGATCGCGGACCGCACGCTGGAGCGGCTGCAGGGCGAGCGGCCGGAGCTGGCGATGAAGAAGCTGTCGAGCCACAAGCTGCGCCACAGCTTCGCGACGATGCAGATCCGCAGCGGCACGGACATCCGCACGCTGCAGGAGCTGCTCGGCCATGCGAGCATCGAGACGACGCAGATCTACACGCATATCGACAACGCGCAGATGAAGACGGCGATGGAGCGCATGTCCGCCAAGCTGCCGGAGCTGCGGGAGGGCCGTCCTCGCTGAGCGGGCCAAGGCTTGCCGGATGGACGGGGCATGACAGCGAAAAACCGGAAAGGCGTAATGGGCGTGCCGGGGGGAGACTTCGGTTATAGCGGTTTCCGCTCTGTCGAGGAGGACGTTTTCGTGTTCAAAGGAAGAGTGCGAAGAGACAGGAACGGGAAAGTAGATGAGGCGAATTAAAAAGACAGGTTCGGCTGAGGCCGGACCTGTCTGTCGTTGAAGCGCTTGTCAACCGAGCGATCCGCTCGGCAGCAGCTCGGAGATGGCCACCTTGCGGCCTTCGGCGGAGCTGCGGATCGCGCCGAACACCATCGCCATGCTGAGCAGGTTGTCGCGGCAGTCCGTCTCCGAGGGACGGCCGCCATGCAGCGCGTCGAACATCTCGGCGATGCAGCGGTGATGCCACGGCTCGCCCGCCTCGTCAGGAGACGTGTCGATGCGCTGCGAGCTGCGGATGAACGCCTGCTCCTGGCCGGCGGGATCGACGACTTCCGCGTAAGGCGAGCCTTCGCCGTCCCAGAGCGCCGTTCCGGTCGAGCCGATGACGCGCCACTGGGCTTCCCAGGAGGTCGGAGCTCCTTCCGAGCACCAGGAGCCCCGGTAGCTGAATACGCTGCCGTCCGACATCTCGAAGATGCACAGCGCCGAAGCCGCGCCCTTGTACCAGGAGCCGGGCGGGTTGAACTCCTGGCAGTAGACGGACACGGGATCGGCGCCGAGCAGCAGCCGCGCCTGGTCGAACGTATGGATCGCCATGTCGAGGATGAGCGGGCTGTCCATCAGGTCGCGGAAGCCGCCGAAGTGGGCGCCGATGAAAAAGTCCGCTCCGGCGAAGCCCGGCGTGCCGATCGCGCCGCCGGCGATCAGCTTGCGGAAGGCGCGGATGCGCGGGTCGAAGCGCCGGTTCTGCATGACGGCATGCATGCGGCCCGTCTCGGAGGCGGTCCGGACGACGTCGAGGCAGGCTTCCCAGCTTTCGGCCAGCGGCTTTTCGGTGAAGACGTCGCAGCCGAGCCGCATCGCCGTCTGGCTGATGACATGATGGCTCGCCGGAATGGTCACGTCGAAGACGAGATCGGCGCCGCTTTCCGCAATCGCCTGCTCCAGGTCCGTGTAGACGCCGCAGCTCAGGCCGTGCTTGTCCCGCATGCCCTCTGCCGCCTCGAGGCGGACGTCGACAAGGCCGACGATGTCGGCGTCGTCGCGGGTCAAAGCATACTCGACCCAGGTATGGGCCATGCCGCCGCAGCCGGCGACGACGATCCGGCGGCGCGGGGAAGATAAGGTTCGGTTCATGGGGATGAGAGCCTCCTCTAGGGAATCCGGTTGTCGGCCAGGGCAGCAGCGGACCGAGAACGATCTGCCTTGCTGACCGTGCCGATGTTGGTTTATGATGAACTCAATCAGGCTTAGTATAAGCGCTGTCAATCGGCGCGGCTCTAGCCGATCTTGGGGAATACCACTCTTATCTTGGCGGTGCATCGCATGAAGGATGGAATCCGGCTGCGGGAGCGCAATCCGCTCGATCCGCTGTTTCCGGCCAAGGTCTACGTCAACCGTGCCGAGGATACGGCTCCGGGACAGAATATTTTGTTCCTGCATTGGCATGAGCATTTCGAGCTGATCGCCATGCGGCGGGGCAAGGCGGTCTTCCATCTGAACAGCGAGCCGTTCGAGGCGGAGCCGGGAACCGTGCTGCTCGTGCAGGCGGGCGACCTGCATGCCGGCTACAGCCGCTTCGGCGGAGCGGCCGAATACGTATCGGTCGTGTTCAGCGGCGCGCTGCTGCGCGACTGGAGCGGCGATCCCGGCTATGCGGAGCTGCTCCAGCCTTATCTGGACGGCCAAGGGCGGCTTCACCCGCTCGGCGCGAGCGGGGAGACGGAGCTCGCGGAGCGCGTCATCGCCGACATCGCCGCCGGCACGGCGGGCGGGCGGCTGCTAGCGCGGACCGGCCTGCTGCTGCTGCTGGCGCGCGCGGCGGCCGCGCAGCCCGCTCCCGCGCCGGCGAGGCCGCGAGAGGCGCAGCTGCGGCAGGAGCGCTTCAAGCAGCTGCTCCGCCATGTGGAGGCGAGCTGCGCGGACAAGCATACGATCGAGGACGCGGCGGCGCGCGTGCGGATGGATCCGTTCCATTTTTGCAAAGTGTTCAAGAAGCTGACGGGCAGCACGTACATCGACTATGTGAACCAGGTGCGCATGCAGGAGGCGATGCGGCTGCTTCGCCAGGAGGACTGCAGCGTCGCCGAGGCGGCGGAGCGCGTCGGCTGCGGCAACGCGAACTATTTCACCAAGCTGTTCAAGCGGTACAACGGCATGACGCCGTCGGAAGCGAAAAAGCTCGGACCCGGCGGCGGGCAGCCGTGAGCAGCACCAACGATGCGGAGGGAAGCGGGCATGGCAGAAGCGGATTTTTCCACCAAGCATGAGCAGCTGATCGCCTATATGGAAAAGCTGGAGGTCGGCGCGCGCGTCTCGGTGCGGAAGATCGCCCAGGCGATGGACGTCAGCGAGGGCACCGCCTATCGGGCGATCAAGGACGCCGAGGCGCGCGGCATCGTCAGCACGAAGCTGCGGACCGGCACGGTGCGCGTCGACAGCAGCAAGCGCGAGAAGATCGACCGGCTGACGTTCGGAGAGATCGTCGCGATCGTCGACGGCCAGGTGCTCGGCGGCGAGGCGGGCCTCGGCAAGCCGCTCAGCAAGTTCGTCATCGGCGCGATGCAGCTCGAGGCGATGATGGGCTATATCGAGCCGGACAACCTGCTCATCGTCGGCAATCGCGAAAAGGCGCATTTGAGCGCACTCTCGCTCGGAGCCGGGGTGCTCGTGACGGGCGGCTTCGGCGCGACGCCGGAAGCCGTCGCGCTCGCCGACCGGCTGGAGCTGCCGATCCTGAGCAGCGCGTACGATACGTTCACGGTCGCCGCGCTCATCAACCGCGCGATCTACGACCGGCTGATCAAAAAGCAGATCGTGCTCGTCGCGGACATCATGAATGCGGACGAGCCCGTCGCGTCGCTGCCGGAAGAAGCGACCGTCGCCGACGCGATGGCCGTCATCGAGCAGACGAACCACAACCGCTTCCCGGTCGTCGACCGCGAGCGGCGCCCGGTTGGCATGGTGACGACGAAGGATCTCATCGGCGCTTCGCCCGCCGAGCCGATCGCCGAGCGGATGACGCCTCAGCCGAAGACATGCACGCCGCAGACGTCGGTCGCGACGGCGGGGCACCGCATGGTCGCAGAGTCGATCGAGCTGCTGCCGGTCGTCGATGCGGAAGGGAGGCTGAGCGGCGTCATCAGCCGCAAGGACGTGCTGCAGGCGATGCAGCAGATCCAGCATCAGCCGCAGAACGGCGAGACGCTGGAGGACCAGATCCGCCGCCGCTTCGTCTCCGGGCAGGAAGCGGACGGACGCCTTTATTACGAAGGGCCGGCCGAAGCGCTGTTCAGCAGCCCGATGGGGCACTTGTCGGAAGGCGTGCTCGCCGGGCTCGTCCATCATGCCGCGGCGCGGGCGCTGCGCGATCATCGGCGCGGCAACCTGATCGCCGACAGCCAGTCGGTCTACTACCTCGCGCCGGTGGAGATCGACCAGACGCTCCGCCTGTACCCGGAGCTGATCGAGCTGAGCCGCAAGTTCTGCAAGATCGAGATCCAGGTATATGCCGACGGGCGCAAGGTCGCCCAGTCGATGCTGACGGCGAGGCTGATGGAGCCGTGAGGCGGCTTGACGCGGCAGAGGCATGGCAGCATCCCGTCATGCCGTCAGAGAGCCGCGCCGCTGCGGACCATAGCTTGTACGATTCCAACTTGAATCGCCAATTAAGAGAACGAGACGAAGCTGCGATGCAGCGGCTTCGTCTCGTTTTTTCTTTTTAAACGTCCCTGCGGCAGCTGGCGTCCTCCCCTTCCATGAGCCTCAGACGGCCCTATTCAACGAGCAGGGGCGTTTCGCAGCGACCCTCTCTCGTGCCGCGCAGAGGCTAAGTCTGGGCAGCAAGAACAGTCGCGAAGACGCATTCTCCAAACTGTACTATAACAACATAAAAATAGTCTAAAACAGTATTGAACATTTCTTGATTGCTGTTATATAATAGCCACAAGAACATGAAACAAACTCATACAGATTGGAGATGGCTCGGATGGATTGTCCGCATTGCGAAGGTCATGGAGAGCTGGAATTCCAGCTGCTCGAAGGAGGCTGGGACGCCTCAGGGGCGCGAGGTCCTCGGCTGCGAGGTCCTGAGGCGCGAGGATCTGAGGCGCGAGGATCTGCGTGGCGACGCCCGGAGGCGGCAGCCGAAGGCGCGTACGAGCGCTGCCCGCGCTGCGAGGGCTCCGGCGTGCTGGAGCTGGAGGAAGGAGGCGCGTGGACATGAGCGGACCGAGCCGAACGATCGAGCAGGAGAGGGAGCGGCTGCTGGAGCGCTGGAGCTCGCCCCGCTATCGGGGGGTGCAGCGGCCGTACGGCCCCGACGACGTGCTGAGGCTGCGCGGCTCTGTGCTCGTCGAGCATACGCTGGCCGCGCGCGGCGCCGCCCGGCTGTGGGAGCTGCTGCAGAGCGAGCCGTATGTGCCGGCGCTCGGCGCCTTGACCGGCAACCAGGCGGTGCAGCAGGCGAAGGCGGGGCTCAAGGCGATCTACCTGAGCGGCTGGCAAGTCGCCGCCGACGCCAATCTGTCCGGACAGATGTACCCCGATCAGAGCCTGTACCCGTCCAACAGCGTGCCGAGCGTCGTGAAGCGGATCAATCAGGCGCTGCAGCGAGCGGATCAGATCCAGCATGCCGAAGGCCGCGACGACATCGACTTCCTGCTGCCGATCGTCGCCGACGCCGAGGCCGGCTTCGGCGGCGCGCTGAACGTGTTCGAGCTGATGAAGGCGATGATCGAGGCCGGCGCGTCGGGCGTGCATCTGGAGGATCAGCTCTCCTCGGAAAAGAAATGCGGCCATCTCGGCGGCAAGGTGCTGCTGCCGACGCAGCAGGCGGTGCGCCATCTCGTCTCCGCCCGGCTGGCGGCCGACGTGCTCGGCGTCGACACGGTGCTGATCGCCCGCACCGACGCCCACGCCGCCCGGCTCTTGACGAGCGACGCGGATCCGGCCGACGATCCGTTCCGCACCGGCGTCCGCACGCCGGAAGGATTCCATGAAGTGCGGCCGGGCATCGAGCAGGCGATCGCGCGCGGCCTCGCCTACGCGCCGTATGCCGACCTCGTCTGGTGCGAGACGTCGGAGCCGGATCTGGAGGAGGCGCGCCGCTTTGCGGAAGCGATCCACGAGATGCATCCCGACAAGCCGCTCGCCTACAACTGCTCGCCGTCCTTCAACTGGAAGAAGAAGCTGAGCGACGAGGAAATCGCGCGCTTCCAGCAGGAGCTCGGACGGCTCGGCTACAAGTTCCAGTTCGTCACGCTCGCGGGCTTCCATGCGCTCAATTACAGCATGTTCACGCTGGCGAGAGACTACCGGGAGCGCGGCATGGCCGCCTACTCCGAGCTGCAGCAGGCCGAATTCGCCGCCGAGCCGGCGGGCTACGAGGCGACGCGCCATCAGCGAGAGGTCGGCACCGGCTATTTCGACGAGGTGATGGGCGTCGTGAGCGGCGGGACGGCGAGCACCGCCGCCCTCGCCGGATCGACCGAGGCGGCGCAGTTCGCGGCGGCAGCCAGCGAGGAGGCGGGAGCATGAGGGAGATCGACAACCGGCTGCAGCTGGCCGCCCCGCCGCTGAAGCCGGAGCTGCAGGCGATGCTGACGGCCGAAGCGCTTGCTTTTGTCGGCGAGCTGGAGCAGCGGTTCGGAGACCGGCGCCGCGCGCTGCTCGAGGAGCGGGCGCGCAAGCAGGAGGCGTTCGACCGCGGGGCGAAGCCGGATTTTCGCGCCGATACGGCGCCGATCCGCTCCGGCTCGTGGAGGATCTCTCCGCCGCCTCCGGCGCTGCAGGACCGGCGCGTAGAGATCGCCGGCCCGGCGGGCGACCGCAAGATGGTCCTCTATGCGCTCAACTCCGGCGCGAGCGTGTTCATGTGCGACCTGGAGGACGCGAACGCCCCGACCTGGCGCAACGTCGTCGGCGGCCAGCGCAACATCCGGGACGCGCTGGCGCGCACGCTGTGCCACGAGACGCCGGACGGCAGGCGGCTGGAGCTGGCGGAGCGGCCGGCCGTGCTGAAAATGCGGCCGCGCGGCTGGCATATGGAGGAGAAGCATGCGCGTCTCGGCGGCCGGCCGATCTCGGCGAGCCTGTTCGACTTCGGCCTGTTCGCCTGGCATAACGCGCCTGCGCTGCGGCAGAGAGGCGAAGGCGCCTACCTGTACCTGCCCAAGCTGGAGAGCATGGAGGAAGCGGCGCTTTGGGCGCATGCCTTCGTCCATGCGGAGGAGCGGCTCGGCCTGCCGCGCGGCTTCTTCCGGGCGACGGTGCTGATCGAGACGCTGCCGGCGGCGTTCGAGATGGAGGAGATCCTGCATGCGCTGAGAGAGCATGTCGACGGCCTCAACTGCGGCCGCTGGGACTATATCTTCTCGTATATCAAAAAGCTGCGCCGCCACCCGGACGCGATCCTGCCGGACCGCAGCCTGGTGACGATGGAGTCGCCGTTCATGGACGCCTACGCGCGGCTGGCCATCCGCACCTGCCATAAGCGCGGCGCGCACTGCATCGGGGGGATGTCGGCGTTCATCCCCGTCAAGCACGACGCAAAGGCCAACGAGCTGGCGCTGGAGCGGGTCCGCCGCGACAAGCAGCGCGAGGCGCGGCTCGGACACGACGGCACCTGGGTGGCGCATCCGGCGCTCGTGACGGTGGCGCGGGACGTATTCGACGCGTTTATGCCGGGGCCGAACCAGCTCGGCGCGATGCCGGGTGGCGGCGACGTGACGGCGGCCGAGCTGCTGCAGGCTCCGGCAGGCGCGATCACGGAGGAGGGCGTGCGCGCCAACCTGTCGGTCGGCATCCAGTATGTCGCCGCCTGGCTGGACGGGATCGGAGCGGTGCCGATCCGCGGCCTGATGGAGGATGCCGCGACGGCCGAGATTTCCCGCGCTCAGCTGTGGCAATGGCTTCATCTGCCGGAGGCGAAGCTGGCGGACGGCAGGCGGCTCGCCCCGGAGCTGCTGGAGCGGTGGCTGGCCGAGGAGCTGGAGCCGCTCGAGGCCGGGCTTGAGCCGCCGCGACGGCTCGAGTCGCTGCGGCTGGCGGCCGACCTGTTCCGCGAGATGACGCTGGAGCAGACGCTGCCTGAATTTTTGACGACGAGAGCCTACCCGCATCTGCAGGACCAATCCGACTGACCAAGGAGACGATCCACGATGACAACCGACCCGATCCGCCAAGCCGACCCAGACGCTTCCTCTGCGGAGGCGCCGGAGCTGTGCTTCTCCTGCGAGAGCAACGCTCCCGCCCGCGGCGAGCTCATCTGTCCCGACTGCCGCAAGCAGACGGGGCTGAGCGACTCCCACTATTACATCAAGCAGTATTACTACAGCCGCTGAAGCCGCAGCCGCCCCTACGGGCGGCTTTTTTTCGGCTTGCGGCCGGTCGCGCCGTCCACCCGAAGCCGGTCTTGGCGGCCGCCCGCGCCGGCCTGAAGAAAACCGGCTTTTGCGGCCGGTCGAGCCGGCCAACCGAAGCCGGTCTTTGCAGCCGGTCGGACCGGCCTGCCGGCAAGCCGGCTTTGTTCGCGAAGCCTTCACAGCCAGGCGGTCTTTCCGGCGTCTCGATCTGCTATACTGAGGGCATAGAAACGCTTCCACGAGGGGGAATTCCATGCTGCCTTACATTCTGGTCGCTCTGGTCATCCTGACCGCAATCGGCGCTACGCTTGCCGTCGGCTTCTCCCGCGAGAACCGGCAGGCCGATCCGGACTACGACCGCAAGCACGGCGGCCGCTGGGCGCGGCTCTCCTTGCTTTATATCGTCACCGCCGTCGCCAGCGTGGCCGCCCTGATCATCGTGATCGCCGATTGAGTTCGTCCGCAAGTCCCGTCCGCCCTATGCGGACGGGACTTTTCTGCATCCAGGCAGACGGAGCTATGGTATAATTTTCATGAATTGGCGCCAAGCATCCGTTTTGGGAGACGGAGCTTGTACAGGAATTCGATTCCTTTGCAACCATTCCGCTGGATGCGCCGTAGGAAAAGAAACCTTATCGCTTAGTAGTAAACGATCCTAATTCCTTGCAGGCAGGAGGTCGAACCATTGGCCGCAACCAAGCTCGCCCGGGCATTCGCCCTCACCCTCGGCGTGGCCGCCGCCAACGTCGCGGTCTTTTCTCCCGGCTTGATGAACGTCCGCTTCGGAGGCTCCGCCTTCTCCTCCGCCCTCGGAGCGGCCGTTCTCGCCGCCAGCGGACTCGCGCTTCTATACGGCGCCTATGCCTTGCTTCAACGTCCGCCTGCGCCTGCCGCTCCCGCCAAGCTCGAGACGGCCGAGCATTACGCCGCCGCGCTTGGCGCGTTCCGCCGCGTCCGCACGGTCGCGGCCGAGCTGGAGCTGGCGCTGGAGCAGCTGGACCGGATGGAGAAGCGGAAGCAGTCGCTTCATCGGCTGCTCGCGCAGCGGTTCGAGCCCGAAGAGCTGAGCTACCGCAAGTTCAGCGGCGTCATCCTGGAAGTGGAGGAGCTGTTCCGCCGCAACCTGCGCGCGGTGCTCAACCGGCTCGCCCTCTACGAGCAGACGGAGGCGGAGCTGAAGTCCGGCAGCCGCTCGCTCTCCCGCGACCTGCAGCAGCGCCGGCTCGAGCTGATCCGCGAGCAGCATGAGTTTCTGAAAGCGACGCTTGGCCACAACGAAGAAATTCTGCTCAAGCTGAACCAGCTGCTTCTCGAGCTGACCCGCCTCGACCAGCAGCACCCCGGCACGATCGACGAGCTGCCGGGCATGCAGGAGCTGGACGCCTTGATCCGCTCGACCAAATACTACGCATAGGGGGCGTCCGCCATGAGAAAAGGCCGTTTTGCATTCGTATCCATCGTCCTCATCCTCGCCGTCTTCGCGCTTGTCTACTATGGCATCCAGTTCACCTCCAATCTCGGCAAGACCGATCAGCAGGTGAGCGCCGAAGACGCCGCCTCGAAGCTTGCCAAGCTGTACGGCAAGCTCGGCGTGACGACCGAGGCGCCGGTCAAGGGCCAGATCGACCTCGATCCGGTCGATGTCGCGGCCTCGCTGCCGGACATCTCGAAGTTCCCGATCGCCGTGGAGCCGACGACCGATACGTTCCTGGAGATCTTTTCCTCCACCGAGAAATCGGGCAGCGGCGTCGACGGCTGGCTGACGGAGGTCGGCGAGGCGTTCAACAAGGCCGGCATCCAGGCCGGCGGCAAGCCGGCGTCGGTGCAGATCCGCAACATCGCCTCCGGCACGGCGGCCGACTATATCCGCAGCGGCAAGCATGTGCCGGACGCCTTCACGCCGTCCAACGAGCTGTGGGGCGAGATGGTCAAGGCAAGCGGCGTCAAGACGGAGCTGGTCGCCAAGCGGCTGGCGGGCAACGTGCCCGGCATCGTCATGGCCAAGGCCAAGTACGACGAGATCGTCGGCGACTACGGCGCGGTCAACGTCAAGACCGTCACCGACGCGATCGCCGAGAACAAGCTGTCGATGGGCTATACCGATCCTTTCGCCAGCTCGACGGGCTTGAACTTCCTGCTGACCGCGCTCTATACGTTCGACAGCTCCGACCTGCTCAGCGAGACGGCCGTCCAAGGGTTCCAGAAGTTCCAGGCGAACGTGCCGTTCACCGCCTCGACGACGATCCAGATGCGGGAGGCGGCCAAGTCGGGCCGGCTGGACGCGTTCGTGCTGGAGTACCAGACGTTCGTCAATGCGGACGACTTCAAAAGCGGCTACGTGTTCACGCCGTTCGGCGTCCGCCACGACAGCCCGCTCTACGCGCTCGGCGACATCGGCCCGGAGAAGCTGGAGATCGCCCGCAAGTTCGCCGAGTTCGCCCTCGGCGCCCAGCAGCAGAAGGCGGCGTCCGACAAAGGCTTTAATGGTCTGGACAGCTACCAGCCGGAGCTGCCCGCCGTCGACGGCGCGCTGCTGGCCTCCGCGCAGAAGCTGTGGAAGGAGAAGAAGAACGAAGCGAAGCCGATCGCGGCCGTGTTCGTCACCGACGTCTCCGGCAGCATGGCGGGCGAGCCGCTCAACCGGCTGAAGGAGTCGCTGGTCAAAGGCCAGAAGTATCTCGGCAAGGACAACAGCATCGGGCTCGTCTCGTATTCCGACCGCGTCAGCATCCGGCTGCCGATCGCCAAGTACGATACGAACCAGCAGTCGATGTTCGTCGGCGCGGTCGACAGCCTGCAGGCAAGCGGCGGAACGGCGACGTTTGACGGCATCCTGGCGGCGATCAAGCTGCTGGAGGACTACAAGCAGACCGATCCGAACGCGCGGCCGCTCATCTTCGTGCTGAGCGACGGCGAGACGAACAAGGGCAGCTCGCTCAAGGACATCCGCGATCTGATCGAAGCGTACCAGATTCCGATCTATACGATCGGCTACAACGCCAACATCAAGGCGCTTGAGAGCATTTCCGGCATCAACGAGGCGGCGAGCATCAACGCCGATACCGACGATGTCGTGTACAAGATCGGAAACCTGTTCAACGTGCAGATGTAATCGCGGCGCGCGGCGCCGATACCCCTGGAGGAGGATGAACGAATGGCATTTTCCCTGGAAGTCCCGAGTCCCGAAGCGATCAAGACGGCCATCGAGCAGGAAGTGAAGCCGGTGCCGGAGGAAGTGAAGCAGCTGCAGGCGCAGGCCGAGGCGAACGTCTCGGCGATCATGGAGCTGGATCTGGACTCGTTCGAGAAGCGCAAGGAGATCCTGCAGACGATCGAGCAGTTCGGCATGGCGACGATGAAGACGTCGTCGGGCAAAAACGCGCTGCTGCAGGTGACGGTCGGCAGCCTCTCCAAAGCCGGCGACGAGGGCGGGCCGGTGGCGAAAGGGCTGGCGGAGCTGCACACGCAGCTCAAGGATCTCGATCCGAGCGCGGTCGACTTCGCCAAGACCGGCCTGCTCGGCAAGCTGTTCAATCCGCTGCGCGCGTACTTCCTCCGCTTCGAGAAAGCCGATGCGGTCATCGCCGATATCGTGGAGTCGCTGAGCAAGGGCAAGACGACGCTCAAGAACGACAATACGACGCTCGAGATCGAGCAGGCGGCGCTGCGCGACCTGACGAAGCGGCTGCAGAAGGAGATCCAGCTCGGCCTGCTCATGGACGAATCGATCGAGAAGCAGATCGAGGCGGCGAAAGCCCGCAACGAGGACCCGGACAAAATCCGCTTCATCTCGGAGGAGGTGCTCTTCCCGATGCGGCAGCGGGTGATGGACTTGCAGCAGATGCTCGTCGTCAACCAGCAGGGCATCATGGCGATCGAGGTCGTCCGGCGCAACAACAAGGAGCTGATGCGCGGCGTCGATCGGGCGCAGAACGTCACCGTCTCCGCGCTGAAGATCGCGGTCATGGTCGCCGGCGCGCTGTACCATCAGAAGATCGTGCTCAAAAAGATTGAGGTGCTCAACCAGACGACGAACAATCTGATCGCCGGCACGTCCCGTCTGCTGAACACGCAGGGAGCGGAGATCCACAAGCAGGCGCTGGAATCGAGCGTCTCGGTGGAGACGCTTAAGCAGGCGTTCGCGGACGTGCTGTCGGCGCTCGACTCCATCAGCGCCTACAAGCAGGACGCGCTGCCGAAGCTGCGCGACACGATCGAGGAGTTCCGCGAGCTGGCCGATACGGGCGAGCAGCAGATCAGCCGCCTCGAGCGCGGCCATCAGCTGGGATTGTAGGCCGGCGCAAGCTTAGGTCGACATGAACGACAAAAAGGAACCCTGCCGCTGGCGGCAGGGTTCCTTTTTTTGTCTATCGTGTCGATGCGGCAAGCGCCTAGTCGGCAGGCTTGGCCGGGACGACGATCGAGTCTCCCGCCTTCAGGCCGGCTTCGGCGTCCAGGCCGTTTTTCTTGGCGATGAGCTCGGCATGCTTGCCGGTGCCGTAGAAGCGGACCGAGATGCGGTAGAACGTATCGCCGGGAAGGACGAGGTACGTCGCGGGGAGCTTGACCTTGGAGTAGTCGATCTCCTTCGTTCCGCTCGGCGCGGAGCCTTTCTTGCCGCCGGCAGCAGGCTTGGACGACGCCGGAGGCAGCGTCAGCTTGTCCCCCGGCTTCATGTCGTTGACGAAGACGATGCCGTTCTTCTCCGCGATCAGCGAGACGTAGTCCTTGGAGCCGTAATGCGCGACCGAGATCGACGTCAGCGTATCGCCTTCCTTGACGGTGTAGGTGCCGGAGGAGGAAGGCTTCGGCTTCGGCGACGGCTTCGCCGGAGCGGCGGACGCCTCGGGCTTGTCCGTCGGCTCCGCATCCGGCGACGAGGAAGGAGACGGCTCGGCCGGCCCGGCTGAAGCGCTGGGCTCCTCGCTTGGAGCAGGGGACGGCAGCGGCGAGGCCGATGCTTCCGGCGAAGGCGAGGCCGGCTCTGCCGAGCTGGCCGGCGACGGCGACGGGGAGGCGGAGGGAACGCCCGAGGCGAGCTCCTTGTTGTCTTTGTCGAACGGATACATGACGAAAAAGAGGGCGGTCAGCACGATGGCTAGCCCGGCGGCCGCCAGCACGCCGTTGATGACGGTCGTGTTTTTCTTTTTTTTGCGCTCCGAGCGGGAGCGGAAGCCGGTTTCAGGCATGTCGGATGGCATAGGGACCTCCTTGCAGGCGATTGCGATCAGATAGAACCAGTTTACCCCAGATTGGAAGCTTCGTAGAGAAGATTGGCGAAAATCAGGTCCTTCGGACTAGATCCGACAGATCGGCTGGAAGACGAAATCGGTCGATTGGCGGAGCTTCAAAGGCGGGTATGAAGAGATAGAGTTAGATCGAGGAAGAGAGGCGGCAAGACCGCGAAGGAGGAGCTGTTCATGGGAGCATCGGAATTCGAGCAGGCGAGAGAGGCGGAGAAGGACTATCACGCGAAGCTCTATGAAGAGCAGGACATTTTGAAGCCGGGCAGCTGGATGGCCGAGCCGCTTCCGTTTGCGATGGAGCTGCTCGAGGAGCTGCTGGCCGACAATCCGAGCCCGGTCGTGCTCGATCTCGGCAGCGGGCCGGGCCGCAACGCCATCCCGATCGCCCGCAGGCTGCAGGAAGCGGGAGACGGCCGCATCGTCGGCACCGATCTGCTGGAGGCAGCCGTCGACAAGCTGCAGGAAAACGCCGCCAAGTTCGGCGTAGCGGATCAGGTGCGGGCGATCCGGGCCGATGTCGAGCAGGAGGCCTTCGAGGCAGAGGCGTATGACTATGTTCTCGCCTGCGGCTGCCTCGAGCATGTATCGTCCGAGGAGGCGCTGCTGCGCGTCATCCGCAAGCTTCAGGACGCGACCCGGCCGGGCGGCATCCACGGGCTGTCGATGAATACGAATCTGCGCGAGACGGCGCTGGAGACGGGAGAGGAGCTGCCGCCGCAGATCGAGCTCAGGCTGTCGGAGAACCGTGCCCGCTCCTTGCTGGAGCAAGCCTACGAGGGCTGGGACGTGCTGCTGCGCTCCGGGCATGACGTCAAGATCGAGGAGGACAAGTACGACGGGCCGACGGAGTTCAAGGCCCGCAATGTCGTTTTTGCCGCGCGGAAACGGGGAATGCCGAGGCCGTGACGAAGGAGGGCCGTCCATCCCTATCGCCTTGAAACTCCTGGCCCTGACACTCCTAGCCTTGAAACTCCTGAGCCGGTTCCAGCGAACCGGCTTTTTCCCATGCCGCCCGCAGCCTGCAACCCCTCTGCAACCTCGCTCAGGTTAACTGAAAGGAGCGGTTCATCGAGATTGAGGGGGAGAGAACGATGATTTCAGAGGGATGGTTCGAGCGCAGATGCCGAATCTCGGCGGAAAGGATCGCCGTCATGGATGAAAGCGGAGGCTGCCGGCTGACGTACGGCGAGCTGGAAGCGAGGTCGAAGGCTGCGGCCGCGCTGCTCGTCCGGCTCGGCATCGCCAGCGGCGACCGGATCGCCGTCCTGTGCCCGAACGACGTCCGGATGCTGATCCTGCTGTTCGCTTGCCGGCTGACGGGAGCGGTGCTCGTGCCGCTCAATCGGCGGCTGCATGAGCGGGAGCTGAGGCAGATCGTCGGGGACTGCGCGCCAAAGCTGATCTGGCATCAGGAGGGAGGAGGAGGCCCGTGGAGCGGCAGCGCTGGAAACGTCGGACGCATCGGCAGCGCCGCAAGGGCCGACGGCTGCGACGGCGCCGGTCCTTGCTGGCTGCCGCTGTCGAGGCTCGACGAGGCGGAGGAGGAGGCTGCAGCGGAGATATCGCCGCAATCATTCGGCTCGCCAGCCCCCTCTCCGGCGGCCGCTTCTCCTGCCGGCAGCGGCGACGATGCCGCAGAGGCGGCCGCCGCCGCGAGCCGGGAAGAGCGCCAGGACGACAGCGACCGTCCGTGGCTGATCATCTACACCGGAGGCACGACCGGCCAGCCGAAGGGCGTCGTGCTCACCGCCCGCTCCCTTTACTGGAACGCGCTCAATACGGTCGCCAGCTGGCAGCTGACCGAACGCGACATTACGCCGACGGTGCTGCCGATGTTCCATACGGGCGGCCTCAATGCGCTGACGCTGCCGGTGCTGATGGCCGGCGGCAAGGTCATCTGCGTCGAGGCGTTTCACCCGGAGCGCATGATCGACCTGCTGGAGCGGGAAGGCTGCACGATCGTGCTCATGGTGCCGACGATGTACCATCTGCTCGTCGAGTGTCCGCGATTCGCTTCGGCGGACTTCAGCCGCATGAGCGCCTTCCTGTCCGGCGGAGCGCCATGCCCGCTCCGCATCTACGAGGCGTTCGCCTCCAGAGGCTTGCCGTTCAAGGAGGGCTACGGCGCGACGGAGTCCGGACCCAACAATTTCTTCATCTCGGCAGCCGAAGCGAGGCGCAAGCCGGGCTCGGTCGGGCTGCCGATGCTGTTCACCGACATGCGCCTCGCCGCTGCGGACGGCCGTGACGCGGCTGCCGGCGAGGTCGGAGAGCTGCTGCTGCGGGGCCGGCATCTTTTCCACTCCTATTGGGGCAACGAGAGCGCGACGGCGGAGGCGCTGCAGGACGGCTGGTTCCATACCGGCGATCTGGCAAGGGCCGACCGCGACGGCTATTGTTACATCGTCGGACGCAAAAGGGACATGATCATCACCGGCGGCGAGAACGTCTACCCGCTGGAGGTGGAGCAGCTGCTGGAGCGCCATCCCGAGGTCGGCTCCGCGGCCGTGGTCGGCATTCCCCATCCGAAATGGGGCGAGGCCGTGGCGGCGGCGGTCGTGCCGAAGCCGGGCTGCCGCCCGAGCGAGCGGAGCCTGCAGCTGTTCTGCGCCGATTCCATCGCCGGCTACAAGGTCCCGAAGCGGATCGTGCTGCTGGAGGAGCTGCCGAAGACGGCGGTCGGCAAGCTGGACAAAAAGACGCTCGTCCCTCTGTTCGGGCCGCCTGAGGCGGGCTGACCGGCTCACGAGGGGCGACGTCGGAGCTGCCGTGGGGTGGCGGAGGCGCCGCTTTATGTAAACGCTGTCAGGCGGTCGGGCGCTATGATACAATGAACTGGAAATCAAGGAAAAGAGAGGTTGCGCATGAAAACGTTCCGCATCCTGAAAATGAAGCTCATGGCGCCTCCTGCCAAAAGCCACTGGCTGCAGCGCCCGAAGCTGATGAAGCGGCTCCGCTCCATTCCCCGCACTCCGCTCACGCTCCTCGCCTCCGGCCCCGGCTTCGGCAAGACGACCGCCCTCGCCGCCTATGTCCGGCAATGCGGCTGCCGCCATGCCTGGTACGGCATTTCCGCGCAGGATCATGACCTTCTTCCTTTTCTGCATCATATCATCGCCTCGATCCGCATGGCCGCGCCCGGCTTCGGCGAATCGCTGCTGGCGGAGCTGGAGCGGCTGCAGCCGGCTTCGCCGGACGACGTGCAGCTGCTGGCCGACCTTTTCCTGAACGAATGCCTGCTGCTGTCCGAGCCGCTGCTCCTCTGCCTGGACGACTACCAGTCCGTCGGGCAAAACGAGTGGATCGACGCATGGATGCAATATGTCGTCTCGTACCTGCCCGATTGTCCGAGCCTGCGCCTCGTCGTCTCTTCCCGCGTCAAGCCCGAGTGGGAAGGGCTCACGTCCATGAGGGTGCGCGGCGAAGTGCTCGAGCTGTCCCGGGACGACCTGGCCTTTTCGGCGGAGGACATCGAGGTGCTGTTCTCGGATTATTACCGGCAGCCGCTTGGTCGCGAGCAGGCCGAGCGGCTGCTCGCCTTCACGGAGGGCTGGATCATCGCGATCCAGCTCGTCTGGCAGCGGCTCGCCGCTACCGGCGAGTCGATGGAGAGCCTGCTGCTGCAGCCGCGCCAGTCGCTGGAGGAGCTTTTCGCCTTCCTGGCGGCGGAGCTGTTCGAGAAGCAGCCGCCGGCGATGCAGGCGTTCATGCTCGAGACGAGCCTGTTCGACGAGCTGACCGGCGAGTGGTGCGACGCCGTATGCGGACGCGAGGGCTCGCGCGCGCAGCTCGCGGCGTTGTCGCAAAGCGGCTTCCTCACGCCGATCGACGAGCATCAGTTCCGCTATCATGCGCTGTTCCGCCAGTTCCTGCAGGAGCGGCTGCGGCTCCAGGGCGGACGCAGGGAGCTGCTGCTGCGACGGGCCGTGCAGGAGACGGCGGCCAAGGGGCGGATGGAGCTGGCGCTGCAGCATGCGTCGGAGCTGGACGATCCCGAGACGATGGCCGCGCTGCTCGCAGCAGGCGGAGCGCAGCTCGTCGCCGGCGGGCATCTGGAGGCCGTGCTGGGCTGCCTGCAGCCGCTGCCGGAGCTATGGAAAGCTTCGACGCCTCATCTCTATGTGCTGCAGGGCGACGTCCTCCGCTACCGCTGCGCCTACGAGGAGGCGATGGCCAGCTACAGCCTGGCGGAGCGGCATGCGCGGGAGCGGGGCGATGCGCTCGTCCATAGCCTTGCGCTCGAAGGGCAGGCGATGTTCTATCTGGATACGATCCAGCCGGGACTCGCCGAGCCGCCGCTGCTGGGGGCGATCGCGCTTGCCGAGGCGGGATCGGCGTCCGCGGAGCCGGTCGCCTCAGCCGGCGAGGAGCCGGCAGGCGCCCGCGAGCCGGGCTTCGGCCGCAAGCATCTGGCCCGGCTGTACGGGCTCATGGCGGAGAACAAGCTCAACCGCGGCCACGGCAAGGAGGCGCGCGATTGGGCCGCGCGCTCGCTGCAGCTCGATCCCGAGCGGCGCGACCTGCTGCTGGAGGCGAGGCTGGCGCTGCGCACGGGCAGGCTCAAGGAGGCGGCGCTGCTGCTGGAAAGCGCGCAGCTCCAAGAATCCCAGACGGGCGCGCCGTACCGCGGCATGCGGCAGGTCGGCCGCACGCTGTCCCGCTCGCATCGGGAGATCGAGCTGCTCCAGTCGCTGATCCACAGCCTCTGCGGCGAAGCGGCGGCGGCCAAGTCGGCGGCGGAGTCCGGCATGATGCGCGGCATCCGGCTGAAGGCGCCTTTTGTCGAGGCATGCGGATGGATCCGCATGGGGCATGCGGCGCAGCTCTCCGGCGCTTACGAGGCCAAGGTGCCGGCGGAGTGCTACCATGCGGCGCTCGACATCATGACCCGCCTCGACATGCCGCGCGGGACGGCGGAGCCGAACATGGGCCTATGCCTGCTGCACGGCCGCGGCCGCGCCGTCGGCGCCGCCATGCGCTACGGAGAAGCCGCGCTGCAGGATACGGAGCGGGCCGACGACGGCTGGCTAGCCTCGCTCATCCGGCTCAGCATGGCGATCGTGCTCTATGAAAACGGCAGCTGGCCGGAAGCGGAGGAGCGGTTCGAGGAGGCGAAGGCCCGCTTCGAAGCCTGCGGGGACGAGTTCGGCCTCGCTCTCGGCGAGATGTGGCTCGCCTTTGCCGCCTATCGGCAGCAGCAGGACGGCCGCTTCGCCGCCGCGATGGAGCGCTTCCTGCACCGCGTCGCGCAAGGCGGCTACAGCTTCCTGTTCACCGCGCGCACGCTGCTCGGGCCAGCCGATCCGCAGCAGCTCGTGCCGCTGCTGCTTGAGGCGGAGCGGCTGGGCATCGGCGGCGCCCATGCGGCGGCGCTGCTGGCGGAGCTCGGCATGGACAAGCTGACCTATCACCCCGGCTACACGCTGCATATCGAGACGCTCGGCACGTTCAGGCTGCGGCTGGGCAGCACGTACCTGCAGGACAAGGACTGGCAGCGCGGCAAGGCCAAGGAGCTGTTCCAGCTGCTCGTGACGAAGCGCCGCTCGGCGACGAGCAAGGAGGAGCTGCTGCTGCAGCTTTTTCCCCATGCGGACGAAAAAGCGGCCAACCGCGACTTCAAGGTCGCGCTGAACGCCTTGCATGCGGCGCTGGAGCCGCAGCGCCGGCTGCGGGGCGAGCCGTATTTCGTCATTCGCGAAGGTCCGCTGTACCGGCTTCATCCCCAAGCGAGCTGGACGCTCGACGCGGCTCAATTCGAGGAGGGCGTGCGCAAAGGGCTCGAGGCGGAGCGCCGGGACGAGGCGGAGCGATGGCTGGAGCAGGCGCTTCAGCTGTACCAAGGCGACTATCTTCCCGAGCGGCGCTATGACGACTGGTGCATCGAGGAGCGCGAGCGGCTGCAGGTGCTCTTCCTGCGCGGCGCTCAGCGGCTCAGCCGAATCTGCGCGGCGCGCGGAGCCTACGACAAGGCGATCGGGTGGGCGGAGGCGATGCTGGCCAAGGACCGCTGCTGGGAAGAGGCCTATCGGATGCTGATGGAATGCCATCTGCTGCTCGGCAGCCGCCAGCAGGCGGCCAAATGGTACCGCCGCGCCGAGGAGGCGCTGGAGGAGGAGCTCGGCGTCGCGCCTACGGCCGCCCTGCGCGAGCTGATGGAGCGCTGCAGCGAAGAGAGCGCGTGAGAGCGGCTCCAGCGCTGCAACCGGATTGCAACCCGTCGCCCGTATGCTGAACGGGAAGGAAGCCGTTCAAGGGGGAATGCACGATGACGATGAGGAAGAAGAAAGGCTCGCGATTGGCCAAAATCAGCGGCGCGGCCGTCATGGCGGCGATGCTGCTGCTGTCGGCGGCCTGCTCCGACGGCGGCTCGCAGGCCGAAGGACAAGACGGTGCCGTCGGCGCTTCGGGCGGCGTCATCAAGATCGGCGTGCTGGCGTCGCTGACCGGCGCGCTGGAAAGCTACGGCAAGCAGACGACCCGTGGCTTCGAGCTCGGCATCGACTACGCGACGGACGGTACGAGGGAAGCGGGCGGCCGCAAGATCGAGTTCATTTTCGAGGATACGGAGACGAAGCCCGACGTGGCCGTAAAGAAGGCGACCAAGCTGCTGGAAACCGACAAGGTCGATTTCCTGGTCGGCTCCTCGAGCTCCGGCGACACGCTCGCCGTGCTGCCGCTCGTCGAGGAGGCCAAGAAGGTGATGGTCGTGGAACCGGCCGTCGCGGACAGCATCACCGGCGATCAGTGGAACAAATACGTGTTCCGCACGGCGCGCAACTCCTCGCAGGACGCGATCGCAGGGGCCGCCGCGATCGCGGGCAAGGGCGTCAAGATCGCTACGTTCGCTCCGGACAGCGCATTCGGCAGGGACGGCATCGCCGCGTTCAAGGAAGCGGCCGTGAAGCTGGGGTCCGAGATCGTCGAGGAGCAGTACGCGGATGCCGCGGCGACCGATTTTACCGCGAGCATCCAGAAGATCGTGCAGGCGAAGCCCGACTATCTGTTCATCGTCTGGGCCGGCGCCAACTCGCCGTGGAAGCAGCTGCAGGACATGAAGGTGCAGGACCAGGGCATCAAGATCTCGACCGGAGCGCCCGACATCGCCGCGCTCAAGACGATGAACGATCTCATCGGCATGGAAGGCTTCTCGGTGTACTACCACACGCTGCCGGACAACGACGTCAACAAGTGGCTGGTCGACGAGCATAAGAAGCGGTTCGGCGGCGAGGTGCCGGATCTGTTCACGCCGGGCGGCATGTCGGCGGCCATCTCGATCGTCGAGGCGATAAAGAAGCTCGGCGGCGACGTCGGCGACGGCGACCAGGTGTCGGCCGCGATGGAGGGCATGTCCTTCGAGACGCCGAAGGGCAAGATGACGTTCCGCAAGGAAGACCATCAGGCGCTTCAGACGCTCTATGCGATCAAGCTGGAGAAGCAGGACGGCGTCGATTATCCCGTGCCGGTCCTCATGCGCGAGCTGGCTCCGGACGAGACGGCGCCGGCGATCCGCAACCAGCGGTAATGCTGCCATCGGCAGGGCGCCCCGGTGCCCTGCCGATTTCCATCCAGAGCAAGCTTCGCGAGAGACGAAAGGAGCTGAATCGCTATGAATAGCGCCAAGGCGGCAAGATCCGCTGCGCCGCCGATCCTGGAAACCGACCGGCTGACGGTCGCGTTCGGAGGCCATGCGGCCGTCCGTGAGGTCAGCCTCGCCGTCACCGACCGTTCGTTCCTGTCCATCATCGGGCCGAACGGAGCCGGCAAGACGACGCTGTTCAACCTGCTGAGCGGCCAGCTGAAGCCGACATCGGGGCGGATTACCTACAAAGGCATGGACATCACCGGCCTGCCTTCCTATGAACGGACTCGACGGGGCATCGGCCGCTCCTTCCAGCTCACCCATGTCTTTCCGCGGCTGAGCGTGCTGGAAAATATCCGCCTCGCGGTCCAATCCCGCGCCGGCGTGCGCTACGACTTCTTCTCCTCCCTGCGTCGCCACCGCAAGTTCGAGGCCGAGGCGGAAAGCCTGCTGGAGCTCATGCGGCTCACCGGCAAGCGGAATTCCCCGGCGATCCAGCTCGCCCACGGCGAAAAGCGGAAGCTGGAGATCGCGATGCTGCTCGCGCTCGACTCTGACCTGCTGCTGCTGGACGAGCCGACCGCCGGGATTTCGCTGGAGGAGGTGCCGGCGATTCTCGAGGTGATCCGCGACGTGAAGCGCCAGGGCAGCCGCACGATCGTGCTGATCGAGCACAAGATGGAGATGGTGCTCGACCTGTCCGACGAGATCGCCGTGCTGTACCAGGGCGAGCTGCTCGCTCACGGCACGCCGGCCGCGATCATGGGCAACGAGACGGTCCAATCCGCTTATTTGGGAGGATGGTACGATGACGCTGCTGAAGCTTGAATCCGTCGAGACCCACATCAGCCAATACCATATTCTCCAGGGCGTCACGATGGACATCCAGGCGGGGGAGGTGACGGTGCTGCTCGGGCGCAACGGCGCCGGCAAGACGACGACCCTGCGCACGATCATGGGGCTGAATGCCGCCAGCGGCGGACAGATCCTGTTCAAGGGCGAGCCGGTGGAGAAGCTGCCCGCCTATCAGATCGCGCGGCGCGGCATCGGCTACGTGCCGGAGGATCAAGGCATTTTTGCCGACCTGACCGTCGACGAGACGCTGCGCATCGCCATGAAGCGCGGAGATCCCGCCGCCCGGGAGCGGCTTTCGTGGATGCTGGAGCTGTTCCCCGATCTCGCGGCGTTCCGGGAGCGCAAGAGCGGCCTGCTGAGCGGCGGCCAGAAGCAGATGCTCGCCATCGCCCGCGCCTATGTCGGCAACAGCGAGCTGCTGCTGATCGACGAGCCGAGCAAAGGACTCGCGCCGATCATGGTGCGAAAGCTGGTCGAAGCGCTGCGCCTCATGCGCGAGCGCACGACGGTGCTGCTGGTCGAGCAGAACTTCATGATGGCGCAAGCGATCGGCGACGCCTTCTATTTGATGGACGAGGGCCGGATCGTCAGCGGCGGCTCGATGGCGGCCTTGAACGAGGATCACGAGCTGCGCCGCAAATATCTGGGAATCGCATGAAGACGGGAGAGGAGGCGGGCATTCGTGAATTCCTTATTGAACCTCATCGTCAACGGCCTAGCGACCGGCATGCTGGTGTTTCTGCTGGCGGCGGGCCTGACGCTGATCTTCGGCCTCATGAGCGTGCTTAACTTCGCTCACGGCGGTCTGTTCGCCTGGGGCGCCTATGGAGGCGTCTGGCTGTACGGGCTGACCGGGTCGTTCGCGGCGGCGCTGGCCGGCGCGGTCGTCATCGGGATGCTGCTCGGCTGGGTGATGGAGCGCGTCGTCATCCGCCCGGTATACGGCAACCATGTCCAGCAGATCCTCGTGACGCTGGGAGCGATGCTCGTGCTGAGCGAGCTGCTCAAGGTCGTCTTCACCCCGAATCCGCTCAAGGCGGAGACGCCTGCATGGCTGAGCGGAAGCTGGGATGCCGGCGGCGTCATCCTCATCAAATACCGGCTGTTCATCATTCTGGTCGGCGCGCTCGTCTATATCGGACTGACGCTGCTGCTGCGACGCACCCGGATCGGCCTCATCGTGCGCGCCGGCGTCGCCAATCCCGACATGGTGCAGGCGCTCGGCATCAACATCCGGCTCGTCTTCACGCTCGTCTTCATGTTCGGCGCCGGGCTGGCCGCCTTCGGCGGGGCGCTGCTCGCTCCCTACTCCGGCGTCGTCTTCTCGGAAATGGGCATGCAGTTCGCGATCCTCGCCTTCATCGTCGTCGTCATCGGCGGCATGGGCAGCATCCAGGGCTCGGCGCTCGCCTCGCTGCTGGTCGGCCTGTCCGGCGCGCTCATGGCCTACTATGTGCCGGATCTGTCGCTGGCGGCCAACATGCTGCTGATGGTGCTCGTGCTGCTCGTCCGCCCGTCCGGTCTGTTCGGAGCGAAGGGAGGCGGAGCATGAGCCGCACGCCTCTTCAGCCCCGATCCGAGTCGGCCGCGCCGCCAAAAAGAGCCCGCAGCGTCATGGGCAGGCTGTCCGCGCTGCAGGGAAGGTCCAGCCGCGCGCATAACGTCGTCGTCCTGCTGCTGTTCGTCCTGCTGGCCGCGCTGCCGGCGGTCAGCGATTCGCGCAGCCTGTTCATCCTGCTGACGCAGGTGTTCATTCTCGCCGTGTTCGCCATGAGCTACGACCTGCTGCTCGGCTTCACCGGCATCGTCTCGTTCGGCCACGCGATGTTCTTCGGCCTCGGCGCCTACTCGACCGGCCTGTTTCTGAGCAGGTTCGAGGCTACGCTGCCGATGCTCTTGCTGTCCGTAATCGCGGGCATGGCGCTGGCCGCCGCGCTGAGCTACCTCGTCGGCGTGCTCTCGCTGCGGCTCAAGAGCCATTTCTACGCGATGCTCACGCTTGCCTTCGCCGGCCTGCTGCTCGTCGCCGCCGAAAAATGGCGCTCGCTCACCAAAGGAAGCGACGGCTTCACCTTCGCCATCCCCGAGCCGCTCAAGGACCGCGCGACGCTGTATCTGGTCTGCCTGTGCACGCTGGCCGCGGTGTACGTGGCGCTTCGCCGCTTTACCCGGTCTCCGCTCGGCTCGGTGCTGCAGGCGATCCGGGAGAACGAGCAGCGGACCGAGTCGCTCGGCTACCGGATCGTCCCGTACAAGATCGCGGCGTCCGTCGTCGCCGGCGCGGCCGCCAGCATCAGCGGGTCGCTCTACGTGCTGACGCTGCGTTTCGTCAATACGACGGTGTTCTCGATGGACATGACGCTGAACGCCCTGCTCATGACGATCATCGGCGGCGTCGGCACGCTGTACGGAGCCGTCATCGGCGCCGCGGTCATCGAGTGGGCGCATCAGCTGCTCACCGATCTCGCCGGCGTGCATCCCATTTTCGAGCGCTGGATCATTTTCTTCGGCCTGCTCTACATCGTCGTCGTGCTTGTATTTCCGTCCGGCATCGCCGGCACCTGCGCCTCCTGGCTGAGCTCCATGCGGCGCAGGCGGCAGCCGGAAGATCCAGAGGAGGAGAGGCCATGAGCGAGTCCGCGCTGTGTTCGTTTGTCGTTCGCTGCACCCCTTGCGACAGTCCGAGCGGGTGGAGGATCAAGGTGACGCATGTGCAGGAGCAGGTCGAGCTGACGATGGCCACCCTGGACGAAGCCGCCGACTATATGAAAAGCAGGCTGGAAAGGAGGCAGCTCCCATCATGACTCTTCAAGCTCATGCCGAACAAGCCGTCTCGCTGATCGCCGTCGGCCTCTACATCCCCGATGCCCGGATGACCAGCGCCGAGATCGCCGAGGCGTCCGGCGTGCCGCAGCCCGTCGTCGAGTCCAAGCTCGGCTTGCGCAGCAAGCCGGTGCCCGGCCCGGAGGACGGCACCTGCGAGATGGGCATCCGCGCCGCCAGGCAGGCGCTGGCGCGCAGCGGCGTCGATCCGATGGATATCGACGCCGTCATCTACATCGGCGAAGAGCATAAGGAGCACCCGGTATGGACGGCCGCGCTCAAGCTGCAGGAGGAGATCGGCGCGCGGCGGGCGATCGGCTGGGACATCGCCTTGCGCTGCTGCACCGCGATCGCCGGGCTCAAGATCGCCAAGACGATGATGAGCGGCGATCCGTCGCTCCGCACCGTGCTGCTCGCAGGCGGCTACCGCAACGGCGACCTGATCGATATGGCCGATCCCGCCACGCGGTTCATGCTGAACCTGTCTGCCGGCGGCGGAGCGCTGATCCTACGCAGGGACGCGGGAGCTGAGTACCCCCGTCTGCTGGATACCGCGCTGCTGACGGACGGCTCGTTCAGCGAGGATGTCGTCGTCGGCGCCGGCGGCACCCGCCAGCCGCTCACTCCAGAGCTGCTGGCGGCCGGCGAGCCGC
The DNA here is from genome assembly GCF_037965485.1 of Paenibacillus sp. FSL W8-1187. Classification (NCBI taxonomy): domain Bacteria; kingdom Bacillati; phylum Bacillota; class Bacilli; order Caryophanales; family Paenibacillaceae; genus Paenibacillus; species Paenibacillus sp. FSL W8-1187. Next base: position 2,831,553 of record NZ_CP150181.1, read on the forward strand.
GCTTCCGCGTGCAGGATGCCGAGGCGATGAAGGAACGGCTCGACCGGCTGTCGATGAAGCGGTTCGAGGAGGTCATCCGCCGCTCGGCCGCGGACAGCGGCTGCGATGACCCGGCCGGCCTGGCCTATCTCGGCCTGCTGCATATGAAGCGCTCCGCGCATCATCATGTGCTCCGCGCGCTCGGCGTTGCGGAAGAGCGGGCGATCTACCTGGAGGACTACGGCCATATGGGACAGTTCGATCCGATCCTTCATCTCGAACTGATCGCCCGGGATGGCCGCATGAAGCCGGGAGACGCGGCGACTCTCGCCGCAGCGGGCATCGGCTACGCTTGGGGAGCGACGACGCTGAGCTGGGGGGATGAGCCATGTCCGTGGAGCTGAAATCGGTCCGCCTCGACAGCGGAGAGACGATCGGTTATCGGCAGCGCTCCGGCGGCGAGGAGGCCGTGCTGCTCCTTCATGGCAACATGAACTCCTCGGTCCACTGGGACGTCGTCCTGGAGCGGATGGAAGCCCGGTATGCCGTCTATGCCGTCGACCTGCGGGGCTTCGGCACGTCGACTTACCTTGCTCCGGCAGTCCGGCTTTCGGACTATGCGGACGATGTGGCGGCATTCATGGAGAAGATCGGGCTGCCTCGCGCCATCGTCTGGGGCTGGTCGACCGGCGGCGGAGTCGCGATGGAGCTGGCGGCTCGACATCCGGAGCGGGTCGACAGGCTGGTGCTGCTCGCCTCGGTCTCGACTCGCGGATACCCGCAGCATGAAGACGGACCGGACGGCAGGCCGGATCTCTCGAGCAGGCTGACGAGCGCAGACGGAATCCGAGCGGACCGCCGCAACCGGCGGATCCTGCAGGCGAACGAGGAGCGCGACAAGCCGTTCATGAAAGCCTTGTTCGACGCCGTCATCTACGAGCGCCGGCAGCCGGAGCCGCAGCGGTACGAGGCTTATCTGGAGGATATCCTGACCCAGCGCAATCTGATGGACATCTATGAGGCGCTCAATGCGTTCAACATCAGCCGCTTCGATCATCCCGCCGGAGCCGGCACCGGAGCCGTCGACCTCGTCGAGGCTCCGGTCCTGGCGGTCCGTGGGACGGAGGACAAGGTGATCAGCGAGGCGATGCATCGCGAGCTGATGGAGGATTTCCGAGGCAGAGCGGCCGAAGCGCTGCTGCCGGGCTGCGGCCATTCGCCGCTCATAGACGATCCCGAGCGGCTGCTGGATGTCGTACAATCGTTTTTGCAGGAGGGAGCATGAGCATGAGATTGGATGGAAAGACCGCGATCATCACCGGCGGAGCGGGCGGCATCGGCTGGGCCGCGGCCACGCTCTTCCTCGAGCAGGGAGCGCGGGTCGTCGTCGCTGACTACAACGAAGCCGCTGGGATGCAGCGGATCGCGTCGCTCGATCCGAAGCTGCAGGGGCAAGCCCGCTTCATCGCCGTCGACGTCTCGAGCGAGGAGCAGGTGGAGGCGATGGCCCACGCCGCGCTCGCCTGGCTGGGAGCGATCGACATCCTCGTCAACAATGCCGGCATCACGAGGGACGCGATGCTGTCGCGGATGACGACCGAGCAGTGGAAGCAGGTGCTGGACGTGAATCTGAGCGGCGTGTACTACTGCACGAAGCATGTTTCCCCGCATATGGCTGCCAGAGGCAAGGGCAAGATCATCAACACCAGCTCGATCGTAGGCGTGCAGGGCAATCTCGGCCAGACCAACTATGCGGCCGCCAAGGCAGGCGTCATCGGCATGACCCGCACCTGGGCGAAGGAGCTCGGCTACAAGGGCGTCTGCGTCAATGCGGTCGCTCCCGGCTTCATCGCGACGGACATGGTCGCGTCCATGCCGGAGCAGGCCATCGCCGCGATGAGCGAGCGGGTTCCGCTGCGCAGGCTCGGACAGCCGGAGGATGTCGCTCAGGCGTATCTGTACCTCGCGTCGGATGCCGCCGATTATGTGAACGGCACCGTGCTGGAGGTCAATGGCGGACTGAGCATCTAGCCTCCGTCGATAGAGAATGGCATCGGAATCGACGTTAATGCCATTTAGGGTTAACTTCATTAATGGATGAAAAAGCCGCATGCCACGCGGCTTTTTTGCTTTCCCGGAAAGCTCCATGCCGGCGGGCGACGCGGAGTCGATGGATGAAATAGGCAAATGCGGTTGACTTGCCAGGTACTTCGTGTTACTTTGTAGTGGTAGTAAGTGTCACAGGATACCTGTCTTACTGAATAGCAAGGAGTGGTCGTGCTGGAAAACTTGACGGAAATGCTCAAAGGCGTATTGGAGGGCTGCATCCTCGAAATCATCAGCCGCGAAGAAACCTATGGGTATGAAATTACGCGGCGGCTGAACGCGCTCGGCTTCAAGGATGTCGTAGAGGGGACGGTGTACACGATCCTGATCCGGCTGGAAAAAAACAAGCTGGTGGAAACGTTCAAGAAGCCGTCCGACGTTGGACCGCCGCGGAAATTCTATGCGATCAACGATGCGGGTCGCGCGGAGCTGCGGCGGTTCTGGGAAAAATGGCAGTTCGTCTCATCTAAGCTGCAGGAACTGAAGGAGGAAATGTCATGAACTTTTGGGAAAAGGTCACGGGCAGCGACATGAACAAGGAAATCCGGACATTTGAATCGAGAGTGAAGAAGCTGCCGGCGGATCATCAAGCGGCATGGGCCGCCATCCAGGCGAATCTTTGGCCGTATTCCGACTTCAGCGGCCGCAATCTCATCCCGATCCTGGACGGCGTCGTCGGCCTGCTGGAAGAAGCGGCCGCAGAAGGCCAGAGCGTCCAGGATGTCTTGGGCGATGACATCAAAGGCTTCTGCTCCGCGCTGGCGGGCGAAGAGGGCGCCAAGTCCTTCCGCGACAAGTGGCGCGAGCAGCTGAATGATGCGGTCGCCAGAAAACTGAAGAAGCAGGAGGGGAAATAAATGAACATCCGCGACATCATCGAAGGCAAAAAAGAATGGCGCGCGCATGTAGCCCGCGTCAAAGCGCTTCCGCAGGATTATCAGATCGTGTACAACGAGATGCAGAGGTATTTGTTCAAGGTCGGGCCGGTCGAGCTGACCGAGGGGAACGGCGTGCTCTCGGGAATCGTCGATCTTTTTGAAGAAGGCGCGGCATCGGGAAGAGGCGTGCTCGAGGTGACAGGCAGCGACGTCGCGGCTTTTTGCGACGATCTGATCCGCGATTCCAAAACCTACGCGGATCTCGTTCAGGAATCGGTACGCCAAAGCAAAAAAAAGTAAAGGGAGACGGTGGAAATGAAGAACGCCATAAAGGTAACCGGACTGCAAAAGTCGTTCAAGAACACGGAAGTGCTCAAGGGCGTCCATTTCGAAGTGCGGCCAGGCGAGATTTTCGCTTTGCTCGGCTCCAACGGCGCGGGCAAGACGACGATTGTCCGAATTCTCGCCACGCTGCTCAAGCCGGACGGAGGAGCCGCTGAGGTCGGCGGATTTGATGTCGCGACGCAGCCCGGGAAGGTCCGGCATGCGATCAGCCTGACCGGCCAGTTTGCCGCTGTGGATGAGATTTTGACCGGGCGGGAAAATCTGATCCTGATGGCGAAGCTGCGGCATCTGGATCAACCGCGTCAAGTCGCGGACGGCTTGCTGAAGCGCTTCGGCTTGACGGACGCGGCCGACCGCAAGCCATCGACGTATTCGGGCGGCATGCGCCGCAGGCTCGACATCGCCTTGAGCCTGGTCGGGCAGCCGCAGGTCATTTTTCTCGACGAGCCGACGACCGGGCTTGATCCGGAAGCGCGCATCGAGGTATGGAAGATCGTCAAGGAGCTCGCCGGCAGCGGCGCGACGGTATTCCTGACGACGCAGTATTTGGAGGAAGCCGAGCAGCTTGCCGACCGGATCGCCATTTTGCATGAGGGCCGCATCATCGCCAACGGCACGCTGGCGGAGCTGAAAAGCCTTTTCCCGCAAGCCAAGGTGGAGTATGTAGAGAAGCAGCCGACTTTAGAGGAAATATTCCTTGCCATCATCGGCAAGAAGGAGGTCGTGTAACATGGGAGAGGCCAAAACGTATTTCTTCCGCGACATGAGCGTCATGCTGGGGCGGTCCATGCGCCATATTTTCCGCAGCATGGATACCATGTTGACGGTTTGCATTACGCCGATCGCGATGATGCTGTTGTTTGTCTATGTATTCGGCGGCGCGATCGAAACGGGCACGGGCAATTATGTGAACTACCTGCTGCCGGGCATTCTGCTCATGGCCATCGCCAGCGGAGTCGCTTACGTCGCTTACCGCTTGTTCATCGACAAGCAGAGGGGCATCATGGAGCGGTTTCACTCGATGCCGATCGCCCGTTCCACCGTCCTATGGGGTCATGTCCTGACGTCGGTCGTCTCCAACGTCATCTCGATCGTCGTCATCATTCTCGTCGCGCTTCTGATGGGCTTCCGCTCGTCAGCAGGAGTCCTGTCTTGGCTCGCCGTAGCCGGCATCCTCGTCTTGTTCACCTTGGCCTTGACGTGGATCGCGGCGATCGCCGGACTGACGGGCAAAACGATGGAAGGAGCAAGCGCGTTTTCGTACCCCTTGATTTTCCTCCCGTTCATCAGCTCCGCCTTTGTGCCGACGGATTCGATGCCGCTTATCGTGCGGGTCTTTGCCGAAAACCAGCCGGTGACCTCGATCGTGGAAACGATCCGATCGCTGCTGTCGAATCAGCCGGTCGGCACGGAGATTTGGGTCGCTTTGGCATGGTGCCTGGGGATCATGCTCGTCGCTTATTTCTTTGCGGTGCGCGCTTATAATCGGATTGTCGCTTAAAAGAGCAATCGAGAAGAAATCCATCCAGCCGCAACATAGTAGACTATTCGTAGGCACCTGAAATCTTGATTACGAAGGGGATGGAGCGCTATGGCCAATATCGAGCACTTGCAGACGGTGAATGTTCCAGCATCGACGGTTTATGAAGCTTTGACGACTGCAAAAGGACTTTCCGAAATATGGACGAATGAACTCGTCGTCCACGATCAGGTCGGCCTCATCCATGAGTTCCGATTCGGCGGCGAAGGCCTGACGAAGATGAGGATCGACGAGCTTGTCGCCGATAAGAAGATTTTGTGGCATTGCGTGGATTCGGATCCAGAATGGATCGGGACGACGATATCTTTTGAGCTGTCGGAAAAAAACGGGCGGACTTCCATTGTCCTTCGTCAGATGGACTGGAAGGAAGTCACCGCATTTTATCGCTCCTGCAACTATAACTGGGCCATCTTTTTGTACAGCCTCAAGCAGTACTGCGAAGAAGGCGAAGGGCTTCCGTATCATAAACGAAAGTTCTAAGCTCGAGAGCGTTGAATCGTGACGATGCTCATAACGTTAGATGAAAAGACGTCCTGATACGGGATGGATGATACGGTTCAAAAACGGCGGCTCAATCGATGAGAGCCGTTTTTCTTTCTATACATCTTCACAAAACTCGTATTTTGTACAGATGTCAGTATGAAGACTCAAGGCTCTGTGCATCAAGACTTCTTGTCTAGACTTTACTTTCGTAATAAGTCTCGAATTCAGCAACAGAGTCAAACTGGTTTAATGATACACCTTCTGCTTTGAGGTGATTCTCTAACTTTGGTTCAAGAAGCCAAGCGACTTAAAAATGTTTGCCGCGATCTCTTGAGCCTGAGTTCGACAATAGACCAAGTCCTTGGAGGCTTGGGTAAGCCGCATTTTAGCCAAGTTGATGAGGCAATCCTTTAATACGGATTCGGCTTTGCTGATTAAGTCAGCTGCTTTGGACTCACTGCCCATGTTGGATATTATCTCACGGAGCCCCATGAACCTCGCAAGATCATCTTCTGATCGAACATATAACAGCTCACAGTCTGCAATAATCGTCGTGCTCCACTCCTCAGATCTTGCCATTCTTTCAGCACGATCCCATGCGATTGGCCAGAAATCAAAACTTATACCGTCGATAATAAACTGACACTCCACTTCTCTTCCTTTGGCCGTGGCCGGAATGAAAAAGAAATCCAAATCCGATCGTTCAGTCGCTCGACCCTGTAAATATGATCCTTAGTATCCGACAATAGCAATATCTTGAGGTAAATGGGTCTTAATATGTTTTACAATAATGTCAGCTACGGAAAAAACATCAACCATTAGAAAACCTCCTTGTTGTTCTATATGATTATATCAAATACAGTCCCTAATTTTGGCAGAAAAATTAAGTATAGCTATTCTGATCATTAACACAAAAAACTGCCAATCGTTCGCCGGCAGTCTCCGTTAATTGTATAGTATTTTGTACATATGTATGTAAGTTGAATTATGACTCCCAACGTTATCATAAATGACATTGACGATTTAAAGTCGACGGTTTATAATCGGAATCAAATAAACCATGTCATAATACATCACACAAATTCTTGTATAAGCTCATTAATCGGAGTGAGCGTCTCGACCAGGCAACCGTAATTGCCCCAGGCTACAAGAGGCCGCCAGATAGATTCTGTCTCCGTTCATTATCGGGACGCGACGGAATCCTTATCTCGCGCCTCTTAAGCTTGGGGCTTTATTGCGTTAATTCCAATTCCAGTAAGGAGTGTTCTAAATGACCCTTTCCAACGGCGTAGACGACACGCAAGTCCAACTTCCTCGCGATTGCACGTTCTCCCCCACCGATTGGCAGGTGCTGGCCAAGTATTGGTATCCCGTCGCGATCGCGGAAGAAATCAAAGATAAGCCCGTCGCGGTCAAGCTGCTTGACGTCAAACTGGTGTGCTATCGCAGCCATGGTCAAGTGGTCGTCGCACGCGACATGTGCTTTCATCGCGGTGCCCCGCTTAGCAAAGGATGGGTTGAAAATGAGGAGATCGTATGCCCTTACCATGGCTTCCGTTACAACTGCGAAGGCGTGTGCACCTCCGTCCCCGCCCATCCCGATGGGAAAATATCGCCCAAGCTCAAGCTTATTACGTATCCTTCCATCGAAAAATACGGCCTGATCTGGACGTCTATTGCCGGGACGGAAGTGAATATTCCCGACTTCCCCGGCTGGGAGGATCCTGACTACATTAATGTACTGCCTCCTAGCTTCGATATTGCCGGCTCCGCGGGACGTCAAATGGAAGGCTTCCTGGACGTCTCCCACTTCGCCTTTGTTCATACGGAGACGTTCGGGGATCGAAATAATACGGAGGTGCCGCAATACAAAGTGACGAGAGACGGCCATACTCTCCTTGCGGATTATTGGAGCACCGTCAGCAATTATGGCAAGGGTCAAGAGAATCCAGCTCCCGAGGGATTCATGTGGCTGCGCGCGTTCCGAGTGTTCGCTCCGTTTGCCGCTTCGCTGACGGTTCACTTCCCCTTCGACGGCAAGCTGATGATTTTGAACTGCGCCTCCCCCGTCTCGGCAAGATACACGAGACTCTTCAGCCCGATCTCGAGAAACTTCGATAAGAGCGTGCCGGCGGAGGATACCATCAAGTTTAACTTGCAGGTATTCCAAGAGGATGCCGATATGGTCGAGCTGCAGACTCCGGAGGATCTTCCTCTAGATCTATTGGCAGAAGCTCATATCCCCGCCGATCGGACGTCGATTGCCTACCGACAACTGCTTACAGATCTTGGATTAGGACGCAGCTATACCTCCTAAAGGAGTCATTACCACCGCAAAAATCCAATGCACCATAAAGAGTCCCATCTCTATTGCGGACGTGAAGCCATAATCGAGAAATGCTGGAACAAGCAAGCTGAAATTCCGATCACATTAAGCAAAGAGGCACTCCATAGGTGCCTCTTTGCTGTTCAACGCTTGAAACGATTATTTCCACTCCGTAAATCAACAGCGATCTCATCTATTTTTCTAACGACCGCCGTTTCTTCTCCCCTTATGCTCTCGCTTGCCATTTCCCTTAGCGCCGCGTGATCTCCTACACAAATCGAATGATGAGCGTATTGGAACATGGGAATATCATTGATGTCGTTCCCAAATGCGATGTATTCGCCTGGTTTAAGCCCTAGCGCTTGAAGTCCAACCCACTTGTCAATGCCGTCAGGACTTATGTCGATGATATCTTCCGTTCCGTGGGTATACATTCTGATCGGCAGCTTCTCTAGTTCATTTATCAGTTTGACTGAATCTTTACTGCTTAAGACAACAACTTTGACGATCTCTTTTAATTCATCGAATCGGACGTTTTTTGCACGAATTTCCGGATCCAAATTTTTGCGTATGGGATGTTCGGGATCTCCGGTATAGGAATAATCCCATAAGCTGTCCATTAAATAGGCTGCTTCATACTCCATAAGTAAATCGATGATTCGTTTGCCTATGGACGCCTCTAATTGAATTGAAGAGACAGGCTTGCCGCCTTTATATACGAAGCCGCCATTCCCTCCTATCATCGGAGCATGATGCAAGTGAACGGGCAGTATAGGCAGCAGATCGCGGATAGGTCTGGCGGAAGCAAAAATGACCTCATGGCCTTCCATCGCTATCCGATCCAAGGCCTTGATGATCGGGTCGCTTAACGGATTTCCTTTAAAGCAAATTGTTCCATCCAAGTCAAATACGAATTTCATCTAAAATATCCTCCCTCGGTTTTTCTAATCGTAACAAAATGGTTTAAAATGAAAAGGACCGATGTCTGAATTGGAGGATACGAATGAAAGTCTCCTATGAGCTTAACGAAATACTTGAGTTTATCGCTCGCTTCGAGTTAGACACCATGTTTTCAGAACTGAATTCAATCCCTCTTCAGCTTCGCTCCTATAGGCAAAATGAAGTTGTCCTGCATGAAGGAGATGAACTGGAGGGCCTTTACCTGCTGCTGGAGGGTCAGGCTAAGGTGACGACAAGCGTCGAGAACGGAAAATCGCTCTTGCTTCGCTTTTGTCATCCTGTTTCCGTCTTCGGCGACATTGAGCTTATCCAAAAAGTAGATATCCAGTCTCAGGTCTTAGCGGTAGAGGACTCTCGTTTCCTATTTATTGATAAGGCTACCGTGGAGAATAAGCTGTTGCAGGATTATCGATTTTTAAACGAATTGTTGAAGCACCTGACTTATAAACTCCAGACTTGCACATCCGCCTCCAGAATAAACCTGCTCTCTTCCGTTGAAGAACGTTTGGCCATTTATCTATTGACCACGCGAGATCCAAACGAATTTGGCAAAGAAATTCAAACGGAGAATATTGCGGAAATCTCTTCTGTTATAGGCACTACGACTCGGCATTTAAACCGTACCATTCAAAAGCTGTCCGACTCCGGGGTCCTGATCAAAAAGCGGAACGGATTTCTTGTAAACGACTGGGATAAATTAGATGAAATAACGGGGGGATTGCGTTATCACTAATCGGCGATGTCGACGATCATGAACACCTTTGGAATCCTAGCGCGAGCTGACTCTTCAAAAAAGCATCCGCCGCATAAAAGAGCCCAAGCCGCAACCGGCTTGGGCTCCTTTATGTTTCGCATCCGTTCGGCATGACGACCAGGCTCGGCAGCGGGCTGTGCATTCAGCTCCGCTTCAACCGTCGCTGGTCGCGAGCTCCCTTCCTACTGGATCTCCAGATAATCGAGGTAGACGTCCCAGGTTCCGTTATCCGACGTGCACACGAGCTGGATCTCCTGATTGCCCGTGCCGTGGCTGACGTTCGAGATCGTGTAGACCGCGGGATTGCTGTCGCCGAAGTAGAACGTGCCCTTCGTGACGCCGCCGATCTTCAGGTCGACCCGCGCCATCGTCGAGTTGCTCGAAGCGCCTCTCAGCGAGAAGCTGTGCGTGCCGGTCGTAAAGTTCTGCGTATACTTCACCAGATCGTTGTTGGCATACAGCGCGACGCCGTTGAACGGCGAGCTGATGTTCGACGCGTACTGGCCGCCCTTGGTCATCGCCTCGGCCTCCACCTTCGTGGCGGTTCCCGGCGTGCCTCCGCCCCCGCCTCCGCCGCTGCCGCCGATCGTCAGCGTATGGCTTGTCACGTTGGCGCTGCCGCTGCTCTGGTAGCCTTCGACGGTCAGCGCGACTTCGTACATCTTGCCCATCGTCATGCCGAGGCTTTCCCATTTCTTGAAATGCTCGCTGACCGAGATCGTGCCTCCTGAGCGCTTCGACTGGCGTACGCTCCAGTACTGCTTGAACGTCGCCGTGCCGATGATCGACGGCTGGTTCACGCGCGTCGTCTCATAGATGTCGTAGGTCCCGCCGTCGACCGAGATCGTTCCCTTGAACGTGCCCGTCGGGCGGTAAGTCCCCCAGTTGTCGACAATGTAGTACTCGACGAGCGGATCCTTCGTCCAGCCGTAGACGCACAGATAGGAGTTGCCGCCGGGATTGAACGTCGCGTTGTAGTTGATGGAGATGTTGCCGAGCTGGCCGTGCGTCTTGGTCGAGTCGAACTTTTTGCCTTTGCGGAACAAGGCGTTGTTGATGCCGCTCCACTGGGCGCTGAACGTGCCGCCGCTGTTCAGCGTCATGCTCGTCGTGCCGGAGTCCTTCCACAGCTCGTAGTCGTAGCCGTCCTGCGTTCCGGTCTGGTTGGACGTGATGGTCGTCGCCGCATGGGCGATGCTTGCGGGCAGCGCGAGCGCCAGGGAGAGCAGCAGCGTCAGGAATACCTTGGTCTTTCCGCGTTTCATTCGATCTTCCTCCTTTGAAATTGGGGTGCCTCCGTCCGGTTCGCTGTCCGTCCACAGCGAAAATTCGATCACGCCCTTTCCGTTCGATTTATTGTAAGCGGTTGCATAAATGATTTTAGCAGAGCCTTCTTTCGCCCGGCACCCGATTAAGTTTAGCTTTTACCCCAAAAAGTTTAGTCTTTTTCCAGAAAAATCCGTTCGACGAATCGCTCTTGCGGAAGACGGAAAGGAAATCCTTGAAATAGCTCATGGGCCGACTTCCTCTGCCGCAGGGCTTGGATGAAAGTCGTTTTCCGAAATCCAGCGGGCGAGCTTGCTCGAATCGGTGACAGCGGACCACAGCTTTTCCATCGTGGTCTTAAAGGAGAAATGCATGGATAACGACAGGCTCATTCCCAATCCGCCCCCTCAATTAGACACCTTTAGGTGCCGGTTTGAGTGTGGGGCACCGTTTGGAGTCCAGTCAATTAAAAAAATCCCTTTTTCAAGGGATTTTCATGGAGCGGCAGAAGGGCCGCCTGCGCTTTATTTGCGCCAGAACGTCGTGCAGTCGGCCTTGTCCTCGATGTTGAAGGCGATGATCCGTTCCAGCAGCGGATAATCGACCGGGCGGCCCCACTTGAAGCGGATCAAGCCCTTCGTATGATCATGCTTGGACTCGACGATCTCCTCCAGGAAGCGATTCATGGCCGCCTCCTCGGGAGCGACAGCCAGATGCTGCTTGGATGCGCTGAACCCGATGATGAACGTCTCATGATCGGTGAACATCGGCTGGTTCCAGGCGATCTTCGGCTGCAGCTGCGGGAACGTTGCCGCCACCCAGGCCAGCGCCTCCTCCATCTGCTCCCGATGGTCCGGCCGGTCGATCCCCGCGATATAGGCCTCGAATGCTTCCAATCCGTTCTCCTCCCTCCGCTCCTTCATCCTTGCAAATACTTCCCGGTGATCGACCGTTCCTCCCGAACCATCGCGGCAGGCGGTCCTTCGAATACGACCTCCCCGCCCATGCTGCCTCCGTCCGGCCCCATGTCGACGATCCAGTCCGCCTGGCTGATCACGTCGAGGTTGTGCTCGATGACGATGACCGTATTGCCGGCATCGACAAGCCGATTCATGATGTCCAGCAGATGCCCGATATCGGACATGTGCAGTCCCGTCGTCGGCTCGTCCATCACATAGATGCTGCCTTTCTTATGCAGCTCGCTCGCCAGCTTGATCCGCTGGCATTCGCCGCCGGAGAGCGTGCTGAGCGGCTGACCGAGCGTGATGTAGCCAAGCCCGACGTCGCTCATGGCCCGCAGCTTCCGCACGACCTCCTTCAGCTGGAAAAACGCCAGCGCCTGCTCCACGGTCATCTCCAGCACGTCGGCGATCGACTTGCCGTCAAGCTTGTAGCCGAGCACTTCTTCCTTGAACCGCTTGCCGCCGCATGCCTCGCAAGGCAGCTTCACGCTGTCGAGGTAGGCGAGATCCGCATACACGACGCCGAGGCCCTGACAGTTCTCGCAGGCGCCTTTGGAGTTGAAGCTGAACAAGCCCGGGCTGACCTTGTTCGCGGAAGCGAACGCCTTGCGGACATCGTCCATGATGCCCGTATACGTCGCCGGATTCGAGCGGGTGGACACGCCGACCGCCGACTGGTCGATGACGATCGCATCCTCATGCTGCCGGAGAAAGACGTCATGGATGAGCGTGCTCTTGCCGGAGCCGGCGACGCCTGTGACGACCGTCAGCACGCCGGCGGGAATGTCGACGCTCACGTTTTTCAAATTATGAAGCGACGCCTGGCGCACAGGCAGCGCGCCCGACGGCTTGCGGACGTCCTGCTTCAGCCGGAGCGGCCGCTTCATGAACCGGCCGGTGAGCGTGCCCGATTCCAGGAGGCCGTCATAGCTGCCCTCGTAGACGATGCTGCCGCCTCGGCTGCCCGCGTGAGGGCCGACATCGACGATATGGTCGGCGATCCGGATCACGTCGGGATCATGCTCGACGACGAGGACGGTATTGCCTTTGTCGCGCAGCTTGCGCAGCAGCTCGTTCAGCCGATGCACGTCGCGCGGATGCAGGCCGACGCTCGGCTCGTCGAATATATACGTCACATCCACCAGGCTGCCGCTCAGATGCTTCACCATCTTGACGCGCTGCGACTCGCCGCCGGACAGCGTGTCCGTCTCGCGGTCGAGCGTCAAGTAGCCGAGTCCGATGTCCGTCAGATGCTGCAGGCGCTCCGCCAGCGCTCGCACGACGGGCGCGGCGGCAGGGTCGTCGATCTCCCGCACGACGCGGATGAGCCGGCTCGCTTCCATCGCGGACATCTCGGCGATGTTCAGCCCGTTGATCCGGCAGGCGAGCGCAGCCGCATTCAGCCTGGCGCCGCGGCAGCCGGAGCAGGGACCTTCCGCGATATACGGAGTCACCGCGCGCTGCGTGCGCTCGGACATTGTCTTGATGTCGCGCTTGATGTACTTGTTGGTGAATTTCTCGATGAAGCCTTCCACGGTCAAATTCATCGTCTTGCCGCCGAACTGCACCTCGACCTTCTTGGCCTTGCCGTACAGCAGCTGGTCCAGCTCCTCCGGCTCGTAGTCGTCCAGCTTTTTGTCGGGGTCGAACGAGCCGTATTGCAGCAGCATCGACCACTCCCAGCTGTCGACGGCGTAGTCGGGCAGTTGGATGGCGCCTTCCTTCAGCGATTTCGACATGTCGACCGCCTTGTCCATATCGACGCCGAGCTTGCGGCCGAGACCGCTGCATTCGGGACACATGCCTTGCGGATCGTTGAACGAGAACCGGTTGACCGGTCCGACATGAGGCTGTCCGATCCGCGAGAACAGCAGCCGGACGATCGGCGAGATGTCGGTGATCGTGCCCAGCGTGGAGTGGGAGCCGCCGCCGAGCCGCTTCTGGTCGACGATGACCGCCATGCTTAGATTTTGAATATCATCGGCGTCGGGTTGAGGGTACTTCGGAAGGAAGTTGCGCACGAACATGCTGAAGTTCTCGTTCAGCAAGCGCTGGGACTCGGAGGCGATCGTATCGAAAACGATCGAGGACTTGCCGGAGCCGGATACCCCGGTGAAAATGGTGATCTTTCGTTTGGGAATGCTGAGCGTGACGTTCTTGAGGTTGTTTTCGCGCGCGCCTGAGATGAGGATATGCTCCTGGCTCGGACTGTTCATGCATGACCGCCTTTCAATCGGGAATGGTAGCTGAGGCATCACCCCTTATCCTACCATCGCAGCGGCATCGAGGGAAGCCGTCCGAATCGAACCGAGCGCAAGCGCCGGCTTGCATCCGCATAAAAAATCCGGCGGAGCCGAGGGCTTCGCCGGATCTGGTCTTCTTGAGCTTGGCTGGCCCGCAGGCAGCCGGCCTTCAGGCAGGATCGGCGTCCGAGCCGTCGCCGGCCTTCGGCGCCGGCTTCGATGCCGGCTCCAGCAAGCCGTCCAGCTCCCGCTCGAGCCGCTCCATGAGCGCCCGGAATTCGGCGGTCGAGGCCGATTCCGGCTGCAGGCGGGCGCTTTGGTTCAACGCCGCCAGCTTCTGGATGACCGCCGGATGCTCGCCCATGAGCTCCCTCAGCGCCAGCTTGCCGCGCCTCGGTTCATGCCGCTCCCGATGCTCGAATTCCCGGCCGCCGCGTCCACGGTAGCTCCAGCCTTCGCCCTCGCGCGATTCCTCGCCGCCGCTTCTCTCGCGAAGCGCGGCCTCGCCCTGCTCCGTGATGTGGTACAGCTTCTTGCCGTCCGCATCGGTATAGCCTGCCAGCTGCATGTCCTCGAGCAGCTGCAGGTTCGGATAGATCGAGCCGGCGCTTGGGCTGTACAGCCCGCCGGTGCGCTCCTCCATCTCCTTGATCAGCTGGTAGCCGTGCTTCGGCCCGGTCTTCAGCAGCTCCAGCAACGCAAACTTGAACTCGCCCCGCTCGAAGAAGCGCCGCTTGCCCTCGCCCCGTCCGCCGCCGAAGCCGCCTCCATGCGGATGGAACGGATGGCCGCGGTGATGCCAGGCCCGCCCGCCGTGATCCTTGCCGCCGAAGCGGCCACGATGCCAGCCATGCCTGCCATGCTCATGTCGCATCCAAATCGCCTCCAATACGATATATCGTAACAACCTCAGTTTAATACGATATATCGCATTGTGTCAAGCGATCGCGGTCAGCCTTCTGTCCCGCCGATACGAAAAAGCCCGGCCAGGGCGGCAAGGTCATCGAGTCAAGCTTAACTTGATGACCTTGCCGAGGCGGCCGAGCTTTTTCGCATATCCAATGAGATTCTATTGCTTTTGAGTGACCTGGGCTTTTACCGATGAAGAATTTTCCTCAATACCGTATTCCCTTCGGCTCTGGGACCGAATACATCCGGGATGACCATTGTGGCCTGAAACTTTTCCATGAGGCAAGGTAGAGTTTGATTTTAATCAGGTCCGTCCGGCAGCCTTCATCGCGAGCCGAGCGTTCAGCCGCTCCGAGCAGAGCCACATCGCCGCCGCGGAGAGCAGCAGGTAGGCCGGCAGCAGGCTGACTGCGAACGTGCCGGCGATCAGGCCGAACAGCGGCGGCAGCAGCGTGCTGCCCGTGTAGGCGACGGCCATCTGGTAGCCGATGATCGTCTGCGCCGGTCCCGAGCCGAAGCGAGCCGGCGTCTCGTGCAGCATGCACGGGAAGATCGGCGCGAGGCCGAGGCCGATGACGATGAAGCCGGCGAGCGAAAAGACCGGCGGCAGCGGCGCGAGCAGCAGCAGCGTGCCGACGAGGGCGAGCGCCTGGCCGCCGCGGATGAGCGAGCGGTTGCTGATCCGCACCGTCAGGAAGCCGGTCAGGAAGCGGCCGACGGTAATGCCCCCATAATAGAAGGAAATCCATTTGGCCGCCTCGTCCGAGGCGAAGCCTTTCGTGCCGACGAGATAGCTGCTGCCCCATAGGCCGAGCGTCGCCTCCACCCCGCAGTAGAACAGGAACGAGCCGAGCGCGAGCTTGACGCCGGGCAGGCGGATCGGCTTCACGGCCGCTCCGGACGATACGGTCAAGTCGCTGGCTTCGTCGGCGCCTTCCCCCTGTCGGGAACGGGCGACTTTTTTCCAAAGCGGCAGCGAGGCGAGCAGCACGGCGACGAGACCAAGCTGCAGGTACGCGACATGGGCGTATCCGTCGCGCCAATCGCCGCCCTGGATCGCCTGCGCCATGATGACCGGGCCAAGCGTGGCGCCGACGCCCCAGAAGCTGTGCAGCCAGCTCATATGGCGCGCGGCGTAGTTGGCGGCGACATAGTGGTTCAGGCCGGCGTCGACCGCGCCTGCCCCGAGTCCGAGCGGTATTGCGAACAGCGCCAGCCAGCCCCAGCCGGGCGAAAAGGCGAAGCCGAGCAGCGCGAGCGCCGTCATCGCGACGCTGACCAGCGTGACAGCGCCTGTGCCGAAGCGGCCGATGAGCCGGCCCGTCGCCAGGCTCGAGAGGATCGTGCCGACCGTAATCGTCATGGACAGCAGGCCCGCCGCTCCGAGCGGCGCCCCGAGCGGACCGTGCATCGCCGGCCAGGCGGCGCCGAGCAGCGAGTCCGGCAGGCCGAGGCTGATGAACGCGAGATAGATGATGAGTAGAAAAAAGGTAGCCATGATGCGTTGTTCTCCTGTCGGCATAGGATCGTGAAGCTTTTTTCAGTTTGGACCTTCCCGCCCGGTTTGATCAAGCGTTTTTTGCCGATGCGCGCAAAAAAGCCGTTTCCGCTCGTGCGGAAACGGCTGCACCGGACGCGTACATCAGCCCTCCAGCAGCGCCTGTCCGATATACCGCCCCTCCCGGATGCCGCCTGGAATTGCGAACAGCGCCGATGCGGTATGCTGCGTGTACTCGTTCAAGCGGTCCCGCGACTGCATGAGGCGCAGCATCGGCACGAACTGCCGGCGCGGGCTTTGCTGGTAGCTGAGAAAGAGCAGCCCGGCGTCAAGCTGCCCGGTTCGAGGATCGACTGCTCCGGCGTAGGAGAATGCGCGTCGATGGATGAGCTGCCCGGACTGCTTCGCAAGCGCGACATGGGAGTCGGGAGGCAGCCGGTCGGACTGCGGTGGATCGAATTCGTCCGTGCTTCCATAGGCGGCGCCGGACGCCTTGAAGCGGCCGAACGTATCCTGCTGCGCCTGCAGCGAGCTGCGATCCCATACCTCCAGCAGCATGCGGATTTTGCGGTAAGCCAAGTACGTCCCTCCCTGCATCCATGCCGGCTCCCCCGCTCCGGCCCACACGACCTGGCGCCGCCCTTCCTCGCTGTCATGCAGCCGGTTCGCCGTGCCGTCCTTGAAGCCGAACAGGTTGCGCGGCGTGCCGCCTCCGGACGGAGAGCGCAGGAAGCCCTCCTCGATCCAGACGAGCGTGGCCGTGCCGGAAGCGAGGCGGATGAGATTGCGTACAGCATGGAAAGCGACCTGCGGGTCGTCGGCGCAAGCCTGGACGACAATGTCGCCGGCCTCGAATGCCGGATCGAGGTGATCGCCGGGCATGGACGGGATCGGTTCTAGCTCGGCGGGCCTGCGGGAGTCGAGGCCGAAGCGGTCCTTTCCGCCTTGAAGGAACAAAGTCGGTCCGAAGCCGAACGTCAGCGTCAGCCGGGCCAGATCCAGATCGAAAGCTTCCCCGGTATCTACGGGAGGCAGCTGATCGTTGCCGCTGTCCTGACGCCATCGTCCTGCCGTCCGCTGCGAGGCGAACTTCGTCCACTCCCGCAGCATCCGCGACAGCTCCTCCCTTCGGCTGGCGACGACGCGAAACGCAGCCAGCACGAGAAAGCTTTGCTGGGGCGTGACGATGCCGGACTGATGCTCGCCATAGAAAGGAAGCGGCTCGTCCGCTCCGGCGGTGCCGGAAGCCGCGCCCCTGCCGATCGCTCCCAAAACCGCGCCCGCTCCCCCGCCGCCGATCGCCAGCGCCGCACCCGCGACGGCCGACAGCTTGAGGAAGTCGCGGCGCGACAGCGGCTGTCGGTCGCCGGTCATCCGAGCAGGCCCGCCGTCTGCGTCATGGAGTCGGACAAGCCGCTCAGCTTGTCGCTGATCGCGCGGATCTGCTCGGTCGACAGCTTGTCGTAGGCGATGTAGCCGTCGCCTTCCCGATGCGAGAGGAGCAGAGCTTCCATGTCCTGGAACTGAGCGTCGAGCCTCGAGGCCAGCTCCGGATCATGCTCGTTGAGCGCAGGGATGATCGCCAGATAGACCGTCTTCGATCCGTTGACGTTTGCGGCCAGATCGACGAGATCGGTCTTCGAGTAGATCTCCTCCTCGCCGGTTATTTTCGAGGTGGCGGCTTCGTTGATCAGCTCGATGGAGCCGGCGACCATCGTCTTGGCGTCCAGCTTGATCGCCTTCACTTTTTCTGCGAGCTCCTTCGTATCGGCGACGAGCTGATCGGCGTAGACGCTCATGCCGTCTAGCGAGCCGTCGGCCCAGAGCGCTTTCTCGATCCGGTGGTAGCCGGTCCATTCGCTCTCGTCCTCGACATCGGCCAGCCTGGCGTCGATGCGCGGATCGAGATCGCCGAAGCTTTCGGCCACCGGCTCGATCGTCTCGAAATAGACGCGTGCCTTGACGTACTCTGCCTTTGCCCGCTCCATGTCGCCGGACTTGACTGCCTCCGTGAAAATGGCGGTCGCTGCGGCTAGAGCATCCGCCTGCTCCTTGACGAACGTCTCGTAGCCGGCAACCGCCTGAACGAGCAGCTCCGAGGAGGTCGCTTTCGACGGCTCCGCCCGTTCCAGGCGGTCCAGCGCCTGCATCAGGCTGCGCGCCGACTGGCCGAGCTCGCCGAAGTCGATCTTGTCGTAGGCGGAGGCCGAGAAGACCGGCATTTCATATTTCTCCACCTCCGTGTACTCCAGCGGGAACGTCTGGCGAACCGCATTTTCGTAGGAAAGCCACTGATCGTTGATTTCCTTGCCGAGCCGCTTCGTTTCGTCCGCATTTCGGTCGTCGATCGCCTTTTGCAGCTTTCCGGTCTCGATCTTCAGCTTGGCGGTGCTGCTCTTAATCGAGTCGAGCGGTTCGTCCGCTCCGCCGGCTTCGTTCTTGCCCCCATTGCCGGAGCAGGCGGACATCAGCAGCAGGCCGCCCAAGCAGAGAGCGGCCCAAGTACGGGAATGAGTAGACATGCAGCAATTCTCCTTTGAGTCGTATTGTTCGTTTGCGATTAGGACAACATCTGCTTGGCCGTCGATCGCGCGCGCCGAAGAGGCCGAAGCGCAAGCGCGACGAGCGCCGCAATGACAAGCGCAAGCTGCGGCCAGGTGCTGGTCCAGGACGGATACAGGCTGATTGACGCCAGCTCCGGAAGCCGGCTGTCTGAGGCAAGCGGCAACATGCCTGCCATCTGGAGGCTGTGGATGCCGGAGCCGAGGAATTTGAAGCATAGGTAGAACACGACCGCGCTCGAGGCCAAAAACAGAGGCCGCAGCGGCAGTCTCGTCCCTGCCAGCTTGATCGCTCCGGCGACCGCCGCGAGCATCGCCAAGCCTGCCGCGAGGCCTGCCAGCAGCATCGGCAGCGAAAGCTTCCCGGCGAGCCCGATGAGGAAGATCGCCGTCTCGACGCCCTCTCTGGCGACCGCCAGGAAGGCGAGCGCCGCGAAGCCGATCCCGCTGCCCGCCGAGCTTGTCCGGTCGGCTCGCGTCCGCAGCCGCGCGCCGCGCCGCCGGATGTCGGCTTGCCGATGGAGCCAGTAGCTGACATACAGGAGCATGACGCTTGACAGCAGGCCGGTCCAGCCGTTCAGCAGCATGCTGCTCGTGCCGGCGACGGCGCTCGTCAGCCAGATGGCGATGGCTGCGGCGGCTCCGATGCTGACGAGCAGTCCAACCGCAGTGCCGGCAGCGATCCATCGCTTGGGGCGTCTAGCGGAGGAGCGGTCGGCCGCGATGCCGAGCGCTCCGATGACGAGCACCGCCTCCATCCCCTCCCGAAACGGAATGAGCGCCGCGTCGAGCCATGTGAAGCCGGCATCGGCGAGCGGAGCGAGCGACTGCGCCATCCGGCCGAGCACCTCCGAGGCGAGCGGTCGTTGCTTCTCGTTCGTCAGATAGGCGTCCGCCAGCACGAGATCCCGCTCGGCGTCATGATAGACGGCTGCGGACTTGCCGACGACATCGCCTTCCACCGACAGCCACTCCTGCTGCAGACGCTTGACGAGCCGCGAAGCCTCGGCCCATTGCTGACGATCCGCCAGCGCCTTCGCCTCCAGCAGCTGCGTGGAATAGCGCGAGAGCGTCATGCCGGAGCTGCCTTGCGCATAAGCGCCATCTTCGTAGGCATGCAGGGAGAAGCGCAGCGAGGACGCGGCGTCGGCCGCCTTCTCCGCTTCGTTGCCGAGCAGCGCCAGCGACAAGGCCGCGATCTGCCGGTCGATCTCGAGCGCCAGATCGAGGGACTCCGACTTCACGCCTGCCTTATGGCCGGACCACCATTTTTTGAGCTCCTTCGCCGCACTCTGCGCCCCCGCTTCATCTTGCAGCTGCAGCTTGTCGTACAGCCGATCCGCGATGGCCGCGGCTCCTGCTTGCGTGCTTGTCGCCGCAGCCGCAGCGCTTGCCGCAGCGCTTGCCGCAGTCAAGATGGCGCACAGGCCTAGCACAAGAGTCAGCGCCAGAAGCATGGAGAAGCGACGCGGACGGCTTGCTTCATCGCTTCGGTCCATTGCGTCCCCCTCTTTCATTGATAACCATTATCATTTGACAGTTAAATCTTATAGTTGTGAATAGTTGATTGTCAATTAGAAATATCAAGTCCGGTTTTCGAGAACGAAAAAACCGGCCTCCCGATAGGGGAAGCCGGTTCGTGCCGCATCACTGCATCAGTTTTCCGTCGCCGGCTGCCAGCGCTTCACGCCGTCGTCCTCGACGATGCCGAGATTGACGTCGACGATGTTGGCATCGGCCAGCAAGCTGTCGCGCACCCGGTACTTGATGTCGTCCGCGTCCGCGAGCGACAGGCCGGAGACGAGCTCGATCGTGCCGTCGACATGATAATAGCGGCCTTCCTGAATGATCCGCAGCTGGAAGATGTCCGTCACCTGCGGATCGGCGACGATGATCGCGGCGACCCGCTCCTCCACGTCTTTCGGCGCGGCGACGCCGATCAGGCCGACCATGTTGTCGTAGCCGACGCGGAAGGCGACGCCGACCATGAGGAAGCCGATCAGGATCGAGGAGATGCCGTCGAGCAGGGCGAAGCTCGTCAGCGAGGTGACGACGACCGCGATGAGCGCGAGCAGGGCGCCCGTCGTGGCGACGAGGTCCTCGTAGAACACGAGGCGCGTCGGCGGCGCGGCGCGGCCGACGTTGCGGAACGCCGCGGACACGACGCCCATTCCTTTCGCCTCCACCCTCGCTTCATGCGTAATTTCCTTCATCGCCTTGATCAGCACGAACAGATCGACCGCGAGCGAGAGCAGCAGCACGCCGACATTGAGCCAGAAGCCGCTCGACTCCGACGGATGCTTCAATAAATGAAAGCCCTCGTGGATCGTCTCGTACGCCATGATCGTCACGACGAGCACGGCGATCATGCAGAAAATATTGATCACCCGTCCGAAGCCGGTCGGGAACCGCTTGGTCGGGCTTTTCTCCGCGAGCACGCTGCCTCCGAAGACGAACGCCTGGTTGATCGCATCGGCGATCGAGTGCATCATCGAGGCGAACATCGCTCCGCTTCCCGTCGTCGCGGCCGCGATTCCTTTTACGATCGCCAGGCCGGTATTGCCGACCGCCGCCGTGCCCGACGAGGTATTCCCTTTTTTGACTAGCTGCCAGAAGCCAGGCTGTTCCGCAGAGCTGCTCATCGTTTCCTTTACCTCCCAAAATTTTCAGACTGAGCGATTATACGCCGGCTTGGCCCGATCGGGTTCATAAAATTGTCACAGAAGATTTTAACCCGGATCGGCCGGTTTGGAACATCCTGGCTTCACCAGCGGTTAAACCATCCCGAACATGGACATAGTAGCCGCATCCCGGCGAAGGTTTGAACAGAATGTGAACGCTTCGAAAAGATGGGAACAGAAGGCGGCCCTCGTTCGTAGAACGTCTTGGCTGCAGCCGACAGGCGCGGGCCTGTCCAAGCCGCATGCCGCTGCTTTTCATTTGAATGGGAGGTGAATCCCTCGCCCATGAGGGAAAGAACGTGGATGCTGTGACCGCCGTCAACCTATTGATTCTGGCCCTATTGATCGTTGCTACCGCCTTTTTTGTCGGCTCGGAATTCGCCGTCGTCAAAATCCGGATGTCCCGCCTCGACCAGCTGATCGCGGAAGGCCATCCGAAGGCGCCGATCGCCAAAAAAGTGGCAGCCGATCTGGACTACTATCTGTCCGCCT
Organism: Paenibacillus sp. FSL W8-1187; assembly: GCF_037965485.1. Classification (NCBI taxonomy): domain Bacteria; kingdom Bacillati; phylum Bacillota; class Bacilli; order Caryophanales; family Paenibacillaceae; genus Paenibacillus; species Paenibacillus sp. FSL W8-1187. Next base: position 2,853,536 of record NZ_CP150181.1, read on the forward strand.
GCCAGCTCGGCATCACCGTCACCGCGCTCGGACTCGGCGCGATCGGCAAGCCCGCCGTCGAGAGTCTGCTTATGCCGGTGTTCAACTGGCTGGACCTGTCGGCATCCGCCGCGTCCGCCGCTTCGTATGCGATCGCGTTCATGCTCGTGACGTTCCTGCACGTCGTCGTCGGCGAAATGGCGCCGAAGACGCTCGCGATCCAATTTTCCGAAAAAATGACGCTGCTGCTCGCCGGCCCGCTTTATTGGTTCGGCAAGCTGATGTACCCGCTCATCTGGGCCTTGAACGGCACCTCCCGCCTGCTGCTGCGCAGCGTGGGCATCCGGCCCGCGGGACATGAGCAGGCTTATACGGAGGAGGAGCTCCGACTCGTCCTCGCCCAAAGCTCGGAAGGCGGCGAGATCCGCGCCGAGCAGCTCGATTACCTGGACAATGTGTTCTCGTTCGACGAGCGCACCGCCAAGGACGTCATGGTGCCCCGCACGTCGATCGTCGCGATCGACAGCGGCATGGAGGCCGAAGCGATCATCCGCCTGCTCGACGAATCGAACTACACCCGCTATCCCGTCGTCGAGGGAGGCAACCGCGACCGCATCCTCGGCGTCGTGAACGTGAAGCGCATGCTGCCGCATATCGTCGCCGGACGCCCGCTCGAGCTGCAGGCTTTCCTGCGGGACGTCCCGTCCGTGCTTGAAGTGACGCCTCTGCAGGAGGCGATGAAACGAATGCAGCAGGAGCGCATCCATATGGCCGTCGTCATCGACGAGTACGGCGGCACCTCCGGCATCCTGACGATGGAGGACATCCTCGAGGAGCTCGTCGGCGAGATCCGCGACGAGTTCGACGCCGACGAGATCGCCGACATCCGCTCCCTTGGGGACGCGGAATACGAAGTGAGCGGACTCGTGCTGCTCGACGAGCTCGAGCAGGAGTTCGGCCTGCGTTTCGAGGAGCAGGAAGACGTCGATACGATCGGCGGCTGGATCCGGCTGCATGCCGGAGAAGCTCCGGCCGTCGGCGACCGGATCGAAAAGGCCGGCGCCGTCTGGACGGTCGCCGAGACCGATCCGTTCCGCATCACGCGCGTCAAGCTGCAGCTGCCTGCCCGCACCGAAGCCGAATAAGTCTTTCAAGGGGTCCATCCAACATTTTGACGAAAATATACTCTAAGGATTTTTCTATATAAAAAAGCCAACGTTTCTTATACTTAAGGAATCACCGACTATTTGAGGTTGATCTTATTTCCGATTCTTTTCTCTTTTATATTCTTGGTAATCCCCCTAGCCCTTGCAAAGTAGGGAGGGTTTGCTTCTTTTGGATGGAATCATTTGGATAGATTGAGGCTAATAAATTTCAAGGTTTCTTAGCGTACGCTTTCCGCGTTTTGTTGGCAATACCCCGGTTGACTGTCCAGGGCAAGGGGAGCGAAAACCCGTCCTCCTGCATATATCAAACATAGGGTAGCTACACCTCCTTTGTCATGGACCTTACCTTGTCTTGCCGAGAGCGAGACAAGGTCTTTTTTTGCCCATTTTCTGTGTATTTGATAGATGGACAAAAATTTATAGGTAGATTCGCCGTTTCCGAGTTAATAGCAGGCAAATATACTAAAGGGTAGTCAACTACCCCCATCAAAGGAGAGGATAGAAGTAATGACAAAGGAATTTAGAAAAAGAAAAACAACCTGCAAAAAAAAATCTTCCCAGCAAACAGCGTGTAGCTGTCATCGTAAAAAACACAAACACCGCAAGCCGCCTGTCAAAGTGACGATTTCCTTAGCCAAGGCGATCGACAAGGCGATTGCCAAAAGCCTTGCTAAAAACCTTGCTAAAAACCTTGCTAAAAACCAAGCTCATGCCATTAGTAATGCCACAAGCACAAATGATAACGACAGCGGATCCACCATTAACGATCAACTTACAAGCGAAAGTGGCGCTAAAAATCATTCGGAAAGCGACAGCGACTCGAAAATTTTCGAAAAAGTCGATAACCAAAGTACGGCAACGAACGCCACTAATACCGATAGTGACTCTACCATTAACGAAACGGTTAATTCCACCAGTGGTGCAACCAACACCAGTGATAACGATAGTTCGGCTACTGTCAATGACACATTAACAAGCACAAGCGGCTCGAACAATACCTCTAATACCGATAGTGACTCTACCATTAACGAAACGGTTAATTCCACCAGTGGTGCAACCAACACCAGTGATAATGATAGTTCGGCTACTGTCAATGACACATTAACAAGCACAAGCGGCTCGAACAATACCTCTAATACCGATAGTGACTCTACCATTAACGAAACGGTTAATTCCACCAGTGGTGCAACCAACAACAGTGATAATGATAGTTCGGCTACTGTCAATGACACATTAACAAGCACAAGCGGCTCGAACAATACCTCTAATACCGATAGTGACTCTACCATTAACGAAACGGTTAATTCCACCAGTGGTGCAACCAACAACAGTGATAATGATAGTTCGGCTACCGTGACCGATACATTAACCTCAACTAGCGGCTCGAACAACGCATCAGACGCCACCAGCACTTCGTCATCGGGTGATAGTACCTCCACCAATGGAGATAATACCTCCACCACAAGTAGTGGTCCTGCGGCCAACTCATCGGATACGGACGCCACCAGCAGCTCAGGTGATAGCACATCAACGAATGGTGATAATACGTCAACCACAACAAGTGGTCCTGCAACAAACTCATCGGATACAGATGCTACATCGAGTGCAGGTGACAGTTCCTCAACCACTGGCGATAATTCATCCACAACCAGTGCCACTGCCACCACAGGTGATAACACCTCTACGCCTACAGCAACAGCGTCGACAGGCGATAATACTACCACCAATACCTCCAATGCTGACAACTCTTCAACGAACGACAACGCAAGCACCGCCAACAGCACGTTAAACTCCACCAGCTGCGCCACCAACGAATCCACGAATACCAGTGAATCCAACAACACCTTTGACTACAACAGCGCCTTAGTGAGCACGGCAAACGGGTTAGCGAGCTCGGCAAACAACTCGGCAAACACCGTCTCCAATGGCAACAACTTCACCGTTGGCAATCAAATTCAAATTAGCGACAATTCCGTGCTTTTAGCCTTATTGCTTTTGTTTTGCAAATGCCGTACCTGCTGTAACTGTCAGCCTTCTAGCGGATCAACAAGCGGCTGTACCTGCGGCACGTCGGGGACGACGAATTTGGAAGGGATTATTTCCAAACTGCTCGATGATGAAAAAAATAAACAACAGCGCATTTTTGATATGTTAAACCAAAATAATTCAATCGCTTAAGGAGGCGTTTACCCATGCTTGAAAACAGTTCAAAAACCACGTTCACGATGTCTCGCAAAAACGGAGAAACCACACTTTCGGTGGCGATCAACAATGGCAGCGACGAAGAAAAAAATATTAACATGGTCGTCAAAGACAGTGCAAACGGCAATGTATTGCCAAGTGTGATCGATGGCACAGCCATCGACAACGGGGTGACGCTGGAACCTAAAGCAATCAAAAACATGGTGATTGATACCACAAACGCCATCGGGCAAATTCTCGTGGAAATGGCAGGTGCAGGGAGGATGACAATGCGTCAAAAAAGTTCGTCATCCGGTGGCAAAACAAGCAACATCATCGAATTGATATTAAAATAAAAAATATGCTTCGTGAAGTATCGCGCAGAAACGATTCCTATAGCGCGATTCGTTGCCGATTCATTTGCTGCACGAGTGTTTCCTCGGTTGCGCAAATCGTCTCTACGAACCATCATGAAGGAATGATCTCCTAATATTAAATGACCGCTAATTAAGATTAGCGGTCATTTGGTGTTTTCAAAGCATACACTTGATGTCCGCTAATGTTTCGGTTAAAATAAGAATATCATGTCCGCTAATGTAAGACAAGATTTGGAGGCTTTGCTAATGAGAGAAACACCGGGGATTTCGGAACAGGGCGATCAGACGATTCAGGACTTCATTCACGCTCTCACCACCCACGAAGATTTGAATCCCAAAACACTAAAAGAGTATGCAAGCGACCTAAAACATTTCATCGGCTGGTTTGAGACCGCCTACCACCAAGAGGAAGAGATTATATTTCGAATTGAAGATGTGGCTACTCCAACATTAACGCGATATAGGGAAGCAGCACAAAAAATAATGGAATTGAAACCGGCGACCATTAACCGGCGGCTTATTACCCTGAAACGTTTTTTTGAATGGGCCGTGTCAGAATCCAGGATTCGCCGCGACCCTTCGAAGCCGGTTAAATTGGTTCCGGAAGAAAAGGTAAGCCCCAGACAGATGACAGACAAAGAAGAAGCTGCTTTGGTTGCTGCGGCCGAGCATGGCGGTTCTCTTCGGGATCAGACGATTCTAATCGTGATGTTTCACACGGGCTTACGAAGCATGGAAGTGTGTGACTTGGCTCCCGGAGATATTCAAATCGGTAAACGTAGTGGTCAGCTTACGGTCCGATCCGGAAAACGAAATAAACAGAGGGAAGTTCCTTTGAACGCCACGTGTAGAGTTGCTTTAGAAAAATATCTGGCAGAACTCCCTCCGCACAGTCCTTTTCTGTTTCCATCTGAAAAGACCGGCGATCGATTAACCGAACGTGCTTTACGTCATTTAATTCAAAAATATATGAAAGCAGCCCGGCTCGAAGGATTGAGCGCCCACGATCTACGGCACCGGTTCGGCTATGTGATGGCAGAAAACACGCCGTTGCACCGCTTGGCGCAAATTATGGGACACGATAGTCTGGACACAACGATGATTTACGTCAAGGCAACCCGTGCGGATCTGCAAGCGGAAGTCGAAAAAATAGCTTGGCAATAGGGGGATGAAGTACGATGTACGCGAGAGTAAGGGAACTGCTAACTCCGGAGGAACGGCTGCATTATTTGCAGATACCGCCTGATCTTGGCGAATGGGAATTGGGCACTTATTTCACATTTACACAGCATGACCTTGAAATCATACAGCAGCGGCGAAGAGATTATAATCGACTCGGCTTTGCCGTGCAGCTGTGCGTACTTCGTTATCTCGGCTGGACACTTTCTGATACAAAAGAAGTGCCGGTTCAAATTCTTCGTCATATTGCAAAGCAAATCAATGCCGATGTGGAGTCTTTTGCATCTTACGGCGACCGAGAAGCAACGAAGTACGAGCATCTGGATGAGATCCGGAAAGAATATGGCTACCAGACATTCACCTTGAGCGAATATCGTTCTTTGTGCAAGCATCTATTTAGCCATGCAATGGCAAACGGCAATCCCTTACACCTGATTCAACTCGCACTCGAAGATTTACGTAAGCGTAAAATCATTCTCCCTTCAATGGCTACAATTGAAAGAGCCGTTTGGGAAACGCGCAAACGAACAGAAGAAAAAATATTCAAGCTGCTCAGCAGTTCACTGACAGAATTACAAATTGCTAAGCTGGATCGCGTCTTAACCACCATGCCGGAAAGTAGCAAAACCTACTTAGCATGGTTAAGGGAAATTCCAGGTACTAGCTCTCCGGATTCTTTTTTGAAGGTGATTGAAAAACTCGAATACTTACGCGACTTGCAGCTGCAAGTCGATACGAAAGGCATCCATCCGAACCGTCTACGTCAACTTTCTAAAATCGGTTCGCGTTACGAACCTCATTCTTTCAGACGTTTTAATGATCCGAAAAAGTACGCGATTTTAGTAGCGTACCTATTGGAACTAATTCAGGATTTGACAGACCTGGCTTTCGAGATTCATGACCGGCAGATTATGATACTGCTTTCCAAAGGGAGAAAGGCCCAAGAGGAACTTCAAAAGCAAAACGGTAAATCGATCAACGAAAAGGTTGTTCACTTTGCCGATCTTGGAGCCGCTCTTATTAAGGCCCGAAGCGAAGGCATTGATCCGTTTGTTGCTCTTGATGCCGTCATGCCGTGGGATCAGGTCGTCGCATCCGTGGAGGAAGCTAAACGGCTGGCGCGACCAGTTGATTACGACTACTTGGACTTGTTAGAAAAGAAATTCTATGCGCTCCGAAAATACACGCCAACGCTGCTAAAATCGTTGGAATTTCGGTCAACTAAGTCCGCAGAGCCGCTAATGAAGGCGGTCGATATCATCCGGGATATGAATGAAACCGGGAAGCGGAAGGTTCCGGAAGGCGCGCCGCTGAACTTCGTTTCGAACCGCTGGCAAAAGCACGTTTACGACGATGACGGAACGATCAACCGGCATTACTACGAAATGGCTGTCCTGACAGAGTTGCGGAATTACGTTCGTTCCGGGGACGTGTCCATAGTCGGAAGCCGTCAGCATAAGGATTTCGAGGAATACCTTGTTCCGAAAGCCGATTGGAATGGCATTGATCCTAACGCTACAAAGCTTGCCGTCAGTTTGTCCGCAAAGGAATATCTTGAAGAACGGATTGAAGCACTTCTTCAAAGATTAAATTGGGTTTCGGATCACATCGATGAGCTGGACGGAGTAAATTTGGAGAACGGGAAATTGCACATTGAGCGATTGGAGAAAGATGTTCCCGATGAATCCCGAAATTTCAGTCTTTCCCTCTATGAGCTGCTACCACGAATTAAGCTTACGGATCTGCTCATGGAAGTAGCCAACTGGACGAATTTTCATGAGCAGTTTATTCACGCTTCCAGTAACCGCGCTCCGAACGAGGAAGAAACAACAATCCTTATGGCTACCCTTATGGCAATGGGAACGAACATCGGGCTTACGAAGATGGCTGAAGCCACGCCGAGCATTTCATATCGGCAAATGGCCAATACAGCTCAATGGCGGCTGTACGAAGACGCGATGAATAAAGCGCAAGCTGTTCTTGTCAATTTTCATCATAAGCTGGCGCTGCCTTCATATTGGGGGAATGGCACTACCTCCTCATCTGATGGAATGCGCGTCCAGATCGGTGTATCGTCTCTTCACGCAGATGCGAATCCTCACTACGGGACCGGAAAAGGAGCAACGATATATCGCTTCGTGAGCGACCAGTTTTCCACGTTCTATACGAAAGTCATCAATACGAACGCTCGGGATGCCGTACACGTCATCGACGGTTTGCTCCACCACGAAACGGACTTGTCCATTGAGGAGCATTATACGGATACAGCCGGTTACACCGATCAAGTCTTTGGTTTAACGCATTTGCTTGGATTTCGCTTTGCGCCGCGCTTACGCGACTTGGCTGATTCCAAGCTCTACGCTATCGGAAAACCGTCCATTTTCCCTAAATTGGAGAAGCTGCTTCGCGGACAGATTAATACAAAGATCATTCAAGAGAACTACGACGATGTACTCCGGCTGGCTCACTCCATCCGGGAAGGAACCGTTTCAGCATCACTCATTATGGGGAAAATCGGTTCCTATGCAAGACAAAACAGCTTGGCTACCGCGCTGAGAGAAATGGGGCGTATCGAGAAAACGATCTTCATTCTGGATTACCTTTCGAGCGAGGCGCTGCGGAGAAAAATCCATCGGGGGTTGAACAAAGGAGAAGCCATGAACGCATTGGCCAGAGCGATCTTCTTCGGCAAACATGGCGAACTGCGGGAACGTGCGCTACAAGATCAGCTCCAACGGGCAAGTGCGTTGAACATTATCATCAATGCAATTAGCGTTTGGAATACCGTCTATCTCCAGCAGGCAACTGAACACCGCAAAAAGCAAGGTAAGCTTCAGGAAGAACTGCTAAATCACATTTCCCCCCTTGGATGGGAGCACATCAATTTTCTAGGTGAATACAAATTCAACTTCAAGCAGAATACGTCTCTCAACTCATTACGACCGCTGAAACAACAGGAAGGTGAGTGATCGGTAGTCCGGGCGGTGTAGCCCGGACTATTGGGCTTAGAGTAAGAAAAAACGCTAAGCCAGGTACATCCGAAGGCTTAGCGTATATTATCGTTAAAATGTTGGCGGTACCCCTTCAATCGATAAGATGGAGGTGAATCCCTCCTCATGGAGGGAATCCGCTTGGATGGAATCATTGGCTTGAATCTCTTTTTGGTGGCGGTATTCATCGGCCTCACCGCCTTTTTTGTCGGAGCCGAGTTCGCGATCCTCAAGGTCCGGATGTCCCGGCTCGACCAGCTCGTCGCCGAAGGCAGCAAAAAAGCGGTCAAAGCGCGCAAGGTGGCGGCGGATCTCGACTACTACCTGTCCGCCTGCCAGCTCGGCATCACGATTACCGCGCTCGTGCTCGGCGCGCTCGGCGAGCCGACGGTCGAGCGCATGCTTCACCCGCTGTTCGAGCGCTTCGACGTGCCGGCGGCCGTCTCGACCGTGCTGTCGTATGCGATCGCTCTGTCGATCATCACGTTTCTGCACGTCGTCATCGGCGAGCTCGCTCCCAAGACGCTCGCCATCCAGTATGCCGAGAAGATGACGCTGCTGCTCGCCGGACCTCTCTATACGTTCGGCAAAATCATGTACCCGATCATCGTCGCGCTCAACAACTCCGCCCGCGCCTTGCTCCGCCTGTTCGGCGTCAAGCCGGCCGGACATGATTCGGTGCACTCCGAGGAGGAGCTGCGGCTGATCGTCGCCCAGAGCTACGAGAGCGGCGAGATCAACCGCACCGAGCTCGTCTACCTGAACAATCTGTTCGACTTCGACGGCCGCAAGGTCGGCGAGATCATGATTCCGCAGGTTTCGATCGTCTCGGTGCCCGGCGGCCTGCCTCCGGAGGCGCTGCTCGAGCAGATGGACCGGCATGGCTACACCCGCTATCCGGTCGCCGCGCCGAGCGGCGGCGGCTACCTCGGCTACATCAACGCCAAGGAGATGCTGACGGGCATGGCCGCCGGCCGCAAAGCCGGACTCGACACGCTCACGCATCCGCTCCCCCGCTTCAAGGAGAGCGCCTCGATCCGCGACGTCATGATCAAGATGCAGCAGAGCCGCGCCCATATGGCGCTCGTCATGACCGAAGCCGGAGCCCCGGCCGGCCTCGTGACGCTGGAGGACATCCTGGAGGAGATCGTCGGCGACATCCGCGACGAAGCTGCCGGCCAGCCGCTGTCCGCCTTCTAGCGCAGCGTGCGCGGGCCGGACGGGCTGGAGCGCCGGGTCAGGTCAGGTGCTCGCGTCGACATGAAGAAGCCTCGCGCACTTGGCGCGAGGCTTCTTTCTTGTTGCGGCTCTCATTCGGCCGAGCTGACACCGCTCAGCGGATGAAGAAGCGCTCGATTTCGATGCGGGCGTTGTCGATGGAGTCGGAGCCGTGGATGACGTTTTCCGACACGTCGAGGCCGTAGTCGCCGCGGATCGTGCCGGGCGCGGCATCCGCCGGGTTGGTCGCGCCGATCAGATAGCGGGAGTTCTTCACCGCCGCCGTGCCTTCCACGATCATCGCGAACGAAGGGCCGGACGTGATGTAGTCGACCAGCTCGCGGAAGAACGGCTTTGCTTCCAGATGGCCGTAATGCTCCTTGGCGGTCGCCTCGCTGACCTGGATCAGCTCCGCCTTGACGACGGACAGGCCCTTCTTCTCGAAGCGGGAGACGATCTCTCCGATCAGTCCCCTCCGTACCCCGTCGGGCTTGATCATGACGAATGCTCTTTCGCTCATCTGCCTTCCTCCTTCTGCTTCCTGCTTCATCGTACCTGACATGAGGCCATGTCCGGCGTGAGCGATGTCACATGTTCGCACCCACAGGAAACAGTTCGACAAAGACCGCCCGAGGTCCTGCCTAGTTGAAGGTCAGATTGAAGCCGCTCTGCACGTAGTTCGTGCCGGCATAGGCGATGTTGCTCGTCTGCAGATTGTTGAACGTGGCGGCGCCGTTGCCGGTATAGGTGAAGATCGCCGCCCCTAGATGCGGTCCGGAGAAGCGCGAGGTCGTGATGCCGTCGCGGCCGGTGCCGTTGATCGTGACGGAGTTGAACACGATGTTGGAGAAGCCGCCGCCGTAGCCGAACTGGATGCCGTCGCGTTGGGCGTCGACGATGTCGATGTTCGTGAACGTCACGTTTCGGATCGCGTCATTGGACGCTTCCAGGTCGATCGCGCCGCGCTCGCCGTTGTACAGATCCTGGCTCGTGCCGCAGCGCAGGATCGTCGTATCGGAGAACGTGATGCCGGTATTGTTCGCGAAATGGTAGCCCGGGAACACCGTGTTCATGCGCAGGCCGGAGCCGCCGACGCAGTCGACGATCCCGTTGCGCTCGGCCTTGTGGCCGCTGCCGCCGAAGAAGGCGATGCCCGCCGCGCGCCAGTTGTTCTCGATCGTATTGGACGAGAACGTGTTGTTGACGCCGGCCGGAGCGCCGTTCACGTCGCTCGTCCAGACGGCGAGGCCGTCGTCGCCGTTGCCCCGGACGCTGCTGTTGCGGACGGTCGAGCCGCTCGTGCCTTGGGCGAAGTTGACTCCGTCGGCCAGATTGTTGCGGATGCGGCTGTTCTCGATGACGAGGCCGGTCGCCGTGATCGCCGGCGTATGGGCGTAGTCGCCGACCCAGAAGCCGCATTCGAAGTGCTCGACCCAGACGTTGCGGATGGACGAGTTCGTGCCGAAGTTGTCCATGAAGCCTTTGTAGATGGCGTTCTGGCCGTAGCGCGAGCGCAGCTTGGAGTTCAGATAGACGTTGCTGAAGTCCAGCTTGCCCGAGATGCGCAGCGAGATGCCGCCGGATGCCGCGTTCGGGTTGGTGAACTGGATGTTCGTATGCCACATGCCCGCGCCGGTGATCGTCAGGTTCTGGATCATGCTGCTGGCCGAGCCGATCTCCCACATGCCGTTCAGATGGAACGTGCCGGCCGGGATGTACAGCGTCTTGCCGCCCGACACGGCTGCGGTCACGGCGGCCTTGAAGGCGGCCAGATCGTCCTGGCCGTCGTTCGCGACGGCGCCGTACTGCGTCACGGAGACGGAGTTCGCCGGCTGCGCGATCGCGGCCGGAACGTTCTCGATCTCGAGGAAGTCGACGCCGTACTCGATGCTGTCTCCGGCCGGCTTCTGGACGCGCACGACGTCGCCCGGCTGCAGCGGCGTGTCGAGCTTCCAGTGCACCTCGTCGAAGCGGAACAGCGGCCTGCCGCCGCCCGGAGCGTCAGCCGGCATGTCGCCGGAGAAGTACTGCCAGTTGTAGTAGGACGAGACCGGCACGTTTTTCACCTTGGTCCCGTTGACGTACAGGTCGAGCGAGCCGCTCAGACCCATGCCGTCGGCCGAGTCGGGCATCGTGTAGCGCATCGTGACGCCCGCTCCGCCTTCGTTCGGACGGACGGTCCACTGCGCGTAGGAGCCGCTCGACGGCAGCGAGATGTAGGCTTGGCCGGACGCTTCCGAGGCGGTCAGCGCCTGGTTGAACGTCGGCGCGGTCATGAGCGCCGCTCCGCCGCCGCGCGTCGCGTCTTCCGTGTCGTAGCGCGTGTACGGCACGCTCGCGCCGCGGGCGGAGTAGACCGTAAGCGGCGTCTGGCTGGCGTTGTTGCCTTGCTTGGCGGGCAGCTCGTTGCCGTCGGCGGTCACGGAGAGCGCGGCCGTGTACGAGCCGCTGACGGCCGTCCAGCTGCCGGAGAGCGCGACGTTCGCCGTCGCGCCTGGCGCGAGGCTGCCCGTGTACGAGCCGCTGAACGTCTGCACGGTCGCGCCCGCGGACGTCTTGAGCGTCACGCTGACCGGATGCGCGCCGCCTGCGGTGGCGATCGTGCCCTGGTTTTTCAGCTGTACGGTGAAGCTCACGCTGCTGCCGGCCGACGGAGCGGACGGCGTCCAGGAGACGGTGCCGACGAGGTCGGAGCTGGACAGCGGCGAGACGGTCAGATTGGACGGATGCGCATAGCTGTTGTTGCTCTCGTTCTGCTCGAAGACGGCATTGCCCTCATCGGCCTTGGCGCCGATCGCGTAGGAGCCGGCCGCCTTGGCGCCGATCGCCAGCGATACGTTCGCCGACGCGCCGGCTGCCAGCGCGGGAGCGGCTGCGGTTCCGGCCAGCTCGCCGTTCACATAAAAGCCGACCGAGGATGCCGCGGCGGCTGCGCTGCCGCTGTTGCGGACGGTCGCCGTCAGCGTGATCGCGCTGTCCTCGGCCGGAGCGGACGGCGTCCAGCTCATCGTCTGGATCGTCAGATCCGGATTGGCCGCCGGCGTGCCGAACACCTGGAACTCGGCGATCTGTCCGGCCGGAGCGCCGCTGTTGACGGAGATGGCCAGCTGCAGCCGCTTGACGGTCGCGCTGAGCGGGATCGTCACGGTGTTGCCCGTCGCCGGATTGAACGTGTAGGACTGCGCGGCCTTCAGGCTCGTGAAGCTGGTCGTCGTCTGGTCATGGCCGAGCACCTGGATCGTCTGGTTGCGCGTTGCCCATTCCGTCGCCGGATTCAGCTTGAGCACGATCGACGTGATCTGATGGTTCGCCCCGAGATCCAGCGTCAGGCTGCTCGGGTTGCCGCCGCCCTCCCAGTAGGTCGAGGTCGAATTGTCGTTGGCGTTGGCCGCGACATACGTCTGCGTGCTGCTCGACGCGCTGATCGGCTTGCCGATGGCGACATTGGAGCCCGGAGCCGGGGTCGGCGTCGCCGTCGGGGTTGCCGTAGGCGTAGGTGTCGGAGTCGGGGTTGCCGTCGGCGTAGATGTCGGGGTCGGGGTCGGGGTCGGCGTTGCCGTCGGAGTCGCGGTCGGGGTCGGAGTCGGAGCCGAGGCGCCGTAGATTTCCAGCTCGGACAGCTGCGCGGCCGGCCATGCGGTGTTCGCCGAGAAGCTCAGGCGGACGTAGCGAGCGCTGGCGGCCGGGAAGCTCGCCGTCGCCGAGTTGCCGCCCGCGGCTGGGTCGAACACATAGCTAGCCGAGGCGGCCAGCGTCGAGAAGCTGCTTCCGTTCGCGCTGCCCTGGATCGTCAGCGTCTGGGTCCGCTTCTCCCAGGCAGCGGGCAGCTTCATGACGACCTGATCGATGGAGACGCTGGCGCCCAGATCGACCTGGACCCACTGCGGAAAGGCGTTGTCCGTGCTTTCCCAGTATGTGCCCGCATTGCCGTCGCGAACGTTTTCCGGAGCGTACGTCTGCGTGTAGCCGCTCGAGGAGACCGCCTTGCCGAGCGCGAGATTGGGACCGCCTGCCGCTTCCGCCGGGCGCGACGGCCCTACGGCCGCCAGCACCGTCGTGAGCAGCAGCAGTCCGGCGAGCGAGATGGACTTGAAGTTCATGTACGTTTTCTTCCTCCCTTTAATGACAGCGTTTGCAAACCTTCCTTTCGCTTGCGGAAGCCTCCTTTCCCCGGAAAGATACCCCCATTATAAGTCAGGCTCGGCCGCGCGCTGAGGGGCGATCCTACGACAATCAGGTGCGATTCCATGCAAGCGCTAGACGGGACCGCATCGGAAGGGCACGGCAAAAAAACCCGGCAGCGTCTGCCGGGGGAACCGCTATGCCCTTCGGCTGAAGCTGCCGGAGGTTCAGGTGATATCGGACCCGCTCAGGCGAGGCGCGCTCGCCCCGCCTGAACGGGCTTCAGCGAAGAGTTCCGCTCAGGGAAGCGCTCAGCTGGAAGGCTCGCTCTGGCGCGCCGCCTTCGCTTCCTCGGCCTTTTTCTGCAGCCCCTTGCTCACATAGGGCTTGGGCTTGCTCTTGGCCCGCCGCTCGGCGGCCTGCCAGCGGTTCCAGCCCTTTTTGCCCGTGCCGCGGCCTGTGCCGCCGCCTTTGGACTTGCTCATGTTCGTCTCAGCTCCATTCGTCTCCCCATCGTACCCGATCGGAGAGCCGGGGGCAAATCTAATCGCGCGAAAGGCGGTTGTAGCCGGCGTCTCCATACGGCTGCAGCTTCTCCAGCCAAGGCTTCAGCAGCAGCTTGAGCTCCCACTTGATGTCGGTCATCTTGACCGGATCGAATTCCTTGCGCTCCAGCTCCGCGTACTCGAACGCCTCCTCCCCGTGCTCGTTCCAGTCGCGCTGCACGTCGAGATTGGCGAACCTGCCCATGCGCAGCTGCGCTTGCAGCGTCGTCCACTTGTTTTTCAAGTTCGGGTAGGCGGCGAGAAAGATCTTGCCGTTCGTCCGGTTCGTGAGGCGGATGACGCCGAGATAGGTCTTCATTTCCTTGTATTGCTCCTGCAGCTCCTTGCGCCGGTTCTTGTCCATCGGATGCCTCGCTTTCTGATTCACTAAATCAGTAATTTAGTAAATTCTAACGTCCGCTCCTCGGCCTGTCAACCGTCGGCGGCTTGTTTTTTCGGCTTCGCTTGGCGGATCGGCCCGTCAGAGGTAAGATGGATGGGGTTGGAAAGGAAGATCAAGATGAACTCGCTGAAGCTGTACTTTTGGTTCTATTTCGTGCTTTATTCGGCCAATGCCATTTACGGGACGTTTGCGCCGGTCTATTTCCGCCAGCTCGGATACGGCAGCTCCGACATCGGCCTGCTGCTCAGCATCGGCCCGTTCATCGCCGTGCTGGCCCAGCCGGCATGGGGCTCGCTCGCGGACAAGGCCCGCTCCAAAAACGCCGTGCTCGCGGCGCTGCTGGCGGGCAGCGGCCTGTCGATGCTGCTGTTCCCGCTGTCGTCCGCGCTGCCGTGGCTGATCGTCGCAGTCGGGCTGTTCACCCTGTTCCAAAGCTCCACCGGCGCGATCACCGACGCGATCACGCTGGAGGCGCTAGGCCGCGAAGCGTCCCGCTTCGGCCGCATCCGGATCGGCGGCACGCTCGGCTTCGCGGCGATGAGCGTCGGCTTCGGCATCTATGCGGAAAAGGTCCGGCTCGAAGGCATGTTCACGGCCTACGCGGCCGTCATGGGCGCGACGCTGCTGCTGCTCCTGCTCTACCCGCGCGTGCGGGGCCATCAGTTCGGCGGCCGCAAGCTGAATTTCCTGCATCTGCTCCGCAACCGCCGGCTCATGCTCTATATGGGCCTTTGCTTCGCCATCCATATGACGCTCGGCTACTACTACGCGTTCTTCCCGCTCTACTTCACGGAGATCGGAGCCGGCAAAGACCTGCTCGGCTGGTCGATGGTCGTCTCCGCGCTCGGAGAGCTGCCGTTCCTGCTGCTCAGCGCCCTCATCCTGAAACGGTTCTCCGTCTCGGCGATCCTGCTGGCGGCAGGCGGCGTGTCGGCGCTGCGCTGGCTCCTGTACGCGGAGATCGGCTCGATCTACGGCGCGCTCGCGGTGCAGGCGCTGCACGGGCTGACGTTCATCGTCGTCGCCGTCACGATGTCGGTGTACATCAACAAAGAGGTCGCGCCGGAGCTGCGGGCGAGCGGGCAGACGCTGAACGCGCTGCTGAACGCGGGCGCGGCGCGCATCATCGGCACCTATGCTGGCGGCTACGCGGTCGAGGCGTCGAGCCTGCAGGACGTGTTCCGCTACGCCGGCCTGCTGCTGCTCGCGGCGCTCGCGCTATTCGCGCTCGCGATCCGCCTGCTGGAGAAGCGCGGGCTGCCGGGAGCGTCGCGCGCGGGCTGACGAGCGGATAGGCGCACGGCGCAGACGGCAGCCGGACGGACGTTCGGCCGTCATGCGGACCGCTTGATTCCATAGGACAAAAAAGCGGGACGAGCCCGGCATGCTGCCGGTTTCGTCCCGCTTTTTTTGCAGATCAGATCCTAGTCAAGGGCGGCTCCGCCCGCAGGCTCCCCTCACGCGATGTCCTGCCCCGCTTCCGCAGCGGCGGGCAGGACCCGCTCCTTGCTACGGCCGCGGCCGCCGAGCTTGAACACGACGATGCCCGCAGCCAGCAGCAACACGCCGGCGAGCCGCGTCGGCTCCAGCGGCACCCGCTCCAGGCCGAGCCAGCCCATCGAGTCCCACAGCATGGCGAACGCCAGCTGCGAGCAGAGCGCGAGGCTGACGGCGAACGTCGGACCGAGCCGCTTCACGCCCTGCACCATGCAGGTGACGACGCCGATGCCGATCAGGCCGCTGAAGGCGAACCACGGCTCCATGCCGGCCAGCTGGAACAGCGCCGCTCCTTCCGCCGCCAGCCCGAGCAGCAGCGCCGCCGCGAAGCCCATGCCGAGCACGAGCGTCGTCGTCGTCCACATGCCGGCTTTGCGGTCGACGTTCGCGTTGAACAGATTTTGCAGGCTCAGCAGCAGTCCCGATGCCACAGCCCAGATGATGCCCGTCATTCCGATCGTCCTCCCGATTTCGGTTCGTAGATGTTTTCCTGCGCGAGCGCCGCAAGCGCGTCCCGGTCGCGGACCGCGATGCTCGAGCGCGCCCGCTCGATGAGCCCGTCGCGCGCGAACTGCAGCAGCACCCGGTTCAGATGCCGGTAGCTCGTGCCGATCAGGTTCGCCGCGTCTCGCAGCGCGCCGGCTTCCAGCCGGGCAGACTCGCGGCCGTCCTCCGCTCCGCAGACGCTGAGCAGATAGCTGGCGAGCCGCACCTCGACCGGATAGAGCAGGTTGAAGCTGAGCGAGTTGTTCTTCATCTGGAACTTGCGCGTGATGACCCCGAGCAGGAAGCGCAGGAACGGCGCATGATCGGCGGCCAGCCGGTCCGCCTCGCGGTACGGGATGCGGATGAGCGTCGCCGGCGTGACCGCCTCGACCGTATTCATCAGCTCCAGCCCGCGCTGCACGTACTCGATGTCGCCGAGCATCTCTGGCGGTCCGAGGAACGAGAGGATGAGCGACTTGCCGTCCGGCGTCGTCGTGTACACCTTGATCTTGCCCGCGGCGAGCAGCAGCAGGCTGTCCGATCGTCCGCCCTGGCGGACGATCGCCTCGCCCGGCTCGGCCGTGACGAGCGACGCCCGCCGCGCCAGCTCCGGCGGAATCGCCTCGCCGAGGCCCAGCTCAAGCAGATGCCGCCGGATCGTCTCCGCTTCGCTTTCCATCCTCATGCCTCCTCTCTGGCGCTGCCCGGTCATCCGATCGCCAGCAGCAGCACGCCGCCGGCCATGAGCGCGAAGCCGGCCGCCTGCGCCGGGCCGACGCTGATTCGCTTCGAGCCGAGCCAGCCTCTCCACTCGATCAGGAACGTGAGGGCGAGCTGGCCGAGCAGGACGAGCGACGTCGTCAGCGTGATGCCGATCTGATGGATGGCCGTCACATTGCCGAAAATGATGAGCGCGCCGAGCGCGCCTCCGGTCGCGTAGACCGGCTTGACCGCCAGCAGCGTCCGCGGCTGCAGGCCGCGCAGCAGCAGCGCGAGCGCGAGCGCCCCGACGAAGCCGGTCAGCTGCGTCAGCGCCGCCGCCTGCCAGGTGCCGATCGCTTCGCCGATGACGCTGTTGGCGGCGCCCTGCAGCGTGATGAACCCGCCGGCCGCGATCGCGGCGAGGATGCCTTTCATGATGATGCCCACTCCATTCCTCATCCGATGGTTTTCCCTACGAATCGTACTTTAACCGTTCGGATCGGAAAGGAAAAGGACATATGTCCTCAGCCGAAGAAGAGATCGGCGATCGTGCTTCCTTCGCCGCTTTTCTTTCCGCGAAGCACGTCGGGATCGTACACCTTCACCAGGCCGCAGCCCTGGCAGCTGACGAACAGATAATGATGATGCTGCAGGTCGATCAGCTTGCTGAGGCCCGTCCCGGTCATCGCGACCTCGGTCGCCTCCGCCTCGTTGCCTCCGCAGTCCCTGCACCGGAACCGACGGCAGACGAAGTCCTCGAGGGACTCGCCGCCTTCGCGGTCCCAATCGCCGCTGTCCTCGCTGGCATCGGCCTGCCGGACGGCGGCTTCATCCGCCTCGTCGCCGCTCGGCTCGAGGCCGGTATCGAGATGCTCCGGCAGCACCTCGTGCCGGCACTCGGGACAGATGCTTCCTTGCAGCACGACCGTTCGGCCGCACCATGGACATTCGATCGGATGGTCGTTCATCGGATCCTCTCCTCGCCTCGTTAAAGTCAATGCTGGGAAACCTGCCGCTCCTCGAACTGATGGCGGTGCAGCTCGCGATAGCGTCCGCCGGCGCGCATCAGCTCATCATGGGTGCCCCTCTGCTCGATGCGCCCTTCGTGCAGCACGAGAATCTGATCCGCGCGGCGGATCGTGCCAAGCCGGTGGGCGACGACGATCGATGTCCGGCCTTTCATGAGGCTGGCCATCGCCTTTTGGATCTCCAGCTCCGCGAGCGTGTCGACGCTGCTTGTCGCCTCGTCGAGCAGCAGCACATCCGGGTCGGCCAGCAGCGTGCGCGCGATCGAGATGAGCTGGCGCTGGCCCAGGCTCAGGTTGCCGCCCTCCGGAGCAAGGCGGGTGTCGTAGCGGTCCGGCAGCTTCTGGATGAAGCGATGCGCCTGCGCCGCGCGCGCCGCCGCCTCCACCTCCGCGTCGCTCGCATCGAGCCGACCGTACCGGATGTTCTCGCGGACGGTGCCGCTGAACAATTGCGTCTCTTGCAGCACGATGCCGATCCGGCTGCGCACGTCGTCGCGATGCAGCGAGGCGAGGTCGACGCCGCCGATGGAGATCGTGCCGGAGGTCGGATCGTGGAAGCGCGCGAGCAGCGAGACGATCGTCGATTTGCCGGCGCCCGTCGGGCCGACGAGCGCGGTCATCGTGCCGGCCGGGACGGCGAAGGAGACATCCCGCAGCACCGCTGCGCCTGCGCCATACCCGAAGCCGACCTCGCGGAACTCGACCTCTCCCTGCAGGACAGGCGGCCGCTCGCAACGCTCCGCGGCGGAGCGCTCCGGCTCCGTGTCCAGCGTCTCGAAGATGCGCTCGGCGCCGGCGACGCCGGCTTGGATCAGGTTGTACTGGTTGGCCAGCTCGTTGACCGGTCCGCTGAACTGGCGGGAATACCCGAGGAAGCTGACGACGAGGCCGACCGAGGCGAGCTCGCGCGAGGCGAGCCAGCCGCCGGCCGCCGCGATCAGCAGGTAGTTCAAGTGGCCGAGCAGATTCATGGACGGCCCCATCAGGCCGGAGTAGATCTGCGCCCGCGTGCCGGCCGCCCGCAGCCGCTTGTTGACAGCGGAGAATTCGGCTGCTGCGCGCTCCTCTTGGTGAAACAGCGTGACGACGTGGCGGCCGGTCACCGTCTCCTCGATGCGGCTGTTCGCCTCGGCGAGCTCGACCTGCTGCAGCTTGAACTGGCTGCGCGTCGTGCGGGCGACGAGCCGCGCCACGCCGTATAGCAGCGGCACCGTCGAGACGGCGACGAGCGTCAGCAGCGGCTGCAGCCACAGCATGAGCGCCAGGCTGCCGACGATCGAGATGACGCTGGAGATGAGCTGCACGAGGCTCTGGTTCAAGCTGTTCGAGACGTTGTCGAGGTCGTTGGTCGTGCGGCTCATCAGCTCGCCGTGCGAGCGCTGCTCGTAAAAGCCGACGGGCAGCCGCTGCATGCGGGCGAACAGCTCGCCGCGCAGCTGCCAGACCGTGCGCTGGGTGACGGCGGCGAGCAGCCGCGCCTGCAGCCAGCCCGCCAGGCTGCCGAGCAGATAGACGGCGGCCAGCGTCAGGCAGATCGCGGCGAACCCTCCGCTGCCGCCGATCAGCGCGTCGAGCGCTTGCCCGGTCAAATACGGAGCTGCAAGCGCGCAGCCCGAAGCGCCTAGCGTCGAGACGCCGATGGCGAGCAGCAGGCGGCGGCTTTGCAGCAGATAGGCGCCGAGGCGGCGCAGCGCCGTGGAGGTTTTCATGCGGGCTCCGCCCCTTTCTGGGATTCATCCAGCTCTCGGTAAAGGGGGCTCGACGCCAGCAGCTGCTCCTGCGTGCCGACAGCGGCCAGCCGCCCTTCGTCCAGCACGACGATCCGGTCGCAGCGGCGCAGCGAGGCCAGCTTCTGCGAGACGAGCAGCAGCGTGCAGCTCTCGCCCATCCGCTCGATCGACTCGGTGATCGCCGTCTCCGTGGCGGCGTCGACGGCGCTCGTGCTGTCGTCGAGCAGAAGCAGCTCCGGCTTCAGCAGGAGCGTGCGCGCGATCGACAGCCGCTGCCGCTGGCCGCCGGACAGGTTGACGCCTTTTTGCCCGAGCCGGGTGCCGTAGCCCTCCGGCAGCGCGCCGACGAAGCCGGCCGCAAAGGCGCTGCCGGCCGCTTCGAGCATGTCGGACTCCGGGGCGTCCGGGCGGCCGTAGCGGATGTTGTCCGCGATCGAGCCGCTGAACAGATGCGCCTGCTGAAGCACGAGTCCGACCTTGGAGCGAAGCTCCTCCGGGTCCCATTCGCCGAGCGGCTTGCCTTGAAGGCGGATCGATCCTTCGGTCGGCTGGAGCAGGCCGGCCGTCAGCAGCGCGAGCGTCGACTTGCCGGATCCGTTCATGCCGACGATGCCGATGCTCTCGCCTCGCCGGATGCTCAGGCTGAAGCCGCGCAGCGCGTATTCGTCCGAGCCGGGGTAGCGGTAGGCGACCGCGCTCCATTCCAGATACGGCGCTTCCCGCGCAGCGGCTCGAGCGCTCTCCGGCATACCTGATGGATCGTCCAGCGGCGCATCGCCTTGCTGCAGGGCGGCGTCTGCCGCTGCGTCACGCGCCGCATTTGGATCGACTTCTGGCGCTTCTTTGCGCTTTCGCTCCGCATCTGCATGGCTGCCGGAACCCGCTTCGTCCTTCGCCCCCAGCACCTCGCGGATGCGGGTCGCGGACGCCGTCGCCCGGGACAGCGTCAGCAGATGGTTGCCGAGGCCGTTCAGCGACAGCAGCAGCTGGCTCAGATAAGTGAGGTAGGCGGCCAGCTGCCCCGGCTGGATCGAGTCGGAGCCGGCCAGCGCTCCGCCGTACCAGAGCGCCGCCGCCGTCGTGAAGCCGAGCAGCAGCGACAGCAGCGGCTGGCTGAGCGCGCCGATGCGAGCGGCGGCAAGGCTGCTCGCGCGGTAGCCGTCGTTCGCGGCGCCGAATCGCGCTTCCTCATGCGGCGCGCGCACGAACGCCTTGACGACGCGCATGTTCGCGAGGCTTTCCTGCAGCCGCGTATTGACCTCGTCGAGCGCCTGCTGCACCGAGGCGAACAGCGGCACCGTCGTCCGCTTCAGCCAGACGAGCAGCACGGCAAGCGCAGGCACGGTGACGATGAGCACGAGCGACAGCCGCGGGCTGAGCGCGATGCACATGACGAGGCTGCCGAGCGCGATGAACAGACTGCGAGCCAGCATCCGCAGCGCGACGAGCGTCGTCTGCTGGAGCTGCGAGACGTCGCCGGTGAGGCGCGTGACGAGGCTGCCGGTGCCGAAGCGGCCCAGCAGCTCCGGCGACAGCCGCATCGTCCGCCGGTAGAGGCCTTCCCTCAGATCGGCGCCGAACCGCTGGGAAGCGAGCGTGGAAAAGACCGTGCAGCCGATGCCTCCCGCCAGGCCGACCAGCGCGGCCAGCAGCATCCACCCGCCGACCGTCCAGATTGAGGAGGTGTCCCCGCCGATGATGCCCTCGTCGAGAATGCGGGCCATCAGCCTCGGCTGCAGCAGGTCCATCGCGACCTCCAGCAGCATGAGCAGCGGAGCCGCGACGGCGACCGCGAGATGAGGCCGCATATAGCTGCGCAGCCGAATTCGAGCCGCTTGCGGCGGCGAGCCGGTCGTTTTGTTCATCAGACATCCCAACTTTCCGTTTTGCACTTTACGATATATCGTATTGATTTAAGTTCCATTTTAAGGCGGACCGTCTTCATCGTCAATGCTGAAAACGCCGCGCATGGCCGGCGCACGGCGAGATGGGAATCATCGTTTCGGACGGCGATGCTGCCCCGTCCGATCCATCGCAGCGTCTCGCTTCGGCTTTGGTGGCTATGCCATGGTTGCCAGAGCCGAAACGGCGCCTCCTTCCCGTTGCGGGCATTGAAAACCGGCATCCGCTTCGCGGAGCAGACCCCTGACCGGCAACCGCTTCGCGGAGCGGAGACTCGTTCCGATCTCCCTGGAGCCCAGATTCCTTTGATCCCATTCCCCAGCAGGGGTGGAATCCGGCCTCCAAGGTAACCGCTGCCGCTTCTCCACGAGTTCCCCGCCACGCTTCGCTCCGGTCCGCAAGCTCTACTCATGTCCCGCATACGGAGCGCAGCTCCACAACACCAAGCCCCCACTTTCCTTTTAGATCCGAGCTGCTCGGTTTTTCCGCGCAATTCCCCCCCGTTTCGCCACCTGCCTACCGGAGTTACTCGGTTTTTCCGCGCAACTCCCTCCATTCCGCCACCAGCCAACCCGAGTTACTCGGTTTTTCCGCGTAACTCCCTCCGTTCCGCCGTCCGCCTACCCGAGTTACTCGATTTTTCCGCGCAACTCCCTCCGTTTCGACTCCTGCCTTCCCGAGCTGCTCGGTTTTTCCGCGCAATTCTCCCCCATTCCGCTCATTAGCACAGTTAAGTAACTCGATTATTTCGACTTAACGCCTCAACTTCGAGCCTCCATCTACTATTCCTTACTCGAACGAGCTTACCCAGGAGCGTCAGCTCCTCCGATACTTACGCATCGGAGAGGGGATTCTGTCTACTGCCTCCCCGGCATGCGACAAGGCGAAGCGCTGCGAAATTCGTGTTCCATAGGCCGGCTGCTCCGGCTCACCCCGGATACGAGCAATAGTCAATGCTGAAAACGCCACGGGCATCATGCCCGTGGCGCTCTTGCATCAGCCTGCATCAACTTGCATAAGCGTCAGTCAGCCTCAACTTGCCTCTGTCTCAACTTGCCTCAGCCGACGACCGGCGCGCTGCCGGCTCGGCTCCCTTCGACCGGGAATCCATCCCGCTGCCAGTACTCGATGCCGCCGAGCATCTCCTTGACCCGGAAGCCGAGCTCGGAGAAACGCAAGCCTGCTTTGGCCGCGCCGTTGCAGGCCGGGCTCCAGCAGTACAGGACGAGCAGCCGGTCCTTGGGCCAGCCGGCCGTCGAATCGGGGCTGATATCGCCGTACGGCAGGCTGACCGCCCCGGCCGCATGGCGTTCCGCATAGGCGGAGGCGGCGCGAACGTCGACCAGCAGGAACGAGTCGAGGCCGGTCAGCTGATCGTGGCGCACATCGGACGGATCCGTCTCGACGGACAGCTTCCCGAGGAAGTGGCGGCGCGCTTCTTCCGGCGATGCGGCAGGCGTTTCATGGACGAGCGAAATCGGGCTTTTCATCGGTCATCATCTCCTTGGCTTAGGTTTGTTCAACCTTGGAAATGATCCTACCACGAGCCGGCCCGCATCCGTTATCCAACGGTTTCGATGGCAGCCATCGCCCGCGCCGATGGATCACGCTCTTCGAGGCGGCTCGGCTCCCTCTGTCCGTCCGAGCGGTACGTCGGCGCCGACGCTGGCCAGAAACTGGACAAACGCCGGCGACGACCGCCGCTTCGGCAAATGGACGAGCTGGATGTGGAACTCGGCGGCCAGCGGCTCCGTGAACGCGGCGGCGCAGAGCTTGCCCTCCTCGACCTCCTGCCGCACGGCGATCGACGGCAGCAGCGCGACGCCCAGTCCTTGGGCGACGCAGCGCTTGATCGCCTCGATGCTGCCGAGCTCGCAGGAGATCCGCGCCTCCGCGCCGATCTCCTGGAGCCGCCGCAGCAGCGCCGCCCGGTACGTGCAGCCGTCCTCGGTCAGCACGAGCGGCTCCCCGTCCAGCTCCGCTGCAGCAGCCTCCGTACGCCCGGCCAGCCGATGGCCCGGCGCGCAGACGAGCAGCAGCGGCTCCGGCCGCAGCAGATGCACATCCAGCTCCGGCTCCCGCAGCGGCGGATCCAGAATGAGAGCCGCATCGAGCGTGCCCGACTTGACGCCGCGGATCAGCTCCGGCTCATTGCCGGGCAGCAGCGTCAGCGAGACGTTCGGCTGCCTCTGCCGAAAAGCCTGCAGATGCGGCGGCAGGAAATACGAGGCGAGCGTCTCAATTGAGCCGATCGTCAGGCTGACCTCTACCGCCGCTCCGACCGCTTCCAGCGACTCGGCATGCAGGCGCAGCATCTCCTTCGCATAGCCGAGCAGCTTTTCGCCCGCCGCCGTCAGCTCCATCCTTCTGCCTCTGCGCTCCAGCAGCTCGGTTCCGTACAGCTCCTCCAGCTTCTGCAGCTGCGCCGTCACGCTCGACTGGGCGTAGCCGAGCCGTTCGGCGGCCTTCGTGATGCTGCCGCAGGCGGCGACCTCGCGGAAGCTTCGCAGGCAGATCAGGTCCATCGGCCTTCCTCCTCGCTCAGGGATGGGATAAAAAAACAGACCCGCGCGTAAGCGCGAGTCCGGCGGAGGCGGTCATTCGGCGTAGTCGACGTTGTGATACACCTGCTGGACATCCTCGAGATCCTCCAGCGTGTCGATGATCTTGTCAAACTGCTTCTGGGCGTCTTCCGGCAGCTCGACGAAGTTCTGCGCGAGCATCGTCAGCTCGGCGACGCTGAACTCCTCGATGCCCGATGCGCGAAGCGCCTCCTGCACGGCATGGAACTGATCCGGCTCCGCGTAGACGAGCACGTCCTCGTCCTCTTCCACGATGTCGCGCACGTCGACGTCCGCTTCGAGCATCAGCTCCATGATCTCGTCCAGCGACTTGCCGGATACGCCGATGACGGCCGTGGCGTCGAACATATAGGCGACCGAGCCGTTCACGCCCATGTTGCCGCCGTTTTTGCTGAAGGCGGCGCGCACGGCGGAGGCGGTGCGGTTGACGTTGTTCGTCAGGGCGTCGACGATGACCATCGAGCCGTTCGGCCCGAAGCCTTCGTAGCGGAGCTCCTCATAGATCTCGTCGGAGCTGCCCTTCGCTTTTTCGATCGCGCGGTCGATGATCGCCTTCGGCACGTTGTACGTCTTGGCGCGCTCGAGCACGACCCTCAGAGCTCGGTTCGATTCCGGATCCGGCTCGCCCTTGCGGGCGGCGACGTAGATCTCCAGGCCGAACTTGGCGTAGATACGGCTTGTATTGGCGTCCTTGGACGCCTTCTTTTCCTTGATATTGTTCCATTTGCGACCCATGCTGAACCAACTTTCCGCTTGAATTACCCTCGCCTTGCATCCTTTTCCGGTGAAGGAGGGCGCCTTGAGCTCTCTCCCTATTATACTTACCGCGGGCCGCGCTGGACAAGTCGGAGTCGGGATGAGATTGTCACGCCGGTCGCGAAGTCGAACAGCATAAAGAGGCCGCATGAACAGGTCTGGACCACCGACCTTTCACGCAGCCTTTTTTTTATCAGCTTATGAATCCGCTCGCTCTCATCCCTAGCCCCAGTATTGCTTCGCGATCTTCTGGCCTTGATCGATCTTGGCCCATTGCTCGTCTTCGCTCAGCTCGTTGCCGCCATCGCAGGAAGCGAAGCCGCATTGATGGGACAGCAGCAGGCGATCCTTGTCGATGATCTTGGACGCTTCGTCAAGCAGGCGCACGACGCGGGCTTCATCGTCCAGCGTATTCGTCTTCGAGGACAGCAGGCCAAGCACGATTTCCGTCTCCGGCTTGTCCTTGAATACTTCAAGCGCCTCCAGGGAGCCGGCGCGGTCGTCGTCCCATTCCAGGAAGAACCGATCGTAGTTCAGCTGCTTCAGGAACAAGTTGGCGATCTTGACGTACGATCCTCCGCCCATGTTGCGGGAATCGTAGTTGCCGCGGCAGTTGTGGGTCCACATGCTCAATCCGAGGCTATGGCCGTAGTCGATCAGCGTATTGTTGATGTCGATGAATTCCGCGGCGAGCGCCTGGACTTCCGATTGATTGATCTGCTCGCCGGTATACGGCGAGTTCGGATTGTCATCCGCGAACAGCTCCCACAGGCAGTCGTCGAACTGCAGGATCTTGCCGCCGACAGCGGCGAAGTCCTCGACAAACTCCTTGTAGGCCTTCACCAGGCCTTCTTTGAGCTCCTGGGTCGTCTGATAGACGGCGGCCGCGCCTCCGATATTGCCGGACCAGGACAGCTCCCCGAAAATATGCGACGGAGACGGCACGCAGAGCTTCGTCGGCTGCTCGCCGGCCGTTTCCTGCAGCTGCCGGAACGTCTTGAGGAAAGGGTGGTTTTTCCCGCTCAGCTCGCCGGTGATGCGGAGGCCGATGTCCTTGCGCGTCTCATATTTGGAAGTGCCATCTATGTCGCGGAAGAAATAGCCGTGGTCGGCAATGTAGCGCTTCACTCCACTGAATCCCCAGACAAAATCCAGATGCCACATCGATTTGGAAAATTCCCCGTCAGTCACGATCGACAGCCCATGCTCGATCTCTTTTTTCACCACTTGCCGGATCGCATCGGCCTCGCACTGCTCATACCCTTCGAAATGGTCGTAAAAAGGATATTGAATGTCGTCGCGATGTTCGATCTGCGTCTTGTAGCCGAGCAGCTCTTTCGGGCGAAGCAAGCTGCCTACGATCTGAAACTTGTCTGTCATTTGGGATGGCCTCCTCATTCTGCAACTGCTGCTTATGCGTACAACCAGTATACCAAGCCGCTTGTCGCTATCGGAAAGCCCAATAAACCATAGCTGGCTATAGCTAATCGCTATAGAGACTGAATCTTAGATCTCGTCTTATGAACCTGGAAGACTGGCCGCGATCCAGAGGCACTCCTTCCCGTGTATAAGACGAAAAAGGAGTACCAGCAGGTACAGCCCATTCAGCGCGGTCAACTTCGGGTGCCAGCCTACGCCTGGTTTATTTCTTTGAAATGAAATTCGTTATATCCAACGTCTTGATTTCTGAACCATGGTCTGTACCTTCTTGATTATAAGTCACCAAATCAAACGAAATGGATTTCCCATTAATTAGCTTTAGATCGCGCAAATCTTGATTATTCTCGGTTTGAAATATTTTTTGGTTTTGATTGTCCTTAATGTCCAACAAATAGAGGGCATGATTTGATGAAACGGCCCCCTCTCTCTGTTTTCAACATTATTTTCGGAATTTGAGCAAAAAGAAAGACAGCCTGCAGCTGTCGTCGAGTTTTGAATATGGATTTATCTAACCTTCCGTTTAACTGTTTTTTTATTCTGGGTGGAAAAAGGATTTCTACGTATCATTTTCGTTGCATTCCTGCTACCGCCTCCACATGGCTTGTGTGCGCGATATTGCCGATTTAAACGATTTTTTTGTTAAGCGAAGCGAGCCTAGGGAAATCGCATTCCTGACCTCATTATTGCCAGTGATGCTCTCAAGCGCCGTAGTCGGATTCACTGCCCAAAAATCGGTGAAGCCAATATCACTGCTGTGATAAATATGAGCTGTAGCAAAGTACGGACAAACAATCCTGGCACCGGCTTGCCGCCAATCGTCAGTTTTTCTCGTGCAGCACGCACATTTGCAGGAAACATAGCAATCAGCAGAACCGTTAAACAAACGGAAGCGGCTTCGGAGGTGGCTGGAATCATGATACCGATCGCTGCTGCGATTTCGAGCCACCCGGTTGCCGTCACGATCAAATCTCTTCTTGGGAATGATGGAGGAACCATCCGGATCAGATCAGAACGCCTTTTCCCCCAGTGAGCGGTAGCGGTAAGCAGCAACATGACAGCAACTGCTCCTTGCAGTGATGGATGCCAGCCGTCAAAATAAGCCCAACCGAAAAATCCAGCAACTCGAAACAATAAAAAAGATGCGATAAGTACAATAAAAGGCGCCACCTTGATCCCTCCTTTGAAATTAAAAATTTTCATGATCATGTTTGAGAATAGCAAGCAAAACACGAAGCCGACGATATGGAAGACCAGCCATCATTTCTTGATCCACTCTTCTTTTACTTCTTATATTTTAAACTACTTATCATGAATGCCGATAAATCTTGGGCTGTAAAAGACGCCGTAATCGCCGGTAATGAGGAACGGACACGCAGGCCGAGCGAGATCAGAACGAACATTTCAGCCATTTTATCCGAATCAACCGATTCTTGAATAACACCGTGCTGCTGGCCAATCGAAATCCATTGTTTGGATAAGTCTACTGCCCGCGTATAAAAATTTTGGAGCACATCCGCGACAGCAGGCTCTTCTTCCCTGCCGAGCAAATACATCAACACCGTGTTTGTCACATCATGTTTATCTTCGAATGCCAGAAGGCTGTTCGAAATGATTTGCATCGGCCTGTCGAAAGTCTTGCCGCTTAATTCCACTTCGTTCATGAAATGCTTGTTGGTCTCTTCGAGCCGTTCCTGCAGCACCCAAGCAAAGATTTCGTCTTTGCTCTTCACGTAATGGAAGATCGCCCCCTTAGATAATTCCGATCTTTTCATGATATCCTGCATGGTGATAGCGTGGCAGCTTTTTTCCTGCAACAATTCTTTCGTTGAATGAAGTAATTTCTGAGTCGTTTGTTTCCTGCGGTCCTCATTTTTCAAGTTCATTCCTCCACGAACAGTAAACTAACACCTGTTTGAATTATATAAACAGACCGTCGGTTTGTAAATAGAATATGGCTGAATAGAGAAAAAAAACAATTCATCCTTCTGATTCATATTGTCTCTAGTAAACTTTATGCACTTCCACCACCTGCGGTATGGTCGTGACTTTCACCCGTTAGTCGTTGCGCCGCCAAGCGCACAACGAGGCTGCCGCGATCGCAGCAGCCCATTGTGATCCATGCTTCTGAGCGGTTACTTTCACATCTCATTTCGTACCATCAATATGAGGCATTCCACATGGCTCGTCTGCGGGAACATGTCCACCGGCTGCGCCCACTCCAGCCGGTAGCCTCCGGCGAGCAGCACCTTGGCGTCCTTGGCGAGCGTGGCCGGATTGCAGCTCACATAGACGAGCCGCGTCGGCCGCGCGGCCAGCACGGCGTCCAGCAGCTCGCGGCCGCAGCCGGTGCGCGGAGGATCGACGACGACGACGTCCGGGCGCACGCCTTGGCGCACCCACTCCGGCAGCAGCTCCTCCGCCCGGCCTTCATAAAAGCGGGCGTTGTCGATGCCGCTCGTCCGCGCGTTGTCGCGCGCGTCCAGCACCGCCTCCGGCAGCAGCTCGATGCCGCGAACCTCTCTCGCTCCGGCCGCGAGCCAGAGGCCGATCGTGCCGGTGCCGCAGTATGCGTCGACGACGAGCTCGCTGCCGCTGAGCGCGGCGGCTTCCTGGACGGCTCCGTACAGCTTGACCGTCTGCTGCGGATTGAGCTGGAAAAATGCGCGCGGAGAAAGCGAGAACCGCAGCTCGCCAAGCGTTTCCTCCAGCTTGTCCTCTCCCCACAGATGGATCGTCTTCTCTCCGAATACGAGCGGACTGCCGCCTTTGTGGATGTTGTGCGAGATCGAGCCGACCTGCGGCAGCTCGCGCCTCGCCGCCTGCACGAAGCGTCGGCTGTCCGGGAAGCGGTCGCCGGCGGTGACGAGCGTCAGCTGCAGCTTGCCTGTGCGGCGGCTGACGCGCACGGCGATCGTCTTGACGATGCCTTGGCGCTTCTTCTCCTCGTAAACGGGGATGTCCAGCTCTTCGAGAATCCGCTTCGTCTTCTCGACCGCTTCGTTCAGGCGCGGATCGTGGACGGCGCAGCCGCTGATGTCGACGAGCTGCCTCGTGCCGAGCGAGTACAGCCCGGCGACGAGCCCGCTCTCGCCGCGTCCGGCCTGCAGCTGCGCCTTGTTGCGGTACGCCCAGGGATCGTCCATGCCGAGGATCGGACGGAGCGGCAAGCGGTCGATGCCGGCATAACGCTGGAACGACTCCCGCACGAGCTCCTCCTTGGCCCGCAGCTGCGCTTCATAGGTCATATGCTGCAGCTGGCAGCCGCCGCAGCTGTCGTAGACCGCGCATGGCGGAACCTGCCTGTCGGGGGACTTCTTCTCGATCTCGACGAGATCGGCCTGCAATTGGAGGCGTCCATACTATACCCGAAATTCAGGAAGAAAGCGGGTGTGATCGTGAAGGGTAGAGTGATGAATGTCTTCCAGGTTTTTCTCGTCCTCATGCTGTCCGACGGCCTGGCTTGCCACGTCATCATCAATCCGATGCTGCTGGATGCATCCGGTCGCGATGCCTGGATTACCGCGATCGCCGCGGGCGTGTTCTTCGTGCCCTGGAGCCTGATGATCGTCTACATCATGAAAAAAAGCGGACAGCAGCATTGGCGGGAATGGCTGGGCGAGCATATGCATCCGGTCTTCTCCTGGATTCTCGTCGTTCCGGTGCTGCTGGTGATGTTTCTGCAGGCGATGGAGTGCGTCATGCAGACCGTCAGCTGGCATATCACGAACTATTTGCCCGCCAGCAATCCGCTGCAGCTCGGGATGCTGCTCATTTTCATCTGCGTCATGCTCTGCTGGTGGGGCTTTCGCGTCGTAGCCGTCGCCTCGGGCATCCTGCTGCCGATTGTCGTCGGACTCGGCCTCCTCGTCGCCTCCGGCAACAGCGAGATCAAGGACATGTCGCTGATGCTCCCCATTCTGGAGCATGGCTGGAATCCCGTCTTTCGGGGCATGACCTACGCCGGCGCCGCTTATTCGGAGCTCATGTTCATCCTGATGCTCCAGCACCGGATCCGCGGACGAATGAAGGCGTGGCATATGCTGATCTACTCCTGCGTCATCGTTTTCATCATGGTCGGTCCGGTCATCGGCGCAATCACCGAATTCGGTCCCGAGGAAGCGGCCAACCAGCTCACCTCCCCTTACGAGCAGTGGAGGCTGCTGCGAATCGGTCAGTATATCGAGCATCTGGACTTCTTTTCGATTTTCCAGTGGCTGTCCGGCGCGTCCATCCGTATCGTGCTGCCAGTGCTCGTGCTCGCGGAGACGTTCGCCAGCAGAAACGAGAAGGCCCGCCGCATCTTCATCCTGGCCGTGTTTCTATTTTACGGCGCCGCCACGTTCGTTCCATTGGACGAGTACGATATGTACCTGTTCATGTACACCTATTTCATGCCGGGAGTCACGCTCGTGCTGCTGCCGACATCGCTAGTCTGGTTCATCGTCGCCCTGTGCATCAAGCCGGACAGAAGGAGGGATTCCGATGGAGGACAACCGCAAGACGGATCAGACGGACAACCGGAAGAAGAAGGAAGCGAGCAAGGACGAGAGCAAGCAGAAGGAGAAGCCGGAGCGGGATCGGAAGAGCGGACCTCCGGGCACGAAGCAGCCAAATCCGGACGAGCGTCCGGACAGCCGCAAGTCTCAGGGGCAAGCGCGGCGCCAGGAAGCGGAAGCGCAGGAGGCGCCGGCTAAAGGCTGGACGAAGGAGGAGCTGAAGCGCGTCTTCGAGCATTCGGCTGACGTGATCGTCAAGAGCTCTTTTTTTGGACGGGACAACGCCAAGGAAGTCGTGCTCGTCTTTTCGGTCGGCCTCTGCGACACGATGATGATCAACCGACATGTCCTGCCATCGCTGAGCGCCCATTTTGACCGGGACGAATCGCTGACCCGTCCGCTGCTCCGGCTGTCGGACGCACTCACGATCGAAGGCTTCGTCAAGACGCCGATGCGGACCGAGCTCGAGGAGGCCGTCTATTCCGGAGCGCTGCTGCTTCTATTCGTCCGGGAAGGCTTGCTGGCGTCCGTCGATCTGTGCAACGCGCCGAGAAGGACGCCGGATGAATCCAGCACCGAGATCTCGATCAAAGGTCCGCGCGATTGCTTCATCGAGGATCTGGACACGAACGTCGCGCTGATCCGCAAGCGGATCCGCTCCAGCTCCCTGCATGTGGAGGGCTTTACGGTCGGCAGACGGACCCGCACGCGGATATCGCTGCTGTACATTCACGATATCGCGGATCCAAAGCCGCTCGAGGATGTGCGCAAGCGCCTCCGGGAAATCGACATCGACGGCCTGTACTCGATCAATCAGCTGGAGGACCTGCTGCTGCACAATCGGTTCAAGATCCTGCCGCTGATCGATTTCACCGGCCGGCCCGACTTTGTCGTCACGAGCCTGCTCAACGGGCGCTTCACGATTATCGTCGACGGCAATCCGATGGTGCTGATCGCCCCGGCGACGCTGTCGTTCATCCTGAAGTCGCCGGAAGACGTGCACTTCAACTTCTCGTATGTATCGTTCTCCAGAATCATCCGGATTCTGAGCATGTTCCTTTCGATCTTCCTGCCCGGAATATGGATCGCGCTCATGGCGTTCCACCAGGACCAGATTCCCTTCCGCCTGATGGCCACGATCTCGGTCGCTCGGCTGGGGCTGCCGCTGTCCGCGCAGATGGAGATGCTGCTGCTCCTGCTGCTGCTCGAAATCTTCAAGGAAGCGGGCGTCCGGCTCCCGAGCGCGATCGGGCAGACGCTCACCTCGATCGGCGGGCTCATCATCGGCGACGCCGCCATCCGGGCCGGCCTCGTGTCGCCGTCGGTCGTCGTCGTCGGTGCGATTACCGCCGTAGCGGGCGTGACGCTGGTCAACCAGGTGCTCAGCACGGTGGTGAGCATCTTCCGGATGTTCTTCTTTTTCCTTGCTTCCTTTTTCGGCATGTACGGGGTCATCCTCGGCATCGTGCTCATGGTCGCCTACATGGCGAGGCTGCAGTCGTTCGGCGTGAGCTATCTCGCACCGCTGTCGCCGCTGCTGCCGAAGGATGCGCTGATGTCGTACCTGCGGCTCCCGTTCGCCTATATCACCAAGCGGCCGGACAGCATCGCCAAGTCCGGACAGGACGATGACCATCAAGGAGGCGACATGACGTGAGGAAGCTCCTTCTCGGAATTCTGGCGGCGCTGCTGCTTTCCGTGCAGGGCTGCGGCAACTCGAAGGACATCCAGTCGCTGGCTTACGTGTCGGCTCTCGGACTGGACTACAAAAACGGCAAGTACGTCGCGTACGTCCAGGTGCTGAACTTCAGCAACATCGCGCGCAGCGAGGCCGTCACGCTCGGCGAAGAGGTTCCGATCTGGATCGGGCGCGGCGACGGAGAGACGATCTCGGGAGCGATCGCCGAGACGAACGCCACCTCCCAGTCGCGGCTGTTCTGGGGCCATGTGAAGGCGGTCATCGTGACGGAGAATTTCATGAAGCGCGGTCTATCCGGGCTCACCTCCTCGCTGCTGCGGGACAGGCAAGCCCGATATACCGTGCTGTTCTACGGAACGAAGGAAAAGATGGAGGACATTCTGACGCAGAAGTCGATCTTCAACCTTTCGCCGCTGGATACGATGATGTTCACCGCCGTGCAGATGAATACGCAGAAGGCGTACATCCTGCCCGTGAACGCGAACAAAGCGTTCGCGTATCTGAACGAGCCCGGCGGCGCCGGCATGCTGCCTGAGATCGGCATCTATCGCCACACCTGGCACGAGGACTTCAAGAAGAAGCCGATGTTCATCATCAAAGGGGCGTTTTTCTTCGAAGGCTACAAGTACAAGAACCATATGGCGATGGAGCCGCTCAAGGGCATACGCTGGCGGGACGAGAAGCTGGACCTCACTCCGCTCAAGCTGCTTAAAAATGGCCGGCCATCCGCCGTGCTCATGCTCGGCCATCCACGGTTCTCGATCAAGATCCGAGTCGAGCAAGGCAAGCCGCGCTACGACGTCAAGATCAAGACGACCGGCTATATTTCGGAGCAGGTCCAAAAGGCTACGATCCAAGAGCTGCAGAACGAAGCGGCACTAGCGATCCGCAAGGAAGTGCAGAATACGTTCGCGATCGCCACGGCGGAAAAGACGGACTGCTTTCGGCTGCAGCTCGAGCTGTACCGCAAGCATCCGGAGCTATTCCGGCAGCTGATGCGTCAAGGTCCGTTTTTCCTGGAAAGCGACTCCCTCGCCTCGGTCGAGGCGGACGTGTACATCCGGACGACCGGCAAGTTCAAGGGCAGCGTATATTCGGACAAGCAAGACGGCGATGAAGACGGGTCCTGAGGGGCCCCTTTTTTGCCGTTTTTGGTTTATAATCGACGAATCAGGTTTACATAATTATTCGTACAAATTTAATGGGGCGAAAAACGACCCGACGCAGCCTTGCTGCGCCAGGCACTTGCTAGCCGCGATGGGCCTGCTCTTCCTCCTCGACCGGCTTGAACCGCTGCTTGGCGAAAAAGTAGCCGAACAGCAGCGCGATCAGCGTGTAGATGATCGCGGTCACCGTGAACGCTCGCGCATAACCATGGTACGCTCCGTATCTCGCGACGAGGCCGGTGCTGATCGGCGCGGCG
Organism: Paenibacillus sp. FSL W8-1187; assembly: GCF_037965485.1. Classification (NCBI taxonomy): domain Bacteria; kingdom Bacillati; phylum Bacillota; class Bacilli; order Caryophanales; family Paenibacillaceae; genus Paenibacillus; species Paenibacillus sp. FSL W8-1187. The sequence goes on from NZ_CP150181.1 coordinate 2,887,437, forward strand.
ATGAACCAGCCGAGATTGAACATCGCCTCCCCCGAGCTCGCCGCCAATCCTCGCAGCGACCGATGCACGTACCTCATCTTGATCGTGCTGTAGAACGGATTCGCCGCGTTCATGAGCGCCTGCCGGAACAGATAGCCGAAGCTCGCAAGCCAGAATTGATGCGTGTAGGCGGTCAGCACGAGGAACGGAATCGAGCTGAGCTGCAGCCATACGACCGCCTTCACCTCCCCCATCCTCCGGGCGATCGCCGGACCGAGCAGGAACGCGATCGCCGTCGCTCCCTGGCCGAGCGCCACGACGAGGCCGATGCTCGAGTGCGAAGCGTGGAACCTATCCTCGAAATAGACATTCAAATAGGGCACGACCATGCCGCCCGCCATCGCGGACAGCAGGCTGAGCAGCGTAAAGGCCGCGATCGCCGCATACGACGAGCGATGCAGCCGGAAGCGCTCGCGGAAGCTTGGCTTCGGCGAGCTCGCGGCGGCGGCAGCCGCCCCGGCCGCGCCGGCCGGGGCGCCGAACTTCAGGATCGGGACGAGCCCGGCCGCCGCGATCGCGACGCCGACCAGCAGCGTCGCCCGCAGGCTGGCGAGCTCGCTCCAGCCTCCGATCGCTCGCAGCGCGTCGCTGATCAGCCCGCCTCCGAGATTGCCGGCGACATTCGCCGCCATGACGAGCGCCATGTTGAAGCTGAACAAGTGGACGCGCTCCCGCGGCGAGGAGTTGTCGGCCATGAACGGCAGGATCGTGGCCGATACGATCGCTTGCGCCATGCCGGCCGCGAAGGCAAGCGCGGTCAGCTGGCCGCTGCCGGCCGCGAAGGCGCGGGCCGCGAGCACCGCGATGACGGCCGCCGCTCCGATGCCGATCATCCGCTTCGCGCCGAACCGGTCGTTGGCGAGGCCGGCGGGGATGAGGATGAGCGCGGCGGCCAGAGCCGTCGCCCCGACGATGTCTCCCACCATCGTCGGCGCATGTCCGAGAGCTTTGACATAGAGATTGTAGATGAGGCTGTACATGCCGAGACCGATGTTCCACAATAGGTTGAAGACGAAAAACAGCCGGATGTTGCGGCTGTAGCCGCCCAGCTGCTCGCGCCACTCTTGGATGAAGGTAGACATGTCCTCCATCGTACCGCAAAAGGCGGTTTCCTACAACGGGAACAGCGGGAGGAATCGGCCGCTCAGCGGATGTCCGCGCCCAGGCATCCGCGAAAATGCTGAAGCGCCCATTCGTGGCCGACCGCGTTGAAGCTGGCGACCGCCCGCTCGTGGATGACGAGCCGGTAGCCGAGATTGTAGGCGTCGACGGCCGTGTGCAGGATGCAGATGTCCGTGCAGTCGCCGACGAGATGCAGCTCCCGCACGCCTCTCTCCCGCAGTCGCAGGTCCAGGTCCGTGCCGGCGAACGCCGAGTAGCGGGTCTTGTCCCGGTACAGCACGTTCGGCAGCCCGCGGATCTCCTCGTACAGCTCGCCCAGCTTGCCGTACAGCTCCCTTCCCTTCGTCCCCCGCAGATTATGCGGCGGGAACAGCTTCGTTTCCGGATGCCAGGCATCCCCCGGTTCATGCACGTCGACGGCGAAAACGACCCACTCCCCGGCCTCGGCGAACTCCCGCGTCAGCCGCACGACCTCGTCCTCGATCGCCCGGCCCGGCTCGCCGCAGGTCAAAGCTCCGTCCTCCGCGATGAAATCGTTCGTGTAGTCGATGTTGATGAGCGCTCTTGCCATCGTCCATCCCTCCGCTTGTCGTTTTCCCCATCCTACCGAATCGCGGCTGCCGCTGCAAATCGGCCGAGGGATTGACGGAAGCGGCTTCGCCCGCTAGCATACGAAAGTGGAAGGAGCGTGTCCCCATGCCAACCGCTTTTGTGCTCGGAGCGGCATTTTTGTTTCTCGGCGTCGCGATCGGAGCGTTCGGCGCGCATGCGCTGAAGGCCCGCCTGGCCGGCGATGCCGGCAAGAACTATCAGACCGGCGTGCTCTACCATCTGCTGCACGGCGTCGGCATCGTCGCTGTCGGCGCATCGCCTGAGGCGGCCTCCTCGTCGCTGGTGCATGCCGCGGTGTGGCTGTTCGCCGCCGGCATCGTGCTGTTTTCCGGCAGCCTGTACGCGCTCAGCCTGAGCGGAGTGAAGAAGCTCGGCGCGATCACGCCGCTCGGCGGCCTGGCCTTTCTCGCCGGCTGGGCGCTCGTAGCGATCGCCTACATCGGATAGCGGAGCGAGTCCGATCGCAAGAAAAAGGGCTGTCCCCGGCCGACATTCGTCGGCCGGCAGGGACAGCCCTTTTTCTTTTCATCCGCAGGATGCGTCTCGGATCCGGCGGAAGCTGGCGCTACAGGCGGTCGAGCTGGCGAGACTTCAGCTTCGGCTCGCAGGCTTTGCAGACGCCGATGACCTGTCCGTTCTCATCGGAGTAAAAGGCGAGCCGCGCGGACGGCTGCCGGCAGAGCGAGCAGGGCTGTCCCTTGCCGCGGGCGGCGGCGGGATTGGGTTTGCTCTTGCGCCTGCGCGCTGCATCCAGCGCGATGACGTTGGAGTGGCGGCGCGAGCTGGCTTGGCGGCGGTTCAGCCAAACGACGAGCGCGCAGACGGCCGCGGCAGCTGCGATGATCAGCACCGGCACGAGCATGAGCCTCTCTCCTTCCTTGCAGCATAGCTTGTCATCCTTATTCTGCCTCTTTTTCCCCGTTTTGCGCAAGTGCCCGCAGATGGCGGCCGATGGATCCGCTCGCGCCGGTCAGCGCGATGACGGGACGAGCGCCGGCGGAGCCGGATTTTTCAGAGGTTGTCATGGCATGCAAGGCTCCTTCCGGACCGACGGCTTCAATAGCTTCTTGCCCGCTCCGTTCTCCGGCCAGCCGTGCCGGAGCCCAGCCTTGCGAACCGCGGGAAGGATATGCGATGATAAGGCCAGCAAGAACATTTTCCAAAAAGAGGAGTGACCTCCCATGCGCAAGGAGATGGAGCGGTTCAAGCAGCAGCTGAGCGAGCAAGGCAAGCTTCAGGGGCGCGAGGCGGTCCTGATCGCCTTCGACCATCTGCTCGACCTGCTGGATGAGCATGAGGAAAAGCACCGCCTGGAAATCGGCGCCCGCAGTACGAACGGCGAGAAGTCCAAAGGAGAGGTCGAGTCGGCGATCCGGGCCGAGACGGAATTTTTCCGCAATGCCGTCCATACGGTCATCGATCGCACGGTAGCCGATCTGGTCCATCGCGGCGACAAGGAATGGAAAAAGTTCTACGACCGCATTGAATAGGCTCCGCTCCGACGCCTTGCGCCCCTCGCTCCGAGGGGCGTTTTTTAACGCCTCCGCCCGCCCGCGCCGCATCCGCCCTTCCGCTTCGACGGCCCACCCCTCTTGTCCACCGGATGAATAGTCTATTCTATCTTGTTCCGCAAAGGAGTGATAGATAGATGGCGATTGCAAAAACCCCGATCCTCGGCCAGCCGGCCGTATCCGCGGACGCGATGGCCGCCTACGTGCGGACGGTCAATCCGTCGTTCAATGCGGAGATCGCCCGCCAGTTCCGGCTCGTCGGCAGCCGGCTCGGCATCCGCGGCGACATCGCGCTCTGCCAGTCGATCCACGAGACGAACTGGTTCCGCTTCGGCGGGGACGTAAGGCCCGAGCAGAACAACTTCGCCGGCATCGGCGCGACCGGCGGCGGCAATGCCGGCGCCAGCTTCGCGACGATCGCGGAGGGCGTGACGGCGCAGATCCAGCATCTGTACGCCTACGCCTCGACCGCGCCGCTGCCTGCCGGCGAGAGGGTCGTCGATCCGCGCTTCTCGCTCGTCGCTCGCGGCAGCGCGCCCAACTGGGAGGATCTCGCCGGAAAATGGGCCGTGCCCGGCTACAATCGGACGAAGTACGCCTCGCTGCAGGCCGCGCTCGAGGCCGGCGACACGTACGGCCAGAAAATCATGCGGCTGTACGGCACGATGACGGCGGCCGCAGCCGCGGCAGCGCCGCAAGCGCCGCTGCCGATTGTGGCGCTTGACGCCGGCCACGGCGGCACCGATCCCGGCGCCCAAGGCTTCGGCATCGTCGAGAAGGACAGCGCGCTCGACCTGACGCTGCGGGTCGCCGCGCTGCTGCGCGCCGGCTATGCCGTCGACGTGCGGCTCACGCGCAGCACGGACGTTTTCGTGCCGCTTGGAGAGCGGGCGACGATAGCCAACGGCTGGAAGGCGGATTATTTCGTCTCCCTGCATCATAATGCGGCCGGCGGCGAAGGCTTCGAGTCGTATGTCTACCCCGGCACGCGCTCCGGCCCGTCGGGCGTGCGCCAGGATGCGGTCCATGCGGCGATCATGAAGGCGCTCGCTCCGCTCGGCGTCGCGGACCGCGGCAAGAAGGAGGCGAACTTCGCCGTGCTGCGGCAGACGACGATGCCGGCGGTGCTGCTGGAGAACCTGTTCGTCGACAACGCGCTCGACGCAGGCTTGCTGAAGGACTCGGCCGTGCGCCAGAATCTGGCGGCGGCAATCGCGGAAGGAGTGGCGAAAGCGATGGCATTGACCCCGAACTATCCGGCCAGCACGCCGGACTACAAGATCCAGGCGATCGAATGGCTGTACACGCAAGGATACTTGACCGATTCGGTATGGAAGCAGCAGCCCGATACCCCTCTGCCCCTGTGGGCGGAAGCGCTCATCCTGCAGCGGATGTACGCGCAGCTTCAAGGATGACCCTCCTTTCGGAGGAGGAACCGTTCCAAGCCGCAAAAGGCAGCCCTCCCGGCCATCGCGCCGGCTCGCGGGCTGCCTTTTTCGTTGCTCCGCATTCTACTCGTCGAGACTGCCGACGTACTCGCGGATGTAGTCCATGAACCGCTTGGCCGCAGGGGACAGCAGCTTGAACGAGGCGGCGGCGATGCCGAGCGTGCGGTAGCGCCCGTCCTCAAGCTCGACCATGCTCGCCCGGTGGTCGCGACCGCGCAGGACAAGCTCGGGCAAGATGCTGATGCCGAGCCCATGCTCGACCATCGCGATGATGGCGTAGTCGTCATGCGTCTCGTATTTGATGCGCGGACGGCGGATCGACTCCTCGAGGATGCGCCGGACATCATAGTCCGAGCCTTCCTTCGGAATGATGAACACCTCGTCCTCCAGCTGGCTGAGGGACAATCGCCGCTCTCCGCAGAGCGGGTGGTCGGGCGGAAGCACGCAGAGCATCCGGTCCTTCTTGAGCGGAAGCGTGTCGAGCCCCTCCCTCGACGGCAGGGACAGGAAGCCCAGATCCATGTTGCCGCCCGCGATGCCTTCCTCGATGTCGCGATAGTCGCCCTCGATCAGCTTGAGCTCGATGCCGGGATAGTCGCGGTCGAACGCCTTGATCATCGCCGGCAGCCAGTGCACGGACACGCTCGTGAACGTGCCGAGACGGACGGTTCCGGCCTGCAGCCCTTTGATCAGGGCAATCTCCTGCTTCAGCTGCTCCTGGGCGGCCAGCAGCTCGCGCATCGGGCGGAGCAGCCGCTCGCCGCTCTCGGTCAGCCGGATGCCGGAGCGGCTGCGCGTCAGCAGCGCCAATCCGAATTCCTTTTCGAGGCTGCTGATCGCATGGCTGACGCCCGACTGCGTGAGGCCGAGCGTCTCGCCGGCGCGCGTCAGGCTGCCGAGCTCGACGACCGCGCTCAGCACCTCGTATTTGAACAAACTCATGCTCGATCTCTCCCGCCGGATTCATTCCTTTTTCTCATATTCTCCATGACAAACATTCAATTCCCTTATGCTTCCTTCCTGAGTATACTTGACCTCGGATGAAAGCTTCAAGAAAGAATGGAGAATGGAACGAAGATGAAGAAATCGGAATGGCTGCTGCTTGTCGTCACGTTATGCTGGGGGTCCGCTTACTTGCTGTTGAAGGCGGCGATGGAGGCGGTCGAGCCGCTCATGCTGATCGGGCTGCGCTTCATGATCGGCTTCCTGATCGCCGGCGCGATCCTGTATCCCCGGCTGAGGAAGGCGACGCGCCGAACCGTCGCGCTCGCCGCGATGCAAGGCGCGCTGCTGTTCCTCATCTCCGTGACGGTCACGTTCGCGCTCAAGTCGACGTCGACCGCGAACGCCAGCTTCCTGCTCAGCCTGACGGTCATCTTCGTGCCGCTCCTGTCCGCGACGTTCCTGCGCCAGAAGCTGACGCCGCAGCTGACGGCGGGCATCGGCTTCGCCATCGCCGGCATCGGCCTGATGACGCTGAAAATGCCGCTGTCGATGCAGCCCGGCGACCTGCTCTGCATGCTCGCCGCCCTCATCAACGCGACGTACGTGCTGCTGACGTCCCGAGCGGCTAAAGAAGTCGACACGATCAATCTCGGCGTCCTGCAGCTCGGCTTCGCCGGCCTGTTCGGACTGATCTTCGCCGGCTTCATGGGCCAGCTGTCGCTTCCGTCGACCGGCGGAGGCTGGGGAGCGATCCTCGCGCTCGCTGTCGTCTGCAGCGCCTTCTGCTACATCGCCCAGCCGGCCGCGCAGAAATTCACGACCGCCTCGCGAGCGGGACTCATCTTCTCGATGGAGCCGGTGTTCGCGGCGATGTTCGGCTTCCTCGTCGTGGGAGAAATGCTCTCTGCGCAAGGCTATGCAGGCGCGGCGCTCGTCCTCACCGGCGTGCTCGTCTCGGAGTACGGAGCCCGCTGGCTGCAAGCGCTGCGCCGCCGCAGCCGCCCGCAGGCGCAGCCGGAGCCGGGCATGCTGCCCTAGGCGCAAGGCTCGAGCGCATCGGATGCATAGGAAAGAGCGGAACGATTGCCGTTCCGCTCTTTTTCGTCTTCTTCTTTGTCTATAGCAGCACAGGCGAGCGCCGCGCCGCCAGCTTGACCGCTTGACGCATCGCGGCGGCGCGCACCCGCTCCGGTCCGTAGGCGGCGTCCTCGCTGCGGAACAGCTCGCACAGCGCCTGCTGGGCCGCCTGCACGGCGAGCCGCTCGTCGCCGAGCAGGTAATAGCAGACGGAATAGCATTCCTGCTCCGACTGCCGCAGCCTCAGAATTCTCTCCTCGGATCGCTTCCTCATGCCGCTCTCTCCCTTGCCTCGTTCTCTATCTAAGACGGATTATACCTGCAAAATGTATCCGGAATAGGTCCGACTTTAAGTATAACGGGCTTTGACCTGACAGAAAGCAACAAAAACATAGCATTTTCTGAAGTTTTTCTTAAACCGAGGCCGCGCTTACGCGTCGGCCTTGCGCAGCGATTCGACCGGCGTGCTCCGCAGCGCCGTGCGGACGGAACCGGCCTGCAGCAGCACGGCAAGCGCGGACAGCGTCAGCAGGATGCCGCCGAGCAGCCAGCCGTCGAAGTCGACCCGCAGCGGCTCCTCCCACGGGCGCAGATCCGTCTGGATGACGCGGGCGAACGCGCTCGCGCCGCTCCATCCGGCCGCCCAGCCCGCCGCGAGGCCAAGCAGGCCGAGCAGGCTCCCCTCCAGCATGAACGCCCGCCGGAGCGTCGGCGCCGGCACGCCGGCGCAGCGGAGCATCGCGAGCTCGCGCTCGCGGTCGAGCATCGAGCGCCGCTGCAGGACGGCCAGGCCGAGCAGCCCGATCGCCGCCGAGAGCGCGGTGAAGGCCAGGAAGCCGGTCACGAGCCGCTTCGAGGAAGCATGCTCCTTCCACGTGTCCAGATAGGGAATGGCGGCCGTCGAGGCGCCAGCGGACAGGAGCCGGGAGACGACCTCCTCGTCCTGCTTGAGATCGGTCGCGTCGAGCTGCAGCAGGATCAGCCCTTTGAACTTCTGATTGTCCCATGGGCGATGGTAGCCCTCGTGCAGCTGCTTCCAGACATCGGGATGGACGTAGGTCGTATCGTAGACGTACTCCGTATGGACGCCGGAAGCGGAATTCGGCTCGGCGAAGCCGGCGATCGTGAACGTCTGCTTCAGGTCGGGCGGCTGTCCGGCGGCCCTGACTTCTGCCTTGAAAAAGCCGAGCTCGATCGTGTCGCCGACGCGGTAGAGCTTTTCCGGAGACCAGAAGGTCGCGGACGGCTCGACGCCGAAGTCCTTGTAGCTTCGCGGCAGGACGATGTACCTCTTGTCCGCCATCACCTTGTCCCAGGCTTCCTGATCGGTCGCAAAGGCCAAGGACCGCTCCAGCAGCTTCCAGCCGCCTCCCCGGACGAGCTCGGGGGTGACCGGCACGAACGATTGCCCGCCCCTGCTGGAGCTGTCAGACAGCGAGATGGAAGCCATCGTCGGCTGGACATGCGCGTAGCTCTCTACCGCTTGACGCAGCGTCTCGTCGCTCTTCAGCAGCTCCAGCATGTCCTGCTTCTCGCTGTCGCTCTCGTACGCGACGAAGCCGCCGTAGCCGAGCAGCGCCTGCGGACCGCGCGCCGGATCCGAGTTCGGGAGGATGAGGCTGGATATGCCCGAGGTGAAGGTGATCGTCATCATCGCGACGGCGAACAGCAGCATGACGGTGAACGTGCGTCCCGGACGCTGCGCCGCATAGCGCAGAGCGAGCAGCACGTCCGCTCCGGCGCGCGCTCCGAGCCGCGAGCCTGCCGCCTGCAGCAGCAGTTGCAGCAGCAGCGTCAGCGCGGCGGCGGAGGCGAGCCAGACGAGCGCCAGCCGCAGCATGACCGAGCCGTCCGCAACCTGCGGCGACCAGCCCCAGGTGTGGTAAGCCTGCAGCCCGGCGACGGCGCAGGCCGCTGCGGCGGCGACGGCCAAGCGGATGGAGCGGCGACGCTTGCCGCTCGCAGACGCGCCCTCCCTTGATTCGCCCCGCATCGCGCCGACGATCGAGCCCGTGCCGGCCAGCCGGCTCGCCGCCAGCACGAGCAGCAGCTGATACAGCAGCACGGCCGCCCCTCCCGCCAGCAGCACCGGCAGCGGCAGATGCGGCTCGATCGGGATGCCCGACGCTTCGGCCGAGCGGCCGAGCTCCGAGCCGTAGATCGCCTTCACAAGCCCCCAGCCGCCGGCCAGTCCCGCCGCGATGCCGGCCAGGCCGGACAGCAGCCCGAGCAGCAGCGCCTCCGCCCGGAACAGGCTGCGCGCCTGCTTGCGGCTGAGGCCGATCGCCCGCAGCACGCCGTACAGCTCCGCCCGCGAGTCGGCGAGCATGAGCACGATCTGCCGCAGCAGGAACGCGCTGGAGAAGATCGCCGTCAGGCTGATGACGCCGATCAGGATGACGAGATTGCTGCGCGTCATGTCCTCCGCTTTCCGCTTGACGAAGCGAGTCTCGTACCAGCCCTCCTGCTTCGACGAAAAGCTCATGCCGAGCACCGAATCGGCCGGATTCATCCGCGAAGCGAGAATCGCCGACCAGCTGCCCTCCGGCAGCGCGGCCAGCCGCCGCGCGTCGTCCGGATGGAGCGCGAGCGTCGCGTTATGCCGCGCCCCGTCGCCCCGGTAGCCGGACAAGCCGGACGGAGGCGGCGCATCGCGCAGCTTGAAGCCGACGCGGGCGCCGTCCGGAGCGCCGGCATAAACGATGTCGCCGGCCTGCAGTCCGAGCGTCTCCGCCGCATCCGCGTCGAGCAGCGCCTCGCCCGGCCGCAGCGGCTCGTCCCACAGCCGCGAGCCCGGCTCGAACGCAGCGGCCGCCGGCGCCTCGAAGCCGATCGCGAGCGCCTGCTGCAGCATGGCCGCCTCCGCGTCGGGCTCCGGCGAAGCGTACAGCATCACCGTCGCCGACGCGGCGGGAAGATAGCGGTACGGAAACGGCCCTTCGCCGTTGCCCTCCGCCGCGACCTCCCGAGCCCTCTCCGCCGTGAAGCCGGCCTCCTGGCCGGCAGGGACGAGCTCCCAGTCGATCGGCCCGAAGTGGCGGCTCAGCCAGCGGTCGCCGCTTTCGCGGACAGAGCCGTAATGAAACAACGACATCGCCAGCAGCATCGCGCCGATCGCTCCGGCCAGCACGGCGAGCGCCGTCTGCCGCCCCTGCCGGCGCAAATAGCGCGAGCCCATCGCCCACGAAATGCCGCGGGTCAGCATGACGAGCCTCCGCGGTCCTCGACGATCCGCCCGTTGAACATGCGGATCTGCCGCGGCAGCCGCTGCGCCAGCCGGTCGTCATGCGTGACGAGCAGCAGCGTCATGCCGTACTGGCGGTTCATCAGCTCCAGCAGACCGATCACCTGATCGGCGGCATCGGAATCGAGCGCGCCGGTCGGCTCGTCGGCGAACAGGATGTCCGGCCGCCCGGCGACGGCGCGGGCGATCGCCACGCGCTGGCTCTGGCCGCCGGACAGAGCCGACGGCCGAGCGCGGCGCTTGGCGGCGAGGCCGACCAGGTCGAGCGCCTCAAGCGCCTGCCGCTCCGCCTCGCGGCGCGACATGCCGCCGGCGAGCAGCGGCAGCTGCACGTTCTCCTCCGCGCTCAGCACCGGCACGAGATGATACGCTTGGAACACGAAGCCCATGCGCTTCAGCCGCAGCGCCGCCAGCTCGCTTTCGCGCCGCCGGTGGACCGCCTCGTCTCCGATCCAGATCTCCCCGCCGTCGACCGGCTCCAGGCCGGCAAGCACATGCAGCAGCGTCGACTTGCCGCAGCCGGACGGCCCGGTCACCGCCGCCATCTCCCCCTTGTCCAGCGTCAGGCCGACCTCGCGGAGCGCTTTTGTCGCCTCGACTCCCGTTCCATACGTCTTATTCAGTTCTGTCGCTCTCAGCATCGGCTGCAATCTCCTTTTCCTCCCCGCGCTTCGGGGATGCCTCTACCGTACCAGGCCGGGATGCAGTCCTCGCCGAAACGATGTGCAGAACCTGTGCAGAGCGGACGGACTGTCGGCCTATTCGCGGAAATGCGGGCGCGAACGACGGGCGCGAACGATCCGACGCTCATTCGCGGAACAGCGGCAAGCGCACCGTGAATTCGGCGCCGCCGCCGACGCGGCTCTCCACCTGCACCGAGCCGTCATGCGCCTCGGCGATGCCCTTGACGACAGCCAGCCCGAGGCCGATGCCGCGCGGCGCCGGACTTCCGTCCGCATAGGTCGGCTTGCGGTAATACCGGTGGAACAGCTGCCCCGCCTCTTCGGGCTCGAAGCCCCAGCCGTCGTCGCGCACGCGCAGCACAAGCTCCGCTCCGCTCGCCGAAGCGCTCACCGTCACGCGGCTGCGGGCATGGCGGATCGCGTTGCCGAGCAGGTTGAGCAGCAGCTGCGAGAACCGCTTCCCGTCCCCGTACAGCAGCAGCTTGCCGTCCAGCTCGGCGACGAGCCCGATGCCCCGATCGTCGGCATCCGGCTGCAGCAGCTCCATCGCCGCCGCCGCGACGGCGGCCGGCTCGAACCAATTCTTCTCCAGCTGCAGGCGGCCGCTCTCGGCCAGGCTCAGATCCTGCAGATCCTGCACGAGCCGGCTCATCGCGGCGGCTTGCTCCGACAGAGCAGCCAGCCGCTCGGGCGGCAGCGGGCGCTGCTCGTACAAGGCGTTGTCGAGCGAGGCGCGGATGACGGAGAGCGGCGTGCGCAGCTCATGCGCGACCTCCGCGACCATGAGCCGGCGCGTCGTGCGCAGCTGCCGGATGAGCGCGTCGGCCCGCCCCAGCGCCTGCTCCAGCTGCCGCTCCTCGGCCGCGTCCGCGCGCGCGGACCCCGCCCGCTCGCCGGACCCGCCTGTCTCGTCCGATGGCAGCGCAGCCTCGGTCGCCGCGCCCTCGCGGGGGACATGGAGGCGCGCCGCAGCCGCCTGCCCAGCCTCAGTCTCAGCATCCGTCCGCGCGGCTGGCGCTCGCCCTCTGTCTGCCGCCGCGTCGCCTCCATCCCGATCCGGCTCATCCGCCAAGCGCTCGGCGACCCGGCTCCATGCCGCCAGGCGCCGCCGCCAGCGGCGACGCTCCAGCCGCATGGCTGCGGCGATCAGCAGCGCCGTAAGCGCAGCCGGCGGCAGGCAGCGCCCCAGCGCCGCCCAGGACGAGTCTCCCGCCACGGGACCGGCCGGCAGCAGCGCCGCGAGCAGCGCGGCGGCCGCCCCGCCGCCGATCGGCAAGGCCGCGGCGGCGGCGATCCGCTGAATCCGCTGCGCGTCCATCATCGGCCGGCTCCCGCATCGGGATTGAACTTGTAGCCGACCCCGTACACGGTCAGCACGAAGCGCGGATCGGCCGGATCGTCGCCGAGCTTGCGCCGCAGGTTGCGGATATGGCTGTCGATCGTGCGCTCATAACCGGCGAACGCGTCGCCGAGCGCCTCCTCCAGCAGATGCGTCCTCGTGAATACCCGGCCCGGCCGCGAGGCGAGCCGCAGCAGCAGCGCGAACTCGGTCCGGGTCAGCTCAAGCGCCCGGCCTTCGAGCTCCGCCTCATGCGACAGCGGCCGAATCGTCAGCTCGCCGCGCTCCAGCACCTCTCCTTCGCCGCCTGGCTCCTGGACGTCCGCGCCGGACGCCGTCGCCGTTCGGCCTGCGCGCCTCAGCACCGCCTTCATGCGAGCATGCAGCTCGCGCAGGCTGAACGGCTTCTGAATGAAATCGTCCGCTCCGAGCTCCAGCGCAAGCACGCGGTCGAACTCATCGCCTCTGGCCGTCACCATGAGCAGCGGCAGCTGCCAGCTGCGGTCGTTGAGCCGGCACAGATCCAGTCCCGTCCGCCCGCCTTCGAGCATCCAATCGACGAGCAGCAGGTCCGGCCTGCCGCGCTCGATGAGCGCTTCCGCCTCCTCCGCCGAAGCCGCTCCCTCGACCTCCCAGCCTTCCTGCCGCAGGAAGCGGGCTCCTTCCTCCAGCAGCTCCCGCTCATCCTCGATCCATACGACCTTCATGTCCATCCCCCGTCCGCTCCTGCTTGATCTCTCGGTTTCCTATTATATCCATCCCTGCATCCGCTGCAAAGCAAATACGGGACGAACGGAGAACTGCTCCGCTTCGTCCCGTATCGCTTTTCATGCCTGCAGCGCGCAGGCGGCGCTCCGAGCGGCCGGTCAGCCGACCTGGAACTCGTTGCGCTTGATGATGTGGATGTCGTCTCCGGCATAGATGTGGATGTAGATCACATACTTGCCCGGCTCCGGAAACGTATGCTCCACCTCATATTCCTTGTCCGACTTCTTCGTCGAGGTGAGCAGCACCGGGAGCTCCTGCTCCGTCTCCTCGCGGATGTCGAAGTCGATCTTGAGATCGTCCTCCTGCAGGAGGGACTCGATGCCCTCGATCTCCGCCGTCAGCTGGAGCGGCGAGCCGGCGACAGCCGCCGGCTCGCTCGCGATATGCGTCTCCACGGCGGATTCATCCACGCCGCCGCTGCGCGAGGAGCAGCCCGCCGCGACGAGCAGCAGCGCAGCCAATAGGATCAGTCCGAATTTCTTCAACGTCATTAGCCTCCTTGGCATGTTCCCTATCCTTTCCCATTATACCCGCTCGTCCGCTCTTTGGCTTCGGCGAACCATGAACTTTTCTTGTCGAGCGCTGCCGGATTGTGCTACAATTCGGTCTAACTGAATCTGAACCTTCGGGGCAGGGTGAAATTCCCTACCGGCGGTGACGGCGCCAGCTTGGCGCCGAAGCCCGCGACTCCCGCTGCCGCTTCATGCGGCGGCGGGACTGACTTGGTGCGAGTCCAAGGCCGACGGTATAGTCCGGATGAGAGAAGGTGAAACCCTGCTTGGCGCCATTTTTGGCGGCAGGCGGGTTCTTCATGCCCCCGTCCTGATCCTTCAGGCGGGGGCATGCTGCTTCTAACGAGGTTCAATTCAAATTCCGTTTCATGGGGGTTTTTGAATTGGGTACGACCGCTGCCGCATCGAGTCCGCTGCAGGCGGACCGCGGCGGACTGCTCTCCTGCGGGCGCGGCATCTGGTATGTCGCGCTCGGAGCGACGCTCTGGGGAGTCGATCCGCTGTTCCGCATCCTGCTGCTCCAGCATTTCACGTCCGCGCAGATCGTCTTTCTCGAGCATCTGCTGCTGGCCGTCTATTCCGTTCCGGTCCTGATCCATTACCGTCATCAGCTCGCCGGCAAGCTCACGCTCGGCATCGTCGGCGCGATGCTGTTCATCTCCTGGGGAGGCTCGGCGATCGCCACCGTCATGTTCACCGCGGCGTTCAGCTACGGCAACTTCAACGCCGTCCTGCTGCTGCAGAAGCTGCAGCCGCTGTTCGCGATCCTGCTCGCGCGGATCGTGCTGCGCGAAGCGCTGCCGCGCCGCTTCGGCTGGTTCCTGCTGCTGGCGCTGGCCGGCACCTACCTGCTGACGTTCGGCTTCGGCTCCCCGGCGCTCGGCCTGCATGACCTCGCTACCCTCGGCTGCCTGCTCTCCATCGGGGCGGCGGCGCTGTGGGGCGGATCCACCGTCATGGGCAAGTACCTGCTCACCAAGGGCATGGGCTTCCACTTCGTGACGGCGCTGCGCTTCCTGCTCGCCATCCCGCTGCTCGGCCTGCTCGTCCTCGTCGCCGGCGACGGCTGGCAGACGCTCGGCGCAGGGGGTGCGGCGGCGCTGCTGCTCGTGAACCTGCTGTTCCAGGCGTTCATCCCGGGCTTGCTGAGCATGCTGCTCTATTACAAAGGGCTGTCCGGCACCAAAGCCTCGCTCGCCACGCTCGCGGAGCTGGCGTTCCCTGCCGTCGGCGTGCTCATCAACTGGCTCGTCTTCGACCAGGCGCTCACCGCCGGCCAAGTCGCCGGCTTCGTGGTCATCTGGACCGTGCTCGTGCTGCTGAGCCGCAGCGCCTCGCGCTCCGCTCAGCCCGCCGCTCCTGCGGGCTGACTTCAGCCTTCAGCCCCCGGCAACGCTGCCAGATCAAAAAGGGCGGCAGCCCGAATCCTCCCCTCTGAGGCGGATCCGGGCTGCCGCCCTTTTTACGTCCTATCCTGTCGATGCTCAGGCTTCGTCCGCACGCATGAACCGCGCTTCGTCGAAGCAGCCGTCCAGTCCGGGCTCCGTGCCCTCCGCCGCCAGCAGCGCCAGCTGCAGCTCGCCTCCGTCGCCGGGCAGGCTGATGCGCCGCGCCGCGTTCATGACCCGATGCCAAGGCAAGCCTTGGGACTCGCCCATGCTGTGCAGCACGCGCACGACTTGGCGCGCCGCGCGCGGCTGGCCGGCTGCCGCCGCCACCGCGCCGTACGTCATGAGCCGTCCTTCGGGAATGGCTTTCACGACTTGGACGACGCTTGCCGTGAATGGCTGCATGTCATCCGCCTCCCCTTTGCTCAGACGTTGTCGGCTTCGCCCGCATGGGCGGCGCAGAACGCCGCCGCTTCCGCCAGCTCGTCCTCCTCCAGCCCGAAGTCCAGCAGCTGGTCGGTGCCGCGCTCGCGGATCTCATGCGAGACGACGCGGCCTTCCCCGCCAGACGCGAGCGCGTAGACGACGCGCACGTACAGGCCCGCCGGGCGGTACAGCTCGTCCTCCTCGTCGACCTCGATCAGCAGCGTGAACTCGTAGCGGTCGCCGCTCAGAATGCCGAACGGATCCTTCAGCTTCTCGACCGTATATTCGCTAATTTCCAATAGCTCCAGCTCCATCAGCTTCCCTCCTCATCTTGAAGCGTGCCCTCCGGCACGAGCTCCAGCACCGCCTGCCGCACCGCCGGCTCGTCCAGCCGGTCCGACAGCACGACGATCTCGCCGCGATCCTCGCGCGTCCGGATGAGCCGCCCGAATCCTTGACGCAGCCGCAGCTGCATGAACGGCTTCTCCACCTCGGCGAAAGCATCCTGCGCTTCCGACCGCCGGGCGTTGTAGACCGGATCGGCGGGCGGCCACGGCAGCTCCCAGACGACGACGAGCGACAGCGAAGGACCCGGTATGTCCAATCCTTCCCAAAGCGTCGCGGCGGCAAGCACGCTTTCCTCGTCGTTTTGGAACCGGCCGATCAGATGGCTGATCTCCGCGTCGCCCTCGTACAGCATCCGGTAGCCGTCCAGCTCCCCGCTCGACGCCGCCCAGTCGCGGAACTCCGCCAGCTGCCGACGGTCCGGGAACAGCAGCAGCGCGCGGCCGCCGCTGCGCCGAAGCGCCTTCAGAGCAGCAGCGCGCTTGGCCTCCGGTCCGTCCGTGCGGACCGTCCGCACCTGCATCTGCTCGGCGTAGTCATACGGACTCGGCGTGCTGAACTGCAGGTAGTCCCGGATGCCGAGCGAATCGGCCACATAATGGAACGAGCCGCCCGCCGAGAGCGTCGCCGACGAGAAGATGATCGGCATCGGACGCGCGAACACGCGCTCCGCCAGCACCTCCTTGACGAGCCGCGGCATGAGCACGAGCGACAGTCCGTCCGCCTCGTCGGCGAGCCAGGCGATCAGCCCGTCCGGACGGTCGAACAGCGCGAGCGCGGTGCCGATCATGTCCAGATGCTCCTCGACGATCGTCAGATGATAAGCGTCAAGGGTGAACAGTCCGCTTTCGAACACGAGTTGCTCCTCGATCTCCTCCAGCTGCGAGCGGAAGGCGCGGACCTCGCGCGTCAGCTCCGGCGTCCAGCGGAACTCGAGCCGGTCCGAGCCGGCCACCGGCCTGGCCTCGCGCCGCAGCAGGCGGAACAGCGACTCGCTGCGCGCGATCGCGTCCTCGATGCCGTAGGCGAGCGACTCGCGGATGTCGTTCTGCAGCAGCCGGCTGACGATCGACTCGAACATCGCATGCTGCAGCTTGTAGGTGAGCGCGTTCTGCGCGGCCGCCTCGAGCAGATGGCCCTCGTCGAAGACGACCGAGCTATGCTCCGGAAGCAGCGGCAGCTGCCCTTCGCGCTTGCGCGCCTCTGCCGTCCACACATGCTCCATATAGAAGTCATGCGAGCAGATGAGCACGTCCGGCGCCTTGCGGTAGTGGTCGCGCGAGAGCGTCATGCCGCAGCGATGGCGCTGCGGGCAGATGAGGCAGTCCTGGAACACGTCCCAGCCGATGCGCGACCAGTCGGCGTCGTCGAGCTCGGGGTAGTCCTTGCGGCTGCCGTACGGGTGGAACGCCTGCATCGTCGCGGGACGATGCACGAACTCCGGCAGCGAGCGGTGGAGCTCGTCGAACCGCTCGCCCCCTTCGCCGCCGCGGGCCGCGTCAAGCTTGTTCAGGCACAGGTATTGGCCTTGCGACTTCGCCACGCGGGCGTCGACGGCAAGTCCGAGATGGCGGGCGATCTTGGCCAGGTCGCCCTCCGGCTTCGTCAGCTGCTCGATCAGCGACTCGTCGGCGCAGGCGATGACGGCGGGCTTTTGCGTATAGCGGGCGTAGGCGGCGGCGTACAGCAGGTAGACGAGCGTCTTGCCGGTGCCGACGCCGGCCTCCGCGAACAGCGTCTTGCGCTCCTGGTAGGCGCGCTCGAGCTGGAACGCCATGAAGATCTGCTCGTCCCGCACCTCGAAGCCGGCCTCGGGAAGAATGTCGTAGAAAACGTCGGCGATCCAGTCGCTCGCCTGGCCGATGAACGGCAGCGAAGGATCGTAGACGAACGGATAGCGGGTCTGGGTCAAGCGGGCATAGCCTCCCCTTGCAGGTTGAAGATCAGGAGAGCGGACGGCTGCGGGCGGTTTCGGTTGCCCTGCCTCGCAGCGCTCCGCTGCCCATGTCGAACCTTCATCATAATCCGCCGGGTAGTCTGTGTAAAGGGGCTTGCCTCCACCCGCCGCCGATCCGCTGCCCGTCGGCAGCACATTTTCTCGAGTGCGCTACCTAGCTCCGCTGCTGCAGCTTGCGCGCTTCGGCCGGGAGCGCCTCCGACTCCAGCACCGTCTTGCCCTCCGGCGCATGCTGGGCGGCGGCCAGCATCGCGGCCGCGATGACGCGGGCCTCGACCGGCCGATAGCGGGCGAGCGGCCCTTTCATCAGCGGACCGAACGCCTTGCCGACCGCTCCAGCCGCCGCTTCGAGCGTGCGCTTCTCGGCGCGGGCGCCCAAGATTTGGGACGGCCGCAGCAGCACGAGCTTGCGCAGGCCGAGCTTGCCGAGCTCCTGCTCGAGCTCGCCTTTGACCCGCAAGTAAAAGGCGCGGGACGACGCGGAGGCGCCGATCGACGAGACGATGACGAGCGAGGCGGCGCCTTCGGCGGCAGCCGAGCGGGCGAGCCGCAGCGGCAGCTCGTAGTCGACCTCCCGGAATGCCGCCTGGCTGCCGGCCTTGCGGATCGTCGTGCCGGTTGCGATGAACAGATCCGCTCCCTTCAGGCGGCCCTCCAGCGCCGCCTCCGGCCGATCCTGCTCCCAAACGACCCCCTGCAGCTTCGCATGCGTTGTCCCCGTGCTTCGGCGGCCGGCCGCGATCACTTCGGTGTAGGCTTCGCTCTCCAGCAGCAGCCGCAGCAGCTCTCCTCCTACGAGTCCGGTCGCGCCGGCAATGACGGCCGTTCGTGCCATCCGCATCCCCCTCCTTCTTCGATCTGTCCTCATTATTCCATGCCGGAGAGAACATGGCAAAACGGCCGATCGGACGGCGGAGCGGAAACCGGAAATCGCTTCGCGGAGCGAGCGTCGTGACCGGCATCCGCTTCGCGGAGCATCGTGACCGGTATCCGCTTCGCGGAGCCGGCGTCGTGACCGGCACGCGCTTCGCGGAGCGAGCGTCGTGACCGGCATCCGCTTCGCGGAGCGGGCAATGTGACCGGTATCCGCTTCGCGGAGCGGGCAATGTGACCGGTATCCGCTTCGCGGAGCGGGCATCGTGACCGGTATCCGCTTCGCGGAGCGGGCATCGTGACCGGTATCCGCTTCGCGGAGCGGGGACTCGTTCCGATCTCCCTGGAGCCCAGATTCCTTTGATCCCATTCCCCAGCAGGGGTGGAATCCGGCCTCCAAGGGAACCGCTGCCGCTTCTCCACGAGTTCCCCGCCCCGCTTCGCTCCGGTCCCCAAGCTCTACTCATGCCCCGCATACGGTACGCAGCTCCACACCAAGCTCCTACTTTCCTTTTAGATCCGAGCTGCTCGGTTTTTACGCGCAACTCCCTCCGTTCCGACTCCTGTCTACCCGAGCTGCTCGGTTTTTCCGCGTAACTCCCTCCGTTCCGCCACCTACATACCGGAGTTACTCGGTTTTTCCGCGCAACTCCCTCCGTTCCGACTCCTGCCTATCCGAGTTACTCGGTTTTTCCGCGTAACTCCCTCCGTTCCGACTCCTACATACCGGAGTTACTCGGTTTTTCCGCGTAACTCCCTCCGTTTCGCCTCCTGCCTATCCGAGTTACTCGGTTTTTCCGCGCAACTCCCTCCGTTTCGCCTCCTGTCTACCCGAGCTGCTCGCGGAGCGAGCCGATGCCTTTCGGAGAAGCGGCAGCGGTCCTCTTGGAAGACGGATGGCCTCCGAATAGGAGGTCAGGGGATCAAGCCATCCGGCTTCCAGTGGAATCGGAGAAAGGCTCGGCTTGCGCAGCGGCCTTCTTGTCCCATCGGACTTGCCAGCTTCCTGCCGAGAAAGGATCGGCTCGCGCAGCGTGTTCCTTGTCGCACATGGCCTGCTTATCCGGCTTACCGCCGAGAAAGACTCGGCTCGCGCAGCGAATTCCTTGTCGGACACAGCTCGCTTTTCCGGATCGTTCCGGAGACAAAATAAAGCCGTCTCCCAAGCAGCCCGAAAGCCTGCCGGGAAACGGCTTGAAGCGCGCAAGAGCTGCGCATCCGGAACATAGCGGGAACCCGCGACGTCCGCATGCAGATGCTGCGCCCTTGCTCCCCTACGAGCCGAGCACGCGGAAAGTGCCCGTGCCGAAGGCGCACAGCTCGCCCGACTCGGTGCGGGCGTAGGATTGCGTGCTCACCATCTTGCGCGACTGATGCACGATCTCGGCGCTGACGATGAGCCGTCCCTCCTTGATCGGAGAGACGTAGTTCAGGTTCAGGTTCGTCGTCACGACGGCCCGGTCCGGATGGGCGGCCATCGCCACGAGCCCCATCGCGGAGTCGATCAGCGTCGCGTACACGCCGCCGTGCAGGATGCCGATCAGGTTCATATGATGCGGCTTGATGTCGAGGTACACCTCCGCGTAGCCTTCGCGGATGACCTTCATCTCCGCTCCGAGGAAGCCCCAGAACGACTGTTCGGCGGCGGCGGACCACTGCTCCAGCAGCTTTTTGCCTTCTTCGGATGAATCCGCTTCCAAGTTCAGGTTCATTTCGTCTCCTCCTGCTTCTGCAGCTCCTCGTCCAGCAGCTTGCGGCGCAGCACCTTGCCGACGAGCGTCTTGGGCAGGCTGTCGCGGAACTCGTACGCCTTGGGCACCTTGTAGGCGGCGAGCCGCTCCTTGCACCAAGCCTTGAGCTCCGCCGCATCCGGCTCGGCGCCGCTGCGCAGCACGACGAACGCCTTCACCGTCTCGCCCCGGTACGGATCGTTGACGCCGGCGACGATCGCCTCCTCGACGTCCGGATGCTCGAACAGCACCTCCTCCACCTCGCGCGGATAGATGTTGTATCCGCCCGCGATGATGAGGTCCTTGCGCCGATCGAGGATGTAGAAAAAGCCGTCGTCGTCCATGCGCCCGAGGTCGCCGGTGTACAGCCAGCCGTCCTTGAGCGTCTGCGCCGTCTCCTCCGGCCGCTTCCAGTAGCCGGACATCACCTGCGGCCCGCGCACGATCAGCTCGCCGATCTCGCCCGGCCGCACGTCCTCGCCCGTCTCCGGATGCACGATGCGCGCCTCCGTGTCGGGGAGCGGGATGCCGATCGAGCCGCTCTTGCGCAGCTCCCAGATGTTGTTCGCATGCGTCACCGGCGACGCCTCCGTGAGGCCGTAGCCCTCGATCAGCTTGCCGCCCGTCAGCCGCTCGAAGCGCTCCTGCACCTCGAGCGGCAGCGCGGCGGCGCCGCTGATGCAGACGTTGATCGAGCTGAGGTCGTACTTGGCGACGTCGGGATGGTTGATGATCGCGATATACATCGTCGGCGCGCCGGGGAATACCGTCGGCTTGTGCTTGTGGATCGCCTTGAGCACGGCATTGATCTCGAAGCGCGGCATCAGATACAGCGTCGCGCCGAGCCGGATGCCCTGGTTGAGCAGCACCGTCATGCCGAAGACGTGGAAAAAGGGCAGAGCGGCGAAATACCGCTCCTTGCTCCCTTCGTTGCGATAATTCCACAGCTCGCTCTGGATCGTGTTGGCGATCAGGTTGCGATGCGTCAGCATGACGCCTTTGGCGAAGCCCGTCGTGCCGCCGGTGTACTGGATGAGCGCCAGATCATGCCGCGACTCCACCGGGACGCGGCATGGATCGGAGAGCGACTCGCGCAGCAGCTTGACGAAATTCAGCAGCTGGCGGTCGCCGTAGTCGAGCTTCGGCAGCGGCGTGCCGTCCTTTTTCGCCTTGAGCGGGTAGAGCAGGTTTTTCGGAAAGGGCAAGTAATCGGCGACGGAAGCGACGATGATCCGCTCCAGCGGCTGCTCGCGAGTCGCCTGCCGCACCCGCCCGACGAGCAGGTCGAGCGCGACGATGAAGCGGGCTCCCGCGTCGAGCAGCTGATGCTCCAGCTCGCGCGGCATGTAGAGCGGGTTCGTCATGACGACGATGCCGCCGGCCAGCAGCGTGCCGTAATAGGCGATGACCGCCTGCGGGCAGTTGGGCAGCATGACCGCGACCCGGTCTCCTTTTCTGAGGCCGAGACTGATCATGGCGTTGGCGTAGCGGTAAGACGAGTCGAGCAGCGTGCCGTAGGACATGCGGGCGCCCATGAATTCGAGCGCCGTCTGGTTCGGACTTCTCTCCGCCGTGCGCACGAGGAACTCGGCCAGGTTCTGGTCGGGATAATCGTACGTCGGCGGGACTTCATGCGGGTAGTGACTGAGCCAGGGTCTATTCGCCATGCCGTCCACCCCCATCTGTGCTTATGGCACGTACCGTTCGGCCTCGATGACGCGGGAAGCGATGCGGCGCTTCAGCTTCACCGTATCGAGGGCGCCGTTTTTCGTCAGCTTCTTCAGCACGGACAGCTGCGTCTTGAGCATGTCGCCCGTCTCCATCGCCGCCAGCGTCTCCTTGGCCAGCTCGGCGATGCGGCTGAACTCCTCCTGCACGAACACGCTCGTCATGTCGACGCCGAGCTGCGCCTTCGCCCCGCCCTGCAGCGAGATCCGCTTCTGCGTCCGCAGCAGCGCGCTTTCCATCGCGAACACGCCGATCATGATGTCCGCGAGGTTGCTCAGCACCTCCTGCTCCTGCTCGAGCTTCGTCTGGTACTTCTGCACGGCCGACGCGCCGGCCATGAGGAAGATCTTCTTGGCGCTGGCGAGCAGATGCGCCTCCAGCTCCAGCGGCTGCTCGAACTGCAGGCTTGAGGCGCGCAGCTCCATCAGCTCGTTCTGCAGCTTCATCGCCTTTTGCAGCAGAGGCAGCTCGCCCTTCATCGCGCGCTTGATGAGCGTACCGGGGATGAGCAGGCGGTTGATCTCGTTCGTGCCTTCGAAAATGCGGTTGATGCGCGAGTCGCGGTAGATGCGCTCGATGCGGTACTCCTGCGTGAAGCCGTAGCCGCCGTGGATCTGCACGCCTTCGTCGGCGACGAAGTCGAGCCCCTCGGAGGCGAACACCTTGTTGATCGAGCACTCGAGCTGGTACTCGGCGATCGCCTTGGCGGACTGGTAGCCGACATCCGCCGCCGCGTAGTCCACGTCAGCGAGGCCGACGTCGAACAGGCCGGCGGTGCGGTACACCATGCTTTCCATGACGTAGGTGCGGATGTTCATCTCGGCCAGCTTCTTGCCGACAAGCGGGAAGCTGCTGATCGGACGGCCGAACTGCGTGCGCTCGTTGGCGTACTTGGCCGAATACTCGATCGCGTCCTTGGCCGAGCCGACGCAGCCGACGGCGAGCTTGTAGCGGCCGATGTTGAGGATGTTGAAGGCGATCAGATGGCCTTTGCCGACTTCCCACAGCAGGTTTTCGACCGGCACCTTGACGTCCTCGAGGATAAGCGGGCAGGTGGACGAGCCCTTGATGCCCATCTTTTTCTCCTCCGGCCCGATGCTCACGCCCTCCATCGTACGCTCGACGATGAACGTGCTGAAGTCGGTGCCGTTCACCTTGGCGTAGACGATGAACACGTCGGCGAAGCCGGCGTTCGTGATGAACTGCTTCGTGCCGTTCAGCACGTAGTGGCTGCCGTCCTCGCTCAGCACCGCCGTCGCCTTCGCGCCGAGCGCGTCGGAGCCGGAGGACGGCTCGGTCAGGCAGTACGCCGCGATCAGCTCGGCGCTCGCCAGCTTCGGCAGGTACTTCTGCTTCTGCGCCTCGTTGCCGAAATAGACGATCGGCAGCGTGCCGATGCCGACATGCGCGCCGGCCGACAAGGCGAACGCGCTCGCCTTCGTCATCTTCTCGCTGATGAGCGTGCTGCTCACCTTGTCGAGTCCGAGGCCGCCGTAAGCCTCCGGCACGTCGGCGCCGAGCAGGCCGAGCTCGCCGGCCTTGCGCAGCTTCTCGACCGTCAGCTCATAGCTCAGCTTCTCGATCTGCTCGTCGACCGGCTCGATCTCGCCGGCGACGAAGTCCTCGGTCGTCTCGGCGATCATGCGCTGCTCCTCGGTCAGCTCCTCGGGGATGACAATGGCGTTGAAATCGAGATCGTCGATGATGAAGCTGCCTCCGAGCACTTTGCTTTTGGTCGTCATGGTTCGTCTCTCCTTTGGATGGTAGGTTCAAATGGACCGGACGTCCTCCTGCGCTCAGGCTGGATGGACCTCGAACACGCCGGCGGCTCCCATGCCGCCGCCGATGCACATGCTGACGACGCCGTAGCCGCCGCCTCGGCGCTGGAGCTCGCTGATCAGCGAGACGCTGAGCTTCGTGCCGGTGCAGCCGAGCGGATGGCCGAGCGCGATCGCGCCGCCGTTGACGTTGACCTTTTCCTCGTCGAGGCCGAGCTCGCGGATGATGTGCAGGCATTGGGAGGCAAACGCCTCGTTGATCTCGTACAGCTCGACCTGCTCCTGCCGGATGCCGGCGCGCCGCAGCGCCTTGGGGATCGCCTCGACCGGTCCGACGCCCATGATCTCCGGCTCGACGCCCGCCAGGGCGAACGAGCGGAACGTCGCCAGCGGCTTCAGTCCGAGCTCGTCGGCCTTCTCGCGGCTCATAATGACGACCGCCGCCGCGCCGTCGCTCACCTGCGACGAGTTGCCCGCCGTCACCGAGCCGCCGAGCTTGAACGCCGGGCGCAGCTTCGCCAGCGTCTCGGCCGTCGTCTCGGCGCGCACGCCCTCGTCAGTGCGGAACGTGAAGCGCTCCGTCTTCACCTTGCCGTTGTCGCCGAGCTCCTTGAGCTCGGCCTCGACCGGCACGATCTCGCCGTCGAACTTGCCGGCCGCGATCGCGGCCGCCGCCTTGGCATGCGAGCGGGTGGCGAACCGGTCCTGGTCCTCGCGGGAGACGCCGAACCGCTCGGCGACGCGCTCGGCCGTATGGCCCATGCCGATGTACACCTCCGGCATCTCGTCGACGATGCGCGGGTTCGGCGAGATTTTGAAGCCCGTCATCGGCACATGGCTCATGCTCTCGACGCCGCCGGCGATGAGCACATCCGCGCCACCGGTCATGATGCGCTCCGCGGCGAAGGCGATCGACTGCAGCCCCGACGAGCAGAACCGGTTGACCGTCAGCGCCGGCACCGTCACCGGGAAGCCCGCGTACAGCGACATGATGCGGGCGAAGTTCAGCCCCTGCTCGCCCTCCGGCATCGCGCAGCCGATGATGATGTCCTCGACATCCTCCTTCTTCAAGCCCGGCGCGCGGCGGACGACCTCGTCCAGCACGATGCGTCCGAGGTCGTCGGCGCGCGTCTGCCGCAGGCTGCCCTTCTTGCCCCGGCCGACCGCCGTTCTAGCCATCGATACGATTACCGCTTCTCTCATTGAATGCTCACGCTCCTCTTCGCTTGGAACCTCGATTGCTCTAATTGCGCAGCGGACGGCCCTTGGACAGCATGTGCTGCATGCGCGCCTGCGTCTTCGGCTCGCCGGTCAGGCTCAGGAACGCCTCGCGCTCCAGGTCGAGCATGTACTGCTCGGTCACGAGCGTGCCGGCCGGCAGATCGCCGCCCGCCAGCACATGGGCGAGCTTCTTGGCGATGAGCAGGTCGTGGTCGCTGATGTAGCCGCCCTCGTGCATGCCGATCGCCGCCAGCTGCAGCGCCGCCTTGCCCTCGGAGCCGGCGATGCGGATCCGCTCCTCGGCCGGCAGCCGGTAGCCGTCCGCCGCCAGCTGGAGCACGGCCTGCTTGGCCTCGTAGATCAGATGGTCCTGGTTCGGCACGATCCGGTCGACGCCGCGCAGGTAGCCCAGACGCTTGGCGTCATGGCCGCTCGACGACACCTTGGCCTGCCCGACCGTCTCGAACACGCGTCCGAGCTGCGGCAGCAGATCCGCCTCCGGATGGCCGGCCTGCTGGCTGACGCGCAGCGCGAATTCCTTGCAGCCGCCGCCTGCCGGGATGAGGCCGACGCCGACCTCCACGAGGCCGTAGTACGTCTCCGCCGCCGCGACGACCTGGTCGGCCGGCATGCACGCTTCGACACCGCCGCCGAGCGTCATCCGATGCGGCGCCGCCACGACCGGCTTGTCGAGACGCTTGAGCTTCAGCATGCTCTGCTGGAACAGATGGATGATGTCGTCGACCTCATCCCACTCCTCGTCCTGCGCCTCCATCAGCAGCAGCATCAGGTTCGCGCCGACGCAGAAGTTGCGGCCCTGGTTGGCGACGACGAGCCCGGTCCAGTTCTGCCGCACCTCCTGCACGCTCTGCTGGATCATCGTCAGGATGTCCCCGCCGATCGCATTGTTCGGAGAGTGGAACTCAAGGCAGGCGACGCCGTCGCCGAGGTCGATCAGGCTGGCGCCGCTGTTGCCCTGGACCACCTTGCCCTGCTCCTTGAGGGCGCGCAGGTCGATGAGCTCCGGAGCCTGCTCCGCTTGGCGGAACTCGCCGCGGCTCGCATAGAAGCGCTTGCCGTCCTGCTTGCGGTAAAAGCTCGTGTTGCCGGCGGCGATCCATTCCTTGACCCAGTCCGGCACCGCCGTGCCTTCCTTCTCCATGCGCTCGACCGAGCGCGCCAAGCCGATCGCGTCCCACGTCTCGAACGGGCCGAGCTCCCAGTTGAAGCCCCATTTCATCGCCTCGTCGATCTCCTGGATCGAGTCCGCGATCTCGCCGACCTTTTCGGCGGCATAGACGAGCACCTGCTTGAGCACGTTCCAGGCAAGCTCGGAGTAGCGGTCGCCAGCGCCGAGCAGCGCTTTTGTCTTCTCGCGCGCGCCTTTGGCGAGCTTCGCCGCCTCGAGCGAGCCGGACGCCGGTTTTTTCTGCGGGCCATGCTCCATCGTCTTTAGGTCGAGCGAGAGGATCTCGCTCTTGCCGCCCGCGCCCTTGACCTTCTTATAGAAGCCTTGGCCGCTCTTCTCGCCGAGCCAGCCGCGCTCGACGAGTCCCGTGAGCGACGCCGGCGGCGTGAACGCCTGGCGCTCGCTCTCGCTGTCCACGTTCAGCCGGACGTTGTCCGCGACGTGGAGGAACGTGTCGAGGCCGACGAGGTCGAGCGTGCGGAACGTCGCGCTCTTCGGCCGTCCGAGCGCCGGGCCGGTCGCGGCGTCCACCTCTTCGACCGTATAGCCGCCCCGCTCCATCTCCTGAAGCGTGACGAGCAGCCCGTACGTGCCGATCCTATTTGCGATGAAGTTCGGCGTATCCTTGGCGATGACGACGCCTTTGCCGAGCACCGTCTCGCTGAACTGCTTCATCTGCTGCACGAGCTGCGGATCGGTGCCGGCCGCCGGGATGATCTCGAGAAGCTTCATGTAGCGCGGCGGATTGAAGAAATGCGTGCCCATGAAGCTGCGGCGGAACGCCTCGCTGCGGCCTTCGGCCATCGCGTTGATGGAGATGCCCGACGTGTTGGAGCTGACGATCGTGCCGGGCTTCCAGACCGACTCGACGCGCTCCAGCAGGCTGCGCTTGGCGTCGAGGTTCTCAACGATGACCTCGATGATCCAGTCGACGTCCGCGAGGCCGTCCAGATGGTCCTCCAGGTTGCCGGGCGTGATGCGCTCCGCGAATGCGGGGTCGTAGAGCGGAGCCGGATTCGTCTTGGCGAGCTTGGCGACGGCGCCTGCGGCCAGGCGATTGCGCACGGCGGGATGGTCCAGCGTCCAGCCCTTCTTCTCTTCCTCTGCGGTCAGCTGCTTCGGCACGATGTCGAGCAGCAGCGTCGGGATGCCGACGTTGGCCAGATGGGCGGCGATGCCGGAGCCCATGATGCCGGAGCCGATGACGGCTGCCTTGCGGATCGTTATGCTCATCGTAATGTTGCCTCCTTGGACATGGTTGGACACGGTTGGATCTGCATCAGTGACGGCGGTTCGGCGGATCGGTCGGAAATGCCGCTGCCTCGGACCGGGGCTCAGGGCGCGGACGCAGCCGCGCCCTAAGGCGCCCGGGCCATCCGAACCGCTCGGGAAGGGACGCTCATGTCAGCTGGCCGCTCCTTCCGGGCGGCCGGCGGAGGCGGCCGGTCCGAAGACGGCCAACTCGAGAATCTCCGCGATGTCGCGCGCCTTGACCTGCTCGTCGACCTCCTTGAGCTTGGTGCCGTCCTCCAGCATCGTCAGGCAGTACGGGCAGGCGCTGCTGATGAGCGTCGGATTGACCTCGAGCGCCTGCTCGGTGCGGGCGAGGTTGACGCGCTTGCCGCTCGTCTCCTCCATCCACATCAGGCCGCCGCCCGCGCCGCAGCACATGCCGTTCTCGCGGCTGCGCGCCATCTCGACGAGCTCGACGCCGGGAATCGCGCGCAGCACCTCGCGCGGCTCGTCGTACACGTTGTTGTAGCGGCCGAGATAGCAGGAATCATGGTAGGTGATGCGCTCCCGCACCTCGTGGACGGGGTTCAGACGGCCGTCCTTCAGCAGCTCGGCGAGCAGCTGCGTGTGATGCAGCACCTCGACGCCTTCAAGGCCGAAGTCCGGATATTCGTTCTTGAGCGTATTGAACGTATGCGGGCAGGCGGTGACGATCCGCTTGACGCCGTAGCGCTGGAACGTCTCGATGTTCTCCTGGCACAGCTGCTGGAACAGCATCTCGTTGCCGAGGCGGCGCGGCGTGTCGCCGGAATTGCGCTCCTCGTTGCCGAGGATGGCGAAGCTGACGCCCGACTCGCGGAGCAGCCTTGCGACGGCGCGCGAGATTTTGCGGCTGCGCAGGTCGTACGAGCCCATCGAGCCGACGAAGAACAGCAGCTCGAAGTCCGGGTTCTCCTTGACCGTCGGGACGGATACGCCCTCGACGTCGCCGGTCCATTTGACGCGGTCGCTGCGGCTGATGCCCCACGGATTGCCCTGGCGCTCGATGTTCTGCATCGCGCGCTGGCCTTCATGCGGCATGCTGCCCTCCATGAGCACGAGATGGCGGCGCAGGTCGATGATCTTGTCGACATGCTCGTTGCCGACCGGGCACTGGTCCTCGCAGTTGCGGCAGGTCGTGCAGGCCCAGATCTCGTCCTCGGTCATGACGTCGCCGATCAGCGACACCTCCTCGGGCTTCCGCTCCTGCACCGTCCAGGCGGCCTTCTGCCAAGCGAGCGTCGGGCGGATGTCGGTGATCGAGCGGCCGGGATCGGCCCATGGCACGCCTGCGGATGCAGCCGCCTCCGCGGCCGCCGCCACCTCCTGCTTGCCCGAGCCGGCCAGATCGAGCAGCGACGGACCGTGGTCGAGGCTGCGCGGCTCGAACAGATGGGCTTTGCCCGGATCCGGCGCGCCGAAGGCGAATGCCGGCACCCACGGCGAGCGTCCGGTGACGGCCGCGCCTTTGTCGATCAGATGGTCGCGCAGCTTGACGATCAGATGCATCGGCGAGAGCGCCTTGCCGGTGCTCGCCGCCGGGCAGACGTTCGTGCAGCGGCCGCATTCGACGCAAGCATAGAAGTCGAGCATCTGCTTCTGCGTGAACTCCTCGATCCGGCCGACGCCGAACGACTCCGCCTCCTCGTCCTCGAGGTCGAGCTTGGCGAGCCGCCCCGCCGGCTCCTGGCGGCGCAGGTAGATGTTGATCGGCGCCGTCATGATGTGGAAGTGCTTCGACTGCGGCACATAGACGAGGAAAGACAGCAGGATGACCAGATGCGCCCACCAGGAGACGAGGAACAGGACGTGGGCCGCGGTCTCGGACAGTCCTCCCATCGCCGTCGCGAGCAGCGAGGAGATCGGGGCGTAGCCCGACGGCTCCATGCCGAGCCAGATCCGCTCGAAGGCAAGCGAGAGCACGACCGACAGCATGAGGCCGAAGATGAAGAAGACGACGATGCTCGGCTTGAGCCCCCGCTTCAGGCGGGCCAGCTTCTCCCCGTAGCGGCGGTAGGCCGCGTAGCCCATCGCGAGCAGGATGAGCGCGACGGTGATTTCCTGCACGAGGCTGAACAGGTCGTAGCCGGGGATCGGCAGATGGCCGCCTCCGGTCAGTCCTTTGACGATGAGGTCCAGCGCTCCGAGCTGCAGGATGACGAACCCGTAGAAGATGACGATATGCATGATGCCGCTCTTCACGTCCTTGAGCAGCTTCGTCTGGCCGAATACCTGCGCGAGGAACTCCTTCATCCTCCCCGGCGCCTGCTCCGGCAGCTTGGCCGGACGTCCGAGCTTCAAATAAAGATAGCGATGGTATACGGCCCGGTAGAACAGGTAGACGCCGTAGCCGGTGACGGCGAGGAACAGCGCGAATTGAATCCATGCTCCGATCATGGTGGTCATCCTTTCTTCTTGGCGGCTTCCAGGCATCCCCATATGAAGCGCTTACATATAGGAGACGAAAAAATCTTAGCGGAACCCGGAGCGTTTCGTTGACAATCCGTGTCATATCCCCTAAGATGAAGAAAATGAATGAGTATTCATTCACCATACGTAAATACTACCACCGAGGTGCAGCCCATGACAAGTAGGAAGCAGGAAAAATATGAATTGATTCTGGAAGCCGCGCTCAAAGTGATCGCGGAGAACGGCTACCACGGCTCCCAGGTGTCGAAGATCGCCAAGGAAGCCGGCGTCGCCGACGGTACGATTTATCTTTATTTCAAAAAGAAAGAGGATATCCTCATTTCTTTGTTCCAGGAGAAGCTCGGCAGCCTTGTCGAGCGGTTCAACGCCCGCGTGCGGGAAACGTCGTCGGCCGAGGAGGCGCTGCGCGCCGTATGCGAGATCCACTATACCGAGCTCGAGAGCAACGTGAACCTCGCCTACGTCACGCAGATCGAGCTGCGCCAAAGCTCGCTGGAGCTGCGCAAGGCGATCGGGCTGGCCGTCAAGCCGTATATCGAGCTGATCGAGCATATTCTGGATAAAGGGGTGAGAGAGGGAGAATTCCGTCCGGACCTGGACCTGAAGCTGACCCGCCTGCTGCTGTTCGGGGCGATGGACGAGGTCGTCACGTCCTGGCTCATTTCCGGCATGAAATACTCGCTGACCGCCCAGGTCGGCAAAACCGTCGAGTTTTTCCTGCGCGGCCTCAAATAGCCGCCGCTTTGAAATCATTCGCGACCTACCAAGGAGGAGCTGAGCGCATGAATATTTATGTCCTGCTGAAGCAAACGTTCGATACCGAGGAGAAGATCGTCATCGAGGACGGCCGCGTGTCCGACGACGGCGTCAAGTTCGTCATCAATCCGTACGACGAGTACGCCGTCGAGGAAGCGCTGCAGCAGCGCGACCAGCACGGCGGCAAGGTGACCGTCGTCTCCGTCGGTCCGGACCGGGCGGCCGAGGCGCTGCGGCAGGCGCTCGCCATGGGCGCCGACGAAGCCGTGCTGCTGACCGACGGGCGCATCGGCGCTGACGAAGGCGCGGCCGCGGCCGCGCTGGAGAAGTATCTGTCCGGCCAGTCCGTCGATCTCGTGCTCGGCGGCAACTTCTCGGTCGACAGCGGCGGCGGCCAGGTCGCGGTGCGGCTGGCGAGCCGGCTCGGCCTGCCCCATGTCTCCTCCATCACCTCGCTCCGGATCGACGGCTCCACGGCGACCGCGAGGCGCGACGCCGAGGGCGACACGGAGACGCTTGAAGTGACGCTGCCCGCCCTCTTCACCGCGCAGCAAGGACTCAACGAGCCGCGCTACCCTTCCCTGCCGAACATCATGAAGGCGAAAAAGAAGCCGTTCCAGACGTTGTCGCTCGACGATCTCGGCCTGAGCGCCGCGGAAGCGCTTACCGAGCGCGTCTCCCTTTCCCTGCCGCCGGAGCGCGGCGCCGGCCAGCTGATTCCGGGATCGCCGGCCGAGCAGGCCGCGCGCCTGGTCGAGCTGCTCCGCACCGAAGCGAAAGCCATTTGACCCGAGGAGGAATTACGATGAGCCAACCTGTACTCGTCATCGCCGAAGTCCGCGGAGGCAAGCTCCGCCAAGTCTCGCTGGAAGCGCTTCAAGCCGCGCGCATCGCTCGCGGGGAAGGAGCCGACGTCCAGGCCGTCATCGTCGGCAGCGGCATCACCGCGCTCGCCGCCGAGCTGGCCGGCTATGTCGGCGGCAAGGTGCATGCGGTCGACCATCCCGAGCTGGCCAGCTACAACGCTCCGGCCTATGTGCAGGCGGTCAAGGGGCTGCTCGAGGAGCTGCGGCCGGCGCGAATCTATCTCGGCCATACCGCCGAAGGCCGCGATCTCGCGCCGCAGCTCGCCGCGCTGCTCGGCGCCGGGCAGATCTCCGACGTCATCTCGATCGGCGAGGGCGAGCTCTACAAGCGTCCCGTCTACGCCGGCAAGGCGTTCGAGGAGAAGCGCTTTCTGTCCGGCTCGGGCGTCGTCACCGTGCGTCCGAACAACATTCCGCCGGCCGAGCCGGCCGCCGCGCCGGGCGAAGTCGTCGACCGCGACTACGCGCCTCCGGCCGACCTGCGCTCGATCGTCCGCGACGTCTTGCGCAAGGCCGGCGGCAAGGTCGATCTCGCCGAAGCGAAGATCGTCATCTCCGGCGGACGCGGCGTGAAGAGCGCGGACGGCTTCAAGCCGCTCGAGGAGCTCGCCGACGTGCTCGGCGCCGCCGTCGGCGCCTCCCGCGGCGCCTGCGACGCCGGCTACTGCGACTACGCGCTGCAGATCGGCCAGACCGGCAAGGTCGTCACGCCCGAGGTGTACATCGCCTGCGGCATCAGCGGCGCGATCCAGCATCTGGCCGGCATGAGCCAGTCGCGCGTCATCATCGCGATCAACAAGGACCCCGAGGCGCCGATCTTCAAGGTCGCCGATTACGGCATCGTCGGCGACCTGTTCGACGTCGTGCCGCTGCTGACGGAGGAATTCCGCAAGGTGCTCGCCTGATGGAGGCGGATCCGCGCCTCGGAGCGGACGCCGCCGCTCCGTCCAGGCCGAGCCCGGCTGCGGCGGCGCCCGGCCCGTTCCGGGCCGACCTGCTGGCGGGCAAGACGATTCTCGTCACCGGCGGCGCGACCGGCCTCGGACGGGCGATGGCCGAAGGCTTCGGCCGGCTCGGCGCGCGCGTCGCGCTGGCCGGGCGGCGCGAGGAAAAGCTGCGCGAGGCCGAGGCGGCGCTCGCGCAGGCCGGCTGCGACGTCTTCGTCCACGCCTGCGACGTCCGCGATCCCGAGGCGGTCGCCCGGCTCGCGGACGCGCTGGACGCCCGCTTCGGCGGCATCGATGTCCTCGTCAACAACGCCGCCGGCAACTTCATCAGCCCGACCGAGCGGCTCTCGCATCGCGCCGTCGACGCCGTGCTGAACATCGTGCTGCACGGGACATTCTACGCGACGCTGGAGTTCGGCAAGCGCTGGATCGCCGCCGGTCGGCCGGGGACGGTGCTGAACATCGTGACGACGTATGCCGAGACCGGCTCCGCCTACGTCGTGCCCTCTGCCGCCGCCAAGGCCGGCGTGCTGGCGATGACGCGCTCGCTCGCCGTCGAGTGGGCGCGCTACGGCATCCGCCATGTGGCGATCGCGCCCGGCCCTTTTCCGACCGAGGGCGCCTGGTCGCGGTTGCTGCCGACGCCGGAGCTGGCCCAGGGCATGCTCGACCGCATCCCGCTGAAGCGCGTCGGCAGCAAGGAGGAGCTGGCCGATCTGGCCTCCTATCTCGTCTCCGACTATGCCGGCTATCTGAACGGCGAGTGCGTGACGATCGACGGCGGCGAGTGGCTGCAGGGAGCCGGACAGTTCAACGGCCTGCTGGCCGTCACCGAGCCGCAGTGGGACCAGCTTGCGGAGCTGAGCCGCAAGGGCGGCAAATAAAGCGCGGCCTCGCCGTCAACCGAATCGAAAACGGGAAGAAGCGGAGCGATCATCGCTCCGCTTCTTCCCGTTTTTTCTGTTTTGAACGCTCATGAAATCAACGCTTCGGATGCGCCTTCAGCCAAGCCAGCATGTCGTCGAGCGTGGCGACCGGCACGATGTTGAGGCGATCCGCCCCTTTGCGGGCGTCCTCCTCCTGACCGGCCGGCACGAAAAACACGTCCGCGCCGGCGCGCTGCACCGCATAGGCTTTCTGCTCGATGCCTCCGATGCGGCCGATCCGGCCCGCCGCGTCGATCGTGCCGGTGCCGGCGACGCGGTTGCCTCCGGCGACGCCTCCCGGCGTCAGCTGGTCGATGACGGACAGCGCGAGCATCGCCCCGTGCGATGGACCGCCCTGATAGAGCAGATAGCTCCGGTAATCCATCCGCCGCGTCAGATCGGCCTTGGTCCGGTCCTGCACCTGAATGCCGAGCACGGCGCGCTGCGGGTCTTCGTCCAACGCCTTGGAGCGGATGACGGCGACGGCTTTGGCGCTCCCGCGCTCATAGCCGATCTTGACCGGCTCGCCCGGCGCGACGTCCGCCATCCGCTCCGCCAGCTCGCCGGTCGTGCGCGCCTGCCGGCCGTCTACCGACAGCAGCAGGTCTCCTGGCTGCAGCAAGCCCTCCGCCGGACCGCCCTCCTGCACGGCGAGCACCTGCACGCCCTGCGGCAGGACGCCTTGGCCGAGGCCCAGCTTCTGGAGCGCGACGGCGGTGCCGACCTCATTGGCGCCGGCCCGCTGGATATGGACCTGGCGCTGGATTTCCGAGATCGGGATGCTCGTATCGCGCTTCTCCAGCCTCATCTGCGGCAGCAGCGCGGCCGCGAGCCAGTCGATCGGAAACGCGGGCCGCTCGATGACGAGCACGCCTTCGAGCGAGCCTGCCGCATGCCCGCCCTCCACCTGGGCGTAACGGCTCATGCTGAGGGTGAAGCCCGGCGTAATCGCCGAATACGGCATCGGATAAAGCAGCGCCGCTCCGAGCAGCAGGACGGCGGCGGCAAAGCCGAGCGTGCCGTACGGAACGCTGCGCCGGCTCCGCTCCTCGAGCGCCGCATCGAGCAGCACGAGCGCGGCCGTCAAGCCGCAGGTCCAGGCGAGAAAGCCGAGCCGCTCCGGCGCCGCCAGCAGCAGGCACGCGGCGAGCAGCCCGCCGGCCGCGATCGGCAGCCGCAGCCAGCCGAGCCGCCTGCGGCCGGTCCGGCTCCACGCCCGGTAAGCTCCGACCGTCCAGCAGAGCGGGATCAGCGCGCAGGCGCGGGCCAGCGCCTCCAGCAGATCGATCCAGTACAGCCCGCCTGCGCGCACCGGGTCGGCCAGCCAGACGAGCGGACCGCATGCCGCGACGGCCAGCGCCGCCGCGAACGATGCGACATACCAACGATTGTTCAAGCCCACCACGCCCCGTTTCCGCGTCATTCCCTGTTCTTTCCTTTCCTAAGCATACAGGAGACGCCGAGCCGATTTCAAAC
The DNA here is from genome assembly GCF_037965485.1 of Paenibacillus sp. FSL W8-1187. Taxonomy (NCBI): domain Bacteria; kingdom Bacillati; phylum Bacillota; class Bacilli; order Caryophanales; family Paenibacillaceae; genus Paenibacillus; species Paenibacillus sp. FSL W8-1187. The sequence continues at coordinate 2,922,045 of NZ_CP150181.1, forward strand.
TGCGGGGGGACGCATGGTACAATGAAGCAAAGCGCTGCGACAGAAAGGTTGAGCCCGCCATGAACGAACTGAATTGGAACGCCATCAACGCCGGACTTCCCCGCTGGATGGAAGAGGCCCGCGGCATCGCGCCGCTCGGCAAAGTCGCCTCCTATATTCCCGAGCTGTCCAAAGCCGATCCGGAGGCGCTCGGATTCCACATCCTGGCCGCGGACGGCAAGTCGCTGTCCGCAGGTGACTGCGGCCAGCGGTTCACGATGCAGAGCATCTCCAAGGTGTTCACGCTCATGCTCGCGCTGATGGACAACGGCGAGGAGCGCGTCTTCAGCAAGGTCGGCATGGAGCCGACCGGGGACAGCTTCAACAGCATGCTGAAGCTCGAGCTCGTGCAGCCGGGCATCCCGTTCAATCCGCTCATCAATGCCGGCGCGATCGTCATCAGCTCGCTCATAGCCGGCTCGTCAAACGAGGAGAAGTCGGAGCGGATCGCCGCTTTCCTCGGCCGGCTCGCCGGCGGCGGGCCGCTCGAGCTGGACGAGGCGACGTACCGCTCCGAATCCAGCTCCGGCCATCTCAACCGCTCGATGGCGTATTTCCTGACGGACAACGGCGTGCTCGAGAGCGCCGTCGAGGATGTGCTCGAGGTGTACTTCAAGCATTGCTCGCTGCTCGTCGACTGCGGCCAGCTCGCCCGCATGGCGCTCGTGCTGTCGCTGGACGGGCTCGATCCGGTCAGCGGCGAGCGGCTCATTCCGCGCCGCTTCGTGCAGATTGCCAAGACGTTCATGGTCACCTGCGGCATGTACAACGGCTCGGGCGAGTTCGCGATCGACGTCGGCCTGCCGGCCAAATCCGGCGTATCCGGCGGCATCCTCGCCCTGCTGCCGGGCCGCGCGGGCATCGGCGTCGTCGGCCCTTCGCTGAACCGGCACGGCAACAGCATCGCCGGCGTGCATCTGCTCGAGACGCTGTCCAAGGAATTCGACTGGAGCTTGTTTTGACTATCGAAGCTCGTCTCGGCGCGGCGCTAGCCGGCGCGCCGCACCTGGAAGGTCATATGCAAGCCCCAGCCCGCGTCGCCTTCTTGCTCCCACAGCTCTCCGCCGTTAAGCTCGACGATCCGCTTCGCCTCGCTCCGCCAGGCGGCGGAGCCCGGTCCGCTCCCTCCCTGCCGGTCGAGCAGCAGCTGAATCAACAGATCGAGCTGGCCGTCCTGCGAATTGACCGAGTTGACATGGATGTTGAGCCGGGTGCTTCCGACCTCGGGCTCCTCCCGGGCGATCTGCAGCAGCAGATCGAGCAGCTCGGCCAGCTGCTCCTTGCGCCCATGCACCTGATGGGGCACCTCCGCCGACACCCAGCAGGTCAGGCGGCTCGGAGATTCCGACTCGCCGTGCTTGTCCGTCAGCTCCTTGGATAGATCGAGGATCGAGAACGGATGCTCGTCGAAGCCCACCCAGCTGTCCTCCTGATCGGCATGCTTCAACAGCGTCTGGGCGAGCGAGGCGAGATGCTCCGCGTTCATCCGCAGCTCGTCGAGCATGTCGAGCTGGCTCTGGTCGAGCGTCGTATCCGCCAGCAGCTGCGCCATGCCGTCGATGTTGGTCAGCCCGTTCATCATGTCAAAGGCGAGCTGGCGCAGCCGCTCCCCCTTCGTGATCAAAGCCGGACCTGCTGCGGCTGCGCCGCCGTCCGGCAATCCAGACGAACCGCTCTCGACCGGCCGGCCCGCGGCCGGTGCGAGGACCGCCCGCGAATCGGCGGCGCGGAGCAGGCGGTCTTTCTCCTCTCCGCTGAACGAACGCTCCTTCCGCAGCATGCCGAGCTTCTTGACGTCTGCCGCCTCCTCGGCGATCCGGACCTGAATGCGATGGAAGCGGAGCACGACATCCTCCTCCTCCGGCGCCTCCGCGAGGGGGAGCACCATGCCCAGATGCAGCACCGGCTCTCCGGCATGATGAAGCGCGACGACGCAGTCGCCCTCTCCCGTCTCGTCGGCTATGTAATAAGCGTCCGCCTGCACGGCTGCGCTCAGCTCCTGCAGCACGAGATTCAGCTCGTCCTGCGCCTGCCGGACCTCTGCCCGAGGCAGGCTCGCTTCGTCGATATGGCCTTTTCTCTCCATCATTCTCTCCTACTTTCTCTCCTTTCCTTTTCCCAAAAAACAAATAGAGCCTCGGAGCAAGCCGTCACGGTGGACGGCTGTTTCCTCGGCTCATGTTCAGCGTGGCAACGGCCATCTGTTCATTAAGTCGATGTTTCGGACGGAAAGGTGAATACGATGATGCTCTGGTCCTGATCGAACTTCCAATCCAGATAAATCCCGTCGGACGTGCGTCCGAGCGCCTCGATCATATCGACCTCGGTCACCAGCAGCGATTTTTCAAGCGCTCGCTTGGCGACCCTCAGGGCGGGCTCGTAGCCGGCTCTCAGCAGCTCCTTCTCAAGCTTGATCAGGATGCCGGAGCGGACGATGACGAGCGTGCGCGCGTTGGTCCAGAACGAATGCATGGCATCGGGCATCTTCTCGGCTTCGGCCGAGATGCGCTCGACTTGGCGGTGGATGTACTCCTTGCCGCGGTACGATTCCTGATAGCGGTCGAACAGCGAGCTGTCGACGAGGCCGATCATGATGCCGGAGTGGTTGTCCAGGTTCCAGTCGTAATAAATGTGCTGAAGCTCGAGACCTAACGTACGGAGGATCAAAGCCTTGAACTCCGGCACGATCAGGTCCATCACCAGCTGCCGCGTATCCCTGACGGCCTCGTCCTTGTTCTGCTGGAGCATTATTTTCTCCACGACGCTGACGAACTGGCGGAAATGCATGCTTACACATACCTCGTTGGCGGAAACGTAAATCGACTCCGGCCCTTTGCCGAAGCGGTCCCGGAGCAGCTTCCCCATCTGGCTCGTAAGCTGAGTCATAGCCATGCGGTTCTCCAAGACTGAACTCATCCTTCTTCCCCGACTCTCCTATTAACCACAAAAATAAGTTCCGAATCATTCGGGAACGAATCGTATTATAGCATACGCGAAATGTTTCCGTCATCTGTTTGCTTCTGCTTGTTCGCAATCGGCAGAGCATGATAGGATACGAATTATGAACAACACTACCCATCCGTTGAAATGGATCTTTTTCGACGTCGGCGAAACGCTCGTCGACGAATCCGAGCCGATCGAGGACATCACCCGCCAGCTCATCGCCGCCGCCGGACGCCGCGGCATCGCCGTCCGGCGCGAGCAGGTGCGCGAGCTGTGGATGGAAGCGCATCGGCGCTTCTCGCCGTTCCCGATGGCCGACATCCTGCAGGAGCTGCTCCCGGATGGCGAGCTGCGCCGCGCGATCTGGTCCGAGATGAAGTACCGCAAGGAGCTCGACCGACCGTTTCCGGACGCGCTCGGCATCCTGAAGCGGCTGCGCCGCGACTATCGGATCGGCATCATCGCCAACCAGAGCGCCGGCACGGCGGACAGGCTGCGCAGCTACGGCCTGCTGGAGCATATCGACGAGGTGTTCGCCTCCGCCGAGCTGGGCCTGGCCAAGCCCGACCCGAAGCTCTACGAGTACGCGCTGCAGGCGACCGGCTGTCCGCCCGAGCGCTCGCTCATGGTCGGAGACCGCATCGACAACGATATCGTGCCGGCCAAGCATCTCGGCATGAGGGCCGTCTGGGTCCGCCAAGGACTGGCGCTGCGGCAGTACAGCCCGTCCCGGATCAGCCTTCCCGACGGCGTCATCGACGTCATCGGCGAGCTCGAGGGCTGGCTCGCCTCCTGGCGGCCCGCCCCGGACGAGTCGTTGCCGCCCCGATGACAAAGACCGCTCCTAGGAGCGGTCTTTGTCATCGAACAGCGAAGCGCCGCTCTCGCCTGGCGGCGGCGACGGCGCGGCATGCCGGACATCGCCGAAATCTTCCTCTTCGTCGTCGGAATCGTCCAGCTTCTTGAAGCCGAACCAGAACAAAACAAGCATGCCGATCATAAGGACGGCGAATAAGCTCAAATAAAACCAGTCTACCGGAGTCGAGGATTCTGCGTGCATCGTTCAAAGCCACTCCTTCCTGCTCCTAGTGTAACGGATCGGGGAGGGTCGGCGATGGCTCTTTTGGGCTATAAATGTGACAAATCACGTACCCTTGCGGATCGGCTCCTTGACCGCTGCGAGCTCGTAGCGGGAAACCTCGGTCTCCAGCACGTAGTCGGGCTTCTCCTGCCCGCGACTGTTGCGATGGCCCTGGATATGGACGTCGCTCTTCTCCCAGTTTTTCCACGCCTGCTCCGATTCCCAGCGGATCTGGACGATGACCTCCTCCTCGCCGCGGCGCACGACCTTCTGCAAAATCTGGATGTCGACGAAGCCGTCGAACTCCTGCACCGGCCCCGGCTTGCTGAACCGCTCGACCACCTGAGCGGCATGTCCTTCCTTCACCTTGATCCTGCGTTGGATGACCAGCATCTGCATTCCTTCTTTCCCATTCCATGAATTCCGGCTCGATTCCAGTCTAATTGATAATCATTATCACTGTCAAACGAGCGTCCAGCATCTTGATCATGGAAAGGGCGCGCCGTACAATGAAGCTTATGTCACCTACAACTAGAATCCGAATCCCGCTTGTCGTCCCGTTGCTCGTCGGCATGGCCGCGATTTCCTTCGCGCCGATTCTCGTGCGCTTTTCCGAAGCGCCGGTATCCGTGCAAGGCCAATACCGCATGCTGCTTACGTTTCTGCTCATGCTTCCCTTCGCCTGGAAGCAGCTCCCCGCGATCCGCAGGCTGACGGTCCGGGACTGGGCGCTGCTCGCCGGAGCCGGCTTTTTCCTGGCGCTGCACTTCCTGCTCTGGATGGCGTCCCTGTCCTATACGTCGATCGCCAGCTCGACGATCATGCTGACGCTGGAGCCCGCTTTTGTCGCTGCGCTCGCGTTCTTCTTCCTTCGCGACCGGCTCGGCAAGCTCGCTGTCGCCGGCATGGCCGTCTCGATCGGCGGCGCCGTCCTCGTCAGCTCCGGCGACTTCGGCCTGTCGCGCGAAGCCTTTTTCGGCGACGCGCTGTCGCTGCTGTCGACCGTCGCGATCGCCTTCAATATGATCCTCGCCAAGCGGCTGCTCGAGCGGATGCCGTCGTTCGTCTACAGCCTGATCGTGTTTGGCGTGACGACTGTCCTGTTCGCCGGCTACAACGGCGCCATGGGCTACTCGATGACCGCCTATCCGCCTCGCGAATGGGTCCTGTTCCTGCTGCTCGCGGTCATCCCGACCGTATTCGGCCATCTCCTGTTCAACTGGCTGCTGCAGCATCTGCGGGCGACGACCGTCTCGATGACGGTGCTCGCCGAGCCGATCGGCGCCAGCCTGCTCGCCCTGCTGCTGTTCGGCGAGACGCTCTCCGCCGGCCAGCTGATCGGAGGCGCCGTCATGATGGCCGGCTTCGTCATCTACCTGCGCGGAGAGAGCTCCGGCCCGCTGCCGGCCGCCGCTCCCAAGGAAGCCGCCGGCACGGAGCCGCACGCAGACGACTCTGCGGCAGCCCCGGCGTCTCCGGCGGCCCCAGCCGCTCCGGCTGCTTCGGCGGCCGCTTCGGCCGCGCCCTGACGGCTCCCGGGCAGCGCCGGGCTACTCCTTCTCGAGCGCGTCCAGCATGAAGGCGAACGCTTCTTCCTCGTCCTTCCCGCGCACGCGCAGCAGCACCTCGGTCCCGCTGCGGATCGGCAGCAGCAGCATGCCGAGCAGGCTTTTGACATCGACGATATTGATGTTGTCGCCGTTCGCGAATTCCAGCTTGATGTCGGACTGGAACCTCGCCGCCTCCGCCGACAGGCGCGTCAGGTCCTCGCGGCCAAAATCGGCCTGGATGGTGAATTCATGCACTCTCATGTTCTCTGACCTTCCCTTGACGATAATGGGCTTGCTTCCCTCTTCTTCGTATTGATATTCGGCTTGCCGCCAAAGGTTCCTCCATGCGGATCGGAATGGAGGCTTAAAGCGGCGCGCATCGGGTAAAGATGAGAGAGAAGAACGGAGGCGATGCGACATGATGATGACCCCATTCGAGGACAGGCTGTACGCCATTCTGTTCTATGTGCTGGCTGCGGCCGTCGTCGCCGGCGTCGGCATCTGGGTGCTGTGGCTGAGCCGCAAGGCCAAGCGCGGCAAAAACCGGGGCCGCTGATATCCGGAACGCGCGAAAAAGCCTCCGCAAACCGCCCTTAAGGGCAGCTTGCGGAGGCTTTTTCATGCCGATCGAAGACATGCCGCATCGACGGCGGCCGGCATCCCGGCCGGAGCGGCGTCGCCGTCGATACGGCGGGAGCGGACGATCAGGCTCCGCCTTTTTCCTCCTGCGCGAAGGCGGCCTTGTAGCATTTGCGGCAGACCGGCTTGTAGTCCTCGTTGCCGCCGATGTGGATCTGCGCGCCTTCGTTCGCCGGACGGCCGTCCACATAGCGGATGACCATCGTCGCCTTGCGGTCGCAGAACCAGCAGATCGTCTTGATCTCCTCGATCTTGTCCGCCTGGGCGAGCAGATAATAGCTGCCCTCGAACAGCTCGTTGCGAAAATCGTTTTTGAGGCCGAACGCCATGACGGGCACGTTCAGCTCGTCGACGACGCGCGTCAGCTGGTCGATATGCGTCCGGCTCAAAAACTGCGCCTCGTCCACGAGCACGCAGTAGATCCGCTTCTCGGCTCCCGGCGGCTGATGCGCCGCGACCTGCTCGTACAGATCCGTAGCCGCGCCGACCGGAATCGCCTTGCGCTTGAAGCCGACCCGCGAGCCGACCTCGTCCTTGCCGCTGCGGGTGTCGATCGCCGGCGAGAAGATGAGCACCGCCTTGCCCTGCTCCTCGTAGTTGTGGGCGACCTTGATGATCTCAAACGACTTCCCGCTGTTCATCGTGCCGTACTTGAAATAAAGCTGCGCCAATCCGGCTCCCTCCTGCTCCCGCTTCGAAAGCCGCCGTCCGCTCGGCGCGGACGGCGCTTCCTCTAGTCCATGATGTATGCCAGCAGCAGCGCAGCCGTTCCGAGCACCGCTTCGGCATGGGTGCGCTCCATGCCGTGGGAGGCATGCACGCCCGGTCCGATGAGCGCGGCTCGGATGTTCGCGCCTCCGCGCAGAGCAGCGCTCGCATCCGAGCCGTAGAACGGATAGATGTCGACGGCATGCGGGATCGACTGGTCGCCGGCGAGGGCGATCAGCCGCGACGTCATCCCGTAGTCGTACGGGCCGGACGAGTCCTTGGCGCAGATCGACACATCCTTCTCGGTCGCGCTCAGATCGTCGCCCATCGCCCCCATGTCGACCGCGATCATCTCGACCGTGTCGGCCGGCACCCAGGAGCTGCCGTGGCCGACCTCTTCATAGGTCGAGACGAGCAGCTTGACCGGCCGCTTCAGCTGCAGCCCGCCGCGGCGGACCGCCTCCATGAGCGCCAGCAGCGCGGCGACGCTCGCCTTGTCGTCGAGATGGCGCGACTTGATCCAGCCGCTGTCGAGCATCCGCACGCGCGGATCCCAGGAGACGAAATCTCCCGGCGCGATGCCGAGCGCCAGCGTCTCGGCGCGGCTCGCGCTGTCGGCGTCGAGCCGCACCTCCATGCTCGCCTCGTCCCGCTTTTGCGAGCGCGCGTCCGGATAGACGTGGACCGAAGGCATCGTCGACAGCACGGTGCCCTCATAGATGCGCCCGTCGCGCGTATGGACGAGGCAGTATTCGCCCTCCACCGTCGACATGTCGTAGCCGCCGATCGGCGTCATGCGCAGCTTGCCGTCGCCCTTGACCGAGCGCACCATCGCCCCGAGCGTGTCGACATGCGCCGTCAGCAGCAGCGGCTCGCCGCCCTCGCCGCCGAGGTCGATCAGGCCGTTGCCCTTGGGCGTGCGCTCGAACGGGAATCCGAGACGAACCGCCTCGGCCTCGATCTTGTCCATGATGGCGGCGCAGAACCCGCTCGGGCTCGGCGTCTCCAGCAGCAGCCTCAGCTGGCCCAGCATATAGTCCCGGTCCAGCCGGTCCTTCCATATTGTTCTTGTCATCGCGGCCCGCTCCTCCCTGTGCTCGATTCGATCATTCCGTCACGATGCCGCGGACGAGCTCCGGCGCCTGCGCCGACGGCGCGATCTCGATCGCCGCGTTCAGGCGCTCCAGCACGTCGCCGACCTGCTCCGTCGCCGCATGGATCGTCGCAAGCGACTCGCCGGCCTGCACGGCGTCGCCGATTTTCTTGCGCAGCACGATGCCGACCGACAGGTCGATCTCCGACTCCTTGGTCGCCCGTCCGGCCCCGAGGATCATCGCCGCCGTGCCGATCGCATCCGCCGTCATGCCCGAGACGAAGCCGCTCTCGCGAGCCGGCAGCTCGATCCGGTACGGCGCTGCCGGCAGCAGGTCCGGATCGTCGACGACGGCGGGGTCGCCGCCCTGGTTGGCGATGAATTCCTTGAACTTGTCCAGCGCCTTGCCGCTCGCGAGCAGCTCCTTGAGCAGCGCCTCCGCCTCCTCGATGGAGCCGGCGGCTCCGCCGAGATAGACCATCTGGCTGCCGAGCGCGAGGCAGAGCTCCCGCAGGTCGTCCGGCCCTTCGCCGCGCAGCGTGTCGATCGCCTCCCTCACCTCGAGCGCGTTGCCGATCGCAAGCCCGAGCGGCTGGCTCATGTCCGAGATGACGGCCATCGTCTTGCGGCCGACCTGGTTGCCGATGGCGACCATCGCCGCGGCCAGGCGGCGTGCGTCCTGCTCGTCCTTCATGAACGCGCCGGCGCCGGTCTTCACGTCCAGCACGATCGCGTCTGCGCCGGCGGCGATCTTCTTGCTCATGATCGAGCTGGCGATGAGCGGGATCGACTCGATGGTGGCGGTGACGTCCCGCAGCGCGTACAGCTTTTTGTCGGCGGGGGTCAGGTTGCCGCTCTGGCCGATGACGGCGATCGACGACTCGTTGACGCGGCGGGCGAACTCCTCGCGCGTCAGCTCCACATGGAAGCCGGGGATGGCCTCCAGCTTGTCGATCGTGCCGCCGGTATGGCCGAGGCCGCGTCCGGACATTTTAGCTACGGGCACGCCCGCCGCGGCGACGAGCGGAGCGAGCACGAGCGTCGTCGTATCGCCGACTCCGCCGGTCGAATGCTTGTCCACCTTGACGCCTTCGATGTCCGACAGGTCGATCGTCTCGCCCGATTCCACCATCGCCATCGTCAGATCGGCCCGCTCGCGGTCGGTCATGTCGCGGAAAAAGACCGCCATCGCCCACGCGCTCACCTGGTAGTCCGGAATGCGGCCGTCCGTATAGCCTTCGACGATGAAGCGGATCTCCTCCGTCGTCAGCTCCCCGCCGTCTCTTTTCTTCTCGATCAGCTCGACCATTCTCACGGGCGTTCCCCCTTCTTTAACCTCATGTCTATTTCATGCCGTAAAATATCGTATCATAAGCTGAGATTCAGTCAGAAATCCTTGTCTGCACAACGATTGAAGCGGAGGCCCGTCTTCATTAATGCCATAAAACAAAACGGCCAAGCCCCGCTGTCGATTCATGTCATTAAAGAACGAATCGCCTGCCGGGCCGAGAAGCGCTCTAGAGCCCCGCCGCCGTCTCCAGCGCCGCCACCATCATGTCGTTGAACGTCGACTGGCGCTCCTCGGCGGTCGTCTCCTCGCCGGTCAGCAGATGATCGCTCACCGTCAGCACCGTAAGCGCCTGCGCGCCGTGGCGGGCCGCGATCGTATACAGCGCCGTCGTCTCCATCTCCACGCCGAGCACGCCGTGGTCCATGAGCCGCTGCACGGCCGTCGTATCTTCCTTGTAGAACACGTCGGTGCTGTAGACGTTGCCGACATGCACGTTCATGCCGGCCGCGGTCGCATGCTCGTAGGCGGACTTCAGCAGGCCGAAGCTGGCGATCGGCGCGAAGTCGTAGCCGAGGAACTGGTTGCGGTTCATGCTGGAATCGGTGCAGCTCGCCTGGGCAAGGATGACGTCGCGCACCCGCACGTCCCGCTGCATCGCGCCGCAGGTGCCGACGCGGATCAGGTTGCGCACGCCGTAGCTGCGGATGAGCTCGTTCGCGTAGATGCTGATCGACGGCAAGCCCATGCCCGAGCCCTGCACGGAAATCCGCTTGCCTTTGTAGGTTCCCGTGTAGCCGAGCATGCCCCGCACTTCATTGTACAGCTCGATCTCGCTGAGGTAGGTCTCGGCGATATATTTGGCGCGCAGCGGATCGCCCGGCAGCAGCACCGTCTCGGCGACTTGTCCTTCTTTGGCTCCGATATGGACGCTCATGAAGTCATCTCCTGTTCGTAGAGGGAATGTAGGTGAATAGGAACGGGTCCGATTCGGATCGAGATCAGCGCAGCTCTCCGAGGAAGCTCGTGCCGTGCTCGGGCGCGGCGACGCCGAAATTGTCCGCAACGGTCGCGCCGACATCGGCGAACGTGAGGCGCAGCGGAAGCTCGCGTCCGGCCTCGAAGCGAGGCGAATAGACGAGCAGCGGCACGTACTCGCGCGTATGGTCGGTGCCGGTGTAGGTCGGATCGTTGCCGTGGTCCGCTGTCACGATGAGCAGATCGTCGGCGGTCAGCCGCTCCAGCACCGCCGGCAGCTGGGCGTCGAACGCCTCCAGCGCCTGCGCGTAGCCCGCCGGGTCGCGGCGATGGCCGTACAGCGCGTCGAAGTCGACCAGATTGAGGAAGCTGATGCCGGAGAAATCCTCCGCGCACACTTCCGTCAGCCGCTCCATGCCTTCGTCGTTGGAAGCGGTGCGGATGCTGCGCGTGACGCCCTCGCCGTCGAAAATGTCGGAGATCTTGCCGATCGCCACGACTTCCCGTCCGGCCTCCTGGAGCGTGTTCATGACGGTCGGCTGGAACGGCTTGAGCGCGTAGTCATGGCGTCCGGCCGTCCGCTTGAACGTGCCCGGCCCGCCGACGAACGGGCGGGCGATGATCCGTCCGAGCATGTACGGATCGTCGAGCGTGATCTCGCGGCAGAACTCGCAGATCGCGTACAGCTCCGGCAGCGGCACGATCTCCTCATGCGCGGCGATCTGCAGCACGGAGTCGGCGGAGGTATAGACGATCAGCGCTCCGGTGCGCATATGCTCCTCGCCGAGCTCGTCGATGATCTCGGTGCCGCTGGCCGCCTTGTTGCCGATCACCTTGCGCCCCGTATGGGCCTCGATGCGGTCGATCAGCTCCTGCGGGAACCCGTGCTCGAAGACGCGGAACGGCGTGTCGATGCGCAGGCCCATCATTTCCCAGTGGCCCGTCATCGTATCTTTGCCGCTCGACGCCTCCTGCATCCTTCCATAAAAGGCGAGCGGCTCGTCCGCCGGCTCGATGCCCGCGAACGGGCGGATATTGGCGAGGCCGAGGCTGCCCATGACGGGCATCCGCAGTCCTCCCTGCGCCTCGGCGATATGGCCGAGCGTATCGGCGCCGACATCGCCGAACGAGGCCGCATCATGCGCCTCGCCGATGCCGACGGAATCCATCACGATGATATGGATGCGTTTGAACATGACATCAAGTCCTTTCCTGGTCCTTCCTGCTGCTCTATCATAGCGGAACCGCCGCCGCGCGGGCAACCTTGCCCATGCCAAGACAAACAGCCGAAAAACCGAGGTTTTCCGGCTGCTGCAAAGGCCAGCGGTCAGTAGGGGCTTTCCGAACGGCCGCCTTCCATGATCTTGACGCCGGAGCTGGCGCCGATCCGCGTCGCGCCGGCCGCCACCATGCGCTCCATGTCCTCCAGGCTGCGCACGCCGCCCGAGGCCTTGACCCCGATGTCGGGGCCGACCGTACGGCGCATGAGCGCGATGTCCTCGGCCGTCGCGCCGCCGGTCGAGAAGCCGGTCGACGTCTTGACGAAGTCGGCTCCCGCCCGCACGGAGCATTCGCAAGCGCGCACCTTCTCCTCGTCGCTGAGCAGGCAGGTCTCGATGATCACCTTGACGATCGCCTTGCCCGCGGCCGCCTCCACGACGGCGCGGATGTCCGCCTCGACGTCGGCATCGCGGCCGTCCTTGAGCGCGCCGATGTTGATGACCATATCGATCTCGCCGGCGCCGGAAGCGATCGCGTCCGCCGCCTCGAACGCCTTGACGGCGCTCGTCGTCGCGCCGAGCGGGAAGCCGATGACGGTGCATACCTTCACTTCGGTGCCCGCGAGCGCCTCGGCGGCCGTCCGCACCCAGGTCGGATTGACGCAGACGGAGGCGAAGCCGTATTGGCGAGCTTCCTCGATCAGCTTGCCGATCTCCGGCGCGGTCGCATCCGCGCGCAGCAGCGTATGGTCGATCATTGCAGCGAGTTGTCCCTGTTGCATGTCCATATCCACCCCATTCTTGAACTGCCTCCATCATAGCATCGGTCTGAACAAATGTACAAGCCGCTTCAATCATATGTTCAGTCCGTCGGGACACGACGGGCTCTCCGTCTATCCCTGCCCAAATCGCCGGGAAATCAGACCCGCTGCTGCCGCTGCGTAAAAAAACGGGCGGCCGTCCGGTTGCCCGGTCGACCGCCCGCCATCCTCAATCCGCCTCGCCGCCCGCTTCTCCCACCGCCAGCTGGCGGATCAGCAGCACGGCCGCATGCTTGCGCGCGTCGGCCGTGCCGATGCGCAGCCCGAGCGCAGCGTCCTCCCCCGTCCCCCTCGCCGCTCCCGGCGCAGCCGAAAAGCGGATGACCGCCCCGTCCAGATCCTCCCGGATCTCCTCGATGAGCCGGCCCTCCTCGACCAGCGCGTCAAGCCGCTGCTTCTCCTCCGCATAGGCTTCATACGCGCTCATGACGGGCTTCCTCCGATCGGAACCGCCGGCAGCGCCAGGCTCCCGCCGAGCCCGAAGCGGCTTCTCTTCAAGTAACGGCCGCTGCCCGCCTGCCCGACGAACTGCTTGTCGCGCACGACGAACTCGCCGCGCACGAGCACGGACACCGGCTCGCCCTGCACCTCCATGCCCTCGAACGCGCTGTAGTCGACGCGCAGATGATGGTCGCGCGCCGACAGCGTCCGCGTCGCCGACGGGTCGAACAGCACGAGGTCGGCGTCGCTGCCGACCGCGATCGTGCCTTTGCGCGGGAACAGCCCGAACAGCTTGGCGGCGTTCGTCGCCGACAGCTCGACGAACCGCTGCAGGTCGATCCGGCCTTTGGCCACGCCTTCGGAGAACAGCAGGCTGAAGCGGTCCTCGATCGTCGGGCCGCCGTTCGGAATTTTGGAGAAGTCGCCGCGGCCGAGCTCCTTTTGCCCCTTGAAATGAAAGGAGCACTGATCCGAGCCGAGCGCCTGCAGCGTGCCGGACGACAACGCGTTCCAAAGCGCCGTCTGATGCCAGGCCTCGCGCAGCGGCGGCGACCAGACGTATTTGGCGCCCTCGAAATCCGGACGCTCGAGCGCGGAGATGTCGAGCGTCAAGTACTGCGGGCAGGTCTCGCCATAGACGCGCAGTCCGCGCGCCCGCGCGGCGGCGATGCGCTCGACCGCTTCGGCGCAGGTGACATGCACGACATAAAGCGGCGCTCCGGCCAGGCCGGCGAGCTCGGCGGCCCGCCCGGTCGCCTCGCCCTCGAGCTGCGGCGGACGCGTGAGCGCATGCCAGATCGGCTCGGTGTCGCCCCGCTCCAGCGCCTCGCTGACGAGCCGCTCGATGACGTCGCCGTTCTCGGCATGCACCATGACGAGCGCGCCTTCTTCGCGGGCGAGCTGCAGCGTCCGGTACAGCGTGCCGTCGTCCGCCTGGAACACGTTTTTGTACGCCATGAACACCTTGAGCGACGTAATGCCCTCGCGCTCGATCAGCTCCGGCAGCTCTGCCAGAGCCTGCTCGCCGGCATCCGCGACCATCAGATGGAAGCCGTAGTCGATGACCGCCTTGCCCTCGGCCTTGGCATGCCAGGCGGCGACCGCATCGCCGAGCGGCCGTCCGCGCTCGGTCAGGCAGAAGTCGAGGATCGTCGTCGTGCCGCCGAACGCCGCGGCGATCGTGCCGCTCTCGAAATCATCCGCCGTCACCGTGCCGCCGAACGGCATGTCGAGATGCGTATGCGGGTCGATGCCGCCGGGAAAGACGTACAGCCCGGCGGCGTCGACCGTCTCGGCGCCCGTCGCGTCGAGCGAGCGGCCGATCGCCGCGATGACGCCGTCCTCGATGCGGATGTCCGCGACGCTGACGGAGCCGGCCGTCACGACCGTGCCGCCTTGTATGATCCGTGCTTTTTTCATCCTTCCACCGCCTCCGCTCGTATGGATTCGCGGTCCAGCCGCGCCAGCGCCCGCTGACGCTCGTTCCACGTCAATGACGGCGCTGCCGGCGGCAGCTCGACCATCTCGATCGCGCCGTCCACCGGGCAGACGATCGAGCACAGATTGCAGCCGACGCAGTCGTCCTCGCGCACCTGCAGGTACGGCTTGCCGCCGGCGCCGTTCAGCATGTCGATGCATTGATGCGACGTGTCCTCGCAGGCGATATGGCATTTGTTGCAGTTGATGCAGGTATCCTGGCGGATGCGCGCGACGACGCGGTAGTTCAGGTCGAGGTCGCCCCAGTTCGTGTAGCGGGCCACGCTCTGCCCGGTCAGCTCGGCGACGGAGGCCAGTCCTTTGCGGTCGAGATAGCGGCTCAGCCCGTCGACCATCTCGCCGACGATGCGGAAGCCGTGATGCATCGCCGCCGTGCACACCTGCACGCCCGCCGCGCCCATGAGCAGGAACTCCGCCGCGTCCTGCCACGACGAGATGCCGCCGATGCCCGAGATCGGCACGCCTACGAGCGGATCGCGCGCGCATTCGGCGACCATGCTGAGGGCGATCGGCTTGACCGCCGGACCGCAGTAGCCGCCGTGCGCGCCTTTGCCGCCGACATGGGGGACCGTGTTCCACGTCTCCAGATCGACGCCGGCGAGGCTGTTGATCGTATTGATGAGGCTGACCGCGTCCGCGCCTCCGAGCACGGCGTGGCGGGCGGTGACGGTGATGTCGGTGATGTTCGGCGTCAGCTTGACGATGACCGGCGTGCGCGCCGCCTCCTTGGCCCACATCGTCTGCTTCTCGACGAGATCCGGCTGCTGGCCGGAAGCCGCGCCCATGCCGCGCTCGGCCATGCCGTGCGGGCAGCCGAAGTTCAGCTCCAGCCCGTCGACGCCGGCGTCCTCGACGCGCTTCACGATCTCATGCCACTTCTCCCGCTTCGGCTCGACCATGAGCGAGGCGACGAGCGCCCGGTCGGGAAACAGCCGCTTCGTCTCGCGGATCTCCCGCAGGTTCACCTCCAGCGGCCGGTCGGAGATGAGCTCGATGTTGTTGAAGCCGGCGACGCGCTTGCCGCCGAAATGGACGGCCGCGAAGCGCGACGACGTATTGATGATCGGCTCGCCGAGCGTCTTCCAGACGGCTCCGCCCCAGCCGGCCTCGAACGCCCGCTGCACCTGGTAGCCGGTGTTCGTCGGCGGCGCGGAGGCGAGCCAGAACGGATTGGGCGAGCGTATGCCCGCCAGCGAGATGGACAGATCGGCCATCGTAGTCGACCTCCTTTTCGGTTAGATTCGGCCGGCGGACCCGGCATGGCGCGAAGGGACGGCGACAGCCGGAGCGCGGCGGCGCGAGGCGAAGTCCGGCCCGAGCCAGGCGGCCGCGATCGCGGCGGCGGCCCGCTTGCCCTGCTCCGCCGCCGAGACGACCGTCGCCTCGCCCGCTCCGGTGCCGTGCAGGATGTCGCCGGCCGCATAAATGCGCGGATCGGACGTCAGGCCGGTGCGCGGATCGGCCTCCGGCACGCCTGCTCGATGCGCGATGCCGAGCTGTTCGGCCAGCGTCGCGAGGCGCTCCTGCCCCGTCGCCAGCACGACGGCGTCCGCCTCCAGCAAAAAGGCGGAATCCGGCACGGGCGATGTCAGCCGGCGGCCGTCGGACCCGACGCGTCCGTCAGGCTGCAGCCGCATGCATTCGAGCCCGGCGGCCTTGCCGTCCGGCCCGGCGACGATGCGCAGCGGCTGGGTCAGCCAGACGAAGCCGACGCCCTCCTGCTTGGCAAACTCGTATTCGAACGGGTAGGCGGTCATTTCCGCCGCCGTGCGGCGGTAGACGATCTTCACCTCCGCCGCGCCGAGCCGCACGGCGCAGGTCGCCGCGTCGATCGCCGTATTTCCGGCGCCGATGACCGCGACCCGCGCGCCGGCGAGCGCGGACGGCATGCGTCCGGCCTTCGTCGCCTCGACGAGCCGGATCGCGTCGTAGACGCCCTCCAGCCGCTCGCCCTCGAGCCCGAGCGGCGGCACGTAGCCCATGCCCGCCGCCAGCACGAGCACGTCATGGCGGCCGCGCAGCTCCTCGACGCTCAGCGAGCTGCCGACTCGCACGCCGGTATGGAAGCGGACGCCGAGCTCCTCGACCTGCCGCACCTCCCAGTCGGGCACATGCGTCGGCAGGCGGAAGCTGACGATGCCGCTGCTGTCGAGTCCGCCCGCCACCTGGCGGGCCTCGTAGACGTCGACGTCGAAGCCGAAGCGGGCCAGCTCCCGCGCCGCCGAAAGGCCGGCCGGTCCGCTGCCGATGACGCCCGCGCTCACGCCGGCCGGCTCGCCGGGCGCGAACAGCCGCAGCCCGGCGCTCGCCGCATAGTCGGTCGCATGGCGCTGCAGCCTGCCGATCGCGATCGGCGCGGACGAGCCGTTCAGCACGCATGCGCCCTCGCAGAGCAGCTCCGTCGGACAGACGCGCGCGCAGCTCGCGCCGACCGGATTCGCGTCCATGATCGCATGCGCCGCGCCTTCGGGATTGCCGGTGGCGATCCGCTTGATGAACGACGGGATGTCGATCGACGTCGGGCAGGCCTTGATGCAGGGCGCGTCATAACAGTAGAGGCAGCGGTTCGACTCCTCGGCGGCGGCCGCTCGCGTCAGCGGCGGCACCAGCTCGCGGAACGGCTCCGGCACGGCCGGATCGCCGAACGCCGCGCTCAGGCGGATGTCATCGACCATGATCCATCGCTCCTTTCCGACCCGCTCGGCGAGGCCAGCCTTTTCAGCGTACGGTACAGCAGCTCCACGCCCAGGCCGATATCCTCGGCGGAGGAGAATTCCCGCGGATTATGGCTGATGCCGTCCCGCGAGCGGACGAAGATCATGGCGTACGGGCAGACGTAGGACAGCGCCAGCGCGTCGTGGAACGGCCCGCTCATCAGCTCGGGCAGCTCCAGCCCCATGTCGGACGCCTCCGCGCGGACCGCCGCCATCAGCTCGGGGCTGCATGCCCGCGGCGGACTGTCGGTATCGACCTTGACCGCATAGGCGAGGCCGTTGTCGGCCGCCGTCTCGGCGATCAGCCGGCGCAGCTCCGCCTCCAGCCGGCCGCGCCGCTCCATGTCGATGTCCCGCAGGTCGACGGTGAAGCGGACGCGTTCGGGGATGATGTTGCGCGAGGCGGGAAACAGCTGCAGCGTGCCGACCGTGCCGACCGCGGGCGTGCCCGCCTCGGCGCGCACGAGCCGCTGGAAGCCGCTGATGATCGACGCGGCGCCGGCGAGCGCGTCGCGGCGCATCGCCATCGGCACCGAGCCGGCATGGCCGGCGAAGCCTTCGAGCTCGACCGTCAGCCAGAGCGGACCGCTGATCGCGGTCACGAGGCCGACGGCCGCTCCCGCCGCCTCGAGCACGGGTCCCTGCTCGATATGCAGCTCCAGATAGGCGGCGATCGCGCCGTCCGGATAACGGGCCTCGTCGAGCCGGGACGGATCGCCGCCAAAGGCGGCCAGCGCCTCGCGGCGCGTCACGCCGTCCAGGTCGGCGCGCTCCAGCTCGCCCGGCTCCAGCCGGCCGGACATGGCCCGCGAGCCGAAGATGCCTTTGTCGAACCGGCAGCCTTCCTCGTCAGAAAAAGCGACCACCTCGATCGGGAGCGCGGGAGCGAAGCCTTGGGCGGCGAGCGCATGCGCCGCCTCGATCGCGCCAAGCACGCCGACGATGCCGTCGTACGTCCCCGCATACGGCTGCGTGTCGAGATGGGAGCCGAGCATGAGCACAGGCCCGGCCGCTCCGTCCGCGGCCTCCAGCCGGCCGATCAGGTTGCCCGCCGCGTCCATTCGCACGCTCAAGCCGGCTTCCTCCATCCAGCCTCTCGCCATGTCGGCCGCCTGACGGTCGAGCGGCGTCATCGCCAGCCGGCTGACGCCGGTCTCGCTGATGCGTCCGAGCTCGGCCAGCTGGCCGAGCCGCCGCATGACCCGTTCGTTCGATGTCGTGCAGGATCGTATCATCGCTCTCCTCCTTTTTTGAACTCACTGAACTGGGATTTGCGAGAGGTCTCGTGTTAGGATACATGACGTATCATACTTAATTTTCTGAATTTTTTGAATCATTATTTTCGAAACGGCTCTTTTGATGTAAGCTTAACAGACACGAACGATGCGGATCGCCGCGCCTGATCGCGGCTGCGGCCGGCATCGAAGAACGGGAGGATAAGTCCATGAGGGATGGCGAAGCAACTCGCCTGTCGATCGAGGAGCAAGCCGGCGCCGAGCCCGAGCGGGGCGTGACCGTCCGGGAGACGCTGTCGACGCGGCCGTTCGACGGAGCGCGGCTTGAAGCCGGACGCGCGGGACTCGGACGGCGCATCCGCTGGGTGCATGTGCTGGAGGCCGCGGAGGCGGCGGAGCTGCTGCATGGAGGCGAGATGGTGCTGACGACCGGTCTCGGCTTCGGCTCCGACGAGCTGCGGCAGACGCAGTTCCTCACCCGCCTGCTCGAGCGCGGCGTCAGCTGCGTCTGCCTCGAGCTCGGCTCCCGCCTGCGCGAGCTTCCGCGCGGCTGGCGGCAGCTCGCCGAGGAGGCGGCGACGCCTCTCATCGTCTTTCCGCGGACCGTAAGGTATGTCGACATCACCCAGGAGCTCCATTCGCTCATCCTCCAGCGCCGGCAGGCCCTCTCTCCCGCCGCCCGCGCCGACCCCGAGGCGGCGCTGCTGCGACGCGCCCTGCGCGGCCCGGAAGCCGGCTCCGCGGACGGACTCGCCCATCCGCTCGAAGGGCTGGTGTGGCGGGCGGCGGCGGCCGAATGGGACTCCGCTCCGGCCGCCGCCGCAGCCGCCGATGAGCTGCGCCGCAGGCTGCGCGCCGCGGGCTTCGTTTGCCTCGCGGAAGCGCGCGGCCCGCGGCTGCTCGCCGTCGCCGGCCAGTCGGCGCGCTCCGCCGCGGGCGAACGGCTGGAGCGGACGCTGCGCGCCGCGCTGTCGGCCGTGCCCGGCGGCTGCGCCGGCGCCAGCTCGCGCTTCGCCGGGGCGGTCGGCGCGGAGGAAGCGCGCCGCGAGGCCGAGGAGGCGCTGCGGCTGTGCCTGCTCCGGCAGCCGCAGCCAGCCGCGGCGCGTTCCGCCGGAGGCGGCGGTCCGGCGACGGGCGGAGCTGCTGGCGGTCGGGCGACGGCGGGCGAAGCGGCGGGCGGAGCTGCTGGCCCGTATGCGTGCGAAGACGCAGGAGAGCTGCTCTGCTACGAGCAGCTCGGCGTGCTGCAGCTGCTGCCCGCGCTCGACGACGGGAGGCGGCTGCAGGCGTACGTCGCCCGGCATCTCGGTCCTCTTCTCGAGGCGGACCGGCTGCGCGGTGGCGAGCTGCTGCGAACGCTCCAGGTGTTCCTCGACGCCGACGGCTCCAAGCAGGAGGCGGCCAGGCGGCTCTATGTCGCCCGCCAGTCGCTGTACTATCGGCTCGAGCGGATCGAGGAGCTGATCGGTCCCGTCTGGCTCGATCCCGAGCGCCGGCTCGCCGCCGAGCTTGCCCTGCGCGCCTACCGGCTGCTGCATCCCGGCGGGCTTGCCGGAGACGCGGCCCGCTAGCGCGAGCGACTGCCGCATCGGATGCGGATGCGGATTTGCTATGATGGCGCTGCCAGATCGGATGCGGGCAGCCGTCGAAAATGGCTTGATGCGTCATCGGTTCGTCCGGACTGGCACCACCAGGGAGTCGAGAGTTCCTTCGCCCGCGTAAACCCGGCGCATCGGCTCCACCAGGGAGTCGATAGTTCCTTGGTTCGCGGAAACCCGGCGTACCGGCTCCACCAGGGAGTCGAGAGTTCCTTGGTTCGCAGAAACCCGGCCCGACGGCCCCACCAGGGAGTCGAGAGTTCCTTCGCCCGCGTAAATCCGGCGCATCGGCTCCACCAGGGATTCAATAGTTCCTTCGCACGCGTAAACACGCTGCATTGGCTCCACCAGGGAGTCGAGAGTTCCTTGGTTCACGGAAACCCGGCGCATCAGCTCGACCAGGGAGTCGAGAGTTCCTTGGTTCGCAGAAACCCGGCCCGACGGCCCCACCAGGGAGTCGAAAGTTCCCTGGTTTACGGAAACCCGACGCATCAGCTCTACCAGGGAGTCGAGAGTTCCTTGGTTCGCGGAAACCCGGCGCATCGGCTCCACCAGGGAGTCGAGAGTTCCTTGGTTCGCGGAAACACGGCGAATCAGCTTCACCAGGGAGTCGAGAGTTCCTTGGTTCGCAGAAACCCGGCCCGACGGCCCCACCAGGGAGTCGAAAGTTCCCTAGTTTACGGAAACCCGTCGCATCGGCTCGACCAGGGAGTCGAGAGTTCCTTGGTTCGCAGAAACCCGGCCCGACGGCCCCACCAGGGAGTCGAAAGTTCCCTAGTTTACGGAAACCCGTCGCATCGGCTCCACCAGGGAGTCGAGAGTTCCTTGGTTCACGGAAACCCGGCGCATCAGCTCAACCAGGGAGTCGAGAGTTCCTTCGCACGCGGAAACCCGGCGCATCGGCTCCACCAGGGAGTCGAGAGTTCCTTCGCACGCGGAAACCCGGCGCATCAGCTCGACCAGAGAATCGAGAGTTCCTTGGTTCGCGGAAACCCGGCGCACCGGCTCGAATCCTCCTCCTATCGAGCGAGCGGCAGCAGCGACTCCAGCAGCGCCGTCTGCAGAAACGCCATGTCCTCGTCTGTGGACGACAGCGGCGGCGCAATCGTGAGCACATTGGCCATGCCGGCGACGGTGTCGCCGTTTTTGCCGATGATGAGCCCCGCTTCCCGGCAGCGGTCGAGCACGGCCTGCACCACTGCCGCGCCGAGCGGCTCGCGGCTGGACCGGTCCGCCACCAGCTCGATGCCGGCCATCAGCCCGAAGCCGCGGATGTCGCCGACCTGCGGATGCGAGGCGAGCTCCGCGCGCAAGTCGCCGAGCAGCTTCGCGCCGAGCTCCGCCGCCCGCTGCGGCAGCCGCTCGCGCTCCAGCAGCTTCAGATTGGCGAGCGCCAGCGCGCACGCGGCGGGATTGCCGCCGAACGTATTGATGTGGCGCAGATGCGCCAGCGCGCCGGTGCGCCGGAACGCCTCGTGCAGCTCGCGCTTCACCGCCGTCGCGGCGAGCGGCAGGTAGCCGCTCGTCAGTCCTTTGGCCATCGTCACGATGTCGGGCGAGACGCCGTAGTTGTGATGGCCGAACTTGCGGCCGGAGCGGCCGAAGCCGCAGATCACCTCGTCGACGATGAGCAGGACGCCGCGCTCCGTGCAGATGCGCCGCACCTCCTGCATATAAAGCGGGTCGGGCACGATGACCCCCCCGCCCGTAATTACGGGCTCGAGAATGACGCCCGCGACCGTCTCCTCGCCTTCCCAGACGATGCGCTCCTCGATCTCCCGCGCGCACAGCAGCTGGAACGCCTCGGCCGTCATCCCCTCCGGCCTGCGGTAGCTGTCCGGCGGCCGCACATGCAGGAAGCCCGGAGCGAGCGGCTCGTAGCCGAGCTTGCGCATCGCCTGGCCGGTCGCGGCAAGCGCGCCGAGCGAGTTGCCGTGATAGCCCCGGTAGCGCGCGACGAATTTCGTCCGCAACGGGTTGCCGCTTTGCAGATGGTATTGGCGGGCGATCTTGAACGCGACCTCGTTCGCCTCGGAGCCGCTGTTGGAGAAAAAGACGACGTAATCGCCCTCCAGCCACTCGCCGAGCTGCTCGGCCAGCTCGATCGCGGGCAGATGGGACTGGGTCAGCGGATAATAGGGAAGCCGCTCCAGCTGCCGCGCCGCCGCGTCCGCGAGCTCCTTGCGTCCATAACCGGCGTTGACGCACCAGAGGCCGGACATGCCGTCGAGGTAGCGTCGGCCGTCCTCGGCGGTCACCCAGGAGCCCTGCCCTTCCACGATGACGAGCGGCCGGTCGGCCGCCCGGTACGGGCGCATGCCATGCCACAACTGTCCGCGCCGCTGCACGGCCGGCGCCCCCGCTTGGGCTGGGGCTGCTTCTGCAGGAGCCTCTGCCGTTTCTGCCAATGCCTCCGCAGCAGCTGCCGCTCCTGCCAGCCCGTCTGCAGCTCCTGCCGCCCCGTCTGCCGCTCCTGCCAGCCCGTCTGCATCTCCTGCCAGCCCGTCTGCATCTCCTGCCAGCCCTTCTGCCGCCCCTGCCAATCCGGCCGTTCCGGCCGAGACGGGAACGCCCTCCGCATCCGATGAGCCGATGCCTTGCTGGACCATGCCGTTTCAGCTCCTTGTCGGCCACACGCCGTCAGTAGCGGGCGGTGACCATCTTTTTTCGCGTGTAGAACTCGACTCCGTCCCGCCCGTTCGCATGCAGGTCGCCGTAGAACGAGCCTTTCCAGCCGCTGAACGGGAAAAACGCCATCGGCGCCGGAACGCCGATGTTGATGCCGAGCATGCCCGCGTCGATCTCCTCGCGAAAGCGGCGCACGGCGCGGGCGCTGTCCGTATAGAGGCAAGCGCCGTTGGCGAACGGCGAGCGGTTGGCGAGCTCGATGCCCTCCTCCAGCCCGCCGATCTCCGCCACGCACAGCACGGGGGCGAACAGCTCCTCCTGCCAGACGGCCATCTCCTCCTGCACCTTGACGACGATCGTCGGGCCGAGGAACGAGCCGCTGCCCGGCGGCGCCGGATCGAGCCGGCCGTCGCGCAGCAGCTCCGCGCCGCCTCGCAGCGCCTGCTCCAGCAGCGCCAGCGCGCGGTCGCGGCTCTCGCAGCGGATCATCGGCGTGGCGATGCCGGCCGGGCCGCCTCCCTCTGCGGGACGCATCGCATCCGCCTGCTCCAGCAGCAGCCGCAGAAACTCCGGCGCCGCGCCGCGCTCGACGCAGACGACGGCGCAGGCCATGCAGCGCTGGCCGGCGGAGCCGAACGCGGCCGCGGCGACCTGGCGGGCGGCAGCGGGCAGATCGGCGTCCGCCAGCACGAGGCTGAAGTTTTTGGCGCCGGCCAGCGCCTGCACCCGCTTGCCCTCCGCCGCGCCGCGCCGATAGACGGCCGCGGCCGCCGGCTGCGAGCCGACGAAGCTGACGGCGGCGATGCCGGGGTGCGCCAGCAGCGCGTCGACCGCCTCGCGCGCGCCGTGCACGATGCTGAGCACGCCGGGCGGGAAGCCCGCCTCCGCGAACAGCTCGGCGAGCCGGCAGGCGAGCAGCGGCGTCCGCTCCGACGGCTTGAGCACGAACGCGTTGCCGCAGGCGACCGCGAGCGGGAACATCCAGCACGGCACCATCATCGGAAAGTTGAACGGCGTAATGCCGCAGACGACGCCGAGCGGATAGCGGTACATCCCCGACTCCAGCCCCGAGGCGATGTCCGGCAGCTGGCTGCCCATGAGCAGCGTCGGCGCTCCGGCCGCGAACTCGACGCATTCGATGCCGCGCTGCACTTCGCCGAGCGCCTCCTCGCGGCTTTTGCCGTTTTCGGCGGCCAGCAGCTCCGCCAGCTCCTCCCTCCGCTCCGACAGCAGCGCCTGATAGCGGAACAGCAGCCTCGCCCGCGCCGGAACGGGCGTGCGGCTCCAGCCGCGGAACGCCTCCTGCGCCGCCGCGACGGCCCGCCCGACCTCGGCCGCGCCGCCGAGCGGGACGAGCGCCAGCACCTCGCCCGTCGCCGGATCGGCGACCGGCGCGAGCGCAGCTCCCTCGGGCGCTTCCTCCCAGCGGCCGCCGATCCAGTTCGCCAGCCGGCGCGGCGCGGGCGCTTCTTTCATTTCCAGCGTATCCTCCATGCGTCTACTCCCTTCTCCCATCTCGCTCTAGCTCTCCCGCCGCCAGGCGCCGGGCTAGAGCCGCGACAGCTCGCCGTACGTCTCCGGCCTCCGGTCGCGGTAGAACTGCCACGCCTCGCGCGCCTCGCGGATGACGCGCCGGTCGAGCACGCCGACGATCGCCTCGTCCCGGTCGCGGCTGCCCTCGGCGACGATCGCTCCGCGCGGATCGACCAGGTAGGACTGGCCGTAAAACTCGCCCATGCGCCACGGCGACTCGACGCCGACGCGGTTGATCGCGGCGACGTAATAGCCGTTGGCGACCGCATGCGCCGGCTGCTCCAGCTTCCACAAATATTCCGACGTGCCCGCGACCGTCGCCGACGGATTGAACACGATCTCCGCTCCGGCGAGTCCGAGCGCGCGCGCCCCTTCCGGGAAGTGGCGGTCGTAGCAGATGTACACGCCGACCTTGGCGTAGGCGGTATCGAATGTCGGATAGCCGAGATTGCCCGGCTTAAAGTAGAACTTTTCCCAGAAGCCATGCGCTCCCCCGCCGGCGCCGACATGCGGAATATGATGCTTGCGGTACTTGCCGAGATAGGCGCCGTCCGCGTCGATGACCGCCGCCGTGTTGTAGTACGAGGCGACGCCTTCGCGCTCGTAGACCGGGACGATCAGCACGACCTCCAGCTCCCGCGCCAGCTCCCGCATCGCCGAGACGGTCGGGCCATCCGGCACTTCTTCGGCGAACCCGTACCACCGGGACGACTGCTCCGCGCAGAAATAAGGACCGGCGAACAGCTCCTGCAGCCCGATGACCTTCGCTCCGCGCGATGCCGCCTCGCGGATGAGCCGCTCGTGCTTCTCGAGGCCGCGCCGCTTGTGCGCCGCGATCTCCTCGCCGCCGTCCAGGTCATGGCTCGCCTGGATAAGTCCGATGCTTACCGTATCCACTGCACATTCCCCCTTTCTGATCTACCGCCTGTCCTCCGCTCGCGGCCGGCCCGCTCCGGCGTCATTTCACGGCCATGTCGTAAATCTCCGTCGTATACGCCGCCCCGAGATCGGCCGCTTTGGAAATGACGCCGAACTGCAGCGCGATGTCCGCCGTCTGCTTGAACGCCGCCTCGTCGATCTTGCCGATGCCGGCCGGATCGAAGCCGTCCGGAGCGACCAGCTTGGCGACCTCCTGCATCATCTTGAGCTGATGATCGCGCGAGGTGCTGTCCGCCTCGGCCGCCTTCATGACGGCGTCGACGGCCGCCTCCGGCTGCTCGATCGCCTCCTGCCAGCCCTTGATCGAGGCGCGCACGAACTTGGCGGCCGCCTCCTTGTTGTCCGCCAGCCAATCGGCGTTGGCGAACAGATTGTCCTCCAGCATGGCGACGCCTTCCTCGTTCATGTCGATGACGTTCAGCTCCGACTCGGGGATGCCCTGCTCCAGCACGACCTGATATTCGTTGTACGTCATCGCCGAGGCGGCATCGAGCTCGCCGGCGAGGAACTGGTCCATCGTGAAGCCCTGCTTGGCGAACTGCACGTCCTTGGCCGGATCGAGCCCGAGCTTGTCGAACAGCGCCAGCAGCTCGAACTCGTTGCCGCCCATCCAGTTGCCGACCTTCTTGCCCTTCAGGTCGGCTGCGGCGGCGATGCCGGCGCTCTTTTTGGACACGAGCACGAGCCCGCTTTTTTGATAGATCTGCGCGATCTCGACGAGCGGCAGTCCCTGCTCCTGATGGGCGAGCAGGCTCGCCACCCAGTCGACGCCGATGTCGGCCGCTCCGCTCGCCACCTGCTGCTCCGGCACGATGTCCGGCCCGCCCGGCAGGATGTCCACGTCCAGCCCTTCCTCCTTGTAATAGCCCTTCTCGAGCGCCATGTAGTAACCGGCAAACTGCGCCTGCGGCACCCACTTCAGCTGCAGGCCGATCTTCACGGCCGCCGCCCCGTCCGCCGCTCCGCCCGCCGCCGGCGTCTCCTGGCCGTTGCCGCATGCCGCCAGCGCGGCAGCCAGCGCCAGCGCCGCTCCCGCCTTGGCCAGCGCGCCGCGCCGGCCTCTCCTCGTCATGCCCATCTTCATCCGCTCCCCCCGAATTGGTCTGCGCGTGCCGCCCGCTGCCGGCTGCGGACGGCCGTTCTCTCTGTCGCTAGCGCGCTTGCTTGGAATCGGCGCCGTCCGGCCGCCCGTGCAGCAGCCGCCGCTCCGCCAGCTGCAGCAGCCCGTACGAGGCGATGCCGGCCGCCGCCGCGACGGCGATGCACGCCCAGCCGAGCGGCATGCGGGCGATCTTGACCGAGTTGGACAGCAGGTAGCCGAGTCCCCGTGAGGCGAAAAAGAACTCGCTCACGATCGCGGCGATCAAGCTCGCCGCCGCGTTGATCTTGAGCGCGGTCAGCGTGTAGGGCAGGCTCGACGGCAGCCGCAGCTTGCGGAATTCCGCCGCCTTGGAAGCGCCGAGCGAGCGCATCAGGTCAAGCTCCGCCGGGCTCGGCGACGTCAGCCCGCGCCAGCTGCCGAGCGCCATCGGCGCCAGGCTCGCGACCGCGGCGACGCCGGCCCGCGAGGCGATGCCGTCGCCGAGCCACAGGCTGAACAGCGGCGCGAGCGCGACGATCGGCACCGCGCTGAGCGCGGCGGCGAGCAGCAGCGCGCCGCGGCCGAGCGCGGGCCGCAGGACGGCCGCCGCTGCGGCCAGCCAGCCGAGCAGCGAGCCTGCGGCGAGCCCGAGCCAGGCTTCCGCCAGCGTGACGCCGGCGGAGCGGAGCAGCAGCTCCGCGTTCGCGGCTGCCGCCGCCGCGATCGCCGACGGCAGCGGCAGCTGGTACGTGCGCAGGCCGAGCAGCGCGTGGAACAGCTCGGCCTGCCACAGCGCGAGGACGGCCAGCCCGGCCGCCAGCGGCAGCAGCAGCTCCGGCAGGCGGGAAGCGGCGCTCCGGCTGCCGAGCCGCCTTTTCGCTCGCGGCCGGGCCTGGCGGGACGGCGTCGGCGCCTCCGGGATCGCGGCCTCCAGCGCCGCCGCAGCCGCGGACACGCTCGCTCCGCTGCGGGTCGCGCTCTTCGGCTCGATATCCGCTCCAGGCGTCATGCGCCCGCCCCCTTTCCGGCGGCGGCCGGGCCGCTGCGCTGCCACGGAAGCAGCAGCCGCTCCAGCAGCGCGACCGCTCCGTAGGCGAGCAGGCCGAGCGCGGCCGAGAGCAGCACCGTGCACCAGAACAGATACGCATGCGACGGACCGTAATACAGATACCGCAGCATGAGCACGCCGATTCCATGCCGCGCGCCCATCAGCTCGACGAGGATCGCGCCGGTCACGGCGAGCGGCGCCGCCGTCTTCAGCCCCGTGAACAGCCCCGGCAGCGAGGCGGGCAGCAGCAGCGTCCGAAAGGCGAACCAGCGCCCGGCCGCCAGCACGCGCTGCAGCTCGCGGTCCTCGGGACGGATCGACTTCAGCCCGCGCAGCATTTGCAGCGCGACCGGGAAAAAGGCGATGTAGGCGGCGATCAGCAGCCGGGCCGTGCCCTCATCCCGAAAGATGCCGTACACGATCGGCGCCAGCCCGAGGATCGGGATCATCTGCGACGCTACCGCATAAGGAGCGGCGATCCGCTCGGCCGTGCGCGACGCTCCCATGAGCAGGGCGAGCGCCGCTCCGGCCAGCGCCCCCGCCAGAAAGCCTTTCGCGGCGCTGCCCAGCGTCGCCGCCGCTTCGGCGAGCAGCTTGCCGCCGTCTCTCGCCAGCGCCTCCGCGATCCGATGCGGATAGGGCAGCTTGGACTGGGCGAGCGGCACCTGCAGCCGCTCCAGCAGCAGCCACGAGCCGAGCTCCCACAGCAGCAGCGCCGCCGCTCCCCATAACGCGAGGTCCTTCCATCCTCCGGCCGCTCCCGCCCTCACGGCTCCGCCTCCTCGAACAGCTGACGGATCGACGACGTGAGCCGGTGGAACTCCGGCTCGGCGCGCAGCGAGCCGACGCGCGGGCGCGGCAAGCCGACCTCCACCTCGGCGGACAGGCGGCCCGGCCGCGCCGACAGCACGAACACCCGGTCGCTCAGGAACGCCGCCTCGGCGATGCTGTGCGTGACGAACACGACCGTGCAGCCGGTGCGGCTCCACAGGCCGAGCAGCTCCTCGCCGAGCCGCTCGCGCGTGAACTCGTCAAGCGCCGAGAACGGTTCGTCCATGAGCAGAATTTGCGGATCCGCGGCCAGCGCCCGGGCGATCGAGACGCGCTGCTGCATGCCGCCGCTCAGCTGGCGCGGACGCTTGCCCGCGAACGCTCCCAGCCCGACCAGCTCCAGCAGCTCCTCGGCACGCTCGCGGCGGCGCGCCCGCGGCATGCCGGCCAGCTCCAGCGGCAGCTCGACATTCCCTCTCACCGTCCTCCACTCATACAGCGCCGGCGTCTGGAAGACGATGCCGAACTTGCGGGTCAGCCGCGCCTGCCGCGGCGTCCCGCCGGCGATGCCGACGCCGCCGCTCGTCGGCTCCAGCAGATCCGCCATCATCCGCAGCAGCGTCGTCTTGCCGCAGCCGGACGGTCCGAGCAGGCTCACGAACTCGCCTTTGCGGATGCCGAGGCTGATCTCGCGGATCGCCGGCTCGGAGCCTCCGCCGTAATCCATGCCGACCCGGTCGACGACGATTTCTTGCTGGGCAGCATTTTGCGCCAAAGCTCCCATCCCCCTTCCGTTTCCGTGAAGCTTTCGCCGGAATGGTTCCATCGTAAGCGGGAGCGGTCCGGTTTTCATTAGACAGAACGGCCGATTCGCTTTTGACACAGTGTCTGAACGGTCGACAACGGATGGAAGGAAACGTTCCGCGGGGCCGGCAGCCTGGCCGCGACGGAAGCGCCGTGCGAAGGCTCCGTGTCGAGCGCTCGCTCGCCTTGCCGGATTCGGCGCGTTCCGGCTCGCCGCCGAGCCGTCTCCCTTCCCTTGCCCCGCTGGATCCGCTATACTGGACGAATAGAACATTCGTTCGAGGAGGAGTCGACCGCATGGCCCATCGCAAGCTCAAGCTGTCCCGTACGGAGGCCCGCCGCTTCCTGCTCGATTATCATGGCCTCGGACCGGAGCGGCGCTACGCCGGCAAGGCCGGCATCATGGACTACATCCGGCAGGCAGGCTGCATCCAGTTCGATCCGCTCGATCCGGCCGGCCGCAATGCCGAGCTCGTGCTGCAAGCCCGCCTGGAGCGCTTCGAGCCGTCGCAGCTCGACGAGCTGCTGTACGCGGACCGGCTGCTGGTCGACGGCATGGACAAGGTGATGAGCATCTATCCGACAGCCGACTGGCCGGCGTTCCGGAGAACGCGCGAGCGGGCCCGCAGCCGCTACGGCTCCATTCCCGAGGTCGCGGCTTTCGTGCCCGTCGTGCGCGAGGCGCTGGAGGCTCGCGGACCGCTGCTCTCGCGCGAGCTGGAGAGCGGCGTCAAGCTCGACTGGGCCTGGTCTCCGGCCCGCCAGGCCAAGGCGACGATGGAGAGCATGTATTTATGGGGAGAGCTCGTCATCGACCGCAAGCAGCGCAACCAGCGCGTCTACCAGCTGGCCGAGAAGCTTCTTCCCGAGGAGCTGCTGGACGCCCCGGACCCGCATCCCGCCGACGAGGATTACGCGCGCTGGCGGGTGCTGAGGCGGGTCGGAGGCGTCGGCCTGCTCTCGCCGCGCATGTCGGACGCCTGGGTCGGCACCTCTTTCCTCAAGGCCGCCGAGCGTACGCGCATCTTCCGCGAGCTGGCGGAGCAAGGGCGGCTCGTGGAGGTGGAGACGGAAGGACTGAGCGCTCCCCACTATGCGC
Source organism: Paenibacillus sp. FSL W8-1187 (assembly GCF_037965485.1). Classification (NCBI taxonomy): domain Bacteria; kingdom Bacillati; phylum Bacillota; class Bacilli; order Caryophanales; family Paenibacillaceae; genus Paenibacillus; species Paenibacillus sp. FSL W8-1187. Next base: position 2,951,793 of record NZ_CP150181.1, read on the forward strand.
GGACGGACGATCTGGAGCGCTGGCTCGATTCAGGCTCCGCCGAGCGCTGGTCCTCGCAGCCGGCGCGCACCTCCTTCCTCGCGCCTCTGGACAACGTGCTTTGGGACCGCCGCCTCATCCGCGAGCTGTTCGACTTCGCCTATATTTGGGAGGTGTACAAGCCGGCCGCGATCCGGCAGTTCGGCTATTACACGCTCCCGGTGCTCCAGGGCGAGGCGTTCGTCGCCCGCATGGAGCCGGGCCGCATGCCGGGCGGCGAACGGGCTGTGCTCGGCTGGTGGCCGGAGCCCGGCAGGCGGCCGACGCGCGACAGCCAGCGCAGCCTGGCGCTCGCCTTCTCGGACTTCCGCGCCTACCTGGGCTGCGATCGGCTCGCCGTTTCCGAGCAGGCCGCCTCCGCCGAGCCGCGCCTGGAGCGGCTCGCCAACTCGCGGCCGCGCCGCGCCCGGGCTTAAGCTGATCCCCCCTCTTGTCGCGCGCTTCCTCGTTCCATGCCAAAAGAGGCGAAGCCGGAAACTCCGGCCTCGCCTCTTTTCGTGCTCTTTTTTGCGTATCTCCCTAACTGAACGAACGCGTCGGCGCCCATGAGCCCTGCAGCTTGCGCACGAGGATGATCTGTCCCGCATGGTAGGCATCGTGGACCGCCAGGCTGTTCACCCAGGTCCCTGCCTCCGAGCCCTTGCCGATCCGCTTCTCGTACAGGCTGTCCTCCTCCCACTCGCGGACGATCGCCCCGATGGCCGCATGCGCCTGCCCCAGCCTGCGCCGCGTTTCCTCCCATGACGCCTCCTCCGCGCCGATCCCCGCCGCATGGAACGTGTCCGTGTTGGTCACGCCGTCCGCGGCCGTGTCGCTCTCTCCGCGCCAAGCCCGCAGGAAAGCCTCCTTATAGAAAATCAGGTGATGGACCGTCTCGCGGATCGTGTTGGCCGCGGCTCCTTGCGGACGCCAATCCGCCTGCTCCTCCGTCACGCCTTCGAGCGCCGTCTGCAGCGGCGGCGACCAGTCCTCCTTGCTGTAAGCAAACTCCCAGGCTTTTTCCAACAGCTTCGTCTTTTCCCGGTTCGAGCTCATGGTTCTTGTCTCCCTTCCTTGGCGACGCTATAATGGCGAAGAAGACGGTAACGATGAAATGGAGGTTGACTCGTTACCTTTTGCTGCTCTTACTATACCCGGAATCGACCTATTTGTAACCTTCTTTTTCATTTTAGATCGTTACTACTGGCAGCAGGAAAGGAAGTCGCATGATCTGGGAAGATTTTTTGAACAGCCTATGGCATGACTGGAGAGGCAGCGGAGCGAGCGAGGACCGTCTCGAGCACGCTGCTTGGAGGAAACGATTCTGGGCCAAGCACGGTTCGGACGATGCGCAGGCGCCCGAGCCTTCCCCGGCCGAGCTGTCCGAGCTGCGGCGGCTGCGGGACGAGCTGCGCCGCCTGACCCTCGCGATCGTAGACGCCCGTCGGGAGTCGCTGCCGCTGGCAGCGTCCGCGCTGGAGCCGCTCCAGGCGGCGCTGCGCGCAGCTCCTTTCCACTTGGAGCTGGAGCTCGAAGCGAGCGAGCGGCCGCTCGGGGAGGTCGGCTTCCGCCTGGAGCGCCGCCCGCTCGCTTCGGACTGGCAGGCGGTCCGCTGCCGCGTGGCGGCGGCATACGCCGACATGCTCGCGGCCGGCGGAGCGGAGAGGCTGCGCGTATGCGACAATCCGGACTGCAAGTGGATCTATTACGACGAGACGAAAAACCGCTCGAAGCGCTACTGCGACGACAAAGCCTGCGGCAATCTGCTCAAGGTGCGCCGCTTTCGCGAGCGGGCGCGCCAGCAGCCGAAAAATTGACAATATGGGAGATTGAATAAACATGAATTTGTCCCTGCATGTGATCGACGTGACCGATCCGGCCGCCTCGCAGGAGCTGCGAGAGCTGCAGACCAAGGCGTACCGCGAGGAAGCCAAACGGATCGGCTTCGACGCCATCCCCGGCATCGACGAGAGCCATGAGGAGCTGCTCGAATGTCCGGCCGAATTTTACGGCTGCGCGCTCGACGGCCGATTGGCCGGCGCCATCGCCGTCGAGGCCGAGCAGGACGGCAGCCGGACGATATCGCGCCTCGTCGTGCATCCGGACTTTTTCCGGCGCGGCATCGGCCGCTTCCTGCTGCAGGAGGCGCTCGCGCGGCACGCCGGAGCGACGATCCACGTCTCGACGGGCGAAGCCAACGTCCCGGCCGTCGCTCTTTATCTGTCCTCCGGCTTCCGGCCCGACGGACGCTTCGAGCCGGCCCCCGGCCTCTGGATCGCCCGTTTCCGCCGCGAGCCGGACGCCGGCTGAACGCTGCAGCGGCTGACGACGAATCCCCCCGCGAGGACCGCCTAACCAAACAAGCCGCCCCTCCATTCCGTGGAATGGCGGGGCGGCTTGTTGTCGATGCGCGCGGCGGCTACAGCAGCGATTCCGCTCCGTCGATGTAGATGTCGGTGCCCGTCACATGCGAGGCCAGATCGGAGGCTAGGTAGGTGACGAGATCGGCGACTTGGGCCGCCTTGCCGGGCTTGCCCGCCAGCGGATGAGAGCCCTCCGGATATTCGACCGGAATCTTGGCCTGCTCGGCTTCCTCCGTCCGTTCCGTGTTGTCGTCGATGTTCGTCTCGATCGCGCCCGGACAGACGGCGTTGACGCGGATCCGATGCGGAGCCAGCTCCAGCGCGGCCATCTTCATGAGCGCGACTTGGCCGGCCTTGGACGCGCTGTACGCGGTCGCGCCCGTGTTGTTGAAGATCCGGTTGCCGTTGATCGAGCTCGTGATGATGATGCTGCCGCCGGCCTGCTTCTTGAGATGCGGAACGGCATATTTGAGCGTGAGAAAGGTGCCGCGCAGGTTGATGCCGAGCGTCTGGTCCCAGTCCTCGACCTCCATGTCCTCCAGCGTCGTCCAGACGCCGTTGATGCCGGCATTGGCGAAGACGATATCGAGCCGGCCGAAGCGCTCGACGATCTCGTTGATGCCCTGCTCGACCGCCTTGGCGTCGCTGACATCCGTCGCCGCGACCCAGGCTTCCCCGCCCTCGCGCTCGATTTCCGCCTTGACCTTCTCCGCCTCCTCCGGCGTCCGGTCGAGGAAGCCGACCTTCGCGCCGCGGCGCGCCAGATCCAGCGCGGACGCCCGGCCGATGCCGGAGCCGCCGCCGGTGACGATGGCGACCTTTCCTTCGAGAAGCTTGTCTGCATGCATGGCAATCACCCTTTCGAAAAAGTATCCCCACCGGAACCAGCATGGCCCCGATGCTTATAAAGGATACTTAATCGCGCGGCGTCAAGCTTGAAACGGCTGAATGCAGACCGGCTGCGAAACGGCATGCTTCTTGCCGGTATAGGCCAGCTTGCCGCTCTCGGCATCGACGGAGAAGATCGAGATGCCGTCCGTATCCTTGTTGGCCGCCAGCAGCCACCGTCCGCCCGGGAGCAGCGCGAAATGGCGCGGATGCCGGCCCTCGACGGAAATATGCTGGATCGGCTCCAGCATGCGGCCGCCGTTGCGGGCGGCAAACACGACAAGGCTGTCATGGCCGCGGTTGGAGCCGTAGACGAACCGCCCGTCCGCGGAGACGGCGACTTCGGCGCAGGTATTGTCCCCTTGCCAGCCGTCCGGAAGCGTCGGCACATGGCCGAGCTCCGCGAGCTCGCCGGTCTCCGGCTCGTAGCCGAGCACGCTGACGGTCGAATCGACTTCGTTGATGACATAAGCGAAGCGGCCCTCCGGATGGAAGGCCAGATGGCGCGGACCGGCTCCGGGATGAATCCGGTTGTCCCGGACCGGAACCATCCGATCGTCCTCGAGCCGGTACGTGCGGATGAGATCAAGGCCGAGATCCTGCACGAACGCCCAGCGGCCGTCCGGGCTGAAGCGGGTCGAGTGCGGATGCGGGCGGTCCTGGCGCTCCGGGTCGACGCTGCTGCCCTCATGCTGCGGCTGATCGAGGCGGCGTCCGATCGTTCCGTCCTCCTCCAGCTCCATCAGGCCCGCCATGCCGCCGTGATAGCTGACGACGATCAGCCGCCGGCCGTCGGGGCTGCGCTCGATATGGCAGGTCGGTCCGTCGGTCGTCGGCGCTTCGCCGATGCGCTCAAGCGTCCCCTCTCCCGCGTCGAACCGATAGGAGACGGCGGTGCCGCTCTTGCCTCCCGCCTCGTTCACGCCCTCGGATATGGCGTACAGCTTGCCGCCTTCCGGGTCGACGTTCAGGAACGTCGGATTGCGGAGGCCGTCCGCCTCCGCGAGCGGCGGCTCCAGCGCCAGCTCCTCCTCGTTCCAGCGATACAGATAGACGCCAGGCCCTTCCGGCTTGGCGTACGAGCCGACGAACAGATACGTCTTTTTTTCGTTCATGAGCTTCATCTCTCCTTATCGGTCATCGTTTCGGCAGCAGCTTCACGTATTGGTCGGACAGCGCCATCAGCTTGAGCATGTACTCGTAGTCGTCCCGGTACGCGGAGAAGTCCGCCACCGGCTGCAGCGTATCGAGCCGGATCGCTTCTCCGTCCTCGAAGCCTTTGCCCGGCACGAACAGGATGTCGTCATTCAGGAACGAGCCCGTCGGCAAATAGTACCTCATGCCGATCACGTTCCGCTCCGTATTGAGCAGATCGCGGCCGAACGGCAGCACGCCTCCATCCTCCGGACGGATGCCGAGCAGATTGGCGATCGTCGGCAGCAGGTCCATCTGGCCGCCGGTGCGTTCGATCGTCCGCGGCTGCTGGCCCGGATAGCGGATGACGAGCGGAATGTTGAGGCGGCTGACCCGCTTGTCGTAGTCGATGCCAAGCTGCTTGCGAATCAGCTCCGGGTCCGCGTCCTGCGGCTGCAGGCCGAAATGATCCCCGTACAGCACGAGCGCCGTCCGGTCCCACAGCCCCTTCTCCTTCAGCCCGTCGATCAGGCGGCCGACCGCCCAGTCCGTATAATGCACCGACTGCAGGTAGTCGCCGACGACCGTCCCCCGCAGCCCGTCCGGCAGCGTCAGCGTCTGCTTGTCCTCCGGAATGCGGAACGGAGAATGGTTGGACGTCGTGATCAGATGCGCGTAGAACTTGCCGCCTTGCGCCGCCGTCTTCGCCAGCTCGTCGACCGCCGTCCGGTACAGCTCCTCGTCGGAAGCGCCGAAGCTGTTGAAATGATCGTTATGGAAATAGGGCTTGTCGTAATACTTGTCGAAGCCGAGCGCCGGATACAGCTTATTGCGGTCCCAAAAGCCGACGTTGTTGATGTGGAACGTATACGCGCGGTAGCCCCGCTCCTGCAGCAGCCTCGGCAGGCTCGGCAGCTTCCGGTTGCCGTAGCCCGTGCTCATCGCGATCGTGCCGGTCGGATAGATCGACGTATTGGCGATGAATTCGGCGTCGGACGTATTGCCCTGGCCGATCTGCTGGAAGAAATGCGGAGCGTACCACCCCTCGTCCGCCAGCCGGTTCAGCACCGGCGTCACTTCCTGCTCCCCGAGCTTCAGCCGGATCGGAAAGTTCTGCAGCGCCTCCAGCTGGACGACGATCAGGTTCATGTCCCGCATCGCGCCGAAGGCTTGCGGCGTTGCCCCGGCGTTGCCGCCGGCGCCTCCATACGGGTAGGAGGCCTGCAGCGCCTTGGCCGCTTCGATCGTCTCGGCGATGTTGCCGGAGGCGATCTCCTTCTCCTCCTCGTAGGACTTGAGCGCGCTCACGATCTGATAGTTGAACAGCCCGACGCTCTCCGCCTGGGCCAGCTCGCTCTTGGTCGCCTCCGCCTCGCGGACGAACCACAGCGAGCCTGCCGCTCCGGCAAGGCACAGCGCCGCCGCCAGCGGCTTGAACAGGCTGCGCCTGCCTCGCGGTGCGCTGCCTCTCCTGCGGCGCAGCGCCCATACGGCCGCGATGACGGCCAGATCGGCGAAGTAGACATAGTCCAGCGGCCGGATCGTGCCCTCTACGCTCTCCCGCACGCCCAGCACCTGGCCCAGATTGCCGAGCGCCGTGTACGTCGCGACCGTGCCGAAGTTTTTGAAATAAAGCGTCACCGCGAACAGCAGCCCGGAGAAGACCAGATTGAATGCCCAATAGGCCGGACCTTTGCCCCTTCTCGGCGTCGCCAGCTCGAGCAGGCCGAGCAGCGCCAGCAGCGACAGCGCGTCCGCCGCGAGCGCGAGCGGCTCGATGCCGCCGAACAGCTCCATGCGCATCCATTGCAGCTTCAGCAGCAGCAGCAGGTACAGCCCGCCGAACAGGCTCCTGCCTTCCTGCCTTTGCCCGAAGGACAAGGGACGTTTCATCGTGAATTCCTTCTTTCTCTAGCGGCTTTGCAAAATCTTAATCAGTATAGCACAACGCGCAAGAAGCCCGCATTCGCGAGGAATGCGGGCCGGGCCCTTGACGGAAGGAGCGCGTCAGATGATGAGGCTGCTGACCGCGAAGCCGGTTCCGATATAAACGGCGGCGAGCAGGATGCCGACCGCCACGTTGCCTTTCTGGAGCTCCTCCGACACCTTGAAGCTCGGCGTCGCCAGCTCGAAGACGAGATAGGCGAGCACGAGGCAGACGTAGCCGACCGCGAACCAGAGCATCAAGTACCAGATCGAATGGTTCGTGTAGGAAGCGACGCCGAGCAGGATCGCCGTGCCGAGGAACTTGCCGCCCATCGCGAGTCCGGCGGCGACGTTCCCCCGCTTCAGCTCCTCGAGGTCCTTGTAGGGCGTGATCCAGCTGAAGATGAGCATTCCGACGAGCTGAAGAACGATGATGACGACGATGCTGACGAGCAGATTGACGACTATGATGCGGCCCACCCCCTGAATTTGCTGTATGCGAGATCATACTCGCTGAAGTCGTGGATTTCTTCCAGAATGACGTCCGCCTGCTTGGCGGACTTCAGCGACGCGTAGCGGTCCTCGTCGATCGGCTGCTTGACGACCTGGCCGGAAGGCAGCTCGAGCACCGCGAACTGCCGGCTCTTGCCGTCCAGCTCGGTCTTGTACACGCCGACCAGATCGACCTTCGTCTTGAGCCGCAGCTTGAGCCGCTCCAGATCGGCGTCCGCTTCGGCCTTCGCGCGGTAGGACTTGATCGGCGTCCATGCCGACAGGCTGACGGACGCCTTGCCTTCGCTGTTCTCCTTGAGGTTGGCCGTCATGTACTGCAGCGTGAAGATCTTGTCTCCGGTCGCGTACTGGCTGTCGTTGGCCATCAGCTGATTATCCGGCAGGATCGTCATGTCTCCGCCGATCAGATCGCCGACCTCGGCTTCCGCCACCCGGTAGTCCCAAGGGACGACCGATGTGTCGGCGGCGGCGCTTTGGCCGGCTGCAGACGCCCCGGAGGAGCTGCCTCCGCTCGTGTCGAAGACGCTGCTCGAGCCGGTCGAGCAGCCCGCCAGCGCCAGCGCGAGCAGCGCCGCGCCGAGCGCGCCGGCGATGCGGCCGCGCGCGCGCCGGACGGCTCCCGCCCGGTTATGGGGAACGTTCATTTCGCTTTCACTCCTATCGGTACAAAATGGCTCGTATTGCCGGTGATCAGGCCGCCGGCGCGTCCAAGCAGGCCGCACGGCTCGCCTCCGAGCATGAACAGCCCCGTCAGCACGCGGTAGCTGGAGCCGCCAAGCTCAAGCTCCGGCAGATCGGCGCGGCGCTGGTACACAGTCGGGAAAAAGACGCTCGTATCGAAGCCGTCCTTGTCCTCGAGCTCCAGCCCGCCGCCTTCGCCGTACAGCTTGACCGAGCCGCCCTCGCGGCCGAACATCGACTTCGAGACGTAGCTGCCGTCGAACAGCGGCTTCGTGTACGTCGGCAGCAAATAGCTCTCGATCGCCTCGCGTTCCGGATCGGTGTACAGCATGCCGAGCTCATACAGTCCCCAGACGAGCGCCTGCAGTCCTTTGGATTGCAGCAGGATCGCATGAGGGGCATTGAACAGCGTCAGCCGGCCGGTCTCGATCGCATAAGCGAGCGCTTCTCCTCCGTCGTCGAGCGCCATCCACTCCTTCGGGTAAAGGGCGAACAGGCGCCGGATCGGCGCTCCGTCCCCGTCCAGCACGACGCCGTCGTCGACCGACAGGTCGAGCAGATCGAGCTTGCGCAGCTCGAGCCCGCTATGCCGGGCGAGCAGATCGACCGTGCCGGTATCCTCCGCATGGGAGCCGTAGGCGGCGCAGGCGACGGCGTCCGGGCGCTCCGCGCCCCAGGCCGCCGCCAGCCGCTCCGCCATCGCCTCGTTGGGCGAGCGCAGGCCGGCCTGCCGGCAGAGCCATGGAGTAGCGGCTGCCGCTTCGGCGTATCCGGTCGGCGTATCCGCGTTGAGCTCCAGCAGCTTGATGCCGCCGTCCAGGCTCACGGCGAAGTCGAAGCGCGCGTACCGGCTGATCTGTCCTGGCGGAGGCAGCTCCAGGCCGTCCAGCATGTTCCAGAGGATCGGCGGAATGCCGGTCAGCGCGTACAGCTCGCGGCGTCCGTGCATATAGCGGACCGTGCGGTCGAAAATCGCCCACAGCGACGAGGCCGCCCGTTCCAGCCGCTCGTAGACGTCCGCATCCATGGCGACGACTTCATCGAGCCAATATTCCTCCTCTTCGAGATCGGCCCAGCCGAAGCCGAGCTCCGCCAAGCGCGCCGTGGCTTCGGCTCGGTCGAGCCGCTCGCGGCGGACCGCTTCCAGCGCAGGCGCCGTCATCCGGAAAATCCGCTTGACTTGCTTGAGCTGGAGGAATACCCGCTTGAGTTGCCGCCGATGCTCCCTTTCGACGAGGAGGTCGAGCGGCGCGTAATCGTGCCGCTGCCCGACGAAGTCTTCGGGCGGACGGACGAGCCGACCGTCGGCTTGTTCTGGAATCGCGTGCTGTCATACGTCGGCCGCTTGTACAGCTGGCCGGTCGAAGGATGATACGCCGGACGCGAAGCGCCCCAGCCGCTCGAGGAGTAGCCGCCTCCGCGGTTGAAGATCAGATGGTACAGCAGCATGTCGTCCCAGCCGAAGCCGCCTCCGGTATGGATGACCGTCGTGCCGCCTCCGCCGCCGGACGAGCCGCCTGCGCCGCTGCCTGCCTCGCCCGAAGCGTCTTCTTCCTCCGGCTGCAGCTCCGGCAGGTTCCAATCCTGCGCGGGATCGTAATAGGCCTTCACTTCGTCGCTCGACCACTCGACGAGCTTCGGCGAGCCGCCGCCCGCAGCCGGACTGGCCGTCGGAGCCGCGGCCGAGACGGCCGTGCCCGCGCTTCCGGCGAGCAGGACGAGGCCGAGCGTCGTCGCCATCACCTTCGGCTGCCTCGGCGCGGACGAGGGGTCGTTGCGTTTTGTAGATTCGCTCATGGATGTCTCCTTTCTCCGGCTCTAGCGGGAGCCGCTCGGGATCGAGATCAGCAGCAGCTCCATCACGCCTTCATCGACGTTGAGCCTGCCTTCGACCGTCTCGAACTCTTCTCCGCCGACGGTCAAATAGTTGATATGATGCAGCGCGGCGAGCATTTCGGCCGACCAGCTGCGCTCGTCGATCTTGCGAAGACTGCCGCCGGGCAGCTTCTGGTACAGCACGACCTTCATCGACCCTTCCAATTTCCCATCACCTTTTCCATTTCATATGCATTCCAGCCAAGCCACCACGTATATACGCAGGTTAAAGCAAAAAGGTTTACTTTTAAAGAAAAAAATTGCCGCAAGCAAAAAAGGCTCTGCCCGTCGGACGGGCAGAGCCGTGAGCGCCAGGGAGGTCCCGGCGCGTCCGTCTCAGCGGCGCCGGACCCGCGCGGACTTGCGCAGCGCCGGCAGCGCGCCGGGCGGCTGCTTGCGGATGTAGCGGACATAAGCGGAGATCGCCGGATCGGCCCGCAGCGCCGCGACGCTCGTGAGGCCGAGCTGCACGAGGTCGCGATTCGTATACAGGGCGTGGATCTGGCGATGGCAGGCCGGGCAGAGCCGCGCCTTGTCCAGCAGCGCTCCGCCCTGCTCGCGCGGCGTCAGATGATGCTCGGTCAATGCCGGCACGACGCGGCCGCACAGCTCGCAGCGCAGCTCGGAGCGGCGCTGCTCCATCAGTCCTTGCTGCCCTTGGGCGTGCCGTACAGTCCGACCGCCTCGTCATACGCGTCGAAGATCTTGCGCGCGACCGGAGCGGCTCCGTAGCCGCCGTAGCCGCCCTCGGGGATGACGATGGCGATCGCCAGCTTCGGCTTGTCGGCCGGCGCGAAGGCGATGAACACGGAGTTCTCGACTTGCTTGCCACGCGCGACCTGCTGCTGCGACGTGCCCGTCTTCCGCAGGAACGAGTAGGAGACGCCCTCGAAGCCCTGGACGGAAACCTTGCTCATGCCGGAGTAGATCGTGTTCCAGTAGGCGTCCGGGAAGCTGACCTTGTTCAACACCTCCGGCTGCACCTTCTCGATGACCTCGCCCTTCGGATCGAGGATTTCGCTGACGAACAGCGGCTTCATCCGCTTGCCCTTGTTGGCCAGCATCGAGGCGTACTGCGCGAGCTGCAGCGTCGTGTACTTGCCCATCTGGCCGAACGAGGCGCGGACGAGCGCGGACTGGTTGCTCGCCGTCTCCGCCTCGTGGAAGTAGTCCTCGACGCCGGGCTGCTCGTACGGCAGGCCGCTGCCGGTCAGCACGCCGAGACCGAACTGCTTCATATAGTCGTCCCATACCTCGACCGCCTTGCGGCCTCCGTACTTGTTGAGCAGCCGCTCGCCGACCATGGCGGACATGAAGGCGTTGGAAGATTTAGCGATGGCTTCACTAGCGTTGATGTATCCATTCGGCTTGCTGCTGGCGTTGTTGATCGTCACTTCATTCCCTTTGCTGCCGAAAACATAACGACCGACATCATGGTAGCTCTCGCGTGCCGTGAACAGCTTCTCGTTGAGCCCGATCAGGATCGACAGCGGCTTTTGCGTGGAGCCGAGATACACGAGCGACGGCGTATGTTTCGCCTGCTCCTTGGGATCCTGGTAGTTCGGGAAAACGGTGCGGATCGTGCCGTTCGTAATGAAGTTCTTGATCGGCTCATACTTGTCCGGCGGAGCCGATCCGCCTTTCCAGATGTTCGTATCGTAGTCGGGCATGCTCGCCATCGCCACGACCTTGCCGGTGTCGACCTCCATCGCCACGGCGAAGCCCATGCGCGCGTTGTTGCCGGCGTTGAGCGGCTTGCTCGTCGCATGCTTCAGCACGTCGAGCTGGTCGGTGATCGCCTGCTGCGCCGTCAGCTGCACCTTGCGGTTGATGCTGAGGACGAGGTCGTTGCCGCGCTGCGGCGGCTGCACGACGGGAGCTCCCGTCACCTTGTTCGTGCGGTCGACGGGATACGTCTTGAGCCCGTTGATGCCGCGCAGCTGCTCCTGGTACATGTACTCGAGGCCGTCGAAGCCGACCGTCTCCTCCTGCAGGTACTTGTTGGCGGGATCGTTCTTCTCCTTGATCTCCTTGTACTTCGTCAGGTCGCCGGCCGACTTGTATTTCTTGAGGTAGCCGACCAGCTGGGCGGCGACGCGGTCCTCGCTGTAGTTGCGGACGCTCTCCTCGACGATGTCGACGCCGACGAACTGCTCCTTGTTCTCCGTGATGTAGGCGATCTCGCGGTTGGACAGGTCGGAGCGGATGCGCCGCGGCACGGAGATCGTGTTCGTACGGAAGTCCAGGTCCATGTTCTTCTGGATCTCCTCCGGCGTCATCTGCGCGTCGGGGTCGTCGTTGTACTTCTTGAACACCTCGGACAGCTTGACGCTCATGTCGATCGCGATCTGCTTGTTCCTCTCCGCCTGCAGCGTGTAGGTGAGCGTCTGCGTCGACGTCGAGTAGGCGATCGGCTTCTTGTCGGAGTCGAGGATGTTGCCGCGGAACGGCGGAATCGAGACGTCGCGCGTGCCTTGATCCTCGCGCAGCAGCTTCAGCTCCGGCCCGTCGATGAACTGCAGCACCGCCAGCCGCACGATGAGGATGCCGAACATGACGAACGCCGCGAAAAAGAACAGGTTGAGGCGGAACATGAACTGCCGCCGCACCACATAATCCTTCTCCTCGTCGCGGCCGATGATTTCCGGCGGCTTGCCGTTGCCCTTCGGATGCGTGCCCGGCTTTTTCACGCGCCGCCACCTCCGTCCGCAAGCAGCCGCACCTCAGGCCGCGCCTCCACACGCACGTTGCCGGCGAGTGCGCGCGTGATCATGCACGACAGCTCCGCCTTGAGGGCGATGCGGCGGGCGCGATCCGCCGCCGCCTCGTCCGCTCCCGCCTCCAGCTCGATGAGCGGCCGATGCTCGATCGAGCGGTACGTCGGCTGGCCGGCGTCATCGGTATCGACGAAGGCCGTCGAGCGCAGCGACAGCCGCGCCGCTGCGATGCCGGACCGCTCGAGCATCGCCGCCAGCGAGATGACGTAGCAGGACGCCGCCGCGCCGAGCAGCAGCTCGTCGGGATTCGTGCCGACGCCGGGCCCGTCCATGCCGGCCGGGATGGAGACCGCCGTCTGCAGCGCGCCGCTCGCGATCGTGCCCGACCCGTCTCGGCCGCCCGCCCATGCCGCCTCCAGCTCAAACTTGTGTTCCATTTCCGTGCTCCTTTTATTGGATATGCCTTCCTGCTGCTGTAGACGAGCGAAGGCCGGAAAAAGTTCGCTCCAGCCAGCCGGACGTTCAGCGGATCAGCTTGTTCATCGTCACCATCAGCTCGTCGATGACCGCGCTGTCGCCCTCCTGCAGCCGCTCCGCGACGCAGGACTTCATGTGATGCTCCAGCAGCAGCTTGCCGACGCCGTTCAGCGCCGATTGGATCGAGCTGAGCTGATTGAGCACGTCGTCGCAGTACGTATCCTTCTCGATCATGCCCTTGATGCCGCGCACTTGTCCCTCGATGCGGTTCAGCCGGCTGACGAGGCTGGTTTTCGTCTTTTCGGAATGATGGCTCTTGCGATGGTCCGGGCAGCCGCAGCCGGCTCCATGCTCCGGCTGGTCCGGATGCTCCGGATGCCGCTCTGGCGCCTGCTCGGGCGCCTGCTCCTGCGTGCTCTTCGGTCGGGTGTCCACTCCAGCGCCCTCCTTGTCGAAACGGATTATGGTCTGCCTTCTATTGTAGCATACCGCCAGGCCGAAGGCATGCCGCCGCAAGCAGCAAAAACCGCTCCGGCCTGCGGCGGCGGAGCGGCGGTAGCGGCCTAGGCGAGTCCCGGACGGGACCCGCGATCGGTCAGAGGCCGTATTCGTTTTTCGGCTTCGGCTGGCGCTTGATCTTGTTCACGACGGCGGGCAGATGCCGGATGCTGCGCAGCATCGGTCCTTTGCACATCGGGCAGAGCTGGGATTCGGCGGCGAACTCGTCGCGCACCCACGCCTTGCAGTCGGCGTTGCGGCATTTCCAGATCTTCGTCGGGATAAGCTCGGGCTTCGTTTCTTCGGTTGTACTCAAGGGGAAGCAGTCCTTTCTGATGTCGGTTCAGTCCTGTCCGCGAAAAAGACAGCCTGACTACTATATCACCCTCGATTCAGCCAAGTAAAGACTTGACAGGCTCGCCTTGCTGCACTCGGTACCAATAGGGGTACGCCTCGCGGAAGCCGAGTCCGGCGTACAGCCTTTCGGCGGCTTTGTTGCCGCTGACGACCTGCAGGTACGCCTGCTCGGCGCCTTGCTCCCGGCCCCAATGCAGCAGATGGCGGAGCAGCCTCCGGCCGTAGCCTCTGCCCCGGCACTCCGGCGCCGTCATAATGTCGTAGAAGCCGAGCAGCCGGCCGTCGAGGACGGCCAGTCCGAGCGATACGGGACGTCCCTCGGCATGCAGTAGCGCGAACTGGCAAGGCAGCGTCGACGCCTCGAACATCATTTCCGTCAGCCGCAGCGCCTCCTCCCCGCAGCCTCCCCACTCCTGCATGAGCCGCAGCCAGGCGGCCGTCGGATGGCCGGAGACGAGCGCGTCCGCGCCGGCCGACTCCGGCTCCAGCTCGCCGATGTCCGCCGTCATGACGATCGACGGATCGGCGATGCGGTAGCCGCGCCGCGCCAGCTCCGCGTCGAGCTCCGCTGGCTCGGCGAACGGCGTGATCTTGAATATCGCCGGCTGGCCGGTCTGCCGGTAGATGGCCTCGCAGCGGCGGATCTTCGCGTCCAGCAGCTCCTGGCCGCCTGCGAGATGGGCAAGCGGCTGGACGGAGTTCGAACGCTTCGTATAGCCTCGGTTCGATTTGACGAGCCAGCCTCCGCAGCTGCTCGTCTGCAGCGCCGGCCAGCTGTTCAGCGCCGCTTCCTCGATTTCGTAATATGCTCTCACTTCGTTTTCCTCCCGGTCGCCTTGGCTTCAATAAGCATGAATATACTATTTAATTTATTTTTATTCAATACAAGGCCAAAAAGAACCCTCCGCCCGAAGGCGGAAGGCTCTTGACCGTTCGATGGGCAGGCTGCGGGTCAAAGGGACGGCGCGGCTTGCAGCACTTCCAGCTCCACGTCGATGTTGCCGCGCGTCGCCTTGGAGTAAGGGCAGAACCGATGCGCCTGCTCCGCCAGCTCGCGGACTCGGGCGGGATCGGCATTCGGCACGTAGATCTGCAGCTTGGCGCCGAGCTTGAAGCTCGGCTCGTCCTTGAAGATCGACACCTGAGCCGTCACGATCGCTTCCTTGGCGTCGATGCCTCCCTGGCGGGCAGCGAGCTGCAGCGCGCCCTCGAAGCAAGCCGCATAACCGGCGGCGAACAGCTGCTCCGGATTCGTCGCCTCTCCGCCGGGACCGCCGAGACCTTTCGGAATCGCGAGCGGCAGCTCCAGCACGCCGTCGGTCGAGCTCACCTTGCCTCCGCGGCCGCCTTTTGCGCGTACTTCCGTCGTGTACAATGCTTCCATTTGGATCTCCTCGCTTTCGGGTTGCTGTCGTCTGTCTCTCTTACCCGAATGCGGGCAAGTCCAACCGCGACCGTCCGGAGGAATCCCGCCGCTACAGCCGGCTCATCCCGCTGTGGACGCCGATCAGCTGCAGCATGCGCGGCGGTATCGGCAGGATGAACTGCATCGCTCCCATCTGGAAGCGGCCGCTGCGGTTATGCATGACGGCCGCGCTGACATGGATGCGGTACGCCGACGCGCCCGCTCCGCTGACCGCGTATTCGGCGGTGCCGCCGCGGCTGTGTCCCGCTTTCATCTCCTTGGTCTGGCGAAGCTCGAACGGCATGAGGCTGACCATATCGTCCAGCTTGAGATAATAATTGACATGCGGCTTGTGGTAGACAAGCTCGCGGGTCGACACGGTAAGCCCGAAATCCGGCTTTTTGACGGACAAGAGCAGATGGCCCTCGAGGTCGCGCACCGGCAAGAAATCGGCATTCATGAAAGCCAGGCCTCCTTTCGGTTCCATCCAGCATAGCACAGAAGCGTTCGGCCGCTCCATCCCGCCCTGCGAAATGCAAAAGCCCCGCTGTCCGGAGCCGGCACGGCGGCTTCGAGACAACGGGGCTTCGGATAAACGAGTCAGTGAGGCGCCGAGCCGCCAAGCGAGGCGCGGACCTCCGCCTCGATCGAGCTTGCGCGCTCCTTGAGCTTGCGCAGCTGACGGAGCTGGGCGTCCGCCTGCACCTGGATTTGATTTTCGGTCATGCTCAGCTCCTGCACGAGCTCCTGCATCGTATTGACGAGGCCGCGCACCTTTTCGGAGCTGCTGTCCGCTCCGGCCCGCTGCAGCGCCATCCGGCCCTCGATCATTTCCTGCTCGCGGCGCTGCCGCTGCTGCTCCTGGAACTGCTCGTACGTCAAGCTCAAGCTCGTATCGCCTTGCGGCTGCTGTTCGTTCGGGTTCATGGGGTTCCAGCCTCCTGCCCTTGGTCTTTCCTGCCCTGCCGGACAGGCTTGCCGTTAGCCATTCCCCATTCCGCCGCCCTCTATCCCTGCCGCAGCGCGGGCAGCAGCTGCGTCTCGAACAGACGGCGCGAGCGGATCGCCTCGTTGCGGCCTTCCAGGCTCTTGCGGACGACCGCGACGGCCTCGAGCTGCGGCACGACAAACAGGTATTGCCCGCCATAGCCGAACGCGAAGAAATAATCCGGTCCCGGCTGCTTGTCCTGCGGCGACACCCACCAGTGATACCCGTAGCAGCCGTACACCTGCGGCTCGTAATGAAGCAAGGCTTTGTGGCGCGGCTTCGCCGATGCCTCCACCCATTCCGCCGGCACGACCTGCGTCCTCTCCCAGCGGCCGCCCTGCACGTACAGCCTGCCGAGCTTCGCAAGGTCCCGCATCGAGATCGACAGCCCGGCGCCGCCTTCCTGCCCGCCGGCGAGGCGGCTCCAGCGGACCGGACCGATGCCGAGCGGTCCGAACAGATGCTTCCTCGCGAACTTGGCCGCGCTCATGCCGCTCGCCCGCTCCAGCGCGATCGCGAGCAGCTGCGAGCCGCCCGTATTGTAGGCGAAGACGGCTCCCGGCTCATGCGCGAGCGGCCGGCCGAGCACGAAGGCGGCGGGAGCGTCCGAGCGCTTCAGCTCCCGATAGGGCTTGTCGAAATCCGGCCAGTCGAGGCCGCTCGTCATCGTGAGCAGCTGCGCGATCGTAATGCCGCGCTTGCGCGGATCGTCCCGGAGCGCCTCGGCCAGACGCGGATCCGACTCGTCCAAATAAGCGCAGATCGGATCGTCTGCGCCGCCGATCAGCCCTTGTCCGATCGCGATGCCGATCAGCGCGGACAGCACGCTCTTCGTGCACGACAGCACGGCGGACGGACGATCCTCGCCCGTCGCGCTCCAGTGCAGCCGCTCGCGCCCGGCCTGCTCCACATGCACGCCCTGGATGCTCCATTTCTCCAGCATCCCCAGCGCGTCTTTCCCGAGCCGCAGCTCCTCCTTCGTCCCTGCCGTCGTCTGCATGCCGCATTCCCTCCCGAAGTTGGCGGATCGTCCGGATAGCATGCCGCTCCGCTGGCGGCCTTATCCTTGTTCCACCTTACCCCGAAACGAAGCGCTTGTCCCGCGGAAAAATCGGCGCGGCCCTGGCCGGACGCGCCGGCAAGCGAAGGAGCGGCGCCGAGCGCAGCGTCCTGGCGTCAAGCTCCCGCAGCGGCCGCCAGCGCCGCCTCGGAGCGCAGCCGCTGCAGCAGCAGCGCGCTCAGCTCCGAGGGGTCCTGCCAGCGGAGCGGCGCCGCGCCGGCCCATGCCGGAGGCGCAGCGGCCCCTTGGCGGGACGTCCAGAGCAGCGGGATGCCCGCACCAAGCGCGTAGCCGCCGGCGAGGCTGGCCGATGCCGCGTCGCCGGACAGCTCGGCGAGGACAAGATCGGCCCGCGCCAGCAGCTCGAGCGGCCGCTCGGCCTCGGCATCGCCTTCGCGGCCGAGCATCCGCGGCGTATAGCCGCATTGCTGCAGCAGCGGCAGCACATGGCCCGTCCATTCGGCGTCGGCCTCGGGATCGCCGCTGCCGGCGACGACGCAGATTTTCTGCATGCCGCCGTCGGCCGCCAGCCCGGCCTGCTCCCAGCCTTTGGCCGTCAGCGAGAAGACCGAGCCGGTCCGCTCGAGCAGCTCTTCGTCCCGCAGCTTCTCGATGACGTAGACCATCTCCTGCAAGTTTTGCGAATACGTAAGGTTGTAGCTGCGCGCGAGCCGGTGCACGATGACGGGCTCGCCCGGCCCGGCGCACTGGCGGCGCAGATAGGCAAGCAGCTTGGCGCTCTTGGCCTCCACCGTCAGCGGCACATGAGGCGAGGCCGGCAGCGCCTCCACTTCCTCGGCCGTGACGACGATGTCCCGGCCGAGGCCGGTCATCTCGCGGATGTAAGCGGAAGCCAGCGGAAACAGCTCGCGCTGGCGCGGATAGGAAAGCGCTCCGAGCGCCTCGTAGTGCTCCGCCGCGATGCCGTAGTCCGCCGCCGGCGCGCAGTCGCAGCCGATGAAGCGCTCCAGCGTCCCGGCGCCGGCCTTCACGGGCACGGGCGAGTCGCAGAAGAGGCAGCGTTTGGTGATCATGATGTCATTCCTCCTGTCCAGTCGTCGTCCCAGTGTAGCGGAAAAGAGCCGGGAGCAGCGTTAAGCTTCTCTCATCCGGCTCTAAGGATTCTCATCGAATAACCGCCGTCCCGCGCGGCGAAGGCGATTCGACCCGATGCAAAAAGGAGACAGAACCGGAGCTTCCGGTTCTGCCTCCCTCGCCGTTCAGCGCAGCTTCTCCATTTCGTTCGCCGCCTCGGCCTCGGCCTGCGGATCGACCGTCCGGGAGGCGTTGCCGTAATCCTCGACCGCCTGCCACGCTCCCGCGTCGTCGAACCGGCCGGCATGGGACTGCCGGCCTTCGCCGGCGCCCTTCGGAGGCAGCGTCATGACCTGCTCCTCGACCGGCCGCTCCGGCGCCGGAGCGCGATCCGGCACGTTCTGCACCGTATGCCGAGTCGACGGAATCGCTTCGAGCCGCTCGAACGGGATCGGCTCTCCGGACTCGGCGTCGAGGCCGTACGTGCCGTCCTCCATCTGGCTGAGCGCGCGGTTCACCTGAGCGAGCTTCTTGCCCAGCTTCTCGTCCAGCGCCATGTCGCGCTCGCGCTCGAACGTCGTCGTCGCCGCATCCGCGGGATGATTGTCGTAGCTCGACAGCTCCCCGTCGGCTTCCTGCATCGTCGCCGGCCCGCCGTCCTCCGTATGGGCCGCGTTCAGCTCAAAATGCGCTTCCAGCTCGGCCTTCTCCTCCAAGAGAGCGGCTTTCAGCTGTTCGATCTGCGATGGCTTCAAATGGTTCATATCGGCTTCCTCCTCTGCGTTCGTGCGGGATTGAATACCTATACCCTCGGAAGCGAGCCGATGAAGCAGCCTGGCCGCCGGATCGAAGCCGAGAGCGGGCTGGGCAGCCACGAAAAAAAAACCCGTCCTGGCCGCGAGGCGGCAAAGACGGGGCGGATCGCATCAAGGCTTCGCCGGCACGCTGGCTTCCTCCCAGCTTCCGCTCGGATCGATCAGCAGCGCGTTCAGCTGATGCCCGTAGGCGCAGCCGCCGTCGATGCCGATCTTGTCGCCGGCGTTCCAGACGCCGGAGCCGTCCTGCAGCTTGCGCGTCTGCGTGTGGCCGAACACGACCGTCTTGCCGGCGGCCACCGGATGGCGCAGGAACGGCTCGCGGATCGTGTAGAACATCGGCGCGGGCTGCTTTTTCCACCGCTTGCCCCAGACGGGATCGAGGCCCGCGTGCGCGTAGATGAACCGCTCGTCCTCGGCGAACAGCTCCATGCCCTGCAGCAGCCGCACATGCTCGGGATGGCGCCGCCGGATGAGGCGCAGCGCTTCCTCCAGCTCGCCCTGCGGCCAGCTCCGATCCTCCGGCCAGCCCCCGTAGCTCGACAGAGCCGCCTTGCCTCCATGCTCGAGGAAGCTCCGCGCCAGTCCCGGGTGGCCGGTCTTCATCAGCTCCAGAAACCGATGGTCGTGGTTGCCCTTGAGCAGCACGACGCTCGCCCCGCCCTCGGCCTTCAGCCGGATCAGGGCGTCCAGCGCCCCCTTGCTGTCGGGTCCGCGCCCGACATAATCGCCGAGGAGCAGCAGCCGATCGGCCGCAGGGGCGTAGCCGACCTTGTCGAGCAGCCGGCGAAGCGCATCCGGACAGCCGTGGATATCGCTGATCGCGATCGTCCTTTTCATGCCCATCGCCCTCTCTCCTTTTTCGCTCTCGATCTCTCGATAGAGCCGTTTCCATTGCGAACGCCTGCGATCATTGCTAGAATACGAGTCGATGCCAGTCCACCAGCTTCTTACACCAGCGTCTTATCAGAAAGGAAGGATCGATCTTGCTGCAAGCCATCGTAGTGAACACGCCGGATCAGCTGGCCCAGTGCCTCGCCATCCGCAAGGAAGTATTCGTCGTCGAGCAAGGCGTCTCTCCCGAAGAAGAGTGGGACCTCTACGACGCCTCGCCGGACAGCTGCCTGCATCTGCTGCTCCTCGACGAGCAAGGAGCCGCGGTCGGCACCGGAAGGGTCAAGCCGTTCGACGACGGCATGGCCAAGCTGCAGCGCATCGCCGTGCTCGCCGGCCGGCGCGGCCGCGGCACGGGAGCCGCGCTCGTGCGGGCGATGGAGGATGCCGCTCGCGAGCGAGGTTATGCCGGAGCGGTGCTCGACGCGCAGTGCCAGGCGGAGGGCTTTTACGCCAAGCTCGGCTACGAGCCGGTCTCGCCGGACATTTTCCTCGATGCGGGCATTCCCCATGTGCGCATGTCTCGCCGCTGGAGCTGATCAGCCCTCGGCGGCATAGGTGGAGCGGGCGGCCTCGATGAGCGCTTCATACAGCTCGTCGTCCTCCTCCAGCTCCTCCTCCACTTGCTCGATCTCTTCCTCGGGACCGGCCTCGTTCAGGAAGAACAGGCCGTACGCCCAGTCCTTGCCCTTCTTGCTCTGCAGAGCGATCTCATACGGCTTTTTGTGGCCCGGCACCTCGAACTGCACCTTGCCGACGAATCCGTCTTCGTCCGTGCGGGTCATTTCCGCGTAAATCAGCTTCCATTCCATGCCTATTTTCCTCCCAAGCTCGAATAGACCTATCATACTCGATTCCGGGCAAAGGAAAAAGCTTCGCCAATGGCGAAGCCCGCTTAGGGGGGCCTTTTCGCCAACGGCGAAGCCCGCTCAAGGGGGCCTTTTCGCCAACGGCGAAGCGTTATCCGCTGCCTGGACGAGCAGGCAGCGACTGAATCGCGTCAGCGCGATCCCGGCAAGGGCGCGATCCGGCTGGCCAGCCAAGGATAGAGGCGCGCTCCCGTGCTGGAAGCCGCGAGCACGTATTCGACGCTGGAGCTGCGGCTCGTCAGCCGGACCCAGTCCCCCCAGGTCGGCAGCGGCTGATCCCGCAGCGGCGGCAGCGGCGACACGTACAGCTCCGAGTAGCGGAAGCGGAACGTCAGCGAGCGATTGAGCCCGTAGAACTGGAACACCGCCACGCTCGAGAACGTCGGGCGCAGCGCCTCGAACTCAAGCTCCTTTTCGCTCAACGTCAGCTGGCCGAACGCCTCGAACGGAATCGGCACCTTGCGCAGCAGCAGCCGCATGCGCGGAAACAGCGGATCGCGCTGCCGCTCGGACAGCGTGCATTCGCGGATGTAACGGTCGAGCATGCCCGGTCCGGCGACCCAGACGGCGTTGAATCGGATCATCGCGCTCCCTCCATCCCGCGCCGGCGCAGCCGCAGCTAAAGAAGAGGCGCGCAAGATGATCCATCCTATCGGGCCGACACCGGAATTATTCCTGCGGAGCCGCCGTTTCCGAGGAAGGAAATCCGCGGCGGACAGGGAACAAGCTTTGTTAGGAGGCCAGCCAAAAAAATCCTGACCGCAGAGCGGGCAGGATTGAAACGGGATCGCTTCCCGTAGTATAGTAATTAAGTCACGCAAAAACATCCACATAAAAATGGACATTAGATTTCTATCTTATATTACATCGAAACCACCCTCCCTGTCAAGCTTGCTTTTCAGAACGGAGGCGTGCCGATTCCAAGGAAAGGATGTGTCTCTCGATGGATGCAGAGCAATGGAACAAGGAACAGGCTCGGGTCGACGACGTCCGCAGCCAGCTGAAGGCGCGGATCGCAAGGGACGAGCCGCTCGTCTCGGAGCTGAAGTCGCAAGTCGTCGGCATCCGCTCGGAGTTCTGGGACGATGTCACCGTCAACCTCGCCGAGAGCGACGACCGGATCGAGACGGCGGTCAGCATGAAGCAGCAAGCGGAGGTGCTGTCCGAGCGGGAGCGCAGCCATCGCGCGCTGCGCAGCGGGCTGCAAAAGATGCGCCGTCTGCTCCCCGCGCCGTATTTCGGCCGCATCGACCTCGTCGAGGACGGGACGGACGGAACGCCGGAGCCGGTCTACGTCGGCGTCGCTTCCTTCCTTGCGGATGACGGAGAGACGTTCCTCGTCTATGACTGGAGGACGCCGATCGCGAGCCTCTACTACGATTACGGACCCGGCGCGGTCCGTTACGAGACGCCGGGCGGAGAGATCACCGGGGAGATGACGCTCAAGCGCCAGTTCTCCATCCGCGAGGGCCGCATCCGCTCGATGTTCGACACGGGCATGACGATCGGCGACGAGCTGCTGCAGGACGTGCTGAGCCGCACGTCCAGCTCGCAGATGCAGGCGATCGTCGGCACGATCCAGCAGGATCAGAACGCGATCATCCGCAACGACCGCGAGCGGCTTCTGATCGTGCAGGGAGCGGCAGGCAGCGGCAAGACGTCGGCGGCGCTGCAGCGCGTCGCCTACCTGCTCTACAAGCATCGCTCCCGCATCTCCGCCGAGCAGATGGTGCTCTTTTCCCCCAACCCGATGTTCAGCAGCTACATCTCGTCCGTCCTGCCGGAGCTCGGCGAGGAGAACATCAAGCAGACGACGTTCCAGGACTACCTCGAGCTGCGCCTCGGCAAGCGCTGGCGGCTGGAGGACGCCGCCGAGCAGCTCGAAGCGGTGCTGGCCGGGCCGGAGGCGGACGAGGAGATCCGGCTGCGCGCCGCGGCCATCCGCAGCAAGAGCTCCGTGCGCTTCCTGGAGCGGATCGAAGCGTTCGCGAGCGGCCTGCTCCGCTCCGGCATGCGCTTCAAGGGCTTCCGCCTGCGCGGACGGGTCGTCATCGCCCGCGGCCAGCTGGAGGAGCGCTTCTATGGCATGGACGCCTCGATCCGCCTGCCCAACCGGATCGAGCTGCTCAAGGAATGGCTGCTCGAGGAGCTGGAGCGGCTGGAGACGGAGGAGCGCGACGCCGACTGGGTGCGGGAAGAGATCGAGTATCTCGACAACGAGCAGTATCGAAAGATCCACAAGTCGCTGAGCCGCCAGCGGCGGGCCGGAGCGGACGAGGACGAGAGCGTGCTCGAGGAGCGGCTGCTGCGGGCCGAGGTCGCTCGCCGGACGTTCCGTCCGCTGCGCCGCCTCGCGGAAAGCCTCGCCTGGGTCGATGCCGCCGGCCTGTATAAGGATCTGTTCCGCGGCGAGCATGCCGCAGACGCGGAGGAGGAGCGCTGGAGCGAGATCGGCTCCCGCACGCTCTCGGCGCTGGAGGAAGGCCGCCTGCTGCACGAGGACGCCGCCCCGCTCCTGTATTTGACGGAGCTGGTGCAGGGCTTCCGCATGAACACGGCGATCCGCTACGTCATCGTCGACGAGGCGCAGGATTTTTCGGCGTTCCAGTTCCACTTCCTCAAGCGGCTGTTCCCGATGGCGAAAATTACGGCGCTCGGCGACTTCAACCAGGCGATCTTCGCCCACTCCACGGAGCTGGCGGCAAGCGCGTGGCTGCAGCGGCTGTACGGCCCCGAGCAGACGAAGACGATCGTGCTGCGCCGCAGCTACCGCTCGACCCGGCCGATCGTCGAGTTCACCCGCTCGCTGCTGCCGGACGGCAGCGGCATCGAGCCGTTCGACCGGCCGGGCGAGCTGCCCGTGCTCGTCCGCGCCGGCGGCCCCGAGGAGCGCGACCGGCTGCTCGCCGCCGATCTGCTGGAGCTGGAGGCGTCCGCGGCGACGGCGGCGGTCATCTGCCGGACCGAAGCGGAATCGCGGACCGCTTGGGAGCGCTTGCGGCGGATGCCCGGCCTCGAGAAGCTGAAGCTCGTGACGAAGGATACGGTCAAGTTCGAGACCGGCCTGCTCGTCATCCCCGCCTATCTCGCCAAAGGCGTCGAGTTCGACGCCGTGCTGCTCTACGACGCCAGCGCGGACGCCTATGGCGAGGAGCGCCTGCGCAAGCTGTTCTACACCGCCTGCACGCGCGCCATGCATGTGCTGCGCATGTATGCTCCGGGCGAGCCGTCGCCGTTTTTCGCCGACGCCGCTCCCGGCTCTTATCGCGAGGCGAATCCCGCCCGTTCCTAAGCGAACGTCACGTCCCGGTCCGGCATAGGATGCTGTAGCCTATCCGTGAAAGGACCGATCCTATGGACGTCACCGCCGGTTCCATCCACTGGCTTTACCTCGCTTTTGTCGGCGCCATCATCGTCCTGCTCAGCCTCCGCCGCGATACGACGATCGCCTGCCTGCTCGGCATCGGCGCGATCGGCTGGCTCGCCTCCGGCTCGGCGAGCGGCGCCGTCGGCGGCCTGTTCAACAGCTTGATCTACGCGATCAAGGAGCTGTCGGGCACGATCCTCATCATCTCGATCATCGTGGCGATGAGCCGGCTGCTCGTCGCCACCGGCATCAACGAGATCATGGTCTCCCCGTTCGCGCGCCTGCTGCGGTCGCCGGCGATGGCGTACTGGGGCATCGGTTTGATCATGATGACGGTCAGCTTCTTTTTCTGGCCGTCTCCGGCCGTCGCCCTGATCGGCGCCGTGCTGCTGCCGGTGGCGATCCGCGTCGGCCTGCCGGCGCTCGGCGCGGCGATGGCGATGAACCTGTTCGGCCACGGCATCGCCCTCTCCGGCGATTATGTGATCCAGGGCGCCCCCAAGCTGACCGCCGACGCGGCCGGCATCGGCGTCGCCCAAGTGATGGCGGCGAGCGTGCCGCTCGTCATCGTCATGGGCCTCACGACGACGGTCGCCGCCTTTTGGTTCATGCGGCGCGACATGAAGACCGGCGCCTGGCGCGACGGCCTCGTGCAGCCGTCGTCCGGCACGCTGTTCGGAGCGGCGGAGGACGGCGCGAGCGGCCGCTCCGGCGGCGACGGCGACAGGGCGATGCCGCTCCCGCTCGGCGCGAAGCGCGCGGCCGCGGTCGCGATCCCGCTGCTGTTCGCGCTCGACGTCTATCTCCTGTTCCGGCTCAACCTGCAAGGCGGAGACGCCACCGCGCTCATCGGCGGGACTGCCGCCCTCATCGTCGCCGTCCTGTCGCTGCTCGCCCACCGCGGACGCGGCCTCGAGAAGTCCACGACCTATCTGGTGGACGGCTTCACGTTCGGCTTCAAAGTGTTCGGCCCCGTCATCCCGATCGCCGCCTTCTTCTACCTCGGCGACTCGGCGCTGCCGGCCTTGTTCGGCGAGTCCGCCCTTCCGGCCGGCTCCCACGGCATCGTCAACGATCTGGGAGCGCTGCTGGCCCATTCGGTGCCCGTCAGCAGCGCCTTCGCGGCGGGCACGCTCACTGCGGTCGGAGCCATCACCGGACTCGACGGCTCCGGGTTCTCCGGCATCTCGCTCGCCGGCTCGGTCGCCAGCCTGTTCGGCACGGCGCTCGGCCACGGCACCGACGTGCTGACGGCGCTCGGCCAGATCGCGGCCATCTGGGTCGGCGGAGGCACGCTCATCCCGTGGGCGCTCATTCCGGCGGCGGCGATCTGCGGCGTCAGCCCGTTCGAGCTGGCCCGGCGCAACCTGAAGCCGGTCGCGATCGGACTCGTCGTGACGACGGTCGTAGCCGTATTTCTGCTTTGAGCCGATGCAAAAGCCCCATACGAAAGCCAAAAAGACGAAGCGGCCGCCCGGCTGCTTCGTCTTTTTGGCGAGCGGAATCGGTTCACCGCTAAAGTTTCTCCGGCGGCCAAACGGGTAAGAAGGAATCAGAACGAACACGACAAGGGAGGACCCGACGATGAACAAAAAAGTGCTCGGAACGGTGATCGGCGCAGGCGTGACGTATCTCATGCGCAACAAAAGCGCGCGGGACAAGCTGATCTCGACGGTTCGGAACTTCGCCTCGAGCCGCCAAGGCTCCGTGCAGCGCCCGGCCGCGCAGCCGGCTGACCGCAGCGGATCTTCCAAGATCTGAAGCACCGGCAACGGACGTCAAAAAGCATCCGTTCCTTCGGGAACGGATGCTTTTTTGTCTCAAGTGAGCTCGGTCGCGCCATGGCCTTTCAAGGCGATGCTGACCGAGACGGTGATGTCCGCCTCCGCGAAATGGCGGTCCCAGTCGGCATGGATGCGGCTCCACGTCTTCGGCATCCGCACCCGCACCGACTCGTACAGTCCGATCGCATCGGCGCCGTACGTCTTCTGCAGCTTTTGGATCAGAAGATCGGCATTGCCCTTCAGCTTCCGTTCCAGCTTCTTTTCGACCTCCGCATAAAACGCTTCCGACACGCCGCCTCTGCCCGCATCCTTGTGGCTCCACGATTCCATCAGATCGCCTTCCGCCTCCAGCTCGATCCGGAAGGCGAATCGCCCGTCGGCCATCGAAGGCACGATCCGGCTGCGGACAGAATTGATCTCCATATCCAGCGGAGCGCCCAGCTCCGGATCGTCCAGCTTGAGCAAGCCTCCCTTGCGTCCGCCGCCTTTGATCCAGAACACCGATTCCATGTCCTTTTCCGTAAGGAAGCCGATCAGCTTGCCGCTCGTCCCCTGGATGACCGCCGCGCCCGAGTAGACCAGCTCCTCCTTCGTCTTGACGACATTTTGGAGCAGAAAGCTCGTCTTGGCATGGAGCCGGCTCATCAGATTGTACATGCGGATCGGCTCGAGGATCTTGTTGTTGCGGTATTGGTTGCGCACCGTCTCGGGAATCTGGAATCCGGGAATATCGCCTTTGTACAAAGGCTCCAGCGTATCGGAAGCCTTGCCTTTGCAGATCAGGACGAGCGGACTGAGCCGAATGTCGTTGTCGCGGAAGAAGAAGTCGAGGAAGGTCATCAGGTCATGCTTTCTTGCCAGGCGGTCTCCGATGACGATCACCTTGAGATGATGGCCCAGCGGGGCCGCATTCGTGCGCAGCGACAGCTGCCTGACGTTCTCCAGCAGCGAGTCGCCCGTCTGCGTCATGTTTTTGAACGGGCTGGACGATGTCTCGTCGCTGGTCGATCCGCCGATATCGCCGATCAGGCTCGGGAGGATGAGCTGGTACGTCGACGTGATGCGGTCCGTGCGGTCGACGCCGGGGCTTTTGCGCTGGAGCTCCCTCTCGCTTGCCGCCGGCTCGGGCACGTCCACCGCCACGGCGATCTCCAGACTCTGCGTCTCGATCTCCTTGTTGCTCCAGCAGCCGCCCGTCAGCAGCAGCAGCGCGATCTGGCTCGCCGCCAGCATGCGCCGTGGAAAGCTAGACGCGGCCATGGGCGGCCCCCTTCTTCCATCGCTGCAGAACGAGCAGCAGAGCCGGAACGCCGACGGACAGCGCGGCTCCTGCCATCGAAAGATAGTCCCAGACGTGGAAGACATCCTCGATCGTCTTCGGGAGCTCCTGGACGATATAGATGAAAGGAAGCTGCGCGAAAACAGCCGTGCGGAACGGAACGCGGAACAGCTGCGAGATGCCGAGGGACGAGGCGAACAGCGCGAGCACGAAGGTCGAGAAGAACTTCATGATCCAAATCGCCAGAATGAGCGATTCGTACCGCTCGAAGATCAGGCCCGGAATTTCGAAGCTGCGGATCAGATCGATCGTCGGCCATGTCCGCAGCGTAACTCCGTCGATGGAGAACGCTCCGATGACGATGACCGTCGTGACGACGTAGAACGCCATGCAGATGGCGATGGCCGCGGCATACGCCTTGCCGGCCGAGCGGGGCCGCTTCATGTAGGCGACGAGCAGCAGCATGAGCTCCGGACCGCTGTAGGCGAATGCGGCTGTCTTCATCGACCGCAGCACCGGCGGCAGGCCCTGGCCGAGCACGGGGAGCAGATGGCTGAACTCGACGACGCGCAGGCTGAGCAGCAGCACGACGAGCAGGATGAATCCGGTCAGCGGAAAGATGAGGTCGCTCGCCTGGACGATCGCTTGGATGCCTCCGAGGACGAGGTAAGCCCCCAGCCAGAGGAAAGGCAGCGTGACGGCCCAGGAAGGCGTTCCTTCCAGCAAGTATTTCGTCGTGATTTCCTCCAGCGATCTCGCCTCCAGACCGCAGATGACGAGGAAATAAAGCACGAGGCTCGTTCCGAAAGCGGCTCCGAGCCCTTTGCCGATCAGCTTGCGGCCGTATTGGAAAATGGTCTCTCCGGGAAAGCTCAGGCTGAGCCGGCTGGCGAGCCAGCCCCCGGCGGCGGAAATGACGCCCGCGAGCATGAGGCTGAGCCATACGTCCGGCGTGCCCGCCTTGTCCACCAGCATGCGGGGGAGCACGAGTATGGCCGTAGCCAGCATGTAATTGACGATGAGGATGGAGATCTGCGTGTTCGTCAGCTTGTCGGCGTTCATAGGCCGTCTCCTCTCTTTTTTATTCCGACGGCTTGGCCGGGTCGCGCCGGTCCGCCGCCAGGAACCGCCGCCGCTCCAGCATGGCAGGCAGCGGGAAGCGGACGAGCATGTCCTTGAAGTCGTGGGCGCGGTACGATCCGAGCGGACGCAGGAACGGCGTGCCGAAGCTCTTGAGGCGGGACAGATGGGACAGCAGCAGCAGGAAAAACAGCACGACTCCGTACAAGCCGTAAACGGCGGCGCTGAACATCGCTCCGAAGCGCAGCATCCGGATGGAGATGCCGGCGCTGTAGACGGGAATCACGAACGACGAGATGGCCGTAATCGCCACGACGATGACCAGGATCGGACTGATGATGCCCGCTTGAACGGCGGCCTCCCCGATGATGAGGCCCCCGACGATGCCCATCGCCGGTCCGATCGGCTTGGGCAGTCGCAGCCCCGCCTCGCGCAGAATTTCCAGCGACACCTCCATGATCAGCGCTTCGATCAGCGAAGGGAACGGCACGCCCTGCCGGGCTCCGACCACGGTCAGGGCCAGCTTGGTCGGGATGAGTCCCGGATGGAACGAGGTGAAGGCGATATAAAGAGCGGGGGTGAACATCGCGATCAGGGCGGAGAAGAAGCGCAGCATGCGGATCAGCGAGCCGGGCAGCCAGCGCTCGTAATAATCCTCCGGCGACTGGATGATCATCGGCAGCGTGAACGGCGCGATCAGGGCGAACGGCGTCCCCTCCAGCAGGATCGCCGCCCTCCCCTCCAGCAGGCCCGACATCACCCGGTCCGGCCGCTCGGTATTTTGCAGCTGCTGGAACGGGCTGTAGGAGTTGTCCTCGATCATCTGCTCGATATACCCGGACTCCGGAAAGTCGTCCCCCTCCAAGCCGCGGATCCGCAGCTTCATCTCTTCGATCAGGCCGGCCTGGACTACGTCCCGCATGTAGACGATGAGCAGCGGCTTGCGCACGGCGCTGCCGACTTCGAGGCGCTCCATCGCCAGATCGGGCACGGAGCCGTACGAACGGAGCAGCGCGGCATTTTTCTCGAGCGACTCGCAAAAGCCGATCCGCGGTCCGCGCAGCACCGCCTCGGAGATCGGCTCTTCCAAGCTCCGCGCCTCGATATGCCGGGTATCGACCAGCAGCGCGTCGGGCAATCCTTCCGCGAGCAGCGCCGTGCTCCCTTCTTGGACCTCCTTCAGCAGCTCCTCCAGCCCTCCCGTCCAGCGCTCGGCTCCCGAGGCCTGCAGTCGCAGCTTGAGCCGCTCCGCAGCCGCTTCTCCGTCCTCCGGATGTTCCGGCGCAGGGAACGCGGCCATCTCCGTCCGGATCGCCTCCAGCTTGCTCTCCTGGACCATGCCCGGTATATAAAGCATCAGCGCGTGAGCCGTCCGCCCGAAGCTGATCTCGCGCCGCGCCATGTCGGCGCGGGTCTCCAGCCGATCGAGCAGCTCCTCTCGGAGCTCGCCCACGATGCCGTCCCCATCCCAAGCTTTCTCCGCCCGCCCCACGCCGCTCCCGCTCACCGCTTCCAATCCTTCTTCCTCGCCGGCTCCAGCTTCCGGGCGAGCGCGGACAGCGCCCAGGGCACGACGGCGGCCGTGACGGCGAATCCCCACATCGAGGGGGTCAGCAGCCGCTTCAACAGCTCCTCCATTCGCACACTCTCCTTTGACGGTTTGCTCTGCCTTAATGTGCGCGGGCTCCATCCAGCTTATCCCAAGACATGAAAAAGCCGGCGTCCGCATGGACGCCGGCTTGTACCCGTAAGCGCTGGATGTTGAGTCTACATCACAAAAAGGAAGAATAAGGCCGCCAAGACGAAGCGGTAGTACGCGAACCAGCTGAGCTTGAGCTTTTTGATCAGGTTGATGAAGGTGACGACGGCGATCAGCCCGACGATGAACGATACGACGAGGCCGACGAGCAGCAGGCCGTAATCTTCCCGGACGAGCAGGTCGCGGCTCTTGTACAGGTCGACTCCTGTCGCGCCGAACATCATCGGCACCGACAGGATGAACGTGAAGTCGGCCGCCGCCTTTTGGCTCGTGCCCATGAAGATGCCGCCGGAAATCGTCGAGCCCGAGCGCGAGAAGCCGGACCAGAGCGCGAGGATCTGGAAGACGCCGATGCCGAACGCCTGCTTGTAGGTGATGTCGTCGACCGTCTCCGCCGACGGCACATGCCGCTTCTGATACTGCTCGGCGGCGATCATGAGCAGGCCGCCCGCGATCAGCGCGAGCAGCACCGTCGTCGGTCCGAACAGATGCTCCTTGATGAAGCCGTGCAGCACGACGCCCAGGACGCCGGCCGGAATCATGCCGAGCACGATATGCAGCGCGTTGAGGCCCGAGCCCTTGGAGAAGTCGAACTTCAGGAAGCTGATGAACCGCTTGAAATAAAGGACAAATACGGCCAGCACGGCGCCAAGCTGCACGACGACCTCGAACGTGCCGGCCTTGTCGCCCGTAAAGTTCATCAGATCGCCTGCCAAAATCATATGGCCGGTCGACGAGACCGGCAAAAATTCCGTCAAGCCCTCGATGATGCCGAGGACGACCGCCTTGATGTAATCCACTCGCTCCACTCCTGTCCCTGCATGCTGATTTCGACTTTATCGGTTCATGAGAAATAGACGTCGGAAGGACGCCTTACCACGGCACGTCCCCATCATCCTCCGGCGCGAGATCCGAAGCGGCGGCCGCCTCGGCCTCCGGCTCGGACGTCCCGATGACCTCCATCACCTGCGCGAGCTCCGGCGGATGCAGCAGCTCGACCGGCGACAGTCCCCGCTCGAACTGGAACGCGTCGCCCTCGATGACAGCGACGTATTTGCCGTTGTGGCAAGCGAAATGAAGCGAGCGGCCGAAGTCGGTGAGCAGGCCTTTGACCTGCACGCCGCCGAGCTTGAAGCTGAGCCCGAGATCCTCCTTCTGCTCGACGAGCAGGGCGGAAGCCTCGTACACCTGCTCCGGCGTCCAGCGCTCGAGCAGCTCCCGCTTCTCGGAGGCGGCCCAGATCTCGACGGCCTCCTCCTCTTCCTTGCGCAGCGGGCTCGCGTCGTCGCGCCACTTGTCCTCCATGTACTGCTGCACCATGTCCAGCACCCGCTCGCCCATCACCTCCGGCAGCGGACGCTCGTAGCTGACGAACTTGAGGAAGTCCTCGAAGTAGCGGGCATGCGACGCCTGGTGGATCTTGACCTCCCACGGCTCGAGCATGCCCTCCTCCGGCATGTGCGGGTACTGGATCGACTTGATCGTGCGCGCGCTGATCGCCATCTCGACGTTCGCGACGAGGCTGCGCTCGTCGGCGATGCGGGCGATCTTGGACTCGAAGTCGCACTTGAGCACGAACAGGAACGGCGTGTCGAACAGCTTGCTCAGCGTCGCCTGCACGGCGATGAGCGCTCCGCCCCGCACCGCCGAGGTGTCCATGTAGATCCGCACCAGCTCGTCCGCGATGCCGTGGAACCGCTCCGCCGTATCGGCCGTGCGAAGCCGCTGCAGCAGGTTGTAATCGGGATTGCTGTCCAGCTCATAGCCGGGCTCGACCCGGAACCGTCCGATCTTGGTCGGGACGGACTCGGAGGGCGGATGCCGCTCCGCCTTGCGCTTCACGATGCGCGCGAACTCGCCGCTCAGGAAATCCTTGAGCGGGCTGTCCTCGTAGTCCTCGCCGTCCATCGTCTGGAAGTGACGGAACCGCTTGCCGGAATCCGTTCCTTCCCCATCCGTCTGGATGACAAAAAAGCTTATGTACTGCACGTCAAATTCCATTCCCGCAAGACAGCTCCCTCTACCCTATTCTTCCAGATGGCCGGATATCACTTTCCTAGAATAGCATACTCGGCTTGGCCGCGACATGACTTTCAGCAGGCGCGCGATTGTAGCGCTGGACGAGAATGCAGGGAATGTTCGCGATAAGCGCATATATCGTCATGATAATCATGCCGATCGCGTTATTCCACAACGCAAAAAGCGGCAGCGGCAGCAGCATCGCCCAGTGGGTCAGCTCTCCCCGACGCGTCTCCGCCGCGAAGCGCTCGAGATACTCGCGGCTGCCCGAGCGCAGGCGCCGCTTCGGAAAGCCCGCCTTCACCCACCCGCCTCCATCCGGCAGCCGGTCCTTCCAGCGCTGGACGAGCAGCCGCCGCTCGTACCAGCGGCCGCCGGCCTCGAAGCCGCGCAGGCGGGTCACCGGCCCGTCGGCGGCGAAGCGCTCCCAGGGAATGCGGATCGCGGCGGCGACGGCGGCTCCATGCAGGAGCAGCCAGACGGCGGCATCAAGCAGGATGACGGCCGCCGGACCGAGCTCATGCGACATCGAGATCCCTCCCTTTCCAGCTCACGCGGCGGCGAACGAAGGCGCGATAGAAGGACAGCGCGAACACGGCGAAAAAATAGAGCAGCGGCAGCGGGTACAGCAGAGCGGCCAGCCAGCCGAAAGAGCCCGCGTGCTTCCAGGCCCGCCGCGCGCTGAGGACGGCGAGCGCGTAGAGCAGCGCGGCGGCGGACAGCGCCCCGGCGGCTGGAAGGCCGCCCTGCGCGAGCGCCGCCGCTGCCGCGGTCAGCTGCTCGAGCCATGCCGCGGCGGCGCCGGACAGCCCGCTGACCCAGCCGATCATGAGCAGCAGCGCCGCCGCCGGCGTGCCGCCGGCTCCGAGCGCGATGCTTTTGCTCCAGCCCGCCGTCATCTCGCTCCAGCCGCCCGCATACATGCGGAAGGCCAGCCGCTCTCCGCCCAGCAGCGCCAAGCTCCGCCTGCCGCAGGCGGCGAAGCGGGCGGCCAGGCGATCGTGGTCGAGAATCTCCCCCTTGACCGCCTCGTGGCCGCCTGCCGCCTCGTAATCGTCGCGCCAGCAGGCGAGGCAAGGCCCGAACGAGCCCGGCCGGGGGCCGCCGACGCGCCGCCAGGCGGCGAACCGTCCCGAGCCGGCGATGACGGCGGCATTCAGCATCGCCGACAGCTGCTCGCGGAGGCTGTCCGCGCGATGCCAGGGCTGCACGGTGACGACGGTGCCGGCCGGGCAGGCGGCGGACAGCGCCTCGAGAAAGTCCGGCCCCGGACGGGCGTCCGCGTCCAAAAAGACGATCCGGCCGCTTGCGGAGGCGGCTGCGCCCCGGCTGCACGCCCAGTTTTTGCCCCGCCAGCCTGCAGGCAGGCTGCCGGCCGGAACGACGCGCACGCCCGCATGCTTGGCCGCGGCGGCGGCGGTTCCGTCCGTCGAGCCGTCGTCGACGACGACGATGTCCGCTTGAACCGTCTGGCCGAGCAGCAGCGGCAGCAGCGCCTCGAGATTGCGAGCCTCGTCGCGCGCCGGAATGACGACGCTCCAGCGCCCGGCCTGCGCTGCCTCCTTGTCCGCAGACGAGCCAGCCTCGCGGAAAGATTCATTTGCCCCCGCCGGCTCGAGCTCGCTCCCGAGCTTTGACGCCGTCAGCCGCCGCTCGGCCAGCAGCAGCCTGCCAAGCGCCAGCAGCCCGAAGGTCAGCCACCATCCTGCATCCATGCCAGTCCCTCCCCGTTTCGTACGATGCTTGATTTTTTGCCCCCCGCCGCGTATTCGCGGAGCGAAAAGCGCCCACAATGGGTAAAAGAGGAAATCGGGAGATTTGCCCGGTCCTAAGCTAGTATGGACGATCCATCGCCCGTCAAAACCGCATGGACTAGAGGAGGAGCTAGAGTTGAAAAAAACGATCATCGTCGTCGGAGGCGGCCTGGCCGGCCTGTCGGCTGCGATCCGCCTGAGCGCGGACGGCCACCAGGTCACCGTGCTCGAAAAGAACGAGCGCGCCGGAGGCAAGCTGAACATCCGTTCCGGCAAAGGCTACCGGTTCGACACCGGTCCGTCGATTCTGACGATGCCCTGGACGCTGGAGCAGCTGTTCCGCTCCGCCGGCCGCGACCTGCATGACTATGTCAAGCTGAAGCGCGTCGAGCCGCAGTGGCGCGGCCTGTACGAGGACGGCGCGACGCTCGATCTCGTCGGCGACCTGCCGCAGATGCTGGAGGCGATCGGAGAGCTGTCGCCGGACGACCGCGAGCGCTTCCTCGGCTATTTGGACTACAGCCGCAAGCAGTACGATCTGAGCTTGAAAAGCTTCTACAGCCGCTCGCTGTCCGGCCTGCCGGACCTGCGCCAGCAGCATACGCTCAAGGAGCTGCTCGCGATGGATCCGATGAAGACGACCGCGCAGCTGACCGCCCAGCATCTGAAGCATCCGCAGCTGCGCCAGATCTTCAATTTCTTCACGATGTATGTCGGCTCCTCCCCGTACGCCGCGCCGGCCGTCCTCTCGCAGCTGACGTACGTGCAGATGGGGCTCGGCATCTACTTCGTCGAAGGCGGGATGTACGAGATCGCCCGCGCCGAGCTGCGGCTGCTCGAGGAGCTCGGCGCCCAGGTGCGCACGGGAGCCGAGGCGGCGGACATCCTCGAAGCCGGCGGCCGGGCCGTCGGCGTGCGTCTGGCGAGCGGCGAGGAGCTGCGCGCCGATGCCGTCGTCTGCAACCTGGAGGCGATCCCGGCCCATCGCTCGCTGCTGCGGGACGTACCGGGCGCCGATCGCCAGACGGAGAAGCTCGCCAAGTATGAGCCGGCCGTATCCGGGCATGTGCTGCTGCTCGGCGTGAACCGCAGCTACGAGGCGTTCAAGCATCACAACTTCTTCTTCTCCCGCGATCCGGAGCGCGAGTTCCACGACATGTTCGTCGGCAAGATTCCGACTGACGACCCGACCGTCTACGTCGGCATCTCGTCCAAGACCGACCCGTCGCAGGCGCCGGAAGGCTGCGAGAACTGGTTCGTGCTGACGCATGTGCCGCCGCTGCGCGCGGGCGAGAGCTGGGAAGCCCATCGCTCCCGCTACCGCGAGCTCGTGCTGGACAAGCTCGAGCGGATGGGCGCCGACGGGCTTCGCGGGCATATCGAGTACGAGGAGCAGTTCATTCCGGACGATCTGCAGCAGCTGTACGGAGCGAACGGCGGCTCCATCTACGGCGTCGTCACCGACCGCAAGCTGAACGGCGGCTTCAAGATTCCGAGCCGCAGCCCGCTGCTCGGCGGCCTCTACTTCGTCGGCGGCTCCACGCATCCCGGCGGCGGCGTGCCGATGGTGACGCTGAGCGGCCAGCTGACGGCGGACCTGATCCGCGAGGATCTGTCCGCCTCCGAGGCGATGTAGTCCAGCCGCCGCTCGAGCGTGCCGAGGGGGACCGATTCCGCTTGAAAAAGGGCTTTCGCCGGACCGATCCACGGTCGCGGCGAAAGCCCCTTTTTTTTGACGTCCGTCCACTCAGCGCCTGAACGAAGAAGTCGGCTTGCCCGTCTCGCGACGGCCGGCCTCGGACTTCCGCCGGCTTTTGCGGCGGCGGTACGGAAGCGTCCATCGCGGCCGCTCTTCGAGCAGTGACAGCGACAGCCGGGCGAAGCCGAGGAATAGAGCCATGCCGAGCGAATAAATTCCGAACGGCCCTAGAAAAAACAGCATATACAGCAGCAATAAGATTCCAACGCGTCCGCACAAGGCCAGCATGCCGATTCAGCTTCTCCATTCCGAAAAAAAATAAGACCTTCAGGCTTTCTGCATGAATAGGCATATTTTACCACAATCTTCCGGAAAGGACAGTGGTTTCTTCTCTTTTTTCCATTTTCCAGGAGAACTTACGGATCGGCGGGCAGCGGCTCAGCGCAGCTTATCCCGTATTTCCGCTTGCTTCTTGGCCTGAGCCCGTTCCTGCTGCAGCGCCTCCTTGAGATCGTCGCGCGTGCTCCGCTCCCACAGGCGGACGCCGGTCCGGTAAGCGGCGCGGGCATTGAGATGCCCGGCCACCGGGCCGGTCAGGAAGACGAAGACGATGCCGAGCAGCAGCTTGACGCTGACGACGTCGTGGACGAACGTGTAATAAAGGAAAGCGCCGGTCAGGATGAACAGCACGCCGAGCGTAGCGCTTTTGGTCGCCGCATGGGAGCGCAGGTAAACGTCCGGCAGCCGGATCAGGCCGAAGGCGCTGAACAGGCTGAGCACGGAGCCGAACAGGACGATGACGGCCGAGCCGATCGCGAGCGCCTCATTCATCCTCCATCACCGCCCCTCTCTCGATATAGCGCGCGAAGGCGGTCGTGCCGATGAAGCTGACGATGCCGATGACGAGGATGATGTCGAAGTAGACGGTCGTTCCCTGCAGCATGCCGAATACGGCGATCATCGACAGCAGCAGGATGCCGATCGTATCGAGCGCGGCGATCCGGTCGGATACGGAAGGGCCTTTGAGCAGCCGGTACATGCAGCCCGCGATCGAAAGCATGAGCAGGACGAGCGACGCTTGCAGCAGCAGATCGACCATCAGCGCGTCACCTCCATGATCGCCCGCTCGAACGTCGAGCGGATCTGCTGACGCAGCTGCTCGGCGTCGCCGATATCCATCGCGTGGATGTACAGCGTCCGATGGTCGTCCGCCACGTCGAGCGTCAGCGTGCCGGGCGTGAGGCAGATGAGGCAGGCGAGCAGCGTCAGCTCCCCGTCGCTCTTGAGCCGCGTCTCCATCGCCACGATGCCGGGCCGGATCGTCAGCTTCGGCTTCAGGATCTGATAGATGACCGTGAAGCTGGACAGGAACAGCTCGCGGATGAAGATGAGGAGCAGGACGAGCACGGCCTTCACCTTGCGCAGGTAGAAGTCCCGCTTGAGGAAGCGGTTGAGCAGGCCGATGAACAAGAGCCCGAGCCCGAAGCCGGCCGCGAAGCGGGTAAAGCTGAGATCGTCATAGAGAAACATCCAGAGGAACGCGATCAGCAGGTTGATGAGAAACTGGGAAGCCATTCGGGCTCACTCCTTCCACACGGCGTCGATATAGTCGGACGGCGAGACGAGCGTGCGCGCCGCCTCCGCGGATGCCTGGACCATCCACTCCGAGCCGAGGCCCATGAGCACGACGAGCAGGCAGAGCGCCGCGGCGCAAGCGGTATGAGCCCTCGAAACGCGGGCCTCCTCCGCCGGAATCGGCAACGACGCCGGCGCTTCTCCCCAGAAAGCCCGCATGAACAGCCGCACGAGCGTATACAGGACGACGAGGCTCGTCGCCAGCGAGATGCCGGCGAGCAGATGCGAGCCGGCCTCCAAGCCGCCTTGCACGAGCAGCAGCTTGCCGCCGAAGCCGCTGAGCGGCGGAATGCCGGCGGCAGCGAGCGAGGCGACGAGGAACATCCAGCCGACGAGCGGTAGCCGCCCGATCAGTCCCCCCATCTCGTCCAGGCGGCCGGTGCCGGCCGCGCGGATCATCATCCCGGCGAGCAGGAACAGCAGCGCCTTGACAGCCATGTCGTGGATCAGGTAAAAGACGGCGCCCTGCAGCGATTTTTCGCCGGAGACCGCCAGCCCGAAGGCGAGGAAGCCGACGCTGATGACGATGTTGTAGTTCAGGATGCGCATGACGTCCTTGCTCGCGAGCGCTCCGGCCGCTCCGAGCAGCATCGTCGCTCCGGCCATCCAGGCGATCCACTCCTGCGCGGCGAATCCGTGCCCGGCGGGGAAGATGAGCGTGAACGTGCGGATGAGCGCGTACAGCCCGACCTTGGTGAGCAGCGCGGCGAACAGCGCGGAGACGGCCGCCGGCGGCGCCTCGTACGCCTCCGGCAGCCAGAAGAACAGGAACAGGCCGGCTTTGAGCGAGAACACGATCAGAAAGAACACCGACAGGACGTCCAGCATGCCGCCGGAGCCGGCCTCGGCGATGCGGGCCGACAGCTGCGCCATGTTGAGCGTGCCGATCATCCCGTACAGGTAGGCGACGCCGGCCACGAACAGCGTCGAGGAGACGATATTGACGAGCATGTAGCCGAGCGTCGCCTTCAGCTGCCGCTTCGTGCCGCCCAGCACGAGCAGCGCGTACGAGGAGATGAGCATCACCTCGAAGCAGACGAACAGGTTGAACAGGTCGCCGGTCAGGAACGAGCCGTTCACCCCGGCGAGCAGGAAATTCAGGAACGGGTAGAAATAGAACTTTTCCCGCTCCGGTCCGACCGTCCCCATCGCATAGGCGAGGCAGAAGCCGGTCGTGACACTGGCGGCGGTCACGAGCAGCGCGGCGAAAAAATCGGCGGCGAAGACGATGCCGAACGGCGCGGCCCAGCCGCCCATCGCCAGCGTCTGCATGCCGTCCGAGCCCGCCCTCGCGAGCAGGAGCGCGCTGGCCGCCGCTGTCGCGGCGATGCCGGCGGCGCTGATCAAGCGCTGCAGGATCACCTTTTCCTTGAAGAAGAGCAGCAGCACGGCCGTGCATAGCGGCAGCAGCAGCGGCAGCACGACAAGATTAGTCATTCGCTTCCCTCCTGAGCTGCTCGGTATCGTCGGTGCCGATGGATTTGTACGCCTTGTAGGCGAGGACGAAGTAGAGCGACGTGACGCCGAAGCTGATGACGATCGACGTCAGGATGAGCGCCTGCGGCAGCGGGTCGACGTAGCGCTCGGCATGCTCGCCGAGCAGCGGCGCCGCTCCGCGCTTGAGGCCGGACATCGTCAGCAGCAGCAGATGGACGCTATGCGTCAGCAGCGACAGGCCGAGGATGACGCGCAGCAGGCTGCGGGCCAGGATCATGTAGACGCCGACGCCGAACAGGGCGCCGACGGCGAGCGCGAGCAGCAGCTCCATTTATTTGTCCCTCCCGATCGCCAGAATGATCGTCATCGTGATGCCGACGACGTTGAAGTAGACGCCCAGATCGAACAGCACGGCGGTCGCCAGCTCGTTCTGGCCGAAAAACGGCAGCTGCGCGTAGCCGAACGCATGGCTCAGGAACGGCTTGCCGAAGGCGAACGAGCCGATGCCGGTCAGCAGCGCGAGCGAGATGCCGCAGGCGCTGACGATGCGGAAGTCGACCGGCAGCGCCTTGCGGATCGTGCGCACGCCGAACGCGATGCTCATGAGCACGAGCGCCGAGGCGGTCATGAGCGCTCCGATGAAGCCGCCGCCCGGCTGATGGTGTCCGGCGAACAGCAGGTAGAGCGAGAACGTCAGGATGAGGAACAGGATGACCTTGGCCAGCGTCTGCAGGATGACGTCGTTGCTGCGCGCGTCCTCGTAGACGAGGCGGAACTCGCTTTCCCGCAAGCCGCTGCCCTCCTCCTCCGCCTCGCCCGGCCATTTGAGCCGGATGATCGCATAGATCGCGTAGGAGGCGATGCCGAGCACGACGATTTCGAGCATCGTATCGAAGCCGCGGAAGTCGACCAGGATGACGTTCACGACATTTTTGCCTCCGGCCAGCTCGTAGCTGTTGCGGAGATAAAAGTCGGAGATCGAGCCGAACTTCCGGTCCGAGAGCGCGCCGAGCGCGACCAGCGTCATGGCGAGGCCGG
Source organism: Paenibacillus sp. FSL W8-1187 (assembly GCF_037965485.1). Taxonomy (NCBI): domain Bacteria; kingdom Bacillati; phylum Bacillota; class Bacilli; order Caryophanales; family Paenibacillaceae; genus Paenibacillus; species Paenibacillus sp. FSL W8-1187. The sequence goes on from NZ_CP150181.1 coordinate 2,991,157, forward strand.
CCGCGCCGGCGATCAGGCCGCTGGCCAGCTTCGTCCGGCGGGCGACGCGCTCCCGCTTGAGCGCCGGCAGATGATAGAAGCAGAGCAGGAACAGCGTGACGGATACCGTCTCGACGATCATCTGCGTCAGCGCCAGGTCCGGCGCGCGGAACAGGACGAAGAACAGCACGACCATATAGCCGACCGTGCCGGTCAGGATGATCGCCATCATCCGCGACTGCGCGAACGGAACGGCGAGCGTGGCCGCGATCAGCGCGAGCACGGCGATGCCCTCGAACAGCGTCACCGGCGCCATGCCGGACAGGACGACCGAAATGTCTCCGGCCAAGGCGGCCGCGATGGCCAGGAACGCGGCCAGCACGACGAAGATGTAGCCGGCGCTGCGGCGCATCCCTCCGTCCATGTATGCGGCTGTCAGCTTTTCCGAGCCGGCGTCGAGTCCGCGCAGCAGGCGCTCGTACATGCCGTTCCAGCTCAGGGGCAGCCGGATGGTCCGGTGCAGCGGCGCCCAGCGCGGCGCGGCGTACAGCAGCAGGCCGCCGACGGCGAATACGGCGGCCGTCAGCAGCAGCTCCGGCGTGACGCCATGCCATAGGGCAAGCTCGCCGTAAGCGTCCGGCGCCGCGGGATGCATCGACAGCAGCGCCGGCTGCAGCAGCCCCGGCGCCACCAGCGCCGGAGCCAGGCCGAGCAGCAGCGCCGCGGCGGCGAGCACGAGCGGCGGCGCCAGCAAGCCCCAGGACGGCTCATGGACGGCGGCCTCCCGCGTCTCGCGCGCCGGTCCGCCGAACGTGCGCCAGGCGAAGATGCCGCTGTAGACGAAGGTGAACGCGCTGGCCGTCCAGGCGACGGCCGGCACGAGCAGCGCGGCCAGGCTCCCCTCGCCCGCCCGATAGGCGTTCAGCGCCGAGCCGAAAAACAGCTCCTTGCTGAGGAAGCCGCCCAGCGGCGGCACGCCGGCCATCGACAGCGACGCCGCGAGCGAGACCGCGAACGTGACGGGCATGAACCGGATCAAGCCGCCGAGCCGCCGCAGGTCGCGCGTGCCGGTCTCGTGGTCGACGATGCCCGCCGTCATGAACAGCGCGCCCTTGAACGCCGCATGGTTGAGCAGATGCAGCAGCCCGGCCGCGGCTGCGGCCGCTCCGTAAGCGGCGTAAGGCGAGGCCGAGCCGGCCGGATAGACCGAGCCGAGCCCGATCAGCGCCGTCACGAGGCCGAGCTGGCTGATCGTCGAATAGGCGAGCAGCGCCTTCAGGTCGGTCTGCTTGATCGCGCGGAAGCTGCCGTAGACGAGCGTGGCGAGGCCGACTGCCGTGAGCGAGCCGTACCAGAGCTGCTGGCCGGCGAACAGCGGCGTCAGCCGCGCGGCCAGGTAGAGGCCGGCCTTGACCATCGTCGCGGAGTGCAGGTAGGCGCTGACCGGCGTCGGCGCTTCCATCGCGTCCGGCAGCCAGATGTGGAACGGGAACTGGGCCGACTTGGTGAATACGCCGAGCAGGATGAGCCCCATCGCCGGCAAGAGCAGCGGGCTGGCGGCGAGCGCCTCCGCCGAGCCGATCAGCTCCGAGACGCGCAGGCTGTCCCCGGCGATGCCGAGCAGCAGGAAGCCGGCCAGCATCGCGAGTCCGCCCATGCCGGTCACGAGCAGCGATTTGAGCGCGCCGTCCAGCGAAGCCTGCCGTCGATGCCAGAAGGCGATGAGCAGGAACGAGCTGACGCTCGTCAGCTCCCAGAACCCGTAGAGGACGATCAGATGATCCGACAGCACGACGCCGAGCATCGCTCCCATGAACAGCAGCAGGCAGGCGTAGAAGCGGCCGACCGCCTCGCGGCGGCGGTCCAGGTAAAAGATCGAATAGAGCACGACAAGCGCTCCGATGCCGCTGATGAGCAAGGCGAACAGCATCGCCAGGCCGTCGAGCCGAAGCTCGAGATTGACGCCGAGGCTCGGCATCCACGGCATGGAGGCGGAAAGCGGCGCGCCATCCCCGGCGGTCCGCAGCCGAAGGAAGCCCGCGAGCAGCAGAAGCGGGCCGGCGAGGGCGATCCAGCCCGCGTGCAGCCTAGGCGCGAGCCGGCTCAGCCAAGGAAGCGCGGCCGCCAGCAGGAAAGGGAGAAGCAAAAGGACATGAAGCAATGGCAAGATAGAGCCTCCTTACGTTCGGAATGACGCTTGGCATTCCTTCCAGTATTTCCTGATGCGCCCGAAAAAACAGGCCGATAGCCCCCTTTACCCGGAAAATGACAAAAAGAGCCCGCTGGTGGCAGGCTCCTCCGATAGAACGTATCGTATTTTCCGGTATAAACAAGTTAGGCAGTAGGAATATTGTATCGAATTCCAGCGCAGCGTGTCAACCGTTTTTGAGCGAGGCCGCTCAGCTGCTCGCCCCGAACGGACAGCGGGCGGCCCCGGAGACGCCCGCGCCCGCTCCCGCGGAAGCGCCGGCATGCGCCGCTCCAGCCGGGCAGCCCGCCGCTCCGGAGGCGGCCGCGGCTCCGAAGCCGCTCCGGCATTGCCGCTCCAGCCGCTCCAGCCGGGCCGGCTTGTCCTGCGGCAGCAGGCGCGGCGACAGCTCCAGCTCGCGCATCCCGGCATCATGCCAGACCGGCGTCAGCGAAGGCGACAGCGGCGGGATCAGCCAGGACCAGCGGGCGCTCGTCTCGCGGCCGCGCTCCGCCTCCTGCCGCTGGAAGCGGACGAACTGGTCGGCAGCCGTATGATGGTCGACGATGCTGACGCCTGCCTTGCGGAACGAATGCAGCACGGCAATGTTGAGCTCTACGATCGCGCGGTCCTTCCAGAGCGTCGTGTTGCTGCTGCGGTCGAGTCCGAGCGCGTCGGCGACGGCGGCGATCCGGTCATAGCGGCCCGGATCCCCGAAGTTGCGCGCGCCGATCTCCGTCTCCATGTACCAGCCGTTGAACGGAGCGGCCGGATAAACGGTCCCTCCGATCTCCAGCGCCATGTCGGAAATGATCGGCACGGCGTACCAGCGCAGGCCGAGCCGCCCGATGCCCTCATGCTCGGGATGCTCGATCGCCACCTCCGGCGTCAGATGCGCCGGGATCGGGAACCAGCGCGGCTCGCCTCCGCCCGCGCTGACGACGAGCGGCAGCAGGTCGAAGTCGCCGCCCGTCCCCCGCCAGCCGAGCTCCAGGCAAAGCGCCGTGAACGCATCCGATGCCGGATCGCCGCGGCGCTGCTCTCCCGGCCCGGCGGCGGGATAGCCGGCGTAGCGAAGCAGCTGGTGGTTCCAGACGCGGATGTCCGCGCCGGAATCCGCGCTTGGGAACACCGTCATGACCGGGCGGATGCGCCCGCCGTTCGCGGCCGTCTCCAGATGCCGCAGCAGCGCCCCCGCCGCTTCTTCCTCGGTCCGTACGCCGCGCGCGTCGATCACGTCGAGCGTCTGCCAGAACAGGCGCCCGATGCAGCGGCTGTTGTTGCGCCAGGCGACGCGCGCTCCCCAGACGAGCTCTTCCGCCGAGGGCTCGTATGCTTCTCCGCGGCCGATCGCCGCCCGGACTGCTTCTATCCGCGCCGCCAGGCGCTCCTCTTCCCATCCGTTCTCCATGCCGAACTGGCGGAGCCAGGCTTCCGCCTGCTCCTCCCTTCGGCTGCTGCCGCCGTTCATGCTGTCATTCCCCGCTTTCTGCCAGCCTTTCGGTAATGCGCCGCTTGCGATAGAGCATGATCGCGGATTCCGTCACGTTCTGGAGCATGCCGCGATTGATGAACGCCCCGAACACGAGTCCGGCGACCGGCACGGCCTGGAGCAGCTTCTTCCAGCCCCAGTTGTCCCGGTAGACGGCGATCACCTCGCGCCAGCCCTGGATGCGGGAGACGGCCTCGCCGGCCGCCTTGCCTCCATCCGCGGCGCTCTGCATCATCTCTTCCAGAATAGCACGTTTCCCGACAATATCCGAGGATGCGAACTGCATGACCTTGACCGTGAAGACGCGCTCCTCCTTGAGCGTCGGGTCGTAGCCGTAGCTGAGCGCGATTTCCTGAATCGCCTTGAGCGACAGGCCGAGCACCGCAGGCACGTCGATCGCCAGCGTGAAGAGGCCGCCGAAGCCGGTCGTCGCGCCCTGCGCGGTCGCGAATCGCGTGCGTTCCTCGGCGAGCTGGGCCGCTGCCGCATTCATCGCGGCCAGCGGGTAAGGTCCGTCGCCGCTTCCGCCCTGGCTGCGGTCCGCGGACCGCAGCAGCTCCCCGACCTTCCGTCCGGCGACGAGATACTTGCCGCCGTTCTGGATGTAGCCGCCCAGCTCGTCGAGCGCCAGGCCGAGCTTCTCGTGCACGATTTTCGGCGTCAGCCGGTCGAGCAGCTTGAACGGCAGCCGCGCCATCCGGTCCCAGATCATCAGGTTCTTCTGATCCTTTTCCCATCGCTCGATTTCCGCCAGCGCCGCCTGCAGCTGCTCTCGCGACTCCATCCGGCCCGCCGGCCGCTCCTCCTGTACTTCGCTCGTGTCTCGATCTGTCTCCATGCGTCGTCTTCCTCCTTCGGGATCGCCTGCCGCCGGCCCGGCTGTTCCGCCATGGCCGCGCGGTCCGTGCGCTGCCGTGCAATACGCAGCCGCATCGGGCGCGGTTCCGGACGAGCCGGCTTTACCGCGTATTACCCTGTATGCCCGATTCTGTCCCTTTTTCAGCCGAGCAGGACGGCCGGCTCTCCGCGATGGAGCAGTCCGAGCCGATGCAGCGCCCTCGTGCAGGCGACGTACAGCAGCTTGGCGTCCGCCGCTCCGTAAGCCTCGGCGCTCGCGTCGGCGACGAGCACGGCGTCGAATTCCAGCCCTTTGGACAGATAGGCCGGCACGACCGTCAGGCCGCCGCCGTAAGCGGGCTGGCGAGCATGGACGAGCGCCGCCTCGATGCCCGCCGACTCCAGCGCCGCATGGATGTCCGCGCACTCGCGCTCGGTGCGGCCGATGACGGCGATCGTCTGGAAGCGGCCTTCGCGCTGCCAGTCCGCGACAACCGCGGCCAGCCTGGGCGCCCAGCCGTCGGCGGAGACGCGCTCCAGCACGACGGGATCGCCGCTGCGGAACACCGGCACGGCCGGCTTGACCGCGCTGCCCATGCCCGCGAGGACCAGATTGGCGAAGTCGATGATCTCCGTCGTCGAGCGGTAGCTGCGGTCCAGCTCGAAATAACCGGCGCTGCCCTCGTCGAACCGTCCGCTCAGCTCGCTCCAGTCGGAGATGCCGGCATAGGCATGGATGCCCTGCTGCAGGTCGCCGAGCACCGTCATCGACGGCTGCTGCTGGCAGAGGCGGAGCGCCTCGAGCTGGAACGGCGAGTAGTCCTGCGCCTCGTCGATGACGATATGGTCGTAGAACGGCCGGCCGAGGCCGTGCAGGCGGATATGCAGGTAGACGAGCGGAGCGAGGTCCTCCGCCTCCGCTTCTCCTTGCTTGAGGCGGGCCGCCGTCGCCTTGGCGAGCGGCGCGGGCAGCAGCTGCGCCCCGCTCTTGCCCTCCAGCAGCTTGCGGTACAGCTGCGGAGCGCTGTAGGCGGGGATCCGTTTGGAAAAGGCGTTCAGCTTGGCCATCGCCTTCGAGCGCAGCTTTTTGTCGGCGACGCCCCGCTGCTTGAGCTCCGACTCGAGCCAGCGCTTGACGCGGCTGACGAGCCGCTCCCTGCGGCGCATGATCGACTCCTCGCCGTAATCCGTTTCATGCCATTCCTTCATCTTGGCGACGGTCAGCTTGAAGCCCGGCAGCGGCTCGAACGGCTCGGCCGGCAGCAGCGAAGCCTCCAGCTCCGCGAGCCGGCCGTCGAGCGCTTCCTTGAACGCCGCGCTGCCCTTGAGCCGGCCGGAGGCGGCGGCGTATTCCTCCTCCGCATGAGGCTGCTCGAACCAATAGGCGAGCGTCTCTACCGGCGAGCGCAGCATCACCTCGCGCTCCAGCAGCTCGATCGCCCAGTCGGCGAACGTCGTCTGCACGATGTCCCCGACGCCGAGCTCCGGCAGCACGCCGCTGATATAGTCGAGGAACATGCGGTTCGGCGCGAAGATGATCATCCGTTCCGAACGGATGCGGCCGGCGTACTGGTAGAGCAGGAACGCGAGCCGGTGCAGCGCGACCGTCGTTTTTCCCGAGCCGGCCACGCCCTGGATGAACAGCGCCAGGTTCTTGTCCGCGCGGATGATCTTGTCCTGCTCCTGCTGGATCGTCGAGACGATGTCGCGCAGCTTGTTGTCCTTGCTCTCTCCGAGCCGGTACAGCAGGAACTCGTCGGTGACGGCGTCCTCCTCCTGCCCGCGCACGAAGCTGTCGACGAGCCGCAGCAGCTCCTTTTGCCGGACCATCAGGTTGCGCTTGAGATGTACCGTGCCGCCGATCTCGCCGTCCGGCGAGTCGTAGGTTACCGGAGCCTCGCCCCCGCTGAAGGAATAGAACAGGCTCGCGACGGGCGCCCGCCAATCGATGACGAGCAGCTCGTCCGAGCCTGCGCGGGCGACGCCGGCCTTGCCGATGTACAGCGGCAGCGGCGCCGGCTTGCCTTCCTCTTGAAAGTCGATCCGGCCGAAATAAGCTTCCTTGCGGGCGATCTCGAGCCGCTGGCGGCGCTCCTCGCGCTGCAGGTCGAGCATCTGCTCGGTGAAGTCGTCTCCGGTATAGCGCGGGCCGATGCCTCCGAGCTGGCCCTTGATGTCCTCCACGGCTTCCGCGAGCCGCGTTTCTTCCGCTTGATAGGCACTTTGAGCGCTCATGGTCAGTTACCTCCTAAGGGATTCCAATGAAAAGCGAAAGAACACTATACCATAGCGCCGCTTGCGCCTGCAATAGCGGCATGAAGGGAATCCGGCGGCATGACTTGGTCACGGCGGGCTGGTTCCTGCGTCCTCTTTTTGGAGGGGGAGGCTTGCCCGGTCGGAAACGCGGCTCGTATACTCGAATGGATGAGGCTGGAAAAGCCGACGAAGGCGACGAAGGGGTGGCGGAAGCGATGATCGAGGTGCTGCTGGCGGACGACCAGAAGCTGATGAGGGACGGGCTGAGCACGATTCTGGGGCTGCGGGACGACATGACGGTGACGGGCGCGGCGGCGGACGGCGCCGAGGCGCTGGAGCTGGCCGTGCGGCTGAAGCCGCAGGTCGTGCTGATGGACATCCGCATGCCGGTCATGGACGGCATCGAGTCCGCGCGCCGCATCAAGCAAGCGCTGCCCGGCACGGTCGTGCTCATGCTGACGACGTTCGAGGAGGACGACTACATCATCGAGGCGCTCGCCGCCGGAGCGGCCGGCTTCCTGCTCAAGGACATCCCCGGCGAGCGGCTCGCCGAGGCGATCCGGCAAGCGGCGGACGGCTCCTACATGCTGCCCTCCTCCGTCGCCGGACGGCTGGCTGCCCGGCTGAAATCGGCCGGAGCGGCCGCCCAGGGGCTGATCGGCGCGAGCCGCGCCCGCGCCGGACGGCTGCAGCTCGGGGCCAAGGAGCGCGAGGTCGCCGCGCTGCTCGCCGCAGGCTGCGCCAACAAGGACATCGCCGCCCGCCTGTTCATGAGCGAGGGCACGGTCAAAAATTACGTCAGCGGCCTGTACGCCAAGCTCGGCACGCGCGACCGCACCGTCGCCGCGATCGCGCTCGGCGAATGGCTCGCGGAGAGCCGCGAATGAAGGCGTCCCGGCTGGCAAGGCGGCTCGCCTCGGCGCTGCTGCTGACGGCGATGGCCGCTACGGCCGTGCTCTATTTGGTGCCGCTGCAGCCGGGCGTCGCGCGGCCGGCGGAGATGTTCACGCTCAGCTTGCCGGAGCGCTGGGAGCTGCTCGCCGCAGACGGCCGCTGGATTCGGCTGGATCGGGCCGAGCGGCTGCTGGCCGAGGGCGAGATCCAGGCGGCAGGGGGCTTGGCGGCACGGGGCTTGGCGGACGGCGAGAGTGATCGCGATGGTGCGGCACGAGGCGAGGCGACAACGACAAGAGCCGAGGACCGCAGCGGCGGGGCGGACAGAGATGGCGCCGGGCAGCTCCACGCCGCCTCCGGCGGCTCGGACATGCGCCTGCCCGGCGAGGCGGCGGAGCGGTTCATCGTGCGGAGGACGCTGCCGGACGCGCTGGACCAGCCGCGGAGCTACCGCCTCTTTTTCCGCCAGCCGGGCGCGTTCCGCGTTACGCTGGACGGGCAGCCGCTGGCGGACTACGGCCCGCTGCCGGAGCAGGCGCCGCTCGCCGACCGCTGGCGGGCGGCGGAGCTGCCGCTCCGCCCCCAAGGACGGCTGCTCCAGCTCGAGATCGAGCCCGCCTCTCCCGGCTCGCTCGCCCTCGGCGGCATCGCCGCCGCGCCGGCGGAGCGGCTGCTCGACTACGCGCTGCGCGCGGACTCCGTCCGCTTCGCGATGGCGGCTTGCTACGGGATGCTTGCCGTCTTTTCCGGCATCGCCTGGCTGCTCGTCTCCCGCAGTTCGCTTTACCTGTATTTCGGCGCCATCACGTTTGTCTCCGGCTATTCCGCCTTGTTCGGCTCGTCGCTCTTCTATGTGCTCGCCGCCACGAGCCGCTTCTCGTACTTCAACGGCATCAGCAATCCGCTCATGGCTTGCGCGATCGCAGGCTTGCTCGGCCACCTGGCCGGAGCCGGACGGAGCCGGTTCCGCAAGCTGACGATGCTGTTCGGAGCGCTTGCGATCGCAAGCGCCGTCCTGTCGCTGACGAGTCCGTACCTGTATCGGACGCTGACCGAAGCCACGTTCGCCTTCATCCTGCTGTCCACGCCGTGGTATCTGCATGCGCTGCGCTGGGAATTCGGCCTCAGGAGCGGCGAGCTCGCCTGGCTGCGGACGGGGCTCGTCGCGCTGCTGCTCAGCGTCGCCGCCGACCGGATCGCGGTCGCGATGCCGTCGGTCTCGGTCTGGCTGGAGAACTCCCTCTCCGATATCGCGCTGATCGTGCTGCGCCAGCTCGTGCTGATCGCCGTCTTTGTGCTCATCTGCTGCATCGGGCTCGTCCTGCTGCTGCGCGAGAAGCGGCTGAGGCTCGAGTATCAGCGGGTGCTGGAGCAGCAGAACGAGGAGCTGCTGGAGCGCGACCGCATCAAGGACGGCATCCTGGCAGAGCGCTCCCGCATCTCCCAGGAGCTGCATGATCATGTCGGGCATACGCTGACCGCCTCTATCGTCCAGCTTGAGGCGTCCATCCTGCTGCTGGAGCGGCAGCGCAACGAAGGGCTGGACAAAGCCCGCCTTGCCCAATCGCTCGTACGCAAAGGCTTGGACGAAATCCGCGCGTCGGTGCGCGCGATGCGCGAGGAGGACGAGGAGCTGCGGCTCGCGCCGGCGCTCGAGCGGCTGTTCGCCGACGCCGAGGCGAATGCCGGCATCGTCGTCAGCCTGGAGCTGCGCCCTATGCCCCCGCTGCCGCGGGAGCTGACCTCGCTGCTCGTTCGAGCGGCTCGGGAGGGGCTGACGAACGGCCTGCGCCATGGCGCCGCGAGCCGCTTCCGCTGCCGCGTCGCGGCGGACGGCGGCATGCTCTCGTTCGAGCTGCGCAACGACGGACAGCCTCCGCGGCCCGAAGCGGCGGAGGGCTTCGGACTGCGGAGGCTGCGGGAAGAAGCGGAGCGCCTCGGCGGGCGGCTGCGTCTGGAGGCGCAGCCGGGCGAAGCGGCGCTGTCGCTCCGCATGCCGCTCGACTGCGGAGCGGCAGCAGGCAGCGACGCCGACGAGGCGGGGTGAGGGGCGGCCGTCGCCGCAGCATCAGGCAAAGGAGACCGATGCCTGAGACGCCGACTATGAGGCGGTCAAGGCAGCTCAATCGGCCGTTTCCGCAAAACGGGCGGTCACGGCGCTGGGGACGTCTAGTCTGGCAACCCCGGTCGGGAATAAGCGCGCCGCAGCCGGCGTTCGGTGCCGGCCAGCCGCGCGATCCAATACAGCATGCGCCAAGGCAGCCGCTTGCCTTTCGGCAGCCTGCCGGCGGGATGGCTCGCTGCCCGGGCATGCCAGACTGCCCGGTCCAGCAGCCGCTTCGGCAAGCCGTTCGACAGCGCCCGTCCTTCGCAGGCCAAGCCGTAGGCAATGTCGAGCGCCAGCCGCCGATTGTCGCATTGATTCATGGAGGAACCTCCTAGCGGTCATGTTCCTCTCCAGCATCTCACAGCGTCATGCGCCGTCCCAGCGGCGGGGAGCCTATTTCCTTCATGACCCGGTCATCGCTTGCCGGATATACCGTCATGGCTGGCTGAGTCGTAAGCTCCCGCTCCCTTTCACTTCCGGCAACAAGCAATGCGGAGCCGATTGGTCGCGCTAACTTCCCCTCGGTCTGACTCCTCCGCACTCCAGTTGCTCGGTTTTTCCGCGCAGCTCCCCTCGGTTTGCCTTCCCCGTGCGCCAGTTGCTCGGTTTTTCCGCGCAACTCCCCTCGGTCTGACTCCTCCGCACTCCAGTTGCTCGGTTTTTCCGCGCAGCTCCCCTCGGTCTGCCTCCTCCGCTCTCCAGTTGCTCGGTTTTTCCGCGTAACTCCCCCCGGTCCACCTCCTCCGAACGCGAGTTACTCGGTTTTTTCGCGCAGCGCAGCTCCGGCGCATCGGCTCAACCAGAGAGTCGACCTTGCCTGCCCTCGCGCAGCGGACTAGAATGCAAGCCTAAAAAGGCGTGATCTCTAACAACGACAAAAGCGAGCCGCCCCGACAGGGCAGCTCGCTTTTTTTTGTTCCTGCACCGTCAAGCTGCGGACGAGACAGGCCATTCTTGCTCCTGCACCGTCAAGCTGCGGACGAGACAGGCCAACCTTGCTCCTGCACCTTCAATCAGCGGACGAGCCAAACCAGCGCGCCAAGCGCTGCAACGCTCCAGACAGCGAGCAGCGGCACGCCGATGCGGAAGGAGGCATGCTTCGTCTTGTGCCGCCATGCGGACATGCCGATCCAAGCCCCGATGCCGCCCCCGAGGAAGCCTGCGGCAAACAGCCTTTTTTCCGGTATGCGCCGCCGGGACTTCCGCGCCGCCTTTTTGTCGATGCCGAACAGCGCGAACGCGTAGACGCTCATGGCCGCCGCATAAAGCAGGACCGCGCCTTGCCATCCATTCATCCGACCATCCCCCTCTCTCCTGCCCCTCGCTCAGCCCGGGCTCCTCGGCCGCACGCGGCTCGTCGCCTGGGCTTCCAGCGGATTCTCCGGCCAGTAATGCTTCGGATAGCGCACCTTGAGCTCCTTGCGCACCTCGAAGTACGTCGTGCTCCAGAAGCTTTCGAGGTCGCGCGTCACCTGCACCGGGCGCTGCGCCGGCGACAGCAGATGCAGCACGACCGGGAGCCGGCCGCCGCCGACGCGCGGCGTCTCCTTCATTCCGAACAGCTCCTGCAGCCGCACCGCGAGGAAAGGCGCCTGCGGATCGCTGTAATCGACCGGAACGCGCGAGCCGCTCGGCACCGTCAAATGCGTCGGCGCATACGAGTCGAGCTGCCTGCGCCGCTCCCAGCCGAGACGCGAGTCGAGCGCCTCGGCCAGCGGCAGCTTTTGCAAGCCGGAGGCGCTGCGAATGCCGGCGGCATGCGGCGCCAGCCAGTCCTCCAGCGTCGCGAGCAGTACTTCGTCGGACGCGTCCGGCCAGTCGGGCCGCACCGCATGCATGAGCTGCATGCGCGCCTGCAGCTGGCGCGTCTGGCGCGTCCACGGCAGCAGCCGCAAGCCTTCGCTGCGGATGCCCTGAAGCAGCGCCGCCGTCACCCGCTCCGGATCCGGACGGTCCAGCTGCGCCTCGCGCACGACAATCGCGCCGAGCCGGGTCTGTCTGCGGCTGCGCACCGCTTGCGCGGCGGCATCCCATTCGACGGTCTGCTCCGGCTCGAACAGCTCCGGCAGCAGCGCCTCCAGCGCCGCGAGCTCGACCGGAGCGGCCAGATCGATCCGGCTTTCCGTCCCGGCATCGTCGAGATCGGCGGCGACGAGATAGGCGGACGAGGAGATCGGCTGGACATTCGCCAGCGCCGCTCCGCGGCCGATCGCCAGCACATAGCGTCCGTCCGGGCGCCGCTGCGCGATCCGGTCGGGATAGGCGAGCGCGAGCAGCAGTCCGATGTCCGGCTGCTCCGCCCCGCGCGCGGCAGACGGCATGGAGCTGCCGCGCGGCGAAGCCTCGCCTGCCGTCCGCCCGGCTTCGCCGCCCGGCGTCCGCTCCGTTCCGGCCGCCGGAGCGGCCCTTCGCCTGTCCGCGCCCGGCGCCGAAGCAGCCGCTCGCCGCTCCGCCGCCGAGCCGTCCCGGCGCATCGCCTCCAGCGAGCGGCGCCACTGGCGCGCTTCCGCCGCGATGCGCGCAGCGGCGGCGGCCAGCGCCGGATCGCCGCCGCTCCCGCCGCCGCGGCCGGCGGCGCGCAGCGCCTCGACGCGCAGCCGCAGGTCGGCGCTGCGCTCGCCGCGCAGCAGATCGCGCTCGCCGAGCAGCGCCGCCAGCTCGCAGGCGGCCTCGCTCCAGCCGAGCCGCTCCGCCTCCAGCGCCATATGCGCGAGCCGCGGATGCCCGCCGAGCGCGGCCATGCGCCGGCCGTGCGGCGTAATGCGCCGCTCCGCCGTGAGCGCGCCGAGCCGCTCCAGCAGCGAGCAGGCCTGCTCGTACGCGCCGGACGGCGGCGCGTCCAGCCAGTCCAGCTCCGCCGGATCGGCCGTTCCCCACGCCGCCAGCTCCAGCGCGAGCGGCGCGAGATCCGCCTCCAGCAGCTCCGGCGTGCCGTAGGCCGGCAGCAGCCGATGCGCCTCCTCGCTCCACAGCCGCCAGCAGCGGCCCGGCGCGGTGCGCCCCGCGCGTCCGCGCCGCTGGTCGGCGGACGCCTGCGACACCGGCACCGTCTCGAGCCGCGTCATGCCGGTGCGCGGCGAGAAGCGCGGCACCCGCATCAGCCCGGCGTCGACGACGGCCCGCACTCCGGCGACCGTCAGGCTCGACTCCGCGATCGACGTCGCGAGCACGATTTTGCGCCTGCCGGGCGCGCAGGCGGCGACCGCCTCGTCCTGCGCCTGCAGCGGCATGCCGCCGTGCAGCTGGCGCGCGTCGACGCCAGCCGGCAGTCCGACCCGCCGCAGCTCGGACTCCGTCCGCCGGATATCCGCGATGCCCGGCAAAAACACGAGCACGTCGCCTTCCTGCTCGCGCAGAGCCTCGAGCGCCGCCGCGGCCGCCGCCTGCTCCAGCCGCGAGCCCGCGGGCCGAGGCCGATGGCGCGTCTCCACCGGATATTGGCGCCCCTCGCTCGCCAGCACCGGCGCTCCGCCGAGCAGCTCCGCCACGCGGCCGGCGTCCAGCGTCGCCGACATGACGACGAGCCGCAGGTCCTCGCGCAGCAGCGCCGCGGACTGCAGGCAAAGCGCCAGGCCGAGGTCGCTGTGCAGATGCCGCTCGTGGAATTCGTCGAACAGCACCGCTCCGTACGCCTCCAGCGCCGGGTCCTCCTGAAGCAGCCGCGTCAGGATGCCCTCCGTGACGACCTCGACGCGCGTGCGCGGCCCGACCTTGGTGTCGAGCCGCACGCGATAGCCGACCGTGCCTCCCGGCTCCTCGCCGAGCTGCCGGGCCATGTACGCCGCCGCCGAGCGCGCGGCGAGCCGCCGCGGCTCGAGCATGAGCACCTTGCGCCCGCCAAGCCAGCCTGCGCCGAGCAGCGCGAGCGGCACGCGCGTCGTCTTGCCCGCGCCGGGCTGCGCGACGAGCACGGCCCGGCCCTGCGTTTCCAGCGCGTCCAGCAGTCCCGGCAGGATCTCGTCGACCGGCAGCCTGCCTGATCCTTCCATCGTCCCACCTCTTTCCGTAGGCTTGCCCGCTCCGCTCAGTCGAACCACCCCTTGCGCTTGAACCAGGCGAACATGCCCGACGCGATCAGCCCCATGCCCGCCAGCACGCCGAAGTAGCCGTAGCGCCACTCGAGCTCGGGCATATGGATGAAGTTCATGCCGTAGATGCCCGCGAGGAACGTCAGCGGCATGAAGATCGTCGTGATGACGGTGAGCGTCTTCATGATGCCGTTCATCCGGTTGGAGCTGTAGCTCATGTAGCTGTCCCGCATGTCCGCGGTCATGTCCCGGCATGCCTCCAGCGTCTCCGCCTGCTTGAGCAGATGGTCGTAGATGTCGTGGAAAAAGGCCCGGAACTCCTTCAGCCCGGGAATCGCCTCGATCGTCGTCATCCGGTACAGCAGGTCGCGCATCGGCACGATCGTCTTGCGCAGGCGCAGCAGCTTGCTGCGAATCGCGAACACCCCGTCGATGCCGGTCCGGTCGGAATAGCCGCGGCTGCCGGGATCGGCGTCGAGCAGCTGATCCTCCAGCTCGTAGATCGACGGGAAATACCGGTCCACGAGCCGGTCCATGACCGCGTGCGCGACGGCCAGATGGCCGCTGCGGGGATGCTTGGGATGCACGGCCGCCGCCTGCCAGGCCGCGTCGATCTCGGCGCAGGCGGCGAAGCGGAACGTCACCGCGAAGTTCGGGCCGAGGAACAGGTTCACTTCCTGCACCTGAAGCGTCTCCGCCTCCAGCGCATGCAGGACGAAGAAATGGACGTCCTCGTAATGGTCGACCTTCGGCCGCTGCAGCAGATGCAGGCAGTCCTCGATGGCCAGCGGGTGAAAATGGAAATACTCGTCCAGCAGCCGGATCTCGGCCTCTTCCGGCTGTCCGATATCGGCCCAGTACCAGACCGGGTCCATCGTTTTAAGCTCGTCCAGCCCGACATCCTTGCGGAGTCGGCCGGTTGAATCCATCGCCATGATGCGCAGCATGCTCGCAGCTCCATTCTATTGATTCGCTTCCTAAATCATCGCTTGGGGAGGACGGCCTCCGGTCCGTCATCCCGCCGAATCCAGCAGGGACGCGCGGCGGGCGCGCAGCGCCGCCAGCTCCCGCTCGGCCTTGCCCGCTTCCGTCTCCAGCCGCCGCCGAAGCTGGCGAGCCTCGCCCAGCAGGCGTTCGTTGCTATCCCTCGCGCCGTTGATCTTGCCCTGGACATGCCAGTCCATGAACAGCCCGTCCAGCAAATAATCGCCGAGCCGGGCTCCGTCGCTGATCGCGATGTCGAACGAGGCGGCCTCGCCGACATCGGCCAGCTCCTTGTGCAGCCGCCGCGCCGCCGAGCGCGCGCCGACCAGCGCCTCCTGCGCCTCGTCGAGCCGGCCATGCTTGGCCGCTGTCGCGATCACGCCGCCGCCGAGCATGTCGTACGTGCCCCAGGCGGCCGCCGACTCCAGCCGGTCCACCGCGCGCTCCAGCTGCGAGACGAGCGCGCCCGCCGCATGAATCGCCTCGCGCAGCTCCGCGAGCAGCGCCTGCCTGGCGCGGAGCTGGCCGTCGACTTCCCGCACGCCGGCGGCGACGGCGGGGAACGCGCTCAAGACGAGCCGCTCCCGCTCGCTGCGGATCGCCTCGCTGCCGCCCGCCGCAGGAGCGAGCTCTCCGAGCCGGACGCTCGTCCGCGCCAGCATCTCGCGCAGCTCCTGCAGCTCCGCCTCGCCCTCCTTGACCTCGGCGGCCGCCCGCTCGGCTTCCAGCTGCTCCAGCTCCAGCTGCTCCTCCAAGCCTCCGCTGAGCCGCAGCCAGATCGAGCTCCAGCTGCGCTGCGACAGGCGCTCGACGTCCGCCGCTTCCTTGCCGTGCCGCACCAGACGCTCCGCCTGCCGCCGCTCCAGCTGCCAGATCTCGCGATCGAGCCGCTCGCGGCTGCGCTCCAGCACGCGCTGCTCCGATTCCGCCTCCAGCGCCTCGTCCAGCCGCCGTCCAAGCTCGCGGACGCGCTCCGCGACCGTCGCGTCCGACGCGTCCGGCCCGTCCGGCCCGGCGGCTCCATGGCCGCGATCTGTCGTCCTGTCGTCCATCGTCGTCCTCTCCTCTCGAATTGCAGCCCGCAATCTCTCATGCTATCATACCAGTCAGACCGGGCGCGCCCAAGCCCGAAGTTGAATTCGCGGGAGCCGCAGGCTTCCGCCGCGAGGAGGGACAACCGATGACCGCCGGCCGCTTCGCTCCGACTCCGTCGGGGCTCATGCATCTCGGCAACGCCCGCACCGCCTTGCTCGCCTGGCTCCAGATCCGCCGCCTCGGCGGCTCGTTCCTGCTCCGCATGGAGGACATCGACGGCCCGCGCTCGCGGCCCGACTACGCCGAGGCGGCGCTGCGCGACCTGCGCTGGCTCGGACTCGACTGGGACGAGGGGCCAGACAGCGGCGGCCCGCGCGGACCGTACACGCAGAGCGAGCGGCTCCCTCTTTACGAAGAAGCGCTGGAGCGGCTGCGCGCGCAGGGGCTGCTGTACCCGTGCTATTGCAGCCGCGCCGAGCTGGCCGCCGTCGCGAGCGCGCCCCATGGCCTGGCCTCGGAAGGGCCGGCCTATCCCGGCACCTGCCGCTGCCTGAGCGAGGAGGAGCGGCAGGAGCGCGCGCGGCGCAAGCAGCCGTCGCTGCGGTTCGCCGTGCCGCCGGAGCGGATCGTCCGCTTCGACGACGAAGTCGCCGGGCCGCAAGAGACGGCGCCCGGAGCGGGAGGCGACTTCGTCGTGCGGCGGGCGGACGGCATCTTCAGCTACCAGCTCGCGGTCGCCGTCGACGATGCCGCCATGGGCGTCACTCATGTGCTGCGCGGCAGCGATCTGCTCGACTCGACGCCGCGCCAGCTGCTGCTGCTCGAGGCGCTCGGCCATGCGGCGCCGCGCTACGCGCATGTGCCGCTGCTCATGGGGCCGGACGGCAAACGGCTTGCCAAGCGCCACGGCGGCATCTCGCTGCAGGCGCTGCGCGAGGCCGGCGTGCGGCCCGAGCGCGTCGTCGGCCTGCTCGCCCGCTGGAGCGGCCTGCTCGAGCGGGCCGAGCCGGTCATGCCGAGCGAGCTGATCGAGGCGGCGCGGGAGCGGCCTCTGCCGCTCGAGCCGGTCGTCGTGCGCGAGGAGGAGCTGCGCGGCATGCTCGGCGAATGAGGCGCATGCGGAGCTTGGGGCGCTTGAGGGGCTTGAGGCGGACCAGCCGCCTCTCTCGATGCTGGCCTAGAGCGTGTTTGACTACTCCGAAGGAAGCCGATAGATCCGAATTTTTGGTCCCTGCGAGGAACGTAGGCGAAGGCGTACCTGGAGTACGTCGAGTCTGCGTGGCAAAGCAGGGGGCAAAAAGGCGGTGATAGATGCCCTGGGCGTGTTTGCAAACACGCCCTAGCCAAGCCCAACAGGCGTTTTGCGGCGGCGGCCCTCTTGGCCGCCCGCAAAACGCCTGTTTTCGCCATCTAGGCCCCTCTGGCCGCGCTCGACCTGCCCGCAGTCGCGCCGTAAAAGCCGAGCCTCGTCTAGCCCGAGATCAGGAAAGGCAGTCCGTCCCGCCAGCCGATCTCGGTCATCGACAAGTACCAGGAGCGCCCCATGTCGCCATTCCCCTGATAATACAAGTACGTCCGCCCGTCTTCGTCCGTGAACAGGAACGGATGTCCGGACTCGCTCGAGTTCCAGCTGCCGGGCTCCCCGTTCGGCAGGAACGGCTCGTCGAAAAGCCGCGTCCAGCAGATGCCGTCGTCGCTGACCGCGCAGCCGATCTGCTGCGGGCGGTTGTTGTAGGCGCCGCCGTAGAACATGTACAGCCTGCCGTCGCGCTCGCAGACCGCAGCCGCCTCGATGCATTCCTCCTCCCAGGGAAGCTCCGGCCGGAGGATCGGAGCGTCGCAGGCCTGCGTCCAGGCTTCCCGGCCGAATCCGGAATCCAGCTCCGCGGCGGCGACTCCTTGCAGCTGGATCCTGCCTTGCGGATCGCGGGTGGCGAAGTACAGCAGCAGCTTGCCCCGAAACGGAATCGCCTCCGCGTCGATCGCCCTGCCGTTGTTCCACTGCCCTGTCGGGCGGAACACCGGGTTCGAGCCGTTCTTCTCGAAGCGGATGCCGTCCTCCGACACCGCGTGGCAGATCGCGTCGAGCGGCCCGTTGCCGTACGTCTGATAGAACAGATGGATCCTCCCGTCCAGCACGACCGCCCCGGGCGCGCAGATTCCGTTCCGCTCGCACTGCTGCTCCAGCGGCACTTCGCCGAGCTTGCTCCAGCTGACCCGATCCTCGCTGGCCGCGATGCCGATTCCCCACGCTCCGGCATCGTCCGTGCCGGCTTGCGGCCCGATCGAGTAGTAGAGAAGATATCTTCCGCCATGCTTGACGACCGCAGGATCCTTGGCGAAAGGCCTGCCCCGGTCCAGGTCCGTGAACATCATCACTTCCGAACGCCTCCTCTTCGCTGCGGCAAGCGGGCTTGCCCTCGCCCGCTTGCCGGCTGCTCCGCTATCTCCTTCTGCACGTTGAAAGCGGATTCCTGCCTGCCGCAGCCTCTGCCGCAGCCTGGCGCGCGGCCCGCGTCCTAGCGGAGCTCGCGCGCTAGGCGTCCGGACAGCCGCAGCGCGTTGCCCACGACAGTGACCGAGCTGAGCGCCATCGCCGCTCCGGCCATCCACGGCTCCAGCAGGCCGCAGGCGGCGACGGGCACCATGACGACATTGTAGAGGAAAGCAAAGCCGAGATTCTGCTTGATGTTGCGCATCGTCAGCCGGCTCGCCGCGATCGCGCCGTGGATGCCCGTCAGGCTCGGCCGCAGCAGCGCGACATGGCCGGCATCCAGCGCGGCGTCGGTGCCGCCGGCCATCGCGAAGCCGGCATCGGCCGCCGCGAGCGCCGGCGCGTCGTTCCAGCCGTCGCCGGCCATCGCGACGACGCGCCCTTGGCGCTGCAGCGCGCGGATCTGCTGCAGCTTGTCTTCCGGCAGCATGCCGGCCTTCCAGCGGACGATGCCCGCCTCCCGCGCCGCGGCGGCTGCCGGTCCGGCGCTGTCGCCGGTCGCCAGCCAGACGTCCAGCCCGGCCATCCGCAGCGCCTGCACCGCCTCCGGCGACTCCCGCTTGAGCCGGTCGCCGAGCGCGAGCGCGCCGATGCAGTCGCGGCCGAGCGCGACGAACAGCACCGTCTCGCCCTGCGCCTCGCGGATCGCCGCGAAGTCCTCCGCCCGCTTCATGCCGCTCCAGCGCTCCTGCTGGGCCAGCTGCCTGCCGCCGACGGCGACCCGCCCCTCCACGCAGTCCGCGGCTACGCCGTAGCCCGTCCACTCGATCCGGTTGTCGGCGGCAGGCGGCACGAGCCCGCGGCGCCTCGCCTCCTCGCGGACGGCCGCCGCATACGGATGCGGCGACTCCGCTTCGGCGGCGGCGGCCAGCTTCAGCACGGCGGCAGCGCTCCAGCCCGGCGCGGGCTGCATGCCGGCGACGCAAGGCCTGCCTTCGGTCAGCGTGCCCGTCTTGTCCAGCAGCACGACCTCCACCTTGGCCAAGCTTTCCAGCGCCGAAGCCTCCTTGACGATGACGCCGCGGCGCGCCAGCTTGCCGGAGGCGATGACGAGCGAGATCGGCGTCGCCAGCCCGAGCGCGCACGGACAGGCGACGAGCAGCACCGCCAGCGCGCTCAGCGCCGCCTGCGAGCCGTCTCCCGGAGCGAGCCAGAGCGCCCAGGCGGCGTAGGTCAAGGCGGATGCGAGCAGCATGAGCGGCACGAACCGAGCGGATATGCGGTCCACCTTGCGCTGGATGCCGGTCTTGGACGCCTGCGCCTGGCGCAGCAGCGCGTCGATCCGGCTCAGCAGCGTGCCTTCGCCGGTCGTCTCGGTGCGGATGCGCAGCGTATCGCCGCGGTTCGTCGTGCCCGCCCAGACGCGGCTGCCGGGACGCTTGGAGACGGCGCGGCTTTCGCCCGTCAGCAGCGATTCGTCGACCTCCGACTGCCCTCCCGTCACCAGCCCGTCCACCGGCACGAGGCCGCCCGGCGCGACGAGCACGATATCTCCGTCGCGGACGCTCGATGCCGGCACCCGCCGCGCCTCCTCGGCCCGCAGCACGGTGATCTCCTCCGCCTTGAGCTTGGCGTAGCCGTCGCTCTCCCGCAGCGCCCGCGCCGCCGAGCGGGATTCCATGTACTTGCCGAGCAGCACGGCCGTGATGACGACCGCTCCGGTATCGAAGTACAGCGGGAGCATGCCGTCCGGATGCGCGCCCGAGGAGGAGGCATGGGCGAACACGACATAGTGGCTGTACAGATAGGCGGCGGACGTCCCGAGCGCGACGAGCACGTCCATGTTGGCGCTGCCGGCCCGCAGCGCGCTCCAGGCATTCTGGTAGAAAGGCAGGCCGACGCCGAACTGGATCGCCGTCGCCAGCCCGAGCTGCACCCAGCCGCTGCGGATGAAATCCGGCAGCGGGAGGAAGGAAAGGGCCGCGTAATGCCCGGCCATCGCCCACAGCAGCGGCAGCGTCAGCAGCGCCGAGACGAGCAGCCGCAAGCGCAGCGTCCGCATCGCGGCGTACTCGGCGCTCCGGTCGCCCGGATCCGAGACGCCGAAGCCGAGCCGGCGGATCCGCTCCTTGATCGCCTCCGCCTCGAGCTCGTCCGGAGCATAGCGGATCCAGGCCCGGCGGGAGGCATAGCTGACCGCAGCCTCCTGCACGCCGCCGAGCTTGCCGAGCGATTTCTCGATGCGGACCGCGCATGCCGAGCAGCTCATCCCCTGGATGCCCAGATCGAGAGCCGTTCCCTTGTTTCCTTCCATCTCCAGCCTCTCCCTTCGCCGCACGGCCTGGCCTCAGACTCTCGCAGCCTTCCCTAGATTCATAGAATCGCTTACCCTACTCTATGGCGCCATCGGGCCGAATTATGCGGATGCAGCGCAAAAGTTGCCCGCGGCCTCTCCCGAAGGAGCAACATTTCGTCC
Organism: Paenibacillus sp. FSL W8-1187; assembly: GCF_037965485.1. Taxonomy (NCBI): domain Bacteria; kingdom Bacillati; phylum Bacillota; class Bacilli; order Caryophanales; family Paenibacillaceae; genus Paenibacillus; species Paenibacillus sp. FSL W8-1187. Next base: position 3,011,867 of record NZ_CP150181.1, read on the forward strand.
TTCCTGCCGATATAGGGGAGAAGGCGCAGCCAAGCGCCACTAGGACAACAAGAAGGAGCTTTCCTCTACATGACCGACCGAATGACGACCCAGCTGCTGCAGCTCCCCTCCAGCGCCAAGCAGCGGACAGCCGCAGCCGTCTCTGCCGCGCTGCTCGCCGCCATCTCCATCGCCGCGCTGCCCTTCGGGCAGCATCCGATCGGCACGATCCAGCCTTTCCTGCCGGCGTTCATCGCCTGGTTCATCTTCGCCGACCTGCTGACGGCGCATCTGCTGTTCAGCCAGTACCGCGCCGCCGGCAGCCGGGCGACGCTCGTCCTCGCCGCGACGTATCTGTACAGCGGCCTCATCATCGTGCCGCATATCCTGACGTTTCCCGGCGTCTTCAGCGAGAATGGCCTGTTCGGAGCCGGGCCGCAAACTTCCGTCTGGCTCTGGACGCTCTGGCATGCCGGATTCCCGATCGGCCTCATCGCCTATCTGGCCGTCGCCCGCTTCGAGCGCGGCCGCCCGCCAGGCAGGGGCAGCATGCCCCTCGCCCTGCTGGCAGGAGCGGCATCGATCGCGCTCGTGACGGCGCTGACGCTCGTCGCGCTGCTCGCCCATGACCATCTGCCGATCCTGCTCGACGAGAGCAGGTTCACGCCGCTGCTCAGCCAAGGGATCGGACCGGTCATCTGGCTGTTCAGCGCCATCGCGCTCGTCCTGCTCTGGACGCTGCAGCGCGGCCGCACCGTGCTGAACCTGTGGCTGACCGTCGCGATGCTCGCCTTCATGCTCGACATCACGCTCACGGTATTCGCCGGCGCCCGCTACTCGCTCGGCTGGTATCTCGCGCGGGTCAACTCGCTCGTCTCCGCCTTCGCCATCATCTGCGCGATCATCTATGAGGTGAACCGGCTCTACGTCCGGCTTGCCCGGCATCAGGAGGATCTGCTGCAGACGCAGGAGGAGCTGCATGCGCTCAACGACGAGCTGAGCCGGCTGTCGCAGCTCGACGGCCTGACCGGCATCGCCAACCGCCGCCGCTTCGACGAGCTGCTCGCCCGCCACCTGACCGAGTCGCGCCGCACCGGCGCCCCGTTCAGCCTGCTGCTGCTGGACATCGACTTTTTCAAGGCGTACAACGACCATTACGGCCATCAGCAAGGGGACCGCATCCTCAAGCAGACCGCGCGGCTCATCGAGGATCGGATCGCCCCGGGCCCGGCTTCCGCGGCCCGTTACGGCGGCGAGGAATTCGCCGTGCTGCTGCCCGGCTCCGGCAGCCATGACGCGGTGCAGGCCGCCGAAGCGATCCGGCGGGCCATCGAGGAGGCCGCGATGCTCCATGAGCAGTCGCGAGTCGCCCCCAGCGTGACGCTCAGCATCGGCGTCGCGTCGATCGAGACGGGCCAGCCTCGGGAAGAGACGCGGCCAGCCGCCGCCGCGTCCGCCGCCGGAGCCGCTGCCGCAGGCAAGTCCGGCGCCGCCCGGGACTCGGCTGCGGGAGCGGCATCGCCGGATTCCGGCGAAGGCTCCGGGGCGACGGCCGAGGCCGCCGAGCTGATCGGGCGCGCCGACCGGGCGCTTTACCGCTCCAAGGATGCCGGACGCAACCGGGTCACGCTGGACGAAGGCACGGGAAGTTCCTCCTTCGCTTGAAGCCATGGAAGCCGCCGCGCAGCGCGGCATAAAAACGTAAAGGGACGCAGGCGGAAAATTCCGCCTGCGTCCCTTTTTCACTTCAACGATCCCCATCCTAGCGCCCGGTCACGATCTCCCCCGGCCAGGACAGCATGCCGCCCTCGACGTTGACCGCGTCGTAGCCGATCGCGTTCAGATAGTCGCAGGCGCGTCCGCTGCGCGCGCCGCTGCGGCAGATGAGCCAGATCGTGCCGTCCTCCGGACGGAGCTCGTCCATGCTCTCCTGCAGGCGCGAAAGCGCGACATGGCGCGCCTCGGCGATATGCCCGTCCTCCCATTCCTCGTCCTCGCGCACGTCCACGAGATTGATCGCTTCGCCTTGCTCGAGCCGCTTCAGCAGCTCCTCTGTCGTCTGCACCTTGCTCACTGCTCCGATTCCCCTTCCAGCTTCTCCCTGATTTTAGCTCCATACTCCGCATGCGCGGCCAAGTGGTCCCAGCCGCGGGAGCCGGACAGCGCCTGCAGCCGCATCCGCTTGAGCGACAGCTGCTGGCCGAGGCTGCGGCGCTCCTCCTCGTCGCGGCATAGCGCCAGCAAGCCGTTCAGGCTGGCGATGTCGCGCGAGAGCTGCACCTCCTCGGGCACCATGCCCGCATTTTTGAGCATGCGGTAGCCGGCTCGCAGCTCCTCCGGCACATGCGCCAGATCGTCGAGCTCGAGCGGCCTGCCTTTGCCTGCCAGCCCTTCGAATTCCCCTCTCTCCATCGCCTCGCGAATCTTCTCTTCGGCGATCCGGTAGAGGAAGTCCATCAGAGGCGGACCGCCGTGCCGCTGCAGGTGACCATCAGCATGCCGTCGCGCACGACCTCGTAGTCGAGATCGACGCCGACGATCGCGTTGGCGCCGAGGCTCGACGCCTGCTGGCGCATCTCCTCGATGGCGATGTCGCGCGCCTGCTTCAGCTTGCCCTCGTAAGCGCCGGAGCGGCCGCCTACCACATCCGTGATCGAAGCGAGGAAGTCCCTCACCACGTTCGCTCCCATGATCGCCTCTCCGTTCACGATGCCCACATACTCGCGGATCGGCCGGCCCTCTACGGACGGCGTCGTCGTAATCAGCATATCGCTTCCTCCTCATTGGATATCGGCTGCCCGGCGCTCCTCACGGAGCGCTCTCCGTCCATTCTACCTCCAGCAGCCGGCCCTCTTCAACCCGCACGCGGCAGACGACCGCCGCCGGCACGCCGGACTTCGGCTCGAGCACGAGCTTGAAGCGATGCTCCACCGAGCCGCTTTGGCCCGGAAAGGCTCCTTCGTAGCGGTAGTCCCGGATGCCGGCTCCATACTTCTTCATCGTCTGCTCGACCGCGAGCCTGCCCCATCTCGCATAGGCAGGAGCCGCATGCGAAGGCGCCGCTGCGACAAGCGCCGGGACCGCTCCCCCTGCCGGCCCCTCCGCTGACGCCCCCGCCGCGCAGGCGCTGCCCGCAACGGCGGCCAGCAGCCCCGTTCCGACCGCCAGTCCTGTCAGGATCGCTTTCATGCGCCCGCCTCCTTTCGTTTTCCCTAGCTTTTCCCGTGAAAAGAAAAAGCATCCTGCCCGATGAGGGCAGGATGCTCGCTGTCGCGGCGGATCCGCGCATCCTGCCCAAGAGGGCGGGATGCGGGAGCCGTCATTCCGCAGCCGGAGAGGCGGCGACGCCATCGCGCTGCCGCTTGGCGCGGCGGCGGTTCAGGAACTCGTACACGACCGGCACGATGATGAGCGTCAGCAGCGTCGAGCTGATGAGGCCGCCGATGACGGTCACGCCGAGTCCTTTGGAGATGAGCGCTCCCGACTCGAAGCCGAACGCCAGCGGCAGCAGCGCGCCGACCGTGGCGAGCGCGGTCATCAGGATCGGACGCAGGCGCGTGCCTGCCGCCTCGAGCAGCGCCTCGCGCACGCTCAGCCCGTCACGCTCCATGTGGATGACGCGGTCGATGAGCACGATCGCGTTCGTGACGACGATCCCGATCAGCATGAGCATGCCGATGAGCGCGGTGACGCTGACCGTCTCGCCGGCGATCAGCAGGCCGACCAGCGCGCCGATGACGGTGAACGGCAGCGAGAACAGGATCGTGAGCGGCGTCAGCGCGCCGCCGAACGTGATGACGAGCACGAGGTAGACGACCGCGATCGCGACGAGGATCGCCAGGCCGAGCTGGCGGAACGACTCGTTGATGTCCTCGGTCACGCCGCCCATCTCGACGTCGACGTTCGCCGGCAGCTGCAGGCCGTCGATGACCGCCTGCACGTCGCGCGACGCCTTGCTGATGTCGCTCGACGTCACGTCGGCCGTCACGTCGGCGTAGACGCGGTCGCCTTTGCGGGTGATCGTGTTCGGCGACGTGCCTTCCTCGATCGTCGCGACGTCGGACAGCTTGACCGTCGTGCCGAGCGGCGTGACGATCGGCGTGTTCTCCAGCGCGGCCTTGTCCGCGTACGTCCGCTCCTCGGTCTTGAGGTAGACGTTCAGATTGCTGCCGTCTTTCTCGATCGTCGTCACGAGCGGACGCTCGCGGACCGGGCTGAGCGCCATCGCCAGCTGGCCGGCGCTGAGCGCGTTCTCGCTGAGCTTTTTCTTATCGGCGACGATGCGGTACTGCTCATATGTCTCCGACAGGCTCGTATCGAGGTTGGTCAGATGCTCGATGCCGTCCAGCTTCTGCTTGAGGTCGGATACGACCGGCTCCAGCGCCGCCATGTCCGGCCCGAAGGCGGTGACGGTCAGGCTGCTGCCGCCGAGGCCGCCGCCAGTGAAGTCCTGCTGCTTCCATTCGCCCTTGCTGCCGCTTTCCTGCAGCAGCTCGACGACGCGCTCCTTCTCGGCGTCGAACTCCTTGTAGTCGGAGCTGTACCGGAGGTTGAACAGCGCCTGCTTGGAAGCGCCCGGATTCAGCGGGTTGCCGCCGCCGATGGAGTATTGCACGATCTCCACGCCTTCGCGCTCCAGCAGCTTTTTCTCCGCGTCCAGCGCGTATTTCTCCACGTCCTCCAGCTTCTCGCCCGGCGCCGGGTTGTACGTGACGATCATGGAGTTGTCGCCCGTATTCGGGATGAAGCTGACGCCGATGAGCGGGAACAGGAACAGGCTGCCGACGAGCAGCAGCGTCGCCGCTCCGAAGCTGATGCCCTTGTGGTCGAGCGTCCAGTTGAGCAGGCGCTTGTAGCTGTTCGCCAAGCGGCTCGGCTTGTCCTCGTGCTTCGTGCCCTTGAGTCCCTTGCGGAACATCATGTGGGCGAGCATCGGCACGATCGTGATCGCGACGAGCAGCGAGGCGAGCAGCGCGAAGACGATCGTCAGCGCGAACGGCAGGAAGATCTCGCCGATCGGGCCCGTGACGAGGCCGAGCGGCAGGAACACCGCGATCGTCACGATGGTCGAGGCGAGGATCGGCACGAACATCTCGCGCGTCGACTCGAGGATGAGCGATTTGCCCGTCAGCTTCTCGCCGGACATCGCCATGCGCCGGTAGATGTTCTCGATGACGACGATCGAGTCGTCGACGACCCGCCCGATCGCGACGGTCATCGCGCCGAGCGTCATGATGTTGAGCGTGATGTCCATCTCCTGCAGGACGAGCACCGCGATCAGCAGCGACAGCGGGATCGAGACGACCGCGATGATCGTCGAGCGCAGGTCGCGCAGGAAGATGAGGATGATGAGCACCGCGAACGCCGCGCCGAGCACCGCCTTGGACAGCATCGTCTCGACGGACTCCTTGATCGGCTTGCCCTGGTCGAGCGTCACCGTGGAGCTGAGCCCCTCATGGCTGCCGGCCAGCTCGGCCATGCGCTCCGATACGGCGTCGGAGACGTCGACCGTGTTGGCGTCGGCCGCCTTGACGATCGAGACGCCGATCGCGTCCTTCCCGTTCGTGCGGGAAATGGATTCCGCCTTATCGAGCACGGTCACGTCGGCGACCTGGCTCAGCTTGACGGTCGGCAGCTTGACGCCGCCTGCCGCCGCTCCGCCAGCTGCTCCGGCTGCGCCGCCTTGGCCTGCGCCAGCCTCTGCGCCGGCACCGCCTGGCGCTGCGCCGCCTTGGCCCGCGCCGGCACCCGCGCCGGCAGCTCCGGCTCCGCCTGCGGCGGACGGCAGCAGCGGGATCTCGACGTTCAGCAGATCCTGCTCGGTCAGCACGCGGCCGTCGACGACGACCGATTTCTCGGCGTCGCCGAACGGGAAGATGCCGAGCGGCACGCTGACGGCGGCCGCCTTGATCGCATTTTGCACCGATTCCGGGGTCAGGCCGTACTTGGCCAGCTCCTCGGCCTTATAGCTGAGCTCCGCCTCGGTCACGTTCTGGCCGGAAATCTGCACGGACGCGACGCCCTCCACGGACTTCAGCTCCGGCAGGATCTCGTCCTCGACCGTCTTGGTCAGCGCGACCAGATCCTGCGAGTCGCTGGAGATGCTGAGCGACAGCACCGGGAAGGCGTTCAGGCTGATCCGCGACACGCCCGGATCCTGGATGCCCTCCTTGAAGTCGAGCCCGTCCAGCGCCTTGCGCACCTCGTCCTGGGCTTTGTCCATATCCTTGCTGTAGTCGTACTCGATGATGATCGACGAGGCGTTCTCCATCGAGGTGGACATGACGTCCTTGACGCCGTCCAGATTGCGGGTCGCCTGCTCGATCGGCAAGGTGACCTCGTTCATGATCTCCTCGGGCGAAGCCCCCGGATAGACGGTCGTCACGCTGACGATCGGCACCGTAATGTCCGGCAGCGTCTCCATCTTCATGTTCGTGCCGGCGTAGACGCCTCCGAACAGGACGATGATCGTCATGATCCATAGCGCGAACTTGTTGTTCAAGGAAAAATTGATGATGCTCTTCAAGCCGACATCCACTCCTTTTCTCTATCAAGCGAAAAATATCGTTGCTCTATGGTCAACGCGGCCGCAGCCGCGATGCTCCCCCTACCCGCGCAGCCGATAGCCGACTCCCCAGACGGTCTCGACATACTTCGGCTCGGACGGCGACTCCTCCAGCTTCTCGCGCAGGCGGCGGATGTGCACCGTCACCGTCGCGATGTCGCCGAGCGAGTCGTAGCCCCAGATGCGCTCGAACAGCTCCTCTTTGCTGTATACCTTGCCCGGATGGGAGGCGAGCAGCTGAATCAGCTCGAACTCCTTGTTCGTGAGGCCCTTCTCCTCGCCGTTGACGAATACGCGATGCGACGCCTTGTCGATGAGCAGCCCGCGCACGCGGATCTGCTCCTGGACGGCGCCGGACTGTCCGGTCAGACGGTCGTAGCGGCTCAAGTGCGCCTTCACGCGCGCGACCATCTCCCCCGGACTGAACGGCTTGGTCATGTAGTCGTCCGCGCCGAGCCCGAGGCCCCGGATCTTGTCGATATCCTCCTTGCGGGCGGTGATCATCAGGATCGGGACCTCCTTGTCCTGACGGATCCGCCGGCAGATCTCGAAGCCGTCGAGCATCGGCAGCATGACATCCAGCACGATGAGGTCGAACCGCTCGTTGAGCGCCCGCTCCAGCCCGCTGTCGCCCCGATGCTCGATGCTGACGGCGAACCCGTAGCTTTCGAGATAATCGCGCTGAAGCTCCGCGATGGAGCTCTCGTCTTCGATGATGAGGATCTTCTTCACGGCTGAGCCTCCTTTTCCCGGTCCGCGGCGAGCGGCAGCTCGATGACGAACGCCGCTCCGCCATGCGGACGATTGGCCGCCTCGATCTTGCCGCCGTGCTCCTCCACAATCTGGCGGACGATCGCGAGGCCGAGGCCGCTGCCGCCGGTTTCCGAGCTGCGGGACAGCTCGGCCCGATAGAAGCGGTCGAACAGATGCGGCAGCGCGGCATCCTCGATGCCCGGCCCGTTGTCCTCGACCGTCAGGCGGGCGAAGCCGCCGCGCGCCTCCAGCGTCGCCGATACGGCAGGCGGATCGCTCCGATCCGGCCCTCGCATCGACATGTACTTCGCGCTGTTGTCGAGCATGTTGCCGAGCGCTCGGCTGAGCTTTTCCGCATCCGCCCGCACAGGCAGCGGCGACTCGCCGGCCTTCACGGCCAGCGCGATGCCCCGCTTCTCCATCTCGAAGTGCTGGTCCTCCATATAGTGGACTACGAACGCCCGCAGGTCCATCCGCGCGAAGTGGAACTCTTCCTTGTGCAGGTCGAGCTTGGAATAGAGGAACAGCTCGTCGATCAGCCGGTCCATCCCGTCCGCCTTGGCGTAGACGGTGCGGATGTACTTCTCCTGCTTCTCCGGGGTGTTGGCGACGCCGTCCATGATGCCCTCGATGTAGCCTTTGATCGCGGTGATCGGCGTCTTGAGGTCATGCGAGATGTGCGACAGCAGCATCTTGCGGTTCTCCTCGTACTGCTGCATCTGCTGGATCGTATCCTTGAGGCGCTGCCGCATCTCCTCGAACGCCGTCCCGACCTCGCCGAGCTCGTTGCGCGAGCGGGGCAGCGGCACCGGCTCGAGATTGCCCTCCTTGAGCGACAGCGCGGCGTCGCGCAGCGTCGACAGCGGCCGCACGATGCTGCGCGAGACGACGACCGTCATGAACACGCTGACGAGCCCGACGAGCAGCAGCAGGCCGAGCCCGCTCACCGGCTGCCAGATGACCGGGATGTCGTCCTTGCGGAAGATGAGCGCCGCCTCCGACGCGGTTCCGTCGCCGAAGCGGAAGCCGGTCGTGAATACGCTGTACGAGAAGCCGCCGACCGTCATGTCGACGGAATGGCCCTTGCGGTCCGAAAACCAGGCTTGCGGATCCTTTCTCGCCTCCGCCAGTCCCGAGACGTACAGTCCGCGGCCCGGGATCGTCAGCACGAAGCCGCTGCCGACCGTCTCGAGCCGCTCGTCGATGTCGGCGACGTAGGACGCGTCGAGCAGCTTGTCCGCATCGTGGTTCAGCACGTACCACATCTCGCCGAGCTGCACCGACTGGCGGTACGTCTTGTCGCGGTTCTTCTCGAAGAAGTCGCGCATGTCCTCGTAGCCGAGCAGATAGATGACGAACATCGTCAAGATGCCGAGCAGCACGACTGGAATGGCCGCCATCGCGATGTAGGACAGCAGCAGCCTGATGCGGATCGACATCGGATCACCCCCTGAAGCTTTCGGTCCTGCTGCGCCATAACCAGTGTAACCGACAGATCTAAACGATTGCGGACGCAATTCTTACAAAAGTATAAACCATTTCCATCCGTTTCATCATGGATGCCGGAGGAACAGGCTTGGACGGCTGCGGAGCCAAAAACATCCCTGACCTGACCGCGCGGTCCCGATCCAACTGCCGATAACGATTGGCGCTAGGGAGCCCCTCAGACGCGAAAAGGCTCCCTCACGGGTGAATTTGGCGCTAGGGAGCCCCGCGCCCGGCCGCCGAGGGACGCCCCGAAGAAGTCCCTTTTCGCTAAAAAAGGACCCTCGGAGGGTCCTTCAAACGGCGGGGCCGGACCGGCTCTCCGAGCGTCTACGGGCACCGCCCGCGCCGGCGGCGGCAGCGCGCCCGGACGGCACCGCAGAAAGCGCGACGAAGGCGATCGAGAGCAACCACACGTAGCCGATCCAGAGCGGCAGGTCGGATGCGGCCATCGGCCCGCCGATGTCCCGCGCCATCGCCGCCGCCTTGTAGCCCGCCGCGAGCAGCGGCACGAGCGCGGCGCCGGCCAGCTTGCGCAGGATGCGGCCCGGACGGAGCAGCAGCCCGGCGGCGAACAGTCCGAACAGCAGCGAGCTGCAGGCGGCGACCAGCCAGAGCACGGGATTGTCCGGCGACGGGGCGAGCAGCAGCTTGGGCGCGAACAGCAGCAGGCCGCACGCTCCGGCGAGCGTCCAGCCGCCGAGCTTGGCGAGCGGCCGGACAGCCGGACGCGCCGGGCGCGCCGCGCGGGAGGCGCGTCGCCAGCGCGCGTAGTCCGCCGCGAGCCAGCACGCTCCGGCGAGCAGGCCGAGCAGCGAGAACAGGTACTGGAGCCAGCGATACAGCGGCAGCCCGGCATGACGCGCGTGCATCAGGTCGGACTGCCACAGCACGAACCAGCCATGCGTATGCGTCATCCCGTCGACGAGCAGATGGCTGAGGAAGCCGATATAAAGCGACAGCAGGAACCAGCCGGCCGCGCGCGGCGTCAGCAGCGGATCGCGCCGTTCGGCGAGCCGGTCGGCCGCGTAGCGGTCGAGCCGCAGCGCGGCCGGCAGCAGCCTCGGCAGCAGCGGCGCGAGCACGAAGCGCCAGGCGGCAGCGGCGGCGATGCTGAGCGGCACGCCGAGCAGCAGGAAGCCTTGCCACGAGTGGCCGATGGAGCGGAACGGCTCCATGGCGACGAAATACTCCATGTCCGGCGTCATGCTGCCGAGCAGCAGGCCGGACAGGCTGAGGCTCGGCGCGAGCCGGCGCAGCGGAACGGCGAACAGCGGATGCGAGAATGTGAACGGCATGGCGGCCTCCTTTCCCCCTGGACCCGAGCGCCGCCCTCCTCCGCGGTCTCGGGATGCCGGCGGCCTCTTTTCTGCTATGACGAGCGGCGGCTGGAAAAAGCTTCTTCCGAACGGAGGCCGACGGGATGCCGGCGCGTCGCGCCGCTTCGCCGGATGCGCTCCGGGCGAGCGGCAGACAGCCTGCTGCCGGATGAAAAACAAAAGCGGCGGCCGGAGCCTGGGCGTCGATGCCCGGACTCCGGCCGCTCTCATCACGGATTCAGCCTGCGCTCTCCGGCTCGCCTCGTCCACGGCGCAGCATGCCTCCGGCGAACAGCAGCGTGCCGATCCAGCCGCAAACCGAGGCGAACAGCAGCATCCAGCTCAGCGTCAGATGGCCGGAAAGGCCGGTGCTGAGCAGCGGCCCGACCGTGCCCCGGATGCCGAACAGCATGAGGTGGATCGAGAAGACGGCTCCCTCGCGCCCAGGCGCAAGTCGGAAAATGAACGCCAGGATGCCGATGTCCCAAATCGCCTCGCCCATGCCCTGGATGAAGTTGCCGAGCATGACCGCCTCGTAGGTGCCCCAAAGGCCGTACAGCATCGGCACGACCGCATAGGCGCCGATGCCGGCGAGCAGCGTATAGCGGATGTCGAAGCGGTCCAGCATGCGCCCCGCCACCAGATAGGTGAGCAGCAGCGCCGTGAAGTAGGCGACGCGCGTCAGGCCGATCTCGGTGTTGGACAGGCCGAGGTAGGACACCTGGAAAATCTGGTAAAGCGGATACGCAAGCATGTTGCCGAAGCCGGCGAACATCGTCGCTCCGAGAAACGCGGCAAGCGGACGGTTGCTTTTGACGAGCTCCCACTGGGAGCGGGGGCTGAAGCGCGGCGGCGCCGTCCGCCGCGGCGGCTCCTTGCGCAGCTTCATCTTCTGGAACAGCAGGATCGAGGCGACGCCCATGAGCGATGCCGCCGCGAGCGGGCCCGACGGGCCGGATGCCTCCGCCCAGACGCCGACCAGATAGGACATCGGAATCATGAGCACGCCGGAGGCCATCCGCACGTAGCCCATCAGGCGTCCGCGCAGGTCGGGCGGATAGACCTTGGGCAGGAAGGCCGCGTAGGCCGGCGCCTGGATGCCCATCAGCAGCTGGAAGGCGAACGCCGTCGCCACGTACACCTGCGGATCCGGGAACAGGGCCGGGAGCAGGATGAGCAGCCGTCCGACCAGATTGGGCAGGACGACATAGGGCTTCGGCTTGCCGCTGCGCTCGATCAGCGCCGCCCACAGCGGGGAGAAGATGAGCCCGACAGCCGGCGCGGCGGCGAGCAGGCCCGCCTCCGCGTTGCTCGCCCCCTGCTTGAGCGCGAAGGTGATGAAAAACTGGTTCATGACGACGTTGAACAAGCTGAACAGGCAGGTCGCCGCAAGGTCGATCCTCGCGTTGAGCCAGACTCGCGGGCTCATGACCATGCCGAATTTCAGCAGACGGGCCCTTCCTGGCCGTCCTTCTGCTTGCACTTGATGCACCTTCGCTTCTTCGGTTGATCTCGCCGGACTGGCTCACGTCGCCTCGCCCGGCCGCATCCACATTATCTTCCAACGGAACCGGCGTGTACATCTTTTTTTGCTGCGCCGCCGCGATTTGGCGACGTTAGCCGCGTTCCGCCGCTAGCGCAGCGCCAGCAGCAGCCCCCAGGCCGCCGAGGCGGCGAGCAGCAGCCCTGCGTCCAGGCGCTTGAGCCGCAGCCGGAACGCCGACGTCTTGACTGCGGCGCCATGCCCGAAGCCTCGCGCCTCGAGCGCGTCGGCCACCGCGTCGCCGAGCCGGATGAGCGACAGCAGAAATGGCAGCACGATGCGGGAAAGCATTGCCGCCGGGACCTTGCCTGGACGAGCGGCGAGCTTGCCTCGGGCGGCGGCGATGCGGCTGTAGCGGCGCCACTCGCCGGCGAGCAGCGGCAGGAAGCGGAACAGCAGCGAGATGGACAGCGTCAGCCGCGATACCGGCACGCCGAACCGGACAAGCGGCCGCAGCAGCTGGTCCGCCGCCCGCTGCAGCCGGAAAGGCGGCAGCAGCGAGAGCAGCGGCAGGCCGAGCAGCAGGACGGCGAACAGGCGAGACAGCTTGAACAGCGTCTGCGCCGCGGCCGCGGCATCGAAGGCTGGCGGCGACAGCTGGATGCCCGCGACGGCCGCCAGCGTCAGCGCGAAGACGGCATAGCCGCGCGCCAGCGGCAAATAAAGGCCGATGCGCTCGCGCTGGACGACCGCCAGCAGCGCCGCCCCAGCCAGCGCGAGCAGCAGGCCGGGCCAGCGGTCTTGCGCCATGATGCCGGCGCCGACCAGCAGATACGACGCGATCAACGCGCGCGGATCGGGCAGGCCGCTGTCCGGCAGGCGCGTCTCCGCCGAGGCGGCGACAGGCGCAGGCCCGGACCGGCGCGGCGCGGACGGTTGGCCGGCCGGGACGCCGTCCGTCGTCCTCGCGGCGGCGATGCCGGGCGCGGTGGCGATGCCGGTCGCAGCGGCAAGCTCCGTCCGGACCGGGCCGTCCGCCGCCAGCCGCTCCGCCAGCTCCTCCGGCTCGAGCCAGAGCCTGCCGTCCGCCGCCGCGCCGAAGCGCGCCGCCGCAAGCAGCGGCGGCGGAGCGGACCGATCCCCGCGCTCCGCCAGCCGGCGAGCATATTCCGGCGCGGGCAGCAGCTCCTTGAGCCTGCCGTCTTCCATGACGGCGACGCTGTCGGCTATCGGCAGCAGCGCGGCGAGGCTATGCGCCGACACGATCGCCGAGCCTCCGCTCGCCCGATGCCGCTGCAGCAGCTCCGTCAGCCGTTCGAGTCCTTCGGCGTCAAGTCCGGCCGCCGGCTCGTCGAGCAGCAGCCATTCCGGCCCGCCGACGAGCGCGCAGGCTAGGGCGAGCCGGCGCTGCTGGCCGCCGCTCAGCGTCAGCGGATCCTGCTCCAGCAGACGTTCCGGCAAGCCGGCCCGCCGCAGCGAATCCGCGATGGCGGCGGAGCGCCGTGACGGCGGCAGCCGGAACGGCCGCGCGGAGTAGTCCAGCTCCTCGCGAACCGTCCGCGCAAACCATTGCGTCTCCGACTGCTGCAGCGTCGCTCCGAGCTGCAGCAGCGCCGCCCGGTTCGGCCTCTTGCCGAGCCAGAGCGGCTCGGAACCGTACCGGATCGACCCTGACGAAGGCTCGCGCAAGCCGGCCAGCGACTCCAGCAGCGTCGACTTGCCGGAGCCGTTGCTGCCGGCGAGCAGCAGGATGCGTCCCGGCGGCAGCCGCAGCTCCGTCGGCTCCCCTTTTCCAGGAGCGGCCGCGTCGGGACGGAACCCCTCCACAATCAGCTCCTCTGCGGCGAAGCGCAAAGGGTCAGCTCCTTCCCGCTCTGCGCCGTCCGCCTCATGCCGCTGCATCCCGGCGGATGCCGGCAGCGCCTCCGCTGCGGCATTCCTCCGACTGCTTGCCGCCGCTTCCGCGCGGCTATCCGCGGACGCCTCGAACTCCGGCGCCAGCTCCTCCAGCCGCAGCGGCAGCCGGTCGAGGCGCACGCCCCGCTCCTGCAGCGCCCATGCCGCGCGCACGGGATAAGGAGCGGCCAATCCGACTCGTTCGCAGGCCGAAGCCTCTCCGCCCGTCCGTTTGAAAAACGCCTCGGCAGACCCGGAATATTCGATGCTGCCATCCGCCATCGCCAGCACCCGATCCTCGCTCTCCAGCTCCTCCAGCCGCTGGGTGCACCAGACGACCGTCGCCCCGGCCCGATGGAGCTGCCGCACCTGACGAAGGACGAGCCGCGCCGATTCCGCGTCCAGCATCGACGTCGCCTCGTCGAACAGCAGCGCCGGCGAGCCGGCCGCGACCGCGCCGGCGATCGCGACGAGCTGCTTTTGGCCGCCGGATAGCTTCTCTGCGGGCGTATCCGCCAGCGCCGTCAGGCCGAAGCGCTCCAGCGCCTCCTCGGCCGCGTCGAGAATCCGGCTCCCCTCCATGCCGGCGTATTCGAGCGTGAGGATGAGATCCTCCCTCGCCGTCGAGCCGACAAGCGCCGCGTCGGGCTGCTGCAGCACGACGGCGAACGGACGAACGTCATAAGGAAAGGCAGCCGTCCGCTGATGCCGGATTCCGTCAGGCGGCGCCCCGAGGCCGGCCAGCTCGCGGAGCAGCGTGGATTTTCCCGATCCGTTGCTCCCGCATAGAGCAAGCCAGTCTCCCTGCCGCAGCTCCAGGCTGGCCGATCCGATAATCGTCCGCAGCTGTCCCCCGGCGGCCGCCTGCACGGCATGCCCGTTCCAACAGACGAGCCGTTCCCCTTTTTCGCTTGCGCTCCGCATCGAGCCGCACCTTCCTTCTGCCCCTATTTCGCCCGATCCGCAAAAAAACGTCTGAACCGGCTTCTCAAACCGGAACGGCTATGCTACAATCCGTTCTGTTAACCAAATCTACCGGATTTAAGTTAACCTATCAATCCGAATGTTATATCCTCAAAGGAGCGAATTTCCGAATGCCAACTGTATCTCCGCTTCGCCGCATCGTATTCATCGCCCTGTTCGCCGCGCTCTTCGTCGTCTTCAGCGCCGTCCAGATCCAAATCGGCATCTCCCCGGTTCCGTTCACGCTGCAGACGATGGCCGTCGCGATCGCCGGCTCGTTCCTCGGCGCCAGAGACAGCTTCCTCAGCATCGCGCTCGTGTACGGACTTGCCGCGACCGGCTTGCCGCTCATCCGTTTTCAAGGCGGGCTCTCGCTGTTTGTCGGACCGACGGCGGGCTTCCTGTGGGTGTTTCCGCTGTGCGCGCTGCTGATCGGCCTGATCGTGCCGCGCCTGCTGGTCCGCCTCTCCGGCCGCAGCCCCGTGCTGACGTTCCTCGCCGTGTTCGCCGTCCTCGAGCTGCTCGGCTCCCTGCTCGCCTACGTTGTCGGCATCCCTTGGCTGATGCAGGCGACCGGCCTCTCGCTTGCCGAGGCGATGGCCGCCGGCTGCTACCCGTTCCTGCTGCCCGACCTGCTCAAAAACGTCGTCGCCGCCGGAGCCGCCGTCGCGCTGAGCGCCTATCTGCCGTCGCTGCGGCTGCTCCGTGCAGCCGATCGTCCCGACCGCCCGACTGCAGCCGCTTAAGCGCCTGTTGCCGCAGCACAAAAAACAGCCGCGCAAACTGCGCGGCTGTTTTTGGCTTCCGCCGATGCTCTCAAAGGGACATGCGGTAGATGTTCCGAACGTCCTGCTCATCCAGCTTGCGGAAGTTGCCGATCTTGCGGCCCGGGGCCGCCTTGCCGGCCATCTCTTCAAGCCGGCTCTCGTCGATGCCGTAGTCGGCGAGCCGCGACGGCGCTCCGAGCGAGCTCCAGAACGCGCGCAGGCGGCGGATGCCTTCCTCCGCGATCGCGCGGTCGCTGCGTCCGTCCGTGTCCACGTCGAAGACGTTGACCGCGAACTGCTTGAAGCGGCCGACGTTGTCGTCCAGCACGTACGTCATCCAGTTCGGGAACAGGATCGCCAGGCCGCCGCCATGCGGGATGTCGTAGACGGCAGACAGCGCATGCTCCATGTCATGGTTGGCCCAGTCGCCGAGCGTGCCCATCGCCAGCACGCCGTTCAGCGCCATCGTGCCGGCGTAGAGGATCGTGCCGCGATGCTCCAGGTTCGCGAGATCGTCGACCAGCTTCGGCGCGGTGTCGACGACGGCGCGCAGCACCGACTCGCAAAATCCGTCCTGCACCGGCGTCAGCGCGTCATGATGGAAGTATTGCTCGAACACATGGGACATCATGTCGACGATGCCGTACACCGTATGGTCCTTGGGCGCGGTCGCGGTGAACGCCGGGTCGAGGATCGAGAAGCGCGGAAACACATGCGGGCTGCCCCAGCCGTGCTTCTCCTGCGTCTCCTCGTTGGTGATGACCGAGCCGCTGTTCATCTCGCTGCCGGTCGCGGCCAGCGTCAGGATCGTGCCGAGCGGCAGCGCCTCCTGCACGACTGCCTTGCGGCTGACGATGTCCCAGAAGCTGCCCTCGTAGCGCGCCGCCGCGGCGATCGCCTTGCCGCAGTCGAGCGTGCTGCCGCCGCCGACGGCAAGCACCCAGTCGACGCCGTGCTCGCGGCACAGCTCCGCTCCGCGGTGGACGGTGGACAGGCGCGGATTCGGCTCGACGCCGGCGAGCTCGACGACGCTGCAGCCGGCAGCGGCCAGCACGCCAAGCACCTGGTCGTACAAGCCGTTGCGCTTGATGCTGCCGCCGCCGTAGACGAGCAGCACCCTGCGTCCGAGCTTGTCCGCTTCTTTGGTCAGCTGCTGCAGCTGGCCTTCGCCGAAGATGAGCTTCGTCGGGTTGTGGAATACGAATGGTCTCATGCGCTCCCGCCTCCTTTTATTCGTCGCAGCTTTCGGGATCTTCCGGACGGGCGCCGTCGAGCGTGATCTTCTCCGCCACTGTATCCTGAATGATCGAGACGACCATCTGCAGCAGGTAGTTGATGTCCGCCTGGCTCTGCTGGAACTGGCTGACGATCGGGATGCCGTCGAGCTCGTTCTGGAGGGCGTCCATCTCGCCCTCGATCTTCTGCACCATCGTCGGATTTTTGAACGTCTGCTCGAAGGCGACAAGCTCCTTCTGCTTCTTTTTCAGTCCGGCCATCAGGCTCTGCACCCGCTCGTTGCCCTTGATCTGATCCTCGGCCTTGCGGAACTGCTGCACCTCGTCGGAGGAGAAGATTAGTCCGGCGAGCTCGCGCGCCTTTTGCATGATGTCCTCGCGCACGAGAAGGTCCCGCGTATCGTACACTTCGACGGGGCAGTTCGGTCCGTGGTCATGCACTTGTCCCGGCTTGAGCGCCGATGTATGCTGTTCTGCCATTGTCTATCGCTCCTGTCTGCTGACGTGTATGTAGAGCCATGCGGCGCCTGGGCCGCTAGATCTGGTTGTCCAAGTCCACATTATACCACTCCGCGGACATAAAAACGACTGCCCGGTCCGGGCAGCCGCATCGGCCGAAGATGGCGTGCGGCTCCGGCTTCCCGCGTGGAAGGCGCCGCTTCCTCAGCCGACGATCTCGGCCGTGTCGCCGTTCTTGACGCCGGCCGCGTTGGCCTCGTCGGTATCGATGTGCATGTCCAGCGCGAAGCTGTCCGACACGCGGGCGATGACGTTCTCGAAGACGAGGCCGCGCTCGCCGCCGACGCGCACCTTCAGCAGCTGCTGGTCCGCGATGCCCCAGGCCGCCGCGTCATCCGTATGGAAATGGATATGGCGCGCAGCTACGATGACGCCTTCCTCGATCGTGACCTCTCCGGCCGGTCCGGTGATCGTGATGCCGGCCGAGCCGGCGATATTGCCGGATTCGCGCACCGGCGCGGGCACGCCGATCGCGAACGCGTCCGTGCGGGAAATTTCGAGCTGGGTCGCCTTGCGCGCCGGGCCGAGGATGCGCACTTTCGGGAAAGCGCCTTTGGGCCCTTTGACGGCGACCGTCTCGTTGGCGGCGAACTGCCCCGGCTGCGACAGCGGCTTGAACTCGGTCAGCTCATAACCCGCTCCGAACAGCGCTTCGACATGGGCTTGCGATAAATGGATATGGCGCGCGGAGACGCCTACAGGTACCGTTTTGGTTTCAGTCATGGTCATGATGTTCTTCCTTTCTCCACTCGTCTTTCTCTCTCATGCTCCATTATAGACTTTCGGGACAGCCCGTGTCGAACGGCGCCGTCGTCGATTCTTGAACTCAAACGAACAAAAAGCAGCCCGCCTCGCACGGGTTGCTTTTTGTTGGATTAATGGAAAAACGATAAGGGCTTCCGCCTATTCTACACGAAGTCCGCGGCCAACTTCGCGAAGTCCTCGCGGGAAATCTTGATGTCCTGGTTCGCGAGTCCCTCTTGCTTGAACCCGGTGATGAGGTTCTCGTAGGAGCGGCGCTTCGTGTCCTGGTAGATCAGGCCGGTGACGAGGCCGTTCGTCTCCATGATCTTCGTCATCGCGGCCAGGCGGTTCGACGGATCGTAGCCTTCGCCGGCCTCGCCGTCGAGGTTGACGATGTTTTCCTTGAACCAGTCGTACGTGTTGACCTTGTTGAACGTGACGCAAGGGCTGAAGACGTTGATGAGCGAGAAGCCTTCATGCTTGATGCCGGCCTCGATCAGCGCGGTCAGCTGCTTGAGGTCGCTCGAGAACGACTGCGCCACGAACGTCGCGCCCGCCGACAAGGCGATCTCCAGCGGCGAGAGCACCGACTCGATCGAGCCCTCGGGCGTCGACTTCGTCTTGAAGCCTTCCGCGCTGCGCGGGGAAGTCTGTCCTTTGGTCAGGCCGTAGATCTGGTTGTCCATGACGATGTAGGTCAGGTTGACGTTGCGGCGGATCGCATGCACCGTATGGCCCATGCCGATCGCGAAGCCGTCGCCGTCGCCGCCGGAGGCGATGACGGTCAGCTCGCGGTTCGCCAGCTTGACGCCTTGGGCGATCGGCAGCGCGCGGCCATGGATGCCGTGCAGGCCGTAGGCGTTGATGTAGCCGGAGATCCGGCCCGAGCAGCCGATGCCCGAGATGACCGCGAGCTGCTCCGGCTCGAGGCCGACGTTCGCCGCGGCGCGCTGGATGGCGGCCTGGATGGAGAAGTCTCCGCAGCCCGGGCACCAGTTCGGCTTGACGTTGTTGCGGAATTCCTTAAATGTGGCCAACGTGGCTCATCTCCTTCGACGCTTGGTAAACCTCGGACGGCAGGAACGGATTGCCGTCGTATTTGAGCAGGCTGCGGATCTTGTCCGCATGGCCGCAATGCAGCTTGATCTGCGCCGCCAGCTGGGCGGTCGCGTTGTTCTCCAGGACGATGACGGTGCTTGCCGCCTCCAGATAAGGAGTCAGCTGCTCGGCCGGGAACGGATGGATCTGCCGGACCTGAATCTGGCCGGTCGCCGCTCCGTCCTGCTCAAGGCGGCTGCGGGCTTCCTCGATCGTGCCTCCGGTGGAGCCCATGCCGATGATCAGGATGTCCGGGCGCTCATGCGGCACGTCGACGCGGATCGCTTCCGGAATGAGCAGGCGGTCGAGCTTGCCGAGCCGCTTATCCATCATCCGCTTGCGGTTGAGCGCATTCTCGGACGGACGCCCGGTCTCGTCATGCTCGACGCCCGTCACATGATGCAGGCCGCCCTTGTCGCCCGGCAGCGAGCGCGGCGATACGCCGTCCTCGGTAAGCTCGTAGCGCTTGAAGAGCACATTCGGCTCGAGCTCGGGCAGCTCGCGCTGCAGCTTGCCGCGGCGAATCTCGATGCGGTCGTAGTCGAGCGGCTCGCAGCTCTGCTTGCCGAGCGACAGCTGCAGATCGGTCATGATGATGACCGGCACCTGATACTCCTCGGCGATGTTGAACGCCTCGACCGTATCGTAGAAGCAGTCCTCGATGCTGGCCGGCGCGATGACGACCTTGGGAATCTCGCCGTGCGTGCCGTAGACCATCGCGTTGAGGTCGGACTGCTCCTGCTTGGTCGGCAAGCCGGTCGAAGGACCGCCGCGCTGCGTGTCGACGATGACGAGCGGCTGCTCGGTCATGCCGGCGAGGCCGATCGCCTCCATCATGAGGGACAGGCCGGGACCGGCAGATGCGGTCATCGTCCGCACGCCGGCGTAGTTCGCGCCGATCGCCATCGTGACGGCCGCGATCTCATCCTCGGTCTGCACGACCGTGCCGCCGAACTTCGGCAGCTTCTTGATCAGGTATTCCATGATCTCGGAGGCCGGCGTGATCGGATACGCGCTCATGAGGCGGCAGCCTGCGGCGACCGTGCCGAGGCCGATCGCCTCGTTGCCGATCATGAACAGCTTCTGCTTGCCGTCGGCAGGCTCCAGCGCGAATGCCTCCAGCGGTCCTCCCGCCTGCTCGAGAACGAACTCGGCGCCGCGCTTGACCGCCTCGACGTTTTTCTCGACGATGGCCGGGCCTTTGCGTCCGAACTCCTCCTCGACCGCCTGGTTGAACACCTCGAGCGGCAGGCCGAGCAGCGCCCAGGAAGCGCCGGAAGCGACCATGTTCTTCATGAGGGACGTGCCGAGCTCCTCGGCGATCGCCGTGATCGGCACCGCGAACAGGCGGGCGTCGATGCCTTCCGGCAGCTGCGGCTTGAACTTGGCGTCGGCGACGACGACTCCGCCGGGACGAAGCTCCGGCGCGTTCAGGTCGATGCTCTCCTGATCGAATGCGACAAGAATATCGAGATCGTCCGAGATCGCTCGGATCGGTTGCGTGCTGATGCGAATCTTGTTATTGGTATGGCCGCCCTTGATCCTCGAAGAGAAATGGCGGTATCCGTACAGATAGTACCCGAGACGGTTGAGGGCGGTGGAGAAGATCCGGTCCGTGCTTTCGACGCCTTCTCCCTGCTGGCCCCCGATCTTCCAAGACAGCTGACTAATCACGATAAGTCCAACTCCTCATCTGCTGTGAGAACTGCTTTCAATCCTCCTAAATTTTATGCCTCGCTATTGAAAATTGCAAGGAAATCTCCGAACTTGCCGCATTCAGCATTCCGATGAAAGCTATAAAGAAACCTGATAAAGCCCATAATCCCTTTATTCCGGGAGGTTTTGGCGCAAAAAGCGGATCGCGTTTCCTCCAAGCAGCTTCTCCGCGAACGCCGCGCCGTAGGCCCGCTCGACTTCCTGCCGCAGCTGGCCGGCCTCGCCGGCATGGCGCAGGCCGGCCGGATGCTGCTCGATGCCGTCGAAGTCCGAGCCCAGCATCAATTGGTCTTCCCCTCCGAGGGAGCAGATATGTTCGATATGCGGCAGCAGGTCGCTCGCTGCGGCCTGTCCGCGATCGGTGATGAAGTAGGGCACGTACGTCAAGCCGATCCGCCCGTCCATGGCGATCAGCGCGCGCAGCTGGTCGTCGGTCAGATTGCGCGGATGCGGGCAAATGCGGCGCGAGTTGGAGTGGGAAGCTATCAGCGGCCGCTCGGTCCGCTCGACCAGCTCCCAGAAGCCGGCATCGGTCAGATGAGAGACGTCGAGCAGCAGCCCGAGATCGCGCGCCGCATCGACCAGCTCCCGGCCTTTGGCGGTCAGCCCGCCTTGCCTCGGCTCCAGCACGCCGTCCGCCGCCCAGTTCGCGTAATTCCACGTCAAGCCGAGCACGCGCACGCCGAGCGCGAATGCCGTTCGCAGCAGCGCCCAGTCTCCCTGCAGCGCATCCGCCCCCTCCAGCGTCAGCAGCGCGGCGATCTTGCCCTCCTGCAGCGCCCGCTCCAGATCGCGCCTTCCGCGTACCTTGGCATATCCGGGATGAGAGGCGATCTTCTGCTCGAACAGATCGGCCGAACGGAGCACCGCATCCATCGTTTTCGGCTTCGACTCGGTCAAATAGATCGCATAGGCCTGGAGCATATAGCCGCCCGCACGCTGCCGGTCGAGCGTCGCGTCGAGCGTCACCGGCCCGCGATTGTTCGCGGAATCGATCGGATCAAGGCGCGGATCCGCCAGCAGCTTGCTCAGCACGTCGCAATGGAAATCCGCGATCCGAGGCTCCTCGCCTGGATATCTGTCGTTCATCTGCCCCGCCTCCTGTCGTTCGCGGCCGCCCGATGCCGGCCTCTTCTCCTACGATATGCACTTCCGTCTCCGGAAAACGCAAAAAAACCTGCTTACTCCGTAAACAGGCCGTTGCATGTTTTTCTCTTCGGCTCAGCGCGGCTCTACGATCAGCTTGATCGCGGTGCGGTCCTCGCCGTCGATGACGATGTCGGTAAAGGCCGGGATGCAGATCAGGTCCACGCCGCTCGGAGCGACGAACCCCCTTGCGATCGCGACGGCTTTGACCGCTTGATTCAAGGCGCCGGCTCCGATTGCTTGCAGCTCGGCCGCACCACGCTCCCTGAGAACTCCTGCCAGCGCCCCTGCTACGGAATTTGGATTGGACTTAGCGGAAACTTTTAAGACGTCCATGTCAAGTACCTCCTCAGGAATAGTGGCGTATCCCTATATCCCTAAACCTATTCGAGAGAGGACAAAAAATTCCTTCTTCCGCAACGGCATCCATGCTGCCAGGCGTTGTCAGGTCAAGCGGCAAGCTCTAGAACATCGCGAGCGACGTTTCCGTAAGGCGGATCTTCTCGAGCCGCTGCGCCCGTCCCGTCGCTTCGTCCAACACCGCCAGCACCCCGTGCAGATGCCAGTCCCCTTCCGCTACGACAAAGCGCGACGGCAGGCCGGTCAGAAACCTGTGCAGCACGGCGTCGCGATCCATGCCGAGAATTCCGTCCATCGGACCGGTCATGCCGACATCGGTCAAGAACGCCGTTCCTTGCGGAAGGATCCGGTCATCGTTCGTCTGCACATGCGTGTGGGTGCCGAGCACGACCGAGGCCCGGCCGTCCAAATACCAGCCCATCGCGATTTTCTCCGATGTCGCTTCGGCGTGGAAGTCGACCAGCACGCAGCTCGTCTCGCGCTTCAGCCGCTCCAGATGCGCATCCGCCGTCTTGAACGGGCAGTCGTTCGGCGGCAGGAACGTGCGCCCTTGGACATTGAGGATGCCGAGCTTTTTGCTGCCGGCCTTGATGACCGTGGAGCCGATGCCTGGCGATTCGCTCGAAAAATTCGCCGGACGGACGAGCCGCGGCTCATCGTCGATCCAGTCGAACAGATCCTTGTTGTCCCATGTATGGTTGCCCATCGTGATGCCGTTCACGCCCCAGTCGAAAAACTCCTTGGCGATCGCGGCGGTGATGCCGCGGCCGGCGGCGGCGTTCTCGCCGTTGACGATGATGATATCCGGATTATGCTTGGCCCTGAGCGCCGGCAGCGCCTTGCGCAGCGCGGCACGGCCGACGTTGCCGACGATGTCGCCGATAAAAAGAACTTTCATGGATGGCCTCCTATCATGACAAAATCCCGCTCCGGCAGGAGCGGGATGTCTGGTTCGCCTACTTGGCGTATTCGACCGCACGGGTTTCGCGGATGACCGTGACCTTGATATGGCCCGGATAGTCCAGTTCTCCCTCGATCTTTTTGGTAATGTCGCGTGCCAGACGGAACGCTTCCGTATCGTCGATCTTCTCCGGCTGGACCATGACGCGAACTTCGCGTCCGGCCTGGATGGCGTACGATTTCTCGACGCCATCGAACGATTCGGAGATCGCCTCGAGCTTCTCCAGACGCTTGATATACGTCTCGAGCGTCTCGCGGCGGGCTCCCGGACGGGCGGCCGACAGCGCGTCCGCGGCTCCGACGAGCATCGCGATGACCGAAGTCGCCTCGCAATCGCCGTGATGGGACGCGATGCTGTTGATGACGACCGGATGCTCCTTGTACTTGCGGGCCAGCTCGACGCCGATCTCGACATGGGAGCCTTCGACCTCGTGGTCGAGCGCTTTGCCGATGTCATGCAGCAAGCCGGCGCGCTTGGCCAAGGTGATGTCCTCGCCCAGCTCGGCCGCCATCAGGCCGGTCAGATAAGCGACCTCCATCGAATGCTTCAGCACGTTCTGGCCATAGCTCGTCCGATACTTCAGGCGGCCGAGAATCTTGATCAGATCCGGATGGATCGCATGCACGCCGACCTCGAAAGTCGCCTGCTCGCCATACTCGCGAATCCGCTCGTCCACCTCGCGGCGGGATTTCTCGACCATCTCCTCGATTCGGGCGGGATGGATCCTGCCGTCGGCGACGAGCTTCTCGAGCGCTGTACGGGCAATCTCCCGGCGTATCGGATCGAATCCGGACAAGATGACCGCTTCCGGCGTATCGTCGATGATCAGATCGATGCCGGTGAGCGTCTCGAGCGCGCGGATGTTGCGGCCCTCGCGGCCGATGATCCGGCCCTTCATCTCTTCGTTCGGCAGCGTCACGACGGATACCGTCGTCTCCGCGACATGGTCGGCCGCGCAGCGCTGGATCGCCAGGGAAATGATGTCGCGGGCTTTTTTGTCCGCTTCTTCCTTCGCCTGCTGCTCCAGCTCCTTGATCATCTGCGCCGTCTCGTGACGGACTTCCTGCTCCACGTTGTTGAAGATGATCGTCTTCGCGTCCTCCGTAGTCAAGCCGGAGATCCGTTCCAGCTCGCTCTGCTGCTGCCGGTAGATGGAATCAATCTGCTCTTGCGTTTCCTCGATTCGTTTCTCCTTGTTGGCTACCAATTCTTCTTTGCGTTCGAGTGCCTCAATTTTCTTATCCAAAGACTCCTCTTTTTGCAGCAAGCGCCTTTCAAGACGCTGATTCTCATTGCGTCTCTCCCGAATGTCCTTGTCCGCTTCCGAACGGAGTTTATGGATTTCGTCTTTCGCTTCCAGCACCGTTTCCTTTTTCAACGCATCCGCTTCCTTCTTCGCCTGTTCGACGATCTGGAGCGCGGCCTGCTCAGCGCTGGAAATCTTAGCCTCGGCAAACGACTTTCGGACGAAGTAACCAATCCCAAAGGTAATCGCGCCAACAACGAGAACGATCAAGATCCACCAAATGGGGTTCATCTTGTTCACCTCCTCGTTGCATTCACCAAGGCATCAGCCGGGAATGATATTCAATTGTTGCCATTCGGTTCCATACCGTGCTTTACGACTGTAGAAATGGAGACAAAAAACCTGAACCCATTTACGGAAGGAAAGGCATCCCATGCCAGATGGATGCTTTATTATTGTAGCTTTCCGCAAAATCAATTGTCAAGCCAGCCCCCGTCGGCGTCGTCCTCGCCCTCGGCCGAGTCCTGAATCTGCCGGACCGTCTCCCGCACGAGATCGCTCGGGAATCCGCGCCGCAGCAGGAATCCGGTCAGCTTCATCCGTTTGTCCCGCTCTTCTCCCTTTAGGCTCCGCCATTTCTTCTCTCCGGCCTTGAGCGCGGCGCGCCGTTCTTCCTCGTCGTCGAGAGCTTCGACCGCATGTCCCGCCGTCTCCTTTGGAATGCCGCGCTGCTCGAGCTCCATGCGGATGAGACGGCTGCCCTTCTGGCTGCTCCGCAGACGCTGGGAGGCGAACATGCGGGCATAGTCGCGGTCGTCGACGACCCGCTCCTGCTGCAGCCGCTCGATAGCATAGCGGATATCCTCTTCTTCGAATTCCTTGCGCTTGAGATAGGCGGACATCTCCTTCGACGATCGCATCTTGAAGCCGGCGTAGAAGACGGCCGCCGCATACGCCCGGTAGCGAGCGTTCTCCTCCGCGATCCGCGCCATCAGCTTCGGCTCGATGAGCGTGTCTTTGAGCAGCCGGTACTTGACGAGAATGTCCTCATGCACCGACAGCTCCGGCTCCTCGCTGCCTTCGAGATAAATCCAGTAGAGAGACGGCTTCTTGTCGTCCTGCTCTACGCGCGTGATCCGTTTTTCCTGCTCCTCCATCTTCGCCGCTCCCTTCCTCGTCGATTCTAATGAAGAAAAAAGCACCCCCGACTCCATCAGGGATGCTTGGTCATGCCGCTACTTCGCAGAGCGGAAACAATCAGACGTCGAGCTCCAGCTCCTCAAACTCGTCTGCCTCGTCCTTGGAAACTTCGGCGCCGGCAGCGCGCTCCGCAGCCGCATTGAGGTTATGCGCCTCGCGGATCTTGCCTTCGATCACGCTTGCGATCGGCTCGTTGTCCTTGAGGAACTGCTTGGCGTTCTCCCGTCCTTGGCCGAGGCGGTCGCCGTTGAAGCTGAACCAAGCGCCGCTCTTCTGCACGATGTCCATCTCCACGCCGATGTCGATGATGCTGCCGACGCGCGAGATGCCTTCGCCGTACATGATGTCCAGCTCGGCCTGGCGGAACGGAGGCGCCACCTTGTTCTTGACGACCTTGATGCGGGTCCGGTTGCCCACGACGTCGGTGCCTTGCTTGATGCTCTCGATGCGGCGCACGTCCAGCCGCACGCTGCTGTAGAACTTCAGGGCGCGTCCGCCCGGAGTCGTCTCCGGGTTGCCGAACATGACGCCGACCTTCTCGCGGAGCTGGTTGATGAAGATGGCGATCGTCTTGGACTTGCTGATCGCTCCGGACAGCTTGCGCAGCGCCTGCGACATGAGGCGCGCCTGGAGGCCGACGTGGGAGTCGCCCATCTCGCCCTCGATCTCGGCCTTCGGCACGAGCGCCGCGACGGAGTCGATGACGATGATGTCGACGGCGCCGCTGCGCACGAGCGCCTCGGCGATCTCCAGCGCCTGTTCGCCCGTATCCGGCTGGGACAGCAGCAGCTCGTCGATGTTGACGCCGAGCTTGCTGGCGTAGAGCGGATCCAGCGCATGCTCCGCGTCGATGAAGGCGGCTTGTCCGCCCGTGCGCTGCACTTCGGCGATCGCGTGCAGGGCGACGGTCGTCTTGCCGGACGACTCCGGTCCGTAGACTTCGATGATGCGGCCGCGAGGGAAGCCCCCGATGCCGAGCGCGATATCCAATGCGAGGGCGCCGCTGGAGACCGTTTCAACGGCCAGCTGGGCGGACTCGCCTAATTTCATGATGGAGCCTTTTCCGAATTGTTTCTCAATCTGGCGAAGCGCCATATCTAAAGCTGCGCGGCGATCTGACAAGAGATCCACATCCTTCGTTCGTCGATTTATAGTTCTATTCTAGTCTACTTGAAGCCGTTTGCCAAGACTTTTTTCGAACATACATTCGCTTTTTTTGAAGCGCGCTCCGTCCCTCCCCGAGTCCCGCCGCAGCCCCGAAAAAAGACAAAGAACCGCAGCTGGTCCGACTCGCTGCGGTTCTTCCGTCAACTGCCCTTATTGTACGCGATCCGAGCCGGCCAGCGCAAGCGCGCCGCGGCTATTCCTGGAGCGCCAGCCAGAGCCGGTACAGCGCGTGCTTGGCGGCGCGGATGCGCACCATGTCGCGATTGCCGCCGGCGTTCAGCTCATGCGTCTCGGCCTCCCCGCCTTTGCGGGCGATGCCGATGTAGACGAGGCCGATCGGCTTGCCCTCGGAGGAGCCCGGCCCGGCGACGCCGGTAATCGAGACGCCCCAGTCGCTGCCGGTCGTCTCCGCCACCCGCTGCGCCATCAGCGCCGCGGTGGAGGCGCTCACCGCTCCAGGCGCGTCCGCCCCCTCCAGCTGGGCGAGCGGAATGCCGAGCAGCTTGTGCTTCATCGTATTCGTATAGGTGACGATGCCGCCGAGGAACTCGCCGCTGCTGCCGGGGATGCCGGTGATGAGCTCGGCCAGCAGGCCGCCCGTGCAGCTCTCGGCCACGCTGACCCGCATCCGCCTCGTGCGCAGCCGCCGCAGCACGGCCTCTTCGAGCGAGATGTCCTCTTCGGCATAGATATGGGCGCCGAGGCGCTCGCGGATCTGCTGCGCCATCCGCTCGATGCGGTCCAGCGCCTGCGCCTCGTCCGCGGACTTGCTGGAGAGGCGGATCGCCACCTCGCCTTCCTTGGCATACGGAGCGATCGTCGGATCGCTCTGGCTCTCGATCAGGTCGATCAGCTCATGCTCGAGCCGCGACTCGCCGATGCCGGCGAAGCGCAGGATGCGCGAATGCAGCGGAGCCCCCGCTCCGAGCTCGGCCAGCAGCCAGCGCGTCGCCGGCCCCTCGAACATCGGCATCATTTCCTTGGGCGGACCCGGCAGCAGGATATAGCGGGTTCCGTCCTGCTCCAGCGCGTTGCCGACGGCAAGCCCCGCGTCGTTCTCGAGCGCTACGCTGCCCTCGATCCAGTTGGCCTGCCGGCGGTTGCTCTCGACCATATGGCTTCCGCGGGAAGCGAAAAACCGCTCCATCGCCTCCATCGTCGGCTCATGGACGACGAGCCGGCGCCCGAGATAGTCGCCGAGCACGTCCTTGGTGAGGTCGTCCATCGTCGGCCCGAGACCGCCGGTGAACAGCAGCAGGTCGGCGCGGGAGCGTGCCGTATCGATCGCCTGACGGATGCGGGCGGCGTTGTCGCCGACGACCGTCTGGAAAAAGACGTCGATGCCGAGGGCGGCGAGTCCTTGGGAAAGATAGCGTGCGTTCGTATTGACGATCTGTCCAAGCAGCAGTTCCGTTCCAACAGCGATGATTTCGGCTTTCACAGCGCTTCACTCCTGTCGTGGATTGGGCTGTCGGTAACGGACAAGGTCCCTTTCCCGAAAAGGAAAGAGACCTTGTAAGCTACTCGACGGGAATCAGGTTGCGGTTCTTGACGAAGTAGTCGATGCCGGACCAGATCGTGATCAGCGCCGCCGCCCAGCTGAGGATGATATCCATGCGGATGTCCACCAGCGCGAACGGGAAGTTGTTGAGCAGCAGCGCGATGATCATCGCGATCTGGATGCCGGTCTTCCACTTGCCCCAGGTGCTTGCCGCAAGCACGGCGCCCTCCAGCAGGGCGACCTGGCGCAGGCCCGTCACGGCGAACTCGCGGCTGATGATGACGATGGCGATGAACGCGGAAAGCTTGTCCATCTGCACGAGCGAGATGAGGACGGCCGCGACGAGCAGCTTGTCCGCCAGCGGATCAAGCAGCTTGCCGAGATTGGTGACCATCTTGTTCTTGCGGGCCAGATAGCCGTCGAGCCCGTCGGTGCTCGCCGCGATGATGAAGATCAGGGCGGCGATGATCTGCGTGTATGTAAGCTCGAAATCTTCGAACCGGACCGTTCCCAGATCGAACCGGATCAATAGAAAAAACAGGATGACAGGCACTAAGAAGATGCGCGCGAGCGTGATCTTGTTGGCCAGGTTCAAGCCCTTCCCCTCCCTGACGTTTCAAACTTCACAAGTATAATCGAAGCGGAAGCGGCCTGTCAAAACGAGGATCGACGGCCGTCAGCGATAGTTGGTGAACTGCAGCTCGAGCTCGAGGTTGGCGCCGCGCAGCAGCGAGATGACCGCTTGCAGATCGTCCCGGCTCTTGCCCGTCACGCGCAATTGATCGCCTTGAATCTGGCTTTTCACCTTCAGCTTGGAATCGCGGATGAGCACGTTGATCTTCTTGGCGTCGTCCTGGCCGATGCCTTGCTTGAGCTTGATCCGCTGGCGCACCGTGCCGAGCGTGGCCGCTTCGATCTTGCCGAAGTCCATGTTCTTGATCGGCACTCCGCGCTTGATCATTTTCGTCTGGAGGATGTCGATGACGCTTTTCAGCTTGTACTCGTCGTCGGAAGCGACGACCAGCTCCTCCTTCTCCAGCTTGATGCTGCTCTTGCTCCCCTTGAAGTCGAAGCGGTTCTCGATTTCCTTTTCCGCCTGGACGATGGCGTTGTTCAGCTCCTGCAGGTCTACCTTCGATACGATATCGAACGAACTTTCCGAACTCATGGGTCCAGTCCTCCTTGCGTTTTCATCGTCCTCTATTATAAATCATCCGAAAGCGAAAGTATAACGCGCCGCCGGGGCGCAGAAAGGCGCTTCTTCCCGCAGGAAGAAAGCGCCCTTCAACCTTCTATCGCCTGTGCCTGACGACTCTCGCGGCAAGCGGGCGGCCGCGCTTCAAGCGCCGCCGAATTACTCGCCCGTCTCGTCCTGCGATACCGCATCGCCCGAGGACGGATCGAACTGGAAGCGCTTCGGACCGGGACGGTCGCCGTCCTCGAGAAGCGTGCCGTCGATGTAGAACTCGGTGTTGTCCGCGCGTCCCGTGTTCACGTAGATGACCGCATCAAGCGGAATTTCGATCGTGTCTTCAGCCGTAACGTTCTGGTTGTAAAGGCGCTCGCCGGATTTTCCGCCTTTGCGGACCTCCAGCCAGGCTCCGCCGGAAAACTTGAGCTGAAGCATCGGCTGGCCGGTGACTTGATAATAGTCCACTCCGCCCGACTTGCGGTCGAACGTGACCGCGCCTGCCGGAGGCGTCGGAGTCGGCGTAGCCGTCGGGCTCGGGGATGCGAGCGCGCCGCTGCCCGGGGACGCCGTCGGCCGGCTGTCGTTCGGTCCCGGAGTCGCCGTCGTCATCGGCGTCCGGTCCGTGGAGTCGGCGCTCTTGGCGCCGTCGTCCCGAATGACGAACATCCAGAGCAGGAACACGATCAGCCCGAGGAACGCCCACATTAGCACGGAAAAGCCGAGCTTGCCGAAACGCTCCGACATCGTCCGCGACGTCGACGCCTTGCGCGGCGGCTGAGGAGAAGCCGACGGCTCGGCGGCGGAAGTCTGCGGAGCGGAAGGCAGCTCGTTCTTGTAGTAGCTGAGCACTTCCTCCGCGTTCAGCCCTACCGCCTCGGCATAGTTCTTGACGAACGCGCGGGCGTAGAAGCTGCCGGGCAGCGCGCTGTAGTTGCCTTCCTCGATCGCGATCAAATAATGCTTGCGGATCTTGGTCATCTCCTGCAGCTCGTCGAGGGACAAGCCGGATTCTTCCCTTGCGGTCCGCAGGGTTTGGCCCAGTTCAGACATAATTGGCATAGCCTCCTTTCCGATTAGAAGTCATTGTAGTTGACCGTGAAGGAGTCGTAGGAGATCTCCTCGTCCGGGGTGTTGCGAAGCTCGATGATCGTCGTAAAAGTGCTGTAATCGAAATTGGATTCGCGGATGAAGATGTCCGGATGCTCGATGACTTTGGTCGACGGCATCTCCATGATTTCCTGCAGCAGCGAATGATGCCGCTCGTTGGAGCGGATCGTGCTGACGATGCCGTCGATGATGAAGATGTTGTCGGGGTTCATCTCCTCGCTCGAAAGCTGGCTGCGCACGGTTTGCCGGAGCAGCGTGGAGCTGACGAACGTCCAGCGCTTGTTCGAGCAGACGCTGCCCGCGATGATCGACTCCGTCTTGCCGACCCGCGGCATGCCGCGCAGCCCGATGACCTGGTTGCCGTCGCGCTTGAAGATCTCGCCGAGAAAATCGACGAGCAGGCCGAGCTCGTCGCGCGTGAAGCGGAACGTCTTGCGGTCGTCGGAGTCTCGCTCGATATAGCGTCCGTGGCGCACGGCCAGGCGGTCGACCAAGCTTGGCGGACGGAGCTTGTTGACGGTGATGTTCTCGACCTTCTGCAGCATCTTGCCGAGAATCTCGATCTTCTCGTCGTCGTTGGTCTGCAGCAGCATGCCGCGGGTGCGGTCCTCCACCCCGTTGATCGTAATGATGTTGACGTTGAGCATGCCCAGCAGCGAGGCGATGTCGCCGAGCAGGCCTGGCCGATTCTTATGTATTTTGTATTCCATATACCACTGTTTCGATTCCATCAATCACACCATCCCAAGGTTGCAGGCGCTTCGAACCGCCTTCATTATAAGCCTACATTCTACAGGATTCGCCACGTTTCCGCAATGAGCACGCTCGTTCTACATGACAGAAAAGCTCCCGTTAGACCGGGAGCTCTCTGCCGTGACGCCGATGACTAGCGATGTCCGACCAGCTTCACCATCAGCCGGGCGATCGTCTTGCGCTCATTTTCGTCGCCGACATCCCAGATTTCCTTCAGCATGCGCTGCTCTTCGTTTTTCGGGTCGACCTTCTCGTCGAGGAAAGAGCCGATTTCGTAAGCGAGGTTGCCGATCGCCTCTTCGCTCAAGCCGAGCTTCTTGCCTTGTTCCAGTCGCTCTGCAAGAAATTCCTTCCAGGAATCGAAGTTCGAAAGTACGGTAGACATGCTCGGTTCGCCTCCTTAAAGTCGTTGAGGAATAGCACCATCAACGGCATTAGTGTGCGCGGCGGCCGGGTCAGCTATACGACGATCAGGGCTGGCAAAAGGTTTCAATCTTCAGGTGATCCAGCCGCCGTTCGGGCTGATCACCTGTCCGGTGATGTAGGACGACTCCGGCAGCGACAGGAAATAGACGAGCGAGGCGATCTCGTCGGGCTGGCCGAGCCGCCCCGCGGGAATGTCCTGCTCGAGCTGCTTCAGCTCCTGGGAATCGAAGCCGCCGAGCATTTCCGTGTCGATCGCGCCGGGAGCGACGGCGTTCACCGTCACGCCCGAGGGGGCGAGCTCTTTGGCGAGCGCTTTGGTGAAGGCGTTGACGCCGCCCTTGGTGGCGGAATAAAGCACCTCGCACGAGGCTCCCGCGACGCCCCATACGGACGAGATGTTGATGATGCGTCCCCAGCGGGCGCGGATCATCTCGGGCATGAACAGCTGGGTGCAGAGGAAAACGCCCCGCAGATTGACCGCGGTGACGTCGTCCCACTCGGCGTCGGTCAGATCGGAAAGCAGCCCGTAATGGGAAATGCCGGCGTTGTTGACGAGGATGTCCGGCAGCAGATCCGCTCCCGCCAGCTTCTCGCGCATCCGCTCCAGGCTTTCCCGCGAGCGCAGGTCGGCCGACGCCGTCATGACGCGCCCGCTTCCGAGCGCGAGGCATTCGCGCGCCGTCTCGTTGGCCTGCTCATGCGAGTGAAGGTAATGAAGCGCGACATTCATGCCCTCGCGGGCGAAGCGCCGCGCGATCGCGGCGCCGATGCCGCGGCTGCCTCCGGTGACGAGCACGTTCATTTCATGCAAGGGCTTCAGCTCGGCTCCGCCTCCTGCTCGGCGGTCGGCAGCACGAGCGAGACGGCGAGCTGTCCGAAGTCGAAATGCTCGCGCAGCCGCGCGTTCGCCTGCTCGAGCGTCAGGCTCTCGTAAGCCGGCAGCAGCTCGAACAGATCCTGGCCGCGGAATTTATAGCGGGTGAATTCCCCGGCGATCGATTCCGGCGAATTGAGCATGCGCAGGTAGCTGCCGATCCGCTTTTTCTTCGTGCGCTCGAACGCGGCGGCGTCGAGCCCGGACTGCAGCGCCTCGCCGATCGCCTCCTTGATCCGCTCGACGAGCCGATCCGGATCGTTCGTATCGCCGCCGATGATGCTGAAGCCGTAGTCCGTGCTGCAGTTGTACTCATAACCGAACGAGTCGGAGATGAGATTGTCGTCGTACAGGCTCTGGTACAGCGGCGAGCTCGAGCCGAGCAGCGTCTCGAGCATCAGCTTCGTCGTCACGTCGCGGCGCAGCAGTTCGGCGCTGCCGAGGCCGTTCGTCTTTTCTTTGAAGCCGAACAGGCACTTGGGCAGCGACACCTGCAGCGAGAGCGACTTCAGCGGCTCGCGCACGCCCTGCGGCTCCGGATCGAAGAAGCGCTCGATCTCGCCGATGTCCTCGAAGGACTTGGCCGCCTGGTTGCTCCGGATCAGCTCCATGATCCGCTCGGCATCAATGCCGCCGACGACGAACAGCAGCATGTTGGACGGATGATAAAACGTGTTGTAGCACAGGTAAAGCAGCTCCTTGTCGATCTGGTAGATCGACTCCACGGTGCCGGCGATGTCGATGTGCACCGGATGCTTCTGGTACATCGCCTCGATCAGGCCGTAGTACACGCGCCAGTCCGGATTGTCGCTGTACATGTTGATTTCCTGCGCGATGATGCCCTTTTCCTTGTCGACGTTCTGATCCGTGAAGTACGGATGCTGCACGAAGTCGATGAGGGTCGTCAGGTTGGCCTCGATCTGCTCCGTCGCCGAGAACAGGTAGACGGTGCGGTCGAAGCTCGTGAACGCGTTGGCCGAAGCCCCCTGCGAAGCGAAGGTGGCGAAGATGTCGCCCTGCGGCTCCTCGAACATCTTGTGCTCCAGGAAATGGGCGATGCCGTCCGGCACGCGCGTCAGCGGCTGGCTGCCGCTGCGGAAATGGTTGTCGACGGAGCCGTAGCGGGTCGAGAACGTCGCGTACGTCTTTTGGAAGCCTTCCTTCGGAAGCAGATAGACGCTCAGCCCGTTCGGCAGCTGCTCGTAGTACAGCGTCTCCTCGACGCCGGGGTAATGTAGCTTCTGCATGTCGGCTAGCCCTCCTTTCGGTCGCGCAAAAAGTACACCGTATCCAGCTCGACGCCCTCGGCCACGGATACGATCTGCTCCGGCGTCACCGCCTGCACCGCATCGAGCAGCTCCTGCGCCGTGCGCCGGCGTCCGGACAGGACGCTGTTGAAGTCGAAGGCGATCATCTCGTAAGCCGAATCCTGCAGCTCGCGCAAGGAGTTGACGAGCATCGCCTTGGTCTGGCCGAGCTCCAGCTCCGACAGCTGCCCTTGGCGCATGCTCTCAAGCTGCTCCTTGATGATGGCGACCGCTTTTTCGTAATTGGCGATCTCGATGCCGGACTGGATCGTCAGCAGCCCCTTGTGTCCGTCCATGCGCGAGGAGGCATAGTATGCGAGGCTCTCCTTCTCGCGCACGTTCATGAACAGCTTGGAGTGCGGGAATCCGCCGAGAATGCCGTTGTACAGAAGCGCCGCCGCGTAGGCGTCGTCGCCGTAGGCGATGCCGGTCCTGAGGCCGAGGTTCAGCTTGCCCTGGGCGACGTCGAGCTTCTCGACGACCGTCTTGACCTCGCCGCTGCGGCGGCGGATGTCCGGCGGCCCGTACTCCGACGGACCCGTCGACGGCAGGCGGAACGAAGCCTCCGCCAGCTCGCGCACCTCGTCCAGCGTCGTATCGCCGACGACGTACAGGTCGAGCACCGCCCCGGCCAGCCAGGCGGCATACGCCTCATGCAGGCTCGCCGGATCGATGCCGGGCAGATCCTGCAGCCGGCCGAGCGAGTGCAGCCGGTACGGATCGCCTTCGCACATGATTTCCAGGCAGCGCTCGCCCGCATAGCGGATCTTGTCGTTGATGATGCTCTCCAGCTTGCGCGCGAGGGTGCGCTTCTCGCTGTCGACATATTTGGATCGGAACGCTCCGTCCTCCAGCGCCGGCGAGGTCACGGCCTCGCCGAGAAATTTCATCGAGCGCGCCAGCAGGGAGCTGTCCGAGCGGACGAACCGATCGTTGATGACGTCCATGCGGAACTGCACGATCTGCGAGCTGCCGCGCTTGTAGACGTCGAAGCCGAATCCGGCTCCGTACATCTCGTCGAGCTGCTCGCGGAACGCGATCGTCTCCGGAGCGCTCTGCGTGCCGCGGCGAAGCACGAAGGGCGTCAGCGCCGTCTTGGTGACGGTATCCTCCTGCAGAGGAATGCCTGCGAACAGGGAGATTGCAAAAGTCTTGAACCGCTTCGTCGGCAGCACATGCAGCCGGATCCGGCCGGTTGTCGCTTGCTGAAAAGACATGGATGGAAACGCCTCCCGCCATCGCTTATTGGTCGAACTTGCACTTCCGCTTGCTGTCCTTCCATTCTATCCCAAGGCGGCCTTGGCCCGCAAACAGAGAAGGCAACCGGAAGGAATGCCCTCCCGGCTGCCCGTGAGCCGGCGCAGCCGGCTGATGCTACATGCAGAAAATATGCTTGCCGATCGTCTTCACCTGCGGACGGCTCCAGATCCATTTGGAGGTGGCCGTGACCGGATTGAAGTAGTACAGGCAGCCGTCCGAAGGATCCCAGCCGTTGATCGCGTCCTGAACGGCCTGCTTCGCCCGTTCGTTCGGGGTCAGCCAGATCTGGCCGTCCGCGACCGCGGTGAAGGCGAGGTTCTGGAAAATGACGCCGGTGATCGAGTTCGGGAACTCCGGCGACCGCAGCCGGTTCAGGATGACCGCCGCGACCGCGACCTGGCCTTCGTACGGCTCTCCGCGCGCCTCGCCGTAGACGGCGTTGGCCATGATCTTGATGTCGTTGGCGGACAGCCCGAGCTTGTTGGACTTGTCCATCGAGCTGTTGGAAGCGCCGGCCGATCCGGCGGAGCCGCCTCCGGAGGCGCCGCTGCCGCCGCCGCTCGAGCCGCTTTCGCCGCCGGGAAGGTCCGCTGCAGTCGGCTTCCAGCTCTTGGTCGCTTCCCACAGCTTCAGCTTCGTTTTCGGCCCGACGACGCCGTCGGACTTCATGCCGAACTTCCATTGGAACCAGGTCACCGAGTTTTTCGTCTTCGGTCCGAACTGCCCGTCGATCTTGCCTTCGTAGTAGCCGAGGAAGCGCAGGCGTCCCTGCAGCTCTACGACGTCCTTGCCGGACGCGCCCATCTGGAACGTCGCGTTGCTGAATGTCTCGGCCGCGCGCGGAGGCCAGCCTTCCTTGAGCGTATACAGGCTGAGCAAAAGCAGCGTGGCTGCGACCGTCATGACGATCAAACGCATTTTTTTCATGGGGATCTGCCTTTCTGCTACGGGATGTTTAACCGTCCCTAGTATGAGAAAGGCAAGTCCCTTCTATGCATGTTTCTGGTTCGCCTGGAACTGGTCGAGCGTCATCATGACCTCGCGCGGCTTGCTGCCTTCGTAAGCGCCGACGATGCCCTTGGCCTCCAGCTGGTCGATCAGCCGGGCCGCGCGCGTATAGCCGACGCGCATCCGGCGCTGCAGCAGCGAGACGGACGCCTGCTGCGCCTCGACGACGATTTGCATCGCCTGGTCGAACAGCTCGTCCAGATCTTCGCCGTCCCCGCTCTCCCCCGCCTCGTCCAGCTCCGGCACGAGGTCCTCCTTGTACTCCGCTTCAGCCTGCGAGCGGGCGTACTCGACGACGGCCTCCACCTCGCCGTCCGACAGGAACGCTCCCTGGACGCGGATCGGCTTGGACATGCCGACCGGCAGGAACAGCATGTCGCCGCGGCCGAGCAGCTTTTCCGCTCCGACCATGTCGAGGATCGTCCGCGAATCGACCTGGGACGAGACGCCGAACGCGATCCGCGACGGAATGTTGGCCTTGATGACGCCCGTGATGACGTCGACGGAAGGCCGCTGCGTGGCGATGATCAGGTGGATGCCGGCCGCCCGCGCCATCTGCGCGAGCCGCGTGATGCTGTCCTCGACGTCCTTGGCGGCGACCATCATCAGATCGGCGAGCTCGTCGACGATGACGACGATGTACGGCAGCACGGCGTTCGGATTGTCCTGCATCAGGCTGTTGTAGCCCTCGATGTTGCGCGTGCCGGACTTGGAGAACAGCTCGTAGCGCTTTTCCATCTCGACGACGATCTTCTTGAGCGCGAGCGACGCCCGCCGCGGATCGGTGACGACCGGCGCGAGCAGATGCGGGATGCCGTTGTACATGTTGAGCTCGACCATCTTCGGGTCGATCATCATGAACTTGACCTCGTCCGG
Organism: Paenibacillus sp. FSL W8-1187; assembly: GCF_037965485.1. NCBI lineage: Bacteria > Bacillati > Bacillota > Bacilli > Caryophanales > Paenibacillaceae > Paenibacillus > Paenibacillus sp. FSL W8-1187. Next base: position 3,048,773 of record NZ_CP150181.1, read on the forward strand.
AGCCGCCTTGTACAAAATGCTCGTGATGATGCCGTTGATGCACACCGACTTGCCGGAGCCGGTCGCCCCGGCGACGAGCAGATGGGGCATCTTGGCGAGATTGCCGACGATCGACTGGCCGGCGATGTCGCGCCCGAACGCGATCGACAGCTTGGACGAGGCGCTGGCGAAGGTCGGCGTCTCCATCACCTCGCGCATCGTCACGACCGCCACCTCGGCGTTCGGCACCTCGATGCCGATCGCCGACTTGCCCGGGATCGGAGCCTCCATGCGGATATCCTTGGCCGCGAGCGCGAGCGCGATGTCGTCGGTCAGGCCGACGATGCGGCTGACCTTGACGCCGGTCGCAGGCTGCACCTCATAACGGGTCACGGCCGGTCCAGGCACGACATCAAGCACCTTCGCGCGGACGCCGAAGCTCTCGAGCGTCGCCTCGAGCTTGCGGCGGGAGTCGTTGTTGATGTCGGTCATGTCCCCCGCCCGCCCGGTCGAGGCGGGCTTGGCGAGCAGCGACAGCGGCGGCAGGCGGTATGGCTTGGCCGTCCGCGCCTGGGCCGGAGCGCCCTCGCCGTCGCCCTCCGGGCCGGCGAGCGCTTCCGACTGCTCCGCCGGATGGACCGCCGGCGGCGGAATCGGAAAGTCGGCCGCATCGTCCAGCAAGCCCGCCGACCGATCGGCAGCTGCCGGCTCCGGCAGCGGTTCCGATTCGGGACGGACGGCGGAGACGGCAGGCGGCAGCGCGGCCGGAAACGGCTGCGCGTCCTCCCAGTCGTCTCCATCGTCGTCTTCCCATGGAGCGGCGTCGCGAGGCGGCTCCGCTTGCCGCCCGCGCAAGGAGATGGACGGCTTGACGGCTGCCTTGGCCTGGCTCAGCGCGGACTCCTCCATCAGCCACTCCTTGTCCGCTTCGCCGGCAGAACCTTCCTGCTCGCCCTCGTCCTTGCGGCTGCCCCAGGAAAAGAAGAGCGAGCGGCTCTTGGCCGCCGGCGCGGCGACCGTGCTGCCGAAGTCGTCGTCCTCTCCGTCGGCGTTGAGCCCGTAGCCCAGATGATCCGGCCCGGCGGAGGCCGCGGCTGCCGCCCCGGCGCCGGTTCCGGCGGCCTTTTTCGGAGCCTTCGGCTTGCGCGGCCGGCCGGCGGCCTTGGCCTGCAGCAGCTTGGCCAGCCGGCCCAGCCGGTCCCGCACGACCCGTCCAAGCTCGACGTACGAGCGGCCCGTGATGAGCATCGCCGAGATGGCGAACATGACGATCAGCAGCAGCTTGGAGCCGAAGTAGCCGAACAGCGTGTAGAGCAGCGAGTATTGGAGCGCTCCGAGATAGCCGCCGCTGACCGAGGCTCCGATCGGTCCTCCCGGATCGGCCTCGGTGCCGTCCGTGAGCAGGCCGTCGCGGATGTCTTGTCCAAGCTGGGCAAAGATGGCCGAGCCGCTGACCAGGTCCGCAGGCGCGAGCTTGCGGTCGATCTCCCCGATCGAGCTCATGAGCGTCAGCGCCATGAGCAGCAGCAGGAAGCCGGTCCTGCGGTACGTCCACCCCTTCGGCCACATCCTCGTCACCATGACATATAGGCCGGCCGCGATGCCGACGAGCGCGAGCGCAAAATGAAACTTGCCCAAAACGAGCGCGAACAGCTTCGTCAGCGACCTGCCGACCGTAGCCTCGCCTGACAAGGCGATTACCGACACCGTTATGAGCAAGATTCCGTAAACCTCGTATTTTAAGTTTTCTCCGAACGTGCGTCTTTTGCGCCGCCTTTTCTTGGCCAATCCTCTCACCTCTGGTTCAGTATTATACCATAGGTGGTGGAATGTTCCTATCGGACGGGCAGCACCGAGCCCGGCTGGAACCTCGGGTCCAGGTAGCATTCCAGCGGGCCGTCGACGATGCGGACGACCTTTCCCCAGCCCGGCTCGAGCGGCTCGAGCTGCAGCAGCACGCCGTCCAGGCGCGCCTCGAGCCAGGGCTCCCGCTCGGCATCCGCTCCGTTCAGGACGAGCTCCAGCGGCATGATCGTGTAGAGGGTCATTGAGGCAGTCCGCCTTCCGCTGCCGGCGCCGCAGCCGTCAGCGGCGCGGCAGGCGCGAACGGCGCCGCAGCCGCGCTTGCCTTCGGCCTGCGCTCCTGGATGAGCCCGTTGAGCGCGGCGAGCGCCTTGCCGAGTCCGCCGACCTCGTCGATCAGCCCATGCCGCACGGCATCCTCGCCGATGACGGTCGTGCCGATGTCCCGCGTCAGCTCGCCCATCTTGAACATGAGCTCCTTGAACGTCTTCTCCTGCACCCGCGAATGCGACGTGACGAAGCGCACGACCCGCTCCTGCATTTTTTCCAAGTATTCGAACGTTTGCGGCACGCCGATGACGAGGCCGTTCATCCGGATCGGATGGATCGTCATCGTCGCCGACTCGGCGATGAACGAACGGTCGCCCGCCACCGCGATCGGCACGCCGATCGAATGGCCGCCGCCGAGCACGAGCGTAACGGCAGGCTTGCTCAGCGAGCTGATCATCTCGGCGATCGCGAGGCCCGCCTCGACATCGCCGCCGACCGTGTTGAGCACGATCAGGATGCCCTCGATCTTGCTGCTTTGCTCCGCCGCCACGAGCTGCGGAATCAGATGCTCGTACTTCGTCGTTTTGTTTTGCGGCGGCAGCACCATATGGCCCTCGATCTGGCCGATGATCGACATGCAGAACACATTGGACGGGTCCGCGGCCGGCACCGCCATCTGCCCCAGCTGCTGGATCGCGTCGAGCTTCGCCTTGTCGATCGCCGCCGCAGGCTCCGCTTCCATGCGCGCGCCGGTGGATTGCTCGTTCAAGCGTCATCTCCTCCTTTTTCTCCCTTGGATTGCCTGTCTAGTATGAGGCGGGAGGCATCGCCCCATACGCGGCCTTGGGAGCACGAAAAAGCCTGCCTCCGGAATGGAGGCAGGCGGATCGCATTTCAATTATACTTCCATGATGATCGGCAGGATCATCGGGCGGCGGCGGGTCTGCTCATAAAGGAAACGACCGAGCGCATCCTTGACGTTGGTCTTGAGCGAAGCCCACTCGTTGACCTTGTCGTTCATGAGCTTGTGCAGCGTCGTCGTGACGATGCGGTTGGCCTCGTCGAGCAGGCCCTCCGACTCGCGGACGTACACGAAGCCGCGGGAGATGATGTCCGGACCGGACTTGATCGTGCCGTCCTGCTTGCTGAGCGTGACGACGACGACGAGGATGCCGTCCTGGGAGAGCAGCTTGCGGTCGCGCAGGACGATGTTGCCGACGTCGCCGACGCCGAGGCCGTCGATGAGCACGTTGCCGGAAGGCACCTTGGAGCCTTTGCGGCCGACGCCGCCTTGGAACTCGACCGTATCGCCGATGTCGCAGATGAAGATCTTGTCTGGATCGACGCCGACCGCCTCGCCCAGCTTGGCGTGCTGGCGGAGCATGCGGTACTCGCCGTGGATCGGCATGAAGTACTCCGGCTTGATGAGGTTGAGCATCAGCTTGAGCTCTTCCTGGCTGCCGTGGCCGGATACGTGGACGCCGGAGACGGAGCCCGGACCGTAGATGACGTTGGCGCCGAGGCGGAACAGCTCGTCCACCGTGCGGCCTACGTCGCGCTCGTTGCCCGGGATCGGCGTCGCCGCGATGATGACGGTGTCGCCCGGCAGGATGTCGATCTTGCGGTGCGTCGAGCGGGCCATGCGCGTCAGCGCCGACATCGGCTCGCCTTGGCTGCCCGTGCAGAGGACGACGACGCGGTCGGCCGCCATCTTGTTCACTTCCTCCGGCTCGATGATCATGCCTTCAGGAATGTTGAGATAGCCGAGCTCGCCGGCGATCGTCACGACGTTGACCATGCTGCGGCCGACGATCGCGACTTTGCGCTTGGTCGCCATCGCCGCGTTGAACACCTGCTGGATGCGGTGGACGTTGGACGCGAACGTCGCGACGACGACGCGCTGCTGCGACTTGCGGAAGATCTCCGTCAGCTCGACGCCGACGTTGCTCTCCGAAGGAGTCATGCCCGGACGCTCCGCGTTGGTGCTGTCCGACAGCAGCGCCAGCACGCCGCGCTTGCCGATCTCGGCGATGCGCTGCAGGTCGGCGTACTGGTCGTTGACCGGCGTGAAGTCGAACTTGAAGTCGCCGGTATGGACGATCGTGCCCTCCGGCGTGTCGAGGCAGACGCCGACGGAGTCCGGAATGCTGTGGTTCGTCTTGAAGAAGCTCGCCGTGATCGAGCCGAGCTCCAGCACGGAGTCGGCGTTGATGAGGATGCGCTTCGTCTCGCCGAGCAGGCCGGCTTCCTTGAGCTTGCCCTCGATGAGGCCGAGCGTCAGCTTGGTCGCGTAGACCGGCACGTTCAGGTGGCGCAGCACGTACGGCAAGCCGCCGATATGGTCCTCGTGGCCGTGGGTGATGATGATGCCGCGCACTTTGTCGCGGTTGTCGGTCAGGTATGTGATGTCGGGAATGACGATGTCGATGCCGAGCATGTCCTCCTCGGGAAACTTCAGGCCGGAGTCGACGACGACGATGTCATTGCCGTATTGGATGACATACATGTTTTTGCCGATCTCGCCTACGCCGCCTAGGGCGAAGACGAGCAGCTTGTCTTGGGGATTCTTTTTGGACAAGGGAAATCTTACCTCCTAATATATGTGAAATAGTTAACGATCGAACGAATCGTGTAAGCCGCGAAACGGCTCGCCGTCCCTCGAGGACGGTCTCCGCAAAGAAGACGGAAGCCGGAGCTCGTGCCGCTCCTGTCGATCCCAAAGCGCCGAACCGCGGCCGGAAAACCGCTTCCATGCGGGGTACGACCAAATACATGCAACGTTATGCACGGATCCACCCATCCGCCGCGCGAATGGGGTCGAAGCCATATTCACTTTGCCGCACCAGTCATTTAGGAATATTATACATGATGCAAAAGATGGAACACAAGCCGAAGCTCGACCCCTTCCGTCCAAGCGCCGGAATTCCGTCCGGAAACGCGCAAAAAAGCCAGCCCCGGCGGGGCTGGCGATGGATAAGTCCGGAATAAATTCCGTGCCGCTGGCAAAGCGAAGGGCTCAGTACCGCTCTAGCAGCCGCTTCAGCGTCTCGGTCTCGGCCTCGTCCGCTTCAATCAATGGCAGGCGCACGCCTCCGACGGGCAGCCCTTTGAGCTCCAGCGCCTTTTTGACCAGCGTCGGGCTCGGAGCCGCGAACAAGCCCTGATACAGCGGAAGCAGGCTCCGGTGCAGCTCGGCCGCTTCGGCCGTGCGGCCGGCGAGGAACGCGTCGATCATCGCTTTCATCCGGCTGCCCGCGATATGCGAGGCTACGCTCACGACGCCGTGAGCGCCGACCGCCAGCGCCGGCAGCGCCGCGCTGTCGTCGCCCGTGTAGACGCGGAAGCTGTCCGGGACGCCGCTGATGATCGCGGCCACATACTCCAGCGAATGGCATTCCTTGGTCGAGATGATGTTGGCGACGTCGCGCGCGAGCCGGATCGTCGTCTCCGGACTCATGCTGACGATCGTGCGTCCGGGAACGTTGTACAGCATGACCGGGAGCGAGGTCGATTCGGCGATCGCCTTGAAGTGGCGGTAGAGGCCTTCCTGGCTCGGCTTGTTGTAATAAGGGACGACCAGCAGCGCCCCGTCGACGCCGGCCTGTTCGGCCGCCGCCGTAAGATGGATGCTATGGGCGGTGTCGTTGCTGCCCGTGCCTGCGATGATGCGCGCGCGCCCGGCGCTGCGGGCGACGGCGAAGCGGAACAGCTCGAGCTTCTCCTCGTCGGTCAGCGTCGGCGATTCGCCCGTCGTGCCGCTGATGACGATGCTGTCGCTCTTTTGGACGTCGATCAGCTCGTCGATGAGCTTGCCGGCCGTCTCCCAATCGACCGCGCCCTCCGGAGTGAACGGAGTCGCCATTGCTGTAATCAGTCTGCCATAATCCATGAAGGTACCCTCCTCGGCATAGGCGGCTTCCCGCTCCCGCACCCAGCCCCAATGAATGATAAGTATGCCTGATGGCGATGATTGCTGTCAAAGATGCAGCTCGAACTTGGCGTGCAGCGCGCGCAAGGCGTTGCCCATATGCTCCTCGCGGACGAGCACCCAGATCGTCGTGTTGGAGTCGGCGGACTGCAGGATCGGTATGCTTTGCTCCGCAAGCGCCTCCACGATCTTCGCCATGACGCCGGGCACGCGGTGCATGCCGCCGCCGATGACCGACACCTTGGCGCAGCCGCTCACCGTCTCCGGCTCGAAGCCGAGCTCCTGCAGCACGCGCGTCGCTTTGGGCGCGTCGTCGTCCATGACCGTATACAGCGCTCCGGCCGGCGTGACGTTGATGAAGTCGACGCTGATATGATGCCGCGCCATCGACTGGAACACCTGCAGCTGCGTGTCGGCGATGCCGTCGACGGTGCGGACGGAAATCTGCGTCACGCCCTGCACATGGGCGATGCCCGTCACATGGCGGTCCTTGAGCGGCGACGCGAGGCTGAGCGCGGTCGGCAGGTCGGTGACCAGCGTGCCCTCGTCCTCGGAGAAGGTCGAGCGGACGCGCAGCGGAATGCGCGCCTGCTGGGCGATCTCGACCGCGCGCGGATGGATCACCTTGGCGCCGAGACGGGCCATGTTGCAGATTTCGGCGTAGCCGACGACCGTGAGCGGCTTCGCATCCTTGACGATGCGCGGATCGGCTGTCAGGATGCCGTTGACATCCGTATAGATGTCGACCATCTCCGCCTGCAGCGCCGCGCCGAGCGCGGTCGCGGACGTATCGCTGCCGCCCCGTCCGAGCGTCGTCAGGTCGCCCTGCGCGTCCTGGCCCTGGAAGCCGGTGACGACGACGACCTCGCCCTGCTCCATATGCCGCTGCATCCGCTCCGTGCGGATCTCCTCGATGCGAGCTTCCCCGAACTGGCTGCCGGTCAGGATGCCGGCGCATCCGCCCGTGAGCGCCACGGCGGGAATCGAGCGGGCCGCCAGCGCGCTGCAAAGGACGACGGCCGAAATGATCTCGCCGCAGCCCATCAGCAGGTCGCGCTCCCGCGCGCCGAGCTCGCCCCCCTCTTCCTTGGCGAGCGACAGCAGCGTATCCGTCGCATAGGGATCGCCGGTGCGCCCCATCGCCGAGACGACGACGACGAGCTTATGCCCGGCGGCGCGCTCCCGCTCGATGTGGTTCACGACAAGCTCCCTCGTCTGGCGGGTCGCCACCGACGTCCCGCCGAACTTCAATACCCGTACCCCCATTGATGTCATCCCTTCTCTGCCCTTGATGCAAGCAGAACAAACCCGCTTGAAGGCGAGGACCGCGGCCCCCGCCTGTAAAAAAAGCCGCCAGCGTAAAGCTCGCTGCCGGCTGTCTATCGTTGGTGCTTGCAGCGGATCCGGCCGGTCAGGCCGCTCCGCTCACGCCCTCTCGACGAGGACCGGCTGCATCTGCCTGCCCTGCAGGGCATGCTCGCAAGCCTCCATCACCAGGTCCATGCGGGCGACGAGCGAGTTCGGCTTGTTCACCGGATCGTCCTGGCCGAACGGCACGAAGTAGATGTTCTTCGCGACCATGAGCTTGGCGATGTTGGCCATGTTGAGGCCGAGCCCGTCGTTGGTGGAGATGGCCAGCACGACCGGACGGCCGTTGCGCATCTGGGCCTTGGCCGCCATGAGCACCGCTCCGTCGGTCAGCGCGTTGGCGAGCTTGCTCGTCGTGTTGCCGGTGCACGGCGCGATGAGCATGACGTCCAGCCGCTTGGACGGGCCGAGCGGCTCCGCCTGCACGACGGTCGAGATGATCTCGTTGCCGGTGATCTCCGTCAGCTGCCGCCTCCACTCCGCCGCCGTGCCGAACCGGGTATCCGTCGTCATCAGGCTCTGCGTGACGATCGGCACCACGTCCGCGCCTGCGTCGACGAACCGCTGAATCTGCGGCATTACTTCGGCGAAGGTGCAGTGGGAGCCCGAAAGCGCGTAGCCGACCGTAAGTCCGTTCCAGTTCATTGTGCATTCCCCCGCGCGCTGATCTCTTCCAAAATCAGCTGAGTGACACAATCCGCTATGATGCGACCAGCGGTCACGGGGGCGACGATGCCGGGCAGTCCCGGTGCCAGAATGGCCTTGAGGCCGCGCTTCTCCGCGAAGCGGAAATCAGTGCCGCCCGGCTTGGAGGCCAGGTCGATGATGACCGCGCGAGAAGGCATTCTGGCTATCATTTGCGCTGTGACTATCATAGTGGGAATTGTGTTAAAAAGCAAGTCGATGTTGCCCGCATGATCCTGCAGATCCCGCGTGTAGAAAGGCTTCGCGCCCATCTCCGCCGCCCTCGCGAACGGCTCGGGACGGTTCACGCCGGCCAGCACGGTCGCCCCCAGCCCCTGCAGCGTGCGCACGAGCGTCAGTCCGGTGCGGCCGAGGCCGAGAACCATGCAGGTCGATCCGTGGATCGTGATGTCCGTATGCTCGATCGCCATCTTGACGGCTCCTTCGGCCGTCGGAATCGAATTCAGGATGGCGACGTCGTCCCGCTCGAACAGCTCGACGAGGCCGAGGCCGTGCTCGCGGCACAGCTCCTTCAGATACGGTCTGGCCATGCCCGCATAGATCGTGGCGTGCTTCGGCAGCCGGGCGAGCATCGCGCCCGTGAGCCGCAGCTCGCTGTCGCTGAAGGCCGCCGGAATGAGGCCGGCGTCGTCGGTGCCTACTGCCGGCAGGATCACCGCATCCGTCTTGTCAAACAGCTCTTCCCGCAGCTCGGAGTCCGAGCTGTCTCCGGGAAGGGTACGAAGCCCGTCGAATCCGGACACCGTAAGCGAAGCATCCAGCTCGGACAGCCTGCGGATGACCTCAAGCTGTCTTGCATCGCCGCCGATCAGCAGCACCTGAACGCCGGTCAGCATGCTGGCGTCACATCCTCTCCCCATAATCGCGTCGTACGGCTTCCTTACGATTCCATCGCAAACGACCGCCCGCCGAAGCCTGCAGCCGTTTTGCCTGGTATAGGGCAGTTTATGCCGCAGGGCGGGCGGGGGTTACTGTCGGGCCGCCGCGGATCACGCCGCAGCCGAGCCCGAAAAAGCCGCAGCCGCGGCCATCCCGTAAAAGGACGGCCGCGGCTGCGGCTAAGCTATAGGCTATGGAAGAGGCGTCGCTCGGCTCACTTGCCCGTATGGCCGAAGCCTCCGGCTCCGCGAGCCGTATCGGGAAGCTCGTCCGCCTCCTCGATCGCCACGGGAGGCACGGACTGGAACACCATCTGGGCGATCCGCTCGCCCCGCGCGATGAGGAACGGCTCCTCGCCGTGGTTGATCAGCAGCACCTTGACCTCGCCGCGATAGTCGGCGTCGATCGTGCCGGGCGAATTGAGGCAGGTGACGCCGTGCTTGTAGGCGAGCCCGCTGCGGGGGCGGATCTGCGCCTCGAGCTCCGGCGGCATCGCCATCGCGAAGCCCGTCGGGACGAGGATGCGCGCTCCCGGCTGGAGCACGACCGGCTCCGCGACGGCGGCGTGCAGGTCGAAGCCCGCCGCAGCGGCGGACATGCGCGCCGGAAGCGGCACGTCCTCGTTGCCCGGAAGCCGCTTAAATTGGACTTGATGCAAAGCGGTCCCTCCTCAGAGCCGCGGCCGGCCCTTCTTCCGTTCCGACCATCGCGACGGCGAAAGGCTTCTCCAGCATGCGCGCGGTGACGGTACGGATGTCCCCCATCGTCACGGCCTCGATGCGCTCGATGATCTCGTCCATCGTGAAGTGGCGGCCGAGCATGAGCTCGTTTTTGCCGTTGCGGTTCATGCGGCTGCTCGTGCTCTCCAGGCTGAGGATGAGGCTCCCCTTGAGCTGCTCCTTGCCCCGGCGCAGCTCCGCCTCGCTCAGGCCCGATGCGGAGACGTCGGCGAGCAGCTCCATCGTCAGGTCCAGCACGTCGGCCGTCTGCTTGGGCGCCGTGCCCGCATAGACGGTGAACAGGCCGGAGTCCGCATAGGAGGTATGGTAGGAGTAGACGGAGTAGGCCAGGCCGCGCTTCTCGCGGATCTCCTGGAACAGGCGCGAGCTCATCCCGCCGCCGAGGGCGTTGTTGAGCAGCACCATCGCATACAGCTTGTCGTCGTCGATCGAGCAGCCGGGGAACGTGAGGCAGATATGGTTCTGCTCCGTCTGCTTCGGATGGAACAGATACTGCCCGTTGAATGCCGCAGGCGTCAGGCTGCGGCCGGCGCCGCGCGCGCTCATGCCCGAGAATTTCTCCTCCAGCAGCGCGAGCAGCGCCTTCTCCTCAATGTTGCCCGCCACGCTGATGACGGTATTCTCGATCGTATATTGATCCTGCATATAACGGCGCAGGTCGTCCGGTCCCATCGCCTCCAGCCGCTCCTCCAGGCCGAGGATCGAATAGGCGAGCGGATGGTCCCCGTACGACGCGCGCGAAGCCTCGTCATGGACCTTGTCGTCCGGCGTATCCTCGTACATCGAGATTTCCTCGAGGATGACGTTTTTCTCCTTGGCCAGCTCCTCCTCGTCGAAGCGGGAGTTGAAGAACATGTCCGCCAGCGCGTCGATCGCGAGCGGCAGATGCAGGTCAAGCACCTTCGCGAAGTAGCATGTATATTCTTTGGCTGTGAATGCGTTCACGTTGCCCCCGATGCCGTCGAACAGATCCGCGATGTCCTTGGCGCTGCGCGTATCGGTGCCTTTGAACAGCATGTGCTCGATGAAATGGGAGATGCCGTTGTTGGCCGGGGTTTCGCTGCGCGAGCCCGTCTTCACCCAAATCCCGAAGGAAACGGAGCGGCAGGTCGGGATCGGTTCCGCGACGACGCGAAGCCCGTTGCTTAGTCGATATAGATTCACCGGTTCTCCTCCTCGAAGTTTAACTATCATCATATCAAAATCAGCGGCCGCTCTCAACCGCGCCGTCCAGCCGCTCCTCGGAAAGCGTCTCGCTCACCGGGACGAGGCTCAGCCCTTTTTGCTTGGCCGAATCGATGATGCCCTGAAGCGCGCGGCTCGACGCATAGGTCGGATGCATCAGCACCAGCGAGCCCGGCTTCAGGCCGCGGGATATTTTGGCGAGCACCGCATGCGGCTGCGGCTTCATCCAATCGACCGTGTCGAGCGTCCACAGCACCGTCGTCATGCCCTGCTCCCGCGCGGCCTTCACCGTGAGCGCGTTGAAGCTGCCTGACGGAGGCGCGAAATAAAGGCTTTTCACGCCGAGCGTCTGCTCGATCAGCGAGCTCGTGCGCTCGATCTGGCTTCGCTGCTGCGCCGGGCCGAGCCGGCTCATGTCGGGATGGGTGTAGGCATGGTTGCCGATCTCATGGCCGCCCTCCTTGATCTTGAGCGCCAGCTCCGGGTATCGCTTCAGCCAGCTGCCGTCCAGGAAAAACGTCGCCTTCACCTCGTTGCGCCGCAGCGTCTCGAGCATCGGCTCCAAATATTCGTTGCCCCAGGCCACATTGATCATGAGCGAGGCGGCAGGCTTGGCCGGATTGCCCTTGTAGACCGGCTCCAGCGGAAAGTCCGCCAGCCTTTTGGCCGGCGCGACCGGCTTGTAGCGGAACGTCAATCCATCCTCCGGCCGCTGCAGCGTCGCCCGGTAGGACGCCTCCACGTCGACCTCCCGGCCCTCGTAGCCTGGAATGGCGCGGAACCAGCGGTCGACCGACGCGTCGACCGGCGGCACGTAGCGGCTCGCCGCCTCCTCCCGGATCTGATCCAGCAGCGAGCGGTCCGCGTCCCTCGCCGCCATCGCCGCGCGCAGCTCGCCGTCTCCCAGCGAGCGGACATACGTTCCGGCCGGGCTCCAGGCCGCAGCCGCGAGCACCAGCACGGCCCCGCATGCGGCCGACGCGCACCATGCACGGAGATTCATCTGCCTCACCCTCCACCTGTTCTCCCCCCAATGTATGAGGAGATCAAGGCGATTATGCGGCTTGGCCCATTTCTCCGGGACAGGTCCGGATTCGGCGGCGGGACGCGGCGGCGCCAAGGCAATAAAAAAGAATCAGAGGCGACGCTCTGATTCTTGGTTCGTGCTGCTCGGCGGCTCTAGGAGCCGGCTGGCGTCTCAGCGGTGAGGACCGCTTTGCGGGACAGATTGATGCGTCCCTGTCCGTCGATCTCGGTCACCTTGACGGTAATGACGTCGCCGATGCTGACCGCGTCCTCGGTCTTCGCGACGCGCTCGGTCGACAGCTGCGAGATGTGGACGAGGCCGTCCTTGTTCGGCAGGATCTCGACGAACGCGCCGAACTTCTCGATGCGCTTGACCGTGCCGGTGTAGATCTCGCCGACGACGACTTCCTTGACGATGCCCTCGATGATCGAGCGCGCGCGCTTGTTCATCTCTTCGTTGGACGAAGCGATGTACACCATGCCGTCCTGCTCGATGTCGATCTTGACGCCGGTCTCTTCGATGATCTTGTTGATGATCTTGCCGCCGGCGCCGATGACGTCGCGGATCTTGTCCGGGTTGATGCGGAGCGTCATGATCTTCGGCGCGTACTGCGACAGGCTCGCGCGCGGCTTGTCCATGACCTCGTTCATCTTGCCGAGGATATGCATCCGGCCGACGCGCGCCTGCTCGAGCGCCTGCGTCAGGATGCTGCGGTCGATGCCGTCGATCTTGATGTCCATCTGGATCGCGGTGACGCCTTCCGCCGTGCCGGCTACTTTAAAGTCCATGTCGCCGAGATGGTCTTCCATCCCCTGGATGTCCGACAGGATGGAGAAATGGTCTCCGTCCTTGATGAGGCCCATCGCCACGCCGGCTACCGGAGCCTTGATCGGCACGCCGGCATCCATCATCGCCAGCGAGCTGGCGCAGATGCTTGCCTGGGACGTGGAGCCGTTGGACTCCAGCACCTCGGAGACGAGGCGGATCGTGTACGGGAAGTCCGCTTCGGACGGCAGCACCTTGGAGAGCGCGCGCTCTCCGAGAGCGCCGTGGCCGATCTCGCGGCGGCCCGGAGCGCGCAGCGGACGGGCTTCGCCGACGCTGAACGGAGGGAAATTGTAATGGTGCATGAACCGCTTGGTCGTTTCCGGGCTGATTCCGTCGAGAATCTGCACATCGCCGAGAGCGCCGAGGGTGCAGATGCTGAGCGCTTGCGTCTGGCCGCGCGTGAACAGGCCCGTGCCGTGCGTGCGAGGCAGCAGGTTGACATCGCATTCGATCGGACGGATCTCGTCCAGTCCGCGTCCGTCCGGACGGATCTTGTCATGCGTGATCAGGCGGCGCACTTCTTCCTTGACGATGTCGTACAGCGTTTCCTTCACGTCGCCCATGCGCTCCGGCTGGTCGGCGTACAGCTCCTCGAAATGCGCCACCGTCTCGCGGTTGATGGCGTCGATCGCTTCCTGGCGAGCATGCTTCTCCTCGATCCGGATCGCTTCCACGAGGCGAGCGGACGCGAAGCCGCGCACCTCGGCGCTCGTCTCGGCGTCGACGGCATGGAGCACGACGTCCATCTTCTGCTTGCCGCTCAGAGCGGTCAGCTCGTCGATCGTCGCGCAGATCTTCTTGATTTCGTCATGGCCGAACATGATCGCTTCGAGCATGACTTCCTCGGACACCTCGTTCGCCTCGGCCTCGACCATCATGATCGCGTCGCGGGTTCCGGATACGACGACATGGATGTCGCTCTTCTCTTCCTGCTCGACGGTCGGGTTGATGACGAACTCGCCGTCCACGCGGCCGACGATGACGCCGCCGATCGGGCCGTTGAACGGAACGTCGGACACGCTCAGCGCGGCGCCCGTGCCGATCATCGCCGCGATTTCCGGTGGGCAGTCCTGATCGACGCTCATGACGAGGTTGAGCACCTGCACGTCGTTGCGGAAGCCTTCCGGGAACAGCGGGCGGATCGGACGGTCCGTCAGGCGGCTCGACAGGATCGCCTTTTCGCTCGGGCGTCCCTCGCGCTTGATGAAGCCGCCCGGGATTTTGCCGACGGCATAAAGACGCTCTTCGTAGTTGACCGTCAACGGGAAGAAGTCCAGATCCTTCGGACCCGAGGACGCGGTCACCGTGCAGAGAATGACGGTATCGCCGTAGCGCACCGTAACCGCCGCGTTGGCCTGCTTCGCCAGGCGTCCGGTCTCGAGTACGAGCTCGCGGCCGCCGAGTGTCATTTGAACCTGGTGCATGATATCCCTCCTATTTGTTGAATCCATTCGACAGGCAGCTTCCGAATCCTCTGCCCTCCAGCTGCGCGAGCGGCAGGGAACGAATTATGTATGGGTGCAGGTAAGGTTTCCTTCATGATAAAAAGCAACCCGGCTGCGCCTCGTCCGGAATCCCGGACAGCTTGCAAACCAGGTTGCTTCTTTTACAGCGGCATTCCTAGCGGCGAAGGCCAAGCTTCTCGATCAGAGCGCTGTAACGGCGTACATCGTTGTTTTTCAGGTAAGCCAGCAGCTTGCGGCGCTGACCGACCATTTTCAGAAGACCGCGGCGCGAGTGGTGATCCTTCTTGTGCGTCCGCAGGTGGTCTGTCAGGTTGACGATGTTCTGAGTCAGGATAGCGACCTGAACCTCGGGGGAACCCGTGTCAGTTGCATGCGTCTTGTGCTCTTCGATGAGCTCTTGCTTGCGTTCTTGCGTAAGTGCCATCCATGTTCACCTCCAAATTCGTTATCGTTGCCTAAGTCGCCGTCAGCCTCGCCGCCGCCGGTGAGAGCGGCCGGCCAAGCCGGGGCCAGCGTATCCAGAGGAAGCCTCTTGGACAACATGACACAGTATAGCATCAACGGAGCCTAAAGTAAACCGGAATGCTCCGTCAGCCCCGAAGCAGCTCGGCGGACCGGTCCCGGTCCTTGCCCAGCTGCTCCACGAGCTCCGCCACGCCGGAGAACTTGCGCTCGGGCCGCAGGAAATGAAGGAACTCGATGCGCACGCGCAGGCCGTACAGATCCCCCTCGAAGTCCAGCAGATGGGCTTCGAGGACAGGCACGATGCTCTCCTTGTTGAAGGTCGGCTTCATGCCGTGGTTCAGCACGGCGGGCAGCGTTTCCGCCGGATGGCCGTCCCGCTCCGGCAAATGGACGCGGACCGCGTAGACGCCGAGGCGCGGCACGACATAAGCGGCGTCCTGCAGGACATTCGCGGTCGGAAAGCCGATCGTGCGCCCCCTCGCGTCTCCGTGGACGACGACGCCGCTCACGGCGTACGGGCGGCCGAGCAGCTCGGCGGCCAGCTCGACCTGCCCGTTTTCCAGCGCTTCGCGCACATAGGTGCTGCTCACCTTTTGCCCGTCGCGGCTGTAGGCCGGCATGATCTCGACTCCGAAGCGGCCCGCTCCGAGCTCGCCGAGGCTGGTCGCGCTGCCTTCGCCGAAATGGCCGAAGCGGAAGTCGAAGCCGACGACCGCATGGCGGACGCCGAGACGCAGCAGCACCTCGTCGACGAATACGCGCGGACTGATTTCGGCGAAGGCGGGCTCGAAGCGCATGACGTATGCCGCATCGACGCCGGCCTGCCGGAACAGCTCGAGCTTGTCCTCCAGCGGCGTCAGGCTGGCGGCATAGCCGCTGCCTCGCCCGAGCACCTCGCGAGGATGGGGATCGAACGTCATGACGGCCGCTCGGATGCCGGCGGCGGAAGCATGGGCTACGGCCCGCTCGATGACCGAGAGATGGCCGAGATGCACGCCGTCGAAATGGCCGATCGCAAGCGCGCAAGGCTCATGGACCGCGACCTCCAGCGGATAGCTTACAACATGGATCTCCATTTGCTCTCCCACCTGCATTTCTCTTTAGGTTCAGACCTCTTCCGGACGGGCGAACACCTTGACCGCCTTCAGCATGCCGTCCTCCGGCTCCGCTTCGAACAGGCCGGCGAACAGGCCGCTATGGCTGTAGAGCCGGATCATGCCGCCGGCTGGAGCCGTCCCGTCCAGCCAGTCGAGCGGAATCCGCCGGCCCTGCAGCGCCTGGCGCACGGCGGGAGTGGCCGCCGTGAGGGCGGGGATATGCGAGAGCGTGCGGTCGGCCGCCAGCAGCGGGCTGCCTTCCGCTCCATCCCGCTGCAGCGCCTCCAGCTGCTCCAGCGTGACGCAGTCCTCGCGGCGGAAGCCCGCGGACTCGGTCCGCGTCAGCTCCGCCATCGCCGCGGGCACGCCCAGCTTCTCGCCGATGTCGACGCAGAGCGTGCGGATATAGGTGCCTTTGGAGCAGAGCACGCGGAACCGGATGCGGGGATGGTCGAGGCTCAGGTCCGCCTCCAGCAGCTCCAGCTCGTGGATCGTCGCCTGGCGAGGCTTGCGCTCGACCGTCTTGCCCTCGCGGGCCAGCTCGTACAGCCGCTTGCCGTCGACCTTGACGGCGGAGTACATGGGCGGCAGCTGCCAGATGTCCCCGACGAACGAGAGGAGCGTCTCCAGGAGACGCTCCTCTCCGATTTCGACCGAATCGACCTGCGCGATCGTCTCGCCGGTCAGATCCTGCGTATCGGTCGCCACGCCGAATTGCAGCACCGCCTCGTATTCCTTGGGCAGCTCCTGCAAGTACTCGACGAAGCGCGTCGCCGGTCCGATGCAAAGCGGCAGCACGCCGGTCACCATCGGATCGAGGGTGCCGGCATGGCCGATGCGCTTCGTGCGAAGCAGCCGGCGGCATTTGGCTACGACGTCATGGGACGTCCAGCCGGCCGGCTTCCAGATCGGGAGGATTCCATTCATCTCGGCTCCAGCGCCTCCCCGATGGCGGACAGAAGCGCCTCGATCTGAACGTCGTCCTCGAGACGGCAGCCGGCCGCGCGGATATGGCCGCCGCCGCCGAACGCCGAGGCGATCGCGGCGACGTCGAGCGTTCCGCCGGAGCGGAGGCTCGCCTTGACGCTGCCGTCGCGCAAGCCCTTCAACAGGACGCCTGCCTCCACGCCTTCGACGTTGCGGGCGTAGTTCACGAGCCCTTCGAGATCCTCGGGCGCGGCGCCGATCTCCGCCATGTCCTCCGGCGTGATGAGCATCGAGCAGACCCGGTCGTCGAACCGGAACTCCATCCGGTTGAGGCCCAGACGCAGCAGCTTGAGCTGCGGCAGCGTCATCGTCTCCAGCAGCCGATCCGCGATGCGGTAGCCGTCCGCGCCCGCCTCAAGCAGCCGCGCAGCGGTCTGCATGACGCGGGTATCGGTGTTGGAATAACGGAAGCCGCCCGTGTCGGTCAGCAAGCCCGTGTACAGCAGCTCCGCCGCGGCCGCATCGAGCGCATGGCCGGATGCCGCGATCAGCTCGAACAGGATCTGCGCCGTCGCCGCCGCCTCCGGCACGATCAGATTGCAGACGCCGTAGGCGTCGTTCGTCGGATGATGGTCGATATTGAGCAGCTCGGCGCCTTCCGCGAACCGCTCGGACAGCTGGCCGATCCGCTTGAAATCGGCGCAGTCGACCGCTACGATCCGCTTGAAGCGGAGGTCGGGAGCGAGCGAGTCCAGGCTCAGGATCCGCTCGCTGCCGCTCAAAAAGCGAAGGCGATCCGGCACCGGATCCTGGTTCGCCAGCACGACGCGCTTGCCGAGCCGGTCTAGCAGCCAGGCGGCGGCGAGCGTCGAGCTGATCGCATCCCCGTCAGGCTGAACATGGGAGACGACTAAATAGTCGTCTCCCTCGTTCAGAAAACTCATTGCGGCTTCGAAGTCGCGGTGCATGCCGCCGCTCATTCGCCGCCGTTCTCCCGGTTGATCTTCGTCAGAAGCGATTCGATCCGGCTGCCGTACTCGATGCTGCCGTCGAACTTGAACAGCAGCTCCGGCGTATGGCGAAGGCGGATCCGCTTGCCGAGCTCGGAGCGGATGAAGCCGGTTCCCCGCGCCAGAGCCTTGAGCGTCTCTTCCTTCTGATCGTCGTTCCCGAGCACGCTCAAGTAGACGCGCGCCTGGGACATATCGTTCGTGACGTCCACTCCGGTTACCGTAATGAAGCCGATGCGGGGATCTTTGAGCTCGGTCTGGATGATCTGGCTGAGCTCCTTCTTGATCTGCTCCCCGACGCGGCCGACACGGATTTTAGCCATGATGGACCACCTCTTCTTAGCGTTCTACCTTTTCCTGGACGAAGCCTTCGATGATGTCGCCTTCCTGGATGTCGTTGAACTTCTCCAGCGTGATGCCGCACTCGTAGCCTTGCGACACTTCCTTGACGTCATCCTTGAAGCGCTTGAGCGTATCGATCTTGCCTTGATGCACGACGATGCCGCCTCGAATGACGCGGGCTTCGGCCGAGCGCGAGATCTTGCCGTCCGTGATCATGCAGCCGGCGATCGTGCCGACCTTGCTGACCTTGAACAGGTTGCGCACTTCGGCATGGCCGGTGACGACTTCCTTGAAGATCGGGTCGAGCATGCCCTTCATCGCCTGCTCGATCTCCTCGATGACGTTGTAGATGATGTTGTGCAGGCGTACGTCGACCTTCTCCTGCTCGGCCGCTACCGCCGCCTGGGATTCCGGACGGACGTTGAAGCCGATGACGATCGCGTTGGAAGCCGAAGCAAGCGCGATGTCGGATTCGGTGATGGCGCCTACGCCGTTGTGGATCGACTTGACGCGCACGCCTTCGACCTCGATCTTCTCGAGGGAGCCGCGCAGCGCTTCGAGAGAGCCCTGCACGTCGGCCTTGATGATGACGTTGAGGTCCTTGATCTCGCCTTCCTTGATGTGCTTGTAGAGATCGTCCAGCGTGACGCGGGAGTTCGCGCCCATCTCGGACTGGCGCTGCTTGATCGAGCGGCGCTCGGAGATCGCGCGGGCTTTGCGCTCGTCCTCGAACACCATGAACGGATCGCCGGCTTGAGGCACTTCCGTCAAGCCTGTGATCTCGACTGGAGTCGACGGATCGGCTTCCTTGAGACGGCGTCCCTTGTCGTTGATCATCGCGCGTACGCGGCCGAACGTATTGCCGGCGACGAACGCATCGCCGATCTTGAGCGTGCCGTGCTGCACGAGCACGCGGGCGACCGGACCTTTGCCCTTGTCGAGCTCGGCCTCGAGCACGGTGCCGCGAGCGCGCTTGTTCGGATTCGCTTTATAGTCGTTGACCTCGGCCACGAGCAGGATCATTTCGAGCAGCTCCTCGAGGTTGGTGCGCTGCTTGGCGGAGACGTTCACGAAGATCGTATCGCCGCCCCACTCTTCCGGCACGAGCTCATATTTGGTCAGCTCTTGCTTGATCGTATCCGGGTTGGCATCCGGCTTGTCGATCTTGTTGACCGCCACGATGATCGGCACCTTGGCCGCCTTGGCGTGGTTGATCGCTTCGACCGTCTGCGGCATGACGCCGTCGTCGGCCGCCACCACGATGATCGTGATGTCCGTCACCTCGGCGCCGCGAGCGCGCATCATCGTGAACGCTTCGTGGCCCGGGGTATCGAGGAACGTGATCTTCTTCTGGTTGATCTCGACCTGGTACGCGCCGATATGCTGGGTGATGCCGCCGGCCTCGCCGCTCGTCACGTTGGTGGAGCGGATGGCGTCAAGCAGCGTCGTCTTGCCATGGTCGACGTGGCCCATGATCGTGACGACCGGAGCGCGGGACACGAGGCTCTCCTCTTCGTCCTTCTCCTCGACCGTCTCGAAATCGTCCTCTTCGACCGGAATCTTGACTTCGACTTCCTCGACCTTGAACTCGGAGGCGACCAGCTGGATCGTCTCGATGTCGAGCTCCTGGTTGATCGTCGCCATGACGCCGAGGAAGATCAGCTTCTTGATGACCTCGGAAGCGTCCTTGTGGAGCAGCTTCGCGAGCTCGCCGACGGTCATGCTGCCGCGGACGATGATCTTTTTCGGCGTGTTGTCGATCTTGTCCCGCTGCGGCTGGCTGCTCTTGCCGCCGCGGCCGTTTTTGCCGCGGCTGCGGAAGTTTCCGCCGCGATCGTCGAAGCGGCCGCCTTGGCCGCCCGGCTTGCCGCCGCCGCGGCGGTTGCCGCCTTGGCCGCCCGGTCCGCCGCTGCGTCCCGCGCCGCCGCCCGTGCCGCTGCGGCTGAAGTCGCGCTGGCCGCCGCCCGCCGGCTTGTTGTCGCCGAACGTACGCGGAGCAGGAGCCGTGCTGCGGCTCTCGCCGCGGGAAGCCGTGCCTGCGCCTGCGGCTTGGCCGGCTGGCCGGCTGCCGCCGTAGCCGCCGCCTTGACCTGCCGGACGGCCTGGGCCGCCGCCCTGGCCGCCTGGACGATTGCCGCCGTAGCCGCCGCCTTGGCCTGCCGGACGGCCTTGGCCGCCGCCTTGGCCGCCGGGACGATTGCCGCCGTAGCCGCCGCCTTGACCTGCCGGACGGCCTTGACCGCCGCCTTGGCCTGCCGGGCGTCCTTGACCGCCGCCCTGTCCTGCCGGACGGCCTTGACCGCCGCCTTGGCCTGCCGGACGACCTTGGCCGCCGCCTTGTCCGCCGCGGCTTCCGCCTTGGGAAGTACGCTGAGTGCCGTTGCTGCTTGAGTTGTTCGATGTCGTATTCATAGTCACCTGTCGATCCTGTTGGTTTGGTTGTTGGGTTTGCTCTTGACGTGGAATAGTATGCACTCCTTGTTGCTCCGGCCGCTTTTCGGTCTGACGGGCGGAGGACGTGCCGGCCTGCTGGCCGCCCTGCGCCCGCTTCGCCGCGGCGTTCGCTTTGATGTCGCGGAAGAATCCTTCCACCTTGCTGACCATGCCGCTCTCCATGACGCTCATGTGGTTGTTGACCGGCGTATCCAGCCGCTTAAGAATCGTGATGATTTCCTTGCTGCTCATGTTAAGGGACTTCGCGTATTCATACACGCGAAGCTTCTCTTTGCCTTCTTTACCGTCTTGTGGTTTAGTCAATATTCTCCACCTCCGTATTCTGGCTCAAATGACCCCGAATCATGTCGGCAAATCCCCGATCCGTTATGGCGACGACCACCCTCTCTTCCTTGCCGAGGGCATGCCCGAGCGTCTCGCGGGAAAAAGCTTCGGCCATAAATACGCCGTAGGACGAGCATTTGTCACGGTATTTCTTGCGGGTGTTGCCCGAAGCGTCGGCAGCCACAAGCACGAGCGCCGCCTTTCCCTGGCGCACGGTCCGCAGCACCGTATCGTCGCCGGTCACGACTTTGCCGGCGCGCATCGCCATGCCCAGGCTGGAGAGAGCCTTATTCGCCATCCTCGTCATCCTCCTGCGCCTTGGCGGCGAGGAACTGCTCCTCGACGGAGATGAACTCGCGCTCCAGCTGGTCATAGATTTCCGGCGGCACCGCCTGCTTGAGCGCGCGGTCGAGCGCCTTGCTCTTCTTGGCGAGGCGGAAGTTCTCCGCCGTGCCCTTCAAATAGGCGCCGCGGCCGGATTTCTTGCCGGTCAGGTCGATGCTGATCTGGCCGTCCGGCGTGCGGACGACCCGAATCAGCTCTTTTTTCGGAAGCATCTCCTGGCTTGCGACGCATCGGCGCAGAGGGATCTTTCTCGGTCTCATCGGCGAATTCCCTCCTTCCCGCTCAGTCGATCGTGACGGAGTCCTGGTGCATCGCGGCGCCTTGGGTCCGCTCGCGGCCGAACTCCTGCTCCGCCTGCGTCTCGCTCTTGATGTCGATCTTCCAGCCGGTCAGCTTCGCCGCGAGGCGCGCGTTCTGGCCTTTGATGCCGATCGCCAGCGACAGCTGGTAGTCCGGCACGATGACGCGGGCCATCTTCTCCTGCTCGAAGACGATGACCTCCAGCACCTTGGACGGACTGAGCGCGTTGGCGACGTACTCCTCGACGCTGTCCGACCAGCGCACGATGTCGATCTTCTCCCCTTTGAGCTCGGAGACGATCGTCTGCACGCGCATGCCCTTCTGGCCGACGCAAGAGCCGACGGGATCGACCTCGTCGTTGCGGGAGTGGACCGCGATCTTGGAGCGGAAGCCGGCCTCGCGCGCGACCGAGCGGATCTCGACGACGCCGTCGTAGATCTCCGGCACCTCGAGCTCGAACAGGCGCTTCAGCAGCCCCGGATGCGTGCGCGAGAGGATGATCTGCGGCCCTTTCGTCGTATTCTCCACCTTGGTGATGAACGACTTGACGCGATCGCCGTGCTTGAACTTGTCGGTCGGCATCAGCTCGGTCAGCGGCAGCACCGCCTCCACCTTGCCGAGGTCGACGAACAGGTTGCGCGTATCCTGGCGCTGCACGATGCCGTTGACGATATCTTCTTCTTTATCGATATAAGCGTTATAAATCAGGCCGCGCTCAGCTTCCCGGATGCGCTGCGTGACGACCTGCTTGGCCGTCTGGGCGGCGATCCGTCCGAAGTCGCGGGGCGTAACCTCGATCTCGGCCACGTCGTCGAGCTGATAATGCGGATTGATCTCGCGCGAAGCCTCGACGCTGATCTCCAGGCGCGGATCGAGCACTTCTTCCACGACGTTCTTGCGCGCATAGACCTTGATCACGCCGGTATGGCGGTTGATGTCCACGCGCACGTTCTGAGCGGTGTTGAAGTTGCGCTTGTAGCTGGAGATGAGCGCCGCTTCGATCGCTTCCAGAAGCACGTCCTTGGCGATTCCCTTCTCGCGCTCGATCTCGTTCAGCGCTTCAATAAAATCCATACTCATGAAACTGTCAATCCCCCTTTCGCGAATTAGAAAACGATAGCCAGCCGGGCGCTGGCCACCTTGGCATATGGAATCGAGTAGCTCTTGCGTCCGACCTGGACGGAGACGGTCTCTCCGTCGAAGGCGAGCAGCGGACCCTCGAATTCTTTCAATCCGTCGACCGGCTCGTACGTCGTGACGCACACCTGCTTGCCGACCGCCTTGCTGACATCCTCAGGCTTCTTGAGCGGACGCTCCGCTCCCGGAGAAGAGACCTCCAGAAAATAAGCGTCTGTGACGGGATCGTTCTCGTCCAGGCGCTCGCTCAGGTATTCGCTGATTCGGCCGCACTCGTCGATGTCGATTCCGCCGTCCTTGTCGACGAATACGCGGAGGAACCAATGGCTGCCTTCCTTGACATAGTCAATGTCGACAAGCTCGAAGCCGTTTTCGGTAAGAAAGGGCGTGATCATCTCTTCGACGACCGCCTTGATTCGGGATGTGCTCAACTCCGATAGACCCCCTGATCCAAACGTAAAAAGTAGTGG
This sequence comes from Paenibacillus sp. FSL W8-1187, assembly GCF_037965485.1. Taxonomy (NCBI): domain Bacteria; kingdom Bacillati; phylum Bacillota; class Bacilli; order Caryophanales; family Paenibacillaceae; genus Paenibacillus; species Paenibacillus sp. FSL W8-1187. Next base: position 3,071,822 of record NZ_CP150181.1, read on the forward strand.
ACAAAACGTGAAGAGTGGGTTTCCCCACTCTTCAGAAAGTACATCTATCCTCATGATTACCAAAAAAATTATACCATAACCCCTGATGACTGACAAGAATTGTTTTCCTCTAAAGCGATTGGAGCAGCCGCCGCCAGCCCTAGAAGAGAGACAGCTGGTTGGACTCCGGAAGGCCGCGGAAGCAGCCCATTCCGCCCAGCACCTCGACGATCGTCTTGGTCGCCTTGGAGCGCTGCTGGAAGTCTTCTACCGAGAGGAACTCTCCGCCGTCGCGAGAGGCGGCGATGTTGCGCGCGGCATTTTCGCCGATGCCGGCGATCGCCGCGAACGGCGGAATGAGGCTGTCGCCGTCGATCGTCCAGCGCGTCGCCTCCGAGCGGTACAGGTCGATCGGCTTGAACGAGAAGCCGCGCGCCGTCATTTCGAGCGCCATCTCCAGGATGGAGATCGACGCCTTTTCCTTCGGCGAGGCGGCGAAGGCCTTCTGCTCGATTTCCACGAGCCGCTTCAAAATCGCGTCGTAGCCTTGGCAGAGCAGCTCCAGGTCGAAGTCCTCCGCCCGCACGGTGAAGTAGGTCGCATAGTAGGCGATCGGATGGTAGAGCTTGAAGAACGCGGTGCGCACGGCCGAGATGACGTAGGCGGCGGCATGGGCTTTCGGGAACATGTACTCGATGCGGAGGCAGGAGTCGATGTACCACTGAGGAACCTTGCAGCGCTTCATCTCCTCGATCCATTCCGGCGTCAGTCCCTTGCCCTTCCGCACGCTCTCGGTGATCTTGAACGCGAGGCCCGCGTCCATGCCGGCCTTGTAGATCAGATAAAGCATGATCTCGTCGCGGCAGCCGATGACGGTCTTGATCGTGCAGGTGCCTTTTTTGATGAGCTCCTGCGCGTTGCCGAGCCAGACGCCCGTTCCGTGCGACAGCCCCGATATTTGCAGCAGGTCGGCGAACGAGCTCGGCTGCGTCTCTTCGAGCATCTGGCGGACGAACTTCGTGCCCATCTCCGGCACGCCGTACGTCGCGACGCTCGAGCGAATCTGCTGCGGCGTCACGCCGAGCGCCGTCGTCGAGTTGAACAGGCTCATCACCTTCGGATCGTTCATCGGGATCGTCGTCGGGTCGATGCCGGTCAGATCCTGGAGCATGCGCATCATCGTCGGATCGTCGTGGCCGAGAATGTCGAGCTTGAGCAGGTTGGCGTCGAAGGCGTGGTAGTCGAAGTGGGTCGTCATCCACTCCGCGCTCGTATCGTCGGCCGGATACTGCACCGGCGTGATGTCCTCGACCTCGATGTAGTCGGGCACGACGACGATGCCGCCGGGATGCTGGCCCGTGCTCCGCTTGACGCCGGTGCAGCCCGATGCGAGGCGGCTGAGCTCCGCTCCCCGCCATTTGCGGCCCTTCTCTTCTTCATATTTCTTGGCGAAGCCGAACGCCGTCTTTTCCGCCACCGTGCCGATCGTGCCCGCGCGGAACACCGCCTTCTCGCCGAACAGCACCTTCGTATAGTTATGGGCGATCGGCTGGTATTCGCCCGAGAAGTTGAGGTCGATATCGGGAACCTTGTCGCCCTTGAAGCCGAGGAACGTCTCGAACGGGATGTCCTGGCCTTCGCCGCGCATCATCGCTCCGCACTTGGGACAGGCCTTGTCCGGCAGGTTGAAGCCCGAGGAGACGCTGCCGTCGAGAATCCAGTCGCTGTGGCAGCAGCCGTCCGTCTTGCACAAATAATGCGGCGGCAGCGGATTGACCTCGGAAATGCCGAGGAAGGTCGCCACGACGGAGCTGCCGACCGAGCCGCGGGATCCGACCAGGTAGCCGTCCTCGTTGGATTTCTTGACGAGACGCTCCGAGATGAGATAGTTCGCCGAGAAGCCGTACTTGATGATCGGCACGAGCTCCTTCTCCAGCCGGTCGATGACGACCTGCGGCAGCTCCTCGCCGTACATGCGCCGAGCCGTCGCGTAGCAGGTGTCGCGGATCTCGTCGTCGGCCCCCTCGATGATCGGCGTATACAGCTTGTCCGGGAACATCTCGTACGTCTCGAAGCGCTCGGCGAGCTCCACCGTATTCGTCACGACGACGCGATAGGCGAGCTCTTCGCCGAGGAAGCGGAATTCCTGGAGCATCTCGTCCGTCGTGCGGAAATGCGCGTCCGGCTTGCGCTGGTCCTTGAGCGGGCTGAAGCCGGTAATGCCCATGATCGTGATCTCGCGGTACATCTTGTCGCGCGGATGCAGGTAATGCACGTTGCCGGTGGCGATGACCGGCTTGCCGAGCTTGTCGCCGATGCGGCAGATCTTGCGCATCGCCTCCTCGATCTCGGCGCGGCTGCCGACGAGTCCCTTGTCGACGAGATGCATGTAGAAGTCGACCGGCTGGATTTCCAGCACGTCGTAGAATTCGGCGACATCTTCCGCTTCTTCGACCGTCTTGTTGAGCACAGCCTCGAAAAACTCGCCCTTCTCGCAGCCGGAGATGACGAGCAGCCCTTCCCGCATCTCCTTGAGCTTGCTCTTGGGAATGCAGGCGACCCGCTTGAAATGCTTCGTATGCGAGAGCGAGATCAGCTTGAACAGGTTCTTCTTGCCGACCGCGTTCAGCGCGTAGATGTTGCAGTGGAACGGCCGCGAGTTGGACAGGTCCATGCCGACATAATCGTTGAGCTGATGCAGCCCCGTAATGCTGCGCTCGGCCGCGTCGCCGATCAGGCCGTACAGCACGCCGGCGAGCGCCACCGAGTCGTCGACGGCGCGGTGATGGCTTTCGAGCGAGACCTTGTATTTGTCCGACAGCGTGTTCAGCCGGTGGTTCTTCATCGTCGGGTGAAGGAAGCGCGCCAGCTCCAGCGTATCGAGCACCGGATTGGACAGCTCCGGGATGCCGATCTCCTTGCAGGCCGCCTGGATGAAGCCCATGTCGAAGCGGGCGTTGTGCGCGACGAGCACGCTGTCGCCTACGAACTCGGCGAATTCCTTGAGTTTTGGAGCGAGCTCCGGCGCGCCGCGCACCATGTCGTCCGTAATGTTCGTCAGCTGCTGGATGTGGTACGGAATCTTTTCGTGCGGATCGATGAACGTGGCGAAGCGGCCGATCTCATGCCCGTCCTTGTATTTGACGCCGGCGAGCTCGATGATTTTGCAGGCCGTGATCGAAAGTCCCGTCGTCTCGATGTCGAACACGACATACGTCGCATCCTTGAGCGATTCCTCGCGCGGATTCAGCACCATCGGCACGGCGTCGTTGACGACGTTCGCCTCGACGCCGAACAGCACCTTCACGCCGTTCTTCTTGCCGTGCTTGAACGCGTCGGGAAAACATTGCACGTTGCCGTGGTCGGTGACGGCGATCGCGCCGTGGCCCCATTTGGCGGCAGTCTTGATATACGCGTCGACCGGCGTGACGGCGTCCATCGTGCTCATCGTCGTGTGCAGATGGAACTCGACCCGCTTGACCTCCGCCGTATCGGTCCGCTCCTTGGGCGGCAGCACCTCGTGCAGGTCGTTCGGCATCATGACCAGCTCCGGCTCCTGCATGAACCGGTCGTATTCGACGCGGCCGCGAGCCTTGATCCACTTGCCGTTGGACAGCTTGGACAGCACCTTGACGTCTTCCTTCGTCTTGGCGAACATCTTCATCGCCATCGAGTCGGTGAAGTCGGTGACGTTGAACGTGAACAGCGTGCTGCCGTTGCGCAGCTCCTTGACGTCGAGCCCGAACACCGTGCCTTGCACGGCGATCTTCTTTTCTTCCTCGACGATGTTCATCATCGGCACCGGCTCGTCGCGGATGTCGTAGCCGATAGCGAGCTTGACGTCGCCGTCCTCCGGCTCCGGCACCGCCTCAGAGGCGACGCTCGTCATGATCTGCTGCACCTGCTCGCTGTTTTCCTGGACGACGCGCTTCTCGAACTGCTCGTACAGCTCGCGCGAGCTTTCGCCTGCGGCGAGCTTCACCCGCAGCGTGCGGCGGAAGCGCTCTTCGTAGAAGGCTACGATCGCCTCGTCGATCTTCTTGCGCTTCGCCAGCTCGAGACCGGCCCGATCCATCAGCATGATCTGCAGCACGCCGCCGCTGGCAGAAGGCGCGGCCTTGGCCAGCCAGCCGTTGACCGACGCCATTTCCCGCTGCGCCCATTCGACGAACAGCGGCCAATATTCCAGAGCCAGCTCGTCCGTGGAGATCGATTCATCATAAGTAAAGCAAAAGGTGACGTCCGCCAGATGGCTGAACTTCTGTTTGATCGTCTGGCAGAACACCTTGTAATAGTCCCGTTTCACGAGCAGACTTTTGGCGATGCAGAACGTCCACTCGCGGTTGCTCGGGCTGACCAGCACCTTCTCGATATGGCCATCCTGAAAATGGGCTCCGATCAGGTCCGGCGCCAGCTCCGCCTGCTTCATCAACAGCTCGAAGCGCTGTCGCTTTGCCTCGCTCATATGTTCCCTCCCTGCTTGAAGACCGTCCGATTCCAGCAATCAGACTCTATTATACCGTCGAAAAATGGAGAAAGACATAGAAAGTTGCCGCCCTCGCCGCGGCTGCCGCTCTCCAAAAAAACAAAGCCAAGCCCCTGGCGGGACTTGGCCTTGAACAAGCCTGGATATCAGTACGCCCGGGCGAATACGACCGTATGGGCGGCTTTCTCGCCGCAGCACAGGCAGGACGCCTTGCGTTCGGAAGGCTCGAACGGAATGTTCCGGCTCGTCGCGCCCGTCTCTTCCTTGACCTGCTTCTCGCACGCCTCGGAGCCGCACCAGCCGGCCGTAACGAAGCCGCGCTTCTGCTCGAACAGCGCCTTCATCTCGTCCAGCGTATCGACCGCGAACGTGTTCTCCGTGCGGAAAGCGGCCGCCTTCTCGTACATCTCGCGATGCACCTGCTCCAGCATGCTCTCGATCTCGGCGAGCAGGTCGCTCTGGTTGACGATACGCTTTTCGCCGCTGACGCGGGAGACGAGCACGCAGACGCCGTTGTCCATGTCGCGAGGGCCGAGCTCGAGACGGATCGGCACGCCGCGCATCTCGTACTCGTTGAACTTCCAGCCCGGGCTGACGTCCGAGCGGTCGTCGACGCGCACGCGCACGCCGGCCTGCTTGAGCTGGCCGAACAGCTCGTCCACCCGCGCGAGCACCGCGTCGCGGGTTTTCGGCGGTCCGATCGGAATCATGATGACCTGCGTCGGGGCGATCTTCGGCGGCAGCACGAGGCCGCGGTCGTCGCCGTGCACCATGATGAGCGAGCCGATCAAGCGCGTGCTGACGCCCCAGGACGTCGTATGCGCGAACTGCAGCTGGTTCTCGCGATCGAGGTACTTGATGTCGAACGCGACCGCGAACTTGCTGCCGAGATAATGCGAGGTCCCCGCCTGCACGGCGCGCCCGTCCTTCATCATCGCTTCGATCGAATAGGTGTCGACGGCGCCGGCGAAGCGCTCGGACGGCGTCTTCTCGCCGCTGATGACCGGAATCGCGAGATAGTCCTCGACGAAGCTGCGGTACACCTCGAGCATGCGCATCGTCTCCTCGCGCGCCTCCGTCTCGGTCTCATGCGCCGTATGGCCCTCCTGCCAGAGGAACTCGCTCGTGCGCAGAAACGGCAGCGTGCGCTTCTCCCAGCGGACGACGTTCGCCCACTGGTTGATGAGCACCGGCAGGTCGCGGTACGACTGGATCCATTTGCTGTACATATGGCCGATCATCGTCTCGGACGTCGGACGGATCGCCAGCCGCTCCTCAAGCGGCTCGCCACCGGCCTCGGTCACCCACGGCAGCTCGGGGTTGAAGCCCTCGACATGCTCTTTCTCCTTTTGGAAGAAGCTCTCGGGGATGAACAGCGGGAAGTAGGCGTTGCGGTGGCCGGTCGCCTTGAAGCGGCGGTCCAGCTCTTCCTTAATATGCTCCCAGATCTCATAGCCCTCGGGACGGAACACGATGCAGCCGCGCACCGGCGAGTAATCCATGAGCTCGGCTTTTTTGATGACGTCGATATACCAGCGGGAGAAATCCTCCGCTTGAGGCGTTATTTCCGTTACGAACTGCTTTTCCTTCGACATGGCTGAACCGCCAGCTCCCCTCTACCCTTTGACAAGTCGCAATATATCGTTGTAGGTCACGGCCAGCATCAGCAGCATGAGCATCATGAAGCCGATGACGTGGACCATGCTCTCCCGCGCCGGATCGATCGGCCGTCCGCGCAGCGCCTCGATGCCGATGAACACGAGGCGGCTGCCGTCAAGCGCCGGGATCGGCAGCAGGTTGAAGATGCCAAGATACAGACTGAGCAGCGCCGCCCAGCTCGTCAGCTGCGTCAGGCCCTGGCGGGCGATCTGGCCCGTCACCTCGGCCGTGCGCACCGGACCGCCGAGGTCGTCCAGCTTGAAGTCGCCGGTGATCAGCTTGCCGAAGCCCTGGAAGATGCTTACCGTCATGTCCTTCATGAGCGTGAACGTGCCGGTGATCGTCTCGCTGAACGTGGCCGCCCGGCGCGGATAGCCGGCCGTGATGCCGACCTTGCCCATCTTGGTGTCGGCGTCGAGCTTGGGCGTCATCGTGAACGTCATCGTCTCGCCGCCCCGCTCGACGACGATGTCGAGCGGCTTGCCGGCCGACTCGCCGATCACCTGGATCATGCGGTCGTAGTCCGCTTGGATGTCCTCGCCGGCGACCGTCTGGATGACGTCGCCTTTGTGCAGGCCGGCCTGCTCCGCCGGCATGCCGCCGACGATGCTGTTGATGACCAGATGCCGCGGGTTGTCGACGGCGACGCCGGCCATCTGGATGTACGCGGCGAACAGCACGATCGCGAGGATGAAGTTCATGAACGGTCCGGCGGCGATCGCGAGCGCCCGCTGGCCGACCGTCTTGCTGCCGAACTGCCGGTCCAGCGGAGCGATCTGCGTCTCCCTGCCCTTGGCGATCATGAGCGCTTCGGGATGCACCTCGTAGCGCTCGGAGTCGCCCTCGACGAGCAGCTGCACGAACAGCCGGCGCTCCAGGTCGATCGCCTCGACCTCGCCGCGGACGACGCCGCTGCGCTCATCCAGCTTGTCGAGGTAGAGGCGCGTCGCCTGGCCGTTCTTGACGCGGATCGCGATCGTCTGGCCCGCCTGGATCTCGACGAGCTCCGGATCCTCTCCCGCCATGCGGACGAATCCGCCTGCCGGCACGAGCCGAAGCGTGAAGCGGGTCTCGCCCCGCTTGATCGAGAACAGCTTCGGGCCGAAGCCGATGGCGAACTCGCGGACGAGGATGCCGGCGCGCTTCGCAAAAAAATAATGTCCCCATTCGTGAATGGTGACAATGACGAAAAACACGAGAACGGTCATGAAGATGACCTGCAATGTACCCATCGATGTCGGTGCCTCCTGTCGCTTTAGGCCTGTACCTTAGATTATCATTATTCTCCAGCCTGGCACAAGAGAACCGACTTAGAGGGAGGCGGCCAGCCGGCGGGCCCACTGGTCCGCCTCGGCGATCGTTCCGAGATCGGGATCGGATGCAGGAACATGCTTCTCCATCGCTTGCTGCAGGATGGCCTCGATCGCGAGGAATTCGATCTCTCCGCGCAGAAAGCGCTCGACCGCGACCTCGTTGGCCGCGTTGAAGACGGTCGTCGCCGTCCCTCCGATGCGGCCGCACTCGTAGGCGAGCGCGAGGCAGCGGTAGCGGTCGAAGTCCATCTCCCGGAACGTAAGCTTGCCCAGCTCGGCCAGGCTCAGCCGTTCCGTCGGCGACGGATGCCGCTCGGGATGCGACAGCGCGTACTGGATCGGCACGCGCATGTCCGGCAGTCCGAGCTGCGCGATGACGCTGCGGTCGTTGAACTCCACATAGGAGTGGATGATGCTCTCGGGATGGATGAGCACGCCGATGTCGTCATAGCCGAGGCCGAACAGCCAGCGGGCTTCGATGACCTCCAGTCCCTTGTTGACCATCGTCGCGGAGTCGATCGTGATCTTGGCTCCCATCGACCAGTTCGGGTGGCTGAGCGCCTCCTGCACGGTGACGCCGCGCAGCTGGTCGCGCGTTCGGTCGCGGAACGATCCGCCCGAAGCCGTCAGCGTGATGCCCCGCACATCCTCGCGCCGCTCGCCGTTCAGGCACTGGAAGATCGCCGAATGCTCGCTGTCCACCGGCAAAATCGAAACGCCCCTGCGCCGAGCCGCCTCCATGACGAGATGGCCGGCCGTCACGAGCGTCTCCTTGTTGGCGAGCGCGATGTCGCGGCCCGCTTCGATCGCGGCCAGCGTCGCCGGCAGGCCGCGGCTGCCGACGAGCGCGGTGACGACCGTATCGGCGTCGCCGCCGCCGGCAAGCTCGACCAGCCCCTGCTCGCCCTGCAGCACCTCGATCTCCTGCGGCAGCGCCGCGCGCGGCGCGAGCCGCCTCCTCGGTCGCCAGGCAGACCCGCTTCGGCCGGAAGCGGAGCGCCTGCTCGATCAGCAGCGCGGAGTTGGCTCCCGCCGCCAGGCCGTCGAGCGCATAGCGCTCCGGATGGTGCGCGACAATGTCCAGCGTCTGCGTGCCGATCGAGCCGGTCGATCCGAGCACCGTAATTTTTTTCACTGCGATCGACTCCTTGTCTTGCAGTATGTACCGGCCCGGAGCGGGACCGTTCCTAGAGCGGGAGCAGTCCCGTCAGCACGAGCAGCGGAAAAACGACGATCCAGCTGTCGCAGCGGTCGAGCACTCCGCCGTGGCCGGGCAGCAGCTTGCCGCTGTCCTTGACGCCGCGATGGCGCTTGTACGCCGACTGGATCAGATCGCCGAACTGTCCGGCGACCGCCGCGACGGCGCCGATCGCGACCGCGCGGCCAAAGCCGATCGTCTCCGGAGCTGCGAGCTGGAAGGCGATCGCAGCGGCGATCGCGCAGGCGATGCCGCCGAGCGAGCCTTCGATCGTCTTATTCGGGCTGATCGCCGGCCACAGCTTGCGCTTGCCGATCGCCTTGCCGATGAAGTAGGCTCCGATATCCGAAGCCCAGATGGCGGCGAAGCTAAGAAAGCTTAGGTACAGGCCGTGCGGCTCGATGCTTCTGACATCGCCCATGGCGGCGAAGCCGAAGCCGACATAAACGGCACCAAGCAGCAGCAGCGCGGCTCCGTCGACCGCGATCCGGTTTTTGGCGACGACCGTCACCGACAGGAGCAGCAGCAGCAGCAGCCATATCGCTGCGCTGTCCGACGGAACGTCGAGGCCCATCTCTTCCCATGGGAGCATAAAAAAAAGCACCCCGGCGAAGCCGAGCAGCCCAGCCGGGTGGAAAGGAGAAATGCCGTTCAGGCGCGCGAATTCAAAAAAGCCGATCAGGGCGAGCAGCAGCAGCAGCAGCTCGTATGGCGTCCCGCCGATGACGAGCAGCAGCAAGAAGAGAGCGCCTGCCCCGAGGCCGGTTAGGATCCGTTGTTTCATCGCTATTTTCCTCGCTTGGAAGCGGGCTAGGACAATCCTCCGAACCGTCTGCCCCGCCGCTGATATTCGATGATGGCTTCCTGGAACTGCTCCTCCGTGAACGAAGGCCAGTAGACATCGGTAAAGTACAGCTCGCTGTAGGCCAGCTGCCAGAGCATAAAGTTGCTCAGCCTCAGCTCGCCGCTCGTGCGGATCAGCAGATCGGGATCCGGCAGGTCGCTGCTGAGCAGCCGGCTTTCGAACAGCGCCTCGTCGATCGACTCCGGATCAAGCTTGCCTTCGGCCGCTTCGCGGGCGATGGAGCGGACGGCGTCCGCCATCTCCGCCCTGCTGCCGTAGTTGAGCGCGAAGTTGAGCACGAGGCCGGTGTTCTCCTTCGTCTTTTCGATCGCTTCCTCGAGGGCTTCGATCGTAAAGGACGGAAGATGCTCCCGGTAGCCCATCATCCGCACCTGCACGTTGTTCTCGATCAGCTCTTCCAGCTCCAGAGCGAGAAACTCCTGCGGAAGACGCATCAGAAAATCGACTTCCGGCTTGGGGCGCTTCCAGTTCTCGGTGGAAAAAGCGTACAAGGTCAAATATTTCACGCCGGCTCTGTCGGCAGCCATCGTAACCTTCTTGACCGCCTTCATTCCGGTATGATGGCCGGCGATTCGCGGCAGGCCGCGATTCTGGGCCCATCGCCCGTTGCCGTCCATTATAATGGCGACATGCTGCGGCACATTTTCCCCGGACGGAAGCTCCGCTTCCTGCGGAGATGCCTTGCCCCGTTTTGACCACAGTCTGTCGATCATCTTCCTTCCTCCCCGCAGGCGTTGAATCCCGTTGTCCAGTCCCAATCAGACTTCCATGATTTCCTTCTCTTTGGCGGACAGCACCTTGTCGACCTCGGCGACGAACTTGTCGGTCGTCTTTTGGATGTCGTCCTGGTGGCGCTTGGACTCATCCTCGGAGATGTCCGTCTTCTCGAGCTTTTTAATGGACTCGTTGGCGTCGCGGCGGATGTTGCGGATCGCTACCTTCGCCTCTTCGCCGAATTTTTTCGTCATCTTGACGAGCTCCGAACGGCGCTCCTCGGTCAGCATCGGCACCTGGATGCGGATCGAGGCGCCATCGTTCGAAGGCGTCAGGCCGAGATCCGACTTCATGATGGCGCGCTCGATATCCGCGAGCGACGATTTGTCCCATGGCTGGATGAACAGCGTGCGGGAGTCCGGCGTATTGATGTTCGCCAGCTGGTTGAGCGGCGTCAGCGCGCCGTAATAGTCGACCGAGATGCGGTCGAGCAGAGCCGGAGTCGCGCGGCCGGCGCGAAGCGTCGCGAGATCGCGCTTCAGCGCTCCGATCGCTTTTTCCATGCGCTCGGCAGCATCGGATTTGATGGTTTGCGGCATGTCAGTTGGCACTTCCTTTCACGATGGTTCCGATCTTCTCTCCGAGCACGACCCGCTTAATATTGCCAGGGATCGTGATCGCGAATACGACGAGCGGAATGTTGTTGTCCATGCAGAGCGAGGTGGACGTGGAGTCCATGACGCCCAGATTGCGGTTGAGCACGTCCAGATAAGTCAGCGTTTCGAACTTCTCGGCCGTGGAGTCCTTGAACGGATCGGCGGAGTAGACGCCGTCCACCTTGTTCTTGGCCATGAGGATGACCTCGGCTTCGATCTCGGCTGCGCGAAGCGCGGCTGTCGTATCCGTCGAGAAGAAGGGATTGCCGGTTCCGGCTGCGAAAATGACGACCCGCCCCTTTTCCAGATGGCGGATCGCGCGGCGGCGGATATAAGGCTCGGCGATCTGCTGCATGGCGATGGAGGTCTGAACGCGCGTCGGAACGTCGATCGATTCCAGAGCGTCCTGAAGGGCGAGCGAGTTCATGACCGTTGCGAGCATGCCCATGTAGTCGGCCGTGGCCCGGTCGATGCCTTTCGCCGTGCCGGCGATGCCGCGCCAGATGTTGCCTCCGCCTACGACGATGGCCACTTCGACGCCCAGCTCCACGACTTCCTTGATTTGCTGCGCAATGGACGAGATGATTTCAGCCTCGATGCCGTAGCCAGCCTGGCCGGACAGCGATTCTCCGCTCACCTTCAGTACGATGCGTTTGTAGACGGGATTCTCCAACGTCAATACCCCCATGTTCAAGACAGATTTCGGTGCTTAAAAAGTTTCAACAATGCGGCGTCGAACGAAAGCTTCCTAAAAAAAACAGGCGGGGCGGAAGCCCCGCCCCGCCTGTCCTCGCGTTCGGTATCGGTTCGAAAGACGCCGGCCGCCCGGATGGCCGGCAGCTTCTGGCAATGGAACGCGGCTTACAGCTTCGCTTGCGACATAACTTCTTCGACGAAGTTGTCGACTTTTTTCTCCAGGCCTTCGCCAAGCTCGAAGCGAGCGAAACGACGGATGGAGATGTTCTCGCCGATCGTGCTGATCTTTTCGTTCAGCAGCGTCGAGATCGTCTTGTCCGGATCCTTGATGAACGGCTGCTCCATCAGGCAGAACTCTTCATAGTACTTGCTCAGGCGGCCTTCGACCATTTTTTCGACGATATGGGCCGGCTTGCCTTCGTTGAGCGCTTGCGCCTTCAGGAACTCGCGCTCTTTTTCCAGCTCTTCCGCTGCCACTTCCTCGCGGCGGACATATTTCGGACCTACGGCTGCGATCTGCATCGCGATGTCCTTGCAGAACTCGCGGAACTGGTCCGTCTTGGCGACGAAGTCGGTTTCGCAGTTGATTTCCACGAGCACGCCGATGCGTCCGCCAGCGTGGATGTAGGATTCTACGACGCCTTCCGTCGCGATACGGTCAGCTTTGTTCGCCGCAGCGGCAAGGCCTTTCTCGCGAAGCAGCACGGCTGCTTTCGTCAAATCGCCGTTCGCTTCTTCCAGCGCTTTTTTGCAATCGAGCATGCCTGCTCCCGTTTTTTCACGCAATTCCTTGACTGCACTCGCATTGACTGCCATCTGATTTTCCTCCCGATGCCTTCATTCAGGCCAAGTTTTCCGCTTCGAGCGGATTGTTTCCTCTATGCACCCTCAAAAAAAGGGCGGCGAGGAGGCTTTCACCTTCTGACCACCCTTATCGTTCACAGCTGTAGGAATTTCCTGACGAATCCAGCTTAGGCGGTCGTTTGCTCGCCTTGGTTGGCTTCGACGATGGCGTCAGCCATCTTGCCCGTCAGCAGCTTCACGGCGCGGATCGCGTCGTCGTTGCCCGGGATGACATAATCGATCTCGTCCGGATCGCAGTTCGTATCGACGATGCCGACGATCGGGATGCCCAGCTTGCGAGCTTCGGCGACCGCGATGCGCTCTTTGCGCGGGTCGATGATGAAGAGGGCGCTAGGCAGCTTGCGCATGCCTTTGATGCCGCCGAGGAATTTCTCGAGGCGATCCTTCTCCTTGCGGAGGATGATGACTTCTTTTTTAGGCAGGACATCGAACGTGCCGTCCCCTTCCCATTTTTCCAGCTGGCGCAGACGATCGATGCGCTTTTGGATCGTGGAGAAGTTGGTCAGCGTGCCGCCGAGCCAGCGTTGGTTGATGTAGAAGTTGCCGCAGCGCTCCGCTTCTTCCTTCACGGAGTCTTGAGCTTGCTTTTTCGTGCCGACGAAGAGGATGGAGCCGCCGTCTTCCGCGATGGAGCGGACGAAGTTGTACGCCTCTTCTACTTTTTTGACCGTCTTTTGCAGGTCGATGATGTAAATGCCGTTACGTTCGGTGAAGATATAGCGATCCATTTTAGGGTTCCAGCGGCGAGTTTGGTGACCGAAGTGAACACCAGCCTCGAGCAGCTGTTTCATGGAAATCACTGCCATCTTCAACACCTCCTAGTTGGTTTTTATTTGTGTCCTCCGCCGATGTCATCTTCCGGCAAGACTTCCGCTCGCGGAAGCACCCTTGACAGAATTAACCGGCGTGTGTTTTTAACACCGTCAATTACTATAGCATACCGGGCTTGTCAGCGCAACTGTCCCCTCAAGCTAAAAAAACGAGACGCCATCCGCTTGGAACGGGCGTCCCCTCATCGTTTTTGCTTGTCCAGCCACGCCTTGCCCTCTGCCGGGTCCATCGGCTGGCTGGCTAGAATCTTCTTCAGGTTTTCGAGGCCGGGCTTGCCCTCGATCTTGAAATAGCCGGCTCGGACAAGCGGGACCGGCCGCTGCTTCTCCATGTAGTCGAGAAAGCCTTTCTCGCTCGCGATGAGATTGCGTTCCTTCAATAAAGAGGCGGTCTCCGTCAGGCTGCTCCCCGGCTCGATCCGGATGACGACGGCCGGGAGGCTCTCCGCCGGCTGGCCGGACGGCTTGGCGGATTCCGATTTCGTTCCGCCTTTGGGAGCCGCCGCTGGAGACGGACGCGCCGACGGCGAAGCGGCCGGCGAGCCCGAAGGCTGCGGACTGGCAGCCGGCTCGATGGAAGGCGCGGGCTGCGCTCCAGGACTCGGGTCGCCGTCCGCCTCCTCGGCTTCGGCCATCTCCGCTCTCGTCCGCTCGACGGCCGCTTGGACGAGCAGCTCCGCTTCTTCCGCCGTATAGACCGCCGCCCCGTCCGGCGGATCCGGCAGCGCGGCTCCGCCCTGGCCGGCCAGCAGCAGCTGCAGCAGCAGGGCGCCGGCCATGATGCCGACGCCGAGGCCGGTCCAGAACATGCGGTTAGGAGGCTTCATGGCGAGCCCCCTCCTGCTTGGCCAGCTGCTGGATGAGCAGCACCTCGCCTTTGTTCATGCCGAGCCGCTTGGCGATCTGCTCCACGGAGAGGCCTTGCTCATGCAGGTCGAAAAGCATCGTGAACCGCTGCCTGATGCCCGGCTTGGACGCTGGCGCCTGCGCGGCGGCGGCGGACTCGGCAAGCCCTTCCTGCGGCGCTTCAACCGGCTGCGAGGCAGCGGCAGCCGGAGCGACGGGACGTTGTCCGGCGGATCCGCCGGCAGCGGCAGCAGCCGCCACCGACGCGGCTTGCAGCTCCATCTCGCGCTGCAGCCGCGTGCAGCGCTCCTCGAGCTCGGCGATCCGTTCCTCGCGCCGCCGCGCCTCTTCCTTCTCCTGTTCTTTTGACGACAGCACCAGGCCGGTCAGGTCCCGCTGGCTCTGCTCCATGTTTTCCATGAACTGTTCCAGCGCGAGCTCCATTTGCTGAAGTCCGGCGTCCGAAGAGTCTTGGCTCTTCGTCTTGTTCGCGCCGCGTCCCCGCGCCAGCAGATTGGACCAGACGAGCACCACCGCTCCGACGAGGACAATATAGTGCCAGGGCTGCATGTTCATCGTCCGTCCTCCTTCTCCTGTATTCTCTGCGATCCCAAGCGGCTTACAAGCGGATGTCGATCCGGCGGCCTTTATACGGATGCGCCGTCCGCTCTTCCGGGAGCTCTCCGCTTTCCGCCTTGCCGCGCCTGTCGCCGGCCTTCGCGCCGCCGCTCCCGCTTTCTTCTTGCCGGTAGCCGATCTTGGCGTCGGCCCGGCTTTCCAGCTCGGTGCTGCGGCTTCGATCCTGCTCCGTTTTTTTGGCCGCCTGCTCCGCCTGCTGCCGCGCCTCTGCGGCCAATCGGCTTTGCAGCTGGCTTTGCTGCATCCCGGTTTCCTGAGTCTTCGGCACGGACACCTGCAGATCGACCGGTCGATAAGGCATCGCATCCTCCTCCTTGCAGCTGCCTGCCGCATGCCGCAAAAGGCTTGCTCGGCAGCGCCGCTAGACGATCTGGCCCATGTTGATCTCGCCTTCGATGAAGCGGAACTGCACGCGGGACGTCGGCTCCTTGATGAACCGGGTATAGCGTCCGATGACGATTTTCGTTCCCCCGAAAACGGTGCCCCGCACCTCGACCTTGGCCGTGCTCGAATCCTCGAGCGAGCGCTCGATGTCCAGGATCCGGTCCCGGGCCTCCTCGATCTCCTGCACCGCCTGCTTTTTCGTCGCCGACAGCTTGATCCGAAGGGCCAGCTTGTCGGAAGCGATCGTGCCTGCCGCCGCCATCTGATCGAGAATGGCCAGCGCCTTTTCCGTCTTGTCGAGCGCTTCGCTTTTCGACCTTACGGCGATGCGCAGCTCCTTCAGCTCCTCGCGCAGCTCGGGCTTGACGCCGACCTCGATCGACGTGGCCGTCGACATCGTATTGCCCGCGGTGCGCACCTGCACCGTCTCGCCGGCCTGCACGACGCCGCCGACGAGCAGCCCCTTGGCGCCGCCGCAGACGACGTTCCGGCCGGCGCGCACCTGCGAATGCATGATGCTCTGGCTGACGAGCACATCCTCGCCGGCGAATACCGTGCCGTCCTGGATGAACGAGCAGCGGACCGAGTGTCCCGCCTTCACCGAGCCTTTGCCGCCGCCCATGATGCCGCCGGTGATCTCGATCGATCCGTCCGTCTCCAGCTCGGCTCCCTCGACGCCGCCGACGACGCGGATGTCTCCGGCCGCCCTCACGCGGAAGCCTGTCAGCACATTGCCGCGCACGACGACGGTTCCGACGAAATCGATATGGCCGGTATGATAGTCCACGTCTCCGTTGACCTCATAAACGGGGAACACATTGATCGAGTCGCCGCCGGTAATCGTAAACAAGCCGTCTATCGCCGCATAGACCAGCGTCCGATCGGCATTGCAGACGACGTTTTTGCCCGCTTTCAGGCGCGCTTCCTTGCCTTTGCGGCCCGGGACCGCGATTCCGGTCACCGTTTTTCCCGGTTCGCCTTCCGTCGCGGGCAGCTTGCGGGCGATAAGCTGGCCTTTCTGGACGTTCAGAATCTTTGACGTTTCCTTGAAGTCGACCTTGCCGTCCTCCGACTCCTCCGGCCGCTGGTCGGCATTCATCTCGACGACGTAAGCGATCCTCCCGTCCTTGCCCGTTTTTGGCGGGAGGCCATGGGCGATCGGAGTCTGCTGCAAGGAATAGGAGGCCGGATCGTTCGAGATCGCATGGAGCAGATCGTACTGAATTCCATATGTAATGCCGCTAGCCCTCAGGAATTGCTCGAGCTCGGCGGCCGTGCAGGCAAAATCGTCGTCGCAGCGGATGAACTGCAGCAGCGCCGTCATCTGATCGGGAGCCACGTTTACGCTTAGCCGCTGCTGCAAGCCTAGCTGTTCCTTCATCGTTCCGACCTCCTTCTAGGAGTTCTGCATCAATTGTTCCTTTTGCTTGGACAACGCGCCTCTCAGCCGAAGGATCGCCTTGGAGTGCAGCTGCGAGATTCGGGAGGGCGAGAGCGACATGACCTCGGCGATCTCGCTCAGCGACAATTCTTCGTAATAGAAGAGGGAGACGACGATCCGCTCCTTCTCCGTCAGCTTCTCGATGCCTTTCACCAGCGATTCCTTCAAGTAGAACTCATGGACCTTATGGTCCGGATTTTTGGCCTTTTCGTCGACGAGCAGCGACATGCGAGTCTCGCTCTCTTCCTCGCGGATCGGATCCTCGAGCGAGCAGACGGTCGTGACGGCGATTTCCTGCAGCATGACCGTGAATTCCTTTTCCGACACCTGCAAATAAGAGCTGATCTCGAAGTCGCTCACCGAACGCAGATATTGCTGCTCCAAGTGCTGGTAGGCTTCCTCGATCCGCTTCGCTTTCTCGCGCACCGATCTCGGCACCCAGTCTCCCTGCCGCAGGCCGTCGATGATCGCTCCGCGAATTCTCCAGGATGCGTAGGTCTCGAACTGCAGGCCGCGCTTGTAATCGAATTTATCGATCGCGTCGATGAGACCCATGACTCCGTTGCTCGCCAAATCATCCTTCGATACGTTTTTGGGAAGGCCGATCGCCATCCGGTTCGTGACATAGTCCACAAGCGGCAAATATTGCTCGATCAGCGCCTTTTTCGCGTCCAGATCCTGCTCCTCTTTCCACTTTTCCCACATTGGCATGTTGGATAAATGAGGCGCCTTGGGCTCAGTCATCGTCCTCAAGCCTCCTTAAGCTTTCGCCATCCAGTTCCTCGTCGGTCCGACCGGACCTTGCCTGGCTTCGTCGGCCCGGGTTGCAGCCGAGCTTCATTTGTCTTCCGAATTCCACTGCCGCACCGCCTGCAGCAGCTCCTGCTCGCTCGGCTCCTCCCGCGTCGCGCGCAGCTGGGGAGGGGACAGCGGCTGGAAGGCCGCCGCGTCCCGGGCTGGGGCGGGCGCTCCGCGATCCTCGCGGGCCCGCTCTCCCTCAGGCGCCCTCCACCCCTCGCGCAGCAGCTCTTCCAAATCCTCGCTGCCCGCAGCCTCGAGGTCCAACGCCGACCCGGCCGCTGGCGTCCCCGCTTCCGCGGCCGCAGCGGACGCCGGGTCCGGCAGCGTGAACGTGAGCAGGAACCGCAGCGCGTAAGCGAGCAGCCAGAATGCCGCCGCCGCGGCGAGAGCGCGCGTCCCGCCGACTTCCCAAGGATTGCGGCCGGCATTGAGCAGAAGCGTCAGCAGCGCGCCTCCTGCGGCGATCCAGCCGTTGATGCGCCATGAACCTACCATCTTCGCTACAGCTCCTTTGTGCCATTCTGGGCGGAACGGATCGTAAGGATGCCCGTTTCCGAATCCAGCTCGATGGTGCGTCCGTAATTTCCGCCGGTATCCTCGGCCACGACCGGAATGCCGATGCGCGAGAGCAGCAGCGCGCAGCTTTCCACGTTTCTCGGGCCGATGCGCAGCGAGTCGCTCTGCGCGAGAGAGGCGAACATCTGGGCTCCGCCCGCCATCTTTGCGTTCATCCGCTCCACTCTCGCCCCCGCCTTTTCCAGCTCCTCGATCAGCAGAGGAACAGCCGTGTCGGCATACTTGGCGCGGTTGAACGGAAACTCGCGGGCGATGGAGGAGTCCGGCAGCATGACATGGGCCATGCCACCGATCTTCCGTACGGCATCGTACAGCGTCAGTCCGACGCAGGAGCCGAGACCGGTCGTCCGGATGCATTCCCCGCGCACAGCGACGCCCAGATCGGCCATGGCGACCTTGACGATCGGCTGCTGGATCATGGCACGTCCACTCCGAGCGAACGGAACAGCGTCGGGAACGAATCGGGGTCCGGAATCAGGAAAAACTGGCCCTCGATCTCCTCCCCGTCGCCCTGGAAGCGCGTCTCGACCAGCAGCGCCGCATCGCCCATCTCTCCGTATTGCATGAGCCCGTAAGCGAGCACGGCGCCAGCCATGTCGAGGGCCACGGCTGGCACGCTCGGCGATAAGGCGAGGCGCGTCAGATCGGCGAGAGAGGACAAGTAGGAGCCGGCCAGGATGTTGCCGATCTCGCTCAAGGCGGACAGCTCCATTTCCGAGTACTCCAGATCCTCCTCGACTTCCATCGCCGCCAGCCTTCGCAGCAAGCGCTTGGCGGCGACCGGGTTCATGATGTAGAACAGATTGCCCGGAGCATCGCCGTCCACCCTCAGGAACACGGCCACGACAAGCTGTTCGGCTCCGCCCGCGCGTTCGGCGACTTCCTCGAACGGCACGAGGCTCACCTTGGGCACCGCCATGTCGACCGGACGATTCAGCAGCGTGGACAGCGCGGTCGCCGCATGGCCGGAGCCGATATTGCCGACTTCCTTCAGCACGTCGAGCTCGAATTCGGCAAGCTTGCCGTATGACCTCACGCCGATCAAGCCTCCATCTGTTCCAGCTGCACAAGCTCCGATTTATTGAGCACCTCGGACAGGTTGAGCATGACGAGCAGCCGTCCGCCGTCGGTCTTGGCGACTCCGCGCAAATACTTGGCCTGGATGCCGCCGACGACTTCCGGCGGCAGCTCGATCTGGTCGCTGCTGATATCCGTCACATCGTTCGCTCGGTCGACGATGAAGCCGACCTCCATCTCGCCGGAGCTCACGACGATGATCCGGGTCGCTTCCGTCTGCTCCGTCTCCGCCAGTCCGAATCGGCCGCGCAGGTCGATGACCGGCACGACGACGCCGCGCAGATTGACGACGCCCTTGACGAACGCCGGCGTTTTCGGCACGCGCGTAATCGGCATGAGCCGCTCGACCGTCTTCACCTTGTCGACCTCGATGCCGTACTCCTCTTCTCCGAGCGAAAACACGATCACCTTGATGTCTTCAGCCATAATTCCCATCCTCCTTCGCTTATTTGAAAAGCGCGTTCGGGTCGATGATCAGGGCAACCTGGCCGTCTCCCAATATCGTCGCGCCGGATACCGCAGGCGTCTGTCCAAGGTAAGCTCCCATCGACTTGAGCACGATGTCGCTCTGCCCGATGAAGTCGTCGACGATGACGGCGGCCCACTTGTCGCCCTTGCGGATGACGATGTACTCGCTCTCCTCCTCGTCATCCTCGCGATAGTCGGGAGCGCCCAGCACGCGGCTGAGGGAAACGACCGGAATGACCGCATTGCGGTAGGAAAGCATGCGATTGCCGTGCACGGTCAGGATCGCTTCCCGCTTCACGATGCCGGTCTCGACGATCGACGTGAGCGGCACGGCGTACTTCTCGGAGCCGAGCTTGACGAGCATCGCCGTAATGATCGACAGCGTGAGCGGCAGCTGGATGCTGAATTTGGAGCCGACGCCCGCCTTGCTCTCGACCGAGACGTTGCCTCCGAGCGAAAGGATCTTCGAGCGGACGACGTCGAGCCCGACGCCGCGTCCCGAAATGTCCGAAATCTGGTCGGCCGTGCTGAAGCCCGGCGCGAAAATGAGGTTGTTCATCTCGTCGACGGTCAGCCTGGCGGCCTCCTCGGGCGAGAGCACTCCGTTCTCCACCGCTTTGGCCTTCACCTTGTCGGAGTTGATGCCGCGGCCGTCCTCCTCCACCTCGATGAACACATGGTTGCCGCTGTGGTAGGCGCGCAGCCAGATCGTGCCCGTCTCCGGCTTGCCGGCCTGCAGGCGGCCTTCCGTCGTCTCGAGGCCGTGATCGAGAGAGTTGCGGAGCAGATGCACGAGCGGGTCGCCGATCTCGTCGATGACGGTGCGGTCGAGCTCGGTGTCCGCTCCGGTCACGATCAGCTCGACCTTCTTGTCGAGCGAGCGGGCGAGGTCGCGGATCATCCGCGGGAAGCGGTTGAACACGGTATCCACCGGTACCATCCTCAGCTTGAGGACGATGTTCTGCAGGTCGCCGCTGATGCGGGACAGATGCTCGACCGTCTCCGTCAGCTCTCCCCGTCCGATCTCCGACGACAGCTGCTCAAGCCGCGAGCGGTCGATGAGCAGCTCGCTGAACAGGTTCATCAGCGCGTCCAGCCGCTCGATGTCGACGCGAATCGTGCGGGAAGCGGCGGGAGCTCCGCCAGCCGGCTTGCGAGCTTCCCCGGCTGCGGGCGGCTCGGCCGGCTTGGCGGCAGGCGCGCTCGGCGCCGCTGCGCCGGCAGCCGGCTTGGCGGCAGGCTCCGGGCGCGCCAAGCGCTCGAGCGTGCCGGCATCCAGCTCCTCGGCGCGAGCGGCCGCGACCTCGGAGATGCCGCCGACGGCTTCCTCCAGTCCCTTGGCGTCATGCTCCGTGACGAAGATGACGGTGAACGAGCGGTCGAACTGCTCCTGCTCGAGCTCGGTGACGGAAGGAATCGACTTGACGACCTCCCCTTTTTCCTCCAGCAGGTTGAACACCATGTAGGCTCTCGCCGCCTTGAGCACGCAGCTCTCTTCGAGCGAGACGTCGATGCGCAGAGCCTTGAGGCCGCTGTCCATCGACTGCTTCAGTACGGACAGCTGGAATTCGTCGATCGCCGCCGCAGGACCGGCCGGCGCTGCGACCGCGGCCGCCGCCGTCTCGGTCCGGGTTAAGTAGCTGCCGTCGACGATCGACTTCAGCGCGCCGACGATGCTTCCGACGTCCGCCTTGCCCTGGCCTCCGGCCGTAATGTCGGCGACCATGCTCTCCAGCGCGTCCAGTCCCTTGAACAGCACGTCGAAGATGAACGCGTCCATCGCCAGCTTTCCATTGCGGACCAGATCGAGCACGTTTTCCATCTCGTGGGTGAGCGAGGCGAGATCCTCGAATCCCATCGTGGCGGACATCCCCTTGAGCGTATGCGCCGAGCGGAAAATGACCTGGACGATGCTCAGATCGTTCGGATCGCCTTCGAGCTTCAGCAAATTCTCGTTGAGGGCTTGCAGATGATCCTGGGATTCATCGATAAACATGGAAAGATAAGCGTTCATATCCATAATCGAGTCCACACCTCCTGTAAGTTGACCGTTCGGTTAGCCGAGGCAGCGGACGGAAAGCTCCTTGGCGATCGACGAGAGCGGAAGCACCGTGACGCAGCTTCCATTCTCGACGCAGCTGCGAGGCATGCCGTAGACGACGCAGCTTTCCTCGGATTCGGCGATCGTGCTGGCGGCCCCGCTTTCCTTCAGCTCCAGCATGCCCTTGGCCCCGTCGCTCCCCATGCCGGTCAGGATGACGCCGTGCCGCTTGAGGCCGCCATGCGGCACGAGCGAGCGGTACAGCACGTCGACCGAGGGGCGATGCCCGCTTACCGGCTCGTCCTGCGACAGCCGGATGAAATACCCTCGCTCATCCCGGTCGAGACGCATATGATTGCCTCCGGGAGCCAGATACACATGGCCCGTCATGACCGGCTGGCCGTCCACGGCTTCATGGACGGTCAGCGGCCCGGCTCCGTCGAGCCGCTTTGCGAGCGAGGCGGTGAAGCGCGGCGGCATATGCTGCACGATCAGCACCGGAGCCGGCAAGTCCTCCGGCAACCCGGCGATCAGCTCCTGCAGCGCGCGCGGTCCGCCTGTCGACGTGCCGACGGCGATCAGATGCTCGAAATTGCGGCTGCCGGCCGCCGCTCCGGCCGTGGCGGCGGGACGGAGCGGCTTGGAAGCGGCGGGGCGTCCAGCCTTCGGCTCGGCCGCCGCTTCCGGCCGCGGCCGAGCGGAGGGCGGGCCGGCCGGCTTTTCAGGCTTGGCGGCCGGCAGCTTCGGCGCCGCCGCCGAAGGCGATCCGGCCGTTCGGCCGGCCGGCTTGGCCGCAGCGTCCGGCCTCTCCGTCCCGCTTTTGCCGGCACCGGCCGGCGGAACCGAAGAGCGGCGATCCGGCTGGCGAGGCTTCGCCGTCTTCGCCCGCTCGGCCGCCAGCGCCGCCTCTTCGTGCTGACGCCTCATCCGCTCGCGGATGAGGACGGCGGTGTGGAGCTTTTCCCTCAGCAGCCGGCCGATCGTTGAGATCTCGCCCGGCGGAGAGCTTGCCGCCGGCTTGCGGATGAAGTCGAACGCGCCTTGCTGCAGCGCGGCGATCGTCAGCGAGGTGTGCTCCTCGCTGATTCCGGAGAACATGATGACCGGCAGCGGATTCGAGGCCATGATCGCCTCCAGCGCGTCGATTCCGTTCATCTCCGGCATTTCCAAGTCCAGCGTCATGGCATCCGGGTCGAGGCGGGAAGCCGCCTCGATCGCTTCGACGCCGTTGCGGGCCATGCCCGCCACCTCGAACGCCGGATCCTCCTCGATCAGATCCTTGATGACGGCTCTCATGAAGGCCGAATCGTCTACGACGAGCACTCGATATGGGGACATCCGCCGATCTCTCCTTGTCATGAAGTCAAAGGTTGCGTTTGCGATTGAACCATTGATGAAAGAAGCCTTTGACTGTGCGGGAGGCATCTCCGCGAGGAAGATCCAGGTAGCCTCTGGCCGCCGCCAGCACGTCGCGCGACGCCTTGCAGTCCGGGTACGCGAGCGTGAACGGCGTCTGCCGCCGGACCGCCTTGCCGACATGCGGATCATCCGCGACGCTGCCTAAGAATGGAAGGCGGATGTCCAGGAAGCGCTGCGCCGCGAGATCCATCTTTTCGGCGGTCTGGCGTCCTTCCCGTTCGTCCGCCGCCCGGTTCACGAGCAGCCGGAAGCTTGCGTCCGGCCGGCTGTGCGACACCATCTTGACGAGCGCATAGGCGTCGGTGATCGAGGTCGGCTCCGGCGTCGTGACGACGATGCTCTCGTGGGAGGCGCCGATGAAGCGCTCCGCTTCCTTGCTGAGTCCCGCCCCGGTATCGAACAGGATGAAGTCGTACTCTCCCTGCAGCCGCTCGATCTCCCGATCCGCCTGCTGCAGCTGCTCCTCGCTGAGATGGAGCAGCTCGCGGAATCCGGAGCCGCCGGCGATGAAGTGGATCCCTCCCGGACCGAGCTGGATGATGTCCCGAATCGGCCGCTCGCCCCGGAAGAGATGATAGAGCGAATACGGAGCCGACACCCCCATCAGCACGTCGAGATTGGCCATGCCGATGTCGGCGTCGAACACGAGCACCTTTTGGCCGAGCTTCTGCAGCGACAGCGCGAAGTTCAGGCTGAAGTTCGACTTGCCGACGCCTCCCTTCCCGCTTGCTACCGTCAAGATGCGCGTCGACCTCGGCGGCTCTGCCGCCGAGGAGGCGTGCTGCCGTCGGATCAGATCGCGAAGCGCCTGCGCCTGATCAGACATCCGCCCCGTCTCCGATCAGCAAGGCGGCGTAGCGGCGGCTGCTGAAGCGCTCGAGATCGTCCGGCACCGTCTGGCCCGAGGCGATGTAGAGCGGCTGGAGCCGATGCGACAGCGACAGGTTCAGCAAAGCTCCGTACACTCGCGTCTCGTCAAGCTTCGTGAAGATCGCTTTCGTTACGCCGTGCTCGATGAACGGAAGCGCCACCGATTCCATATCCGCTGTCCTTGCCGTAAGGCTGAGCACGAGGCAAGTCTCGCTCGCCGATCCCGTCCGCAGCATGCTGCTCACCTCGTTGATCTGCAGCTCGCTGCGGTAATTGCGTCCCGCCGTGTCCATCAGCACGATATCCTTGTCCGCCAGCTGCTGGAACGCCCGCGCCGCCTCGGCCGGCGAAAAGACGACCTCGAGCGGAACGCCGAGGATGTCGGCGTACGTGCGCAGCTGGTCGACCGCCGCGATCCGGTACGTGTCGGCCGTGATCAGGCCGACCGACCGCTGGCGCTGCAGCGTCTCGCATGCGGCCAGCTTGGCGATCGTCGTCGTTTTGCCGACGCCGGTCGGTCCGACGAAATGGATCGTCCTCGCCTGGTCGAGGATGTCTCCCCCGACTTCGAACGGCGACAGCCATCGCTCGATTACAGCTCGAGCCGCTTCCCGCAGCGCCTCGGGCTGCAGGGACAACGACTCGAAGTCCGGCTCCGTCCGCAGCTCCTCGAGAAGCCTGTCGCGCCATTCGGCAGCGACCTCCTGCCGCTCCAGCCGCTCCATGAGCTGGCGCAGCGGCTCGCTGCGGCCGTCCGCTTCCTGCTGGAGGCCGAGCTGGCGGATCCACGTCTTGAGGCCGCGAACCTCCTGCAGCAGCTCGTCCTGCAATGCGTCCGCCGACGGACGACCGTCCGTCGGCATCCGATCCCGCCGAGGCGGAGGCGATGGCGCCTCCGGCAGAGGTTCCGGCGGCGGCTCCGGACGACGCCAGCTCTCCGCAGGAGGCTCCGCCGGACGTCCAAGCGTTGTCGCGGGCTCTGCCTGGGCTTCTTCCGCCATCCCCAGCCCGCTCGGCGAAGCCGCAAGGGCTGCAGCCGGCCTCGCCGCCGGCTGGCGCGCCGGAGCAGGCTTCGGAACGGGCTTCGTCTCCGCTGCCGCGATGACTTCCATGCGGCGCTTGCCGAACAGGCCGAGCACGCCTCCGGTCTTGATTTCCTTGGTGCTGAGAATGACCGCATCGCTGCCGAGATCGCCGCGGATGAGCGGCAGCGCCTCCGGCACGGATGCGACGACATATCGCTTTACCTTCACAAGCTCACCGTCCCTACGCTCTGGACTTCAACCGACGGCTCAAGCTCGCTGTAGGACAGCACCGGCACGTCGCCCATCACCCGCTCGATCAATTGCCGCAAATACATGCGGATCGTAGGCGACGCCAGCACGACCGGCTGATGGCCGGACTGGATCTGGCGGGAAACCTGCTCGCTGATGCGGCTGCAGATCTGCTGGGAAGCGACCGGATCCATCGCCAGATAGCTGCCCTGCTCCGTCTGCTGCACCGATTCGGCGATGCGCTTCTCGAGCGCCGGGCTGACCGTGATGACCTTCATCGAACCGCCGCCCGCGCTGAACTGCTGCGTGATCTGGCGCGAAAGCGCCTGTCTCGCGTATTCGGTCAGGATGTCGGGGTCCTTGGTGTACAGGCCGTGATCGGCCAGCGTCTCGAAGATCGTCACCAGATCGCGGATCGAGATCTTTTCCTTCAGCAGCTTGGCCAGCACCTTCTGGACGTCTCCGACCGTCATGATCGACGGGATGAGCTCGTCGACGAGCGCCGGATACGCCTCGCGCACATTGTCGACGAGCGCCTTGGCCTCCTGCCTGCCGAGCAGCTCATGCGCATGCCGCTTGATGATCTCGGTCAGATGCGTGGCGACGACCGACGGCGGATCGACAACCGTATAGCCGGACATCTCCGCCCGCTCCTTCGTCGCTTCGTCGATCCACAGCGCTGGAAGTCCGAACGCCGGCTCCGTCGTCTCGATGCCGATGATCGACTCGTCCTCGAAGCCCGGGCTCATCGCCAGATAGTGGTTCAGCAGCAGATCGCCGCGAGCGACCTGATTGCCCTTGAGCTTGATGACGTATTCGTTCGGGCGCAGCTGGATGTTGTCGCGGATCCGGATGACCGGCACGACGAGCCCGAGCTCAAGCGCGCATTGCCTGCGGATCATGATGATCCGGTCCAGCAGGTCGCCGCCTTGCTGCGTGT
The DNA here is from genome assembly GCF_037965485.1 of Paenibacillus sp. FSL W8-1187. NCBI lineage: Bacteria > Bacillati > Bacillota > Bacilli > Caryophanales > Paenibacillaceae > Paenibacillus > Paenibacillus sp. FSL W8-1187. The sequence goes on from NZ_CP150181.1 coordinate 3,097,858, forward strand.
CGGCGAGCGGGATGAGCCCGTAGCCGAACTCGAATTCGATCGGATCGACCTGCAGCAGGCTGACGACGCTTTCCGGACTCCGCACCTCCTCGATCTGCTGTTCCTCGACGAGCTGCTCCTGCTCCTGCAGCTGCTTGCTCTGCGCCCCCTGCATCTTCCAGCCGAGGAAGGCGATCAGGATGGCGATCGGGAACGTGCGGACGACGCCGATCGGCGTAAACAGTCCGAGCAGCGCGATCGTGCCGGCGACGACGTACAGCAGATGCGGATAGCGCATCATCTGCAAGCTGAGATCGTGGGCCAGGTTGCCCTCGGATGCCGCTCTCGTCACGATCAGGCCTGCGGCCGTGGAGATGAGCAGCGCCGGGATCTGGCTGACGAGACCGTCGCCGATCGTCAGGATCGAATAGGTCTGCAGCGCTTCGCCGAAGCCCATGCCCTTGACGGTCATGCCGATGATGAAGCCGCCGAGCAGATTGATGATGAGGATGATGATCGAGGCAATCGCATCGCCCTTGACGAACTTGCTCGCGCCGTCCATCGATCCGTAGAAGTCCGCTTCCCGCTCGATCTTGGAGCGCCGCGCGCGCGCTTGCTGCTCGTTGATCAGACCGGCGTTCAGATCGGCGTCGATGCTCATCTGCTTGCCGGGCATCGCGTCGAGAGTGAACCTTGCGGCGACCTCGGCGACGCGTTCGGAGCCTTTCGTGATGACGATGAACTGGACGACGACGAGGATGAGGAAGACGACGAAGCCGATGGCGACCTGACCGCCGGCGACCCAGTTCCCGAAGGTCATGACCACTTCGCCCGCATGGGCATGCACGAGAATGTTGCGCGTGGTCGATACGTTCAGGGCAAGCCTGAACAGCGTCGTAATCAGCAGCAGCGCCGGAAAGATCGAGAAGTCCAGCGCCTCTTTCGTGTTCATCGCTATTAAGAGAATGATGAGCGCGACCGATATGTTGATTACGAGCAGGACGTCCATCAGGAAAGTAGGCACAGGGATGACCATCATCATGACGATGCCGATAACCCCCACCAAAACTGCCAGGTCCCTCAGTTTCATGACGAATGCCTCCGGTTCACTCAAGTTAAGATGATTTGCTGCGGCCCTTCAGCTTGTATACATAGGCCAGAACTTCGGCGACCGCTTGGAACAGGTCCGCGGGGATCGTATCCCCGATCTCGGCCCGGTCGTACAGCGCTCTCGCCAGCGGCCGGTTCTCCATGGTCATGACCCCGTTCTCCTTGGCGATTTCCTTGATCCTCAGAGCGACGTAATCCATTCCCTTCGCGAGAATGACCGGAGCCTCCATCTTCCCGCCCTCGTACTTGATCGCGATCGCGAAGTGCGTCGGGTTGGTGATGACGACATCGGCTTTCGGCACTTCCTGCATCATCCGCTGCAGCGCCATCCGGCGCTGGCGTTCCTTGATCTTGCCTTTGATGAGCGGATTGCCTTCCGTCTTGACATATTCGTCCTTGATGTCCTGCTTGGACATCCGCAAGCTCTTCTCATGCTCGTAGCGCTGATAAAAATAATCGAGCACGCCGATGACGATGAGCAGCGCGCCGAACTGCAGGCCCAGCTTGAGCACGAGCCCCGCGGTGAAACGGAAGATCTGCTCCACCGGCACATGCGCGAGCAGCAGGATCCGGTCCCATTCTCCCCAGATCGCCGAGAAGACGAGGAAGCCGACGACCGTAAGCTTGAGGATGCTCTTGAGAAACTCGACCAGCGATCGGGCTGAGAAGATGTTCTTGAGCCCTTTGATCGGATCGAGCTTCTTGAAGTCCGGCTTGAGCGGCTCGCCCGTGAACAGGAATCCGATCTGCGCGTAGTTGACGATCAGGCCGGCGATGAACACGAGCAGCAGGATCGGCGCGATCAGGATAAGGATCTGGACCATGACGTCATAGAACAGCGACATCGTGTTGCCGTCGGACAGCGTCATCTGCAGCCAGTCGTTGAACAGGCTGCCGAACAGCCGGTAGATCCTTTCTTTATAGAAGCCGCCCAGCATATAGAAGCTTCCGAAAACGAACAGGATGATGAAGGCTCCGCCAAGCTCCTGCGTCTTGGCTACCTGCCCTTTGTTCCGAGCCTCCTGCTTTTTCTTCGGCGTGGCGTCTTCCGTCTTCTCCCCGTTGAACAGCTGGAGATCGACCCGGAAGCGCAGCCTGCGGTCCATAAGCTCCCTCCTTCCGGCGATCATGGCGTTCCGCCCTGGATGTCTCCGAACAGCTCGCCGAGAAAATCGAAGACGATGGAGAAGATGTGGCCGAACAGCACGCCGAGCGAAGGCATGAGCAGCACGAGCAGCAGCACGCCGAGCAGGATCTTGAGCGGCGCTCCGATGACGAACACATTGTACTGAGGAGCCGTCTTCGCCAGAAATCCGAGCCCGACGTCGGTCAGGAACATCGCGACGATGATCGGAGCGGCGATCTGCAGCGCCAGCAGGAACGATTGGGAGAATCCTTTGATCAGAAACTCGCTGATCGTCCCGTCCGCGATGAACGCGTACAGATGCAGGTCGAGCGGCATCCAGCGATAGCTGTTCATCAGCGCCTGCAGCAAATGCAGATGGCCGTTCATCGTCAGGAACAGCAGCAGCAGCACCATGTACTTGAAGTTGCCGGTAATCGGAGCCGAGATGCCCGTCAGCGGATCGACGACGTTCGCCATCGCGAATCCGACCTGCAGGTCGATGAACGCTCCCGCTGTCTGGACGAGCGTGAAGAATAGGTAGACGATGAAGCCGAGCAGAAGTCCGACGAGAATTTCCTGCAGGACGGTCAGCACGTAGACGGCATTCGGCACCGCTTGCTGTCCCGTGCCGTACGTCAGGTAGACCAGGTAGGAGACAAAGCCGCCGAGCCCGATCTTGATTCTCGCCGGCACGGTGCGGGAGGCGAAGACGGGTGCGACGACAAAAAAAGAAGTGATTCGACAAAAAATCAACAGAAAGACGGGAAACCCCTGGATGAATGCGTCCATCTCTCGCCTACCCGATGTAATGGTGCAAGTTGTTCAGCAGATTGTACGTGAAGTCGACCAGCGTGCTGAGAATCCAAGGTCCGAACAGCAGCAGCGCTGCGAACACCGCCACGATCTTCGGCACGAAGGCCAGCGTCTGCTCCTGGATCTGCGTCGTCGCCTGGAAGATGCTGATGACGAGGCCGACGACGAGGCCGAGGATGAGCATCGGCGCGCTGGCCTTCAAGACGACGAGCACGGCTTGTCCGGCCAAGCCGATGATAAAGTCCGAATTCATGCCTGATCCCCTCCCGCTGGACTCATGAAGTCCCGAAACTGAGCAGCAGCGACTTCACGATCAGATACCAGCCGTCGACGAGCACGAACAAGAGGATCTTGAACGGAAGCGAGATCATGACGGGAGGCAGCATCATCATGCCCATCGCCATCAGCGTGCTGGAGACGACCATATCGATGATCAGAAACGGGATGAAGATCATGAAGCCCATCTGGAACGCCGTCTTCAGCTCGCTGATCGCGTAGGCCGGCACAAGCACCGTGATCGGGATGTCCTCGTACGTTTCCGGCTTCTCCGCTTGGGAGTAGTCCAGGAACAGCAGCAGATCCTTTTCTCTCGTATGCTGGAACATGAACTTCTTCATCGGGACCGACGCCTCTTGCAGCGCTTCGGTCTGCGTCAGCTCGCCTTTCAGGTAGGGCTGCAGCGCCGTTTCGTTCACCTGCGACAGCGTCGGCGACATGATGAACAGCGTCAGGAACAACGCCAGTCCGATCAGCACCTGGTTGGGCGGCATCTGCTGCGTTCCGAGCGAGGTACGCACGAACCCGAGCACGATGACGATGCGCGTGAAGCTCGTCATCAGAATCAGGAACGACGGGGCCAGCGTCAGGACCGTGATCATCAGCAGCAGCGAGATCGCGCTCGATCCTCCCGATTCCCCTCCGCCGATGCTGATATCGATGCCCGGCAAAGGCTCCGCATAAGCGGCCGCCGCCGCAGAGGCCGATAGGGCAAGCATGGCGGGCAGCGCCAGCATCCATTTCCTTTTCATTCTTCTCTCAACCGTTCCCTGTCCGTGGTTTCCTGCAGCAGCCGCTCCATTTGCTCCTGCTTCTTGGACTGCTGCTCCAGCTTTTGTTGAAGCATCCGTTCAAACCGTTTTGCCTCGTCGGCTCGATCCGGCATTTGCCCGTCCTTCCGGACGGCCTTGCGCTCCTGCACGGCCTTAAGCCAATCCCCGATCGGGCTTTTCCCCATTCCTTGCTCGACGAGCTTCCCTTTCAGCTCCGCCACCTGCTCCGGATCGGCAATGACATCCAGAACCGCCACGTCGTCCCCGACGCCGAGCACGTAGATCTTGCCCCCGGCCTCGACCAGCTGCATCGACTTGTTCGGGGCGAGCGTCAGACCGCCGAGCGACTGCAGCGTGCGAGCGCCGTTCCAGAGCTGATTGCGTCTGGACAGGAAACGGATGAGCAGCATGATCAGGCCGATGACGAGCGCCAGCGCGACGATCATCCAGATCAGGCTGCCCGTCATGCTTCCGGCCGTGAACTGAGGCGCGCCGTCGAGCTCGGCGGCGGGAGAAGGGAATAGCAGGCTTCCCGGGTCGGGCGAAGCGCTTGCCGCCCCGGCTGCAGCAGGAGCGGCCTGCAGAAAGGCGATGATTCCGACGCTCACGATCAGCCCAGCGTTTTCTTGATCGCCTCGATGACCCGATCGGCTTGGAAAGGCTTCACGATGAAGTCTTTGGCGCCGGCCTGGATCGCATCGATGACCATCGCCTGCTGTCCCATCGCCGAGCACATGATGACCTTGACGTTGGCATCCATCTTTTTGATTTCCTTAAGCGCGGCAATGCCGTCCATCTCGGGCATCGTGATGTCCATCGTGATGAGATCCGGCTTGAGCTCCTTGTACTTTTCGATCGCCTGCGAGCCGTCCTGCGCCTCTCCTACGACCTCGTAGCCGTTTTTGGTCAGGATATCGCGAATCATCATTCGCATGAAGGCTGCATCATCCACGATAAGAATACGGTTTGCCATTGTCATTTCCTCCCAGGATGTAAGTTACTGTATTTTCGCGATGCGGTCCCACTGGCTGACGATATCCGTCACGCGGACGCCGAAATTCTCGTCGATGACAACGACTTCGCCTTTTGCGATCAGCTTGTTGTTGACCAGGATGTCGACCGGCTCGCCGGCGAGCTTGTCCAGCTCGATGATCGAGCCTTGGGACAGCTCAAGGATGTCCTTGATCTGCTTTTGGGTGCGTCCGAGCTCGACCGTCACCTTGAGCGGGATGTCGAGCAGCAGGCCGAGGTTCGTCTCGTCCGGATTGGCGAAGCCTCCAGGCTGGAAGCCGCCGAACTGGACCGGCTGCACGCTCACGTTCCGTCCGGCTGGCGTGCCGAGCGTCTGCGGAGCTGCCGCTGCGGCCGGCATCATCGGATCGGGGTACGGAGCCGAGTACGCCTGCTGCGGGACCGCCGCCTGTGGCGGCGCGGCTGGCGCAGCCTGCTGCTGCGGCTCCGCGGCCGGCGAAGGCGCTGGCGTCGGGGCCGGCGCAGGAGCCGGCGCTGCGGCTGGCGCCGCTTCCTGAGAGCTGGATCCGCCCATCAGCGAGTCGACCATCTGCTTGGCGAAATTGACCGGCAGCAGCTGCATGATCGTCGAGTCGATGAGATCGCCGATCATGAGGCGGAAGCTGATCTTGATGAACACGTCGTCCGGAGGTAGCTGCTGCATTCCCCCGCCCTGCTCCACGTCCAGGATGTCGATGCCTGGCGGCGAGATGTTCACCATGCGGTTGAAGATCGTCGACATCGAGGTCGCGGACGAGCCCATCATCTGGTTCATCGCTTCCTGCACGGCGCTGATGTGGATGTCGTTCAGCTCCTGCTGCCCGACGATGCCTTCGCCTCCGAGCATCAGATCGGCGATGACGCCGGCGTCCTTCGTCTTGATGACGAGGGAGTTGATGCCCTCGAAGCCTTCCACATAGCTGACCGACACGGCGACATGCGGCTTGGGAAACGCGTCGCCGAGCTCCGAGCGGCGGATCAGCGCGACTTGCGGAGTCGTAATGTCGACCTTGCGGCCGAGCAGCGTAGACAGCGCCGTAGCGGCGCTTCCGAAGGTGATGTTGCCGATCTCGCCGAGCGCGTCCTGCTCGATGCCGCTCAGGTAATCCTCGATCCGGTCGCTGCCGCTGGACGGCGCCGCTTCGGCTTCGCCGGAGCTCTGCCGGAGCAGCGCGTCGATTTCTTCCTGGGACAGGTAATCCTTACTCGTCATAATCTTCTTCCGCTCCTTCACGTACGATCTCCTCGACCTGGACCGCGAGCCGGTCGCGGACCGACCCCGGGCTGCCGATGAACTTCAGCTTCTCTCCAACTTTGATATGCAGCCCTTCGCCGGCCGTTTTGTTGAGGGAGATCACGTCTCCGACAGCCAGGCTCATGAACTCGCTGACCGTGATCGAGGACTCGCCCAGCTCCGCGATGATCGGAAGCTTTGCTTTATGTACCCTCTGCTCCAGCATTTCGACTTCTTCCGGAGCTCTGGATTTCTTCTGCGAGACGAACCAGTGGTGCACGGACAGTCTCGGCATGATCGGCTCGATGACGACATGCGGGATGCACAGGTTGATCATGCCGGTCGTATCGCCGATTTTCGTGCTGAGCGAGATGAGAGCGATCGTCTCGTTGGGCGAGACGATCTGCATGAACTGCGGATTCGTCTCGAGCGAGTCCAGGCGAGGCGAAATATCGATGACCGTTTTCCACGCCTCCTGGAGGCTTTCGAACGCGCGGCTGAAAATTTTCTCCATGATCATCGTCTCGATCTCGGTGAGCGCTCCGATTTTGGACGGAGCGGTCCCGGCCCCGCCCAGCAGCCGGTCCACCATCGCGAACGCGACGTTCGGATGGACCTCGAGCACCATCCGGCCCTCGAGAGGCTCCGCTTCGAATATGTTCAGGATCGTCATTTTCGGGATCGACCGGATGAACTCGTCGTACGGCAGCTGCTCGACCTGCACGACGTTGATCTGCACGAACGTGCGGAGCTGCGCGGAGAAGTACGTCGTCAGGAATCGCGCGAAGTTTTCATGGATTCGCGTCAGGCTGCGGATATGGTCCTTGGAAAACCGCACCGCGCGCTTGAAGTCGTAAGAGCGGATCTTGCGCTGGCTCTCTTCCTTCTTGAGCTCTTCCGCATCCATCTCGCCGGATGAAAGGGCCGCCAGCAGCGCGTCAATTTCATTTTGGGACAGAACATCTACCACTCTCTCACCTCCTTGCCTGATGCTCCGGCCTCAAATATCCGTGAGAAGATAGTCGGTTATCGAAACCTTGACCAGCTTGCCCTCCGGCAAAATCTTGTTTACTTCGTTGAGCAGCTTCGCTTCGAGCGCATCTTGTCCGGCGGAGCCTTGCAGGTCGGCTGCCGCCGTATCCGCGAGGATGCGGTTGATGATCGGCTTGACCGCGATGTCCTTGATCTGGTCGAGCTCCTCTTTCGCCGCTTTTTTGTCCAGCTGGAAAGCGAAGCTGATGATGACGAGCTTGTCCTCGTCCTTCAGGTTCCGCTTGATGTCCTTCAGTTCGAGCGTGACGCCGAGCCGCTCTTCCGCGGACATCGGCTTCGCCGCCGCTGCGACGGCAGGCTTGCCCTCGCCTTCAGCCGTCTTCGGGTCGCCGAGGACCGAATTCCAGAGGAACACGGCCACGACGGCGATCAAGGATATGGCCAGCAAGGTCGTGATCAACCAGGGAAGCATTTTTTTCATCGCGGTTATTCCTCCGTCACTGCGCCCTTCACGGAAGCGGCCAGCAAGCCGATGGACCGTTGATACTCGACGATCCGGCCTGTCAGCACTTCGGCCGATTCCTGAATGACCATTTTTTTGCCGGTGGTCAGCGTAAGGAGCGTATCCGGCGTTTCTTCGATCAGCTCGATCAGCAGCGCGTTGATCATGAGGCGGCTGCCGTTCAGCCTCGTTACTTGGACCATGGGACTCCCTTCTCGACGAGCGGCCCCGCGGCATCGCCTGCGGCGCCGGCGGAGAGGCCGGCGCCGCGGGAGCAAGGCCCGGAGCGTCATCGGTTAGCGCTTGAGATTGACCAGCTCCTGCAGAATCTCATCGGAAGTCGTAATGATGCGGGAGTTCGACTGGAAGCCGCGCTGAGCGACGATCATTTCCGTAAACTCGCTCGTCAGGTCCACGTTGGACATCTCCAGCTGCCCGGCCACGATCGTGCCGGTGCCGGTCTCGGCGTCGCCGGGTACGCCGATCGCCAGCTCCTCGACGTTGGAGTTCACGCTGGAGCGGTACAGGTTGGCGCCCATCTTCTCGAGTCCGTTCGGGTTCTGCACCTGCACGACGCCGATCGTCGCGATCTCGTCGCCGGTCGTGCCGTCGGCGTTGATGCCGACGATCGTGCCGTTCTTGCCGATCGAATACGCGTTCACTCCCGCCAGGGAGATCGGCTCGCCGTCAGAGCTGAGCACGAGCCCGCCGTCCGCCGTCACGAGCTGGCCCGCCGCGTCGACGGAGAAGTTGCCCGCGCGCGTCAGGTAGAAGCCGTCTTCCATGCCGGCCGGACGAACGGCGAAAAATCCGTCGCCGTCGATGCGCAGGTCGGTCGGAACGTTCGTCGTCATCGCGCTGCCCGCCGTATGGAGCGTGTCGACCGAAGCGACCGTGACGCCGAGACCGATCTGCTGCGCGTTCTTGCCCCCGCGCACGCCGTCTTCCGCTTGGCTGGCCCCGGATACGGTCTGGCTGAGGATGTCCTGGAACATGACGCGCCCGGCTTTGAACCCGACCGTATTGACGTTGGCGATATTGTTGCCGATGACATCAAGCTTCGTCTGGAAGCCGCGCATGCCGGATACGCCGGAGTACATGGATCTAAGCATTTGAATAACCTCCTGAATAGGTGATGTTCTGGACCTCGTTGCATTCGTTCCGCATGTTCCCTTTGGACTGTCCGATCAAGCGTCGGCCGTACCCGCCTCCGGAGCCGTTCCGGATTCGTCCGGCTCGGCCGCCCCGCCGTCGACCTGCTTGACGGCGTCCAGCGGAATGCTCAGGCCGGCGGAGATGACATATTGCATGCCGTCCTTCAAGATGATCGACTCCACGATGCCGCTCTCCGTCGTCAGCCTGCCGGCCGCGTCATAGACATCCCATTGGACCGTTCGTCCGATGAGATCCGACGTCAGGCCGAGGTTCTGTCCCTGCAGGTTGAGCTGGCCGGAGATGTTGGACAGCTGCTCGACCGACGAGAACTGGGCGAGCTGGGCGATGTAGGTCGTATTGTCCGCCGGCTTGAGCGGATCCTGATATTTCAGCTGCGCGACGAGCAGCTGCAGGAAGGCGTCCTTGCCCATCGTCGAGTTGTCCATGCTCGTCGCCGAGGCGGAAGCATTCTTTTGGCTGATATAGGGATAGATCGCGTTTACTTGAGCCATGCCGTCCCTCCTTCGTTCGGCTTAAGCCGTCTCATTGACCGAGCGCCCGAATCCGAGCTCGCGGATCGCCGTCTGAGTGGCCGCGTCGGCTTCGCGCAGCGCCGCCGTTTCCTCCGTCGCGCGCCCGCCGCCGGTGAAGCTCTGTCCCCGTCCGCCGCCGCCTTGCTGCTGGCCGAAGGAGAGGCTCGTCTGCAGCTCGCCGCTTCCGACCTCCATCCGATCGACCTGGATTCCTTGGAGCTGCAGCGACTGGCGGAGCTGGGCGAGCTGGTTCTCGATCGCCTCGCGAGCCGCCGGCGAGTCGGCGAGGAAGAGAGCGGTCAGCTGGCCGTTGTGCAGATGAAGCTTGATGTCGACTTGGCCCAAATGCTCGGGGTTGAGCAAAATCCGCGCTTCGCTCGACTGTCCGCTTGCCGTGATATCGAGCTTTTGCAGCATGATGCCCGCCATCTCCTCGGCGAAGCGCCGCATCGCCACGACCGGCAGCGCGGCCGTCTGCGCAGCTCCCGGCTGCGGAGCCGGAGCGGCCGGTGCCGACAGCTGCGGTGCCGCCTCCGACGAAGCGGAGCCCGGCAGCGCTCCCGGCGCCGCGTCGATTGCCGCGGCCGGTGCCGCTTCCGCCGCTCGAGCCGCGGACGGCTTCGCCTCGAGAGCCGCCCTCACTTGGGCGGACGCGGCGTTCAGCCGCTCCAAGAAGGCGGCGGGAGCCGCTTTGACGGCGATCGCCGCCTGCCCGTCCGCGGCACCGCCTGCGCGGCCTCCGGCGGTGGAGCGCTCCGTGCCGGCGAGCAGCTCGCCGAGCTTGGCGAGCTGCCGGCTCACGAGCGCGGAGGCGTCGGACGCGCCAAGCTTGAGCGGCTTGCCGTCCTGCAGCGCTTGATGCAGGACGAGCAGCGATTCCAGCACGAGCGGCTTGCCTGCCGCCGCTCCTTGCAGCGAGTCCGGCGAAGCGGCCTGATCTGCGCCGACGGTGGCCGGTTGAGCTTGCGGAGCCGGCAGTCCGAGCAGCGCCAGCAGCGCTCCGAGCTCGGAAGCGGCTGCGTCCATCGCCTCGTCGGACAGCGCGGCGTCCGCGTCCTGCAGATCCGTCAGCAGGTCGAGCAGCTCGTCCAGCTGGCCGAGCAGCGTTCCTTCCGCCGATTCGCCGGATGCACCCGCCTTTTCGGCCTCCGCCGCTTCGGCTCCGTCTTCCTTTTCTGCGCCGGAGACCGCATCCGCCGCGCTTGCCGGCGTGCCGGGAGCGAGGCCCGCCAGCTGCGCGATCGCCGCCTGCAGCAGCGTTGCCGCTTCCCCTTGCGGAGAAGCTGCCGCCGAGCCGGCTGCGCCTGCTTGTCCCACTGCGAAGGTCGATCCTCCAGCGGCGTTCATCGAGCCGATCAGCTGCTGGAACGCCGTTCCGGCGGACGAGCTTGCGCTGATCTTCGCTGCCGCCGTTCCTACCGGCGATGAGCCGGCCGTCGGAACCGTCGATTGCGTGATCGCCATTTCCATCCGTCATCCCTCCTCGATCATTTCCCGGCCATCAGCTTGGAGACCAGCTGGGAGGTCATTTTTTTGTCTGTCTTGGACATCTCCGCCACGAGCGAGGAGCGGGTCGCGTCGCTTACCGAGCTGAGGATGCGCAGCACCTTGCTGGCGCTCATATCGGCCATCTGGAGCAGCAGCGGCGCAGCCTGGGCGGCGTTCATGCTCTCGAACGTCTTGGTGAGCTGCTCCTGGTTCAGGATGGCCGAAGCCGTCTCCGTCGAGGTCGCCTCGAGCCGCAGCCGCGATTGCAGCGCGGCGATCTGCTGATCCTTGACCGGCTCGCTGTCCTTCATGCGGGCCGCCGTCTGAGCCGCCCGCTTCGGATCCATTTTGGCCAGGATCGCTCCCTGAGCCCGGCTGTCCATCGAGCCGAGCACGAGAATCGATTCCTCCAGCGTCATGTTCTCCAGAATCGGAGCCGCCTTGCTCGCCGTCATCGAGGCGAACATGCCGGCGAGCTCGGCAATCTTGCCTTGATACTGCTCGGCGCTCAGCTTTTCCGCATCGCTCGTTTTGATCAAGCCGTCGATCTGCTCCTGCAGCGACTTCACCTGAGCTTCAAGCCCGGATTTTTCGGAATCCGCCGCTTCGAGCTTCGCCTTGGCTGCGGACAGCTCCGCCTGCAGGCTCGCCAGCCTCTTGTCGTCCTGCTCCTTCAGCACGGCAGAGCCTTCCGGCTCGGAGGCGTCGCCGGGCAGCAACGCTCCGACGACCGGCACGCCTCTACCGGCATCGATCAGCCTTTCCCTCAGCGACGGGTTGAAGACGACGAACAGCACCATTACGAGCACTACCGTGAACAGCAGCGGCGTCACGAAAAACAGCATTCGTTCGATTCCGCTGTAGCCTTGCTTTTCCATTTCTTCTTTTGCCACTTGTCATCCCCCCCGGGGGCGCTGCGCTTCCCCGTCTTCCTGCGCCCGAGCGCGCCCTGGCCCTGTCAGGACTGAGCCATGCGGGCATGCCGCTGGACCGCGATCTCGTCCAGCTCGGCCTGCTCCCCGGCCAGCAGGGCGCTTCTGAACTTCTGCCATGCCTTTTCCTTGGACTTCATCCAGATCTTCTCCTGAACCTTCCGCTCCGACAGGATCGAGCGGGACTGACTCACTTCCTGCTCCGCCTCCTGGACCTTTTTTTCCTTGAGGCAGATCGTCTTGTCCAGATGCCGGATGAAATGCTGGATCTGCTGAAGCTCGTCCAGCGTGCTGCCTCGCTCGCCCTGCCGGATCAGCTTCTCTTCCCAGCGCCTGCGCTCGCTTCTCAGCTCCTCCAGCGACATTTCCTCCGCCTTCAGCAGGCCGAGAGCGGCGCTGAGTCCCCATTCGGCTTGAGTCGTCTCGCTTTGCTTGAGGTTGACGATGCTTTGATAGGCATACCGGAATGACGCCATAGGTTCGTTCAGCTCCTACTTATTGAAGTGATCGGTCAGCTGCCGGACGGTTTCGTCGAACTCGTCCTTCTCGCTCGTCCGCTGTCGGGTGAAGCTCTGGATGAAGTCCATCTGCGCGACTGCCTCGTCGATATCGGCGTTGGAGCCGCTTTGATACGCCCCGATATGGATGAGGTCCTCCGAATCCCTATAAACGGCGAGCAAGCGCTTGAGCGCCGTGGCCGCCTGCCGGTGGTCCTCATCCGCGATCTCGTTCATGACGCGGCTCACCGAGCTCAGCACGTCGATCGCCGGAAAATGTCCCTTATGGGCAAGGTCCCGGCTCAACACGATATGCCCGTCCAAAATGCCTCGAACCGCATCCGCGACCGGCTCGTTCATGTCGTCCCCGTCCACGAGCACCGTGTAGAAGGCGGTGATCGACCCGCTCGGTCCCGTGCCGGCTCGCTCCAGCAGCTTCGGCAGGCCGGCAAAGACGGAAGGCGTGTAGCCTCGCGTCGCCGGCGGCTCGCCGATAGCCAGGCCGACTTCCCGCTGCGCCATCGCATAGCGCGTCACGGAATCCATCATGAGCATGACGTTCAAACCCCGGTCCCGGAAATATTCGGCGATCGTCGTTGCGATGACCGCTCCTTTAATCCGGATGAGCGCCGGCTGATCCGACGTCGCGACGATGACGACCGAGCGGGCCAGTCCTTCCGGACCGAGATCCTTCTCGATGAACTCGAGCACCTCGCGTCCGCGCTCGCCGATGAGGGCGATGACATTCACGTCGGCGGCCGTATTGCGGGCGATCATGCCGAGCAGCGTGCTCTTGCCGACACCGGAGCCGGCGAAGATGCCGACCCGCTGGCCTTGTCCGACGGTGAGCAGTCCGTCGATCGCCCGGATGCCGATGCCGAGCGGCTCGGTGACGCGCGGACGGAACAGCGGATTGCTCGGAGGAGCTGTCGTCGGATAGCGCACCATCCGGCTCGGGATGAAGCTGCCGTCCAGCGGCCGCCCCAAGCCGTCGAGCACCTTGCCGAGCAGCTCCGAGCCGACTTGCACGGTGAGCGGCTTGCCCGTCCCGACGACGTCGCAGCCGGGGCCGATCGAGTTCAGCTCGCCGAGCGGCATGAGCACGAGGCGGTTGTCGCGGAAGCCGACGACCTCGGCCAGCAGCGGAGGAGCGCCTTTGCCGGGATAGATCTGGCAGACGTCTCCGATGCTCGCGTCCGGTCCTTCGCTCTCGATCGTCAGCCCGATGACTTGCGTCACCTTTCCGTTTACGCGCACCGGGTCGATTCCGCCCAGATGCTCGATGTAGCGTGCTGCCGAGAGCTCATTCATGAAGCCGCCTCCTGGCCTTCCCGCTGCTGCGCGAGCTGCACGAGCTCGCGCTTGATCTCGGCCAGCTGCGTATCGATCCGGGCATCGATGCTGCCGAAGGCGGATCGGATGACGCAGCCGTGATCCTTCACGGTGGCGTCAGGCAAAATCTGCAGCTCGGCCTGCGAGTCGATCGACAGCTCAAGCTCGTCCCGCGCCGCCTGGACGGCAGCCAGCTGCGCCGGCGCGACGCAAAGCACGATGACGCCATGCTCCTTTCGCCGGGACAGCGCCTTTTTGACCAGCTCGGCCGCCCAATCAGGCTCCAGCGTCAGCTGCCTGCCGACGAGCTTTTCTGCGATCGCGCAGCTCAGCTCGATAAGGAACGGCTCTGCTTCCTGGATGATCTGCTCCCGCATCGCGTAGGACGAGGCCAGGATGCCCGACGCTTCCTGGATGCGCTGCTCCCACTCCTCCCGGAGCCGAGCCTCCGCATCGTCGCGGCCGGACTGGAATCCGGCTTCATAGGCCGCAGACCGGACCTCCTCGACGAGGCGGTCGTCATCGGCGCGCCGCGCATGCCACCACTCGTCCATCTCGCGCTGCGCCTGCTCGAGCATCTCGTCCGATCTTCGAGCCGCATCGGCGAGCATGTCGTCCGCGACGCTCCGAGCGTCATCGAGCACTTGCCGCCGCAGCCGGTCCGTCGCTTCGTCGAGAGTCGGCTGCGGCGGCAGCGCCTCGCCGTCACCCATCGTGATCGGCGCCTGCATGCCGCCTCCGGCCCGGGCATAAAAGCGTTCGAGCGGCTGAGAGCCGCTCTTGGGCCGTACATAGGAAGATTTGATGAGATTAGACAATGATGTCATCTCCTCCGCCGCGGGCGATGATGATGTCTCCCGCTTCCTCGAGCCTGCGGATCGTCGCTACGATGCGGGTCTGAGCTTCCTCCACGTCACGCAGCCGCACCGGCCCCATGAATTCCATCTCTTCCTTGAACGTCTCGGCCATCCGTTTGGACATGTTGCGGAAGATCGCTTCCCTGACCTCCTCGCTCGCGACCTTGAGCGCCAGCTGCAGGTCCGCGTTCTCGATGTCGCGGATGATGCGCTGGATCGAGCGGTTGTCGATGCTGACGATGTCTTCGAAGACGAACATCCGCTTCTTGATCTCTTCGGCAAGCTCCGGATCCTGAATCTCGAGCGAGTCGAGGATCGTCCGCTCGGTGCCGCGGTCGACGCCGTTCAAAATCTGGACGATCGAATCGATGCCGCCTGCATTCGTATAATCCTGGGTGACGGTCGCCGAGAGCTTCTGCTCGAGCACGCGCTCGACCTGCGAGATGACATCCGGGGAGGTGCTGTCCATAAGGGCCACCCTGCGCGCGACATCCGCCTGCTTCTCCTGGGGCAGCGAGGAAAGGATATGGGACGCTTGCTCCGGCTGCAGATAGGACAGCACGAGCGCGATCGTCTGCGGATTCTCGTTTTGGATGAAGTTGAGGATCTGCGTCGGCTCCGCCTTGCGGGCGAAGTCGAACGGCCGCACCTGCAGCGTCGCCGTCAGGCGGCTCAGCACTTCCTGGGCCTTCTGCGCGCCGAGCGCTTTTTCGAGAATGTCCTTCGCGTAGGCGATGCCGCCTTGCGAGATGTATTCCTGCGCCAGGCAGATCTGATAGAACTCGCTCATGATCAGGTCCCGCTCCGAGCTGTCGACCTTGCGGACGTTCGCGATCTCGAGCGTCAGCTGCTCGATCTCTTCCTCCCTCAGGTTTTTGAAGATCTGGGCGGATACTTCCGGGCCGAGCGTAATGAGGAGAATCGCTGCCTTCTGTCGCCCTGTCAGGGCTTGCATCGCTTTGGACATGGCGAGAGCCCTCCTATTCTTCTACAAGCCAGGTGCGGAGCAGATTGACGAACTCATCCGGCTTGCGCTTGGCGAGAGTTTCGAGATTTTTGCGTACCTGGCTGTCGTTGCTGACGCTGTCGAGATTGATGGAAGGATATTCGACCCGCGGAGACAGCTCTTCGATCGTCTCTTCGACCGCATTCTGCCGTCTTCTGCGGATGGCGAAGATGATGCCCGCCACGAGCGCCGCAGCCGCGACTCCGATCGCCGCCCACCAGATGCCGGACAGCCCTGCCGTGCCGGATGCCGAAGCCGCCTGGGCGAAGTTCTGCCCGATGACCGAAACTTTTTTGGCGATCAGCTCGTCATTGGTTACATCCTGGCCGGAATCGATCAGTTGCGACCGGACGAAGGAAGTCAGATATTGGGTGATTTGATCTTGCGTTTCCTGGTTTAATAGATTGATAGGAAGTCCTACGCTGATGCTGAGGTCCTTCACCGCGTACGGCCCCCCGACGATCGTATTTTTGATCCGGTTCACGTCGTAGTTGGTCGTACGGTCGCTTTTTTCGGAAGTGCTGGACCCCGTCGCGGAGGAAGAGTAGTTCGGCACGTCCGTCTCTCCCGTGCCCGCAACGCCGCCCGGATCTCCCGAGGACCCCTCGGTGCTTTCGGTCGACTCCTGCTGGCTGATGATGATGCCGTTGTTTCCATTGTCGTCCAGCGGCCTGACGAGATCCTCGACCCGGTTCGTCTGATCGAAGTTCAGGCTGCTGGTGACGCTGACGACGAGATTCTCGCTCCCTAGCATCGGCCCGAGGAACTGCTCGATGTTCCGCTTCAGCTCCGCCTCGTATTTCTTCTTGATCTGGAAGAGCGAATCCGCGCTGCCCGTGCTGCCTGGCGCGCCGCCCGCCTTCTCGGAAGGATTGAGCTCGCCTTGCGGGCTCGTGATGGTGATGTCCTCCACTCTCAGATTCGGCACCGAGGTCTTCACCAGATTGAAGTAGCCGTCGATCTCGTCCTGGCTCGGACGGAAGCCCGGCTTGAACTTCATCACAACGGACGCGCTCGCGCCGGACTCTTCTTGCGTCTGGGCGAATACGCTCTCCTTCGGCAGATTGACGACGACCTTCGTCGAGGCTACGCCTTGCATCGCATTGAGCAGCTGCTGGATTTCTCCATTCAGCGCGTTTTTGTAGCGGACGTTGAATTCATTGTCCGTCATGCCGAACTGCGACGAGCTCGCGCTGAACGCCTCAAAGCCGATCGAGCCGTTCTGCACGAGGCCTTGGGACCCCGCTCCTACGCGGATCCGGTCCGCCTCGCTGCTTGGCACCGCGATCGAGCTGCCGCCGTTTTCGAGCTTGTAGGCGACCTTGCTGCTGTCCAGATAGTTGATGATGGCCTGAGCGTCGGTCGTATCCAGCTCGTTGAATACCGTTTCATACTGCGTCTTGCTCAAGATCGACGTCAGCAGGATGATGGTGAGCAGCAGCACGCCCAGCGTGGCTCCCAGCCAGATTTTCTGCCTTTTCCCCATCGCGCCCCAATAATTTTTCACCGACGCGCTATATCGGGCTATCGTTTCATTCACGTTTTCACCCCGCAGATTGCTGTTCCCTCAGGCAAGATCCTAGATTTGCATGCGCATGATGTCCTGATAAGCCTCGACCGCTTTGTTCCGGACCTGCGTCACGAGCTGCAGGGTCAGCTGCGCTTGCTGCGAGACGATCATGACCTGCGAGATGTCCGCCTGGCCGATCAAATACTCGTTGTTTACTTTATGTACGGCTTGTTCCTGCGCGCTTGCGCTGTCAATCGCGTTTTTCAGCACGTTGGCGAAGCTTTCGCTGAGCTCGCTCGGGCTCCCGGCCGCAGGCGCGGCCTTTTGAGCGATCGAAGCCGGCTGCTGCAGCTGCGAGAGGGCGATCGGCTGAATCATCATTCATCTCCTCCACGTTCCATTGATTTTATCTACGGCTTATTTGCCGATTTCAAGCGCCTTGACGAACATGGCCTTCGTCGCGTTCAGCGCCGTCACGTTCGCTTCATAGGCTCGCGAAGCCGAGATCATGTCGACCATCTCTTTGGCCACATCGACGTTCGGCATCCTTACATAACCGCTAGCGTCCGCATCCGGGTGGTTTGGATTGTAGACGAGCTTTTCCGGAGACTGGTCCTCAACGATCCGGGTCGCCTTCACGCCCTTGCTCGCCTCTCCCATCTCGCTCCGCAGCATCGAGTCGAAGCTTCCCGCCTTCATCGGCTCCAGCACGACCATCTTCCGCTTGTAGGGCTGGAACTGCCCATCGACAAACGAACCGCGCGTCGTCTCCGCGTTGGCGATATTGGACGAGACGACGTCCATCCTCAGCCGTTGGGCCGTCAGCGCCGAAGCGCTGATATCGAAACCGTTGCTCAGCTTCATCCGTTACCCTCTCCCGTCGATCGCAATCCGCAGCATCGTAATTTCATGGTTGATCTGCTGAACGTAGGAATTGTATTTCAGCTGGTTTTTGGCCAGCAGCGCCATTTCCCGCTCCACATCGACATTGCTGCCGTTGTTGTTCATGACGGAAGTCTCGTCCGTCACGAGTTTTGGCGCTGGAACTGAGGTCCCTGGACCTATTGGAAGATGTCTTTCATTGGTTCTTATTAGTTCCAATGTCCTACTACCTGACGTCCCAAGCTGCTCCGCCAGCAACTCTTCGAACACGAGCTCCGAGCGTTTGAAAAACGGAGTTTCCGCATTGGAGATGTTGTCTGAAATAATCTGCTGTCTGGATTCAGCAGCCCTCATCGCGCCGACGAGTCTTCCGAAATCCGCGCCTCCCAAGACATTCAACGCCTCTTCACCACTTTCCCGACGTTATCTATAACATGATATTCCACATTTCTTTCGACAATCCTTCTTTCTTCGACATCGAAAATTAAAAAAATGAGAATTCAATGTCGAGATTTGCCGACACGCTTATCTTCCTAAATTTCCATATTTATTACAATGAGAAATAAGCCCTATCTTTATATGAAGATAGGGCCTTTTCGGGACTTTAGTCTCATATTCAGTTCTTCATTTTGCTCAATTCTTCCAGAAGTTGATGATTCAGGATGCGGATATAGGTCCCTTTCATCCCTAAGGATCGCGTTTCGATAACTCCCGCACTTTCAAGTTTGCGTAGCGCGTTTACGATAACAGACCTAGTAATTCCGACCCGGTCCGCGATCTTCGACGCGACGAGCAGCCCTTCCTTCGCCTCGAGCTCGTCGAAGATATGCTCGACCGCCTCCAGCTCGCTGAACGACAGCGAGCCCATCGCCACGGCGACGACCGCGCGGCTCCTCGCCTCGAGGGCGAGCTCTTCCGCGCGTTCGCGCAAAATCTCCATCCCGACGATCGTCGAGCCGTATTCGGCAAGGATAAGGTCATCGTCATCGAACGCGCCGCTCGGCCGGGACAGGACGACGGTGCCCAGCCGGTCCCCGCCGCCCGTTACCGGAACGACGCTCATGATCTCCTGCGTGCCCATGAACGGAAAGACGGCCGCGATGCCGGGATCAGGCTCGACATTGGTCGCCGGCTCGCTCATGACCAGAAACCGGCTGTTGCTGTCCGCCGGAAAGCGCGGCTCGTCGGCGGCCATGCTGCGGAACTGCTCATGATCGAATCGGTCGACCGCCGCGCAGCCGAGAATCTTGCCTCTGCGGCTGACGACGAATACGTTCGCCTGGATGACCGTGCTGAGCACCTCGGCCATTTCCCTGAAATTCAACGCCTTGCCTGCCGCTCGCTGCAGCAGGCGATTGAGCGTCCTTGTCTTGGTCAATAAAGTCATTGGTATGGTTGCCCCCCGAACCCCTCTGCTTCTCTACAGAATATATTGGCTCAGATCGCGGTTCTGGGCGATCGAGCCGAGCTTCTCCCTAACGTACTCCGGCGTGATGTTCAAGCTCTCGAGCGTCAAATCAGGCGCTTCGAAGCTCAGATCCTCCAGCAGCTTCTCCAGAATCGTATGGAGACGGCGAGCTCCGATGTTCTCCGTGTTGCGGTTCACTTCCGCGGCGATGGACGCCAGCTCCGCGATCGCCTCGTCGGAGAACGTGATCTCGATGCCCTCCGTCGACAGCAGCGCCGCATATTGCTTCGTCAGCGCGTTTTTCGGCTCCTTGAGAATCTGGATGAAGTCCTCGAGGCTGAGCGAGGTCAGCTCCACGCGGATCGGAAAGCGGCCTTGGAGCTCCGGGATGAGATCCGCCGGCTTGGACACATGGAACGCTCCGGCCGCGATAAACAGCATATAGTCCGTCTTGACGGCGCCGTACTTGGTCATGATCGTCGAGCCCTCGACGATCGGCAGGATGTCCCGCTGTACGCCTTCTCTCGATACGTCCGGACCGGAGCCTTTGGACGGACTGGCGATCTTGTCGATCTCGTCCAGGAACACGATGCCGGACTGCTCCGCGCGGCTCACCGATTCGGCGATCACATCGTCCATGTCGATCAGCTTCGCCGCTTCCTCTTGCGTCAGCACCTTGCGCGCGTCCTTCACGGACAGCTTGCGGCGCTTCGTCCGCTTCGGCATGAACTGCCCCATGATCTCCTGCATGTTCATGCCCATCATCTCGTTGCCTTGGCCGCCCAGCATATCCAGCATGTTCGGCGACGTGTCCTCCACGTCCAGCTCCAGCATTTCCTTCTCGAGCTCGCCGGCCAGCAGCTTGACGCGGACCGCCTGCCGCTTCGCCGCCAGCTCCGGCTCGGACGAGCGGTCCTCCGGCTCAGGCTCGCGAGCGCCGCCGAACAGCATCTCGAGCGGGTTCTTGCCGCCCTTCGGCTTGGAGCGTGACGGCTCGAGCAGCTCCACGAGCCGCTCGTTCGCCAGCTCCTCCGCCTTGTCCTTGACCTTTTCCATCCGCTCCGCCTTCACCATGCGGATGGCGACCTCGACCAGATCGCGGATCATCGCCTCGACGTCGCGGCCGACATAGCCGACTTCCGTAAACTTCGTCGCTTCGACCTTTACGAACGGGGCTCCGACCAGCTTGGCCAGCCGACGCGCGATCTCCGTCTTGCCGACGCCGGTCGGCCCGATCATGAGAATGTTCTTCGGCACGATCTCGTCCCTCAGGCTTTCCTCGAGGCGGCTGCGGCGATAGCGGTTGCGTAGCGCTACGGCGACGGAGCGCTTGGCCTGCTTCTGTCCGACGATATATTTGTCCAGCTCGGCGACGATCTGACGCGGGGTCATGGCTTCCTTCACCCGAAATCACTCCTTTTCGTGTAGGGGACGGCTGCTCCGGCACGACCGATCAACCTTATACTTCCTCGACGATAATGCTATGGTTCGTGAAAACGCAAATTTCCGCGGCGGTCTCGAGCGCCGCTTGCGCCATCTCGCGCGCGCTCAGGTTCGGCGCATGCTTCTTGAGGGCTCTGGCCGCGGCCAAGGCGAAGCTGCCGCCCGAGCCGATCGCCAGGATGCCGTCATCCGGCTCGATGACCTCGCCGTTGCCGGAGATGAGCAGCAGGCCGGTCTCGTCCATGACGAGCAGCATCGCCTCCAGGCGACGCAGCACGCGGTCCGAACGCCATTCCTTGGCCAGCTCGACCGCCGCCCGCTGCAAATTCCCGTGATGCTCCTCCAGCTTGCCTTCGAACTTCTCGAACAGCGTGATCGCGTCCGCGACCGATCCGGCGAAGCCAGCCGCCACCTTGCCCCGGTACAGGCGCCTTACTTTTTTGGCCGAGCCCTTCATGATCATGCTGTTGCCGAAAGTGACCTGTCCGTCGCCCGCGATCGCGCCTTTGCCGTCATGCCGCACCGCGCAGATCGTCGTTGCATGAAATTGCATTTCCACGTCCATTCCTCCTTTGGCCTTGCGGTCTAGCGGCCCCCGCCGAGCCGCTCCAGCTTGAATTGCTCCAGCGAGGACAAAGCCCGGTTCGCGATATGCTCGTTCTTTTCCTTTTTATTGCGGATGCGCTGCTCCGGCGGCGGGAACAGCCCGAAGTTCGCATTCATCGGCTGAAAATGGCGGAAGTCCGCCGTCGTGATGTAATGGGCCATGCTGCCGAGCGCCGTCTCCTTCGGCAGCACGAGCGGCTCGAGGCCGCGCGCGAGGCGGCCGGCGTTGAGGCCGGCCAGCATGCCCGAAGCGGCCGATTCGACGTATCCTTCGACTCCGGTCATCTGGCCGGCGAAGAACAGGTTATCCCGTCCCTTGAACTGATAGGTCGCCTCGAGCAGCTTGGGCGAGTTGATGAACGTATTGCGGTGCATGACGCCATAGCGCACGAACTCGGCGTTTTCCAGGCCCGGGATGAGCGAGAACACCCGCTTCTGCTCGCCCCATTTGAGATGCGTCTGGAAGCCGACCAGATTGTAGAGCGTGCCGGCGGCGTTGTCCTGGCGCAGCTGGATGACCGCATGCGGCTGCTTGCCCGTACGGGGATCGACGAGCCCGACCGGCTTCATCGGACCGAACAGCACGGTCTGCTTGCCGCGCTGGGCCATCACCTCGATCGGCATGCAGCCTTCGAAGTACACTTCCTTCTCGAAGTCCTTGAGCGCGGCCGTCTCCGCCGTGACGAGCGCTTCGTGGAAGCGTTCGAATTCCTCTTCGTTCATCGGGCAGTTCAGGTAGGCCGCTTCGCCCTTGTCGTAGCGGGAAGCGAGGAACACCTTCTCCATATCTATGGAATCCTTCTCGACGATAGGAGCGGCAGCGTCATAAAAATAAAAATATTCTTCGCCCATGAGCTCCTTGATCTCGGCCGAAAGGCTCGGCGCGGTCAGCGGGCCCGTCGCGATGACGGTAATGCCGTCCTGCGGAATCTCGGCGATCTCTTCATTGTGGACCGTGACGAGCGGATGCTCGCGCAGCGTGCCGGTGATGTCGCCGGAAAATCCGTCGCGGTCGACTGCGAGCGCGCCGCCGGCCGGCACGGCATTGCGGTCGGCCGCCGCCAGGACGAGCGAGTCCATGCGGCGCATTTCTTCTTTGAGGACGCCGACGGCGTTAGCTAGGCCGTTCGCCCGCAAGCTGTTGCTGCAGACGAGCTCGGCGAATTTATCGGTATGATGGGCCGGCGTCTGCTTCACCGGCCGCATTTCGTAGAGCTTGACCTCGACGCCTTGGGAAGCGATCTGCCAGGCGGCCTCGCTGCCTGCGAGCCCGGCTCCGATGACGGTTACTGGGGGAATGGATGACAAGTGCGATTCCTCTCTTTCTTTAAGTCCAAAACGGCCCGAACAACCGCAGGGAAGCGGAAGGCGGGTGTCCGCTTTCCGCTTCCCGCTGATGGGTTATCCGAGCTCCTGATCCTCCGGCAGCTCCTCGTTGAAGTCGCAGGAAGGACACTGATACCTGGCTCCGCTCTTATTGCGCTTGATGACGAGCATGCTGCCGCATTCCGGGCACGGCTTGCCGGCCGGACGGTCCCAGGAAACGTAGTCGCAGCCCGGATACTGGTCGCAGCCGTAGAAGATGCGGCCCTTCTTGCTGCGGCGCTCGATGATCTGGCCTTCCGCGCATTTCGGGCAGGCCACGCCGATGTTCTTGACGATCGGCTTCGTATTGCGGCAGTCCGGGAATCCGGAGCAGGCGAGGAATTTGCCGAAGCGGCCCATCTTGTACACCATCGGACTGCCGCATTTCTCGCATACCTCGTCCGATACCTCGTCCTGAAGCTCGACTTCCTTCATTTCTTCCTCGGCAACCTCAAGCCGCTTTTCGAACGACTCGTAGAACTGGGCAAGCACCCGGACCCAGTCCTCCTTGCCCTCCTCGACATGGTCGAGATCGCCTTCCATATGGGCGGTGAATTCCGCATCGAGAATCTCGGGGAAAAACTCCTCCATCAGCTGGATGACCAGCTCGCCGAGCTCGGTCGGGAAAAACTTCTTCTCCTCGATCGCGACATAGCCGCGTTTCTGGATCGTTTCCAGCGTCGGCGCATACGTGCTCGGACGGCCGATGCCGAGTTCCTCGAGCGTGCGCACGAGCCGCGCTTCGGTGAAGCGGGGCGGCGGCTGGGTGAAGTGCTGCTTCGGCTCGATCGACTCGGCCTTGAGGCTCTCCCCCTCGGCCAATGCGGGCAGGAATTTGTCCTCGTCCGCGGCGGTGCCGTCGTCATTGCCTTCGACATAAACCTTCATGAAGCCGGCAAACTTGACCTTGGAGCCGGACGCGCGGAACACCGCCTCGCCTGCGTTCAGATCGACCGTCATCGTATCGAGCACCGCCGAGCTCATCTGGCTGGCGACGAAGCGCTCCCAGACGAGCTTATACAGACGGTACTGATCGCGGCTCAGGTATTCCTTGACCGCATCCGGCTCCCATTCCATCGACGTCGGGCGGATCGCCTCATGCGCGTCCTGGGCGTTGGCGTTTTTCTTCAGGTAGACGCGCGGCTGCTCCGGATAGAACTCCGGTCCGTACTTCTCGACGATGTAGCCCTTCGCTTCTTCTTGAGCGACCGGCGAGATCCGCGTCGAATCCGTACGCATGTAGGTGATGAGGCCGGCCGTGCCCTGCTTGCCGAGGTCGACGCCCTCATACAGCTGCTGGGCGACGGACATCGTCTTGGAAGCGCGGAAGCTCAGCTTGCGCGCCGCTTCCTGCTGCAGCGAGCTCGTGATGAACGGCGGAGCGGGATTGCGCAGCCGCTCCTTTTCCTTCACCTCGGCGACCGTGAAGTCGCGGCCCTTGATCGCTGCGAGCACGACGTCGACCTCCGCCTGGCTGCCGAGCTCCGACTTGTCGCCTTGATAGGAGTGGAACTTGGCTTCGAACGCCGACTTGCCCTTATGCAGCCCAGCGGTGATGGACCAGTATTCCACCGGCTCGAACGCCTCGATCTCGTTCTCGCGGTCGCTGATCAGCTTGACCGCGACCGACTGGACGCGGCCTGCAGACAGGCCCTTCTTGACCTTCTTCCATAACAGCGGGCTGATCTTGTAGCCGACGAGGCGATCCAGGATGCGCCGCGCCTGCTGCGCGTTGACAAGATCCATGTCGATCTTGCGCGGCGTCTTGAACGCGTCCTTGACGGCCTGCTTCGTAATTTCGTTGAAGACGACGCGGCAATCGTCGGTCTCGTCCAAGTCCAGATAATGCGCCAAATGCCAGGCGATCGCCTCGCCTTCGCGATCCGGGTCAGCCGCGAGATAAACGCGCTTGACCTTTTTGCTGGCGTCCTTCAATTCCTTGAGGACGGAGCCTTTGCCGCGGATCGTAATGTATTTGGGATTGAAATCGTTCTCGACTTCGACGCCGATCTGGCTTTTCGGCAAATCGCGGATATGGCCCATCGAGGCTTTCACGATAAATTTGCTTCCCAGATATTTGCCAATCGTCTTCGCTTTTGCCGGTGATTCGACAATGACAAGTGAATCGGCCATGTTGGCGTCCTCCTTTCGCAAGCTGCTTACAATGCCATATATATGGAACCGTTATGCAGTTCAATCTTACGTTTTAAACATAAATTTATCAGAACTGTTTGCAAAAGTCCAAAAGCGAGCCCCGAAGCCTCAAACAGCTCGTCCGCCGAGCGCGGCTCGTTCTGCAGCAGCCCGTACACAAGCCGCTCGTTCTCGTCGAGCCGAGGCTCCTCCAAAAGAGAAGGCGCGCTCGGCTGCGACGGCCGCAAAAAGTGAAAATCGCGGATGATCGTCTCCGAGCCGTCCGCCAGCTTCGCCCTGCCGTCTCGGATCAAAGCGTTGCAGCCGACGCTCTTGGGCGAATGGATCGGCCCCGGCACCGCATACACCTCGCGGTTCATGTCCAGCGCCTGGTCGGCCGTAATGAGCGAGCCGCTCGCCGCGGCAGCCTCGATCACGATCGTCCCGTGAGACAAGCCGGCGATGATCCGGTTGCGCTGCGGGAACATGCCCGGCTTGACGGGAGTGCCGATCGGAAACTCGGACAGCACGAGCCCCTCTCGGCACAGCCGTCGGTACAACGCCCGGTTGTCGGGCGGGTAAGCGGTGTCGACCGGAGTGCCGAGCACGGCGATCGTCGCCCCTCCCGCTTCGAGCGCGGCTTCATGAGACAAGCCGTCGATCCCGCGGGCCATGCCGCTGACGATGCCGAAGCCCGCTGCTGCCAGCTCCTTGCTCAGCCTGGATGCCGCCTGCTTGCCATAGGCGGTCGGCCCTCGCGTCCCTACGATCGCCAGGCATGGCCGCTCCAGCAGCTCCAGACGCCCGACCGCGTACAGCAGCCAGGGCGGCTGCGGAATCCGCCGGAGCAGCTCGGGATACCCGTCATCGAAGATCGCCAGCCTGCGCCCGGCCAGCGCCAGAAATGCCCCTTCCCAAGCGGGTTCCTGACGCTCCCTCCAGCGCCGCGCCGCTTCCACGGCCGGCGCCTGCCGGATGCCCAGCCTTTCCAGCCGGGCGGCGTCCAGCTCCGGATCCCGCCACAGCTCCGCCTTCATCGCGCGATACAGCGATTGCCATCCGATTCCCGGCGTTTCATGCATGGCGATTATAAATTCGCGCACGCGTGCACGCTCCGGCGCAGTCCATTGCTGTTCCAACCATTCATCCATCATCGGCTACCGTCCTTTTCTTCTATTATAAAGGACGGCACCTGCGCCAATCCCTATTGTGGGGCACAAGAATCCAGATTGCAAGCGCGCAGGCGCCGCCAATGCCGCAGGAGCTTGACGAGCGGCAATAAAAAAAGGCAGCCTTCTTCCCCGAAACGGGAGAAGAAGGCTGCCTGCCTTCCAAGATCAAGCGATTGAAATCAGTGAGTCTTGCATTTCTCGAGCAGGCCCTGCTCTTCCAGCACGCTCACGAGCGTGGAGCCCATGTCGGATGGAGTCGGAGCGACCTTGATGCCGCAAGCCTCAAGCGTAGAGATTTTTTCCTTCGCCGTGCCTTTGCCTCCGGAAATGATGGCGCCGGCATGGCCCATGCGCTTTCCTGGAGGAGCCGTAGCGCCGCCGATGAAGCCGACAACCGGCTTCTTCATGTTCGCCTTGACCCACTCGGCCGCTTCTTCCTCAGCCGTGCCGCCGATCTCGCCGATCATGATGACCGCGTACGTATCCGGATCCTCGTTGAAGAGATTCAGGATATCGATGAACTCGGAGCCTTTGACCGGGTCGCCGCCGATGCCGACCGCAGTCGATTGGCCGATGCCGCGAGTCGTCAGCTGGTGGACCGCCTCGTACGTGAGCGTTCCCGAGCGGGAAACGACGCCGACATGGCCTTTGCGATGGATGTAGCCCGGCATGATGCCGATCTTGATCTCGTCCGGCGTAATGACGCCCGGGCAGTTCGGTCCGATCAGGCGGGTCTTCTTGCCTTCCATGTAGCGCTTCACGCGCACCATGTCGAGCACCGGAATGCCTTCCGTAATGCAGATGACCAGCTCCAGCTCCGCTTCCACCGCTTCCAGGATGGAGTCGGCCGCGAAGGCCGGCGGAACGTAGATGACGGATACGGTCGCGCCGGTTTCGGCGACCGCTTCGCGCACGGAGTTGAATACCGGCAGCGACTTCGTCTCGCCGTTCTCCAGCTCGATGTCGACCGTCGTGCCGCCTTTGCCCGGCGTCACGCCGCCGACCATCTGGGTTCCGTACTCAAGGGCGCCCTTCGTATGGAAGAGGCCGGTCTGGCCGGTAATGCCCTGGGTGATCACTTTGGTATCTTTGTTGATCAAAATGCTCATCGCACATTCACATCCCCTAACAGAATTCGTCTCTGCAGCCCCAAGGGCGTTATTTTACGAGCGCAACGATTTTTTGAGCGCCGTCGGACATGCTGTCCGCCGCGACCAGGTTCAGGCCCGATTCATTCAGGATCTTCTTGCCAAGCTCGACGTTCGTGCCTTCGAGGCGCACGACGAGCGGACGCTCCAGGCCAAGCTCGCGAGCAGCCGCGACAACGCCTTCCGCGATGACGTCGCAGCGCATGATGCCGCCGAAGATGTTGACGAAGATGCCCTTGACGTTGGCGTCCGACAGCAGGATCTTGAAGGCTTCCGTCACCTTCTCCTTCGTCGCGCCGCCCCCTACGTCGAGGAAGTTGGCCGGGTCGCCGCCGTAATGCTTGATGATGTCCATCGTCGCCATCGCGAGGCCGGCGCCGTTGACCATGCAGCCGATGTTGCCGTCGAGCGCGATGTAGCTGAGGTCATACTTGGAGGCTTCGATTTCCTTGGCGTCCTCTTCCTCGAGGTCGCGCAGCGCCAGGATGTCCTTGTGGCGGAACAGGGCGTTGGAGTCGAAGTTCAGCTTGGCGTCGAGCGCCATGACATTGCCGTCGCCGGTGACGACGAGCGGGTTGATCTCGGCGATCGAGCAGTCCTTGTCCACGAACGCCGCATAAAGGGCCGTCATGAACTGGACCGCCTTGCGGACGAGCTCTTTCGGGATATTGATAGCGTATGCAAGACGCTGGGCTTGGAACGGCAGCAGGCCGACCGCCGGATCGATGACTTCCTTGATGATCTTCTCCGGGGAATGCTCCGCGACTTCTTCAATCTCCGTGCCGCCCTCTTCGGACGCCATCATGACGACGCGGCCGGTCGCGCGGTCGACGACGACGCCGACATAGTATTCCTTCTTGATGTCGCAGCCTTGCTCGATCAGCAGGCGCTTGACTTCCTTGCCCTCCGGACCCGTCTGATGCGTGACGAGCGTCTTGCCCAGAATTTCGGATGCGTACTGGCGCACCTCGTCCAGGCTCTTCGCTACCTTGACGCCGCCGGCCTTGCCGCGGCCGCCCGCATGGATCTGCGCCTTGACCACAACGACGGAAGTTCCCAGTTCCTTGGCTGCCTCAACAGCCTCGTCCACCGTGAAGGCGACCTTGCCTTCCGGGACTGCGACCCCGTATTGTTTCAAGACTTCTTTGCCTTGATACTCATGAATGTTCATTCACGACATCCTCCAATCCTCTGACTCGGGTGGAAACAGCTAGATCAAATCAAACAAACATCTGTCATTATATCACAACCCGCGACTCGCTTCGCGCAAAATCACGCTCCGACCGTAAAAATTTTTTTGCGTTTCGGTAAAAGTGGAACGGAATGGAAGCGCGGTTGACACCGCGGCTGGGCTGGTCTAATCTTAACGTATCCATATACTTTTCAGGGAAGTAAGGAAGCACCTTCGCCCGTTATTCGGGGAGGGTGCTTTTTGTCATGTCCTACAGTTCGTTCTCCAGCGCCAGCGTGCAGGGCGTCGACGGACGGCTCGTCGCCGTCGAGGTCGATCTCGCCAGCGGCTTGCCGCAAATCGCCGTCGTCGGCCTGCCCGATCCGGCCGTGCGCGAGTCGGTCGAGCGCGTCCGCGCCGCCCTGCGCAACTGCGGCTTTCAATTTCCGATGCAGCGCATCACCGTCAATCTCGCGCCTGCCGACATGCGCAAGGAAGGCACCGCCTACGATCTGGCGATCGCGGCCGCGATCCTGTCGGCAAGCGGCCAGCTGGAGGGGCGGATGTTCGAGCATACCCTCGTCATCGGCGAGCTCGCGCTCAGCGGCGAGCTGCGCTCCGTGCCCGGCGTGCTGCCGATGGCGGCGGAGGCGCGGCGGCTCGGCCTGCGGCGCGTGCTCGTCCCCGCCGCCAACGCAGCCGAGGCGGCGCTGGTCGGCGATCTCGACGTCTATTCGGCACGCAGCCTGACTGAGCTTGCCGCCGCCTGCCGCAGCGGAGAGGAGTGGCGCTCGCTGCTGTGGGAGGCAGGCGCGGATGCGGCGGCGCCTTCCTGCGCGGCGGGCGGCCCGAGCGCCGGGCTCGATTACGCGGATGTGATCGGCCAGCACGGCGCCAAGCGCGCGCTGGCGATCGCGGCCGCCGGCAGGCATAATTTGCTGCTGTCGGGACCGCCCGGCACGGGCAAGACGATGCTCATCCGCCGGCTGCCCGGCATCCTGCCGGCGATGAGCCGCGAGGAAGCGCTCGAGGTGACGAAAATATGCAGCGTCGCCGGCAAGCTGCCTCGGCAAGGGTCGCTGATCGAGGAGCGTCCGTTCCGCGCGCCGCATCATACGATTTCGGCCGCCGGCCTGATCGGCGGCGGCTCGATTCCGCGTCCCGGCGAGGCGACGCTCGCGCATCGCGGCGTGCTTTTTCTCGACGAGCTGCCGGAATTCCCGCGCAGCGCGCTGGAGGCGCTGCGCCAGCCGCTCGAGGATCGCGAGGTGACGCTGGCCAGAGCCAGAGCCGTCTTTCGCTTTCCGGCCTCTTTCCAGCTCGCGGCCTCGATGAATCCATGTCCATGCGGCTACCTCGGCGCTACGGCCGCTGCTCCCGGCCAGCCGGAGTGCAGCTGCTCGGAGACGGCGATCGACCGATACCGCTCCCGCATCTCCGGTCCTTTGCTCGATCGTCTTGACCTGCTCGTCGAAGTGCAGCGGCCGCCGGCTTTGGACAGCAGCCAGACCGGCATGGACAGCGCGCAGATGAGAGAGCTCGTCGCACGCGCGGTCGCGGCGCAGGAAGCCCGCTCGTCCTCCGCCGGCACCGCCTGGAACGGCGAGCTGGCCGGATCGGCCTTGCGCCGGGCCGCATCGCTTCGGCCCGAGGCCGCCCGCCTGCTGCAGCAGGCGTTCGACCAGCTCGGCATCAGCGTCCGCGCTCACGACCGGATCCTCAAGCTGGCGCGGACGATCGCCGACATGGAAGGCTTCGAGCGGATCGAGGCCGCTCATGTCGCCGAGGCGATCCAATACCGCCGCCTGCCCGGCTGGAGCTGAAGCGGGCCGGATTTTCGAAAAAACGCCTTTTGGAGAAGCGGCGACCGCTTCTTCAAAAGGCGTTTTTGACATGCAGCACCTCCAGCGCCCGAAGGCCGGACGCATCCAGCGTCACGGCCGCCGCATCGAAGCGGATCGGCCTGCCGTCCCATCCCTTCTGCTGCAGGTAGACGCCGGCGACTTGACGCACCTTGAGCTGCTTGCGTCCATGCAGCGCTTCGGCGGCGGAACCGAACCGGCTTCCGGTCCTGGCGGAGCGGACCTCGATAAATACGAGCGTGCCGCCGTCCTCCGCGATCAAGTCGAGCTCGCCCAGCCGGCAGCGCCAGTTCCGCTCCAACAGCCGCAAGCCGCCTCGTTCCAGCCAAGCGGCGGCCGCGTCCTCGCCGATCCGTCCGGACTCTTTGCGGCGGTCGCTTCGGGGCGACCGCACCGGCTGGCCCGCGCCGGAGCCGGCTGCATGCGCTGCGCCTCGGCTTTCCTTGCCGATCGGCCGCTTTTTCACCCGCGCCCGCCTCCTTCTTGCCCGCCAGGAGCGTCCAGCGCTCCCGAAAGAGCGCCGGCCTTGCGGTCCGTCTGATAGATGAAGCTCAGCAGCTCCGCGACGAGCTCGTACAGCTCGGCCGGAATCTGCTGGTTCAAATCAAGCTTTGAAAGCACCTCGACCAGCGAGCGGTCCTCCTGGACAGGCACTCCGTTCTCTCGTGCCCGCTGGACGATCTCGTCGGCGAGCTGCCCCTTTCCCTTGGCGACGACCGAAGGCGCTCCTTCTGCCGGGTCGTAGCGGAGCGCGACTGCCGCGCGCGGCGCTTCTTCGGCGCTGCGTCGCCCCTTGCCTTCGCCTTCCTGCCGCATGCGCCCCGTCTCGGACGCTGCTTCTGTCCCCGGCTCTGCATTCCCGCTCATACTTTGATATCCACTCCCCGATAGCGCTCCTGCCCGAATTCCGGCTTGGCCGCTGCGGCTCCCGAGTCTGCTCCCCCGCCCTCGGACGACGGACGGCTATCCGCCGCCCGCAGCCCGAGCAGCCGGTAGCCCGCTTGACGAACCTGGTCGGCCAGGCTTTGACGTCCCGCTTCCAGCAGCGCCGGCACGGCGGGATGATCGGCGAATACCGTCAACGAGACGACCTTGTCGACAATCGCCGCGTCAATGAGCGTCGTGCCGAGCTTGTCGAGCTCGAGGTCGAACAACAGGCGGCAGTTCGACGCGTCCACTTCGCCCCGCGCTCCGCGACGCGTCTGCACATGGACGGAGGCGGTCGTCGTGCCGTCCGGCGTGCGCACCGGCAGCTGCAGCGTCAGCTGGGAAAAGAACGCGCCGCTGCGCTCCGGCGTCAGCAGCAGCTGCTGGCCGGTGATCTGCTGCAGCAGCTGGGTCGCCGCGTCGCGCGCGCTCGGCGGCACGTCCGTCGCCGCAAGCAGCTGCAGCAGCGCCGGCTTGAGCGCCGCCGCATCCGCCTGATCCGGCGCCGCGAACGCCGGCAGCGGCAAGCCGGACCGTATCGTCGCGGACGCAGGCGCCTCCGGTCGGAGGCCGCGCGAGGCGGCGCCATCCATTTCCTCCGAGCGAGGCGGCGCCGCCTGGGCCGCCGCTGCCGCTTCCGGACCGCTCCGAGCGGCAGCGGCAGGCGCGTTCATGGCCGCCGAGGCGTCGCCGCGTCCAGCCGCAGCGGTTCGCCCCGCTTCCCCCGATCCCGCCGCCGCTCCCGGCTCGGCCGACGACATGCCGCCTGGGCGAGCGCCTCCGGCCGCCGCATCATGGGGGCCGGCCTCCTGCTGCGGCGCTGCGACGACGGCTGCGGAAGGAACCGTGGAGGCGGCACGGGCCAATTGATGCTCGTGGCCGGCTCCCAGCCATTGCAGCCATGCTTTGACCGCCCCTTGCGGCGGCAGCTTCGCTCCCTCGCCCTCCGCTCCGGCCGCGGAGGCGGCCGCTGCGGCTTCTGCCGCTGCTCGCGCGGCCGGAGGCTCGCCCCCCTGCGGCGCAGGCACGGCCGCGGCCGCAGCTTGCGCCGCAGCGGCGCTGAGCGCCGCGCCGCCCTTCGCTGCGCCGGCTGCATGCCTGCCGTCGGCGCCGGCCAGGACGCCTTTGCCGGAGGCGCCGCCGCCATCCGCCGGAACGCCGCGCCCCGGCAGCGATTCCGCCGCCGCGTCCGCTGCCGGCTCCAGCCATGGCCCGCCCTGCAGCAGCGAAAGCAGCCTCGCCGCAGCATCGGCCGCCTTCAGCGGCGCAGGACCGGCCTTCGCCGCCTCTGCCGCCCCGTCCAGCGGAGCCGCTTCGCCGGCCCCCGCTCCGAGCGAGGCGGTCGGCCCAGCCGGCCGCTGCTTCGCGTCTTGTCCGACCGCCGCGGCCGGAGCGGCCGGAGCCGCCGCTTCGCCGACCCCCGCAGCCCGCTTCGCCAAAGAGCCGTCTCCTTCGGCGGCATCGCTGGGCCGAGCCGAGCCCATCGCCGCCAGCTCCTGCTCGAGCCGCGCCAGCAGCTCATGCACCGGCGGACCGGACAGCGCTTGCCGCAGCCCGAGCAGCGTCTCGCTCGTCAGCGGCATGCCTCGCTGCATGGCGCTCGCCGCCGCTCGCAGCCACTCCCCGGCATCGACGCCGGCCGGCTTCAGCGCCGCAGCCGTCCGCAATCCCTCTGCCGTCTCTGCGGAGAGCGGCAGGCCGGCCGCGCGGATCGCCTTGACGAGCTCGGCCGCGCCTTTGTCGCCTGCGCCGAATCCGAGCTGGCCCGCGAGCTCCTTCCATTTTGGCGCTTCCGCCTCCGCCGCCGGCTTCGCCCCTCTCGCCGCCAGCTGCAGCACGATCACGCCCTCGTCCGTCTCGCCCTTCACTTGAAGCACGGCCGTCTGTCCCGTCTCGAGCGGCGTCTCCAGCTTGGCGAGCAGCTGGCTGTCGCCGATCTGCAGCAGCGCTCCGTCCTTCCCATGCGCTTCCAGCACCGTCGCCCGCACGGTCTGTCCCGGCCGCAGCTCCAGCGCCCGGCTTGCGGCAGGCTGGAGGTCGCCGATCGCTTTCAGAAACGATCCGATATTCATCCGCTGCCTCCTCGCTGCTCTAAGCTTCACTGCCGCCTCGTCCGCTTGCCTGCGCCGATGAGGCGGCTAACTCTATCCCGTTATATCGACCGCGCCGCTCCCGTTTGTGAGCCGCTGCCCTTTTGCCGTCCAAAAAAAGTCCCGCCTGCATGGGATGCGGGCGGGACTTCGAAGCTTTTTTTAGAAAAGCTGCAGCTGCTCTTCCGGCAATATCTTGCCGAGAAAGGAGCGGCGATGCAGCGTTGTCGGTCCGTAACGCGCCAGCGCTTCGCGATGGCGGGCTGTGGCGTAGCCTTTATGTACCGCGATGCCGTACTCGGGGTAGTGCAGGTCCCAGATCTCCTTGCAAAGCCGGTCCCGCGTCACCTTGGCCATGATCGAGGCGGCCCCGATCGACTGGCTGAGCGCATCGCCGTGGATGATCCGCGTCTGCGGCAGATCGATCTCAACCGTCTCCGCATCGACGAGCAGATGGTCCGGCGTGACTCCCAGCGCTTCGACCGCTTTTTTCATCGCGAGGCGCGAGGCCTGGCGAATGTTGATCCGGTCGATCTCCGCCGCGTCGATGCGGGCGACCGCCCAGGCGACGGCCGACTCCGCGATGACGTCGTACAGCTGCTCGCGCTTTTTCTCGCTCAGCTTTTTGGAGTCGTGGACGCCGTCCAGCACAAGGCCGGCCGGCAGCACGACTGCAGCGGCGACCACATCGCCGAACAAGCAGCCGCGGCCGACCTCATCGACGCCGCAGACGAGTCCGGCCCCTTGCCCCCATAGCGCCTTTTCAAAAGCGAGCCGATCGTCCGCCTCCGCGAGCTGCTGCTGCGGCAGCCGATCCGCTTGCCCGTCGAGAACGGCCTCCGGCCTGGCATTCGCCATCGGCTCAAACGGCAGCTGCGCTTCTCGCGCCTCTCCGCCGCGAGGCTTGCGGCGGCTCATGCGCGGCCGGCCGGCGGAGCCGCCTCCAGCGTGAGCCGGCCGAGCTTGCCGGCGCGCAGCTCGCGCAGGATGATGCCCGACGCCTTTTCGAGATCGACGCGCCCGCCGCTGACGAGACAGCCGCGGCTGCGTCCGATCTGCTCCATGACCGCCACGATCTGCATGTTGTCGTCGAGATCGGTCGGCGGCTCATCGAGGCCGAACCGCTCGCGCATCTCCGGCCAATAGCGTTCCGCGAGCACCCGAACGGCGAAGTAAGCGACATCCTCGATGTTGAGCACCTGCTCCTTGATCGCTCCGGTCATCGCCAGCTTGTAGCCGACGAGCTGATCCTCGAACTTGGGCCAAAGGATGCCCGGCGTATCGAGCAACTCCATCTCGCTGCCGACCTTGATCCATTGCTGGCCCTTGGTCACGCCCGGACGGTCGCCCGTCGCGGCGATGTACCGCCCGGCGAGCCGGTTCGTCAGCGTCGACTTGCCGACGTTCGGGATGCCGACGATGAGCGCCCTCATGGCGCGCGGATTCATGCCGCGGTCAAGCATGCGCTGGATCTTTTCGTGCAGGATCTCCCTCACCCGATGAGGGATCTCGTTCACCCTCGAGCCCGTGGACGAATCGACGGCGATGCTGGCAAAACCGCGCGAGGCGAAGTAGGCCATCCAGCGCTCGGTCTCCTTCGGATCCGCCAGATCCGCCTTGTTCAGCAGGATGAGCCGCGGCTTTCCTTTCAGGATGTCGTCGACCATCGGGTTGCGGCTGGACATCGGCACGCGCGCGTCCAGCAGCTCGATCGCGATGTCGATCAGCTTGAGCTTGTCCTCGATCTGCCTGCGCGCTCTTGTCATATGTCCCGGGAACCACTGAATCGTCATACAGACACCTCTTTATAAAATAATGTAGGGCAGGCTTTCGCCTACCCATGCTTGATGATCTGGATATCGGTCAGCGGCCAGAAAATGACGTCGGCCCGTCCGATCAGCTGATCGTACGGAATGTAGCCGATCCGGCGGCTGTCCTCGCTATTGCTGCGGTTGTCGCCCATCGCCAGGAACGAGTCGGCCGGCACCGTGCCTTCCGTGACGAGCTCGTTCGGGAAGTTCGGTCCGGTCTGGTTCCATAGCTCGCCTCTAGCTTGCGCCTCGGCGATCGCTTGCTTCAGATAGGGCTCGTCCTGCTTCTCGTCATTGACGTACACCTCGTCGCCTTCGACCCTGACCGTGTCGCCCGGCAGCGCGATGACACGCTTGATGAAGTCGCGATTCTCCTGCGGGACGTGGAACACGACCACCTCGCCGCGCTTCGGCTCGCGAATTTCGTACAGGATCTTGTTGACGATAAGCCTTTCTCCCGTGTGGAAGTTCGGCTGCATGGACGGACCGTCCACCGCGAACGGCGCGAACAGGAACCAGCGGATGATCCACACGAGCAGGGCCGCGATCGCAAGCGCCTTGACCCACTCAAATATCTCTTTCCGAGCTTTGTTGCCGCCGGATTCCGGCTGCTGCTCCTGGAGCTGCTCGTCCACCATCTGTGCTCCGCCTTCTTTCTCGGACCCGCGAGGGGTGCGTTCTCTATCTGCGCTCTCGGCTCCCGCCGCAAGCAGAGCGGGCTTCATCTGTACACGAAAAGGGGCTTGTTTGCGGCAAGCCCCTCTTTGCATTTCATCATGTGGCGGACTAGCGGCGGATCTCTTTGATCCGTGCTGCCTTGCCGCGCAGTTCACGCAGGTAGTACAGTTTCGCGCGGCGCACTTTACCGCGGCGGGTAACCTCGATGCGATCGATCTTCGGCGAGTTGATCGGGAACGTACGCTCCACGCCAACACCGTAAGAAATCTTGCGGACGGTGAACGTCTCGCTGATTCCGCCGCCGCGACGTTTGATGACAACGCCTTCGAACAGCTGAACCCGCTCGCGGGATCCCTCGATAACCTTTACGTACACTTTAAGCGTGTCGCCTGGACGGAAGCTCGGGATGTCCTTGCGCAGCTGCTCTTGCGTAATCGCTTGTACAATGTTCATGAGTAGTGCCTCCTTCCACCATAGACGTTCATATAAGCTACCCGGGCTCGCCTTATGAGCCGGATCGTCGCCGATAGAGGACCGTCCGAGTCTGCAAACAACATTTCAAATCGTACCATACTCTAGGCCGATTGACAAGCGCCTCGGCGCAGATCGGCTATTTTTTTCCGGCATCCTCGGCGCTTGCCTGCTCCTCAAGCCGCCGCTGCTCCAGCCAGCGGCGCTCCTTGTCGCTCAGCGGCGCCTCCTCCAGCAGATCCGGACGCCGCTGCAGCGTGCGCAGCATCGACTGCTCGCGGCGCCACTGCTCGATCCGGCTGTGATGGCCGGACAGCAGCACCTCCGGCACTTCCCAGCCCCGGAAGCTGGCCGGACGCGTGTAGTGCGGATGCTCCAGCAGCCCGGTGCTGTAGGAGTCCGTCACCGCCGACGACTCGTTGCCGAGCACGCCCGGCAGCAGGCGGACGATGCTGTCGATCATGACCATCGCAGGCAGCTCTCCGCCGGTCAGGACATAATCGCCGATCGACAGCTCGTCCGTGACGAGATGCTCGCGGATGCGCTCGTCATAGCCTTCGTAATGGCCGCAGATGAAGACGAGGCGCTTTTCCTGCGACAGCTCCTCCGCCTTGGCCTGGGTGAAGGGCTGTCCCTGCGGGCACATCAGGATGACGCGGGGGGAACCGGCTTCCTCGCCGCTCCCAAGCAGGTCCTCGACCGCCGCGAACACCGGCTCGGCCTTGAGCACCATGCCGCCCCCGCCGCCGTACGGATAGTCGTCCACCGTATTATGCTTGTTGCCCGAGTAGGCCCGGAAGTTCACCGCCTGCAGCGAGACGATGCCCTTGTCCCTCGCCTTGCCGAGGATGCTCGCGCCGAAGACGCCGTCGAACATCTCGGGAAACAGCGTCAGCACGTCGATCCGCATGGCGCTACAACAACCCTTCCAGCAGCCGTACCGTAATCTGCTTGGCGCGGACGTTCACCTTGCGCACGACATCGTCGATATACGGCAGCAGCAGCTCCTTGCCGCTCTCGAGCTCGACGACCCAGACGTCGTTCGCTCCGGGACGCAAAATCTCGGTCACGACGCCGAGCCGCTCGCCGTCCTCGGTGACGACCTCGCTGCCGATGATGTCCGAGTAGTAGAACTCGCCCTCGTCCAGCGCGTCGCGCTGCTCCGCCGAGATCTTGAGCAGGCTGCCCTTGAACTTCTCGACGTCATTGATGTTCTCGTAGCCCTTCAGCTTGACGATATACACGTTTTTATGGGATCGCGCATTCTGCACCTCGACCAGCACGGCGCCTTGCTGCCCGTCCTTTTGGATCGAGAGCTTGCTGCCGGGAGCGAACCGGCGCTCCGCGAAGTCCGTATGCGGCACGATCTTCAGCTCGCCGCGAATGCCGTGCGTGTTGGCGATCTCGCCGACCGTGAACCATTGATCCGCCATCCATCTCACCTCGCCTTGGATGCAAAAGGGGCTAGGATATCATCCTAACCCTTTTGCGATGCTTATATTCGGGTCGTCCCGAACGGGAGAACCTTACTTCTGGTGCTTTTGCTCGTGGAACTTCGTGAGCACGCCTGCTTTGGAAAGCAGGTTGCGGACGGTGTCGGAAGCTTGCGCTCCCGTTTGCAGCCACTTGAGGGCTTTTTCTTCGTCGATATTCACTTGAGCCGGTTGAGCAACCGGGTTATAAGTACCGATTTCTTCGATGAAACGGCCATCGCGCGGGGAACGGGAATCCGATACTACGACGCGGTAGAACGGAGCCTTGTGCGCACCGATGCGTTTCAGACGGATACGTACTGCCATTATACTTCACCTCCTTGAAAGAATCAGGGCCGTGCCCGCGGCGCTCAGCCGAACGGGAACTTGCCTTTCTTGCCGCCGCCTCCGCCGAACATGCCCTTCAGGCTGTTCATGTTGAGGCCGCCCTTGGGCATCTTCGGCCCTTTGCCGCCGGGACCGCCCATCATCGAGCTGAACTGCTTCATCATCTTGCGCATGTCGTCGAACTGCTTGACCAGACGGTTGACCTCTGCGACCGACGTGCCGCTGCCGGCCGCGATGCGCCTCCGGCGGCTGTGGTTGAGCAGCTCCGGCTTGCGCTTCTCCTCGGTCGTCATCGACTTCACGATCGCCTCGATCCGGCCGACCTGCTTGTCGTCGACCTTCATGTCCTTCAAGCCCTTCATCTTGTTCATGCCGGGCATCATCTCCAGGATCTGATCGAGCGGCCCCATGTTCCGGACCTGCTCCATCTGCTCCAGGAAATCCTCGAACGTGAACTCAGCGTTGCGCATCTTGCGCTCCATCTCGGCCGCTTTGTCGGCGTCGATGCCGGCCTGCGCCTTTTCGATGAGCGACAGCATGTCGCCCATGCCGAGAATCCGCGATGCCATCCGCTCCGGATGGAACGGCTCGAGCGGCTCGATCTTCTCGCCGGTCGCGGCGAACTTGATCGGACAGCCGGTGACCGCCTTGACGGACAGCGCCGCGCCGCCGCGCGTATCGCCGTCGAGCTTGGTGAGCACGACGCCGGTCAGCGCCAGCTGGTCGTGGAAGCTCTGGGCGACGTTGACCGCTTCCTGGCCGGTCATCGCATCGACGACGAGCAGCACCTCGTCCGGCCGCGTCACTTCATGGATCTGCTTGAGCTCCTCCATGAGCGCCTCGTCGATATGCAGCCGTCCGGCCGTATCGATGATGACGTAGTCGAGGCCGTTGTCCTTGGCATGCTGCACGCCTTGGCGGGCGATCTCGACCGGCGACGTCTGGTCGCCCAGCGTGAATACCGGCACGTCGATGCCGCTGCCGACGACCTGCAGCTGCTTGATCGCGGCAGGACGATAGATGTCGCCCGCGACGAGCAGCGGCTTGTGGCTCGACTTCTTGAGCATGAGGGCGAGCTTGCCCGACGTCGTCGTCTTGCCCGCGCCTTGCAGGCCGGCCATCATGATGACGGTCGGAGGCTTGCCGGCCTTGGCCAGCTTGCTCTGCGTCCCGCCCATCAGCTCCGTCAGCTCTTTGTTGACGATGTCGATGATGACCATGCCCGGCGTGAAGCTCTTCTGCAGCTCCTGGCCGAGCGCCTTTTCCTTGACCTTGGCGATGAACTCCTTGACGACCTTGAAGTTGACGTCCGCTTCGAGCAGGGCCAGCCTGACCTCGCGCATGGCGTCGTTCAGATCGTCCTCGGTCACCTTGCCTTTGCCGCGCAGCTTGCCGAACACGTTCTGCAGCCGGCTCGACAATCCTTCAAATGCCATATGCCGCCACCTCCCGTCCTCATGTCTATCGCTTGTCTATGTCCAGCAGCGTCTCCCGCAGCTCCCGCCCCAGAGAGCGGATGCGCTCCCCGGGTCCGGACGGATCGTCCAGGCCGGACGCTGCGGCGTCCAGCTCATCCAGAAGGCGTCCCGCGGACGCCAGCCGGGCGAGCAGGCCGAGCTTGCTCTCGTAATCCTCCAGCAGCAGGCCGCCGCGCTTCACATGCTCGTACACGGCCTGCCGGCTGACGCCGAGCTCCGCCGCGATCTCTCCGAGCGAAAAGTCCTCCCGAAAGTAAAACGTCAGGATCTCGACCTGCTTGTCCGTGAGCAGCGCTCCGTACAGGTCGAACAGCAGGTTGATCCGCGTCGTCTTCTCCAGCGCGTCGCGGCTTTCCGTCGCCATCCGAGCAGCTCCTTCATCCGAGGCTTTTCTTCGCGAGACCTATCATAACCCAGGGGCGCGGCAGGTGTCAAGGGATGAACCTTGTCACCTGGACGAATCGGATCCGTCCTGCGCATCCTGATCGCGGATCAAGCCGGCGAACAGAGCATGCACGAACTGCTCGCTGTCGAACTGCTGCAGATCTTCCATCTTCTCGCCGAGGCCGACGAACTTGACCGGCAGGCTCAGCTCGTGGCGGATCGCGATGACGATGCCGCCCTTGGCCGTGCTGTCGAGCTTCGTCAGCACGAGCCCGGTCACGCCGCTCTTCTCGCCGAACAGCTTCGCCTGGCTGAGCGCGTTCTGGCCGGTATTGGCGTCGAGCACGAGCAGCACCTCATGCGGCGCGCCCGGAATCTCCCGCTGGATGACGCGGAAGATCTTGTTCAGCTCCTCCATCAGATTGTTCTTGTTCTGCAGCCGGCCCGCCGTATCGCACAGCAGCACGTCGACCTTGCGCTGCTTGGCCGCCTGCACCGCGTCGAACATGACGGCCGCCGGATCGGAGCCGGACTGCTGGCGGATGACGTCGACGCCGACGCGCTGCCCCCATACCTCGAGCTGCTCGATCGCGCCTGCGCGGAACGTATCCCCCGCCGCCATCAACACCGTCTTGCCCTCGCTCTTGAAGCGGTGGGCCAGCTTGCCGATCGTCGTCGTCTTGCCGACGCCGTTGACGCCGACGAACAGGATGACCGTGATGCCCTCCTCCGCCATGCGCAGTCCGTTGTCCTGATCGCCGCCGAGCAGCCCGACGAGCTTCTCCGACAGCACCGGCTGCAGCTGCCCTGCGTCCTCGATCTTCCGCTTCTTCACCTCGGCGCGCAGGTCGTCGATCAGGTCCATGACCGTATTGACGCCGACATCGGCGCTGATGAGGATCTCCTCGAGCTCCTCATAGAACTCCTCGTCGATCTTCTTGCGCCGCGTGATCAGCTCCTCGACGCGCTCGACGAGCGCGGTGCGCGTCTTGGCGAGTCCTTCCTTGAAGACGTTCGTCACCGATTCCGTCTTGCTCGCGATGCTTTCCTTCAGCTTTTTGAAAAAGCCCATGGCTATCCCTCCGAAGCTAGCTTATCCCTTCATTCCTCTATCAAGCCGACGCCGACTCGCCGCCGAACTCGTCCTCGAGGCGGACGGAGACGAGCTTGGACACGCCGCCTTCCTCCATCGTGACGCCGTACAGCACGTCGGCTTCTTCCATCGTTCCTTTGCGGTGAGTGACGACGATGAACTGCGTCAGCTCCGAAAACTCGCGCAAATACTGTGCGAAGCGGGAGACGTTGGCCTCGTCGAGCGCCGCCTCGACCTCGTCGAGCACGCAGAACGGCACCGGCTTGACCTGCAGGATCGCGAACAGCAGCGCGATCGCCGTCAGCGCCCGCTCGCCGCCCGAGAGCAGCTGCAGGTTCTGCAGCTTCTTGCCCGGCGGCTGGGCGAGGATGTCGATGCCCGTATCGAGGATCCGCTCGGGATCGGCCAGCGTCAGATCGGCGCGGCCGCCGCCGAACAGCTTGGCGAAGACGACGACAAAATGCCTGCGGATCTCCTCGAACGTCTGCCGGAAGCGCTTCGACATCTCGTCCTCCATCTCGCGGATGACCTCGTACAGCGTCGCCTTGGCCTCCATCAGATCCTGGCGCTGGCTGTCGAGGAACTCGAAGCGCTCGCGCACCCGCTGATACTCCTCGATCGCGCCGAGATTGACCTCGCCGAGGCCGGCGACGCGGCGCTTCAGCTCGCGCACCGCGCCTTGCGCCTCGGCGGGATCGCCTTCGAGCGCGTAGCGGGCTTTGGCCAGCTCGTAGCTGAGTCCGTATTCCTCGCTCAGCTTGCGCAGCAGGTTGTCGAGCTCGACGTCGAGCCGGTTTACGGCGATCTCCGTCTGCCGTAGCTGCTCCTCCACCCGCTTCAGGCCGCTGCGCTGCTCGCGCGTCTCGCTTTCCATCTGCTCGAGCTCGCGGCTCTTGTCCGCGCGCGCGGAGCGGGCGAGCTCGGTCTGCTCGGCCGTCTCCTGCTTGCGCAGGCGCAGCCGGTTGAGCTCCTCGATCTGCGCGACCGACGCCGCCTCCAGCTCCTCCTGCTCGGCGCTGCGCTGCCGCTGCTGCGCCTCCAGCGACGCCGCCTCGGTACGGGCGCGGGCGCTCTCCGAGCGGAGTCGCGACAGCGTATCCTGCAGCGCGAGCCGCTCCTGGTCCGCCTTGGCGACGTGGATCTTAAGGTCGGTGAGCTGCACCTGCAGCTCCTCCTTCTCCGACTCGCTCGCCTTGCGCCGCTCCTCGGCGATGCGGATCGCCTCCTGCAGCCCGGCCTCGCGGATGCCGAGCTCGTCCAGGCGCTCGGCCGCATCGGCGGCCGCCTGGACGAGCTGCCGCTCCTCCTCCTCGAAGCCCGAGCGGTCAGCGGAGAATACCGCTCCCTGCTCCTGCAGTCCGGCCAGCTCGCTCTCCGCATGCTGCAGCTCGGCCCGCTGCTGCTGCTCCTGCAGCTTCAGCCGCTCCGCCTGCTCGCGCAGCTCGTCGCGGTTCTGCGCGGCGATGGAGCCTTCCTTGCGCAGATCGTCCAGCTCCGCCCGCACGCGGGCGAGCTGCCGCTGCAGCTCGGCCGACTCCTCGTCGAGCTGCTCGATCTGCCGCTGGCGGCCGAGCAGGCTGGCGCCTTTTTTCTGCAGGCTGCCCCCGGTCATCGAGCCGCCGGCGTTGACGACATCGCCTTCCAGCGTCACGACGCGGAAGCGATAGCCGCAGCGGGCGGCGATCCGGTTGGCCGCCTCCAGGTTCTCGGCGAGCAGCACGTTGCCGAGCAGATTGCCGACGATCGCCTGGTAGCGCGGCTCGCTGGTCACGAGCTCCGCGGCGATGCCGACGTAGCCCTCCATCGCGGCGACCTGCCGCTTCTCCTGCTCCGGGACACTGCGGCTCTTGATAACGTCGAGCGGCAGGAACGTCGCCCGTCCGAGCTGCCGCTGCTTGAGGAAGGAGATCGCCGCGCGCGCGGAGCGCTCGTCCTCCATGACGACATGCTGCATCGCTCCGCCGAGCGCCGTCTCGACGGCGACCTCGATGCGCTGCGGCACCCGCACGAGCTCCGCGACCGCGCCGTGCACGCCGGACAAGCCGCCGGAGCTGCGGCGCGCCGCCTTGAGCACCTCGCGCACGCCGTGCATGAAGCCGTCCAGCGCGTCCTGCATCTCCTTCATCGTATCGCGCCGGGAGACGAGCGCCTCCTTGCGCTGCTCCCAAGTCCGCAGGGCGGCCGAAGCCTCCTCCTGCCGCTTCTGCAGCTGCTGCGTCCTTTGCGACTCTTCTATGTACTTGCTGCGGATCCGCTCCAGCTCCGCCGACGAGGCGGCGAGCGCCTCGATCAGCTCCGAGCGGCGAGTCTGCAGGCGGCCGGACTGCTCCTGCCACTTGCCCTCCTCGCCGCCGAGCCGCTCCTTGCGCCGCTGCAGCGCCTCGCGCTGCTGCTCCGCGTAGCGGATCTCGTTGCGCAGCTGCGCCATCGTGCCGAGCACCTCGAGCAGCTCGCCTTTGAGCGATTCGCCGGCCTCCAAGGACGTGCCGCCGGCGACGCCGCGCAGCCGGTTCTCCTCGCTGCCCATGCGGCTGCGCAGGTCGATCAGCTCCGCCTCGAGCGCGCCGGCCTTCGCCCGCGCCTGCTCCTCCTCCGCGGCGAGCTCCGCCTGGCGCGCGGCAGCCGTCTCCAGCGCCTGCGCCAGCTGCTCGCGGCTGTCCGCGAGGTAGCGGCGGCGCTCCTTGAGCACCTCGCCCTGGCCTTCGCATTTTTCGAACTCCTCGCTGTAGGCGAGCATCTGCCCGTGCAGCTCCTCGAGCCGCTCCTCAAGCCGGCGCAGCTGCAGCCGGTCCTGCTCGAGCGACGCGTCGTGGCGGCTGACGACCGCCGACAGCTCCAGCTCCTCCTTCTTCAGCCCTTCCATGCGCGCATTGTTCTCGTTCCAGCTTTTGTGCACGCCCTCGATCTGATGCACGTAGAGCGCGATCTCGCGGTGCTTGAGCTCCTCCTTGATCGACTTGTACAGCAAGGCGCGCTCGGACTGCTCGCGCAGCGGCTCGACCTGGTCCTCGAGCTCGGAGACGAGGTCATGGATGCGGAGCAGATTGCCCTCGGCGTCGTCGAGCTTGCGCTGCGCCTCGCGCTTGCGCGACTTGTACTTGACGATGCCGGACGCTTCCTCGAAAATGCCGCGGCGGTCCTCCGAGCGCGTGCTCAGAATCTCCTCGATCCGACCTTGGCCGATGATGGAGTACGCCTCCTTGCCGATGCCGGTATCCATGAACAGCTCGGTGATGTCCTTGAGCCGGCACGGCTGGCGGTTGATCATGTATTCGCTGTCGCCGCTGCGATGGACCCGCCGCGTCACCGTCACCTCGTGATGCTCGACGGACAGCGCGCCGTCGGAGTTGTCCAGCGTAAGCGAGACTTCCCCGAAGTTGACGGCCTTGCGCGCGTCGCTGCCGGCGAAGATGATGTCCTCCATCTTGCCGCCGCGCAGGCTTTTGGCGCTCTGCTCGCCGAGCACCCAGCGGATGCCGTCGGATATGTTGCTTTTGCCGCTGCCGTTCGGGCCGACGACGGCGGTGATGCCCCTTACGAACTCCATCTCGGTCTTGTCGGCGAACGACTTGAAGCCGGACAGCTCAATGCGTTTCAACAACATCGGTCGATGTCACCTCTTGCGGCTATTGTACCATACGGACAAAAGCCCCGGCACCTGAAGCGGTTCAGGCTGCCGGGGCTTTCGGCCATGCGGTCCGGGCGACAGGCGCCCGTCCTTCCTACACTTCCTCGCGCGTCTTTTCCCAA
Organism: Paenibacillus sp. FSL W8-1187; assembly: GCF_037965485.1. Classification (NCBI taxonomy): domain Bacteria; kingdom Bacillati; phylum Bacillota; class Bacilli; order Caryophanales; family Paenibacillaceae; genus Paenibacillus; species Paenibacillus sp. FSL W8-1187. The sequence continues at coordinate 3,142,677 of NZ_CP150181.1, forward strand.
GCTTCCTCGGCGGCGCGCTGCTCGGCTTCTTTTTTGGTGCGGCCGGAGCCTACGCCGAGCACTTGCTCCCCGACGAGCACCTCCACGACGAACTCGCGGTCATGAGCCGGCCCGCGCTCTTCAGCGACGCGGTATTCCACCGTGCCGAGCGCCAGGTTCTGCGCCCGTTCCTGGAGCTTGGACTTGTAGTCCTTGCCGGACAAGCCCGGCGTGTCCTCCAGCTTGGGGAACATCTCCTGCCGCAGGAAGGCGCGGACCGAATCGACGCCCGCATCGAGATAAAGGGCTCCGATGAACGCCTCGAACAGATCGGCGAGCAACGCCGGGCGCTGGCGCCCGCCGAGCTGCTCCTCTCCTTTGCCCAAGCGGACGTAGGAGCCGAAGTCGAGCAGCTCCGCGAAGCGGGCGAGCGAGGGCTCGCAGACGATGGCGGCCCGCATGCGGGTCAGCTCGCCTTCCGGCCGATCGGGATGCGTGGCGAACAGATGCTCCGAGACGAGCAGCTGGAGCACCGCGTCGCCGAGGAATTCGAGCCGCTCGTTGTCCTCCGAGACGCTGCTGCGATGCTCGTTGACGTACGAGGTGTGCGTGAAGGCGAGCCTCAGCAGCTGCGGCTTGCGGAACGTGAGGCCAAGCTGCCGCTGAAGCTCCTGAATCCGATCACGCTTCATGCTTCTTCATGATGATTGTGGCGTTATGGCCGCCGAAGCCGAACGAGTTCGACAGCGCCACCCGCACGTCCGCCTTGCGGGGCTCGTTCGGCACGTAATCGAGATCCAGCTCCGGATCCTGGTTGTCGAGATTGATCGTCGGCGCGATGACGCCGTTTTCGAGCGTCATCGCCAGGATGACGGCTTCGACTCCGCCGGCCGCGCCGAGCAGATGGCCCGTCATCGACTTGGTCGAGCTGACGGCCAGCTTGTACGCATGGTCGCCGAACGTGTTCTTGATCGCCGTCGTCTCCGACTTGTCGCCGACCGGAGTCGACGTGCCGTGCGCGTTGATGTAGTCCACCGCCTCCGGCTCGATGCCGGCGTCGCGGATCGCCATGCGCATGCAGCGCGTCGCTCCGTCCGGGTCCGGCTCCGTCATGTGGTGGGCGTCGCCGCTCATGCCGTAGCCGATCACCTCGGCATAGATATGGGCGCCGCGCGCCTGCGCATGCTCGAGCGACTCGAGAATGAGCACGCCGGCTCCCTCGCCCATGACGAAGCCGTCGCGGTCGACGTCGAACGGACGGCTCGCCTTATGCGGCTCGTCGTTGCGCACGCTCATCGCGCGCATGCTGCAGAAGCCGGCCATCGCCATCGGGCGGATCGTCGACTCGGCGCCGCCGCAGATCATGACGTCGGCGTCGCCGCGCTGGATCATCTTGAACGAGTCGCCGATCGTATGCGTGCCGGTCGCGCAGGCCGTCACGACGGTCGTGTTCGGGCCTTTCGCGCCGGTCGCCATCGACACCTGGCCGGAGGCCATGTTGGCGATCATCATCGGGATGAAGAACGGGCTGACGCGCTTCGGCCCCTTTTCGAGCAGGACGCTGTGCTGGTCCTCCCAGGTGCCGAGGCCGCCGATGCCGGAGCCGACCATAACGCCGGTGCGCTCCGCGTCGGAGTTCTCGCCGATGCGCAGGCCCGCGTCCTCGACCGCCTTCAGGCTGGCGACGACGGCCAGCTGCACGAAGCGGTCCATGCGGCGGGCTTCCTTTTTGTCCAGGCCGTAGGCCTCGGGCTCGAAGCCCTTGATCTCGGCCGCGATGCGGGTCGTATACTCGCTCGCGTCGAACGACTCGATGGTCGAGACGCCCGATCTGCCCTCGAGCAGGCTGCCCCAGAACTGGTCCTTGCTGTCGCCCAGGCTTGTCAGCACGCCCAGGCCGGTTACTACGACTCTATTTGTCATTGGTAAAAGGTTCACCTCGGGAAACGGCAGGTTGGACGGCCGGATGCCGGACCGTCTTGAAGCGTCTTGTCATGCGGTGTATGGAATTCCCCGCCTGCTGGAGGCAGGAAAAGATCTTCGTGGTCAGTTCGATGCGCAGCGCGCATGCGGATGAAGCGGAATGAATCCGGCGGGATGGGACATGCGGAAAACCGCCTGGCGTAAGAGAGAAGTCCCGTCGTGAAACGGGACTCTGCTTGGACAATTACGTATGAGATTGTATGTAATTGACTACTTCTCCCACCGTTGTAATCTTCTCTGCATCTTCATCAGAGATCTCCAGGTCGAATTCATCCTCAAGCTCCATGACCAGCTCGACTACATCTAGCGAGTCAGCGCCGAGGTCATCCTTGAAGGAAGCTTCGAGGGTCACTTCCGCTTCGTCAACGCCAAGGCGATCGACTACGATGCGTTTGACGCGATCCACTACTTCGGACATCCGGTTCACCTCCTCCATCGTATTATACGAGAATCCTATTCAAAATGCCATACGCAAACGGTTCCTCGGAGACGGAACGAAAGCAGGCGGCCGCTATAGGATGGCCGCGCCGCGTCCATTACATGTACATGCCGCCGTCCACATGCACCGTCTGTCCGGTCATGTAGGCGGCCGCATCGGACGCCAGGAAGCGCACCGCGGCGGCGATGTCCTCCGGCCGGCCGAGACGGGCGAGCGGAATGCCGCCGAGCATCGACTCGCGGGCCTCCGCAGGCAGCTTGTCCGTCATGTCCGTCTCGATGAAGCCGGGCGCGACGCAGTTGACGGTGATGCCGCGCGAGCTGAGCTCCCGCGCCGACGACTTGGTGAGGCCGATGACGCCGGCCTTGGCCGCGACATAGTTGGCCTGGCCCGGATTGCCGAGCGCGCCGACGACCGAGGAGATATTGATGATGCGGCCGGAGCGCTGCTTCATCATCGGACGGCTGACGGCCTTGATGCCGTTGAACACGCCCTTCAGGTTCGTCTCGATGACCTGGTCGAACTCCTCTTCCTTCATCCGCATGATCAGATTGTCGCGCGTGATGCCGGCGTTGTTGACGAGGATGTCGATCCTGCCCCAGGCGTCGAGCACGCTTTTGACGAGGCCGTCGAAATCGGCGGCCTTGCCGACGTCGCCCTTGAGCACGAGCGCCTTGCGGCCGAGCGCTTCTACCGCTGCCGCCGTCTCGGCGGCAGCGGCCTCGCTGCCGGCGTAGTTCACCGCCACGTCGGCGCCCGCCTCGGCGAGCGCGACGGCGATCGCGCGGCCGATGCCGCGCGAGGCGCCCGTCACGAGAGCCGTCTTGCCCGTCAGATCTGCAAACATATCCGGTTCCTCCCTATGCTTCGTTGTTCAGCTCGGCGGCTGCCGCCTGCAGCGACTCCACGCTGTTGACGGACAGCACGCGCACGCCGCGGTCCGTCTTTTTGATGAGGCCGGCGAGGACGGAGCCCGAGCCGAGCTCCACGAACGTATCGACGCCTTCGTCGATCAGGCGGCGCACCGTGTCCTCCCACAGCACCGGCGAGTACACCTGCTCCACGAGCAGGCGGCGGATCTCCTCCGCGGCCGTCGCCGGAGCCGCCGTCACGTTGGCGACGACCGGCACCGACGCGTCCCGGATCGCGACCTCGCTCAGCACGGCGGCCAGCTTGTCCGCCGCCGGCTTCATGAGCGAGGAGTGGAACGGCCCGCTCACCTCGAGCGGAATCGCGCGCTTCGCGCCCGCTTCCTTGATGCGCTCGCCCGCCCGGGCGACGCCCTCGGCGCTGCCGGAGATGACGATCTGCCCCGGGCAGTTGACGTTGGCCAGCTCGACGGGATGGCCCTCGGCCGCGATCGAGGCGCAAAGCGCGGCAAGCGCCTCGCGCTCGGCGCCGAGCACGGCGCTCATCGCGCCTTGCCCGCCCGGCACCGCCTGCTCCATGAACTCGCCGCGGCGGCGCACCGTGCGCACGGCGTCGGCGAAGCCGAGCGCTCCCGCCGCCGTCAGCGCGCTGTACTCGCCGAGGCTGTGGCCTGCGACGTAATCCGGCTTGATGCCCGTCTCGCGGAACGCCTCGAGGAAGGCCGCGCTCACCGTCAGCAGCGCCGGCTGCGTGTTGGCCGTCTGCTTGAGCGCTTCATCCGGACCTTGGAAGATCAGCTCGCTCAGCGCGAAGCCGAGCGCGGCGTCCGCTTCCTCGAATACGGCGCGCGCCGCCGGGCTGGCGTCGTACAGGTCCTTGCCCATGCCGACCGCCTGGGCGCCCTGGCCCGGAAATACAAATGCGATTTTGCCCATGCTGAAAGCCGCCTTTCGTAGCTTGTCGGTTGTTGCCGCCCGAGGCGGCGGCGTCCTCCCGTTCGGAGGACGCCGAGTCCTGTCACCAGACGAGGACGGATGCCCCCCAGGTGAGGCCGCCGCCGAAGCCGACGAGCAGCAGCTTGTCGCCTTCGCTCACCTTGCCCTGCTCGACGGCTTCGGCGAGCGCCAGCGGGATCGAGGCGGCCGATACGTTGCCGTAGCGGTCGAGATTGACCATCGCCTTGTCCTCCGGCAGCTCCAGCCGGTTCAGAGCGGACTGGATGATGCGGATGTTCGCCTGATGCGGGATGAGCAGGTCGATGTCGCCTTTGCCGAAGCCGGCCTTGGACAGCGCCTGCTCCGCCGAGGCGCCCATGACGCGCACCGCGAACTTGAACACGTCGTTGCCGGCCATCTTGAGGTAATGCTGCTTGGCCTCGACGCTGTCCGCCGTCGACGGCAGGCGCGAGCCGCCGCCCGGAATCTTGAGCAGCTGGCCGCCGCTGCCGTCGGAGCCGAGCTCGAACGACTGGAAGCCCCGTCCCTCCGGCACCTCGCCGAGCACGACCGCGCCCGCGCCGTCGCCGAACAGGATGCAGGTGTTGCGATCCGTGTAGTCGGTGATGCGCGAGAGGCATTCCGCGCCGACGAGCAGCACATGCTTGTACAGGCCTGCCTGGATCATGCTCGACGCCGTCGCCAGGCCGTAAATGAAGCCCGAGCAAGCCGCCGACAGGTCGAATGCCGCGGCGCGGGAGGCGCCGAGCCGATCCTGCAGCAGGCTCGCCGTGGATGGGAAGAACATATCGGGCGTGATCGTCGCGACGATGATCAGATCGAGCTGCTCGGCCGTGATGCCGGCGCTCTCGAGCGCCTTCAAGCTCGCCTCGAAGGCGAGGTCGGACGTCGCCTGCCCTTCGGCGGCGATGCGCCGCTCGCGGATGCCGGTACGGGTGACGATCCATTCGTCGTTCGTCTCGACCATCCGCTCCAGGTCTTGGTTCGTAAGAACCTTCTCGGGGACGTACTTGCCGGTGCCGATGATGCCGACCGATATGGACTTCATGACAGGACCTCTTTTCCTTTTATCTCTGCGGCCACCGTCGGGATGAGCCGGGCCTGCAGCGCGATCCGCGCCTGGCGGACGGCGTTTTTGACCGACTCGGCATCCGAGGAGCCGTGGCATTTGACGACGAGTCCGTTCAGCCCGAGCAGCGGCGCTCCGCCGTACTGGGCGTAGTCCATCTTGCTCTTCAGCCCTTTGAGCCCGGGCATGAGCACGGCGGCGGCCAGCTTGGTCAGCAGGCTGCTCGTGAAGGCGGACTTCAGCTCCTTCATGATCGCTCCGGCCGTGCCCTCCATCGTCTTGAGCAAAATGTTGCCGGCGAAGCCGTCGCATACGAGCACGTCGCAATTGCGCTGCATGACGTCGCGCGACTCGACGTTGCCGACAAATTCGATCGGAGCCTTCTCCAGCAGCTCGAACGCCGCCTTCGTCAGCTCGCTGCCTTTGCCCGGCTCGGTGCCGACGTTGAGCAGGCCGACGCGCGGACGCGCGATGCCGTGCACCTTCTCGCGGTAGATGCTGCCCATGACCGCGTACTGCGCGAGATGCTCCGGCTTGGCGTCCATGTTGGCGCCAAGGTCGAGCGCCAGCACGCCGACGTTGTCGAGCGTCGGCAGCACCGGCGCGAGCGCCGGTCGCTCGATGCCGTCCATGCGGCCGACGACGAGCAGGCCGGCCGTCATGAGCGCGCCGGTATTGCCTGCGGACAGCATCGCGTCCGCCGCGCCTTCGCGGACGAGCCGTCCGGCCACGACCATCGAGGCGTCCTTCTTGCGGCGCACGGCGCGCACCGGCTCGTCGTCCGCCTCGATCTTCTCGCTGGCGGGATGGATCGTCAGATTGGACGGCGGAGCGCCGTCCAGATGCGCTTCGATCGCCTCGGGGGCGCCGACCAGCACGAGCTGCGTGTCGGGCCATTCGCGGGCCGCCGCCAGCGCCCCCTTGACGATCTCCGCAGGCGCGCGGTCTCCGCCCATCGCGTCAATCGCGATCTTCAATGCTCGTCTCCTCCTTCTATGCTTGCCGCTTCGCCGCCGGAACGGTGGATCATGAACTGGCCTTCGAACACCAGCTCGTCCCCGACGTAGGAAAACACCTCGACCTTGGCCTTGCTGCGCTGCCCGGCCCGGCGCACGTACGCCTTGGCGATGCACTTCTCTCCGAGGCGGACCGGCCGCAGGAAGCGGATGTCCGCCGTCGCGGTCAGCGCGACCTCGTCGTTGATGACGGCGACGGCAAGCGAGTTCGCCTGCGCGAACAGATGATGTCCCCGCGCGATGCCGCTGCGGGAGAAGGCATGCTCCTCCCCGATCTCGAAAATCGAGATGCCGCTGCGGTCAAGCTGCAGATCGACGATCTCGCCGATCACCTCGTCGGCCTGCAGCGAGCGGATCGGATCGTACGAGCGCTCCGCCATCAGCTTGAGCCGCTCGCGAAGCTCGGGTATGCCGAGCTCCATCCGATCCAGGCGGACCGTCTGGATGCTTACTTTGAGCAGGCGGGTCAGCTCGCGGTCCGTCATGAAGGGATTGTCCTCCATATGCTTCAGTAGCTGCTGATGCCGCTGCTTTTTCGGAAGGCGTTCGATGACCTGCACCACCTTTAACCTTAACCTATGCACGATTCCGAAGTTTAACACCTGGTACCAATTCAGTATAGTAGAATTGCCCCCGGCCCGCAAACCCAAAAAAAACGCCCGCCGGAATGGCGGGCGCTTCGGTTCCCCCGAAGGGACGGAAGAGGACTATTGGGAAATAACCTCTTTGGTTTTGTAGTATCCGCAAACTTTGCAAACATGGTGAGCCAGCTTGAGCTCTCCGCACTGCTCGCACTTCACCATGCCCGGCACAGTCAGCTTGAAGTGCGTGCGGCGTTTGTCGCGGCGGGTCTTGGACGTTCTGCGTTGTGGTACTGCCATTGTCTAACACCTCCTTCAAAGATCGGCGTTGCCTCAATCATGAGCCGCTTCTACTCCAGCAGCTTTTTAAGCGCCTCGAACCGGGGATCGATGACATCCCTGGAACAGCCGCATGATTGCTCGTTCAGGTTGGTTCCGCAATCCGGGCAAAGCCCCTTGCAGTCGTCGCTGCAGAGCGGCGCCATCGGCAGGTAGATGAGCAGGGTGCCCTCCACGTAAGGCTGAAGGTCGACCTTGTCCTCTGCGACGAGGATGAGGTCCTCGTCCGCCTCCGGATCCTTCACCATCGAGGCGAGCGCGAAACGCTCCTCGATCGGAATGCTCAGATGCTCCTCCACCGGCTCCAGGCAGCGCGAGCAGACCATCGTCAGATCGGCGCGAAGCTCTCCGGCCACCTGCGCCGTGCCCTCGTAGGGCCGGACGTCAAGCTCCACGGACATAGGCTTGGCCGCAACGACGTCCTTGCGATCCTGCAGCAGCTCGGTTACATCCAGCTTCTCGCGGAAGCTGGGCTCCTGTCCTTTGGACACGACTTCCATGACACGAAATTCCATAAGATCACTCCAAACAAACAAAATTTATTATATCGAGCTTGGAAGCCTTTTGTCAACCAAATCTCCTTGTCATTCACCGCTTCGTTCCGCCCGTGCTATAGTAGGAATGAAAACGCTGACCGAAGCGAGGTGCAAGGATGCGGACCGTAGGCCTTATCGTCGAGTATAACCCGTTTCACCATGGCCATGCCTATCATCTTCAAAAATCGAAGGAAGCCGCCGTCGCCGAAGCGTCCGTCGCCGTCATGAGCGGCAGCTTCCTGCAGCGCGGCGAGCCCGCGCTCATGGACAAGTGGGCCCGGACCCGCACCGCCCTCGAAGGCGGCATCGACCTCGTGCTCGAGCTGCCGCTCGCCTATGCGGTGCAGCCGGCCGAATGGTTCGCCTACGGCGCCGTCTGGACGCTCGAGGCGACAGGCGTCGTCGACGCGTTCTGCTTCGGCAGCGAGACCGGCGAGCTGGCGCCGCTGCGCGCTGCCGCCCGCTTGCTCGCGGAGGAGCCGGAATCGTTTCGCGCGGCGCTGGCGTCCGGCCTGGAGCGAGGGCTCCCGTATCCGTCCGCGTACTCTGCCGCGGCCGCCGAACTGCTGCGCCGGGACGGCGGCGCGGAGTTCCCGCCGCTCGCGGCGGAGCAGCTCGCGCAGCCGAACATGACGCTCGGCCTGCATTATCTGCTTGCGCTCGAGCGGCTCGGCGGCCGCATGGAGCCGCTTACGATCCGCCGCGAAGGGGCCGGCTACCATGACGAGGCCGGCAGCGGCTCGATCGCCAGCGCGACCGCGATCCGCCGCATGCTGGAGCAGGGCGGCGGCGCGGCCGGCATCGCGCGCTACGTGCCGGCGTCCACGCTGCGCGTCGTGGAGGAGCAGCTCGCCGCCGGCGAGGCGCCGCGCCGCTGGGACGACTACTTTCCGCAGCTGCTGCACCGGCTGCTCGTCGAGCCGCCCGCCTCGCTTGCAGGCACGCTCGGCTTCGGCGAAGGACTGGAGCGGCGGATCGCCGCCCAGCTCGCGGCGCTGCCGGAGCTCGGCTTCGAGCCGCTGCTCGCCGCCGTCAAGACGAAGCGCTATACGCGCACTCGGCTGCAGCGCGCGCTGCTCGGCGTGCTGCTGAACCTGCGCGCCGCGGAGCTTGGCCGCGAGCGCCTGGCGGCCGGCCCCGGCTACATCCGCGTGCTCGGCTTCACGCCGCGCGGCCAGCAGCTGCTCGCGCGCATGCGGCGCGAGGCGTCGGCGCCTGTGCTGACCAGCGCCGCGCGGGCGGACGGGCTGCCGCTGCTGGAGCTGGACGTCCGCGGCACGGCGGTGCATGCCGCAGGCGGCGGCAGCCGCGACCCGAGGCGGCTGCTGCGCGACTATTACGAGCCGCCGATCCGCCTGTAGCCGCTGGCGCACGAAGATCCGCCGCCGATCCGTCCGTAGCCGCTGGCGCTCGAAGATTCGCCGCCGATCCGTCCGTAGCCGCTGGCGCCGAAAGATCCGCCGCCGATCCGCCTGCAGCCGCTGGCGCTCGAAGATTCGCCGCGGCCGGACGGCTGCCTTCCCAGCCGTCCGGCCGCGGCGGCGGGATTCAGCGGCGGCTCCGGATCGTCCGCTGATCGCCGTCCGGCTGCTGCCTGCCGCGAGCGGACCGGAAGCAGCCGGCGTTCCCTACGGCCGCGGCTGCAGCAGGGCGACCGCCTCGGCGAGCGTGTCCGCGCCGACGACGCGCATCCGCCCGCCGGCGCGCCGCGCCGCTTTTTCCGCCTCGCCCGCCTCCGACTTCGGCGCGACGAACAGGCCGGCTCCCGCTTCCGCGGCCGCCTGGGCCTTGCGGGCGACGCCGCCGACCGCTCCGATGCGGCCGGCGGCGTCGATCGTGCCGGTGCCCGCGATGCGGCGGCCGCCGAGCAGCTCCGCATCGGGCGTCAGCCGATCGTACAGCGACAGCGCCGCCATCAGCCCGGCGGACGGTCCGCCCGCTGCGGCCGCGCCGAGCCATAGCGGCTCCCGGCCTCCGTCCGCGAGCCGCAGGCCGGACGGCTGGGAGCCGGCTTTTTCCGCCTCTCGCTCCGACGTCCCGGCCTCACCCTCCGCCTCGACCACCTCCCGCTTCGCCTCGTCGGCCGCCGCTCTCGCCGCCAAGAGCAGCGCTTGCCGCATCGCTTCTTCCATCCGTATCCGGTAAGCCTCCTCCGACGCCCCGCCGAGCACCGAACGCACGCTCAGCGCGTCTCCGCGCCCCGTCAGCTCGGCGTACGCCGCCTCCAGCAAGCTCGCCCGCTCCAGCTTGACCGCCGTATACAGCCACGCCGGACCCGTCGCGGCGGCAGCCGCTTCGGCCTCGCGCCCCTCCATGGCCGCTCCGAACTGGATCAGCGGCGCGGCATTCCGCGCGAATCCAGCCGTCTGCACGTAATACGGCCGCGGCAGCGCCGCCGCTGCGACGAATCCGGCCAGCGCCAGCGCGGGCAGCCAGCGGCGGATCGACGCCCGCGGCGCAAGGCCCGTCCTTTTTTCCCGCATGCCCCCCCCTCCTCCGCTCTCCCCGTTCTTCTAAGCCCGTCCGCCGATGCGTATACATACAGGAGCCTGCCCGTCCCAGATCGAAGGAGGACCGATCCATGCTCCGTACCCTCTTGACCGCCTGCGCCGCCATCCTCGTCGTCGCCGCCATCGTCGGCGGCACGTCCGAGGCGTTCCAGGCGTCGCTGTCCGGACTGTCGCTGTGGTGGAATTTCGTCTTCCCTGCCGTGCTTCCCTTTCTCGTGCTCGCCGAGCTCATGCTCGCCTTCGGCCTCGTCGACGGCCTCGGCGTGCTGCTGGCGCCGCTCATGCGGCAGCTCCGCCTGCCCGGCTCTGCCGGCTGGGCGCTCGTCCAAGGCTGGACGAGCGGCTATCCGGCCGGCTCGAGCGCGGCGGCGCGGCTCGTCCGCTCGCAACGCCTCACTCCCGCGCAAGGACAACGGCTGCTCGCGCTCGTCCATTCGCCCAACCCGCTGTTCGTCATCGTCGTGCTCGGCGCGGGCTTCCTCCATCAGCCGCTGTTCGGTCTGCTGCTGCTGCCGCTGCTCTGGGCCGGCTCGCTGCTCGCCGCCTGGACGATGAGCCGACTCGCGCCGCTCTCGGCCGCAGAGACGAAGACGACAAGCGCGGACGGCGCGAGCGCGTCGGCCGCAGCCGCCGAGCCGAGCGGCTTGACAGGCGCCGGATCGCGGGACGCGTCCGGCTCCGACCGCGAAGGGGCGCCGGCAGCGGAAGGCCCGCCCGCGCCAGTCGCGATGCGCCCGGCCGCGACCCGCGCCAGCCTCGCGGCCCGCGCCCTGCAAGCGGTCGAGGAAGGCCGCGCGCGCGACGGCCGCAGCTTCGGCAAAGCGCTCGGCGACGGCGTGAACGGCGCCGTCCAGCAGCTCATGGCGGCCGGCGGACTGATCATCCTCGCCTCCGTGCTGCTGCGCCTGCTGCAGCCGCTGCTGCCTGCCGCCATCGCCGGCCCTGGACTGACCGCCGCCGCCGAGGCGCATCTTGGCGCGGCGGCGCTGGCCAGCTGGCATGCGCCGGAGCCCGCCTCGCTGCTGCAGGCGGCCGCGCTCGCCGCCGCGCTCGGCTGGGGCGGGCTGTGCGCCCTGCTGCAGGCGGGCGGAGCGGCGAGCGGCAGCGGCCTGCGCCTGCTGCCGCTGGCCGGCTCGCGCCTGCTCGCCGCCGCTTATTCCGGCGGGCTCGCGCTGCTGCTGTGGCGGCCGCTGTCGTCGCTGGCCGGCTCGGCCGCTCCCGCCTTTGCCGACGCCGGCTGGGCGCCGCCTACGGGCTGGGCGGCCGGCGCCCAGCGGCTGCTCCAGGAGCCCGGCGCCTGGAGCGGCGTGCTGCGCGGAGCGCTGCTGCTGCAGCTGCCGCTCGCCGCAGCGCTCGTCTCGGCGCTGCTGCTGCTGTCGGCCGCTGCCGCGCTGGCTCTGCGCCTGCGGCGCTCCGCCCGCACCGAGGCGTGAGCGCCGGAGCGGCCCGGGCGATGCGGCGGCTCGACGACGTGGCGTCTCGTTCGTTCCGCCTGCCCGTTTTGACGCGCGCAAGCTTCCCCGGCACGAACAAAAACCGGCCTTACTCAGGCCGGTCCGGATATTTGAGCAGCAGCTCCCTTTCGACCGCCGGCGGCACCAGGTCCTTGACGCTGCCTTGGAACCGGGCGATTTCTTTGACCATGCTGGAGCTCAAGTAGGAATATTTCGGATTGGTCATCATGAAGATCGTCTCGATCTCCTCGTCGAGCCGATGGTTCATCGAGGCGAGCTGCAGCTCGTACTCGAAGTCCGTCACCGTGCGGATGCCGCGCACGATCGTGCTCGCGCCGCGCGAGCGCATGAACCGAACGGTCAGGTCGCGGAAGCTGTCGACCTCCACGTTGGGGATATCCTTCGTAATTTCGACGAGCAGCCGCTTCCTTTCCTCCACGGAGAACAGCGGGTTTTTGCTCGTATTGTTGAGCACGGCGACGATGACCGTGTCGAACTGCCGGGCCGCCCGCTGGATGATGTCCAGGTGGCCGCAGGTGACCGGATCGAAGCTGCCCGGATAGACCGCGATGCGCCCCTTTCCCGCCGTGCCCGCAGCGGGCTCCGCCTCCGCGCCGGTCGTTCCTTCTAGATGCCTATCCTTCTTGTCCATCTGCAGCCTCCGTATTCCCGTCTTCGCGACGGCGGTACACCGTGACCGCCGTCTCGCCGTACTCCGCCCGCTTGCTCCGCTCCCATGCGCCGATCCGCTCCGGATAGGCGCGGGAAGCGTCATGCTCCACGACGATGACCGCATCGTCCGCCAGCAGCTCCCGCTCCTGGAGCTCGGCGATCAGCTCGTCCATATGCGTCAGCCGGTAGGGCGGATCGAGAAAAACGGCCGAAAACCGCTGTCCCCGCTTCTGCAGCGCCTTGACGGCACGTCCCGCTTCATTGGTATAGATCTCCGCCCGCGCGGCCATGCCGGCCGCCGCGACGTTCGCGCGCACGACCGCCACGCTCGCGCGGTCCATGTCGACGAACACCGCCTTGTCCATCCCCCGGCTCAGCGCCTCGATGCCGAGGCCTCCCGTGCCGGCGAACAGATCGAGCGCCCAGCCGCCGTCGAAGTAAGGACCGATCATGCTGAAGATCGCTTCCTTGACCTTGTCGGTCGTCGGCCTCGTATTCATGCCGGGCACAGCCTTGAGCGCGCGCCCTTTCGCTTCGCCCGCGATCACTCTCATCGTGGTCCGCTCCTCCTGTTGCTTGCGGCGAGTCGCCGCCAAAATGGCCTTCCTATCGTACCACAACCGCGGCGCGCGATGAAAGCGCTGGCCAAAGCCGCGGCGGGAGGCTCCGGGCCAGAGGTCCGCTCTGGCTGCGAAACGCTTGTCACCGGCCGCTTGCGGGCGGGCGACCGGCGGAATTTGTCCCTCCGTCCGCTTGATTTTCCCCTTACCGGCCCTCCTGGACCGCCGGATAATGGAAGGGAACTCATTTCCCTATCCGAAGGAGGAAAATCATTTGACCCCAACCCGGTTCAAGCTGCCGCGCCGCCTCGCGGCCGCCTGCCTGTCCCTCGCGCTCGCGGCCGGCCTGAGCGCCGCCGCCCTGTCCGCGCCAAAAGCCGCCGAGGCCGCTCCGGCTGGCGGCTACAAGATCGTCGGCTACTGGCACAACTTCGACAACGGCTCCGGCTTCATCCGGCTGCGCGACGTCTCGCCCGACTTCGACGTGGTGAACGTCAGCTTCGCTGAGCCCGTCGGCGGCAGCTCGACCGGCAACATCGGCTTCGCTCCCTACAATTATACGGAAGCGGATTTCAAGGCCGACGTCGCTTATTTGAAAAGCCAAGGCAAAAAGGTGCTCATCTCGATCGGCGGCGCGAACGGCCAGGTGCAGCTCGCCTCGACAGCCGCCCGCGACGCGTTCGTCAGCAGCGTCTCCGGCATCATCGACAAGTACGGCTTCGATGGCCTCGATGTCGATTTCGAAGGCCATTCGCTCTACCTGAACGCCGGCGACTCCGACTTCAAGAACCCGACCACGCCGGTCATCGTCAACCTGATCAGCGCGCTCAAGACGATCGACGCCCGTTACGGCAGCGACAAGTTCGTGCTGACGATGGCTCCGGAGACGTTTTTCGTCCAGCTCGGCTATTCGTTCTACGGCGGCAGCTGCATCAGCTGCGACAGCCGCGCCGGCGCCTACCTGCCGGTCATCCACGCGACCCGCGACATCCTCGACTGGCTGCAGGTGCAGAACTACAACTCCGGTCCGATCACCGGCCTGGACGACCAGTACCATACGATGGGCAATGCCGACTTCCACGTCGCCATGGCCGACATGCTGCTGACCGGCTTCCCCGTGGCCAAAAACGCCGCCAGCTTCTTCCCGCCGCTGCGTCAGGAGCAGGTTCTGCTCGGCCTGCCGGCGAACGGCAACGCGGGCGGCGGCTTCACCTCCGTCGCGGAGGTGCAGAAGGCGCTCGACGCGCTCATCAAGGGCCAGCAGCTGAGCACGTACAAGACGCGCGGCAGCTCGACTGGCTATCCGAACTTCGGCGGCCTCATGACCTGGTCGGTCAACTGGGATAAATTCAACGGCTTCGAATTTTCCAGGCAGCATCGCGCCTACCTGAACGCCATCGCGCCTAGCGCGCCGGACACGCAGCCGCCGACCGCGCCGGCGAACGTCGTCTCGACCGCCAAAACGGCTTCGAGCGTGTCGCTCTCCTGGGGCGCATCGACCGACAACCGCGGCGTAACGGGGTATGTCGTCTATTATGGCGGCAGCTCGCTGCAGACGTCCGGCACGTCGGCGACCGTCGCCGGCCTCACGGCCAATACCGCCTACACGTTCACGGTCAAGGCGAAGGACGCCGCCGGCAACCTGTCCGCCGCCAGCGCTCCGCTCTCCGTCACGACGAGCGCGCCTTCCGCCGATACGACGCCGCCGACCGCTCCGGGCTCGCTCGCCGCGACCGCCAAGACGGCTTCAAGCGTCACGCTCGGCTGGAGCGCTTCGACCGACAACGTCGGCGTTACGGGCTACGTCGTGACCTATGGAACGACGTCGGTGGAAACGGCTGTGACGAGCCTCGCCGTCACGGGCTTGTCGCCGTCGACCGCCTACACGTTTGCGGTCAAAGCCAAGGACGCCGCCGGCAACCTGTCCGCCGCCGCCTCGCTGACCGTGACGACGGACGCCGCTTCCGGCGCCCAGGCGTGGGCGGCCGGCGTCAGCTACAAGACCGGCGACCTCGTCACGTACGGCGGCAAGACGTACTCCTGCCGCCAGCCGCACACATCGCTGCAAGGCTGGGAGCCGCCGAACGTGCCGGCTTTGTGGCTGCTGAAGTAAGAGCTGAGCTGAACCGGACGGACGCGGCGGAAACCGGCCCGGCCAGCGCGTGATGCGGGCTGACGCGGCAACGTAAGGATGCCGTCGCCGACGCGGGTTGCCGCTCAAATGCCAAAAAGGCGAAGCCGGGAGCATGCTCCCGGCTTCGCCTTTTTTTGAATTCAAGGCACTCTGGGTGCCTTGGATTCGAGATTGGATTGGTTCTCGCTGATTCAAGGCACTTTGAGTGCCCTGGATTCGAGATTTGATTGGGTTTCGCCTGATTCAAGGCACTCTGAGTGCCTTGGATTCGAGATTGGTTTGGGTTTCGCTGGTTCAAGGCACTTTGAGTGCCTTGGATTCGAGATTGGTCTAGGTTTCGCTGGTTCAAGGCACTTTGGGTGCCCTGAATTCGAGATTCGTCTGGGTTTCGCTGATTCAAGGCACTTTGGGTGCCCTGGAATCGAGATTGGGCACGTTCCCACTGATCCAAGGCACTTTGAGTGCCTTGGATTCGAGATTCGTCTGGGTTTCGCTGATTCAAGGCACTTTGAGTGCCCTGGATTCGAGATTGGTTTGGGTTTCGCTGTTTCAAGGCACTTTGAGTGCCCTGGATTCGAGATTGGTTTGGGTTTCGCTGTTTCAAGGCACTTTGAGTGCCCTGGATTCGAGATCGGGCTCGTCTTCGATGATTCAAGGCACTTTGAGTGCCCTAGATTCGAGATTGGGCTCGTCTTTGATGGTTCAAGGCACTTTGGGTGCCCTGAATTCGAGATCGGGCTCGTCTTCGATGATTCAAGGCACTTTGAGTGCCCTGGATTCGAGATTGGTTTGGGTTTCGCCTGATTCAAGGCACTTTGGGTGCCCTGGATTCGAGATTGAGCACGTCTTCGCAGATCCAAGGCACTTTCGGTGCCCTGGATTCGAGATTGGGCTCGTTCCCGCTGATTCAAGGCACTTTGGGTGCCCTGGATTCGAGATTGGGCTCGTCTCCCCCGCCTTTGCTGCCCGCGCGCGGTGTTCAAGTCGCCCTAAAGCCCGACGTCAAGGCATCATTACTGTCGTCGCGTCCCCGCGCAGCTCCTCCCAGCGAAGACGGCGCGTGCAGATGCGCTC
Source organism: Paenibacillus sp. FSL W8-1187 (assembly GCF_037965485.1). Lineage (NCBI taxonomy): Bacteria > Bacillati > Bacillota > Bacilli > Caryophanales > Paenibacillaceae > Paenibacillus > Paenibacillus sp. FSL W8-1187. The sequence continues at coordinate 3,158,849 of NZ_CP150181.1, forward strand.
GAGCAGCGCCTCGTCGTGGCTGATCGCCAGCACGCCGAGCCCCCGCTCCTGCGCGACGCCGAGCGCCGCGCGCCAAATGCCGGCCTGCGTGAGCGCGTCGAGCATCGCGGTCATCTCGTCGGCGATCAGGACGCGCGTCGCCGGGCCGAGCGCCCGGGCGATGCAGACGCGCTGCAGCTCGCCGCCCGACAGCTCCGAAGGCCAGCGGTCCAGCCAGGAAGGCGCGATCTGCAGCGCCTCCAGCAGGCTCGGCTCCGGCGCTCCCGCTTCGGCGAGGATGCGGCGGATGCGCCAGCGCGGATTGACCGCGCGCTCGGGATGCTGCAGCACGAGCTGCGCCGGATGCGGTCCGCGCCGCGCGGCCGGCCGGCCGCCGTACCGGACCTCCCCTTCGTCCGGAGCCAGATGGCCCGCGAGCATCCGCGCCAGCGTCGATTTGCCGACGCCGCTGTCGCCGCTGATGCCGACCACTTCGCCCGCCTCCAGCGTCAGGCTCATGTCGCGGAACAGCCAGCGTCCGCCTAGATGAATCCCCACTTTGTCCGCTTCCAGCATATCTAGCCTCCTGCCCGGCTCATTCGCCTCGACACGACCGGCGCCTTTTCCGGACCGATCCATGACCATCACTCTGCCCTCATTCCGCCTCGACACGTCCCAACTCCCTTCCAAGCCAAACCGCTCCTCCGCCAACTCGTGCGTCCATCCCACCGCCCTCAATCCGAGATCTCTTCCAAGCCAAACCGCTCCTCCGCCACATCGCGCGTCCATCCGAGCGTCCTCAGTCCGGCTTGAAGCATCGCACCTGGCCGCCTCTCCACGCCCGCATCGCCGGCTTGGCGGCGCGGCACTCCGGCGCGGCCTGCCCGCAGCGGGCGGCGAAGGCGCAGCTGGCCGCGGCTTCCTCGGGCGCCGGCTGCACGCCCGGCAGAGGCCGGAAGCCGTTCGCCGGCAGCGCCTGCCACAGCGCCCGCGTATACGGATGGCGCAGCCGCTCGCCGGCTCCGGCAAAATCGGACGCGGCGGCCAGCTCGACCGCCTCGCCGGCGTACAGCACCGCGACCCGGTCCGCGACGCGCAGCGCCGCCTCGATGTCATGCGTCAGCAGCAGCACGCCGCAGCCGCCGTCCGCCAGCTCGCGCAGCGCCTGCAGCGCTTCTGCCGCCTTGCCCGCCTCCATGCCGGGCGTCGGCTCGTCCGCGACGACGAGGCGCGCGCCGCCGAGCGCCGCGGCGGAGACGAGCACCTTGCGTGCCATGCCGCCGGACAGCTGATGCGGATACAGCCGCTCGGCCCGCTCCGGCAAGCCGAATCGGGAGAAAACCGCGCGCAGCCGGCTCCGCGCCTGCGGTCCACGCTGCCGGCCGAGCGCCTGCTCCCCCGCCCGCAACAGCGGGTCCAGATACGTGACGCCCTGCGGCACGAGCGCCAGCTCCTTGCCGCGCAGGCGCAGCAGCCTCTCGCCGTCAAGAGGCTCGCCGGCATACCGGATCGAGCCGGATGAGCGGGCATTGTCCGGCAGCAGCCCCATGACGGCATGGGCGAGCAGGCTTTTGCCCGATCCGCTGGAGCCGACGAGCGCGACGAGCTCGCCCGCTCCTACGCTCAGGTCGACGCCGGCGAGCGCCTGCACGGTCCTTCTTTGCAGCCCGCGACCATACTGCAGGAACGATACGCGCAGCCCTTCGATCTCCAGAAGCGGAGCCGCCGCGCCGAGCGCGGCTTCCTCCGAGCTTGCTCCGCGCAGGGACGCCTCCTGCGCCGGAACACGCTTTGCCCCAATCGCCATCGTCTTCTCCTCCTCGTGCCTCCTCATGCTTGCCTTCCGTCCGGATGCCGGCCTCACTGCTGCGACCGCCCCGGATCGAGCAGCGCCGACGCCGCATGGCCGAGCCGGTCGAAGGCGCCGACGAGCAGCAGCAGCGCCACACCCGGGAATACCGCCAGCCACCACAGTCCGGCATTGAGATACCGCATCGACTCGGACAAGATGACGCCGATCGCCGGCTGGTCGGGAGGCAGGCCGAGCCCGATGAAGGTGATCGCCGCTTCATGCAGGATCGCATGAGGGAATAGAAGCAGGCAGCCGGTCAGCAGATGCGGCAGCAGATGGGGCAGCAGATGCCGCGTCATGATCCAGACGCGGGACTTTCCGAGCGACCGCGACACGGCGACATAATCGGCCGACCGCAGCTGCATCGCCTCCGCGCGGATGAGCCTGGCGAGCGAAGGCCAGTGGGTCAGGGCGACACCGATGAGGACGCCGCGCAAGCCGCCTCCGCAAACGAAAGCGATCAGGATCAGCGTCACCAGATGCGGAAGGCTGAGGAACAGATCCATCAGCCAGGAGACGATCCGGTCCGCCGTGCGGCCGAGCAGCGCGGCCGAGAGCCCGGCGGCGGCGGCGATCGCCGCTCCGGCCAACGATGCGAGCAGGCCGACCTGCAGGCTGAGCCACAGCCCTTGCACAGTGCGGACCAGCATGTCGCGTCCGAGCCAGTCCGTGCCGAGCGGATGACCCCAGGACGGCGGCAGGCTGCGCTCGGCCAGATTCGTGCGCAATCCCTCTCCGCCGCCGGAGAGCGACGCCCACAGGCCGAGCCCCAGCAGAGCGGCGACGAGCAGCGCGGCTCCGACGAGCAGCCGGAGCCGTCCCGACGGCAGGCTTGCCGCCGGGACGGCCTTCCGTTGGCTCGCAGCCTGCATTTCAGGGCGCTCCATCATGATGTACGGCTCCTTTCGCGCAGCCTCGGATCGACCAGCCGATAGCTCAGATCGGCGAGCAGGTTGCCGGCAAAGACGAACAGCGCGCTGCCGAGCACGAGCCCCATGAGCAGCGGCACGTCGCCGCGAAGTCCCGCTTGTACCGTCGCCTGGCCGAGCCCCGGATACGAAAACACCTGCTCCGCCAGCACGGCGCCGCCGAACAGCTCGCTGAAGCCGGCCAGCTGCAGCGTGAGCGCCGGCAGGGCGACTGCCCGCAGTCCATGCCTGCGCAGCAGCGCCCAGCCGCGCTCGCCGCGGGAGCGGGCGTACAGCACATGGTCGCTGGCCAGCACCTCGAGCAGCTTCTGGCGCGTATGGAGCACGACCGGCGCGATGCCGACGACGCTCAGCGTCAGCGCCGGCAGCGCCATGTGGCGCAGCCGGTCCAGCCAGCCGACTTCCTCCGCCGCCATTCCGGCCGGAGCGGCCAGGCCGATCGGGAACCAGCCGAGCGCGACGCCGAACACCGTGAGCAGCAGCAGCGCCAGCCAGAACGGCGGCGTCGAGGCGAGCAGATAGCAGCAGCGGCGGATGAGCCGATCCGGCCAGCGGCCATGCGCCATCGCGGCCGCGATGCCGGCGGAGAAGCCGAGCGCGCCAGACAGCAGCCACGCCGCGGCCATCAGCAGCGCCGAGCTCGCGAAGCGCTCCGCGATCACGTCCGCCACCGGCTCGCGGTAGATCATCGATGTGCCGAGGTCGCCGCTCAGCAGCGCCCCGACCCAGCGGAAAAACCGCTCGAGCGGAGGCTCGTCCAGCCCCCAGTAGGAGGCGATCTGCGCCTGCTGCTCCGGTCCGACGCGGAGGATGTCGGCGCCGATGTACGCCCGCACCGGATCGACCGGCGAATGGCTGACGAGCGTGAACGTGACGGCGCTCACCGCCGCGAGCAGCAGGACGAGCCGGAGCGCCTTTCCAAGGAGGTACAAGCCCCAGCCGCCCTTGATGCCTTCGCCTCCCGAAGCGGACTGCGCCGCCTCTGCTCCGGCCCCGCGCCTCCGCCCGTCTTGGATGTCCGCGCTCAGCTTTTCCATGTCCAGTCCGCGATGTTGTCGGTGATCGGCCAGCCGTGTCCATGCGGCTGGATGCGCTGCTTGCCGACGTCCAGCTTGTCGCTCACGAGATACAGATGGTCGAGGTTGACGAGCCAAGCCCATGGCGCGTCGCCGAGCGCGCTGAAGCCCGTCTCGCCGTCCCACTGCGCCTTCTTCCAGAACTCCAGCGCTTCGGTCTCGGACGGCGCGGCAAGAGCTTTGTCCATCCAGGCATCGACGGTCTTGTTGGCGTAATAGCCGGCGTTGTAGTAGCCGACGCCGCCGGACGCGCCGCGGAACAGATGGTCCATCTCCAGCGGATCGTGGCTCCCCCAGCCGAACAGCGTCGCATCCGCATGCATGCGCTTCTCGATCTCCTCCCAGCTCTTGCCGTCCGGGCGGATCTCGATGCCTGCCGCCCGCACCATGTCCGCCGCGGCCAGCGCGAGCGACTGGCGGGTCACGTCTCCGGCGGGATAGAGCAGCGTGAATTCAGCCCGCTGGCCGTCCTTGTCCAAAATGCCGTCGCCGTCGGGATCGCTCCAGCCGCCCTGCTCCAGCAGCTGCCGCGCTGCGGCGGGATCTCCGTCCGGCACCGTCGTATCCGGGTTCCACCAAGGCAGGCCGTCGCTCGGAGAATAGGCGGGAGAGCCGTAGCCGTCCAGCACGCCGTCGACGAGCGCCTGCCGGTCGATCGCCGCGTTCACCGCTTTGCGGATCGCCGGGTCGGACGTCACGTCGTTGCCGATCGGATCGCCGCCTGACGTCTTGCCGCCGGCGGGCTTGTAGGGGAATTGGATGCCGCGATTGTCCACCGACTTCACGTCGACGAGCGTCATGCCCGCCACCGGCTGACGGCTGAACGACGACGGGATGTAGGCGACGTCCGCCTCCCCGGCCTTGGCGGCCGCGAACGCCGCGTCCTCGCCGAGAAACAGGAACGTCAAGCGCTTGAAGGACGGCTTGCGTCCGTAATAATCGGGGTTGGCCTCCACGATCAGCTGCTGGCCCTTGTCCCACTGGACAAGCTGGAACGGCCCCGAGCCGATCGGCTGCTCGGCGTAGCTCGGGCCATACGCATGCTTCGGCACGATGCCGGTGGAGACGAGCAGGCTGACGAACGTCGATTGCGGCGAATGGAGGCGGAATACGACCACATCCACGGCCGGCGCTTCCACGGCCTCGAGATTCGTCAGATCGACGGCCGCCCCGCTCTTCGCCGTCTGCTCGAACGTGAACGCCACGTCTTCGGCCGTCACCGGCACGCCGTCCGTGAAGACAGCGTCTCCGCGCAGCTTGACGGTCCACTCCAGTCCGTCGCCGCTGACCTCGTAGCCGGTCGCCAGATCGTTTACGATGTTCAAGTCGTCGTCGCGCTTCAGCAAGGTGCTCTGGAAAAGCGGCGAGCCGTAGCGGCCCCAGCCGGTGACCGGGTCGAACCCCGTCTCCGGCTCCGAGCCGACAGCAAGGATAAGGCTGTCCTTCGCCTGGGCTGCGGCTTGCCCGGCGTTGCCGTCCGCCTCCGCGCCGGCCCCTGCCGGCTTGGCCGAAGGCGCCGGCGTTCCTTCCGCTCCGGCGCAGCCTGCGAGCGCGACGGCGATGAGCGCGGCCGCGACAGCCGGCCTCAGCATTCGGCGCTTTTCCCGACGGAAGCCGGCTCCGCTCCCGTTCCTGACGTCCTGCCTTCCCCGATCATGCCTCATGTTCTCTCCCCCATTTTCCGCTGTACGGCTCCTGTGTGTTACGATTCCTCCCGATTGTAGCACACGATGCCGGATCTGCCTATGAAAAACTGCCTCTTCACGTCATATTACCTGACATTTAGACAGGTAGATAAAAACGAAAAAGACTGCCCGCAGGTCCGCCGACGCGACCTGGAGCAGCCGTGAGTTGTCCTGGCGCCAACGCGGAACGCTCGCCGCGCGGGACCGAACGAGAACGAAGCGCAGCCAGCCGAATCTCCCCGCGCTCGATCTCCTATTCTAAAAACGTGACCGACATTTCCGCGACCTGCACGCCTTTCTGCGCCTGGATCGCCCCATGGAGCCTGCGCAGCCTCTCCACGCGCCCGCGGATGAGGATGATCTCCATGCACTGATGATGCGTCAGATGGACATGCATCGTGCTGATGATCTCTTCGTGGTAGTCATGCTGCAGCTCGGTCAGCAGCAGCGGCAGCTCCCGCACATGATGGTCGTACACGAGCGAGATCGTGCCCGCGACCGCCGTCTCCGGCGCGATCCCCTCGTCCTCCAGCATGGCCTTGCGGGCCATGTCCCGGATCGCCTCCGAGCGGTTCGTGTAGCCCTTCGCCTCGATATAGCCGTCGAACCGCTCGATCAGCGGCGCCGGAAATGCGACGCCGAACCGGACGAGCTCTTCTTTTTCCGCCATGCTCTCCCTCCTCTTGCCTTCGATTTTAGCATAGCGGGAGATTTTTAAGCGAACGCATGTATAAGCGGCGCGCCGGGCGGACATCCTTGTACTACCGGCGTCGAGAGATGCCGTAGACACCGCGGAGAAGGCTTACGTTTCCCCATAAGCTCTTCGTCCGGTTTCTCCTCTCCCATGAAAGAGGCCCCCGCAAGGGGGCCTCGCTTTTTTTATGTCCGGCCGTTCTGGAGACAGCGCAAGGCCTTGCGCCGTCAGAGCCGGGTCATCCTAGATTCCGGCTCAGTCCGACGACCTGCTCCCATCCTTCGTCGATGCCGATCTTGCCGAACAGGATGGACTGCACGATGTTGTCGTATTCCTTGGTGAAGTTCGCCCAGCCGCCCTTGTTGCCTGGTCCGGGGTCGAAGGCGGATCCGTCCTTGGACACGGTCTCGATCAGGCCGAGGGCGTTTTTATCGACGGCGGTGAAGTTCTGCTGGATGGCCTCGACGACCGTCCTGGACACCGGGATGCCGCGCGAGGTGCCCAGTATCGCTGCCGCTTCCTCGCTGTTCACGAACCAGTCGATGAACTTTTTCGCCTCTTCCTTATGCTTGCTGTTCGGGCTGACGCTCCAGTACATGGACGCCTTGAGCCAGCCGCTCGCCTGGGCGCCGCGCGGAAGCGCCGTCAGCGCCAGATCGCCGGGCATGAGCGCGTCGAACCCGCCGAATTCCGCCGCATGAGCTCCCTTGAGCAGAATCTTCTTCTGCACGAGCAGGTCCATCTGCGCGTCCTGTCCCTTGTCGGACACGGTCACGTCCGGAGGGGCCGCGAGCTTGTCCTGCCGCAGGACGGCCCACTTGTTCATCCAATCCTTCCAGGTCGCTTCGTCATAATGGAACTTGCCGTCCTTGCTGAGGCTGTAGCCCTTGCCCATGCTCAGCTGATAGCTCATGTACATGGCGCCGTCCGCCGTCAGATCCTTGCTCAGGTACTGGTCCTTCGCCAGCTTGGGCTTGATGTCACGGGCCAGCTGGAAAAACTCGTCCCACGTCGTCGGCGGCGCGACGCCGAGGCTGTCCATCATCGTCTTGTTGTAGATCATGCCCCAGGCGTTGTTGCCGAGCGGCATCGCGTACAGCTTGCCCTCATAGGTGCCGGTCTCGAGCAGCGACGTGTCGATGTCCGCCGCCGGGATCGAGGAGAGGTCCTCGAGCCTCCCGCTCGACGCCCAGTCATTGAACCAAGCCGCGTCCATCTGGAACAGATCCGGCGTATTTTTGCCCGCCGACATCGTGGACAGCTTGTCCTGATAGCCGTCGAAGGATTGATATTCCGGCTCGAAGGCGATGCCCGGATTGGCGCTCGCATACGCGTCCAGCGCTTTCAGCGTCGCATCGTGCCGGGCCTGGGAGCCCCACCACATGATCCGCAGCTTGACTGTAGCGCCGCCTCCATCCGCCGTCCCCGCCTCTTCCTCCTTGACGCCGCTGCATGCGCTCAGCGTCCCTCCCATCATGAGCAGGATCAGCAAGCCTGCCGTCATCCGTTTTCTCAACCTGGTCAGCCTCCCTCAACGAGTTTATCCGATTTGCCTTGCTCTGCTTGCGCGGCCGGACCGAGCGCCTCGCGCGCGTCCAGCCGCTTTCCGGAGGCGGGCGGCCTGGACCGCATGGCTCACGCCTTGTAGAACTCCGTCGGGCTTTTTCCGGTATGGCGCTTGAACAGCGTCGTGAAGTAAGGCACGTTGCGGTAGCCGACCTTCTCGGCGATCTCCGCGACGAGCAGCCGCTTCTCCAGCACCATGCTCTTGGCCCGCTCCATGCGCACCCGCGTCAAGTAGTCGCCGAACGTCTCTCCTGTCGCCTGGCGGAAAATCGTGCTGAGGTGGTTCTTGGAGATGTACACGCGGTCCGCCAGCTGCTGCAGATGGATATTCTCGGCATAATGCTCGTGGATGTACTGAATGATGAAATCGACCGTTTCCTTGTGCTTCAGGTTCTCGTTGGGCGCATACCGCGAGCAGACGAGGCGGATCTTTTCCGCGACCCAGTCCTTCCACGACGAGACGCCTTCGACCAAGGCGAGCTCGCGGGACAGCTCCGACGGCGCAAGCGCGTCGTCCAGCCGGATGCCGGATTCGTACAGCGTGAACGACAGGATGGCGAACAGCTGCGCTCCGATCTCCTCCAGCATCGCCTCGTCGAGACTGGACGCCGCTCCTCCCCCCTCCCGGCAAAACTGCTCCAGCGCCAGCAGCGCGCGCCGCTCGTCGAAGCTGCGGATGGCGTCCGCCATCTCCTGGAAAAACCGGACCGGCCGCAGCTCCCGGCTGCTGCCGGGAGAGCCGCTTCCCTCCTCGTGCAGGTAGACGCACGGATGGAGCGGATGAGGCTGGCGCCTGGAGCCAAGCGCCCGGAACGCCTCCTCCGTCGAGTCGGCGGCGAGCCGCCAATCGGACTTGCGCGAGCCCGCTCCGATGCGGAGCTTGACGTGAAGGCAGCTGCCGGCGGCGTCGACGATCCGTCCCGCCAGCTCCAGCGCCTCCTGACGGAAGACAGGCTCCGGCCAGGACAGCGGCTTGCTGAGCAGGATCGCCATCTGATGGCTGTGCAGCTCCAGAAACAAGCTTCGCATGCCGGCGGCTGCGGCCAGCTCCTCCACCATATTGCCGATGGCGAAGCGGAACAGGCTCCAGTCGCGCAGAGACATGCCCTCCATCCGGCCCTGCCTTTTCAGCTCCACAGCGAGCGTCATCACCTGCGCTCGGCTCCAGCCCAGCTTCGCCGGCAGCTCGGCCGCCGCTCCCGACGGCGACGGCACGCCTCCCGTCAGCACCGACTTCGCCCATTCCCGTTCCCAATAAGGCTCGTATTGCAGCAGCTTCTCGCGGATTTCCCGCTCCTCGCTTTCCACGGCCTTTTGCCGGGACAGCTCCGCCGCTACCCGCCCCAGCACTTCGCGGATCGTAGGCAGCGAGGCCGGCTTGGGCAAATAATCGTCCACCGAGAGCCGGAGCGCCTTGCGCGCGTAGTCGAAATCCGAATAGCCGCTCAGGATGATGATCTTGCCTCCGTACTCCTGCTTGCGCAGCTCCTCGATCATGTCGAGGCCGTTCATCACCGGCATATAGATGTCCGTGATGACGATGTCCGGGTTTTTCTCCTCGATGAGGCGCAGCCCTTGCTCGCCGTCCGACGCCTCCCCGACCAGGCTGGCATCCAGCTGGTCCCACGGGATGAGCCGGGACATGCCGTCCAGAGCCTGCCGGTCGTCATCCACGATCGCGATCGTCCACATGCGGCTCGCCCCTTTCGGCTCCATGATCCTCTCGGCTCGGCAGATAGATCTCCACCCGCGTCCCCTTCCGCTCCGGCAGGGAGCGAAGCTCGACCCCGTAAGGCCTTCCGAACAGCACCTCGATTCTTTCCTTCACGTTGCGGACGCCGTACCCGCCTGTCCGAGTCCGCTTGCGGGCTTGCCAGTCGTCCCGCAGCCCGATGCCGTCGTCCTGGACGACGAGCCGCATGCCGCTGCCGTGCTGCTCGCCCGCGATCGTGACCAGCCCTCTGCTGCGGCCATGGAATCCGTGCACGATCGCGTTCTCGACAAAGGGCTGCAGCGTCAGCTTCGGCACGAGCAGCTCCCGCAGCTCGCCCGCGACCTCGATCCGGTACTCCAGCCCGCTCCGCCACTTCGCCTGCTGGATCCCCAGGTAGCTCTCCACGAGCAGCAGCTCCTCCTGCAGCGGAATCATCGTCTCGCCGCCGGACAGGCTGATGCGGAACATCCGCCCCATCAGCTCCACCACATGGCTGATCTTCTCCTGTCCCGCCTCGATCGCCATCCAGTTGAGCTGGTCCAGCGTGTTGTAGAGGAAATGGGGATTGATCGCCGCCTGCAGCGCCCGGATCTCCGCCCGGCGCTGGGCGCGATGCTGCTGCTCGAGCGACTGGTACAGCCCCTCGATCCTTTCGGTGAGCTTGCGGTAGCCTCCGAACAGGCTGCCGAATTCATTGCGGTACTCCGTCTGCGGCGGCCGCGCCGGCCGGCCCGGCGCGTACGACTGTATCAGCTGCACGAGCTGCCGGATCGGACGGGTGAAGCTGCGGGACAAATAAAGCGTGAAAACGAGCGCCAGCAAAATCGCGGCCGCGCCGACTCCGGCCAGCGTCCAGGCGAGGCGGACGCTGCCGCCCGTGATCTCCTTCCAGGGCGTCAGCTCCACCAGCATCCAGCTGTTGGGCGTCGTGCGGGACCATACGGTGAGCATGTCCTTGGCCGGCTGCGAGCCGGCTGCGGCCAAGCGCTGGCGCGCATGTCCGGCATCTCCCCGCACCTGCTGCTGCAGCGCCTCGATCTCGCCCGGCGGCAGAGCTCGATTCGCATGCATGATCATGCGACCTCCGGAATCGAGCAGCAGACGGCTGGCCGAAGAGTTGTCCTCGGTCAGGATCGACTGCAGGAACCGCATGCGCACGTTGAGGACGAGGAGGCCGAGATTGACGCCCTCCGGCGTATTGATCCGGCGGATGAAGCTGACCGCCTGCTGCTCCCCTTGAGGGGAGCCGACAGCGCGCTGCCCGACCCAGACGGAGTCCGCCTTTTCGACCGCGGCATGCCAGCTCTCCGATCTGGCTTGGGATAGCGGCAAGTACTGGATCGCGGCGTTCGGATCGACCTGCAGCGGTTCGTTCATGTACACCTGGAAGGTGAAGATCGATCGCGAGCTGTTCAGAATCGGCGCCAGGTAGTCTCGGTTCAGCTCGTCCCTCGCCTTTTTGAGCGCGAAGTAATCCCCCTTGCTCGTCAGGTAGCTCGCCAGCTGGGCGTTGAGCGAGATGAACAGCGCCGTCTGCTCGACCGCATCCATCTGATCGGTCAGCTGCTTGTTGAGCTGCTGCAGCATGGCCTGCTGATAGGCGGAGGCGCTCGTCGCCTGCTCGCGGGCCGACAGCTGGTAGCTGACAGCCATGATGACCGTGACCAGCAAGCCGATGAAGGCCGCGAAGCTCAGCAAAAACACCTTGTCCACGCGATGCTTGCGAAACGGGTTCATGAGGATCAGCCCTTTTCTCGTCTGAGTGCCGGGAAAGGCGGCTGTCGCCCGCTCTCCCCAGGGCTCCCATTTTATCCGTGTCCGCGGAGCTGCGCCAGAGCGCAGGCGCCTATCCTTTTAGGCCGGAGGTGGCGATGCCCTCGACGAAATGCTTCTGCGCCAGGAAGAAAATGAGCACCGGCGGAAGCACGGACAAGAGCGACATCGCCAGCAGCTGGCCCCAGGCGACGGCGGACTGCGTGTCGATGAACATGCGCAGAGCGAGCGGAACGGTGTACTTGTCCACGGTATTGAGGTAGATCAGCGGGCCGAAGTAGTCGTCCCATCCCCAGATGAACGAGAAGATCATGACCGTAATCAGCGCCGGCACGGTCAGCGGCATGACGATCCGCGCGTAGATGCCGAACCAGGAGCAGCCGTCGATCTTCGCCGACTCGTCGAGCTCGCGCGGGATGCCGCGGATGAACTGCACGAGGAGGAAGATGAAGAACGCTCCGCCCATCGCGGACGGCACGATCAGCGGCAGATATGTGTTGATCCAATCGAAGGCGTGGAACATCGTATACTGCGGAATCAGCGTCACTTGGCCCGGCAGCATCAAGGTGAGTAGCAGGATCGAGAACCACATGCCCTTGAGCGGAAAGGTCAGCCTCGCGAAGCCGAAGGCGACGAGGCTGGCCGAGACGACATGCAGCAGCGTCGTCGAGGCGTTCAGCAGGAGGCTGTTCTCGAAAAACCGCGTGAAGGTGTATTGCGGCAGGGCGACCCAGCCGTCGGAGTAGTTTCGCCACAGCCACTGCTCGGGGAACAAGCCGGGATTGCCGAGCTCCGCCGCCGATTTGAACGACGCGCCGATCCACCACAGCAGAGGATAGGACATGACCAGGCAAGCGGCGATCATGACCAGATGGACGAGCAGGTTGCTTTTGCGAGGCTTGCCGTTCATTTTCGTCCCTCCGTTTCATAGAACACCCAATACTTCGACGCGACGAAGTTGAGCGCCGTCACGACACCGATGATGACGAGCAGAATCCAGGCCAGCGCCGAGGCGTATCCCATCTGCAGCGAGCCGAACGCCTTGTTGTACAGGAACAGCGCGAACATCTCCGTGGAGTTGACCGGGCCGCCATTCGTGACGATGTAGGCGGACGTGAACATCTGGAAGGCGTTGATGATGCCCATGACGAGGTTGAACAGGATGACCGGCGACAGCATCGGCAGCGTGATCCGCGCGAACTTGCGCAGCCTCGACGCGCCGTCGACCGAGGCGGCCTCGTACAGCTCGGACGGAATCTGCTTGAGTCCGGCGAGGAAGATGATCATCGCGGAGCCGAACTGCCAGGCGGTCAGAAGCACCAGCGTGCCGAGCGCGGTGGATGGCGTGCCGATCCAGTTCTTGGGATCGATGCCGACCAGGACGGCCAGCTGGTTGACGAAGCCGTTGAGGCCGAAAATATTGCGCCACAGCACGGCCACGGCCAGGCTGCCTCCGATCAGGGAAGGCAGATAGACGAGGGTGCGGTAGAACGAGATGCCCCGGATCTGCCGGTTCAGCAGCATGGCGATCAGCAGGGCGGCGATCAGCTTGAGCGGCACCGAGGCGGCGACATAGACGAAGGTGACCCGCAGCGAATTGAAGAACAAGCGGTCCTGCGAGATGTCCCGGTAGTTGTCGAGGCCGATCCAGCGGGCCGGCTCCAGCAGCGAGAACTCGGTCATCGACAGATAGAAGGACTGGATGATCGGCCATAGCTGCAGGATGAGGAAGCCGAGCAGCCAAGGCGCGATGAACAGATAGCCGACGACTGGCGCGTTCCAGCGCTGCCCGGCCTTTTTGGTAATCGCTTTCACATCGGGTCGCGCGCGGGCTGGATCGGCAGGTTGAAGGGAAGGCAAGTCCATGAATTCACCTCTCGCTAGTGGATGAGGCTAGTATAGTGGATGAGGACTCGGGGCTGTAGGCGGCGATCGTACGAATTCTTTCACGATTGACCGATCGGGGCCGGACGAGCCCGTCCTCGTCGATGCCCGGACGCGAGATCGGCGCTCCGGCCCGGCATGGAACGCAAAAACGGGACGAAACGGAGTGGATCTCCGCTTCGTCCCGTTCGCCGGGTTCATCGGCCGCAGCCGTCCGGCAGACTCGTCGGTCATGCCTGCACGTCCGGCAAAGCCGCCCTTACGCCGTCCAAAGCCTCCTGCTCCGTGCGCGCCCGCACGAGCCGCTCCCGCTCCTGGTCGTAGCGGTCCGCTCCATGCTCGTAGCGCGGATCATAATAATGCTCCAGCAGCAGCTCGGCCGCGACGTCGAAGCGGTCCTGCTCGATGCTCTGCTGGATCTCCTTCGCCACGGGAGTGTGCATGCGCGGCTTGATGATCTTGAACGCATGCAGGCAGGCGTCCTTATGCTCCGCGGGCCGATAGTCCTGCACGATATGCCGCACGCGCACCGGCATCGGCAGCTCGAGCCGGATCGGCACACCGCTCTCCTTGGCATCCATGAGGAACTGCGGCATCGTGCATTTGCCGATGCGCCGGCTCTCCGCCTCCATGATGACATATGGCGCCTGCTCGAAGCGCAGCAGCGCCTCCAGCAGCTCGGCGTCGAACGTCTTCTGGTTGCTCCCCCGCAGGCCGACGTCGCCGAAGATCGAGCCCCGATGGCACGCGAAGCCCTCGAGATCGAGCACCGGATAGCCTTCCTCGGCAAGCTGGCGGAGGATGGCCGTCTTGCCGGTGCCGGTATTGCCGTGCAGCACGTAGGCCGGCTTGTCCAGCCGGTACGTCTCCAGCGTCTCCACGACCCAGCGGCGGTACTCGCGGTAGCCGCCGGCCACCCGGTAGCAGTGGATGTCCATGAGGCCGAGCAGCGTCGCCGTCGTGCGGCTGCGGCCGCCGCCGCGCCAGCAGAACAGCGCGATCTTGCCCGGCAGCGCCGCGAATTCGGCGATGAACGCCGGCAGCTTGGCGCTCATGAGCTCGAGCCCGCGCCGCTTGGCCTCGGCCATGCCGCGCTGCTTGTAGAGCGTGCCGATCTCCGCCCGTTCGGCGTCGTCGAAGAACGGGATGTTGACGCTGCCGGGAATCGTCGCGTCCGCGAATTCCGAGGGCGAGCGGACGTCGACGATCGTCAGCTCCTTGCGGTCCCTCATGTCCCGCAGCTCGGGTACGGTCAAGTCTTGAAACATCGCCATTCCTTCTCTCTCTTATACGGTCCGGATGCGTCCGGCCTGCTCGGCCGACGCCTCGCCGATGATGGCGGCGTCGACGCCGCCCTCGCGCAGCTCACCGAGCAGCGCCTGCGCCTGCTCCGGAGCGACGGCGATCAGCAGGCCGCCCGACGTGACCGCGTCGCACAGGATGAAGCGGTCGATCTCGTCATGCTGGTCGGCAAAATCGACCGAAGGGCTCACATGCGCATGGTTGTTGCGCGTGCCGCCGGGGATGAAGCCGGCTTCGGCCAGCTCGCGGGCGCGCGGCAGCACCGGCACGGCGTCCTTGACGATCGTCAGGCCGACGCCGCTGCCCTTGGCCATCTCCATCGCGTGGCCGAGCAGGCCGAAGCCGGTCACGTCCGTGCACGCATGCACGTCGTAGCCGTCCATGATCTCGGCGGCGCGGCGGTTCAGCGTCGACATGACGCGCGTCACTTGCTCGACCTCGTCCGGCGAAAGCTGGTCCTTCTTGATCGAGGTCGTGTAGATGCCGACGCCGATCGGCTTCGTCAGCAGCAGCGCGTCGCCCGGCTTCGCCCCGGCGTTGGTCCGCACCCGGTCCGGATGCACGAGGCCGGTGACGGCCATGCCGAACTTCGGCTCCTTGTCGTCGATCGAGTGGCCGCCGAGCAGAGTCGCGCCGGACTCGGCCAGCTTGTCGCCCGCTCCGCGCAGGATGTCGGCCAAAATGGCCTTGTCCAGCGTCTGGATCGGGAACGCGACGATGTTGAGCGCCGTCAGCGGCTTGCCGCCCATCGCATAGATGTCGCTGATCGCATTGGCCGCGGCGATCTGCCCGAACGCATACGGGTCGTCGACGATCGGCGTGAAGAAATCGACCGTCTGCACGAGCGCCATGTCGGCGCTCAGCCGGTAGACGCCGGCGTCGTCGCTCGTATCGAGCCCGACGAGCAGGTCGGGATTGGGCACCGACGGAGGGAGCTGGCGCAGCACCTGCGACAGGTCGGCCGGTCCGATCTTGCAGCCGCAGCCGCCCTTGCTGGACAAGGACGTCAGTTTGACGCTTGGAGTTATCGACATCGGTTTCCCTCTTTTCCGTGAGCTATCGTTCAACCCATCCATTATACGACAAGCTCGGTCCGGCTCCAACTCCGGCCGGCCGCCGCCTGGCGCTTCGCTTCCGCTTCCGCTTTCGGAGCGCTGTGCTATAATAGTCGAGCATCTGACACCATTCTAGGAGGTTATTCCGTCTTGAGCCCTTCTTCCCCCATGCCCTCCGGGCAGCAGAACGACGGCCGCAAAGCGCTGTGGCTCGCCGTCCTGTTCATCCTCATCGCCGCCACCGGCCTGACCTACATCAAGTGGTGGCCCTACTACGGCAAGGCGATCAAGGCGATCACCGAGCATACGATCGGCAGCTCGATCCTGACCGGCGGCCAGGAAGCGATTCCGAATCCTTCCTGGCAGTCCGCATGGGACTATGCCGTCGTCTACTATAAAGCCGTATGGAAAGCCGCCGTATTCGGCATCCTGCTCGGCTCGCTCGTGCAGGTGCTGCTGCCCGCGAACTGGCTTATGCGCGTGCTCGGCCAGCGCACGTTCCGCAGCACCGTATGGGGCGGCGTCGCCTCGCTGCCCGGCATGATGTGCTCCTGCTGCGCCGCGCCGATCGCCGCCGGCCTGCGCAAGAAAAACGTCTCCGTCGGAGCCGCGCTCGCGTTCTGGCTCGGCAATCCGCTGCTCAATCCGGCGACGCTGATCTTCATGTTCTTCGTGCTCGGCTGGGACTTCACGCTGCTGCGCCTAGCCTTCGGCCTGGCGATCACGTTCGGCGTCAGCTACTTGGCGAACCGCTTCGCGGGAGACGCGTCCGTCTCCGAGGACAAGCTGCCGGCCGAGGCGCTCGCTCCAGCCCAGGCGGACGACCGGCCGTTCCTCGTCCGCTGGGGACGCAGCCTCGGCACGATGCTGCTGAACGTCATCCCGGCGTACATCCTCGCCGTGCTGCTGCTCGGCGCCGCGCGCGCCTGGCTGTTCCCGACGCTCGGCGAAGGAGCCGGCACGACGGTGCTGGCGCTGATCCTGTTCGCGATCGCGGGCACGCTGTTCGTCATTCCGACGGCGGCGGAAATTCCGATCGTACAGTCGTTCCTGTCGCTCGGCTACGGCGGCGCGGCCGCCGGCGCCCTGCTCGTCACGCTGCCGACGGTCAGCCTGCCCTCGCTGCTCATGCTGCGCCGCGCCTTCCCGGCGCGCGTGCTCTGGCTCGTGTTCGGCTCCGTCGTCGCGTCCGGCCTCTTGAGCGGGCTGATCGGCGCGTTCCTGTTCTAATCGGCTGCATGTAAAAAAAGACGGAAGCCCGGCTGCGGCCGGAAGCTTCCGTCTTTTTTATTTCGAGTAGGGATCAGGCCATCCCGCCACTCAGCAGCCGTCCGGCTCCAGGCAGGCGGCCGCTTCGCTGCGGTTCTCCCGAGCGAGGCGGCCGAGCAGCCGCACGACGACGATGAACAGCGCGAGGGCGAACAGCACTGATGCAAAAGGATGCTCCGGCAGCGCCATATAGCCGAACATCGGCCCCATTAGGCCGCCCATCGCTCCGCCGAGCAGACCTTCCAGCGCCGGCGCGGCTCCGTGGCGGCTGCCCGCCGCATAGCCGGCCCAGGCTGCGGCAGCTCCCGCGCCGATCGCAGGAAGCGTGAACTGGCCGAGCAGCACCGACAGGATCGTGCCGCCGGCCAGTCCGGCCGCCATCGAAAAGCCCATGCAGCACATCATGAGCGGCATCTCGGCCGGCCGCTCCATGTATCGCAGCCGCAGCATCTGGCGGAGCGTCAAGGCGCCGATCAGCAGCAGCGCCAAGATTTCGAACACGGCCGCCGCGAGCGGCCAGCCATGCAGCGGCGCCTGCAGCCCGCCGCCCGCCGTTCCACCGCCGTGACTCATACCATGGCTGGCGGGAGCCGAATCCGGAGCCGGCGCTTGCTGCACGGCTACAGCCTGGGTCGTCTGCCGGATCGGATCGGCGCCGGCCGCTTTCGCCGTCCCCGCCATCCCGGCCGATCCGCAGCCGAGGGCGAGCCAAAGCAGCAAGCCCGCCGCGGCGGCGATCAGCCCTTTTACGGCAGCGCGGACAGCCATGCCGCGCCGATGCTCCGGCAGCCGTCCGTCTGCGGCTTGTCCCGCGTCGGCGGCTGTCCGTCTCGGGGCGGCAATCCTTTTTCGCATCCCATTCCCTCCTCTGGCCCGGTGAGCGAAGTCCATCTCTCATCTGTATGAACCTTGAGGCGGGGCTAGAAGCGGCCGGCGTCCTTTCCAGTTCCTGGTCTTCCCAAACGTACGTTCCCTGTTATACTGGAGACAAGCTCCGCACAGGAGAGAACCGACCAGGAGGACGACCATGACCCGCACCGACAGACGACCGCTTCGCCTGCTCTTCTCCCTGCTCGCCGCGCTGCTGCTGGCGGCGCTGCTCGGCGGCTGCTCGTTCGAGCTCAAGCTGCCGCAGCCATCCGCAGCGCCCTCCGGCCATGACGCGACGATTTATTTCCCGTCCGAGCGGTATCCCGATACGGCCGAGCATATCCGAGCCGCGATCGCCGCCGGCGCCTCGGCCATCTGCACGATCGACCGGGACGGAGCGGACGCCAACCGCCGCGAGTCGCTCCAGGGCATCCCGACGCGCAAGAAATTCGACCGGGACGAGTGGCCGATGGCGATGTGCCGCGAAGGCGGAGCCGGCGCGGATGTCGCCTACGTCAAGTCCTCCGACAACCGCGGCGCCGGCTCCTGGATCGGCAACCAGCTGCGGGGCTACGAGGACGGGACGCGCATCCGCTTCGTCGTGCCTTGACCCATGGCGCCGCGGCCCGGATCGAGCCGCATCCGGCGCCGGCCGCGACGCTCCGGCGCAGCTCGAGCAATCTGCTTCCGCCGGTCCAAATGCAAAAAGCCCGCTTCATCCGATATGTCGGATGAAGCGGGCTTTTTGCCGCTGAAGCCTCGTTTTACAGCACCTTTTCAAGGAAACTGATCGTCCGCTCCTGGCGCGGCCGTCCGAACAGCTCCTCCGGCGGGCCTTCCTCGACGATGCAGCCGCCGTCCATGAAGATGACCCGGTCGGCAACCTCGCGGGCGAAGCCCATCTCATGCGTCACGACCATCATCGTCATGCCCTCGCTCGCCAGGCTCTTCATGACGCCGAGCACCTCGCCGACCATCTCCGGATCGAGCGCCGACGTCGGCTCGTCGAACAGCATGATGTCGGGGTTCATCGCCAGCGCCCGGGCGATCGCCACGCGCTGCTTCTGGCCGCCGGACAGCTGCGCCGGGTAAGCGTCCGCCTTGTCGGAGAGCCCGACCCGCTCGAGCAGCCGCAGCGCGGTCTGCCGGGCCGCCGCCTCGTCCAGCTTGCCGAGCTCCGTCGGAGCGAAGGCGATGTTGCGGACCACGCTGAAGTGCGGGAATAGGTTGAAATGCTGGAACACCATGCCGATGTTCTCGCGCACCTTGTTGATGTCCGTATCCTTGGCGTTGATGTCGACGTCGTCGACGACGACGCTGCCGGCGGTGATGTCCTCCAGCCGGTTCATGCAGCGCAGCAGCGTGCTTTTGCCGGAGCCGGACGGTCCGATGACGCAGACGACCTCGCCGGGCTGCACTTGCAGGTCGATTCCTTTCAGCACCTCGTTCGAGCCGAAGCTCTTCTTCAGCCCCTCGACGCGGATCTTACCCATGGCGCACCTTCCTTTCCATGCGTTCCGCCAGCTTCGTCAGCGCGATGATGACGATCAGGTAGAGCACCATGACCGTCGTCCAGATCGTGAACGACTCGAACGTGCGGGCGATGATGATCTTGCCGGACTGGGTCAGCTCGACGAGGCCGATAACCGACAGGATCGACGTATCCTTGAGCGTGATGACCATCTGGTTGATGAAAGACGGCACCATGACGCGGATCGCCTGCGGCAGGATGATCTTGCGCATCGCCTTGCCGTAAGGCAGGCCGAGCGAGCGCGCCGCCTCCATCTGGCCGCGGTCGATCGACTGGATGCCGCCGCGGATGATCTCGGTCACGTACGCGCCGGCGTTGAGGCTGAGCGTCAGGATCGCCGCCAGGAACAGCGGCATCGTGAAGCCGAACGCCTGCGGGATGCCGAAGTAGATGAAGAAGGCCAGCACGATGAGCGGGATGCCGCGGAACACATCGACATACACCGTCGCCACGCCTCGCAGGAAGCGGCTGCCGCCGACCTTCATGAAGGCGAACAGCAAGCCGAGCAGGAAGGCGAAAAACAGCGAGACGATCGTATACAGCAGCGTTTTGCCCAGCCCTTCGAGCAAGTACGGCAGCGACTCGGTGATCAGGTTCCAGCCGCCTCCGCTCGCCTGCTGCGCGCCCTCGCCCAGATAGGCTTCCTGAATGCGGGCATGCTCGCCGCTGTTTTTCAGGTTGGCGAGGCCGTCGTTGAACATGCGCAGCAGCTCGGCGTTCTGCCCCTTGCGCACGGCGAAGCCGTAGGAAGCTCCGGCCACCTTCTCCTCGTCAGTCAGCTGCAGCCCGTTGCCCTGCTGGATGCCGTAGGCGATGACCGGAAAATCGTCGAAGCACGCGACCGAATTGCCGCCTTTGACATCGTCGTACATCTGCGCCGAGTCGTCGAACGGCACGATCGTGAAGCCGTACTCGCCGGCGATCGACTCCGCGTAGCGGTAGCCCTCGGTTCCGGTCTTGACGGCGACCTTCTTGCCCCGCAGATCCTCGTACGTCCGCGTCTGGCTGTCGTTCTCGCGCACCGCCATGATGACGCCGGAGTCGAAGTACGGCTCCGAAAAATCGAACTTGAGCTTGCGCTCGTCCGTGATGCTCATGCCGGCGATGACGCCGTCCACCTGGCCGGACTCCAGCGCCTGCACGGCGGCATTGAAGCCGAGCGGCTTGATCTCGTAGCGGAAGCCTTGATCGCGGGCGATCGCCTCCATCAGATCCATGTCGATGCCGACGAACTTGCCGCTCGCATCCTGGAACTCGAACGGCGCGAACGTGACGTCCGTTCCGATCTGATACACCTTGCCGGCGGCCGGCTCCGACGCCGAAGCGGTTCCAGTCCATCCGGCCGCGCCCGTCACCGTCAGGATCAGGAGCAGCCATGCCAGCCCAAGCGCGCGAATCGTTCTCATAGTGACCTCCCTTGATGTGTCAACTCCGATGTTTGTTACCCACCAAAAGGACTTTCGTAACAGGCCGAGCTCCATTCGATGGCGGAGGCGGTTGTTCGATTAGAATATCCAGATCGAAAAAAGGGATTCCCGTCCGGCGTGATGCCGGGCAGAAATCCCTGACTTGCAAGTCCAGCCGCGCTCAGGAGGCGGAGCAGTGGGGCATGGCGAGGCCGCCTAGCGGCAGACCCGCACGAGCAGCGCTCAGTAGGCGGAGGAGCGGTCTGGCATGGCGAGGCCGCCTAGCGAACCTGCGCGTGCAGCGAGTGCGGGATCGAGCCAGGCGAGGCCGCCTAGCGGACCTGCGCGTGCAGCGAGTGCGGGATCGAGCCAGGCGAGGCCGCCTAGCGGACCTGCGCGTGCAGCGAGTGCGGGATCGTTCATGGCGAGGCCGCCTAGCGGATCTGCGCGTGCAGCGAGTGTGGGATCGAGCCAGGCGAGGCCGCCTAGCGGACCTGCGCGTGCAGCGAGTGTGGGATCGAGCCAGGCGAGGCCGCCTAACGGACTCGTACGAGCAGCGCGTTGCTGAGCAGGCGTCCCGGGCGGGTGAGGTAGCTGCCGTTGTAATAAAGGCCGCTCGATGCGCCGCCGTCGAGGTTCATCGCCTGCCAAGCGCCCGCCGCCTTCATGATCGAGGCGAGCTGCGGAATCGTCGCGCCGCCGACGGTGAGCAGCAGCAGCTCGTGGTCCTTCGTCAGGCCGAGCGCGCTGCGCGCCCCGCCGCCCGTCAGGATTTTCGGATCGCGGAAGCCTTCCGTCTTCGGATCGAGCTTCGTCTCGCCGTTCACGAGCAGACGCGGACCGGCCTGGAGCGCGCCGTCAATGTCCTCGCCGATCCGCTCCGCGAAGTCGAGGCCCGGCAGCAGCTCGGCTAGATGGTTGGCGTCGTAGGTGAACACCGTCTTTTTGTCGCCGCTGCTCTTGTACAGCATGCTGCCGCCGTTGAACAGATAGCCGTACGGGTTTTTGACGGCGCCGTCGGTGTAGGCGTCGAAAAACGTGCCGTTCACGGCGAGCAGCGCTCCGCCGCGCCGCGCGATGGAGGCGAGCTCCTCGGTGCTGCCGATTTTGTCCTTGGCCGCCGCTACCTCCAGATCGACCCGCGGGTCGAGCAGCGACACGGTCGCCAGCTGGACGGAGAAGCTGCGGCCGGCTGCCCGGATCGTCCGGCTCTCGACCTTAACCGGCTTGCGGGCGAGACTGACCGAGCCGCGCGGAGCGACGGGCACGCGCAGCTGCGCTTCCCCTTTGCCGAGCACGATCGAGCCGGAGGACGGCTCCTGCTTCACGCTCACGCCGAACCGGTCGATCAGCAGCCGCACCGGCACATAGGCCGTTCCTCCGTCGAGGAAAGGCGCACGCGCCAGCGCGAAGCTCTCACCGCCGGAGCGGGCCGTCTTCGAGCCGATCGTGACGGTCGCGCTCCTCTCCTGCTCCGCGATCGACGCCGTCTTTGACGCCGCGTCCCAAGCGACGCTCAGGCCGGGCAGCTGCTTGACCGCGCGCAGCGGCACATAGCTGGAGCCTTCTTCGGCGTAAGCGAATGTTTTTTCGGCGGCGGCGGCAGGCGCCGCGCCCAGGACGAGGGCGGGCAACATGCTCGCGGCGACCGCGGCGGCGATCATTTTAGCGGCGCTATGCGCCTTGCTGGCGGCGCTATGCGCCTTGCTGGCGGCGCCATGCGCCTTGCTGGCGGCGCCATGCGCCTTGCTGGCGGCGCCATGCGCCTTACTGGCGGCGCCATGCGCCTTACTGGCGGCGCCATGCGCCTTACTGGCGGCGCCATGCGCCTTACTGGCGGCGCTATGCGCCTTACTGGATAATCGGTTCATTTCGGTCCAAGCTCCTTCTCGACATCGTGAAATCGTGGAATGGCATGCATCCTAACGATATCGGCCGCTGCCTCCGTCGACGTTAGCTTGCGGCGATGCGGCGGCGTCCGGCTCGCCTGCTCGCTTATCGCAGGCCGAGCCGAATGCCGCTCGGCCCAATCCAAGGCACATTTCTGCCCTGGATCCCCAAATTCCGGCCGCCCATCCGAATCCAAGGCACATTTCTGCCTTGGTTCCGCCAATCCCGGGGCCGCCCAGCCCCATCCAAGGCACATTTCTGCCTTGGATCCTCAAATCCCGGCCGCCCGGCCCCATCCAAGGCACATTTCTGCCTTGGATCCTCATAATCCCCGCCGCTCGGCCCAATCCAAGGCACATTTCTGCCTTGGATCCTCAAATTCCGGCCGCTCGGCCCCATCCAAGGCACATTTCTGCCTTGGATCCGCAAAATCCCGGCCGCTCGGCCCCATCCAAGGCACATTCCTGCCCCGGATCCTCATAATCCCGGCCGCTCGGCCGAAGCCGGCCGTCCCCCTCCCATCGGCCGGCTGCAACGAGCAAAAAAGCCCTCTTCCGCGGATTAAAATTACGCGGAAGAGGACTTCGCCCCAACTTTTCCCCGCCGCCAACTCGGCAAGACCTCCAGGACGCGGATCAGACCGCTTCCGCCGCGTCGCCGACCAGCTCGCCGCGGACATGCCAGCTATGCGCCTCGGTCACCTTGACCTGGACGAGCCGGCCGATCAGCGAGCGCGGACCGTCCAGATGGACCAGCTTGTTCGTGCGCGTGCGGCCGGAGAGGACGTCCGAGCGGGTCTTGCTCTCGCCCTCGACGAGCACCTCGACCGTCTGCCCGACCATCGCCTCGTTCGCCTCGCGCCCGAGGACGGCCAGCAGGTCATTGAGCCGGCGGAGACGTTCTTTTTTGACCGCTTCCGGCACGTTGTCCTCCATCCCCGCCGCCGGCGTGCCGGTGCGCGGAGAGTAGATGAACGTATAAGCGGAATCGAAGCGGACCTCGCGCACGAGCGACATCGTCTCTTCGAACTGCTCGTCCGTCTCGCCGGGGAAGCCGACGATGATGTCGCTCGTCAGCGACGCGCCCGGGATGGCCGCCTTGATCTTGCGCACGAGCTCCAAGTAGGACTCGCGCGTATACTTGCGGCTCATCCGCTTCAGCACCTCGGTGCTGCCGGACTGCACCGGCAAATGGATATGCTCCGCCAGATTGCCGCCTTGGGCGAGCACCTGTATGAGCCGGTCGTCGAAATCGCGCGGATGCGAGGTCGTGAAGCGGACGCGCGGCACCGCGATCCGCGAGATGTCGTGCATGAGGTCGCCGAAGCGGTACGTCCGGTCCTCGAAATCCTTGCCGTAGGCGTTGACGTTCTGCCCGAGCAGCGTAATCTCCTGGAAGCCCTGGCGAGCCAGCTCGCGCACCTCGGCCAGCACGTCCTCGGGCCGGCGGCTGCGCTCCTTGCCCCGGGTATAGGGGACGATGCAGTACGTGCAGAACTTGTCGCAGCCGTACATGATGTTCACCCAAGCGCGCAGCCCTTCCCGCTTCTTGGGCAGGTTCTCGATGATGTCGCCTTCCTTGGACCAGACCTCCACGACGAGCTCGCGGCTATGCGCCGCATCCCGCAGCAGCTCGGGCAGCCGGTGGATGTTGTGCGTGCCGAAGACGAGGTCGACGAACGCATGCTTCTGCAGGATGCGGCTGACGACCGTCTCCTCCTGCGACATGCAGCCGCAGACGCCGAGCAGCAGCCCGGGCCGCTCGGTCTTGAGCTTCTTCAAGTGGCCGAGCTCGCCGAACACTTTGTCCTCGGCGTTCTCGCGGATCGCGCAGGTGTTGAGCAGGATGACGTCCGCCTGCGCATACTCGTCCGCCTGCTCGTAGCCCATCGCCTCGAACATGCCGCGCATGACCTCGGTGTCGTGCTCGTTCATCTGGCAGCCGTAGGTGCGGATATGATAGCTCTTGCCGCGGCCGAAGCCGGCCATGTCTTCCGGGATGCCGAAGCCGCGGTGCACCTCGACCTCCTGCTTGCCGCGCTTCTTCTCGTCGCGATGCGAAGGAGCGCTGCTGACCTGGATCGTGCGCCCGTTGATCCGATAGGCTGTCTTTCCGTCTTCTTCCCGGATGATCTTGGCGGTCGAAAAGTCAAAATACTTGGCATAGTCCTTCGCTTCTCCGGCCGTCGCGCCGGATCGATTCGAGCTGTCGCGTTCCATGGTTCAGTTCTCCCTTCTGGAAATCAAGCATTCGCCGGCAGAGCTTCTCTGCGAGCGGCGATCAGGAAAAGACGAGGCGCAGCTGCACGACCTCGGAGCGGCTGCCCAGGCGGATCGGCGGTCCCCAGAAGCCGAAGCCCGAGGTGACGACGGACGTCATCTGCTCCTTGCGCAGCACGCCCCAGTCGTTCTCGTAGATCGCGCCCGTGATCAGATGGCCCGGAGCAATCTGGCCGCGATGCGTATGGCCCGACACCATCAGGTCGATGCCGCTGCGCGCGGCGATGTCCAGCTCGTACGGCTGGTGATCCAGCAGGAGGAGCGGCTTCGACGGATCGGCCTGCGCGGCCAGCTCCGCGAGCGGCGCCCGGTCCTGCTCGGTGCGGTCCTTGCGGCCGATCAGCGTCAGCTTGTCCTCGATCGTCACGACCTCGTCGTACAGCACCTGCATGCCGCTCGCTTCGAGCGACTCGATGATGCGCTCCGTCGGGCCGTCGAACTTGTCATGGTTGCCGAGCGTCGCATAGACGCCGTACGGAGCTTGGATCCTGGCGAGGATCTCGCCGATGCCGCTGCTCTCGTACAGCTCGAGATCGTCGTCGATGATGTCTCCCGGGAACAGCACGAGATCCGGCTGCAGCTTCTCGATCTCCCGCACGAGACGCTCGGCGTGGGCCGGACCGGAAAGCAAGCCGAAATGCATGTCCGCCGCCATGACGACGTTCAGCTCCTCGAGCCCTCCCGCCGGCTTGTCGACGCGCACCTCATAGGTGCGGACGACCGGGCTGTACGCTTGGTACGAGCCGAAGGCGAGCAGGCCGAGCAGCACGGCCAGCGTGAGCGCTCCGCCCCATTTTTCCGCCCGATGGCGGGGAATCCGCGTAAGCCTCAGCAGAAGCAGCAGCAGCTGCGCGACCGGCAGCACCATGAGCAGCAGCGCGAACAGCGCGAGCCAGTACGAGCCGATGCGGCTGATCAGAGCTTGTTCGGGGAAAAAGCGCCCGAGAAAAAACGACAGCGCCAGAAACGACAGTCCGGCGATGTAAAGGACGCGGAACCAGGCGGCCGCGGCCGGCCTCAGCCAGCGCCAGCCGCTCCAGCCGACATACCAGACCAGCCCTCCGTAAAGAAGCAGAAAAACGATTCCAAGCATGATGTGCACCAGCTGCAGCTCTCCTTTGATCGCATGTTCTCCATCTATCGTACAGGATCGGCGGAGGCGCGGTCAAAAAACGGGCTTGCAAAAACTAATACAATTAGTTAAAGTAAAGCTAATCGGATTAGCAAACCCCGAAACGGAGGTTTTTCCCATGAAAATGACCCGCTCGAACGGCATCGTTCAGCTGGCTTTCCTGCCGCGCTTGTTTCCTGTCAACGCCTATCTGGTCGAGGAGGAGGACGGCCTGACGCTGATCGACGCCGCCTTGCCCTACAGCGCCAAAGCCATTTTGGACGCCGCCCGCGCGCTCGGCCAGCCGATCGCGCGCATCGTCCTGACGCATGCCCACGGCGACCATGTCGGAGCGCTCGACGCGCTCAAGGCCGCGCTGCCGGACGTTCCGGTGCACTTGTCGGCGCGGGACGCGCGCCTGCTGGACGGCGACCGCTCGCTCGATCCGAACGAGCCCCCGTCCCCGATCCGCGGCGACGTGCCGCGCAAGCTGCGCACGCGTCCCGATGTCCTGCTGCAAGACGGCGACCGAATCGGATCGCTGCTCGCCGTTGCGGCTCCGGGCCATACGCCGGGCTCGATGGCCTTTTTCGATACGCGCAGCAAAGCGCTCGTCTGCGGCGACGCTTTTCAGGTGCGAGGCGGGTTCGCCGTCAGCGGCCAGGTGCAGTGGCGCTTCCCATTCCCCGGGATGGCGACCTGGAATGCCGCGACCGCGCTCGCATCCGCCCGCAGGCTGGCGAAGCTCGGTCCGTCGCTGCTGGCCGCCGGGCACGGCCGCATGCTGGAGCGGCCGGAGGCAGCGCTCGAAAAAGCGATCCGCGCCGCCGCCGCGGCGCTCGAAGGAGGCTTCGGCGATGCCGCGCATCGGGCTTGATCGGGATACGCTGCTCGCCGCTGCCGCGGAGCTGGCCGACGAGCGCGGCTTCGAGGCGCTGGCGCTGAACGCGCTCGCGCTTAAGCTTGGCGTCCGCTCGCCTTCCCTGTACAATCACGTCTCCGGGCTGCCGGAGCTGCGCCGCCTGCTCGCCATCCGCGCGGTCGAGCGGCTGACGGCAACGCTGGAAGCGGCCGCATCGAGAGCGAACGAAGACGCCGCATCCGCCATTTCACTCGCCTATCTTGCGTTCGCGCGTGCCTATCCGGGCCAGTACGAGGCGATCCAGCGGGCTCCCGAGCCGGACGATGCCGACCTGCAGGCCGCCGCCGATCGGCTCGTCCAGCTCATAATCCGCATCTTGTCCGGCTACGGATTGGCGGAGGACGAGTTGATCCACGCCGTGCGCGGCATCCGCAGCCTGCTGCACGGCTTCGTCTCGCTGGAGCGGATCGGCGCCTTCGGGATGCCGCAGGATCGGGACGCCAGCTTCCGCTTCATGCTGCATGCGTACCTGTACGGCTTGAGCCGCGGCGGCGGGGAGTAGAGGCGGAGAGTACAGGCCGGCGATGACGGGGGAGAACCATTTCCAGGCCGCTGTGCTTTCTGCAAAAGAACGGACTTGACCCCATGGCCTCCTGCGCCTGGGTTCAAGTCCGTTTTTACTCCTCATTCGGCCGTTCTGCCGCATCTTCAGCGCGGGAGCTGAAGATGGCCTCCTATTGTATGCGGTCCCGCTTGATGCAGTCCCGTTTGATGCAGTCCCGCCGCTGCTCAGCGCAGGCCGTACAGCCTGCGGGCATTGCCCGCCAGAGCCTCGGCCGTCTCCCGCTCGCCGAGCCCGCGCAGGCGGGCGATTTCGCGCGCCGCCTCGCGCACCAGGAGCGGATGCGTCGGCTGCCCCGCGAACGGACCTTCGAACGGCCAAGGGCCGTCCGTCTCGGTCATCAGCTGTCCGAGCGGATAGCTCGCCGCCAGCTCGCGGATTTCCGGCTCGTACAGCACGTCGGGCGTCACCGACACGCTCCAGCCGGCCTGCGCCAGAACGCCCGTCGTTTCCGCATCTCCCTTGTACCAATGGAAATGCGCCCGGCGTACTCCATGTCGGAGCAGCAGCTTCGCCGCCTTGAAGGCGTCCTCGTAGACGGCATGCAGGACGAGCGGCCGATCCAGCTCGGCCGCCAGCGCCGCGAAGCGGTCCAGCGTCCCGATATAGCCGCGCTCGTCGAACGAGCCCCCGGCGCTTTCCACCTCGGATCGCGTGTAATAGGGCAGGCCGACTTCCCCGATCGCGAACCGTTCGCCGTCCGCATGCCGCTCCCGAATCCAGCCGATCAGCTCGTCCAGCTCCCCATCCTGCAGCAGCGGCTGCTCCGGATGCCAGCCGTACGCCGGCAGCACGAGCTCCGGATGGCGCAGCGCCAGCTCCCGGGTGCGGCGGCTCGACGCCAAATCCATCGAGACGGCGACGATGCCGCGCACCCCCTCCCGCCTGGCCTCCTCCAGCATCGACTCCCGTTCCTGCTCGCCGTATTGCTCCAGATGCAGATGCGTGTCGTACAGCGCCGCGGCCGCCGCTCCACGCTCCGCCTGCCCGCCGGCTTGTCCTTGCTTCGCCTGCCCGGGGGCTTGTCCTTCCTTGCCGATGCCTTCCATTCAATCCGCTCCTCTCGTCCGCTCCAAAAAGCGCCCGGCTTCCGCCGAGCGCTTCTAATTAGTACTCCCTCACAGCTGGCTTCCCGGCGTCAGCCGTCAAGCCCGGCCTTCGCCGGACCCGCCCCGCTCGCGGCGGAGCGCCTGGTACAGCTCCTCCTTGAGCTCGCCGAACGCGGACTCGCTCCACAGCTGCCGCCGGCGCGGCCGCCCGAACGGCACGGCCAGCTCCCGCACGATCGTCGCCGGTGCAGACGAGAGCACGAGGATGCGGTCCGACAGCAGCAGCGCCTCCTCGATCGAATGCGTGACGAGCAGCACCGAGCGCCGGTCCTGCTCCCAGAGCGACAGTAGCCACTCCTGCATCTCCTGCCGCGTCAGCGCGTCGAGCGCGCCGAACGGCTCGTCGAGCAGCATGAGCGGCTGCGGCGACAGCAGCGCGCGCAGGAACGAGACGCGCTGCTGCATGCCGCCGGACAGCACCTGCGGATAGCTGCGCGCATGACGCTCCAGGCCGAGCCGCTCCAGCCCCTCGCGCGCCAGCCGCCGCGCCTCCTCCCGACTGCGCCCGGCGATGCGCAGCGCCAGCTCGATGTTGCCCTGCACGGTGCGCCAGGGCAGCAGCGCCGCCTGCTGCGGCATGTAGGCCGCGAGGCCCGGGCGGCTGCCGGCAGGCTCGCCGGCGACGAGGATGCGGCCTGAATCCGGCCGCTCCAGCCCGCCGACGAGCCCGAGCAGCGTCGTCTTGCCGCTGCCGGACGGGCCGAGCAGCGACACGAACTCGCCCGCGCCCACGCTCAGGCTGACGCCGCCGAGCACCTGCGTCCGCCCCGCGGCCTGCGGATAGGACAGCGCGACCCGGTCGACCTCAAGCACGAGGGGAGCGGACGGCGACGCTCCGTTCGATCGCTTCCTGTTCATGCCGCTCCCCCTCTCTCCGAGCGCCAGCGCAGCGCGAGCCGCTCCGCCCCCGCGACGGCGGCGACGAGCAGCAGGCTGAGCGCGACGACGATGGCGACGCCCGCGAACACGAGCGACGTCTTGAAGCCTTTGGACGACAGCAGCATGAAATAGCCGAGTCCGCGGTCCGAGCCGATCCATTCGGCGACGACCGCGCTCGTCACGCTGTACGATGCCGCCAGCTTGAGCCCGGAGAACAGATGCGGAGCGGAGCTCGGCAGCTCGAGGCTGGCGAAGCGCCGCCAGCGGCCGGCCCCGATCATGCGCAGATAGCGCTCCAGCGCCGGATCGGCGCCGCGCAGCCCGCCGAGCATCGCGACGCAGACGGGGAAGAAGCAGACGAGCATGACGAGCAGCAGCTTGGGCAGCAGCCCGAAGCCGAACCAGATGACGAGCAGCGGCCCGAGCGCGATGATCGGCACGTTTTGCGACAGCACGAGCAGCGGGTAGACGCCGGCGCGCACGAGCGGCAGCAGATGCAGCAAGGCGGCGAGCGCGAAGCCCGCCGCCGATCCTCCCGCGAAGCCGAGCAGCGTCAGGCTCAGCGTCGCGCCGGCATGGCCGGCGAGCCGCTCCCGCGCTTCCCACGCATCGGCCAGGATGCGGCCCGGCGAAGGCATGAGCCATGCCTCGACGCCCCACAGCCGCACTGCCGCCTCCCAGAGCAGCAGCAGCGCCGCGAGCACGGCGAGCGGCGGCCACGCCGCCTTCAGCCGCAAGCGCGTTCGGCCGCCGGCCCGCGCACGCGCCGACTTAGCGCCATTGGCCGCCGCTCCGGCCCGCTCCGACGCGGCGCCATCGGCTGCCGCTCCGGCCCGCTCCGACGCTGCGCCATCGGCTGCCGCGTCGCGCCGGACGGCTTCGCGTCCGTCCGCCTCGTTCCGATCCGGCCCGCGATGGCCGCTACCGGCCATCCGGATATTTTTCGAGCAGGCGGTCCATCGAGGCTCCGCTGCCCGGATTGTAGTAGATTTTCACCTGGGAGATGACGGACGGGCAGCCGAGCTCGGCCAGCGCCTCGCTCATGCGGGCGACGACCGCGAGCAGCTGCTGCAGGTCGCCCTCCATCGTCGTCTCCAGCGGAGCGACGCGATAAGGCACGCCGGCCTCCTTGATGATGTCGATCGCCCGGTCGACGTACGGCAGGACGCTTTCTCCTCCCGGCGTCGTCGGCAAAATCTGGATGCTTACCAGCGCGTTGGCCATGTCGATGCTCTCCTCTCGTTCGAAACAGGGATCAATTTCCGTCTGCGGGCAGGAACTCGTTCGTGAACGCCTTCGCCAGGTCCGGCTTGGCGTCCATCAGGCCGTGCTCGACCATCCAGTCGGCGTACCCGTTCCACACCTCGGCCTTCTGCTCGCCCCAGCGGGCGGCGTCATCCTGGTATTTCGGGCTCAGCCACTTCTGGCTGGCGCGCACGAGCTCCGGGTTCAGATCGGGCACGGCCGCGATCAACGTTTCCGCCGCGCCTTCCGGATCGCGGATCGCGTCCTCGTAGCCGGCTGCCGCGCCGGCGACGAACGCGCGCACGAGCTCCGGCCGCTCGGCGATCAGCTTTTCGCTCGTCTGCAGCAGCGGCGTATAGTAGTCGAGCTTGTCGCTATAGTCGGTCAGATAGACCATGTTCAGCTGCTCGCCGCGCAGCTCCGCCTCGACGCCCGTCCATCCGTAGAAGATCCAGGCGAAGTCGATGTCGCGCTTGACGGCGGTGAAGAAGTCGGCGTTGCCCATGTTGACGATCTTGACCTGGCCGACATCCGCCTGCTGCTCCTGCATGAGCGAGGCGAGCACCTCCTGCTCGACCGGCGCTCCCCAGCCGCCGTACGTCTTGCCCTCGAAGTCCTTGGGCTCCTTGATGCCCTTGTCCGCCGGCGAGGCGAAGCCCGACGTATTGTGCTGGATGACCGCCGCGACCGAGACGAGCGGCAGCTCTTGCGTGCGCGCGAGCGTCAGGTTTTCCTGATAGCCGATGCCGAACTCCGCCTCGCCCTTGGCGACGAGCGTATCGGCGGCCGTCCCTTCGGGCGGCTGCACGATCTCGACGTCGAGCCCTTGCTCCTTGAAGTACCCCTTGTCGCGCGCCACATAAAGGCCGGTATGGTTCGTATTCGGCGTCCAGTCGAGCACGACCTTCACCTTTTGCAGCGGCGCGTCCGTCGCCGCCGCTCCGCCGTTCTCCTGCTCGGCGCTGCCGCCGCAGGCGGCCAGCGCGAGCGCCAGCGCCGCCGTCAGCATGCCGCTTGTCCATCTTGTCTTGCTCCCCATGTCTCTCCCCTGCTTTCTTCTCTCTCATGCCCGCATCGCCTTCGTCGCCGTCCGCCGTCCGATCCGCGCAGCCGATCCCGCCCGAACAAAAAAAGACGTCTCCCCAAGGAAGACGTCGTGATGGATCGCAGATCGAGACTTGCCGTACGGAAGCTCCCGAAAGGGCTGCTCCGCGGCGAGTCGGCTGCATACGGTTCCTACGCTGGCATTATCCAGATCAGGTGTACGGGTCGGGATGCTTCTCCCCTCTCAGCCGGCGTGCGCCAGCTCCCCAGCTATGCGGTTGTCAATAGTGCCATTATAGCAGAGCTCGGGCCGATTGCAACCGGATTGAAAAAGGACGCGGCCGGATTGCGGCAAGTCCGCAAGCCTGCAAGCCCGCAGGCCCGTTAGCGCCCTCCCGGCCGGACGCCGCTTTTGTCAGAGCCACTCCAGCTCGACGCGGACGCCCGCAGGGCGGCCTTCGTGGCGCAGCAGCAGCGTGGACGAGGCGGCATGGAACTCCGCCTCTACCGCATGGCCGCCGGATGCGTCAGCGCCCGGCCCGGCCAGCGGGGTATCCGCCGCGCAGGCGCGGATGCGGCTCGGCATGGAACAAGCGCGCAGCCTCGTGCTCACCGTCATCTCGGACGGCGACTCCGACACGTAGCGGAACCGTCCGCCTTCCCGAGCCGCGTCCCGGACGCGGGAGGAGCTGACAAGCACGGAGGCGCGCCGCGCCGCCTCCGCCGCTCCCGGGCCGGCGTGCGCAGAGCCTGCCTGTGCCGCTCCCGCTCCCGGGCCGCCGTGCGCGGACCCCGCCTCCGCCTCTCCCGCTCCCGGGCCGCCGTGCGCGGACCCCGCCTCCTCCGCTCCCGCTCCCGGGCCGCCGTGCGCGGAGCCCGCCTGCGCCGGCTCCTCCTCGCCCCAGCCGCCGGCCGCTTCGCCCAGATCGTACAGCAGGGCGTCCTCGCCCGGCGCGAGCTCGATCCGATTCCGCACCGTCAGCTCCGCGTCGAACAGATCGACAAACGCTCCCTCGAGCACGGCCGAGCCGCCTGCCGCTTCGCTCTCGTCCAGCGCATGCGCGATCACATAAGGACCGCGCCGGATGCGCAGCAAGCCGCTCTCGCGGTAGTCGTCCGCCTCGCCGCGCAGCTCCAGCGCGCGCCGGATCGCGCCGAGCACGCGCTCCGCGCCTGCCGCGGAGCGCGACAGCTCGGCCGGATGGCAGCGCAGATGCAGCAGCGCGCCCTCCCCGACGGCATGCTCGCCCGGCTCCGGTTCCCGGCCTAGCCCCATCGCCTCGAACAGATGCTGCTCGGGACGCTCGTAGACGCGGCTTCCCGCCCCGCGATTCCACCATTCGCGCACGCCGTGGAACGGATCCGAGCCGTCGCCGGCATAGATCAGCACGCCGCCCTCCCGCGCCCATTGGGCGAGCGCCTGATGGATGCCGGGATGCTCCGGCTTCATGAACTCGTAGCTGAGCAGCAGGACGCGGTAGCCCTCGAGATAGCCGGGGAACGTCAGGATGTTGTCGAGCTGGACCGGGCGCAGCGGGATGCCCTTCTTGACCGGCGGCAGCGCCAGTCCGTAAAAGGCCGAGAAGTCCAGCAGCTCCAGCTGCCGCGTCGTCAGTCCGTCCGCCGCCTTCGTGCCGTCGTAGTTGAACTCGCCTCCGTCCTCTCCCTCCCCGAGCACGTCGCCCCGCTGGTACATGGACGAGTTGGCCAGGCAGAGGCCGATGCCGGACGGTCCGGCCCCGGCGCCGGACGGATCGGGAGCCTCCTCGTGGCGATGCATGTCTCGCAGCAGGTTCATGACGGTCAGCAGCTCCGTCTTGTAGGCTTCGGGGATCGGCTCCTTGCCGCTGCCGTCCTCGGTCGGATAGTCCAGCTCGAACACCCGCCACGGCCACGGGCACACCTCGTACTGCTTCACGTCCGGATGCAGCAGGGAGGCGACGACCGTCGCCCGGTAGTTGCGGCGGTAGTCGCTCCAGCTGTAGCGCGGATTGTCCTCGATCGGATCGTGCAGGAACCACATCTCGCGGCCGGTGCCGCGCGTCAGCTCCTGCATGATGCCATATTCCAAATAGGCCGTCTCGAACGTGCGCTCGCGGCGCACGCCCCGATAGACGTTGGCCGTGCGCGCCGTGCCGGTCCAGATCTGGGCGATATAGCCGTCGCATGACGGCATCGAGACGAGCAGCGCCTCTGGGCTGACGATCCGCCACTGGGCGTAGTTGATCAGGCTGTGCGTCGGCACGTAGAAGCGGATCGCCCGATCATAGGCGACGAGCGCGTATTCCTTCATCTCGCCGCAGATGCGCTCGAGCGTGCGCGCGTACATCGCCGCCTTCAGCTTCGAGGCCCGGTACTGGGCGTCCGGCGAGCGATGCGGCTCCTGCCAGTCCTCGCCGTAATAGCTCCGCCACTCCCGCTTGAACGCCTCCTCGTAGCCCGACTGCGCCCAGAACTCCGGCTCCTCCAGATGGATCGCCTCGACGCCGCAGTCGATCGCCCGGCGGATCTGCTCCGCCAAATACCGGGCGAACGAGATCGTCGGCGCCATGTACGGCACGTCCTTGCCGTGCAGCATCGGGTCGCCGGAGCGCAGCGTCTGCGCCTCGTCCCAGTGCTCCCGCCCGTCGAACCTGCCGTACAGGTAATCCTGGTACTCGCCCCACGAGACGCCGGTCATGAGATGGATCGTGTAGCCGGCCTTCCTCCAGCCCTCGATCCGCTCGGGCAGATCGTCCGAAATGCCGTACACCATGACGAAATCCGTCCGCAGATCGTACTTGGGCCCGTACGGACGGGATTCCTGGAATCCCGTCCGCTCCTGCCGGCCCGCTTCCTCCCGCTTCATGTCGCGGCCTCCTTTCAGGCAAGCGCCCGGATCAGTTCGGCATCTGCAGCTGCACGACTTCCTTGCCCTTCAGGTTCTCGTTCACATACTGGATCGCCTCCGGATAGCCGGTCTTCTTGATCTGCTCGCGCAGCGCGCCGATGATGTCCAGCGCCGCTTCGTCGGACTTGGCGAATACCGCTTCCTTCCAGACGTCGCCGATTTTGTCCATCGACGGCTTGAGCTCCTCCCACTGCGGCGACTTGGCCATGACGTCGGCGGCGTTGTAGGCCGAGATGACGGAGATGCCGTTCGGACGGAGGATTTTGCGCGCGCTTTCCATCTTGGCGATCCGCTCCTGGTCCGCCCAGATGTCGCCGCCGAGCGTGTTCGTCCGGTCCTGGCCGGTCATGTCCTCGAAGCCGGTCGCGAAGCCCTCGTTTTTCTTGGCCTTGCCCGTCGTGTCGGCCGCGAACTTGTCGAAGAACTCCGCCTTGGCGACCGGCTTGCCGTCCACCATGTCGTAATGCGTGCCCTCGATGCCGTAGCGGACGAGCTTGAAGCCTTCCTCCGAGGCGAGGAACTCCAGCAGCTTGAGCGCCGCGTCGACATTTTTGCATGCCTTGGTGATGACGGTGACGTTGTTGCCCTGGATGCCGAGATCGACGGGACGATCCGGCTCGGCGCCGGCCCGCTCCAGCGGCCCGATCGGCACGTAGTCGCTGCCTGGATGCGCTTTCACA
Source organism: Paenibacillus sp. FSL W8-1187 (assembly GCF_037965485.1). Taxonomy (NCBI): domain Bacteria; kingdom Bacillati; phylum Bacillota; class Bacilli; order Caryophanales; family Paenibacillaceae; genus Paenibacillus; species Paenibacillus sp. FSL W8-1187. The sequence continues at coordinate 3,194,045 of NZ_CP150181.1, forward strand.
TAATCCTTGGAGGCGTCGATGATCGCCGGCAGATGCGCCGCCAGCACGGCGATGCGGCCCTGCTTGATCTTTTCCTGGGCGATCGGATCGGTCTGCGTGAACGCCTCCGGATCGAGCAGTCCCTCGGCCAGCAGCTTGCGGTAATACAGCGTGTAGTCCTCGTACGGCTTGGTGAAGAACACATGCTCGAGCGTGCCGCCGCCCTGGTCCAAATACTCCGTGCCGTAGAACATCGTGTTGCCGATGCCGACGGCCCAGCCGTTGGAGAAGCCGCCGAGCGGGAACACCGGCATGCCGTTCTCCTTCAGATCCGCGTCCTTGATCTTCTTGAGGAAGGCGTACAGATCGTCCTTCGTCCGGACCGACTGCGGATCGACGCCGACCTGATCGGCGATGTCCTTGCGGACGTAAAAGCCGTACAGCCAATCCATGGCGTCCTTGTCCGTCAGCGGCTGGTTTTGGAACAGCATGTAGCTCTGGTCGCCGAAGGCTCCGATCGCCTTCTCGTACAGCGCCGGCGGCACGTTTTCCTTGGCGATCGCCCGGGACAGGTTCGGATACGCGTCCAGCTTGCCCGACAGGTCGACGAGCTGGTCCTCGCGCGCCGCCTTGACGATGCCGTCCAGCTCCCCGCCCCAGGCCGGTCCGGTGTAGATGTCGGGCAGGTCCTGCGTCGCGAAGATCTGGTTCACCTTTTCGACCTCGCTGCCCTTCGTGTAGTCCATCTTCACCTTGACGCCGGTCTTCGCCTGGATCGCCTTGGCGATCGGCGTCAAGTCCGCCTCCACGTCGCCCGCGCCGGAGCCGTTCCAGTTGTGCAGAATCTTCAGCGTCACCTCGCCGCCGTCGCCGCTGTTCCCTCCGCCGCCCCCGTCGCTGCATCCGATGAGCGAGCCGCCCATCGCCATCGCCGCCAGCAGCGCCGCGGCGGCCTTGATCCGCTTGTTCCTCATGAGAACCCCTCCCGATCGTCGTAAGTGGTATATGACAAAGTCCGGCGGCTGCGGCGGACCTCCCGCCCGCAGCCGCTTGCGGACGTTCATCCTAGCCTTTGACCGAACCCATCATGACGCCCTTGACGAAGTACTTCTGCAGAAAAGGATAGATGCACAGGATCGGAAACACGGTGACGACGAGCAGCGCCATCCGCAGCGACTCCGGCGTCGATCCGGCCGCGCCGGTGTTGATCGTCTGCCCGCCCTGCTGGGCGGCCCGCTGCATCGAGGACGAGAGCGCCTCGGCCTCGGTGAGCATCTGCTGCAGCAGCGTCTGCACGGGAATGAGGCTCTTGTCGGAGACGTAATAGGCTCCGGTGAACCAGTCGTTCCAGTGGGCGACGCCGATGAACAGCGAGATCGTCGCCAGCACCGGCCCCGACAGCGGCAGGACGATCTTGAGGAAGATCTGGAAGTCGCCGTAGCCGTCGATGCGCGCCGACTCCTCCAGCTCCTCCGGGATGCCCTGCAGGAACGTGCGGATGATGACGATGTGGAAGAAGCTGAACAGCATCGGAATGACGTACACCCAGAAGCTGTTGATGAGCTGAAGCTTCTGAAGCGTGATGAAGTAAGGGATGAAGCCCGCGCTGAAAATCGTCGGCAGGAAGATGTAGAAGGTGAAGAACGTCCGCCCCGGCAGCGTCTTTTTGGACAGCGCGTAGGCGGTCAGCGTGCATAGCGCCACATGCAGCGCCGTGCCGAGCGCCGTGCGCAGCAGCGTGATCTTGTACGCCTGCCAGATTTTCGCGTTGTCGAAGATCTGGGCGTAGTTGTCGAGCGTGAACTGCCGAGGGTAGAAGTAGAGCGCTCCGAGCATCGAGTCCTTGCCGTCGTTCAGCGAGTAGACGAGGATGTAGATGAACGGATAGATCATCGTGAAGCCGAACAGCGCGAGCAGCGTGTAGTTGGCCGCGCTGAACAGCGAGAGCTTGCGCCTTCCCATGCGGATGCTCCTTTCGGGTTAGAAAAGGGATACGTCGCTGACCTTGCGGGCGATCCGGTTGACCGCGAGGATGAGGACGAGCGCGATCGCGCTCTGGAACAGGCCGACTGCGGCCGCGTAGCTGAGCCGCCCCTCGCCGATGCCGGCGCCGATGACATGCACGTCGAGCACGCTGCCGATCGCGGCGGTCGCCGGTCCGTTCAGCAGCAGCAGCTGCTCGTAGCCGGCGCTCATGAGGCTGCCCGCCGCGAGGATGAACAGGATGACGGCGATGTTGCGCACGCCCGGCAGCGTCACATGCCACATCTGGCGGAACCGCCCGGCTCCGTCGATTTTCGCCGCCTCGTACAGCTGCTGGTCGATGCCGGCGATCGCCGCCATGTAGATGATGGAGTTCCAGCCGATGTTCTTCCAGATGTCCGAGCCGATGACGATCTGGTAGAACCAGCTCGTATTGTTGAGGAACTGGATCGGGTCCTTGAGCAGGCCCGACGAGACGAGCAGGTCGTTCACCGGTCCGCCGTAAGGCGTGAGCAGACGCTGCATGAGGGTGACGACGACCCAGGAGACGAAGTACGGGAGGTACGAAAGCGTTTGCAAAGTTTTCTTGAACTTGAGGTTCCGGATCTCGTTGAGCAGGATCGCCAGCACGATCGGCATCGCGAAGCCGATCGTCAGCTTCAAGCCGCTGATGAGTATCGTGTTGCGGATCAGCTGGCTGGACTGATAATAATCGAAAAACTGGCGGAAGTACTTCAGGCCGGCCCAGGGGCTGCCGGTGAAGCCGCCGGAAAAGCGGAAATCGCGGAACGCGATCTGGATGCCGTACAAAGGAACGTAGGAGAACAGGAAAAACCAGACGACCGCCGGCAGCAGGAACAGATAGAGCAGGCGATGCCGCCAGATCCGCTTCAGGAGCGGGTTCGTCCTCATAGGCTTCGACCTCCTTGTCGGATGAAAATCAAGCCGGATGCGGCGGCGCCCTCCCGCATGCAGAAAGCGCCGCTTCTCCGGATGGCGCCTGGCTCGGAGCCTGGCCTCAGCTCCGCGTCAGCTTGAGCGTCTTGACCTCGAACGGGCCGAACTCCAGCTCCACCGCGCCGCCGCCGAGGTCGAGCGGCTCCTCGTCCCGCTCCAGCAGGTCGGCGAGCCGCGCCGCGGACACCGGGAAGCCGGGCCGCAGCTTCGTCCGCAGCCTCGTGCCGGCCGTCTCGTACAGCCGCACGACCAGCTCGTCGCCGTCCTCCGCCCGCTTGACCGCCTCCGCCATCACATGGGGATGGTCCAGCTCCAGGAACGAAGCGCCCTCACGCCAGCCGGCCGCCGCTGATCCCGCTGCGGCAGAGGCCGGATCGACGAGGCGCAGCGGCACGTTGAGCTCGTACCCGCGCCGGCATACCTGCGCCTGCACATGATCGCCGGGATGCGGATAGAGGGAGTAGAGGAACTCATGCTCGGCTCGGTCGGCCTCGGGATCCGGGTAGGACGGGCTGCGCAGCAGGTTGAGGTCGAGCTCGCCGCCCTCCGCGCGATGCCCGTACTTGCAGTCGTTGAGCAGCGCCGCGCCGTAGTCCGGCTCGGACAGGTCCGCGTACTGATGCGCGCAGATCTCGTCCTTGGCGTAGTCCCACATCGTGTTGCGATGCGTCGGCCGCCGCAGGTAGCCGAACTGGATGTCGCAGCTGGCGTGGTCGGCCCTGATCGCCAGCGGGAACGAGGCGCGCAGCATCTTGCCGGACTCCCGCCAGTCGACCTTGGTGTCGAAGTCGAGCCGGCGGCTGCCGTCCGTCAGCGCCACCCGCTGGGTCAGCGTCGACTCGCCGGTCGCCCAGGTGAGCATCAGGCCGGCCACCGGCCCGTCCGCGAACGCCTCCAGCCGCAGCAGCGACAGCTCCGCGCCGCCTCCCGCCCGGTAGTCCTGGCGGAAATCCCAGGCGTCTCCGTCGTCGGCGTAGACGCGCAGCGCATTCGCCTCGCGGCCCGCCTGCACGAGCTCCCGGCCCGCCTCCTTGTCGAAGATCGAGACGATGCCGCCGCTTGCGCCGAGCGCGACCTTGAGCAGGCCGTTCTCGATCGTCCGCTCCTCGGCCGACACCTTCAGGCGGGGGAAGGCCGGCTCCGGCTCGTCTGTGCCGGCCGCCGCATCCACCGCGGCGAAGCCCATCGCGGGCACCGCCACGCGCCGCCAGCGGCCGCCGATCCGCAGCCACTCCTCCCGCTCCCACGGAAGCGAGTTGAACACGGCGGTGCCGGCCGCGCCGGCCGCCGCCGCGGCGTAGGCTTCGCCGAGCATCCGCTCGACCTGCCGCAGCAGCGCCTCGTACCGCTCGAGCGACTCGTCGTACACCCGCTTGATCGAGGAGCCGGGCAGGATGTCGTGGAACTGGTAAAGGAGCACCTCCTTCCACACCGCCTCCAGCTCCGCGGCCGGGTACGGCCGTCCTGCCGCCGTCTCCGCCAGCGCGGCGGCGAACTCCAGCTCGCGCAGCGCCTTCTCCAGCTTGCGGTTGTAGCGCTTGCTGCGCCCTTGGCTCGTCAGCGTGCCCTGATGCTTCTCCAGGTACAGCTCTCCGCGCCACGTCTCGTAGCGTTCCGCTCCTTCCGCAAGGCGCTCGAAAAAGCGCGACGACGACTCCTGCTCCACCGGACTGAGGCCGAGCAGGTCCTTCTCCCGGGCGAGCCGCTCCAGATGCTCCTCCCCGGGACCGCCGCCGCCGTCGCCGATGCCGAACAGCATCAGCGCGCGGTCCGAGACGCCCTTGTCGAGGTAGTCCTGCTCCGCCTTGACGATCGAGCGCGGCGCCGCCGGACTATTGTAGGTATCCTCCGGCGGCATATGCGTCAGCACGCGCGAGCCGTCGATCCCCTCCCAGTGGAACGTGTGGTGCGGATGCTTGTTGTAGACGCTCCAGCTCAGCTTCTGGGTCATCATGTAGTCGACGCCGGCCTTTTTGAGCAGCTGCGGCAGGCTCGCCGTATAGCCGAACACGTCCGGCATCCACAGCGACTTCATCTCCTGCCCGAACTCCTGCTGGAAATACCGCTTGCCGTAAAGCAGCTGGCGGACGAGCGACTCGCCTCCGGGCACGTTCGTATCCGACTCGACCCACATCGCCCCCTGCGGCTCCCAGCGCCCCTCGGCGACGCGTTCCTTGATCTCGCGGTACAGCTTCGGATAATGGCGCTTCATCCAATCGTACAGCTGCGGCTGGCTCGCGCCGAACACGTAGTCCGGGTAGCGCTCCATCATCCGCAGCGCCGTGGAGAACGTGCGCGCGCCCTTGCGGATCGTCTCCCGGATCGGCCACAGCCAGGCCAGGTCGATATGCGCGTGGCCGATCGCGCTGATCGTCAGCACGGGATCCCCGCCTCGCTTGGCCAGCAGCTCGGCCAGCATGCGGCGCGCCTCGGCGATCCGCTCGTCCGTCAGGCTCGCGAGCCGATGCGAGGCGTCATGCAGCGTCCGGAAAATCCGCTCCTTGCGCGCGGATCCGGCCGGCAGCCGCTCGGCCGTCTCCAGCAGCACCTCGAAGTCGTAGTACAGCTGCCGCAGCTCCTCCCGGCATGTCGCCACGACCGCTTCCTTGAGCGTACCGCTGCGATATCGGCCGAACAGATCGTTGCAGCCCGCGTCGGCCCACAGGTCGATCGTCTCCGAGCCGCTCGCGCGCTCGCTCACGAGCACGACCCGCTTACCCGGGAGCCCGAGCGAGAAGTCGAACTCGGAATTGATGTTGGTCAGGCCCTGGACCGGGGAGCCTTCCTCGTCGACGAGGCACAGCTCGCCGTTCACGTCGATCAGCAGCACGACCTTGGCGTCCTTGGCGCGCTCGGGCACGCGTCCGGAAAAATGGAACCAGGCGCAGTCCCACAGCTCGCCCCAGCGGTCGCCGGGCTGCAGCCGCAGCGGCCGTCCGGAGCGCCGCTCCCCATAGGGCACCGGCTCCGGGGTGACCCAGGCCGATACGCTCAGCTCGGCGATCGGCTCGTAAATGCCCGCCTGCAGGCGCTCCAGCACGCCCTTCAACTGCTCAGGCCGGATGACTTCATATGGCATGCGTTCATCGTCTCCTTTTTGGCGAGCCCGCCCTCAAGCTCCACTTTCTTCCCCCCAACTATAATCGATGCATTGTATATGTTCAATATATTTTTATAAACCACAAAAAAACCGGCTCCCTGAGGAGCCGGCTGGCGTTTCTCGCTTGATCAAGCTAAACGGCGTCCGCCGCAGGCGGCGGTCCGGACGTCTGGCGGACGACCAGCTCGGGCTCGAGCAGCGTCTTCGCGTAGCGTCCGCCCGCCCCGCCGCCCGCCTGGATGACCTCCAGCAGCTTGTCGGCGGCCTGCGCGCCCATGTCGGACTCGAATTGGCGGATATGGGTGAACAGGCTGAACTCGTCCACGATCGAGGTCGGATCGTCGAAGCTGACGATCGACAGATCCTCCGGCACGCGCAGCCCCGCCTGCTTCGCCATCTGGTAGATCTGCACGGCGAGGCGGCCGTTCAGCGTAATGTAGGCGGTCGCCATCCGGTTGCGAATATACCGGAACAGCGGATGCGACTCCGCTTCCTTGAGGCTGTCCACCCGGAACCCGCTGATCATATGCGCGGGATTGATGAGCGCGCCCTTGCGCCGCAAGCCGTCGATATACCCTTCGATCCGCTCCTGCACGGTGACGGTCTGGATCGGCGAGTCGGAGCAGATGGCGATCTCGCGGTGGCCGAGCTCCCACAGATGGTCGACGGCGAGCGAGGTGCCGAGCCGCCCGTCGGCGGCGATGTAATTCGTCTCCACGCCGGGCAGGTAGCGGTCCATCAGCACGAACGGGAAGCCCGCGAACTTCATCGCGAGGATCTCCTCGTTGTACTGCTCCTCGTCCACGGGGAAGATGAGCAGCCCCTCGGCACCGATCTCCTTCAGCGTCTTGATCGCTTCCTTCTCCTGCTCCAGCTGGCCGCCGGACAGCAGGATGACGCTCCGGTAGCCGCGCCGCTCGAGCGCCCTGCGGGCGCCGTCGATGAGCCGGATCGCAAAATAGTCGTCGATGGACGGCATGACGAGCCCGATCAGCCCGGTCCGCCCGCGCGGGGCTGCGGCCGGCGAGGCGTCATGCGGCGCCAGGCCGGCGGGCGCGCCGGCGGCTGCGGCCCCTGCCGTCCGGTCGCTCACGAAGCTGCCCCGCCCCGGCACGCGGGTGATCCACCTTTCGTTGGCGAGGCCCGAGAGGGCGTTGACGACCGTGATCTTGCTGACGTTGAACTGCTCCATCAGCTCTTTTTCCGTCGGGATGCGGTCGCCGGCCTTGAGGCCTTCGCTTTCGATCCGCTCGCGGATGTAGTCTTGAATTTTCTGGTACAGCGGCGTTCGTTCGGTCGAGCTCATCGTTCCATCACCAGTTTCGGTTCGAGATTTGTATATATGATATAGGCTGAGTCCTCGAGAAGCAACCGCCGCCCTCCGGCGACATGGGCTCAAAGCCGCATCCCGCGCCGTTTTCTCGTATGACGATGGTCCTGGCCGGGCGCCCTTCGATGCATTTTGCGCTCCGAATTTGTCGAAGCCCTTGAATCATATATGTAAAATATATTAAATATAAATGCAAGCGATTTCAGTCCTCCATTCTCCGCCGAGGAGGTGAAGGCAAGCTTGCGGCCTCGCCGGCCGCGACATCCCGCCCTTGTTTCGCCATTCTGAGAAAAAGAGGTGCTTTTGTTAATGAAACGCAAGCTTACCGCCGCCGCTCTCGCGCTTGCCTGCTTCGGATCGTTCGGCCTCGGCGCGTCCGCCGAGCCCGGCCCTGCGGATGCCGCGGCCGGAGCCGCCAAGCCGCCGTCCGGCTCCATCTCCTGGCCCGCGCAGCAGCAGCTGCCCCGCTTCGCGAAGGTCAAGCAGCTCGAGGTCGCGGACATCTACGACGCCCCGGGCGACGTCAAGCTGCTTTTCGCTACGCTGCAGGGCCTCGTCAACCGCAGCGAGCCGCGCATTTACCTGCTTGAGAACAAGGAAGAGGGCAAGTTCGCCTGGCTGAACGAGCTGGACGTCCCCTACAAGGTCCGCGACAGCGAATGGTCGATTCTCGACAAGTTCAAGCAGGACGTCAAAGGAATCATCGTCTACGATCCGCAGCTGCCCGATTCGATCAACGTCGCCACGACGCTCGCCGGAATCAAAAGCGCCGTCGTCGCCAGCCCCGAGCTGGCCGAGAAGCTGACCGCCCCGCCGTATGCCTTCCCCGTGCTGGACGATCTGCGGGGACGCTTCAAGGACCGTCTCGACGCCTACGCCTGGCAGTACGAGCAGCTGTGGAGCCGGACGACGCGGCGCATGCTCGTCGGACTGAGCCCGGATACGTCCGTCCGCCTGCCGGAGAGCGGCATCCCGTCCTCGTTCAAGACGGTCGCCGAGGAGACGGCGCAGGAGCGGGACGCGGCCAACCGCAAGGTGTACGAGCTGGATTTGTCGCCGTTCCTCGGCCAGGAATCGGTCTACCTGCGCTTCGACGACGCCTTCCCGCAGGACGGCTGGGGCCCTGCCGTCCATGAGGTGGCGGTCCAGGCCGACGGGCAGGAGATCGCCCGCTTCGTCGCCGGCACTCCGCAGGAGCAGCCTTATCTGTACGACGCCCAGCAGTCGCAAGCATCGGAAGGCAGCGGCGGCCACCGCTTCGCCGACAACGGACGCTACTTCGTCTACCGCTTCACGCCGCCCGCAGGCGCCAAAAAGCTGACCGCCGCCGTCGAGATGTGGAACCAGTTCAAGGTCAGCGCCGGCAGCGCGCAGCCGCCCACGTCCGAGCAGAAGGAGCCGTACGGCTACCTGCGGGACTATGCCGTCGCCAACAAGGCGATGGTGTTCTGGCTCGACCCGAACCTCCCCCGGGAGCGGGAGCTGTTCGAGCGCATTCTCGCGGATACCGCCCCCGGCACGCCCTACCTCGGCTGGTTCAGCAACGATACGGCCGGAGAGTTCAGCGGCGTGGAGATCGCTTCGCGGCATAGCGTCTACGTGCTCGCCGCCGACTGGTTCAGCAACCTGACCGTCTTCTCCGGCGAGCGCCCGATCGGCGCGCCGCTCAAGCCCGCCAAGGCGCCGAAGCTCCAGAACAAGATCTACGTCAGCTATACGTTCAGCGAAGGCGACAACTTCCAGTACAACCAGCACCGGATGCGCGTCCTTTGGGACGATCCCGCGCGCGGCCAGGTGCCGATCAACTGGACGTCAAGCCCGCTGCTGCTGGACGGCGCGCCGGCGATGCTCCAGTATTACCTGAAGACGGCGACGCCGAACGACCAGCTCGTCTCCGGTCCTTCCGGAGCCGGCTACTTCTATCCCGAAGCCTGGCCGGACAGCACGTTCGCGTCCTTCCTGAAGCAGACGTATCCGTATCTGAAAAAGACCGGCATGACGATTCCCTACGTGCTCAACCGCATCGACAGCGACAACGTGCCGCTCAGCGCCGCCAAGGCGAGCGCCTATGCCGACGAGTACGATGCTCCCGGCCTGTTCCTCAGCTGGGAGGACCGGTTCGGCGTCGAGATCGCCCAAAACAAGCTGCCGATCTCGACGATCCAAGGCATCGGCACGGTCGACGACGGGAAGCGGGTCCTCGCCGCGGCCAAGGCAGGCTGGGACGGCAAGTCGCCGCTCTTCGTCTCGCTCGGCCTGCTCGCCTGGAGCTTGACGCCGACGGACGTCGCCGCCCTGAACGGCTCCCTCGGACCGGAATTCGAGGCGGTCCTCGCCGATCCGTATTTCTCGCTCGTGCGCGAGGCGAACGGCCTCAAGCGCTGATCCGCCGCATGGCGTGATCCGCCGCATGGCGCCCCTGCCCCTGCCCGGCCCGCCGCCGTTCGCGTCCGTTTTCCGTGCGCGGACGCGGGCAGCGCGGCCGGCCGAGGCGGCGCAGCGCCAAAAAAGCCCTTGGACGCGTCCAAGGGCTTTTTCGCTTGCGAACCAAGGACCGGGCTCAAGACGAGGATCGCGGCTCCCCGCCGCTTCGGCTTCCGCCCTTCGCTCCGTCCGCTCCGCCGGCCTTGCCTGCGCCGGTCTTGCCTGCGCCGGCTCGGCCTCCCTCCGCGCGCTGCCGCTCCGCCTTGCGCTTCACCCAGCCGATGCCCATGACGAGCATGAGCGCCGGGAGCAGCAGCTGGTAGATCGGCGTCAGCTTGAGCGACAGCTCCAGACCGAGCCACAGATGGAACGTGTTCGTCGGCTCCAGGAACGCCGCCCCGTAGATGATCGGTCCGATCATCAGGGCGCCGGCCGGCAGCGGCAAGCCGCAGGCGGAGCGCAGCAGCAGCGCGGACGCCAGATAGAGGGCCGAGATCTTGACGTACAGGCCGATGTAGAGCAGCAGCGTGACGAGGATGTCGAGCCGCTCGATGAAGCTGGCCAGCCGGATCAGCTCGACCGCCTCCAGCGTCGGCAGCGCCTTGATCGAGGCGATGGCCGGGCCGAGCACCATCATGATGACGGCGTTGACGGCGACCAGGAACAGAGCCACGACGGCGTAGGCGCCGTAGCTGGCCGCGCCCGCCCGCTTGCTGGCGGCGGCGTATTTCCAATAGACGAGCAGCACGATCGTCTGGCTGAACGGAAAGGCGAGCAGGTCGGGAAACGCCGTATCCAGCACCGGACCGAGGCCGTTCTCCAGCATCGGCCGCAGCCGGTCCGGCTCGATCCGCCCGGAGGCCAGCAGCAGCACGAGCAGCAGCACGTAGCTGCCCGCGTGCGCAGGCAGCAGAATCTGCGTGATCCGGAAAAACGTCTCGACCCCTTTGGTGACGGTATAAAACGCGATGCCCGTAATAAGCAGCATGACGCACCAGATCGGCGTTTCCGGCAGCAGCGTCATGCTCGTCAGCTCGCCGAAGTCGCGGACGTTCCGCATCGACTCGTAGGCGAGCAGCAAGCCCATCGCCAGCCCGAGCGCCGTGCCGATCGCCCGGCCGAAATGCAGCTTGAACAGCCCGGCGAGATCTTCCTCCGGAGCCCGGTTTTGCAGCGTCCGGTAGCCCCACAGCACGCCCAGGCCGGCGATCGCGGCGGCGCCGAGGGCGATCCACGAATCCTGCCTCGCGTCGATGCCGAGCTCGAACATCGGCGTGCTGCCGATGCAGAATAGGATCAGGAAGATCCCGATCTGCCCGGCGCTTATTCCTTCCGGCTTGCTCATGCCGCCCTCACTCCTTCCCGCGGCTGTCCTCGGCCGCCTGCTCATAGGAGCCGTTGCTCCGTCCGGTCCGGACGATCGATACGGCGACGTCCAGCTGGGTCTCGAGCTGCGGGAACAGCCTGTCGTTCCATTCCTGCTCGAGCGCCTTCCATTCCTTCGGATAGCGGAGCCTCAGCTCGTTGCCGAAGCCGGTCAGGTCCGTCCCCAGCCTCTGCGAGGCCTTGATGCCGTCCTCCATGTCCGACTTGAGCTCCTGCGCGATCCGCAGCTCCAGCTCCAGCAGGTCGGCGGGCTTGTCGAGCGCTCCCTTGCAGTTGTACTCGAGCAGCGTGCCGGCCGCCTCGGCCTTCACCCGCATGAGCCAGCCCCCGTCCGGCTTGCGCGTCGGAATCACCTGCGTCCGGACCTGCTTGAGGCGGATGCTGTTGCGCTTCAGCCTGGCGTCCGGACAGCCGAAGGAGACGGTCGTCTCCCGTTCCTTTCCCTTGACCCACATGAGGCCGCGCGTCTCATGCGTGGAGAGCCAGCCGACGAGCCGGTCCTCCTTGAAGACGCCGAGCTTCTGCAGCCTTACCTTGGCGCCGGTATGCGTCATCTTGGCCGCATCCACGGTGTCCACCGGCTCGTCCGATCCGCTCAGTCCGATGCCCGGCACGCCGGTCGTGCGGATCGGACTGAGCAGCTCCTGCGCGACGTCGAACACCGTCATCTGGCGGAAGTTGCCTCCCTGCTTCTCCTCCTGCGTGATGAGCCGGACGATGCCCGCCCCGGAAATCTTCTCCATCGGCAGCAGCTGCTCGAGAACCAAGCGCGCGCTGCCCTCCGTGACGAACATCATGACGGTCTCGCGCGAGTCGCCGTTGCGCATGTAAGCTTCGATCAGCTCGGCGATGCCCTTGCGGGCGGCCGCTTCGCCGACGATGACGACCTGGTTGTGGGCGAAATAAAGCCGCCGCGACATCTCCTGGGTCGCCTTGGACACCGCGCCCCGGAAGCTGTCGCCTTCGGTCGTGAACACATTGACCGGCGCATGGCCCGTGCCCACATACGAGCCCTGGGCCGAGATCGCGCTCGGGATGACGAGCTGATAGCTGAGCTTCCAGCGCCCGCTCTCCGTCACGTCTACCCCGGTCGCCGAGATGATGCCGAGCTCGTTGAGCTCCTGCCGGTCCCAGCAGCCCGCCGCGCCGAGCGGGAGCAGCGCGAGCAGCAGCGCGAGCGCCGCGAGCCGCCTCATGGCTTGCCGCCGGCCTGCCGCTTGCGGCTTCCTTTGCGGGCCAGCGCGGGACGCAGCGTCATGCTCCAGCGCGGCATGCGCAGGATCGTATCCCGCCAGCTTCCTTTGACCCAGGGCGCCATCGGCGCGAGGTACGGAATCCCGAACGAATGCAGCCCCGCCAAGTGGATGATGAGGATAAGGTCCAGGGAGATGATGCCGACGAACCCGAGCACGCCCGCGCTCAGCATGAACAGGAAGCGCATCAGGCGGGCGGCGTTCGCGATGTTGACCTGCGGCGCGACGAAGCTCGAGATCGCCGTGAAGGCGACGATGATGACCATCGCGGCGGAGACGAGCCCCGCCTGCACGGTCGCCGTGCCGATGACGAGCGCGCCGACGATCGAGATCGCCGGTCCGATCGCCCTCGGCATGCGCACGCCCGCCTCGCGCAGCACCTCGAACGTCAGCTCCATCAGCAGCGCCTCCACGAGCGCCGGGAACGGAACGCCCTCCCTCTGGGCGGACAGGCTGATGAGCAGATTGGTCGGCATCATTTCCTGATGGAAGGTCGTGATCGCAATGTACAGCGCCGGCAGGTGCAGGGAAATCAGAAAGGCGCCCATGCGTATGAGGCGCAGGAAGCTGGCGATGTCGAAGCGCTGGTAATAGTCCTCCGGCGACTGGAAGAAGCGGTACAGCGTGACCGGCGCGAGCAGCGCGAACGGGCTTCCGTCGGAGAGGATCGCCACATGGCCCTCCAGTAGGTAGGCGGCCGTCTGGTCCGGCCGCTCCGTATTGAGCAGCGTCGGAAAAAACGTGAACGTCTTGTCCTGGATATACTCCTCGAGGTAGCCGCTGTCGATGACGCCGTCGACGTCGATCGCCGCCAGCCGGCGCCGCGCCTCCTCGACCAGCTCCGGACGGGCCGTGTCCTTGAGGTAGACGAGCGCCACCTCCGTGCAGGTCTGGCGGCCGATGCGCCGCGACTCCACGATCAGCCGCTCCGAGCGGATGATGCGGCGCAGCTGGCCGAGATTCGTGCCGATCGACTCCGTGAAGCCCTGCTGCGGCCCGCGGATGACCGTCTGCGAGATCGGCTCCCCGACCGGGCGCCGCTCTCCCCCGTCGGCGTCGGCGGCGAGCGCCGTGCCGCTGCCGTCGATCAGGATGAGGCAGCAGCCGAGCAGCAGCGAGTCGAGCGCCTTCTCGATCGTCGCCACCGGCTCGGTCAGGCCGGCGGTGATGACGCCCGCGCGCAGTCGCTCCGTCGCCTCGGCCAGCCCGCCGCGGTCTGCGCGGCGGCCTTCCTCCGCGGGCGGAGGTGCCGATTGCAGCTTGTCGAGAATGCTCTCGCGGATGCCGTTCTCGTCCACGATGCCCTGCAGGTAGAGCACGGCGAGGCGGACGCCCGGAAAAGCCGGCGATTCCGTCATCCGCAGCCGCAGATCGGCGGAATCGCCGAATTGGCGGCGAATCGCCTGCGCGTTCGCCGCCAGCGACGCGCTGAGCGGCGTCGCGCTTTTGCGCCGGCCGGGCGAAGGGGCCGCCTTCAGCGGGCCCCCCGTCCGCTTCTCCGCTCCGCCGCCGCTCCGGTCCGCGGCGCTTGTATCGCCGGCGCCGCTCCGCGCGCCGCCGCTTCCCGCTCCGGTTCCGTCCGACGCTCCCGGACCGGATCTGGCCGTCTTGTTTCCGCCGCCGCTTTCCATCTCTTGTCCCTCCTTTGCCAAGTCGTCCTTATTTTGGGCCAGGAACAGGAAAATTATGTCCGCTCCATGCTGCGGCTCGCTCCTCGCTTTTTCGAACGTTGCCGGGGGAATATGGAGGACGCGCGCTGCGCTGGCTTCGCGCGGTTTTTCCGCGCGCAGGGCGCGTCAGCAGCTCCAGCAGCGGTACATTTACCACTGACGAGTGTGTTCTCCTCCGGATCGACATCGCCTCGTCTAACCGAATGGACGGTGAGACGGACTCTGGGGCCGTGCAGAAGTCCTTTGACGAAAAAAAATCGGGCTGCAGACTCCCCGGCACGCGATGCCAAGGCTGCAGCCCGAAAAACGGGGCAAGGCCTCCCCTTGTTCGTTCCATCCCCTAACCCGCCCGCGAAGATAGGCTCGCTTTAACGCCAAAAAAACCTTGCCGCCGCTCGAGGCGAAGGCAAGGCCAGACGGGACGACTGCAACGATTGCAACGGCTGGAACCCGGACTGCGGCTCTCGGCGACCGCCAGCCGGACGCCTCCAGCGGCAGCGGACGCTAGCCGGACGCCTCCGGCTGCTCCGGCGGCAGCAGCCGCAGCCGGTACAGCGCCGACTGCTCCTCCGCCCAGCCGTCGAACGCCAGCCCGTCCTGCAGCAGCGACGCTCCGGACCGCAGGAGCGGCTCCGACGTCCCTCCGAGCTCCCGCAGCTCGTAGGCTCCGTCCGGCCGCAAGCCCCGGAGCCGGACGACTCGGCTCGCCTCGCCGCCTTCCAGGCGGAAGACGGCCAGCAGATGCTCCTCGCCGAGCGCGTACTGGAACGCCGCCCAGCGGCTGCCTCGTCCATCGCGCAGCGGCTGCGCCGTCAGCCGGTACAGATCCGCTTCGCGCACGAAGCGGCTGACCTGCTCGCGGTAATCGCGGACATGGACGGCCAACCTTTCCGCCAGCCGCCGCGGAAGCTCGGGCAGCTTTTGCGAGACGCCGAACGCGCCGAGCATGCCAATGCGCGTATAGTAGTCGAAGCGGACTTCCGACAGCGTCGGATCCTGCGGATCGAAGCGCTGCTTGGCGAAGTCGCCGAGCCAGTGCGAATAGCTCCAATGCAGCGCGCGCTCGGGCGCGAGGAACGTGCTGGCGCCCCAGAACACCTGCAAGCTGTGCTCCGGCCAGTCGGGATCGCTGAGAAACGACAGATGCGTGACGCGGGCCATGCCGAGATCGAGCCGCAGCCCGCCCGAGGAGCAGTTTTCCAGCAGCACCTCCGGATGGACGGCGCGCAGCCGCTCCAGCACCTCGTACAGGCCGCGCACATGCTCGAACAGCCCGTCTCCCTCGCCATGCCCGTGATCGGTACGGTCGCAGCCCCCGAGCGGATCGACGTTGAAATCGAGCTTCACCCATTCGCAGCCGCTCTCGCGGATGAGGCGGTCTAGCTCGGCGAACGCCCACTCGCGCGCTTGCGGATTGCCGAGGCAGACGTAGCCGAGCGGCTCGCCCTCGCGCCGCGCCGGGAAGTCCGGCCTGCGCCCCGCGAGCTCCGCGTGCCGGCCCAGCCCTTCGATCTCGCACCACAGGCCGAAGCGCATCCCGAGCCGCCGAGCCTCGTCCGCGCACTCCCGCACTCCACCCGGAAACCGCATGCGGTTGACCTTGTCCCAATCGCCGCGCTGCTCGTGCCAGCCGCCTTCCGCATCCTCGCTTCCGAACCAGCCCGCGTCGAGCGTGCAGACGCCGAAGCCGAGCTCCGCCGCGGCCGCCGCGTTCGCCTTGAACGTCGCGGCGTCGATCTGCGTGTCTTCGTAGCTCCACCAATGGTTCCACTCGGCGGGCAGCTCGCGGCTCACCGCGTTGTCCGGGTACCAGTGGCGGCGTCCGACCCGCGCCAGCGGCAGCGAGAGCGCATGCCAGTCTCCCCCTTCCCCGGCGACGACCGCGACGGACGGCGTCCGCATCGACTCGCCCGGCTGAAGCGTCTTGAAAAACGCCCACTCGTTCAATCCGGCTCCGGCGTCGATGCCGCTCGGCGTCCGCCGGCAGGAGGCCGACCAGTTGCCGGACCAGATCGGCGACAGATGCACCAGGCGGCCGTCCGAGCGCTCCAGCGTCAGCCAGGGATGCATGCCCTTCGACGAGCGTCCCCAGCGCGTCTGCGCGATAAACTCGACATCCAGCTTTTCCGAGCGCGGCTCGAATTCCGCTCCCCAGTCGCTGTCAAACGCATGGACGATGTACTCGCCATCCTCCAGCCTCAGCCGCATCGGCTCGATCCGCTCGATCCGGAGCGGCTGATCGCCGGCGTTGCGGATGTCCAGCCAGCGCTCCGCCACCGCTTCGCCCTCATAAAATACCGTATGGCAAACGATATCGAGGCCCGCCCCGGCAAGCCGGGCCGACTCCCGCCAGCGACCCTCCTCCTGCCGCGTCTCCGTGCCGAGAGGCTGCAGCAGGGGAGACAGGCCGGTCAGCTCGGCTCCCCCGGCCGTCAGGCGAAACCCCTCTCCCGCGTCGCTCTCTGCGCCGAACAGGCCGATGCCCGTACCGAGCCGATGCGCGCTTCGCGACAGCAGCCGGCCCGGCTCGCTGTCTGCTCCTCTTGCCTTCATCCTCCGCTTCCTCCTTCCGGTTCGCTCGCTTCGATTGGTTCGACCGCCGTCCGGCCCTGTCCAGGCCTATCCAGCCTATCCGGACCTGTCAAAGCCAAATCCAGTCCTATCCGGCCCTACCCGGCCCTAACCGGACCGGCCCGGGCTCAAGCGCCGCCCGTTGCCGACCGGCGGATCCGCCGCACCGTGAGCGGCGTGCCGCCCCGGGCTTCCAGCCGCAGCTCGCCGTCGGCGCGGCCGACGATGCGGCAGTCCGCCCCGGCGGCCTCGACCTCCTCCCGCTCGCCGCAAGGCAAGGAGAGCTGCATCGTCCAGTCCGGAGCGCTCAGCTCGATGCGGTATTCGTCACCGTCCTCCCCGAGCCGGATGGCCATCGCCAGCTCGATGCCGTCCTGCTCGCCGCCGAGCAGGAGCCGGTCCAGCGAAGCCTCCTTCCAGGCTTCGGGCAGACGGGGCCTCAGCTCGACCCGCCGCTCATGGGCGCGCGGCGTCACGCCGAAGAACTGGCGCACGAGCGGGTAGTGCAGGCCGTAGCCCGTCCACGCCTGGACGAAGCAGCCGTAGTCCGGCGACATCTCGCTGATCGAGCCCGGCAGACGCCGGCCCAGCGTGCCGGCGATCTTGCCCATATTGCGCAGCGCCTCGTCCATCCGGCCGTAGCGCGCTTCCGCCACCGCCTGCACGGCGGTCGAGATCGTCATCATCTGCGTGCGGTACATGCCCGACAGATACATGCCGTCCGGGCCGGAGAACTCCTCGCCCGCCAGCCGGTCCAGCGCCCGCAGCGCCTTCTCCCGCGGAGCGAGCCCCGCCTCAAGAGGGGTGTTGACGACCCAATTCTTGAACAGCCAGGCACGCCGCTCGTCTGCGGGCGCCTCCTCGATCGACGCCAGCAGCCGCTCGAGCTCGCGCGCGGCCGCCGGCGCCTCCATCGCGTCGGCGCGGGCGACATGTACCGGCAGCCGCTCGCGCACCTCGCCGACCGACGCGACGGCATCGGCGTACAGCCCTTCCTCCTCGAGCCACAGCTCCTCGTCGATCTGCCGCTCCAGCCGATCCGCCAGCCGCCTCCAGCGCCGCGCCTCCTCGCCTTCGCCGACAAGCTCCGCCATCTCCGCGCCGTCCTTCAGCGCCTTCCAGGCGTAGACCGCCGTATCGACGAGCCGCACGTTCAAGCCTTCGATCTCGATGATGCCGTAGCCGAGAGGCAGCAGGTCGTCCGTCTCCTCCTTGCCGGCGAACAGCCATTCCAGCCCGTCCCGGACGGCCGGATAAGAGCGCTGCAAATACGCCCGGTCCCCGGTCCAGCAGAAGATTTCCCAGACGCAGGAGATGAAATGCGGCGTTTCCTGCGCGTTGCCCGGATGGGCCGCGACGCCGAGCGTCGTCAGCTCGTGCAGGATGCGCCCGTTGCCGTTCGCCTTGGCGGAGGCTTCGCGGATCAGCTCCGACGTCTCGATCGCGAGCGACTGGCGGCCGATCGTCAGCAGCGCCGGCAAGGCGTAGCTGTTGTCGCAGCCGAACCACCACGGATACTCCGGTATGCCCGCCGCCAGTCCGCGGCCGACGCCGGGAACGTCGACATGCAGCCACTCGGCATGGACCTTCGCCCAATCGAACGCCTCGACCAGCCGCTCGTCGGGCAGCTCGACCGTCGTGCGCCCCGCGTATTCCTCGTAGCGAAGCCGCTTCTGGCCGCGCAGCTCGGCATGCCGCTCGCGGATCGTACGGAACGAGGCGAGCGCCTCCTCCTCGGAGACGGACGAGCCCGCCACGAAATAGCGCAGCCGCGCCGTCCCTCCAGCGGCAAGCTCGATCCGCCGCTTCACATGCCCCGCCGCTCCCGGTCCGGCGGTGCGCGGCGCGTCCGGACCGTAGTCCCCGACCGCCGCCTCCGCCTCATCCGTCTCCGCGCCGAATACGACGGTCCACGGATGAGCCGTGTCGCGAGCCGCGATGCCGATGCCGGGAACCGCCGCCGCCTCATCCGGGGCGTCCTCGACGCCGGCCTGCTCGCTGAACCAGACGGGACGCAGGTCGGAGCGCGCCTGAAACACGACTTCCAGCTCCCGGCTCCGGCCGCTGCGATCGCGCAGCTCGAGCTCTACGACCAGTCCCGCCAGCCCGTCGGGGCAAAACTGCGAGCGGACAGCCTCCAGCTCCAGCGCCGGCAGCGTGTAGACATGCTCGTTGAAATAAGCGTAGTTGCGGAACTGCTCCGCCTTTTGCAGCCATTCGCCGCCGGCCGATCCGCCAGCGCCAGCTTCGGCCACATGCACCCAGAAGCCGTCCAGCAGCTTGATCGGATGCGCCCACAGCCCGCCCATCTCGTCCGGAATATGATGGCCGAAATCGGGAAAGCCGCCGTCCTGCGCGCCGATCAGCATGCTGCGCGTTCCGGCCGCGACGAACAGATCGAGCGGCTCTCCCTCGCGATTGCGGCGGCTCGCCTGCAGCCCGCGCAGCCGCTCCGCTCCCGCGGTCCGTTCCGCCCCTTCGGTCCGCTCTACTCCCGCGGTCCGTTCCGCTCCCGCGAACGGCTCGTTGTCTCTATCGGTTGACATGGGCCCCTCCCCTTTCCTTGGCTTTCGACGCTTCCCCGCGCCCGAAGCGCGCGGCGGGAAGCAGCAGCAAGTAGCATAGGCATGCGGCCGCCAGCGTCCAGCGCAAGCCCGCCGTCAGCGCCAGCGCGGCGCCGAGCCAGGAGCCCCACAGCCCCGCGATGCCGGAGACGGCGAACAGCAGCGGCGAGCTGCCCGGCCGGCGCCGCTCGGCGACGGCCAGGCGCTGCGGCAGCGGCACGCCGGCCAGCAGGCCGATCGCCGCGCCCGCCAGCCCGAGCGCCCCGAGCCGGGCCGCGGCCGGCAGCGCCGTCAGGCTGCCGCCCCACAGCGCCTCGGCGGCGGTCAGCGCGGCGATCAGCAGCGCCGCCCCGATCGCCGCCGCCGATTCCGGCAGGCGGCGCCCGGCGAGCCGGCTGCCGAGGCTGCCCCCGGCCAGCATCGCCGCCAGCACGATCGCGGCCGCCAGCGCCGGACTGCCGGCATATTTGAGCGCCTTTTGGATCAGCGCCGCCTGCAGCAGCATATAGCCGGCTCCGGCCAGCACGGCGACGAGCAGGCTCGCCTGGTCCGCCCGCGCTCCGGACGGACCGGCCGCCCGGGACAGCGCGCGCTCGCGCCTCCAGATCCAGACGCCGAGCAGCGCGGTGAGCAGCGCGACGGCCGCCAGCCACGTCCGCAGCGATGCCGGCAGTCCCGGCGTCAGCAAGTAGAAGAACGGCCGGTCGTCGACCGTCGGATAGACGTTGTAGTCCGAGTCGGCGACAAACCGATCGAACGGCATGGCGCCGTCGATGAGCGGCTTCAGCAGCTGCTCGCTGCTCCCCGGCAGGAACAGCGTCTGCAGCTTCAGCGCCTGCGCTCCCGCGAGCAGCGTATCGAGCTGCTTCTGCTGCAGCGGCTGCCGCTGCAGCACCGTCAGCGCCAGCCCCGGCGACTTCGATTCGGGCGAAGCGAGCAGCAGCGCGGCGTGGCGCACCGCCTCCGCCGGCTTCGCTCCGGTCAGCTCCATATGCGCCGCAAGCGCCGTATAAAAGGCGCGTACGCCCTCGATGCCCTGATGCGAGACGACGATCAAGCGGCCGTTTTCGTTCAGCTTCTGCATATAGGCTTGAAACGCTTCCCGCGTGAACGCGTAATTTTCGCTCAGCGCGTGCCCGTTCGTCCCTCCGACCTGGGAGTAGACCAAATCGAGCGCGATCAGGTCGAAGCCGCCGTCCGAGCGCTCCAGCACGCTGCGCCCGTCGCCGACGACGACCTCGACTCCGGGCTCGGCCAGCAGGGCTCGGCCGAACTGCTCGTCCTCGCGCATCGCCTGGACGAGCGAGCCGCTCATCTCGACCGCGGTCACCGACTTCGCGCCGGCGAGCAGCGCGTACAGGATGTCGCGCCCGCCGCCGGAGCCGACGATTGCCGTCTTGCCGGCCGGACCGGCGGCGAACGGCAGGAACTCGATGTCGCCGGCCAGAGAGGCGACCGAGCGCAGGTTCCCGTCGTAGCGGTACATGTAGCTGCCCGCTCCGCCGTCGACGAATACCGTCTTGCGGTCCGCTTCCGCGCCGCCGACGACGTCGGCGCGCGCGAACGCGTCCCAGTAGGAGCGCTCCAGCTCCGCTCCCGGCTGCCGCAGCGCGGCGACGATCGTTTTGTCCGGAGCGGCCCCCGACAGTCCCGCGAAGTTGATCTGCCACAGGCCGGGCCCGCCTGCCGCGGCGACCAGCGGCACGGCCGCGAGCAGCAGCGCCGCCGTCCAGCGGCGCTGCGCCGGCCTGCGCTCCGGCCTGCCGCCGGGCAGCAGCAGCGCCGCGGCGAATGCCGGCGCGGCCAGCGCGAACAGCGCCGCCAGCCCGCCCAGCAGCTGCAGCAAGCCGTAGGCGGCGGCGACGCCGAGCGCGGCGCCGAGCAGGTCGGCCGCATACAGGCGGCGAGGCTCGGCTCCGGACGACAGCGCCTTGCCCATGCACCAGCCGAACAGCACGAACGGCACGGACGCCGCCAGCGCATAAAGCGGCAGCTGGCCGACATAGGGGTAGCGGGCAAGCGCGAAGCTCAGCAGCGCCGCGTAGAGGCCGGTCGCGAGCGCCGCTCCCGCGGCGGACGAGCCGGGCCGCTCCGGCAGCGCCCGCGCCGCGTAGCCGCCGATGCCGATGCCCAGCACCGCGAGCGAGACGACGAGCGAGACGTAGTGATATTGCAGCAGCACGCCGAATACGCGGGTGAGCGCGATTTCCAGCCCGAGCGCCGACGCCGACAGGCAGCCGATGCCGAGCATCCAGCGCAGAGAGGCAGGGCGGGCGTTCGCGGGAGCCACGATCGATCTCATCCTTTCATGCCGGTCAGCGTGATGCTTTCGACGAAGTATTTCTGTCCGATGAAATAAAACACGAGCGAAGGCAGCATCGTGACGACCGAGGCGGCCATCAGGAAGTTCCACTGCACGTCGTTCTGGCTCTTGAAGAAGTTGATGCCGAGCGAGAGCGTATACAGGTCCGGCTTGCTCAAATACAAAATCGGCTGCATGAAATCTTTCCAGGAATCGTTGAACTGGAAAATCGCGATCGTCACGATGGCCGGAACGGTCAGAGGGAGGATGATCCGCAGCAGGATGCCGAACGTGGACGCGCCGTCGATCTTGGCCGCTTCCTCGAGGTCGGCAGGGATGGAGAGGAAAAACTGCCTAAGCAGAAAGATGAAGTAGGCCTTGCCGAAAAACAGCGGCACGATGAGCGGATAAAACGTGTTGATCCAGCCGAACTCGCTGAACAGATAGAACTTCGGAATCATCGTGACCGTGTCCGGCAGCATCATCGTCGCCAGCGTCAGCAGGAACAGCGCGTTGCGTCCGCGCGCGCGGAAGCGGGCGAAGCCGTACGAGACGACGATGCAGGAGACGACGGCGCCGACGATCGACAGCGACGTGATGAGAAGCGTGTTGTTGAACCAGGTGCCGAACGGCAGCGAGGTGAACGTCGTTTTGTAGTTGCTCCAGCGGATCGGATCCGGCACCCACTTCGGCGGCCAGGCGAACACCTGGTACGATTCCTTGAGCGAGGTGGACAGCATCCAGGCGAACGGCACGAGCATGACGAGGGAGCCGAGCGCCAGCAGGAAATAGACGGGCGCTTGCCGCAGCAGCGCGCGGATGGGATTCGTTTTGGCCATGGCGGCTCAGCTCCTTTCTCCTTCGTAATAGACCCAGGCGGCGGATGAGCGGACGACGAGCGCCGTCAGGCCGAGGATCAGCACGAACAGCACCCAGGCAAGCGCGGAGGCGTAGCCCATGCGGAAGTTCTGGAAGGCGTGGTCGAACAGGTAGAAGTTGAAGAACAGCGTCGAGTTCATCGGTCCGCCCTTGGTCATGACGTACGCTTCGCCGAACGCCTGCATCGCCCCGATGATGCCCATGACGAGGTTGAAAAAGATCGTCGGCGTCAGCATCGGCACGGTGACGCACCAAAACTTCTGCAGCGGTCCGGCGCCGTCCAGCTCCGCCGCCTCGTACAGCGTCGACGGAATGCCCTTGAGCCCGGCCAGCCAGATGATGACGCTGCCGCCGACCGACGACCAAAGGCTCATGATGACCATCGACGGCAGCGCCCAGTCGGGGTCGAAGATCCAGCCCGGGCCTTCGATGCCGAACGCGCCGAGCACCATGTTGATGAGTCCGATCTGCGGGTTGAAGATCCACATCCACAGCACCATGACCGAGACGCCGCTGACGACCGACGGCAGGTAGAAGATCGTGCGGAACAGGCGCATGCCGCGTACGGCCTGGTTGAGCAGCAGCGACAGCAGCAGCGAGAAGACGAGGCCTAGCGGCACCGAGAACAGCGCGTACAGCGTCGTCACCTTGAGCGACTGCCAAAACAGCGGATCGCCGGTGAACGCCTGGGTGTAGTTGCGCAGGCCGACGAACTCGGCCGGCGTCAGCATGTCCCAGCGGGTCAGGCTGATGCCGAGCGAGACCGCCATCGGCACGGCGAAAAAGACGGCGAGGCCGATCAGCCAAGGCCCGGTCAACGCGTAGAACGCCAGCTCCTCCTTGCGCTCCGCGCGCGTCAGCCGCCGCTTCGTACGCTTGCCGCTCCCAGCTTCGCTTGCGGGTTGCGTTTTCATGGACAGACACCTTCTTTCCTAGGCTGCGACCGGTAGACCGCCCGTTGGCGGGTCTGCCGGAGAGAAATGCGGCGGGAAGCCGCTTCGAGGCTTCCCGCCGGATCGTTACTGCTGCTGCGCCGTCGCCAGATCGGCGGTCGCCTGCTTGGCCGCGGCGTCCAGCTCGCTCTTGATGTCGAGCGGCTTGCCGAGCATCATTTTGTCGAGCACCGTCTGCATCGCCTTGCCTCCCGAAGCGCTGAAGTGCTCGCTCGTCTTTTCCGGGAATTCCTTGATGTTCGGGATGTCGTCGAGGAACGGCTTCAGATGCTCGTTGGACGACTGGCCGAGCTTCTCGGTCGTCGACTTGACGGCGGTGAACGCGTACTGCGCCATGATTTCCTGGCCTTGCGGGCCGGTCAGGTACTTCAGGTAGTCCCAGGCCGCATCCTTGTTCGCCGACTTGGAATAGAGGCCGTAGCCGGAGTAGCAGATCGTGTTCGCCGCTCCCGCAGGTCCGGCCGGCATTTGCGCGACGCCGAAGTCGAGCTCCGGATTTTTCTCGTATTCCGCGACCGGCCAGCGTCCCGTCACCGTCATCGCGACCTTGCCGGCGGCGAACAGGTCGACGCCCTGGAAGGCGGCCGAATCGGTGCTGGAAGGCGTGATCTTATCCTTCAGGTACATGTCCTGGTACAGCTCGAGCGCCTTGACGGTGCCGTCGCTGTTCATATAGCCGTCGTACGACTTGCCGTCGGGGCTGATGACGCTGCCGCCGTAGCTGTGGATCAGCGGCAGAATCGCGCGCAGCCACGTGCCGGGCAGATTGGCCCCCCACTGCGTCGTCTTTTCGCCCTTTTTGACGGTCAGCTGCTTCGCCGTCGCATAAAAGTCGTCCCACGTCCAGCCCGCCTGCGGATAAGCGACGCCCGCCTCGTCGAACAGCTTCTTGTTGTAGTAGACCGCGATGTCGGAATAGTCCTTCGGCAGCGTGTAGTACTGGTCGCCGAGCTTGCCGACGTCGAGCACGCTTTCAAAATAGTCCTGCAGATCGATGCCCGAGGAGCCGCCGATATACGGCGTCAGATCCTCCAGCGCGCCTTTTTGCATGAACATCTTCACGTCGCCGTCGCCGACCTGGAACACGTCGGGCGCCTGGCCGGCGGCTACTTGCGTCAGCAGCTTCGTGCCGTATTGGTCCGGCACCGACTCGATGGCGATTTTGACGTTCGGGTGCTCCTTCATATAGTTGTCTGCGATCTGCTGCTGCTGCTTCAAGCCGTCGCCGCCATCCCAGGTGCCGATGCGAAGCGTTACGTTCTCGGCCTTCGGCGCGGCCGAGCCGTTCTCGGAAGCGCTTGCACTTGGCGCCGGAGTCGATGCTCCCGTGTCTCCGATGCTGTTGCCTCCGCTGCAGCCGGACAAAGCGACCGTAGCGGCCAATCCGAGCGCGGTGAATGCTGTTCCCCTTTTTCTCATGCCCAAAACACTCCTTTTTTGGATGGTGTCGGTATGTGTTTCAAAGGCTGCCGCCGCCCAGGGCGGCGGAGCCTGAAAAACCTTCGGTTAAACGGTCCGCGGAGCTCAGACCGGGGCCGCGGCCGCCGCCTCGCAGCGGACGGCGAGCCCGGTCGTGTTGGCGGTGACGACGGCGCGGAAGCCGTCCCTCTCGCGGCGCACCTCCACGTCGAGCCGTCCTTTGCCGATGCGGATTCCTTTCGCCTCCAGCCGGTCCATGCCGTCCGGCAGCGACGGAGACAGCGTCACGACGCCGTCTGCGCAGTCGGGGCGAAGGCCCAGCATCGCCGTCAGCATGACGAGCGGCGTGCCCGCCGCCCACGCCTGCGGCGAGCAGGCGACCGGATAGCGCACCGGCTTGCCGGCGTCGCGGCCGTAGCCGCAAAACAGCTCCGGCAGCCGCGCGCCTTCGAAATGGGCGGCAGAGGCGAGCAGCCCCTCGACGACGGTCGCGGCTTCTGCCGCGAAGCCTTGCTCGGCCAAGCCGAGCAGGCACATGGAATTGTCATGGGGCCAGACGCTGCCGTCGTGATAGCTCATCGGATTGTAGCCGGTCTGCCCGGCGGCCATCGTGCGGATGCCGTAGCCGCTGAACAAATCCGGCGCGACGAGCCGCCGTGCGACGGCTGCCGCCCGCTCCGGCGCGAACAGTCCGGATGACAGCGCATGGCCCGGGTTCGAGGTGACCGACCGCACCGGACGCCCGTCGCGGTCGAGTGCGATCGCGTAGTACGACTCGTCCTCGAGCCAGAATGCCGCCTCGAACCGCTGCCGCAGCGCCTCCGCCTCCGCCTCCAGCCGCCGGGCCCATTCGTCCCATCCGTCGCCCGGTCCCTCGCTCAGTCCGGCGAACTGCCGGGCGAGCTGCGACTTGGCGCGGTAGACGTAGCCCTGCACCTCGACGAGGGCGATCGGCGTCGCCGCGTACTCTCCCTCGCAGTGCACGATCGAATCGGCGGAGTCCTTCCAGCCTTGATTGGCGATGCCCTTGGCCGACTCGCTGTGATAGGAGACGAAGCCTCCGTAGCGGGCGGCGTTGTCGTCGACCCATTGCAGCGCCCGCTCCAGATGCGGCTTCAGCTCGCGCAGCGCCTCGGCCTCGCCGGTCCAGCGGACGTATTCGGCGGCCAGCAGCAGGAACAGCGGCGTCGCGTCGACCGTGCCGTAATACGGAGAGAACGGCACCTGATCGGTGGCGGCCAGCTCTCCGCGCCGCAGCTCGTGCATGATCTTGCCGGGCTGCTCGTCGCGCCAGGCGTCGTGGCGGTCGCCTTGCCAGCGGGCCATCATGCGCAGCGTCGCCAGCGCCGTTTCCGGACGGATCGGCAGCAGCTGCAGCGCCGTGATGAGGCTGTCGCGGCCGAACAGCACGGCGTACCACGGCAAGCCGGCGACCGGGAAGCGGCCGAGCCCCTCGTCGTTCAGCAGCACGCGCAGATCCATCAGCCCCCGCTCGTAGAGCGCGTCGAGCAGCGGACGGTCGCTGCGGACGGAGCAGCTGCCGTCCCTCCAGTCGGCGTACTCCGCCTCCAGCCGAGCCAGCGCCTCGGCCGGCCGCAGCGGCGACGGCTCGACCCCCGCCAGCGAAGGCAGCAGCCGCAGCGACAGCTCGGCGCTCGCTCCCGGAGCGAGCGACACCGGCCGGCGCAGGACGCCGTCCGCGCCGGCGACGGCCGCCGCGGCGTCCCAGACGACGCGCAGCGCCCGGGCGATGCCGTCGGAGCCGTCATAGGCGAAGCGCAGCTCGCCGGGAGCGGCCTGCGGCGGATGCGCGACGCCGAGCTTGCCGCCCATGAAGCCGCGCACGACGAACATGTCGGTGAAGTCGGCCTCGAAGCGGATCGCCAGCTCGAAGTCCAGCGGCTGCGGGCTGAAATTCGTCATCCGCACGGTCTCATACAGCACGTCTCCGTAAATGAAGCGCTCTCGCCGCAGCTCCACCGACTCGCGCCACAAGATCAGCTTGCCGTCCTCCTCCATATGCGGATTCGTCAGCACGACCGTCGCCGCGTAGTTCTGATCCGCCTCCGAGGCGAGCACGATCGGCCTGCGTCCGTTGACGAGCAGCTCCATCCGGCTCAAGAAGCGGGTATCGCTCCGGTACAGGCCGTATCCGGTCAGCTGCTCCTCGCCCGCCGTCTGCTCGGGCGTGACGTCGCCCGCCAGATTCGTCAGGAGGAACAGATCGTTTTCTTTCAGGACCCGGTAGTTCATGTTCATTCTCCTTCGTCGGCCGCATCGCTCGGGATGATGCCGCCCTTCATTTCTAGGAGCGCTCGTACCGCTCCAGCTTTATCCAAAACGTTTCGGATTTGATGGAAACGAAACCGCCTCGCACAGGCGGCATCTCCATTTGAAGCCGTTACTCCTTGCAAGGCGCCGTGCTTTTGCGGACGACCAGCTCGGAATGAAGAACGATCTTGCGGCCGACCTCCCGCTGCTCCAGCATGTCGATCAGCAGCTGCGCCGACTGGTAGCCCATCTCGTAGCGGTCCTGGCGGATCGTCGTGAGCGGCGGCGAGCAATGCGCGGCGATGGCGATGTCGTCGTAGCCGACGATCGACATCTGCTCCGGCGCCTTGCGTCCCATCCGCTCGAGCGCCCGCAGCGCCCCGAGCACCATCAGGTCGCTCGCCGAGAAGACGGCGGTGACGTCCTTACGGTTGTAGCCGATCTCGTACATTGCCTCGAAGCCGCCCTCCTCGCGGAAGCCGCCGTTGTAGACGAGCTGCGGATCGAACGGAATGCCGGCCCCTTCCAGCGCCCGCCGGTATCCCTCCAGCCGATCCCGGCTGACCGCCGCCTCGTCATGCCCGTTGATCATCGCGATGCGCCGGTGCCCCAGCCCGATCAGATGGCCGACCGCCGCAGCCGCTCCCTTCACGTTGTCGGTCGTCACGTGGCCGACCTCGCGGCTTTCCAGCGGGATGTCGATCAGCACGCACGGGAAGTCGGTATCGTGCACGACCTCCTCCAGGTACGGATCATGCAGCCGCAGCCCCGACAGGATCGCGCCGTCTACGTTGCGCTCCTTGCACAGGTCGGCGTAGGACTTGGACTTCTGCTTCTTGGAGCTGGTGCTGAACAGCAGGATGTCGTAGTCCAGCTCCGTCGCCCGGTCGTTGATGCCGCACAGCGTCTCGAATGCGAGCGAGTCCTTCGCGCCCTCGCGGTTGATCTCGGACAGGATGACGCCGATCGTGCGCGTCTTTTTCGTCACCAGGCTGCGGGCTACGGCATTGGGCCGATAGCTCAGCTTCTCCGCGATCGCCTGGATTTTCTGCCTCGTCTTTTCGTTCACGTCGTAATAGCCGTTGAGCGCCCGGGATACGGTCGTGACGGATACGCCTGCCGCCTTCGCGATGTCTTTGATCGTTGTCAAACGTACCCCCCTCATCTTTCCAAAACGTTTCGGAAACCTGTGAGCTCATTATAGGCGGAGATGTAAGCCTTTGCAACCCTTTTTTTCCCCGCCGCAAGCAGCCCCGGTCAAGGGGCTCCCTCCGTCCCTCGCTTTTTCTTGCCGTCATCCTTCATCCGCTCGGCCAGCTCCGCCGCATACCGGGTCAGGCGCCAGCTGATCTCCGAGCGCATCACCTCGCGGGTCATGCCGAAGTGCTCCTCGTAGCCCCGGCAGTAGTAGCGATGATGGACGATCGAGGACGACTGCTCCTCCGCGACGATGCGGATGTTGCGGGCCTTCAGCTCGCGGCGCAGCGCGTACTGGTCCTGCATGATCCGGTTCAGCACGAGCTGGCCGGCGGTGCCGTACAGCCGCCGCAGCATGTTGCCGGAATGCTCGAGCTCGGCGAGGCTCTTCTCGACCATGACGGCCATATGGGGAAGGAGGATGGAGTCGCGGATCATGACGCGCTCCTCCGCCGTCGTCACCTTGGCCTCCGCTCCCGCCTGGCTCCGGTCATACTGCTCCACATGCTCGGTCAGCAGCATCTTGGACTTCCAGCGCTCGTTGCCGTCCAGCTTGCTCATCGGTAATGCCCCCCAATCTGTTCGGCGCGCTCGCGCGCCACTCCCGCTTCCAGCAGCGACGACGCCCGCATGATGGCGTCCGCTCCGAACCGTTCCTTGATGCGGTCGATCGTCTGCTCCTTGCGATAAGCCCGGTCCCGGTCCTCGAACAGCGTCAGCTGCATGACGCCGTCGTCCGTCAGTCCCGAGACGGTCACGCTCAGCCGCCCGACCGGCAGGCCGCTCCAGTGGCGCGCGAACAGCTCGCGCGCCGCCGCGGCGACCTCATGCGTCAGCGACGTCGGCTGCCCCAGCGTCAGCTGGCGGCTGAAGCCGCCCGTCCGCTCGCCGTCGGTCTCCGTCGCGGACACCGCGACGACCGTTCCCATGCAGCCGTGCCTCCGCATGCGCTGGCACACCTCGAGGACGAGCTCGAGCAGCACGACCTCGATATCCGCCCGGCAGCGGTACATCCGCCAGCGCAGCGCCTTGCCGTGGCCGACGGACTTCAGCTGGTGGCGGATGCCGGAGACGACCGGGCTCGGGTCGATGCCGCGCGCCGTCTGCCAGTAGTAGCCGGCCTGGATGTCGCTCTGCCGCCCCATCTCGAGCCGCATGCGCCGCTTGAACTCCGGGAACTCCAGCCGCGCGATGTCGCCGATCGTCGTCAGCCCCATCCGGTTGAAGTGCCGGGTCATCCGCGAGGCGACCATGAACATTTGATGCACCGGCAGCGTCCACAGCGTCGCGTCCAGCGTCTCCGGCCTCAGCTCGAACACGCCCTCCGGACTCTTCTTGGCGTAATTGTCGGCGGCCATCTTGGCCAGAATCTTCGTCGGGCCGATCCCGATCCGGGACTTGATGCCCGTCGACAGCAGGATATGGTTCTGGATGTCGCGCGCCGTCCGCCTCGGCCCGCCGTAGTAGGCCGCGGAGCCCGTGACGTCGAGGAACTGCTCGTCGATGCTGTAGGGCTCGACCTGATCCGTGTACCGTTTGAAAATCTGCGTGATGAACAGCGACACCTCGATGTAGCGCTGCATCCGCGGCCGGATGACGACCAGCTCCGGACAAAGCGTCAGCGCCTCTCCGACCCGCGAGGCCGTCGTCACGCCGCGCGCTTTGGCGAGCGGGCACGCCGCCAGCACGATGCCGCTCCTCCGCGACGGATCGCCGACGGCGACCGGCTGGTCGCGATATTCGGGATGCGCCGCCTTTTCCGCCGAGGCATAGAACGACTGGCAGTCCGCCAGCAGGATCGCTCTCTCCACCGGGCATACCTCCTGCTCTCTAGGGATCGGGCCTGCGAAGAGCCGGCCGCGAGCCCTGTTGCTCGTTGATCGAATATATGTTCGCATTTCGCTCTAAACGTATTATATACCGAATGTATGTTCCCTATGCAAGAGGGAAAATAAGGAAGCGCAAGCAGCCCGCAAGCCTCTGCAGAGGCTTGCGGGCTGAAAGGGCGGCGGGCGAAGAGCGGACGGCGGACGAGAGCGGGAAGCGGGCCGGGCGCTGCGAGCGAAGGCGGACACGGCGAGCGGACGGGCACGGGCCGCGGACGGCGAACGAGAGCGGGAAGCGGGATAGCGAGCCGGGCGCGGGTGAGCGAAGGCGGACAAGGCGAGCGGACAGGCACGGGCCGCGGACGGCGAGCGGCGAGGCGCTATCGGCTCCACGAGGGAGCCGAATGTTCCTTGATTCGACGATCTCCGGCGCTTCGGCTCCACGAGGGAGCCGAAGGTTCCTTGATTCGACGTTATCCGGCGCTTCGGCTCACGGGGGAGCCGAAGGTTCCTTGATTCGACGTTATCCGGCGCTTCGGCTCCATGAGGGAGCTGAATGTTCCTTGATTCGACGTCACCCGGCGCTTCGGCTCCACGAGGGAGCCGAATGTTCCTTGATTCGACGATCACTGGCGCTTCGGCTCGACGAGGGAACCGAATGTTCCTTGATTCGACGTTATCCGGCGCTTCGGCTCCACGAGGGAGCCGAAGGTTCCTTGATTCGACGATCTCCGGCGCTTCGGCTCCACGAGGGAGCCGAAGGTTCCTTGGCTCGCGCCAGCGCTTTGAATAAACGCCCTAACCCGCCGATCATGAATCCTTAGCCGCTTCAACCGCATGCTTCAACAATATAGAACTGGCAATAGGTCCTGTTCTGCCTGGAACCAGCGTTATTGCACTTGGCAGGTCCAAGCAGCCCTCGTAGTCGACATCATGCAAATTTGATGTCCGCGATCACGCCCGCCGGCTCGAAGCCGAGGCGGCGGTAGACGCGGTTGGAGTCGGGATAGGCGCAGTCGGCATAGAGCATCGGCACGAGCCCTTGGCCAGCGATGCGGCCGGCAACGCCGGCGACGAGCGCGCTCCCGTAGCCTCTGCGCCTGCGGTCCGGGGGCGTGTACACGGCGTTGATGCGCCCGTGCCGCGGCGAGGCGCCGCCGTAGCCCGCCATCGCGGACGGCTCGCCGCCGTCTTCCCACAGGTAGAGCTTGGCCGCGCGGATGAGCGTGTCGGCCGTGGCCAGCTGGCCGGCGGCGTCAGCCGGCTCGCCGTACACGTCGCGGACCATGCCGGCGAGGAATTCCGCCGCGAGCCCCCGCTCGTCCGCCCCGAACAGGCGCATCCGTCCGGAGACGCCGGTCGGCGGAAGGAGGGCCGGCGCCGCGTAGGCTTCCATGACCATGCCGACCCGCGTTCCCCTCCCCGTGCGCTCCCCGTGCCGCGCCGCGAAGCTTGGCGCCGCGTCCGGCGAGCCGGATACGCCTGGCAGCAGCTCGTCCGCCAGCGCTTCGTCCAGCTCGCCCAGCAGGCGCTCCCGCTCCGGCGGCTCGAGCTCCGGAGACAGCCAGAGCCAGCCGTTGCGGCCTGGCGACTGGGCGAACACGAGCCGTCCGTCGCCCGAGCGCAGCCGCCTCGATTCCGGCGCCGCGCTGATGGTGTGGATCAGATTGAAAGCCGTCTCTTCCCGCACGAACGCTTTCTGCTCCAGCGTGCCGTCTCCCGGCAGAAACGATTGCAGCATGGCCGATCCCCTCCTTTCATGTCTGGCTCCGGCGGGAGCCAGGCGGGCCGTCAGCCCGATTCGCCGTCTCCGGCCCGCCCGTCCTCCAGGGCGTCGCGGAGCGCGCCAAGCGCCTGCTCCCAGCGCCGCTTCATGAGCTCACGCTCGGCGGGACCGGCCAGCCGCTCCTGATGGAAGCTCACCGCCGTCCGGCCCTCGCCGGAGGGCAGCAAGCGGATCTGCAGCGTCGAAGGCTCGTCCCATTCCGGCAGCCGCCAGCGAAGCCGCAGCTGGCGCCCGGGCTTCACGACGACGAAGCGGCTCTCGATGCCTTCCGAAGAGACAAGCTCGCTTCCCGGCTCCAGCTCCCGAGGCCGCGCGTCTCCGAGCCACAGCGCGAGGCCTGCCTCTGTCCCCGTCAGATGCCGCCAGATGCGCTCGGCGGAAGCGCCGAGCGTGCGGCGCACGCCGATCTGCCAGCCCGCATCCGCCGTAAGGCCGACGGGCCGTCCCTCGGCCTGATCCGCATTCCGATCCATCTCTTCCCCTCCTAAAATCGGACGTTTTTTCCAGCTTACCTCGTTCGCCGGCGGCTGTAAATGCTCGCCTCCGCCGGATCCCCGCTTCCAGCCGGGAAGGATCGGAAGCGCTGCCCGCCGCGCGCCTCGGCCGAAGCGCTGCCCGCGCCTCGACTCCGCTTGCCGGCAGAGCCGGGGGAGCGGCCGATCAGCGCCATGCCGAGCATGACGAGCAAGCCGCCGCTCCACTGCGTCCAGCCGGCATGCTCGCCGAGCACGAGCACCGACAGCAGCAGCGCGCTGAACGGCATCATCCCGGAGCAGGCCGCCGCCGTCGACGCCGGGCAGCGCCGGATGCCGGCGTACCACAGGCCGAACGCCGCCGCCGTCACGACCGGGCCGTACCAGAGAAGCGCCAGCCACTCGGTCGCGCCGAGCGCGGCGAATGCTCCGAGCGGCCGCTCGAAGGCGGCGAGCGGCAGGCTGAGCAGCAGCGCCATGCCGGCGACGAGCGCCGTCTGCAGCGCCGGACGGAGCGGCGCCTCCGCGCCCTCGGCCGGTTGCGCCGCCGCCCCGGACGGCTCGCCCGCGTCCCCGCTGCTACCCGCCCCCGCCTCTGCAGACGGCCGTCCTACGGCCCCGCTCCCGCTCGCCGCCTCTGCAGACGACCGGCCCGCGTCCCCGCTGCTGCCCGCCGCCGCCTCTGCAGACAACCGGCCCGTGTCCCCGCTGCCGCTCGCCTCCGCCGCCCCGGACGGCTCGCCCGTGTCCCCGCTGCCGCTCGCCTCCGCCGCCCCGGACGGCCGTCCTACGGCCCCGCTCCCGCTCGCCTCCGAGCCTCCCGCCGCACGCCCCCCGGCCCGGCCGGCCGCCGTCCAGCGCGACAGCACGCTGAACAGCGCTTCGCTCCCGGCGGCTCCGAGCACCCACAGATTGCCGGCCAGATGCGCCGCCGTCAGCGCGCCTCCGCCGGCCGATGCCGCTCCCTGGATGAGCATGACGCCGAGCACGGTCGCCAGCACGCCGCCCAGTCGCGCCGGACCGCTGCGCTCGCGCAGCAGCAGCCAGGCGATTCCGACGGTCAGCGCGGGCGTCGCGCCGATCATGATGCCCGCCTCCGCGGAACTCGTCCGCTCCAGGCCCAGCTGCAGGCAGACGCGGAACAGCACGATGCCGAACGCCGCCTGTCCGGCCAGCTGCAGCCATTGTCCTCGCGACAGGCGGCGCAGCGAGGCGATCGCGCTGCGTCCGAGCGCGGGCAGCAGGCAGAGCAGCGACAGCAGCAGGCTCGCCGCCGTCAGCGTGAACGGCTGCAGATGCCTGCCGAGCAGCGCCGCCGCGATGACGGAGCTGCCGGCCAGGCTGAACGAGGCGAGCAGCAGCAGCAGGCCTGTTCTCGATGATCGATCCATGCGCTTCCCCTCCTTTTTCTGCCATCTTAGTCCAGAAGCTGGTATGATGAAAGAGCCAGTCGGGCCCGGTATCAGCCGGACCAGTGACAAGAGAATGGAATGGGGGCATGAGGGCGATGTGGGGAATCCGCCTGGACCGGGACGGCGACATGCCGATGAAGCGCCAGCTGTTCGCCGCGCTGCGGGAGCGGATCTGGTCGGGAGCGCTCGCCGCCGGCGAGGAGCTGCCGTCGACGCGGCGGCTCGCGGAGGCGCTCGGCGTCTCGCGCAATACGGTGAACGAGGCGTTCGAGATGCTGCTCGCGGAAGGCTACGCAGTCAGCCGTCAGGGGGCGCCGACGCGGATCGCCGACGGCGTGCGGCTGGACCCTCGGTCCGCGTCAGCGCCGCGTCCGCCCGCCCCTCCGCCCGCGCGGCTGCTGGCGGACTTCCGCACGGGGCAGCCGGACCTGCGGACGTTCCCCCGCTACTTGTGGCAGCAGCTCGCCGCCAAGGCGATGCGCGACATGCCGGAGCCGTGGCTCGGCTATACGGGCCCGCAAGGGCTGCCGCGGCTGCGCGAGGAGATCGCCGCCTGGCTGCTGCGCAGCAAGGGGCTGCAGGCCGATCCTTCCGACCTGTTCATCACGGCGGGAGCGACGCACGCGCTGCATCTGGCCGCCGACCTGCTGTACGAGCCGGGGCTCGATCTCATCACCGAGGATCCGTGCCATGCGGAGATGATCCGCGTCTTTCTGGAAAAGGGCTACGCCGCCAAGCGCATCCCCGTGGACGAGCACGGCATGGTCACGTCGCGGCTCGGAGGGCGCCCGGGCAGCCCGATCTACGTGACGCCGTCCCACCAGTTCCCGCTCGGCGGCATCCTGCCTGCCGCGCGGCGGGCGGAGCTGCTGCGCTTCGCGCGCGAGAGCGGCAGCTACATCCTCGAGGACGACTACGACAGCGAGTTCCGCTACTACGGCGATCCGGCGACACCGCTGGCCGCGATGGACGCGGAGCGGGTCGTCTACATCGGCACGTTCAGCAAGGCGCTCTTCCCCGCCCTGCGCATCGGCTACGCGATCGTGCCGCGCGCGCTCCAGAGCCGCTGGACGTACGCCCGCCTGCATGTCGACGTCCAGAACCCGGCGTTCGACCAGGCGGTGCTGGCCGAATTCCTCGCCGCCCGCAAGCTCGACCGCCACGTCGCCCGCATGCGCCGCCTGTACCGCGAGCGCCGGCAGGCGCTGCTGGAGGCGCTGTCCGAGCAGTTCGGGGACCGCTGGCGCTGCTGGGGCGACGCGGCGGGGCTGCATCTCGCCGTCGAATTCCCCGGACGCCGCTTCGGCGAGACGTTCCGCGAGCTCGCGCTGCTGCGCGGCATCCGCATCGTCCCGCTGGAGCAGCATTGCCTCCAGAAAGGCCGGCACGAGAGCAAGCTGCTGTTCGGCTACGGCCATCTCGAGCCGGAGGAGATCACCGCGGGGATGCGAGCGCTGAAGGCGCTGCTGGACGAAGCCGGAAGCTGATCCGCACCGCCATGCCCTGCGCCGCGGGATCGGCCGCGCTCCTCGCCGCTCCTGCCCCCATGCGCCCCAAGGCGAAAGGCAAAGCGAATCCAAGGCACATTTAAGCCTTGGTTGATGCGGAATCCGCGATTCAAAAAGCCGCCGGCCGCTCCCGAAGGAGCCGCCGGCGGCCGAGAACAAGAAAAAGGGGTCGCCCCCGGGTCCGTCGAAACGGCTCCCGGAGGCGGCCCCTTGCGGCTTTCACAAACCGATCCGGCAGGCCGGATCAGCCCTTGGACGCGCCGGACATCATGCCCTGCACGAGGAAGCGCTGCAGGAAGAAGAACAGCAGCGTGATCGGCACGGCGATCAGCACCGCGCCGGCGGCGAACAGCGTGAAGTTGCTGTTCTGGAAGGAGTTGACGAGATCCCACATGCCGACGGCGAGCGTCCAGTTCTCTTTCGTGCGCAGCACGAGCCGGGCGAAGATGAAGTCCACCCACGCGCCGGTGAAGGTCGTCAGCGCGACGTAGGTGAGCATCGGCTTGGACAGCGGCAGCATGATCTTCAGGAACACCTGCAGATGCGTCGCCCCGTCGATGCGGGCCGCCTCGTCGAGGCTGCGCGGAATCGTGTCATAGAAGCCCTTGACGACGAAGCCGCCGAGCACCGAGCCCGCCGAGTAGACGAGGATGAGCGCCGCGTGCGTGTCGAGCAGGTTGAGCTGCAGCAGGAAGATGAAGATCGCGATCATGCTCATGAAGCCCGGGAACATGCCGAGCACGAGCATCGTCGTGAGGATGTTCTGCCGGCCGCGGAAGCGGAAGCGGGACAGCGCGTACATGCTCAGCGTGATCAGGATCGTCGAGAAGACCATGGTCAGCGTCGCGATCTTGAGCGTATTCAGGTACCAGCGGCCGTACTGGAAGCTCGGGTTGTTGAACAGCTCCTTGTAGTGCGCGATCGTGAACGTTTCCGGAATCAAGGTCTCGCTGTACAGCGACGTGCCGGGACGGAACGAGGAGAGCAGGATCCAGAGCGCCGGATAGATCGCAATGACCGCGATCGCGATCAGCAGCAAGTATTTAAGCACGAGAAAGATCGTCGAGCGCGTTTTCATTGGATCATGTCCTCCTCTTTGAACGACCGCGTGCGTCTGTAGTTCCAGATGGAGAACGACGCCACGATCAGGAATATGATGATGCCGATGGCCGAGGCCATGTTGAACTGGCTGTTGTTGAGCGTCAGCTTATACAGCCAGGTGACGAGCAGGTCGGTGCTGCCGGCGTACTGGTAGCTGCCGTTGACCGGATCGCCGTTCGTGAGCAGGAAGATGACGTTGAAGTTGTTGATGTTGCCCGCGAACTGCGTGATGAGGATCGGCGCGGTCGAGAACAGGATGAACGGCATCGTGATGATGCGGAATTTCTGGAAGCCGGTCGCTCCGTCCACGTCCGCCGCCTCGTACATGTCCTTCGGAATCGCCGTCAGGATGCCGAGGATGAGCACCATCGTCACCGGGATGCCGATCCACATGTTGACGAGGATGACCGTCGCCTTGGCCCAGAGCGGATCGGTCAGCCACGGCAGCTTGCCGAGGCCGAAGTAGCCGAGATACTGGTTGATCGGACCGAACTGGCCGTTGAACAGGTTGCGCATGGCGAGCAGCGAGATGAGCTGCGGGATCGCATACGGCAGGATGAAGATCGTGCGCCACAGCTTCTTGAAGCGCACGCCCTTGGACTCGATGAGCAGCGCGACGAGGATGCCGCCGAAATACGTCGTGACCGTCGCGACGACGGCCCAGACGATCGTCCAGGTGAAGACGCCGACGAACGTGCCGCTCCAGGTCTTGAGCGTGAGCAGGTTGGCGAACGTGCCGAAGCCGACCCAGTCGACGAGCGACTTCGGCGGGATATGGTTCGGCGAGGCGTAGTTGGTGAACGCCAGCATGATCATGAACACGATCGGCATGATCGTCAGGAACAGCACCCCGGCCGCCGGCAGCGCCAGCATGAGATGCGGGAACTTCTTATCCGTCACATAAGCGAACGTCTGCTTGAACGAGGCCGGCTTCGCTCCCGCTTCGCGGGCGGCTCCCGTCCGGTAGGCGTCGCGGATATTCATGATATAGATGATGAGGAAAATCGCGAACAGGAACAGCGTGATCAGTCCGCTGATCAGCAGATAGATCGAGTGGTCCCCTTCGACGCGGACCGTGACCCTGCCGACCTTTTCGAATCCTTGCGTCTTCTCTCCGAGCGTGTACACGCCCCAGATCGCCTTGCCGAGACTCGGCAAGAACGTGAAAATAGCCAGCGCTTCAACGGCTGCTAGCAGCAGGCCCTTGAGGTATTGGCGGTTGTACAGCTGTCCGAGGCCCATGAAGAGCGTGGACAGCACAGCTGCGAGGCTACGATGGCGCATCCTGCCGGCTCCCTCCCTTGTCTATCTAGGCTCCATGTGAATGAACAGGGCCCGCCGGCAGCTTGCGCTGGCCGGCGGGCTTGCTCAGTCGATTGTTCCGTTCCGCCAGCTTACTTCGGAGCGGCTCCGTTGTTGGCGTCTTTGATCTGCTGCACGGCGTTGTCAAGCGCCGTCTTGGCGTCCTTGCCCTCGTTCCATACGTCGGACAGAGCGGCGCCGACCGGGCTCCATACGTTGCCCATTTCCGGGATGGAAGGCATCGGAGTCGATTGGTTGAACTGATCGAGGAAGCCTTTGACGATCTCGTTGCTCTGCACGGAAGGATCGTTCGCCGCTTCCTTGTTGGCCGGCAGCGCGCCCGTCATCTCGAAGTTCTTGAGCTGGGCTTCCTTCGTCGACGTGAAGTGCGCGAACAGGCGAGCCGCGTTCGGGTACTTGGAGAAGGAGTTGACGTACCAAGCCTTGACGCCGGAGAAGGAAGATGCCGGCTGGCCGTTGATCGACGGCAGCGGAGCGACGCCGAAGTCGATGCCGGCATTGCGGTAGTCGGCGATCGTCCACGGACCGTTAATGTCCATCGCCAGCGTGCCGTTCATGAACAGGCCCTTCTTGATGTCATACGTGATGTCGCCGGAGTTCAGCGGCAGCAGCTTGTCTTTGAGCGTGCCGTAGTACGTCATGCCTTGGATCGCGCCTTCGTTGTTCAGGCCGATGTCTTCCTTGTTCTGGCCGTTGTCGCCGTAGATGTAGCCGCCGGTGGACAGGAACGGATAGTTGAAGTACAGGTTGCCGACTTCCCACATGATGGCGAATTTGTTCGCTTTCGGATCATTGTAGGTTTTGGCGAAGGCTTCGACTTCCTCGAACGTCTTCGGAGGCGTCGGCACGAGCTTCTTGTTGTAGAACAGCGCGTACGTCTCGACCGAGCGCGGGTAGCCGTACAGCGTGCCGTCATACGTGACGGCGTTCAGCGCGATTTCGGAGCTGGCCGCTTTGGTCTCTTCCTCGTAGTAGTCGTTCGGCAGCACGAGGCCGGCGGATACCGCCTTGCCGAGGTTGTCATGCGGGAACAGCACGACGTCGGCGCCGAGGCCGGCCGGACCGTCGTTGATCAGCTTGTTGACCTGGTCGCCCGCGCCCAGCTCCTCGAATTTCACTTGAACGCCGTACTTCTCGGTGAACTCCTTGGCGATCGCCTCGACGAACGGACGCTCCTCCTTGCTCTCCCAGACGAGCAGGGAAGCGCCTTCCTCCGGCTGGAGCTCCTCGGCTGCCGCGCCTCCGGCGTCCGCGTTCGCGGCCGGGCTCGGAGCGGTGCTGGCCGCAGGCTCTGCCGAGTTGCCTCCGTTGCCGCCGTTGTTGCCGCATGCCGATACGAGCGCCATCGCCGCGACCATCGTCCATACATAAGCCTTTTTCATGTTCAACCTGACCCCTTTCGTATGTTCCAGCTTCACGATCAGGGAAAGAAAGACCGAAATCCGCCAAAACGCGCAAACGTTTGCCAAATTTGCGAAACTTGTCGAACGGATCTTTCTTTCCCCTGACTTGCGTTTTGTCCGCTTTCATGAAAGCGGTTCATTCATTAACCTCATCCATCATACATCAGCAAAACCGGTTTGTTAAATCGTTTGCACTGCTTGTTTTCTGCCTATAATCGCTCGTTTACGTTGTTTTGCCCTTAATACCTCTGTTTTACGCAGAATATCTCTTTTTTTGATTCAATTGTCCCTCCTGCACGCGGGACAAGCCTACTGCCACGTATAGACGACGGTATCGGCCGAGCCGGATGTCGGCGCGGTGAACGTGCGGTTCGATCCGCCTTCCCAGACGACATTGCCGCTCGCGTCCTTTTTGACGAACTTGAACTGGAACGTCGCGCCCTTCGGCACGCTGACCGGCAGGAACCAGACCGGATAGTTCGGGTTCATCATCGCTTCGGTAGACTTGGCCGCATCCCAGCTGCCGAGCTCCGCGATGCTGCCGACAAGATGGATGTTCTGTCCCGGCGTGGTCGTCGCGTTCACCTTGAAGATGACCTGCACCTGATCGTCGGTCAGCACCTCATAGGCGAACGTATTGCTGACGCTGCTGCCCTTGGTCACGGTAATCGTCTGCGGGCCTGCGGCTACGCTTGGCACGACCGCTTCGATGAACGTATCGCTGCTGCTGACGACGGTCGCCGTCGCCGTGCCGAACTTCACGACCGGCGAGCCGCCGAGTCCGGTGCCGTAGATGTAGACCGTATTGCCCGGACGGCCGGAGGTCGAGACGACGTCGCCGATGCGCGGCACGGTCGTGCCGAGGGAAGGATTGTACGACCAGACGTTCACTTGGCCGCCGGCGAGCGTGAAGCTGGCGATCTTGTTCTGGCCGGAGACGTTCGTCACGCTGGCCGAAGCGCCGGACAGCAGTCCGCCAAGCGTGTCGGCATAGGTGCCGGCAGGCAGCGTCGTGTTGATCGCCGGCACGACGAAGCTCGAGTTCGGCTGGCGGTTCACGGCGACGACGACCTGCTTGTCGTAGAACTGGCGCTGGTAGACGAGCACGTCGTTCGTGCTGTACAGCACCGACGTCGTGCCGTAGGCGACCGCCTCGTTGGACTGGCGCAGCGCCGACAGGCTCTTGATGACCTTGTACGCCGTCGAGTTCTGGTTGAACGACGCGGCCTTCTCCATGAACACGCGGCCCGCGATGTCGCTGCTGTCCGCCGACGACAGGTACTGCTCCGTGCCGTAGTAGATGTTCGGCGTGCCGCGGCTCGTCATGAGCGTCGCCAGCGCGGCATGGTACGGCTTGTCGTTCGGCTGGATGTAGCGGAAGCGCGTGACGTCGTGGTTGTCGAGGAACGTCACCGCCTGGTTCTCGTAGGTGTAGTCCGCGCTCGTCGTCAGCAGCATGTTGCCGAAGCTGCTCATCGTCTCGGAGAAATTGCCGAACGCGTTGGTCGACGCGCGGAAATACTCGAAGTCGAGGTTGTTCACGCCGGTACGGTCCGGGAACGTCCGGTACTCGTCGTACTTCGGATCGGGACGCGAGATGAAGAATTCGCCGAAATGCGTCATCGGACCTCCGGAGGCGGAGTCGATCGCGTCTTTCAGCCCTTTCGTGAAGGCCGGGTTCATATGCAGCGTCGCGTCATGCCGGAAGCCGTCGACGCCCTTGGACTTCCAGAACGTCGCCGCTTTTTCCAGATGGGCGATGACCGCGCTGTTCTCCTGCGAGAAGTCGGCGAGCGAGCCGAGATCCTTGTGGCGGAAGCCGTAGCGGGAGCTGTCGGCGCCGCGGTCGCCGAGCCCGTGGAACCAGCCGTTCACGTCGTTGTGCGGATCGGCGAGCAGGTTGTCCGTCTTGCCGTCGCCGTTGGCGTCGAGCAGGTCGCCGGCGGCATTGAACTGATAGGCGCCCGCTGCGTTTTTGTCCGGCTCGTACAGCTTGCCGTCCTCGGCGCTGTAGCCGCTTGTCGGGTTCTGCCAGCGGCTCGTATGGTTCGTGACGAAGTCGATGACGAGCTTGATGCCCTGGGCGTGCAGCGCGTCGCGCAGCCCCTCGAAGTCCTTCATCAGGCCGAAATGCTTGTTCGTCGCGAAGTAGTTGCGCACATGGTAGCCGTGGAAGCTCGTCCAGCGGTTGATGGCGCCGCCCGCCTGATAGTCGTTGATGGCGGTATCGCGGTTGGAGTAAGGCGCGGAGATCCAGACGGCCGTGACGCCCATGTTTTTCAAATAGGGGATCTTGTCGATGATGCCCTTCCAATCGCCGCCCTGATACAGCTTGAGATCGTTGCCGTCGCCGCGCCCGTCGCCGTTCGCGTCGTCGAACAGCGTCGGGTCGAAGCCCGCCGGCTTGTTGTTGCTCGTATCGCCGTCTACGAAACGGTCCGTAATGATCTGATAGACCGTGTCCTTCGGCGTGACCGGGCTGAGCGCCCCGGAAGCCGTAAGCGCTTCCGCTTTAGGCGGGTGGATCGCTCCGGACGGCAGCAACAGGCCGCCTGCCAGCACCGCGATCGTCAATTTTTTCCATACCTTCACTCGTCAACACTCCCCGCTAGAATGGATGGTCGAACAAGAGCTCCTTCCGAGCTCCGGGTTCCCGAACGGTTCCCCCCACCTCCTTTCATCGTTCGGGTCCGGTTCGAATCCATCCGTCCTAGGCCGGCCGGGAGCGCGGGCCTGGACGCTGCCCCTCCGGGACTAGCGGGAAGGCGGCGCCGTGCTTTGGCGCGGCACGAGCTCGACGCCGAGCGTCACGCGCCGCTCCGCGAGCGGCTCCCGCTCCAGCTGGGCCGTCAGCAGGCGGACCGCGGTCCGCCCTTTTTCTACGATGTCCTGGCGCACCGTCGTCAGCGCGGGGATGCAATAGCGCGCCCGCTCGTCATCGTCGAAGCCGACGACCGAGATGTCGCGGGGCACGACGATTCCGAGATCGTGCAGCCCCTTGACGAGGCCGATCGCCGCCATGTCGGACAGGGCGAATACGGCGGTGATGCCGCCCGTCTTGGCCCCGATGCGCGAGGCGGCGCGGTAGCCGCCGAGCGAGGAGGTCGGCTCCTCGTAGACGAGCTCCGGCCGATAAGGCACTCCCGCCTCCTCCAGCGCCCGCCGGTACCCCTGCCAGCGGCAGTAGTTGACGCCGCCTTCGAGCAGCACGCCGGTCAGCAGCGCGATCCGCTCGTGGCCGAGCGACAGCAGATGCTTCGTGCCGATGTAGCCGCCGAGCTCGTCGTCGAGCGCGACCTGGTAGAAGGACGGATCGTCGACGAGGCTGTCCATGAAGACGCACGGTACCCCGAGGCGCAGCATGCTTTCCACAAGCTCCGTGCGGGCGAACGCGCCGACGAAGATCAGGCCGTCCAGATGCTGCTCGCGCACGAACGAGAACGTCTCGTCCGGGCCGATGCCGACGAGGATGACATGCAGCTTGACGCCGCGCGCGCTCTCCTCGATGCCCCGGACGAGATGCCAGTAGAACGGGTTGTCCTGCAAGCGGCCCTTCTCCAGCAGCGGGACGACGACGGCGATCAGCGACGATTTCTTGTCCTTGAGGTTGCGCGCCGACGCGCTCGGCGCGAAGTCGAGCTGGCCGATCGCCTGCTCCACCTTGCGCTGGGTTTCCGGGGAGACGCGCCCCGTGCCGTTGATGACGTTGGATACGGTCGCGATGGACACTTGGGCCAGCTTGGCGACATCCTTGATCGTAACGCGACTGGCGCTCATGCTTGAAGCTCCTTGCTCTTTGGATTAAACGTTTCATCGCATGAAGCAACGACCCCTTCACCGATACCAAAACAGACATGTTGCAGCTTTGACTTGTCTATGATTAAACGTTTCACACCCTGATCATAATCGGCGTCCCGAATTTTGTCAACGAGAAAATGAAAGCGTATTCTATCGAAGGATCGCCGCCGCTTCGCCCGGCCGAGGCGCTTCGGCCCCCCTCGCGAAAAGGGCGCTTGCCGGTTAGCTCGGCAAGCGCCCCTTCCATCAGGACTCGCTTGTGCGGATCCGCACGCTGCGCACGACGAAGCCGTCGCCCGCGGCGTTCGGCCGCGAAGGAAGCGCGCGGATATAGCGGCCCTGCACCATGACGCCGCGCTGGGACAGCTTGAGGCCCGGACTGCGGCCGTCAACCCGGCAGCGGCGGAACGGCAGCGGCGTGATGCGCGCGAAGGTCGCGATGTCTCCGCCGATCTGCGGCGCCTCGACAATCCATTCGGCCGAGCGCTGCGGGCCGCGATACGTCTGGACGGTGCGGAACGTCCAGCCGCGCGTGACGTTGCGCAGCGCGATCGACCAGCGGCCGCGGCTCACGCGGGCGATGCGGGCGGCCATGACGTCGCCGGGGCGGACCGGATGCGGGATGCGCGTCTCCGAGGCGGGCAGGATTTCCCACCAGGCGTAATACTCTGCACGGCCGTCGACATAGTCGTGGGCGGTGCCGGTCTGGATCAGATCGCTGTTGCTGTAGCCGTCGATGCCGATCCAGGCCGACGAATAAGTGGATTGGGACGTCGGGCGCGCGACCGGGACGGTCCAGCGGGCGGAAATGCTGGAGAAGGCGCCTCGCGATCCTTCGATCGCGTAGCCGCTCCAGTTGCCGGAGCTCCAGTTGGAGCGCCCGGCTTTCTTTTGATCGCGCAGCCTGCGGCAAGGCGGATGCAGGCTGGCGCTGCGTGTACGGACAGGCATCGTTTCACATCCTTAGCGGAAGGATGCTCTATTCGATGCGCCGGACGCCGCGTCCGCCTGTACGGACGCCCTTGGCGGGCTCGGCTTTTTTGCGCCGCTACGCTCCGTCCGCGGGCCGGCCGATCCGGCCGAGGAA
Source organism: Paenibacillus sp. FSL W8-1187 (assembly GCF_037965485.1). Lineage (NCBI taxonomy): Bacteria > Bacillati > Bacillota > Bacilli > Caryophanales > Paenibacillaceae > Paenibacillus > Paenibacillus sp. FSL W8-1187. The sequence continues at coordinate 3,238,000 of NZ_CP150181.1, forward strand.
CAGCCAGGCGCCCGAGACCCCGTCCTCGATCGCGAGGAAAAACGGCCGGTCCGCCCGGAATTCGAACGGATCGCTCGGGGGCGCCGCGCCGCCTTCCGCCATCAGCGTCGCCGCGGCCGCTTCCGTCCCCTTCTCGTTCACCTCCAGCACGACCTGCTGCAGGACGAGGCTGAGCTGGAGGTCCGGGCTGCCCTCCAGCATGCCGCCGAAGTCGGCGCCCGGCGCGAACGCCTGCCGCATGCCGAGCTGCCGCAGCGGCTCGTTCAGCACGCTGCGGACCGCGGCCTTGAAGCGCGGCAGCGCGACGCTGCCGGCCTTGGCCTGCAGCTCGTCCTGCCACTCCTCGTAGCGCTCCAGGTCCGGCAGCAGGTCATCCACGCCGAGCCCGCGAGCCGGCAGGACGAGCAGCAGCCGGTATCCGCCCTTCAGCCCGTACGGCAGGCGCACCGCCTCGAAGCGCTCCGTCCGCAGGTGCGGATAGCTGCCGCCCCGCTGCATCATCGCGACATCGAGCCGCTCGCCGCCGTCCATCGCGAACGCGGCCTGCTCCGTCCGCGCCGGATCGAACTCGTCCTGCCAGCCGCCCTTGAAATAAACCGTGTTCAGCAGCACGGCGAGCGTCTCCGGATCAAGCGGCTCGCTCGAATCGACGATTTGCGGGATCATGCCCTCGGTATGCCGGTCGACCCAGCGGTTCATGCGCTCCGCCGCTTCCGCGCCGCCGCCAGCGAAGTCCGCCGTCTCGAGCTCGGCTCCGTAATCCGCTTCCAGCGTCTTGCGGTAGGACGGCAGCGGCTCCCGGCCTTGCTGCACCCAGAGCGAATTGGCGACGCTCAGCCGGGCTCCGTCCGACGGCAGCTCCAGATAGGAGCGCCATCCTCCGGCCTGGCGGGCCGCCTCCTGCGGGGAAAAGGCCGCCCAGCCGCCCGCCTGCCGGATCTCCTCGGCCGTCTCTGCGCGGCTGCCCTGCCAGGCCATGCCGAGCGCCTCGCCGACGCTCCACGGCGACAGCAGCAGATTGCCGTCCGGCCGCTCCTCCGCCAGCTGCCGGTACAACTGCAGTCCGAGCCGATTGGACGCCTGCACGTAGCTCCCGTCCAGCTTGGCCGCAGCCTCCTCCCGCGCTTCCTCCTGCTGCCTCGCCTGCCGCTCGGAGGCCTCCGCCTGCCGTTCGGCTTCCTGCGCCTGCCGCTCCGGATCCGGCGCGCCGCAGCCCTGGCCGGCCGCAGCCAGCGCCAGCAGCGGCAGCGCCGCCAGCAGTCCTCGTCTCCATGCTTTGCCGTGATTCATCCCGTTTCCCCCTCGTCGCGGCCGCGCAAAGGCCGCTTCTGGCATTTTCCACCAGACGAGCCGAGCGGGAAAGAGGTTGCAGGCTGCAGGCAGCCGACGACGCGACGCCGTCGACCGGGTCCGCGCGTCCGGGGATAGTCTCGCAGCTAAAGGCCGTCGGCAAGCGCCTGCAGCGGCCCTCGCCGGACGTCATGGACGCCATCGACATCGCTTTTGGCCGCTGGCTGAGACCAGCCGCGCCGGGCGGGCCGCAGGGCCGGGCCGTCAGCCCGGCTTCGGTCCGAAGCCCGAGCCGGAGGCCGCCAGCACGGCGAGCTCCACCTTGCCGAGCGCGATGCGGTAGTCCGCCGTCAGCTCGAACCGATCCGGCACCGGCAGCGCCCGGAAATACGGCAGCACGTCCTCCGGCCCTTTGAACCAGTCGCCCGGCTCCGGGTCGTCCACCGGCCGGTCCGCCCAGGCGGCCGACAGCGGCGGGCTGTACAGCGGCTCCGCTCCCGGCAGCAGCCTGCCGCCGCGCAGCCGCTCGCGGTAGGCGGCGCCGGGAGCCCCGTGCCGTACCGGCGCGTACAGCTCCGGCGCGTAATCCGATCTCGATCCGGTATGGCGCGTCGCCTTGACGAAGGCGAGGGCGCCTTTCGCGACGCCCGGAACCGCGAACAGCATCGCATACAGCCGCTTGCCGAACTCGATGCGCTCGGCCAGGTCGGAGAAGTCCTCGAGGATGAGTCCCGCGACGAGCGGATCGCCGCCCTCGTCCTTGCCGTACGGGAACAGGACCTGGTTGAGCTGCAGCACCGACTGCATGCCGAAGAAGAACGTGTTCAGCACCTTTCGCCGATAATACGGATTTTGCACGACCCGCTCCTCGATGAAATGCTGCTCGTTGACGATCAGGCCGACCGTCAGCGGCACCGCGTCGCCTGTGCGCAGGAACTGCTGCCAGACGGGACGCATGAACGCGGACACGCCGAGCTGCGGCAGCAGATGCAGCAGATTGCGCCTCGTGCGGCGGCATTCCTCATAGAGCAGCAGCTGCGGATAGGCGTCGTGGAAAATGAGCGCGTTCGCCCGCTCCAGCATGCCGAACGTGCAGCGGCGCTTGTGCAGGTCGAGCAGCCGGGGCAGCCACTCGCCCTGCAGATCGGACATGTTCCAGCCGCCGTTGCGCGAGACGAGATGCGCGAGCAGCGCCCAGTGCACCTCCGGCCGACGCAAATAAAACGCGCGGTATGCCTCCGTGCGCGTCACGTTGTTGCGATTGAGCCGCGCCGTCTCCGCGCGCAGCCGCTGCACGAGCGCGGCATCGCCGGCCGGGCCGGCCGGCAGCGCCGGCGGCGCGCCGAGGGCGGCCGCCGCCTCTGCGCTCCAGGCAGGGCTCGCCTTCGGCAGCCCCGCCCATGCGGCGGCCTTGCCGCCCGCAGGCGCGCTCGGCGCCGGAGCGGCCGCGGCTGCCGCGGCTTTAGCCTTGGCGGCGGCGCGCTCGAGCTTGCGCCACGCGGCGCGCAGCTCCGCGACGGCCGGCGCCGCCAGCGCGAGCGGCGGCGAGCCTGCCGCCAGCGCCGCGGCCGCCTTGCGGCTGCGACGCTTGCCGGCGGCATACGCATAGGCTGCCGCCGGCAGCGCCGCCGGCAGCAGCAGCAGCTCCAGCAGCCGGCGGCGCTGCGGCGGGGCAGCCTTTGCCGATGCGGAAGGCCGCTCCTGCCTGCCGCTTCCTTGCCCGTTTTCCGAACCCGATCCAGCCTCCATGACTCTCTTCCTCCCGCTCTGACGATCTGTTAGAAGTATAGTCGGGAAGAAGGCCGCTTAACCCCCGGACGGGCATGCGCTATACTAGGAGCAACGAGAGTGAGCGAAAGGAGCGGGAGACGATGTGCGGACGCTACACGCTGACCGTCACGCTCGAGGAGCTGATGCTGCGCTTCCTGATCGGCGAGGCGGGGCTGGGGGACTACGAGCCGAGGTACAATATCGCGCCGGCCCAGATGGTGCTGGCGATCATTCATGACGGGGAGAAAAATCGGCTCGGCGAGCTCAAGTGGGGGCTCGTGCCGCCGTGGGCCGACGATCCGAAGATCGGCAGCCGCATGCTGAACGCCCGCTCCGAGACGGCCGCCGCCAAGCCCGCCTTCCGCGAGGCGCTGCGGCGCAAGCGCTGCCTCATTCCGGCGGACGGCTTTTACGAATGGCAGCAGCAGGACGGGGCCAAGCAGCCGCTGCGCGTCACGCTGAAGAGCGGCGCGCCGTTCGCCATGGCCGGCCTGTACGAGACATGGATCTCGCCGGCCGGCGAGAAGCTGTCCACCTGCACCGTGCTGACGACGGAGCCGAACGAGCTGATGCGCCCGATCCATGACCGGATGCCGGTCATCCTGCGTCCCGAGGACGAGGCGCTCTGGCTCGACCGCGGCCTGCGCGATCCGCAGCGGCTGCAGCCGCTGCTCCGCCCTTATCCGCCGGAGGAGATGCGCGCGTACCCGGTCCGCCGCGAGGTCGGCAGCGTGCGCAGCCAAGGCCCGGTCTGCATCGAGCCGCTGTCCGACTGAGCTCGACTGCATGGAGGACAGTCCGATTCGGCGGATCCAAGGCACATTTGTGCCCTGGTTGTCCGTTGCAAGCCCAATTTCGGGCGAATCCAAGGCACATTTGTGCCTTGGTTGTCCGTTCCAAGCCCGATTCGGCGGATCCAAGGCACATTTATGCCCTGGTTGTCCGTTCCAGGCCCGATTCGGCGAATCCAAGGCACATTTGTGCCCTGGTTGTCCGTTCCTAGCCCGATTCGGGCGAATCCAAGGCACATTTATGCCTTGGTTGTCCGTTCCTAGCCCGATTCGGCGGATCCAAGGCACATTTATGCCCTGGTTGTCCGTTCCAAGCCCGATTCGGCGGTTCCAAGGCAGGAGCAGCCGCGAATCGCAAAGCGGATCGCAAAGCAAAAGCTCCTTTCCCCTCGGACAAGCGGGGAAAGGAGCTTTTGCTTTTTGCGAGAAGGCGCTTCTTCGTCGTTCGCGCGCCTCCGGCTCGCGAGCGCCTTCAGCCGTCGACCTGCCGAGAGATCCCGCTCAGCTCCCGTCCTAGGCGCCGGCCGGATCGAGCTGCGGCCGCGGACCGCCCGCCGTGCGGGTGCGGCTCTGCTTGCCCTCCACGCTGACCGGCACGTCGCCCGCCAGCGTCACGCGGCGCACGATGCGGCGCTGCTCGCCGTAGTCGTTGACCGCCACATGCTGCGTCGCGCGATTGTCCCAGATGACGACGTCGCCTTCCTCCCAGCGCCAGCGCACCGTATGGTTCAGCCGCACGACATGCTCCTGGAACAGCTCGAGCAGCTGCCGAGACGCCGAGGTGGATACGTTCAGGATGCGCTTGGCGAAGCTGCCGAGCACGAGCGCCTTTTCGCCCGTATCGGGCAGCACGCGGACGAGCGGATGCTCCGTCTCGTAGACGGTGGACGCGAACACCTGGCGGTAATCGCGCTCCTGCTCCAGCGGCACGCCCTTGCGCTGAGCCGCCACCGCATAGTCGAAGTCGTTGCTGTGCACCGCCCACAGCCGCTCGGCCAGCTCCTTCAGCTCCTGCGGAAGGCTCTCGTAGGCTGCGGCCGTATTCGCCCATACGGTGTCGCCGCCGGCCTCCGGAACGACGACCGCGCGCAGGATCGACGCCGACGGATACGCATCGAGGAACGTGATGTCCGTATGCCACTGGTCCGCCCGGCCGCCATGCTGCGAGTCGACGTCAAGGATGTAGCCCGTCCCTTCCTTGGAAGGGACCGTCGGATGGGCGAACGGCTGCCCGAGCCGGGCGGCGAACGCCTCCTGCGCGGCGTCGTCCAGATGGCCCTGGCCGCGGAAGAACAGCACCTTATGCCGCGCGAGCGCCTCGCGCAGCCGGACGATATCCTCCTCGCCGAGCCGATCCGACAGCACCACTCCGCTCACTTCCGCTCCCGTCGCCGGCGTGACCGGCCGGATTTCCCATGCTCCACTCTGCTCTGCCTGCTGCTGCTCGCTCATCCTTTTCATCCTCCTGTTGCCCTTCTGCCTGGAAAAAAGCCAAAAAGGCCCACGACAGCTCCTGTACGCTGTCATGGACCTCCGGTTTGACCGGCGGGCCTATTCCCAAGTTTCCCGGGCTATTTATTTGGTCTTTCTGCATTCATCCTACCGCTCGATGCAGCAGCTGTCAATCTATATTTTTATATTCCTACCCGAATAGTGTGAATAGGTGGATTCCAGCCGCTTTTTCATCGCGATGCCCGCCAGCGGCTCCAGCTCCGGACCCAGCTTGCGCAGGATCCGGTACGGCTCCCAGCCCAGTCCGCTGTAAAGCAGCAGCGCCTTGGCATTCGGGCTATGGCAGACGAGATGCAGCTCGTCCGCGCCTAGCCTTTCCCCGGCGTCCCGGCACAGCTTCAGCAGCAGCGCCTCGGCGGCGCCTCGCCCCCGCAGCTCGGGATTCACGATGACGTTGCCGATCCACCATTGCCCCTCGTCCTCGTACACGTTGGCGTAGGCGGCCGGCGTCCCAGAGGCGTCCAGCATCAGCGTCGGCAGCCGGCGCTCCGCGGCGCGCGCCTGCAGCCGCTCCGCCCGCAGCGGCCAGCCGCCGCTCGGGAACATGTAGTACGCTTCCGCCCGGCTGCGCGGCCAGCCTGCGATCTTCTCGAAGTCGGCCGCCTCCGGCTCGCGGCTGCCGTAGCGGCGCAGCTCGCAGCGCCAGCGCTCGCGGCCGGGATGGAGCTCGCCGAGCGGACGCGCCGTGCAGCCGATGCGCCGATAAAAGCCGACGGCGTCGTCGTCCGTCTCGGCGACGAGCCGGCCTGCCGCGGAGCGCTCGAGCGCATGCCGGACGAGCCTGCGGCCGATGCCGCAGCGCTCCGCCTCGGGCAGCACCGCCAGATGCCGCAGCTCGACGCCGCCGTCCGCCTCCCTCCGCCACCCGGCCAGTCCGACGAGCCTTCCTTGCTCGATCCGTCCGGCCAGCTCCAGCTCCGGCTCGCTTTCGTAGCGGGCTGCGATCTCCGCGGCCCGGCCGGGATCGAACAGCGAGCGGGCGAGCAGCGCGTTCCGCTCCTCCCGAGGCCCGGTCCGCAGATCGATCCATCCGCCCTTCCCCTCCGGCGCCGTCAGATCGCCTGCACCGCCTTCAGCCAAGCCTCGGCGATCAGCGCCGCGCCCGCCGCGGACGGGTGAACGCCGTCCGGAGCCCAATAGGCCGGACCTGTCCGAGCCGCCGCTTGCGCGAACAAGCCGTCCAGCGGCACATAGAGCGTCTTGTACTCGCCGGCCAGCTCGCGGACGGCCTGGATTTTCGGATCGAGATCTTCCCGCCACGCCTTCTGCCCTTCGTTCACGGGCAGCACGAACGGCTCGACGAGCACGAGCTGCGGCGAAGAAGCCTCGAGCGCCCGCTCGATCAGCCGGCGATAGCCGTCCTTGTACGCCTGCGCGGTCGTCGGCGAGCCGCTGTCGTACCGGCGCCAGGTGTCGTTGATGCCGATGTAGATCGACAGCCAGTCCGGACGCAGCTCCAGGCAGTCCCGCTCCCAGCGCTCCTGCAGGTCAGCGACCCGATCGCCTCCGATGCCCCGATTGAGGAAGCGCACCCCCTTCTCCGCATGCAGGCTGCCGAACCGGCCCGCCGCCAGAAGCGCGTAGCCCGCGCCGAGGCTTGCCGCGTCGCCGCGGTCGCGTCCCGCGTCGGTAATGCTGTCTCCCTGGAACAATACGAGCGAATGCTCTTGAATAAGCGTCGTCATCTGTGCAAAGCACCTCCAAGAGCCAGTATAAACCGGGGCCGCTGGAAAAGGATACCGTGAAAATCGGACGTTTCGCCGAAACGCCCGATGCGCTCTCCTGGCTCATGCCCGCTCCGGAGACGGAATCTCGTTCCGCTTCGAAACGGCAGGCTTTCGGCCCGCTCATCCTCCCAGTCCGAACAAGCGGACGAGGCCGTAGCCGAGCGCGGCCAGCAGCAGCGAGCCGATCAGGCCGGCGGCGAACACGCGCCCGCCCAGCCGGCGGAACGTGGCGAAGTCGACGCCGAGCCCGAGGCCCGCCATCCCCATCGCGATCAGCAGGTAGGCGGCCGTCGTCATGCCTTGCGCGGCCGCCTGCGGCACGATGCCGAGCGTATGGACGCCGCTCATCGCCAGGAAGCCGAGGATGAACCACGGCGCCGCCACGCGCGTCCGTCCTGCGCCGCCGCCAGCCGAAGCGTCCTGCGCGGCGGCGCGCCGCGACTCGCGGCGCTGCGCCCACAGCCCGATCAGCAGCGCCGCCGGCACGAGCATCGCGACCCGCGTCAGCTTCACGAGCACGGCCATGTCCAGCGCCTCCTGGCCGAACGGCTCCGCCGCCGCCAGCGCATGGGCGACCTCGTGCAGCGTCGATCCGGCCCAGGCGCCGTAAGCGGCCGGGGCGAGCTGCAGCAGCGGCTGCAGCAGCGTGTACGCGATCGTGAAGATCGTGCCGAGGATGGCGACCGTCGCGGCCGCGACAGCGGTCTCCTCGCCCCTCGCCTTCAGCTGCGGCGAGATCGCCGCGACAGCGGCGGCGCCGCAGATCGCCGTGCCGCAGGCGGTCAGCAGAGCGAGCCTGCGGTCCGCTCCGAGCCTGCCCGCCAGCCAGCAGACGAACGGGATCGTCAGCGCGACATGGATCGCATCGATCGCCAGCACGCCGGGACCTGCCGCGACGATGTCCCCGAGGTCGAGGCGCATGCCGAGCAGCACGATGCCGAGGCGCAGCAGCTGCTTGGAGGAAAAGGCGATGCCGGCGGCCGCGCTCAGCGGCACGCCTCCCAGCCATTCGCGGTAGGCCATGCCGAGCAGGATGGCCAGCACGAGCGGTCCCAGCACGCCGAGGCCCGGCAGCTCGCCGAGCATCCTGCCGGCGGCGGCCAGCAGCGCGGTCAGGAACAGCCCCGGCAGCAGTCCAGGCCGCCGCCAGGCAGCGCCTTGCCTCCGCGTCGGGCGAAATGCCTTCGTCTCCAACCGCATCCGCATCCATCCGTCCGCCTTCGCCTCGGCCTGCATCCGCGCCCTGCCGTCCGCCTTCGCCTCGGCTGGCATCCGCGCCGCCGCGCTCCGTGCGCCTGCGCTCCTCTCGAGCCCGACTGCTATTTTCCCGACATTGCCCGCCATGCGCCTCGCCTCCAGCCCGCTCTTGCTTGCTGCTGTCCACGATACCGCAGAGGAGCTGGAATTCCCAATCCGAATGTCCGATCCGATCGATCAGCAAATCTTATAAGCGGCGCAGGAACGCGGTCACCTCCTCGATGAAGGCGGATTCCATCTCCACATTCGGCAGATGGGCGGAGGGCAGGACAAGCAGCTCTGCGCCCGGTATCGTCTTGGCCAGCAGCTCTCCGTGCTCGGGCAGCGTCACCGGATCCTGCTCGCCGGCGATGACCAGCGTCGGCCGGTCGATGAGCGAGGCCGTCCGGCGCAGGTCCATGTCGCGGATGGCAGCCCAGCTTCCCGCGATTCCCTGCGGACGGGTAGCGAGCACCATCTCGCGGAACGACTTGACGATCGGATTGTCCGGCGTCAGCATGGACGAGGGGAACCAGTTCTTCATGAACGACTCCGCGGTCTCAGGCATGCTGCCCGGCTTCAGCACGGACGCGATCAGGCCTTCCCACAGCTCGGGCGAACCGAGATGAGCGGCGGTATTGCTCAGGATGAGCCGATCGATCCGCTCCGGCGCGTGGATCGCCACCCATTGCGCGACGATGCCGCCGAGCGACAGCCCCAGAAAATGGACCCGATCGATCCGAAGCGCGTCGAGCAGCTCGACGGCATCCCTTCCCAATCGGTCGAGCGAGTAAGGGCCAGCAGGCGTATCCGAGCCTCCATGCCCCCGATAATCATAGCGCAGCAGCCGGAAATGCTCCTTCAGCCGGGCAGCCTGCCCTTCCCACATGTCCATCGAAGTCGCGATCGAGTTCGCCAGCAGCAGCACCGGCTTGTCCACCGATCCGTCGAGCCGGTACGCGATCCGCACGCCGTCTCCCGTCGTGAACTCGAGCGCGCCTTGCTTCGTTTCAAGTGTCGCCATCGTCCTTCACTCCCTCTTTCGTTGATAGTGACAGTTTACGGAACCGGCACTACAATCGAAATAAGAAATCAACGGAGTTCGAGGGCTGAATCTTTATTTCTATCGTACGTTCAGGCCCTTGCCCGATAAAAACGAGGTGGCTCAGCATGGATTCGATCGATTTCAAGATTTTGGCCATTCTGCACGACAATGCCAGGATCACAGTCTCGGAGATAGGCCGGATGATCGCGATGTCGCAGCCTGCCGTGACCGAAAGACTGCGCAAGCTGGAGGAGCGCGAAGTGATCACGGGGTACGGAGCCAAACTGTCGCCGTCCAAGCTAGGCAAGCATGCGGCCGCGTTCGTCCTGTTCAAGACCGCTTCGTGCAAGGACTTCGAAGCTTTTGCCGATACGGCCCCCGAGATCGTCGACCTCTACCGGACGAGCGGGGAGTACAACTATTTGATGAAGGTCATGACCGAAACGGGCGAGTCGCTGGAAGCGTTTCTGGAAACTTGCCACGCCTTCGGCTTCTCCTCGACTCTGGTCGTCCTTTCGACCCGATTCGAAGACCGAAGCCTCGTCGCCGGCCGCGAAGCGCCCAACTAATCGAGAGAAATAAAAGCGGCTCCGCCCGAAGGCGGAGCCGCTTGGCGTTCGAGGCGCCTCCGCCCGTTCAGCGGAACATGCCCCACAGCTTGATGAGATGGAACGTATTGTTCGGATCGATCTTCTGGCCGAGCACGAACTGCACGAGCTGCTCCTCCTGCGTGTCCGTCAGCTTCTCGTGCAGGATGCTCGCCGCGCTCTTGACGAGCTTGCGCACTTTGGCGCGGTCGGCGAGATCGTACTTGGTCAGCCCGTTCACGAGCAGCTTGATCCGCTCCTTGACGGCCGGGTTTTTCAGCTTCAGCTTGACGCGTTCGACGAATTCGGGCCGGATTCCGTATTTGACGTAGCTCATGCAGCAGGGCACCTCCATCGATTTGGTCGGGCTTCCGCCCCTAACCACCGATGTTACTATATGCCCTCGTCTGCCCGGAGTTGCCTCCTCCGCATTCGTCCATGCCGATTCAGTCGAGCTGGCTGCCCTGGAAAATCGGATCCTTGGCGAGGATCGCGCGCAGCGGCGCATATTCCTCCTCCGTCCAGAATCCGTCCTCGGCGGCCAGCTCCGCCGCGTCCTCGCGGGCCGCCTCCAGCACGGCGAAGTCCGCCGCCATGTCGGCCAGCTTGAAGTCCGGCATGCCGCTTTGCTTGGTGCCGAAAAAATCTCCCGGTCCGCGCAGCTCCAGATCGCGGCGGGCCACCTCGAAGCCGTCGTCGGTCTCCTGCATGACCGCCATCCGCTCCTTGCCGGTCTCCGTCTTGGGATCCGCGACGAGCACGCAGTACGACGCATGGGCGCCGCGTCCGACGCGGCCGCGCAGCTGATGCAGCTGCGACAGCCCGAAGCGCTCCGCGTCCATGATGATCATGAGCGTCGCGTTCGGCACGTCGACGCCGACCTCGACGACCGTCGTGGCGACGAGCACCTGCACGTCCGCCGCGGCGAACGCCGCCATGACCTCGTCCTTTTCCGATGCCGTCATGCGCCCGTGCAGCAGCCCGATCCGCAGATCGGGAAACGCCTGCTGCAGCTGCACGAACTGGTCGATCGCGTTCTGCACGTCGAGCTTCTCCGATTCCTCGATGAGCGGGCAGATGACGTACGCCTGCCGGCCGCCGTCGATCTCGCGCCGGATGAAGCCGTACACGCGGTCCATCATGCCGTGCTTGACCCAGTACGTCTGGATCGGGATGCGCCCCTTCGGCCGCTCCTTGATCGTCGAGACGTCCATGTCGCCGAACGCCGTGATCGCCAGCGTCCGCGGAATCGGCGTCGCCGTCATCGTCAGCACGTCCGGGCTCGGCCCCTTGCGCCGCAGCACGCTGCGCTGGTTGACGCCGAAGCGATGCTGCTCGTCGGTGACGACGAGGCCGAGCGAGCGGAATTCCACATCGTCCTGGATGAGCGCATGCGTGCCGATGAGCACGTCGATCAGCCCCATCTGCAGGCCGGCGAGCAGGTCCCGGCGCTTCTTGTCGCTGACGCTGCCTGTCAGCAGCGCCGTCTGCAGCCCCGTCCCTTCGTACAGGCGCGTCAAGGAGCGCATATGCTGCTCGGCTAAAATCTCGGTCGGCACCATGAGCGCGCCTTGATGGCCCGCCTTGACGGCGGCGAGCAGCGCGATCGCGGCGACGACGGTTTTGCCGGCGCCGACGTCGCCCTGCAGCAGCCGGTTCATCGCCGACGGCTGGCGCATGTCGGCGAGAATCTCGTTGATGACCTTCTTCTGCGCATCGGTCAGCTCGAACGGCAGCGAGGCCGCGAACTGCCGGATGATCTCCGGATCGACGCGATGCACGATGCCGTCCGCCTTGCGCCGGTTCAGCATGCGGTACGCCTGCAGCTTGAGCTGGAACAGGAACAGCTCCTCGTAGACGAGCCGCCGCCGCGCGCCCTGGCCGTCCTTCGGATCGTCGGGATGATGGATGTGATAGACCGCCTCGCTTCTCGGCATGAGGCGGTATTTGCGCAGCAGCCGCTCCGGCAGGTTCTCCTCCAGCAGCGGCCCGAACTGCTCCAGCGCCTGGCGAATCGTCTTGCGCATCCACGATTGCGTGATCGTGCCGCCGACGGAATAGACCGGCTGCAGCGTGCCGGTCTTGGCCGTTCCCTTGTCCGGAAACTCCGAATCGGTGACGGTGATCTGCATGCGCCGCGCATCCCACTTGCCGGTCAGCGTAATTTCCCGACCGAGCTGCAGCTGGTCCTTGATGAACATGCGGTTGAACCAGACGGCGGTGATCAGCTGCCCGTCCGCCTCCGTCTTCGCGGTGATGCGCGTCTTGCCCTTGCCGAAGCGGGCGACCATCGGCAGGCCGCGCACGATGCCTTGGATCGTGATCTTCTCCCCGTCCTTGACCTCGGCCAGCGAGCGCAGCCGGTAGTCCTCATAGCGGAACGGGAAGTAGTTCAGCAGATCCAGCACGGTATAGATGCCAAAGGCGTGAAGCTCCTGCTCCTTCGGAGCGCTCACGCCTTTGATTTGCCTCGCCGGAACGGATTCCGGCAGGGCAGATGGAGGATTCATTTGCGGTGCATGAACACGGCGACGGTGCCGGGACCGACATGGGCGCCGACGACCGGACCGAGCGTCGTGATGGAAGTCGACTGCACGTTGAAGCTCGACGTGATCGCCTCCTGCAGGTCCAGAGCGGAGCCTCTCTGATGCGTCCAGGCGAAGTGAACGGCGACCGGCTGCTCCGGCGGGAACTTCTCGCGAAGCATGTCGACGATGCGCTGGATCGCTTTTTTGGAGCCGCGCACCTTGTCTACCGGCGTGATCACGCCGGTAGGGTCGATCGTCAGGATCGGCTTGATATTTAGGATAGAGCCGATGAGTGCGGAAGCCTTGCCGATCCGTCCGCCTTTTTGGAGGTATTCGAGCGTGTCGACGAGGAAGTACAGCTCCGTCTCGCTGCGCATGCGCTCGATCTCGGCCAGGATCTCGTCCTTGGAGCTGCCCTCGCGGGCCATCTGCGCGGCGCGGATGACGAGCATGCCGATGCCGCAGGAAGCCGAACGGGAGTCGAACACGGCGATGTCCGCCTCGCGCTCGAGCATCGTGCTCGCGAGCAGCGCCGACTGGTACGTGCCGCTGAACTGCGAGGACAGATGGATGGAGAGGATCGGCGCGTCCGGCGTCTCGTCCAGCAGCCGCTCGTAGACGGCCATGAAGTCGGCCGGCGACGGCTGGGAGGTCGTCGGCAGGCCGCTGAATTCGACCAGCTTGTCGTAGAACGCCTCCGACTTCAGCGTGATCGAGTCCAGAAAGGCTTCCGTGCCGAACAGGACCTGCAGCGGCACCATCTCGATGCCGAGCTCCCTTCGGATCTCCTCCGGAATATCCGACGTGCTGTCGGTTACGATGCGAACCTGAGTCATAGGGCTACCTCCACGGCCCTGCGTCCCGCTGTCGGGGAACGCAAGGAATGATATGCCGCTCCAGCGGCGCGGCTTCGATTATTCGAGGGCGAATAAATACGGATAAAGAGGCTGTCCGCCCTCATGCACTTCAAGCTCGATGTCCGGATAGGTCTCGGAGACCCAGCTCGCCAGCTCGTCCGTGCCGGACGGCTCGGAGCCCTCGCCGGTGAGGATCGTCAGCAGGTCTCCGCCGTTCTCGAGCAGCTGGCCGATGAGGCCGCGGCACGCTTCCTGGAGGTCCGGCTCGGAGATGACGATCCGTTTTTCGACGATGCCGATGTAGTCGCCCTCCTGCACCTCGACGCCGTCGATCTCCGTCTGGCGCACCGCCTGGGTGACGCTGCCGGAGCGGACCGCTTCCGCGGCGCCGGCCATGAGGGCCGTATTGCGCTCCGGCGTCTCGCTCTCCTTGAAGGCGAGCACGGCGGCGAGCCCTTGGGGCACCGTGCGGGTCGGGATGACGGATACGGAGCGTTCGGACAGCTCGGCCGCCTGCTCCGCCGCCAGAATGATGTTGCCGTTGTTGGGCAGCAGGAAGATATGCTCCGCCGGCAGCGAGTCGATCGCCTTGAGGAAGTCCTCCGTGCTCGGGTTCATCGTCTGGCCGCCCGAGAGGACGACGTCGACGTTGTTGTCGCTGAAAATGCCGGAGATGCCGTCGCCGATCGCGACCGCGACGATGCCGTACGGCGCCCATTCATAAGCGGCCTCGGCGATGCCCTGCGGCGAGGCGCCGGTCAGCACCTCGGCGACGGCCAGCGCCTCATCCGGCGCGAGGTCGGAGCCGAGAGCGCTGAAGTCGATCTCCTCGCCGACGATCTCCCGATGCTGCTCGCGCATGTTGAGGATATGCAGCTCGGTCAGCTCGCCGTACTGGTACGCCAGGTTGAGCACGTCGCCGGGACGGCGGGAATGCACGTGCACCTTGACGATCTCGTCGTCGGCGATCACGATGATGGAGTCCCCGTCCACGGCGAGCGCCCGCCGGAACGCGTCCTCGTCGAACGCCGGAGCTCCCGGAGGCGCGAGCCGGCGCTTGATGAAGAACTCCATGTCGTAGAAGAACTCGATCTCGCTCGTCGACAGCTGGGCCTGGGCATTGCCACCCGCGGAAGGGATGGACGGCCTGGCCGGCTCGGCGGCGCGCGGAGCGTCCGCCAGGTAGCGGAACGACTCCGCCGGAGCCGCCTCGCTCGCCGTGTCGCCCGTCTCCGCCGGGCTGCCGGCGAGGTACTCGAGAAAGCCTTCGTAAATGAGCACGAGGCCCTGGCCTCCGGAGTCGACGACGCCGACCTGCTTGAGCACCGGCAGCAGCTCCGGCGTGCGCTGCAGCGATTCGTTCGCCGCCGCGTACACCTCCTGCAGCAGCGACTCCATGTCAGGCGCCCGGCGGGCGGCCTGCTGGGCATGCCGCGCCGTCTCGCGCGCGACGGTGAGGATTGTGCCCTCCACCGGCTTGACGACGGCCTTGTAGGCCATGTCGACGCCTTGCTGGAGCGCCGCCGCGAATTGGCTCGGGTCGGCCTCGTCGAGTCCGGACAGCGCCTTGGCCGTGCCGCGGAACAGCTGGGACAGAATGACGCCGGAGTTGCCGCGAGCGCCCATCAGCAGTCCCTTGGACAGCGCCTCCGCCGTACGGCCGACCGAGTCCGAGCGCTTGCTCTGCAGCTCGCGCACCCCCGAGGCCATCGTTAAGTTCATGTTCGTTCCCGTATCGCCGTCCGGAACGGGAAATACATTCAGAGCGTTGACGCGCTCCGCGCCGCGCTGCAGCTTCTCCGCACCGAGCAAAGCCATACCGGCGAAGTCCGAACCATTAATAAAGCGCTTTCCCAAGCAAAATTTCCCCTTCCTGACTAACGGATGACCCGCACGCCCTGGACAAAAATATGGACATGGTCGACCTTCAGGCCGATCACTTCATTCAGTACGTATTTGACCTTGGTCTGGATGTTGTGGGCAACCTCGGAAATCCGGGTGCCGTAGCCGACGATGATGTGCAGGTCGATATGCGTCTCCTCGTTCTCGCGCCGCACCTCGACGCCTCTCGAGAGGTTGTCCCGCTTCAGCAATTCGGCGATTCCGTCCTTGAGCTGCTTGCGGGATGCCATGCCGACAAGGCCGTAGCATTCCAGCGCCGCCGAGCCCGCGATGACGGCGATTACATCGTCTGTTACGTTGATTTTACCTAATTCGTTGGCAAGCTGCATAGGCATGGCCGGTCACACGCTCCTTCTCTGCGGGCCGTTCGGCTGATGCCGACTGCGCCCAAAGCCCCGATTTGGCCGGGACTGACCTTCATTGTACTATAAACGGAGCCGTTTATGAAGTCTGAAACGCCGTTCTCTTCCGTTTTCGCGTATTTGCGCCGTTTTCCCGCCCGCGTCTCCTGCCAAACGATGGTTGATGAGACGGACGTTCTATGATAAGATAACCAAGTATGTTTGCCTACGGAATCCTTCGGTTTCGTACTTGCAACCTGCAAGCTGCAAAGGAGGTGTACTGCATGTCTCGCAAATGCTTCGTTACGGGTAAGGCACCCGGCACAGGAAACCATGTTTCCCACGCGAATAACCGCAACCGCCGCACTTGGGGCGTCAACGTTCAGAAGGTCCGCATTCTGGTCGACGGCAAGCCAAAACGCGTTTGGGTCAGCACCCGCGCACTGAAATCCGGCAAAGTCACTCGTGTATAACCGCAAAAACAGCGTTCCGCCGTTCACCAGACGGCAGGAACGCTGTTTTTTTTCGCCCTGCCGCGGCTTGCCCCTGCCGCGGCACGCGAAAAAGAGCGTGCGCCGTGCCGGCGCGGCGCTCTCTGACGCTCGGGATCGAAAGTCGGGCGGCCGGCAGCCGCAGTCGCCATCGCTCAGCTTTTCTGGAAGGTGTTCAGGATCGCCTTGACGAATCCGCCCAAAAACTTCGGCAGCTTGATCGTATAGAACTTCATGCTTCATCCCTCCTCGAGATCGCTGATCGTTGACGGGCAGCACTGCCGGGCCTGCATGTTCATCCCCGTTTCAGGCCGCACGGGCCCATTCCCTCGAAAGCAAAAAAGGCTACAAGAACCTAGGTTCATGTAACCATCCTATGCGGACCCGCGATGTCCTATTCCGGGGGCCGAGCCCAAGTTGCCGGCGAGAAGGCGCCGCATGCCGGCGCTCCGCTGCCTCGTCCCGGCCGTGAAGCCGCTAGGGCGCGGTCGGCATGCCGTCGCGGATGAACATCACCATCGTGACGAACAGCACGATCAGGAAGAAGAAAACGAGCGCGGAAACGACAAAGCCGATGCGGCGCCAGAGCGATTCGTGGCTGCGGAAGAAGCGCACGCCGAGCCAAAGCGCGATCAGCGAGAAGACGAAGCGGAGCATGCTCTGGACGAGCACGAACATCGCCAGCAGCGCTCCGCCGAGCAGCGCGTAGCCGGCGACGACCGCGATGGTTTTCAGCCTCTCTCTCATCCGGCCTACCTCAGCGCGGCGATCGCCGCGGCAGGCGACTGATGGCCGAAGACGAAGCTGCCGGCGACGAGCACGTTCGCGCCGGCCTCGCGCACGAGCGCCGAGGTCGACGGATTGATGCCTCCGTCCACCTGGACGGAGACGCCGCTCAGGCCGCGCTCGTGCAGCCGCGAGCGCAGGTCGCGCAGCTTCTGCAGCGAGTACGGGATGAACGACTGGCCGCCGAAGCCGGGATTGACCGTCATGACGAGCACGAGGTCGACATCCTCCAGCACCGGCTCCAGCAGGCTGATCGGCGTCCCCGGATTGATCGCGACTCCGGCCGGAAGCCCGAGCTCCTTGATCTGATGCAGCGTGCGGTGCAGATGCGTGCAAGCCTCGAGATGCACGGTGATGCGGTCCGCGCCGGCCGCCGCGTAATCGGCGATGCTGCGCTCCGGCTGCTCGATCATCAGATGCACGTCGAAGGGAAGCTTCGTCGCTCCCCGCACGGCGGAGATGACCGGCGGGCCGAACGTCAGGTTCGGCACGAACCGGCCGTCCATGACGTCGACGTGGATCCAGTCGGCGCCGGCCTGCTCGATCGCGGCGATCTCATCGCCGAGCTTGGCAAAATCAGCGGATAGAATCGAGGGTGCGATGATGGTCATGGTCAGTACCTCCGCTTTTTCTCTTTCATCTCGCCCAGGAACTGGACGTAGCTGTCATGCCGGCTTTGCGCCGCCTCGCCCGCCGCCAGCGCCGCCAGCACGGCGCAATCCGGCTCATGCGTATGCGTGCAGCCCCGGAACTTGCAGCCTGCGGACAGCGCCCGGAACTCGCGGAAGCCGTAGCCGAGGTCCTCGATGCCGAGCTCCTGAAAATCGAGCTGGCTGAAGCCCGGCGTATCCGCTACATAGCCGCTGCCGACGCGCACCAGCTCGACGTGCCGGGTCGTATGCCGTCCGCGGCCGAGCCGGGCGCTGATCTCGCTCGTCTCCAGCTCGAGCCCGGGCAGCAGCGCGTTGAGCAGCGAGGACTTGCCGACGCCGGACTGTCCGGCGAACAGCGCGAGCCGCCCTTCGAGCGTCCCGCGCAGCTCCTCGAGGCCGGAGCCTTGACGCGAGCTCGTACCGATGACCCGGTAGCCGATGCGTCCATAGATCCGCTGCACCGTCTCCGCCGCCTCGATCGCCTCCTTGCGGCCCTCCTCCGACAAGTCCTGCTTGCTGAGGCAGAGCACCGCCTCCAGTCCCGCATGCTCGATGTGGACGAGGAACTTGTCCAGCAGCGTCAGGCTGAGCGAAGGCTCCGTGACCGAAAAGACGAGCACGGCCAAATCGGCGTTGGCGACCGGCGGCCGCACGAGCTCCGTCGTCCGCGGATGGATCGCCTCGACCGTGCCTTCTCCCGTGCCGCTGACGCTGAAGTCGACGCGGTCGCCGACGAGCGGCGACTCGCCGCGCTTCTTGAAGATGCCGCGCGCGCGGCATTGGATCGGCTGCTCCGAGCCGCCGTCCTCCGCCACATAATAGTAGCCGCTCAGAGCTTTGACGATGAGTCCTTGGCCCTCGCGGGCCGAGCCGTCCTTAGTCATCGTGTCCGTCCTCCCCGTCGCCGCTGCCGAAGGCGGTCTCCTGGCCGTCGCTCTGCCCGTCGGGGCTCGCGGCCGCGTTCGGATCGGCCGACGGGCTCGTTTCCGGCGAGGCGACAGGCGGCGGGCTCGGCTCGGAGCCCGGCACGGTCGTCGGGCCGCTGTCGGCGCCGCTCTTCACCTCGTCGTATGTGCGGGAGAACGTGTCGGCGAGCTGGCCGTCGCGGTAGACGCTGACGAACGCCTCCGTGTTCGGCGCGAGCACGACCTTCACCGGGAAGCTGCGCGTATCCTTGATCGCGCGCTTGTGGGCCTCGATGTCCTTGCCGGTCGCGTCGGTGTAGACGATGCGGATCTCGCTCGCCTTGCCGGCCCGAGCCGGAGAGATGAGCAGGTCGAACGTGTACTCCAGCGCGTCCTTCGGCAGGCCCGAGCTGACGGTGATCGACACCTGCTCGCCCTTGCGGGCCGGACTGCCGGCATCGTAAGGGAACTGCGAGAGCACTTCGCCCTCCGGCCTGTAGCTGCCTTCCTTGACGATGTTGTCTTCTCGAAGCTGCAAGCCCGCGTCCGCGATGAGCTTGCGGGCCTCCTCGGTCGTCTTGCCGACGAGATCCGGCATCTTCACCGTCTCCGGACCTTTGCTGACGGTCAGCGTCACCGTATCGACGAGCGGATCAAGCTGGCTGTTCGCGCCCGGCTCCTGGCTCAGCACGACGCCCGGCTCCGCCGAATCGTCGGCGACCTCGTTCAGGCGGATCGATCCTTCCGGGACGCCGAGCGCCCGAAGCGCCGCGACGACGTCGGAGGCCTTCTGCCCCTTGTAGTCCCCGAGCTGCTTGAGCTCAGGCCCGTCGCTGATCGACAGCCTGACCCGCGAGCCGGTCTTCACGCGCATGTTGGACTTGGACTGGGCGAATACCTGATCCTTCGGCACGTCCGGCTTGAACGCCCGGATGGACGGCTCCTCCAGCAGCAGCCCCTTCGCCTCGAGCGCGGCTTTGGCGTCCGTCTCGGTCATGCCGACGACATAAGGCACGTCGACCTCCGCGACGTCGAGCGAGCCGGAGACGAGCCGGAACACGCCGTAGACGGCGGCCAGCACGGCCAGCGTCGAGAGCACGATGACGAGCGGCTTCACCCAGCCGCGCCGGCGCGCCGGCTCCTCGTCCTGTTCTTCGTCGACGGCCTCCTGGCGAGCGGTCGCATGTCCGTCCTCCGGCAGCGGAGGAGGCTCTGCGCCCGCACGGACCGGCTCCTTGAGCCCGAGGCCCGGCCGGATCGCCGGCATGACGCGCGTCTCGTCGAAGTCGCCGCCGCCGAACTGCAGCTTCGGCTCGTTGCGGCGCGCAGGCGACAGCGCCGTCTCCAGATCCTCCAGCATCTCGCCCGCCGAGCGGTAGCGCTCGGACGGATTTTTGCGCAGCGCCTTGATGATGATGTTCTCGACGCTCTGCGGCACGAGCGGATTGACCGTGCGAGGATCCTCCAGCGGCTCCTGCAGATGCTTGAGCGCGACGCTGATCGGGCTCTCTCCGAGGAAAGGCAGCTTGCCGGTCACCATCTGATAGAGCACGATGCCGAGCGAGTAGATGTCGGACTTCTCGCCGGCGCTGACGCCCTTGGCATGCTCCGGCGAGAAGTAATGCACCGAGCCGATGACGGAGCCCGTCTGGGTGATCGTCGACGAGGTGACGGCGCGCGCGATGCCGAAGTCCGTCACCTTGACGCGGCCGTTCTTGCCGATCAGGATATTGTGCGGCTTGATGTCCCGATGGATGATATGGTTCTGATGGGCATGGTCGAGGGCGTCGGCGATCTGCGCCGCGATGCGCACCGCCTCGTCCGCCTGGAGCGGCGCGCGCTCCTGGATGACCTCGTTGAGGTTTTGGCCGTCGACGCATTCCATGACGATATAGTGGATCTCTTCTTCCTGGCCGACATCGTAGATGCTGACGACGTTCGGATGGGACAGCGCCGCCGCCGACTGGGCTTCCCGCCGGAAGCGGCGGATGAACTCCTCGTCGTGCACGTACTGCTGCCGCAGCACCTTGACCGCGACGTTGCGGCTGAGCAGCAGGTCGTGGGCCTTGTAGACGAGCGCCATGCCCCCGCCGCCGATGCGCGTCAGAATCTCGTAGCGGCCCCCTAGTTCTCTTCCGATCATGATGAAGTCCTCACTCCTCCCCGTCCGCTGCGGCGCCGGATTGCATCAGGACTACCGTGATATTGTCGTCTCCGCCGGCGGCGAGCGCGAGCGAAATGAGGCGGTCCGCCTTGGCCTCGAGGCTCAGGCCGGCCTCTCCCGCCACTTGCAGCAGCTCGCTGTCGTCCAGCATGCCGCTCAGGCCGTCGCTGCACAGCAGCAGGATGTCGCCCGGCTGCCAGTCGAGCATCCGGACGTCCAGCTCCACCTCCTCGTCGGTGCCGAGCGCCCGCGTCAGCACGTTGCGGCGCGGATGATGGGCCGCCTCCTCGAAGCTGATCTGGCCGGAGCGCACGAGCTCGTTGACGAGCGTGTGGTCCTCGGTCAGCTGGGCGATGCCCTGCTCCGAGATCCGGTACGCGCGGCTGTCGCCGATATGGCCGAGGATGAGGCGGCTGTCCTCGACGAACAGGGCCGCGACGACCGTCGTGCCCATGTTGTGGTACTGCTCGTTGCGGGACGCCATGTCGTACACGACCTCGTTGGCGCGCCGGATCGCCTCCTGCAGCATGCGGCTCGCCTCGTCGGCGGATACCCCCGCCGGAAGCGGCTCCATCGCCTCGCGGAAGGCGTCGACGGCGAGCTGGCTGGCGACGTCGCCGGCCTGATGGCCGCCCATGCCGTCGGCCACGATCGCAAGCGTCAGCCCTCCGGCCGTCACGCCTGCCCAGGAACGATCCTCGTTGGCCATCCGGATGCGGCCGATATCACTGCGGTTCACTGTCAACATCCCGTCACCTCGTTACGTTAGTTCCATATGTTTCGCTCGAAGCTGCCCGCAGGCAGCGGCGATGTCATGGCCCTGCTCGCGACGGATCGTCGCGTTGATGCCGTTTTTCTCGAGAATGCGCTGGAACTCGAAAATATCCTCCCGCGGCGTGCGCACGTACTTGCGCTCCGGCACATGGTTGACCGGGATGAGGTTGACGTGGCAAAGCATGCCCTGCAGCACCTCGGCGAGCTCCTGCGCATGCTCGGGACGGTCGTTCGTGCCGCCGATGAGCGCGTACTCGAACGTGATGCGGCGCCCGGTCTTGGCGATGTAGTTGCGGCAGGCGTCGATGACCTCCTGGAACGGATAGCGGCGGTTGACCGGCATCAGCTTGGAGCGCAGCTCGTCGTTCGGGGCATGGATCGAGATCGCGAGGTTGATCTGCGTGTTCTCCTCCGTGAACTTGTACATGCTCGGCACGATGCCGCTCGTGGAGACGGTGATGTGGCGCTGGCCGATGTTCAGTCCCTTCGGATGGATCATCATGCGCAGGAACGCCATCGTCGCCTCGTAGTTCTCGAACGGCTCGCCGGAGCCCATGATGACGATGCTCGACACCCGCTGATCCTCCGGATCGAGCATCTGCTGCGCCTTGACGACCTGCGCGACGATCTCGCCCGACGTCAGGTTGCGCTTGAGGCCGCCGAGCGTCGAGGCGCAGAACGTGCAGCCGATCCGGCAGCCGACCTGCGTCGTGACGCAGACGCTGTTGCCGTAGTTGTGGCGCATGATGACCGTCTCGATCGCATGGTTGTCATGCAGGCCGAACAGGAACTTGACCGTGCCGTCCTTGGACTCGAAGCGGGTGATCTCGTTCAGGGTGATGAACTGGAACGAGGCCGCCAGCTTGTCCCTCAGCGGCTTCGGCAGGTTCGTCATCTCGTCGAACGAGGAGACGCGCTTGACATAGAGCCAGTCGAACAGCTGGCCGGCCCGGAAGGCGGGCTCTCCCTGCTCCTTCATCCAGTCCTGCAGTTGATCCAGGGAATAGTCATATATAAAGGGTGTTTCCACGATATAAGGCTGATCGAATGCTTTCATCTCAATGCTTCATCTCATTTCATCGTTCTTGGAGCGCCGTCCGGCACTGCCTCCGCAGGACGCTCGTCGCTCTAGTTTACCACAAACGTCCATTCCAAGACCACAGCCATGCCTGGCCCGGGCTCGCTGCCGCTGGCCGCCCGCGCGAGGACGGGCGGAAGAAGCCGGCTCGAGACGGCCCGGCGCAACAAGAAAGGACGGAGCCGCCGCTCCGTCCATCCTTGCTCCCGCCTTAGCTTCCTTCCCCGAACAGCAGCTCCTTGGCGTACCCTTGGCCTTCGAGCAGGTCGAACTGGATCATGCGGTAGTCGTCCAGCAGGCGCTGCTGCTCCTCCGTCAGCGCCGCCTTGTCGAGCGCCGCGCCTCCGGCGCCCAGCGTCACCTTTTTGCCGAGGCCGGGCAGCTGCTGCCGCACCGCCTCGAGCAGCTTGTAAAAAGCCGGCTGCGGAAGTCCCGCATAACGCAGCGCGAGCGGTCCGGCGAACGACGGGCTGATCGTCCCGAGCGGCTCGCGTCCGAGCTCGTAGTTGGCCAGCAGCAGCAGCGGCGTCTCATGGCGCAGGCGCTCGTCGGTCCAGCCGGCATCCTCGTAGATTTTCGCCGGAAGCCCCGGCAGATGGTCGCCCCAGAGCACGACGAGCGTCGGCCGGTCCAACTTCTGGATCGCTTCGTTCAGGTAGCGGAGCGCGCCGTCCGTCTGCTTGATGCCCTCGACGTACGTCTCCAGCTGGTCCTTCAGCGCCGGATCGACGCCTTCGGCCTCGATCGAGTTGCCGCCGTGGATCTCCTTGTTCGTATACGGGTAATGGTTCTGCATCGTGACCAGATGCAGGAACAGCGGCTTGCCGTCCGCCTTCTCCAGCTCCTGCGCCGCTTCCTTCATCGCCGCCATGTCGGACAAATAGCTGCGCGAGCCGAGCCACTCGCGGTTTTTCATGTCGTCCTGCCCGATGAACCGCTCGAAGCCGAGCATCGGATAGACCTGGTTGCGGCTGTAGAACGTCTTGTCGTACGGGTGGAGAGCGAGCGCGTCGTAGCCCCGGCTCTTGAGGATGCTCACGACCGAGGGCAGATCCGTCTGCTTCGTCAGATTTTGCTGAAACGGCACCGCGCCGTCATGAAGCAGCGACATCGACAGCCCCGTCAGCGCCTCGAACTCGACGTTCGCCGTGCTGCCGCCGAATTCAGGAGAAAGGACGTAGCCCGACGGCCGGGACTGCTGCGCGCCATGCCAAAACGGCAGCGGATCCTCGGCGAGCTTGTATTCCGTCAGCCGCGTCGCGTCGAACAGCGCCTCGTTCATGACGAACACGATGTTCGGAGGCTCGGACGGCGATGCCGCCGGCGGAGCCTCGGGCAGCGAGCCGTAGCGCTCCGCGATGGCCTCCACCGCCTCCCTCCCGTAGCCTTCCGGCTCGTCGATCAGCGTCTGGTTCAGGTTGGAGGCGAAGGCGAGCACGAACCCGTTGTAGCGGTAGTTCGCCTTTTGATCCCAGAAAATGTTCTGGTAGCTGAGCTTGTCGAGCAGCGCCGGATATTTGCCCCCTGCGGTCTGCACGAACAGCGCGACCGCCGTGATCGACGCGGCGGCGAGCGCGACGCGCAGCACGAGCGGAAAACGCAGCTTCGGAAGCTTGAAGATGAGCCAGCCGAGGCCGGCCAGCACGAGCGCGGTGAGGATGAGCACGACCGGCGAGAACAGGCCGTCGGCCATCGAGACCATCTCGGACATGTTCTTCAGCTGCATGAGATCCCAAGGGAACAGCGGCTCCCCGGTCGCTTTCATCTTTTCGTAGACGGCCAGGCCGGTCAGGCCGGCGACGGCGCCGACGAGCAGCGAGCCTCCGTACACGTTGCGGAACAAGGCCGCCGCCCCGCACAGCAGGAAAAAGAAAAACGTGCTGCCCCAAAAGAACATCGGCAGCTGTCCGGCCGCCCAGTCCCAGGCGGCGCCGGCGTCGAAGCCGAGCGCCGAGGCCTGGATATAGAAATGAATGATCATGCCGAAACCGTAAAGGCCGAGCAGCGTGGACAAATATCGGATGCTCCGGCGGAACTTGCTCTTCATGCGCATCTTCTCCTGTAAGCGGTCTTCGCGAGCTTTCCTTTTACGATAGTTTAATATAAACCGCTCCAAGGCGCCAATGAAAAAGCGCTCGCGAACCGGTTCGCGAGCGCGGAAAGCGACGGCTGCGGCGCCGGCGCGCGGCCTCAGGCGCGCAAAAAAAACCTCGCTCCGACGGTCGGAGCGAGGAAGGCTAGCGGTGATCTCCCCGGCGCAAGCGGGCGATATAGAAGCCGTCGCTGCCGAAATGATGCGGCAGCAGCTGCAGCGAGCCGTCGAAGCGGCCGGCATCCGCGTCGCCGATGCCGGCGGCGCGCAGAGGAGCGAGCACGGACTCCGGCCAGCCGGCCGGATCGAGCGCGAACGCCGGATGCCGCTCCAGGAAGGAAGCGATCTGCGCGGAGTTCTCCTCGCCGGCGATCGTGCAGGTGCTGTAGAGCAGCGTGCCGCCGGGCTTCACGAGCTCGGCCGCCGCGTCCAGCAGACGCTCCTGGACGGCGGCGATGGCCTCGATGTCGGCCGGCGACTTGGTCCATTTGATTTCCGGCTTGCGGCGGATGACGCCGAGGCCGGAGCATGGAGCGTCGAGCAGCACGAGATCGAACGAGCCGGGCGCGAAATGCTCCGGCAGCTCCGCCGCATCGCCGGCGACCGCATGGATGAGGCCGAGGCCGAGGCGGGCGGCCTGGCTTTCGACGAGCGCCTTTTTATGCGGATGCAGGTCGTTGGCGACGATCTCGCCGCGCCCGTCCATCAGCTCGCCGAGATGCGCCGACTTGCCGCCCGGAGCGGCGCAGCAGTCGAGCACGCGGAAGCCGGGCTGAGGCGCGGCCGCGGCGGCGACGATCATCGAGCTCTCGTCCTGGATCGACCAGAGCCCCTCCGTATAGCCGTCCGTGCCGGCCAAATTGCCGCCGCGGTCGACGACGACGCCCGCCCATGGGGCGGCGGCGGACGGACGGGCGTCGAGCCCCGCCTGCCGCAGCCGCTCCAGCGCCTGCTGCGGCGAGAGCCGCAGCCGGTTGACGCGCAGGCTGCCCTGCGGCGCCTCGTTGCCGGCGCTCATCATCGCCTCGGCTGTGTCCTCGCCGTATGCCGCGATCCACCGCTCGGCCAGCCATTCCGGGTAGGAATGACGCAGCGACAGCCGCCGCGCGGCATCCGGCTCGGAGGCGAAGTCCTCCGCCTTGAGCTGCGGCAGCTGGCGGACGGCGCTGCGCAGCACGCCGTTCAGCATGCCCGCGATGCCGGCATGTCCGCGACGGCGGCCGATCTCGACCGCCTCGTTGACCGCCGCATGAGGCGGCACGCGGTCGAGGTAGACGAGCTGGTACAGGCTCATCCGCAGCAGCGACAGCACCCATGGCTCCAGCTTGGCGAAGCCTTTGGCCACGAATTGGCGCAGCCAGCGGTCGAGCGTCAGCTGCCGCTGCAGCGTGCCGTAGACGAGCTCGGTCGCGAGCCCGGCGTCGGCGCGCGACAGCTCGGCCTCCTGCAGCGCGTGATGCAGCTGCAGGTTGCTGTACGCGCCGCTCGTCGCGACGCGGACGAGCGCGTCCAGCGCGAGCTCGCGCGCGCTGCGGCGCCTCCGCGCCGCCGGCTGCGCGGCGCGCGGCTTGCCGCCGGGGGCAGCGCCCCGGCGGGACGCGCCTGCGGCGCCGGCTTTGCCCGGCGCCGCCCTGGCGGCGGCCGCCTTGCGGGCCGCCGCTCATCGGCGGCCGCCTTCGCCGGCGGCCGCGTCTGCCGCGCCCGGCTCCGCCGCGGGCGCGCCGAGCACGGTGCCCGCTGCGAGCCGGGCACCCTTGAGCCATTCGGCAGCGGGCATCGCCCGCTTGCCGGCCGGCTGAATTTCCGTCAGCCGCAGCACGCCGCTGCCGGTCATGACGCGGATGCCGTCCGGCCCGGCATCCAGCACCTGCCCCGGCGCCGCGCCTGCCGGCCCGGGCTTGTCCTCGGGCGCGCAGGCGCGCACCTTGAACGGCTCGCCGCCGAGCAGCGTGAAGCCGCCGGCCATCGGCGACAGGCCGCGCACCTGCCGCCACAGCTCGCGCGCGCCGCGCGTCCAGTCGAGGCGCTCGTCCTCGCGCGTCAGGTTCGGCGCATGCGTCGCCTGCGAGTCATCCTGCGGCACGCGCGGAGCTCGTCCCTCAAGCAGCTCCGGCAGCGTCTCGGCGAGCAGCCGCGCGCCGGCCTCGCTCAGCTTGGCGAACATCGTGCCGGAGTCGTCGGCGTCCGTGATCGGCACCTCGACGCGGCTGATCATGTCGCCCGTGTCGAGCCCTTCGGCCATGTACATGATCGTCACGCCCGTCTTGTCCTCGCCGTTCATGATCGAACGCTGGATCGGCGCTCCGCCCCGGTACTTCGGCAGCAGCGAGCCGTGCACGTTGATGCAGCCCAGGCGCGGCATCTCCAGCACCGACAGCGGCAGGATCTGGCCGTACGCCGCCGTCACGATCAGCTCCGGCGCAAGCCCCTTCAGCTCCTCGACCGCTTCCGCGCGGCGCAGCCGCTCCGGCTGCAGCACGGGCAGCCCGTACTCCAGCGCGGCCGCCTTGACCGGCGTCGGCGCGAGCTCCTTCTTGCGTCCCTTCGGACGGTCGGGCTGGGAGACGACGCCGACGACCTCGACGCCGAGCGCTTTCGCCTCCTCGCCCATCAGCCAATGCAGCGAAGGCACGGCGAACTCCGGCGTGCCCATGAATACGACGCGCATCGGCCTCACTCCTCGCCTTCGCGGCGGTCGCGCGCGGAGCCGTCGTACAGCTCTTCCGCGAGGTCGATGAACAGGATGCCGTTCAGATGGTCCACCTCATGCTGGAACGCCCGCGCGAGGAAGCCTTCCGCCTCCAGCTCGAACGTCTCGCCGTCGCGGTTCTGGCCGCGCACGCGGATTTTGTTCGCCCGGCGCACGTCGCCGTTCAGGTTCTGGATGCTCAGGCAGCCCTCCGGACCGAACTGCTCGCCCTCGCGCTCGACGATCTCCGGGTTCACCATCTCGATCAGCCCGTTGTCGTCTCCGACATCGACGACGATGACGCGCTTGGAGATGCCGATCTGCGGCGCGGCGAGTCCGACGCCTTCGGCGTGGTACATCGTATCGGCCATATTGTCCAGCAGCTTGTGCAGGTTGGCGTTGAACTTCGTGACTTCCTTGGCGACCTCGCGCAGGACGGGGTCGGGATTTTGAACGATAAGACGGATTGCCATGAGGCATGCACCTTCCTTGGATGAAATCGAACGTTATAAAATCATATGCGGATCGACATCGACGCTGAACAGCACGCCGCTGCGCGGCGCCTCGGCCTCGGCCTGCCGGATCGCCTCCGAGACGAGCTCGGCGGCCGGCACCGCTCCGCGGTATTTGACCATGCACTGGAACCGGTACCGGTCCTTGATGCGGGAAATCGGCGAGGCGACCGGACCGAGCAGCTCAAGCGCCCGCGCGCCGCTGCCGTGCAGCGGCTGCAGCACGCCGCGCTGGCCGGCCAGCTCGATCAGCCGGCGGGCGAAGCGATCGCTCGCCGCCGACAGCGTCGCGAGCTGCTCATGGGACATCGTCACGAGGATGAGCCGGCAGAACGGCGGATAGCCCATCATGCGGCGATGCTTCATCTCTTCCGCGACGAAGCCCTCGTAATCATGCCGCTCCGAGGCGATGACCGCATAATGCTCCGGGTTGTATGTCTGGATGATGACCTCTCCCGGCAGATGATGGCGCCCCGCGCGCCCGGCCACCTGCGTCAGCAGCTGGAACGTCCGCTCCGCCGCCCGGAAGTCGGGCAGGTTGAGCGACGTATCCGCCGCGATGACGCCGACGAGCGTCACATAAGGGAAGTCGAGCCCTTTGGCGACCATCTGCGTGCCGAGCAGCACGTCGGCCTTGCGCTCGCCGAACAGCTTGAGCCATTTTTCATGCGCGTTCTTCTCCGTCGTCGTGTCGACGTCCATGCGGATGACGCGGATGCCGGGGAACAGCTTGGCCAGCTCCTCCTCGACCTTTTGCGTGCCCGCGCCGAAATAGCGGATCTGCTCGCTCTCGCAGGACGGGCAGGCGCTCGGCGCGAGCTCCGCATGGCCGCAGTAATGGCAGCGCATCGCCCGCGTCTTTTGGTGGTAGGTGAGCGAGATGTCGCAGTGCGGGCAGAGCGCCGTATAGCCGCAGGAGCGGCAAATGACGAACGTCGAGTAGCCGCGCCGGTTCAGCAGCAGCACCGACTGCTCGCCGCGCTCGAGCCGCGCCTGCAGCGCCTCGTGCAGCGCGCGGCTGAACATGGAGCGGTTGCCGCTCTTGAGCTCGTCGCGCATGTCGGTCACCGTCACGGGCGGAAGAGAGCTGGCGACGGCGCGCTCGGACAGGCGCAGCAGCGCGCCGCCCGCCCCGTCCCGCGCCGCGGCCGCGTACGTCTCCAGCGACGGCGTCGCCGAGCCGAGCACGACGACGGCGCCGTGCTGGCGGGCCCGCTGCACGGCGACGTCCCGGGCGTGGTATTTGGGCGTCTCCTCCTGCTTGTAGCTCGACTCATGCTCCTCGTCGATGACGATGAGGCCGAGCCGGGCAAACGGAGCGAACACCGCCGAGCGCGCCCCGATCGCCACCTTGGCGCCGCCGCGGCGGATGCGCCGCCACTCGTCGTAGCGCTCGCCGCTCGAGAGGCGGCTGTGCAGGACGGCCACCTCGTCGCCGAAGCGGCCCTTGAAGCGCTCGACCATCTGCGGCGTCAGCGAGATCTCGGGCACGAGCACGATCGCCTCGCGGCCGAGCTCCAGCGCGCGCTGGATGGACTGCATGTAGATCTCGGTCTTGCCGCTGCCGGTCACTCCCTGCAGCAGGAACGTCGCGGGAGCCGTCCGCTCCACCGCATCCCGGATGCGCACGAACACCTCGCGCTGCGCGTCCGTCAGCGGCAGCGGCTCGGAGCGGCGGAACTCGCGTCCGGCGTACGGGTCGCGCTGCTGCTCCGCCTCCTCGACGAGGATGTAGCCCTTGTCCGCCAAAGCCTTGGCCGACGAGGCGCTGGCGCCGGTGTCGGCCAGCATCGCCTGCAGCGTCACCGGCCCTTCGAGCGCGAGCACGTAAAGGAGCAGCTCCTTTTGCCGCTTGGCCGTGCCGGGCAGCGCCTCCAGCGCCGCCTTCGCCGCTTCGCGGTCCAGCGGCGGATAGACGGTGAGCTGCGTGCGCACGCCGATGCGGTCGCGGATCGACGTCTCCTCGATCAGCACGCCTTGCGCGAGCGCGCGCTTGATCGCGCCGCCCGCCTCCGGCCATCGCTGCCGCGCCGCTTCCAGCTTCAGGCTGCCGTGGCGGCGCAGCTCGCGAACGAGCTCCTGCGGCAGCGTCTCGGACGGCGGCAGCTCCGGAGCCGCCTCTCCCGGCATGGCCCAAAACGCCTCCGGCCGGCCGACATCGGACCGCGCCGCAGCCGACTCGGCCGCAGCTTCGGCAGCCGGCTCGTCCGCGCCGTCTGCCAGCCGCAGATGCCGCTCCGCCTTGCCCTTGATCGCCGAAGGCACCATCGCCTGCAGCGCCGCCGTCCATGTGCAGCAATATTTCTCGCTGATCCACCGCGCCAGCTCCACCAGATCCGGCAGCAGCGGCGGCAGCGGATCGAGCAGCTCCGCGATCGGCTTGAGCTTGGCCGGGCCTTCGGCCGGAGGCTCGTCCGCCAGGCTGACGACGAACCCTTGCAGCGTGCGGCCGGCGAACGGCACGCCGACGCGGCTGCCGGGCTCGATCCACGCCCGCATGTCCGCCGGCACGGCATAGCTGAACGGCCGGTCCGTGCTGCGGCTCGGCACGTCGACGATGACGCCGGCGACGCGGCTCATCGCGAGCCCTCCGGCGACGCGCCTCCGAGCCGCGAGGCGACGAGTCCGAGCAGCCTTTCGGCCGTCTCGCGCTTGCTCAGCACCGGCAGCGAAAGCGCCGCGCCGTCACGGTCGAACACCTGCACCGCGTTCGTGTCGCCGCCGAAGCCCGCGCCTTCCATCGTCACGTCGTTGGCGACGATCAGATCGCAGTTTTTGCGGCGCAGCTTGTCCATCGCATGCTCCGCCAGCCGCTCGGTCTCCGCCGCGAAGCCGACGAGGAACTGGCCGCTTTTGCGGCGGCCGAGCTCCGCCAGGATGTCCGTCGTTTTTTCCAGCTCCAGCGTGAGCGTGCCGGCCGACTTCTTGAGCTTGGAGGCATGGCGCTCGACCGGCCGGTAGTCGGCGACGGCGGCAGCCTTGACGACGATGTCCGCCTCCGCGTAGCGGGACAGCACCGCCTCCAGCATCTGCTCCGCCGACTCGACGCGCACGAGCTCCACCCCGCCGGGCGCCGGCACGTCCGTGCGGGCGGCGACGACCGTCACCTCGGCGCCCATGTCGCGTGCCGCCTCCGCGATCGCGAAGCCCATCTTGCCGGAGGAATCATTGGTCAGGTAGCGCACCGGATCGAAGCGCTCCACCGTGCCGCCGGCCGTGACGAGCAGCCGCTTGCCGGCCAGCAGCTTCCGCGAGGCGAAGAACTTCTCGACCGCGAGTACGATCTCCTCCGGCTCGGCGAGCCGTCCCTTGGCGACATAGCCGCAGGCAAGCTGGCCCGTGCCCGGATCGAGGAAGCGAACGCCCCGCCGGCCGAGCGTCTCCATGTTGGCGACCGTCGCCGGATGCTCGTACATGTGCACGTTCATCGCAGGCGCGGCGATGATCGGCGCCGTCGCCGCGAGCAGCGTCGTCGACAGCATGTCGTCGGCGAGCCCTGCGGCCAGCTTGGCCAGCGAATTCGCCGTCGCCGGCGCGATCAGGATGAGGTCGGCGCGGTCCGCGAGGTCGATGTGCGTCACGACGGCCGGATCCTTCTCGTCGAACGTATCGAGATGCACCGGGTGGCGCGAGAGCGTCTGCAACGTGAGCGGCGCGATGAAGCGGACCGCCGATTCCGTCATGATGACATGAACCTCGGCGCCCTTCTGCACGAGCTTGCTGCACAAGGCGGCCGCCTTGTAGGCGGCGATGCCGCCGGTGACGCCGAGTAGGATCGTTTTGCCGCGTAGCATGTCCGCAGCTCCTTTCTGCTATCTGCCTGTTTTGCCTGACGATAAAAAAATAACAACCGCAAGGGTTGTTAATTCATGCGCTATGCGGCTGCTGGCTCCGCCGGGCCGAGGGGCCAGGCGGACCGATCCGAAAAGCCGACTAGTCCTCGTTGCGCTGCTCGACCTGCAGAAGATCGTGGTAGATCTCCTCGAGAGCGACGCCGACCTGCTTATGGGACTTGGCCCCTTTGAGCTCGCTCTTCTCTCCGTCGCGCAGGGAGCGCGCGCGGCGGCTTGCCGCTACGACCAGAGAGTACTTGCTGTCGACCTTCTTCATCATTTCGTCAATGGATGGATACAACATCGTTCGAATCACTCCGTTCAGGCTTTTTCGGATGCGGCGGTCTTCACGGTCTCCGGCAGATTGGCGAGGAAGCGCTCCTTGCGGCAGTGCTCGGCCGTGACGATGCTCTGGATGCGGTGGCAGGCAGCCTCGATCTCGTCGTTGACGACCGCGTAGTCATAGTAGCGGATAAGTCCGATCTCCTCGGCGGCGACCGACATGCGCGAGTCGATCACGTCCTGGCTCTCGGTGCCGCGGCCGACGATGCGCTGCTTGAGCACGTCGAGCGAAGGCGGCATCAGGAAAATGAAGACGCCCTGCGGGAACGTCTCCTTGACCTTGAGCGCCCCCTGCACCTCGATCTCGAGGATGATGTCCTTGCCGCTGTTGATCGTCTGCTCGACGAAATCGCGCGGCGTGCCGTAGTAGTTGCCGACGTACTCCGCGTGCTCCAGCATGGCTCCGCGCGCGATCATCTCCTGGAACTGGTCGCGCGACTTGAAGAAATAGTTGATGCCGTCCGTCTCGCCCTGGCGCGGCGAGCGCGTCGTGGCCGAGACGGAGTAGACGAGCTCCGGCATCTTGTGGCGGAGCACCGAGCAGACCGTGCCCTTGCCGACTCCCGAAGGGCCGGACAATACAATCAATAATCCCTTGTTCATAGTACTCCCCGCTATTATTCGTCGTGATCGTCGTCCTTGGCGGACAGACGGTGCGCGACCGTCTCCGGCTGGACTGCCGACAGGATGACATGATCGCTGTCCGTGATGATGACCGCGCGAGTACGCCTGCCGTAGGTCGCGTCGATCAGCATGTGGCGGTCGCGCGCCTCCTGGATGATCCTCTTGATCGGCGCCGATTCCGGGCTGACGATCGAGATGATCCGGTTCGCCGATACGATGTTCCCGAAGCCGATATTGATGAGCTTGATAGCCATGTCAGGTTCTCCCTCCGGACGATATGGAACAGGATCGGACGCCTGTCTCCGGGTCCATCCTCTGGCAATGGGCAGAACCATTGCAACTAGTGTTGACACAAATTCCACGGCCCAAACTCCGGCCGCCGCTCGCGGGCAGCCCGCTCCCGCTTGCCCTGTCCGCTCCGGCTGCGGCCGGGCGGGCATTCGTGTACCTATTCTAATCGATAATCGGTCCGCGAACAAGGCACAATGCGAAATCCGGAGCGAAAGGGCGATTCGCGCGCTTTTTCGGCTATTGGCGGGACAGCCGCAAAAAGCGGAAAAGCCCTCTCCCGCATGGGGAGAGGGCCGACAAAGCAGATGCGCCGCGCCACGCGCTTGGCGATTACGGATGAAGCTCCTTGCCGAGCTTCTCGACGGCGGCGAAGATCTGGTCGCCGTAGCCCCCGGCCGGATCGGCGCGCCCTTACAGCTCGCCGCGGAACACTTCCGCCGCCGGACCGGTCATGTACACATGATTGTCGCCTTCGCTCCACTCGATATGCAGGTCGCCGCCCTTGAGGGAGACGACCGCCTTGCGGTCGGTGAGGCCGTTCAGCACGGAGGAGACGAGCGTAGCGCAGGCGCCGGTGCCGCAGGCGAGCGTCGGACCCGCTCCGCGCTCCCAGACGCGCATGTCCGCCTGCTCGCGGCTGTTCACCGTGACGAACTCGACGTTCGTCTTGCGCGGGAACATCGGATGCGTCTCCAGCTTGGGCCCCCACTCGGCGAGGTCGAACGATGCCGCGTCGTCGACATAGATCACCGCATGCGGGTTGCCCATGGAGACGGCGGTGAAGCGGAACTCGCGCCCGCCCGCTTCGATCGGGTAGGAGACGACGCGCTCGGCGTCGATCGTCGTCGGCACCTGCAGGCCGCTCAGGATCGGCTCGCCCATGTCGACGCGCACGAGCTCGACCTTGCCGTCCCGCGTCGTCAGCTCGACCTGCTGCACGCCGGCGCCGAGCGTCTCGATCGTCAGCGACTCCTTGTCGGCATGGCCGTGGTCGTAGACGTACTTGGCGACGCAGCGGATCGCGTTGCCGCACTGCTCCGCCTCGGAGCCGTCCGAGTTGATGATGCGCATGCGGAAGTCCGCGCGCTCCGACGGCAGGATGTAGACGAGCCCGTCGGCGCCGATGCCGAAGTAGCGGTTGCACAGCTCCACCGCCAGCTTGTCCACGCCGGCCGGCAGGTCGCGCTCGCCGTAGACGACGATGAAGTCGTTTCCGAGTCCGTTCATTTTGGTGAATTGCATCTCTATGCACGCTCCTTGAATGGTGGAAGTAAAGGTAGGGAACGGCGGCACCGCCGCCTGTTGACGATTTCTTTAGCATAGCTCATCCGGGTCCGGCACGCTATTCCCAAATGCGTCGAAGATTTGCACTTTTAAGCAAGGCGAACCGGCATTCTCCGTCCTCCGGCGGAGAGGCGAGTCTCGTTCCGAGGCAAGCAAGCTCAGGAGAATCTGTCGCTTCGCCTTTCCTGCCCATCGAAAAAGCCGCTCCCCCGAGCGTCCGCGCGGAGCGGAGCCCAGAGGAGCGGCCGATGGTCAGCGGAGCGAAGGCTGGCTGCCGCCGCTCGTGTAGCTGATGCGCGACTTCGGCTTGCGCTTCTTGGAGGAGCCGAGCACGCTGCCGATGCCCATGACGAACGTCGGGATGCCGGCGGCGACGAGCGAGAGGCACCATTCGCGCAGTCCGATCGGCACCGTCTTGAAGATCGGCTGCAAGGCAGGCACGTACAGGACCGCCAGCATGAGGCCGAGCGACGAGAGCACGGCGAGCACGAGGTACTTGTTCTGCAGGATGTTGCGATGGAAGATCGAGCGCGAGCTGCGGCAATCGAACACATGGATCAGCTGCGCCATCACGAGCGTGACGAACGCGACGGTCTGCGCCAGGGCGAGGCCGGCCGCTCCCTCCGGAGCGCTCCTCAGCGTGATCCAGAACGCGCCGAGCGTGCAGACGCCGATCAGGATGCCGCGGCTGACGATCTTCCAGCCGAGCCGCCGCGCGAAGATGCTCTCGCGCGCCGAACGCGGCTTCTGCGTCATCAGGTCGTTCTCCGCCTGGTCGACGCCGAGCGCCATCGCCGGCAGTCCGTCGGTGACGAGATTCACCCACAGGATCTGGATCGGCAGCAGCGGCAGCGGCAGGCCCGCCATCATCGCGAGGAACATCGTCAGGATCTCGCCGACGTTGGAGGCGAGCAGGTAGCGGATGAACTTGCGGATGTTCTCGTAGATGCTGCGCCCTTCCTCGATCGCCGACACGATGCTGGCGAAATTGTCGTCGCCGAGCACGAGCGAGGACGCCTCCTTGGACACGTCGGTGCCCGAGATGCCCATCGCGATGCCGATGTCGGCCGCCTTGATCGCCGGCGCGTCGTTCACGCCGTCGCCGGTCATCGCCACGACATGGCCCTTGCGCTGCAGCGACTTGACGATGCGCAGCTTGTGCTCCGGCGAGACGCGGGCGTAGACGTAGATGTTGTCGACGACCTTGTCGAGCTCCTCGTCCGACATCGCGGCGAGCTCGCGCCCGCTGACCGACAGCCCGCCTCGCGGCATGATGCCGAGCTGCGCGGCGATCGCCTCGGCCGTCAGCTGATGGTCTCCGGTGATCATCACCGTCTTGATGCCGGCGCGGCGGCAGGTCGCGATCGCGGCCTGCACCTCGCGGCGCGGCGGGTCGATCATGCCGGCGAGGCCGGCGAAGACGAGCTGGCATTCCGCCTCCTCCGCCGTCTCGCAGCTCTCGTGCGGCTTGAGCTCGCGATAGGCGAGGCCGAGCACGCGCAGCGCCGACTGCGCCATCGCTTCCTGCGCCTGCTGCACCTTCGTGCGGAGCGTGCCGGTGAACGGCACGACCTTGCCGTCCCAGAGGATGTACGTGCAGCGCTCCAGCAGCAGATCGGGCGCGCCCTTAACGCAGGCGAGGCGGCCGCCCTGATGGCTGACGACGACCGACATGCGCTTGCGCTCGGAGTCGAACGGGAACTCCTGCTCCCGCTTGTACAGCCCTTCCAAGGAGGAGGCGGATAGGCCCATCTTCGCCGCCAGCACGACGAGCGCGCCTTCCGTCGGATCGCCCTTCAGCTCCCACGCCTCCTCCGGCTCCGGCGCGCTCGAGCGGACCGCAGCGGCCGGCTCGGCCGCCCGCTGCAGCACGGCGTTGTTGCACAGCGCCGCTATTTGCAGCACGCGCCGCAGCGACGCGTCGTCCTTGGCCTCGACCGGCTTGCCGCCGTCGAAGCAGCCTCCCTGAGGCACATAGCCCTCGCCGGTCACCTCCAGCTCGCGGCTGCCGGTCCATACCCGGGTCACCGTCATCTTGTTCTGCGTCAGCGTGCCGGTCTTGTCGGAGCAGATGACCGACGCGCAGCCGAGCGTCTCGACCGAAGGCAGCTTGCGCACGATCGCCTTGCGCCGGATCATCCGCTGCACGCCGAGCGCGAGCGCGACGGTGACGATCGCGGGCAGCCCTTCCGGGATGGCCGCCACCGCGAGGCTGACGCCCGCCAGGAACATGCCGTAGGCCGGCTGGCCGTGCAGGATGCCGGCGACGACGACCATGACGGTCAGGCCGAGCGCGACGACGATCAGAATCTTGCCGAGCTGCTCGAGCCGGCGCTGCAGCGGAGTCTCCATTTCCTCCGTCTGCTGGATGAGGTCGGCGATCTTGCCCATCTCCGTGCCCATCCCCGTGCGCACGACGACGCCGCGCGCGGTGCCGCTGGTCAGCAGCGTGCCGAGGAAGGCCATGTTGCGCCGGTCGCCGAGCGGCAGATCGTCCTCGTCGATCGGATCGGCATGCTTCGATACCGGCACGGACTCGCCGGTCAGGGCGGATTCCTCGGCCTGGCAGCCGTGCGCGCTCAGCAGCCGCAGGTCGGCCGGCACGCGATCTCCGCTCTGCAGCAGCACGATATCTCCCGGCACGAGCTCGCTCGCCGCCACGGAGACGATGCTCCCTCCCCTCAGCGCATGCGCCGTCGGCGCCGACAGCTCCTTGAGCGCCCGCAGCGAGCGCTCCGCGCGGAACTCCTGGATGAAGCCGAGCACGGCGTTGATGACGATGATCGCCAAAATGGTGATCGCGTCGAGGTATTCGCCGAGCAGGCCGGAAATCAGCGTCGCGCCGATCAGCACGAGCACCATGAAGTCCTTGAACTGATTCAGGAACAGCTTGGCCGGCGACAGCTTCTCGCCCTCCGACAGCTCGTTGCGGCCATGCTCCGCGAGCCGCCTCGCCGCCTCGTCCGGAGCCAGCCCGCTTTCCGGCGAGCAGCCGAGCCGGGCCAGCAGCTCTTCTTCCGACAGCCGATGCCAATTCGTATTTTCCATTCGACTCTTCTCCCTCCCGCTGCCCGCACTCATGCTGCCGCCAGCATCCGCAAGGCTCTAGGACACTATATGAGGACAATCTCCGAATTATCCCTTGTCCGGCGAGCCGGCCAGGCTGCCGGATGCCATGCGCCGCAGGGTGTGGTACACTGGAGGACGCATCGATCCATCCATCCGCGCGCGCCCGGCGCTTCTTCTCTTCCGCACGCCGCGCCCATTCGCAAAAAGGAGAACGACCCGACATGGCCCTAGACGGATTCGTCCTGCGCGCCGCCGCGCATGAGCTGCAGCAGCTCGTCGGCAGCCGCATCCATAAGATCCACCAGCCCTCTTCCCACGATCTCGTGCTGCAGACCCGCGGCGCCGGCGGCGGCAAGCGGCTGCTGCTGTCCGCCAACCCGACCTACCCGCGCGTCCATCTGACCGAGCGGACTTATCAGAACCCGATGGAGCCGCCGATGTTCTGCATGCTGCTCCGCAAATACTGCGAAGGCGGCCAGATCGAGTCGATCCGCCAGATCGGCATGGAGCGCGTCCTGCACATCGAGATCCGCCAGCGCGACGAGCTCGGCGACCTGTCGCTCAAGACGATCATCGTCGAGCTGATGGGCCGCCACAGCAACATCATCCTGACCGACTCCGCCAGCGGCACGATCCACGACGGCATCCACCATGTCACGCCGGCGATCAGCGCCTACCGCATCGTCATGCCCGGCTCCCGCTACACGGCTCCGCCGGAGCAAGGCAAGCAGGACCCGCTCGGCATCGTCACCCGGGAGCAGTTCGAGGCCGCGCTGGAAGCGGTCGAGGCCCGCGCCGACGCGGATGCCGAGGCGCCGCGTCCCGCGCCCGCGCCGGAGAAGCGGCTCGTCGCCGCCTTCAGCGGCTTCAGTCCGCTGCTCGGCCGCGAGCTCGCCTACCGCGCCTCCAAGGCGGCGGGCACGGACCCGGCCGAGGCGCTGTGGACGGAGTTCGACCGGTTCCTGAACGCCGCGCGCGATCATGACGACGAGCCGGGCATCGTCGAGCAGCCGGACGGCAAGGCCCTCTTTTCGATCACTCCGCTCACACATGCCGCCGGCGAGCGCCGGACGTTCGCCACCATCAGCGAGTGCCTGGAGGCGTACTACGGCGACAAGGCCGGCCGCGACGCCGTCAAGCAGCGCGTCTCCGACATGCTGCAGTTCCTGCACAACGAACGCGCCAAAAACGTCAAGAAGCTCGAGAAGCAAGCCGCGACGCTTGAAGAAGCCAAGGACGCGGACAAGCACCGCAAGCTCGGCGAGCTGCTCACGACGTACATGCATTCGTTCCAAAAAGGCGACCGCTCGGTCACCGTCGTCGACTACTATGACGAGAACGGCGCCGAGATCGACATCGAGCTCGATCCGCAGCTGAGCCCGTCGGACAACGCCCAGCGGTACTTCCGCCGCTACGCCAAAGCCCGCAACAGCACCGGCGCGGTGCTGGAGCAGATGGAGCTGGCGCGCGAGGAGATCCGCTACCTCGACTCGCTGCTGCAGCAGCTCGGCTCCGCCTCCCTGCAGGATGTCGAGGAGATCCGCGACGAGCTCGTCGCCGGAGGCTACCTGCGCGCGCGCGAGAAGCGCGGCGCCAAGCGCAAGAAGCCGGCCCGTCCGTCGCTGCTCTGCTACACCTCCTCCGAGGGGCTGCCGATTTATGTGGGCAAGAACAATACGCAGAACGAGCATCTGACCAACAAGCTGGCCGCCTCCGGCGACACCTGGCTGCATACGAAGGACATCCCCGGCTCCCACGTCGTCATCCGCGCGGCCGAGTTCGGCGATCCGACGCTGGAGGAAGCCGCGATGCTGGCGGCCCACTACAGCCAGGCCCAAGGCTCGAGCATGATCCCGGTCGACTACACGCTGATCCGCCACGTGCACAAGCCGAGCGGCGCCAAGCCCGGATTCGTCATCTACGACCGGCAGAAAACGCTGTTCATCACCCCCGACGAGGAGCGCATCAAGGCGCTGCCGTCGACGATCAAAAGCTGATACGCGAAAAACAAAAAAGCATCCCCCAGGTCCGTGAATGGACCCGGGGGATGCTTTTTTGTTCCTGCTGTCGCCGCGGATGGCGGCATCGACGGCGGCATCGACGGCTTCCGCCCGTCAAGCAGACGGCTTCCAGCGGGGCCTAGCCTACAGCCCCGCCGCGAGCCGCTCCAGGAGCGGAGCGGCATCGGCGGTCTTGGCCCCGACCGCGCTGTGGCGCTGCTCTCCTCCGCGATTCCCGTGATAGTCGGAGCCGCCCGTCGCGAACAGGCCGAACCGATCCGCGATCGCCGCGTAGCGCTGCTCCTGCCGTTCGTCATGGCTCGGATGGCTCGTCTCGATGCCGGCGAGGCGGCCGCCGGACGCCAGCCGCTTCACGATGTCGTCGCGGCCGTACAGGCCCGGATGGGCGAGCACGGGGACGCCGCCCGCCTCGATAATCCATTCGACCGCCTCCTCCGGCGCGATGCGCGGCAGCGCCGCATATCCCGGAGCGCCTTCGCCGAGATATCGGTCGAACGCATCGCGGATGCTCGCCGCCGCTCCTTTGGCGACGAGCACCGACGCCAGATGCGGGCGGCCGAGGCTGGCCGGCTCCGCGCCGGCCGCCCGAGCGGCCTCCATCGCCTCCTCGAGCGTAAGCTCGATGCCGAGCGCCTGCAGCCGCTCGACCATCCGCTCGTTGCGCCGCGTGCGCGCGCTGCCCTGGAGCAGCAGCCGCTCGCGCCAGAGCGGATCGTCGGCGTCCATGCCGTAGCCGAGCACATGAATGTCGATGCCGTCCTCGGAAGCGCTCAGCTCGATGCCGGGCAGCACCAGCAGGCCGAGCCGCTTCCCTTCGCGGACCGCCTCCTCGACGCCGGCCATCGTATCGTGATCGGTGATCGCCAGCGCATCGAGTCCGGCCTCGGCCGCCATCCGCGCGACGGACGCCGGCGAGTCGACGCCGTCGGAGGCGTTCGTATGCGCATGCAGATCCGCTCGAATCACAGCCACTGGCTCAGGTCCCTCCCCCGCAGGAAATTCAGCAGCGAGACGGCCGGCAGCGGCAGCACCGCCGACTTGAGATAGATGGAATAGAACTTGCGGCTGAAGTCGGCGTCGACGATCCGGACCGTCTCCAGCAGGCCGAGCGACAGCTCATGCTTGATCGACGAGGCCGATACGAACGACATGCCGATGCCCGCCTCGACCGCCGACTTGACCGCCCCCGTGCTGCCGAGCTCCATGACGATCTGCAGATCCTGCGGATGGATCGCCTGCAGCGTCATCTGATCCTCCATCACCTGACGGGTGCCGGAGCCCTCCTCGCGCAGCACGAGCGGGTACCCGATCGCCTCCGCCAGCGTCACCTCGCCTCGTCCCGCGAGCGGATGGCGGCGGCCGACGATGAGCTGCAGCTCGTCGCTCAGCACCGGCTCCGTCTGCAGGTCGGGATGGGTGATCGGCGCTTCGATCAAGCCGAAGTCGAGCTGATGGTTCTGGATGTGGTCCATGATCTGCGTCGTGTTCATCACCTTCATCCGGATCGAGATGTCGGGATGCTCCCGGTTGAAAGGACCGAGCAGCCGCGGCAGGATGTAGTCGCCGATCGTCAGGCTCGCGCCGAGCTGCAGCCGGCCCTTGAGGCCGCTGGCGTAACGGGCCATCGCGCCTTCGGCCTCGCGGATGAGGTCCATGCTCCGCCGGGCGTACGGCATGAGCACGCTGCCGGCGTCGGTCAGCTCGATGCGCTTCGTGCTCCGCAGCAGCAGCTTCGTCCCGAGCAGCTCCTCGAGCGACTGCACCTGCATCGTCACGGCAGGCTGCGTCATGTGCAGCGCCTGCGCCGCCGCCGAGAAGCTTCCTTTTTCGGCAACGGTATGGAAGATATGCAGCTGATGAAAATTGAGAGCCACCGGTTTCGCCTCCTTAAGCGACATTATACCGCAAACCGTGCCTTTGGGCATTTTCATAGGAAAAAGATTAAACCAACAAAAACAAGCCTTTTCATCGGGGGCTGAAAGGCTTGTTTTAATCCAAAGAAATCCATATTTGACTGAGGTTAGTCAAATTATTCTTTTTATCTGCGTTTCCGGCTGCTTTTTATCAGCGTCATCCGCCTGGAATGCCTGAGCCAGGAATAATAGGACTTCAAGTCCCTCAATTCGATCGTTTCCGACATCCGGCCCAGGAACGTGACGACAATCATCTTGTGCAGAGGCGTGCCCGCGAGGTCGAAATCCTTTTCGGAATCGGTGAATTCCGCGACGAACACGAGATCGTCGTCGATCAGATACACGTCCTCTTCCTTGCGGTAGTAGGGCTCGACCCTTCCCTGCTTGAGGCACTGCCAGATGAAGTCTGCGATATCCTCGTAGCCGGTCTTCTGGCTCTCCACCCGATCCGTCCAACGGTCGCGGGCATGGTTCGTAATGATGATGTCCGCCACGCGCTTGTCGCCGAGCTGCACGTGGAACGTCTCGTAGGTGCTCCATCTCTCCGTTACTCGATCCTTCACCTTGTCCACTCCTTCTGAGGAAGCAGGCCTTTATATCTATATATAGTTTAGGCTTATTCTACCATGACTATTTCCTTTTTCAAATATAAAATAAGTCCTCCCCATTATTGGCACATTTTGGATTATCAAGCGAGGCCTCTCCTCCTCTAGACGATTCGGCAAGCAAAAAAGCCTTCGCTCCCGAATCGGGAGCAAAGGCTTGAAGGCGCGCATCCGATCGTCCGCGCCAAACGGGAGGCTACATGCTGTAGAAGCGCGTCTTGTCCTCGGATTCCTTGGTGTACTCCGTCTTGAGCTCGCTGCGCAGCGAGCGCTCGATCTTCTTCACGTAAGGAAGCCGCTGCAGGTTGCGAAGCGTCTCTTCCTCGCGGTCCGCGTCCACGTAGACGACCGCATAGTGGAGGCGGCGGGAAATGAAGTGGACGTTGCCGTATTTCTCCAAACTGCGGGCGGCCTTGACGTCGCTCACCCAGACGATATGTCCCTTTCTCTGTTCCGAAAGCATGCTAGGATTCACCGTCCTGATCCTGTGTAAATGTCGGTCCGGCCTTTAAAAATTCGGTCACATCTGCTTCCTTCGGGGCATGCAGACACGCCCTAGCCGCAGCCGCCGCTTCCGCAGCTGCAGGAGCCGCCGCTTCCGCAGCCGCCCGTCGGCAGCGGGTTGTTGCTCGGCACCTTGATCGCGCTCGACACCGATTCGGCGATGAGCAGCGACACGTCGTAGAGCAGCGCGTCCACCTCCGCCTCCGTCTCCTTGTAGCGGCGGATGCTCTCCACCTCGGCCATCTCGGCCTCGACTTTTTTGACGGCGTCCTTGGCCGCATGGTAATCGGGGTGGAAGCGTCCGAAGCGCTCGCATTCGGCGAACAGCTCCTTGGCCTTGGCGAATTCCCGCTTCAGCCGAAGCGCCTCCGGGTCCTGTTCCACGCGGTCCTTCCAATATAGATATTCGGCGACAAGCGCCGACTGATTGATCGAATCGCCGAGCTCGTAGGCGCGCAGCACGAGCGGCGCCATGTCCAGCGGGGCAGGCTCCGCGAGGGAAAGATCCTGCATCATCCGCGATCACTCCTTTCCGCAGCTGCAGCCGCTTATCGCTTATCATAGCACAACCGCGAGCGAATCGGATACTGCCGCCGGCGGACTTTCCCGGCCGTCCGGCTGCCGAGGGCGGGCCTGTCCCGCAGCCAGGCCGCTGCGCAGGAGCTTGATCCCGGCGAAAGGATGCGGACGGGACTCAGCGCGGGAGAAGCAGGCGCAGCGCCGCCTTGTCCGCGGAATCCAGCTTGCCCGCCCCGGCGGGACAACCGCCGCTGTCGCGGAATCTGCCGCCGGCCGTCCAGCCGCCGCCCGGCTCGCGCTCGACCCGCTCCGGCACGAAAATGTGCCGGCCTTCGGCGGTCGACAGCTCGACCGGCAGTCCGATCCGCAGCGCGCTCTCGAGCAGCTGCAGC
Organism: Paenibacillus sp. FSL W8-1187; assembly: GCF_037965485.1. NCBI lineage: Bacteria > Bacillati > Bacillota > Bacilli > Caryophanales > Paenibacillaceae > Paenibacillus > Paenibacillus sp. FSL W8-1187. Next base: position 3,281,127 of record NZ_CP150181.1, read on the forward strand.
GCAGTCGAGGCGTGATAGCGGCGCGGCTTCTCGCACCAGGCGGCCGGCAGTCCCGGGCGCGACCGCTCCAGCTCGGTCCGCCCTTGCCGCGTAGGCTCGGCTGCCGGCAGCTGCTGGAGACCGAACGGATCCTCCGCCTGGGCGCAGGCCTGGCGCAGCTGGCCGCGCGCGGCGGCCGCCCCGGCGGGCGTGGCGGCCGGCTGCGGCAGCAGGCCCATGCAGCCCGCCCAAAACTTGTCCTCGCCGGACTCGGCGGCAAATGCGCGGACGCGCTCCGCACCGCCCGCAGCGGCCGCTTCGCTGCTCGCCGTCCATTCCCGGATCGCGCCGAGCGTTGCGGCCGGCAGCGGGCAGCCGCAGGCCTGCTCCAGCAGGCTCGCCAGCCCGCTTCCGTCCCCGCCTTGGCCGAGCCTCGCCAGCGAGCGCGGCGTCAGCCGGTAAGAGGTCAGCTCGCGCAGCTCCCCCCGCTCGGCGACCAGCTCCAGCAGCCAGATTGCGCGGTAGTCCGACCAGCTCGCCGCCCACAGCTCGCCTCCCGGCTGCGCCAGCAGCGGCTCGCAATCCGCCGTTTCCCCGTCCTGTCCGTCAAAAGCAAGCTGCATCCGCAGGACCGGCTCGCCATCATGCGTCTCGGCGAGCTCCGCCCAGCCGCAAGAGCGCAGCAGCTCGAGCCAGGCGCGCAAGCAGCGCTGCGCCGCCTCCGGCTCGCCGCGGACGCTCGCGGCCTGTTCCAGCTCCCGGATCCGGTACCAGCGGTCCGGCTCCAGCCCCGCCGTGGCGGAAGCGGCGGCAGCCTCGCTCGGCCCCTTCCGCAGCGCCCGGCGGGTCAGCGCGCGCAGCAGCGAGCTTTCGCGCTGCAGCATCGGCCGCTCGAGCCAGCCGCGCAGGCGCTCGCCGTCCAGCAGCCAGCCTTCGCCGCTCGCGGAGAGCCAGCCATGCTCCACCATCAGATCGAGCGCAAGCGCGAGCGGCGGCTCATACTCCAGCGTCCAGGCGGGCGGCAGCCGCAGCAGGCTCAGCCCTTCCTCCGGCAGCCGCAGCTCTTCCTCCAGGCTCCGGCACAGCTTGCGGTGCAGCCGTCCCTTGGCGGTGACGGCGAAGCCGTCGCGCGCCAGCTGCGCCGCCGCTCCGAGCAGCACCCGCGACAGCAGCCGCGTGCTGGCGCCGCCCGGCAGCTCCCGCACGCCTTGCTGCAGCGGCAGCGGCTCCGCCTGCGCGGGAAACTCCCGCTGCAGCAGGGCGAGCGCGTCCGCCTCGGGCACATGCACGATCCGCTCGCCCCAGAATCGGGCGCGCACCTGGGCGTCGCCGGATCGCGCAAGCGCCTCCAGCGCCGCCTCCGCTTCGAGGCTGGACCATGCATGCTCGGCGCAAGCGGCCTCCAGCAGCCGCCCCTCCTCCGCTCCGGCAAGCCCGTAGCGGCGAAGCAGCAGCCGCAGCAGCCGCGCAGCCGGCCGGCTGCGCTCCTCGGCGGCGCTGCCGGAGCTGCCGGCCGCCCCCTCCGCAGGAGCGCCCGTCAGGCCGGCAAGCGCGCTCCAGCCCGCATCGCCAGCGGACGGAGACGGCTGCGCTTCCGCCGCCGCTCCGGCGCCGTGAAGCGCCCCGCCAGACTTCCCGACGGGCGCGCCGCCCGCACGAACGGCCGGTCGGCTTCGTTCCCACGGCTTGCTGCCGCTCATCCGCTCCATCCCCTTTCCGCCGTTTCCGGTCCAATCGTCTCGTACGCATAGCCCTGCTCCACCATGAACAGCTGCCGCTTGAGCGCGAACTCCGTCTCCTTGGTGCCCGCGCTGACAACCGTATAAAACAGCGACGGCATGCCGTCCGCCTTCGGACGGAGCAGGCGCCCGATGCGCTGCGCCTCCTCCTGGCGCGAGCCGAACGTCCCCGACACCTGCACCGCGAGCGAGGCGTCCGGCAGATCGACCGCGAAGTTCGCGACGCGGGAGACGACGAGCCGCCGCAGCTCGCCGGCATTGAAGCGGCGGAACAGCTCCTCGCGCTCCGGCGCCGGCGTGCTGCCGCACAGCACCGGCGCCTCGAGCGCCTGGCCGAGGGCATGCAGCTGGTCCAGATACTGGCCGATGATGAGCGCGGGACGGTCCGGATGAGCGCCGAGCACCCGGTTCACCGCCTCCAGCTTCGCCGGATTCGAGCTCGCCAGGCGCAGCTTCGTCTTGCGGTCCGCGCGCTCGTATCGCTCGGCGATCGAGTCGCACAGCGGCACGCGCAGCTCGCGGCAGCGCACGCCCGCGATCCAGCCCTGGCGCTCCAGCGTCCGCCACGGCAGCTCGTACAGCTTCGGACCGATGAGCGAGAACACGTCCTCCGCCCGGCCGTCCTCGCGCACGAGCGTCGCCGTCAGGCCGAGCCGGCGCGTCGCCTGCAGCTCCGCCGTGAGACGAAAGACGGGCGCCGGCAGCAGATGGACTTCATCATAGATGATCAGGCCCCAGTCGCGGCTGCCGAACAGGTCGAAGTGGCCTCCGTCCGCCCGGGCTCCCGACGCGCCCTTGCCATGGGCGACGATCTGGTACGAGGCCACGGTGACCGGGCGGATCTGCTTGAGATCGCCCGTGTATTCCCCGATGTCGCTCTCCCGCAGCGTCGTTTTTTCCAGCAGCTCTCTTTTCCACTGCCGAACCGAGGTCGAGCCCGACGTCAGCACGAGCGTCGCCTGGCCGAGCCGGGCGAGCGCCGCCGCGCCGACGACCGTCTTGCCCGCTCCGCACGGCAGCACGACGACGCCGCTGCCGCCGGCTCCGTCCTCGCGGCAAAAGCGGTCCACCGCCTCCGCCTGATAGTCCCGCAGCTCGAACGGCCGCCCGCCCGCCAGCTCGCCGCGCAGGCGGATGTCAAGCGACTCGCCTGCCCGGTAGCCCGCCCGATCCTTCACCGGCAAGCCGAGCCGCAGCAGCTCGCGCTTCAGCTCTCCGCGCCGGTCGGCGGGCAGCTCCCATCCTTGCTCCGTCCGCCGGGCTGCATGCGATTGAAAAAACGGCTCCGGCAGCTCCTCCAGGAGCGCCTGCTCCCCGACGAGCAGCAGACCTCCCTCCCGGCCGCTCCGCAGCTCGAGTCCGCCGCAGCGCTCGACCCACTGCCGGATCTGCTCCGCCAAAGCGGCCGGCACCGAGTAGCGGGCATGGCGCCGCAGCGGCTCCAGCATCTGCTCCGCCGTCATTCCTTGCGAAGCCGCATTCCAGACCGGAAGCGGCCCGATCCGATAGTGATGAAGCGTGCCCGGCCGTTTGACGAGCTCGGCGAACCGCCCGAGCGCTTCCCTCGCCTCCTCCGCTGCCGGATGCGACTCGTCCAGCAGCACCGTGCCGTCCGCCTGCACGACCAACGGGCCGCTGCTTCGTTTCAGCATCGCCAGGGCTCCTTTCCCCAATCCTGTTTTTGACAGTATGGGGCAGCGAAGCCTGATTTTATGCCCTCTGTGCGCCCCTCCCTCCGCCGCGGCGCGCCAAAAAGCCCTTCTCCCCGCCTGTGCAGGCAGAAAAAAGGGCCGAGGGCCGCCGTACGGCGCTGCGGCGCCAGGCGCCGCGAAAAAGTCAGCCGTTCGCGTCTGCGAACGACTCCGCGCAGCCGATGAGCAGCAAGGCGGCCTGCTTCATCGAGCTCTCGTCGATGTCGAAGCGCGGATGATGATGCGGGTAGACGGCGCCAAGCTCCGGATTGCCGGCTCCGACGAAGACGAAGCAGCCGGGAATCCGCTCGAGATAGTAGGCGAAATCCTCGCCCGCCGTAATGAGCTCCGACAGGCCCGCGGCGTCCTCGCCGAACAGCATCGCCGCCGTCCGCAGGCAGCGCGCGGCTTCCGCCTCGTCGTTGATGACCGGCGGATAGCCTTCGCGGTAGTCGAGCCGCCCCTCGGTGCCGTAGCCGGCGCAGACGCTGCGCGTCAGCTCCCGGATGCGGGCGCGGATCTGATCGCGCACGCCGAGGTCGAACGTACGCACCGTCCCTTTGAGCCGGCAGTGGCCGGCGATGATGTTGCTCGCTTCTCCGGCCTGGAACGAGCCGATCGTCACGACCGCCGTCTCGAGCGGACTGACGTTGCGGCTGACGATCGTCTGCAGCGCCGTCACGAGCGCCGCGCCGGCGACGATCGCGTCCGCCGTATGCTGCGGCATGCCGCCGTGGCCGCCGCGACCGACGATGTCGATCGTGAACTCGTCCACTCCGGCCATGAACGCGCCGGCTCTCGTCTCGACCCGGCCCGCCGGCAGCGGGCTCCACAGATGCACGCCGTAGATGGCGTCGACTCCGCTCAGCGCGCCGTCCTCGATCATCGGCTTCGCTCCGCCCGGCGTCAGCTCCTCCGCCGGCTGGAACAGCAGGCGCCGCGTCCCCTTGAAGGCGCCCTGCAGCGACTCGTAGTAGGCCGCGACGCCGAGCAGGCCGGCCGTGTGCGCGTCATGGCCGCAAGCGTGCATGACGCCCGGCACGGTCGAGGCGTAGTCCGCTCCCGTCTCCTCCTCGATCGGCAGCGCGTCCATGTCGGCCCGCAGCGCGACCGTAGGACCTGGCTCGAGACCCGTCCATTCCGCGACGATGCCGAAGCCGCCGACGGCGGTCCGCACGCTGCCGCAGCCGATGTCGGCCAGCCGCTCCGCGATCCAGGACGATGTCCGCGCTTCCTGGAAGCTCAGCTCCGGATGGCGGTGAAGATGGCGCCGATGCTCCACCATCCGCGGCATGAGCCGCTCCAGCGTCCGCTCCGCCTCCAGACGTCTTTGGTTGTCCATTCCCATCTCCTCCTTGCTCTCACGGACTAGTGTACCAGAAGGCCGGCCGGGGGAGATAGAGCGCCGTTTCAAAAAAAGCCGCGCCCTTGCGCTCGACTTTGAAACATACTAATATGAATGATGAACGTGCATACAGTCTTTGCCAAGCTGCTGAGGAGGATATTCATGATTATTGAAAACACCGGCCTTGACGGAATGAAGAGCGATCTGGCTCACCTGGACGAGAGCGCGGAAAGTCTCGGATTCGTCCGCTGGCAGTGGGAATATTACCGGGCTACATACGACCTTAAGTTCGTCGACCGCAGCACGGACTTCGAGTACTTCCTGCGCTTGAATACCCGCGCCGTCGAAGGCAAGCTGGAAAACCCGGCCGCCGTGCTTGCGATCGAGCATGTCTACATCGGCCGCGCCACCTTCCCCCACGGAATGGAATATGAATCTGCCGTACCGCAGCCGATCCTGAGCGCCGCCAAGCAAAAGCTGGCCGAGCTGAAGCAAAAGCTGGCCGAATAAGGTGATGGTATGAAATGAAAGCAAACCCGGAAAGCCGCCGCGGCCGACCGGACTTCCTGCTTCTCATCCTGACGCTGGCGCTGGTCGGCTTCGGCCTCGTCATGGTTTTCAGCGCCAGCGCCAGCATCGCAGAGGTGGACAGGCGGTACGGATACGATCCGCTGCACTTTTTCAAGAAACAGCTTCTATTCGCCGGTCTCGGCACGGGATTGATGCTCCTTTTGATGAACTTCCGCTATCAGTTCTTCAAGAAGGGCTTCATCCTTTTTTTCATTCCGGCCATGCTCATGCTGCTCCTCGTGCCCTTCGTGGCGGATGAGATCAACGGGGCGAGAAGCTGGATCAACCTGTTCGGCTTCACCATCCAGCCGACCGAGTTCGCCAAGATCGCCCTCATCCTTTATCTCGGCTCGCTCATCGCCAAAAAGGGCGAGCGGTTCCGCAGCTTCAAGCGCGGCCTCGTGCCGGTCATCGTCATCGTCGCCGTCGTCTGCGGCATGATCATGCTGCAGCCCGACATGGGCTCCTGCCTCGTCATCTGCGCCTGCGCGATGATGATGATTTTCGCCGGAGGCGCCAACCTGCGCCAGCTCGTCGCCTCGGGTTTTTTCGGCGCCATCGCTATCGCGATCGTCATCGCGATCAGCTTCCTCGTCGACAGCGACGGCTGGGCATATCGGCTGGAGCGGTTCACCAGCTACCGCGATCCGCTCGCCCACGCGCTCGAATCCGGCATGCAGGTGAGCCGCTCGCTGATGGCGCTCGGACATGGCGGCTTCACCGGAGCCGGCCTCGGCCATAGCGTGCAAAAGGTCCAGTATCTGCCCTTCGCCTACAACGACTTCATCTTCGCGATCATCGGCGAGGAGCTGGGCTTCCTGGGCAGCAGCCTGTTCCTGCTCGTCTTCCTGATGTTCCTGTGGCGCGGCATCATCGTGGCGCTCCGCTGCCCGGACATCTACGGCACCGTCGTCGGAGCCGGCATCGTCTCGCTGTTCGCCATCCAGGCGTTCGTCAACATCGGCGGCGTCACCGGCGCGATCCCGCTGACCGGCGTCACGCTGCCGTTCATCAGCTACGGCGGATCGTCGCTGCTCGCCTCGCTCATCGCGATGGGCGTCATGCTGAGCATCTCCCGCGAGGCCAATCGGGATCCGGCGATCCAGACGTCGCCGAACGCGCGGCCTCGATCTGCGAAGCAGCCGATGCTGTCCGAAAACTAACGCTTCCGTCCTTCTCGGCGCCTCTGCCCGAATCACCGGCAGAGGCGCTTTCGCCTGCTCTTTTCGCTGTCTCCCCTCCGCCTTCCGCTCCTCGCCTGCGAGCGGCCACGCCGTCGGATCAAAAAAAAGCCTGTCCCGCTCGAGCGGGACAAGCAAAGGCGAAGCTATTTGATCGCACGGCTGGCGCCGGAAGCCGGCTCCTCCGCCGTCTCTTCCTTGAACATGACGCCGTCGACCTTGACGTTCACCTCGACGACATGAAGGCCGGTCATGTTCTCGACCGCCTCCCGTACGCCGAGCTGCAGCTGCCGGCATACTTCCTGGATCGGAATCCCATACTGCACGATGACGCGCAGGTCGATCGCAGCCTCCAGCTGTCCGACCTCGACCGTCACGCCCTTCTGGGCGTTCTTTCCGCTCAGCCGCTTGGCCAGCCCTTCGGAGATGCCGCCCGACATGGCGGCGATTCCCGGCGTCTCGAGCGCGGCGAGTCCTGCGATCGTTGCGACTACGTCATCTGAAATCCGAATCATTCCTGTTTCAAGATCTTCCGCCACGACGCTCCACCCCTTCGTTTGACTCCACTTTCATCCATTGTAAAGGATGCGCTCTCGGAAATGCAAGACAGTCCGGAAGCCGCTCGCCTCCGTTTACTTTAGTCCTTGAATTGGGTATAGTAAGATACATATTTTGCCGGGTCCCGACCCGGCTCATCCTTGCCAAAGAGGTGCATTATGGCCAAGCGTCGCCAGCTGTTCTTCGCCGGGCTCATCCTCACGTTCGTCGTGAGCGGACTCGCCCATTATCTCCACTGGAACGAGATGCTCCAGTTCGCCGTATCGGCGATCTCGGTCATCTTCGTCGCCGGCTTTCTCGGCCAGGCGACGGAATCGGTCGCCCATTACGCCGGCCAGCGGCTCGGGGGCTTCCTCAACGCCACGTTCGGCAACGCGGCGGAGCTGATCATCGCCATCTTCCTCGTGAAAGCCGGCTCGTTCGAGACGGTCAAGGCCAGCCTGACCGGCTCGATCATCGGCAACCTGCTGCTCGTGCTCGGCCTCAGCATCCTGCTGGGCGGCCTCAAGTTCAAGGAGCAGCGCTACAACGTGCAGCTCGCCACCCACAACTCCACGCTGATGATCCTGGCCGTCGTCGCCCTGTTCATTCCGGCGACGTTCGTCACGTCCGAGCATTTCAGCTTCCGCCAGGACCAGATCCTGAGCATCACGGTCGCGATCATCCTGATCGTCAGCTACCTGCTCTGGCTCGTGTTCTCGATGGTCACCCACAAGGACATGCTGTCCGAGATGGAGGACAAGGCCGAGGCCGGAGCGGACGCGCATGAGGAAAAGCCGCTCTGGTCCCTCAAGCGCTCGGTGCTCTACCTCGTCGTCGCGACCGTCATGGTCGCGTTCGTCAGCGAATGGCTCGTCGGCACGCTGCACGGCGTATCCGAGCGCTTCGGCCTGTCCGAGCTGTTCATCGGCGCCTTCGTCGTCGCGATCGTCGGCAACGCGGCCGAGCACAGCGCGGCCATCATGCTCGCGATGAAAAACAAGATGGGCGCCGCCGTCGAGATCGCCGTCGGCTCGAGCCTGCAGATCGCGCTGTTCGTGGCGCCGGTGCTCGTCCTCATCAGCGGCTTTTTCGGCCCGACGATGGACATTGTCTTCACGCCGATCGAGCTTGCCGCCATCGCCGTCTCGGTGTTCATCGCCAAGGCGGTTTCGAGCGACGGACGCACGAACTGGTACGAGGGCTTCCTGCTCGTCATGGTGTACATCATTCTCGGCTTCGCGTTCTACCTCGTGTAGCGCATCTAAGCAAAAAAGCGGCACCGCTGTCTGTCGACGCGGCGCCGCTTTTTCATTTGCCTTCGGTCCATCCTATAGAAGCTGGGATTTTTGGTCCAGCGCTTCGTACAATTGAGCCAAGTTGCGCTCCAGCTTGCTGATGATGGCCTTCCCTGCCGATTCCTCGATCAGGCCAGCCCGCACCGCAAAGTCTACTTCCCGGGAAAAACCGTACATCTGGGTATCCAGAACCTCTTCGTACAGAGGACATTTGCGGGTCGCAAGATTTTCCATCTGCACTTCGATGAGCTTCTCGATCTTGTTTGCGTCATCCTGCAGCAGTAGAACCGCCTTCTGATGCAGATGGACCAGAACTTCCGGTGAAGACATAGTTTCCCCCCCTGTGCGGATGTCTCGCCGTTGTTGTCATTGGTTTGCCTAATATCTCTAATAGTAGACGATTCGGGGGGAATACACAAGGACAAACAAAGAAGGCGACTCCGCCCGCATGACGGGTAGAGTCGCCCTTCGCCGGCATCTATTCGCCGATGATCGTAATGTTGAGATTGTGCTTGGCGAATACTTCGGCAAGCGCCTTTTTCGCCTCGTCGGCGTCAGGCCCGTGGACGTGAAGCTCGTAGGAATGCGTACCCACCAACGTCGTGAACAGGCCGAGGATGCTCTTCACGTCGATGTACTTGTTTTCGGCTTGAAGCACGATCGACGAGCGGAACCGGCTGGCAACTTGGGAAATTTCTACGATAGCCGCATTGTTGGACATGGGTATTCCTCCCTGTTAAAAAACTTAAGAAAACGTTTCCTCCATCATACTCCGAAACGCTCCCCCGTTCAAGATGAACAGGATATTTTTACCCGGAAGCCCATCTGCGGAATCCGCTTATTTCAATCGCTCGGGATTGAGCCCTTCCAGCTCCGGCAGCACGAACAGCCCGTCCTTGCGGATCAGCACGTCGTCGAAATAGATCTCGCCGCCGCCGTACTCGGGACGCTGGATCAGGACGAGATCCCAGTGGACCGCGGACCGGTTGCCGTTGTCCGCTTCCTCGTAAGCCTGTCCCGGGGTGAAGTGCAGCGAGCCGGCGATCTTCTCGTCGAACAGCGTATCGTTCATCGGGTGCAGGATGTACGGGTTGAAGCCGAGGCTGAACTCGCCGATGTAGCGGGCTCCTTCGTCCGTGTCGAGAATCTCGTTGATCCGGTCCGTATCGCTGCTCGTCGCCTTGACGATGCGGCCGTTCTCGAACGTGAAGGAGATGTTGTCGAACGTCACGCCCGAGTTGACGCTCGACGTGTTGTACGTGATCGTGCCCTGCACGGAGTCGCGGATCGGCGCCGTGTACAGCTCTCCGTCCGGAATATTGCGCTCGCCGGCGCATTTGACGGAGCCGATGCCCTTGATCGAGAAGCTCAGGTCCGTGCCCGGTCCGACGATGCGGACCTTGTCCGTGCGGTCCATCAGCTGCTGGAGCGGCGTCATCGCCTCCTCCATGCGGCTGTAGTCGAGGTTGCACACGTCGAAGTAGAAGTCCTCGAACGCCTCGGTGCTCATTTTGGCGAGCTGGGACATCGAGGCGTTCGGATAGCGCAGCACGACCCACTTCGTCTTCTTGACGCGGATCTCAGAGTGCACCGGATGGGAGTAGAGCTGCTGGTACAGCTTCATCTTGTCCTCCGGCACGTCCGACAGCTCGTTGACGTTTTCACCCGATCGGATCCCTATGTACCCTTGCATCTGCTTCATGCGCTCCTGGTCGAGCTTCGACCACAGCCCGATCTGCTCCGGCGTCGCGTGCAGCAGCATCGAGCGCAGCACGGAACGGTCGCTCGTCTCGACGAACGGACGGCCGCCGGCGCGGGCCACTTCTTCCACGAGGCATTTGGCCAGTTCCCGCTCCGGGCCGATCATGTCGATCAGGATGTTCTCGCCAGGCTGGACGCGCACGGAGTGGCGGACCAGATTGGCGGCTAATGTTTGCAGGCGCGGATCGCGCATGGCTGCATACCTCCTCGAATAGATGAATTCCGTTCCCATCCTATCACGAGCGTTCCTGCTTCTGCACGGCTCCGCGTCATCGCATCACGGTTCCGTCTCGAAGCGGAACCGCAGCGACCGCTCCTCCTCGACCCGCTTTCCGCCGTCGGCAAAAACCAGCCTGGACCGCTCCGTCAGCTCCACCGGCACGAGCCGATGCCGATCCACGACAAGCTCGCAGCGCATGTCGGCCGCCTGCAGCGGACGGGCCGCGGAGCTTGGCTCGGCCTGCGAGCGCAGCCGCTTGCTCCAGAGGCCCGACGCGAAGCTCGCACTAGGCTTGATGAGCAGCACTGCCTCTCCTCCGTCCGAGCGGGCCTCGTCCAGCCGGACGCTCGCCGCTCCATCCAGCAGCCCCTCCAGCAGCGCCGAAGGGTTGTAGCTGTCCTCGCCGTACCGGTCGCTCCCGTCGATCCGGACCGCCGCTCCCGCTCCGCTGGTCAACAGGCGAAGTCCGTCATGCCGGCGCACTTCGCCCTTCCACTCCTCCTGCCGCGCCGCTCCGGCACCGGACGGATCGGTCTCGATCAACGCGAAGCGATAGCTTTCCGGGACGGACAGCCCCGATACGGCGAGGCGCAGCAGCTCCCGCGGCGAGCGCTCCGCGGACGTTGCCGCGCAGCCGGCGAGCAGCGACGCCGCGGCGAGCAGCGCCAGCAGCGTATGAATTCGCTTTATGGGGATGCGGAAGGTCATCAAAAGCACTCCTCTCATTCCTGCGTTCCGTAGGATTTTCCCTCGCTTGCCCTTCCCTTATGCAGAAGCGGCGATTCCCTTGACATGTCGAGCATGAATCCTTTAAAATTAGTTGTTGAATATAGGCCAAAGGTTTTGTGACACCCTCATGGGTGCTGCAGCTGCGGGGGCAGCGGCTGAACTTCCCCTTCAGGTCATGGCTCGTCCATGTTCATGCAGCATTCGGCGAAACGTTGGACCCTTTTCAAACATTCCATTTGAAGAAGGAGCTACACCCAATATGTCACGTTATACAGGTCCCAAGTTTAAACTCAGCCGCCGCCTCGGCATCTCCCTGAGCGGCACCGGCAAAGAACTCGCGAAGCGCGCTTTCCCTCCGGGTCAGCACGGCCAAGCGAGCCAGCGCAAAAAAGTGAGCGGCTACGGCCTCCAGCTCGCGGAAAAGCAAAAGCTGCGCCACATGTACGGCGTGAACGAAAAGCAATTCCGCAACCTGTTCGACAAAGCTTCGAAAATCAAAGGTATCTCCGGCGAGAACTTCATGTTCCTGCTTGAGAGCCGCCTGGACAACCTCGTGTACCGTCTTGCTTTCGCCAACTCCCGTGCAGGCGCTCGCCAGCTCGTAGCGCATGGCCACGTGACGGTGAACGGCAAGAAGGTCGACATCGCTTCCTACCAAGTCCAGCCTGGCGATGTGATCGGCCTGCGTGAGCGCAGCCGTTCCCTCAAGCTGGTCAAAGAAGCTATGGAAGGCCGCCATCACCTGCCGGCGTACCTGGAATTCAACGAGCAAGCTCTCGAAGGCAAGTACATCCGCCTGCCAGAGCGCGGCGAGCTGAGCTCCGACATCGACGAAAAGCAAATCGTCGAGTTCTACAGCCGTTAATCCGACTTCGGATCAGCAGCCTCAAAAGCCTCGCGGCATATGCCGCGAGGCTTTTTTGCGCGCTCCTTGCTAGACGAAAAAAGCCGTTCCCGCCGCTAGGGCGGAAACGGCTCGCATTCCAGCATGAATGCGGAGGATCAGGACTTGCTCGGCGCCTCGGCTGCGGCCGCGCTCAGCGCAGCCGCGGCGGGCAGCGCCGGCTCGGCCTTCGGAAGCGACGCCGCAGCTGCCGGCGACGCCGATCGGGACGTCAGGCTGCGCATCAGCTCGTTGACGTCGATGCCGGCGACGCTCTTGAGCATCTCGGGAGCGGTCGCCATCAGGTCGGTCACGTAGTTGGAGAGGCGCGCCGCTCCGGCGCCGTTGCCGGTATCGACGACCGTCAGCTTGTCGATCGACTTGATCGGCTCCGCGACGTTCGCAGCCAGCTCCGGCAGCATCTTGACGATGATGTCGAGGACGGCTGCCTCGCCGAACTTCTCGAACGCCAGGGCGAGCTTTTCCTTCGCCTCGGCTTCGGCGAGACCGCGCAGCCGGATGACTTCGGCTTCCGCCGTACCTTTGGCGCGCTCGGCGTCGGCTTGCGCCTGGCCCTCGAGCCGCTTCTGCTCGGCCATCGCGTGAGCTTCCGCCTCGATGCGATATTTGAGCGCATCGGCAGCGCGGTACTGCCGCTCCTTCTCCGCCTCGGCGGCCTGCACGACGGCATACCGGTCGGCGTCGGCCTTTTTCTTGACCTCGGAGTCGTACTGCTTCTCGCGGCGCAGGATCTCCTTCGTCTCCAGATCGATCTCGCGCTCCTTGCGGACCAGCTCGACCTTCATCTGCTCCTCGACGACCTGCTGCTTGATGCGGGCTTCCTGGATCGTATACGCCTGATCCGCCTCTGCCTTGGCCGTATCCTGCTCCTTCTTGAACTCGGCCACCTTCAGCTGGTTCTGCTTGGACGCCTCGGCGATGTTCGTGTCGCGCAGCAGCTCGGCCTTCTGGCCTTCTTCCTCCGCCGCCGCCTTCTGAATCCGCGAGTCACGGAGCGCCTGAGCCTCGGCGATTTCCGCATCCCGCTTGACGGCGGCGATGCGCGGCTTGCCGAGAGCGTCCAGATAGCCGTGCTTGTCGCGCAGATCCTTGATCGTGAACGAGACGATCTGCAGCCCCATCTTTTTCAAATCCTTCGCCGCGACCGACTGCACCTCCTGCGCGAACTTGTCGCGGTTGCGGTACACTTCTTCGACCGTCATCGAGCCGAGGATCGCCCGCAGATGGCCCTCCAGCACTTCCTGAGCCTCGCTCTTGAGCGCCTCGACCGGCTTGCCCATGAACTGCTCGGCGGCCGTCGCGACATCCTCGATCGAGCCGCCGATCTTGATGATGGCGACGCCGTCGGCCATGACCGGCACGCCCTGCTCCGTGTACACCTCCGGCGTGGAGACGTCGAGCTTCATCGACAGCAGCGACAGGAACTCCACCCGCTGGAACACCGGCAGGATGAACGCGCCCCCGCCGCGGACGATCTTGATGCTCCGGCCGGAATCATCCGACGCGACATTGCTCGCGCCGAGGAAAGAACCGGTGACGACCATCGCCTCGTCCGGGCTCGCCGTCTTGTAGCGAGCCCAGAAAGCGAGGCCCAGCAAGACGATGACGCCGACGACAATCGAAGGAATTACGAGAAATTCTGGCATTACAGGTCTCCTCTCTCATTCATCATGGCGACCGAAAGCGCGTCCGGCTTCACCTCGACGACGACGACACGGCTGCCGGACGGAATGTCCCGGCTCTCAAAGCTCTCCGCCGTATGGTTCGTAACGCCTGCGCCGATCCGGATCAGCACCTCGCCGCATCCATGGGCGGGGATCGGAGTGATGACCTCGCCGATCATCCCGCCCAGCTCCCGGACCGAGTAGCCCGACGACGTCTCGCTGTTCCTCATCGGCTTCACATAAAGGAAGAACATCGCCGCGGAGCCGGCGATCGCGATCAGAACCGACAGGCTCGCCGTCGCTCCCGCGCCAAGCTCGGTGTACTTCTCCAGCATGAGGCCGGCACCGCTGAACGTGGTGATCCCGCCCGCCAGCGCCGCCGGCTGGAAAATGCCGCCGGCATCCGCCGAGAGGAAATCCAGCGCTCCGTCAAGCGCCGAGCCGAGCAGATCGCCAAGCACGACGCTGACGAGCGCGAACAGCACGCCGAAAGCCAAGCAGGATAAATATAGCGTCTCCATTTCACTCACCCCCCATTATTGGAAGCGATTGTAACCGCCTGGTCTTCTATACGCCCGATTCAAGGAAATGTTTCACTACTTTGACAAATGACCGGTCAACTTTTATCGAAGCGGATCCGCGCCATCCTCCGGCGTCCGACCTGAACGACATCCCCATCCCGGGGACGCAGCTCCGCGGACGCATCGTCCAGCCGCTCTCCGTTGATCCGGACAGCGCCTTGCTGCACGCTCCGGCGCGCCTCGCTGCCGGATTCGGACAGTCCGAGGACGGTCAGCAGCCGGGACAGCCGGATCGCTCCGTCCTCCAGCTCCGTTCCCTGCAGAAACGCTTCCTCGATCTCCTCCGGGAGCTCCCGCTGCTGGAATACCTCGCGGAACCGCTCGGCCGCTGCGTCGGCCGCTGCGGCGCCGTGGTACTGGCGGACGAGCGTCCAGGCGAGGCGCTGCTTCGCTTCCATCGGATGGAGAGCTCCGCTCTCCAATCCGTCGCGGATTCCGGCCTGCTCGGCTTCGTCCAGATCGGTCGCCAGCAGGAAGTATTTCGCCATCAGCTCGTCGGGGATGCTCATCGCCTTGCCGAACATGTCGGAAGGCTCGTCGGAGATGCCGATGTAGTTGCCGAGGCTCTTGCTCATCTTCTGCACGCCGTCGAGGCCTTCGAGGATCGGCATCGTGATCGCGATCTGGCGGCGCTTGCCGTACTCTTTTTGCAGCTGGCGTCCCATGAGCAGGTTGAACGTCTGGTCGGTGCCGCCAAGCTCGACGTCCGTATCGAGCGCGACGGAATCGTAGCCCTGCATCAGCGGGTAGAAGAACTCATGGATGCCGATCGGCTGGCCCGCCCGATGCCGCTTGGTGAAGTCGTCCCGCTCCAGCATGCGCGCGACCGTCGACTTGGCCGCCAGCCCCAGAATGTCGCCGAACTGGAGCGGAGACAGCCATTCGGAATTGTAGTACAGCTTGGTCCGCTCAGGATCGAGAACCTGGAACATCTGATCCTGGTACGTCTGCGCGTTGCGACGCACGTCCGCCTCCGACAGCGGCTTGCGCGTCTCCGACTTGCCCGTCGGATCGCCGATGCGGCCGGTGAAGTCGCCGATGATGAGCTGGACCTGATGGCCCAGGCTCTGGAACTGGCGCAGCTTCTGCAGCACGACCGTATGGCCGATATGGATGTCCGGCGCCGACGGGTCGAGGCCGAGCTTCACGTTGAGCGGCCTGCCCTCGAGCACCGACTGCTCCAGCTTCTCCCGCAGCCCGTCCGCCGGGACGATCTCCGCCGCTCCGCGGGCGAGAATGTCCAGCTGGCGCCTGACCTCCTCCTGCTGCGCCTCCGACAAGCGCTTCTTCTCCTGCTCCTTCTGCTCCTCAACGCTCATGATGGGGGTCCCCTTTCTTAAATGAAATGCAAAAAGATCCTTCTTGTCCGAAGGGACGAGAAGGATCAGCTCGCGGTACCACCCTTGTTGGAGCGGCGGCTTCTCCATTCGGAAAAGCCAAAACTGCCCCCACTTCGTTGAAGATAACGGAAGACTGCTTCCGGGACCGGACTACATGCCGATCGCTCAGCCTCGTCCAGCCGGCTCCGGGCGGTAATTCGCCAAGACGCTGCGCACCGGTTCACACCACCCACCGGCTCTCTGATCCGCTTCGACGTCCGGCTACTGGAGGCCCATCCATGCCGTTCACGCTATGCGCATCCGCGGACCGGGCCGGGATGCGGTTTGTTGCTGCAAGTTATATCATGCCCCTGGCGCGGCTGTCAACCCGCAGCATTTTCCGATAGCAGACGGCAGGCGGCGAATCGCAGCGAACGCTGTCCGCCCGTGCCGATTCAGGAAGCATGTGATATAATAGCTCTGTTCATTTGGAGGAGGATACGTACATATGGCTCAAGACCAGGAACAGCTCCGCAAGCCGCGCAGCGGCTGGAGGACCTTCGGCCTTGTCGTCTGGATAACGGTCAAATGGCTCGTTATATTCGGCATCACGGGCGCCTTGTTCGCGGGAGGCATCGCCACCGGCTATGTCGCCGCGCTCGTCAAGGACGATCCGGTGCGGCCGGGCAGCGAGCTCGAAGCCAAGGTCAACGAAAACGCCTTGACCGGCTTCGTCTACTTCAACGACGGCACGACGCCGGTCGGTCAGCTGAGGACCGACGAGGATCGCCGGCTCGTCGACCTGTCGAACATCCCGCAGTCCGTCATCGACGCCCTGCTCTCGACCGAAGACAGCAATTTTTATAATCATATCGGAGTCGACTACAAAGGCCTCGGCAGAGCGGTCAAGGAAAAGCTGCTGAACGAGGACCGGCAGACCGGGGGCAGCACGCTGACCCAGCAGGTCGCCCGCCGCGTCTTCCTCAGCCTCGACCGCACGGACAGCCGCAAGTTCAAGGAGATCCTGCTGTCCATCCGGATGGAGCGCTACCTGACCAAGGAGCAGATCCTGGCCGCGTACCTCAACAAGATGCCGTTCGGCAACGGCTCGTCCGGCTACAACCTGTACGGCATCAAGTCGGCCTCGATCGGCATCTTCAACATCGCCGACCTGAACAAGCTCAATCTGGCGCAGTCGGCCTATCTTGCCGGCCTGCCGCAGCTGCCGTCCGCCTACTCGGCGTTCAACGGCAAGGGCCAGTTCAACGAGTCCGGCTTCAACCGGGCGATCTCCCGCCAGAAGTTCGTCCTCTCCCGCATGCTGGAGACCGGCCGCATCACGCAGGCCGAGTACGACGAGGCGCTCGCCTTCGACATCAAGGGCTCGCTCGCGCCGCATCGCGAGAAGGCGTACAACACGTTCCCGTACCTGATGCTCGAGACGGAGCGGGAGGCGGCCGAGCTCATCGCCCTCAAGCAGAACCCGAATCTCCAAAAAGCGGATCTCGCCAAAAGCGAGAACGCCGAAATCGTGCAGGCGGCGCGCGAGCAGCTGCTCCGCTCGGGCTACCGCATCTACACGACGATCGACAAGGTCATCTACAACAACATGCGCGAGATCGGCAACGATCCCGACAACTTCGGCCCGACGAGCAAGTCCAAAGGACCGGAGCAGGCGGCCGCGATCATGATCGACCATCATACGGGAGCGATCCTCGGCATGCTGGAAGGGCGCGACTTCAACATCGAGCAGATGAACTACGCGACCCAGATGACCCGCCAGCCCGGCTCGACAATGAAGCCTATCTCGGCCTACCTGCCGGCGCTCGAAGCCGGGCTCGTACAGCCGGCAAGCGTGCTGGACGATTCGCCGATCATCCTCAAGGACGGCCAGAAGGGCTACCATATCCCGATGAACGCCAACAAGAAGTTCAACGGCCTCGTCACGGCGAGGGATGCGCTCAACCGTTCGCTGAACATCCCGGCGCTCAAGCTGTTCCTCGACAAGGTGACGATCGAGAAGGCGTGGGAATTTTCCCGCTCGCTCGGCATCACGACGCTGCAGCCGGAGGACGACAACGCCCAGACCGGCGTCATCGGCGGACTGAGCAAAGGCGTTTCCGTCAAAGAGCTGACAAACGCGTACGCGACGATTCCGAACGGCGGCAAGTACAACGAGCCGTATCTCATCAGCAAGATTGTCGACGCCTCCGGCCATATCGTCTATGAGCACAAGCTGGCGCCGAAGCAGGTGTACTCGGAGCAGACGGCGTTCCTCATGACGGACATGCTGCGCACCGTCATCGCCGACCGGAGCGGCACGGGCCACAGCGTAGCGAGCAGCTTCGACGCGTACGGCAAGATTCCGATCGCCGGCAAGACCGGCTCGACGCAAAGCTACGGCGACGTTTGGTTCATGGGCTTCAGCCCCGACATCACGCTTGGCGTCTGGGTCGGCTATAAGGAGCAGAAAAATACGCTCGTCAAAGCCTCCCAGTCCAGGGCGCGCACGCTCTGGTCCAAAATCATGAACGAAACGGTCAAGGACCGTCCGGACATCTTCAAGACCGACGCGTTCCCGCAGCCGGGCGGGCTCGTCAAGGCGACCGTATCGAGCGTCAGCGGCCTGCTGCCGAGTCCGCTGATCCGCTCGAGCGGCCTGCTCACGACCGACTGGTTCAACAAAAAATACCTTCCGGTCAAAGTCGACGACGTGCTCGGCGCGATGAGCTTCATCCGCTACAACGGCGTCAACTACATCGCCCAGGACGGCACGCCTGCCGACTTCGTGTTCACGAAGACGACGATCCGGCGCGAGAAGCCGCTCGGCGATCTGATCGAGGAGATCAACAAGGCGCAGGCCGTCATGCCGGCCGAATACCGCAAGCCGATCTCCGCGTTCATCCCCAAAGACGCCGAGAGCGAGGCTCCGTCGAGGCTCGATCCGCGGCAGGATGACGGAGCGGCGCCGTCCGCGCCTTCCAATGTCGCGCTGGAGTCGCTGAGCGGCGCCTACCGCATCACCTTCTCGGCGAGCCCGCAAAACGACGTCGTCGGCTACCGCCTCTACCGCTCGTCGGGCGGCGACTTCGCCAAGGTCGGCGATTCCATCCTGGCCGGCGACGCCACGGCATTCGTCGACCGCTCCGGCGGCTTCGGCAGCACGTACTACGTCACCGCGGTCGACGTCGCGGGGCATGAGTCCGAGCGCAGCCAGACGGTCAGCCCTGGCGGCTCGCTGCCGGGCCTTCCGGGCCTTCCGGGCTTCCCGGACACGGGCAACGGCTCCGGAGACGGCGGAGCTCCTCCAGCTAAGGAGCAGCCCGGCAACGAGCAGCAGCCTGCAGCGATGAAGCCGTCCGGTCCAAGCGGGCTCAAGGCTTCCGGCACCGGCACCGGCGTCAAGCTCGAATGGAGCGCCAACAGCGCCGCGGAAGGAGTCACCTCGTATCAGGTGTACTTCAGCGCCGGCAACGACGGCAGCTTCCAGAACATCGGCTCGACCGGCGGCACGAGCTTCGAATACGTCGCTCCGATCAGCACCGGCACGTTCCGGATCACGGCCGTCAATGCGGCCGGAGAGTCGGACTTTTCCCAAGCGGTCACCTGGTCGGCCCGCTGATCCTTCTTGCCTGGCTTGCGGACAGCTTCCTCGGTCCGCAAGCTTTTTTTCTAGACATAAAAACAAGAAGAAGCCCTGCTCCGATCGGAGCAGGGCTTCTTCTTGTGCGGCATGAAGGATAACGGGGATCAGTCCTCGATCGTCGACAGGTCGCCCGTCGGCAGGTTCAGCTCCCAAGCCTTGAGGACGCGGCGCATGATCTTGCCGCTGCGCGTTTTCGGCAGCTTGTCTTTGAACTCGATCTCGCGCGGCGACGCGTGCGCGGACAGCCCTTCCTTGACGAAGCGGGCGATGTCCGCCTTGAGCTCGTCGGAAGGCTCGAAGCCTTCGCGCAGGGAGATGAACGCCTTGATGATCTCGCCGCGCATCGGATCGGGCTTGCCGATGACGCCGGCCTCGGCGACGGCGGGATGCTCCACCAGCTTGCTCTCGACCTCGAACGGTCCGACCCGCTCGCCCGCCGTGTTGATGACGTCGTCGATGCGGCCTTGGAACCAGAAGTAGCCGTCCTCGTCGCGGTAGGCGGAGTCGCCGGAGATGTACCAGCCCGGAATGCGGAAGTACTCCTCGTACTTGGCCGGATTGTTCCAGATCTTGCGCATCATTGACGGCCAAGGCGTGCGTACCGCCAGATTGCCCATGCGGTACGGCGGCAGCTCGTTGCCTGCATCGTCGATGATGGCGGCCTCGACGCCGGGGATCGGCCTTCCCATCGAGCCCGGCTTGATCTCCATCGACGGGTAATTGCAGATGAGCTGTCCGCCCGTCTCCGTCATCCACCACGTATCGTGGATGCGCTGGCCGTACACTTTGAGTCCCCAGCGGACGACCTCGGGATTGAGCGGCTCGCCCACGCTCAGCACATGGCGCAGGCTGGAAAGATCGTATTGAGCGACGCTGTCGTCGCCTGCGCCCATCAGCATGCGGAACGCCGTCGGCGCGCTGTACCAGACGGTCACGCCGTAGCGCTGGAGCGTCGTGTACCAGTCCTGCGGACTGAAGCGGCCGCCGCGGATGACGTTCGTGGCGCCGTTCAGCCAAGGCGCGAAAATGCCGTACGACGTGCCCGTCACCCAGCCCGGGTCGGCGGTGCACCAGTAGACGTCGTCTTCCTTCAGGTCAAGGACGACCCGTCCCGTATGGTAATGCTGCAGCATCGCGTTCTGCACGTGGAAGACGCCCTTGGGCTTGCCGGTGGAGCCGGACGTGTAGTGGATGAGCAGCCCGTCCTCGCGGTCCAGCCATTCGATCTGCGCCTCTTCGGAAGCGGCGGCCATCTCGTCCTTGTAGGAGACCGTGCCCTCCGGCACGTCTTCATCGGATACGACGATGACATGCTTCAGGTCCGGCAGCTCGTCGCGCTTGATCCGGGGCAGCAGCGCCGGCGTCGTCACGATCGCCGTCGCCGTGCTGTCGAGCAGCCGGTCCTTGACCGCCGTCTCCATGAACGCCTCGAACAGAGGGCCGACGACGACGCCGACCTTGAGCGAGCCGAGCAGCGCCACGTAGAGCTCCGGAGAGCGGGGCATGAAAATGAACAGCCGCTCGCCCTTGCTGAGGCCCAGCTTGCGGAGGACGTTGGAGAAGCGGTTCGACAGGCGGCTCAGCTGCTCGAACGTATAGGATTCATCCCGCTTCGGATCGCTGTAGAGCAGAGCGGTCTTCTGCCCCCGGCCCTCGGCCAGATGGCGGTCGATCGCCTCGTGCGCCATATTGACCTTGCCCGTCTCATGCCAGGTGAAATGCTTCTCTACCTCGCTCCAGTCAAACGAAGCATGCTCTTCCTCATAGCTGCCCATATTCGGAGAAGCAGCGGAAACCGCGATCTTTTCCTTGTGGTCAATCGACATGCTAATCACCTTCCATCGTCATCATCGTAGTGTACTGCAACGGATCGGATGCGCTTACAAGCCAAGGATGAATCGGAATTCATGTTCCTCCAGTATAGCATATGGAAATGTATGCGCCTACTTTTCGCCTATTTTTACCCCTGTTCGACTAAAAAGTCGCCCTCCGGGCGTGACGCTTGTCCTTTCCATCCCGCTTTTTTTCTGCTATAAGTGATAAGAGGCGCGGACCGCCTATTTTTGGTCTGCCGCCATTTCGCTTTGGAGGTGCGATCACGTTGGAGCCTATCAAGCGCCACCATTCCCTTGTCGTTCCTTTCGGCAATCGGGAGCTCGTGCTCGAAGGGCCGGTCGATCCGTCCCGGCTCGCCGACTGTACGATGCATCCCGGCCTGGATGCCTTCCGCCGGCCGAAGGATCAGCTGGAAGCGTTGATCGAGATCGCCGGCCTCGAGGAAGGCCGCATCATCATAACCCGCGACGGAGACATGATCGTCGGCTACGTCACCTTCCATTATCCGGACGAGCTGGAGCGCTGGTCCGAAGGCGGCATGGACGATCTGATCGAGCTCGGCGCCGTCGAAGTGGCAAAGGACTACCGCTCCGTCGGACTCGGCAAAAAAATGATCGCGCTCGCATTCGAGGACGGGCAGCTGGAGAACTTCATCGTCTACACGACCGAGTACTATTGGCACTGGGATCTGGAGGGCACCGGCCTCGGCATCTGGGACTACCGCCGCATGATGGAGAAGCTGATGAAATCGGTCGGCATGGTCTGGTTCGCCACCGACGACCCGGAGATCTGCTCCCATCCGGCCAACTGCCTCATGGTGCGCATCGGCAAGCAGGTCCCGCTGTCGTCGGTCGAGCAGTTCGACCGCGTCCGGTTCCGGCAGCGATTCATGTACTGATCGATTCAGGAGGAAGAACATGAAGGATAAAGCCGTCTATGTCCGCTCGACCGGCGCAAGCCCGTATAGGTTCAACGATGAGCATCCGTTCAGCCCGCTGCGCGTGGAGCTCGCCGAGACGCTGCTCGAAGCGAGCGGGGCTCTGCCTTCCGAATCCGTCTTGAAAGCGGATACGGCCCTGGATGAGCAGCTCGCGCTCATCCACCGCCCCGACTACATCGAGGCGGTGCGCGGCCTCAGCCAGCCGGTTCCGCCGGCCAGCGCCGCGGGACTCGCCCGCCGCTTCGGCCTCGATTCCGAGGATACGCCCTATTTCACCGGCATGCATGAGGCGGCGTCCGCCATCGTCGGCGGCTCGATCGCGGCGGCGGACGCGGTTCTGTCCGGACGCGCCCTTCACGCCTATCATATGGGCGGCGGGCTGCATCACGCCTTTCCCGGCCATGGCTCCGGCTTCTGCGTCTACAACGACGCCGCGATCGCCATCGCCGCGATGCGGCGCAAGCACGGCGCGCGCGTGCTCTACATCGACACGGACGTCCATCATGGCGACGGCGTGCAGTACGCGTTTTACGAGGATCCGGACGTGTTCACCTACTCGATCCACGAGACCGGCAAGTATTTGTTCCCCGGCACCGGCTTCACCCATGAAAAAGGCATCGACAAAGGCTTCGGCGCCTGCTGCAACGTGCCCGTGCAGCCGTATACCGAGGACGAGTCGTGGCTGGAGTGCTTCACGGAGACCGTCACGCGCATCGCCCGCGCCTTCAAGCCTGACCTTATCGTCAGCCAGCACGGTTGCGACGCGCATGCGTTCGATCCGCTGTCGCATGTGCATTGCAGCATGCGGATCTATCTGGAGATGCCTCGGCTGATCCGCCAGCTTGCCCATGAGCTGTGCGACGGACGGTGGGTGGCGCTCGGCGGCGGCGGCTACGACCCGTGGCGCGTCGTCCCGCGCGCATGGTCGCTCGTCTGGCTCGTCATGTCCGGCCACCCGCTCGCTTCCCGGCTGCAGGAGCCGCAAGGCGGCCTCTCCCTTCTGCCCCAAGCCTGGCTTGAGCTCTGGCAGCCTCAGGCTCCGGTCGCGCTGCCCCTCCACTGGCTCGACGATACGTCGGCCTGGAGCCCGATGCCGCGTCGCGCCGAGATCACGCTCCAAAACCGGCGGACATGGGAGCTTTCGGCCCAGGACTATTGATGTCGACATGCCAAAAAGCAGCCGCCGGCCTCCTCTCGGAGACCGGCGGCTGCTGGTCTAGAAATCGCGCTCAGCCTCGGCTGAGGCGGCGGATCATCGCGTCGATGACTTGGAACGACTGGTTCGCGGCCAGCATCGTGAATTCCTCGAAATTCATATGCGCGCTGCCGTCCGCCTGATCGGACATCGACCGGATGACGACATACGGCACCTCGTTGAGATGGCAGACTTGAGCGACCGCCGCGCCCTCCATCTCGGCGCAGGCTCCGCCGAAGCTGTCGCGCAGCTGCTGCACCTTGTCCCGGCTGGCGATGAACTGGTCGCCCGACAGCACGATGCCGCGGATCGCCTTGCCCTTGGCGGCCGACTGGCCGGCTTCCGCCGCCAGCTCGACCAGCTCCGCGTCGGCGGGGAAGACCGATACTTCCTGATACGGGATGACGCCCGGTCCGAAGCCGAGGGCGGTCACGTCCATATCGTGCTGGATGCAGGCCGTCGACACGACGATGTCGCCGATGCGCAGCTCGGGATCGATCGCGCCGGCCACGCCGGTGAACAGGACGCAGTCCGCGCCGAGATCGACGAGAGCCTGCGTGCAGACGGCGGCGTTCACCTTGCCGACGCCCGACTTGACGGCGAGGATCGGCTGTCCGTGCAGCGTGCCGCGACGAAACGTCATGCCCGCCTTGCGCGTCTCCTCGCCCATTTCGGCGCTGCGGAAGAGCAGCTCGAGCTCCTCCGCCATCGCGCCGATGATTCCGATCGTTCCGTACGTCATGCTTTTGCCGCTCCGGCCGAGTTCCGCTTGACGATGTCATGAGGCAGGACGACCTTCGCCTGCTCGACCGGCTCCTTTTTCATCAGCTTGGTGAGCAGGCGCATCGATACGGCGCCGATGTCGTACATCGGCTGGGCGACGGCAGACAGCGTCGGACGGACCATCTCCGCCATGCGGCTGTTGTCGACGCTGATGACCGAGATGTCGCCGGGCACGGCGAGGCCCTTGTCCTGGATCGCATGGATGGCGCCGATCGCCATTTCGTCCGTCGCCGCGAAGACGGCGGTCGGCAGCTTGTCCAGCTCGAGGAAATGACCCATCGCCTCGACGCCGGACTCGTACCGGTAATTGCCGATGCGCACGAAGTCTTCGCGCTCCGCGATGCCGGCTTCCTGCAAGGCGCGCTTGTAGCCTTGGTAGCGGGCGTAGCCGTTCGACGGATCCTGCAGCGTGCCGCTGATCATCGCGATGTCGCGATGGCCTTGGCCGATCAGCGTCTTGACGGCGTCGTAGGCGGCCGCCTCATGATCGATGTCGACGGACGGAATCTCGTTCTGCTCGTCTGTCGTCGCGCACAGCACGACCGGCACGTTGGCCGTCTTGAACGCCTGCTTATGCTCCTCCGTCACCGCGCCGCCCATGAAGAGAAGGCCGTCGACCTGCTTCTCCAGCAGCGTGTTGATGACGCGGATCTCCTTTTCCTTGCGCTTGTCGGCGCTGCACAGGATGATATTGTAGTGGTACATGTTGGCGATATCCTCGATGCCCCGCGCGACCTCGGCGAAGTTCGAGTTGGAGATGTCGGGGATGACGACGCCGACGGTCGTCGTCTTCTTGCTGGCGAGTCCGCGCGCTACCGCGTTCGGGCGGTAGCCGAGCCTTTCGATCGCCTCGTACACCTTCTTGCGCGTTTGCGGCTTGACGTTGGGATTGTTGTTGACGACGCGGGAGACCGTAGCCATGGACACTCCCGCTTCTCTTGCAACATCGTAAATGGTTACAGTCACGGTTCCTTCTCTCCAATATGATGAATTATTTGGCAGCATGATACCCCTCTACGTTACGGCTATCATACGACAAACGCAGGGGCGGTTGCAATGTCAGCGGGCGTTCTCGGCCAGCGAGGACTCCGTAATGTTCCAGTGCGAGGCGTTCCACTCGGCCTTGCCGTCCTTCACCAGAATCGCCTGCGGCGAAGCGTGCTTGACGCCGAGGCTTTCCTCGATGGCGTTCGATACCGGACGCTCCTCGACGACGCGCACGAGCGCCGTTTCCACGCCCTCGTCCTTGGCCGCACGCGTCCAGCTCTCCCACGCTTCATGAGCCTCGGCGCTGACCGAGCAGCGCGTGCTGTGCTTGAACACCAGCACCGGCTTCTCATGCGACTTTTCGAGCACGCGGTTCCAATCCTCTAGCGTCTGAAGGGAAATGAAGCTCATCGGTTCCCACTCTCCTATTCGTTCGATAGTCGGCTTTTGTTCTTATGTATGCAAGGTGCAGCGGCTCAGCTGGGCGAGCCTTTTCTCGATATCCTGCCTCCACGTCTCGTCTCCGACCGATCCGGCAAGCAGCAGCAGCTCCAGCAGGCTGTCGATGCGCTCGTCTACGATCTGCTGGACGGCGGCGCCGTTCGGCGTCTTGCGGGTGGCGGAAGCCTCTAGCAGTAAATCTGCCCACTCGTTCAGCTCGTTAAACAAAAGCGTCTGCTTGGCCGGCTCTTCGCCGAGCTGGCCGATCAGGCCCGTCAGGTCGGGCTTCACTTCCGGCAGCACCTCGCTGCGGCTGCAGGAAGGGCAGGAATAGATCGGAACATTGTCGATTTCGACCTTGCCGGAGTAAATGACGGTGCGCAGCTTCATCGTCATCGTCTGTCCGCAAGTACAGGTTTTGTGCATGATTGGTCCACTCCTTCGTCATCGGCAGCATGGCCGCCCGGCCCGGCAGCGGCGAATCCGCTTGCTCGGCGCCCGGGCTCCGCTCTGCCCGGCGGCGCTGGGAGGCACGACGTTCCCGTCCGTGCTCGCTTTTGCTTACTTCGACCTTTTTCGCGAAAATTCCTGCTGACGCGCGGCAAGCATTTTCTGTCAGCGGTTTTGCCGCGCCCGTCCGTTTGATTTGTCCTGTCTCCCTGCCTTACAATGGCTGCTAGAGGAGAGTGATCGAACATGACGCTGCAAGGAAAACGAGTCATCTGCCTCCTGGATGACGAATTCGAGGATCTCGAGCTGTGGTATCCCGTCTATCGCGTCCGGGAGGAGGGAGCCCTCGTGGAATTCGCCGGTCCGTCGAAAGGCAAGACCCATATCGGCAAGTACGGCGTGCCCGCGACCGCCGATCTCGCCTACGAGGAGATCGACGCCTCGCAGGTGGACGGGCTGCTCGTGCCCGGCGGCTGGGCGCCGGACAAGATCCGCCGCTATCCCGAGGTGCTGCGCCTCGTGCAGGAGATGGACCGCGACGGCAAGCCGATCGGCCAGATCTGCCATGCCGGCTGGGTGCTCATTTCCGCCAAGATCCTGCAGGGCCGCCAAGTGACCTCCACGCCCGGCATCCGTGACGACATGGAGAATGCCGGAGCGGTCTGGCATGACGAGGCCGTCGTCGTGGACGGCAACCTGATCTCGGCGCGCCGTCCGCCGGATCTGCCGCCCTATGCCAAAGCGTTCGTCGATGCGCTGAAAAGCCGCTGAAGACAAGTGCCGCCCCAAGCAAAAGCCTTGCCGGAAACGTTCCGGCAAGGCTTTTTTGGTCGTCCGCCTATCCGTTGCAGCGCCGGCCGTCGGCCAGCTCCGGCGTCTCGCGCTCGTCGACCTCGCGCTTGAAGCGCTGCAGCTGCAGCTTCGCCTCGGCCGCCGTGCTGCTCGCCATCACATGCTCCAGCGCGGCGCGGCTCTCTTCCTGGCTCGTGCGCAGCAGGCGCTCCTTGACCTGCAGGATCGAATGCGACGACATGCTCAGCCCGTCGACGTTGAGCCCGAGCCAGATCGGCAGCGCCGCCGGATCGCCGGCCATCTCGCCGCATACGCCGACCGTGATGCCCTGCCTCCGCCCGGCCTCCACCGTCGTGCGCAGCATGCGCAGCACCGCCGGATGGTAAGGCTCGTAGAGATGCGAGATCTTGTCGTTCATCCGGTCGACGGCGAGCGTGAACTGAACGAGGTCGTTCGTGCCGATGCTGAAAAAGTCGACCTCTCTGGCCAGCAGCTCCGCGATCATGACGGCGGCCGGCAGCTCGATCATGACGCCGGTCTCCATCGCCCGGTTGAACGGCTTGCCTTCCGCCTCGAGCTCCGCCATCGCCTCGCGCAGCAGCCGGTTCGCCTCCCGCACCTCCTCGACCGAGGAGATGAGCGGGTACATCACCTTGACGTCTCCATAGTGAGAGGCGCGGAGGATGGCGCGCAGCTGCGTGCGGAACAGGTCCTTGCGGTCGAGGCTGATGCGGATCGCGCGATAGCCGAGAAAAGGATTCTCCTCCTCCGGCAGCTCGAAGTAGTCGAGATGCTTGTCGCCGCCGATGTCGAGCGTGCGGATGACGAGCGGACCGCCGTCCAGCTTTTCGGCGACGCTGCGGTACACCTCGAACTGCTCCTCTTCCTTGGGAAAGCGGGTCCGGTCCATGTAGAGGAACTCCGTGCGGAACAGCCCGACGCCGTGCGCTCCGCTCGACAAGGCGATCTCCAGCTCCTTGAGGGAGCTGATGTTGGCCGACAGCCGCAGCCGCTTGCCGTCCGGCGTCGACGGATCGACATGGGCCAGGCCGCGCAGCCGGGCCTTCTCCTCCTCCTGCTCCTGCTTGAGCCGGGCATAGGCGGCGACGAGCTCCGCCGAAGGACTCAGCTCCACGAAGCCGCTCCCGCCGTCCAGCAGCAGGACGTCGCCGGTCTGCACGCGCTCCTCCAGGTCGTCGTCGACCGCGACGACGAGCGGGATGCCGAGCGCCCGGGCCATGATCGCCGAATGCGACGTCGTGCTGCCGCCGAAGGTGACGATGCCGAGCACGTTGCGCGGATTGAGATGGGCGAGCTGCGAAGGAGACAGCTCCTTGGCCACGAGGACGTAAGGCTGCGTATCGGAAGGAAGGGTGATCTCGGGCGCGCCGAGCAGATGCTTGAGCAGCCGGTTGCCGACATCGCGGATGTCGAGCGCCCGCTCCTTCATGTACTCGTCGTCCAGCAGGTCGAACATCGTCACGAAGTGGTCGATCGCTTCCTTGACCGCCACCTCCGCCGCCTTGTACTGCCGCTCGATCATGCCCTGGATCTCGTTCATGAAGACCGGATCGTCCAGAATCGCCAGATGGGCGTCGAAAATGCTCCTCTCGTCGGGACCGACAACCTCGCTGAGCTCGTCTTTCATCTGCTCAATCTCGACCTTGGAGGTGCGGATGCCCTCGTAAAGGCGCTCGAACTCCCGCGCCAGGTCGGCGACGTCGATCTTCTGCTCCGGCAGGTCCCATTCCCAGTTCGGGAGCACGAAGCACTTGCCGATCGCGATTCCCGCCGAAGCTCCAATTCCCTGTGTCATGAGCGTTTCCCTCCAGCCTGACTGTCCTTGGATTCGCGAAGCATGACGGACATGACGGCCGTCTGGCCCCGCTTCACCGTCTTGAATGGTCCGAAGCCCCACGAACGGACGAGCTGCGGATTCGTGATGAGCATCGGCGTCGCCAGCGACTTGCCCGCCTTGCGCAGCCGCTGGATGTCGAACGAGATGAGCAGCTGGCCGGGGATGACCTCATCCCCTTCCTTGACCGCCGCATGGAAATAGCCGTCCAAGGACGACGTATCGATGCCGATATGCATCAATACCTCCAAGCCCTCCGGCGTACGCAGGCCGATGGCGTGCATCGTCGGATAGAGCAGGATGACCTCGCCCTTGACCGGGGCGACGAGCTCTCCGCGCTCCGGCAGGAACGCCGCCCCGTCGCCGACGAGCTTGCCCGCGAAGATCGGATCGGGCACCTCGTCCAGCGGAATCATCCGGCCCTGGACCGGCGAGCTGAACAGCACCTGCGCGCGGTCGCGCTGCATCGTCTTGAGCATCTCCTCGCGGATCAGCTCGGAGAACGTGCCGAAGACGACCTGCACGTTGCCGCCGCCGAGCCGGATGACGCCGGCCGCGCCGAGATCGCGCAGCGCCGCGTTGTCGAGCAGCTTGTCGTTGCGCACCTTGATCCGCAGCCGGGTGATGCAGGCCTCGAGCGTCTCGACGTTCTCCTTGCCGCCGATCGCCTGCAGGATGAGCGGCGCGCGGTACGGGATGTCGCCGGCCCACTCGTCGAGCGCCGAGCCTTCCTCGCGTCCCGGCGTCGGAATCTGGAAGCGGCGGATCGCCCAGCGGAAAAGTCCATAATACAGCAGAAACACGACGATGCCCAGAGGAAGAAGCAGCCAGCCCTTGGTCGCCAGATGCATGTTGATGACGTAGTCGATCGCGCCGCCGGAGAACGAGAAGCCGTGCCGGATGCCGAGCTCGTACGCGGCCCACATGATGAGGCCGGACAACACGGAATGGATGACGAACAGATAGGGCGCGACGAACAGGAAGGCGAACTCCACCGGCTCCGAGACGCCGGTCAGGAACGAGGCGAGCGCCGCCGACAGGAACGTGCGCTTGATCTTCGGCTTGAGATCCTCCCGCGCCTCCTGGATGATCGCCAGCGCGATCGCCGGCAGGGCGAACATCATCGTCGGATACAGCCCGGCCATGAACGCCCCCGCAGTCGGGTCGCCCGCGAAGAAGCGCGGCAGGTCGCCGTACACCATCTCGCCTCCGTCCATCCGGTAGCCGCCGATCTGGAACCAGAACACATGGTTGAGCAGATGATGCAGGCCGAATACGACGAGAATGCGGTGCAGGAAGCCGTACAGGAACACGCCGAAGCCTCCGGCCGAGGCGACGACGTCGCCGAGCCAGAGCAGGCCGCGGCTCAGCGAAGGAGCCGCCGCGACCATGAACAGCGAGAACAGGATGCAGACGAAGCTGACGAACAGCGGCACGAACCGCGGACCCCCGAAAAACTGGATCGACTCGGGCAGCCGGATCGACTTGAACCGCTCGTAGCTGTATCCGGCGAGCATGCCGATCAGCGCGCCGATCAGCACCGTCGGCTCGATGTCGTAGCTGCTCGACTGCACGATGCCCGAGTAGATGAACATGCCGGCCAGCGCGGACAGGCTCGCCGCTCCCCCGTTGCTCGAGGTGCCCCAGGCGACTCCGGCGGCGAACAGATAGGGCAGGAAGAGGAACAGCGAGCGGCCGGCGATCTGCAGGTACTCCGCCATCGCCGGCAGGCCCGCCGCATCCCACGGAAGCTGCGCCAGGCTCATGCAGATCGCCGCGGCAGGCAGCACGATCATCGGCAGCATGACGGCCCGGCCGAGCTGCTGCAAGTTGCCCATGAAGTTCAAGCCTGCTCCTCCTTTCTTGCTACCGATCTAGATTACGCCGCGCGCCCTATCCTTGTCAAAAGAAAGAAGGCAGGCCGGCTCGGCCTGCCTCCGCGCTTGTCCGGACGGCTGCTCGGCAGCGTCCGCCTCAGCGGATTCGGGGCTGGAGGATGGAGTCCTCCACCTTGATGCAGCGGTCCATCACGACGTCGAGCCCGCCCTGGCGGGCGATCTCGGCCGCTTCCTCGCTGTAGACGCCGAGCTGCAGCCAGAGCACCTTGGCTCCGGCTGCGACCGCCTCGCGCGCGATGTCGGGCGTGAACTCGCTGCGCCGGAACACGTTGACGATGCCGATCGGCTCCGGCACGGAGGCGAGGTCGGGGTAGCAGCGCTCCCCCAAAATGTCGCCTTGCACCGCCGGATTGACCGGAATGATGCGGTAGCCCCGCTGCTGCATCGCCTGCGAGACGGCATGGGACGTGCGGTCCGGCTTGTCGGAGAGGCCGACGACCGCGACGGTCGTGTGCGCCTCGAGCAGGCTCTTGATCTGTTCGCGTTCGGGATTGGCAAACGGCATGGCGTACGATTCCTCCTCGGCATGGGTAAGGATGGGTTGCGTCAAAATATACGTTGCCCCGAGCGGCGGGCGCTTACGCTACTCCTGCCACTGCACGTTCGCGCCGAGCGCCTGCAGATGGTCGAAGAAGATCGGGTACGACTTGGCGACATGATGCGCGTCGCGGATGCGCAGCGGCTGGCGGCAGCGCAGGCCGACGACCGTCAGCGCCATGATGACGCGGTGGTCGTAGTGGGCGTTGATCTCGACGCCGCCCTCCAGACCTTCCGGCTTGCCGTGCACGATGATCTCGTCGCGCTTCTCCTCGACGTCCGCTCCCGCCTTGCGCAGCTCCGCCAGGTAGTCGGTGATGCGGTCGCATTCCTTGTAGCGCAGGTTCTCGACGTTGTAAAAGCGGGACGTGCCCTCGGCGTACACGGCCGCCGCGACCATCGCCAGCACCGCGTCGGTGGCCGCGTCTCCGTCGAATTCGACCGCCTTGAGCTTGCCGTTGCCGCGCACGGTAATGTCGTCGCCGTCATGCACGAGCGGCGTCTCCATCATGCGCAGCACGTCGACGACGGCGCGCTCGCCCTGGCGGCTCTTCTCCGGCAGGCCGTGGATCGTCACCTCGGAGCGCGTGACCGCCGCTGCGGCCAGCACCGCCGCCGAGCCCGGATAATCGCCCTGCACCCGGTAGGTGCGCGCCTGGTAGCGCTGGCCGCCCGGCACGCGATAGCGCATCAGGTCCTCGGACGCTTCGATGACGATGCCCGCCTGCTCCAGCACCTCCAGCGTCTGGCCGACGACGACCTTGGACTTGAGGTCGTCCAGCACCTCGATCTCGCTGTCCTCCTCCAGCAGCGGCGCGAGGAACAGCAGCGCGCTCAGGAACTGCGAGCTGACGTTGCCCGATACGGTGATGTTGCCGCCCTTCGGCGCGCCGCCGCGGATCGTGATCGGCAGCTTGCCCTCATGGTCGTCGACCTCGACGCCGAGCTGGCGCAGCGAGACGATCAGATCGTCGTGCGGGCGCTTGCCGAGCGAGTTCGGGTACGCATTGACGAACGTCACGTCCGGACAAAGCGCAGCGACCGCCATCAGGAAGCGCAGCACGGCGCCGGCATTGCCGACATTGAGCTCGCGCACGTCGCGCGGCTTGCTGCCGAAGCCCTTGATGACGATCTTCTCGCCGTCCTCCTCCAGCTCTGCGCCGATGTCGCGGATGCAGCGCCGCATCGCGTCGCTGTCCTCGCTGTGCGCCGGATGATAGATCGTGCTCGTGCCTTCCGCCAGCGCGGCCACGAGCAGGTAGCGGGTCGTGTAGTTTTTGGAGGATAGAGCCTGGATGCTGCCCTTCAGCTCCGGTGTCGGCGTTACCACTACGTCCATGTTCGTCATACCCCTTTGTCTGTTGGTTGAAAATTTGTCTGCCGGAGGGCTACAGGTCGGAAGCGCGGTAAAGCCTTGAAGCGTCTTGATACGCCAAGGCTACCGCCTCCGCCGCTTGCTCCGGGGAAAGTCCGTCCGTCATCACCTGCAGAGGCGCGAAATCGTACGCCCCCCGGCGCTTCTCCAGCAGCTCGCGGACTTTGGCGGCCGGATCGCCCGCCAGCAGCGGACGGCCCTGGTCATGCCGCACCCGCTCCACGATGACAGCCTCGGAAGCCTGCAGCGCCGCGACGAACGCGCCGCCCAGCATGAGCTGCCGGTTGCGCTCGCGCAGCACCGCTCCGCCGCCGGTCGCGATGACGAGCGGATCTCCGCATGCCAGCAGCCGCTCGAGCGCTCTTGTCTCCGCGTCGCGGAAGAAGGCTTCTCCGCGCGTCGCGAACAGCTCGGCGATCGAGCTGCCCTGCTCCCGCACGACCTCGGCATCGGTGTCGGCGCATCGCCAGCCGAGCCGCTCGGCCAGCATGGCGGCTACTGTCGATTTGCCCGTGCCCATGAAGCCAATGAGGACAATTTTGTCCCTATCCTGTTCTGCCTGGCGCATCGTGTCTGTCTTCCCACCCTTGCGGTCGTTTTCCTTCCGAATATCATATCATCAATTGCTAGAGACGGGGTATAAAAATCTCTATTTTTCATAAGGATTGAATAGAGAACGAGAACGGCATAAGGAGGCGGTTCCATGACCGGCCGCAGCTTGGATCCAGGGGCCGCCGAACGGCGGATGAGCCGGATCGTCGGGTCCGGCGAGACGCTCTCGCGGGAGGACGTCATCTGGGCGCTCGATTATATCCGAAAAAAAGTGGCTGACGGCGCCCCTGCCTTGCAGGGGCTGCCGCAGCCACGTTGGTTGACTTGCTTCGAGGGCTTCGCCGAGGCCTCCATGAGCCTGCTGCGCTCGCCGCGCAGCGGCCCGCTGGAGGCCGACCGGCTGCGCCGGAAGCTGCGCGAGGCGCTGGAAGCGCTGGAGCCGGATCGGCCTTAGCCTTCGCTGGAGTCCATCCACTCGAAGTGGAAGGCGCCTTCCTTGTCCGTGCGCTGGAACGTATGCGCGCCGAAGTAGTCGCGCTGCGCCTGCAGCAGGTTCGCCGGCAGGCGCTCCGTGCGGTAGCTGTCGAAGTACGCCAGCGCGCTGGAGAAGCCCGGCACCGGGATGCCGCTCGCCACGGCCGCCGTGATTACTTCGCGCCAAGCTCCCTGGTACGATTCGACGATGTTCTTGAAGTACTCGTCGAGCAGCAGGTTCCGAAGCTCCGGATCGCGGTCGTAGGCGTCCTTGATGTTCTGCAGGAAGCGGGCGCGGATGATGCAGCCGCCGCGGAAGATCATCGCGATGTCGCCGTAGCGCAGGTTCCAGCCGAACTCGTCGGATGCCGCGCGCATCTGGGCGAAGCCCTGCGCGTAGGAGCAGATCTTGCTCGCGAACAGCGCCTTGCGCACCGCTTCGACGAAGGCGGCCTTATCGCCTGCATACGGAGCCGGCTTCGGTCCGCTCAGCACCTTGCTCGCGGCGACGCGCTCTTCCTTCATCGCGGACAGGAAGCGCGAGAAGACGGACTGCGTGATGATCGACAGCGGCACGCCGAGGTCGAGGGCGCTTTGGCTCGTCCATTTGCCCGTGCCCTTCTGGCCGGCGGAGTCGAGGATGACGTCGACCATCGGCAGGCCCGTCTCCGGATCCTTCTTGGAGAAGATGTCGGCCGTGATCTCGATCAGGTAGCTGTCGAGCTCGCCTTTGTTCCACTCGGTGAAGATCTCGTGCAGCTCGTCGGTCGAAAGCCCCAGCACCGAGCTCAGCAGATGGTACGCCTCGGTGATGAGCTGCATGTCGCCGTATTCGATGCCGTTATGCACCATCTTGACGTAGTGGCCGGCGCCGCCAGGCCCGATGTACGTGCAGCAAGGGTCGCCGTTCACTTTGGCGGAGATGCCCGTCAGGATCGGCTCGACCAGCTTGTAGGCCGATTCCGGACCGCCCGGCATGATCGAAGGCCCTTTGAGCGCGCCTTCCTCGCCGCCCGATACGCCCGTGCCGACGAAGCGGAAGCCTTGGGCTTCAAGCGCCTTGCTGCGGCGCTCGGTGTCCGGGAAGTAGGCGTTGCCGCCGTCGATGATGATGTCTCCCTGCTCCAGATGAGGCACGAGCTCGTCGATGACCGCGTCCGTAGGACCGCCCGCCTTGACCATGATGAGGATTTTGCGCGGCACTTCCAGGGAAGCGACGAATTCCTCGATCGTGTAGGCCGGATGGAGGTTCTTGCCCGGCGATTCGGCCAGGAGCTCGTCCGTCTTCTCGCGGGAACGGTTGTATACCGATACGGTGAAGCCTTTGCTCTCGATGTTAAGCGCGAGGTTCTTGCCCATGACGGCGAGACCGACAACGCCGATTTGCTGTTTCGACATGAATGACCATTCCTTTGCTGAGTTAGTCCCGATATGCATCTTGCCCTAGTGTACCCTTTTTGATCGGTTATGCAAATGATTGTACCACGAACGATTCGCCGTGCGGAACGCCCGCTACATGAATATTGGATGAACGGCGGACGGAACGCTTCAGCGGCTGTCCGCTCCCGCCCGCTGGATGTCCGCCAGCTCGCGGAACGTTCCGGCCAGCCGGCCGAACACCGGGCGGTAGATCCCGTACAGGCGGTCGTAGGTCAAGCCGGCGTCCGGATCGGGCTCCCGCCGATCGGTGATCGGCACCTCGGGCGCCGCCTCCCCGCCGCGGCCGAGCGCCTCGAGCGCGATCCGGCCCGCTCCGACGGAGGAGGCTTCCGCCGTGTCCATGAGCAGCACGGGCAGCCCCGTCATGTCCGCGAGCATCTGGCGCAGCGGCGCGGAGCGGAGCAGGCCGCCGCTGGCGCGGATCTCGCGCAGCGGGCCGGCCGTCTCCCGCAGCGCTTCCAGCACCGAGCGCAGGCCGTACAGAATGCCCTCCAGGGCGGCGCGGATCAGGTGGCGGCGGTCATGCTCCAGCGACAAGCCGACGAAGACGCCCCGGGCGTCCTCGTTCCAATGCGGAGCCCGCTCGCCCGCCAGATGCGGCAGGCAGAGCAGGCCGTCCGCCCCCGGCGGCGTCTGCATCGCCAGCTCGAC
Organism: Paenibacillus sp. FSL W8-1187; assembly: GCF_037965485.1. NCBI lineage: Bacteria > Bacillati > Bacillota > Bacilli > Caryophanales > Paenibacillaceae > Paenibacillus > Paenibacillus sp. FSL W8-1187. The sequence continues at coordinate 3,316,497 of NZ_CP150181.1, forward strand.
CAGGTAGGAATATGGATCCATTCCTTTGCGCTCCGCTTCCTCCGCGATGCCAGGAAACAGCTTGTCCCGCACCCAGCGGAACACGACGCCGCCGCTGTTGACCGGACCGCCCGCGATCCACCGCCCTTCGCCGAGCTCGTAGCAGAACAGCCGCCCCTCGGCGTCCGCCGCCGGGCGGCTCACCGCCGCCCGCACCGCGCCGCTCGTGCCGACGGTCACCGAGGCGATGCCGTCCTGCACCGCTCCCGCGCCGAGATTGGCGAGCACGCCGTCCGCGCCGCCGAGCACGAGCGGCGTGCCCGCAGGCAGGCCGAGGCGCTCCGCCGCTTCTTCGCTCAAGCCTTGCCGATCGATCCAGGCTGCCGGCGCCAGCTCGGGCAGGCGATCGGCTCCGATGCCCGCCAGCTCCAGCGCTTCGGCATCCCAGCGGCGTCCCTGCAGGTCATACAGGCCGGTGCCGCCCGCAATCGACGGATCGACGCGGCAAGGACGCCCCGTCCAGCCACGCATCACATACTCGCGGATGCCGACGAAGCAGGCCGCCTCGCGATGCAGCTGCGGCCGCTGCTCGCGCATCCAGACGAGCTTGCACAGCGGCAGCATCGCATGGACGGGCACGCCGATCCGGCTGCGCAGCCCCTGCAGCGCCTCGTCCTCGCGCAGCCGCCGCGCCTGCTCCGCCGCCCGCTGGTCGGCCCAGGTGATGCAGGGCGTAAGCGCCCTGCCTTGTCCATCGAGCGCGATGAGCGAGTGCATCGCGCTGCTGAACGATAGCGCCAGCACCTGCAGCGGGCGGCCTGCCAGCGCCTGCAGCGCTTGCCGCAGCGCCTGCTCCGCCGCCTCGCGGATCTGATCCGGATCCTGCTCCGCCCAGCCGGGCTCGGCGGCAAGCAGCGGATAGCCGCAGTCGGCGGCGGCCTCGACCGACAGCCGGCCGCCCGACGCATTCATCAGCACCGCCTTCGCGCTCGTCGTCCCGAGATCGATCGCCGCCACCAGCTCCAGCCGGTCCGCGGGACCGCTAACCCTACCATCCATCGTTCGTTCTCCCCCCGAAGTCGCTTCCGAACCGCTTGGCTCAAGCGGCCTTCCTCTAATAGTAGACCCGGCAGCCGTCAAACGCAAAGCCGGAACGGACGCGAAAAAGCCCGTCCGGCGGCGGACGGGCCTCGAGCACGGCCTTCAAGCGGAAAAAGACGGAGCGCTGATCCAAGCGGATCCGCGTCTCCGTCTTCCGGCCGGCTTCAGCTCGCGGCGATGCCGCCGCCAAGCTCCGATTCCGGTCCGCTTGTCACCTTTTGTCACCTTGCCGAATAAGATGGGCTTAACCGCTCGCCTAGTGACTCGCGTGGTTAAAGCTCGTCAATTGACTTACAGCTCCCTGCCCGCGTAACCGCTCGCCTCACCGGTTCGCGAGGTTGCAGCTCTCTGTTCGCGTAACCGCTCGCCTCACCGGTTCGCGTGGTTACAGCTCTCTGTTCGCGTAACCGCTCACCTGACCGGTTCGCGAGGTTACAGCTCCCTGCCCGCGTAACCGCTCGCCTGACCGGTTCGCGTGGTTACAGCTCTAGCTGAAGCATTTCCCCACGCATCTGGACGAGGCGGTCGCGGCTGTCTTCCGCGGCCTGGCTGTCGCCTGCCTGCAGCGCGTCGTAGAGGACGCACAGCTCGTAATCCAGCTCGTAGCGGAGCACCGCTGCCCGCTCCTCCGCTCGGGTCGACTGGAAGGCTTTCGTAATTTCCTCCAGGGTGACGACAGGCTTCTTCTGATAAATAATCCGATGCTCCATCCCTGACACCTCCACGAGTCGAATGATTTCGCCGAACATAATATTTTCAATGACGATCTGACGGTCCTTCATCCGTTTTACGACCGCATGGCCGCGCGTATCGCCGATCAGCTTCTCGATCAGCTCCGACAGCTTTTCGTCCTTGATGATGTAGTCGCCCACGATCTTGTACCGGTTCTTCATTTTTTGGAACCTGAGCTTCACCAGCTTGCGGCCCGTGCGGATCGAGATCAAAAATTGGGCCTCGGTCTCGCTCCAGTAGAGGGAGTAGCCTTCATGGATCAAATCGCGGATGAGATTCTGGATTTGCCGGCGGTCAAATCTCAGCTCCAAGTTGCAATATTCCACTTCGTAGCTTTTATTCACGGCAATCCCTCCCCTGCTTTAGGTTGTTTTGACTAAATGTTCAGACAATTTGATCTTACCCGTAGTTTATACTCCATCTTATGTGATGGCAACTTGGTTTATTGACTAATTTTGAAGAAAAGGGCGCAAGCCTGTTCGGAATGACAGCGCTCCCAATGTCGACTTACGCCGCTCGCGTCCGCCGCGCCTGTCCGGCACGCGGTCTTTCCGCTAAAAGGGAGACTTGTCCAGCCTCGATGCAGGCTGTGATATACTATATGGACGACGATCCGTCCTGATGACCGGGAGCCGGTTCGTCCGCGAACTTTTCATTTACGAAAGGACAACAAGCCTATGATCCAACCTCCATCCCGCGGATCCAGCGCCTCGGCACTGGACGAGCGCCATAAGGACTTCCCCGGCTTCGGACCGGCCGATTTCGACGTTTTCGCCATCGACGGCCTGGAGCCGCGCATGTCGGCCCTCATCTCGGGCATCCGCCCCAAGCTGGAGGAGCTCGGCAGCCGCCTCTCCCCCGAGCTGTCCGTCCTGTCCGGCACGGAGTTCCACCCTCACGTCGCCAAGCACGCCCGGCGCACGGTCAATCCGCCGAGCGACACCTGGGTCGCCTTTGCCGCCAACAAGCGGGGCTACAAGGCGCATCCCCATTTTCAGATCGGCCTGTGGGGCACCCATGCCTTCATCCAGTTCGCCGTCATCTACGAGGCGGAAGGCAAGGCCGAGTTCGCGAGACGCGCCCTCGAGAGGCTGGACGAGATCTACGCCCTGCCTCCGGCCGGACAAGGCTACGTCTGGTCCGGCGACCATACCCGGCCGGAAGCCGCGCCGCATGACGGCATGAGCCGGGACGAGCTGCGGGCGTTGTTCGAGCGCTTGCGCACGGTCAAAGCCGCCGAGCTGCTCTGCGGCGTCCATCTGGACCGCAGCGACCCGCTGCTGCAGGACGGCGAGGCGTTCGTGCGCAAGGCCGAATCGGTGTTCCAGACGCTCATGCCGCTCTACCTGCTGGCGTCTCGCTAAATTCGGACGCGCGCCGGGCGGAAGCCGGCGCCCCGGAACGACAAAGGGGCTGTCCCCAAAGCAAATGGAGACACTCCAAAATCTCCAAAAGAAACAAAGACCTCGAATGAAGCATGAAGCCAGCTGCCTCGGCTCCATTTCCATTCGGGGTCTTTGTGCATCCACAGCTGCCCTCTTCAGTAGATTGTGGGCAAGGGAAGGCCACCCGACCTCCAAGCTTGCTTTTGGTAAGCCGCGAAGCAGAAAACACCGGAACCTCGGGAACCCCCCGGGGCTGACATTGATTTCTCGGTTTCCTTCCGCTTTCGTGCAGGTTGGTTTCCGGCGTGCCGGATCCAAGGCACATTTCTGCCTTGGTTGGCCCGCTTCCCGGCCGGCGTGCCGGATCCAAGGCACATTTCTGCCTTGGTTGGCCCGCTTCCCGGCCGGCGTGCCGGATCCAAGGCACATTTCTGCCTTGGTTGGCCCGCTTCCCGGCCGGCGTGCCGGATCCAAGGCACATTTCTGCCTTGATTGGCCCGCTTCCCGGCCGGCGTGGGTGACGTACAATAAGTTGTGTACCAACATTTGGAGCCTAGCTAGGCACAAAAAAAGTAGGGTATTCTCGGGGTTACGACGCCACCAAGAAAGGACCCTACTTCATGACTAGTATAACCGAAAACCACCTGAACCATCTCTTTGAAAATTCTGTCATCCCCTTCGTAAAGGAGCGGATCGAGTTTCTCATCCGTACGGAGATTCAGCACCACATGGCCGAGGCTGCGGCAGCGGGTATCCGCAACAGCCGAAACGGCTACTACTACCGGGATCTGCACACCCGCTACGGCCTGATCGAGGATCTGGAGATGCCCCGAGACCGAAACGGCGACTTCCAAACGCAGCTGTTCGAGCCCTATCAGCGGCGCGACGGCTGGCTGGAGGAGGCCGTCATTCAGATGTACAAAGGCGGCATGCCGACCCGCGACATCGCTCGGTTCATTGAAGGCATGTTCGGTCAAGCGTACTCGCCGACCACGATTAGCAACATCACTTCGACGGTTCTGGAAGACGTGGAGCGCTGGCAGACAAGGCCGCTCGGCAAGCGCTACTCCGTCATTTACCTCGACGGCATGTACGTCAAGCTCAAGCGCAGCACGGTCAGCGGCGAAGTCGTTTGTTTTGCGATGGGCATCGACGAAGACGGGTACCGATCCATCCTCGGCTTCTACGTCGGGGGAAAAGAGAGTGCCAACGTATGGCGCGACGTGCTGAAAGACTTGCAGCAGCGCGGCGTGGAGGAAGTTCTGCTTGGCGTATTCGATGGGCTGCCTGGGCTGGATACGGCCTTCCGGGAAGCCTTTCCCAAAGCCGACGTCCAGCACTGTGTCGTCCACAAAGTGCGCTCGACCTTTCCCAAGATCCGCATGCAGGACAAGACGGACTTCGTTGCCGATCTCAAAACCGTCTACAACGCCCTAGACCGGGACTTGGCTCTGGCTGCTTTTGACCGGCTTAAGGACAAATGGCAGAAGCGCTATCCCAAAGAAATTCAGTCCTGGGAAAACCAGCTCGACACGCTGCTTACGTTCTACTCGTATCCCGCCGAAATGAAGCTGGCCATCTACACGTCCAACCCGATTGAACGCATGAACAAGGAATTCCGCAAACGACTTAAGCCCATGAACAGCCTGACCAACATGGAGGCGGTCGAGAAAATCCTTTACCTGACGGCTAGCGAGTACAACGAGTATTATGGCAAGAAAGTCATTCGCGGCTTCGGCGACCCGTCGGTAAAACGTAGGTTGAAGCAGATGTTTGAGAAACGCTACCCCCACCACCAAGAGTGACGTCAACCCATTTTGACTGGGAATATCTTGCTGCTTACACATACTTCTTGACGCTACCCCGGCGTGCCGGATCCAAGGCATATTTCTGCCTTGGTTGGCCCGCTTCCCGGCCGGCGAGCCGGATCCAAGGCACATTTCTGCCTTGGTTGGCCCGCTTCCCGGCCGGCGTGCCGGATCCAAGGCACATTTCTGCCTTGGTTGGCCCGCTTCCCGAAGGCGGTTCGCGAGAACATCCCATTCATGCAGCTGTCTCGGCAAACATCTTGTCGTTCATGCGGCCCACCGCCGCCGCATTCACGACACGAACGAGGCGGATTTCGGGGAGTCCTCGACAAATCCATGGGCAGGGCAAGCGGATCCGTGGTCTGCTGGATGCCCAAAAAAAATCTTCCTTTCTGGCCCATGTTGGGTGATGCCTGCATCTTGCCAGAGGAAGATTTTTTTTGTGTACAACCCATTTAGAAGATGTTGTCCCTAGTAAGCCAAGGTGTCGGAATCCCCTCTTTTGGTGCGTCACGGGCCTGCAGCTGCGCTCTAAGCGAGAGAGATGCGTCCCCGGCGGATGATGAGCAGATGCAGGACGAACAGCACGACGAGCGAGGCGCCGCTGATGAGGAACGGCGCGTGCGGACCGAAGCTGTCCCACAGGCGGCCGGAGAGGATCGAGCCGAACACCATGCCGAGTCCCTCGATCGTCAGGAAGAAGCCCCAGACGGCGCCGCGCTCCTCCTTCGGAATCGCCTTGGCGATGAGCGCGTTCCACGCCGGGATGATGCAGGCGTAGCCGAGCCCGACGACGGCGACGACAACGAGCACGAGCGGCAGGTAGCGCATGTAGCCGAGCACCGGCAGCGACACCGCGGCAAGCAGGAAGCCCGCGTGCAGGAACCAGCGGGTGCCGTAGCGGTCGACGCCGCGCCCGATCGGAATGAGGCCGAGCACGGTGATCGCGCCTCCGGCGAGCAGGAAATAGCTGTACTGCTGCGGCGACAGATGCAGCACCGTCCGCGCGTACTGGGTCAGCACCGGCGTCAGCAGCCCGAGCGCGAAGTTTTGGATGAACATCGCGGGATAGAGCAGGCGGCTCGCATGCAGCGACTGTCCGACCTTGCGGAAGTACGCCCGGATCCGCTCCGGCAGCGGCTCGGAGCTTTTGCTCGGCGCTTCGTCCGCCAGGCGGCCTTCGATTTCCCGAGAGGCCCGCCGGCCCGGCAGCGTCATCGTCACGGCGACGATCGCCGCCATGATCGCGCCCATCAGCCAGAACGCCGGCTCGTAGCGGCTGATGATGAAGAAGTTGATGACGATCGGGCCCATGCCGACGCCGACGAGCCAGCTCATGTAGATGACGCTCATCATGCTGCCGCCGGCCTCGTCGCCGGCGACCGCCGTCGCCCCGGTGATGACGCACGGCCAGAGCGGCGAGGTGCCGATGCCGAGCAGCACGCAGGCGACGATGATCCAGCCCGTCTGGTCGGTCAGCGCGATGACGAGCACGGACAGTCCCGTGAACAGCACGCCGAGCAGCATGACCGTGCGGTAGCCGATGCGGTCGATGATCCAGCCGAGCGGGCTGCGGAAGAAATTGTCGCCGATGTACTGGCTCGCCAGCGCCCATCCGACCGCGTAGGCGGTCAGGCCGAGCTCGTCCCTCATATAGACGGGCAGCACGGAGACGAGCATCGCCCCCTTGACGAATTCGACGCCGAACATGATGATCAATAGCTTGATGACAAACGGAGAGCGGATAATCTTCTTGCTGTTTTTCGGCAGGCTCAGCTTCACGGATCGACAAGCTCCTTTCCCAGTTCGGGCGGGGGAATCCGCAGGCTTGCAATCCCCCCCGTACATGCTATACTCAACCTTGTTTGTTATCCTTGAATCCGAATCTGAAAGGCTGTGGATGAATACGGTGGACCATAACCGCACCCCTCTCTTCAGCGCGCTCCGCCGCCATGCGGAGAACAACCCGCTGCAATTCCATATTCCCGGGCACAAAAAAGGCGCTGGAACCGACTCTGAATTTCGCTCCTTCATCGGCGACAACGCCTTGTCGATCGATTTGATCAATATAGCTCCGCTGGACGACCTGCATCAGCCGACCGGCGTCATCGAGGAAAGCCAGAAATTGGCTGCCGATGCGTTCGGAGCCGATTATACCTTTTTTTCCGTCCAAGGCACAAGCGGCGCCATCATGACGATGATCCTCTCGGTATGCGCGCCGGGAGACAAGATCATCGTGCCGCGCAACGTCCATAAGTCCGTCATGTCGGCGATCATCTTCGCCGGAGCCCGTCCCGTCTTCATCTCTCCGGCGCGCGACGGCAACCTCGGCATCGACCACGGCATCACGACGCGCTCCGTGCGGCGCGCGCTCGAGCGCCATCCCGACGCCAAGGCCGTGCTCGTCATCAACCCGACCTACTTCGGCATCTGCGCCGACCTCAAGGAAATCGTCGATCTCGTCCACAGCTACGACATCCCGGTGCTGGTCGACGAGGCGCACGGCGTGCTGATCCATTTCAGCGACCGGCTGCCGATGAGCGCCATGCAGGCCGGAGCCGACATGGCGGCGACGAGCGTGCACAAGCTCGGCGGCTCGATGACGCAGAGCTCGGTGCTCAACCTGAGGGCGGGACGCGTCAATCCTCAGCGCGTGCAGACGATCATCAGCATGCTGACGACGACGTCGACCTCGTACATCCTGCTCGCCTCGCTCGATACGTCGCGCCGCAATCTGGCCGTGAACGGCCAGGCGATGGCGGAGAAGGCGATCGGCCTCGCCGAGTTTGCCCGCGAGGCGATCAACGCGATTCCCGGTCTGTACTGCTTCGGCAAGGAGATTCTCGGCGGCGAGGCGACGTTCGACTACGATCCGACCAAGCTGACGATCCATGTCCGCCATCTCGGCATCACCGGCTACGAGGCGGAGAACTGGCTGCGCGACAACTTCAATCTCGAGGTCGAGCTGTCGGATATGTACAACATCCTCTGCCTGATCACGCCGGGCGACTCCGAGGACACGGTCGGCCAGCTGCTCGGCGCGCTGCGCGCGATGGTGGAGCGCTATCCGCAGGTGGACGAGGTGCAGGAGCTCGTCGTCAAGATCCCCGAGATCCCGCAGCTGTCGCTGACGCCGCGCGAGGCTTTCTACGGCGAGACCGAGGTGCTGCCGTTCAAGGAATCGGCCGGCCGCATCATCGCGGAATTCATCTACGTCTACCCTCCGGGCATCCCGATCCTGCTGCCGGGCGAGGTCATCTCGCAGTCCAACATCGACTACATCGTCGATCATGTCGAGGTCGGCCTGCCGGTCAAAGGCCCCGAGGATCGCAGCATTCAGTTCGTCAAGGTCATCGTCGAGGAATCCGCCATTTTCTAAAGCTGTTCGAGCCGCCCCGGCCAAGGGGCGGCTTTTTTTGCGAACGCCGGGCGAAACGTCAAAAAGCCCGGCCGCAACGGCCGGGCTTGACAGGCTTGGAAAGCTGGGCTCAGCCCTGCTTTTCGTTCTCTTGACGCGCGAATTCCTCGTAGATCGCCGTGACGCGCTCCCACTCGGCATCATCCTCGATGCCGACGAGGAAAGCTTCGTCGTCCTCTTCCTCGACGCGCAGGATCAGCCCGTCCTCTTCGGGATTGTTGCGGTCCAGAAGAACGGCATACGCCTGGTTGTCGGATTCGAACTGGTACACCATCACCATCTCGCGCTCGACGCCCTCTTCGTCGGAAACGACGAATACCGGCTCTTCGTGGTCATGGTCATGGCCGCAGCCGCAGTTGTCGTCATGCTTGTGCTCGCTCATATCTATCCCTGCTTTCATCAGTGCTCTCGAATTAACTCTGGTATCGTACCATGAGCCGCCTCACGGGTCAAATCGGGATTACTTGGCAAGCAGATTCTTCTCGGACACGACGCTCCAATCGTCTGCGGCCGCCAGCCGGATCGAAAAACGGACCGAATACTTGCCCGCGCTGTCGAAGCTGTATTTGAAATCATCCGTCAGAAACCAGAAGTTGTCCTTGCTCGCCTTCATCGTATCCTGCTGGATCAAAGACTCCTTGCCGGACGGGTCGGTGATGGTGATCCGAAACGAATGGATGTCCGTCGTCAGCGTGTCGATCTGCGCGAAAACGCTGAACGTGACCTTCTTGCCGACTTCGACGCCGCCGAAGGTGGACTTGTCCGGCTTGAACAGAAACATATGTACGTTGGGCTTGATGATCGATGCCTTCTTGCCGTTTTCGTCCCAAAGGACGAGCGCCTGCATCTGGCTCGCCAGCTGTCTAAGCGGGAGGTAGCTCTTGCCTTCGCTCATGATGCCGCCCTCGGACAGCTCGCTGCCGTTGAGCGCCACCCGGATCGCTTGCGAGGCCGAGTTCGCGAAAATCATCGTCCCGCCCCAAAGCGCCATGGCCAGCGTCAGCACCAGAACCTTCTTCCCTTTCATGAATATCCCCTCTTCCGGAACCAGTTGAACAGTTATACTCATCGCTTGAGCCAAAGTTGCGGGAGGCGGCGCAACCATTTGCTCGGCTTGATCCAAAGTTGCGGGAGGCGGCGCAACCATTTGCTCGGCTTGATCCAAAGTTGCGGGGGGCGGCGCAACCATCTGCTCGGCTCCGGGAATTCCGCATCCTCTTCGGCGCGGGGAGCGTCTTGTCGGAAGATGCGGTATTTTGCGCTTGCCCGGGAAATACCGTGCCGCCGGCGCTCAGCCGTAGGTGCGGGTAAGGACGCACGGCACGCCTTTGCCGAGCGCTCCCGGCTGGCGCATCCGGGCCAGATACTGCTGTCCGCGGGAGCAGGGAGTCTTGCATACCGCGCATGTGTCGGACAGGACCAGCTTCATCTGGACCTGCCGACGGTCGGATGCGGGCGCCTTTTTCTTCGCGGTCTTCGTCTTGGAGCCGCCTTTGCTCATGCTGCCATTCTCCTTCCGGGCGTCCCGCTGCAGGACGCTTCCCCGCTATCCTATGCAGCGGTCCGGCGGATGGCCCGCCCGCGGACGGGCAGAGACAGCAAAAAAGCGCGCCTCCGCCAGCCAGCGGAAAACGCGCGGTTCGAGCTGTCCGAAGGCTCGTCAGAAGAGCGGCAGCTGATCCAGGTTGTTGGTCGGGTCTCCGTCCGCGTCTCCGCGCAGGTAGTGGCCGCCATCCTTGCCCTTGAACACGTTCACGCCGGCGAGCAGGCCCTGGTTCGCCTCGGCGATCGCCTGGTCGTACGCGAGCACGCGGCCGCTGTCGGTTTTGAACGAGGTCAGATCGCCGTCGCCGTTTTTCTGCACGGCAACGATGCTTTCGCGCTTCTGCGCTTCTCCGTTTCCGATCTCCATGGGGGATTCCCCTCCTTTTCATGTAGGGAAGCGGAACGATCCGCTTGCAGGTTCAGCTTTCCCTCGCCGCCCCTTTTTTATCCGCGAGTAGCCCGTGCCGCCCAGATGCGGTATGATGAAGGCATGACTGCACGCCCGCAAAGCGGCGGGCGGACTCGGGAAGAGGTGACGTTGACATGGGCATGGGAGGCGTGCTGTTCCTTTCCGGCTTGATGGTAGCGCTGATGATCTGGCTGCTGCTGGCCGTAACCAAAAAAGCCTACTCCAAAAAATGGGACGAGGAATGATTTCCTCGTCCCATTTTTCCGTCTCAATAAGCCTGCTTCCACGTCCGGTCCCGGTCATGGCGCCGCTGCGGAGCGAGTCCGCCGTCCGACGACGGCCGCTCTCCGTAGAGGGCCGATCGGACCGACTCCGGATAAAGGGCGGAGCGGACCGATTCCGTTCTGCCCTGCGTCGGCTCCGCCGCGCCGCGCAGCGTCCAAGCTCCTTGGCAGCCGGCGGCCAATCCGAGCAGCGCCGCCAGCAAGGCCGCTTGTCCCAACTTATTTTTCACGAGGCGTCGGCTTCCTTTCTACGAGCTGATCTTGCGATCAGTATCGCCCTATCGCCCCGTTCCTTATTCCGGCTTGCCGTTTCTTTCGGAACGGTCCAGCTCCTCCCCGTACCCGACCCACACATACGTCCGGTCATATTTGTACGAATCCCATCGGATCAGCCGGCTGAGCGGATAGACCGCCGTTCCGACCAAAGCCGCCAAGCCGAGCAGCCAAATTGCCAGCTCCGCCGTCCATACCGCCGCATTGCCCATCGCTTCAGCTCTCCTCCCCGTCTTTGCGAACCGCTTCCCTCGTCTGCTTGAACAGCTGATGGCCGTAAACGGATACGGCTCCGCACAGCAGCCCTTGCAGCGCCACCTCCAACGTGAAGCCCTGGAGCGCCATCGCAAGCAAGATCGCCGCTCCCGACACGATGTAGACGATGGTCCAGTTCGGAATTTGAGGCGTCCCCTTCAAGATCATGCCGATGACCCAGCACGCGGCGACGACAATGGTCAGCTCGGGATCGATCATCTCAGATAGCGCTTCGACCGTCATCCTCGTCCCCCCTCTCTTCCTTGGCAAGCTACTATATGATGGAAGCGGGACAAATATGACGAGCGGTCGGCGGAAAAACGCAAAAAAGCCGCAGCGCGAGGCTGCGGCGGTCGATCGTCGATTAGTGGCGTTCCGGATTGCGCGAGCGCATCCCGGCCAGACCGAACAGGCCGAGCAGGCCAAGCCAGCCCCAGCCGGCATGGCTGCGCGTGTTGGTCGTAGCGGCAGCCGTGTAGTGGCCTGTCGTGCCGACATTGTGCGCGCGGTACGTTCCTGCCGCCATGCCGTCGTAGGTTCCGGCGCGGTAGCCGGTCGGGCTCGTCACCGTGCCGTTTGTGTTGATGCGGTGATGGCGGTTCAGATCCAGATCGTTCTCCAGACGGTTCACGCCGCGTTCCAGATGGTGCATGCCGCGGTTCGCTCCGCGCTCCAGACCGGTCATGCCGCGGTTCATGCCGCGCTCTACATCCGTCGTGACGGATGACGGGTTAAGGTTCTGGCCGATGTTGCGGGTCATGTCCTTCATGTTGGCATGAGCAGGAACGCTCAGCATGGAAGCCAGCACGGCTACGGAAGCTAGGGATGTCATCGTTTTTTTCACAGGTCAGACCTCCAGGTTCGCTAATGGGATGGGATGAAACGGCCAAGTGGAACAGCCGCAAAAGGAAGCCCTCCTAGCATCCCCCCGGAGGCGATCCGCAACCCCGTCAACCGTTGGCTCGTCTGGTCCTCCTTGGACGGAAAGAGCAAACTCTCCAGCGATGAAGGGTCCGCCGCATCAATCGCGCTCGGCAATGGCCGCAGAAGCCGCCGGGACGAGTTCCGTCACAGGCGCCCGCCGCTTGTTCGCGAGGAAGAACGACAGCGCCAGCGCGACCGTCGCGAACCCGATGATCCAGACGTAGGCGTCGTTGATGCCTTGAATCGAGGCTTCCACGATCATCTGTTCCTTGGTGAGCGCTCCGCCTGCCGCAAGCTCGCCGATATGGACTTTCGTGCGATCGGTCATGATCGTGACGAGCAGCGACGTGCCGACCGCTCCCGCGACCTGGCGGACGGTATTGGAGATGGCCGTGCCATGGGGGTTCAGGCGCGAGGGCAGCTCGTTCAGCCCGGCGGTCTGGATCGGCATCGTGAGCAGCGCCATGCCGATCCGCCGGCCCGTCGACAGAAGCAGCAGGTCCATATAGCTTGTCGAATCGGTCAGGTTGATGAAGCTGAACGTCGTCCCGATCGTAACGACAAGGCCGATGACGGCCAGCCATTTGACGCCAAAACGGTCGAACAGCTTGCCCGCGACCGGCATGAGCACGCCCATGACGAGCGCGCCCGGAAGCATCAGCAGGCCGGTCTCCAGCGCCGTATAGCCGCGCGCGTTTTGCAAATAAAGCGGAAGCAGCATCATGTCGGCATACATGACCATCGTGACGGCTACTTGGATGAGCGTCGTCAGCGCGAACTGCCGATAACGGAATGCGCGCAGATCAAGAAGCGGAGCCTTCAAGATGAGCTGCCTCCAGATAAAGGCGCCCAGCGCCAGCGCTCCGCCGCCGATTGTGACGAGAACCTCGGCGCTTGCCCATCCCGCGCTCGCGGCGCGGCTGAAGCCGTAGAGCATGCCTCCGAAGCCGATCGTCGACAGGATGACGCTCCCGATGTCGAGGCGGGCGTCGATTTTTTCCGAAACGTTCCTTAAATAAATGAAGCCGCATCCGATGGCGATGAGCGCCAGCGGAATCATGCCGTAGAACATGACCTCCCAATCGTAGCTCTCCAAAATATAGCCCGCCAGCACCGGACCGATCGCCGGAGCGAAGATGATCGCGAGTCCGACCATGCCCATCGCGGCTCCGCGGTTGTCCGCCGGGAAGATCGTCAGGATGACGTTCATCAGCAGCGGCATGATGATGCCTGCTCCCGCGGCCTGCACCATGCGCCCGGTCAGCAGCAGCGGGAAATCCGTCGAAATCGCCGAGATGACGGTGCCCGCCAGAAAAATCCACATCGAGGCCTGGAACAGCTGACGCGTCGAGAAGCGCTGCATGAAAAACGCCGTGATCGGAATAAGCACTCCGTTCACCAGCATGTAGCCCGTCGTCAGCCATTGCGCCGTCGATGCTTCGATGCCGAACTCCACGATTAGCTTTGGGATCGCTACCGTCATGACCGTCTGGTTCAGCGTCGCCAGAAACGCTCCGAGAATCATGACGAACAAAATCGGTCCCTTTTTGATTCCATCCCTTTCTCCTGCATGGCTGTCGCCCATTCTCCATCACCCTCCGCCGACTCTGGAATCTTTTTTACACAGTGTTGTATACTAAACACGGCATAAAGGAGATTATAGTCCGTTTCAACGGAGGTTCAAGCGACAGAATCCATCGATCTGTAAAGAAAATCCGATTGAAAACGCTCGCTGTCGTTTTGATGGATGATATTAAACATTTACCACTAAATTGTTTAGGAGGGGCGGAAATGGCGGAAACGGGGCCTCGTGTCGATCCCCGCATCCTGCGCACGCGCCAGCTGCTGAAGGATGCCTTTATCGAGCTGCTCGGAGAAACGGAGCTTGATAAAATTACGGTGCAGCGGCTGACCCAGCGCGCTTCGATCAACCGGGTGACGTTTTATTTGCATTACCGGGACATTCCGGATCTGATGGATCGGCTGGCGGAAGAAATGGCCGAGCAGATCCGGCTGATCCTGTTCGCCTCCTCTTCCCAGGAAACGGAGGAGCTCGAGCAGACGTTGATCGACCTGCTGGAGCATATCGCCATGCACTCCTCCTTTTACAAAGCCGTGCTCGCCGCGCGCCTCATGCCGGCTTTCGCCGATAGGCTGCTGCAGCTCCTGTCGGAGCTTATTACCAGCCGCATGCAATGGAAGGCGGAGCAGTCGGGCGAAGAACCGGCTGTTCCGAAGGATATCGTCATCTGGTACGGCTCGTCCGCGCTGATCGGATTGATCGTCTCGTGGCTCCGTAGAGACATGCCCTATACCCCCCGCTTTCTTGCTAAGCAATTCATGCTTCTGACCAAGCGCAAAGGAGCCTGAAGCCGCAAGAAGAGCCAGAGCGAGAACGCTCGCTCTGGCTTCTTTGGCCGATCAGGCGTTATAAGGGCTGCTTGCTCCTGGAATCCCGCAACGCTCCATTTAACTCCGGCGGGGAGTCAGGACCAGAACATGAACGGAGTGGGGCGGGATGTCGATCGCCAGCGGTCCGCTTTCCGATAGGTCGAGCTCCCGCTCCATCACTCGGATATCATCGGGACAATGCACGTCGTTATAAGCGTCCTTGCCGGGCGCTACGATGCTGTGCAGTACGGCCGATGCCGCATCCCCCGGCATGCCGAGCGCTGTCAGATCGAGCGGCACCGCCTTGTCCGGATGGCGGTTGACGACAGCCAGACGGAGCGATTCGTCCTCCGAGGATACGGTCGCAGCGACATCCAGTGCCGGAACCCGGATCGCCTGGCCCTTGCGGTCAACGCTCCCGAAGTCCTCATTGCCGTCCAGCCAGCTGTCCACGACCCGGTCGCCGAGCAGCTTGCCGTACAGCTGGAACACGAAGTAGGTCGAGCGCAGCACGATGCCATTCTCGTGGGCATAGATGGCACCGCGCGTATTGACGGTCGGGGCAAAGTTGGCCATGCCAACTGCATCGCAATGCTTCAGGCACTGATTCAGGAAGCAGGCGTTGAAAACCGCGTCCGCCATCGTATAGCTGTCGTTCCGGTTGTTCAGCTTGCGGGGCGTCAAATAATCCTCCGTCGCCGAATCGACATGCGGGTGATGCCATCCGCGAAGATTCCACTCATCGAACGCGATGCGGATTTTTCCGAGGTATCCGAATGCGCCCAGCATGTGCTTCGTAGTGACGATGCGGTTCTCAATCTCCAGCGAGTATGCCATGCAAGTCTCGTACGAGGACAAATCGTTGTTCTGCCATCTCTCGTCCCAGTAGCCATGGATGGAGATCCAGTCGAGATAGCTCCCTGCTTCCTGCAGGAGATGCCGGTTCCATTCGAGATCGGGAACGCTGGCTGCAAGCACCTCGATGGTCGGATCGACGCGCTTCATCATCTTGGCCGATTCCCGTACGAATACCCCCCACTCCAGCGGCGTCTTGGCTCCGATTTCCCCGGGCAGATAATTCTCGTTCCCGATGCTCCAGTACTTCACCTTGAACGGCTCGACATGACCGTTGGCGATCCGCTTCCTGGCGTATTTTCCTTCACTGCGCAGATTGCAATATTCCACCCAGTTGCTCATTTCCTCCGGAGTCCCCGTGCCGGCGTTCGTGCAGATGTAGGGCTCCGCGCCGATCCTCCGGCATAACGCGATGAACTCGTCCGTTCCGAACGTATTCGGGTCCTCCACCCGCCAGGCCTTATCGAAGGACGGCTGGCGCTCCGGTCCGACTCCGTCTTCCCAGTGGTAGGCGGAGACAAAGCAGCCCCCGGGCCAGCGCACGACGGGAGGATTCAAAGCCGCGATAGCCTCCGTCACGTCCATGCGCAGGCCGCTCTCATCGGAGAGAGGCGAATCCGGCTTGTAAACGCCTCCATAAATCTGATCATCGAAATGCTCTATAAACTGCCCGAACAGGTTCGGGTCCTTCGTCCCCAAGCTTCGATTCACCTGAATGACGGCTTTGATCGGCTTCAATGGCTCATCTCCGTTCTACGGCATGAATTTCCTGGCCTCAGTCCAACCCAGTGTAGCTGATCCATCAGCACGCATCAATGCTCGTTTGCTGTGCGACATCTAGGAATGCATTTCAATGTGTCCAGCCCCAATTATTGCATAAAGAATTTAGGGAATCTGCATAATACCTCAAAAGAGGTGGTTGATGTTGCAGTATTTGGATCAAGACTATGCTCAAAGCTTGGAGAGCGAGCTGCAGGAACGACTTTATCAAAGAGCGGATTTTCTATGCAAGCACGTTGTCATTGCAGGAGAGAAATTCAAAGCCTATTATCTGCGAACTCTAGTAAACTTGCCGGTGACGCTGTCGATTCTAAATCAAATCGTCATGGATAAAAATAATGACTTGAAATGGGATGCGCTCCATTCGATGGAAGTGGATGCTTCGGGATCGCTGAATGCCTTGTTTGATTATGTGCTGCAAGGAAAGCTTATCCTTTTTGGCCAAGAGGGATTTTTCGCCATCATTGAACCTGAGGGGGCGGAGCTCTCCAGGGCTGTCATGAGTCCCAACAGCGAAAATCCCCTGCAGTCGGCATTTGATGCCTTTACGGAAGATCTGGATACCAATATCGGGTTGATTCAAAAAAAAATGATCTCGGACCAATTAGTGATCGAAACTCGATCCGTCGGCAACCGAGCCTTAAAGAAAATCGCCATGGTTTATCTAAAAGGAACAACACTTCCGGAAGTAATTGAATCAGTGAAGAAAAAGCTGGATGAAAATGCCCATTTAGAGCTTTCCACCGTACGGGATTTGACCCGAATTCTGGGACATCCTAAACTCACTCTTATTCCAACCTATATTTCCTCGGAATTGCCCGAGGAGACGGTGCAAAATCTGCTCAATGGCAAAGTGGTTATTTTAATGGACCAATTTTCCTTTGCTTTCGCATTTCCCGCTATCGTCAGCGATTTATGGTCCACTACCCTGGATGTCCAATACCCGCTTCTGTTTCAAGTGTTTCTTCGTGCCATTCGCGGCGCATCCTTGTTGTTATCCGTCACGCTTCCAGGCTTATACGTTGTTCTCAACTCCGTGAATCCGGAGCTGCTCCGCATCCAGCTGGCCATTACCGTAGCCAAGAGCAGGGAGGGCGTGCCGTATCCATCGCTCATTGAAGCACTGTTGGTGTTATTGTTGCTGGAGATGATTATAGAAGCGACAATAAGGCTGCCCAAAAACATTGGTCCGACGATAACGATGATTGGCGGCATCTTGCTGGGACAGGCCATCGTTCAGGCTAAACTGGTCAGTAATTTGCTTATTATTATTTTAGTTGCGTCTGCCATTTCAAATTTTGCCTTGACGAGCTACATGAATGCGGTCGGAGTAAGACTATACAAGTATGTGGTGTTGGTTGTCAGTTCCATCTTCGGCATTTGGGGTCTAGAGGCTGCCCTGGTTTGGGTCATTCTTTACTTTGCATCGTTGACGACCTGTGCGGTGCCTTACTTGAGTTGGAGTGTGAAGGGAAGGATGGCTGATGAATAAATTCCAGACGATTATCCTTTTCTTCTTGCTGCATCTAGCTTCCATATTCGCCATCTTTCCGGAGCGAATGATAGCTTCCGCCTCCAAAGGACACTGGATGCCGGTTGCGATCATTTTTTTGGCGGAGCTGCTGGTATTGTGGCTCTACCTGAAGGCTATGTCAAAATTTCCAGAAAAAACGGTCATGGAGCTTTGCTCGGATGCTATCGGAAAATGGGGGGCCGGGCTGATCGTGCTCCCGCTGTTGGTTTTTCTATTTCTAGAAGTAGTCCTGCTTACTTATTACCTGTCTTCAGAGATCCGAACTGTCCTGCTCCCAGAAACACCTGCATACGCTACTTCGGCCATTTTTGTCGCCATCTGTTTCTACGGAGCCTGGACGGGACTAGCCGCAATGATTCGGGCGAGTATGGGATGGTTTATTTTGTTCATGCCTTTCATCCTTTTCTCCTTGCTGATCAGCATAGGCAACTTTAATTTCCACTACATTTTCCCGGTTTGGGACAGCCAGTTTTCGTTCCTGTTGCGGCCGGATTTTTATGTGGGGACCATTATTTTCGCAGGGTTTCTGTTTCTTGGCATGACTCCGTCCCATTTAAGGATCCGTTTTGGCACTGCTGCTGCGCTAGTCGGAGTTATCTTCCTGATTGCGCTGACCTCCGTCTACGTCCCTCTGCTCATTTTTGGACAGGAAACGGCCATTCATTTTCAATATCCGATGCTCATGGCCTCCGATACCGTCGATTTGGAATGGGTCGTTTTTGACTGGCTTCCGAGTTTTTATGTCGTTTCTTCCAGCGGGTTGGGATTAATAAAAGTTGCTGTTCTGCTCTGGATGTTCACGTCTATGCTGAAACAGCTCTATTTGCCTAAGGCGAAAAGTCGATGGATCCTGGCCGTTGTATGCCTGTTCCTGTATGCCGCCAGTCAGTGGATTCCTAACATTATGGCTCTCGATAAATTTCTTTATATCAACGCTTGCTTATGCTTGTATTCCACCGTTGGTTTTCCAATTATCGTCTACTTGTCGACATTGTGGCGCAGAAAGGAGGTCCGCGCATGATAAGCTTAAGGATGAAGATTGTTGCCGTCATGATTGGAATGATGATCTTGTTGGAAGGATGCTGGGATACGAAAGATATTAACAAGCAGTATCTTCCGGTCGTTATGGGGATCGGGAAGGGTTCGAATGAAAAATACAACATTATTTTAGAAATCCCGGATGCAGCAGGAAAAATTCAGTTTTTGGAAAAGGAAGCCAAATCTATCAGTAAAGCGATTGATCTCATTCGTACCGATTCCGAAAAAAGCATCAATTTGGTGCATTTAAGGCTCTTATTGTTCGATTACAAGATTGCCGGCGAAGGTATTCGAGACATTATCGATTATGCCGTCAGAGCAAACGACCTTTCAATTAAAGGCATGGTCGCCATTGTCGATGGCGATTTCGACAAGACGATGTATCATGTTATCTCGCCAACACCAGAAATATCTACCTATGATTTTTTCAACAAAGAAGCAGGCTGGACTCCAAACCAATCCCTTTTACGGATATGGGAAGCTTATCGCAGCCAGAATTCCTATTCCGAAGACATGGCCATACCCTTGCTTCAAAATGGTGAACGCACCATGTATAAGTTTAAAGGAACAGCCGTCATGCGTGAGGACCGCATGGTTGGGAGGCTGAATCGAGAAGAGACGTTTCTGTACAATTTATTTAAAGGCGAATATACGGGAGGAACGATTGAGATTGCAGAGAATACAAGCGTTCTCATCAAAAATGTAAAAATAAGACATTATCCCCGCTGGTCGGCTAAAGGGCCCTCATTAAGAACGGATATCACCCTTGATGTTACCATTGCTGAAGGCCCTAGCGGAAAAAGCAATATGGAGATTGAAAGAGAGGTTCGCAAGCAGTTAAATCGAAACTTTGAAAAGACCGTCAAAAAATTAGAGCTTCTTCGCTCAGATGTGCTAGGCGTCGGCGTTATTTACCGTCCACAGCTATCGGAAGAGCAGCTAAAAAATTGGAAATCAGAATGGTTTCCTAAGCTTGAGCAGAAAATCAATGTTCAAGTTAACGTCATCAACGATATCTTCATTAAAAATGAAATTCAAAAGGATAAGACCTTAATTCGATAAAAACGTTCTCAGGTCACATTTATAGCCACGTTGTTGACCAGGGCATGATCTGTCCTCGGACGCCGGACGCTTATCCATACAAGAGGAACACTGATATCGCTTTCTTCCTCAAAATGAAAAAAACCCTTGCTCCGCAAGGGTTTTTGGTATGATCTGTAGTGGGCTCGAACCACTGACCCCCACCCTGTCAAGATGGTGCTCTCCCAGCTGAGCTAACAGATCATGTTTAGAAGGGATATTTCTTTCTTTCATCTCGTCCGCGTTTGTCCCGCGAACAATTAATACTATACCAGCTCGACCAAACATCGTCAACACTTTTTTCAAAAAAAGTTTCCGGCCTGTTTCGCAGGCGATTCCATCGGCTATACTGCAAACCAAACGGCCAACGAAAAGGAGTGATCCGCCGCCATGCCGACAAAACCGAATCCTCATCCTCTGCGCCTAGCCGCCGTGCTTGCCTGGGCCGGCCTCCTGCTCATGCTCACCGGCACGGAAAGCCTCCGTCAGCTCCTCCTTCATCGGGAGCTGGTTTTCTCCTTCGATCTTTCTCCCGACTTCCGGCCGTTTTTCCATTGGGCGGACATCCGCTCCATCCATAGCGAATGGCTGCTCGTCAAGCTCGGCCACTTTCTCGGCTTCGCGGTGCTCGACCTGCTGCTCATGCTGTGGTTAGGACGCAAGCTCCCGGCGCTGGCTCTTTCGCTGCTGTTCGCGTTGGCGACGGAAGCGCTGCAGCTGTTTCAGCATCGGGACGGCAGGCTGTACGACGTGATCATCGATCTGTCGGGAGCCCTGACCGCAGCCTTTTTACTCGTCTGTTTTGCCGCCTTGTCCAAAAAAGACCGGTGACCCCTGTTTCAAACCGAGTTCAATCGCTTTAAGAATAGTCATAGAGAGTGGCAATATATAGTAAATTATGCATAAGTTGTCGACATCATCCATCAATTTTTCTAAGGATGTGACTGACCATGTCGAAAAAGACCGAGATCATGAAGGATATCGAACGGTTGCGCGAAGCCCTCAATAAGGCTCCCGTAAGCTCTTCTGGATACAGTCTGGAGCTAAGCAGACGTTTGGACGAATTGATCGTTTCTTTTTATAAAGCAGGCTGATTCCGTATAATCGTTCTTTCGTCCTATTGCCTCTTCCATTCTACAGGCCTTTTATGATACAATTCGTATCATAGTAGATTGGTTTAGGGGTTGCTGTCATGCTAGTGCTGAGGCTGCTGAGCGAGCCGGCCCATTTCCAGCAGGCCGTCGACGAAGGATGGACCGTGTCCGTTTACAAGGATTCCCGCCTGATCCTAAGCGGCCATCCGATCGAGATGTTCAATCGCGATACGGTGAAAATTGCCGGAACTTATTTTTTCATGGAACAATGCAAGTTCGAGGGCTGCCGCACCGTCCTTCCGCATCGCCCTGCAGTCGAATCGCTCGCGCCGCGCGTCCGCAGGCGCAAGCAGCCCCCTCCTTCGCTGCACCAAGCATCCGACTCCTAAATAAAACGAAATCGACCGCGATGGTCCGCCGGCAGGGGACGATCGCGGTCTTTTGACGATGGGCCATGGAAGCCTCTCGGCGGCGGCAGGAGCGCCCGCAGGAACGCCTGCCTCATCCTTGCCCAAAACCTAGGCGCGCCGCGCGTTCCACCAGATCGGGATGCGCAGCAGCAGATTGAGCAGCAGGACGACGATCAGCAGCACGGCAGCCGCATGCGAAGCGATGTCAGCGGCGTCCGGCACGATCGCCTCGGATTGCACGTACCAGAGATGCACGGCCAGCGTCGCTCCCGGCGACATCGGATCGAAGTCCCACATGAGCCCTGAGGTGGAGACGCCCGATACGAGCACGATGACGGCGCTCTCTCCGAACGCGCGTCCCGCCGTCAGGCTGATGCCGGTCATGATGCTGGACAAGGCGGCCGGCAAGCACACCTTGAAGATCGTCTGCGTATGCGTCGCGCCAAGCGCCAGCGAGCCTTGCTTGTACTCCGGCGGCACCGAGCGCATCGCCTCCTCCGTCACCCGCGTCAGCAGCGGCAGATTGAGCAGCGCGAGCGTCACGGCCCCGCCGATGATTGTCAGACCGATGCCCATGCCCTCCACGAACAGCGCGATGCCGAACAGGCCGAAAATAAGCGACGGCACGGACGCCAGTCCCTCGACGCAGATGCGGATGAGGCCGATCGCGCGGTTGTCGGGAGCAAACTCCGCCAGATAGATGCCGGAAGCAAGGCCGAGCGGAATCGAGATGAGCAGCGAGAGCACGAGAATATACAGCGAGTTGAACAGCGCCGGTCCGATGCCGCCTCCTTCCTCGATCTCGCTTGGCAAGCCGAGCACGAAGCTCCACGACAATCCCGGAAGCCCCTCCGCCAAAATCGTGCCGAGCAGCGCGAGCGTGAACAGCACGCAGCCGAGGCCGACGGACCAGACGACGGCGGTGAACGCCTTGTCGGCGCGACGGCTGCGGCGGAGCGCGGTGCGCCGCGCTTGATTCGCAGCTTGACTCATGCCGCATTCTCCCCTTTCTTCTGCAGCATCCGGACGACGCCGATCATCAGCAGCGAGATCGCGAGCAGCAGGAAGCCCATCATGTACAGCGCGTTGTTCCAGGTCGAGTCGAAAGGCACGTTCGGCAGCTGCATGACGATATTGCTCGTCAGCACCGACGTCGGCTTGAGCAGGCTGTCCGCCAGCTGCGGCGTATTGCCGATGACCATGACGACGGCCATCGTCTCGCCGATCGCGCGCGCCATGCCGAGGATGACCGCCTGCACGATGCCGCGGCCGGCGGCCGGCAGGATGACGCCCGTGACGGTCTGAAAGCGCGTCGCACCGAGCGCGAACGAGCCCTGGACATACTTGCGCGGCACGGCGCGCAGCGCGTCGTCGCTGATGCGCGTAATCGTCGGCAGCACCATGACCGCCAGCACGAGCGATGCCGCCAGCACGCCGTCGCCCAGATTCGAGCCGGTGACCGCGCGCAGCGCCGGAATGAGCAGCGTCAGGCCCATATAGCCGTACACGACGGACGGGATGCCGACGAGCAGGTCAAGGATCGGACGCACGACTCGGCTGAGCCGCTGCGGAGCGAGCTCGGCCAGGAACAGCGCCGCCAGCAGCGAGATCGGCACGGCGATGAGCAGCGTCAGGCCCGTCACCGCGAACGTGCCGAGAATGAAGACGAGCGCGCCGTACTTCTCGTTTTCCGGCTCCCAGGCCGTAGACAGGAAAAACTCGCTGACCGGGACGTCGCGGAACGTCAGCACGCCGGTGCGGAACATGAAGAACAGCATCGCCAGCAGCACGCCGCAGACGAGCACGGCCGATGACGCGCACAGCAGCCGGAACGAGCGATGCTCCAGCCTCAGGCGCAGCCTGCGGACGCTGGAGCTGCGCGAAGGGCGCTGCGGGGCGGATAGGGTTGGAATGGTTTTGCTCATGGGCGGACGATCCTCTCCGAGAGATGAAAAGCATCCCCGGAAGCCGGCCTCCCGGGACGTGTTTGCAAACCGGCTTAGGAGCCTTGCAAACACGCCCTGGGCGCGGTTTCCGGGGAGCGGGTCGAGCGGGAATGGCACCGGAATGGAGAAGGCGAAGTTGTTACGCTTCCTTCATGGCCGACACCGGAATGGAAGGCGAGATTATTACTCGCCTTTCATTGCCGACACCGGAATGGAAGGCGAGATTATTACTCGCCTTTCATTGCCGTAATCGGGATGAACTTCAGCTTCTTCAGCGAGCCGTTTTGGAACTTGGCGCTCTGGATGTACTCGATGAACGCTTTCGTCGCGCCGGTCGGCTGGCCCTTCGTCATGTAGTAGCCGTAGCTCCACACCTTGTACTTGCCGTTGATGACGTTGTCCGTCGTCGGAGCGACGTTGTCGATTTTGACGGCGTTCATCTTGTCCGTCACGTAGACGAGGTCGATGTAGCCGATCGCGTTCGGCGTCGTCTCGACGGCCGTTTTCATGTCGCCGCTCGATTTGACTTCTTTATAGTTGTCGCCTTTGGAGATGAAGTCGGTGCCCTTGAGCGCCTTCAGCTGGAAGTTGACGCGCGTGCCGGAGCCGAAGGCGCGGTTGACGACGACGATGTCGGCATCCTTGCCGCCTACTTCCTTCCAGTTTGTCACCTTGCCGGAGAAGATGTCCTGCAGCTCTTTCGTCGACAGCTCGGTCACGCCCGTGCTTTTGTTGACGATCGCCGCGAACGGGATGACCGCCACTTTATTGGCGACCTGGCCGTCGAACTTCTTGAAGCCCGGAACGTCCGTGGAGGCGTCCCAGTCGCAAGCGCCGATGTCGGCGATGCCTTTGCGGACCGATTGAGGACCGGTCACGGAGCCCGCGGCGGAGGCGGAGATGCGCACCTTCGGATGCAGCTTCTTGAATTCGCTCGCAGCTTGCAGCGACAGCGGCAGCAGCGCGGAGGAGCCGTTGATGACGATTTTGCCGCTCAGTTTGGAGGCGGCCGCCGTGGCGGAGCCGGAGTAGGAGCCGAGCAGCAGCGTCGCCGCCAGCGTGATCGTAGTCATTTTGCCGAACCATTTCATGTGGAAGTTTCCCCTTTCGATTGGACCCGTAAAAATTGGCCGTCAGGCCGTGCTTGCCGCTTACTTGCTGAGAGTTGTCCAGCGTCCGTCCGCGCCGAGCGACTGCAGCCGTCCGTCCGCGATCAGCGCGGCGCGCTTGCCGTCCTTGGACAGCGTCAGGCCGTAGGCGCCTTCCGGAGCGGCAGCCAGCTTCGTCACCGCTTCGGTGGACTCGTCCAGCACGTAGACCGACGTTTCGGTCAGGATGCCGATGAAGCTGCCCGCCTGGACGGCTTCCAGCACGTCCTCTTTGTCGAAGGCGGTTTTCGCTTGCTCGCCTTTTTGCGAGACGAGCGTGGAGATCGTCTTCTCGTCGCCGGCCTTCACATAATAAACAGTGCCGGATGCGGAGCGCTGGATGAACAGCTTGTCCTCGTCGCCCTTGGTCAGAGCGGCCGGCTTGGCGTCAGCGGCGCCAAGCGCCAGATCGAACAGCTGCGGGCTCGTGCCGGCCAAGTCGATCGCGACATCGTCGAGGCTGACGTCCTTGTTCGCATCGGCGGTCACCTTGCCGGTCTTCACGACCGAATACGTCAGGCCCGCTCCGTTCACGGACAGGTCGCCCTTGTACTCGACCTTGTCGTCCAGCACCTTGGACACTTTGCCGTCTTCGAGGGAAATCGCCGCGATGACAGAGGTTTTGTCGCCTTGCAGGAAGAACAGGCTCTTGCCGTCCGGCGCCCATTGCAGATTGCTCTTGATGCTCGTGTCCGTGCCGAGCTTGCGCATCGTCCGCGCCGCCAGATCGACGATCCGCACGACGCCGTCAGCATCCGCGAACGCCGCCGAGGCGCCGTCCGGCGAGACGACCAGCTCGGAAGCGCCGTTCGAGGTGAGCAGCTGTGTCCGCGCTCCGGTCGCCGGGTCGACGATGTAGTCGAGGCGGCCGTCCTCCGTCGTGACGGATGCGATCAGTCCGCTGCCTGCCCATTGGACCGAGTCGACCGCATCGAGCAGGTCGAGCGTCTCGATCGACCAGCCGTCCGCTCCGCCCTTCCACGTCGCTCCGAGAGCGGCCGCATAGGCGCCAGGCTCGATGTAGTTGACCTGCTTCCAGCTCGTGACGGCGCTGGACAGAGCGACCGGACCTTCGTCCGTCTGGATCTGCTTGGAGCCGGCTTGCAGCAGCAGCGTGCGGTCTCCGAGCGTGACGCGCACGCCGGCTCCGCCGGGAAGAACCTCCAGCTCGGCGCCGAGAGCATGGGCGAGATCAGCGGCGGACAGCAGCTGGCTGCCCCCCTGGACGATCGAGCGTACGATCACTTCGTTTCCATTGACGCTGATCGTGGCTTGCTTCGCTTCGGCCGCGGACACCGCTGTTGCCGCACCGGCTCCGATCGCGGCGACCAGCGCCGCTGCAATTGCTTTAGATCCTCTGTTCATGGTTGGCTCTTCACCCTTCTTTGCGACTATTGTCCCGTACAAGCTGATCCTAAGGCATAATTGTTTAGGCTATATTTGGAATTTTTAACGATTATGTAAAGGAAAGACCCAGGCGAAAGGGGGCTTCGGTCGCATATGCTACCGGGAAGGGAGAAGGTCCGCATGCCTAAATACCGCATCATCGTCGATCTGTCCGATCGCGCGCTCTATCTGCTGGACGGAGATATTGTCGTGAGGCAGTTTCCGATTGCTGTCGGCAAGATGCTGACCCGGACTCCGACCGGAGAGTACACGATCATCAACAAGCAGCTGAATCCGGGCGGGCCGTTCGGAGCGCTATGGATGGGGCTGTCGAAGCCTCACTACGGCATTCATGGCACGAACGATCCCGCCTCCATCGGGCGCGCAGTCTCGCATGGCTGCATCCGCATGCACAACGAGGACGTGCTCGAGCTTTCGGCGCTCGTGCCGCTCGGGACCAGAGTCACGATCCGTCCCTGAGCCGCAACCATTCGCTCCTGGACTGCGTCTGTAACGGCAGAATGGTCTTTGCTTGCCGGGCCGAGTTTTGGGCCAACCTACAGATAGCGGAATCGAGAAGGGAGCGAGGGAAGATGACGAGGAATAGAAAGAAAAGCCGGCTGCTGGCCGGCGGTCTGGCAGCGGCGCTGCTGCTGGCGGCCGCGCCGCTCCATGCCGGCGCTTTTGCCGATGTGGAAGCGGATCCGAACGCGGCCGCCATCCGCAGCTTGGAACAGGCCGGGCTGCTGAGCGGCGGAGACGGCAAGTTCCGGCCGGCGGAGGCGCTGACGAATGCGGAAGGAATAGCTCTGCTCGTGAAGGCGTTCGGGCTCAATCTGGACCGGATCCGGTTCATTCAGGCTCCGCAGGCGAGCCAGTACTATCCGGGCATGAGCGACAGCGCATGGTATTCGGAGTCGTTTCTGATCGGCGCGGCGCTCGGCGTCGGGCTGCCGAAGGACGTGAAGCCGGGCGCGCCGATGTCCCGCGAGACGTTCGCGGCGCTGCTGCTGCAGGCGATGAAGGCGGCTGACGGCGGGTGGAGCGGAGCAAAAGGCGAGGCGCCCGAGGACGATTCCGCGGTCGGAAGCGCCTATCGGGACAGCGTGCTCGAGCTGATCGGCGCGGGTCTGCCGCTGCTCGATCCGTCGGGAAATTTCCAGCCCAAAAAGGCCGTCTCGCGCAGCGACGCGGCAGCCTGGGTCGAAGGAGGAAGGAAGCTCGTGAAAGGCATAAAACCGGAAAGCGAATCTCCCTCTCCCGTCTCGCCGCTTGCAGGCGTCGAGCTGACGACAGCGAAGCTGGCGGACGGCGTCGTCAAAGTGACCGTATCCGCTCAAGCACCGAATCCCGGCTACGGCATCCGGATCGCCTCGATCCGCTTCGACGGCGGACAGGCGATCGTGAGCGTCGCCGTCGTACGGCCGAAGCCGGGCCAGATGTACCCGCAGGTCATCACCGAGGTGAGCGCCGACACGTATGTCGACGAAGCTTATACGGCCGTGCTCGACGAAGCGGCGGCCAGCAGCGGCGAGCCGCTCAAGGGAGGAATCCTGCCCGGGAAAAATGCACGCTGACGTCCGGGCTTGCCAGCAGCGACTCATAGAACCGGTCCGCGGCGGCCGGCGCATAGTCGGCCTCGAGGCCGAGGGAACGGTACTGCTCCCTCATGCCGAGCTGGCCGGAGCGCCGGCCGCCGCTGCCGTCTCCGCGGTGGAAGTCGTCGACGACGATGCGCGGCGCCTCGCGGACGAGACGGCTTGCGAACCGCTCCGTATGGGGCAGCAGCGGCGAGACGGCCGCCTGCACGGGAATGCCCGCCTCGCGCAGCTCCTTCAGCGCGCGCCAGCGGGCGGCGAGCGGCGGCGCCTGCGGCGTGAACCGGCGGCGCATCGCCTCGTCGTCCGTCTCGATCGTCACGCTCGCGCGCAGCCTGCCGCCGAAGCGGGCCAGCAGCTCCTTGTCCCGCAGGATCAAGGCGCTGCGCGTCTGCAGCAGGATGAACTCCGGCGGGCGCTCCAGCATGAGCTCGAGCAGCGAAGCGGTCGTGCGCGCCTGCGCCTCCGCGGGCTGGTACGGATCGGTCGCCGAGCCGAAAAAGAGCCGGATCGGCCCTTTGTCCGATTCGCGGCTCCATTCGCGCCGGAACGCGGCCGCATCGAGCTTCTTGACGTCGACCCAGCTGCCCCACGGCTCGGCCCGGAACAGTCCGACCGGCATCCGGCGGACATAGCAGTAGCTGCAGCCGAAGCTGCAGCCCGTGTACGGATTGAGCGTATGCGTATAGCCTTCGAGATAGCCTGCCGCAGGATTGAGCCAGCGGGCCGGCCGTTTCGCCGGGCCGCTCATCGGGCGCCGCGCTCGTGCCCGGCGGCGGCTTCGTCGCGAGCGGCCGGCTCGGCCGTCCGGCACCAGTCGATCGGCTCCATGCCGTGCTTTTCCAAAAAAGCGTTCGCCTTGGAGAAGGGCCGGCTGCCCAGGAAGCCGCGATGGGCCGAGAACGGACTCGGATGCGGCGTAGACAGCAGCAGATGCCGGCTCCCGTCCAGAAAAGCGGCCTTGTTCTGCGCATGCTTGCCCCAGAGCAGGAACACCGCCGGACGCTCCCTTTCGCCGATCAGCCGCACGATGCGGTCCGTGAACCGCTCCCAGCCGAGCCCCTGATGCGAAGCGGCTTGTCCCCGCCGCACGGTGAGCACGTTGTTGAGCAGCAGCACGCCCTGGCGCGCCCAGCCGCGCAGGTCGCCGCTCTCGGGCAGCGGACAGCCGATGTCGTCCTGAAGCTCCTTGTAGATGTTTTGCAGCGACGGCGGGATGCGCACGCCCGGCTGTACGGAGAAGCTGAGGCCATGCGCCTGGCCGGGGCCATGATACGGGTCCTGGCCGAGGATGACGACCTTCGTGTCTGCGAGCGAGGTCAGATGCAGCGCGTTGAAAATATCATGCATGTCGGGATAGACCGGACCGCTGCGGTATTCCTCCGCCAGCCGGCCTCGCAGCTCGCGGTAATACGGCTGCTGCATCTCCTCCCGGATAAACGGCTCCCAGTCGTTGCGGAACGTCACGGTCATTTGACATCGCCCTCCGTAGAAAGTAAAATTGATTAGCCCATATCGAAGAAAGTCGCAGGTGATGGCCATGAGTTACCGTCCGCTCGTAACGAACGTCAAGCTCGCGGAGCGCAACGACTCCACCCAGCTGTACCAGGTCGTCGTAAAGCTCAAGGACGGCGGAGAATGCCGCCTGTTCTACGGCCCGGAAGGCACCAAGATCAATCGTCTCCAGACGACGCCTTGTCCGGTATGCCGCCGAGACTACTACTGCAACTGCATGGACAAGTTCATCGAGGAAATCAGCAGCCAGGTCGACCTGGAAGAGCTGAAGGCTGCCGAGCCGGCAGCGAAGTAAGAGGCCTCCAGGGGCTTCTTTTTTTCTGTCTCCAGTGTACTGGATTCAGCCAAGCCGGGCAATCCGGCGTTATTTTTCACGCTGATCCGTTTAATGGAATGAAAAAACCTGCCGATATAGTTCGTATCCACGGGAGGGAGCGTGATTGCCATGCGCTTGGCTACAGCCGTCGGCTGGATGATGGCTCCGTTCGTCATGCTGCCGGCCAGATGGAGCAAGCTGTCTGCGACGAGCCGCCTGGTCGGCGCCGTCTGGTCCTCCGCTCTGCTGCTGTCGCTGCTCGCTCTGGCGATGCCCCACGGCGCGCCGAGCAATCCGGCCCAGCAGGTGCAGGCCAAGGTCGTTCCCGCCGCCGCAAGTCCGGCCGCTCCTGCCACGCCGGATTCGGACGAGCTTCCTTGATCGGCCGCGCGAAAGCATGATCCACGCAAAAAAGCAGCCCGAGGGCTGCTTTTTTGCGTATGATGCCGAAGACCGGACTCGAACCGGTACGGGGTTGCCCCCGACAGATTTTAAGTCTGTTGTGTCTGCCATTCCACCACTCCGGCAAGACGAGATGCGCCGTATGAGCGACATGACGAAAGACAGCTTACCATACTTCGCCAGCGCGCGTCAACGGATTGTCCGGACCGCCGGGAAATAAAAAACCGCCTCGCATCGCGAGGCGGTCCGTTCGTTCTGATTGGTGGGCCCTGCAGGACTCGAACCTGCGACCAATCGGTTATGAGCCGACCGCTCTAACCAACTGAGCTAAGGGCCCTTTTGAGGGATAGGTTGACTCGCATAAGGGCGAATAAGTTGCGGGGGCAGGATTTGAACCTGCGGCCTTCGGGTTATGAGCCCGACGAGCTACCGGGCTGCTCCACCCCGCGTCAAAAATCACGGTTCCGCTTGGGAACACAAACATAAATATACTACAGCCGCTCTGGCAAAGTCAACCTGCCGGCCGGCGGGCTTTGATTCGATGCAAACTCTCGCAAATCGCAATTGACGACTCTAGCAGGAATTGGTAAGATCACCCTATAAATCATGCGTCAAAAGGCCCATATATACCGATTTTTATCGGTTTATAGGACCTATGACCTTGTTTATATCCATCACCTGATAGGAGGGGTAGAATGAAGAAAAAAGCAACGCTGCTCGTTGCCGCTGCAATCGCGGTCCAAACGCTGCTCGCTGGAAGCGCCTTTGCCGCCTACAAGCCTGAACAGGACATTACCGTCGGCATCAACCTGCTGCCAAGCGTCATCAAGCCTTCGGGCGCACTGGGCGAAGCGACCTTCAATCTGCAAGAAGACGTGCATGGGACGGTAACCGGCCTCACCGGCCTTTCCATCGATCATTCCTACGCCATGGTCAAGCTGAACGGCTTCTCCCTGCTGGCCGTCGATCCGCCCCTGGCGCTGATCAACAGGCCAAAAACGTAAAACCTGCCTGGCTGCGGGCTCTCTCGAGAGCTCGGGGCCAGGCAGGTTTTTTTATAGCTGATGCGCCAGCTTGAAAAAGGCGTCCATGACATCGGGATGATATTTTCCGCGGGAGCGCTCCATCTCTTCCCATGCCTGCTCCTTGGGCACGGCTTCCTTGTAGACGCGCTGGGCCGTGATCGCATCGTAGGAATCGACGACGGCGACGATCGCCGAGCCGATGTGGATGCTGCC
Organism: Paenibacillus sp. FSL W8-1187; assembly: GCF_037965485.1. Lineage (NCBI taxonomy): Bacteria > Bacillati > Bacillota > Bacilli > Caryophanales > Paenibacillaceae > Paenibacillus > Paenibacillus sp. FSL W8-1187. The sequence continues at coordinate 3,347,341 of NZ_CP150181.1, forward strand.
GCCCTTCAAGCCATACGGATAGCCGCTGCCGTCGAATCGCTCGTGATGCTGCTCCACGATGAGCCCGGCCGCCTTCAGATGGGTCATCCCGGTTTCGTTCAGGATGCTGCGCCCTAGCGCCGCATGGGTCTTCATGATTTCGTATTCCTCGCTCGTCAGCTTGCCGGGCTTGCCTAAGATGCTGGCCGGCACCCTCGTCTTGCCGATGTCATGAAAGAACGAGCCGTAATTCAGCTCCATCAGCTGGGCGGAGGTGAGGCCCATGCTCTCCCCGATCATCATCGCCATCCTCATGATCGTGTAGCAATGGTCGGCGGTGTAGCCGTCTTTCTGCTCGATGTCGACAGCCAGCCTCATGAGCTCCTTGGCATTTTCGCTATAGTGGTGGAACACGGGCTGCGAAGCGACATACAAAAACTCGCAATCCGTCTCGGCGATGAAAATCGTCTCGTCCCGAACCGGCTCTCCGGAGACGGAGTCCCCGCTCCTCAGCACATGGTCGCCCGACGGAGAATGCCAGATCAACGAGCCCGTCAGCACGTAGACGAACTCCAGCGCTTCCCATCCGTCGGCGGGATACAACGCCCAGCGGCTTCCGGCCTTCAGCCGGTGGTGAATGATCTCGGTGCCGTCGCCGGATGCGATCAGCTTCAGCTCCAAGCCGCTGCTCGTCAGCGAGACCGTCTCCATGGGCTGGTCGAAGCTCCGAATCGTCAAGCCGGACTGGCTTTCCTTCATGCGCGCCCCTCCCTTCGCTCTCTGCCAAGCTGACGTTTGAACGCGTCATTCGGCTTCATGCTACCGCTATTCTATCGCGTTCAATTTCCGGCTGCAACGAGATTTTGGAGAGCGGCCCCGAGCAGGCTCAGGGCATGTAGCGGACGCCGTACTTTCCCCGTTTCGATTGAAACACTTCGATTTCCTTCGGGCATTCGTAGCCGTAAATCCACCAATCGTTCTCCATCCGCTTGACGAGGCAGCCCGCCTGGAACTTGCTGTCGTACAGGCGTCCCCAATAAATCCATCTTGTCATCGCTGTCATCGCGTCGCTCGCATCCTTTCGTCGTCGGGCGGCTCCTGCCTGTCGTCCGAGCCTCTTTATCGTCATCGTTCCCCTGATGTACGCGCTTCATTCCGGATGCACGCGCGAAAACGGCGGGATTGCCGGACGCGCCTTCCGTCCGTTAAGATGAAGGAAACCGCGCATGACATGGCCAGGCATTCGCCTGGCTGACGCAGAGGAGGCTACCATGGAACCGACATCGTTGCAGCTGGCCGTCCTCGTCCTCTGCTCCATCCTCATCGGCTTTTCCAAAACCGGCATGCCGACGCTCGGCTTGTTCGTCGCCGCCGTCATGGCGAGCGTCTATCCGGCACGGGAATCCGTCGGCCTGATCACGCCGGTGCTTATCATCGGCGACATCATCGCGATCCTCTATTACCGCAAGGAGGTCGTCTGGCGGCATCTGGCGACGCTGCTGCCGTGGGTGTTCGCCGGCTTGATCGGCGGCTTCCTCGTGCTCGGGCGCATCCATGACCGGCCGCTCTCGATTCTGCTCGGCAGCCTCGTGCTCGCCTTGCTGCTGCTGCATCTGTTCAAGAACCGCATCGAAAGCGCCGCGTCCGTCTCGCTGAGCTCCGCTCCGGCGTTCAACAACAGCCTCGGCGTGCTGGCGGGCTTCACGACGATGATCGGCAACGCCGCCGGCAGCATCATGTCGATCTACCTGCTCGCCAAGGGCATGGACAAAATGCGCTTCGTCGGCACGAACGCCATGTTCTTCTTCATCGTCAACGTCGCTAAAGTGCCGTTCACCGCCTCGCTCGGGCTGATCACGGCCGATACGCTCGTCCTGAACGCCTGGATGATTCCGGCGGTCGCCGCCGGCGCCTGGGTCGGCATCAAGCTGCTGCCGCTCATTCCGCAAAAGGTGTTCCAAGCGCTGATTCTCGGGCTTGCCGCGCTTGGCGGCCTCAATCTGATCCTTTTCTAGGACGCAACGCATCCCGCAGGACAAAAAGGGACGAAGCGCAGTGATGCGCGCTTCGTCCCTTTTTGACGCCTGCCGGAACGATCCGGCCGGCAGTCCGACAATCGCCGGCTCGGCTCGGGACGCCGTCCCGAGAGCCGGCGGATTCGAACGCTTCCGTCAGCCGGCCGGCAGAACCTCCACCGCTCCTCCGTCCGTGCTTCCGCCTTCCTTGCCTTCCGGACTGTTCGTCGGGTTCGTCTTCAGCTTCGCCAGCAAGGCGTTGCCCTTCGTCGCCCAGTCCTTGACCGCTTCCTCGGCCGTCATCTTGCCGCTGAGCGCCTGCTGGAACGACTGCTGTCCAATCGATTGCACCTCGTAGATGCCCGGCTTCTTGCGCGCGAGCTCTTCCATCGCGCTGCTCGTCGGCGGCACCGGCTTCAGCGAGTAGAACGCCTTGATGTTGTACTGCATGCCGTCGATCGGCTTGATGAACTCCGCGCGCGCCGGAATTTCATAGGTGCTGCGCGATTTCAGCTTCGCCCATTCGCGGCTGTTGAGGAACTTGATGAATTCCCAAGCGCCGTCCGGATTCTGCGCCTTGGCGTTGATGCCCATCGGCTGGCCGAGGTAGGAGTTGCCGCCGACATCCGGGTGCTCCTCGAACACCGGCACCGTCACGACGTCCCAGTCGATCGGCTTCATGTTTTTGTTCGTCGCGGCCGCATCCTTGATGTTCTTGAGCTCCATGATGTAGTTGTAGTCGGCGATCGTCATCGCGACGTTGCCGGAGTTGAACAGGTCGTTCTGGTACATGAACGAGTTCTGGTCCTTTTCCCGCTGCTTCTGCTGCGCTTCGTTGATTTTCTGGATCTTCTCCTGCGTCGGCAGGACGTCCTCCTTGTACAGCTTGAGGATCGTATCCCAGGCGTTGGACCAGGCCGGTCCGCTGTCGACGAGCATTTTCTCGCCCTTATCGTCAAACATCTTAAGCTGCAGCGGAGCGATATACGTCTGAAGGTCGCTGAACGGATCGCCGCCGCTCCAGCGGTTCATCGTCAGGCCGAACACCTGCTTCTCCCCCGTGCCGCCCTTCACCTTGCGGGCGAGGTCGAACACCTGGTTCCAGGTCATCTTGTCGGTCGGCGGCTGCACGCCGGCGTCCGAGAAAATCTTCTTGTTGTAGAACAGGGCGGAGCCGGAGAAGGTCGGCGTCAGCACGTAGATCTTGGAGTCTCCGGCCGCCTTGATGCCGTCGATGACCGTCGGCACGTAGTCGCTGATATCGAACTTATCCTTGGCGATGAGCGGGTCGAGCTGCTGCAGCAGGCCGTCCTGCACCATCCGCTGGAGCTGGTAATAGTCGACCATCACGACGTCGACCGGATTTTGTCCGGTCAGCAGCTCCTGCATCTTCTCGTACGGATCCGGCTGCTCCTTCTGCTGGTCGCCGTTCGTGTAGCGCATGTCGTTGTAATTGTTCGCATAGACGATTTCCAAGCTGACGTTCGGATGCGTGAACTCGAACGTATCGGTGTACTGCTGGCGGAACCACGAGTCATTGTCCGGCGAGCCGTACAGCATGCCGATGCGCAGCACGCTCTGCTCCGCCTGCTCCGACGAGGAGCCGCTGCAGCCTACAAGCGTTCCCGCGGCCAGTGCCGCCGCCATCGCGGCCAAGCCGGCCGCGCGCAGGCGCGTCCCCTTCTTTTTTACCACGGCGTTTTCTCCAAGCTCCTTCATGCCTGTTCCCCCTCAATTAGCTTCGGTTTCGTAATGATGATGCGCTCCCCGTCGAACTCCATCGACGCCTTGCCTGTAATGCCGAGCGCGGTCAGGTACTCCTTGGGCACTTGCAGCCGCCCGGCCCGGTCCACGACGGCGAAAGCCTCGTGCACGTCCTGCAGGCCGCCCTGTCCGAAGCCGGTCGCTTCGTCGAGATGCGTGTTGCGCCGCAGGAACTCGGTGCTCGTGAGGCCGTCGCGGATGGCGACGACCCGGTCGACCTTGCCCGCGAGCGACAGGTCATGGGTGACGATGACGATCGTCAGGCCGAGCTCGCGGTTGAGCGTGCGGAAAATGTCCATGATGAGGTCGCTCGTGCGGCTGTCGACGGAGCCGGTCGGCTCGTCGGCGAGCAGCATCTGCGGCCGGTTGGACAGCGAGATCGCGATCGCGACCCGCTGCTGCTCCCCGCCGGACAGCTGATGCAGCTTGTTGTGCATCCGCTCCTTCAGACCGACCCACTCCAGCAGCTGCCGAGAATAGGCGCGGTCCACCTTGCCGCGCAGCATCATCGGCATCTCGACGTTTTCGATCGCCGACAGGTACGGCAGCAGGTTGCGGGCGTTGTTTTGCCAGATGAAGCCGACCGTCTCCCGCTTGTACTTGACGAGCTGCTCGTCGGTGATCTTGAGCAGATCCCACGGGCCGACGCGCACCGTTCCGGCCGACGGCCGGTCGAGGCCGCCGAGGATGTTGAGCAGCGTCGACTTGCCGCTGCCGCTGTTGCCGATGATCGCCATCAGCTCGCCGTCCTTGACGCTGAGGTTGAGCCCCTGCAGGGCGACGACCTCGAGATCGTCGGTCTTGTAGATCTTGACCAGCCCTTCGCAATCAATCATGACCCATCATCGCTCCTCTCCCATCTTGACCGCCTGATGCACCCGCAGCCTGCGGATATGGAGCATCAGCAGCAGCGCGCCGACGAGCATCATGAAGGCGACGACGACGTACAGCTGCATCGTATCCTGACTGTTGAACACGACGCGGAAAGGAGGCACGTTGCCCGATGCGTTGTCCGCCGTCTGCAGGAACGGCAGGAACAGCAGGCTCGCGATTTTGCCGATCGCGACGCCGAGCCCGATGCTGAGGCCGGCGGTGAACAGCTGCTCGAGCAGCAGCATCCCGGTCAGCTGGCGCTTGGACAGCCCCATCGCCCGCAGCACGCCGAACTGCACGACCCGTCCCGACAGGTTGAAGAACCAGTACAGGATGTAGCCGGTCAGCGTGACGATGACGGAGACGAGGAAGCCGAGGCTCAGGATGCCGAACACGCCGCCGCGCGTCGGCAGCTTGCTCTGGGCGATCAGCGCCGAGCGCACGTCCTTGACGCTCGCCAGCTCGATGCCGTGCTGCTGAAGCTCGGTCATGAGCGGGGCGACCTTGGCGTCCGGCTTCATCTTGAGCCAGACCTCGTACGGAAGGAGCGGCACCTGATCGTAGATGTAGTCCAGGTTGGCGATCAGGAACGGCGATTCGTCCGGATACTGCGACGGCCAGTACGGCAGGATGCCGACGACCGCGAAGTCGATCATGCCGTCGGAAAGCCCCATCGAGATCGTATCGCCGAGCTTGAGCTGATACTTCTCGGCGAGGCCGGACGGGACGATCGCTCCGGCGCCTTCGGCATAGATGCCGAGGTTGTTGAGATAATGGTTCGGATGGACCGGATACAAATCGTCCCGGAACCAGCCCACCTTGGCGAAGTCGACATTGTCGATGCCCATCAGCGTGCCCTGGCCGATCGAGCGGCCGGAGACGACGAGGTTGCCTTTGGCCTGCAGCACGCGGGCCGCCGCCTCGACGCCGTCCAGCGATCGGAACACCTCGAACGGCGGCTCCGAATACCGGACCTTGACCGGCTGCTGGCCGCCTCCGCCCGGATTGCCGCCTCCGCCGCCGCCGTTGCCGCCGCCATTGCCGTTTCCGCCGTTGCCGCCGTTTCCTCCATTGCCGCCTCCGCCATTGCCGCCGTTGCCGCCGTTGCCTCCGCCTCCGTTGCCGCCCTGGCCGGGCTGCAGCTCCGGCGTGCTGGACCATACGGTCTGCATGACGACGTCGGTGCCGTATTGGTAGAGCGTGCGCTCGGTCGAGTTGAGGTCGATCGTGCGCGCGGCCGAGGCGTTGTAGACGCCGAGCCCGAGCGTCAGGATGAGCAGGATCATGAGCGGATAATAGCCTTGGGACGAGCGCGACAGCTGCGTCAGCGTCAAGTAGAGCGGCACCGGCAGCAGCTTGCGGCCGAGCCAGTTGAACAGCCGCAGCAGCCACGGGAACAGCCGCAGGAAGAACAGGCCGAGCGAGAAGATCGCCAGCGCCGGCACGAAGAACAGGAACGGCTGCACGTTCAGCTGATCCGTCGTCATTCCGGTCTGGAACGTCAGCATCTGGCGCTCGCTCAGCAGGTACCAGCCGTAGCCGCTCGCGCCGAGCAGCAGCACGTCGAGGAACCAGCGCTGCCAGAACGGCGCGCGGTCCGAGCGCGCCAGCTTCTGCTTGTAGCCGACGATCGACGCCCGCGCGTAGACGACGGCCGGGATGACCGTCGCCAGCACGGCCAGCAGCACGGCCGCGCTGCCGGCGATGATCGCATCGGTCGTGAAGCCGACCGGAATCGACTTGCGGTCGACGAATTCAAGGAAGCCGTTGGCCGAGCCGATGCTCTTGGCCATGAACCAGCCGAGCAGCGGGCCGAGCACGAACGCCGCGCCGCCGAGCAGCAGGCTCTCCAGCAGATAGAGCCCGATGATCTGCCGGGTGCCGGCGCCGCGGCTGCGCAGCACGGCGATGTCGCTGCGCTGCTTGTCGAGCGCCTGGCGGGCGTTCATCGCGATGAAATAGAACACCATCGCGATCATCGGCGCGGCGAGCGTGAACAGCAGCGTCTGCAGCTGCAGGCTCGTCGTCCGGAACTGCTGCAGGATCGACGCGAAGCTGATCTCGACGCGCGTATCCGGCAGCTTTTGGTACAGCTCGATGTTCAGCCTCTCCAGCGTGCGGCTCAGCGGAACGAGCTCGCCGGTGCGAATCTCGCGCAGGTCGAACGCGTAGTACCAGGTGCCGCTGTGGAGCGGCAGCTTGCGGTCTTTCAGGATGCCGTCCGTCATGGCGGGCTCGCTCGTGAGGAAGGTGTTCATCATCCCTTCGAGGCCCTGGTACCAGAACGGATCCGTATCCTGCTTCGGCTTGAACGTGCCGACGATCTGGACGCGCAGCGTCTGGTTCGAGCCGCCTCCGTAGGCCGGGTAAAGGAACACGTCGCCTACGTGCATGTCGGCGCGGTACAGCGCCTCCTCCAGCACGACCGCCTCGATCGTATCCCCGCCGCCCTTGCCGGGCACGAACCAGCGCCCCTGCGTCAGCTCGGCCTTGCCCTCGAGCCCCGTCAGCGCCTGCAGCGAGAACTTGCGGCTGACGCTGGCGCTGACCTTGGTCGGGTCCTCCGGCGTGATGTCGGCGCTGCGGATCGAGTAGCTGCGCGTCGCCGTCTCGATCGGGAAGCCGATCTGAGCCGGGACGTCGTCGCGGATGTAGCCGTCGACGCTGCCGAGCGCGGCCAGATCGGTCGGGCCCGGGCTTGCATTGTAGCGCATGAGCAGGGAGCCGGCCGGCAGCCCCTCGCTCTCCTCCTGCAGCGATTGCGTGACGACGCGCTTCAGCGAGCCGTCCGCGTACATCGGGATGCTGACCGCGAACGCGACCGCCAGCACGAGGCCGGCGAGCGAGCTGAGCGTCAGCCATCTGGTGTTCCACATCTTGCGGAACAGGAATCGGATCAGCAGCACGTTACCTGCCCACCACTTTCATCCCGGGCTCGAGGCCCTTCAGAATCTCGACCGCAGTCGCCGTCTGCTCGCCGACCTCCACGTCCACCTCCCGCTTCGTCTCGCCCTCGACGACCTGCACGTAGGTGCGGGAGCCGATGCTGCGCAGCGTGGACGGCGGGATGACGATGGCGTTCGGCTTGCTTTTGACGACGATGCTGACGGAGAGCATCGTGCCGCGCGCCACGTTCGCCGGCACCTTGTCGAGCTGGATGAGCAGGAAGTCCTCCGGACGCTCCGGCGTGGACGCGCCTCCGTTGCCTCCATTGCCTCCGTTTCCGTTGCCGCCGTTGTCGTCAGGCTGCGCCACCGGCAAAGCGGTGATCTTGCCGCTGACCTCGCCGACGCCGTTGATGTCGACGACAGCCTTCATGCCGACCGTCACCTGCTCCAGCTCGTCGGCGTCGAGCTTGATGCCGGGCACGAGCTGGCCCGTATCGGCGATGACGCAGATCGGATCGTAGGCCTTGATCGCGTCTCCCTTCTGCACCGGCAGCTGCACGACCGTGCCGGCGAACGGCGCGACGAGCGTCGCCTTGCCGATCTCCTCCTCCAGGTCGCCGATCGCCTGGCGCTTCTCCTCGAAGGCGATGACGGCCGCCTCGAAGTCGACCGGCGGCATTTCGTCCTTCTTTCGCAGCGTCTCCTTCATCGCGACTTCGTCCTTGCGGAACTGCAGGCGCTGGTCGCGCAGCTGCTTCTGCATGTCCTCGACGTCGAGCGACGCGATCGGATCGCCTTTCTTCACTTTTTGTCCGGGTTTTATGTACAAGTCCTTGAGCCGTTTTCCATCCAGCGTGTAATAGAGCGTCTCCTCGCGCAGCGAGATCAGCTTGCCGGCGGCCTCGACGCGCGTCTCCAGCGTCTGCGTCGTGACCTCGTACTCCGGCTTCTTGGAAATCTGCGGCGGAGCGATGGTCGGCAGTACCTCTTCCTCCGGCTCGGCCGGCAGCAGCGAGCAGCCGGCGGAGAGCGCCAGCGAGCAGCCCAGCAGCAGAGCGGCGGCACGCTTAGATGAACGTCCCGTCCACCATTTCGTAAACATGATCGGCAACCTCCAAAATCGTAGGATCGTGAGTCGTCATGCAGATCGTGACGCCCTCGGATTGAATCATCGTGCGGAATACGGACATGATCTGCGCCGACATCTGCGTGTCGAGCTCCGCGGTCGGCTCGTCGGCCAGCAGCAGGCGCGGCCGATGGGCGATCGCCTTGGCGATGGCGACCCGCTGCTGCTCGCCGCCGGACATCTCGAACGGGCGGTGCTTCATGCGGCGCTCGAGGCCGACCATCGCGAGGCAATGCTCCACGCGGCCCTTCCACTCGGAGCGGGGCGTTCCGGCCATGCGCAGTGACAGCTCGACGTTCTCGTACGCGGAGAGCAGCGGCATGAGCGCGAACGCTTGGAAGATGAAGCCCATCCGCTCGCGCCGGATGACCGTGCGCTTGTCGTCGCCGAGCTTGTGGATCGGCTCACCGTCGAACCAGATCTCGCCGCTGGACGGCGTATCGAGTCCCCCGATCAGATTGAGCAGCGTCGTCTTGCCGGAGCCCGAGCGGCCCTTGAGCATGACGAGGCGGCGATGCGGCACCTCCATCGTGATGCCCTTGAGCACATGGATGGGACCGCCCGAGGCCGGAAAGCTGCGCTGGACGCCGCTGACCTGAAGCAGCGGCTCGCCGGACGGAACGTCCCGTTCCGCTGCCGCGGCTTCGATGCGGCCGGCGGCAGCGCCCGAATGCGTGCCGCCCTGGAGCTCGGCGGGATCGGCCGGATGCGTGCCGCCCTGGAGCCCGGCGGGATCGGCCGGTCCGACCGCCTCGACAAGCTCGCCTTCGGCGGTCGGTTCCGGCGACAGTTCATCCGGCGGCGCCTGAGCAGGAGAATCTTTTTTCTTCTTTTTCCAGATCATGGTGAATCTCGACCCTCCATTTTCTCATCTTTCTCATTTTTCCTGTAGACGGATGGAAATGGTTAAAGGTTACACCGGAAATTGCCTTTTTCGAAAAAAAACCAAAAAACGCGACAAAAGTCCCGTTTCAGATGCGGCTTCCCGGGCTAAAGCTCCGGACTTGAACGTCCGAATGACGGGGACTCTTCTCGGTCTTCGTGGAGCCCGAAGCCACGAATTCCCTTTTCCGGCACAAGCGGCGGTTCGGAAAGCTCCTCGAGAACGGAGGCATCTTACAGCCGCTTCCATTTGTGTTGTCCGCATCCTTGGAGGGCTAACAATACGGAGAGACGCTATTTCGCCGAAAACCGCCTTTCTGAACTTTTAACGAAACTGACGAGCGCTACGGGGCCTTCAACTCCGAAAAATCGGTGTTGAAGCCTTCAATAGCACTTCTCAGTATCGTTACAATTTTATTTGCGCCTATTTCGGACAAATAACGTTCCTCAGTTTCGTTAGCTCCGCCCACGCCGCCCGGACGTCCGCACCGCTCGCGTCCCGCCTTGCACATCCCGGGCTCCCGCTGCCTGCATCCTCGCCTCCGCAGCCCGCACTCCCCCACGCCGTCCGCACCGCCCGCGTCCCGCTCGCATGCCACCGTTTGCATCCCGCGCTCGCGCCACCCGACCGACGCCGCCCGAGCTCAGCAGCCCGCACACCTCTCCTCGTCTCCACACCCCAGTTGCTCGGTTTTTCCGCACATCTCCCTCGTTTACTCGTCTACGAGTCCCAGTTGCTCGGTTTTACCGCGTATCTCCCCCTGTTCACTCGTCTTCGCACCCGAGCTACTCGGTTTTTCCGCGCATCTCCGTCGTTTCTCCAACTGTCCTCCAGGTAACATGATTTTTTCGACTTCATGCCTCGATCACGCTCCTCCGTTCACCAGCTAGCTTCGCCAATGGCTGGCTGACGAGGCAGTAGGGTCGGCAGCTTGGCAGATCATAGCCTGCTTAGAAGTCGACGCGGGTTGGGCGGACGCGGAGATGGAGCAAAGCCGAGCTAGCTTGGCGAGCGCTGGGCACAGTCGAGGCTGCCGTCTCCCAGGTTTGCGGGAGACGGCCCTCCCCCCTAAAAAAAGGGGAAGCGGGCGGCGGACGAAGGGAGCGAAGCGAGACGATGCCTTTCGGAGAAGCGGCAGCGGTCCTCTTGGAAGACGGATGGCCTCCGAATAGGAGGTCAGGGGATCAAGCCATCCGGCTTCCAGTGGAATCGGAGAGAGGCTCGGCTCGCGCAGCGACCTGTTCGTCCCACAGGCTTGGCTCGGCTCACACAGCGGCCTATTCGTCCCACAGGCTTGGCTTGGCTCGGCTCGCGCAGCGGCCTGTTCGTCCCAGTCAGCCCGCACAGCGGCTTGTCCGCCCCCGAACGCCAGTCCCCTTATCCCGCACACAAAAAGAAGCCGTCCCCAACCGGCGCGCAGCCGGCTTGGAAACAGCCTCTTCCCTCATCTCTTGTACCCTTGATTCGCGCCGCCCCTGCCCTTACGCCCGGTCCGCCGGGAACACAAGCCCGATCTGGCGGCGCGCCTCGTCCATGACCTCCATCACGGCGAGCGACAGCTCGAACGTGTTGATGTCCGACTCGGTCCGGCCTTCGGCGATCAGCCGTACGAAAGCCTCGATCTCGTACTGCATCGTATTGGCGGCCTGCGGCCGGCTCAAGTCCTCTTCCTGCCCGCCGCGGAGCTGCAGCCGAACGGACGCCGGCTGGCTGATCCGCTCAATGCGCATGACGCCCTGCTCCCCCTGAATCTCGGCCGGCAGCGACGAATCGCTGATCTTGGAGTGCGCGATCAGCGCCTCCATCCCCGGATAGCCGAGCAGCAGGCTGCCGCGGCCGTCGACGCCGGTATCCAGCATGACGGCGCTCGCCTGCACCGTCTGGGGCTTGCCGAACAGCGCTACGAGCGGATACAGGCAGTAGACGCCGATATCCATCAGCGAGCCGTTGGACAGCTCCGGCTTGAAGGCGTTCAGCACCTCGCCCGCCTTGTAGCGGTCATAGCGCGAGGAATACTGGCAGAACGAAGCGAAATACTGCCGCACCTCGCCAAGACGGCCGAGGTTGTCCCGGATCGCGGCGAAGTTCGGCAGGAACGTCGACTTCATCGCCTCGAGCAGCAGCACGCCATGCTCCCTGGAGGCGGCGATCATCTCCCGCAGCTCGCGGCTGTTGGAGGCGATCGGCTTCTCGCACAGCACATGCTTGCCGCGCTTCATGAACAAGACCGCCTGCTCCGCATGCAGCGAGTTCGGGCTGGCGATGTAGACGGCGTCGAGCTCGCGGCTCGCCGCCATCTCCTCGAGATCCGTGAACCGGTACGGGATGCCGTGCTTGTCCGCAAATTCCGCCCCCCGCTCGGCGCTCCGCGAATAATGGGCCGCGAGCTGCAGCCCGTCGACTTGCCGAGCCGCGTCGATGAACGTTTCCGTGATGAAGTTGGAGCCGATGATTCCGATACGCAGCATGCTTGTTCCTCCTTGGATCTGGATCGTATCCAGTCTATCACAGAGCGGCCTTGGGCAGATAGAAAAGCCCGCCTCCGGAGTCGGAGACGGGCGGGCGACGACCGGCATCATCGATCGGGCGCCTCTGCGATCGGGCCGCTTATCGGACGGGCGCATCTGCGATCGAGCCGCTTATCGGACAGGCGCCTCTGCGGTCGAGCCGCTCATCACCTGGCGCCGCTCATCGCCCGGCGCGGCTCACGCCGGAGCGCCGGCTCCGAGCAGCCTTCGGATATGGCTCTCGATCTTCTCCGGCTTGTCGGTCGGCGCGAAGCGCTGCACGACGCGGCCGTCCCGGTCGACGAGGAACTTCGTGAAGTTCCACTTGATCGCCTTCGTGCCGAGAAAGCCCTTGGCCTCGCTCGTCAAGTATTGGAACAGCGGCGACGCGCCGTCGCCGTTCACGTCGACCTTGGCGTACAGCGGAAACGTGACGCCGAAGTTGATGCGGCACGCCTCCTGGATCTGATCGTCGCCGCCGGGCTCCTGATTGGCGAACTGGCCGCACGGAAAGCCGAGCACGGCCAGCCCTTCGTCCTTATACGTCTGATGCAGCTTCTCCAAGCCGTCGAACTGCGGCGCCAGCCCGCATTTGGTCGCCGTATTGACGATCAGCATCACCTTGCCGCGATAGGGCTCCAGCGTCGTCTGCTCCCCGCCGGACTTCTCCACTGGAATCTCATAGATCGACATCGGCATCGCCTCCCAATTAAATCGTTTCTGATTCAATTGTATAAAATTAATTCAATGCCGTCAACGCGACGATCCTCCCCAGCCGAGATCCTCCAGCCAGCTCCGGGAAAGCTCCAGCCAGCCGCCGGCGCGGCGGTCGTCCGCCGCCATGCCGATGCCGTGCCGCCCGCGCTGGTACACATGGAGGTCGTAGGAGACGCCGTGCTCCGCCAGCGCCATCGCGAATCGGAGGCTGTTGCGAGAAGAGACGCCTTCATCCTCCGCCGTATGCCACAGGAACGTCGGCGGCGTATCCGGGCCGACCTGCTCGTCCGCGCTCATCAGCGCCTCCAGCTCCGGGTCGGGCCGCTCGCCGAGCAGGTTGCGCCGCGATCCGCCATGCGTCACGTCCGGGCGCATGCTGATGACCGGATAGCAAAGCAGCAACGCGTCCGGACGGCAGCCGATCCGCCGGATCGGCTCGTCCGACAGCGGGTCGCCGTCGTTGCTGAGCGTGCCCGCGCTCGCCGCCACATGCCCGCCTGCCGAAAAGCCGAGCAGCGCGATCCGCTCCGGATCGACGCCCCACTCCTGCGCGTGCAGCCGCACGAGGCGGATCGCCTGCTGGGCGTCCTCCAGCGCGCTCGGATAGGCGTACGGGGCGACGCGATAATGCAGGACGAACGCGTGGAAGCCGCGTTCCTGGTACCAGGCCGCGATCGGGTCGGCCTCATGTCCGGCCCGCATCGCGTAGCCTCCTCCGGGGCAGACGACGACGGCCCCTCTCGCTGCCGTGCCGGCCGCGGGGAAGCGCAGCAGATGCGGCCGGTCCTCCTCTTGCGTGCCGAGCGCGCCCGGCGCTCCTTGCGGCCATAGCTCGATTTTTTCCATGATGCATGCTCCTCTCGAGTGCTGATGCGGCGTTTCGTTTCCTTAATGCCTTATACCCTCTTCCTCGCCGCTCTGCCGTTCTCCTCCCTCTTCTCTACCCCATATCGGGCCGGTCGATTATACTAGCAGAAGCATGCCCCACCCGAAGGAGGAATCGACGGTGACGAAAGTCGGTCTCGTCATGAGAAAAATTCAATTCGCGGAGGCCCAGGGCCCCCGCATCTATGCCGAAAGGCTGCAGGCGCTCAGCCGCGAGCTCGGCGTCGAGATCGTGTTCGTCGCGCCGGACCGCCATGTGAGCGGATACGACCAGGCGCCCGGCTACGAGTACGAAAAAGGCGATCTCGTCAACTACGACCTCGTGCTGGAGCAGCTCGACCGGGAGCGGATCGAGCATGTCATCTACACGGTATCCGGGTTCACGTTCCTCAAGATGTTCCGCGACAAGGCGGTGCTGTTCCCGCACAGCTACCCGCATCCCGACCTGACCGGCTACGAGATGATGAAGCCGTTCTACTCGATCGTGGACAAGGCGGTCGTGCATACGGACTATCTGAAAGGCCTGTTCCGCGCCGATTGGGGCGTCACGGACGTGGACGTCATCCCGATCGGCTTCGAGGAGGAGCTCGCCGAGCGCCATTACGACCCGTCGCAGGTGGTCGAGAACCGCATCCTGTGGATCGGGCGCGACGAGCCGAACCGCCGTCCCGACCTGCCGCTCGAGTACGCGCGCCGCAATCCGGACAAGGACGTCGTGATGGCGATGGGCGGCCTCCGCTACCGCGAGAGCATGAAGCGCTACGACATCCCGTCCAACGTGACGCTGAAGTTCGCGCTGTCCAGGGACGAGGTGTTCGAGCTGATGAATTCGGCAAAGGTGTACTGGAGCAGCAGCCGCTTCGACACGTTCTCGATGCCGCTCGCGGAGGCGATGGCGATGGGCAAGCTCGTCGTCAAGCCCGAGCATCCTTGCTACGGGCATATCGCGTCGACGCATACGTTCGCCGGCAGCGAGTCCAACTGGTTCGAGCTGCTGAACATGGCGGCCGCGCATCCGCGCCGGGTGTCCGAGGACAACCGCGACCAGGCGTTCAGCCGCTTCAGCGGACGCGTCATGAAGGCCGGCTACGAGAAATTCTACTCCGGCTGGCTGTAGGCATTCGCTGGCCGCAGCCATTCCGCCGGCTGGACGTCAGCTCCTCATCGCCATCCGGTTGCCCGAGCTGTAGCGCCGCAGGCCCGCATAGAACAGCCCGAGCGACAGCGCCGCCAGCAGCAGCAGCATGCCTGCCGCCGCCAGCATGAACGATCCGTCCCAGCCGCGCAGCAGGCCGATCGGCATGTAGCTGATGAAGCCCGCCGGAACGATCGTGAACAGCAGCAGCCGGCCGAGCCCTTTGAAGATGTCCGCCGGGTAGGTCGTGAACGCGAGGAAGCTGTTGAACAGCTGGAAGGCGATGCCCTCGGCGTTGCCGAAGAAAAACGCCAGCGAGCCGGCCGCGAGCGTGAAGAACAGGAAGAACAGGCCGGACATCAGCAGCGCGAGCAGGAAAGAGGCCAGCCCTGTCCAGCTATGGTCGCCGACGTACGCATAGATCGCCGCGCCGAACAGGAAGTCGCCGATCGCCGTCAGCGACATGCGGCTCGCCAGCACGTTCAGCAGCAGCGGCTTCGGCTGGGTCAAGTAGACGTCCAGCTCCCCGTTCGCCGTCAGATAGGCGATGCGCGTGAAGTTGCCGAGCAGCACGCTCGCCCAGCCGAAGCCGCCTGCGCTGACCGCCCAGAGCAGCATGACGTCCTTCAGCTCCCAGCCGGCGACATCCGGGAAGCGGTCGAAAAAGATGCCCCAGAACAGCAGCCAGATGACGTTGTTCAGGAACATCATGCCGGCGGTCATGAGGAAGCTCAGGCGGAACTCCATCGCGCCGGCGAGGTTCAGCTTCCAGCAGGTGAGCAGGAACGGCAGCGTGCCTCGCCAAAACGTTCCTTTGCGCCCGTCCGCAGCCGTTGCGGAAGCGGCCATGGTCGTGGCCCGGGTCGGCGCGGCCGCCGACGCGGACCGCTCGGCCGGCTTGCGATCAGCCTCCATTGGCATTCAGCCTCCTTATGCCCCGCGAATAGATCCAGGCGCACAGCGCCGCCATGACGGCGATCCAGCCGAGCTGCTGCGCCACGTAGGCGCCCAGCTCCTCCCCGCCGCTGACGGCCGACTTGGCCGGAAAGTACAGCACCGCCTGGAACGGCAGCCAGGCGCATACCTGCTGCAGCCAGTGCGGCATCAGGTCGAGCGGGATGAGCATGCCGCCGACGGTGAACTGCAGCTTTTGCAGGATGAACTCCAGTCCCCGCGTCTCCTCCACCCAAAAGGAGCAGAGCGCGATCGACAGGTTGAGCAGGAACGCCAGCGTGAAGCTGCCGAGCCCGAGCACCGCGATCGAGGACCAGCCGGCTCCGAGCTCCGGCGGGCCGACGAGCATCCAGCCGATGAGGCTGCCGCAGGCCAGATTGACGACGAACCGCAGCGCCGCCTCCCCGAGATAGGACGCGTACTGGTAGCCGGCGTACGAGATCGGCGTCAGCAGGCGGACGGCGATGCCGCCGCTCTTGACCTCCTCCTCGATGCGCGTGCACAGCTGCGGAAACGCCATCGTGAACGCCTCGGTCAGCACGAGGTACCAGATGATGTCCTTGAGCCGGAAGCCGGCGATCTCCGCGCCCTCGCCCTGGCCGCTGTACGCCGCCGACCAGAGCTGCATGAACACGTAGAGGATGAGCAGCAGGAACAGCGAGCGCATGAGGAAGTCCATCCGGTAAGCGGTCTGCTGTTTGAGCGTGATGCGGACGACGGCGGCGTATTTCGCGCCTTTGGCGGCGATCATGGCGCATCCTCCTCTCGCGCGGCCACGCCTTCGTCCCGGCCTCGGGCGAACAGCGTCTTGATGACCTCCTCCATCGGCGGGTCCTCGATCGTCACGTCCGCGATCGCCAGCGTCGACATGAGCCCTTGCAGCACCTGCTCGACGCCGATCTCCGTCAGATCGACCGACAGCCGCAGCTGGCCGGCGTCGGCCGGCAGCCGCCGCGCCCCGGGAGGCAGCGGCAGCGACTCGGCGGGCGGGGACGATTCGGCAAGCCGCACGGCGACCGTCTTGTAGCGGAGGATGTCGCGCTTCAGCCGCTGCACGGAGCCGTCGACCATGATGCCGCCGTGATGGATGACGACCGCCCGCCGGCACAGCCGCTCGATGTCGCCCGCGTCATGGGACGTCAGGAACACCGTCGTCCCCTCCTCCCGGTTCAGCTCCGCGATCAGCTCGCGGATCCGCTCCTTGATCATGGCGTCGAGGCCGATCGTCGGCTCGTCGAGGAACAGCAGGCGCGGCCGGTGCAGGAACGAGCAGGCGATCTCGCAGCGCATCCTTTCGCCCAGCGACAGCCGCCGCACGGCCGTATCGAGGTACGGCCCGAGCTCGAAGCGCTCGATCAGCAAGTCGCGCCGGCGGCGGTAGTCGTCCCGGTCGAGCTCGTAGATGCGGCTCATCAGCTCGAACGTGTCGCTAGGCGGCAGATGGTACCACAGCTGCGACTTCTGCCCGAAGACGGTGCCGATCCGGTAGGCGAGCTGCTTGCGCTCCTTCCAAGGCACATGGCCGAGCACGGTCGCCTCGCCGCCGCTCGGATGCAGGATGCCGGTCAGCATCTTGATCGTCGTCGACTTGCCGGCTCCGTTCGGACCGAGGAAAGCGATCGTCTCCCCCTCCTCGACCGCGAGGTCGATGCCCGACACCGCCTCCTTCTCGCTCCAGCTCGGCGCCCACAGCGAGCGGAGGCTCGCCGCGAATCCCGGCTCCTTGCGCTTGACGCGGAACGTCTTCCGCAGTCCCTTCGTCTCCAATACGTTCATGCTCTCCGCTCCCTTCGTGCTCGTCTGTCCGTGCCGGACCCGCACGCGATGCGGGGCCGCTCCTTTCCCGGCCTCGGCCGGAATCGGCAAAAAGACCTTCGGAAAGCCGGCCGGCACAGGCGTGCAGGCGGAACTTTCCGAAGGTCTTTTATCCCTTACGGTGTACGCGGCCTATGGCGCCGCGCCGGTCTCGCTCGGTTCGGTCGAAGAGGGCCGCATCGGCGCGGCCGCTTCCCGGATCCCTAGAAACCCTTCCGTTTGATGATTCATCTTACACGGAAGGGAAGGTTTGGTAAAGGCTTTTTTTCACCATACCTGATCCAGCTTGTCCGCATAAAAACGGATCGCAGGCGCATAATCCCGCACGCCGGCGGCGGAACTGCTGTCCGCCAGCTCGCGCAGCAGCAGCTCCATCGCGCGGGCGGCCTCGCCTTCGTTGTACAGCGCCATCGCCAGGAACACGCGAAATTCCGCCCGCTCCGGGTACCGCTGCGCCGACGCCTCCAGCAGCTGCCGCGCCTCGGCGTAGCGGCCGAGCGTCCGCAGCGTGCTCCCGAGTCCGAGCCTCGCTCCCGCATCGTCTCCCGGCTCCGCCAGTCCGAGCGAGAGCGCCCGCTCGTAATGCGGCACCGCCTCCCGCTCCAGTCCGAGCGAGTCATGCGTCCAGGCGAGCTGGTACTGCAGCTCGGCGTCCTCCTCGGCATGCTCCGCCAGCGCCTTCAGCAGCCGCAGCGCTTCCTCGCCCTGGCCTTCGCCGCGCAAGCGCGCCGCGGCGCGGATCGTTTCCTCTCGATTCATCTCGGCCTGCCTCCTTCTTCCGATTGACTTAAAATTCCGGTTGACTTAAAAAAGCCCGTCCGACAATGCGGACGGGCTCTGTTGCTATACGCTTGCCGCGGTCTGCTGCAGCAGCGCGGTCAGCTCGGCGTTGCCGAGCTCCTTGGCAAGATCCAGCGGCGTTTTTTCCGTAGACGGATTTTTCTTGTTCGGGTCGGCGCCCTTGGCGAGCAGCAGCTTGACGATGTCCAGCGCCTCGGCGTCGACCGCTTCGTACAGCGCATGGTCCCGCTTCGGATCGGCTCCATGCTGGAGCAGCAGCTCGACGACGCGGGCTTCCGGCTTGTAGGCGATGCCGTCATCCTGGGCGTCGTACAGCATGCCGCTCGCGAGCTCAAGCGGCGTGTAGCTCTCCTTGACGTCGCAGTTGCAGTCGTTCGGATCGGCGCCGTTCTTGAGCAGCAGCTCCATCATGGCGTACGCGCGGCTGCCGTCAGCGCCGACATAGCCGGCAGCGGCGGCGAGCGGCGCAGCGAATTGCTGCTTGCCGTCGGACTTGGCGCTCGCTCCGGCCGCCAGCAGCTCCTTCACGATCTCCAGGCGTCCGGCGTGGATCGCCGTCCAGACGAGGTTGCCGTTCTCCTGCTCGAGGCCGGCGATGTCCGGCTTGGCGGAGAGCAGCAGCCGCAAGAGCTCCAGATCGGACGCCTCGGTCGTTGCCGGATATTCCCCGTCCGCCGTCTCGCGGTAAGGCAACGTCGCCGCTTCGACGAGCGCGATGGCGTCGCCCTCTTCCATCGTGACGATCATGTTGACGTCGGCTCCGTTGTCGAGGAACAGCTTGACGATGTCCTTGTTTTTGGTGAAGACGCTCGTGATGAACGCCTGCTCGCTGAGCGCCGGCTTCCAGCCTGCGGCAAGCATCGCCTTGAGCTTGTCCAGCTTGCCGGCCCAGGCGAAGCTGTTGGCCTTGTCCGCCCAGCGCGCCTGCAGCTCGGCGCCTTGGAGCGGAGCGACCGTCACCTGCTGCTTGGCGGCGTTCCAGCCGACCTTGCTGTCAAGCGCTTCGCCGATGAAGCGAAGCGGCACGAGCGTGCGTCCTTTGAGCACGAGCGAAGGCTGGGACAGCTCGACCTTCTGGCCGTCGACGAGCGCCCAGTTCTGGCCGATCGTATGGACGATCGTCGTGAAGCCCTTCGTCGCGGTGATCTGCTTGCCGCTGACGGACACTTTGGCGCCGAGCCCTTCGAAAATGCCGCGCAGCGGCACGAGCGTCGAGCCGTTCACGATGACCGGCGGCTGATCGTACTTCTGCGTCTTGCCGTTCAGCACGACGCTGATCGCCGGCTTGGCGGCGGCCGCCGCGGCCGAATCGGCCGCGCCGCTTCCGAGACTCGTCGCGATGACGGCCGCAGCGATTGCCGTGGCGGCAAGACCTTTCCAATGGTTCATGATTGGCATTCCCCTGACCTCGATTATGTAAGCTCCACGTATGGAAAACTTCAACTCTATTATCGGAGGTCGGCCTCGCCTTGTCTATCGGAAAATCAACGGGGGCCGGAAGTCCCGGCACCCGCGTCGGAGCGGGGAAGATCCATCGACAGCCGAATCATGTCGACGCACGGAATTCCATTCTCCACGATCGGCTCGTCGTAGTGGCGCACGAAAAAATCGCGGTCGACGCCCGCGATGCGGAAGCCGCAGCGCTGATAGAGCGCCAGCTGGCCGATGCTGGAGTTGCCCGTGCCGACCTCGAGCGTCGCCGCCCCGAGCTCGCGGGCGCGCTCGACCGCATGGAGCACGAGCCGCTTGCCGAGGCCTTGGCCCTGGCGCTCCTCGGCGACCGCCACATTGACGAGCTCCAGCGTCGCCGGCCTCGTCGGCAGCAGCACGTACGCGCCGATCGGCGGTCCGTCGCCATCGGCCAGCAGCCAGCATTCACCGCGCTCCGCGTAGGAAGCGACCATCTCGGCGGACGGGTCGGCGAGCAGCAGCAGCTCCATCGGCAGCGGCTCTTCCGGATTTCGTTTACGAATGATGATCATAGGGTTGGCGCCTCCTTGTCGCCTCCTTGTCGACTCTGTGCCTGCGGACACGGGCTAGACGGAACGGCAGCCGCAGCGCCAGCAGCTCGGCGATGCCGAGCAGGAGGACGCCGCCTCCATACCAGACCCACCACTGCAGCTCCTCTAGATTGAACTGGAACGGATAGAACACCAGCAGGACAAAAGCGAGCAGCGCATAAAACGTCCGCCTGCCTCCGGCCTGATGCTGGATGTCCCTCGCTTTCGCCTTGGATGCCGCCTCGCGCAGCCCTGTGCAGAGCAGCATGATCAGCACGGCGTGAAGCGCCAGCATCAGCTGGCCGTACAGCTGGACCGGCAGCGGCAGCTGCGAGATTCCCTCCGTCGGATTCATGGTATACGGCATGAGCACAGCCGGGAGCGAGACGGCCGCCAGCCCCCAGGCGAGCCGCCCGGCGCGGCGCATCGCGGGAAACTCGCTGCCGAGCCGCAGCGATCCCGACGCCGCCATCATATAGCCGACGAAGTCCGGCAGCCAGTCGATGCCCGCGATCCGCACGTCGAGCAGCACGAGGAGGAGGCCCCAGCCGATGCGGCGAAGCGGCTTTCGCCAGGATACATTCATCGCGAGCTCCCTCCGTTCATGGCCGGATGCGGCTCGCTTCCTTTTCGAAGCTGCTTCACCAGCGCCGTCAAGTCGTTCTCGTCGATGGCCAAGTTCGGAAAAGCAAGCGGCTCCCGCTCCCGGATGATCCGGCCGTCCTCCGTCCGGAACGTCAGCTCCAGGCCCATCTCGTAATAATGGGCTCCGCGAAGGCTGTTCCCGCCGTCAGGCGCGAACGACCAGTCGATCCGGATCGTCTCCCCTTTGGTCAGCGCGACCGGCGGCTGCAGCGACTTAGCCCCGAAGCCGTAAGGCTTCAACCGGATCGAGTCGCCAAGCTCAGCAGGAACGACTTCGATTCTTTCGAGCGTGCAGTCGCAAGCGGCTGCGCCGTTTACGGAACCGTTGTCGGACCCGCCCCCCTTGCCCTTGATGCCTAGAACCGACTCCTCGCGCTTGCGCAGCGTGCCGGCCCGGACCTGCTTTATGGTTCCATTGCGGTAATGTACGGTCAACGTTATCGGCTGCGGCTCCTTGAGCTGTTCATAGGCCTCTTGATCCACTTCCCAACTGGCATAGGCCGTCAGCTGGCGCTGGTAGCGGAAGCCCATCGTCTCTTGCAGCACGATGGCAGCATCGGGCCGCTCGTTCCATTGCACGAATAGGACGGAATTCCGCTCTCGGCGATTTTCCAAGTAAGGGATGTAGAGCTGATTGGTGCCGGGATGGACGAGCTGATCCTGCGTGAAAAAATAAGGCTCTTCCAACAGCTGCGTGCCGCGATAGAGCAGATTCCCGGTCCAGCTCGCCGCGATCAGCACGACCGCCGCCGCTGCCGCCGTCCACGGACGGCGCTTGATCCAGCCTAGCATTGCGCGTCTCCTCCTTCAACCTGCCTATCATAGCATAATCCAGGAGTATTTTGGGAAAGAATGCAAAAAATCCCCGGAACCGTTCGGTCGGCACCGGGGAGGGAAGACAGCTTATTTGGCTGGATGCAGTTCCTTGAGCTGGAGCGCCTTGGCCGTAGAGGCCTCGATCTGCGCGATCAGCTGCGGGTGCTGGAGAAGCTTGAGGCCGTAGGAAGGGATCATTTGCTTGATCTTCGGCTCCCATGCCTTGAGCTGCTGCGGGAAGCATTTTTCAATGACCTCCAGCATGACGGAAACCGCAGTCGATGCTCCCGGCGAGGCGCCAAGCAGCGCCGCGATCGAGCCGTCGGCCGCGCTTACGACTTCCGTACCGAATTGCAGGATGCCTTTGCCCGCCGGCGTATCCTTGATGACCTGCACGCGCTGGCCGGCTACGACGAGCTCCCAGTCCTCGCTCTTGGCTTCCGGAACGAACTCGCGCAGCGCGTTCATCCGCTGCTCCTTGGACAGCGACAGCTCCTTGAGCAGGTACTTCACGAGCGGCACGTTCTTGGCGCCGGAAGCGAGCATCGTCACCAGGTTGTTCGGCTTGACGGACGTGATCAGATCGAGCATCGAGCCGTTCTTGAGAAACTTCGGCGAGAAGCCGGCGAAAGGTCCGAAGAACAGCATTTCCTTGCCCTCGATATAACGCTTGTCAAGATGAGGCACGGACATCGGCGGCGCGCCGACGGCGGCCTTGCCGTACACCTTGGCGTGATGCCGGGAGACGACCTCCGGATTTTGGCATACCATGAAGATGCCGCTGATCGGGAAGCCGCCGATGGCACGTCCTTCTGGAATGCCGGACTTCTGCAGCAGATGCAGGCTGCCGCCGCCGCCGCCGAGGAAGACGAACTTGGCGTTATGGCGTTCGACCGCTCCTCGGCCGTCGCGCACCTTGATCTCCCAGCTGCCGTCGCCGGCACGCTTCACGTCGTCGACCTGATGGTTGTAGCGGACATCGACGCCTTGCCTTTGCAGATGGGCGAACAGCATGCGCGTTAAAGCGCCAAAGTTGACGTCCGTTCCGGAGTCGATCTTCGTCGCCGCAATCGGCTCGTCGACCTTGCGTCCGTCCATGATGAGCGGAATCCACTGCTTGAGCTGGTCGGGACGGTCGGAATACTCCATGCCCCGGAACAGCGGGTTGTCCTTGAGCGCTTCGTGGCGCTTGCGGAGGAAGTTGACGTTGTTCTGCCCGAACACGAGGCTCATATGCGGCAGCGCCTTGATGAACTCCTGAGGATGCTGGATAAGTCCGCTTGCCGCCAGATGCGCCCAGAACTGCTTGGATACCTGGAATTCCTCGTTGACCTTGACCGCCTTGCTGATGTCGATCGAGCCGTCGGCCTTCTCGGTCGTGTAGTTGAGCTCGCACAGGGAGGAGTGGCCCGTACCGGCATTGTTCCATTCGTTCGAGCTTTCCTCGCCTGCCGAGGCGAGCTTTTCGAACACTTTGATGCTCCAGTCCGGCGCAAGCTCCTTCAGCAAGGCGCCAAGGGTGGCGCTCATGATGCCGGCGCCGATCAAGATCACGTCAGTTGCAGGTTGTCGATTGCTCAATGTTATCGGTCCTTACCCATGAATTTTTTAAAGCCGGATCGACTCGGATCCACAATCACTCCCTCTAGTATAGCACGATTCGACGGCGCTTTGTAATGACCGCTCGAGTCCTATCTTCGCTTGTCGGAGCGCGGACACCGGGACCGATCCGCTTCGCGGAGCGGGGACTCGTTCCGATCTTCCTAGAGCCCAGATTCCTCTGATTCCATTCTCCAGCAGGGGTGGAACCCGGCCTCCAAGGGACCCGCGGCCGCTTCTTCGCGAGTCTCCCGTCCGCTTCGCTCCTGGTCCTGGCATATTGCTCTCGCTTCGCGTATGTTGCACGGTTCCGCGCCTGTTGCAACAAGAGCAGCATCTTACCTCTGCATTCAGATGCGCAACCAGACCGCTCCACCAACCGCCCCTGAACTTCCAGCTCCACAGCCGCACCGAGTTGCTCGATTTTTCCGCGCAGCTCGCTCCGTTTCTCCCCACGGACACCTGAGTTACTCGGTTTTTCCGCGCAACTCGCTCCGTTTCTCCCCACGGACACCCGAGTTACTCGGTTTTTCCGCGCAACTCGCCCCGTTTCTCCCCCGGGCACCCGAGTTGCTCGGTTTTTCCGTGCAACTCGTTCCGTTTCTCCCCCTGGACGCCCGAGTTACTCGGTTTTTCCGTGCAACTCGTTCCGTTTCTCCCCCTGGACGCCCGAGTTACTCGGTTTTTCCGCGCAGCTCGCCTATGTAATTGGTCGAGCAGGGCTGGGATGGTTTGTGCAGGCAGCTTTGACTGCTTGCTGGCTTGGTCTGTTTTAAGGCCAGTTTGTTGCGGCCGTGCGAAGCGCTGCCGTCTCCCCGCATTCGGGAGACGGCCCTCCCCCCTAATAAGAAGGGGGAGGGAGCAAGCTTGCGGGGCGAGGCAGAGCGGAGCGAGACGATGCCTTTCGGAGAAGCGGCAGCGGTCCTCTTGGAAGACGGATGGCCTCCGAATAGGAGGTCGGGAAATCAGGGCATCCGGCTTCCAGTGGAATCGGAGAAAGGCTCGGCTCGCGCAGCGGGCTTCTTGCCCTACCGGGGCTGCTTCTCCGGGTCTGGTTCTCCGGCTTCACCGGAGAAAGGCTCAGCCCGCGCAGCGGCCCTCCTGCCCAAACAGCGAAAAGGACGGTCGGCCTCATGCGCCGTCCCGCCCTCTATCGCTCTGCCTCGGCGCGAGGCCGATCTCGCCGCCTACTTGCCGTAGCTGGCCGGGTCCTCTCGCCACGCCTGCAGCGACGCGAGCTGCCCGCTCTGCACGATGCCGCGCTCGGCCGCCACGTCGATCAGCGCCGAGTAGCCCGACAGCGTGCGCAGCGGCACGCCCGCCTCCGCGAAAGCCTTCTCGGCGCTCGCGAACTGATACGAGAAGATGGCGACGACCGCCAGCACCTCGCCGCCCGCCTCGGCGACCGCCTGCGCCGCCTTGATCGAGCTGCCGCCGGTCGAGATCAGATCCTCGATGACGACGACCTTCTGCCCCGCGGCGATGCGGCCTTCGATCTGGTTCTGCTTGCCGTGGCCCTTGGCCTTGTCGCGGATGTAGGCCATCGGCAGGTTCAGCTTCTGCGCGACCCAGGCGGCATGCGGGATGCCCGCCGTCGCCGTGCCGGCGATGACGTCGGCGTCCGGATAGCTCTCGCGAATGACCGCGGCAAAGCCCTCCGCCACAAGGTCGCGGATATCCGGGTAGGACATCGTCAGCCGGTTGTCGCAGTAGATCGGCGACTTCAGCCCGCTCGTCCAGGTGAACGGCTCCTCCGGCCGCAGCGCGACCGCTCCGATGTCCAGCAGCTTGGCCGCGATCTCGCGCGGAAGGCTTTCGACTTGAAGCATGCTCATGCTTGGATCAGCTCCTCGATCATGGATTCAATGGCGGCGCGCGGATCGGCCGCCCGGGTGATCGGCCGTCCGATCACCATGTAGTCGGTGCCGGCGCGAAGCGCGTCCTGCGGCGTCATGATGCGCGTCTGGTCGCCGACATCGGCGCCGGCCGGACGGATGCCCGGCGTGACCGTCTGGAACGTCGGCCCGCAGGTGTCCTTGACGAGCTGCACCTCATGCGGCGAGGCGACGACGCCGTCGAGGCCGGACGCGATCGCGAGCAGCGCGTAGCGGGCGACCGCCTCCTCGACCGTGCCGGGGATGCCGATCTCATCGTTGAGCACCTCCTCGCTCGTGCTCGTCAGCTGCGTGACGGCGATGACCGTCGGGCGCGGCAGCGAAGGATCGGCGGCGAGCGCCTCCTCGACGCCGTCCATCGCCGCCTCCATCATGTCGCGGCCGCCGGCGGCATGCACGTTGAACATGTCGACGCCGAGCCTCGCGATGCTGCTCGCGCCGCCTTTGACGGTGTTGGGAATATCATGCATCTTCACGTCGAGGAACACGCGGTAGCCGCACTCCTTGAGCCGGCGGACGAAGTCCGGTCCGGCGGCGTAGAAGAGCTGCATGCCGACCTTCATGTAGCAGGGAATGCCTTGGAGCTGCTCCAGCAGCTGCTCGGCGGAGGCGGCGTCCGGATAATCCAGCGCCACCATCACCTTGGCTGCCGCCTGCTCGCGGCTAAGGGCCGTTGTGCTCATCGCTTGCTCCTCCTTGGGATCGATCTGTTCGGTCGACTGGGCATAGAGAAAGGCCATCCGCCAGAAGCGCGCCGCCGGCAGCGCCTAGGAAGGCGGTGCTGGAGACGGCGCGCTCATCGGCGCTGGCCGTGCTTCATCGGATTATTGCAGGACCGGCATCGGGTTCGAGCTGAAGTTGATCGTCTGCAGCATGTTCAGCAGCGCCCGCACCGTATCGAGCGACGTCATGCAGACGACGCCGTTCTCGACCGCCTCGCGGCGGATGCGGAAGCCGTCGCGCTCCGGCGTCTTGCCCTTGGTCAGCGTGTTGAAGACGAACTGCGCCTGGCCGCTGCGGATCAGGTCGAGGATGTTCGGCGAGCCTTCGCTCAGCTTGTTGACGCGCTGCACGACGATGCCCTCGGCCTCGAGCGCGGCGGCCGTGCCGCCTGTCGCGATGATCTTGTAGCCGATCGCATAGAAGCCCTTCAGCAGCTCAAGCGCCTCTCCCTTGTCCTTGTCGGACACGGTGGCCACGATGGCGCCTTGCAGCGGAATCTTCATGCCGGCGCCGATCAAGCCCTTGTACAGCGCCTTGGCGTACTGCTCGTCGCGGCCCATGACCTCGCCCGTCGACTTCATCTCCGGCGTCAGCGTCGGATCGACGCGGCGCAGCTTGGCGAAGCTGAACACCGGCACCTTGACGCTGACGAACTTGTCCTCCGGCCAGAGGCCGTCGACATGGCCGAGCTCGGCCAGCTTCGTGCCGAGGATGGCGCGCGTCGCCAGGTTCGCCATCGGCAGGCCCGTCACCTTGCTGAGGAACGGCACCGTGCGCGAGGAGCGCGGGTTGACCTCGATGACGTACGCCTTGTCGTTATGGATGACGAACTGGATGTTGACGAGGCCGACCACCTTCAGCGCCTTGGCGATCTTGATCGTGATGTCGATGATCTGCTCCTTGATGTCCGCGGACAGTGACTGCGGCGGGTACACCGCGATGGAGTCGCCGGAGTGCACGCCTGCGCGCTCGACATGCTCCATGATGCCCGGGATGACGACCGTCTCGCCGTCGCAGATCGCGTCGACCTCGGCTTCCCTGCCGAGCATGTAGCGGTCGATCAGCACCGGATGCTCCGGATTGATCTTGACCGCCTCGGCCATGTAACCGACCAGCTCCTCGTCGGAGTAGACGATCTCCATCGCGCGGCCGCCGAGGACGTACGACGGACGCACGAGCACCGGGTAGCTGAGGCGGTTTGCCGTGACGATCGCCTCCTCGAGGTTCGTCACCGTGCTTCCTTCCGGCTGCGCGATGTCGAGGCCGCGCAGCAGCGCCTCGAACTTCTTGCGGTCCTCGGCGGTGTCGATGCTCTCGAGGCTGGAGCCGAGGATGCGCACGCCCGCCTTCGCCAGCGGAGCCGCGAGGTTGATCGCCGTCTGGCCGCCGAACTGCACGATGACGCCGATCGGCTGCTCCTGCTCGATGACGTTCAGCACGTCCTCCAGGAACAGCGGCTCGAAGTAGAGCCGGTCGGAAGTGCTGAAGTCGGTCGATACCGTCTCCGGGTTGTTGTTGATGATGACGGCTTCGTAGCCGGCGTTCTGGATCGCCCAGACGGCATGCACGGTCGAGTAGTCGAACTCGATGCCTTGGCCGATGCGGATCGGGCCGGAGCCGAGCACGAGCACCTTCTGCTTGTCCGTCTCGGTCACTTCGTTCTCCACCTCGTAGGTGGAGTAGTAGTACGGCGTGCTCGCCTCGAACTCGGCGGCGCAGGTGTCGACCATCTTGTAGACCGGACGCAGCCCCTGCTCCAGTCGGAACGTGCGCACCGCATGCTCGTCCGTCAGCGTCTGCTGGCTGCCCTCGCGGCGCAGCTCGGCGATGGAGCGGTCGGAGAAGCCGCGGCGCTTGGCCGCGTAGAGCAGCTCCTTGGTCAGGCCGGGCGCGCGGCGCAGCTCGTCCTCGAAGGCGACGATGCTCTCGATCTTGTCGAGGAACCACCAGTCGACCTTGGTCAGGTCCTGGATGTCGGCGAGCGTCCAGCCGCGGCGGAACGCCTCGGCGATCAGGAACATGCGCTCGTCGTCCGGCTTGGCCAGGCGGGTGCGGAGCGTCTCGTCGCCCAGCTCATGCGCGTCCTTGAGATGGAAGCGATGCGTGCCGATCTCCAGCGAGCGGATCGCCTTGTGCATCGACTCCTCGAACGTGCGGCCGATCGCCATCACTTCGCCGGTCGCCTTCATCTGCGTGCCGAGCTTGCGGTTGGCGCCCGTGAACTTGTCGAACGGCCAGCGCGGAATTTTGGACACGATGTAGTCGAGCGTCGGCTCGAAGCAGGCGTACGTCTGGCCCGTGACCGGGTTGACGATCTCGTCGAGCGTGTAGCCGACGGCGATCTTCGCGGCCATCTTGGCGATCGGGTAGCCCGTCGCCTTGGAGGCGAGCGCCGAGGAGCGGCTGACGCGCGGGTTGACCTCGATGACATAGTATTGGAAGCTGAACGGATCCAGCGCGAACTGCACGTTGCAGCCGCCCTCGATGTTCAGGGCGCGGATGATCTTGAGCGACGCGGAGCGCAGCATCTGGTACTCGCGGTCCGACAGCGTCTGGCTCGGCGCCACGACGATCGAGTCGCCGGTGTGCACGCCGACCGGATCGAAGTTCTCCATGTTGCAGACGACGATGCAGTTGTCGTTCGCGTCGCGCATGACCTCGTACTCGACTTCCTTCATGCCGGCGATCGACTTCTCGATCAGGCACTGGCCGATCGGGCTGTAGCGGATGCCGGAGGCGACCGTCTCCAGCAGCTCGGCCTCGGTCGCGCAGATGCCGCCGCCCGTGCCGCCGAGCGTATACGCCGGGCGAACGATGATCGGGTAGCCGATCTCATTGGCAAAATCGACCGCTTCCTCGACCGTCGTGACGAT
This sequence comes from Paenibacillus sp. FSL W8-1187, assembly GCF_037965485.1. Taxonomy (NCBI): domain Bacteria; kingdom Bacillati; phylum Bacillota; class Bacilli; order Caryophanales; family Paenibacillaceae; genus Paenibacillus; species Paenibacillus sp. FSL W8-1187. Next base: position 3,376,234 of record NZ_CP150181.1, read on the forward strand.
GACGCTCTCCGGCACCGGCTGCTCCAGCTCGCGCATGAGCTCGCGGAACAGATCGCGGTCCTCGGCTTTCTCGATCGCCGTCAGCTGCGTGCCGAGCAGCTGCACGTTCTCGCGCTCGAGCACGCCGGCGCGCGCCAGCTCGACCGCCATGTTGAGGCCGGTCTGGCCTCCGAGCGTCGGCAGCAGGCCGTCCGGACGCTCCTGGCGGATGATCTGGGAGACGAAGTCGAGCGTGATCGGCTCGATGTACACTTTGTCGGCCATGTTCGTATCGGTCATGATCGTCGCCGGGTTGCTGTTGATGAGGACGACCTCGTAGCCCTCTTCCTTCAGCGCCTGGCAAGCCTGCGTGCCGGCATAGTCGAACTCGGCGGCCTGGCCGATGACGATCGGGCCGGAGCCGATGACGAGGATCTTCTTGAGCAGGTTATTTCTGGGCATACAGCAGCTCTCCTTTGGACGCTTCCGACAGCTGGGCTTGACGCGGCTTGGAAGGGTTAGTGCGGCGATGGGTGCGGATCAGCTCCAGGAATTCGTCGAACAGGTAGCTGGAATCGAACGGCCCCGGGGCCGCCTCCGGATGGTATTGGACCGAGAAGGCCGGATGCTGGTTATGCTTCAGCCCTTCGACCGTCTTGTCGTTGTTGTTGATATGGGTCACGGTCAGCTCGGTGCCGGCGATGCTGGACTCCGGCACGGTGTAGCCGTGGTTCTGGCTCGTAATGTAGCAGCGTCCCGTGGAAAGCTCCTTGACCGGGTGGTTGCCGCCGCGATGGCCGAACTTGAGCTTCTCCGTATCCGCGCCGCAAGCGAGCGCGAACAGCTGGTGGCCGAGGCAGATGCCGAAGATCGGGTATTCGCCGAGCAGCTCGCGGATCGTCGCGACCGCATGCGGCACGTCCTGCGGGTCGCCAGGGCCGTTGGACAGCTGGATGCCGTCCGGATTGAGGCGGCGGATCGTCTCCGCGGACGTGTCATGCGGCACGACGACGACGTCGCAGCCGCGCTTGGTCAGCTCGCGCAGGATGCCGGTCTTGGCGCCGTAGTCGATCAGCACGATGCGCTCGCCGAAGCCCGGGCTCGTGAACACCTGCTTCGTCGACGTGCGGGCGACCTGGTCGCGCAGCAGCGGCGTGCCGGTCAGCTGCTCGACGATCGCCTCGACGCGCTCGCTGCCGGTCGTGATGACGCCGCGCATCGTGCCGAAGTGGCGCAGCTTGCGGGTCAGCATGCGCGTGTCGATCTCGCTGATCGCCGGGATGCCGTGCTCCTTGAGCAGCCAGTCCAGCGACACCTGGGCGCGCCAGTTGCTCGGGATCGGCTCGTGGCGGCGTACGGCGAAGCCGTGGATGAACGGCGCCACCGTCTCGAAATCGTCGCGGGTGATGCCGTAGTTCCCGATCAGCGGATACGTCATGGTGACGATCTGTCCGCAGTACGACGGATCGGAGAGCACCTCCTGGTAGCCGGTAATGCCGGTGTTGAATACGACCTCGCCGGGCTTGAACGTCTCGGCGCCGAACGACTGGCCCGCAAATACGGTTCCATCCTCAAGAATCAGTCTCGCTTGCATCCGTATCACTCCTTATGCGCTTTGGTGGGACCAGACGACGCTGCCGGCGACGACGGTGGCTTCGGGCCATCCGTAGAGCTTCCAGCCGCCGAAAGGCGTGTTGCTGCTTTTGGAAAGGAAGGCAGAGGGATCGACCTCGCGCTTCTCCTCCAGCTCGACGACGGTAAGATCCGCCGGAGCTCCGACTTCCAGCCGCCCCGAGTCGAGGCGGAAGACGGAAGCGGGAATTCGGGTCATGCGGTTCAGCAGGAAGCCGAGCGACCATTTGCCCGTGCGGACGAAGGCGGTGTACAGCAGCGGGAACGCCGTCTCGAAGCCGACGATGCCGAACGGCGCGAGCTGCATGCCGCGGGCTTTTTCCTCGGCGCTGTGCGGGGCGTGGTCGGTGACGATCATGTCGATCGTGCCGTCCTCGAGGCCTTGGATGACCGCCTCGACATCGCGCGGCGTGCGCAGCGGCGGGTTCATCTTCCAGTTGGAATCCATGCCGGGGATGTCCTCGTCGCTCAGCACCAGATGATGCGGGCACACCTCGGCGGTGATGCGGACTCCGACCGACTTGGCGAGCCGGATCAGGCGCACCGACTGCTCGGTGCTCACGTGGCAGACGTGGTAATGGACGCCGGTCGATTCCGCCAGCAGCGCGTCGCGGCCGACATGGATCGCCTCGGACTCGTTCGGGATGCCCTTGATGCCGTTGTCGCGGGCGAACTTGCCCTCGGAGACGTACAGCCCTTCGACGAGGCTGTCATCCTCGCAGTGAGCGATGATCGGCATGTCGAGCGACTGCGCCAGCCCCATCGCGTCCTTCATCGTCTGCGCGCGCTGCACGCCGACGCCGTCGTCGGTGAAGCCGATCGCGCCGGCCGCCTTCAGCGCCGCGAAGTCGGTCAGCTCGCGGCCGAGCTGGTTTTTGGAGATGGCCGCGTAGGGCAGCACCTTCACGCCGTTTCCTTGCTCGCGGGCTTTGTCGATCACATAGCGCACCGTCTCCGGCGTGTCGATCGAAGGCCGCGTGTTCGGCATGCAGGCGATCGTGGTGAAGCCGCCCGCCGCCGCCGAGGCGGTGCCGGTGACGATATCCTCCTTGTGCTCGAAGCCCGGGTCGCGCAGATGCACGTGCATGTCGATGAAGCCCGCCGAGACCAGCCTTCCTCGCGCGTCCAGCACGCCCTCGCCTGCCGCCGCCGGCGCGTCGCCGGCCTTGATCTCGGCGATCCGGCCGTCCTCGATGCGGATATGCCTCGTCTCCAGCTCGCCGCTCTCCTCGTTCCAGATCCGTCCGTTCACGATCCATTCCACAGCTGCCATTGCTTGATCCGTCCCCTTTCGCAGCGAATGCCGCCTTGCCTGCCTGCTTCCGTCGTCCTTGCTTCCTGGCGGCGCTCGCCGCCTCTATCCTCTCAGCGCCCGTTCGATGACGGCCATGCGCACCGGCACGCCGTTCTGCATCTGCGGGAAAATTCTCGACTGCGGATGCTCGACCAGATCGCCGTCGATCTCGACGTCGCGGTTGACCGGCGCCGGATGCATGATGATCGCATGCGGCGCGAGGCGCGCCGCCCGTTCCGCCGTCAGACCGTACTGCTCGCGGTACTCTTCCGCGGAGCGGAGCATGCCGCCCTCATGCCGCTCGAGCTGCACGCGCAGCATCATGACGACGTCGGCTTCGAGCGCTTCTTCCATGCTCACGTAGGCCACATCCAGCTCGTTCTCGCGCATGTTTTCCGGCGCGCAGAAGCGCACCTGCGCTCCGAACTGCTTCAGCCCCCAGTAGTTGGAGCGGGCCACCCGGCTGTGCTTGATGTCGCCGATGATCGAGACGCGCAGCCCCGAAAGCGGTCCGAACTGCTGCCGCATCGTGTACAGGTCGAGCAGCGCCTGCGTCGGATGCTCGTTGTTGCCGTCTCCTGCGTTGATGAGCGGCACCTGGATGCGCTCCGCGAGCTCCTCGAGCACTCCGGCCGGCTTGAGCCGGATGATGCCGGCGTCGATGCCCATCGACTCCAGCGTGCGCACCGTGTCGTAGATCGACTCGCCCTTCTGCACGCTCGATTCCGCCGCCGAGAAGTTCAGCACCTCGGCTCCGAGCCGCTTTTCCGCCACCTCGAAGCTGAACCGCGTGCGCGTGCTGTTCTCGAAGAACATGTTGGCGACGAAGCTTCCCGCGAGCACGGGCTGCACCTTCTGCTCTTGCCGCTCCCAGTGGGCCGCGCGCGAGAGGATCGACTCCAGCTCCTCGCGCCCCATTCCTTTCAAGCCAAGCAGGCTTTTTTGCCGCAGCTGCAATGCCGTCATCCTGATCATCCTCCCTGTCTTTCCGTGATGGTGACGTTGTCTTCTCCATCCACTTCCTGAAGGGAGACGCGGATGCTCTCCTGCTTGGAGGTCGGCACGTTCTTGCCCACATAATCCGGCCGGATCGGCAGCTCTCGGTGGCCGCGGTCGAGCAGCACGGCCAGCTGGATCGACTGCGGACGTCCCTGATCCATCAAGGCGTCCATCGCCGCGCGGATCGTCCGGCCCGTGTAGAGCACGTCGTCGACCAGGATGACGCGCTTGTCGTGGACCGGGATCGGCTGGCCGCCGGCATCGGGCACCGCGATGGCTCCCCGCTGGCCGTCCGGCGAGCGGTCGTCGCGGTAGCCGGTGATGTCCAGCTCGCCGCAAGCGACAGGCGTTCCCTCGATCTCGCGGATCTGCTCGGCGAGGCGGCGGGCCAGGTAGACGCCGCGCGTCCGGATGCCGACCAGCACGCAGCCTTCGATGCCTTTGTTCTTTTCGACGATCTCATGGGCGATCCGGGTCAGGCCTCTCCGTATGGCGGTATCGTCCATGATGGCGCGCTTCTCGCCTTCTGACATGGGTGATCGAGCTCCTTCAGCGTCCGGCCGCAGCCGCTGCGCATGGGTAGTGTACGGCTTTATCCTCCCTCGGCAGGGCAAAAAAAAACTCCCTGCTGAACGCTCAGCAAGGAGAGGGAAAGAAGCATGTGCCGTCTTGAAGAAGAGCAAGCGGGCGGATCCCTCTCCGGCGGCGGGCAGGCGCAAGGACGCGCCGAGCCGGCCGCGCGGAGGCAAGGACTCCGAGCTGGCTGACAAGCTTCATCGACGACGGCACATATCACGCTACCTTGCCAGCCTCTCTGGACTGAGTTAAAGGTACTGCCGTTATCGGTTACGATTATCCCATGCGAGGCCGATGAAGTCAACCCCGACCCTGTTCCTTGGTTGTGTTGCATTATTATTCAATTGGCTGAATAATAATAACACCTTATCCCGGAAAGGGCAATGGCCGGGCAAAGAAAAAGCCGGTCCGCTTGGCGGACCGGCTGTCGAATCGGCTTACAGGCTGAGGCCGCGGATGCGCTCCACGGCTTTTTCGGTGTTCTCGCGGCTGCCGAACGCCGTCAGGCGGAAGTAGCCCTGGCCGCTGCTGCCGAAGCCGACGCCCGGCGTGCCGACGATGTTCGCCTCGGACAGCAGCTTGTCGAAGAACGCCCACGAGTCGAGGCCCTTCGGCGTCTTGAGCCAAATGTACGGCGCGTTGACGCCGCCGAATACGTCCAGCCCAAGCGACGCAAGGCCGTCGCGAATGATGCCGGCATTGGTCATGTAGTAGTCGACGAGGCCGCGGATCTGCTCCTTGCCCTCCGGCGAGTAGATCGCTTCCGCGCCGCGCTGGGTCACGTAGGAGACGCCATTGAACTTGGTCGTGTGGCGGCGGTTCCACAGGTCGTTGATGACGACGGAGTTGCCGTCCTTGTCGAGGCCCTTCAGCTCGCGCGGCACGACCGTGTACGCGCAGCGGACGCCGGTGAAGCCGGCCGTCTTGGAGAAGCTGCGGAACTCGATCGCGACCTCGCGCGCTCCCTCGACTTCATAGATGCTGTGCGGCACGTCGGCTTCAGTGATGAACGACTCGTACGCCGAGTCGAACAGGATGAGGCAGTTGTTCTCGCGAGCGTAGTCGACCCATACTTTGAGCTCGTCCTTCGTGAGCGTCATGCCGGTCGGGTTGTTCGGGTAGCACAGGTAAATGAGGTCGACCTTGCGGTCCGGCAGCGACGGCTTGAAGCCGTTCTCCGCCGTGCAGTCGAGGTAGACGATGTTCTCGTAGCGGCCGAGCTCGCTGTTGAACGAACCCGAACGGCCCGCCATGACGTTGGTGTCGACGTAGACCGGATAGACCGGATCCTGGACGGCGACGACGGCATCCTGGCTGAAGATCTCCTGGATGTTGCCGACGTCGCACTTGGAGCCGTCGCTGACGAACACTTCGTTGGCGGCGATGTCGACGCCGCGCGCCTTGTAGTCGTTCTCGATGATCGCCTGGATGAGGAAGTCGTAGCCCTGCTCCGGACCGTAGCCGCGGAAGCTGCCCGGCACGGCCAGCTCGTCGACGGCGGCGTGCATCGCCTTGGTGACGGCTTCCGGCAGGCCGCGCGTCACGTCGCCGATGCCGAGGCTGATGATCTCGGCCTGCGGGTTGTCCTGGATGAACTTCGTGCGCCGCTTGGCGATTTCCGAGAACAGGTAGCTGCCTTGCAGGTTCAAATAATTGGAATTGATCGAGGTCATGGGATCGGATCCCCTTTCGGTTTCATGAATGGACCCGGGAGCGGAAGGCCGCGCCCGGGTCGTGGAGGTCTCATGCTGGCACGGCCGCTTCCGGAGGGTCGCGGCGCGCGAGTGCAGCCTGTTTCAGCATAGCGCAAGGCGCTTGCCGTGCTAATGGAACATTGCGCGAAAAATTTGCATTTTTCGCATCGTCCGCAAATGCCCGGAGCGTCAAGGCCGGCACAGCTGCCGCTAGCGGTTCCGCAAGCTCGTCAGCACATGCTGCATGTCGTCCGGGATCGGCGCCTCGAACTCGAGCCGCTCGCCCGTGCGCGGATGGGTGAAGCCGAGCGCCGCCGCATGGAGCGCTTGTCCTCCCAGCGCGACGGTCTTGTTGCGCCCATAGACCGGATCGCCCGCGAGCGGATGGCCGATGTACTTGAGGTGGACGCGGATCTGATGGGTCCGGCCCGTCTCCAGCTGCAGCTCGACCAGCGTATAGTCGCCGATCCGCTCGATCACCTGGAAATGCGTCACCGCATGCTTGCTGCCTTTGGTAGTGACCGTGAACATTTTACGGTCCTTTTCGTCCCGTCCGATCGGCGCGTCGATCGTGCCGATGTCATGATGCAGGTTGTCGTGCACGAGCGCGACATACTTGCGAGTCACGCTATGCGCCTTGAGCTGCTCGGCGAGCGACAGATGGGCCAGATCGTTTTTGGCCGCCATGAGCAGGCCGGACGTGTCCTTGTCGATGCGATGCACGATGCCCGGACGGAGCACGCCGTTGATGCCCGACAGGTCGCGGCAATGATGCATGAGCGCGTTCACGACCGTGCCGCCGGAGTGGCCCGGCGCCGGATGCACGACCATGCCCCGCGGCTTGTTGATGACGATAACGTCGGAGTCCTCGTACACGATGTCGAGAGGGATGTCCTCCGGCACGATCGCCGCGTCCTCCGGCTCCGGCACCGTCACGGAGAGCGAGTCGCCTGCGGAGAGCTTGTAGTTCGCCTTGACGGCGCGGCCTCCGACCGATGCGGCGCCGGACGCGATCCAGTCCTGGACCTGCGTGCGCGAGATGGCGGGATCGGCGAGCTGGTCGGTAATGAACTTGTCGATGCGCTGTCCCGCCTGCTCCGGCGCGACCGTCCATTCGAGCTGCCGTTCGTCGTCTTGCTCGACGACATGTTCATGCGGGTTGTTTTGAAATGTCATAAGGCGAAGTCAGTCCTCTGTATGCAATATTTCCTTCGGCTGCTCCGGGTCGCGGCCTTCCTTGGCCGCCGCCCGCGCGCGGCGGTCCTCCCGCAGCGTGTCGATGATGATCATGATGACGCCGATCGTGATCGCCGAATCGGCGATGTTGAACACCGCGAACGAATAGGAGCCGAAATTGAAGGATAGGAAGTCGACGACATGCCCGTAGAGCAGCCGGTCGATGAAGTTGCCGAGCGCTCCGCCGAGCACGAGGCCCAGCGCGGTCAGCAGCCAGACGTTGCCGGATCGGCGCTGCTGGTGGATGTACCAGGCGATGCCCGCCGCGACGATCGGCGTGATGATGAGGAAGAACAGTTGTTTCCCCTCCAGCATGCTGAAGGCCGCTCCCGTGTTGCGGATGGAGGTGATGATGAAGAAATCTCCGATGACTTTGATCTGCTCGTAGAGCTCGAGCCGGTTCATGATGATGATTTTGGTGATCTGGTCGAGCAAGATGGCGGCCAGCGCCACCACGTATGAATACCCCTTGACCTTCAAGCTTTTCCCTCCTCGTCCGTCTCATTGTAGCATAACCGTTCCGGGCGGAGCCAGCGCTCAGGCATGCCTGGCAGCAGGCTTCGGGACAGCTTCGAGGCAAGCGTTGGAGCCGGTGCCGGGACGGCGATCAGGACGGATTCGGGACGGCGCGGCGCCGGCCTGCGAGCCATCGACAGGAGGCTCCTCGCTTCCAGAGAACCCCATCTGTAATCCGGCTGCAAGTCGTCCACACTAACAGCAGCAATTCCAGTCCCCTCGCAGCCTGCGCGGCTGCCGAAAGGTGTGTGCGACATGACTCATTCCCCAGCTCTCATCGGGCGGTTGAAGCAAAGGCTGCTCCGGCAGCGCGAGGAGCTGATCCGCCGCGACGTGGAGTCCGATCACGACGGCTTGCAGGAGTCGCTGCGCGACGAGACCGGCGAGCTCAGCACGATCGACAACCACCCTGCGGACGTAGCGACGGAAATGTTCGAGCGCGGCAAGGATATCGCGCTTCAGGAGCAGATGGACCTGCATCGCGAGCGCATAGATGCCGCCCTGGCGGCGATGATCGACGGCAGCTACGGCCGCTGCGCGGTCTGCGGCGAAGACATTCCGGAAAAGCGGCTGTCGGCGCTTCCCGATACGCTTTATTGCATCCAGCATTCCCCGCGGCAGCATGTGTCCCGCCGCCGTCCGGCCGAGGAGGCGGTGCTGCGTCCTCCGTTCGGCGACTCCGACCGCGACGGCAAGGACGATCCCGGATTCGACGGCGAGGATGCGTGGCAGACCGTCGAGCACTGGGGCACGTCGACCTCTCCGGCCATGGACGAGATGCCGGGAGACAGCTACCAGAGCATCGGCATCGAGTCCGACGAGAATGTCGGCTACGTCGAAGACATCGAAAGCTTCCTTGCGACAGACATGACCGGCCGCCATGTGAGCGTCGTGCGCAACCGCGAGTACAAGAACTACATGGACAGCGGCCGGGGAGAAGAGCTGCCGTCCGACTGATCCGCCTCGTTCAATACTGCTTGCCCTCCAGCTGGATCTGCACGATGCGCACGAGGTCGGCGATGTAGTCGCCGATGATCGGCAGGTTGAGCTGTCCGAGCGCCTGCAGCAGATACAGGATCGCGGTCGTGAAGAAGGCGATGCCGATCGCGTAGCCGACGCCGCGCGAGACGCCTGCGACCAGATTCCGGCGGATGAGCTTCCACGGCCGATTGAGCAGATCGACGTATTCGGCCATCTGGGACCGCTCCAGATCGGCGGCGATCTTCTCCAGCCGATCCTGGAGCAGGCTGATCCGCTCCTGCTCGCTCGCCTTGTTCCTCCGATGCTCTTCGCCCATGCCGCTCCTCCTTCCGTATGTTCAGGCTCAAGAATTCCCCGCTAGTATGTCCCGGAAAATGCTGGCGGATTCCACAGGAAAAGGCCCCCTTCTCCCGTCCGGGAGAAAGGAGCCTTTTTATCCGTCTATCCTGCCGCTGGCGCGACGCCTGGCCTCGCGGCTCGAATCAGCCGCGGATCAGCAGGCCGAGCGAGCGCTCGCCAAGCTGCACGCGCTCCATGCCGGCCTCGCTGCCGTAGCTGACGCTGCTCAGCAGCACGCTGCTCTGAAGCAGCTCGTCGTTTTCCTGCAGCGCCGCCGTCAGCTCGGCGTCGGCGTCCAGCACGAGCTCGACCCGCTTCTCGATCGGCAGGTCGAGCTTTTTGCGGGTATCCTGCACGGCGCGGATGACCTCGCGTACCCAGCCTTCCCGCTCGAGCTCCGGCGTGATGTCGGTATTGAGCGCCACGGTCACGCCGCCGCCGGAAGCGGAGGCGAAGCCCGCCTTGGCCTGCTTCTCGACGAGCAGCTCTTCGAGCGCGACCGTCGCTTCCTCGCCGTCCGGCGAGGCGAAGACGAAGCTGCCGCCCGTCACGATCGCGCGAGCGCCATCGACGTCCAATCCTTTGAGGTAGGCTTGGATCGGACCGACGTTTTTGCCGAACTTCTTGCCCGCGACCTTGAGGTTCAGCTTGAGGGCGAAGTCGACGAAGCCGCTGTCGCTCGTCTCGACCCGGATCGCCTTGACGTTGATCTCGTCCTTGACGATCTCCTCGTAGTCCGTCAGCGCGAACTCGCCGCTCAGCGAGACGATGAGCTCGGACAGCGGCTGACGCGTCTTGATGCCGGTCTCGTTGCGCACGTTGCGCGCCAGCTCGACGATCGTGCGGGCCGTCTCCATGTCGCGCTCGAGCTCGGCGTCGATCGCCGATTCGTCGACAGTCGGATAGTCGGCCAGATGGACGCTGCCTTTGCCGCCGAGGTTGCCGTAAACATCCTCCGCCAGCAGCGGCGCATACGGCGCGATGAGGCGGGAGAGCGTCAGCAGCACGTCGCGCAGCGTCGCGTACGCGTCCAGCTTGTCGTCGGTCAGGCCGCTGCCCCAGAAGCGGTCGCGCGAGCGGCGGATGTACCAGTTGCTGAGCTCGTCGACGAACGCCTCGATCGCTTTGGCCGAGTTGAGGAAGTCCCAGCTTTCCAGGCCGGTCACGACCGTGCGGACGAGCGTGTTGAGGCGGGAGACGATCCAGCGGTCCAGCTTGGCCGCGGAGACGCGTCCTTGATGCTCGGACGGATCGAAGCCGTCGATGCTCGCGTACAGCGCGAAGAACGCATGCGTGTTGACGATCGTATCGATGACCTTGGACTTCGCTTCGCCGACGATGCCGCGCGAGAACTTCTTGCTGTTCCACGGCGCGCTGTCCGCGAGCAGCGCCCAGCGGAACGCGTCGGTGCCGTACTCGTCGATGATTTCCCACGGGTCGATGACATTGCCCTTGGACTTGCTCATCTTCTGGCCGTTCTCGTCGAGCACATGGCCGGTCGAGATGACCGCCTTGTACGGAGCTTGCCCGTTGTACAGCGTCGAGACCGCCAGCAGGCTGAAGAACCAGCCGCGCGTCTGGTCGATGCCCTCGCAGATGATGTCGGCCGGATACTGCTCGGCGAAGCGGCCTTCGTTTTCAAACGGATAATGCTGCTGCGCGAACGGCATCGAGCCGCTGTCGAACCAGACGTCGATCACCTCCGGCGTGCGGGTCATGACCGCGCCTTCGGCGAACGGACTGCGCAGCTTCACTTCGTCCACATACGGCTTGTGCAGCTCGAAGTCCTCCGGCAGCTCCGTCACGGAGCGCTCGCGCAGGTCGGCCAGGCTGGACGGCGCGTACTCCTTGCCCGTCGCCTCGCACACCCAGACGTTGAGCGGCGTGCCCCAGTAGCGGTTGCGGCTGATGTTCCAGTCGACGAGGTCCTCGAGGAACTTGCCGAAGCGGCCCTCGCGGATATGGCCCGGGTACCAGTCGACGCCGCTGTTGTTCGCGATCAGCTGCTCCTTGACGGCGGTCGTCTCGATGAACCAGCTCTCGGTCGCGTAATAGATGAGCGGCGATTTGCAGCGCCAGCAGAACGGATAGCTATGCTCGTATTTCTCTTTGGAGAAGAGCAGCCCTTTTTCGCTCAGCATCTTGACGATCTCGATGTCGACCTCGCCGTCCTTGACGAAGCGTCCGGCCAGATCCGTCACCTCGTCGACATAGCGGCCCTGGTTGTTGACGACGGCCAGCAGGCTGATGCCGTTTTTGCGGGCGGTCTTGTAGTCGTCGTCGCCGTGCGCCGGCGCGATGTGGACCATGCCCGTGCCGCTCGTGTCGCTGACGAAGTCCGCGCCGATGACGACATGGCCCTTCTCGACCGGAACATAGTCGAACGGAGCGCGGTAGGCGAGGCCGACGAGCTCGGCGCCCTTCACGCTGCCGACGATTTCCGGCTTGTCGTCGCCCTTGAACACGCTGTCCACGAGCGCCTCGGCGACGAAGTATACCTCGCCGTCTTTTTTCGCCTTGACGTAGGTCAGATCCGGGTTGACCGCGATCGCCGTATTGGCCGGCAGCGTCCATGGCGTCGTCGTCCAGGCGAGCAGATGGCCTTCGCCGTTCTCCAGCGGGAACTTGACCGTGGCGCTGAGATCCTTGACGTCCTCGTAGCCTTGGGCGACCTCATGCGAGCTGAGCGTCGTCTGGCAGCACGGGCAGTACGGGCTGACCCGATGGCCGCGGTACAGCAGCCCTTTGCCATGGATCGTCGAGAGGATATGCCAGACGCTCTCGATATAGCTGTTCTTGAGCGTGACGTAAGGATCGTCCATGTCGGTCCAGTAGCCGATCGCTTCGGTCAGCTCGCGCCATTGGCGCTCGTATTCGAACACGCTCGCCTTGCATTTCTTGACGAACGCCTCGACGCCATAGTTTTCGATCTCCTGCTTGCCGGAGATGCCGAGCTCCTTCTCCACGCCGAGCTCGACCGGGAGGCCGTGCGTATCCCAGCCGGCCTTGCGCACGACGCGGTAGCCGGACATCGTCTTGTAGCGGCCGATGAAGTCCTTGATGACGCGGCCGAGCACATGCCCGATATGCGGCTTGCCGTTCGCTGTCGGCGGTCCCTCGTAGAACACGAAGTTCGGCTTGCCTGCGCGGTTGTCGATGGAAGCCTTGAACGTCTCCTCCGTCTTCCACTTGTCCAGCACGCGCAGCTCGCGCGCGCGGGCCTTCTCCTTCACATCCACTCTTTGCATCGCTCAACACTCCTCTTGGAAAATAAGCTCTTGAAAATAAAAAAGCCCGCCCCTTGGAAAGGGACGAGCGTAAACTCGCGATACCACCCTGATTCGAACGCATCGGCAGCGGCCTGTCGATTCCGACAGCCGTCACGCGCGAGCGCTCCTCGGCAGCGGATCGAACTTGCGCAATCCGCGTTCCCTGTAACGGAGGACATCCGGCGGCGCTTACTGGGACCGTCCAGCCCTGGGGGCCGAAGCGGCCGATTCGGCGGCGCTTCTCGGAGAGGATGCACGTCTGGGTTCCGAACGCCGGCTTGCAGCTCTGGGCCGGCTCTCTGGGGATCTTCCCCGCAGGGCGCGTGTTCTCGTCAATGAAGTTGCTATGGTTACAGTCGGTCTATCATTGGCATTTCTATACTAGGTTATACCTCATACCGGCAAAAGGTGTCAACCGTCCGTCTGCGGCTGCCGCTATTGCTTGCGGTGCACGCCCGCGGCGCCGAGCGCCGAGCCGATGATGCGGATCGGCACGTCCGCCGTCTTGCGCGTGCCGTTGCGGTACACCACCTCGAAGCGGATCGTATAGTCGCCCTTGGACAGTCCATCCGTCAGATGCGCCCACCGCTCGTCATGCAGCTCGCCCGCATAATGGCGGTCGGCCGTCACCGGCTTCAGGATGGAGCGTGCGTCCAGCCCGCCTCCGGCCGTCAAGCTCGCCGTCACCTGCAGCACCGGAGCCGGGACCGGATAGCCTTGCACGATCAGCTTCTCCCCGGCATAAAACTCCTTCGGATGCTGCGCCGTCTCGTGGCCGAGCCGGTCATGGATTTCCTTCCAGTCCGCCGTATGGCCGACATCGGCGCTCAGTCCAAGCGGCACGACCGAGATCGGCTTCGCAGCCGTCGCTTCCGCCTTGCCGTCGCTGACCGTCAGCGTCACCTGATAGGTGCCGGGCAAGGACCGTTCAAGGAGCGGCGGAGCCGCATGCACGCTCGTTCGGCCCGACGGGTCGAGCACGGTCCATTTCGCCGTAAGCGCGTCTCCGTCCTGATCAGACGAGCGGTCCAGCAGCTGGATCGGGTCGCCTTCATAGACCGGCTTCGGCGTCCAGTCGAAGTCCGCTACGGGCGGGCGGTTCGTTTCAATGTAGAAGAACTTCGGAGCGCTTTCCCCCCAATCGAAGCCGTCCAAAACTCTGACCACGATGTAAAGGTTCGTGTATTCCGGAAGATCGGCTGTAGGGATGTAGGTTCCGTCGCTCCCGTTCTTGATGCCCGAATCGTGGACGATGACGCCCCCATATCGGTAAATCTTCACCTGGTACTTGGCTTGCGGATCGCTGTCGGCATCGCCATAGCTCCATTTGAACTTCGGACGGAATTCGGTCAGCTTTTCCGGCTTCGTTTGATCGGCAGACGAAGGAACGAAGATGTTCGCGGTCGGAATCCGATTGACGACTTGGACCGTTTTTAAAACCGTATCGGTCTGGCCGAGCTTGTCCTCCACCACCTGACGGATTCGGAAAGTCCCCATCGTGCTGAACGTCTTGGTCCACGTCGTCCGGGCCTGGCTGGCCATCGTTTCGGTTCCGCCATCCAGATTCCGGATGAAGTAGTCGTGAGGAAGGTTTTGGCGCGCTCCATCCTCTTTGTCCCATGCGGTCGAATCGATGCTGATCTCCACGCCTCGATACGTCGTCGCGCGGCTCAGGTTGAAGCCGGCGTGCGGAGGCTCGTCCGGCTGCGGCAGCGTGCCGACGTAGACGGTCTTCTCCGTGTAATCGCTCCAGGCTTCGTATTCATCCTTCACCGCCAGGCCAACAGTATATTCTCCGATTTCATCCGGGGTAACCAACTTGGTTCGAACGAATTTGCCCGATGGAGAGATATAATAGAACTTTTTCTCGAGCACGCCTTTGGTCCGGTAGTAGTCGATGCCCGTCGCTTCGTTCGAGTAATGGCTGCTCGACAGGTAGCGATCGGGGTCCCGGCTGCGGTCCGTCCACAAGACGGTCCCGTTCGAAGCGAGCGAGACGTCGAAGTCCGAAATTGGCGGCCGGTGGATGATCACGTCGCGTACCGACTCGTTGCTCTCCTTGCGGTATTCGTCGAAGTCCATCTTCGGATAGAGATAGTCAGGATGCGGATCATCCTTGGACTTGTAGCTGATTCGGTACAAGCCTACCTTGTCGATGACGGCGGCCGGAGAGGTGAACCACTTCCCGCTCAAGGCAGACGCGCCTGATTTGCCGTCCTGGGCATCGAGGAATTTCTGCGCCAGCTGGACGTACTTCCATGAGGTCAGGTCCTTGATTAGCGGATCGTTTTCCGTGTCCGTGTTCCGGATCGTATAAATGAGTGGTCTTCCGACGAGGCCGACGCCGTTCAGCACGGTTGACGTACTGATTGGGGTCAGGTCCGTATAGCTCACCTGGAAAAACTCCGTTTTGGGAATCTCGGCGAACGGCCCGAACTTCCCTTCGGTGTACGTAGTCTCGTTGATGTCGATGACAGGCGTGCCGTCCACGTAGACCTTGATCTTTCCGTCGAGAACTTGAATCTTAAACGTGTACTTTTGGGTCAGATTGATTGGATAGGATGCGCTTTGAAGCACCTTCCTCGTTCCTCCGGCGACCCGGACCAGGCTGACCGAGTCATGATTGACCTCGACTCGGTACATGTTCCGGTTATCCTGCGCGTGGAACGAATAGCCCGAATAGAGATACGACGGAGCTGACATGTTAAGCTTCATCTTGAAACTGTACGAGACATTCTTCATCTTTGCTTGACCGAGCAGTTGGTTGTGGGAAGAGATATAGGCTCCTTCCGGCCGACTTTCGCGAGGCGCATAGACTTCTGTTCGCCGGTCGTTGGTTGCCACCGTAAAAGCACCGTTGTTGATCGGCACGGCGAAATTGCCTACGGCCGCCAGCTGCGTGAGCGAGAAGTCGGACGTGCTGATCTTGTATAGCGTCTCCCGGTCTTGGAAGACGAAGTTGTTCTGATTATCAATCCGTATGTTTCTATAAATGGACTGCAGCTGAGGATATTCTCGGATGGTCGTTATCGTTCCGTTATCTTGAATTCGAATCAGCTTTGCCCCTCGCTCGTAGTTGTCCAGCAAAGCGTAGTTCGTATCGGTCACGTGCATGACTCGGGTCCCATAGTCAAAGCTGGAGATTGGATCCACGTAGGAGTAGGGATGGTTCCGATCATAAACACCCGTGTTGGTTACGACCCATTTTCCATCAAACGTGACAAAGATACGGTCGTCTGGTGTACGAATAAGGTTCTGGTACCGGTCCGTGTCATCCTCCAGATTCCGGCTAAAATAGACTTTCGATGAACTGGAGAAGGTACGGTACGACGAGGTGACATAGTTCATGTCTTTATCGACGCTGCCGGCGACAATGGACTCGGCTCCGAGAATATAGTTATGCTCATATTCAGTGTTGTTGTACCATTGCTTTTCACTCTTCACTCCGTCCCATGTGAACGATGTTTTTAGTGGAGTTCCGTTGCTGCTGTTCTGGTACTCCGCATAGTAGTAGAGATGGTCGGAAAAAGCTGTCGGCAAGCTGCCTGCATTCAGGTTCGGCGTCGTTCCCAATACCGTAGGGTAATCGACTTTGATCCATTTGCCGTTGGCATACACTTCTCCCCGTATGGCAAACGGGGTTCCGGCAGGATTAAGGAAGGAATCGGCGTAGTAGCTTCTGATTTTGCTGGCATCGCCATACAGCCGGGTGTGCACAATCCCCGTGTACAGATCAACTGCAACGATGCCTTCTAGTCCCGTTCGGCTGCCGATTTTCACTCCATCCCGATAAAAATCGTACGTGTAGACGTACGTATTTTTATCGTAGTTGGAGATGGCCGTGACGCCGCCAGATAAAAGGGCTGACTGCATGAAACCGGTAAAGGAACGATCATCGACCGGATTGCTGCGTACGGTCCGAGGATATCCGTCGCTTCCAACCATGAAGAGCTCCGCCCGGTTGAACGTCGCCCACGGGGCAGCCAAGGCTCCATTTGCTGGATTGTAGACCCAGGAAGAAATTTTTGTCTCGGCTCCAAAGTTGCTGTTTCCCCACTTGGTGCGATCTTCTGCCATCGTTTTCGTGCTGATCGGTACCGACACAAGCGGTTCAGGCTCCAGGCTTTCGGAAGTAACGTCGAATGATACCTGCGGGGCGTCGTTGATGACCTCAAAGTCAAAGTAGCCTGTAGCCTCCTTGCCGTAGTCTTCTTTTACATACACTTTGAATCGATACCGGCCGACTTTAGCCCCTTTGAAGTCAAACGTCTTGTCTGCTCGCATGGTGATGGTGACTTCGGGTTCGGAGTAGTTGCCGTCATTATTCGCATCGTAGCGGTACGAGACTTGGTTCACTACGATGGTGTCTCCGTCCGGAGAGTAGCTGGTGTTTTTGAACGCGACGCTTGCATTCCGTAGCGCTGGACTCGGAAACTCCAGCTTGGGAACCGGCGGCATGTCTTCGAGGACAGTAAGCATCTTTTCGGCCGGCTGGAGCGACTTCAAGCCTAAACTGTCATAGACATCCAGCTTGATCTTGTACTCGCCCGGCGTGTCGTAGATTTCTCTGATGCCAGACCACTCGTCGCGAGCATGGTCAATGGTCCGCCCTTTGATTGGACTGTAGCTGCTGTTACCGTCAAATTTAGGGGAGTAGGGCCGGTCTTCCCGGATTTGAGATGGACCATTGATGATCGGAATCGGGTTGGGCGGCACGACATTGATGCTGGTGCATCCGCTGCCGGTGGCTCCCCACTGGTCCCGGACGGTGGCGCAGATGGAATAAAATCCATTCTGATCCATCGTGACGTTTGGATACTCCCACATCATCGTCTCGCCGCCGAAGCGATTCGGCAAGTTCCGAATCCATTCGCTCGAGCTGCCGGCGAAGTCATAGCCTTCAAATGTCACGCTGTCCCCTGGGTCGGGATCCGAAATGCTGAGCACGTTCAAGGTCAGGCGCTCATTCTGCGGCGTTGAAGAGACCGGTTTCGTCGGATCGCCGGACGGATCGATCCATCCGATTTTGATGACCGGCGGGCTGTTCTTGGACGGGCCGGTAATGGTCAACATCTTGGGGCCAACTTCTACTTCACCGCAGTTTGTCTTAAGGATCATGTACACCTGGAAGGTGCCGACGCCTAGAAGAGAAGGCCATCTCTCGAACGAATACGACGTCTCCGTGGAATAGTTGTAATACGCCGGGCTTGTATAGGTGTACGGCCCCTGCTTGATTTGCCAGGTATGAGAAACATAGGTGCACTGGTTCAGGACAAAATCTTTGGGTTTTAAAGAGAAGGTGTCCCGATAGGCGATGACAGGCTTTATGACGTCAAAATCACCAGAGAAATTCTTGATTGGCGTCGGTGTTGGCTGCTGTTCGTTCGGCCGAAAGGTCCCGTCTGCTGTGTTGTTGGTTTCGCTGGCCTCGTCGATCGTGTTGGCGGAGTCTACCGTCAGCCGGAACGTCTTGGCAGCGTTGGAGGTGAAGGTGCTGGTGAACGTCAGCGACCGGCTCGCCCCCACCTTCATGGAGGGAACGGATTCGGATTTCAAGACCGTTCCGGTTCCAACATCCTTCACGTTCACGGTAAACGACTTGTTGATGTCGAGGTTCTCGTTATGATAGTCGGCCGTGAACGTCGCGGCCTTTCCAAGCTCGATTATCCCGGATGCTCGGATGCTGTCCGCGACAAGATCGGGTTTGGAAGCGTCGATCGGCTCGTAGGTGACGGTCAGCGTATAATCGACGCTGTATGTCTTGGCCTCCCATGTCGTCGTCGAGTTGAGCGGGTAGCGGCGGCCTTGGACGTTGCCGGAGCTGCCGGGGAGAAGTTGCCAATGCGTCCCTTGATCGTTGTTGCCGCTGCCCAGCATCAGGCTCACTTTGACATAGCCATAGCCGGGCTTTCCTTTGCCGGTGTCGGTTATTCGCTGCTCGCTGAGCGGTATAGCTCCGGTAATCGTGACGGAACTGGGTTCGATGAAGGCATAGGAGACGGCTTCTCTGTTATCTTTTCTGAGGAATTCATCAGGAGCGCCTAGAGCATCCGACCAAGCTGCTGCCGAACCGTCGGAGTAGCGTAATCTGGCGTCAATCATCGCGCCGGAGCTGTCCCGAACTGGGATTTCACCCGGATATTGAGAGATGCCGTTTGCAATAGTGGAGGCATCCGCCGTAAAGGTATACGGCCCCGTTTCCTCTGCAGCCATCGTCCATTGCTTCCCGCTGGAATTCCGCCAGATGTCATAGTACATTCTGGACTCTCTCGTACCATACAGCTGAACTTCCTTCCCGTTTACAGGTGGAAGCTCGATCTTCCCCGTGCTCTCGTTGTATGAGCCCAGCTGCCCTTTAGGGTTTCCATTGATGGTGAAGGACCAGGACTTGACCTTTTTCCCGGACGCCTTGACGACTTGGGTCTGCAAGCCTTCAACAATCGGAGTCTTGTGATACCCCCCGCCATTTCCCGTGAACGTTGCCGTGTTAGGATCTGCAGCAGCGGCGGATGGAAGGAGCCACACACCGGGATCAATCAGGGAGACCAGAAACGAAAGCAGTAATAGAACGCTTAGCTTGCCTTTCATTCATTCTTCCCTCCAAACAACTTGCCGTTATCGCCGAGTAAAAGTTTATATCTGTCGTCTCCAAACGATTCGAAATAAAAATATTTCGCATTGAATTGTTGTGCTTCTTTGACTGTCTCTTTCTTAATCGCATAGAACACCCAAACTTCCTTGGAGTTGATCGTGTCCATTGAAAAATCCAGTTCGGTTGCAAAAGGACCTTCGCCACGGGATTTGCTTCTAGTTATTGCTGCTACAAAATAAGGAGCGCCAATCATGTCTCGAAATTGGTAATTCAGATTCTTGACCGTTTGCGTGTTGCTGAGCTTGATTCGGAAGGCCATCATGTATTCATTTTCCCAGGGAGCACTCGTTGTCTTGAGAATTCCGCGCGGATCTCTCCAGTCGTACTTATCGAACGTACCTCTCGGCAGCCAGCTCCGATACGGACTGTTCTTGTCATCCATATCGAGGATGAGGATCTGCTTGAACTCCCCGTTGATGTAGTTGCGAATCTTCGCCTTGAACGGCAGCTGCCGGAAGTTGCCGCCCCACATCGTTTCCACGTTCGTGCCGGTATAAGCCACTTCCGCATAAGACGCGGCTCGCTTGTCCACTGGCAGCGATCCGCCATCCAGCAGCGTCAGCATGCGGTCGATGACGACCGTCGCCTGTGCGCGCGTCGAGCTTTCCTTCAGGCCCAGCTCGCCTCCGGACAAGCCGGACAGAATGCCGCGCTTCGTCGCTTCATAGACGAGCTGAGGATCGGTCGTTTTTGCCTGCCGCAGCTTCTCGTCCACGGCCCGCACGACGAGCCGCGCCATCTCCTGACGGCTGATCGGCTGGGACCAGCTGCCGTTGAAGTCGCTCGTTTTATGGACGCCGGCGCTGACCGCCGCTTGAATGTACGGAACATGCCAAGCTTGGCCCGCCGCCGCTTCGCCTACCGGAAGCCCCAGCGCGGAATCGGTCATCTTGATGAACTCGGCGCGAGTAATCGACCGGTCGGGGCAGAACAGGCTGTCTCCGCAGCCATTGACAAGCCCCTTGCCTGCCAATTTGGCCACCGAGGCGTAGTACCAAGCCGAAGAATTCACATCCGAGAATGCAGTTGCAGAAGCGGCTTCAGTCTTCGACATCAGCGCCCCTCCGCTAACTGTACCCATCAATAATCCAGCTACCGCTAAAGACATCCATGTTTTTTTCATCTGCATTCCAATCATCCTCCATCTATGAAGTTCGTTCCTTTAAGATAAATTCAGCATTCGAAATTCTCGCTTTTCCACTCCATGACTCCTCTATTTATCGGCATTCCCCACCTTCCCCGACACGGATTACCTCCATAAAAACCCAGAAAAAAGGCAAAAAGCACCCGTTCGCGTGTTGCTCGTGCGAACGGGTGCTTCCCGTAGCGGATTGCTATGCGGTTGAACTCAACGGCTCGAATGCTCGATCGACAGCGTGCTCGATGCGCTCTCAAGCTTGTCCCAGCCGTCTTGGGACAGCAGTTCCAGCTGCGCCTCGACGAGCGTGCGGAACCGCATGCGGTAGATGGAGGCCTGCTTCTTAAGCTCTTCGACCTCGAGGCTCACCTTGCGGGACTTCATCAGCGAATCGTTGACGATGCGGTCCGCATTCTTCTCCGCTTCCTTGATGATGAGCTGGGCTTCCTTCTTGGCGTTGCCCTTGACTTCGTCGGCCGCCTCCTGCGCCACGATGATCGTCTTGCTGAGCGTTTCCTCAATATTGGCGAAATGATTCAGCTTCTCCTGCAGGTTGAGGATTTGGTTTTGCAGGTCCTTGTTTTCCCGGATCAGCGCCTCGTAATCCTTGATGACCTGATCGAGGAACTCGTTGACCTCATCCTCGTCATACCCGCGAAGTCTCCGGCCGAACTCCTTGTTATGTATGTCCAATGGCGTCAGCGGCATTGGGGCACCTCCTGCTTGGTTGGATTCCTGATGTCTTGGCCGTCCATGGTGTGGCTTATTGATTTCGACAGGTAAAGGCATTTTCCTGCAAAATCCACACGCCGCGAAAAAAAAGACGTCCTTTTTACTATCGGCAAAAACAGACCCCTTCAACAGAGCCTTCGCCCTGTAAAAAAAAAGGATGACCCCGGCCTGCCCTGCATTCGCGGCGGCGGATCATCCAGCGCGCCATCCGGCGACGCTTCCTGCTTTGCTAGACGTATTTGCCCGCGCGCACGCGGATGCGGCCTTTTTTGGTGACGCCGTCGACCTCAAGCAGCTTGAATCGCCCCAGCCCCTTGATGGAGACGACGTCCCCTTCGCGCAGCGGCTTGGACGGGTCCTCCTCGGTGCGCCAGTTGACGCGGCAGCGGCCGGCGCGGATCGGATCGACAATCTTCGTCCGGCTAATCCGGTAGACGTCGCTGGCGACGCCGTCCAGCCGCAGCGAGGCGACGGTGAACGTCATCTCGTCCATCTCCACAGCGACGGGGCGCAGCGCCTCCAGCGGCTTGGCGGAGGTCAGCACGTTCACCCGGTGGACTTGACGCAGATGGACGTTGAGAAAATCGGCGATGTCCGACGCCACGAGCAGCTGCGCGCCCTCGTCGCCGACGTGGATGTCGCCGATGCGGTCGCGCTTGATGCCGAGGCCGAGCACCGCGCCCAGATAATCGCCGTGATCGAGCTCCAGCCGCCCGCCGGACGGCGCCTCGATGTCGAGCACGACGATGGCGATGTCCTCCGCTTCGAGGTACCGGTACTCGGGCGCGATGAGCGCTCTCCGGCGCTCCGCGCCCTCGTAGCCTCCGTCGAGCCGAACCGTCACCGCCGGCTCGCGGTTGGCCAGAGACAGCAGGATGCTCTGCTGGCGCGGATCTAAAAAATCGGTCCGCTTGAGCTCATGGAGCTCCGCGGACCGCTCGATCCATTCCAGCACGCGATCCACGAAGGGCCGCTCTTCCGGAAGGAAATGATCGTAAAACCCCGACATCATCCTAGCGTCCGATCAGAAAATCCAGAACTCCGATCAGCCCGTACGCGACGAAGCGAAGCGCGAACAGGGCGACGATCGGGCTGATGTCGAGCATGCCGCCGATCGGCGGGATGAAGCGGCGGAAAATGCTCAGGTAGGGCTCGACCAGCTTGCCCAGAAACTCGCCGATAAAGCTCTCGCGCGCGTTGGGCAGCCAGGAGAGCAGAATATAGCCGATGATCATGAAGCTGTAGATCGTCTCAAGCGTATCGATGAGACGGACGTAGTCGAATCCCAACGGTTAGGTCACCTCATCTTTTTCTGAAGTCTTCTTCTGCCAGCATTTCCGTTATGGTGCCCTGAACATCGACTGAATCCGGCGTGCACAAGAAAATATTTGGACCGAGCTTGGAAATATGCCCGTTCAGCGCATAGACCGTGCCGCTCAGGAAATCGACGATGCGGACGGCGAGGTCCGTGCGGACGCGCTGCAGGTTCACGATGACCGAGCGCCGGTTGCGCAGATGGTCCGCGATTTCCTGAGCCTCGTCGTAGGAACGCGGCTCGTTCAGCACGACCCGCATGTTCTTCTGGGAATGGATGCTGACGATGTTGCTGCCTTTGGATTGCTTACGCGTTTCGGCCGGAGAGGTTTCAACTTCCTGCTCGTCATGCGCCTGTACGGTCTCTCGCTCGATGATCTCCTCCTCGTCCTGCAGGCCGAGGAAATTCATGAACCGGTTCATCACCTTCACACACGCTCCTCCTCATGGCCCACCAGGACGGTTCCAAGCCTCACCCGGGTGGCGCCTTCCTCAATCGCGATCTCGAAATCGTTGGACATGCCCATCGACAGCTCTCTCAGCGGCTCCGCGAACCAGCCCTTGGCGTTGGCCTCGTCGCGCAGCTCGCGCAGCCGG
Source organism: Paenibacillus sp. FSL W8-1187 (assembly GCF_037965485.1). Taxonomy (NCBI): domain Bacteria; kingdom Bacillati; phylum Bacillota; class Bacilli; order Caryophanales; family Paenibacillaceae; genus Paenibacillus; species Paenibacillus sp. FSL W8-1187. The sequence continues at coordinate 3,399,182 of NZ_CP150181.1, forward strand.
CGGAATACCGGCCGAGTCGCCTCCGGGTCCTCCTCATGCGGAGCCATCGTCATCAGCCCGACCGGGAGGACGGACGGATAATCCCGCAGCCCCCTCGCCAGCTCCTCCAGATCCGCCGGCTCCAGGCCGTGCTTGGACAGCTCGCCGGAGACGTTCACCTGGATGAAGCAGGGCACCTGGATGCCGAGCGCGGCAGCCTTGCGGTGTATCGCCTCCGCCAGCGGGAGCCTGTCCAGCGAATGGATGTATGTAAACTTGCCTACGACGTCCTTGGCCTTGTTGGTCTGCAGCGAGCCGATGAAATGCCACTCGGGCGCTTCGCCGGCCCGCTCCGCTCCGTACTCCTCCGCCAGCGCCTCCCACTTGGCGCGGGCGTCCTGCCAGCGGTTCTCGCCGAGCTGGCGGCAGCCCGCCGCCAGCGCCTCGCGCGTCCGCTCCAGCGAGACATACTTGGTGACCGCGATGACGCTCACCTCGCGGGGATCGCGTCCCGCACGGCGGCACGCCTCCGCGATCCTCCGGTCTACTTGCGCCTTGCGCTCCAAGAGCGACATCGGCGTCACCTGCCCTTCATGCCGATCCAGCTCGCCATCCTTCCCGTACGCCCTCCCTCCATGCGGTGGGAGAAGAACAGGTCGCGGCGGCAGCCGGTGCACCACTCCGAACATTCGATACGGGTCGGCAAAATTCCTGCTTTTATCATAATCTGTCGGTTCAGCTCTTTCAAGTTCAGGCGGCCGTGCCCTGGCGACGACGGCTCGATTGTCTCGGCCAGCCGGACGATGCCCGCCTCCGCCAGCTCCGCGAGCAGCGGCCGGACGCGCTCGAGCACCGGCTCATCCACCTCGTAGCAGCACGGACCGATGGACGGACCGATCGCCGCGCGGATGTCCGCCGGCACGCTGCCGTACCGCTCCGCCATCGCCTCGACCGTGCGGCGGGCGATCTCGAGCACGGTGCCTTTCCAGCCGGCATGGGCCAGCGCGACCGCCTCTCGGACGGGGTCCCAGAAATAAAGCGGCACGCAGTCGGCATACAAGGAGACGAGCAGCACGCCGGGCTCATCCGTCATGAGCGCGTCGGTGTCCGGCACGGCCGTCGCACGGCTCGACAAGCCCCGCCCCGCGTCCGCCGCACCGACCGCCTGCACCGCGCAGCCGTGCACCTGCTCGCCGCAGACGAACGCCTCCGCCGGCCAGCCGAGAGCCTCCGTCAGCCGGCGGCGGTTGTCGACGACGTCCGCATCGCGGTCGCCGACATGCAGGCCGAGGTTGAGCGACGCCCACGGCTCCCCGCTATTCCCGCCGCCTCGTCCCGTGAAGCCGGCCGTCAGTCCGTCCTTTTCCTTTACCCATGATTCCAACAAAAAAAGCGAAGCTTCCTTCGCCTCATCCCGTCTATGTCGCTGAACGAACGGCTCCATCCGATCCTCACCTCGTCGTCTAGTGTAGCACGAGCCGCTCCGTCCCCGCTACGGCTCCCGCCGCTGCAGCGGCTTCACCTGAATGTCGTCGTCCTCCAGATACGTCTTCGCGCCGGCATTCTCCATGCGCACGAGCACGACGTCGGCTCCGATCTTGACGATGTTGCGCCATGGGATGACGAGCTCGCTGCCGTTGCCGAACATGCCGAAAAACTTCGTGTAATGCGGCACGACGATCGATTCGATCCGCCCCTGCCGAAGGTCGATCTCCATGTCGGTGATCTGGCCCAGACGCTTGCCGTCGATGATATTGATGACATCCTTCGTCTGAAAGTCGGAGATTTTCATGATCATGAGGCGCACTTCCCGTCCTAGGATGGTTTCGGTCCCTTCCATGTATATGTTCCGGACGAGGCGAACAGCCCTCCGGACGCGGAAAAAAAGGCGCCGATCGGCGCCCTTTGAGTTCTGAATCCGCTATTCAGGTCTTCACATGCTTCTGCAGCTGCTGGATGGCCGACTTCTCGAGGCGCGACACCTGAGCCTGGCTGATGCCGATCTCGTCCGCGACCTCCATCTGCGTCTTGCCCTCGAAAAACCTCATGGAGAGGATCATCTTCTCGCGCTGGGCGAGCTTGTGCATCGCCTCGCGCAGCGCGATCTCCTCGATCCAGCCGACATCCTTGTTGCGGTCGTCGCTGATCTGGTCCATGACGTAGATCGGATCGCCGCCGTCGTGGTAGATCGGCTCGAACAGCGAGACCGGATCCTGGATCGCGTCCAGCGCGAACACGACATCCTCCTTGGGCACGCCGAGCGCCTCGGAAATCTCGAAAATCGTCGGCTCGCGGGAATTCTGGTTCGTCAGCGCGTCGCGCACCTGCAGCGCCTTGTAGGCGATGTCGCGCAGGGAGCGGGAGACGCGGATCGGATTGTTGTCCCGCAGATAGCGCCGGATCTCGCCGATGATCATCGGCACGGCGTAGGTCGAGAACTTGACATTCTGACCGAGATCAAAGTTATCGATGGCCTTCATCAGCCCGATGCAGCCGACCTGGAACAGATCGTCCACGAACTCTCCGCGATTGTTGAACCGCTGGATGACGCTGAGCACCAGCCGCAGGTTTCCATTCACCAGCTTCTCTCTGGCCGACCACTCGTTTTTCGTCTGAAGAGCGGTGAACAGCTCTCTCATTTCAACATTGGTAAGGACGGGGAGTTTGGCGGTATCCACTCCACAGATCTCGACTTTATTTCGGGTCAACGTGACTACCTCCCAAGGAGAAACATTAATAAGCATTATCTCCTCGGGCTTCATTTTTATTCCTGCCGGAAGCTCCGTCCGCATCCCCCGAGAGCATCGGGTAAGCGCCTTCAGGCAGGCGCCGGAAGGGTTTCCCCATCGCCAGCGCGAGATAAAAAAAACCGGGGCAGGATTGCCCCGGCTTGGACCGGCATAGACGGTTCATTTCCCATAGAAATTCAAGGAGAAATACTTGTAGTCGACCGGCTCCGCGCGCGGATCGGCCTGCTCCACGCTGCCCCGGTACAGGACGCGGCGCGAAGCTTCGTCGTAGACGACGACGGTCGGTTTTTTGCCGGCCAAAAAGTTGTCGTAAATCCGGCCGCCCTGCATTGTGATGCTCCGTTGCGCGGTGTCGGACTCTTCGAGCGGAAGCGGCTCCGCAGCCGCTTCTCCAGAGCGCGGGTCGAGGAAATGGAGGATCGGCTTTTTCATTTGTTCGTTGAACGCATAGAGAATTCCGCCGTGCAGGCGCGGCTCCAGCCCTTGCTTGAGCCGATCCATGCCCGCCTTGGGCAGCTCCCAGGTCTCGCCGCTGGCATAATCGTAGCCGACGAGGCGCCACTCCTGCAGCAATGGCGGCGACGGCTGTTCCTGGTTCGTCCCATCATCATGCTTGAGCCGCTTCACGTTCAGCATGACGATGCCGGAGGCGTCCATTTGCCGCACTTCCTCGATGAGCTCCACAGTCGTTTCGCGAGGCAGCTCCGTTTCAGGCGCATTACGGAAAACCTCGACCGTGCCGACACGCTCTCCGGAGGCGCTGTCTACAATGTGGTCCTCGTAAACCCACAGACGCTGCCCCTCCGTCAACGGCGAGTAGTCGCCGCGGACCAAAAGATGGATCCGTCCGTTCTCCAGCTGCACGTCCACGATGCTGCGGTTGTAAGAATGAAAATCAGACTGCTTCGTTCCTGCCGGAAGCTCGATCGGAACCTCGAGCTCGCGGACGCCGCCGCTCGCCCGGTCAAGCAGGCGGACGTCGATCGTCGAGCGCTCGTCGTCCAGATCGGCTCCGATGACCGTAGCGTCATCCCGATAGTACGAATCATCCATCCGATGGCCCCTCATGAACGAGCGATGGGCGAGAATGAGCTCGTTCCGCTCCGAGTAGTAGTGGTCCGGCTCCATCAAGTCATGGAACGGCGCGGAAAGGAACCTGCTGCCGGTCCGCTCTCTGCCGCCGTCAGCCGTCAATCGGGAGCCGAGGCCGTCCAGGACGAAGCCGTTCATGACCGCTGCGTCCCCCTCCTCCGTCGTCAGCCGGTAAGGAGGCTTGCGATCCGCTGACGCCGCGGCAACGTAACCGATCAGGACGAGCGCGCTGAGCGCCGCCAGTCCGATGCTGTATCCGTATTTTTTCATAAGTCCTCCTTAGACCGAGACCTTGCCGCGCAGCAGACGCCAGCCGAGCCAGAGGGCCGCTGCCGCGCTGACGAGCAGCACGCCGATGAAGAGCGCCAGCAGCTCGGTAGGGTAAAGAAAGCTGCCCCTGTCCTCCGCCCCTGCCCATAGCCAGACGAGCAGCACGAACGCCGCCGCGCTGAGCGCCAAGCCTCCGAGCAGTCCTTTGAGCCGGTAGCTGCGCTCGAGCAGCGCCGTCGTGAACAGCAGCAGCACGATGACGAGGCCGAGGCCGTACACGAGCAGGAATTCCGTCAGCCGCACCGGAATGAAGATGACGAGATCCGTGCTTCGGATCGTATCGATGAACGTTCGTTCGATGCGCAGCTGGTGCGGAATCTGGACGTGGTACAGCAGCATCTGTCCGGCGACGATGACGATCTGCCAAGCGAACAGGCTGAAGACGAACGTCAGGATCGCCGCCAGCTTGGACAGATAGAGCAGGAAACGGGGATGAGGCAGCATGAGCAGCCGGTAGGCGAAGCTCGCCCGGCCGAACCAATCCCGGTACCAGATGATCAGCGTGTAGGCGGCGACGACGACGATGCAGCAGGCGATCGCGACGCCCGTAACGCCGTCCAGCTCTCCAAGCAGCTCCAGCAGGGAAAGGCCGCTGTTTTGGAGCTTGAATTCGGCGAGCGTCATGCCGCTCCGCTCGATCTGGCTGAGCCGGGTTCGGGTCACCATCGACAGCCCGCCAAGCTGGATCAGCGCGACGAGCGCCATCAAGCCGAGGAGAATGCCGCGGAACCGGCGGATTTCCAGATCCGCCAGCTTGAGCAGCGCAATCAGATTCGTCTTCATCCCCGGTACACCTCCCTCATGACGTCGATGACCGACTTGCCGTGCTCCTCGCGCATCTGCTCGCAGTCGAAGTCGCGGACGACGCGGCCTTGATCCAGCAGCACCGCATGGTCGATCAGATGCTCGATGTCGCCGATCTCATGCGTCGTGATGAGCACGCCCCGGTCCTCGACGAGCTGGCTCGTGAACACCTCGGCGATCAGCTCGCGGCTGAACAGGTCGATGCCGGAGAAGGGCTCGTCCATGAGCACGTAGTCGACGTCCTGCGCCATGCCGAGCACGAGGTTGAACTTCATCGCCGTGCCCTTGGACAGGCGGCCGATCTTCTCTCCCCGCTCCAGGCGGAAAAAGCTCATCAGATCCTCGGCTCGCGCCGGATTCCAGCGCGGATAGAAGTCGGCCATGAACTGCAGGCCGTCGCGCAGCCGCATCGAGCCCGGCATCGTCAGCCGGTCGGGGATGAAGGCGATCGTATTGTATGCCGCGGGCGAGATCGCCTGGCCGCCGATGCGGATGCTCCCGCCGTCGATCGGCGTCAGCCCCATGATCGCCTTCAGCACCGTCGACTTGCCGGCGCCGTTCAGTCCGATCAGGCTGGTGATCTGCCCCTTCTGCGCCTGGAACGAGACGCCGCCGAGCACTTGCTTGCGCCGGTATTTCTTGCGGATGTCGCTGACCTCGATCATGGCAGCGGCCCTCCCTCGCTCGGCTCAGCCGCTGCTTCGCCCCGCCCGTATTTCTCGCGCACGAGCTCGACCAGCTCCTCGACCGGAGCGTCCAGACGGCGCACCGATTCGACGAATGCCTGAACCGCCTCGCCGAGCAGCTCGGAGCGGATGCTTCTCAGCGTGGCCGCGTCGCTCGTGATCCGGCTGGGAGAATTGCCTTCCGTGACGATCAATTGCTGTTCCTCCATTTCCTTGTACGCCTTCTGGGCCGTATTGGGGTTGATCTTCATCCGCGCCGCGAGCTCCCTGCGGGAAGGCACATGCTGTCCCGCCTCCAGCCAGCCGGTCGCGATCAGCTCCTTGAAGTGCCGGACGACCTGCAGGTAGACCGGATCGCGGCTGTTCATGGCCAGCTCCGGCCATTCGTCGATGCCCATCTCACACCTCGCTTCTAAGTGTGTGTACTACTTGGTTCATACACGATCTATGTGTATTATGCGCATCATACACCTGACTGTCAATGGCTTGCAAAAAAATAGCCGCCCTCCACGATGGGAAGGCGGCGTTTCGAACTTGCCGAGATTCGTCTTACGCCTGGCTCATCTGGGCGACATGCAGGCGGCTGTAGATGCCTCCGGCCGCGACCAGTTCCTGATGCCGGCCTTCCTCGGCGATGCCGCTGCTGTTGACGACGAGGATGCGGTCGGCGCTCCGCACCGTGCTGAGGCGATGCGCGATGACCAGCGTCGTGCGGCCGACGGACAGCTCCGCCAGCGCCGCCTGGATCGCCGCCTCCGTCTCGGTGTCGAGCGCGGAGGTCGCCTCGTCGAGGATGAGGATCGGCGGGTTTTTGAGGAACATGCGGGCGATGCTCATCCGCTGCTTCTGCCCGCCGGACAGCTTGACGCCGCGCTCGCCGATGACCGTGTCCATGCCGTCCGGCAGCGAGCGGATCAGCTCGTCGAGCGACGCCCGGCGCGCGGCGTCCCATACCTGCTCGTCGGTCGCGCCCAGGTCGCCGTAGGCGATGTTCTCGCGGATCGTGCCCGAGAACAGGAACACGTCCTGCTGCACGATGCCGATGTTGCGACGCAGCGACTCCACCGTCACGTCGCGGATGTCATGGCCGTCGACGGTGATCGAGCCGCCGTCGACCTCGTAGAAGCGCGGCAGCAGGCTGCAGATCGTCGTCTTGCCGGCTCCGGAGGGACCGACGAAGGCGACCGTCTCGCCCGGCCGGATCGTCAGGTCGATGCCCTTCAGGATCGGGCGGCCCGGCTCGTAGCTGAAGCTTACGTTCTTGAACTCGATCGCGCCCTTCGCCCGCTCGAGGACGGCGGCGTCCGGCTTGTCCTTGATGTCCGGATCGGTGTCCATGATCTCGCAGTAGCGGCCGAAGCCGGCGATGCCCTTGGGATAGCTCTCGATGATGGCGTTGATCTTCTCGATCGGACGGAAGAACACGTTGGAGAGCAGCAGGAACGCCAGGAACTCGCCCATCTCGATGCGGCCATCGATATAGAACCAGGCTCCGAACAGCAGGATCAGCACCGTGATGAGGCGCATCATCACGTAGTTGAGCGTCATGCTGGCGGACAGCGTCTTGTAGGCGATCAGCTTGGTCTGGCGGTAGTTCGCGTTCTCGACCGCGAACAGCTTGTTCTCATGCTCCTCGTTGGCGAACGACTGCACGACGCGGATGCCGCCGACGTTGTCCTCGATGCGGGCGTTGAAGTTGCCGACGTTGCCGAACATCCGGCCGTACGTCTGCCCCATTCGCTTGCCGAAGTAGATGATCATCCAGGCGAGCACCGGCACGATGATGAAGCTGATGATCGCCAGCTCCAGGTTGAGGTACGCCATCAGGCCGAACGCCCCGACGAGCGTCATGACGGCGATGAACGCATCCTCCGGACCGTGATGCGCGAGCTCGCCGATGTCGTTGAGGTCGTTGGTCATGCGGCCGATCAGATGCCCGGTCTTGTTGTTGTCGAAAAAGCGGAAGCTGAGCTTCTGCACATGGCCGAACAGGTTGCGCCGCATGTCGGTCTCGATGTTGATGCCGAGCATATGGCCCCAGTAGGTGACGATGTAGTTCAGCAGCGCCGTGACGCCATAGACGGCCAGCAGGCCGACCGACGCCCAGACGATGAGGCTCCAGTTGCCGGTAGGCAGCAGGTCGTCCGTGAAGCGGCCGACGGCGATCGGGAACGCCAGCTCCAGCAGGCCGGCGATGACGGCGCAGGTGAAGTCGAGGATGAACAGTCCTTTGTACGGACGATAGTACGAGAAGAATCGGCGGAGCATTTCTTCACTCATTTCTGCGTTGAATTATGAAAGGAAAACCTATACAAACATTGTAGTGAGACTCGTTCTCAAAATCAAAGCTTTTTTTCATTAAAGTTGTTTTTTCCGAAAAAGCCGCGAAAAAACCGGCATCTGCAGCGATGCCGGCCGTCCTCATTCCGTTTGCCCTCCGCCCCGAGCCGCTTGGCGCCGGGCCGGGCTCAGACCATCTTGTTGAACTCCTTGCGCAGCCGCTTGATGATCCGCTTCTCCAGCCGCGAGATGTACGACTGCGAGATGCCGAGCTGGTCGGCGACGTCCTTCTGCGTCTTCTCTTCCCCGTCGGCAAGGCCGAAGCGCAGCTCCATGATGATGCGCTCGCGCTCGGTGAGCTTGTCAAGCGCCTTGTGCAGCAGCTTGCGGTCGACCTGCTCCTCGATGTTGCGGTAGATCGTGTCGTTCTCCGTGCCGAGCACGTCCGACAGCAGCAGCTCGTTGCCGTCCCAGTCGATGTTGAGCGGCTCGTCGAAGCTGACTTCCGTCCGCGTCTTGCTGTTGCGCCGCAGGAACATGAGGATCTCGTTCTCGATGCAGCGGGAGGCGTACGTCGCGAGCTTGATCTTCTTCTCGGGATCGAACGTATTGACCGCCTTGATCAGTCCGATCGCTCCGATCGACACGAGATCCTCGATGTGGATGCCGGTGTTCTCGAATTTGCGCGCGATGTAGACGACGAGCCGCAGATTGCGCTCGATGAGCATCGCCCGGATCGCGCTGTCGCCGGACGGCAGCCGCTCCAGCAAATACTCCTCCTCTTCCCGGGTGAGCGGGGGAGGCAGCGCCTCGCTGCCTCCGATGTAGTAGATCTCCTGGCTTTTCAGCCCGAGCAGGAACAGCAGCCGGTAATAGTACAGATGCAGGTTCAAGCGCAGCTTCACCATCATGGGGTCTCCATCTCCTTCGATTCTGGGATCGTCGTTCAGCCCGCCTGGCTCTCGACCAGGGAGGGATGTATGATGGCGCGGTACGAGCCGTCCGCGACCAGCCTGCCTCCGTCCAGCCCGATCAGCACCTTGCTCGACTCGCTCCGGCTGCCTTCCCGTTCGATGACGACGCCGTCGGGCTTGAGCGCGAGCATGAACTGGGTGCCCTTGTTGATGCCGCGATAAGGAACGAGCCGGATCCGGTCCTGCCATTTGAATTCTTCCTCGCCGAGCTCGGCCACCAGCCGGTCGACCTGGCCGTCCCGGATGCCCTTCATCCATCCGGGCGGGATCTCGTCCTCCCAGAGCGACGCCTCCATGACCATGACCGGCGTTCTCGACAACGGATCGTAGAGCTGGTTGCCCGTATCGACGAGGCCGGTGCAGCGATGCTCCGACTCCCCGATGCGGACGGTCACCTCGGCCAGATGGGAAAGCACCAGCTCCTTCTGCCGCCTGCCGGCGACGACCGAGCGCATGAGATACAGGCCGATCGCCGCGACGCTGACGACGAACCATAGGCTCGTCTGCAGCTCGACCGCCATGCCGTCCTGCAGGAAGCGCATCGTCCGCCACACCTCGTCCGATCCGGACATCAGCATGTAGTGGGCGCCGAGCACGGCGCCGGCCGCGACGAAGTTGACGGCGTAGAACGCGCCGATGAAGCGCAGAAAGCTCCGCGTATCGCGGAACCCGAAGGCGACGTAAAGCATCGCAAGCGAGATGCCGGCCTTGATCGCGATCGTATAGAGGAAGGACAGCGGCGGAAACAGCATCAGCACGACATAGGCCGCGCCGATCGACGCCGCAGTCAGCACGCGGACCGGCCTCGCCTTCACTCCCCGGATCCAGGCGGTCAGCAGCAGCATCGAGCCGTCTACGAGCAGCTCTCTCAAAAAAAGGACGTCGACGTAAACGGCCAGCGAAGCTCACCTTCCTTGGTCCGCGGCGTAGCTTGAACCCGGAGAACGAATGAACCCAGTATAGTCCAGCCCCCCTCTCGATGTCTGTCTAATCCTGCCGCTTCGGCCGCTCTAGTTTTGTCGGATCGGGCGGATGCCGCGACGACAAAAAACCGCCCCTTCCGGTTGGAAGGGGCGGCTGTTCGGCCTGGTTCGAATGGCCCTAGCGGTCGCCGCGAGGGCGGTTGCGCAGGAAGGCCGGAATTTCCAGCTGGTCGCTGGAAGCGTTGTTGAACGGCTTCGGCGAGGCAGACGTCTGACGAGGCTCGGCAGCCTCCGGAGCCGGAGCATGGCTGACGGGACGGCGTACCGGAGCGGGACTCGCCGCCTTGTGCTCGAAGCCGGTGGCGATGACCGTCACCTTGATCTCGTCCTTGAGGTCCTCGTTGATGCTCGCGCCGAAGATCATGTTCACCTCGGGATCGGATGCCTCGATGACGATCTCGGCCGCTTCGTTGACCTCGTACAGCGACAGGTTGTTGCCGCCGGTGATGTTCATGATGACGCCGCGAGCGCCGTCGATCGACGTCTCGAGCAGCGGGCTCTGGATCGCCTTGCGCGCCGCTTCGGCGGCGCGGTTCTCGCCGGTCGCGATGCCGATGCCCATCAGCGCGGAGCCGCGCTCGGTCATGATCGTCTTCACGTCGGCGAAGTCAAGGTTGATGAGCGCCGGCTCCGCGATCAGGTCGGAGATGCCCTGCACCGCCTGCCGCAGCACGTTGTCGGCCTCGCGGAACGCCTCGAGCATCGGCGTCTTTTTGTCGACGATCTCGAGCAGGCGGTCGTTCGGGATGATGATCAGCGTGTCGACCTTTTCCTTGAGCGCCTCGATGCCGAGCTCGGCCTGGTTGGAGCGCTTGCGTCCTTCGAACGTGAACGGACGCGTCACGACGCCGACGGTCAGCGCGCCGCATTCGCGGGCGATCTCGGCGATGACGGGAGCCGCGCCCGTGCCGGTGCCGCCGCCCATGCCCGCCGTGACGAACACCATGTCGGAGCCCTTGAGCGTGCCGGCGACGAGGTCGCGGGACTCCTCGGCGGCTTTTTTGCCGACCTCCGGATTGGCGCCGGCGCCGAGGCCGCGCGTCAGCTTCTCGCCGATCTGCAGCTTATGCTCCGACTTCGCCAGATGGAGCGCCTGGGCGTCGGTGTTCACGGTGATGAACTCCACTCCCTTGACGCCGTTGTCGATCATCCGGTTGACCGCGTTGCTGCCGCCGCCTCCGACACCGATGACTTTGATCTGAGCCAGTTGTTCCAGGTCAATATCGAATTCCAACATTCTATTTCCCCCGATCAGATGAATTCACTGAACATATTCTTGATTCGTTCAATCATGCCGGGTTTAGCGGGGGCGGCGGTTCCCGTCTTGCGGCTTGCCTGCTTCTTGACCGCTCCCGAGTTGCGAATCGTCATGTGCTTGCTGACGTACTGGATCATGCCGACACCGCTGCCGAATGCCGGATCCCGCACGCCGATGAAGTCCGGCACGGCGATGCGCACCGTGGACTCCAGCTCCTGCTGGGCGACCGTGAGGGTGCCCGGCATGTTAACGGATCCGCCCGTCAACACATAACCTTGGACCTTGGCGCCGTATCCGAGGCGGCGCACTTCCTGCCGGATCAGATAGAAGATCTCCGCCATCCGCGGCTCGACGATGTTGGCGAGATCCACCTGGGAGAACTCCTTCTCGACGTTGGAGCCGAGGCGCGTGATCTTGAAGCGCTGATCCTCCGCGGAGTCGGTCACGGACGCGCAGCCGTACTTGAGCTTGATCTTCTCCGCCTGGTCGGTCTGCGTCCGCAGGCCGTACGAGATGTCGTTCGTGACGAACTCGCCGCCGACCGGCAGCGTCGACGTCGCGACGAGCCCGCCCTGCTCGAAGATCGCGAGCGTCGTCGAGCCCGCTCCGATGTCCACCAGCACGGTGCCCATCGTCTTCTCGTCCTTGCTCAGCGACATCATGCCGGAGGCGAGGGACATGAGGATGATGCCCGAGATGTGGAGGCCGGCCTTCTCGACGCAGCGGATCAAATTATGTATGGCCGTCTTGGCGCCGGTCACGATCGTCGCTTCCACCTCGAGGCGGACGCCGATCATCCCGCGAGGGTCGGAGATGCCTTCTAGCCCGTCGACGAGAAACTGCTTGGGCACGAGATTGATGATCTCGCGCTCCGGCGGCAGCGCGACGACCTTGGCCGCCTGCAGCACGCGCTCGATGTCCTCGTCGCCGATCTCGCGGTCCTCGTTCGACACCGCGACGACGCCGTGGTTGCTCTGGAGGGCGATATGGTTGCCCTGCACGCCTACGTAGATCTCGGAAATCTCGATATCGACCATGCGCTCGGCATGCTCGACCGCGCTGCGGATCGACTTGACCGTCTGGTCGATGTCGACGATCGCTCCTTTGCGGATGCCTTCCGAGTCGGCGGATCCAACTCCAATTATATTAATGGCTCCGTTGGCCACTTCGCCAATAATAACTCGAACCTTGGATGTACCGATGTCCAAACTGACGATGATGTCGTTGCTGCTCAATTGCGCGGCACCTCCGTTCCGGGTCGCTAGTTTCTATCGCCTGTCGTGAATATATCTGTCGTACATATTCCACGCTTCTGATATTTTCCCTCTTTTTTCTACATTTTTTTCACGAGGAAATTCATCCCAGCGCTGGCATTTTGCATGAAAGGCGCCTTCTCCAACTTGAAAAAAAGCCTATCTTAAATTCTACCATTCTTTGAAGCGAAATAAAAGGGCGGGCTTGCTCGGCGAGCGTCAGCGGGAGCCGCCCGCGCTCCCTTCGTCCGCGCTCTCCTCGGCCGATCCGAACGGCATGTACGTATCGGCGAGCAGCAGCGTCGCGCGCCCCGGCGAGCGCTCCTCGACGACCGAGTTGATCGTCGGCAGCTTGTCCTTCAGCAGCGAGACGGCGGTGACGATCTCGAAGCCGGAGCGGGTATAGATGCGGATGCGGTCCGGATAAGACTCGGTCGGGCTCGGACTGATCTCCGACAGATGGTCCAGGTCCTCGGCGCGGATGTCGGCGAGCGCCTCGCACAGCTTCTTCTTGACGGGATCGTCCTTGCGCCAGCCGGACAGCACGGGCTTGTCCACGACGGCGCTGCCGGCGTCGGCCTCCAGAATCTTGCCGCTGGCGAGAATGGCGCTCAGCTTGCCCGCGTCGTCCATCTCGAACGCGACGGGCGGGTACTCCTCCACGATGATCCGCACCTCGCCGGGAAACTTCTTCTCGACCGTCGTCCGCTTGATCGAGCCGAGCGCGTCGACGCGCTTCTCCACCGTGCCGGCCACCGTGCCGAAAAATGCATCCCCGGGGCGCACGCTCGCCGCCTCCTTGATGACGGCCTCCGGCGTGAACTGCTCGCCCGAGACGGTGACGGCGGAAACCTTGCTGATCGCGGAATTAAAGAAAAGAATGGACAATAGAATAAGGAAAAGAAGCACCAGGATCAGGATCAGCTTGCGGCTGCCCCGTTTTTTCGGCGGCGGCTCCTTCAGAAGCGGTATGAGTTCGGCCACGCTTGTCCCTCCTCAAGCTGTAAAGCCGGCCCATCCCCGCAAAAGCGGCGGATGGACCGTCGATGAATCGCCTGCCGGTGCTTCCGGCCGCGGCCGGTTCAGCCCGGCACCGCCCCGTTGTCCGGCACCGGCGCGCTGCGCGCGATGCGGGCTCCGAGACGGCTCAGCATCGATTCGATGCTGTCGTAGCCGCGGTCGATATGATGCACCTGCTCGACGATCGTCCGTCCTTGGGCGGCGAGCCCCGCGATGACGAGCGCGGCTCCGGCCCGCAGGTCCGTCGCCTCCACCGTCGCCCCGTACAGGCGCGGCACGCCCCGGATGATCGCCGCTCCGAGATCGACGCGGATATCCGCCCCCATCCGGCTCAGCTCGCCGACATGCTTGAAGCGGCCTTCGAAGATCGTCTCCTTCATGATGCTGACGCCGTCGGCCAGCGCGAGCAGCACCATGACCGGCGACTGCAGGTCCGTCGGAAAAGCGGGATAAGGCGACGTGACGATGCGCTCCACCGCCTTCGGACGAGACGAGGCGCTGACGGTCATGACGTCGCCGTCGATGGCGACGTTCGTGCCGGCGCGCCGCAGCACATGCACGAGCGAGGACAGATGCGCCGGACGCGTGTTCGTCAGCGTCACCTTGCCCTTCGTCGCCGCGGCGGCCACGAGCAGCGTGCCCGCGACGATGCGGTCCGGGATGACGCGGTAGGAGCACGGGCTCAGCGACTCGACGCCGTCGATCGTGATCGTGTCCGTTCCGGCGCCCATGATGCGGGCTCCCATCGCGTTCAGGAAGCTCTGCAGGTCCTGGATCTCCGGCTCGCGCGCCGCGCCGACGATCGTCGTGCGGCCTTCGGCCAGCGCGGCCGCCATCATGATGTTCTCCGTCGCGCCTACGCTCGGGAAGCTCAGATGGATGTCCGCTCCGATCAGCTTGTCGGCCCGGCAGGAGATCCGGTCTCCATTCTCTTCAAATTCGGCGCCGAGCGCGCGAAGCCCTTCCAGATGGAGATCGAATTTGCGCTCGCCGATGGCGCAGCCGCCCGGCTGGTAGATATGCACCTCGCCGAAACGGGCAAGCAGCGGCCCCATCAGGAAGATCGAGGAGCGCATCTGGCTCATCAGCTTCTCCGGAATATGGACATGATAGGCGGTCGCCGTATTCAGCGTGACCGTTTCTCCCTCATGCTCGGCGCGGCAGCCGAGCTCGCGCAGAATTTGCAGCATGACTTCGATATCGAGCAGCTGCGGCACGGATTCGATCGTCACTGTGCCGCAGGCGAGCACGCTGGCTGCCAAAATCGGCAGGGCCGCGTTTTTCGCCCCTTGGATAGCAATGGTTCCTGAGAGAGGTTGCCCGCCTTCAATCACCAATTTGTCCAAACCTACACCTCCAAGTTACCGCTCACCCACCACCAATACTTCGGGCATCAGTTCAATTCCCGTGCGGTTCTTGACCGTGCTGCGGATATGGGCGATCAGGGTGAGGACGTCTTCTGCCGTCGCCTGCCCGGTGTTGACAATGAAATTGGCGTGCATGGGCGATACTTGCGCGCCGCCGATCGAGAAGCCCTTGAGGCCGCTCTCCTCGATCAGCTTGGCGGCATGATGGCCCGGCGGGTTGCGGAACACGCTGCCGCAGCTAGGCTGCTGCAGCGGCTGGGTGCGCCGGCGGCGCTCCTTGTGCGTCGCCAGCGCCGCGGCGATCTCCTTGCGGTCGCCATGCGCGAGCTGCAGCGTCGCTTCCAGCACGACGCCCCGGCTGCCCGGATCCTGCAGGCGCGAGTGGCGATAGCGGAACGCCATCTCCTCCGGCCCCCATACGGCCAATTCCCCTGTCTCCAGCACGATTTCGGCGGAGTTGAATATATGCGACATGTCAGACCCGTGGGCACCCGCATTCATATAGACGGCGCCTCCGACCGTGCCCGGAATTCCCCCGGCGAACTCCAGTCCGGTCAGTCCCTGCTTGCCGGCCATCACTGTCAGCTTGATGATCGAATACGCGGCGCCGGCGCGCACGAGCGTGCCGTCGAATTCCGCGTAGTCCAGCGCTTCTCCCGCCTTGATGACGACGCCCCGGATGCCTTTGTCGCTCACCAGCATGTTGGAGCCTTTGCCGATGATCGTCCACGGCACGCCGCGGCGGTTCAGGATCGCCATCGCCCGGATCATCTCCGGCTTGCCGGCCGGAGACAGCAGGACGTCCGCCGGGCCTCCGATTTTCCAGGTGGTATGCCTGGCAAGCGGCACATGCTTCTGGATGCCGCCGATCGCGGCATCCTCCAGCTCTGCCATCCATGCCTCCATGGTCGTTCCTCCTCATGTGTCGGGGCTCGCGGCAAGCCATCCTCAAGCTGCAGCCCGGAGCCGCTTTCCGGCTCCGACGAATGCCACTCTCCCTTGCGGAAAAGGTAACCGGCCGCCCTCAAGCTGACGGACACGATTATGCAGTATCCTATGCCCAGCCGGACGCCGTGGTGACAGCCGCCCGGCGCCGCGAATCCCTTGCTGCTTGCCTGCGGGCCTTGGCAGCCCGCCGGCGATGAGGCCGCGCTCGAGCCTCGGCATGCCGGGGCTCGAGCGCGGCCTGATTCATGCGGCGCAGCCGCGCCGCCTTGCCTATCGCATCGATCCGCTTCGGCCGAAGCGGATCGCGGTGTTCGAATTGGAGTCCGCCCGAAAGCCGCCAGGCCACGCAGCCGCGCCCGCAGCGGCCGGGAATTCCCGGCCCGCCTTATCTTGAATAGCGGGACAGGCTCAGCAGGATGCCGAGCGCGGTGAGCAGCAGCGTCAACGACGAGCCGCCGTAGCTGACGAGCGGGAGCGTGATGCCCGTCACGGGCATGAGCCCGATGACGACGCCGATGTTGATCAGCACCTGGACGGCGACGATGCCGGTGATGCCCGCGCCGAGCAGGCTGCCGAACGTGTCCGGCGCGTAGATCGCCGCGCGCATCCCTCTCCAGATCAGGATGAGGAACAGCAGGATCAGCAGCGCGCCGCCGATGAAGCCGAGCTCCTCGGCCAGAATCGAAAAGATGAAGTCGGTCTGCGGCTCCGGCAGGTAGCTGTACTTTTGCCGGCTCATGCCGAGGCCGAGCCCGACCAGTCCGCCGGGCGCGATCGCGTACAGCGACTGGATGATCTGGTAGCCCGCGCCGAGCGGATCGGACCACGGGTCCATGAACGAGGTGATCCGCGCGAGCCGGTACGGAGCCGCCAGGATGAGGCCGACGAGGCCGATCGCCCCGACGGCGGCCAAGCCTCCGAGATGCTTCATCCTCGCTCCGGCGACGAACAGCACGAGCAGCGAGGCGCCCATCATGACGGAGCCCGTCCCGAGGTCGGGCTGCAGCATGATGAGGCCGAACGCCGCGGCCATCAGGCCGAGCGGCGGCAGCAGCCCGCGGGCGAACAGCGTCACCCGCTGCTGGTTGTCCGAGAGCATCTTGGCGAGGAACAGGATCATGCCGAGCTTCATGAACTCGGACGGCTGGATGCCGAACGAGCTGATGCCGAGCCAGCTGCGCGCGCCGCCGCGCACCGCGCCGATGCCGGGCACGAGCACGAGCACGAGCAGCGCGAAGCAGACCAGCAGCAGCGGCTTGGCGTATTTCTTCCATACATGGTAGTCCGTATTGGCCGTGAACACCATCGCGCCGATGCCGAGCGCGGCGAACAGCGACTGGCGCTTCACATAGTAGAACTTGTCGCCGAAGTCCTGGAACGCCCGCACCGCGCTCGCGCTGTAGACCATGATCAGACCGATGGCGAGGATAAGGGCGATGGAACCGATCAGCCATGCGTCCGGAGCGGACCGGGCTTTGGGCATGACGCAACACCTCTGGCATGGGAAAGTAGGGACGAGCCCCCTACTTACAAGGTATGCGCCGAATCCTTAAACATGTCCCCGCGCACCTCGTACGAAGGGAACATATCCCAGCTCGCGCAGGCCGGCGACAGCAGCACGGCGTCGCCCGGCTCCGCCAGCGAGGCGGCGAGCCGCACCGCCTGGGCGATCGAGGATTCGGCATCCTCCCCAGCATCGGCCACGCGCGAGTCCGGCATACCCGCCAGCTCCGCGACGCGGGCCAGCTTGCCTCTCGTCTGGCCGAGCACGACGAGCCCCTTGAGCCGCGAGCGGAACAGCGGCAGCAGCTCCATGTAGTCGGAGCCGCGGTCGAGCCCGCCGGCGATCAGCACGATCGGCCGGTCGAGCGACCCGACCGCCGTCGTCGTCGCCGTCGGGTTCGTCGCCTTGGAGTCGTTGTAATAGCGGACGCCGTCCGCCTCGCGCACGAATTCCAGCCGGTGCTCGACGCCGCCGAAGCGGCGCAGCGGCTCCGCCAGCGCCTGCGGCTCGGCGCCGATGGCGATGCAGGCGGCCGCAGCGGCCAGCGCGTTGGCCAGGTTGTGGCGGCCCGGGAGGATGACTTCCGCTGCCGGCAGCAGCGGCAGCTCTCTCCCGCTGCCGTCGCGGTAGACGATCATGCGCTGCGGCTCGGCCGCGGCCTCGTCCGCCTGACCGTCAGCCGGGAACGGCGGCTCGACGCAGACGCCCCGCTCCAGCCGCTGCTTCAGCGAGAACGGCAGCAGCCGCGCGCGCAGGCGCGGAGCGAGCTCGGCGCAGAACGGATCGTCGGCGTTCAGCACCGCGACGTCCTCCTCCGTCTGATGGGCGAACAGCTTCGCCTTGGAGGCGGCGTAGTCGTCCATCGAGCCGTGGTAGTCCAGATGCGTCTCGGCCAGATTGAGCAGCAGCGCGACGCGCGGGCGGAACGAGGTCGTGCCCTTGAGCTGGAAGCTGCTCAGCTCGGCGACGAGCACGTCGTCCGCGGATACCTCCTGCGCCGCCTCGCAGAGCGGGCGGCCGATATTGCCGGCGACGACCGGCTTGCGCCCTGCCGCCTTCAGCATCTCGCCGATCCAGGTCGTCGTCGTCGTCTTGCCGTTGGAGCCGGTGATGCCGATGATCGGCGCCGCCGACAGATGCCCGGCGACCTCGACCTCGGTGACGACCTCGACGCCGAGCTCCAGCGCCGCCGCCACCGGAGGCGCGCTATACGGAATCCCCGGATTCTTCACCAGCAGCGCCGTTGTTGAACCAACCAATTCCTGGGGATGGCTGCCGCAGACGACCGGGATGCCGAGCGCCTCGAGCTCTCCCGCCTCCGGACTGTCCTCCCGCGGCTTGCGGTCGTTCACGACGACGTCCGCTCCGAGCCGGTGGAACAGCTTGGCGACGGCGACGCCGCTGCGCGCCAGGCCAAGCACGACGACCTTGCGATCGCGGTATGCAGATGGATGATCCATCCAAATCCTCTCCTTATGCAGCAAAACGGCTTGCCGTCCCTTCGGACGGCTGCCGTTTGCGTGGAATATGCCGATCAGCCTCCGCCGATCCGGTACAGCGCGAGGCCGGCGGTCGCCAGCGCGAGGCCGACCGCCCAGAACACCGTGACGACCTTCCATTCCGACCAGCCGGACAGCTCGAAATGGTGGTGGATCGGACTCATCTTGAAGATGCGCTTGCCGCGCAGCTTGAACGAGCCGACCTGCAGGATGACGGAGATCATCTCGACGACGAACACGCCGCCGATCAGGACGAGCAGAATTTCCGTCTTGGTGAGGATCGCCGCCGCGGCCAGTCCGCCGCCGATGCCGAGCGAGCCGGAATCCCCCATGAACACCTTGGCCGGGTGCGCGTTGAAGATCAGGAAGCCGAGCACCGCGCCGACAAGCGCCGCCGTGAACACCGCGCTCTCATGCTCGGTCGCCTGCATGGCGATGATCGTGAACGCCCCCGCGGCGATCGCGCTCGTGCCGGACAGCAGGCCGTCCACGCCGTCGGTGAAGTTGACCGCGTTGGTCGTGCCGAAAAAGATGATGATGACGAACGGATAGTAGAACCAGCCGAAGTCCAGGCTGAAGCTCGTGCCCGGGACGGACACCACCGTGCTGTGTCCCATCTGGTAGAGCAAGACGCAGACGATGAGGCTGAACAGCAGCTGCCCGAACAGCTTCTGCTTGGCCGTCAGGCCGAGCGAGCGCTTGAGGGCGATCTTGATGTAGTCGTCGAGGAAGCCGACGAGCCCGAAGCCGAGCGCGCCGACGAGCAGCACCCAGAACTCCGTCGTCTTCTCCGAGAAGCGGAGGAACGCGACAGTGACCGCCAGCAGGATGATGATGCCGCCCATCGTCGGAGTGCCGGATTTTTTGAGATGGCTCTGCGGTCCGTCCGTGCGCACCTGCTGCCCGAATTTGAGCCGCCGGAGCAGCGGGATGCACAGCGGTCCGAGAATGACCGCGAGCAGGAACGAGACGCCGATTGTCATGAGTATCGCGAGCATGTCCATGCCTTCCACCCTGCCGCCTCAGCGCTGAAGCGCTTCGACGACCCTTTCCATATGCATCGTGCGGGAGCCCTTGACCAGCACCAGATCCCGCGGATCGAGCTCCTCGCGTATCGCTAGAATGAGAGACTCCTGGGAGTCGAAATGGCGCACCGCCTCCGCGGCCCGCTCGCCGAAAGCCTCCGCGGCCCCGGCCGACGTGTAGGCCGACAGCTCTCCCCACGTCAGGACGGCGTCCGCCTTGTCCGGCGTAATGTAGGCGCCGGTCTCGCGATGCAGCTCCTGCTCCGTCTCGCCGAGCTCGCGCATGTCCGACAGCACGATCCACTTGCGGCGATAGCCGGTCAGGCCGGCGACGAGGTCGACGGCGGCGCGCACCGCGGTCGGATTGGCATTGTAGGCGTCGTTGAGAATCATCGCGCCGCATGCCGCCGCGACCGGCTGGATGCGCATGCCGGTCAGCTGCATCGCGCGCAGCCCGGAGGCGACGGCCTCCGCCGGCACGCCGACGGCGGTCGCCGCGGCGATCGCCGCCAGCGCGTTGTGCACGTTATGCACGCCCGGCACGGGGATTTCGATGCGCACCTGCGGGAAGCAGCTTTCGCAAGCCTCTTCCGCAGGCGCAGCGGTCTCGTCCGCAGCGGGGCGCGGACCGGGCGCCGCGGCCAGCCGGAAGCCGGCGGCCGGACCGGCCTTGACCGTGAAGGCGCAGGACTGCGCGCCGACCTCGATGCCGGCCGCTCGCCAGTCGCTGCGCGGCGAGGCGCCGAACGTGCGCACCTGCGCGCCGCGCGGCAGCGTCGTCCGCCCCAGCTCGGCGGCGATGAGCGGCTCGTCGGCGCTGACGAGCAGCAGTCCGCCCGGACGCAGCCCCTCGACGATCTCCAGCTTGGCGCGGGCGATCATCTCGCGCGAGCCGAGCTGGAGCAGATGGGCGTCGCCGATGTTCGTGATGATGGCGATGTCCGGACGGGCGATATTCGTGAGCAGCGCGATCTCGCGCAGGCCGCTCATGCCCATCTCGAGCACGGCCGCCTCCGCGTCCTCCGGCAGCTCCAGCACGGTCAGCGGCAGCCCGATGTGGTTGTTGAGGTTGCCGGCGGTCTTGTGCACGCGCATGACGGAGCCGAGCGCGGCCGCCGTCATGTCCTTCGTCGTCGTCTTGCCGTTGCTGCCGGTGATGCCGACGATGAGCGTGCGCAGCTCGGCGCGGTAGGCGGCGGCGAGGTTTTGCAGCGCCTCCAGCGGATCCTCGACGAGCACGAGCGGCTTGCCGGCCAGCGACGCCGGCAGCTCGCGGTCGAGGCTCCACAGCGCGGCGGCCGCTCCTTGGCGGAACGCCGCCTCCACGTAATCGTGGCCGTCGAACGAATCGCCCGTCAGCGGCACGAACAGCTGGCCCTCGCCGATGTGGCGGGAATCCGTCGTCACGCCCTGGACGAGCAGGTCGATCCAGCCGCCCGCGGGCAGCTCCAGGCTGGAGGGCTCCGCGCCCTCCGGAACGTCTATGTAACCGGGCCCCAGGCGGCCCGAGCTCATTTCAGCGATCGTGCTGAGCTTGCGTCTGATCAATTGCGTATTCCCCTTATCGCGTCTTGGGCGGCCAGCCGATCATCGAAGTCATGCGACGTTTTTCCGATGATCTGATAGGTCTCATGGCCCTTCCCCGCAATCAATACTACATCCCCCGGGCTTGCCATTTCAACCGCTTTTTCAATGGCCTCGCGGCGGTCGACGAGCAGCTCGTAGCGGTCCTGGGGAACATCCGCCTTCTGCAGTCCGACCTCGATGTCGAGCAGGATCGTCTCCGGATTCTCGGTGCGCGGATTGTCGGAGGTGACGATCGTATAGTCCGAGTAGCGCGAGGCGATCTCGCCCATGATCGGCCGCTTCGTGCGGTCGCGGTCGCCGCCGCAGCCGAACACGGTGATGATCCGCTTCGCGGCGAATTCCTTGACCGCCCGCAGCACGTTCTCCAGTCCGTCCGGCGTATGGGCGTAGTCGACGATGACGGCGAAGTCCTGGCCCGCGTCGACGGATTCGACCCGGCCCGGCACGCCCGGCACGCCTTCGAGGCTTGCCTTGGCCTGCTCCAGCGTGACGCCCTCGAGCAGCCCGGCGCACAGCGCCGCCAGCGCGTTGTAGACGTTGAACTTGCCGACCATCCGCAGCGTGATATCGGCCTCGCCGGCGAAGCTGCTCACATGGAAGGAGGTGCCGCCTGCGTCGATGCGGATGTTCGAAGCGCGCACGTCCGCCTCGGCGTCGACGCCGTAGGTGACGACCTCCGCCGCGGTCAGCTGGCGGAACCGCTCCGCCGCCGGATCGTCGGCATTGAGCACGGCATAACGCGTCTCGCCGTCGCCGTAGCCGTTGCCGAGGCGGGCGAACAGCAGCCCTTTCGCCTCGCGGTACACGTCCATCGTGCCATGATAGTCCAGATGGTCCTGCGTCAGGTTGGTGAACACCGCCGTGCGGTACTCGACGCCCTTGACGCGGCCCTGCTCCAGCGCATGGGAGGAAACCTCCATCGCCACATGCGTCGTGCCGGCCTCGCGCATCGCGGCGAGGTCCCGGTGCAGGTCGAGCGCCTCCGGCGTCGTTCCGCTCATCGGGAACGAGCGTCCGCCGTAGCGCATCTCGATCGTGCCGATGACGCCCGGCGCGCGGCCGGCGTCGGCGAGGATGCGCTCGATCAGGTACGTCGTCGTCGTCTTGCCGTTCGTGCCGGTCACGCCGATGACGCGCAGGTCCCGGCTCGGATGGCCGTAAAAAGCGTCCGCCAGCACCGCCATCGCGTGGCGGCTGCTGCGCACGATCAGCTGCGGCACGGCCAGCGGCAGCGGGCGCTCGACGACGAGCGCCGCCGCTCCGGCCGACACCGCTTGCGGCGCGAAGTCATGCCCGTCCACCGTATGTCCGGGCAGGCAGAGGAACAGATCCCCGGGCTTTACGGCCCGGGAGTCCCTTTCCACCCCTGTGATCTCCGTCGCTCCGTCTCCTGCGAGGCGGGCGGTCTTAAGCTGCGATGCCAGTTGCTCCAAGCGCATCGTTCTCTCTCCTCTCTGTCATGCGTCAATGGCTATGCCCGTCCCCGGCCGGCTGCGGCAGATCCGCGTCGCTGCCGAGATAGATGCGGATCGTCGAGCCTTTGTCCACGCGGGCCCCGGCCTCCGGCGCCTGCCGGATGACGGTGCTGCCGCTGCCGGCGGAGACGAGATTGAAGTTCATGTTCATATCCTCGTAGATGTCCGAAACGGTCTTGCCGACGAGATTCGGGACGGTGACCGTCGCCGTCTCGCCGTATTTGTACTTCTTGCCGATCTGATCGGCGCTCTTGGGCACGCCCATGTACTGCAGCGAGTCCTCGAGAATGCCCTTGACGATCGGCGCGGCGACGACGCCGCCGAACTGGATGCCCTGCGGATTGTCGACGGCGACGTAGACGACGATGCGCGGATTGTCGGCCGGCGCGATGCCGATGAACGAGACGATGTGCTCGTTGGCCGAATAACGGCCATTGATGACCTTCTGCGCGGTGCCCGTCTTGCCGCCGACGCGGTAGCCGTCGAGGAAGGCGTTGCCGCCGGTGCCGAGCGCGACGACGCTCTCGAGCGCCTCGCGCACTTGCGCGCTGGTCTTTTCGGAAATGACCTTGCGCACCGCCTCCGGCTCGATCCGCTCGACCACCTCGCCCGTCTCGGGCTTGATCCACGCCTTGGCCAGATGAGGCTTGTAGAGCGTGCCGCCGTTGACCGCCGCGGACACCGCCGCGATCTGCTGGATCGGCGTCACCGATACGCCCTGCCCGAACGCGGTCGTCGCCAGCTCCACCGGTCCGACCTGACTGGGCTTGAACAGGATGCCGTTCTCCTCGCCGCCGATGTCGATGCCGGTCTTCTTCCCGAAGCCGAAGTCCTTAATATACTTGAATAGCGTCTCTTTGCCAAGCCGGTTTCCGAGCGCGACGAAGCCGGGGTTGCAGGAGTTCTGCACGACCTCGAGGAACGTCTGGCTGCCGTGGCCGCCCTTTTTCCAGCAGCGCAGCCTCGCGCCGCCGATCTCGACCGCTCCGGGGTCGTAGAAATGCTCGTTCTTCAGGTTGACCTTGCCTTCCTCCAGCGCCGCCGACAAGGTGATGATCTTGAACGTCGAGCCCGGCTCGTACGTCATCCAGATCGGCAGGATGCGGTTGTACACCTCCGCCGGATAGGCGTTGTAGTTGCCCGGCTCGAACGTCGGACGGCTGGCCATGCCGAGCACCTCGCCGTTGTTCGGATCCATGGCGATCGCAATCGCGCTGTTCGGCTTGTACTTGGCCATCGCCTGGTCAAGCTCGCGCTCCATGATGCTTTGGATCTGCCGGTCGATCGTCAGCTGCAGGTTCAGCCCGTCCTGGGGCTCGTCGAGCTTGTCGGTCGAGCCGGGCATGAGATGGCCGCTCGCGTCCGACAGGTAGGAGACGCTTCCCTTTACTCCCTTGAGGTAGGAATCGTATTTCTTCTCGACGCCGGTCAGGCCGCCGTCGATGCCGGTGATGCCGAGCACGCTGGCGGCCAGCTCGCCGAACGGATAGTAGCGCTTGTTGTCCTCCGCCACGACGATGCCCGGCAGCTCCAGCTTGCGCACCTCCATCGCCTTCTCCAGCGTGATCTTGCGTCCCTCGGGCTTGATGAACACGCTGCTCGCCCGCTTCTTGAGCAAGCCGAGCAGCTTCTGCTCGTCGATGCCGAGCACGGGGGCCAGCTTGCGGGCGGTGCCCTCCTTGTCCTTGATCTGGACCGGGATGGCCACGATCGTAGGCGAGCTGACGTTGTAGGCGAGCTGCTCGCCGCTGCGGTCGAGGATATCGCCGCGGCGCGGCGCGAAGTCGACCTCGCGGCGCCAGTTGTCCTCCGCCTTGGCCGACAGCTCGCCTCCGCGCGCCAGCTGGACATAGGCAAGGCGCGCGATGAGCGCGCCGAATCCGATGATGACGATGACCAGCGCCAGGAACAGGCGCCGGCGCAAGGTGACGTGGGACACCTTCATCCGCTCGTTCCCCTCTCCGTTCGAACTTGGGAGGACAGCCAGAGTCTGTCCGTACACGTTACCCTATTCGATGAAGAGAGGTTGTAGAACAAGCCCGGAGGCCAGGCCCCGGCCCGACCTCGCGAGCCGCAGAGCCGCGGCCGCTCAGCCTCCTGGCGACCGGTCCGGCCCGCTGCCGGCTGTTTCCGTATCCGCAGAGCCTTCCTTCGGCTTCTTCTCGCCGTCCGCTGCCGCGTCTGCGGCGCTTCCGTCGGCGGACTCGGCCGCCGCCTCGCCCGGAGGCTTCAGCGTCAGCTTGACGACCGGCTCGCCGTTCAGGCGCGCATCGCTCTGAGCGACGACATAGCCTTCGCCCTCGGTGACGCAGCGCTTGCCGGCCGAGGAGCAGAGCTGCAGCGCGTCCCGCAGCGACAGTCCGGCGAGCGACGGCAGCGCCAGCTCGCTCTCCTTCTCGGTGAGCAGGTAGACGCGCTGCTTTTCCGCCAGCACCGCTCCGGCCGGCGGCATCTGCTGCAGCACCTTCGCACCTTTGCCGACCAGCTTCGACTCGAGGCCGCGCTTCTTCAGCTCCGCCTGCGCCTCGGCCGCTCCGAGCCCTTTCAGGTCGGGCACGGTCAGCGCCGCCTGCCCGGAGGAGGCCGTCGTCTCGACCGACGGCTTGACGCCCATGTAGCGCAGGCTGTTGCCGACGATTTCCTTGAACACCGGCGCCGCGACGGTGCCGCCGCCGACCATCGGGTTGTTCGGCGAGTCGACGAGCACGTAGACGACGATGCGCGGATTTTCGACCGGCGCGTAGCCGATGAAGGAGACGACGTATTTATCCGACGAGTAGCCTTTGCCGACGACCTTTTGCGCGGTGCCGGTCTTGCCGGCGATGCGGTAGCCGGCGATCGCCGCGTTTTTGCCGCTGCCGATCTCCTTGTCGGAGACGACCTGCTCGAGGTACTCGCCGACCTTGCGCGACGTCTCGGCGCTAATGACCTGCCGCACGACCTCCGGCTTCGTCTCCGTCACCTTGCCGGTCTTGGGATCCTCGACCGACTTGACGATATGCGGCTTCATCAGCTTGCCGCCGTTGGCGACGGCCGCGACGGCCGTGACCTGCTGGATCGGCGTCACCGCCACCGGTCCCTGGCCGAATGTCGCGCGGGCGACGTCGGACGGATAGATGATGTTGAGCACGCCCCTGGACTCGTTGCCGAGCTCGACGCCGGTGCGCTTGCCGAAGCCGAAGTTCTCGATGTAGTCGACGAGCTTCTCCTTGCCGAGCATCTCGTAGCCGAGCTTGACGAAGGCGACGTTGGAGGAGCGCTTGAGCCCTTCCAGATAGCTGATCTCGCCCCATCCGCCGCGGCGGATGTCGCGCACCGTGTTGCCCGGCACTTTGATCGAGCCGGACTTATAGGTGGCGTTCGGGTTGAACACGCCTTCCTGCACCGCGCTCGCCAGCGTCACGATCTTGAACGTCGAGCCCGGCTCGTACAGCGAGCTGACCGCATGGTTGTAGAAATTGCCGACCTTGTACTTGGAGTAGTCGTTCGGATCGTAGGAAGGCAGGCTGCCCATGCCGAGGATCTCCATCGTGTTCGGATCGGCGGCGATCGCCGTGACGCTCTCCGGCTTGTACTCGTCGTACACTTTCTGGATCGCGTCCTGCAGGAAGTTCTGGATCTCGGCATCGAGCGTCAGCTTCAGCTTGCCGCCGTTCACCGCCGGCTGCACCTCGGCCCTGCCGCTCGCCACCTGGACGCGGTTGCCGTCCTTCTCGTAGACGATCTTGCCGTCCTGGCCCTTGAGCAGGTCGTTGAAGCCCGCCTCGAGGCCGGTGACCGGCTGGCCTTCCTTGTTCATATAGCCGAGCACATGCGCCGCGAGAAAATTGTTCGGGTAGTAGCGCTTCGAGCTTTCCTCGAGCACGATGCCGACCGAGCCCTCGCGCAGCGTCTTGCCCGTGCGCTTCTTGTAGCTCTCGGCGAGCGCCTTGCGCAGCGCCAGCACCTCGTCGGCCTTCGCCTTGTCGATCTGATAGCCCTGCGGACGGAGCATGCGGTACTGCACGAGCTCGCCCTTGTCATTGCGGTAGGTCGCTTGCTGCAGCACCTCCGCCTCCGGCTTGCCGAGCACCTTGGCCAGCCCTTGAGACGCTTCCGCGGCCAGTCCGACCTTGTCCAGCATCTTCGGATCGACGACGACGGAATAGGCCGGGATGTTCATCGCCAGCAGCGTGCCGTTGCGGTCGCTGATCGTGCCCCGCTCGGCCGGAATCGTGTCCTGGGCCGTCCAGATCTTTTTCGCCTCGTCCAGCCAGAAGTCCGCTTTCACGACCTGGACCCAGAACAACCGGCTCAGCAGAATAAGAAAAAGGAGGGTAATAAGCCCTCCGACAACGACGGTACGCATTTTGATCCGCTTTACGGTTTGAAAAGCATGGTTCGCCTTCATCGCTTACCGCCCTGTTTCTTGGCCTTCGTCCGCCTTGTCCGCTCCGGCTGGAGTCATGCCGAGCTCTTTCGCTTTTTTGGCGATGACGGCGGGATCGGACAGCTTGGCCACTTCGCCCTGCAGCACTTTGACTTCGACGGCCGCTTGCTTGTAGCTGGAGTTCAGCTCCTTGATCTGGAGCTCCATCCGGTAATCCTGCGCGTAGCGGAACAGGATCAGCACGAGCACGCTGACGACCGCCAGCACAGACGCCATGTAGCGCAGCATTTCCCTCGGCGGGATCGTCCTCCGGACCTTGACGACTCGTTTCGTTTCCTTTACCGGCTGCTGCTGCGGTTTTCGTTTGGGCTGCAAAGCCAAATTGCCATTCGTGTAAGCCAAAGCGGGCTCCCCTCCTGCGGTTTCATCTGATCTGCCGGCATGATGATCGGGCATCGAATTTTTGTTGGGTCGGTTCTAGGTTCGAGATTTCTTGCTTGGGGCAGCCTCAGGCGTCAAGCTTCTCCGCCACCCTCAGCTTCGCCGAGCGGGAGCGGGGATTCGCCTCCAGCTCCTCCTCCGACGGCAGCACCGGCTTGCGCGTCACGAGCTTCAGCACGCCTTTGTTGCCGCAGACGCATTGAGGAAAATCGGGCGGGCATGTGCAGCGGGCGAGATGCCCGGCGAACAGCTGCTTGCAGATCCGGTCCTCGAGCGAATGGAACGTGATGACCGATATCCTGCCGCCCGGCGCCGTGCAGGCGACGGCCTGCTCCAGCGCTTCCTCCTCCGCGCCGAGCTCGTCGTTGACCGCGATCCGCAGCGCCTGGAAGCTGCGCTTGGCCGGATGGCCGCCCGTGCGCCTCGCCGCCGCAGGGATGCCGGACTTGACCAGCTCCGCCAGCTCCCCTGTCGTCGAGATGTCGCCCTCGGCGCGCTTCTTCACGATGGCGCGCGCGATCTGCCGGGAGAATTTCTCCTCGCCGTACACGAACAGAATGCGGGCAAGCTCCTTCTCGTCCCACGTGTTGACGACTTCATGCGCGGTCAGCTCCGACTCCCGGTCCATCCGCATGTCGAGCGGAGCGTCATGGTTGTAGCTGAAGCCTCTCTCAGCCTCGTCCAGCTGCGGGCTGGACACGCCGAGATCGAACAGGATGCCGTCGACCTGCGGAACGCCGTTCGTCTTGGGCACCTCGGGCAGCAGCATCAGCTGCTCCTGCAAATAGCGGAAGTTGCTGCGCACGAGCGTCACGCGATCGAGATAGGGAGCGAGCCGGACGCGGGCATTTTCATGCGCCCAATCGTCCTGGTCGAACGCGATCAGCCGGCCGCCCGGGCCGAGCCTCGAGGCGATCAGCTCGCTGTGCCCGGCTCCGCCGAGCGTGCAGTCGACATAGATGCCGTCCGGCTTGATCGCCAAGCCGTCCACGGCTTCTTCTCTCAATACCGTAATGTGATGAAACAATGTCTGTTCCTCCTGATCCCTTGGTGACTGACCTTGGTGACTGTTCGATCCTTAATCCAAATTGAATGATGTGAATCAGAATTGAATGTCGAAATCCACCAGCTTCTCCGCGATCTCGTTGAAAGTTTCCTCCGACTGCTCGTAGTAGCCTTCCCACAGCGGCTTGCTCCAGATTTCGACCCGGCTCGACACGCCGAGCACCATGCAATCCTTTTCCAGCTTCGCATACTCCGTCAAGTGATTGGGCAAATTTACCCTTCCCTGTTTGTCGAGCTCCAATTCGACCGCTCCCGAAAAGAAAAAACGGCTGAACGCTCGCGCGTCCGCCTTCATGAGGGGGAGCTGGCGAATTTTCTGCTCAAGCTGCTTCCACTCTTCCATCGGATACACAAACAGGCAGTTGTCCAAGCCGCGGGTCGCGATGAAAGCCGGGCCGAGATGCTCGCGGAACTTGGCAGGAATCGTAAGGCGGCCTTTGTCGTCCAAGCTGTGCTGATGCTCTCCCAGAAACATAGGCTTGCCCCACTCCCTTCCCCCAATGCTCCACTTTGCCCCACTTTCTCCCACTCGGGAATTGGTATTCGGCGTATCGCGTCCTTTTCCTGCTAGATGAGGACGTTTTTCATAATCTTTTTGTCCCTTTTTTCACGGGTCCGATAAAACTTTCTGCGGCCGCGAGTCGTCTATCGGCATCGCAAATTCAAATGTCGGAAAAGCGCGAAAAAGCCAGACGGCTAAGCCGTCTGGCTTCACGTTCGGCAGGATCCTCTTACGACGACCAGCTGTCCAGGTACTGCTTCTGCTCTTCGGTAAGCGCGTCGATGTGGATGCCGAGCGCCTCCAGCTTCGTGCGCGCCACGCGCTCGTCGAGCTCATACGGGACGCTGACGACGCCCGGGCCGAGCTCCTTGTAGCTGTCGTTGACATACTTGAGCGCGACCGCCTGGAGCGCGAACGTCATGTCCATGATCTCGGCCGGATGGCCGTCGCCGGCCGCGAGATTGACGAGACGGCCTTCGGCGAGCACGTAGATCGAGCGGCCGTCATGCAGCCGGTATTCCTCGATGTTTTTGCGCACCGTGCGGATCTCCTTGGTGAGCGCGGCCAGGTCCGGCTTGCTGAACTCGACGTCGAAATGGCCCGCATTGGCGAGGATCGCGCCGTTTTTCATCTGCGGATAGTGCTCGCCGTTGATGACGTACTTGTTGCCGGTCACGGTGATGAACATGTCGCCGTGCTTGGCGGCCTCGGCCATCGGCATTACCTGGAAGCCGTCCATATGGGCTTCGACGGCCTTGATCGCGTCGACCTCGGTGACGATGACGTTCGCGCCGAGTCCCTTGGCCCGCATCGCGACCCCCTTGCCGCACCAGCCGTAGCCGACGACGACGACCGTCTTGCCGGTCACGATCAGGTTCGTCGTGCGGATGAGGCCGTCCCAGGCCGACTGTCCGGTGCCGTAGCGGTTGTCGAACAGATGCTTGCAGTAGGCGTCGTTGACGGCGACCATCGGGAATTTGAGCGTGCCTTCCTTTTGCAGCGCCTTGAGCTTGATGATGCCGGTCGTCGTCTCCTCCGCGCCGCCGCGCAGATTCTCCATCAGATCCGGGCGCTCGGCATGCAGGATCGTCGCGAAGTCGCCGCCGTCGTCGATGATGAGGTCCGGCTTGCTCTCCAGCGCGCGCACCATGAGCTGCTTGAACTCCTGCGGATCCGGGTTGTACTTGGCGAACACCGTGATGCCGTCCTCGACGAGAGCCGCGCACACGTCGTCCTGCGTGGACAGCGGGTTGCTGCCGGTGATCGTCACTTCCGCTCCGCCGGCCTGTACGACCTTGGCCAGATAGGCCGTCTTCGCCTCCAGATGAAGGCAGATCGACACCTTCAGTCCCTTGAACGGCTGCTCCTTCTCGAACTGCTCGCGGATCTGGTTCAGCACCGGCATATGCGCCTGCACCCAGTCGATTTTCAGCTTGCCTTCCGCAGCGAGGCTCCTATCGGCCACGATGCTCGTTTCCTTCGCTTTCACGCTCATTGATCTGCCTCTTTTCTTCAGTGGTTTCCCTCGATCAGAGCCGCATGACGCCGTGCTTGGCGCAGGGCTCGTACGGCTCCGCCAGCAGCCGGTCCAGCCAGCCTCTTCCATAGCGGTTCATGAAATAGACCGCCGCCAGCACCCGCTCCTGCGGACGGCCTTCCGGCACGGCCGACAGCTCGAGCCCGGCCAGCCGCTCCAGCTCCGTCCGCTCGCGGCTTTCGAGCGCCTGCAGCGTTTTGGCCTGCATGTAGCCGATTTCCCGCGCGATCCGCTCCCAATTCGTCCGGCCGAGCTCCTCCAGGCCGCGCTCCTGTCCGGCCGCCAGCGCCAGCGCGGGCCGATACGCCTCGCGCATCGCCTGCAGCGCCTGCTCGAAGCCGCCGCGGATATCCGCCGCTCCCTGCCGGTCGAGCAGCTCCGCCTTGACGCCGCCGAGACCGGCGAGCACCTGCTCCAGCTGCAGCGAATGCCGCGCCATCGTCTTGACGGCATGCGGCTCCAGCAGCGTGAAGCTCAGGCGCGGCGTGACGATCGGCATCTGCATGCCGAGCCGTCCGAACGCTTCGGCCGTCTGCGCCCAGTAGGCGATCTCGCCCGGTCCGAGCACGGTGGAAAGGACGGGGAACAAATAATCCTGCATGAGCGGACGGGTAAGCACGTTGTTGCTCAGCCGCTCCGGATGCGCCTCGGCCAGCTCCAGCAGCTCGGCCTCGCTCAGCGACACGAGGCCGCGGCGGTCGCGGAAGCGTCCGCCGGCGCGCTGCAGCAGCAGCCGCTCGCCGGCGCGCGGCTCCTCCGCGAACAAGAACAGGTTGGCGGCGTCCTCCGCCGCCTCGGCCTGCGCCTTGTAGCCGAGCGCCTCGACCCGGCGGGTCGAGGCGGCGTACGCTGCGGCAAGCTCGCCGGACGATTCCGCCAGCCGCCGGAACATCGGCCCTTCCAGCCGGCGAAGCGCCGGATGGTCGGCGTCGGCAAGCAGCAAGCCGGACTCTCCGAGCCAGTCCGTCAGCAGCGCCGCGAACAGCTCGGTCAGCGTCGCGCAGGCGGCCGCCCGGGCGCGGAGCGAGCGCAGCAGCTCCGGCTTGAACGGCGTGTCGGCGAGCCCCGCTTCCAGCTCGGCCAGCGCGGCCTCGAGGTCGGAGCCGCCGAGCCGGGTGCGGCTGACCGACGTCGCTGGGCCGGGCGGACGCGGCATGGAGAGCCGCCGGAGTTCCGGCGCGTCCACCGGCGAGGGCAGGCAGGCGAGGCAAGCCTCGTCCCAGTCATGGTCCTCGCCCGCGATCCAGAATACCGGCACGACCGGCACCCCGAGCCTTTTGGAAGCGGCTTCGGCGGCCTGCAGGATCGTCACCGCCTTATAAAGGATCATGAGCGGCCCGGTCCATAGGACGGCCTGCTGGCCGCCGACGACGACGGGAGCGCCGTCCGCGAGCCGCTCCAAATTCCGCTCGGCCGCCTCCGAGATGCCGAGCGGCTGCTGGAAAGCGCGCAGCGCGCCGGCCAGCTCGCGGCTGCCGGCGCGCCGATCGGCCGAGCCGTTCAAATAATCGAGCCGCCTGCGCCAGGAGGAGCCGTCGGCCGGATGATGGCCGAACAGCTCTTCCAGCGCAGGGTCGCGGCGCTGTATGTATGCATCTGCAAGGGGCTGCCCGAAAGGCAGCTCCATTCGAACGATGTCCATGACCCGAATCGGCCTCCCCGAGATCCTACCATTCTTTCGCTACGATTGTACACAATGACGGTACGACCGTCAAAACCGTAACTGAAAGTATAACAGATTGGCGCCGGCCGGGCTACAGCCTCAGCAGATGCTGCGTGATGCCGGTCGCCATCAGCACCACATAGAGGAAGCCCATGACGAAAAAGCCCGCTCTCCAGACGGCTCGGAACGCCTTGGCCGCGTCGATCTCGCCGCGCTTGCGATGCTGGAGATTGCCGATGAGGCCGCCTCCGAGCAGCATCAGGAGCAGGATGCCGTACAAGCCGAAAGAGTTGGAGAAGACGCGGTTGAACAGCACCGCCACGCAGCCGATGAGCAGCAGCGTCGTGACATCCATCGCCAGCCGGAACGACCGGCCCTTGTCGCCCGTCAGCATGCGGCTGCCGAGATAGACGGCCGCGAACGGGAGGAACGGCGCCGCGGCCAGCACGGCGTAGATCGTCTTCAACAGGTCCCAAAGAAACATAGGCTTCACCTGACCTCTCTGGAGCGTCATTCGAGCGCATGCACCAGCGCCGCGGCCGCCTCGTTCAGCGGCGCCGGCACGCCGTGCCGTGCCGCCAGGCGCGCCAGCTCCCCGTTGATGCTGGCGATCTCCGTCGGGCGGCCGGCCCGGACGTCGGCCAGCATCGACGACGTATTGGCGGCCGTCCTGCGGCATACGTCCAGCAGCCGCTCCCACTCCTCGCCCGTCGCGGCGAAGCCAGCGCTCACGAGGATCGAGAGGCTCTCCTCATGCAGCGCCTTCATGAGGCGGCTGCCCTGCGGATGCTCTTGCAGCCGGCCGTTCGGAACGTCGAGCAGCGCGGTGAGCGGGTTGATGACGGCGTTCAGGAGAAGCTTCCGGTAGATGCGGTCTTCCACGTCATTCGACAAAAAAGCGGCGATTCCTGCCCGTTGCAGCGCTTCCCTCCAACCGGCGAGCAGCGGGTCCGCGGAGGCGCTTCCGTCCGCTCCCGGCGCCGGGCCGTAATGCAGCTCGCCCGCCCCGGCATGGACAACCTCGCGCGCGCCGACGCGCAGCGCCCCCTCGCTCGTCACGCCGGCATAAAGGCGGATTCCCGGCAGCGTCAGCGCCAGCTGCTCGAGATGCCCGATTCCGTTCTGCAGGCAGAGCAGGCTGTCTCCGGGCCGCAGCAGCGCCGCCAGCTGCCGCAGCAGCTCCGGGCCGAGCGCCGTCTGCTTGACCGCCAGCACATGCCAGCGCCCTTCGCGCTCGTTCCGGCCTGCTTCAGCCTTTGCCGCGTCTTGCAGCGCGGACGCTTCGCCTCTAGCCATTGCCACCTTATGCAGCGCGGACGCCTCAGCCTCTCCCGTTGCCGCGTCATGCAGCGTGGACGCCTCAGCCTCTGCCGTTGCCGCATCATTCAGCGCGGACGCCTCGGCCTCTGCCGTTGCCGCATCATTCAGCGCGGACGCCTCGGCCTCTGCCGTTGCCGCGTCTTGCAGCGCGGACGCCTCGACCGCGACGTCAAGCGCCTCCCCGCCTCGGCTGAGGCGGATGCCTTCCCGCGCCAGCAGCTCCGCCTGTTCCTTGCCGCGCGTCAGCATCCGCACCTGCGCGCCGCCGAGCGCCAGCCTCGCCCCGTGCAGCAGCCCGACGGCTCCGGCTCCGATGATCTCGATCTTCATCGTCATCCTCCTTCTTCACAGGGGCATTTTAGCAGAAGGACGGGAGGCTTGGACAGCACAAAATGGGACGCTCGACCGGAAAGCGGGATTGAAACGGCCCCGCTTCGCGGAGCCGACATCGCAGGCCGGGACCGCAACCCGCTTTTCGGGGCGGCAGGCCGGAGATCGCCCCCCGCTTCACGGGGCCGGGGATCGTTCCGATCTCCTTGGGTCCAGATCCCTTAAATCGCATTCTCCAGAACTCTCAAAAGCTTCTTGATCCCGCGCAACTCCGCCCGTTCCCCCTTCTGCGTACCCGAGTTACTCGGTTTTTCCGCGCAACTCTGCCCGTTTCTCCTTCTGCGTACCTGAGTTACTCGGTTTTTCCGCGCAACTCTGCCCGCTCCCCCTTCTGCGTACCTGAGTTACTCGGTTTATCCGCGCAACTCCGCCCGCTCCCCCTTCTGCGTACCTGAGTTACTCGGTTTCTCCGCGCAACTCTGCCCGCTCCCCCTTCTGCGTACCCGAGTTACTCGGTTTTTCCGCGCAACTCCGCCCGTTCCCCCTTCTGCGTACCCAAGTTACTCGGTTTTTCCGCGCAACTCCGAGCGTTGCGACGCTAGCGCCTTCCAACTAACTCGATTTTTCGACTTGTTGGCTTTACTTCATAGCGTGGTCAGGCGATGAGCGCGAATGAGCATTGCCGTCTCCCGGGTATGCGGGAGACGCTCCCCTCCCCCCAAAAAAAGGGGGGGAGGCGGGCGCCGGGACGAAGGGAGCGAAGCGAGACGATGCCTTTCGGAGAAGCGGCAGCGGTCCTCTTGGAAGACGGATGGCCTCCGCATAGGAGGTCAGAAAATCAGGGCATCCGGCTTCCAGTGGAATCGGAGAAAGGCTCGGCTCGCGCAGCGGCCTATTCGTCCCATAAGACTCGGCTCGCGGCTAGGCTCGCGCAGCGCCTTGTTCGTCCTCTTGACAGCTTGGCTAGGCTCGCGCAGCGCAGCAGCCTGCTCCCCGCCGGCAATGCTCAAACAAGGCGCAAAAAAGCGGCAGCCGCCTTCTTCCGAAGTCGACTGCCGCCCCGCTCTCATTCGATCCGCTCCAAGTTTCCGCTCGCATCCATCTTGAACCGGGGACGAGTCTCCTCTTCTTCGTTCAAGACCGTCATCCGACGCGCCCGGTCCATGATCTGGATCAGCATCTTGTAATCGTCGTTCACCGACTGGTAGTCGAGCTGCGCGTGGTTCGCGTCGGTCGACAGCTTGTCGTTCAGCTCCCTCAACCCGGAGAGCTCGTCGTCCCGAAGCTTGAGCTCCTTCTCGAGCCGGCTGATCTGCCGCTGCAGGTCGCTGTAGGTCGCTTTCCACTGCTTCAGGTACCGGATGACGGCCTCGATGGCGACCGTCTCTTCGCCGAACCCGGATTCCTCCGAGCGGCTCGAGCGGACGTCCTGCTCCGCCACGGCCGAGACATGCGAGGCGACCGCCGTCTGCTTCTTCAAATAATTCCGTTTCTGCCGCTGCTGCTTGGCGAGCTGGATCGCCTCCTCGTACCGCTTGCGCACGCAGCTGTTCCAACGGAAGCCGCATGCCGCGGGGGTGCGGGATATCCGCTCTCCGACCTCCTCGAAGGCTCCGAGCTGGGTTCCCCCTTCCCGAATATGTCTCAGCGTCACCTCGGCGAGGATCAAGTCGTCCTCCGGGCTCCATGCATCTTGCCTGACTGCTGTCATTCTCGCTACAACCTCCTCGCGATAACGCGCTTTCTTCCACTCTATGCCCTCCCAGGAGTTCATAGAATCTATTGATACTAAAATGTATATCCAATAAAGGTGCGCCTCATACATAAGATCCTCCTCCCGGGGCAAGGATAAGGGCGAAGAACGGAATGGCGAATTTCAGTCCGGGTTGTCCGGGAAAGCGGTTTACAGTATTTGACCAAAACGCTATAATGTTCTTTAGCATATTATCTGGTCGTAACGAGAGGGGGATTCGTCTCATGGCGCGCATGTTTCGCGTACTCGGCTTCTGGTGTCTGGTGATCGCCCTCATGGCATTTGCAGGACATATGACCGAGTTTTCGCTTCTGTTTTTCTTCCAGGCTATCGCCTTCTTCTTCCTGGGCTACCTGAACTTTACGGAGCGTACGTACATACTGATGTTCTGGGCTTACATGATCTTGACCTTCCTGGGCTTCAGCTACTGGACCATCTTCAAGATGGACCTTCCGTTCTGATCCGACATGCTTCAAGCGACCGACCGCCGGGCCTTGCGCCCGGCGGTTGTTTGCATTCCGGGAGCTGCCGGGGCATAGGGTAGAAGACAACCGGACAAGAGGGGAGGGCCGTCTGACACCGATGCCGAAATCATTCCCTGCCCGTCTGGCGAGCCTGCTCGTCTTGCTGATCGCGCTCGCGCAGCTGCCGGCGCATGCGCTTGCCTCCGCCCCGGCCGCTTCCTCCGGCGGCGGCAGCGCCGACGCCCAGCGGCAGCTGCTCGAGATGAGCCTGCGCATCGTCGAGATCGACCAGGAGCTGGGCCGCATCCAGACGAACCGGCTTCAGCTCCAGCAGCGGATCGACGACTCGTCGGGACAGCTTCAGCGGCAGGAAGCGCAGCTCCAAGAGCGGAAGCGGCAGGCGGGCGAGTCGCTGGCAAGCTACTATATGGGCAAGCAGGAAAAGCTGCTCGGAGCGCTGCTGCATGTGCGCAGCCTGGGCGACCTGCTGCGTACGCTCGATCTGATCGAGCTGGTCGTGAGCGGCGACCGCGTCAAAATCGCCGACTACCGCGAGCGCTCCGAGCGGCTGCGCGCGGATCTCGCCCGGCTGAGCCGGGAACGGAGCGAGCTGGCGGCGCTGGAGCGGCAGCTGACGGAGCGGCGGAGCCAGATGGACGGCCTGCGGCAGCAGCTGGAGCGGGAAATCGCGGCGAGCGACGATCCGGAGGCGACGCGCAGCCGGATCGGCTCGGTCCAGCAGCTGTGGGAGTCCGAGGGACGGGAAAAGCTGCGCTCCTATTTCAAGGCGCTCGCGAAGGCGATGAACCGGCTGCCCGACTGGCTGAAGGAGCATCCGGAGCATTTGAAGCTCGACGCCGGTGGCTATACGCTGACGATGCCCGACGAAACGCTGAACCGGTTCCTGCAGGAGCAAGACCCCGCGCTCGCCTCGTTCCGCTTCGCCTTCGAGGACGGACGGGTCGTCGCCAGCGGCAGCGAGGGACAGCTCGAGCTGGAGGCGATCGGCCGCTACGAGCTTGTCGAGAAGCCGAAAAACGGCATCCGCTTCCGCATTGACGGACTGCGCTTCAATGGCCTGGACCTGCCGCAGTCGACGATCGACGAGCTGGAGCAGTCGTTCAATCTCGGCTTTTATCCAAGCAAGTTCATCTCGTTCGTGCGCGTCGATTCCGTTCAGATTCAAGAGCATGAGCTGCTCCTTCGCTTCAAGTTTTCCCTATAGCTCAAAACAACGCCAAAAAGGCCGTTTCCGCAAGCGTCTGCGACGCCGGAAACGGCCTTTTTATTGAGATGGGCATGCCTGTGCCGCTCCGGCCTGGCCGCAGCCTGCCTGCCGCTCCGGCAGGCAGGCTCACGACGCCTCCAGCGACTGCCTCCAGGCGTTCGCCAGCTGCTGCGGGCTCATCGCGCCGGCAGATGTCCCGTAAGCCGACCAGAGCGGCCCGAACGGCAGCAGGCGGCCGCTCTCCGGCCCTGCGCCCGCGCTTCCTTGCGGGAAGAGCGCCTGCTTCCAGACGGAGAGCGGCGTCTCCGCCGCCGCGCCGGCGCCCGCGTACAAGCTCGGATCGGCCGGCAGCAGCCCGGCCTCCTCCCGCAGCCGCTCTTGGGCGCTCCTGCCCGCCGCGGCAGCGATCCAGGAGCCGGCGGCAGCCGGGAATTCCGTGTCGGAAGAGATCACGTAGCCGTACCCGCCCAGAGCGGACGGAGCGGCGGCGGCGGCGAGGCTCGCATCGGCGATGAATTCGACGTGCAGGCCATGGCTGCGATAATAGGACAGCGGCACGACGGTCGCATAGCTGCCGCCCCGGCGCGCCAGCTCGACGGCAGCGTCCGCGCTCCCGGCAGCCGCCAGATCCGCCGCTTGCAAGGGAGCCGTCCGCGGCAGCACGGACGCCTCCAGCAGCGCGGGATCAAGCGTCGCGCCGCCGCCATGCCAGCGCGCCAGCCAGGACAGCGCCTGGATGCCGTCCG
Organism: Paenibacillus sp. FSL W8-1187; assembly: GCF_037965485.1. Classification (NCBI taxonomy): domain Bacteria; kingdom Bacillati; phylum Bacillota; class Bacilli; order Caryophanales; family Paenibacillaceae; genus Paenibacillus; species Paenibacillus sp. FSL W8-1187. Next base: position 3,437,414 of record NZ_CP150181.1, read on the forward strand.
CGGCGGGGATCGCCGCCGCCGCCCTCTCCGGCGCCTGCGCCCGCAGCCGCTCCAGCTCCGCCCAGGTTTCGGGCGGCTTGCTCCAGCCGGCAGCCTGCAGCGCTTCGCGGCTCCAGATCAGCACGGGAGGATCCGCATAAGCCGGCGTCCCCCACGCATAGCCCCGCCAACGAAGCTCCTGGACGATCGGGCTTGCCTCGGAGACGGAACCCGAGCCGCTGTCCTGCGGGACGAGCCCGTCCGCCGGCAGCAGCTTGCCCGCCGAAGCCCAGCGCAAGACGTCGCGGCTCGATAGAAGCGCGATGTCGGCCCGCTGCCCGTCCACGCCCGTTCCCCGATCGGCCTCGGCGTCCGCCGGCACGAGCTCGGCCTGCCAATAGGGATGGCGGCTTTCCCATTCCTCGGTGATCCGCTCGAGGGCTTCAAGCGCCTCCGGCCCTAAGGAAACGCTTACACGGAGCCTTGCCTCCCGACTGTCGTCGCTGCCGTCCTGCGGGCGCTCGGCGCCTCCCGACGGCTGATCCGCCGGCTGCGGCAGCAGCGAGACGGGGGAAGGTCCTTCCTGGACGAGCAGCAGCAGCGCGCATACGACGACGGCGCCGGGTAGAATCATCCACTTTTTGCGTTCCAGGGTCCAGTCCTCCTCGGTCTCCCCTTCTCTTCTCTATTCTTCTATCCTATCAAAAGAATCGGGACTTGTCTTCCTTGCCTTCGCAAAAAAACAGGCCGAAAGCTTCAGCGATCTGAAGCCTTCGGCCTATCCCGTCGCCGTCCTTAGAGCAGGTCCGCCGCCAGCTGGGCCAGCTTGGAGCGCTCGCCCTTCTCCAGGTTGATATGCCCGCTCAGCCCTTCCTTCTTGAAGCTTTCCACGATGTAGGACAGGCCGTTGCTCATCGAGTCGAGGTAAGGATGGTCGATCTGCTCGGGATCGCCCATGAGCACGATCTTGCTGCCTTCGCCGACGCGCGAGACGATCGTCTTGACCTCATGCCGGCTCAGGTTCTGCGCTTCGTCGATAATGATGAACTGGCCCGGAATCGAGCGCCCGCGGATGTAGGTGAGCGCTTCGACCTGGATGCTGCCGAGCCCCATCAGAATCTTGTCGATGTCGCCGGACTTTTTGGTATCGAACAGGAATTCCAGGTTGTCGTAGATCGGCTGCATCCACGGACGCAGCTTCTCGTCCTTCTCGCCGGGCAGATAGCCGATATCCTTGCCCATCGGCACGACGGGGCGGGCGATGAGCAGCTTCTTGTATTTATGCTCGTCTTCGATCTTGAGCAGCCCGGCGGCCAGCGCGAGCAGCGTCTTGCCGGTGCCGGCCTTGCCGGTGAGGGTGACGAGCGGGATGTCGTCGTTCAGCAGCAGCTCGAGCGCCATCCGCTGCTGGGCGTTGCGCGCCGTGATGCCCCAGACGGGATCGTTGCTCATATAGAGCGGCTCCAGCCTTGCTCCGTCCTGGCTCACCTTGAGCAGCGCGCTCTTGGACGTGCCCAGCTCGTCGCGCAGGATGATGAACTCGTTCGGATGGAGCCTCGAGCTCAGCTGCAGGCTCTTGACGCTGAGGAAGCGATAGGAGTAGAACTCGTCGATGACCGATGGATGGACGAACAGCGTCGCCGTGCCGGTATAGACGTCGGAAGGCTCCGCGACGCGATCGGACATATAGTCCTCCGCCTGCAGCCCCAGCACGTCGGCCTTGATGCGCACCAGCACGTCCTTGCTCACGAGCACGACGTCCCGCTTCGAGCCCTTTTCTTCCTCTTCCATATCGTAATTCAGGGCGACCGCGAGAATGCGGTTGTCGTTCGACATCTCCCCGAACATTTCCTGGACGCGGACGAAGCTCCGATGGTTGAGCTCGACGCGCAGCACGCCGCCGCGCGGGGTCGCGATTCCTTCATGGAGGCGCCCGTTCTCCCTCAAGCCGTCGAGCAGCCTCGAGACATGCCGGGCGTTGCGGCCCAGCTCGTCGGCCAGCCTCTTCTTGGAGTCGATCTCTTCGAGCACGACGGCCGGGATGATGACCTCGTTGTCGTCGAACGAGAAGATCGCCTGCGGATCATGAAGCAGCACATTCGTATCCAATACGAAGATTTTAGTCATGAAGAACCCCTCCTGGCGCCGGATGGTTCCGAAAGGCGGGAAGCATAATCCTTCCGGAACAGGGACAAACTAGGGTCGGTTGCAGAGTCCAAAGTACGAGGAAAGGTCTGGTGTCCCGCAAATGAGAAAATGGCTGCTTTCAGCTGCTGCTGTGCTTTGCTTGGCGACTGCCGGCTGCGGGACGTCCGCACGCCGCGATGCCGCTCCCCCGCCTGCCGGCGATGCGGCGATGCGCTCCCAGCAGACCCATGCCGACGACGGCAAGAAGCTCGATTCCGCGCAAGCCGCCAAGCGGCTTGAGGAACTGGCGACCCGGGTGGAAGGCGTCGAGAAGGCGCATGCCGTCGTAGCCGGAACTACGGCTGTCGTCGGCATCGACGTCGGCGGCAGCGTCGAGCGCTCCAAGGTCGGAACGATCAAGTATGCCGTCGCGCAGGCGCTTCGCGAGGATCCGCTCGGCGTGAATGCCGTCGTCACGGCCGACATGGACGTGAGCCGCAGGCTCGCCGAGCTCGGAGAGGACATCCGCGCCGGCCGGCCGATCCAGGGCTTCGCCGAGGAGATGGCCGATCTGATCGGTCGCGTCATGCCGCAGCTGCCGAGCGAGGTCATGCCGCTGCCGGAATCGAACGTCAAGGAGCCCGCTGCCTCTCCCGCCCGGCCTTAGCCCGGAGGCGAATGCCGGGCGCGGGGGACAAGCCCCCGAGCGCGCAAGAAGCCTGGCGACCCGTTGAGGTCGCCAGGCTTCTTTTTCATGTCGCCGCGGAGAAGACGAGCGAGCGCCGCGCCGCCGAAGCGGACGGGCTGTCGGCGCGAAACGGCGCCGCTGCAGCCGGATGCGACGGCGCGTCCAGGCGAATCTTAGAGCAAGACCCAGCGCGCTCTCTCATCGGCCTACCTCCCGCGAGTCAGATTTTCATGATGAGCATCTTAGCTGTAGTATAACATACGTATGCCGCACCCACTACCGTCATTCGCCCAGTTTGGCCTGCAGCGCTTTTTTGGCTTTGGCCAGCGAGGCGTCGTCGACATAGACGTAGGGGCTCCGCCAGTCGCCCGTCAGCGCGATGAACTCGATGTCGCCGCCGCCGATGCCAAAGTAGGCCATGAGCATCGCCCGAATCTCCGACTCCGGCATGTCGGTCCTCATGTTGTCGCCGACAGCGCCGAATACTTTGCCGAGCCTCAGGATGCCGGAAACCGACTTCAGCCTGGATGTCATCGCCCCGATCACCTGCTCCTGGCGCTGATTGCGCTCGAAGTCGCTGCTCATGTTCGTGCCGTCGTTGGACTTGCGGTAACGGACGAAGCCCAGCGCGTCCTCGCCGTAGAGCTTCTGCGCGCCTTTCTTCAAGTGGATGCTCGTGCCTCCCGGCTGTCCCGCGTGGTCGTCGTAATCCATGTCCATGTCGACGTCCACCTCGACGCCGCCGAGCGCGTCCACGACATCCGCGAAGCCTTGAAAATTGATCGTTGCGGCGTAGTCGATCGGGATGCCGAGGTAGCTGCCGATCGCATCCTTCATGCCGAGCTTGCCTTGACGCTCTGCCTCTTCCCGGCTCAGGTCCTTGTTCTTGGATCTGGCGTTGGCGATGAACGCCGCATAATAGCTGTTCACCTTGCGCTGCTTGTAGCCTTGGACCGGCACGCGAGCGTCGCGCGGAATCGACACGACGACGGCGCTTTTGGTGCGCGGATTGAACGCCGCCGCCATTAGCACGTCGGTATTGAGCAGGCCGCTCTCTCCACGGGTATCGAGCCCCATCAGCAGCATCGCGGTCGGCTGCGTGCGCACCGATCCGGCCGAAGGCACGGCCGGGGCGCCGCTGCTGATCTGGCCGAGCGCCTTGTTGGCGTCGTAGAGCAGATAAGCCGCGAAGCCCGCCCCCGCGAGCAGGACGAGCGCCAGCAGCGTCATCAGCCTGCGCAGCCAATACACCCGCTTCGGCTTGCGCCTGCCGGGCCGTCCCTTCCGGCTTCCGGCGGGAGCGCCGGATTTCCCCTGCCCGCGGGCCGGGTATTCATTTCCCCTGTTCATAGCTGTCTCCTTGTTCGCAAGCCTGATTTCGGACGCTTCCTCCCGGACGCCAGGAGAGGCGGATCAGCTCTGGCCGGCGTCGCTTTGGCGCTGCTCGCGCTTCGCCGTCCGCCGGTCGTTGAACTGGCGGATGCGCAGCATCAGCATCATCGCGACGGCGACGGCCATGCATTGGATGATCGGCAGCTTGTCGATCTGGAATACGAGCAGCACGGTCGAGCCGATCGCCATCATCAGATAGACCAGAACCTCCTTCAGCAACGGCAGCCGCTGCTGAGGACGGAATACTTTGTTGAAAATATAGATGACGCTGGCCAGAATCAGAATATACGATACAAGCGGATGGTCGCTGAGCCAGTCCTGCATCCGAGTTCACTCCTCCGGTTGGTTGTACAAGCGGTCCGATATGGATACAACGAGCAAGCGGCGCATTTGGCTGTCCGGCTGTTCGCCGGCGCCAAACCGCCGCTTGCTCGCTTCATGGGTTCGGCTGGAATCAGACTCCGGCCTGGGACGTCTTGCGCTGCTTCTCCGCCCGCTCGCGCTCGCTCTTGTTGAGCAGCTTCTTGCGCATGCGGATCGATTTCGGCGTGATCTCGCAGTATTCGTCGTCGTTCAGGTACTCCAGCGCCGCCTCCAGCGAGTACGTGCGAGGCGTCTTGAGGCGGACCGTCTCATCCTTGGAGGCCGACCGGATGTTGGTCAGCTGCTTCTCCTTGCAGATGTTGACGACGATGTCCTGGTCGCGGTTATGCTCGCCGACGATCATGCCCTCGTAGATCTCCGTGCCCGGCTCGAGGAACAGGATGCCGCGATCCTCGACGCCCATCATGCCGTAGAACGTCGAGACGCCGTTCTCGGTCGCGACAAGCACGCCCTGATGGCGTCCGCCGACGTTGCCGCCGACGGTCGGGCCGTAGCTGTCGAACGCATGGTTCATGATGCCGTAGCCGCGCGTCAGCGTCAGGAACTGCGTGCGGTAGCCGATCAGGCCGCGCGCCGGAATGATGAATTCCAGGCGGACCTGGCCGTTGCCGTTGTTGATCATGTTGACCATCTCGGCCTTGCGCGTGCCGAGGCTCTCCATGACCGCGCCCATGCTCTCCTCCGGCACGTCGATCAGCAGGCGCTCGTACGGCTCCATCTTCTGGCCGTCGATCTCCTTGACGATGACTTCCGGCATCGATACTTGCAGCTCGTAGCCTTCGCGGCGCATGTTCTCGATCAGGATGCCGAGGTGAAGCTCGCCGCGGCCGGATACGATGAACACGTCAGGGCTGTCGGTGTCCTGCACGCGCAGGGCGACGTCCGTCTCCAGCTCCTTGTACAGGCGCTCGCGCAGCTTGCGGGAGGTGACCCACTTGCCTTCGCGGCCGGCGAACGGGCTGTTGTTGACGAGGAACGTCATCTGCAGCGTCGGCTCGTCGATCTCGAGCACCGGCAGCGCCTCCGGCTTGGCCGGATCGGCGATCGTCTCGCCGATGTTGATCTCCTTGATGCCGGCGATGGCGACGATGTCGCCTGCCGCCGCTTCTTCGATCTCGATCCGCTTGAGCCCCTGGAAGCCGAACAGCTTCTCGATGCGGGCCTGCTTGATCGCGCCTTCGCGCGTCATGACGGCGACCGGCTGGCCTTGGCGGATGACGCCGCGGTTGACGCGGCCGATCGCGATGCGGCCCATGTATTCATTGTAGTCGAGCAGCGTCACCAGGAACTGCAGCGGCTCCTCGACGTTCTCGGTCGGATGCGGGATGCGCTCGATGATCGTCTCGTAGAGGGCTTCCATGTTCTCGTCCTGCTTCTCCACGTTGCGGCTGGACGTGCCCATCAGCGCCGATGCGTACACGACCGGGAATTCCAGCTGCTGGTCGTTCGCGCCGAGCTCGATGAACAGGTCGAGCACCTCGTCGACGACGCCTTCCGGATTCGCGTTCGGGCGGTCGATCTTGTTGAGGACGACGATCGGCGTCAGATTGTGCTCCAGCGCCTTGCGCAGGACGAACTTCGTCTGCGGCATGCAGCCCTCGAAGGCGTCCACGACGAGCAGGACGCCGTCGACCATCTTCATGATGCGCTCGACTTCGCCGCCGAAGTCGGCGTGGCCGGGCGTATCCACGATGTTGATCAGGTAGTTCTTGTAGTTGATCGCGGTGTTTTTGGCCAGGATCGTAATGCCGCGCTCCCGCTCCAGGTCATTGGAGTCCATCGCCCGCTCGTGCACGACCTCGTTGTCCCGGAACGTGCCGGACTGCTGCAGCAGCTTGTCGACAAGCGTCGTCTTGCCGTGGTCGACGTGCGCGATGATGGCGATATTGCGAATGTTCTCTCTTGCTTGCATAACTTCTTATCCACTCCATCTGTATAGGATCAAGCTAAAATCTACGACAGGCGCCGGCCCGCTACCAGCGGGCCTTCTTGCTCACCATCATCCAGCCGCCGAGCGCGACGAGCGCGAACGCGATCAGATAGATGCCCCAGCTCCAGAGCAGCACGAAGATCATGCAGAGCGCCCAGACTCCCGCCAGCGCGGCGGCAATCGTAAAGGCGCTTCTCGGATGGGACGAATCGAAGGTGTAGTACTCGTACAGTCCGACCGCGAGGCCGAGGATGAAAAACGGCCACAAATAGTTCATGTAGCCCCATCCGAACCAGTTGCAGAACAGGAAAACCAGTGCATATACGGACAAAATGCCGCCTGGAACAAGCGCTGCCGCAGGGAGGAGCCGGCCGAAATAGAGCACATGCAGCAATATGCCCGGCACGAGGATGAACAGCGGCCAAAATACGGAGCCGATGAAGCTGAAGACGCCCATGCGGCCCAGCAGGATGGCGATCCCTGCAAGCAAGATGACGATTCCGGCGGAATATTGATTGCGGATCAACCCTATCCCCCGTTTCCCTTGACGACTGCCTGCGCGCAGGCAGAGGTACGACCAGTCAGATCTTTCTTATTCTAAAGGAAGCGGAGTGAAATTGCCAGCGGGAAACCGGGCATGCCAATAAAAAAAGCGCCGCTCGCCTGCCCGGAACGAGGCTGGCGAACGGCGGAGGAGCCTTCAGCTCCGGCGCGCGGAGCGGGTCAGCAGGATGCCCGCCGCGATGACGGCCGGCACCATCAGCACCGGCAGCGCCCCGTGCAGCAGCGGAGCGTGACGGAGCAGAGGCTGCAGCGCCGCGTCGGAGACGAGCATCTCTCCGGCGGCATAGCCGAGCAGGCCGGCGCCGGCATACACAAGAGACGGGAAGCGCAGCAGCAGGCCTCCGAGAAGCTGGCTTCCCCACAGGATCATGGGTATGCTAAGGGCGATGCCGAGCAGCATGAGCGCAGGCTCTCCGCCCGCCACGGCGGCGACGGCGAGCACGTTGTCGAGGCTCATGACAAAATCGGCGGCGACAATCGTGCCGACCGCGCCGGCCAGCGTGCCTGCTCGCTTGACGCCGGCCCCCTTGGAGCGGCGCTCCTCGCCGGGACGCTCCGCATCCCGCAGCAGCTGCACGGCGATAACGAGCAGGAGCGCGGAGCCGCAAGCCTGCAAATAGGGCAGCTGAAGCAGCGAGATGGCGGCAAGCGTCAGCACGCAGCGGAGGGCGATGGCGGCGAACGTGCCCCAGGCGATCGCCCGCTTGCGCTGCTCCGGAGGCAGATGCTGGCTCGCCATGGCGATGACGAGCGCGTTGTCGCCGCTCAGCAGCACGTTGATCGCGATGATTTGCAGAAAGATCCATAGATGGTCCAAGCCGTACGCCCCCCTTCCCTACAGGGGTATGTACAAGCAGGTCCATTTATGTTACAAAAAAAAACGAATCCATTGTCCAGCTCATCCGTATACGGGTAAGTATTTAAGTCGGGGATTGTTCGAACACGAAGGAGGAGCAAGGATGGAATGGTTAGGTCCGCTGTTGACCATCGTCTTCATCGACCTTATGCTGGCCGGAGACAACGCGATCGTCATCGCGCTTGCCGCCCGCAACCTGCCTAAGCATCAACAGAAAAAAGCCGTCATCTGGGGAACGTTCGGAGCGATCGCCATCCGCATCGTCGCCACCGTGCTGGTCGTGAAGCTGCTCGATATTCCTTGGCTGCATCTGGCCGGAGGACTGCTGCTCGTCTGGATCGCGTACAAGCTGCTCGTGCAGGAGGAAAGCAGCCACGACAACATCAAGGCCGGCAGCACCCTCGGGCAGGCGATCGGCACGATCGTGCTCGCCGACGCCGCCATGGGCATCGACAACGTGCTGGCCGTCGCCGGCGCCTCGCACGGCAACATCTGGCTCGTCATCGCCGGGCTGATCATCAGCATCCCGATCGTCGTCTGGGGCAGCACGCTGTTCATCCGGCTGATCGAGCGCTTCTCGTGGATCCTTTACGTCGGAGCGGCGATTCTGGGCTATACCGCCGGCCACATGATCACGGGAGAAAAGAAGATCGCCCATCTGTTCGGAAACGGCGGCATGCCGGAGTGGCTCTTCATCGGACTCGTCGTCGCGCTCATCGTCGGAGCCGGCGTTCTGACCAAAGCGATCCGCAAAAACAAGCAGCCCGCCCATCGCGAGCGGGAAACGCATTGAATCCGAAAAGCCGAATCGTCCTTGCGGACGGTTCGGCTTTTCGCTTTGTACAGCCGAGCGAGCTGTCCCGGAGCAGACGGCCGGCTCCGAGGCGGCTCGTCCTGGATGCCCTGCCGGTACGACCGCCCCCGCCGCATGCCGCAGCGGCCAGCGGCAGTCCAGCCAAAAGAAAAAAGCCTGTTTCCAGGCTTTCTTCGTCAAAACCAGTCCCGCTCCTCCGCCTCGGCGACGGCCGGCTGCCGGCGGAACGTCCTGCCCCGGTCCAGCTGCACCGTCTCGACGCCTTGGACGGCCTGTCCGATCAGCTCGTCGAGCTCCGGAATGCCGTCCTCGATCCGCTCCACGATGCGCAGGTTCGGATTGGTGCTCGGGGATTTGGGCACGAACAGCGTGCAGCAGTCCTCGAAGGGCAGGATCGACGTCTCGTACGTGCCGATCTGTACCGCCCGGTCGATGATTTCCTGCTTGTCCATCATGATGAGCGGGCGCAGCAGCGGCAGCTCGAGGCTGCGGCCGATCACGTTCATGCTGCCGAGCGTCTGGCTCGCCACCTGGCCGAGGCTGTCGCCCGATACGACCGCGCCCGCGCCGGCCTGCTCGGCCAGCCGGCCGGCGATGTTCAGCATCGCCCTTCGCATGAGCGTGATGATCAGATGATCCTGCCCCGTCTGCGTGAAGCGAGTCTGAATATCGGTGAACGGCACGAGATGCAGCTTGAGCGGCTTGCCGGCGAAGCGCGACAGCTGGCGGGCAAGCTCGATCACCTTGTCCGTCGCCTGCTCGCTCGTGAACGGAAAGCTGTGGAAGTGGACCAGCTCGAGCTCCAGCCCCTTGCGCATCGCCGACCATGCCGCGACCGGGCTGTCGATGCCGCCGGACAGCAGCAGCATCGCCTTGCCGTTGGAGCCGTACGGGAAGCCTCCCGCTCCCGGCTCGATGCGGTTGAAGACGTAGGCTCCCTCCGGCTGGATGTCGATGCGCAGCTCCATCTCCGGCCGCCGCACGTCCACCTTGAGCTCGGGAGCCGCTCGCAGGATATGCGAGCCGATCAGATGGTTAAGCTCATGGGTGACATAAGGGAATCCCTTCCACCCCCTCTTCACCGTCACCTTGAACGTCGCGGGCTTGGCCGGAAGCGCGTTCCACAGCTGAAGCGCGGCTTCCTGGATCGCCTCCAGCTCGTTCGCCGCCCGCTTGACCGGGCTGAACGAATGGATGCCGAACACCCGGCGCAGCGCCTCGGCGACGCGCTCATACTCGACTCCATTAAGCTTGATATAGGCGCGGGCATAGGTCTTTTCGAATTCGAGCCCTTCCAGATGCTGCAGGCTGAGCTTGATATAGCGGAACATCTGCTGCTCGAACCGGCCGCGGTTGCGCCCTTTGAGCGTCAGCTCTCCGTACCGGACCGTGATGAGATCATACTCCATGAATCAGATCTTGCTCCTCTCCAGCGGCTTCAGCCGCTTCACGACGGCTTCCAGGCTGTCCGCCAGCCGGTCCGCCGCCTCCTCGTCATGCTCGTCGCCAAAAGTGATGCGGATGCCGCCAGCCGCCCGCGAAACCGGATACCCCATCGCCAGCAGCACCTCGCTCGGCTTCTCGTCCTTGGATGAGCAAGCCGACTTCGTGGAGACGATGATGCCCTCCTCCTCGAGCGCATGCACGACGACTTCCGGCTTCATGCCCGGATAAGACAGATGCAGCACATGCGGCGCCTGCAGGGGCGAGTCCGGATCCGGATCGCCGCTCAGCCGCAGCTCCGGAATCGCGTCCAAGCGGCCGATCAGCCGCTTGCGCAGCCTCCCCATCCGCTCGGTCCGCTCCGTCCTGCCTTCCATCGCCAGGCGAAGCGCCTTGGCGGAAGCGACGATCGCCGGCACGTTCGGCGTTCCGCCGCGCCAGCTTCCGTCCAGGCCGCTGCCGCCGATGAGCGGCTCCAGCCTGACGCCGGCGCGGACATAGAGGAAGCCGGTTCCTTTGGGCCCGCGAAGCTTATGCGCCGAAGCGCTGAACAGATCGATGCCCCACTCCTTTAGCCGGATCGGCAGCTTGCCGACGCTCTGCACGCCGTCCACGTGGAACAGCACCCCTGGAAAGCGGCGCAGCAGCGCTCCCGCCTCCTCGATCGGCTGGACGGACCCGACCTCGTTGTTCACATGCATGAGGCTGACGAGCGTCGTATCGGGACGCAGGGCCGCTTCCAGGCTGTCCAGCCGGATCCGGCCGTTGCCGTCGACCGGCAGCCTCGTCGTCTCGAAGCCTTCCGCCTCGAGCCGGTCGGCCGCCTGCTTCACCGACGGATGCTCGATCTGCGACACGATGACATGGCGGCCCCTCGACCTCGCGGCCCTCGCCGCTCCGACGACCGCAAGCTGATTGCTCTCCGTGCCGCCGGAGGTGAACACCCATTCCTCGGCCGACGTGCCCGTCAGCTCGGCCGCCAGCTCCTGCGAGCGCCGCAGCAGCCTGCCCGCCTCCAGCCCCGCTCCGTGGATCGAGGACGGATTGGCATAGTGCCGCTCCATCACCTCCGCGAGCGTGCGGATCACCTCGGGATGCGGCGGCGTCGAGGCTCCGTGATCAAAATAAAGCACCGGACGGTGCTTGCTCATCGCCATGACCTCCTTGAATCAAACAAAAAGACCGGCTTCGCCGGCCGCCCGTCAAGCGTGCAGCCGCGAATGCGGTCCTTCCGTGGGCTCCGGCCGAACGCCTAGAGCCAGCCTACGCCTATCCTATTATAAAAAGCCTCCGGTTACAACCCGGTGCCGGAGCCGCCGAGCTTGGCCATGATCTTGACGACGTACGACTGCGTCTCCTGCGGCAGCTCGGAAAAGTGCTCGGTCAGCGTCGCCTCGTCCCGGATGCCGAGCCGATCGAGCCTTCCCGGTCCGGCATTGTAGGCCGCCAGCGCGGCAGGCACGCTGCCGTCCAGCTTGCGAAGCAGGTAGGAGAGATATTTGGAGCCTCCGTCGATGTTCTGAGCGGGATCGAACGAGTCCGTCACGCCGAGTCCGCGCGCCGTTCCGTCCATGAGCTGCATGAGGCCCTTCGCGCCGGCGCCGGAGACGGCCAGCGGCTGGAAGGAGGATTCCGCCTCGATGACAGAGCGGATCAGCTTCGGAGACAGTCCATGGCGGGCGGCGGCCGAGGCGATCAGCCCTTCGTACTCCGCTCCCGCCGAGCCTGCGCCCTCTCCGATCCACGCGGCGGCTGACGACGCATAACCGCTTCCCGCCGCGATCAGCGCGGCTTGCAGCGCCGGCGAAGCCGAGGCGTCCCATCCGCCCGCCGCCGCGGCGGCTTGGCCGTTCAAGCCGGTTCCGGCAGACAGCCCGGACCAAGCGGCGAGCGCCATCATACCGGAGTCGGCGGAGGCGGAGGCATCCGCATCGGCCAGACCCGAAGCCCCTGCGGCCCCCGACAGCTGGCTCAAGATCTGATCGAAAGCGGAGGCCGCTCCGCTTGATGCCTGGCTGCCGCCGCCAGTCAGCTGATCCAGGCTGGGCCGCAGCTGCTGCTGGATGAGCATCGTAAGCATTCGAGGATCGATCGACATGATAGGTTCACTCCTCATTTCCCATTATCCTCGGTATATCGGCGGACGAGCCTCGGAAATGTAGAGCTCGGCGATATGGCTTTATCGAAAAAGGAAAGAGCCGCCCCGGACGGGACGGCTCGATGAGGCTCATGATGGCGAATCGGATTTGGGTTGGAACGTGTGGCAGCAGGTCGCGGACGACTCCTTGGCCTCGTCCGTATGGCGGTCTCCGAACTCTCCGCCGGCAAACTCGGCAGACAGATCGGCGTGCGCATGCTGGTCGATCTCGATATGGATCGCATCGGCCGAGCATTGGTTGCCTTGTCCCCAGAAAGCGCAATTCGAAACGCTGCATGCAACGCCTTTTGGCATGGTCCCTCACCTCCGCTACCTAGGCTGGCCAGGGAGGGGACGCGGTATGCCTTCCTTATTTTTGACCTTGCATCCGACGCGAGGTCATGTAGTCGTTTTCGTAGTAGGAGAGATCGTCCCTCAGCTCTTCGTAGATCTTGGATACGCCGAGCACGATGTCGCGCGCGCTGCGCAGCGGCTTGTGCCGGAAGCGGATCGCATCCTGGCCGGTGTACGCGTAGCGGCCGTCCTCGGAGTAGCCTTCGTTCTTCGGATAGAAGAAGGCGTTGACGCAGTGGTGGTACACCTCATAAAGCTGGCGCTCGGCATGCTCGGCGTCGAAGTTCGGCCGGCGCAGCGTGACCCCGAGCTTCTCATAGGCGACCTCGGAGTAGACCAGCAGATGACGCAGGTCGGACAGCAGCCCTTTGTAGAAGGTGAGCTCCTCGTCATTTGCTTCCGGGGACGCGAGCTGAGGAAGAGCATGCTCGTTCAGGAAAGGCTCCAGCTGCGAGATGGCGTCCTTGAGCTTGGCGCGGGTTGATTCGCTGAGCGGCTTTACATTGGCGGATGGCATGGTGAATTAGGTTCCCCTTTCATCGATCCCGTAAGAAGTTGAAGATTATGTCTATCCTAACATACAATCGGCGCGATTTGTACTCTTTATGACCCTTGCCGCGGCCGCGAAGCCGCGCCGTCCCTCCGAATAATTTACGCCCGCTTGCCGGACTCTAAGCAGGAACGGCTATAGACTTGACCGGGAGGATGAGGCCTTCATGAGAAAAAAATGGATCGGCGCGTTCACCGCGCTCGCTCTGCTGACGCTGTTGATTCCGATCAGCCCCTGGCTCATTCCCGGCGCGCGTCCGCAGGAACAGAAGGCCAAGACGAGGGCTCTGTCCGCAGAGCAGGAAAGCCGGCTCAAAGAGGCGGACATCCGCCACGACATGGAAGCGACCGCGATGCTGTGCGCGAGCGAGTGCTCCCGGGATATCGGCAAGCTGTTCGCGTTGACGGACGCGCCGGCCGCCAGCCGCGCCGACCGGATGAAAAAGCTCATCCGCCACCATCCGCAGATGGCTCATCTGAGCTGGAAAAGCCCCGGCGCAGCTGACGCCGAAGCCGGAAACGTCCCGGCCGACGCCGAATCGTTCGTCGCGGCGCATGCGAAGCCGGCTGCCGAGGCGATCGCCAAAGGCTCCCGCTACCAGTCGCAGACGCTGACGGCCGCCGGCAAGCGGTACCTGCTGCTCGCCGTGCCCGCGCCAAGCGGCAAGGAAGGCATCGTCGGCCTGATCCGGCAGGACATCGTCGGCGACGTGCAGCGGCATCAGATGCGCAACCTGCGCCAGGTTCCCTTTCCGGCGGAGGGCCATTACCGGATCGAGTCGGTCCGCGCGGGCACGAAGCGGGAGTTCACCGTCCGCACCGGCAACGACAACGGAGGCGCCAGCCACTACCATGTCCAGGAAGTCGTCGTCCGCTTCCGCGCCGAGCCGTCCGCGGAGCAGCTGGAGCAGATCCGCCGCGACATCGGCGCTTCCGCCGAAAACCGGATGCGAGGCGTCTACGTGTTCCGCTCGCGCTCGATGGATGCGATGAAGATGATGGGCTATTTCCGCAAAAAGTGGAATCCGATCTATGTCGAGCCCCATTACCTGTACCTGACGAACGAAGCGCCGGCCGACGTGAGGCCGATCGTGCCGAACGATCGGCTCTACTCCGACTATCAGTGGAACCTCCCGTCCATCGAGACGGAAATCGGCTGGAACCTGTCCAAAGGCAGCGATGGCGTCAAGGTCGCCGTGCTCGACACCGGCGTGCAGCTGGACCATCCCGATCTTGAAGGAAAGCTGGCGGAAGGCTACAACGTCGTCACCTCCGGCCAGCAGCCCGACGACGATGTCGGCCACGGCACCCATGTCGCGGGCATCATCGCCGCCGCGGTCAACAACGGGGAAGGCGTCGCCGGCCTGACGTGGTACAACAAGATCATGCCGGTCAAGGTGCTCGACTCGAGCGGAGCCGGCTCCACCTACTCCGTCGCCCAAGGGCTCATCTGGGCGGCCGATCACGGGGCCAAGGTCATCAACATGAGCCTCGGCAACTATGCGCAGGCGGAGTTCCTTCACGACGCGATCAAGTACGCCTACGACAAGGATGTCGTGCTCGTCGCGGCAAGCGGCAACGACAACTCCGAGCAGCCCGGCTATCCGGCTGCATATCCGGAAGTGTTCGCCGTCGGCTCGACCGACTCGCGCGGGCAGAAGTCGTCCTTCTCCAACTATGGCGACTACATCGACGCGGCGGCGCCGGGAGACAGCATCGCCAGCACCTATCCGGGCAGCCAGTACGCCGCCCTCTCGGGCACGTCGATGGCCAGCCCGCATGTCGCGGCGCTGGCGGCGCTCATCCGCTCGCTCAATCCGCAGCTGACCAACGTCGAGGTCTATGACATCATGCGCAGCACGGCACGCGATCTCGGCGCCAAGGGAAGAGATCCTTACTTCGGCTACGGGCAGATCGACATCGACAAGGCGCTGCGCGCCGCCGGAAAAGGCGGCTCCGCGGCGACGGTCCCCGCCTCGGACGGGCGGCAGCCGGCCGGCCTCGTTCCGGCGGAGAGCGGCGCTCCTGCCACCGAATCGGCCGCTTCGCACGCGCCCGATTCGTTCGTCGAACGGATCCGCAAGCAGCTGGAGGAGCTGCGGCGGAGGCTGGAGCGCGGTTAGCCGCCAGAGCCTGGATCCTGAAGTGAAAAAAGCGTCCTTCTCCCGAGCGGGAGAAGGACGCTTTTTTTGAAGCGCCGTCCGATAGGACGGCAACATGCTCCAAAGCGCTGGGCGCTGTTGATCGCAGGGTCGTTGCGGAAAGTCTGCCGTAAGCCGGGTTCTGTGCTCTTCGTGGTCCGAACGGGAACGACCCTCCCACGGTCAAGCGACAATCATCTATCTAGGCCGGCCATTGCTGGCAGGCTCAAGCGACCAACCCGAACGCACCCCGGGCAAGGGCTGGAGCCGAAGCTCCCGCGTTCTCTTAGGTCTTGCTCCAGATGGGGTTTACCAGCCGCGTTGTCGCCAACGCCGCTCGTGGTCTCTTACACCACGGTTCCACCCTTGCCTGATCCGGCGCGCGAGGCGCCGGCCATCGGCGGTCCATTTCTGTGGCACTATCCTTCGGCTCGCGCCGACTGGACGTTATCCAGCATCCTGCCCTACGGAGCCCGGACTTTCCTCTCGCGGCCGAGGCCGCCAGCGATTGTCTGTCAGACTTTCCGATACCTAAGCTAGTATAGCCGGATCGGAGTCCTCATGCAAGACGAAACGGCTCGGTATTTATCGCCGAAGGAACGACCTCCGTCGCATAGCGCGATTCGGAGAGCCGTGCGGACAGCCACTGCGCCACCTTCGCCTTCATGATCTTCTCGGCGTTATGCCCCGGATCGATGAGCAGCATGCCCGCGGCGAGCGCGTCGTGGGCGGAATGATAGTCGATGTCCCCGGTAATGAGCGCCTGCGCGCCGGCGAACTGGGCCTGCCGCCAGTAGCGGGCTCCCGAGCCGCCGAGCACGGCTGCCTTGCGCACCTCCGTTCCGAGGTCGCCCGTCACGCGCACAAAAGGCACGTCGAAAGCGGCCTTGACCCGCTCCGCCAGCTCGGCGAGCGTGAGCGGCCGCTCCAGCCGCCCGCTGCGGCCGAGGCCGAGCGACTTGCCTTCCCGCTCCAGCCGGATGACGTCGTAGGCCGTCTCCTCGTACGGATGGGCGGCCAGCATCGCCTTCACCGTCTTGCGCAGCAGGCTCTCAGGCACGACGATCTCGATGCGGACCTCGTCGACGGTTTCCAGCCGCCCTTGCGTGCCGAGGAACGGAGCGCTGCCCGCTCCAGGCCGGAACGTGCCCGTGCCGCTCGTATTGAAGCTGCATTGGTCATAGCTGCCGAGCGCGCCGCCGCCGGCTTGCCACATCGCCTCGCGCACGGCATCGGCATGCGTCTGCGGCACATAGACGGCAAGCTTGAGCAGCCGGTCCTCATGCACCTTTTCCAGGCTGACGCGGCCCTCCGCCGCGATGCCGACCGCATCGGCCATCCAGTCGTTCATGCCGCCTTCGGCGACGTCGAGATTCGTATGCGAGATATAGACCGCGATGTCATGCTTGATCAGCTTCTCGTACAGCGCCCCCGCGGGCGATGCGGTATCGATCTTGGCGAGCGGCCGGAAAATAATGGCGTGATGGGCGACGATCAGCTCGGCTCCCTCCGCGATCGCCTCCTCCACCACTTCCATCGTCACGTCAAGCGCGACCAGCGCCTTGCGGACCGGCTTCTGCAGCGTGCCGAGCTGCAGGCCGATCCGATCGTTCTCCACGGCATATCTTTTCGGCGCGAGCCGCTCCATCAGCTCAGCGACGACATGTCCGTTCGCGTACATGCGAGCACCTCCTCGATTCGATCGATCACCTGGGCGAGCTCGCGCTTGCGGGCCGCCGCCTCCTCCGTGTCCGAACGCTCCAGCTGGAGCGCGATGCCTCGCAGCTTGCGCAGCTCCGAGCTCCATTTGCGGGCGAACGCTTCCGACGGACGACGGGTCAAATAAGGCCCCATCCGCAGCTTGAGCCTCCGGTCCTCCTCGGACGTCAGCCCCGGTAGCAGCGGCTCGCCTCCATACAGCTCCTCGCTCCGCTCCCGCGCCTCGGCGGAGCTCAGCGCGTGGAGCACTTCATAGATCTTGCCGTCCTCCTCGAGGATCGACTCTTCGGCCAGATGCCAGCCATGCTCCAGCAGCCAGGCGCGCACGAGCTCCTCGCCTACGTTCGGCTGCAGCACGAGCTGGCGCACGCCGTCCAGCTTGCCGCCGAGGCGGCCCGCCTCCAGGATCGACACGATAAGCGCGCCGCCCATGCCGGCAATCGTCACCGTGTCGGCCTCTCCGGGCTGCAGCACCTCCAGCCCGTCTCCTTTGCGCGCCTCGATGGACGAGGCGAGGCCGGCTGCGGCGATGCCGCGGCGAGCCGCCTCCAGCGGACCGTCGTTCACCTCGCCGGCGATCGCCGACGGACAGGTGCCGCGGCCGACGAGCTCGACCGGCAGCAGCGCGTGATCCGAGCCGATGTCCGCGAGGCGCGAGCCCTCGAGGACGTAATCCGCGATCGCGCTTAAGCGCTTTGATGTCAGCATATTAAGCAACCCACTCTATCCAATAGTTTCGCAGGAGGAACAGCGCTCCTCCGCCTAGCACCAGTTTACCAACAAATACGCTCTGGAGCCAAACGCCCCGACCTTGCTCGACGAGCAGCGTCGCTTCCGGCATGAACGCCATCAACGAGGCGACGCCCAGCAGCACGGCGCAGGAAGGCTTGGACCAGCGGCGCACGAACCAGCCGGACCAGCCGAACAGCACCGCGAGCGGCAGCCAGTACAGCTGCTTCTCGCCGAGGGCGGCGCCGCCGGCAAGCTGCTGCAGCAAAATCGCATACACGAGCGCCAGGCAGGCCCAGCCGCAAAAATGGAGCAGCGGTATGCGCTGCCAGATGCCGTATCCGATCCAAAAAACGGCGCATCCGCTCCAGATCGCGGCGTTCCACTGCCAGCCGAGCAGGCCGTGCAGGCCCATCAGGTAGAGCGCGAAGCCGGCAAGCAGCAGCATGCCTGCGCCGGTCCAGGCCATGCCCGCCGTCTCGCTGCGGGGCCGGATGACCGCTCCCGCGGTCAAGGAGCCGCCCGAGACAAGCAGCGCGATCGCGATTTGCAAAGCCGGATGAAAAGAGCTAAAATGAAGAACAATCAAGAAGAAAAGGGAGAAGATGGCAAGAAATAAGAGCCATTTCCAGCCGGATGCGCCCGCCGCCGCCCTTACCGCTTTTTTCGTCCGCAGCCTTTCTTTGGGGGATGCCTCTGGGAGCGGATCCTCGTCGGCGGACGCCGGCTCGGCATACAGATTGAGCAGGAAGTCGCAATAGTGATCCGGCAGCAGCTTGCTTTTTTTCCACCCGCGAATCTCCTGCACCATAAGGTTTCGCTTGTCCATATCCATGATGACGGCTCTCCTTGCAGCCGCTCGCAGACGAGCGGCCTATGGAATCGGAGCCGGTCGGCTCCCTTCCTTACATCGTCATCTCGGCCAAGCGGCTGAAGGGCCATCCGTCTCCGGGACGTTGGACCTATCCGCTCCCCAAGCCAAAAAAAGACTCCCCGCGAATGCGGAGAGCCGGGCCGGCCTTCGACCTATTCCAAGAAATCCTTGAGCCGCTTGCTGCGGCTCGGATGGCGGAGCTTGCGGAGCGCCT
Organism: Paenibacillus sp. FSL W8-1187; assembly: GCF_037965485.1. Lineage (NCBI taxonomy): Bacteria > Bacillati > Bacillota > Bacilli > Caryophanales > Paenibacillaceae > Paenibacillus > Paenibacillus sp. FSL W8-1187. The sequence goes on from NZ_CP150181.1 coordinate 3,456,308, forward strand.
TGGCTTCGATCTGGCGGATCCGCTCGCGCGTCACGCCAAATACCTTGCCGACCTCCTCCAGCGTCCTCGTACGGCCGTCATCCAGGCCGAAGCGCAGGCGCAGCACGTTCTCCTCGCGCTCGGTCAGCGTATCGAGCACGTCCTCCAGCTGTTCCTTGAGCAGCTCGTACGCCGCGGCATCCGCCGGAGCGAGCGCCTCCTGATCCTCGATGAAATCTCCCAGATGCGAATCGTCCTCCTCGCCGATCGGCGTCTCGAGCGATACCGGCTCCTGAGCGATCTTCATGATCTCCCGCACCTTGTCGGTGCTCAGATCCATCTCGGCCGCGATCTCCTCCGGCGTGGGCTCGCGTCCAAGCTCCTGCAGCAGCTGGCGCGAGACGCGGATCAGCTTGTTGATCGTCTCGACCATATGCACCGGGATCCGAATCGTGCGGGCCTGGTCGGCGATGGCGCGCGTGATCGCCTGACGGATCCACCACGTCGCGTAGGTGCTGAACTTGAAGCCCTTTTGGTGGTCGAACTTCTCGACGGCCTTGATCAGGCCCATGTTGCCCTCCTGGATCAGGTCCAGGAACAGCATGCCGCGGCCGACATAGCGCTTGGCGATGCTGACGACGAGGCGGAGGTTCGCTTCCGCCAGCCGGCGCTTCGCTTCCTCGTCGCCTTGCTCGATGCGCTTGGCCAGCTCGATCTCGTCATCGGCGAGCAGCAGCGGCACGCGGCCGATCTCCTTGAGGTACATGCGGACCGGGTCGTTGATCTTGATGCCGGGCGGCAGGCTCAGGTCGTCGTCGAAGTTGAACTCGTCGCTCTCGCGCTCCTGATCCTCGCCTCCGAGCGGAGACGGCCGATCGTCCCGCTCGTTCGTCACTTCGATGCCGAGATCGTCGAGCTGCTCGAAAAACTCGTCGATCTGCTCCGGCTCCTGATCGAAAGGAGCGAGCTTATCCATGATCTCTTTATAAGAAAGGGAAGACCGCTTTTTCCCCTGTTCGATGAGCTGATCCTTGACCAGCTCCATTTTTTGCTCGTTGTCCAGCTCCGTATGTTGGTCATTCGCCATATTCCCGACTCCCTCCTCCCTAGAAAGGTCATCCTGCCGATTCCTTCTGCTGTCTTTCTAGGGCGATAATCTCACTTTGGATCCTTGCTCTTCAAAACGTCGATCGCTCTCTCGAGAGGAATGATATCAAGATGGATCTGAGCCGCCTTCAATACATCCCCCGCCTTTTCCGCCCGCGTCGCCTCTTCCTTCAAAACCTGGATCTTCTGCTTCAAGACCATTCTTTCCGATTCTTTCTTGATGTCGAGAATGTTTGAAGGCACAAGCTCGAAATGAAGGGAGGAGCTGTCCTCATGAATGAGGATGGAAGAAGCGAGCTGCTCGAGACGATGGTCCTGAATCGAGCTGATAAATCGGCTCGCATCCGGCTCGTTGCCTCCGGCGTAATAGGCATACAGATAAGCAGCCAACGCGACATGATCCTCAAGGATAAACGAATCGCCGAGCTGTTCGTAGACCGTCGATGCCACTTCCTTGTCATGCATCATGCAAGCCAGCAGATGTCGTTCCGCTCGTTTGAATAAAGGCGTGGTGTCCGTCCTCGCGGCCGAGGGCGCACGCCTTGTTTCATTCCTACCATTATTCCACGATTGATCGTTCTTATCCCTGTCCGGCCTCGTTTTCTGCCGCTCGCTCCAGATCTGGTGGCAGTCCTGCTTGAGCGACTCCAGAGACAGCTCGAACTCGCGGGAAAGCTCTTTCAGGTAAACTTCCTGCTCCGTACGGGAATCAAGCTCCGCCACTATGCCGACAGCTTCCATGACATAGTTCTTGCGGCCCTCTTCTCCTATGAGTGTATGATTCCGGCGCGAATATAAGAGCTTAAATTTGGTGACGGATACGGGATGCTCGATGACTTCCCTCATGAACGTCTCGGCGCCGAACCGGGTAATATGCTCGTCCGGATCCATGCCTTTGGGCAGCACGGCGACGAGCGGCCGGACGCCGGCCTTCTCCAGGATCGGAATCGACTTCATCGCCGCCGCCTGGCCGGCATCGTCGCCGTCGTAGCAGAGGATCACCTCGTCCACCTCGCGCGCGAGCTGGGCCGCATGATCGTCCGTCAGCGCGGTGCCCATCGCCGCCACGCCGTTTTTGACGCCGGCGGACCAGGCCTTGATGACGTCCATATATCCCTCGAACAGCACGGCGGACCTCTTCTTGCGGAAGACGGACCGCGCCGCATGCAGCTGATAGAGCAGCTTGCTCTTGGCGAACAGGCGGGTTTCGGGGGTATTCAGGTATTTCGGCTTGGAGTCGTCCATGACGCGGCCTGCGAAGCCGCACACTTTGCCGTCCCGCGCCCGGATCGGAAACATGATGCGCGCACGGAACCGGTCTACATAACCGCTTCCATCGTTTTTCGCCGAAAGGAGGCCCGCTTTTTCCAGCAGCTCGGGCTCGTAGCCCCTCGATAGCAGAAATCTGGACAGCGTGTCCCATCCCTCCGGCGCGAAGCCGATGGAGAACTCGTCGATCAGCTTGCCGCTCATCCCCCGTCCGAGCAGATAGGCTCTCGCCTCCTGGCCCTGAGCGGAATTGTTGAGCAGATAATGGTAGAACTTGGCCGCGAGCTCATGCGCCTCATAGGACTTGTCGAGCTCGGGGTCACGCGGCGAAGAGCCCTCGCCGGGCGCATCCCATGTAATGGGCATCCCTGCCTCTTCCGCCAGATGGCGGACGGCTTCCGGGAAGGAGTAGCCCTCGATCTCTTCGATGAACCGAATGACATTGCCTCCCTTGCCGCAGCCGTAGCAATGAAAGATCTGCAGCTCGGGAGTGACCGTGAAGGAAGGCGTCCGCTCCGAATGGAACGGACAAAGCCCCTTCATATATTTGCCGTTTTTGGTCAGATGAACGTACTTCCCGACGGTGTCCACAATTTCATGATTCCGGCGCACCTCTTCGATGACGCTTTCCGGTATCTTGCCGTATGCCACTCGTTCATCACCTTCGTCCGAATAACACGTAATACTATTCGCTGGTCCTATTCTTTTTCCTGCCTGCCCTGCAAAAGTTTTGTCAGCTTTTGTTGAAAAGCCGCCCGGTCCTCCGCGGTCATCGCCTTCGGCCCTTTGGTCCGGCCTCCGCTTCGCCGGATGACGCTCTGCTCATGGCGCCTCGCCATCATCGAGTCGATCGTCTCGTTCCGGTAGCGATGGCCGCGGAAGCCGATCACCTCTGCCCCTTTGGCAAGCGCGATCGCCGCCAGGCCGTAGTCCCCGGTGACGACGATGTCGCCGCGCCGGACGCGGTTCAAAATATACAGATCCGCCGCCTGGCTGCTCCGGTCGACATGGGCGATCTCAAGCCCCGGCTCCGGCTCCAGCCGGTGGTCGTAGGACGAGACCATCAGCACCGGCACGCCGAGCGGATAGGCGATGTCCATGATCTCCCGCTTGACCGGGCAGGCGTCCGCATCGACGACGATGCGGGTGCTTGCCTTTTCCTCCATGCGCTTCCCCGCCTTTCGGCCGCGGCCGGCTCCGGGCGATCCGTCAGCTGCTGCGGATCCGCTCCATGATGATGCTGGCCGTCTCCTCGACCGCCCGATGCGACACGTCCATCGTGAAGCAGCCGATCCGGTCGGTGATTCCTTTGGCATAGGCCAGCTCGCGCTCGATCCGCTCGGAAGTGGCGTAAGAAGCGCTGTCCGGAAGGCCGAGCGCCTTCAGCCGCTCCTTACGGATGACATTGAGGTAATGCACGCCGATCGTCAGGCCGATGACGCGCTCCTTCGGTATCGTGAACAGCTCGTCCGGAGGCTTCAGCTCCGGCACGAGCGGAACGTTGGCCACCTTGTACTTCTTGTGGGCGAGATACATCGACAGCGGCGTCTTCGACGTGCGCGACACGCCGACAAGCACGATGTCCGCTTTTTTGATGCCGGTCGTATCTCTCGCATCGTCGTATTTGACCGCGAACTCGACCGCTTCCACCTTGCGGAAGTAATCCTCGTCGAGCACATGGTTCAGCCCCGGCTCCTGCCGGGACGGCATGCCCGTCTTGCGTTCGAGGCTGTGGATCAGCGGGCCGAGCAGATCGATCGCCTCGACCCCGCTCCCGTCCGCCAGACGGACCATCGCCTCTCTCAGATGCGGCAGCACGAGCGTGTAGAGGACGATCGCGCCGTTGCCGCGCGCGAGCTCCACCACCTTGGCCAGCGCCGTCTCGTCGGCGATGAAGGGCGCCCGGCGGATCTGCGGCACGATCGGGTGGAACTGCGCCGCGGCGGCGCGCACGACCAGATCGCCCGTATCTCCCGCCGAGTCGGATACGACATAGACAATGACATCCCGCTCGTATGCGCTCACGTCGCCACTCTCCTTTGGATCAGATGGGACCCCCGGATCAAGCCCAGACAAGCTTCGAGAAGTCCGCGTACCGCGCGGCGTCTCGGGAGATGGCCGACAGCAGCGCCAGCCGGTTGCGGCGGACGGCTTCGTCCTCCGCCATGACCATGACGGAGTCGAAGAAGGCGGTGATCGGCTCGCGCAGCTCCGTCAGCAGGCCGAGCGCCGTCGCGGCGTCTCCGGCTTCCAAGGCTTTGCGGTACGGGCCGGACACATGCTCGTAGGCTTCATGCAGGCCGCGCTCCGCTCCCGCTTCGAGCCGGGAGGCGTCGACGGCGGCATCCGATTCGGCCTTGGCCGCGAGGTTGGCGCTGCGCGTGAGCGCGTCGACGACCGTCTTGAACTCGCCTTGCTCCGGTCCCGCGGCCCGCGCCAGCAGGATCGCGGCCCGCTTCACGGTCAGCGTCAGATCGTCGAAGCCGGCGGCGAGCGCCGCTTCGATCACGTCGTAGCGGTTGCCTTGCTCGGTCAGCACGTTTTTCAAGCGCAGCGCGAAGAAATCGTACAGCTCTTTACGAATGTCGCTGCGGCTTCGTTTCAGGCCGCGCTGCTCATGGATGTCCAGCGCCAGGTCGAACAGCTCTCCGAGACGAACCGGCAGCTCATGCGCCATCAGCGTCTGCACGATGCCCGCCGCCTGGCGGCGCAGCGCGTACGGATCCTGCGAGCCGGTCGGAACGATGCCGATCGAGAAGCAGCCGACGATCGTGTCGAGCTTGTCGGCGAGGCTCACGAGCGCGCCGGGCTGCGAGGCGGGAGCCGTGTCTCCGGAGAAGCGCGGCTGATAGTGCTCGTTGATCGCCTTGGCGACGGCCTCGTCCTCGCCGGCCTTGCGGGCGTAGTCCTCGCCCATGATGCCTTGCAGCTCCGGGAATTCGTAGACCATCTGGGTCACGAGGTCGAACTTGCAGATCTCCGCGGCGCGCGCGGCGGCCGCGGCGGCATGCGGCTCGGCGCTTGCGGCGGCCGCGATGCGGCCCGTCAAGGCGACGATGCGGCCGACCTTGTCGGCTACCGTGCCGAGCTCCTCGTGATAGACGATCGTCTCCAGCTTGCGGAGCGCGTCGGCGATATGGAGCTTCTGGTCCTCGGCATAGAAGAATTTCGCATCCGACAACCGGGCCCGCAGCACCTTCTCGTTGCCCTTGGCGACATTCTCAAGCGACACGGCGTCGCCGTTGCGCACCGTCACGAAGAACGGCAGCAGCTTGCCGGCGCTGTCCAGCACCGGGAAGTAGCGCTGATGCTCGCGCATCGAGGTGATCAGCACCTCCTGCGGGATGTCGAGGAAGGCCGGGTCGAACGAGCCGAACAGCACGGTCGGCGTCTCGACGAGGAACAGCACCTCCTCGAGCAGGTCGTCCTTGATCGAGATCGTCCAGCCTTTTTCGGCGGCCAGCGCCTCGATACCTTCCACGATCAGCCGCTCTCGCTCCGCGATGTCGACGATGACATGCTGGCTGCGCAGCGCCTCCACGTAGGCGGCCGGCTCGGCCACGGCCGTCTCCTCGCCGAGGAAGCGATGGCCGCGGGAGACGTTTCCGCTTCTCACGCCGGCGATCTCCAGCGGCACGACGTCCGTGCCGTACAGCGCGAGCAGCCATTTGATCGGACGGACGAACTTCAGCTCGTACGAGCCCCAGCGCATGTTTTTCGGGAAGGTCATCGCATGCACGATTCCGTCAAGCCCGTCCGACAGCACGGAAGCCGTGTCCACGCCGAGGCTCGACTTGACCGCATAGACATACTCGACGCCGGCCAGCTCCTTGAAGAAAAGCTGCTCCGGCTCTACGCCCTGGCTGCGGGCGAAGCCGAGCGCCGCCTTGCTCCAGCCGCCTTCGGCGTCCTGGGCGATCTTGCGGGACGGCCCCTTGACCTCCTCGCTCACATCCGACTGCTTCTCCTCCACCGCGCGCGCCAGCACCGCCAGCCGCCGCGGAGTCGCATAGGCGGTCACACCGCCATGGCCGATGCGGGAGTCGGCGAGCCACTTCTCGACGCGCTCGCGAAGCTGATTGACCGCGGCGCGCACGAAGCGGGCCGGCACTTCCTCGAGGCCGATCTCGAACAGCAGGTCCTTAGCCATTCGCGTCCACTCCTTTCTTGAGCAGCGGGAATCCGAGCCGCTCCCTCTCCTCCAGATACGTCGCCGCGCAAGAGCGGGCGAGATTGCGCACGCGCTGGATGTAGCCGGTCCGCTCCGTCACGCTGATCGAGCCGCGGGCGTCCAGCAGGTTGAACGCATGGGAGCACTTGAGCACATAATCGTACGCCGGGAAGACGAGGTTCTGCTCCATCGCGCGGCGCGCCTCCTCCTCGTACATCGAGAACAGCTTGAACAGCATGTCCGAATCGCTGATCTCGAACGTGTACTTGGAATGCTCGTACTCCGGCTGCAGGAACACGTCGCCGTAGGTGACCCCTTCGACCCACTCGAGGTCGAACACGTTCTCCTTGTCCTGGATGTAGGAAGCGAGCCGCTCCATGCCATAGGTGATCTCGACCGCGACCGGACTCGCGTCGATGCCGCCCACCTGCTGGAAATACGTGAACTGCGTGATCTCCATGCCGTCCAGCCATACTTCCCAGCCGAGTCCCCAGGCGCCGAGCGTCGGCGACTCCCAGTTGTCCTCGACGAAGCGGATGTCATGATGCAGCGGGTCGATGCCGAGGCGCTTCAGGCTCTCGAGATAGAGCTCCTGGATGTTGTCCGGCGACGGCTTGAGGATGACCTGGAACTGATGATGCTGGTACAGACGGTTCGGGTTCTCCCCGTAGCGGCCGTCCGCCGGGCGGCGGGAAGGCTCCACATAGGCGACGTTCCACGGCTCCGGTCCGATGGAGCGGAGGAACGTCATCGGGTTCATCGTGCCCGCGCCCTTCTCCGTGTCGTAGGGCTGCACGAGGATGCAGTTCTGCTCGGCCCAGAACTGCTGCAGCGTCAGAATCATGCCTTGGAAATTCATGCTTGTGGCCACTCTCCTTTAATGGAATCTTGGAAAAATCAGCAGCCGTCCGGAAGACGCCAAAAAAACTCCCGCCTCCTACGTCTGCGACACAGACGTAGGGACGAGAGCTTGCATCTCCCGCGGTTCCACCCTACTTGGCTTCTCCGTCCGCCTCGGCGGCGCGCTTCGAAGCCCGCTTTCCTCACTTGCACGCACTCCGGAGTGCCCTCGCCTGCGCTTCCGGCCGGGCTCCCACCGCCCCCGGCTCGCTGTTCCCGCTTTGGAATTCGGAAGATCAGCAGACTACCTTCTCCATCATCGTTCGTTCGAGCATATTTTCCCATTGTAACCGTTCGCCCAGTCGCTGTCAAGCTTCCGGAGCATCCTCCTGCGCTGCCCGCTCCTGCGCCCGTAGCCGCCGGCGCTCGGCCGCTTCGGCGGCCGATGCCGGCATCGGCTCGTTCATCCGCTCCAGCTGGTCGAGGAAGCCGCGCGTCTTGAGCCGCAGATCGAGATGGGCATCCATGAGCGAGCGCAGCGCCGCCTTCAGCTGCTGCCGCGTCTCCGGGCGCACCTGGATGGAGCCGAGACGCCGCAGGTCGATCGCTCCGAACAGCCGCAGCAGCTTCAGCGCCCCCTCTTCCAGCGGAAACGCCTGCGGGTCGCGATGGCGGCAGCGGGGACAGAGCAGTCCGCCGCCCGCCGCGCTCAGCCGGAACGGCCCGCGGTCCGAGCCGCAGCCGACGCAGACGTCCAGCTGCGGGGCATAACCGGCCGCTTCGAGAATCTTCATCTCGAACAGATGGATGACGACGCTCGGGTCCTTCCCTTCCCGCAGCGCGTCATAGCACGCCTTGAGCTGATGGTACAGATAAGCGCCCGCTTCGTCGTCCTGGAACGCCCGATCACATAGCTCGGCCGCATAGGCCGCATAGGCGGACAGCTCGAGATCCTCGCGCAGCCGATGGTTCGACTCCAGAATCTCGCCTCCGTTCAGCTGTCCCAGTCCGGCGTTGCGAAAATAGACGAACTCGCCGTGCGTGAACGGCTGCACGAGCGACGAGTGCCGGCTGCGCACCTTTTTCGCGCCGCGGGCCATGATGCCCGCCTTGCCGGCCGAATCGGTCAGCAGCGTGACGATCTTGTTGCCTTCGCCGTAATCCGTGCTGCGGATGACGATGCCTTCCACCCGGTAGATCAATCGTCTTCCCCCTTCCTGCTCGCGGACGTCATGGAGGCGACGACGGGCAGGCATGACATGCCAAAACCGCCCGGAGCGCTGTGCTCCGGGCGGGCCCGAACGGCTTCGGAAAGCCGCATCTGCAGAATGGCCGACGAACGGACGTCAGACCGTCAACGTCCCCCATGTCGCCTCATCGGCCGCCTCCTGCGCGGCGGCTTCCGCCGCGGCCGCCGCTTCGGCGCTTCCCGCCTCGCGAACCTGATCCACTTCCTTGTAAAGCAAAAACGACTCAACATCACCGGTCATCGCAAAGTACGTCCACGAAAAATCCCGCATGCCGCCATCTTCCTTTCGCTTTCCAAAGTGGTGCGGCTACCCGCGTCTGGCACTCTTAGCATGCGAAAAAGGAAAGGGGGCTATGCTGTCAAAAAGCGGGAAACGTCCGGCTATTCGTTGCGGAAGCCGAGATCGCGCAGGACGCGGTCCTGGTTGCGCCAGTCCTTCTTGACCTTGACCCACAGCTCGAGGAAGGTCTTGGAGCCGAGCAGCTTCTCGATGTCGCGCCGCGCCTGCTTGCCGACTTCCTTGAGCAGCGCGCCTTGCTTGCCGATGATGATGCCCTTCTGCGAATCGCGCTCGACGAAGATGACCGCGCCGATATGGACGACGCCGTTCTCCTGGACCTTCATGCTCTCGATCGTCACGGCGATGGAATGCGGAATCTCCTCGCGCGTCATCTGCAGGATCTTCTCGCGGATCATCTCGGCGCAGACGAACTGCTCCGGATGGTCTGTCACCTGGTCGGCGGGATAATACTGAGGTCCCTCCGGCAGGTAGCGGTCGATCTGGTCGAGCAGCCGCTCGACGTTGCTGCCCTGCAGCGCCGAGATCGGGATGATTTCCGCGAAGTCGTACCTGTCCTTGTACTCGATGATCGTTTTCATCAGCTTCTCGTCGTCGATCTTGTCGATCTTGTTGAGGATGAGGAATACCGGCGTCTTGACCGACTTGAGCCGCTCGATGATGAAGCGGTCGCCGCCGCCGTAGCCCTCCGCCACGTCGACGAGGAACAGGATCGCCTCCACCTCGGACAGCGCGCCTTCCGCCGCCTTGACCATATAGTCGCCGAGCTTGGAGTTCGGCTTGTGGATGCCCGGCGTATCGAGAAAGACGATCTGCGAATTGTCGCGCGTCAGCACGCCGTGGATCTTGTTGCGCGTCGTCTGCGGCTTGTCCGACATGATGGCGATCTTTTGGCCGATCATCCGGTTCATGAGCGTCGACTTGCCGACGTTCGGCCGGCCGACGATGCCGACGAACCCGGAGCGGAACTTCGCCTCGGAGCCTTTTTTGCTGCCTGCCGCGTTCGCCATCAGCGCTCGTCCCCCTTGTCGTCCATGCGGCTCTCTTCCAGCGAAAAGGCTCCCGGAAGCAGCTCGGCGACGGTCATGACGGCCTGGTCGCCTTTGAGATTCGTCATGACGACCGGCATGTCCGGCCGGCACAGCTCGGACAGCACCTGACGGCAGACGCCGCAGGGCGAGATCGGCCCCGGCGTGTCGCCGACGACGAGGATCGCCTGGAACGAGCGGGGCTCGCAGCCGTCGGCAATCGCCCGGAACAGCGCCGTGCGCTCCGCGCAGTTGCCGGGGCTGTAGGCTCCGTTCTCGACGTTGCAGCCTTGGTGGATGCGGCCATGCTCGTCCAGCAAGGCGGCGCCTACGTGGAATTTGGAATAAGGAACGTACGCGCGGCTCATCGCCTGGCGCGCAGGTTCGGACAGCTGCTGTAGCAGCTTGTCGATCGGTTGGTTGGTCGGGCTCATGTATTCTCTCCTTGGCCGGTCCTTCAGGACCGGATTCAATCACTTCTAAACGGCCAGAAGCCGCCATAGCGGCGGCCCCAGCACAAGCAGCCCGATGACGGCCGAGGCGGCGGCGCAGACGAGCACCGCGCCGGAAGCCGCGTCCTTGGCCGCCTTGGCGAGCGGGTGAATGTTGCCGCCGGCTGCGAGATCCACCGCCCGTTCGACGGCGGTGTTCAGCAGCTCGGCCGCCAGCACGAGCGCGATCGCCAGCAAAATCGCCGCCCATTCCAGCGGACCGATGCGCAGCCAGGCGGCTATGACGATGGCGGCCGTGGCGGCGGCCAGATGGACGCGCAGGTTGCGCTCGCTGCGGATCGAGGCGGCGATGCCGGCGCATGCGTCCGCCAAGCTGTCGCGGAACGGCCTTGCCATGGCGGCCGCCCTATTCCCGCGTCAAGCCGGCCTGCTGCAGGACGGCCTCCTGCTTGGCCGTCATGACGGCTTCGGCCTCGGCATCCTGATGATCGTAGCCGATCAGGTGCAGGAAGCCGTGCACGAACAGGAAGCCGAGCTCCCGCTCCAGCGAGTGGCCGTATTCTTCCGCCTGGCGGACCGCCGTCTCGACGGAGATGATGATGTCGCCGAGCGGCTCGCTGACCGGCAGCTCGTCGGCCTCGTCCTCGACCTCGTACACGATGCCGAGCTCGTCCTCGCCGTCTTCCTGCATTGCGAAGCTGAGCACGTCGGTCGGCCGGTCGATGCCGCGATAGTCGCGGTTCAGCTCATGGATGCGCGCGTCGTCGACAAACGTCACCGCCACCTCTCCGTCCTCGATGCCTTCGGCTCGCGCCGCCAGCTCCAGCAGCCGTTCGAGCCGCTTCCCCCACTCCACGGGAATTTCGACCGCGTCCTGCTCATTGCTCCAATCCATCGTCACGCTCATGCCAGCTTCTCCTTTGGTTTGACCTCTTCCGGATATTCGATCCGGGAATGGAAGATGCCGATGACGGCTTCCTTCAGCGTCTGGCCGATCTTGTCCAGCTCCTTGAGCGTCAGGTCGCACTCATTGAACTGGCCGTCGTCCAGACGGCTTTTGATGATCTTCTGGATCATCGACTCGACGTTCTCCATCGTCGGGCTGCGCAGGCTGCGGACTGCCGCCTCGACGCAATCGGCGATGCCGACGATCGCCGCTTCCTTGGACTGCGCCTTGGGCCCCGGATAGCGGAAGTCGTCCTCGACGAAGTCCGGCTCGGCTCCCTCGGCTTCCGCCTGCTTGACCGCCTTGAAGTAGAAGAACTTGAGCGAAGTCGTTCCGTGATGCTGCTCCGCGATGTCGCGCAGCGGCTTCGGGATGCCGTGCTGCTTGAGCATCTCCACCCCGTCGCGGGCATGGGCCACGATGATCGACTTGCTCAGCTTCGGATCGATGCTGTCATGCGGATTCTCGCCGCTCTGGTTCTCGATGAAATAGCCGGGCCGCTTCGTCTTGCCGATGTCGTGGTAGTAGGAGCCGACCCGGCACAGCAGCCCGTCCGCGCCGATCGCCTCGGCCGCCGCCTCCGACAGGTTGCCGACCATCACGCTGTGATGGTATGTGCCCGGCGTCTCCGTCAGCAGCTTGCGCAGCAGCGGATGGTTCGGGTTGGACAGCTCCACGAGCTTGAGCGCCGACAGGATGCCGAAGCTGAGCTCGAAGAACGGCATCAGGCCGATGACGAGCACGGCGGTGATCAGTCCGCTGCCGAAGGCGAAGCCGATCGAGTAGAGCAGCTCCTGGCGCTCCGGCAGGTCGCCGAGCAGCAGCAGCGCCAGCACGGTGACGGCGCCGAACAGGCTCGCCATGATGCCCGCCTTGAGGATCGTCGAGCGCTGGCTCGCCCGGTGCACGGTGAAGATGGCGCTGAACGAGACGACGCAGATGACGAAGCCGTAGCGGAAGTCGAAGATCAGGCTCACGTCATGGTTGAAGATGATGCTGCCCATGATCGCGAACACGAACGAGCTGACGATCGCCAGATGCTTGTCCAGCAGCAGCGTGATGAGCATCGTGCCGACTGCCGCCGGAGCGAGATAGCCGACATACGGCATCGTCGGCGACTGCGCCAGCGCCGTCGCCTGCATGAGCGCCAGGTCGAGGAACAGGATCAGCCACAGCATGAACAGATGCATGTTGTTGTAGCGCGGCTTGACGCCGCCGATCCGGCCGCTTTGGTACAGGTAGACCATCAGCACGAGCAGGAACAGCAGGCTCGTCAGCAGCAGGCCGAGCTGCGGCCAATAGCTGCGCTGGCCGCCGAGCAGGCCGGCACCGGCGAGCATGTCCAGCTTCTCCTGCGTGACGATCTCGCCCTTCTTGACGATGACGCCGCCTTCCTTGATGATGACCGGCGTCGTATTCTGGCGGGCGAGCTCCCGCGCTTCTTCCGTCGCGGCCGTGTCGAGGAACTTGTTGGGCATGAGCGACATGCGCGCCAGCTCCTGCACGACCTCGCGCGTCGTCCGCTGCGTCAGCGAGCTCGCGTTGACGAGCTCCGCCACCTTGGCGCGGGACGTCTCCGCCTCGCGGATGGAGTCCGCCGACAGCTTGCGGGCGACGTTGACGGCCACCTGCCGCATCTCCGCCACCTGGGCCGCCGTCAGCGCCGGCAGCTTGTAGAACACCTCCGCCGGCACGGCATAACTCTGGCTCTTGGCGACGCGGGACATCTCCTCCAGCAGCGCCTCGCTGACATCCGGCTTGCCGGAGTTCGTCCGCACGAACTCGTCGATGTATTCATTGTAATAACCGGGGATATCGCCGCGATAGATCTCGATCTTGTCGCTCGTGCTGACGCCCTCGTCCTGATTGAGCACCTCGATGCGGTTGAAGACGCGGTTCAGAATCGCTTCAGGCTTGAGCGGCAGCGAGCTGGAGATCGGCTCCACCGATTCGGCCGCCAGCTCCTGCGCTTTGGCGGTAGCGATCTTGTCCTCCAAGCTTTTGGATGCGATGATGTCCCGGTCGCTCTCCTCGCCGAGCGTGATGTTGTAGGTCTGGGGGATGAGATGCGGCGAAAGGTTGAGATAGAACAGCAGCACGAACAAAACGCAGAGCGACAGGCGGATGCCCGTGCTCTGCTTCCAGCTGGCTGCCCATGAAGGCTGTTCGGCCGCGTTCCGAGTCTCGGCGCTCTTCCGGTCCATGCAGGCAACCATCCTCTCTATGCTTGGTTTTCGGCATCCTCATTATAAGCGAGAATGATTTTCTGAACCAGCGAGTGGCGGACGACATCGGCTTCGGTGAACAGGATGAATCCGATTTCGGGAATGCCGGCGAGAATCCGCTGCGCTTCCCGCAGGCCCGACTTCTTGCCCCGCGGCAGGTCGATCTGGGTCACGTCGCCGGTCACGATCATCTTGGAGCCGAAGCCGAGCCTCGTCAGGAACATCTTCATCTGCTCCGGCGTCGTATTTTGAGCCTCGTCGAGAATGATATAGGAATCGTCCAGCGTCCGCCCCCTCATATACGCGAGCGGCGCGATCTCGATGATCCCTCGTTCGAATGCCTTGGCCGTCGCTTCCGGGCCAAGCACGTCATGCAGGGCGTCGTAGAGCGGCCGCAAATAGGGGTCGACCTTTTCCTGAAGGTCTCCGGGGAGGAAGCCGAGGCTCTCTCCCGCCTCGACGGCAGGACGCGTCAGCAGGATCTTCTTGACTGCGCCTTCCTTGAGGGCGGCGACGGCCATGACGACGGCGAGGTAGGTCTTGCCGGTGCCCGCCGGTCCGATGCCGAACACGATGTCCTTGGCCTTGACGGTCTTGACGTAATGCCGCTGCCCGATCGTCTTCACCCGGATCGGCTTGCCGCGGAACGTCGACGTCAGCTCCATCTTGAACAGGTCGAGCAGCTGGTCGGCCTCCAGCGTGTGGGACAGATCGAACGCGTACTGAATGTCCCGCTCGGACGGCGTGTAGCCGCCGCGCACGAGCTGCAGCAGCACGGTGTACAGCTGCTCGAGCGAGGCGACGTCGGCCTCGGGGCCGGTGATGACGATCTCGGCCTCGCGCGAGCGGATCGTCGACTCCGTCTGCTCCTCGATCAGCCTCAAGTAGTGGTCGCGGGGGCCGAACAGGGCCAGTCCCTCCGCGGCGTTGTCCAGTGCAATCTTTACGGTTCTCGTCTCTGTCGGCAAACGTTCCTCATTCTCCTTGCATCTGAACTAGTGGCATTTCCTTGACGATAGACTGATCCACTTCCAACAGAACTTTCATATAAACTTTACCATTGTCCGTCTTCTCATGCAAAATTTTTTGCTCCTTCACGACGGCATCCGCGCCGGCTTTCGACAGGACGTCGGCTCGCGCCTGAAGCAGTCCGCTCTCCACCGCTTCCTCGCGGCCGAGCTGCCTCCGCTCCTGCCGCAGCTCCATCACCGTCTCCTTGAGCCGGCCGACCGGCAGCTCCCAGCCGCGCCAGCCGAGCTGCTGCAGCTGCTCCCTCGTCTGGGAGGCCGAGAACGGATCCTTGCCGTAGCCGGTCAGCTGAAGCGCCCGTCCGAACAGCACGAGCGACCATTTCGTCTTCGTCTCGCCCGTATATACGTTCGCCGTGCGCTCAAGCGGCGACACGACGTCATACTCGTACCACACCAGCCCGCGCACCTCTCCGTCCGCCACGACCGTCGCCGTGTTGGCCCCCTCGCCGATCGTGCCGGAGATGAGCGTCTGGCCCTTTTTCACCCGGCTGTTCACATGCACGACCGGCCGCCCCTTGTCCGCGATGATGCGGGTGACGACGGCGTCGGCGGAGGCGATCAGATGCCTCGTATTCCGCGGCGCGCGCACGGCCGGCTTTTTCGTCTCGACGACCTGGATGATCAGCCTCGTCCCTTTTTTCTCCACGCCGATCCAGGCCGCGTCCGGCAGCCGCTGCGCCAGCCGCTTGGCCAGATCCGACGGCTCGGGCAGCTTCCATTCCCATTGGAAAGGATGCACGCCCTCCGCCTTGGCCGCCGCGAGCAGATCTTCCGTACGGATCGCCTTGTTGCCGCGGACCTCGATGTTCCAGAGCAGCGAGGACAGCAAGTACATGGCGACGAAAAAGAGCGCGATGCCGCCTAGGAAAAACTTGCGCTTCCGGGCTTTGCGCAGCCAGAACGGCAGGCCTTCCCGGCGCGTCACGTGAATGCGGCAGCCTGTCCGGCGCAAGTACGGGCGCAGCCGGAAGAAATCCGGCACCGTCAGAGAGAACACCATATGCTCCGGGCTCGTCCGGCGGATGGACCAGAGCGAGAGCCCGTCCTGAAGCGCGCCGTTCACGAGCGCCTCCGGCTCTCCGCCGCGGACCTGCACCGTGACGATTCCTTTCATCCTCTGCAGCCAGCCTTCCTTCATCGCTGCCCCTCCCTGTCCATCAGGTGTATCGATTCGATCTTGCCTTCGACGAACACTTCCTCGGTCCAGATCGTGCGGATGACCAGATCCGCGCCGCTCACCTCGAGCACGCCATGGCTCAGCTGGAGCCGCAGCTGATGCGACGAGAAATGCAGCACTCCCCGATGGTTCTCGATATAAAGCTGCCGGTCGCCGATCATCGTCATGCGGGGCAGGTCGTAGGCTACATCCTGAGGAAGGTCCAGCATGTCGGCGGTCCATTTGCGCAGCTTGCGGTTCAGCTTGCCCATCGAGGCGTCCGCCCTCCCTTTTGATCGAGCTTATCTATCCATACTTATGCCTCGAAAAGGGCGATTATGAACGGCAAGCGGCGCACGGCCAGGAGCTGCGGCGGCCCCGAGGCGCCGGCGGCGCATGGCAAAAAGCCGCTCCGCCGCCGGGAAGGCGGTCGAAGCGGCTCTAGCAAAGCGGGACAGTCATTCGGTCAGGGCCCTAGCGGCGGCCGCCGCCGCGCGAGCGGGGCGGTCCGAGGATCTCTGCCCAGAGCACAGCCTGGCGCAGATCGTCTCCGCTCACGCTGCCGGCTCGAGGCAGCTTGCTGCCGACGGCAGCGGGATGCGAAGGCAGAGATTCGGCGATCGCATCGGAAGCCGACTTTTCCCAGAACTCACCCGGGTCCTCGCCGGCCGGCCGCTCCATCGCCATCCTTCTCTCAGGCGGCCGGAACGGACTTCGCGCCGGCTCCTCCCGCCATTCCAGCGAGCGGCCCTCGCCGCCGCTCGTTCCTTCCGGCTCCGCCTCGAAGGGAGAGCGTCCATGCTCTGCCGTGCGGCCCATCGGCCCCGCCTGGTCTTGACGGACGGCCGGAGGACGAACCGTCTCCGCCCTTCGCGGGGCCGGCTCGCGCTCGGACCTTGACGGCGGAGCCGGGACAGGACGCTGCGGACGTGGGTCGAGGCCGCCGCCGCCGAAATCCGGCATGCGCCCCGGCGGACGGCTTGCAGGACGGCCCGGCTGCTGCTGCGACGCCGACTTGAACAGCTTGCCGAGGACCGACCAGATCGCGCCGGCAATGATGAAGACAAAAAAGATATGGTCGAGCAGAAAGTTGATCAGCAGTTGAATCGGGTTGGGCATGGCCGCGGCTCACCTCCTGCGATGCGGCTCGGGAGCGCCGGTTCAGCCCCCGTTCTTATTGTCGTTCGCCTGGCCTTCCGGCTTGGCGATGCTGCTCCGCATCTGGGTGTCCGCCTCGACGTTTTTGAGGTTCATGTAATCCATCACGCCGAGCTTGCCGGATTTGAGCGCGTCGGCCATCGCAAGCGGAACCTGGGATTCCGATTCGACGACGCGGGCTCTCATCTCGACGACGCGCGCCCTCATCTCCTGCTCCTGGGCGACGGCCATCGCGCGGCGCTCCTCGGCTTTTGCTTGGGCGATGCGCTTGTCGGCCTCGGCTTGCTCGGTCTGCAGATTGGCGCCGATGTTCTTGCCTACGTCCACGTCCGCGATATCGATCGACAGAATTTCGAACGCCGTGCCGGCATCCAGACCTTTGCCGAGCACCGTGCGGGAGATCAGGTCCGGGTTTTCCAGGACGTCCTTATGCGAGTTCGACGAGCCGACCGTCGTGACGATGCCCTCGCCGACACGGGCGATGATCGTCTCCTCGCCGGCGCCGCCGACGAGCCGCTCGATGTTGGCGCGGACCGTGACGCGAGCCTTGACCTTCACTTCGATGCCGTCTTTGGCGACGGCGGCGACGGTCGGCGTCTCGATCACTTTCGGATTGACGCTCATCTGCACGGCCAGGAGCACGTCGCGGCCGGCGAGGTCGATCGCCGCGGCGCGGGCGAATTCCAGCTCGATGTTCGCGCGCTGGGCGGCGATCAGGGCATTGACGACGCGGTCGACGTTGCCGCCCGCGAGATAGTGGCTTTCCAGCTGGTTGATCGACAGGCCGAGGCCGGCCTTGGTCGCCTTGATCATCGGATTGACGATGCGGCTCGGCGTTACGCGCCGCAGCCGCATAGCGACGAGCGTGATGATGCCGATGCGCACGCCCGAGGCGAGAGCCGAGATCCAGAGCATGATCGGGAAGAAGCTCAGAAAGACCGCGATCAGGATGACCGCGACGATCGCGGCGACGACGTATCCGACACCTGCAAATTCCATACCCATTGAATCGACTCCTCTGTTAGTGGATTTCCTTGACGATGACGCGCGTGCCCTCGACCCGCGAGACGACGACCCGGGCGTGCTGGGCGATGAACTCTCCCGCCGTGACGACATCGATGCGCTCTCCGCCGATATCGACGATGCCGGCCGGACGCAGCGGCGTCACCGTCGTGCCCGCCTGGCCGAGCAGGCTCGACTTGGACGACGACGGGACGAAGCCTTCTTCGCTCGTCAGTCGTTCTCTCAAGACGAAGCGGTTCCAGATGCCCCGTTCCTTGAAGCGGCGGGCGATCAGGACGACGACAATGACGGCCGCGGCGAACGCCGACAGCATGGCGATCGTCGCCGTCGCCGTGTCCTCGAAGCTGAACAGGATCGCCCGGACGAGCGCGGCCGCTCCCAAGATGCCGAGGATGCCGAAGCTCGGCACGAGCAGCTCCAGCACGAGCAGCACGATGCCGAGGACGAAGAAGAAGACGTCCATGCCGTCGCTGTAGCCGGCCTGATGTCCGCCGAGGAAAAACAGGCCGAAGCCGACGATGCCGATCAGTCCCGGGGCCGCGAAGCCCGACAGCAGCAGCGCGAGCATCGTGCCGGCGAAGCCGGCGAACAGCAGCAGCGTCGCGACGTACGGGTCGGCGAGCCAGACGGTTCCGTCCCCGGCTCCCCCCGCGCCTGCGGCCGAGGCGGAAGCCGCTGCCGACAGGCCGAACAGCGCGGCTCCTGCAGCCGCGATCCTTATTTTGCTTCTCAGATGGCACACCCCCTTGATGCATTCTCGTCCCTAACTAATTCAGTGGTGAAGCAATAACTCCTTCTTAGATACGGGCGAGGAGCCGATTCGTTTCGACTATTTTGCCCTATGCGGCGCCATTCAGCCGAAAAGCCAAAAAACACTCCCCTAGGGGAGTGTTGTTGTGGTCCGAGATTATGGCAGAAATTGCTGTACCGTTTGGTTTACTAGCTTACCGTCGGCGCGTCCCTTCACTTTCGGCATGAGAGCGCTCATCACTTTGCCCATGTCGGCCTTGGAAGAAGCACCGGTTTCCTGGATCGTCTGCTCTACAATTGCTTTGATCTCTTCTTCGGTCAGCTGTGAGGGAAGGTAGACACTAATAATATCAATTTCTGCTGCGACATCTTTTACAAGATCGTCGCGGCCGGCTTTTTGAAATTCTTGGAGGGAATCTTTGCGCTGTTTGATCTCGCGACTGACGATGTCAAGAACCTCGCCGTCCTCAAGCGGACGCTTCAGGTCGATCTCTTGGTTCTTCACAGCTGCGCGCACCATGCGGATCGTGGTCAAGCGGAACTTGTCCTTGTCCCTCATGGCTTGCTTCATGTCGTCGTCCAATCTTTGGCTAAGGTTCATTTCGGAAGGATCCTCCTAAAACTTTCTCTTGCGCGCAGCCTCGGATTTCTTCTTGCGCTTAACGCTCGGCTTCTCGTAATGCTTGCGTTTCTTCACCTCAGCCAGGACGCCGTCCTTAGCAATGGTGCGCTTGAAGCGGCGGAGTGCAGCATCGATGGTCTCATTTTTGCGAACTTTCGTTTCAGACACTTGTTATCCCTCCCTCCGAAACAGACGGTCCAGAAGATGAACACGGCTAATCAAATTTAATTATAGTTCAATGAAAGAGCCAGTGTCAACTCGTATGGCCTTCGACAAGCGCGCCGAGAGGACGTCCTCCCAGTAGATGCACATGCAGGTGGTAGGCGGTCTGCCCTCCGTCGGAATTGCAGTTGTTGATGAGACGGTATCCGGACTCGGCGATGCCCTCCTGCGCGGCCAGCTTCTGGGCGACGAGCAGCAGCTCTCCCAGCAGGGCGGCGTCCTCGGGAGCCGCATCGTTCATCGTGGAAAGATGGCGCTTCGGAATGACGAGGATATGTACGGGCGCCGCAGGCGCGATATCCCGGAACGCCAGCACGCTCTCGTTCTCGAACACTTTGGCCGAGGGAATGGATCCTTCGACGATCTTGCAGAAAACACAATCGCTCACAGCTCCCGCCAGCTCCTTTTCTCCTGTCCTTGCTTTCCTTATTGTAGCCGATTCCGCACGGTTCGTCTAACGCGAACGAAAAAGCCCCATCCGGCCGCAAAGGGCATGGATGAGGCGGGCTTCGGCCGCGGCTCGCGGCTCATGGCGGCCGGCGGCGGACGATGCCGCGGATGCGTGCCGGGGAGCGGCATCCGGGCCGTCCGGGGCCGCATGGCGGCAAGGGCGGCTTACAGGAACGGCAGCAGCGTCAGGCCGGCCAGCGCAGCAAGCGGGAACACGGCGCGGGCGAAGCGGCGGCGCGGATAATAAGGGTACGGATAAAGCGGCGGATAGGGGCCGAAGCCGGGACCGAAGCCAGGACCGAAGCCGGGACCGCCGACAAAGGCGCGAGGGTCGATCTCGTTCATGCCGCAAGGAACGGCGATACAGACGTACTCGTCGTCATAGTGCTCGATGAAGCCGTCGACGCACCAGCCGTCTTTCGTATGGGCGAGCACGTAGCGATGCTTGTGGTTGTCGCAGAAATGCTTCATCTCCGGCTTTTCCATGACCACGACGACCGTATTCTTGATCGTCGTCTGGCTCGGCGCGACCGGCGCGACCGGCATGACCGGCTCGGGCGGCGCGACCGGCATGGCGGCGGTCGGAGCCTTGATCGGCATCGGGGCCGTAGGCTTCACGGCCGTAGGCGTCTTTGCCGGCACAGGCGCAGGGGCAACAGCTGTCGGATTCGTCGGTTCCATTGTCGGTTACCATCTCCTCAACATTCGTTCTGCCCTATCCTATGCCGCCTATGGGCGATTGGTTAATCGCCCGCTATCGCGCGCCGCAAAAAAAAGGAAGGCGGAGGTCCCGCCTCCAAAACACGCATCCGGCCGGCGCCTGCCGCCCCGCCCCCGTCGGCCTGATTCCTTCGGCCGTCTCCTACTTGTACCCGTCCACGGCGTCCGCCATCCGGCGGGCGGCATCCGGCCAGCTCTTGTCGGCAAGCAGCGTCAGGTAGCGCTCGCGCGAGCCGATCGAGGTGTCGACCGAATCCGCGAGCTGCTTCAACTCGGCGAGAGCGCCGGCCATTTTCTGCAGCTCGTCCGCCGACCCTTCGAGAGCCGTCTTTTTCATGAGCTGGACAAATTCCGCGGCGTCCTTGCCTGCGCTGTCCGGCCAATCCGCCGAACGGCTGCGCGCGGTCTCGAACAGCTTGTCGAGCGGGATGTCGCCCAGGCCTTGCCCGGCGCCGTCCGGTCCGAGTCCAAGCAACAGGGAGACTCGCTCCTTTTCCGGAGCCGCGCCTTCCTTAAGCTTGCCGAATGCCTGGATCGCCTTGTCCAGCTCTTCCTTCGTCTCCTTCCAGAGGAGGAAGGCCTGCTCACCTTGCTCTGCCCGCTCCTGCTGCTGCTCTTGCAGATAATGCGCGAATAGGAAGACGTTGCCGACCAGGCTCATCGTCAGCAGGATGAAAAGCACGGCTGTCGTCATGCTGCGTTTCGGTTGAGGCTCTTGCTTCACAGGATCGTTCCTTTCTTAGTCGAGTTCCATGCGGACCGCCTGACGGCCCCGAAGAAAATAGACGTGGACTTCGGCGACGGGCCGGCCGAGCGCCTGCTCGACGGCCTTGCGGTACAGCTCCAGCTGGAAGCGATGCTTGTCCGCCGCCCGCTCGTAATCGCCGGAGGGCACGCGGTCGCTCTTGAAGTCGCACAGCACGAGCCGGCCGGCCTCCTCGAACAGGCAGTCGATGACGCCCTGGAGGAGCACCGGCTCGCCGGCGGCTTCCAGGCCGGCGTCCGGGAACGCCTCCCGCGCCGGCAGCAGGCAGCTGAACGGCAGCTCCCGCCAGACGCGCTCCGCGGCGAGCAGCCGCTGCCCGAGCGGCCCGGCGAAAAAGGCCTTGGCCGCCTCGACGTCGGCCGCCCCGGCCTGCTCCTCCGTCAGGATGCGCTTCCGCACGAGCCGCGCCAGCGCAGCCTCGACCGCCCCGTCCGGCAGCGGTCCGTCCAGCGGCACATGCTGCAGCAGCGTATGCACGGCGGTGCCTTTGTCGGCGGCGGTCATCCCGCGCTGCTCCATGAACTTCGGCCGCCGCAGGCGCAGCGCGGCCTCTTCGCCCGTCGGGGCGGAGCGCAGCGGCGCAGCGCCTGCGCCTGCGGCGGATGCGGCCCCAGCTGGAGCGCGGCCTGCCGCCATGCGGCCGACAGGCTCGACGAACGGACCGCTGTCCATCGGAACCGCGTCCTCGCCTCTTGCGGCATCGCCGCGAAGGCGCTTGAGCTCGGTGACGGAGGTTTTGGCCGCGACCCGAGACGCCTCGGCATGAGGATAGCTCCAGGACAGGCGCCTCTCCACCTCGCGCTCCCAGCCTCCCGGCGCGAGCGGCACCGCATGCAGCGCCGCCTGCCGTTCCTTCGTCCGATCGGGCGCCGCGGCCGGCTCCGCGCCGGCGGCAGCCTGGCCCCCGAGGACGTAGTAGGGCAGGATGCCCTTTTTCCAGCTGGCGAAAGACGCTTCGGGACGCGAGGCCGGAGAAGGAACGGCGCCGGAGGCGGGAATCGGCTCCGCGCGCGCTCCCGTCAGCTCGACCGGCGCGGCCGGAGCCGGCGGCGCCTGACCGTCGGACCGCTCGTCCGAATGCTCGCTAGAGGCGAAGCCGGCAAGCGGTCCGAGCCAGTCGAGGAAGCGGCGGGCGGCGGCGATCCGGTAGTCCGACAAGACGCCGCTCTCGCCGAGAGAAGCGTTCCAGCGCTCCGTCTGCCGGACGGCGTCGTCGACCGTGCCGACGAGAACGAGCTTTTCTTTGGGCCGCGTCAGCGCGACATAGAGCACCCTCAGCTCCTCCGCCTGCATCTCCATCCGCATCCGGCGGCGGATCGCCAGGCAAGGCAGCGTCGGGTAGCTGAGCCGCAGCTCGGGATCGACGAACTTCGGTCCGAAGCCGAGCTCCTTGTGCAGCAGGAACGGAGAGCTCACATCCTGCTGGTTGAACTTCTTGCCGAGGCCCGCCACGAATACGATCGGGAACTCCAGTCCCTTGCTCTTGTGGATGCTCATGATGCGCACGACGTCCTCGCCCTCTCCGAGCGCGCCTGCCGTGCCGAGGTCGCCGCCGTTCTCCCGCATCCGGTCCATGAAGCGGAGGAAGCGGAACAGGCCGCGCGCGGTGCCGGCCTCGAACTGGCGGGCCCGCTCGTGCAGGGCGCGCAGGTTGGCCTGCCGCTGCGCTCCGGCCGGCAATCCGCCTGCCCAGTCATAATACCCCGTCTCGCTGTAGATCCGCCAGATCAGGTCGGCCAGGCTGCCCTGGCGCGCCGCGTCGCGCCATTCGTCGAGCTTCCCGAGGAAAGCCGACAGCTTGGCGCGCAGCTCCTGCGGCGCGAGCAGATGGTCGGCCGTTCGGACGGCCGCTTCATAATACGGCCCTGAGCCGCCGACGATGCGGATCAGCGCCAGCTCCTCGGCCGTCAGCCCGAACATCGGCGAGCGGAGGATGCCGGCGAGCGGAATGTCCTGGAACGGATTGTCCGTCACGCGCAGCGCCGACAGCATGACGTCGACCTCGACGGCGTCGAAATAGCCGCTGCCGAGCTCGGCGTACGCCGGGATGCCCGCCGCCTGCAGCTCCTCCATGAGCACGGGCGCCCACGACTTGGTCGCGCGCAGCAGGATGACGACATCCCGCCACGCCATCGGCCGGCTGCCGCCGCGTCCGTCATGCACCGCATAGCTGCGGGCATGCAGGTCCAGCAGGCGGCGGGCGATGTAGCGCGCCTCGAGCTGGGCCGTCTGCAGGTCGGCCGCTTCTTCCCGCTGGCCGGCCTCGGCGCCGTCCGAGCCTTCCGCCGCGGCGGGAGCTTCGGCGGCGGCCGCGCCGCGCTCGCGGTCGATCAGCGCCAGCTCGACTGCGAACGCGTCCCGCGGCTCCGGCTCGGGATAGGAGGCGCCGAGCACGAGCTCGGCGGAGCGGTCGTAGTCCATCTCGGCGACCGACTCCCGCATGAGCGCGCGAAAGACGGCGTTCACGCCGTCCACCACCTCGGAGCGGCTGCGGAAGTTGCGGGCCAGGTCGATGCGCCGGCCGGCCTCCGCGTCCCCGTGCCCGAAGCGGCGGTATTTGGCCAGGAACAGATCCGGCTCCGCCAGGCGGAAGCGGTAGATGCTCTGCTTGACGTCGCCGACCATGAAGCGCCGCCCGCCTCTCTCCTCCGGCGGATCCGCGGGGGAGCCGGTCAGCAGCTCGACGATCGATTCCTGCACGCGGTTCGTATCCTGGTATTCGTCCAGCAGCACCTCGCGAAACTGCCTGCGGTAGTCCAGGGCGGCCGCCGATGGGACGGCCCGCTCCGGCGAGGAGCCTTCCCCGCGCAAAATCGCCAGGCAGTAGTGCTCGAGGTCGCCGAAGTCGAGCAGTCCCTTGCGGCGCTTGGCGTCCCGGTAGCGCCGGTCGAACTCGATGACGAGCTCCGCCAGCGTCTCGAGCAGCGGCGCGAGCTCCCGCAGCTCGCGGACGTAGTCGGCGGCCGGCCGGCTGAACAGCTCCTTGCCGAGCTCCTCCACGATGCCCTTGGCCTCCGCGCGCAGCTCCTTGGCCCGCTCCTGCAGGAGCGGATCGGCATCCTGGGACGCGCGCGCGGCCTTCAGCCGGCCGAACGATCCGGCCAGCTGCCAGGCGTCCCGCCATTCGTCCCAAGGACGGGTCAGCACGGACTCCCGGATGGACGAGACGAGGCTCAGATCCTCCCGCAGCGTGTCGGCGTAAGCCATCGGCCCTCCCGGCGCCCCGGCCAGCTCGAGCGCCTCCGACAGGGCGGCCTCCGCCCCCTCGAGGCTGAGCCGCAAATCCGCGGAGAGCGCCGCCAGCCAAGGCGTAGCCTCCAGATCGGACGGCTCCTCCACGCGGAACGCGGCCGCCATGCCGCGCAGCCAGTCGTCCGGCCACGGCTGCGAGCGCGAAAACTCATACAGCTGCTGGACGAGCCGATACAGCGGCTCGTCGCTCTTTTCGCCGCCGTAGCGGTCGGCCAGCTCGAGAAAGAGGCCGCCGTCGTTGTCCGAAGCGGCATAGCGCTCCTCGAACAGCTCGTCCAGCACCTCCAGCCGCAGCAGTTCGCCCTCGGTCTCGTTGGCGACGCGGAAGCCGGGATCGAGCCCGATCATCGGGTAGTAGCGGCGGATGACGTCGAGGCAGAACGAGTGCAGCGTCGTGATCGACGCCCGCCCGAGCAGCGCGAGCTGCCGCCGCAGATGCTCCGACTCCGGCTCGAGCTCGAGCGCCGCCTCCAGCGCGGCGCGGATCCGCTCCTTCATCTCGGCGGCCGCGGCCTTGGTGAACGTCGCCACGAGCAGCTGGTCGACATCCGTATCCTCGGAGATCATGGTAATGATCCGCTCCACGAGCACGGCCGTCTTGCCGGACCCGGCCGCGGCGGCAACGAGCACGTCCCCGCCGCGCGCCGTCACCGCCGCCCACTGGTCGTCCGTCCAGCGCGAGCCGGCGGGCTTGGGCGGCGGCGCGTCCAGCGCCTCGGGACGCGCTTCGTCCGATGCTCGGCCTGCCGGACCGACGATCGTTTCGTCCATCGGTTCGCCAGCCGGACCGACTTTCGGTCCGACCTTCGGTCCGACTTCCGGTCCGACTTTCCGTCCGACTACCGTTTCGCCTGTCGGATCGCCTGTCGATCCGACGATCGTGTCGTCCCCGGCTCTTTCGGCCGCCCGGTCATCGGCTGCGCTCATCGTCCTCTCTCCTCTCCCAATGGAAGGTCCCGTCTCCGGCTCCATCCTTCCTGTGCTTGTCCTGCGTTCCGTCCTCGCCCGCAGGCAGAAGCCGCGGCGGGTTCTCGGCCCCGGCTGCAGGCTCCGCCTGCGCCTCGGCGAGCTCCTCCAGCGACGTCCAGAACTCCTCCTTGCCCGGCGCGGGCAGCTTCAAATACTCGTTGCCTTCGTTGAGCGGATCGAACTGGCAGACCGGCTTGTACGCGCAAAACTGGCATGGCGTCTTGGCGCCGAGCCGGTACGGCCGGATCGCGATCTCGCCGTCCTTGACCGACTGGCCGATGCCGCCGATCGTGCGGCGGACCGAGCGCCGGAGCAGCTCCCACTGGCGTCCGCTCGCGACCGAGGAGTCGGACAGAAAGCCGCCGTCCTTGCGGAAGCCGGCCGGCAGCAGGTCCGAGCGCCCTTCCAGCCCGGCGTCCATCATGCGGACCGTATCGGCGTCGTCGAGCAGCAGGCCGCGCATCTTGAAGCGCTTGAGCAGCATCGCGGCCGCCTCCTCCGCCCCTAGGCCCGCCGGCACGCTGAGCACCGGGTTCTGCACGTGGAAATAGAGCACGCCGGCCGGATGCGCCGGCTCTCCGAGCCAGCTCTCGGCATGGGTCAGCAGCACGTCCAGATAGGCGAGCATCTGCAGCGATAGGCCGCTCGCCACCTCCTCGAGCCGCAGCTGCGTCGCGCTCGACTTGTAGTCCAGCACGCGCAGCAGCAGCCCTTTGTCCGAACGGGCGGCATCGACGCGGTCGATGCGCCCGACCAGCGTGATCGAGCCGCTGCCGTCGGGGAGCTCGATGTCGAGCGGCGGCAGCTCGCCGCCCGGCCCGAACTGGACCTCCAGCCCGACGGGCTGGAAGTCCGCGCGGCGGGCATGCTCGCCGAGCACGACCGCCGCGCGCGAGACGACCGCCTTGAGCTTGCCGGCGATGTAGCGGTAGCGGCTGCTGCTCAGCAGAATCTCCGACTGCAGGCGCGGCACGAGCTCGTCGACCGCCTGGGAGGCGGTCTCGCGGATGCGCGCCTCGCCGGCGCGGCCCCAGCCCTCGCCGAGCTCCGTCGCGACCTTGGTGAGCGCCGCATGGAACAGCTGGCCCATGTCCGGCGCGCCCAGCCGGTAGAGACGGCGCTCCTTGAGCTTCAAGCCGTGCGCGGCGAAATGCTGGAACGGGCACGAGACGAAGCGCTCCATCCGCGACACGCTCGTCGTCAGCTGCCCGCCGTAGAGCCGGTCGGCCAAGCCGCGGCCAAGCCGGACGACCTGGTTGTCGTAGCCGAGCGCGCCTGTCATCGCCGTCAGCCGGCCCTGCCAGTCCGGCCGCGCCGCGAACCAGTTGTACACGTCCTGCCAAAGCGGAGCGAGCTCGCCTCCGTCCAGCCACTCGCGCAGCCTCGGCACGAGATAGGACAAGGCGCGCTGCGGCAGCTCGAGATAGTCGAGCTGCCGCTCGGACGCCGCGGAGGCGTCCGGCGCTCCGGCCGCGGCATTCGCCGGCAGGCCGGGGAACAGCGTCTGCAGGTGGCGGATGTATTCGGACGGATGCAGTCCCTTGCCCTCTTCGTCGGCAAGCGGCCAGCTCACCCATAGCCGCTCGGACGGCGCAAGGAAGGCGCGATAGATGTGGAAGCGCTCGTCAAGCAGGCGGCGGCGCACGCCCGGGGCCATCTCCAGCCCCGCGTCCGCGAGCTGCTCGCGCTCCCGCTCGGTGAGCAGGCCGTCCTCCTGGATGCGCATCGGCAGCACGCCGTCGGACGCGCCCAGAATATAGGCGGCGCGCACGCGCCCATTGCGGACGCGGTCCATCGCGCCGACGACGACCTGATCGAGCGACGGCGGCACGGCCGACAGCTTCATCGACTCCAGGCCGGTCTCCACCATGCCGGCGAACAGGTCGGCCGGGATCGGCTCCTCGCCCGCCAGCTCCACCAGCTGGTCGAGCAGGCCGAGCACGCCGTCCCATACTTGGCGGTGAACGCGGGCGGCGCCGGGCCGGCCGGCGGCCAGCTCCTGCTCCGCGCGCCGCTCCAGCCGGTCGGCCGTCCCGGAGCGGTCGAGCAGGTCGAACAGCGCCTCGCAGCGCTCCCGCACCGTCTCCGCCTTGGCCATGGCGCGCTCGAAGCGCGTCAGCGGCCGCATCAGCTCGCTGCGGGCGCGCAGCACGTCCTCGAACTCCTCGCGCTGGCGGGCTCCGGCCTCAGACGGCTCGTCCTCGACGCTGCCGGTCCGAAGCGGCTGCCAGCGCTTCAGGCTTTTCCAGCTGCGGCCCTCGATGCCTGCCGCCAGCACATAGTTTTCCAGCCGGTCGAACCGCTCGCGGTCGAGCCGGCCGTCTTCCGGAAACAGCAGCTCCGTCTTGACGCAGCGGAACACCGCCTCGTGCTTCCAGCCGTACAGCGCCGTCTCCAGCGCCGAGCGGATGAACTCGACGAGCGGATGATGGAGCACGTCGCGGCTGCCGTCGAGGAAAAACGGGATGCGGTAGTCGGCGAACACCTGCTGGATCATGTCGCTGTAGTCCGCCGTCTGCCGCACGACGACGGCCAGCTCGCGCCAGCGCATGCCGCGCTCGCGCACTTGGCGCACCATGTCGCGGGCGGCCGCCTCGACCTCGGCCCGCCGCGAGGCGGACGGACGAAGGACGATTTCGGCGGCGTCCTCCGCGAGCCGATCCCGATCCCCCGCACGGCGCAGCGGCACGCGCCCGCCGAAATGCCGGTTCAGATGCTCCAGCATCCCCCCCGGGCGATAGCGGGGCGCATCGGCCGGCGGCAGGACGAGCGGGGAATCGACCTCGACTCCGAGCTCGGCCGCCAGCCGCGTCAAGCGGATGCAGGCGTCGGCGGCGGGGTGGAACAGATCGAGCTCATGCGGACGCTCCTCGGCTCCGTAGAGACGGTCCAGGCAGAGCGTCACGGTGACCGACTCCGCCTGGCGCAGCAGCGCGCCGACCGCGGCCAGCTCGCGGGCCGTGAAGCCGTTGAAGCCGTCGAGCCAGTACCGCGCTCCGCGCATCGAGCCGCAGTCGGCATACCCGTCGGCGAGCAGCGTCAGATGGTCCTCGTCGTCCATGTAATGTCCCGCCAGCTCCCGCTCCAGCTCGCCGTAGACGAGGGACAGGTCATGGAGCTTGCGCTCCAGCAGCGAGCCGCGGGCGCGCGCTTCGGCGGCAGAGCCCTCCGATTCCGCGCCTGTCTCGTACCCCAGGCTGCCGCGCACGGCGGCTGCATCGACGCCGTAGCGCTTCCATTCCGTCAGCAGCTCGCCCATCTTGGCGATGAAGCCTTGCTGCCCGCTGCCACCCTGGAACAGGCGGAGCTGCGGCGAGAGCCGGTGCACGATCTTATGCAGCAGCATGTTCTTGCCGTTCTCTCCGACCGGCACGAGCGCCGCGCCGCCCGCTTCCTGCATGACGCGCATGGCGAGCCGGCGGAAGCTGAGCACCTGCGCCCGCAGGCTGGAGCGGATGCCGCTGCCGAACAGCGCGTACTCCGTCTGGAACGTCGCCTGCTCCGGAGTCAGCAGCACGAGCGGGGGACCGGCCGGATCGGCCGCCAGCTCGCGGCGGATCTCCTCCATGCAGGCAAACGTCTTGCCCGTGCCCGCCCGTCCGATGATGAATCTCAGCGCCATTTTTGCCCGCTCCCTCCCTCCGGCGGCTCTCGCCTCCGGGCGTCGTTATTTGAGCAGCAGCCTCGTGCTGCTGTGTCCTTCCTTGGTCTTGCTCACTTCCAGCACGGCCGGGAACGCGTCCTTGAGCTCCTGCACATGGGAAATGACGCCGATCAGCCGGCCCGCCTCATGCAGGTCGGCGAGCGCGGAGATCGCCCGGCCGAGCGACTCCTCGTCGAGCGAGCCGAAGCCCTCGTCGATGAACATCATCTCGATGGAGACGCCGCCGCGGCTCGACTGGATGACGTCGGTCATGCCGAGCGCGAGCGCCAGCGAGGCGTTGAACTTCTCGCCGCCGGACAGCGACTTGACGTCGCGGTTCTGGCCCGTGTAGCTGTCGTAGACGTCGAGGCCGAGGCCGCTCTGCCGCCCCCGCGCCTCGAGGCGGCCGCTGCGCTCCAGCACGAACTGGCCGCTCGACAGCTCATGCAGCCGCTCGTTGGCGGCATGCAGGATCTGCTCGAGGAACTCGATCAGGATATAGCGCTCGAACGAGATCTTGAGCGCGTTGTCGCCCTTGAGCATCTCGTGCAGGTCGGCGACCTCCTCGAGCTCGGACTCCGTCGCGGCGCAGCGGCGCGCCGCTTCGGCCGCGGCCGCGCCGAGCGCCTGCGCCTGGCCGCGGCGGCGTTCCGCCTCGCGCCAGCGGGCATCCGCCGCCTCCCGCTCGCCGCCGAGCCGCTGCGATTCCGCCGCCAGCTCCGCGAGCGCGGCGCGCTCGCGTCCGGCGAGCTCGCGCTCCAGCTCGTCGGCGAGCCGCCGCTGCGCGGCCAGCTCCGCGCGGTACGCCTCCAGCGTCCGCCGGGCCTCGCCCCGCCGCGCCTCGTCCAGGCGCGCCGCGCGCCACTCGTCCGCAGCGGCGAATCCGGCCGCGGCCAGCTCCGCCGCGAGCCGCTCGGCCGCCGCAGCGGCGGCGAGCTCCGCCTCGCGCGCCTGCTCCGCAAGCCCCGCGAGCCGCGCCGACGTCTCCGCCGCGGCCGTGCCGGCGCGCGCATGGCGCTCCTGCGCGGCGCGCAGCGCGGCGGCAAGCGCCGCCTCCAGTCGCGCGGCGGCTCCGTGGCGGCGCTCCAGCTCCGCCGCGTCCTGCAGCGGCTCCGGCACCGCGGCCAGCTCCGCCTCCAAGCGCGCCTCCCGCGCCGCCGCATCAAGCGCGAGCGGCTGGCGCAGCGCCTGCAGCCGCTCGCGCTCCGCCTCCAGCGCCTCCAGCCGGCGCTCCAGCTCGGCCAGCGCTTCGCGCAGCGGGCCGCGCTCCGCCTGCAGCGCCTGCAGCCGCTGGCATTCGCTGCGCACCCGGCGGCCCTCCTCGAGCGTCTGCTCGAGCTGCCGCTCCAGCGGCTCGGCTCCGATCTCGAGCTCCGCTCGGCGCCCTTCGGCCTCGGCGACGCGCTCCTGCGCCGCGGCGGCCTGCGCGGCCGCGGCGGCGAGCTCGCGCTCGAGATGCAGCAGCGCGGCCTTGGCCTCCTGCAGCTGCTCGCGGCGCACCGGCTCGACGTCGGCCGAAGCCTTGCGCGGATGCGCCTCGCTGCCGCACACCGGGCACGGCTTGCCGTCATGCAGATGCTCGGCGAGGCGTCCCGCCTGGCCCTCGATCCAGCGCTGCTCCAGCCGGTCCGCCGCCTCGCGGCTCGCCAGCGCGGCGCGCTCGCGCTCGTCCCGCGAGCGCTCCAGCGCCTCCGCCTGCCGGCTCGCCTCGAGCATCGCCTTCAGCGCCTCATGACGGCGCAGCAGCTGCTCCAGCCGCCGCTCGAGCTGCGGCAGCGGCTCCGTCGCCCGCTCCAGCTCCTCGAGCCGCCCCTGGCGCTCGCGGCGCTCGGCGCGCGCGGCGTCCAGCGCGGCTCCGGCGCGCTCCAGCTCCGCGCCGACGCTGCGCTCCTCGGCGCGCAGCCGCGCCAGCTCCGCCCGGCGCTCGCCGAGCGTGCGCACGAGCGGCAGCAGCCCCGCGAGCCGCTCCTGCTCGCGGCCGGCCGCCTGCCGCTCGGGCTCGCGCGCCTGCTCCGCCGCAGCCGCCGCGGCCGCCGCCTCGAGCTCGCGCGCCGCCTCCGCGGCCGCCTCCTCCGCCTCGCGCAGGCGGCGCTCCAGCGCGGCCGTCTCGGCCGCGGCGCGGCGCGCCTGCTCGTCGTACGGCGCGAGCCGCTCCGCCCGCTCGGCCGCCTCGAGCCGCGCGGCGAGCCCGCTCATCTCGCCGCCGCGCGCCTCCAGCGCCTCCGCCTGACGGCGGGCCGCGTCGCGCTCGCCCAGCCGCGCGTTGATCCGCTCCGCCTCGGCGAGCCGCGTCCGCTGCGCGTCCCAGGCCGCCTGCGCCCGCTCCCGCTCCTCCAGCAGCTCGCGGCACGCCTGCTCGTAATGCCGCTCCTCCTCGGCCAGCCCGTCCAGCAGCTGCGCCGCTCCAGCATGCTCCTGCGCCAGCACGGCCGCGAGCCGGCTCTCCTCGCGCGCGGGCAGATCGCTCCGCGCCTGCTCGCCGATATAGAGCAGCCGCTGGCGGTCGCCCTTGACCGCCTCGCGCAGCTCGCGGGCGCGCGCGGCGAAGCTTTCCTCCAGCCGCCGGTACAGCTCCGTGCCGAACAGCCGCCGCAGGATCTCTTCCTTATTCTCCGTGTCGGAGGTGAGCAGCTTGCGGAACTCGCCCTGCGGCAGCATGACGATCTGGATGAACTGGTCCCGCGTCAGGCCGACGAGCTCCTCCAGCCGCGCGTCCACCTCCTTGACGTGGAACCGGTCGACCGCCGGAGCCTCGCCGTCCGCAGACAGCTCGTACAGCTCGGCCTTGCCGCCGGTCTCGCTCTTGTTGCCCGCCCGGCGGTGGGCCATCTGGCGGAACACGCGGTAGCGCCGACCCTTGGTCTCGAACACGAGCTCCACCGACGTCGGCTGGTCGTCGCCCGCGAAATGGCTGCGCAGCAGCCGCGTCTCCGCGCGGTCCTCGCCGCTCGCCGCGCCGTAGAGGGCGTAGCAGAGCGCGTCGAAGACGGTCGTCTTGCCCGCGCCGGTCTGGCCGGAGATGACGAACAGCCCTCTGCCGCGCAGCGGCTCGAAGTCGATCGCCTCCTCGTCGCGATAGGGCCCGAAGGCCGTCATGCTCAGTCGAATCGGCCTCATCCCGCCGCCTCCTCTCCGCCGAGCACCCGTCCGCACACCTCTTGGAACAGGCGCTTCTTGCTCTCGCTCAGCTCGGTGCCGCGCACCTCCCGGTAAAAGCCCTCGAACAGCGACGCCGGATCGGTCGCGCGGCGCGCTCCTCCCCGGTCGGCGGCAGAGGCTGGACCGTCGCCCGCGGCAGCCGGAGGCGCGAGCGGACGGCGCTCCACATGCAGCGCGTTCGGATAGGCGGCGCGCACCTTTTCCATCGGGAACAGCACCGGATTGTCGTCGAGCAGCGTCACGAACACGTAATCGTCGCTCCTCTCCTTCGTCGCCTCGATGTCCCGTATGTACCCGCTCACCCGGCGCATGTCGCGGCGCGGCTCGAGGAGCCGCTGCTCGACGGACGCCTCGCCGTCCGCGCCCAGCTCCACGACGAGCCAGCCCTTGCGATGCCGCTCCTCCGAGATGGAGTACTTGAGCGGCGAGCCGGCGTAGCGCACGCTCTCGCGGCCGACCCAGTGCGCCTGATGCAGATGGCCGAGCGCCGCGTAGTGGAACGGATCGAAATGCCGCGCGTCCACATGCTCCGCTCCGCCGATCGACAGCGGCCGCTCCGAGTCGCTCGTATTGTCCTGCGGGCGGCCGCCGGGCGTGACGAACGCATGGCCGACGAGCACATGGCGCGCGGCCGGATCGAGCCGCTCCGCCAGACGCGCGGCCGCCGCCCGCATCGCGTCGTCATGCGTGCGGATCGACTCGTCGCCGAGCGCCAGGCGGACGACGGACGGATCGCAGTACGGCAGCAGGTGGAAATGGACCTCGCCATGGCCGTCCCGCAGCCGCACCGGCTCCGCGTCCGGGTCGTAGCGCCCCGCCAGATGGAGGCCGCGGCCGGCCATCAGCCGGCTGCCGAAGCGGATCCGGTCGGGACTGTCGTGGTTGCCGGCGACGGCGATGACCGGCGTGTCGAGGCCGATGACAAGGCGCGAGAGCGTCTCGTCGAGCAGCTCCACCGCCTCCGTCGGCGGCACCGCCCGGTCGTACAGGTCGCCGGCGATGACGACAGCGTCGGGCCGCTCGCGCTCGACCGCCTCCAGCAGCTGCTCCAGCGCGAAGCGCTGGTCGTCCGTCATGTAGACGCCCTGCACGAGCTTGCCCAGATGCCAGTCGGCCGTATGGATGAACTTCATGTGCGCCTCTCCCTTCCCCTCGTGCCAGGCTCGTCCCGCCCGGCCGATCATGAACATATGTTCTTATACAGTAGCATCTTCGCGCCTTGCGTGACAAGCCTGGAGCGGAGGGCGCGAAACGAAACCAGCCGTCCGGGTCGGCGCCGGACGGCTGGAACGCTTCAAGGCTGGGCAGGCCCCTTATCTGCTTCGTTCGAAGGCTGCCGACGCGCCTTAGCCCAGGCTGCGCACTTCGAAGATCGCGAACTTCAAGTAATGGCCCTCCGAGACGCCGAGCAGCTGCGGATGGTCCTTGCCCGCCGCGCGCCACTCCACGAGGCGCAGCGACTTGCCGGCGTCGGCCGCGGCGTCCTGGATCGCCTGCAGGAACAGCTCGGGGCTCATATGGTACGAGCAGCTCGCCGTGACGAGATAGCCGCCTTCGTTGACGAGCTTCATGCCGTGCAGGTTGATGTCCTTGTAGCCGCGGCAGGCGCCTTCCACCGCGCCCTTCGTCTTGGCGAAGGCCGGCGGGTCGAGGATGACGACGTCCCAGGTGCGGCCGCCTTCCTCCAGCTTGCGGGACGTATCGACGCCTTTGGCGCCTTCGGCGCGCGCGCTGCGCTCGTCCTTGCCCTTCACCTGCCGGCGCAGGTACTGGAACGCGTCGTCCACGACGAACTCCACCCGGTCCGCGAAGCCGTTCCGCTCCACGTTGCGGCGAGCCGTCTCGACGGCATGCTCCGACACGTCGAGGCAGGTGACCTTTTTCGCTCCGTACTTGCAGGCATGCAGCGTGAAGCTGCCCGTATGCGCAAAGCATTCCAGCACCGTCGCCCCGTCCCAGAGCGGGTAGGCGACAGGCTTGCCGCTCTTGTTGACCGGCACGAGCGCCGTCTCTCCGTCCGGCCGCCCGCCTGCCGGCGCGGCAGCCTCCCAGCCTTCCGGCAGCTCCGCAAGCGGACGCCGCTCGAGCCGGATGCCGCTGCGCGCGCCCCAGCCTTTCATGAGCGGCGCGATCGAGGCGCGGTTTTCCCGCTGGTCGTAAAAATAGCCGGTCTTCTGGCCTTCCTCCAGATCGACCTCCATGACGATGCCGTTCTCGACGATGTCGACGTAGCGCGGACAGTCGCCGTACAGCACGCCCGTGCGCTCCTCCAGCCCTTCCAGGCGGCGCACGCCGACGTCGCTGCGCTCGTAGATGCCCTTGGGCCGGAAGACGGCGACGAGCGCCCGCACCAGCTGCTCGCGGCGCTGGTCCATGCCGAGCGTCAGGATCTGCACGACGAGCACGTCCGCGAAGCGGTCCACGACGAGCCCCGGCAAATAATCCGCCTCGCCGTAGACGAGCCGGCAGTCCGGCTCGGAGACGAAGCGCTCGCGATACGCGCGGCACTCCTCCAGGCGGGCGGTCAGCAGCGCCTCGTCCAGCTCCTGCTCCGGCTGCCGCAAGACGACGCGCACGCGGATCTGCGAGGCGGGATTCCAGTAGCCGGACGCCAGGTAGCGGCCGTTCGCCGCCATGACGTCGACCATGTCGCCCGGCGCGGCCTCTCCGTCCATGCGCTCGATCTCGCCGGCGTACACCCACGGCTGCCCTTGCTCCAGACGCCTCGTCTTCTTTTTATGCAAATAAAGCTTCGCTCTGCTCAAGCCTGATCCCATTCCTTTCGCGATCTATCGATCCCGGGCCGCGCGCCGCGCGGCGTCTCCGGTCATGCCTCCCCGCCCGTCCACATAAAGTAGAAAAGCGAAAGGAGTCCTGTCCATGCTCAGCTCGATCCTCATCCCCGCGCTGCTCGGCTTCGCCGTCTTCATGCTCGGCATGAAGCTGATGGAAGCCGCGCTGCACCGCTCCGCCGGCCGCTATGTCACCGCCGCCGTCGAGCGCTTCACGCGCACGCCGCTGCACGGCCTCGCCTCCGGGGCGGCGATCAGCGCCGTGCTGCAGAGCAGCACCGCCGTCACCGTCATCGCCATCGGCATGGTCAACGCCGGCGTGCTGACGCTGCCGCGCACGCTCGGCATCGTGCTCGGCACGAACGTCGGCACCTGCCTGACGACCGAGCTGATCGGCCTCGAGCTGGAGCGCCTCGCCGGGCCGCTGCTGCTCGCCGCGCTCGCCGGCTGGCTGCTCACCGCCGTGCTCGGCGAGATGAGCCCCTCCGGCGGACGCCACCGCCAGCGCTGGCTCGGGCCGCTGCGCAGCGCCTCGCTCGCCGTGTTCGGCTTCGCGCTGCTGCTCGCCGGCATCTCCGTCATGAAGTCGATCGGAGCCGCCGTGCAGGCCAGCCCGTTCTACGCCTGGTTCATGGAGCGCTCCGATGACAGCCTGCTGTGGGGCTTGCTGGCCGGAGCGGCGCTCACCGCCGTCGTCCACAGCAGCGCCGCCGTCATCGGCATGGCGATGAGCCTCGCCGCCGCCGGGGCGATGCCGCCCGAGCTAGGCATCGCGATCGTCATCGGCGCCAACGTCGGCACCTGCCTGACGGCGGTGCTCGCCTCCATCGGCGGCAGCCGCGCCGGCGCAGGCGTCGCCTGGTTCCACGTCGCGCTCAACGTCGGCGGAGCGGCGCTGTTCCTGCCGCTGACGCCGCAGCTGGCCGCGGCGGCCGCCTCGTTCGGCGGGGGCGCGTCGGCGCAGCTCGCGCATGCGCAGACGCTGTTCAACGTCGCCTGCTCGCTGCTCGCGCTGCCGCTCTGCTACTTGCCGCTGCGCCGCCGCTCCGGCAAAAGCCCCGCTTCCAAAGCCTAGGGCGTGCCTGCAACCGTGCTCGGGGGCATCCATCGCCGCCTTTTCGCCCCCTGTGAGGGACGGAAATTCGGCAACAGCTGCTTCCTTCACAAGTTGCAGGCACGCCCTAGGGACGGGGCCGGCCCCGCTGCCTTACGTGCCGCTGATGCTCAGTCCGAGCAGCCTGAGGGCACCCGCCACGATGCGGTCGTTGTTGTCGTAGCCGGACTGCTTCTGGCGGCGCCAGGCCTCCTCCGGCTCGAACCACTCGACGCCGCGGATCTCCTCGACCTGCGCCTGCAGCGAGCCGCCGGTCGCCTCGACGAGATAGTAGTGGACTTCCTTGTCCACCAGCCCTTTGGCCTCGTGCCGGTACTGGTACTTGATCTGGTCGATCGGCTCGACGATCCGGCCCTGCAGGCCGGTCTCCTCCGCGATCTCGCGAAGCGCGGTCTCCTCCACCGTCTCGCCCGGCTCCATCTTGCCCTTCGGCAGCGAAACCTTGCCGTACCGATCCTGGATGAGCTGGATCTGCAGTCCATGCTCTGGCGTCCGCCGGTATACGACCCCGCCTGCTGAGATTTCCTTCATGCGCTTCCGATCCTCCCCGATCTGATCTTGACGGCGCGGCGCCGCATGTCAGGCTCCTGCCTTCTCCAGCCTTGCCGGCTGCTCCTGCACGACCTCGACGAGGCGTCCGCGGCTCTCGTTGACGCCCGCTTCCGTGATCTCGACGCGGCACAGCTTGCCGATCATCGACTCGTCTCCTTCGAAGACGACCTGGATATAGTTGTCCGTATACCCCATCATCAGGCCCGAGCCCGGCGCGCTGCCCTTGTGCTCGCGCTCCGGGATGACGCCCAGCGTCTGGCCGACGTACTTCTCGGCATAAGCGAGCTGCATCGTCTCCGACAAGTCGATCAGCCGGTGGACACGCTCGTTCTTGACCGCCTCGTCGACCTGGTCCTCCATGCGCGCGGCCGGCGTGCCGGTCCGCTTGGAGTACGGGAAGACATGCATTTCCGAGAAGCCGAGCTCCTTCATGTACGCGTAGCCCGCCTCGAACTGCTCCTCGCTCTCGCCCGGGAAGCCGACGATGACGTCGGTCGTGATGGCGACACCCGGCATCGCCTCATGCAGGCGGCGGATCGTCGCCGCGTATTCCTCGGTCGTGTACTTGCGGCGCATGCGCTTCAGCACCGTGTCGTCCCCGGCCTGAAGCGGCACATGCAGATGGCGGCACATTTTCGGCGACTTGTTCAGCACCTCGATCATGTCCTCGTCGATCTGGCTCGCCTCGATCGAGCTGATGCGGATGCGCTCCAGCCCGTCCACCTTGTCCAGATCCCAAAGCAGGTCGGACAGCTTGTAGTTGTCCAGATCGTCGCCGTAGCCGCCCGTATGGATGCCGGTCAGCACGATCTCCTTGAACCCGGCCTCGACGAGCTTGCGCGCCTGGGCGACGACGCTTTGCGGATCGCGGCTGCGCGATAGGCCGCGCGACCACGGGATGATGCAGAACGTGCAGAAGTTGTTGCAGCCCTCCTGAATTTTCAGGAACGCCCGCGTGCGGTCGGCGAAGTCGGGCACGTCCAGCTCCTCGAACTCGCGCGTCTTCATGATGTTGCGGACGGCGTTGACCGGGACGCGCTCGGCCTGCACCTGGCGCACGTAGTCCATCATCCGCTCGCGGTCCTGCGTGCCGATGACGAGGTCGACGCCCGGGATGTCGAGAATCTCCGCCGGCGACGTCTGCGCGTAGCAGCCCGTCACCGCGATGACCGCGTCCGGATTGCGCCGGATCGCGCGGCGGATCACCTGCCGGCTCTTCTTGTCGCCCGTGTTGGTGACATGGCATGTATTGATGAGATAGACGTCGGCCTTGTCCGTATCGAAGTCCACTTGCTCGTAGCCTTCGTTCTTGAACAGCTGCCAGATCGCCTCGGTATCGTAAAAGTTGACTTTGCAGCCTAAGGTGTGAAGGGCTACCGATGGCATGACGTTCCTCTTCCTCCCATTTCTCCGGACTCGTACATGAGCGCGGCCAGTCCCGCCAGCCCCGCCGTCTCGGCCCGCAATATTCTCCGTCCCAGGCCTGCCGCGAGCGCGCCCGCCGCCTGGATCTCCTCCGCCTCGCGGGGGCTGAAGCCGCCCTCGGGCCCGACGACCAGCAGCACCGCATGCGGCTCGCCGTCCTTCAGGACGCCGCTCTCGCGCGCCTGCCGGATGCGGTCGCCCAGTCCCGTAAGGGCGCCTGGAGCATGGCCCTCTTCCTCGTAGCAGAACAGCGCCAGATCATGCCGCGGCACGTCGGCGAGCAGCTGCTTCCAGCCATGCACCTCCCGCACCTCGGGCAGGCGGCTGCGATGCGCCTGCTCCGCCGCCTCCTTGGCGATTTTGCCCCAGCGCTCCAGCCTCTTCGCCTCTTTGCGGGCGTCGTACTGCACGACCATCCGCTCGGATTGAAAAGGCAGGAAGGCGAAGGCGCCGAGCTCCGTCCCTTTTTGGATGACGAGCTCCATCTTGTCCCCCTTGGGCAAGCCCTGGGCGACCGTCACGCGCCAAAGCGGCTCGCGGTCCATCGGCAGCCGCTCGGCGATGTCGGCGGTCACTTCCGACGCCGACAGCTCCCTCAGCACGACGCGCGCCTCGAGCGAGACGCCGTCGGCGACGATGACCTCGTCGCCCGCCTTCATGCGCATGACCTTGACCATATGATGGGCGTCCTCCCCGCGGAGGACGACCGTGGAATCGCCGAACTGCTCCGGCGAGACGAAATATCGCTGCATCTCATAACCCCTGTATCGTAAAAGTCATCCTCCATCATACACCTTTTGCGGATGAAAATCCATGCGGGCGGCGGGCAAGCCGCCGCTTGGCGATACATTCCATGCGGATCTTCCGTCTATTGGG
The DNA here is from genome assembly GCF_037965485.1 of Paenibacillus sp. FSL W8-1187. Classification (NCBI taxonomy): domain Bacteria; kingdom Bacillati; phylum Bacillota; class Bacilli; order Caryophanales; family Paenibacillaceae; genus Paenibacillus; species Paenibacillus sp. FSL W8-1187. Next base: position 3,495,552 of record NZ_CP150181.1, read on the forward strand.
ATAGAAATCCAGAATGATGGAAAGAGGGCGATGTCATGCATGATGAGGACCGGCATGGGAGTGGAGGGAGCGCGGCGCGGCCGAAACCGCCTGTCCCGCCATGGGTCTATCGGGGACTAGCCGTGCTGATCCTCGCTGCCATCGCTGGCCTGTTTCTCGTCGGGTTCCCTCTTTATTCCCTCTCGAAGGAGTTCCGGCCCTTCCGCTTGACCGTCGACAACCAGTCCGGCAAGAGCGTCGACGTGCTGGCGATCTCCATCCGCTCGCGGGACGGTTCGGGAATCGAAGGCGTGAGCTCGCTGGACCGCTTGTCCCGGACTGTGGACAACGGGCGCAAAGCGACGTTCAAGCCGGCGCTGGAGCATGCCGGGGAAGGGTCGATCTACGTGGAGTACCGGATCGGCGGCGACCGCGATTCCGTGAAGACGGTCGTATGCGGGTACACGGAATATGCCAGCGGGTTTTCCACGTTGACGCTCAAGGGGACCGAGGTCCAGCTCGAGCAGAACTGCCATTAGCTGCTAGAGTGCGCATTCAACCGGCTAGGGCGTGTTTGCAGCCTCCGCGTGTTTGCAACCTCCGAAGGAAGCAGATGTTGCCGAATTTTCGTTCCCTGCAAGGAACGTCCCCGCCCGAATCTAACGACTCCTCAGACGCTTAGAACCCCTTTTTCCGCGTCTCCAAATTTTTAACGACGAATCAGACGCTTAGAACCGCCTTTCGCCTGTTTCCGCACGTTTTTTCGACTATTTTGCACGGCTAAGCTCTTCACGCGTCGTTAGATGCTTGAGCCGCCCCATTCGGAGCTTCTAACGATCTGATTCGTCGTCAGCGGCCCTCTCCTTTACACTTCGACTGCAACAGCCGCACGCAAAACCGAGCGCCTCCGGACGGTGCGATTCGCGCAAGTGGGACGATACGGGATTGGGACGATACGCGCGATTGGGACGATGCGTCGGTGTCATGGAATCTCACGGAGCGGAATAGAGCGCAGCTGCAACGGTACCGCTTGCTTCCCGATCGGTCCTTTACAGAGGTGGGCTAAGAAGGCGGCCGCTTCAACTAGATGAACGTGAAAAAGGACAAAGCGAGACGATCTCGCTTTGTCCTTCTTGCCGTGCGGATTGGGAGTACGATTAAAAAAGAGCTTCAAACCACGTTCGGAACATGCCATGCAGATCTCCGACAAGAGCCAGATAAGGCTGCAGCGTCGCTCGATTGAGCGCCGGGATGAAGACGATCAGCAAGAAGATGAGGATGCCCCACTGGGAGTATTGATCGAGCTGGATGCGCGTGCGGCGCGGCAGCAGCTCGTACAGGATGCGATAGCCGTCGAGCGGCGGCAGCGGCAGCAGGTTGAACAGGAACAGCATGCCGTTCAGATAGATGAAGTAGTGCAGGAAGATCGAAAGTGCCTCGACGACGCGATCCGAAGCGCCGAGCAGCAGATCCGTCGAGTTGAAAAGCTGCCATAAAAACGCGCCGACCGCCATCAGCACCAGGTTGCTGAGCGGACCGACGAGCGCGACGACGATGTTCATGAGACGCGGCCGCTTGAAGTTGAGCGGGTTGACCGGCACCGGCTTCGCCCAGCCGAAGCCGGCGATCAGGATCAGGAACGTGCCGAGGAAATCGAGATGCACGGCCGGATTGAGCGTCACCCGGCCTTGCTTGTACGCCGTATCGTCGCCGAACTTGTACGCGGCATAGGCATGCGCGAACTCATGCAGCGTGAACGCGATGATGAGCACGAGCGCGATGAACGGCAGCTCGTCGAGCGGAAAGCGAATGAGGCTTTGCAATCCCTCCATCCGCGCCTACCCTTCGCCTTTCGGCTTCGCCGCCACGAAGGCGATCCATTTGTCCTCGCGGACGCGCTCGACGATCTCGAAGCCCGCGGCGAGCAGCGCCGCGGCGACCGTCTCTTCCTTGTTCTCGTAGATGCCGCTGGCGATGTACGTGCCGCCCGGCTTCAGCGCCGCATAGACGTCGTCGAGGAACAGCAGGATGATCTCGGCGAGGATGTTGGCGACAATCAGGTCGCACGGCACGCGGACGATCAGCGGCTCGTTCACGGCCCGCTCGGCCAGCTCCGCCCGCACCTTGGCCTCGATCGGATTGGACTCGGAGCTCCAGGAGGACGCCTCGCCGCTGCTGATCTTGAGCACGCCGAGCAGATCGCTCTGGAGCGCCTGGATGCGGTCCTCGAGCCCGTTCAGGCGGGCGTTCTCGATCGCGCTCGAGACGGCGACCGGGTCGAGGTCGACCGCGAGCACGCGGCTCGCGCCGAGCTTGACCGCTCCGATCGCCAGAATGCCGGAGCCGGTGCCGACGTCGATGACCTCGTCGCCCTCGCGGACCGTGGACTCCAGCGCGCGCAGGCAGAGCGACGTCGTCGGATGCGTGCCGGTGCCGAACGCCATGCCGGGATCGATCTCGATGACCAGCTCCTCCGAGGTCGCCTCGTACTCTTCCCAGGTCGGCTTGATCGTCAGCCGCTCCGAGACGCGGATCGGCTTGAAATACTGCTTCCAGGCGGTCGCCCAGTCGTTCTCGTCGACCGTCACGACCGAGATGTCGGCCGGCCCGGGGTCGATCTCGTACGTCCGCAGCTCTTCGATGCGGGGACGGACCGCCTTCACATGCGCGTCCATGTCCTCGTCTTCGTTGAAGTAGCCCTTGATGACGACGAAGCCCTCCGGGATGTCGTTCAGCGGCAGCTCGTACCACTGCCCGAAGCTCAGGTCGCGCCGCCGCTCCAGCGAGCCGGACTCCTCGATCGACACGCCTCCCGCTCCCTGCTCATGCAGGAAATTGGAAATCATCTCGACCGCTTCCTCGGTCGTATAGATCGTCAGTTCATGGTATTTCATCGGTGCAGCCCCACTCCTCTTCGCCTACTGGCTTATCCCGTCTATCTTACACCAGATCGGAGAGGGGTTTCAAAATGCGAGCGCCTCAGCAGCTGGAACGGATTGGCTCCGGTCCCTTTGCCGGAAGGCATCGCTCCGGGCACTCCGTCGGACTCGAGCAGCGGAACGACGATCTGCTTGAGCGGCCACTCCTCGCTTTCGAAAATGGCGCGCTCGAGGCGGCCTCGATCCTGCTCCGGCAGCCCGGCAGCGGCGAATGCCTTGCGCCAGGCGCTCTCGGTCGAGCGCCACAGCCGCCGCTCCGGAATGCCGTATGCGGCGGCCAGCGATTCCAGGATGGACGCCAGATTGACTTGCGTGCCGAGCGACTGCACATAAAAGATCAGCTTTTCCGGCGTCTCGTTGTACAGGCTGTTGGAGTAGCCGGGACGGATGCGGTAGAGCGGGTCGCCGATGCCGTGCCGCTCGAGATAAGCCGGATGCAGCCGCACGGAGTCGTGGTCGCGGAACAGCAGGCCGTGCGGACGATTGCCGCTCAGCACCAGGCAGCAGTTCTGGCCGTGGATCTCCGGCACGATGCCGATCTTGAACAGGCGCATGACGATGTCGTAGAACAGCTCGGCCGTTTCTTCGTAGAAGGCGGCCGCTTCCTCCGCGGATACGTCCTTTCCGAGCAGCTCCGAGAGGAAATGGCCCTCCTTCCTCTGCACGCCGAGCGATGCCATCGGCACGGCTCTGCGGCCCTCGGCCAGCGCCTCCGCCGGCAGCTTGCGGATCTGCGCGGCGAGATGGCGGGGGCGGTCGTCGAACAGCCCCATCGGCTCCGGCAAGAACCCCCACCAGTTGCGCTCCTCGCACAAGAAGACGCGGTCCGCCAGCGCCGCGTCCCGGGCGAGCGCCTCGCGGAACATCCGCTCGCCCGCCAGTCCGTTCAGCAGCTTGACGACCGGCAAGTAGCGGGCGGCGCCGAGCGACAGGACGCTGAGCGGCAGCTTGAGCATCCGCTCCGGATCGTCCGGCGAGGCGAACGTCCGGATCGAGGAGGTCGCGAGGAAGCGGCCCGCCTCGACGTCCAGCACGACGATCGTCCCGTCGGCTATCTCGTCTCCGAATTCGGGCTTGATCTTGTGCTCCAGCTGCCAAGGATGAACGGGCAGCGCCATGTAGCCGGCTTCCGACAGCCGCCTGTGCGCCAGCTCGGCCTCCACAGCGGCTCTTTCCCGCCCGTCGAGCAGATCGAGCGGCTCGGCCTCGTCCGCCAGGCTGCCCCGCTGGATGCTCTCCTGCTTGACCGCGACCCAGCGCATCGCGGCCGGCCGGCCGAACTCGGCCATGCAGGCGGCGTAGTCTTCATCCGACAAGCCGATTTTGGCCTTGGCGAGAGGGTGGAACGGACGGTCGCGCAGCGAAGCGATCCTCTCGCCTTTAAGCAGCCAGGCAAACGGCGTCTGCGGCGCGAAGCCGAGCGGCTCAGCCGTCCGTTCCAAGCTCAGCTCCAGCTGGCGAGCCGCGATGTCGAGCCCTTCCAGAAATTCGCTCGTCCCGCGCCTGGCGAACGCCTCCGGCGACAGGACGGCCCGGAACACGGCCTCGCATGCTTCCCGCGGCGAGGCCGTCTGCCTCCAGCCGCCTTCCCCGTTTCGGACATAGACCGGAGAAGCCGCATCCCACACATGCCGCTGCCGGATGCCCGGCTCGAACAGGAACCGGAGCGCTCCGTCATAGACGAGCGAGCTGCCGCTTCCGTTGAACAGCGGCGCCAGCTCCGGCCGAGCGGCGAGCGGGCCCGCGACGCGGTCATCGAGCGGAATGAGCTCCTCGAACAGCAGCGCATCCATCAGATCCTTCATGATCTGACGCTGCGCCTCGCTGCCCTCGATCGGAACCTTGGCCGTCTGCATCATCGTTTCCCCCTGTCAAATAGTGAAATTCCGGATGCGGATGACCTAAAAAATCATGATGCGAGATCGTCCAGCAGTAGGCTCCGGACTGCTCGAGCACGACCACGTCGCCGACCCGCAGCCTCTCTACGGAAGCGTCCGCATGCAGCCGGTCCTTCGGCGTGCACAGCTCGCCGGCGATCGTGACCAGCCCGCCCTCCACGGAGGGGCGCTCGAACGGATAGGGCCAGCGCTCCGAGCTCACGACATGGAACGGATGGTCATGCCCCCAGGAAGCAGGCAGCCGGTTGTGATGCGTCCCGCCCCGCACGACGGCGAAATGCCGTCCGTGCGAGCTCTTGATGTCGACGACCTCGGCAGCGTAGCAGCCGTAGTTCGCGACGATGAACCGGCCCGGCTCGAAAAACAGCTCCGTTTCTCCTAGACGGTCCTCGATGCCCCGCTCCCGCAGCAGGCCGGTGAACCGCTCCCAGTCGAAGCCCGGCGTCCCGTCGTACGTCACGCCGAAGCCGCCGCCGGCATTGAGGACGCGGATGTCGAGCCCGCGCGCCTTCCACTCCTCGGCTTTGGCCACGTACAGCTCGATCATGGCGGCATGCAGCTCGGCATCCGGATTGTTCGACAAGGAGTGGAAATGAAGTCCGCGGCAGAGGACGAACCGATTGTCCGGCGAACGGAGCAGGGCGAGCGCCTCCTCCAGATGCGATTCGTCCATTCCGAACGGACTCGGCCGTCCGCCCATGACAATCGCGGTCTGCGGCAGCTGCCCCGAGCTCAGGTTGACCCGCAGCAGCACCTCGACCGGCTGCCTCCGGCGGGCGGCGATCCAGATGATCTTGCGCAGCTCGAGCAGGCTCTCGACATGGAGATAGGCCACGCCGAGCTCCAGCGCCGCCTCCAGCTCGGCATCCTTCTTGCCCGGCCCGCCGAACAGGATGCGCGCCTCTGCGGACACCTCCCGCACTCGCCGCAGCTCCCCGATCGAAGCGACCTCGAAGCCGGCGACGACCGGCAGCAGCGCCTCGATCAGGCGCGGATCGGGATTCGCCTTGATCGCGTAGAACAGCTTGCCTTGACGCGGCAAGCCGGGCAGCAGGGACGAGGCATGCCGCCGGATGCCTTCGAGATCGTACACATAGGCGCAGACCGGATCGCTCTTCTGCCGCTGCCATTGCTGGATCAGCGCCTCCACTTGCCGCTTCATGAGCTCATCTCCGTTCCTGCCGCATAGTCCGCCTTCTTTTGCGCGTAGGCCCGAAACGCGGTGTTGCGGTCGTCGCCGAGCACGAAAATGCGCACGCCGCGCTCGCTCCACCGCCGATGGCCGTCCTTGCCACGCAGTACGGCCGCATAAGGGACGCCGCAAGCGACGGCGGCGGCATGCAGCTGGTCCAGCGCCGCCGCGACCGCCGGATGCTCGGTCTGCCACGGCACCCCGAGCGACTGCGAAAGGTCCGCCGCCCCCTCCAGCACAAAATCGACATGCGGAGCGCTCAAGATGTCCATGCTGCGGCGGACGCCCTCCGCGCTCTCGATCATCGGCACGATCATCAGCTCCTCGTTCGCCCGGACGATATAGTCGGTCAGCGGGTATTTGGCGAAATCGCCTGGACGGCCGCTGTTCAGGCTGCGCCTGCCGACCGGATGATAAAAGGCGTGCCGAACCGCCTCCTCCAGCTGCTCCGGCGCTTCCACGGCCGGGATGACGATTCCTTGGGCGCCGCAGTCGAGCGCCTTGAGGATCTCGATCCGATCCACCGCGGATATGCGGACGAGCGGCGTCAGATCGTGCAGCTCCGCCGCCCTCACCATATCCTCGACGGTCTCCCAATTCGTCGAGGCATGCTCCAGGTCGATGATGACGAAGTCGTAGTCCGCGCGACCGATCAGCTCCACGACGATCGGATGGGGAATCGAGACGAACAGTCCGCATGCCTGCTGCCCTTCCCGCAGCTTGGCCTTCAGCCGGTTCGGCCTCATGTCCCGAGCTCTTCTCTCGCCTGGCGAAGCGGGTTCGGAGCGGCGCGGAAGTACAGCTCGCCGTCGCCGTAAATGCGACGCTTCGTCATTTCCTCGATCCGCGCGTCATCTCCGAACAGGTCGAACATCCGGTATCGCTCCGCATGCTCCGGATGCCGGCGCTGATAGTCGGCGATCGCTTGCGCGACGCTTCTCCAAAACTCGCTCTCGCTCAGGCCGAATTCCTCCAGCGCCCAGCAGAGATCGGTCATGCAGATGAAAAAGAACGCATCATAGGCGTAATCGCGCACATCCTCCGCCGTCTGCGCCTGCAGGAACGAATAGCGGTTGAACTTGCGATGCGTCTCCGGCTCGGGATGCAGCGCCGGCTGCCAATCCGGCCGCAGCAGCTTGTCCGGGACGTAGCGCACCCCGTCATGCAGATCCTTTACGATGATCCGCTTGGGCAGCAGATCCTCCACGACGAGGATGATGTTCTGCGCATGGGATTCGAGAGCGATGCCATGGGCATACAGCAGATGCGCGATCGGCACGACGGCCGCCGCGATGAGCCGGCGGCTCCACCGCTCCACGCCGTGGCGCTCGATCGCTTCCCGGAGAAACGGCTCGCCGTTCTTCTGGCGCAGCAGCGCTGCGTTGAGCGGCCAGGCCTCCTCGCCCGGCTGCAGATGCTGTGACACATTTTGCCGAAAGATCGCTCCAAGCGTGCCGTAGGCGGTCCGATACTGCAGCGGCGGAAGCGCGTCGTAGCGGAACGATACGCCTCCCTCCTCCTTCAGCAGCCCGAACCCGGCGGCCTGCAGCACTTCGTCGCTGCTCGCGATGCGCTCCAGCCAGGCGCTGACGAGCGGAGCGTTCTGCGTCGTATGATGGGCCAGGATGCGGCTCGTCGACGTATTCGTCAGGCTCAGCGAAAGCTTGACATAGGAGGCATCCGTCCGCTCCCGGCTCGCCAGCGTGCGGATCGACTGCTGCGCCCGATAGCGGCCCTCCGCCGCGCCGAGCGGAACGATGTCGCCGCTTGCCAGCTGCTCGGCGAATACGTTCGGCAGCATGTTCTCGAGCTGCCAGGGATGGACGGGCACAAACGCGTAGCTCTTGTCCGAAGCGCCGCGCTCGCTCAGCGCGAGGGCGAACCGGCTCCTGTCGCCGGCCGTCAGATGCCGATCGTACAGCTCCTCCAGGGAGCGTCCCGGATAAAGCGCCGCATCGAGCAAGGCGGCGTTGACGGCGACCCATTGCAGCTGGATCGGCCGGTCGAATTCGGGTCCGTACTTCTCGTTGTCCTCCAGGCTGAAGCCAAGCCGCGACTTGTAGCTCGGATGATACGGATGCCCGTCCGCCATATGGCTCTCCAGCGCTTCATAGCGCCGCTCCGCGGCCGGAATTCGCTCGGCCTGCGCCGCTCTCGACTGGCTGTCCTTGACAAACGTCTCCGTCAGCTCGTGGAGGAAGCCGCTCAACCGGGATCCTTCCAGCCGATGCTGCAGCACCTCCTCCAGAAAGAGGTACAGGCTGAAGTCCGCCGCTCCTTCGCGGCGGATCGAGTTCGGGACGAGCCGGATCCGCCCGAAGCTCCGCTTCACATCCGCTTCGAACGAGTACCGGACCGCCGAGCCGTCCTCCTTGCGCCCGAGCAGCGTCCACTCTCTCCCGTCCCGCTGCGCCTGCAGCACTCCTTCGAACAAAAGAGCCTGCAGCGTCTGGCGCATCACTCTGTCCGCCACCTCGCCGGCGACGATCTCTGCTCTAGACAAGCTGCTTGTCTGCCGCATCCGCTACACTCCTTATCCGTCTCATTAAATTGTCTACCGGCACATAAGCCGGCGTCTCGCTCGTTCCGGCCAGGCAGCTCGCCATGTTCCGCTTGGCGAGGAACGTGTCCGCCGTCAGCAGATGCCGGACGAACGGCAGCTCGCCGCCCTTTCGCTCCAGCTCCCGCTCGAGAACGTCGCGGACGATTGCCCAGAACGATTTCTCGCTGCTGCACGTCGACGCGGACAGGGCGTGGATGAAGGAGCCGAGATGATTGACGATGAAATAATAGCTCGTGCGCGCCCAGGCGTCTTTTGTCTCATAAAAGAGCGGCCCTTGCGCGCCGGGGGCGGCGAGGCCGCGATCGACGCTCACGCCCTCCAGATCCCGGATCACGAACGAGCGGGGCATTCCGTCGCGGATGGAAAGCAGCGTATTTTGCAGATGGGCCTCGAAATGGATGCCCTTCTCCTCCGCGGCGCGCACGATCGGCAGCAGCGAGAGGTCCAAATACCGGCGGAACCACGCCTCCGCCTGCCCGCTGTCGATCAGCGAGGCCAGCAGCGGCTTGTCATCCCCGGCCTTCGTCTCGATCAGGCTGGACATGACGAACGTGCAGGAGGGATCGAACTCGATCGGGCGGTACGCGACCGCGAGCAGCGCGGTCAGCTCCTCCCGCGGCATCCGGCAGGCCGCGATTCCTTCCTCGTACGCCACCTGCGTATGAGGCTCTTGCTCGAAGCAGCCGCTTTGCAGCAAGTAGGACGCGGCATCCATCGTCCGTCGCATCTGCTCCCTCGTATTGACCCTCTTCATATTGGTGATCTGGACATCCAGCGCCAGCTTGATGTTGCAGCGCATCTCCGGCACATAGACAGTCCGCACCGACGAGGTCGGATGACAGAGCGGGCCGCACGGACCGAGAGGCACGATCTGGCGCTCCCGCACATACTCGCCCGTTTCCTCCAGCGACAGCACATGCTCGTACTGCCACGGATGGACCGGCAGCAGCCGGTAAAGCGAGGCCGATGCTCCAAGCTCCAGCGAAGCTTGCTCGACCGCTTGGAGCGGATCTGCGATGCGGGGCTTGCCCCCGATCCATTCCTCCTCGAACTTGTCGCTGCGCACCGCCATGTAGCACAGCCGGAACGAAGCCTTCAGCTCCGGACTGTAGCGCCGGACATCCGCCTCGCTAAAGCCGAGCACGCTTTTGGGAAACGGATGGAACGGATGTCCGTGCAGCAGCGACTGTTCGGAGGTGAGATAGCCGTCGGGCAGCGCCGACTCCGGCTGGCTCATGAACAGCGCCAGCGTCTGCCGGCTGCCCGCGACTTGCTGCAGGAACCGCTCCTGCAGGCGTCGATCGAGCGATGGAGCTTCCGCCGCCATCTCCTGCGCGATCCATCGCGCCAGCTCGGCGCTGTCGAGCGGCCGTCCGTCGTGCAGGAAGCTTTTGTACCGGTGCTCGCCGATGGCCGACCGGCGGACGAGCTTGCCGGCGAGCGTAATGCCGCTGGCCGGAAACGTTACCGAGTAGTCCAGCTCCGGCGTGACGAAAAACCGGGATGCTTGGCCGAACTCCCGGATATAACAGTTCAACAAGGTTCTGCATGTATGCCGGTTTGCCTCATTCTGGGCGTCATGCTGCCGATTCCCGAGCAATGACATCGACCTTCTTTCTTAGAATCGTCCGCAGCAGGGCGAATCGCCGGTTCGCGCCCCTAGACGGCCACTCGGCTCGCTTCAACGGCTTCGACGACCGACTTCTCGAAAATCTCCAGCACCGCGGCCGTCTCCTCCTCGGTAATCGTAAGCGGCGGCAGGAAGCGGAGCACGGCGGAACGCCTGCCGCCGGACTCGACGATCAAACCGTTCTGGAAGCATCGTTCCTGGATGCGCTCAGCGAGCTCCCCGCTCGGCGGATGATGGCCCAGCCCGTCCTTGGGCAGGCTCGGATCGACCATCTCCACGCCGATCATCAGCCCTCTCCCGCGGACGTCTCCGATCTCCTCGTACCGTGCCTTCAACCGTTCGAGCGCCTCAAAAAACTGCTTGCTGCGCTCGTTCACCTGATCCAGCACCCGGTGCTCCCGCATGTAGGCCAGCGTCGCCAGGCCCGCCGCCATGCCGAGCTGGTTGCCGCGGAACGTTCCGGTGTGGGCTCCCGCCTGCCAGCAGTCCAGCTCTTCCTTGTAGATGACGACCGACATCGGCAGGCTGCCGCCGATCGCTTTGGAACAGACGATCACATCGGGCACGATGCCGGCATGCTCGAATGAGAACATCTTGCCGGTCCGGCCGATGCCGGTCTGCACCTCGTCGATGATGAGCGGGATGCCCCGTTCGGCTGTCATGCGGCGCAGCTGCCGGAGCCACTCCAGATCGGCCGGGATCGATCCCCCTTCTCCCTGGACCGTTTCGACGATCACCCCGCACGGATCGGCGATGCCGCTCTCGCAGTCGTCCAGCAGATGCTCGATATAGTGGGCGCTGATGCGCGCCGTCATTCCGTTGCCGACGCCGAACGGGCAGCGGTACTCGTACGGGAAGGGAAGGAAGTGCACGTCGGGCAGCAGGCTGCGGAGCCTGCTTTTTTTGCTCAGGTTGCCGCTCATCGCCATCGTCCCTTGAGTCGATCCATGATAGCCCCCTTGAAAGGCCAGGATCGCTCCTCCGCCCGTCGCATGCTTGACCAGCTTGATGGCCGCTTCGACCGCATCCGCTCCCGTCGGCCCGCAAAACTGGATTTTGGCCGTATCCCGCATCTCCTCCGGCAGCAGCAGGAAAAGCTCGCTCATGAAGCGGACTTTGAGCGGAGTCGCCAGGTCCAGCGCATGCAGCGGAATCTGCTCGTCGAGCGCGCTGCGGATCGCTTCGACGACGACATCGGGATTATGGCCGAGAGCGAGCGTTCCTGCGCCCGCCAGGCAGTCGTAATAGGTTTTGCCTTCCAAGTCGGTGAGCAGGACGCCCTTTGCTTTCTGAATGACGAGCGGGAAGCGGCGAGGGTAGGATCTCGCCTGCGACTCCCGGTCGGCTTGCAGCCGCAAGTATTGTTGCTGCGTGCGGTCGGACATGAAGATCCCTCCTATTCTTCGAATAAATAGTCCAGGTAGATTCGGAATACGTCGATCGAATCGCCCGTCAGGAAAAGATGCGGATCAATCAGATCCGGCAGCGCGTTGACTTCTAGAATCCCTCCGTTTTCCGCCTCCAGCGGCGATGCAATGTCCTTGCAGCGAATATCGATGCCGGCGACGTCGAGCTCCAAAGCGCTCGCGGCCCGGGCGGCCGCCTCCGCTAGATGCGGATGGCAGTCGGCGGAGCGGTCCAGCACGATTTCGCGGATCGAATCCGCAGCGAGAGTCGAGTCCGGATAAAGCTCCAGCCTCTCCTCCTGGCCGAGCACGCTTGCCGGCCCGAGACCGCAGGCCCGCAGCCGCTCCATCACCGGCGCCGAGCCGAGATCGACCGGCTGGTAGGAGCCCTCTTGCCGATCGCCGGTCCGCGCCAGCTGAGCTTCATTCAGACGGCTCACGAGCTGCTCGATCGTCGCTTCTCCGTCGCCGATCAGGAAGGCCGGCACGTATTCCAGCACGCCGACGACGCGTCCTCCGATGACGACGATGCGGACGTCGGTGCCTTCCACATATTTCTGCAGCATCGCTTTGCCGCTATGCCGGAGCGCGCTCGCGACCGCTTCCTCGAGCTGAGCCCCGTCGGCGACGCGAAGCGTCACGCCGACGCTGTTGCTCGCATCCAGCGGCTTCACGACGATCGGACGATTTTCCGCCAGGAAGCGGGCGGCCTCTTCGCCATGGCCGGATACGACGACATAGTTCGGCACGGCAAGCCCATGGCGCCTGAGCAGCAGATTGGACGCCTCTTTGTTTTTCGCCAGCAGGCCCGCCATCAGCTTCATGCGATGCGATCGGGTCCGGTTCACGATCCGTTTTTTGCCCTGGCGCTCCAGCTCCAGAAATTCCTCGCTTCCTTCGAGAAGCGGCCGGCATGCTATGCCCATCTCCAATGCTTTCTGGTGAATGAAGCGATTTTGCGCGTTTTGATAACAGATATCCATCAAGCCCGCTCCTTCCCCATCGGCTGCATCTTATTGATAATGATTGATAATGATTTTCAATATCAAAAGACATAATCAGCATAAATCCGACCTCTGAAATTGTCAATATAGGAATAAAATACTAAAAAACGCCCTGCTGGTGAAAAAAGCAGGACGTTTTTCATAGTTGCCGGGTGCTTACATCACGCCGGAAGGCTGATGGTTGATTTTAGGACAGGTGGGGCAATAATCCTCGGGGTCATCGGAAGCCAGGTAATAGAAGCAGCATGTCTTGCGGATGCGGATCGGCTCCTCCGATGCGACCGTCGCCACCTTAGGACCATAATAGCGTCCGAGCGGGTTTTTTTTCTCTCCGAACAGATGCGGCGGGGCTTCGACCAGATAGGCCAGGTCGCTGCGGACGATCGCTTGCCGCTCCTCGTCGAGGCCTTCCAGGAAACGGTTTTCATAAAGCCAGAACACATAGATCGCGGCATTTTCCCAAAGCACCGCCTTGGATACCGGGACATAGGCGGAAATGGCGTTCCAGGCCCGGCTGATGTTATCCGCAAAAACAGAGGCGACGATCCGCTCTCGCCAAGCCTCTCTCTTCCCGGCCTCCGGCCGGTTCGCTTCCCATTTTTCGAGACGGATCCGAGGCAGCCAGGCGCTGCCTCTCCATACGGATTCGATATGGGCGTTCTCGATGGAATAGTCCAGTCCCTTGTCCATGGCGCTCATCGCGTACAAGCTGGAGGCGATCGTCAGGTAGCTGTATCGCTTGGCGAACAAGGAAGCGTTGGCCGCGATCGTCTGCCCTTCGAACACCTCCCCCGCCCGGCCGATATAGCCCAGGCACTTGTCGCGATCCAGCAGATCGAGCGCCGGCATGGAGAGACGCCTGTCCTCCGACGGCTCCAGCGCCAGACGGAATTCCTCCGTCAGCAGATCGATCTCATGCCGTTCATAATCGAAGCCCATCATCGCCCTCCTGACCAAATGTCATGCGCCGAGCCTCCGGCCCTTGCCATGGGGCACGCATAGCGGCGTGCCGTACAGCGGATCTTCGATCACATCCGCCTGCAGGTTGAATACCGCTTGAATCATGTCCGACGTCACGACGTCCTCCGGCTTGCCCTGCACATAGACGGCCTGATCGCGAAGCGCGACCAGATGATGGGCATAACGGCAAGCCAGATTCAGATCATGCAGCACCGCGACGATCGTGCGCCCCTCCTCGACGTTCAGCCGGTAGAGCAGATCGAGCACCTCGATCTGATGCGTGACGTCCAAATAAGTGGTCGGCTCGTCCAAAAGGACGATGTCGGTGCCTTGAGCCAGCACCATCGCGATCCAGGCGCGCTGCCGCTGTCCGCCCGACAAGGAATCGACCGCGCGGTTGGCCAAGCCCGCCAGGCCGGTCGTCTCCAGCGCCCGGCTGACCTCACGCTCGTCTTCCTTGGACCATTGCTGCAGCCAAGACTGATACGGATAGCGGCCTTGCTTGACCAGCTGCAGCACGGTCAGCCCCTCGGGCGCGGTCGGCCCTTGCGGCAGCAGCGCCATCCGCTGCGCGACGGCTTTGGTCGGCAGCCGGGCGATGCTGGCTCCTTCCAGCAAGACGGTCCCCTGATAAGGCTTCAGCAAGCGGGCCATCGTGCGCAGCAGAGTGGACTTGCCGCAGCCGTTGCTGCCGATGAGGGCGGTGAACTTGCCCTTGTCGATCGTCAGGTTCATATCGGCAAAAATGGAGGTGTCTCCGTAGCGGACGGACAGTCCTTGCGTTTCCAGAGCATGCATGCGGCTCAGCTCCCCGCCCTTTATTTACCATTCACTTTAAGCGAGCTCCCCCTCCTTGTCAATGAGAATGATTATCAAAAAAAACATTGCGAACCTGTTCCGTCTCGCCTAAAATGGATTCGGATGCCAGTTCGACCATTGATTTCATCTCAAGGAGGAACCCCATTGCTTTCCCGAATTCGATTGCTCATCCTAACCGCGGTCCTCGCGGCAGCATCGCTCCTGGCCAGCTGCAGCGCTTCGTCGGACCGCTATATCGACTCCCCCGCGTCTCCTGCTCCTGCGAGCTCGGAGCCGGCGGAGCCGCAGCCGAGCGAGCCGGCCGACGCGTCGGCAAGCGACAAGCCCGCGCCATCGGCGAGCCCTGCAGCGAGTCCCGCCGCGGATTCGACCGCATCCACGGAGCCGGCGCCCTCACCTTCCGCTTCTGCTTCTCCTTCCGCTTCTCCGTCGCCGGCTCCCGTCAAGAAGAAGGCCGAGCCTCCAAAAGCGGCGACGTCTAAAAAAGACAACGAGTCCGTCAACAAGGCCGCCGCCGGCTCCATCCTGAACAAAAGCGACAGCTCCGCCGCTGACGCCTCCGCCGGCTCCGCCGAGCTGAGCAAGTCTGTCGAGGAGGCGCGCGCTCAGGTCAAGCAGCTGAAGCAGGATGTCGAGGAGCAGGACGACGCCAAGATCCGTTCGACGGCCGCCAAGCTAAAAGCCGCCTGGACGAGCGTCGAGCCGGACGCGCGTGCAAGCTACGCCGAGGCCGCCGCCCTGATCCAGGAGAAGATGGACGGGCTGGATGAGCTGATCGGCGCCGACACGCTCGATTACGACTCCCTGCTGCGGCTGGACTACGAGCTGTACCAGACGTTCCGCCAGCTGGCCGATCAAGCCGCTCCGCGCTAGCCTGACGCGGAGCTTGCCGCCCCATATGGAAGCAGCTTAGTCATTTTTCCATTTTATCCTTGACAAGTTTATCCACTGGCTCGATAATGATAATCGTTATCAATATAGGTCCAGCAACCAACCGAAAGGCAGGTCTTGTTTTCCATGATAAAGCTTCGTTTTCGCTCCATCGCTTTAGCGCTTTCCCTCTTTGTCGCGGCCGTTTCCATTCCCGCGACCGGCACGGCCGCAGCCGCCCCGATCCAGGTCAAAGTGGACGGCTCCACGCTTCGCTTCGACGTCCCTCCCCAAATCATCAACGGAACGACGATGGTCCCTTACAGCGCGATCGTCTCCAAGATCGGCGCCAAGCTGAGCCTCGACTCGCAGACCAAAACGCTTAAAGTCAGCCGCGGCGCGAAGTCCGTCCAGCTGAAGCTCGGCAGCAGCCAGGCTGCGGTGGACGGAAAAACCGTGACGCTCGGCGCCAAGGTCGTCGAGAAGGACGGCCGCACGCTCGTCCCTCTCCGCTTCCTGGGCGAAGCCTTCGGCCTCTGGGTGAACTGGAACGGCAGCTCCAAGACGGCATCGATCGAGACGAAGCGGACGATCCAGCATGCCATGGGCGAAACGACGTTGACTTCCGTTCCGAAACGCGTCGTCGTGCTGTTCAACGGAATGGTCGACATCTCGCTCACCCTCGGCGTGAAGCCTGTCGGAGCGGTCGAATCGTGGGTCCAGCAGCCGTGGTACCACTATCTGAGATCCGACATGAGCGGGGTCAAAAGCCTCGGCACCGAGCTCCAGCCGAACCTGGAGGCGATCGTCGCCCTGAAGCCCGACCTGATCATCGGAGCCAAGACGCGGCATGAGAAGATCTACGGCCAGCTCAGCAAGATCGCCCCGACCGTATTCGCGGACCAGCTGTTCGAGTGGAAGTCCAACATGGAATTCGTGTCGAAAGCGCTGAACAAAGAAAGCGTCTATGACGCGTTCATGAGCGACTGGAACAAAAAGGTCGCCACCTTCAAAGCCAAAGTCGGCAGCGCCAGCAAGAACGAGGTGTCCATCGTCCGCTTCTACGACGACAACAGCGCCCGCATCTACAATACCGGCTTCGCCGGCGACATCCTGAAGGAGCTCGGCCTGAGCCGTCCGAAAGTCCAGACGGAAAGCGGAAAGGTGTTCCTGGACGTCGCTTCGCAGGAGCAGATTCCGCTCATGGACGGCGACATCATCTTCGACATCACCTCCAGCAATCACGGCGGAGAAGAATTCAAGACGCAGGAAGAATGGCAGAAAAACGCTCTGTGGACCAATCTGAGAGCAGTGAAAAACAACAAGTACTACAAGGTCAACGATATTACATGGAATATGTCCGGCGGCGCCACCGCCGCAAAAATGATGCTCGACGACTTGTACTTCTACTATGACATTTAACCGGATTCAACTCCTGCTCGAGAAAAAGCAGCGATACTCAAAAGAATGGGCGAATCCGCCCATTCTTTTGCATGTCGCGGAACTGGGGCCGCTGCCATGAACCTCTCCTCCAACCGGTCGAAAGCGGCCGGACTCGCGCTCGGAGCGCTCCTTCTCCTGGGCTGCCTGCTGCTGAGCCTGGCCTACGGATTCACGGCGATTCCCGTCAAGGACGTCGTGCGTTCGTTCCTTCACTTCGACGAAAGCTCGAACGCCCATATCATCGTGCAGACCTCGCGCGTCCCGCGGGCGCTGACGGCCGCCGCAGTCGGAGCATGCCTCGCGGTCAGCGGCACGCTCATCCAGGGCCTGACGAGGAATCCGCTCGCCGACGCGAGCATACTCGGCATCAATTATGGCGCGTCCTTCGCCATCGTGCTGGCCGTGACGCTGCTGTCGGTCTCTTCCTTGCCGCTGCTGACGCTGCTCTCCTTCTCCGGAGCGGCCATCGCCGCTGCCGCCGTCTACGCGCTCGGATCGCTCGGCAAGGACGGGCTGACGCCGCTCAAGATCATTCTCGCCGGCGCCGCGCTCGGCGCGTTGTTCTCGTCGTTTACCCAAGGCATGCTCGTGCTGGACGAGCAAGGACTGAACGAGGTCATCTTCTGGCTGACCGGCTCGGTCGCCGGGCGCTCCTTCGACATGCTGAAGGCCGTCCTGCCGGTCATGGGCTGCGGCTGGGCAGGCTCGCTGCTGCTCGCGCGCCATATGAACGTGCTGACGATGGGCGACGATGCCGCGCAAGGCCTCGGCCAGCGGACGGCGTTCGTGAAGCTCGGCACCGGCCTCGTCATCGTCGCGCTCGCCGGAAGCTCGGTCGCGGTCGCCGGGCCGATCGGCTTCATCGGACTCGTCATTCCCGTCATCGCCCGCTTCTTCTCCGGCAACGACTATCGCTGGATGGTGCCTTACAGCGCCGTGCTGGGAGCGATCCTCGTCGTCGCGGCGGATGTGGCCGGGCGCTTCATCATCCAGCCGGAAGAGCTCCCCGTCGGCGTCATGACCGCCATGATCGGCATCCCCGCCTTCATCGCCATTGCAAGAAAAGGGGGAATCGAACGATGAAGCCGCTCAAGCCCGTTCGCTTCGAACGGCTCCCGATCTCGTTTTTCCTCGACCCGAAAGCATTGGCCTTGACGATCGGGCTCGCCGTCGCCTGCGTCGCCGCGATGCTGCTTTCCGCCGGACTCGGCGACATGCGCCTGCATCCGCTGGAGGTGATCCGGGCGCTGTTCGGATTCGGCACGGAGGAGCATCGGCTGGTCGTCCAGGAGCTCCGGCTGCCCCGCATCGCGGCAGCCTTTCTCGTCGGGGCGTCGCTGGCTGTCGCGGGCGCGATCCTGCAAGGCATCATCCGCAATCCGCTCGCCTCTCCCGACATCATCGGCATTACGAGCGGGGCGACGCTGGCGGCTGTCCTTTTCATCAGCGTCCTCAGCAGCACCGTCAGCATCGTCTGGCTGCCGCTTGCGGCTATGCTCGGAGCAGGCTGCACGTCCCTGCTCGTTTATTTTCTCGCCTGGAAGCAAGGCGTGACGCCGATCCGTCTCGTGCTCGTCGGGATCGGAATCAACTTTCTGCTCGGCTCGACGACCAAGGTCATCCTGCTCAAAAGTCCCATGTATACCTCTTCCCAAGCATTCGTCTGGATTACAGGCTCGGTGTACGGCTCCGATTGGGGCATCGTCCTGCTCATCCTGCCCTGGGCGGCGGCGTTCATCCCGCTGGCCTTCGTTTATTCGCGGCAGGTCAACATCCTCCAGCTCGGCGACGACATGGCGGCGGGAGCCGGCAGCCGGGTCGGCCGCCAGCGCTTCCTCCTGCTGATGCTGAGCGTGGCGCTTGCGGGAGCCGCCGTATCGGTCGGAGGCGCGATCTCCTTCATCGGCTTGATCGCTCCCCATATGGCGCGCAAGCTCGTCGGCTCCTCCTTCGGCAGCATGATGCCGATCTCCGCGTTGATCGGCGGCTTGATCGTCGTCGCCAGCGACACGATCGCCCGCACGCTGTTCCTTCCCTACGACATTCCGGTCGGCGTGTTCACTGCCGGCGTCGGAGCGCCTTTTTTCATTTATTTGCTGTATCGCAGCCGAAATGCCTGATCAGAAAAGGAGATGCCCCAAGCCGCGCTTGGGGCATCTCCTTTGATTTACAGCGAAGCTCGCTCCCGCGCCAGGAACGCCTCGATCTCGTCCCTGGACGGGATCGAGGCCTGGGCTCCCGGCCGCGTGACGGCGATCGCCGCCGCAGCGGCGGCGAACCGCAGCGCCGCCTCCGTATCGGTCCCGGCGGCGGAGGCGGCGGCGAACGCGCCGATGAACGTATCCCCCGCCGCCGTCGTATCGACCGCCTCCACCGCATAGGCGGG
Source organism: Paenibacillus sp. FSL W8-1187 (assembly GCF_037965485.1). NCBI lineage: Bacteria > Bacillati > Bacillota > Bacilli > Caryophanales > Paenibacillaceae > Paenibacillus > Paenibacillus sp. FSL W8-1187. Next base: position 3,514,641 of record NZ_CP150181.1, read on the forward strand.
CACGGACAGCCGCTCCCCGGCCGCATCCGCGCACAAGCAGCCCTGCTCGCCGAGCGTGACGACGACGCGGCGAGCGCCGCGCGCCAACAGCTCGGCCGCGGCCCGGTCCGGCACCGGCAGCCCGCTGACGGCGGCCGCCTCCGTCTCGTTGACGATGATCGTATCGAGCAGCGGCAGCAGCTCGGCCGGAACCTCCCGCGCCGGAGCCGGGTTCAGCCAGACGCGCACGCCGGCCTCGCCGGCCGACCGGATGAGCGCTTCGTTCGTCTCCCACGGAATCTCGTTCTGGAGCAGCACGGCGTAGACGCCGCGCCAGTCCGCCTCGGCGAGCGCGTCCTCGGCCGTCAGCAGGCCGTTTGCTCCAGCCGACAGCACGATATGGTTCTCTCCGCCCTCGTTGACGGTGATGATCGCCAGTCCCGACGTCCCGTCCTTGGTCAGCACCGATTGCACGCCGACGCCGGCATCCTCCAGCGAGGCGACCAGCGCGTCGCCGAACGGATCGCCGCCGACCGCTCCGAGCATCGAGCAGGCCGCTCCCGCCTTGGCTGCCGCCGCGGCTTGGTTGGCGCCCTTGCCGCCCGGATGATACGACGTGCCGCGTCCGGAGATCGTCTCGCCTGGCTCGGGAAATCGAGCGACGCGGCTGACGATATCCATGTTGATGCTGCCGGCGACGAGGATCCGGCTCCCGCCGGACGCCTGCCGGCTCAAGGCCGCCCCTTGGCGGAACCCGTCCGCACCGATACGCGGCTGATCGCCCGCTCGCCGCCATCGAGGCAGGCGAAGCCGAACATGCCGTAGCCGAACGAGTCGTCGCGGCACTCCAGCACCGTTTTGCCGTCGATCTCGAGCTTGAACGCATCCTGCTCGGCGACCAGCCTCATCCGGTACTCGCGGCCGAGCTCCCAGTCGAACTTCGCCGTGATGAGCCGGCTCGTCCCGAAGTCCTGCTTGATGAACGACACGGTGTTCGGCCCGTCGAAGCCGGCCAAATAGTGGCGCTTGACGCCCTGGGCGCGGACGGCCAGCAGATGGCTCGTTCCTTCCAGCGGCTGCACCGTCGCCTCCACCGAGAGATCGCGCTCGTAATAGTTGCCCGAGAACGAAGCCGCGTCGCTCTGTGCCCGGCCGATCATGCGCCCGCCCTCCAGCCTCCACTCGCCCCGATGATGCGCGAACGGCGTAATCGAGCCGAACTCCTTGGCCTGCTTGGCGAAGTCGATCTCATAGGCCGCCGCTCCGGCGACTCCGAAGCGCCCGATGTACAGGCTGCCGAGCGCCCGGTCCGTGAGCGGCGACGGACTTTCCAGCACCCAGCCGATCTCGTCGATGAGCGCTCCATCCGTATCGGGCAGGACGAACGACAGCTCGTTCCAAGCCCCGTTCTCCAGCGGGCGCGGCTCCAGCAGCAGCTCCTCTTTCGTGGCCGAGTTCCGCACATAAGGCGTCAGGACGATCGGCTCTCCTTCCCACTGATCGACATAAACGGAGGCGGACGCCGTCTGCCCGCTGACCGCCAGCGGAGCGAACGTGGGCTTGTACTTCTCGTCGTTGAACTCCTCCCGGCGATAGAACGGCTTCCAATAAATATGGCTGCGGTCCCCGGCGACGAGACGGTCGAAGACGATTTCCAGCGAGCCTCCACCAGGCTGCAGCGCCTGGTGGACGGAGTGGCGGACGACCGGCGTCTTGAACGGATTGGAGGTGCGGAAGCCGTGCGTCGAGCCCGGCAAGCCGAAGTCGAACTGCACGTCGCCCGGCCTGAAGCTGTCGGCCAGCTGCTGCGGAGCCTCTTCTCCGTTCAGCCGATAGCCGAGCAGCGCCAGCTCCTTGGCAAACGTCGGGAAGTCGACGACATTGAGGTAGCCCGACACGCTGGAGGCGACGATGAAATCGTTGATCGGGGCGCGGTAATGCGCCGGTATGCCGTCGAGGCCGGCGAATGCGCCGAGGATGGAGCCGACGTTGCCGGCGTTGCAATCCGTATCCCAGCCGCACATCGAGGCGATCTCCACGGTGCGAGCGAAGTCGCCGCCGCCGTAGAGCAGCGCGAGCGCGCATACGCCGGCGTTGGGGATGATATGGCAGACCCCGCCATACTTGTCGTAGCCCCAGCGGTCCTCGAGATGCTGGCGGCATGCCGCCCAGTCGTCCGGATGGTCGCGGTGGAAGTCCAGCACGGCATGGACGACGCGCGCATAGGTCGACTCCGCCGGTATTTGCCGCAATCCGGCGGCGACGATGTCCGCGATTGAAGCCGCTCCGAACGCCGCCGCGATCGCGGCCGCCATGAAGCGGGCTCCGTAAAGGCCGTTGCCGTCATGAGAGACGCTCGCGGCCTTCTCCGCGTAGTCCGCCGCCCGCTCCGGATCGCCGGGAAAAAGCAGTCCCCAAGAGTCGATGAAGATCTGGCCGCCGATCTGCTCGGCCATCTCCAGCCCGTTCGTCTCGATGGAGCCCGACGCCGGCGCGGCCATGCCTTTGCTCAGGTTGACATACGCCCGATGCTCGGTGCTGATGTCCTCGCCGCCCCACCAGAACATGCCGATGCCCTCGCGCGCATAATTGAGCCAGGCGCGGCCGACATCCTCGGCCGTCAGCTCTCTGCCCTTGGCGTCGTCGTACAGCGCGCGGATGAAAAACACCGGGCCGTTGGCGTCGTCGTCCGCCGCGAACGTCCGATACGGCTTGACGTAGCCGCGGATATCTCCGTATACGTCCCGGATGCGCTCGTACGTCCAGGCGACCGGCTCGATCGGGGCGCCGAGTCGGATGCCGACGTTCATGCCGATGAAGCTGGCGTACACCGTTTCCAGATAGCGGTTCGGAATCATCGCCGCGCCTCCTCTCCCAAGCAGCCGATGCCGGCCAGCAGCTGCCGCCGCGTCGCGGCCGCCTCCATGTCCTGCCGGATGATGGCCGCGGCCGTCTCGGCGAACCGGTCGGCGATGTCCAGCAGGTCGAGCCGGTTGACCCGGTCGAGCTGCTCGATGTCTCCCGGCTCGATGACCTCCGCGCCGTGCATCGCGCCGAGGATGACGCCGGCCATGACGCCGATGGAGTCGGTATCCCGGCCCGAGTTGATGCCGTCGAGGATCGAGCGGTAATAGTCGCCCTCGTTCAGCACGATATAGGCGAGCGCGAGCGGCAACTCCTCGATCGAGCGCAGCCGGCTCGGCGTGTAGTGGTCGCTCGGCACGCCGACCTTGTCGATATGCCGGCTGACGTCGTCGCCCATCGGCGAGTACTTGGCGATGATGCGGTGGAACACGGCGACGACGGCATCGCGGTCGTCCCGCCGGGCGCGCAGGCTGCGCGCCGCGGCCGCCAGCTCCTCGATCGCCGCTCTCGTCCCGTCCTTGGCCAAAGACAGCGCCGTGCCGACGATGTCGTCGACCGTCGCCCCCGGCTCGAACGCCTTGGCGACGCAGGCCGCCAGCACGCCGGCCGCCTCCAGGCCGTAGCTGCTCTGATGGCCCATGGCGAATAGGATCGCCTCGTCGTAGGCGCCTTTGGGATTGCCGGCGTTGACGACGCCGATCGGGGCGATGTACATCGCCGCCCCGCAGTTCACCATGTTGCCGAGGCCGCCTTCGCGCGGCTCGGCGTTCGCCAGCACATGGCGCAGGAAGATCTGCTTTTCCGGGTAGAACAAGCGGTCCATGATGAACGTCTCGCGGTCCAGCTCAGGCACGAACGTCTTGCGGAAAGCGATCTCTTTGACGAACTCGCGGCCCATGTCATAGGCGTCCAGATGCCGTCCCTCGGCCTGGTACGTCCGGATCAGCGCGTTCGTCATCAGCGTATCGTCGGTGACGATGCCGTCGCCGCGCACCCGGCCGAGCCGCATGTCCTCGGGCAGGTCCATCTTATGCCATCTCGTCATCAGCGACTCGACCCGGCCGTATCTCGACTTGATCTCCCCGTACGTCAGCTTCTCGACCGGAGCGCCCATGGCGTCTCCGAGAGCGGTCGAGACGACCACTCCTCTTACCCGACTGCGAAATGAAGTCATGGCTGCAGCTCCTTACTGGATGGTTTCGTTCGCGTAGGCGGTGATCTCGGCTCCTCCGGCGGCATTCCAGGCGTCGACAAATGCCCCGAACTGGCTCAGATCCTTCTTGCCGGTAATGAAGTCCGTCGAGTATTCCTTGTACAGATTGTTCATCGCATCCCAGTTCGCGACGAACTGCTCGGGGATGATGAAGGCGTTGTCCTCGGTGTAGAACGTCGACGCCAGCTCCAGCGACTTCGCTCCCGGCTCGCCGAGCAGCGGCGTCTGCAGCGGAATCTCCGACTTGATGTCGACCGGCTCCCAGAAGCGGGCGTACCAGTTGTTGTAGTAGTTCTCGTTCAGCTCGATCTTGCCGTCGACGACGGCGTAGTTCTCGCCCTCGTAGCCGAGGCGGTCGAGCATCTGCCCTTTCGGGCTCGCCAGATAATCGAATACCTGGAACGCCGCATCCTTATGGCTGGACTGCGAGGAGATCGCCAGGCCGCGGGATTCCTTGGTCACATCCGTAGCTCCGAAGCCTTGGCCGACGCCTTTGGCCGGCGGCAGCACGACGAGCTTGGCGCTCTCGCCGCCAAGATCCTGCATGCGGCCGTTGTACAGGTCGATGATCTTGCCCGCCGTGCCGGTGATGACGCCCGCTTCGCCCTTGTAGAAGGCGTCCTCCTTCGTATCCCACTGCTTGGTGATGAACTGCGGATCGAGCAGCCCTTCCTGGTACAGCTTGTGGTAGAAGGCCAGCTTCTCCTTCTCGCCCTCGGAAATCCGGGCGTATTCGAACGTGCCGTCGTCCTTCTTGATCCACGTCTGATCGAGGCCGAACGCCGCGTTGAAGATCGTATTGATCTCTGCGATGTCGCCTGCCGCCGTCAGCGCGTAATTCGGCTTGCCAGAGCCCGGCTTCTTCTCGACCAGCTCCTTGAAGAAGGCGTAGTAGTTGTCGACGGTCGGATTGTCCGTCAGCGCCTTGGAGCTGTCCAGCGCCTCGAACCAGTCGGCCCGCACGACCGGCACCTTCGGCGCCAGCGGCTTGATCCAGAGCAGGTACGGATAGCTGTCCATGCGCGTCTTGTTGTGCGGCTCCATGATGGTTTTGACATGCTCCGACTTTTCGATGTACGGGGTCAGGTCCTCGAGCAGGCCTTGGTCGGCCATCTGCTGGTCGCCGCCCTGGAAGTAGATGATGTCCGGGATCGTGCCGCCGAGCAGCAGCAGGTTCAGGTTCTCCGCGTAGCTGCCCTGGGCGAGGTCGACGAGCTCGAACTTGACGTTCAGCCCCTCGTCCTTGGCCAGCGCCTTTTCCAGCTCTCCGAAAAACTTGACCGAAGCCGCGTTCGCCGTGCCTTCGTCCTTGTAGACGATCTTGAGCGTCACCGGCTGCCCGCTGCCGTCCGGCGCGGCGCCGGCATTCCCTTCGTTGGCAGCGGGGCTGCCGGAGTTGGATGAGCAAGCCGTTACGGCGACAGCCAGCGCGGCCGTCCATGCGATCGTAGTCCATTTTTTCATGTGCGTGATCTCCCCTTATGGATGATGGCGTACGTCTTGCGGCGGGCAGCCTCCCTGCCTCGCCTGGCGGCCGGAGCTCTCCGGCTTCAGTCCTTGACCCCCCCTTCCAGAGCTCCCTTGGCGTAGTATTTGAGGATGAACGGATAGAGCACCAGCAGCGGCACGATGGCGATGATGATGGTGCCTGCCTGCAGGGAGGCGAAGTCGAACGGAATCGAGCTGTCGAACAGATTCTGGCTGCCGATCAGCGACGTGTTGTCCTTGCGGACGACGAACTGCCTCAGCACGACCTGCAGCGGCCACTTGGACGGCTCCGAAATATAAAGCGTCGCGCGGAAGTACTCGTTCCAGTGGTAGACGCCGTAGAACAGGCCGAGCGTCGCCAGTCCCGGCTTGGACAGCGGCATCATGATCCGGGAGTACATGCGGAAATGCCCCGCGCCGTCGATCCGCGCCGCCTCCAGGATCTCTTCCGGGATGTCCTGGAAGAAGCGCATGAGGATGAACAGATAGTACACGTTGACGGCCTTGTACAGAATCAGGGAGGTCAGCGTATTCATCAGGCCGAGATCCTTGACCAGCAGGTATTCGGGAATCATGCCCGGCTCGAACACCATGATGACGATCAGGAAGAACAGCACGGCCTTCTTCCCGACGAACTCGTTGCGGGCGAGCACATAGGCGGCCATCGACGTCAGCGCCAGATTAAGCGCCGTGCCCGCTATTGTGATCCAGACCGAGTTGAGGATGCCGCCCGTGATGAGCGGGTTCGAGAAGAGCAGCTCGTAGTTGATCGTAGAGAACCCTTTCGGGATCAGGTCCAGCCCGCTCATCAGATGCGCCTTGCCCGGCGCCGTGAAGGAGAGGGCAAGCAGGTTGAGCAGCGGCACGAGCACCGTCAAGGTGAAGGCGAACAGCAGCAGATAGATGGCCAGCTTGGATGTTTCCAGTCGTCTCACGCAGTTTCCCCCTCCTTTACCAGACGCCTTTGCCCGAGACGCGCTTCGAGACGAAGTGCGTGCCCAGGATGAGCACGATGCCGATGACTCCCTTGAACAGGCTGGCCGCCGTCGCGTAGGCGAACTGGCCGTTTCCGATGCCGATCCGGTAGACGTACGTGTCCAGGATGTCCACGACGCTGATGACCGACGCGTTCATGAAGTTGAACACCTGGTCGAAGCCGGCGTTCATGAAGAAGCCGAGGTTGAGGATGAAGACGGTTACAACAGTGCTGTAGAGATGGGGCAGCGTGATGAACCGCATCTGCTGCAGCCTCGTCGCTCCGTCGATCTTGGCCGCCTCGTACAGCCCCGGGCTGATCTTCATGATCGCGGCCAGATAGATGATGGAGTCCCAGCCCGCGCTGCGCCAGATTTCCGAGAAGACGAGCACCCAGCGGATATGCTCCTTGCTCGTCATGTAGTCGATGGACGGCAGCTGGAAAAAGCTCGCGAGCTGGTTCACCCCGCCGGTCGCCGGATTCAGCAGGCTGATCCAGATGCCGGCGATGACGACCCAGGACAGGAAATGCGGCAAGTACAGGACGGACTGCACGTACTTGCGGTACCTGGAGCTGCGCACTTCATTGATGAAGAGCGACAGCACGATCGGGATCGGAAAGACGAAGACGATCTTCATCAAGCTGATGATGATGGTGTTCTGGAGCACGCTGGCGAACGCCGGCGAGCTGAACAGCGTCTCGAAATGCTTCCAGCCGACCCAGACATGGTCGCCGAGGATGCGGTAATCCTGGAAGGCGAGCTTCATGCCGTACAGCGGGATGAGATGGAAAATGAAAAAGTAGAGCAGAGGCAGGGCCAGCATCGCATAGAGCACCCAGTCCTGCCGCAGCCGCTTCATGGCCTTCATGGGCTACACCTCCCGGTCGCAGTCGATCTCGAGCCGCATGAGCGGAGCATGCTGCTGGGCGCCGTAGACGTCCCGGTCTCCTGCGCTGCCGGAGGAGACCTCCCGGGACATCGTCACCTTGAAGCCGAGCGCCGGATCGAAAAAGACGAAATGACGGATCCGCTCCTCGGAAATTCCATACGCCTCGCTGACCGTTCGCGGAGTGACGGAGCCCGAGCCCTTCACCTGCTCGTAGCTCTCCCTGGAGTCGAAAAGGACATCCAGCGTGATCTCGAACGGACCCGAGTTTTTGCTGCGCAGCACTTTGGCCAGATCGCCCAGCTTGGTCATCGCTTCGCCCCTCCTCTGCGGTGCTCGATCGTGAATGCGTCCGGAGACGATTCCATCAAATGGTACACGGAAAACGCATAAACCGGTCCGAACTCGATATCGCTCGGCGCGAACGGAAACGCCAGGTTGCCGGCCGTCGACTTGCGCCCCTCGTAGCCGTAATGCAGAAACGTGGAGCGGACCGTCGCGCAGATGCTGCTGGCGAGCTCCTGCGTGCGGGCGACGACCTCGAACAGGACGCCGACCTCATGGCCCCGGAACGGCTCCGGCTCCTGGCTGCCGAGCACGCCGTTCATGCCGTAGTTGTAGAAGCGGATCGAGTAGTCGGTTTCCGGCACGTCCCGGTAATACTCTCTCGCTTGCGCGCGCACGAGCTCCTCGACCTCCTCCAGCTTGCCGAGCAGGATCGGATCGCGGATGCCGGCGACGACGAACGTCCGGTAGGCGGTCTGCCGCGCTCCTTCGAGCTTGACCGTATACGTCTCGGCCGGAACGAGCCTGCTGCCGCTGACCTTCACGACGCCCGTCTCCGCCTCCTCGAACCGGCAGTGCTCCAGATCGAGCATGAAGCCGGGCCCATGCAGCAGGTAAGGATGCTCCTTCTCGTAGAACGTGTGGGCGGCGACGCTCGTCTCGCTGCACTGCCGCTGCGGATTGAGCGACTCCACCGTGAAGCTGCCGTCGCCGATCGTCCCGAGGATGCTGTCCTTCGTCGTGCCCGGCTCGGCGCACAGCGCTCCGCACTCCAGAATCTTGCCCAGATGATAGGCGAGAGCCGGATCCTTGCCGTGCAGGATGCCGATCGCCGCGAACGGCGACGGGTCGTAGGCTCTCCCGCAGACGATGATGTCTGCGCCTGCGCGCAGCGCCTCGACGATCGGCTCATGTCCCATCTGGGCGACGATGCGGGGCGTGGCGGCGATCGCCTCCTCAGTCAGCGCAGGGATGTTCGGACTGAGCGGCGAGATCCGCCCCTCCGCGCTTGCCTGCCGCACGTCCTCTTGAGAGAAGTCTGCCCAAATGACGGCTATTTTTGCCTCCAGCTCCAATTCGGCCAGCAGCTCGTCGATGATCTCGAGCGTCCACTCCACATGCGTCCTCGCGCCGGAGCCTCCGGCCGAGCCGATCACGACCGGGATGCCGCGGCTCAGCCCGGCGGGAAGCATGAGGCCCAGGTCCTTCTTGACCGCCCGCTTGCTGACGATCGAGACGCCGGCGCCGAGCTTATGCGGGCCGCCGTCGGTGGAGCCGGCATCGACGACGATGCCGTGCGGATCCTTTTCCAATCCGTTCCTGAAGGACTTCTCCGGAAATCCATATCCCAGCATGCCGCAGGGCGACAGGATTCGAATGTCTGTGCTCATCTTAGGTCTCTCCTTCTTGTACAGCCAGGTTGGGTTGCGGCAGCGGCAGCCTTCCGCGCCGCCCGCCTGGAAGGGTGGGTAATTGGATGATCCAATTTGATGAAAGAAAAGGGGAGGCCCCCTTTCGTCCGGAGCGAGCCGGTCAGGCCGCATGTTCGATGGATCGTCCGTCGCCGCTCAGGGCTGGACGGCGTTTTTCTGGATGTTCTCCTTCACATGGCTCAAATGATGGAGCAGCGCCAGCCGCGCCTTGACCGGGTCGCGCTCCTTGATCGCCTGCAGGAGCAGCAGATGCTCCTCGTATACCTCGCTCTTGCGTCCGGGAATGGCGGCTGTCTTGCGGAGCGTCCGCTGCAGCAGGTCCATATGCAGCTCGATCATGTTGACCAGCACGACGTTGTGCGTCGCCTTGGCGATCGACAGGTGGAACGCCTGATCCGGCTTGGAGCGGTCGCCGTCCGCTCCGACCTCTCCCCATGTCTCGAAGGCCGCCTCGATCTCGGCGATATCCTCCGCCGTCGCCCGCTTCGCGGCAAGCTCCACGATGCCGGTCTCGAACAGCTCCCGCGCCTCGAGCAGCTCCATGATCGTCGCCCGCTCGATGTTGTCCAGGATGCGGGTCCGGTCCTCGGCGACGTCGAGCGCCTTGCTGAGGAAGCGTCCTCCGCCTGGACGGGCCTCGATCAGCCCCTCCCGCTCCAGGATGCGGAACGCTTCGCGCAGCGTGCCGCGGCTGATGCCGAACGATTGGGCCAGCTCGCGCTCGGTCGGCAGGAAATCTCCGGGAGCGAGATTGCCCTCTAGAATCAGGTTTTTGAGCTGCTCGATGACATCTTCATACACCCGATGATATTTGATTTTCTTGATCGTCATAAGTCGGTTTCGGTCCTCTCTATCCTGCAGTCTTTAAATTGGATCATCCAATTGACCACATGTAAAGGATACCTTCTCGGCTTTTGGTCTGTCAAGCGCTTTCAGAAGGTTTTTCGAAACAAAAAGGAGAAGGGAATCGCTCCCCTTCTCCTTCTTTGCGATCGGCACGAGCTCAGTCACCCCGGAACGCCTTTTTCATCCGGTCGAAGATGCTCTCGTGATGCTCCTCGGAGCCTGCGCCCGCGCCGCCGCCGAAGCCGCCGAGCTGGCGCAGCAGCTCCTTCTGCTCGTCGGTGAGCGACGTCGGCGTGACGACGGTCACCTTGACGTGCTGGTCGCCGTTGCCGTAGCCGCGCAGCTTGGGCACGCCCTTGCCCTTGAGGCGGAAGTACGTGCCGGTCTGCGTGCCCGCCGGAATTTTGAGCTTGACCTTCTCCGTCAGCGTCGGGATCTCGATCTCGTCGCCGAGCGCCGCCTGCGCGAACGAGAGCGGCACCTCGCAGTAGATGTCGTCGTTCTCGCGGTCGAAGAACTCATGCGGCTTGACGCGCAGCACGATGTACAGGTCGCCGTTCGGACCTCCGCGCGTGCCGCCCTCGCCCTCGCCGTTCAGGCGGATCTGCGCGCCCTCGTCGACGCCCGCCGGGATGCGGACGGTGATCTTGCGCTGCTTCTTCACCTTGCCCGCGCCGTGGCAGGTCGAGCACTTGTCCTTGATGATCTTGCCCGTGCCGCTGCAGTTCGTGCAGGCGCGGCGGTTGACCATGCGTCCGAAAGGCGTGTTCTGCACGACTTCCTGCTGGCCGGTGCCGCGGCAGACGGAGCAGTTCTCCGGCTTGGTGCCCGGCTTGGCGCCGGAGCCGTGGCAGGTGTCGCAGTTCTCGGTGCGCGGAATCGTAATTTCCGTCTCCTTGCCGAATACCGCTTCCTTGAACTCGATCGTCATCGTATACTGCAGGTCGTTGCCGCGCTGCGGCGCGTTCGGATCGCGCCGTCCGCCGCCTCCGCCGAAGAACATGTCGAAGATGTCGCCGAAGCCGCCTCCGCCGAAGTCCTGGCCGAACCCGCCTCCGCCGCCGAACTGGTTCGGATCGACATGCCCGTACTGGTCGTACACGGCGCGCTTCTGATCGTCGCTCAAGGTGTCGTAAGCTTCCTTGACCTCCTTGAACTTCGTCTCCGCGTCGGCGCTTTTGTTGACGTCCGGATGGTACTGGCGCGCCAGCTTGCGGTAGGCTTTTTTGATCTCCTCCGCCGAGGCGTCCTTGCCGAGCTCCAGCACCTCGTAATAATCGCGCTTATCCGCCAATCCCTCTCACCCCCATGTAATGCCCGCTTGACATGCAACAACCGCCCTCTCCCTCCTGACGCCCCGGCGCTCAAAGCCGGGGCGCTGCTCGGAAAAAGGCGGAGCCGCTTGGTGAAGCTATGAAGCTATCGTACCTTTTTTATTTCTTGTCGTCCACGACTTCGTAGTCGGCGTCGACGACGTTGTCGCGTCCGGCCGCGCCGCCTTGGGCCGCGCCGGCATCGGCGCCCGGAGCGCCCTGCTCCGCTTGCGCCGCCTGCTCATAGAGCTTGACGGACAGCTGCTGCACGATCTCGGTCAGCTCGTCGGTCGCTTTTTTGATCGCGTCCAGATCCTCGCCGCCGACGACCGCCTGCAGCGCTTCCTTGGCTTTGTTGGCCTTGTCGATCTCGCCGGCGTCGACCTTGTCGCCCAGATCCTTGATCGTCTTGTCGACGGAGTAGATCAGCTGGTCGGCATTGTTCTTCGCCTCGACGAGCTCCTTGCGCTTGCGGTCTTCCTCGGCGTTGAGCTCGGCGTCCTTCATCATGCGCTCGACTTCCTCGTCGCTGAGGCCGCTCGAGGACGTGATCGTGATCTTCTGGCTCTTGCCCGTGCCCTTGTCGAGCGCGCTGACGTTGACGATGCCGTTGGCGTCGATGTCGAACGTGACCTCGATCTGCGGCACGCCGCGCGGAGCCGGCGGGATGTCGCCGAGCATGAAGCGTCCGAGCGTCTTGTTGCCGGCGGCCATGGCGCGCTCGCCCTGCAGGACGTGGATCTCGACGCTCGTCTGGTTGTCGGCGTACGTGGAGTACACCTGGGACTTGCTCGTCGGGATCGTCGTGTTGCGCTCGATCATCTTGGTGAATACGCCGCCCGCCGTCTCGATGCCGAGCGACAGCGGAGTGACGTCGAGCAGGACGACGTCCTTCACGTCGCCGGTCAGGACGCCCGCCTGGACCGCCGCGCCGAGGGCGACGACTTCGTCCGGGTTCACGCCTTTATGCGGCTCTTTGCCGATCAGCTTCTTGATCGCTTCCTGGACGGCCGGGATGCGGGTGGAGCCGCCGACGAGGACGACCTTGTCGATCTCGCTGGCCGACAGGCCGGAATCGCTCAGCGCCTGGCGCGTCGGAGCGAGCGTGCGCTCCACGAGCGGCGCGGCCAGCTCCTCGAATTTGGCGCGGGTCAGGTTCAGCTCCAAGTGCTGCGGCACGCCGTCGACCATCGTGATGAACGGCAGGCTGATCGTCGTCGTCAGGACGCCGGACAGCTCTTTCTTCGCCTTTTCGGCCGCGTCCTTCAGACGCTGCACGGCCGCTTTGTCCTTGGACAGGTCGGAGCCATGCTCCTTTTTGAACTCGGCTACGATGTGGTCGATGATGACCTGGTCGAAGTCGTCGCCGCCGAGACGGTTGTCGCCGCTCGTCGCCTTGACCTCGAAGAAGCCGTCGCCAAGCTCGAGGATGGACACGTCGAACGTGCCGCCGCCGAGGTCATAGACGAGGATCGTCTGGTCCTCGGACTTTTCGAGGCCGTAGGCCAGCGCCGCGGCCGTCGGCTCGTTGACGATGCGCAGCACCTCGAGGCCGGCGATCTTGCCGGCGTCCTTGGTCGCCTGGCGTTGGGAGTCGTTGAAGTAGGCCGGCACGGTGATGACCGCTTGCGTCACCGGTTGGCCGAGGTACGCTTCCGCATCGGATTTGAGCTTTTGCAGGATGATGGCGGAAATTTCTTGCGGCGTGAAGTCCTTGCCGTCGATCGTTTCTTTGTGGCTCGTGCCCATATGGCGCTTGATCGAGATGATCGTGCGGTCCGGGTTCGTGATCGCCTGGCGCTTCGCCGTCTCGCCGACGATGCGCTCGCCGTCCTTCTTGAAGCCGACGACGGACGGCGTCGTGCGGTTGCCTTCCGGATTCGGAATGACGACCGCCTCGCCGCCCTCCATGACCGCTACGCAGGAGTTGGTCGTTCCAAGGTCGATGCCGATTACTTTGCTCATCGTAAAATATCCTCCCTTATATCCATTGCGGATCGAATTCGTTACGGGTCGATCCAAGTATACCCGCTTTATCTTAAAGGCAGATTAAGGCCGTCCTAGCCGCTTACCTTGACCATGGCCGGACGAAGCACCTTGTCCTTGAGCATGAAGCCCTTCTGGAGCTCCTCCACGACGATGCCTTCCTCATGCTCGTCGGACTCCACGGTCATGACCGCCTGATGGAATTCCGGATTGAACGGCTGCCCGACCGCTTCCATCGGCTTCAGCCCTTCCTGCTCGAGCACGCCCTGCAGCTGCCGGAAGATCATGTCCACGCCCTTGGCGAGCGATTCCGCATCGCCTCCGCCGGCCGCGGCGGCGATCGCCCGGTCGAAGTTGTCGACGATCGGCAGCAGCTGCGTCAGCAGCTTCGCCGAGGCGTATTGGCCCAGCTCTTCCTTTTCCTTGGCCGTGCGGCGGCGGAAATTGTCATAGTCGGCCTGGACGCGCAGCAGCCGCTGCTGATGCTCCTCCGCCTGGCGAGCCAGCTCCGCATAGCGGGCATCCTCTTCCGGCGCCTGCCCGGCCTCCTCCGCCGCCTGCGGCTCGGCCTCGATCGGCTCGCCGCCAGCGGCCGCGGCCGCCTGCTCCGCCGTCTCTTGATCGGCGTCCAGAATGTCCTCTGCGCTTGTCTGTTCATCTATCGTATTCTTCTTGGAATCCAAGCATGCTCACCTCCCGTAAATGGTTCCATAACGCGGCTGAATCTATGTAGGGGCCGCGAAGCCCCTTGCCTGCGCGCCGCGTCCAAGCCTGGACGGCGTTCGTCAGCGCTCCGTCCGCAGGCTGCTCAGGCTGCGCCCGAACTCGCCGAGCAGGCCGACGACGCGCCCGTAATCCATCCTCGTCGGGCCGAGGATGCCGATCGTGCCCATCTGCTCGCCATCGATCGTGAACGAAGCCGTAATGAGGCTGCAGCTCGCGATCGCGGCGTGGTCGTTCTCCGTGCCGATCCGCACCGACAGCCCCTGCGGCAGCGAGGAGAACAGGCGCAGCAGCGTCGGCGTCTCCTCCAGCAGCCCGAAGATCGTCTTGACCTTGTCGACATCCTTGAACTCCGGCTGAGCGAGGATGCGGGCCGTGCCGGACAGGTACAGCCGGCTGTCGTCCTCCGAGCGGACGGCCTGCTCGATCAGCTTGAGCAGCCCTTCGCATTGATCCGCATAGCGGCCCATTTCCTCGCCCGCCGCCGAGAAGAGCCGGGACTTCAGGCGGGTGAGCGGCGTCCCGCTCAGCCGCTCGTTGAGGAAGCGCACCGCCTGCTCGATGTCATCCATGTCCAGATCCGGCGGGATCGTCACCGTGCGGTTCTCGACGTGGCCGGTATTGGTCACGACGATCGCCACCGCCTTGTCGCCCCCGAGCGGCACGAGCTGGAACTGCTTGAGCGCCTGATTGACCGAATCCGGACCGAGCACGATCGACGTGTAGTTCGTCAGGTTGGAGATGATCATCGCCGCCTGCTGGATCGCCTGCTCCGCCTCCATCATGCGGCTGGCGACGAACGAGCGGATCGCCTGCAGCTCGCTCTTGGTGACCGCCTCGCGCCTCATCAGATGATCGACATAATACCGGTAGCCTTGAATGGAAGGAATGCGTCCAGCCGACGTATGCGGCTGCTCCAGGAATCCCAGCTCCTCTAGATCCGCCATCTCGTTGCGGATCGTCGCCGGGCTGAAGGCCACGTCGCCCCGCTTCGAAATGCTCCGGGAGCCTACAGGCTCGGCGGAACGGATATAATCGTCGATGATCACGCCTAAGATCAGCTGCTGCCTTTCAGTCAACATCCGTACCATCCTCCCTCTGCATGCCTCCGGATTCCCAAAATCCGAGGCGGACGAGTGATTAGCACTCCACTCTATCGAGTGCTAACATTCATAACCAAAATACCAAACCTGGCGGAGCGTTGTCAAGTGAGGCGGAGGCCGAAAAAAAAGGGAAAGGCGGCTCTCGGAAGAGCCGCCTTTCCCGGGGCATTCGCCTCGAAAACCGCCTTAAAGCTTGACCAGCCTCCACTTCTGGGCGCCGGTGCCGTTGTCCGTCCACAGCTGCACGTTCGTGCCGTCGGCGGTGCCCGAGCTGGAGACGTCGAGCGCCTTGCCGCTGTTCACATTGATCAGCTTGAAGCTGCCGTCCGCATTGGCGGTAATCCGCCATTTCTGGGCAGCCGAGCCGTTCTGGTTCGCGATCTGCACGTTCGTTCCGTCCGCCGTGCCCGCTCCCGCCGCGTCCAGCGCCTTGTTGCTCGCAGGATTGATCAGCGTAAAGCTGCCGTCGGCCTGGGCAAAAGCCTGCCAGCGCTGGGCGCCGGTGCCGTTGTCCGTGTAGATCTGCACGTTCGCGCCGTCGGCCGTGCTCGCCGCGTAGACGTCGAGTGCTTTGTTGCTGTTCACGTTGATCAGCTTGTAGACGGCGCCGCTTTCGACCGGAGCCGACGGCGACGAGCCCTGCGAGTAGACCCGCACGTAGTCGACCGTCATCGTCTGCGGGAACACGGTCGAGGCGTTCGGATAGCCGGGCCAGTTGCCGCCGACGGCCAGGTTCAGGATCATGAAGAACGAATGGTCGAATACCCACGTCTGTCCCGCCCCGAGCTGGCTTTTATTGAACGTGTGGAACAGGTTGCCGTCGACGTACCAGCGGATCTGGGTCGGCTCCCACTCGACGGAGAAGGTATGGAAGGAATCCGAGAAGCTGCCGCTCGGGAGCGTGTACGACTTGCTGATGCCGCCCGCGCCGGAGTAGCCCGGTCCGTGCACCGTGCCGTATACCGTCCGCGTATCATGGCCGAGGTATTCCATGATGTCCAGCTCGCCGGCGCCGGGCCAGCCCGCCTGGTCGAGGTTGCTGCCGAGCATCCAGAACGCCGGCCAGATGCCTTGGCCGTAAGGCAGCTTGATGCGCGCCTCGAACTTGCCGTACGCCTGGTTGAACTTGCCCTTGGTCAGCAGGCGCGCGGACGTATAGGCGCTGCCGTTGTAATTTTCCTTGATCGCCTTGATGACGAGATTGCCGCTGCCGTCCAGATAGGAATTGTCCCTCCGGTTCGTATAGTTCTGCAGCTCGTTGTTGCCCCAGCCGCCCGCGCCGAGGTCATAGCCCCACTTGCCGCCGTCCGGCGCGGAGCCGGAGGCGCCGTTGAACTCATCGCTCCACGTCAGGTTCCACACGGGCGCGGCCTCGGCTTTGGGCATTCCGGCCGGCCGGCCGCCCGCCAGCAGCAGCAGGGCGGCCAGAGAGAATAGGACGAGCGTTCTCCACTTCACGCAATCATTCCTCCTTTGTTTTTAAAGCGCTTCCATAATCATCGAACCGTCGTCTCCAACTCCTCCTCTCGTCCCGGCATGCTTGGCTGGTGAAGCTCCCTTAGTATGCTCCTGCCCCAATATGAAGTAAATTCCCCTTTTTTTGGGTGTGGTTGCGGAATTTCGGGTCGCAAAAAAAGCCCGTCCTCGATCGGCAGGCGGGCTGGATTTCAACGCTTCATATATAGCGGATGACCGCGATCTCGTCGCAGGCATGCTGCTTCGGGCAGTTCACGCAGTCCGTCCATACCTTCTCGGGAAAGATCTCCTTGTTCACGACGGAAAATCCGTTGCGCTCGAAGAAGCGGACCTCGTAGGTGAGCGCCATGATTTTGGGAATGCCCTGGGCCTGAGCCTGCTCGATCAGCTTGGCGACAAGCTTGCTGCCGATGCCTGCGCCCTTATGGCCTTCGCTGATGCCGAGCGAGCGGATTTCGACGAGATCCTGGCCGAGCCGGGTCAGCGATCCGCAGCCGACGACCGCGCCGGCGATCTCGGCGATGACGAACGTGCCGATCTGGCGGAGAAGCACGTCCTTGGACCGTGGCAGCATGATCCCCTTTTCCGCATAGCCTCGGATGAGCTCAAAAAGCGTATCGACATCCTCCGGCTTGGCGGCGCGGCATACGGCTTCCTGTACGAGCATCCTCTTCTCCTCCTTCCGTCGTCATCTTTGCAATATGAATAAATATACAG
This sequence comes from Paenibacillus sp. FSL W8-1187, assembly GCF_037965485.1. Lineage (NCBI taxonomy): Bacteria > Bacillati > Bacillota > Bacilli > Caryophanales > Paenibacillaceae > Paenibacillus > Paenibacillus sp. FSL W8-1187. Next base: position 3,531,931 of record NZ_CP150181.1, read on the forward strand.
CAAAGCGAATGAATGCTCAAGAGAAAAAAACGCGCCGCCGATGTATACTGGAAAAAAAGAGGAGGTGCCTGTTCCCATGACCGAACCGTACGCAGCGGACGCCCGCGAGCTGGGCGCCCGCATGCTTGAAGATGCCCGCAACGTGTTCCGCAGCCAGAAGAAGCTCGGCGACCGGACTCTCGCGCAGGCGGGCGAAGAGGCGCTGTTCGCCGTCCCGGCGCCGGAGTCAAACTCGATCGCCGTCATCGTCCGGCATCTGTCCGGCAATATGAAGTCCCGCTGGACGGACTTCCTCACGACCGACGGCGAGAAGCCGTGGCGCGACCGCGACGGAGAGTTCGAGCTGCCGCCCGAAACGACCGCCGCCGAGGTGATCCGCTGGTGGGAGGACGGCTGGCGCATCGTATTCGAGACGTTGGACGGGCTGCGGCCGGAGGATCTTATGCGCACGGTCACGATCCGCAGCGAGCCGCATCTCGTGCTGCAGACGATCCAGCGCCAGCTTTCCCATTACGGCTACCATGTCGGGCAGATCGTGCAGCTGGCCAAAGCCTCGCGCGCGGCGAGCTGGCAGTCGCTGAGCATACCGCGGAACGAGTCTCGGGCGTTCAACCGGAGGCTTGGACATGAGGCCGGCGATGCGGAAAAATAAGCGCTTCTGGGCCGCCGCCCTCCTGATCGCCAGCAGCTGTCTGCTGTTTTTCCAGCTCCTTGTCTTCATTGACATGTGGATCGACTACAATGTGCCGAAGACCGGCGCGATCGGGAACGGCCCCCCGAAAATGACCGCGATGGATGGGATGCTCCTCGGCACCAGGGCCCTCGTCATCCTCGCAGGCTTCGTCCTTTCGCTGCGCAATTTCACCAAGACGCTTCGCGAAGACTCGGCGGAGCCGAATGCCTCCGACGCCGCGAACGGCGATCGCGGCTCGTCCTAAGGCCCCTTCCCGGAACGCGAAGCGCCCAGCCCTTTGTCGAGACAAAGGACTGGGCGCTTTCTGGACGATGAAGCATCGGCGAACTTACGAGATCAGGTCCACCGCTTTTTGCGACACATATACTTTCGAGCCGTTGTACACGACGACGCCGTCAAGCGTAATCTTGCCGCCGTTCAGCAGCGCCTGGTTTTTGTAGAAAGGCAGCTCCAGCTTCTGGCCGTTTTTCGTAACGACGAGGCTCGCAGCCTTGATTTCGGTTTTGGCTCCTTTGGCCGCGAAGGCCGCCTGGGCTTCGACGAACAGCTGCTTCGTCGTCTGGCCGAGGTCAAGGCCGAGCACGCGGGCGATGTACTTGGCGACGTCGGTATTGTCGATGACGCCGCTCGGACGGTCGCCGTTCGGCGCGTAGGCATACAGCACGACGTCGCCGCCCGTATGGCCGCCCGTCGTCCAGCCGATGCCGGAACGGCTGCTGATGATCGGGCCGACGGCATAGTTCATCGAGCCCGGCTTCGCCTCGCGGATCGACTTCACTTCCTCGCTCGTCAGATCCGTGATGCCGAGGTAGGTCTTTGCCGCCTCCTTGATGTTGGAGCGGGAGGCGTTCAGCTTGGACTCGAACCCTTCGCCCGTCACCTTCGCTTTTTTGAGCGGGCCGATGAACGCGGACAGCGGCTCCTCGTCGTACGAGCCGGTCGTCGCCGCGTTGCCGATCGTCAAGCCGCCGTTGCCGTGGTCGGTCACCGCTACGACCGCGGTCTGCCCGTCACGCTTGGCGAAGCCGAGCGCGGCCTCTACCGCCTTGTCGAAGGCGAGCACGTCGCTGACGATGCCGACCGGATCGTTCGCATGCGCGGCCCAGTCGACCTTGCTGCCCTCGACCATCAGGAAGAAGCCGTCCTTGTCCTTCGACAGCACCTCGATCGCCTTGCTCGTCATCTCGGCGAGGCTCGGCTGCTTGGACGGATCGCGGTCCAGGTCATAATCGAGCGCCTTGCTGCCGAACATGCCCCACAGCTTGTCCGACTTGGACGCCTTCAGCGCGGCCGGGGTCGTCACATAGTCGTAGCCGAGCGCCTTGATCGACGCGAGCAGGTTGTTGCCGTCCTTGCGTCCGGCCGGCGTCAGGAAGCTGCTGCCGCTGCCGAGCACGACGTCGATGCCGTTGTACACCTGCTGCATGCTGAGCGCGTCATAGTTTTTCCGGTCCGGATAGTGCGCGGAAAAATCGGCAGGAGTCGCATGCATGAACTCCGAGGTCGCGATGATGCCGGTCGCTTTGCCGGCCCGCTTGGACGCCTCCAGCACGGATGCGACCGGACGGCGCTCCTCGCCCTTCGCGATCGCAGCCTGTCCCGGCATCGTCGCCTTGTCCGGCAGCACGCCGACGAATCCGGTATGCGATTTGAAGCCGGTCGCAAACGCCGTTCCGGCCGGCGCCGAGTCGGCGATCGGAGCGTCGGCCGAATGCGTCCGCACCATGCCGGTCGCAAGCGCGTCCAGCGCCAGCGAGGAGCCCTTGTAGTACCTTGCGAGCGCCGTCGCCTCGTTCGCCATGCCGTCCGGGATAAGCAGGATGACGTTTTTAATGTCCGCCCCCGCCGTTTCCGCCGCCGTTCCTGGCGCGACGGAGGCGCCGTCTGCCGCAAACGCCGCCATGCTTCCCGTCCCGACCAGCGCCGCCGCGACGGCAGTGCCCATCATTCGTTTTGTCCAAAGCCTGCTCGTTTTCAAATCGTTAACCCCTCTCCATCGTTCGTTTCCTTGTCATCCTAAAGGAGAACCGTTAGCGTTTTGTAAACTTCGGCCTCGAATCCGATCAAATGAACTTAAATAAATCGTAAATAATACTATCTTAGTCATGAACCATATACCGCTAAAAGAACGCAAAAGGAGCGCTTCCGCAGCCGATGCTGCCAGAAGCGCTCCTTTTTCGGGACGGACGAGGCACGCCGCCAGAGGGCGACGCGGCTCGCCTTCGCCCTTTACTTCCGCTCGAACGAGGCCTTCCATTGCTCCTCGAGCCAGCCGTCGAACTCGGCTCCCTTGTCGCCTTCGAGCACGTCATACACGTCCAGCCTCATCTTCTTCAGCTTTTCCTTGAAGTCGGCGAAGCTATGTCCGTCGGCCAGGCTCTTGCGCACGCGCACGACGATCTTGTCCAGTCCCTTGACCGGGACGGAGCCTTTGCGGACCGGCGCCTGCGCCGGCTCGCCGAGCGAGACGAGGCCGCGGTAGGCCGCCTCGCGCACCGGATGCACCGGATCGTCTGCCAGCAGGCGGCGCAGGATGGCGGCGGACTGCGGCGCCTTGAGGGCGGCCAGCTCGGACGCCGCCTGCTGGCGCGCCCTCCAGTCGGAGGTGCGGCTGGCGGCGCGCTTGAGCTCGACGACCGGATCGACGGCTTCCGGCTCTGCCGGATCGGCTTTAATTTGGTTCGGTTTCGTTTTCAAGGAATTCAATCCCCTTCGCTTCTAAGAATGAATCGCATCGTCCAGGACGCCGATGAACGCCCCGAACACTTCGTTGCCGAGCAGCACGCCTTGCGGCGACAGCCGGTAGCCCTGGCCCGGACGCAGCGGCGTGCCTCCCGGCAGGCTGCCGTGCTCTCCGTCCTCCAGACGGAGCAGCAGCCCGCCCTCCACCAGCGGCCGCAGCTGCGCTCCGAACACGCCCTCGATCGTCCGTCCCGGGAACTGCCGCTCGAAGTCGGCTCCGCGCACGCCGTCCAGCAGGCGCAGGCCGACCATCATGAAGTCCTCCATCGCCTCGGCCTCAGACACCGTCTCCCCCGACAGGCGGGGCAGGCGCTCCAGCGCGGCGTCGATGTACGGCTGCACGCCCTTGATGTTGACGTGGCGATGGCGCTCCAGGTAACCGTGCGCCCCCGCGCCGAGCCCGTAGTATGGCTCGTTGCGCCAGTAGGTCGAGTTGTGCCGGCTCTCGAAGCCGGGCTTCGCGAAGTTGCTGATCTCGTAATGCTCGTAGCCGGCTCCCTGGAGGCGGCCGATGAGATGCAGGTACATCTCCAGATCCTCGTCCTCGGTCGGCAGCGGCAGCTGGTTTTTCTCGTAGAGATGATGGAACAGCGTGTTCTCCTCGACCTTGAGGCTGTACAGCGAGTAGTGCGGCAGGTCGAGCGCGAGCGCCTTGTCCACGCTGTCGGACAGCAGCTCGACCGTTTGGCCCGGCAGGCCGAACATGAGGTCGATGGACAGGTTGCCGAAGCCCGCCGCCCGCGCGTTGTCCAGGCTGCGGTACACGTCGTCGACGTCATGGATGCGGCCGATCCGCTGCAGCAGGCCGTTGTCGAACGACTGCACGCCGAAGCTCAGCCGGTTGACGCCGCCGGCGAACATGACCGCCAGCTTGTCGGGATCGGTCGTGCCGGGATTGGCCTCCATCGTAAATTCCGTGCCCTCGTGCAGCGGCCAGAGCCGGCGCACCGAGGCGAGGAAGCGCTCCATCTGGGGCGGCGTCAGCACCGTCGGCGTGCCGCCACCGACGAATACGGTGTCGATACGCTCCGCCGGCGTCGCCGACAGCGTCCGCTCCATCTCGCGCTCCAGCGCGGTCAGATAATCGTCGACCGGCTGGCCTTTGAGGATGTAGGAGTTGAAGTCGCAGTAATGGCACTTGTTCGTGCAGAACGGGATATGGATGTAAAGCGCTCTGGGCGCGTGATGCAGCATAGGTGTTCCCTCCTCGGCGGAGCCGCGCGGACCAGGGCGTGCTTGCAGACATGCCCTAGCCGCGGATGCCCCGTAAAACGGCGCAAGAGGAGAGCGGCCGCTCTCCTCCGTCCGGCTCGGAACCGCGCGGCCGCGAGGGCCGCCGGCTCCGACTCAATCCTCGTCGATCTTGAGCACGGCCATGAACGCCTCTTGCGGAACCTCGACGTTGCCGACCTGCTTCATCCGCTTCTTGCCTTCCTTTTGCTTCTCGAGCAGCTTGCGCTTGCGGCTGATGTCGCCGCCGTAGCACTTGGCGAGGACGTTTTTGCGCATCGCCTTGACCGTCTCGCGGGCGATGACCTTCTGGCCGATCGACGCCTGCACCGGCACCTCGAACATCTGGCGCGGGATGAGCTCCTTGAGCTTCTCGCAGATGATCCGTCCGCGCTGGTAGGCGCGGTCGCGGTGCACGATGACCGACAGCGCGTCGACCGTCTCGCCGTTCAGCATGATGTCCATCTTGACCAGCTTGGACTGGCGGTAGCCGCTCAGCTCGTAGTCGAACGAGGCGTAGCCCTTGGTGCTCGACTTGAGCTGGTCGAAGAAGTCGTAGACGATCTCCGACAGCGGGATCTGGTACGTGATCGTGACGCGGTTCGTGTCCAGATACTCCATGTTGACGAACTCGCCGCGCTTGTTCTGGCACAGCTCCATCACCGTGCCGACATAATCGTTGGGCACGATGACGGCCGCCTTGACGTACGGCTCCTCGACATGCTCGATCTTGCCGACCTCCGGGTAGTTGGACGGGTTGTCGATATGGAGCACCTCGCCGCTCGTCAGCGTCACCGTGTAGATGACGCTCGGGGCGGTCGTGATGAGGTCGATGTTGAACTCGCGCTCGATCCGCTCCTGGATGACGTCCATGTGCAGCAGGCCGAGGAAGCCGCAGCGGAAGCCGAAGCCGAGCGCCGTCGACGACTCGGGCTCGAACGTCAGCGAGGCGTCGTTGAGCTGCAGCTTCTCAAGCGCCTCGCGCAGATCGTTGTACTCCGTGTTGTCGATCGGGTACAGGCCGCAGTAGACCATCGGGTTGATCTTGCGATAGCCCGGCAGCGGCTCCGGCGCCTGGCGCTTGGCCTCGGTGACGGTATCTCCGACGCGGGTGTCCTTGACGTTCTTGATGCCCGCGACGACGAAGCCGACGTCGCCGACGGCGAGCTCGTCCACGATCGTCATGCGCGGCTTGAACGCGCCGACCTCGATGACCTCGAACTCGGCGCCCGTCGCCATGAAGCGGATCTTCTTGCCGGCCTTGATGCTGCCGTCGACGACCCGCACGTAGACGATGACGCCCTTGTACGGATCGTAGTGGGAGTCGAAAATGAGCGCCTTGAGCGGCTCGTCCGGATCGCCGGTCGGGGCCGGCACCTTGAGCACGACCTGCTCGAGGATCTCCTTGATGCCGATGCCGGCCTTGGCCGACGCCAGCACGGCGTCGCTCGCGTCGAGGCCGATCACGTCCTCGACCTCCTGCTTGACGCGCTCCGGCTCCGCGCTCGGCAGGTCGATCTTGTTGATGACCGGCAAGATCTCGAGGTTGTTGTCCAGCGCCAGATAGACGTTGGCCAGCGTCTGCGCCTCGATGCCCTGGGCGGCGTCGACGACGAGCAACGCGCCCTCGCAGGCGGCGAGGCTGCGCGACACCTCATAGGTGAAGTCGACGTGTCCCGGCGTATCGATCAGGTTGAGGATGTACTCCTCGCCGTCGTCGGCCTTGTAGCTCAGGCGGACGGCCTGCAGCTTGATCGTGATGCCGCGCTCCCGCTCCAGCTCCATCTGATCGAGCACCTGGGACTGCATTTCACGGGAAGTGAGCGCGCCGGTATACTCCAGGATCCGGTCGGCCAGCGTGGACTTTCCGTGGTCGATATGCGCGATAATGGAAAAGTTCCGTATCTTCTTTTGGCGGTCGCGTACGTCTGCCATGCTTTGTGATCCACACCCCTCAATAGGTCTAACCTTTATTATACCTTTTCAGAGAATGAGGGGCAATGAAAACGGCGGGGGCGGCCGCACGCGCCTACTGCGTCATCGAGTCGAACAGCGTCACGAGGAAGCGGATGCCCGAGCTCGACACGCTCTGCAGCACGCCGGCCGTGCCGTCGGCCAGCCGGTTGACGCCTGTCTCGCCCTGCGGATCCGCGATGCCCGGCAGGCGCGAGCCGTCCTCGCTCTGCCGCCGATCCCGCTGCGTCTGCGCCAGCGCCGGCGCGGCCGCCGATTCCTCGTCGCCGAGAAAAGCTCCCGCCTCCGGCACCGCGGCCGCGGCCTCGATGCCGTATTTTTTCTGCAGCCGCTTCAGCTCGGCCTCGTACTCCAGCTGCTTGAGCTTGGCCTGCTGCAGCTCCAGCTCCCGGACCGCCTGCGCGTAGCGCCCGATCTCGGCCGGCTCGCTGCCCTCGACGGGGCCGTAGACGCGGCCGATGCCGGCCGACGTCATCTCCATCCCGAACATCAGCACCGCCGCGAGCGCGGCGCCGACGATCGTCCATTTCAGCGGTCCTTTTTTCATGCCGGACGCCCTCCTTCATCGATTTGCTCTTATTTCGCTCAAGCCTTCTGGTCGTTGAAATACAGGTCGGCGATGACCTCCGCGAGCGCGTCCGCCGTCCGGTAGCATTCCTCCAGCGTATTGTCGACGCCGCCGATCTCGATCAGGATGCTCTGGCCCGACAGCGACTGGTTGTACTCGCCGTTGCCCGATTTGCTCGTCTTGCCGAGGATGCCCCGCGACAGGCCGGGATAATCCTTTTCGAGCCGCTCGTGGATCGACTCGGCGAACGCCATGTTGCGCTCCCAGTCCGGATTGCCTTTGCCGATGACGAAAAACACCTTGGCGTAATCCTGACCGCCGATCGACTTCGTCGTGATCTTGCGCTTCTGCGAGTCGCGATGGATGTCGAAGAACAGCTTCAGCTGCCCGTTCTCGCTCATCGCCTGCTGCACCGTCTTCTTGGAGTACTTGTAGCTCAGCTCCCAGCGGTAGCCGGCGACGGCCGTCGGGTAGTCCGTCGTGTCGTGCAGCGTGCCGATGCCGCGCTTCTCCAGCTGCTCCGCCAGCCGCGAGCCGACCTGGCCGACGTTGATCTTGGCCGACTGCGGGTCGCTCACGCCGCCGCCGAGCTCCGGCGCGTACGATTCGCGGGCATGCGTATGGTAAATGAACACCAGGTTCTTGCTCGACGCCGTCTCGCCGGCGGACGGCTGCTGCTCTCCTCCGCCCTGCGGAGCCGGCTCGACTGCTCCCCCGGGCATCTCCCTGACCGGACCGACGCCCGGCTCGTCCTCTCCGTCCAGCACGCCCGGGTCGTGGGCGTCCATATCGTCGGCCTCTTCGCCGGCCGACCCGTCCGCCGGCGCTCCGCCGTCCGGCGAAGGGACCGGGCTCGCCGGCGGCTCCATGCCCGGCATGCCGGCGGCCAGCAGGCTGCGCGGATCGGCCGGGTTGACCTCCGTCAGCGTCTCGGCCGCCGCTTGCGCCAGCTCGCGGTCGGAGAAGCTGCCCTGCGCCGGACTATGGTAGACGGGAATCTCCATTCCCAGCATGTCCGCAAAAAAGGCGGTTGAAACCGTCGACGCCAGCCCTTGCAGCGAGGCCGCCCCCCGCTGCTCCCGCACCATCGCGAGCGCTCCGATCAGCATGAACGCGACCATCGAGCAAAGGCTGATCGCCACGAACGTCCTCCCTGCGGTGAGCAGCCGCCTCAGCCGCAGGCTTGCGTCTTCCTTGCCTGTTCCCATCCGAATCATGCTTGTCCCCTCCTGATGCCGATATGGCCTTTCCCTCTTGCGCTCCGCCGAATCTAGCAACTGCTATCTACTCTATGAACAGGGGGAGGAAGGTAGAACCGCGGACCGGGATCGGACCCGAAAGCGCAAAAAAGCCCGCCTCTTAAAGAGGCGGGCGAAGGCGGGAACGATGTCTTACTGGGCGACCATGCCGCCGTCGACCGTATAGAGCGAGGCGGTCACGAACGACGCTTCGTCCGACAGCAGGAAGTTCATGACGGCCGCCACTTCCTGCGGCTCGCCGTAACGGCCGAGCGGCGTGAGCGACTCGTTGGCCGTCTTGAACGCGTCCGGCGTCCCGGAGTTGGCTTCGATCTTGCGCATCATGGCCGTGTTGATCGTGCCCGGCAGCACCGCGTTCACGCGGACGCCGCTCGGGGCGGCCTCGTTGGCGGCGACGCGGGTCAGGCCGATGACGGCATGCTTGGACATGATGTAAGGAGACATGCCCGGCGCGCCCATCAGGCCGGCGAGCGAGGAGGTGTTCAGGATCGCTCCGGACTGCTGGCGCTTCATGACCGGAAGCACATGCTGCAGGCCGAGGAAGACGCCGCGCACGTTCACCCGGTAGACCAGGTCGAGCGCGTCGACGCTCTGCTCCTCGATCAGCCCCATCGGGCCCTCTATGCCGGCGTTGTTGGCGAAATAGTCGATCCGTCCGAACTTGTCCAGGGCGGCTTGGACGTAGCCCTTCACCTCGTCCTCGACGGAGACGTCCGCCGCGACGGCAAGCGAGTTCGTCTCGTTCAGGCCGAGCTCCTCGGCGACGGCGAGCACCGCTTCGCGCTTCAGATCGACGAGCACCAGATTCACGCCCCGCTCGGCCATCCGGCGGGCCAGCTCCTTGCCGATGCCTCCGGCTGCTCCGGTAATGATGGCGGTTTTGGCTTCGGTTGTCATTGTCGATGCACTCCTTTATTCTGTATGCTGTCGCTCCCGGACGGCGGCCGCAGCGTTCGGAAGCGCTTCATGATGCTGCTGCCCCTTCAGTGTACGCCCCTCTTCCGAGGGCCGCAATGAGCAGCGGACCGCTCGCTGTCCGGTAGGCGACAGCGGCGGCCGAGCTGTCGGCCGGAGCGGCGAAATTGGACATTCCAGGCGATAATGTCGCATCCGCCGCGAGTGAAAAGAGCGGAAACCCTGCAAACTAACGGAGCAGAAAGGAGCCCGGATGCGAATGGAAGACAGGCTGGACCGAAGATCAAGGAGGACGCGGGAAGCGCTGCAGCAAGCCTATGTGCGGCTTCTGCGCGAGAAGAAGGCGTCGGCGGTGACGATCCAGGACATCGCGGAAGCCGCCGACTACAACCGCGGCACGTTTTACAACCACTACGCCGGCAAGGAGGAGCTGCTGGCGGAGATCCGCAGCGAGTTCCTGCGCCGGTTCTCCGAGCTGCTGCTCGCGCCCTATCCGGACCGCAGCGGCGTGGAGGCGGCGGAAATCTACCCGTCGAGCCTGATGCTGTTCGAGCATGTCGAGCGCAGCCGGGAAACCTTCCTCGCGCTGCTCGGCACGGATGCCGGCCTGCCCGAGGCGATGACCCGCGTGCTGAGAGAGTCGATGCGGCGCGACCTGCGGCTCACGCTCGAAGGCGATCCCGCCGAGGTCGATCAGGACTTCATGCTGCATTACCGGGCTTCCGCCACGATCGGGACGCTGCTGTACTGGGCCGAGACCGGGTTCAAGTTCTCGGCCTCCTACATGGCGCGCCAGCTCATGCTGCAGCTCAACCACCGGCTCGACTATATCGCGTTCAACGAAAAGGCGAGGCCCGAATAAGCCTCGCCTGACGCCGTGGGTCAATGCGTATAGGCCGCCACGTTGGAGCTGTCGACCGCCTCGTGCAGGGCAGCGTTCAGGCCGCTCGCGATGACGTTGGCGATATCCTCGATGAACTGGTCGATCTCCTTGGGCGTCACGAGCAGGTCATGCTTGAGCGGGGAGAGCACCTCCTTGACGAGCGCGAGCCGCTCCTGCTCGGCGAGCTGGTCGACGAGGCCCATGATCTGGCTCGTATCGCCCTGCTCCTTGCGAAAATGCTCCTTCATCATGTCGATGGCGCTGTTGACGAGCGTGGACGCGTACACGACCGTCGGAACGCCGATCGCCACGACGGGCACGCCGAGAATGTCCTTCGTCAGTCCCTTGCGCTTGTTGCCGATGCCGGAGCCGGGGTGGATGCCCGTGTCGGCGATCTGGATCGTCGTGTTCACCCGCTCGAGCGAGCGCGAGGCGAGCGCGTCGATGGCGATGATGACGTCCGGCTTCGTCTTTTCAATGATGCCCTGCACGATCTCGCTCGACTCGATGCCGGTGATGCCGAGCACGCCCGGCGCTACCGCGCTGACGGCGCGGTAGCCCGGCGCGACCTGATCGGGCATCAGCTCGAAAAACTGCCGCGTCACCATCGTGTTCTCGACGACGAGCGGGCCGAGCGCATCCGGCGTCACATTCCAGTTGCCGAGCCCGACGATGAGCACGCTGGCGTTCGCCGGCACCGCGAGCTGCTGCAGGAAGCGCTCGAACTCCTGCGCGAAGCGCGTCGCCACCTTGTCGCCGAGCTCCGAGTCATGCGTGCGCAGCTCCGGCACTTCGAACGTGACGTATTTGCCGATCACTTTGCCGATCGCCTGCGAGCCCGCCTCGTTCTGCACCTCCAGGCGCGTGACCTTGATGCCGTCCGCTTCCGCCGTCTCCATCAGCACGCCGGGAACCGGGCTTCCCGCTTCCTCGGCCATTTCCTTCGCTTCCAGCGCCAGATCCGTATGGACGGCATATTGGCTCAAATCGACATCATGGGTCATGCGAACAGCTCCTCTGCCCGTTTTGTCCCTAGTGTGCGAAGCGGCCTCCGATCTTATGCGGAAGCGGTTCCCTCATCCTTCCTATATGGTTGCAATTTGGGCAGGCCCATGATAAGATACTTTAAGTTGTGTTGCAGTACGGGGCCTGTACCCCTTGTAGGAGGTGAATCACAAGTGCCAAACATTAAATCCGCCATCAAACGCGTGAAAACGAGCGAGAAACGCCGCGCTCTGAACGCTTCCCAAAAATCCGCGCTTCGCACGGCTGTCAAGTCGGCTGATGTCGCTATCGCCGGTACCGATGCAGAAGCAGCGAAGGCTGCCCTGATCGTGGCTTCCAAGAAGCTGGACAAAGCCGTTACCAAAGGCCTGATCCATAAAAATGCCGCAGCCCGTAAAAAATCCCGCCTGGCCAAGAAGCTGAACGCCCTTACGGCTCAAGCTTAATCGCCGCCAATGCGGAAAGCCCCGCTCCTCCCGGAGCGGGGCTTTTTTTGATGCCTTCCCAGGCAAGCCGCCGGCGGCCGGCTCGCGCGCTCAAGGCTGCGGCACCGCGGCCGGCTGCGCTCCCATCGACAGGAAGAACAGCTGCAGGCCAAGCTCTTTGTCCACCTGGCCGGTCTTCATCCGGTAGTCCAACTCCGCAAGCGCGGCTAGATGCCGGCCGAGCACGGCCGTGTCGTAGCGGCGCGCCTTTTCGGCCGCAAGCTTGACGGCATAAGGATGCAGCCCGAGCTGCCCGGCCATCTGCTGCGGCGAGTAGCGGTGGCGCTCCAGCTCCTTGATCTGCAGCATGATGCGCAGCTGGCGGGCGACGAGCGCCGCGATGCGGATCGGCTCCTCCTTGCGCAGCAGCAGCTCGCGGTATAGCGCGAGCGTGCGGTCCATGCGCCGCTCCAGCGCCGCGTCGACGAGCGCGAACGCATCCTCCTCGACCGTCGCCGCCGTCAAGCGGGCGACGTCGTCCTTGGTCACGGCGCCGCCCTCGCCGGCGTACAGGCAGAGCTTGTCGACCTCCTGCGCGAGCGCCTGCATGCCGGTGCCGAGCCGCGCGACGAGCAGCTGCGCCGCTTCCTCGTCGAGCGAGCGCTTCTGATCGGCCGCGCGCCGGACCGCCCAGGACGCCAGCTCTCCCTCGCTCAGCTCGGGAAAAGCGACGATCAGGTTGCGCTCCTTGAGCAGCTTCACGATCTTGCGGCGCTCGTCGAGCTTGTCCGCCTGCACGAGAAACAGGATGACGCTCGTCTCGGACGGCTGCTCCATATAGCTCAGGAACCGCTCGGCCTTATGCTCGAGCTTGCCGTTTTCCTTGGCGGCCGCGCACAGCACCGCTCCGTCGCGCACGACGATCAGCTTGCGCGGCACGAAAAAGGGCGGCGTCTGCGCCTCCGCCACGATTTCCTCCAGCGCCGTCTCCGCCGTATCGAAGCGGACCATGCCGAGCTCCCTTTCGTCCGGCGCCAGCAGCTTGTCCGCGAGCATGGAGGCGAACTGCCCCATGCGGTACCGGTCCTTGCCGAACGCCGCGTAAACCGGCGCGATCCGGCCCGCCTTGATGTCTTTCCCTACGTCCTTCGCATGCATGCCGTCCCCTCCTAGCCTGTCGTCCCATCATAGGACAGATCGCGTCGACCGGCAAGCGGCCGCATGACAAAAGGCGCTGCCTGCATGTCGCAGGGCAGCGCCTTTTGGAGCACGATCGGACCATCTATATAAACATCGATCCAAAGGCTCCCAGGCGCCTCGGCCGATGGTCATACGATGTCAGGGGCTGCGTCCTCCCCGCTGACGGGCTGATGAAGCATCATACGCGGATGCCCCCGATTCGGTGCTTGGCCCGCCCGCCTATTCTTCCACGAGCGCGCCGTTATCGGCGTCGATCCGGTACGGCTTGGCGGTGCCGTCCGTCGCAGTGACGGTGACGCTCAGGTAGCGGCTGTCGTCGCTCCAGACCGGATGGGACACGACGCCCTCGAACGTATGGTCGAACACCTTGCCTCCGGCGGCATTCTGGATGACGATCCAGCCCTGGCTGATCGAATAGCTGTACGCCCGATCCGGAGAATACGTCGCCTCCGGCACGGCCGCGAAGCCCATGTCGGCGCTGCCCATGATGTCCGAGACGACGCCCGGCGAAGGACCGGCGAAGTTCATGATGCCTTGCGGCGTCTTGGCGAACTCGCGCGCGGCGCCGCCGCCAGGCGACGGATAGACCGTCGAGCCCTGGCCTCCGCCTGCGGAGACGGACGGCGATTCCGGTCCTTGCGTCCGCTGGTTCTGTTCCGTGCGGGGCGCCACCGACCGTGTTTCGCTGTCGGGAGGCGTCGTCGAGGTCGGCACCGTCTGGCTGTCCACGATCTGCTGCTTGGACTCGGCCCCCGCCTCGCTGCCTCCCGAGGCCGCCCCCTCCGTCCGGTCGGCGCTGGCCGGAGCGGATTCCTCGCTCGCGCTCATCAGGCTCGCCGCTTCACCGCCCGTATCGGCCACGGTATTCGAATGGCCGAGCGGAGATTGCGGTCCGGAGCCCCACGGAGCGAGGATGAGAATGATCGCCGCGGCGGCTGCGGCCGCCGCGGAGCCCGTCCAGATGCGGGCGCGCCGGGTGAAGCGGCCTGCTGCCGGACGACGGGCAGGCTGTCCGCCGCTTGCACCCGTCTCCGCCGTCTCCGCCGCTTGGAGCGCGAACGCCTTGGCTTCGCGATGCGCGTCGATTTCGTCGAGCTGCGGCAGGATCGAGTCGACCAGGCTGAAAGGCGGGGTTACTTTGGGAAGCTCCCCGAGCTCTCCAGACAGCCGTTGCAGCCGCTCGAACAGCTCCTGGTCGTCCGGGCAACGCCGGAGATGCTCCATCAGCTCCTGGCGTTCCAGCTCGTCAAGATCTCCGTCCAGATATCGGTTCATGTATTCTACCACCTCTTGACAAGTCATCCTCGGACACCACCTTTCTGATAATCATGGAGCAGCGTCTGCAGCTGCTGGCGGGCCCGGAACAAGTAAGACTTCACCGTGTTGAGCGGAAGGTCGAGCGAATCCGCGATCTCGTTGTAGGAAAAGTCCTGCAGGTACCGAAGCACGACAACCGCCCTGTGGTGATCCGGCAGCTTGTCGATCGCCTCTCGAATATCTTTGGCCGCGTAAGCGGACAGCACTTCCTCCTCCACGTCCTGCTTCTCCCGGAACACCATGTCATGTTCCTCGATGGAGACGACGGGCTTCGTGCGGCGGAATTTATCGATGCATATATTCGTGACGATCCGCTGGATCCAGGTTTTGAACTGCGCTTTCTCTTCGTAGGAGTTGATCTTGGTGTAGATGCGGATCAGCGCCTCCTGCGAAGCGTCCAGCGCGTCCTGCTCGTTGCCCAGAATGTAATAGGCGGTCCGGTAAACGTGGTTCTCTATGTCGCGCAATAGGGACACGAGAGCGTCGCGATCGCCCTGTTGAGCGGCTCGTATGAGGCCAGGCTCTACCACGAAGGTTCCCCCTCTCTTGCACCGTCACTGACGCAGCCGGGCTGCTCAAGGTTGCGGCGCATTCAAAATAAATATAAAAAAGTGAGTAATGGAAAAAATTTTCACAAGGAAGCGGGACGAGAGAATATTTCCCCGCCCCGAGAGCACTCCCCTACCTTAGCAAAAAAAGCTCCCGGCGTATAGACGCCGGGAGCGGGAGAAACTGGAGACCGTGCCGAACGGGCCGCCGGACGGCGCTGGCTTGACTGCGGCAAGAGCGGCAAGCGATGCCCCGGAGCGGGGCTGCGGACGCGCCCTAGCCTCCCTGCTTGCGGTATTCCTGCGGGTTCAAGCCGTATACTTTGCGGAACAGCCGCGCGAAGTAGGAGAAGTTGCCGTAGCCGAGCCCCGCCGCGATCTCGCTGACGCTCTCGTCCGTGCCGAGCAGCCGGGCGGCGGCCGCGCGCATCTTCTCCTGCAGGATGTAGTCGGTCAGCACCTTGCCCGTCTCCTTGCGGAACAGCCTCGACAGATAGGCCGGATTGAGATACACCTGCTCGGCCAGCTCCTCGCGCGACAGGTCGCGGTCGAGATGCTCGGCGATGTACGCCTTGACCTGGCGCAGCACCGGGCTTTCCGCGCGGCGCGACTGCGCGAGCGAGCCGATCTGCTCGAGCAGGGCGTCCGCCCAGGCGAGGAAGCGCTCCGCCGAGCGCGAGGCCGCATGCACGCCTTGCTCCCGCCAGCGATGAAGCAGATGGGCGGGAAAGCCTTTGCGATGCAGCGCGAGATAGGCCGCCTGCAGCAGCGCGTAGGCGTAGATCTCCAGCGTGCGCGGCGCGAGCTCGTCCTGGCGGGCCGCCACCAGCCCGGCCAAGCGCGCTTTCATGCCGGACGTTCCTTCCCGCTCGAGCAGATCCGCCCATTCCAGCAGCTCGGCCGCCGGCGGCGAGCCTTCGCGCTCCTCTCCCGCATGCCGCAGCTCCGGCGAGGTCCGCACGCTCGCATCGCCGCCGCCGACGCTGCGGTATTCGTCCAGCAGCACGCCGAGGCATTCGCCGCGCAGCTCCGCGACCGGCACGGAGCTGCCGATGTAGACGGACATCTTGCAATAGAAATAGTCGCGGCACGCCTGGCGGTAGCGGTCGCACAGCCCGATCAGCTCCGCCTCCCCGAGCGCGCCGCGTCCTTCGAACAGCAGAATCCAGCCGTTGCCGCGGTCGTCCTCGGCGACCGCGCCGGGATGCTCGGCGAGCAGCAGCTCCTCGGCGGCCTTGCGCAGGGCGAACTCCATCACGCGCTCGTCGCGCTCGCTGATCGGCTTGTCCCAGTTCTCGACGCTGATGAGCAGCGGCCGCACTCGAGACAGCGCGTCCGGGTCGGCATCGGCCGCTCCGGCGGTCAGCTCCAGCCAGCGCCCGTCGGCGCTGTCGCGCCCTTCGAGCAGGTCGTTCCAGCGCCGCTCGGCGACGAGCGGCTTTTGCATCTGCCACTGCTCCGCCATCTGCTGGTAGCGCTCCGACTCCTCGTCGCCCCGCCGCCGCTCGGCGATGCGGGCGCCGAGGCCGCGGAGCACCTCCTCCAGCTCGGCATAGATGACCGGCTTGAGGATATAGTCGCTGCTGCCGAGCTGCAGCGCCTTTTGCGCATAGCGGAACTCGGAGTGGCAGGTGAGGAACACCGTCTCGAGCCGCAGCCCTTCCGCGCGCACCCATTCCACCAGCTCCAGGCCCGACTGCTCCGGCATCTCGATGTCGCAGATGAGGATGTCCACCTCGCGCTCGAGCAGCAGCCGGCGCGCCTCCTCCGCCCCGTGCGCCTCGTACACCTCGGCGATGCCCGCCCGCTCCCAGCGAACGCCGGCGCGAAGGCCCTTGACGGCATAGATCTCGTCGTCCACGATCAGCGCGTTCATGCCATCCTCTCCTTTCCTGCCGTCCTCTGGCCCGAGGACGGCGCGTGCAGCGGCAGCCGGAGGACCGCGCTCAGCCCGCCCTCCGCTCCGTTGTCCAGCTCAAGCCTCACCGCCGTTCCATAATAAAGGCGGCTGCGGCGAACGACGTTCCAAAGGCCGACATGGCGCTCGCCCGGCTCCGCCGCATGGATCCGCTCCAGCAGCGGTCCGAGCGAGCCGGCCGCGATGCCCTTGCCGTTGTCTCTCACCTCGATGAGGACCGCCGCTTCGCCGCCGGCCGCGTCCTCCTCCGCCTCCGGGCTCCGCCGGACCGTCACCTCGATGCGGAACGGCCCGCCCCCGCTCGCCTTGAAGCCGTGGACCATCGCGTTCTCGACGAGCGGCTGCACCGACAGCGGCGGCAGTGGGAAGCTTTCGAGGCCGGGCTCGACCTCGAAGCCGAAGGCCAGCGATTCCGGGAAGCGGTGCTTCTGGATCGTCAGGTAGTCGCGGATATGCTCCAGCTCGTCGGACACCGTCACCGAGGCCGCCCCCGTGTTGATCGTGAAGCGGAAGTAGCGCACGAGATGGAGGGCGATGCTCTGGATGATGTCGTAGCTGCGGATCTGCGCGAGCTGGTAGACGATGTTGAGCGAATTCATGAAGAAATGAGGCTGGATCTGCGCCTGCAGATGCTTGAGCTCGGCTTTCTGCGTGCGGATCTTCTCTTCGTAGATGTCGATCTTCAGATGCTCGATCTGCTCCGCCATGCCATTGAACGTCTCGTTGATCGTATCGAACTCGGGCAGGCGGCTGTCCGGCAGCCGCGCGCTCAGATCGCCGGCGCGGATTTTGCGCATGCCGCGGATGAGCCGGTACATCGGCATGACGACCGCTCGCTGCAGGACGTACAGGTAGACGCCGAGCAGCACCGCCGCCAGCACCGGCACCGCATAGGTCAGATAGCGGAAATACGGCAGTCCCTCCAGCAGCGACTTTTCGGGCATGAGCAGCAGCAGCCGCATGTCCGCCATGCGGGAATCCTTGGCGACGAGCAGATGCGGCTGCGGCACGTCGGCGATCGCATAGCCGGCGAGCGCCTCGGCCAGCGCGCCCGGCATGCCCGCTGCGAGGCCGCCTCGCAGCCCGGCGGCGAGCTCCGTCAGCGGCTCGCCGGAGCCGCTCGTCAGCACGGCGAAGCCTTTGCCGCCCGTGCCGAGCTCATGCAGCGGCGCCATCAGCCGGCCGATATCGACCCAGGCGCCGATCGCCGAGCCGTAGCCGTTGTCGACGACGCGCAGCAGCGCGAACGAGCCGTCCAGCCGCTGCAGCGTCCAGCCGGTGTACGGCGTGTCCGCTCCGGGCCCGGCCCGCAGCACGTCCCGCAGCCGCGCGACGATGCGCTCCTTGCGCTCGAACGAGACGTTCTGCTGCTGGGCGAGGAACAGGTCCTCGTAGCGGGAGCTGTAGGCGAACAGCACGTCGGCCGCCTCGTAGTAGTTCGTATTGGCTCCGAGATCGGCCGCCGCCTGCGTTTTCGCCCGGTAGTAGTCCCAGCCGCCCCGCTCGTTCTGCGAGAGCGTCATCAGGTCGCGGTTCTGCTCGGCCGTCTTGAACAG
This sequence comes from Paenibacillus sp. FSL W8-1187, assembly GCF_037965485.1. NCBI lineage: Bacteria > Bacillati > Bacillota > Bacilli > Caryophanales > Paenibacillaceae > Paenibacillus > Paenibacillus sp. FSL W8-1187. The sequence continues at coordinate 3,550,165 of NZ_CP150181.1, forward strand.
ATAGTTCTGGACCTCCTCGAGCACCTTGTCCATGTCGTTCAGATACATCGTCAGCAGGCTGCGGTTGGACTGGGCGACCTGGGAACGGACGACCGACGTCGAATAAAGGTTGTTCCACAGCAGCAGCAGCACGAGCGGCGCCGTCACGCCGACGAAGCCGATGATGAGGCGGGTCCGCAGCGTCTTCGCCTGCTTCGGCCGTGCCGGGCCGGATCCGTTGCGGCGCGCAGGCAGCCAGGCAGCCGGCATCAGGATTCCCCCTCTCCGGCGGAGGCTCCGCCTGCGGCGAGCCAGGCGTCGAGCTGGCGCTGCTTCTCCGCGATGACCTTGTCCGCGCCGGCGGCCTTCAGCCGCTCCAGGTACATCGGGATGACGGCGTCGGGATCGAGCTCGCCGGTGATGAGCGCGGGCGAGAACTCCTCGTCGACGCGGCTGCAGGCGGCGATCTCGTTGCTGACGGGCGACGGATCGAAGACGAAGCCGAGCGCCTTGGACGGCTCCGCTTCCTCGTTGAAGCGGCGGTAATTGTCCCATTGCTGCGGATCCTCGTTGTCCCACAGATAGGAATTCAGCTGGTTGCCGAACATCCAGGGCAGGTTGAAGTTGTAGCGGACCGTGCGCGCGTCCACGCCCGGCGGGTAGGCGATGCGCCCGTCCGGCCGCACGACGTAGTGGCGGCCTTCGATGCCCCAGTCGAGCAGATTGAGCAGATAGCGGTCCGTATACAGCAGCTCCAGCAGCCGCATCGCCTTCTCGGGATGGCGGGACGTCCGCGGGATGGCGAACATCGCGCTCGTCACGTCTGCCGTCGTCGTGTACGGCTTGGTCAGCTCGACGGCGACCATCGGCATGCCGGTGTTGCGCGAAGCCTGGATCTCGAAGCCCGGCTTCATCGACTCCGCGAAGGCGAAGGCGGCTCCGGCCTTCACCGCCTCGTACTCGCTGTCGCGGGAGGTGACCGCGTCGGCGTTGAGGTAGCCGCTGCGGCGCCATTCGTACATCAGCTTGGCGTAGTCGCGGTACGTCCGGGCGGCGGCGAGATTGACGACCTTGAGGCTGCCGCCCGCGCGCTGCAGCACGCCCGGACCGTCGCCGAGCATGTCGAACAGGCCGTATTGGAGCAGGAATGTCAGCGGGCTCCGGTCGGCGCGCACCTGCAGCGGCGTCACGCCCGGCTCGCGGCGCTTGATCGTCTCCAGCACCGGTCCGAGATCGGCGAGCGTGCGGATCGCATCGAGGCGGATGCCGTGCTTTTCGACGAGATCGGCGCGCATCACGATGCCCTTGCTGGCGGCGAACTCCTTGTTCGTCGGAATGCCGTACAGCTTGCCGCCGATGCGGCTCGCCCGCAAAATTTCCGGATCGAGCACGCTGGCGATGCCGGCGCCTTCGCGCTGCAGCAGCTCGTCGAGCGGCAGGAAGCGGCCGCGCGACACCTCGTCGCCGAAGCGCATCCAGCCGGCGGTGAACATGAGGTCGACCTGGCTGCCGGAAGCGTAGACGAGCCCCGTGCGGTCCCACCAGCTGCTCATGTCGACCGGCTTGATCTCGACGGAAGCGTCCAGCTTGTCCCGCAGGTAGCGGTTCATCTCCGCCTGCACGAGCGGCAGGTCCGGCGGCGCGACGCTGGCCGGGAACATGAGCACGAGGCGGTCGGACGCCTCGGTACCGGACGAGGCGGCGCCGGGCGACGGCTCTCCGCCGGAGGAGCGCTCGGATCGGACGGCCGGCCACGCCGCCAGAGCGGCGAGCAGCAGCAGCGCGCCGGCGGCGGCCAGCAGGCGGACGCGGCGGGCGCGGAGCCCGCTGCGGTCGAGATCGTGGTCGGTCATGATGCGGCAGTCCCCTCTTCGTTCGATGATCCGGACCGTTCCGGTCCGGAAGCGATTTCAATTATACGCCGGCCCCGGCCGCGCTTCTACTAGGAATCGGACCTCGAATGCCACGATTGTGACCTTGCGGGCCGCGGCGGCTCGGGATCGCCGGGGCGGGCGAGACGGAGCGGAGGCGTCGGCGGGCGAGTGCGTCAGCGGGCGGATGCGTCGGCGGGCGAGTGCGTCGGCGGGCGAGTGCGTCGGCGGGCGGCTGGGTCGGCGGGCGAGTGCGCCAGCGGGCCGGTCAGCCGCGGAACAGCTTGCGGTATTCCGTCGGCGTCATGCCTTCATGCTCCTGGAACCGCTTGTTGAAATAACTCGCGCTCGGATAGCCGGCCTCGAGCGCGATCTCGCCGATATTGGCCTCGCGCCGCTCCAGCAGACGCTGCTTGGCGCGCTGCAGGCGGGCCCGCGTGACGAACTCGCTCGGCGTCATGTCCAGCGCCCCCTTGAACAGCCGGCAGAAATAGTGGGTGCTGACGCCGGCCCGCTCCGCCCACTCCTGCAGCACGAACGGCTTCGCCGCCTCCTCCTCGAGCCGCGGCAGCAAGGACAGGATGCGCTCCTCCGCGGGACTGGCGGACGGCGAGCCGAGCGGCACCGCCTGCTGCACGAATTCCGCCAGCACGCCGTAGGCGAGCGTCGAGAGCAGCGCGGGCCGCGTCATGCTGCTCGCCTCCGCCTCCTCGAGCAGCGCCTGATGCGCCTCGAGCCAGCCGGCCGGCTGGCGGAGCTTCCAGAGCAGGTTCTGGTGGAAGCCGCGCTCGACCATGAAGTCCCGCAGACGGCCGCCGTAGAAGTGGATCCAGCGCACCTCCCACGGATCGTCCTTGCTGCTGCCGTACTGCTGGGCCGCCTGCGGAAAGTACAGCACCGCCTGCCCCTGCGTCAGCTCCTGCTGGCCGGATTCCGTCCGCACGTACCCTTTGCCGGAGACGACGATGTGGATGCTGAAATTGTTCAACGCTCCGGCGTCCCGCATCACCTCATGCTCCGGGTAGTCGCAGTAGACTCCGACCGATTCCGGCAGGATGAAATAGGGCTGCTCCGGTAGCGTGAGCAGATGCGTCTGTCGCTGCATGTTCGACCTCCATCGCAATATCGTGTTAACTCGTATCATATATTTTCATTTTTAAAAAGTAAATCATCAGGTACAATCACAATATCGTATTAGCTACCTTAAAGGAGGCGTTGTTCATGACCCAATCAGCCAAGCTGCGCTGGGGCGTGCTCGGAGCCGCAGGCATCGCGCGAGGCTCTGTCATCCCCGGCCTGCTCCGTTCGCAGCTCAACGAAGTGAAAGCCCTTGCAAGCCGCGACCGGGACAAAGCCCGGCGGACGGCCGACGAATTCGGCATCGAAGCGGCGTACGGCAGCTATGAGGAGCTGCTGTCCGACGATTCGATCGAGGCGGTATACATCCCGCTGCCCAATCATCTGCACCGCGAATGGACGATCCGCGCCCTCGAGGCCGGCAAGCATGTGCTTTGCGAAAAGCCGCTCGCGCTGACCGCCGCCGAGGCGGAGGAAATGGCGCTCGCGGCGCAGAAGGCCGGCCGTCAGCTGGCCGAGGCGTTCATGTACCGGCATCATCCGCGCTACGCGATGATCCGCGAGGTCATCGCCTCCGGCGAGATCGGCGATCTTCGCAGCCTGCATGGAGCGTTCACGTTCAACAGCTCCGGCAGCTCCGGCAACGTGCGCTTTGTCAAGGAATGGGGAGGCGGCGGGCTCTACGATGTCGGCTGCTATCCGATCTCCGTCGCGCGGATGCTGATCGGCGCCGAGCCGGAGGCGGTCACGGCGCGCGCGCTGTTCTCGCCCGAGCACGGCGGCGTCGACATGATGGCGAGCGGGCTGCTGGAGTTCCCCGGCGGCCTCGGCGTCACGTTCGACTGCGGCATGTGGGGCGCGTTCCGCAACAAGCTCGAGGTGCTGGGCACGGACGGCATCCTGGAGGTGCCGTCCGCGTTCATGGCCGGCTTGGAAGGCGAGACCGGCTTTTATGTGACGACGGGCAGCGGCCGGCGCTATGTCGACGTGCCGCAGGTCGACCACTTCTCGCTCGAAGCCGACGACTTCGCCCGCACGGTGCTGCACGGCGAGCCGCAGCGCTTCCCGCCGCAGGATGCGGTCGCGGGCATGCGCGTGCTGGAGGCGTGCCTCCGCTCCGCGGAGCAGCGCGTCCGCATCGAGCTGCCGTCCTGCGGAGCCGGCTCGGCCGAGGCTGCCGCGGCCGGCACTCTCGAATCGAAAGGAGTCGAATGATCATGAAGACGATCTCGGTCAAAGGTGTCGCCAAGCCGATCAGCGTGCTGATGAAGGGCTCGGATTATTTTACGAACGATAGCTACGAGCGCGCGGCGGCCAATCTCGACGCCTTCCTCGCCGCCGGCGGCAACGCCATCGATACGGCGCATATCTATTGCGGCGGGCAGAGCGAGGCCGTCATCGGCCGCTATATGGAGGAGCGCGGCAACCGCTCCGACATCGTAATCCTGACCAAAGGCTCCCATCATGACGAGTCCGGCCCGCGCGTAAATGCCGAGGCGATCCGCAGCGATCTGCTGACGAGCCTCGAGCGGCTGCGCACCGACCATATCGAGCTGTACGCGCTGCATCGCGACGATCACTCCGTGCCGGTCGGCGCCATCGTCGAAGCGCTCAACGAGCATATCGAGGCCGGCCGCATCGGCGCGATCGGCGGCTCCAACTGGACGTGGCAGCGGCTGCAGGAGGCCAACGACTACGCCGCCGCCCACGGCTTGACGGGCTTCGCCTTCAGCAGCCCGAACCTGAGCCTGGCCAAGGCAAAAGAGCCGTTCTGGACCGGCTGCGTCTCCGCCGACGAGGAAACGCTGCGCTGGCATGAGCGCGAGCAGCTGCCGCTGTTCTCGTGGTCGTCGCAGGCGCGCGGCTTCTTCACCGGCCGCTTCGGACCGGAGGACACCAGCAACGCCGACCTCGTGCGCGTGTTCTACAGCGACGCCAACTGGGAGCGGCTGCGCCGCGCAGGCGAGCTCGCCGCGGAGAAGGGCGTCAGCACGATCCAGATCGCGCTCGCCTACGTGCTGAACCAGCCGTTCCCGACCTGCGCCCTGATCGGCGCGCAGAACCCGGGCGAGCTGAGCTCCTGCCGGGACGGAGTCGAGATCGCGCTCTCTCCGGCCGAGCTCGCTTGGCTCGACCTGCAGGCGGAGACGCGCTAAGCAAAAACGACCCGCCTGGCGCGAAAACGCCGGGCGGGTCGTTTTTTTCGGACTCCATCATAGGCCGCCGTGCTGCAGGCTTGGATGCAGCTTTCGGCACCTCGCGCGGCTGCCCGCGCGAGGTGTGACGATGCGTGATGGCTGTCAACCTAATGCCCTGTCCGATTCCGGGAGCTGCGCTGACCCTCCAGCCTCTCCCGTTCCTCCAGCCTCTCCACCAGCCCCTCCACCATCTCTAACGATACGGACAGGCTCTATTTGCTCCAAAAGAGGCTCGCAAAAAATGTAACGATACTCAGCGAGCTTATGGCTTCAAAAATGAGCTTCTGCCATGCCAGAAAGGCCGAATAGCGCTCGTCAGTATCGTTGGATTGCAAAAACGAGTCCGATTCGACAAAATAAGGCTCCTCCGTTTCGTTGGGTCGCCGTCCGTTCGCAAAGCAGAACACGCCTTGCCTAAGGCCGCACCGATTTCCGGCCGGGCCCAAACAGCCGCAGCGCCGCTCCGGCGGCCATCGCGCCGAGCACGCCGCCCGCCGTATTGAGGATCAGGTCGTCCACGTCGAACGTGCCGATGCCGAGCAGCGCCTGGGCGCATTCCAGCGCAAGGCTGGCCGCGAAGCTGATCGCCGCCGCGCCGAGCAGCCGGAGCGGCGAGCGGCGCAGCGCGAGCGTCAGCAGCATGCCGAACGGAATGAAAATCAGGATATTGCCGAACAGATTCAGCCGTCCGATCGAGCTGCCTCCGTCCCAGTCGCTGCGAATCTGGCCGAACGGCTCCAGATTTCCGCGGCGGATCCGCTCCAGGACGAGTCCCGGGTCGCTCAAGGAATGCCTCAGCTGCTCGGCGAGAAAGCCGATGTCGCCGGTGCCGAGCTTGAACAGGATGACCTTGACGAGCACCCAGCCATACCCGAGCAGCAGGATGGAGACAGCCAGCGTAAGCAGGCGTCCGACAATCGGAGCCTGTCTTTTCGTCGCCGCCGCACGCCTGGCCGTTCCGCTCGTCCGCCGCAGCGATTCGTTCGTCCGACTCGCCATCTCGCTTGTCCTCCTTGCCGTCTCGTTTGTCATCCCGCTCCGCCTTTGTTCCGCCAAGTCGTGACGATGATGCCGCCGGCATTGTCTCCGGACAGCTCCGCCAAGCTTCCAGCCGCGACGGCAACCGCTCCGCCGGGACTCGCTTTCTGCCAGGAGATGGCATACGTCTTGCCGAGCGACTTGAAGCGGAGCTTCTTTTCCTCCCGAAGCAGCGCGATGTATTCCTCCAGCACGAGGCCCCGCTCCTGCATGATTCCGCTATGCGGCAAGCCGACGTAGCGGAAATGCCACGGCTCGTACTGGATGCCCGTCACCTCGGTCTTGTCCTCGGGATACCGCAGGACGAAGCCGTAGCGCCAAGCATGCTCCCGCATCCAGCTGCCCTCCACCGTCGACTCCATCCGGCCGAACACCGAGCCGACGTCGAGCGCCAGGCCGGTGTTGTGCTCGCTGTGCCCTGCCGGCAAGGCATAGTCCGGCCCTTGCTCGCGGTACAGCCGCTCCTGCTCCTTGGCAGAGCGGTAGGCGCTGTTGACGACGAGCCCGTCCACGCCGTCCTTGCGAGCCGCCGCGACCAGCTCCGCGAAGCGCCCGGCCGCCTCGCGCGACAGCTGGGCGTCCTGTTCTCCTTCCGCCAGGCGAAGCTCGCCCGGCTGCTTGGACAGGGTGACGAGATCAAGCCGGGCGCCGTCCGGCTGCAGGCCGTGATCGCGGTTGACGAGCATCAGATTGCCGGAAAAAGCCTGCTCCAGTCCCGCCTCCAGCCGTTCTCCGGCCGCATTGGCCGCATCGCTCGCCCCGTCCGCTTTGCCGCCGTCCGCATCGCTCGCGCTGTCCGCCTTGCTCGCGCCGCTTGCGCCGCTCGCCCCGTCCCCCGTATCCGCTCCGGACGCCCTCCCGGCCGCATCCCCGCCAGCCGTCTGCGCCTGCCCCGCGCTCCCGCCTCCATGCTCTTCCCCTGCGCCGATGGCTGCGGTCATCCGCTCCGCCATGCCGCAGCCGGGCAGTCCGCCCGCCAGCACGGCCGCGAGTCCCGCCGCGATTCCGATCGTCCGCCATCGTCTGTTGTCCATGCCGCTCTCCGCCTTCCTCTTGTCCGATAGGCTCAATCCTAGAGCAAGAACCTAAAGACAACCGGCGGGCAAACCTAAATTTTTTCTAAAATCGGCTTCGCAGATGCAGATGCCCCGTCCCGCGGCAGCCGCACCTCGAAAACCGTCCGCACGATGTCGCTGCGCGCCGCGATCGTCCCGCCGTGGCGCTCGACGATGTTCTGCGCGATGAACAGGCCGATGCCGGTGCCGCCGATGCCGCTCTGCCGCGACTTGTCGCCGGTGTAGAACATGTCGAACAGATGCGGCAGCTCCTCCGGCTCGATGCGGCTGCCGTAGTTGACGATCTGCGCGACCGCCTCGTCCCCCTCCGCGAAGCAGCGGAAGTCCACATAACGTCCGTCCCCGCCGTAGCGGGCGGCGTTGACGGCGAGGTTCTCGAATACGCGGGCGAGCAGGTCGCCGTCCGCCTGGACAAGCAGCGGCGGCTCCAGCTCCAGCCGGGCTTCGAGTCCGTTTTTTTCAAACAGCGGCTGCATCTCCTCGCTCAGCTGCGACAGCAGCTCCGCCAGATCCAGCTCCGCGCGCTCCAGCGGGAGCTGGCCATGCTGCAGGCGCGTCACCTCGAACAGCTCGTCGATGAGCCGCTCGAGCCGCTGCGCCTTGCTCGCCGCGATGCCGAGATAATGGCGCGTCTGCTCCGGCGTCAAGCCGTCGTCCTTGAGCACATAGTCGAGGTAGCCGACGACCGAGGTGAGCGGCGTCCGCAAGTCATGGGCCAGGTTGAGCACGAGCTGGTCCTTGCTGCTCTCGGCGAAGTCGCCTCTGCGCACCGCTTGCCGGAGCTTGTCTCCCGCTTGCCCCAGATCCTCGGCGATCGACTGGAACTCGTCGCCCGAGCGGATCTCGACGCGGCGCTCGAAGTCGCCCTCCGCGAGCGCGCGGATGCCGCCCGAGATCTGCTGGAAGTAGCGCGCGTACGGCGAGGACAGCGCGTAGAAGAACAGCACGGCGAGCGGGATGAAGAAGAGGAGGAAGAAGTTGAAGTCGCCGACGAGCCGGATGACCTGGCGCAGGCGGACGACCGACTCGTCCTCGAACCGCACGCTCGAGGTGTAGTAGGCTTGAAGCAGCTTGTACGCGATGTACGTCGCCAGCCCGGCAAGGCCCATGCTGAGCGCGAGCAGCACGATCATGCGCGAGCGGAAGCTGCGGAAGGACCTAGGCATGGAACTTGTACCCCACTCCCCATACCGTCTTGATCCATTTGTCCTTGTCGGCCCCGAGCTTGCGCCGCAGCGAGCGGATATGGACCATCACCGTGTTCGTGCCTTCGTAGTAGTCTTCCTTCCACACCTGCCGGAAAAGCTGCTCGCCGCTGAACACCTGCCCCGGATGGCGCGCCAGCGCGTAGAGCAGGTCGAACTCCTTGGGCGTAAGCTCCAGCTCGCGCCCGTACAGCCGCACGCTGCGGCTCGCCGGGTCGAGGATGAGGCCCGCCGCCTCGACGCGCCCGCTGTCCTCGCCCCTCGGCTGGGCGAGCAGAGCCGAGCGCCTCAGCTGGGCTTTCACCCGCGCGACCAGCTCCAGCGGATTGAACGGCTTCGTCATGTAGTCGTCCGCGCCGATGACGAGCCCCGAGATCTTGTCGAAGTCCGACGTGCGCGCGCTCAGCATGAGGATCGGCAGCGCATGCGCCGAGCGGATGCGGCGCGTCGCCTCGAGCCCGTCGATGCCGGGCATCATGAGGTCCATCACCGCCAGGTCGATGCCCCCGAGCTCGACCGCCTGGATCGCCTCGAGGCCGTCCTTCGCCTTTACGATGCGGAAGCCTTCCTTCTGCAGATGCAGCTCGATCAGATCCGCGATCTCGGCCTCGTCCTCCGCGATCAGGATCGTCGCTTGTCCCTCCATCGTCGTCACCGCCTTTCCTACTGTTCTACCAGAAAAGAGCGCGAAAGAAAAACGAAGCCCCCGCGCAGGCAAGCCGGATGGCTCGCCCGCGCGGGGGCTTTGGATGCGGCAGAGCTGGGGAAAGGGCTTCGTGGCGCAGCTCCACCCCAGCGCCGACAAGGGAGCTTCTTCCCTTGTTCACGCGGGTTCCACAGGCGGCTTCGCCAGCCTCCGCCTTACGGCGTCGGCATGCCGCCGTTGGCGTTCAGCGTCTCGCCGACGACGTAGCTCGCCTCCTGGCTCGCCAGGAACACGTAGGCCGCGGCCATCTCCGCCGGCTGGCCGGGACGGCCGAGCGGCGTCTTGGCGCCGAACTCCGGCAGCACCTGCTGCGGCTGGCCGCCGCTGATCTGCAGCGGCGTCCAGACCGGCCCCGGCGCGACGACGTTCACGCGGATGCCCTTCGGCGCGACCTGCTGGGCAAGCGCCTTGCTGAACGTATTGATGGCGCTTTTTGTCGTGGCGTAGTCCAGCAGAATCTCCGACGGCGAGTAAGCCTGGATCGACGACGTGTTGATGATCGCGCCGCCGGCCGGCATGTGGCGGATGGCCGCCTTGCACAGCCAGAACAGCGCGTAGACGTTCGTCTTGAACGTCGCGTCGAACTGCTCGGTCGTCAGGTCGGCGATGTCCTCGACGTACTGCTGCATGCCCGCCACGTTGGCGAGGATGTCGATGCCGCCGAGCTCCTTGACCGCCGACTCGATCAGCGACTCGCAGAACGCCTCGTCCTTGAGGTCGCCCGGGATGGCGACCGCCTTTCGGCCGGCCTGCTCGATCTGCTGCACGACCTCCTTGGCGTCGGCCTCCTCCTCGGGCAAATACGTCAGCACGACGTCGGCGCCCTCGCGGGCGTAGGCGATCGCAACGGCGCGGCCGATGCCGCTGTCCGCGCCCGTCACGACGGCCTTGCGGCCAGCGAGCCGTCCGGAGCCCTTGTAGCTGCCGGAGCCGTCATCCGGCTTCGGATCCATTTTCGTTTCCAATCCCGGAGGAGCCTGCTCCTGCTTGTATTCCGGTCCGGCCTTCGGGTACTGCGTCGTCGGGTCCTGCATGCGGTTCGGGTCGCTCATCATGCGATCTCTCCTTTATCGAGGGGCTTGCGGCCGGTTCAATCCGGCCTGTTCCTCCTTGTTATACCCCTCGGGAGCGAAAATGAACGCCGTCTCGCCCGAAAAACCGTTCGATCTACCAGTTGTTGCCGGAGCCGCTCGCCGTGAAGCTCGGCGAGTCGTTCACGAATTTGCCGGACGGCGCGCCGTTCACCGCATTGTTCGTAAAGGTGGAGCTGCCCGTCGCGGAGCCGCGCACGTAGAAGCCGTGCGTGCCGGCATTCGTGATCGTGTTGGAGCTGTACGTCACCGAGATGCCCGGCGCGGGTTCTTCGATGAAGACGCCGGCGTACGTGCTCTCCTCGATCGTATTGCCGGCTACCGATACGGTCAGGCTTTGCGCCTTGCCGTTGTTGTTCAGCCAGTACGCCCAGATCGCGCCGATGCCGTAGCCGTAGTCCTTGTGCAGCGAGCCGGCGCGCACGAGGCGGTTGTTCTGGACGGTCAGCGTGCCGGTCATCGACGGCGGATTGAAGTTCGTTCCGAAGCTGATGCCCGACCCGTTGACGACGGTGTCTTCCAGCAGGTTGCTCAGCACCTTGTTGTCCTTGCCGCCATAGATGGCGATGTTGTTCGCGAGCGTCGGAATCTGCACCGTATTGAAGCTGAACGTATTGTTCGTGTTCAGGTAGGTATCGGACCACATCGCCAGCCCGTCGTCTCCGCTCGTGCGCACCGAGTTGTTCGTCACGGTCGTGTTCGACGTGCCGTAGTGGAGGTTGACGCCGTCCGCCCAGACGTGGCGGATGCGGGAGTTCGAGAACGTCGCGCCGCTCGTCTGGTTCGTCAGCCAGAGGCCGACTTTGGCATGGGTGATCCACAGGTTCGTGATCGTGGAGTTCGTGCCGTTGCCTTCGACCGCCGTCACGCCGTTGTAGTCGTCGCGGATGCGGTCGTCCGGCGCGATCTTGAAGTCGGAGATCGTCACGTTGCCGCCGCGCAGGTACAGTCCGGCATACGCGCCGTTGATCTCGGAATGCCAGATGCCCGCCCCGCGCATGGAGACGCCGCTGTCGAGGTACAGGCGGGTGCCGGTGCCGTTGTAGCCGGCGCCCTTCGTGCCGCTGCCGATCGTGAACGAGCCCGCCGGAATCCAGACGCCCTTGAGCGTGCCGCCGGAGTTTTTGACCGCCGCGATCGCGCTGTTGAACGCCGCCGTATCGTCGCCGCCGCCATTCGCCGTCGCGCCGTAGTCCGTCACGGAGACATAGTTCGCCGGCTTGGAAAGGGCGGCGGGAACCGCCTCCGTCTCGACGAGGTCCACCGTGACGTAGGACGTCTGCCCGAAATTCAAGTTGCTGGCGTCGCGCTGCAGCTTGAGGACGGTGCCGGCCGGGTAGCTCTGGTCGAGCTTGAAGCTGACCTCGTCGTACATGTGATGAGGCGTCGTCGGCTGGGCGCTCGGGTTGTTGGACCAGCGGATCTCGCCGCCCTCGGTATTGTAAGATCCGTAGATCCAGCTGTACTTGGACGTCAGCGGCACCTGCTGCTTGAGCGTGCCGTTCACGTACAGGCTGATGCCTGCGTCGATGCCGGTGCCGGCGGCGTTGTCCGGGATCGAGTAGCGCACCGTCACGCCCTGCGCCGCCTTGGCCAGCGTCAGCTGCACGTACTGGCCGGCGCCGGTCAGGCGCACCGCCCTGCGGCCGGATGCCTCGGAGGCCGGATCGCCGAACGTGCGGGACGGACCGATGGCCGTTCCGTTGTGGGTCAGGCTTTCCGCCTGATAGGTGTCGTACGGCATCGTCGCCCCGAAGGAGCCGGACGGCGCAGGCGTAGGGGTCGGAGTGGCCGTAGGGGTCGGAGTTGGCGTGGCGGTTGGCGTGGCAGTCGGCGTCGGTGTCGCCCCGGCCTGGCCATACACCTCGAGCTCGGCGGCCTGGCCGCCCGTCGCGCCGCTGTTGGCGGTGAAGCTCAGGCGGACGTACCGGGCGGACGAGGCGGAAAAGGAAATCGCCGCCTCATTGCCCGTCGCCGGGTCGAACGTGTAACTGGCCGACGCCTTCAGCGTCGAGTAGGACGTATTGTTCGCGCTGCCGAGCACGGCCAGCGTCTGCGAGCGGGTTCCCCAGCCGGAAGGCAGCTTGACCTTCACGCTGGAGATGCTCTGCGCGCTGCCCAGGTCGACGGTCAGCGTATTCGGGTAGGTGCCGGCAGCGCCTTCATAATACGAAGAGACATTTCCGTCCACCGCGTTCGAAGCCGGGAAGCCGCCGACGCTGCTGCTGGCCGTGGCAGCTTTGCCCAGCGCCAGGTTGGCGCCGAGCGACGCCTCGAGCGCCAGATGGTCGAGATTGACGTTGCCGCTGTCGGCCGCGTCGAACTTGTACTGGATCGTGTTCGAGCCTGCGTTCAGCGACACCGTCTCGCTGGCGGCGGCCCAGCTGTCCCAGTTCGCCGTCGCGGGCAGCGGCAGCTGCTTCAGCTTGGAGCCGTTGACGTACAGGCTGAGCGTCTGCGACGAGCCGGTGCCGTTGGCGTAGCGGAGCGCGGCGGAGTAGCTGCCGGCAGCGGCGGCGCTGACCGTGAAGGTCGTGGCGGCGCTGCCCTTGTTCGCGTCGGTATACCCGCCGACAAAGCCGCTGCCGGTATACCCGGCATGGTCGCTGGCGACGGACGCGCCGCCGGCTCGGGCGGCGGACTCCGCTTCGTAGATCGTCGGCGCGGCGGACGCTTGCGGCGCAGCCGCGACGAGCTGCACGGCCAGGACGGCGGCGGCGAGGACAGCAGCGCATCGCTGCATCCATGGAGATCGGTTCATTCTTGTTCCTCCTTAAAAGTAGGCTGATCGCCTTTCGGCATCATCCGCGGACCGTTTCGGGCGGTCCGGATGATCGGATCCTGGTTTGCGCCTCTCTCCCCTTTCATGCCGAGATGCGGGCTCCGAAAAAGCTCGCTCCTTTGTCGAAAGCGCTTTCTACGAGTCCATTATCTCGACAACCGGATGCGGATACTACCATTCTGGTGACCTGTACGGACATTTTGAGCAGATTTTCGCTTCCATTCGTGCGCGATCCGATCCTCATTCACCGCCCCATCGAGCTGTAACCCGAAACAATCGGGCTGCAGCTTGGCGCGTGCTCGTCTTTCGAGCTGCAACCCGAACTAATCGGGTTACAGCTTACCGCGTGCTCTTCTTTCGAGCTGTAACCCGAGATAATCGGGTTACAGCTTGCCGCGCGCTCTTCTTTCGAGCTGCAACCCGAGATAATCGGGTTACAGCCTACCGCGAGCTCGTCTTTCGAGCTGTAACCCGAGATAATCGGGTTACAGCTTACCGCGTGCTCTTCTTTCGAGCTGTAACCCGAGATAATCGGGTTACAGCTTACCGCGCGCTCTTCTTTCGAGCTGTAACCCGAGATAATCGGGTTACAGCTTACCGCGCGCTCTTCTTTCGAGCTGTAACCCGAGATAATCGGGTTACAGCTTGCCGCGTGCTCTTCTTTCGAGCTGTAACCCGAGATAATCGGGTTACAGCTTGCCGCGCGCTCTTCTTTCGAGCTGTAACCCGAGATAATCGGGTTACAGCTTACCGCGTGCTCTTCTTTCGAGCTGCAACCCGAGATAATCGGGTTACAGCTTGCCGCGTGCTCTTCTTTCGAGCTGCAACCCGAGATAATCGGGTTACAGCTTGCCGCGTGCTCTTCTTTCGAGATGCAACCCGAACTGCCGAGTTACTCGGTTTTTCCGCGCATCTCCGACCGTTCGGCCCTCCACTGACCCGAATTACTCGGTTTTTCCGCGCATCTCCGACCGTTCGGCCCACCACTCGCCCGAGCTGCTCGGTTTTTCCGCTCATCTCCGACCGTTCGGCCCTCCACTTGCCCGAGTTGCTCGGTTTTTCCGCGCATCTCCGACCGTTCGCCTCTCCACTCTCCCGAGTTACTCGGTTTTTCCGCGCATCTCCGACCGTCCGGCTCTCCACTCTCCCGAGCTGCTCGGTTTTTCCGCGCATCTCCGACCGTCCGGCTCTCCACTCTCCCGAGTTACTCGGTTTTTCCGCGCATCTCCGACCGTTCGGCTCTCCACTCGCCCGAGTTGCTCCGCCCCGCATCCCGACTAACTCGATTTTCTCGACTTAATGGCTCGACTGCGCACCACTGGCTGACATCCTGGCTCCCAAACGTATCGCACAAAGGCGACTGCCGTCCCCCATGTTCCCTGGACCGGCTGCTTCGGCTCGTCGTTCCGGAGACAAAAACAAAAAAGCCGCCCGCATGCCGATGGATCGGCAAAACGGGCGGCCAGAGCTTCCTAGGTGCGGTCAAATGGAGTTACGGCCGCAGCTGCTCCAGAAGGCGGAGCAGAAGCATCGCGGCCTCGGCGCGCGTCACGTCTGCCTCCGGATGGAACTTGCCGTCCGGAGCGCCGAGCAGCAATCCGCGCGCGGCCAGCTCGCGTACCGCGTCCGCCGCCCAAGGGCGGATCGAGGCGGCATCTGCAAACGGAGGCGCCGAGGACGATGCCGCTCCGGCAACGGGACTTCCGGGAGTCCCTTCTGCTTGCGCGCCGCCGCCTGCCTCCAGGCCGGCGCTCGCAGCGGCCTCGGAAGCGGCGGCCCCGCTCGCTGCCGAAACGCCCGCGAACGCCAGAATGCGCGCGGCGAGCACCGCCAGCTCCTGCCGGCTGAGCGCGTCATCCGGACGGAAGCGTCCGTCGGCATCGCCTTGCACGATGCCGGCTGCCTGCACGGCGGCCAGCGCCGCCGCGGCATTCGGGCGCTTGCCGGCGTCGCTCCATGCTGCCGGAACGGCAGGCAGCGCCTCCAGCTCGAACGCGCGGGCCAGAAGCAGCGCGATTTCCGCGCGAGTCACGCGGCGCGAAGGCTCGAACGAGCCTCCCGGCACGCCGGAAGCGATGCCTTTGGCCGAAAGCGCATGAATCGCCCCTGCCGCCCAGTGGCCGGCCGCCACGTCGCGGAACGCTTGAGCGGGCAGCTGCGCGACCGCGAAGCTGCCGGAGCTCAGCGTGCGCACGACGACAAGGCTGCCGGACCCATCCGGCGCTGCGAACGCCGGCGCGGTACGCAGCTTGCCTCCGGTCGAGCCGGCGACGAGCGCGGCCGTCCGGGCCGCATCCAGCCGTTCCGCCAGACGGAGCTGCAAGGAAATGTAGCCCAGCGAGCCGTCCGGCAGCGGCAGCGTCTTGCCGCCGGCGATCAGTTCGGCGCTCCAGCTGGCGGCGACAGCTCCCGTCACGCCGCCGCGCTGCGCTGCCGCTGCCGCAAGCTGCGCCTTCGCCGACGCCGGAGCGTCGCCGAGCGCAAGCCGCAGCGCTGCCGCCTTATCGCCCGCCGCGACAAGCCCGGCGAGCCCGGCCGCTTGGCGAGCCGACAGCTCCACCGCCCGGCCAGCCGCTTCCAGCCGCAGCAGGACGCCCGGCTCGGATGCCAAGCTCTGCAGCGCGGCGAGCGGCACAAGCGCGGCCAATCGGCCGTCCTCCGCGCGGTAAGCCTGCAGCCGCACGGAACGCTGTCCCGTGCGGACCGCTTCCTCCACGAGCTGTTCGTTGGCGGCGAGAGAAGCGTCTGCATCCTCGGCAAGCGCTGCTGCCGGAGAGGCTGTCGGCGAAGCCGTCGGGGCGGCGCTGGACGAAGGAGCCGGACTAGCTGACGGCGACGGTGTCGCCGACGGACCGCCCGGCTCTCCCGGTCCTCCCGGCTCCCCCGGTTCTCCCGGTTCACCCGGCTCCCCCGGTTCTCCCGGTTCTCCCGGCCAGACCAGCCCTTCTCCCGTCGCCGCGCCGTCGGACGGCAGCGCCGCCGCCGCTGGCGCGCCCGGCGTCTCGGTCAGCTCGACCGTCGCGCCGCCGGCCCGGAACCGGCTGCCGAGCAGCGCTCCGCGCTGCTCCAGCCCTTCGAGCAACACACGGCCGGCCACGCCCGGTCCGGCATGCACGCCCCAGGTGCCGGAGCCGGCCAGCACCAGATTGCGGATCGTGATCTCGCCTCCGGCCGCGCCCATCGGCTGATTGCCGCTGACGTACAGGCCGGAGTACGTGCTGTCCAGCACATTGTTGTCGAAGAGGTCGATGTTCGCCTCGATCGGCAGGCTGTCCGTGAACAGCCAGATGCCGCCGAAGTCCTGCTTCCAGTTGGCCTCGCGCCCGCCGGTGCGGATCAGCGTGTTGCGCTCGACGACCGTGCGCCCGCCGAAAGGCACCGGATTGAAGCGCGTCGACAAGGCGATGCCAGCGCCGAATCCGACCGTATCGCTCAGCACGTTGTCCTGCACCTTGTTGTCCGAGCCGCCGAACACCGCGATGTTGTCCGCGAGCCACGGCAGCTGCACCGTGTTGTAGCGGACCGTGTTGCCGGACACGCGGGCGTCGTCCGCGCTCACGCCTTCCGGCCGCGCCGACCAGAGCGCGATCGAGTCGTCGCCGCTGTTGCGGACGTGGATCTGCTCGGCCATCGAGTTCCGCGTGCCGGTCGAGAAGTTGATGCCGTCCGCGTACGTATTGCGGATGCGCAAGCCCGCCGCGTACAGCCCGTCCGTGACGACGCCGCCGTCCTCGTCGTCGCTGCGCACCGACCAGATGCCGGCTTTGGCATGCTCGACCCATACCTGCTGGATCGTCGAGCCTCGCCCGAACGTGCCGTCGAACGCCGCCTCGCGCAGCTCGTCATGCCGAGCCGTCACGCCGACGTCGATCATGAGGTCATACACGGAAATGCCGCCGCCGACGCCCATGAAGCCCGCGCCCTGCAGCTTGGAATGCCACATGCCCGCGCCGCGGATCGCGATGTCCCGCAGCTCGATCGGCCCTTGCCGCAGCTCGAACGTGCCGGCCGGAATCCATACGCCCTCTCCGGCCCTGCGGGCATCCTCGATCGCGGCCCGAAGCGCCTCGGAGTCGTCCTGGCCGTCATTCGGCGCGGCGCCGTAATCGACGATCGACCGGTACCCGTCCGGCCGGGCATAGGCCGCCGGAGCCAGCTCCAGGTCCGCGCTGTCGATGACGACATACCCGGCTCCGCTGTCGCCGCCAAGCTGCAGGCGCAGCAGCGAGCCCGCCGGCAGCGTGCGGCCGAACCGCAGCTGCGACTCGTCGTAGAACCGGTGCGGATCGCCGTCCTCCGGCTCGTTGGACCAAGGATAGCTGCCATACACCCAGCTATGCTTGCTGGACAAGCCGATCCGGCCCGCATCCTCGCCGTCGACCGTCACGCTCAGCGCCGCGTCCAGCCCCGCCCCGTCGGCGCTGTCGGGCAGGACGTACCGCAGCGTCATCGCGCTGGCCGGCTCGTCCAGCCGGAACTCCACGAACTGGCCCGGCGCGTCCAGCAGGACCGCGCGACGGCCCGAAGCCTCGGAGGCGAACGTCATGAACGCCCGGTCCGGCCCGACGGCCGTGCCGTTTGTCGCCGCATGCTCGGCTTCATAGGTCAAAAAAGGCAGCGTCGCTCCGCGATAAGCGCGGCTGGTCGCGCCCTTCACCGTCAGCCGGTCGACGAGCAGCCCGCCGGCAGCCCCGTCCGGGAAGCTCAGCTCGACCGAGTTGGACCCTTCGCGCAGCGGCAGCGCGAGGGAGAGGTCCGTCCAGCCTGCGGCGCCGTCCAGCGCCAGCCGTCCCTGCGGCAGGCCGTTGACGGCAACGTCCGCTGCCCCCGAACCGCCCTCGGCCGCGACTCGAAACGCCGTCTCGTAGTCGCCGGCCGCGCCGGCCGCCACCGCCACGATGAGGCGGCTGCCCGCCTGCCCGATTCCGGCCGCATAGCCCGAGCCGCTATATCCGTCCCGCTGCGACGACGCCGCCGCGCCGCCGCTCATGAAGCCGTTCTCGGCCTCGTAGCGGATATCGCCAGGCAGCTCCTCGAGCGTCCACAGGATGCTCTCCGGCGCCGCCCCCGTCTCGGCGGACGCCTCCAGGCGCAGCCCTCCGCCGGACAGCGCCAGCGCCTGTCCCGGCCGCGCCGCGCTGTGCAGCATGATCCTGCCGCCGCGCGTCTCAAGCCGCCACTGCGCCGGCTCCGCCGCCGCTTCCGACGCTTCCACGGAGCGGATCTGGCCATCGGCGCCGACCGCCAGATAACGGCCGCCCGCGCCGCGCAGCCGCTGCCTGCCGTTGAAATCCTCCAGCCGCCACAGCGCGGCTGCTCCCGCGTCGCGGCCCGCAAGCGCCGATACGGCGCCATCGCTTGCCATGCCTGCATACCGATCCGCGCCATTCCTCAGCCGGTAGACGCCTCCATGCGGCGCGGCCGGCGTCGAGCCGTCGCCGATCGCGGCGTCCTCCTCCGGCACGAACCCGTCCAGCGGCGCGGCTTCCAGCCGCCACTGCACCCGGGCCTTGTCCACCGAGCGCAGGCCGAGCTGAGCATACCCCTGGCCGTCCTCGATATGCACGTATTCGTCGGAGCGGCCCGGCGACAGGCTGCGCAGCAGCGCCGTGCCGTCCGCCGGCCCGCGCTCCAGCGCCCAGCCGGAGCCGGAGCCGGTCCCGGCCGAGCCGGATTCGTCCGCTGCCGCTGCCGTCAAATAAGCCTTGCCCGCGCTCCAGCGAAGCCAGCCGCCCGTGGCCCGGTTCTGCAGCCGCCAGCCGCCGTCCTCCGCAGGAGCGGGCAGCCAGTGGGAGCGCTCGTCGCCCGGCTCCGCCGAGCCGTACAGCACCGCGCCGCTGCCGCCAGCCAGCAGAGCCTCGCCGCCGCTTTGACCGATCAGCCGCACATAGCCGTCCGGCAGCTCGAGCGGCGGCTGCGGCTGCGGCTCTCCGCCTTCCGCGAACGTCTCGAAGCGCCATTTCGGACTGCCCCAGTTCGGATCGATCGGGTTGTACTCCGCCGTCTTGAGCTGATGCTCGACGTTCAGGTAGCCCGATGCGGACTCCGGACGCGCGTCCGCCGCGCTGCGGATGAGCCGCAGCCCCTTCGTGTCCTTCACGATCCATTCCGCAAGCAGGGAGCCGTTCGTCCGCTCCGCCACCCGCACCGGCTCGCGCGAGTCCGGCTTGACGCCTTCCAGCGTCATGTAATGTCCGGTCGCCCGGTTGCGGATCGTCTTGACGCCCTCCTTGCCCGGCACGTCCTCGACGAGCCACATGGCGGCCTCATCCGCCGCCGCGGCGTTGCCGTAGGCGAGCTTGCCGTCCTGCTCGAACAGATACAGCTCCAGATAATCGTTCTTGATGCGCACATAAGGCGACAGCTCCGCGTCCGGAGCCGGCTCCTTGACCGTCCACTCGGCAAAGGCGGCCTGCTCCGCGCCGATCGCGCCCGCGCGGGCCGTGCCGTCTCCTGCGGCCGCATGCAGCTTGAGCTCCGGCTCTCCCCATGCGGCGAAGCCGGCCTTGGTCCCCGCTCCGAGCTCGTCGCGGGCCGGCGTCAGGCTCCAGCGGACCGAATCGCCCGCTGCGCCCGCAGCCGCGAGCGCGAGCGGCGCGCCTGCGGCCGCGCGGCTCATATACCGGCCGTCGGCGACGTTCCGCAGCCGCACCGCCATGCCGTCGTCCTCGATCGCCCAATGCGACGACGGGTCCTGATAATCCGCCGCGAGCGAAGCGACGGCCCCGTCCCGGGCGGCCAGATACAGCCCCGAGCCGCCGTCCTGCAGCCGCATGGCCGGCGCGTCCGTCGCCGCTTCCAGCCGCCAGCTCGAGCTGCCCCAGCCGGGCTGCGCCCAGTCGCTGATCTGCAAAAAGCCGGTCTGCTGCTGCACATGCAGAATGTACGACGGATGCTCCGCGCTGCGGAGCGTAAGCTTGCCGCCGGCCTGAGTCTCGACGAGCAGGTCGCCCGCCGAGCTGCCCTCCGGCAGCTCGGCCGCTTTCGCCGGCGCGTTCAGCGCGTCGCCGTCGTTGCCGAGGCGGTTCAGCACATGGCCGGTCGCCCGGTTGACGAGCCGCTCGCTGCCCGGCGTCGCGCCGGGCACGCGGAGCCAATGCGAGGCCGGGTCGTTCGCAGCCGGCGTTCCGTATTCGACCTGGCCGTTCTTTTCATACAGAGCCATGCCCTTCCAATCCTCCACCAGCCGCACCGGCTCGGCGTCCAGCGCGCGCTCCAGATGCCACACGGCAGAGCCCCAGGACGGCTGCGCCCAGTCGCTGGCGTTGGCGAAGCCGGTCCGCATCTGGATGTTAAGCACACGGCCCGGCGCTCCCGGAACGGATACGTTCACCGCATCCGCTCCATAGCCGCCTCCGGCTGCCGACAACGTCCAAGCCGCCGCCTCTTCAAGAGCCGCGCTCGATACGCCCAGCGCATCGAGCGGATTCGGCGCGCCCTCCCTCGTCACCGCATGGCCGGTCGCCCGGTTGACGAGCCTTTTCGCTCCCCCCGGCCCTTCCTCCACGCTCCACTGGGCCGAACGGTCGGCGATCGCCGGGAATCCGTACCGCAGCTTCCCTTCCGCTTCATACAGGTAGTAGCCCTTCCATTCGTTCTTGAGCCGCACATACACGGACTCCCCGACCGTCGCTGCCGTCCCCGCGCCAGCGCTTGCGCCCGGCTCCTCCGCCGCAGCCGCCGACAGCGGCGGCAGCAGCAGGATCAGGCTGAGCAGCGCGGCCAGCAGCCGGCTGAAGCTTTTCCCCATCTGTCGTTCCCCCTCATGAGTCGTCCTTTCGTCTAAGCGCTTTCAGTTTAAGAAAAGACGGACCGGCCCTCTACCACAAACAGGACCTCCAAGAGCAAGATCGTGACCTGATGCGCAGGCCAAGGCCGCCGCGGAACGCAAAAAAGCCTCCCGCACGTATGTGCAGGAGGAGACAGAAAGGTTATGCTGCGGCCCGGAGCCCTCATCCGCGCCCACTCTCACATAAGCGCTCTGGGAAGGAGGCCGAGCGGACCGCAGCGCCGCGGATTTTGTCCTTGGCTCCGCCTAGTATAGCGCATCGGGCGGCTGAGCGCCTTATGAACCGGCAGGCAGCGGAGGGAAATGCTGCATGGAGAAAATGAAAGCGTTGCTCAAAAGGCAAACTTGCACATTGGGCAACAAGTAAAGTACGATGAAAACAGCTATTTTCAGTCCGCTTATTCAAGGAGGTGATTGACATGCGCCCGCACAGCCTGCGCGATCTTAAAAAAGAAGCGACCGCCCACGCCCTGGCCAAGGCGGCGTTCGAGCTTGCGCTCGAAAAAGGGCTGGACGGCTTCGTCGTCGAGGACGTCGTGCAGCGGGCCGGCTATTCGCGGCGGACGTTCGCGAACTACTTCTCGTGCAAGGAAGAGGCGGTCGCGATGATCGCCATGACGTTCGACGGCAACGTCGACGAAGACCAGGAGCTGCACATCGATCTCGCGGAGCGGCTCTCGCCGCTCGACGTGCTGCATCGCTGGCTGCAGGCCCGCTTCACGGCCGACCTGCTGGGAAAGGTGCGCGAGCTGTTCACGCTCTCGCGCCGCCATCCTACGCTGGAGCCGTTCATCCTGAGCGTGCTCAAGCGACTGCAGGCCGGCGCGGAGGAGGAGCTGCGGCGCTACTCCGCGGACGGCCGAGATATCGTCTACACCCATCTGCTCGCCGGAGCCGTATTCGGCGCGGTGCTGCCGATTCTCGACGGCACCCTCAAGGTGCGGCTGCCCGGCGATCCGGAGGACCGCGCGCCGGACGCGATTCCGTTCGAGCAGCATCTGGAGACGACGTTCGGCTATCTGAAAAGCGGCTTCTGACCGCCCTGCCCCAGCCCGCGCGGCGCTTCGCCGCCCGCTCGCCTCATCCCCCATCAAAGGAGAATGCATCCCATCATGTCCAAGCTCTTCTACAAGCTCGGCAAGACCGCCTTCGACAAGCCATGGGCGTTCATCGCCGCCTGGGTCGTCATCCTCGGCGCCGTCGTCGCCCTGATCGCATCCAATGGCGTGAGCGTCAGCTCCGAAATGAAGATCGAAGGCACCGAATCGCAAAAAGTGCTCGACAAGCTCCAGCAGGAGCTGCCGCAGGCAGCCGGAGATCAGGGCAGCGTCGTCTTCACCGCGCCTGACGGCGAGCGGCTCGACACGCCGGAGCGCCAGCAGGCGATCCTCGCCGCCATCGCCGACATCTACAAGCAGGAGTATGTCATCAACCCCGCCGATCTGGCGGCGGCCGCCGGCGCCCAGGCGCAGCAAGGCGCGGCTCAGGGCGGCCAGGATGCCGCCGCAGGCCAAGGCGCCGGCGCCCAGGACCAGGCCGCGGGCGCAGCCCAAGGCGGAGCCGCCGCAGGCGCGACCGGCGCGGCGGCGATGCCGTACGGCCCGCTGATCGTCGACGGCCAGCCCGTTCCCGGCGCGCTGATCGCCTCCGACGGCAGCGTCGCTCTGTTCCAGTTCCAATTCACGGTGCAAAAGACATCCGTCCCGACGGACGTGCTGAACGACATCATCGCCACCGTCGAAAAAGCCGAGAGCGGCACCGGCATCACCTCGCTGCCGAGCGACTCGCTGCTCATGCCGGAAATTCCGATCGGCGCCAACGAAGTGTACGGCCTCGTCGTCGCCGTCCTCGCGCTGCTCGTCACGCTCGGCTCGCTCGTCGCCGCGGGCCTGCCGATCCTGACCGCGCTCATCGGCGTCGGCATCGGCGTCGGCGGCGCGTACTCGATCTCGAGCTTCGTGCCGATGACGTCGTTCACGCCGATCCTCGCCCTCATGGTCGGCCTCGCGGTCGGCATCGACTACGCGCTGTTCATCGTCAACCGCCAGCGCCGCCTCATCCTCGACCAGGGGCTGACGGCGCGCGAAGCGGCCGGACGCGCCGTCGGCACGGCGGGCAGCGCCGTGTTCTTCGCCGGCCTGACCGTCATCATCTCGCTCTGCGGCCTGCTCGTCATCGGCATCGCCTTCCTGAGCACGATGGCGCTCGTCGCCTCCGTCACGGTGTTCATCAGCGTGCTCGTCGCGCTGTCGCTGCTGCCCGCGCTGCTCGGGCTCGTCGGCGAGCGCATCTGCTCGGCCAAGGCGCGCGAGAAAAGCCGCAAGGCCGGGGGAACGCAGAAGCACAGCTTCGCCCATAGCTGGGTCCGCTTCATCATCCGCTTCCGCTGGCTCGCCATCCTCGTCGTCATCGTCGCGCTCGGCGCGGCCGCCTTGCCGGTCCGCGACATGCAGATGGGCATCCCGTCCGGCGCGACCGCCAACCTCGACTCCGGCCAGCGCCAGAGCTACGACGCGATCGCCAAAGGCTTCGGCGAAGGCTACAACGGCCCGCTGCTGCTCGTGGCCGAGCCGCGCGAAGCCGGCGGCGCGATCGCTCCGGAAGCGCTCGGCAAGCTGGCGGCCGAGCTGCAGCAGGTGAAGGACGTCTCGATCGTTACGCCGATGGGCCTCTCCGAAGGCGGCAAGATGGCGATCCTGAGCGTCATTCCGAAGTCCGGCCCGACCGACGAGGCGACCAAGACGCTCGTCGAGACGCTGCGCGACCAGGACTCCGCCCTGTCCGCGGGCAACGGCGTGACGATCGGCGTCACCGGCTTCACGGCGATCAACATCGACATGTCGGCCCGACTGGCCGAAGTATTCCCGCTGTACATCGGCATCATCGTGCTGCTGTCGCTGATCATCCTGCTGCTCGTCTTCCGCTCGATCCTCGTGCCGATCAAGGCGACGGTCGGCTTCCTGCTGAGCGTGCTCGCCACGTTCGGCATCACGACCGCCATCTTCCAATGGGGCTGGATGAAGGACCTGCTCGGCTTCGATACGGGCGGCCCGATCATGAGCTTCATCCCGATCCTCGTCACCGGCATCCTGTACGGCCTCGCGATGGATTACCAGGTATTCCTCGTCTCCTCGATGCGCGAGTCGTACGTCCACGGCCATCGCGGACGCGACAGCGTCGTGCACGGCTACGAGCAGGCGAGCCGCGTCGTCGTTGCGGCGGCGGTCATCATGGTGTCCGTGTTCGCCGGCTTCATCTTCACGCATGACATCATGATCAAGCAGATCGGCTTCGCGCTGGCGCTCGGCATCCTGCTCGACGCCTTCCTCATCCGCATGACGCTCGTGCCCGCCGTCATGGCGCTGTTCGGCGACAAGGCGTGGAGCCTGCCGCGCTGGCTCGACCGCATCCTGCCGAACCTCGACGTCGAGGGCGACAAGCTGATCGCCGAGCTGAACGCGGCCGGCGGCGAGCGCGAGCAGGTCGCGAAGGTCGCTTCCGCGCGGAAGCCGTAAGGCGGACCGCAAGCGTTCCGATTCAAAAGGCACACCAAGCGTTCCATTTTAAAAGGCATACGCAAGCGCTCCAATTCAGAAGGCATACGCAAGCGCTCCAATTCAAAAAGAAGCGTCCCGACCCGCAGCGATGCGGGAGGGACGCTTCTTTTTGATGAAACGGATCGGGACGGCTGCCGAAGCGCATACGGCTCTCTTACGCGCCTCCGGCTCCCACGGCTCCCCATCCGGTCACCCCTTCGTCGCTCCGTCCGCCAGGCCGGAGATGAGGAACCGCTGCAGCAGCAGGAACACGGTGGCGATCGGGACAGCGATCAGGATCGTGCCCGCCGCGAAGATCGTGAAGTTGTTGGAGAACTTGTCGTTGATGAAGTTGTACAGCCCGAGCGCCAGCGTGTACTTCTCCGGCGAGCGCAGGATGATGCGCGGCGTCAGGAAGTCCATGAACGGCGCCATGAACGTGAACAGCGCCACGACGGCCAGGATCGGCCGGGCGAGCGGCATCAGGATGCGGAAGAACACCGTCAGATGCCCGGCTCCGTCCATCGTCGCCGACTCGTCGAGGTCGCGCGGGATCGTGTCGAGGTAGCCTTTGACGAGGAAGACGTTCATCGGCAGCCCGCCGATGGAATAGATCAGGATCAGCCCCGCGAACGTATCGAGCAGGTTGACGAGGTTCAGCAGCAGGTAGATCGCCACCATGCCCATGAGCACGGGGAACATCTGCAGCAGCAGGAACGTGTAGATGCCGTGCTTGCGGCCCGCGAAGCGGAAGCGCGAGAATACGAACGCCAGCATCGACACGAGCGAGACGCTGATGAGCGCGTTGAACGAGGCGACGATGAGCGTGTTTTTGTACCACAGCCCGTATTCGCTCAGCGGATCGGCGAACAGCCAGCGATAATGGTCCAGCGTCAGGTTGTCGGGAATCAGCTTGGCGCTGAACAGCGTGCTGCCGGGGTTGAGCGAGATGCTCACCGCCCACAGCAGCGGGTACAGGATGACGGCGAATAGGACCAGGACGATCAGGTAGATGCCGGACACTTCCAGCCGGGAACGCAGCGTGCGGCCCATCAATATCCCTCCTCGCGGAACGAGCGCGTCCGCCGGAACTGGTACAGGGCGAAGGCGGCGACGACGACGCCCATGATGATGCTGATGGCCGCGGCCATCTTGTAGTTGTTGTCGGTGAACGTCAGGTTGTACACCCAGGAGATGAGGATGTCCGTCGCCCCCGCGCTCTGGCCCGGCACCGGCGGACCGCCTTTGTTGAACAGGAAGATGATGTTGAAGTTGTTGAAATTGAACGAGTACTGCATGATGAGCAGCGGCGCGGTGGCGAACAGCACATGCGGCAGCGTGATGAAGCGGAACTTCTGCCAGCGGCTGCCTCCGTCGACGTCGGCGGCCTCGTACCAGTCCTTGGAGATGCTCTGCAGCACGCCGGTGAACAGCGTGAACACATACGGGAAGCCGAGCCACACCTGGATCAGGATGATCGCGGTCCGCGCCCAGCCGGCGTCGGTCAGCCACGGGATCTGAACGCCGAAGGGCGCGAGCAGCTGCGTGTTGATCGCCCCGAACGTATCGTTGAACATCGCCGCGAACACGAGCACCGTCATGAACGACGGCACCGCCCACGGCAGGATGAGCACGGTGCGGATCGCCTTTTTGAAGCGGATGCGGCTGTCGTTCACCAGCACCGCGAGCAGCATCGCGAGCGCGATCTGGAGCGTCGTGGCGACGAGCGTCCAGAAGACCGTCCAGGAGAGGACGGACAGCAGGCTCTGCGTCCACAGCGGGTTGACGAACAGCTCCTTGAAGTTGGCCCAGCCGACCCAGTCGAGCAGCTTCGCCGGCGGCGAATTGTACAGGCTGTAGTTCGTGAACGCCAGCGCGACCATGAACAGCAGCGGGAAAATGACGACCATCGCCAGC
Source organism: Paenibacillus sp. FSL W8-1187 (assembly GCF_037965485.1). Classification (NCBI taxonomy): domain Bacteria; kingdom Bacillati; phylum Bacillota; class Bacilli; order Caryophanales; family Paenibacillaceae; genus Paenibacillus; species Paenibacillus sp. FSL W8-1187. The sequence goes on from NZ_CP150181.1 coordinate 3,576,430, forward strand.
AGGATGAAGCTCGGCACGACGACGAAGTACGGGAAGCCTTTGTCGTAGCTGTCGTGGAACGCCTGCCGCATCGACGGGATGCGCTCGCCCTCGCGGCGGCGGACCGCGTCGCGCCAGGCGTCACGGATGTTCAGCCCGTAGGCGGCCAGCAGCGCGAGGCCGAGCAGCAGCGCGAGGATGCCCTCGGTCAGCAGCGTCCGGCTGTCGTCGACGTTCGGGTCCTCGCCGAGCGTGACGAGTCCTTGCAGCCCTTGGACCGTCCACGCCCCGAGCGACGCCGCCAGCGACAGCGCCAGCAGCAGCAGGATGGATCCCTTGATGTAGCGCCGGTTGTACAGCTGGCCGAGGCCGGGCACGACGGACAGCCACGCCGCCCGCTTCGGCGACGGCGCCCCGCCCGGACCAGGCCCGGTTTGCAGCGCATTTTGCATGATGACTCTCCTTCCTATCCCAGCTCTATTTCTCATGCGCGGCCGAAAAGAAAGCCTGCGGAGCGTGCCGGTCGCCCGGCGGCCCGCAGGCTCGTGCACGCTCGCTTACTTGCCGGACATCGCGATCTTGTCCTGCACCTGCTTGACGGCGTCGTCAAGCGACTGCTGCACGTCGCGGCCTTCGGAAGCGAACTTCAGCGCGTTGGCCATCGGATCCCAGACGTAGTCCAGCTCCGGCACGGTCGGGAACGGCTGGCCGTACTGCACCTGCTCGGAGAAGCCGGCGACGAGCGGATCGCCCGTCAGCTTCTCGTTGTTCAGCACGCCTTTGACCGGCGGCACCTGACCCGTCTTTTCGTAATACTCCAGCGCGTTCTCCTCGTTCGTGATGAACGCGGCCAGATCGCTCGCCCACTCCGGGCTCTTGGAGAACTTGGAGAGCATCCAGCCCTTGACGCCGATGAAGGACGTCGGGTGCTTGCCGTTGTCCAGCGTCGGCAGCGGCGCCACGCCGAGGTCGTCGCCGAGCTGCTTCTTGTAGTCGGTGATCGCCCACGGTCCGTTGATGACCGCGCCGACCTGGCCTGCTCCGAACAGGCCGCCGACGACGTCGCCGTTCACGCCTTTCGGCAGGTAGCCCTTGTCGAACCAGCTCTGGATCAGCTTCACGCCGGCGACGGCGCCTTCCTTGTTCAGGCCGATGTCGGCGGTGTCGAAGCCGGTGTCGGTCTTCTTGAAGATGTAGCCGTCGTTGCCGCCCATGAACGCCCACGCATAGTAGAAGTTCAGCCCTTCCATCAGGAAGCCGTACTTCTGCTTCTTCGCATCGGTCTGCTCGGCCGCCAGCTTCTCCAGATCGGCGACCGTCGCCGGCGGCGTCGGCACGAGCTTCTTGTTGTAGAACAGCGCGTACGTCTCTGTGACGAAAGGCAGGCCGTACAGCTGGCCGTCCTGGCTGAGCGCGGTGAGCGATTCCGGCGTGTACGCGTCCAACACCGGCTGCTCCGCCTTCACCGGCTGCACGAGCCCTTTGAGCACCAGGTTGCCGATGCCGGGCTGGAAGAACAGGTCCGGCCCTTTGCCGGCCGGTCCGTCGAGCGAGAGGATCTGCTGCTGGTCGTTCATCTTGACCGGCTTGACGCTCACCTTGATGCCCGTCTTCTCCGTGTACTTGTCGGTGATGGCCGTGATGGCGGCGACGCTCTCGGCGTTGTCGTCGGGCCAGATCGTCAGCTCGGCCGGCTTCTCCGGCATGCCGCTCGCTTCGCCGCCTGCGTTCGCGGCGGCGTCGTTGGACGGCGCGGCCGTAGGCGCCGCTTCGTTCGCGGCGCTGCCCGCATTGCCGGCGCTGCCGCTGTTGCTGTTGCCGTTGCTTCCGCAGGCCGCCAGGCTTGTGAGCGAGAGCGCCAGCACCAGCGCCGCCGCTGCGGTCGTTTTTTTGTTCATCGTTGTATCCTCCCCTATGTGTCGCGATCCAGCTTGCATGATGTCATTGTAGAGGCTGGGGCCATGCGCCCACTACCAACCTGGTGACCGGCTTGAGCACGATTGTGACATGGTTCGGGACGTCTGCTTGTAGCCGCTTCTCCAGAAGGATTCCGCCCTCTCCGCTTCCCGCAGACCTCCCCGCTTGGATGCCCTCGGCAAGCCGCCTCGCCATCAATTCCTTCGCCGAGCCTAAGGGGTCCCTGCTCGTCCCTCCTAGGATCAGCTTGCACATCGAACATGAATGAACTAATATGAACGTATTAATACGAATACGAACTCATAGGAGGTTCATCATGGAAATCCGCTACGCATCCCATCCGAACGAAGTCAAGGCGTTCGACACGACCCGCCTGCGACAGGAATTCCTCATCGAAAGCCTGTTCCAGCCGGACCGGCTGACGCTGACGCACACGCATGTGGACCGCTTCATCGTCGGCGGCGCCGTGCCGGCCGGCACCGGCATCAAGCTCGAAGCCGACAAGAAGACGATCGGAGCCGCCAGCTTCCTCGAACGCCGCGAGATCGGCATCATCAACGTCGGCGGCAGCGGCACGATCGTCGTCGACGGCACCGAATATGCGATGGCGCCGAAGGACTGCCTGTACATCGGCCGCGGCGCCCTCGACGTGGAGCTGCGCAGCGACGATGCGGCGAGCCCGGCGAAGTACTATTTCAACTCCACTCCGGCCCATCAGACGTACCCGACCGTCAAAGCCGCGATCAGCGAGGCGACGCCCGCCCATCTCGGCAGCCAGACGAACTCCAACGAGCGCACGATCTACAAGTACATCCATATCGACGGCATCCAGAGCTGCCAGCTCGTCATGGGCATGACGCTGCTCAAGGAAGGCAGCATGTGGAACACGATGCCGTGCCATACGCACAACCGCCGCTCCGAGGTGTACTTCTACTTCGACATGCCGGACAGCGGCAACGTCTTTCACCTGATGGGCGAGCCGCAGGAGACGCGCCATCTCGTCGTGCGCAACGAGCAGGGCGTCATCAGCCCGAGCTGGTCGATCCACAGCGGCGTCGGCACGAGCAGCTACACGTTCATCTGGGGCATGGCCGGCGAGAACCAGGTGTTCGACGACATGGACGCCGTGGCGATGCAGGATCTGCGCTGATGCGCTAAGATAAGATCAACCCTTGCACGAAGCGGAAATTGCCCCCGGATAGGATGAACGCGGATGAACCCATTGCGAAGACATGAGACGATTATGGAAATGCTGCTCGCCCGGCGCGAGGTGACGGTCGCCGAGCTGAGCGAGCGGCTGCAGGTGACCGGCAAGACGGTGCGCGAGGATCTCGCGAAGCTCGAGGAGCGCGGCCTGCTCGCCCGCATCCACGGCGGCGCGGTGCTCGCCCAGGACGGCCAGCTCGGCATCCTGACGGCCAAGGAGCCGCTGGAGCGCCACCATGCCGAAAAAGCCGCCATCGCCGCGCTGGCGCTCACGCTCGTCAAGCCGGGCGCCGTCATCGCCCTCGACGGCGGCAGCACGACGCTCGAGATCGCGCGGCTCCTCGACAACGAGCCGCTCACCGTCGTCACGAACGACGTCCGCATCATCGCCGAGCTCGCGCCCAAGGACCGCATCCAGCTCGTCGTGCCGGGCGGCTATCGGGTGCGCAACATGCTTGCGGGCGCTGAGGCGGCCCAGTACGTGCGGCGGCTCAACATCCAGACGGCGTTCCTGTCCGCAACCGGCGTGCATCCGGACAACGGCTTTACGATCTACACCGGCGACCTGCTGGAGCTGAAGCGGGCTTTCGTCGAGACGGCCCGCGCCGTCTATGCGGTGGCGGACCACAGCAAGTTCGGCCAGAGCGCCTTGTTCACCTTCGCCCGTCTGGACGAAGCGACGGCGATCCTGACCGATGCCGACGCGGACGAGGAGGCCACCCGGCCGCTTCGCGCCGCCGGCATCGCCGTCTGGAACGGCGCGCGCCCTTCCTCTTGAGCGGACGACCCCATTCTCGATAAAGAAGGACGGATCCCTATGTTCAATCTGCAAGGAAAGACCGCGCTCGTGACCGGCACGTCCGGCGGGCTCGGCCAGGCGATGGCTGTCGGCCTCGCCGAAGCCGGAGCGAATGTCGTCGCCGTCAGCTCCTCCGGCAGCGCGGCCGCGGTCGGCCAGATCCGCGGCCTCGGCCGCGAGGCGGAGGACCTGCAAGCCGATCTCAGCCGCCTCGACGAGCTGGGCGACGTGTTCGAGCGCGCCGCATCCCGCTTCGGAGGCATCGACATCCTCGTCAACAACGCCGGCATCATCCGCCGCACGCCGGCGGCGCAGCACAGCCGCGAGGACTGGCAGGCGGTCATCGACCTCAACCTGAACGCCGTCTTTTACCTGAGCCAGCTCGCCGGCGCGCATATGATCGAACGCGGCAGCGGCAAGATCGTCAACATCGCCTCGATGCTGTCTTTCCAAGGCGGCATCAACGTGCCGGGCTACACGGCCAGCAAGCATGCCGTCGCCGGCCTGACCAAGGCGCTCGCCAACGAGTGGGCGTCCAAGGGCATCCAGGTGAACGCCATCGCGCCGGGCTACATGGAGACGAACAACACCGCGCCGATCCTCGCCGACGAGGCGCGCTACCGCTCGATCACCGAGCGCATCCCGGCCGGACGCTGGGGCACGCCGGATGACTTGAAGGGTCCGGTCGTCTTCCTCGCCTCCTCCGCCTCCGATTACCTGAACGGCCACGTGCTCTGCGTGGACGGGGGCTGGCTGGCGCGCTGACCGGGCCGTTATGGTACCGTTTTTTCGATCATCCAGACCAAGCTTGACCTTGTCCGACAGGCTGTCCCTCGCGAAAGCGAGGGGCAGCCTGTTTTTTTTGCAGCCGGCGCAGCTGCAAAACCGGTTTAACGACGAGGATCGGACGTTGAAGTGGGGAAAGAAGCGACATCGCCCTGCAAAATCGCGCCAATCTTCATCGAATCGGGGCTTTTTACGAAAGGTTCACCCTACGTTTAGTGTGAGTTTATAAAACCGGTTTAATGTGGGCTTCGAGAGACAGGAAAGCGAGGTCGAACGCAATTCGTGGCTACCATCGAGGATGTCGCAAGAGCAGCCGGCGTGTCGAAAGGCACCGTATCGAGCGTGTTCAGCAAGAAACGCCCCATCAGCAAGGAAGTGACCGAGCGGGTGCTGGAAGCCGCCCGCGGCTTGAACTACAAGCCCAACTACTGGGCGCGCAGCCTGGCGAGCCGCTCCACCCGCATCATCGGGCTCAACATCCGCGGGGAGCCTTACCGCTTCGGTCCCTTCCATCTCGCCCTCATGAACGGCGTGCTGCGCGTCTGCTATGAGCATGGCTACCGGCTGCTCGTGAACACCTTGTCCCCGGGCTACCTCAGCCAGGTCGAGAACCTGGCCTCGGACCCGGTGGACGGCGAGATCATCCTCGACCCCTCCGCCAAAGGAGATGCCCGGATCGAGGACCGGCTCGCCAGCGGCACGCCGCTCGTCGTCATCGGCCGTCCCTCCGCCGAGCATGAAGCCAAGGTCAGCTATGTCGACCATGACAACGCGGGCCTCGCGGCCGGCGTCACCCGCTGCCTGCTGGAGCTCGGCCACCGGGACATCCTGTTCCTCAATGCTCCCGAGCTGCGGACCGTCGCAGAGGACCGCGCTCACGGCTACCGGGAGGCGTACCGCAAGGCGGGCTTGGAGCCTCCTCCGCAAAGGCTGCTCCACAAGCCGGAGCGCGGCACGTCCTCCCATCAGTTCGGCTTCGACGCCGCCAGCGCCATGCTGGAGCGGCATCCCGCGATTACGGCGGTCATCGCGGACAATGAGATGATGGCGCTAGGCGTGTACAAGGCGGCGGAAAGCCTCGGCCTGTCGATCCCCGGCGAGCTGTCCGTCTTTGCCTTCAGCGACGATGCCGTCCTGTTCCCCGAGCTCTCCCCGCCGCTCGCCGGAGTCCGGCAGCATGCGGAGCAGCTCGGCATGGAGGCGGCCGCCATGCTCATCGAGCAGCTGCGCAGCGGCAATTCGGCCGCGCGCCGGACGCTCGTTCCTGCCGAGCTCGTCCCTCGGGCGTCCTGCTCGGCTCCCGCCGTTTCCCCTCAATCTGTCTAATTCTAAGGAGGCTGATCTTCATGAAAACGAAACCTTGGCTGGCTGCCGCTATGGCGGCGGCGCTGAGCGCGAGCCTGCTGTCCGGCTGCAGCGGAGCGGACAACGGAGGCAACGCGGCATCTCCCGCTCCCGGCATCTCGGCGAGCCCTGCCGCTCCGCAGAAGCTGCGCATCCTGAGCGCGAACGTCGGCGGCAAGACGCCGGAAGAAAACGAGAAGTTCGAGGCCGCTCTGAGCGAGCTCACCGGGATGGACGTGACGCTGGAGAAGCCGGCGGAGGGCTACGACCAGAAGGTGCTGACCGCGCTCGGCTCGGGCGAGAAATACGATCTGATCGAGGGCAGCAACCTGGGCGTGCTCGATACCTTCGTCGAGCAGGGAGTCGTCAGCGACCTGACCGAGTTCGTCGAGAGCTCCGCCGTGCTGTCCGATCCGAAAGTCATCCCCGCCGCGGAGTGGGAGCAGCTGACGGACAAGGACGGACGGATCGTGGCCGTCTTCAGCAAGTTCCAGGGAGGCACGATGCCGATCGTCCGCAAGGACTGGCTGGACAAGCTGAAGCTGAGCGAGCCCCAGACGCTGGAGGACTACTACGAGGTCCTCAAGGCGTTCAAGGAGCAGGATCCGGACGGCAACGGCAAGGACGACACGTACGGACTGAGCACCTCCGGCCTCTATGACATCCAGGGCTTCATGAGCGCGGCCGGACTTAAATACCGGTATGTGATGGAGGACGGAAAACGGACGATTCCGTACGCCACCGATGCCGCGGTCCCGATGTACGAATGGTTCGCCAAGCTCTTCAAGGAAGGCATCCTCGATCCGAACTTCGTCACCAACGATACGGCCAAGATGCGCAATCTGTTCCTCACGGATCGGGTCGGCATGGTCACGTACTGGGATGCCTGGGTCGGCATGTTCAACAGCCTGCGCCAGCAGCAGGATCCCAGCACCGCCTTCACGGCGGCGGCGCTGCCGCCGGCGTCAGGCCCGGACGGCGAGCGGATCATGCGCCGGGGAGACCCGGACTACTGGTTCGTGCCGGCCAACGCCGAGCATCCCGAAGCGGCTAAGCAGTTCCTCGAGTTTTGGCAGACCGAGCCCGGCATCATGCTGGGCAGCCTCGGCATCGAAGGCGAGGATTACGTCAAGGAAGGCGATAGCCTGAAGCTGACGGACATCGGCAAGATGCACAACATGGATCACGGCGTGCCGTTCTGGTACAACGAGAACGTGAAGCCTCCGTTCGGCAAGCTGCCGGGCGTGCAGGAGGCGCAGGACCTCGTCAAGGCCCACGCCTCGCTCGAGCTGGCGCTGCCCGGCTGGAGCGACGCGGAGAAGATCGTGCAGCAGTACGCGCTCGAGGCGATGTCCGGCAAGCGGGAAGCGGCCGACGCGGTCAAGCGGATGCGCCAGGAGCTGCTCGCCAAGAAGCTGATCGACGAATAACAAGGGCGGTCGGCCCGGGAAAGGAGCAGCAGCCTTGACGACGATGAAGCGCTTCGGCGCCCTGTACGCGATGATGATTCCGGTCGTCCTCTACTTCCTTGTCTACGCCTACTATCCGCTGGCTCGCGGACTTCAGATCAGCTTCCAGGATTACCGGCTCATGGGCGCCCATCCCTACACCGGCTGGGACAACTACCGCCTCGTGCTGCAGGACGCTTCCTTCCTGGATGCGTTCGTCAATACGCTTCTCATCGGCGGCGGCACGCTGGCGCTCGGCTTCGCGGCCCCGCTCGCGATCGCCCTGTCGCTGAACGAGGTGCTGCGCAGCTGGTTCCGCAAGACGGCCCAGATGGTCCTCTATCTGCCCCATCTCCTGTCGTGGGTCGTCATCGGGGGGATGTGGATCTTCCTGCTCTCCCCCGATACGGGGCTCGTGAACGTCGTCCTCGTCAAGCTCGGAATGAGCGGACCGATCCATTTCCTCGCCGATGCGGGCTGGTCCCGGTGGATGCTCATCCTGCTCGCGACGTGGAAGGACATGGGCTACAACTGCATCCTGTTTCTGGCCGGCATCGTGTCGATCAGCCCGTCGCTCTACGAGGCGGCGCGCATGGACGGGGCTTCCCGCTGGCAGCAGATGCGCGATGTGACGCTGCCCCAGCTGTCCGGCACGATGAAGGTCATTTTCCTGCTCAACACGCTCGGCATCCTGAGGATCTTCGATCCGGTGTTCATCCTGAGGAATCCGGCGACCGCCTCCAAGGTCGACGTGCTGATGATGTATACGTTCCAGAGAGGCATTTTGGAAATGAAGATCGGACCTGCAGCGGCAGCGAGCTTCCTCGTCGTGCTGCTGACTTTTGCGCTGACATTCGCCGTCCGGCGTCTGATCCGCTTTGACGAGGTGTAGCCCGTGGGAGATCGCTATGACCGGCTCGGATGGGCCAATCGGACCTTCGACGCCTTGAATGCGGGATTCCTCATCCTGCTCATGCTGACGATGATCATTCCATTCCTGAACGTGCTCGCCTTGGCCTTCTCTTCCGGCATCGCCTCGATGCAGCCGGATATCGTGCTGATCCCGAAGGACTTCAGCACCGAAGGGTTCGTCACGGTCTGGAGCAGCCTGGACCTGTGGCGGCCGCTGCTCAACAGCACGATCGTCACGCTGTCCGGAACCGCGCTCCATGTGCTCTTGTCCAGCCTGGCGGGCTATGTGTTCATCCATCCGCATCTGCCGGGCCGCAAGCTCATGATCAGCTTCATCCTGCTGACGATGATGGTGCCGCAGGAGGCCGTCATGATTCCGCTCTATGTCGTGAACAAAGACCTGCATCTGATCAATACGCTGAGCGTGCTGGTGCTGTCCGGCCTCGTGTCGGGCTTCTCCATCCTGCTCATGCGGAACTTCTTCTCCGCCATCCCCTACGAGATGGCCGAGTCGGCCAAGATCGACGGCGCCGGCGAGCTGCGCGTCTTCTTCACGATGTACATGCGCCTCGCGGCGGCGGGGCTGGCGACGGTGACGCTGTATGAGTTCGTCGGTCGCTGGAACATGCTGACGCCTGCGGTCATGTATATTACCGACATGGCCAAGATCACCCTTCAGGTCGCCCTGAAGTCGATGATCGTCGATTCGGCGGCCACTTCGAGCAGCTACCTGATCACGACCAACGTGCGGATGGCCGGCATCGTCATCAGCGTCCTGCCGCTGATCGCCGTCTATCCTTTCGTGCAGAGGCATTTCATGAAAGGCATTCTCGCAGGCGCCAACAAGGAATAGGACTTCGAGCAGAAGGAGGACTGGAGATGAATGGAAACAGCTTGCCGGACGACGGGCTCCGCTATGATGCGGACCGCCTGGAGAACGGACCGGACGCGGAGCATCCGGGCGTCCAGACGCTGCGGCTCACGCGCCGGATCTCGGCGGAGGAGAGGAGGACCTATCCGGAACTCGCCTTTGACGTGGAAGAGGACCTCGAGCGCATCGAGGTCCTCTACGAATACGACCGTCAAGGCGGCGAGGCCGTCATCGACATCGGCCTGCGCTCGCCCGAGCGCATCGTCGGATGGAGCGGCGGAGCGAGAAGCCGCTTTTTTGTCGCCGCGGAGCAGGCTACGCCGGGCTACCGCAGCGGCAAGCCCGGGCGCGGGCGGTGGGCGGTCATGCTCGGAGCGTACCGGATTCCGGAGGGCGGCGTCACGGTGTCGGTCGAGGTGCGGCTCCGGCGGCCCGTCAGCCGCTGGGTCAAAGGCGACCTGCACGCGCATACGACGCACAGCGACGGCGCCTATTCGCTCGCCGAGGCCAGCTCGTCGGCGGCGAGCCGCGGGCTCGACTTTCTCGCGTTGACCGACCATAATACATCCTCGCAAAATGCGTTCGCCGATCGGGCCGACGAGCGCCTGCTGCTGCTGCCCGGCGTGGAGCTGACCAGCTATGGCGGCCACGCCAACCTGCTCGGCCATCCGGATGCTCTGGACGACTTCCGCGTCGCGTCTCCGCAAGAGGCGGAGCGGCAGCTGAGCCTGGCGAGGGAACGCGGAGCGTTCGTCTCCCTCAATCATCCGTTTTGTCCCGACTGCCCTTGGGAGTTCGGCTTCGATCTGCCGTTCGACGCCATCGAGGTCTGGAACGGTCCTTGGCGGGAGCTGAACGAACAGGCGCTGTCCTGGTGGCAGCGCCAGCTGTCTCTCGGCCGCAGGATCGTCGCCCTCGGAGGCAGCGATACGCATCGCCCGGATCGCTACGTCCGCCACGGAAGGCCGGCGGCGTCCCTCTGGACCCGCTCTCCGGGCACGGCAGGGCTGATGCAGGCGCTGCGCGCGGGAAGGGTCGTCCTCTCCCATGATCCGGAGGATACGTTCCTGACGCTGCGCTCCGGCAGCGCCGGCGTCGGCGACGAAGCTGCGCCGCATCCGGACGGCAGCCTGCCGCTGACGATCGGCATCCATGCGGCGGCGGACGACGAGATCTTCCTCTGGTCCGATCGCGGCCTGGAAGCCGCATGGAGGCTGGCCGGCAGGGCGGACCCCTCCCCGGAAGCAGCCGCGATGGCTGCGGCATACGCGTCGCTCGCCGGTCCAGGCGGCTTGCCGGAGGACGGCGGCCCATCCCGCGCGCAGCCGGACGTCCCGGCGACGGATGTCCGTGCGGACCGGGAAGGGCGCGCCACGCTGAGCTTCGCCGGAAGCGGCGACCGCCTGTTCTATCGTCTCGAGGCCCGGCGCCGCCTGCCCGCTTCTTCCCGGACATTCGTGACCTGCCTGACGAATCCGGTCTATGTCAAGCGTTGAAAATCCCCTTCAGACAGCCGGGCCGAATCCGTCCGGTATGCGGACGGGCTGACGCCGAAGCGGCGGCGGAACAGAGCCGCGAAATGGTTGTAGCTGCGGAATCCGACCTCCGCCGCCGCCTCCGAAGGCAGACGGCCGGCATGCGCGAGGAGCAGCGCGGCCTGCTCGAGCCGCATCTCCGCGAGCGTCTCGAGGATCGTCCTGCCGGTCTGCTCCTTGAACAGATGGGACAGCCGGGAGGGCGAAAGCGCGGCGATGCGGGCCAGGTCCTCGATCCGCAGCTCCTCCTCCATGCGCGAGGCGAGCACGCGCAGGACGGCGGCGACGCGGGGATCGACGCGGTCGCCGAGCTGCGACGCCGCGAGCAGCAGCAGCGCCCCGAGATGGTTCTCGCAGCGCAGCAGCCCGTAAGCGCCGCGCTCCCGGGCATCCTGGAGCAGCAGCCGGAACGAGCGCAGCGCGCGGCGGCGGAAAGTGCCGGACAAAGGCACGTTCAGCAGCTCCTTCTCCGGCAGCAGGCCGGTGTGCGGAAGACGGGCGAAATGGCACCACATGAAATGCCATTGCTCCCCTTTTGCCGTCCCGTATTCGTGGGCGACATCCTTGCGCAGCAGGATCAGATCGCCCTCCGAGCACGAGCTCTGTTCGGCCGGGGTGCGGAAATATCCCCTTCCTTCCAGCGTGTAGGCGAGCAGCCAGCTGTCCGCGCCTTCCGGCCGGCGCACGGAATAATCGTCGCCGCGGCGGAAATGGCCGGCGACGAGGCCGGGGATGCTTTCTCTCATGACGCGCCCTCCTTTTTTCAAATGCCGCCGTGCGGCGGATGCGGATGCGGCAGCAGAATCCAGCCAGTTATAAGCAGGATCCGGACTTCCGCGCGTCCTCCTTCATCCTCTATGCTGGACTCATCCCGCTCCCACGAAAGGATGATGAAGCATGACCCAGCCCGCTTCGCCTCAAGACTCGCTGCGCTCGTTCCAGGACGAGGGCTACCTCATCGTACGAGGCTTGCTCCGCCAGGAGGAGATCGATGCCATCCGGCGCGAGTTCGACGCCATCGCCGGAACGGCTGTCCCCGGCTATTTCGAGCCGCAGTTCGGCAGCGATGCCGCCGCCGATCCCCTCAAGCGGTACCCCCGCGTCATGCATCCGCACCGGTTCAATGCGCTGTCCCGCAGCTTCATGCTGCATCCCGGCGTGATGGGCGTGCTCCGGGAGCTCCTCGGCGAGGAAGCGGTCGCGGCCCAAAGCATGTTCTACTACAAGCCGCCCGGATCGCGGGGCCAGGCGCTGCATCAGGACAACTTCTACCTCAAGGTGGAGCCCGGCACCTGCATCGCCGCCTGGACCGCCGTCGACCGCTGCGACGAGGAGAACGGCTGCATGCTGCTCGTTCCGAAAACGAACGTCAGCGATATCGTCTGCCCGGAGGAGGCGGATGTCAAGGAGTCTTTTACGACTCACTACGTCAAGCCGCCGAAGGGCGAGAAGCCGGTCGCGGCCGTCATGGAGCCCGGCGACGTGCTGTTCTTCAACGGAAGCCTCATCCACGGCTCGTACCGCAACAAGTCCAAGGACCGCTTCCGGCGCGCGTTCATCTGCCACTATGCCGGCCTCTCGTCCACGTCCATCTCGCATTGGTACAATCCGCTCTACCGCGCGGACGGGACAGAGCTGCGCCTGCAGGCCAATCCGGACGGTGGTCCCTGCGGCATCGAAACGCCGGCCTATCACTGACCGCCCCGCTCCTCCGCTCAGAGGCTGGAGCGGAGGAGATGACGAGGAGCCAATCGCTCTTGGGCATGCGAGCGCATTTTTCCGTCGCAGCCCTGTCAACCTGCGAGGATAAACGGTCCAAAAAGAACCTTCCGGGCGTCGTGTTCGCGACGCCCGGAAGGTTCTAGTCATAGGAATGCGGAAAATCCGCCGAAAGCTCGGCTCGAACGATCAGAAAGCCCAGTTGCCGCCGCGGAAGATCGGCTCCACCGAGCCGTCCTGCGTCACGCCGTCGATATTCATCTCGGGCGAGCCGATCATGAAGTCCTCGTGGACGAGGCTGCGGTTCGCGCCGCGGCTCGCCAGCTCCTCCGGCGACAGCTCGGTTCCGCCCTCGAGGTTGACCGGATACGCCTGGCCGAGCGCCAGATGGCAGGAGGCGTTCTCGTCGAACAGCGTATTGTAGAACGTCACGCCGGAGTTCGAGATCGGCGAGTCGTCAGGCACGAGCGCGACCTCGCCGAGGCGCACCGCATTCTCGTCCATCGACAGCAGCTTGGCCAGCGCCTCGTAGCCTTGCTCGGCGGTGAAGTCGGTCACTTTGCCGTCCTTGAACGTCAGGGAGAAGTTCTGGATGAGCTGGCCGCTGTAGTTGAGCGGCTTGGTGCTGCGGACGATGCCGTTCACCCGGTCCTTATGCGGCATGGTGAACACTTCCTCCGTCGGCATGTTCGGGTTGAACAGGACGCCGCGGCCGTTTTTCTTGCCGCCGCCCAGCCACAGATGGCCGTCCGGCAGGCCGATCGTCAGCTCGGTGCCCGGCGCCGTGAAGCGAAGCTCCGCGTAGCGCTTGGCGTTGAGGCGCTCGACCATGTCCAGCAGCGTGGCGTTGTGGCCGCGCCATGCCTCCACGGGATCCTCCAGCCCGATGCGAGTGGCGTCGACGATCCGCTCCCACAGCTTTTCGACCGCGGTCTCGGACGGCTCGTCCGGGAACACCTTGGCCGCCCATTCCGGCGTCGCCCAGGACACGAGCGTCCAGGCGTTCTCATGGTTCATGAGCGCGTTGCGGTATGGAGCCAGCGCCGTCGACGCCGCCTTGGAGCTGGCGGCGACACGCTCCGGATCGACGCCGTTCAGCAGGTCCGGATCGGGCGAATAGATCTGGATGAAGGCGGCGCCTTCGGCGACGAAGCCTTGGAACGCTTCCGCGCGCCACATCGGATACTTGGAGAAATTCTCTTCCGGCGCTTGGAGGAAACGGATGCGGGTGAGCTGCTCGTCGTTGTACTCGACGAACACGTCGCTCGCTCCGGCGCTGTAGGCGCGGGAGACGATCTGCCGCGCCAGCGGGGCGGCGGCGATCGGAGCCATCACGACGACCTTTTGGCCGGGCTGCACGTTGACGCCGACGCGGACGATCAGTTCGGCGTAGTTTTCCAGTTGCTGCTGAGTCGGAATCATGGTCAACCTCCACTAAGAAAAGGAATAGCCTGCATCTCTCCAGTATAAGGAACGCAGCGGCAAGTTCCAAGGGCAGGGTCGCGCGGCGAAGCGTTGCTCCACACATGCGCCAGCACGAGAAAAAAGGGCCGCCGTCAAGGCAGCCCTGGAACGGTTTACTCTTTACGGAAAGCCGCTTCCAGCGCTCCCGTATCTTCGAACCCTCGGAAATGCTTGATCTTGCCGTCCTCCACCTCGCATGCGGCCGCCCAAGAGCTCGCAAAAATGCGGCCGGTCGAGCGGACCCGGTGCCGGAACTCCCCCCAGGCGAAAACCGTCCCTTCATCGGCCAGCATCCGATGCAGCTTGACCTCCTGCGGCTCCAGCTCCCGCTGAAGCTTGGACAACAGCGTCCGAACCCCTTCGACTCCGCGATAAGTGCCATAAAAGGGATGCCGCTCCGACTCATGCTCGCAGGCCGCGATGAAAATCGCTTCCGGGTGGACGTACTCGAGAGCCGGTTCCACCTCCCTCATCCTTTCCATATAGCTCAGCAAGACTTGGTCCGCCTTCATGGACGTCGCTCCCCGCTCGTTCGGGTCGCTCTCAGCAGGCTCATCACGACACCGAGGTGGATGCCCTCGTGGACGAGAGCGAAGTTGAACAGCTCGGCCGCGGTGCGGAACGAGAACGGCCCCATCTCCAGCGGCGGCTTCAGCTCCGCCTCCCATTTCTCCGGCGCGATCTCCGACAATCGGCCGAGCTGGGCGGCCAGCTGCTCCAGCAGCTCCGCCTTGGTCGGGGGAGCCTCCGTCCAATCCGCAGGCTTCGTGCCCGAGTCGAACAGCGCCGCATAATGGTCGGGAATGGCCGACGGCACGCCGAAGCACAAGGCCGCATATCGATCCCTCCAATACACGATATGACCGATATTCCAGCGGATCGTGTTGGCGAAGCCTTCCGGCTGCCGATCCAGCTGCTCCTCGGCTGCCGCCTGGACCTGGCCGAGCACGACTTGACGCACCACTTGACTCGTATGGACGATGGCTTGATGCATGATTGAATTCCTCCTTGGTTTCGGATGGCTTCCTTGATTCAAGAGTACCGAAATCGCGGAGAGCCAGCCATCCCGCAATTCCGATGCCATCGATCGGTTTCGCTACTCCAAGGGCGGCGCAATGCGCGGCCGGCCGGCTTTGCGCTATAATGGAATGAACTGGACCATCCGTGCCCGACCACTTCATTCGATGAAGGAGCCATGACATGGAACTTAGGCAGCTCCACTATTTCGCGGCCATCTGCAAGGACATGCATTTTTCCAAGGCGGCGGAAGCTCTCTGCACGACCCAATCCAACCTCAGCCAGCAGATCAAGTTTCTGGAGAACGAGCTGGGAACTCCGCTGTTCGACCGCATCGGGAGGCGAATCGCGCTCACCGAGGCCGGACGGATCGTCCTGGAGCAGAGCCGGCTTATTTTCGAACGAGTCGATTATATTCAAGCGGCGATCTCGGATTTGAAGCGGATGGAGGGCGGCCAGCTCGATATCGGCATCCTTCCCGGCGACGGGGATCTTCTGTTCGACGCGTTGCTGATCGACTTCCACCGCTCCTATCCGAAGCTGTCGATTCAAGTGACGGAGACGACGGAGGTGTACGGGCAGGTGCTCGAAGGAGTCCGGGACATCGGCGTGACGACGACGCCGGCCGATCCGGATGACCGCATCGCGGTCATTCCGCTCTTTCATGAAGAATTCGTGCTGGCAGTCCGGTCCGACCATCCCGCCGCCAAGGCCAAAGCGATGTCCTTCGAGCAGCTGCAGCAGCTGAAGCTGGTCGCCTTCGGAGACGAGCACCAGATGACCAAGGTCATCCGGGAGAGCAGTCGAAAAGCCGGAATCCTCCTCGACCGCCCGATTGTCGCGCCCTCGCTGTCGACCCTTCTCGCCCTGGTCGAGCAAGGCGTCGGAGCCTGCATCCTGCCGCGGCTGCTCGTAGACAATCTCGGCCGCGATTCCATCGCTGCCGTGACCCTCTTAAACCCGACTCCGAGCCAGGACATCTGCATCCTCTACCGCAAGGACCGGTTCATGAGCCAAGCGGCGAAGCTGTTCATGGAGCTTCTGCAAGACTTTATCGACAAGGCGCAGGAGGCTAGCCGCCGTTCGTTAGGGTGAAAAGGAAAAAGCGTTCCGATCCGCGCACGCATAGGCGGATGGGAACGCTTTTTTGCTCCGGCTGGAGGCAGCGCTTGGACGCTTCGAGACCGCAGTCAGCCGAGCGGCTCCGTACGGCGCATGGCGTCCGGAGCTTCATGCAGCGGCATCGCCGCCGGCGGATTCGGCCGGCCGAGCAGCATGCGGAGGCCGAAGGCGAGCAGCAGGAACGCGGTCGCCGCGGCGGGCAGGTTGTAGCGGACGGTCTGGTACAGAGCGTAGAGCCGCGGGGCATGCTCGGCGGCGAGCGGCATGACGAACCGGTCCGCCAGGAAAAACGCGCCGACGGCGATCAGCGCCGCGCCGATCCAGCGGCTGTAGGCCGACAGCTCCGTCAGGACGGGCACGTCCGCCAGCTCGCCGCGCTGGGAGCGGCCATGCTGCTGGATCGCGTCGAAGAAGGCGTACAGCCAGACGAGCGGCAGCAGGAACAGGAACAGCGTCATCCGCAGGCTGTCCATCAAGTAGATGGACACGAGGAACAGTCCCATCAGCTGCAGGCCGCGCTTCTGCAGGCCGAGGTACAGATGGCCCGCTCCGGGCAGGAACGAGAGCGCGGCGGCGGCCATCTTGTTTTTGCGGCCGGAGGCGAAATGCCCTTCCAGCTCCTCGAACAGCGAGCGGTCGACGAGCGGCTCTCCCGCCTGCTTGCGCTGCACGAGATGCACGGCGTCGAACATCGCGTAGATCCACAGCACCGGCAGCAGCAGCAGGAAGAGCAGGAACACCGGCGTATCCATCACGATGGCGACGAAAACGACGAACACGCCGAGGCCCGCGAACGAGACGAGGAAGGCGGCGCCCCGCTGCATGAGGCCCAGGTACATATGGCCGAGCCCAGGGACAAAGGCGAGCAGGATCGCCGCCGTCTTCTCGCGCTGGCGCTCCGCCGCCATCGTCGGCACGAGAAGCGCGGAGGGGATGCCGCTGCCGTCCATCGGACCGGGCTCGAACGCATGCGACGGCGGCCGGCGCCGACAGCGCCGTGACGAGCAGGTCGATCATGCTGACGCCCCAGACGAGCATCGGGAACAGCGCGAACACGAGGAATTCTCCGTCCATGCTGCCGGTCGCCGCGATCAGCAGCAGCAGCGCCGACGGGCCCCAGAACAGCAGGCCGTACAGCACCATCCGCCCGAACTTGCGCAGATAGGCGTGTCCGGCTCCGGGCAGGAAGCCGAGCAGCAGCGCCAGCAGCGGATGCGCCGCAGGGGCGGGATGCATAGGGTGGTTCATGGTCGTTGTCGCTCCTTTGTCGGGAATAGATGTCGTGCTAAAAATTCATAGAGGACGCTCGGCCGGGGCGGCTAGGGCGGGTTCGGACGCGAGCTCGGCTAGGGCGGCAGCGCGGGATTCGGACGCGAGCTCGGCTAGGGCGGCAGCGCGGGGTTCGGACGCGGGCTCGGCCGGGGCGGCTAGGGCGACGGATTTAGCGGGCCGCTCGGCCGGTGCGGGAGCAAGCGAGACGGAGCCGCGCTTCGACGGCGCGCGCAGCAAGCGCCATCCGTCAGCTCGCTCCGCCGTCCCGATAACGGGCCGACTGCCACTCCTGCAGCAGCCGCGACGTGCGGTCGACCACGCGGGACGACCAGCTCTCCTCCTCGGCGGCGGCTGGACGCTCGGCCGAGAGAGACGGCTGCGGCGGATGGGCGGAAGCCGCGTGCTCCAGCTGGCGTCCGAGCTCGCCGAGCGCTCCGCTGCCGAGCAGCAGCAGCGTCAGCGCCGCCGCCAGGCCGTAGTGGAACGCCGGATGGCGCGTCCAGCTCCGGCGCCGCGGCGGCGGCCTGCGCTCGGCGTCCGCCTGCTCGCGGGCCAGCTCGTCCAGCACCGCGGCACGGACGCGCTCCAGCGCTTCTCCCCGAAGCCGCTCCGCAAGCGCAGCCTGTTCGGGGCATTCATCGCGTGCCGGCTCCTCTGCGAGAGCCGCGGCCTGGAACGCCTCCAGGCAAAGCTCGCAGCTCTCCAGATGCCGCTCCATGGCGAGCCGCTCCGGCGCGCCGCCAAGCCCGGCCGCATAGCGGCTCCACGATTCCATCGGTGGATGCGGGTTCATTCGAAGTCCTCCTTTTGCCAATGCCGTCTCATCCAGCTGCGGGCGCGGTAGAGCTTGGACTCCACGCTCCTCGGCCGCAGCCCCCTCTCCTGCGAGATCTCCTCCTGCGTCCGGCGGCGAAAATAAAAGTCGCGGATCATCGTCCGGTATTCCTGCGGCAGCTCGGCGACCTTGCGCCGCACCTCGCGCCTCCGCTCCCGCTCGATGACCTGTTCGGCCGTGCCTGGAGCTTCGTCGCCCAGCTCCATCCATGGCGCTGCGGCGGCCTCGTGCCCGAGCGGAAGCTCGGCCGGCTCCTCCCGCCGGGCTTTGCTCCGCTTCCAGTCGATAGCGCGGTTGACCGCGATGCGGGTGATCCACGTCTTGAAGCCTTCCAGGCGGCATTCCGGCAAGGCGCGGCTGATGGCGAGCAGCGCCTCCTGCAGCACGTCTTCCGTATCGTGGGGGGAGCGCAAAATCGCGTAGATCGTGCGGTATAGATAATCTCCATATTCGTCGATGATCTCTCCGAACCGGTCCGCCCCGCTGTCCCGGACGGCTCGAAGCCATGCTTCGTCCTGCCTGATCGTCTGCGCCCCCCTTTCCCCATCCTGAATATAGACGAGCGGGGAGGGACTTCCCCCTGCGCTTGGCGAAACTTTTTTTTCGAGCGGAGGTCCGGTCAGGCGGGAAAGGCGCTGCCGGATGGAGAAAGTTTCCCCTTAAGCTCGGCGCAGGCTGCGGTTGCGGATCGCCCAGGCGATTCGGGAAGGAGGCGGTTGCGTGGCATCAAATCCAGCATATGTCCCCTTTACCTTCGTGCTTGCCGCCGCCTTGATCGCGCTGCTCGGCATTGGATGGGCGCAGCGCAAAAAGCGGCTCGGACGCGGAGTGCTGATTGTGTCCCCGCTCGCGGCCGCCTTTCTGCTGCTTTACTTCTGGCATATTCCGTTTCATGACGCGGCTCGAAGCGTTCTCGCTCCGAGCCGTTCCTACAGCTGCGAGCTTGACGGCGATGGAAGCCGGAAGCAGGAGCCGTTCACGATTCCGTTGCCGAAACGGACCGTCTTCAAAGGGAAGACCAACGCTTGCTCTCCTTTTTACCGAACGTATGCGACTGCGGATGAATTCAACCGGCTCTACGGGTCGCAGCTGGAAGACTGGAAGCGCTCGGGCGCCATTGCCGGCTGGACCCGGATGGAGCCTGAAGCTGCGGGGGACGGCAGCGCGTGGACAAGCGAGGGCTTCGACGCGCGGCTGAACGACGGCCGGATCGTGTTGATTCGGATGAGAACGGCGACAGGCGAGTCGGGTGGACGGATGATCGCCATCGACATTCCAGCAACGACAGGAGGGCTCGCGAGGTGAAGATCATTGACCTATCCCATCTGCTCGGCCTGACAAATTCAGTAAATTTATTCAATAAAGCTGTGGGTTTCGATAAGCATTCCGAAATGCTGTGGGTGAGAGTCCTCTTTTGGCCGTAAATTGTTTTATAAAGTAAGTATCATACTGAAAGCCGATGGAACGGGCAATTTCATCTAAGGTCATATCTGTATGGACAAGAAGATCCCCTGCAACCTTTAGGCGATATGACAGCAGATATCCCATAGCCGTACACCCGCATCTTTTTTGGAACATTTCATTGAGCGATATACGATTTAAATAGGCACAATTCGTTAAATCCTCCAATGTAATTTTTTGGGGATAGTTTGTATGTATATAGTCTAAAACCAGATCAATGGGAGATTGCTCGACTTGGCGGTTTAAGTCCTCAAGCAGTCTTAATATCTGGATAAGATATTTTTTAATTCTGCATACCCAAAGTGCATTGCTATGTGCATACACTTCTGTTCCCAGTACAAAAAACCATTCAAGCAGTTGCAAATATGCTTTGCCAGATAGATGGGTTACGCCAGTTTGGCTATTGTCCCTTTGGAAAAGGGAAAGACCTATTTGTATCTTCAGATTGCTTGGTTTATACGTTTGTGTTTCAAAAACTTGGGATGTTTTGAAAAAGTCCGGGTGAAAACTAAAGGATTGGGCGGAGATACTATCCTTATGGACAACTTGCAGTTTATCCTCCATAGACAAGCATAGAACCCCGGGGGCTGAAATTTCTATTGGCCGTTCATTCAAATATGCATTTATAATTCCATTTGTAATAAATATTAGCGTAAACCGCTCGGGATAAGGAATCTTTTCAAAGTTTTCGACTGCAACAAACTCAATATCTACACTTTTGTTTTTATATTGGTCAAATTGCGGCATAATATTCTCCCAACAGAAAGTATAGTTAGATCCTTCATTTATAACATTGTAGCATAAAAGTCAATTGATATAATAAAAATGCTTTAGTGACGAGGTTTTTATTATGAGAAGGGAAGGTGTAGGTATGGATGTCAACATCGCGATAAATGGATTTGGTAGGATCGGAAGGCTTGCATTCCGACAGCTTTTCAACGAGAAAGGGTATCGAGTTGCGGCCATCAATGACCTTACAAGCCCCCAAATGCTTGCACATTTGTTGAAATATGATACTACACAGGGGCATTATAACAAAGTCATTCGCTACAATGAGAATAGCTTAATCGTGGACGATGTGACTATTCCAATCTATGCCGAAAAAGACCCCGGCCAACTTCCATGGAAAGAGCTGCAAATTGACGTGGTTCTGGAATGTACAGGCTTTTTTGCATCAAAAGCGGCGGCGGCGGCACATATTAATGCGGGCGCAAGAAAGGTATTGATATCCACCACTGCGGGAAAAGATGTTTCCACTATTGTTTACGGCATCAATGAGCACACTTTGACCAAAGATGATACCATTATTTCGGCTGCGTCTTGCACCACGAACTGCCTGGCTCCGATGGCATATTTCTTGAACGAGCTTGCACCTATCAAAAAAGGATTCATGACAACAATACACGCCTATACAAATGACCAGAATACCCTTGATGGCCCCCATCCTAAAGCTGATTTGCGCCGAGCGCGATCTGCGGCCGGAAACATCATTCCCACTACAACAGGAGCGGCAAAGGCTATTGGACAGGTCATTCCAGCATTAAACGGTAAATTGGATGGAACATCTCAAAGGGTGCCGGTTATGGCAGGCTCACTCACCGAATTGACTGCGGTAGTGGACGGCTCTGTAACAATAGAACAAGTCAATCGGAAGATGAAGCAATCCGAGTCTGAACAATATGGATATACAGATGAACCGATTGTATCATCAGATATAATTGGAATGAATTATGGTGGATTGTTTGATGCCACACAAACGAAAGTAACGGAGTTAGGCTCTGATACACTGGTAAAAATAGCGGCATGGTATGACAATGAGAATTCTTTTACCAGTCAAATGGTTCGCACCGCGAAGTATCTTGCGAAATTATAACTTGTATAGGACGTGAATTCATATTCAAATTCGGTTTTATTTTGAACTATAATTCTCATTGCAGAGAATTTGACGAGTCTGGACCAGCTGTTCCATGTCCCGGCGTTTGAGGTCATCGCGCTGCCAACCAGGCGTAGTTCTCTTCTCCGCCGTAACCGGATGAGCGTTTTCGGCAGGGTGCCGAGCGTAGCTTTAACCTGCTCCAGATGAAGTTTCAAGCATCTCGTTTCCGTCGGACTCTGGTGCAAGGTGTGAGAATGAACTGCTTTTCCGTACCGATCTGAACGTTGTAGCCCGGCTTGAACTGGCCATTTCGCATGCCTCGGCCTTCACCTGGATAGGCATTTGCAAAATTCACGACACGAACGAGGTAATTTTCGGGGGTGTCCTCGGACAAATCCACGGGCAGGAAAAGCTGGTCCATGGTCTATCGGATGTACAAAAAAAATCTTCCTTTTTGGCCGACGCTTGGGTGGTACCTGCAAAATATTTTAACCATTAAAAGAGCCATTCCGGATTCGGATGGTTCTTTGGATTCTATCGTTCAAATATTAGCTTAACGTTCGGCTCAAAGACTTTATGCGTTAAAGCTCCGGTTCAAGAGCACAATGCGTTTCAATGTACTTTTGAGGTATACTCATTTCTTGGTTGTTTTGTCCCCATCAATGGTCACTTTTTGCCCGTCGATATATTGGACAACGGACTCAAAGGGTGCCTTTAGATTTGCAGGCAATAGTACTGGATAGCGTTCAGAGTGCTCATATAATGCTACTCGATGATCTGTTTCAATATCATCTTCATCATTAGACCACGAATCCAGTATTCGCTTATGAAAGGTAACCCCTGAGCTAATTTTTGAATAGGCGATGCAATCTTCGCGAATTAGTTTTCAAATTTTATATAGTGACATATTCAAATAATTTGCAGCTTCTTTCATTGTAAAACCTTGATCAAACCAATACCGTGCATCCTTTTCACCTCGACTGACACGACCGATCAAAAGTGTCCCTCCCCTAGAACATGAATACCAGCAACAAAGCCTCTCCTTTTTTCAGGATGATTCGGTTTGTGTGGAACCAATCGTAGTGATGATGGTTGGTTATGAAGCAAGTATCCAATTGTCGCGCAGATAAAAGCATCTATGATGCCGTCTTGATTGGAGCCTTCAAACTTTCCAAGCAGAAATCCATCTTCGCGGGCGCCAAAATAAAAGCTCCGCCATTCATCCCATATCCATTTTCGTTTTAATATGACGGAACTTTTATCAATGATTTCATTTCCCTGCTTGTCTTTCTTTGACAGTACCTTGTAGGACTTAATGGCTTGGATCAACTGGCTGTTACCAGATGCGGTAGCGAATTGGGCCAGGCAGTAGCGGGGGATAATTTCAAGAATGTCCCCGTTAAATCCGCATTGCCGGAGCTCTTCAGCAAGACGGTATCCTCGAATGGCCACCCCTTGCAGTGAATTGCTTGAAGCCACATACTCGCGTTTATATCCATTGCAAAAAAGAGCTTCTCGCAACAAGAGCTCACAATCTCTCATCCCATTTTCTTCGTCAATAGCATACGAGAGCGGCGCGTCTATCACGATATTTTTCACATCGTTTTTAGGATCTAAACAATAAACTACAATCTCTTCTAGTGTCTGCATTTTAGGGTATTCTTCATCAAATTCATTCGACTGTGAATCAAGATCAATCAAAGCCATCCATGTATTCTTTGCCCCAGCAATATCAACGCCTACGGTTTTCATATTTATTCCCTCCTATGCATGCACAGCCTTTAGGCAATTATCGGTGTATTATTACAACAGCTTAACCATTCAGACGCTTTTTTTAAATCCGTTAATCACTAAAGAAAGTTACATCCATTTACTGATGGCTTACAGCCCGATTGTTGCTTGGATTTGCTCCCTCTTGGATGAGATCAAGCATTTCAGCTCCGCTGCCCTATCGCCTCCCCTTCGTCCCGCAGCAGCCTCATCTCCATCTCTCCGTCTCGATGGATCCGAAACTCGATCTCCCCGCTGTGGTCCGTGCGCAGCGGCTGCGAGCCGGCGCGCCTAAGCCGCTCCAGCACCTCTTCCGCCGGATGGCCGTACCGGTTGCCGAGGCCCGCGGACAGCACCGCCATCGACGGACGCCAAGCGGCCAGCCAAGCCGGCGACGTGGAATGCTTGCTGCCGTGATGCCCCGCCTTGAGCACGTCGATCGGGCCTGCGAGCCCGTGCTCTCGCGCCTCTGCGAGCACGTTTGGCTCGCTGACGCTGCCGAGATCGCCTGTCAGCAGGAACGTCCGCCCCGAAATCGTCAGCAGCAGCACGACGCTGCGCTCGTTCTGCTCCTCCTGCGGCTGCAGGGCATCCTGCTCGTCCGGCCACAGCATGTCCAGCCTCGTCTCGCCGTCGAGCTGCCAGGACTGTCCGCTCTGAGCGCCGTAGAGCGGGATGCGGAGCTCCATCGCCTTTCGCAGAAACGGCGGCGGCTCGCCTGCGGCGTCGAGGCTGCCGTTCCAAAGCAGCCGCCGCACGGGCAGGCTGTCGACGACGGCCTCCAGGCCGCCGATATGATCCTGGTCGAGATGCGTCGCGACGAGCAGGTCGATGCGGTCGACGCCGCGCTTCATCAGCAGCGGCACGAGCAGCTTGCGGCCGATCTCATATGGATCGCGCCTTTCGCGCCAGGCTTCCTTTTGAAATGAGATCGTCCCGCCGCCGTCGATCAGCATCGTTTTGCCCGAAGCGGTGCGGATCAGGATCGAATCGCCTTGGCCGACGTTCAGAAAGGACACGGTCGCGGAGCGCCCGCTCCAGTCCGGATGGGCGGCATGCAGCAGCAGGAGGAGCAGCGCCGCTCCCGCTGCGGCCGCTGCTGCGAGCGAGCGGAGACGGGGCGAGCGGCTTCGCGCATAGGCGAGAACAGCCTCGAGGCGATGCATTCGCGGGCCGAGTCCTCCAGCGGAGGCCGCTCTCGCTGGCGCTGCCGTCGCCAGGACGCCAAGCGGCTGCGTGTCGTCTTCCCCGGCCTCGGCGGCGGCGGCCGCTTCGTTTTGCCGGAGTGCTTTCCAACGAGCCAGGCCCAGCAGCAGCCCGAACGCCGCCCCGTAGTAGGCGCCGATCCACCAGAGCGGAGGCGTCGCCCACACCGTCGCTCCCGGCCGCCAGCCGCCCATCCCGGAGATGAGCCGGAACGTCCATTCGTTGCCGACAGCGGAAGCGGACGCGATCCATTGCGCGAGCCCCGGCCACAGCGGATCAAGCAGCATCGCCGCCGCGCCGGCCGGCATGATGAGGAAGCTGATGAACGGCACGAGCAGCAGGTTGGCGGGCAGCGACAGCAGATGGAGCTGGTTGAAATAGAAGATCGTCACGGGAAAGGAAGCCGCCTGCGCGACGATCGTGACGACGACGGCATCGTAGACGAAGCGCGACCGGCCGCGCGGACGGGGCCAGACGCGCTGCGCGGCCGGCACGCCGAGGATGAGCCCGGCGGTGACGATGTAGCTGAGCTGGAAGCTGACGCTTTCGATCAGCCGCGGCTCCCAAAGAAGCAGCAGCACCGCGGAGGCGGCCAGCAGATGCAGCCCGTCCTTGAGCTTGCCGGCGCGGGCGGCGGCGAGGCCGAGCAGCGCCATCAAGCCGGCGCGCAGGATCGACGGCGACGCGCCGGTCAGCAGCACATAGGGCGGCACGGCGAGCATGAGCAGCAGCAGGATGCGCTCTCGCGACAGCCGGAGCAGGCGCAGCATGCCGCCGAGCAAGCCGAGCATGACCGCCACATGCATGCCCGATACGGCCATGATGTGCGTCAGGCCGAGCCGGGCGAAGCGGCGGTACAGCTCCGGGTCCGTCTCGTCCTGGTCGCCGAGGACGAGCGCCTGCATGTATCCGGCCTGGTCCGCCGGATACAGCCGAGCCAGCGCGCCGCCGAGCGACGCGCGGGCCGCGTCCATGCGGCCGAGCAGCGCGGCGGCGCTCCAGGGGCGGCCGGGCGCGGCTTCGACCGCGTCCGCGCCCTGCACCTGCAGCAGCCAGGCGATGCCCTGGCTGCGCAGGTAGCGGCGGTAGTCGAAGCCGCCGCGATTGGCCGGCGGAGCCGGCACCTCCAGCGTGCCGCGCAGCCGCACGCTGTCCCCGCGCCGCCAGCTTCGGGCGGCGGCAAGCTCGTGCTCGTGCAGCAGCTTCACGCGCACGAGCAAAGTCTCGCGCAGCGGCGCCGCCTGCTGCGCGTCCCCCGCGCGGAGGCGATGCGCCTCCACGCGCAGCTGCGCCACGTCGCCGTCGATCCGGATCGGCGACGCGATCGTCCCGGCCGCCTCGGCGCGCAGCTCCGGCGGCTCCAGCTGCGCCGCGGCGGCGGCGTATTCGGCGGCAAGCGCGGTCACGGACCGCGCCTCCGCCCACTGCCGCTCGCCTGCGGCAAGCGCATAGGCCGCCAGGCAAGCGGCGGCCAGCCCGGGCCTGGCCTGACCGGCGAGCGCCAGCGCCGCCAGGACCAGGCCGAGCCCGAGCCCGGCGGCGAGCATGCCGCCGGGGGACGCATACGCGGCCGCCGAGCTGCCCGCGACGAAGCAGACGGCCGCCCACACGAGCGGCCGCCCGTCCAGCCAGCCTTTTATCCGCCGATGCGGCTCGATCGGCCAGCCTTCTCTTTGCCGGAGCGGCTCGGCCGCCACTCCCCGCTGCTGCCGCATCGAAGGCTCGATCATCCGGCTTCACCTCCTCATATCCATTCAAGCGTGGTTCATCGCGAATCTCCTTAACGGATACAGTTGGCGTTAGAAACACCCGTCACTGCGAAACGCGTGTTCAAACCCAGTTGCTCGGTTTTTCCGCGCAACTCTGGCGCGAGGGCTCCTGTTCGAGCCCCGTTGCTCGGTTTTTCCGCGCAGCTCCGCCGCGAAGGCCCCTGTTCGAGCCTAGTTGCTCGGTTTTTCCGCGCAACTCTGACGCGAGGGCTCCTGTTCGAGCCTAGTTGCTCGGTTTTTCCGCGCAGCTCCGACGCGAGGGCTCCTGTTCGAACCCCGTTGCTCGGTTTTTCCGCGCAACTCCGACGCGAGGGCTCCTGTTCGAACCCCATTGCTCGGTTTTTCCGCGCAACTCCGCCGCTCGGCATTGGAGCCGCTCGCTAAAGTCCCTTTTCGCAACGAAAAAAGCACCTCCTGGCCATCGCGAACACGCGATGCTCCAGGAGGTGCTTCCTCCTTGCAACCATTCTTCAACCTCGTCCTTGCCGCCTATCGGGTCGTTCCAAGCCGGCTGCTCCGTCGAGGAGTCGCTCGTCCGTCCACTTCCGTGCTCGTCCGAGCCACCCGAACCAGTTCGTCCCAGAGACTCGCCTGCTCTGGCCCGTCCTTCTCCAGCCCGCCTTCTGCCAACCAGCAGACGCTGCTCCGGCCGATCTTCTCCAGTCGTCCTCATCCACCAAGCAGCCGCCCTTGCTCCAGCCGCCTCCATCACCCGGCAGCCGTCCGGCTGCTCAGTCGACCACCGCCGCGCCCGCCTGCGGAGGAGGCGCATAGCCGTCCAGCCGGCGGAACACGATGCCCTTCTGCGCCATCAGATGCTCCACCTTGGCCGCATCCTTCGGGTAGCCCCGGTGGAACACGATCTCCACGATGCCGCTGTTGGCGAGCATGTTCGCGCACGTCCAGCACGGCTGGTCCGTCACGTACACCGTCGAGCCCTCGCGGTCGATCCGGTCGGTGAACAGCAGCAGGTTCTGCTCGGCATGGATCGTGCGGATGCAGCGCTGCTTCTTGACCATCTCCGGCTCGCCGGCGACGCCCTCGCGCTGCTCCCACTCCTCGACGATCATGCAGCCCGCCTCCGAGCAGTCGGCGACGCCCATCGGCGCGCCGTTGTACGCCGTGCCGAGCAGCTTCTTGCCCTGCACGAGCAGCGCGCCGACATGCCGCCGCGGGCAGCGGGAGCGGGTCGAGACCATATAGGCGATGTCCATGAAATACGTATCCCAGTCCTTGCGGACCTCTTCTTGCTGTCCTGGCATCCGATCGGGCATCGAAGCCCCTCCTCCCTGTCGAATCCTGTCTGAAGCCATTATACCGGATTCGAAAGGAAAGTCATACGGCTGCCGGCCGCCTTCAGCTCGCCGATCCGGCCGCTACGGCCTGGCTCGCCAGGATCGCCTGCTCCAGGTCATGCAGGATGTCGTCGATATGCTCCGTGCCGACCGACAGCCGGATCAGGCCTGGCGTCACGCCGGAGCTCAGCTGCTCGTCCGGCGACAGCTGCTGGTGCGTCGTGCTCGCCGGATGGATGATGAGCGACTTGGAATCGCCGACGTTGGCCAGATGCGAGAACAGCTGGACGGAATTGATGAGCGCCTTGCCGGCCTCGACGCCGCCCTTGATCTCGAACGTCAGGATCGCGCCTTGGCCGCGCGGCAGGTACTTCTGCGCCAGCCCATGCGACGGGTGGCTCTCCAGGCCGGCGTAGCTGACGGAGGCGACGGCGTCGTTCCCCTCAAGCCAGCGCGCGACCGCGAGCGCGTTCGTGCTGTGCCGCTCCAGCCGCAGGTGGAGCGTCTCCAGTCCTTGCAGCAGCAGGAAGGAGTTGAAAGGAGAAATCGCCGCGCCGATGTCGCGCAGCAGCTGCACGCGGGCTTTGATGATGTAGGCGATCGGGCCGACCGCATCGGTGTACACGAGGCCGTGGTAGCTCGGATCCGGCTGCGTCAGGCCCGGGAACTTGTCGTTCTGCGTCCAGTCGAACTTGCCGCTGTCGACGATGATGCCGCCGATCGACGTGCCGTGGCCGCCGATGAACTTGGTCGCGGAGTGCACGACGATGTCGGCGCCGAAGTCGATCGGACGGAGCAGGTACGGGCTCGGGAACGTGTTGTCCACGATGAGCGGGATGCCGTTCTCATGCGCGATCGCGGCGACCGCCTCGATATCCAGCACGTCCCCGCGCGGGTTGCCGATCGTCTCGCCGAAGACGGCCTTCGTCTTGTCCGTGATCGCGGCGCGGAAGTTTTCCGGATCGGAGCTGTCGACGAACTTGACCGTGATGCCGAGCTTCGGCAGCGTGTGCGCGAACAGGTTGTACGTGCCGCCGTACAGGCTGGAGGAGCTGACGATCTCGTCGCCCGCGGAGGCGATGTTGAGGATGGAGAACGTGATCGCGGAGGAGCCCGAGGCGACCGCAAGCGCGGCCGCGCCGCCTTCGAGGGCGGCGACGCGCTTCTCGAACACGTCGCTCGTCGGGTTCATGATGCGCGTGTAGATGTTGCCGAACTGCTTGAGACCGAACAGGTCTGCGGCATGCTCCGTGCTCTCGAAGCCGTAGGACGTCGTCTGGTAGATCGGCACCGCGCGGGACTGCGTCGTCGGATCGATTTCCTGCCCGCCGTGTACGGCCAGCGTTTCCGGGGCCGGCTTGCGTTGTTCTGCCATATTCATTCTCCTCCTATATCGGTAAGATTAATTGGTTTCGTCCTGTCCATCTTCTCACATCCGATGGGAGACCACAACAAGATTTTTCCACTTCTCGAGCAGCTTCGGGCCGATCCCCTTGACCCGCTCGACATCCTCCACGCTGGCAAAAGGTCCGTTGCGCTCGCGGTCGTCCACGATCGCCTTCGCTTTGGCGGGACCGACGCCGGGCAAGCCGTCCAGCTCCTCGGCCGTCGCCCGGTTCAGGTCGAGGCGGCCGTCCGCCGCATAGCCGCCGGCAGGCGCGGACGCGCCTCCTTGGCCGCTGCCGGAATCAGCGGCCGCCCCCTCGCCTGCGCCCGCCGCTCCGCCTCCCGTTCCCTCACTTGCTCCTGCCGCTCCGCCCCCCGTTCCCTCGCCTCCACCTCCCGCCCCTGCACCTGCTCCTGCCGCTCCGCTTCCCGCTCCTGCACCCGCGGCTCCGCCGGCCGCTCCCGCCGTTCCGCCCTGCCCCGCTGCAGAGACCGCGCCGCTCGAAGCGCTCTGATCCGCGCCTCGCTCCGTTCCGGATGCAGCCTGCTCCTGCTGGCTGCTCCCCGCTCCATCCTTCGTTTTCCCGCTCCCGGCATTGTCCCCGTCACCAATTCCTGTTTTCCCGCTCCCGGCACCGCCCCCGTCACTCGTTCCCGCCTGCCCGCTCTTCGCTTCCTGCCCGCTCTCCCCCGCAGCGGCCGTCAGCGCCGCCGAATCCCCTGCGGCGGCGTCCAGCCGGATCCAGCCGGACGGCTCCGCCTCCCGAGCCGGCTGCAGGCCGAGCGCGAGCAGCAGACAGCCCGTCGCCGCCAGCACGCCGATGCCCGCCTTCTTCCACCCTTGCCTCCCTTTCATCCGATCGTCCATGCCCCTCATCCTTCCTTGTTTTCATGTTTTTCCAAAATCCGACGTTCGTTTCGACATGTTGGCCGGGCCTCGCCGCATACAGTAATAGCGATTCGCCATCCGTCCGCCCAGCGGCTCCCGGATGGCCTGACGGAATCGGCGGAATTCCCGCGCAAGCGGCAATTTCCCAGCCGGTTCCATGCGAGGCGCCCTGCCAAGCCAGGCCGGTACAGAGCGCGCCTCAGCCCGCTAGGAGGGATTCATTCATGAAGGTGGGTTTCATCGGTACCGGCAGCATGGGCAGCCTGCTCGTGGACGCCTTAGTCCGTTCGGGAGCCCTTGAGGCATCCGATGTCGTCGTCGCCAACCGCACCCAAGCCAAAGCGGAGCGGCTCGCCGCCGCCTATCCCGGCATGACCGCCGCCGCGAGCAACCGCGACTTGATCCTGCAATGCGACTGCGCGTTCCTCTGCATCAAGCCGTCCGAATTCAAGACGGTGCTGCAGGAGCTGCGCCCGTGGGCGCGGGAGGATCAGATCGTCGTCTCGATCACGAGCCCGATCCTCATCCAGCAGCTCGAGGACCAGCTCCCCTGCCGCATCGCCAAAGTCATTCCCAGCATTACGAGCGGCGTCCTGAGCGGCGTCTCGCTCTGCATGTTCGGCAGCCGCATGACCGTGCCCGACTGCTGCCTGCTCGAAGGACTGCTCTCCCATATCAGCGAGCCGCTGCTCATCGACGAGCAGTACACGCGCGTCGTGTCCGACCTGTCCAGCTGCGGGCCGGCGTTCATGGCGTTCCTCGCGCAGCGGCTCGTCGACGCCGCGGTCGAAGTGACCGGCATCGACCCCGACGAGGCGGTCGCCATTACGAGCGCCATGCTGCTCGGCACCGGCAAGCTGCTCACCGAAGGCGGCATGACGCCGAAGGAGCTGATCCAGCGCGTCTCCGTGCCGGGCGGCATCACCCAGCAGGGGCTGCAGCTGCTGCGCCAGGAAACCGACGGCGTGTTCCAGAAGCTGATCCGCACGACGCATGACAAGTACCGCGAGGATCTCGAGAAGGTGCAAGCCGCCCTATACGGCGAAGAGGTGAACGGTCCCTGACCGCTTCATAAGAAGCGGACTCAGGGTCCGTTCACCTCTCCGGGATGCTTTCCTCAGGAAAGATCAAGCCCCCTCGGGGGCTTTTTTTTCATCATAGCATAATTCAGCCCTTATGATGTATTTCTGACACAAAAAATCAATACATTCCATCAGCATTTTTTACTCTTATAATAATAAAGATTTATTTTAATAAGGATATATAGTTCTATGTACATGATTCTATAGACCTAATTCGACAAATGAAGTAATATTATTACAAAACATTCGAAGGGAAGTTAAACGATGTCGGTTTTACTGATGATTGTCGGTTTCATTTCTTTCATTGTCTTTTTGACAATGGGGATTGTAGGGAAAGTTCGCAAAAGCTCTACTTTTAAGAAGCATTTGATTTTCGCTGCTTCTGGATTCATTGTCTTCTTTATTAGTACAATCATGATTCCCGAGTCTCAACCAAAAGTCGCGTCCCAGGATTCTCTTGTTCCTGCCGTCATGGAAAGTCCTGAACCGTCAGACGATTCAGTCTCTACGCCAAAAGAAGAAACTGCTTCCCCTATTCCTGAAAAGACCGAAGCAAAGCCAGCTTCGACTCCTAATGTAGAGACAGCTGCGAACTGGAAGGATGAACTATTCCAAATCGCTGATATCTCAGGAACAAAAACAGAACGAGCTGACGCGGCCGAGGCATTGGCCCGTACATATAAGCCTACTCAAGATGAACTGCTCGAATTTTCTGGATTTATTTTACAGGAATATTCAGACAAGACCTATCTGACCAAGAAAGATGATGATGAATATATGTTATCAAATATATTCCGAGCAGTCGTCCTAGAACGTTTCATGGATGACGCCGAGAATCTGCCGTTAGATTCCTTTGCTTTTGATTTTTATCAGAATACCAAATATGTCTATCGTGGTGTTGATGCCGTAGACAGTGAATCCGTTTTAGCTAATGAACACCAAATGAACAAAGCCATTCTTAAGATTGAAGCTTCCCTTTCGTCAACAAACTGATATCGAGTTAGAAAAAGGCCCGTCGTCCAACTGGACGACGGGCCTTTCTTTCTCCATGAGGGTGAAACGCTCCAAGCCCCAGCCGATTCAGTTCGCCACGATGTTGACGAGCTTGCCCTTGACGGCGACGACCTTGCGCACCGTCTTGCCGGCGATCAGCTCCGCCACGCGCGGCAGCTCCTTGGCGACGCGCTCCATCTCGGCCGTATCCATATCGGCGGCGATCGAGACGCGCTCGGCGATCTTGCCGTTCACCTGCACGACGATCTCGACCTCCTGGTCGACCGTCCACTGCTCGTCGAACTCCGGCCAGGCGACGTAGCTGATCGAGCCTTCGCGGCCGAGCTTTTCCCACAGCTCCTCCGCGATATGCGGGGCGAGCGGCGACAGCAGCTGCACGAAGTTCTCCATCGACCGGCGCGGCAGCGTCTCCGCCTTGTACGCCTCGTTGACCCAGATCATCAGCTGGCTGATCGCCGTGTTGAAGCGCAGGTTCTCGAAGTCGTCCGACACCTTCTTGATCGAGCGGTGCCAGACGCGGTTGTACGCGTCGCTGCCGGCCTCTTCCGTGATGCGCGGGTTCAGCTCGCCGCCCTCGCCCACGAACAGGCGCCAGACGCGGCTCAGGAAGCGGTGCATGCCCTCGACGCCGCTCTCGTTCCACGGCTTGGTCGCCTCCAGCGGCCCCATGAACATCTCGTACAGGCGCAGCGTGTCGGCGCCGTACTGGCTGACGATGTCGTCCGGGTTGATGACGTTGCCGCGCGACTTGGACATCTTCTCGTTGTTCGTGCCGAGGATCATGCCCTGGTTGACCAGCTTGTGGAAAGGCTCCTTGGTGTCGACGGCGCCGATGTCGTACAGCACCTTATGCCAGAAGCGCGCGTACAGCAGGTGGAGCACCGCATGCTCCGCGCCGCCGATATACAGGTCGACCGGCATCCACTCGCGCTGCTTCTCCTTGGAGACGAGCTCCTTGTCGTTGTGCGGGTCGATGAAGCGCAGGTAGTACCAGCAGCTGCCGGCCCACTGCGGCATCGTGTTCGTCTCGCGGCGAGCCGGCAGGCCGGTCTCCGGATCGGTCGTGTTGACCCAGTCCGTCACGTTCGCCAGCGGCGACTCGCCCGTGCCCGACGGCTTGATCGCGTCGACATCCGGCAGCAGCAGCGGCAGCTGGTCCTCCGGCACCGGCTTCATGCTGCCGTCCTCCAGATGGAGGATCGGGATCGGCTCGCCCCAGTAGCGCTGGCGGCTGAACAGCCAGTCTCGCAGCCGGTACGTCGTCTTGCCGCGGCCCTTGCCGGTCTCCTCGAGGCGTGCGATCATCGCGGCGATCGCCTCGGCGTTGGACTTGCCGTCCAGGAACTCCGAGTTCACATGCGGGCCGTCGCCGGCAAAAGCCTCCTGCTCGATATCGCCGCCCTGCACGACCTCGACGATCGGCAGGCCGAACTGCTTGGCGAACTCCCAGTCGCGCTGGTCGTGGCCCGGCACCGCCATGATCGCGCCCGTGCCGTAGCCGGCGAGCACGTAGTCGGCGATCCAGACCGGCACCTTCGCGCCGCTCACCGGATTGATCGCGTACGCGCCGGTGAATACGCCGGACTTTTCCTTCGCCAGGTCGGTCCGCTCCAGATCGCTCTTGCGGGCGGCCGCCTCGCGGTAGGCCGCCACGGCGGCGCGCTGCTCCTCGCTGGCGATGACGTCGACGAGCTCATGCTCCGGCGCCAGCACGCAGTACGTCGCGCCGAACAGCGTGTCCGGACGCGTCGTGAACACGTGGATCTCGGCGTCCGAGCCGTCCACCGCGAACGCGACCTCCGCGCCGACGGACTTGCCGATCCAGTTGCGCTGCATGTCCTTGATGCTCTCCGACCAGTCGAGCTCCTCCAGATCCTCGAGCAGCCGCTCGGCGTACTCGGTGATCTTCAGCACCCACTGGCGCATCGGCTTGCGCACGACCGGATGGTTGCCGCGCTCCGACAAGCCGTTGATGACCTCCTCGTTGGCCAGCACCGTGCCGAGCGCCTCGCACCAGTTGACCGGGATCTCGGCGACATAGGCGAGGCCCTTCTTGTACAGCTGGATGAAGATCCACTGCGTCCACTTGTAGTAGTCCGGATCGGTCGTGCTGATCTCGCGGTCCCAGTCGTAGGAGAAGCCGAGCGACTTGATCTGGCGGCGGAAGTTGTTGATGTTCTTGACCGTGATGTCGCGCGGATGCTCGCCCGTGTCGAGCGCATGCTGCTCCGCCGGCAGGCCGAACGCGTCCCAGCCCATCGGATGCAGCACGTTATAGCCTTTCATCCGCTTGTAGCGGGAGACGATGTCGGTCGCCGTGTAGCCCTCGGGATGGCCGACATGCAGGCCGGCGCCGGACGGATACGGGAACATGTCGAGCGCGTAGAACTTCGGCTTGCCCGGCTCCTCGGTCGTGGCGAACGTCTTATGCTCATCCCAGTACTGCTGCCATTTCGGCTCCAGCTGCTGGGGGTTGTAGCCCTGGCTGTGGTTGCGGTCTTGACTCATCGTTATGGCCTCCTGTTCGAGTTGAAGCGGTGCGGACATGCAAAAAAACCTCTCGCCCCCAGCGCTGAACGCTAGGGACGAGAGGTTTGAATTCCCGCGGTACCACCCTAGTTGACGTCCGGCCGATGGCCCGGTCCGCCCCCTCTTGACGCCCTTAACGCGGGCCGGTCGGCAAGGCTGCTCCCGCGCGCGGGGATGACCTTGCGGCTCCGAGGCGAGATTCGGCACGCTGCGGCTCCGGCTCGCACCACTTCTCCGGATCTCTGAATTCCGCTGCGGAGCCTACTGCTCCTCATCAACGCCAATTATAGCGAATTAACCTCGATTATAGTGGATCGTTGGAGGGCGTGTCAAGCTGGAGGCCCGCTCTGCGCGGTTGCCCGGGCAGCTCGAAGCGCCTTCAGCGCATATTCCAGGCTTCGTTCCAGCTAGTCCGGAGCGCCGTTTGGCGCAGGGCGGCTCCATCCGATATACTAGGACCTGACCTATCCATCCGAGACCAAAGGAGAGATCATTCATGGAGCTCAAGAAAAAGACCGCCATCATCACCGGCGCCGGCAAAGGCATCGGCCGCGCCGCCGCCGAAGCGCTCGCCCGCGAGGGCGTCAGCCTCGGCCTCATCTCGCGCACGGAGACCGAGCTCGCCGCGCTCGCCAAGGAGCTGTCGGACCGCCACGGCGTCGACGTCCATTACGCCGTCGCCGACATCGCGGACGCCGCCCAGGCCGCCGAGGCCGCGCAGGGGCTCGCCCAGGAGCTCGGACGAGTCGACATCCTGCTCAACAACGCCGGCGTCGCCAGCTTCGGCAAGGTCGCCGACATGGAACCGGCCGAGTGGGAGCGCATCGTGCGCATTAACCTGTTCGGCACCTACTATGTGACGCATGCCGTGCTGCCGTTCATGCTGGAGCGCCAGTACGGCTCGATCATCAACGTCGCCTCGACGGCGGGCGAGCGCGGCTTCGCCACCGGCTCCGCGTACAACGCCTCCAAGTTCGGCGTCATGGGCTTCACCGAAGCGCTCATGCAGGAGGTGCGCAAGTCGAACATCCGCGTGACGGCGCTGACGCCGAGCACAGTCAACACCCCGCTCGCCTCGGCCAACGGCCTGCTCAAGGGCGGCGGGCACGACGAGGGCATCCTTCAGCCGGAGGACGTCGCCGAGCTGATCGTCGCCACGCTCAAGCTGCCGGACCGCGTCTTCATCAAGACGGCCGGCATCTGGACGACCAATCCTTGACCTTTGACCCACGCACGCAAAAAAACGCGGCGGCCGCAGGCCCGGACGATTCCGGGAGCGGCCGCCGCGTTTTTTGCGACAATTCGTCGAAATGCAGCGAAGTGCTTACCGCGCGGAAGGCAAGCCGATCCAGAAGCGGCGCACGACGTTGCCGTCCGCTTCTTCATGCGGCTCGTCCTCGACGCCGCCGCAGGCAAGGATGACGCGGGCGGACGCCTCGTTGCTCCGGTCGCAGACGAGCAGCGCCCGCTCGACGCCGAGCGCGGCCGCCTGCTCCAGCGTCAGCTTGAGCAGCGCTTTTGCGTAGCCTTTTCCCCGCTCCGACGGCCGGATGCCGTAGCCGACATGCCCGCCCGCCGCCAGCAAGCCCGGCGTCAGGCGATGCCGGAGGTTGGCCGCGCCGAGCACGCGTCCTGCGCCGTCCGTCAGCCAGAACGTCGAGTCCGGCACCCAGCCGGGCGGCTGCTTGTCCTCCAGCCCCCGTTCCTCCAGCCAGGCCAGCATCTCCTCGAACGGCTCCGGCTTCCTCTCCGTAACCCAGGGCACGAACGTCTCCCCGCTCTCCAGCCATTCCCGGTAATACGACTCGTACTCTTCCCGCAGCTCCAGGCATGGAGCTGCGAGCCTAAGCGGCTTGTCCATCGTCGCATCTCCCCACTTATTTTAACGATTCAAAATCGTATGATTAGTCACATCCCGCTTGACAAAAAAACCTCCAACGCCGATAAGCTGGAGGCTTTGTGAATATCTACTTCACGGCCGCGAAAAACAGCCGCTCCGACTGCTCCGTCGGCTCGTGCAGGCGGAAGTCCGCGTAGCGGTCGACGCGGGAGAAGCCGGCGGCGCGCAGCGCGGAGGCGATCCAGTCCGGGTCGTAGGCGCGCTGCTGATGCACTTCCTCGAAGCGCACGAACCGGCCTTCGCGGTCGGACTCGTCGCGCGCGAAAATCGTAAGATGATGGCGGATCTCGACGCGCTCGTCGTCAAGCTCGGACGTCCAGATGTAGCCGACGTCGCGCTCGTCGAGCGTGAACGGCTGCTCCTCGGCGTAGCGGCGCAGCGTGAGCGGCGCATGAACGTCGAACAGCAGCGCGCCTCCCGGCTTCAGTCCCCGATAGGCTGCGCGGAACGCCGCCTCGACGTCTTCTTCCTCTGTCAGGTAGTTGAGGCAGTCACAGAAGCTGATCGCCGCGTCGACCGGCTGCGGCAGCTCCCAGTCGCGCATGTCCTGCTGCAGCCAGCGGACCGAGCCCGCGCGCGGACGGATCGCCTGCTGCGGCGTCTCGTCCCACTTGCTGCGGGCGATCGCCAGCATGTCGGCCGACAGGTCGATGCCGTACACGGTGAAGCCGGACTTCGCCAGCGGAATCGCCAGGCTGCCGGTGCCGCAGCCGAGATCGGCCACCGTTTCCGGGATGCCGTAGCGGTCCCAGCACTCCCGCATGAAGCGGATCCAGTCCGGATACGGCATGTCCTCCATGAGCCGGTCGTAGACGCCGGCGAATTGACGGTACGCTCTCATCGCGTTCGCATCTCCTTCCTGGCTAGCGGCCGCGGTTCGGACCCGGGAAAGGCTTTTTCTGCGGCGCCTTTTTCACCGGTTCCCTGGACGCCGGCTCTTTGGCTGCGCGTTCCGTGGCGGCAGGCTGCTTTGGCGCCGCCCCGGCCTTCGCCGACTCCGCCTTCGCCGCATCGGTTTTGGCCGCTCCGGCCTTCGCCGCATCCGCCTTAACCGCATCCGCCTTGGCCTTGAACGCCGCCGCTTCCTCTTCGGTCAGCAGCTTCGTCCAGTTGCCCTCCTGGCGGACGATCCCGTCGCGCATCAGCTTGCCGACCGCCCGCTTGAACGCCGACTTGCTGATGCCGAACTTGTTCTTGATGAGCTCCGCCGGCGTCTCGTCGGAATACGGCATCGCGCCGCCCGGACGCTCCTTGAGAAAAGCAAGCAGCCGGTCGGCGTCCTCGATCCGGCCGACCTGCTTGAGCTTGCCCATCGACAGGTTGACGCGGCCGTCCTCGCGCACGAACGTGACGCGCGCGCTCACGCGCTGGCCGAGGCGCAGCGGCTCCGGCCGCTCCGCCGCCGGAATCATGCCGTACGCGCCGAAGCCGACGACGCCGCCGTCGAGCACGACGAACGAGCCCATCTGCAGCGTGCGGCTCACCCAGCCCTCTTTCCACTCGTTTTTCCAGGTGGCGGGAGCCGGGAACACATGCTTGGCCAGGTCCTCCTCGCGGGCGAGCTTGGCGAGCAGGCGGCCGCTCTTGTCATGCGTCAGCGTCACGAACACCTCGTCCCCCGGCAGCGGACGCAGGTCGATCAGCTCCGGCAGCTCCGAGATCGGCAGCAGCAGCTGGCGGCCGAGCCCGATCTCGAGGAAGCAGCCGAGCCGCGGATGGATGTCCGCGACAGCGAGGCGCTTCAGCTCGCCGAGCCGGATAAGCGGCTTTTTGAGCGTAGCGGAAAGGCGGTCGTCCGTATCGTGGAACAGGAATGCCTCGACCTCCATGCCTTCCTTGACCTTGACGCCGTTCGTCTCGGAGTAGTGCAGCAGCACCTCCGTGTCCTCATCGTCGCCCAGAGACAAAAAATAGCCGAAGGGCGACACTTCGCGCGCCACCCTCAGCTTCATCGTCGATCCGGCGTAGGTCGTCATGCGAACTCCACGACCTTGGCGTCGGACCAGAGCCTTTCCAGGCTGTAATAATCCCGCTCGTCGCGGTGGAACACATGCACGACGACGTCGCCGAGGTCGATCAGCACCCAGCGGGCCGTGTCCATGCCCTCGATGCCGCGGATCGTCACGCCGCCCTCCTGGGCGCGCTTGCGGATCTCGGTCGCGATCGCCTGCACCTGCGTATCGGAGTTGCCGTGGCAGATGACGAAATAATCGGCGACGAGCGAGATTTCCTTGAGGTTCAGAGCGACGACGTTGCCGGCTTTTTTATCTTCGGCCGCCTCGACGGCCGCTTGCAGCAGTTGTTCGGAATTCAGGGCCATTCCGTTGCCTCCTTGGGCTTAAGTGGTAGTGGTGTTGCGGATCAGGCCGTTGCGGGCCGTTACAGTAAGCGGATAGATGCGCTTGCCTTTGTCGAGCAGGAAGCGGATCGTGGAATCGAAGCCGGCCGTCAGCGCGCCGTCCAGATCGGTCTGGGCGAGCTCGCGGATGCGGTCGACGCCGGGAAACTCGCGGCTCGGCTCCATATAGTCCGCGAGGCAGACGACCCGGTCGAGCAGCGTCATGGACTCGCGGCCGGACGTATGCCAGCGCACGGCGTCCAGCACCTCCGCGTCGGTCACGCCGAAGTCCTTGGCCGCCGCATAGGCGCCGGCCGGAGCATGCCACAGCTCCTTGTCGTAGCCGAGCACGTCCAGATCGACGCCTTCCTCGCGGATGTAGGCCTCCATCCGGTCGACTGGCCAATACTTGGCCAGATCATGCAGGATGGCGGCCAGCTCGGCCTGGGCGGGATCGGCGCCGAAGCGCCGCGCCAGCACGATCGACGTCTCGATGACGCCCTGCACATGCAGCCAGCGGCGCTCCGGCATGCCGGAGCGGATTGTCTCGATCATACGCTCCTTATCCATCATGGCGGTACAGCCCCTTTGCGGTCAGATGGCTCAGCACGGCGTCCGGCACGAGATAGCGCGCGGACAGACCTGCGGCGAGCCGCGTGCGGATCGCCGTCGACGAGATGTCCAGCTGCGGCATCGGCACGCGGATGACGCGCTCGCGCAGAGATTCCGGCAGCGGCGGCATGAGCGCCGGGTCCGCCGGCTGGCCGCCGTCCTCGGGACGGTCGACCCCGATGAAGCGGATGCGCTGCGCGAGCTCGCCGATCCGGTGCCAGAGCGGCAGATCACGAATGCGGTCGGTGCCGACGATCAGGTGGAACTCCGCGTCCGGCTCCAGCCAGCTCAGCTCCTCCACCGTATCGTAGGTATAGCTGACGCCGCCGCGCCGCAACTCCAGATCCAGCACGCGGAAGGCCGGATGACCCTCCGTCGCGAGCTCCGTCATGCGCAGCCGCTCCTCGGGGGACGCCCCGGGCGCGCGCTCCTTGAGCGGCGGGCCGGCATTCGGGATGAACCAGACCTGGTCCAGGCCGCATGCCTCCATGGAGCGCTCGGCGGCGACGAGATGCCCGATATGGATCGGGTCGAACGTGCCGCCCATCAGTCCGATCTTGCGCATCGGCTTCCTCCTCTACGCGATCGCGGGCCGAATTCCTAGCGCGGCAGCTCGATCGTCTTGTAGTCCTTGGACTCCTTGTACAGGACGATCGTCTTGCCGATCACCTGCACGAGATGCGAGCCGGAGCCTGAGGCCAGCTGGGCGCCGACCTCGCGCGGATCCTCGTCGCAGTTGTTGAGCAGGTTCACTTTGAGCAGCTCCCGCTTCTCGATCGCTTCCTCGATATGCTTCACCAGCTGCTCGTTGTAGCCGCCCTTGCCGATCTGAAAGATCGGGGTCAGGTGGTGGGCCAGCGCGCGCAGATGGCGCTTTTGCTTGCCGGTCAATGTCATGAACGTCACATTTCCTCTCTGTCTCGTCCCGCTGCGAGGCGGGAATTTCAAGTCGCGGCCGGGACCTGCAGCGCTTGCAGCACGGTCTCGCGCATCGCCTGCGCGGGAGCCGGCAGTCCCGTCCAATATTCAAAGGCGTAAGCGCCTTGGTAGATGAACATCCCGAGTCCGCCGTGCGTGCGGCAGCCGCGCTCGCGCGCGCCGGCCAGCCAGGCCGTCTCCAGCGGATTGTAGATGAGATCGCTGCATACGGCATCCGGCCGCAGCAGCGAGATGTCGATCGGCATGTCGGCCACATACGGGTACATGCCGATCGACGTCGTATTGACGACCAGATCGGCGCGGCGGATCGCCTCGTCGGCGTCCGTGCCGGCCGCGGCCAGCGCCTCGACCTCTCCGCGGTCGGACATGGCGTCCGCCAGCTCCCGGGCCCGCGACTCCGTACGGTTCAGCACGCTCACGCGCTCCGGCTCCTCGCCGAGCAGCGCGTGCAGGATGCCGCGGGCCGCGCCGCCGGCGCCGATGACGGCGATGCGCTTGCCCTTCAGCTCCGGCATCGCCTCTTCCTTGAGCGATCGCACGTAGCCGATGCCGTCCGTATTGTAGCCGGTCAGCATGCCGCCGTTGTTGACGACCGTATTGACCGCTCCGATCCGCCGCGCTCCTTCGTCGACGAAGTCGAGATGGCGCATGACGTCCAGCTTATGCGGAATCGTGACGTTGACGCCGCGGATGCCCATCGCGCGGACGCCGAGCCAGAAGTCGCCGAGCTTGTCCGCCGTCACATGGAACGCCGCGTAGACGCCGTTGACGCCCGTCTCGCGGAAGGCGCGGTTCATCATGATCGGAGATTTGGAATGGCGGATCGGATCGCCGATGACGCCGAACAGCGTCGTCGAGCTGTCGACGGCGATCCGGTCCGAGCCGTCCAGTCGGGTCTGCATCGTAAGTCCTCCCGTAGCGAGATGTGGCGCAGCTTCTAGATGAGCGCTTCGCGGACAAGCACCTTGACGCCCTTGGACGCGTACACTTCGATCTGGGCTCCGCTCGTGCCGTTGACGCGGATCCAGCCGAGGCCGGAGATGAAGATATCGGACTCGCTGCCGCGCGGAACGCGCAGCGAATGGCGCGTCCAGGCCGGCATCGTCTCCAGCTCCGCCGCGGTCGGCGGCGCGAGCAGCTCGCCCTTGTGCTGGGCGTACAGCTCGTCGGCGCGCTCAAGCTTCGTGCGATGCACCTTGAGCCCGTTGGCCGTGTAGAGCGTGAAGCTCAGATTCGAGCCGCGCGTATAGTCGAAGCGGACGAGGCTGCCGAAAAACAGCGTCTGCCCCGCGTCGAGCTGATAGACGAGCGGCTTGATCGGCTTGTCCGGCAGCAGCGCGCCGAGCACGCCGCGCGGCACGAGCTCTGTCAGGCGCGACGGGTAGACGATGCCCGGCGTGTCGACGATCGCCTTGCCGTCGTCGAGCGGGATGCGAATCTCGTCGAGCGTCGTGCCCGGGAAGCGCGAGACGGTCAGCTCGCGGTCCAGGTCGCTGTAGTCGGAGATGAGCCGGTTGATGAGCGTCGATTTGCCGACGTTGGTCGCGCCGACGACATAGACGTCGCGGCGGCCGCGCAGCTGCTCCACGGACTCGACGACGCGCTCGAAGCCCATGCCCTTCTTGGCGCTGCACAGGACGACGTCGACCGTGCGCAGCCCTTGGGCCTTGGCCTGGCGCTGCACCCAGTTGCGGATGCGGTTGTAGTTCGTGCCCTTGGGCAGCAGGTCGATCTTGTTGACGACGAGCAGCACCGGATTGGCGCCGACGAACCGCTGCAGGCCCGAGATCAGGCTGCCCTCGAAGTCGAACAGATCCACGATATGCACGACGAGACTGTCGGTGGACGCGATGCCGCCGAGCAGCCGGAGGAACTCGTCGTGGTCCATCGACACCTGGACCGCGTCATTGTAATTGCGGATGCGGAAGCACCGCTGGCAGATCGCCCCATCCGCGTCGAGCGCGGAGGCGGGCACATAGCCCGGCCGGTCCTTGCTCAGCGTCTGCAGCTCGGCGCCGCAGCCGGCGCAGGACGGCTTGTCCTTATTTTTCCCTATTATCGGCTTCACTTGCTTGCTCACTTGCCTGTTTCCTCCTCCTGCCACAGGCCCTTGCGGCGCAGCCGCGTCAGGGCGATCCGCTCCAGCAGCCGGTTGATCCGGGTGCCGAAGCCTTCGTCCAGCGGCGCGATCGGGGAGACGAGAATCGTGTACAATCCCATCCGCTTGCCGCCGAGCACGTCGGTCATCATCTGGTCGCCGATGACGACCGTCTGCTCCGCCTCGAGCCCGAGCACGACGAGCGCCTTGCGGAAGGCGCGCGTCGACGGCTTGCGGGCGGCATGGATGAACGGGATCGACAGCGGCAGCGCGAAGCGCGACACCCGGGTCTCGTGGTTATTAGACACGACGACGACCTGGAAGCCGAGCTCCCGCACCCGGTCGAGCCAAACGATCAGCTCGGGCGTAGCAAGCGCGATCTTCGACCCGACAAGGGTGTTGTCGAGATCGGTGATGATGCCCTTGACGCCTTTGCGGGCGAGCAGATCCAGATCGATATCATATATAGATTTCACGCGCATGTGCGGCACCAGCCGTTCGAACATCGCTTTGTCTCCCTTGCTATAGAGCCTGCTTGTCTTACGAAACTATACCATAGTACAGGATGCAGGCGCAAAATGGAACCTTAAGCGCAAAAGCGCGAAAAACCCCGTCCCGCGCGCCGGCTCGCCAGCGCTCGAAACGGAGTCTTTCGCCGCATCCATGCGGCGCGCAGGGACGGCTTGCGGGGCTCGGAGGGGAAGCCCCTGCCGAGCCCCGCCGGCGTAAGCGCGCCGGCCGGGCATCAGCCCGGCGAGCGCAGCCTTCCGCTCAGCTCCCGGACCTTGGCGGCATACGAATCGGCTTCCTCGCGCGTCGCCGGCCGGCCGCCGTACTTCGTGCGCTCGAACAGGCCGAGCACTTCACCCAGCTCCTGCTTGAGGAAGCGGCGCTGGCCGGACCAGCGCTCCACCGCCTCGCGCAGCGTCTCATGCTCCGCCTTGGCGAGGCCGTGGCGGCGCGCCGAGCGGATGAGCCGCTCGGTCTCCCAGACGATCCGCTGCTCGGCCGTGAGCGAGCGGGTCCGGTAGCCGCGCCATCTGGCGGCGAGCCAGTCGCGGCGCAGGAAAGCGAGCGCCGCCGCCGCCGCCGCGAACAGGCCCAGCCCTGTCCAGCCCAGCCATCTCGGCACGAGCGGCCCGGCGGCTTCGGCCGGAGCCTCTGTCGCGTCTGGCGCTGCGGACGGCTCCGGCGCGAGGCTCGGCTCCGGCGCGGCTTCGGCCGCGGCCGAAGCGTACGGGAAGGCGAAGCCCGGCGTCGGCTCGAACGGAATCCAGCCGTAGCCCTCGA
Source organism: Paenibacillus sp. FSL W8-1187 (assembly GCF_037965485.1). Taxonomy (NCBI): domain Bacteria; kingdom Bacillati; phylum Bacillota; class Bacilli; order Caryophanales; family Paenibacillaceae; genus Paenibacillus; species Paenibacillus sp. FSL W8-1187. The sequence goes on from NZ_CP150181.1 coordinate 3,620,110, forward strand.
AGTAGATCTCCACCCAGGAGTGGGCGTCGGAATTGCGCACCGTGTACGTATCGGCCCCGTCGCGGTCCATCCGCTCGGCCGCCTCGCGCCCTCCGCGCATCATCGCCTCGGGATCGACCGTGCCGGTGCCCGAAGCGTAGCCTTTGACCCATCTCGACGGCAAGCCGGCGGAGCGGGCCAGCACGGCCATCGCGCTCGAGAAGTAGTCGCAGTAGCCCTCCTGGATCTCGAACAAGAACGAATCGACGAAGTCGGCGCTCTTTTTCTTGGTCAAGTCGGGCTCGTTCGTGTACGGGAACGTCGTGCTCAGATACGTCTCGATCGCCTTCGCCTTGTCGTAGTCGGTCGCCGCGCCGGCTGTAATCTCGCGGGCGAGGTCGGCGACGCGGCTCGGCGTTTTTGAAGGAACCTGGCGGTAATAGTCGGAAATCATGCCAGTCTCCATAATGGCTGGAGCCGCTTTAAGCTCTTCCGAGAGCACGACCTGCTCCGAGCGGATCGTATAGCTGGAAGGATAGGCATTGCCGCCCGGATCGGGCATCAGCTTTTCCGTCCTAGAATCGTACAGCACCCGCATCCGCGAGCCGTCCTCGCGCTCGGGCGGCTTCAGCGAACGCACGGAAGGAGCGGCGAACAGCACCGGAAACTTGTCCTTGCGCAGCATCGTGAACGTCTGGTCGACCATCACGGTCTCCGCCCCGGCGATGTCCGGACGATCGCCAAGATCGGTGCCGAGCGGAAGGTCAAAGGGGCTTGAGATTGCCTCGCTCGCCTTCCACCCCTCGCCGCTGTAATAATCCTTCGTCTCTCCCCGCCAGTAGCTCTTGTGGGTGGACGACACTTCCATGACCGGCGAGTAGTCGAAGTTGAAGCCGCCTCCGAGCTTGCTGTCGTCCCGGCTGTAGCCGGATTTGGCCGACTTCTTGGAGGAGGCCGGCGCGATGCCCTTGTCGCCGACGAAGTTCTGGACCGCCACCCCTCTGGACTCCTGCCAGGCCGTGTACGGGTCCTTGAGCAGCGGCGGAATCTCGGGGGCCGCCAGGCCGGCGGCCATGACGAGCGACAGCACGAGCACGATCGGCAGCAGCAGCTGCAGCGGATATCGCAGCAGCCGCCGCCAGCTGACCGGATGCCGCTGCTGGAAGCCGGCGTAATGCTCGGCGATCAGCCAGACGAGGCCGGCGAACACGACGATCGCCACGCTGTCCCACAAGTAGATCGGCGTGAACGAGTCGGAGATCGCCAGCACGAGCAGGTTGACCGTCGTGAAGCCGACGATGCGGATGCGCGCCCGGTTCCAGGCGGCGAACATCGCATGCACGGCCCAAACGGCGAGCGCGATTTCCCAGAACGGATGCAGCAGCGTCGCGGCGGCCCGGACGCTCTCCCCTAAGCCGATCTCGGCCGGTCTCGGCAGCAGGCTCCAATCGACCGGCGCCAGCTGCACCAAAATGACGGCGACAGCCACAGCCTGCAGGACGAGCCGCAGCAGACGGCGCACCGGCAGCAGCTCCAGCAGCGCCGCAACGCCCAGCACGGCATAGACGATCGTATACGTCTCTTCCCACCAAAGCTCTTCCAGCACCGAAAGGGAGCTCGCGATCATGACGGCGGTCAATACGCCGGACAGCGCGAGGAACCAGCGCGCCCGCGCCGGCGGCTGCAGCCGCTCCCATCCGCGCGAGGTGCGCATCCGGCCGCGCGTCGGTTCAGCTTCCAGCATCGGCAGCCGCCTCCCTTCCGCTCAGCGCCTCAGGCAGCTCCTCGAGGCTGCGGATCGCATGCACCGGGCCGACGGCATGATCGGACAAGCCGTCGGCGGAGCGGGCCTGGTCTTCATCCAGCACGCGGATACAGCACGGGTTGTGCCCGCGCCGAGCGAGCCAGCTCATCGCCTGCCGGATCTCCTCCGGCGGAGCGTCGGTCACGAGCAGCGTCATCGATCCCGCTTCCAGAATCGGATCGGCTCGCAGCACCGCCTGCGCCAGCCGGTCGGCGCCGTCCCGGCTCGCCTCGGTGAGCAGCTCCATCGCGCGATGCAGCTGGTCGCCGCCGCTTCTCGCCTTGAGCGCGGCAGGGACGGCCGAGGAGCACCACAGCCCCATCGACGTGCCCCGCTTCATGCCGTGCTCGAACAGCGAGGCGGCGGCCGATACGGCCGTCTCGAACCGCTCGGCCTCGCCCGGTCCGCTGCGGACGCAGGCGTCGAGCAGCACGATCGTGCGGGGAAGCGCTTCGCGCTCGAACTCCTTGGACTTCCACTGGCCGGTCTTGGCCGTCGCTCCCCAATGGATGCGCGAGAGGCGGTCGCCCGGGATGAACTCGCGGATGCCGTTGATCTGCGTCGTCTCGCGCGAGGAGCGCGGCGCCGCCGAGTGGGAAAAATGCCCCTTGGCTCCGCGGCTGACGCGGTCCCAGCCCGGCACCGCGATCGTGCGCGGACGGACGGAGAAGCTCATCTCCTCCTCGAAGCTGCCTTCATGCTCAAGGAAGCCGAAGACGTCCTTGGTCGTGCAGAGCGTCGGCAGGAAGCGGTAGACGCCCCGCCGCAGCGGCGGCGTCTCGAAGTCGGCGGCGCCGCTGCGGCGCATGCCCGGCACGAAGCTGACCTCGAACGGAATCGTCTCTCCGCCGTTGCGTTCGAGACGCTCCTGCACGAGCACATAAGGAACGGGATAATAGCCGGGCAGCCGCAGCTGCATCTCTACGCGCAGGCTGTCGCCCGCCGCGAGCACCCGGCTGTCGGCGCTGCCCGCGGCCATGCCTGCCGGAGCGGTCGCGGCGATCCGGCGCGAGCCCGATATGCGGCGGATGCCGCTCCAATAACCGAGGATCAGATAAAGGATGAGGCCATTGAAGATGCAGAACAGCATGACCGCGGTCTTGCCGCCCTGAAACAGCATGTACAGCAGGCTGCTGACGTAAAGCGAGGCCATCAGCCCCCAGCGGCGCCGCGCTCGGACGGAGCGTCGATCCGTGGCCGGCCGTCGCATGCTCATCGCTCCAGACGGACCGGAGCCTTGGTCCGCTCGATGACATCTTGGACGACCGTCTCGGGACGCGTGCCCCGCAGACGGGCGGAAGGCTGCAGCAGCAGCCGGTGGGAGAGCACATGGGGCGAAAGCTGCTTGACGTCATCGGGAATGACGTATTCCCGCTGCTCGACGAGCGCCCGCGCTTTGGCCGCGCGCATGAGCGCTACGGCCGCGCGCGGGCTGGCGCCGAGCTGCACGCCTTCATGCTCGCGCGTGCCGCGCACGATGCGCACGAGGTAGTCGGCGACGGCTTCGTCGGCATGGATCCGCTCCGCCTGCTGCTGCAGGGCGATGATGTCGGCGATCGAGGCGACGCGCTCCAGCGCGTCTACCGGATGGCCGCTCTGGCGCCCCAGCACCATCCGCTTTTCGTCCGCCTCGCCGGGATAGCCGAGCGACAGCTTCATCATGAAGCGGTCCATCTGCGCCTCGGGCAGCAAATAGGTGCCTTCGAACTCGATCGGATTCTGGGTGGCGATCAGGATGAACGGCGCGGGAAGCGCGTGCGTCTCGCCGTCGACCGTCACGCTGTTCTCCTCCATCGCCTCGAGCAGCGCGGACTGGGTCTTGGTGGTGGCGCGGTTGATCTCGTCGGCGAGCACGAGATGGGACATGATCGGACCGGGACGGAAAATGAATTGTTCTTCGCGGGGATGATAGATCGTGAGGCCGGTGATATCGGTAGGCAGCAGGTCCGGATTGCATTGGATGCGCCGGAAATCGCCGCCGATGGAACGGGCAAGAGCTTTGACCAGCTGGGTTTTGCCGGTGCCGGGAACGTCCTCCAGCAGCAGATGGCCGCCGGCGAGAAGCGCGATCAGAACAAGCTCGATCTCCCGCTCCTTGCCGAGGATGACGGATTCCAGGTTGCTGCGGATGGACGAGCACAGCCGCGTATGAGGGGCATAGACTTCCAAGTCGACAACTCCTTCCCGAATTCTACATCGAGTGAGCCAGCGCCATGGGACGCTGGTCTCATTAGTTTACAGGAACCGGGATGCCTCAACAACATTTCCCAGTCCGCTCGCATCGCAAAAAAAATTGGAGAATCCTCCAGGAGGAGGATTCTCCAATCAACGAGCGGAACGGCCAAAAGGTTTCACCCTTTGGGACGAACGATGAGCGCGGCGAGGAACGAAAAGATGATCGCGGCGCTTATGCCCGCGCTCGTCACCTTGAAGATGCCGGAGATGACGCCGATCCAGCCGGTATCATGCAGCTCCGTCAGCGCCCCGTGCACGAGCGAGTTGCCGAAGCTGGTAATCGGCACCGTCACCCCCGCGCCGGCGAACTTGATGAGCGGCTCGTACCAGCCGAGCCCGTCGACGATCGCGCCGAGCACGACGAGCAGCGACATCGTATGCGCCGGAGTCAGCTTCACGACGTCGAACAGCAGCTGCCCGAATACGCAGATCGCCCCTCCGATGACAAACGCCCACAGATAGATCATGGCTTCACCTCGTTTCTTTCGATGGATACGGCATGCGCGATGCACGGGATGCTCTCACCCTGCTGAAACGACAGCGGCGACAGCAGCGCGCCGGTCGCGACGACCAGGATCCGCCTCAGCTCGCCTTTCTCGATCCGCTTGAGCAGATGGCCGTAGGTGACGATAGCGGAGCAGGCGCAGCCGCTGCCGCCGGCCTGGACCTTCTGGCGGTCGACATCGTACACCATGAGCCCGCAGTCGGCGAACACCGTCTCCTCCATCGGGACGCCGCCGCGCTTGAGCAGATCGGTCGCGATCCGGTGGCCGACCGTCGCCAGGTCGCCGGTGACGATCATGTCGTAGTCGCCGGGCGAGCGGCCCGTGTCGGTCAGATGCGCCTGGATCGTATCGACGGCCGCCGGCGCCATCGCCGCTCCCATGTTGAACGGATCCTTGACGCCGAGATCGACGATGCGGCCGATCGTCGCGCATTCGACGACCGGCCCGCTGCCTGCCGGAGCGACGATCGCCGCGCCCGCTCCCGTGATCGTGTACTGGGCGGTCGGCGGCTTTTGCGAGCCGTACTCGGTCGGATAGCGGAACTGCTTCTCGGCCGTGCAGTTATGGCTGCAGGTGCCGGCGAGCACATGGGTGCCGTTGCCCGAATTGACGATCATGGAGGCGATCGCCAGCGACTCCATCGAGGTCGAGCAGGCGCCGAAGACGCCAAGATACGGCACGCCGAGCGTGCGCGCCGCGAACGTGTTGCTGATGATCTGGTTCATCAGATCGCCGCCGACGTAGAATTCCAGCTCGTCCTTGGCGATTCCCGATTTTTTGATCGCCAGGTCGGAGGCTTGCTCGAGCAGCAGCCGCTCGGCTTTCTCCCAGCTTTTCTGCTGCAGGTCGAGCTCCGGATGGACGAGATCGAAGTCGGCCGCGAGCGGCCCGTCGCCCTCGTCCGGACCGACGACCGTCGCCGTGCCGATGATGACCGGCCGGTTCTCGAACCACCAGGTCTGCTTGCCTTTTTTCATCTTACTGCCCCCCCGTGCCGAGGATCAGATGCGCGATGCCGACAAAAAAAGCCGCTACGGTGCCGAATACGATGACCGAGCCCGCCAGCTTGAACATATTGGCGCCGACGCCGAGCACGAGCCCCTCGCTCCGATGCTCCAGCGCGGCGGAGCACATCGAGTTGGCGAAGCCCGTCACCGGCACGGCCGTCCCCGCTCCCGCCCACTGGGCGATCTTGTCGTAGACGCCGAGGCAGGTCAGGATGATCGACAGCAGAATCATGACCGCGACCGTCGGGTTCGCCGCCTTTTCCGCATCGAAGCCGAAGGCATGCATGAAAAATTCTTGGACGCCCTGTCCGATCAGGCAGATGAAGCCGCCGACGAGGAACGCGCGAATGCAGTTGCCGAGCACGGAGCGCGCCGGCTCCCGGTTTTTAGCGAATGCCTTGTACTCCTTGGGAGACATCGTCATTTTTTTATAGTCCTCGCCTTTAACGCTGTTGCCTGGCATGTCGAATCCCCCTGTCTGGCCGCTGGATCGGCACGCGGTCCACCGCGGCGATCGGCCCATGGTCTGGGATTAGTATGAGCGTTGGCGGCCGACCTTATCCTATCGCTCGTCCCCGAAAACCTTCCGCTCGTCAGGCGCGGCGGCTCAGGAAAGGCTAACAAAAGCCGCCCCTCCCTCATGTCCGCAAGGCGGCCGGCGACCGCAGCAAGCATTAGAAGAGCTGCTTCTTCAACCGCGTCACCGCTTTACATTCGCATAGAACAGCCTGTCCGCCGTTTACGAAAAGCTCCAGATGCGCTATAGTACGTTTCAGGCCGTTTTATAACCTTACATCTTATGTCATGACAGGCATGTCAGAAAGAAGGGCTTTATCCATGATTCCTCATTCCTCGCCTGCCGGACGCCGTCCGACATGGCTTGCCGTCGCCGGCATCCTGCTCATCGCCGCCAACATGCGCGCCGCGATCACCTCGGTCGGTCCGCTGCTCGACCGGATCGCGACGGATTATCGCCTGAGCAGCGAGATGTCCGGCTTGCTTACCTCGCTGCCGCTGCTCGCCTTCGGAGCGATGTCGCTGCTGGCTCCCCGCCTGGCCGAAAAGCTCGGCTCCGAGCGCTCGCTGCTGTACGGCTTGGCGCTGCTGCTCGCCGGCATGCTGATCCGCGCGCTCCCTGGAACGGAGGCGCTGTTCGCGGGCACCGCGCTGCTCGGGCTCGCGATCGCCGTCAGCAACGTGCTGCTGCCGAGCCTCATCAAGCGCGACTTCCCGGGACAGATCGGACTGCTGACCGGCTCCTACTCCGTGACGATGAGCGTCTTCGCGGCGATCGCTTCCGGCGCGTCGGTGCCGCTCGCCGCATTGCCGGGCTGGGACTGGAGCCGCTCGCTGCTGCTCTGGGCGCTGCTCGCCGCGCTGGCGTTCGCGGTCTGGCTGCCGGTCAGCCTGAGCTCCAAGCGCGTGACTGCCGCCGCTCCGGCCCAGTCTCCGGCGCGCATGCTGCGCTCGCCGCTCGCTTGGCGGATCACGCTGTATATGGGCCTGCAGTCGCTCACGTTCTATGCGACGATCACCTGGCTGCCCGTGCTGTTTCACGAGCGCGGCTTCAGCGCGGCGTCGGCGGGCTGGCTGCTGTCGCTGATGCAGCTGGTCAGTCTGCCTACCTCCTTCTTCGTTCCCGTCTGGGCGAGCCGGATGCGCTCCCAGGTGCCTCTCGTCGGCATTGCCGGCGCCCTTTCCTTGAGCGGATATGCCGGGCTGCTTTGGGGCTCGGCGTCGATGTCGCTGCTCTGGATCACGCTGCTCGGCTTGAGCCAAGGCGCCACGATTTCGCTGGCGCTGACGTTTTTCGGCCTTCGCACGCGCACGGCGGCAGAAGCCGCCCGCCTGTCGGGCATGGCCCAGTCGATCGGCTATTTTCTCGCCGCTTTCGGCCCGGTGCTGCTCGGCACGCTCCATGACCGGACCGGCTCGTGGAATCCGGTGCTGGCCGTGCTGCTGCTCGTCTCCGTCGTTGTCGTCGCCCTAGGCCTCGGCGCCGGCCGGCCGGGCACGATCAGCGAGCCGCATGGCGGCGCGAGCGGGCTGCGCTCGCCGGCCGGCGGCAAGCTGACCGGACCTGCCCGCTGACAAACGGGCGGCTGACGGCCCGCCAGACGGGCGGCTCGGCTTTTCAACCTGAATTCGCTCTCCCCCAAGCCTCGGTCCTTGCTCAGGACCGGGCTTTTTTTGCCTTCATTTTCCTGTATTAGGATCTTCTAAGAAGGATACCCAGGCTCGTCCTCCGATGCTACAATCGGCCCACAACGCATAAGGAGGCGCTCCAACATGAACCATCACCACCATCCGATGCTTCGCCGTCTGCTTGTCGTCACGGCCGCCGCGACGCTTGTCGCCGGACTCTCGCTGCCCTCTACGGCCGCCGCCAGCACCGCCGCAGTATCGTCCGTCTCGACATCGGCGGCAAGCGCTTCGGCTGACGATGCAGCCGCATCCGTCTCGGCCAGTTCGAAAGCCGACCGCATCATCGCCTTCGCCCAGTCGCTGCGAGGCAAGGTCAAGTACGTCTATGGCGCGAACCAGCCGTCCCGGCTTGTTTTCGACTGCTCCTCGTTTACGAAATATGTGTTCGCTTCCGAAGGCGTCAGCCTGAAATGGGGCTCGACGGCGCAAAGCAAGCAAGGCGTCAAGGTCGGCAAGGACAGCCTTCGCAAAGGCGATCTGATGTTCTTCCGCAGCAGCAGCGGCTCTTCCTCGAAGATCAGCCATGTGGGCATCTACATAGGCGACGGCAAGTTCATCCATAATACGATCGGCTCCAATGTGAACGGCGTCGTCATCAGCAGCTTCAACAGCAGCTATCAGAAACGATTCGTCTCCGCCGCGCGCGTGCTATAGCGAGCGCCATCTCCCTAAACGCCCCTCGTTCCGGCCGTTCCACGGCCTGGATCGAGGGGCGTTTCCGTTGGTTTTCACATGCTTCCATTCGCTTCCGTTCGCTTCCGCCCGCTTCGGACGTCCGGCTTTGATTGGAGACTCGCCGCCGATTCATCGTTCGGATTTTGGTCATTTTATTCGATGGAACCTATACATTCTCTCTTCCAAACTACTGATAGGCGAATGATTTTCATCCCCACCGTTGACACATCCGTTTTCCTGAGCTACGATATCAACTGTCGCCGATAGGCGCGTTCGTATATCCTCGGGAATCGGCCCGAGGGTCTCTACAAGGAACCGTAAATTCCTGGCTACGAACGGGTTGCTTTTCGCATACCCGTTTGCAGCCGGGAATTTTTGCGTCCAAAGGAGAATGAAGGTCATGGGAAAATATGATGTCATCGTCGTCGGAGCCGGTCCGGCCGGAATCTTCGCCTGCTACGAGCTCACGCTCAAAGCGCCGCAGCTGAAGGTGCTGCTCGTCGACAAGGGCCACTCGATCGACCGCCGCAGCTGTCCAATTCTCGAAGAGAAGATCCAGCTCTGTCCTCCGCCCGCGGGCAAGAAGGAATTCGCCGGCTGCCTGCCGGCCTGCTCGATCACCGCCGGCTTCGGCGGCGCCGGCGCGTACAGCGACGGCAAGTTCAACATCACGACCGAATTCGGCGGCTGGCTGACGGACTATCTGCCTCCTTCTCAAGTGCTGGAGCTCATCCGCTACGTCGACCGCATCAACCTCGAGCACGGAGCGACGACGGCAATCACCGATCCGACGACCGATACGATCCGCGACATCGAGCAGCGCGGCTACGCCGCCGGCCTCAAGCTGCTGCGCGCCGAGGTGCGCCATCTGGGCACGGAGCAGAACCTCGCGATTCTGAAGTCGATCTTCGACTACTTGCAGACGCGCATCGACATGCGCTTCAAGACCGAGGTCGAGGATCTCGTCACCGTCAAGGAGAACGGCGCGCACCGCGTGACCGGCATTACGATCCGCGGCGGCGAGACGCATGAAGCCGACGTCGTCATGGTCGCCCCAGGCCGCGACGGCTCCGCCTGGCTGACCGAGGTGCTGAAGCGCCGACGCCTCAAGATGCACAACAACCAGGTCGACGTCGGCGTGCGCGTAGAGACGAGCGACGTCGTCATGCGCGAGATCAACGAGCATCTGTACGAGGGCAAGTTCATCTACAACACTTCCGTCGGCACGCGCGTGCGCACGTTCTGCAGCAATCCGTCCGGCCACGTCGTCGTCGAGAACCACAGCGGCGTCATGGCGGCTAACGGCCACTCCTACAAGGATCCGGCGCTCGGCTCGTCCAACACGAACTTCGCGCTGCTCGTCTCGCACCGCTTCACTGAGCCGTTCGACAAGCCGAACGAGTACGCGCGCGAGATCTGCCAGCGGGCCAACGACCTGTCGAGCGGCGGCGTCATCGTGCAGAAGTACGGCGACATCCTGCGCGGACGGCGCTCCACCGCGAGCCGCATCCGCGAGGGCTTCCTGGAGCCGACGCTGCATGAGGCGGTGCCGGGCGATCTCGGCCTCGTGCTGCCCTACAACACGATGCGCAGCCTGATCGAGATGGTCGAGGCGCTGGAAAAGGTGACGCCGGGCATCGCGTCCGAGCATACGCTGTTCTACGGCGTCGAAGCGAAGTTCTACTCCGCCCGTCCGAAGCTCACGAACGACCTGGAGACGGAGATTTCCGGCCTGTACTGCGGCGGCGACGGAGCCGGCATCACGCGCGGCCTCGCCCAGGCCGGCGCGGCCGGCGTCTGGATCGCACGCGCCATGCTGCGCCGGACGAGCGGCTCCGCTGCCGGAGCGGAGGCGGCTCTGCCGACGCTCTGACGGCGCTGCTGGCGGACGATTACATTCGGCGGACGACCGGAAAAGCGGGACCGGAGCGAGCATCGACACGCGCGGGCATTCGAAACCAGTATTCGCTTCGCGGCGCGGGCACCGAAACCGGCATTCGCTTCGCGGCGCGGGGACTCGAAACCGGTATTCGCTTCGCGGAGCGGCACCGAAACCGGCATTCGCTTCGCGGCGCGGGGACTCGTTCCGATCTCCCTGGAGCCCAGATTCCTTTGATTCTATTTTTCCAAAACGGAAGGAATCCGGCCTCCAAGGGAACCGCTGCCGCTTCTCCACGAGCCCCCGTCCGCTTCGCATCCGGTTTCAACCTCGCTGACGGCTTGATCGCCTCGCCTGAGGCCATTGCAATCTCTATCGTCTCCGGCTGAACGCGGAGTACGATCAGGCCAATCAAGCAGAGCGGGCCGCTGCCGTTCGGAGAAGCGTCAGCGGTCTTTTGCTACGCCAATCCCGCCTCAGCGCCCCCACCAGTGGTACTTTTACCACTAACGGGCGCCTTTTCCGCCGCAGCGCTTCCACCAGTGGTATTTTTACCACTGACGTGCAGGCTCCCCGGCACGCGGGGCCAAGGCTACCCATAATGTCAAAAAAGGCCGCTCCCGGACTTCCGGGAACGGCCTTTCCTATTATGTGCGTTTAGAATGCAGCGACGATCGCGCCTTTGTACGTCTCGTCGATGAAGGTTTTCACTTCTTCGCTGTTGAGCGCCTTGGCCAGCTTCTGGATCGCCTCGGAGTCCTTGTTGTCCGGACGGGCGACGAGGATGTTGGCGTACGGGGAGTCCTTGCTCTCGATGAAGAGGGCATCCGCCGTCGGGTTCAGGTCGGCTTCGAGCGCATAGTTCGTGTTGATGACGGCCAGATCGACTTCGCCGAGCACGCGCGGCAGCGTCGCGGCTTCCAGCTCCTTGAACTTGAGGTTCTTCGCGTTCTCGGTCACGTCCTTCACCGTCGCGGCGATGCCGACGCCTTCCTTGAGCGTGATCAGGCCGTTCTCGGCCAGCAGCGCCAGCGCGCGGCCGCCGTTCGTCGCGTCGTTCGGGATCGCTACGGTCGCGCCGTCCTGAAGCTCGTCGACGGACTTGATCTTGTCGGAGTAGGCGCCCATCGGCTCGACATGCACGTTCACGACCTTCACGAGGTCATAGCCGCGCTCTTTGTTCTGATCGTCGAGGTAAGGCACATGCTGGAAGAAGTTCGCGTCGAGCTGCTTTTCATACAGCTGAACGTTCGGCTGCACGTATTCGGTGAACTCCTTCACGACGAGGTCGACGCCTTCCTTGGCCAGCTGATCCTTGACGTGGTTCAGGATCTCGGCATGCGGAACCGCGGTCGCTCCGACGGTCAGCGTGACCGGCTCGGCAGCCGCGCCGCCGCTGTTCGCAGCGTTGTCAGCCGGAGCGTTGTTGCCTTCGTTTTTGGCGCCGCAAGCAGCGAGCGATACGGCCAGCGCCGCGACGGTGATTCCTTTGAGCCATTTGTTCATGGTTAACCCTCCTGTAGGTTCTCTCTATAATAAAAATCGTATAGCTAGGTTCACTTGCGGCTGATCTTGCGCACCAGCCAGTCGCCGAGCATCTGCAGCAGCTGGACCAAAAGGATGAGCACGACGACCGCGACGATCATGACCTCGGTCTGATACCTCTGGTAGCCGTAGCGGATCGCCAGATCCCCGAGTCCGCCGCCGCCGACGACGCCCGCCATCGCGGTGTACGAGACGAGCGTAATCGCCGTCACGGTGACGGCCGCCAGCAGGCCGGGCCGGGATTCGCGCAGCAGCACCCGCCGCACGATGTCCCATTTGGACGCGCCCATCGCCTGGGCGGCCTCGATGATGCCGCGGTCGATCTCGCGCAGCGCCGTCTCGACGAGCCGGCCGAAAAACGGCGCGGCGCCGATGACGAGCGGCGGAATCGTGCCGGCGACGCCGATCGTCGTGCCGGCGATCTCCTTGGTGAGCGGCATGACGGCGATCATCAGGATGATGAACGGCACCGAGCGCAGAATATTGACGACGAGGGACAAGAACGAGTAGACGACCGGAAGATAGAGCAGCTGGCGGCTGGACGTCAGATAGAGCAGGACGCCGATGACGAGGCCGAGCGCGATCGTGAACACGAGCGACAGGCCGAGCATCGACAAGGTGTCCTGCGTGGCGGTCCAGATCTCGGCCGGATCGATGCGGCTCCAGTCCATCCCGGTAGAGCGCAGCGCGCTGAGGTTCCCGCTCATGGCAGCACCTCCGCGTCGATGCCGCTGCTCCGCAGGGAGGCGATCGCCCCGTCGATGTCGGACGGGCTGCCGCTCAGCTCGACGAGCAGCTGGCCGTACGGCGTATGCTTCATCCGCGACACCGTTCCTTGCAGGATGGCGCATTGGACCGCGCTGCCTTTGACCGCCTCGAACAGCACCGGCTCATACGTCTCCTCGCCGACGAAGTGCAGCCGCACCAGCTTCGATCCGGCCCGCCGCGGCAGCGGAGCGCCGCCCTCGAGCTCGGACAGCTCGTCCGCGAACTGCTTGGTCACGCCATGCGCAGGACGCAGGAACACGTCCAGCACCGGCCCTTCCTCGACGACGCGTCCGGCGTCCATGACGGCGACGCGGTCGCAGATCGAGCGGATGACCTGCATCTCATGAGTGATGAGTATAATCGTCAGCCCCAGCTTCTCGTTGATGCTCAGCAGCAGCGAGAGGATCGAGCTCGTCGTCTGCGGGTCGAGCGCCGAGGTCGCCTCGTCGCACAGCAGCACGGCCGGCTCGGCCGCCAGCGCCCGCGCGATGCCGACGCGCTGCTTCTGCCCGCCGGACAGCTGCGCCGGATATTTGTCTCCGTGCGCCTGCAGCCCGACGAGCTCCAGCAGCTCGTCCACGCGCGCCGCCTGCCTGCGCTTGCTTTGGCCCGCCAGCACGAGCGGGAACGCGATGTTCTCGCGCACCGTGGCGCTCGTCAGCAGGTTGAAATGCTGGAAGATCATGCCGATCCGCCGGCGCTCCGCCTGCAGCTCGCGCTCCTTGAGCGACGTCAGCTCCCGGCCGCCGAACAGCACCTTGCCGGAGCTCGGACGCTCCAGCAGGTTCATGCAGCGGATCAGCGAGCTCTTGCCCGCGCCGGAATGGCCGATGATGCCGTAGATTTCTCCCGGCTCCACCTTGAGCGAGACGTCCTTGACAGCGTCGACCGTGCCTCCGCGTCCCTTGTAGATCTTGGTGACATGCTGCAACTCGATCAGGTTAATCCCTCCTGCACAACACCGCCCGTCAATATTCCTACAAAACCAAGTGATTTAAGTGGTATTATAGAGTCTGACCTATCATTTGTCTATAGCGGCTTGCATGAATTTTAGATTGCGAAAGGAACCGAAAAAGCATACCCCGGTTACCAAACAACTTATTTTAAAGGTACCCGAAAATGGTGTCAATGCACCTCATCACCGCGAGACTGCAAGAAACGAAGGGCTTGCGCCCGAGCGCCCGCTCCTCGATGATAAAAGAAACGAACCGATCGCTACAGCTGGAGGTGCCTGGTTGATCTACTTCATTAAAGCCATCTATAGCTTCCTGCTGCCGCCCGGCCTGTTCCTGCTGCTGCTCGGCGCCGCCTCGTGGCGCATGCTGCGGCGAGACCGCCGCTGGGCGGCGCTTCCGCTCGCGGCGCTGCTGCTGCTCTATGCGCTCTCCTCCCCCTGGGTCGCCGACGGACTGGCGCGCAGCCTCGAGCAGCGCTATCCGCAGCCCGCCCTGAACGAGACGGCGGGCGACGTCATCGTCGTGCTCGGGGCGGGCGCGGTGCCGGATACGCCGGATGTCGGCGGCCTCGGCAACATGTCCGCCACCGCCGAGGCGCGGCTGCTCGCCGCGGTCCGGCTGTCGCGCTCGACCGGGCTGCCGGTGCTGTTCAGCGGCGGCCAGGTGTACCCGGACAGCGGCAACGAGGCCGACATCGCCGGCCGCCAGCTGCGGGAGCTCGGCTTGCCCCCGGACCGCATCCTGCTGGAGAACCGCTCGCTCAATACGGAGCAGAATGCGCGGCTGACGCGCCGCCTCCTGGACGAGCGCGGCCTGAGCCGGCCGGTGCTGCTGACGAGCGCGCTCCATCTGCCCCGCGCCCTGGAGCAGTTCCGCAAGGCCGGCCTCGAGCCTCTTCCCTATCCGGTCGATTATGCGGCTCCGGTCCAGCCTCGCTGGTACTGGAGCAAGCTGCTGCCCTCCGGCGCCGCGCTCGCGCTCAGCCAGGCGGCGCTCAAGGAGCATCTCGGCTTGGCCGCGCTGAAGCTCGGCCTGTGACGCCTCCCGCATCCGGGAACATTTCCCTCCTTCGGCGCAACTTTTCCAGTCCGGGCGCGTTCTTAGTTACGGGAGTTTCACGGGGAATCACCCTGCATGCAGGAAGCGAAAAGGAGTCGTTCACGTTCATGAAATGGTGGAAAAGCCTGGCCCTGCTCAGCCTTGCCGCCGCGCCGCTCTACGGAGCCGCCGGCGAAGCGAGCGCCGAGCCGGGAGTCAACACGATCACGCTGACCAAAGGAAGCAAGCAGATGGACAAGGACGGCGCGGCGATTACGGCGGTGCAGCCGCTGACGATCAAGAACGACGTCAGCTACGCGGCGTTCAGCACGCTCGCCCAGTTGTACGGCTACAAGACGTCCTACGACGCCAAGGCCAAGGAATCGATCGCCAAGACGCCGAGCGGCGAGATCCGCTTCCGGATGAATACGAAGGACATCTGGGTCGACGGGACCAAATGGACCGGCGAGGCGGCGAGCTACTCCGAAAAAGGCTCGCTCATGATTCCGATCCGCACCTGGGCCAAGATCAGCGGCAGCAGCATCAGCTTCAGCGGCAAGCAGATCCTGCTCCGCTGGACGGAGCAGCAGGCGCCGACCGCAGGCTTCCAGGTGCAGCCTGCCGTCATCTATGCCGGCGATCCGGTGACCTACGTCGACCAGTACGCCTCGCCGTCCGGAGCGCCGCTGCTGAATGAAGAATGGACGGGACGCCAGGACGTCTTCGTCGAGCCGGGCACGTATACGGTGACTCGGCGCGCGCAGGATGCGGACGGCAACTGGAGCGAGCCGTTCACCGTCACGGTGCAGGTGCTCGCGGTCAACCAGCCGCCGGTCGCCGACTTCACGACCGACAAGCCGGTCTACCGCCAAGGCGAGAAGATCGCCTACACGGATCTGAGCAGCGACGACAACAACGCGATCGATCCCGCCAAGACGAAGTGGACGGGCAAGCAGGACGCCTTCTTCTCGCCCGGAGACCATACGGTCACGCTCTCCGTCACCGATGCGCAGGGACTGACGTCGACCGTCAGCAAGACGATCTCCGTCACCGACGAGATCCTCTACACGGAGAATGAATTCGGCCTGCTGTTCGCTCAGCCGGGCGAGAAGATCCGCGTAGACGGCGATCAGGTGTACAGCATCCCGACGCGCAGCTACGACTTCGACTCCGAGCCGTCCAAGATGATCCGCAGCAACAGCCCGGAGATCTGGAACGAGGAAGGCATCGTCTTCGACGACCAGTTCGACGGCAAGGTGCGGCTGCTGTTCCACAACAAGAACAACATGTCCGGCAACGTGCGCATGTATCTGGCCGTCACCAACGAGGGCTACCAGACGGCGCGCTTCGGCGTCGGCGCGACCGGCACCGGCGGCCCCGACCCGTCCGAGATCCGCACCGGCAAGCTGTCGACGATCCGCTATCTGACCGCCGTCAACGCCAATGGACCGCAGACGTACACGGACATCAAGGCGGGCGAGACGAAGCTCGTGCTGAACGAAATCTCGCAAAATGCGATCAAGCCGGGCATGGTGTACTCCGCCTACGCGGACGTCACCGCCGACCGCACGCTGCGCTTCCGCGTCGTCGTCGTGCGGGACGGCCGCGAGCCGATCGCCGCGCTCGACCAGCTCTCGCTGCTGCCGGCGGACGGCACCCACACGCGCGGCTCGTTCAACAACACGACGCGCGACATCCACATCGACGGCATGCTCGGCGAAGGCGGCAAGGCGGAGCGCGTCGTGCTCGGCGACAACAAGCTCGATCCGTACCTCGACGGCTACGACAACTCCGACGGCTCGCTGCAGCTCAACCGGGGCAACTTCGGCGTGCTGTACAAAATGACGGTCACGCTCGCCCCGCGCACGGTCATCTACCTCAATCCGCGCGGCGGCCTATATGCGGGAGCGTTCATCGTCAACGGCCAGATCGTGCCGGTGACGAACAACGAGCAGCTCAAGAACTCCAGCGAGGCGGCCGTGCTGCACCGCTCCGGCGACAGCCCGGAGACGGTCGAGCTCAAGTACATGATCGCCTCCGGCAGCAACCTGCCGATCACGATGGTGTTCCAGCCGATGCCTCCGCTCAAGAGCTAGAAGGGCAAGAAAGGAGCCTGACCGTTGACGCTGAAATGGCGGGACGAGTACGAGCCGGAGCATCCGGAGGATGTCCGCGCGAGCCGGCGGAAGAGATGGATTCGCGACGCCGTGCTGGGGCTGCTGCTGCTGGCCGTATGCGTCCTGGCGACGAAGCATTTCTCCGCGCGCGTCTTCGAGCTGGACGGCACCCTCTACAAGCTGGAGTCGGCTGCCGGAGAGACGAGGCGGTACGCGCCGGTGACGGGCAGCGCGGCCGGAGCGGTCGTCGCAGCCGGCTCGGACACGGAGAGGGTCGTCACGGCCGGCGGCTACCAGTTCCGCATCGAGGAGCTCGTAGCCGAGGCGGGCAAGCCGCCTGCCATGGCCGACGCGGTGTTCCGCATCGCCTATCCCGGGGGCGAGGCTTACCGGGTCGAGCTGGCGCAAGGTCTTTTGCTGGCCTATGACGCCAAAGGAGAGTTCTATGCCGGCGCAGCTGCCTATGCGAACGGAGCTCCCGTCGGCGGCGGCACCGTTCCGGAGCGGTTCCATCCTGCTGCCGTCTTGACGGCAGCCTACCCGGACTTTCAGGAAAGCCGCGGCCAGCCGATCCCGTTTGGCCTCGCCGTGCTGCTGTTCGTTCTCGGCTGGGGCATGCTGCGCTTCGAGCGGGTGTGGAGTACGTTCTACTGGCTCTCCCTCGACTGGCTGCGCCGGGAAGACCCCGATCCGGAGTCCGGCGAGTTGGGCTACTACAAGCTGCCCGGCATCATCTTCCTGGTCGGCGGCGCCCTGCTCGGAATGTCCTCGCTGTAGGGAGGAATCGGGTTCCGCAATGATCGCAATAGAAAGGGACGAAACGGCGCCTGCGCCGTTTCGTCCCTTTTTCGTCCCTGCCTCTCTCCAAGCGCTCGTCCAAGCGGACGGAACGATCGGCGGCGTGCCGGATTACGGCGCGCGCAGCGCCTGCTCCTTGCCGCCGATCGTCTGCTCGTAGCGGGCGATCTTGTCGTCGAGCCGCCGGAGCGTGCTCGTCATGTCGTCGATCTTCTCCGCCAGCCGGCCGCGCTGCTCGACGAGCAGCGTCTTGCGCGCATCCAGCGTGCCGTCTCCCTGCTGGAACAGCGCCAGGTATTCGATCAGCATCTCGACCGGCAGGCCGGCTTTCTGCCGCATGCACTTGACGAAGTCGATCCATTTCAAGTCTTCTTCCCCATAGTCCCGAATCCCGCTGGCGCTTCGGCGCACCGGCGGAATCAAGCCGATGCGCTCGTAATAGCGGAGCGTATCCTGCGACAGCCCGAACCGCTCGCTCACTTCCGATATGGTCATCGGCATCACTGCGGGCCGACGACCGGATGCGGCACATAAGGCGCCTCGAGCGCAGCGGCTTCCTCCGGCGTCAGCTGGACCGACAGCGCGGCCACGGCCGTTTCGAGATGGGCGGCCTTCGTCGCGCCGACGATCGGAGCGGATACCGGCGACTGCTGCAGCAGCCAAGCGAGCGCGACCTGAGCGCGAGGAGCTTCCCGCTGCTCGGCGATGGCGGCGAGGCGATCGACGATCGCCTGATCGGCTTCGGCCATGCGGTCGTATTTCGACTTCTGCACCTGATCCGTCTCCGAGCGGAGCGTCGACTCCTCCCGGCCGCGCGTCAGCCGTCCGCCCGCGAGCGGGCTGTAAGGAATGACGCCGATGCCCTCCTCCCGGCATAGCGGCAGCATCTCTCGCTCCTCCTCGCGATAGATGAGGTTGTAATGGTTCTGCATGGAGACGAACTTCGTCCATCCCCGTTTCTCGGCCACATGCAGCGCCTTCTGGAACTGCCAGGCGAACATCGCGGAAGCGCCGATGTAGCGCGCCTTGCCTGCCTTGACGACGTCATGCAGAGCCTCCATCGTCTCCTCGATCGGCGTGTCGTAGTCCCAGCGGTGGATCTGGTACAAGTCCACATAGTCCGTGCCCAGCCGGCTCAGGCTCTTGTCGATCTCGCTCAGGATCGCCTTGCGGGACAGCCCGGCCCCGTTCGGACCGTCGTGCATGCGGAAATGCACCTTCGTCGCGATCACGACCTCATCCCGGTTCGCGTAATCCCGCAGCGCGCGTCCGAGATATTCCTCGCTCGTGCCGGCCGAGTAGACATTCGCCGTGTCGAAGAAGTTGATGCCGAGCTCCAGCGCCTGCCGGATCACTTCCCGGCTCCGCTCCTCGTCCAGCACCCACGGATGCGTCCAGCGCGTCGCGTCGCCGAAGCCCATGCAGCCCAAGCAGATCCGCGAGACGTCCAATCCGGTCTTTCCCAGCTTCACGTAGTCCATTCGTTGCAGCGCTCCTTCGGATTCATAGTGGCCAGCCTATGGAAAGTCTACCTCCTGGAGTCCTCTCCAAGTCAAGCCTTGCCGCGTCGAAATTATGTGAAACTTGATGCCAGCTCTCGGGATGAATCCCATCGCCGGAATTCAGTTAAAAATGTGCTCTTCCTGACTTTACTGCTTAAAATAGTCCATAGAAACAACTACAACTCAATTTTTGTCATTATGAACTCTCCAATTTGTGTCACTTAATAAACACGATATATACCTTGTCTTTGTCCAATGCTATTTCTTCTTTATAAAGAAAAACTTTACCCTTCAGGTAAGCCGGAAGGTTCTTGATCAGGTGCTGCACGGCGAGTAATGTATGGTCACCGAAATCATAGATCACCAAAAACTTGAGCGCCTCAGCCGGATTGACCGACTTCACTTTGGACTTACCTTCAAGCAACCCAGTGATATCCTTAATAAGACCCGTTTTCTGTTGAGCACCAAACTTAAATCCATTATTAATCGGCTTATTACATTTTATCTCAGCTAAAACATTAATATCCCCTGTGACTACAAGGTCATAACCATTGTCGCTTGGCTTGATGTTTAATACTTGATCCAAATAAACTTGATAATTTTCCCTGACGTAAGGGAAGCGTTCACTAACCATTCAATGAAGCGGACTGTGGTTCTGTAAGTAATAATATTATGAATGTCTCTGAGTGTAGTCTTAATATCTTCAAAGTCTTCAATCGACAATTTTGAATAGTAATCTTCGGAATTGCCGGTTATTTTGTCCGTGACAAATCGGTTGAAGCGCTCCTTAAGTTCGGACTCGCGATGATAAGGATCGCTCATAAATACCCCCATCTAAATCGAAAATCCAAAAGCATCTGATTCAACACTTTACCCGTTTTCAAACGCTCTACAATATGATCCCGATGATGATCTGTATCTACATCAACCGAGAAATAATCATCACAAGTATTTAGTTTATTGATAAAGTCATCCTCGTAATGGTGGACATATTCTAAGAAAGTTTCCTTCTCAAGTTCATCATTAAACAACAGAACAACCTCAAAAAATCTTCTTCGAACGTGGGCCTCTTCCTGATCTTCTTCATTGTAAAGAAACTCGTTCAGTTTATACGACGCGCTATCCATCGTGAAATATTTAAATGGATAATCTGCATGCACCTTGTGTTCTCCAAAATTGAGGAACGCCCACTTTGGAGCAGGTGTGCTGTACCTGCCACCATCAAGTATGACAATTAAGTCATTGAATAGCTGCGTGTTAAAGTATTTGATTCTGAGTTCTCGATACATTGTAGATGAATTTATCAATGCATATGAGTAGAACTCAGGTATGCGCCTGTCATATTCGTCATCTTCATTATTAATAGTGATTGTGAATTCAGGTTTAATGCAGTTGTAATAGCCGCCTTCACCATTTTTCCATTCGCTCTTATTTTCAAGTCGCTTAAGGACTTGTTCCAATGGAGATCTGGTCAATAGGAATCGTTTCTTCCATAAATACTCGACATTATTAATATCCGCGCTACGATTAATATCGGTATTAGTGTCGCCCACCCTTGTGTAGATGTGATTAGCACGAACTATTCTTCCTTGATCCTTATAATCTTCGGTTAGATAATACGGAGTGTCAGTACTATTCTTTATGACCAACACATCAACTTCCAAACCAGAGATAATGAAGTTACGTACTTCAACTCTAGGTCGAATACCTGAAACGAACTTCTTATCCTTTAAAAAATCAATCATATGTTGCTGAGTCCTTCGATTTTCATCGTCCTTAACCCCAACGACCTCGTATGTCCCGTCAACTACTCCAAATATAATGTAGGCATCTCTGTCTACACGATTATTCGCCATGCAAATAATATCGTGTAACAGATTAGCCGAATTACTATGATACTTCACTTTGAAGTCCCAATAATCGTCTTCACGCTTTGAGTCGATTAGCATCAGTATTTCTTTCCTTAGTTCAAACTTCATCATTTCACCTTGGCTTTCCTTACCCCAGGCACGAAATCATTTCGACACCATCTGACAAAGTTGTTAGAGTGGAGAAGGTACGTTTTAACTGTCTTTTCCTCAAGAATACCTTCACATTGCTTTTCCAAAACCTCTTTCTCATATTGCTCGAACATTATCTCCAACTGCTTTATAAACTCGGAAGAAGCCTTCATTGATTTGAACACCCCCGGACAAGTAATAAGCTCATTATACTTTTTGGGAATCATTTGTATAGATAAGGAAGTGATGTGATTCACTGTTGTGTTTGGAGTTTGTGAGTTAATGATTGTGATTAGGAAATTACCGCTTTTGTTCATCTGCTACAGTGAATATCCGCTACAAGAAAATAGCTGCCGTTTGTCGTGGCAGTTGCGGAACCCCATAGCAACGGATTACTCATCTTTATAGATGTTAGACTCAAAAAGTTACAACTGCTGTTTAGTCAGCTTCTTGATAGGAATATCAAAATGGAAAAACGCTGACGCTAATCAGCATCGTCAATTTGCATGGATTTAGCATGTAAAAAGGACCATCCCCGTCATAGCTTGACGGGAATGGTCCTTTTTTTATTCTCCGATCAGACCGCAGCGGGCTGATCCTGATTCAGATACACCGTCTTGCCCGTACGGGCCGACTCGTAGATTGCCTCGAGGATCTCGGTCACGACGAGCGCCTGCTCCGGCAGCACGACAGGGTCTTTGTCCTGCAGGATCGCGTCGATCCAGGCCGCGCACTCGACGTCGATGTCGCGCGCGCTGCTGCCGCTGTAGAACGCGACGCCGCCGGCGTTCAGGTCGATTTCCTTGACGAACAGGCGGCTGTTCTCCTCGCCGTTGATGCGCAGGCCGCCCTTCATGTCCGCGCCGCCCTCCGTGCCGCTGAGCGAGCATTTGGCCTCGTCGATGTCCAGCGTGTTGAGCGCCCAGCTCGCCTCGAGCGTGATCGTCGCGCCGTTCTCCATCTTGATGAAGCCCATCGCGGAGTCCTCGACCGTGAACTTGGCCGGGTCCCATGGTCCCCAAGCGTTGGCCGCGTTCTCCTTGGAGCCGAGCTTGTGGTACACCGAGCCCGTCACGGACACCGGCTTGTAGTTGTCCATCATCCACAGCGTCAGGTCGAGCGCATGCGTGCCGATGTCGATGAGCGGACCTCCGCCCTGCTTCTCCTCGTCGAGGAAGACGCCCCAGGTCGGCACCGCGCGGCGGCGGATCGCATGGGCGCGGGCATAGTAGATGTCGCCCAGCTCCCCTGCCTCGCACACCTTTTTGAGATGCTGGCTGTCGCTACGGAAGCGGTTGTTGTAGCCGATCGTCAGCTTTTTGCCGGTACGCTTCGCGGCGTCCAGCATCGCGCGGGCTTCCGCCGCCGTCTTGGCCATCGGCTTCTCGCACATGACATGCTTGCCCGCCTCGAGCGAGGCGATCGAGATCGGCGCATGAGAGTCGTTCGGCGTGCAGACGTGGATGACGTCGAGGCTTCCGTCCTTGAGCAGCTCGCGGTAGTCGGCGTAGACGCCGGCTCCCTCGATGCCGTACTTCTCCGCGGCGTCGCGGGCTTTGTCCACCTCGATATCGCAGAAAGCGGCGAGCACGACGTGCTTGTTCTGGCTGAGCGCGGGCAAGTGCTTGCCGTTTGCGATGCCGCCACAGCCGATGATGCCGACTCGGAGCGTTTGGGTCATGTCAGAGTTCCTCCCGGTTCGATAATCTCGGACTTCGCGTCCATGCCTCTACTGTAGCACAGCACAACAAGCGCGGGGACTATCGGAATCGGACATCGAGGGTGCGAAATCGCGACAACATGCAACGGCACGAGCTCGCTCTCGCGGCGCGAGCGAATTTCTCTGGACGAAGAAAACGCCTCTTCTTCGGCCTTCGGCATTTTCGACAAAGCCGGGTAGAAATCGCCAGCGGCTCCTTCGACTGCCGCATTGCCAATCCCGCCGTGATGGAGTACGCTGAAAAAAACGGCTGGCTCCATCTCTTCAACCCAGCCTTGCCAGTATTTCGACAGCCTGAGCGGTTGGATTTCTTGCCCTTGAACGTCATTTGTTTAAACAGGAGGCACGAACATGTCTAACGCATGGAAGCCGAAAGGATATTCGAGCGTTTCCCCCTATTTGGTAGTGCCCAGCGCAGAGCGTGCAATCCATTTTTTGCAGGAAGCGTTCGACGCAAACGAGCTAAGACGTTTTTATAGGCCGGATGGTTCGATCATGCATGTCGAACTGCAGATCGAAGATACGGTTGTTATGCTTGGAGAAGCCACCCCTGCTTGGAGTGCAACGGTCGCTCAATTGCATCTTTATGTAGAGGATGTCAAAAGCGCTTATCAGCGTGCCGTTCATGCCGGCGGTAAATCAATCATGGAGCCGACCCGCAAAGAAGGAGATCCCGATCGACGTGCAGGAGTGAAGGATCCTGCCGGAAACACGTGGTGGATTGCCACGCAAGAGGAATCGTCCTAAGCCGCAGCGGACTTGTCCGCAGAGCTGAAATCGCAACAAAAAGCCAGCCCATGAGGCTGGCTTTTTTATCTCGACTGACCTTATGGCTGGAAATCCCCGCGCGAACCAGGCGGCCAGAAATCAGCCGTACGCCCGGCGCCGGAGCGCTCCGGCAGCGGCAGCTCCAGCTTCAGCCGGGCGCCGCCGGCTGCGGAGCGCTCCGCGCGCAGCGAGCCGCCATGCGCCTCAGCGAACTGGCGCGCGATCGCGAGGCCAAGGCCCGAGGCGCCGTCCGGCGCCTGCGGCGAGCGCCGGCGAGAGCGATCCGCGCGGTAAAAGCGCTCGAACACGAACGGCAGCTCCTCCTCAGGGATGCCGCAGCCGTCATCCTCGACGATGAGCGCCAGCAAACGCTTGCTCTTTTCGGCCCGCAGCGCGATGGCCCCGCCCGGAGGCGTGTGCTTGACCGCGTTGTCGAGCAGGTTGTGCAGGATCTGCCCGATCCGGCCCGCATCGGCGACGACCGACCAGGCCTGAGGGACCGGCTCCAGCCGCAGCTCGATCCCCGCCGCGCCGCAGCGCGCCTCGAAGCTCGCCGCCGCTTCCGCGAGCAGCCGGCCCGCGGACTGGAGCGACGGCTCCAGCCGGAACTCCGGCCGCCCGTAGCCGCCGAGCTCCTCCAGCTCCTCGACCAGACGGCCCAGCCGCCTGACCTCCCCATAGCTGGCGGCCAGCCGCTCCGGCGTCGCCTCCCACACCCCGTCCTCCATCGCGCGCAGGGAGGCGCCGAGAGCGGCAAGCGGCGTGCGCAGCTCATGCGCGATGTTCTCGCTCATGCTGCGCCGCAGCCGCTCCTGCTCCTGCAGCCGGGCGGCCAGCCCGTTCATCGAGGCGGCGAGCTCCGCCAGCTCGGCCGGCCCGGCCGCCTGCACGCGGGCGGAATACGCGCCTCGCTCCATGTCGGCGGCGGCCTCCTTCATCCGTACGAGCGGCAGCGCCAGCCGGCCGGCGGCGGCATAAGCGATCGCGGCGGCGATCAGCACCGAGCCGAGCAGCGTCCAGAGCACCGACTCGGCGATCGCCCGCTCCAGATGGCCGCTCAGCGACGCCTCCGCCGCATGGCGCGCCAGCCGCAGCTCCCGCTCGTACATGGCGACATGCAGATGCAGCCCGGCCAGCACCGTTCCGGCGAACAGCAGCAGCACGAGCGCCGCGAAGCCGAGCAGCAGCAGCGTCAGCCGGCCGCGCAGGCTCCCGCTGCCGAGCGCGCGGGCGGCCGCCCCTCGGCGCAGCGCCCGCCATCCGCTCCAGCGCGCCGGCCGGCCGCCGTCGCTTCGGCGGCCGCTCACGGCTCGCCCCCGAAGCGATAGCCCCGCCCGTACACCGTCTCGATGAACGGCGGCTCTCCGGCAGGCGGCTCCAGCTTCTGCCGGATGTTCTTGACATGCTGGTCGATCGTGCGGACGTCGCCCTCGTAATCCGGTCCGAGCGCAAGCTCCGCCAGCTCGTCGCGGGCGAACACGCGGCGCGGCCGCCGGGCGAGCGCCTGCAGCAGCCGCTGCTCCGCTGGCGTAAGCATGACCGTCCGTCCGGCGCAGCGCGCCTCGCCGGACAGCGCGTCCAGCTCCAGCAGTCCGCCGCGGAAGCTCAGCCGCTCCGCCAGCAGCGAGCCGGGATCGGCCCGCCTCAGAATCGCGCGGATGCGGGCGACGATCTCGCGCGGATCGAACGGCTTGGCGACATAATCGTCCGCGCCTAGCGCCAGTCCGCGCAGTCGGCTTTCGGCCGAGGACTTGGCCGTCAACATCAGCACCGGCACCGGGCTGAAGCGGCGGATGTCCCGGCACGCCTCCTCGCCGCTGCCGTCCGGCAGCATCAGATCGAGCACGACGAGATCGAACCGGCCCTCGCGGACATGACGAAGAGCCTCCGCGCCGCTCGCGGCCTCGGAGGTCTCATATCCTTCCCGCTGCAAATAGGAGGCGAGCGACTCCCGGATCAGCGGCTCATCGTCGACGATCAGCACCGACGCCATCAGACGACGTCGTAGCCCTGCTCCTCGATCGCTTCCTTGATGGATTGCAGCGAGAGCTTCGCCTCGTCGAACTCGACCGTCACCTTGCCTGCGGACAGATCGACCTTGGCCGCTCCTCCGGCTTCCTTGACGGCGGACTCGACCGAGCTCACGCAGTGGCCGCAGGACATGCCCTTCACTTGCAGCGTTTCGGTTTTCATCTCAACTTCTCCTTCGGCTCGGATCCGAGCAGGTAATAGGGTTGCCTTCTTCCTCTTCAATATACCCCCTGGGGGTATATAAGTCAACTCTGACACCGCTTTTTCAGCGCCGAACCTGACATGAAGCGCTTTCTTTTCAGTTTGCTGCAGAGCCAGCTGCGATAGCATGAAAAGCGCGGACGAAAGGCGGCATCGCCCCGACGCATCCGCGCAGCAAGCGGCAAGGCAAATTCACGATAAAGGGGACATCCTGTTGTTCAAGTGGAATCATCCCGCACGATCGGCTCGGCTGCGAGCGGTCGTGGCGGCGGCGTTGGCCGCATTCACTCTACTGCAAGACATCGGCGTCAGCCGCGCCGAAGGAGCGCCGGCCGTCGCGCTCTCGGCGAGCGTCGCCTCCTCTTCCTTCGGCGAGACGGTCACATTCACGGCCACGGCGTCCGGCGCAGGCGCCGAAGAAGCGCAGCCGACCGGCTCCATCACCTTCCTGGACGGCGACTCGCCTCTCGGCACCGTGCCGCTGTCCAAGCCCGAGCCCGCCGTCGCGACGGCCAGCGGCAGCGTCCGGCCGCCGGAAGGCTCCGGCCGCAACTGCGTCGCCGGGCCGAACAGCCATTCGTTCGCGACATGCCCGGTGCTGCAATGGGGCGGATACACGTATTGGGCGTTCAGCTATTTCGACAACAGCAACGCGTTCGCCATCGCCGCCTACGACGCTTCCGGCAACCTGCTGCGGACGTGGAACAAGCCGGGCGCGCGCTATCTGTGGCAGATCACCATCGACAAGGAGAACCGGACGGCGACGTTCTGGGGACAGGACAGCTACTCCGTCACGATGGGATGGGACGAGCTGGTGCAGCCGCCGGCTGCGGCCAGCCTGACGACAGCGGAGCTTGCGATCGGCACGCATGACATCACCGCCGTCTATTCCGGAGACTCCCTTTACGGAGAGACCCGCTCCGCCCCGCTGTCCTTTGCCGTCGCGAAGATCCGCACCTCCACCGCCGCGGCTTCGTCGAACAATCCGTCGCTGCAAGGAGACGAGACGCAGCTGCTGGCGATGGTGTCCGCCTCGGACGGCAGCGCGCCGACCGGCGAGGTCGACTTCATGAAGGGAGACGAGCTCCTGGGCACGGCTCCGGTCGTCGACGGCGCGGCTGCGCTGGACGTCTCCGACCTGGCCGCCGGATGGCATCCGATCCTCGCGAGCTACAAGGGCGACGAGCTCCACGCGCCCAGCACCTCGTTCCCGTTGCTGCAGATCGTCGAGCTTCGTGGAACCGAGACCGTCCTGACGGCCGGCAGCGGCTCCGTCCTGCGCGGAGAGTCCGTGAAGCTGACGGCGGAGGTCGGCAGTCCCGATGGCGGCACGGCAGCCGGATTCGTCGCGTTCCGCAGCGGCGAGGACGAGCTTGGGCGAATTCCGCTGTCCGAGGGCCAGGCCGCGCTGGACGTCTCCGAGCTTCCGCCCGGCCTCCATACCTTCACCGCTTCTTATGAAGGCAATGACGCCTACTCGGCCAGCGAGTCGGATGCCGTCTCGGTCGAAGTGATAGCGTCGCGGCCGGACGCGCTGCCCGAGCCGCCGACCGTCGGCGAAGTCGCTGCAGGCAGCGCCCTTCTCTCCTGGAAGGCCGCTCCCTATGCGATCTCCTATGTCGTCTACGCGGACGATCGGCCGCTGCTGACCGCCGAGGGGACCGAGGTCCGGCTGGACGGGCTCGAGAGCGCCAGGACGTACGACCGGCTGGCCGTCGCGCCCGTCAACGAGGTTGGCGAAGGCGCGCGCGCGGCCGTGCCGGCGTTCGAGACGCTTCCGCGCGGGGACTTCGCCGTCGAAGCCGTCCACGCCAGCGAGAGCGAGATCCTCGTCCGCTGGACGCTCGCTTCCGCCAATGAATGGTTCGTGCTCGCTTCCGGCGGGAAGGAGCTTTACCGCGGCAAGGATCGGGAGTTCCGCCTGAGCGGCCTGCCGGCGGACACGAGCGTCGAGGTCGAGCTGTGGACGGAAAACGGCGCTGGCGTCCGCAGCGAGCGAAAAGCCGCGACGGGCCGCACCTTGCCAGCCGCTCCTGCGGGCGGAGGCGGCGACGAGCCTGGTCCTTCGCCTTCCTCCGCGCCGACGCCTACTGTCACGCCGACGCTGGCACCGACGCCTTCCTCCGCGCCGACTTCGGCGCCGGCGACGCCGGGTCCGACGGCAGCGCCGTCTCCTGCTCCCGCGTCTCCGTCTCCGGCGGTGCCGGATGCGACGGACGCTCCTCCGGCAACGAAGCCGCTCGTTTCCTTCGTGGATACCGCCCATCTGGCGAACCGCGGCGAGATCGAATTCCTCGTGCAGAAGGGCCTCATCCGAGGCGACGGCGCCGACCGCTTCGAGCCGCAGCGCCCGATCGCCCGCAGCGAGTTTGTCGCCCTGCTCGTCAGGCTGCTCGGCTACAAGACGCAAAACGGCTACCGGAACGACTTCGCCGATGTGGATGCCGGCAAATGGTATGCCGAGGAAATCGGCGCCGCATTCGAGCACGGTCTTGTCGCCGGCAACGGCAAAGGGACGTTCCAGCCCCAGGCGGCTCTGACGCGCGAGCAGGCGGCCAAGCTCGCAGCGGCCGCGCTGGGACGGAGCGGAGCCGCCGCGGGCCAGGCGGCGCCTGCCTTCGCCGACGACAGCTCGATCTCCGCCTGGGCTCGCCAGGACGTTCGCCTGCTGGCGGAGCTGCAGCTGCTGAAAGGCTATGAGGACGGCAGCTTCCGTCCGCAAGGCCGCCTGACCCGGGCGGAGGCGGCATCGCTGCTCTACCGGCTGCACGAGCGGCTGGCCGGCGGCGAAGCCCGCTAGCACGCCCCGCTTGGCAGCAGCAAAAAGCCCCTGTTCCGGACCGATGCGCGCATCGGCCTCGGAGCGGGGGCTTCTTTCCTCCATCCCCAACGATCGGCGGATGCGGTATGATAGGGCTGATCATTTCCGCGAATGCCGGAACGCGAAAGGCGCGACAACCGATGCCCAACCTACGAAAACGCAAACCGAAGCCGGCGGGGCTCCTCGCCCTCGCGCTCGGCTTCGCCCTGCTCGCCCCCCTCCTGCTCGCTCTGACGGGCTTTCCCTCGCCCGACGCCAGGCCGAAAGCGCAGGAAGGCGTCCTCCAGCTCCGGGAAGGCGAGCTCGCCCGGAACGGGCCGCTCCGGCTGAACGGCGACTGGACGCTGTACGAAGGACGCCTGCTGACAGGCGCCGAGCCGGACCGAAGCGCCGCAGGGGGCGAGTCTCTCGCGCATGTGCCCGGAGTGTGGACCCGCTACGGCATGCCGGGCAAAGGCATCGCCACCTACCGGCTGCAGGTGCGGACCGCAGACGCGACCGAGCCGCTCGGGCTGCAGGTTCCGGCGATCGCCCCGGCCTACCGGATCCTCGTCGACGGCCGCGAGATCGCCTCCGCCGGCTCGTTCGGTCCGGACGGGACGGAGCCCGTCTCCGCCTACCGGCCTCAGACCGCTTATTTCACGCCCGAGTCGCCTTCGTTCGACCTGTATCTCCAGATCTCCAATGACCTGTATCCGGAAGGCGGCGTCTGGTACAGCCTGACGCTCGGCGCGGAACGGGACATGCTGGCGCGCAGCGAGCGCAGCTCCTTCGCGGACATGGCCGTTTTTGGCGGCTGCGCCTTGCTCGGCCTGTACCAGATCGCCGTTTATCTGCTTCGGCGCAGCGACCGCTCCACCCTGTACTTCGGCATCTGCTGCCTGCTCGGCGGCGTCCGCCAGTGGGTCGTCGGCGGCATCCATCTCGTGCAGGTCTACCCCGAGGCGGACATCCGGCTCATCATCGTGCTGGAATACTTGACCTACTACGGCGGCGTGACCGCGGCGGCGCTGTTCGTCCGCAGCCTGTACCCCCGGGAATTCAACCGCCTCGCGATCAACGCGCTTGTCCTGGCCGGCTTCGTCTTCATTGGCTCTGTCCTGCTGCTGCCCGTCGAAAGCTTCACCGCCTGGCTCGGCGCGTACAAGCTGCTTTCGCTGATCGCGCTGCTCTATTTTCTCTACGGCTTCGCGCTGGCCTGCTGGCGCGGCCGCGAAGGGGCGCTGCTGCAGCTGGCCGGCTGGCTGGCGTTCGTCGCCGCCGCCGTCCACGATATTCTGTACAGCGCCGGCTGGATGCTCGGAATCGACGTGCAGCTCGTACCGTACGGCTTCGTGCTGCTCGTCTTCATCGAAGCGCTCGAGCTGGCGCGGCGCTTTACGAGCGCCTACCGCACGATCGGCACGATGAAGGACGAGCTGATCGCCGTCGGCCGCCTGAAGGACGAGTTTCTGGCCAATACGTCGCATGAGCTGAAAACGCCGCTGCACGGCATCCTGAACCTGTCGCAGTCGATGGCGGACGGCAAGCTCGGCCCGCTCGCCGCCGCGCAGCGGGAGCAGCTCGAGACGATCGTCGCGGTCTCGCGGCGCATGTCCAATCTGATCAACGACATCCTCGACCTGTCGCTGCTCAAGAACAACGGCATCGCGCTTCAGCTGAAGCCGGTCGACCTGCGGGCGGCGCTGTCCTCGCAGGAGGAAGTATTCCGCCACTACATCGGCGGCAAGCCGGTCTCGCTGCGGATGGAGTGGCCGGATTCCCTGCCGGACGCGCTCGCCGACGAGAGCCGCCTGCTGCAGATCGCCTACAATCTGATCGGCAACGCCATCAAGTTCACGCCGGAGGGCGAGGTCGTCGTCTCCGCCCGCGCGGAAGGCGGGATGCTGCGGCTCACGGTCGCGGATACCGGCATCGGGATACCGGAAGAAGCGCAGGAGCGGATCTTCCTTTCGTTCGAGCAGCACGGCACCGCCGTCGCCAAGGAATACGGCGGCGCGGGCCTCGGGCTCAGCATTACGCGCAGGCTCGTGGAGCTGCACGGAGGCGTCGTCACGGTGACCTCCAAAGTGAACGAGGGCTCGGTATTTACGGTGACGCTTCCGGCGGCGCCGGCAAGCGGCGCGGCGGCGCGGCCGCATGGCGCCGTCCCGGGCGATCGCTCCCGTCCTGCGGCCGGCTCGGCCCGGGACGGATTCCCCGCTGCCCGGAGCCGCTCCGCCGGCTCCGAGCGCGGCGTCATCCGCGAGCCGCAGCGGGCCGCCAAGGGCTGGCCGACGATCCTGGCGGTCGACGACGATCCCGTCAACCTCCAGGTGCTGCAGTCGGTCTTTCTGGACGAGCCCTACGGCATCGTCGTCGCGACCGGCGGCGAGGAAGCGCTCGAGCTGCTGCGGAACGCCGAGGAGCCGTTCGGCCTCGTCGTGCTCGACGTCATGATGCCAGGCCTGTCGGGCTACGAGACCTGCCTGTGCATCCGCGAGACGTACACGCTGGCCGAGCTGCCCATCCTGCTCACGACGGTCCGCAGCGAGCCGGAGGAGCTTGTCTACGGCTTCGCCGCAGGCGCGAACGACTTTCTCGCGAAGCCGTTCCACCCTTACGAGCTGCGGGCGCGGGCGCACACGCTGCTGGAGATGAGACGCTCCGCGGAGGAGGCGGTCCGTTCGGAGAGCGCGTTCCTGCAGGCGCAGATCAAGCCCCATTTCCTCTACAATACGCTGAACACGATCATCTCCCTGTCGCTGGACGAGCCGAGGACGACGCATGATCTGCTGCTTCACCTCAGCCGCTACTTGCGGGGGAGCTTCGACTTCAACAACAAGCAGAAGCTGGTGCCGCTCCGCAAGGAGCTCGAGCTGGCGGAGGCTTACCTGCAGATCGAGCAGGCCCGGTTCGGCTCCCGCCTGCGCGTCCGCTACGAGATCGAGGAAGGCGTCGACGGGCTGCTCCCGCCGACGTCGCTGCAGCCGCTCGTCGAGAACGCGGTCCGGCACGGCGTCATTCGGAAGGAAGAAGGAGGCACGGTCACGATCACGGTTCGCGGCGAGGAGTCCCGTACGGTCATCGCCGTCGCGGACGACGGCGCGGGCATGGACATTTCGCTGCAGGCGCTGCTCGCCACGGAGGCCGAGGGCGAGAGCGGCGTCGGCCTGCGCAACATCCACCAGCGCCTGCTGCGGGCCTACGGAGAAGGACTTTGCATCGACAGCGGCATCGGCGGGACGGTCGTGACGATCGCCATCCCGCGCCATATCGACCACGAAAGGGGACAATCGGCATGATGAGGATCATCGCGGTCGACGACGAGCAGCCGGCGCTGCGCCGGGCGGGCAAGCTGCTGGAAGAAATGGACGGCGTGCAGATCAGCGGCTTGTTCGACAGCGCCAAACGGTTTCTGGAGCATATGCGGACGAGCCCGGAGCCCGTCGAGCTCGTCCTGCTGGACATCGAGATGCCGGGCTGCGACGGATTGGAGCTGGCCAGGACGCTTCGGACGGAGCGGCCGGACATCCAGATCGCCTTTTTGACCGCGTATGAGGAATACGCCCGGGAGGCGTTCGAGGTGGAGGCGATCGACTACTTGCTCAAGCCGTTCACGGCGGACGATCTGGCGCGCACCGTCCGCCGCGCCGCGAAGCGCCTCCCCCGCGAGCGGCTGGAGGCGGCGGCGGCGGAGGCGCCATCGGCCGATTCGCAGCCGAGGCTGGCGGTCAGCAGCTTCGGGCCTTTTTCCGTCGTGACGGAGCAAGGCCGCGCCGTGGCTTTCCGCAATTCCAAAAGCCGCGAGCTGCTCGCTTATCTGCATCAGTTCGGCGGCAAGCCCGTCGGCAAGGCGCAGATCCTCGAAGCGCTTTGGCGAGAAAAGGATGCGGAGCGGTCGCAGGCCACGCTGTATTCGACCGTGTATCAGCTGCGCAAGGATTTGGAGGCTTGCGGCTTGCACGGGCTGCTCGAGTCGTCGAAGACGGCCGGCGGCTGCTACCGGCTGTGCTGGCCGGGGCCGGTCGACGATGACGTCGTCGCTTATGGCCGGCTGCTCGCGGACTATCGGCAGACGCAGGCGCTCGGACCGGCGATGCAGGCCATCCAGGCGTACGGAGAAGGATTCCTGCACGGCAGCGGGTACGCTTGGGCCGCTCCGCGCCAGGCGGAGCTGGAGCTCGGCTATGCCGAGCTGCTGGAGTCGGCCGCGGGCGCCTGCTTCGCCGCGAAGCGCTACGAAGCGGCGCAGAGCCTGCTGCAGAAGTGGACGCTGCTGCTGCCGCTCGAGGAGACGGCCCATGCCCGCATGATCGCCCTGCTGATCGCGATGGGCAAGATCGAGGAGGCCCGCGAGTACCGCGACTTGCTCCTGGAGCTGCTCGACGCGGACGAGGCTTCCCGGCTGCCGGAGTTTTCCCGCTTCCTGGCGGACCCGGAGCGCTTTTTCGAGCGTTCGCCTCTCCTTTGAGGAGTCGATCGGGAAGGCGGATGGAGCCAAGAGTGCCTTGGATTGCATCAGCGGTTGGATACCTTTTGCTCCTTCTCCGATAGGAGGATTGTTTCAAGAGCTTTTATAAAATCTTTCCAATCATAGGGAGAGTTCGGAGCTGTACGTCTTGTCGGGATAATCCGGTGTCCTGTTTTTTACGAGGTGAACTTAAAAAGATGCCAATCAGCAATAAATCGGCTTGAAAGGCCACCTTCAATACCAAAGTGAAGGTGGCCTTTCATTTTATATATCTGAATTTATGCTCTACCGTACATCCATGTGGAGTGTCACTGTTAGTGCTGAGTGTTAAACGTCAAACCCAACCCACATAGGCTTGCGAATTGTTCTTAATGAGATGTCTCTAAGGACATGCGGGCTAGGGATGAATTCTTGAAAGAAGCAGCGGTGTGGGAAAGAAACGAGGATAGAGGCATCGAGCAAGCGTGCAATCGGCTACTAACAACCTTCTACCCTATTATTGAATTCTTGTCACTATAAAAACGAGGACTAGCGGAAAAACAAACAGCAAGGTGATCACAAATCTCTTAAACCATTTTTTCCTTCTATAACTATCAGTCAAATTTTCAAATCCAGGCAACTTTCTATCAATAGTCATTTTTTCAACATCAATTTGATCATGATTATCTGACAAAGTTAATACATCAAAATATTTCTTCTCGAGTTTATGAAACTGATCAATAACTTCTTCTTTTTGTAACTTGTATGCTGTTCGAATTAATTGTTTGAATTCGCTCTCTAAAATATCTAGTTTAATATATGAGTCTTTAAACTGAACCGACCTTTCTCTATAACCTAAAGTTGAGATAAGTAGAGTAACTCCAAATAAACCAACTGAAGTTATAAGTGTCATAAGCGTAACATACCTAACCGTTTCACTGTTTGGGTTTAAGAACAACGCCCAAATTGAGAATGCTAATACAGCAAAAGTGTAATAATTGATTAATATATTTGATATCATGTGATTGAATTTTAATCTAGCCTCAGCTTCCATTCTGGTTTTCTTTGTTTTCCAAATGCGTTCCTCAGCAAAGTACTTTATCTGAGCTAAAATATCATCCATTATTTCCATCCAATCTACGAAATATTTTGCACATCTTTCTCAAGTTCTTTTACAGAAATATACACTTTTCTTTTGAATAATATGTCGACTTCTTCATCAGAAATCTTATCAAGCTCTGATTTGTTAATGTTGTAAATTGTTTGAAGGATTCTTTTTTTCTCGTCCAGAGGAAACTGTTTTGAATTTGGTATGTATGCCGATTTGCCTCTTCTCATAATAATTTCAAAGAACGCTTTGACGAATCTTTTTATCTGTTTCTGTAAAGCTGGATTAACTTTGTACACAATACACATTTTATTTACAAACCAATCTAAATGGTACAATATCGCGACGTTGTCAATCTGAGAGTAAAAAAACAACCATCCATACTTACTATCCTCAAGAACAAAACCGGTAATTCGATTGTTTACATCCCACAAAAACTGTTCGCTGCTTTTTGTTCTTTTATATTCCGAAAAAATTTCAATTATTGATGTTTCTAACTTTAAAAGATTGTTTGATTTAACGCTAAAACCATACTTATATTCATTTAATTTTTTATAAGCATAACCAAGATAATCAAAACCTACTGTAAGTAAGCCCTCGTCCTTCTTACTATTTATAGCGAGTTTTAGTTTATTACATAACTCGTTTTCAATGGACTTTAACGTTCTCTTCTTATTGCTAGTTGTACAAAGGATTAAAATATCATCCACGTAGCGAAAATACTTAACACCTTTGAAATTACTGATTCGCTTGTCAACTTCTAATAAATAAATGTTAGCTAAGATATTCGAGATTGAAACACCTTGTGGAACCCCGACTGAAGGTACTTCCGGTTCTGCATTTCTTTTGCCTTCCGAAACTGTAGGGTTTGTCAAGGCTTTTTCGACTAGAGATAAGATACTTTTATCCTTAATCTTCTTTTTGATTTTCCTAAGGATTATCTGATGGTTAATGTTATCGTAAAAATTCTTAATATCTATTTTAATGAAGTAATTATATTCACCTGAATTCACTGCATTTTTTATTTCATCTATAATGGTATGCGTTAATTTTCCTTCAATTTCATTCTTGTAAACCTCAGTAAGCAATTCATTTAGCACGCTAAGTGTAATTTTATCCCGAATTGTTGGAATAGAAATTACTCTCGGTAGCTTTCCCTTTCCCTTAGAAAGAAGCTTTTCCTTAAAATAAGTGAATTTATATGTGCGGTTATATATTTTATAATTAATGAGATTTAAATGATCATCTAAATTTTTTTCAAATGCATTTCGATTCATTCTATCAAGTCCAAGGTTCGCTTTATGGGAAATTTTCGAATTATAAACATTTCTCAAATGTTCAAGTTGAAACTTTCGAGAAAATAGTTCGGAAATGCTCATAAAAGGTCACCTGCTTAATGTATTAGTAACAGTGTCTCTAGAGGATAAAGGATGTCACCTGTAAACAGGTCAGGATGAGGCAAAGACATAAGCTTTTTGACGCCTTTTAACTAGGTTTACCCCGAAGAGTCCACTCAAATTAATGAGTACAAAGCTAGAGACCCTGTTACCACGACTATTTTCCCACAGTACCAAAAATTTGTCACTATAAATCTAACCCTGAATCCGCGGTTTCACGGATTTAGGATAGCGCGCACTGGAGATCATTGGAAAATATGAATTGTGTTAGTACTCTCTTCAGCACGACTCGGCAGAATGTATGCAGTACCGGAAGTCGAGTAAAATGAAGCTGTTAAGGGAGTGAAACGGTTGCTGATCAATCGTCAACGACTGAACGGAGTTCTCTCTTGCCGCCTGGAGCATTTCATTGGATTCCTTCGAGCTCTTGGAGATCAGATAACCATTTGCCAGGAAAGAAACGATCAGCAAGAAGATCCACCATTTTTTCAATTCAAGCAACGCCCTCTCTGCAACGAATAATGGAGTCAGCTTCACCTTACCCTTCTTCCAAGCAGCCGTCCAGAAGCTGCCGCATAAGCAGCCGAAGAACGTACCCGGCTCATCGAGCTAGTCAGGACTTCAACCCGAAAAGGACATCCTCGCGGATGTCCTTCCCCATGCCTCCTCCATGCCTTCCCTGCCTATCCGTTCTTCCACATCCAGACGCCGCCGCTTCTCCCTACCGCTGCCGGTCCGGCAGCGGCACCTCCATGACGATCGAGTACGGCTTGCCGCCCTCTTCGCCCGCGACGCAACTCCTAAGCTCCAGCGATCATTGTATCTTATTTATTAGCGTCCCATTTACAATAGTGTGCGCCATACACTATAATGATTTCCAGGAGCTGATGCATATGACGGATGTGAAGGAGACGCTGGCAGGCCTGCTCAGCGAGCTGCGCCGAGGCACGATCGTCATGGGCGTGCTCAGCCAGCTGGCCGAGCCGCAGTATGGCTATTCGCTGGTGTCGTTGTTGGAGGAAAAGGGAATCGCCGTCGAGCCGGGCACCTTGTACCCGCTGCTGCGCAGGCTCGAGAAGCAGGAGCTGCTCGAGAGCCGCTGGGATACGAACGAGTCCCGCCCGCGCAAATACTACCTGCTCAGCGAGCTCGGCAAGCAAATCTTCGCGGAGCTGCAGCAGGAGTGGCGCAAGCTGGTCGCCAGCATGGAAGGCCTAATGAACGAACCTGAAGGAGGAGATCGGGATGGAACTCGTTGATCGCTATATTCATGCGGTGACGGCGCGCCTGCCTGAGGCGCAGAGAGAGGATATCAAGCGGGAACTGCAGAGCTTGATCGAAGACATGCTGGAGGAGCGCAGTCCGGAGAGCCCCCCGACCGTCGAAGACGCGGAAAGCGTGCTGCAGGAGCTCGGCCATCCGAGCGAGCTGGCCGCGAAATACCGCGGCTACGAGCGTTATTTGATCGGGCCGGCGCTGATCGACGCGTACTGGACGACGCTCAAGATCGTGACGGCCGCGATCGTATTCAGCCTTGCCGCCGCCCTCGCGATCGATTCGTTCCGGACGGACGCGGGGATGCTGGACAGCGCCCTGAGCTTCCTTGCCTCGCTCGTCTCGAGCGTCGCCCAAGGATTTCTGTGGGTCACTCTGATCTTCGTCTGCGTCGAGCGCAGCCAGCGGGCCAAAACGGCCGGAAGCGGGCGCATGAAGAAGGCATGGAAGCCTTCCGAGCTGCCGCCGATTCCCGAGGCCGGCCAGAAGGTCAAGAAAAGCGGACCGATCTTCGGCATCTTTTTTGCCGTCGCCGCCATCATGCTCGCCCTCTTCTCGCCCGATCTGATCGGCGTGTGGAGAATCCATGACGGCAGCGCCGCCAGTGTTCCTTTTTTTGATCGCGACGTGCTCCTCCATTATGCCCCGCTGCTGTGCGGGCTGGCCGCGCTCGCCATCCTCAAGGACAGCGTGCGGCTGATCGCGCAGCGAAGATCGGGCCGGCTGCTCGCTTTCCATATCGCGATGACGGTCCTGATCACGACGCTGGCCTGCCTCATGCTGGCCGACGACGCCCTCTGGAACCCGACGTTCATAGCGGACCTGGCCGCTGCGAGCCCCTTGCCGTCGAGCGGCGACGGCTACGATACGCTGGTGTCGGTCTGGCCCCGCCTGAACGGCCTGCTCGTGAACGTTCTCCTCGTCTATGCCCTGGTCGACATCGTCCTTGAATTCATGGCATGGTTCCGGAGCAAGACTCCTTCTTCTGCAAAGGCCAGCCAAAAGCCGCTACCGCGCCCCTAAAATCCGTTCGGCCCTGCGCCGGAACTCCGATGCCGCCGCCGCAGGCTCGATCCGCTGAAAGAGCAGCTGATCGTTCAGCTCGCGCAGCGCCGCCGTCACCTCCGCGGCGCCCGGCGGATCCGGCGGATCCATCGGCGAGCTGTTGGCCTGGACCCAATCCACATAGGCGAATACCTTCGCCAGCGCCGGATTGATATGAGGCAGCATCCCTTCTTTTACGGCCGCCGATACCGGCACCCCTCGTTCTCCGTTCAGGATCAGGTTCGACTCCAGATCATGGATGAAAAAATCGATGAAGCGGGCCGCCTCCGCCTTGTGCGTCGAGCTTTCGGCGATGGAGAAAAACATGCCCGGCTTGAGGAACAAGCCTTTGCTGGAGTCCGGGCCTGGCATGGGAGCGATCGCCAATTCGCTTTTGCTGTCCTCGTCCAGCGCCATGAACTGATTGGAATACCCCCAGTAGAACAGCGCTTTTCCTTCGACAAAAGGATTGTTCTCCTTCATCGCTTCATGGTTCCAGATGTTCGGCAAGGTCATCAGCTTGGCCTTCGCCAGCTTCTGCAGGCGGGCAAAAAAGCCGACGAACAAGCGGTCGTCCTCATAGCCGAGGCTCTTGCCGTCGCTGGAATACAACGATCGGCCGTGCTGGCGCAGGTAATAGGCGAAAAACTGCTCCGGCGTCAGATCAAGGCTCAAATAGACGCCTTTTCCCTGAATGGCCTGCCCCATCCCGGCAAAGCTGTCCCAGGTCCAATCCGCAGTCGGCCGCTCCAGCCCAAGCGAGAGCAGCACGGCAGGATCATAGGCGGCGAACAAGGCGTTCGTGCCCAGGCTGAAGCCATACAGGCCGCCTTCCGCGCCGCGTCCGCCCGCGAGCAGAGCGTCCGGAATGTCGCTGCTGTCGATCAGGCCGCGCTCCACGAACGGCTGCAGATCCGCCAGCAAGCCGTGGCTCATGTATTCATACAAGTACGAGACATCCATTTGCACGATGTCCGGCAAGACGTTGCCGGCTGCGAGCGGCGCGAGCTTTTTCCAATATTCATTGAAGGCGCTGTAGTCATATTCGATCTTGATGTGCGGGTTCAGCCGCTCGTAGCGGTGGATCACCTTGATCGTCGCTTCATTGCGGTAGTCGCCTCCCCACCAGGCGATCCGCAGCGTCAGCGGCTCCGGCGCGACGGTCGGAGGCTCCGATGGCTGCGATGCGCCCCAACGGATGCCGGCCGCCGCCAGCAGCAGGACCATAACGGCAGCAATGGCTTTGAACGGTCTCTTCATGACGGATCCTCCTCCGGCAAAGGCAAGCGGACGCGCACTCGGGTGCCGCCGCTGCGGACGCTTTCGACTTCAATGCCGCCGGCATCGCCGAAGGCGAGCCTCAATCTGTCCTTGATGTTGAGCAGGCCGATTCCCGTCCCTCTCGTCTCCACTTCTCCGGCCCAGATTTTCTGCAATCGCTCCGGGTCGATGCCAGGCCCGCTGTCCTCGACGACGATCTCCAGCCCGTCCGGACGCTCTCGGTCCAGATAGACCCGGATGCGGCACGGCTCGACGAACGGCTCCAGGGCATACAGGATCGCGTTTTCGATCAGCGGCTGCAGCGTCAGCTTCGGGAGCCTCACTTTCATGACCCGTTCCGGAATATCGACGGCAAAATCGAAGCGATCCCGGAAGCGATGCTTCTGGATCGTCGCGTAGTGCCGGACCGTGGCGAGCTCTTCCTCGAGCGTGATGACCTTTTTCTTGTTGCTGATCGACGCCCGCAGCAGATAGCCGAGCGAGAGCACCATGCTCGAAATTTGCGGCTGGGCGTTTTTTTGCGCGAGCCAGTGGATGGAGTCGAGCGCATTGTAGAGGAAGTGGGGATTGATCTGCGCCTGGAGAGCTTTGAACTCCGTTTCCTTGAGCAGGATCTGGTTCGCGTAGTTTTCTCGGATCAGCGTGTTGATGCGGGCGATCATCAGACGGAACGTGCGATGCAGCTGGCCGATCTCGTCCAGCTGCTGCGATGGAGGCGCAGAGGCCGCGACATCGATCTGCTCGAGCTGGCCGAGCTGCACCTCCTTCATCTGGCTGATCAGCGACCGGATCGGACGGGTCAGGCTTTTGGCGAAGCCTCTGCCGATGACGAGCAGCAGGACGAGCAGCAGCGCGAACACCGCGAGCAGCGTATTCTTCAGATGAATGATCTTCTGGAAGATTCCCTCGTACGGCACGGAATTGATATAGGTCCACCCCATGTAGGCCGATTTTTTATAGGAAAGAAAAACGGTCTCCCCTCCTTTCTTCACGATCCGGTAGCCATCGTCCGCAAGCGCATGCGGCGATGCCGCAGCGCCTTCGCCCTGATAGGGGAACAGCACCCGACCGCCCGTCTGCACGATAATGTCGCTGTCGGTCGAGGCGAAGCCCGCATAATCCTCGATCAGCCGCTCCATGTTCACGCGCAGGATGAGGACGCCGATCCGCTTCAGCGTCATCGGCTCATAGGCGCGGATTTGCCTCACCAGCATCAGCGTCGAGTCGCCTTCATCGGGATAGAACCAGCGGACGCCTCCCCTGCCTTCCTCGGACGCCTCGATCACGGAAGCGTACTTGGCTTCCGTGAACGAAGGCGAGGCTCCGTACCGGCTTACCTTTCCCGTCGCGTCGATGACCTGGACGGACTGCACGTAGCGCTCGGACGAGCTGATCTGCTTGAACAGCCGTTCCGTCAGCTGCTTGCGGATCTGGTAGCCCGCGTAGTCAGAGCTTCCTTCCCACAGCTGCTTCAGTCCGGCCTGCACCTGGCTGTCCGACAGGATGCCGAGGCTGAGCGCCTCCAGCTTCTGCAGCTCCCGGTCGATCACCGTCGATGACAGGTTCAGCAGACGATGCGATTTGTCGTAGAGCTGCTTGTCGTAGATGGAGTAGGCGTATTGCAGGGAGCCGAACGCCGTAGCCAGAATGAGCACCGCCGCGATCAGAATGAGCAGGAATGTTCTTTGGAGGATATTGAGCCGGCTGAACATCCACATGGAAGGTTCTCCTTTACGCAAAAAAGAGACTCCGCCGGACTCGGGGGTCCCGCGGCGGTCTCTTCATGCTATCGATTTATTTGGCGTTATAGCGGTCCAGAGCGACCTGATGGAGGCGGACCGCCTCGTCGATGCCCATGCCCTTGATCGTTTCCACCATCTTGTCGAATTCGGAGATCGGCTTCTGCCCGCTGATGATTGCCGTCATCGTCTCGTTCAGATACGTGTTGACCTGGCTCATGATGGAGCTGACTTGACTCGCCTCGTCCGTCGTCAAGCGCAGCGGAGG
Organism: Paenibacillus sp. FSL W8-1187; assembly: GCF_037965485.1. Lineage (NCBI taxonomy): Bacteria > Bacillati > Bacillota > Bacilli > Caryophanales > Paenibacillaceae > Paenibacillus > Paenibacillus sp. FSL W8-1187. The sequence continues at coordinate 3,661,209 of NZ_CP150181.1, forward strand.
CAGCGTCAGCTCGGAGCTCGCCTTCATCCACTGTTTGTTCGCCTCGCGCTGACCGTCATCGAACAGCAAGGCGTCCAGATACTTCGGATCCTGATTGATCGGACCATCCATGATCGAGAGCGCGTAGGAGGCGAGCGCCTGGTCGTAGGTGAGGCCGCTTGGATTGTTCGTGACCGTCTCCGTGAACTTGATGCCGTCGCCTTCCTTGACGTAGCTCTCCCCTTCAATGCCGTAGTTGAACAGCTCATGGCCGATCGGGCTGTAGTTGAAGTCCATCCACTGGACGAGGTACGGCAGCTTTTCTTTGGCCGCGCTGGAGGTGATCGCTTCCCCGTAGGACAGCACTTTGTTCTCGAGATTGAACGCGGCGTAGACTTTTCCGTCCGGAGCTACCGGTCCCAGCACGCCGGTCAGGTTGAAGTCCGGGTTGTCCTTGCGCATCAGGTTGAAATACTTGCCCATGCCGCTGAACACGCCGCCGGCATAAGAGCCCGCCAGGTTGTTCGTCACCTTGTAGTCGAACGCCTTGCCGTCATTGGTCATGATTTCCGGATCGACGAGCCCTTCCTTGTACCAGACGGACATCGTCTCGAGGAAGTCGCGGTACTGCGGCTGGATCGGCCCGTAGGCGACCTTGCCGTCCAGCATCTGGAACCCGCCGATGAGGCCGAAAGCGGTCGTGAAGTCATGCAGCTTCGTCAGGTTGCCCGGTCCCCAGTTGCCCGTGAACGGCAGCTCGTCGGGCTTTCCGTTGCCGTTCGGGTCCTTTTCCTTGAACGCCTTGAGGACGGCATGCCATTCGTCGATCGTCGTCGGGGGCTGCAGGCCGAGCTTGTCGAGCCAGTCCTTCCTCATGATCAGGCCCGAGGTCGCGTTCAGCTTCACCGCGTCCAGCTTGAGGAGAGGGAACATGTAGATCGTGCCGTCGTCGAGCGTAATCTGCTTCTTCACATCCGGATCGGACTCGATGATCTTCTTGAGGTTCGGCGCGTACTGGTCGATGAGCTCATTCAGCCGGATGATGCGCCCGTCCTCGATCATCTTCTCCGGTCCGCCGACCGCATCCGCCCAGTTGTAGTAGATGATGTCGGGCAGCTCATTCGTCGAGATCAGCAGGTTGAACTGATCCTTCTGCTGGCCGAGAGGCGGGTGGGTGAACGTCGCCTTGATGCCGGTCAGCTCTTCTTTTTTCTTGTAGCCCGCCATCTGGCCGAAGTTTTCCAGAGAAGCGGTCAGCTTGGCGTCATTCGCCCGCCAATACTTGATTTCGAGCGGCTCCTTCACGATCGGCAGCGGGATCTCGCTGAGCGGCTGCGGCGCGGCGGACGGCTGCCCGGCGTTCGTTTCCGCTCCGGGAGTTGCGGAAGGGCTGTCGGCGTTGCCGGAGCATGCGGCCAGCGCGGCCAGCATGACAGCGGAGAGCAGGATGGCCCCTGATTTTTTTACCATTGGATTCGCCTCCATAGATGGGTTATTGCTTGACGGCGCCGATCAGGGCGCCCTGGACGAAAAATCGCTGGATGAACGGATAGAGCAGCATGATCGGCAGCGTCGAGACGATGATCGTCGCGTACTTGATGTTCTCTCCGAGCGCGAAGCCGGTATCGATGCCGGCGCCCATCGCCTCCGTGCTGCTGCTGATCAGGATGTCGCGCATGACGATCTGGATCGGGTACAGCTCCTGGCTCCGCAGGTACAGCATCGGACCGACAAAGTCGTTCCAATGGTCGACCGCGTAATAAAGCGTCATGACGGCCAGGATCGGCTTGGACAGCGGCAGCACGATGCGGGCGAGGATGAGCAGATCGTTCGCTCCGTCGAGCTTCGCCGATTCGATCAGGCTGATCGGCAAGCCCTCGAAGCTCGTTTTCATGATGAGGAAATAGAACGTGCTGATCGCGCCCGGGATGATGATCGCCCAGCGGGTGTCGACGAGTCCGAGATTCTGCACGAGCAGGAACGAAGGAATCATGCCTCCGCCGAAAAACATCGTGAACGTGATGAGCTTCATCATCGTCTTGCGACCGAGCAGATCGGGCCGCGACAGCGTGTAGGCGGCGAGCGAGGTCATGATCAGGTTGACCAGCGTGCCGGCGGAGACGTAGAACAGCGTGTTCAGATAGCCCTGAAGGATCTTGGGGTTTTTAAGCACATACGCGTAAGCGTCCAGCTGGAAGCCTTCGGGCGTCAGCATGAACGAGCGCGACCGCAGCATCCGCTCCGGATCGCTGATCGAGGAATTGAGCACGTACAGCATCGGATAAAAGGAGATGGCGATGACGCCAAGCAGCAGAACCGTATTGACGGCATCGAATGTTTTTTCGCCGAGAGACCTTCTCATGGGTCCTCCTTTCTTTCGCCGCTACCACAGGCTGGTCGAGTTCACCTTGCGGCTGATCGCGTTGGCCAGCAGGAGCAAGCCGAAGTTGATGAGTCCGTTGAACAGCCCGATGGCGGTGGAGTACGTATAGTTGCCCTCCAGGATGCCGGATCGGTAGACGAAGGTGGATATGACGTCGGACGTCTCGTAGGTCGGCGCCGTCTGCATGAGCAGGATCTTCTGGAAGTCGGCGTTCATGACCGCGCCCAGCCGGAGGATGAGCATGACGACGATCGTCGGCAGGATGCCGGGCAGCGTCACATGGAGCAGCTGCCGCCAGCGGCCCGCGCCGTCGATCCTGGACGCCTCGTACAGCTGCGGGTCGATGCCGCTGAGCGCGGCCAGGAAGATGATCGAGGCCCAGCCCGCGCCCTGCCAGATGTTGGACAGGATGTAGAGCGGCCGGAAGAAATCCTTCTCGGCCAGGAACATGACCGGCTGCAGGTCGAACAGGCCGCGGATGACGTTGAACAGGCCGCCGTCCAGCGAGGAGAACGTCTTGAGCATGCCGACCACGACGACGACCGAGATGAAGTGCGGCATGTAGCTGAACGTCTGGACGGCGCTCTTGAACCATTTCTTGCGCACCTCGTTCAGCAGCAGCGCCAGCACGATCGGCGCGGGAAAGCCGATGGCGATGCTGTAGAGGCTGAGCAGGAGCGTGTTCTTGATCAGACGCTCGAAGTAGTAGCTGTTGAAGAACATCTTGAAGTTGTCGAAGCCGATCCACTGCCCGTCCAGAATCCCCCTCACGGGACTGTAGGACTTTTGGAACGCCATGAGCAGTCCATACATCGGTCCGTAAGCAAAGACGGCATAATAAGCGATTACCGGCACCAGCATGAGATAGACATATTTGTTGCGAAACAGCTCCTTCTTGATCCAGGCCGTCCGGCTCCGCGTCCATCCGGTCCTTCCCGCCGCCGCGGCCTCTTCCAGCTTCAAGTCGATCCCCCCGTTCTTTCCTTTCGCCGTCTGGCAGCGTGAAGCGCTTTCAATGCACTCCTTTACTTTACCTTCGCCATCCTTTATTTCCCATGTCCAAAACCGGACAAGAGCAGCAAAAAACCGAGCATTGCCGAAACGAAAAAAAGCCCCGCTCGGAGGGAGCGAGGGCAATCAGCGGGAGCCGCGATATTCGGTCGGGGAGACGCCGGTCATCTTTTTGAACATCTTGCTGAAATAGGAAGCGTTGAAGCCGAATCCCGTCTCCTCGGCGAGCTGGGCAACGGTCATGCCGGCATCCTGCTCCATCCGCTCGATCGCTTTTTGGATGCGGTAGCGAAGCACATGCTGGGTGAATCTCTCGCCGGTCTCCAGCTTGAACCGCTTGCCGACATAGTCCGGATTCATGAACATCTCCTTGGCTGCCGAGGAGAGCGACAGCGATTCGTCGGCGTAGCTCCGCTCGACGATCGCCTTGACCGACTCGACCATGCGGGAGTGGCGGCGGCGGGTCTGCTCGGCGCGCTGTCCGGCGATCTCGCGCCGCATCTGCTCCAGCAGCCCCTGAAGCGGCCGGATCGAGCCGGTCGCGATCAGCTCCGACAGCCGCTCCAGGCTGCGGTCCATCTCCTCGCGGCCGTACAGGCGGCTCAGCTCCATGAACAGCTGGATGAGGTAGGACTTCGCCTCCGGCACGTCCAGCCGCCAGGCGGCAAGCTCCTCCATGAGCCGGTCCAGTTCCTTTCGCGATTCAGCTTCGTTGCCCGCCTGGATCAGCATGAGCAGCCGCTGCATGTCGAATTCGCCCCGAGTCCCGGTCTCTGCCAGCGGCTCCATGACGTCCTGCGGCGTGATGAGGCCGCCCTCGCCGAGATAGAAGCGGTAGCCGAGGCAGCTCAGCGCCTGCAGGTACAGCCGCCTCGCCTGCTCCGGCGGGCCGGCCTCGCTGAGCGCGGCCGTCGCGTCCAGCCGGTAATAGCGGAGGTACGCCTCGCGCACGAGATCGATGCCCCGATACAGCTCGTCCTCGTCGCCATCCTCCAGCAGGAGCATCGCGTAGCTGCCGCTGAGCGCGCTGAGCAGGCAGCCGGGCAGCAGCTCCTCCGCGATGTTCTTCATGGCGAAGAGCTGCTCGTACTCCGGATCGCCATCCGCCTCGAACAGCAGCAGGCGGATGCTCCCGACGTTCTGCTGAAGGCCGAACATCTCGCGGCCGCGGGTCCATTCGCGCTCTCCGTACCGCTTGTTGGAGACGAGCTCGCGCAGGAATTGCTCCCGCGCGTACGGCAGCGCCTGCGCCAGGTTGTGCTTGACCGACTCCAGGAAGCGGCGCCCGGAGTCCCGCTCCCGCTGAGCGGCGACGATCTCGTCGAGCGCGGCGGTCACATCCTCCGAGCTGCAAGGCTTCAGCAAATAATGCTTGACGCCGTGCTGCATCGCCGACTTGGCATATTCGAACTCATTGAATCCCGTCAGCATGATGATTCCGACATCCGGGTACGCCTCGGACACCCGCTCGGCAAGCTCCAGTCCGTCCATGCCCGGCATGCGGATATCCGTAATCAGGATGTCCGGACGGACCGACTCCATCAGCTCCAGCGCCGCGATGCCGTTCTGCGCCGTACCGGCAAGCACGGTCCCATGGCGCTCCCAAGGGATGACCGAAGCGATTCCGTCCAGGATGATGAACTCGTCGTCGACGAGCAGTACTCGGCAAGGCTGCATGCTTGGCTTCCTCCCATGTCGGACGCTATTAAGGACCTATTATAGCCGACCTTGGGATAAAAAGGAGATGTTTTTGAAAACGGCGCGGCAGTTTCGTTATTCGGCTCATTTAAGTATAATTTTTCTAAATGCTCTGTCGCTGATGCCATCCATTCCAAGGAGGTTATCATGAAAAAGCTCCTCTTCCTTCTATTCGTACTCGCCTTGCTGCTGGCAAGCGGCTGCTCGCAGCGAGAGCCTGACTTCATCGGCTACATCTACAAATACGACAAGGAAAACAAAAAAACCGTCATTGTCGGCGCGAACAGCGAGGAAAATCCGATCGTCCTGATGCGCAAAGGAATCACCCGGTTGAAGATCGGAACCAAAGTGGAGGTATTCTATGAGGACGATGGCGTCAATTCGTCCTTTCCCCTCCAAGCTCCGGCGAACCTGTACGAGATCGCTGTCCCTGCGGCAGAACAAAAAGCGATCGAGCGGCTGTTCACGTTCATGCACGCGAAGCAGGAGCGGAATTTCTATCCATCCATCCTCTCCATAGCCGAGCAAGAGTCCGATTGGGAAGTGAAAGTGAATGAGCATGCGATGAACGAAGAGGGAAGCGAATCGTTCCATAAGGTGCTGTACAAGCTCGACAAGAACGGCAAAGGAAAGATCGAATCCGCCGCTCTCGATTCCTAGAGCATGCTGGCAGACACGCCCTAGCGAGTCTGGCCCCCCTCCTCGACCAAAGACGGCTCGACGCCTTGCAGGAACGGCGTCCATTCTCCTGCCGCATACAGCTGCAGCCGGTGCATGGCGCGCGTGCACGCCGTATAGAACAGCTTCCGCTCGCTTTCCCGCTGATAGGTCCGCGACGAAGCGTCGTAGATCAGCACGGCGTCGAACTCGACGCCTTTGGCCAGATAGGCCGGGATGACCTGCGTCCCGTTCTCGAACGTCGGCGTCTCCTTGGTGACGAGCCGCAGCGACGGGCAGCCCTGCTTGGTCAGGAGCTCATGCGCCTCGCGGCTTTCGGCGGCCGTTTTCGTGATGACGGCGATCGAGGCGAAGCCTTCCGCTTGCAGCGCCGCCAGCTCCTCGGCCATCCGCGCCGCCAGCCGTGCGCTGTCGTCCGCCTGGATCAGCAGCGGCTTTTTGCCGCTTCGGGCGAAGGGCACGATCTCCTTTGCGCTCGGCAGCAGCGCTTTGGTGAACTCGACGATCTCGCGCGTCGACCGATAGCTGCGGACGAGGCGGATCAGCCTCGTGTCCGCCTCCCCGTAAAGCCGCATCAGCGGCGAGTCCTCGCCGTCCAGCTCCGTCGCCTGGGCGAAGATCGCCTGGCCGAAGTCGCCCAGCACGGTCATGCGGGCGCGGGGAAACAGCTTCCGCAAATATTCATATTGAACCATCGAGTAGTCCTGGCCTTCATCGACGAAAACATGCCGCACTTGCGTATTTGTCCGCATGCCTTCCACAAGCTCCCGCAAATAAAGGAACGGCGTCGCATCCTCGCTGAACAGCTCCCCGCGAGCCAGCTTCTCCCGGGTCTGATCACAGATATCCGGCCAAAGCCGGGGCGCGGCCGCCTGCTCTGCCAGCGCCGCATAAGCCTGCTCCGGATCGAACAGCTGCGCGTACAATCCGGCCATGTCGACGAACTGCATCCGCCTCACGCTTCGCCGCAGCGGCTCGAACCGCTCCCGGACGATCGCGCCGGCCAGCAGCTCCTGCTCCCTCTCCGCGTAGTCGAAGTCTCCTTCGTCCCGGCGCCGCTTGTTCTGCACGAACTCCTGGATGCGCTCGTACTGCTCGGCGAAGTCGAACACGCCCCGTTCCTTGTGCAGCTCCCGGTGCACGGCGTCGTAGCGGTCGTTGTCGAGATAGTCGAGCTCCTCGCTCACCCAGTCCGCGCCGCGCTCCTTGCGCTCCAGCCCGGCCAGCTCCTGGAGCAGCCACTCCTGGAGCATGGCGACGCGATTGGCCAGGCGGATCGAACGATCGTACCCGTAAAAGCGCTCCGCCATCCGGCTGGCCGGAATAAGCTCGCGATCTCCAAGCCGGATGCCGCTGAAGCGCATGCCGGATTGCCCCAGCCCTTCCGCATAGTCCCTCAGCGCCTGCAGGAAAGCTCCCGACGCCTTGCAGCGGATGCCCTCCACCCGGGCGTCATGCTCCGGCGAGCCGGCCATCTGCAGGACGTATTCGATAGCATCGAATGGATCCTCAAGGCTCAGCATCGAGCCGATGCCCTGCTCCAGATATTCCTGGAACGTCGCCTGTTGCATGTTCTCCTCGCCGAGCTCGGGAAGCACGGTCGAGACGTAGCTGTTGAACATCGGATTCGGCGAAAACAGGACGATCTGGTCCGCCTTCAGCCGGTCCCGGTTTTTATAGAGCAGGTACGCCACGCGCTGAAGCGCCGCAGACGTCTTGCCGCTGCCCGCCGCTCCCTGCACGATGAGCATCCGGCTCCTGTCGTCGCGGATGATGGCGTTCTGCTCTTTCTGGATCGTCGCGACGATGCTCTTCATCTGCGAGTCCGCGCCCTGTCCGAGCGCCTGCTGCAGCAGCTCGTCGCCGATCGTCAGGCTCGTGTCGAATACGTTCAGCAGCCGGCCTTGGCGGATCTGGTACTGGCGCTTCAGCTCCATGTCGCCCCGCACGGCGCCGTCTGGCGTGTCGTAGGAGGCTGGCCCCGGAGAGTGGTCGTAGTACAAGCTTGCGATCGGCGTGCGCCAGTCGTAGACGAGAAAGTCCATTCCTTCCGCGTCGACGAAGGAGGAGACGCCGATGTAAACCGGCTCGGCGGAGCCGACGCCATGTTCGCGGAAATCAACGCGTCCGAAGTACGGGGAGGGCAGCAGCCGGGTCATGCTCTTCCATTGCTGCAGCCGCAGCCGGTGGCTGCGCTCCCGTTCCGAGAGCAGCGCCTCCTGCTGCCGGATGCTGTAGAACGTTTCCTCGAAGTCCTCGTCCGTGGCCGTGTTGACCGTCACTTCTTCCCAAAAGCGCTTGCGGATGTCCCCCGCTTGCCCGTGCAGCCCGGCCACCTCCGGCTCCAGCTCGGCGATCCGCTCCCGCAGCTTTTGGGCGACTCGATCCAGCCGTGCCTGCTCTTCGTTCCATTCGCGCTCGTGCCGCATGTCCGCACCGACTCCTCCCGTTTTCCTCTGAAAAAGGCATTTGACATCCAGCCGCGACCCATGGTAATATTGAATTAAAGGTACGATGCAATAACTATGGTTCTTAACAAACGATTGAAGCGACTGGTTTTCTGATGATACCATAGCTTCGTTTTGCGCGCAATGGCGCGGCAGCATAAAAAAACCCCCGGTCCGTGGACCGGGGGTCTTTCGTTTGCCTTTCGACAAGGCTCTATAGATTGACGACTGCCTGCTCGGTCGTCCAGACAGCCGAGGCGAACCCTTTGAAATTGACGAGAGCGGCATTGAACCCGTCCGCAGGAGCCGCCGTCGCATCCTGAACGATCGCGACCTCGAATCCCTCCTCGATCAGATGCCTCATATGGGATTCGACGCACACATTGGATACGACCCCGGCCAGAACGATTTTGCTTACCCCTTGCTTGCGCAGCTGCAAGCACAGATCGTTCGTTGCCGGGCTGGCGATCTTGTGCGCATTGGCGATGATCGTCTGCCCGTCTTCGAGAAACGGCAGCAGGTCCGGCACGAATGCCGCTCCGGAGGCCGGCGGCACCGGGCTCCGCGCATCGGGACGATCGTAGGCGTAGGTGGAAAGGAGGAGCGTCTCCTCCGCTCCCTTGAACTGCCACTTATGGTCATGCGGATACAAGTAGTGGGGAGAGACGAAGACCTTATACCCCTTTTGCTTGGCTGACTGGAGCAGCTTCACCAGGTTGCCGACCGTATTGTTTTGCAAAATGACCGGCTTGAGCAGCTCATACCCGGGATGCCCCGGCGACAAAAATTCATTTTGCGGATCGGTCAGGACGATGCCGGTCGTCGTCGGATCGACAGTGAACATCACGATTCAGCCTCCTCAGCATGCGATTCTGCACCTAGCCTTCCCCGAAATTTCAAAATCCTTGCAGCGTTGCCAGAGGCCCGCCTGGGCGCGTCAAACCAAGCTTGTCCCGCCTACGCGGTCGGCTCCTTGTTCACCGGATCGGCCAATTGCCTGCGAAGCAGGGCGATTTCGTGCTTATAGGGCGGGTTCTTATATTTGACCGGCCCAAAGGAAGGCGTCTCCAGCAGCATCGGAATGTCGGCCAGCTGGGGATGATGGACGATAGAATCGAGCGCCTTCAAGCCGATGAAGCCGTGGCCGATATTCTCGTGCCGGTCTTTGCGGGAGCCCCGCACGTTTTTGGAATCGTTGATGTGCAGCACCTTCAGCCGGTCCAGGCCGATCAGGCGGTCGAACTGATCGAGCACCCCGTCGAAATCGTCCACGATATTGTAGCCGGCATCATGCACATGGCAGGTATCGAGACAGATGGAAAGGGAGTCGTTATGCGTGACCCCGTCCAAAATGCGGGCCAGCTCCTCGAATCGGCTGCCGCATTCCGTTCCTTTGCCGGCCATCGTCTCCAGCGAGATCTGGGCTTTGCCGCCAGGCTCCAGCACCTCGTTCAAGCCTTCGACGATTTTGCCCAGCCCGATGTCGATGCCTTCCCCGACATGAGCTCCCGGATGCAGGACGAGCTGCCTCGAGCCAAGCGCTTCCGTCCGCTCCAGCTCGTCGCGCAGAAACGAGATGCTGTGGCGGAACACCTGATCGTTCACGGCGTTGGCCAGATTGACCAGGAACGGAGCATGCACGACGATGTCGGCGATGCCGTGCTCCCGCATATGCGCCTGCCCCTCGGCGATCCGATAGGCCGAGATCGGCTTTCTTCTTGTATTCTGGGGCGCGCCCGTGTAGATCAGGAACGTATTCGCACCATACGAAGCCGCTTCCTTGCTCGCTTGGAGCAGCATTTCTTTCCCGCCCATGGATACATGGCTGCCGATCCGCATGCCGTCCCTCCTCTTTTTCCGTTCCTTCCCATTCAGCGTTTGCGGAAAAAAGAGTCCTGATACGCTTCTCCCATTAAAAAAGCGATGCCGGGGCTTGCCCCGGCATCGCTCGTTTATTCTTCCGAAGCCTGATCGTCAGATCCGAGCCTCCGCGCCCTGCTCCGCCGTCATCCGGTTGCGCAGCGTGCCGAGCTTCTCGATGGAAATCTCAACGACGTCGCCCGGCTGCAGGTAAACCCGCTTCTCCGGAGGCAGGCCGAGCACGACGCCCTCCGGCGTGCCGGTCAGGATGATGTCGCCGGGCGACAGCGTCATATGCCGCGAGATGTAGCTGACGATCTCGTCGCAGCGGAAAATCATGTCCGAGGTGCGGGACGACTGGCGCGTCTCGCCGTTCACGACGGCGGAGATCGCCAGCGCGTTCGGATCGCCGACCTCGTCGGCCGTCACCAGATACGGGCCGAGCGGGCTGAACTTGTCGCATGTCTTGCCGAGCAGCCATTGCGGCGTGCGCATCTGCAGGTCGCGGGCCGACAGGTCGTTGACGCAGCAGTAGCCGTACACATGCTCCAGAGCCTGCTCGCGCCCGACGTCCTTGGCCGTGCGCCCGATGACGATGACGAGCTCCGCCTCGTAGTCGACCTCCGAGCTGACGCGCGGCAGCGGGATGTCCTCCCGATGCGCGGCCAGCGTATTGTTGAACTTGTTGAACAGGATCGGATACTCCGGAATCGGCGCATTCGTCTCCTCCGCGTGCTTGCGGTAGTTCAGGCCGACGCAGATGATCTTGCCGGGAGCCGTCACGCACGGCCCGAGCTGCAGCGCGTCCTCGTCCAGCCACAGCTCGGGGACTCCGTCCGCCTGAGCGGCCAGCGTCTCCAGCGTCCGCTGCGCCTCGGCTCCGCCCTCGATCGCGGCCTCGACCGTCAGCGGCACCTGCCGTCCCTCTCCGAGCCGGATCTCAGCCGCCGCCACGTCCAGCACCCCCTGCTCCGTGCGCACGCCGAGCGCGAGCCGGCCCTCCTTGCGGTATGTCAACAGCTTCATGATCGCCGATTCCCCTTTCTCATGCTTTCCTTGCCGTCAGGCATTTTTGCCGAATACGACTCCGCCGTCCAAATACAGCGGCGAACCCATCATGAACTTCGACTCGTCGGAGGCGAGGAACAGCGCGCCTTCGGCGACATCCTCCGGCCGGCCGAGATCGCCGCTCAGCTGGCGGCTGCGGATGCCGGCGAGCCCTTCCTCCGGGTCCGCGTACGACTCGCGCAGGTACTTCTCCACGAACGGCGTCAAAATCGTGCCGGGCAGCAGCGCGTTCACGCGGATGCCGTACGGCGCATAGTCGACCTGCATCGACTTGGTCAGCGCGAGGATCGCGCCCTTGGTCGCGGCGTAGGAAGCCCGGCGCGCGAGGCCGATCTCGGCGATGCAGGAGCTCATGTTGATGACGACGCCGCCGCGGCGCTCCATCATCGACGGCAGCACGGCCCGGCTCGGCAAATAGGTGCCGCGGATGTTGACGCTGATGACGCGGTCCCAGGCGTCCGGCTCGACCTCGTGCAGCGCGCCGACGCCGCTGATGCCCGCATTGTTGAACAGCACGTCGATCCGCCCGTGCCGCTCCAGCGTCTGCTGCGCCATCGCCTCCGCCGAGGCGGGATCGGTGACGTCGCAGGCGACGGCGGAAGCCTCGCCGCCTGCTTGGGCGATCAGGGCGGCCGTTTCTGCGGCCGCCTCCAGGTTGATGTCGGCGACGACGACATGCGCTCCCTCCGAGGCGAAGCGCAGCGCCGAGCAGCGTCCGATGCCCGAGCCGGCCCCGGTGATCAGCGCGATCTTGTCTTTCAGCCTCATATCCGCACCACGCCTTTTGTCAAAATCAGATTGCCGTAAGGAGCCGCCTCGCTCGTCGCGACGACGGCATAGGCCCGGCGCGTCCGCTCGTAAAAAGCGAAGCGCTCCAGCTCGGCGATGTCGACCTCGCGCCGCTCATGCCGGCGCAGCAGCTCCCGGTACTGCTGCCAGACGGCTGGGGCAGGCGGATCGCCGGGCACGACCGCCATGACGACGGCCGGCTGCGGCACGTAGGTGTCCACCGGCAGCAAGGTCAAGATCGCGTCCAGCAGCTCCGGGATGCCATGGCCGTCCGCCCGGACGAGCCGCGCCGCCGTCGATGCGGCCGGGAAGTTTACGTCGGCCAGCACAAGCTCGTCGCCATGCCCCATCGCCCGCAGCGCATGGAGCAGCTCAGGCGAGAGCAGCGGAGAAATTCCTTTCAGCATGCCGCTTCCTCCTCTTCGTTTGCAATTTCGCGCAGCGCGACCGGCCGGTCCTCGCTCATCGATCGGTAAGCTGCGAAGACGAGCTGCATCGTCTCCAGGTTGTCGCGGACGGAGGTTTCCGGCTCGCGATCCTCCTCCACGGCCCGCAGCAGCTCGCCCATCGTGCCGAGGAAGGCGTCGGGGAACCATTTGCCGTGCAGCGTCGGAACGAACCAATAATCGGGATGGAGCAGCCGCGAGTGGAACCTGAGCGTGTCCTCCCGTCCGACCGGATAGTCGTACAGCGAGCCGTTCGTCCCCTGGACGATGCCCTCCGTGCCCTCGAACCGGTACGTCGCGTGCCAGTCCTCTTCGCCGGCGATATGGTTGTGGTTGTCGTGGACGAGCGCGCGCCGCTCGCCGGGATAGCGCAGCGACAGCATCGTGCGCGTCTCGCCGACCGTGCGCTGGCCGGGGAAGCGGGCTCCGTCGGCGTAGATCGAGTCCGGCGTGCCGAACAGGAAGCGGATGCTGTCGAGGTAATGGATGCTGTGGTACATGACCTCCAGCGTCGGCATCTCCCGCAGCCAGCTCCACGCGGCAAAATCCTGGCGGACGTCGACCGAGATCGTCGCCTGCGTCAGCTCTCCGAGCCAGCCGCGGCTCAGGATCGCATGGCTGGCGCGGATGCCCGGCGACCAGCGCATCTGCTGGTTGACCGCGCCGCGGACGCCGTGCTTGCGGCAAGCGCGCTCGATGGCGGCCGCCTCGCGGTAGCTTTCGGCGAGCGGCTTCTGGCAAAGCATATGCTTGCCGGCGGCCGCGGCCTGGCGCGCGATGGCCGGCTGCGCCTTGGCCGGCACGGCGATGTCGACGACGCGGACGGCCGGATCGTCAAGCAGCTCCTCCAGCGTGCGATAGACGCGCGGCAGGCCGAACTGCGCGGCTAGCGCCGCGGCGCGCTCTGCGTTCAGATCGTAGATGCCGACGACGTTCAGGCCGCCTTTGCGGTAAGCGGGAAGATGGCAGGCGCCGACGATTTCGCCCGCGCCGATGATCGCGATGCCGATGCGGGCGTCCTGCGGCAGCTTGGGCTTGTAGTCGAGCTCCAGATCGATGACGTTCATAGGACCTCCTTCACAGGCTCGGGCCGATGCGGTTGATGGAAAATTCCTGATGGCCGAGAATCTCGGCCTTGGTCAGCTTGCCGTCCGCGACCTCGACGATCTCCTGCCAGATCCTCTCGCCGGCCGCTTCCACGTCGAGCGAGCCGTCCAGCATCGGACTGACGTCGACGTCCATGTTGTCCTCCATGAGCGAGAACGTGCGGCCGTTGCCGGTGATCTTGATGACGGGAACGACAGCCGAGCCCGTCGGCGTGCCGCGGCCGGTCGTGAAGCAGACGATATGCGCGCCGGCCGCCGCCATGCCGGAGACGCATTCGATGTCGTTGCCGGGAGAATCCATGAAATAAAGTCCGCCCTCCGGCAGCGGCTCGGCGTATTCGGTGACGCCGAGAATCGGGGACGTGCCGCATTTGCTGATGCAGCCGAGCGACTTCTCCTCGATCGTCGACAGCCCGCCGGCGATGTTGCCGGGGCTCGGATTGCCGCCGCGCATGTCGGCGCCCATCCGCTCCACCTCGCGCTCAAAGCGGCCGACGATCGCGTACAGCCGCTCGCGCACCGCGGCGTCCGGGCAGCGCTCGGCAAGCACATGCTCCGCGCCGATGATTTCCGTCGTCTCGCCGATGACGACCGTGCCGCCCTCGCGGATGAGCCTGTCGGCCGCGGCGCCTAGCGCCGGATTGGAGGCGAGTCCCGAGGTCGCGTCCGAGCCGCCGCATTTGACGCCGACCTTCAGCTTGGACAGCGGCACCGGCTCCTGCCGCAGGCGCATCAGGCCCGCCTGCAGCTGCCGCGCCAGCTTCGCGCCATGCTCGATCGCCTTCACCGAGCCGCCGACGCTCTGGATGTCGAACCATTCGACCGGTTTACCGGTAACTCGAATGGCGTCGGCCAGCTGCTGCGGATCGACCACCTCGCACCCGAGGCTGACGATCAGCACCGCGCCGACGTTCGGGTTCGCCCCCGTCCCCGCCAGCACGCTGAACGTGCGGTCCTTGTCCGCCCCGATCTGGCTGCAGCCATGCGGATGCGGCACGGCGACCGCGCCCGGCACGAGCTGCGCGATGCGGCTGCACACCTGGTTCGAGCAGATGACGGTCGGAATGATGAGCAGATGATTGCGGATGCCGATGTCGCCGTTCTCCCTTCGGTAGCCCATGATCATGGGCGACGCTGCCCCTGCTGGCGAGGTTGGCGACGCTGGCGAAGCGCCGGCGTCTGAAAGCTGCGCCGCGTCGGCGCTTGCCTTTGCTCCTTGCGATCCAGCCGCCGCCTGGCTTCCAGCCATCATCGCTACGGCCTTTGCGGCCGCCTTTTCGTCTGCGCTCATTCGTTCGCTCCTCCCGTTCCTGAAGCCGCAGCCTGGTCGCCGCGTCCGCGGATACCCTCGATGTTGTGCACATGGACGTGGCGCCCCGCCTCGATCGCCGTCACGGCGCGGCCGATCACTTCGCCGTACTTGCGCACCTCGTCGCCTGCCGCTACGGCCGCGATCGCGATTTTGTGGCCGAACGCGACCGGCTCCGCGACGACGACGCTTCCTTCCCGCCCGCCTGTCTTGTAGCGGATCGTCTCTCCTGCCGCCACATCCCGCAGCGCGGTCGCGACATGGTCGCGGACATCCATGACGATCGCGTCCGCTCCCGCTTCCAACGCATGCTCCATGCCTTCTCCTCCTCTTTGCGCCGGCAGACGACTTGGATCGGCTGGCCGCGCTCCTCGATTTGGGTTATCGGTAACTCAAATGTAAGCGACCTCATGCTTGCTGTCAATAGACCGCATTGGCTACAATGATTGCAGCTTGTAAAAAGGGAACGGGGGAGCTTCATGGTCACCATCTACGACATCGCCCGCGTGGCCGGCGTCTCCGCCATGACAGTGTCGCGGGTCATCAACGATACCGGCCGGATCAGCGAAGCGACGAGAAAGCGGGTCCGGCAGGTGATGGAGGAGCTGCAGTACGTGCCGAACTCCAACGCCCGCAGCCTCGTCCTGCAGAAGACGAACATCCTCTCCCTGCTCATCGCCGACATCGCCAACCCGTTTTATACGACGCTGGCGCGGGGGGCGGAGGATGCGGCCAAGCGGCTCGGCTATCGGCTGCTGTTCGGCAACAGCGACGAGGATTACGGCAAGGAAAAGGACTATGTGGACATGATCCTCTCCACGCGCGTGGACGGCGTGCTGTTCGCTCCGGCCGGCGACGGCTCCGCCCCGCATCTGCGGCTGCTGGAGCAGCACCGCATTCCCTATGTGCTGCTCGACCGGGACGTGCCCGGCATCCAGGCGGACCGCATCCTCGGCGAAAGCCGCGACGGGGCGCGCCGGCTCGTCGAGCATCTGATCGGACTCGGCCACGAGCGCATCGCGCTGGTGAACGGATCGGAGGACGTCTCCACCGCGCGCGAGCGCCATGCGGGCTATCGGGACGCGCTCAAGCTGAACGACCTCCCGTATGACGAGACGCTCGTCCGCCATCTCGACTATTCGGACGGCTTCAATCCGAGCGATCTCGACCCACTGCTGGCGTTGAGCTCCCCGCCGACGGCCATTTTTGCCGCCAACAACTTCCTCGCGCTCGGCGTCATCCAGTCGCTGCGCGAGCGCGGCCTGGCTGTGCCGGACGATCTGTCGGTCGTCTGCTTCGACGATCTCGGCTTCGCCAGCATTTTGAGTCCGTTCCTGACGGTGGCCGCGCAGCCGGCCTATCAGTTCGGCGCGCTCGGCCTGGAGCGCCTCGTCGACCGGATCGAAAACGGCGACGGCAGCGGCCCGCGCACGCTCATCCTGCCGGCGGAGCTGATCGTGCGCTCGTCGAGCCGCAAGCGAGAGCGATGAAAGCAGCTGCGCGGTAGGCCTGGAGCCTGGAGCGGCGCTGCCGTTCGCGAATCCGAGCGGCGAGAAGCCGCGGCTCTGCCGTTCGCGAACCCGAGGAGCGAGAGGCTGCGGCGCCAGAGGCGGCCATGCGACAAGGGGCTGTCCCGACGTCCGTTTCACGGATGCCGGGACAGCCCCTTGTTCCTTTCTGTCCGCGAGCGAGGCTTCTAAGCGCTAACGAAACGACTGCGCGGGCCTATGAGCCATGCGGAGCCTCTAGTCAAAAAACTCCATATGCGGCTTGGTCTGGCGATAATAGGCCATCCGGTCCGCCAGCGTGCCGGTATGGAATTCGAACTTGTGGCCGTCGGGGTCTGCGAAGTAGACCGAGCGCCGGTCACGCTCGTCCCGCTCCCGTCCCGGCAAGATGTCCGCGCCGATGCGCCGCAGCCGGGACACCGCCTCGTCGAACTCCTCCTCTTTAATGGAAAAGGCGATATGCGTATAAGACAGACGGATCTCCTCGCGCGGGAGATCCTTTTCTTCGTTCAAGGCGAGCCACAGACCGTCCAGATCGAAATAAGCGGTCGACCGTCCGCGCACGAGCAGCTTCGCGCCGAACGCCTCCCGATAGAACGCGATCGACCGCTCCAGCGACGAGACGCTGAACAGCAGATGATTAAGGCCTTGCAGCTTCATGATGGACTCCTCCTCCTCCTGTATCGCCAACGGCTCCCCTGCGGGTCCGGATGCAAAAAGTCCCGGCAGCCCAAGCTGCCGGGACTTCAACGACCATGCTTATTCTTCGCCGGCGACGTCCTCGCCGTCGTCCTCGCCGATCATCTTGCTGTAGTCCTCGCCGGTGACGACGCGGCGGGCGGTGACGTACCGCTTGGCGTAGTAGGAATCGCTCAGCTTCGTGTAGCGCACGCCCTTGCTGGAGGCGTGGGCGAACTTGCCGTCGCCGACGTAGATGCCGGCATGCGAGATGCCGCGGCCGCTCGTATTGAAGAAGACGAGATCGCCGGGACGAAGATCGTCCTTGTCCACTTTGGAGCCGACCTGAGCCTGCGACTTGGACGTGCGGGGCAGCTTGACGTCGAACTGGTTGAAAATATGGCGGACGAAGCCGGAGCAGTCGAAGCCGGCTGTCGTCGTGCCGCCGTATTTGTAAGGCGTGCCGATGACTTTTTTGATCGCGCTGTCGAGATCCGGCGTATTCGCGAACGCGCTGCTGCTGAACGTCAGAAGCAGAACCAGGCCAAGCATGGACAGGATGACTTTCTTCACAAGTTGCTTCTCCCTTCGGATGCCTACGAAGTTAGCTGTGGGTTCGGTTGAAGGTTCCCTAGAATCCTCTCTTGCAAGATTCATTCACCCGGTATGGTTCCCCCGTTTTTCTTCTCGAAAATTCGGCATGATGATTCATCATTTTTATTAAAGGTTAATATTCGTAGTTTTTTGTCGAATCCCTGCCCGGGAAATATTAGAAGTCCCTCATCAAATCCCTTACTTTTCTCATAAATCAGCCTAGGCCCTTCTGCTCATATCATCGAATGGACGCGATTTTCGCCCCTGTCCTCCTGCCCAGAGGAAGAAATGGATATTTCCCCCTGCCATTCTGAGAAACTATCCTTTAAGCGTTATGAATTTAATAGGATAATAGTGGAACTCTTCGAGTGAAAGGAGGCCGCCTGCCGAATTCCGCTTTTTTATCCTACTTTTGAAAAGGAGGACTTTCATGTCCGCAAAATCCCGCACTTCCACCCCCCGCTTCCAGGCTTTGCGCGCGCTGCTGCTCGCCGTGTTCCTGATCGGCTCGATCGTGCCGGGCTCGCTCGCCGTCCGCACCGCCCATGCCGCCGATGCCTGCACCGGCGTCTCCGCCTGGTCGGCCTCGGCGATCTACACCGCGGGCCAGAAAGCCGTGTACAGCAGCACGCTGTACGAAGCGAAGTGGTGGACGACGAACGAGCGCCCCGACCTGTCCGGCCCATGGGGCGCATGGAAATCGCTCGGCGCCTGCTCGTCCGCTCCGACTCCGACGCCGACTCCGACCAAGACGCCTTCGCCTAGCGCGACGCCGACTCCGACGCCCGGCGCTCCGGGCGGCAAGATTACCGGCGCCTACGTCGCCGACTGGCATTTCCCGAACGTGAGCACCGTGCCGGCCGAAAAGCTGACGCATGTGTTCTACGCCTTCGCCGACGTGGCCAACAACGGCGTGAGCGGCGGCGACGCCTCCAAGCTCGCCCAGCTGACGACGCTGCGCAGCAAAAATCCGAGCCTGAAGGTGCTCGTCTCCGTCGGCGGCTGGGGCCGCTCGCAAGGCTTCGCCGGCGCGGCCTCGACCGACGCCAGCCGGACGGCGTTCGCGAACAGCGCCCTTTCCTACATCCGCGCCAACAAGCTGGACGGCGTCGACATCGACTGGGAATACCCGGCCGCCGGCGACAAGCAGAACTATACGCTGTTCATCCAAAAGCTCCGTTCGGTGCTTGACGCAGGCAGCGCAGCGGACGGCCGAGGCAGCAACAAGTACCAGCTGACCGCCGCCGTAGGCGCTTCGGACTACGGCCTCGGCAACATCGACATCGCCGCCGTGCAGCCGTCGTTCGACTTCCTGAACGTGATGACCTACGACATGCAGGCCGGCTCGGGCACGCATCATACGGCGCTTTACAACTCCTCGCGCGCCAGCTACAGCGTCGACACCGCCGTCAAGCTGCTCAAGAGCAAGGGGCTGCCCGCGTCCAAGCTGGTCATCGGCGGCGCGTTCTACTCCCACGGCACGGCCGACTATACGTACGACGAGCTCAAGGCCGGCTTCATCAACAAAAACGGCTGGACGCGCCAATGGGACGATGCGGCCAAGGCTCCGTATCTGACGAACAGCGGCGGCGGCTTCCTCAGCTACGACGACACGCAGTCGCTAGCCGAAAAGGTCAAGTACCTGAAAGCGAACAGCCTCGCGGGCATCATGTTCTGGGAGTACGGGCAGAACTTGGACGGCGAGCTGCTGGGAGCGATCCACACGGCGCTGAATTCCTGACCGCCTCGCCCGGCATGACGGCAGGCGCGGAGAAATGCCGCTGGTCCAAACGGACCTGCGGCATTTTCGCCTTTTCGCCTGCCGCGGCTCGCTTGACGCGCGGACGCATCGTCTCCGGCGGCTTGCCGCCGCTCGTTTTTCTCCCAAGCGCCTACCGCAGGTGGACAGCGCCGCCCGTCCGCTTTACGATGGATTCATTCAGCATGGAGGAAGGGACGGGCGCATATGGCGAGAAACGAGGGCTACGGCATCTACGGGTTCCGCTTCCAGGAGAGCGCGGAGCTGCCGCTTTGCAGCCTGTTCGCGGTCGGCCGTGAGGCGATCGACTCGACGGACTACGACTGGGACGGGGAGAAGAGGACCGACGGCCCGCTCCTGCTTTTCCAATATACGACGAGCGGCGAAGGAATCTACGAGAGCGGCGGCGAACGCCGGCTGGCGGCGGGAGAAGCGTTCATGACGGAAATTCCCGGGCGTCACCGCTACCGCTATCCGGGAGGAAAGGAGCCGTGGGAGTTCTATTTCGTTCTCCTCCGGCCGACGCATGCGCAGGGCTTGTGGGACTACGTCAAAAGCAGGACCGGCCCCTTTCCCCGCCTGTCGGCGGACAGTCCGCCGATCCTGCTGCTGCGCGATCTGTTCCAGCGCGCCAGCGCGGGCGGAATATCCGATCCGTTCGTCGCCTCCTCCTGCGTGCACGCCTTTCTCGTCGAGCTCTGCCGCTGGGCGTCGACCGGCGCCCGGCCGGAGACGGACTGGCCCGCTGCGATCCGCGAAGCGGCCGACTGCATGCGGACGCGCTATGCCGACATGATCAGCCAGCATGAGCTGGCCGACCGAGTCGGCTTGTCCCGATTCCACTTCGTCCGCAGCTTCGCCCGCCATGCCGGCGTGACGCCGGCGCAGTACCTCGCCCGCGTGCGCATCCAGAAGGCCGTGGAGCTGCTCGGCTCGACGGACTGGAGCATCGAGCGGATCGGCGCGGCTGTCGGCTACAGCAGCGGCAGCTATTTCATCAAGGCGTTCCGCAGGCTGACCGGCCGGACGCCGGGCTCGTTCCGCCTGGGCGGCGAAGGGCTTCCCTACAGCCGCATCTTTTTCGACTGAGCCTCTCGGAGCAAGACAGCAATTTCATGCTATTGCCTGCGTGAAATTGTCGTAGTTGGCGCCGGGACGCGTCGAGTATAGTTCAAGAAAGAACGCTGCTTGATGCGAAAACAGGAGGAAACGATGAGCCATCTGAACCTCGCGCCGACCCCGCCCATGGGCTGGAACAGCTGGGACTGCTACGGCGCAGCCGTCACCGAGCAAGAAATCCGCGGCAACGCGGAATACATGGCCGAGCGGCTGAAGCCGTTCGGCTGGGAGTACGTCGTCGTCGACATCCAGTGGTACGAGCCCGGAGCGAGCAGCTCCCTCTACCGCAAGTTCGTTCCACTGGAGATGGACGGCCATTCCCGCCTGATGCCCGCCGCGAACCGCTTTCCGTCCGCCGCCGGCGGCAAAGGCTTCCGTCCGCTCGCCGATTACGTGCACGGGCTCGGCTTGAAGTTCGGCATCCACATCATGCGCGGCATCCCCCGCCAGGCAGTCCATGCCGCGTCCCCGATCCTCGGCAGCGAGGCGACGGCGCGCGACATCGCGCATCCGAACTCGATCTGCCCGTGGAACACCGACATGTACGGCGTCGATCCGCGGCACGAAGGCTCGCAGGCGTACTACGACTCGCTGTTCGAGCTGTATGCGGAGTGGGGCGTCGACTTCGTCAAGGTCGACGACATCGCCGCGTCCCGGCTGTACGGCGCCCATCTCGAGGAGATCGCGCTGATCCGGCGGGCGATCGACCGCTGCGGGCGGCCGATCGTGCTGAGCCTGTCGCCCGGACCCGCGGCGGTCGAGCAGGCCGAGCAGCTCAAGGCCGGAGCGAATCTATGGCGCATCACCGACGACTTTTGGGACCGCTGGGAGCTGCTGCTCGACATGTTCGACCGCTGCGAGCGGTGGCAGGGCCTCGGAGCGGACGGCGCCTGGCCGGACTGCGACATGCTGCCGCTCGGCCATATCGGCATCCGCTCCGTCGACGGAGGCGGCGCCGACCGGCTGACCCGCTTCACGCGGGACGAGCAGGTGACGATGATGACGCTCTGGTGCCTGTTCCGCTCGCCGCTGTTTTTCGGAGGCGAGCTGCGCGACAACGACGCGTGGACGAACAGCCTGCTGACGAACCGCGACGTGCTGCGCCTGCACCGGAGCAGCAGCGGCGCCCGGCTGGTCAAGCGCGAGGGCGGCTCGATCGTCTGGGCGGCGGACGGCGACGGCGGCAGCTTGTACGCGGCGCTGTTCAACGTCGGCGAGCGGGCGGCGGCCGTCGAGGCGACGCTCGCCGAGCTCGGAGGCGCCGGCGCCTTCACGGCCAAGGAGCTGTGGAGCGGCCGGTCCGCCGAGCTTGCGGACGGCCGGCTGAGCGCCGAGCTGCCTCCGCACGGAGCGGCGCTGTACCGGCTCGATCCCGCCTAGCGGGGAGGCAGTCCGTGGTTCAGGCCGCGGGCTGAGCGGGCTGCGCCGGGGCGATCCTGCCGGCGGGAAGCCGGCCCGAGCGGGCTGCGCTGCGGCGATCCTGCCGGCGGGAAGCCGGACCGAGCGGCGGGCCGCCCTCGCATGGAACGGCGCTCGGCTCGGCTTGATCCCGCTTCGGCGGGCGCTGCGGACGCAAAAAAGGTGGAAGGGAAGCCGGCTCGGCCGGTTCTCCTTCCACCTTTTTCAGCTTTCCTCGGTCAAATAGCTGCCGAAGGAATGCCGGATGACATCGCCGCGGCTGATGATGCCGACAAGCACGCCGCCGCGGTGCACGGGCACCTTTTTGATCCGCTTGCGGCCGAGCAGTCCCGCGATCTGCGCGACGTCCTCGTCCTGGCTGACCGCCACGACCTTCTTGCGCGACAGCTCCATGACGTTGCGCCCGAGCAGCCGGCGCGTGCGGTCGTCGTACTCGCCCTCGTTCATGCTCATCACGGCCGAAAAATAAAACGCGTCGAGGACGAAGTCCTCCCGCTGGCCGATGTAGCGCATGATGTCGCCGTCGCTGATGTAGCCGACGATCTCGTTGCGCTCGTTGACGACCGGCAAGCCGCTGATCCTGTACTTGATGAACTTCTCGACGACGTCCTTGAGCGTGTCCGTCTCCTTGACCTTGTGGACCTGGCGGACCATGATCTCATGCGCCTTCATCCCCCGCACCCCCCGGCTGCGTTCCCGTCTGCTAGACAATACTTGCATCATGCAACTATATAATTGTATTATACAACTGTATAGATGCCTGTCAATGCAGAGTATGCGTCATGGCAGGCCAAGGAGACGGCGGATGGCGCCCGGGAAGGCGATCGGCGCCGCCTCTCTTGTCAGGAGGAGAGACGATGGACCCACATGCAGTCGAAACGATCGAAATGGAGCTGGCCCACCTGATCCGGCGCCTCATCGCGGAAACGACGTACCGCAAGAGCGGCGACAGCCTCGACCGCGCCGCCTATTTGCTGCTCGACCATATCGCCGGCAGCGGCTGGGCGTCGGTCAAGACGCTGGCCGAGGAGTTCCGGCTGGACAGCTCGACAATCAGCCGCCAGACGGCCGCGCTCGAGAAGAAGGGCCATCTCGCGCGCAGGCCGGTGGAGAATGACCGCCGCGCTTATACGCTCGAGCTGACCGAGCTCGGCCGCCTGGAGCTGGAGCGGAACAAGCAGATGCGGACCGAGCGCGTCGGCGAGCTGCTGGAAGGCTGGACCGCGCAGGAGGTCGAGCAGTTCAGCCGCCTGCTCCAGAAGTTCGGCGAGTCCGTGTCGGAGGGCTAGATCGGCGGATCAGCCGGCGAGGCGGGCCTGCCGAGTCGGGTCGGCGGGTCTGCCGGCGAAGTCGCGTCCGCGAAGCGGGTCGGCGAGCCGGCCAATCAGGGCAGCTTGTCGGATCAGCCCGCGAGGCGGATCAGCCCGCCTGGACGCGCTGCAGGCGCAGCGCGTTCAGCACGACCGAGACGGAGCTGAGCGCCATCGCCGCGCCGGCGACCCACGGCTCCAGCAGGCCGGCGGCCGCGACCGGGATGCCGAGCGAGTTGTAGCCGAGCGCCCAGAACAGGTTCTGGCGGATGTTGGCCATCGTCTTGCGGCTCATCCGGATCGCTTCCGGGATGCTGCGCAGGTCGCCGCGCATGAGCGTCACGTCGGCCGCCTCCAGGGCGACGTCCGAGCCGGTGCCGACCGCCATGCCGATGTCGGCCGTGGCGAGCGCCGGCGCGTCGTTGATGCCGTCGCCGACCATCGCTACGACGCGGCCTTCGCGCTGCAGGCGGCTCACCTCGTCCGCCTTGCCCTCCGGCAGCACCTCGGCCCTGACCTCCTCGATGCCGGCCTGGGCGGCGATCGCCCGGGCCGTGCGCTCGTTGTCTCCGGTCATCAGGATGACGCGCAAGCCCATCTCCTTCAGGTTCGCCACGGCTTCGCCCGAGCTCGGCTTGATCGTGTCGGCGACGGCGACCAGCCCGGCGTAGCGGCCGTCGACGGCGACGAGCATCGCCGTCTTGCCGTCCCGCTCCAGCGCCTCCATCTGCGGATGGGCGGCTGCGGCGTCCACGTCCTCGCGCTCCATCAGGCGGCGCGTGCCGACGAGCACGCGGCGGCCTTCGACCACCGCCTGGATGCCGTAGCCCGGGATCGCTTCAAAGGACGTCGGCTCCGGCAGCTCCGGCAGGTCGCGGCGGATGCCGGCGACGATCGCCTCGGCCAGCGGATGCTCGGAGCCGAGCTCCGCCGCTCCCGTCAGGCGCAGCAGCTCGTCGCGCTCCATCGCCGGCAGCACGTCGGTCAGCACCGGCTTGCCCTCGGTGACCGTGCCGGTCTTGTCGAGCACGATCGTATCGGCTTTATGCGTCTGCTCCAGATGCTCCCCGCCCTTGAACAGGATGCCGAGCTCCGCGGCGCGCCCGGAGCCCGCCATGATCGAGGTCGGAGTCGCCAGGCCGAGCGCGCACGGGCAGGCGATGACGAGCACGGCGATCGCGATCTCCAGCGCGCGGGCAAAGTCCCCCGGAGCGATCAGGAAGTACCAGATAAGTCCGGCCGCGAGCGCCGCCGCGACGACGATCGGCACGAAAATGCCGGAAATGCGGTCGGCGACCCGCTGAATCGGCGCCTTGGACCCTTGCGCCTGCTCGACGATGCGGACGATCTGCGCCAGCGTGGAGTCGCCTGCGGCCCGCGTCGAGCGGACGAGCAGCGCGCCGTTTTTGTTGATCGTCGCGCCAGTGACCGAATCTCCGGCCTGCTTGGAGACAGGCAGGCTCTCCCCCGTCAGCATCGACTCGTCGACGCTGCTGCTGCCGTCCTCGACGAGTCCGTCCACCGGAATCTTGTCGCCGGGGCGGACGCGCACGAGATCGCCGACGGCGACTTCCTCGAGCGGCACCGCGACATCCAGGCCGTCCCGCAGCACGGTCGCCGTCTTCGCCTGCAGGCCGATGAGCGACTTGATCGCCTCGGACGCGCGGCCCTTGGCCAGCGCCTCGAGCAGCTTGCCGGTCACGACGAGCGTGATGAGCACGGCGCTCGTCTCGTAGTAGAGCGACGGCGCGCCGTGATGCGCGCCGCCGCCGGCGAGCTGCCACTCGATCGTCAGGTACAGGCTGTAGAAATAGGCCGCCGACGTGCCGAGCGCGATGAGCACATCCATGTTCGCCCCGCCGCTGCGCAGCGCGTTGAACGCCCCCCGGTAAAAAGGCGCCCCGATCACGAACTGCACCGGCGTGGCCAAGGCGAGCTGCAGCCACGGATTCATCAGCAGCGCCGGCACCGGCAGCCACGACAGGAAGCCGAAATGCGCCGCCATCGTGTACAGCAGCGGCAGCGAGAGCAGCGCCGAGACGGCGAGGCGCAGCGCCTGCCTTTTCAGCTCCTTGCGCTTGCGCGCCTCCGCCCCGCCCTCCTCCTGCTCCATCGGCAGCGCCTTGTAGCCGAGCTTCGCCACCTTCTCCTGCATGTCGGCGAGGCCGACCTCGCCCGGAGCGTAGTCGACGCGCGCCGTCTCCATCGCAAAGTTCACCGTCGCCGAGGCGACGCCGGGCATGCGGGAGAGCCCCTTCTCGATGCGCGCGGCGCAAGCGGCGCAGGTCATGCCCTCCAGCCGCAGCTGGATCGTATCGTTCGCCGTGCCGTAGCCCAGCTTCTTCACTTTATCCTCCAACGCTTCGCGGTCGACCTTGCCCGGATCGTAGACGACGCTCGCCTGCTCGGTCGCGAAATTGACGCTGGCCGCCGAAACGCCGTCCATCTTGCCCAAGCCCTTCTCGATGCGCGTCGCGCAGGCCGCGCAGGTCATGCCGGTCAGCTGCAGGACGGATTTATGCTCGCCCGACGGGGCCGTCGTTGAGTCTGTTCGAGCCATCTCGCTTCTCCTCCAATGGTGATTCCTTGACTCCAATATACCCCCCACCCCTATATTGGTCAAGAAGTAAATCCGCCATCAATCGCCTATTTCCTTAGATTGGCTCCATGCCGGCGTCGATATGCGGCGGCATCGGAGGGCGTTGCGGGCCAGGCTGGCGCCGATCGGCGTCCTTGCGCCTCATGGCTCCGCGCATCTTGAGCAGGAATCGGCAGCCGCGGCATCGAAAAGGGCTCGCAGACGAAAGGAGGCTCTGCCTCATGCCTGCAGCGGTGACGGTTTTTGTCATGGATACCGGATTCGATCCGGACGCAGCCAAGGAATTTCCGCATGTCCGCCTGCACGCCGGCTTCAACATGAGCCGGCACGGCTCCCCGGACGACAGCTCCGATCCGCATGGGCATGGCACGGCCGTCGCGCGCACGCTGCTCGAGGCTTGCGGGCCGGCGCCGATCCGGCTCGTGCCGGTCCGGCTGCTCGATCGGCGAGGCGCGCTGTGGGAGCGCGGCCGGGTCGCCGACGCGCTTGAGCGCATCCTGCGCGAGCTGCCGGAGGGGCCGACGG
Organism: Paenibacillus sp. FSL W8-1187; assembly: GCF_037965485.1. Taxonomy (NCBI): domain Bacteria; kingdom Bacillati; phylum Bacillota; class Bacilli; order Caryophanales; family Paenibacillaceae; genus Paenibacillus; species Paenibacillus sp. FSL W8-1187. Next base: position 3,687,494 of record NZ_CP150181.1, read on the forward strand.
TCGTCTGCGCCGCCTTCGGCGACGGCCGGCATCTGCTGCCGGACGAGCCGGACGGCCAGCCGGAGACGGCGGAGCGGATCCGCGAGCTGCGGCGGCGAGGCGTCGCTTTTGTCGCTGCGGCCGGCAATTTTTATGCTGCTGCGCGGCGGCAGCGTTGCTGGGGCATGTCCTGGCCGGCCAGCTGCCCGGACGCGGTCAGCGTCGGCGCAGCCGTTTGCGGGCGGAGCGAGGGGAGACGGGACGAGGCGGACGGTTGTGTGCAGGAGGCGGAGCGACTCGGCGAAGCGGACGGGGGCTTGCTGGAGGAGCGGCTGCGCGAAGCGGACGGGGGTGCGGCTGGCGGCTGGATGCTCGAGCCGAACAGCCAGCGAGCGCCGGCAGCATCGGCAGGCGGCGGCACGACGTTGTTCGCTCCCGCCCATCCGCCCGGGCATACGAGCGGCGCGGCAGCCTTCGCGGCCGGTCGGCTGGCAGCTCTTTGCAGCCGCTTTCCCGGCATCGGCGTGGACGAGCAGCTCGCATTGCTGCTGGCTGGCGCCGAATTCATTGCCGACGACGAAGGAAGCAGCCATTGGCCGCTGTTGTTATGAGCCGTCGAATCCCTTGATCCGCTCCCGGCAAGGCGCCGATGGCTGGAGTCGAATGTTCATTTCGTGAGGGGGATCGGTCGCGACTTGGTTCTATCCGGAAAAAGTATGGCGGATTACGATTGGCTGGACAACGGACGACGGAACCGAGCCATCGGACTCCTACCTCATTTATTTGAAGATTCTGTCGGTCGCCTTTTTGTTCATCGTATTGATGGGATGCCTGGCTTATCTTTTCGACTAATGCACTTGGGTCGGCCGAATCTCCCGTCTCAGCCAGTACGGTAAGGCGCCCCGCCTCCTGCTCCATAACGCCAACGATACTCAGAGACGCTATTTCGCTCAAAACGGCCATTCCGAAATTCTAACGATACTCACAGACGCTATCGGGCCGATTCCGCTGCACATCAACGTATTCCCAACCAATAGCGCTTCTCCGTATCGTTAAATTTCCAATCGCGCTCTTTTCGGGCCAATAGCGACTTGCAGTATCGTTAGCTCCAGCAGCTCCGGCAGTTCCGGCAGTTCCGGCAGTTCCGGCAGTTCCGGCAGTTCCGGCAGTTCCGGCAGCTCCGGCAGCTCCGGCAGCTCCGGCAGCTCCAGCAGCTCCGGCAGCTCCGGCAGCTCCGGCAGTTCTCGCAGCCCGCCAGCGCCGACGGCCTCTGTCAGCACCCGCAATCCCACCGGCAGCACCGCTAACCCCGCCAGCTCCGGCACTTCCGCCAACCCCGTCAGCCGGCACTTTTGCCCGTTCCGCCAGCTCTGTCAGCGCCGTCAGTTCCGCCGCCAGCGCCTGCAGCCCGCTTTCCGCATCGGGCATCCCCCATCCGACCAAGCCGTCGGCGGATCTCGCCGCGCTTCCTCTCGCCCCAGTCCCGCCCCGCTTTGGCATTCCCTCCTCCCGGCCTCCCGGCAGGCCCCCCTCGCTCCCGAACAAAATAAACCCGAGGCGGATCGCTCCGCCTCAGGTCCATTCCGCTCTATCCGCCTATCCTCTCTATCGGCCTCTCCCTCTCCTATCCGCCTATCCTCTCTATCGGCCTATGCCGCTCTATCGGCCTATCTCGGCTCCCGTCAAAACGCCGGCTGATTGTTTTTCTGGACCGCGATCACGTAGCCGATGTCCACCAGCATCGCGGCGGCTTTTTCCGCCGTGCTGACGCCAAGCAGGATCGTCTTCGTCTCGGGCTCGTCGTCCAGCACCGCGGCCGAGGCCAGCATCGATCCCGTATAGTCGAAGAAATTGTCGACCCACAGCAGCGACTCCGCCGTCTGCATGCCGCGCACGGCAGGATCGTCCGACTTGCGCTCCTCGTCGATCAGGATGCCGAACGCCGCCGTGCGCAGCACGGTGCGGACGCCGGTGCAGACGAGGTCGATCGCGGCATTGGCTTTGGCCAGCTTCTTGAACGCGGCCGACTCCAGGTCGCTGTACGTTTTCGTCAGCGAGGCGAGCGCCGGCACGAGCGCCTTGGCCGACATGAAGGAGGAGATCGCGAGGTTCGTGTCGTCGATCGCCTCCACCGCGTCCCCGCGGGTCGTGCGCCGGCTCATCGCCTCGACTGCCGTGCCGATGCCTTGGACGGCGACGCCGAAAAACATCGCCGGCTTGGACGGCTTGGCGTCGTCGCTCGCCTGCTGGGCCCAGGCGTAGGCGGCGGCACCCGCCTTGAGGAAGGCTCCGATCAGCCCGCCGATCCAGCTGAACCGGTTCAGCGCCGAGAAGCCGGACTGCGCCGTGACGTTGCCGAAGGCGAGCGGCACGATCTCGCCCTTGGCGAGCGGCGCTTCGCCGACGATCAGCTTGTAGGCGATCGTCGCCGGCACGGCGAGCAGCAGCAGCATGCCGTCGATCAGCGAGAAGGAGGCGTCGACATGCGTGCCCGGCGCGACGAGCTCGACGAGCTTTTCCACGAACGGGAACCGGACTCTCGCGAACAAGGCGTCGCGCAGCGCCCCCATCAGCGCGTCCATCAGGTCGAGCGAGCGCAGCACGAGCGCCTGCAGCCCTTCGAGCAGCCCCTCCGCGACGTCGGCCGCCACGGCTGCCGCCGCATCGCGGAACGTCTCCAGCGACAGCGCCGACCGTCCCGGCAGCTTGCCGCTGAACAGCGCCGACAGGTCCGCCTCGACGCGGTCCCAGGTGTCGATCAGCGCCTGCGCCTCGTCGGACACGAGCCCTTCGATGAACGTCTCCACCGCCTGGATCGTTTCCGCCGCCGGATCGGGCCCGTCGACATGCACGATCTCGCCGACCGCGTCGTCGAGCTTGCGGCGCACCCAGCTGACGACGCTGTTGCCGGTAATGGCGTCGATGAATTCCCGCACCGGAGACGCGGCCGCCTCCAGCTTGTCCTGAAGGCTCTCGCCCGGAGCCGGCGGGCTGGGCTGGAACGCCGCTCCCCCCTCCGGCCGCCAGCTGTCGAGCGCCAGCATCGCCGAGCGGAAGCCGCTCTCCACGGTCGGCTTGAGCGCGGAGATCCGGCTGCGCACGTAGCCGAGCGCGTCGTCGACCGCCTCCTTCATCGCGTCGCGGACGATCAGCACGTCCTCCCAGCTGAACAGGAACTTGAGGAACTGCCACACCTTGTCGAGCCCCGTCTCCACCTGCCGCCACAGCCAGCGGAAGAAGCCCGCCGCCTCCTCGAGGCAGCTCAGCACGAAGCGCTTGATCTTGCCGCCGAGCTCGCAGACGAAGTGCAGCGCGTCCTCCGCCTTGTGCAGCACGAACGTCCACGCCTCCTCCGCCCGATGAGCCAGTCCCTCGAAAAAGTCCGCGACCGTATGGCCGAGCTGGACGAAAAAGCTCTCCGCGCTCTCCGCCGCCTGCACGAGGCGTCCGATGACGCTGTCGTCCGCGGCCTGCACGCCGCCGCGGCCGTCGGCGACGATGCCCCAGCGGTAGCCGTCCGGCACGGACGAGGCGGAAAGGTCCGAGCGGTACGGGTCTCCGGCCGCGCTGCGCCGGATCGTCCACGAGCTGCCGCTCGGCCCGGCGGCGAGCTGCGCGCCTTGGCGCAGCGCGCTTGCGACGGCGTCGGCCTGTTCCGCGCCCGAGCCGGAGCGCCAGGCATCCGGCAGCAGCGGCTGCTCGCCGCCGGGCATGGCCACCGTCGCCGAGCGCAGCTCCGCTCCGGTCAGGCTGGCGAACCGCTCCAGCGCGGCCGCCGCCGGCTGCAGGTCGAGATGGCCGTCCAGCCCGGCGACCGTCAGCCGATACGACGGCGGCGCCAGCGACTGGACGCGGCTGTACAGGCTGACGCCCCCGTCCGCGCCGGTGACGGCCTGCGCCGAGACTCCCGGGCCGATGAAGGCCGGGCGGCCGCCGATCAGGATGTTCGTCGGCGCGGACGCCTCGACCTGCACGGCGACGCCCAGGCGCGGCTCGCCGGTCGAAGGCTCGACGACGCGCAGCGTGACGGCGTAGCAGGTGGAGGCGATCATCGCGGCCGGATCCTGCACGCGCAGCTCCGTCTCCTGCCAGCTGCGGCCGTCCGCCGCCTGGGCGATCAGCCCCGCTCCGCCGCCGGCGTACACCGCCAGCACGGACGAGCGCAGGCTGCCGTCGCCCATGGCCGGAGCCATTTCCAGCACGCCGGTCCGCACGAGCAGCGGCGCCAGCCAGCCGCCGCCCGCGTCCTGGGCGGCCGTCAGCAGGCCGCCGTCCTGCAGCAGGCACCAGACGCTCGTCGCCTTGCCGCCTGCGGATGGACGCTCGGCCAGGCACAGATCGGTCACGGCCGGCGCGGCCTCCGGCGGCACGACGACCGCCGGCGCGGCCTGGTCGGCGTTGTCCTGCTCGTCCGCCGTCAGCAGGCTGACGCCGCTGCCGCCGACGTACAGGTCGGTGCCGTCCGCTCCGGTCAAGCCCGTCTCCAGCAGGCGGGCTCCCGCCGGACAAGGCAGCGGCACGACCGGCGGCACGGTCGCCGCATGGCCGGATGCGTCATAGTCGGGGAACGGCCGGAACATGAGCGTGTCGGTGCCGCTGCCGGTGCCGAGCACGTACAGGCCCGAGCCGTAGGTCGGATGCACGCCCGCCTCGAAGTCGTAGATCTCGTCCAGCGTCGTCGCCGGATTGAATACGAGCGCGTCGGCGAAGCCGGTTTTGCCGCCGCTGCGGAGCAGATAGAGCAGATCGCCCGCTCCCCCGTGTCCGGCCAGCACGGCCGTCCAGCTGCCGTCGCCCTCGTCCAGCACGCGGATCGCCTCGACGCGCCGCCCTTCCCTCGTCCCGCCGTCGGTCCAGATCAGCGTCTCCCAGGCGGTGGCGGCGCTGCTCAGGTTAAAGGCCGTCCAGATCCGGCTCGCGCCCGTACCGCCGGCCTCCTCCGTCGCGACCGCCAGCGCGATCCGGTCGTCCTCCGTCCACGCCGCGCCGATCGCCTGCACGCGGGGCGATCCGTCCGCCGTCCGTCCGGGCGTCAGGTCGATCGTCTGCCAGCCGTCGGGCGACTCGAGGTCGCGCCGCGCCAGGAACAGCTCGCCGTCCGTGCCGATGCTGAGCAGCATCGGCAGCACGGCGCCGCCGCGATGATCCGGCAGCGAGACAATCCGCCGCTGGTACCGTCCGACCTCCGCCGGATCGGCGAGCGCCTCCGGTCCGAATACGCGCGCCTGCTCATAGTGGTCGATAATGTCGGAGCTGACGGTGAAGCTCCACTCCTTGCCTGAAGCATCCTTTGCCGAGAACGCCTCCACGCGGGGCTGCTTGTCTGCCATATCCATCCCTCTCCCTTCTAAGGTCGCGCCTCAAGGCGCCTTGTAGATCGCGTCCAGCAGCAGGTCGCCCGTCGCGCCGGAGAACCGGAAGTTCTGGAAGGCGAACACGCCTCCGCCCGGCGGCACGAAGCTGTGCTGCGACAGGTCGAGCTCGAGCTGCGAGAACGCCTGCCGGAGCCCGTCTTCCAGCTCGCCGACGATGTCGCTGGCGGCATGGGTCATGATTTCCAGCAGCGTGCCGCCCGTGATGCCGAGCAGCTTCGGAATTTCCGAGAACGCCTCCTCGACCTTGCCGAAGCCGCTCGCTTCGTTGCGGGTCGTATGGAAGTCGCCGAACGAATAGTCGAACTGCGGATCGAGCCGGAACGCGCTCGTGCCTCCCGGCGTCGAGAGGGCGACGCTGCCCGTGATCGGGGCTTCGCCGGCGGCGTCGAGCTTGGCCGTCTCCATGCCGGCCGGGCCGAGCGTATGCTCGCGATAGACGAAGGAGCAGTAGACGCGGCCGGTGACGTCCATCGAGGCGCTGCCCGGGCGGATCGCCACGTTCAGCTCGAAGCCTTTCGTCAGGTCGATGAAGTGGTCGATGATGTCGCGGCTGCGGTTCGACTGGGTCTCCTCCCGCTGGAAGCGGCGGTTCAAGCCGTCCGCCTGCGGCTGCAGGCCGCCGAGCGCCTTGGCGAACTGGGGCATGAGGTAGTTGTCCACGAACACCTCCTTGCGGATCGCGAGCAGGCCCGAGACGAGCCCCTTCGAGCCGTCCAGCATCGCCGGATCGATCCAGCGGTCCTGGAGCGCGACGCGCGCGCCGTCCTTGTCCGCCGGCAGCGGGCGTCCGGCGAGCGCGCCGAGATAGCTGAGCGTGCTCGCGGCGGGCGCTTCCGGCACCGCATGCACGTCGAACACGAAGTCGGTCAGCGCGAACGTCGGAGGCTGCTGCTGGCCCGCGTTGCGGCGCACGACCGTGCCGAGCAGGAAGTCGTCCGAGTCGCCGGACTGAAGCAGGCCGCCGAGCAGCGACAGCGCCTTCACGCGCGCCGCTTGCGGCACGTCCGGCGGGATGTTGACGTCGTGGTTGTCGGCCATCAGCAGGTTCGCGTTCGTCAGCTCCAGGAACAGGTACTCGATGGAGAACACGTCATCCGGCAAGCCGGCCTGCTGCTTGGCGGAGTCGATCGCGTCCTGCGCCGTCTGGGCGCTGGCCGGGTCGATGGCGCGCAGCGCCTTGAGATCGACCGGCTTTTTGTCCAGATCGGTGAGGAAGGACACGCTCCAGTTGTCGATCGGCGCCTCGGCGGCCTCATCGTTGTCTTCGTCGTAATAGGTGACGGTGCCGCTCAGCAGCGTCAGCGTCACTTTCACCTGCGCCAGCTTGGCGTCCGGCACGTTCAGATCGACGCGCAGCGGGGCCAGCGTCGCCGTCAGGCCGTACGGGGACGGCGTGCCGTCCTTCTTGAGCGGATGCAGCTTCAGCGTCTCGTCGAGCTGGCGCCGTCTTTTCCAGGCTTTCCAGGCGTAGCCGAGCTGGCTGTCGAGGCTCGTCTGGGCGAGCGCCAGGCACAGGTCGAAGTCGGTCAGGGCATTGCGGCTGTCGGTCATCGTTTTTTGCACTCCTTTTCGGATGGGGATCGGTGGAAAGGGGAATGGCGGAAGGGCATGGCGCTGCGGCGCCGTTCAATCGTCCGCCGTCTGCGTGCGGTCGACGGTCTTGCTGGCGAGATAGCCGGCATGGCTGATGCCGAGCACGGCGAGGAAGCCTTGGCCCAGCGTCGGCAGCCGCCCGAGCTCCTCCGCCGGGACGGTGCCGAACAGCTGGAGCAGCAGCGCGCTGTAGGCGGCCGCCCCGACGAGGGTGAAAAAGAACAGCTGCAGCTTGGCCAGGTCGACGTAGCCCGCGGTCTTGAGCTCCTCGCCCTGGAACAGGTCGTTCCACGCCGCATCCTGGAACCGCGGCTTGGCGAGCAGGATGCCGTCGCCGGCCGCCACCTGCTCCGGATCGAGCTTGGCCGCCGCCGCCGGATCCGGCTGCTTGTCCTGCTTCTGCGCATGGATGACGGGCGCGGCGACGAGCGAGGTGACGCTGATGCCCATGAGCGCCCACAGCTGCCAGTCCATGTCGATCTGCAGCGCGGCCGTCGGGTCCGCCAGGCCGTACGCTCGCAGCGAGGCGGCCGTATAGTAGGCGGACAGCAGCAGCACCGTCCAGACGACCGTCTGGAAGCGGGACAGGCTCATGACGTTGCGCTCGTTCACGAGCAGCCCGCGATAGCGGCCGGTCAGCCGCTTGCTGACGAGTCCGCACAGCAGCGCCAGCAGCAGCGCATGTCCGGCCCAGAGCGCCCCCTGGCCGGAGCTGAGCGACTCCTTCAGCTCGGCGAGCCGCTCGGGATCGAGCGCGGGGGCGGGGGCGGCAGCGTCTGCGGACGGATCCGTGCCGGAGCCGAGCCCGTTTGCCGTCGGATTCGCTCCGAAGGCGGCAGCGCTCGTTGCTGCTCGGGGAGGGCCGAGCAGCCGGGCGACGGCGGTTTTGGCTGCCTGCCGGTCCTTCAGCTCGTCGGCCGCCACGGGAGGCCCGTCGGTCCGGCCCCGGTCGAGCTCGGCGATGAGCGTCCGCGTCGGCGCCTTGGTGAGGTTGTACGCGGTCACGAGCGGCGGCAGCAGCGCCAGCGCGAGCACGAGCAGCGCGATCGCCGCCGGCAGCGCGGCGCCGCGAATCGGACGCGGCGGCTTGCGAAGCGTCAGCTCCATCGGCCGCTACCCGGCCGGCACGGCGATGCGGAAGCCGCCGCCGTCGCCGCTCGACTCGTTCGTGTCGACCGATAGGCCGCAGACGGTCGTGCTTTGCAGCTGCCGGATATTCCAGCCGGCGAACGCCTCATGCCCCCGCCAGCCGCGCGACTCCGCCAGCCAGGCGTACGCGACCTGCGGATGCTCGGCGCGGATGCGGCTGCAGCTGTAGCCCGAGCCGTAGATGCCGACCGCGTACGGCTTTCCGCCTTTGCCGGCCGCCTCGGCCCCTTCCGCCTGCACCGACTCGACGACGCCGCGGATATAGTCCCGCACCGGTCCGTTCAGATCCGCCTCGGAGGCGTCGTAGTCGACCGTAAAGTAGATCGGCGTGCCTCCCGGCTGCCCGATCGTCCGGCGGGCGTAGGCCGCCGCGTCGGCGCCGTCTCTTTGGCCGGCCTCGTAGTCGAAGTACGCCGCGCTCGTCGGGAAGCCGTTCTCCCACACCGCGACGATGTAGAGCCCCTCCGCGCTCAGGGCGGCCGCCTCCTCCCTCGTCAAATTCTTCTGCGGCCGATTGCGGTTGTAGTAGCGGCCGACGAACGCATAGCCCGCCTCGTGGATCGCCTTCGCCAGCGAGTGGCAGTTGACCGCCGTGTCGATTCCTTTCGCCATCCTATCCTCTCCTTTCGACTTCCTGTCTCCGTTATACCGGGACGGCGCGTCATTCGGACAGAGACGGGAGTCGCCGTTTTTGTCCGTATATGCGGTGACGGGCGTAATGGAGCCGGGGGGCGGGGGATGACGGACGTCATGGAGCGGGGAGGCCGGAGATGGCGGACGTCATGCAATTCCTCGACTGCCTGCTTCTTTGCCGATGCGTAGATGGACTCTTTGCTTGCTCAACGCCGCTCCGCGGATGGGCCATTCTGCTTGCTGTTATGCCGCTCCGCGGATGGATCATTCTGCTTGTTGTTGCGCCGCTCCGCGGATGGGCCCTCTTTCCGATTCCTGTGAAGCCCAGATTCCTCTGATCTCCCTTTCCGAAGCGGAAGGAATCCGGCCTTCAAGGGAACCGCTCCGCTTCTCCAAGAGGGTCCATCCTCTCCGCTCCAGCTTTTCGCCGCCATCGCCATCATGCTGCGCCTCCTCGTTCCTGAGTAAATCGATTTTTCGAGTTGGCGAGCAGTTGCCCCGCCCGCACGATTGTCTCCAAGGACAGCACAACTCCCAGTTACTCGGTTTTTCCGCGTAATTACGTCCGTTTCGTCCCCGCACACCCGAGCTGCTCGGTTTTTCCGCATAACTCCACCCGCCTGCATCACCTCACACCCGAGTTACTCGGTTTTTCCGCGTAACTCCACCCGCCTGCATCACCTCACACCCGAGCTGCTCGGTTTTCCCGCGTAACTCCACCCGCCTGCATCACCTCACACCCGAGTTACTCGGTTTTTCCGCGCAACTCCACCCACTGCATCCCCTCACACCCGAGTTACTCGGTTTTTCCGCGTAACTCCACCCGCCTGCATCACCTCACACCCGAGTTGCTCGGTTTTTCCGCGCAACTCCCCCCACCTGCCGCCCCGTACAACCGAGTTACTCGGTTTTTCCGCGTAACTCCACCCGCCTGCATCCCTTCACACCCGAGCTGCTCGGTTTTTCCGCGTAACTCCACCCGCCTGCATCCCCGTACACCCGAGTTACTCGGTTTTTCCGCGCAACTCCACCCGCCTGCATCACCTCACACCCGAATTACTCGGTTTTTCCGTGTAACTCCGTTCATGTAACCGACTTGGCTAGTGGGTCTCCTCTGCAACCCGATTTTTTCGGGCTGCAAGCTCGCTCCCCGACTTCCATGCAGTTGAAGCCGACACATGCTGCCTGCGCCGACAAAAAAAGAGGTCCCCCTTCATCCGCAGCGGATGAAGAGGGACCTCTTTGACGTTACAGCTCGATTTCGCGCAGAAGCAGTACGGCCGCCGTGCGGTCGCCGACGCCGAGCTTGCTGTAGATGACGCTGGCATAGTTGCGGATCGTGCCTTCGTTCATGAACATGGCAGCCGCGATCTGCTTGTTGGACAAGCCGCTGCGGATATGGCGCGCCACCTCCAGCTCACGCTCGGTAAACCCCCATGCTGCTCCCGCAGGCGTGCCCGGCAGCCTGCCGACGCCCGTGCGATGGCCGGAGCTCGCGGTGGCGCGCAGTCCTGAACCGGGTCCTCCCGAACGCCATGCTTCTACGGATCGACCCTGGCCTGCTCCCGCTCGACCAGATTCCCGCGGCTGCCCAGCGCCTGCTGCTCCCGCTCGCCAAGATTCCGCTGGCTGTCCAGTGCCTTCACCCGCTCGATATCCTGCGCCTGCGGCTCCGGCTGGCGCCGCCTCCTCCGCGAGCCGACGCAGCTGCGCGGCGACGTTGGAGGCGACGGCGGCCGGCATGACGAGCCGGCCTTTGGCGGCGTCGCGGATCGCGTCGAGCAGCTGCGGGGCGTCCATGTCCTTCAGCAGATAGCCGCATGCGCCCGCCGCGAGCCCGTCCCGGACGTAGCCGTCGTCGAGGAATGTGGACAGCAGCAGCACGACGGTGGGCGAGCCTTCTTCGGCGAGCCTCCGAGCGCACTCGATGCCGCCCATGCGGGGCATCTGGATGTCGAGTAGCAGCACGTCCGGCTCCAGCTCGCGGACCCGCTCCAGCGCCTCCGCTCCGTCCGCCGCCAGACCGACGACTTCCATGTCGGGCTCGAGCCGCACGATCGTCTGCAGGCCGTCGCGCATGAGCGCCTGGTCGTCGGCGATGACGATGCGCAGCGGACTCATGGCGTCCCGCCTCCTGGCGAACGCGGTTCGGAACGATCCGCATGCTCGCTGGCCGCCGCTACGTCGCCCGCTTCTCCTGCCTCGGAGGGAGCCGCCCCATTAGCGAATGCTGTCGCCGCCTCCGCCTCGCGGCTCAACGGCAGCACGGTCCGCAACCTCGCCCCGCTGGCCGTTTCCTCCGCCGACACGGCCGCGGCCGCCTCTCGCGGCAGCGGCAGCGCGGCCCGCAGCTCCGCGCCGCCGCGCGCGGACGCGGCGAGCGTCAGGCTGCCGCCGGCTTCGGCGAGCTGCCCCTGCAGGGCGCGCAGCCCGAAGCCGGGCTCCGCGTCGCCGCTCCAGCGGCCGTCGTTCCAGAGCGACAGCGCGATCCGCCGCCCGCCCTCGGCGGACGGCTCCACCTCCGCCCGGCAGGCGAAGCGCTGCGCTCCGCCATGGCGGATGCCGTTGGTGAGCCCTTCCCGCAAAATATCCCGCAGCAGCCGCGCCTGGTACCAGCTGAGCGGAGGCAAGCCGCCGAAGCTTGCTTCCACCCGGACGCCGCTCGCCCACTCGGCTTCCCGGGCCACCTGCTCCAGCTCCTCGCCCGCCGACCGCCGCACCGAGCTGTCCGCGGCGATCGCGCGCACCGAGCCGCGGATCTCCTCCAGCCCCTTGCGCGCGAGCTGACGGGCGATCTCCACCTTGGCCTCGGCCTCGTCGCCCTCGCCGGCGGCAAGCAGCCGCCGCGCCGCCTCCAGCTGCACGATCGCCGCCGTCATCGTATGGCCGACGCTGTGATGGATCTCGCGGGCGATCCGCCCCCGCTCCTCCAGCACGGCCACCTCGGCCATCGCCTCGTAGGCCGAGCGGATGGACGCCTCCAGCTGCCGGCCGCGCTCCTCCAGCTCCTGCGTGCGGCGGCGGACCGCCTCCTCGAGCCGCGCCTGCGAGCGGGACAGCTCCACGGCCGCGCGATAGGCGCGGATCGAGGCGTAGACGGTGCTGAACAGCTTCGAGCTGGTCAGCTCCGTCTTTTCGCGATAGTCGTTGATGTCATAGCTGCGGATGACGTCCGACTCGGGAGCCTGGCCCGGCTGCCCGGTGCGCAGCACGATGCGCACGAGCGCATTGCCGAGCTCTTCCCGGATCGATCTCGCCAGCCGCAGTCCGGCATCCTCCGTCTCCATGACGACATCCAGCAGCACGACCGCGAAGTCGGCATGCCCGCGCAGCAGCTCCAGCGCTTCCGCCGCGCTGTAGGCGCTGTAAAAAACGAGCGGCCGTCCCTCGAACGTCTCCGGCCCGAGCACGAGCCGGGTGACGCGGTGGATGTCCGGATCGTCGTCGACGATCAGGAACTTCCAGCCGGAGCCGTCTTCGGCCGCCGGCTCCTCCTCCGGCGCGAAGCCGATCTCCTCTTCCTCCATCCTCTGCTCCTCCTTCATGACCGATTCCTTGCCTGCGCCTGCCCGCCGTCCCTCCGTTCGTGCGCCCGCTCCTCGCCCGTCTCCTCCGCCGCCTCGGGCAGCTCCAGCTCGAAGCGCGCGCCGCGTCCGGGCTCGCTCCAGATGCGGACCGCTCCCCCCCAGGTCGTCGCGACGAGGCTGTACACGAGGCTGAGGCCGAGCCCGGTTCCTCCGCGGCCCCGACGCGTCGTCACGAACGGATCGAAGATCCGCGCGGCCAGCTCCGGCTCCATGCCGACGCCGTCGTCCTCGAATTCCACATAGAGCCCCGCCCGCTCCCGCAGCCGCGAGATGGTGATCGCGACGATGCCGGAGCCGCCCTCCGGATACGCATGCGTGACGGAGTTGACGAGCAGGTTGGTCAGGATCTGATAAAAAGCCCCTACATATCCCGTCGTCTCCAGCCCCTCCTCCGCCTCGACCCGCACGTCCAGCCGGACGCCGGATTCCCGCAGCAGAGGGCTGAGGCTGATCAGCACGTCGAGCGCCGCCTGCTTGGCCTCGAACCGCTGGGGCAGCTCGCTCGCCTGGCCGGCGGCGACCTGCTTGAAGCTGCGCACGAGCTGCTCGGTGCGCTGCAGGTTCGACAGCAGGATGGACGCCGACTCCGAGCTTTCGGCCAGGAACCGCTCGAGCTCGGTCCGCTTCATCTGCCCGGAGGCGTACAGCTGCCGCAGCCGCTCGGCGCGCTGGGCGAGATGGCTCGACGCGGTGACGCCGATGCCGATCGGCGTGTTGATCTCATGGGCGACGCCGGCGACGAGACTGCCGAGCGAGGCCATCTTTTCGGCCTGCACGAGCTGCCGCTGCGCCGATTCCAGCCGCTCCATCGCCTCCTGCAGCTCCGCCGTCCGCTCCCGCACCCGCTGCTCCAGCGTCTGGCTCCACTCGTCCTTGAGCCGGTCCATCGCCAGCAGCCGCTGCGCCAGCTGCTCGGCCTCGGCGAACGAGCCGGCGTACTGGCGGGCGAGCAGGACCGACTGGAAGAGCGAGAACGCCAGGAAGCCGAGCGGAGCGAGCGAGGCCGCCCGCGTCAGGTCCGCCATGTAGAAGAAGTCGTGGATGATCGTAGCGGCGAGGACGGCGAAGCCGCAAAGGAACAGCAGCGCCCCCCGCTCGCCCCGGGCGACGGCCACGGCGATCGCGCCGGCCCCGTACGCCATGACAAAGCAGGCGTAAAGCTCCGCCGGCAGCAGCGCATGCTCGTACACCCGCTGCTCCGTCAGCAGGCATAGCAGCGCTCCCAGGCCGCCGACGGCGTCGGAGGCGCGGACGAGCCGGCGTCCGACGAACGCCGGATACAGCTCCCGCAGCATCCGGGTCAGCAGCAGCAGGCCGAGGTAGAAGATGAGGTAGAGCGCTTTGGCGAACCATTGCCAGTCCAGCTCGGGAAAGATCGTATAGACAAGGCGGTCGTTCACCAGCAGCGTCCGCACGGACATGAGCAGCGAGAACGAGCCGACATACAGCGAAGCGAGATGGCGCCGCCGCACGGCGAATACGAGCAGATGGTAAAACGCGATGATGCCGCAGGCTCCGAAGGCGAACCAGGAGACGGCCGCGTCGCGGCGATATGACGCTTCGAGCTGCGCTTCCGTGCCGATCAGCGGGCTTCGCTGGAAGCCGCTTTTATAGTAGTCGTAGTTGGACAGCTGCAGCACGAGCTCCAGCTCCGGCCCGTCTCCTCTCTCCAGCGGCGCCACCTGCACGATCTGGCGCGGCACCGCCTCCTCCCGCGAGCAGGCGACGACGCCGGCCGACGCGGTCTCGCGGCCGTCCGCCCACAGCCGGTACGAGGTGAACGTATTGCCGAGCTTGACGGCGAGCAGCGGCAGCTCCTCCGGCAAAAGCGCCGTCAGACGCAGCGTCGCGCAGCCCTCCAGCGGATAGGTCCGTCCGTCGATCGGCTGCCTGTTCCAGTAGCCGGGCACGTCCATGTAGCCGGCCGGCTGCGGCGGCGCTCCGGCACCGGCATCCCAGCTGGCGGGCTCCAGCAGCCGGCCGGGGTAGAACTCCCACTGTCCGCGCAGCGCGATCGCCTCGTCGAACGGCTGGCCGGTCAGGTCGATTTTTCCCGCCGTCGCCGCAGGCGCCTGCTCCCCGCCGCTATCCGGCACCAGCAGCGTCCAGGCCGCCGCCCCCCCGATCGTCAGCAGCAGCAGCGCGGCCGGCAGGAGCCGCCATCGCTTACGGCTGGACGGTCGGAATTTCGGCATCCTTCAAATACCTCAGCTCGCGGGCGAGCACAAGCCCGGCGGCGAGCGGCAGGTCCTGGCTCTTGGCCAGCAGCTTGGGCGTATAATAATTCGACGGATGCCCGCGCTCCATCCAGCCGAGGCGCATGTAGGTTTCCGCCACCAGCTCGCTGCAGAAGAACGTCTTTTCATCCGCCTGGCAATCCCAGCTCCCCGCGAGCAGCTCCTCGGCCATCTTCGTCAGGCTCGGGAACGACGCGTCATGCACCTCCTCGACGAACGCCTGGAACTTGTCCAGCGTGTCCGCCGGCCTGTCTCCCTGCAGCTGCCGGAACGCGTACCGCGAATCGTACCGGTCCGCCTCGTCGGTCGCGATGCGCTCGCGCAGCCGCACGAGCATCGGTCCGGTCTTGATCCGATGCTGCTCGACGTCCTCGAGCGTCTCGGTCGTCGTCGACTCCCACAGCAGCGCCTCATCGAAGCCGGGCAGCCTTACGACCATGCCGACATGCGACCATTCCGAGCGGCTGATGATCTCGATCTCCTCCGATTCGAGGAAAATGCCGTGAAAAAACACCAGGTCCCCCGTCTGAAGCGTGCGTTCCCATTCCGTCCAAGCCGATTGCAGAGCCATTGCCATCCCTCTCCCCATCACCCATGTCGCTGCCGTCCGCAGGCGCGCCGCATCGTCAAAAAGCCCGTTCATCCGAGTGCCGCCTCGTGTCGTGTGAGCAGGTGCGGCTGGCGGAAAAACAGGCCGTGCGGACGCGAAGGTCCTCGCGCAGGAAGCGCAATCCAATTTTACCATGAAAGCGCTGCTTCAGGCAGGAGACTAAAGGCATGGTTTGCCGTTTTCGCGGGGGCGGGTTAAACTGAGATATTCATTCCAAAGAAGAGGAAGGTGAGCCGCTCTATGCTGGAAGTGCGCCAATCCCCGAATACGACGGGCGAATTCACCCGAGGCGTCTTCGCGACCCGCGACATCGCCAAAGGAACGCTGTTCCACGAGGCTCCGGTCGTCACATACCCGAACGAGGAGCATGAGCTGATCGAGCAGACGATCCTCGAGGACTACGTGTTCAACTTCGGGGCCAACCACGGCGCGCTCGTGCTGGGATACGGAAGCCTGTTCAACCACTCCTACGAGCCGAACGCGGTGTACGAGCTGAACTTCGAGCAGCTGACCGTCGAGTTCTACGCCTATCGCGACATCGCGGCGGGCGAGGAGATCATGATCAACTACAACGGCGAGCCGGACTGCGACGACCCGCTCTGGTTCACCGAGAACGACGAGCCGGAGGAGAAGTGAGCCGGACGTAAGAGGCGCGGCGCGCATTGAGGCGCGGCGAGTTGAGGCGCGGATAGTTGAGGCGCGGATAGTTGAGGCGCGGATAGTTGAGGCGCGGATAGTTGAGGCGCGACGCGGCGCGAGCGCTGGCGCGGCCAGCCTGCTCCGCTCGGATCGCTCGGCGCGGGCGCGAGCCCAGCCCGATGCAGTCTGGCGCCTGCGGACGCGGCAAGTTTTCCCTTGCCCGCGGCCTCGCTTGCCCTTTCCATCCATATATCGTAATATTACGTTATAACGATTATTTTTCCCGAAAGGAAGATCCGCCCATGAACACCGACAGCCGAGCGTTCGAGGAGGCGGCGGAGCTGCTGAAGGCGCTCGCCCATCCCGTGCGGCTCTGCATCGTGAACGGCTTGCTCGCCAAAGGCTCCTGCAACGTCAGCTTCATGCAGGACTGCCTCGGCCTGCCCCAGTCGACCGTCTCCCAGCATCTGCAGAAGCTCCGCGCCGCGGGCATCGTGCAGACGTCCCGCAGCGGCCTCGAAGTCCACTATACGATCGCCGACGAGCGCGTGAAGCAGCTCGCCGGCATCCTGCTCAAGGAGGAGACCCCATCATGACCCGCAAAAAAATTCTGATCGTCGGCGGCGTCGCCGGAGGCGCTTCGGCCGCCGCCCGGCTGCGCCGGCTCGACGAGAACGCGCAGATCGTCCTGTTCGAGCGCGACGACCATATTTCCTTCGCCAACTGCGGCCTGCCCTACTACATCGGCGGCTCGATCCAGGACCGCTCCCGCCTGCTCGTCCAGACGCCGGAGGCGATGACCGCCCGCTACCGGCTGGACATCCGCGTCCGCAGCGAGGTCGTCGCCGTCAACGCGGCGGCCCGCACGGTCACCGTGCGCACCCGCGACGGACAGACGTACGAGGAAGCGTATGACGCCCTGCTGCTTTCTCCCGGCGCGAAGCCGATCGTGCCGTCCGTGCCGGGCGCCCGCCTCGGCGCGGTGACGACGCTGCGCAACCTGGCGGACACCGACCGCATCAAGTCGCTCGTCGACCGCCAAGGCACGCGCTCCGTGCTCGTCGTCGGCGGCGGCTTCATCGGCGTCGAGATGGCCGAGAACCTGCGCGAGGCCGGACTTGACGTGACGCTCGTGCAAATCTCCGGCCAAATCCTCGCCCCGTTCGATCCCGAGCTCGCCTCGATGCTCCAAGCCGAGCTGGAGAACGCGGGCGTGCGCGTCCTGCTGCATGAGACGGCCAAGGCTTTCCGCGAGCTCGCCGGAGGCGCCGTCGAGACCGAGCTCGCCGGAGGCGGCCTCGTCCGCTCCGAGCTTGTCGTGCTGGCGGTCGGCGTCGAGCCGGACACCGCTTTCCTTCAGGGCAGCGGCATTGCGCTCGGCGAGCGCGGCCACATCCTTGTCGACGAGTCGATGCGCGCGAGCGCGGAGGGCGTCTACGCCGTCGGCGACGCCGTGCTCGTCCGCGAGCTGGGCAGCGGCCGCCCGTCGGCCGTGCCGCTCGCCGGCCCCGCGAACAAGCAAGGCCGCATCGCCGCCGATGCGATCTGCGGCCTGCCGTCGACGTACAAGGGCGCGCAGGGCACGTCGATCATCAAGGTGTTCGGCTTGACCGGAGCGGCGACCGGCCGCAGCGAAAAGACGCTGCGCGAGCAAGGCGTCCCGTACGAAGCGACGTACGTGCATCCCGCCTCCCACGCCGGCTATTATCCAAATGCCGCGCCGATGGCGCTCAAGCTGCTGTTCGCCCCGGACGGCGCTATCCTCGGCGCGCAGGCGGTCGGAGCGGACGGCGTCGACAAGCGCATCGACTCGATCGCGGCCGTGCTGCGGCTCGGCGGCACCGTCCACGATCTGGCGGAGCTGGAGCTCGCCTATGCGCCGCCTTACTCCTCCGCCAAGGACCCGGTCAACATGGCCGGCTACACGGCGGAAAACATCCTCGCCGGACGGATGCCGGTCTTCCATGCGCCGGAGCTGGCGGAGCGCGACGAGTCCGCGACGCTGCTCGTGGACGTCCGCTCGGTCATGGAGCATGAGGCCGGCCACATTCCGGGCTCGCTGCTGGTGCCGGTCGACGAGCTGCGGGAGCGCCTCGCCGAGCTCGATCCGGGCCGCGAGATCTGGGTGTACTGCCAGGTCGGCATGCGCGGCTACACCGCCTCCCGCATCCTCGCCCAGCACGGCTACCGGACGCGCAACCTGAGCGGCGGCTTCAAGACGTACCGTCTGTTCGAGGCGGCGAAGCGGATGAGCGAAAAAGCCGCGGAAGCAAGCCGCCAAGCTCCGGCTGCGATGCCGATCGCGGCGACGGCGGAAGCTCCGGACAGCCCCGGCGGCAAGGCCGCCGGCGATGATGGCGCTCCGGAGCCGGACGCGACGCTCGACGCCTGCGGCCTCTCCTGCCCCGGCCCGCTCGTCGAGGTCAAGCGGCGCATGGACGCGCTCGAGCCCGGCCAAGTGCTGCGCGTGCAGGCGACCGATCCCGGCTTCGGCGAGGATGTCGGCGCATGGGCCCGCATGTACGGAGCGGAGCTGCTGCAGTCCGGCCGCGCGGCAGGCGGCCGCTTCGAGGCGCTGCTGCGCAAGCGGCCGGCAGCCGGCGCGCAGGCGTCGCCGTCCGCAGCGGCAGGCGCCGCAGCGTCCGCCGCTTCGGCAGCCGCTCCCGCCACGCCCGAGGGCAGCACGCTCGTCGTCTTCAGCGGCGACCTCGACAAGGCGATCGCCTCCTTCATCATCGCCAACGGCGCCGCCTCAAGCGGCAAGAAGGTGACGCTGTTCTTCACCTTCTGGGGGCTCAACATCATCCGCAAGCCGGAGCGCGTACAGGCGGACAAAGGCCTCGTCGGCAAGATGTTCGGCCTGATGATGCCGCGCGGCAGCACGCGGCTCGGCATGTCCCGCATGAACATGGGCGGCCTCGGAGCCAAGATGATCCGCGGCGTCATGAAGGGCAGCGGCATCTCCTCCCTGGAGGAGCTCATCCAGACGGCGCTTGACCAGGGCGTCGAGATCGTCGCCTGCTCGATGTCGATGGACGTCATGGGGCTGAAGCGCGAGGAGCTGATCGACGGCATCAAAGTCGGCGGCGTCGGCTATTACCTCGGCAAGGCGGACCAGTCGGGCATCAATCTGTTCATCTAGCCGAAACCGCATGGGGCGGACAGAAGGGCCTGGAAAAAGGCCGCCTGCCCGCCCCATGCTCCATTCTTGCGGTTTCATCCTCCGATGCGCCCGCAAGCGCCTGAAAAAGGGTATACTGGCGTCATGGAGGTGACTCGCATGAAGCGAACGACCCGCTCCGGCCCGGCCGGAGCCTTGCTTGGCGGCGAGCTCCCGTCGGACGTCGAATGGACGGCCATCACCGGCTGCGACGCGTCGGCGGACGGAGCGTTCTGGTACGCCGTGCGCTCGACCGGCATCTTTTGCCGGCCGTCCTGCCGCTCCCGCGATCCGCGGCGCGACCGCACGCTCGTGTTCCGGACGCCGGAGCAGGCGATGGCCGCCGGCTTCCGATCCTGCAAGCGCTGCGAGCCGGAAAAGGCCGCCAAGCCCGACGAGGCCTGGCTGTCCGAGATGGAGGGACTGATCGCCGAGCGGCTGCGCGCCGGACTGTCCCTCGGCGAGCTGGCGGACGCCGCCTGCCTGTCGCCCTGGCATCTGCATCGCCGCTTCAAGCGGGCGACGGGCTTGACGCCGCAGCAGTACATCCGCCGCGAGCGGATCGCGCGGGCCAAGCGGCTGCTGGACGATACGGAGCTGACCGCGGGGGCCGTCGCCAAGGAATGCGGCATCCCTTCCGCGAGCCGTTTCATCGCTTTGTTTCGCCAGGAAGCGGGCTGCACGCCCGCCGAGTACCGCCGCCGGACAGGCGGAGACCAAGATGTCGAGGGAGGCAAGGCCGAATGAGCGCAGAAGAGAACAGGCTGTACTGGAGCGTGCTGGAAAAGGACGGCTGGCGGCTGCATGCCGCAGCGGATGCGGACGGCTTCGCGTTCTGCGGATCGCAGGACGCGCCGTTCGAGGAGCTGGCCGAGTGGGCGGCGGCCCGCCGGCCAGGCGCGGCGCTGGAGCGGTCGGACCGCGTCCTCCAGCCCTATCTGGATGAGCTCGCCGCTTTGCTGAGCGGAGCGAGCCGCGAGTTCCGGCTGCCGCTGTCGCTTGGCGGCACCGCTTTCCAGCGGACCGTATGGGACGAGCTGCGGCGGATTCCGTACGGCGAGACGCGGACGTACGCCCAGATCGCCGAGGCGATCGGCCGTCCGTCGGCGGCGCGCGCCGTCGGCGCGGCGATCGGGGCGAATCCGGTGCTCATGTCGGTGCCCTGCCATCGCGTCGTCGGCTCCGGCGGCACGCTGACGGGCTACCGAGGCGGGCTGGAGATGAAGCGCCGGCTGCTAGAGCTGGAAAGCTCCGTCCGGCTGCGGCTCTCCGCGGAGCGCTGAGCGAGCTGGATTTCGCTGGCGGCGGCTGCGGCGTGGAGCGAGCCGGCTCACGGCTACGGCGCGGCGTGGAGCGAGCCGGTGAACGTTGGCGGCGCAGCGGCGTCGTGGAGCGAGCCGGTGAACATTGGCGGCGGTGCGGCGACGGCGCGGCAGCGATGAACGAGCCGGCGCCCGTTGGCAGCGCCGCGGCAGAGAGTCGGCGGCGAAGCGTTTGAGGCGGCTTCGCCGCGACATGCCGTCCTCGACAGGCAAAAAGCGTCCAGCCCCATTCCAGGGGCTGGACGCTTTTTTACGAAATAGGACTTCTTCGAGCTGTCCCAGCAGCCGACTGGCGCGGCTCTCCAGTGCCATTTTTACCGCTAAAGAGAGCCGTTCCTCAGCTGCGGGGCTTCCTAACGACAATTTTGCCGCTAAGGAGAGCCATTCATCATCTGCGGGGCTTCTTAACGACAATTTTGCCGTTAAGGAGAGTCCTAGCGCCAATTTCACCGTGAAGGATTCTCCGACTGAACGAAGCCTCCGTCCCTGCGGCTCCGACCGATCCCGCCCGCTACTCCTGCTGCTTGCGGTAGAGCAGCCGCGACGCGAGGATGCCGACGACGCCGAGACCGATG
This sequence comes from Paenibacillus sp. FSL W8-1187, assembly GCF_037965485.1. Taxonomy (NCBI): domain Bacteria; kingdom Bacillati; phylum Bacillota; class Bacilli; order Caryophanales; family Paenibacillaceae; genus Paenibacillus; species Paenibacillus sp. FSL W8-1187. The sequence goes on from NZ_CP150181.1 coordinate 3,708,353, forward strand.
AACAGCACCGCCCGCACGGCCGTCGAGACGCCAGGCAGATCGACGAAGATGACCTTGATCAGCGTCAGGAACAGCAGCACGATGCCGGCGGCTCGCACCTTGGACTTATGCGCCAGCAGGCCGATGGCGAACAGCGCGACCGCATACGCGACCCAGACGGCGGACAGGACGAGCGAGCGGCGGTCCGGATCGAGCGTCTCGGCGAGCACGAGCGTCAGCTGCGTGAGGAACACGAGCACGAGCATCCCCCCGCTCCAGAGCAGCAGCGGTCCGGGACCGCCCGGCAGCTCCTTGTGGCGCAGCGGCCGCAGCAGGAAGTACATGGCCGCCCAAGCGGCGAGCAGCGCGAGCCAGCCGAACGTCTCCTCCGACCATGCCTCGCGGATCGGGGCGTTCAGCACGAGGCCGACGCCGAGGAACAGCGTGGCGGCAGCCGCTGTTTTTTGCATCCAGGAGGACAGCCGGAGGCCTAGATACAGCGATGCGACGCCCTGCGCGAGCAGCACCGGACCGAGGTAGCGGTACGAGGCGGCGTCGAAGGCCAAAAGCACCCAGCCCAGCGTCGAGGCGGCCGCGTAGAGGCGCATCCGGTCCTTGTCCAGAGAACGGAAGCCGAAGGCGGCTCCAGCCAGCAGCAGCGACAGCGCGGCGATCGTCCAGCGGTAGCCGGACGGTCCGGCCAGCTCATGCAGCCAGGCCGCGTTCAGCGCGAACGAAGCGAGCAGCAGCCCTTGCCGCTCCGGCCGCTTGGCGAACTCCGCATCCCGCAGCGACAGTCCGAGCTGCAGCCCATAATGCAGCAGCAGCGCGCCCAGCACGAGCCAGCGCTCGCCAGGTTCGTCCGCGCTGACCCCTCCGAACAGCATCGGCGGCAAAAGCAGCACATACGACAGCACATAGGCGATCCGGAAGCCGAATCGGTAGCTGAGCAGCAGCACCGCGCCAGCAAACGCCGCCTCGTAGCCGATGAACAGCGGCAGGCTCGGAGCGACCGAGTCGACGAGGAACGGCACGAGCGCGCCGGCGACTCCGGCCGCCAGCATGAGCGCCTGCGACCGGTAGCGCAGCGAGCAGCCGACGAACAGCAGCACGACGGCGACGTACAGGGCGAAGGCCGCTGCCGGGCCGATGAAGCCGTACAGCATGTGGGCGGCGAAAAGCGTCAGCACGAGCACTCCGTTCGCGCCGCCAAGCAGCGTCTGCGCCAGCGCTCGCCGATCCTGCTGCATCCAGCGGACGCCCAGCCCGAACATCGCCGCCGAGGCGGCCAGCCCGATCCAGCAGCGGATCGCCGGCGTGATGTAGCCCGCGCTCGCCGCGGCCAAGAAGCCCCACAGCACGCCGATCAGCAGGACGACGATGAAAATCCGCGGCAGCCATATCTGGCCGATCTGGCGCTCCCAATCCACCGGCGGCCGCGGCGAATTCGCTCCCGCTCCGGCTCCGGCCGCCCCTGGCTGGCCCGGCCGCCCTTCGGCGCCCGAATGCGCAGACGCTCCGCTCCAGCCGGCAGCCGGATGCCCTGCCGCCAGCGGCGGCTCTGCCGCGCCTGCGGCCGAGCTCTGACCGGCCCATGGAGCTCCCGCGAGCGGTCCTTCTTTCGAATGAGCTTCAAGATGGCCAGCCTGCGGAGGAGAAGCGGCCTGATTAGGCCCGGCAAGCGGATGCGCCCCTGTCTGCTGGCTGCTGCCCGGCGGATGCGCCCCTGTCTGCTGGCCGCTGCCCGGCGGATGCGCCCCTGTCTGCTGGCCGCTGCCCGGCGGATGCGCCCCTATCTGCTGGCTGCCTGGCGGAGGCGCCGCCTGCAGGTGGCTTCCTGACGGACGCGCCCCGGAATGCTCCTCTGCCTGCAGCTGGCTGCTTGGCGGTTGCGCCTCTGCCTGCAGCGGCCCCCCGTCCTGAAGCAGCCGCCCGTATCGGTACAGCTGACGCCGGAGCTCCCGCACTTCTTCCTCGAGCCGCGCGACCCGCGCTTCCATCGCTTCCTGATTCATCGACGTCCCCCTTCCGCATCGCATGATCGTCCTATTATGGCAACGCCTTCCATCGCCTGTCAACGCTTTCGACTGGATGCGGCGGCTGTGGATATCATGCCTCATCCTGCCTGTTGCGCGTGGCTCGCAGCCTTTTCGTGAGCCGGCCGATTCCAGCTGCAAAAAAAGAGGCTGTCCCTCGGTCAATGACTCTGACCTCTAGGACAGCCTCCGCAGAAAGCCGTGATGCTTGGGGATTATCCTGCCGCCAAGCGATTCTGGCTCGGCCGCCTCATCGCTGGCTCTGCAGCTTCCAGCCTAAGAGCGTGCTTGCAAACCCGCTCCGAGGCATCGCGTCACGGCCTTTTCGCCTCCTGCTTCGTCACGCGGGCTTGACGTACCCCCTCACGCAGGCTTGACGTACCCTCGTACGCCTCCTGCTTCGTCACGCAGGCTTGACGTACCCCCGTACGCCATCGCCTACGTTCCTTGCAGGGATCGAAATTTTCGGCAATATCGGCTTTCTTCGGAGCATGCAGACACGACTCAGCCGAGCTTGCGAAGCTCCTCGTTGTAAGCGCGGAGCAGCGTGAGCCGGCCCGGGCGCACCCGGTCGGCCTCGAGCAGCGCCCGCTCGACCTGGGCGTCGCTCAGGCCGAGCTCGGCCGGGCTTCCCGGTCCGCCCGCCAGAGCGAGCAGCTCCCGAATCCGCTCGCCGGAAGGCAGCGAGCCGACGATCCGCTCGATCTCGCTCCAGGCCGGACCTGCCGCGGCGGCGACGCGCGACGCCGCCTCCGCCGACACGGGAGGCAGGCTGGCGTACGTTGGAGCAGCCAGCCCGGACTTACGGCTTGGCGGCGATGCCGGCTCAGCCCCTTCGGCCGCTCCCGGCCTCGCCTCTGCATCCACTCCCGCAGCCCGCCCTGTGCCCGCTGCCGCAGCAGCTGCCTCGCCGCTGCCTGCCCCTCCGTCCTTGCCCGAAGCAGCGGCGACGATGGCGCGGTAATAGTCGGCGATGATCGCGCATGCGACGCCCACCTTCGCGCCGTGCAGCAGCGGCCGCGCTCCTGCGCGGTGAAGCTCCATTTCCCAGTAGTGGGACAGATGATGCTCCGCGCCGGACGCCGGATGGGACGCGCCGAGCAGCAGCATCGCGAGGCCCGATTCGATCAGCGCCTCGGCGAGCGTCTCGACGCCGGATGCCGCTCCGCCCTGCTCCGCCTCCGCCTGCACGCTCACAACCGCTCCGCCCTGCTCCGCCTGCGAGCCCCCGGCGGCCTCGCCGCCTCGCAAGCGATCCGCTTGCTCGATGCTTCGCCGCAGCGCGCTGTCGGTCAGCGCCGCCACGCCTGCGCTCCAGCCGCCCTGCGCGCCGCCCGACAGCAGATGCTCGATCCGCCAGTCGGCGAGCGACGTCAGCTTGCCGAGCATGTCGCCGAAGCCGGCGGCGGTCAGCGGAGCCGGCGCGGCCTGCAGCAGCCCGGTCTCGGCGAACACGGCCGCCGGGCCGACGGCCGCGACCGTCGTCTTGACGCCGCGCAGCAGCAGCGGCGCGCCGAGCGAGGTGAAGCCGTCGACCGAAGCCGCGGTCGGCACGCTGACGAACGGAATGCCGAGCGCATAAGCGGCGAAGCGGGTCAGGTCGTGGATCGTGCCCGCTCCGGCCGCGAACAGCACGTCCGCTCCCGCCGGCTTGGCCGCGAGCAGCAGCTCCATGAGCGACGCCTCGTCGGCGACGACGTCCCCGGCGGCATCCGCCGCTATGACGGCGACAAAAGCGTCGATGCCCGCCTGCTCAAGCAGCCGCTGCAGCCGCCGGCCCGCCGCGGCGGCCGTCCGCTCGTCGCAGGCGATCGCCGCCTTGCGCCAGCCTTGGCCCGCGATATAGGCCGGCACCCGCTCCAGCGCGTCCGCCTCGACAAGGATCGGCTCCGGCAGCGGGCATGCCTGCAGCCGCTCCTCCAATCCAAGCGCCTCCGCCTGGCGGCGGAAGCTTTCCCTCAGATCGCTCATGACCGCACCCGCCGCCTAGCGGCCGAGCCGCCAGGCCAGGTCGCTCCAGCGCAGCTCCTGGCGCAGGCGCCCCGGATCGGTGCCGCGGCCGATGACGACCGCCTCGATGCCCGCCATCTCCGCAAAGTCGAGCAGCTGCTCCGTCTTCACGACGTACGAGAAGCCGGTATGATGCGCGCCGCCGGCTGCGATCCAGCCCTCGACCCCGTCCTTGAGCGTCGGCAGCACCTTCCACAGCGCGCGCGCGACCGGCAGCTTCGGCAGCGGCTTGCTGACCTCGACCGCCTCGACCTCGTTCACGACGAGACGGAACCGTCCGCCGAGATCGACGATCGTCGCGTTGAGCGCTTCGCCGGCGCGGCCGTTGAACACCATGCGCGCCGGGTCCTCCTTGCCGCCGATGCCGAGCGGATGCACCTCCAGACGCGGCTTGTCGGCCGCGATCGTCGGGCAGATCTCCAGCATATGCGCGCCGAGCACCAGCTCGTTGCCCGGCTCGAGATGGTAGGTGTAATCTTCCATGAACGAAGTGCCCTCGTTGCCCGCCATCACCTTCATGAGGCGCACGAGCGCGGCCGTCTTCCAGTCGCCTTCGCCCGCGAAGCCGTAGCCGTCCTCCATGAGCCGCTGCACCGCGAGGCCCGGCAGCTGGCGCAGGCCGTGCAGATCCTCGAACGTCGTCGTGAACGCCGTGAAGCCGCCTTCCTCGAGGAAGGAGCGGATCGCCAGCTCCAGCCGCGCCTGGTAGGCGATCGCCTCGCGCTGCTCCGGCCCCGGAGCGACGATTTCATAGCGCTCCGCGTAGAGAGCCATCAGCTCCTCGACCTGCTCCGCCGTCACGGCCTCTACGCGCTGCGCCAGATCGCCGACGCCGTACGTGTTGACCGACCAGCCGAACTTGATCTCCGCCTCGACCTTGTCGCCCTCGGTGACCGCGACCTGGCGCATGTTGTCGCCGAAGCGGACGACCTTGAGCGAGCGGCTCTCGGCCAGCGCCGCCGCCGTGCGCTGCCAGCCGCCGAGCTGGCTCAGCACCGACGCGTCCTGCCAGTGGCCGAACACGACCTTGCGGGGCACGTTCATGCGGGCGGTGATGAAGCCGTGCTCGCGGTCGCCGTGCGCCGACTGGTTCGTATTCATATAGTCCATGTCGATCTCATCCCACGGGATGTCGCGGCTGAACTGCGTCGCCAGATGCAGCAGCGGCTTGGTCAGCGCGCTCAGGCCGCCGATCCACATCTTGCTCGGAGAGAACGTATGCATCCAGGTGATGACGCCCGCGCAGAGCGGGTCCGCGCTTGCGCTGACGAGTGCCTGGCGGATCTCGTCCGGCGTCTTGACGACCGGGCGCAGCGACACCTCGTACGGCAGTCCTCCTTCTTCGTTCATATGGCGGACGATCGCAGCGGCGTTCGCGGCTACCTCCTGCAGCGTCTCGGGACCGTAAAGATGCTGGCTGCCGGTCAGGAACCAAAATTGATAGGCGGGTACAGTGAGCATAATGTCAGCCTCGCTTTCAGTTGGTGGTTGGGGATGCTTCCGCATGAGCCGCCGATTTTGCGGTCTCGCGGATCGACTTGAGCGTCTTCATGACCGGGTTCGCGCCGCGGCCGAAATAGTCGTGCAGCTTGCTGTACTCCTCGTACAGGCGCTCGTAGACGGCTTGATTTTCCGGAATCGGATGATAGCTCTCTTCCTTGACCCGCGCCATCGCGGCGGCGGCTTCGACGATCGTCGCGTAGCCGCCCGCCTCCTCGCCGGCCGCGACCGCGGCGAACATCGCCGCGCCGAGCGCCGGCGTCTGCCGCGAGTCGGCGATGCGGATCTCGCGCCCGGTCACGTCGGCGTAGATCTGCATGAGCAGGCGGTTTTTCTGCGGCAGGCCGCCGCAGGCGTACAGCACGTCGACCGGCACGCCGCTGCCGTGGAAGGCGTCGACGATCTTGCGCGTGCCGTAGGCCGTCGCCTCGAGCAGCGCGCGGTAGATCTCCTCGGGGCGCGTCTGCAGCGAATAGCCGAGCAGCACGCCGGTCAGGTCGGTGTCGACGAGCACGGATCGGTTGCCGTTCCACCAGTCGAGCGCGAGCAGGCCGGATTCGCCCGGACGGGACCTGGACGCCTCCGCCTCGAGCCACTCGTGCACGCCGACGCCCGCGTTTTCCGCCGCCTCGCGCACATAGGCCGGCACGCCCTCGGTCACATACCACTCGAAAATGTCGCCGACCGCCGACTGGCCGGCCTCATACCCGTAGTAGCCCGGGATGATGCCGTCCTCGACGACGCCGCACATGCCCTCCACCTCGCGCTCCTCCGTGCCGAGCAGCATGTGGCAGATCGACGTGCCCATCGCCATGACGAGCTTGCCCGGCGTCACGACGCCGACCGCCGGCACGGCCGCATGGGCGTCGACGTTGCCGACCGCGACCGCGATGCCCGCCCGCAGGCCGGTGCGCTCCGCCATCTCCGGCGTGAGGCCGCCGGCGCGCGTGCCGAGCGGCACGATGTCGCCGCGCAGCTTCGTTTCCGCCAGCCGCTCCAGCCTCGGATCAAGCGCTTTCAGGAAATCCCCGCTCGGATAGCCGTCCTGCTTGTGCCAGATCGACTTGTAGCCCGCCGTGCAGCTGTTGCGCAGCGTCACGCCCGTCAGCTGCGAGATGACCCAGTCGGTCGCCTCCAGGAACAGGTCCGTCTCTTCGTAAATATGCGGAGCCTCGTCGAGGATCTGCCAGATCTTGGCGAACATCCATTCCGAGGAGATCTTGCCGCCGTAGCGGGCCAGCCAGCGCTCTCCGCGCTCGGCCGCGATCTCGTTGAGCCGGTTCGCCTCGTCCTGCGCGGCGTGATGCTTCCACAGCTTGACCCAGCTGTGCGGGTCCGCGCTATGCGCCGGCAGCAGGCAGAGCGGCGTGCCGCTCTCGTCGACCGGCAGCATCGTGCAGGCCGTGAAGTCGATGCCGATGCCGATCACCTCGGCCGGATCGATGCCGGACTGCCGCAGCACCTCCGGGATCGAGCGCTCGAGCACGGCGATGTAGTCGCCGGGATGCTGCAGCGCCCAGTCGTCCTCCAGCAGCTGGCCCGTTCCGGGCAGCTTGCGGTCGATCACATGATGCGGATAGGGCGTCACATGATCCGCGATCTCCGCCCCGTTCGCCAGATTCACTAGCACGGCGCGTCCGGACTGCGTGCCGTAATCGACGCCGATTGCATACTTGGCCATCCTGATCTCCTCCTAGGTCGTGGTCTGTCCGTAATAAGCGCCCGCGCCGTGCTTGCGCAGGTAATGCCGGTCGAGCAGGCTGGCCGCCATCGGCTGCGCCTCGGGGCGGAGCTGGAACGTATGGTACGCCATCTTGGCGACCTCCTCCAGCACGACCGCGTTGTGCACCGCCTTGGCCGGCGTCTTGCCCCACACGAACGGCGCGTGGGCGTGGACGAGCACGCCCGGGATGTCGTCCGGCTCGCGCCGTGCGAACGTCTCCACGATCACGCGGCCCGTCTCCTCCTCATAAGCGCCTGCGATCTCCTCATCGAGCATCGGACGCGTGCACGGGATCTCTCCGTAGAAATAATCCGCGTGCGTCGTGCCGAGCGCCGGAATCGGACGTCCAGCCTGCGCCCACGAGGTCGCCCACGGCGAATGCGTATGGACGATGCCGCCGATGCCGGGAAACGCCTCGTACAATACCAGATGGGTCGCCGTATCCGAGGACGGCTTCCACTTGCCCTCCACGACGGCCCCCTTGCGGTCGACGACGACCATGTCCTCGGCCAGCATGTCGCTGTAGGCGATTCCGCTCGGCTTGATGACGACAAGTCCGGTCTCCCGGTCGATGCCGCTTACGTTGCCCCATGTAAACGTGACCAGCCCGTGGCGCGGCAAGTCGAGGTTTGCTTCCAGCACCTCTTGCTTCAGCTGCTCCAGCATGCCTGCATGCTCCCTTCGCATGAATATGCCCTTAGTATAAACTTGTATGTACATGTTGGGAAGATCTTTTTTATTGCTGCATAGTGGTATGTACAAGAAAGGACGGCTTTCGCCGTCCTTTCTTGTCGCCGGGAGCCTCGTTCCGAGCGCGAGGCTCCCGGCCGACGCTTCGATATTGGCCTACGGTTACGGGTAACGGTTAAGTGCCGAAAACCTTGACCTCCCACAGCTGCGGCGTATACCAGTTGCCGGGATTGTTCCACAAAACGGCGTCGACCATGTTGATGCGGACGTAGCGGGCTGTCGCCGTCAGCGAGTCCGAAGTGAAGCCGTACGTCGTATTCCCCGTCCGGTCCAGAGCGACGGTCCAGTTGACGTTGTCGCTGCTCGTCTCGATCTTGTACTTGTAGAACGCTTCGGAGCCTTTGTACATGTACCATGAAATCTGCACGTTCTTGATGCTTTTGACCGCGCCGAGATCGACTTGCCACCAGTGCGGCCACGTCACTCCCGTCGCCACCCAGCCCGTCTGGTAATTGCCGTCATTGGCGCGGCTCGCCGGATAGGCGGCCTGCGCGGTCTGCGCGGTCGCCGGCTTGCCTTGAGAGAGCAGCGTCCCGTTGTTGACTCCGGCGACGAAGCCCGTGTCCGCGTCCACCTGGATCTGATCCGAGTACGTCAGCGAGGCGCTCGTCCCGTTCAGCACGAGCGGCAGCCAGACGTATCTGGAATCGCCAAGCGCGCTCGGATTCCAGCGGTCGCCGACATAGATCGCGTTGGAGCCGCTGGAGCCCTGGATCGTGAAGATGAAGGCCGGCTGGGTGTAGAACGTGGACGGATCGCCGATCGGCTGCAAGGCCGACCAAGGCCCGTTCAGGCTCGTCGCGGTGGAGTACATCGCCTGGTTCGGGTACCAGCCCGTCGCGCCCGACGTGATGAGGTAGTAGAGCGAGCCTTTTTTGACGATGGCCGGAGCCTCGCGATGATCGCCTTCATAGATCATGTTCATCTCTTGCGCGATGCCCAGATAATCCGGCGTCAGCTTGTACAGGCGCAGGTTGTAGTTGTTGTCGGAGGAGGAGAACAGATAGGCTTGTCCATCCGTGTCCTTGAAAATCGTCATGTCGCGCGATTCCTTGCTGTTGGGCCGGAAGCTGCCATGGTAGGTGAACGGTCCTATCGGGGAAGAGGAGGAAGCGACCGCGACGCGAGCCAGCGTGTAGCCGTTGCCGTCCTCGTAGTGGGCCCACAGCACGTACTTATTCGTCGCCTCGTTATAGATGACTTTGGGACGCTCGATCTTGGCGGACGCCAGCTCCGGGCTGGATGCCGTCGTCAGGGCGTAGCTGCGCCATGTCCAGTTTTTCAGGTTCGTGGAGGAGTACACCGTGACGGCCTTGAAGTTCGCGCTGTTGTGGATCTTGTCCTCTCCATACCAGTAGTAGGTCGAGCCGACCTGCAGGATGGAGCCGGCATGGGCTTGGAACGAGGCATTGTTCACATCCTTCCACGGCGTGCCGTTCGCGATCGTCTGGACCGCGGCGCTCGCTTCTTTCGGCGACTGCAGCGTCAGGCATGGGGCGATCAAGGCGAGCAGCAAAATGAGCTTGAGCCAGCTTTTCATCATTCTCCCTCTTTCTTCACGTCAATTTGGAAGCGCTTCCTTCTATAGATATACCAGTCCCTTCCGAGGCGCGAAAGTGAAAAAAGGCCATTTGTATGGACAAACGGCCGTTAGGGGCAGTGAACAATTCTCAACAATATGCAAAAATGCCAAATCGTACAGGAGGGCTGCTGCAGCGCGATGCGGAGCGCCCCCCCGTCGCCACGACATTCAGCCGCCGAAGCGGGCTTTGATCCGATCGTATTCCTCGGTCGAGATCGGAAGCACCGTGCCGTGCTTGAATCCGTACGGAAAGCTGAACAGCTCGTCGGAACGGATGAACCTTCCGCTTGCGAGCGATTCGGCGACAAACGGCACATAGCCTTGTCCTTCGCCCTGCACGCCGTAGAAATCCAGCATCAGGCACCATCTGCCATCCGGCAGGCGGAAAGCGGTCGGAGCCTCGTAGACGCCCTGCTCGAGCTTGGCCATCTCTGCGTCGAAGGCTTCGACGCGGACATAATCGTCTCCGGCGACCGCTGTTCCCTTCTCCAGCACGATCGCGGCCGGATTGGCCTCGCTTTTCAAGAACCGATAAAAGCTCCCGTCCTCCACGTAGATCGCCGAGTCGATGATGCCGCTGTCTTCCTTGCGGCACAGCAATTCGGGCTGGCTGAACTGCTCGAAGTCGCGCGTGCGGGAATAGTAGATCGCTTTCGGCCCGTAACCGTTGGACGCGTGCGAGGACGACCAGTGGACGATATAGTCGCCGCTCCGCTCGTCATGGACGATGTCCGGCGCCCACAGGCAGCCGAACGAGTCGTCGCCAAGCGGAATCAGTCGCTGCTCGGACCAGTGGATCAGGTCGCTCGACTTCCACAGGGAGAGGCATTTGCTTCCGTCGATGCCGATGTTGCCCCAGTCGCCCTTGTACTTGCCGTGGAAGCTGTTCGCGAGGCTGAGATCCGTCGCCAGGATGCAGAAGCCGCCTTCGCGGGTACGGACGATCGTATGGTCGCGGACGCCCTTTTCTCCGAGCACGCTTTCGAGCACCGGCCTGCCGCCGTTCACCTGCTCCCAGCGGAACCCGTCCTTGCTGAGGCCGAAGTACACCTGTTCTCCGTCCGGCGTTTCCTTTTCCTTGAAATGAACGAACAAATAAGCCTCCGTCATGTCCGGCTCCCCCTTCATCATGCGCATCCGCTGCGAAATCGATTCCAGAACTGGAATCCGAGCGCTCCATCCATCTTGTACGATGCCGCGTTCATGCGTCAACTTCCGGCAAAGAAAAAAACAGCCCCTTCTCGCAAAAGAAGAGGCTGTCTCGCAGTTGGATGCGGCTCATGGCGCGGCCGCTGCGGCGGGCGCTGCTCGGACGTCACCTGCCGAGCGGGACGACAAGCGGCGTATGCGATACCGGATCGTCGATGATTCTGCACTCCAGGCCAAAGACGTCTTCGACCAGCCTCTCCGTCATGATCTCGCTCGGATTCCCTTGCGCGACGACTTGGCCATCCTTCATCGCGATGAGGTGAGTCGCATATCGCGCCGCATGGTTCAGGTCATGCAGGACGGCGACGATCGTGCGGCCTTGCTCGTTCAGGTCCTTGAACAGCTCGAGCAGGTCGATTTGATGGGCGATGTCCAAATAGGTCGTCGGCTCGTCGAGCAGCAGCAGCGGCGTCTGCTGCGCGATCGCCATGGCGACCCAGACGCGCTGGCGCTGGCCGCCGGAGAGCTCGTCGACGAAGCGCTGCGCAAGCTCGCTCGTATCGGTCAGCCGCATCGCGTCGACGACCGCTTCTTCGTCCTCGTCGGTCCATTGCCGGATGAAGCTTTGATGCGGGTAGCGTCCGTGCGCGACCAGATTGGCCACCGTGATGCCGTCCGGCGCGGTCGACGATTGCGGCAGCAGGCCGAGCTTGCGCGCCGCTTGCTTGGACTTGTAGGCGGAGATGTCTTTGCCGTCCAGCAGGACCTGCCCGGCGGCAGGCTTGATGAGCTTGGCCAGCGTCCGCAGCAGCGTCGATTTTCCGCATGCGTTCGGTCCGACGATGACCGTATAGGAGCCGTCCGGTATGGTCACGGAAAGGTTCTGCGAGATGATGCGGTCGTCATAGCGGATCGTAATGTCTTCCGTCCAAAGCCTCGACGCCGGCTCGGAGCTGCTCGCTTGCCGGCTGCCATCCACGGATCTTGTCATGTCAGGGTTCCGTTCCTTTCCAGGCCGATGGGTCGGCTACAAGGCCGACCGCGCTTGCCTGAACAATATGCCTACGAGGTATAAGCCGCCTATCGTCAGCGTGACGACTCCGACCGGAAGCAGGACGCCCGGCACAAGCCGCTGCGCGGCCAGATCCGCGCTCAGCAGGATGAACGCCCCCATCGCCGCCGCCGGAGCGAAGCTATGCAGCGATTTAGTCAGACGCAGCGCGATTTGAGGCGCCGCAAGGGCGATGAAGCTGACCGGCCCCATGACAGCCGTCGGAGCGGCGGTCAGGACGACAGCCAGCAGGATGAGGACGAGGCGCGAGCGCTCCACGCGGACGCCGCGGGCTTTGGCCGCGTCCTCGCCAAGCTCCATCGCCTGCAGCGGACGGATCATGGCCATAGCCGCCAGCAGCAGCGCGGCGACGACGATCAGGCTTCCAGCGGACTGGGCCCAGCTGATGCCGTTAAGCGAGCCTGCGCCCCAGGCCGCGGCCGTGAGCGCGACCTCTGCCTTGCTGCGCAGCAGCAGCATTGAATTCAAGCTGCTCAGAATCGTGGAGATGGCGACGCCGACGATGATCAGCCGGAAGCCCTGCGTCCCTTTGCGGAATGCCAAGGAATAAATGAGGACGGCCGTCGCCAGGCCGCCGATCAGCGCGCCCGCCGCGATTCCTGCAAACGACGTGGAGCCGACGATGAGCATGGCGACAAGAGCACCCGTATACGAGCCGGAAGTAAACCCGATGATGTCCGGCGATCCGAGCGGGTTCCGCGTCAACGACTGGAAAATAGCGCCGCTGACGGCCAGCCCGGCGCCGAAGACGATCGCCGCCAGCACGCGCGGCAGCCTCCACTCGACGACGATCGTCCGTGCCATTTTGGTTCCTTCCCCGTTCAACGCGGCCCAAACTTCCGCCACGCTGAGCCGCAAGGAGCCCATCATCAGTCCGGCGACCGCCAGCGCCAAGGTCATGGAGACGAGCACGGCCGTCACGGCCAGGCTCCTCGCATCGATCCGAAGCTGGATCCCCTTTTTGATTCGTATGTACCGCCTGCCGAACGGAACGGGAGTCATTGCAGCCACTCCTCCACCTTTTAGAAAATAGCGTTTGCTTCCAAACTTCGTTCCATTCAAGACAGCTTGCTGGCGGCGCGGCGACGGACAAGGAGGATCAGGATCGGCGCGCCGATGAAGCCCATGATGATGCCTACGGGCACCTCGCTCGGCAGAAGCACGATTCTTCCGATCATGTCGGCGATCAATAGCAGCAGCGGAGCGACGGCGAGCGAGTAGATGAATATCCAGGGCTGGCTCGGTCCGACGAACCAGCGGATGCAATGGGGGACCATGAGGCCGAGAAAGCCGATCGGGCCGGCGATCGCCGTCGCTCCGCCGGCAAGCAGCGTGACGGCGACCAGGCCGATGCCGCGGATCAGGATGACGTTGACGCCCAGCGAGGCTGCCCGGTCTTCGCCGAAGGCAATCGCGTTCAAGGCGGGAGCGAGGGCCAACGCCAGCCCGGCGCCGACCAGCAGGATCGGCAGCACGGGCCAGATGTCGGCCAGGCTCGCCCGGGCGAGCGAACCGACGGTCCAGTTCAGCATGCGCTCGAACTCCTTGCTGTTCAAAAGCGTCATGGAGGTCGTAAATCCGCTCAAGACCGCTCCGATCGCGACCCCCGCCAGCGTCAGCTGGACGGGCGTCGGAGAGCTTTTGCCCGCGCCTCCGCCGATGAAATACACGAGGACCGTCGCCGCGAACGCGCCGGCAAGCGCGAAGCCCACATATCCCGTCACCGTGCCGATCGAAAAGACGCCGACCCCCACAGCAACAGCAAAGGCTGCCCCTGCACTCACGCCAAGAATGCCGGGGTCAGCCAATGGATTTCGGGTCAAAGCCTGGATGAGCGCTCCCGCGAGTCCAAACGCAGGACCGACCGCGAGCGCGAGCAGCGTGCGCGGCAGCCGGGAGTCCAGAATGACCCGATGCTCATACGTGTCGCTGCTGGAAAGCAGCGCCTGGAAAACCGTCTCGATGGAAAGCCGCTTCGCTCCGATCATCAAGCTAAGGCACACGGCAGCCGCAAGCAGGAGGAGCGCGATGATGAACCCCGTTATCCTTTTGGATCGCAAGGACCCGACAGGTCGAGTTCGAGCCTGATCATGCTTGGGCTGCTTGGCCAACGTTCTCACGCTCCGGTTTTAGCGATGGCTTGAATCTGCTTCGGCAAATTCTCGATCGTCCACAGCAGGGACGGAATCGTGCCGGTAGAGAAGGCATTGGATGTGTTCTCATCCAGAATGATGGCTCGGCCGTCTACGACGGAAGGAATTTTCTGGAACAGCTTGTTGTCCGTAATTTCCTTTGGATCGACCCAGATCGGCATGACGACCGTCACGTCCGCATCCAGCAGGTCGAGCTGCTCGTCCGAAACCTTCACATAGAAGTTTCCGTCGGCCTTTTGCTCGACCTCGGCCTTGTTCTTGAATCCGAGCCGTTCCATGAAGTCGACCCGAGCATCGCCCTTGACGTAAGCGCCGAACCCGTCGGAGGAATAAGCTCCGACGACAATGGACTTGCCGGCGAATTCCGGATAGGCCGCAGCCGCTTTTGCAAAGGCGTCGTCGACTTGCTTGAGCAGCGCCGCGCCTTCTTCTTCCTTGCCCAGCGCTTTGGCGATCATGTCGACCTGCTCGCTCGCGGACGTCAAATAGTTGTCTCCGTCTGCCGGAACGCCGACCGTCGTCGCGATCTCGGACAGGCGCTTGTAGCGCTCTTCGTCGCCGGAGGACTTCACGTCCAGAATCAGATCGGGCTCGAGCGCGGCGATCTTCTCGTAGTCAAGCTCCATCGTGCCGAGGATCGTCGGAGCTTCCGCATAGGCTCCCTCCAGCCATGGGCCGACTCCGTCTCCGCCGAAGGCGAGCCAATCGCTTGCGCCGACCGGCTGCACGCCAAGGCTGAGCGCCGTCTCCGCATCGCCCCAGCCGAGCGCGACGACGCGCTTCGGCTCTTCGGTGATCGTCACCTGGCCGAATTTGGTGTCGATGCTGGCGTTGAACGATTCCGTCGCGGCAGGCGACGGACTTGGATTGGCATTGGTCGAATTGGAGCTGTCCGCTCCGTTATTGTTGGCTCCCGAGCAGCCCATCAGACCGATGACGATTGCCGTGGCGAGCGAAACGCCGCCGAGCCGTTTAGTCAAGTTGAACATGAATATCCCCTTTTCTTGTCTATGCGATTGAGAATCATTATCGTCAAGGATATTCAATTTACTTTCCTTTGTCAAGCAAGGACGAGGGGATAAATGAGGCGAAAATGGGGATGAAATTTATGGGAATAATCGAAAGTATATTGTTTTTCGTATTATTGATGCTGCAACTCGATTTATTTTTTGGTTCACGCCTCTGCAAAACGATGCGAATAAAAAAATAAATCGAGCCGCGCAGCAAAAAGCAATGGATTAGCCGTTCCACGGAGCCGTCGAG
The DNA here is from genome assembly GCF_037965485.1 of Paenibacillus sp. FSL W8-1187. Lineage (NCBI taxonomy): Bacteria > Bacillati > Bacillota > Bacilli > Caryophanales > Paenibacillaceae > Paenibacillus > Paenibacillus sp. FSL W8-1187. The sequence goes on from NZ_CP150181.1 coordinate 3,723,570, forward strand.
CCGCGCTCGATCAGCTCCGGGGCATAAATGAGCTGCTCCTGGGGCGGAGCCGGCTGGCCGTCGGCCAGGTCGAGCAGCAGCCGCGCGGCTCGCGCCCCGAGCTCGGACTTCGGATGCGACAGCGTCGTCAGCTTGACCGAGCCGGCGAGCGCGAGCTGCGAGTCGTCGAAGCCGACGACCGACAGCTCGTCCGGAACGGACAGGCCGAGGCCGCTCGCAAGGTCGACGAGCTGCACGGCGAGCTCGTCGTTGTAGCAGACGAGCGCCGTCGGGCGCTCGCCCTGCGGCAGCTCCAGCAGCCGCTTCGCGGCGGCCGCAGGCTTGCTCGCCTTGTCCTCAGAGGCATAGAGCACGAGCCGGTCCGGCTCCGGCGTCAGGCCATGCTCGCGGCAGGCGCGCAGCATGCCCTGCAGGCGCCGCGTTCCTTGCATGTCGTCGGTCTTGAACAGGCCGGCCAGACGCGTGTGGCCGAGCCGGAGCAGATGGGCGGCGGCGGCGTAGCCGCCGGCCTCGTCGTCCACCTTGACGCAGGGGCAGTCCAGATCCGGGTAGCGCTCGTTGATCATGACGAGCGGGATGCCGTCGAGCTGGAGCCGCACGTACAGATCCAGGTTCGTGTTGCCCTGGGCGCTGCGGGTCGGCTCGACGATCAGCCCCTTGACCGGATGGGCGAGCATCCGCTCGAGCCCTTGGCGCTCCGCCTGCTTGCTGTTGTCCGTGCTCGACAGTAGCAGCCCGCAGCCGCGGCTCCTCAGCTCGGCCTCCGCTCCCCGTACGATATGCGGGAAGATATAGTCCGAGATGTACGTCGTAATCATGCCGACGGCCGTGCCGCCGCCCGCTCCCGGACGAGCCGACGGGCTCGCGAACGTGCCTTTGCCGTGCACGCGGTAGAGCAGCCCTTCGCTGACCAGCTCGCCGATCGTCTGGCGCACCGTCTGGCGGCTCAGCCCGAACTGGGCCGCCAGCTCGTTCTCGGACGGCAGCTGCTCGTCCGCCCGGTATTTTTCCGCTCGCAGCCAGCCTTCGATCTGCTGCTTCAGCAAGCGGTATTTCGGTTGTCTGTCTTCCATGCCTGCACCCCGTCCATCAAGCTACCGACCAGTATACCACATGCAAGCTTGTACGGACATGTCGGAGACGGAAGGGCGGGGATGGGGTTGGGGCGGACACGCGTGGACGGAAGCGCCTCGCTGCAAGGCCGAGGCGGGTCAGAGCCGGGGCGACAGGGCCGCGACGCGCCAAAAAACCGCTCCTCGCGCGCAGGAGCGGTTTTCGGGCCAAGCTATCAGGCTGGGACTGGGGCAAGTGCGCCTAAGGGCGGTTCGCCTGCTCCTTGAGCAGGTCGCGGATCTCGATGAGCAGCTTCTCCTCGCCGGTCAGCACGATCTCCTTCTCGGCCGGTCCTTCCTCCACCTTCTCCTTGCGCTTGAGCTTGCCGAGCAGGCGGATGAACAGGAAGATCGAGAACGAGACGATGAAGAAGTCGATGATCGACTGCAGGAACAGGCCGTACGTCAGCACCGTATCTCCGACGGTGACTTCTAGCCCCGAGACGTTGATGCCGCCGAGCACGATGCCGAGCAGCGGCGTGACGATGTCGGCGACGAGCGAGCTGACCATCTTGCCGAAGGCGGCTCCGATGATGACGGCGATCGCCAGCTCCATGATGTTGCCCTTCATGGCGAACGCCTTGAAGTCTTTCCACATGGGGTTGTCCACTCCTTTTCAATTGTCCTGGTTGAGGATCTCTTCCAAGTATACCTTTTCCAGGCCGATGAGAAAGAGTCTTTTCGATCCTGCCTGCGGCGGATGGCAGCCGGGCCGTGCGCCAGCAGGCGCTAGTCGGCGAGCGACGCCCAGAACAGGCCGTCCGGATCGTGCTCCACCTGCTCCAGCTGACGCTCGAAGTCGGCATCCGGCGAAATATGCGGCACTCGGCTCCACGCCTTGCCGGACCGGTCCAGCCGCTGGACCTCCCAGAGCTGCCCGTCATGCCGGAAGCGAGCGATCGGACGCGCTTCCCACTGCGGCTTGCTGCCGCGCATGGCGGGCCGCCATTCCAGCAGCGTCAAGCAGTCCTCGTCCCACTCGCTCGACAGGCGCACCTGGTCGCGCAGCGGACGCGGCACCTTGAGCTCGGCGTAGCCCTCCATGATGCGGCTGATCCGGAATCTCGTGAACGGATCGATCGCCACGGGACTACCAGCTCGCTTTTTTGACGCCGGGAATCTGGCCCTTGTAAGCCAGCTCGCGGAACGCGATCCGCGATACCTTGAACTTGCGCAAATAGGCATGCGGGCGGCCGGTCATCTCGCAGCGGCTATGCAGCCTCGTCGGCGAGGAGTCGCGCGGCAGCTTGGCGAGCGCCTCGTAATTTCCTTCCGCTTTGAGCTGGCGCCGCCGCTCCGCATACTTCTCGACGAGCGCCTTGCGTTTCTGTTCTTTGACGACTTTGGACTTCTTGGCCATGTTGCCTCTCTCCTTTTAAATGAGAATCTTCAAGCAGGAATCCTCACAGCGCCAGAGCGCTTGCGCCCGGCGCCTCCTCCAGGTCCGGCGTCCGCCTCGGCTGGTACTCCTCGCCCGCCTCCCGCACAAGCGCGGCCGTGAGCGGCCCGTCGGCCAGAATCGCCTTGCGCTTGGCCTTCAGCATGATCTGCTCGATGTCGGCGAAGCTGCAGCCGCGCAGCCAATCGGATGCCTTTGCCGTCAAGGCGGGCTCGGCCGGGAAGTCGCCGATCAGCAGCCCGACGAACCGCAGCCGCGCCGGCTCGTCGGGGTGGGCGTAGCTCAGCTTCGTATCGAAGCGCCGCCAGATGGCGGCATCGAGATCGCCGTCGAGATTCGTCGCCGCCATGAACACGCTGCCCTCCTCGAACTCGTCGAGGCATTGCAGCAGCGTATTGACGACGCGCGTCATCTCCTTCACCTCGTCGTTGTTCTCCCGCGTGCGCGCCACGGCGTCGAACTCGTCGAGGAACAGCACGCAGGGCTGGGAGCGGGCGTAGTCGAACAGCCGCCGGATGTTGCTCGCCGTCTCGCCCAGATGGCTGTGGATGATGGAATCGAGCCGTACGAGCAGCAGCGGCACCTCGAGCCGGGCGGCGATCGCAAAGGCCGTCAGCGTCTTTCCCGTGCCCGGCGGGCCGTACAGCAGCAGCTTGTTCGGAATCGGAACGTCATGCTCCGCGAATTTGTCCTTCAGGCTCAGAATGCGGAGGAACTCCTCGACGATGCGGCGGTTGTCCTCCTGGTAGACGATGCGCCTCGTCCTGCGGGCGCATTCCTTCGGGCTGTACACCGTCGCCGTATCGGTTCCTTTGGAGCGCGGCAGGCGGTAGGCCGACGACTTGCTCATGAGTCTAATTCTCCTTCGGATCTAAACGTAATAATTACTATTATAGGCGGGCGAGCGGTTTTGTCAAACCGCTCTTTCCGGCCGTCTCCATTCCAACAGCAAAAAGGCCGCCTCAGCGGCAGCCTTTTTCCAGCCGAACGTCTCGGTTCCCGGACGTCCGCGGCGCTTTTTTCGTTTCACGAGCTTTTCGTCCGCCGCTCCTCAGCCCCGGCCAGGCAGCTCCAGCGCAAACACGCGCAGAGACGGCAGCTGCAGCTCCGGGTCCTCGGAGCTCAGCGAGAAGCCGTCGGAGCCGGGAGACGGATAGATCAGGTCGGTCAGCACCGCCTGTCCACCGCAAGCGAACACCTCGACCGATGTACGGTCCACCCAGATGTCGAGCTCGATCCGGCCGTCGGCCGGTTCCGCCGCGACCGCATGCCGTCCGGCGAACTGCGGGTGGAAGCCGCTCCGGCCGGAGCGGGTCCGATCGACGTACAGCTGTCCAAGCTTCGCGTCGAAGCCGATTTCGGTCGTTTCCGCGGCGCCCTTGCGCACCTCCAGGACAAAGGAGGACTGCGCCGGCAGCACGGCCCGGATGAGGCAGATGTCCAGCCTCAGAGCGGCCAGCGCCTCGGCGGCTGCCGCGAGCGGAGCATCCGCAAGCTCCAGCAGCGGGACGAGCGCGCGCTCCAGCTCTCTCGCCGGACGCTGCACGAGCGTGTCGCCGCTCGGCGTCGAGGCGAGCGCCAGCTCCCTCGGCAGCGTCATCGCGCCGCGAAAGCCCTCCGTCGGCGTCAGGTTGGCGTATTTCCAATTGCTCATCCAGCCGATCAGCAGCCGCCGCCCGTCCTCCTTCGGCACGTCCGACCAGGTTACGCCCGCATAGTTGTCGCGCCCTCCGTCCAGCCAGCGGACAGCCTGCGAGGCCGCGTCGGGGACGAAGGAGGCGCCGTCGAAGAAGCCGGTGAAGTACTGCGTGCGCGAGCCTTCCTCCACAGCGGGAGCATCGCCGATGCTGACGAGCAGCACCCATCTGGAGCGGGCCGGATCGCCGTCGACCGCGAGCTCGAACAGGTCCGGGCATTCCCAGACCCCGTCATGGGAGCCGATGCCGTCGCCGAACTCGCTGCCGAACGTCCACTCCTTCAGGTCAGGCGAGGCATAGAAGCAGACGGTGTCGCCGCAAGCGACCGCCATCACCCAGCGCGACGTCGGCTCATGCCACAGAACCTTCGGATCGCGGAAGTCGATGTAGTCGTCGTGCTTCAGCACCGGATTGCCGGCGTATTTCGTCCATGTCCTGCCTCTGTCCTTGCTGTAGGCCAGGCTCTGCGTCTGCAGCGCCGGCTGTCCCTCGCGCTCGAGGTGATGGGTGAAGATCGCGACCAGCCCCGGCTCGCCGCCGAAAAAGCCGGTCGTGTCGTTCCAGTCGACGACCGCGCTGCCGGAGAAGATCATGCCGTGCTCGTCGGGGAAGAGCGCGATGTCCAGCTCCTCCCACTCCGTCAGGTCGCGGCTGACCGCATGGCCCCAGTACATCGGTCCATGCGTCATGCCATGGGGATGGTGCTGGAAGAAAAGATGATACTCGCCTTCGAAATAAACCATTCCGTTGGGGTCGTTCAGCCAGTTCTCCTTGGCCGAGAAATGGAGCTTGCCCCGATCATGCGCGGACATGTCGCCTCTCTCCTCTATTGCCGATTGGCTTGCCCTGCCCGGAGCGGACGCTAGCGGGCGGCCTTCACATACAGCCGGGCGCGCTCCTCCCAGATCTCGCCGGGCTCCAGGCGGAACAGGCCGATCTCCTCCGCCGGCAGCGGCGACTTGGGCGCGTTCACGAGGTTGACCTGCGGCTCGGGACAGAAGAAGCCCTCCGTCGCGAAGTTGTTCCAGATCATCCACTGCTTGTAGGACGTGCCGACGTCGTAGACGAGCGTCAAGCCCGCCTTGGCGTCGGTCAGCTCCATCCGGTTGCGGCCCTGCTGCGGCACGGCCGTGTAGTGGTTGTCCATCGCCGCGTAGAACGGATAGACGCCCTCGCCCTTGAGCTGCTCCTCCTCGGGGCTGAGCGGCTGATGGCGCGAGGTCGGCAGCATGCGGCCGTCCAGCTCCCAGCGCTCGCCGATCGTCAGCTTGACCTTGCAGTCGGATGCCGCGCTGCCGGGATGGAACGGCGCCCGCACCGCGGTATGGAACGCGAGCAGGCAAGGCAGCGCGCCGTCGCCCTCGTTGACGACCTGAACCTGCTGGGCGAGGCCGAGCTCGCCCAGCTCGTATTTCAGCCGGATCGTATAGCGGAACGGGAAGCTCGCATAGCTCGGATGGCTCTCGTCGACGCGGATGGACGTGACGACGTAGCTGCCGCTCGCCGTCGTGCCGAACTCCTCGATCTCCCAAGGCATGTTGTAGACGAAGCCATGCAGATGGTTGCCCGTTTCCGGCTCGTTGACCGGCAGCTGGAGCGTGCGGCCCTCCCACGGAAAAGCTCCGTCCTCGTAGCGGTTCGGCGGGAACAGCACGGGGATGCCGTGGATCATCGGGCGCGCCTTGAACGCCTCCATCTCGTCCTCGGCCGGCTCATGCAGGAAGCGGCTGCCCGTCTCCGCGTCGCGGAAGGCGATCAGGTTGCCGCCGATTTCCGGCAGCAGCGCCGCTTCATACTTGCCCGACCGCAGCCAGACCGCCTTTTCGCCCTGGTATGTACCCTCGTATGCTTCATGCTTCATGTCTCAGGCTCCTCCTCATGACTCGCGTGTCCTTCTCCACCTTACCTTACCGCATGGCGAAAAGTCCGTCCATAGGACGGACTCCTCGGCTTCCCTTCGCGGCCCGATCCTCGCCTCAGCGGCAGATCGCCTCGATCGCGACCGGATAGCGACCGGCATCGCGGCCGTACAGCGACAGGCCGCCTTCGGCGGCGCGCAGCTCCAGGCGCAGGCGGCGGCTGGCGTCGAGCTTCGCCGCGATCCGCGCCGGCACCTGGGCCCGGCACAGCCAGCCGTAGGAGCCGGCTTCATCCAGCCGGTTGTCCGCCTCCTGGTAGTGCCAGGAGAGGATGCCGCGCGCGTCGGCCGGATCGTCCGGCAGGACGAATGTCGCGATCTGCTCCCCGTCCACGAGCACGTCGACCTGCGAGGCATGCTTCTCCTCGCCCGTCATGAAGTGCGTGTTGGCGTTGTTTTGCGCGTCGGCGCGGTCGCCGTGCATGAAGTTGACGTTCGCCGCCTGGCTCTGTCCCTCCACATGATGCGCGAGCAGGCGCTTGGCGCTGGCCTCGAAGCGGATCTCCACCTCCGACAGCAGCGGCAGCCGCTGCGCGTCCGGCAGCGCGATCTCGTAGGCGAAGCTGCCTGCGCGGCCGCCGTTCAGCTTTTGCCCGCCGATCGCGGTCCAATCCGGCTCGAACGAGCGCTCCGCCGTCTCGGCGACAGGCACGGATGCGGCGAGCGGGCTGGCGGCCCTTCCTCTGACGTCGAATGTCGTGAAGTTGCGGCTGACGACCGCGCCTTTATCGTCGACGAGCCGCAGGCCGAGCACGGCCACCGCGTCCTCGTCCGGCATCGTCACGCGCAGCGGCTGCAGCTCGGCGACGCCGTAGCCGTCCCACCCCAGCTCGGCCTTGCCGCTCTCGCGGATCGTCCGCGCCCCGTCCCGGTCATAGGCCAGCTCCCACTGCAGCGTCAGCGTCCGGCCGTGATAGGCGTCGCTGTAGCTGGAGCGGAGCAGCTTCACCTCGGCCTCGGAGCCGGCCTCCACCGTCCGGCAAGGGGGCTCGTCGACGACGATGAAGTCGGCCGCGTGCAGGTCGCGCAGGCTCATGCCCGGCATGACGCCGTCATAGCCGAAGTCCTTGGACGTGCCGTCCAGCCGGTAGTAGCCGTTGAATTCGTTCGTCACGTCGCGGAACTCGGTGAAGACGAAGCCGCATAGCTTGTCGTGGCGGCGGAACTCGTTGAGCATATAGCGGTAATGCCAGGCAAGGTCGCTGTCGCCCGCTCCGCCCTCGATGCCCCAGACGTTGCCGCACTCGCTGTTCATGAGCGGGGCGTCCGCCTGCTTGTTGCCGCCGATGTAGTTGAGCTCGGAGCCGGGATGCGTGCCCGAGACGACATGCTCGACATGCTCGCGCAGCTTGGCGTACCCGTTGACATAGAAGTGCCACGTATTGAGGTCGGTCTCGACATGATCCCAGTTGCACGGCGAGTTGTCCTCGACAAGACGGGTCGGGTCCAGCTCCTTGGCCCAGCGGTAGCAGCGGCGCACCCACTCCTGGGTTTCCGGGAGGTACAGCTGCTGCTGGCCCGCGTCCCCCGTCGTCGACACCGCGCCTGCATCCGTCTTCAGTCCCCAGGTCTCGTTGAACATGACCCACGAGAAGATCGACGGATGGTTCCAGTCGCGCTCGATCGTCTCCCGCGCCTCGCTCTCGTACGCGGCGCGCGCCCGCTCGTCCGGATTGCCCCAGAAGCAAGGCATGTCTTCCATGACGAGAATGCCGAGCTTGTCGGCCCAGTACAGCTTGCGCGGCTCCTCCGGCTTGATGTGGATGCGCACGAAGTTGAGGCCGAGCCTCTTCATCAAATAGATCTCCTCGCGCATCTCTTCGTCGGACGGGTACGTGAAGTAGCCCGTCCGGTGGTAGGACTGGTCGAGCGTGCCGTTCAGGTAGATCGGCTTGCCGTTCAGCGTGACCCACTTATAGCCGCGCTCGCCGAACGCCTCGGCGCCGATCTCGCGGATGCCGAAATACGTGCCGATGCGGTCCTCGCCCGCCACGCTGGTCAGCGTCAGCCCGCCTTCGTACAGATGCGGAGCGTCCGGGCTCCACAGCCGCGGCTCCGTGACCGAGAAGCGGACCCGCGCCTCGTTCGCGCCGGCGCCCAGCTGCAGCTGCTCGCTGGCGGACGCGTCCGGTCCGAAGTCCAGCTGCAGCAGCGCCTCTCCCGCCTGCGCGGCCTCGATGCGCAGCACGGCTTCGACCGAGCCGTCGATCGCCGTCTCGAACTTGGCGCTCCGCACGAACGTCAGCGGCCGGCCCTCCAGCCAGACCGGCTGCCAGATGCCGCGGATCTCGCCGTAGCCTTGCTTGCCGCGCGCCTGCCAGGCTCCGTCGAGGTCCTCGGCGCGCACGACGATCTCATTGTCCGCCTCCGCCCGCCAGGCAGCCGTCACGTCGAGGTCGAACGAGCCGTACCCGCCTCGGTGGGAGCCGGCATGGACACCGTTCACCCAGACGTCGCACTCGTAGTCGACGGCGCCGAAGCGCAGGAATACGAGCGAGCCGGCGGCGGCAGGACTCCAGCGGACGGCGCGGCGGTACCAGCCGACGCCTTTCTCGTCGCGGCCCCAGCCCGACAGCGGGCTCGCCCACGAGAACGGCACGGTGATGCGGGCGTCGAAGTCCGCGTCCTCCGGCAGCTTGCGGGGGGAGGACGCGGCGGATTCGGATTCGGCGGCGGCTTGGCCGGAGGCTGCCGGAGCAGCGGTCGGAGCAGCGGTCGGAGCAGCGGTCGGAGCAGCGGCCGCCTCGAAGCGGAAGTCCCATTCGCCGTTCAGATTCAGCCAGTCCCGTCGCTCCCAATCGGGGCGGGGATGCTCGGGGCGAGGCTGTTCAAGCTTCGTTTCGGTTAGGGATGGCACGTTCGGACACACACCTTTCCAGCAGGAATTGCCCTCATCATAGCGCATACATAATGATTTCGCAATATGTATTGTTATTTTACAATATTGAGGATTCCGGCTAGACTAGAAGCATCCCAATTTCGCCAAAGGACGGGCTGACATGAACGAACCGAAACAAGAGCTGATCCGCTATCCCGCCTCCCGTCTGCTGGACGTCGCCAAGGCGCTGTCGAGCGACATCCGCCTGCGGATTCTGGAGGCGCTCGGCGAGCGCCCGATGAGCGTCAGCCAGCTGGCCGAGGCGCTCGGAGCGGCTCAGCCGACCATCTCGATCAACGTGCAGGCGCTCGAGCAGGCCGAGCTGGTCTCCTGCCGCCAGGGCAGCGGGCGCGAGAAGATCTGCACGGCGAGCTGCCGCTCCGTGCTGCTGGAGCTTCCGCTGCGCTCCGGCGACGCGCTTCGCCGCGTGGAGGAGATCCGCATGCCGATCGGCCTCTATTCCCGCTGCGACATCCAGGCCCCATGCGGCATGGCCTCTCGGGAAGGAGCCGGACTCGGGTCGCCGGACGACCCGCGCGTCTTTTATATGCCGGAGCGCGCCGAGGCCGCCATCCTCTGGTTCTCCGGCAGCGGCAGCCTGGAGTACGAATTCGCCAATCCGATGCCGCCCGGAGCGGAGCTCGACGAGCTCGTCCTGACGGCCGAGCTCTGCTCCGAGGCGCCCGGCTTCCGCGACGACTGGCCGTCCGACATCACGATGCTCGTCGACGGCCTGCCGGTCGGCACCTGGACGAGTCCCGGCGACTTCGGCGACCGCAAGGGACGCTTCACGCCGGAGCGCTGGCGCGGCAATACCGAGTATGGCCGGCTGACGGAGTGGAAGGTGACCCGGGACGGCTCGTTCCTGAACGGCGAGCGCTGCTCGGAGCTGTCGCTCGGCGACCTGACGCTTGCGTTCAACGAGCCGATCCGCATCAGGCTGGCCGTCGCCGCCGATGCGGCGAACGCTCGCGGCCTCAATCTGTTCGGCACGGGCTTCGGCGACTACGCGCAGGATCTCGTGCTGAGCTTTGTGCGCCGCGTCAGGCCGGACGAGGGCTGACGCTCAGGTCGGGTCTTGCCGGGCAAGGAGAAGGGGCAGGGTCAAGGTCCAAAATGGACCTTGACCCTGCCCCTTTGAGTTGGGCGGGACGGCCGCCCGGCCGGTTTTCGCGGATCCAAGGCAGGTTTGTGCCTTGGTTCCGGCCGCCTGGCCGGTTTTCGATGATCCAAGGCAGGTTTATGCCTTGGTTCCGGCCGCCCGGCCGGTTTTCGCAAATCCAAGGCAGGTTTATGCCTTGGTTCCGGCCGCCCGGCCGGTTTTCGCAAATCCAAGGCAGGTTTATGCCTTGGTTCCGGCCACCCGGCCGGTTTTCGCAAATCCAAGGCAGGTTTATGCCTTGGTTCCGGCCGCCCGGCCGAAAAGCCCGTTGTGCTAGTACACGTTCAGCTCGCGGATCGACCACCAGCTGCTCGCCGTGCCGGTCTGCACGATCTTGATATAGCGCGCTGTTTGGGGCGCGAACGTGGCCGTCACGACCGGTCCGCTGCCGGTGCCCATCGCCACCGGACTGCCCCAGCTCGCGCCGTCCGCCGACACATACACTTCATAGCCGCGCGCATAATCTCCGTCGCTGCCCGTCGAGTCCATGACGAGCTTGCTGAACGTCTTGGATGCCTTCATATCGATCGTGATCGACTGCCCCGGCGCCATCGCCGTGCCCGTGCTCCAGCGCGTCGCCATGCTGCCGTCCAGCAGGTTGGCCGCGATGTCGCCGCTCGACGGCGTGCTGCTCGCCGTCCAGCCCGTACGGTCCAGCGCCGCTCCCGGCGTCGGACTCGGGGACGGCGTTGGACTTGGCGTCGGCGTCGGGCCTCCGCCTGCCGTGCCGTACACGTTCAGCTCGCGGATCGACCACCAGCTGCTCGCCGTGCCGGTCTGCACGATCTTGATATAGCGCGCTGTCTGGGACGCGAACGTGGCCGTCACGACCGGTCCGCTGCCGGTGCCCGTCGCGACCGGACTGCCCCAGCTCGCGCCGTCCGCCGACACGTACACTTCATAGCCGCGAGCATAATCGCCGTCGCTGCCCGTGGAGTCCATGACGAGCTTGCTGAACGACTTGGACGCCTTCATGTCGATCGTGATCGACTGCCCCGGCGCCATCGCCGTGCCCGTGCTCCAGCGCGTCGCCATGCTGCCGTCCAGCAGGTTGGACGCGGCGTCGCCGCTCGACGGCGTGCTGCTCGCCGTCCAGCCCGTACGGTCCAGCGCCGCTCCCGGCGTCGGCGTTGGTGTCGGAGTTGCCGTCGGCGTTGGTGTCGGCGTTGGTGTCGGCGTTGGTGTCGGCGTTGGTGTCGGAGTCGCGCTTGGAGCAGGCGTCGCCGAGCCGTTGCCGGCCCATTCCGTCAGCGTCTGGCGCATCGCCTCGGCCGGCGTGTTGGCGTACACGCGGCCGCCGATGTTGTTGACGATATGCGTAATCTCGCTGCCTGCCGTGCCGGAGAGCCAGATCGTCGTCATGTTGTGGAATTTCACGCCCGGCGCGTTCGGCGCCTCGATGGCGCTGCCCAGCTTGACGGCCGCGTCGCGGAAGTAGGAGTAGATGCCGAGCCCCCACGCCTCGTGGCTCGTCACGCCGTCTCCGACCTTGTAGGAGGCATAGCCGTTCACGGCGCCGCCGCCGCTTTTCCAGGAAGCCTGGTTCGGGACGTCGTACGGAATCTCGGACTGGTAGAAGTACAGCCGCCCGCCGTTGCCGTTCCACACCGTCTGGTACTCGTTGTGATGCTCGTTGAACAGGCCGTACAGCGTAACGTCGGTTCCGTTGACGACGAGCCCGTTCTTGGAGACGTTGGACGTCCAGCCCGCTCCGGCGCCGTGGTCCGCCCGCCAGATCCAGAAATGGTCGCCGATGACGTCGCTGCTGTTGATGCGCAGGCTGACCTCGTTGCGTCCGTTCGATCCTCCGCCAGTGCGGAACGTCAGGTCATGGAGCGACGTCGGATTGGCCTGGTGGCGGGCGGCGCTGCCCTGCGGGCCGACCTCCAGCAGCACCGGCGAGCTCGCCGGGCCGGCGTCGAACATGAGCCCGGCGATCTTCACCCCGTCCACGTCGGCGACGCTCATCGCCGCCAGGCCCGTATCCGGCACGAGCGTCGGGATGCCGATGCCGAGCACGACCGTATTGGCGGAGGTGATCCGGATCGTATCGTTCAGATGATAGATGCCCGGCGTGAACAGCAGATGCTTGCCTTGAGCGAGCGCGGCGTTCAGCGCGGCTGCGGTAGCGCTTTCAGGACGCGCGATGTAGAACTGTCCGATCGGAATCGACTGGCCCGGCGTCGAGCCGGCCGCCCAGCTGACGCCCTGCGTGCCGCTTTGCAGCGCGGGCACGAACACCTGATACTGGCCGTTTCCGTCCACATACAGATAAGGCTTCTCGCGGATGAGCGGCGTCGTCGGCACGACCGTGTAGGGCGGATCGGGAAAGCTGGCGGCCGGCGCGTTTTTGCTGCCGACGAACACCATGTTCCAGACGCCGTTCGTCCACTCGCCCCACTCGCTGTTGCGGGAAAACCACTGCTGCTGCGACGCAGGCACGATCTTGCCGTCGACCCTGGAGTCGGCGAGGAAGCCGCCGCTCGCCCAGCCGGCATTCCAGTTGGAGTCGAAGTCAAACAGGTCGAGCTCGCCCTTGACGTTCAGGCGGCGCAGCGGCGCGGCCTGGGAGACGGCGATCTGCGTCTTGCCGCTAGCCGGCGCAAGCGTCATGTTCTCGATCGCGCGCCAAAAGTTGCGCGTCGCATTGCCGTTGTCCCAGTCGGCATTGACATTCACCCCGCCGGTCACCGTCACGTCGCCGGGATTGCGTCCGAGTCCGGCGACATGCGTGTAGAAGCCGACGTTGAAGCTGACGTTGTACGTGCCCGGCTTGAACAGCAGCGCCTTGCGGCTCGTGCTGAACTCGGCCGACTCCAGCAAGCCGAAAATCGACGTCGCCGTGGCGGAGATGTCCGCCGCCGGCATGGACGGATCGAACACATAGACGTCCGGTCCGAACATCGTCGTGTTGGCGTCGCTGACCGGAGCGGCCGAGGCCGCCCCAGCCGCCAGGCCGCCCAGCGCCATCGCCGCGGCGGCCGTCAGGAACAATCGCTTCATTTTTCATCCTCCTTCGGATTGGCCTTGCTTGTTTTTTCAGGCTGGCCGTCTTTCTGTAATCGTTTTCAAAAAGGTTGTCAGCCGCCTCCTCTCTCTCCGTATCGCCGGTGCTTCTGCCCCCGCTTGGGCGGATGGCTTTTCCAGTATAAATCGCCTCCTATAGGCTGGATATGGGGTTTTTCCAAGTTCTTGAAAAAACAAACCTAACGGCTGAAGTTTGCGCCGCCGGCCGCATTCGAAAAGCCCGCCCTCGCGCCGGAAAGCGCGAAGGCGGGCTGGATCGAACGGGCCGGGAGAACCTCTGCATCCGCCCATCCGAGTCGGAAGGCGCGGCCCTTCATCCCTCCGCCGGCTCCGCAGCCGGCTCGTCGCGGCGGACCAGCACCAGCAGCAGGAATTGCAGGCCGGCCATCGCGACGAGCACGAGCGCCATGCCGGCAGGCTGGAGGCCGCCGGCGACGAGCAGCAGGATGCCGATGGAGATGACCCGCCCCGTATTGAGGAACAGCTCGCGCATGATGACGGACTCCACCCTCAGGTTGCCCTTGAGCGGCAGCGTGCCGATGAGCCGGTAATAGTAGGAGGTCAGCGTGTTGACCGCGAGCGGGTTGAAGATCGAGAACAGCATCATGAACAGCACGACCGACCAGAGCGAGACGTCGACGAGCAGCAGCGACGCTCCGATCGTGACGCCGCTGGAGGACATCAGCAGGTACTTGTGGACCTGTTCCTTTTGAGCGGAGCGGGAGATGACATAACCGGTGGCGACCGTCAGCGCGGAGAAGAAGACGCCGAGGTATCCGACCCAGTCCTCGCGCCCGACGGTGCGGAAGAGCAGGATGTTCGGCAGGAACAGCATGACGCCCTGGAACAGCCCGAACACGAGGAAGCCGTACAGCGCCAGCAGCCAGCGCCGGTTCTTGCCCATGAGCAGCCCCATCAGCTTCAGGTAGTAGGTCCGGTGCCGGTCCGGCTTGAACGGGATGCGGAAGCTGACGGCCGCCGCGACGACGAACATGAGGAAGGCGAGGGCGAAGATCACGATATAGCCCTGCAGCCCCTCGCTGCGGCGGATGATGAAGCCCGCGAGCGCAGGCCCGGCGAGTCCGGCCGAGTTGAAGCAGATCATGTTGAACGCGAGGTAGCGGATCCGGTTGGCCTCGGTCGAGACGTCGTACTGGAGCACGAGGTAGCCGACCCAGTAGAAGCCCGACGAGATGCCGTTCAGCAAGGCGAAGAGCACGAAGAACTCGGCGACGTTTTCCTGGGCGATGACGACGAGCAGGTAGAAGACCGCGATCATGACGATGCCGAGCCGGTACGCGACCATCCGGTCCTTGCGCTTGGCGAGCCAGCCGCCGAGCGCGAAGGCCGCCGGCGTGATGCCGAAGCTGATGATGTTGTACATGCCGTTCACCGCCAGGCTTTCCGTCAGCCGCCACAGATACAGGTTGAGGAACAGCCCCGACATCGACGCTCCGAACTGGAAGCAGCTGTGGATGATCAGCGAGACGACCGCGTCGCGGCCGAGCCTTCTTTCCGGCGGAAGCACCGCGCGTGCGGGGAGCCTCCACCTTAGCCTTGAGCCCATTTCTTCTCTTCCTTCCGTCTCTCCCGCCGCTCGCCGGCCCTCTGCCGGACGGGCAGGATTGGTGTCAGGACGGATTATAGCACCGCCTGCCCAATTTGTCCCGCTTTCTGCGCCTGCCCTGTCCATCTATCGCCTTCTAGCATCTATTGATAGAAAGCTGAACGAGGAGGGACATCCGATGATGACGCTTTCGGAACTGAAAGGACCCTACGACGCGATCTACAGCCTCGGCCACAACTGCCTGCCGGGCGTGCAGCTGGCCAAGAACGGCCTCCGGCGCTACTCCGGGCCGATCGACTGGATGGGCTCCCCGCTGCTGAGCGGCGTCTCGCGCGCCTTGCAGGAGCGCTTTGCGAGCTTCATGGAGCTGCGCAACCTGAGCGTCACCGGCATCGATCCGAACGCCGGCTGCTATCTCGTGTACGATCCGGCCTACCACATCGTATCCAACCACGATTACCCGGTGCGTGCCGACCATGCGGAGGCGCTGCTTCCCTATCCCGAGGTGAAGGCCAAGCTCGACCGGCGCGTCGACCGAATGCTCGGCAAGCTCTCCGGCAGCAGCCGCATCCTGCTCGTGCGCACCGAGGGCAGCTATCCGGAGCTGTTCGAGCTGCAGCTCGTGCTGCGCTCGCTCGTCGGCGCGACGTTCGCCGTGCTCTACGTGCAGCATGGCGATACGGAGGGCATCGTCGACCTCGGCTGGCGCATCCCCCATGTGTGCGCCGTGCAGATCCCCCGCGTCCCCGACATGTTCCATGACAATGATGGAATCTGGCGCGAGCTGCTGGACGGGATCTATCACGTCTAGAGGTCTCGCGCTGGCGCGAGCTGCTGGACGGGATCTATCACGTCTAGAGGTCTCGCGCTGGCGCGAGCTGCTGGACGGAATCTATCACGTCTAAAGGTCTCGCGCTGGCGCGAGCTGCTGGACCAGCAAAAATCGATGTAGCTTCACGCGCTAACGACGCGTCAAACGCTTAGAAGCCTGGTTTTCGACTTTCCGACCAGCTAACGACGCCTCAGACGCTTACAAGTCACCAGGACCGTTATTTAGGCCGATTGGACTTCATTTTCCGCCTCTAAGCGTCTCACGAGTCGTTACGGTATGGAGAGAGCCGAAATCAGCGCTCTAGCGAGCTGATTCGTCGTTAGCTCCATGGACGACTTCGCTATTGGCTTCACAATCGAGAAGCAATCAGCTTCTCAACCGGCTTCTCAACCGAAGCTGCAGCCGCTGCACAACCGGCAGCAGGCGCGCTTCGCTATCCCAAACTTGAAAACGCGCCAAAGCGGCGGGGCAGACGCCTCGCCGCTTTTTTCCATTCTCTCTACTTTATGCCTTGCCCTGCTTGCCTGGCGCTGCCTTGCGGAGCTAGTCGTTGCCGACCTCGCCGCACACCGTCCTGACCATTGCCGCCCTTTTGGCTGCCGCCCTGACGGACCTCCTCCTGCTCCTCTCCGACTGCCGGCCCGGGTCCGCCCTCATGCGAGGCTCCATCCGCCGGTGTCGAGGTCGATCGTCAGCGTCCGTCCCGACCTGAGAGATTGGACCCGCAGCGAGCCTTGGCGCTCCTCGAAGGCGAACAACGAGCGCCATCCGCCGCGCAGCCCAGAGGCAGCGACCGCTGCTTCCGCTGCCGGCGCCTCTGCGCCTGCGGTTCCCGCTCCCGCAAGCTCCGCCCCTGCGGCTCCCGCCGTTTTCGGCGCGGCGCTGGAGCCGTCTCCTGCTCCAGCATCCGCCCCGACCGCCTCTCCCGGCGCCCCGAAGACGGCGGAGGCGAGCCAGAATATCCCCGGCTCGTGGCTCGAGCGCAGCATCGGGATGAACGTGCGCGGATGCAGCACGTTCGTATTCGCCTGCGCCTGGAGCAGCTCGCCGCTCCGCTCGCCGCCCGCGAGCAGCGCCTCGATCGCCACGGCTCCGCCTGCGCCCGAGGCGGCCGCCAGGCCCGGGCCCTGCTCGGCCTGCGGGTCGGCGAGATCCCGCCGCAGCGCGAAGCCGCCCTCGGCCGCGTCCAGCGGCCTGGCGCTTTCGATGCGGTGAATCCGCATATGCCAGGGCAGCCCCGCGACCAGCCAGGTGCGGATCTCGACGTCATGCCAAGGCTGCCAGCGCGCGTACAGGAACTCTCCGTCCACCTGCGACTCCTCGTTGCGCCGGCGTACCCGGTAGAGATTGTCCCGCTCGGACAGCGCCAGCATCGAGTCGAACGCGCCTTGGGCGAGCCCCCACTCCGCGCGCGGCACGCTGAAGCCGAAGACGGTCGAGTAGACGAACTTCTCGTACTTGGCCGACGCATGCGTATGCTCGTTCGTTCCCGGATGGCCCGCGTTGAACGCCGCCACATGGCGGCCGCCGGCAGCGCGGCTCAGCACGAGGCGCGCCGGCCGCTGCGGACGGATCGCCTCCAGCGCAGGCAGCGCCAGCTCCTCGGCCGACCAGAACGGATGATCCTGCGGCAGCGCCAGCGGCAGGAACGACTTGAGCGCCCAGTACGGCGAGCCCGGGGCGTTGTAGTTTTCGGCCATGACGAGGTTCGGATACGCGTACCCGATCGTCAGCACGCCGTCCGGCCCGAAGATCGGCTGCCGCAGCCACCAGCGCAGATGGCGCAGCAGCAGCCCTTTCATGACGCCCCACGGCAGCGCCTCGACGCCCGCATAGGCCAGCGCGCCCCAGAAGGCGGCCTGCGAGAAGCGGTACGACAGGCTCCGGCCGTACGGCAGCGCCGCGCCGTCCGCATCGAACCAATGGACGAAGTCGAGGGCGAAGGCCGCGGCGCGCTCCCGGTATTTCGCCGAACGCTCCGGGTCCTCTTGTCCCATCAGCACGCTGTAGAACAGGCCGTAATAGTGGAACGCGAACGGCACGTAGTAGTCCGCATGGGCGCCCACGCCGTCCGCATACCAGCCTTCGCCCAGGTAGAAGGCGTCGATCCGGTCCAGATTGCGCTCCACGAGCGCCTCGTCCCAAGGAAGGCCGAGCTTGCGCAGCGCGAGGTTGACGATGACGGGGAAAAACAGCCAGTTGCAATCCCAGACGGGATGTCCGCTCAACGAGGACAGCCAGGCGGCGACGCGCTCCTTGTCCGCCTCGGACAGCGGCTCCCACAGCTGCTCGGGCGCAAGCGCGAGCGCGAAGCCGAACGCGGCCGTCTCGACCATCTTCTGGTCGTAGTCGGCGAAGTCGCCCCAGTAATCGGGATGGGCGGGATCGGTGCCGGAGCGGAAGCCCCGGACGCAGCGCTCCGCCCAGTCCCGATCGTCCGCCGCCAGCTCCGAGCCGCGCTGTCCCGCAAGCAGGGGCGCCACGCCCCACAGCACGCGCGAGAAGCCTTCGAGCTGCGACACCTCGGGCGCGTAGCTCGCGCCGGTCGCTCCCAGCCGCAGCCGCGCGCCGCCTTCGCTGTAATGGGGCCGCAGCGGGGCGATCAGCTGGCGGACCGCCTCCTGCAGTTCGGCTCTCGTACGCAGCGGATTGTCCGCCGCCGGATGCCGGATCGATCCATGCATGACGGCCGCCCCCTATTCCCAGCCGATGACGTCGGCGCCGCGCAGGCGGGCCAGCGCCTCGACGAAGAAATAATCGCCGTAGATGAGCGGCACGTCGAGATGCTTGCGCTCGGGATAGTGGCTCGTGCCATGTCTCAGCAGCCCCTCCTCGGCCGGATCGTCCCAGGCGCCGCAGCGTTCGTCGAGCGCCCGCAGTAGGCGGACGCCCGCGCGCCAGTACGACGCGCTCTCGGCCGGCGGCACGAGGCCCGCGAGCAGCAGCAGCCCCGACGCCGCGCAGCTGCCGGCCGAGCTGTCGCGCAGATGCAGCGTGTCCTCCGGCGCGCGGAAGTCCCAGTGCGGCACCCCGTCCTCGGGAAGCTGGGACAGGAAATAGTGGGCCACGCGCTTGGACGCGTTCAAATAAGGCTCGCGGCCGGTATGATGATAGGCGAGAGCCAGGCCGTACAGCGCCCAGGCCGTTCCGCGCGACCAGCCGGATTCCGGCGACCAGCCCTGGCCGCCGAGCGCCTCGAGCGCCTCGCCCGTCTCGGGATCGAAGCGGACGATGTGGCGCACCGAGCCGTCCTCGCGTACGAAATGCTTCACGACCGTATCCATATGGGCGTTCGCCGCGTGGCGGTAGCGCGGATCGCCGCTCTCGCGGGAAGCCCAGTAGAGCAGCGACGTGTTCATCGAGCAGTCGATGATGGCCAGTCCCGCGTTGTCGTCGCCCTCGAACCAGGGATTCCAGGCGCGGATGTAGCGTCCCTGCAGATTGAAGCGCCCCATCAAATACTGGGCCGCCTTGAAGGCGCGGCGGCGCGAGTCCTCCGCACCGGTCCGCTTATAGCGATAGACGCTCGTCGGCACCCACATGAAGCCGAGATCGTGGTCGAGCTTGTCGTAGCCGTCCAGCACGGCGTCGAGCCGCTCCTCGCATCGCTCGGCGATCTCCCTCAGCTCCGGAGCGCGCCCGCCCTCGTCGAGCAGCAGCAGCATGCCGGGCCAGAAGCCTGCCGTCCACCAATGCGGCGCTTCCAGCCCGTACGAGCCGCCCTGGCTCGCATGCGGGAATTCCGCGCCGATGCGCCTGCTGACGCGGAGCGTCTTGGCGAGCGCCCTTTCCCATGCCGCTTCCGCCCACTTCGCTCCCGCCTTGTGCTCGATATCCGCCATCGTCTCGTTACCCATCCTCTCGTTCCCCCTTTGTCATCTGCCGCTTCGCCGCGATCGTTCCTTCCGCCGGCCGCGCGGCCGGCAAAGGCACCCTCATCGTCACCGACGTTCCTCGTCCCGGGGACGAGTCTGCCTCGATCGCGAACCCTTCGCCATACATGAGCCGCATCCTTTCGCCGACGTTCGACAGGCCGATGCTCGCCTCCGCAGCCGACGCCTCCTGCGGACGCGGCTCCTCGAGGCGGCGCCGGAGCCCTTCCAGGCTCGGCTCGTCCATGCCCGCTCCGTCGTCCTCGACGCGCAGCAGCAGCCGCGCGCCGCCGGCCTCCAGCCGCGCCTCCACGCGCACCGTCCCTCCGCTGCGGCTGAGGCCGTGGAGGAGCGCATTCTCTACGAGCGGCTGCAGGATGAAGCGCGGCACCGGCACGAGAAAAGCGTCCGCGTCGATGTCCAGGACAAGATCGGCTCCCTCCTTCTGCCGCAGGTTCATGAGCTCCACATAATGCCGCAGCAGCTCGATCTCCTCATGCAGCGTGATCGCGGCCTCCTCCCGGCTGATCGTCATCCGCAGCAGCCGCGACAGCGAGGAGATCATCTTGGCGCTGTCGGCGTCGCCGGAGCGCAGCACCTTCATCCGGATCGAGTTCAGGACGTTGAACAGGAAATGAGGGTTGATCTGCGCCTGCAGCATTGCCAGCTCCGCCAGCCGCTTGCGCGCCTGGCCGGCCGAGATTTCCCGGATCATGTCCTGCACGCGGTCGAGCATCTGGTCGAACAGGATGCCGAGCCGTCCGATCTCGTCCGGCCCGCGCACGCCCGTCCGCATCTCCAGATTACCTCGCTGCACGGCGCTCGCCGCCTTGCCGAGATGGACGAGCGGATACGTCAGCCGGCGGATGATGCCGACGAGCAGCGCCAGCATCGCGACGAACAGCAGCAGCTGCGCCAGGAAGACGCGGTTGAAGATCTGGCTGATGTTGGCGATCGCCTCCTTGTAGGGCTGGACGGAGACGAGGCTCCAGCCGTTGATGCCAAGGCGCATCTCCGTCACGAGCCGCTTTCCGCCGTCCTCGCGGACGACGACCGATGCTGGGACGCCTGCATCGGCCGGCCGGACTCTGGCGAGCTGCGCGGAGCCGATGTCGCTCAGCTCCGGTCCCGACAGCACGGTGCCTTCTTCGTCCACGAGCAGCACCCGGCGCTCCTGCGCCACTTTTTCGAACTGGACGCGCAGCCGGCTCTCCATCGTCGTCACGACGACATAGCCGTAGATCGTCGAGTCGTCGAGCCGAAGCGTGCGCGCGACGCTCAGCTGGTACGGGCTGTTCTTCTTTTCGTACAGGAACACGGTCGGAGACGTCGGAATCCAGTAGCTCTGCAGGCCGATGAACGACTGCAGCTCCCCGAACCAGGCCTCCTCCCGGAACCGCCGGGGATGGAACTCGTCGGTCGAGTAGTTGGTGAACACCGTGCCGTCGGTGAGCAGGATGCTGATGTAGCTCCGGTCCCCGACGGCGCTCAGGCTCTCCAGCTGCTGCAGGATGCGGCTGCCGGCCGCGAACTTCCCGACCGGATCGGGCTGCTCGGACCCGAAGCGCACGTACCGCTTGAAATACCCCGTCATGTCCGGATTGAGCTGGATGTGGTTGGCGATCGTCAGCATGTCGCCGAGCTGCGTCTCGATGGAAGCCCCGGTCAGCTTCATCGCGTTCTCCGCATTCGCGATCGCCTGGCGCTGCACCGCGTCCTCGGCAAGCGAGCTGAACAGCAGCAGCGTCAGGAGCGCCGGCGCCAGCACGCAGACGACGACCGCAACCATCAGCTTGCCGCGGATCGATCGGAAGCCCGGCAGCCTCCCGAAGCCGCCCTTCACGCCCGGCCGCCTCCGCCGGCCTGGCCGGCGCCCGCCGTGCGGTACTCCATCGGCGTCGCTCCCGCGTGGGACCGGAACGTCTTGATGAAGTAGCTCAGGTTGTCGTAGCCGAGCTTCTCGCCGATCTCGCCGACGGACAGCGCCGTATGCTCCAGCAGCTCCCGCGCCCGCTCCATCTTCTCGACCGTCACATGCTCGATGAACGTGCGCCCCGTCTCCTTCTTGAACAGCCGGCTGAAATAGCTCGCGTTGAGATGCAGCTGCCCGGCCACCTCCTCGAGCGCGATCCGCCGCTCCAGGTTCCGCGAAACGTAGCGGCAAGCCTCGGCCACCTCCGGCCGCGGCCCCGTTCCGCCTCGCTTCGGCGCGCTCGGGTAGTAGGCGTCGAGCCGCTCCGCCGTCCACTGCTCCAGGCTCCAGAGCGAGTCCGTCTCCACGATCTCCCGGTGCATCCGGTCGGCGCTGGGCGCGGCTCCGGCATACGGAATGCGCCGCAGGCCGAGCCTCAGATCGAGCAGCAGCTTCAGCATCCACTCCTTGACGGCATGCTCCGGATGCCGCTCCGCGCGGATGACGTCGATCCAGCGCCGCAGCGCCAGCCTGCGGGCGCCGGGATCGGGGCTGGCGACCGCGTCGCGGATTTCGGTCCGCGCCTCGTCGTAGCGGCTGAACAGATCCCCGCGTCCGGGCGCGACGGGCGTCAGCCGGGCGATCTCCCTTTCTTCAAGGTAGAAGCGCTGCTCGGTCGCCGCGAGCAGCTCCTTCATCCCCCGCCGCAGCTCCTCCGGGGTGCCCGCTCCCGTGCCGATGAGAGCGGCGAAGCGCACGCCCAGCACCCGCTCCAGCTCCCGCTGCAGGCGGACCAGCGTCTCCTCCGCCGCGCCGACCGGGCGGCTGTGGATGCCCCGCCGGAACGAAAACAGCAGGAACGTATGGCGCTGGCCGTAGCCGACATGGATCGCTCCCTCATGCTGGAGCAGCTCGCCGAGCACGTTGCCGATCGCAAAGTGAAGCGTCTGCTCGGAGGAGAAGCGCTCCTTGAGCCGCTCGTAGCTCTCCGTGCAGACGAGCGCCGGCAGCACATGCTCCCCTCCGCGCAGCAGCCCGTAGGCGGCCGCTTCCTGCTGCCACTGTCCGGAGCTGAGCAGCGGCTGCTGGATGAAGCTGCGGAAAAACTTCTCCTTGCCGAGCTCGCCCGCTTCCCGCATCACCTGCTTCATGCGCATATGCTCCCAGTCTGTCTCGAGCTTCGCGTCGAGCGCCTGCTTGAACTTGCGCAGCACCTCCTTGAGGTCGGCCGGGTCGAGCGTGTCCTTGACCAGATACTCCTGCACGCTCAGCCGCATCGCCTGGCGGGCGTAGTGGAAATCCGAATGGCAGGAGAGGATGGCCACGCACAATCCGGGATGCCGCTCCTTCATCCGGCGGCACAGCTCGAGCCCGTCCATCCGGGGCATGCCGATGTCGGTCACCAGCACGTCCGGCATGTCCCGCTCGGCATGCGCCCAAGCGGCGGCTCCGTTCTCGTACGCTCCGCAAAGCTCGAAGCCGAGCTCCGTCCAGTCGATCGCCTCGGACAGCAGCTCCAGCACGGGATAGTCGTCGTCGGCCAGCAGCACCTTGTACATCCGAGCCCCTCCCCTCCATCAAGGAAAGGGAAACGGGCAAGGGACCGAGTCCCCTGCCGCTTCCCCGCTTCGTTAGTTTTTGTTCGCGGCGATGATCTCGTCGACGCGTTTCTTGGAAGCTTCGATCGTCTTGTCGATATCCTGGCTGCCCAGGATGAGCTTTTCATACTCCTCGTTCAGCGCTTTGTACACCTCGCTCTGGTACGTCGCCGGCGCGATGATCTGGGACGCCTTGGATTCCAGCATGACCGTGACGAGCGACTCCTTGTCGACGAGCTCCGGATTTTTCGTGCCGGACAGGATCGTGTCGATCGTCGCGCTGACGTCTTCCGTCTTGACTCCGTTCCAGGCCGGGATGTTCTTGCCCTGCACGACCTGGCCTTCCGTCGTGTACCAGCGCACGAACTCATACGCCTCCTGCTGATGCTTCGACTTGCCGTAGACGGCGACGTAGTCGGTCGTCACCGGCGTCAGGCCGTTCTCGTCGGCCGCGTTCGTTTTCGGGAACGGCGCGACCGCGACGTTGAACGTCAGCGGCACCTTGTCCGTGCCGCCGATCTCCGTGTTCATCCAGGAGCCGATCGGGATCATGCTCGCCGTCTGGTTGAAGAACTGGTTCCGGTAGGCCAGCTTCTGAGAGATCATGTCCGCGTAAGGAACGGTCGACTGATCCTCCTTCTCCATCCGCACGCGCAGCTCGAGCGATTTGCGGAAGTTCGGGCTGTCGAGGTTCGACGTGCCGTCTTCCTTCAGGAAATCCGCGCCCTCCGGCTGGTTCTCCATGGCGATTTTCAGGAACTCCATCCAGCCGCCGTTCTGAGGACCGTGGAAATAGGCGCCGTAACGCTTCGACGGGCCGTCGCCCTTCGTCAGCGCCTTGGCATAATCGGCGAACTCGTCCCAGGTCCACTCGGTCGGAACGTCGAGTCCCGCCTCCGCGAGATGATCCTTGTTGAGCAGCACGTACCACGGGTTGAACTTGCCCGGCAGCGCGTACACCTTGCCGTTCAGACGGGTGTCGACCTTGTACTCCTCTTCGAGCTTGATGCCTTCCTTGGCGATGAAGTCGTCGAGCGGAGCGGCCATGCCGAGCGCCACCCGCTGCGCGTAGCCGGCCGGATCGGAGAACATCAGCACGTCGATCTGCTCGTCGGAGGCGGCCGCCAGGTCCAGCTTCTTGAACGCTTCCTGCGTATCGCCCTTCTCGCTCAGCTGCACGAGCTCGATCGAGACGCCGGGCTTCTTTTCCGTATAGGCGGCGAGCGTTTTTTGCCAATTATAAGCCTCTTCCGTGCCGTACGTATAGAGCCGCAGCTGGACCGGATCGCCGCTCGCGCCCGCCTGGCCGTCGTTGCCTGCGGCGGCCTGGCCTCCGTTGCCGCCGGCGTCCCCGTTGCCGCAGCCGGACAGCAGTCCGGCGACGAGCGCCCCTGCCAGCACGGTCGTCATCCAAGGTTTCGTTCTTGCCATATGCATTCCCCTCTCCGTTCTCGTTGGCTTGCTTCTTCATTATAGAAGCCGGCGCTCGCCGCCAATGTCGTTATCTTGACCGGAACTAGCGGCATTTTTACTTTTTTGGTTCCGTTTACATCCCCGGCCTCAGCCTTTGACGCCGCCCGTGGCGATGCCTTCGATGACGCTCTTCTGGCCGAGGATGAACACGATCAGCAGCGGCAGAATCGCCGAGACGGCCGCCGCCATGATGAGCGAGTAGAACTGGCCGCTCATGGAGGTGAACTTCTGCATCGCGAGCGGGATCGTGAACAGGGAATCGCTGCGCAGGAAGATGAGCGGGTTCTGGTAGTCGTTCCACGTCCAGATGAAGCGCAGGATGGCGTAGGTGGCGACGGCGGGGCGGACGAGCGGCAGCGCGATCGACCCGAACGTGCGCGGATGGCTCGCGCCGTCGATCTTCGCCGATTCGATCAGCTCGTTGTGCACCCCCATGAAGAACTGCCTCAGCATGAACGTGCCGAGCACGCTGAACGAGCCGAGCAGGATGAGGCCGAGATGGCTGTCGAACAAGCCGATGCGGCGGTACAGGATGAACTGCGGCACGAGGATCGCCTGATGCGGGACCATGTAGGTGGCGAGCACGATCAGGAACAGCGGCCCCGCCGCCTTGAAGCGGATTTTGGAGAAGCCGTAGGCGGCCAGGCTCGACACCGCCACCGAGATCGCCGTCGTGATCAAGGCGACCTGGATGGAGTTGAGATAGTAGCGCCAGAACGGATAGGAGCCGGCCCACACCTCCGAGTAGTTTTGGACGGCGTTCCATTGCTTCGGAATCCACTGGATCGGATAGACGAACACTTCCGATTCCGGCTTGAACGACGTCACGAGCATCCAGACGAACGGCAGCAGGAACAGGAGGCTGAGGACGAGCAGCGCGGCGGTCAGGATGCCTTTTTTCCAGCTGAATGCGGCGGCGGTTTCCGTCACTTGGTCTTCCCCCCCTTTAATAATTGACCCATTTTTTCTGGGCGGCCCACTGGCCGAGCGTGATGAGCAGCACGAACGCGAACAGCACGACGGCAATCGAGGACGCATAGCCGACCTTCAGGTTGACGAAGGCGGTGTCGTACAGGTACCAGACCATCATCGAGGTCGAGCCGATCGGCCCGCCCTGCGTCGTGACGGCGATGATGTCGAACACCTTGAACGTGCTGATGACGCCGGTGACGAGCAGGAAGAAGGACGTCGGAGACAGCAGCGGCACCGTGATCCGGGCGAACCTGACCCAGCCGCTCGCGCCGTCGATCTCCGCCGCCTCGTACAGGTCGCGCGGGATCGACTGCAGGCCGGCCATGTAGAGGATCAGGTTGAAGCCGATCGACGTCCAGACGACGATGAGCATGATCGAGGGCAGCGCGTAGTTCGGATCGGCGAGCCAGCCCGGCGGCTGGCTGAAGCCGAGCGCGCGCAGCATCTGGTTGACCGGTCCGTTCGACGGGTGGAACAGCACCTGCCAGACGACCGCGACGGCCACGATGTTGGAGATGTAGGGCATGAAGTACGCGACCTTGAAAAAGCCCTTCATATACACATGGCGGTCGATGACGACGGCCAGGATCATCGAGATCGCCATGTAGACCGGGACGGCGAGCAGGAAGATGACGTTGTTGCGGACGGATCGGAGGAACAGGTCGTCCCGCAGCAGCTTGTCGAAATTGTCCAGTCCGATCCACTTGATGCCGTCCCAGCCCTGGACGAAGTTCCAGTCCGCCAGGCTGAGGACAAACGTGGCTACGATCGGCAGCAGCACGAGCACCGTCACGCCGAGCAGCATCGGACTGACGAACAGCCAGCCCCACAGCTCCTCCCCCGGCTTCTTCTCCGCGCCTTCGAGGGCGGGGCGGCGGCTTCGACCGCCGCCCCGCCAGTCGTCGTTGCTTTCATGAGGTCCACCTCGCCTTTGCACGATGGACGGCCATCCCGGCCGCATGCTCCCGGGATGGCCGCCTCCTCGTTCCAGTATAGGAAAAGCCCGCGCGTTGCAGTGACGGTATTTTGATCTCGTTCACGCTCATTTTGACTGCTTGCGCAAGCGGCGGAAACGAAACAAGCAGCAGCCGGAGGACGGCTGCTGCAGGCAAGTCTCGGATGGCTTCCGCAGGCGGACGAGTCAGCGCTCCGGCGACTCGACTCCTACGGCAGGAAGCGCAGCGACAGCGAAATGGACGCGGACGAAGCTGCCGCGTCGACAGGGGCCGCCGTCTCGAAGGCCAGGCGGACGTAAGTTTCCTCCAGCCCGGAGTGGTTCGAGAACGAATGCCTCTCGATGCGGAGCTGGAGCGAGCCTGCGGGCCATGTAATGCGCATCCGGCGACGGCTCCCTTGCAGCAGCAGGCTGCCGTCCTCCTGCCCGAGCGGCTCGCAGCGGGTGATCAGCGCCGTCGCGAGCAGCGGCACGCCGTCCGGCCGCGCCGCGCCGGCGAGCTCCGGCAGGCGGAGCTCGTCGGTCAGCTCCAGCTCGGGCAGCTCCTGCTTGCGCCAGCGGAGGCGGCGGGTCAGCGAGGCGCCGAGAGGCAGCCCGTAGGCGGCGGCCAGCTCCAGGCGCAGCCGGTCCTCGGCGGCGCCGGCCTCCGCCTCCAGGATGCGGGCGAAGCGCTCCCTGCCCGGCAGCTGGGAGAGGCCGAGCGGCGACGGCAGCGAGTGTCCGTGCGCCCCGGTGCAGGCATAGCCGTACCGCTCCGGGCCGAAGTAGGCGGCCGTGTACTCGCCGCTGCCGAGATCGGCGGCGAAGTCCGGCTCTCCCTCCTCGACGAGCAGGAAATGGCCGAGGTCGAGATGGTTGTGCGGCTCGGCGTTGTGCCCGCCCTTGGCGGCGAAGCCGAAGCTCCCGCCGGCGCTGCGATGGCGGGAGACGAGCCAGCCGGCATCGGGCAGCAGCCAGCTGCCGCTCGGCCAGCTCTCCGGCGCCGGCGCGCCGCGCTCCGCCGGCGCCCTCCACAGCAGATTGCGCAGGGCCGGCGCGAAGCGGGCGCAGGGATCGTCGCCGAAGCGCCCCAGCACGGACGGCGGAGGCGACGGCAGGCCGGGATAGCGGCGGCTCAGATAGGCGGCCAGGCCGGGCATGGCTCGCTCATGGGGCTCGGCGTCCGAGAAATTGACGGTGCGGCTGCCGCATAGATAGGCTTTCTGCTGGAAGCCCGCGATCGCTTGCGCCTTCGGACCGTCCAGCAGATCGAGCCTGCCGCCGGTGCGCGCCCGCAGCAGATCGGCGAAATAGACATAGTAGCCGAAGCCGTACGTCCAGTAGCCGATTCCTTCCAGGCAAGCTCCGTCATCCCCGAAGCCCGCAAGGTAGGCATCCATCGAGCCGAGCGCCTTGGCGACGATCCGCTCCAGCCGCGGATCGTCGGCCGGCAGCGTCAGCAGCGCCGCCGCGCCGATCGAGCCGGCGCAGACGGCCGACCAGTTATGCTCGGCTGTCTCCCAGGGATAAGGCCCCTGCTCCAAATACGGGCCGAACAGACGCCGCTCGAGCTGCCCGGCGATCCGGCGGCGCAGCGGCTCGTCCAGAGCGTCGCCGCCCAGCACGAGCAGCTCCGCCAGCGCGAAGCCGGTCTCGGCCGCGAACAGGTCGATGCCGCGCTCGATCGCCTCGCCCTTCATATGCGCCGGCAGGCACCAGGTGTTCTCGCCCAGCACGGCGTCGATCGTCTGACGCAGCAGCGCCCGCGCGGAATCGCCGCCGAGGCCGAGCAGCGTCAGCAGCCCGAACGCCGTCAGCCGTCCGCGCCGCTCGAAATAGGCCGCTTCGTAGCCGAGCCTCCTGCCCTCGCGCTCGAACTCGGCATACAGCTCCTCCGTCAGCTGCGGCTCCGGCCGCTCCTGCAGGCGGGCCGCCTCGGCGCGCAGCTCGGCGATCGGCTCCGCGAGAGCGGGATCGGCCGCGATCGCGGCCCAGTCAGGCGCTTCGCCGTCCCGTCCGTAGAGCCCGGCAGCCGGATACGGCTCATAGAAGGCGATCTCCGTTTCCTTCGATCGGTCTGGCTGCAAGCGAGCACTCTCCTTTAGCGGTCCGCAGCAGCCGGCGGCGGTCCGCGAATCCATCGTTTCGATCATTTTAGCGCGAAAATGAACGGGCCGGTATCGGCTTTTTTACCCTTTTGACGGCGATATTGACTTTCGGCTCCGCCAGCGCGCCTCCTCGCGGATCGTCGAGTCCATGGCGGCCGGCGTTCTCCTACTCGATATGCGGCTCCCACTCGCGGGCTGACGCCTCGTCATACAGCAGCCGCACCCGGTCCGGCGAGCGGCCCTGCTCATCGAACAGGACGAGCCGGTTGCGCTCCTGCAGCCAGGACATCGGAATCTTGTAGTCCTCCTGCGGTCCGATCTGCCAATATCGCCCGAGGTCGATGCCGTTCAGCCAGATCGAGCCCTTGCTCATGCCTGTCAGCCGCAGCTTGAGCCTCGGGCGCAGCGTCTCCGGCAGCGACGGCGCTGCGAACTCGCAAGCATGCCAAGCTGGAGTCCCGGCGGCGGCAGCCGCTTCTTTTCCGGCCGCCCTCGCCGCACCGTCCGCCCTCGCCGCTTCGGCTTCCTCAACCGTCGCTGCAGCCGCGCCGAGCCGGGCCGCCGCCTCCGGCCGCTCCTCTCCGATGCCGGCCATGCTCCAGCCTCCGACGCTGTCGGCGGAGCGGTAAGCCAGCAGCTCCAGGCGCGGGATCGGGGACTTGAAGTACGGCATCTCGATGATGTTGATGCCTTGCTGCACATATGCCGACAGATCGACCGTCCGGTGAGCGAACCAGTTCTGGTAGCCCTCGAGCGGCACGATCCGGCCGTTGACGCGAAGCGGAACGGCCACGGCGCCGACGAGCAGCGCCCGGTCCTGTCCGTCCAGGCTGAACATGCGGGACAGGCTCGGCTGCCCGTCGACGGCAGCGACCCGGTCCAAATGAACGGCCGCCTCCGTCTCGCCGTCATCGGCCTTCCAGCCCGCGCGCAGGTCGAGCGCCACGCCATCGACATATCCCGTGTCGAACAGCCCTTTCGGCTCGCCCAGATCGGGCGAGAAGTTCAAGCGGCCCATGTTCTGCACGAGCAGCTGCAGCCGATTGCTTCCTTGCCGCAGGGGAAGGCGGACGGCAGCCGAGCCGACCTCGCGGATCAGCGCGGCTTCGGTTCCGTTGACGAATACCCGCGCCGGATCCTCCAGCCTCGGCAGAATCAGCGTCGTCCAGCCCTCGTGCTCCCGCTCGATCTCGCAGCTGTACAGCAGATAGCCGTACGGCTGCCCCCAGCTCGTGAAGTCCCGAGGCCGATCGACCGGCATGCCGCCGATGCAGTCCAGCTCCAACGCCGCGCTCGACCAGTCCAGCAGCGCCGGAGGCTGCGGCAGGCGGGCGGCCGCACGGCTGACCGCGACCTGGAACTCCCCCTCGCCTGCGGGCGTCAGATCGACATCGTCGCAGCCGAACAGCCACCGCCCGGCGCCGAGGCGCCAGGTCCGGTCCATCTCGCTGCCGCTCAGCACGATCAGGCGCAGCGCTTCCCCGCCTATCGTCAGCTCGATCGTTTGCGGCTCGCGAAAATGGTAGAGGTCGAAGGAAACGGTTCTCCCGTCCGGACTCCAGGAGGCGAGCTGCGGCCGCTCGCCTGCGAGCCGGATCGGCGCGGCGGCGGTCAGCTCCACGAACGAGCGCAGTCCGTCGCGCGCATGGACGATCAGCGTCCGCACGCCGCCGACGGGCTCGTTGCAGGCGAGGCTCGCCGTGCTCGTCAGACGCAGCCCTCCGCCAATGTCGACGGAGACGAGCACGGGGGCGATCTCGCCGGGATGGACGATGACCGGCAGCGTCCTGCCGTCCTCCAGCGTCAGATGGAACGTCTCCCTTTCCTCTTTCCCGCTTTCGACGAGCAGCAGCTGCTGATCCCCCCGCCTCCTGCCGCGCACGTCCAGCCCTGCCGACGCCCTGACGGCGGCAGCATCCAGCGGCTCCGACTCCAGCAGGAACGGCTCGATGGCCTGCACGAGGCAGGCGAGCCGCTTCGCGGCGAAATATTTCGGCGTCGTCCGGCCGTACTCGTCGAGCGGCGCATCGTAGCCGTAGGAGGTGACCATGAACGTATCGCTCGCGCCGACCGTCCGGCCGCCGTATCCGGCGAAGTTCGTGCCGCCGAAAAACATGTAATGGCTGATCCCGGAAAATCCGGCCCGAATGATCTCGAACATCCGCTTCTCATACAGCTCCGGCGTTTTTTGAATTGCGGCCGGCGCTCCCCAATGCTCGAACCATCCGCTCCAGAACTCGGTCACGATTTTCGGAGCATCCGGCTGCTTCCGGGCGAGCTTGTCAAAATGCGAATCCGCCCCGCTCCAGAAGTTCGCGCCTTCCACCGCCCCCTCTACGCCGCCGGCGCAGGTGATCAGCGGCACCTCGATGCCCCGCCGCAGCCAGCCGTCCCGCAAATAAGCCATGTACGGCCGGCTGGCCTCGTCATCGGCCAGATAGCCGTATTCGTTCTCGACCTGGACGAGAATGACGGTGCCGCCGGCACCGAGCTGGCGGTCCCGGATGATTTCGCCGATCCGGTCGAAATAGATGTCCACGGCGCGCAGGAACGTCTCGTTCGCTTCCCGGAAGCGGATGCCCTCCTTGCGGCTGAGCCACCACGGGAAGCCGCCGAAGTCCCATTCGGCGCAGATGAACGGCCCCGGTCTGACGATGACCCATAGGCCGAGCTCGGCGCACAGGTCGAGGAACGCTCCGCAGTCTGCATCGCCCTCGAAGCGCCACTGCCCCTCCTCCGGTTCATGGACGTTCCAGGCGAAGTACGTGTCGATGCTGTTCATCCCCGCCAGCTTCGCCTTGACGAGCGTCTCCCGCCACTCCGCGCGCGGCATTCGAAAATAATGGATAGAGGCGCTTTGGAGGAAGACCCGCTCGCCATCGATGACAAAGCTTTTGCGGTCGAAGTCGACTCTCGACTGCCGCTGGCCGGCAGATCTGGATAAGGATAAGGATTTCATAAAGGTGTACGCCTCTTTCTGTCTGGATGGGGTCGGCAGCCCGGCCGGTTACCCGACGATGCCGGACTGCTCCAGGTTTTCGACGATCCGCCGTTGCGCGAAGAAATACAGGATCAGGAGCGGCAGCAGGAAGATGAGAGCCGCCGCCTGCTTGACGGCGTCGAACGCGAACGTCGTCGCGCCCGGCACGTCGTACCAGGTGCGGACCGCGTACAGGATGTTGTTTACGTTCGCAGGAGCGAACGTCGTCGCCAGCTTGATGCTCAGGTACGGGCCATCGGGATGGAAGTAGCCGGTATAGTACGTATCCCCGTAGTTCCATACGAAAGCGAGGATTCCGACGGTCATGATCGCCGGAAGCGCGTTGGGCAGCCCGATCTTGAAGAACG
This sequence comes from Paenibacillus sp. FSL W8-1187, assembly GCF_037965485.1. Taxonomy (NCBI): domain Bacteria; kingdom Bacillati; phylum Bacillota; class Bacilli; order Caryophanales; family Paenibacillaceae; genus Paenibacillus; species Paenibacillus sp. FSL W8-1187. Next base: position 3,755,379 of record NZ_CP150181.1, read on the forward strand.
TCCGATAGAAGCCGCAGCCGTCGATATAAGCCGCTTCCTCGAGCTCGGCCGGCATCCCCTTGAAAAACTGGCGGAAAATGAAGACGAACATGCTCTGCTTCACGCCGAAGCCGAGCAGCGCGATCGCGTACAGCGTATACGGCTGGTTGATCAGGTCGATCGGGCCGCCGCCGAGCGCCGAGGCGATCCCCAGGACATCGAAGTTTTTGAAGCTCAAGTATTGCGAGATGAGCAGCGACTGAGGCGGGACGACGAAGGACAGGATGACGAGCCCCATGACGGCGTTCCGGCCCCAAAAACCGATCCGGCCGAGCGAATAGCCGGCGATGGCGGACATGAAGATCTGAATCAAGGCGATCGCCGCCCCGTAGGCGACGGACTGCAGCAACGGCAGGCCGTTGCCGAAGACGAGCCGCATCGCAGCCCGGAAGCTGTCTACGGACAGCTCGATCGGCACCCAGATGACGTCGGGATTGCCGAGATCCTCGAGGTTGTTGAACACGAACGGAATCAGCTTGATCAACGGATACAGGATGGCGAACCCGAGCCCGATGACAAGCGAATAGAAGAAATACCCGATGACGATGCCGCGGATCGCCTTCTTGAGCCGATAAGCCTGGACTCGATTTTTCGTCCGCGTTTCACTTTGCAGCATGGCTCAGCTTCACCACCCGGTTCATGATCAGCATCAATAGCAGCAGGTCGGCCAGCACGTTGACGAGATAAACGACCGACAAGGCGGAGCCCGCGCCGATATTGTTCTTGTTGAAGGCGAAATAATAGATTTCCGTGGAAATCGGAGACTTGAGGAACATGTCGACGAACGTATAGATCAGCGCGAACAGCGAGATGTTGCCGACCAGCGGCAGCGTAATCTTCCAGAAGATCTCGTAGCTGTTGGCGCCCTCGATCTTCGCCACCTCGTAGAGCGACGGGTTGATGGACTGCAGTCCGGCGAGGAAGATGAGCGTCTGCACGCCTGTCTGCGAGAGCAGCAGGAAGATGTTCGTCGCCAGATCCGAGATGAACATCGTGATGTCCCGGGGCAGGAACGTGTACTCCCTCAGGAAATCGAAGATCATCTCGTTGTCGATGGTGCTGTCGACGGCCGCATCGGCCACGTCCCCGCCTGTCGAGACCATGATCAGGTCGACGACGACCTTCAGTCCAAGCACGATCGGCAGGAAAAAGACGACCCTCGCCAGTCCCTGGCCCTTGAACTTCACGTTGACCAGAATCGCGCAGAACAGGCTGAAGACGACGATGACCGGCGTGTTGATGAAAATATTGACGTTCTCGTCGGAGAACACCCTCAGGAACGGCTGGCTCTGGCTCGATACCTCGACATTGAAGAGATTCGTAAAGTTGTCGAGGCCGACATACCGGAGCGCCATGCCGCCCGTTTCCGCCACGCCGACTTCATGAAAAGCGTACTTGATCGTACTGGCCAGCGGCGTGACGAAAAACAGGCCGAACCCGATCAGCCACGGCAGCACGAACACGATGCCATGGATTTTCTGCATCGTTTGGTAGGAGAGGCGCGATCTCTTCCGAATCTTTTCTGCCGCACCCGGCATGGCATTACCTCCTTACGGCGTTGGCTGGATGACATAGCCAAGAGCGTCCAGATTCGATCCGGCTGCTGCGACCGGAAATTTATTGTAGTTGACGATGACCGAGGCGCCCGAGGCATAGGTCGTTTCGAACACATTATCCGCAAGCATCCGATGGCCGACGATCTCCTTGGAGCCGATCGCCGCCAGCCCCTCGCTGTATTCGGCGTATACGGCCTTGATCTCGTCGGCGAGGACGGCGTACTGCATGGAGAAGTAATCGCTGTACTCCGAGTTTTTGAGGACGTCGACGTTCTCCGCGCTGATCGTGAACTTCGGCAGGCTGCCGAGCTCGAACGCCTGCAGGAGGAAGTAATCGCTGCGATCCGCCGCAAGGTTCACGTCCAGCGTCGTATATTCCGTCAACCCGTTCATGACGAGCTGCCGGAACGGAATCGAGCTGTACATCGTCGCATAGCCGCTGCTCTCCCGGGAGATGTCGGAGGCATAGGCCGCATACCCGATCCGGTCGATGGCCGGATTTTCGAGGATGAGCTTCTTGCGGGCGGACAGCTTCTTCAGGTTCTCCTCGACGATGCCGCGGCTGATGACCGGATCGACGATTTCACGCGGATTGTAGCTCGCATAGTAGGTCGAGCCCATGTCGCCGAGCGAGAGATTCGGATACGCCTGCGAGTCCTTGAGGAATTTGTCCACCGTGTCGCTCAAACGAAGCGGATGGAGCAGATAGCGGCCTCGGCTGTCCGGATCGAACTTGCCGAAGGCATAATTGTACTTGCGGATCTCGACCGGCTTGCCGTCGTAACCGTACAAGGCGTTGCTTTTCGGCCAGAAGCCTCCGCTCGTGTCCGCCACCCGCATCAGATCGGCGTGGAGGAACAGCGAGCCGTTCCCGCTCTCGACCTGCTTGCGCAGCGCCTCGAGCTCCTTCCTGCTGCCGTTCGCTCCGACCAGCTCCGCCTTGTTTCCGATCGTGTTGTCCATGCCTCCGTTGAAGACGCCCTTGTAGTTCACGACCGCGTTCACGTCCTGCAGATCCTTGACGATGTCCAGCAGCTGGCTGTATGTCGTCATGGAATACGGCTCGGTATACGGGACGCCGAGCCTCCTCTTCTCCAGCGTGACCGTTCCGATCACGTCCAGGAACAGCTTCGGCTCCGTCGAATAGGCCGGCTTCAGGCCGTAGGTGTCGATCAGATGCTGGCGATACGTCTGGGCCAGATCGTAATAGTCGACCTTCCCGGCGAACAGCTTGTAACGGACCGTGTAGTCGACCGGGATTAAGCCGGTGTCCGCCAGGAAGCGAGCCTCGTTGTCGCTGTAAGGCCCGAACACCTTCACCCGCGAATACTGCGTGGAGTCGAAGGAGCTGTACACCTTGTTGTACAGCGAGCCTCCCGCCGAAGCGTCCTTCGTGCCGAGCTGCACCTTCACGTAGCCGAGCTCCGCGCCTTTTTCGACGATGCCCAGATGTCCTTGAGATTTGCCGCGGAGATCGGTCGCGTACAGGCCGAACACCGGCATCGACAGCGTTTCGGGATATTCCGGCAGCTCGTATAACGTGTTGTAGTAGGTATTGTCGTACAGCGGACGCTCGTATTCCGGGAACTTGCCGTTGAACGTATTGATCTGGAACAGCGCGCCCGCCCCGTCCGGCACGACGATCTGCCCGTCCTCCGCCTTCTCGGCCGACACCAGTCCGAATGCAGGAAGCACGCTGATGTTCTGGATCGTGTAGAAGTCGTTGTCTCCCTCGATCGAGTAGGACGGCACGCGGACGACGAGATCGCCTCGATCGAGCTTCGCCTCCATCGTCACGACGAAGCGGGCCGGCTGCGCGATCGTGACCGAAATGCCATACTGCTGGCTGTCCGCCAGCAGCATCTCGGTCGTATAGCCGACCGCCTTGGAGAACTGGATCAGATCCTTCACGAGCGAGAGCGGCGGCAGCCCGGAAAACTTGAAGAAGTAGAGGCCGTTGTCCTCATCCCGCTGGTACGCGATGGAGAGCGATTCTTCATGCTTTTTCGCCTGAGCCTCCGTCAGCTTTCCCTGGCTCACCGCCTGCTCCAACTTTTCGAGGAAGAGCTTCTCGTAATGTTCGATCGAGATTTTCTGCGGCAGGTACTCCTGCAGGCGGTACGATTCCGATTCAAAAAAATCAAACACGATCTGCACGCCGCCGTCGATCCGGTTCAGCGTGTAGCGGCCATTCTGGATCGCGTACTTGTACGCATCCCATTCGTACATCGCGCTGTCCTTGCCGAGGAACCGGATGAGGAGCGGGGATTTTTCGGCATCCCCGCTCTTGCCGTCCTCAAACAGGCTGTTCCACGTCGCTCCGCTTTGCGCGTCCACGACTTTCAGATTCAGCGTGCGGGCGTCGAGGTACAGCTCCCTGCCTTCGTTTTGGGCCAGCAGCACCGTGCCGGCCCCCTTGTCGATCTCGCCCGTCGCGGGCGACAGTCCCGCCCGCTCGTATTCCGGCAGCGGCTGCCGTCCGATGCTGTAATGCTGGACGACGGAGGGGAGATAAGCGATCGCGGCGGACGCCAGCACGGCCAGCAGCGCGAGCGCCAGCGCCATCCGGCCCGCGGCCTTTTTTCGTAAGGACGCCGCTTCGCGCAAATCCTTCAGCATGTCGTCACCACCTCTTTGATAGCTCCAGGAACACGGCATAGACGAAGCCGACGACTTTCCCGATCAGCGTGAAATAGAGCATCGACAGGAAAAGAATCAGAACCGCCGAGGCGCATGATGCGGCCAGCGTCACGATGTTGACGAGAGCCGAATATTCATGCGTGACGGTCAAGCCGCAGAACAGCAGGAACGCGAACCATACGGTCCCGATCGCCGTAAACGCCTGCAGCAGCCCCGCCTCCTCCTGCGTCACGACATTGCTCAGAACGATGCCGGCGAGGTCGAACGCCAGCTTCGGCAGGAGCGCATAGCTGAGCACGATGTAGATGTCGCCGATCGTGCCGTTGCCGTCGAACAGCGTCGTCACGCTCCAATTGCTGAGCAGGAACATCAGGAACGGAAACAGCGTCGTCACGAAGAGGGCGATGCTGTTCATCTCGAACAGCGGGAAGTAGTTCAGGATGAAGCCGGTGTACTGATAGCTCAAGATGCCCGTCAAGCCGCAAAGGAGCATGATGATCGTCGCCAGCGCGAAATTCCGTTTGCCCAGGAACTTCACCTCGTAGAACCCGTCGAACGGATGGAAGAGCACGCGGAGCATAGACTTGCCGTCTTCGACAATTCCGGTCATAAGTCGCGATCCTGCCTTTCTTTCGAGAACATGATGGAGCCGCCGCATCGATCAGCCGGTCTTTCGGTTGTACCGGTATTCCGAATAGAACAACAGGACCGCGAACGCGACGAACACGAGGACGAACCACAGGAAATGATGCTGGATGAACAGGTTGCGATACTCCGCGAACGCCTGCGAATAATAGCCGCGGCTGTTGCCGAGCTTCGTGTAGTACATCGCCTCGTCGAACTCGTCCTGCATCAGAAGGTTGCGGCCGACTCCCGTATAGGCGATGTCGTAGTTGGCGTTGCGCTCGAGCGTGTCCAGGTAAGCTCCGCCCGCCGCTTTCCAATTCCCGTTGAAATACTGCTTCTCCGCTTCCAGCGCGGCCGCTCCGAACTCCGTCGGCTGGAACACGGACGCGCTTCCGAATTGCCGGTCGAGCAGGATCAGCCGATCTCCGAACCAGGCGATCGAGGTCGGCTCCTTGACGTTCCCCTTCAGGTTGCCGATCGAGTTGAACACGTTCATGATGTCGCCCTCGAAGTTGTAAAGGAACACCCGGCCCATCGTCTTGTCCAGAAGCGCGTACACGCCGTAATCGGAAACGGCGATGTCGACGAACTGGCTTTCCTGGCCCGTGACCCGCGTCAGATCGCCCATGACGGGGAAATATCCGTTCTGGACGAGGATGTTCTCCCCCTTCGAGTTGAACCGGAACACTTTGTTCTGCGCGGACGGGTCGAACGTCGTCGCATAGATGAGTCCTTCCGCATCGATGCTGATGTTGTTGAAGGAAGGCGCGAACAGCTTTTTCATCTTTTCCTTCTGCTGGCTGGAGGCCAGCGACTTCCAGAAGAAGTCCGCCAGATCGACCCGCGGCTTGTTCAAGCCGAAATACCGGGAGAAGGACCCGTCGGGCTGGATCTCGATGATGCCTTCGTAGCTGCCCTGCACGACGACGCTGATTTTCCCGTTCTTGTCGACGACGAGCTTGGATGGCTTGAACAGGGTCGCTCCGACCATGTTCTCCGGCCTCTCGATCGTCCGCTTGAACGCATAGGTCATCCCGTCCAGGACGACGATCCGCTCCGCGCCCGTGTCCGCGATATACAGCTCCTCGGACGCCTCGCTGTAGAACACGCCCTCCGGATTCGTCAGCATCAGCTGCTTGCCGGTCGCTTCGCTCACCATGATCTTGCCGGCTCCGTCGCGGATGAGCTTGATCGACGCTGCGAAACGGAGCTGGGCATCAAAGACGCTGATGCGGCTTTCCGTCGCGTCCGCCACAAAGATCCGGTCTTCGGAGACGAAGACATCATCGAAGCTTCCGACCTTGATCGGCTCCATGTCGCGGCTGTCCAGCGTATCGACCAGCTCGAACGCCGGAGGACTTCGCTTGACGTTCCCCCAGGCGTCGTACGTGTAATTGCTTTCGAACGTCGTGGCGGCATGCGCGCTCGCCAGCGGCCAGATCAAGCAGAGCACGGCCGCGATGCCGGCCGCCCGCAACGTTTTCCTCATCGCGAGAACCCTCCTCTCCGTCGTTATTCCTTGATGCCTGCCGAGGCCATCGTCTGGATGACGTTGCTCTGCGAAAAGATGAAGACGGCCACCGGCACGACCAGCATGATCAGCGTTACGGCCGAGGCGACCCCCGTGCGGGCGACGCCGGCATTGACGATCTGCGCCAGCGCATAGCTGATCGGCTTCAGCTTCTCGCTGAAGATGAAGCCGCCGCCCGTCGTCCCCCAGAAGTTCTGGAACGAGAGGATGATGAGAGTGATCCAGGCCGCCTTGGACAGCGGCATCATGACTTTCCAAAAGATCGTGAACTCGCTCGCTCCGTCGATTTTGGCCGCCTCGATCAGCGCGTCGGGCACCTGGACCATGAAGTTCAGCATGAGGTACAGTCCGAGCGTCGAGCCGACCGAGGGCAGGATGACCGCCCAGTAGCTGTCGATCATATTCAGCTTCGACATGATGACGTAGTTCGGCAGCGCGGTGACGGTGCCGTTGAACATGAGGGAGTAGACGATCAGCTTCGACATCGTCTTCGAGCCGGGAAAGACGTATTTGGCCAGCGGAAAAGCCGCCATCGAGCCGATGATGACCGTGCCCGCCGTGCCGGCCGCCGTAAGGAACAGCGTATTGAACAGATAGCGGGACATCGGGATCCAGGAGTTGCCGATGATGATGAGCAGATCCTGGAAGTTCGTCAGCGTCGGGCTCAGTACGAACAGCTTCGGCGGGAAGAGGAAAATCTCGTTGAGCGGCTTGAACGCGTTGTTGAGGATGAACACAAGCGGCCAGACGCTGAACAGGCCGAACAGGCCGAGGAAAAACGTCAGGCTCATGTCGCCCAGAATGCTTCGGTTCCTTCGCCTGAACTTTCGCGACAAGTACGCTTTTTTGACCGCTGCAGGAACGACGCTCACCTAAACCCCTACCCTTCTCAAAGCTTTCTGCACGATGATGTTCGTGAAGACCATGATGAAGAACAGCACCGTCGCGATCGCCGAGGCGTAGCCCATCTCGTAGCGGATGAAGCCGTAGTCATACAGATGCGTCAGGATCGTATGGCCTGAATACTCGATCGAAGGGAAGCCGGCAAGCTCGATCGACAGCTGCGACACCGACAGCGAGCTGGTGATCTGCATGACGGCTCCGAACAGCAGCTGCGGCTTCATGGACGGCAGCGTGATGAACCAGAGCTCCTGCCACCGGTTGCGGATGCCGTCGATCTGTCCGGCCTCGTACAGCGTCCGGTCCACGTTTTGCAAGCCCGCGATGAACGCCAGGAAGCTCACGCCAAGGCTCAGCCACAGCTGGACCAAAATCAGGATCGGGAACACGTACTCCTTCTTGTCGAACCACAGGATCGGCTCGCTGATGAAGCCGAGCCGCAGCAGCCAGGCGTTGGAATAGCCGTACATATCGGACGAGAAGATGAGCTTCCAGATCAGATAGGCGTTGCCCGAAATCGAAGGCGCGTAGAACACCAGCGTCATGACCGCGCGCACTTTCGGCGTCAGCTCGTTGATCAGCCAGGAGAAGACGAAGCACATGATATAGCTGACCGGCCCGGTGATGAGCGCGAAAAACAGCGTGTTCTTCACCGCGACCAGAAAGATTTCGTCGTTCACGAGCAAGTTGATGTAGTTCCCGAATCCGACGAACTTCGGCAGCTCGAGCATGTTGAACGAGGTGAAGCTGAGCACGATCGAAGTCAGGACGGGAATGACGGTAAACACGATGAAGATGACCGAGAACGGAAGCAGCAGCAAGTATTTCTCTTTATGTCTTTTCCAGACATGCGAGATCGACGTCTCGCTCTTGCGGGTCAGGATAGGTTCCCGGATCGAATTCCGACTCGTCTGCATACTCACCTTGCCCCTCTATCTGTGGAGAGCTTGAATTCCTTGCGCTTCTTCTCCAGCTCCCGATCGATCTGCTTGATGTTCATATACAGCGCCTCGCGCGGGTTCCGGCCGCTCGTCACGACCGAGCGGAATGCATAATCGATCGCCCGCGGCGTCATGTAGCCGCCCGGCACCTCGGGGAATCCGACGGTGTCCTCGAGCTGCCGCATCAATTGCTCCGCGTCCTTCGCCGCCCAGGGCAGCCGCTTCAGCACGTCGACGTTCGCAGTCGGGTACCTGGCGGCGGAGCCCATGACCGATTCAAGCGCATTGGCGTATTGAGCCTGCGTCTCCGTCTCGGCCCACCACTTCATGAATTCCCATGCCGCTTCCTTCTTGTCCGACGCCTCCATCATGACGCTGTCGATCGTCGTCGCCAGCGCGGCGCGGTTCACGCCGCCGCCGGCCTGCTCGACTCCCGGCAGCGGCGCGAACGACCATAAGCCGCGGATTTCCGGAGCGAACACCTCGAGCTGGTTGTAGGTGACGTACGGCGCGATCCCGACCGGCATCGATCCGGTGCGGAACCGGTTCGGGAAGTCGGCGGTGACAGGCAGGCGATAGCTCGTGAAGAAGCGGGTCAGCTGGTTGAACGCGCTCATCGCTTCATCGCTGGCCAGCCCGCTCTGGATGCCGTAATCGCTGCCGCTGCCTTGGTACAGGTCTCCGCCCGATTGGTACACGAGCGACGGATAAAGCTCCTGGCCGGAGATATAGAAGTCGTAGTTGTTGGCATGAAGGACGGAGATGACATGCTCGGCCTCGGCCCAGGTGCCGGGCGGCTGCAGGCCGAGCTGGTCGAGGATGTCCTTGCGGTAGAACATCATCAGGAACGTCGACTGCTCGGGAATTCCGTATACGCCGTCCCGGTACGATACCGTCCTCCACAGGCTTTCGTTGAAGCGGCTGCGGATGCCGTCGAAGCCGTCCAGCTTGGACAAGTCCGCGAGCGCGCTGCGCATCGCGAAGTTGACGACCGTCGCCTGCGGGATGGCGAGTGCGACGTCGGGGCCGTTGCCCGCCAGCGTCGCCGGCAGGATGACCTCCTCCGGGATCAGCTGCAGCTCGACGGGGATGTTCGACCTCGGCGTGAAGCTTTGATCGATCAGCGTCTTGATGACCTGGGCCTGATCCCGTCCCGCCGCGATCCACACCTTGATGGCGCCGTCCTGCTCGCCGCTGGACAGCGTCGTCTCATCGACGAAGAAGGTCGAGAAAAATCGGACCGCTCCGTAATAGGCGCGGACGAACGGATTCGGCTTGGCGGCCGGGAGCGGGGCGTCGGGCGCGGACAGCGTAAAGCTGTCGAGCTGCAGCGGCATCTCCGAGATCGAAGAGATCCAGGTGCCCATCGAGGAGATGTTGTTCTCCATCGTGGCCAGCTCCGTGATGACCGCTTCCGGATTTTGGCTCAGCCGCTCCGCCTGCACCTGCATTTTTTCAATCATCGCCGTCTTCTCGCCCTTTTCGCCGGTGATCCTCACCAACTCGCGGACGACAGCCTGCAGCCGCTCGCTCTCCTCCTGCAGCGTCTGCGCGTAGCCGGGAATCTTTTTCGTGATCTCATAGTCGATGTACCGATCCGGCACGAGGCCGGTAATCTGGACCGTCTTGCGGTACAAGCCGTTCAGAGCGAGCACGCTCTTCTCGACTTCCGACAGCGGCATGGCAAAATCGCCCAGCACGACCTCCAGCGAGATCGTATTCTCGCCTTGCTTCAGCGGAATGAGGTATTCCTCGCCGCCGCTTCCCGGCACATAGTGGACGAACCCGGAATGGAAGGCGAACGGGATCGCTTCCGCCTCGCGGAAAGGGACTTCCCCGTTCACCTTCAGCTGCCGGTACGACATGACGCCGCGGTTCGTATTCTGCGCCCCGCGGAAGGAGATCCGGTACAGCCCCTCCTCCGGCGCCTCGATGCGCCAGGAGATGAAGTCGCCCGGCGTCCTCCAGCTCGTGCCGCCGATCGTGTTCAGCTTGATTTTATAGGGATGGTAGGGAACGGTGCTGGGATTGGCGTAGTCGGTGGCCAGCATGATGTCGACCGACGATTTCTCGATTCCGACCGTGCGGCCGTCGGTCCGTTCCGCCTGATAGACGAGGCTCGCTCCGTCATATACCTTGAGCTTCGATTGCCATTGCGCCAGCGCGTCCGCATAGGGCTTGATCTCAGGCGCCGCTCGCAGCGTGATGCCGCGGATCTCGATCGGCTCCTTGACGGATTCGAAGGAGAGGTCATGCGTACCCGCGCTCAAGTAAAAGGCATACGGCTCCAAGCCTCGCTTGCGCGAGTCGTTCAAATAGACCGTCATCGGCTCCGTCTTTTCGATCGCGTTGGGCCGAATTTCGTTCCCATCCTTCTGCGCGATGGCCGCGCTGCTGTCCCATACGCGATGGAAGACCAGCTGGTCCATGCCGGCGAACAGGCTTTTGCCGTCGATCCGCAGCTTGCGCTCGATCTTCGCGTTCGTTCCTGCGACAGGCGCATACGTGAGCGCGATATGGTAGAATCCCGCCTCCCGCACCGGCACGCTCCAGGTGATGCTGCCGTTCTCGCCAGCGATGGCCGCGCCGTCCCGGTAGCTTGCCTCCATGCCGTCCGAGGCGGTGAAGGAAGCGACATCCACCTCGATGGCCGAGGAAGCCATCTTCCCTGCATAACCGGCGCTCTCGAGGTAGGCGCGGTACGATTCCTCGAGATAGCCTTGCCGCTCTTGCGTTCCATCCGCCGTCAGCGCATTCACGCTGCCTGCTCCTGCCGCAGACAGGAGCAGGGCGAATGCCGGCAAGGCCAGCGCCGCGCACAACATCGTTCTTTTCATCTTGGACATACGCCTGGACCCTCCATTAAAGGGCTGCGGACGGCGGCCGCCGCCCGGCTGGGCGCCGCATCCGCAGCCCGCAGCGATTCGCGTCTGCTCCTTACTCGACCGTCACCGGAATGGTCAGCTCCGCCGCATTGCCGGCAAAGTCCTTCACCGAGAGCTTCACGTCATAGGTGCCCGGCGTCGTCACATCGAGGCTTCCGATGTCCGCGGCAATCTGGCCCTTCAGATCGAAGCCGTCCTTGTCGACCGCCTGATCCACGAAGTCCGCTCCCCAGTTGATGGCCGAGGCGTCTTCATCCACCTTCACCTTGCGGTATTCCGCTTTTGCGGCGAGGGTCGGCGGCTTTTTGTTGTTCGGATCGTAGACGATGACGGCAAAGGCTCCTTTGCCTTCGTTGCCGGCGGCATCCTTGGCGGAAAGCGCAAGGCCGCCGTCATAGCTTCCGACCGTATCGAACTTCGTCTTGGAGACGTCGACCGCGACGCTTGCAAACGGAATCTCGCCGTCAATGCCGTCCGCCGCCTTGACGAACGCATCCCATTTGATCGTCGACGGATCCGTGCCGGCCGCGACGGCGATCGGCGTGCCGGTCGCCGTAAAGGCAGGCGGCATGTTGTCCTTCGATTCGCCGGAGCTGATCGTCTTTTCAACCGCAGCCATCGCGTCTACGATGACGTTTTTCTGCGCGTCGATCGCGCCGGCATATTTCGGAGAGCCGTTCAGTCCGTACAAGGAATTGCCGAGGATGACGTCCGTCCATATGTTGCTCCATGGCATGATCGACGCATATTCGTTCGGGCTGCTGCCGGAGATGGCTGTGAACGCTTCCAAAACGGCGTCTCCATATTGCTCGTTCGTGACGTCGAAGCCGTAGTTGATCGCCGTGCTCTTCGCTTGCTTGCTGAAGAAGTCCAGCGCCTTGTCGCTGCTCGCCAGCGTCTTGTAGACGGTCGACCAATAAGTCTTGTAGGCCTTCAGCGCAAGCTCCGTCTTCTCTTTGGAGACGCCCTTCAGGACGGCGAACTGATTGTTCGGGAAAATGACCTGGCCATACTTCGGATCGTCGGCCGCGATGCCGTCCGGTCTCGGGAACGGCACGACGCCCATCGACTCGCCGCGGGACGCCAGCGTCTGGCCCGCTCCGTTCGACAGCCACGGCACCATGTTGGTGAACACGGTCTCTCCGTTGCCGAAGTCGCTGCCGTTCCAGGTCCAGCCCGGAACGGAGGAGTCGTCGCCGTATCGGGACGTCATCATCAGGCTTTTCGACATCAGCCGATCGAGATAGGCTACCGCCTCCTTGGCTTCCGCCGAATCCGCCGTCAGCCCGTCGGCTCCGTACACCGCTCCGCCGTTGGCGTGGATCGCCTGGAACGCCGTATAGCGATAGTCGGTCTGGAACGGCTTGATCGGCACGTCCGTCCGCACCGGCGACTTTTTGTTCGCGTAATACTCGTTGACCTTGGACAGGTAGCTCTCGAAGGCCGACCAGGTCCATTTGCCTTGCTTCCACAGATCATGCGGATAGACCGTCTTGCCGTTTTCCTTGAGCGCGTCGACCTTGTCGAGGTACGAGATGTTGTAGACGAGCGGCCAGGCGTTGACAAAGTCGAGGATGTAGTTCAGGAAATATTTGTTGCCGAACATCTTTTCGCCGAGCATCCAGGCGTCGTCCGGATCGCTGAAGATGCTTTCGTACTCGTCCAGCGGCTGGAAGATGTTCTGCCCGATGAGCGTTCCTTGCGAGCCGCCCCACAGCAGCGCCAGGTCGACGAGCGGAGCATTCGCGAGCACCGACTTCAGCAGCGACTCCCGCAGGTCGGTCGGGTATTGCAGCCATTTGATCTCGACGTTGAGCTCGCTGAGCACCGCCTCCTGGGCTTTCTGGCGGGCGAGCAGCTGCTCCGGCGACATGCCCGGCTCGCCGGTCACAGGATCCTTCCAGCTCGGGTCGTCTCCCGCCTGCCAGTGGGTGCCGAATACGATGACGGTCGGCTCTCCCTTGCCGCCTCCTCCGCTCGGCTGCGGCTCCTCCTTGTTTTGCGCCGCTTCGTTTTTAGCCGGAGCTTCCGCTGCCGGATCTCCGTTCGAATTCTCGCAGCCGATCAAGACGGTGAAAAACATCGCGATGGCCATGAACATCGCAGGCAGCCTTTTCGATTGGATTGCCATGTTCGATCCTCCCCATTTGGTTTGCGCCTTCATCTTTGCCAAAATCCGGCCGTTCGTGCCTGGACGACGAATGTCGTAACCGATTCCGGCGGCAGGACATAGTTCCCGAGCGAGCTCACCTCCTTCACGAGGCCGAGGTCGCGAGCCTCCGACGTTTCGTAGATCTCCGCCTTTTTGCCATGCAGCCCGGCGAACGAGACCGGCTTCTCCTGCTTCCCGGCATTGACCGCCACGATGACGGTCCGGTCCTGGTCCGGACTGACATAAGCGGAGGCCAGCACGTCGCTGTCCTCGCTCGCGGCCCCGATCCGGGTCGAGCCCGGCTGGATGAACCGCGAATAATTGCCGAAGCTCCACATCCGCTTCGCGGCGCCGAACTGCCTCGTGGACGGATCGACGTACACCAGGGCGTCGCGATAGTCGCCCTTGGCGACGGCCAGCCACTGCTCCCAGGTGGATACCGACAGGATCGTCATATCCTCATGGATCGTCCTCGCCAGCACGAGAGCCGCCTCCATGCCCGCCGCGTTGCCGTCCACCATCTCGCACCATTCGGTCTGATGCAGCGGGAGCAGGTCGTCGAACTGCGAGAAATACTCGGCCGCGATCTTCTTGTCCTTCACGCTCGACCAGTAGGAATGCACGGCGTAGGCGTCGATCGCGCGGGACAGCACCTCGTCGCCCATGATCCGCTTATACATCGCGAGCGTGTACTCCGGGTCGTTCCAGGTGCCCGACTCGGCGACCAGCAGCTTGACGGGGAGCTTTCTCGCCTCCAGCTCCAGCGCCACCTTGCGGGACAGGCGGATCACTTGCTCCGGCTCGTAATGGCAGCCCTCCTGCCCTCCCTTCCAGTCCCACTGCGGCTCATTGATCGGGCTCAAGTATTTGACCGGTAATCCTTCGCGGACGATCAGCTCCGTGATGTCCACGAGATACTTGGCGAACGCCTCCTCGTTCTCCGGAGGGAGATTCGGCTTGCCCGACGGCTCTCCGGAGGAATAGCCCGATGCGGTCAGCCTGGCGGGCGGACTGTTGGCGAACAGCACGATGTCCGCTCCGCGCTTGGCCGCCTCCTTCATCGCCTGGACCGCGTTCCGGTCCCGGTCGAGGTCATAGACGCCGGGGGATACCTCCACCGTCATCGTCGTCCGCCACGGATCGGTTGCGATCGTCGGCTTGCCGGCTCCGATGTTGTAGCGGTAGATGTCGAGCCCGATGCCCTGCTTGTCGTCGTACAGCAGGTCCATGATCGCATCCAGATGCTTCCAGCCGCCGACCTCCTGCGCCCACCACGCTCCGGAGGCTCCGAATCCGTCGATCGTCTGGTAAGCCGTGTCGTAGTCCAGCTGAATCCGTTTGCCCATGAGCGCTTCCCCTTTCCCTGGCTCCTCATCCGCGCCGTGCTTTGGCGACAGCGGCATCGCGAGGAGCAGAATCAAGATGCCGCATGCCGCCAGACCTGCCAATCCGGCCAGAACGATCCTCTTTGACCTGTTCCGCATCGCTTCTCCCCCTATCCTGGACGCTGCCGTCATCGACGTATGGACTATGATGAAACGGGTTACATAAATCGACAGCCCCGCTCGCCTCCACCCCCGTCCAGCCTATACCGGGCGGAACGACAGCTCCTCCAGCACGGACGGCGCTTCGCCGTCGACCGCCTCCAGCAGGAGCGCCAGCTGGCCGGCCTCCTCCCGGAACCACGGCCCCGGCACATAAAACGAATCCTGGCTCCCGCCCGTGAAGAAGGGACGAGAACGGCTGCCTTGCAGCCAGATGCGGCCGACCAGACGCCCGTTGAACAGCGCCGTCAGCTTGAGATTCGAGCCTTTCGCCTGAACCCGCCAGCCTTTGCCGTCATTCGAATGGCCGACGGCTCCGATCAGCCAGCCCATGTCTCCGGCCTCCAGCTGGACGGGCAGCCGGACGTTTGCCGCTTCCTGCAGCGACTGGGCGTGGGCATGCAGCTGCTCTTCCTCGCCGGAGAAGATTTCCCATCGGTTGGCTGCGACGCCCTCGTACAGCGTCACTTTGCCGGCGGCGGGCCCAGGCTGCCTCTCCATGAATACCGCGAGCTGAACCGGCTCTCCAGGCTGGACAAAAGCGGAGAGATCGACGTATGGATCGCCCGGATGAACCGGGCCGGCGTCCTTTCCGTCGACGAAGACATGGACCGATGCCTGCAGACCGTCGAAATGCAGCGTCCAGCAATTTGCGTCGCTCGCCGCTTGAAAGCGGTTACGATAATACTCGAGAGCGGGTCTCGCGGACGACAGCCAGCCTCCGAAGCTGACGATCGGCCATAACGCTTCGTCGGCCGTCCTGCCGATCCATTCCTCCTTCGGCTCGCGGTCCGTGGCGGCCTTCACCCGCCAGTTTCCCGTCAGAGGGATGACTTTCGTGACGGTGGCGAGCCCCGTCAATCCTTTGCCGGCGTGCAGCCGTAGTCCAGGAAGACGGATATCGTCGAAATTGCTATGCCCCCAGATCTCCGCCCGCACCGTAATCGGAATCGGACCGTCCGTCGCCGGATCTGCGAACGGAACGTATCGGCTCGATCCTCCAGGAACGATCGTGGCCAAGTACCGCTTGCCCGCATAAAGGGACAGGACGTCGCTTCCGTTGCGCACGAGCAGCCCCTGCGGCTCCGCGGCTGGCGGCGGCTCCGTCTCCGCGACGTACCAGCCGTAGCCTCGTTGGATTCCGTACGACTCCAGATATCCGGCCCCGCCGGCCGAGAAGCCGTGGCGGCGCGATGTCGATAGCGGGCGATCCGCCTCCACGGGCGAGAACGTCCACGGAATGTCAAGCTCGACGGCTTCCTTTCGATAGTCCGGCATTTCCCCGAACCGCAGCTCGCCGTCTTCTCCAATCTCCTCCAGCAGCAAGGCGCGGGAGCGGTCCATCGCGATCAGCTCCAGCACGGAGCCGTCCGGGAGCGCGATCCTGCACGCCGCGTCCTCGCTCGAATCGAAGGTCAGCATGAGCGCTCCAGCCGTTTCATCCGCGTCCATGCCCGACGTCTCCAGCACCGTCGCTCCCTCGATTTTCAGCGCGATCTCGCCCTGGCCTTCCGCGTGGAAAGCGAGGACCGTCTTTGAGCCGAGCTTGCGGCAGCTCCACAGCTCCGCCGTCGCATGCAGCAGCGTGCCCTCGATTCCCCAGGCGCGAAGCGGCACGCCTACCGGCAGCGCCAAGGAGCGCCAGCGCTCCAGCCGGAGCGTCGACCGCTGCGGAATCCGCGTCCCGGCGATCTCCAGCACGACAGCCGCCGTTTCTTCCGCGACGTTGGAGACGAAGCCGAGATAGCCGCCGTCCCGCAGCTTAAGCGCTCTCGAGCCGGCCGCCGCTCCTTCCGGAGCCGCCAAGGTCCGCATCATCCCCTGCCCCGCAGGCGCCGCTTCCGCCAGCGTCGCGCCATAGGCCGCCATCAAGCGGCCGAGCAGCCTGCCCTCGTACGCCTCGGGACGGATATGCCCTTCCGGAGAGATCATGCCGCCGAAGTCATAGTCCGAGGTTAGGAAAGCAAGCGGCTTGCCCCAGTTGTTCGTCGCGTTGGTGAATCCGAAATCCGTCCCTGACACCTGCAAATAAGGGCCGAGCAGCTTCGCGCCGCAGGACAGCAGCCGCCGGAGCAGGAAGTGGGAGCGGTTCGTCTCCGTCACCAGCAGCGGCAGTCCCTTCCCGGCGAGCAGCTCCTGATAGCGGCCGACCTTCTCCTCGAACGCAGGGTCGCGGTCGTTCGGATAGAAGTTGCAGGTCGGCACGACTCCATCCGCGAAGCCCGACGCCTCCATCAGGCCGCCCTGCCCCGCGCAGGCGATCAGCGGCACGGCGATGCCCCGCTCGAGGGCCATCTCGCGCAAGGCGGAGATGTAGCCGCGAGGGTCCTTGCAGCCGTAGAAGTCCAGCTCGTTGTCCAGCTGCACGGCGACGATCGTGCCGCCGCTGCCGATCTCATAAGCTTTCAATACGGGGAGGATGCGGTCGAACCACTTCGCTGTCGCTGCGAGGAAAAGCGGATCGTTGTCCCTCAGCCTCATGCCTTCGGCGGCGGACAGATAGGCAGGCAGCGCCCCTCCATCCCACTCCGAGCAGATATAGGGACCCGGCCTGGCGACGACGAACAGTCCAGTTTCATGCGCTTCCTGCAAGAAGGCGCGGACATCCTTCTCGCCGGCAAAATCCCATTGCCCTTCCTCCGGCTCATGGTAATTCCACGGGAAGTAGACATCGATCGCGTTGTAGCCGAATGCCTTCAGCTGGAGCATCCTTTCCCGCCATAAGGCTCGCGGTATGCGGAAGTAAAACAGCGAGGCGCAAAGGAGCAGCTCGGACTTTCCCTGGATGCGGACTTCATTTGCCGCCAGACTGACGGGAGCTGCGGCGAGGGCGGGCGATTTCATCATCGGTTCATCCTCCATAGTCAGACTATGAAACGGGTTTCACTAAAGATTAGAACGAATTGCTTCCCATCGGAATCAAGCCAGGAGCAGAAACGGTACAGCCTCGTTGAAATAGATCCGATGCTTTTTCCTTCACAGGATCGATCTCAATGATTTTTATGTAATGGGTTTCATAGATAAGGAAGTGAAATAGAGGAAATCGAATCGATGCCGTTTTTTTGTAAGGGGTTTCATTTGGATAATGTCATTCTAGTCCGAGGCCTCGTGGATGTCAATCGCTGTCAGTAAAATTTTTTAGGAATGTCCCTTGCCGCGCGCTCTCCGTACCCGCTCCTGCCGATGAGCAGGGGGAGCCGGGGGGCGCTCATCCCCCCTTGCGGACGGCGGCCGTCGATTGGCGCACGACCAGCTCGGGCAGGACCGAAAGCAGCTTCGGCACCTTTTTCTTCCCGATCATCCGATGCAGCGTCTCGGCGGCGAGGCGGCCGATCTCGGCGGCCTTGAGCGATACGGTCGTCAGCTCCGGGATGCTGTTGGCAGCGAACTGGATGTCGTCGTAGCCGATGATCGACAGCTCCTCGGGCACGCGCACGCCGGCGCGGCTCGCCGCCTTGAGCGCTCCGATCGCAACCAGATCGTTCAGGCAAAAGATCGCGGTCGGACGCGGGTTCATGGCGAGCAGCCGGGAGGTGAACTCCACGCCAGCCTCGACCGAAAAACCGTCCTGCAGCATCCACTCCTTGCGCGGCTGCAGGCCATGCTCCCTCATCGCAGAGCGGAAGCCCTGCAGCCGCTGCTGCGTATTGCTCATCGCCGAATAGCCGCCGACGGCGGCGATGTCGCGATGCCCGAGCTCGAGGAGATGCTGCGTCGCCAGCACGGCGCCGAGCTTCTGGTCGGTGGCGACGCGGTTCAGCCCGACCTGCGGCAGGCTTCCGTTGAGCAGCAGGAACGGAACGCGCCGCGCCGCTTCCTCCACTTCGCGAATCATTTGGGGATCCGGTCGCGACAGATCGATGCGCCCGCCGAGCATGACGATGCCGTCGACCTGCTTCTCCATCAGCAGGCTGATATATTGGGACTCCCGCTCGTACTGATTGAGAGTCTCCTCGTTGGTCGAGAACGTGTCGCACAAAAAGTACGTATACCCCATCTTCCGCGCCTCGCGGTCGAAGCCCGCCAGCACCTCCGGAAAGAAGGGATTGGTGATGTCCGGCAAAATGAAGCCGATCATGCCGGTCTCCTTGCGGATCAGACTGCGGGCCAGAGCATTCGGCTGGAACTGGTATTTCTCAATCAGCGCGCTGATGCGCTCTCTCGTTTCCTTTTTGACCGGCGCCGTGTTGTTCAGCACCCGCGAAACGGTCGCTACCGAGACGTTGGCCTCTCTGGCGATATCATAGACGGTGACCGTCTTCATTGGCGGACTTCTCCCTTTCCTTCAACCCAATTTGAAATCGGTTGCATTATCGTAGCATCGTCAGCCCTTGCGTGCAAGCTCTTTCCCGGCTGCTTCTGCTCTTTTCCCTTTAGAGAAAAAAGCGGCACGCGCCAGAAAGGCGCGTGCCGCTTCGATGCTCCATCGTTTATGCAAGGCTCAATTCGCTTCTACGATCTGCCATTGCTGATTCGCGCCGTTGTTGTCCGTCCAGCCGATGACGTTCGCGCCGTCAACGAGCGAGCCGGATGAGACGTCGATCACTTTGCCCGTGGCCCGATTTGTCAGCTTGAAAAATCCGCCGCCAGCGTCGATCAGCTGCCAGTGCTGGCTGGTCCAGCCGCCATCGGTCCACTGCTCCAGCGCGGTGCCGTCCGCCGAAGCGCCGCCCGTCGGCCCGAGCAGCAGGCCGCCGTTCTGGTTCTGCAGCTTGTAATAGCCGCTGCCGGCGTCGATGAGCCGCCAGCGCTGGCTGCCCAGGTTGCCGTCGGCCCGCTGCTCCGCGTCGGCGCCTGTCGCGGTCGAGCTTTCTTTGATGTTCAGCAGCTTGCCGCTCTTGCGGTTCACCAGCTCATAATTGACGTTGGAGTTGACCGAAAACGGCACGCCCGCGACCGTGCCTGCCGCCGCGTCGATGTTCAGCTTCGGATACCAGCTCATCGACAGCGTGGTCGAGGATGGGAAGCTTAGCGGCAGCCACACATACTTGGAGTCGTTGACCGGACTGCTCCAGGCCCCCGCCCAGCGGTCGCCCAGATAGAGATAGGACGTTCCGGAAGAACCTTCGACCGGAACGACATGGGTCGATTGGGAGCCGAAGGTCGTCGAGTCGCCGAGATTCGCCAGTGCGCTCCAGGAGCCGCTGATGCTGGACGCTGTCGCGTACTTCGCCTGATTGGGGCTCCAGCCGGTCGCTCCGGAAGTGATCAGGAAGTAGGTCGAGCCGCGCTTAAACATAGCCGGCGCCTCGCGGTACGATCCCGGCCACAGCGTCTGCACGAGCGATTCCACGCCGAGGAAGTCCGGCGTCAGGCGATAGATGTTCAGATCCGCGTTGACCCGGGTCGCGGAGATCAGATACGCGGTCCCGTTGTCGTTGAACACCGTCATGTCCCGGGAATCGTAGCCGAGCGGGCGAAAGCTGCCGTGATACGTGTACGGCCCCTCGATGGAAGAGGAGGAAGCGACCGCTACGCGAGCTTCTCCATAATCGACTCCGTTTTCCTTATGCGCCCACAGGACGTACTTCGAGGTCGCCGCGTTGTAGATGATTTTCGGACGCTCGATATTTGCGGTCGCCAGCTCCGCGGCGGACGACTTGGACAAAATATTTGCTCTGAACTCCCAGTTTTTGAGATCGGTCGAGCGATAGAGCGAGACATAGTTCGTTCCGTCCCGATTCTCCCCCGCCCAGTAGTAGTAGGCACCTACCTTGATCATGCCGCCGCCATGAGCGTGGACGACTCCGCCGCTCGTATTCTTGAAGGCGATGCCGTTCGTGACGCCCACGACAGCGGCTTCCCCTGTACTGCCCAGCGGCATGAACCCGATCGTCGCCGAGATCAGCAGCATCAGCGCGAGCAAAACGATCCTCTTTCCTCCAGTCATCATTTCATTCCTCCTCTTTATTTAGATGAGTCTAGAGACGGGGCGATATTCCCCTTGGAACACGGCGGTTCTTCACCTCCTTCCCCACGACTGTAAGCGCATACAGTCGATTGTTCCAGTATACAATTCTGTCTTTTATGAACAAACGCGGCTTTCCACCCTGCCGGTGCTGATCGTCTACCCGTTCCTGCAAAAGTACTTCTACAAAGGCGTCCTGATCGGATCGATCAAAGGCTGATCTCCGTTCCGGGCTGCCGCTTCGCGAACGCAAGCCTCCGCCTCGGCATCCCGCAGCAGCAGCTGCGTATGTCGAGGCTTTCCGGCGTTTACCGCGGGCAGGCCCTCGGCGCAGACCGCGCGGCTCGAGTTGACTATGAAAGCGTTTAAGGGTATCTTTTCTAGCAAATGGATTGCGAACGACCAAACGAGACCAAGGGGTGGGGAGATGAACGAACGGAATCTCGTCGTCATGGAGGTCCCGCCGATCCCCCACTATGTGGCGATCGGCCGGGCGACGCTGCAGCCGGGCGAGCAGCATCCGAGCCGCCGCCATCTCGGCTTGTTCGACCTGCTGTGGGTCGTCAAGGGAACGCTCTATATCGGCGAGGACGATCGGGAGTGGGAGGTTTCTTCGGGCCAGACGCTGCTGCTCCTGCCGGACCGATTCCATTATGCGGTCAAGCCGTGCGCGGAGGAGACCGTCTTCTACTGGATCCACTTCGACTATGCCGGAGCGGCCGTCCAGGCGGAGACGGCTTCCAGTCCCTATCATTCGGCGCGGAACGCCTGGGAAAACCGGTATTCGATCCGGATGCGGCAATATTCGACGTCCGTCGACTTGTCGATGGCCGAGCGGCATCTGAACCAGCTGCTCGCCTATTCCGGCGAGCTCCGGCATGAGGCGTTCTGGAACGAGCAGCAGCTGTTCATGGAGCTGCTCAAGCTGCTTGAGGAGCGGTTCAGCGGCAAAAAGAGCTCTCCGATCGTGCGGCTCGCCGAGCAGACGGAGGCGTATCTGCGGCAGCACTACCAATCGCCGCTGACCAACGAATCGCTCGCGGAGGCGCTGCACTACCATCCGAACTACATCATCCGGTGCATGAAGGAGATCTACCATTGCACGCCGATGGAATATTTGCATGACTACCGCATGGAGCAGGCCAAGCTGCTGCTGCTGAAGACCGACTGGCCCATCGCCAAAATCGCGGAGCAGGTCGGCTTCCAGTTCGCGCCGTATTTCTCCAGCTGCTTCAAGCGGTTCGCGAACGTCTCGCCGCTCAAGTTCCGGAAGCAGTTTACTTCGTAGGAAGAGCAGGCCGCTGCGCTTCAACCGTGCTGCGGCGCATCCGCCGAAGCCTAAAGAGCGCCGGGAGAATCTCCCGGCGCTTCTGTTTCAATCTAGCCTACCGCTATCGCAACCGTAGAGGCAGGAATCCCTTCGGCCATCGCAGTCAAGACGATCTCCCCGGACTCGCCATCAGCCCGTACGACGGCCATGGCCCGGCCTTCATAGGCTTTGCGTCGATGGCCGACATACATCTCTTCGCTGACGGGATTGCTGTTGCCGACAGCGATCAGCGTACCGGCTCCGCACGCGGTGAAATAAATATCGTCGGCTGCGTCATGCACGACATTCCCCGATGCATCGACCACTTCGACCGTGATATAAGACAAATCGCCGAATTCGGCTTCCAAGCGGCTTCGATCCGGCGTCAGGCGGATGGCGGCAGGCGCTTCTGCTGTTCGGAGCGCGGCGCGGGAAGCCTCGCTTCCTCCCCGATAGCCTACGGCCAGCAGCTCTCCGGCTTCGTAATGCAGCTCGAATGCCGCCTTGTACTTGTTCGGCTTGCCGGCTCCCTGCCGGCCTAGCGATGTTCCATTGAGGAACAATTCGATCTCTTCATCCGTGCTGTACACTTCCACGACGGTCGGCTTCCCCTCGTAGCCGGGCCAAGTCCAGGATGGGACCACATCCGGCCAAGACCAGCCCCACAGGACAGGATTTTTCCCGTAGTGTTCCGGCTTGTACACCGCGATATAGGGAGCCTTCGCGATTTCCCAGACACAGTCGCGATAATGCGACTGCGGCCTCTTGAAGCCGCAGATGTCGATATCGCCGCAGTAGGCCACGTGCCACGGATAGCGGATGACTTCCTTTTCGCCGCCGTATCGGACCGCTCCGACTCCGGCTTCACCGAGATAGTCCAAGCTGGTCCAATAAAAATCGCCGATGACATTCGGATGCTCGTCCGCCGTCATCCAGTACTCCAGCGAATCCATCAGGTAGTTCTCCGTACTGCAGATGACTCGATCCGGGTATTTGACCGAATCGCTCTTGTAGCGCTTCTGCTCATAGTTGTAGCCTACGACATCGAGCGGCTCCGCATAGCTCTCGGTCGTCTCGCCCCAGTAGTCGAACCCTTCGGGGATCGCCGAGGGATCGATGCCGATCGGGGAGAAGCGCAGGGAACCGACCCAGCAAATGCCGTTCGTTACGGCCCGGGTATCGTCAAGCGAGCGGACATAGTCGGCCAGCTTTCGGGCGTAGGCATAACCGTCCGAACGGCCGTCCCTCTCGCCGATCTCGTTGCCTGTCGACCACAGGATGATGCTGGGATGATTGCGGTCGCGAAGCACCATCGCGGCCAGATCCCGCTCCCACCAGTCGGCAAAATGCAGATGGTAGTCGTTGGTCACCTTGCTTTCCCGCCAGACATCGAACGCTTCGTCCATCACCAGCATGCCTAGACGGTCGCAGGCATCCAGAAAGCTTGGCGACGGCGGATTGTGGGCGCATCGTACGGCATTGTAGCCGCTCGCCTTCAGCAATTCGATCTTTCGTTCTTCGGCACGGCCGTAAGCGGCCGCCCCCAGCAATCCGGTATCATGATGGACGTTGCCGCCCTTGAGCTTCGTCGGCACGCCGTTGAGCCGGAACCCCTGCCGGGCATCGAAGGAAATGGAACGGATCCCGATGCTTGTCTCCGCGAGATCCACGACCTTGCCTTCCAGCAAGACCTCGCTTTTCAATGTGTAGAGATAGGGATCCTCCACCGACCACAACCGTGCCGGCTCAACGACAAGCGTCTGACTGGCCTCGATCGAACACTTGCCTGGAATCTGCACCTCGACCTCGTGAGAGGCTACGGCAGATCCGGCAGCATCGAGCAGCGTCGAGCGTACGATGGCCGCAGCGGCTGCTTCGCCGCTATTCTCGACTTCCGTCCTGACCGCTGTCGTCGAAGACTCGGCAGAGACTTCCTGAGCGGCTGCGAATACGCCCCATGGCTTGATATGAACCTGCTCGCCGACCATCAGCCATACAGGGCGGTAGATTCCGGAACCGCTGTACCAGCGCGTATTGGGGATCGCGCTGTTGTTGACATGGACGTCGATCGTATTGTCCTTCCCGTACATCAGATAAGGAGACAAGTCGCAGTGGAACGTGGTGTAGCCGTACGGCTGCTGCGCGACGATATGACTGTTGATGCGGACCGTGGCGTTCATGTATACGCCCTCGAACTCCAGCATCACCTTTTTGCCTCTCCACTCCTCTGGAACGAACAAAATCTTCTGATATTCGCCTACGCCGCCAGGGAAATATCCGTTTCCGATGCCGGCAGGCGTATCGGGATCCCGTTTCTGCAAGATGCTGAAATCATGCGGCAGATCAACGATGCCGGAAGGCAGCTGCGAAGATTTGAAGGTCCATTGCCGGTTCAAGTCCTGTTTGATCATAAGGTTCGATTACCTCGCTTAAGCTGATGGGATGGATGAATAGATTTCAATAGCGGCAAGCTGCGGCTGCCATCTGGATTCCGTGATCTTCAATCGAATATGCCGCGAGGCGACGGGATGGAACCGGCAGATGCGCTTATGCCCGACGACCGTGCCCTCGAACAACGGCTTCCAGTGCTCCCCATCCTTGTATTCGAGCTCGAAACGCTCGATGCGCTGGGTATATCGATACTCCTGCAGCACCACGTGGCTGAAGGTCTGCTCGCGTTGGAGGTCGAGCTCGACAACCGCTTGCTCCGTGCCTTCCTCTGGCGCCCAGAACGTATCCCGGTTCCCGTCCAGCAGCCTGCCCGCTTCGAAGCCTGCCGACGACTCCGTTGCAGCTGCCGAAGCGCCGATGGCCAGATTCGTCCGGAATGTCTCGCGCAGCTTGTCTCCGAGCTCTTGCAGACGTGCGACATCATTCTCATGAATGAGTCCCCGTCGATCCGGCGGGAGATTCAGCAGGAAGGTCGCATTGCCGCCGACCGATCCATAATAGACCTGCAGCAGCTCATCGAGAGATTTCACCTGATCGTCCTCGAAGTCGTGATAGAACCAGCCGGGGCGAATCGATGTATTCACTTCAGCCGGGTACCACACGAGCTCGCGTTCATGCTGAATGACGGCACGGCTGCCTAGATCGTTCTCGTCCGACTGGTAGCGCCTTGCGAACTCCCGGTCATCGGCCTGCTGCGACTTCTCCTGGATCTTCTCATTATCTCGGAGAGAGGCCGGTACGACGCTCCATTCCGAGGTCCGGCAATGCCCCGCCTCATTGCCGCACCAGCGGATATCCGGCCCGCAGACCGATATCGCGGCATTCGGCTGCAGCTCGCGAATCCGTGCATAGTAGGCATCCCAATCGTACTGCTGACGCTTGCCGTTAGGCCCTTCCCCGCAGGCGCCGTCGAACCATACGCAGAATATATCCCCGTAATTCGAAAGCAGCTCGGTCAGCTGGTTGAGCATATGCTCGTTATAGCGGGGCGAGTCTCCGTAGGTCGGTTCATGCCGGTCCCACGGAGACAGATAGACGCCGAATTTAATGCCGGCTCTGCGGCAAGCCTCCGAAACCTCCTTGACCATGTCGCCCGTTCCGTTTTTCCAAGGGCTGTTTTTGACAGAGTGCTCGGTATAGCGGCTAGGCCACAGGCAGAAGCCATCATGATGCTTGCAGGTCAGGATCAGTCCTTTCATCCCGGCAGACGTGCAGGCCGCTACCCATTGGTCCGCGTCGAACTCGACCGGATTGAAGATGGACGGGTCCTCGTCCCCCGTCCCCCATTCCTTGCCTGTATACGTATTGACCGTAAAGTGGATGAATGCGTAAAACTCCAATTCCTGCACGGCCAGCTGGCGTTCGGACGGCCGAATCTGGGCGGCGTATCGGATCAGCTCCGTCGTCATTGTGCTGCCCTCCATTTCCATTAGTCATTCTTGGCGTTGTCGATCGTGAGCACGACCCGCTTCTGTCCACGAAACACGGCAATCGTGAACGTCTCGCCTTCTCGGACCGCTTCATAGCTTTCGAGCAGATCGTTCACGGTGTCCACCTTGCTTCCGTTCAGGTCAAGGACAACGTCTGCGATCTGAAAGCCTCGTTCATTTTGCCAGCTCCCCCATGGTATCGTCTCGATCAGGACGCCTGTCTCATCGGGTAGGCCGGAAGCGGAGACTTCGCCGAGGCCGACAATGTTTTTCACCTTGCAATGGCCCCAGAGCGAATGCTGGTGGAGACGCCCCGACTCGCCCGTCCTCTCCCCGATCTGCGGCAGTCTTGGCGTTTTGGCTCTTTTCCTCAGCCGGGGACTGCGGACACCGAACGCGTCCATCGGGAAGTTCTTGAAGCCGAGCGCCAGCGCCGGCGATCCGTCACGGACACGATAGTCGCCGCTATCCGGATCGATGAACTGCGCGTCTGCCGCCAGCGATCGGTGATCGCGCCCGCTCATCTCTTGCAGCTCGGCTGCCGGCGACGGCCGGGCGCCTGGTACATGAAGCAGATTGTCGTTGCATTCTGTCCCCCACGGCTGCGGCACCCGGATCGGCACATACGCCGTAAACACAATGTTGCGCCGGATGATGTCTCTGCTGCCCTTGAACCATACATGCGGATGAAGCGAATTGTTGACGAGGACATTGTTCTCGCACCGGCGGTAGAAGCCTTCCCTCAGCTTGATCCCGCCTGCCAGACACAGATTGTTGTAGATTTCATACCCGCTTGATCCGTCATCCAGATCGATATCCCAGCCGTAATCGCAGCGCCACCGGTTATGGCGGATGACGATGGGCCGTACGACATCGAGTAAGGGAAGCGGATCGTCCGGCTCGCCTGGATTCTCATTTATGGAATCCATATCTATATCCTCAAGCAGCCAATACCTGTCCCTGCCCCATGAATTGAAGGAACCGTGGTCTCCCGTTTCCAGCACGGTATCGAACACGTCGCAGTTTTCGATCAGATGCCCGCCGAACGTGCCTTCCGAAATATTGATGCCGGCCCGCGGCACATCGTATATGCTGCAGCTGCGGATCGTAATGTCCATCGCCATCGATAGCTGAACGGGAGCCGACTGCTTCTCCACTCGCCCTACACGAGTGATCAGACAATCCTCGACAAGGCACGGACCGGGATAATTTTCCGATTTCGGACCTGGCATCCGATCGATCTCCGACAGCTGCTGCCGCTCTCCGTATTCGAACAGCGGGCTTCTTACGCTGTCCGGCCGCCCTACGAATGCGATTCCGTTGGATCCGATCTCCTCCAGGTGACAGCCTGTGATGCGGACATGGCGATTGCGGCCATCCACGAAGATGGCATTCCCGCCAAGGTTCCTGAAGCTGCAATCCGCAATCGAGCAATGCTCCGTATCGCGCAGCAGTACCGCTCCGCCTCGATATACGGTCCAATCGCTGCGCAGAAGAGGCTCGCGGTTTTCCATGAACGTGCGGGAAGTCATCTCGAACGTAAAGCCTTTGAGCGCAAGATGCTGCGCGCTTGTCCCGGGCGTGCCTATGATCTCGACGAGATGAGGCAGATGAGCGCCTCTCGTTTCCGCGGTCAGCAGATCTGTGCCTGGATAGGGGAAGACGTACAAGAGGCCGGCTTTGTCGTCGTAGTACCACTCTCCGGGCGCGTCAAGCTCTTCCACGATATTCTCGACGTAAAGAAATTCGCTGTGCATGCCCAGCTGCCGGTTGTTCTGCCACCCGCCCTCCAGCTCAAGCACATCATCCTGGGTCTTGCCGGCAATCCGGTACCAGTAGTCGCCCCATAGATGGCTGTGCATGGCATGGACATAGCCGCCTTCCGGATTGCGCCATCGGGCCGCCCGTTCCGGACGGATGCTGTCGGCCGCATAGCCGTTCATGATGCGGATCTCTTCGTCATAATTCGGATAGCGGGCCATATGGTAGAGCCGGCCATCGATGTAGAGCTGATCCAGCACCAGTCCCTCTGGCGCGCGCGCTTGCATGATGCCGTCGCGATAAGGCTTCCAATCCAGTTGCAGAACCTTGGAGCCCGTAATGACCGCCGGATCGTCTCCGATGGATTCGTACAGGACCGGCGAGGACTCTGATCCCGAGTCCTCCGGTCCGAACCGAAGCGGCTCCGTCAAGTCATACATGCCTCCATGGACCTTCACGCGTACCGGTGTTCCAGCGGCGATGATTTCCCTGGCGGCGCGCATCGCGCGCCCGATCGAAGCATAGGGCTGCTCCGCCGTGCCCCTGGCATGGTCGTTGCCGTCGGTTGAAACGTACAGGCATTTCTCGTCGAGCATCCCTACCGATCCCCTTTGTCTCTGTTCTTCCCGATGTCCCTAATGGTCCAGCTCTATGGCCATGCAATTGGCATACGGGGTCGGAAGATGCTCCGGCAGCGATACGATCAGAGCGCCGTAAGCCTGTTGGAACGGCACGTCTCCGACGCCGAGCAGCCGCACCTTCTTCACTTTATGCTGCGGGGTCAGCGACCGGATCACAGCGAGACCGTCGCTCGGAGCGCGCATCTGGAACGCATAGACCGTATTGCCTTTTTGCGTGAAACGGAAATCCGAGCTGTTCCATTCCACCTTGTCTTCCTTGAAATGATCGATCACCACGCTGGAGGTCCCTTCGCCCGACACGCGGAACGGACGCGTGCCGTAGACGCCTTCCGAGCACACAGCGAACCATTGGGCCATTTCCTTCAGGATGTGCGTGCACTCGTCGTCGATCGTGCCATCGGGCTTCTGGGGAATATTCAGCAGCAGATTGCCGTTTTTGGAAATGATATCAATGAGAATTTCGATGACATGTCCCGGCTGCTTGTATACGGTTTTCACGTTGTAGAACCAGTCGCCGACGCAGGTATCCGTTTGCCAAGGCTCAGGCTTGATTCCCTGCTCCTGACTCCGTTCGATATCCATCACGCCTACGGAGTAGACTTCTTTCCTACGATCCTTCTGGTTGTACACCGCCTTGTTCCGACCGCCGTTAAGCGAAGCGCTCGTATTGTACAGATGCGCGACTGCATGCAGGCCTGCTTCAACGTCGGCGTTGTCCAGTCCGTTCTCCGACGACTTGCCCCACGAATTGATGAACGGCAAGGCCCCGTCCGAGTACAGCAGATCCGGCTGGTACAAGTCGATCACTTCTTTCATCACGTCGAACCAGCGCTGATGCCACCAGGCGTTGGAGGTGTACCACGGATCCAGATCGTACTGCTTTTTGTCTGGATCGTAATGCTCCCGATTCGGCAAGTACAGATCCTCGAATTGCGGATCATTGCCGTCATACGGAACGCCTTTGAACGGTCCTTCCTTGTCGTGCCCTTTATTCCACTGATGCCAGCTGAACGTCGCCCCGAGATGCTCCGTCACTCCGAACGGCAGGCCTCTCTTCGAAGCCGCTTCCTTCCACAGGCCGACGATATCCTTCTTGGGACCCATTTGGACCGAATTCCACTTATGGATCTTCGAATCGTAATTGAAAAAGTTGTCGTGATGCATCGCTTGCGCAACAAAATATTTCGCTCCCGCCTGCTCGAACAAGTCCATCAGCCCTTCGGGATCGAACTTCTCGGCTTTCCAGAGCTGCACGAGATCCTTGTAGCCGAATGTAGACGGGTGACCGTAATGCCGGATGTGGTACCGGTATTGATCCGATCCTTCATAATACATGTTGCGGGCATACCAATCGCCGAACATGGGAACCGATTGCGCTCCCCAATGCGACCAGATGCCGAGCTTGGCATCCCGGAACCATTCCGGGCATTCAAATGTCCGAAGCGATTCAAACGTCGGTTCAAACGGGCCCTTGGCAATTTCCTTGTTCACCATTCCGTCACAGCTCCTTTGCTTCTTTTCTAGTTGCCCTCTATTCGGTCATACGCTTTCTGATAGATGTCCAGATAGCTTGGGAGATTCAATCCATCGAAGCCCTTCACATATCCATCCCATTCGCTATCCGTCAGACGCTTGGATCCCGTAATGAATTGCGCCATATTCGAGTTGATATAATCGACCAGCTGCGGTTTGATCCTATTCACCTGCTTGGCGTCGGACACCTCCAGGAAGACGGCAGGCGGATAGATTTCTTTCGGCTGCTTGTTCTCGTAGTTGTTCGCGGTCTCCAGGAACAACCGGTACTCGAAGCCTTGCTCCGACAACGGATCGCTCGGGGCAACCCACGACTCCCTGATTTCGCGCGTGCGCCGGGTAATGCCCATCTGGTCCCAATGATCGTTCAACGTTGAGCCGATCTCGAAAAATGCCGGCGTAAGCTTGTACTTCGCCTGTTCGCCGTGGACATTTTTTTCTCCGGGCTGCGCCTTCTCCCAATAATTCCCCTCTAGGCCATACTCATTTGCGATTGCAAACTCCTCGGAGTACATATAATCGGCCATTTTGATCGCGGCGATCTGCTGCGCTTCCGTAGCCTTGTTCGTGATCGCAAAGGCGCCGTTGCCGTATCCCTTGTAGTATCCTGCATACGCGACACCGTTCGGGCCGGCAAGCGGGGCCAACGACACATAGTCTTTATGGCGCGTCTGTCCCTCGTAGACATTGAACGCCATCCCGATGTGACCCATCGATACCGCTCCGATTACATTGTCCCCTTCCTTGTTGGCGACTTGCATGACGGCATCGTTGTTTTGCGTGAACGCTTCCTTGTCGATCAGATTCTCGCTGTACAGCTTGTTCACATATTCCAGACCTTGCCTCCACTCGGGCTGGTTTGCGGCGAGGCTTACCTTGCCGTCTTTCATCGTGAAGAAGGTGTTGTCGTCGTCGTATACAAACGAGTTCATGAGGAAATGAGAGGGAATGCCGTGCCATGTATTGTAGGCGCCCGTGAGCGGAATCTCATCCGCTTTGCCGTTCCCGTTCGGATCCTGCGTCTTGAACGCCTTGAGAACCTGATAGAACTCTTCTGTCGTTTTCGGAATTTCGAGGCCGAGCTTATCCAGCCATGCTTTGTTGATCCACATTTTCTGGGAATACCAGCAATGGAAGCAATCATTGATATGCGGCAGCGCGTAAATGTTGCCGTCCGGAGCTGTAATGGCCGCCTTCAGATCCGGATCCTCTTCGAATGCCCGCTTGATCTCATTGCCGTACTTATCGATCAAGTCATTGAGCGGGAGCAGAACTCCCTGCTGGCCATAATCGATCTGTTCCGCCTGGGTGAAGTCGCCGGACAAAAACACGGACGGATAATCGCCGCTGGCCAGGAGCAGCTTCTTCTTGTCGGCTGCGCTGACTTCAGGCGCCGCTTCGAACTTGAACTTGATATGGATCTTTTCTTCAAGCAGCTTCGTTATCGTGTTCGTATTGATATCCTCTATACGGGGCACTACGGCAATGAAGGTATCCAAAGTAACCGGTCCGTTGCCGGCGTCATCGCCAGAAACGTTATTGCCCGCGTTGTTGCTGCTGCATGCGCTCATCGCCAGGACAAGCAGCAGCGCGATGCTCGTGACGAACCCCATTCCCCTTCTCTGATTCAGAATGACTCCTCCTTTGATTTGCGTATGGAAAGTCTTGAATCATAAAAAACGAAGACCTGTACCTGCTGCCTGACTTCGAAGCCCGACCTCGAAGCCTCACCTCCCTTCGAAATCTCCTTCGCGGATCAGCCTTTGACCGATCCGATCATGATTCCCTGTACGAAATATTTCTGCACGAATGGATAGATGCACAGGATCGGTACGGTCGCAACGACGATAAGCGAGAATTTCAACAGATCCCGCAGCCCCTGCCTTGCGGCAAACTGATTGGCATCCACAAGCGATCCGGCATCGACCGAGTTGAGGATCAGGATGTTTCGAAGAATGATCTGCAGCGGAAACAGTTCCGGCGACTTCAGATAGATCAAAGCATCGAAGTAGGCATTCCACGTCCCGACAGCGTGGAACAGCACCAATACGGCGATGATCGCTTTCGAGAGCGGAAGAACGACTCTCCACAAGAAACCGATGTCCGAGCATCCGTCAAGCTCAGCAGCCTCGCCAAGCTCCTTGGGGATGGTGGACTGGAAAAACGTGCGGGCAATGATGACCTGGAAAACGGCAATCGCGCCTGGCAGAATCATCGCCAATGGAGTATCGAGAATGCCCAATGATTTGACCGTCAGATACGTCGGAATCAGGCCGCCGTTGAACAGCATCGTAAAAACGAGAAGCATCATGATCAGATTGCGGCCGATGAACGTGGACCTCGACAGCGGATAGGCTAATGCAACCGTCAGCACGACATTGGCCAGCACTCCAAAAAAGGTATATAGAATCGAGTTCTTATATCCCGTCAGGATCATGGGGTTGCTGAAGATGACTTTGTAGCCTTCCAGGCTGAAGTCGACCGGCCACAACCATACCCTGCCGCTGACGACCGCTTCGGACGAGCTGAAGGAGGAGCTTACAATAAAGATGAGCGGGTAAATGACCGTCGCCAGGACAAGGATGAGAAAGGCATAGATGAAGGCCAGAAAGATCCGGTCGCCAAGCGACTCTCGGATGGCATGGGTACGACTCATTCGAATTCCTCCTCTACCATAGGCTGCTGTCAGAGATGCGCTTAGCAATTGAATTGACCGTAATCAGCAAAATCAGGTTGATCACGGAGTTGAACAGATCCACAGCGGCGGAAAAGCTGAAATTCGCGCCGAGCAGACCGGTTTTATAGACATAGGTCGAGATGACCTCGGACGTGCTTACATTAAGCGGGTTCTGCATCAGATAGATTTTCTCGAATCCGACATTCATGATCTGTCCCACGCTCAGGATCAGCAAAATAATGGCAGCGGGCGCGATGCCTGGGAGATCAACATTCCGAATCTTCTGAAATCTAGAGGCGCCGTCAACCTTGGCGGCTTCATAGAGCTCTGGATTGATTCCGGCCAAGGCGGCTAAATAGACGACGGCGCCGTACCCGATGCTCTGCCAGACGTTCGAAAAGACGAAAATGCTTTTAAAATAGCCTGGAACCCCCATGAAGTTGATCGATTCGAAGCCGAGTGCCTGGACGATCTGATCGACAAACCCGAGACGGGGAGAAAGGAAGATGATCAGCATCGACACCATGACGACGGTCGAAATAAAAAACGGCGCAAACGTCACCAATTGAACGGTTTTCTTGAACCTCATGCTCCTGACTTCATTTAGCGCAAGCGCCAGAAGAATTGGAGCAGGGAATCCGATGAGAAGCGAATAGAGGCTGATCCCCATCGTGTTCTTGATGAGGAGCCAGAAATTCGGCGACTTAAAGAAAGCTTCGAAATGAGACAAGCCGACAAAATCGCTTCCCGTAATCCCCTTCACAATGCTGAAATCGCGAAATGCGATCTGCGCCCCGTACATGGGGATGTACTTGAAAATAATGAAATAGACCAGCGGTGCAAGTACAAGAAGGTACAGCTGCCAATGCCTTTTGATTCCTTTCCAGAGACGTCTTGCAGCCAGCGCTTTACTTTCTTTTTGAACGTCGTGCAAAGCCTTTACTGTCCCGGTTGTTCCCATCTCTGTGACCACACCCCTCTCATCGTGAAGCGGAATTGTTCGTCTGGCTCCACGTTAGCGAATCATCCCGAGGACCGTCAACGAACAGAAATCACTTGCGGCACAGAATTCTAAAAGCGCTTCCCAGCTGCGTTCTGGAGCCGTATCGCTCAATATTCACATGCCGATTACTATTCGCCGATTGAAAAAAGCCTTGATCCAGAAGGGTTTCTGGGTCAAGGCCTTTGCTAACGCTCATTTTTGCCGATAGGAGTCATACGCGTTCTGATGAAGCTCGAGGTAACGATCCAGCTTTAATTTTTCCAGCCCTTCTACGTAGTCATCCCAATCGGCATCGGCATTCTTTACGCCTGTGATGAATTGAACCATATTGAACCGGATGTAATCGTTGATCGGAATTCTGAGCCTTGCGGCTTCTTGAGCTTCCGCCATCTCCATGAAGATGTAATCGGGATAGACCTCAGCCGGCTCCTTGCCCTCGTACTTGTTCTGTGTCTCCTGATAAAGCCGGTGTTCGTAGCCTACAATGGAGTAAGGATCCTGCGACACGGCCCATGATTCGCGCAAGTTTCGATCGCGATAGAGCAGGCCCATCTGAGCCCAAATCTCGTTCTGCGTATCCGATTGGGCAAACTCTGGCGCGAGCCAGTATTTCGCAGGACGTCCATGCTCATCGAATTCGCCTGGCTTTCCTTTTCGCCACCATAGATCCTCCATCCCCCATTCATTGCGTACCGTGGCCTCTTCCGTCAGAAGAAAGTCAGCCAGCCGCATCGCGGCTGCCGCTTCGGTTTCCGTTGCTTTGTCAGTAATCGCAAAGGTCGATCGGTCAAATGAACTGAAAAATCCGGCTGCTTGGTAGCCGGCAGGACCGATCAACGGGGGCACCGCTTCGTATTCGCTCTGCCTGATATTGTTGCCGTTATTGTACGCCATCCGGATATGTCCGACCGTGATGGCGCCAAGGACATTATCCTGACGGGTCGCTTTTTCGATCACTCCGTCGATGGACTGCGTGAATACTTGCGGATCGATCAGACCCTCGCTGTACAATTTATGGATATAGGCAAGCCCGTCTCTCCATTGCGGCTGTACGGCGGCTAAGCCGACATGGCCGTTCTCGATATAGAAGTAGTTCCTATCCGTATTGTAGATGAAGGCGCTCATCAAAAATCCTGTAATCTCCGAATGCCAGCTGTTCACCGCCCCGCTTAACGGAATTTCGTCATGAAGTCCGTTTCCGTTCGGATCATCTCGTTTGAAGGCTTGGAGCACCTGATACAGCTCATCCGTTGTTTTCGGCATGGGCAGGTCCAGCCGCTCCAGCCACGATGTATTGATCCATAATTTCTGAGCGTACCAGCAATGAAAGCATTCATTGATGGCGGGAAGCGCGTATAGGTTTCCGTCCGGAGCGGTCAGCGACTGTCGCAGATCGGGCCGTTGCTGAAAAATCTCATGAAGACGATCGCCGTAGCGGTCGATAAGCGCATTCAGGGGACGAAGAATGCCGCGCTTGCCGTAACGGACTTGCTCATCCGTCGTCAGGCTGCCGCTGAGGATGATCGGGGGGTAATCGCCGCTGGCGAATAGAACATCCTCCGCTTCGTCGATCGTGCTCGGACTCGTCGTCACGAAGTTGAACTTGATGCCGAGCTTTTGTTCCACATAGGAGGTGAATTGGTTCTTCTCCAGCTCTTCCTTCGTCGATTCAGACGCGATCAATACCTCAAGCTCTACCCGGCTGTCGGCGATCGGAAATTCGCCGGGACCGTATATGGCCTGCTCCGCGCCTTCGTGCTCGGCGCGGTCGGCTCGCGGACTCAAATAGAGAAACAAGGCCGCCAAGACAACGAGCCCAATGAATGCCAGGGCAAAAAAACGAGCTGTTTTCATCGTCCACCTCCCGGAAGGCTGGGGCCTCCTGACATGGCTAATGGTGCGATCGGCTGCGGTAGTCCTGCGGCGAGACGCCCTCCACTTTCCGGAACACGCGGCGGAATGTAGCTGCATTGGAGTACCCGACCTTCTCCCCGACCTCTTGGACCGAATGCTGATTTTGGAGAAGCAGCTCTTTGGCTATGCCGATCCGGATGGACATTAAAGAATCAAGAAAATTCTCGCCAAACGACTCTTTGAACAGCCGGCTCAAATATTTCGCGGAAATGGAAAATTTCTCGCTCAAATAATCGAGCGACAGATCCGGGTTCGCATACTCTCTTTCGATATACTCCTTCACGTCCTGCAGCATGTGATAATGGTGGCGGGATTCCCGAACCTCCTGCAATTTCTTGACGCTTGCATCCAACGTGACGTATAGCGCCTCGCTCATTTCATCCAACGTATCGAACGACTCCATTTTTTGGCGCGCTTCCTCCAGCGCCTGTCGAATCATCTGATATTCCTCTCTCGAACTGCTCGAGAGATGGAGCTCCAAGTGGGCCAGCATGTAGTTCATGAGCTTGACGATCTCGGCCTTGGTGGGCTTGTCTGCGCGAATATCGTCAAAGAATGTTCGGAAAAGCTTCCTCCATCCTTCGTCTGCCAGGCGGAAAGCGGTGGAAATCTCATGAATCGTACGGAGATGTTCATGTGCATCCTTCTGCTGCTGATTCTGGGCATCTGTGTAGCGGATGATGCGGTTCGTACCCAGCACAGCCTTGAAGTGAAGCAGCGAACAGGCCTCCTCATAGGATAATCGCACCTTTTCGAGGCTGGATGAAGAACGGCCGACGCCGATCGTTACCGTGAACTTGAGATTTTTGGCGACCCAGTCGATGATCGATTCATAGATGGGAGTCAAGTCCTGCTGCTCATCCACGAACAGAATGCCGGTCAAATGGGTCGGGGATGTCCATTCCAGCCACACCGCCATCCCCCGCTGCTGCACCATCTCGTTGACGACGCTGCTGATGACGAACTTGAACAACGAACGATCTCGGCCGCTGTAGGTGAAGAACGTCTGCTCCGGGTTGTCGACCTCGATGACAACAGCCTTCAGGGCATGGTAGGTCGGCAAGCTCAATCCCTCGAACGGCGACGCCTCGGCGGCGTCCCGCTGCTCATGATCCCCGTAGATCATGATGCTGAACGCGTTTTTGCGTTTCAGAACAGCCGCCTTGATGAACTCCCTTTCCGCCAGCTTCGACTGGGCGGCAAAGTTGTTGATGGCAGATTCGATAAAGGCGAACTCATCTGCTGCCAGGCTGACGGCTGAACCGCCGCTCGAGAACAGCGTATGGTTCAATTTGACGACGAGCTCCTCGAGCGGTTTGTAGTTCGCGCGAGTAATGTAGATGATGAGCACCAGCCCGCATATAAAAACAAGCACGCCGACAGCGAACCAAACGCTTGAGAATGCGGACGTCGAGCTGGCCAGCAGCCCGCTGTTCATCCCGCTCTCAATGCTCCATCCGGTATAAGAGGACTTGAGGCTTGCCATCACCTTCCGGTCCTGCTGCAGGTTGTCGGCATAAATCGGGTTGCCTTGGCGATCGAATATATTCACGAACGTACTGGATTCATTGTAGAGCGAGGACACCGTAGCTCGAAAAGAAGAAATGTCGATATTGATGACAAATAGCCCCTGCGTCCCGGAATTGACCGGCACTTCATGCACGACGCTGATCACTTGCCTCGGGTTCTGGAACGAGAACTCCTGATAGCGGCGAATATTCGTCCAATTGGGCCTTGCAGACATGCCGCTCATCGAACGAGCAAACTCACGGTCCTCAAACTGATCGAGCTTGTTCTGCATGCTGCCTGAAAATATGGTTCCGTCGCTATAGCGATACAGGTAAAAAGAATCGATCAACGACACTTCTTGCTTAAGCTCATTCACGCGTTTAAGCACTTCATAGCTCAACACGACATTGCTGCTGTCGGATTCCTCGTAGTAGCTTGCCAGCAGCTTATTGTTAAGAAGCTCCCGAATGACCATGTGGTCGACCGTCTTCAACGAAACCTCAACCGATTGCAGCAATTGCGCCGCGAATACTTCATTGGATTCCTTTGCATTTTTACGGTTTTGCTCCACCATCGCCTGCAGGAAGAAAAAAACCAAAAAGGAGAAAACGACCAGGAAGAGCGGAATATAGGACCAGATCATCTTTCGAAGCCATATTTTATTCATGAGCTTCTCCCCTACTCGGCTTCCGTCAGCAAGGCGCATCAGCGCCGGATGCAATCAGTCCTGGAGCTTGATCGGCCGGTTCGTCGATGCAGAAAGGCTGGCTGCCGTCGCTGCTTGCTGAGACCGCCACGCATCGCTATAGGTGGAAAGGATGCCGGAAGCGTCTCCGGTCCGCAGGGCATGGATGAAAGCCTTGTTTTCCAGTTCGTAGGGATTCGAGCGGCTCGCATATTCCGTCGTCCTCCCGGCCGCGACTTCCTTCAATCCTTTCCCGCTCACCTCCAGAACGCCCGTGTCCGTATACACATGAAGTCCCGCCGTATGTCCCATCGGCAGCATGCATGTATTGGAAATGGTCGCGACGGCGCCGCTTTTCATCTTCAGCGTCACGGTTCCAACATCCGGCACCTCCACTCCGTCTTCCTTCGTATGCATGAAGCGTCCTGCGAATGCGGCGTACACCTCATCGACATCTCCGAGCAAGTACCGCAGCAGGTCTACGATATGAGTCGTCTGCTCGACGAACTGACCGCCCGAGCCTTCCTGTTTGCGCCACCAGTATACGCCAGGCATATTGCCCATCATATAGCCGAGGGCCATGCCGACGGTCCGATCTTTCAGCAGCTGCTGCGCTCTGGCCGTTCCATCCATATAACGGAAATGGTACCCGACCGAGGTGAGAAGCTTTTTCTCCTCCACGGCCTTCCTGATTCGCGTCGGCGTTTCGAGGTCGGCGGCCAGCGGCTTCTCTACGAAAAATGGAATATCGCGCTGCACGAGAGACTCTTCAAGATGAGCGTGCGCAAAAGGCGGTACGCAGACATAGGCCGCATCCAGCCTGCGGTCATCCAGCATTTCCGTCACGGAGCCGTACCCTCTTGCGTTGGGATAGTTGCGGGCCATGCTTTCCGCTTTTTGTTGCGAGGAGCCGCATATCGCGCTAATCTCCACGCCGTCCATGGCAGACAGCAGATCGGCATGCATCCTGCCGAATCCTCCTGTTCCGAACAGGCCGATTTTGATCGTCATCTTCAGATTCCCCCTAGTCTTCAAGTATACCCGATAAAAACGCCTTTCGTGTAAGCGCATTCAATTAGAGTTGGAACGATGCTACAATTTCACATAAATTATAAATCAGTTCTGGACAGCCGCAAATAGAAACATACAACAGCGATGAGCTCAACTTCTTCTGTTCCCCTCATTCGGTCGGCAAATACACCAGCCCGGACGAGCATGATGTTCAACGCGAATCGGGCGTAAAGGATTTCAGCCTCTTTAAAAAGGTGACCAGGACGACTCCTCTTGCTTATATCACGAAATGCCGGATTTTGAAAAGCAAACAAATGCTGCTGAGCCATCCTGCTCGCCCCATTCATCAAGTCGCGATTTCATCCGGCTATCCTACGGCCAGTTACTTCAATAAGGTCTTCATGGAGATGGAAGGCATCACGCCAAGCGATTTCCGAAAGAAATATGGATATGAAGGCGGGGCCAGCTGACGGCGCTCGCAGCCGCCCGCATGGCTCATGCCGCAAGCGCAGCAAAAAGCCGCCCTCTGCGCTTAAAGCAGGAGAGCGGCCTTTTGATCCGGCCATGCGAGCCGGCCTTTATTTCTTCGCCTTGTAAAACTCATGATACAGCTTCATGAGCGCCCGTTTCTCGATCCGCGACACATAGCTGCGGCTGATGCCGAGCTCCTTGGCGATCTCGCGCTGCGTGCGCTCCTCTCCGCCGTGCTCCAGCCCGAAGCGGGCGATCACCACTTCCTTTTCCCGCTCGTCGAGAATGTCGAGGTTTTTGTAGATCTTCGACTTCTCGATCTTCAGCTGCACCTTCTCCACGACGTCGTCATGCTCCGAGCCGAGGATGTCGATCAGCGTGATCTCGTTGCCTTCCTTGTCCGTGCCGATCGGATCATGCAGGGAGACATCCTTGCGCGTCTTTTTGAGC
Organism: Paenibacillus sp. FSL W8-1187; assembly: GCF_037965485.1. NCBI lineage: Bacteria > Bacillati > Bacillota > Bacilli > Caryophanales > Paenibacillaceae > Paenibacillus > Paenibacillus sp. FSL W8-1187. The sequence goes on from NZ_CP150181.1 coordinate 3,794,947, forward strand.
GACCTTAAGTGCATGAGGATCTCGTTCTCGATGCAGCGGGCGGCGAATGTCGCCAGCTTCGTGCCCTTGCCGGTCTGGAAGCTTTCGATCGCCTTGATGAGCCCGATCGTGCCGATCGAGATGAGATCCTCCGCGTCCTCGCCTGTATTGTCGAATTTTTTGACGATGTGCGCGACGAGCCTCAGATTGTGCTCGATGAGCAGATTGCGCGACTGCTGGTTGCCCTCGGCCATCAGCTTCAGATGGCGGAGCTCATCCTCCTCCTGCAACGGCTGCGGAAACGCATTGTTTTTGACATAGGACACAAGCAGGCTGAGCTGCTTGATGAACAGGGCGATTGCGGCAAAAAGTCCAGGCATTTCGGAGGCCACCCCCATGCGGTACTACCGTCTCTGCCAGGGGCAGGCGGTGCAGATGTACGGTTAGTTTATGTGGGCGGCCGCCCAGAAGTGCCTGTACTCCGCCATCGAGCCGCAAAATTAGACATTCGGCGCGCGGTTTCATTCGATCCGGATAAGGGGAGCCGATGGCACTCCCGCCTGCCTGAACCTAAAAAAGGAGCGAAGCGTCGATCGCTTCGCTCCTTGCCGCTGTCGGCGAGCCTTCGACTCTCCCCCCAGCCTGCCGCCGCAATCGGCAGCTTCTTGCAGGCAGCCTCTTACAGCTTGACGAACTGCCCGGTCCGCTGGGACTCGAACGCCGCGAGGATGACCTTCAGCGACTTCAAGCCTTCCTCGCCGGAGATCGCCGGCGGCGTGCCGGTCGAGACGGATTCCAGGAACGCGTCGATGACGCCGCTCGGCACTTGCTTCTCGTTGGTCGCCATGGCGCCGACCTTGTACGTCTGGGTGAGGCCCTCGGTCGGCTCGACGATGACCTCGTCGCCGTCGACGGTGCCGATCTTCATGACGCCGCGCTCGCACCAGAGCACCGTGCTGTTGTCCCCGCCCTTGTACTGCGTCCAGCTGGCGACGAGCGTGCCGATCGCGCCGCTCTTCATGCGCAGCAGGCAGGCGGCGTTGTCGTCCACGTCCGTATCCTTCTTGTCCACCGTGCCGATGAAGCCGGCGACCTCCGCCACCTCATCGTTCAGCAGATAGCGGATGAAGTCCGACTTGTGCACGCCGAGGTCGCCCATCGCGCCCATGACGGCCTCGTCCTTGCGGAAAAACCAGCTGCCCGCGCCGTCGACGCTCCAGCCCTCGGGACCGGGATGGCCGAACGACGTGCGGAACGTCAGCACGCGGCCGAGCTCGCCGGAGTCGAGAATCTCCTTGGCCTTGACATGCGGAGGCATCAGCCGCTGATTGTGGCCGACCATGAGGAAAACGCCGTTCCTGCGCGCCGCCTCGATCATCTGCTCGCCTTCCTCTGCCGTGGCAGCCATCGGCTTTTCTACCAGCACATGCTTGCCCGCGTTCGCGGCGAATATCGCCATCGAGGCATGCAGATGGTTCGGCGTGCACACGCTCACGGCATCGACGTCCTCGCTCGCGAGCAGCTCCTCGTAGCTGGCGTAAGCCTTGCCGCCGTATTGGTCCGCCATCGCCTGCGCCCGCTCCAGGATCGGATCGGCAAAGGCGACCAGCTCCGCCAGCTCATTCTCGGCATACTCGGGAATATGTCTGCGCTGGGCGATCGCGCCGCAGCCGAAGACCGCGATTTTGATTTTGCTCATCGGATCGGTTCTCCCTTCGGAATTGGAATCAAGCGTTCAAATAATGGCGCTGCACCCAGGCGTAGCTGTTCGCTACGCTCTCGAGCGGCGGATTTTGGCAATGGTCCTGCTCCACGATCAGCCACTGCACGCCCGCTGCCTCGGCCGCCTCGATGACGGCCGGCAGGTCCACGCCGCCTTGTCCGAGCTCCAGCGTCTTCATGCCGCCCTGCTCGTCGAGGGCGAAGTCCTTGAGATGAAGGAGCGGCAGCCGGCCGGCATACTTGCCGATGTACGCCACCGGATCCCGTCCGGCGAACTGCACCCAGCAGACGTCCATCTCGACCTGGACCGCTTCCGGCGCCGTCGCTTGGAACATGGCGTCGAAAGCATTCTCCTCGCCGACCTGACCGTGAAACTCGAAGTCATGGTTGTGATAGCCGAAGACCAGTCCCTGCTTGGCCGCCTCGGCGCCGATCGCCTGCAGCTCGGCGAACAGAGCGGTCCAGCCCTCGCCCGTCTGCGGCCGGTCCTCCTCCATCAGATAAGGGCAGATCATGTAGGTCGCGCCGATCGTCTTCAGATAGTCGATTTCCTTCTGCAGGTTCTGGCGCAGCGCGTGCAGCGAGACGTGGCTGCTGAAGCCCTTCAGCCCCAGCTCGTCCAGCGTCGCTTTCATTTCTTCGGCGGAGAGGTCTCCGTATCCTGCGAACTCGACGCCTTGATAGCCGAGCGCCGCCGCTTTGCGCAGCGTGCCCTTGAAGTCGGACGCGGTCTCCTCGCGCAGCGTAAACAGCTGCAGGCCGATGCTGATCTTGGTCATTGGTAGTCAATCTCCTCTGCGGAAAGGATTTTAGGCTCAGGTTTCATTCTAGGCGATTCCCCTCTAGAATGAACATATACAATTCCGGCAAAACATGAACGATTTGCTTGGAAATCTGAAGACGGAGGCCGTTCCCGGTGGAAACTTCCCTGCTGATCTGCGATTATTCCAGCCATTACAAGCCGTTTCTCCATGATGTGAGGAGCGGCCTGCAGCATTACCTATTTCGCCTGCAGGCCGAAGGCACCTGCGAGGTCGCCTCGGGCGGCGTCTCCTACAGGCTTGCGGGAGGAGACCTGCTCCTGCTGCGGCCCGGCGACGACTATCATCTGAGCGTGAGCGAGCCGGCCAGGAAGGGACGGCTGTCGAGCGGGGACTATTATCTGTTCTGCCATGGTCCCTGGATCGACGCCTGGTGGAGCCGCAAAGAGCGCCCGACGGTCAGCCGCGTCGGAGCCGACGAGCAGCTCATCACGCTTTGGCGCAGCCTTCTGCTGGAGAAGCGCCGCCATGCCCTCGACGAGGATGCGGAGCTGAAGGACGCGCTCCTGCGCAGCCTCTGCCTGTATATCGACCGGGCGATCGCCGAAAGCGCGCCGAGCGGGACGCCGGGAACGGCGGCGCTCAAGATCAAGCGGTTCATCGAGGAGCGGGCCTTCTCCACCTTCAAGCTCGAGGAAGCCGCGCGGCATGCCGGACTGAGCCTCTCCCGAGCGGTGAGGCTGTTCAAGGAGCAGTTCGGCAAGACGATGATCCAGTACGCCATCGAGATCCGGCTGCAGGCGGCCGTCGAGCAGATCAAATACGGCGAGCTGAAGCTCGAGCGGATCGCGAAAGCATGCGGCTTCGCCAGCTATTCTTATTTCCACCGCGTCTTCCGGACGCATTTCGGGCTTTCGCCGCTGGAGTACCGTTCGCTGCACTACGAGCGAGGCTCGAGCGGGCCGGTTGGTTCGGACGGCTCGGCCAGCTCGGGCGGACCGGTTGGCTCCGGCAACCCGGGCGGCTCGGGCGGAGAGACCGGGCCGGAATGACCGGTCACGGCACGAACACGTCGATCCTCGCATTTCCATCCTTTTCATAAAAAACACTCAACTTCCCATGTCTTCCTGCCGATAATCTTTGGGTTCGATTATAGACAAGGGGAGAGTCCACCGATGGAAACGACCATCCAACCGCTTGACGGAAGCCCGTCCGGCCCGAATCCTTACGCGCCTTATCGCAGCGACGAGCCCGTCAGCGTCAAATCCTGGCTGATCACGCTCGTCATCCTGATGATTCCGATCGTGAACATCGTCATGCTGTTCGTCTGGGCGTTCGGCGACAGCGCCAATCTCAACCGCAAGCATTTCTCGCGCGCCTATCTGCTCTGGGCGCTCATCGGCATTGCATTCTACTTCGTCCTATTCGCGATCTTCGGCGCTGTCATGATCAGCGCGTTGAGCGAAATGCCGGTCTAAAGGAGGAATTTCGACATGAATGCACAGCCTTATTCCGGCTCGGCTCGCGATCCGTATCACGGGGGCGGCCCCAGCTCGGTCATGACGACCGGCAACTGGTTCGTCACCCAGCTGCTCCTGGCGATTCCGATCGTCGGCCTCATCCTGCTCTTCGTATGGGCGTTCGGCGAGAATGCCAACGTCAACAAGCGCAACCTGAGCCGCGCCTACCTGCTGCTTTTCCTGATCCTGATCGGCGTCGGACTCGCCATTTCCATGCTGAGCGCGCTGATCGTAGCGAGCGGAAGCTAGCCGCAAAAAAGCTGCCCTGCCAAGTCGACGGACTTGGCGGAGCAGCTTTTTTTTACCCTAAAGAAAGCCTCAGCGCAGAGCGCCTGCGGCCGTCGCTTGCGCCCGCGCGATTCGGCCGCGCAGCCAGACGCTCTCGCGGGCGAGCATGCCGGCGGGGTCTCCGCCGAACCATTCGACCGAGCCGTACAGCTCCGGCTCGCCCGCGGCGAGCTCCAGCAGCGGCTCGTAGTCGATCGCGCCGTCGCCGAGCGCGACCATGCCCTCGCGGCTGCCGCCGGCCGCATAAACGATGTCCGGCCGGAATACGCCGACATGCTCCAGCCGGTCGATGTTTTTGAGATGCACATAGCCGATCCACGGCTTCAGCTCCCGCCAGCAGGCGGACGGCTCGCCTCCCGCCTCCCACAGATGGAGGGCGTCGAAGTTGAGCAGCGCCGCTCCCGGCCGCAGCGCATCGGCCAGCCGCATCATCTCCGCCGCCATCGCCGGCGTGTCGAGCAGCGTCGCCGGATGCGTCTCCAGCAGCAGCTGCACGCCCGCCTCGCGGCAGAGCGCCCCGAGCTCGCAGGCCTGCTCGATGACGACGCGGCGCTCGCCGCCGTCCAGCTCGGCGCTGCCGCGGCTGCCGGCGAAGATGCGCAGCCGCGGAGCCCCACACCAAAGGGCGCGCTCGATCAGCCGCTGGCAGCTGTCGCAACTCGCGGCGAAGTCGGCCTCCGGCGAGATGTCGACATAATGGCTCACCATCGAGATGCCGAGGCCGTGCGCGCGCAGCCGCGCGAGATCCTCCTCCGCCTGCCGGCGGTTCAGCTCATGGAGCTGGGCGGCGTGGGCGCCCCACAGCTCGATGCCGTCATAGCCGAGCCGGGCAGCCAGCTCCGCCAGCTCGCGGAACGAGACGAGCTGGTGGCGGAACGAGATCGTGCACAGCGCCGTTTTCATGCCGGCACCTCCGCCTGCCCCCGCAGCGGCGGGGCCGGCTCGCCGAGCGCCGCCTGCCGCCAGCCGTCGTACTGGCGCCAGATCTCCTCCTTGATGCCGCGTTCGATCGCGTCGGCTTCGTCGAGGCTTTCAAGCAGCGTCTCGACGAGCGCTTTTTTGCCGGTCATGGCGATCTTCACGGACAAGTAGTGGGCGGTCGAGTACGTCTGGCACAGGTCCTCGATCTGGTTCGCCCACTTCAGGAAGCGGTCGCGCGAGTAGCCGAGCGTATCCTGGAAATACATCAAGGCGTATTCGTAGCCGTACTTGCGGATCGCGAGCACCTTCAGCTGCTTCAGCGCCGGCAGCAGATAGGCGAGCGCCTCCGGCGTGCCGGCTCCGGCCGCTCTCGCCACGATGGCGCGCACCTGCTCCGTCAGCTCGTTGCGCTCCGGCCGGAACGTCTCGCGGAAGTACGCGTCCACGAGCTCCAGGCTCGGCGCGCCCACGGCCTGCGCATCGATCGAGTAGCCGGCCCCGTCCTCGCCCATCGCCAGGATGGCCGCCACGACGTCGTCCTTTTTGGCCTCGCCCTCCCAGCGGAAGTCCGGGTCGAACACGAACCACGTATCGTCGCGATCCGTCTTCGACACCATCAGATAATGAGGAAACGGGCTCATGCTCGCCTTCGTCTCGCGGTCCGGCAGCCGGCTCATGTCGAGCATGACGAGCAGGTAGCGATGCTCCGGCTGCTCCTTCATCAGCTCCAGCAGCCGCTCCACGTTGCGCTCCGGCGAGAGGCCGGGGTCATGCCAGCGCTGCGCGCGCAGGCCGAACAGCCGCTCGTAGTCGTCGAACCGCCGCTGATGCGACAGCCTTTCGGAATGATAGGCGAGGCGGCCGTCGTCCGTCACGTCGAATTCCGCATCCCACACGCCGAAATAAAACGGCCGGTGGTCGGCCTCTCCGCGCCTTTTCACGATCTCGCACAGGCAGCTCATCAGGCAATGGATCTTGATGCTCATGTCAACCCTTCCCTTCCGCTGCGAGCGGGCGCAGCTCCCCCATGAAGTCCAGCACCGATCCGACCGTCGCCAGCGCGCGCGGATCGACCTCCGCATCCGGCACCGCCAGCCCGAGCCGCACCTCGATCCAGACGATCAGCTGCATGACGAGGATGGAGTCCAGCCCCAGGTCCTCGGCGAGCCGCAGCTCGTCGTCCAGCCGCTCCGGCAGCTGTCCGAGGCCGAGGTCCTGCTCCATCAGGCCGCGCAGCCCGCTCCTTCTCGCTTCTCTCGGCATCATGATTCCTCCTCCCGGCGCAGTCGCGCGCGGCTGATCTTGCCCGAGGGCAGCGCGGGCAGGCTGGAGACGAGCGCGATCGCGGCCGGCACCTGGTAGGCGGGCAAAAGCCTGCGGCAAGCCTCACGGATCGCCTCCTCGCCGACGCTGCCGTCGGCGACGACGCGCGCGCTCACGCGCTCGCCCATGACCGGATGACGGCTGCCGTAGACGACCGCCTCGCGCACGCCGGCCACCTGCAGCAGCGCCCGCTCGACCGCGGCCGGATACACCTTGCGTCCGCCGATGTTGATGACGTCGTCGGCGCGGGCGACGAGCCGCAGCCCGCCGTCTTCGGCGCGGTAGGCCAGATCGCCGGTGCGGAACTCCGCTTGCGCGGCGGCAGCTCCGCGCTCCGGGAGGCGTCCTCCCGGATCCGGAAGCACGATCCCGTCCGGACGACGCTCGCCGCTTCTCTTCTCCGCCGCAGACAGCGGCCGCCAGGATGCGCCGACCCCGCGCCCGTATTCGCCGGAGCTCGCGGCAAGCGGCCCCCGGCGGCGCAGCGTCAGCTCCGCCGGCTCGTCCGGGCCGCCGCCCGCCCGCGCCTCGAAGCGGCCGAGCTCGGTCCCGATGTCCTGCACGCCGGCCATGCGGGCCGACAGCGAGACGCAGCCGAGCTCGGTGCAGCCGTACTGCTGCATCAGCGTATCCGCCTGGGCTTGCAGCCGCTTGAACAGCGGCTCCGTCATCGGCGCGCCGGAGGAGAGCAGCCTGTGGAAGCGCATGCCCTCTCCCGCGAGCGACGAAATCAGATGGAACAGCAGCGGCACGCCGTAGACGAGATGGCGCGGATGCTCGCGCAGCGCGGCCAGCATCGCCTTCGGATTGCGGGCCGGAGCGAGCACCGGCTCGGCTCCCCGCGCCAGCGTGGCGACGACGCCGCACAGCAGCCCGAACGAATGCGACACCGGCGCGAGCACGACCGTTGTCAGGCCGCTGTCCGCCCCCGCGCCGGCCTGCTCGAGCGCCCGGTTGTAGTCGGCCGTCTCCTCGGCGATCTCGGCCCATGTCCGCCGCAGCAGCTTGGAGCGGCCGGTCGTGCCGGACGAGTGCTGGAGCAGCGACGGCTCCCAGGGCGTCCGCTCCTGCGGCTGCGGACCGGCCAGGAACTGCTCCGCGCGGCCGTAGACGAGGCCGCAGCAGCCGCTCTCGAGCGAGGTCTCGAACGCCGCGTCCAGCGGCATGTCCTCGCTCAGCAGCAGCGCGGACCCGCCTTCCTCCCGCAAATAGAGCGCGAGCGCGGCCGTTTCCTCGCGGCTTTCGAGGCATAGCGCGTACAGCCTCCCCGACGGCCGCGCGAGATGCGGCAGCCGGCGGAAGCCGGACCAATGCGATTCAAATCGGCTGGACATGGAGCATCGCCTTCCTTTCCTGAATTCGGCTGCGGGCGGCCAGCAGCGGGTTCGGAGCCTCGTGGCAGTAGGTCACCGTCGGATCGGGGAACAGGCGGCCCTTGGTCAGCGCCTCGACCTGGCAGAGCGGACGGAACAGGCTGAACGCCTCCATCCGCTCCGCAGGCTGCGGGAAGCGCTCGAAATGCGCGTCCAGCAGCTCTGCCGCCAGCTCCCAGAACGCCTCCTCCGCGAAGCCGTGGCGGCGCTCCAGCATCCAGCTCAGCTCGCCGAGGTTGAACAGCAGCAGCGCGTCCAGCAGCGTATCGCGCACAGCCGCCGGATCGTCCTGCTCGAACAGCGCGTTCGGCGCGGCGAGGCGGAAGTTCTCGTGGATCGAGCGGTAGTCTGGAACCGCCTGCGGCTCGGCCAGCAGCGGCGGATGGTAGTAGAAGCCTTCGTGCACGTCCTTGAGCGCGGCTCGCTCCGGCCAGCCGCCGCGATGCAGCAGCGCCATGTTCTGGCCGTGCGATTCCAGCGCGACGCCATGGACGACGAGCAGATGCGCGGCCGGCAGCAGCGACACCTCCAGCAGCCGGCGCACCCAGCGCTCGGCGCCGTAGCGCTCCAGCCAGGGGCCGACGAACGTGCCGCGCGCATCCTCCGCGAACAAAGCGTTGAACGGCGCGGCCTGCTCGCCCTCCTCCAGCTTCGGCTCCAGCGACTCGCGCCAGAGGCAGGCGAGCACGCCGTAGATGTCCGGCTCGACGCTCTCGTCCGCCGGCGGCGGATCGTAGACGACGCCGGCGAATTCCTCCAGCAGCACGAGCCTCGCCTCGTCGCGCAGATAGGCGTCCCGCCCGATCATGCCGCTCAGCCAGCGCGACGTCTGCGGCGCGCTCGCCACCGAGTGCGGACTGAGATAGCGCGAGGCCGACGTGTTGACGAGGCTCATCGCCAGCTTGACGTACGGCCTTTCGGGCCGGGACCGGTTCGTCATCGTGCGGATCGACTGCTGCGGCGCATAGAGGTCCCCGCCCTCGCCCAGCAGCACGACCGTGCCCTCGCGGATGCAGTCCGCCAGCGCCCGCGCGATCTGACGCCGCCATTGCCAAGGATGGACCGGCAGCAGCGCGTAGGCGTCCGGATCATGCCCGAGCCCGCGCAGCTTGGAGCGGAACGCCTCCAGCGTCTCGTCCCCCAGCTCCTCGCGGGCGAGGCTCTCCAGCGTCCGCTCCGGCGCGCAGGCAAGATGCAGCCAGCCGTCGTCCCGCACCGCCGCCCACAGCAGCCGCAGCTGCGGGCGGTATTCCGGCCCGTAGCGGAAGTTGTCGGCGTAGTCGAAGCCGACCCGCGACTTGTACGAGGGATGATAAGGATGGCCCTCGCCGAGCGCCGTCTCCAGCTCGCCGTACGGCAGCTCGCGGAGCTCGGCGACCGGCGAAGGATGCAGGCAGCGATAGACAGCGTCCTTGAGGCGCGTCTCCTCCAGCTCGCGGATGAACGCGGCGAGGCTGTCCGGCTCGACCTCCGTGCCGCGCAGCAGCTCCGCCATCATCATGCCGAGCGGCGTTCCCTCCGCCGTGCCGCCGGCCGATCTGCGGCGTACCGGCCCGTCCAGCCGGATGCGGCCGAACGTCGCCGTCCGCCGCCCCTCTGCTTCATAGCGGACGGGGGCGCCGTCCCGGTCCGCTGCCCGCAGCGCGAACCTTAGCCGCCCGCGTCCTGCCGCGCCGTCTCCTTCCGCATGTCCTGCCGCCTCCAGCTCCTCGAACGGCACGAGCCGCTCGAACAGCATCGACTCGACCAGCTGGCGGCGCATCCGCTCGCCGACCTCGTCATAAGCGGCGGAGCGCAGCGCCCGCTGCACGAGCTCGTCCTGCCCGGACGGCCCGTCCTGCGGCATCGGCTCGTCCTGCGTCGATCGTTCGTCCTTCTGCACGAGCTCGCCCTGCGTCGATCGCTCGTCCTTCTGCACGAGCTCGTCCTGCCGCGTTCTTTCCTCCCGCCTGTCCGGCCTCATGAAGCTCCTCCTCCCATCGCTTCGGCGAGCGCCCGGCGCCCGCCGCTCCTTCGTCCAAGCCCTGCCGCGGCGAGCAGCGGATTGGGGATCGGCACATAGACCGACTGCCGCTCCAGCGGCAGCTCCAGCTCGTCCATGTCATGGAGCCGCGTCAGCAGATTGCCTTTGCACGGCAGCTCCTCCGCCTGCAGCAGCCGCTCGAGGAAGCGCGAGCCCTCCCGGTCCAGCGGACGGAACGCTTCCAGCTCCCGCCGGATGTCCAGCAGCAGCTCCTCCTCCTTCGCCAAGCCCTCGACGCCGAACGCGCCGACGAGGCCGAACAGATGGTTGACCATCAAATAGTAGATCAGATGCTCGTCCGTCACCTCGTCGGCGTACACGTCGCCGCTCTTGCTGCCGATGCCCGGCAGCTCGCGCTCGAGCGCGCCGAGCATGGAGCGGCTGAAATAATAGCCCTGGTTGTCGCGGAACCAGTACCGCACCGGCCAGCCGTCGCCGTCCAGCTCGACGAGGCTGTTCTGCATATGGGCTTCGAGCGCGATGCCGTACGCGAGATGCAGCCGGACGAGCGGCCGCAGCGACAGCTCGAGATAGCGGCGGAACCAGCGCCTCGACGCCTCGGCCTCGGCGAGGCCCGTCCGCTCGGCGAGCCGGCCGATCAGGCGGCCGAGCGGCGAGCGCCGGCCCGGCAGCGCCTCCTGGGCGAGCGCGGCGAGCGTGACGGCGCGGCAGGAGCCGCCGCTGCGGAACGGATTGTCCCGCAGCACGACCTCGAAGCCGCTCGCCGGCCCCTCTTCCTCCCCGAGCGTCGCGTAGGCCGGATCCGTCATGACCGCGAAGCCGGGGTACGCCCGGCAAGCCTCGCCGATGCGCGTATCGAGCAGCCGCCGAATCTCGATGCCGCTTTCCAGCTCGTTGATCTTCATCACCCGCAGCGAGTTGGTCAGCTTCACCCGCAGCGAGAACTTCAGCATGTAGGCGGCATCCGGATGATACACCGTGCGGACGGAGGAGGTCGGAAAATACTCTCTGCCCCCCGGCCCCAGGCTCCGCAGCAGCCCGCGCTCCAGCCAGTCCTGCGTGCGCGGCTGCTCCAGCAGCCAGCGCGCCTGCAGCGGATGCACCGGCAGCATCGTCCAGCCGGCTTCGGCGCAGCGCTTCTTGAGCTCCGGCGCGGCCTCGGGATCGGCCAGCAGCTCGCCGCGCAGCAGCTCCGAGGCCGGGCTGCCGGCAGCCGACCGCTCCTTGACGATCGACCGATGCGCCTGAAAATAATGCAGCCGGAAGCGCCCGCCGAGCTCGGGACAGTAGACGCCCGCTTCCGCGCCGCTCATGCCTTGGCGGCTTTTCGGCGTCGGATGGAAGCCGTGGCCGAAGACGAGCGACTGCTCGGCGGACAGGAAGTCGTTCCCGCCGGACTCCGGCTCCGGCCGGGCGAGCGCGGCGGCGACGATCTCCTCCACGTTGCGGCAGCTCTGGATGATGCGCAGCAGCAGCTCGTCGCGTCGCGCGAGGCCCGGCCTCGTCAGCGCCAGCTCCTGCACGAGCAGCGCCGACGCCGTGATGTAGTCGGCCTCCGCCAGCGCGCCGCCGAGCTCCGGCCGGTACCAGGCCTTGCCGCTGGCCGCATGCCGGCCGGTCGGCGAATGGTAGTCCAGCCCGACCCACAGCACGATGCCTTGCGCGCTCAGCCGCAGCTCCAGCATGCCGGCCCGGCCCGGCTGCGCGCCGGCCGGCGTTTCCTGCGGCAGCCGCAGCTCGGCGTCCGCTCCCGCCTCGCGGGCATAACAGTTGACCATCGCCTGCAGAGCTGTCCGCTCCGCGACCGATTTGGCCTCGTTCATAATAGACCCCCTTGTTCAACTTATTCAGGCATCCGCTTTGGTCGGGCGGCTTGCCAGGATCAGGAAGGAACGATTATAATAATGATAATCATTCTCATTAAATCCACAAAAAAAAGGAGCTTTCCATGCCCAGCGTCACGAAGCGCGCTTCTTCTTATACGTTCGTCTCCTTGAAACGCCATCGGCTCGAGGGCGGATCGCCGGTCCAGCCGTTCCGCCTGCTCCGCCATGCCCTCATCTTCCTCTTCGACGGCTCCGGCCGGCTCGAGCTCAACGGACAGCCTTGCCCGCTCGAGCCCGAAAGCTGCTGGGCGCTCGCTCCCGGCACCTGGATCAAGGCGGAGCTGCAGCCGGATCGGCCGCTCGACGCCTATGTGCTGGAGTACGACGGCAGCGGGCCGTCCGTGCTCCCTCTGTGCGCCGCGGCCAAGCCTCGGCCGGGCACTCCCGAGTTGCCGGGACGCAGCGTCCGCATCGCCGCCCCGAGCTCCGTGCTCACGCTGCTCGGCGGCATGCTCGAGCTTGGCCGCAGCCGGACGCCCTCGGCCTTTTTCCGGCGGCAGGCGCTGCTTTACGAGCTGCTGCACCGGGTCAGCCTCATGCCGGGCGAGGAGGAGAACGGCGCTCAGGAGGCGGTCCAGCGCACGATCCGTTATTTGGAGACGCACTATATGGAGCCGATCCAGGTCGGGGAGCTGCCGCGGATGGCCAGCCTGACGCCGAGCGCCTACTGCCGCTCGTTCAAAAAAGCGACGGGGCAGTCGCCGACCGCCTATTTGACGGAGCTGCGCATGCGCCAGGCTAAGGAGCTGCTGCGGCAGCCGGGACGGCCGACGCTGCGCGACATCGCCGCCAGCGTCGGCTACGCGGACGAGCTGTATTTCAGCCGGCTGTTCAAAAAGACGGCCGGCGTCTCGCCCAGCGCCTTCGCCGGACGCAGCGCGACGCGCGTCGCGATCGTCAGCCATCTGTTCCTGCAGGATCATCTGCTGGCGCTCGGCATCAAGCCGGTCGCCGCGCCCGCCTTTCCGAGCGTCTATCGCACGCCCTCGGGATTCCCGGACTATCTGCAGCCGCAGCTGGAGGGCACGAAGCCGCTCAACGCCGAGACCTCCATCCTCCCGCGCGACGTGCAGAGCCTGTCGCCCGACCTCATCATCAAGATGGATTTCGGCGGCAATCCGACCGACGGCCCGTGGCGCGGCATGCCGAACACCGTCTGCATGGACGGCTTCGGCGGCTGGCAGGCCTACCTCGAATCGCTCGGCGCCATGCTCGGCCGGGAAGCCGAGGCGGAAGCCGCCGTAAGCCGCGTGCAAGGCATCGAGCTCGCGTATCGCGGCCAGCTCGCCTCCGCCGCCGAAGCGGCCGGAGAGCTGGCGATCGTGCGCGTGCTGCCGGGCGACTTCCGCCTGTTCGGCGCCGACGGCCATGCCTTCAGCGATCTGTTCTATCGAGCGCTCGGCTTTTGCCCGCACAGCCGCATCCGCCACGGCTTCTACCGCAGCCATGCGTTCGAGGAGCTGCTGTCGATGGATCCGGACAGCATCCTCGTCGTATGGAGCGACGCGCGCGAGCTGGCCCGGCTGCGCGCCCACCCGGCCTGGAGGGAGCTGCGCGCCGTCCGCGAAGGCCGGCTGCATGTGCCCGACAGCCGCGAATGGGATCCATGGGGACCTTCGGGGCGGGAATTCGCCATCTACGACTGCGCCCGCTACTTCAGCGGCATGCCCCGCGGAGCCGCGCGCGTGCGCTGATCCGGCTCGGGCCTCGCGCCTGGCCGCCTCCGCCGGCTACAGCCAGGTGATGAGCTGCGCGGCCGGGATTCTCGGCTCGGCCTTCGGAATCGCTTTCGGATAGCCGACATGCAGGTTGCCGACGGCCCGCTCGCCGGGCCGGATGCCGACCGCCTCGCGGAAGACGTCTTCGTGCAGCCACTCGTACGTTTCCCATACCATGCCGATTCCCTGTTCCCAGGCGAGCAGGCTGAAGTTGTGGATGACCGTCGCCGTCGCGGCATAATCCTCCTCCCTCACCTGCAGGTAAGGATTTTCCTTCATGACGACCGTGACGATCAGCGGATTGCTCATGATCTTGCGGTAATATTTCTGGCCGGTCTCCTGCTTTTTGGCCGGATCCCGCTCCCAGCGCTCGTTCATCGCGCGGCAGGCGTCGGCGATCTTGCGGCGTCCTTCGCCTGCGGCGACGATGAACCGCCACGGCTGGGTCATGCGATGATTGGGCGCCCACACCGCCGTATCGAGCAGGTCGGAGACGAGCTGCGGATCGACCTCGCGATCCTCGAATACATGCACGCTGCGCCGTCCGCGAATCAGTTCGTTCAGTTCCATGGCTACCTCCGTCTCGAGCTGCGGAGCGGCTTGCCGCCCGCATGTCCTAGCATAACCGTGCCTGCGCCGGCGAGGCTATGGAGAGCATTGCCCCTTTTGCATGGACAAAAAAACCGCCCGCTCGGCCGCGATCCGTCCTGCCAAGCGCGCAAAAAGCCGCCTCGCCAGTCGTTGGACTGGCGAGGCGGCTCGTTTATGATCTGTTCCTGCGCCTCCATTCGGACGAAACCCGAATCGGCCGGCCTTTTGTCGTGAAGCGCCTTCGTCCTCACGATCCAAGGGCGGCCCAGGTCGGCTACAGCGACCCGAGCGCCTCGCCGATGCTGCCGCGCACGAGATGCGTCGCCATGCGGTCCAGCGGCGTCGCCGTGCGGTTGATGATGACGAGGCTGTCGCCGCGGAACAGCGAGACGAGGCCCGCCGCCGGCTGCACGGTCAGCGAGGTGCCCGCCACGAGCAGCGTGTCCGCTTGCCGAATCTGCTCGGCGGCGCGCTCGAGCAGCTCGAAGTCGAGGTTTTCCTGATACAGCACGACATCCGGCTTGATGATGCCGCCGCATTCCGAGCAGAGCGGCACCGGCCGCGGATCTCCCGTCACCGCCGTCAGCGGATGGAACAGGCCGCAGTCGAGGCAGCGGTTGCGATGCACCGAGCCGTGCAGCTCCAGCACGTTGACGCTGCCCGCGCGCTGGTGCAGCCCGTCGATGTTCTGCGTGACGACCGCCTTCAGCCGGCCTTCCCGCTCCAGCTCGGCGAGCTTGAGATGCGCCGCGTTCGGCAGCGCCTGCGGATGCAGCATATGCTCCCGATAGAACGCATAGAAGTCGCCGGGATGGTCGAAAAAGAAGTCCCGGCTCAAAATCTCTTCCGGCGCGTACATCTTGCTCGTGCGCTGCTCGTACAGGCCGCCGGCCGAGCGGAAGTCGGGAATTCCGCTTTCGGTCGAGGTTCCGGCGCCGCCGAAAAAGACGATGCGCCGGCTGCGGCCGATCGCCTCGCGATAGTCTGGACCCGTCATGGCCGCCACTCTCCTCTAGTCAGGGTAGATGATGCCTCGGCTGGAACAGCTTGCTCCGTCAAGCCGGAGCGGCCGCGCCGCTCGTCGGAGGACGGCTCGTCCTTGTCCGCTCTAGAGCCTCGTCCGATAGACGGCCTTGTTTTCAAGGCCGCGGATCATCGGCGTCCAAGCCTCCTGCTCCGGGATGGAGCCGAGCGCGTCCTCGACCATCTGCAGCTTGGCGTCCAGCGAGTCGATATAATGAAGCGCCACCGCCTCCGCCATCTGCGGCTGCACGGGACTGCCCCACTCGCCGAGATTATGATGCGACAGCACGAGATGCTGCAGCACGGTCACCTTCGGCGAGTCGGCGGGCACGCCCAGCTTGAGCGCCGCCTCGACGATCCAGCCCGAGATGAGCGCCAGATGGCCGATCAGGCGGCCGCGGTCGCTGTATTCGGATACGATGCCGAGCTGCGCGTTCATCTCCTCGGGCTTGGCCAGGTCATGCAGGACGATGCCGGCGATGAGCGCGTCGCGGTTCAGGAACGGACGCTGCGCGCACAGGAACTCGCCGATTTCCAGCATGCGCACGGTGTGGTAGGCGAGACCGGCATAGTAGGCATGATGATGGCTCTTGGCGGCGGGGTAATGCTCCAGCCGGTCGCCGGCCTTGACGACGCAATAAGCGGCGATGTTGCGGATATCGGCGTCGCCGATGCTGTCGACCTTGGCGCGGATCTGCGCGACGAGCTCCTTGGCCTCGACCGGCGCGGCGCGGATGTAGTCGGTCAGCTGCACGCCGTCCTCCGGGCTCGTCGGGCGGATGCGGATGATCTTCAGCTGGAGCCGGTCGCGGTACAGCTGCACGATGCCGTGCACCTTGGCGACCTGCAGCGACTGCAGCGACTCCTTCTCGGCCGGCTTCAGATCCCAGTATTTGGCCGTAATCTGGCCGCTTGAATCGGCAAGCACGAGATCCCAGTAATCCTTCGGCGGAGTCGCGTTCGTCTGCTTGACATCCAGCTCCTTGACGAGAAAGAATCCGGTCACCTCTTGCTTGTCGGTCAGCGTGCTGATCAGGGTCATGCGTGAAAGCTCCTTCCGGTATAACCATAATGAACCTATTATACTCGATTTGGCTGCGCACGGATAATCGTCCTGCTCCCCTGCCGGCGTATGGACGCGCCGGCGATTGGAAACCCTTGCAGGAGGGTAAGATCAACGTATCCGAGTAGCCAAGCTCGATTCGACGGAGGAGGAATCTTCATGAAGCGCAACGACAACGATCACGGACTCTCGACGGAAAAGGACATCGATCCGCGGCACGGCCTGTTCGAGGATCAGGCGGAGGGCAGCCGCGTCCCCAGCGCCGAGGAGGAGCTTCTCCGCACGTATCCGTCCGGAGAAGGCACCTACGGCGGCGTGCAGGTCGACCGCTACACGATCGCTTCCGCCGAGGCGAACGAGCGCCTCGCGGACGATATCGCCTATGCGGAAGGCCCTGACCCGGGAGACTATGCCCGCCAGCGCGAAGGCGGCGACTATGCCGTCGAGACGCCGGTAGGAGAGTCGCCGGCGCCCGCGCCGACAAGCGTCGAGGCGGACTCCGAGCCGGGCCGGGCGGCGGCCAGGCCGAGCTCCGACGCCGAGCTCGATCTGACGGAAGGCACGCCGGTCGATCCGGTCGCGCCGCCCGACGAATTCCATGGCACCGACCTGCTGAACGGCGTCGGCTCCGCTCCGCAGGAGGAAAGCCGCTAGCAAGCTGGCCGCAACGCCATGCGCGGCGCGGATTGATTTGTTGCAAAAGGGACGAAGCTTCGGCTCCGTCCCTTTTTTGGTTCGCTGCGGAATGCTGCCGAGGGGACAAGGGGGCTTCTTCCCTTGTTCCCTCGGTTCTCCAGCTGCGGGGCTTCAGCAAGGGAGCTTCTTCCCTTGTTCCACGGCTTCGCGTGCTGCGGCGCTCCAACAAGGGAGCTTCTTCCCTTGTTCCCTCGGTTCACCAGCTGCGGCGCTCCGATTCCTCGTTCCACCGCCTCGCCCCGCCGCCCGCGGCAGCGTCAATCCTCCAGCCGGAACCCCTTCTCGCGCAGCAGCCCGGTGAACGTGCGCGGCGGATACGCCGTCCGCCCGCTCATCTCCTGCGTCCACGTCGTATCGCGGCCGCCGCCGGAGCGGCCGCGGATGTAGCCGCGGTATTCGTCGTCGTATGCCTCAAGCTGCTCGGCACGGCTGCCCGCCGGATAGCGGTTTTCCGCATAAACCGCCGAGCGCGGCAGCCGCGGCCGGAGGTCCGGCTCCTCGGCCGGCACGCCGATGCACATGCCGAACACCGGGTAGACGAGCGGCGGCAGCTCCAGCAGCTCCGAGACGGCGCGCATGTCGTTGCGGATGCCTCCGATATAGACGATGCCGAGTCCCTGCGCCTCGGCGGCGATCGCCGCATTTTGCGCCGCCAGCGCCGCATCCACGGTCGCGACGAGGAAATACTCCGTCGACGTCTGCAGCTGCGCGCCGTGCATGCCCGCCGCTTCCGCGAAGCGGCTCAAATCGGCGCACCAGACGAGGAAGGTCGGCGCCTCGCGCACATGGCGCTGGCCTCCGGCCAGCTCTGCGAGCCGTCCGCGCAGCTCCGGATCGGTAATGCCGATGACGCTGTAAGCCTGCATATGGCTCGACGACGAGGCCATCTGCGCGCATCCGAGAATCCGGTCCAGCTGCTCGGCCGTCACCGGCTTGTCCGCATAGCGGCGGATCGAGCGGTGGCGCTCCAGCAGCGACAGCGTCTCCTCCATGCGCAGCGCGTCCGGCCGCTCCTTCTTGCTTTCGTTCATCGCGAACCCTCCCGTTCCTCCTCGATTCCATTCGTGCCTAGAATAGGCAATCGGCCAGGGCTTGTCAACCGCAGGGCGGCTGCGGCTGCGGCTCGCCTAAACCTTGGCGCTGCGGACAAAAAAAGCGTCCAAGCCCGCCTGCGGGTCTGAACGCTTCCTCGGCTCCCATAGCTCCCGTCCGCTTCATGCCGCGCATCACGCCCGGCACTTCCCGCAGACCGCCCTTGCAGCTTCGGCCTACTCTTTCTGCAGATTGGCGATCATGCGGTCGAACAGCTTGAGCATCATATCCATCTCCTGCTTCTCCATGCCGCGATACAGCTTCAGCATGAGCGCATGCCGAGTCTCGTCGATCTGCTTGAGCAGCTTGAGGCCTTTCTTGTCGATGCTCAGCACCACGACGCGCCGATCCGACTCCCCGCGCTCTCGCGCGATATAGCCGAGCTCGACGAGCCGGTCCGCGAGACCGGTCACCGCTCCCGACGTGATGAGCAGCTTGTCCGCGAGCACCGACGCTTTTTGCGGCCCTTCCGTGGCCAGCAAGGTCAGTATGCGGGCATGCGTAAGGCCGAGCCCGTGCTCGTTGTCCCGGTTCCATTCCGATGTGATCAGCTTGCGCACCAGCCGGAACCGGTCATCCAGCTGCTTGGTCAGCTCTTCCAATGCCCCATCCTGTACCATGCTTTCGCCTCCTGCTTCTTCTCTCGCAATCTTGATGTAGGATAACCTTATAAGGTCAACTTCTTGTAGGTAAAGCAAAAAAAGACAAAAACCCGATCCTCGGGCAGCTCCGCGCATGACGGAAGCATCCTTAGAGGCTTCCTACGCCGGAGGCAGGGATCGGGTTTCATTTTTTATTCAGACAGACTTGACGAAAGGCGGCGGCGGCTCGCTCCAAAGCGCCTTGCGCGACTCGAGCCGGACTTCCTCCAGCACGCGCTGCACCGTCCATGCCGCATGGCCGGCCGCCTGCACGACGATGCCGCTCCGCCATGTGCGCGACACGCCCGTCCGCACCTCCCGGCCAGGCACCTGCGGCAGCCGGTCCAGCAGCTGGCGCAGCCGCTGCTCCAGCTCCGCGTCCGCGCCGCGCCCGAACAGGCAGAACGTGCCCCAATGCGTGAACCGATGCCAGCTGCCGGGAGCCGCGAGCTGCTGCGCGCGCGGCTCGACCCGCTGGCGCTGGCGGAAGATCAGCTCGCCGTCGGCGTACACCGTCAGCCGGTTGTCGAGCCGGCGATAGCGGAACACTTCTCCGCGCAGCGTGCGTCCCGGGCACAGCACCTCCGTCTGCATCCAGACGGCGCCCGGAGCGAGCCGCACCTCGGTGTCCGCCAGCAGCGAAGCGTCCTCGTACAGCATGACCGGTTCCGGCAGATGCTCGCATACGGCGCCGTTCTCCAGCGCGAAGCGCTGGCGCAGCGACGCGCCTCCCTCCTCTTCGCAAGGATGGACCTTGAGAAAGCTCTGGTTGGAGATCTGCACCGAAGCGCCGGCGCCGAGGCTCCAGTCGAGCTCGTAGCGGTCGCCGCTCAGCATGCCCGGAGAGACGTCCATGACGAGCACGCCGGCGCCGGAGCCGAGCGGGAACGCCTTGGCGATTTTGATCGGCGACGTGTGGTAGCGCGAGACGAGCCGGGTCAGGCCGCCGCGCTCCTCGAAGCGCGCCTGCAGGACGGAGGCTCCGCGCGCCGCCGTCTCGGCGCCGGTCAGCTCGCCGGCGGAGAAGGCTCGCGCCTTCGCATGCTCCGCGCCCCCGTGGGAGAAGGCGCGCTCAGCGGACACGCCTCCGAGCGAGCTCCTCTCCGCTGCGTCCGCAGATGCGCCCGCAGACGCGCCCGCACCGCCGCCGGCCCGGGCGGTGCGGCTCAAGCGAGCGCGCCGCCCGAACCGGCCATTCGGAGCGGCGTCAAGGTCGGGCTCAGCGCGGCAGCATCCGCTCCGTGGCCATGCGAGATCCCTTTGGCATGGGCGAGCTCATGCTCGATCCAGTCGACCATCTCCGCCACCCCGTTCCCGCCGAACAGATTGGTGAAGACGAACGGCCGATCGCCGCGCA
Organism: Paenibacillus sp. FSL W8-1187; assembly: GCF_037965485.1. Classification (NCBI taxonomy): domain Bacteria; kingdom Bacillati; phylum Bacillota; class Bacilli; order Caryophanales; family Paenibacillaceae; genus Paenibacillus; species Paenibacillus sp. FSL W8-1187. The sequence goes on from NZ_CP150181.1 coordinate 3,814,885, forward strand.
TCCGGCGCGAGTCCTCCTCCATGACCGCAAGGCTGGCTCCGACATGCGGCGCGAGGTCGATCTTGTTGATGACGAGCAGGTCGGAGCGCATGATGCCCGGGCCGCCCTTGCGCGGAATCTTTTCCCCTTGGGCCACGTCGATGATATAGATGAAGCGGTCCACCAGCTCCGGGCTGAACGCCGCCGCCAGATTGTCTCCGCCGCTCTCGATGAAGATCAGGTCAAGCGGCGAGAAGCGCTCCTCCAGCTCCTCGATCGCCTCGAAGTTCATCGAGGCGTCCTCGCGGATCGCCGTATGCGGACAGCCGCCCGTCTCCACGCCGATGATGCGCTCCTCCGGCAGCACGCCGGTCGCCGCGAGGATGCGGGCATCCTCCTTCGTATAGATGTCGTTGGTGATGACGGCGAGGCTCCAGCGGTCCTTCAGCTCGCGGGACAGCGTCTCGACCAGCTTCGTCTTGCCGGAGCCGACCGGGCCGCCGATGCCGATGCGCACCGGACGTCCTTGCGGGATCGGATTCGTGTTCCACTCGATATGGGTATGTCCTTGGCCTTGGCACATGGGGAATTCCTCCTTGGAATAAATGAATTCGATCAGGACATGAACAGCCGGGAGTAAAGCGTCTCGTGGCGGATCATGCCGAGCTCCGAGCCCGGCATGTCGCTCCAGGCGTCCTCCGGCTCCATCGCCAGCGCCGCGCGCGCGGCCGGGACCGTCTCGCCCGACAGCAGCGCCAGCAGCCGCTGCGCCTCGGTCTGGCCGATCGCCATCAGGCGCAGCGCGCTGTTCACGGCATTGCTCAGGCAGCCGTACAGCCAGCCCTGAAGCGCCTGCTCCTCGCCGATGCCGGCTTGCCAGCAGATCCAGCCGAACACGAGCGGATGGGTCAGCAGGCAGTCGCCGCTCCGATAAGCCGCCTCGAGCCGGGCAAGGTTGAGCTCCGGATAGCTGCTGCCCGCGAGCTTGAGCAGGCGGCGGCCCATCTTTTCCATCCCGGAGCGGGTCTCGGCGCTCATGCGGCCGACATGCACGAGCCGCTCGGCCGCCCACAGCCGCTCCCACGCCTCTACGGGCGCGTCTCGGTAGACGGCGCGGACGACGAGCGCGTCGGTCGTCGTCCAGCTCTGCCGCAGCATCGCCCGCAAGTACGCCTCCAGCTCGTCGGGACGGGCGATGTCGCCTTCCTGGACGAGCGTCTCGAGGCCGAACGAATGCGAGAAGCCGCCGATCGGCAGCGCCGAGTCGAGCAGCTGCTGCAGCACGAGCCACGGCACGAGCGGCGCCCCGCCCCGCGGCGGCATCGCCCCCGTCAAAACAGGAAGTACCGCTGCGCCATCGGCACGACCTCGGCCGGCTCGCAGACGGCCGGCTCGCCGTCGACCGTCACCCGGTACGTCTCCGGATCGACGACGATTTCCGGCGTCGCGTCATTGAGGATCATGTCCTTTTTCGTGACGGAGCGGCAGCCCTTGACCGGCTCGACCCATTTTTGCAGCCCGAGCCGCTCGGCGATGCCGCCCTCGTACGCCGCCTGGGAGACGAAGGTGATGCTCGTGCGCTGCATCGCCTTGCCGAACGCGCCGAACATCGGACGGCCGAACACCGGCTGCGGCGTCGGAATCGAAGCGTTCGGATCGCCCATCTGGGCGTAGGCGATCATGCCGCCCTTGAGCACGAGCTCCGGCTTGACGCCGAAGAACATCGGGCTCCAGACGACGAGGTCAGCGAGCTTGCCCGGCTCGATCGAGCCGACGAGATGGGAGACGCCGTGCGTGATCGCCGGATTGATCGTGTACTTGGCGATGTAGCGCTTGATGCGGAAATTGTCGCCGCCCTCCGTGTCCGGCGCGAGCGGGCCGCGCTGCCGCTTCATCTTGTCCGCGGTCTGCCATGTGCGCAGGATGACCTCGCCGACGCGTCCCATCGCCTGCGAGTCGGAGCTCAGCATGCTGAACACGCCCATGTCGTGCAGGATGTCCTCGGCGGCGATCGTCTCCGGCCGGATGCGCGAGTCGGCGAACGCGACGTCCTCCGGAATCCGCGAGTCCAGATGATGACAGACCATGAGCATGTCCAGATGCTCCTCGATCGTGTTCACCGTAAACGGACGCGTCGGATTCGTCGAGCTCGGCAGCACGTTCAGCTCGCCCGCCGCGCGGATGATGTCCGGCGCGTGGCCGCCGCCGGCGCCCTCGGTATGGTAGGTGTGGATCGTGCGGCCGCCGATCGCGGCCAGCGTATCCTCGAGAAAGCCCGATTCGTTGAGCGTGTCGGTATGGATGGCGACCTGCACGTCGTACCGGTCGGCCGCCTGCAGGCAGGCGTCGATCGCCGCCGGCGTCGTGCCCCAGTCCTCATGCAGCTTGAGGCCGATCGCCCCCGCCTCGATCTGCTCGATCAGCGGCTCCATGAAGCTGGCGTTGCCTTTGCCGGTGAAGCCGAGGTTCATCGGGAACGCCTCCGCCGCCTCCAGCATGCGCCGCATATGCCAGGCGCCCGGCGTGCAGGTCGTCGCGTTCGTTCCCGTCGCCGGGCCCGTGCCGCCGCCGATCATCGTCGTCACGCCCGACGAGAGCGCGGTCTCGATCTGCTGCGGGCAAATGTAGTGGATATGCGCGTCGATGCCGCCCGCCGTGACGATCTTGCCCTCGGCCGCGATCACCTCCGTGCTCGCGCCGACGACCATGCCCGGCGTCACGCCGTCCATGATGTCGGGATTGCCCGCCTTGCCGATGGCGACGATGCGCCCGTCGCGGATGCCGATGTCGCCTTTGACGATGCCCCAGTGGTCGATGACGACGGCATTGGTGATGAGCGTGTCGAGCACGCCGTCGCTGCGCAGCGCCGAGCTCGACTGGCCCATGCCGTCGCGGATGACCTTGCCTCCGCCGAACTTGCACTCGTCGCCGTACACCGTGTGGTCGCGCTCGATGACGGCCCACAGCTCGGTATCCGCCAGCCGCACCGCGTCGCCCGTCGTCGGGCCGAACATGCCGGCGTAGCTGCTCCGATCCATCTCTCTCATGATCGGCCGCCCTCCCACTGCTCCAGCCTGCGCCGCACGTCGTCCGGCATCGCGCCGGCCGGGGCCGGACCGCTCGTCAGCCCGCTGAGGCCGTAGCCGAGCCGGCTGCCGCCGAGCTCGACGAGCTGGACCGGCTTCTCCTCGCCGGGCTCGAAGCGGACCGCCGTGCCGGCCGGGATGTCCAGCCGCATGCCGAAGGCCGATTCCCGATCGAACCTGAGGCCGCGGTTCACCTCGAAGAAATGGTAATGCGAGCCGACCTGCACCGGCCGGTCTCCTCCGTTGACGACGATCAGCTCCGCCGTGCGGCGTCCTTCATTGAGCACGATGCTCCCCTGAGCCGTGCGGTATTCCCCCGGTATCATGACTGTTCCTCCCTCATGGCCGCCGAACGGCCTGTTCTCTCTAGCCGCCGATCGGATGATGCACCGTCACGAGCTTCGTGCCGTCGGGGAAGGTCGCTTCCACCTGCACCTCGTGGATCATCTCCGGCACGCCCTCCATCACCTGGTCGCGGGTCAGGATGCGCGTGCCGTATTCCATCAGGCGGGCGACGGTCTGTCCGTCGCGCGCGCCCTCCATGATTTCGGACGTGATCAGCGCGATGCTCTCGGGATAATTGAGCTTCACGCCTCGGTTCAGCCTGCGGCGGGCGACGTCGGCCGCCACCGTGATGAGCAGCTTTTCTTTCTCGCGCTCGGTCAACTGCATGCCCTTCACCTCTTCTCCGGAATAGCTCCATTATAGGCGCGCTGCCGCAGGAAAGTAAATGAGTTATGTGAGATTATCTAACATAAAGCAACCGGGAAGCGCGAAAAAAGCCCCGCCGTCCAGAAGGACGACGGGGCAGGCGAGTCGGAACAGGGTCCGGAAAAAAGGGCGCCGGCAGCCGGCGCTACCAGATGCGCAGCAGCAGGTCGACGAGTCCGGCGGACTCCCCTTCCTGGCTGCCGATCAGCAAGACGGCCATCAGCATCACTGCGCATGCCATGACCATCATCCACAGGTATCTCATGGACGTCCCTCCGCTTCCGCTTGGTTTCGATAGGATCATTGTACCGCAGGACGGATCGTTCATGCCGTAAAGCAATCCTAAAAAAACCTTAAGAAAGTCTAAAGATCGTGATCCTGCGCCAGCGGCAGCCGCACCTGGAACGAAGTCAGATACGGATCGCTCGCGGCCGAGATGCCGCCCCCGTGCTGCTCGACGATGCTCTTGGCGATCGCCAGGCCGAGGCCGGAGCCGCCGCTGTCGAGGCCGCGCGCCTTGTCGACGCGGTAGAACCGGTCGAACAGATGCGGCAGGTCGACCGACGGAATCATCTCGCCGTAATTGACGACCTCCACGACCGCCTCCTCGCCTTCCGCCGAGGCATGGAGATCGACCTTGCCGCCGTCCTTGCCGTAATGGATCGCATTGGCGAGCAGGTTCTCGAACACGCGCACGAGCTTGTCCGGATCGCCGGTGACGGCGAGCTTGCCGGACGGGGCATGGAGCGCGCCGACGAGTCCCGCCTCCTCGAGCGGCACTCGGTATTGAATGAGCAGCTGGCGCAGCAGCTCGGTCAGATTGAACGTATGGATGCGCTGCGGAGACGTCTCGTACCGCATTTTCGTATAGTCGAACAGGTCGTTGATCAGCACGTTGAGCCGCTTCGACTTCTCATAAGCGATATGCACGTACTGGCGCACCTCCACCTCGTCGCGGCAGCGGTCCTGCTCGATCAGGCCGAGATAGCCGATGATCGAGGTGAGCGGCGTCCTCAGGTCATGCGAGACGTTCGTGATGAGCTCGCTCTTGGTCTGCTCGGCCCGCCGCTCGTCGTCGAGCGACAGCTGCAGCTTGTGCACGAGATAATTGATGTAGGCGGCGAGATCGCCGAGCTCGTTTTTTTGCCGCACCGGCACCTGGTAGTCGAAGTTGCCGTCGGCGATGTAGCGCACGCTGCGGCTGACGTCCCGGAAATAGCGGAACTGGCGCTGCTGGAGCAGCAGCAGGAAGACGAGGAACAGCCCGATCGCGAGAATGACGAGCGTGAAGTCGCCGAACTGGTCGATCAGCAGATGCGCGATCCAGCGCAGCGCGGGCAGCTCGCTCGCCAGCCGCTCCGCGACGACGACGAGCAGCACCGACGAGATGACCGAGAGCGCGGCGCTCAGCGCGAGATGGAGCAGCAGGCGGAACGTCATGTCCTTGACGACGTTGTCATCCTTCAATTTTGTAGCCGACCCCCCACACCGTCACGATGAACTTGTCTCCCGTCTCCTGCTCCAGCTTGTCCCGCAGCTTGCTGATATGCACCATGACGGTATTGTTCGATTCGTAAAATTTTTCTTTCCACACTTGCTGGAAAATGTCCTCCGCGCTGAACACCTTGCCCGGATGCGAGGCGAGCAGATGGAGGATGCCGAACTCCGTGCTCGTCAGATGCAGCTGCCGCCCGTCCTGGCGGCAGGTGACCGTATGGGTCGACTTGTCGATGACGATCGGCCCGAGCTCCACCGCCCCGCCGGCGTCGGACCCGCCGCCCGCCTTGGGGAACTGGTAGGCCCGCCGCAGCAGCGACTTGACGCGGGCGACGAGCTCCAGCGGGTTGAACGGCTTGACCATATAGTCGTCCGCTCCGGTCATCAGCCCCATGATCTTGTCCATGTCCGCCGCCCTGGCGCTCAGCATGAGGATCGGCACCTGGGCCGATCCCTCGCGGCGCAGCTGCCGGCATACTTCAAGCCCGTCCGCCTTGGGCATCATGATGTCGAGCACGATCAGATGGAACGGCTCCGCGGCGGCCATGGCGAGCGCCTCCTCCCCGTCATGGGCGAGCACGGTCGCATAGCCCTCGTTGGCCAGATAGATCTGGATCAGCTCCGCGATCTCGCGGTCGTCGTCTACGATCAGCAGCTTTTTCACCGATTACCACTCCTTACAGCCACTATACCGCACGGCCGCCGGCCTTGGAAGCGCGCGCGCCCGATCGAAAGGGCCGTTTAAGGAATCTTCAGGCTTTCTTCAGAAAAAGACAAAAGAGCCTTCCCGGAATGATGGGGCTTTGAAATTAAGATGAGGAAAATAAAAAAAACCGTACGAATGTCAGGATAAAACACCTGATACTCGTCGGCTTAAATGCTCATTTGATTTTTTTTCTTCTTACCTTATCTGCTTTAGATTGGAACGGATGGTTTCGAACTTATGAGTGCTTTAAGATTCCACGCGGTCGGTGATCGTGATGAGGTTCTGGTCCGCATAGTACACGCAGTACGTGCCCAGCGCCTCGGCGATGAAGCGCAGCGGCACCATCGTCGTGCCGCTCATGTTCTGCGCCGGCACCGACAGCTCGATCTCCATGTCGTTGACCTTGGCCTTGGTCTTGTTCACCTGCAGGAAGATTTCGTTTTTGCCGCGCGTCGCCGTAATCGTCTGCTCGTACTGGTCCCAGTCGACCGTCGCCCCGAGCGCCTCGAAAATGCCGCGCAGCGGCACGAGCGTGCGTCCGTCCTTGACCAGCGGCTCCTTGTCGAGCGCGTAATTCACGCCGTTGACCAGCACCTTCGGCGCCTCCTTGGCGGCTTCTGCGGCCGGCGCGGCCGCGCCGGCGATCAGGATGCCGGCCAGCAGCAGGCCGGCCGCTTTCTTGCTTTGATATGTACTCATGAACATGCCTCCTCGGAGCGGATTTGATTCTCATTAAACCGCTTCCCGAACGACTTAAACGCTGACGATATCAAGAAGTTGCGATGCCGATAGGATTCATTCCACTTTAATGCAGGAATGCGGCAATCGGTAGTCAATTCAAGGCACATATGGTACACTAATTGGAATGATGTTAATCCTGGGAGGGACAAGCATGGCACCGAAGAAGATGCGTTCTGACATGATCAAAAAAGGCTTCGACCGAGCCCCGCACCGCAGCCTGCTGCGCGCTGCCGGCGTCAAGGAAGAAGACTTCGACAAGCCTTTCATTGCCGTCTGCAATTCCTATATCGATATCATCCCCGGCCACGTCCACCTGCAGGAATTCGGCAAGGTCGTCAAGGAAGCGATCCGCGAAGCGGGCGGCGTGCCGTTCGAGTTCAATACGATCGGCGTCGACGACGGCATCGCGATGGGCCACATCGGCATGCGCTACTCGCTGGCGAGCCGCGAGATCATCGCCGACTCCGTCGAGACGGTCGTCAACGCGCACTGGTTCGACGGCATGGTGTGCATCCCCAACTGCGACAAGATCACTCCCGGCATGATGATGGGCATGCTGCGCGTCAACATCCCGTCCATCATGGTGAGCGGCGGCCCGATGAAGGCCGGCCGCACGAGCGACGGACGCGCGATCTCGCTGACGAGCGTGTTCGAGGGCGTCGGCCAGTTCATGGCCGGCAAGATCGACGAGGTCGGCCTGACCGAGCTCGAGCAGTTCGGCTGTCCGACCTGCGGCTCCTGCTCCGGCATGTTCACCGCCAACTCGATGAACTGCCTCGCCGAGGCGCTCGGCATCGCCCTTCCGGGCAACGGCTCCATCCTCGCCGTAGCGGAGGAGCGCAAGGAATTCGTCAAGGAGTCCGCCCGCCAGCTCATGAAGCTGATCGAGATGGACCTGCGTCCGCGCGACATCGTCACGGCGGAGGCGATCGACAACGCGTTCGCGCTCGACATGGCGATGGGCGGATCGACCAATACCGTCCTCCATACGCTCGCGATCGCGCATGAAGCCGGCATCGAGTACCCGATCGCCCGCATCAACGAAGTCGCCAACCGCGTGCCGCATCTGTCCAAGCTGGCTCCGGCGTCCGACCTTCACATGGAGGACGTGCATGAGGCCGGCGGCGTCAGCGCCGTGCTGCGCGAGCTGCTCAACAAGCCGGGCGCCCTGCATACCGAATGCATGACCGTCACCGGCAAGACGATCCGCGAGAACGTTGAAAATACGGAAATCAAGCGGCGCGACGTCGTGCGCCCGATCGACGATCCGCACTCCGAGCGCGGCGGCCTCGCCGTCCTGTTCGGCAACCTGGCTCCGGACGGAGCGATCATCAAGGTCGGCGCCGTAGACAAGTCCGTGGGCGGCTACCACCGCGGCCCGGCGATCTGCTTCGACTCGCAGGACGCCGTGCTGGAAGGCTTGAGCAAAGGCCTCGTCAAGGAAGGCCATGTCGTCGTCATCCGCTACGAAGGGCCGAAGGGCGGCCCCGGCATGCCGGAGATGCTCGCTCCGACGTCGCAGATCGTCGGCATGGGCCTCGGCGCCAAGGTCGGCCTCATCACCGACGGCCGCTTCTCGGGCGCCTCGCGCGGCATCAGCATCGGCCATATCTCGCCGGAGGCGGCGGACGGCGGTCCGCTCGCGTTCGTCCACGACGGCGACATCATCGAGCTGGACATGAACAACCGCACGATCCAGCTTGAGATCAGCGACGAGGAGATGGCCAAGCGCCGCGCCGAATGGACCGGCTTCGAGCTCAAGATCAAGCGCGGCTACCTCGCCCGCTACGCTCATCTCGTCACCTCTGCCAGCACCGGCGGCGTCATGAAAATCTGATTCCTTACCCAAAAAGCTCCCCGGCGCTCGAAGCGCCGGGGAGCTTTTGGTTTACAGGTTGAATTGTCGCGGTGCTGTCCATCTATGTCTTGAGAGCTCCGGCGAGCACGATGCTGCCACGCGGCTCCTGGCCGAAGGCGTCCGGCTCCAGCGTGATGGCGACCTGGTCGTACGAGCCGCCGGGGAACGTGAACGTGACCGCGCCGGCGTTGCCCGTCGGCATGAACGTGCCGGCATTGACCGGCTTGTCGCCCTTGATCAGCCACACCTGGAACGCCTGCTCGTCCCTCAGCTCCGGAAGCCGGCTCGCCTGCACGATCAGATGGGTGCCGCGATCGTCCACGACGAGATAGGCCTGCCCTCTGGCGACGAGATCTTTGACCGGCTTGAGCGTGACGATCTGGCTGACCATCGCGCCGGCAAAAGGCTGCTCCGTCTTGCGCAGCTGCTCGAGCGTGCTGTCCAGCGTCTGCGTCGACGCCTGCAGCTCGGCCGAGAGCCGCTTGTTCTCGCGCCCGAGGCTGTCCATGCGCTGGGCCAGCACCCCGGTCACGAGCAGCATGACCGCTGCCGCTCCGGCCAGCGCTCCGACCGCGAGCCGCCTTCTCCTCCCGGTCCCCTCCGCGGCTGGCGCTTCCTGCGCGCGCTCGGCCGGGCGCTCTGTCCGGTCCGCTCCGGAGAGCGGCGCAGCCGACGAACGCTCGTTGCGGTCCGCGAGCTGCTGCCTCGCGTCCGTTCCGTCCTCGTCTTGGCGAAGCGCAAAAACGTCCGGAGGCAGCGCCGGCTCGGAGCGCTCGGCCGCGTCCTCCTCCAGGCGGTCCGCCTGAGGACGGCCCAGCACCTGGCCTAGCACGCGCTCGCGCATTCCCTGCGGCGGCTCGGCCGGCTCGGCGGCTAGCGGCAGCAGGCCGAGCAGCTCCTCGATCCGGGCCAGCTCCTCACGGCAATCGCTACAGCCTGCGATATGCCGCTCCATGCGCTCTCGTTCTTCGCCTTCCAGCAAGCCCATCGCATACAGATCGATGTCCGAGCATGGCTTGCGATTTTCCTCCTCATGTCCTTCCCTCATGATCGAACCTCCCCCCTCCACGATTCGCCCAGCTGACTGCGCAGCTGGCGAAGACCGAGGCGGATCCGACTTTTGACCGTGCCTAGCGGGATGTCATGCCTGTCCGCAATTTCCTGCTGGGTATACCCGCCGAAATAAACCCACTCGATCACCTGCTGCTGTTCCTGGCTGAGTCCGGACAGAGCTTGCCTCATCTGCTCCGCCAGCATCCGGTTCTCGACGGTAAGCTCCGTCGTGACCGGGTCCCGCAGCTCATCCATGCCGTCCTGGCCGCCGGCGGCTGGCCGGCGGTCGCGCTTGCGCAGCCAGTCGATCGCGCCGTTGCGCGCCATCGTGAAGATCCAGGTGCTGACCTTCCCGGAGCGGCCGTTCGATACATACGCCTCGGCATGGTTCCAGAGCTTGAGGAACAGCTCCTGAACGATCTCTTCCGCCGCCATGCTGTCCTTCACGATTCGGTAGACGAACGAGTACAACGGCTTCTCGTAGCGATCGTATAGCTTCTCCAGCGCATCGCTGCTCCGGGAGGCGATCTGAAGCATCAGATGCTCCTCCCAGTCTGCCTCGGTCATGTGTTCCTCTCCCTTCCTATCTATCATATCCCCTAGGGGACAAAAGTCCAATCCGACGCAAAAACAAAAGCCGGTCCTCCCGTAAGGGGACCGGCCGGCAAGGTCAGGACAGCACGCCCGGAGCAGCCGCAGGCTCGCTCGCCAGAGCGGCCAAAGCGGCTTCCGGCTTGGCCGCGACAGGCTGGCGCGGAGCCGGAGCGGAAGTGCTCGTATAGCTTTCCATGTCTCTGCGGGAGAGGAACAGCATGCGCGGATACATCGGCTTGGCCTCGCCGCGCGGTTGCGCTCCGCGAGGCTTGCGGGACTTGGCGCGCGGTTTGGCGGATAGAATTCGGAAAAGGATCTTCAAATAAATGCGGGATGCCTTGGCGAACAGGTTTTCCGGCAGGTCGAACACCTGGAAGCCGAGCTTGTCGGTTCCGTTGTGGATCATCGTCACTCCGTAGAGCGCCTTGACCTTGTCCATCGCAGGATCGTTCAGCACCGCGGCGGACAGGGCCGGGAGAGCCGACTCCATCTCGCGCAGGAGACGGATGATGACCGCGAGCGGAGAGGAGGAGCGGACCGCCGCCTGGCGGAGCATCTCATTGTCGAGATGGATCTCGGCGAGCGGATCTCCCTTGACGATGCGCTCGCCTTCGCTCAGCTCGATCGGCGGACCGTTATAGGCGACTTTGCGATAGTGAAAGACCGGCCTGCCGCCCTTCTCGCTGGCGACCGGCTTCAAGCGGAACACGAGATGGAACAGCTTCTCGTATTGCAGCCAGGCGCCCGCCAGCAGACGGTTGAACGCCGTCGGACGCTTCGCCTTGTTTTTCTCGGTCAGCTCCATGAGCGTCGGGACGCCAACGAAGCGGAAGCCCTTGCGGCCGCCCTCCTCCAAATACACCTCCAGCGCCTCCAGCATCTGGGCCGGCGCGTCCTCGTCCGCTCCGAGCGTGCGGCCGCAGTCATGCAGCAGCATCACCTCGCCGGGACGAAGCTTCTTGAGCAGGCGCCTTTTCAGCCTGTCGGACGTTTCATGAGCCTTCCAATCGCCGAAAATGCCCGACCAGAGCACGATCTTGTACTGGCCCTTCTTGGAGAAATCGAACAGGTTGACGATTCCCCAGGGCGGTCGGTAATAAACGGGCGTCTCCCCGATCGCCTGCTCGATGACCGCGCTCGTCAGGGCGATCTGCCGCTTGACGGTTTTCGGCCGCATGATCCAGTTGCTCTTGTGCACGTAATTGTGGATGCCGACCGTATGCCCCTCGTCCCTCATCCGCCGAAGCAGCTCCGGATGCTGCTCCGCATGGGACCCGACGACAAAAAAAGTCGCCTTGGCGCGATGCCTGGCGAGCAGATCGAGCAGCATGGGCGTGTAGACGGGATCCGGGCCGTCGTCGAAGGTAAGCGCGATCTCCTTGTCCGCGAGTCCGCGCTTGAACACGCGGAAGCCGAACAGGCGGCTGATCAGTCCCGGGATAAACGCATAGAGCGATAGGAAGTAGAATCCCCAGACGAGCAAATTCTCCATGTTTCTGTTCCCCACCATATTCTCTAGAAGTCTACCACCCATTGTAGCATAAACGAGTTTCAAAAAACCGCCTGCATCTTTAAAATCTATAGTACAATCAAAGCGGAAATATGAATCGATTTCCAATTGACGCTGCAAAGGAGCCGGATTTCTCTCATGCTGATGTTTTACCGCAAATATTGGCGCACCGCATTCGATATCGCTCTAATCGCCCTAACCGTGTACCTCATTATGCTCGCGTTCAGCTTCCTTTACTCCATCGCCGCTCCGATCTTCCTCTCCCTGCTCATCTTCGCCGTCATCGAGCCGCTCGCAAGGCTGCTCCACCGGCTCGGCCTCAAGAAGTCGATCGCCTCGGCGCTTTCGATCCTGCTCTTCTCCGCGATCGTGCTCGGCATCTTCTTCGGCGCAGGCTACATCATGGTGCGGGAAGCGAACTCGATCGCCCACAAGCTGCCTCAATACCAGGCGATCCTGCAGGAGCAGCTCGCCCAAGGGTCCACCTGGCTCAAGGACAAGACGAGCGCGCTGCCGCCCGATACGGTGGACAAGATCCAGGACTACATCGACGCTCTGACCCGCTGGGGGCAAAAGGTCGCGGAAGGCTTCCTGCTGAAGGCCGCCGGCTACCTGAACTCGGTCTCCACGTTCATGTTCAACTTCGTGCTCGGCGTCATCCTGGCGTACTTCCTGAGCATCGAGATCGCCGACTGGAAGCGGATCGCCTCGAGCAAGACGCCCCGCACGTTCAAGAAAGCCTTCGTCTTCCTGCGCGAAAACGTCTTCTCGGGCATCGTCGGCTACCTGAAAGCCCAGATGAAGCTCATCTCGATCACCTTCATCGTCATCTTCGTCTCGCTGCTGGCGCTCGGCGTCGACAACGCGCTGACGATCTCCGCCATCGCCGCCGTGTTCGACGTGCTGCCGCTGCTCGGCGTCGGCACCGTGTTCGTCCCGTGGATCGCCTACCTGCTCGTCGTCGGCGACTACAACCTGGCGATCTGGCTCGGCATCCTGTTCCTCGTCATCGTCGCCGCCCGGCAAATTCTCGAGCCGCTCATCACCGGCGACACGCTCGGCGTCTCCGCCTTCACGATGCTCGCATTCATGGTCATCTCGCTGTCCTTGTTCGGCGTCGCCGGCGTCATCCTCTCTCCGGTGCTCGTCATTCTCGTCAAGGCGCTGTACGACCAGGGCTATTTCCGCCGCTGGATCACTCCTCCCAAGGACGAGTACGACGTCGAGCTGGCGGAGAAGGGCTGACGCCGTTCCTGCCTCGAGCCAAGCCCAAAAGGGCCGCATCCGCTGTCATGATGACAGCGGATGCGGCCCTTTGCCTGCTTCATTCCAACCTATCCGGCGGCGGGTCCGTTTTTGCCGGCGGAAGAGCTTGTTTCCTGCTCCAGCCGGAAATGCCCCAGCGAAGCGCGCAGCGACGAGGCGACTTCCTCCAGGCGGGCGGACAAGCCGACCAGGCTGTCGCTCACGCCGAGCTGCTCGCTGCTCAGCGAAGCGACCTGCTGGGAGGCGGCGGCCGACTGCTCCGAGACCGAGCTCACGCCGGACATCGCCTGGCCGATCTGCAGCTGCGTAGCGCCGAGCTCGACGATCGCCTCGTCGACGCGCGCCAGGCTCTCCCCGAGCAGCGCCATCCGGGACTGCGCCTGAAGGAACAGGCTGCCCGCCTCCTGCACGGAATCGAGCTGCTGCCGGAATGCCGGGCGAGCCGTCGCCAGCGTCTCGACCGTTTCGCCCACCTCGGTCTGAAGCGCGGCGAGAATGGCTTCGACCTGCTGGATGGAAGCCTTGGACTGATCCGCCAGCTCCCGCACCTCGCCGGCGACGACGACGAAGCCCTTGCCGGCCTCGCCCGAGCGGGCCGCCTCGATTGAAGCGTTGAGCGAGAGGATGTTCGTCTGCTTGGCGATGCCCGACAGCAGCGTCAGGATGCCGCGGATCGAGCGCGTATTGTCGGACAGGCGGGCGATCTTGGCGGAGATGTCGCTTACGATCCGATCCGCTTCCTCCGTCTTGCCGAGCATCTTCTCCATATGGCCGGTCCCTTCCCGGCTCGCGGACTCCACTTGGCCGGCCGATGCGCGCATCTCGTCCGTGCTGAGCTTCATCCGCTCCATGCCTTCATCCATCTTCTCCGTCAGCTCGATTCCCTTCTCGGCCTCGACGGCGAGGCTGGAGGCTCCGGCCGCGATTTCGTCCGTGGCGGCTGCGATCTCCCGCGCGGACGTGGCGGTTCGGCGAGACTGATCGGCCATCTGGCCGGCGGTATCAAGCACTTGGGCGGCCATGCGGCTCGTCTGGCCGACAAGCTGGCCGAGCTGCTCCATCATGCCGTTGAAGCTCGCCGCAAGCTGGCCGATCTCGTCCTTGGAGCGGTGGCTCGACCGGACGCTCAGCTCCCCGTCCTTGCCCCGCCGCATGAGCGAGCGCAGGCTGCGCAGCGGCCTGCCGACGCTCCAGACGACGAACGCGCCGACGAGCACCGCCAGCAGGGCGGCTCCCGCCGCGACCCAGACCGTCATGACGAAAATGCTTTTGGCATCCTTGACGAGCTCTCCGCCCGGAATCGTGGCCGCCACGGTCCAAGGACTGTTCTTGAGATGATCCTCGATCATGAGCAGCGAGCCGCTCCAATAATGGATGGGCGTTTCCGAGCCCTTGAGCTGCAGCGGACTCGCCTGGCCGGCCCGCTGGCCTCCGCTCGAATCCGAAAGCACGATTCCCCGCTCGTCGATCAGGCTGATCTCGCCGCCGGATCCGAGCCGGATGCCCTCCAACTGGCTGCCGACGAAGTCGGCATCCAGCTCCAGCAGCATCAGGAAGGCCGGATCGCCCGAGATCGACTTGATGACTCTCGCCAGACCGATCGAAGGCGGGCTTTTCGCATCGAAGCCTCCCGGCTGGTAAGGCGTCCAATACGGCTTGCCGTCCAGGCTGACCGCCTCCTTGTACCAGGCCTCCTCCTTCGCCAGCTTCACGTCGAGCGTCAACGTGCCGACCGCTTCGGTCTGCAGCCGGTCGTCGATCGGGATGAAGGCGATATGGCGGATCGTCTTGTTCGCCATCGCCATCGAGGAGATGCGGTCATACAGCGTCCGCTGCGCCTTGAAGCGCTCGAATACGTTTTCTTCCTTATGGGCGAATACCAGCTCGCTGACGGATTCCTGAACGATCTTGTCCGTCAGGAAGTGCATGGAGAAGCGCAGGTAGTCATCCAGCACGATGTCCAGCCGATCCGCGACCTGATTGGCCGTCTCCACCGTCGATTCCGTCACCTTGCGCTCGATCACCGATTTGGCGATTCCATACGAGATGAAGCCCATGGCGAGCACGCAAGCGACGATGCTGGCGAAAATGATCAGGAACAGCTTTACGCTGATGAGGCGAAAAGGGCGAAGGATCCACTTCGAAACAAATTGATTCAATTGAAATCGCCTCCAATTCCGAAAAAGGGGTGTCTTTATACCTATCGGAACGTAGAGGGGATATTTTTATTAACAAAGGGCTCTTTTTCACTTTTCTTGGGCGGACGAGGCCAAGGCGGCGCGCTCCCAGGCCGCGATCCGATCCATGACGCCGCCGAACAGCCGCGCCGCCAGGTTGGCGCTTCCCTCCGGACGTTCCTCGGCCAGGACGGCGACGGCATAGCGGGGATGGTCGGCAGGCCCGTAGCCGATGAACCACTGGCTGTTCCCCGCTCCGGGCCTGCCGCTTTCCGCCGTCCCCGACTTGCCGGCCAGCGGCCAGGCGGCTCGGTGAAGGCCGCGTCCGGTTCCGCTGGCTACGACCTGCTCCATGCCTCTCCTCAGCATGGCGGCCGTGCGCGGCGAGATTTGCCCGTGCGCGGAGGGCGAGGCATGGCTGCGCAGCGCGGCGAGACGCTGGCCGTCGGCAAAGTCGATTTCCTTCACGAGCGCCGGCTCGGCCACCCTGCCGCCATTGACGATCGTCGCCGCCAAATTCGCCGCCTGCAGCGGCGTCATCCGCACATCCTCCTGCCCGATGCCGCTGCGGGCCAGCTTGCCGCTGCGCAGCAGCTCAAGCCGGCTCCATGGGCTTGCCGCGCCGAATACCGTGCCCGCCTCCTCCTCGCCGATCAGGCGCAGCGGTCCGGACAGCGCGCCTTCCCTGCGGCCCGCCTCGAGATGCCAGCCGATGCGCCTGCCGAGACCGAGCTTGTCCGCCGCCGCGGCGAGCTCATCCGGCCGCAGCCGCTCCGCCAGAGCGGCGAACACGATGTTGCAGGACTGCGCCAGCCCTTGCTCCAGCGTGAGCCGGCCGTGGCCGCCTTCTTTCCAGCATGACAGGCCATGATGGCCGTATTCGCCTCCGCAATAAAATTCCTCGCCCGGCTCGGCCGCTCCGGCCTCCAGCGCTGCCGCCTCGGTGACAAGCTTGAAGATCGAGCCGGGCGCATAGGCGCGCACGGCCCGATTGGCCGCTCCGTCAAAAAAAGCTTCTCCTCGTGCCGGAAGCTCCATGTCGGGCTTGGAGACCATCGCCAAAATGTCCGAGTTCCGGACATCCAGCACGACGACCGCGCCTTTTTTCAGCCCGGCCTCGCCCGCATACCGCTGAAGCTCGACTTGCAGAGGCAGGCTGAGCGTCGTCCGCACCTGCAGCGGATAACGCGGGTTGGCCGGGCGCTCCACGGTCAGGCCGAGCCCTTTGAGCGGCAGGCCGGCCGCATCGGTCATATAGCTGGCATAGGCCGGCCCCGTCCCCCGAAGAAGCCCGTCCAGCGACAGCTCGAGACCGCCGCCTCCCGTTGCGTCGCGCAGGCTCGCCTTGCCTGCGGCCAGCCGCTTGCCGTATGCGGCGGCGATCCGTTCGGGATTTTCGCTGACATATCCGATCGCCTGGACGGCAGCGGACGACGGATCGCGGCGGGCGCGGTAGGGCAGGATGGCCACGCCTTCCAGCTTCAGGCCCGCCAGCTCGGTCCGCTGCCGCGGACTGAGCCGCAGCGGCAGGCCGCTTTTCGCATCCATCCAGAAGCCCGGCTCCTTCCTCCGCTCCAGCTCTTGCCACAGCTCCTCGGAGCCGGCTTGCAGCACTCGCGCCAGCTCGGCCATGTCCCGGCCGCTGCCGCGCGGCTGGCCGGACGGATGCGGAAAGATCGCCAGCGCCTCATAAGCGAAGCCTGTCAAAGGCAGCCCGGAGCGGTCGACGAAATCGCCTCTTCCGGCGTCCAGCAGCAGGCGGTGGCTGCGCTGCCTAACCGCTGTCTCGGACGCTGTCGCATGGCGGGCCGAGGAAGCGGGGCTCCACGGCCAAAGCATCACCCAGCCGAGGCGGAGCAGAGCGACAAGCAGCAAAGCGGCGATCAGAGCCGCCGCCGTCTTCATTCGGGAAGCGGACATGGGCCGTTCCTCCTTCGGTTCCAGATGTCGCGGTTGTTCTGGAATCCAGTATTCCCCTGCCGCTCCCCGCCTACACGCGAAAAGCCCCGCCGGAGGCGGGGCTGGGTCGAAGCAGGAAGGAGTCAGAAGTCATGCCTTGAAGCGGTCGAGCGATCGCTGGAGCGACTGCGAGACCTGCTCGAGCTGGGCGGCGAGTCCGACGAGGCTGTCGCTCACGCCGAGCTGCTCGCTGCTGAGCGATGCGACCTCCTGGGAGGTGGCGGACGACTGCTCCGCTACGGCGCTGACGCTGCCCATCGCGGAGCCGATCTGCTGCTGCGACTCATCGAGCAGACGGATCGATTCGGCCACGTTCTCCAGCGTCGACGCAAGCGAATTCATGCGAGCCTGGACCTCATGGAAAATGCCGTTCGCTTCCTTGACGGAGCCGATCTGCTCTTGGAATACCGGCTGCGCCTTGCCGAGCGCCTCGACGGTCTCCTCGATCTCCGTCTGGATCGTCGTCGTGATGCTTTCCACCATGCCGATCGACTGGCGGGACTGCTCCGCCAGCTGGCGGATCTCTCCAGCGACGACCATGAAGCCTTTGCCGGCCTCGCCGGCCCGGGCGGCTTCGATCGACGCGTTGAGCGAGAGGATGTTCGTCTGCTTGGCGACGCCGCCGAGCATTTCCAGAATCTTGCGGATCGAGCTGGTGCTTTCCTGGAGGCGGCCGACTTTTTCGGTCATGTCGCGGACCATCTGCTCGGTCTCTCCCGTCTTCTGGATCATCGCAGCCATATGCTCCGTGCCCTGCCGGCTCGCCTGGTCGACCTGCTCGGCCGACAGCCGCATCTCGTCGCTCATCGCCTTCACTTGGCGCATGTTCTGATCCATGCCGCCGGCAAGATCGCTGCCTCGCTCGGCTTCCATCGCGAGGCTGGTCGCTCCGCCCGCGATCTCCTCCGTCGCGACCGCGATCTCCCGCGCCGCTCCTGCCGTCCTGCGGGAGGCTTCTCCGACCTCGGAGGCGGTATGCAGGACATGCTGGGCGTTGTCCCTCGTCTGGCCGACGAGAGCCGTTATTTGGCCCATCATGTCATTGAAGCTCTCCGACAGCTGGCCGATCTCGTTCTGCGAGCGGATGTCGGAGCGGACGGCGAGATTGCCGTCCTTGGCCTCCCCCATCAGATTGCGCAGCTTCTGCAGCGGCCTGCCGACGCTCGCGACGACATAGACGCCGACAAGGATCGCGATCAGGGCGGCAGCCGCGGCGATCAGCCAGGTCATTCTCTCGATTTCTTTGGCATCGCGCACCAGCTCCGACGTCGGAATCATGCCGAGCACCTTCCAGCCGACCGTCTCCAGCGTCTGGTAGACGGCCAGCACCTGTCCGACGTTGCTTTCCGTGATGAAGCTGCCGCTATCGGCTGACGCGCCGCTGCCGGCGAAGTCGATGACGGACTTCTCCCCGGCGAGGCCGGACTCGATATTGTCGATCAGGATCGTATTGTCGCCATCGAGAATCCGGATGCGGCTGCCTTCTCCGATCTTGACGTTCTGCAGCTGCTGCTCGAGCAGCGAGGCCTTGAGCTCGATCAGCAGCGCGTACGCGTAGCTGCCCGACGTATCCCGGATCGTCCGGGCCAGGCCGAACGACCTCTGGTCGTTGCCCTGGAAGCCCTTTTCCTGGATCGGGATCCAGATCGACTTGCCTCCCAGCTCGACCGCCTGCTTGAGCCAAGGCGCGTCCTTGACCGTTTCGTACTTCAGATTGCCCGTGCCGAGCACGTTCGTTCCGTATTTCTCTTGCAGCGGAATATAGTTGACGTTCATGACTTCCGCGTTGGACATCGCCATCGCGCTCAGCTTGGTCGACAAAGCGCGCTGATTCTCGAAAATCGCGTATTCGTCGGAAGCGCTGCTCCCGAGCTCCCGGATGTTGTCCTGCAGCGACTTGTCCGTAATGAACTGGATCGAGAAGTTCTCGTAGTTGCCCAGAATCAGATCCAGCTTGCCGCGGATCTGATCGATCGTCTCATTGGAAGCGGCGGTCACCTTCTTTTCGATGACGCCCTTGGAAATCTGGAAGCTGAGCGTGCCGACGACGGCGACGCAGGCGACGATGCTGACGAAAACGATCAGGAACAGCCTCACGCTTAAAAGATGTAGCGGATTGCGGAGCCGGGCCCGCGCATCTGCCTTGGCGCCGGTGGGCTTGTCCGACAGGGAAGGCTCCGTGCTTGTTCCGCCGCCCGACTTGCGCATACGGCGTTGGAATGGATTCTGCATCTGTATACACCATCCTCTATTCATGAAAGCTTTCCCTATCCATATCGGAGTCTGCGTGGACGAAGTTTAATCCATCTTAAAAATAAACAAGGCTGCCGGCTCTTGACAAGCCTCGATCCGGTCGATCGAGAAGCCTCTGCCTCCTCCGAGCGGGCCGAACGAAAAAAGCGTCCCGTCGGCTGCATGGGCCGGCGGGACGCTTCGTCAACTCGGGCTTGCGGGATCGAATCATTCGGTGCGGAAACGCTCCAGCGCGGCCTGCAGCGACTGCGAGACGCCTTCGAGCCGCGCGGACAGCTCGACCAGGCCTTGGCTCACGCCCTGCTGCTCCTGGGTAAGCGAGGCCACCTCCTCGGATGTAGCCGATGCCTGCTGCGAGACGGCGCTTACGCTGCTCATCGCTTCGCTCAGCTGGGCGTGGACGTCGTCCAGCAGGCGGACCGACTCGCTTACGCGGTCGAGCGACTCCGTGAACTCGCCCATCCGGCCCTGCACCTCCAGAAAAATCTGGCTCGTCTCTTTGACCGATTGAATCTGTTCCTGGAACATCGGCTTCGCCTCGCCGATCGAAGCGGCCGTCTGGGCCATCTGCTGCTGGATCCGTCCGGTAATCGTCTCGACCAGCGCGATCGACTGCCGGCTCTGCTCCGCCAGCTGCCGGATCTCCGCCGCCACGACCATGAAGCCTTTGCCGGCCGCTCCCGCGCGGGCCGCCTCGATGGAGGCGTTGAGCGAGAGGATGTTCGTCTGCTTGGCGACGCCTCCGAGCACGTCCATGATCTGGCGGATGGAGCGGGTGCTCTCCTGCAGCGATTCGACCTGCGCCGCCAGCGAGCTTGTCGCCGATTCCGTAAGCGCCGTCTTCTCGACGAGCTGCGTCATGCATTCGGTCCCGCGGCGGCTGGAAGCCTCCACCAGAGCGGCCGTCTCGCCCATCTGGCTGTTGCTCCGCCGCAGCTGCTCCATC
The DNA here is from genome assembly GCF_037965485.1 of Paenibacillus sp. FSL W8-1187. Taxonomy (NCBI): domain Bacteria; kingdom Bacillati; phylum Bacillota; class Bacilli; order Caryophanales; family Paenibacillaceae; genus Paenibacillus; species Paenibacillus sp. FSL W8-1187. Next base: position 3,835,221 of record NZ_CP150181.1, read on the forward strand.
CCAAGGCTCATGTCGGCCGTCAGATCGCTTCCGCGCTCGGCGTCGGCCGCCAGGCTAGTCGCTCCGCCGGCAATCTCCTCCGATGCGGTCGCGATCTCTCGCGCCGCCTCGGCCGTCCGCCGCGAGGCCCCTCCAAGCTCGCCCGCCGTGCTCAGCACTTGCACCGAGCCGCTTCGCGCCTGCTGGACCAGCTCCGTAATCTGCGCCATCATATCGTTGAAGCTCGTCTCCGTCTGGCCGATCACGTCGGTGCTGCGCGGCTGCGCCCGTACCGTCAGATCGCCTTCGCGGCCCCTCTGCATCAAGCTCCGCAGCCGCTGCAGCGGGCGGCCGACCAGGCGCATGACGAACAGCCCGATGAGCGCGGCCAGCAAGGCCGCCGCCGCGGAGACGAGGAACGTCATCCGGTAGATCGCGTCCGCTTCCTGCACGAGCAGGCCGACCGGAACGACGCCGGTCAGGACCCAGCCGTTGGAAGGAAGCCGGTCGTAGATCGCCAGCGCCTTTCCGCCTTCCTCTTCCTTGACCAGCGAGCCGCTCGGACGGGCTGCCGCCTCCGCCGCCACCTTCACGCGCGCTTGCTTGCCGATCGCTTCCCGTCCGGAGCTGTCCAGCAGCACCCGGTCCGTCTCGTCGACGATCGAGATGCCGCTGCCTTCTCCCAGCTCGGCGCCCTTGAGCTGATCTTGCAGCGCCGAATCCTGAATTTCGACGAGCAGCAGGTAGACCGCGTCCGTGCCGCCCGGCTCCCGCAGCGCGCGCGCCAGGCCGATCGTCGGCTTGCCGCCGTCCTGGAAGCCGGCGGTCTGCGTCGGAATCCAGATCGACTTGTTCTCGGTCTTCACGGCCGCCTGGTACCAGTCCAGCTGCTCCAGCTTGGCTTTGTCGAGGCTGCCCGTTCCGAGCACCTTGCTGCCGAGGCTTTCCCGCAGCGGGATGAGGTTCAGATTCTCGACGCCGGACATTCCGATGACCATGCTCTGGATCTTGTTGTTCAGCTCCCGCTGCGCGTTCGCGAGCGCCGTCTCGCTGCTCGCGTAAAGCGTGCTGCCGATCATGTTCTGCAGCGTCGTGTCCGAGACGAACTGCACGGCGATGTCGTTGAACTTGCCGAAGACGAGCTCCAGCTTCTCGGCCAGCTGCTTCAAGGTCCGGCTCGACGAGTCCGTCGCCTGCTGCTCGATGATCGACTTGGAGATGCTGTAGGACAGCTGCCCCATCGCAAGCACGCAGATGAGGATGCTGGCGAATACCGTCAGGAACAGCTTCAATCCGATCGACAGCGTCCGCCTGGGCGGGGAAACGGACGGGGGACGGCCCGCGACGGCCTGATGCCGCTCGGCCTCCCCGATCTGCCCGCTTCCATCGTCCGGCTTGATTTTGCTCCTCGCCCGCTCCCATCGGCTCTTCCATCCATTCCGCATGACAGCCACACTCCATCCGTTTGCTAGTATCCTTGTATTCCCTTGTATCGGATCGTCCGAGATGGTCCTTTATGCCTATGTCAGCTTTATATTCATGAATTATTTTGGATTTTAATTCCATTATCCAGTGATTGCGATATTTTCTTTCACTCGTTAACGAGATAAGGCAATAAAGAAATCAATCGAAATTCATGTAACCGTATTCAATCGCGCAAAAAAAAGCCCGGACCTGTGTAAAGGTCCGGACTGTCTCGCTTCGGCGATCAGCGGATGCGCTTGCGCATCATGTCCATCGGGCGCACCGGCTCGGCGACGCGCAGCACGATCTCCTGCAGCGGATGGCGCGCCGCGTCGAGCCGATTGCCTTCGCGGTCGCGCAGCTCGTCGACCGTCTGCTTGAAAAACGTGCCGCCCGGGCCGAAGAACTCGATCTCCTGGCCCGGCTTGAAGTGGTTGCGCTGCTGGACGACGGCAAGTCCCGTCTGCTCGTCATACTCCAGCACGACGCCGGCGAAATCGTACGGCGCGGCTTTTTCCTCCGGCTCGTAGATGTGGTCCTCGGTGCCCGGCGTATCGAAGAAGAAGCCGGTGTTGAGCGGACGGTTGGCCGCCTTGTGGACCTCTTCGAGCCATTCCGGCCGCAGCTCGTAGCCGTCCGGGTCGGCGAAGTAGGCGTCGATCGCCTGCCGGTACGCATTGACGACCGTCGCAACGTAGTGCAGGCTCTTCATCCGGCCCTCGATCTTGAAGCTGTCCACGCCGACCTCGATCAGCTCCGGGATGTGGCGGATCATGCACAGATCCTTGGAGCCCATCGTGAACATCTGCTCCTCGCCCTCGGCGATCGTGTCGCCGTCGACGTACAGGTCGTACTTCCAGCGGCAGGATTGGCAGCAGCCGCCGCGGTTGGAGTCGCGGTCGGTGAAGTGGTTGGACAGCACGCAGCGGCCGGAGAAGGAGGAGCACATCGCGCCGTGGATGAACGCCTCGATCTCGATGTCCACATGGGACTTGATCTCGGCGATCTCCTCCAGGCTCGTCTCGCGCGCCAGCACGACGCGCGGCAGCCCTTCCTCCTTCCAGAACTGCACCGTCCGCCAGTTCAGCACGGACTGCTGGGTGCTCAGATGCACCTCGAGGCCCGGAGCGACCCGCTGCGCCGTCTCGACGATCGCCGGATCGGCGGCGATGATCGCCGCGATGCCGACCTCCTCCAGCTTGCGCAAATAAGCCTCCAGGCCGTCGATGTCCTCGTTGTGGGCGTAGATGTTCGTCGCGACGAACACCTTGGCGCCGTAACGGGCGGCGAATTCGACGCCTTCCCGCATCTCCTCGAAGCTGAAGTTGTCGGCGCCGGAGCGCAGGCCGTACTTCTGTCCGCCGATGTAGACGGCGTCCGCGCCGTAATGGACGGCGAATTTCAGCTTTTCCAGATTGCCTGCGGGCGCAAGCAGCTCCGGCCGGTCGAGCCGGTATCGTTTCCCCTGATAGCGGGGCTTGTTCATCGTCATGCCCATCGTTCGTTCACCTCCTGAAGCTCGGCCGTCAATAGACCTGCTCCTTATAGAAAAATCCGTAGCTCAGCTCGCGGGACGGATCCTGCACGCGGCGGATCGCGGCGAGCCAGGACGGGTCGAAGCGGTAGCCGGCCGGATCGGCGGCATAAGCGTCGATCGCGGCGCGATAGGCCCGCACGACCGTCTCGTTGTACGCCGGCGTCTTCATGAGGCCTTCGACGCGCAGGCTGTCGATGCCGGCCTCCAGCAGCTCATGCAGGTTCTCGATCATGCAGATGTCGTCCGAGCTCATCATGTACGTCCCGTACGCGTCCTGGTAGATCGGATAGCGCTCGTCGCGGCGGTCGGCTTCCATCAGGAAGAGGCCTTGCCCGAGCGCGCTGTCCACCTGCTCCGGAGCCTTGCCCAGATGGCCGAGGTAGCTGTCCACGAGCGAGCGCTTGGAGTGGTAGATGTTGGTCATGCCGTGAACCTGAACCTGGACCTCCAGCGACGTGCGCTGCTTGACCTCGACGATCTGCTCCATGTTCAGCTCGCGGGCGAGCACGATGCGCGACGCCCCCCGCTTGCCCCAATAGTCGGCCTGCGCGTAGCTGGTCGACGTCATCTCGGCGTTCCAGTGCAGCCGCAGCTGCGGCGCCGCCTCGCGCGCTGCCATCAGCACCGACGGGTCGCCGAAAACGATCGCGTCGACGCCGATCTCCGCGAGCCGGCCCAGATAAGCGGGCAGCTCGCCCACCGTGCGGTTGTCCATCAGGTTGTTGACCGCCGCGTAGATGCGCGGACGGCGCTCCGAGCCGCGAGCGATCCGCACGGCCTCGCCGATCTGCTCCAGCCCGAATTCTCCCGGCAGCCTGGCTCCGAATCGGGATTCCCCGATGACGAAGGCGTCCGCGCCGGCGTCCGCCAGCAGGCGGAGCTCCTCCAGGGAAGCGGCCGTCGCCAGCAATTCCGGTTTTGTCGCCACCATTGATTCCTCCTTGCTCCTGCTTCTATTGCTTGCCGCTTTCGCGGATGTTTTTCAGATGCTGGTCATAGGTGACGGCAAACAGATGCTCGCTCGAGCCGTCTTTTTTCGTCACATAGTAGTAGAAGTCGTTTTTCTCCGGCTGCAGCGCCGCCTCGATCGACTTCAGGCTCGGACTGCTGATCGGCCCCGGCGGCAACCCGTCGCTGCGATAGGTGTTGTACGGGCTCTCGACCTCCAGATCCTTCTCGAACAGCCGCTCCTTGGGCTTGTCGAGCAGATACTGGACGGTGGCGTCGATCTGCAGCCGCATCGGCTTGGCGAGCCGATTGTAGATGACGCCGGCCACGGCCGCGCGCTCCTGGTCGACGACGACCTCGCGCTCGACGAGGGAGGCGACGGTCATGAGCTCATGCAGCGTCAGCCCGCGTTCTGCCAGCGGCTCGTCGATCTCTCCCAGCTCGGCCAGCTTGCGGTCGGTCTCGGCGAGCATCCGCTGCAGGATGTCCTCCTCGGTGCTGCCTTTCTTGAGCTCGTACGTCTCGGGGAACAGATAGCCCTCCAGCCGGTGGCGCAGCCTGGCGTCGTCCGGAATCGACTTGACCGCCTCCGCCTCCCAGTCCCTCTTCTCGTCCGCAAGGGCAAGGAAGCGGGTCTTGTCGATGAAGCCCTCCGCCGCCAGCTTGTCCGCGATCTGCAGCAGCGTGAAGCCTTCGGGAATCGTGAAGCGGATCGTCTCCTCCTTGACCGTATCGCCTTCGTTCAGCTTGCGGATGATGGCGTCATGCTCCATGCCGGGGGACAGCTCGTAGGTGCCGGCCTTGAACGCGCCGCCCTGCTCCCGGAATTTCAGGTAGTACTTGAAAATGAACGCATCGCGAATGATGCCCTCCTGCTCCAGGCGGTCGGCGATCCGGTTCGGGGACATGCCCCGCTCGATGGCGACCTGCCTGGCCTCGCCCGCCTCCGCCGGCCTCAGGCCGTTCCATATATAGCCGCCCAGCCCCGCTGCCGTAAGCAGCAGCAGCGTGACGAGCGTCAGCAATACCCATACCGTAATCCGGCTTCTCGAAGGTCCTGCAGGCTGCTGCGCGTCCCCTTCGACTCGATCGTTCCTTCGCATCTGGCTTCTGTCCCCCGCTTCCGACTGTACCTGAATTCCGCAGCCCGCCCTCGCGGCGCGCCCGGGCAGTAGAAAAGGGGCGGCAATTGCCCGCCCCAACCCGCCTGCTATTCCTTGCCCGATTCTTCGAAAAGCAAAACGTCGTAAGCCTCGGCGGCAAGCTCCCATTCCTCGTCGTCCTCGATCGTCTCGAGCTGCGGCTCGCCGCCATGCGCGGCGACCCGGAACATCTCGACCTCGCCTTCCTTGCGTCCGGCCGGAGACTGGAGCGCCGCGTAATTCGAGCCGTCCAGCTCGAATTCGGCAAGGATGACAAAGGCGATCTCAGCCCCGTCCTCGTCGACGAGGAGCACTTCGCGGCCAAAAGCCTGCTTGAGCAGCGACACGCGCTGCGGAAGTCCTGCGCTCATCAGCCTTGTCCGTCCTCCAGCTCGCCGAGAAGCGTGTTGAACGTCTCCTCGACCATGCTCCACTCTTCCTCGTCCTCGATCGTGTACAGCTTGAGGTCGTCGCCGTCCTCCTCGTAGCGGAACGCGTAGACTTCGTCTTCCTCTTCGTCCTCGCCTTCCTCCGCGCTGAGCGGAACGACCATCATGTATTTCTGGTCCGAGCCGTCGACTTCGAACTTCATGATGACCTCGAACTCTTCCTCGTTGCCTTCCTCGTCCGGAATGTAGATGATTTCCGGCTCTTCAAACTGCATGTCGTCCTTTGCCATCGTTTACCCTCACCTTTTCATCTTAGAGTCGAGATAATTCTGCAAAATCAGCGCGGCCGCGATCTTGTCGACGACCTGCTTGCGTTTGTTGCGGCTGACATCCGCTTCGAGCAGCGTCCTCTGCGCGGATACCGTCGTCAGTCGTTCGTCCCATAGGTGTACAGGTAAGTGGACTGCTTGCCTCAATTCCTCGGCAAATGCGATGCAAATTTCGCCACGCGGACCGATCGTGCCGTTCATATTTTTAGGAAGCCCGACGATGATCTCGGACACCTCGTGCTCCGCGGCAAGCTGCGCGATTCGCTGCAGCTCGCCGCCGCCCTTGCGCTGCAGCACCTCGAGCCCTTGGGCGGTCCAGCCCATCGGGTCGCTGAGGGCAACGCCGATGCGGCGGTCGCCGTAGTCCAAGCCCATAAGTCTAGTCAGTCTGCATTCTCCTGTCGCGGCCTGATCAGCGGTGAGCGGCCAGATACGAGCGGACCAGCTCCTCGATCAGCTCGTCTCGTTCCTTCTTGCGGATCAGGCTTCGTGCGTTGTTATGCCTCGGGATGTAGGCGGGATCTCCGGATAGCAGATACCCGACGATCTGGTTGATCGGATTGTAGTCCTTGTCGACCAGCGCGTCATACACCGTCAGCAGGATCTCCTTGGAGGAAGCCTCAGGACCGTCTGCAACCACGTCGAACTTCATTGTCTTGTCCATGGAGCTCACCGCCAGCACCTCGCTTTCCTCTGGCCCGGATCGTAAGGGCGCGATTAAAGATACATCCTCACTATATCACATTTGCCTGGGCGAGAACCAGTTCTTCGACAAGGCGCAGCGCTTCGCCGAGCTTCGACGGATCCTTGCCGCCCGCCTGGGCCATGTCCGGACGGCCGCCGCCTCCGCCGCCGCAAGCGGCTGCCGCTTCCTTGATGATCTTGCCGGCGTGGAAGCCCTTCTTGACGAGCTCCTGGGGCACCGATACGACAAGGTTGACCTTGCCGTCCGCCGGAGCTCCGAGCGCGATGACCGCCGCCGGCAGCTTGAGCCGCAGCTCGTCGGCGATGCCGCGCAGCGCGTCCATCGTCGGCGCGCTCACCTGAGCCGCCAGCACGGAGACGTCGCCCGCATTCTTGACGCCGCTCTCCAGCTGGCCCGCCTCGATGCGCGACAGCTTGCCTTGCAGCGATTCGTTGTCGCGCTGCAGCTCCTTCACCTGGCCGAGCAGAGCTTCCAGGCGGCGCGGCACGTCGGCCGCGCCAGCCTTCAGCAGGCTCGCCGCCTGCTCCAGCAGCTCGAGCCGTCCTTCGAGATACGCGTAGGCGCTGCGGCCGGTTACGGCCTCGATGCGGCGTACGCCCGAGCCGATGCCGGTCTCGCCTACGATTTTGAACAGTCCGATCTGCGACGTGTTCTCCACATGGCAGCCGCCGCACAGCTCGATGCTGTAGTCGCCGACCTGCACGACGCGCACGACGTCGCCGTACTTCTCGCCGAACAGCGCCATCGCACCCATCGCCTTCGCCTCGGCGATCGGCTTGCTCTCGATCACGACCGGCGTGCCGGCCCAGATCTGCTCGTTGACGCGGCGCTCGATTTCCGCCAGCTCCGCGGCCGAGATCGAGCCGATGTGGGAGAAGTCGAAGCGCAGCCGGTCCGGCTCGACGAGGGAGCCGGCCTGGTTGACATGTCCGCCGAGCGTTTCCTTGAGCGCCTTGTGCAGCAGATGCGTCGCGGTATGGTTTTTGACCGTGTCGCCGCGCGAGGAGGAGGATACCTCGGCCGCCACCTGGCCGCCCTTGCGCAGCGCGCCTTCGACGACGAGCGCATGATGGACCGGCTGGCCGTGCGGCGCCTTGGTGACGTCCTCGACCTGCAGCTTCAGGCCCGGCGCTTGCAGGAGGCCCTTGTCGCCGACCTGGCCGCCGCTCTCGGCATAAAACGGCGTGCGGTCGAGCAGCACGAGCACGCGGCTGCCTTCGCCGGCGATGTCGACAAGCTCGCCGTCCAGGACGATGCCGGTGACGACGGCGTCGCCGACGAGGCGGGAGTAGCCGATGAACTCGCTCGGCTCCGTGAACTCCGACAGGGCGCCGCCCTGCACGCTCATGCCGCCCGTCTCCTGGCGCGCCGCGCGGGCGCGGCTGCGCTGCGCCTCCATCGCCTGGTCAAAGCCGCCGCGGTCGACGCCGAGGCCGTTCTCGCTGGCGTAGTCCTCCGTCAAGTCGAACGGGAAGCCGAACGTATCGTACAGCTTGAACGCATCCTCGCCGCCGATCTCCGTCCGCCCTTCCGCCTTGGCCGCACGGGCCAACTGCTCCAAGAGGCCGAGACCGCCTTCGAGCGTGCGGTGGAACTGCTCCTCCTCGCTGCGGATGGCCTTCTCGATGAACTCGCGTTTCGCGACGACTTCCGGGTAGTAGACGCCCATGATGTCCCCGATCGTCTCGGTCAGGCGGTACAGGAACGGACGGTCGACGCCGAGCGTCTTGCCGTAGCGGACGGCGCGGCGCAGCAGGCGGCGGATGACGTAGCCGCGGCCCTCGTTGGAGGGCAGCACGCCGTCGCCTGCGGCGAACACGACCGTGCGCGCGTGGTCGGCGATGACCTTGAGCGCGATGTCCTTCTCCACGCTGTCCTTGTACGTCACGCCTGCGATCTCGCAGGTTTTCTCGATGATCGGCAGGAACAGGTCGGTGTCGAAATTGGAGTCGACGTCCTGCAGGATCGAGGCGAAGCGCTCGAGGCCGGCGCCGGTATCGATGTTCTTGTTCGGCAGCGGCGTGTAGCTGCCGTCCTTATTGAGGTTGTACTGCGTGAAGACGAGGTTCCACACCTCGAGGTAGCGCTCGTTCTCGCCGCCCGGATACAGCTCCGGATCGGACGGATCGTTGCCGTACTGCTCGCCGCGGTCGTAGAAGATCTCGGTGCACGGGCCGCAAGGGCCTTCGCCGATCTCCCAGAAGTTGCCGTCCAGCTTGACGATGCGCTCCGCCGGCAGGCCGACCGTCTCGTTCCAGAGCCGGTACGCGTCCTCGTCGTCCGGATGCACGGTCACGCTCAGGCGCTCCGGATCGAAGCCGATGTAGTCCTTCGACGTGAGGAACTCCCACGCCCAGACGATGACCTCGTCCTTGAAGTAGTCGCCGATGGAGAAGTTGCCGAGCATCTCGAAAAACGTCTGGTGGCGGCGCGTCTTGCCGACGTTCTCGATGTCGTTCGTGCGGATGCACTTCTGCGCGTTGGTGATGCGCGGATTGTCCGGAATCTCGCGGCCGTCGAGGTACGGCTTGAGCGGCGCGATGCCGGCGTTGATCCAGAGCAGGGACGGATCGTTATGCGGCACGAGCGAGGCGCTCGGCTCGACCTTATGTCCTTTGCTTTCGAAGAATTTCAGCCACTTGGCGCGGATTTCTGCTGCTTTCATGACAAATCCAACCTTTCCTATCGCGGAATGTGAAAAACAAAAAACGCCCCTGTCTGCCGACAGGGACGATTGAACTCGCGGTACCACCCTGGTTATCGCTCCGGCTCCGCGATGTGCGGACGGGCAGCGATCTCCTCGATCCGGCAGATAACGGCTCCGGCGGCCGGTGGAGTTGATCCACGCTCCGAGATCAGCTTCGGCACGCTCTTCGGCAGGCGGATTCTCGCAGCCGTCCGGCGGGCGCTCGGCGCTCCATCCGAAAGGAATCCGTTCTCTGATTGCCGGGCTGCGCCCTACTTGGCATCCCATCAACGCTGTGTCTATGCGGCCTCGCCCCAGCGGGACGTATTTCGGCCATATACCGCCGATTATAGGATAGAGCGGCAGGATTGTCAATTTGTATGGGCGGACGGACGCGACTGGAAGCGGTTGGATTGCTCTGCCGGCTATAGGAGCCTTGGCGAGGTTGCAAAAACGCTTTACACGGTCCGCCGCCGCACGTAATACGCGAACACATGCTGCAGGATCACCTTGAGCGCCGCGAACACGGGCACGGCGAGGATCATGCCGGGAATGCCGGCCAGCTGGCCGCCGACGAGCAGCGCGAAGATGATCATGAGCGGATGGATATGCAGCGTGCGCCCGACGACCTGAGGCGAGATGACGTTCCCCTCCAGGATCTGGCACGCCGTATTGACGACGGCGACAAGCAGCATCATTTTAAACGAAACCGTCGAGGCGACGAGCAGCGCGGGCGCCGCTCCGATGAACGGTCCGAGATACGGAATGACGTTGGTCACCGCGACGATCGAGGCGAGCAGCAGCGCGTAGGGCAGCCCGATGATGGCATAGCCGGCGTAAGCGAGCAGGCCGATGATGACGCAGACGAGGAACTGCCCGCGGATGTAGCTGCCGAGCGCCTCGTCGATGTCCTTGAGCATGCGGACGACCGGCTTGCGATGCGACTTGGGCACGCAGGCGATGACCGCGCGCTCCATCACCTCGAAGTCCTTGAGGATATAGAACACGAGGAACGGAATGATGAAGAACAAGAACACGGCGCCGAGCATGGAGCCGATGTTGTTGATGAAGTCGGTCGTCGATTCCGCGAGCCGCTTCTCCAGCCCGGCGAGCGCGCGGATCATCGCCTCGCGGAAGCTCTCCGGCAGGAACGACGTATGGTTGAAGTCCCGCACGAGGCTCTGCGCCCGCATCGTCAGCTCCGGCGCATGCTCCCCGAGCTCCTGCACCTGCTCGGTCACCATCGGGATCAGGTTCATGAGGATGACGGCGAGCGCCGAGCAGAACACGGCGTAGATGAGCAGGACGGCAAGCGAGCGCGGCACCCGCCTGGCGCTGAGCAGGCTGACGATCGGGTGAAGCACGTAGGCGATGACCATCGCGATCAGGAACGGGGTCAGCACGGCGCTCGCGAAGCGGTATACCGTCAGCAGCAGCGGCTTGAGCAGCAGCAGCAGGAACAGGGCGAGCAGGCCGAGGATCGCGTAGACGAGCCCGAGCAGCATCCGGTTCTGCGTCCATTTTTCCATCCCAGCCCCTCCCCTCTCGCATCCGCTGTCCGAAAGCCGGGACCGTCCAAGCTTGCTGGAGAGCCTGTCTGCCCGGCAGGTCCGTTAAAGTATATGCGGCTTCCGCCGCTCCCATACCTTGCCTGTCCGCTGCCGCGCTTCGCGCTTCGACGGACAGGAAAAACCCCTGACGGAAATCCGTCAGGGGCGCAGCTCCCGATATCTCGGTCGGCCTGCTTCAGTTCGCGTGGATCTCGGACGAGGCGATGTCGTCCTCGAAGAACAGATCGTCCAGCGAGCTGAGCGTTCCGTCCTCCTCGACCTGATAGACCGACATTTTATCGCCGTTGACCGTCAGCTCGATATAGCAGCCCCAGCAGTAAAACTGATGCGAGCCGATCTTGCCGATATCTCGGGAATTGCAGTTGGGACATCTCATGCTCATCGATTCATTTCTCCCTACATTACGGATCGGAAGCTGCGACACGCTCCAGGGCACTCTCGTCCAGCGGCGGGACGACAATCGCATCTTCCCCTAACAAGAAGACATCCGGATCCCGGGGCGCTCTCAGCCATCTCCGACCGTCCTTAAGGTCTGAGACAAATCCGTCCGTCAGTTCAAAGCCTACTACCTGTGTACCCTGATTCGGGTCAAAATAAACATCGCTTATCCGGCCGAGCTGATCTCCCTCCGCCGTGACGACGGGAAGCTCCTTGAGCCGCACGCAGCCGCCGAGGAACGAGCGCGGCAGCGACTTCAGGCGCCTCACCCCGATCGACTCGGCCGAGCGGAGGAACACGCAGTCGGCGCCGCAGACGAGCACGTCGTCCCACAGCACGGTTCGGGCATGGCCCGGCCGCCAGCACCAGCCGTCGAGCACGAAGCCCTGCAGCGTCCAGTGCTCGTCGAACCAGGCGTCGCGGATTTTGCCGGCGCGGGCGCCGGAAGCGGCGAAAAAGGCGGGCTGCCCGATGACTTCCTGCAGCTTCAGCATGCGGTCGGCGGCATTCGGCACGCAAAGCGCCTCCTAAGAAGATTTACGATTACGGCCGAGAAAAGTTTCAACGCGCTCGGCCGCAAGCTCCATTTCTTCTGTAGTATTGCCCAATCCGAAGCTGAATCTTACCGCCGAGCCGGAAAGCTCCTCCGGCACGCCCATCGCCTGCAGCACATGCGAAGGCTCCAGCGCGCCCGCCGTGCAGGCGGAGCCGCCGGAGGCGGCGATGCCGGCCAGGTCGAGATTCATCAGCAGCGACTCCCGGTCGAAGCCGGGAATCGCCAGGTTGACGATGCCCGGCAGCCGCCGCTCGGGATGGCCGAGCAGGACGGCCGCTCCGTCCGTAACCTCCGCCATCCTGCGCAGCCACAGCTCGCGCAGCTGCTCCATCGCGGCCGCGCGGCGCTCCCGCTCGCGCGCGGCGAGCTCGGCCGCGCGGGCGAAGCCGGCGAGGGCGGCGACGTTCTCGGTGCCGCCCCGCCGCTTGCGCTCCTGCGAGCCGCCGACGAGCAGCGGCGCAAGCGGCGTGCCTTGGCGCACGAACAGCGCGCCGACTCCTTGGGGGCCGTTGATCTTGTGGCTCGAGAGCGTCATCAGCGAGATCGGCAGCTCGGCGACGTCGATCGGCAGCTTGCCGTACGCCTGGGCCGCATCGGTATGGAACGGCACCCCGCGCTCCTGCGCCGCCGCCGCCAGCTCCGCGATCGGCTGGAGGACGCCGGTCTCGTTGTTGGCGTACATGATGCTCACGAGCCCGGTATCGTCGCTCAGGCTGTCGCGCAGCTGATCGGGCGAGACGAGACCGTCGCCGTCGACGGGCAGCACGGTGACGCGCCAGCCGCCGCGCTGCAGCCGCTCGCATTCCTTGAGCACGGCATGATGCTCGGCCGCGCTCGTGACGAGATGGCGCTTGCCGCTCGCGGCCTGCGCCTCCAGCACGCCTCGCAGCGCGTAGTTGTCCGCCTCCGTCCCGCCGGAGGTGAAGACGAGCTCATCCGGACGGCAGCCGATCGTGGCGGCGATCGCGTCCCGCGCCGCGCTCACCCGCTTGCGGGCGTCGCGCCCGAAGCTGTGCAGGCTCGAGGCGTTCGCCGGAGGCCCCTGCAGCACCTCGAGCATCGCCCGCGCGGCTTCGGGATGCAGCGGGGTCGTGGCGGCATGGTCGTAATAGATCCGTTCCATCGCGTTTCAAGACCTTTCTCGAATCGGAATCAAATATAGAACATATAGCTGTCGGCTTCGCTCTTGTCCGTATATTGGATGAGGTCGAGCAGCGTCGTGGAGTCGAGCACCTCGGCGATGCTGTCGCGGATGCGCAGCCACAGGTTGCGCTTGGCCGGATCGTCCTCCTCGGTGAAGTCGACCGGCGAGATCGGCCCTTCGAGGATGCGGATCACGTCGCCGGCCGTAATCGTGTCCGGGTCCTTGGACAGGATGTAGCCGCCGTAGGCTCCGCGGATGCTTTTGACGAGGCCGGCGTTGCGCAGAGGAGCGATCAGCTGCTCGAGGTAGTGCTCCGACAGCTGATTCTTCTCGGCGATGCTCTTGAGCGAGATCGGACCTTCTCCGAACTTGGCGGAAAGCTCCATCATAATGGTAAGGCCGTACCGGCCCTTCGTAGAAATTTTCATGGCTGCACCTCTTTCCCTGATTGGTCGACAAACTAAATCAAGGTATTCCCATAATACTGATATGTTAGCACAGTTCAGGGCTGTACGTCCGCTAAATTCGGCGTTCGGCCGCCAGAAATTCATCATCGGATGAAACTCTAGGCTCCGTTGTGCTACAATGGGAGAACTCTTCCCGCCCGGCCGTCAGCGGCAGGGACGGACACAAGTTGTCAGAATAGCAGGGAAGGCTCCAGATTGTCAAGGTGGTGGATTACTATGGCAGCGCAGGAAAGCAACCGCTCCAAGCGGGTTGTCGTCGGCATGTCCGGCGGAGTCGATTCGTCCGTGACCGCCCTTCTCCTCAAGGAGCAAGGCTACGACGTCATCGGCATTTTCATGAAGAACTGGGATGAGACCGACGAGAACGGCGTCTGCAGCGCGGACGAGGATGCCGAGGACGTGCGGCGCGTCTGCGAGCAGATCGGAATTCCCTATTATACGGTCAACTTCGAGCGCCAGTATTACGACAAGGTATTCTCGTACTTCCTCGATGAGTATCGCCGCGGCCGCACGCCGAATCCGGACGTCATGTGCAACCGCGAGATCAAGTTCGGCGAGTTCCTCTCCAAGGCCAAGTCGCTCGGCGCGGACTATTTGGCGACGGGCCATTACGCGCGCGTCGTCCGCGACGAGGAAGGCGTCACGACGCTGCTGCGCGGCATCGACGCCGGCAAGGACCAGACGTACTTCCTGCATCAGCTCAGCCAGGAGCAGCTCGCCTCGGCGATGTTCCCGATCGGCCATCTGCCGAAGCCCGAGGTGCGCCGGATCGCCGAGGAGAACGGCCTCGCGACTGCCCGCAAGAAGGACAGCACCGGCATCTGCTTCATCGGCGAGCGCAACTTCAAGCAGTTCCTGAGCGGCTACCTGCCGGCCCAGTCCGGGCCGATGGTCGATCTGCGCACCGGCGAGACCAAGGGCCGGCATGACGGGCTCATGTACTACACGCTCGGCCAGCGCCAGGGCCTCGGCATCGGCGGCTCCGGCACAGGCGAGCCGTGGTTCGTGGCGGACAAGGATCTGGAGGCGAATATCCTCTACGTCGTGCAGGGCGACGCGCATCCGCGCCTGTACTCCTCCTCGCTGACCGCGAGCGAGGTCAACTGGATCGACCCGCAGCGTCCGGCGGGCGACATCCGCTGCACGGCCAAGTTCCGCTACCGGCAGCCCGATCAGGGCGTCACGCTGCGGCTCGGCCCGGACGGCGGCGCGGAGGTCGTGTTCGACCAGCCGCAAAAGGCGGTCACGCCCGGGCAAGCCGTCGTGTTCTACGACGGCGAGCGCTGCCTCGGCGGCGGCACGATCGAGACCGTGTCGCTCGTCGACGAGCGGACGTTCGCGGAGTCCGGCCGCGCCTGACGGAGGCGGCGGGACGGCCGGGAATGATGCCGGAATTGGGAATCCAAGGCGCTTTTCTGCCTTGGAGCCGTCGGTTCAGGCCGAGAATGGGGATCCAAGGCACTTTTCTGCCTTGGATCTTTCGGTTCAGGCCGAGATCGGGAATCCAAGGCACATTTGTGCCCTGGATTCGCCGATTCAGGCCGAGATTTCTGGATCCAAGGCACTTTTCTGCCTTGGATTCGCCGATTAGGGCCGAAATTTCGGATCCAAGGCACTTTTCTGCCTTGGATTCGCCGATTAGGGCCGAGATTTCGGATCCAAGGCACTTTTCTGCCTTGGATCCGCCGATTCGGGCCGAGATTTCGGATCCAAGGCACTTTTCTGCCTTGGATCCGCCGGTTCAGGCCGAGATTCGGAATCCAAGGCACTTTTCTGCCTTGGATCCGTCGGTTCAGGCCGAGATTTCGGATCCAAGGCACTTTTCTGCCTTGGATCCGCCGGTTCAGGCCGAGAATGGAAAGGGTCTGTCCCCGGTCATCGTCGATGACCTTCGGGACAGACCCTTTTTCGTCGTGCAGCAATTCAGCGAGCGCATCTCCTTGGCTGCGGCGATTGCTAGCGCCGATTTTCCTTCAGCAAGCGTGTCTCCTTGGCTGCGGCGCTAGGGAGCGCCGACTTTCCTTCAGCTGACCGGCGCTCCCTAGCGCCGATCAGCTTCAGCGAGCCCGTTCTAGAAGGGTGTCCCTAAATGTTTTCCGCCCGAATAAGAATAAGCCACAGGACGGTTCGAGCACGCCGGCGCTCAAGCCCTCAAGTGCGGCGCATATACGCCTTCACTGTCAGCGGCGCGAAGATCGCGACGATGGCGGCCGCGGCGAGCAGCGACCAGCCGACCTCGGCCCCGAGCGTCCCTTCGTTCGCCAGATCGCGCACGGCGCTGACCAGATGCGAGACCGGATTGAACTTTACGAACCACTGCAGCCAATCCGGCATCGTCTCGACCGGCACGAACGCGTTGGACAGGAACGTCAGCGGGAACAGCACGATCATCGAGATGCCCTGGACGCTGGAGGCGCTGCGGGCGATGACGCCGAAAAAGGCGAAGATCCAGCTGACCGCCCACGAGCAGACGATGACGAGCACGGCGGCGATGGCCACGTAGCCGAGGCCGCCCTCGGGACGGTAGCCCATCAGATAGCCCATGACGAAGGTCAGCACCGTGGCGATCGTATACCGCACCGTATCGGCGAGGAGCGAGCCGGCGAGCGGCGCGATGCGCGCGATCGGCAGCGACTTGAAGCGGTCGAACACGCCTTTGTCCATATCCTCGCGCAGCTGCACGCCGGTGACGATCGAAGTGCCGATGACCGTCTGCACGAGGATGCCGGGGATGATGACCGGCAAATAGCTGGCCACGTCGCCGGAGATGGCGCCGCCGAAAATGTACGTGAACATGAGCGTGAACAGAATCGGCTGCAGCGTCACGTCGAACAGCTGCTCCGGCGTCCGCTTGATCTTGAGCAGCCCTCGGTACGCCATCGTCAGCGAGTTGCGGAAGGCCTGGACGATGCCGCCCCGCTGGACGATCCGCCTGGAAGCGCCTGCCGGCGCAATTTCGGTCTTCATGCGTTTCTAGCCTCCATTCGTTCGTTGGCGCTGGACGCGTCCGGCGCCGTAGCCGCCGGTCCGCTGCCGGTTATCGTCAGGAACACTTCGTCGAGCGTCGGCTTCTGCACGCTGATCTCCGCCAAGTCGACGCCGGCGCCGCGCAGGGCGATCAGCAGGTCGGTCACCTGGCCGGCCTCCGCCATCGGAGCGGTAATCCGCCCGGCTTCCGCCGTCGCGCTGGAGCGGGTCTGAAGCACGCGCTCCACCGTCTCGCGGGCGGTCGCGATCTGGCCCGGATCCGTCACGCGCAGATGGAGCGACGAGCTGCCGACCGACGCCTTCAGCTCGTCTCCGGTGCCCTCGGCGACGACGCGACCGCGGTCGATGACCGCGATGCGGTCAGCCAGCTGGTCGGCCTCGTCCAGATACTGCGTCGTCAGCAGCACGGTCGAGCCGCTTTTGACGAGCCTGCGGATCGTGTCCCACATCTGCGCCCGCGTCCGCGGATCAAGGCCCGTCGTCGGCTCGTCGAGGAAGATGAGCGGCGGCTGCGAGATCAGGCTGGCCGCCAGATCAAGCCGCCTGCGCATGCCTCCGGAGAAGTTTTTGAGCGGCCGCTTGGCCGCTTCGGTCAAGCCGAATTCCTCCAGCAGCTCCGCCGCCTTTTGGCGCGACTCGGCGCGGCCAAGACCGAGCAACCTAGAGAAGATTACGAGATTCTCGGTCGCGCTTAGCGACTCGTCGACCGAGGCGTACTGTCCCGTCACGCCGATCAGCTGCCGCACCTGCTGCGGCTTCTGCATCACGTCGACGCCGAAGATGCGCGCCTCGCCCGCATCGGGGCGCAGCAGCGTCGCGAGCATGCGGATCGTCGTCGTCTTGCCCGCTCCGTTCGGGCCGAGCACGCCATAGATCGAGCCGGCGCGCACCTTCAGGTCCACGCCGTCGACAGCCCGATTGTCGCCGAACTGCTTCACGAGTCCGCGCGCTTCGACCGCCCACTCGCTCGTGCTGGCTGGATTGGATTTCATCGTTGTTCATCCTCCCTGGTTATCGTTCGCTGCAAGCATAACCCTCGAATGTGAACTCGATTTGAACCGAATCAAAGGAAATCGCGAGGCATTTATGGATGATGGATTGCGAGAAGCAGATTGGGGTGCAGGCTGTTCCTGCGGCGCGGACGGAACCGTGCAAGGGAATTCGCCCTTTTTGTTTTTTTGGCCAGCGACGTCGAGAGGATGCCGCTTGTCCGTGAGCGGGAGCGACGCCGGCGCGGCAGTCGCGAAGCCCCGCCTTCCGCGGCATGCGGACGCCGGAATACGGACGCGGCTCGGCATAGGCGCCTTGAATGGCCGGGCGCTCTCCCCCATAATAGAATTCAATTGAAGCGACAGAGAGGATCGATGCTTGATGTTGAAACGAAAACCGGCGCCTGCGGTCGTCTCCAAGGCTAAAGGAAACACGCTGCTGCTGGAGCGGGCTTTCGAGGCCTCGCCCTCGCAGCTGTACCGGGCCTATACGGAGGAGGAGCTGCTCCGCGAGTGGTGGGGGCCGAAGGGCTGGACGGTGGCGGAGAGCCGCATGGAGCTGCAGCCGGGCGGCTTTTGGCATTACGGGCTTGCAGCCGAGGACGGCAGCCGGAAGACTTGGGGCAAGTTCGTCTACCGCGAGCTGCAGGAAAACGAGCGGCTCGTCTACGAGGACTACGCCGCGGACGAGTCCGGAGCCGTGCCCGAGGGACAGGGCCTGCTCGTCTCCCTGGAGTTCCGGGAGGAAGGCGGCCGCACCCGGCTCGCGAGCCGCGCCGAGTTCGTCTCTTCCCAGGCGCTGAAGCGCTCGCTCAAGCTCGGCGTCGTCGAAGGCATGAGCCAGACCTGGGATCGGCTGGCGGCCTGCCTCCGCCGCATGGACCGCGAAAAAGGCTGATTCGGACGTCCAGAAGGGACGGATGCCCGAAACAGCCTTATGAATGCTGACTGCTGACTGCTGAATGCTGACTGCCGACGCCCTGGCTGGCGCCGAGGGCAGGCTGCTGCCTGCCTTCGGCCGGCCTTTCAGCTGCCCGTATCGCGCAGGCTCCGCTCCGCGTCGAACTCGTCGGTGATGTCGCCGACGATCTCCTCCACGATGTCCTCCAGCGTCACCAGCCCCGCCGTGCCGCCGTATTCGTCGATCAGGATCGCGAGCTGCGCCTTGTCCTGCTGCATCCTTGCCAGCAGCGCATGGATGCGCGTCGACGCCGGCACCGCCGCCACCGGACGGATCAGGCCGTGCAGGTCGGTCGCCTGCATGCCCGCGCGGAGCAGGTCCTTGATGTGGACGAAGCCGATCACGTCGTCCTTGTCGCCGTCGCATACCGGATAGCGTGTGAACATGCGCTGCAGGGCGGCGGCTTTATTCTCCTCCAGCGAACGGTCCACGAACAGGCAGACCATGTCCGTCCGCGGAATCATGATCTCCCTCGCCTGCGTATCCGCAAAGTCGAAAATATTGTCCATGAGCGTCAGCTCCGCCGGATCGATCAGCCCGCTCCTGCGGCTCTCCTGCATGAGCAGGCGCAGCTCCTCCTCGTTATGCGCCGGCTCCGGCCCGGAAGCCGGCTCGAGTCCGCTCCAGCGCAGCAGCCGGCCGGCCATGCTGTCCAGCACGCGGATGACGGGATAGAGCAGCGAGTGGAGCAGGATAAGCGGGCGCGAGGTCCAGAGCGTCACCTTTTCGGCCTGGCGGATGGCAAGCGTCTTGGGAGCGAGCTGGCCGAGCACGATGTGGAACAAGGCGATGAAGCCGAAGGCGGCGACGAACGTGACGGTCCCGGCCGCCGGACCGCCGAAGCCGAAGCGCAGCAGCAGCGGCTCGAGCAGCGCCGCGACGGCCGGCTCCCCGACCCAGCCGAGGCCGAGCGAGGCGAGCGTAATGCCGAGCTGGCAGACGGAGACGAAGGAATCGAGGCTGCCGGTCAGGCGGGAGGCGAACCGCGCCTTACCGTTGCCTTCGGAGACGAGAGCGCTGATGCGGCTACCGCGTACTTTCACCATCGCGAGCTGCGCGGCGACAAAAAAGCCGTTCAGGAAAACGAGAAGCACAATAAGCAGCAAGCTGATGCCGAGCGGCAAGGGGTCGTCGGACACGCTCTTCCCTTCTTCCGCTCCTTGACGGATGCGGAAGTCGGGCGCACCTCCTCCAGTTCAAGTCGATTATCTCTATGTGTATGGACGGAGGAGCCGCAATATTCAAGCTTCAGGCTTGTCAGGGAATGAGGAGGAGCTTGCCGGTTGTCCGGCGGCTTTCCATCTCACGGTGAGCTTTCGCAGCTTCTGTCAACGGATAAACGCCGCCGAGCTCAATGTTCAGCTTGCCTTGAGCAATCCAATCGAAAAGGCGCGCGGCGCGCTCACGCAGCAGCGCGGTCGTGGGAATGTGGTCGGTGAAGACGGCATAGCCCAGCTTGATGCTTTTCGGCAAGCTCATGATATCCAACGAGCCGGGACCGCCGAGAACGGGTCCGTACCAGCAGAACGTTCCCGAACGGCGCAGAGCCGCCATCGACCCCGCAAATGTCGTTGGACCGGATCCGTCGTAGACGATATGCACGCCCTCGCCGTTAGTCAGGTCGCGTACTTGCTCAGCAAACTTTCCTTCCCTGTCGACGATGACGTGATCGGCGCCGGCCTTGCGCGCCGCTTCAGCCTTTTCTTCACTGGATACGCGACCGATTACCGTGCCGCCGCGCAGCTTTACGATCTGGGTGAGGAGCTGGCCGAGGCCGCCAGCCGCCGCATGGACGAGCACGGAGTCGCCTGCCTGTACGGGATAGAAGTCGGTGGCGAAGTGGCTGGCGGTCAACCCCTGCATCATGACCGCAGCGGCAGTTCGGTCATCGATGGCGTTTGGAATGCGAACGAGCGAATCGACAGGCGCGACCAGCTTCCCGGCATAGCTGCCAGGCACAAAGACCCATGCCACGCGGTCTCCGACAGCGAAGTCCGTCACGCCTTCTCCAACCGCCTCAATGCGCCCCGCGCCCTCCACGCCTAAAATTTTCGGGTTGGGCATTTCCACCCATGCGCTCCCGCGCCGGACACCGATATCCATGAAATTGACTCCAGCAGCAGCGACATCAATCCGTACTTCTCCGACTCCGGGCATGGGATCAGGGCGCTCCACATATTCAAGTCGGTCGGCTTCGCCGACCCCATTCATTACAATCGCTTTCATCGTCATCACCTTTTTTGAATGATCGTTCCGTTATTAGCAAAAAAAAATGGCTATCGTACTATCCGAAGCGCCATTTCGCCAAGATTGGCGAGATCATTCGGCTGAGCTCCGCCACGAGCCGCAAGCCGAATGCCTGAGATGCTTGCAATGAGGAAAGTCACCAGTTGATCGGGATCGAGTCCTTCGGCGATATCACCTTCGGACTGCGCCTTGCGGATGCTTTCAATCATGACGGCGCGAAGCTCGCGCTCGGCCGCAGCATTGACCGCCGTGAGCTCGGGACGCGAGCATCCGAATTCGGCAATCGAGCTGACGCCGAGACAAGGAGTGTAGGCCTCGCGAACGACCCGGTGGAGCATCGCCCGGATTCCGTCGACCGCGCGCTCCCCCTGACCCAGTGCTGCACGATGCGCGCTGCTCTCCGAGACGGCATAACGACGGACTACTGTCAAATAGAGCTGCCACTTGTCGCCGAAAGTGTCGTAGAGGCTCTGGCGACCGATTCCCATCGCATCAACAATCATCTGCGCTGACGTGCCTTCGAATCCGTATTGGCGGAACACGTTCGTCGCGGCGTCAAGAGCGGCATCAACATCAAAAGTTTTCGATCTGGCCATGTTTCGACTATAGCAGTTTTGGAACGTTCATTCAAGATAAAAATAACTGCATGCTGTTTTTTTCTGTTGCCTCCGCCCTTTTGCAGGATCAGAACCAGCCGCCCACGGTCATCGCGAGCAAATACAGGTTCAGCACCGCGATCAGCGCCGCGCAGCTCCAGGCGACGGCCTTGAGCAGCGGACGGTTGGCGAATTCGCCCATATTGCGCGGATCGCTCGTGAACTTGACAAGCGGGAAGACGGCGAAGCTGAGCTGCAGCGACAGGATGACCTGGCTGAAGATGAGCAGCTCGGTCGTGCCCCTCTCGCCGTAGAGCGCCGTCACGATGACGGCCGGCACGAGCGCGATGAGGCGGGTGATGAGCCGCCGCAGCCAAGGCTTCATGCGCAAGCCGAGGAAGCCCTCCATGACGATCTGGCCGGCGAGCGTGCCGGTCAGCGTCGAGTTCTGGCCGGCGGCGAGCAGCGCCACGCCGAACAGCACGCTCGCTGCCGCGCCGCCCATGAGCGGCGCCATCAGCCGGTAGGCGTCGCCGATTTCGGCGATGTCCGTATGGCCGCTCGTGTGGAACACCGCTCCGGCGACGATCAGGATCGCGGCGTTGATGAACAGCGCCAGCCCGAGCGCGATCGTCGAGTCGATCGTGGAGAAGCGGATCGCTTCTTTTTTGCCCAGCGGCGTCTGCTCGAAGCGCCTCGTCTGCACGATCGAGGAGTGCAGGTACAGATTATGCGGCATGACCGTCGCGCCGAGGATGCCGATCGCGATGTAGAGCATGGCCGGGTTGGACACGATCTGGCCAGACGGAACGAAGCCTTTCATGACGTCGGCTACGACCGGCTGCGCCCAGATCAGCTCCAGCAGGAAGCAGCCGCCGATCGTGCCGATCAGCACGATGACGAGCGCCTCCATGTAGCGGAAGCCCTTGTTCTGCAGCAGCAGCACGAGCATGACGTCGAGCGAGGTGAGGATGACGCCCCACAGCAGCGGCAGGCCGAACAGCAGGTTGAGCGCGATCGCCGTGCCGATCAGCTCCGCCAGGTCGCAGGCGGCGATCGCCAGCTCGCACAGCGCCCACAGCATCAGCGCGACCGGCTTGCTGTAGTGGTCGCGGCAGGCTTGCGCCAGATCGCGCCCGGTGACGATGCCGAGCTTGCCGGCGAGCGACTGGAGCACCATCGCGATCAGGTTCGACAGCAGCACGACCGACAGCAGCGTGTAGCCGAACAAGGAGCCGCCCGCCAGATCGGTCGCCCAGTTGCCGGGATCCATGTAGCCGACGGCGACCAGATAGCCCGGTCCCATGAAGGCGAGCAGCTTGCGCAGCCAGCTTCCTTTCCTCGGCACCTGGAGACTGCGGTTCGCTTCGGCGAGCGACGGCTCCCCTCCGCTTCTTCTCCAGCCGCCTGATTCCAGCGCCGCTTCGTTTCCGACCGCTCGCTCGTTCTTCATCGCTCATCTCTCCTTTTGCGCACGCACATCTATGTTGAGTTAGGGAAACTTTTAGAGCCGACGATTCCTCTCCCGTTATGAATATGACAGGGGATCGCAAGTGTTACACCTCTATATAGTTTAACTCTAAACATTGTCGCTGTTAAGCGGCAATTTTACGGCTGGACGAAGGCCGATGGCGGCACTCTCTCGTCGCGGAGCGGGAGAATACCGAAACCGGAGCCCCCGCTTCGCAGAGCGGGAAACCAATTCCCTCTCGTCGCAGAACATCGAAACCGGAACCCGCTTAGCAGAGCGGGAGAACACCGATACCGGAACCCGCTTCGCGGAGCGGGGACTCGTTCCGATCTCCCTGGAGCCCAGATTCCTTTGATTTTATTTTCCAAAAGGAAGGAATCCGCCCTCCAAGGGAACCGCTGACGCTTCTCCACGAGCCCCCGTCCGCTTCGCCCCCCGGTTTCTCCTCCCCGCCGCTTTGCTTTGCCATTCGCAACCCGATTGCACCCGTTTGGCTCTCCTCACATCCGAGCAATTCGGTTATCGTGCCTCTGGTCAGCCTGTAATCCTTTTTTTCGATTTACTGCCTCACCAACACGCCTCCCAACAGTCTGTAACCCGATTTTTTCGACCCATTCGATCCGAGCTGCTCGGTTTTTCCGCGTAACTCCCCCGTTCGGGCTCACGTTGGACCCGAGCTGCTCGGTTTTTCCGCGCAACTCCCTCATCCGACCGTACTTCCGACTCGAGTTACTCGGTTTTTCCGCGCAACTCCCCCGTTCGGGCACTCGTTCGACCCGAGTTACTCGGTTTTTCCGCGTAACTCCCTCATCCGACCACACATCCGAGCCGAGCTGCTCGGTTTTTCCGCGCAGCTCGGAGAAGGCTATCCTCATGCGAAATGGCCTGCCGCCTGGTCATGCGAAAAAGCCCGCCGCCTGGGTGGGCGACGGGCCGGGACTGAAGCCTCCGGGGTCGATGCAATAGGTCGGCCGGGATCAGCCGGCTTGAGCTACGCTTCAGCGACGCTGGCTTGGGGCCGATCGGCGCTGCTGCTGGTTGTGGCGGATCTTGTCCTCCATGCCTTGGCGGGTCGCCTCGTAGACGGTCGAGCCGGCCAGCCGCTCGGGATAGTAGAGCTGGTCGACGTAGTGGCCGGGAAAGTCATGCGGGTATTGGTACCCGACATGGCCGAGCTGCTGCGAGCCCTTGTAGTGGGTATCGCGCAGATGCAGCGGCACCTCCGCCGTGCCGACGGCGTCCATCTTGGCCATCGCCTTGCCGATGGCGAGCGCGGTCGCGTTGGACTTGGGACTCTCGACCGCGAACAGGATCGCTTGCGCGACGTTGTACTTCGCCTCGGGCCAGCCGATCTTGTGGTAGGCGTCCATGCTGGCGACCGCCTGCAGCATCGCCTGCGGGTTGGCGAGGCCGATATCCTCGCTGCAGGCGACGATGAGGCGGCGGATGAACACCATCGGATCCATGCCGAGCTTCTCGACGGCGTACAGGAACCAGAAGAGCGCCGCGTCGGAGGAGCCTCGGATGCTTTTGTGGAAGGCCGAAAGCACGTCGTACTGGGTCGACTCGTCAGCCTGCACGGCACGGCTGCGGATCGACTCCTGGGCGACCTCGAGCGTGACGACGACGGTGCCGTCCGGCTCGGAAGGCGTCGTCACCGCAGCGAGCTCCAGCGCGTTGAGCGCGCGGCGGATGTCGCCGCCCGCCATGCCGGCGATATGCTCCAGCGCCTCGGGCCGCGCGTCGAGCTTCATGAAGCCGAGCCCGCGCTCCTTGTCGGCGATCGCGCGCCGCATCGCCTCCAGCGCATGCCCGCTCTCCAGCGCATGCAGCCGGAACAGCGTCGAGCGCGACAGCAAGGCTCCGTTGACGGAGTGGAACGGATTCTCGGTCGTCGCGCCGATGAAGATGATGATGCCCTGCTCCACCGCAGGCAGCAGCGCGTCCTGGCGCGAGGAGTTGAAGCGATGCACCTCGTCGAGGAACAGGATCGTCTTGCGCCCGTAGAGCGACTTGGAGCTCTTGGCCCGCTCGATGACGTCGCGCACGTCCTTGACCGTCGCGTCGACGGCGTTGAGCTTGACGAACTCGCCCTCCGTCCGGCGGGAGATGATGTGGGCGAGCGTCGTCTTGCCGCTGCCGGGGGGACCGAACAGCAGCAGCGAGCTGACCTGGTCGCCCTCGATCGCCCGGCGCAGCAGCGTGCCCGGGCCGACGACGTCTTCCTGGCCGATATATTCGTCGAGGGTCTGGGGCCGCATCCGATCGGCCAGCAGCCTTGCCCGCGGCTGCCGCTCCTCTTCCTTGTAGTCGAACAAGTCCATGCCTGCCACCTCGGTTCATAAAAATGTCTCCTGAAAGTGTACCATACCGCGGCTTCGGCGTACAAACGTTCGCTTGCGCGTCCGAAGACGCGCGGGCGGGCATGGCAAAAAGACGAGGCGGCCAGCAGGCCGATGTCATCAAGCCCCGTCATGCCTGAGCTTGATGACATCGGTTCGCGTCCGCCTCGTCTTATGTCGGCTGCGTCGCCGTTCGGCATCGTTGCTTGCTTCGTCTTCAGCTACGATTGCCGCAGCCCGGACCGCCACGGCTCGCCGGCTCGGGGCGACGCCGGCGCGTCTGCGGCTGCGTGCACGCCGTGGAAGCGCAGGTCAGGCCTGCGCCTCCGCGGCGGTCAGGCCGAGCTCCTGCCATTCGCGCTCGAAGCTCGCCTTCAGCTGCCGTTTGCGCTCCTCGTCGACGAAAGCGGCCTCGATCGCATGCCGCGCGACCTTCTTGATGTCCCGCTCGGAGAAGCGGAAACGATGGGCCAGATTTTCGTATTCCCGCGTCTGGTTCGTGCCCGACACCGTCGGATTGTCCGTATTGACCGTCACGAGCAGTCCGCTGTCGAGGTAGTCGCGGATCGGATGAAGATCCATCGACGGCACCGCTTTGGTCTGCACATTGCTGATGACGCACAGCTCGAGCGGGATGCGGCGCTCGCGGATGAGCTGCGTCACCTCCGCGTCCTCGCGCAGGCGGACGCCGTGTCCGATGCGGCGGGCGCGCAGCTTCTCGACCGCGCAGCGGATGCTGCACGCTCCGGCCGCCTCGCCGGCGTGGATCGTGATCGGCAGGCCGAGCCGATGCGCCAGCTCGAACACCTCGGCATGCAGCTCGTTCGGGTAGCCGGCCTCGTCGCCCGCCAGATCGACGCCGACGACGCCGAGCGGCATGAACCGGCTGGCGGCGCGCACGACCTCCTCGTTGTCCATCTGGCCGTGATGGCGCATGCAGATGAGGATCATGCGCACGCAGTGGCCGTATTTGGCCTCGGCCTCCGCCAGACCCGCCGCCACCGACGTGACGATCTCGTCTACGGACAAGCCACCGCGCGTATGCAGCTGCGGAGCGAACCGCACCTCCAGATAGCGGACGTTGTCGAGCGCGGCATCCTCCGCCGCCTCATAGGCGATCCGCCTCAGCGCCGAGCGCGTCTGCATGAGCAGCAGCGGCAGCTCGAACCGTTCCAGATATTCGACCAAGCTCGAGCAGGAAGGCGGCGCCGTCATCCGGCCGGTCAGCTCGCGCAGATCGGCGCAGCTGAGCTCGATTCCTTCCTCCTCCGCGATCTCGGCCGCCGTCGCCGGACGCACGCTTCCATCCAGATGGCAATGAAGCTCGATCTTAGGCAAGCGGCGCATCAAACTCATCTCCATCGTCCATCACCTTCCCGCAGGGTATTAGAACGATGGTACTTCCTCACAAGGTCAATGTCAATATACCTGACCCAAAATAGGCTTATTCCCAAAATATATGACATTGACCTAACCTAGATGCGAATGGATGAAACCGTTTAGGTTCGGCATCCGGCCCGCATGCCCCCGCCTACACCTCGATGCCGTTCTTCTCCAGCAGGTCGCGCACGGCGACGCTCACCATGATAAGGCCGGCGACCGGCGGCACGAACGCGTTGCTCGCCGGCGGCTGCTGCGCCTTGCGGATCTCGGGCGCGTTGTCCGGCACGATCCGCTGCGTCACGTCCTCGCGCGGCTTTTTGGGCATCTCCGACGAGAAGACGACCTTCACGCCCTTGCGCACGCCTTCCCGGCGCAGCTTCTGGCGGACGACGCGCGCGATCGGATCGGTATGCGTCTTGGAGATGTCCGTCACCGTGAACTTCGTCGGGTCCATCTTGTTGGCCGCGCCCATGCTGGAGATGATCGGAATGTTCCGCTCCAGGCACTGCTTGATGAGATGCACCTTGTACGAGATCGTGTCGGAGGCGTCGAGCACGTAGTCGAGCGGGTACTCGAACAGCTTTTCGTACGTTTCCTCCGTATAGAACATGCGCAGGCTGATCGCCTCGCACTCCGGGTTGATGAGCTGGATGCGGTCGCGCATCAGATCCGCCTTCGGCTGGCCGACCGTCGTCGTCAAAGCGTGGATCTGGCGGTTGATGTTGGTGATGTCGACGACATCCTTGTCGATCAGGATGATCCGGCCGACGCCGGTGCGCGCGAGCGCCTCCGCGGCGATCGAGCCGACGCCGCCGATGCCGAGCACGGCGACCGTGCTGCGCTTCATGACGTCGATGCCTTCCGGACCGAACGCGAGCTCGGTGCGGGAAAATTGGTTCAACATGGCTTTCGCCTTCCTTTCCTCTTGGGTTATCTTGCCCGCGGGCGATGCCAAAGCCGCACCGGAGCCGGTGCGGCTTTGGCGGCCGTGCTATGGTCCGAAGCAGCGGGCTTGCCGCCGCTTCGGGCGAGTTGCGTCTTGTCCGCGGCTGGCGGCTAGCCTTGGGCCGGGGCCCCTGCTGCCGCTTCGGCCGGCTGGCCGCCTTGCGGCGCGGCCGGCTTGGAGCCCGGCTTCGGCACGGTGCGGATGTGCAGCTGCTGCAGCTGGGCAAGGTCGACCTGCGCCGGAGCGTCCATGAGCAGGTCGGTCGCGCTGGCCGTTTTCGGGAAGGCGATCGTCTCGCGCAGGTTGCTGCGATTCGTCAGCAGCATGACGAGGCGGTCGAAGCCGAACGCGATGCCGCCGTGCGGAGGCGTGCCGTACTCGAACGCGTCCAGCAGGAAGCCGAACTTGTCATGCGCTTCTTCCATCGAGAAGCCGAGCGCCTGGAACATCTGCTCCTGCACCTCGCGCTTGTAGATCCGCATCGAGCCGCCGCCGACCTCGTAGCCGTTCAGCACGAGATCATACGCTTGCGCGCGGATCGCGCCCGGATCGGTCTCGAACAGATGCAGGTCCTCGTCCTTCGGACGGGTGAACGGATGATGCTCCGCCACGTAGCGCTTCGCTTCCTCGTCCCAGCCGAGCAGCGGGAAGTCCACGACCCAGGCGAACTTGTACGCCGAGTCGTCGATCAGGCCGAGCTGGCGTCCGACCTTCAGGCGCAGGTTGCCGAGCACGTCGGCGACGACCTTCTTCTTGTCCGCGGAGAACGTGAGCAGGTCTCCCTCTTCCACCCCGAGCCGCTCGGTGAGCGCCTGGATTTCTTCGGCCTTTAGGAACTTGACGATCGGTCCGCGCCATTCGCCGTCCTTGACGGTGATCCAGGCCAGGCCTTTGCCGCCGTAGCGGGCCGCGAACGGCTGCAGGTCGTCGAGCTCCTTGCGGCTCCAGCCCGCGCAGCCCTTGGCGTTGAGCGCGCGCACGACGCCGCCGCCCGCCGCGACGCTGGCGAATACCTTGACGTCGCTCGTCGAGACGATGTCCGTGATGTCCTCGATCTCCAGGCCGAAGCGCAGGTCCGGCTTGTCCGAGCCGTACTTGTCGATGGCGTCGGCGTAAGTGATGCGCTGGAACGGAGCCGGGATGTCGACGCCGATCGTCTCCTTGAACAGGCGCTGGGCGAGGCTCTCCATCATGGCGAGCAGCTCGTCCTGACTCAGGAAGGACGTCTCGATGTCGACCTGGGTGAACTCCGGCTGGCGGTCGGCGCGCAGGTCCTCGTCGCGGAAGCAGCGAGCGATCTGGTAATAGCGCTCGATGCCGCCGACCATGAGCAGCTGCTTGTACAGCTGCGGCGACTGCGGCAGCGCGAAGAATTCCTCCGCATGCACGCGACTCGGCACGAGGTAATCGCGTGCGCCTTCCGGCGAGCTCTTGGTCAGGATCGGCGTCTCCACCTCGACGAACTGCTCGCCGTCGAGGAAGTCGCGGAAGATTTTGGCCGCCTTGGAGCGGAGCAGCAGCGTGCGCTGCATTTCCGGACGGCGCAGGTCCAGATAGCGGTACTTCAAGCGCAGCGTCTCGTCGACCTCGATGCCGTCCTCGATCGGGAACGGCGGCGTCTTGGCCGCGTTCAGCACCTCGATCTCGGTGACGCGCACTTCAATTTCGCCCGTTTCCAGGTTCGGGTTGCGCGTTTCCTCGTCCCGCTCGACGACCTTGCCCTTGACGGCAAGCACGTACTCGCTGCGCGCGCGGTCGGCGACTGCCAGCGCATCGCCGGAGAAGTCCGGGTTGAAAACGATCTGCACGATGCCCGTGCGGTCGCGCAGGTCGATGAACAGGACGCCTCCGAGGTCGCGGCGGCGCTGCACCCATCCTTTCAGTTCAACGGTCTTGCCTACGTCCGCCTTGCTCAGGCGTCCGCAATGAATGATGCTGCTCATTAATCCCCACTCCTTGTCGGTAATTTCTGCATGATTGCGCTATTCGCCCTGGATTGCCGCGGCCAGCTCGCCGAGCGGCACCATCCGCTGCTCGCCCGTATCCATTCGCTTGAGCGCGATTTGGCCTTGCGCCAGCTCGTCGTCGCCGAGGATCGCCGTGAACCGGGCGGCGTAGCGGTCGGCCGATTTCATCTGGGCTTTCATCTTGCGTCCCTGGTAGTCGCGATCCGCCGACAGTCCTGCCGCGCGGAGCGCGTGCAGCTGCCGGGACACTTCGCGCTCGGCCGCCTCGCCGAGAGCGACCAGGTAGACATCCAGCGGCTGCGCCGTCGAAGCCTCGCCCTGCTGATGCTCGAGGATGAGCACCGTGCGCTCGAGGCCGAGGCCGAGGCCGACGCCAGGCTGATCCGGTCCGCCGATCTCGCCGACGAGGCCGTTGTAGCGGCCGCCGCCGCCGATCGTGTCGATCGCGCCGATGCCCTCCGCCTTGAACTCGAAGGCGGTGTGGGTGTAGTAGTCGAGGCCGCGCACGAGGCGCGGATTGATTTCGTACGGGATGCCCATGTCGTCGAGGCCCGCTTTCACCTTGGCGAAGTGGTCCGCGCATGCTTCGTCGAGGCTGTCGAGAATCGACGGCGCGCCTTCGAAATGCGCCTGATCGACCTTGCAGTCGAGTACGCGCAGCGGGTTGCGGTCCATGCGCGACTGGCAGTCCTTGCAGAGCAGCTGCCGCTTCGGCTCGAGGAAGCCGAGCAGCTTGGCGCGGAAGTCCGCCCGCACCTCCGGCGTGCCGACGGAGTTGATCTCGACGCGCACGCCGCGCAGTCCGACCTCGGTGTAGAAGGTGTAGCCGAGCGCGATCACCTCGGCGTCGAGCGCAGGCTCCGCCGAGCCGAGCGCCTCCACGCCGAACTGGTGGAACTGGCGGTAGCGGCCCGCCTGCTGGCGCTCGTAGCGGAACATCGGACCGATGTAATACAGCTTAGTCAAATCGGGCTCGCCGTACAGCTTGTTCTCGGCGTAGGCGCGCACGACGCCCGCCGTGCCCTCCGGACGGAGCGTCAGGCTGCGTCCGCCGCGGTCCTCGAACGTGTACATCTCCTTTTCGACGATGTCGGTCGTCTCGCCGACGCCGCGGCGGAACAGATCCGTCGATTCGAAGATCGGCGTGCGGATTTCCCGGAAGTTGAAGCGTCGGCAAATTTCCCGCGCCTTGGCCTCGACGAGCTGCCAGCGCTCGACCGCTCCGGGAAGCAGGTCCTGCGTGCCCGGCATTTTTTGAAATTTCATGTAGCGCCCCTCCTGTCTCTCTTGCATCGCTTGCGTCTTGCGTCGTTTGCGTCCCCGCGCTGCGGAACAGCAAAAAGCTCCCGTCCGCCGGCGACGACATGTCGCCAGGGACGAGAGCTGTATCTCCCGTGGTGCCACCCTGATTCCGAATGCGAAGGCCATGGCCAGCCCGCGCGTCCGCTCCGATGCGGTTAACGCCCGCCACACGCGATCGGCTACTTTCGTTCCTCGTTCGCCGACCGTTCTCCGGGATGTCCTTCCTTCAGCCACCATAAGGACGCTTGCAGCCGTAACGGCGTCCCTCTCTGCGTACGTGCGCTGAACTACTCGTTCCCATCATCGAAGTCATATGAGTGAATTTCCACCATTCTACCGCGCTGCAGGGATCAAGTCAAGAAGCGTGGCGCCGCCGGCAAAAAAAGGACCCGGAGCGGCAGCTCCGGGCAACAGGTGAACCTATTAAAAAGGGGGTCGAGGTTCAGTATAGCCCTCTTATGTTAAGGCAGCGTTCCGGTCGGATTACAATTCGATGACAAAACGGTCAAGGGCGGTCAGGCTCGGGCTGCTTGCGTTCCGGCAGCGGTGCCGAGCAGGCCCAGTCCTCCGCGAATTCGAGATCCTCCTCCAGCTCCTCCAGCAGCAGCGCCTCCCGCCGTTCGGCCTGCAGCAGACGGCGCCCCGCGGCGCCCAGCACGAGCTGCTTGCGTCCCACTCGCATGACATGCACTTCCTTTCGAAAATTGAGCCACGATTACCGCGAACCATTCCGATAAGTAGTGTTGCCACGCCCGCCCGGACTTAATCGTCGCCGGGGAGGCCGTTCGATCCGACTTACTCCTTGCTGTCGATCACCAGCGTGACCGGCCCGTCATTGACGAGCGCCACGTCCATCATCGCTCCGAAGCGGCCGGTCTCGACCTTGAGTCCGGCTGAGCGCAGCGCTTCGTTGAACGCCTCGTACAGCGGCTCCGCCTGCTCCGGGCGGGCCGCCGCCATGAAGTTCGGCCGCCGGCCCTTGCGGGCGTCGCCATAAAGCGTGAACTGCGACACCGAAAGGATGTCGCCGCCCGCTTCCTTGACGCTGAGGTTCATTTTGCCGGACTCGTCCTCGAAGATGCGCAGCCCGGCGATCTTGTCGGCCATCCAGCGCAAATCCGCCTCGCCGTCCTCATGGGTGAGGCCGACGAGCAGCAGGAGTCCCCGCCCGATGCGGCCCGTCGTCTCGCCGTCGACGGCTACGTGAGCCGACGAGCAGCGCTGCACGACTACTTTCACGGCATGCCGCCTCCTCTTATTGCATGATGCGCTGGACGGAGTAGATGTCCTTGACGCGCTTGATCTTCTCCACGACCGATTGCAAATGCTCGATGTTGCGGATGAGGATCGTCATGTGGATGATGACCATCTTGTTGCGGCCGGTGCGGCCGGTGACGGCGGAGATGTTCGTCTTGGACTCCGCGACCGCCTGCAGCACCTCGTTGAGCAGCCCGCGATGGTCGTACCCGGTAATCTCAATGTCGACGCTGTAGTTCGACTCCGCCGATTCCTCCCACTCGACCTCGATGACGCGCTCGGCGTCCTCTCCGCCTTCTTCGATCGGGATGTTCGGACAGTCGCTGCGATGCACGCTGACGCCGCGCCCGCGCGTGATATAGCCGACGATGGCGTCGCCCGGGACCGGGTTACAGCAGCGGGCGAAACGGACGAGCAGGTTGTCGATGCCCTTGACCGTCACGCCTCCCGTAGCCGCCTTCTTGCGCGTGCCCGGAGACTTCATCTCGACGGGCTCGCTCGTCAGCTCGATCTGCTGCGCCGCCTCGGCTTCCCGCCGCATCTTTTCGGTCATCTTGGTGCAGATCTGCGCAGCCGTGATGCCGCCGAAGCCGATCGCCGACATCATGTCCTCGGGATCGTGGAAGCTGAACTTGGAGGCGGCCTCCATGAGCTTGTCCTCGGTCATCCACGCCGACGGCTCCAGGCCCAGCTTGCGCAGCTCGCGCTCGAGCGCCTCGCGGCCTTTGACGACGTTCTCCTCGCGGCGCTCCTTCTTGAACCACTGCTTGATCTTGGCCCGTGCGTGTGAAGACTTGGTGAGCTTGATCCAGTCCTGGCTCGGCCCGTAGGAATGCTTGGACGTGAGGATCTCCACGATGTCGCCGGTCTTGAGCTTATGGTCGAGCGGCACGATGCGGCCGTTGACCTTGGCTCCGATCGTCCGGTTGCCGACCTCGGTATGGATGCGGTAGGCGAAGTCGAGCGGCACCGAGCCGGCCGGCAGCTCGATCACCTCGCCCTTCGGCGTGAAGACGAAGACGAGATCGGAGAAAAAGTCCATCTTGAGCGACTCCATGAACTCCGACGCGTCCTCCGCCTCGTTTTGCAGCTCCAGAATTTCCCGGAACCAGCTCATCTTGTCCTCGATGTTGCCGCCCGGCGCCGTGCCTTCCTTGTAGGCCCAGTGCGCGGCGACGCCGTACTCGCTCGTCCGGTGCATCTCCCAGGTGCGGATCTGCACCTCGGTCGGCTCTCCGTTCGGACCGACGACGGTCGTATGGAGCGATTGGTACATGTTCGCCTTGGGCATCGCGACATAGTCCTTGAAGCGGCCCGGCATCGGCTTCCACAGCGTGTGGATGATGCCGAGCGTGGCGTAGCAGTCCTTGATGTTGTCGACGATGATGCGGATCGCCATCAGGTCGTAGATCTCGTTGAACTGCTTGTTGCGCATCGTCATCTTGCGGTAGATGCTGTAAATATGCTTGGGGCGGCCGGAGATGTCGCCCTCGATGCCCATCTCGTCCAGCTTCTCGCTGATGCGCGAGATGACTTGGCCGATGAAGTCCTCGCGCTCTGCGCGCTTTTTCTTCATGAGGTTGGCGATCCGGTAGTATTGCTGCGGGTTGAGGTACCGAAGCGCGGTATCCTCCATCTCCCACTTGATCGCCGAGATGCCGAGCCGGTGCGCGATCGGACAGAAAATCTCCAGCGTCTCGTAGGCGATGCGCCGCTGCGCTTCCTCCGACTGGAACTTGAGCGTCCGCATGTTGTGCAGCCGGTCGGCCAGCTTGATCAGAATGACCCGGATATCCTGCGCCATCGCGACGAACATCTTGCGGTAGTTCTCGTTCTGATGCTCCTCCTTGGAGCGGAACTTGATCTTCTCCAGCTTGGTGAGGCCGTCGACAAGCATCGCGCAGGTGTCGCCGAAGCGCGCTCTCACCTGCTCGACCTCCACCGTCGTGTCCTCGACGACATCGTGAAGCAGGGCCGCGATGATCGACGTCACGTCCATCTGCATGTTCACGAGAATCTCCGCCACCGCTACCGGATGGAGGATGTAAGGCTCCCCGGACTTGCGCACTTGGCCGAAGTGAGCCTGGTCGGCAAAAACATAGGCCTCCCTGATTCGGGCGAGATCCTGTTCCTTCATATAAGTTGACGCCTTAGCGAGTAGTTGGTCTATGCCCATGGAACGTCCCTTTCTGAGTGTCAGGATTCGACTCCAGCCGTGTCCCCGTACCTATGAAAATTGGTTTAACTCTTATTATGCCCCCATCATGCGGCGTCCGTCAACTCGCTGCCCGGCAGACGCTTTTCGACAATCCCAGACAGGATGCCGACGTAGGTAGATGTGCTGAAACCGGCTCGCGCTTCAGCCGCGACTGACGCTGAATCCGGCTGCCGCTTCGCAGGCGATTGACGCTGAGCCGATTCCCGCTTCGCAGGCGATTGACGCTGAAGCCGACTCGCGCTTCGCGGAGCGGGGACTCGTTCCGATCTCCCTGGAGTCCAGATTCCTTTGATTTTATTTTCCAAAAAGGAAGGAATCCGCCCTCCAAGGGAACAGCTGCCGTTTCTCCACGAGCCCCCGTCCGCTTCGCTCTTTGGATTCGACGATAGGCTCGGTGCTTTCGCTCAGCACCGTTAGCCCCGTCACCGTACAATCGGTTAGACGCTAATGCCGAACCCGCCCCCGCTCCGCTTCTTAGAGACTCATTCCGATCTCCATGCACACAGGATTTCTTTGATCGCAATCTCCGGAACCCTCGAAAGCTTCTATAACGAGCTGAACCCCCGGAAAAATCGGGTTACAGCGGCTCACAAGCTCGTCTTTTTGACCCTAACCCGAATAAATCGGGATACAGCGATTAATCAGCCAGTCTTTTGGGCTCTAACCCTAATAATTCGGGTTACATCGGCTCTCAAGCCCGTTTTTCAAGCTCCAACCCGATTAAATCGGCTTACATCGGCTCGCAAGCCCGTCTTTTTGGCCCTAACCCGAATAAATCGGGTTACAGCGATTAACCAGCCCGTCTTTGGGACTCTAACCCGAATAATTCGGGTTACAGCGGCTCACAAGTCCGTCTTTTGGGCTCCAACCGACACGCCTGCCTACCGGAGTTACTGATTTGACCTCACAACTCCGACCGGTTCGACCTCTGCTTGCCCGAGTTACTCGGTTTTTCCGCGCAACTCCATCCGGTTTGACCTCCGCTTGATCGAGTTACTCGGTTTTCCGCGCAACTCCATCCGGTTCGGCCTCCGCTTGCCCGAGTTACTCGGTTTTTCCGCGCAACTCCATCCGGTTTGACCTCCGCTTGCCCGAGTTACTCGGTTTTTCCGCGCAACTCCATCCGTTCGGCCTCCGCTTGTCCGAGTTACTCGGTTTTTCCGCGCAACTCCATCCGGTTTGACCTCCGCTTGTCCGAGTTACTCGGTTTTTCCGCGCAACTCCGACCGGTTTGGCCTCCGCTTGCCCGAGTTACTCGATTTTTCCGCGCAACTCCATCCGTTCGGCCTCCGCTTGTCCGAGTTACTCGGTTTTTCCGCGCAACTCCGATGCGCCCAAGTCGTTGCAGTCTGGGTCATTTCCAGCAAGCTGGGGCTGCTTGCTGGCTCTTTCCGCAGCGGCCGTTCATGCTGCCGCGTGCCGAGCGAGCTGCCGTCTCCCAGGTATGCGGGAGACGGTTCACCCCCTAAAAAAGGGGGAAGGCTGGCTGTGGGACGAGGAGAGCGGAGGGGGCCGATGCCTTTCGGAGAAGCGGCAGCGGTCCTCTTGGAAGACGGATGGCCTCCGCCTAGGAGGTCAGAAAATCAGGGCATCCGGCTTCCAGTGGAATCGGAGAAAGGCTCGGCTCGCGCTGCGGCCTATTCCTCCCACCTATCTCGCTTCTCCAGACCGCCTGGGAAAGGCTCGCTTGCGCAGCGGCCTGTTCGTCCACCTATCTCGCTTCTCCAGACCGCCCGGAGAAAGGCTCGGCTCGCGCTGCGGCTTGTTCGTTTCCCAAACTTGCTTCCCCGGCTTCACCTGGGAAAGGATCGGATCGCGCTGTGGCCTGTTCGTCCCACCTCTCTCGCTTCTCCAGACCGCCCGGAGAAAGGCTCGGATCGCGCTGCGGCTTGTTCGTTTCCCAAACTTGCTTCCCCGGCTTCACCTGGAGAAAGGCTCGGCTCACACTGCGGCCTGTTCGTCCGCCGAAAACCAAAAAAGGCCGGGAATCGTCCCGGCCGGCCGTCATTATTTCCTGAGAAATAATTAATATTGGATGAGCGAGAAAACATCGGTTCCGCCCAGCTTCTCGCGTCCGTTCAAGTAGGAGAGCTCGATCAGGAACGAGGCTCCGACGACCTCGCCGCCGACCTGGCGGATCAGGTCCATCGTCGTCGCGATCGTGCCGCCGGTCGCCAGCAGGTCGTCGGCGATCAGCACGCGCTGTCCCGGCGCGATCGCATCCTTGTGGATGGCCAGCTTGTCCTTGCCGTATTCCAGGTCATAGGAAGCCTCGACGGTCTCGCCTGGCAGCTTGCCGCTCTTGCGGATCGGCACGAAGCCGACGCCGAGCGCCAGCGCCAGCGGAGCGCCGATGACGAAGCCGCGCGCCTCCGGTCCGGCGATCAGGTCGATCTGCTTGTCCTTGAGCGCGGCTTTCATGTCCTCGATGGCCGCGCGGTACGCTTTTCCGTCGCCGAGCAGAGTCGTGATGTCCTTGAAGCGGATGCCCGGTTGCGGGAAGTCCTCGATGACGCGGATATAGTCTTTATAATTCATGGTCGTTGATCTCCTTTTGTTCAATTCAAAATGGATTCGGCTTGAAGCTCCGGTCGGAGCTGCGACAGCCAGGCGCTGATCGCCTCCGGACTGTCCTGAAGAAGAGCGGCCAGCCGGCTTTCTTCCCGCGCCGCTCTCCAGGAGGCCGACTCCGTCAGCTCCCGCCGGCCGGGAGCTGGCTCCAGCGCAAGCGCGCCGCCCTCCTCCCGAAGGAAACCCAGCTCCGTGAATACGGCCAGCGCGAGCGCGGCCGCGGCGCTAGGACAGCCCGCCTGCTGCGCGAGCTGCCGTACCGCCTCGGCGCGACCGCCAGGCAGCGGCGCCAGGCGACGCAGGCGCGCGTAAAGCTGGCCCATCCGCTCCCGCTCGGTCCAATCGGCGCCGGCCGGCTGCTGCTTCGGATAAAGCAGATGGACAGCCGCGAGTCCTGGCGTGAGGCGCAGGCCAGCCTCCAGCTCGGCCCACGAGGACGGAGGCTCCAGCAGCGCCAGCTCGCGGCAGCCGAAGCCGCCTGCCGGCAGCTCGGCGGGGTCGCAGCAGCGGAAGCCGCCTGCCGCGCCGGAAGCGGCGGCGGCGGTCTCTTGCCGCAAAGGCCCTTGCAGTCTCGCAGGCGATGCGATGACCGCTCCTGTCGCGCCTTCTCGGAGCAGCCGCTCCCTTAGCCGAGCGACGAGCGCCAGCGGATCGCGCGTGCCCCGATGATCGTATACGCGCGGCTGCCGGACGGCAAGGTCGCGGATCATGAGCTGCGGACGCTTCCGGCCGTTCCACTCGTTGACGCTCAGCTCTCCGACGATGTCGGCGGCCGAGCTGCCTGCCAGCTGCTCGGACAGCCCGCCCAGGCCGAAGCCGATCGCGTCCAGCGCGGAGGCTCCCGGCTTGCCGAGAGACAGCTTGAGATGGGACTGGTCCTTGCCGATCGTTCGCAGCTCGGCCAGCCTCGCTCCTTGCAGCAGCACCTTCGGCAGCGGGTTGCCGCTGCCGAACGGCTCCAGCAGCGCCAGCTGCTCGATCGTCTTCAGCGACGCCTCTTCCGGCAGGCAGACAAGATCGATCTCGCTCACCGGCACATAATCTTCCGGCTGCAGCTGACGGGCCGCTTCCAGGCAAAGGCCGCGCTCGAGCTCGGCCAGATGCTCATGCTTCAGCGTCATGCCTGCAGCTGCCGCATGGCCGCCATAATGCTCCATGAGGTGCTTGGAGGCGCTCAGCGCCTCGTATAGGTCGAAGCCCGGAATCGATCGGGCCGACCCTTTGCAAAGCCCCGTCTCTAGATCATGGCCGAGCAGCACCGCCGGACGGAAATGCCGATCCAGCAGCTTCGAGGCGACGATGCCGATGACGCCCGGATTCCATCCCTCGCGCGCGAGCACGATGACGCCGGGATGAGGCTCGCCGGCTTCGTCGGCGCGGCGGCAGCGCTCCTGCCAGGCTTCCTCCGCCTCGAGCGTCATCTGCTCGACGATCGCCCGGCGGCGGACGTTCAGCTCGTCCAGCTCGCCGGCGAGTCCAGCCGCCTCGGCCAAATCCTCCGACACGAGCAGCCGCACCGCCGCATCGGCATGCTCCAGCCGGCCCGCCGCGTTGATGCGCGGTCCCATCTGGAAGCCGATATCGGACGCCGTCACCGATTCGAGCGCGGTTCCGCAAGCCTCGGCCAACGCTTTGAAGCCCGGCTTCGGCGAGCGGCGCATCGTCTCGAGTCCGCAGCGTACGAGGAAACGGTTCTCGTCCTCGAGCGGCATCAGGTCCGCGACCGTGCCGAGCGCCGCGATGTCGCTCCACTCCAGCGGCGGCCGCCCGAGCAGCGCCTGAGCGAGCTTGAAGGCGACGCCGGCGCCGGCAAGTCCCTTGAACGGATACGGACAGCCCGGCTGCTTCGGATTGACGATCGCATCCGCCTCCGGAAGCGACTCGGGCGGCTCGTGATGATCCGTCACGACGACCGACAGGCCGAGCTCTCTCGCTCGCGCGATCGGCTCCACCGCGCTGATGCCGTTGTCGACCGTGATGATGAGGGAGAAGCCCTGCTCGGCGGCCCGCTCGACGGCCGGCACGTTCAGACCGTAGCCTTCCTTCATCCGGTGCGGAATATAATAATCATGGCGCATGCCCAGCTCGCGAAGCAGATAGAGCATGAGCGACGTCGAGGATACGCCGTCCGCGTCGTAGTCTCCGTAGACGAGCACCCGCTCGCCGCCGTCGGCTGCCTGGCGGATCCGCCGCACGGCCGCCTCCATGCCGAGGAGCTCATAAGGATCATGCAGCTCTTCCACGCCGCCGCGCAAAAAACGCTCCGCCTGCTCGGGCGATTCCTGGCCCCGCAGGACGAGCAGGCGCGCCGCCAGCGGCGACAGCCGCAGCTGCGCCGCCAGCTTGGCGGCTTTTTCTTCGCCGGACGCATCCAGTTCGCGGATGCGCCAGCGGGTTTTGGACGGGATCAATCCGTCACCAGCCTTTCCAGCAAACAAACGCTGCCGCTTAGCGGCAGCGTCGACTCACCTGTTTATTGCAATAAGGTCGGCATATGCTCCTGATTCGGATCATGGTTCGATTTGTACGGATAGCCGGGGTTGTAGGGCTCCACGCAGATGCGCATCTCCACGATCTGCAGGAAGCGCTTCTGCACGAGCGTCCTCACTCTGCCGGCGATCTCGGAGCCCTCCATCACGGAGATGCGCGGGTTGACGCTGATGACGATGTCCGCCGCCAGCTTGCCCCCGTTGTGGACAGGCTGCACGGCCTCGACCGTGACGACGCCGTCGACGCGCTGGATCAGCTCCATCAGGTCGCTCGCCAGGCCGTCATCCGCCTGCCGCGTCTCGATGCGCGGCCTCCCGGCCTGCATGATGAGGCCGTAGCCCTTGCTGACGAGAACGGCTGCGATCAGCGCCGAAGCGATCGGATCCATGTACAGCAGCCATTCGATGCCGCTTTCTCCGCCTGCCCATGCCGCTCCCGACCCGGCCGTAGCCGCGATCGAGGACAGCCATTCGGTCGCCGGAGCCGCTCCGCGCACCAGAAGCAGGCGGATCACAAGGCAGGCCGGTACGACAAAAGCCGCGGGCCACCTCGGATAGAGGTCGGGCGGATCAAGCAGATCCTGCACGGCCAGCATCGCCAGCTCCAGGCCGATCAGCATGAGCAGGATCGAGAACAGATAGGCCGGCGCATGCTCGGCTCCGCCCAGCCATCGGCGGGAAAGAGCCGAACGTCCGCGCCGGGCCCCTTCTCCGCTCGACAAGTAGCTGCCGCAGGCGTCAGCCGCCGAGCGGAACGCATCGGAGAGCACGGCCGAGCTGCCGAGCAGCGCTCCCGACGTTCCTTTGGCAAGCGCCAGGCCGATATGGACAGCGGTTCCCCTTTTGCCGGAATCGGCGGCGGGCTGTAGCTTGATGGCCATCGGACGCGCCTCCTGACTACGAAGCGGCCGGGTTGCCCGCAGGCGCCTGCTTCTGCTTGGACTTGGACTTCATGAGCAGCCACAGCGGGCTCGCGATGAAGATGGAGGAATAAGCGCCGCAGAACAGGCCGATCAAGATCGCCAGCGAGAACAGGCGGATCGATTCGCTGCCCAGCACGAACAGGGCGGCGGCGGCGAACAGGACGGTTACCGCCGTGTTGATCGAGCGTGTCATCGTCTGCCAGATGCTGTCGTTGACGAGCTTGCGCAGATCGTCCGGCGACTTGATCTTGGCGAAGCGCAGATTCTCGCGGATCCGGTCGAAGATGACGATCGTATCGTTGATGGAATAGCCGATGATCGTCAGGATCGCCACGATGAACGGCAGGTTGACCTCAAGCCGGAACACCGAGAAGATGCTGATGACGAGGAACGCGTCATGCACGAGCGAGACGATGGCCGCGAGGCCGAAGCGCCACTCGAAGCGGATCGCCATGTAGAGGACGATGCCGATACTGGCGACGATCATCGCCTTGAGCGCGTTCCACTGCATCTCGCGGGCGATCTCCACGTCGACCGTGTTGACCTCGACCGAGGCGGCCGGGTCGAACTTGGCCTTGAGGTCGGTCTTGAGCTTGTTCTCCTGATCCTGGCTCAGCACTTCGTCGAAGCGGATCGTCATGCGGTCCTGGCCGAAGGTCGGCGCATTGTGCTTGCCGTATCCGCCCTCGGTGAGGAACGTCTCGATCTCGGCGCGCTGGCTCTCGAGGCTCTTGGACGACTGCACGTCCACGCTCGATCCCGAGCTGAAGTCGACGCCGTAATTCAAGCCGAGCGAGGCGAGCGAGATGATGCCGCCAAGCGTCACGACGATCGCGAAGAGATAGAAATATTTGCTGTATTTGACGAAGTCGATTTTCGACTCCTTGAAGTTGCGCAGGTCCTTGTCCTTAGAGGGCACGGATTTCACTCTCCTTTACCCCGTAGTAGCCCGGCTTGGCGAATCGTCCGCTCTTGATCATGAGCCAGAGCAGGTAGCGGGATACGACGACGTTGGAAATGAGGCTGATCAGCACACTGAGCAGCAGCGTGATCGCGAAGCCCTTGACGGAGCCGACGCCGATGAAGAACAGCACGAGCGAAGCGATGATCGTCGTCACATGGGAGTCGATGATCGTGCGCAGCGACGTCTTGGAGCCGGCGCGGAAGGCGCTGTTCAGGCTCTTGCCGGATCGCAGCTCTTCCTTGATCCGCTCGGCGGTGATGATGTTGGCGTCGACGGCGATGCCGACCCCGAGGATGAACGCCGCGATGCCCGGCAGCGTCAGCGTCGCGTCCAGCGCGATATGCGCCGCCAGCAGCAGCCACGTGTAGATGATCAGCGATACGCTGGCCGCGATGCCCGGAACGCGGTAGAAGATCAGCATGAAGAGTACGATGAACACCGTGCCGATGACGCCGGCGAAAATCGTGTCGTCCAGCGACTTCTGGCCCAGCGTCGCGCCGACGGACTGGGTGTATTTGACCTCGAGCTTCAGCGGAAGCGCGCCGAGGTTGATCGTGTCGCGCAGAGCCATCGCCTCGTCGCGCGTGAAGCTGCCCGTAATGGAGGCTTCGCTTTGGTTGATCTCGCTCCGTACGCTCGGCGCGGAGATCTCCTCTTCGTCAAGGTAGATGGCAAGCACGTTTTTGCCATTGGTAAGCTTGGCCACCTCGCGGGTGACCTCGGCGAACTTGGAGGCGTCCTTGAGCTTGATGGAGATGCCGTATTCGTTGAGCGCGCTCTGCTGCAGGGCGGCCCCGTTCTCCTTGAAGTCCTGGCCGGTCAGCTCGATCTTGCAGTAGCCTTCTCCGTCCTTGCAGCCGCGCGCGCTGCGGAACGTCAGGTTCGCCGGCTTGACGAGCGTCTCGCGAAGCTCGGCTTCCTTGCTCTCTTCCATGCCGGCGATGCGGATGCGGATCCGGTCCG
This sequence comes from Paenibacillus sp. FSL W8-1187, assembly GCF_037965485.1. Taxonomy (NCBI): domain Bacteria; kingdom Bacillati; phylum Bacillota; class Bacilli; order Caryophanales; family Paenibacillaceae; genus Paenibacillus; species Paenibacillus sp. FSL W8-1187. Next base: position 3,877,154 of record NZ_CP150181.1, read on the forward strand.
CGCCTTCCGTCGTGACCTCCGGCTCCGAGACGCCGGTCTGGTTCACCCGTTTTTCAAGGCTTTTGGCCGTCTCGTTCAACGATTCCTTCGTTACAGTGCCGCCTTCGTACAAGGGCGTGGCTTGGTACAGGATCTCGAATCCGCCCTTGAGGTCGAGGCCGAGTCTAGTCTTGTCAAGCAGGGCGGGGCTTGTTGCACCAATGACGCCTAAGCTTACGACGACAATGAGCAGGAATGCCAGCATCCGTTTCATATGCCTGATGTTCCTCCTTAAGTTCTCAATCGTATCTATTATACCGAGCGCTAAAATGGGAGTCAAAAAAGAAAACCCCTGCTCTCAGGGGTTCTGCCAGGCGCTCATCGTCAGATGATGCATCAGCTGCTGGGGCTTGAGCGACAGGATGTCGTTCACGAGCCGATACAGCGGCGGCGCTCCGCTCTTGGCATATTTTGCGTGCACGCACTCCCATATGTCCGGTCCGGTCACCGATTCGTATCCGATCCAGCGGAACTCCTCCGCCTTGCTCTCGCACAGGACGAACAGCTCTGCCGCGATCTCGTCCTCCGACATCCCGCCCGCCTGCTCCCTGAAGGGATGAATTTCCGTCATTCGGCCTGCCGCCTCCCTCGCTGCTCCTATCGTCCAGCCGTCATCGTTTCCAGTTGTACCCCTTCGACACCGAGGCGCCTTTTCCTGCCGGTATGCCTGTTTTCTTTTGAAAATGGCAGACATGCCCCCGCCCCCTGTCCGCATAGACTCCTCTACGGACGCGCTCTGCGCCTCGCCGCCATCTTCAAGGCGCCGGCAGAGCCAAATTACGGTCTAGCGGAAAAGAGAGGTTGCCATGACGAAACAAACGTTCATCAAGGGAGCGATGATCCTGCTCGCCGCAGGCGTCGTCAACCGCATCCTCGGCTTCGTGCCCCGGATCGCGCTGCCCCGGGTCATCGGCGCCGAAGGCGTCGGCTTGTACCAGCTCTGCTATCCTTTTCTCGGCGTCCTTCTGACGCTCATCACCGGCGGCATCCCGGTCGCGGTCGCCAAATGGGTCGCCGAAGCCGAGTCCCAGGGAGGCGGGGCAAGGGTGCGGCAGATCTTCCGCACCGCGATGGGGCTGACCGTCGCCCTCGGCTTGATCATGACGAGCGTCATGCTGCTGTCGGCCAAATGGATCACGACGCGGGTGCTGACCGATCCGCGGGTGTACGAGGCGTTTCTCGTAATGGCGCCGATGCTGCTGCTGATCGGCGTCTCCTCCGTCTATCGGGGCTATTTCCAAGGCAAGCAGAACATGATTCCGACCGCTCAGTCGCAGGTCGTGGAGACGGTGCTGCGGATCGCCGCCCAGCTGACGCTCGCCGCGCTGCTGCTGCCGATGGGCTTGCAATGGGCGGCGGCCGGAGCGATGATGGGCACCGTGCTCGGCGAGGTAGCCTCGCTGCTCGTCATGCTGCATCATGCGCGCAAGGACCGTCTGGAGCATCCCCGCGAGCGGGACGGGCTGGACATGCCGGCGGAAGGGGCCGCGCTGCCGCTGGAGCCGCTGCCGGCCGGACGGGCTCCCGTGCTGCGCAAGCTGCTCCGGCTGTCCGTGCCGATCACCGGAAGCCGGCTCGTCGGATCGCTGTCGTATTTGCTCGAATCCATCCTGACCGCCCGCAGCCTTGCCGCAGCCGGCATCGCTACCGGAGCGGCGACCGCCCAGTACGGCGCGCTCCAGGGCATGATCATCCCGCTGCTGCTGCTGCCGACCGCCCTCACCTACTCGCTGTCCGTCTCGCTCGTCCCGTCGCTGTCGGCGGCGGCGGCGCGCGGCGACCGAGCCGCCATCCACAAGCGGCTGCATCAGTCGCTGCGGCTCGCGCTCGTCAGCGGCGCTCCGTTCGTCGTCATCATGGGGCTGCTCGCCGAGCCGCTCTGCCGCATTCTGTACGACCACGCCGAGATCGCACCGCTGCTGACGCTGCTCGCCCCCGTCGGCATCTTCATCTATTTGCAAGGGCCGCTTCAAGCCGCGCTGCAGGCGCTCGACAAGCCGGGCACGGCGCTGCTCAACACGACGATCGGAGCCGCCGTGAAGCTGTATCTGATCGTCGAGCTGGCCTCGCGTCCCGAGCTGGGCATCTACGGCGCCGTCATCGCCATCTCGGTCAACATCGTGCTCGTCACGCTGCTGCACGGCATCAGCGTGCTGCGGATTTCCGGCTTTCGCATGAAGCTGCCGGATTTCGTCAAGGTCGGCGCTGCCATGATCATCATGGGGGCGGCCTGCCGCTGGATCATGTCCCATCATCCGCTGTCGCTCGAATGGCTCGGCCTCGCCGCCGCCTGCACGATCAGCGCGCTCCTCTACCTCGCGCTCATGGCCGTCATGGGCATTATCGACCGGCATGACCTCCGGCGCATCCCCGGCATCGGACGCTGGTTCTGAACGAGGCGGTCCCTACGACAAAAAAAGCAGCCGCGGAAAACGGCTGCTCATTGTTTTTTCCTCACATCGACAAACAGCTCTCCCTTGTGGTCGACCGAGCAGAAAAACACCTGCTTGTAATCCGACACATTGAACTTGCGAAGCTGCTGCTTGAGCCAGAAGCGGTTTTTCTCGAGCCTTTCCAAGCTCTGGTCGAGCACCTTGCCGTCCATGATGAGCGGGATCGGAAGCGTCTCGAAGCGGTAGCTGGCCGGCAGCTTCATCTGCACCGGCTTGTGCTGCACGCCGTCTGCCTTGGGGCTCGCGCCGGAGCCGCCCGCGCTGTCCTGGCCGCCTTGCTCGTCCGCTTTTCCGCCGCCCGCCCCGCTCTCCTCCTGCTCCTTGGGTATGACCGACAGCTTGCCGCTCGTCTCCAAAATCGCAAACTCGACATCCGCTACGCGAGCGATCTGATTTTCCCGCAGCTGCTGCAGCAGATCGTCCAGATTGTAGCGCTGCTTCTTCATTTCTTCCGGATCGAGCTTGCCGTCGGCGATAATGACGCTCGGCTTGCCGTCGAACAGCAGCCGGATGCGCCGGTTCTTCATGCCGATATAGGCGATGCCGACCTGCACGGCCATCAGGATGACCATCGGCACGATGCCGTCCAGCAGCGGCCTTTCCGTATCCTCGATGACGAGCACCGCGATCTCCGCGATCATGAACGAGATGACGAGGTCGAAGACGCTCATCTTGCCGATCTCGCGCTTGCCCATCAGCCGCATGATCAGGAACACGACGAAATAAATCAGAACCGTGCGAAGCAGCAAGGATCCAAGGTCCATGACCGGATCGCCTCCCCTCTCTGGCGCTTGCTCATGGGCTATTGTCGCCTTCCCGCCGATCCGCCATGCGGCCCTTGCCGCATCGAAATGTTGGCAATTGCCTCGGTCCGCGCCACTGCGGCCATGCCGCGACTTGTACTATTTCTGCCGGCTTGGCCATATGGTGGAATAAACCGAACTCTCGGAAGGTGGGGATCCGAATGAATCCGATCAAGACCGTACCTAAAGTAAGGCTCGGCTCGCCGATGCTGGCCGGACTCGTCTTCGCCGCGTTATGGCTCGCCCTCGGCGCGCTGCTCCTGTCGCTGCTCCTCTATGCCGGCAGCCTGAACGAATCGTCGCTGCCGGCATGGTCGCTCGGCATCCATGGCGCGGCCGCGCTGTGCGGCGGCTTCACCTCCGGCAAGCGAAGCGGCTCGAAGGGCTGGTACCATGGCGGGCTGCTGGGCCTCGGCTACGGGCTGCTCGTGCTGATCATCAGCTTTCTGGCGGCGGATGCCGGCATCGGGGCGCGCACGGGCATCCTGTTCCTGATCGTCGCGCTGGCCGGCGCCTTCGGCGGCATGGTCGGCGTCAATTTGCGCAAATAATCTGGAATCAACTGAGAGCCGTGTAAATAACAAGCCGATATGCTATACTTGCTTACGTTCGTCTGCCGGGACCCGCTCGGCCGGCGGCGCATCAGGTTGACCTTTAGGGGGAAGCATATTGGCGATCTTTCATTCCATGAATCAAGTCACGATATATACGATCCTGACCTCGGCCCTGCTCATCGGCTTCGGCACCGGCCGCAATCCGCTGCGGGCGGCCTGGGTGTTCGTCCGCAATTTGGCGACCCGTCCTCGCTACCTGCTGCTGTTCGCCTCTTTGCTGGGCATCTTGTTCTTGAACAAGTTCGAGCTCACGCTCGAAAAGGCGATGAAGCCGCAGCCGGATTTCACGCCGTACATCTTCAGCTTCGAAGGCCGCTTCGTCGAGAACTTCCAGCAGCTGTTCCATGCCGAATGGCTGACGCCGTTTCTTGCCTTCTTTTATATCGTCGTGTTCCAGAGCGTGCTCGTCGCCTCGCTCGGCATCTACATGTTCCGCGACCGTTCAGGCCGGCAGTTCAAGGCGACCTGTTATGCCGTGATGATCAATTATCTCGTCGCCATTCCGTTCTATCTGTTTCTCCCGGTGAAGGAGGTATGGGCGTACGATCCGAACGTCCACTTCTACATGCTGGAGGCATTCCCGGCGTTCGAGTCGATGTATCGCGGCCTGTCGGGCCTCGACAACTGCTTCCCGAGCCTGCATACGTCGATCTCCGTCACGATGGCGCTGCTCGCCGCCCGTTCAGGCAATCGCCGCTGGGCCTGGTTCGCCGGCATCAACGCCGCCATCATTATTTTCACCATCTTCTACATGGGCATCCACTGGCTGACCGACATGCTCGGCGGCCTCGGCCTGGCGGTCTTCTCCGTCGCGCTCGCCTATCGGCTCGCCGACTTGAGCTCGATCCGCAAGCCGCTGCCGACGGTGCAGGGCTGAAGCTTTGCTCGTTCATGGGCAGCAAGCAGGACCGCGATCCTTCCGCCGCGTGCGGGATGATCGCGGTCCTTTTTTGCGCAGACTCATGCTTTCGCTTGCCTGACCCTCAGAGAAGCTCAGTGGACGGCATTCTCGATCGTGGCGAAATAAGCCCCCCAATGCGGCCGCCGGCCGTCGCGGTCCGTGAAGCCGTACCGATCCGACAGCTCCCATGAGCTGAGCGCGCGGCCGGACAGCTCCTGCCGTCGCGGATCGGCAGCCAGGCATGCGAGCGCCCGCCCGACGAACAGCGGCGTCTCCGATTCGAGGAAATGCGGGTCCTGGCTCGCCGCATCGCGCCAATTTTCCTCCGAGACGCCGAAGTGGTCCAGCATCTCCTCCGAGCGCAGGAAGCCCGGCGTCAGCGACACGGCTGCGGCTCCTGCCGCCTTCCACTCCTCGGCAAGTCCTGCCGCCATATGGATGCCCCAAGCCTTGATCAGGCTGTACGCGAGCTCGCCGCGATAGCGGTAGTCGATGCCGTCCGTGATCTCGGCGATCAGGGCTCCGTCCGACAGCGCCAGCAGCGGCGCGGCAAGGTAAGCGGTAATGTAGTGGGTCTCCATGACGGTGCGCTGCATCGCCAGCGCATCGTCAAGCGGGCTTTCCCAGTAGCGCTTGCCCCAGTGGGAACGCTTCTCCCCGCCCCAGATGTCGTTGACGAGAATGTCGAGCCGTCCCTGCTCGCGGCCGATCCGCTCCATGAGCGCCTCCACTTGAGCCGGCACCATATGGTCCGTGCGGACCGCGACCGCCTTGCCCCCGGCCCGCTCGACCCGCTCCGCCGTCTCTTCGATCGTCTCCGGCCTCCCCAGCTCCGAACGCGCCTCGCGCGTCGTCCGGCCGCTGACGTACACGGTCGCGCCGCGCTCGCCGAGCGCCTCCGCGATGCCTCTACCGGCTCCCCTCGTGCCGCCGGCAACGAGCGCGATCCTGCCCTTCAAGTCTTGCTCCGGCTTCCATATCATGCCCAACCACTCTCCTTCTTTTTTCGCGTTCCCTTCCATCCTAACTTGCGAATAAGCCATCCTCTGTCCTATTCACGAGGATATAATGTAGAAAAGGAGGCTTGGAACCATGACGAGACAGCTGGAGCTGCTGCTCTTGCTTCAGGCAGAAGGCAAAAAAAGCGTGCGCGAGCTCGCCCGGCAGCTTGAAGTATCGCCTCGCACCGTGCAGCGCGACCTCGATGCGCTCTCCGCCGCAGGCGTGCCCGTCGTCGCCGAGCGGGGCGGCGGCGGCGGTTGGAGGCTGATGGAAGGCTATCGCACCCGGCTGACCGGCATGACGGACGCGGAATGGAGAGCGCTGCTGCTCGCCTCCGGCAGCCCGGCCGCTGACGAGCTCGGCTGGTCGGCGGAGCTGGAGAGCGCGCTGCTGAAGCTCAGGGCGGTGCAGCCGAGCGCCTCGCTGCCGCATGCATCCGCGCTGCAGTCGAGGCTGCTGCTCGACGGCGAAGGCTGGACGGCGGCCGAGAAGGAGCAGCCGCATCTCAGCCTGCTCATGGAAGCGGTGCTTCAGGATCGGCGCATCCGCTTCCGCTACGCCTCGCCGGCCGCATCGCCGGCGCCAGCGGCGCCGTCCTCCAGCCCGCTTCCCCGCGAGCGGCTCGCCTGTCCGCTCGGCCTTGTGCGCAAAGGAAGCTCCTGGTATCTCGTCGCCGACGAGCTGGAGAGCGGGCGGCCCGATTCCGCCCCGCAGGAGCCGGTCCGCAAAACGTTCCGCGTCTCGCGGGTGCTTGAAGCAAGGCTCGAGGCGGAAGCTTTCCAGCGTCCGAAGACGTTCGACCTGCCCTCCTGGTGGGCCGCGTCGGTAGCCGACTTCCAGTCGGCGCTGCCGAAGCCGATGACGGCCGGGCTGCTCGTCACTGCGGACGCGCTGGCACGCCTGAAGCGGATGCGCTACGTCAGCGTCGACGAAGGCTCCGTCCGTCTGCGCGAGGGCGCGTCGATCACGGCATCCGGCAGCTGTGCCGGACAGCCGCCGGTGCCTGCCGTCGGCAGCGCCGCAGCAGAGCTGCCGACCGTCTCCGCCGACGGCTCCGCAGGCGAGCCGGACGAGGCGGCTGCGGCGGCTGCGCAAGTCTGGCTGCAGGCCGAAGTCCGCTTCGACACGATGGACTACGCCGCCAGCGTCATCCTGTCGCTTGCTCCCGGGGCGGCCGCGCTGAGCCCCCCGGAGCTGCGCCGCCTCGTTCGAGAGCGCGCGCTGCGGGCCGTCCGCGGCCATGAGGAGCCGCAATAGCGAAAAAGGACCAAGCTGAAAATCAGCTTGGTCCTTTTTAAGCCGCCGGCCTCGACGGCCGAAGCCGCCCCATGGCCGGCGATGCAGGCCGATGCGCGCGTTAGAGCGTGCCTTCCGGCTCTACCTTGTCGCTCTTCTCTTCCTTCGCGGCCGCTTTGCTCTCTGCCGGAGCCGGGGCGCTGTTCAGCACCGTGTTGATGGCGCTGCGCTCGAAGGTGATGCGGGTCGTGTCGTTGACGCGAAGCACGACGGTATCGTCAGTCAGCTCGACAATCGTGCCGTGCATGCCGCCGATCGTCGAGATCTTGTCGCCTTTTTTAAGCGCGCCGAGCAGCGCGTTGCGGGCTTTCTGCTTCTTTTGCTGCGGACGGATCAGCAGGAAGTAGAACACCACGAACATGAGGATGAAGGGAAACAGCATCGTCCAGATGTTGCCGCCTCCGGCTTGAGATGCAAGATACATGGAAAGGACCCCTTTCAGTTGCGTGTCGATTCATCCGGCCTCTCGGCCGGATTCTAGAAGCCTTTTTCGTTGTCGTGCAGGCCGTACATCGTGAAGAACTCATTGCGGAAGTCGAGCAGCCGATCGTCCTGGATCGCCTGCCGCACGCCCCGCATCATCTCCAGCAGGAAATGCAGGTTGTGGTACGTCGTCAAGCGGATGCCGAACGTCTCGTCCGCCTTGATGAGATGGCGGAGATAAGCGCGCGAGTAGTTGCGGCACGTATAGCAGGAGCACTCGGGATCCAAAGGTCCGAAATCCTCCGTATACTTGGCGTTGCGGATATTGACGCGGCCCTGGCTCGTCATCGTCGTGCCGTTGCGCGCGATGCGCGTCGGCAGGACGCAGTCGAACATGTCGATGCCGCGGATGGCGCCGTCGAGCAGCGCGTCCGGCGAGCCGACGCCCATCAGATAGCGGGGCTTGTTCGACGGGAGCAGCGGCACGGTCTCCTCCAGCACCTCGTACATGAGATGCTTCGGCTCGCCGACGCTCAGACCACCAATAGCATACCCCGGAAAATCAAGGGAAGTCAAATCAGCCGCGCTCTGGCGGCGCAGGTCGGCATGCATGCCTCCTTGCACGATCGCGAACAGTCCCTGGTCGCCCGGACGGGCGTGCGCCTTGAGGCAGCGCTCGGCCCAGCGCGTCGTGCGCTCGAGCGATTGCTTGATGTAGTCGTACTCCGCCGGATAAGGCGGGCACTCGTCGAACGCCATCATGATGTCCGAGCCGAGCGCGTTCTGGATTTCCATCGCCTTTTCCGGGGAAAGGAACAGCTTGTCTCCGTTCAGATGGGAGCGGAAGTCCACGCCCTCCTCGCGGATCTTGCGCATGTTGCTCAACGAGAACACCTGGAAGCCGCCGCTGTCGGTGAGGATCGGACGGTCCCAGTTCATGAAGCGGTGCAGGCCGCCCGCCTTGGCGATGAGCTCATGGCCCGGACGCAGCCACAGATGGTACGTATTGCTGAGGATGATATGGGCGTCCATCTGCTTGAGCTCCTCGGGGCTCATCGTCTTGACGGTCGCCTGGGTGCCGACGGGCATGAATGCCGGCGTCTCGATGACGCCGTGCGGCGTGTGGACGCGGCCGAGCCGCGCTCCGGTCTGCTTGCAGGTTTTGATCAGTTCGTAAGTTACAGCCACGGTTCACTCTTCCATTCCTAGTAGATAAACATCGCATCGCCGAAGCTGAAGAACCGGTATTGCTCCCGGACGGCAGCCTCGTAGGCGGCGAGCACGTTCTCGCGGCCGGCCAGCGCGCTGACCAGCATGACAAGGGTCGACTTGGGCAGATGAAAATTCGTCAGCAGGGCGTCCACGGCCTTGAACTCATAGCCGGGGTAGATGAAGATGTCGGTCCAGCCGCTGCAAGCCTGCAATCCGTCCGGAAAGCGGGCCGCGACCGTCTCCAGCGTGCGCGCGGACGTCGTGCCGACGGCGACGATGCGGCCGCCGCGCTCGCGCGTGCGGCGCAGCCGGGCGGCCGTCTCCTCGCTCAGCTCATAATACTCCGAGTGCATCACATGCTCCTCGATCGTATCCGCCGAGATCGGACGGAACGTGCCGAGGCCGACATGAAGCGTCAGCGGCGCGACCTCGACGCCCGCCTGCTGCAGCTCCTCCAGGAAGGACTGGCTGAAATGAAGTCCCGCCGTCGGCGCGGCAGCCGATCCCGCCTGGCGGGAATAGACCGTCTGGTAGCGTTCCCGGTCGTCGAGACGCTCCTTGATGTACGGCGGAAGCGGCATCTCGCCGAGCCGGTCGAGCAGCTCGGGGAAGATGCCTTCGTAAAGGAAGCGGACCGTGCGGCCGCCCATCTCCCCTTCCGCCTCGACGACGGCGCGCAGCAGCGGCTGTCCGTTCTCTCCTTCGCCGAAGGCGACGACGGCTCCGGTCCGCAGCTTCTTGCCGGGCTTGGCCAGCGTCTCCCAAGTATCGCCGTGCAGCTGCTTCAGCAGCAGCAGCTCCGCTTTGGCTCCCGTGTCTTCCTTGACGCCGAGCAGACGGGCCGGAATGACTCGCGTGTCGTTGACGACGAGCGTATCGCCTGGACGAAGATAGTCCTTGAGGTCGCGGAACGCATGATGGCCGAGCTCTCCCGTCTTCTTGTCCAGCGTCAGCAGGCGCGAGGCGGTCCGCTCCGCGAGCGGCGTCTGCGCGATCAGATGCTCCGGGAGATGAAAATCGTAGTCTTCTACATTCATAAGGTCAGGATCCGTCCTTAACGAGTTCAATCTCTTTATAGTAGTATTTCAGAATCGCATCGTACGCATACCCTTGCTCGGCGAGGCCTTTTGCTCCGTACTGCGACAGCCCGAGGCCATGGCCGTAGCCCGTGCCGCGGATATACCACGACGCCGCGGAAGCGACGGGACGGATCGAGCCGTCCCCGCCGATGACGTTCAGCGACGCGCCTCCGGAGGAGGAAGCCTTGGCCCCGCCTGCGCCCAGCACCTGCACGGCTGCGCCGGCTTCCTTGGAGCCCGGCTGGCCGCCGCCGCCGAGCAGCGACAGCGACGCCGGCTCGATCCAGAAGCGCGTGCTCGGCAATCCGCCAAGCGCGCCGCGCAGGCTGTCCGGCGACTTGACGCCGAGCTCCTTGCCGTTGACGAGCAGCTTGGTCACGCGGCCCGAAGGTCCGCGCTCGCCGACCTCGAGGCGCGTGATCGGGCCCGAGACCGCCGAAGTCGTCTTGCCCTTCATCGCGTCCACCAGCTGCTGGCTCGTGAACGGCCCCCGGATCCAGTTCATCTCGTTGGACTGGGGCACCGTCTCGAGCACGGTCACTTTGGCTCCCGCGCCGAGCTTCTCGACCGCATCGACGCCGCTTTGGACGAGCGGGATCGGGCGCACGTTCGTATCCGCCGACTTGACGACGGCGGTCTGGGCGGCGGCGCCATTCGTGCCGGACAGCGTCACGGTGTCCGAGCGGACGAAGCCGCTCTTGCCCGACGGCGTCAGCACCCGATGCCAGGAGAGAAGGCCTTTTTCGGAGGTGTCGTCGGGGCTGTCCACGCTAGCCAGATACGGAACCGGGTTGCCCCACACCTCGGCGGGGTCCGCCGTGCGGCCGCCCGAGCTGGAGGAGAACACCGCCTCGACGGGCTTTCCTCCCGACTTCAGAACGATGCCGGCCGTCGCGTCGACCGCCTGGATCGTCGTCGCCTTTTCGGCTGACGTGCCGTTGTACGCCTGGCTGAGCGTCGTATCGACGACCTCGGCGATGCCGAAGCCGCTGCCCTGGGCGAGCGCGTAGGAACGGGCGGCGACGGCCTGCGCCTTGAGCGCCTCCGCATGCCAGGAGCCCGGCATCTCGCCGCCGACGACGGAATACAGATACTCCTCGAAATCGAGCTCGTTGATGACGGCGAGCACGCCGTTGTAGCTGCCGACTTCGACCTGACCTCTGTATGTACGTCCGTACCTCTCGGCAAGTTTCACCGGCTCGGCGCCCGCCGGACGGATGACGGCGAAGGAGCCGGACGGCGCCTGGTACAGCGGCGTCGGCGAGCCCTCCTTCTGGCTGACCGTCAGCTCCTGCCGCTTGATCAGGTAGGCGCCGGCGGAAGCCGGCGCGAGGCCGGCCGCTTCGGCGACGCCCGCCAGCTTGAGCCGGATCGCGTCGAGGCCGGCCGCTTCGGCCGCCGCCCCGACGAGCACGGAATAGGACGTGCCGCTCCCGCCCGGGCGAAGCGCCACGAACGTCTCGACGCCGGCCGCGCCGAACGCGCCGGCGGCGGCGAGCGCCTCCGCTTCGGTCGCATAGGCGGCCGTCTCCAGATGAAGCGGACCGCGCACGGCGCCGGCTCCGCCGCCGAACGTCTTGACGGTCGCGTTCTGCATCCACTTGGCGAGCGCCGTCGAAGCCGCGGAGGCGGTCGCATAAGACCCCTCCGTCACCTCATACGCCGCCATGCCTGCGCGGGACGTCTTTTCCAGCACCGGATTGCCTCCGGCTGACTTGACCGCCTTGGCCACGGCCAGCGCCGCCGAGAAGTCGGCGCTTTGGCCCAGCAGCGCCGAATAACCTTCGGCCATCGCCCGCAGCTCGACGCCTCCCGGAACGGCGTCCAGCAGCCCCGTCTCGCCGTTTTTCTTGACGGCCAGACGCAGCCCGCCCGCCGAGCTCAGCGTAGCGGCAGGCGTCGACAGCGTGTATTTGTTCGGAACCGTGATGAAGATGCCGACCCGGATGGCGCGCCCTGCCTCTCCGTCAGCCATCGCCGCGGAAGGAAGGCATAGGCTTGCCGCCAGCGCGGCCGGACCGAGCCAGGCCGCCGCTTTATATGCTCTCGATCGCTTCATTGGGTCTCCTTTCGATGGTCGCATTCCGCTTCATGTCCGTCGCCGCCCCCGTCGCTTCCGCGCCCCGAAGGCATGGCGCAGTCCGCGCCGCAGCCGTTCGAGACGCGGCCGAACCAGGCGTAGCGGCGGGCCGCGACGTACCGGTAGAGCGCATCGGCGAGCGGCCGCATGCCCGGCAGCCGGTACAGCCAGGCGATGCGGCCGAAGCCGCGCACGGAGCGCAGCGCCCGCACGACCGCAGCGCTGCCGGCGTAGACGGCGCCGTCGCTTGCGACCGCGTGGATCTTCTCCAGCAGCTGCCCGGAGGCGGGAGGCGCTCCGCGGAACAGCTGCTGCAGCTCGTCCTCCGTCAGCTCCTGCACGGCCGCGTATCGGATCGGCTCGCTTGGCTTGAGTGCCTGAAGACGATCCGCCGCTCCTTGGCAGAGACGGCAGCCGCCGTCGTAAAGCACCGTCAGCCCTGCGGCATCCGCCCCGCCGCGCCGCCGCTCTCCCGCCGCGCCAGCGGCGCCGGACCGGCCTCTCATGGCGCTACTCCGGCACCGGCAAGCCGAGATGCCGGTAGGCGAGCGGCGTCGCCACGCGCCCGCGCGGCGTGCGCTGCAGGAAGCCGATCTGCATCAGATACGGCTCGTACACATCCTCGATCGTCTGGCTTTCCTCGCCGATCGTCGCCGCCAGCGTGTCGAGCCCGACCGGGCCGCCGCGATAATGGGAGATCATCGCCTGCAGCAGCTTGTGGTCGATGCGGTCGAGTCCGAGCGGATCGACGGCGATGAGCGACAGCGCCAGCTCCGCGAGCTCGCTCGTGATGATGCCGTCGCCGCGCACCTGCGCGAAGTCGCGCACCCGCTTGAGCAGCCGGTTGGCGATGCGCGGCGTGCCGCGCGAGCGCAGCGCGATCTCATGCGCCGCTTCGCCGACCATGCGCACGTCCAGAATCTCGGCCGAGCGCGAGATGATGAACGCCAGCTCGTCCGTGCCGTAATACTCCAGCCGGCTGACGACGCCGAAGCGGTCGCGCAGCGGCGCGCTGAGCAGGCCGGCGCGGGTCGTCGCGCCGATCAGCGTGAACGGAGGCAGGTCGAGCCGCACGGAGCGCGCGCTCGGGCCTTTGCCGATCATGATGTCGAGGCAGAAGTCCTCCATCGCCGGATAGAGCACTTCCTCGACCGAGCGGTTCAGCCGGTGGATCTCGTCGATGAACAGCACGTCGTTCTCCTGCAGGTTCGTCAGCAGCGCGGCAAGGTCGCCCGGACGCTCGATCGCCGGACCCGACGTCGTGCGCAGGCTGACGCCGAGCTCGTTGGCGATGATGTTCGACAGCGTCGTCTTGCCGAGGCCCGGAGGGCCGTACAGCAGCACGTGGTCGAGCGCTTCCTTGCGCAGCTTGGCCGCCTCGATGAACACCTTAAGGTTGTCCTTCACCTGGGACTGGCCGATATATTCGTTCAGATAGCGGGGGCGCAGGCTGTACTCCACCGCCTGGTCCTCCATCATCAGATTGGCGGAAATGATGCGATCATCCTCCATCTGCTCCCCTCCTCCTGCGCGCTCAGCCCTTGAACAGCTGCTGCAGCGCGCGCTTCATGAGCGCGTCGACGGTCTCGCCGGGCAGCTGGGCGCCGCCCATGCCGGCCCAGGCGCGATCGAGCTCCGCCGCCGTATAGCCGAGCGCGGCGAGCGCCTCGCGCGCCTCGGTCCATGCCTCGCTGCCGGCTCCGGCGACCGTGCCGCCGCCGGAGGCTTCCGCCTCCCACTGCAGCTCGACCGTCTGCACGGCGAGCTGGAGCTTGTCCTTGAGGTCGAGGATCATGCGCTGCGCCGTCTTCTTGCCGATGCCCGGCAGCCGCGTCAGGAAGCTCAGGTCCTCGCGGTGGATCGCGGCGACGACCGCCTCCGGCCGCCCTCCGGCGAGGATGCCGACGGCGACGCGCGGCCCGATGCCGGACACCTCCAGCAGCTGCCGGAACAGCGCCTGCTCCTCGCGCGTCTGGAAGCCGAACAGCTGGGCGGCGTCCTCGCGCACATGATGGTGGCAGTACACCGTCACCGCCTCCTCGCTGCGCGCGAAGGCATACGGGTTGGGCGTGTACACGCGGTATCCGATATCGCGGACGTCGATGACGACGGAGTCGGCATCGACCTGGGCGACGCGACCCTTCACATAATCGATCATCTTCGGCGCACCTCGTTCAATTTGGTCTGGAGGACGGAAAAATGCGCATGGCAGACCGCGACTGCGAGCGCGTCCGCCACGTCGTCCGGCTTGGGAATTTTGGCGAGGCGCAGGAACATCCGCACCATCTCCTGCACCTGGCGCTTCTCGGCCTTGCCGTAGCCGACGACGGCCTGCTTGACCTGCATCGGCGTATATTCGCTGATCGGCAAGCCGCGCTGCGCGGCGGCGAGCAGGATGACGCCCCTCGCCTCGCCGACCGTGAACGCCGTCGTGACGTTGCGGTTGAAGAACAGCTTTTCTACCGCCACGCAGTCGGGCTTGTATGTATCCATGAGCGACGAGGCGGACTCGTACACCTGCTTGAGCCGCAGCTCGTGCGGCGTCCCGGCCTCGGTCTCGATCGAGCCGTACTGCACCGGCGCCAGCTTGCTCCCGTCCTTGTCGATGAAGCCGAACCCGGCGATGGCGATGCCCGGGTCAATCCCTAAAATGCGCACCCGCGCCACTCCCTGCCGTCATTTCTGAAAAAAGAAAAAACCCCGATGCCCGGGGTACAGACTCTATCAGTATAGCAAAATAACTCTCTCATGAGAACAAGCGTTTCTCAGAGGAGCTGGCGGAGCCGGCAAAAAGCCCCTGTCTCCGACGGGAGATCAGGGGCTGGCGAAGCCTTGCGGGAAAAGACGCGGAGCGGCAAGGAAAGCCGCCCCGGGGTACGTATGCCCGCGCAAGCGGTCAATACGTCTGATGCATGGCGCCCTGGCTGACGCCGACCGCGAAGTCGCCGTAGCTCGAGAGCACGCTGTTGTATTCGTCCTTGTCCTCCACCCGGATGCCGCCGAACAGGCGGTCAAGCTCCTCCTTCGGCAGCGAGCTTTCCATATGCTGCAGATCGAGCTGATAGAAGGTCTTGATGACCTTCTCCTCCTCCGGCGGTCCTTCGAAAAGGGTGAGGCTGCCGTCGGCGTCCACGCCGAACGTGGCGCTTCGGCGGCATGCGTCCGACAGATCGTCGATCCATTCCGTCAGCAGCACCTCGCCGCTATCGACCGTAGCGGTCAGCCGGGGCTGCTCCAGCAGCAGCCGATGCACTTCTTCCGCCTCCAGCCGGCCGAGCGGCTGCGTCTCGACGCCGCATAAATATACTTTCCGCAGCACGACGGGAGCGGCCTCGCGGCCTCGAAGGAAAGCGGCCGCCCCTTGATCCGGTTCCATCGCGCCGGCTCCGCCATCCGCCGGCTCGGCCGTCCGGGCAGGCTGAGCCGCCGCGGCTGCAGGCTGAGGCGCGGCGGCGGCCGAAGCAGGCGGATAGCCGGCGAGCAGCAGCGCCGCGCCGGTCGCGGCGCAGGCGAGGCGAAGCGGCAGGCGGCGCAGAAGGTTCCAATTCCGTTTGGGCCACAGGCGGAACAGCTTGAGCATGACATCCTTCACCCTTTCCGGCGCGTTTGCCGTTAGGATGAGCGGATGCTGGAGGAATTATGCATGCATATCCGCCAGGGCGTGTTTACAACCTCCGAAGGAAGCAGGGGGCAAAAAGGCGGGGATAGATGCCCCTGAGCGGGGGTGCAAACAGGACCTAGGGCTAGCGGCGGTTGATCCACGGCCGGCTGCCCTTGGACTGGCGCACGGTCGGCCTTGCCGCCGAACGGATGACCGCCTTTTTGGCCGGCTTGCGCGGCGACGCCGTGCCGGTCTTGGCCGGCTTCGAAGGCCCTTTGACCGTCAGCCCTCCCGCCGCCGCGGCGGCAGCGGGCTCGGCTTCGCCGGCCTCCTGCTCGCGCTCCCCGCATCCGCAGGGCTGCGCCTGAACCGGACTCAGCTGCGCCGGAGCGGCGGCCGCGGGCTGGCCGTAGCCGCCCGCATGCAGTCCGGCGGTGGCGCCGGGCCAGGACGGCTGCGCATAGCCCGCTGCCGCTCCGGCAGCCATCGGCGCGCCGTAGCCGCCCTGCCCGGCGGAGGCGGGCAGCGCCGCCTCCGGCTGCCAGGTGCCGCTGCCTCCGTAGCTGTAGGAGCCGCTGAGGCCGGGGGCCCACGGCGCGGCGCCTTGCTCCGCAGCCGCCGGATAACCGGCGGCCGCTCCGGCCATTGGCTGGGCCGGATAGCCGCCGTAGCCGCCGTAACCGCCGGCATAGCCTTGGCCGCCATAAACCGATGCATACGGATCGCCGTACATCGGCTGGCCGCCCCAAGGAGCGGCGGCAGGCGAGATGCCGGCCGGCCAGCCGCCCGGCTGGCCATAGCCGTCTGCGGCGCCGGCGGCGAACGGCTCGTAAGGAGCGTAAGGCGATCCGTAGCCCGCGCTCTCCGCCCCGAGAACGCCGGAGCCGTAGCCGCCATAGCCGTGGCCAGGGCCGAATGCCGACTCGGCCGCGGCCAACGGCGACGGTCCGCCGTGGCCGGCGTATCCGCCATGGACCGGCTCCGACGAGGCGATCGGCGAAGCGCCATAGCCGCCGTAGCCGACTTGGCCGCTAGGGCTGCCATAGCCGCCGTAGTTTCCTTGGCTGCCGAAACCGCCGTAACCGGAGCCATAGCCGCCCTCTCCCGCGCCCGCGACAAGCCCCGGAACTTCCTGCGAATAGCCCGAGCCGTAAGGGCCGTATCCGCCGTAGCCCGCTCCCGCCGCACCGGCGACCGAGCCCGGAAGCTGCGGCATCTGATAGAGCGGAGCGAAGGCTTCCGTCGCCGGAATTTTCTCCTGCAGGAACGGATGCGCCGCCTCGTTCATTTCCCCGGCCGCGTGGCTATGGCCATAGCCGGATTGGGCTGGAGCGGCGGCGGAAAGCGGCGATGGAGCATAGTCCTTGTGCTCGGAGCCGTACGAACCGTAGGAAGGCTTCTCGACGACGGCCACGACCAGCTCCTCCGTCTGCACGACCGGAGGCGGCGTGACGGGCTCCGCCTGGACCTCCGTCTTTTTCTCGGCTGCCGGCTCAGGGACCGGCGTTTCCTTCGGCGCCGTATTCTTCTTGCCGCCCTCGCCGGATTCCGGCTCCGCCTTGTGCTGCGCGGTGAGCGGCGATGAGGACGGCTTCGGAATATGGACCGTATCGCCTTCCTTGAGCTCGGCCGGATCCACGATTTGCGGATTGGCCTTGATCAGCTCCTGCAGCGAGACGCCCCAAGCCTTCGCCAGCTTCCACAGCGTATCGCCGATCTTCGCCTTGTACTTGTGGATCAGCTCCGGCGCTCCCGGCTTGCTCGCCGATGCCGGCACCTTGACCTTCGTGCCGATCAGGATGTTATGAGGATTCGTCAAGGTCGGATTGAGCTTCTGCAGCTCTTCTACGCTCACCCCGTATTTCTGGCCGATCAGGTACAGCGTGTCGCCCTTCTTCACGATATGGATCTTCACTTTGCCGACTCCCTCCTCTTCGCATGCTTGCGAATGCGGCGGCTGCCCGCCCATCTGCCCGTCGTTACATCGTATGCAGCGACTAGGCATCTGCCACCCTTTTCCGCAAAATAATCCAAGCCCCGCGCGCATTGCAAAAAAAAGAGCGCTCCGTCGGAGCGCCTGAACGGCGAAGCGAAAGCTACTCTTCCTCGTCTTTCTTTTTGCCTGGCTCCGGCTCGAAGCCGAAGCTGACCTTCCGCGGCAGCTGCCGCCCTTCCGCTTGAAACTTTGCATAGGCTTCCCGGATGTCGGGCACCGCTTGCCGAACCGTCAGGAGAAAGCCGCGCAGCATGCCCGCCAGCGCCTCCAGCCGCTCCTCCTCCCATCCGTCCCAATCGCCGCTTGCCAGCTCCGGCACCTCTCCGATCCATGACCTTCCCGCCGTCTGACGCCACTTCTCCCGCTCCTGCTCCGTCATCGACCCGTAGAGGCTGTCGATCTCCGCGATCCGATCGCTGCGCTTGTCCATCTCTTCCTCTCCTCCTGCCGTTGTGATCGTTGGAATAAAAAAAGCGCCCGACCAGCTCCTCAGGCCGAATGGACGCTTTCTCTTGTCGAATAACGCTTCAAGCGCGGCTCTCCGCCGCCGCTTGCGCCAGCTCCGGAGCGGTGCTGCCGAAGCTCGGATACGAGCCGAGCACCCGCACCTGGCAGCCGATCGCCTCGATCTCCTGCAGCGCGGCGGGCAGCAGCACCGTGTCGAGCGCCATCTCGATGTCGATGACGAAATGGTACGTGCCGAGACGCTTTTTGGTCGGACGCGACTCGATGCGCGCCAGGTTGATGCGCCGCCAGGCGAACGCCGACAGCACCTGGTGCAGCGCGCCCGGGAAGTCTTCCGGCAGCGTGACGAGGATCGACGTCTTGCGCACCGGCGACTCCCGCAGCTCGAACGGCTCGCGGCCGACGAGCAGGAAGCGGGTGTAGTTGTTGTCGTGGTCCGTCACGCCGGGGCGGATGACGTCGAGCCCGTAATGGGCCGCGGCGAGCGTAAGGCCGATCGCCGCCCAGCCTTTGCCGGGATTCTCGCTGACGATCTTGACCGCCTCGGCCGTGCTGCTCACATGCTCCCACTCGGCATGCTGCAGGTTCGCCCGCAGGAAGCTGTGGCATTGCGCCATCGCGACCGGATGGCTCAGCACGCGCACGATGCGGCCGTACTCCGGCTCGCCGTCCTCGCCGCACAGCTCGCCGCGATGGCCGATCAGCTGCTGGCGGGACGGGTAGATCCATTCCGCCTGGATCGGCAGGTCGACCTCGTGCAGCAGCCAGTCCATATGCAGGTTGACCGAGCCCTCGATCGTATTCTCGATCGGGATGACGCTGTAGTCCGTCCGGCCTTCTACCGTAGAAAGGAATACGTCGGAAATCATCGGGCAGTAAACGCGCTCCGCGCCGTCCTCGCCGCAGAGGCTGCGGGCAGCCTCGTCGGAGGTGGAGACGACGGGAAGCAGGGCGACTTTCATCATGCTTCGGAATCTCCTTTGCTATGGCCTTGCGGCGCCAGCCAAGGCGCCAGATGCTCGTCCAGCACGACGGGACCTTCCAGGTCCGGCTCCAGCCGGATCAGGTCGGCCTCGATGCCCGCCGCCGCCAGCGTGCCGAGCAGGAACGTCTCCAGCTCCGCCAGGCGCGGGCTCTCCCGGTCGACGAGCGCGAGCAGCGTCGGGCCCGCTCCGCTGAGCGCGGCGCCGAGCGCGCCGTGCTCGGCCGCGCCGGCCAGCACCTCGGCCATGCCGGGAATGAGCGGGGCGCGGTACGGCTGATGCAGCTTGTCCTGCATCGCCCGCGCGATCAGCTCGAGCCGGCCCGACGCCAGCGCCGCCACGAGGAGGGAGCTGCGGCCGACGTTGAATACGGCATCCTTCATCGGCAGCTGCGTCGGCAGCGCATGCCGGGCTTTTTCGGTGGCGAGCTCGAAGCGCGGAATCGCTGCGATCGCGGCCAGCCGCTCGGGCGGGTCCAGACGGACGAGATCGGCGCGGCTGCCGTCCCAGGCGGCGGCGATGAGGCCGCCGTAAAGCGAGGCGCCGACGTTGTCGGGATGCCCCTCGAGGCGGGTCGCCAGCTGCAGCAGGCCGTCCCGGTCGAACGGGCGCCCCGCCAGCTCGTTGGCCGCGGCCAGCGCGCCGACGATCGCGCTCGCGCTGCTGCCGAGGCCGCGCGTCAGCGGGATGTCGCTGCTCATGTCGATGTCGAGCTCCGGCACGGGCAGTCCCGCTTCCTCATGCAGCAGCGCCGCGACCTTGTAGAGCAGGTTGCTCTTGTCGGTCGGGATCCCGTCCAGTCCGCCGCCATGCAGCCGGATCGACGTGCGCTCGGAGACGCCCATCCCGACCCAGGCATGCAGCGAGAGAGCCATGCCGAGGCTGTCGAAGCCCGGTCCCAGATTGGCCGTGCTGGCCGGGACGCGCACCAGCACGCGGGTCATGCCCATCAGCCCTCCACCCGGTAGACGCTTTTAACCTTCTGGATGACGTCGAGCGTCTCGAAGGCGTCTACGACCTTGTTCATGGCCGCCTTGCTGGCGTTATGGGTGATGACGATGATTTCCGCCTCCTTCAGCTCCGGGTTCGGCTGCTGGATGACCGATTCGAGGCTCACCTCGTACTCCGCGAACACCTGGGTGATGCGGGCGAGCACGCCGGCGCGGTCCGCTACATGCAGCCGGAGGAAATACTTCGAGCTGATCTGCTCGTCGCTTTTCAGCACGCGCTCCTTGAAGGAGCTCGCTCCGCCAAGGCCGTTCACGCCGATCTTGAGGTTTTTCACGACGGCGACGAGATCGGCGACGATCGACGTCGCCGTCGGCAGCTCGCCGGCCCCGGCACCGTAGAACATCGTCTCCCCGACCGCCTCGCCATGCACGTAAACCGCGTTGAACACGCCGTTCACCGAAGCGATCGGATGGCTCGCCTTGACCATCGTCGGCTGCACGCTGACGCTGATCGACTCGCCCTGGCGCTCGGCGATGCCGAGCAGCTTGACCTCGTAGCCGAGCCGCTTGGCGTAGGCGATGTCCTCCTTGCCGACGGACGAGATGCCTTTGACGGATACGTCCTCCAGGCCGACCTCGCAGCGGAAGCCGAGGCGGGAGAGGATCGTCATCTTGCGCGCCGCGTCCAGCCCCTCCACGTCGGAGGTCGGGTCGGCCTCGGCGTAGCCGAGCTCCTGCGCTTCCTTGAGGACGTCCGCGTACGAGGCGCCTTCCTGGCTCATCTTGGTGAGGATGTAGTTCGTCGTGCCGTTGACGATGCCCATGATCTTCGTGATGCGGTCCGAGGAGAAGCCCTCGATCAGCGTGCGGATGATCGGGATGCCGCCGGCGACGCTCGCTTCATAGAACACGTCGCAGCGGTTCTCGCTCGCCGTGGCGAGCAGCTCGCGGCCATGCAGCGCCATCAGGTCCTTGTTGGCCGTGACGACATGCTTGCCGAGCGACAGCGCCTCCAGCAAATATTCCTTGGTGCGCTCGATGCCGCCCATCACCTCGACGATGACGTCGATGTCGGGGTTGCGGATGATCTCCCACGCATCGGTCGTCAGCTTCGCGGCGTCGACGTCGATGCTGCGGGACTTGTCGACGTTCTGCACGAGCACTTTCTCGATGACGATCGGCGAGCCGACCTGGCTCATCAGATCCTCCTGATGGCGCTCCACGATCCGCACGACGCCCGTCCCTACCGTTCCAAGGCCAAGCAGGCCGACTTTGACTGGTTTCATCCTTCATCATCTCCCGTATTCCATATGTTCCGCTGCTCAACCCTGTCCGATGACGGAGGCGCGCTTGACGCCATTCTGGAGCCGCAGCTCGTCGAGAAAGGCGAAGCGGTCCTCCTTCATCGGCGCCGTATCCACCGACAGGACGACATTGGCGTAGCCCTGCAGCGGGATGCTCTGGTGGATCGTCAGCACGTTGCCGCCTCGCGACGCGACGAGTCCAAGCACATGGGACAGAATGCCGGAGCGATGCTCCAGATCGATCGAGATCGTGATGATCGACCCCCGCTCCAGCTCGCCCAGCGTCAGCACGCCTTCCCGGTACTTGTAAAAGGCGCTGCGGGACAAGCCCGCCCGCTCCACCGCTTCGTGGATCGTCGCCGCCTCGCCGCGGCCGAGCATCTCCTTGACCGCGATCGTCTTGACGATCGCCTCCGGCAGCAGGTCTTCGCGAACGACATAGTATCGCTCCGTCAAGCTGGCGTCCTCCTACCATAGACAGTTGTTTTCATATAGTGGACATTATACCGGATGCCCGTCGATGACAGCAACCTTTTTTCTATGCAGCTTCCGTTGAGATTGTTCTTGATAGAGTAATTTTGTACATTATAACGCACTTCTCTCTGGAAAAGAAACAAAAACAACGCCCGCGAGGGCGTTGCATCGGCGCCGTCTCATACGAGCGCGCAGAAGACCGCAAAATCGCGGAACTTATAGACGACATCCGCATCGGCGAAGCCCGCCTCCCGCAGCCAGGCGAGCTGCTCCGAGGCTTTGGCGTTGATGTCCGTCTCCCGTCGCTTGACCGAGGCGTCGGCCGCTTCCTTGCGGATGCGCCCGTCGTAGATCTCCTCGAGCCACAGCTCGCGGTAGATCGCATCGAAGACAGGAGACTCGGCCGCCGCCTGGTCCGCGTTCACGAACCGGCCCCCCGCAGCCAGGCTGCCTCGGACATGCCGGAACAGCCTCCGCTTCGCCTCATGAGGCAGATGATGGATCGCCAGCGAGGAGACAACGAGGTCGAACGGCCCTTTCGGCAAGCCGTCCGCCATGTCGCCTTCCGCGAAGCGGACTCCGTCGTCCGCGGCGAACCGCTCGCGCGCCTTGCCCAGCATGGACGGGCTGAAGTCCATCAGCGTCAGCTCCGCGGACGGATACGCTTGCCGCAGCATCGCCGAGAACAGCCCCGTTCCCGCCCCGAGCTCCAGGATGCGCGGCTTTTCGGCATCGGTGCGCGCCGACTTCAAGGCGCTGCCGTAAAAGTCGTCGTAGCAGGGAATGAGCACCCTGCGCTCCTCGTCGTACCGGGCTGCCGCCAGCTCGAACTGCTCCTTCACCTTTTCGTCCATCTCCGCTTCGCCTCTTCCCTTTGGAATGGGTTCAGCTTAACACGGAACGTTATTATTTTGAAATATAGAATATGGATTAATATATTGTCTTTATCTATAATCAGTAAGGGCCTGACCTCCAGCCCAGCGCGGGCACCCGAGCGTCGCTATTGCTCGATCGTCCGATAGGACCGAAGCGATTCTGCGGCTCAGGCGATTCCGTATGATCGTCCATCCAGCCGTCGAGCGCGAAGCCAATAAAAAAGCGGCCCCCGCCGGGGGCCGCTGCTTTGAAGCTGCCGGTCCAAGCCCGCCAAGCGGACCATAGACAGAAGCAAGCTTTGTTCATTCAGGAGAATAGTCGCTGCCCTCGAAGAACTCGAAGGTGAACTCGCCGATGCGCACCGTGTCGCCGTCCTTGGCTCCGATCTTGCGCAGGGCGCTGTCCACGCCCATGCGCCGCAGCATGCGGGCGAAGCGCATGACCGCATCGTAGGAGTTGAGATGGATGCGCTTGATCTGACGCTCGAACGATTCGCTCTCGACGACGAAGTAGTCGTTCTCCTTGTAGACGCGGAACGGCGTTTCTTCCTTCTCGGAATGACGGAAGATCTTGCGCTCCTCGACTCCCTTGACCTCTTCGAGCTCCGGCGCTTCGGGGATGGCCTCGAGCGTCGCCGCCGCCTTGTAAAGCAGCTCCTGGATGCCTTCCTTGGTCAGCGAGGAGATCGGCATGATCTCGTATTCCCGCTCCTCAGCGCGCTCGGCGAGCTGCTCGCGGAACCGCTCGAGGTTGGCCTCCGAATCCGGCATGTCCATCTTGTTGGCGGCGATGATTTGCGGGCGCTCCGCCAGCTTGGCGTTGTAGAGCACGAGCTCCTCGTTGATCTTGAGCCAGTCCTCGAACGGATCGCGGCCCTCGGAGCCGGACATGTCCACGACATGCACGATGACGCGAGTCCGCTCGATGTGGCGCAGGAACTCGTGGCCGAGGCCGACGCCTTCATGCGCGCCCTCGATCAGGCCGGGCAGATCCGCCATGACGAAGCTGCGGCCCTCTTCGACGTCGACGACGCCGAGGTTCGGCGTGATCGTCGTGAAGTGATAGGCGCCGATCTTCGGCTTGGCCGCCGAGACGATCGACAGCAGCGTCGACTTGCCGACGCTCGGGAAGCCGACGAGGCCGACGTCCGCCATCACCTTGAGCTCCAGTACGAGCCAGCGCTCCTGGCCTTCCTCGCCTTTTTCGGCGATCTCAGGCGCAGGATTGCTGATCGTGGCGAAGCGCGGGTTGCCGCGTCCGCCGCGTCCGCCCTTGGCGACGACGACTTCCTGGCCGTGGCGGGTCAGGTCGCCGACGATCTCGCCGGTGTCGTCATCGATGATGATCGTGCCCGGAGGGATGCGGACGATCATGTCCTCCGCCCTTGCTCCGTGCATCGTCTTCGGACGGCCCCTCTCGCCGCGGTCGCCTTTGAAATGCTTTTGGTAGCGGAAATCCATCAGCGTGCGCAGGCCTTCGTCCACGCGGAAGATGACGTTCGCGCCGCGTCCTCCGTCGCCGCCGGCAGGACCGCCTTCGGGAACGTACTTTTCCCGGCGGAACGAGACGATGCCGTCTCCTCCGTCGCCGCCTTTGACAAATATTTTGGCTTTATCGACAAACATGATTCAGTTCCTCCATCTATGCGCAGAGCGGTGCCTTCAGCAGAACATGGCGATGCTGCTTCAGACTGTCTGCCTGCAGCGGCGTTCCGCGCAGGCGCTGCTCCAATTTTTCCACGAGTTCAGCGTCGTCCATCAGCTCGCCGGCAAACTCCAGCTCCACTAAAAGCTCGCCGCTGCCGCGAGAAAGCCTCAGCTGCAGCCGGGCCGGATCGCCTCCGCCCGGCTTGATGCTGAAGCGATAGGCGTTGATGACTTCAATGATCGCTTCTCCGGCCCCGTCGCATCCTTCGCTGAGCTCCTCCAGCGACAGGTTGTCCTCGATGTCGACTTCCAGCACGATCGATTGCGAGAGCGTGCGGAAGGACTGCAGGTAGGCGGTCAGCGCCGGGCAGCCAAGCTTGGAGATCTTGCTCTCGCGAAGCATCTGCTCCCGGATCCGCTCGACGGTCGCCAGCGCTCGATCCGGCTTGTTCATCCGGATATAGCCGTACAGCACCTGCAGATCGTTCATCCAGTCATGGCGATGATGGCCCAGCGTCTGGATGGAAGCCTGCTGCACCGCCGCCAGGCTTTTTTGCAGCTGCAGCCGATGCTGCTTCCTCTCCAGACGGATCCATACCGCCGCCGCAGCCGCCGTCCAAAGCAGGAACAGCAGCTGTGTCCACAGCCACGAAGGCCAAGCGGCCGCGGCAGCCGCCGGCAGCAGAACCGAGCCCGCTGCATACAGCTTGGCCGAATGATAGCGATTCATACGTCGATCCCACTTTCTGCCCGGATGATAAAAAAACCCGGCCTGCTCGTATCAGGCCGGGTCGCGTGTCTCTGGTTCTTAAGCTTCTACTGCTGCGGCTACCGGAGCCAGATCAACCGGGTATACGCTGACTTTTTTGCGGTCGCGTCCCCAACGCTCGAACTTGACCACGCCGTCGATCAGTGCGAACAGCGTATCATCTTTGCCGATGCCTACGTTGTTGCCCGGGTGGATCTTCGTGCCGCGCTGGCGGAACAGGATGTTCCCTGCCGTTACGGTCTGTCCATCCGCACGCTTCGCGCCCAGACGCTTCGATTGGCTGTCGCGTCCGTTCTTCGTGGAGCCGACACCCTTTTTGGATGCGAACAATTGAAGATTCAGTTTCAACATGACGGAGTCCTCCCTTCTTACTTGAGTTGTTCTTTGAGGGCCACATGGGCGCTGTAGGAATCCGCGATTCCTTCCAGCATGACCTTCATGGATTCCAGGAGCAGCTGCATCCGGGCATCCGCCTCGGAGTCGGCCAGCTCCGGAATATCCGACTGGAGCCATCCATTTTTCATGCTTGCCGGAAGCTCGGCTCCCGCAAGCACTTCGATAGCATTAACGGTGCCCACCGTGACGGCGGATACACCTGCGCATACGATATCTTTGCCCGCTTTGGCATACCGCGCATGCCCCTCTACGGAGAAAGCGACGATACGCCGGTCATCGGACCGCCGGGTGAAGGTAACGACAATCATGGCCCTGAGCTTACGCTTGGATGCTTTCGATCGTTACTTTCGTGTACGGCTGGCGATGGCCTTGCTTGCGGCGGTAGTTCTTTTTCGGCTTGTACTTGTAGACCGTGATCTTTTGGCCGCGGCCGTGCTTCTCGATCTTGCCGGAAACCGTTGCTCCCGCAACGACCGGGGAACCGGTCACGAGACCTCCGTCCTTGGATACGGCCAGGACGCGATCAAACGTCACGCTCTCGCCTTCGCCGGCGTTCAGCTTCTCGATGTAGAGCACATCGCCTTGCTGGACTTTGTATTGCTTGCCGCCCGTTTCAATAATTGCGAACATGGATGGTGCACCTCCTTGTAGTCGAAGACTCGCCACGATCGGGTGACGGACGCGCGGGGCGCGGCCGAGGCTTGGAAAACCCGTCCTGTGCGGTACCATGATGCCTCATCCGAGACATACACCAAGACATTGTATCATAGGCGAAAAGCCCGATCAAGCTATTTCGTCGAGTCGTCGCGCCGCTTTTCCGGCGCGCGGTGTCCGCTGCCGCCGCAGCAGCCGCAGAGCGGGAACAGCTGGGCGCCGACGCTGCGGCGGGCTTTGCGGCGGGTGATCTCGAGCAGGCCGAGCCGGGTCCAGCCATGGATCTGGCACTTGCTGCGGTCCTCTCGCGAAGCTTTTTCCAGCTCCTGCCGGACCCGCTCGCGATTGGCCCCCTCCTCCATGTCGATGAAGTCGACGACGACGATGCCCCCGACATCGCGCAGCCGCAGCAGCCGGGATATTTCCCGCGCAGCCTCCATGTTCGTATGGAATACGGTGTCCTCGAGCCCGCTCGATCCGGTGAATTTGCCGGTATTGACGTCGATGACCGTAAGCGCCTCGGTCTGCTCCCAGACGAGGTAGCCCCCGCTCGGCAGCCAGATGCGGGTCGCGAACGCGGCCTGCAGCTGGGCGGTCACGCCGAAGCGGTCGAACAGCGGCTTGCGCTCCAGCTCGCGGTCGTACAGCCGCAGCTGCCGCTCGCTGCCGGGAGCGAGCTCCCGCAGCAGCTGCTGCGCCTCGGCGAAGCGGGTCCGGTCGTCGACCAGCACCTCCATGCCGGCGGCGTAGCTGTCGCGGAAGACGCGGCGCATGAGCCCGGCCTCAAGCATGACCGGCTCGGCCGGCCTGGCCTCGCGGGCCCGCCGCTCGACCTCCTCCCATTGCCGCCGCAGCTGCGCCAGATCTCCCTGCAGCGACTCCTCGCTCTCGCCGGCCGCCACCGTGCGCATGATGACGCCTTCGCCGCTGCGGCGAAAGCCTTCTCCGATGCCGCGCAGCCGCGCCCGCTCGCTTTCGGAGGCGATCTTCTTGGAGACGCCGACGTAATCCGCGCCGGGCATGTAGACGAGCCAGCGTCCCGGCAAGGAGTAATGCGTCGTCACGCGCGCGCCCTTGCCGCCGATCGGCTCCTTGATGACCTGCACGAGCAGCTCCTGCCCGGGCCGCGCCAGCTCCGCGATCGACGGCTTGTCCGCCTGCCTGGCGGCTGCCGGATGGAGCAGCTCGTCGATGTAGAGAAAGGCGTTTTTGGCCAGTCCGATATCGACAAAAGCGGCTTGCATGCCGGGAAGCACGTTGACGACCCTTCCCTTGTACAGGTTGCCGACAAGGCCGTCCTGCTGGACGGATTCCATGAAAAATTCCACGGCCCGGCCGTCCTGCAGCACAGCCGTCTGCAGCATCGCGCCGTCGCCGTGGACGAGCATCGCTTTGTTCATTGTAGCGGCACACCGCCTTCCGGTCCCAAGCCGGACCTAGTTGGCTCTTATTTTACCGCAAAAGATCCGAAACTGCACGGTCCCCCGACAAATACCCCTCGACGACCCGCTGCTCCGGAAGCACGCCGACGATCCGGCCCGGATCGTCCATCACGTAGACGAGATGGTAGTGGTCGCGGAGAAAAAGACGCGCCGTCGTCCAGATCGGGTGGCGTCCCGTCACGACGATCGGACGCGCTCTGGAGCCGGCTTGGATTCTCCTTTTCGCCGACCTGCCCCTCGTCATCAGGAAACGCATGAACAGAAACGGAATCTGCTTGCGATAGGTCCAGTTGGCGGCCAGCAGAAACAAGCCGACGGCCAGCAGGTTCGCCTGCACGCCGCCGGAGCCGCCGCGCTGGAGCTGCGGCAGGAGCGCGTAGCCGATCATGAGCAGGCTGCAGCCCATCCCCGCCCAAGCGCTGAAGCGGAGCGTGCCGTAATAGTTCATGCGCAGGCCGCAGGCGAAGCGCAGCAGACGGCCGCCGTCGAGCGGATAGATCGGCAGCAGGTTGAACGTCAGCAGGAGCAGATTGGCTTGAACAAGATAGGCAGCGAGCTGGGCGTCCATCGCCCCTCCCGCGCCGAGAGCCCATGCCGCTGCCGCCATCCAGACGTTCTGCAGCGGGCCGGCCAGGGCGATGGCCGCCTCCTCCCAGGCCGGCGCGCCGGGCTTCTCCTCCAGCTCGGCGACTCCTCCGAACGGCAGCAGCCGGATCTCGAGCACCTTCCAGCCGAAAGCGTAGGCCGCCGCCGCGTGGCCGAGCTCATGGACGAAGACGAGCACGAACAGCGTCAGCAGCTCGCCGATATAGCCGGTCAGCACCGACAGCAGCATGAGCACCGCCAGCAGCGGATGGAGGCTCCAGCGGATTCCGCCGAGCTCAATCAAGCGGAATCACGTCCGCCGGATCGATGTAGCGGTCCTGCTCCTTCACGGCAAAATAAAGCAGCGCCTCCGCGTTCCCCTCCGCCGCGGCGCCGAGACGGCCGATCGGCTCTCCGGCCGTCACCCAGTCGTTCGCCGCGACCCGCGCCTCGCCCAGCCGGCCGTAGTACGTCGTCCGTCCGCCGGCATGCTGGAGCACGACGGTCGGGCCTTTGGCGTCGTCCGCAGAGACGACGAGCACGCGCCCTTCCTCCGCCGCCAGCACGTCCGCTCCCGGCGCTCCCGAAATCTCCACGCCGCCGAGCAGCTCCGCGAACGGATGCACGATGCTGCCGCCCGCGACCGGCGCGACTGCCGCCCGCTCGGCCGGCGCCGTCGCCGGCTGCGTGCCGCCGAGCTTGCCGAAGCCGGGAAGGAAGGACGGCGGAGCGCCGAAGACGCCTTCGTACCAGCCCGCGATCGCCGACATGTCCATCGGCTCGGAAAGCGCCTCGCGCACGATCAGCTGGCCTTCGCGGGCTGCCGGGTTGTCGAGCTGGAACAGCCCCCATACTGCGCCGAACAACGCGGCGGAGACGAGCAGCCTGCGGCCGAAGCTGCGCGCGAAGCGCCCCGCGGCGCCGGGGGCGGGCCGATAGCCGCCTCCTCCGCCGGAGGCGGTTCCTCGCAGCGGACGCGGAGCGAGCCCGGTCAAGCTTCCGCCGGCCTGCTCCAGCCGCTCCCACGGATTGGCATTGTTTTTCCACTCCGCCTCCGGGTCCTTCTCCTGCGGCTGCGGCCAAGCCTCGTCCGGCCAGCCGCTGCCGAGCGGCTGCTCCCACTCCGCGGGAGCGCCCGGCCGGTACACTCTCGTTCCGTAAGGTCCGTCCGTGACCGCGCCTTTCCCGTCGCGCGGGCCGGCTGAGCGCAGCGCCTCAGGCGCCTTGCGGCTGTTCGGCCGCGCTCTCGAGCCGGCTGACTTGCCGGCAGGCGGCTGCTGGCCCGAATCCCTGAAGAGCGTCCCGCCGGAACTGCCGTCCCGCCGGGCGGACGCTTCCGCCTGCCTCGCCGCCTCCGCCTCCATCCGCTCCGTCAGCTCCCGGATGCGTTCCTGCCTGCGTTCCCGATTCGCGCTCGTCAGGCCGCGCGCCGCCTTGTCCTTTTTTTCCCGGCCGGCTTGGCCGCGCCTGTCGTTCGGATTGCCCCACATGCCCGTTCCCTCCTTCTTTCCCCCGCTCCGCTGGCAGCGGAAAGGCTTGTTCTATCTGTATGTGAGGGCTTATCCGAGTATGCGGGAGACGGAGCCGCCGGCTGCGGCAAGCATGAAAAAGCCCCCTGTGCGGGGGCTTGGCCAGCTGGTATAATTGTCCAGTACAGCTCAACTTGTGGCGGCTCCCTCCGGAAAGGAGGGATGCTATGAAAACTTTCCAAGCGATCATGGCCATGTTTGCCTTCGGCAGCTTTCTGCTGGCTCTCCTGACCTACATCGACAAACGAAAGTAACCCGCCACAGGTTGACCGCCTGACGGGTTACTCTCATGTTAGAGCAATAGGGAGGGTTCCGCCTATAGTGAGGCTGTACAGGGGAGAGCGCTGGCGGCGCTCTCTTCCTTGTTGTCTCGCTATTGGTTGCGTATCCCTCAGATACGTCTATTATACCCGAAAACGATCTTCTGTATACCGTCCGTCCGCCTCATAATGGAAAATTCTCTCTCCAGCCCGCCTCCGTCAGTTCTCCAGCTGGTACCGCTCCTGATGCGCGCGGATGCTGAACACCAGCCCCACGCACAGCATGTTGAGCAGCAGCGACGTGCCGCCATAGCTGACGAACGGCAGCGTGATGCCGGTGATCGGCATGATGCCGATCATCATCCCGACGTTCTGGAACACCTGGAACACGTACATCGAGGCGATGCCGATGATGATGAACGCCCCTCGCAAATCATAGCATTGGAAGGCGATCATGATCATCCGGTAGATGAGCAGGAAATACAGCAGCAGCAGCACCGCCGAGCCCTGGAAGCCGAACTCCTCGCCGACGACGACAAAGATCGAGTCGGAGTACGTATACGGCACGACGCCGCGCTTCTTGGAGTCGCCCTGAAGGAAGCCATCGCCGGTCAGGCCGCCGCTGCCGACGGCGATGCGGGCGTTGCGGGACTGGTACTTGGCGTCCGGGTCGGCGTTGTCGGGATCGACGAACGTGTTGATCCGCTCGTACCAGTGCGTGACGTCATGCTTCTTGGCGTACTCCTTGATCTGGTCGTTGTAGGTCGTGAACAGCGTCACGAACAGCGTCAGCGTGCCGACGACGACGGCCAGCCCGAGCAGCACATGCGTGTACTTGACGTTGCCGATCCAGAGCATGCCGAGCAGGATGACGAGGTAGATGATGGCGTTGCCGAGATCCGGCTGGATGACGACGAGCAGGAAAGGCAGTCCGGCCACGGCCGCGATCGGCATCAGGTCGCGCATGACCTGCAGCTTCTCCCCTTGCCTGCGTCCCATCAGGTAGGCGACGGCGATGATGAGCACGATCTTGCCCGCCTCGGCCGGCTGGAAGCTCAGCTCGCCGATCGTGAACCAGCCGGAGGCGCCGTTGAGCTTCGCTCCGGCGAACTTGACGGCGACGAGCAGGATGACGCCGACCCCGTAGATGACCGGCCATGCCTTGAGGACGAGCCGATAGTCGACCAGCGTCGTTACGAAAAGGACGATGAAGCCAAGAGCATAAAACACCAGCGTCTTTTTGTAATGGCTGGCAAAGTTCGCGTCCGCGTTCCCGACGCTGTAGAGCAGGATCGCGCTGATCGCCATGAAGCAGACGAGCAGCGTGAGGATGCCGACGTCCATTTTTTTGAGCTTGTTGATCACTTCAAATCATCCAATCCCTAAAAACTTGCGCAGCTTGCGGAAGCGTCCGGGCTTGTCGTCGAGCGGCATGAGCGGCACCATGTCGCCGAGGATGCGGCGCGCGATGTTGCGATAGGCGATCGCCGCCTTGCTCGTCGGGTCCATGACCGTCGGCTCGCCGGAGTTGGCGGCCTTGATGACGCGCTCGTCATCCGGGACGACGCCGAGCAGATCGATCGCCAGCACCTGGCAGATGTCGTCGATGTCGAGCATGTCGCCGCTTTTCACCATCGCATGCTTGATGCGGTTGATGACCAGCTTGGCCGGCACCTGGGACTGCTCCAGCAGCCCGATGACGCGGTCGGCGTCGCGTACGGCGGCATTTTCGGGCGTCGTCACGACGATCGCGCGATCGGCTCCGGCGATCGCGTTGCGGAAGCCCTGCTCGATGCCCGCCGGGCAGTCGATGATGACATAATCGTATTCCTTCTTGAGCTCCAGCACGATGTCCCGCACCTGCTCCGGCGTCACGGCCGACTTGTCCTTCGTCTGGGCGGCGGGCAGCATGCTCAGGTCGTCGAAGCGCTTGTCCTTCACGAGCGCCTGCTGTAGCCGCACCCTTCCTTCCGCCACGTCGACCAGGTCATAGATGATGCGGTTCTCCAGCCCCATGACGACATCGAGATTGCGCAGCCCGATATCCGTGTCGACCATCGCAACCTTTTTGCCCAGCAGAGCCAGGGCGGTGCCCAGATTGGCGGAGGTCGTCGTCTTGCCGACGCCGCCTTTGCCTGATGTGATGACGATTGCTTCTCCCATGCTCTACACCCCTTTGAACAGCATCGGCTCCTTGCGCATGCGCACGAGCTGGTTCATCTTGTCGATCTGCATCCGCCCGTCCTCCAGATAGGCGTACTCCATCGAGGCGTCGGCGCTCATCCACTCCTCCGGCGGCCGGCTGATGACGTCGGAAATCCGCAGCTGCGTCGGACGCAGCTGCGAGGCGGCGATGATGACGTCGGTCCGTCCTTCCGTCCCCGCATGGGCCATCCCGCGCAGCGCGCCCAGCACGTAGATGTCGCCGGTGCAGCGGAGCGCCCCCCCGGGATTGAGATCGCCGAGCAGCAGCAGGCTGCCGTCATGCTCGACCGTCTGGCCGGAGCGGATCGTGCCGGTCATCAGCTTGAACGCCTCCGAGGCGCCTGCCGGGTCCGGCCGGGGCGCCTCCGATTCGATCGTCTGGACGAGCAGATTGCCCCGCTGGCGGATGACGCTGCGGATCTGCTCCTTGTCTTCCTCGGAAGCCGGCCGCGAGCCGAGCTTCACATGAACGTGAACCAGCGGCCCCGACAGGAGCTGCTGGTGGGATTTTTCGAGCTTGAACCGAAGCTCGTCCATGAGCTCGGCGAATTCGCAACTATCGTCAAAGAGGAAGATGAGACCGTCCTTGACTCCTTTAATCGTAATATGCGGTTTGTCGGTCACGTCGGTCCCTCCTTGACGATATCATTCGTCCCGAAGCCGGCCGATTCCTGCTCGGCCAGTCAAGCGGAAGCCGTAGGCTTGGCGCGCGGATTGCCCTCGAATGCCCGTCGGATCGGGATGTAGACGGCGAGCGCGAATGCCAGCTGCAGGAACAGGCTCGGGAAAATATGATGCTGCAGCGCCCAGGCGAGCGGCTCCGCCGTAAAGCGGAATACGTCGTAGACGTAATAGACCGCGATATCGTACAGCAGCGAGCCGATCGCGACGACCGCCAGCGCCGACAGCATCGTGAGCCGGCGTCCTCCGAGCAGCAGGCCGATCAAGTAGGCGATCAGCCCCATCGCATAGGCATGCAGCCCCAGCAGATGGCCGCGGAACACGATATCCTGCAGCAGGCCGAAGCCCGCGCCGAGCAGAAGCGCCGCATGGCGGCTGCGATAAAGCGCGGCATATAGGATAAGGACAAACGTGAAATGCGGCAGCAGCCGATCGGAAAAGGCAGACGGCACGAGCCACGGAAACAGGCTCGTCTGCACGAGGAATGCGAGGAAGGTCAGCAGCACCATGCTCTGCATCTTCATTCGGCAGTCCCCGATGTCTGCACGACAAACACTTCGCTCAGATGGTCGAAGTCCGCCGACAGCTTGATGCTCGCGATGCGCGTCAGGCCGATGTCGCTGTCCTGGATGCTCTCGACCGTGCCGATGACCATCCCCCGCGGGAACACGTTGCCGAGCCCCGAGGTGATGACGATGTCGTCCTTCTTGATCGGATCGTCCGCGGCGATCTTGGTCATGAGGATCCGCTGCGACTCCGAATTATAGCCGGACAGGATGCCGAACGACTGATTCTGCTTGCCGAGCACGGTCGCCGAGATGCCGGACTCCTCCGAGTTGAGGCTCGTGATCGGCATGACGGTCGACGTCAGCTCCGACACCTTGCTTACGTAGCCGATCATGCCCTTTTCGGAAATGACGGCCATCCGCTCGCGGATGCCCTCGCGGGCTCCGAGGTTGATCGTCAGCGTCCGGTTGTAGGCGTCCGGGCTCACCGCCACGACCTGGGCGATCAGATAGTTGTAATCGTAGATCTTCTTCTGCTCCTCGGTGAACTTGAGCTTTTCCTGCAGGCGCTCGTTCTCCTGCCGGATCGCGTTGTACTCCACCTTGTCGCGCGCGTAGGCCGCTGCCGTCATGCGCAGCCGGTCATTCTCTTCGTACACCTTGCGCAGATCGCCGACAGCCTGGAACAAGCCCGCTATGTAGCCAGCGGGCTTGTAGAACCATTGCTGCACGTATCCGGTCGTATCGCGCAGGAACTTCTCCGGCGTCGTCAGCCCCGCCTTGGAGCTGATGGAGAAGCCGATGACCGCGATGAAGAGAATGAAGCTGACCATGAGGACGAAGAGCCGCCTGTTTCGCAAATGCTTAAACATGGGTCCACCCGCCCGTCTTATTCAGCTCCGCTCGCGCCTTACCTCTTCGACCGCGAGCCGCCTTTGTTCTTGAAAAGATGAATGTTCTCCAGCGCGCGGCCCGTTCCGATCGCGACGCAGTCCAGCGGGTTCTCCGCGACGATGACCGGCATGCCGGTCTCCCGCGAGAGCAGCTTGTCCAGGTTGCGCAGCAGGGCTCCACCTCCGGTCAGCACGATGCCGCGGTCCATGATGTCCGCGGACAGCTCCGGCGGGCACTTCTCCAGCGTAATCTTGACCGCGTCGACGATCGCCGATACGGTATCGGCGAGCGCCTCGGTAATCTCCTCGGACGTGATCGACAGCGTCTTGGGCAGGCCCGTCACGAGATCGCGGCCGCGGATCTCCATCGTCACCGGCTGCTCCAGCGGCATCGCCGAGCCGATCTCCATCTTGAGCTGCTCGGACGTGCGCTCGCCGATCATCAGGTTGTACAGGCGCTTGATGTACTGGATGATCGCCTCGTCCATCTCATCGCCCGCGATGCGGACGGAACGGCTCGTGACGATGCCGCCGAGCGAGATGACCGCCACCTCGGTCGTGCCGCCGCCGATGTCGACGACCATGCTGCCGGTCGGCTCCCATACGGGCAGGTCAGCGCCGATCGCAGCGGCGAAAGGCTCCTCGATCGTATAGGCGTCGCGCGCGCCGGCCTGGCGCGTCGCGTCCTCGACGGCGCGCTTTTCGACCGACGTGATGCCGGAAGGGACGCATACCATCACGTTGGGATGGCGCGGGAACAGCGAGCGCTGCTTCTGCGCCTGGCGGATGAAGTATTTGATCATCGTAGCCGTCGTCTCAAAGTCGGCAATGACGCCGTCCTTCATCGGACGGATGGCGCGGATGTTGCCCGGCGTGCGGCCGATCATCTTCTTGGCGTGCTCGCCGACGGCTTCAATCGTTTTTGTATCGGTACGAAGGGCGACCACGGACGGCTCCCTGACGGCGATTCCTTTTCCTCTTACATAGACCAGCGTATTGGCTGTGCCGAGGTCAATCCCCAAATCTTTTGAAACTCCGAACATCGTACTACTCCCTTCTAAAATGCGGCAATCCTATTCATTATATTACATGAGGCCTCGTTCCTTCAAACTGATAAAGCGTCCATCGCCGATGACAATATGATCCAGCACCTCGATGCCGACCAGCTGTCCGGCCTCCTGCAGGCGCGCCGTCAGCGCCCGGTCCTCCGCGCTCGGCGTCGGATCGCCGCTCGGATGGTTGTGGGCGCAGATGAGCGAGGCGCTGCCGTGACGGATCGCCGCTCGGAACACCTCGCGCGGATGCACGAGCGAGGCGTTGAGCGTGCCGACGGACAGCGTCTCGCGGGCGACGATGTGGTTTTTCGTATTCAGGAACAGGCAGACGAAATGCTCCACCTGGAGATAGCGAAGGTCTTCCATCAAATAGTCGGCGGCGTCCTCGGGACGGCGCACGGCGACCGTCTCCTCGCGGCGGCTGCGCGCCAGCCGGCGTCCGAGCTCGATGCCCGCGCGGATCTGCAGCGCCTTGGCCGGACCGATGCCCTTGATGCGGGTCAGATCGCCGTGGCCCATGTCCACGAGCCCGCGCAAGCTGCCGGACTGCTGCAGGATGCGGGCAGCCAGATGCACCGCCGTCTCGCTGGAAGAGCCTGTCCGCAGCAGGATGGCGAGCAGCTCCGCATGGCTGAGCGCTTCCGCTCCATGCTGCAGCATCCGCTCCCGCGGACGCTCCTCCTCCGGCCATTGTTTGAGAGAAACGGAATCCGACATCGTTCGACGACCGCCTTTGCGCTAGGTTCCCTCTAGTTTACCATTGATTTCCGGCATTATCTCCTCCTCTTTTCGAGGAATTTCGATCTTCATCTCTTCCTTGACGAGCGAAGCATCAAAAAAGTCCACCCCCGGACGGAGGTGGACGAAAAAAGCTTGTTATTGAATTTCCAAGCCGGCGCTGGCATATCCCTGCACCGTGTTGATGAGGGAAAGGCCGGTTGCCGTGGCGCTCGCGACCAGCAGCAGGCGGCTGCCCGCCTCGACCGGGATGGACAGCCCGTCCGTCACGCCCGTAGAAGACGAGCCGATTGCGATGACGCCCGTCAGCGACGGGGCAAGCGTGACCGTGGCGCCGGGCACCTGCTCGAACACATTGCCATACGAAGCCTTGTACAGCTGAAGCTGGATCGTGACGTTCGTGCCGACCAATGACATCGCCGTCGTCGTGCTGAAGAAGCCCGACATCGAAGTGACGGTGCCGGCCCGCGGCATGGAGAATCCGAAATTCAAGAGCGTGCCGCTGGCTCCGGTCAGGTCGATCGTTCCGGCCATAGAGCTGACGCCGCTGACGGAGCTGCCGAAGCCGAGCAGCGAGAAGGTGCCGGGCAATCCGCCGGCAATCGTCGTCACCGTCGCCGGAACGCCTGACGCGAAAGGCAGGATGGCCGCCGCTCCCCCCGTTCCCGGAGGCCCTTGAGGGCCGGCCGGGCCGGTCGCGCCTTGCGGGCCGATCGGGCCTGGCGCGCCCGTGTCGCCCTTGTCCCCTTTCGCTCCCGCAGGACCTTGAGCGCCCGTGTCGCCTTTGTCCCCTTTCGCTCCCGCAGGACCTTGAGCGCCCGTGTCGCCCTTGTCACCTTTCGCTCCTGCAGGACCTTGAGCGCCTGTGTCGCCCTTGGCTCCCGCCGGGCCTGGAGCGCCCGTGTCGCCTTTGGCTCCTGCCGGGCCTGGCGCGCCCGTGTCGCCCTTGGCTCCTGCCGGACCTTGAGCGCCCGTGTCGCCTTTGGCTCCCGCCGGGCCTTGAGCGCCTGTGTCGCCCTTGGCTCCCGCCGCACCTTGAGCGCCCGTGTCGCCCTTGGCTCCCGCAGGACCTTGAGCGCCCGTGTCGCCTTTGGCTCCCGCCGGGCCTGGCGCGCCCGTGTCGCCCTTGTCCCCTTTCGCTCCAGCTGGACCTTGCGGACCCGCCTTCCCTTCTTCGCCGGCGATGGCGAACGTCAGGCGCACGGTTTGGCTTTT
The DNA here is from genome assembly GCF_037965485.1 of Paenibacillus sp. FSL W8-1187. NCBI lineage: Bacteria > Bacillati > Bacillota > Bacilli > Caryophanales > Paenibacillaceae > Paenibacillus > Paenibacillus sp. FSL W8-1187. The sequence continues at coordinate 3,914,279 of NZ_CP150181.1, forward strand.
CGCGTCCCAGCCGACTTCGGCGCTGAACGCCGAGGCGAAGACGCGGACCGGAACGAGCAGCCGCCCGTTCTCCAGCACGGCGGGCTCGTCGAGCTCGAGCGCCGTCTCCTTGCCGCCCTTCGTGACGACCGCCTTTTTCTCGCCTTCGGCGAGAACGACCTTCGTATCGCCCTTCGCCGCCGTCACGACGCGAGTCGCGGCATCCCACGCGACCTCGGCTCCCAAGGAATCGCGGATGACATAGAGCGGCACGAGCACGGTGCCGCCGGACAGCCTCGGAGCCGCGTCGGTGACGACCTTGGCTCCATCGACGATCAAGGTGACTCCCGCGGGCGCGCCGGATGCGGCGGGCACGAAGGCGAGCTGCAAGGCGAGCGCCAGCGCAGCCGCCGACGAAAGAATTGCTTTGGGCTTCCGTTTCATTTTTTGCCTCCTGGACACAGATCAGCGATCCATGCATTTTTCCTTCTATTTCGGTCTGCTCAGGAGGAATTTGAATAGCGAAGAAGGAACGACGACAAAAAGGCATCGGAAAGAGATGCCTTCCCGATGCCTTTTGACTCGCGCTGCCTGGCCAGCGCCTTACGCCCGCAGCGGATCAAGTCCGAATCGCCGCAGCAGCTCGTAAAGCAGATTCAGCGGCAAGCCCATGATGCTGTAAAAATCGCCTTCGATCTGCTCGACCAGCACGCTGCCGAGCCCTTGGATGCCGTAGCTGCCCGCCTTGTCAAGCGGATCGCCGGTCGCCACGTAGGCGGCGATCTGCGCGTCGTCGAGCTCGCGGAAGCGGACGGCGCTGCGCGTATAGCCGCAGGCCGCGAAAGCCGTCCCGCCTGGCGCCGCCACGCGGTAAGCGCCGATGTCGCCGAGCCGCTGCCGATCGCCCCAGACGGCGCCGGACGCTTGCGACGGGTCCGCTCCGGCCGGCGGAAAGGCCGGCGGCAGCGTCGCCGCGCCGCCCGCGACGGGTTCGCCTGCCGCCAGCAGCGCGACGCCGCTGTACACCTCATGGACGCGGCCGCTCAGCCGGCGCAGCGTGCGGCGCGCATCCTCGGCGTCGGCCGGCTTGCCGAGCACCTCGCCGTCCAGCACGACGATCGTGTCGCCGCCAAGCACGAGCGCGCGGCCGCCCTCTGCTCCGGCGGCCTCCCCGATCCTGAGCGCGGCGGCCGTAGCCTTGCGCAGAGCCAGCTCCGCGACGATCTCATGAGGCCGCAGCTCCGGCGCGACCGTCTCGTCCGCATCCGTCGCCAGCACCTCGAGCGGAATCGGCAGCCGCAGCGCGGCCGCCAGCTCCCGCCTTCGCGGCGAGGACGAGGCGAGCACGAGCCGCTGCGGCAGGTTGTCTTCATTCATACGTCTGAACTCCTCCATCTTGGCTAGTCGAGCGCCCGCTACAGCTTGCGGTAGAGCAGAAACGCCAGCACGAGGCAGGCGAGGCTGACGACGCTGAAATTGAGCGTCAGATCAAGCTCGTAGCGGAGCACGCCGAGGTCGGCGGCGGGCCTCCAGTTCAGCTCGGCGGAGCGCGTCAGCTGCGCCAGCGCCGGAACTTGCTTGAGCCACCGGTCGGCAAGCGCCCCGGCGAGCAGGCCGAGCGCGCCGAACAACAGCAGCGTCCATCCGTTTTTCTTCATCGCGTCCGCGCCCTCTCCCGGTCCGAATTCTCGTCCCATTATAAGGGAAGCGGACCGAAGGAGCAACGGACCTCAGCCCGCGACCGCGGCTTCCCGAAGCTGCAGCTGGGCCAGCGCGGCCGCCGTCAGCTCCGCCTGCACCGCCCAAAGGCGCTCCGCTTGCGGCGATTCGCCGTACGCCGTCAGCTTCGCGCCGGCTTGCCGCAGCGCGTCGGCCAGCGCTCCCGCCGCCTCCTGCGCCGCCTTGCCGGACCAAGCCGGCTCGACGGCGGCGGCATTCTTCAGCCAGCCGTCCAGCCGCTCGGCCCAGGCGGCGCGGCTCGCGGCGTCCATGCCTGCGGCATCTCCCGCCAGCAGCGCCGACGTCTGCCCGGCCAAGTCGCCGATCAAGTCCGCCGCGCCCTCGTCATAAGCTTTCAGCTGCTCGGCCGTGCCCGCGAAGGCCAGCTCCGACACGCTCGGCAGCTTCATCTCCTTGAGATACACCTCGGTGCCCGTCATGCCGGCGGCCAGCTTCTCCGCCTGTCCGCGGCTCGAAGCGACGCCCGCGTAGACGCGATAATCGCCGTCGTGGCGCAGCGCCGCGGCCAAGCCGGCTTTTTTCAATTCCGCGGCGGCCGCTTCGGCGCTTCCCTTGGAAGAAAACACGCCGTACTGAAGCAGCTGGTAGGTCCGCTCCGGCCACCCGGCAGCCACGACTTGTACCTTCGCCGCTCCCTGCGCGGCCTCCGCCGCCGGCGCAGAGGCCGGAGCAGAGGAAGCCGCCGGCTCAGCCAGCCCTCCCTCGGCGGCAGCGGACGCATCGGCCGCTTGTCCTTCCCGCGCCGGCAGCAGGCCTTGCCCGGCGAACAGCGTCAGCGTCATGTAGCCGAGCACGGCTCCCGTCGCGATCGCTCCGCCGATGGACAGCAGCACCGCCAGCCAGGACGGTCCCGCTCCGCCTCCCGTCCCGGAGGCGCGCTTCATCCGGGCGCCGATCCCCCCCGCGCGCGCCGGACGCGCGGCGTCCGGCTCGACGATCGGCCCGGCCGGCCACGCCTCCGGCTCGTCGTAGCCGACCTCATAGGCGGCGGCTCCGCTCTGAACGGCCCGGCCGCCGGAAGCCGGCGCGGCGGCCCAAGGCCATTCGCCCGGCTCTTCCGAATCTTCCGGCTCTTCCGCACCGTCCGGCTCGACCCGATCCGCCTTGCCTGCCTGGCTGCGGCCGCTGTTCCCGGACCATGCCGGATGATCCGATTCCGGATCGGCTGTTCCCGGCGCGGCGGAAGACGGCGCTGCCTCGAAGCCCGGCTCCGGCGGCTCGCCCGGCCAAGCCGACCAAGCCGGCTCTTCGGCGGCATCGCCCTCGGCTTGTCCCGCCCGCAGCAGGTCCGGAGCCGTCTCCCAGATCGGCTTGTCCTGAAACGGACTGATCCAAGGCGAATACGACTCCGCGAACGCCAGCTCGGCCCTCTCCCCCATCCCCGCCGCAGCGTCCATGCTGACGGCGGAGCGGAGGCCGGAGCGCGGCTCGCTGCCGGAGCGCGGCAGGCCGGACGCCGCGCGTCCCTCCTGCACGAGCCTGCCGCTGCCATCCGGACGATACGTGACTCGACCCTTCGTCATGATCGTTTTTCTCCTCCCTGTGGTGGACTCTGCTCTACTCTATGAGACTAGCGGCTCGATTATGACCGATAGAAAGAGAGCAAGCGAAAGGCGCGGAGAGCCCGCCGCGCTTCTGACCCGGTACTCGTTCCGCGTCCGCCGCGGACGCAACAAAAAGCGGAGGGCATCCGCCCTCCGCTTCGTCTCTTGCCTGTGGCAGGATGCTTCCATCCCGCAAATCCCTTATTCGCCCGCCGGCTCGAACCGCTGGCGCAGCAGCCCGACGAGCGCGTCGCCGGCTTTCCAGATGTCGCCGGCTCCCATCGTCAGCACGAGGTCGCCCGGGGCGAGGCGCGTAGCCAGCTCGGCCTGCACCTCTTCCTTGGTCGGCAGGTAGAAGGTGTTCGCGTTGCTGTTCTTGACGATCAGCTCCACGAGGCGGCGCGAGTTGACGCCCTCGATCTCCTTCTCGCCGGCCGGCGAGTAGATGTCGGTGATGATGACCTCGTCCGCCTCGGCGAACGCGCGGCTGAACGGCTCCAGCAGGAAAAACGTGCGCGTGTAGCGCTGCGGCTGGAACACTGCGACGATGCGCTTGCCGGTCGCCTTGGCGGCGCTGATCGTCGCCTGGATCTCCGTCGGATGATGCGCGTAGTCGTCGATGACGAGGATGTCGTTCACCTCGCCGAGCACCTGGAAGCGGCGCTTGGCGCCGATGAAGTCCTTGATCGCCGCGGCGGCCGCTCCGAACGGCACGCCCGCCTCCATGCATGTGATGAGCGTCGCGACCGCGTTGTACACGTTGTGGCGGCCCGGCACGGACAGCTGCACGACGCCGAGCTCCTGGCCGCGCCGCGACAGCGTGAACGTCACCTTGCGGTCGCCGAGCACGAGGCTCGAGGCGCTGTACTCGGCGTCGGCGCTGTCGATGCCGTACGTGACGATGCGCTCCGCCGGCAGCGCGCCCGCCGCCCGCGGCAGCAGCTCGCGCACGATCGGGTCGTCGATGCAGACGACGGCGCGCCCGTCCTCCTTGACCTGCGAGAAGAACTGCACGTAGGCCGACTTCAGGTTCTCGAAGTCGCCGTCATAGTTTTCGAGATGGTCGGGCTCGATATTGGTGACGACGGCGATGGCCGGATGGTAGTGCAGGAAGGAGCCGTCGCTCTCGTCCGCCTCCGCCACGACGTATTCGCCCTTGCCGGCCTTGGCGTTCGTGCCGACATTGACGATCTCGCCGCCGATGATGTAGGTCGGATCGGCGCCGCAGCTTTCCATGACGAGCGCGATCATCGACGAGGTCGTCGTCTTGCCGTGCGCGCCCGCGACGGCGATGCCCTTGCCTGCGTTCATGAGGCGGGCGAGCATCTGGCTGCGGTGCAGCACCGGAATTTTCAGCTCCTCGGCCGCCCTGCGCTCGACGTTGTCCTTGGACAGCGCCGTGCTGTAGACGACGAGATCGGCGCCGCGCACATGGCTCGCGTCATGCCCGATATGGATTTCCGCGCCTTTTTTGGCCAGCTTTTCGGTCAGCTCCGCCCGCGCGACGTCCGAGCCCGTCACTTTATAGCCCATTTCCAGCATGACGCGCGCGATCGCGCTCATGCCGTATCCGCCTATCCCGATAAAATGAACGTGTTCTGCTGTCGTCGTCATGACGGTCACCAACCTTTTTCAGAATCCGGCAGTCCGAGCACGAAGGCGCGGACATCGGCAATGAGATAGAGCGTGCCGGTGACGACGGGCAGGCCGCCGCCGGCGGCGGCGCGCTCCAGCCGCTCCAGCGCGTCCGGCCACCGGGGCTCGGCGGCGATTTCGGGCGAGACGCCCAGCTCGCGGGCCTGCTCCCGCGCGAATTCCGCCAGCTCCTCGGCCGGCAGCGCCTTGCGGAAAGCGGGCTGCGTCACGACGAGTGTGTCCGCTATAGGGAGTATATGCCGAAGCACTCCGCGGTGATTCTTGTTGCCGAGCATTCCGATCATGACATGGATGCGCTCGCCTCCGTGCAGCTCCCGCAGCGCGGCCGCGAGCGACTCGGCGCCCTCCGGATTGTGCGCGCCGTCGAGCAGCAGCCGCGGCTCCCGGCGCACCATCTCGAGCCGGCCCGGCCACTGCGCTCGGCGCAGTCCCTCCAGCAGCTGCTCGTCGTCGACGAGCAGCGCGTTGTACTGGCGCAGCACCTCCAGCGCCATGACGGCAGCGGCGGCGTTTTTGCGCTGATGCGCGCCGGCGAGCGTCAGCTCCAGCCGGGACATCGACCGGAACGGCCCTTTGAAGCCGAAGCTCTGTCCCGACTCCGTCGCCTCGATCGCCGTCTCCTCGAACTGCTCGCCGAGCTGATACAGCGTCGACTTGGACGAGCGGGCCGCCTCGCGGATGACCGCGAGCGCCTCCTCGTTCTCGACCGTGCTGACGACCGGCACGCCCGGCTTGATGATGCCCGCCTTCTCGCGGGCGATGTCCGTTATCGTGTCGCCAAGCACGTCCATATGGTCGTGGCCGACGTTGGTGATGATCGAGATCACCGGCGTGACGATGTTCGTCACGTCGAGCCGGCCGCCGAGGCCCGTTTCCCAGACGACATAGTCCGGATACGTGACGCGGGCGAAGTAGAGGATCGCCAGCGCCGTGGACACCTCGAACATCGTCGGAGAGCCGTGCTCGGTCGCGGCGATCTCCTCGACGAGCGGCCGCAGCTCGTTGGCGAGCCGCAGCAGCGTCTCCTCCTCGATGTCCTGGCCGTTGTAGCGGAACCGGTTGGTGAACTTCGTGATATAAGGGGATGTGTACGTCCCCGTGTCATAGCCGCCGCGCACGAGCACCTCGGTCAAGTACGCGCAGACGGAGCCCTTGCCGTTCGTGCCCGCGACATGGATGAAGCGGAGGCGGCGCTCCGGATGGCCGAGCCGCTCCATCATGATCCGCATCCGGTCGAGGCCCGGGCGGACGCCGAAGCTGACGAGCCCCTCGATCCATTCGCGCGCTTCCTCGTACGACGCCATCCCGGCGAACTGCCGCTGTTCGTTGTCCATCAGCCCTGCAGCTCCTCGATCCGGGCCAATACCTTGTCGAGCTTGGCCTGGTAGTCTGTCCGCTTGGCCTTCTCCTCGTCGATGACCTTGGCCGGAGCCTTGGCGACGAAGCCTTCGTTGGACAGCTTCTTGTCGACGCGCTCCACCTCGGAGCGCAGCGTGGCGGCTTCCTTGCGCAGGCGCGCGATCTCCTGCTCGATGTCGATCAGGCCGGCGAGCGGCAGAATCAGCTCGGCGCCCGTCACGACCGCCGTCATCGCCTTGTCCGGCGCGGACAGGGCGGCGTCGATCGTCAGCGACGACGTGCCCGCGAAGCGGCGCAGCAGCTCCTCGTTGGCCTGCAGGATCGCGAGCTCGGCATCCGAGCTCGGCTTGATCTGCAGCTCGATCTTCTTGCTCATCGGCACGTTCACCTCGGCGCGGATGTTGCGCACGGCGCGGATCGTGCTCATGAGCAGCTCCATCTCGCGCACGGCGTCCGGCGCCTCGAAGGCGGCGTCGTACTGCGGCCAGGCGGCGATCGAGATGCTCTCGCCCTCATGCGGCAGATGCTGCCAGATCTCCTCGGAGATGAACGGCATGAACGGGTGGATCAGGCGCTGGGTGCGGTCGAGCACATAGGCGAGCACGGACTGCGTCGCCTTTTTGGCCTCGGCGTCGGAGCCGTACAGGCTGAGCTTGGATACCTCGATGTACCAGTCGCACAGATCGTCCCAGATGAAGTTGTACAGCAGCCGTCCCGTCTCGCCGAAGTCGTAGGCGTCGATGAGGCGCGTCACGTCGCGCGCCGTCTCGTTCAGGCGGTGCAGGATCCAGCGGTCGGCCGTGCCGAGCTTGCCGCCGAGGTCGATGTCCTCGTAGCGGAAGCCCTCCAGGTTCATGAGCGCAAAGCGCGAGGCGTTCCAGATCTTGTTGGCGAAGTTGCGCGCCTGCTCGACCTTCTCGATGCGGAAGCGCAGGTCCTGTCCCGGCGTGCTGCCGGTCGACAGCATGAAGCGCATCGCGTCCGCGCCGTACTGCTCGATGATGTCGAGCGGGTCGACGCCGTTGCCGAGCGACTTGGACATCTTCTTGCCGTCGGCGTCGCGCACGAGGCCGTGCATGAGCACGTCCTTGAACGGAATCCGGTCCGTGAACTCGAGGGCGGTGAAGATCATGCGCGCCACCCAGAAGTAGATGATGTCGTAGCCCGTCACGAGCAGGTCGTTCGGGTAGTACCGCTTGAAGTCGGCGCTCTCCTCGTCCGGCCAGCCGAGCGTCGAGAACGGCCACAGCGCGGAGCTGAACCACGTGTCGAGCACGTCGTTGTCCTGGCGCAGCTCGCCGCCGCAGTCCGGGCAGGAGCCGATGTCGTCCGCAGAGACATGGATCGTGCCGCAGGCGTCGCAGTACCAGGCCGGGATGCGGTGGCCCCACCAGAGCTGGCGGGAGATGCACCAGTCGCGCACGTTCTCGATCCAATTGAGGTACGTCTTCTCGAAGCGCTCCGGCACGAAGTTCACGCCGGCGCCCGACTTCTGCGCCTCGATCGCGCGGTCGGCCAGCGGCTTCATCGCCACGAACCACTGCGTGGACAGGTACGGCTCGACGACGGCGCCGCTGCGCTCGCTGTGGCCTACCTGATGCACGTGGTCCTCGATGCGGACGAGCACGCCGGATTCCTTCAGGTCGGCGACAAGCTTCTTGCGCGCCTCCGCGCGGTCGAGTCCCTGGTAAGGACCGGCTTCGGCGTTCATGACGCCGCTCTCGTCCATGACGATGATCTGCGGCAGGTCATGGCGCTGGCCGACCTCGAAGTCGTTCGGGTCATGGGCCGGGGTGATCTTGACGGCGCCGGAGCCGAAGTCCTTCTCGACGTACTCGTCGGCGACGATCGGGATGAGGCGGCCGATGACCGGCAGCACGAGATTTTTGCCGACGAGAGCCCGGTAGCGCTCGTCCTCCGGGTGGACGGCGACGGCGGTGTCGCCGAGCATCGTCTCCGGACGGGTCGTCGCCACGGTCACATGGCCGCTGCCGTCCTCGAGCGGGTACTGCAGGTGGTACAGGCTCCCCTGCACTTCCTTGTACTCGACCTCGATGTCCGACAGCGCCGTGCGGGCGGCCGGGTCCCAGTTGATGATCTTCGCGCCGCGGTAGATCAGCCCTTTTTCATAGAGGCGGACGAACACCTCGCGCACGGCCTTGGACAGCCCCTCGTCGAGCGTGAAGCGCTCGCGGGAGTAGTCGAGCGACAGGCCCATCTTGCCCCACTGGCTGCGGATCGTGCCGGCATAGGTGTCCTTCCATTCCCACACCTGCTCCAGGAACTTCTCGCGGCCGAGGTCGTGGCGCGTCTTGCCGCTCTCGCGGAGCTTTTGCTCCACGCGCGTCTGCGTGGCGATGCCGGCATGGTCGGTGCCCGGAAGCCAAAGGGCGTCGAAGCCCTGCATCCGCTTCGTGCGGATCATGATGTCCTGCAGCGTGAAGTCGAGCGCATGGCCGATATGGAGCATGCCCGTGACGTTCGGCGGCGGGATGACGATCGTGTACGGCTTCGCTTCCGGCACGCGGCCGGCCTTGAAGAAGCCGCCCTTGCTCCATAGCTCGGTGCTGTTCTGCTCGGCGCTGCGTGGATCGTAGGTCGTCGGCATTTCGGTTGTATGCTGCTGCTCTGACATTGGCAAGTTCACCCTCGTTTGGTTGATGGAGTTTGAAAAAAGGCGGCTGACCGACAAAAAAAGCCTTCCGCCCCTTGAACGCAAAGGACGAAAGACTTCAGCTTCCGCGGTACCACCTTCATTCCGCCCGGGACCTCGAGTCCATGGACGGCACTTGGAGCAGGATAACGGCTGCGGCCGGCGGAGCTGCTCCTGCAGCGGCCCTGAGGGCATGCTGGCAGAATGCGGTCCGCGACTCCGGGGCGACCTGTCACGCTTCTGCGGCCTGCAGACCTTCCACCAGCTGCGGTCTGCTCTCTGTAGGCGCACGGCGCACTCTTCCCCATCCTCGTCGTTGAATGGAATGATGCTTTGAATATCCCTTCCAGTTTACCGTTGTTGAGAGGCATAGTCAACTCGCCTAGGCTTCCGCCCAAAATGAAAAAGGCGCTTCCTGCCGGAGCGGGAAGCGCATCGGATGGGCAGCGGCCTGGGACGGCGGACGCCGGAGCGGTCGGCCCGGAGCCGTTGCGGCGAGGGCCGGCGCAGCTCGGGCGAGGCCGTCAAGGAATGTAGAGCACTTGCCCTTCGGCCACGCCCTGATCGGCGAGGCGGTTGTGGAGCGCGATCTCCCGCGCCTGCAGCTGGTAGCGGTCGGCGATCGTGTCGAGCGTCTCCTCGCGCTGCACGATGCAGATCCGCACCTTGCGGAACGGCTGCTCCTCCACCGTGCGGCTGAGGAACAGCGACTGCCACTCGACCTCCTCCGAAGGCGGAGCCGCCGGAGCCTCCTGCTGGCGGCTGCGCTCCGACGCTTGGCGCTGCTCGCGCTCGCGCCGGCTCGAGCCGATGAGCGACGTCAGCCCTTCCTCGCCGCTGTCCGGGGCGGCCGCGGCGCTGCGCTTCGCGCCGAAGGCGACTCGCAGCTCCTGGCGCTCCGGCTCGGCTTCGGCCGCTTGAACGTCGGCTTCGCCAAAGGCGGAGGCGGAAGCCGCGGCTTCCGGCGCAGAGGCGGCTTCCGGCGGCGAGGCCGCTTCCCGCACCGGCGGCTCCGCCGTATCGGCGGCCGGCTCGGCTTGCGGCCGGCCGTACAGCACGGCAGCCGGCTCCGCTTCCTCCGCCGGCTCGGCCGTCCTCTCGCCCGAGGCGATGGACCGCAGGGAGCTGAAGGCGCCGCTGCGGTCGGCCTCCGCCTCGTCGGACGAGGCCGAGCGGGGCGCCGCGGCCGGCGGCGGAAATTCCGCCTGCGGCGGCGCGAACGAGAAGGAGGCGTCCTCCTCCGCCTCGCTGCCGCCGGACGGCTCCGGCTCCTGCCTCCAGGCGCCGAGCTGCGTCCAGCCTGACGTCTGCCCGGACGAATCCGGCCCGGCCGCGGACGGCTGCTCGAAGCCCGAGTAAGCGGACGAGTGGGCTGCAGGCTGCGCGGAATCCGCCGCCTCCGGAGGGCATTGGTCCTCCTCCCGCTCATAGGAGCGGAAAGCCGCCTCTTCCCGGCTTTGCGCGACCGACGCGGCTTCTCGACGTCCATCGTCCCGGTACTCCGCGACGGCCGCCGTCTCGTCCTCTTCGAACGAAGCCTCCTGCCCCTCCTCCTCCAGCTCCAGATAGCGGCCCGGCGAAATATCGCCGGTCGCCTGGGCCGAAGCCGGCGCGCGATGCACGACCGTATAAGGCTCCTCCTGCCACTGCGCGCCGTCGTCTGCCGCCGCCTCGACGCGGATGCCGCTCAAAGACAGCACGCCGGTGATGTTCAGCGTCCGCGAGGACAGCAGATCGACATCGAAGTTGTCGATCTCGACCGAAATGTCCTCCAGGCTCTCGATCCGGTTCATCGGCAGCGTAATCTCGACCGGAATCTGATGCTCCATCGTCTGCGCGGCCCCGGAGCGGTCCGCGCTCCGATACACGCCGTTCAGCAGCAGCCTTCCCCTCAGAATGGCCTGCTCCCCCTGCTGGATGACTTGGATGCGGGGGACGAGCTCGATTTCCTCCAGCTCCTCGATGGCCGCGACCTCTTCGGGCAGATGCACCCGCTCGTAGACGTCGAAGCGCAGTCCTTGCGATTGTTCGCTCACGCTAAAGCCTCCCTTCCCCATGATGGTGCTTGGGCATGCGATTTGCTCCTTACCATCTATATGGGCAGGGAGTCGGGAGCATGACTACTTTGACCGGACGCGCGCCTGTTTCGGCCCGCTCGGCGGCTGGATGCGCGATTCACGCCGAAAAGACAGGCACGCCTCCGGCTCAGCGCCCGGCTGTCCGCCGCAGCCGCTCCAGCAGCGCCTCCAGATCCGCCGGCAGCGGATCGTCGACGGCCAGCTCGCGTCCGCTCCACGGATGCCGGAACTCGAGCCGCCGGCCATGCAGCGCCTGGCGGCCCAGCAGCGGCGAAGCCCCGCCGTACAGGACGTCGCCGAGCAGCGGATGCCCGATATGGCTCATATGCACCCGAATTTGATGCGTACGGCCGGTCTCCAGCTCCAGCTCGAGCAGCGACGCCTCGCCGCCGAACGCCTCCAGCACCCGGTATCGGGTAAGCGCATGGTCGCCGGTCGGCGAGACGCGGCGGCGCGCGCCGTGATGGCGGTCGCGGCCGATCGGAGCGTCGACGACGCCCTCGCGGCGGCGCGGGACTCCGCGGACGATCGCCCAATAGACGCGGCGGATCGCTTTTTCGCGCATGGCGGCGTCGAGCGTCTGCTGGGCGAGATCGTTTTTGGCGTAGAGCACCGGACCGGATGTGTCGTCGTCGAGACGGTGGACATGGCGGACCGGCAGCGGGTCGCCCAGGCTCAAGCAGCGGCAGAGCGCCGCCTCGTCGAGCGTAGCAGGCGAGCCGACGCTTTCCTCGAATCCGGACGCCGGACCGCCTTGTTTCCCGGTCCGCTCCGCGCCGCGGAAGCGGCTCTGCGTCCGTCCGTCGCTCACTCGGGGCGATGCAGACGGCGCGGCGCCGCTGCCGTGCACCGGCAGGCCGGCCCGCTTGTCCAGGACGAGGCACCAGTCATCCTCGTACAGCGGCTGCGGCCAGCTGTCCGGGTAGCGGCCGCCCCAGCCGGCCAGCCGCTCTCGAGCCGCGCGCTGCTCCGGCGAAGCCAGGACATCCGCCGCCGGGAACGCCCGCAGCTCCAGCGCCGGCAAGCCGCCCTCGGCAGCGCCTAGCCCGCCTTCCGGCCCGCCGCTGCCGCTCCTCGCCTCGCTTCGTGCGCCGGCCGCCCCGCTCCAGCGGATGCCGCCGGTGGACAGCAGCAGCCCGAGCCATTTCGCCGGAAACAGGTTCAGCTCCAACAAGCGCAGCCTCGCCTCATGGGGATGCGAGCCTGCCTTCAGCCCCGCCTGCTCCGCTCCCGGCCCGAGCGGCACGCGCAGCCATTCGCCGCTCCGCTCCGCCGCGTCCAGCAGCAGCGCGGAGCTCTGCGGACTCGCCTTCGGCGCCTCAGGCGCGTCAGGCCGCGAACCGGCCGCCGCAGCCTCCCTCGCGGACGGATCCATCGCTTACAGCCGCCGCAGCGCTTCGCGGTTCGCTTCGATCGTGCGGTCGATCAGCTCCGGCGTATGCGCCGCGGAGACGAACATGCCTTCGAACGGCGACGGGGCGACGCTCACGCCGAGCTCGAGCATCGAGCCGAAGTAGGCGCGGAAGCGGCCGAGGTCGCTCGCCTGCGCCGTCTCGAAGTTGACGACATGCCGCTCGTTGAAGAACGGGCCTACCATCGAGCCGACGCGGTTGATCGTCACCGGCACGCCGGCCTCGCGGGCGTTGTCCTCGAAGCCCGCCTGCAGCCGCAGCGACAGCCGCTCGAGCTGCTCGTAGGTTTGCGGCGTCAGCAGGCTGAGCGTCGTGAAGCCCGCCGCCATCGCCAGCGGATTGCCCGACAGCGTGCCGGCCTGATAGATCGGCCCCGCCGGAGCCATCCGCTCCATGAGGTCGCGGCGTCCGCCGTAGGCGCCGACCGGCAGGCCGCCGCCGATGACTTTGCCGAGGCAGGTCAGGTCCGGGGTGATGCCGTACAGCCCTTGCGCGCAGTTGTAGTGGACGCGGAAGCCGGTCATCACCTCGTCGAAGATGAGCAGGCTGCCGTATTCGCTCGTCACGTCGCGCAGCCCTTGCAGGAAGCCCGGCAGCGGAGGCACGACGCCCATGTTGCCGGCGATCGGCTCGACGATGACGCAGGCGATCTCCTCGCCGAACTTCTCGAAGGCGAGACGGACGGACGCGAGGTCGTTGTAGGGAACGGTGATCGTATGCGAGGCGGTCGACTCCGGCACGCCCGGGCTGTCCGGCAGGCCGAGCGTCGCGACGCCCGATCCGGCCTTGATGAGCAGGCTGTCCGCATGGCCGTGGTACGAGCCCTCGAACTTGAGGATCTTGCTGCGGCCCGTATAGCCGCGGGCGAGGCGCAGCGCGCTCATCGTCGCCTCGGTGCCGCTGTTGACCATGCGCACGATGTCGCAGGAAGGCACGCGCTCGCACACCAGCTTGGCCATCTCCGTCTCCAGTAGCGTCGGCGCGCCGAAGCTCGTGCCTTTCTCCGCCGTGGACTTGATCGCCTCGATCACCTCGGGATGCGCGTGGCCGAGGATGAGCGGCCCCCAGGAGCCGATGTAGTCGATGTACTTGTTGCCGTCGAGATCGTAGACGACCGCGCCTTCGCCGCGCTCCATGTAGGCCGGCGTCAGCCCGACCGACTTGAACGCGCGCACGGGGCTGTTGACGCCCCCCGGGATGAAGCGCTTCGCTTCCTCGAATGCCGCGCGCGAGCGCGTGTCGTCCTTCCGTCCGAATCCGCCTGCCTGTTCTTGTCCGCTTGTCATGCCTGCTCCTCCTTCAGCCACCGGGCCGCGTCCTTGGCGTGGTACGTAATGATGAGATCGGCTCCGGCCCGCTTCATGCCGAGCAGCGTCTCCAGCACGATCTTGCGCTCGTCGACCCAGCCGTTCGCGGCCGCGGCCTTGACCATCGCATACTCGCCGCTGACGTTGTAGGCGACGAGCGGCAGATCGAAGTTCTCCTTGAGCGCGCGCACGACGTCGAGATAGGCGAGCGCCGGCTTGACCATCAGCATGTCCGCGCCTTCCGCCACGTCCGTGTCCGCCTCGCGCAGCGCCTCGCGGATATTCGCCGGGTCCATCTGATACGCCTTGCGGTCGCCGTACTGAGGCGCCGAATTCGCCGCTTCGCGAAACGGTCCGTAGTAGGCCGAGGCGTACTTGACCGAGTAGGAAAGAATCGGGATGTCGGCATGGCCCGCCTCGTCGAGGCCGGCTCGGATCGCGCCGACGAAGCCGTCCATCATGTTGGAAGGAGCGATCACGTCCGCTCCCGCCTCCGCTTGGGAGACGGCCGCGCGCACAAGCAGCTCGAGCGACGGATCGTTGTCCACCTCGACCTCGCCCGTGCGCGGATGCTGATGCACGACGCCGCAGTGTCCGTGATCGGTGAATTGGCAGAGGCAGGTATCGGCCATGACGACCAGCTCCGGCGCCCACTGCTTGATGAGGCGCGTCGCTTGCTGCACGATGCCGTTCGCGTCGTAGGCCGAGCTGCCGGCTTCATCCTTGCTCTCCGGGATGCCGAACAGCATGATCGACGGAATGCCGTGCGCTGCGATGTCGCGGATCTCCGCCTCCAGGCGGTCCAGCGAATAGCGGAATACGCCCGGCATGGAGGAGATCTCCTCCACCTTGTTCTCGCCGTGCACGACGTACACCGGATAGATGAAGTCGCTTGGCGTCAGCAGCGTCTCGCGGACCATCGAGCGCAGCGCGGATGTGCGGCGCAGGCGGCGGTGTCGGACTATGGGATGGGTCATGGCGGGATGGGCCTCCTTTAGAATTCGTTCGTTCGGTCGTACGGTCTGGTCATTCGACTCGAAAAAAATAGCAAGAAACGCAGGAGCGGCGGGGCCGGATGCCGCCGCCGCTCGGGCAAGACGCTTAGGCCGGCGCATCGCCGGCAGATGCGGATAGACGCCGCTCCGCCATCCTTGCGGCGAGCGCGGTTGCGAGCGACTCGATCGTCGCCGCCTCGGGCAGCACGGTCGGCTCAAGTCCCGCCTCGCGGGCGGAGCGGGCCGTCACCGGCCCGATGCAGGCGATCTCGCAGCCGGCCAGCAGCCGCAGCGGATCGTCCTCGCCGGCGCGGCGCAGCATCGTCAGCAGATTGGTTACGGTCGACGAGCTCGTGAACGTGACCGCCTGCACGCGGCCGTCGCGCAGGCATTCGAGCGCGTACTCGTCCTGCCGCTCGGGCAGCACCGTATCGTAGACGGTCAGCCGATCGGTCAGCAAGCCGCGGCGCTCCAGGTCGAGCGGCAACGTATCGCGCGCCAGCGTTCCGCGCACGACCAGAGCGCGCTGCCCGGCCTCGATCAGGCCGGACAGATGGTCCAGCATGCCCTCGGCCTGGAACTCCATCGGCAGCGCCTCGGCCTGCAGGCCGCGGGCTTCGAGCACCGACTTGGTCTTAGGCCCGACGGCGGCGATGCGCGCCCGATGGAACCGGCGGATGTCGCCTCCGGCGCCGCGCAGGCGGCGGAAGAAATGCTCCACGCCGTTGACGCTCGTGAAAAACAGCCAGTCATACGTCGCGGCGGCGTCCAGCGCGGCCGCGAGCTCCGCGTCCGCAGCCGCTCCTTCGACCGGCACCGTCTCGATGACGGGATACTCGCACGGCTCCCCGCCCATCTCTTCGATGAGCTCGGACAGACCGCTCGCCTGCTCGCGCGCGCGGGTGACGAGCACGCGGCAGCCGAACAGCGGCTTGCGCTCGTACCACTGCAGCGCCTCCCGCTGGCGGACGACCTCGCCGACGACGATGACGGCCGGCGGCTTGAAGCCGGCCTCCTCGACCTTGGCCTCGATGTCGCCGAGCGTGCCGGTCAGCGTCCGCTGCTCCGGCCGCGTGCCCCAGCGGACGAGCGCGACCGGCGTCGAGTCCGGACGGCCATGCTTGATCAGCTGCGCGGCGATGTAGCCGATCTTGGCCACGCCCATCAGGAACAGCAGCGTGCCGGTGGCGTTCGTCACCTTTTCCCAGTCGATCGACTGGTCAAGCTTGTCGGGGCTCTCGTGGCCCGTGATGACGGAAAACGAGGACGCGTGGTCGCGATGCGTCACCGGAATGCCGGCATACGCAGGGACTGCGATCGCCGACGTGATGCCCGGCACGATCTCGAACTCGATGCCGTGCTCGGCGAGCAGCCCCGCCTCCTCGCCGACGCGGCCGAAAATCGTCGGGTCGCCGCCCTTGAGCCGGGTGACGGTCTTGCCTTGGAGGGCGAGGTCGACGAGCAGGCGGTTGATCTCCTCCTGCTTCATCGTGTGGCGATCCGGCAGCTTGCCGACATAGATGGTCTCGGCGCCGGGCTTCAGCTGGCGCAGCAGGCGCGGGCTGGCCAGCCGGTCATAAACGACGACGTCGCTGCGCGAGAGCAGCTCCAGCCCCCGCACGGTGATGAGCTTCGGGTCTCCCGGCCCGGCGCCCACCAGATAAACGATCCCCTTGGCGGTCATGTCAGCTTCCGAGCTCCGCGAGAATGCGGTCCGCGCCCTGGTCGCGCAACGCCTGCGCCACCTCGAGGCCGAGCGCCTGCGGATCCGTGCCCTTGCGGATCTCCTTGAGGATCGTCGCGCCGTCCGCCGAGCCGACCATGCCGGTCAGCGTCAGCTCCGGTCCTTGCTCCGTACGGCTCGTGATGACGGCATGGGCGCCGATCGGAATCTGGCAGCCGCCGTTCAGCGCGCCGAGGAACGTGCGCTCGGCCGCGACCGCCAGCGCCGTATCGGCATCGTCAAGCAGCGCGAGCAGCTCGCGCACGCCGGCGTCGCTCTCGCGGCACTCGATGCCGAGCGCTCCCTGGCCGACGGCCGGCAGGCAGATGTCGGGATCGACGGGAGAGCTGATGCGGTCTTCCCAGCCCATGCGCAGCAGGCCCGCCGTCGCCAGCACGATCGCATCCAGTCCGTCGGTCTCCAGCTTGCGGATGCGCGAGTCGATGTTGCCCCGGATCGAGCGGATCTCGAAGTCAGGCCGGTACGCCTTGAGCTGGCTCGCGCGGCGCAGGCTGCTCGTGCCGATCGCAGCTCCGCGAGGAAGCTCCGACAGCGGGACGCCGCCGCGGGTAATGACGCAGTCGCGCGGATCGACGCGCTTTGGCACCGCTCCGTTCATGAGCCCTTCCGGCAATTCGGACGGCATGTCCTTCATGCTGTGGACGGCCAGGTCGATCTCTCCGTCCAGCAGCGCCTGCTCGATCTCCTTCACGAACAGCCCTTTGCCGCCCACCTTGGACAAGGTGACGTCAAGGATGCGGTCGCCTTTGGTGACGATCTTGCGGATCTCGAATTCGTAGCCGAAGCCGCGGGCTTCGCTGATCTGGCGGAGCGCCTCGATGACATGGCCCGTCTGGGTCAGCGCCAGCGCGCTCTGGCGCGTGCCGACGACGATCGTCCGCGCTTCTCTGGATAGTTGCTGCATGGGAGTTCCTCCTTATGTAGACTGCTGCCTGTCGTCCTTGCCCTCCGTCCGCTTCGCCCCGGGCGCCTCCTCGCGTCCGTCGGCACTGCCGCCAGGCCCGTGCTCGCCGGCAGCCCAGGCGGCCAGGCGGACAGCCTCGCGCCGCAGCCGCTCCCGGCGGACGTCGGCATCCGGCTCCTGCTCCAGCAATCGCCGCCGCAGCTCGCCCATGCGGCGCGCCGCCTCGGCGTAACGCCCGCCGCCGTACCGCCGCTCCAGCTCGGAATGCAGCACGGCGGCCAGCGCCGGCGCCTCGCCGCCGGCATGCACCGCGAGCAAAACCGCTCCGTCGCGGACCGCCGCGGCCGTCTCGAAGCTGCTTGGCCACGAGCCGGAAGCATCGTTGAACAGCCGGCCCTGCCGCTCGGCCTCGCGTCCGATTCGCGCGTTGAGCGCAGGATCGTCCGTTGCCGCGACGACGAGGAAAGCCCCGTCTAGATCCGAGCTGCGATATTCGCGCGCATGGAGCTGAAGCCGCCCCTGACCGGCCAGCTCCAGCAAGCCGGGCGTAAAGGAGAGGCCGACCAGCTCCAGCCGGTCGGCGCCGCCGGCGAGCAGTCCGGCGGCTTTTCTTTGAGCGACCGGGCCGCCGCCGACGATCAGGCAGCGGCGGCCGGACAGCCGCAGCATGGCGGGGTATGCGGTCATCCCAGGGAGCCTCCTCGGGGTCGGCCGGTCCGGCTCAGGACCAGCGATGGAAGTTGGATGCGGGATTGATGAGCGTATTGAGGACGAGCATCGCGAAGCAGATCAGGTTCCAGCGCGCGCTCTGCAGCGCCGGCCTGCGCTTGACCGCCCACCGGAACAGGTCATAGGCGTACAGCCCGAGCGCGGCGAACGAGCTCACGACCTTCCAGTCGAGCAGATAGCCGAGGCGGCCTTCGACGACGACCGAGACGACCGCGACCGAAAGCGACAGCGCCAGCAGCGGCACGCCGAACAGCACGAGCCGATACGAGAACCGATCCAGCTGCTCCAGGCTCGGCAGCCGCGCCACGCCGCGGCTCCAGCGCCGGGTTTTGAGCCTGCCGTGCAGGAACAGGTACATTCCGGCGAATACGGCGGAGATCGCCAGCAGCGAGAACGCGCAGAGCACGAGGCTGATATGCAGGATGAGCAGCTCCTGGGCGAGCTTCCACGGGGCGAGCGGAATTTCCGCGCTCGGGTCGCTGAACAGGTTGAGCGCGAGCACGCTGAAAGCGATCAGATTGACGAGAAAAACGATGAATTCAATTCGGAAGAAGCGGCTGATGACGAGCGAGGCCGTCAGCAGCAGCCAGGAAACGCCGAGCCAATATTCAAACCGGGAAAACAGCGTCATGTCCATATGCGCCCAGATCCGGTACAGCACGACCCCGGTGATCAGCACCCAGACGAACACAAGCAGCCCTGCGCCCATCCGCTTCGCCCTCCGGTTCGAATCCACGAAGTCGGAGAAGTAAAACAGAAGGCTCAGGGCGTATATATACAACAGGCTATCGTAAAACCAGTACGTACCCATACATGGCGCCCTCCTGTCCTATTCCTGCATAGGCGAGGCCGCACGGCGGCTGCGGATCGGTCAGGGCGCGACAATCGCAAGCGGAGAAGCGGCTTGGGAACGGGCCGCCGTCGTTTTGTCGGCTAGGACTTTCCCCTTGGCTCCGCCTTCCGGCTCCGGCTCTTGATCCTTGAGGTCGAAAAGCTTCGCGAACAGCTCCATCGCGTCGTCCGCCTTCCGCTCCCCGGCGAGCTCCTTGATGCCATGGATCGGATCCTGCATCATCTGGTTCAACATGCTTTTGGTCAGCTTCTGGATGACCTTGAGCTCGCGCTCGTCCAGATCGGGCAGCTTCTTGGCAAGGCTGTCCATCGTCTGGCGATGGATGTCGTCGGCTTTTTCCTGCAACGACCGGATCAGCGGCACGACGCCAAGCGTCCGATACCACTGGTGGAACTCGTCCATCGTCGAAGCGATCATCGTCTCGATCTTCTCCGCCTCTTGACGGCGATGCTCCAGGTTCATCTCCACGATCCCCTCCAGGTCGTCAATATCATACAGGAAGACATTGTCGACCGAGGCGATGGCCGGATCCAGATCCCGCGGAACGGCGATGTCGATCATGAACATCGGCTTGGAGCGACGGCGCTGCATCGCGGCGACGACGACGTCCCGAGCCAGCACATAGCCGCTCGAGCCGGTCGAGCTGATGACGATATCGGCCTCATGGAGACGGCGCACCGCCTCGTCCATCGAGCAGGGAATGCCGTTGAACTTGGCGGCCAGCTCGGCCGCGCGCTCGAACGTGCGGTTGACGACAAGCACCCGGTCCGCGCCGTTGGCATACAGGTGCTTGGCCGTCAGCTCGCTCATCTTGCCCGCGCCGATGATCATGACCGTCTTGCGGTTGAACTGGCCGAAGATGCGCTTGCCGAGCTCGACGGCCGCATAGCTGACCGACACGGCCGACTCGCCGATCGACGTCTCCGAGTGGGCCGCCTTGGCCATCGTCACCGCCTGCTTGAACAGCATGTTGAAGATCGTGCCGGTCGCCCGCTTCTGCTGGGACAGCAGCCACGCGCTGCGCACCTGGCCGAGGATCTGGGTCTCGCCGATGACCATCGAGTCGAGGCCGCTCGTCACGCGCATCAGATGGCGGATCGCACGGTCGTCCTCATGCATATAGAGATGGTTCGTGAACGATTCTCTCGGCAGATGGAACCACTGCTCCATGAAGGAGCGGATATGATAGGCGCACAGCTGATGCCGATCGACGACGGCATACAGCTCGGTGCGGTTGCAGGTCGCGACAATGACACATTCAAGGATGCTGGAGGTCGCCTTCAGCGCCTCTACCGCACGAGGAAGGTCGGAGTCCGAGATCGCGAACTTCTCGCGGACTTCGACCGGCGCGGTACGGTAGTTCAGGCCGACCACAACAATATGCATGTGACATCACCGCCTCTCTATGTCTGTGCCTTATAAGACGAGTCTATTCCGTACATTAGAATCATTATAACATACAAGCACAAGTCCGCTCGCGCAAACTTTGACGTTTTGTTGACGCGAAGCCTGTCTATCCTTACGGCATCTAGTTTGGTCCTGGCTGCAGATCCGTATTCTCCCTAAAAAAAATAACCATGGAGAGCTCCATGGTCATTTGTACAGAGTTCCGGTCTTTTAAACCAGTTCGGTTGCTTTCAGTTCCGGTTCTACGACTTGAAGCTCTCCCATACCGCGTACGAGCTTCTTGGCGTGCGTCGTCTTCGGCTTCAGGACGGCCAGCATGTAGTCGATCGCGAGCTGCGGATCTACCGTCTCGCCGCAGGTGTAGCAGTCGAGCGCGGCGAAGCCTCTTTCTGGATACGTGTGAATCGAGAGGTGGCTCTCCGACAAGAGCACCAGTACCGTTGCGCCTTGGGGCTCAAATTGCTTGGCTTGAACCGAGAGCACAGATGCGCCGCATGCCTCCGCCGCTTCTACCATGTGGGCTTGCAGAAACTCGGCGTTGTTAATGAGTTCGAAATCTACTCCCCAAGCATCAACCGCAACATGTCTTCCGAAAGTTGAGTATTCCATCTTCCGGCTCCCCCTTCCTAGGAATAAAATGATTAAAAATTTCATCCGCTAGGACCTACGTCATTCACTTCCCGAGGGATAACTCTCTCTCGCAACATATCCATGTCCTGAGTGAATCCTGGTTCCTATATTGGGTTTTTTTCAACGAAATTAAAAATACCATCTATCCCCCCCAAATGCAACCTTTTTTTCTGTAAAAAACGGGCGGCTGCGGAGAACGAAAAAAGACCGCCGGACGCGAGGTCCGGACGGTCTGGAATGAAAAGGCCGCTGGATGCGGGCCCGCGCTCGGAAGCTATGCCTCCAGCGCGAACAGGCGGCTCGAATGATCGGCCAGCAGGCGGTCGATCTCGCGGCGCTCGGCATCGTCCGCGGCAGTCAGGCGGCTGTCCAGCAGCCGGTTCACCGAAGCCTTGAGCCAGTCGATCTCCTGCTCGGCGGCATTCAGCCGGAACGTGCGCTCCAGCTCGCCCAGCGTGTCCTTGAACTGATAGACGAGCCGGGTGCCCTTGGCCGTCTGCTCGCTGATGCGCTGCACCGCTCCGGCCTGATACTCGTACGTCATCGTATAATGGCTATAGATTCGGTTGACGACCGCGTCGCCCTTGAAGGTCGCGACGAGCTTGCGCATCACGTTCGTGAGCGCAGGCTGCGTGATCCGGCAGGACCATTCGCACACGAAGCAGCCATCTTCTTGCTGAAATACAAAGCGGACTTTTTCCCTCCCTGCGCTGTCTTCGAGAACCGCCTCCTGATTGCCGCCCTCAAGCACCATGACGCTTATGCGCACATGCTGGTCCTTGATGAAGCGGTAAAAACGGGTCATCTCTTCACGGGTCAATTGCAGTTTGGCTTGAACATACTCGGTGGCTATCCGCTGAGCCATAAAAATCTCCTCAATTCTCTGGTTTGAAAAAGGGACTCTGGATTTCGTTTCTTATCTTCATTATACGTGATCGGCGGCGGCGTTTCCTGCCAGCCGCGCTTGATAATCCGCCGTATTTCAGAATTAGAAGCGGCCAGCCGCGATTCGGAGAAGGCAAAACCCGATTTCCTTAGGAATTCGCTGTTCCTTGCTGCTCTTCGCTCGCAATTCCGGCCGATTGCGCCAGAACGTCCCAAAGCTCTTCCCTTCCCATACCCGTTTCGGAGGAGAACAAAACGAGCGCATCCTTCGATGTGGCGCCGAGCGTCGTGCGCACGGCCTTTTTATGCTTGTCCCACTTGCTCTTCGGAATTTTGTCCGCCTTGGTGCAGACGATGCACATCGGAATGCCGAAATGCTTGAGCCAGTTGAACATGAGCACGTCGTCCTTGGACGGGTCGTGGCGAATATCGATGACGAGCAGCACGAGCTTCAGCTCCTCGCGGTTCTGAAGGTAGCGCTCGATCATTTTGCCCCAGGCCTCGCGCTCGGTCTTGGAAACCTTGGCGTATCCGTAGCCCGGGAAGTCGACGAAATATAAGGCCTCGTTGATGCGGTAGTAGTTGAGCTGCTGCGTCTTGCCGGGCTGGGAGCTCGTCCGGGCGAGATTCTTGCGCAGGATCAGCTTGTTGATCAATGACGATTTGCCGACATTGGAACGCCCTGCCAGAGCTATCTCCGGCAAGGCGTCGCTAGGATATTGATGCGGCTGGACCGCGCTGATGATGAATTCGGCGTTCGTGATTTTCATAGAATCGGTGTCCCTGCTTTCTCTTCGCTTGCTGCCGCCTCCGGCGCGGAAAGCGCGGAAACGGGAGCGGCCTCGGGCAGCAGCGCATGCTCGAGCACCTGGTCCATATGGGCCACGGGCACGAACTCCATGTCGGCGCGCACGCTGTCCGGGATGTCCCTGAGGTCGCGCTCGTTGTCCGCAGGCAGCAGCACCTTGCGGATGCCGGCGCGATGCGCGGCGAGCGACTTTTCCTTGAGGCCGCCGATCGGCAGCACGCGGCCGCGCAGCGTGATCTCGCCGGTCATCGCCACCGTCTTGCTGACCTTGCGGCCGGTGAGCGCGGAGATGAGCGCGGTCGCCATCGTGATGCCTGCGGACGGACCGTCCTTTGGAATCGCCCCTTCGGGAATATGGATGTGGATGTCGTTCTTTTCATGGAACTGCGAATCGAGCCCCAGCTCCTCCGCCCGCGAGCGCGTGAAGCTGAACGCGGCCTGCGCGGATTCCTTCATGACGTCGCCCAGCTTGCCGGTCAGCGTCAGCTTGCCGGCGCCCGGCAGCACCGTCACCTCGATGACGAGCGTGTCGCCGCCGACCTCGGTCCACGCAAGGCCCGTCACCGCGCCCACCTGATCCTCCGCCTCGGCGAGGCCGTAGCGGAATTTGGCCGGTCCGAGCCACTCCTTGACGAGCGCCCGGTCGACGGAGATCGGCGCGCTGCCCGGCTCCGAGACGAGCTTTTTGGCGGCCTTGCGGCAGATCGAGGCGACCTGCTGCTCCAGGTTGCGCACGCCCGACTCGCGCGTATACTCGCGGATGAGGGCGAGCAGCGCATCCGGCTCGAGCGTCAGCTGCTCCTCCTCGAGGCCATGCTCGCGCTTCTGCTTGGGCAGCAAGTAGCGGCGGGCGATCTGGTCCTTCTCGAGCTCCGTGTAGCCGGGGATGTACAGCACTTCCATCCGGTCCAGCAGCGGCCGCGGAATATTGTGCAGCGCATTGGCCGTCGTGACGAACATGACGGAGCTCAGATCGAACGGAGCTTCGATGAAATGGTCGCTGAACGTGCCGTTCTGCTCCGGATCGAGCACTTCGAGCAGCGCCGCCGAAGGATCGCCGCGGAAGTCCGACGCCATCTTGTCGATCTCGTCGAGCAGGAACACCGGGTTCATCGATCCGGCCGTCTTCATGCCCTGGATGATCCGGCCCGGCATCGCGCCGACGTACGTGCGGCGATGCCCGCGGATCTCCGCCTCGTCCCGCACGCCGCCGAGCGAGATGCGGACGAACTCGCGGCCGAGCGACCGCGCGATCGAGCGCGCGAGCGACGTCTTGCCGACGCCGGGAGGGCCGACGAGGCAGAGGATCGGCCCTTTGAGCTTCTGCACGAGCTTCTGCACGGCCAAGTATTCCAGCACGCGCTCCTTGGGCTTGTCGAGCCCGTAATGGTCCTCGTCAAGAACGGCCTCGGCCTTGGCCAGATCGAGGTCGTCCTCGGTCCGCTTGCTCCATGGAAGCGACAGCAGCCAATCGATATAATTGCGGATGACGCCGCCCTCGGCCGAGGACGCCGGCATCTTCTCCAGCCGGTCGATCTCTTTGACGACCTTTTCCTTGATCTTTTCGGGCAGCTCCGCCGCATCCATCTGGGCCCGCAGCTCCTCGACCTCGCCGGCGCGGCCCTCGCGGTCGCCGAGCTCCTTCTGGATCGCCTTCATCTGCTCGCGCAGGTAGTATTCCTTTTGCGTCTTCTCCATCTGCTTCTTGACGCGCTGGCTGATCTTGCGCTCGAGCTCCAGCACCTCGCGCTCGTTGCCGAGCAGGTCGAGCAGCTTCTCGAGCCGCGCCTTCACGTCGACCGTCTCGAGAATCTCCTGCTTATCCTTGATCTTGAGCGACAGATGGCTCGTGATGACGTCGGCGAGCCGGCCCGGCTCGTCGATGTCGGATACCGCCGCATGCGTCTCCGGCGTCACTTTTTTGGACAGGGTGATGTAATGCTCGAACTGGCTCAGCACCGAGCGCATGAGGGCGTCGATCTCCGGATCGGTCGACTCCTCCTCCGGCAGCTCCCGCGCCGTCACCTCGTAGAACTCCTCCTGAGGCAGGTAGTCCTGGATCTCGGCGCGCATGACGCCTTCGACGAGCACGCGGATCGTGCCGTTCGGCAGCTTCAGCATCTGGCGCACCTTGGCGATCGTGCCGATGCGGTAGATGTCCTCCTCCGTCGGCTCCTCGATGTTCACTTCCGACTGGGAGCTGAGCAGAATCATATGATCGCCCAGCATCGCCCGATCAAGCGCCTTGACGGACTTTTCCCTTCCGACGTCGAGATGAAGCACCATGCTGGGATAAACGAGAAGTCCCCGCAGAGGGAGCAGCGGCAGCCTGCGGCTTTTTCCTTTGGCAGGTCCCATGCCAACACCTCCCACCTTAAGATAGTCTTCCTATTGTATCATTCCCGCGAATCCGCCTGCAAATAGGGTACTTGAGGCGTCAGGAACAGATCCGCGATCGGGGAAAGCTCCTCCTGGCCCTGGCGGATGTCGTCCGGGAACAGATCCTGGAAGATCTCCTCGACGCGATCGACCGGAATGACCTTGAGGCCGTTCAGATCGGCGAAGATCGCCTGCCAGTTGTCCTTCGGAATGTACACCGTGAGGGCGCCGGCCTGGAAGGCCGCTTCCACCTTGGCGAGCACGCCTCCGACCGGCTTGACGTTGCCGTGGATGCCGACCTCGCCGGTCATCGCGATCGTGTGGTCGACCGGCACGCCGCGGATCGCCGAGGCGATCGCCGTCGCCATCGCCGAGCCGGCGGACGGACCGTCGATCGGCGTCCCGCCCGGGAAGTTGATGTGCAGGTCGAAGTCCTGCGGACGCAGTCCGATGCGGCGCAGCATCGTCAGCACGTTTTCGACCGAGCCTTTGGCCATGCTCTTGCGGCGCAGCGTCCGCTGGCCGCCTCCGAGCTCCTCCTCGTCGACGACGCCGGTAATCGTGAAGCTGCCCTTGCCGGCTGCCGTCGGGATGGCGCTCACCTCGATCTCCAGCAGCGTGCCCATGTTGGGCCCGTAGACGGCGAGGCCGTTGACGAAGCCGATCTGCGGCGCGGCCGGCACCTTGCGGTCCGGACGCGGCGGAATCTGGCTGCTGTTGACGACCCACTCGATGTCGGCCGCGCCAATCGTCTCGCGCTTCTCCGACAGCGCCAGCCCCGCCGCCAGCTGGATGATGTTGACCGCCTCGCGGCCGTTGGTGGCATAGCGCTTGACGACGCCGACCGCCTCCGGGCAAGGGGCGAAGCCGATCTTCTTGACCGCGTTGTCGGCGATCTCGGCGATCTCGTCCGGCAGCAGCGGCCGGAAGTAGATCTCCATGCAGCGCGAGCGGAGCGCCGGCGGCAGCTCCTGCGGCGAGCGCGTCGTCGCTCCGACGAGCCGGAAGTCCGCCGGCAGGCCGTTTTGGAAAATGTCGTGGATGTACATCGGGATATTCGGATCTTCGGAATGGTAGTAGGCGCTCTCCAGGTAGACCTTGCGGTCCTCGAGCACTTTTAACAATTTATTCATCTGGATCGGGTGTAATTCCCCGATCTCGTCGATGAACAGCATGCCGCCATGCGCCTTCGTCACCGCGCCGGGCTTCGGCTGCGGAATGCCCGCCACGCCCATCGCGCCGGCTCCCTGATAGATCGGATCGTGGACCGAGCCGATCAGCGGATCGGCGATGCCGCGCTCGTCGAAGCGGGCCGTCGTCGCGTCGATCTCCGTGAACTTCGCTTCCGCGAGGAAAGGCGAGGTCGGATTTTTCTTGGCTTCCTCCAGCACGACGCGCGCCGCCGCCGTCTTGCCCACCCCCGGAGGCCCGTAGACGATGACATGCTGCGGATTGGCGCTGCACAGAGCCGCCTTCATCGCGCGCAGTCCGTCCCGCTGGCCGACGATGTCGTTCATCGTCTGCGGCCGCGTCTTCTCCGCGAGCGGCTTGGTCAGCGAGATGGAGCGAAGCTTGCGCAGCTTGTCCATCTCCTTGCGGGATTCCTTGTCGACGGCCGACTTGTTCGTGCGCTGGCTGCGCAGCATGTTCCAGAAATACACCCCGATTACGACCGCGAAAAACACCTGCACCAGCATCAAAAATAGACTTAACGTCATGCTATCCGCTCCTCTCATGCTTGCCGGAATAAAAGACCCATACCGGATAGTATTGCCTGCCCCGGCAGGAGTTAGTCCCGAAAAATGGAGAAGCGGACCGCATCGGACGATCGCTCCGGACAGGCCGGCCGCCTCACTCGGCGCGGTACAGCTCCTTGCCGAGCTCGGCGCCGAGCAAGTCGGCGCTCATCGGCCTCAGCCCGATGAGCGGAGCGAGCTGGCTCGCGGCCGAAGCGCCGCGGTTGGAGAGCACGGCGATCGCGGCGCCATGCTCGGGATTGAAGGAGAGGAAGCTGCTGGAGCCGTACGTTCCGCCGTTGTGCCAGAACGTATGGCTGCCGTCCGGCTCCGGACGGATGATCCACGCATAGCCGATGCCGACGCCTTGCGGCGATCCCGCCAGCCGCGTCTGGGCGAGACGCATCGTCTCGCGGACGGGATCCCCCGTCTCGCGGCTTGACGCCGCGGCCAGCTGGGCTTCGGCGTACCGAAGCAGATCCGGCGCCGTCGAGCGGACCGCTCCGGCTCCCGCCATCGCTTCGCCGAACGTCCACGGCTTGGCGGGAGCGCCCGAGCTGCGATGCACCGGCCGCAAGGAGGCGCCGTCCTCCGCGTCGGAATCGAGCGTCGTCCGCTCCAGGCCGAGCGGCTCGAACAGCCGAGCCTGCAGCAGCTCGGCGAGCGGTTCGCCTGAGCTTCGCGCGAGCAGCCAGCCGAGCAGGCCGAAGCCGTAGTTCGAGTAAGAGGACGGCTTGGCTCCGTCCCGATAAGGCTCCTTCAGCACCGCTTCGACGAGCGCATCCGTGCCGTAAGCGGCATATGGATTCTCTTTGTCGCGCACATGCGCCCGCATGTTGGCCGGCAGCCGGGGCAGCCCCGACGTATGGGAGACGAGCTCGGCCAGCGTCGTCTTGGAGGCGAAGGCCGACGCCGCCAGCTCCGGCGCCAGCGCCGCCGGCGCGTCCTCTCGGCTCAGCCGCCCGTCACGCTCCAGCGAGGCGAGCAGGCAGCCGGTCATCGTCTTTGTAATCGAACCGATCTCGTACCGGCGGCTCTTCAGCGCTTCCTCGTCCGCATCGTCGCGGCTCCAATAGCCCCGCTCGCCGCCCTTCACCCAGGCGACGACCGGATCGTGCAGCGACCTTTCCAGCCAAGCCCTCGTCTTTTTGCGGCGCAGCGCTTCCTGAATCCGTTCCATCCGAAATCCCTCCCGTTCGATTGTCATCGGTTGTATACGGCGCCGCTCGGCGCCTCGTTGCCCCAAAAAAGCCCGGACAAGCGAAAAGAAGCCCTCGCAGTCCACAGGACTTGCGAAGGCTCTTTCATTCTCGCCGCTGGAGCGTCAGGCAGGCAGATGCTCCTTGCGGCCGGGAATCTCGCCCGTCTCCTCGAAGACGCGCACGATCTCGTCGATCTCTTTTTTGAGCTCGGACAGCAGCTCGGCCTCCGGCACCTTGCGGATCATCTGGCCGTAGCGGAACAGCATGCCCTCGCCGCGCGCGCCGGCGATGCCGATATCCGCCTCGCGAGCCTCGCCGGGGCCGTTGACCGCGCAGCCGAGCACGGAAACCTTGATCGGCACCTTGATCTTGGAGATGTACTCCTCCACCTCGTTGGCGATCGAGAACAGATCGATGTCGAGCCGTCCGCAGGTTGGACAGCTGATAAGCGTCGCCGCGTTCGTGATCAGGCCGAACGTCTTGAGCAGCTCGCGCGCGACCTTGACCTCCTCGACCGGATCGGCGCTGAGCGAGATGCGCACCGTGTTGCCGATGCCCATCGCCAGCAGGGCGCCGATGCCCGCCGAGCTCTTGATCGTGCCCGAGTGCAGCGTGCCGGCCTCGGTGATGCCCAGATGCAGCGGATACTTGATCTTCTCCGCCGCCATGCTGTAAGCCGCGATCGCCATCGGCACGTCGGATGCCTTGAGCGAGACGATGATGTCATGGAAGTCCAGCTCTTCGAGAATGCCGATATGGAACAAGGCGCTTTCGACCATCGCCTCCGGCGTCGGATAGCCGTACTTCTCCAGCAGATGGTTCTCCAGCGAGCCGGCGTTGACCCCGATGCGGATCGGAATGCCCTTTTCCTTGCAGGCGGCGACGACGGCCTCCACCTTCTCGCGGCGGCCGATGTTGCCCGGATTGATGCGGACCTTGTCCACCCCGTTCTCGATGGCGAGCAGCGCGAGGCGGTAGTCGAAGTGGATGTCCGCCACGAGCGGGATATGGATGCGGCGCTTGATCTCCTTGATCGCCTCGGCCGCTTCCTTGTTGTTGACCGTGACGCGCACGACCTGGCAGCCCGCTTCCTCGAGACGGAGGATCTCGGCTACCGTCGCCTCCACGTCGGCCGTCTTGGTCGTGCACATGCTCTGGATGATGACCTCATTGCTGCCGCCGATCGTCAAGCCGCCGACGCGAACCGGCACCGTGTCCTTGCGAGAATACATACGTAGCATCTCTCCCTATGAAAGGCCAAAGTCCACCGGATCCCGGACGGCGATCCGGAATCGGGTGGAACGATGGCGGGTTGAAAAGAGCAGCCGCCATCCGCGCGGCCGGAGCCGCGACAAGGTCAGGCGCTTTCTTCTTTTTTCTTGCCTTTCTTGGCCGTCAGCTCCGGAACGACCCGGTCCTGGACGACCTTTTCCGTAATGACGCAGGTGCTGAGCTCCTCGCGGGACGGCGCCTCGTACATGATCTCCAGCATGATGCCTTCGATGATGGCGCGCAGGCCGCGGGCGCCGGTATTGCGCTTGATCGCTTCCTTGGCGATCGCGTCCAGCGCTCCGGCTTCGAACTCGAGCTTGACGTTGTCCATCTCGAGCAGCTTCTGGTACTGCTTGACGAGCGCGTTTTTCGGCTCGGCGAGGATGCGCACGAGCGCCGCCTCATCGAGCGGCTCCAGCGTCGAGATGACCGGCAGGCGGCCGACGAACTCGGGGATCAAGCCGAACTTGAGCAGATCCTCCGGCAGGACGAGGGACAGGTATTCGCCCGCCTTCATGTCCTTCGTGCCGTCGCCCGTGTTGAAGCCGATGACCTTTTTGCCGATGCGGCGCTTGATGATCTGCTCGAGGCCGTCAAAGGCTCCGCCGCAGATGAACAGGATGTTCGTCGTGTCGATCTGGATGAACTCCTGATGCGGATGCTTGCGGCCGCCTTGCGGAGGCACCGAAGCGACCGTGCCCTCGAGAATTTTGAGCAGCGCCTGCTGCACGCCTTCGCCCGACACGTCGCGGGTAATGGACGGATTCTCGGATTTGCGGGCGACCTTGTCGATCTCGTCGATGTAGATGATGCCGCGCTCGGCCTTTTCCACGTCGTAGTCGGCCGCCTGGATCAGCTTGAGCAGGATGTTCTCGACGTCCTCGCCGACATAGCCGGCCTCCGTGAGGGAGGTCGCGTCCGCGATCGCGAACGGAACGTTGAGGATCTTGGCCATCGTCTGCGCGAGCAGCGTCTTGCCGGAGCCCGTCGGGCCGACCAGCATGATGTTGCTCTTCTGCAGCTCGACGTCCTCGAGCTTGCTCTGGGAGTTGATCCGCTTGTAATGGTTGTAGACGGCGACGGACAGCGATTTTTTGGCGGCTTCCTGCCCGATGACGTAGGAATCGAGGATCGCGCGGATATCCTTCGGTTTCGGAATATCCTTCAGATCCAGCTCTTCCTCGTGCCCAAGCTCCTCCTCCACGATTTCCGTGCAGAGCTCGATGCATTCATCGCATATATAGACGCCGGGACCGGCTACCAGCTTGCGGACCTGGTCCTGGGATTTGCCGCAAAAAGAGCATTTCAGCTGGCCCTTTTCTTCGTTGAATTTAAACACTCGATCACCCCTTAAAGGAAGATGTTACAAAAGGCCCGCTTCCGGGACGGCAATGACCTTGTCGATGAGCCCGTAGGCAAGCGCGTCGTCCGCGCTGAGGAAGTTGTCGCGGTCGGTGTCTCGCTCGATCTTCTCGTAGGGCTGGCCCGTACGATCGACATAGATCTGGTTGAGCTTCTGCTTGGTCTTGAGGATCCAGTCGGCATGGATCTTGATGTCGGACGCCTGGCCGCGCACGCCGCCGAGAGGCTGATGGATCATGACCTCGCTGTTCGGAAGCGCGAAGCGCTTGCCCTTGGCGCCTGCCGTCAGCAGCAGCGAGCCCATGCTCGCGGCCATGCCGACGCAGATCGTGGATACGTCCGGCTTGATGAATTGCATCGTATCATAAATACCCATGCCCGCGGTCACCGAACCGCCGGGAGAGTTGATATACAGGTGAATATCCTTCTCCGGGTCGTCAGCCGCGAGGAAGAGCAGCTGGGCGATGATCGAATTGGCAACGTCATCGTCGATTGCGCTTCCGAGGAAGATGATGCGATCCTTCAAAAGACGCGAATAGATATCGTAAGAACGCTCCCCGCGATTCGTCTGCTCTACTACAATCGGTACCAGATTCATGCGACCAACCTACTTTCCGCTTTGGAGTTCAGAACCACTTTCATTCTAGCATGTTTGGAGCTTCCATGTCATTTTTGCCGGATCTCCTGGCCTGCCTGCCGTGTTCCAATCTTATGTAAGGGACGGAGTCCCCATTCCTGCGCGAGGCAGGGGCGATGCTTATGTGGGTTCAGCGGGTAAAAAGAAGGCACGTGCGAGCGACGTGCCTTGCGGAGTGGAGCGGAAGCCGCCTTAGGCGACTTCGCTCGCGATTTTGCTGTTGTCGAGAAGGAACTTGATCGTCTTGCGAAGCTTCAGATCTTCCTTCATGTTGTCGAGGTTGCCGTTGCGCTCGAAGATTTCGCGCAGCTCGGCCGCCGGACGGCTGTACATTTTGGACAGGTTCTCGAGCTCCTCGCCGACTTCTTCCTCGGAGATCTCGATCGACTCCTGCTTGGCGATGGCGTCAAGCACGAGGTTGTTCAGCACGCGCTTCTCGGCGTCGGAGCGCATTTGTCCGCGTAGAGCCGCTTCGTCCTGGCCGGAGAACTGGTAGTACAGCTCCATGTTCAGGCCTTGCTGCTTGATGCGGTTCTCGAAGTCGCGCAGCAGGTAGTCCACTTCCGTGTTGATCATCGCTTCCGGGATCTCCACTTCGGCCGCTGCCGCGATTTTGTCGACGAGAGCCGTCTCGCGCGCTTGCTCGTTTTCTTTTTCCTTGCGCTCCTGCAGCTTCTTGGAGAGATCCTGCTTGAACTCGTCCAGCGTGTCGAACTCGCTCACGTCCTTGGCGAACTCGTCGTCCAGAGCGGGCAGGTTCTTGCGCTTGATCTCATGCAGCTTGACCTTGAAGACGGCGGCCTTGCCGGCCAGGTTCTCGGCATGGTACTCCTCCGGGAACGTCACTTCCACGTCCTTGAAGTCGCCTGTCGCCAGGCCGACGACTTGCTCCTCGAAGCCCGGGATGAAGGAATTGGAGCCCAGCTCCAGGGAGTAGCGCTCGGCCTGGCCGCCCTCGAACGCCTCGCCGTCGACGAAGCCTTCGAAGTCGATGACGACGGTGTCGCCATTCTCAGCCGCGCCCTCTTCCACGACGACCAGCTCCGCATGGCGCTGCTGCAGACGCTCCAGCTCGGCGCTCAGCTCCTCGTCCGTCACGTCGCTGCTCGCGGCAGGCACTTCGATGCCTTTGTACTCGCCGAGCTTCACTTCCGGCTTGACGGTGACTTTCGCCTTGAACTTGAACGGCTGGCCCTTGCCGAACTGCTCGACGTCGATCTCCGGACGGTCGACCGGCTCGATGCCGGTATCTTTCAGCGCTTCCGAATAAGCGGTCGGCAACAGGATGTCGATCGCGTCCTGGTACAGGCTTTCTACGCCGAAGCGGGATTCAAAGATGGAGCGAGGCACTTTGCCTTTGCGGAAGCCCGGCACGTTGACGCGTCCAACCACTTTCTTGAACGCTTGATCGAGCGCTTCCTTCACTTGCTCCGCGCCTACTTCCACGTCGATTGCGACGACGTTCGTTTCTATTTTCTCCCAAGTTGCTGTCATTTATGCTGTCCCCTCCAAAAAATAGGCGCTAGCCCCAATTATCTGCGTTGTAATAAACCATTCCATTATAATCAACTGGGCGTCCGATTACAAGACAGGCTAGCCATCGCCATAACCTTCCTGCAAGTCGGTGATCTGCCGCATCGCGCGGCAAGCCTGCTCGTAGCGGAATCGCAGCTCGTCGGTGATGCCGTATGTATGCCGGATCTTTTCTTCTTCGGCCGTGCCGTACACGGCCAGGAGCAGCGTCAGATGCAGCGCCGCCGCGTAGCTGTCGACGACCGCCTCCTCCTCGCTCAGCATGCGGGCGTAGGCGGAGCTGCCGTACAAATATTGCAGGCATTCCTTCCATAGCTCGCGGGCGAAATGCGGCAGCGTCGGGTCCATCGTCTCGGTCACGCCCTCGACCCGCTCGAGGATCAGCCGCACCGGCTCGGGATAGTCGTCGAGATCGAGCGGCGTGCGCTCGATCTCGAGCTCCGCCGTCTCGCCGAGCCGCTCCAGCCGGACGACGCCCGCATCTCCTCTGCGGCGGAGGCATTGGAGAGCCTTGAACTGCACCATCGGATGCAGCGTCTCCTGCTCCAGCCACGTGCGGATCGTCTCGTCCACCTCGGAGCTGCGCAGATGGGCGGCCCGCTCCAGCGCCAGCAGCTGCTGGTCGAGCATCGGATGGTTCTTCATGATGTACAGCACCTGCTGCACGTAGGACTCGTCCTGCTCGGCCGGGCTGAGCGCCGTCCGCCGCAAGTCGTCCTCGCTCGGCTCGCCGTCCTCCTCCTCGGCTCCGCCGGGGAACGCCATCTCCAGCCATGCGAGCAGATTGCTCAATTCCTCATAATGGCGGGGCTCCTCTCCCCGGCACTGGAGGAGGAACTGCAGCAGCCGCTTGGCTTCCGCATAGTGCTCCGACTCAAGCAGGCGGGTGAGCTGTTCCTGATAATGATCGAGCGAGCTCGGGAATAGATAAAGGTTGTCTTTTTCGCCGCGGGTTGAATCGTCTATCGTCGTAATGGGATCACCGCCTCATCTTCTGTGACGACCTTTATTCACCAAAGTTTGGCTACATTATAACATGAGCCGGCAAAGAAGGAAAAACGGCGCGATCCTTGCAATATGCATGATCTTCCTGTATGATCTACAAGTATCGCTTTTTTGGACCTGTCCTTTCGGGACCGCAAGCGAGCCGTTTGTCCCGGTAGCTCAGTCGGATAGAGCATGCGCCTTCTAAGCGCACGGTCGGGGGTTCGAATCCCTTCCGGGACGCCATCATTCCGCATGCACGCCCCTCTTTCGGAGGGGCTTTTTGCTGCATCGGCCGCATACCGCCCGTCCCGCGCGGCATGCTATGGCTAGCAGCCGCTTGTCCCGAGTCCTGCCGCAAAGGAGGCTGTCCGGGCAAGCCTATCACCGGCGGCCTGGCCGCCTTCGGGAGGATTCCATCATGCTTTGGCTTCCGTACGCCCTGCTGTCCGCCGTGTTCGCGGCGCTCGTCTCGATTTTCGGCAAGATCGGCCTGAAGGATCTCGACGCCAACTCCGCGACCGCCTTGCGTGCCGTCATCATGGCGCTGTTCCTGCTCGGCGTCGTGGCCGCCCAGGGCAAGTTCGGCCAGGTCGGCGAGATTTTCGCCCAGCGCAAGGCGCTCGCGTTCGTCGCCATGAGCGGAGCGGCTGGGGCGCTGTCGTGGCTGTTCTACTTCCTGGCGCTCAAGGCCGGCACCGTCTCTCAAGTCGGCCCGGTGGACAAGCTGAGCGTCGTGTTCGCCATCGTGCTCGCGCTGCTGTTCCTCGGAGAGAAGATCACCGTCTGGAACGGAGTCGGCGTGCTGATGATCACGGCCGGAGTCATTCTGACCTCGCTCAAGTGACGCCCTCCCGTTCCTCCGTTCCAACCCCAAAAAGGGTCCCTCGGCTCATGAGCCAAGGGACCCTTTTTGGCGCTCGGACGTCAGGCGCCATGCCCGCAAGTGGGCCGGGCAGCAATCGCGACGCCGGCCTCGGCGACAGGCGCGCCGTGAGGCCGGTACGCCTCAGGCCGTCACCCGCGCCTGATCCCGCTCGAGCAGATGGCGCGCCGTGAACGCGTCCGTCACGATCGTGTTCGGATACCCGCCCTTGACGGCGGCGAATACCGCATCGGCCTTGTCGATGCCGCCGGCGACGAGCACGGAATGCTCCTTGCGCCGAAGCTCCTCGAGCCGGATGCCGATCGTACGGTCGTCGAGCTCGCTCAGGCAGATGTTGCCGTCGATGTCGATGAAGCGGGAGCAGATGTCGCCCTTGCCCGCCTGATGCACGATGTCGAGCTCTTCCGCGCTGAGGTAATTGGCGCGGACAAGCAGCGAGTCGGCCGTCGGCACGCCGACGGTGAATACGGCGATGTTCGCCTGCCGTCCCATCTCCAAAATTTTGGCGATGTGCCGGTCCGCCTCGATCGCCCGCTTGACGAGCGGCTGATCGACGATCGCCGGCAGCGGCAGCAGATGCGGAGACGTATTGAACGCTCCCGCGAACAGATGCACGATCTCCGACGCGAACGTATTCGTCTCGGAATAGCTCAGCCCGCCGTTCAGCTGCACGACCTTCACGTCGCGCACGCTTTTGAGCGGCAGCCGCTGGGCGACCTCGTACAGCGTCGAGCCCCAGGTCACCGCGATCGTATCGCCCTCGGCCACCGTCTCGTACAGATGTGCCGCAGCCGCCTCGCCGATGTATTTCTTGACGACGGCGTCCTCGTGGGAAGGCGTGCTCACGACGATCGCCCGATTCAGTCCAAACCGCTTCTCCAGTTGGCGGCAGACGAGATCGTTGTTCTCCAGCGGATCATGGATCGTGATCTGCACGATGCCGTCCGCCTTGGCCTGCTGCAGGAAGCGGGACACCGTCGGCCTGGATACGCCGAGCTTTTTGGCGATGTCCTGCTGGCTGAAGTCCATTTGATAATAAAGCCTGGCCGCTTCCACGATTTTTTCCAGCTTTTCTGACATGTCTTTCCACCTCGAGTCCGCGCGCAGCCGATGCTTGATCCTTCGATTATAGAATCCTTTAGTGGATAAAAGCAATAAAAGAAACGAACAAGCCGCCTTCCTGCCGCCGCCCTCGTTTTCGGGGCTGCGCGCCAGGGTAATGGAGGAACAAAGAAAGCGAATGGAAACGGAGGAATCGCCATGGCTGCCAAAGCCCCCTTCATGACGAGAGCCGTCGAGCTCGGCAAAAACCTGTACGCCCGCTTCCAGGACGACGAGGTGCCGGCGCTCGGCGCCCAATTGACCTACTATTTGCTGCTGTCCTTCTTTCCGTTCCTGATCTTCCTCGTCAGCCTGCTCGGTTTCCTCAACCTGAACGGCGACGAGCTGATCGCCGACATGATCGCGATGATGCCCGCCGAGGGCGGCGAGACGGTGCGCACCATTCTCGGCGAGGTGTCCACGGGAGGCAGCGGCGCGCTGCTGTCCGTCGGCATGATCGGCACGATCTGGGCCGCCTCCAACGGAGTCAACGCCATCATCAAAGGGCTCAACAAGGCTTACGACGAAGAGGAGGACCGCCCGTTCTGGAAGGTGCGCGGCCTCTCGCTGCTGGCGACGATCGTGCTCGCCGCCGTCGTCATCCTCGTCGTCGTCCTGCTCGTCTTCGGCCGCGGAGTCGGCGAGTTCCTGTTCCAGTGGCTCGACTATCCGGCCGGCTTCGAAGCGCTCTGGACGATCGTCCGCTACGTGCTGCCTATCGCGGCGATGGCGCTCGTCTTCACGCTGCTGTACTGGTTCACGCCGAACCGCCGGCTGACGTTCCGCGAGGCGCTTCCGGGAGCCTGCTTCGCCTCGCTCGGCTGGGTCGTCACCTCGATCGCCTTCTCTTACTACGTCAGCCAGTTCGGCAATTATACCAAGACGTACGGCAGCCTCGGCGGCGTCATCGTCCTGCTGATCTGGCTGTACCTGAGCTCGATCATCATCGTGCTCGGCGGAGAAATCAACGCGGCGCTGAGCTTCGGCAGCGCGGGCGTCGAAAAGAAGCGGCCCGCCAAGTCGTTCGGGCTGCGCCTGTTCCGCAAGAAGGGCGTCCCGTCCGGTAGAGCGCCGGGTCCGGACAAGCGCATTCCGTTGTAGAAGCAGCGCCCCGCCTTACCCATCCGCATACGCAAAGGCCCGCCGGTCATGCACCCATGTCCGGCGGGCCTTTGCGCGTAACCCATTGTCGTTCGGCGTCAACCGAGCAGCTCCCTCAAGTCCTCCCGCACCTGTCCGCTCGCCAGCACCTGCTGCTTGAACGTCTCGCGCCGTCCCCAGTCGGTCTTGAGCGACTCGTTCTCGAACCACTGCATCGTGATGTCCTCGTAAGCCGTGTGCATGCTGTTGTCGAACCAGTCGGTCAGCAGGTCGGCATCGTCGCGGACGATCGAGACGAGGTCATAGTCCTGATCTGCCGACAGGCTGAAATAAGCCAGCACTTGCTCGCATTGCGGATCGTCAGTGCGCACCTGCACCTCTGCGCAGGGCGTCCCGTCCTTTTCGAGCGATCGGGCGACATGAGCCTCCAGCACGTTCATCCTGGCAGCCCTCCGATGTCCAGGTCCAGCGACGCCACATGGCGTCGCGTCTCCTCCGTCCCGAGACGGTAGACGAGCGTATAGATCTGCTTGAGGATGCCCTCGTAGCCCTGGTTCATCTCTTCGACGCTGGCCGATCCGAACGGATGGCTGTGGAAATGCACCATCGTCGCTTCGTCCATGCTGGACATCTCCGCGAACAGCGCCTTCAGTCCGTCCTTCTCCTCCTCGGTCGCGACGATTTCCAGCTCATAGGCCGCCGCCTCCTTGTCCTCCAGCACCTGTCCCGCTCCAACCGCCACGTAATAATGCTTCCGCTTGCCTTCCGTGCCATAGTCTGCCATCTCGTCCGCCCTCTCCTTTCGGGTTCGAGGATCCGCCCGGATCCGTCATTTCCCCCGTAGTTTCTCCCGGCGGACAGACATGTTATGCCCCGATTCCGCATATTCATGGTCGTATGTCGCTTTACGCCGCAAGCTTACGAACAAGAGAGGAATGAACCCCATGTGCGGATTCACCGGATGGATCGATTGGACGCGCGACCTGACCTTGCATAGCGAGGATTTGGAACGGATGACCGCTACCCTTGCACTGCGGGGACCGGACGCTTCCGGCACCTGGATCTCGGGCTCCTGCGCCCTCGGACACCGCAGGCTGTCGGTCATGGACCCGGAAAACGGCGCTCAGCCGATGATCCGCAGCCAGGACGGCCAGAAATTCGTCATCGTCTACAACGGCGAGCTGTACAACGCGCCGGAGCTGAAGCGCGAGCTGGAGGGCCGCGGACGCCGCTTCACGACGACCTGCGATACGGAAGTGCTGCTCACCGCTTATATGGAATGGGGACCGGCTGCCGTCGAGAAATTCAACGGCATCTTTGCCTTCGCCATCTGGGACGATCAGGAGCAGAAGCTGTTTCTCGCGCGCGACCGCGTCGGCGTGAAGCCGCTGTTCGTCAGCCATGCGGGCGGACAGTTCGTCTTCGGCTCGGAGCCGAAGGCGCTGCTCGCCCATCCCGCCGTCTCGTCCGATGTCGGCGCCCAGGGCATCGCCGAGCTGTTCATCGTCGGCCCGGCCCGTACGCCCGGCGTCGGCGTGTACAAGGACCTGACCGAGCTGCTGCCCGGCAAATGCATGACCGTCGACCGCGGCGGCGCGCGCGTGCACACGTACTGGGAGCTGCGCAGCCGGGAGCATGAGCACGGCGTCGAGGAGACGGCCGCCCATGTCGGCGAGCTGCTGCGCGACACGGTCGAGCGCCAGCTCGCCTCCGACGTGCCGGTCGGCACGCTGCTCTCCGGCGGCCTCGATTCCAGCGCCCTGACCGCGCTGGCGGTCGACTTCTACGGCCGCAGCGGAGCCGGCTCGCTCGATACGTTCTCGGTCGACTATGTCGACAACGACAAGTTTTTCAAGTCGCATGCGTTCCAGCCGAACGCGGACGCGCCGTGGATCGAAAAGATGGTGAGCCGTCTCGGCACGGCGCATCACGACATCAAGTTCGATACGCCCGAGCTCGTGGCCGCGCTCGACGACGCGCTGACGGCGCGCGACCTGCCGGGCATGGCCGATGTCGACGCCTCGCTGCTGCTGTTTTGCCGGGAGATCAAGAAGGGCGTCACCGTCGCGATCTCGGGCGAGGCGGCCGACGAGGTTTTCGGCGGCTATCCTTGGTTCCATCGCGAGGAGTCGCTCAACGCCGGCACGTTCCCGTGGGCGCTCGCCTCGCCGATGCGGGCGGAGCTGCTGTCGCCGGAGATGCAGGAATGGACGCGGCCGCTCGAGTACATCGGCGACCGCTACAGCGAGGCCGTCGCCGCCGTGCCGCATCTGAGCGGAGAGAACGAGCTGCAGCGCAAGATGCGCACGATGAGCTATCTCAACATCACGCGCTTCATGCCGACGCTGCTTGACCGCAAGGACCGGATGAGCATGGCGGCCGGGCTCGAGGTGCGGGTGCCTTTCTGCGATCATCGGCTGATCGAGTACGTCTTCAACATCCCGTGGGCGATCAAGACCGCAGGGGATCGCGAGAAGGGCATCCTGCGCCAGTCGCTGCGCGGCGCGCTGCCGGACGACGTGCTGTTCCGCAAGAAGAGCCCGTATCCGAAGACGCATAACCCGAACTATTTGAACGCCGTCCGCTCCAAGCTGATGGAGGTGCTGGACGATCCGTCCTCGCCGATCCTGCCGCTCATCAACGCCAAGAAGGTGCGCGAGATCGCCGAGTCCGACGCCGCCAGCTCCAATATCCCGTGGTTCGGCCAGCTGATGAGCGGACCGCAGCTGTTCGCCTACTTGTACCAGGTCAACCGCTGGCTGACGCAGTACGGCGTGCGGGTCGTCTGACCGGCAGTCCGAGACCGAATCCGTAACCGGAAAACGCTTCGCGGAGCGGGAACCGAGACCGGAAGACGCTTCGCGGACGGGGACTCGTTCCGATCTCCCTGGAGCCCAGATTCCTTTGATTCTATTCTTCCGAAACGGAAGGAATCCGGCCTCCAAGGGAACCGCTGCCGCTTCTCCACGAGCCCCCGTCCACTTCGCTCCCCCGGTTTCTCATCCCTGCCGCTTCGCTCGCCATCTGCAACTCGATTTCGCGGCTGACCGATCGTTCCCCGATTGGTCAGCTGCTCTTTTTTGCGCAGCTTGTCCGGAAGAACCTCCTCACACCCAACCAAGTCGATTCCTTTGACTTGCGGAACCAACCTCGCTCCCCTCCGACCGCCTCCCAACAGTTTTTTTCCGCACAGCTCCCGACGGTTCGGCACCCGCTTGCCCGAGTTAATCGGTTTTCCGCGCAGCTCCACCATTCGGGCCACGTTTGAACCGAGCTGCTCGGTTTTTCCGCGTAACTCCCCTGTTCGGGCCACGTTTGAACCGAGTTACTCGGTTTTTCCGCGCAGCTCCGCCGTCGGGGCCCACATCTGAACCGAGCTGCTCGGGTTTTCCGCGTAACTCCACCATTCGGGCCACGTTTGAACCGAGTTACTCGGGTTTTCCGCGTAACTCCGCCGTCGGGGCCCACATCTGAACCGAGCTGCTCGGGTTTTCCGCGTAACTCCGCCGTCCGGGCCCACGTTTGAATCGAGCTGCTCGGGTTTTCCGCGCAGCTCCGCCAATGGGTCACTCGTTCGAGACGAGCTACTTAGTTGCAAAGCCAAAAGGCGTTTCCTCCCTCGGCCGGACCGAGGAAGGAAACGCCTTTTTTGAGGGATGTGGCGAGCCGCCTGCGAACCGGCTGGCTCCGCCAGCGCAGAACGTTCGAGCTGTGGCGGGACCGCCCCTCGCGGCGACGCTGCGGCGGGACGCCTCTCGCGGCGGCGTCGCTGCGGCGGGACGCCTCTCGCGGCGGCAACGCTGCGGCGGGACGCTTCTCGCGGCGGCGGCGCGGCCGCAAGGACCGCGCCGTCCAGGCAGCTGAAGCTGCGCGGCATCGCTACAGCCGGATGCCTGAGCGCTCCAGCTCGGCGAGCAGGCGGCGCAGCGCCTCGCCGCGATGGCTGACGCGCTGCTTCTCCTCGACGCTCAGCTCGGCGGCGGAGCGGCCGAGCTCAGGCAGCCAGAGCAGCGGATCGTAGCCGAAGCCCCCGCTGCCGCGCGGAGCGTCCAGCACGAAGCCTTCCATCGCGCCCTCGCTCTCGATGTAGCCGTCCCGCTCCGGCACGTACAGCGCCAGCGCGCAGACGAAGCGGCCTGCGCTGAGCAGCCGGCCGCCGTCCGGCGGCGCGGCGGCGCGGCTGGACGCGTCCGCTCCGGCCGCCTCCAGCTCGCGCAGCAGCTTGGCGTTGTTGCGCGCATCCGTCGCGCCCGGCCCGGAGTAGCGGGCGGAGTAGACGCCCGGCGCTCCACCGAGCGCGTCGACGCATAGCCCGGAGTCGTCGGCGAGCACCGGCGCGCCGAGCAGGCGGCCGATCGTGCCGGCCTTGATGCGGGCGTTGGCGGCGAACGTGTCGCCGTCCTCTACCGGCTCGGGCAGCTCGGGGTAGTCCTTCAGGCTGCGCACGGACAAGCCGAGCCCGGCGAAGGCATGGGCGAATTCCTTCACCTTGCCGGCGTTGCCGGTGGCGACGACGATATAGCCCCCGCTCATGCTCGGCCCGTCCCGATGCGCGCGCCTGCGGCTCCAAGCGCCATCTGCTGAATCTCGATCAGCTCGCGGATTCCCTGCTCGCCGAGCGACAGCAGGCGGTCCAGCTCCTCGCGCGAGAACGGCTCCTCCTCGCCGGTGCCCTGCAGCTCCACGAACGAGCCTGCGCCCGTCATGACGAGATTCATGTCCACCTTGGCGCGGGAATCCTCCTCATAGTGCAGGTCCAGGCGCGGCTCGCCGCCGATGATGCCGACGCTCGTCGAGGCGAGGTAATCCGTAAGGGGATAGACGGCGAACGGCGAGCGCGCGTCGATTTTGGCGACCGCCAGCGCCAGCGCGACGAAGCTCCCGGTGATCGACGTCGTGCGCGTCCCTCCGTCCGCCTGCAGCACGTCGCAGTCGAGCGTGATCGTCCGCTCGCCGAGCGCCTGCAGGTTGACGACCGAGCGCAGCGCGCGCCCGATCAGCCGCTGGATCTCCATCGTGCGGCCGTTCACCTTGCCCCGCTGCGACTCGCGCTGGCTGCGCGTATGGGTCGCGCGCGGCAGCATGGAATACTCCGCCGTCACCCAGCCCTTGCCCTGTCCTTTCATAAAAGGCGGGACCCGCTCCTCGACCGAGGCGGTGCACAGCACCTTCGTGTCTCCGGCCTCGATCAGCACCGAGCCCTCCGCATATTTGTTCACGCCGACCGCGATCGCGACCGGCCTCAGCTGGCTCGGCTTGCGTCCATCCGATCTCATTCTGACTGAACTCCTCCTTCATTCGCATCCGTGCAAGTAGCCCCCATTGTAGCAGACGCGCCCGCGAAAATCATCCCGCCGCCTGCGGGCCTTCCCCATCCCGTCATGAGCCGGACGCGGAAAAGCCCGCTCCGGGCGGCCTGAGCCGGACGGAAGCGGGCTATCGCTGCGGCAAGGGTTTCCTGCCGGAATCGTTGGGCTAGGACTTGAAGGCGTTCAGCTGCTCCGGCCGGCTGACCGGCTCCGTGTACGACGTGTCGAGCTCATCCTTGAAGTCGGAGGCGCCGTTCAGCTTGATCTGCACCTGGTCGACGCCGGCGTTGTCGGTCAGCGACAGCACGACCGCGCGCATCATCTCGGCCGGAGCGACATCGCCTTTTTTGTACGCCTCGTCCTTCAGGTCGAGCGTGATCGTATCCTTGTTCTGCGTAATCTTGTCGACGCTCACGTCCTGCAGCCAGACGGGCAGCAGCCGGCTTTCCTCCAGCGGGCCTTCGGTGAGCTGGTCGAGCGCTGCCGTCAGCTTGTCGGTCGTCCGGGGAACGAGACGGGTGACCGGCACGAAGTAAGGATCGCCAAGCTCGGTCTTGCTGGAGAAATAAAGCGTCACCGGCGTGGACAAGCTGTAGTCGACTCCGCTGTCGGCCTCCAGATTGATGCCGATCGCGCGGGTGAGGGCGCGGTCGAGCGGATATTGGCCGACCGGCATTTCCTGCAGCCGCTCGCCTTCCTCCCACAGCTCCACGCCTTGAATGCCGTCCAGGCCCGTCAGCGTATACGTGATCGCCTCGAGCATCGTGCGCTCGTCCTGCTCGTTGTAGTCGCTGAACTGCTTGGAGAACTCGACCGTGGCGAGCTTCGTCTTTTCGTTGACCTGAACGTTCAGCACCTGCGTGCCTTGGGGAAGCACGCCGCTGAAGCCTTCAGGCAGCAGCTTCGAATAAGCGCCACCGTCCACGAGCAGCTCGAGCGCCTGCGCCTCGGCCGTCAGCTTGCTGTCCAGCTTGGCCTGAATCGTGACGGGAGCGAGATAGCCCTCGGCGTCCTTGAGGTAGACGGTCAGGCCGGATGCCTCGCCCTGCGCCGACACCTCGGCCGAGCCTGTCGCCGCCGCGGACGTCTGGCCGTCCGCGCCTGTAATGGCCGATCCGGTCTCGCCTTGCGGCGGATCGACGGCCTTGCTGTCCGACGGCGAGAACCAGCCGCAGCCGGCCACCATGACCGGCAGCGTCAGAGCTCCCGTCAACGCCGCCTTGCGAATCCATCTGTAGCGCTGCTGTTCCATGTTCCTGTATCCTCCCTTGGTTACCGGCCGCGTTTGCGCCGCCTGGTGGTACTAGCCCGTTTGTAGTACTATTTGTATGGGTTGTACCATCCTTTTAGACCAAGCTTGTTCCCAAAACCGTCCAAGGGGGTTTCCAGCATGTCCAAACCTGCCGCTTATGCCCTCAACAGCAAGGCTGTCGCCGAGGCGACAGCCGAATGGCTCGCCAAGCGAGGCGTGACAAAAGCCGAGATCGCCGAGCTGACCTTCTTCCTGCAGAAGGATTATTATCCGGACCTGTCTCTGGCGGAATGCGAAGAGAACATCGAGGCGGTCCTTTCCAAACGGGAAGTCCAAAATGCGATCCTGACCGGCATCCAGCTCGACCTGCTTGCCGAGGAAGGCCGGCTGCTGCCGCCGCTGCAGGAAATGATTCGCAACGACGAGGGGCTGTACGGCTGCG
This sequence comes from Paenibacillus sp. FSL W8-1187, assembly GCF_037965485.1. Lineage (NCBI taxonomy): Bacteria > Bacillati > Bacillota > Bacilli > Caryophanales > Paenibacillaceae > Paenibacillus > Paenibacillus sp. FSL W8-1187. The sequence goes on from NZ_CP150181.1 coordinate 3,958,158, forward strand.
ACGAAATTCTTGCCCTGTCCATCGTCAATGTCTATGGAAGCATCGGCCTGACGAACTTCGGCTATGTCGACAAGCTGAAGCCCGGCATCCTCGTCCGTCTCAACGACAAGCATGACGGCCAGATCCATACGTTCCTCGACGACATCGTCGGCGCGATCGCGGCAGCCGCCGCAAGCCGCATCGCCCACCGCAAGCAGGCCGAGCGCGAGGAAGCCCGCGGCGAGCGCCAGGACGACGTGCCTCTGCCCTAGGGCATGTTTGCAAACCTGCTCAAGGGCATCTATCACCGCCTTTTTGCCCCCTGCTTCATTCGGGGGATGCAAACACGCCCTAGGCCGGGAGCAGCACCGGCGCGGGAGCCGTCCGCCGGCCCGACCGACCCGATCGCCAAAAAGCGTCCCGCCCCGTGCGAACGGGGAAGGACGCTTTTTTTGACGCGTCTGCTCGTGAACCGGCCGGCGCCGAGCCAGCCCGGCAAGCCAGGCTAGAATGAAGCGAGCTCCTCCATCTCGACGACGAGCTGCCCGCCCTCGACGACGATGACGGTCATGCCCGTCCTGGAGCCGGACTCATGCTCCTCGCCGGCCTCCCAATAAGCGGCCTGGCCCGCCTTTACGGAAATCCGCTTGCCGTCCGCTCCGCTCACCCAGCCTTCCCCGTCGATCAGCAGGAACAGCTGGCTCGCCTCCGCGACATGCCTGCCGACGATGCCGTTCGCCTCGATCCGCACGCTGCTCAGCTGAATCCGCCCGTCATGACGGGTAATGCCGGAGAACATGACGCCCTGGCTCGAAAAGGCATCGATCGGCCACTCCCGGCCCGGCAACTGGTAGATCTTCATCCGCTCGACTCCTCTCGCTTCTTCTTTTGCCGGTCACGATCCTGCTGTCCGCCGCCGAAACGGCAATTTGCGGCGCCCTGCCTGCTGCTGCCCGCTGCTATCCGATGCCGTTCTCGCGAGCCACCCCGCGATAGCGGATCGCCCCGTCCGCGCGGAAGCGAGCCTCCGCCCGCCCGTCCCGCTCGAGGTAGGCGAGATGGGCCAGCGTCTCGCTGAGCGCGAAGCGCAGGTTATGGATGTTGCGCCGCAGATGGACGCCGAACTCCAGCTCGCACAGCTCGAACGCGCTGGCCTCCCCCCGCTCCGCAAGCAATCCGAGCAGATGCTCCAGCCGGCGCGCATGATGCTCGGCGATCTCGCGAGCCCGCTTGCCCGCGTCCGCGAACAGCTCGCGGTGGCCGGGATAGACGCGCTCGGTCGGCAGCTCCGCCAGCTCAGCCAGGCTCGCCAGATAGGAGCGCAGCGGATCGGGATCGACGCCGTCGCCCGGCAGCAGGCTGATGTTGGGCGTGATGCGCGCCAGCACCTGATCGCCCGCGATCAGCTCGCGCCGGCCGGGCTCGTACAGGCATACCGCGCCGGGAGCATGGCCCGGAGCGTCGATCAGCCTCCAGCTGCGGCCCCCGAGCCCGACGCTCTCTCCCGGCTCGAGATAGGACGGCTGCGGCTGCGGCTCGACCCGCTCGCGGAACGAATCCAGATGCGGTCCGAGAAGCGCGAGCAGCTCGTCCGGCATGCCGTGGCTGCGGAACCACGCTTCCAGCTCGCGCGGGAAGCGGCTGTCCGTTCCCCACATGCGGACCGCGTACCGATGCGCCTGCCGCGTCATCCAGACGGGACAGCCATGCTCCTGCTGCATCCATCCCGACAGGCCGTAATGGTCGGGATGCTGGTGGGTCAGCAGCACGCGGCGGATGTCTCCGCGCGCGATGCCGGCCCGCTGCTGCAGCTCGCGCCACATCGTCCGCGCATCCTCCGTATTGAGGCCGGGGTCGATGACCGTCCAGCCGCCGTCCGGCTCGGGGACGAGGTAGGCGTTGACGAAGCGCAGCGAGTACGGCAGCGGCACAGGTACCCGCAGCCAGCCCCCGCCAAGCGGCTCCGCCTGAAGCGGATCGCGTCCGGCTCCCATGCCCGGCCTGCCGGCGTCGCTCGCATCTCCCGGCGGCCGGCCGGAGGCGTCCACCGCTCCCGACGGCCGGACGGCTCCGGCTTCCGGCGCTTCGCCGTGCTGCCGGCGCTCCGTCATGGCCTCCGTCCGAACAGGACGAGGCGCTTCGAGCGCTCGGGCTCATAGGGCTCGCCGTCATACCCGCCGCCAGTCGCCTCGAGCACGAGACCCGCTTCCGCCAGCGCCGAGCGGAACCACGGCTCGCCGAGCAGGCGCACGCTTTCCGTGTAGCGCCGCGGCTCGCCGCCTGCGGCATCCGTCAGCTCGATCTTCTTGACGACGCGCCCATGCTCGATGCAGCGGCGCTCGACGATGACGGTGCCGGTCTCCTCGTCCACCCGCCTCGACTCCGGCACGAGCGTGCTCTTCACCTGCTCGGCATTGAGGAAGTCGATGACGAACCGCCCTCCGGGCCTGAGAATCCGCCTCATCTCGCGCAGCACCTGCAGATGCTCCCGGTCCTCCTCGAAATAGCCGAACGAGGTGAACAGATTGACGGCCGCGTCGAACTGTCCGTCCTCGAACGGCATCCGGCGCATGTCTCCCTCGAACCAGGACACGGCCTCGCTGCCGGGCTGCGAACGCGCCTCCCGCAGCAGCGCCTGCGACAGGTCGAGGCCGCTCACCTCATAGCCGAGCCGGCTGAGCGCCAGCGAATGCCGGCCCATGCCGCAGCCGATATCGGCGATCCGAGCTCCGGGCCTCAGCTCCAGCCGCGCGGCCAGCCGTCCAACCTCCCGCTCCGCCTGCTCCCAGTCGCGATGCCGGTATGCGATCTTGTAATCCTCGCCAAAACTGCGCACGAACCATTCCGACAAGCCAGTCCACTCCTTCTTCAAGGACCCGCTTCCAGGCCCCTCTCTATCGTCCTGTTATTGTACTCCAACAGCGGCCGATCCGGCAAAGCTTGGCATAGACTGCCCGCCAGAGCGACATACTACGGCTGAACTGGAAGGGAGAGGAAGGACATGCTGCAGGCGATCCGCGAACGGTTCGCGAGCGCGACGGACGTCAAGACCCATCGGATCACGAACAGCCGCTTCATCGCGGAGGTCGCCTTCATCGCCACCCTTGTCGACGAGAGCAAGGTCAGCGACATGGTGCTCGTTCCTTTCGCCAAGGAAGAGGTGCCCTTCGACGAGCTGCTGCGCCGCAATCCGAATTTCCAGCCGCTGGACGATCCGGCCCGCTGGACCGATTCGCTGCTGCGCGGCTTCGTGCTCGTCAAGCTGAACTCGGCCATCTACAAGATGGACGCGGCCCGCATCATCCGCAATTCCACGCCGGAAACGACGGTCGAGAGCACGATCGAAGGCCCGCAGATCGCCCTCAGCGAGGACTTGATGGATTCGATCAACATGATCCGCAGCCGCTACGCCAGTCCCGACCTGCTGGAGGAGGAATTCACGGTCGGCTCGCTGTCCAAGACGCGCGTCGTCATGCTCTACGACCAGGTCCGCGTCGATCCGGCCGTGCTCGAGATCGTGCGGCTGAAGCTGCGCAGCATCCAGACCGACGTGCTCAGCGCGTCCGGGCAGCTCGCCAAGTTCATGAACGACAACCGGAAGCGGCTGTTTCCCGTCGAGATGGTCACCGAGCGCAGCGACCGGCTGTCCGTCGGGCTCAGCAAGGGCAAGATCATCGTCATGATGCAGGGAAGCATGTTCGCGCTGCTGCTACCGATCGTCTTCACCGACCTGATGAGCGCCACGGAGGACCGCTACGAGTCGTTCTGGACGTCCCTGCTGCTGCTGTCGCTGCGCTTCATCGCGCTGCTCATGACGACGACGCTGCCGGCGCTTTACATCGCGGTCATCTCCTACAATCCGGAGCTGTTCCGGGCGCAGCTCGCGTTCTCGATCGCCGGCAGCCGCGCTTCCGTGCCTTATCCGTCCTTCATCGAGGTGTTCATCATGCTGTTCATGATCGAAATGCTCGTCGAAGCGAGCGTGCGGCTGCCCAAATACATCGGCTCGACGGCGACGACCGTCGGCGGCCTCATCCTCGGCCAGGCCGCCCAGCAGGCCGGACTGGTCAGCAGCATCATGATCATCGTCACCTCCGTGATGGCGATCTCGAACTTCGTCATCCCCGTCTACTCGCTGTCGCTCTCGGTGCGCTTCATCAAATATCCGCTCATCGCGCTCGCGATCTTTTTCGGCCTGCCGGGCGTCGCGGGCGGCGTATTCGCCGGATTGATCTACCTGTGCAGCCAGCGCAGCTTCGGCAAGCCCTATTTCCGTCTGCGGCTCCCGATCGACTGGAGGCATGCGGACATCGGCGAGGTGAAAGCGGAGTGAACCGCTATTTTTATTACAGCTTCATCATGGTGGCGATGCTCAACCTGATGCTGTACGTCCCGTCGGTGCTCCTCGAGGAACGGATGACCGGCGCCGTATCCTCGCTGCTCGTGGCGATCGGGCTCGGCACGCTCACCGCCTATGCCGTCACGAGCGCGATGGCCCGCTATCCCGGGCTCGGCGTCCCGGAGATCCTCCGCCTCTACCTGCCGGAATGGATCGTGAAGACGCTGCTCTCGCTGTTCGCGTTCGTCTTCTTTTTCGCCTCCAGCTTCGCGCTCGTCGGCTATACGCTGCTCCTGAACCGCGTGCTGACGCCCGATCTGCCGGCGTGGAACCTGCTGCTCGTGCTCGGCCTGATCTGCATCTACGGGTCGACCCGCTCGTCGATGACGCTGCTGTTCCTGATGGAGATGACGATGGTGCTGACGATCCCGGTCATCCTGTTCATCCTGTTCAAAGGCATCCGCAGCCCCGACGTCGCCTGGAACGCCATCTATACGATCGCCCAGTACGTCACGGTGCGGCCGACGCTGACGAGCGTCGCCGCCGGCACGTTCATCTTCACCGGCTACATCAATCTGGCGATCTTCAACCGCCTCAATCCGCCGAACTTCCGGCTGAAGGGCCGCTGGCTCATTCCGCTGCTCGGCAGCGGCATCCTGCTGACGACGTTTTTCCTCCCGATCGGCTATCACGGCACGATGGCGGTCGACCGCTACATGTACGTCTGGACGCAGACCGCCGACTCGATGACGATGAGCTTCGGCTTCATCGAGCGCGTGCTGTTCCTGTTCCTGCTCGTCTATCTTGCGCTCACGCTGCTCTATACGAGCATCGGCTGGCATCAGGCGATCGAGTTCATCCATAGCCTGCGCAAGGACCGCAAGTTCGAGGTCGACTCCACGGAGACGCCGGCCTCGTCCTGGTGGATCGGCAGCATCTTTTTCGCGCTCAGCGTCGCCAGCATGTTTTTCCTGGATGAAAAGCTGACGCTCGCCGTGGCCGAGATCTGGCTGACCTTCCGCATGTTCATCGAGCAGGGAGCGGCGGCCCTGCTGTTCCTGCTGAGCTTCAAGCGTCCGCCGGACGCCGCGAAGGAGGCCGCCCATGATTCGGCTTGACGCGCCGCGCCGGCCTTCTCTGCCGCTGCGCGCCTTCTCGCGCCGGCTCGCGGCGCTGCTGCTCGCCGCCGCTCTGCTCCTGCAGGCGACGGGCTGCGGGTTCATCGACATCGACAAGCGCTTTTTCGTCGTCGCGCTTTCCGTCGACAAGTCCGGCAACGACAAAAAGCCGTACCGCATCACGATCCGGCTGTCGATCCCGAACTCCAAGACCGAGCCCGGCATGGAAAAGTCGCAGATCGAAACGATCGACGCCAAGGAAATATCCGAAGGACTGCGCATCCTCAAGTCCCGCGTGGACAAGGAAATCGACCTCGGGCATTGCAAGGTGCTGCTCCTCGGCGAGCAGCTGGCTCGCGACGACATCTCCGACGCGGTCGAATGGATGATGCGCCGGCGCGACATCCAGTCGTCCGCGTTCGTCGCCGTCGGCCAGCCGGACGGCCGCCGCATCCTCGAGCAGATGCCGCTCTCCGAGCGCTATTCCGGCAATACGCTGTTCCTCACCTTCGGCGGCGACGCCACCAAGTCCTCGTTCATCCGGCCGATCAAGCTGTTCGATCTGTTCCGGCGCATCAACGAGCATGGGATGGACCCGTATCTGCCTATCGTGTCGCTGACGAAAAACGGCTATGAGGTCGACCGGCTCGCCCTGCTCGACAAGACGCGCATCCGAGCCGTGCTCGGCCCCGATGAGACCCAGCTGTTCAACCAGCTCGACCAGCAGTACATCAACTCCACGATCAAGACGTCCTTTGAGGATCGTACGGTCATGCTGGCCGTCATGGACTTGACCGTGCGCGAGAAGATCAGGCGCGCCGGCGCCGGCCAGGGAACGCTCGACCTGAGCATCCATGCGGGCGGCACGCTTGAGGAAGGCCCGAACGACATCCTGCACCGGCATGCCGCCGTCGTCGAAGCGAGCTTCGAGCGCGATCTCGCGGCAAAAACGGAGGCTCTGCTCCGCAAAATCCAGCGCAGCGGCGTCGATCCGCTGCAGTTCGGCCTGCGCTTTCGGGCGACCCATAGGAGCAAGCAGGCGTTCGAGGAGTGGCAGGAGATGTACCCGACGCTGAAATTCCAGGTCCGGACCGACGTGGACATCCAAGGCGCCGGACGGATCAAATAAAAGAAGCCTGTCCGCCTAGAGGCGGACAGGCTTCAGCTTGTCTCCTTGCGCCAGCTCGCGCAGCGTGCCCGAGCCGGTGGCGAACATCGCCGTCCGCAGCTCGAACTCGATCTGCTCCATGCGGGCGGCGATATTCCGCGCGGCATCGCTGCCGGAGGCCGCGTCCGGCAGCAGCAGCCGGCCGAACCCGGCCAGATCGGCGCCGAGCGCGATCGCCTTGGCCGCGTCGACGCCGCTGCGGAGGCCGCCGGAGGCGATCAGCGTCGCTTGCGGCAGCCGCAAGCGGATCGCCGGCACGCATTCGGCCGTCGGAATGCCCCAGTCGGCGAACGCGTCCGCCGCTTCCGCATGCAGGCGGCTGCGAGCGCGATGCTTCTCGACCTGGCTCCACGACGTTCCGCCGGCGCCGGCGCAGTCGATGAACGCCGCTCCGGCATCGGCGAGCCGCTCCGCCGTCGCGGCCGATAGCCCCCAGCCGACTTCCTTGACGCCGACCGGAACGCCGCTGCTGCGGCATACCGTCTCGATCAGCCGCAGCAGCCCCCGGAAGTTCGTGTCTCCTTCCGGCTGGAACACCTCCTGCAGCGCATTGAGATGCAGCACGAGCGCATCCGCCTCGGCCATCTCCACCAGCCGCCGGCAGGCGTCCGCATCGAGCCCGTAGTTGAGCTGGACCGCGCCGACGTTGGCGATGATCGGCACGTCCGGAGCGTCGCGGCGGATCTCGAACGAGGCCGCGAGCTCCGGCTTCTCCCACGCCGCCCGCATCGAGCCGAGCCCGATCGCCCAGCCCCTCGCCTGGGCCGCTTCCGCCAAGCCGCGGTTGATGCGTCCCGCCTCGTCCGTCCCGCCCGTCATCGAGCTGACGAGCAGGGGCGCCTTGAGCTTGCGGCCGAGCCAGCTGGCGGAGAGGTCCACCTCCTGCCAGTCCAGCTCCGGCAGCGCCTCATGCTCGAAGCGGTAGCGGTCGAAGCCTGCTCCGCCGGACGACCGGCTCTCCACCTGCTCCTCGAGGCAGATCCGGATATGCTCGGCCTTGCGCGAGCCCGTATCCTCGCCTCCGGGCTGGCGATACGGTTCCGTCATCGCGTTCCCCATCCTTCCTTGTTCGGCCTGCGGCGCCGTCCTGCGCCGGCCTTTCGTGTCCCCATCATACCCGCTCAAGTGCCGCAGGGGCAAATGGCGCTTCTCTCGGCATCGACTTGATTGCATTGTTCAATTTTATGTACATTTCAATCAAATTTATTGTCACCGAGCTAGAAAGCGCGTAAACTAAAGGAAACCATGAGGGAAGTTTATCGGAGGGGAAGCTGAGATGGACATTCGGATCTTTGAAGACAATCTGGAGCTTGACCAGGCGGCGGCGCGGCTCATCGCCGATCTGACGAAAGCCAAGCCGAACGCGGTGCTCGGGCTCGCCACAGGCTCGACTCCGGTCGGAATCTACCGCAGCCTGGTCGAGACGGCCGCTGCGGAGGGCATCACCTTCAAAAACGTCACGACCTACAACCTGGACGAGTACGTAGGCTTGACGCCTGACAACGAGCAAAGCTACGCTTATTACATGAACCAGCATCTGTTCTCCAAAATCGACATCCCGCTGAACCAGACGTTCCTGCCGGACGGCATGGCGGCCGATCTGGACGCTTTCTGCGCGAAGTACGACCGCATGCTTGAAAGCGCGCGCGTCGATCTGCAGCTGCTCGGCCTCGGCCACAACGGCCACATCGGCTTCAACGAGCCGGATCGCGAGCTTGCCGCCGGCACCCATGTCGTCACGCTCGACGAGGCGACCCGCGAGGCGAACGCCCGCTTCTTCGCCTCGCTCGACGAAGTGCCGACGCAGGCGGTCACGATGGGCGTCGGCTCCATCCTCAAGGCGGCGCGCATCCTGCTCGTCGTCCGCGGCGCCGACAAGGCCGAGGTCGTGAAGCGCGCGCTGGCCGGTCCGGTCACGACGGACTGCCCGGCCTCGCTGCTGCAGCTTCACGCCGACGTCACGGTCCTGCTCGACAAGGAGGCAGCAAGCCTGCTGGCAACAGGAGGGAACCAAGGATGCAGCCCTTTCGCATCAGCAATGTAACGATCGCCGTCGACGGAGCCGCTGTTCACGGCTCCATCTCCGTGAAGGACGGCCGGATCGACTCGATCTCGCCCGGCGCAGGCGCCGAGCCGGCGGCCGGCGAGACGACGATCGACGGGCGCGGCGGCTGGCTGCTGCCGGGCTTCATCGATCTTCACGTGCACGGCGGCTACGGCGCCGACTTCATGGATGCCGGCCACGAGGCCTATGACACGATCTCCAGATTCCATGCCCAGCACGGCACGACGACGATGCTCGCCACGACGATGACCGAATCGCCGGGCCGCATCCGCGCTACGCTGGATGCCGTCGACGAGTACCGCAGCGCGCCGATGCCTTATGCGCGTCTGGCCGGCGTGCATCTCGAGGGGCCGTTCGTCAGTCCCGACTGGATGGGCGCCCAGAACCCCGCGCATCGCGTCGATCCGAGGCTCGACTGGCTGCAGGAGTGGCATGACGCCTATCCGACGCTGATCAAGCAGATGACGCTCGCTCCGGAGCGCGAAGGCGCGCTGCAGATGATCGCCTGGCTCTCCGAGCGAGGCATCGTCGCCTCCGCCGGCCATACGGACGCGCGCTTCGACGACATGCAGGCGGCAGCCGACGCGGGCCTGCGCGGCATGACGCATACGTTCAACGCCTGCCGCGGCCTGCACCATCGCGAGCCTGGAGCGGTCGGGGCGGCGCTGACCGACGACCGCATCCATGCCGAGCTGATCGCCGACGGCCATCATGTCCATGATGCGGCGATGCGGCTGCTCGCCCGCGCCAAGCCGCCCGGCAAGCTGACGCTCATCACCGATGCGATCGCGGCAGCCGGCCTCGAGGACGGAATGTACGAGCTCGGCGGCCTGGCCGTCACGATGAAGGACGGCGTCTGCCGCCTCGCCGATGGCGGCAATCTCGCCGGCAGCACGCTGACGATGGAGGCGGCGCTGAAGCGCTTCGTGCAAGCGACCGGCTGGACCGTGCCGCAAGCGAGCGTGCTCGCAAGCGCCAACCCGGCGCAGCTGCTCGGCCTCTCCGAGCAGACCGGCAGCATCGCCGCAGGCAAATGGGCCGACCTCGTGCTGCTGACCGAGGAGCTCGACGTCGTCGGCACCTGGGTGTGCGGCCGCCGCGTCTTCGAAGCCGAGCCGCGCTGAAGCCCGCTTCGCGCGAGCTGTATCGGCGTCGTCCGCGAAGCCTCCGCCCTTTATCGCTGAATTCCAAAAAAGCGTCCCGCCCGATTTTTCATCGGGCAGGACGCTTTTTTTTGGATCGGCTTGCGGAAGCTCCGCTCCAGAGCGGCGTCGACGCCATCCGCTTAAAATAGGAGAATCGGCGGAATCCGCCTTCATCGGAATCGGAGAGAGGCTTCGGGCGCGGAACGATCGTTTGCGCCCGAAAGCGGCCTTCGTCAAGCTTCGGGATCGGCGCTACGCTTCTTCCTCGTCCTCGTCGCCCGCCAAATAGACGGTCACGCCGCAGCGGCGGGCGTAATCGGACAGCGCCCCCTCGAGCGGACGGTCGGTGATGACCGCGTCCAGATCCTTGAGCTGGGCGATCGAGAACAGCGACGTGCGCCCGACCTTGCTCTGGTCGAACACCGCATAGGTGATCTGCGAGCGGCTGATGAGCGCCTTGGCGATCTGCGCCTCCTGCTCGGAATACGTCGTGATGCCGCCGTTCTCGGAGATGCCGTCGACGCCGATGAACATCTTGCCGATGTTCAGATGCGACACCATGCCCTCGCCGAGCGGCCCGCACAGCTCGAAGCTGTTATGCCGCATCATGCCCCCGGTGACGACGACCTGGATGTCGCTGCCGGCCAGCTCCATCGCGATGTTGACCGCATTGGTCACGACCGTGATGCCGCGGCGCATCTTGATGAGCTTGGCGATCAGATAGTTCGTCGTTCCCCCGGACAGGCCGACGACGTCGCCCTCCACGATATGGCGGGCCGCCTCGGCCGCGATATGCTCCTTCTCCAGCAGCGAGATGCCCTGACGCTCGGCGAACGAGCTGTCCCGCACCGGATTCATCCCGTCGTACATCGCCCCGCCGATCGTCCGCACGAGCGGTCCGGTCCGCTCCAGCAGCTCCAGGTCGCGCCGCGCCGTCGCCTCCGAGCAGCCGAACCGCTCCACGATATCGGAAATCGTGATCCGCCCTTGCTGCTTGAGCACCGTCAGGATGCCTTCGCGCCTGCGTTCTCCCTTGTTCATTTCGGTCATCGGTTCAACGCTCCACCCATACGGAATTGTTCAGCCGCTGCTCGGCAGAGGCCCAGTCCGGCAGCGCTTCCCAGTCGCCGCGCCCCTGCACGGCCAGCGAGCCGCAGATGCTGCCGAGCCGGACCGCTTCCGCCGGCTCCATGCCTTTGAGCAGCCCGGCCAGGAATCCGGCGCAGAAGCCGTCCCCCGCGCCGACGGTGTCGACGACCTTTTCGGCCGGGTAGAACGGAATGAACGCGCTCCGTCCGCCCTCCAGCAGCAGCGTGCCGTCGCCCTTGCTCTTGATCACCGCGACCGAGCCGAGCGCCTGGACGCGCCGGAGGATGTCCCCCTCGTCGTCCGTATCGTACAGCAGCTTGAGCTCGTCCCATCCCGGCAGGAAATAGTCCGCCAGCTCGGCCGCCGGCAGCAGCGCCCGGCGCGCCTCCTCGATGCTCCACAGCTTGAGCCGCAGGTTCGGATCGAAGCTGATCTTGACTCCGGCGTCGCGGGCGATCCGCATCGCCTCCAGCACCGTCTCGCGGGCGCTGTCCGACAGCGCCATCGTGATGCCCGTCACATGCAGCAGCTTGGCCCCGCGGATGTAGTCCGCGTCCAGCCGATCGGGCGTCATCCGGCTCGCCGCCGAGCCTCGGCGATGGTAGTGGACCGCCAGGCGCCCCGCCACTTCCTCGCGGAACATGAGCCCCGTCGGCGCTTCCGGGCTGAGATGCGCGCGCGACACGTCGACGCCTTCGCCTCGCAGCGCTTTCAAGATGCGGCGCCCGAGCGGATCGGCTCCGAGCGCGCCGCACCAGCCGGCCGAGCCGCCGAGGCGGGATACGCCGATGGCCAGATTGCTCTCCGCGCCGCCGAAGGCGGATTGCAGCGAGTCCGCATGCTCCAAGGCGCGGTTCTCCTGCGGCATGAACAGAGCCATGCTTTCGCCGAAGGTGATGAGATCCGGTGAAACCGTCATGTGCTGCTTCCCCTCTCCTGATTGCTCGCGTTAAAGGAATAAAGCCTCTGCTTCGTCCATCAGGCCGGAGGACGCGTCCGCCGCAGGAGCGGTTTGGCGAGTCCTCGCGGCCTGAAGGGAAAGCAAGGCGTCGGATCCGCTGCTCTTATTCGAAGAACGGGTTGACCATGAAGTACAGGATCACCACGTACAGAGCGAGCAGGATGAAGCTGAACATGCGCACTTTGGCGATGCTTGCCGTCGCGCTCTGGCCCGCCTGGATCTGGCTGACGATGCCTTTGAGCGGCTTGGTCTGGATGCCGCCCAGCGCCGCGATGGCGAGGAACAGCACGATCGAGAGGATCATCCAGGCGACGGTGTAGTCGGCCTTGGAGATCAGGTAGCCTCCCGTCAGAAACTGCAGGATCAGGAAGTACTGCGCGATCCGGTTGCCCGTCACGAGTCCTTCGGCCAGTCCCTGCTGTCCGGCTCCGGCCAGACGGGAAGCGCGGCCGACGAGAAACGGCAGGATCAGGTAGAAGCCGAGTCCGCCCGCGCCGAGCACATGCAGGAATACCATAATTTGCGTCATCTTTCATCCTCCTAGGCTTGTCTACGACAAGTATACTAGATGAAATCGGCCATGACAAAAGGAAACGCTTCATTTGCTTCCGTTTTCGGCCGCTCTCGTCCTATTTCCGACTTATTTGGGCCTTTATCCGGCCGCATCGGACCGCGCGCCCCGCTTTCGCTTTCGCTCAGGGGGCGCGGCGCTTCCGGAACTCAGCCGCTTTTCAGCCCATGCTTGCGCAGCACGCCGTGGATGGCGAAATAGTCGACCTCCGGCGGCAGCGCGTCCTTAAGCGGACGCAGCTTGTCGGCGCCGAGGCGGCTCGCCGCCTCCAGGATGAGCGGCTCCTGATCCTCGGGTATGATGCGGCTCCAGTCCAGCTCCAGCCCTTCGTCCGCGCAGCGCATCAGATGGCTCTCGGCGGTGACGCGGCTGATGCCGCGCTCCTGGGCGATCTGCTCGATCGTGCCGCCCGCCTGGAACATCTCGTACGTCGCCAGATGGCTGCCGCTCTCGCCCCGACCGGAGAGGGACGCCTCCGCCCGCGCCGGCGCACGGCCGGCGTCAGCCGCCTGGAACAAGTCCGGCTGCCGTCCCGCCTGCGCCTCCTCGCCGGACGTGATCGCGAGCAGCGCGTCGCCGTACTTGTCGGCCTTGGCCGCGCCGATGCCCTTGACTCGCAGCAGCTCGTCGCGGCTCGCCGGAGCGGCGGCCGCCAGCTCGCGCAGCGTCGCGTCGAAGAACAGCATGAACGGCGGCACGCCTTCGCGCGCGGCCGTCTCCTTGCGCCACTGGCGCAGCGCCTCGAACAGCGGCGACGCCTCGCCGGACGCGGCGGCCGAGGCCGCGCGGCGCACCGACGTCGACTTGCGGCGCACGACCGTCTTGCTGCCCTCGAGCACCGGCAGCGCCTCGGCCGTCAGCGAGACGGTCGGATACTGGCCTTCGCTCAGGCGCAGATAGCCTTCGGCCACGAGCCAGTACAGCCAGTCGGAAATCTCCCGCTCCGGCCATTCCCGCAGCAGTCCGTAGGTGGAGAGCCGGTCGAGGCCGAACTGGATGATCTTCTTGTCGCGCGAGCCCTTCAGCACCTTGGCGGCCATCGTCACGCCGAAGCGCCCCTTCATGCGGCCGACGCAGCTGAGCGCCTTCTGCGCCTCGCTCGTCATGTCGAGCCGCTCGCTCTTGTCGAGGCAGTTGCCGCATTTGCCGCAGGGCTCGACGCCCTTCTCGCCGAAATAGTCGACGATGAACTGCTGCAGGCAGCGCTCCGTGCGGCCGAAATTCATCATCGCGTACAGCTTGGACAGCTGCACCGACTTGCGCCCTTCGTCCCCCTGGCCCTGCTCGATCAGGAAGCGCTGGATCTGCACGTCCTGCGGCTCGAACAGCAGCACGCATTCCGACTCCTCGCCGTCGCGGCCCGCGCGTCCGGCTTCCTGATAGTACGACTCGACGTCGCCCGGCATCTGCCAGTGCAGCACGAAGCGCACGTTCGGCTTGTCGATGCCCATGCCGAACGCGTTGGTCGCCACCATGACGCGCGTCTCGTCGAAGCGGAACTTCTCCTGCGCCTCCGCGCGCTCCGCGTCGCCCAGGCCGCCGTGGTACTTGCCCGCCGGGATGCCCTGGCGCAGCAGCTCCTCATGGACCGCCTCGGTCTCCTTGCGCGTCGCCGCATAGATGATGCCGGACTGGTCCGGACGCTCCTGCAGGAACTGCGTCAGGAACCGCTTCTTGTCCGCGCCGGTGACGACCGACAGCGACAGGTTCTCCCGCGCGAAGCCGCTGACGAACACGCTCGGCTCGCGGAGTCCGAGCATCGCCGTGATGTCGTCCGCCACCTCCGGCGTCGCCGTCGCGGTGAACGCCGAGACGAGCGGCCGATCCTCCATGCGCCCGATCCAGCCGGCCAGCTGCCGGTAGCTCGGACGGAAGTCATGGCCCCACTGCGAGACGCAGTGCGCCTCGTCGATCGCGATCATCGGGATGCGCATGCGCTCGGACAGCTCGCCGAACATCGAGCCGTCGAGCCGCTCCGGCGCGATGTAGAGCAGCTTGTACTCCCCGTTCAGCGCCGCGCGCAGCACGTCCCGGTACTCGCCCGCGCCGAGCGAGCTGTTGAGGTACGCCGCCGGCACGCCGACGCGCCGCAGCGCGTCGACCTGGTCCTTCATGAGCGAGATGAGCGGCGAGACGACGATCGTCGTGCCGGTCATCAGCATCGCCGGGATCTGGTAGCAGACCGACTTGCCTCCGCCTGTCGGCAAGATCGCCAGCGTATCCCTGCCTCCCGTGATCGCTTCGATGATCCCTTCCTGCCCCTGGCGGAAGGAATCGTATCCATAGACGCGCTTCAGCAGCTCGCGCGCTTCCTGCAGCATAGGCCTTCGACTCCCTTTCCTGTTCCTGTTCCTGTTTCCGTGGACGGCCGGACTCCCTGAGCGGGCCCGTCCAGCGCTCATCCCTCTATTGTGACAGGTCGGAGAAAAGGTGTCTACCTGCCGGCAGCCGCCTCGCCCTCGTCCTCACCGTGCCCGCGCAGTCCATCCGCCGGCCGCGTCCCGCTCGCCGCCGCCTTGAGCCGCGTCAGCTCGCGGTACAGCTCCAGCAGCTCGGCCTCGCGCTCGCGGATCTCCTCCTCGACCTCGCCGAGCCGCGCCAGCAGCCCCGGATCGGCCGAGTCCGGCGCGCCGCCTGGCGCCGGCAGCAGTCCGGCCCCGAACGTCGCCTCCACCCAGCGGTCGGCCGCCTCGCGCCCCTCTCCGCGGTACAGCTCGACATAGACGTCGAAAATCGCCAGCACGGTGCGGCGGCTGTTCCAGCCGAGAATCTCCACGCTGTCGGCGGCCATCGTCACCGCGCGGCTCAGCTGGAACTCGTTGAGCTTGCCGCGCATCGCCTCGACGCGCGCCACCTCGGCAGCGAACGCCGGGAACGCCGAGCGGAACAGCTCCGCCGATGCCAAGTATTCTTCATGCGTAATCCAGGATTCCTCTTCCATTTCCGCGTTCCCCCTAGCCTTGTCGATCTTCGTGATCCAACCGTCCATCGAGTATACTGGGTGGAGGAAGCTCTTTCAAGGAAGGGGAGATTAGAATGAGCCAAGGACCCGGCTACCTCAAGAGCATCGAGCTGCTGCGCTCCGGAATCGCGAATCCGCGCGAGTACCCGTTCAGCCTGCCGGCGGTCCGCACGCTGGAGCGGCTGCCGCTCCATCCCAAGGTGACCTACCTGATCGGCGAGAACGGCACCGGCAAGTCGACGCTGCTGGAGGCGATCGCCGTCGCCTGGGGCTTCAATCCCGAGGGCGGCACGATCAACTTCAGCTTCTCCACCGCCGAGACGCACTCGGAGCTGCATCGCCATCTGCGGCTGGCGCGCGGCGTGCACAAGCCGCGGGACGGCTTTTTCTTCCGGGCGGAAAGCTACTACAATCTCGCCAGCGAGATCGAACGGCTGGACCGTCCCGACGGCGCGCGAGCCTCCGGCCCGCCGATCATCGACTCCTACGGCGGCAAGCCGCTGCACGAGCAGTCGCATGGCGAGTCGTTCTTCGCCGCGTTCCTGCACCGCTTCGGCGGGCGCGGCCTGTACATCCTCGACGAGCCGGAGGCGGCGCTGTCGCCGCAGCGCCAGCTGTCGATGCTCTCGCGCATCCATCAGCTCGTGCAGAAGCATTCGCAGTTCATCATCGCCACCCATTCGCCGATTCTGATGGCCTACCCGGACGCCGACATCTACCTGCTCGGACCGGACGGTGCCGAGCGGGTCGAGCTGGAGCAGACGCCCCACTGGTCCGTCATGAAGCAGTTCGTCAACCGCAAGCAGGCGATGCTCGACGAGCTGTTGGCGGATGATTGATCCCCAGTTGCGTGAAAAAGGAGGCTAGCCCATGGAGGCAGAAAGCATTCTCGAGCTTGCCGTGAAGGAGCTGTCCAACGTGCAAGGCATCGCCGCGATCGCGCTCGGCGGCTCGCGCGCCCGCGGAACCGCCCACGCCGGCTCCGACTTCGATCTCGGCCTGTATTACCGGCCGGACGCCCCGCCGGACCTGACGCAGCTGCGGGAGGCGGCGCGCAGGCTCGACGACGAGAGCCGCGCGGAGGCGGTCACCCCGCTCGGCGACTGGGGACCTTGGATCAACGGCGGAGGCTGGCTGCGGGTCGGCGGCATGCCGGTCGACCTGCTGTACCGCGATCTGGATCAGGTCGAGCGCGTCATCGGCGATTGCCGGCAAGGCTCGATCCGGATCGACTACCAGCCCGGGCATCCGCATGGCTTCGTGAGCTCCATCTACTTGGCCGAAGCCGCTCTCTGCCAGCCGCTGTGGGATCCGCATGGCGTGCTGGAGCGGCTGAAGCGGAGCGTGCGCCCTTATCCGCCTGCGCTGCAGCGAGCGACGATCGGCCGTTTCCTTTGGGAAGCCTCGTTCGCTCTCGACAACGGCCGAAAAGGCATCCCCAAAGGGGACGCCTCGTATGTCGCGGGCTGCTTTTTCCGCTCCGTCTCCTGCCTCAACCAGACGTTGTTCGCGCTGAACGAAGCGTACTGGATGAACGAGAAGGGCGCGGCCGCGATTGCCGGCTCGCTTCCGCTCGCTCCTGCGGACTACTCCGGCCGCATCGGCCGCCTGTTCGCGGCGCTCGGCGACGACTCCGAGAAGCTGGCGCAGGCCGCTTCCCGGCTGCAGGAGCTTATCCGGGAGACGGAGGCGTTGATGCGGGATTGAGCATGGCCTTGCTGGAAGTGAAGGTATGCTGGCGAGCCGCTGCGATCGATTGTCGGCTCATGGTTGGTTCAAGCGAACCCCGTTCATTTCAAAGGCGGACCTTCACCGAGCCGCTCGGACATGACCCGGTTCGCCAGCTCCAGCGCTTCCTCTCGATTTCGGGCAGGCGCGGCAATCGTCACCCCTTCGTTGCTGTTCCAGCCCTTCTTTTCGTGTAAACGGATGATCGCAAGCTTGCTCCAATCGTACTCGGCCATCACCTCACCGATGAGGTGAATTCTTGGCACGGTCTGACCTTCAGGGTTTATTTCGACCCAATTGAGCCCCAGCCTTCCTCCCCCTCTGCTCATATAAAAAAACGGCGTCGCATCCTCCGGCACGCCGGAGTAGGACTCGCCTACGATGACCAGCTTGCCCTCGAACTTGCCCGCACCTTTCCAGAAGCCGGCCAGCGTCCGCTGAAGCGTGCCTTCGAGTTTCAGCGTCAAGGAACGTCCGGGACGCTCCGGCTGTCCGGCGGTGAACTCGTAGCCTTGGAGCGTGCGGTCGATGCGCTGCGGAAAGAACCACCAGATCAGGCTGCCGGCCAGCAGCAGGACGACCGCCGCGATTCCGGCTCGCATCCAGCGTCCATGGCGCCATGCGCTCATCGCAAGCACCCCCTTTCTTTTCCATCTTAACCGAAAAGCCCCGAATCCGTCTTTCGGATTCGGGGCTGTTTTTCATTCAGGCTCAGCCTTGCGGCGTCGCCACCAGCTTGACGACCGCGCGCACGGAGTCGGCCGAGCGGTCGAGCGCCGCCTGCTCCTCCGCCGTCAGCTCCAGCTCGAACACCTTCTCGATGCCGTCGCCGCCGAGAATCGCGGGCACGCCGAGGAACAAGCCGTCGTAGCCGTACTCGCCCTCCAGCAGCGCGATGACCGGAAGGACGCGCTTCTTGTCCTTCAGGATCGCCTCGGTCATCTGCACGAGCGATGCCGCCGGCGCGTAGTAGGCGCTGCCGTTGCCGAGCAGGCCGACGATCTCGCCGCCGCCGACGCGCGTGCGCTGCACGATCGCCTCGATGCGCTCCGCCGGGATGAGCGTCTCGATCGGGATGCCGCCGACATTGGAGTAGCGCACGAGCGGCACCATGTCGTCGCCGTGGCCGCCGAGCACGAAGCCGCGCACGTCCTCGACCGACACGTTCAGCTCCTGCGCGATGAACGTGCAGTAGCGGGCCGTGTCGAGCACGCCGGACTGGCCGATGACGCGGTTTTTGGGGAAGCCGAGCGTCTCGTAGGCGACATAGGTCATCGCGTCGACCGGGTTGGACAGCAGGATGACGTACGCGTCCGGACTCGTCGCCTTGACGCTTTCGCAGACGGAGCGCACGATGCCGGCATTGACGGCGACGAGATCGTCGCGGCTCATGCCCGGCTTGCGCGCGATGCCCGCCGTGATGATGACGATGTCGGAGCCAGCCGTATCGGCATAATCGGACGTGCCGGTGATGCGCGCGTCGAAGCCTTGCACCGGCGAAGCCTCCAGCATGTCGAGCGCCTTGCCCTTCGTCGGATTTTCCAGCTGCGGGATGTCGACGAGCACGACGTCTCCGAGCTCCTTTTGCGCGAGCATGAGCGCCGTCGTCGCTCCCGTGAACCCGGCTCCTACGACCGTGATCTTCTTGCGTGCGATAGCCATGAGAATCCCTCCATCGGATTGGAATGTCCAGCCTCCTGCATGAAACGATACGCGGCCTTGCCTCGGCAGCAGCGCCGAAAGAGAAGAGCCCGCCGAAGCGGACTCTTGCACGATTTACATGTTGGCGATGACTTGATCCGCGAACTCGGAGCACTTCACTTCTTTGGCGCCTTCCATCAGGCGGGCAAAGTCGTAGGTGACCGTCTTGTTGTTGATCGAAGTTTCCATGCCTTTGTAGATGAGGTCGGCCGCTTCCTGCCAGCCCAGATGCTCGAGCATCATGACGCCGGAGAGGATGACGGAGCCCGGGTTCACCACGTCTTTGTCGGCGTATTTCGGAGCCGTGCCGTGGGTCGCCTCGAAGATCGCGTGGCCGGTGATGTAGTTGATGTTGGCGCCCGGCGCGATGCCGATGCCGCCGACTTGAGCCGCCAGGGCGTCGGACAGGTAGTCGCCGTTCAGGTTCAGCGTCGCGATGACGTCGAAGTCCGTCGGACGGGTCAGCACTTGCTGCAGGGCGATGTCGGCGATGGCGTCCTTCACGAGGATCTTGCCGGCCGCCAGAGCTTCGTCTTGAGCCTTGTTGGCCGCATCCGTGCCTTGCTCGTCCTTGATGCGGTCATATTGGCCCCATGTGAACACCTTGTCGCCGAACTCGGCTTCCGCCACTTCGTAGCCCCAGTTTTTGAAGGCGCCCTCGGTGAACTTCATGATGTTGCCTTTGTGGACCAGCGTGACCGACTTGCGGCCGTGCTCGATCGCGTACTCGATCGCCGCGCGCACGAGGCGCTTGGAGCCCTCGGCCGATACCGGCTTGATGCCGATGCCAGACGTTTCCGGGAAGCGGATCTTGTTCACGCCCATCTCGTTCTGCAGGAAGGAAAGCACTTTTTTAACCGCGTCCGTGCCTTCTTGGTACTCGATGCCGGCGTAGATGTCCTCGGTGTTCTCGCGGAAGATGACCATGTTGACCAGCTCCGGACGCTTCACCGGGGAAGGCACGCCGTCGAAGTAGCGCACAGGGCGCAGGCAGACGTACAGGTCGAGCTCCTGGCGCAGCGCTACGTTCAGGGAACGGATGCCGCCGCCGATCGGAGTCGTCAGCGGTCCTTTGATCGCGACGATGTACTCGCGGATCGCCGTCAGCGTGTCGGCCGGCAGCCATTCGCCGTATTGGTTGAATGCTTTTTCGCCGGCGAATACTTCGTACCAGGCGATCTTCTTCTCGCCGCCGTAGGCTTTTTCGACTGCCGCGTCGAGGACGCGCTTGGAGGCGCGCCAGATGTCGCGGCCCGTGCCGTCGCCTTCGATGAACGGAACGATCGGGTTGTTCGGAACGTTCAGCTTGCCGTTTTCAATCGTGATCTGCTCGCCTTCGGTCGGAAGGGCGAATTTTTCGAGTTGTGCCATTGGGGATGATTCCTCCTCTTGGTATGAAAATCATGCGGGTCCCTGCGCCGGCCAAGCGGCGGAAACGGGACAAGCTGCGTGCGCAGCCGAAGCCCCCCGGACATGAAGCCGGGGGGAGGGAGATCAGCGCTGCTCGATCGGAATGAACTTGGCGCTTGCTGGACCCGTGTACTCCGCGCGCGGGCGGATCAGACGGTTATTATCGTACTGCTCCAGGATATGCGCTGTCCAGCCCGACAGGCGGCTGATCGCGAAGATCGGCGTAAACAGGTCGCGCTTGATGCCGAGCGTCGTGTAGACGGACGCGGAGTAGAAGTCGACGTTCGGCTTCAGGCCCTTCTGTCCGGTCACGATCTCCTCGATCTTCACACTCATGTCGTACAGGTCGAGGTTGCCCTTCAGCTTGCCGAGCTCCTCGGACATCTTTTGCAGATGCTTGGCGCGCGGGTCGCCGTTTTTGTAGACGCGATGGCCGAAGCCCATGATCTTCTCTTTGTTGGCCAGCTTCTCGTTGATGACGGACTCGACGCGGTCCGGCGAGCCGATCTCCTCGAGCATGACCATGACCGCCTCGTTGGCGCCGCCGTGCAGCGGGCCCTTGAGCGCGCCGATCGCGGAGACGACGCCGGAGTAGATGTCCGACAGCGTCGCGACGGTGACGCGGCCGGCGAACGTGGAGGCGTTGAGCTCATGGTCGGCATGCAGCACGAGCGCCTGGTCGAGAGCCTTGACCGCTACATCGTCCGGAGTCTCGCCGGTAAGCATGTAGAGGAAGTTGGCCGCGACGGACAGGCCGGCCTTCGGAGCGATCGGCTCCTGGCCGCTGCGGATGCGGTCGAAAGCGGCGATGACCGTCGGCAGCTGCGCCTGCAGGCGGATCGCCTTGTCTACGTTGGCCTCGCGGCTCATGTCCTGGGCGGCCGGATCGTACAGCGCCAGGGCGGATACCGCCGTGCGGAGCGCCGCCATCGAGTTGGCGTCCTGCGGATAGAGGCGGATCGCGTCGATCACCTCGGCCGGAATCGGGGCGGAGGCGCTCAGCTTGGACTTCAGCTCCTCGAGCTCGGATGCCGTAGGGAGCTTGCCGTACCAGAGCAGGTAGGCGACTTCTTCGAACGTAGCGCCTTCGGCCAGCTCGTCGATGTTGATTCCGCGATAGGTCAGCACTCCGTCGATGATGGAGCTGATGGACGAGGTCGTGGCGACGATGCCTTCGAGACCTTTGGTAGCTGTCATTGAACTCTCTCCTTTGTCTTCGGCGCGCGGATAGGAAGCGGCCGGTAATGGGACTGTCAACATCAGGCTGCGGAAAAAGGCTTGCACCGCCTTTGACAGCGCATTCACGCCTCCGGGTCGCGCAGGCGAGAACAGCGGATGTCAAGGATGGGCAAATCGGCGACCGCAGCAATCCTTTTTATCATAAAGTATTTTCATGATGAATCCAACCGATCGAAGATAAAAATGCTTTATCGCCTTCATAGAATTTACTTGTCGCCCGTTTGGAGGTTGGCCGGCAAGGTGTTACACTGATGGAATCAGCGTTTCAGCCAAGCCATAGTCCGAGGGAAGGGGAATCCGCTCCATGAACGAGCAACGCATCGGCATCATCGACATCGGCTCCAACTCCATCCGCCTCGTCGTCTACGAGACGACGGCTACCGGCGCGCATCGCGTCATCGACGGCAGCAAGCGTCCGGCTCGGCTCAGCCAGAGGATCACGGCCGACGGGCGCATCGACGAGGAGACCGTCGCCGAGCTTGCCGAGACGCTCCGCCACTTCCGCATGCTCTGCGCGCATCACGGGACGAGCGCCGTTCGCGCCGTCGCGACGGCCGCGATGCGCAACGCCGTCAACGGCGCCGAGGTGCTGCGGAGGCTGGGCGCCGAGTCGGGACTGGACATCGAGCTGCTGCCGGGCGAGGAGGAAGCCGGCTACGGCTTCCTCGGCATGGTCAACACGATGGACGTCCGCGACGGCTTCCTCATCGATATCGGAGGAGGCAGCACGGAAATTTCCCTGTTCAAGGAGCGCACGCTCGTGCAGAGCGTCAGCTTTCCGTTCGGCTGCGTCAACCTCGCCCGCAGCTATGCCGACCGCGGCATGCTCGGCGACGACGGCTTGCGCCGGCTCGAGGAGATGGCGCTGCGGGCGAGCGAGGAGCATCCGTGGCTGCGCTGGTCGCCGGGACTGCCGCTCATCGGCGTCGGCGGCACGATCCGCGCGCTGGCCAAAATCCATCAGGCGGTCCGCCATTATCCTTTCCCGCAGACGCACAACTATGCGATTCCGGCCGAGGACGCCGACCGTCTGTTCGATACGCTGCGCGCGATGCCGCTGGACAAGCGCCGCAAGTTCCCGGGCCTGTCCAAGGACCGCGTCGACCTGATCGTGCCCGGACTCGCCGCGCTGCGGCTGTTCCGGCGCCTGACCGGCGCTGCGGAATACCGCGTCTGCGCGGCCGGCCTGCGCGACGGCCTGTTCTTCTCCGTGCAGTCGCCGGAGCGGCCGCGGCTCGACGACGTGCTGGGCTACAGCGTGCGCAACACATACGCGCTCTATCCCGAGGCGCCGCTCCCGCATGTGAACCAGGTCAACCGCCTCTCGCTGCAGCTGCTCGAGACGCTCCGCGGCTCCGCTCCCGGCCGTCCGCTGGAGCGGCTGGGCGATCGGGCGGCCAAGCTGCTGGACGCCGCCTCCCTGCTCTACCGGATCGGAGCGTCGATCGACCACGCCGCCTATCCGAAGCATACGTTCTATCTGCTGACCAACTGCAGCCTGAACGGCATGTCGCATCGCGAGAACGTGCTGACCGCCGCGATTGCGGCGTTCCGCAGCCGCAGCCGCTGCAAGTCGCAGCTGGAGCCGTACGCGGCGCTGCTGGAGCCCGGAGACGTGGAGGCGGCCGCCCTGCTGGGCAGCCTGCTCCAGCTCGCCGCCGCGCTCGACCGCAGCGAGACGCAGCCGATCAGCCGGCTCGAGGCCGAAGCGTCGCTCGGACCGGAGGAGGGCCGCCTGCGGCTCAGCGCCGTGCGGCCGTCCGGCTCGCTCGCTCTGGAGCGGCAGGAGGTCGAGGAGGCCGGACGCGAGTTCGCCAAGCTGTGGGGGCTTCAGCCCGAGCTGTCCGTCCGCTAGACGAAGCCAATGCAGGCAAAAAGGGGCTTTCCCGAGGGCCGTTTCGACGGCCTTGCGGGAGAGCCCCTTTTCGCTTACGCCTGCTCGGCTTGCGGCAGCGCCTTTTTCCAGCTGGAGATCCGCTCCGCCTGGAACTGGCTGCGCAGCAGCTCCTCGCCCTCGGCAGGCCGCATCCGCTCGTAGCCGCCGCTCGCCTGCAGCTCCCGCGCCTTGACGTTGTCGCTCAGCTGCAGCCGCAGCAGCGCGATCAGGCTGTCGCGCAGGCTGGGATCGAACACCGGGCACATCAGCTCGATGCGCCGCGTCAGGTTGCGCGTCATCCAGTCCGCGCTCGACAGATACACTTCCTCCTCGCCGGCGTTGCGCAGGTACAGCAGCCGCGAATGCTCGAGGAAGCGGTCGACGATGCTGACGACGCGGATGTTCTCGCTCAGGCCCGGCACGCCGGGACGCAGGCAGCAGACGCCGCGCACGATGAGGTCGATGCGCACGCCCGAGCGCGACGCCTCGTACAGCTTGTCGATCATCTCCTGGTTGGAGAGCGAGTTCATCTTGGCGGCGATGTAGCCGCCCCGGCCCTCCTCGGCATGCCGGCGCTCGCGGTCGATCAGCCGGAACAGCTGCTCCGTCAGCCCGCTCGGCGCGACGCTGAACGCTTGCCATTCATAAGGCGACGAGTAGCCGGTCACCTCGTTGAACAGCGCCGACGCGTCCGCGCCGATGATCGGATGCGACGTGAACAGGCCGATGTCGGTGTACGCCTTGGCCGTGCTGTCGTTGTAGTTGCCGGTGCCGACATGCACGTAGCGCCGCAGCTGGTCGGCCTCGCGCCGCACGACGAGCAGGATCTTGGCATGCGTCTTGAGGCCGACGAGGCCGTAGACGACATGGCAGCCCGCCTTCTCCAGCTGGCGCGCCCAGGCGATGTTGCGCTCCTCGTCGAAGCGCGCCTTGAGCTCGACGACGACCGTCACCTGCTTGCCCGCCTCGGCCGCGGCGGCGAGCGCCTGCACGAGCTCGCTTTGCCCGCTGACGCGGTAGAGCGTCATCTTGATCGCCAGCACCTGCGGATCGTCCGCCGCCTGCTGGACGAACTCGGCCAGCGGCTCGAACGACTCGTACGGATGATGCAGCAGCACGTCGCGCTCGCGGATCGTATCGAAGATCAGCTCATGCTCCTCGAGCTCCCGCGGGTAGACCGGCTCGAGCTTTGGATAGCGGAGACTCTCCTTGCCCCCGATCGAGCCGGCGAAGCGCATCAGAAAGCTGAGATCGAGCGGTCCGCCGATGCGGACGACATGATCGCCGATCTCCAGCTCCTCCTGCAGCAGGTCGAGCGCGTACGGATGGAAGCCTTCGCCGATCTCGAGCCGCACGGGCATGCCCCAGCGCCTGCGGCGAAGCTCCTTCTCGATCTCCTCGAGCAGATCCTCGGCGCCTTCCTCGTTGAGCGTCAGGTCGGCGTTGCGGGTCAGGCGGAACGGATGCACGGCTTCCAGGCTGTAGCCGCTGAACAGCGTATGGATGAACGAACGGATGAGGTCCTCGAGCAGCACGTACTCAAGCTTCTTGCTGTTGCCCCGGATCGGCAGCGCCACGCAGCGCGGCAGGATCGAAGGCACCTGGACGATCGCGAAGTACGGCTCGGCCTCCGGCTCTTCTTCGGAATCGCGCAGCAGCACGGCCAGATACAGCTCCTTCGTATGAAGGAGCGGGAACGGACGGCTCTGGTCGACGGCCATCGGCGTCAGCACGGGAAAGACGATCGTCCGGAAATAATGCTCGACCGCCGCGGCCTGCGAGGCGTTCAGATCGTCCATTTCGCGGATATGTATGCCCTCTCGCGCCAGCCCCCTCATCACTTCCCGATAGGTGCGGTATTGCTCGGCGACCATCTGGCCCGTCCGCTTGATGAGCCGCTTCCACAGCCCCTGCGGCGTATAGCCGGTAAAATCCATCTTCGTATAGCCCGCCTTGAGCTGGTCCTGGATGCCCGCCATGCGGACGCTCATGAATTCATCCATGTTGCTGGACACGATGGACAGGAACTTCGCGCGCTCCAGCAGCGGCGTCGTCGGGTCCTGCGCTTCCTCCAGCACCCTGCGGTTGAACTCGATCCAGCTCAGGTCGCGGTTCACATAGGGGGACAATGCTTTACTCATCGCTGAAGAGCCTCCTTGTCGTTGTCCCTATTATGCAGCGTCACTGTTACTTCTATATTAAGATGCGGTAAAGGCCAGGTAAATGCCTGCGGCCGCGAGGGCCGGCACGCCCCCCGCTGCGGATCGAAGGCATGCCGGACGCCGGCCTCAGCGGCGCCCGATGAAGATGAACCGCCCGCCGCCCGGACCGCCGAAGCCTCCGCCGCCTCCGCGCCGCAGCAGCCGCTCCAGCAGCCGGTACAGGCGCAGGCGGTAGAAGCCGCGGGTGACGGGCAGGACGAGCGTCAGGCCGACCAGGTCGCCGATCACGCCGGGGAAAATGAGCAGCAGGCTGCCGGCCATCAGGCAAAGGCCGTTCAGCAGCGCATGGCCCGGCGGCTCGCCGAGCTCCATCTTGCGGCGCATCTCCGCCCATGCCTTGCGCCCGTGCGTGCGCATCAGCACCGTGCCCAGCACGGCCGTGCCGACGAGCAGCAGGAACACGCCGCCGACGCCGATGCGGCTGCCGAGCCAGGCCATCGCGATCACCTCCAGCAGCACGTAGGCCGCTCCGCCGAGCAGCGCCTTCTGCACCGTTCCGAGTCTTCGGTTCATGCCCCCTCCTCCTTTCCAGCCGGCGCCATGCGCCGGATCAGCGCGTACAGCTCCGGCAGGCGCCGGTCGAGCCGCGCCGGACGGAAGCTGCGATCCACCCACACATGCCGAGTGCCCCCGGTGGCAAGCAGCTCGCCCGGAAGTCCGGCCCCGTCCTCGCCCGCGGCGCGGACCGCGCCTTCGCCGAGCGCAGGCAGCGCCGCTTCCGCCGCCCCCGCCTCGAGCCGGCGGATCTGATAGCGGAAGCCGAGCCGCATCGGCGTGAAGCGCTCCACCCGGGTGCAGACGACGATCGCGTCGTCGTAGCGGGCCGGCTGGCGGAACTGGCTGTCCAGATCCGTCAGCGGCAGCATCAGCCCTTCCTGCTCGATCCGGCCGTAGGCGTACCCCGCGGAGCGGATCAGCTCCGTGCGCCCGATCTCGAACCAGGTCAAATAATTCGCATGATACACGACGCCCATCGCGTCCGTTTCCTGATAGCGCACCCGCAGCGGGTGCAGCGTCCATTCCGCCTGCTCCATAAGCCCTAATTGCCCCTTCCTGCCTCTATCCTTGTCCCTTTATTATCGGCTCAAATCAGGCAATATGCAAAAAAGCCGATCCTCTCGGCGGGAGAGGATCGGCCTTGGCCCTGAGCAGACGCAGGGCTTGGCAGTCAGAGCCAAGCCGGAGCCGGCCCGGCTTCTTACAGGACTTTGCTTTGACCGGTGTAGATGACGCCCATCTCGCCGTAGACGGTCACTTCCATGTCGTCATGCAGCAGCTCGAACGCGTTGTCGATGCCGATGACCGCCGGGATGCCGAGGTTCAGGCCGACGACGGCCGCATGGCTCGTGATGCCGCCGGATACGGTGATGATCGCCGAAGCCTTCTCGATCGCCGGCATGTAGTCCTTGTCGGTCGAGACGGTGACGAGGATGGAGCCTTCCTTGGTCTTGGCGATCGCTTCCTCCGGCGTGCGGGCGACGACGATCTTGCCCGTAGCGGTCTGGCTGCCGATGCCTTGGCCTTTGGCGACGAGCTCGCCGATGTGATGCACCTTGATGAGGTTCGTCGTGCCCGCGCGGCCTACCGGCACGCCGGCGGTGATGACGATCGTGTCGCCGAGCGAGACGAGGCCCGTGCCGAGCGCGCCTTCGACGGCGAAGTTGAACATCTCGTCCGTCGTATCGGCGGCGACGCCCTTCGTCGGGATGACGCCCCACGTCAGGTTCAGGCGGCGCATGATGCGCTCGTCGGTCGTCACGGCGATGATCGGAGCCTTCGGACGGTACTTGGACACCATGCGGGCGGTATAGCCGCTCTCGGTCGACGTCACGATCGCCTTGGCCTGCAGGTCGAGGGCGGAGTTCGCCACCGCTTGGCTGATCGCCTCGGTGACCGTCGTCTGCTGCGCGATCGCCGTTTTGGTCAGGATCTCGCGGTAGTCCAGCGCGGACTCGGCGCGCTCGGCGATGCGGGACATCGTCAGCACGGATTCCGTCGGGTACTTGCCCGCGGCGGTCTCGCCGGAGAGCATGATCGCGTCGGTGCCGTCAAGGATGGCGTTCGCCACGTCGCTCGCTTCGGCGCGGGTCGGACGCGGGTTGCGCTGCATGGAGTCGAGCATCTGCGTCGCCGTGATGACCGGCTTGCCGGCGAGGTTCGCCTTTTGAATCATCGACTTTTGCACGAGCGGCACTTCCTCGGCCGGAATCTCGACGCCGAGGTCGCCGCGCGCGACCATCAGGCCGTCGGACACTTCGAGGATCTCGTCGAGGTTGTCCACGCCCTGCTGGTTCTCGATCTTGGAGATGATCTGGATGTGGCCCGCGTTGTGGCGCTCCAGCAGCTCGCGGATCTCAAGCACGTCGGAAGCCTTGCGCACGAAGGAAGCGGCGATGAAGTCGACGCCCTGCTCGACGCCAAATACGATGTCGCCGGCGTCTTTTTCAGTGATGCCCGGCAGGGAGATGTGCACGCCCGGAACGTTGACGCCCTTTTTGCTCTTGATCGGGCCGCTGTTGACGATCTTGCAGTTGATCTCCGTGCCCTGGATGTCCACGACGGTCAGGCCGATGAGGCCGTCGTCGATGAGGACGGTCGAGCCGACCTTCAGGTCGGCCGGCAGGTTCTTGTACGTCACCGGGATGCGGTGGCGGTCGCCGAGGATCTCTTCGGTCGTCAGCGTGATGTAGTCGTCCTGCTGCAGCTCGATCGGCTCTTCCTTCAGCTTGCCGAGACGGATCTCAGGGCCTTTGGTGTCGAGCAGGATCGCGACCGTCTTGCCGAGCTCCGCGCAGGCCTGGCGGATGTTCTTGATGCGGTTGCCGTGCTCTTCGAAGTCGCCGTGCGAGAAGTTCAGGCGGGCGACGTTCATGCCGGCCAGAATCAGTTTCTTTGTATTTTCCAGCGACTCGCTGGAAGGTCCGATCGTACATACAATTTTCGTTTTACGCATGGTTCATGATTCCTCCATCAGTTAGCTTGCTTGAACACTATCATTCATTCTATCACATTTGGCAGCGGCATAGACATGACATTCCTCTCTTTACAAGACTTTCGTCCGGTAAAAAGCATGACTTTCGATTCAGACCGCAAAAGAAATGCGTTCTCAAGACGCGAAAAAGCGGCCGCTTGCGGCCGCTCCTTGCGAACCTGACTCCTGCTTAGTGCACTCGGGCCGACTCCGCGGCGGGCGAGGCGTCGCCCGGCGCGGCCGGCTCCGCTCCGGCTTCTGCCGGCAGTCCGGCAGCCTCCGGCGCTTCCAGCGCGCCGTCCGGCTGCTCCGAGCCCGCCTCCGCCGCGAAGGCGAAGCGGCCGATTTTGCGGAACTTCATGTACCGATCCTCGACGAGCTCCTCCGCCGACATCGCGAGCAGCTCCTGCAGATGGCGCCAGACCGCTTCCTTGATCGACTCCGCCTGCTGCTCGTAGTCGCGGTGGGCGCCGCCCTGGGGCTCCGGCACGACTTCCTCGATGATGCCGAACGACAGCAGGTCCTTGGCGGTGATCTTCATCGCCTCGGCCGCCTGGTCCGCCTTGGAGGCGTCCTTCCAGAGGATGGATGCCGCGCCGTTCGGCGAGATGACCGAGTAGATCGCGTTCTCGAGCATGAGCACGCGGTTGCCGACGCCGAGCGCGAGCGCGCCGCCGCTGCCGCCTTCGCCGATGACGACGCAGATGACCGGCACGCCGAGCAGCGCCATCTCGCGCAGGTTGCGGGCGATCGCCTCGGACTGCCCCGCTCCTCGGCGGTGTTGCCGGGATAGGCGCCCTTCGTGTCGATGAAAGTGATGATCGGACGGCGGAACTTGTCCGCCTGCTGCATGAGCCTCAGCGCCTTGCGGAAGCCCTCCGGATGGGGGCTGCCGAAGAAGCGGGCGATATTGTCCTTCGTATCCTTGCCGCGCTGATGGCCGATGACGGTGACCGGCATGCCGTTCAGCTTGGCGAGGCCGCCGACGATCGCCAGATCGTCCGCGAACAGCCGGTCGCCGTGCAGCTCCAGGAAATCGGTGAAGATCGCTTGGATGAAATCAAGCGACGTCGGCCGCTGGTGATGGCGGGCCAGATGCATCTTCTCGGCGGCGCCGAGCTCGCTGTAGAGCTCCTCCTCCAGCTGGCGGCAGCGCGCCTCCAGCCGGGCGATCTCGTCGCTGAAGTCGATGCCCTTGCCTTGGCTGAGCCCTTTGAGCTCCTCGATCTTGCGCCTCAGGTCGCCCAGCGGCTTTTCGAACGGCAGTTCACCCGCCATGTCCCGTTTCCTCCTTCACGGCATGCATGTCAAGCAGGCGCGTCAGCGTGGACTTCATGTCCTTGCGGTGCACGACGCGGTCGAGCTGGCCATGCTGCAGGTTGAATTCCGAAGTCTGGAAGTTGTCCGGCAGCTTCTGGCGGATCGTCTGCTCGATGACGATGCGGCCGGCAAAGCCGATGAGCGCGCCGGGCTCGGCCAGGTTGTAGTCGCCGAGCGAGGCGAAGCTCGCCGTGACGCCGCCTGTCGTCGGATCGGTCATGACCGAGATGTACAGGCCGCCCTCGCTTTGGAATTTGGCGAGCGCGGCGCTCGTCTTGGCCATCTGCATGAGGCTCAGGATGCTCTCCTGCATGCGCGCGCCGCCCGAAGTCGAGAAGATGAGCATCGGCAGCTTGCGCAGACGCGCCTGCTCGATCGCCCGCGTGATCTTCTCGCCGACGACGGAGCCCATGCTGCCGCTGAAGAAGTCGAAGCTCATGATGGCGACGACGACCGGGAAGCCCCCGATCGCGCCTTCGCCCGTCACGACGGCGTCCCTCAGGCCGGAGCTCTTCTTCTGCGCTTCGAGCTTGGACGCGTAGCCGGGGAACTCCAGCGGGTCCTCCGAAATCATGTCGCGGTCGAATTCAGACAAACGTCCGTCATCGAGCGTCATTCCGATGCGCTCCCAAGCGCTCAGCCGGAAATGATGCCCGCAGGACGGACATACTTTGTGGTTCTTGTCCAATTCCTTGGAGAATTGGATCGTCGCGCATTTGGGACATTTGTTCATCAAGCCTTCGGGAATGTCCCGCTTCGGCCTTTCCTGCTGGTCCCCGCGCTCCCTCTCGGAAGGCACGGTGGCGTATTTTCGCTTATGGAACAGGTCCTTGAACACAAGTGACACCTCTCAAGACGCTAAGTATAGTCGGGCCGGAATCAGGAATGGAGAATGGACGTCAGCACTTCCTGGACTTCTTCCAGTTCTCCGGACGGCACGAGGATCTCGTACTGCTGCTTGGACATGTTGATGGGTCTTGTCTGGACGAGGAACCCCTCTTCGGTTAGCCTTCGTTTGATGCTCTCCGCGATCTTCGCCGTAGGCGCGATGTAGATGACCGTCCACATGAAAGGTACCTCCTGATATCCCGGAAACAGGTCACATGATCTCACAATCATAGCATAGGAGAAGTTTTGCTAGCAAGAAAGGCCTAGGCCGATCCGGGCCGAAAGCCGCTAGGGAGAGCGGCTCGGCCGGGGGAGCGGTCCGTCCACCGGCGGCGCGGTCCGTCCACCGGCGGCGCGGGCAGCCGGGGAGCGGCCTGTCCCGCAGCGGCGCGGACGGCCGCGCTTCGCGGTCCCGGCCGGGGAGCGGCCCGCTTGGCCGCCGGCCGGCGGCAGCTTGCTGCAGGAACGATTCGCTCCCGCAGCCGCCGATTCCTGCACGCCCTCAGGCTTTCGTGCCGTCCTCGCTGTAGTCCGTCGCCCTCGGGTCCTGGTGCGCGATCCGGGCCGATGCCGCCGCGGCCAGTCCGGCCACGAGATCGTCGAGGAAGACGTGGATCTCGCCCGTCGACTTGTCGTTCAGGCGGCTGATGATGCCAGGCTTCACCTTATCCAGATAGCCGAAGCTCGTCAAGCCGATCATGCCGTACACATGCGTGATGCCCATCGCCAGCGTCTCGTCGACGCCGTACAGCGATTCGTCCTTCTCCATGATTCGCTGCAGCGGAGCCGGCAGCAGCCGCTTCTCCGCAAGCTCGTCGAGCGCGATGCCCGTGCAGAGCACATATTGGACTTCGCGCTTGCCCAGCACCGTGCGCACGCTGTCCACGCATTCGTCCATCGTGAGATGAGGGTTGTAGGGGAGCTGCAAGGAGTGGACGATTTCCGCGACATCCGCTACTGTGACTCCGCGCCTTTCCAGCCAGCGCTCCAATTCGATGTTCATCCGCATTCCTCCCGCTTTCCGCTTTGCCAAAGCGCCGACCTGATCTTTCGGGACAGGCTGCGGCGCTTGCGCCGCAGCGCCATTCCGCGAAGGAGACAGCCGTAGAGGGACGCGATTCCCGCCTCCCCACCGCCTGCCTATCCGCCGTCAGAGGCGCTCGGCTCGCAGCCTAAGGCTGCTGTGCTTCCTACTCTATGCACCTGTCCCGCGAAATGTTCCGGAAAAATAGAGCCTCCAAGAGACTGCGGCCGCGTCGATGCGGTACGCCGACGAAGCAGAAGGGCGCTCCGCAGCCGCTGCGACGAAGGCACTCGTGCTCGCAGATGCCTATTTCAACCTTCAAGTGAAGGGATAGAAAGGAGGAATGGGCATCTCATGGATCGCGGCATGTCGTGCGAGGGCGGCGATGCGGAGGTGCGAAGGTTGCTGAATGCGGCGGCTGGGTGCAACGGCTGTCTGTTCCGCTCTGAGGGCGGCGGCTACGCGCGGTTTTTCCGCGTGTAGCTGTCTGTTCCGCTCTGGGGGCGGCAGCTACGCGCGGTTTTTCCGCGTGTAGTCGTCTATTCCGCACTGAGGGCGGCGGCTACGCACAGTTTTTCCGCGCGTAGTCGTCTGTTCCGCTCTGGGAGCGGTAGCTACGCGCGGTTTTTCCGCGTGTAGCTGTCTGTTCCGCTCTGGGGGCGGCGGCTACGCACAGTTTTTCCGCGCGTAGTCGTCTGTTCCGCTCTAAGTGCGGCGGCTACGCGCGGTTTTTCCGCGCGTAGCTGTCTATTCCGCGCTGAGGGCGGCGGCTACGCACAGTTTTTCCGCGCGTAGTCGTCTGTTCCGCTCTAAGTGCGGCGGCTACGCGCGGTTTTTCCGCGCGTAGCTGTCTATTCCGCGTTGAGGGCGGCGGCTACGCACAGTTTTTCCGCGCGTAGTCGTCTGTTCTGCTCTGAGTAGTGCGGCTACGCATAGTTCTTCCGCGCGTAGTCGTCTGTTCTGCGCTGACAGCAGAGGCTGCGCGGCCCAAAAAAACCGCCGCCGGCCATAGGCCGGCAGCGGTTGAACAAGCAAGCGACGAAGAGGGAGCTGACAAGCCCTCGCTGACGCCCGTGCCGACATCGACGCTCAAATCGACAATGACGCGGTAGCGCTCGCCAGACTCCGCCAGCTACTTCACGACCGCGCAGCCCGGTCCGAGCAGGCTCTCGATACGCTCGATCAGCTCCGGCGAAGGCTTGACGCGGTAGCGCTCGCTCAGCGCCATCGTGCGTGATTCCCGCTCGTAAAAGAGCACGGTGCCGAGAGGTCCCGCATGCTCGGCCAGGAGCGTCTTGAGCTGCTCCAGGACGACGGGCGTCTCCCGATCCGCCTTGATTTTGAGGTACAGCCGCTGCGCGGCGGCGGCACGCGCCGGCGTGGACGCCGTCGCGGCCGGGCGCTCCGACGGAGCGCCTGCCGGCTGCGCCGCGACGCGGCGGCCAGCTGGCGCCGAGGCTTCGCCTGCTCCCGCCGCCGACGCAGCGCCGGAGCGCCTCGCCGGCGGCGATGCCGCGCCGGCAGCCGGCGCCTGCGCCGCGCCCGTGGCTCTGCCCCCGGCCGCGGGCGCGGCGCCGCCGGAGCGCGGCCGACGCGCGCGCGCCTGGCGGCGAAGCCGCTCGACTCCGGAGCGCAGCTCGGAGTCGTCGAGGGGGACGAGGTCGTCGACGATCAGCTTGAAGTCCTCGTCCCCTCTCTGCACGGAGGCCTGCACGACCGCCAGGCCGCCGGCAGCGACGCGTTCGCCGAGCTTCGCCCAGGCGGACGGGAAGAACACCGCTTCGGCGCGGACGATGCGGTCCTCCACCTCGGCGAAGGCCATCGGCTGGCCTTTGCGCGTGCGCAGCGTCTTCACGGAGACGATCCGCACCGCCGTTACGGCCGGCGTCCCCTCCGGCGCTTCCTCCAGCTCGACGAGCCGGTCGAGGCCGAGCTCGCCGAGCCGCTCCTCCGCCGCGTCCAGCGGATGGCCGGACAGGTAGAGCCCGAGCAGCTCCCGCTCGAGCTCCAGCAGCTGCGTCTGCGAATAGGGCTCCACCTGGGGCAGCTCGATATCCCAGTTCTGCACCTCCTCGAAGCCGAACAGCTCGATCTGCAGCTCCTCGCGCTCCTTGCGCCATTTTTGCGCCGCCTCCACCGACTCGTCGAGCGCGGCGAGCTGCTGCGCGCGATGGCCCGGCAGCGACTCCAGCGCTCCCGCGCCGATCAGGCTCTCCAGCACGCGCTTGTTGACGACGCGCAGGTCGACGCGGCGACACAGGTCGATGAGGCTGGCGAACGGCCGGAGCGCCGCCTCCCGCCGGATCGACTCGATCGCCTGCGTGCCGACGTTCTTGATGCTGGCGAGGCCGAAGCGCACCGCCTCGCCCTCGGGACTGAACGTGACCGAGCTGCGGTTCACGTCCGGCGGGAGCACCTCGATGCCCATGCGGCGGCACTCGTCGATGTACTCGCCGGTCTTGCGCTGGTTGCCCGTGACGGAGGCCAGCATCGAGGCCATGAAGGCGACCGGGTGATGACGCTTCAGCCAAGCGGTCTGGAACGCGAGCACGCCGTAAGCGGCTGCATGCGCCCGTGGGAATCCGTAGTCGGCGAAGCGCAGGATCATGTCGTAGACGCGGTTCGCCTCTGCCTCCGCGTAGCCTTGGCCGAGCGAGCCCCGGACGAAGGCGGCGCGCTGCTCGTCGAGAATTTCCCGTTTCTTTTTGGACACGGCGCGCCTCAGAAGATCCGCTTCCCCCAGACTGAAGCCGGCCATCGACGAAGCGATCTGCATGATCTGCTCCTGATAGACGATGATGCCGTGCGTATCCCTCAGGATCGGCTCGAGCGAAGGATGCGGGTATTCGACCTGCTCCTTGCCGTGCTTGCCCGCGATGAAGCGGGGGATGAACTCCATCGGGCCGGGACGGTACAGCGCGAGCACGGACACGATGTCCTCGAAGCCGCTCGGCCGCAGCTCCCGCAGCACGCGCCGCATGCCCGCCGACTCCAGCTGGAAGATGCCGGTCGTATCGCCGCGTCCGAGCATCTCGTAGGTCGCCGGATCGTCGTCCGGCACCTCGCGGAAGTCGACCGTCCCGCCGTCCGGCCGCCGGATCCAGTCGAGCGTCCGCTCCAGGATCGACAGCGTGCGCAAGCCGAGGAAGTCCATCTTGAGCAGGCCGACGGCCTCGACGTTCTCCATGGAATACTGCGTCAGCGCGGCCGCCTCCGAGCCGCCCTGCAGCGGCACGTAGTCGGTCAGCGGACGGCCGGAGATGACGACGCCCGCCGCGTGGGTGGAGGCGTGGCGGGGCATGCCCTCGACCTTGAGCGCGGTGGCGATCAGCTCGCGAGTCCCTTCGCGCTCGGCGTACTCCCGCAGCTGCGGCACCGAGGCGATCGCCGACTCCAGCGTCGTGCCGGGATGGCCGGGGATGAGCTTGGCGACGCGGTCGATGTCGCCCGGCGGCACGTCGAGCGCCCGCCCGACGTCGCGCACGGCGGCCTTGGCCGCGAGCGTGCCGAAGGTGATGATCTGCGCCACATGGTCGGAGCCGTACTTGCGGCTGACGTAGGCGATCACCTCGTCGCGCCGCTCGTCGTTGAAGTCGATGTCGATATCGGGCATGCTGATGCGCTCCGGATTGAGGAAGCGCTCGAACAGCAGCCGGTGCTTGAGCGGATCGACGTCGGTGATGCGCAGGCAATAGGCCACGAGGCTGCCCGCCGACGATCCCCGTCCGGGGCCCGTGCGGATGCCCTGCTCATGCGCGTAGCGGATGAAGTCCCAGACGATGAGGAAATAATCGCTGAAGCCCATCCGCTCGATGACGCCGAGCTCGTAGCGCAGCCGCTCTTCGGCCTCCGCCAGCCGCTCGCCGGACTCTCCGTACCGAGCCTGCATGCCCGCGAGGCAAAGCCGCTCCAAATAATGCGCGGCGCTCAGACCGTCCGGCAGCGGCCGGTATTCCGGCAGCGCATGCACGCCGAGCGCGAGCTCGAGCCGGCAGCTGTCGGCGATGCGGGCCGTATTGGCCAGCGCCTCGGGCAGATGCGGGAACAGCCGCGCCATCTCGTCGGCGCTCTTGAGATACATCCCGTCCCCATGCATGTGCAGCCGGTCGGGATCGCTCACGCTCTTGCCCGTGCCGATGCAGATGAGCACGTCCTGCACGGCCGCGTCCTCCTGCCGCAGGTAATGCACGTCGTTCGTGGCGGCCAGCGGGATTCCGGTCTCCTCCGAGAGGGCGATCATGCCGGCGATCACCTTTTTTTGCTCGGCCATGCCGTGGTCCTGGATCTCCAGATAAAAGCGGTCGCCGAACGTCTCGCGGTACCGCAGCGCGGCCCGCCTCGCCTCCTCCGGACGGTCATGCAGCAGATGCTGCGACACCTCGCCCGCCAGGCAGGCGCTCAGGCAGACGAGTCCCTCGGCATGCTCCCGCAGGACGTCGTGGTCGATGCGCGGCTTGTAGTGGAAGCCCTCGAGATGGGCGATGCTGCTGAGCTTCATGAGGTTGCGGTAGCCGGCCTCGTTTTGCGCGAGCAGGATCAGATGGTAGATCGGATTGTCCTTGCGCGTTCCCTTGTCCGTGCGCGAGCCTCCCGCCATGTACATCTCGCAGCCGATGATCGGCTTGATGCCTCGCTTCACGCATTCCTTGTAAAAGGGCACCGCCCCGTACATGACGCCGTGGTCGGTCAGCGCCAGCGAGTCCATCCCGAGCTCCGCCGCCCGCGCCGTCAGGTCGCGGATCCGCGCCGCTCCGTCCAGCAAGCTGTATTCGCTGTGCACATGCAGGTGCACGAATCGTTCGCTCCCGCTCATCCCGCCCCTCCTTCCGACGCCGCCCCGCCGCTGCGCGGACCGTCGCCCCATGGCTTCGGCTCCGGCGGCGCCCTGGGGCACATCTGTTCGCTCTTTCTTTCTATCTTATCATAAAAGAGCGCCGCAGTCCCATACAATGGACAAGGGAAGCCATTCCCATACTCCCTAGCGGAAAGGTGAGGCGGATGCGGAGCATGAACCTGATCCTGAGCAAGGCCCTGATCGACTTCTTCATCGCTTTCGGCGTCGTCGTCGGAGGCTCGCTGCTCGCCGGCATCGGCTCGGTGCTGGCCTTCTCCCCGCCCAGCGCGATGATGCTCGACACGGCGGACCGGCTGAAAATATGGGCGCTCGTCGCGGCCGTCGGCGGCACGATCGATCCGATGCGCGTCATCGAGAGCCATATGATGCACGGCCAGCTGTCGCCTGTCGCCCAGCAGCTGCTGTTCATCCTGTGCGCCTTCATCGGCGCCCATGCCGGCACGGAGCTCATCCGCCTCGTCTGCCGGGGATCGGGGTGAGCGCGCGCGATGCGAATTCCTCCGTTCGAGCGCTTCGTCCGCTTCACGCAAGGCGTCGGCCTCGTGCTCGCCGGCATGGTCATCGGGGCGGCCTTTTATCATGCTTTGTTCCAAGCGCAGTTCGACCGGGCCGCCAACCAGATCGGCAAGCTGGAGGATCAGCTCAACGAGCGCGACAACGACCTGAGCAAGCTGAACCAGTTCAAGGAGCAGCACTCCGTCATCAAGACCGTCCAGATCCGCTTCGAGGAAAGCTCCGACGCGGCCGGGCTCGACGAGCCGACGAAAGCCCGCCTCAAGGCGATGCTGCACAAGGATCTGCTCGTGCTCGAGGGCCAGAGCATCTATGAGATCGACCGCGAGTCGCGGCTCGCGCGCGAGCTGCTGGCGGGCAAGGTGTACCGCGACAAGGACAAGAGCTTCTCGCTCGAGATCAAGACCGTGCTTGTCGTCGACAACAAGCTGCAGGTGTGGGCGAGCATCCGCCGCCGCGGGCCGGAGATCAGCAGCAGCGCCGAGCCGGAGGACTAGCGCGGGCCGGGATAGCGTGAGCCGGACGAGCCGCAGAACCAGCATGGACCGGAAGAAACGCAGGGCTGGCGCAGGCCGGACGAGCCGGTCGAGCCGGTCGGACGGCTTCGCCGAGCGGAGCTTTTATGATACAATGGCGCAAGGCGGGCTGGCTCTCTCCGTCCTCTGGCGGCGATGCACGTCTCGCATCCAGAAAGACAAGATCTGCAGCCGCGATGCGCCTTTGCATTTGCTTGTCTTTACCAAAACCCCCGGGCCTGCCGCCCATTCCAAAGGAGAAATCTCGGCTCTATGAACGACTCCGTCGCCTGGCTGCAATGGGTGCTCATTGCAGGCATCGTCCTCAGCTGCACGCTCTCGGTGCTGAACAGCTTCCGCTCGCGCCGCACCAAGGACGCGAACCTCAAGATCCTCTACGCCGCTCAGATGAACATCAGCATGGGCACGATGCTCATCCTGATCGCCCTCATCCAGATGTTCCTGTACGAGGGCTCCACGATCCGCGTCATCGTCGGCGCCGTGTTCATGCTGCTCGGCCTGTTCAACATCTTCGCCGGGCTGCGCAACCGCAGCATCATCCGCGGCGTCATCGCCCGCGCCGCCGAAGGCAAGTCCCGCTGACGCTGACATCCAGCCGCTGCCGCGCCCCCGAATCCGGCCTGTCCGGACGGGGGCGTTTTTCGGTTTGCCTTTTTCGCCGCCAACGAAAGAACGCGAGTCGTCGTTTTTTCCCCCGATCCGTCACTAAAATTTCACCCCAGCCGATGACGTCCATAGCCTGAAAGAGTCATGTCCTGCTCGCCTTCAGCCCCTATACTGGTTCAGTCATGATTCAATTCAACCAGGGGGAGTCGTTTCGAATGAGCACTCAGCTTGCAGGAGCAACGCCGGGAACGAAGGCGCGGCAGAAAGGATTGCTGCCGGCGCTGTATCAAAGCGTCTGGAGATGGCATTTCTATGCCGGGATCATCTTCGCGCCGTTCCTGATTCTTCTCGCCGTCAGCGGCGGAGCCTATCTGTTCAAGCCTCAGATCGAAGGCCAGCTCTACAAGGATCTGCTGACGGTTCGAGAGGTCGGCCAGGTCCGGATGTCGCCGGACGCCTTGTCGGCCGCCGTGCGCAAAGAGAACCCGGGACTTGCCATCCAATCGCTAACGCTGCCGTCCGACGCGCGATCCACGGTCAAGATGAGCGTCGTTCAGGGAGGCGTGCCGACGACGCTGTACGCGGATCCTTATACGGGCAAAATCGCCGGAACGCTGGATTCCGACAAGACGTTCTCTGCCGTATTCAAAAAGCTGCACAGCCAGCTGCTTCTGCCGGGAACGCTGCCGAACCGCATCGTCGAGCTCGCGGCCTGCTGGGGGCTCGTGCTGACGGTGACCGGCTTGTATCTATGGTGGCCGCGCGGACGGTTCAGCGTCTGGGGCACGCTGCTGCCTCGCCTCGGCAAGCCGGGCAATCGGCTGTTCTGGAGAGACCTGCACGCCGTGCCTGCGTTCTGGCTGTCGATCCTCATCCTTGCCCTCATCCTCACCGGCTTGCCTTGGTCGGGCGTGCTGGGCGGCCAGATCGACAAGGCTGCCAACGCGACGAACACGAACAATCCGCCTTACGCCTACTCGTTCATGGGCGCGCCGGAGTCGGTCACGCGCGCCAAGGACATCGCCGCGGACTTGCCCTGGGCGGCCGAGAGCCTGCCCGTGCCGGCATCGGCGCCAGGCGGCTACGTGCCCATCACGGTGGACGAGGTCGCCGGCATCGCCGACCGCCAGCATGTGCAAAGGCCGTATACGATTACGATGCCAAGCGGCGAGACAGGCGTATATACGATCTCAACCGCCGATGCCAAGCCATGGGATTCGGCCACGCTTCACGTCGACCAGTACAGCGGCACCGTGCTGACCGATGTCCGCTATGAGCAATACGGCGTCATGGCCAAGCTGATCACGCTCGGCATCGCCTTCCACGAAGGGAAGCTGTTCGGCATCGCCAACCAGCTGCTCGGCCTGCTCGCCTGCCTCGGCCTCATTCTCATCTCCGCCGGCTCGTACGTCATGTGGCGCAAGCGGGCTCCAGCCGGCAAGCTGGGCGCTCCGAACAAGCCGCGGGAGAAAAAAACGTCGATCGGCGTCCTGATCATCATGGCCGTCCTCGGCGTGCTCATGCCGCTCGTCGGGCTTTCGCTGCTGGCCGTGCTCGCGCTGGATTGGCTCGTCATTCGCCGCGTGCCGGCGCTGCGCCGCTGGTTCGCGGTCTGAAAGGGAGGTCGACGACAATGAAACGAAATCGGATCGCAATCGCCGCCAGCGCGCTGCTGGCCGGCGCATCGATGCTGCTCGCCGGCTGCCAGGCGGACACTTCAGGGCTTGACGACAAAGGCTTCAAGCCCCATCTGACCGTCGATCTCCAGCTGCCGGAGCAGCTGGAGCAAGGCCAGGAAGGCCGCTTCGCCATCGTCGTGAAGGAGAACGGCGAGCCTTATGACGGCTTTTATCAAGCGCGCTTCCAGCTGTGGCCCGAAGACGGCTCGTCCGCTCCGGTGACCGCGCAGGCCGAGAAGACCGCGCCCGGAACGTATTCCTTCGTGCAGGCCATCGGCCCGGAAGGCGTCTACCGGATCAAGTTCAGCGGCGTCTCGGCCGACTACGAGATCATGCCGTCCAAGCGCTTCGCGATCGGCTCCGAAGCCGTCGAGGCGCTGGCCGAGATGGAAAAAGCCGGCGCCGCTGCGGCAGTTCCGGCTCCAGCCGGACATCATCACTGAGCGGCGGATCGACGCGGAACGGGCGGGAATCCTCGACACCGCACGGTCCGGCCATCCAAAGCCTGCCTGCTTGGCCTCACAAGCCAGGCAGGCTTTTTTTAGATCAGGTTACATCGTCCTTCCATGCGGGAAGCCAGTAGCGGCAAACTCTCGTTCCTTTCTGGACGGGAACCAGCCATCCTTCTGCTGCCAGCTTCCTCATGTACCGCTGGGCCGTTTTTGTATGAATTCCCAATTGCTCAGCTGCTCGATGCGGATATAGATATCCGTCCGTTCTCCGGGCAACCTGCAGCAAGCCAGCCTCAATGGGAGAGAAGCGACGCTCGGAGCCGGATGAAAGGTCAAGTCGGGACAGGATGGCTTGAAGAAGGCTTTGGACCAGCTGCGGCTCGGAGGCAAGCGCGTCATAGGGAACCGACACCGTCCGGTAGCCGAGTCCATAGAGATTCATTTCCCTCAGCAGCTCCCGGGTGTACTTTGTGCGGTCGCTCTGTTGGACATGCGGGCCGTAGCCCTTGATTTCGAAATTCAACCGGTATGCGCCGCGAAACCAGACAAAATCCAAAAAGCTAGGCGAGCCTCGCCAGTCACGCACCTCATATTCCGGATGCAGGCCGTCAAAATGGCCGAACATAGGCCACCAGACACGCTCGAGAAAGAGCCTCTCCCCATGGCCGTGTCCTCTTAGCAGGCGATCCTTTCTCTCTCCGGATCGAGACTGGACATGCTTTTGAAGCCATAAAGCGTGAGCCGATTGAAACTCAGCGAGTCCTTTCATGACGCTCCTCCTTTTCAACAAAAAACGTCCTGTTTGATTGCCCCTCGCCCATCTTAAATGGGGAAGGCAATCGAACAGGACGTTCTTCGTCACGGTTATTCTTCTATGGAAATACTCTACCATTTTATGCCGGCTTCGGCAATAAGAACAACCAAGGCAATTTCAGCTCCCTTGCGGCGTCGACTCGGCTGGTTGCGACCAGCCAAGGCACTCTGGACTCCCTCGCGGTGTCGACTCGGCTGGTTGCGACCAACCAAGGCACTCTCGACTCCCTCGCGGCGTCGACTCGGCTGGTTGCGACCAACCAAGGCACTCTCGACTCCCTCGCGGCGTCGACTCGGCTGAATCCGACCAACCAAGGCACTCTTGGCTCCCTCGCGGCGTCGACCAGGCTGGTTCCGACCAACCAAGGCACTCTCGACTCCCTGGTGACGTCGACTCGGCTGGTTACGACCAATCAAGGCACTCTCGACTCCCTCGCTGCGTCGACCCGGCTGGTTCCGACCAACCAAGGCACTCTCGACTCCCTCGCGGCGTCGACTCGGCTGGTTCCGACTAACCAAGGCACTCTCGACTCCCTTGTGGCGTCGACTCGGCTGGTTCCGACCAGCCAAGGCACTCTCGACTCCCTCGCGGCGTCGACTCGGCTGGTTCCGACTAACCAAGGCACTCTCGACTCCCTCGCGGCTTCGACTCGGCTGGTTCCGACCAGCCAAGGCACTCTCGACTCCCTGGTGACGTCGACCAGGTTGGATTCGACCAGCCAAGGCACTCTCGGCTCCCTCGCGGCGTCGACTCGGCTGGTTGCGACCAACCAAGGCACTCTCGACTCCCTCGCGGCGTCGACCCGGCTGGTTGCGACCAACCAAGGCACTCTCGACTCCCTCATCCGCCGGACCGATGCCGATCTAAAAAAAAGCATAGAACCGTCAGGACAGAGCTTCTGCCTTAGCGCGCCGCGTCCAGCGCATCCAGCACCTCGTCCGCGCTGGCGAATTCGCCCTGCACGATGCGCTCGATGCGGCCGTCGGGCCCGATGATGAACGAGGCCGGCAGCGCCCGTACGCGGAACGCGCCCGCCGACTCGCCGGCAGCGTCGGAAGCGAGCGGCAGCGCGATGCCGCTCGCCTCGGCGAACTCCGTCATCGTAGCGCGGCTGTCGCCGACGTTGACGACAAGCACCGCGCCGCTCCCCTGCGGCCGCTCCGCCAGCTTGGCCGCAGCCAAGTCGATGCGCGGCAGCTCGCGCTTGCAAGGCTCGCACCATGTCGCCCAAAAATGGACGAGCACCGGCTCCCCCCGAAAGTCGGCGAGCCGCAGCCGCGTTCCGGTCCCCGGCAGCGCCGCCTCGATCGCCGGGGCCGGCTCGCCGACCGCGATCCGCCCGTCGGACGCTCGCGGAGCGCCGCCGAGCAGCAGCCAGCCGATAGCTGCGGCCGTTCCCGCCAAGACGAGCAAGCTCAGCCAGGCTGCCGCCCGCCTGCGCCTTGGCCGACGGACAGAACCGTCCGCCCCTCCGTCGTCTTCACGCCCGACAATCGGGCCACCGCCCTCTCCTTCGCCGCCTTCACGCCCGGCGTTCGGGCCACCGCCCTCTCCTTCGCCGCCTGCCGGCCCGGCGCCCGTGCGGTCGCGATACTCCTCCGACGAAGCGCTCACGTCTGCCCCCGCTCTGCCGCGCCGCCCGCCTGGCGGCTGTCGGTGAAGGCCGCGTGCAGGCCGCCGCTGCCGTATTGCCGCAGCAGCTCCGCGACGGAGCCCTGGCGCACCGCCGAGCCCTCGCGCATGAACACGACCTCGTCCGCGCTCGCCTCGGCGACCGGGAGCTGATGCGTGGAGTACAGCACCGAGTGGCCTTCCGAGCGCAGCTTGCGCACAAGCTCCACGAACGAGTCCATCCAGTACGGATCGAGCCCGTTCGTCGGCTCGTCGAGCACGAGCAGCGGCGGCTTGGCCAGCATCGCCTGGGCGAACAGCAGCCGCTGCCGCATCCCTTTGGAGAAGGCCGTCACCTTGCGGTCCCGCATGTCCGCGAGGCCGACCTCCACCAGCGCCTCTTCGGTGCGGCTTTTCGGCAGCCCGCGCAGCGACGCCCAGAACTGCAGCGTCTCCCATGCGGTCAGGCCGCGCGCGAACGTATAGTCGTCGGGCATGTAGCCGAGCTTGTCCGCATAAGCGCGCCGGTCCTGCTGCCAGCGCAATCCGTCCACCTCCACATGGCCGGACGTCGGCTGCAGCAGCCCCATGACGAGCCGCAGCAGCGTGCTTTTGCCTGCGCCGTTGCCGCCGCACAGCGCCAGCACGCGGCCCGCTCCGAGCTCCAGCGAGATGTCCCGCACGAGCGTCTGGCTTTTGATCGTTTTGCCGACCTGCTCGACGCGCAGCAGCGGCTTCGTTGCGTCAGCCATGACGCCGCCCCCTTTCCCAAGCCCAGACGGCGATGCCGCCGGCTCCAGCGATCCAGGCGAGGCAGATGCCCGCGAACAGCAGCGGCCCCCAGCCTCCCGCCATCACCTCGACCCAGCGGTAATAGTCCGGTCCGAGGATCGAGCCGCCGCCGAGCCGGACGACGACGAACAGCCGCACCAGCTCCGCCGGATTGAGCAGCGTCAGCGCGGTCAGCGCCGGCTTGATCCATAGATACGGCAAGTAGCCCAGCGAGGCGATAAGCAGCGTCGGCCAGCCGATGACGGTGAAGAACCAGAAGGCGACCGCATACGTCAGCGCCTGCCAGCGATTCGCCGCCACGGTGCCGATCAGCAGCGCGACGGCCAGGTACAGCAGCACGAGCAGCAGCGAGAAGACGAGGAACAGCAGCAGCGTCCGCAGGTCGAAGCCCCCGCCCGCAAGCGCGCCCGCGACTCCGCTGGCGCCGAAGGCGAAGGCGACGATCGCGCCAAGCACGAGCGACAGGCCGGCATATTTGCCGAAGACG
Source organism: Paenibacillus sp. FSL W8-1187 (assembly GCF_037965485.1). Lineage (NCBI taxonomy): Bacteria > Bacillati > Bacillota > Bacilli > Caryophanales > Paenibacillaceae > Paenibacillus > Paenibacillus sp. FSL W8-1187. The sequence goes on from NZ_CP150181.1 coordinate 4,002,279, forward strand.
AAGCTGGAGGTGCGCAGCGGATAGACCGCGAGCAGCTGCCAGCTGCCCTCTTCCTTTTCCGCCGTGAGCGAAAAGCTGCCGATGAGCAGCGTCATGAGCGGCAGCAGGTACAGGATCAGGCTGAGCATCGAGCCGGTCGTGCTCGTGTAGCCGCCGCCGGGGCTTTGCGCCCCGATCAGCAGCAGCAGCAGCGAGAAGATCGTGAACAGCACGAGGAACGAATAGGACCACGGGTTGCGGAAGCCGAGCTTGATCTCCCTGCGGGCGACATGGACCGCGTTCATCGCCTAGTGGCCGGAGCCCGCATTGGATGCGTTCTCGCTCATGTCCATGCCGCCTTCATGACCTGCGTTCTCGCTCATGTCCATGCCGTCGCCATGGCTCTCGCCCGCGTCGCCGTCGTGGGAATGCCCTTCGCCCATCATCATGTCCTTGTTCTGCTCCCAGCTGTGGCTGGCGAGCTCGGCCGCCGTCAGCAGCTGCCCTTTGCCCTGCTCTTGGGCGAACGCCTCGGCCGATGCCTTGTCCTTGAAGCTGACGACCCCGTACGCCATCGGCGTCTTCAGATCCTTGTCATAGACGTAATACGCGTCGGCGTATGCGATCCATTCCTTGTCGTTGTAGTCGCGAACGTACTCGCCGCCGATTTTCGCCGCGGCGTTTTTCGCTTTCCAGTCGTTCATGCAGCCGATATCGTCGAACTTGAACGTTTTGCCCTCCGTCGTCGTCAGCTGCGTCGCGAAGGCGTCGTCCTTGACGGTCATGTTGCAGATCGCGCATTTGTCGACGGACTCGTCGATCGGCACCGGACCGTAGTCCTTGGAGCCGCAGGCCGCCAGCAGCAGCAGCAGCGTCAGGAGCGCCGCCAGCGGCAGCGTCCGGCTCAGGCATCGTTTTGTTGTCATCGTTTCCTTACCCCCAATAAAATGATGGTCGACGCCGCCAGCAGCAGCGCCGCTCCGGCCGCGGCGGTCGCCTCTCTCGCCGCAGGCGCTGCGGAGTCCGCGGCGCCGGCGAGGACCGGCTGCTCCATGAGCGGAGCGCGGTCGCGGGTCCAGTCCGCGGAATCGGCCGCCATGAGGCCCTCGAGAAACTTCATGCCCGGCGACTGAAAGAACAGCTGGAACGCCGGCGTATCCTTCGTCAGCCGCTGGAAGAACGGATTCATCGGATAGGCCAGATCGCTCTTGCCGTCTCCGTTCGGGTCCAGGCCCTGGAACGCGTCCCAGTAGTTGCCCTCGATCCGGTTGCCCGCGCTGCCGTCGGCCATCGTCTCGATGACGTTGGAGACGAAGCGGTTGCCGGCCAGCTCGTTGTCCGCCGAGTCGAGTAGCTGGATGCCGACGAAGTTGTAGGAGACGTCGTTGCCCATCCATACGTTGTTCGCGGAGCGCTCGATGTAGAGGCCGACGCGGTTGCCGACCAGCTCGTTGCCGGTCACCTGCATGTCCTCGACCTCGTAGAACAGCATGCCCTGCGAGTTGACGCTCCCCTTCTGCAGCTTGAAGGCGTTGCCCGCGATCGTCCCGCCGCGCGACACCATCGCCATGATGCCGGTCACGTTATGCGAGCCGCGATTGCCCTCCACCTCGGTGTTCCTGGTGTACATCAGATGCACGCCATAGCGGGAAAAGTCCACGACATTGCCGCGGACGGCCGTATTGTTGCTGCCCTCCAGGTAGATGCCGTCGAACATGCTGCTGACGCGGTTGTTCTCGATCGTATTGCCATGCGACCGGTACAAGTCGATGCCGTTGCGCCGCTCCGAGGCGCGGGCGGAACGGCCGAGCAGCTCCGGCGTCGCCTCGACGGCATTGTTCCGGATGACCGAGCCGTCGGATTCCTGCAGCTGGATGCCGATCGTCCTCGTCACGATGCGCAGCCCCTCCACGCGGACGCCGTCGCCCTCGACGAGCACGGCCGCCGCCTCGCCGCCGCTGTCCTTGACGATTGACAGGCCGGAGATGGAGGCGAAGTCCGCGCGGACGGCGACCGCAGGCTTGTCCGCCGCTCCGCTATGGAGCGTGACGCCTTCGCCCTGCACGACGAGCGGCTTGTCGACGACGAGCTCCCCGTCATAATCGCCCGCCGGCAGCACGACCGTGCTTCCATGCGGCGCCTCGTCGATCAGCTTCTGCAGCGCTCCCGCTTCGGCCTGGGCGGCCTCCGATGCCGGGATCGGCCCTGCCGCGCCTGCGCCGACCGCGAGGACGGCGGCCAGCGCCAGGCGATACGCGATTTTGCCGATCATCCTCTCCTCCTTTCCGTCGATGCGCGTCCTTGGCGCCTGACTCCAGCATAATCGTCCGCGGGCGGCGCGGCATGACCCGTTGGAGCTATCCCCTGTGAAGAAATCCCGAACGAAAGCCGCGGCGGCGAAGAGCGCTTCTAGCCGTCCATCAGCTGCATCGACAGGATCGCCTTGGCGGCTACGCCTCCGGGATCCGACAGCTCGATCTCGAGCCTGGCGTTTTTGCGGCTCAGCTCCAGCACGGCCGGCTCCAGCACGAGCTCGGCGTCGATCGCCACCGGACGGAAGAAATACGTCGTCACGCTCTCGACCATATGGTCGCCTCGACCGCTCTCGCGGACCATGCGCCGCGCCGCCTGCAGCATGAGCGTCGAGAGCACGCCTTCGGACACAGTGCCCGGCATGCCGGACATCTGGGCGGCGGCGACGCCGGCGTAGCGGAAGCCCTTGGCGCTGCCGTCCGGCTTGAAGCCGGCCAGGATCAGCTCGTCGAACGTCTCGCCGGATTCGCCCTGGCGGCCGGTGATGCGCATCGCCTCCTGCACCTCCTGGCGCGTGATGACGCCGAGCAGCCGCCGGTGGCGGTCGACGACCGGCAGCAGGTCGATGCCCTCGGCGGCCATCGTATGCGCGGCCGACGTCACCGTGATGTTGGGCGCGGCGGTGATCGGATGACGCGTCATGAGCCGCTCCACGGGCGCGTCCGGCTCGGAGCCGGCAGCGTCCTTGGCGGTCATCATGCCGCTCACGCGGCCGCGCTCGTCGAGCACGGGGAAGCGGAAGCTGCCGGTCAGTCCCGCCAGCCGGTGGAAGTCGGCCGCCGTATCGCCGTGCTTCAGCACGTCGGCGGGACGGGCGAAGCTCATGATGTCCTCGATGAGCACGATTTTCTGCTTGATGAGGCGGTCGTACATGGCGCGGTTGATCATCGAGGCGACCGTGAACGTATCATGCCGCGAGACGATGATCGGCAGCCCGCGCTCGTCCGCAAGCCGCTTGGCCTCGTCGCTCGTATCGAAGCCGCCGGTGATGAGCACGCCCGCCCCTTGCTCGAGCGCGAGCCGGTGCGCCTCCTCGCGGTTGCCGACGATGAGCAGGCTGTCTTCATTAATATAGCGAAGCATCGCATCGAGCTCCATCGCGCCGATGACGAACTTGTGCAGCGTCCGCTGCAGGCCGCCGGAGCCGCCGAGCAGCTGGCCCTCGACGATGTCGGCAACGTCTCCGAACGTCAGTCCTTCGAGCGAGCCCCGCCGGGAGCGGTGCACGCGGACGGTGCCGATCCTTTTTTTGGTGGCGACGACGCCGAGCTCCTCGGCCTCCTTGATCGCCTTGTATGCCGTGCCTTCGCTGACGTCGAGCTCGCGGGCGATGCCGCGCACGGAGATGCGCGTGCCCGGCTCCAGCGCCTCGATGTGCCGGATCAGCTGCTCGTGCTTGGTCATCGTCTCGAGCGACGACGGGGGATGGTTATCGGGTGGCATGAGAGGTCCTTCCGCCTTTCCTTTCGCTGACGCTTCTTTTGTTCCCTTGATTATAACGAATCGGGCGGGCGCTGTCTTTTGCGCTCGCCTGCCGCTGGCGATATTCGCGAAGACCCGCTTCGACATCGTACATGCAAAGGCTCTAAAAATGCTTTGACAAGTCAATCGATATGCACTAAGATCCCTCGTGTAAGCATTCATTACATAGGGGGTTGTTTTGGCATGGGGATGAAGACAAAGAACTACCGTCGATTGTTAGGTGTTCCTGCCCTCGCTTCAATGCTTCTGGGAGGCGCCCTGCCGGCTTATGCCCTGAATGACAACGGAATGTTCGAAGAAGCGGCAACAACGACAGCTGCCCTGAACAGACTGAAGGCCGTCGTCGAAGAAGCGAAGAAGCTGCAGCTGAACGATTACCCGGCCGAGTATGCGGCGCAAGTCAAGCATGCCCTCTCGAAGGTAAGCAACCTCACTCCGAACAGCCCTGTTTTCAACATCGACCAGACCCGGCTTCAGCTGCGGGTCGCGATCGACACGCTCACGATCGACCTGCAAAAAGCAACGATCTCCGACATCCAGGCGATGGTCAAATCCGGCAAGCTCTCTTACGAAAAACTATTCCAAATGTATTTTTCTCGAATCGATCTGTACAACACCCATACCGTTCAACTCAATGCCGTATCGAGCCTGAATCCCAATGCGCTGAAGCTGGCGGCAGCCGCAGATGCGGCCGTGAAGGCCGATCCGTCCAAAGCAGCCGGCATGTTCGGCATCCCTGTACTCATAAAGGACAATATCGGAACCGATGACGCGGACGGCATGCCGACGACGGCAGGCTCGATTGCTCTCGCCAACAACTTCGTCGCCGACGACTCCTATGTCGCGGCGCAGCTGAAGAAATCCGGCGCGATCATCCTCGGCAAGACGAACCTGTCGGAGTTCGCCAACTTCATTACCCGCGGCATGAAGAACGGCTATTCGACGCTCAATGGACAAGTTCTCAATCCTTACTTGCCCGGAGTGCTCGATGTGTCCGGCTCTTCATCCGGCTCGGGCTCGGCCGGCGCCGCCGCGCTGTCCGCCATAACGATCGGCACGGAAACATCCGGCTCCATCCTCTCCCCGTCGATGCGGAATTCCCTGGTCGGCTTGAAGCCGACGGTAGGACTCGTCAGCCGCAGCGGCATCATCCCGCTGGCCCACAGCCAGGATACAGCCGGCCCCATGGGGCGCAATGTCGCTGATGTAGCGTCCTTGCTCACCGCAATTCAAGGCTATGACGCAAGCGATATTCCGATCAACATGGGCGTAGACAACGAAATTGTCGTCGACGAATCGTACCTGGCTCCCCGCATGGAAGACTATACGGCCTACCTGAAAAAGGACGGGCTTAAAGGCAAAGTGCTCGGCGTATACAGCATTCCCAATCAGGAGACTCAGCCTGATCTGTACAAGGCGTTCACCGAGGTGATCAAGACGCTGCAAGCGCAGGGAGCCTCCATCGTGTATGGCGCCAACGGCGCCGGCATGAGCAGCGAGCTGCCGGCGGCTCCGGCATCGAAGGTGCTTTACTACGACTTCAAGCAGGATATCGAACATTACTTGAGCTCGCAGAAAAACCCGATTGTGGCGAGCGACAAGCAAACCGTCATCAAAAGCCTCCAGGATGTCATCGACTACAACAAGAAAAACCTAAGCGTCCTGAAATACGGCCAGAGCATCCTGGAGGAGTCGGTCGCCTATGACATGACGCCTGGATCCGCCGATTATGCAAGCTACGAAAAGGATCGGGCGGCCGATATCGCCTACTCCCGCAAAAACGGCATCAACTATTTGCTTGACAAATACAAGCTGGACGCTCTTATCGGCTTGAACGGCGCCACGACCGGCATCGCCGCCAAAGCCGGTTATCCAAGCATCACCTTGCCGGCCTCTTACCGCACGGCGGAAGGCAGCAACGGGGAGCCGGTCAACCTGCAAATTACCGGCGACGCTTTTACAGAAGAGCAGCTCATTCAGATGGGATATGCCTTCGAGCAAGCGACTCACGCGCGGATCGCGCCGGGCATGGCGGTCAAAACCCGCCTGAAGCAGCTCCTCGACGATGCGGCCGCGAACGGCGTGAGCGGCGATGCCTACGATGCCGCTGCCGCTGCCTACAGCAGCAACTTCGCCACGCAAAAAGAAGTCGATGAAGCAGGAAACGCCCTGTATCTGAAGCTTTATCAATCGTGGTGGGCAGGATTCCTGCACATCTAGGTCCGTTGCTGCGCCAGATCCTTGGATCGGCGCAGGTTCTTTTTTCGGGGGCGATCTCATCATCGCGGCAGTCGCTCGTCGGCATGGAGGACGGGATGCTGGCCGTCTGCGTCATCAAGAAGCACGAGTCGGCTCGGGAGCGCGGCTGACGCGCACTTGAACGCAAAGAAGCGGACCGCCAGCAAAAACTGGCGGTCCGCTTCGATTCAAAATCATTCCGCCGGCTTGGCGTCTCTTCTTCTCCGCCGCCGCGCAGCTGCTGCGGCGAGCAGGAACAGCAGCGCGGCGGCTCCGACGGCTCCGACGGCAACCGCCGACAGCCTGCCTTCCGGCTGCGCCTGCGCCGACGCGGCCTCGCCGGCCGCGGCATGCCCCGCATGGCCGGCAACCGCATCCGCGCCCGCGTTCGCATCGGCCCCTGCATCCGCATCCACTCCGGCGGCTCCGCCTGCATCCGCTCCCGCAGCGGCTTCCGCAGCGGCTTCCGCCCCGGCCTCAGCCGCGCTGAAATCCAGCACATGCAGCGCGAGCTTCCGCGAATCCGCCGCATCGGGCTTCGTCCAGGAGCGGACAAGGACCTGCCCCTCCCATTGAGCGGGATCGGAGGAAGCCCCCATCACTCTCGGATGCTCGTAGAGCCGGTAGGACTGATCCCCGATCTGAACGTCATACCCATCCCGCTCCTCTTCGACGACGACCCGCTCGACGATCCCGGCAGGGCCGCTCTCGTAGCCCGCCTGCTCCGGCAGCGTCCCTTCGGAGAGAGGCTCCTGCAGCCTCTCGGACACGAACGCGGCGAACTGCTCTCTCGTCAGCTCGTCGTCCGGCCGGAGCTTCCCGGACGGCTCCAGCGTCAGCTCGCCGCCGAAAAACGCCCGGTTCACATCCCCATAGTCCGCATTCCCATCGAGCGATCCGATCAAGCCGGCCGACAGCGCGGACCGAGCCGCCTGCTCCGCCGTCGCGCCCGCTTCGGCCTGTCGATGGAACTCCGCCGCCCAGTAGGCGAGCTCCGAGCGCTTCAGCTTGTCCAGCGGCCTGAATGTCGTCTCATCATGGGAGTAGGCGATGATGCCCATCCCCGTCAGCAGCACGATCTCCTCCTGGGCGGGGGACAAGGAGATGTCCGCATACGCGTTCGCGCTGGTCACGACATGGGCGGCCGCCCGGAACGGATCGAGGGCCGCGGATGCCAGCAGCAGCATCGCCGCCAGCACGATTGTTCTTCCTCCCTTGCCCATCCGGAGCATCGCGAGCACGCTCCTTACAGCTCGCCTTCGGCGAGCCACGGAAGGAAGCCGTCGAGGAACCGCTCCGTCGCCGGCATGAAGTACGAGCCGTAATGGAATTCCGGGTCCAGGCTGGTGACGACCCATGTTCCCGCCGTGCTGCTCTTGTCGACGTAGAGGATCGCCCCGCCGTCCTCCGTCTCGACGAGCGGCACGACGTCTCCTTGCGGCCAGAACACGCCGTGGTAATGCCAGGTCGCATCCTGCAGCGTGATGTAGTTGTACAGGTCATGCCCGGGATTGCGCTGCTCGATTCCGCTCTTGGCGTTTTTGTCGAGCCACCACCAGAAGTTCGTCGGCCGGTCCTCCCAGTTCTGATTCGGCACGATCTGCTCGGCGTCGTTCGGCCAGAATACGACCACCGTTCCTCCTTGAGCCGCAAAGCTGTCCAGCAGCGGCTTCAGCTTCATCAGCAGGCCCGTGTGCAGCCTCGACGGAAGCAGCACGACATCGAAGCCCGCCAGCGACTCCGGCCCCATGTCGGGGACATAGACGATATCGGCGATGTATTTGCGGTATTTCGGCTCGTTCCAGGCGCGGTTCTGATAGGACAATCCGGAATATAAAGCGGCGATTTTTCTCATCGGGACGGCACTCCTTCTTGCAGCTGCTTGTATTCTTGCTCGATCCACGCCTCGACCCGCTCGCCGATCAGGCTCGTCGAGTCTCCGTCGCGATAGCCGAGCAGGTTGTAGCCGGAGCTGACCATGAGCGTTCCCTTCGTGCTGCTGCGGTCGATATACAGCGTCGGCTCGCCGTCCGGCAGCGTGAGCAGCACCTCGGCGCCTTCCGGGACCGGATGATGGCCGCGCGCGAAAAAGCCGGCCACTCCCTTTTTGTACGTCAGCTCGCTCGGGTCGACGCCCTCGAAGATCGGATGCTCCTTGGCGACGGTAATATGATAGTCCAGGTGGCTGTGGATCGTGCGCGGGATGAAGTCCGAGCCTCCCGGAAGCCAAGGACGGAACAATTGGCCGCCGAACAGGACGACCTTGCCTTGATCCAGAAAGTTCTCGATGACCGCTTTATGCTTGAGCAGAAACTCCTGATCGCTCGACCCGTTGATGACGAGGCAGGCGTAGGCGTCGAGCGAGGCATGCGGCAGCTCGTACATGTCGATGTAGCTGTAGCCGGTACTGCCCAGCACCTCTCCCATGACGCCTACCTTGATGTCCAATACGGCGATTTCGTGTTTTTCCACTTCCGTCTCTCCCTTGCGCTAATCGTTTTTTGCGACGACGACGATTCTTCCTTCCGCCTGCTGCAGATAGGCTTGCTCGCCTGCTCCGGGCAGGCGCCTCAGCTCCGCATAAGGCAGCTCGAAGCCCTTCAGCTCCTCCAGCGCTTTGTCCGGGACGGCGAAGCCGTTGTAGAAGCCGGCCTCCAGCATGAGCTGCGCGTCGCCGCGTTCATTTTGCAGCAGCTGTCCGATCAGGATGACGTTCGCTCCTTCCTGCTCGTAGACGGCATAGAGATGATCCGCGCGAAAATAGTAGGACAGCCCGCTGCGTTCGTTCAGCCAGCCCGCCGCCAGCTCCAGCGAGCCGTCCAGCGGAGACTCGGCCAGCCATTCGCGCCACGACTCCGCCACCGTTCCCGCATCCGCCAGCAAGGCGGCCTTCAGCGGCTCCTCGACTTCGCTCACCCAGTCGATATCCAGATAGTTCGCGATTTCTTCCAGGCCGAGCTCGCCGACGCTGTCCAGAAACGGCTGCCGCAGCGCGAGATTGCTCTCGATCATCGCGAGCAGCTCCTGGCGGCTCTGCAGCGACTGGCGCGTCAGCCCGACCTGCAGATAGCTCCGGTACAGCTCGTCCAGCCGATTGAGCTCGAGCTCGATCTGCCGCTGCAGCAGCCAGCGGCTGCCCAGGAGGTCCGTGACCGATCCCGCGCCGCGAAGCAGCTCCAGCGACAGGTCCAGCCCCCGATCCTGATAAAAAAGCAGCTTGGGCACGGCGGCTTCGCGGTTTTCCAAAAACGTCTTCCGCCTCGCGTCCAGCTCGGGCTCGAGCTTCGCGATTTCCCTTCTCGCCGTCTCCAGATCCTCGCGCAGCTTGTCCGTCGTGGACTCGTCGTAGACGACGGCCAGATACTCGGCGAACGCTCCCGTAAGATGGGCGTAAGCCGCCGTTCCGACGAGCAGGCTCGCCAGCACGGCGAGCACCGGCAGCAGTCCGGCCCTGCGGCGCCTTCCTGCTTGGCGAGGCTGCGGCGCGCTGCCGCTACGCATCGCGGATCCTCTTGCGCACGGCGGCATAGGAGGCGGCCGCGGCGAGGATCGGACCCGCCAGCGCCACCAGCAACGCAAGGACGACGATCGCCGGGCCGTCCAGGGAGAGGATCTCGCCGTACGCCTCCGTCAGCCGCCGCTTGACGGCCAGCCCGAGCGCGCTCAGAACGAGCGCGGCTCCGGCCCCGCCTGCCAGGCCGACGACCGCTCCCTCCAGCAGGAACTGCCCCCTGACATGGCCGGCGCGAGCTCCGAGCAGCAGCTTGAGCCGGATTTCCTTGCTGCGCTGATAGAGAGCGAGCCGGATCGCCAGGAACACGATCATGAACGCGAGAGCGAGCAGGAACGCCAACACCGCGAGGCCCGCCGACTGCAGCAGTCCCGACCAGTAGACGAGCTGCTGCGCGAGCTCCTGCGGGTAGACGACCTGCTGGATGCCGTCCATCCGCGACAGCTCCTGCGCCGCGAATTCCATGTCCTCGGCCTCCTTCAGGACGAGCACGACCGCGTCCGGCAAGGCTCCGTCGCGGAACGCCTCCAGCAGATAAGGCTTGCCGGCGAAAAAGGACTGCAGCTGCTCCAGCAGCTGCTCTCCCGTCTGCAGCGAGGCCGAAGCGACAAACGGCTGCTCCGCCAAAATGTCCGCCACCCGCGCGGAATCGATGCCTTCCTCCACATAAACCTTGATCTCGAGCTGGGCATGCAAGTAGTGCGATACCCCGGCCAGTCCGGCGCGCGCCATCAGCAGCAAGCCCATGACGAGCAAGGCTGCGAGGATGAGCGCCGCGGAGGCCGCCGAAGCTCCGGCGTTCCGCCTGACGCCTTTCCAGGCTTCTTTAACGTAATAATTCGCGATATTCATGCTTTCGGACCTTTCCCTCGTCGATCTCCCATGCCGTCGCCGGGAACGCGTCGAGCAGCTCCCGGGAGTGGGTCACGACGAGCATCGCCATCCCCGTCTCCCGCTGCAGCTCCCTCAGCAGTCCCAATACGCCGCTCGCCGTCTGCGCGTCGAGATTGCCGGTCGGCTCGTCGGCGAGCAGCAGCTCCGGCTTGCCGATCAGCGCCCGCACGATGGCGACGCGCTGCTGCTCTCCGCCCGACAATTGCGCCGGATAATCCCGCTCCCGGCCGTCCAGTCCGACCCGCTTCAGCAGCGTCGGAATCTCCTGGCGAAGCGGCCCGGACGCCATCCCGCGAACTTCCCCGGCCATCGCGATGTTCTCGAAGACGGTCTTGTCCTCCAGCAGCTCATAGGACTGGAAGACGACGCCGATCCGTCTGCGCAGCTCATGCCTCGGATAATCCCGCAGCGGCCTCCCCGCCACCTCGAGGCTTCCCTCGAATTCGACCAGCTCCCGATAAAGCAAGCTCAAAAGCGTGCTTTTGCCCGAGCCGGACCGGCCGATCAAATAAGCGAATTCTCCGCGTTCCAGCCGCAAGGCGACGTCCTCGAGAACGGTGCGGCCGCCATAGCGCACGCGCAGCCCTTCGGCCGCGATCATCGCTGCCGCCGTCATGGGTGAAACTCCCGCAGCGCCTGGACGAGCCGGAGCGTGAACGGATGCGCCGGCTGCTCAATGACCTGCGCCGGCGTGCCGCTCTCGACGATCTCCCCGTCGCTGAGCACGAGCAGCCGGTCGCAGAACCGGTAGGCCAGCGCCAGATCATGCGTGATGAGCATCGTCGCGGTGCCGCTGTCGCGGCGAAGCCGATCCATCAGCGCCAGCAGCTCGAGCCGGAGCGACGAGTCGAGCATCGAGGTCGGCTCGTCGGCGATGACGAGCCGCGGCGGATCGACGAAAGCGCGAGCGAGCCCGACGCGCTGCCGCTCTCCTCCGGACAGCTCATGCGGATAACGGGCCATATACCGCTCGGGAGGAAGCGAGACATTCGCAAGCGCCGTGCGCACCGCCTGCTCCAGCCCTGCCCGGTTCCCGCGATATTTCTTGCGGATCCGCAGCGGCTCCGCGACCAGGTCGGCGATGCGCATGCGGGGAGACAGCGACTCGTACGGATCCTGGAAGATCATCTCGATCCCGCTGGCCGCCTGGCGCCGTCTGGCGCCGCGCAGCCGGCCGATGGACTGGCCGGAATAAAGGATCTCTCCCCCGTCCGGCCGCTCCAAGCCGGCGACGAGCCGGCCGATCGTGCTTTTGCCCGCGCCGCTCAAGCCGACGATGCCGACGGTCTCGGTCGGCTGCACCTGGAAGTCTACGCCTCGCAGAACCTCCTTGCCCGCCGAGCTGAAGGCGGACGCCTCGTACTGCTTGCGCAAGCCCTTGACCGCGAGCAGCGGCTCTGTCGGAGGGCTTTCCGCCCGATTCGTTGAATGGCTCATCCGTTCCTCTCCTTTGCTGGCGCTACCGTCCGGCAGCGGCATGCAGCGGCTCCGGCGATGGCGTCGGTTGCGCCGGTCGCGGCCGCTCCAGCGGCTGCTCCAGCCGGCCGATGGATGGAATCGCGTCCATCAGCTTTCTCGTATAGGGATGCGTCGAATGGCGGGACAGCTGCTCGGGATCGCCTTCGTCGACGACAGCCCCGCGCTCGAGAATGACGATGCGGTCGGCGATGCGCTTGACGACAGGCAGATCATGCGAGATGAAGATCATCGAGATGCCGAGCTGCTGCTGCAGCCGCTGCAGCAGCGCGACGATCTCCGCCTGCACCAGCACGTCCAGCCCCGTCGTCGGCTCATCGGCGATGACGAACGCCGGCTCGTTCACGAGCGCCATCGCGATGACGACGCGCTGCTTCATGCCTCCGCTCAGCTCATGCGGATACGCCTGCAGACAGCGCGATTCGATGCCGACCTGCTCCAGCAGCGTGCCGATCCGCTTCTCCATCTCCGCTCGGCTCAGCTTGCGGTGGCATGTAATCGCCTCCGTCAGCTGCTTGCGCACCGTCCAGACCGGATTCAGCGCGTTCATCGCCGCCTGCGGAACAAGCGCCATCCGATGTCCTCTTATCGCCCTCAGCTCGCGATCCGACAGCTCCGTCAGCTCCTCGCCGGCGAAGCGGATCGAGCCGGCGCTCTCGGCCGGATGCTTGAGCATCTGCATGATCGCCGCGGCGAGCGTCGTCTTGCCGCTGCCGGACTCGCCGACGATGCCGACGATCTCTCCGGGCTTGACGACAAGCTCGATTCCGCGGAGCGCGGCGACGCTTTCCTGCGCGTCCGGCTTCGGATACTCGACCGTCAAGCCGTCGATGCGGAGCGTCTCGCCCGCCTTCGCGGCGGACGCCGCCGTCCGGCTCGGCCGGCTGCGGAACCAGCCTCGGGCGCCCCGCTCCGCCGGCGCCGCATAGCTTTTGAGCCGAGGGCTGGCCTTTTCCTCCAGCCAGTAGCCGATGAACGAGCAGCCGAGCACCGTCCAGACGATGCACAGCCCGGGCGGCACGACCCACCAGATCCAGGCGTCGGTGAGGAACGCGCTGCGGGCGTTCGCATAGAAGAGGATGCTCCCCCAGCTCTTCGCCAGCGGATCTCCGAGTCCGAGAAAGCTGAGCGACGACTCCATCAGGATGGAAGCCGTCACCGCCTGGATGAATTGCGGAATCAGCAGCGGCAGCGTCATCGGCAGGATGTGCTTGCGGAGGATATAGCCGTCCCCGGCTCCCATCGCTCGGGCCGATTGGACCGGACCGCGCGTGCGGATCGAGAGAATCTGCGAGCGCAGCTCGCGGGCGACCTTCGCCCACATCAGGATCGCGATGACCAGAATCTGCGTGGACATGCTCGGCCCGAGAAAGACGCCGAGCAGAATCATGAGCGGCAGGAACGGCAGCGTCAGGCTGACGTCGACCGCCCTCATCAGGAGCGTATCGGTCCAGCCGCCCCGATAGCCGGCCAGCACGCCGACGAGCACGCCGATCGTCATGGACGCGGCAGCGCCTGCGAGGCCGATCGTCAGCGACACGCGGGCGCCGGCCGCCAGCTCCGCGAGGATGTCCTGGCCGATATCGTTCGTGCCGAGCAGATGCCCGTCGCCGGGAGCCGCGAGCGGAGCGCCGGTGCGCTCCATCGGATCATGCGGAATGAGCAGCGGGCCGAGCAGCGCGAACAGAATCATCGCGCCGAGCAGGAAGAGGCCGATCCGCCCCATCATGCCGGCTCTGCCCGTGCCGCCGAGCGTTCCGAGCTTCATCTCGTTCCCTCCCTAGGCCGTCTGCTGCGCACCCGCGGATCGACAAGCGGATAGGTCAGGTCAGCCAAAATGTTGCCCGCGATGACCGCGAGCGTGATGAGCAGGAAGACGCCCTGCATCATCGGGAAGTCGCGGGCGAGCACGCTCTCGTACAGCAGGCTCCCGATGCCGGGATACGAGAAGACCGTCTCGACGACGACCGCTCCGCCGACAAGCATGCTGAGGCTCATCGTCATATGCGTATACACCGGCAGCAGCGCGTTGCGGAGCGCGTGCCAGATCCGCCGGCGCTTCCCCGCCCCTTTCGCCTCGGCCATCATCATGTAGTCCTGCCCCAAGGAATCGAGCATCGCCGAACGCGTCAGCAGGAAATAGGAGCCGAGCGAGACGAGCGTGATCGTCGCCACCGGCAGCACCATCCGCTGCAGCACGGCGGCCGCGTACGACCAGCCGCCGGCGCTGAACAGCGGAGCCGCCCCGTAGGTCGGGAACCAGCCGAGCTGGACGCCGAAGACCGCGATCAGAATCATGCCCAGCCAAAAGCCGGGCATCGACTCCATCGTCAGGATGCCGCCGAGCAGCCATAGATCGCGCTTTCGGCCGCGGTTCCAGGCGGCGTAAGCTCCGAGCGCGACCGCGATCAGCGCGCTGAGGACCAAGGACGGCAGGACGATCCGCAGCGTCCACGGCAGGCGATCCGCCAGCACGTCGACGACAGGCTCGCCGAGCTTCGTCGAGTGGCCGAGGTCCAGCGTCAGCGCTCCTTTCAAAAAGCTCCCGTACTGCTCCAGCAGGGTGCCGTCCAGACCGGCCTCCTGCATCGCCTTGGCCCGCGCCTCCGGCGTCATCTCCTGCGCGAGCGCCTCGCCGATCGCGAAGCTCAGCGGGTCGCCCGGGGCAAGCTTCGGCAAGGCGAAGTTCAGCGTCAGCGCGACGAGGATGACGAGCGCGTATTGCAGAAGCTTGCCGGCGATCCTCACGCTTCGTTCGTCGCGTACTTCTTGCCGATCTCGCCCAGGAACGAATATTTGTGGATCATGCCGTAGCCCGGCGTCTCCACCCAATCGGCGAATTTATCCGGGTCGTACGCCCAGTTCTGCTCCGGATAATAGACGGCGAGGCTCGTCGGCTGCTTGTTGAACAGCTCCTGCATCTGGAAGGAGATCTGCTTGCGCCCTTCGATCGTCGTCTCCTGCTTCCATTGTCCGATCAGCGCGTCCATCGCCGGATAGGGAACGCCTTTTTTCCAGAGGTAGCCGGCATAATGCGACATGACGAACTGGTCCGGGTCGCCGACGCCATGAGGCCCGATCATGCCGATCATCATGTCGAACGTCCGCTCCGAGCTGATCGCGGTCAGCGCGGACGGATCCATCACCTCGACGGCGACGTCGATGCCGGCCGCCGCGAACTGCTCCTTCAGCAGCTCGGACGTGCGGATGTACGTCGGCTCTGCCGAGGATACCGCGAGCTTGATCTTCAGAGGCTGACCGGAGGCGTCCTCGCGGAAGCCGTCGCCGTCCGCATCCTTGTAGCCGATTCCGTCGAGAACGGCGCGCGCCTGCTCGGCGTCGAACGGCGTGCTCAGATCCGGGTTGGTCCACGGGGAATCCGGATGCGGGTATCCGGTCAAGCCGGCGCGGGCATGGCCCAGCAGGACCGTATCGGTAATCGTCTGGCGGTCGATCGCGAGCGACAAGGCGTTGCGGAACGATTCGTTGGCGAACGGCTCCTTGTCGTAGTTCAGCTTGATCTCGACGATGGCCAGCTCCGCCGTCCGCTTGACCTTCAGCTTGCCTCCGTCCTCGATGTTGCCGAGCAGCTCCGCCGGCACGCTTTTGGCCGCGACGTCGATCTCGCCGGCGCGAAGCGCGTTGAACATCGCCGTCTGGTCCTTGATGACCGGCATCGTAATCTTGCTTACCGTCGGCTGGCCGAGGAAGTACGCTTCGTTCGCTTCGAACTTGTAATACTGGTCCGGAACATATTCGACGAGCTTATACGGGCCTGTACCGACTGCCAGCTCGGTGAATTTGCGCGGATTGTCCACCTTCTCCCAGACATGCTTGGCCAAGATCGGCAGATCGGCGAACGTGACGCTTTTCAGCGACGGACAAGCGTATTCGCAGGTGAACTTGAGCGTCGAATCGTCGACCTTGTCGATCGTGCTGATTTTCGGCACCTCGCTCACATGGTGGGAGAACCGGTTCTGCGGGCCGTCGCGGTAGTATTCGAACGTGAACTTGACGTCGTCGGCCGTGAACGGGGTTCCGTCATGCCAGGTCACGCCGTCGCGGACCTTGAGCGTCCAGGTGAAGTCGTCGAGCTGCTCGGCGGATTCCGCCAGCAGCGGCTGCGGCTCGTCGACGAAGGGAGACGGGCCGTACAGCTTGTCGAACACGAGATCAAGCAAATAGTCGTCGCTGGTCGTGTATAGGTTGAGCGGACCCGAGTCGCTGGCCACGCCGATCTTGAGCTCCTTCACGCTTGCTGCCGTTGCGGCTTCGCCTGCGGACGGCGCCGCGGCGTCGTTCGTCGCGTTCTCGCTGCCGCCGTTGCTCGAGCATCCTGCGACGAGCAGGACCAGCGCTGCCGCGAAGCCGATCCATCGTTTATTTCCCCTTGTCCATTGCATGAACTTGACCTCCACCTTTATCTAGGATGAGAACTGGCTTAAGTATAATAACAGTGATAATGATTATCAATATCATCAAAAGGCGAAGCGTTCCATTTTTCCTTGACTGCAGGGCAATGGAACGCTCCTATTCTTTTTTTTGATGATTCGATTCTGTTTTTTTATGGCCGGCGGCCGGGATGGATCAGGAAAACGCGCTCCGCCCTGCAGGAGCCCCTTCGTCGAAATGCGGACGCAGCCGTTCGAAGAAGGCTTGCTCCTCGGCCGTGAACCGGGCGCCCTTGCGGACGAGCACGCCGTTCTGCCTGAGATAGCCGAAGAAGGGGAGCCGCTTCGCGGTCAGCTCCTCGGCCTCTAGCTCCTTGCGGATCGCTCGATACGGGAGGAAAGCGGCGCCAAGCCCGCTCTTGACCGCCTGCTTGATGACCTCGAAGTTGCTCATCTGCAAATACTGCACCCGCAGCCCGTGCCGATCCATCTCCTTCTGCAAGGAGCGGATCAAAAACGGGCTCCGCGGCAGGAGTACGGTCGCGCCTTGAAGATCTCTCGCATAAATGGTCTTGCGATTCATCAGGACATGCTCGGGAGGCAGCACCAGCATGAATTCGTCCTCGAACAGCGCATGCACGGCGAAGTCCGAGCGGATGAAGTCGTCGTCCGGGTAATAGGGCATGATCGCCCAGTCCGTCTTGCGGTCGACCAAGGCCTGTTTCAGAGCCTCGTAGCAGTACGCGTTGATTTCGAGCCGGTATGGGGGATCGGAGGCGTGGAGCGTCGGGAGGATCTCGTCGAAATAATAATTGGCGAAGTATTGGCTGACGTAGACGGAAACGATCGAGCTCTCCGTCTTCATGGAGCTCTCGATGGCGCTCCCGGCCTGCAGCATCGTCTGCTCGATCTGCTTGGCGTAGTCGAGGAAAATCTCGCCCTGCCTCGTCAGCTGCGCAGTCCTGCCCGTACGAATGAACAGCGGAGCCCCGAACTGCTCTTCCAGCTTCTGAATATGATGGCTGATCGTCGGCTGCGAGCAAAACAGCTTTTTGGCCGCTTCCGTGAACGAGCCGCATTCCGCCAAGACAAGGAAGGTTTCCAATCGTTCCATCATTTTCATTTGTACGGGTCACCTCGGATGTAGATCGCATACCTATTGATAAAGATTATCATTTTCAATTACAGCGGTCAAGATTTCAGCCGCTCGCTGCGGGCTGGAAATAGCTTGCAAAAAGAGCCCCGCCGCCAGCCGTTCCGGCCGGGGCGAGGCTCTTTTTGGATGATGCGGCCTACACCTTGATGTCCAGGGAGCCGCCGAGCGTCGGATGCGGCGCCTGGCGGATCATCTCCGCCAGCTGCTGCCCCTGCTGCTCGAACATGTCCTTGGAGATGTTCATGACGCCGGTGCCGACCGCAAGCGCCAGCGCATGCTGGGTCATCGCGGCCGAAGCGGCCAATCCTTGCGAGACGCTGCTCATGGGCCGTCAGCCTCCTTTCGTCCTCCTCAAGGGCGGACTATGGAACATATCGGCTCGAGAGCCCGTTTTCGACACCTCGGCAAGCTCGTCCCGCGCCGGATCAGCCGCCCCGCCGGGCCGAGCGCCGGCGGGCGGCGGCCTGCTCGCGGCTGTACGCCTGCTGCCGGCGGATCGCCGCGATCCGCCGCCGCTCCCGCTCGCGGTCGCTCGCCAGCGCCCGCAGGTTGGCCGCGATGACGAGCATCGCGAGCGCCGACCACATGATGCCGAACACGGTCGCAGCCGTCCAGGCGCCGCTCAGCTCGAGCCGCGGCAGCGCATAGACCAGCATGCCGAGCGCGGCGAGCAGATAGATGCCGTGCTTCCACTTTCTCATCGCCCTGTTCCTCCCCTTGGCTTGTCTCTTCCACTGTATGCGGGCGGATGGAAGAACATGCTCTTGCTTGAAGAGGGGCAGGGATCAGGGACTATGTGCTGCTATTCCGCCTTCAAATTCAGCTCGAACACCTCGTTCCGATCGCACACGAGCCGGCCATCGCGAACCTCCAGTCGGGCAGCCTGCACGGAGGAGCGGCGCTGCTCGTAGCCTGCCTTGCCTCCCGCCTCGGTCTGCGAGCGTCCCGGATGGGTGAAGTAGAAGATGTACGCCTCGTCGCCCGACACGACGACATCTGCATGATGGCCGAAGCCCGCGTCGTCGTCGCGGAGCCCGGATTCGTCCAGAATGAGGCCCTGCGGCTCCCAGCTCTCCAGATCGTCGGACCGGAAGACGCCCTGCCCCCGCCATTCGTCGACAATCATCCAATAGCTGCCTTTGAAGCGGAACACGTTCGGCCCTTCGTGTCCGCGATGGGCCAGCGCGGCACCGACCGGCTTCCACTCGTACAGGTCATCGCTGTCCGCCGCATAGGTGGCCGAGCCGTTCCCTTCGTCCTTATACCACATGCGAAATCCGCCGCCCGGCTTCTCGTGCACGCAGACGTCGATCACCCGGTCCGAGCTGAGCCGCAACGGACCTTGCAGCCTCCAGTCGAGCAGATCCGCGCTCGTATAATGCACGATCGTCCGCGGGCCAGACCAGTCCGTTCGGACGCCCTGAATATAGCTGACGTACATATGGTAGATGCCGTCATGCCACACGATCTCCGGGGCCCAGAACGTATTGCGGCCCCATTCGAAGTCCAGACCGGACAGCGTGCCCCGGTATACCCAGGTTCGGCCGCCATCCGCAGAGGAGGCGACGCCGAGGTCGCTGCCGTGAACCCATGCGACACCGGGCCCTTCCGCTGTCGCTCTCCGGCTCGTATACACGAGCCACCATTCTCCCGCCGCCCGGTTGTAGATGAGCGTCGGATCGGTCGCTCCGTCGTAGATCGGATCTCTGAACAATGGCGCTTGCATGGCGATCCCCCTTCCTTTCGTTGCGCGAACGGGTACAGGATGATCATCGGAATCGAGGCGATAACCATCGAGGCCAGCTCGATCGTCTGCATCGCGATCTTCCCATGCCCCTTGGCGAAATGACGTTCCAGAAGCTTTCGCCAATCGTGCTGCATCTCGTTCGTATAAAAAACACTCGTCATCGGCGCGATGACGAGTTTACGCTGTGACGGATATACAGGGAAGCAGCTGGCTGCATCGTCCGGCACGGTTTTCGGCGCTTCTCATGAATAGGCTGGTCTTACACCTTTAAATACTCCTGCAGGACCTCCACGATGTACCTATGGTCGTCTTCCTCCGCCATGTTCGAAACCGTAATGGTACCGACAACGCCCACGTTCTTTATCATAACGGGAAATCCGCCTCCGCAAGGAATGAATTCCATGGAGTCTACACGAAAAGCCTCTTCCGGCGTCTTCCCTGATTCTCTGAGACGATATACGAAATAGAGAGAGCTATGGAAGAAGCGATTGACAATCCTGTTTTTGGCTGCAATAAAAACTTCATTGTCCATACAGGTATCTTCGTGTGCAAAATGAAATAGAGTCTGCCCATATCTCTGGATATTGACAACGATGCATTTGCCATCCTTTTCTGCCTTGTTTTTTAGCATCAGCCCAATTTCAAAAGCCATCTCATTCGTAAACTGGTCAAATTGCAGCAGCTTTTCCTGCTTCAAAATTTCCTGGCAAAGCTTTGCATAATCCAATTCCATTTTCATCCACCTCTCGCCAAATCTGTGGCCAACTCTGCAAGTTCAGAAGTTCATGATAAACGCTAAACTTAAGTTTAGGTCAAGAGGTTCGGTTCGATGCCGATCCGGTGCACTGGAAAGCCGCCGTTGTCCCGTTAGAGGCTCGAGTCTCCTCCCGGCATGAAAAAAGCGGCCCGCTCCCCCCGGGCAGGGAGATGGGCCGCCAAGCTTCCGGTTCCGGTCATTGGACTACTCGGAAGAGAGAAGCAGGGACTGCAAGGAATTGCCGATGATGCGGTTGACGTCCTCGACGACGACAGAGAGGCGCTTTTCCGCCTCGAAATACTTCTGCACGAGCGGATTGAGGCTCAGCACCTCGTACAGGCGGCTCATGCCCTCCAGCTCGTCGGCCGACGGCTCCTCGCCGCTCATCATGCGCTGCTGGAGATCGACCTGCTTCTTTTGAAAATCGAACAGCATCCGGCGGGCGTCGGGATCGGCGTCGGCGGCCGCGCGCGCGGCGCGCATCGTCTTCGCCTCGTGGCTGTCTTCCAGAGCTTTGGCCAATTCGTAAGCTTTGTCGTATACGTTCATGGCTTCATCTCCTTCGATATGGCTGAGCCCATCATACCACCCGTCCGCCCCGCCAAGCAAAAATCAGTCCGCCGTCCGCAAGCCGTCCGGCAGCAAAGCGTTCAGATCGGCCATGCCGACCGCCAGATGGATGCCGGCCATCGTGCGCAGCGAGCCGGATATGATCCCGGCCAGCCGCCCTTGCTCGTCGAGCAGCGGACCGCCCGACATGCCGCTCGCGATGGCGGCGTCGATCAGCACGCGGCTGCGGCCGCTCACGACCGCGTCCGGGCTGCTGACGATGCCCTGCGTCACGATCGGCGTCTGCTTGAGCGGATAGCCGATCGCATAGACTGCGTCGCCATGCTCCAGCTTCTCCGCGCGCCGGGCGACGAACGGATAGCCGCCTCCGCTTTTCGGAGCAGGCAGCTCCAGTACGGCCGCATCGGTCCGCTCGTCGTAGCGGACGACCTTCACCGGCGAGACGGTCTTGCCGTCCGCGAGCACCGCCTCCAGCTTCGCCGCGCCCTTCACGACATGATAGGCGGTCGCGGCATCGCCCCTCGCGGAAAGCATCACGCCGGTGCCTGTCGCGCCGACGGTGCCGTCGGCTCCGAGCGCCCTCAGGTAAAACACGGCGCTCGAGGCGAGCCGGTAGCTGTCATCGGCCGCCAGCGGCGCCTGCCGCTCCGCCTGCGTCGTGCCTGCCGCATACGGCCCTGCCGCCAGCACGGCGGCTAGAGCCAGGACGGCGATCCATCCTTTTTTCATCGCTTAACTTCCTTTCCTGGATCGGAAATCATGCCTGGCCGGACGGCCGGCTCAGTCGCGGGCTGCGGCCATGATGTCGGCGTACGCCCAGTGGCTCGGCGGCACGTCGCCATAATGCGGCCCGGCGTCCGCGCGCTTGGCCGTGCCGGCCATGCGGTTCAGCAGCGAGATCGCCTGCGTGCGGGTGAGCGGGCTGTTCGGACGGAAGCTGCCGTCCGGGAAGCCCTGGATATAACCCGCATCGGTCAGGGCGGCGATGAAGCTCGACGCCCAGTGCTTGCGCGCATCCTTCTGCTTCGGCACGGCATCGCCGTCGACGCTGATCTGGAGCGCCCGCGCGGCGATGACAGCGAACTCCGCCCGCGTCAGGCCGCGGTCGCCGCCGAACGTGCCGTCCGGATAGCCGCCGACGATGCCGGCGGATGCGAAGAAGGCGACGAGCTGGTCGCTGCGTCCCGACTTGTCCGGGAAGGCGTTGTACAGCTCGCCCTCCTCGCGGTCAAGCAGCGGCGCAAGCGCTTCGATCAGCTCGTAGCGGCTCATCGCCGCGTCCGGCTTGAACATGCCGTCGGCATAGCCGGAAGCGTAGCGCACGGTCGAGGCATCCTTGCGCAGGCTGTACTGCGCGGCGCCGACGTCGAACTTGTACGTCAGGATGCGCTTGTCGCCTTCGACGAGCGCTTTCACCGTCACGGAGCGGTTCAGCACCAGCTCGCCGGTGAAGCGCAGGCTGGACTCCGTCGGGTCGCTGCCGTCGGTCGTATAGCGGATCCACTTGCCCTCCGGCGCGGTCAGCCGCAGGATGCTGCCGCGCGGCGCGCGCACGGCGGCGGGCTGCTCGTCGCCGATCGCCGGCTTGCCGATGTTCGATTCGACGGCAGGCTTAGGCTCAGGCGTCGGAGACGGGCTCGGCGCCGGGAAGAAGAACCCTCCTCCGCCCGACGGCGATGAAGGCGGCTGCAGCTTCCACTCGCCGCTCAGCGCCGGGCTGTGCTCCTTGCCGAGCACGACTGC
Source organism: Paenibacillus sp. FSL W8-1187 (assembly GCF_037965485.1). Lineage (NCBI taxonomy): Bacteria > Bacillati > Bacillota > Bacilli > Caryophanales > Paenibacillaceae > Paenibacillus > Paenibacillus sp. FSL W8-1187. Next base: position 4,024,536 of record NZ_CP150181.1, read on the forward strand.
GATCGCCTTCAGCGTCGTCGTCGCCTTGAGCAGGATCGGCGACGAGTAGACGGCCGATTGCTCGCTCGGCTCGCTGCCGTCAAGCGTGTAATGGATGACGGCTCCCGGCTCGGCGGACAGGACGATCTCGACCTTCTCCTTGAACTCCCGATCGCCCGAGACGACTTGCGGAGCGGCTGCGGCCTGCGGCCAGCGCAGCTCCGGCGCGTTCAGGACAATCGTACGGGCGAAGCCGCCCAGCGAGGCTTGGAGCTCGGCGACGCCGTCGGCCAGCAGCCGGCCGGAGCCGGAATGGAGCTGAACGAGCGACGGATCGGCGCTCCAGAGGAGGCCGTCCGCCCGGCTGAGGCCGAAGCCTGCCGTCAGGCGGTTGATCGTGTCGCCGGCCGCCGGCATGACGGCCGCGGCCGCCAGGCGGGCGAGCGGGCTGTCGGACGGCGCCGGATAGAAGCCGGCCGCTGCGCGCCAGACGCCGCCGGACAGGCCGGACGGAAGCGTGCCGCTCGTCAGAGCCGCGCCGTCAAGGCCGCCCTCCGTGCGGATGATGCCTGCGGCGTCGTAATAAGCGACGCCGCGCTTGACCAGCTGCCGATGGAACGACGCTCCGGCAATCTTGCCGCCGTCCGCCAGCTGCCCGGCGAGGCCGCCGAAGAAGCTGCGTCCCGGCACGAGCGCGCCCTGGATCGAAGCGACCGCTTCGCCGCCCGCGACGGAGCGCTCGACGGCGCCTGCGCTGCGGCCGGCGAGGCCGCCCGCCCAAGCGAGCGCCGTGCCGTCCGCCGTCGCCCTTCCGGACGCCAGCGTGTCGGAGATGCGGCCGTCGTTGCGTCCGGCCGCGCCGCCCGCGGCGGCTTCCGCGCCTTTGGACGACGCATCGGCCGCGCTGTACGAGCGCTCGATGACGCCGTCCTGGCGGTTGATGCCGGCGATGCCGCCGGCGCTGGCTTCGCTGCGCGCGAGGCCGGCGGCGCCGGACTCGGCGATGAGGCCGGCATTGTCGCCGACGATGAGGCCGGCGCTCAGGCGGCCGCTGGCCGAGCCTTCGGCCGTCGCGCCGCGAATGTCGCCGCCGTCCGCGTTGATGCCGGCGACGAGGCCCGCGTCGGCGCCGCTCGCCGAGCCCTCGGCCGTGACGTCGCGGAGCATGCCGCCCGATTCGTTGACGCCGGCGATGAGGCCCGCGCCAGCGCCGCCGCTAGCTTTGCCCTCGGCCGTGACGCCGCGGATGTCGCCGCCGTCCGCGTTGATCGCGGCGACGAGGCCGGCATGACGGCCGGCCTGCACGCTCGCGCCGACGAGCTGCAGGTCGGCGATGCGGCCGCGGTTGACGAGCGCGAGCGCCGCGTCGCCGCTGCCGCCGTCGGCGCGCAGGCCGATCAGCCGATGGCCGTCGCCGGCCAGCTCGCCGTCAAAGGCTTGCAGCGGCGTCCAGCCGAACGCGGACAGGTCGATGTCCGCCGTCAGCCGCAGCTTGTCGCCGGAGCCGAGCGGCGAAGCCGTGGCCGCGCGGTCGAACAGCTTGAAGTAGGCGGCGCCGGTGTCGTTGCTCAGCCGAACGTAGCCGTCCAGCTGCGCGCGGCTGCCGATCGCAATCTCGCCGTCTGCGGACAGGAGCAGGACGGACGGATCGTACGTCGCCGCCCAGCTGCCCGCCGGACGCGGATCGCGCGCCGGCACGGCCTCGGCCGAAGCCGCCGCCCCAGCGTTGCGTCCTACCGCCGCGCCGCTGCCGCTGTAGGCGGACAAGGCGATGCGGCCGTCGCGGAAGTTGTAGCCGACGAGCGCGCCTTTATGCGTGTCCGTGCCCTTGGCGCTGACGGCCAGCTCGATCGCGGACGCGTACGCCTGCTCGATCTTGCCGTCGTTGTAGCCGGCGAAGCCGCCCGTATACGAGCGGGTCGTGCCGGCGAGGCCGGTCGTGGCGACGCGCTCCTGCAGCGCATGGGAGCGAAGCACGCTGCCGCTGCGCTCGACGGCGGCCGCGAAGCCGCCGGTACGCGTGTCCTGGCCGGTGTTGCTGACCGAGCCGGACGCATAGCTGTCCTCGACGGCGAAGCGGTTGATGGAGCCGGCGAAGCCGCCCGCGTAGGAGCCGCGCTTGCCGGCAGCCGTCACCGCGCCGTCCGCATAGGCGTAGCGGATCGAGCCGCTGCCCGCGCCGTTTTCGCCGAGCTGTCCGGCGAAGCCGCCCGCATACAGCGTCGTGTCGATGTTGCCGTCAGCTACGTCGACTGGGATCGACGCGGAGCTGCGGGCGACGACGAGACGGTCGCCCTGGCCGAGCGCGCCGCCGACAAACGTCGCCGGGAGATTTTCCCCGATCGTCAGCGCCGTGCCGACCGCGATCCGCGATCCGCCGGCAGCGACGGCCCGGCTGTAGTGGATCTCGCCGTCCAGCGCGCGGCCGACAAGGCCGCCGACGCGGTAGACGCCGCTGCCGGAGGCGTCGATGCCGCCGAACGCATCGGCATGGACGAGGATGCCGCTGCTGAAGCCGGCGATGCCGCCCGCGTCGAGCTCGCCCGCCGAGCCGGCGGCGATATGCGCGCGGCTCTGCGAGTCATAGATCGAGGCGCCGCGCAGCGCTCCGACGAGGCCGCCCGCATGCAGCGCGGATTCGCCGCCTGCGGCCGCCAGGTGCAGCTGGCCTTCGTACTCCGCCTGATACAGGCCGCGGTACAGCGGATAGAGGCCGCCGAAGCGCAGTCCTGCATCGCGGTCCGATGCGCTCAGCTCGCCGGCGATGCCGCCAGCCGCCAGCGCGCCGGCGGAGCCGGCGTCGAGCGCGGCGGCGATCGGTCCGGACGCCTCGGCGTCCTGGATCGTCGTCTCCGCCGCGCGGCCGACGATGCCTCCGGCATAAACGGCCTCTCCGCGCGCGTCCAGCGACGCGAAGCTGGCCTTGACGCCGCCAAGCGCTGTCTGGTCCGCGCGGCCGATCAGTCCGCCGACCGCCGCCTCGTCCGAGCCGGCCGGAGCTTTTACGGCCAGTCCTTGGACCGAAGCGTCACGCACGTCCCAGGCCACGATGCCGCGGCCCGTCTTTTCGCCGATCAAGCCGCCGGCAGAGCCGCCGCCCGTTACGCCGAGCGCGGACGGAGCCGCCTCGACCTTCAGGCCGCTGAGGCCGTTGCCGGCTGCCGAGCGGCCGATCAGGCCGCCCGCCGCCGCGTCGTCCGCACCGGCGCTCACGGAGACCGCCTCGCCGAACGAGACGGACAGCTCCGAGGCGTCGCCGTCCGCGTAGGAGCCGAACAGGCCGCCCGCCGCGGAATCAATGCCGGAGGCTTCGACGGCGAGCCGCGTCAGCTCCAGCTTCAGCGCCGAGGAAGTCCCGCTCTGGCGTCCCGCCAGGCCACCCGCCGCCGCCTCGTCGCCGCTTGCCGCGATGACGCTGGCCGCTTCGCCCGACGTCGTCAGGCTCCAGCTGCCGGCCGCGATCGCGGAGACGTTCTCGCCGGCGATGCCGCCGGCCGCTCCGCCCGCCGCCGCGCTCTCGACGCGGCCGCCGGCGAGCTCGGCCCGCAGGCTGTCCGCCGCGCCTTCGCTGCGGCCGACGATGCCGCCGGCGACGCCGCCGGAGACAGACGCTCCCGCAGGCAGCTTCAGCGCGATGTCGGCGATGCGGCCGTAGTTGAGGCCGACCAGCGCTCCGGCATACGAGGAGCCGCGCGCTTCCTTCGGCTCCAGCGCGAGGCCGCTCGCCGAGCCGTCCGCGCCGATGACGCCGAACAAGCCTCCGAACGGAACCTCGCCGCTGACGGCATAGCCGTCGATCAGATGGCCGCCGCCGAGCAGCTCGCCCTGGAACGCCAGCGCCTCGCTGACGCCGATCGGGCTCCACTGGGCGGACTGCACATGGATCGGACCTTTGATCTCGATCGTGCGGCCGGCGAAGCTGAACGGCTCGACGCCGACAAGCGTGCCGTTGACGATGGCCGCCAGACCTGCCAGCTCGGCCTCCGTGCCGATCTGGAACGTCGTCGCGTCCTTGTCGCGCAAGTACCAGTTGAGGTTGGCGTTGACGTTGCCGCCCGTGCCCTCTTCCCCGCCGCCGCTGCTGGCCGCGCGGTTTACTTCCGGATATTGGTACTGGGCGCCAAGCGAGCCGTATTTCCAGGCGCCGGCAAAATCCCAGCCCGACAGCGCCGGAAACTCCGAGCGGTCCGACAGCGTCGACGACAGGATCGTGCTCAGGCGGCCGAGCACGCTCAGCCAGCGGTACTCGCCGTCGGCGAAGTCAGGCAGATCCTTGTTCAGGTTGAGCTTTTCGTCCTTGATGTAATAGCTCTTGTACAGCAGCTCCTTGCTCGCGTTGTCGTAGCGGCCGGCGAAGCCGCCCGCCAGCGCCGTCCCGCTCGCCGACACCTCGGCGGCGGAATAGCTCGACGAGATGCGGCCGGAGACGATCCGGCCGGCGAAGCCGCCGGCATACGAGCCGCTGCCCGAAGCCGTCACGCTCTTGGCGCTGTAGGCGTTTTTGACCGAGCCGCCCGCAAGCTCGCCGAGCAGGCCGCCGGCCTGCGCATAGGCGCCGGAAGCCGTCACCTTGGAGGCGGCGTACGACTGCTCGACCGTGCCGGAGCTGCGGCCGGCGAGGCCGCCGAGGAACACCGGCTGGCCGGACGTGCCGTAGGCTTTGCTCGTCAGATCCAGGTCCGTATAGGAGGCGAGGATGCGGCCGGCGTTGTCGCCGACGAGCCCGCCGGCCAGCGTTCCCTGGCCCTCGATCGTCAGATTGGCGTTCGTGTACGTGTAGTAGAGACTGCCCGCCGCCGCGTTGCGGCCGACGAAGCCGCCAACGACGGCGTTCGCGCCTTTGGAGGAAACCGGAATCTTGTCCGTCACGCTGACATTGGCGATCAGGCTGGCGTTCTCGCCGACGAGGCCGCCGACCGTCATGCCCGGCGCGAGCGCCTGCACGCTGCCGGATACGCGGCTGTTGACGATGACGCCGCTCGAGCTGGCCGGAGCGGCTGCCGGGTCGCTCGCGCGCGCCTCCAGCCGTGCCGCCATGCCGCCGACGAAGCTGCCGCTTGCGGAGGCGTTGGCCTTCAGCTGCATGCCGCCGAACACCGTATCGACGATCGCAGCACCCTCGCCGCCTTTCAGCGTGCCCGCCAGTCCGCCCGCCGCCGTATCCGGACCGCTCAGCAGCAAGCTCGCGCCGCTGCCGACGAGGCCGCGCAGCGTCGTCTCGACGCTGCTGCCGACCAGGCCGCCGGCCTTCGCCTGCGAAGCGTCCGCCGATGCGGTCAAGAGCAGGTTCTGCATATTCACGCGCTGCAGGTCGCCCTCGATCCGGCTGCTGTCCGCGCGGCCGGCCAAGCCGCCGGCCTCGATGCCGGGCGCGCTCAGCGTGAGCGCGACGTAGTTCGGCGCTTCCGCGAGCGCCGCCGGACGGATGAGATCGGCATGGACGGCGTAGCCGGCGATGCCGCCGATGCGCGCTCCCGCCGCCGTCGCCGCTGCCGTCGGCGACTCGCCGCCTTCAAGCTTCGAGTCGGTCAGCGAGGCGCGGCTGTCCGCCGTGCCTTCCAGCCGGCCGACGAGTCCGCCCGCTTCCGCGCCGGAGCCTCCGGCCGCAAGCGCGACGCTGCGCGCCGCGGCGCCGAGGATCGAGCCGCGGCTGAGGCCGGCCGCCCCGCCGAGCCGCGCGTCCGCGCCGGTCGAGCGGATCGTGACCGCCTCGGCCGCGCCGCCGCTCAGGCTGCCGGCGTTCTCGCCGGCGATGCCGCCGATGCGGGCGCGGGCGCCGGAAGAGTCAACCTCGAAGCCGGATACGAGCAGGCTCGCCTGAGCGGAGCCGTCAAGCCGGCCGATGCCGCCGCCAAGCGCGGCTTCGTCGGCCGGCGCCTCCAGCGTGACCGCGCGGACCTCCAGCGGCTGCGCCGAGGTGCCGAGCACGGCCGCGCCGTCGATCCGGCCCGCCGCGCCGCCGAACGCGACTCCCGTCATGCCCGCGGGCAGAGCGGCGGATACCCGGTCGACCCGGCTGCCGCTTACCGTCAGCTCGCCGATGCCGCGGCCGATCAGGCCGCCGGCAGCGAAGTCGTCGCGTCCGCCCGCCGGCGAAGCAATCGCCGTCTCGAAGCGAAGGCTCGCCGAATCGGACGCAGACGGATCGCCGGCGCGAGCGCCTGCAATCGTGCCGGAGGCGGCGCCGGCGATGCCGCCGGCCGCGCTGCCGGAGCGCTGCGCCCGCAGCGTCAGCCAGGAAGCCGACGAAGCGGAGATCGTGCCGTCGGAATGGCCGGCGATGCCGCCCAGCTCGCCTTCGGCGACGATCGCGAGCGGCTGTGCCGCCGTGCCGCCGGCAGCGGAGCTGCTGATCTCGGCTCCCGCCGCCAGATAGCCGGCGATGCCGCCGGCATAAACGGCGCTGTCGCCGGACGTGTCGGCCGTCAGGCCGCTTTTGAACGACGCATGGCGGATCAGGCCGCCGCCGTTGTAGCCGACGATGCCGCCGGCGTATACGGCGCCCGTGCCTTGCGCCTCGACGGCGGCCGCCGAGACATACGCCGCAGGGTCATCGTCGGTCAGGCTGACGCCTTGCGCCGCATAGCCGAACAGGCCGCCGACATAAACGTCCTTGCCTTCGGCGGTGATCGGAATCGCCTGCTCGAAGCCTTTGGACCAGGTCAGCGCAGGGCCGACGAAGCCGGCGATCGTACCGGAGTAGACGCGTTCGCCGCCGGCATGATGGACCGCGGCCGTCTGGCGCAGCGCGACGGAGGCGTCCGGCAGGACGCCGCCGATCGAGCCCGCCACGCCGCCGGCGTAGCTCTCTTCCGCATCCGGCGACGTCACGCTGACTTCGCCGCTGTTCGCCGTATCGGCCGAGAACGTCACCGGCGAGCCGTAATGCCCGGCGAGGCCGCCCGCATGCGCGAGCCGGCCGCCCGACACCGTCACGGCGCCGCCGTTGCGGATCGGAGTGCTCTCGCCCTGCATGTCGAGCGCCCCGGCCGTCAGGCCGGTCAGGCCGCCGGCGTACAGCTCGCTCGCGGCTCCGCCGCTCGCGGAGACCGCCCCGTCATTGGCCGCCTTTTTCAGCGTCAGGCCGCCCTCGGACACATGCCCGACCAGACCGCCGGCATAGGTGGAGCCCGCCACGGTGACGGACGCCTCGTTGAGCGCATTGGACACCTGCCCAGATCCCGAGCCGACGATGCCGCCCGCATAGGCGACGCCGGAGCCGCTCTCGGCCTCGATCGCAAGCTCGTTCTCGATATCATAGACGATGCTGTAGCCGGTCATCTTGCCCACGGCCGAGCCTGCGTAGACGTTGCCCGCCACGGTGACGTCGATCTCGCCGTCCGCCTCGAAGCGGAAGCCTCCGACCGTGCCGCCGTCCATGTTGCCGACCAGTCCCTGATAAGGAATGGCGGCCGGAACGCGCATGCCGGAAATGCCGAACATCGCTCCGTCCTTGGCGATCAGCGTGCCCTTGAACGGATGGGATTCCGTGCCGATCGGCAGCCAGTCGTACGCCGACAGGTCGAGGCTCCGGTCGACCTCCAGAATTTTGCCCTTCAGGCCGTCCACGCCGTTCTCGCCGTTGACGAGCTTGGCGATGCCCGCCAGCTTGGCCGGCGTGTCGATCTTGAACGTCGTGTAGGTCGCGTCGAACCAGCTCGTATCCGCGGAGCCGTCCCAGGTCTGGGCTCCGGCTCCGGCCAGCATGGCCGTGCCGCCGGCGGCCCCGGCGAGGATGACGGCGCCGAGCGCCGCCATCTTCCAGGTCCGATATCTTTTCCTTGCCTTCATGTCCTGCCCCCCACTTAGATCCGTTCTTAGCAGACAACCCGCATCACGCCTGAAGCATGATGCGGGCTCGCCTGCCGGCCGGTTATGAATTCATCCAGTCACTCGCCCGGACCGCGATCGCAGCCGCCTGGCTGCGGGTCAGCGGATCGCCCGGACGGATGCTGCCGTCGATGCCTTGAATGAGCCCCGCCTTGACGGCGGCCGCAACCGGGCCGCGCGCCCAGTCCGGGATCGCCTTGACGTCGGCGAAGGCGCCCAGCACGCGCGCGATCTCCGCTTCCTCAAGCTGCGCTCCCGGCTGCGCGATCGCCATCAGCCTGCCGGCCATGGCCATCGCCTCGAGCCGCGTCAGCGCCGCGTTCGGATCGTAGCGCTCCGCGCTCTTGCCGCTCGCCAGACCGAGGCCGACTGCGATGCCGACCGTGCGGGCGTACCAGCTGTCCGCTGGCACGTCGCCGAAGCGGACCGCCGCGGCCGGCTCGTTCATATAGCCTGCCGCGCGCAGCAGAATCGTCGGATACTCGGCCCTCGTCACCTTGGCGTTCGGCGCGAACTTGTCCGCGGATTGGCCGAGGACGAGCATCCGGGCCGAAGCCTGGCGGATGCTGTCCGCCGCCCAGAACAGCGGCGCGACGTCCGTGAACGTCCGCGTGCTCGCCGCGAAGTACACGCTGCCCGAGCCGGTCAGCCGCACGAGGGCGGCCGCGCCTCCCGCCGCCGGCTTCCACGGCAGCGGCGTCCAGCTGCCGTCCGCCGCGCGGAGCAGCACCGCCGTCACGTCCTTCGTCCGGACTCCCTCCGGCAGCGGCAGCGTCGCGCTTGGCGCCGGCTTCCAGCCTGCCGGCTCGAGGCCGAGCTGCAGCTTGGAGCCTGCGCCGCCTCCGAGCAGCTGGAAGCCTTGAGCCGCGGCCGCCGCATCCAGCAGCGTCCGCTCTCCGCTGTCGTTCAAGCCGAACGCCAGCACGAGATCGTCCTTGCCGCCGCGCAGCTGCGGCGCTCCGAGCGCGAGGCTCGCCATCGGCAGCTCGATGCGCAGCGTCTTGCCCGCCGCGGCGAGCTTGTCCGCGAGCGCCCGCTCCACCGTGACGCGGTAGCCTTCGGCTCCCGCCTCGGCCGAGCGGAGCGTCAGATCCGCCGCGACGCCGCCCTCCAGGACGGAGCCGTCCAGACGGATCAGCGCCGTCTTGCCTTCCCAGGCGGCTTCGATCGCCGCGCCGTTCACGCTCGCCTGCGGCTTGTCGCCCGCAGGCGCTCCGCCGCCTCCGCCGAAGCCGAAGCCGCCCGGCATCATCATCCAGATGCTCGCCGGCAGCAGCTTCGCCGCCATCGCCAGCTTGCCGCTGGACAGGCGCTTCGCCACGACGACGGTGTCGCCGTATTTCGCCGCGACGATGCCGTCCGCCGGCAGCAGGCTCCAGGACGACAGGTCCTCCTGGAAGGCCGGCAGCTTCGCTCCCGCGCTATAGACGCGGTAAGCGAGCTGCTGCCCCGTCATGTCTCCGGCATCGGTCATGACGACGCGCGTCTTGTCCGTCGCGCCGAGCACCGCTTCTGCCTCGGCTCCGATCGTGCCGAGCGAGGTCGGCTGCGGCAGCTTCGCCTCGGCGACCGCCATCGCTTGCAGCGTCATGCCGTCCGACACGCGGTACTCCGCCGTAATCAGGCTCGCGCCGGCGCCAAGCGCCGTCAGCGTGCCGTCCTCGGCGAGCAGCGCCGAGTCGCCGTCGACCGTCAAGGTCAGGCGCTCGCGCTCGGTCTCGGTCAGCGCGACTTCCTTATAGCGCGTCTTGCCGCTGCCGTCCTTGCCGTCCGCCACCTGGAGCACGGCCTGCAGCTTCACGCTGTCGCCCGGACGGAGCGTCGGGATCGGCTTCAGCACGATCGCGCTCGGGGCGCGGTAGCCGTCGTTCGTGACGTCCACGACGGCCGAGTTCTCATTGCCCGCCGCGTCGCGGGCGACGAACTTCAGCTCGGCCGACGCGCCGGCGTCCTCCGGCAGCAGCACCTCGCCGCCGAAGCGGCCGTCCTCCTCGACCTCGACCGGCTGTCCGGCGACCGTCAGCACGTCGCCCGGCGTCGTCGATCCGGCGACGCGCACCCGGCCGGCCTGCGTCCGCGCTCCCGTCGCCGGCTCGTCGATGTACAGCACCGGCGCGATCGTATCGACCGTCAGGTACAGCATCGTGACCGAGACGTCGCCCGTCGCCGTGTTGCGGGACCGCAGCTCGACGGCGAACGTGCCGTCCGTCGCGAAGCGGGTCAGCTTGAGCGAGCCGCGGCTGATGCCGCCCTCGCTGCGCATGTCCGCCTTGCCGAGGTATTCCTCCCCGACATAAGCCTCCACCTCGACGTTCGGCTGCGCCGAATGCAGCGAGATCGTCTGCTCGGTGCCGCTCGTCAGGTAGGTCCAGAAGGTTTTGCCCGGCTCGCTCGTCCTGACCGGACCGCCGCCGAGCGTCAGCTGCGGCTTCTGCACGAGCGGCAGCAGCGTCGCCGCCGTGTCGGCCCGATCCGCGTAATGCGGGTTGCGGTTCTTGTCGTCCGCTTCCGTCGGCACCGCCGAGGCGCTGACGCCGATGACGTACATGCTGCCGGTCTCGAGTCCGGCATGAGACACCTTCGGCGCCTCCTTGCCCTCCTCGCCGACCAGCTGCGTGCCGCCAAGTCCGGACGTATCGATCTGATCCGAAGCCGACACGGCCGCCCAGCCGCCGATCGGAATGCCCTCGTACTTGCCGCTCGCAGCGTTCCAGTACGGCTGCAGCTCCTCTTCGGTCATGAGCACGTCGCCGAACGGCTCGTACGCGATCCCGTTCTGGAAAGCCTCGACGACATAGCTGCGCTCATAAGCCTGCTGGCCGCTCTTGACCGCGCCGGGCTTGAACGACAGATGGAAATAGCCGTTGCCTGCCGGCTTCACCGCTACGTCGCTGACCTTGCCCGGAGCCATCGGATCCTTCAGCTCGAAGCGCTGCGCCGACGTCTTCGTGGCGAAGGCGTTTTCCGACTTGAGCTCCGCCCGCACATAATAGCTGCCTTGGCGCAGCAGGCCGCGGATGTCCTCCGTGCCGCCCGCCAGCTCGATGCGCCGGACGTCGATGCTCGCCCGTCCCGCCGCTGCCGGCAAGTCCTTGGCGATCAGCATGCCCGCGTCGCCGGCCTTGCGCACGACGTCGCCGCTTGCCAGCGTCTCGGTCGCGTCCGTTACGGCGTCCTTCGCCAAATACAGGCTCACCGTATCGCCCGGCTTGGCATTATCGACCTTCCACGTCGCGGCGAACTTGTTCTCGTCCGCCGGATCCGCCGTCAGCCCGACCTCGCTCAGCTGCGGCGCCGTCGGCACGTTCAGCAGCTTCGTCTCGACCGGCGCCTGCGCGGTCAGCGTCCATGTGCCGCCTGCGGCCGCCTTGGCCGCCGGGATGATGACGTACGCCTTGCGCGAGTCGACGTCCGTCCCTGTGTTCTTCGCAGACACGACTTGCGTGAAGGCGTTGGCCGTCTTGTCGGTGTTCGTGTTGTCGAACTTGATCGGGTACGGCTTGCCGCTGCCGTCCTTCAGCGTGAAGGCCGGCAACTCCTTGCTGTCGTACTCCACCTCGATGATCGCGTTGCCGCTGACGCCGCCGAGCGGAATCTCATGCACGCGTCCGCCGTTCTTGACCGTAATGCCGCCGAGGCCGAGCGTCATGTCGCCGTTGTCGACGATCTTCATGCCGTTTCCGATCTCGCGGTACTCGATCGCCTGCGTCTCCTGCTCCGCCGCGACGCGGGAGTCGGCCAGCGCCTGCACGCCCGAGCCGATGACGAGCAGCCGCGGTCCGCGCTCCGGATCCTCGATGACCAGATGCGCGAGGCCCTCCGGCAGCTGGTCGGTCGACGTGCCGAACTCGACGCCTCCGCCCCAGTAGTAGGTGATGCCGAGGCTGATGAACAGGATGCCGACGCTGCCCCACAGCTTGTCGTTGTTGACGCCGAGGAACACGCTCGCCAGCGGCATGCCGCCGACGACCGGCACCGAGCCCGGAATCTGCACCTTGGAGCCGATGTAGCCCTCGAAGTCGGTGCGGTTCTTCTCCAGGTTCTGGCCGACAAAGATGCCGGCCTTGCCGACGATGATGTCCCAGCCGCCGATGTCGACCTCGGCCTGGACGCGCACGAACCACGGCGTCACCCACTGGGCTTCCAGCAGCGCCATCGTGATCATCTCGATGCGGTCGTCCTTTTCCGCGTTGGCGTCGGGGGAATAATCCATCACGCCCTCGATCTTGATGCCCGTCCGCTTGAGCGTCAGGTCGATGTCGCCGAAGAAGTACGCCGGCGCCATGCCGAAGCGCACGCCGACGCCCGCCTGGATCGTCAGCGGGAACGGATCCTCCGCCGTGCCGCCGGCGATCGTGTCGGCCAGCTCGCGCACCGCGCCGCGGATCGCGGTCAGGTACGTCGCGCCGGTGATGAGGATGCCGGGGCTCTTGAGCTGCGTGCCGAAGGCGATCACATCCGGCAGGATGCGCCCGTCGTCGACCTGCTTGAGCGAGAACTCGATCGCGACCTCGGTCATGTTCTTGAGCTGCGCCTCGAATTCAAGGCCGTACGTGTTGTTGATGCCGTCCACCTTCTGGACGTAGTGGGTGACGCCGATGCTGCCGCTCGGCTTTTTCGGACCTTCCTCGCCCGACTTCTTGTCCTCCTTCGGCCCGAACAGGCCGAGGCTTTCGTTGAGGTCGAAGCCGAGCTTGGCGTCGATGCCGACGAAGCCCTTGTCGTTGAAGATGACGTTGTTGATCTCCGCGTTCACGATCTTCAGCGAGATCGAGCCGCCGAACGAGATGCCGCCCTCGCGCAGGATGAAGTCGTTCAGCGACAGCCCGAAGCCGTCGATCGAGAAGCTCGGAGCGCTGAACAGCGAGTGCTTGTTGAAGTACACGTTCTCCAGCATGATCTGGCGAAGCGGATTGAGCCGGTCGCCGACGCCGCCGACGGCCCATTTGAGGCTGCCGTTCTGGCTGTCGTCCTCCGGGTTCGTCGCCGACTGCTTGTTGGCGTCCTGGCTATCTTCCTCCTCGTCCTCCTCCTCGTCCTCGCCGCTGCCGGCGCGCGGGATGCCGTAGCCGTCCCCGCCGAGCGTCTTGTCGAAGCCGTTGAAGAAGTCGAGCGTCCATTCGCCCTTGTGGAAAATGAAGCCGCTGCTGGCCACGCTCAGCGTGCCGTCGCCCTTGACGAACAGCGTGTCGAGCAGCGGCAGTCCCTCCGGCTGCTTGATGCCGAGGATGTCGAGCTTGCCGCGCACGAGCACGAGATCCTTGCCGCTGTAGGCGACCGCGCCGTTGATGATCGCCGGCTCGGTCTTCGTATCGACGATGATCTGCTGGTCGTCGCCGCTGCCGACCTGCTTGACCATGCCGCGCACGACGACGAGCGTCTCGCGCTCGATCTCATCCTCCTCGGCCTGCTCCTCGAACGCCTCCAGATCCTCTTCGCTCTCGAAGATCTGATAGTTGTAAAGCGGCGTCTCCGAGAGGGCGGCCTCGTCGGCGAACTCGCTCAGCTCGAATTCCGGATCGACCGCCTTGCTGGCCGCGCCGATCAGGGCGCGCGTCTTCTTGTACTGCGTCGCGGCCTCGTACAGGAAGCTGCCTTCCTCGAAAGGCTCGCCCGGGAACAGGCTGTTCAGCTGCTCCAGCCGCTCCTCGCCGACCGTCGCGCCGTTGTCGATGCCGCTCAGATCGACGACTTCCTTGTACAGCGCCAGGATGCCGGCCTCGCGGATGCGCGACTCGTCGTTGTCGGTGACGAGGATCGTCTGGCCCGACGCGATGTCGTACATCGAGGCGAGGTCCGGATCGTCGCCGGCCGTCCCCTTGTAGTCGATGACGATCTCGTACTCGCCGAGCGGCAGCTCGGGACCGAGTCCTTCCTCGATCACGCTGCCCGCCTCGTCGACCTTGTCGCCGCCGCGGTAGGTGATGCGCATGTCGCCGGTCAGGCCGTCGTCAGTCGGCTGCAGCAGCACCGAATCGGCGACCGGCACCCGGTAGCGCTCGCGGGTCGACTTCTCGACCAGGAACAGGTCGAAGTTCGGCTCCGTGCCGCCCCCGCCGGTCGTGTACGCCTCGATGTTGGACAGGTTGACCGTCATGTACTTGACGTCCGTGCGGTACAGCTCCTTGGGCGAGACGCCGTACACGTACGTCGGCGTCGCCTGGCCGACCGGCGGCAGCAGGATGAAGTTCGTCTTGACGGACTCGTACTGCGCCTGGATGCTCTCGTCGGCGATGCCCTCGATCTTGCTGCGCGTCTCCGGGCTGCGCGCCGTCAGCATGTATTGGCGGGTCGTCGGCCACGGCCGGCCTTTGGCCATCACCTTGAACGTCGCCGTCACCGTATCGCCGGGCTTGTACTTCGGCTGGATGCCGAGCTTAGCCTCCTCCGGCGTCGCCTCCTTGCGGTATTCGACGCGCTTGCTGCTCACGGTGTCGACGAGCGGCTTGCCGGAGCCGTCGCGCTTGATGTTCCCCTGCTCGTCGAGCTGCACGAAGCTCAGTCCGCTCTCGAGCGTCATCTCCAGCTCCAGGCGCGAATGCTCCATGTTGAACGACGGCAGGTTCTCGACCTCGGCGATGATGTCGAACACGCCTTCGTCGCGATAGCCGCTCGCGTCCGGCAGCGTGGCGAGCTGCTGAATCGGATCGACGTAGCGGATGGAGAACACTTTGTCCGGCGCGACGATCTCGCCGAGGCCGTAGATCGTCTCGAAGCTCTGCATGCGTCCCGGATCGATCGCATCCGGGTTCCAGTAGAACGCCACGGCGGAATCCGCGCTGCCGTAGTCGTTCGTGTCGCGAGTGAAGTCGAGGTTCGGATGGACCTCATAGTCCCACTTCGTGTTCGCCAGACCGTTCCAATGTCCGACGACCATCTCGTCGACGATGTTGATGTTCTGCTCGGCGACGTTGTTGAAGCCGTAGGCGACGACGTTCGTCGCCTGCGGATTCTCGAGGTCGAGCTTGTCGCGCATGACCCAGTAGGCGGGCAGCTTGTGCAGCGGCGCGTCTTCCGGAGGAATGCCGATCTTCTCCGGCTCATGCGTCAGCCGGCGCTCGACGAGCAGCGGCGCCTTGGACGCCGTGCCGACCTGGAACGCCGGGCCGTCGTTGCCGCCGACCATCGTATCGAGCAGGATCCGGCTGCCGACCTCCACCTTGGCGCCGCTGCCGTTCGTCACCTCGTAGCGGATGTTCACGTTGCCCGAGTTGATCTTGTCCTTGCCGTCCGTATAGAGCAGCAGGATCTGCTTGATCGACACGCCCTTCATCGACCAGACCATCTCCAGCTGCTTCGTGCCGTTCGGCTTCTCGACGAGCGTCGGCTCCGTCGTCCGCGACTGCTCGCTGCCGAACTTGTATTTGTTGCCGAAAATATAGTCCGTGCCGTCGATGCGGAACGTCGTGAACGACGTCTCCGGATCGTCTCCGCGGAACAGCAGGCTCACGTTCTGGTCCTGCTTGCGGATCGGCTGTCCCTCGATCGTGCGGATGCCGTACCGTCCCGTCTCGTTGTCGACCGTCACCTTGATATAGTCGTTCTGAATCGTCGTCGTCCGGCTCTTGCCCAGCTCGGCGGCCACCGCGTGGCCGCTCTCGAACAGGGCGGGAAATACGAGCACGAATGCCAGCAGCGACGACAGTCCGCGTTTAAGCAGCTTCACCGAACATCCCCCAGTTCCTTCGTTCATCACTCTATTTGACCGATCCGACAAAGAAGCTCGCATATTCGCGATCGCGCTCTTGCGTGCGGACGATGACCGTATACCAGCCCGCCTTCGGGAAGGTTACGGTGAAGCCGCTGCCTGCCAGCTGCTCGTACGTCAGCTTCGTCGCGATCGACTTCATCTGGCCTTCGCGGTACAGCCCCGGCTGGTACAGCAGCTCGAACGTGCCCGCTTCGTTGACCGCCGCCTTGCCGCCGACCTTCATGTCGCCGTAGCCGCTGACGCGGAACGTGATGCGGTTCGTATCGAACAGCGCCTGCTCGCCGGACAAGGCCGACAGCAGCGTGCCGTTGCCGAAGATGAGCAGCCCGCCGTTTTTGACGACGACGACGTCCTGGTACGCGACCGTGCGGTTGCCGACCTCGTCGGTCGCCGTGTAGGCGACGCGCTGGCGGCCGAGCTGGCCCAGGTCAAGGCCGCTGATCTCCACCTTGATCTTGTCCGCCGC
Source organism: Paenibacillus sp. FSL W8-1187 (assembly GCF_037965485.1). NCBI lineage: Bacteria > Bacillati > Bacillota > Bacilli > Caryophanales > Paenibacillaceae > Paenibacillus > Paenibacillus sp. FSL W8-1187. The sequence continues at coordinate 4,040,522 of NZ_CP150181.1, forward strand.
CGACACATTGTCGGAAGCCTCGTAGCCGCCGAGATCGGCTGCCGCATTAAAGCCGGCCTTGTTCTGCACGATGCCGACGGAGCTCTGCTTCAGCCGCAGCGTCGGCGCGGCGTTGTCGAGGCCCGCTACCGTCACCGGAATCTGCGTGGCGTTGCCGAGCGCGTCGGAAATTGCCAGCGCGGACGTGCCGTTCGTTTCAAAGATGCGAGAGTACGAGTAGGCTCCGCTGTCATCGCTCACCTGATTGCTGTAGGCGCCTGGCGTCCCGATCGGACGCAGGCCGGAGAAGACGGCGTTCGGCGCGGCGATCTTGCCGCTGACCGTCACCTTCATCCTGCCTGCGGCGTATTTCTTGCCGCCGATCGTGGCGATGCGGCTCGCCGGCAGCTCCGCGCCGCTCGCGTCGATGAACGTGTAGGACACGCGCTCCGGCTGCGGACCTTCGCTGGCGATGCCGTCCACCTGCTCCTTGACGACGAGCGTATTGCCGAGCGCGTCGCCGACCGTGAACGAGACCACGCCGTTTTGCGTCACGGCGACGCCGTTGTTCTGGCTGTGCACGACGAAGTCGCGGGCCCCGGCGTCGGCCTTGACGACCGACAGCGTCACGCCCGAGGACAGCACGACGTTGCCGCTGCCGTCGGTGATCGTGCCGAACGTCCGGCTGCCGTCCTTGCCGTAGGCGTAGGAGCGCTCGATCTTGACGCGCGGCGGCGTGCGGTCGATGTTGGCCACGACGGCGGTCGCCTCGCCGGTGTTGCCGGCGGCGTCCTTGAAGGTGAAGGTGAAGCTGCCGTTGTCCGTGAACGTGTAGGCGCTCTTGCCGCCGTTGTTCGTCACGACGATCGGCTCAGTGCCGGTCAGCATCGCCGTCACGCTGCCGTTCGTCTGCACGTTGTTGCTGACCGAGTACTGGATGATGCCGGCCGGAGGCGTGCCGTCGACATGGTTCACGACGACAACGAGCGTCTCCTTGCGCTTCGCATCGTTCAGATCGCTCAGATCGAACGTGTAGAAGCCGTTCTCCTTGACGTTGAAGCGGTTGCCGGAGCGGACCGGCTGCACATGGTTGAGCTTCGACGGCACGATGCGGATGCCCGGCGGAGGCGCGATCTCGATCGTCGCTCCCGTCTGGGCGTTCACCGGCGTCAGCGACGGGATCGTCGCCACCGCATAGACCGGCTCGGCGTCGGGGTCGAAGCCCGCGGCGTCGACCGGATAGACGGCCCCGACCTTGCCGCCCGGCGAGCGGTACTTGACCTGCACCTGCAGCGCGGCCGGATCTCCCGACGGCACCTTCAGGCTGGCGAACGTCGTGTACGGACGCCATTTCAGCCAGGTCGATCCCCCGTCCGGGGACACCGAGTAGTCGTAGCCCGACGGATTTTCCGTCTGCAGCCCCAGCTTGACGATCGCCGTGTAGCCGTCCTCCTCGTCGCCGGTCAGGGAGATGAGCTTGGACGTGCCGGGAGCGGCCGGAGCGTCCTTGACCGGGCCGGCCAGCTTGAACGTGCCGGAGGTGGCCGCCAGCGCGGAGTTGCCTGCGCCGTCCACGGCCTTGACGTACAGGCGGAAGTCCGCCGTCTCGCCCGGCGCCAGCCGCTCCGCGCCATCCAGCTGCGCGACGCGGTCGCTCTTCAGCTCCTGCCAGCCGCCCGAGCCTTCCGTCGGCTCCGACTCCCCTTCGCGCACCCATTGGAACCAGGCGTTCAGGTTGTTCTTGCTGTACAGCTCCGCTACCGTGACGAGCACGCTCTGAATGGGCAGCGGATAACTCAGCCCCTCGAGGCCGAAGCCGATCTGCGGCGGCTCGTTGTCGAAATAGTAGGCCCGGGAGTAATACTGCGTACGGTCGCCGAGCTGCGCCTTCACATGCACGTAGCGGACGCCGCTTTTTCCTTCATCCGGGATCGTATAGCTCGTCCAGCCAAGCTCGTCGGTGCCGAGCGGATCGAGCGGCGAGAACGCGCCGTCCGCAGGACGCAGCGGACTGTCCGACCAGGCGTAGCCGAGCGAATCCGGCAGCGCCTCGCCGATATGGAACGTCAGCTCCGAGCTGCGGACGAAGCTCGCTTTCGGCTCCGGCAGGAATTTCGTCGGCACGGCCTGCTCCGAGCTCACCGTGATCGGCGCGCTCTGCGGCGTGTCGACGACGAAGTTGCCGGCCTGGTCCTCGGCTCTCAGGTAGAGCCAGTAGGCTCCGTCCTCGAACACGTCGCTGTAGGTCGACTGCGTCACCGTATAGGACGGCGCGTCATCGCCGTACACGGCGCCTGCCACCGTCGTCGCCGGCTTCCACTCCAGCTCCTGCGGATCGAAGCCCTCCTTGACCCACTGGTAGCCGATGCTGCGGATGCCGCTATGCGGCTCCTCGACGAGCGCCTCGACCGTGACGTTGGCCGTGCCGTCCGCCGAGACGGATGCCGGCTGCAGCATCGGCTGCTTGTTGTCCAGGCGCAGGATGCCGACCTCATGCGTCCAGTTGGAGTCGTTCCGCTTGAAGTCCTCCAGCTTCCAAAGGTCGGAGTCCCCGTACTGGCCGACCGCCTGCAGCGCCTTGTTGTCGGCGTAGACGGTCTTGTCCGCCTCCGACTCGCCCGGCGCCTCGGCCTTCCATGCCTCGTACTGCTGCGGATGTTGGGCGACGTAGTCCTTGCTCTTGTCGTACTGCATCAGCTCGCGGGCGGTATCCCACGTCATGTCCGCCGTCCACGCATGCAGGTACCACTTGCCGCTGTTCTCCGGCCGCAGCGCCTCGGGCGGCGGCGCGATCAGGTTCGTCTTGTTGTTCGTCACCGACAGCGTGAGGCCGGTCATCTCCGGATACAGCTCCTCCGCAGGCTGCTTGGCCGACAGCGAGTAGCGCTTGATCGCGGCGAAATGGTCGCTTTCCTTGCCCGCGAGCGGATCGGCCGGCGACTGGCTCCACGTGTAATAAACGAGGCCGATCGACGGCGACGCCTCGGCGCTCATGTTGCTCGGCCGGTAGATGCCGCGGCTCGGACGCTCCAGCCCGCGGTCAGGGACGGACGGATCGAGCGGAGGCACGAGCAGGGATGGATCGTTGGCGTCGATCGTCGCTTTGCCGTCCTTGGCGTAGGTCGAGCCCGTAGCTCCGCCCTGCTCGTAGCGGTAGCCGATGATCGGCTTCGTATTGTCGATCATGAGATTGGCCCAGTCGATTTTGGAGTTTACGAGCGACGGCTCCAGATCAAGCGGCGCATTGGCATAGGTTTCCTGGAAATTTGCCGGCTGGATGAGCAGGTTGCCCGCATAGTCCTGGATGACCTCGAGATCGGATGTCTGCGGCGTCTTGCGGTCATGGGACAGCGAGACGACCTTGAGCAGCGGCGTCTCGAGGTCCACGGAATCGCCAATCGTCGCCCGGAATTTCCATACCGACTTGCTGTAGCCGGAGACGTAGTAGGCGCGCATGCCGTTGTTGAACAGCAGGTACGTGCCGTTCTCCTGCCCTTCCCACAGCCGATTGACGATACCCGGCTCGGTGAGCTGCACGCTGAAGTCGATGACGTCGCCTTTGTTCAGCGTCGTGCCGGTCAGAATTTCCGGCTGGATGCCGTTTCCGCTTTTCGTGTACTTCGGACGCACCGCGTCGACGATGACGCGGTAGCCGCCGGACTTGTAGTCGAACGGATCGACGGCGCGGCCGGCAGAGACGACGACCGGCAGGCTCCCCGCGCTCGCCTTGTTGGGGAAGCGCATCGAGGCGACGTTGCCGGCGGCGTCCGCCAGCACGGCCTGCTCGAGCTTCTCCTTGAGCGAGAGGTCCATCGGCAGCGCGTTCAGCGTGCTCGTGTCGACCCTCGGCTCGAGCGGCAGGTTGCCGCTGTTGTGGTACGCCGAGGCGACGTAGCGATAGGCGAGCCGGTCGTGGTAGGTGCCGAGGTTGGCCGCGCTGTACGTCGTGTTCTGCAGGTACTGCTGCTGGCCCTCCGCCGGCAAGCCGGTATTGGCCTGGTTGACGAACAGCGGATGCCTCAGGAAGTAGTCCGAGAAGCCCGCCGATACGGCGGTCGGCCGGATCGGCTCGCTGAAGTTGTAGGCGAGGTCGACGAACTCGTTCTTTTTGACGTAGAGCTCGGTCTGGTTGATCTCGGTGTTCAAGCGCGTCGCCCCGTTGCCGGTGAACGTATAGTCCTCCAGCACGGGACGCTGCTTGTCCTCGAACAGGATGTACAGGCCGCGCACGCCGGTCGGGCCGTCGTCGTCGTCCTGGCCGAAGATGCGGATCTTGATGACCGCGCCCGGCGTCAGCGTCTCTTGCTCCGACTTGTTGTAGATCTGCGTGCTTCCGCTCGTGTCGTCCGTATCGTAGTGCATCAGCTCCCGGCCGTTCACGGTCACGGTGATGCTGGAATTCTCGGAGCCGGAAAAGACGCCGTAATGCTTGCGCAGCACGGCGAAGCCGATCTTAAACGTCGCATGGCCGCTTTGGGCCATCGCCGACAGCAGAGGGTTCTCTCCTACGCGCAGCGTATAGGTCGCGCCCGACTCGTCCGTGAAGACGTCGCCGGCGCCCCAGTCGGCCGACGTAGACGAATCATGCTCCATGTAGAAGCCGCTTTCCATGTTGTTGTAAAAGTTGCCGAACGCGTTCTCAGCCCCGTAGCTGAGGTTCCCGATCCGGTTGCCGAACTTCTGCTTGACCTCGATGTCCGCCGCGGCCGCCTCGGCCGGCTTCACCCAGCCTCCGGACGCCGCTCCCGCGAGCAGGCTCGCCGCCAGCAGCAGCCCAAGTCCCCGCTTGCCTTTTTTGCGCAGCAACACATTGTTGCCCCCCTTATCCCCTTGTCGAACTGAGACGAACGTCCCGATGATTCGACATATTCTGAGACGATTCTAAGAAAAGGGAATAAACGAAAAATAAACAGCCGATAAACAAGCGCAAAAAGAGAGGGTGTCCCGACAGCCTTGGCTTAGGGACACCCTCTTCTAAATGGGTTAACACAAAAAAACTTCCTCTTCCGGGAGGAGTAGACGCCGGCCGGGAAGCGGGCCATCCAAGGCAGAATTGTGCCTTGGATTCGGCTCGCCGGCCGGGAGCCGGGCCATCCAAGGCAGAATTGTGCCTTGGTTCCGGCTCTCCGGCCGGGAACCGGGCCATCCAAGGCAGAATTGTGCCTTGGTTCCGGCCCTCCGGACGGGAGCCGGGCCATCCAAGGCAGAATTGTGCCTTGGTTTCGGCTCTCCGGCCGGGAACCGGGCCATCCAAGGCAGAATTGTGCCTTGGATTCGATTCGCCGGAAACCAGCCTGCACGGAAGCGGAAGGAAACCGAGAAATCAGCGTCAGCCCGCAGTACATGATGCCAAAGAAGAAGGAGCGCGATAAACTCTCCCGTGAAGAAGGACACGCCCTTTCCGTCCGGAGGATTCATGAGCCGGAAAGTGTGTTTGGACAACTGAAAAACAACCGGGGGTTCCGGGGGTTCCGGGGGTTCCGGGGGTTCCTGCTTCGCGGCTTACTAAAAGTAGGCTTGGAGGCCGGGGCGCTTTCCCTTGCCCGCATTCTACTGAAGAAAGCCAGCTGTGTATGCACAAAAACCCCGAATGGAAATGGAGCCGAGGCAACTGGCTTCATGCTTCATCCGAGGTCTTTGCTGTTTTTTGAGATTTTGGGATGTCTCCATTTGCTTTCGGGACAGCCCCTTTTTTGAAGGATTAGAAATGGGCGAAGCCGACGTAGGAGGCGAAGGGCCGGGCGGGAGCAGTGCCCAGCTCGCGGGCGAGCCGCTCCTCCAGCTCCCGGTACTGCTTGGCCGCGTCATGCGTGCGGCCGAGAAACAAATAATGCCGGATCAGCTCCTCGTGGATGTCCTCGCGCAGCGGATCGAGCTCGAGCATCTGCTCGAACAGCGGAAACGCCGCCGCCGGCTTGCCGTCCCGCACGAGCAGCCGCGCCTTGCCCTCCAGCCGCTCCATGCGCTCCCGCTCCAGCCGCCGGGACAGCTCCGCCGCCCATTCGTACAGCCTGCCCTGAAGGAAGCCTCCCGGAGCCGCGGCCTCCGCCTGATCGAACTGCCGCGCGTCCGGCGCCGCCTCGGCGCGGATGCGCTGGACGAGCCGCTCGTACTCGTACAGGTCGCAGTCGACCCTCGCGGCGTCGATCCGGATGTCGTAGCGCCCGGCCAGCAGCAGCGGCTCCAGCCCGGCCTCGGCCAGTGACTTGCGGATGTAGTAGAGCGTCGAGTTGATGTTCTTGGCCGCCTTGTCCGGCTCCAGCCCGCGCCAGAGCGTGTCGGCGACCTCCTCCCGGCTCGCCGTCCCCTTGCACAGCAGATAGGCGAACAGCTCCTCGGTCTTCGGGCTGCGCAGCTTGATCGGCGTCTCGCGTCCGGGGCCGTCCGTGCGGAAAAAGCGGAGGCCGCCGAACATCCGCACGCCGAGCTTCGGCGCCGACGGAGGCGGCTGGGGCGGACGCGCGCGCCGGCTCAGCCGCTCGAGCGTCTTGGCGAGCCGCTCCGCGTTGACCGGCTTGAGCACATAATCCACCGCGTCCTGCTCGAAGGCGTCGACCGCATAGCGGTCATACCCGCTGACAAAGACGATCTGCAGCGGCTCCCGCAGCTGCCTCAGCCGCAGCCCGAGCTCCATGCCGTCGATCTCCGGCATGTTGATGTCGAGGAACGCCACGTCGACGTGATGATCCCGGACGTAGGCGCAGGCCTCGGACGGATGGAAAAAGGTCGCGGCGATCTCCACGCCCCCCAGCTCGCCGGCGATTCTCGCCAGCCTGCGCATCGACAGCTCCTCGTCGTCCACGATGATCGCTCTCAGCATCGGTCATCCTCCTTCTTTCGGTTCGCTCGTCCGGCTCGACGCCGGAATGCGGAACGTCAGCCGCGAGCCGAAGCCCGTGCGGCTGTCCATGCCGAGCCGCTCCCCGTACAGCAGCCGCAGCCGCTCGCTCACGTTCCACAAGCCGACGCCGCCGATGCGCTCCGGCTGCTCGAGCCGGAACAGCATCGCCTGCGCGTCGAAGCCGGCTCCGTCGTCCTCCACCGCCGCATGCACATAGCCTTCGCGCTCGACCACCGTCACCTTCACCTCGCCGCCCTGCGGCCTCGACAGCAGGCCGTGCCGGATCGCGTTCTCCACGAGCGGCTGCAGCAGCAGCGGCGGAAACCGCAGCGCCGGATCGGCCTCGCAGCGCAGCGTCACCTGGAGCCGCGAGCCGAAGCGGGCCTTCTCGATCTCGGTATACGCCTCGATCAGCCTCAGCTCCGCGCCGAGCGTCGACATGCCGTCCCGCTGGCCGAAGTCGAAGCTGCCCCGCAGATAGCCCGACAGATGGAGCGTCAGCCGCTCCGCCTTTTCCGGCTCCTCCACGCATAGCTCGGCGATCGCCCCGAGCGCATTGTAGAGGAAGTGAGGGTTGATCTGGGAGCGCAGGAAGGCGATTTCCCGCTCTCGCGCCTCGCGGACGGACTGCCGCAGCTTGACGAGGCTGCGGACTCGCGCCAGCAGCTCCTCCGCCTCGAACGGCTTGGAGATGTAGTCGTTGGCGCCCAGGTCGAGAGCGAGCCTGCGCTCCTCCTCGCGCCTGCGCCCGGTCAGCATGAGCACCGGCAGCTCAGAGGGCGAGAAGCGGCCCCGCAGCTGCTCGAGCGCATCGAAGCCGCTGCCGTCCGCGAGCGAGACGCCAAGCAGCACGAGGCTCAGCTCCCCCTCCAGCGCAAGCGCCGCGCGCGCCTGCTCCGCGGAGCGGACGCTCACGGCCCGCAGCCCTTCCTGGGCAAGCAGCTGGCACACCGCATGCCGGCTGGCAGCGTCCGGCTCGGCGACGAGCACGACCGTCTGGCCCTTGCTGCCGCCGGCAAGGGCGACAGGCGTTTCGGAGGCCGCCGCCGCCTCCCCTGCGGCCGGCCAGGCGGCCTTGCGGGAAGCGGCAGGATTTTTCTCCAGCAGCAGGGAGAAGCGGAAGGAGCGTCCTTCCTTGCCCGGCAGCGGCTGAAGCGCCAGTCCGCCCTGCAGCTCGATCAGCCGGCGCGTGATCGACAGCGCGAGATCGGCAGCTTCCCCGTCTGCGGCGGCGAGGCATGGCGCGACATCCGGATCCGGAGCGGGCCTCGGCCGGCCGTCGAAATCGACGGTCACGACCGCGAAGCCGAGCTCCTCCTCGGCCGTCACCTCGATCCGGCCTTCTTCCGCCCGCAGCGCCGCCCGCTCGACCAGCCGGTGCAGAATCTGCTCGAGCCGATCCTCGTCCGCATAAACAGCCGCCAGCGTTTCCGGAACTCCGTTCGCCAGCTCGATCAGCCTGCCGCTCAGCAGGAAGCGATGCAGCTCCAGCACCGAGCCGACCGCGGAGCGGAGATCGAGGTTGCGCGGCTCCGGCACGATGTCCTCATGCTTGAGGCGGGAGAAGTCATGCAGATCCTGCACGAGATAGCCGAGACGACGGCCCGTGCCGGCGATCAGCGCAAGGCTGCGCGCGGAGCCGGGAGCAGGCCCGCCGGCATGCGCCAGGCTGTCCGCCAGATGCACGATGTCCTGCAGCGGAGCTTTGAGCTGGTAGGTCGTCGACGAGAGGAACTCATCCTTTTGCCGATCGAGCCGCAGCAGCTTGCGATGCATGCGCTCCATGTCGCGGAACGCCCCGTAGAAGCGGTAGACGATGACGAGAAACACGACGAGGCTGAACAGAATCAGATAGATCTGGCTGATCAGCAGGGAGCCCAGCATCGACATGCCGAACAGCAGGCAGCCGTAGGAATACAGGTTGAGCAGCAGCACGGCGAGCAGCAGCAGCAGCGACTCGTAGCGCTGGCCGCGAGGAGCGGCGACATGCCGCGCCGCAGCGCTCCACAGCACCCGGGCCATCAGCACATGCTCGAGCAGGATCGTGACGCGGTACAAGGGGAGGTACTCGCGGATGCTGAGGAACGGGAACAGCACCAGGCTGCCCAGCAGCAGGAGCGCGAACAGCTTCGTCAGCCGCCGGTCCGCCCCTTTCCCTTGGAGCAGCATCATCAGGTAGAGCGAGACGAGAAAGCCGGCCAGCGCGCTCATGTCCTTGATCGTATACAGCGTCTGGAAGGAAAGCCCGTCCAGCAGCAGGGCAAGCGGCCGCTCTCCGAGCAAGCCGTTGAAGACGGCCATCGTCACGCAGGTGAGGCCGAACAGCAGCAGCGGCTCGTCGCGCTGTCCGTACAGCCATACCGCCGCGAACAGCACGAGATGGATAAGCCCGATGACCGCCAGCACGACCGCCATCGCCGACTCGCGGATCAGGCTGCGCTCATGGGCTGCGTTGATCGCCTCCTCCTTGCCGAAATAGAGCGACATCGGCACGCCCGCATCAATATAATCGTAATTGGCCGCGTGCACGATGATCTCCGCCTCCGAGCCCTTGATCTCGACGACCGCCAGGCCGGGAGAGTTGCCCGGAACGTAAGCTTCCGCCGAAAGGGCGGGCTTGCCGTCCTCGAGCACGAGCCGGCCGTCGACGTAGATCGCGCTGGCGAAGCGGATGTTCATCTTTTTGATCCTGTACACGCCCGGCTCGGACAGATGGGTCAGGCGCAGCCGATAGGTGGCCGCTCCGTAGACGGGCCGCTCCGCGCCTGCAGCCCGGCTGCCGCTCCATACGCCCGGCACCTCCATCCACGAGCGCTCTCCCCGCGGCGTCTCGCCCGGCTGCAGCAGCTCGTTCCAATAAAACTCCCATTCCCCGTCCAGCGCGATCCGGCCGGAGCCGTCCCAGCCCGCCAGATCGATCACGCCTTGCTCCGCCCGGAATGGCTGCTGTCCGCCCCATCGCTCCGAAAAGATGCCGAGCGGCAGCCAGATGCCGAACAGCACGACGATCCCAACGACGCCCAACCCCTTACGCCACAACCGTTCCGCCCCCACCCACTACTTACATATCAATATTTCCAGGTCTTATTTATCGGCTTCGACGAGGCAATCGTGAAGAGGCGGAGGACAATCGCTTGGCGGCTCCGCGTCTTCGCTGCTGGTACAAAGCGTCCCGTCCTTCTTGGATCGCGCCTAGAACCACGAGATAGATGTCCTCATATGATGAATTAATTCGCTTCATTCACCTAGACCTGCCATGCGTTACCCTTCGTTCCGGAAGGAGATTCACCGATGCTCAAATCCAAGTCCAAGATCGCCGTCCAGGTGACCCAAGGAGGCCACGGAGCCGACGATGCGATCGTGCTCGGCGAGTCCGTCCTCAAGCATCACAAGATTCCGTCCGGCACTCCGATCGCGCTCCGGTTCGGCTCGTACCGCACCGCCGTGCGGGTCGTATCCGGCGGCAAGGGCGACACGATGCGGCTGCCCTCCGCGCTGGCCCGCAGCCTGGGCATCCACGGAGCCGTCTCGCTGCGGCTGCACTTCCGGCCGAGCACCCAGACGCTGTCGCTCGGTCCGCTGATCGGCGTGCTCGTCAGCCGCGACTATCCGCAGCAGCCCGATCGGCCGTTCGGCTCGATCACGATGTTCTGCCGCGAGCTGGTCGACGCCTGCGCCGCGCAAGGCGCCCATGTATACTTCTTTACGCCCGAGGCGGCCGGTCCCGGTCCGCGCATCGACGGCTGGGTGCATGGCGACGGCGGCTGGCGCAAGGCGAGCCTGCCTGTGCCCGACGTCGTGAACAATCGGCTGACGGCGCGCAAGCTCGAGAACCGTCCGTCCGTCCAGCAGCTGTTCAGGGAAGCCAAGTCACGCTACGGCACGCAAGTGTTCAACGAAAAGTTCCTCGACAAGCATGAGGTGTTCGATGCGCTCGGCAAGGACCCCTCGCTCGGCAAATACTTGCCGGAGTCGCGGCTGCTGAAGAGCTTCGCCGATCTCAAGACGGTCTCTTCCCGCCACGCTACCGTCTTCCTCAAGCCGGTGCGGGGCAGCCTCGGCAAAGGCATCATCAAGGCGAGCCGGATGGAGGGCGAGGGCATCCTCGCCACCTACACCGCCCCTACCGGCATCCGGCGGCAGGCGTATCCGACTCTCGCCAAGTTCTACGGCTCGCTCGGCGGCAAGATGAAGACGGTCCGCTACCAGCTCCAGCAAGGCCTGACGCTGATCGACATCGGCAAGCGGCCGGTCGACTTCCGAGCGCTCGTGCAGCGCAGCGGCACCGGCGCCTGGATCGTCACGTCGGTCGTCGCCCGCACGGCCGGCAGCAATCACTTCGTCTCCAACCTGGCTCGCGGAGGCACGCTCAGCCGCGTCAAGGAGGCGGTCGGGCGCAGCAGCCTCGCTCCCGGCTACAAGGCCGGCGCAAGCGCCAAGCTGGAGAAGGCCGCGCTCGACATCGCGAAGGGGATCGAGGAGCGCATTCCCGCCCACTTCGGCGAGCTCGGCATCGACCTGGCGATGGATACCGGCGGCCGCGTCTGGCTGCTGGAGGTCAATTCCAAGCCGTCCAAAAACGACAACACGCCGCTCGAAGGGGGCAAGATCCGCCCCTCGGTGCGGAACATGATCCAATACGCGCGTTACTTGGCCGGCTTCCAATAGCGTCCGGCCCGCCAGCCCGCCGCCGGTCCGCCGGCAGCAGCAGCTGAACCCCGTGAGGAGGAGCCCGCGATGAAAAGCGATGCAGGCGTAATCGGAGTATGGATCGGAAAGGCGCCACGGCCGGACGGCTCCGGCAGGCTGACGGTTCCCGAGGACGGATTCCTCGCGGCTCTGGCCGAACGGGCCGCCGAGCTGCGCCTGCCGCTGCATCTATTCGCCGCGGAAGGCTTCCGCGCCGAAACGGGCTCCCTGACCGGCTACGTCCGCGAAGGCGGATGCTGGCAGGAGCGGGAAGTCGCGCTGCCGGCCGTCGTCTACGACCGCTGCGGACCGAGCGGAGCGTCCAGCCGTCGCTTCAGCGAGCTGCAGCTGGAGCGGATGCGCCGCCTCCATCCTCATGCGCGGCTCAGCAGCTGGCTGCCCGGCAAGCTCGCGCAGCTGGAGGCGCTGCGCCGCGCCGGCTCCGAGCTGGCCGCGCTCGCGCCGCCGACCCGCCTGCTGAACGGGGCGTCCTCCGTCGCGGAGGCCGCGCGCGAATGGGGAGCAGTCTTCCTCAAGCCGGACGGCGGTATGCAGGGACGCGGCGTCCTGTCCCTCGGTCCGGACGGCAGCGGCTGGCTGCTGCGCGGCCGCGCCGGGGACGGCCGGACGCTGGCCGCCCGCTTGCCCGACCTGGAGGCGGCGGCCGAGCGGACGGAGCGGCTGGTCCGCGGACGCCGCTACATCCTCCAGCCGCAGCTGCCGCTATGCGACCGCCAAGGCCGGCCGTTCGACGTGCGGGCGCTCGTGCAGAAGGACGGGCGCGGACGCTGGCGTCTGACCGGCACGGCGCTGCGGCGCGGACGTCCCGGCGGCATCGCCTCCAACCTGCACGGCGGCGGCGAGGCGCTGCCCGCCCGAGACGGCCTCGAGCTGCTGCTCGGCGCCGAAGGGGCGGCCCGCTGCTCGGCCGAGATCGACCGGCTGGCGCTGCTTGCCGCCGAAGCGGCCGAGAACGCCTTCGGCCGGCTCGCCGAGCTCGGCCTCGACTTCGGCGTCGAGCCGGACGGCCGCCTCTGGCTGCTGGAGCTCAACTCCCGTCCCGGCCGCGACGCCTTCTCGTCTTTTCCCGGCGGCATCGCCCGTACGGCGGTGGAACGCCCGCTGCTCTACGCCCGCCTGCTGGGCGCGCGCCCTGTCCCGGAGCGTTCCGGCGCCCGATCGTCGGCCGCTCCTTCGCGATAAATCGACCCAACCTAGCGACAGAACGTTCAGGAGGTTCATCATGAGTCTTACTTTGTGCAACGTGCATTTTTCGGATAAGAAGGACCGTGTCGTCTATGTATCCGGGCCGCTGTACCGATCGCTCAAGCTGTCGGACAAAAAGAAGCTGCAGATCAAGCTCGGCCGGGAGACGGTCACCGCCTCGGTCAAGGCGGTCAAGCGCGAGGGCAATCATGTGTTTCTCAGCTCGGCGCTCCGCCAGCAGATCCGCGTGCCGAAGTCGGGCAACGTGTTCATGCTGCACGCCTCGGAGAACGAGGTGCAGCTCGGGCCGCTCGTCGGCATCCTGAGCGACGGTTATGTCAGCTCCTCCCTGCCGTTCGGCTCGCGCACGGGCTTCATCAAGGACCTGATCCGCATCGGCGAGAAGAAGGCGTATTTCTTCGGCTTCACCCCCAAGGACATCAACTGGCCGCAGGAGACGGTGAACGGCTATTTCCTGAACGCCGACGGCTCCTGGTATCGCAAGACCGTGCCCCTCCCCGACGTCGTCTACAACCGGCTGCCGAGCCGCAAGGCCGAGACCGGTTCCTATATCAGCTCGCTGCGCGAGCGCTTCGTCCGCAAGGGCATCCCGTTCTTCAACTGGAGCTACTTCAACAAGTCCGACGTCTACAAGCTGCTCGACAAGGACGTGGAGGCGCTGCGCCATCTGCCGGAATCCGTCTCCGGTCCGAGCGACGCCAAGATCAAGGAGCTGCTGGAAAAGCATCACTTCGTCTACTTCAAGCCGAGCGGCGGCAGCCTCGGCGCCGGCATCTACCGGCTGACGTACCAGCCGAAGCAAGGCTACTTCGCCCGCTACCGCAGCGGCGGCAAAAACGTGCTGCTGCGCTTCGGCACCTTCCAGGCGCTCATGCGCACGATGCACGCGCGGCACGGCAGCTCGTTCGGCGGCTATGTCGTGCAGCAGGGCATCCGGCTCGTCGAGATCGAGGGCTGCCCGCTCGATTTCCGCTTCCACATGCACAAGAACGGCCGCAACGAATGGGTGACGGCGGGCATCGGAGCGAAAAAAGCCGGCAAGGGCAGCGTGACGACGCATATCAAGAACGGCGGCGTGCTCATGACGCCGGGCAACGCGCTCTCGCGCACGTTCGGCAGCCAAGCCGGCGAGGTGCTGGAGAAGGCGAAGCGCGTCGCGGTCCGGATGAGCGAGGCGATCGAGCGCAACTACCCGCATCGGCTCGGCGAGCTCGGCCTCGACCTCGGCATCGACAAGGACGGCGAGGTGTGGATGTTCGAAGCCAACGCCAAGCCCGGCCGCTCGATCTTCAAGCATCCGGCGCTCAAGCCGGAGGGCCGGGCCTCGCTGGAGTACATCCTCGAGCACTGCCTCTACCTGAGCCGCTTCCGGGGGAGGGACAGCTGATGGAATACGAGCTTCCGTACGGATTTTCAGCCGAGCTGACCGCGCGCAAGCCTGTGCTGGCGATATTGACGATGTCCGATCCGAAGCTCGGCTTCCGCGGCAACCGGGCCAATTTCGCCGATCTGGTCCGGACCGGCAAGGAGATGGGCTTCATCGTCTACGTGCTGCCGATGCGCTACTTGAAGTTCTCCCAGCCGATGCTGACCGGCTTCTCGCTCGCCGACTCGGCGGGCAAGGGCGGCGAGTGGGAAAAGGGACTGTTCCCTTTCCCCGACCTCGTCTACAACCGCATCCCGCAGCGCGAGGATGAGCTCATGCCGCGCGTCCAGCGCAAGCTGAAGCTGCTGCTCGCGAGTCCCCGCGTGAAGGGCGTGTTCAACCCGTCCTTTTTCAACAAATGGGAGCTGTTCGAATGGCTGCGGAAATCGCAGGCGACGAAGCGCTACATCCCGGCGACGCGCCGGATGGCGACCGTGGGCGGACTCGACCGGATGATGAGCAAGCATCCGTACCTGTACCTCAAGCCCGTCAGCGGCAAGGCCGGCAAGGGCATCATGACGATCCGCGTCTATCCGGAGAAGCCGCTGCCGTACCGGCTCAGCATCCAGAACCGGAAAAAAAGCAGCACCTATAATTGTTCGACGGTAACCAAGCTATGGGCGCGTATCCTGAAAGAGAGCGGCGGCGCAACGTACATCGCCCAGCAAGGGATCGACCTTGCCTTGTACCAGGAGCGGCGGTTCGACCTGCGCGCGCTCGTGCAAAAGAACGGCGCCGGCCAGTGGTCGGTCACCGGAGTCGGCGCGAGGGTCGCCGGCTCCAAGAGCATCACGACCCATGTGCCGCGCGGCGGCAGCATCGAGGATCCGGAGAAGCTGCTCAGCCATGCGTTCGGCGCGGAGAAGGCGCGCCAGCTGATCAGCCGTGCGCGCAGCGCCTGCGTGCAGCTGGCCCGTCAGATCGAGTCGGCCAGCGGCCATAGCCACGGCGAGATGTCGATGGATCTCGGCGTCGATGCCGCGGGCGGACTGTGGTTCTTCGAAGCCAACTCCAAGCCGATGAAGTTCGACGAGCCTCATATCCGCAAGAAATCGCTCGAGCGCATCTTCCATTACGGCAGCTATCTGATGCGCTCGCCGAAGCCGGGAAAGGCTGGAGGCGCTTGACATGAAGGCAATGCTTCTGACACCGAAGCAATGGACCCGCAGCCGGGAGCCGCTCCTGCGGCTGATGGCCGCCTGGGGCGGCGGACGGCTGTCGGCGGCGGGCCTAGCGGCTCTGAAGGAGCTGCGGGCGGAGGAGCTGGAGACCGCGGGCGGAGGGGCTCCGGCGGCGGCGCTGGCCGTCCTGCTGGAGCAGGGACGTCCGGCGGGCATCGCCTTTGCCCGCAAGGCAGGCCGGGAGGCCTGCCTTGTCGCCGTCTCGCCGCCCTGCCGCGGCCGAGGAGCCGGCAGCCGGCTGCTGCGCGAGCTGCAGCGGACGTGGGGAGCGCTCGACTGCCGCGTCGCCGCGGACAACGCCGCGAGCATGAAGATGTGCTTCCGCGCTGGCATGGCCGCAGTGGCGCTGGAGGACGGCCCGACCGGCAAGCCGACGCTCGTGTTCCGCAGCGGCGCCGGCGCGCTTGCCGCGCAAGGCGCGCAAGACGGCGCAGCGCGGGCGGAGGCGCTACGCGAGGCGGCTCGGATTGAGACGGCGCAAGTCAATGCGGCGCGTTCCCAGGCGGGTCGGTCTGAGGTAGAGCGTTTCGAAGTGGAGCGGCCTCAGGCGGAGCGGTTCGAGACGGCTTGGTTCGAGGCGGCTCAGCCTCAGGCGGAGCGGTCCCAGGTGGGGCGGTCCGAGGCGGAGCGGTTCGAGGCGGCTTGGCCTCAGGCGGAGCGGTCCCAGGTGGGGCGGTCCGAGGCGGAGCGGTCCGAGGCGGCTTGGCCTCAGGCGGAACGGTCCCAGGTGGGGCGGTCCCAGGTGGGGCGGTCCCAGGTAGGGCGGTCCGAGGCGGGGGCGACGAAAGCAGCGCGCACCGCAGGCGCGGCGCGAACCCCCTCCTCCCGGCCTTCCGGCCGCGAGCTCCTTCCGAAAAAGCCCGCTGCTGCAAGGAGGGATGATCATGGCTCAGCCGGTGCTCGGCATCTTAACGTTATACCTCAATGAGAACAAGGCGCTCGAGGAGCGCCCGATCTATCAGCGGATGATCGTCGCCGGCAAGAAAATGGGGCTCGACGTGTTCGTCTTCACGCCTGCCGACGTCGATTACGAGAAGAACCGGATCCAGGCGATGATCTACGATCCGTCGTCGAAGACGTGGTCGCGGCGCTGGACCTCCTTTCCCCATATGATCTTCGACCGCTGCCGCATCCAGCAGAGCTACCGCTTCGAGCAGCTTCAGAAATTCCGCTCCCGCTACGGCCATCTGACCTTCCTCAACCGGATGCTGCGCAACAAATGGACGGTGTACAAGACGCTGGCCGCGCAAAGCCGGTTTCAAGGACGGCAGCCGCTGACCGTGCTGTATGCCGGACACAAGGATCTGGCCGACATGCTGCGCCGCTTCCCGCTCGTCTTCCTCAAGCCGATCAACGGAACGGGCGGGCGCGGCATCCTGCGGATCGAGCGGCAGAAGGAAGGCGTCTATCTCATCCAAGGACGCGATCAGTCTCGGCGCATCATCCGGCCGCAGAAGGTCGGAGCGGCCGCGCTGCAGGAGCGGCTTTCCTCCTGGAGCCTCGGCGGCGGCAAGTACATCGTGCAGCAGGGCATCATGATCAAGCTGCCGAGCGGCCGCGTCCACGACTACCGGCTGCTCGTGCAGAAGAACGGCCGCGGCGAATGGGAGCCGACCGGCTGCGCGGGCCGGGTCGGCGCGGCGGGCAGCATCACCTCCAACCTGCACGGCGGCGGCAAGGCGATGCGCATGGAGGAGCTGCTCTCCTCCTGGGTCGGCGACGAGGAGCTGGCCGCGTCCGTACGCCGCGAGGCGGAGCAGTTCGGCGTCGAAGTCGCGGCCCATCTGGAGCGGCAGTACGGCCGCCTGTGCGAGCTGGCGCTCGACCTGGCGATCGACAAGAAAGGCGGCATCTGGCTGCTCGAGGTCAATCCGAAGCCCGCGCGCGAGGTGTTCCGCCAGAGCGGCGATCTCGCGACCTATGAGCGGGCCATCGTGAAGCCGCTGGAGTACGCGCTGTACCTCTACTCGAGACGCGGACGCAAGTCCGGCGGCCGCACGACAGGCGGACGCACGGCCGGGTCGCGCACGAGAGGCTCGCGCACGGCCGGATCGAGGACGACGGGCTCGCGCACGACCGGTTCAAGCCTGGGCGGCGCGCAGCCGGTCGGCTCGGGGCCGGCGGCAGACGAAGCGGCGACGCTCGGCTCCGGCTCGAAGCGCCGGAATGCGGAGCCCGGCGGCAGCCGCAGCCCGGCCGGGACGGCGGCAGGCAGCGGCAGGAGCGGATTGGCCGGATCGGCGGCAGGCAGCGGCAGTAGCGGTCCGGCCGGGACGGCCGCAGGCAGCGGCAGGAGCGGATTGGCCGGATCGGCGGCAGGCAGCGGCAAAAGCGGCGCGGCCAGCTCGGCCGCGGACGGCGGCAAGCGCTCGGCGGCAGGCGGCGCGCAGGGACGCGTTTCGAAGCAGCCGCCTGGCGGGCGGCGCGAGGAGAACGAGTCGCCGGATCGGCGGCGCAAGCCGAGACCGCTGGCCGGATCGGGTCCGTTCGCGGCGAACAAGCCGACGATCCGCTCCGTCCCGGCGCCGGCGAGTTCCGCTCTTTCCGCTGACATGGATGAGGCGGAGCTTGAGCCTCTTGCCGCGCCGGCCGATACGGCGGCGAAGCAGGGCGATCCGTCGGTAAAGCAGGCCAATTCATCAGCGAGGCAGGCCGATTCGTCGGCGAAGCAGGCCGATCCGTCGGCCGAGCAAGTCGACACAGCGGCCGCGCCGCAGACGGAGGAGAACGGGGAGTAGACAGAATCCGTCTTGTCCGTTCGGAAGGACCCGGGCAGCCTAGGAAGGTCGATTTCGTGAAAAAATCGGCCTGCGGACTCCCCCGAGCGCGATCCTCGGCCTGCAACCCGATAAAATCGGCTTGCGGACTCCCCGCGGCGCGATCCCCGGGCCGTAACCCGAAAAAATCGGCTTACGGACTCCCCGGGGCGCGATTCTCGGGCCGCAACCCGATAAAATCGGCTTACGGACTCCCCGGGGCGTGATCCTCGGCCTGCAACCCGAAAAAATCGGCTTACGGACTCCCCGGGGCGCGATCCCCGGGCTGCAACCCGATAAAATCGGCTTGCGGACTCCCCGGGGCGCGATCCTCGGCCTGCAACCCGATAAAATCGGCTTGCAGACTCTCCGGAGCGCGATTCTCGGGCCGTAACCCGAAAAAATCGGCTTGCGGACTCCCCGGAGCTCGCTCCTCGGGCTGCAACCCGATAAAATCGGCTTACGGACTCCCCAAGGCGCAGCTCCTCCGCAAAGCGGCTGTACACGAAAAGATACGTACATCAAAAAACCAGGACGAAGCTGCTTCCCGGCCTCGTCCTGGTTTTCCGTTTGCAATCCGGCCGCGGGCTTTCCGCAGCCGGCGCCGCGCTCGGGCGTCCCGCCTTGCTTCTCTACGTCCAGCCGCGCTCCCCGGCTGACGGCCGCTCTACTCTCCGAGCAGCTCCAGCAGCTCGCCGAAGCGGCGGATGCGGACATCCGCCCCGTCGAGCTCGGACGACGCGCCGAAGTCGGCGTAATCGCAGCCGACGACCGGCAAGCCGTTGCGCTTGCCGGCATCGACGTCCGAGGAGCGGTCGCCGACCATCCAGGCGCGGGCGACGCCATGCTCTGCGAGCAGCAGGCGGACGAGCTCTGCCTTGGTCGCCGTGCCTCGGCCGCCGGCCGTGTAAAGGCCGTCGAACAGCGGCTCCAGCCGCTTGTGCCGGACGATGCCCTCGACATAAGGCTGCAGGCCGTTGCTCGCCACGAACAGCCGGATTCCCCTCGCGCGCAGCTCGGCGAGCGTCTCGGTTACGCCTTCGTACAGCACGCCTTTGCCGGCCGCCAGCTCCTCCAGCTCGAACTGCAGCAGCAGCTCGTTGGCGCGCTCGCGGGCCGCCTCGGACGCGGTCGGCATCAGCTTGAGCCAGATGTCCTCCAGCAGCATGCCGAGGCAGCCGAGCAGAGCCTCCACCGGCGGCTCCGGCTCCGCATACAGTCCCTCCTCGCGCAGCGCCGCGAAGATGCGCCCATGCGCCTCCATCAGCAGCGTCTCCGTCTGCAGCAGCGTTCCGTCCATGTCGAACAGGATCGCCTCCGGCCGCTCGAGCCGCACGTTTCCGGCCGCTTGTTCCGTCATCCCGGTTCTCCCCTTTCCTCGCTTTTCCCACTATAGCCCAGCCTGTCCGCCCCGGCAAGGCGCAGCCGGTCGCCCGGCAGCTCGCCCGCTTCCGCGATCCGACGCTTCTGCAGCGGGCTTTCCCGAGGCAGATACACCTCCACGACCGTGCCGACATGCCTGCGGCTGCGGAACTCGATCGTGCCGTCATGGGCTTCCAGAATGCGCTTCGTCACCATCAGCCCGAGCCCCGTCCCCTTCTCCTTGGTGGAATAGAACGGCTCGCCGAGCCGGTCGAGGCATTCTTCCGGCATGCCTCCGCCCTCGTCGGCCACGCGCACATGCCAACCCTCCGCAGCGGCCTCCAGCTCGATGCGGATCTCACCCTGCTCCATGACCTCGATGGCGTTCTTGACGAGGTTGACGAACACCTGCTTGATCCCGTATTCCTCTCCGAGCACGACCGCCTCCGGAAGCGGCTCCAGCCTCAGCTCGATGCTCTTGAGCAGCGCCTGCGGGCTCATCAGCGTTGCAACCGCTTCCAGAATGCCGTCCAAGCGCACTTGCTTCACGATGCTTTTCTGCGGCTTGGCCAGCATGAGCAGCTCGTTCGTGATCGAATCGATGCGGCTGATCTCCTCCTGCAGAATCTGGAACATGTAGGCTTTCTCCGGCCTTTCGTTATAGGTTTCCAGCAGCCGGACGAAGCCTTTGAGCGAGGTGAGCGGGTTGCGGATCTCATGCGCGACCGCCGCGGCGAGCTGGCCCGCCGTCTGCAGCTTCTCCGATTTGAGCAGCAGCTTTTCCGTCTCGAGCTTCTGCGTCAGATCCTTGAGGATCAAATACGCGCCGTCCCGCTGTCCATGGATCAGGATCGGCACGAACTCCACCTCCGCCAAAATCGTTTCTCCGCTCCGCAGCGGCAACGGCAGCGCCAGCGGAGACATCTGGCAATCGGCGCCATCCCAGAGCCGGGTGAGCTCGTCTCTCCTCTCTTCGTCGAGCTTCATCAGCTCGTCAAGCCGCATCCCGGCCAGCTCCTCCGGCTGCGCTCCGAGCAGCTTCAGACCGGCAGGATTGCATTCCCTCACTTTTCCGTCGTTGTCCAGCTCCAGAATCGCATCCGAATGATGGGCGATCAGCGACCGCAGCCGCCGCTCGGCTTCCCGGATCTTCAGCTCGCTCCGCTTCTGCAGCGTGACGTCTCTGCCCATGCCGAAAATGCCGATCACATGCCCGTCCACGACAATCGGGAATTTCGTCACCTGCCCGTACAGCTCATGCCCCTGGCTGTTGATGATCCGATATTCGCGATACTGAGGCTGGCCGGCAGCGGCGAGCCGGAAGTGCTCCCTCGCCTCAGGAAGCTCGTCCGGATGAAGCAGCGGCTCGAAGCTGCTGCCGATCAGCTCTCTCTCCGAATAGCCGGTGATCGCGGCCATCGCGGGATTGACGAGCACGAAGCGCCCTTCCAGATCCATCTGGAACACCGAGTCCTGATTTTGCCGGAACAGCGACTCATAGCGCTGGTCGAGACGCTGGCTGTTCTTGCGCTCCGCCGTGATCTCGCGCAAGACGACGGCCAGCCCCGGGGGCAGCGGCAGCGCCTGCACGGCGTACCAGCGGTCGGACTCGGGAGAATATTCCTCGAAGCGGGACGAGCGTCCCGTCGCAGCTGCTTGCTCGAAGACGGGCTTCGCCCGCTCGACCCAATTCGCCGGAAACAGATCCCACAGCAGAGTGCCGATCAGCTGTTCCCGCGGCTTGCCCGCAAAATGCTCGGTCATCCGATTCGCATAGATGAACCTCCACTCCGGATCCAGCACGTACACCGCTTCCTCCACCTTGTCCCAGAGCAAAGCCAGATCCATCTCTTCCCGCAGCTCTCTGTCCATCGCGCTGTCCCCCCGTCCATGCGGCATGATCGGCAATCGTTGCCCGTTGACATGAATGTAGCGGCTCCAGTCCCGGTTAGCAAGCCAAAATCTGCCTATTGGAAGCCGGCGATCAAATAGGCGAGTGTCCTCCCAGCCCTCCCGCGCATAAGCTGTAGCATCCCATTGCAACGGAGGCGCATCCCATGTCCTTTGTTCCCGTACCGCCCGCCTATCCTCCCTATCCCTATCCTTATCCGTACCCGTATCCCTACCCTCCTTATCCGGAGGTGCTGCCGCTGCCGATACCGCTGCCGATCGGCGGCTTCGGTCCCGGCTTCGGTCCCGGCTTCGGTCCGGGCTTCGGTCCCGGCTTTCACGGCCCGGGCGGTCCCGGCTTCGGCCCCGGCGGTCCTGGCTTCGGCCCTGGGGGCCCGGGCGGTCCCGGCTTCGGGCCGGGCGGCCCGGGCTTTCACGGCGGCCCCGGCTTCCACGGCGGCGGCGGCTTCCATGGCGGCGGCCATCGTCCGTCCATCTTTGACCGCATCATTCCCTGATTATGCGCAAAAACGCCGGGAGCCTGCCTCCGGGCGTTTTTTCCGTCTGCTTCTATGTCCGTGCCTTCCTGTTATGTCGGGCAGCCGTCAGTAAATCTTCTTCTGCCCCATATCCGCCTTGATGATCTCGACCGATTCCCGGAAGCGCATCGCATGCACGATCTCGCGCTCGCGCAGGAACTTCAGGCTGTCCTGCAAGTCGACGTCGTCGGTGTAGTCGATGAGCCACTGATAGGTCGCCCGCGCCTTTTCCTCGGCCGCGATATCCTCGTACAGATTCGCGAGCGGATCGCCTTTGGCCGCGATGTAGGTCGCCGTCCACGGCACGCCGGCCGCGCTGTTGTAGAACAAGTCCCCGCCATGATTGACGAAGTCGGTTCCGAGGCCCGCCTCGCGCAGCTGCTCCGGCGTCGCGTCCTTGGTCAGCTTGTAGATCATCGTCGCGATCATCTCGAGATGCGCGAATTCCTCCGTCCCGATGTCGTTCAGCACGCCGATCACCTTGTCCGGAATCGTATACCGCTGGTTCAGGTAGCGCAGCGCCGCCGCGAGCTCGCCGTCCGCGCCGCCGTACTGCTCGACGAGGAACTTCGCCATCATCGGGTCGCATTTGCTGACTTTTACCGGATATTGCAGCTTCTTCTCATACAGCCACATGCCCTCATCCCCCCTCGCTGGCGTCTATCCGCGATTGTTGCTCTTGTCCATGCCCGGCCGCCTGCGGCGCGCGCTCCGCCGCCTCGGCCCGGGCCCTCGCCTCCCTGCGCGGACACGGGCGGGAGCAGGCTCTGCTGCATCCCGGCTCCGCCGCCAGCGCCGCATGCCGCTCCGCCGGGCCGGGCGGCCGCTCCGCCGCTCCGCGCCGATCGTCCATGCTCATACCTGCCAAGGCCACGGCGTCTCGTTCCATTGCCAAGGATACCGGGAATAGCTGTTGCCGAAATTGACCAGCGGTCCGAACTGCAGCTCGAACTGCTGCGCCACGGCCTGCCGCTTCTGCGCCAGCTGGTTGAACTGCTGGATCGCCTGCAAGTCCCCCGGATGCGTGTTCAAGTACAGGTTCAGCTCCACCAGCGCAAAATCCAGCACCTGAAGCTCCTTCAGTCCGGCTTGATAGGCCTCCTTGTCGAATGCCTGCTTCTGCTGCTCCTCGCTCATCGAATCCGTTCAGCTCCTTCCGCAGCCTGGCTCATAAGGACTGTACAGCGCCGGCCACAGCGTGCCGAGGCGCAGCGCCTCCTCGAGCGGATATTGAGGCAACCCCGTCGGCTGGTACAGGATGTACTGATTCGGCGGAATGACATACCGCCTGACGCCGATCGGCGGGCACGGATCGCATGCTCCCCGAAAGGGAAGCCATTCCCTGTAGCCGGCTCCCGGCACGCCCGGCGGCGGCAGCTCGCCCGCTGCTCCCGCCTGCGCTCCGTAGCCCGCCGCCGCGCCGTATGCGGGCTGGCCGTAAGCGGCCGCAGCCGCCAGCTCCGCCTCGCTGCGGTAAGCCTGCTGCGGGGCGCCGAAGCCAGGGGCCCCGCCGGCATAGGCCGGGGCGCCATACGCGACGCCGCCGGGCTGGCCGGCATAACCGCCCTGGCCGCCTCCGAACATACCTCTTGCTGCCTGTAGCCTCATGTCCTGCCTCCTTGCCCGGCCGAGCCTCCTTCTGTCGACGCAGCGGCTGCAGGCCGGATGCTGTGCTGCTCCTTAAAGCGTATGAGCCGGGGCTTATCCAACTTGCCTTTTACTTTTTGGCGATGCCATCCGATAGGACTTTGCCGGGGCTACGGCGAAGTAGAAGCGATCGCGCTCCCTGCGCCTCCTCCCAACTCCGTCCGAAAGGCAGGTCGCCATGTTCGATTCCGACATTACCGAGCGCTTCGTCGCCTACAGTCCTGCCCATCTGATCAGCCTCGGACTCATCTTCGCCGCGGTCCTGCTGCTGTTCGCCTTCCGCGGGCCGCTGGCCCGCCGCCGCCCCGCGTCCGGTCGCTACGCGCTGGCCGGACTGCTCGCCGCCTGCGAGATTCTGCTGAACGTCTGGTACGTCTCGAACGGCGTGTTCCGCCCGGAGGCCACCCTTCCGTTGGAGCTGTGCAGCATCTCGCTTTATTTGTCCGTCATCATGCTGCTGCTGCGCAGCCGGCTGCTGTTCCAGATCGTCTACTTCACCGCGATCGGCGGCGCGTTGCAGGCGCTTGCCACGCCCGTGCTCGGCTATGCGTTTCCGCATTTCCGCTTCCTCGAGTTTTTTGCCGCGCACGGTCTGCTGCTCCTGGCGGCCCTCTACATGGTCTGGGTCGAAGGCTTCCGCCCGACGCTGCGCTCGCCGTTCATCGCCTGGGGAGCGGTCAACGCGATCGCCGCCTTCGTGTTCGCGGTCAACCGGCTGACCGGAGCGAACTACATGTTCCTCGCCCGCAAGCCGCCGAGCTCGTCGCTGCTCGACTATCTCGGCCCGTACCCGTGGTACATCCTGTCGCTCGAGGCCGTCGCGCTGCTGCTGTTCCTGCTGCTCTACCTGCCGTTCGCGCGAAGCGGACGGCGCGGAAGGGAGCCGGCCCGCGCCCCGTCGCCTTAGGCGGTTCCCTTGAGGAAGGCCGTGCGCGCCAAAAAAGCCCGCTTCTCCCGACAGTCGGGAAAAGCGGGCTTTTTCGCCTGCGCCGAAGGCGGCTACAGGCGGATCTTGAGCTGGAACAGGCCGGCCTTGCGCGCCGCCATGTAGATGATGACGACGAGCGGGCCGAGAAAAACGCCGATGACGCCGACCAGCTTGAAGCCGACATAAAGGCT
Organism: Paenibacillus sp. FSL W8-1187; assembly: GCF_037965485.1. Classification (NCBI taxonomy): domain Bacteria; kingdom Bacillati; phylum Bacillota; class Bacilli; order Caryophanales; family Paenibacillaceae; genus Paenibacillus; species Paenibacillus sp. FSL W8-1187. The sequence goes on from NZ_CP150181.1 coordinate 4,065,178, forward strand.
GATCAGCGCGGAGATCGCGCCGATGCCGACGGAGTCGCCGAGAATTTTGGGCTCGATGATGCGCCGCACGACGGTGATGACGAGAAACAGCAGCACGAGGCCGAACGCGGTGCCGCTGTGGCCGGCCAGCAGCATGTAGGCCGCCCACGGCACGAGCACCGACCCGGTGCCGAGGATCGGCAGGATGTCGACGACAACGACGAGCAGCGCGATCGCCATCGCGTAGTCGATGCCCATGCTCGCCAGGCCGATCAGCGTCAGGACGTACGTCACGAGGCTGAGCAGCAGCTGCGAGCGCAGGAAGCCGAAGATCGAGTCCTTGAGGTTGTCGAGCACCTGCCCGAGCTGCGGCTGGGAGTCCTCGTGGAACAGCGACAGGAACGACGCCCTCATCGTGTCGAGGCCGAAGCTGAACATGTACACCGCGACGAGGAACACGATCATGAAGATGAACATTCCCGGCAGGCCCGAGGCGACGGCGACAACCGAGCCTGAGAGCGCGGTCGCCATGCCCGTCAGCGAGCTGGCGAGCCCGTTCAGCACCTTTTCCAGCTGCACGGCCGTCTCCGGCGGGATCGTCATGTAGACGTCCTTGGCATGCTCGAACTTTTCTCGGAAAAAGACGTTCGCATCCGCCACCATCGCCGGCGCGCGGTTCCAAAAGGCGATCAGCTCCGCCGCCAGCTTGAAGCCGATGCCGGCGGCAAGCGCCAGCAGCAGCACGGTGAACAGCGTGCTGCTCGCGGCCGCGGCCGCGAGCCGGCTCATGCCAGCCTTGCGCATCAGCAGCCGGTTGAGCGGCTCCAAAAAGATGGCGACGACAAGCGCGAGCAGGAACGGCGCGCCGACGGTGAAGCTGAGGTACAGCAGCAGCAAGCCTACGGCAATGAAAACGAGCGTTTTGATCGGCAAGGCCATTCTCCCCGGGGCTGCAGTCCCCGCAGATCTCCCTTCCGGCGAGGCTGGCCGCTGCCGGGCTCCCGAAAAGAAGCTCTCCGGACGCTCCGCGCTAGCTCTCCTCTGCCGGCTCGTCCCGATCTGCAGCGGCTTCGGGATTGCGGTAGATGCGGACGCGCAGCACGCGCAGAGGCTGGCATTCCGCTACCTCGAATGTATATTCGCGATAGCCGATTTTCTTGCCTTGCTCGGGGGTGCCGCCCAGCCGGCGGAACATCCACCCCCCGATGGAATCGACCTCCTCGTCCTCGAGATCGAGCTGCAGCAGGCGGTTGATGTCGTCGATCAGCATGCGGCCGTCGACGGTCGTCGCCTCCCCCTGGACCGTGATCGCCGGCGGCGCCTCGTCGAACTCGTCATGAATCTTGCCGACGATCTCCTCGAGGATCAGCTCGGCCGTCAGCATGCCCGCCGTGCCGCCGTACTCGTCGACGACGACGGCGAGCTGGCTGTGGCGCGCCTGCATGAGCTGCAGCACCTGGCTGACCTCCATCGACTCCGGCACGTTCAGCACCGGCCGGATCAGCTTGCGCAGATCCGGCACGCTGCCGCGGTCCGCAGTCAGCAGGTCGGCGATGTGCACGAAGCCAATGATCTGGTCCTTCTCCTCGATTGCCACGGGATAGCGGGTATGCCGGGTCCGATACACCATCTCGCGGTTCTCCTCGAGCGAGCGCGTCGTGAACAGGCAGTCCATGTCCGTTCGCGGCAGCATCACCTCGCGCGCCAGCAGGTCCGCGAAGTCGAATACATTGCCGACAAGCTTCATCTCGTTGTCGTCGATGATGCCGCTCTGCGCGCTTTGGTTGACGAGCAGACGGATCTCCTCCTCGGTATGGGCCGACTCGTGCTCGCTCGCCGGCTCGATGCCGATCAGGCGTAGCAGCCGGTTCGCCGCCCCGTTCAGCAGCAGGATCGCCGGCTTGAAGATCGCATAGAAGAACAGCAGCGGCGCGGACAGCCAGAGCGACACGCCCTCGGACTTCTGGATCGCGAGCGACTTCGGCGCCAGCTCGCCGATGACGATGTGCAGGAACGTGATGACGAGAAAGCCGATGACGATGGACACGGTCGAGACGACCGTCTCGTCGGCGATGCCGATTCGGTGCAGCAGCGGCTCGGCGATCAGATGGGAGATCGCCGGCTCGCCGACCCAGCCGAGGCCGAGCGAGGCGAGCGTGATGCCGAGCTGAGTCGCGGACAGATAGGCGTCGAGGCGATGGGCGATGCGCAGCGCGTAGCCGGCTTTTTTGCTGCCCTCCGAGGCGAGCTGCGTCAGCCTGGTCGTCCGCACCTTGACGAGGGCGAACTCCGCCGCGACGAAAAAGCCGTTCAGCAGCACGAGCACGACGACGACGAGCAGGTTCAGCGCGATATCGCCCGGATGGAACTCGGTTGTCATGACGTTCGGCCTCCGTTACGGGCAGAATGCGCCGGCTAAGGCGTGTTTGCAAACACGCCCTAGAGCACGGCCTTCTGCTTCATGAAATCGACCTCTTCGTAATACATCTGCTTCACGAGCAGGTTCGGACCGCAGCAGGCGGCAGCCGGACAATGGCAGCTGACGCTGCGGCTGAGCGGATGGTCCAGCCAGCGGGCGAACACGTCGTCGAGCCGCTCGTCCTGCACGTTGCCGAACGCCGGGATGTCGCTGAAGTCCGTCACGAACACCTCGCCTGTGAACAGGTTGACGTTGAGCCGGTTGCGGCCGTCGGGATCGTTGCGCACGGTCACGTTCGGCTCGCGCCCGAGCCGCGCCAGCAGGTCGCGGTCGGCGGGATCGGAGCTGCACGAGTAGAACGGCAGCGTGCCGAACAGCATCCACAGCTGCGGGTCGCGCGCGTCGAGCAGCTCCTCCACCGCCTGACGCATCTGCTCCTTGCTCAGTGCGGGCAGATCGCCGGCCCAGGCGCTCGGATACATCGGATGCACCTCATGGCGCTCGCAGCCCATCTCGCGGATGAGCCGGTGGATCTCCGGCATCTTGCGCCAGGTGCGGTAGTTGATCATCGACTCGGCGGAGACGAGCACGCCCGCGTCGCTCAGCCGGCGCGCGTTGTCGATCATCCGCTCGTACATCCGGACCGCGGCCGAGCGCGGCACCGAATGGCCCGAGCGCGCGAAGCCCACCTCATGGAAGTCGTCCGCCGACGTGTAGTTGAACGAGATATGCATGACGTCAAGGTAAGGAGCGATCAGCTCGTAGCGCGAATAGTCGAGCGTGACGTTGGAGTTGAGCTGGGAGCGGATGCCGCGGCTGCGGGCGTACTTCAGCAGCGGCACGATATAGTCGCGCACCGTCCGCTCGGAATAGGACGGCTCGCCGCCGGTGATGCTGATCGTCTGCAGCTGCTCGACCTCGTCGAGCCGCGAGAGCATCAGCTCGAGCGGCAGCTTGTCCGGCTCGCGCATCGTCAGCGTGTCGCCGACCGCGCAATGCTCGCAGCGCATGTTGCACAGGTTCGTGACCGTGAATTCGACGCTCGTCAGGGCATGTCGGCCGAAGCGCTCCAGGCTGCCGAGCGGGTCCCACGGGTCGTTTTGCGGGGACAGCGGCGTCAGCAGCGGTTGAAGCGTCATTTCTGGGTTCATGTTCGATCCAGCACCTTATCGTTTATTAATGAAACACTTGGCCTTTATTGTACTTCCCCTTCCCGATCGAATCAAACCGCCGGGCGCCGCCAACGCAAAAAAAGGAGCCCGTAGGCTCCCCCGAAACCGCTGCCTGATGCTGCCGAGACGATCAAGACGGCGCGCCCGCAAGCTGCGCCTCGGGCAACTCGTCGTTGACGCCGGCGATCATGCGGGTAAGCTGCAGCGACATGTCGATCTCGTACGGCGCGCGCAGCCGCACGCCCTCGTCGTCGCGCAGGACGCGCACGACCGGCCGATGCGGGCAGCTCGGCCGCACGTCGACGACGACGCCGATCTCGCCGGTCTTGAGGCGGACCGTCATGCCGACCGGATAGATGGCGACCTTGTCGCGGAACAGCTGCACCATCGACTGCTCGTACTGGGTGCCGGTGCCGGCGTACAGCGCCTCGACCGCCTGATGCGGCAGCATCGGCTCGCGGTAGATCCGGTTGGTCGTCATCGCGTCGTACGAGTCGACCATGCCGATCCATTTGGAGAACTCGTGGATCTCCTTGCCCTTGAGGCCGAACGGATAGCCGCTGCCGTCGAGCCGCTCGTGATGCTGCAGCGCGCACAGCGCGGCGGCGGCCGGCACGCCCGCCTCATGGCGGAGAAGCTCGTAGCCGTATTCCGTATGGCGCTTCATCTCTTCGAATTCTTCCCGCGTCAGCAGACCGGGCTTCTTGAGCAGCTCGACCGGCACCATCGTCTTGCCGACGTCATGCAGCAGCGCTCCCATGCCGAGCACGGTCAGCTCGTCGCGCGAGTAGCCGTGATGGATGCCGAGCATCGTCGAGTAGACGCAGACGTTGAACGAATGCTGGTACAGATAATTGTCCACCGACGCCATGTTCATGAGCATGACGACGGATTCCTTATGCGCGGACAGGTCGTCGATGACCCGATTCATGACGTCGCGCAGCTGCGGTCCGACGAAAGGATAGGCCGCTCCGCGCCTGCGCTGGGGCAAATCCATCATTTGCCGGAAGCTGGCCCGGATCTCCGTCATCGCGACCCGCATCGTATCCTCGCTGATCAGCTCGTTGATCAGGATGTCGTCGGTCGCCTCGTCCTGGATGAAAAGGAAATTGATCTGGCATTCCTGGAGCCGCTCGATGAGCCGGCTCGTCAGCTCGAAGCCTTCGCCAAGCAGGACGAGTCCCTCCCCGGAGAGAACCTTTTTGGCCAGCCTCATCCCGGGCCGGCACATGCTTAGGGGCATCAGTATCATGGACGGGTCGCTCCCTGGGTACGATTAGAATCCTATCCTGTTATCTATCGACATCGACGAGGAAAAACATTAGATTCGACAGCGTTTTTCGAGCCGATCGGCGTCGATTCGACAGATCAGCGGACGAGCCTGAACCTCGGCTCGCCGCAGCGCCGCAGCGCCTCCGGCTTGTTCAGCTCGGCGGCAAGCACCTGGCGGATGAATTCCGGCAAAAAATAGCGGACGTCCCGCCCTTCCTTGAGCGGCAAATACCCGGCGCCGAAGGTGAACATGTCCAGCGTGCCGACGTCGTACTCGCGCTCGTCCTCCAGCTCGCGGCCGCCGCAGCGGATCGACACGATCCGGCCGCCTCCGTCCGCGGCCGGACTCCAGTCGATCTCAAGCCCGTCCACGGCCAGCGTGCCGAGCACCGTGCCGCGGAAGCCGAAGCCGCGCAGCTCCTTGCCGTAGAACTCCGGCTGCAGCGACTGCTCCACGGCCTCGCGGATGCGCCGGCCGATGAGCCGCATGCGGCAAGGATTGACCGGCGACGGGCATAGCGCATGCAGCAGCCCTTCGCTGATCTCTCCGGCCGGCAGCCCGCCGAGCAGCTGCCCGGCGTTGACGAGGCCGATGTCCGCCCCGGTCCACTCGCGCACGCCGGCCGCCAGCAGGTTCGCGAGCGGCGATTCGCGGGCCGGGTCGAGCTCGAGCGGCCGCTCGAGCGTGGCGGCCGGACGCGACAGCTCGCGCCGGGCCGTCTCGCCGTGCTCGCTCAGCAGCTCGGCCGCCTCCTCGTCGATCGGCAGCGAGGCGATCGGCAGCAGGCGGCCGGCCGCCTCGAGCCGCCCGCTCGACGGATCGAGGCCGAGCTCGACGAGGCCGAGCCGCTCGCCGAACTTGCCGGCTCCGCACAGCAGCGCGCCGCGGACGCTCTCCGGCTCCTCCAGCAGATGATGCGTATGGCCGCCGAGAATGACGTCGATGCCGTCGATCTCCTCGGCCAGCCGGCGGTCCACCGGCAAGCCGAGATGCGACAGCACGACGACCGCGTCCGCCGCCCCGCGCAGGCGGCCGACCTGCTCGCGGACCGCTTCGAGCGGATCGGTGACGGTCCAGCCGAGCAGGCTGTAAAAGGCCGGGTAGGCCGCAGTCGCGCCGATCAGCGCGACGCGCAGCCCGTTTTTGACGAGCACCGTCCCGGGCAGCAGCCACTCCGGCCGCTCGCCTGTGCGCGCATCGAGCAGATTGCAGCAGAGGATCGGGAAGCGGGCGCCCGCGTAGATGCGCTCCAGCTCGTCCCGGGTGAACGTCAGCCCTTCGTTGTTGCCCGGCACGGCCGCCTCGCAGCCCGCCGCGTTCAGCAGCGCGATGTTGACGGAGCCTCCGGTGCCTTCGGTCTCCTGCCGCATCCGGTCGAGATGGTCGCCGATGTCGACGTACAGCACGCCCTGCTCGCCCTCATCCCGGCGCGCGTCCTTGACGGCGGCGGCGATCCGCCCCGCCTCCTCCAGGCGGCTGTGCACGTCGTTGCTGTGCAGCAGGAGCAGCCGGCTTCGTTTGTTGTCCGTTGATCGTTCCATGCGCGCGCTCCTTCCATGCCTGCCCTTTTTCGCCTGCGTGCCGGCCGGCGGGCGGCTTCAGCGGCGTTTCCTAAGGTCCTCCGGCGAAAAATCCGACTTGAAGCCGTACGCAGCGTCGCCGCCGAGCTCGGGCTCCTCCAGCAGCGTCAGCGAGACGACCCGCTTGACGTTCAGGCATTTGCTGCTGCCGTCCGGCACATAGAGGCGCAGCGGCCCTTCGCGCTCCAGCGGCACGCCTTCGCGGGCGAACAGAAACGCCGCCTGAGCGGCCTCGCGCCAAGAAATGACCGCTTCGAAGCGGTCATCCGCGACGACCTTCACATGGGTCGGCGCCGCGACGACGTCCTCCCTGCCGGCTGCGGCCGCCTGCTCCAGCCAGCCCCGATGCCAGTCGATCAATCCGAAAGCCTCGCCGCTGCCGTCCGGCACCCGCTCCAACAGCGGGAAGACGGCGCCGGCCTGCTCCGCCATCATGCGCGCCGAGAGCGACTCGGGCGCAGCGGCCCGGACGCCCCGACGCTGCTGCCGGATTTCAATTTCCTTTGCCATGCTCCATCTCTCCTATCCGCTGCACTCTTGCTCAGCCGCCGATCTGCGACATCCGCCGCGACGTCGGGCTATGGCTGAGCGCCTCGCCGTGCAGCCTCGCCGCCATCTCATGGTTCTCCGGCTTGATGTCCGCGGCGCGCCGGAACAGCGCCTCGAGCGCCGCGCGGCTGCCGAGCGCGGGCTTGACGTTCAGTTCGTCCACCCAGTAGAGGCAAGGCTGCAGGCTGCCGTCCGCCGTCAGCCGGAGCCGGTTGCAGCGCGCGCAGAAACGGTCGCTGACCGGATGGATCAGGCCGAACGAGCCGGCCGCCCCCTCGAACGCCCAGTTTTCCGAAGGGCCGTTGCCCCGGAGCTCCTCGAGCGGAGCCATCGGCAGGCCGAGCTCGCGCGCCGCGTCCATGACCGCCGTCAGCGGCAGGTACGTCCTGCGCCACTGCTCGTCGGCATGGCCGATCGGCATGTATTCGATGAAGCGCACATGGAGCGGCTGCTCGACGGACAGGCGCAGGAAGCTCTTGATCTCGTCCTCGTTGATGCCCTTCAGCAGCACGCAGTTCAGCTTGATCGGGCCGAGCCCGGCTTCGCCGGCCGCGCGAATGCCCGCGAGCACCTGCTCCAGCCCGCCGCGCCGCGCGATGAAGCGGAAGCGGGCCGCATCCAGCGTGTCGAGGCTGATGTTCACGCGGTCGAGGCCGGCCGCCTTCAGCGCGGCCGCCTGCTTCGCGAGCAGCATGCCGTTCGTCGTCATCGAGATCTCCTCGATGCCGGGGATCGCCTTGAGCCGGCGGATCAGACCGTCCAGGCCCGGCCGCACGAGCGGCTCGCCGCCGGTGATGCGCAACCTCCGGAAGCCGAGGCCGGCCGCGGCCTCGACGACCTGGACGATTTCGTCGTAGCTCAGCAGCTCGGACGAGTCGGCGAACTCCATTCCTTCCTCGGGCATGCAGTAGAGGCAGCGCAGGTTGCAGCGGTCCGTCACCGAGATGCGCAAATAGTCGTGTATTCTTCCGAATCGGTCCCTCAGCATCGCGTTTCCCCCTCGGCCGGGCTTCCTGCCGGAAGCCTGCAGTTTCGTGTCTATCAGTTTATCATTTTTGGCGGACTTATGATATGCTGGAAGCAAAACCCCGCGGGGACAGGTGAGGTTATCTACCATGAGCTACAGCTGGAGCATCGCTTTGTTCGCCGGCTTGCCGGAGCGTCTCGGGACGCGGCAGGCCGAGCTCTCATCCGACCGGTCCGAGATGACCGTCGGCGAGCTGAAGGCCGCGCTGAGCGAGGCCTATCCCGCCCACGCCGGCTTGATCGCCGTCTGCTTCGCGGCCCGCAACGAAGCTTATGCCGCCGACGGCGAGCTCGTCCGCTGCGGCGACGAGCTCGCGCTGCTGCCGCCGGTATCCGGCGGCGACGGCAGCGGCGCTCCTATCGCGGCGGCAGCCGCCTGCCGCATCTGCGCCGAGCCGCTCGACGCGGCCGAGGTCGCTTCGCTGGTCGAGCATCCCGACCACGGGGCGGCGATCGTCTTCATCGGCACGACCCGCGAGTGGACCGCCGGACAGCGGACGGTCAAGCTCGAGTACGAAGCCTATGAGCCGATGGCGCTGCGCACGCTGGAGCAGATCCGCCGCGAGCTGGACGAGCGCTGGCCGGGCACGCGCTGCGCGATCCATCATCGCATCGGCGTCGTCGGCATCGGCGAGGCGAGCGTCGTCATCGCCGTCTCCGGGCCGCATCGGGCGGCCGCCTACGAGGCGAGCCGCTACGCGATCGAGCGCCTCAAGCAGATCGTTCCGATCTGGAAGAAGGAAGTGTGGGAGGACGGCTCGGAGTGGAAAGGACATCAGACGGGGCCTTGGAATCCGCTCTCGGACCTGGCTCCGCCGGTCCCGCCCGCAGCCTCGGACAAGCTTCCTGCGGAAGAAGCCGCGGCTGCGGTCGGAGCCGAGCGGGAGCTATCCGAATGAGCGAAGGCAGCCGGCCGGCGCTCCCAGACCGCTACATCCGCCAGACGCGTTTCGCGCCGATCGGCCCGGACGGCCAGCAGCGGCTCGGAGGCTCCGTCGTCGCCGTCGTCGGCGTCGGCGCGCTCGGCTGCGTCATCGCCTCGCATCTGGCGCGCGGCGGCGTCGGCGAGCTGCGGCTGATCGACCGCGACATCGTGGAGCTCAGCAACCTGCAGCGGCAGCTGCTGTACGACGAGGACGATGCCGCCTCCAGCCTACCCAAGGCGGAGGCCGCCGCGGCGAAGCTGCGCCGCGCCAACAGCAGCGTCTCCATCCGCGCCTATGCGGCGGACCTGCATGCCGGCAACGCCGACGAGCTGCTCGGGGGTACGGACCTGATCCTCGACGGCACGGACAATTTCCACACTCGCTATCTCCTCAACGACTATGCCGTGCGCGCCGGCATTCCCTGGATTTACGGCGGCGCGGTCGGAGCCGGGGGCATGACGATGAGCGTGCTGCCGGACGCCGGTCCGTGCTACCGCTGCCTCTTCCCCGAGCCGCCCGCCTCGGGGCTGGCGGATACTTGCGAGACGGCAGGCGTCGTCTCGCCGCTCGTCGACGTGATCGGCTCGCTGCAGGCGATGGAGGCGATCAAGTGGCTTTCCGGCCGGCGCGAGGAGATGCGGGGAGACCTGCTGCAGCTGGATCTTTGGCGCAACTCGTGGATGCCGCTCGGCGTAGCCGGAGCCAGGCGCTCCGACTGCGAATGCTGCGGACGCCGCGAATTTCCGTTTCTCGAGCCGGAGGAGGACATGGCGGCGGCGCTGTGCGGGCGCGCCACCGTGCAGATCCGGCCGGCCCGCAGCCGGCCGCTCGATCTGCCCGCGCTGGCCGAACGGCTCGCGATGGCGGGAGAAGTCCGGTTGACTCCCTACTCGCTCCGGTACGAGCGGGACGAGCGGATTTCGGTCGTCTTTTTCCCCGATTCGAGAGCGCTCATCCAAGGCTTGGAAGATCCTATTAAAGCGAAAGCCGTTTATGCCGATATACTAGGATGATAATAGGTCGGACGAACGATATTGCCCCGCTTTCAGATCCGACAATAGTAGCAGACGGCACGATGCCGTCCAAGACTAACCTTGCCGAGGTGCACCATGAGGGTTCATATTTCCGATCTAAAGGAAGGCGATCTGCTGTCTAGCGACGCCTTCAACCATTTTGGCTTGAATGTCATGGCCAAAGGAACCCGGCTGACCTCCTACGAGATCGCCAAGCTGACGCAGCACAGCATCGACTATGTGGAGGTCGAGATGGAGGCGCCTGTCGCCGCCGGATACCGGACGATCGAGTCCGGCCTGCCGCCGCGCTGGCTGCCGTCCATAAAGCCCCTTTACGAGAACGCCATCTCCGGCTGCGAGGATCTTTTCCGCAAGGCGCTGGAAGAAGGCAAAGTGAGCGAAGAGGACGTGGACCGGTCGTTCGGTCCGCTCATGTCCAGCTTCCAGATGGAGAAAGACGTCGTCTCGATGCTGCTGCTGCTCAATACGGACGACGACTATACGTACCAGCATTCCGTCCAGGTGGGCATGCTGTCCTACTACCTGGCTTCCTGGCTCGGCTTCCCGGAGGAAGAGGCGGCGCGCATCGGCAAGGCCGGCTTCCTGCACGACATCGGCAAATGCCGAATCTCCAAGGACATCCTCAACAAGCCGGAGAAGCTGACGAGCGAGGAGTACCGCGAGATCAAGCGCCACACGCTGTACGGCGAAGAGATCATCCTCAGCACCTACGACGATCCGTTCCTCTCCTCCGCCGCTCTCCAGCATCATGAGCGCATGGACGGCACCGGCTACCCTCACGGCATCGACGGCATCGAGATTTCCCCGATCGCCAAGATCGTCGCCGTCGCGGACGTGTACAGCGCCATGATCTCCACCCGCTCCTACCAGCAGAAGCGCGACCTGCTCTACGTGCTGCGCGAGCTGTACCGCATGAGCTTCCACGAGCTGGATCCGCACACGACCCACACGTTCATCCGCCATATGATTCCGAACTTCATCGGCAAAAGCGTCGAGCTCGACAACGGACAGTTCGGAACCTTCATCATGACGCATCCGAGCGAGTTTTTCCGCCCGCTCATCCAGGTCGGCGAGGATTTCCTCGACCTGTCCGAGCAGCGGGAGCTGGAGATTACGCAGATTTATATGTAAATTGAAAAGACCCCCTAGCCGCCATGAGGCGGCTAGGGGGTCTTTTGCATGCAGGGCGTCGGCCCGGACGTTCGCTGTCCCTCGTCAGTCTCCTCCGCCGCAGCTGCTGGACGAGCAGCTGCTCGAGCTGCAGCTGCTCGAGGAACAGCTGCTGGAGGAACCGCCGTCGGAAGAGCCATCTCCGCCGCTGTCCGAGCTGCCGCTTCCCCGTTCGTCGAACGAGTCGCCGCCCGCGCAGCCCGATGCCGAGCAGCCGCTTTGGGAACGCTCGCGCTCCGCCTCCGGCAGATGCCGCTCCATCTGCTCGTCGAACGAGCCGCCCATCGAGCTCATGAGCAGCGCTCCTCCCAGCATCGCTCCGTAGCCGGGATCGGCATAGCTGCTCCCGGACAATCGGCCAGGCGAGTCGCTGCGATCGGCGCTTCGAGCCTCGCGCGCGTCGGCGGCCTGACGGCGGAGCTTATCCAGCATATAGGAGACGAGCCGCTCGTCCGCTTCGGGACGGAACAGCTCCGAGCGCAGCTCTCGCGGCTCCGCGTCCTGCAGCCGCTCCAGCCTCTTTGCATTGAGCGGATGGCGGAAAAAGGCTCCCCAGGCGACAGGAGCGAAAGCGTGGAAACGGAACAGCGCCGCATAGGCCAGATCGAACCAGGCGCGACCTCCGGGATCCGGGACGCTTTCGGCCGCCGGCGCGTGATGCAGCGGTCCGCCGATCAGTTCTTTGCCGAAGCGCTCGTATTCGCGGGTGTACATCAGCATCTCATGCCAGACCCCGTCCACCTCGTCGCCGAACATCGGCACGGTACGCAGCAGCGAGCAGAGCACGAAATAGCGCTTCAGCTCCAGCAGCAGCAGCTCGAACCGCTCTGGCGAGCAGTCGGGATGCTCCGTCAAATAGCGCTGCCGGAGCTGCTCGACATAGGAGGCGGGCAAAGCTTTGTCCAGCTTGGCCGCCGTCGCTTGCAGCGGCGCGTCCGGCAAGGCGCCGAGATCCAGCCAGCCGGCGGTTTCGCGGGCGGCCTCGGCGACCGCGTTCCGACGCGGATTTTTGGAGGAGGACAAGGGACGCTCCGCCGATCGGCGAGTTTTCGTTCGAGCCGATACGAGGGACAGGACGAGCAGAGCGAAGAGAGCGAGCAGAAAAAGGGAGCTTGGAGTCATCGGCTTCTCCTTTCGAAGAGGAAGAAAAGATAGCCTTATCTTACCATAGCGCGGATCCGCTCGGGGGAATGGCCGCGCAGCGGCGCAGCTCGTCCGCCATGGCGCGGAAGCGGTCCGGATTCTCGCCCTTGGCGCGGGTCTTGAACCAAGCCGGGGACAGCCAGCCGACGATGATTTCCTGCGCGTTGCTTTTAAGCAGCCTTTCTCCGTCCACGCAGCGGCGCAGGCGCTCGGCCAAGCGGGCGTAGTGCGCGGCGCCTTCGCTGTCTCCCGCCTGGATACGCTCGTGCCACGCCGGCTGGATGTAGGAGCGGACAAGATGGGAACAGGTGGCGGCAGAAAGGGCAGCCGGCGAAGAGGCCGCAGTCGCGCCGTCTTGCTGCGTCTTGGCCGAATCGGCGGCCGCTCCTGCTTGATTCCGCCCGCTGGAGCCGGCGGAGGAAGGCTCGGCTGGGCGGGCGGAGGATTCCTCCGCTTGGACGGCCGCCGCCAGCTTGCGCTCGACGTCGCGGATCAGATCGGCGAGCGTGCGGCCGGCCGTCGCCAGCGCCTGCTCGCAGTCGCGCTTGCGCGTCGGATCGAGCTGGCCGTGGCTCACGATATGCGTCGAAGGAACCTTGCTCCACTTGGCGCAGCAATAGGCCAGATAAGCGACATAGCGGTCGTAGGCCGCCTCGAAGCGGATCGCGCCGCCATAGCACAGCTCGATGCCGAGCGCGGCGTCGTTGGCGTCTGCGCCGAAGCGGCGGTTGTCCTCCGGGGCCTGCCTTTGCACATGGTACGCCTTTTCCGCCGGGTCGTCTCCCGTGCCCGTCGGGATGATCTCCAAAATCCGCGTGTCGTCGATGAACACATGGGCCGAAGCGATCCGCTCCGTCTGGCGGTCGAAATAGCGGTAATGGGCGTCGGCCGTCGCGCCCGGGTTGCCGGTATCATGAGCGACAAAAAAAGCCGGGCTTCCGGCGGTCAGCCGAAGGCCCGGCCTCGTCTGCGGACGGATGCGGATGTAGCGGCGCTCGATCGGATAGCCGAGGTCAATCATGGGCGTCTTCCTTGCGCAGCGCCTGCGCGGTCTGCTTCACAAGCTGGTTGCCGTAGACGGCGACGGCGCCGCAAAAGATGCCCTGCATGACGCCGTCGGCGGTCCAGCCGGCCGTGAAGCCGGCGAAGACGATGCCGGCCGCGGTGACAAAGTAGATGATCATCCAGTCCCGGATGCCGGCCGTCCGCTTGAGGCCGTAGCCGATGATCCAGCAGACGGCGACGACGCCGGCCAGCTCGGGATGGATCATCGATTGGATGAGCGTCCAGTCCATCTGGCTTCCTCCTTTGGCTTCGCTTTATTCGAGTATTTTGAAAACGAGGCCCAGCAGCGAGGCCGCCAGGCCGATAAGCGTGAACGAGGTCGTGATCAGCCAGCGCTGGCCCTGCTTGATGCCGTCGATGCTGGCTCGGATCTCGTCGATCCGGTGATGCGCGGCGCGCGCCCTCTGGGCGGCCTCGCGCGCCGTCTCGTCGCTTTTTTCCAGGCGTTCGATGAGCCGCGCGACTCCGGAGGCCAACTCGCCGAGAGCCCGAGTGTTGACTTCCTGCAGCGTCTCGAGCTTCACCACTTGGGATACGATCGCCTGGAGCTGGTTCTCGGGTCTGCTCATGCCGGGTTTCTCCTTTCGAACGGGGGGCTTTTGCGGCGAGTTACGGCTCGCTGGCGGGGACCTCCTGCCGAGCCGTGTCAAGCAGCGCATCGGCCTGCTCCGCAGTGAGTTTTCCGAGCTCCGCAAAACGACGGACTTGCGCCGCGGAGTAGCAGCCAAGCTCGTAATATCGTTTGATCGTGGCATGCCAGTCCATTTAGCTCACCTCTCTTTCGGCAACCGCAAGCCTCAATGCCGCATAATCCTGCTCCATCTGGCGCTGCCTGCTCTCCAGCTCCGCCACCGCCAGCAATAGGATGGCGTTGTCCTGCTCCGTCTGGGCTTGGCGCGCCTGTGTCTCGGCAAGATCAAGCAGAAGCAAGGCATTATCGGCTTGCAGCTGCTCGACTGGAGAAATCTCATGTGTGCCCGACTGCAGCGATGCGATTTCCTCCGGGGTCAACCCTTCGACCCAAAAAGCAGGAACATCCGGCTGCTGGGGCCATTCGCTCCGCTCGTGCTCCGGCAGAGCCTCCCAAGCAGCCACAGCGGATAAGTGCAGCCTCAACGCCTCTTGGTGCTCGTCGTACGCCAGCTTGTCAAAGCGCGGCCGGTACAGTCCAGCAGGAACCGGCACGGCTACGCGATAGCCGATCAGCTCCGGCTCGCCGCCCACGGCCGCCGTCTCGTAGATCGGCGAATAGCCCGTCTCGCTGTCGTCCGCGAGGGCGACATCCGCGAGCAGGCCGTCAAGGTCTGTGATGATGGCTTCTTTCATTGAGAACCTCCGATTCTAACGCCGAACAAGGCAAGCCAAAACGGCGCCGTCTGACTGTGGGTTGTCAAGTCGTTTGCGATTACGACCATGCCGTTAGGCATAATTGTTACACGACCGGGATTGGTGTAAGCCACACCACTTCCCGAATAAGGTACAATGAATGTCTCCGGATAAAGAGGTCGGCAACTCGGAGGCAAGATAAACAGAGCGGTAGTAGAAGTTCCCGTACTTCCGGATATGACTCCACGCAGGGAAACAGATCCATCTGTATTAAGACGATACTGCGCAGTTCGATATGAGGTGGAGTAGACCTGGTCTGAATAAGGTCCCCACCCATTGAGTAGCGTCGGCGTAATCCATTGAGGCTGCTTGACTTGCGCAGACCCGTATTCCAGAACCGAAACCCGCCGCGCCAGCTGCACGGCTGCCTTGGAGGCATCGGTCGTGATCGTCCGCAGGTTGGTCGTGTACTCCGCGCTAATCTGTGCAGGCGGGATGCCGATTAGATGTGTGTCCAATGCAAGATAGGTTACCTCGTATACGGCGGATGCTTCGTACTCACTAAGCCGAATGTAAGCCCGGTCGACTCCGTAATCGGTAATATCAGCCAGCTCATGCGCAATCCAATTCCGATCCAACGTCCGATTGCGAAATATTGAAAGTATTTTTTTGGATCGAAAAGAAAGGCGACTATCGGACGTGCCACTTGCCCCTGTCGAATTGATTTCTGCGAAACCGTTCGTAGTATTTATCTTAATGTTAGCGAGTTCCCGAACGATTCCCCCGCAACCGACCTCCACATTGTTCGTACCCGCTAACTGCAGAATCCCACCTTCAGATCTCAGTGGCTCGTCAACTGCCGTAGATAGTTGGTACTGCAAGCGGTAAGGAGCAAAACCATTTCCCCAGACGTTAGCTGAGGGGACCGAATTCTCCCCTCCACCCCCTAATGCCGATCGATTGGTCGGCGTCCACGATGAAAGGCGATAGGCCCACCATTTACTGCCCGATCCATTAAAAGGTGCATAATTCGCTCCAACTGAACCGTCATACATGACCCAGCCGTTAAAATACGCCTTAATTTCATCCGTCGACGGTATATAGTTGTCGCCCCAACCAGAATCTATATTTGCAACAAAAAGGCCCACGACCGATTTATTAGAAGGATCACTTTCATCCGTTATAACGTGCTGATCGACACCTATTGGATTTGCGCCTTGATTAATACGAGTTGTTAATTTACCGTCATATTTAACAACCTGCCCTGTGTCTTTCAAGGGATTATGAATTTTGCAGAGCAAGGTCTTATACCCTGTTGCAGCTCCTAAAAAAGTCCACGCCATGTCCCCAGTCAATTCCAGTGACCGAAACCGTCGCTTGACCCGCGCCCGCCCATCCGAATCCATATACAACTCGTCAGATACATTCCCGTCCGTACTAGCAGCGAGCTGGCAATCCGGATAAAAGATATATTGATCATCAGCAGACTGCGCAGCAATCTGACGAATATAAATACCGTTGACGTTTTTGAAGTCATCGACGTAAGGATACTTAGCCGCGATTTGATTGGCTGTCATACCATCCAAAGCTGCATACTCCGTTATCGTAATTTCGTAAAGCCTGAATGCATCTCCAAACACGTACTGCCCGTTTGCTCCAGTCACGGCGAGCTGCAGCGTTAAGCCGGAGACGCCAGATGTTGGCGCATAAGCTCTCCAGACAGGAGTGTAGGAAGTTGTGCTGGTAGCTGCAATCGTGTCTCCCTTGGAAGCGGACGTGCCTCCCAAATACACTTTTCCGGATGCCGCATTCCCATTCTTCACCATGCCGACAAGGATGTAGAAGCGGTTTGCGATCAGGCTGAATTGCTGAGTCGAATAAGCAAAGGCCGTGGTAGCGTTAGCGGTTACCTTTAGGGACGTTGTACCGCTATAGACATCTGAAGCACTAAGAGCGACAGTTGCTCCAGTTGCAGCGAATTTGCTTAAATCTTCGCAGTTACCAACTCGCCCTAACAAATTCACTAGCGTCCGTCCTTTGATGCTCTTGATCCGAAGCGGCGCAGGACGCGGCACCTGGACCGTCTGCACGCCCGGAACAAGCGTAACGGCTGTCGGAATCCGATCCTCGAGCTCCGCAGCCAGGGGAGCTGTCGATGCGTCTGCCCTTGCTATCGCCGCATCTACCTCCGCCTTCCGCGCCACGTCATCAGCGGCCGCCGGGGCGGCCACCTTGACGCGGCCGGCGGAGTCGCGCTGCATGAGCTTGCCTGGCGACGCCTCGCTCGTCGCCCCGTGAGCGCCGCTCGTCGACGCCGCATGGGCGGACGCGGCGTTCACCTCGCCGCCGAGCGCGTTCAGATCCGCCTCGGTGACGACATCGTTGAATTTCCAATCCGTCTTGGCCATCGTCATCCCTCCTCTACCGTGATCGACTGCAGCATCAGCGTATCGCTCGCAATCGGGATCTGCACGTCGCTTGTGCTCAGCGTCTTGCCGTACGCATCCTGCAGCTCGATCCGATGCACCGTGCCTACCGCCTCCGCCGGAATGTAATACCTCAGCTCGACAACTCCCTGCGACGCCCGCTTCAGCGTGAACTCCGTCAGCAGTACCGCGCCGCCGTTGAGCGAGACGCGGGCGATCCGACCGTCCACATAGGCGGCCACGTCCTGGATCAGCGAAGCCTCCATCATCGTACGATCACCTCTTCCTTCTCTGTCGTGAATCCGGTCGCGCCGAGCTTCCAGCTGCCGAGCCTCGTCTCGCGGGCCAGCCGCCGATGGCGGATGCCCTCCCTCAGGCGCAGCGTATCCGCAACCGCCGTCTGCTGCACATAGACCAGACTCGCCGGCTTCAGCGCCGTCACCGTCTGCTCCACCTCGCGGAACAGCGGCGCGTTCTGGATCGCGGCCGAGATCGTCAGCACCTGCGCCTCCAGGTCTACCTGCGCCAGCGCGCGGCCCTTCCCGACCAGATCGTCCAGCCTCTCTTGCAGATACCGCAGGGTAAAAGGAGGCTTCGTGGAATACCGGTTGACGACGCGCACGCGCCGAAATGCCAGCGATTCCTGCGCCTCGTCCGCCCGAATGCCGAGCAGCCGCTCGTGGCGGCGGATCGCCTCCACGGACGCGGTCAGCACGAAGCGGTCATCCAGCAGGCGCTCCAGCGCCTGCTCCGCCGAGGCGATCTCTTCATCCTCCGAACGGAACAGCTCCGTCATCTCGCGGCTGTCCGAATAAAACGCCGGTAGCCTTCCGATCAGCGGCTCAGCCATTCAGCGTCACCGTCCCGAGCGTCGGCACCTCGTCGGCTTCCAGCTCCAGATTGGCCGGCGCGCCGTTCAGCGTCGTGCCGCCGATGTCCTCGACGCCCGGCAGCGCGAGCACTCTCGTCTCCAGCTGGGAGATGCGCACGATCAGCCGGCTCTCTCCCGCCCAGGCTCGCCGCAGCTCCAGCAGATACGCTTCTGCCGCCGCCTCGATGTCCCGCTCCAGCTGGACCGCGCTCACGCCGGCGCGCAGCGTGAGCTGCGTGGCGATGTCGACGGGGACCGCGTCCGCCGCCACGATCGTCACCCGATGGCCGATCGGGGCGAGACCGATGCCTTGTCCCGCCGACTCCGGGTCGATCGCCGCCTGCACCTCCTGCACCAGCGCGGCCGCCGCCGGAGCGAAGTCGCTGGCGATTACCGTCGCCTTCACGGTGCCGCCGCCGTTCCAAGCGGGATGGATCTTGACCCCGCCGACTCCGGGCAGGCCGCCGATCTTCGCCCGGTAATCCGCGATATTGCCGCCGAAAGGCTGCTCGCTGACCGCTTGCCAGAAGCGGGCCCGCAGCTCGGCGTCTCCCTCCTCGTCCTCGCCCGGCACGAGCACGTCCGCCAGCTCGGCGCGGGCCAGGCCGTCGATGTAGTCCAGCGGCAGCAGCGCTCCCGCCACCTCGTTGCCGGCTCGGCCGGGCTGCTCGGCCACGAGGCGATACGTCCCCGGCGCGAGCCGCTCCTCCACCTCGTAGGCGGTCCCCTCGGCCGCCAAGCGCGAGCGCAGCGGCACCTCCGCCGGGCCTCCGGCCGTGCCGAAGAACCGGCCGAGGCGCATCGCCCGGCTCGAAGCCTTTCGACGCACGCCGTGCTCAGCGGCGCGGCGCGTCAAATACTCCCCGTCCGCCGTATCGGCGAACGAAAGCGCCAGCTGCACGTCCAGCTCGGCGTAAAGCGCCGCCAGCTCGGCCGCTGCGGGCGCAAGCGCGTCGAAGATGACGCTGCCTTCCCTTTTGTCCAGCTCATCCGGAATCCGGGCCAGCATGCGGCCCATGATCTCGCGGTACGTCTGATGCTCATACACCGGCCATCGCCTCCTCCTTGAACGAGCCGAAGACGGTGCGCACCGTGAACGTCAAGGACACGCCGTCTCCTTCCCGCCTCATCTGCATGTCCTCGACCGCCAGCACGCGGCTGTCCGCCAGCAGCGCTTCCTCGACCGCGGCGGCGATGTCGTAGCTCGACCGCTCGAGCCCGACCTCTCCCGTGTACACCTCATGCTCCCAGCGCACGGTCGACAGCTGCTTGAAGACGAACTGGCGCATCGCGGCCAGCCCGTCGATCCTCCCCCCCGTGCGTCCGTCCAAATGGATCGGGTACGTCAGGCTCGGCCGCTCGACCGCCTCCGCCGCCGTCCAGTCCAATCCCGTCTGCTCCGGCACGCTCATGCCTCCACCCTCCCCAGCGCGACGTAAGGGCTGCCGCCCTCCGAGCGCAGCAGGACGAGCCGGTCGCCGAGCTCAAGGCCGCGCCGCAGCACGAAGCGCTCCCCGCCCAGCTCCACCGCCAGCTCCCGCAGATGCTCGGGCACGACGAGCAGCTCCGCCGGCAGCGTGAAGCGCTGCTCGACGGCCACCTCCAGCGGCTCGAGCCCCGTCACCTTGCCGAATACCGCCTTCGTCAGCTGCTGCGCCTCCAGCGAGCGCGCCATGATCTGCTTGATCGAATCGTTGATGCTCATGCTTCATCCTTCCTTTACCATGCCGTCGATGACGTACAGCTCAAGCTGCATCGTGTGCGAGCGGCCGGAATAGGCGTGCGTGCACTCCTCGACGAGAAAGTGGCGGTTCAGCTGCAAGCGCGGAATCGCCACCTGCACGACCGAGCCGGCGCGGATCGTCGGATGGCCGAGCGCCTCCAGGCTGAATTTCCGCTGCTCGCGGTTTTTCAGCTGGAGCAGCTGCTTCAGCATCTCCTTGATCCGCTCCTCGTTGAGTCCCTCGTCCACCTTCTGGTAATATTGCAGCTGTCCCCAGCGGGCGATCGCGGCGCCGTCCTGCTCGATATAGACGTCCCGCCCGCCCGTCTGCTTGTTGTCGCGCACGAGCTTGATGCGGTTATACGTCTCGCTGTCGATGCTGCGGCTGGACGAATAGCCCGTCAGCAGGCTGTTCTCGCCGATGACGACGTTCGCCTTCATGTCGGCCACGTCGCGCAGCGTCAGCAGGCCCGCATCGTCATAAAAGACGAAGAGCTTCCCCTTCGCCAGCAGCGTCTCGTCCAGCGCCTTGAAAATCATGTCCAGCCGCTTCTGCCCGTCCTGGCTGAACTTCGGAATCGGATGGCCCGTATCCGCGATAGGGCCGAGCCGGGCCTGGATGGCCAGCGCCTGGTCGCGGATGACCTGAGTCGCCGTCACGTTCGTGCGGACGTAGGTATCCGTCTCCAGCAAATAGCGGAGCTGATCCTGCGCTTTCACCCGCACGACCCGATCCTCGTCCTCTTCCAAGGTGAACACATAGCCGTAGAACAGCCGTACGCCGCCGTCGCTCACCCGCACGACGTTGCCGGGAGCGATCGGCAGCTGGCTTTGCGCCGCCAGGCTCGGCCCCCGCATCATCGAGAACTCCAGCGTACCCGCCTTGCCGATGCGGGACGTCTTCTAGCTCAGCTCGGTGGCCATGCCGGTGACGTCCCACAGCCGTCCGTCGCGGAGGTCGAGCTCAATCTTCAGCATGCCCTCACTCCTTCGGCGGCGGCACCTGAAGCACGCGGCCGATCTGCAGCCGCTTCAGCTCCGAGTTGCCGATGCCGTTCAGCTTTTGGATTTCCGGCCAACGGCTGCTGTCGCCGTCGTACAGCTTCATGCTGATGCCGCTGAGCGTGTCGCCCTTGACGATCGTGTAGGCTTTCGGCGGCACCTTCAGGTCCGGCCGCTTGTCCGGCTCCTTCGCCACGGCGGTCGAGCCGTCCGCCGTCTTCACCGCCTGCAGCTTCACCGGCGCGTAGAACACGTATTCCTTCAGCTTAAGCGTGTAGAACACGTCGCCCGGCGAGCCGGCCTCCTCCCAGCGATCGAAGCCGGTGATCGTCATCGGAATCTGCAGCGTGTACGGATTCTCGAACCGGTCGGCATGGCGGGCATAGATGAACCGCAGCGGATAGCCGGAGCGCATCCAGCGGCCGGTGTCGTCGGCGAACTGCTCCGGACGCTTCAGGATGGACCGGGTCGCGACGTAAGGGCCGGGCTGGCTGGGAAAAAAGCTCTCGAACTCGACCTCGGCCAGTCCCGGCTTCTCGATCGTCGCGATCGGTCCCGCTCCGAGCAGATTGTAGTCCTTGCCGGAGCCGCTTCGGCGGATCGACAGCTTGGACGGCAGCACCGGCAGCTCCCAGCCCTCCGTGCCGTGATTAAAGTCGAGCCGGATGCCGGCGAACGCTTTGGCCGGCTGAGGGCTGACCCGAATCGGTATAGCCATCGGCGACCTCCTTTCCGCGCAATGCTGCGCTTCGTAATGTTGCTAAATGCGGGCGTACACCCCGTGGGCGGACGACTCGATCTCCTGCTCCATGCTCGCGGCGATCTTGCGCACGACGTCGTCGACGTCGACCTGCTTGTGGATCGGTCCCGTCGTCACCTGCACCGTCGGCGTCAGCGTGACGAAGTTCTGGATCGCCTTCATCTCGGCCAGATCGCGCATCACCTTCAGCTCCTCGCTGCCGATGTCGACCTCGCTGCCGATGCTGCCGACCTCGTTGACCTTGCCGATGTTGGGGATGTTTCCGCCCGGCGTCGCGCCGGCTCCTGCGCCGCCCATCATGCTGTTCTGCTTGTCGGCCATGCCGCCTCCGCCGCCCAGCTTGTTTTCCCCTTTGAACATTTCCTTCAGAGGATCTTTCTCCCCGTTGAAGAGCGAGCCTGCTTTGTCCAGCGCTCCTTTGCCCAAGTCGTAGCCCTTCTTGCCTGCCGCTGATGGATCCAGCGCGTCCAACCGTCCGATGCGGACGGGGTCCTTCTCCGAAGTCGGCGGCTCGATTTTATCCAGCATGCCCTTCAGCTTGCTGCTCAGGGCATGGGGATCCTTTACGTCCAGCTCTGCGATACCTTTGTATTCTTTGCCGAACAGCTTCGCCATGCCGGCTCCCAGCCCGTTCACCAAGCCGATGACTCCGTTGATCCCCTCCAGAATGATCTTCATGAAGCCGCCTGCGAAGGACTCCGTCATGAGCAGCATTTCATACAAGGCGTTGCCGAACATCATCGCCAGATCGTAGAACAGCTTCTGCACCGCATACACCGGGTCGATGAACAGATTAATCAGGAACTCCGCGAACGTCGCGAACAGGTTCCAGGCGGACGCGATGATGTTGTAGATCGTAGCGCCGAGGACGAAGAACAGCCCGACGATGAAGCCGATGATCTGGCTTGCGCTCGTGCCCGTCTGGAGCAGCGCGTACACCAGCAGCCCGATGATCGCAATGATGAGCAGCAGCGGCCAGTTCGCCATGAAGAAGGCAGCGGCCATCGCCATGATCGGCGCCACCATGCTCCATAGCCAGACGGCCATGAGCGGCAGCAGCACCGCCGTCAGCACGGTCAGCACGTCGCCGATCGCATCCCCGTTCGAGACGAACAGGTCCATCAGGAACAGCGCGGCATCTGCCGCTGCGGAGAGCAGCTCCGCCATGATGTACAGTCCGGCAGAAAGCGCGTCGAAGAAAGGATCGAGCTTGCCGGAGTCGAATGCAGCCATGATCTTGTCCAGAACCGGCACGAGCGCTTCCATGGCCGGCATGCCGGCTTGACCGAGCTTGAACTGCGCCTGCTGCTGGATGCCTTCCATTTTCGCGCCAGGCGTCGAGGTGAGCTTGCTGAAGCCGGCATCGCTCATGCCTTGCTTGGCGAGCAATCCATCCATAGCGCGCAAGAACCCGTCCATGTCGCCCGAAGCGACGGCCTTGCCGGCTCCGCTCTCCTGCAACTGCTTCTCGGACAGATTAAGCCCTTTCAGCAGTTCCGCAGGATCGCCCGCCATCATGGCGCTCATCGCGCCGGCCGATTCTTCGAGGCTGCTCTGAGGGTTCAGCTTCTGCATCCGCATCGCCATCCGGTTGAGAGCGGCCACCTGCGTCGGGTCGGTCGTCACCTTGAGGAAAGACAGCGCCGTCTGCTGCGCCTCCGCCGGATTCACGTTCGCGCCGAGCGCTTGCCTGCTCACCGCATCGAAGATCGCTTGGCCGCCGGCGTCGCTGCCTGCCGCCACCGAGTAGCGGTCGATCGTCTCCTGCTGCGCCATCGCGCCCCCGACGGAGCTTTTGAACAACGGCACCGCTGCTCGGAATGCCGCCGTCAGGCCGCTTGTCATCAGCTGAGCGACGCTCGGTGCTCCCTCTCCGGCCTGCGACGCTCCTGCCGCGGCCGCGCCAGCCGCTCCTCCCAGCACGCCGGCGCCCAGAGCGCCCGCTCCGGCAGCTCCGGCTCCAGCGGCGCCAAGCCCAAGCAGCGCCTTCAGCCCGCCCGCACGGAAGGCCAGGAACATTTTCGTAAGCTCCGGGAGCGCTTTAAGGAAGTCCTTAGCGCCAGCGACGAACCGAAAAATGCTCGTAACGCGGTCCATTTTGCCGAATCCTCCGCCTGGATCCCTCTGCGCTCCATCCCCCGCCGCCTTCACGCTCACCTTGAACGGCTCGTCCAGCCGCTTCTGAATCTGCTTGCGTAGCCGGCTGATGTCCTCCTCCGGCACGTTCAGGCGGACCTGCAGCGCGAGGCGGGACTGCCGGAGCCGTCCGAGCCGCTGCATCACGCCATTGATCTCCTGATGCGCGCCGCTCGTCTGCACCGACACCTTGAGCGGCTTCGCCAGCTGGCGCTGCAGCTTGTCGCTCAGCTGAATCGTGCGCTCCAGCGTCTGATTCACCTTGCGCAGCTCGCCGCTGAAGCGGTCATACAGCCGGATCGTCGCTTGCAAAGTCGCCATCGCTTCGCCCCCTCCTTTCCGTCATCGGCGCTTGCCGCTCCGCGAGGACTGGAGCCGCGCCTGCTTCTCGGCCTCCAGCCGCACGCGGATCATGCCGATCAGCGCGGCCTTGCGCCGCGTTCCCAGCTCTGCGAATTCCCATGGCAGCACCCCGTATTCATTGAGAGCGAAGTACGCATAATTCCACTCGCCTTCCCCCTCCTCTAGTCGTTTTTTACTTCTTCGGCCAGCTCGCCGACCTCGCGGTCGAAGCCGTTGATCTCCTGCACCTTGGCCGCCAGGTTGGCGAACTCGCCCGCCAGCAGCATCTTGCGCACGACGGCCGCCGCGCCGCGCACGCCGTACGACTGCTGCAGCTCGACGTCATTGAGATCCGGATGCACGACGCAAGCCGCGACCATGCGGCCGAGATAAGCGTTGTAGTCCATCTCCGGCATCGCCTGGCCGCCTTTTCCTTTCGTCCGCTTCATCGACGCGGAGCGCAGCTCCTCGTTCAGCTCCTCCGAGATGGCGCGCAGCTTCCAGGCGGCGGGCCGGCCCGACTCGTCGCGGAATCGGTCCGAGACGACGACCTCCTGCGTTTCGGCGGCGACGGCATTGTGGGCAAAAAACAGCTTCATGGACATGAACAGTTCCTCCTTGGAATGGAAAATCGAATGAAGCGGGAGCGTCCGTGACGGACGCTCCCGGCAAATGACCGCGAATGAGGCCGGCGGATCGGCGGGACGCTTGCTCTGCCTGGAGTCGGCGCCGTCGCGCCCGATCAGCCCAGTCCCTGGATGTCCTTGAACGGCTCGCCGATGTTGACGTCATGGAACGTGAACGGAATTTCCTCGTCCAGCGCATCCGACTCCGCGTCGAGCGCGGCCATGACGACCTCGTCGAGATTGACGCCGATCAGCGTGACGATCTGCTTGCCGACAGCCGAGGCCGGATCGTCGTTGGTCACCTGGATGTCGAAATAGGTGTCCACGCCGGTCTTGATGTAATCGCGCATCATCTCGCGGAAGCGGGACGTCACGTAATACAGCGTCATCGTGCCGGTGCCTTCCCAGCCGGCCGCTTTTTTCTGCACGTTGCGGCTGCCGAGCGTCTTGATGTCGGCCTTGTTCTTTTTCGCGGTTGCCCGCAGGTTCTTCACATAGAACATCTCCACCGTCTGTCCGCCAATCGTCGCATAGGCCGTCCCGGAGTGCCCGGCAATCGTGTCTCCCGCTTTCAGTACGCTCATTTAGCTCACCTGTACTTTCATGTAGATTTTTTCGATCGCATCGACCGGCTGCACGGATACGGATACGACAACCGCGTCCGCCTCCGCTCCCTGCTCCACCGTCACGTCCTTGGAGGCGTCGAAGTTCTGCAGCGCCCCCAGCTCCTGGTACTGCTCCAGCAGCTTCACGCAGTCCTTGCGGAACAGCGCGCGGCCGTTCGCATCGTTGCCGACCTTGCCGATATACAGGCTCTCGAAGGTCGCCTTGAAGTCCGTCGCGATCCCGTCGAGCACGCGCAGCGCAGAGTTTTTGGCGAAAATGCGGCCCTTCTGCGGCGTCGGGCTATGATACGAGTTGATGTCCTGCTCGACGACGACCGAGCCGGAGCGGGCCGTGAAGACGAACTCGCCGCCGAGCAGCGCCGCCGCCGTAGCCGAGTTCGTCAGGCGCGGAGAAGCGTCGCTCGCGCCCTCATAAACGGCGTAGGTCAGCGATGCGGCCGGACCGGCCGCCGCTGTCGCCGCCGCGACCCAGACCGCCGCCTGTCCTGGCGTCAGCGTCTTGCCGTCCTCCAGCGTGACGCCGTTGCGCACGCTGATGACGCCCTCATGATTGGCCGAAGCGTAGTTTTCCAGCACGACCTGGATCTTGCGTCCCTCCTCCTCGCGCAGCCGCGCGGCGAACGCCGCGAACAGGCTTTTCATCGTGACATCCGTCCCCGGATACACCGCCACATGGAAGTCCTGCAGCTCGATCGCCTGCAGGAACCCGGCATAATCCTCGTTCGTCGCCGCGCCGTCCGTACCGCCCGCAAGCGGAACGCCTGCCGTGGCTTCGAGGGCTCCCGAGCCCGTCCAGACGATCCACGTGTTCGCCTTCAGGCCTTGTGCGTTCAGCACGATCTGGCGATCGACCTCTGAGCCGCCGACAAACGTCGCGACTTCCATCTGGCCCGGCTTGTCCACGCTCGCCTCGACCGAGACTCGCAGATCATTGCCGCGCACGCCGGGATAGCGGGCTTCGGCGGTGACGCCGCCAAGCGTCGCCTTGGCCGCCGTTCCACCATTGATGCGGTAGACGAGCAGCTTGCCCGCGCGCTTCATCGCCTCGCGCACCAGCAGCAGCTCCGGCGCGCTCAGCGCGTAGCCGAGCTTCTCCAGCGGATTCTCGCCGCCCTCCAGCACCGTAATCCGCCGCGGCTCTCCCCACGACAGCGGCAGCGGCAGCGCCAGCGTGCCCCTGTCGCCCGTCGTCACCGCCGTCCCTTCCGTCGCAAAATTGATGTAGACCCCCGGACGTACCTTGTTCATTGCCGTAAACATGCCTCCAGCCATTTAGTCGGCCTCCTTTTTAATGAATGCTTGAATGCGCCGTTCGACTTCCTCATGCCCGCAGCGCTCTTCGTCGCCGACCAGCACGGAAATCAAGTCCTTGCTGGCGCCGTACCTGCGGCTCCCCAGCAGCGCCGCCTTCGTAAAGCGCGGCTCCAGGCTTGCCTGCTGCTGCTGCGGCTTGACGTCCGCACGGGACGCGTCAGTCGCTTTTTCCGCCTTTTTCCTAAATGCCATTCGACTCGACCTCCTTGCGCAAGCTCCGCATGAGCGGCGGACGATCCGTCTCATCCGCTCCGTCCAGGCGTACGCTCCAAGTAAAAACGACCTTGCCCTCGGCCAGCTCACGGCTTACGGCGGAGCCCTTGGCGAACCGCCCGTCCGCCAGCGGCACCGACGCCAGCAGCGGCAGCAGCCGCTCCGCGACAAGGTCGGCCCGCTCCGCGGACCGGCAAATCAGCGCCAGTCGACACGCCTCTCGCCAGCGGCCGCCGAGCAGCCGCTGCCGTTCGACCGCCAGCTCCACCAGCTCCAGGCTCGGCTGCGCAGGCGGGGGCTCCGACTGGCCGGCGGACACGGCGTAATCCGGGAACGCCGCTCTCAGCCGGTCCAGCAGCACGTCGATCCAGCTTTCGCTCATCGGCTTGCTCCTTTCCCGGAGAGCAGCGTCTCGAGCACGCTCTCCAGCCGCCGGGGCCAGTCCCGCTCCAGCTCCGCCAGCGCGAGCGCCAGCATGAAGCGCCCCCGCTGTCCGCCTTCGCCCTCCGTCCCGTACTCGAGACGGGCGGCTTCCGGCGCCGGGTGGCTGATCTCCACCGACAGCACCCGGCTCGCGCGCTTCACTGGTCCGACGCGCCAGCCCTTCGCCAGCTCGCCGCTTCCCGGCGGCATTCGAGCCGCTGCGGATCGAGCCGCGGCTTCCGCCTGCTCCAGCAGATGCCGCTCCAGCACGATCGGCGCCCGCTTTTCCAGCTCCCTCAGCTTGCGCAGCAGCTGGTCCGGATCGTCCAGCCTCCAAGCTGCGATTCCTCCCATGCCAGCTCCTCCTTCCTTCTCTTGCTTCCCGCCGTTTCTCGTGCAGACCGATCGTCAGCTCTCCTCGCGGCCTCTTCTCCTCCGACAGGCACAGGAACGACAAAAGCCGCCCGGTTAGGGGCGGCTCGTCTCTTGTCATCGTTCCTGATACTAGCATCTTACCACGGTCAAAACGGCCTCAGCGGCTCAACTCCGTCTCTTTCGCGTCTCCACTCCGTCTCATTGGAGTCTCACCGGGGGAGGCTGATCTTCTCGCGTCGTTTCGGCGCATGAAAAAGGACGGAGCGCTTTTTCGCTCCGTCCTTATCTCCATCCTATGCTGCCGCCGCTTGGCGGTCCTCTATCCATCCCGCTGCCATTCCAGAATCCGCAGGAACAGCCGGGCCGCCTGCGGCTTCCAGCGGAAGAACGTCGGGCGGGAGATGCAAAGCGCCATCGCGCAAGCCTCGGCTGTCCGCTTCTCGACGTAGTAAAGCCGGATGAGGCTGCCGTACCCTTCCTGCTGCTCCTCCGCGAGCCGCATCGTTTCTTCCAGCTGCTCCAGCTCGGCCTGCAGCCGCTGCAGCTTCGCCATCCGCTCCAGCACGGCATCATAATCGCCGATCCGCCCCGCGCGAGCCTCGATCACCTTCTCCAGCTTGCCTCTGAGCTCCCGCAGCAGCCGGTCGTCCTCGAGATCATTCCCTCTCGTCGGGATCGCCGCCAGCTGCGCTTTCGTGCCGACCGGATGCTTGTCCGGATCGAGGTACGCATTTGCGATCGTCTCCAGCTTCTGCTCCCGAGCGTTCAGATACATATAAGAAGGCATCCCTTTCAGACGGCGGTGAAGGTCCTGCAGCTGGTCCTCCTGATTGAGGCGGCTGACGGTCATTCCGGCTCCGATCGAATAGCTGCCGAGCACCTTCACCTGCATCTTCAGCTCTCGCCAGCGGCGGCATTCGTCGCGGACGAGGCTTTCCAGCTGCCGATTGTCCAGCTCGTCCAGCAGCTCATCGAGCGGTCTCCGTCCCCGTTCCGCTTCAGCGCGATTTTCGAGTCGTTCCATTCTTTCCAAGCCCCTTTTCGTTGACTCAAATTTAATTTGAGTTCAAGCCATTGAAATTCCTTTTTTCAACCCCTTGTTGTCTATCAGCCTATTTCAAGGTATAATGCATCCATAAAGACGAATTTCCTTTGAGCATCCTTGCGGAATACTAGCATAACACCCAAATTATATTTGAGCAAGAGGGAAATGGAAAAGGGAGGAAGGACCGCCATGTCGCTCGGCAAACGAATTCGGGAATACCGGGTCAAACGAGGCTTGACCCAGATGCAGCTCGCGACGAAGCTCCAAATGTCGGAAGCGAACATATCCAGCTACGAACGGGACAAAAGCGCCCCGCCGAGCGACAAGCTCAGCCAGCTGGCGGAGCTGCTCGGCGTCTCCTCGGATTATTTGCTCGCCGGCTCCGTTGCCGCCTCCCCGAGCCTTCAGGAACTGGAGCTGGAGCTGTCGGAAGAGCAGATCCTGACGCTGGCCGCGCATCGGATCGGCCATGAAGGGCCGCTGACCGGCCAGGAGCTGGAGCAGATCAAGCTTGCGCTGCGCATCGCCCTGGCCAAGCCGTAACGAACGACACGAGGACCCGTTTAGGAGAGAGGTTATGTCCAAATATGAACGCCTGCTGAAGCAGACGCCCATCCTTCTTCGCGAGGACGCCGACTTGCCCGAAGCGGTCAAGGGACTGTATATGGAAACGCGCGCCGTCCAGGCGATCCTGCTCAGCCGCAGCCTGCGCACATCGGCCGACAAGGCTTGCATTCTCGCCGAGGAGCTCGGGCACTACCATACGACTGCGGGCGACATCACCGACCAGTCCGTCATCGCCAACCGCAAGCAGGAGAAGCTCGCGCGCAACTGGGGCTATGAGAAGCTCGTCCCGCTGTCGGAGCTGATCGGCGCTTATCTCGCCGGCTGCCGCAACGCGTTTGAGATCGCCGACTACCTGGAGGTGACCGAGGCGTTCCTGCAGGAGTCGATCGTCCACTACCAGGAGAAGTACGGCCAGTTGGTCGTGCTCGACCGGTTCACGCTTTATTTCGATCCGCTCGGCGTCGTCGAGATGTTCGAGCGCTGATGGGTGCTATAGTAAAAAACCACGCGAACCGTCAGGGCGGCCTCGCGTGGTTTTTTGCCTGTATCTGCTATCGCTTACCCATTCGAACCTTCCATCTCAAATTTGATAAACACCTGTTTTCAGGCCCGCTCATTTCCTACTGGATTCGGCGTCGATCCTATCTAAATCACTTTTCAAAATATAATAATGCATATCGGGTTCCATCGGCATGATAACTCGGTCATGCGAGATCTGCTGGATATGGAAAAAGTAGTTGGCGCTGTGATATTCAGCGCGAACCACGCTATTTGGCACGGTGCAGCACTTCGAGCAGCCGGTTTCCTGCGATCTCGCCGCAAACTTCGATGCGCTTGATTTTAGATAAAATTGGATCCACTGACGTCGTCATCCGCACGCACGAGTCGGACAAGTCCTTTCATGCTGAACGGCGAGATTTACTGGGAGCACGGGAAGGAGGGTGTGGAGACGATTCCGCTGCCGCTCGGCCTCGCTCCAGGCCGCATTAACGACCTGGTCAACGCAGCCTATGCCAACACCATAGCCCAAGGACTGGTGGGACGAGCCGCGCAGTTCGGCGAGACCGTCGTGCTGATTCGCTCGGAAGCGTTGGAGGACTCCGCTCGGTAAGCAGCCGGAAGAGGCCTGAAATGAATGGCGAAGTGAGACGTTTCTAGCCCAACACTCCCGAGTATAAACCTAGCGATCACTGGAGCTAACAGGTGAAGAGGAGAATTGAATACGAGACGCTCCTTTTCATTAATCCTTTTTTTCCCTCAGCTCAATATCAACTTTCTGTTTGCAGTAGTGGCAAACAGAAGTAGAAACGTACACCTTCTTGTCTTCGTGAATCATTGAGAAAAACTGCATCCCCAATCCGGGAAGCGCCATTATAGCAAGAACAAACGCCATTTGATTAACAAATACGGAATTGTTTAAGAGATTGGGTTCTCTGAGTCCAATCAAGAGAGCCGCGAAAATAAACAAGATGAATAAAAGAACGGCAAGGGCCATTAAAGATTTGAACCATTTTGAGATT
This sequence comes from Paenibacillus sp. FSL W8-1187, assembly GCF_037965485.1. Classification (NCBI taxonomy): domain Bacteria; kingdom Bacillati; phylum Bacillota; class Bacilli; order Caryophanales; family Paenibacillaceae; genus Paenibacillus; species Paenibacillus sp. FSL W8-1187. The sequence continues at coordinate 4,095,809 of NZ_CP150181.1, forward strand.
TTTTTCAAATGAAGTCCCCCTTTTATATAATTAACGGTAAAAAAGGGGTTCCAATGAAGCGCCAGATTTTTACAGTCCAACATGATGACGGATGTTGCTCCGACAACTGAAGTAATTCGTCTGATGAACCGCAAATTCAGCGGCTTCGGCCACCTACGGTGAGCCGATGCGCCTTTTCCATGACTGCGCGGATGGTCTGAAGCGGATGCTGCGCGAGGCCCTTGAGAGCGAGGTGCCAGCTGTACCTCCCGCGGCCAGAGCCAGTCGCTCGACGAGTTCCAAATTGGATTGTCAACACTAAACTGGACAAAAATTATGAGGACTGTTTTCTTACATTAACGGGGGGCTTGTACCCCAGCGTGCCATGAAGACGGTGGTGGTTGTACCAGTGAATTTAATCACGCAGTTCCAAGTCTAGCTGCTCCAGGCTCTTAAATTGCCGTTGATTGGCGAACTCGGTCTTGAAAGATCTTGAAAGTATCCTCCGCAACTGCATTGTCGTAGGGGCAGCCTTTGTTGCTAAGCGAACGCTGAATATCAAAAAGCTTCGAGCGCCTCCGATATCAAACGGTTGTCAGATTCGCTGCCACGATCGGTATGGAACATCTGGATGCGATCCAGTCCCACAGTCAGGCTCGCAACAGCCTCATAGACCAATTGTGCAATCTTCTAAAACCACGCCTTGTCCAACTTAGTGTAGCCGATCCAAATAGCGTTTCTACGCGGATCTACCTTCCCGCTTATCGGAGATTTAAATAAAAGTCCCCCTAATCAGATTAGGGGGATGTCGATTCCTTTGCTCCTGGCAAAAAGCGCTATAGCCATTAAGAGCACAGGTTGACTAATCACAAGTTCCATTGTACCTCTCTTCAATTTCATTTCCTTCTCTCCTTTTCCTATGTAACGCGAATTCAGAACAATAAGTTCTGACATAGATCAATTAATTGACCTTATGTATGTAGGGAAAAGGAGTGTTTCTATGGATATCAAACCCAGTATTATTTATTGGCAAAATAGAAATCATTATTCACTAATTTAAAGTTTTCTTCAAATTTATCCCAACAAAGGCGATGTGGCTCATTTACTAGCCGAGCTGAAGCGCGAACAGCCAGTATGTCTGCCACGCCACGGACAAGCCGTTCCTCTCGGACGACGGCGTGCTCGGACTCTATCAGGACTGGCGAAGCATCCGCCGAGTGGCAGCAGTTGCCTGGCAGCGGCAACACGCACGTCCGAATGTGCGATTACTTACAACTATCTTGATGGATACGTGACCCCTTCTACGATAAGAGAAACCATCCAAAGCAATTGCGAACAAGATGGAGTCGCATATTATGAATTTAGGCACACACGCTGTTCTTTTGCTCGGAGCGGGGGAGAGCCTCCTTCATGTATCCAAGCGAATGGGACACAAGACGATCAAAACGACCGCAGATACGTCCCTTCTCTAAAACCCGAAAATAGAAGAAGACGAACTTGGAAAGTTCGCCTCCTACACCAGAAAAAATATTTGATTCGGCACAAAATCGGCACGCCAGTCCTTTCGGCGCAGTGAGCCATGCCTCGCGAGCCTTGCTGCAACAAGGCTCGCGGGGATTTACCCGATCGAACCTTCCATCTCGAACTTGATGAGACGGTTCATCTCGACCGCGTACTCCATCGGCAGCTCCTTGGTGAATGGCTCGATGAAGCCCATGACGATCATCTGCGTCGCTTCGGCTTCGCTCAGGCCGCGGCTCATCAGGTAGAAGAGCTGGTCCTCGGATACCTTGGAGACCGTCGCCTCATGCTCAAGCGTGACGTTGTCGTTCTTGATCTCGTTGTACGGGATCGTGTCCGACGTCGACTGGTTGTCGAGGATGAGCGTGTCGCACTTGATGTTCGCCTTGGCGCCTTCGGCGTCGCGGCCGAACGAGCAGAGGCCGCGGTACGTCACTTTGCCGCCATGCTTGGAGATCGACTTGGAGACGATCGTCGACGTCGTGTCCGGCGCCAGGTGGACCATCTTCGCGCCCGCGTCCTGGTGCTGGCCCTTGCCGGCGACGGCAATGGAGAGCACCATGCCCTTGGCGCCGCGTCCGCGCAGGATGACGGCCGGGTACTTCATCGTCAGCTTGGAGCCGATGTTGCCGTCGACCCACTCCATCGTCGCGTTCTCGTCGGCGACGGCGCGCTTGGTGACGAGGTTGTAGATGTTCGGCGCCCAGTTCTGGATCGTCGTGTAGCGCACGCGCGCGTTTTTCTTGACGATGATCTCGACGACGGCGCTATGCAGCGAGTTCGTGCTGTATACCGGAGCGGTGCAGCCCTCGACGTAGTGCACGAAGCTGTCCTCGTCGGCGATGATGAGCGTGCGCTCGAACTGGCCCATGTTCTCGGAGTTGATCCGGAAGTAAGCCTGCAGCGGAATCTCGCACTTCACGCCCTTCGGCACGTAGATGAAGCTGCCGCCGGACCAGACCGCGCTGTTGAGCGCCGCGAACTTGTTGTCCGCCGGCGGGATGACCGTGCCGAAGTGCTCGCGGAAAATTTCCGGATGCTCGCGCAGCGCCGTGTCGGTGTCGGTGAAGATGACGCCTTGCTTCTCCAGGTCCTCCTGCATGCTGTGGTAGACGACCTCGGACTCGTACTGCGCCGAGACGCCGGCGAGGAACTTCTGCTCCGCCTCCGGAATGCCCAGCTTGTCGAACGTTTCCTTGATCTCCTGCGGCACTTCCTCCCACGTCTTGCCTTGCTTTTCGGAAGGCTTGACGTAGTACTGGATGTCGTCGAAGTCCAGATCGTCCAGATCGCCGCCCCATTTAGGCATCGCCATCTTGTTGAACTGGTCGAGCGACTTGAGGCGGAAGTTCAGCATCCACTCCGGCTCGCCCTTCATTTCCGAGATCGTGCGGACGATTTCCGGCGTCAGGCCTTTGCCCGACTGGAAGATCGCCTTGTGCTCGTCGCGGAAGCCATATTTATATTCTTCCATTTCCGGCATCGATTTTGCCATCTTGGTCACGCTCCTTGTGGTGGGGCTTGGATGGAAAGGTCAATGCCCTTCCGGCTTGCCTTGGCCTTGCGACTCGACGCCCTTGCGCAGCGCGTTCCAGGCGAGCGTCGCGCATTTGATGCGCGCCGGGAACTTGTTGACCCCGGACAGCGCCTCGATGTCCTCCAGCTCGTCGAACTCGACCGGCTCGCCCTTCATGAGGGCGGAGAACTTCTCCGCCATCGCGTAGGCTTCGTCCAGCGTGCGGCCTTTGACCGCCTCCGTCATCATCGAGGCCGAGCTCATGCTGATCGAGCAGCCTTCGCCCGTGAAGCGGGCGTCGGACACCTTGCCGTCCTCGACCTGCAGCTGCAGCGAGATGCGGTCGCCGCAGGTCGGATTGTTCAGGTTGACCGTCACGGATCCTTCGTCGATCGTGCCGCGGTTGCGGGGATTCTTGTAGTGATCCATGATGACCCGGCGGTACAGATCATCCAATTGCATGATCGAAGAACTCCTTTGTCCGGAGCAGCGAGGCCGCCAGCCGGTCTACGTCCTGCTCGGTATTGTACAGATAGAAGCTTGCCCGGGCGGTCGCCGTCACATCCAGCCAGCGCATGAGCGGCTGGCAGCAGTGGTGTCCGGCACGCACCGCGATGCCTTCGGAATCGAGCACCGTGGCGACGTCATGCGGATGCACGTCGTCCAGGTTGAACGTGATCAGGCCGACGCGTCCCTCGCGCGGGCCGTAGATCGTGATGCCGTCGATCTCCGACAGCTTGCTGTACGCGTAAGCGGCCAGCTCCTTTTCGTGGCGGTCGATGTTGTCCAGCCCGATCTCCTCGAGGAAGTCGATCGCCGCGGCCAGCCCGACGGCGCCGGCGATGATCGGCGTGCCGGCCTCGAAGCGCCACGGAATGTCCTTCCAGGTCGATTCGTACAGATCGACGAAGTCGATCATCTCGCCGCCGAACTCGATCGGCTCCATGTTCTCGAGCAGCGAGCGGCGGCCGTAGAGGGCGCCGATGCCGGTCGGACCGCACATCTTGTGGCCCGAGAGGGCATAGAAGTCGCAATCCAGCGCCTGCACGTCGATCCGCATATGCGGCGTGCTCTGCGCGCCGTCCACGACCATGACCGCGCCGTGGCGATGGGCGATCTCGGCGATTTCCTTGATCGGGTTGATGACGCCGAGCACGTTGGAGACGTACATGACCGAGACGATCTTAGTCCGGCCGGTAATCGCCTTCTCCACGTCCGCCAGCGCGATCGTGCCGTCCGGCTGCAGCGGGATGTACTTCAGCACCGCGCCGGAGCGCTTCGCCGCCTGCTGCCACGGAATCAGGTTGCTGTGATGCTCCATCGGCGTGATGACGATCTCGTCGCCTTCCTGGAGCACCGACGGAGCGTAGCCCGTCGCGACGAGGTTGAGCGCCGAGGTCGTGCCGCGGGTGAAGATGATCTGCTCCGCGGACGGGGCGTTCAGGAAGCGGGCGACGCGCTCGCGCGCCCCTTCGTACGCCTCGGTCGCGCGGGAGCCGAGCGTATGCACGCCGCGGTGCACGTTGGAGTTGTCGAGCTCGTAGTAGCGCTTGACCGCCTCAATGACGGAGCGCGGCTTCTGGGAAGTCGCCGCGCTGTCGAGGTAAACGAGCGGATGCCCGTTCACCTCTTGATGGAGAATCGGGAACTGCTTCCTGATTTCCTCTATGTTCATGCCTCCAGCTTCCTTTCGAGCAGCTGCTGCAGCTGCTCGCGGACGGCGTCGATCGGAACCTCCGTCACGACCGGAGCCAGGAATCCGTAGATGATCAGCCGCTCCGCCTCGGCCTTGGTCACGCCGCGGCTCATCAGGTAGTACACCTGCTCCGGGTTGACCTGGCCGACGCTCGCCGCGTGGCCTGCCGTCACGTCGTCCTCGTCGATCAGCAGGATCGGGTTGGCGTCTCCGCGGGCTTTCGGGCTGAGCATGAGCACCTTCTCGGTCTGCACGCCGTTCGCCTTGGTCGCGCCCTTCTCGATCTTGGTGATGCCGTTGATGATCGCCGTCGCCTCTTCCTTCATGACGGCGCGCGTCACCATGTTGCTGTCGGAGTTCAGGCCGAAGTGCTTGGCCTGCGTCGTCAGGCTCATGCGCTGCTTGCCGGCGCCGATGCTCACGACGGCCGCATCGGACGAGGAGCCGTTGCCCTTCAGCACCGACAGCGTGTCGGAGAGGACGTTGCCGTCGTTGAGGTCGCCGATGACCCACTGGATGCGGGCGTCGCTGCCCAGCACCGCGCGGCGGATCGTCGTGTCGATGACGTTGGCGCCGAGCTGGTGGATCGAGGCGACGTCGACTTTGGCGCCGTCGCCGGCGATGACCTCGATCATCGAGTGGTGCACGGCATCCGCGCCGCCGCCGATCGTCAGCGCGTTGTCGACGTAGGTGACGCGGCTGTGGCGCTCGGCCACGATAAGGATATGCGGCGCGAACGATACGGACGCGTCGTCATTGTAGAACAACGCCTGCAGCGGCACGTCGATCTCGACTTCCTTAGGCACGTACAGGAACACGCCTCCGTTCCAGAGGGCGGCGTGCAGCGCCGTCAGCTTGTTCTCGTCCTTGGCGATCGCCTGGAACAGATGCTTCTGCACCAGCTCCGGATGCTCGGCCGCGGCCGTCTCCAGATCGGTGAAGATGACGCCGCGAGCGCTCAGCTCCTCCGGCAGGCGCCGCAGCACCGTGCCCGAGCCGCGCTGCACGAGCAGCGCGCCGTCTCCGGAGACGAGCGATGCGGCCGCTTCCGGCAGCTCGCTCTCCGAGGACAGCGCCTGCGGCTTGGCATACTCGCCGAATGCCGTCAGGTTCCAGCGGTCGATGCGGATCTTCTCCGGCTTGGGCCATTCCAGCGACTCGGCCAGCTCGGCCGCCTCGCCGCGCAGGGAAGTGAGCCATGCCGGCTCTCCCTTGCTGCGGGACAGCGCCTCCGCGAATTCCCGTCCGACGGGATTGTCCAGTTGTGTGCTCATCCTAATCCCTCCCGTCTCTCTTAAGCCTGGCCGACGGTTTCGTCTACGATGCCGAGCTCCGCCTTGACCCAGTCATAGCCCTCCGCCTCGAGGCGCTCCGCCAGCTCCGGTCCGCCGGACTTGACGATGCGGCCTTGCATCATGACGTGCACGAAGTCAGGCTTGACGTAGTTCAGCAGGCGCTGGTAGTGGGTGATGATGAGGAACGCGCGATCATCGGCGCGCATCGCGTTGACGCCTTGGGCGACGATCTTGAGAGCGTCGATGTCGAGGCCGGAGTCGATCTCGTCGAGGATGACGACCTTCGGATCGAGCAACATCATCTGCAGGATCTCGTTGCGCTTCTTCTCGCCGCCGGAGAAGCCTTCGTTGAGGTAGCGGTGGGCGAACTCGGGGTTCATCTCCAGCTCCTTCATCTTGCTTTCCATCTGGCGGATGAACTTGATCAGGCTGATCTCGTTGCCTTCCTCGCGGCGGGCGTTGATCGCGCTGCGCAGGAAGTCGGAGTTCGTCACGCCGGTGATCTCGCTCGGATACTGCATCGCCAGGAACAGGCCGGCGCGGGCGCGCTCGTCGACGCCCATCTCCAGCAGGTCCTCGCCGTTCAGCTCGGCGGAGCCCTCCGTCACCTCATACTTCGGATGTCCCATCAGCGCGGAGGCCAGCGTGCTCTTGCCCGTGCCGTTCGGACCCATGATCGCGTGGATCTCTCCGCCCTTCATGCTCAGGCTGAGCCCCTTGAGAATTTCCTTGCCCTCGATCTCGGCCTTGAGTCCTTCAATCGTGAATTGCGTTGCCATAATGAACCTTGCTCCCTTCGACCTATGAGTACTTGCCGCCGCTGGCGGTCAAGCGGGTATTCGCATGCATCGTCCCCGCGCGGACCGGATCCGCGGCGAGGAAGGTCATTCTCATTTGATTCTCAATAATAATTTTAGTATAAAACTCGTTATAAATCAATGTTCGCCAGCTGTTCCCAACCGGCGGCGGATCTCGTCGCTGCGCCGGGCGAACTCGGCGTCGTCCAGCACCGGCACGGCGCCGTCCCCTGCCATCGGCGGCCCGGCGGCGATCCACGACTTGCAGCCGGTGAAAGCCGGCTCCATTGGCAGCCGGATCGGCTCCGCCAGCCGGTACACCCGAAGCAGCAGCACATGCAGCGGCTCGCGCTTTTTCCATTTCAGCCGCTCCTCGGCAAACGCGTCGGTCCAGATATGCAGATCGCGGATGCGCAGCAGCGCCTCCGGATCGGTCACGAGGATGTCCTCGGCCGCATGGGCGCGGCTCGAGATGGCGATCGCGCCCGCCTGCGGCCCCTCCCATTCGCCCAGCACCTCGTCCAGCAGGCTCTGCGCCTCCGGCTTGAGCAGCTCCCGGCGCTGATGCTCGTACGCGGGCATCAAATAGAAGTCCGGCGTCTCCAGCCGGAAGCGTCGCGTCTCCTCGGCGATGCCGCCCTTGCGCAGCACGACGATCTGGCGGCCCTGCTCGAGCGCCCGCACGGTGGCGGCCCACTCCTTGAGGGCGGCCGGTCCTTCCATGAGCGCAGCCTCGGCTGTCCGCGCCTCCGCTGCTTCCCCGTTCGTCACGGTCCTCACGCTCCTTATCCTTCCATGTCTCGTGCCATTATACCAAATCCCGCTATTTCAAGTCGAAAAAAGATGGGCTATAATTGGACAATCCTTATTAAATGGAGCAGGAAAGGCGGTTCAACCATCATGCCAGGTTATCATCCCTACAGCGAAGCCGAAGCGATCGAGCTGGCGCGCTCGTTCCCGGACGTATTTTCTCCCGAAGCGGAGCTGAGCTGCCGCGAGATCGGCGACGGCAACCTCAACCTCGTCTTCCACATCACCGAGCCGGCGACGGGCAAGGGCCTCATCATCAAGCAGGCCCTTCCTTATGTAAAGGTGTTCGGAGAATCATGGCCGCTGTCGATCGACCGCGCCCGCATCGAGGGCGAGGCGCTCAAGATCCAGCATGCGCTCGCGCCCGAGCTCGTGCCGCAGGTGTTCCTGACGGACCATGAGCAGGCGATCACCGTCATGGAGGACCTGAGCGACCACGTCATCCTGCGCAAGGGGCTGATGGACCGGACCGTCTACCCGCGCTTCGCGGGCGACATCTCGACGTTCCTCGCGCAGACGCTGTTCTTCACCTCCGACCTCGGCATGAGCCAGCAGGAGAAGAAGCTGCGCCAGCAGGCGTTCGTCAACGTGGAGCTGTGCCAGATCACGGAGGACCTCATCTTTGACGAGCCGTACCGCGAGCATGAGCGCAACAACTACGAGGACGCCATCGCCGACGAGGCGGCCGCCCTCCGCTCCGACGGTGCCCTGCGCACGGAGATCGCGCTGCTGCGCGAGAAGTTCCTGACGCGCGGCGAGGCGCTGCTGCACGGCGACCTGCATACGGGCAGCATCTTCGCCCTGCCGGATTCGACCAAGGTGATCGATCCGGAATTCGCCTTTTACGGCCCGATGGGCTTCGACATCGGCGCGGTCATCGCCAACCTGCTGCTGAACTACGCCGGCCAGGAGCATTGGAGCGCGGACGAGCCGTCCCGCAAGGAGTACCGCGAGTTCCTGCTCGAGACGGTGCGCGGCACGTGGACGCAGTTCAGCGCCAAGTTCCGCACGCTGTGGGACGAGCACGGCAAGGACCCGGTATTCTCCAACGCTCCGGGCTATCAGGACCTGTATATGGACCGGCTGCTTCAGGATACGATCGGCTTCGCCGGCGCCAAGATGGTGCGCCGCGTCGTCGGCTTCGCCCATGTCGCGGACCTCGACACGATTCCCGACGACGCCGTCCGCGAGCGCGCCAAGCGCCTCGCCCTCGCCATCGGCAAGGAGCTCATCCGCCAGAACCGCTCGATCCGCTCGATCGAGCAGGCGATCGACATCGCCCTCACCGCAGCCGCGCGCTGACCGGCCGCCGCCTCATGCCGGCCTGACCGCATGGCGATTTGAAATGGAGGAACATTCAACATGACTACTGCCAGCACGTATCCCGGCCTCATCTCACTGATCTGGGCCGGCAGCCAGCTGCAGCTGCTCGACCAGCGGCTGCTGCCGGAGGAGACCGTCTATCTGCCGCTGACCGACGCCGAGGGCGTCTGGGAAGCGATCCGCCACATGAAGGTGCGCGGAGCGCCCGCGATCGGCATCGCCGCCGCTTACGGAGTCGTCCTCGGCAGCGGCCTGCCCGGCCAGGAAGCGCCGGACGACAGCCTCGGCGCCTGGCTCGGACGCGTCCAGGAAACGGCCGCCTACCTGGCGACGAGCCGTCCTACGGCCGTCAACCTGTTCTGGGCGCTCAACCGGATGAAGGCCCGCGCCGCCGCCCTCGCCGAAGCGATCGTGCCGCTGGACGAGGCCAAGCAGGCGCTGCTGGACGAGGCGATCCTCATCCAGAGCGAGGACGAAGCGACGAACCGCCGCATCGGCGAGCATGCGCTCGAGCTGATGAAGGACGGCATGGGCGTGCTGACCCACTGCAACGCCGGCGGCCTCGCCACGGCCAAGTACGGCACGGCGCTCGCGCCGTTCTATCTGGCCAAGGAGCAGGGCATGAACCTGCGCGTCTTCGCCGACGAGACCCGCCCCGTGCTGCAGGGCGCGCGCCTGACGGCGTTCGAGCTGCAGCAGGCCGGCGTCGACGTGACGCTCATCTGCGACAACATGGCCGGCATGGTCATGGGCAAGGGCTGGATCGACGCCGTCATCGTCGGCACCGACCGCGTCGCGGCGAACGGCGACGTCGCCAACAAGATCGGCACTTACAGCGTGGCTGTTCTGGCCAAGGCGCACGGCATCCCGTTCTACGTCGCCTGCCCGCTGTCGACGATCGACATGGGCACGCCGACCGGCGCCGAGATCCCGATCGAGGAGCGCCACGCGGAGGAAGTGACCGAGGGCTTCGGCAAGCGCACCGCGCCGCAGGGCGTCAAGGTGTTCAATCCGGCGTTCGACGTGACGCCGGCCGAGTACGTCACGGCCATCATCACCGAGAAGGGCGTCATCCGCCCGCCGTACGGCGACAGCCTGAAAAAGCTGTTCGAAAAGCTGAAGCAAGGCTGAGCAAAAAAGGCATCGCGCTTTCCATTTCGGAAAACGCGATGCCTTTTTTCATTTCTTCGGCCCGCTTAAAGCGAAGCCAGCCTGCGCACCGCGTCGATGCCGGTCATGCCGACCGACAGGCCTGCCGCTTGCGCCGCTTCCGTGACCGACTCCAGCGGCGCGTCCAGCAGCTCCTGCAAGGTGCGCACGCCGACGGCCCGCGCGGCCAGCACGCCCCGCTCCTTGAGCTTCGGATTGCTGTCGAACAGAGCTACGTCGAGCGCACCGCACATGATGTAGCCTTTGTCCGTCGTCACGGCGAGCAGCGTCGTCTTGGGCAGCTTGACCTCGACGCCGAGCGCCGTCATTCCGTCCCCGAGCGGGATCGGAACCAGTTGCATCATCGTTCCCCTACCTCCTCCCAAGCTCGCTTCCCTATCGTATGCGAGCCAGGGGAGGGATGGTGCCGCCGTCAGGCAGGCCCGCCTGGCGTCTGGGCCGCCTGCCCCGCCTGCAACGGCGGCACTCCCTGCAGCAGCTTCCATTCATATTCCACGCAGGCCTGGAGGAACGCGCCCAAGCCTTTCTGATCATTGGCCACGATCGGCTCGCTGATGTAGTACGCGTAGGTTCCGTCCCGCTTGTCGGCGCCGCCGAGGCCAGCGACCTGGCATACCTTGTTCAGGTTGATCCAGCCCTCCTTCGTCTCGAGCACGAACTCCGCCACGATGCCGGCGAACGCTTGATGTAGCATCGGCCGCCACTCTTCCGGCAGCACGCCGAGGCGAAGTCCTTTGGCCAGCGCGAACGCGATCATCGACGAAGCCGACGCCTCCAGATAATTGCCTTTGCGGCCGGGCTGATCCGGCACCTGGAACCAGACGCCGGAGGCCGGGTCCTGGACGCGGCGCAGCGCCTGCAGCAGGTCCTTCAGGATGCGGATCAGCTCTCCGCGATCGCGGTGGGATTCCGGCAGCAGCTCCAGCACGTCCGCGAGCGCCATCGCATACCAGCCCATCGAGCGCGACCAGAAGCTCGGCGACTGCCCGGTGACGGGATCCGCCCACGGCTGCTCGCGCTTTTCGTCCCAGGCATGATAGAGCAGGCCGCTCTTCTCGTCCCGGGTGCGGCGCTCGCTGAGGAGGAACTGGCGGGTCACGTCGTCCAGCCCTTCCCCGCCCTCGTATTCGAGCAGGTATCGCAGGTAAAAGGGCGCTCCCATGTACAGGCCGTCCAGCCAGATCTGATAAGGATAGATCTGCTTGTGCCAGAACGCGCCTTCCGCCGTGCGGGGGTGGCGGCGCAGCTGCTCGCGCAGCCTGCCGGCGGCGAGCCGGTATTTCTCCTCCCCGGTCTCGCGATGCAGGTCGAACAGCAGCTTGCCGTTGTTGATATGGTCGATGTTGAACTCGTCCAGACGGTAGCTGCGGATGCTGCCGTCCTCCGCGACGAACTCGTCGAGGTTCGTGCGGATGAAGTCGAGCCAGCGGCTCTCCCCCGTCGTCTTCCAGAGCTGCAGGAAGCCCTGCAGCACGACGCCGTAATCGTACGACCACTTGCCTCCATAACCCTTGTCGCGGCTCAGCAGCGGCGTCCGCTGCAGGATCGTCTCGGCCGTCCGGACCGCCCAGGTCGTCTCCCTCATGTCAATGCCCCGCCTGCTTGTAGGCCGCTTCGTATTCCTCGATGATCGACTGGCCGCCGGACTTCCTCCACTTCTCGACCTCCGCCTTGAACTGCGCCTCGTCGATCTTGCCGAGGATGAACTTGTACGTCGCGTCCGTGATGATCTTCTGCAGCTCGGAGCCCTGCGTCGACCAGGTCTGGGATTCCAGCGAATAGAACGGGTTCAGCACGGCGTAATCCGCGTTCTCGGCGATCAGCCGGTCGGCCTCCTGCTTGAGCTTGTCGGCGTCATGGATGGCGTAATCGTAGTCCTTCGGCCGAGAGCCGGCGAGCGGCTGCACCTCCTGCTGCCACAGATCCTGGTTCGTGATCGTCGCCGCCTTGTCGGCATCGACCGAATAGTGGACGCCCTCGATGCCGTAGGTCGTGAGCGCGTAGATGTCCTCGCTCATCAGATCGTCGACGAACTTCAGCACCCGCTTCAGCTCCGCCTCGTCCTTCACTTCCGATCGAGGGAAGGCCAGCAGTCCGCCGATGCCGTTGTTCGCGCTCCACAGCGCGCGGGGCTGGCCTGGCGCCGTAATGTCGTTCACCATCGCGAGCTCCATGCCGTCCTGCACGCCCTTGGCCATGTTCAGCAGGTTCTTGCTGTCGAACAGCGCTCCGACGTAGATGCCGGCCTTGCCCTGCGCCAGCTTCTGCTGCTGGTCCGTCTTGGCTGTCACGGCGAAGTCCTGATTGATGTAGCCGCCGTCATAGAGCTGCTTCATGTAGTTCATCGTGTTCAGGTAGCCTTCCGTCTCGAATTCCGGGGTCGCCTTGCCGTTCTCCACTTTCCATACGTTCGGCGTGCCGAAATAGGAGCCGAGCGTCTTGAACGCGCCGTAAACGAGATCGCTGCGGTCCGTAAATCCGGTCGTGTCGTCCATGCCGTTGCCGTCGGGATCCTGCTCGGTGAATGCCTTGGCGGCCTGCAGCAGCTCGTCGGTCGTCTTCGGCAGCGGCAGGCCGAGCTTGTCGAGCCAGTCCTTGCGGATGATGACGCCGTTGCGGGCGAGCGCCTTCTGCAGCGGCACGCCATACAGCTTGCCCTCGATCGAGGCGGACTTTCGGGTATCGGCGGAGATGCCTTTCAAATTCGGGAACTCGTCCAGATAAGGCCCGACCTCCCAGAACATGCCGGACTTGAGCGCGCTGCGCACCGAGGAATTGTCCAGAATCGTCAGCGTCACGATATCGGCCAGCGAGCCCGACGCGAGCGACGTATTGATCCGCTCTTCCTTGGAAGCGTCCGGGATCCAGGAGAAGCTGAGCTTCGTATTCGTCGCTTCCTCGATCTTCTTCACGACCGTGCCGGTCGGAGGCGAGGCGGTATGCAGCACGTTCAGCCAGGTGATCGACACCGGCTCGGCCGGCTCGGCCGCGCCGCCCGTCCCTGCCGCTCCGGCATTCGCTCCTGCGCTGCCCTTGCCTTCCGCTTGTCCTCCCGCCCCATTGCCGCTGCATGCCGACAGCAGCAGCGCGCATCCGAGCAGCGTCAGCCCAGCCTGCTTCATTCGTTTGGTTTCCATGTCGCTCGCCCCTTTTCTTCATGTGGTTGATTCAATAGACTCCGTCCTCGCCCATCTTCTTCGCCAGCCGGTTGGCCAGCATGACGAGCGCCAGGCCGACCAGCCCCTTGAACAGGCCGATCGTCGTGCTGTAGCTGAGCTGTCCGTTCTTCAGCCCCGCCGTATAGATGTAAGTATCGAAGATCTCCGCCACCTCGCGGTTGATGGAGTTGAGCAGCAGATACATATGCTCGAACCCGAGGTCGAGCGTATGGCCGATCTTGAGGATCAGCAGCGTGATGATGACCGGACGGATGGCCGGCAGCGTCACATGCCACATCTTGCGCAGCCGGCTCGCGCCGTCCATGTCCGCCGCCTCGTACAGCTGCGGATCGACGGCGGAGATCGCCGCGATGAAAATGATCGTCGACCAGCCGAGCTCCTTCCAGATGATCTGGCCGATGTACATGAAGCGGAGCCATTCCGGCGAGGTGAGGAAGTCGATCCGGGGCAGCCCGACGCTGGCGAGCGCCTCGTTGACGACGCCTCCGTCGACCGACAGGAACACGTAGCAGATGGAGACGATGATGACCCAGGACATGAAGTGGGGCAAATAGAGCAGCGTCTGGACGGCGTTCCGGAACCGCCTCGCCCGCGCCTCGTTCAGCAGCAGCGCGAACAGGATCGGCAGCGGAAACACGAGCAGCACGTCCATCAGGAACAGCACGATCGTGTTGCGCAGCAGCATCAGGAACGTCGGCTCGGCGAACAACCGCTCGAAATGCTTCAGTCCGACCCACGGGCTGCCGCCGAGGCCGAGGAAGGGCTGATAGTCCTTGAAGGCGATGATCAGCCCCCCCATGGGCAAATACTTGAATGCGACGAAATAAAGGAAGCCGGGGAGAATCATCAGATAGAGGAGCTTGTCTCGCCGCCATCCCTTCCATCGATGCGCGGCCCTGCTTTTCAGAGCGGCTCCGGGCGAGCGGCTCGCCGGTGCCGCCAAGGAATCCTTCATGAATCATTGCCCCCTCGCAAGCGCTGTCAAATCTGTTTCCAGCATAGCCCGCGCCCGCCATTCCGCCTATAATCATTTGCTGATCATCGTGGCCTTTTCCTTGCCGCTGCGGGCTTTTCCGGTCATGGAGCTGAGACGGAGCGCATGGAATCAGCTGAGGATCATCGCAGCGGCGGCCGCCGCGCGGCGGCGCTTCCGGACGGCATCGCAGATCCGCGCCTGGTGATTATAGGCGGAACTCCGTTCCCTTGATACAGTCGGAGCATGGACCATCTCCAAGGAGGAATTCGCATGAACCGATCCCACCGTCCCGCTCCCGGAAGCCGGCTGTTCGATGTGTTCAACTACAGCTTTCTGGGTGCGGCCGCGCTCGTCTGCGTGCTGCCGTTCATCCATGTCATCGCCAGCTCGTTCGCCTCGACATCCGAGGTCGTCTCGAGGCGCTTCATCCTGTTCCCGACGACGTTCTCGCTCGACGCCTACCGCTACATCCTCTCCACGCCGACGCTGTTCAAAGGACTCGGCGTCTCGCTCGGCGTGACGGCGGCCGGCACGATCGTCAGCATGGCGCTGACGGCGCTCATGGCGTACGGCCTGTCGCGCCGCTATCTCGGCGGCCGCGGAGCGATCAACTTCATCGTCGTCTTCTCGATGCTGTTCAGCGGAGGCATGATCCCGACGTTCCTCGTCGTCAAGGAATTCGGCCTGATCAACTCCTATGCCTCGATGATCGTGCCGGTCGCGGTCAACGCGTTCAACCTCATCATCATGCGGAACTTCTTCCAGGCGATCCCGGACAGCCTGGAGGAATCGGCCAAGATCGACGGCTCCAACGACCTCGGCATCTTCTTCAAGATCATGCTGCCGCTGGCGCTGCCCTCGGTGGCGACGATCTCGCTTTTTTATGCCGTCGCCTACTGGAACACCTACATGACCGCGATCCTCTACATCACCGACTCCGTCCGCTGGCCGATCCAGGTGCTGCTGCGGCAGATCGTCATCGTCTCGAGCGGCATGCAGGCCGAAAGCGGCTCCGTCGACGTCGTCCCTCCCGCCCAGACGATCAAGATGGCCGTCATCGTCGTCGCCACGCTGCCGATGCTGCTCGCCTATCCATTCGTGCAGCGGCATTTCGTGAAGGGAGCGCTGCTCGGGGCGGTCAAGGGATGAGAAAAGCGAGGAGAGAGCCTGCCTGGGCGGGCTCCCTCCTCGCTTTTTTTGCGGGCGCGGCCGGCGGCCCGCAGGGCGGCGCCGCTTGAGGCTCACGCTCCGCGGCGCTCCTTGCGGTAGGCGCCCGGGGTCATGTTCTCCTTCTTGCGGAAGGAGCGGATGAAGTTCTGCGGATTCTGGTACTGCAGCCGCTCCGCGATCTCCTTGACGGGCAGCTCCGTTTCGGCCAGCCATTTTTTCGCCGTCTCGAGCCGGTAGTTCATGAGGAACTCGCTGAACGTGATGCCGTATTCCTTGCGGAAAATGCTGCTCAAGTAGTTCGGATTGTAGTGCAGCCGGTCCGCGATCGACTCCAGCGACAGCTCCCGGTCGTACTCGCTGCGCACGATCGCGGCGATCCGGTCCGACAGCGAGCGGAACTGCTCGTTCGTCTTCTGCTTCATCGAGCGGGCCATCGGCAGCACCGCGCCCTCCATCAGGATCCGCTCGATCTCCTCCGGATTGCGGATCTGCAGCACGCGCTGGTAGAGCGACTCGTTGTCCGGCGCCAGCAGCACCTGGATGCCGAGCAGCTGCTCCAGCTGGATCAGGTCGTGCACGAACCGGACGAGCATCACCTCGAAGTCGGTCGAGTTCTTGCTCGTCTTCATCCACTCGGCGAGGAACGGATACAGCGCGGCCGCGGCCGCCTGCTCGTCGCCGAGGCGGATCGCGTCGAACAGGATGTTTTCCAGCTGCGCCGGATAGCGGAGCAGCACCGGACCGGAGACGACCTCCGCCACATCCTCGTAAAAGATGATCGATTCCTTGCCGAGATGCAGCCGCTGATGGAGCGCCTGCTTGCCCATCTCGACGGCTTCCCTGCTGCCGCCGGCAAGATCCCGGTAGATCCGGCTGAAGCCGACGCTGATCGAGACGCCGAGACGCTCGCGCGCGCCGACGATCGCCTGCTTGGCCGCCTGCTGCAGGCAGCGCTGGATCTCCTCGTCGGTCCAGCCGTCGAACGTGAACACCGTCGCCTGCGTGCCTTCATTGAGCACGATCGGCAGCAGCCTTCGCTCGCGCGGCACGAGCTCCTCCACGAGATGGCTGGCCGCAAGCAGCAGCATGTCCTTGTCAGCCGCGCCTCGCGAGCCGTAGCTGTCAAGCTGGATCAGCATGACCGCATAGCGGCATTCGGGCGACAGGCGGTAGCCGAACCGGCGGAGCTGGTGAGCGAGCTCGTCCGCCTCCATGCGGCCGCGGAACAGGTTCAGCAGCAGCTGCGTCTCCAGCTTGGGCAGCTCCGTCTCGAGCAGGCTCTCCAGGCTCTGCTTCTCGACGAGCAGATGGTCGATCGAGCGGACGATCCAGTCGATCTCGTCCTTGGCCGGCGCGTCGGCGGCCTGCGCTCCGGCGGATCTCGGCAGGCGGACCTGGATGCGGCGGATCGAGTTGGCGAAGTAGTAGGCGATGAAATAAGCGACGACGACGATCAGGCCGGCGATGAGCGCTCCCATCAGGATGAGGCCGTACAAAGCGGGGCGAAGCGCCTGGGCCGTCTCCTGCGGACGCAGCGGCGTCGCGTATACCCAGCTGTTGTAGTCCGAGCGGACGTAAGCCGCCTGGGTCCTTCGCCCGGAGCTGTCCGTCAGCGTCACGACGCCGGATGTCCCCTTGGCGGCTTCCCCGGCCAGCAGGCGGACCGCGGCGGCGTCCAGTCCGAGCGGACGCGGCTCGTACAGCGGCGTCCCCTCGCTGTTGAGGATGAGCAGCGGCGAGTCCTCGCGCGTCGCCAGCATCCGGTCGAGGCTCGCCTTCGGCAGGTCCGACAGCGCGACGGCGGTCTTGGCGATCGAGAAGGCCGGAAGCGTATGGACCAGCCGCAGGCCGTCCTGCGTCGGCATCCAGAACAAGCCCGTCCTGCGGCCGCCGATGTAGTCGTCCTGCAGCCGCCGGAGCTCCTCGTCCGAGAGCTGGGTCAGCTTGCCGCTGGCGATCTGCCAGCGCTGCTGGAGGCTGATGAGCGTATACTCGGCGCCGTCCATCCCCATCGTGGCGATGTAGTTCAGCTGCGAGTTGACGCTCCGGAACTCCTGGAACGACTGCTCGCTGATCGGCTGCGAGACGGCCTCCCGGAAGGAGCTCGTCGTGCTGTAGGTTGTGAAAGCGTATTCAATCGTGCGTATGCTTTGCTCGAGCGTATTTTTGGATTGGGAGACGAAGCTCAGCTTGCCCGCGGCCAGCCGGTCGATGACCGAATGGGTCGTCGTCATGTAAATATAGCTGCCGAGCCCGGAAGCAAGCGCGACACCCAGCACGAGGATCGGCAGGAAGATGCGGTAGAAGGTCTTGCCTTGGCGGAACCGGATGGTCATGGCGATATGAGCCCCTCTTCAGCGTTCTTGCCCTATTATAATTCGCATTCCATGATCTGCCAATATTTTTAAAACGTGTGCGGAAAACGCTTTCCGGTCCTTGACGGGCTCGCGGGCCGGGCCTACAATGAAGGCGTCGCCAAATGCACGAAGGACGGAATCGAGCCGGCGGCGGGAAAGGAAGGACGACGACAGCATGGTCACCATCAAGGACATCGCCCGCGCGGCCGGAGTCTCCCACACGACCGTCTCGCGGGCGCTCGGCGGCAGCCCGCAGATCAAGCGCGAGACGCGCGAGCGCATCGCCCGCATCGCCGCCGACATGAACTACGCGCCGAACTTCAGCGCCAAGAGCCTCGTCCAGCGCAGGACGTACACGATCGGCCTGTTCTTCTCCAGCATCGCGCAAGGCACGTCGGCCAGCTTCCTCGCCGAGGCGCTCCGAGGCATCCGCCAGCAGATCGGCGAGGACTACCTGCTGTCCGTAGCCGGCCTCGACATGATGGAGCATTACGACTCCGTCACGCCGCAGCGCTACGACGGCATCCTGCTGATGAGCCAGAGCGACGCGGACAACGGCTTCATCTACCATGTCCGGCAGGCGTCGCTGCCGCTCGTCGTGCTCAACCGCCAGCTGGACGATCCCAGCGTCGCGACGGTGTCGGCCAGCGACCGGGACGGCGTCGCCGCAGCGGTCGCCTACGCGGCCGCCAGAGGCCATCGCCGCTTCGCGCTGATCGAGGGACGAAGCGGCTTCCGCTCGACCGCGCAGCGCCGGGCCGGCTACATCGACGGGCTCATCCGCCACGGCCTGCCGCTGTGCGAGGAATGCTTCGTCCAGGGCGACTACGGCCCCGAAAGCGGCCATGCCGCCATGCTCCGCCTGCTGGAGCTGGAGGAGCGCCCAAGCGTCGTCATCTGCTCCAACGACGACATGGCGATCGGCGCGATGAACGCCTGTTATGCCCAGGGCGTCGCGATTCCCTCCGGGATGTCGCTGATCGGGTTCGACGACATCCCCTATGCGCGTTATGCCAGCCCGGCGCTGACGACCGTCGGCCGTCCCGTGGCGGAGATCGCCCGGCTCGGAGCGGAGCAGCTGCTGGCGCTCATGCGCGATCCGTCGCTCGCGGCGTCCCAGCTGCTGGTGAAGACCGAGCTGATGGCGAGGGACAGCGTGGCGGACCTGCGGTAGCGTCCGCTTTTTGCAGCAAGATGTTAACGTGTGCGAAATCGGAACCGAAACACGGAACGCCTTCCGAGACCGTCCCGGAACGTCCCCCTTCAATACCGGCGTGACGCTGCAGGCACGCCGATCCTCAATCGACAAGGAGCGATATTGCGATGAGCTTTCTGAACGACGACTTCCTGCTGACGACCGGCACCGCGCGCCGCCTGTACCACGATCATGCCGCAGGCCAGCCGATCATCGACTACCACTGCCATCTCGATCCGAAAGAGATCTACGAAGACAAGCCGTTCCGCAGCCTGACCGAAGCCTGGCTCGCCGGCGACCACTACAAGTGGCGGCTGATGCGCGCGAACGGCATCCCCGAGGAGCTCATCACCGGCGACGCGCCGGACTACGACAAGTTCCTCGCCTGGGCGCGCACGCTTCCGCTCGCCGTCGGCAATCCGCTCTACAGCTGGACGCATCTGGAGCTGCGGCGCTTTTTCGGCATCGACGAGCTGCTCAGCGAGCGGACCGCCCCGGATATCTGGGAGCGCGCGAACGCTCTGCTGGCCACCGATGCGTTCCGCCGGCGCAGCCTGATCAAGCGCTCGCAGGTGCGCGTCATCTGCACGACCGACGATCCCGCCGACAGCCTCGAGTTTCATCGCCTGCTGCGCGAGGAGGAGAGCGAGTTCTCCGTCTATCCGACCTTCCGTCCGGACAAGGCGCTGAACATCCATGCCGAGGGCTTCGCCTCGTGGATCGGACGGCTGGAGCAGGCGTCGGGAGCGGCGGTCGGCAGCTATGCGGAGCTGGTGCAGGCGCTGCGGGCGCGGGTCGGCTTTTTCCATGAGCAGGGCTGCCGGCTGTCGGATCATGCGCTCGATACGCTCGCCTATGGCGAGGCGGGGCCGGAGGAGCTGGAGCGGATCTTCGCCAAAGGCATCCGCGACGAGCAGCTGGAAGAGTCGGAGAAGACCGCCTACCGGACGGCGCTGCTGCTCGAGCTGATCGCCATGTACGAGGCTCAGGGCTGGACGATGCAGCTGCATATCCATGCCAGCCGCAACAACAACACCCCGATGGGCCGCCGCCTCGGCCCGGACACCGGCTTCGACGCGATCCAGGACGGGCCGCTGGCCGCCGCGCTGTCCCGGCTGCTCGACCGGGCCGAGACGTCGAGCGGCCTGCCGCGGACGATCCTCTACTCGCTCAATCCGAACGATTATCCGGCGCTGCTCGCGCTCATGGGCTGCTTCCAGAAGGACGTGCCCGGCAAGATGCAGCTCGGCTCCGGCTGGTGGTACAACGATACGCGCGAAGGGATGCGCCGCCAGCTGACGCTGCTCGCCGACCACGGCCTGCTCGGCCGCTTTGTCGGCATGCTGACCGACTCGCGCAGCTTCCTCTCCTACACGCGGCACGAATACTTCCGGCGCGTGCTGTGCGAGCTGCTCGGCGAGTACGCCGCCCGCGGCGAAGCGCCGGACGACGCCGAGACGCTCGGCGCGCTCGTGCGCGACATCTCCTACGGCAACGCCGCTCGTTACTTCGGCTTCGGCGAAGGCTGAAGCTGGACGCGAAAGGCCGCCGGCCTCCCAGCGATTGCTTGGGAGGCCGGCGGTTTTTTTGCTTTTGCGCCTGTTTGGCGCTATTCGCGCTATTCGTGCTATTGGGCCTTTTGCGCGCTGCTTGTGACGGTGTCACGAGGGTTGAATCCCAAGGCACATTTATGCCTTGGATTCGACGAGTCGGCCGGCGGTCCGCAATCCAAGGCACATTTATGCCTTGGATCCGACGAGTCGGCCGGCGGTCCGCAATCCAGGGCACATTTGTGCCTTGGATTCGACGAGTCGGCCGGCGGTCCGCAATCCAAGGCACATTTATGCCTTGGATTCGACGAGTCGGCCTGCGTCCGGCAATCCAAGGCACATTTATGCCTTGGATTCGACGAGTCGGCCTGCGTCCGGCAATCCAAGGCACATTTATGCCTTGGATTCGACGAGTCGGCCCGCCTTGGACTTCCCCGCTCGTTTCACTCTATCGCCGGCGGCGATCAGCTCCGACGCCGCCACAGCCTCTGGCTGCCGCGCGCTGCGAACGCGCGCCGCTGCCGGATCGCGGCCGCGGCCTACTGCGGCGAGGCGCTCGCGCCGCGGCCCGTGCCGGCGGCCTTCGCCTGCCGCAGCGCCTCCTGCGCCGCCTGCAGCAGCTGCGCGGAGGCTTGGCCGTCGGCCGGCCGCGCCGTCGCCGCGCCCGTGCCGACGGAGATGAAGCCGCCGCTCGCGCCGTCGCGCGGAATCTGCAGCGACAGCACGCTGCTGCGGATCTCCTCCGCCAGACGCGCCGCGGCCTCCTCGTCTTCGCGCAGCTTCAGCACGAACGTATCGCCCGTGATTCTGGCCAAATAAGCTCCATGCTGCTTGGAGATGACGCCGAGAGCGTCAGCGACCCACTGCAGGCACAAGTCGCCGCCGCGGAAGCCGTGCAGCGCGTTGTACGACCGGAAATCGTCGATGTCGACGAGCAGCAGCGACAGCGGCTCGCCGGTCCGCTCCGGCTCGTCCCAGTCGGCTTCCAGATCCCGCTCGAACGTAAGCCGGCTCGGCAGGTCGGTGAGCGAATCGCTCGTCACATAGCTTTCCAGCTGGCTCGCGATATGGGAGAAATTCTCCTTTTGCTCGGGCTCCGCCTTGACTTCCTTGGCGATGACCATCGCGGACGGCTCTCCGCCGTGGATGACGGAGGCCAGCGTCAGATCCAGCTCGACCGGACCGCTCCCCTTGGGCAGGAACGTCCCCCGATACGAGTCCAAAAGGGCGACGTTCTCGCCCAGGCTGTCCAGCCGCGCCCCGAGCTCGCCTCGTCCCTGCTCGTCGAAGAAGTCGAGGAATCCGGCCCCTTCCAGCTCCCGGGCCGACTTGCAGCCGAGCAGCTCCGCCGCCTGGCCGTTGGCGTATACGACGCGCCCGCCCGTGACGGTCAGGAACGGAACCGGAGAGTACTCCATCAGCTGCAGATAGCGGTTCTCGTTGTCGCGAAGCACGCGGGCGTTCTGCAGCGCCTGCTCCTCGGCCTGCACGAGCTGATGCTCCGTCTCGCGCTGTACGATCGACTTCAGCTCCTGCAGCGCGCTCAGCTCCGATTCCTTCCACGGCTCCGACTTGCCCTTGATGACCTCTCGCCATTTTTCGAAGGACTTGCGCGGAGAGAGCCGCAAGCCGTCATCGGCCTGGATGACCGCCTTGGCCGGATCTCCCGCCCACTCGACGACCTCCACCTGCTCCGGACGGAACCAGAGGATGTAATGCTGCAGGCCGGGCGACAGCGCGAGGAACACCGCTCCCGCCGCCTTGTCCGCATAAGCGGCGGCGGGAGCGTATTCCTGGCCGAGCCTGGACGTATGGTACGCGTAGTCGGCCGACTGCGCTCCCATCCATCCGGCCAGCTCGCGCACCTGCGAGGCCGTCGGCGTCCTGCCGAACAGCTGCAGCTTGTCGCGGAAGCAGACGGCGGCGCCGCTCGCTCCGAGCAGCTCGAGCAGCTGCCGCTGGCTCTGCTCCACCTTCTGCATCGTCCGCAGCGCATTGCCGCCCGCGAACAGGCCGGTGAGCCGGGACGCGGCGGAGCGGGTGCTCAGCGTCCGCTCGTACTCCTCCAGCTGCTGGCGCTGGTACAGCTCGTTCGAGAAAAACGCGCCGAGAAAGTTGCACAGGCTCCGCACCCGATGCGGAACGTACTTGGGCGAATAGTGGTGGCAGGTGATGAGGCCCCACAGCTCGCCGTCGTGGATGAGCGAGATCGTCGTCGTCGCCGCGACGCCCATGTTGCCCAAGTATTCGATATGGAGCGGAGACACGCTGCGCAGGGAGGACAGGCTGAGGTTGAGCGGCTTGCCGGTGAGCGGCTGCACCGTCGGCACGATGGCCGAGGGCTCGTACCGGACGTCGACGATCGTCCGCAGCCAGTTGCGCAAGTACAGCGCGCGCGCCTGCTTCGGAATGTCGGAGGCCGGATAGTGATGGCCGAGGAACGGCTCCAGCCCTTCTTCCTTGGCTTCGGCAATGACCTTGCCGTTCCAGTCCGCATCGAACTCGTAGATCATGACGCGGTCGTAGCCGAGCATCTCCTTGACCTGCTCGGCTGCCGCCTGGCTCGCCTCGATCCGGCTCGACGCCTGCTTGATCCGGGAAAAGAACGTATTGATCCACTGGAAATCGTGAAGCGAAGGGCCGAGCTCCTCCTCGCACGGCTCCAGCTCCAGGATGAGCAGCCCTTCGCTCACATGGACGATGCCGGTGAACGTCATCCGGCTGCCGTCGGCGCGCGAGACCGGGACGGCGACATAATGGAGGTCCGCCGTCATCGTCGCGTCCGGATCCGTGCTTGCGATCTGCTCCGCCTTGTCCTGGCCGACGAGGCGCTCGAGAGGCTGCCCGATCAGCTCCTCCGCCGGATAGCCGAACAGCTCCAGCGTGCTGCGGCTCGCCTGCACGATGAGCGGCCGCTCGTCCCGCGTCACCGCCAGCAGCGCCCCGTGGGGCTGGATGCTGCCGGGAATATGGATCGGCTCCTTGTCGCAGTTCGTCAGGTCGATCTGCGCACCGTGCTCGTACTCTCCCTCGTCCAGAAGAGTCCGGTCCAGCGTCCCCTCCTCCATGCTTGCTCGTTCCTTCTTGATGGGAATTCTCCTCCTCGGCGGTTGGATTCGCGGAACGCGCGGCGTCCGTCAGGCGGAGGCGGCGACCCAGCGCTCCAGCAGGGCGAACGTCTCCTTGGCGGCGGCGATCGTCTCTTCCTCGCGTCCCGCCGCTCCCTGCTCGATGATGCTCCTCATCTCCAGCCAGCGGCTGCGGGTGTCGTCTCCGTAGGCGCGGAAATAAGCGAGTCCCCGGTCCTCGTCCAGCCCGAGGCTGGCCGCCAGCTTGCGGGAAATGATCTGTCCGCCGAGAGTGGAGCCCTCCAGGACGTACAGATAGCCGAGCTTGCGCGCCGGATCGGACAAGTCGGGCAGCTCCGCGCAGCGCGGAATGGCGCCGAGCTCCTCCCTCGACAACCCCAGCTTCTCGAGATCGCTTTCAAGCAGCGGCGCCTTTTGCCGAACGGCCGCCTCGAGGCCGAGCGACTCCAGCTCCGCATCGGGATAGATCCGCTCCTCCGCCGGCTGGATGAAGCCGTAGAACAGCTCCAGATAGCGGCGATAGCCCGCCGCATCCAGCGTGCCTTCCATGATCGCCCGAGCATACCGGTTCTCCTCCATGCGCTCGTGCTCCTCCGCGGTCTGGCCGCGAAGCCGTTCCATGATCGATTGGCCCATGATCCACCTCTTCCTTAACCGCCTCGGCGGAAATGTCGCTGCCGTACATCCCGGCATGGAGCGAGAAAAAACGTCCATTCACCCATCCCACCATATTCAAAGAGAGCCTTGAAATGCCGAGAAAAATAGGACTATATGTTCAACAATTCCAATGATATAGTTAATGAACTATCTCAATCAAGTACGGAGGAACTATGGCTATCAAGAATGGAAAAGGACTCCATACCTATTCTTTCCAGACCGATCTGGTCGTCGAGGCAAGCACCCGCGATGCGGCCGAGGCGCTGCTCAGGCAGCGCCTCGACGAGGCGGGGCTCGACCGCTACCGGATCGGCAAAGGAACCCTCATCGGCTTCTCGCTCCTGCCCGACACCGACGCCCCTGCCGCATCCGGCGCCGCGACCGTCCCGGCCGCGCCCGTCCCGACCCCGGGCCAGCCTGCCGACGGCCTGCGCGATCTCGCGCTCGATCTGATCCGGCGCTGCGTCGATGACGGACGCCTCGTACGGCTCAGCATCAACCGCGGCAAAGGCGTGCGGCTGAGCGTGCCTTGCCGGATCTTGCGCTGGGACGAGCCGTCCTCGCTGCTGACCGTCTACCATGTCGACGAGAAGCAGGTGTACACGTTCGGCATCGGCGAGATCGACGACTTCCTGCTGTAGCCGCCGGCTGGCGGCTGGCGGCCCGAACCTTTTCCCAACTCAAAAGACCTTGCCTCGATGCTTGTCCGAGGCAAGGTCTTCTTTTTTAAAGCATGAGGGCCGATGCGGCAGATCAGCCTTCTCCCCTCGCCCTCCAGGCGCTCCAGGCGGCGATCCCCCAGGCGGCGATGAAGCAGACGCCTCCGATCGGCGTAATCGCGCCGAGCCAGGTGACGCCGCTCAGGACGAGGACGTACAGGCTGCCGGAGAAGATCCAGATGCCGGCCTGCATGAGGCGGCCGGCGAGGCGGAGCGGCCTCCGGTCGCCGAGCTTGCTCGCGGCGAAGGCGAGCAGGATGAGGCCGATCGCATGGTACATCTGATAGCGCACGCCCGTTTCAAAAATCTCGAGCCGGTCCGGCTCCACATGAGCCTCCAGCCCATGGGCGCCGAAAGCGCCGAGAGCGACGCCCGCAAGAGCGTAAAGGGCGCCGAAGGCGACGTAGCGGGGAAACATCGGTTGGACTCACCTCTTCTGTCGTCCCGGAAGGAACGGATTCTACCGTAGTATAGCACAACCCGCCGGCGCCGGTCCCGTCCGCGCCGCCCGGCGCTCCGTCATGATCGTCCTCCATCTGAATATACTTGGAGAACAGGTCCGGCGGACTCTGAATATCGAACGAAGCGGGGTGAGCGGCATGACGGAACCGTTGTTCATCGTCTCGCGCGAGGACTGGTCCCTGCACCGCAAGGGCTATCAGGACCAGACCCGGCATCAGCAGAAGGTCCGCGAGGCCATCAAGAAAAACCTCAAGGACATCGTCAGCGACGAGAGCATCATCCTGTCGAACGGCAGGGAGACGGTCAAGGTGCCGGTGAAGAGCATCGACGAGTACCGGTTCGTGTACAACTACAACAAGAAGCAGCATGTCGGACAAGGCGACGGCGACTCGCAGGTCGGCGACGTGCTCGGCGTCGATCCGAGCTCGGCCAAGGGCTCCGGCAAGGGCCAGGGCGCGGGCGACCAGGCGGGCGAGGATTATTTCGAGACCGAGGTCACGATGGATGAGCTGGAGGATCTGCTGTTCGAGGAGCTGGAGCTCCCCCGGCTGGAGCAAAAGCAGAAGGAGAACGTGCAGGCGGCCGACGTCGTCTTTCAGGATATCCGCAAGAAGGGCATCATGAGCAACATCGACAAGAAGCGGACGTTGCTCGAGAACCTGCGCCGCAACGCGGGCAGCGGACGCAAGGGCATCGGCGGCATCACGCCCGAGGACCTTCGCTACAAGACGTGGCAGGAGGTCATGAAGCCCCACTCCAACGCGGTCGTGCTGGCGCTCATGGACACGAGCGGATCGATGGGCTCGTTCGAGAAATATTGCGCGCGCAGCTTCTTCTTCTGGATGACGAAGTTCCTGCGGCGCAAGTACGAGCATGTGGAGATCGTCTTCGTCGCCCACCATACCGAGGCGAAGGAGGTGACCGAGGACGAGTTCTTCACGCGCGGCGAGAGCGGCGGCACGATCTGCTCGTCCGCCTATCAGAAGGCGCTCGACATCATCGACAGCCGCTATCCGACCGCGAACTGGAACATCTACCCGTTCCACTTTTCCGATGGCGACAACCTGACCTCCGACAACGAGAAATGCGTCAAGCTGATCGACGAGCTGATGAAGCGCTCGAACCTGTTCGGCTACGGCGAGGTGAACCAGTACAACCGCAGCAGCACGCTCATGTCCGCCTACAAGCATATCCAGGACAAAAAATTCCTGTTCTCCGTCATCCGCGACAAGAGCGAGGTGTACGACGCGCTCAAGAAGTTTTTCGCCAAGCCCGCCGGCTGAGCCCGGCGCCCCGCCTGTCCGCCGGCGTCCGGCATGAAAAAGGGCTGCGCCCTTCCGCGACCTGCATGCAGGTCGCGGAAGATGCGCAGCCCTTTGGCTGGCGGGATGCGGCGCGCCGGGCTTCAGCCCCGAGGCGCTACACCAGGAAGATGCGGCTGATGATGACGAGAAGAATGAAAAGGACGAGGATGACGCTCGTGCTGGTCCAGCCTGCCCCGGCTCCTGCAGCATATGACATGGATGCTTCACTCCTTTTGCCTTGAATAGTCCAGCATATGCCCGGTTCGGGCGTTTGCTCTGGACGCATGCCCATGCCCTTGCAGCCGGAACGATCCGATCTTGAAAGGAGGCCTGAACGCCATGTCCGACCCGGCCCGCCTCGCCTCGGCCGCCATCTCGAGGCTGCAGCAGGAGCTGCTCCGCAGCCAGAGCGGCGACGGCGCCTGGAGAATGATATGCGAAAGCGGCGTCATGAGCGACGCCTACCTGCTCATCCTGCTGCAGGCGCTCGGACGCCCGCCGCAGGACGAGGAGCTGATCCGCCGCATCGCCGCGCGCATCGCCTCGCTGCAGCACGAGGACGGCGGCTGGCGGCTGCATGCCGATCAGCGCGAAGGCCATCTGGAGTCGAGCGTGGAGGCGTATTACGCGCTGCTCGCGAGCGGCGCGCTGGAATACGGCGATCCCGCGCTCGTCCACGCCCGCCGCTTCATTCTCGAGCGGGGCGGCCTGACCCGCGTGCGGGCGATGATGACGCAGGTGCTGCTGGCGATGACGGGCCAGCTGCCGTGGCCCAAGGAGCTGCGGCTGCCGGTCGAGGCGCTGCTCGCCCCCTCCTGGCTGCCGCTGTCGCTGTTCGACCTGTCCGGCCACGCGCGCGCCCATCTCGTGCCGGTGCTCATGCTCAGCTCCGGCTCGTTCCGCCTCGGCGAGGGCCGGCTGCCGCAGCTGACGGAGCTGATCGCCGGCGAGGACCGCGGCTTTTCGCTGCCGACGCTGCTGCCCGAGCCGCTCGCCGGCATGCTGCAGGCGATGGCGGACGGCCACACGCCGCTCTACCCGGCCTCGCTGGAGCGCGCCGAGCGCTACCTGCTGGAGCGGATCGAGCCGAACGGCACGCTGCTCACGTACTCGACCGCCACGATGCTCATGGTCGCGGCGCTGCTGTCGATCGGCTACGATCCCGGCGACGAGACGATCCGGCGCGCGCTGGACGGCGTCCGCTCGCTCGTCTGGCAGGAGCCGGAAGAGGCCGAGGCTGTGGAAATCGCGGCGGCGGCGGCGGCCACGGGAACGGCATCGGCACCTCCGGAGCATGCCGCGGCCGGCCCGGCGCCGCAGCCGGAGCGAGCGCATCTGCAGATCGCCGACTCCGCGCTGTGGGATACGGCCATGATCGCCAATGCCCTCCTGGAAAGCGGCATGCCCCCCGAAGCGGACGCGATCCAGCGGGCCGCCCGCTGGGTCGCCGCCCGGCAGCAGAGCGAGGCCGGCGACTGGCGGCGCCGCGTTCCCGGCGTCAAGCCGGGCGGCTGGGGCTTCAGCGCCGTCAACACGCGCTATCCCGATGTCGACGATACGACGGCGGCGCTGCTGCTGCTGCAGCGGGCGGCAGGCAAGAGCGGCGGCGCTCCGTACTGGAGCGAGGCCGCGCAGGAGCGCGGCAGCCGCTGGGCCTGGGCGCTGCAAAACCGCAGCGGCGGCTGGCCGGCGTTCGAGCGCGAGTCGGGCAGCCCGCTCATCGGGCTGATCCAGTTCGAGCAAAGCGCGCAGATCGTAACCGATCCGCCGACCGTCGACCTGACCGCGCGCACGCTCCAGTGGGCGGCGCTGGCCTCCGCCCCGCTGCCGGGCTGGCTCGCCGCCGCGCTGCAGGCGGAGGACGACGATGCGGAAACGGCCGCCGCCGCTGCCGCCGTGCGCCGGGCCTGCGCATGGATCGTCTCGCAGCAGGACCGCGACGGCAGCTGGGCCGGACGCTGGGGCATCTGCCGCGTGCACGGCACCGGCGCGGCGCTGGCCGGCCTGCTCGCCGTCAAGGCGCCCCGCTCGGCGTCCGCCCTGTACCGCGGCATGCAATGGCTGCTCTCCGTGCAGAACGGCGACGGCGGCTGGGGCGAGTCCTGCGCCAGCGACGTCGAGGGCAAGTATGTGCCGCTCGGCGCCAGCACGCCTTGCCAGACCGCCTGGGCGCTGGAGGGGCTGCTCGCCCATCCGCATGCGCCGCGGGAGGCGGTCGAGCGCGGCATCGCCTGCCTGTGCGCGCTGCTCGAGGCGGACGACTGGCGCGGACGCTATCCCGCCGGCGGCGGCTTGCCGGGGCATGTATACCTGCACTACGGCAGCAGCCGCTACATCTGGCCGCTGCGCGTGCTGGCGCAGTATGTCCGGCGCTACGGCGGCGGCATGCCGGCGGAGGGCTGACACCGGGACCCCGCCCCGGCGGAGGGCCGGCTCGAGCCCCCGCCTCGGGGCGAGGGCTGCTTCGGACCTGTACTAGCCGGCAGGTCCTAGAAGGAGCCTAGAAGCTGCGACCAAACTCCTTTTTATCGCCGATCTTGAACTTTGCCGGCGCTTCAGGCGTACGAAAGATGGATCGCCTTACAAAAGGAGGGAATTTTCAATGAAAAAAAGGATCGCCTGGATGCTGGCCGCCGCGCTCGTCGCGACTCCCGTGCTGCCCGTCTCCGCGGCTCCGTCCGCCCCGCAAGGGGCCGCTCCCGCCCAAGGACAAGGACTGGAGCGGATCGCCGCGGACAAGGCAAGGCTGCTCACCGAGCAGTACGGCACGGTCAGCGTCCAGTACGCGCTCATCGACGAGGGGAGCATCGTCGTCTCCGGCCAGAACGGCAAGAACGACGAGCAAGGGAAAATTCCGCTGGCCGCGGACACGATGTACGGCATCGGCTCGGTCAGCAAGATGTTCGCCGCAGCAGCCGTCATGAAGCTGGTCGACGAGGGGAAGATCGACCTGGATGTCCCGCTCGTCCAGTACATGCCCGACTTCACGATGAAGGACGAGCGGCATAAGCAGATCACCCCGCGCATGCTGCTGAACCATTCCTCCGGACTGCCGGGCTCGAGCCTGAACAACGTGTTTCTGTTCGAGGATCCGGACTCCTACGCCCACGATACATTGCTGCAGCAGCTGGCCGAGCAAAGCCTGAAAGCCGATCCCGGCGCCTTCTCCGTCTATTGCAACGACGGCTTCACGCTCGCGGAGCTGCTCGTGGAGCGCGTGAGCGGCATCGCCTTCACCGCCTTCGTGCACCAGCATTTCACCGATCCGCTCGGCATGGAGCATACGAAGACGCCTGCGGACGGGGTCGATCCCGCCCGGATGGCGGGACTGTACTTCCCGGCGATGGCGCGGCAGCTGCCGAATGAGACGGTCAACATCTTCGGCGCAGGCGGCATCTATTCCACGGCGGAGGACCTGGCGCGGTTCTCGCAGCTGTTTACGGACGAGGAGCAGGGCATCCTCTCGGCCGAGGCGGCGGAGGCCATGGAGCAGCCCGAATACAAGAGGGGGCTGTGGCCCGAAGAAGCGGACAACAGCATCGACTACGGCCTCGGCTGGGACAGCGTCCGCCTGTATCCGTTCGGCGATTACGGCATCCAGGCGCTGACCAAGGGCGGCGACACGATGTTCTACCATGCGTCGCTCGTCGTCCTGCCGGAGCAGGACATGGCGGCGGCCGTCCTGTCCTCGGGCGGAAGCAGCTCGACCGCCCAGCTGCTGGCGAACCAGATTCTTTTGGAGGCGCTGAAGGAAAAAGGAGAAATCCCAGACATCAAGCCGGACAAATCGTTCGGCAAGCCGGCGCCGGCCCCTCTGCCGGCCGGCATGAAGAAGCTCGCCGGCTACTACGGCATGTCCGGACAGCTGGCGAAGGTCGAGCTGAAGGGCGACGGCATGTCCGTCACGCTGCCTAACGCGCCGGAATATCCCGCGGAGAAATATATGTATACGGCAGACGGAACGTTCATGGACGAAGCCGGAACCGTCAAGATCGAGCTCGTGAAGGAAACGAACGGCCAGACCTATGTCTGGGTCCGCCAGTACATTTCGGTGCCGGGACTCGGACAGACCGCGCTGTCCCACTATACGATGCAGAAGCTCGCCAGCAATCCGCTTCCCCGGGAGACGGCCTCGGCCTGGGCGAAACGGGAA
The DNA here is from genome assembly GCF_037965485.1 of Paenibacillus sp. FSL W8-1187. Classification (NCBI taxonomy): domain Bacteria; kingdom Bacillati; phylum Bacillota; class Bacilli; order Caryophanales; family Paenibacillaceae; genus Paenibacillus; species Paenibacillus sp. FSL W8-1187. The sequence goes on from NZ_CP150181.1 coordinate 4,126,727, forward strand.
GGCAAGACCTACTACCCGCTCAATGAAAAATACACGTCGATGCTCTACCTGCTGAACCCGAAGCAGGACATCCGGCGCGTCGTCGAGTTCGGCGGGTATGCGAACGACAAGCAGATCACCGGCCCGAACAGCGCCGCAAGCCGGCTGCAGATTCCCGCCATGGGCGGCCGCGATCTGGCCGCCTACCGCTTCTACCGCCAGGCCGGCGCCGAATACCTGGAATCGGCCGGAATCCGCTATATCAGCGAGGATGCGGTCAAGCCGCTGCATCCGGGCAAGCAGTCGGCCGTGACGGTGAAGCAGGACGGCCATGCCAGATGGTTCACGATTCCCGCTGCGGCAGCGGGCAAGACGATGACGGTGAAGCTGCCGGCCGCAGGCGGATTCACCGTGTATGACGCCGCTGGCCTCCCCGCAGGCAGCAGCGTCGCCATCGGCACGACCTCCGTCGCGCTGCCGGCGGGCGGAACGGTCGTCTTCGCGGGCGAGCCTGGCTCGGCGTTCGGCATCACGCTGAGCAGGAAATAAAGCTCCGCGCGAAGCTGAAGCCGATTCAACTTCATGGAAACCGAACAGGACGATGCAGAGGGAGGTCCCTCGCATCGTCCTGTTTTTGCCTTCCTATTCCCGCTGCCCCGCCTCAGCCCTGCGCGTACCGTCCCTCGACGATCGCGCGGATCGTCTCCAGCGGCAGCTTGGGCTGCCGGTCGTACGTCAGCAGGCCGTTGATCTCCTGCTCGACGTCGGTCAGCTGCGTGTAGCACCAGCCCTGCACGACGCCGCCAGCCAGCGGCGAGATGACGTTGTCCAGCCGCTCGGCGAAGTCCTCGTCGCTCGACGCGCCGGAGTAGCCCCAGCCCTCCCAGTCGCTTTTCTTGTAGGCGATGCCGCCGAACTCGGTGACGAGGATCGGCTGTCCCTCGTACGGGAAGCCGTCGACCGCCAGCACGCGGCCGGCCGGCGAGGCGGCGACGGCGCTCTCCGCCGTGGCGTACCGCCGCTCGAGCACGCCCCGCCGCCACTCGTAGTCGTGGATGTTGAACAGGTCGGTGCGCACCATCTCCCAGCCGTCGTTGGAGACGACCGGCCGCGTCGCGTCGAGCGACTTGGTCAGATGGTACATCGCCAGCGCATGCTGCTGCTGGCGCTTGTCGACGGCGATGTTCGGCACGCCCCAGCTCTCGTTGAGCGGCACCCAGGCGACGAGACAAGGATGGTTGTAGTCGCGCTCGACGCTCTCCTGCCACTCCCGCGTGAAGCGGCCGACATACTCCTCGGAGTAGGCGTAGGCGTTGGCCGCCTCGCCCCACACGAGCAGGCCGAGCCGGTCGCACCAGTACAGGTAGCGCGGGTCCTCCAGCTTCTGATGCTTGCGCGCCCCGTTGAAGCCCATGTCCTTGGTCAGCTCGACGTCGCGGCGGATCGCCTCGTCGCTCGGCGGCGTCAGGTTGCCGTCCGGGAAGTAGCCCTGGTCGAGCACGAGCCGCATGAAGTACGGCCGGTTGTTCAGGCACAGCCGCCCGCTCTCCACGGAAATCTTGCGCATGCCGAAATAGCTCTGCACCTCGTCGAGCGTCTTGCCGTCGCCGTCCACGAGCCGCAGCGCGACATCGTACAGCTGTGGCTTCTCCGGCGACCACCAGCGGCCGAGGCCGTGGTCGCTGAAGTCGCCGAGCGCGATGGCGCGCGACTCCTCGCCCCGCCGCACGGAGAACGTGTCGCTCGCCACCGGCTCGCCCTCGAACGAGATGTCGGCGCGCAGCGTCAGCCCGTCCGGCAGCGGACCTTTCACCCAGGAGCGCAGCTCGATGCGGTCGGCGTCGATGTCGGGCGTCAGCTTGATTCGGTCGAGCCGCGTCGCCTCGACGGCCTCCAGCCATACCGTCTGCCAGATGCCGGTCGTGCGGGTGTAGAAGATGCTGGCCGAGTCTTCCTTCCAATACTGCTTGCCGCGCGGCAGCGTCACGTCCCGGCTGTAGTCGGCCGCCCGCACGACGAGCCGCTGCGGCCCGTCTCCCGCCGCCCGCAGCGCGTCCGTGATGTCCGCGCGGAACGGCGTATGGCCGCCCTCGTGCCGGACGACGAGCGCGCCGTTCACCCAGACGCTCGCCTCGTAGTCGACGGCGCCGAAGTGCAGCAGGATGCGCTTGCCGGCGAACGCCTCCGGCAGCTCCAGCTCCCGCCGGTACCAGACGATGTCGTGGAAGCCCGGCTCGGCGATGCCGCTGAGCTTGCTCTGCGGCGCGAACGGCACGACGATGCGCCGCCCGAGCTCCGTCTCTCCCCGCTGCCAGCCGAGGCTCTCGCCCTCGCCGGCGTCGTCGAACTGGAACTCCCATTCCCCGTTCAGATTGATCCATGCCTCGCGGTAAAACTGCGGCCGCGGATGCTCCGCGCGCGGTTGTTCTGCCATGTTGCGAATCCTCCTCGTGTTAGCGGGAGCGCGCCTCGGCGCTCCCTCTCATGCGTTCCCGATATTCCTTCGGCGATGCGCCGGTCCGGCTCTTGAACACCCGGTTGAAATGCCTCACATGGGCGAAGCCCGTCTCCTCGGCGATCGCCTGGATCTTGTCGGAGGTGAGCGCCAGACGGCGCTCGGCCTCGCGCAGCCGCAGTCCGGTCAAATGCTCGACGAACGTCTCGCCGGTGCGCTGCTTGAACAGATTGCTGAAATAGGCCGGATTCAGGTACACCGCCTCCGCCACGTCGCGCAGCGTCAGCGGCTCCCGGTAATGCTCGGCGATGTAGCGCGCCGCAGCCGCCACCGGATCGCGCTCCTGCAGCGCCCGCGCCTGCGCGATCGCCGCCGCGAGCCGGACGAGCAGCTCCTGCAGCCGCTCGGACAGCTCCTCGCGCGAGCTGATCGCGCATACCTCCGCGAGCCGCTTGCCGATGTCCTGGCCGCCGAGCCAGGCGGACGACGCCCTGAGCTCCTCCGCGAGCTCGTAGTAGCGCAGCAGCAGCTTGCACAGCTGCTGGTGGATCGCCTCCGGCGAGCGGGCCGCCTCGCACAGCTCGCCGACCCAGAGGGCCGCCTCGGCGGCAATGCGCTCCGGCGCTCCCTCCAGCACCGCCTGCTCCAGCCGGTCGGCCGAGCGCCGGGCCGCCTCGCCGGCAGCCGAGCCGCGGCCGCCGACCTCGGCGTAGTCGAGCACGCAGTCGCCGCCCGCGATCAGGCGGTGCAGCAGGGCGATCTCCGCCTCGCCGTAGGCGCGCGGGATGCCGCCCAGCCCCTCGGCCGGCGCGCTGACGCCGATCGTCACCGTCAGCCGCGACAGCGACGAGATCTGGCGGCGGATCATTTCCGCCAGCGAGTCCGCGCCGGAGCGCAGCGGCTCCGGCGTCGGCCGGTTCACGAGCGCGACGACCTTCGTCTCCGACAGCACGAAGCTGATGCCTTCCGCATGGCGGTCGAGCATTTCCTGGGCGAACTGCTGGATGTACAGCTGGAACAGCGACGGATCGCCGCTGCGGTAGCGCTCCTCGCCGACCGAATGCTTGTCGAGGTTGATGACGAGGCAGACGAAGTACGGGTGGCGGAAGCTCGCTCCCATCTGCTCCAGCAGCTCCAGCTCGCCGGGCCCGATCCGGCCCGCCAGCAGCGCCTCGGCCAGATGGCCGGCGAGATGGCGGCGCACCTCCGGCTGCGCCTTCCAGCCGGCCTCCGCCCGGCGCTCGGCGCTGCGCCGCGTCCGCAGCTCCTCCCCGAGCCGGCCGAGCACGCGCGCCAGCTCCTCGCGCTCGATCGGCTTCATCAGGTAGTCCCTGGCCCCTTGGCGCATCGACTGCTGCGCGTAGGAGAAGTCGTCGTAGCCGCTGACGACGACGGTCAGCAGGCCGGGCTGGCGGCTGGCGGCGAGCCGCTGCAGCTGGATGCCGTCCATCCGCGGCATGCGGATGTCCGTCAGCAGCACGTCCGGCGCCAGCTCCTCGAGCCGGTCCAGCGCCTCATGGCCGTCGCAGGCTTCCCCGGCGACCGTCCAGTCCTCGCCGAGGCCGCCGATCATTTTGCGGAGCCCTTTGCGGAAGATCGATTCATCATCGACGATCAGGATGCTCGGCATCCGAATCCTCCTCCTTTCCGGTATCGAGCGGCAGCAGCGGCAGCCGCAGCGCGGCGCGGAAGCCCCGGTACGGCATGCTCTCCAGCTGCAGGCCGTACTCCTCTCCATAGTGCAGCACGAGGCGGCGGTGGACGCCCAGCAGTCCGTTGCCGGAGCTGCCGCCGAGCTCGCGCGTATGCCGCAGATGCTCGCGCAGCGCCTCCAGCGCCTCGCCCGTCATGCCGATGCCGTCGTCGGCGACGGCGATGACGAGCGTCTGCCCTTCGGCCGCGGCGCTCAGGACGATCCGGCCTTCGCCGGCGCCCTTGTCGATCGCGTGGTTGATCGCGTTCTCGACGAGCGGCTGCACGAGCAGCGGGATGACCTCGCAGCCGAGCAGCGCCGGATCGGCCTCCAGCGTGAACTTGATGCGCTCCTCGTAGCGCATCTGCTGGATGCTCATGTAGCCGCGCACATGGTCGAGCTCGTCGCCGAGGGTCACCCGCTCCTTGCGCCCGCTCAGGCTGTAGCGCAGCAGGCGGCTGAGGCTGTTGGCCATCGTGATGATCTCGCGATTGCCCTCGATCTCCGCATACATGCTGATCGAGCCGAGCGTGTTGTAGAGGAAATGCGGATTGATCTTGCTCTGCAGCGCGGCGATCTGCGCGTCCTTCTCGCGGATCTCCGTCTCGTAGAGCAGGTAGCCGAGCTCGCTCAGCTTCGCCGTCATTTCGTTGAACGACTGGCCGAGCGCGCCGACCTCGTCGCGCCCCTCGGCCGGGAAGCGCTGGCTCAGGTCGCCGCGCTCGACGCCCCGCATGAGCCGGCTCAGCTTGCGCAGCGGCTGCGTGACGCGGTACGCGATGAACACGTAGAGCAGCAGCGCGAGGCCGACGCAGACGGTGCCGAACAGGATCAGGAACGTGCGCAGCGTGTCGACGTCCTTCATCAGGCTCGCGAGCGGCACGACGCCGACCGTCGTCCAGCCGGTCACCTCCGACTTGAAGCGGGAGACGAGCAGGCCGCGGCCCCGCTCCTCGACCTGGCTCAGCCCGTCGCCTCCGGCGACAAGCGACGCTCCCGCTCCGGCGAGGTCGAGCGGAGCGGCTGCCGCCCCGCCCCCGCCTTTGCGGATGACGAGCTTTCCCTCGTCGTCGGCGATGTACAGCGACTCCTCCGCGTCGAGCTTCACCTTGGAGAGGATCTCGCGGATGAACTTGGGGTCGACGTCGATGACGATATGGCCGAGCGTGCGGCCGCTGTCGAAGCTGCGCAGCTCGCGCGCGATCGAGAACGCCTGGTAGACGATGCCGCCGGTCGAGCGCACATCATGCGTCGGCACGAATACCGGCTCGCCGTAATGGCCCTCGAAGCGGTCGAGCCAGGCGACGCTTTCGTCGAGCTTGTAGGTCGTCACGTACTGGCTCTCCGGCAGGACGACATAGGAGGCGCCGTCGCGGCCGTAGAGCGACACCCCGAGGATGTCGACCCGTCCGTTCAGGAACACCTGCGTCACGAAATTGTTGAGCTCGCTGATCTCCTCGAGCGTGAGCGGCTGCCCCGGCGTCCGCTTGGACTCCAGGAACGCCGTCACCTTGGGATACTGGTACGGCATGACCGTCAGCCGGTTCAGCTCGTTCATATAGGTGTCGATGTTCAGCGTCATCTGCTTGATCGCCTGCAGCTGCGATTCGCCGACCTTGGCCTCCGTCGTCTCCGAGAAGCGGGCGAAGGCGAAGCCGCCCATCAGCCCGAGCGGCAGGACGATGAACACGGCGTTGATGAGGATGAGCTTGCGCGCGAGCTCGAGGCTGCGGAACCAGATGCCGAATGCCTTCATGCTGCCTCTCTCCTTCGCCCGCTACTTGGCCAGCGCCGCGTCGACCGCCGCCTGCGCCCGCCGCAGCGCCTCGGCCGGCGTCTGCTGCCGGTAGATCATCCGCTCCCACTCCTTGATGAGCAGCTCGATCATGCTCCACTGCTTCACCTGGCGCGGCCAGTAGGCGACGTCGTTGGCCACCTCCGCATAGTCGCTGCGGAACTTGAGCCGCGCGTACGCCTCGCTCGCCACGACCTGGCTCGAGCTCGGCACATGGCCGGCCTTGGCCCACAGGTCGCCGTGCTCGACCGCCCACTTGGCGAACGTCAGCGCCGCCGCCCGCTTCTCCGGCGTCAAGCCGGCCTTGGCCGGCAGCGCCAGCGTATGCGTGTCGCCCCAGACGGCGGCATGGTCGTACAGCACGGGGAACGGCACGACCGACAGCTCCAGTCCCGGCGCCTGCTCGAACGCGCCCGTGCCCCACATGCCGGTGACGAGCAGCGCCGCGTCGCCGTCGTGGAACAGCTGGAACGCGTCGTTGATGCCGGACGGGATGAGCTCCTTGCGGTACAGGCTGTCGACGAGCTCCAGCGCCTCGAGCGCCTGCGGATTGTCGAACACCGCCTTGCCGCCGTCCGCGCTGTAGAACGCGCCGCCGCCGTCCATCTGGTTGTACAGGCTCCACCACAGCCATACGGAGTCGATGCGCGTGCTCGGCAGCGCGAGCGGAGCGACGCCGGGCGGACTGCTCGCCTTGAGCCGCTCCAGGAAGCGGAGGAAGCCCTCCTTGCCCGGCTCCAGCAGCGGCTTGCCGTCGTCGCCGAGCAGCCCGGCGCGACGCAGATGCGCCTGGTTGGCGTACAGCACGAGCGCATGCGTGTCGAGCGGCACCGCATAGTGGGCCTGCTCGTAGAGCGTCGATTCGACGATGTTGGCGTTGAACTGGCTCCAGTCCAGCCCCGCCGCGGCCGCCGGCTCGTCCAGCCGCTCGATGTAGCCGTTCTGCACGAACTGCGGCAGGTTCGTCGCATGCACGATCGCCAGATCCGGCGCGTTGCCGGCGAGAATCGCCGTGCGCAGGCGGGAGTAGTAGTCGTCCAGCCGCGAGTTGATCTGCTCGACGCGGATGTCCGGATGCTCCGAGTTGAACGCTTCCACGATATCCGTCATGAAAATGTTGTCGCCGCCGCTGAACGGCGTCCAGTACTCGAGCACGATCGGCTCGACCGCCGGGCCCGGATCGGGCTGCGGCTCGGCCGCCCCGGAGCAGCCCGCCGCGAGCAGCGCCGCCGCCGCTGCGGCCCATCCGAGCCGCCGCCAGCCTCTCCGGCCGATCCAGCCTCTCCAGCCGCCGCTGCCTTTCCAGCCTCTCCAGCCGCCGCTGCCTTTCCAGGCGCTCCTGCCGCCGTCTCCGGCGGCGCGCGCTCCGCTCCGCCGCGCCTTTCCGGCTTCGCAGTCCATGCTGCCGCCCTCGCGCTTCCATCCGTGCCGTCCGCCGCTCCTGCCGAGCTGTCCGCCGCTTCTCATGCGCCATCCCCCTGCCGCTTCATCGTTGTCGCCTTAAGTTTCCTCCGGCAAGGCGGCTGCCGTCAACCGCCGGGACGAATCCAGATGTCGGCAAAGTCGACGCGCAGGCTGCCGGCCCGCGCCGTCAGCTCGATGGCGCTCGCGCCGGCAGGCAGCTTCAGCTCCGCCTCGTACATCCGCAGCTCGCCCCGCTGCTGCGGCTCGATGTCGAGCGTCCGCTTCGCGCCGCCTGCGGATATCTCCAGCTTGGAGCCGTCCGCCGGGTTCAGCACGGCCACGGACACCGTGTACGTGCCGGACTTCGGCACGCGCACGTTCGGCAGCCGCACGCCGGCGCCGGCCTCATGCAGCAGCGCGGCAGCGCCGCGCGAGGCGAACACGTTCTCGTTCTCCTCCGCGCCGCCGAGCATCTCGCCCCATTCCGCCTCGAAGCGCGGCAGCTCCAGCGCCAGCAGCTCCGCTCCGCCGCTCGCCCGCGCCCGCAGCTCGCCGCCGCCCTCCGGCAGCTTCAGCTCGGCGTAGGCATAGCCGACTGCTCCCGTCGCGGTCGGCTCCAGCTCCGCCGTCTCGGCCTTGCCGGCGGAGGAGCTCAGCGAGATGCGTCCCGCGCCGCCCTCCGCCATCCGGTAGTGGAGCAGCACCGGCACGACCGTCTCGACGGTGGAGACGACGTCGCTGAACACAAGCTCCTCGCCGTCCGGCCGCGCGTCCTCCGCCCGCAGGACGCCCATGCCGGACGGCGCCTCGATCGCCGCCTCCAGCGGCTGCGGCGGACCGAAGTCCGGCAGGCCGTCCGCGGTCCAGCCGACCTTGGCGGCGCGCGCCTTGCGGTTCGCCCAGCCGTCGGACTCGCCGCTCGTCGCGTGGTAGACGATCCACGTCTCCGTGCCGTCCGGCGACGCCGCGAACGAGTTGTGCCCCGGCCCGTACACGCCGGCCTCCGCGTCCGGCGCGAGCAGCGGCTTGGGATGCTTGCTCCAGTCCTCCGCCCGCAGCGGATCGCCGCCCTCGCGCAGCGAGAGCGCGCCGATGCTGTAGTACGGCGTCCAGCTGCCGGCGCCGGAATAGACGATATGGACGCGTCCGTCCCGGCGCAGCACCGACTGCCCTTCGTTGATGTACGGCGGTCCGCCGGCCTTTTCCCAGTCCAGGTCGGGACGGCTCAGCAGCACGCGCGGCCCGCTGATCGTGAGCGGATCGCTCATCGGAGCGATGTACGTGTTCTGGGCTTCGTTGACGTCGCCCTCCCAGCCCGACCAGATGAAGTACAGCCGCTCCTCATGCTCCATGACGAGCCCGTCGATCGCCCATTTGTCCGTCTCGTCCGCGATCTTGCCCTTGAAGGCGTATTCGCCCATCGGGTCGTCCGTCGCCGCTTCGAGCGCGTACATGCGGTGGTTGGCGTTGTCGCCGTCGTCGGCCGCGAAGTAGATCAGCCATTTTCCGCGCACATGCTGGATTTCCGGCGCCCACAGGTTCGCCGAGTAGGCGGTGCCGACCGGCGGATGCCAGACGACCTTGCGCTCGGCGGAGCGGAAGTCGAGCGTGCGCGACTTCATGACCATGATGTCCGTGCCGCCATGGGTGAACGTCATGTAGTAGAATCCGCCGTGATGGACGACGCTCGGGTCCGGCGTGTCGATCTCGGCCAGCGTGTTCTTGAACGTGCCGCCGTGTCCGGCGTACGACGCATCCGTCTCATCCGGATGTCCTTGCTTGCTCCACATCCAATAGCCTCCTCCCGCGATCAAAAGCAGGAGCAGCGCCGCCAGCAGCGTCGCCGTCCCTCGATTCCTTTTCAGCCGCATCGCCTCGTTCTCCTTCTAAGCTGCCTTATTTGACGCCGCTGCTCGTAATCGCGCGGACGAACGACTTCTGCCCGAGGATGAAAATGAGCACGACCGGAAGCGCGGCGACCGTCGTCATCGCCATCAGCTTGCCGTAGCTCTGCGTGTAGCTGCCCGTCGCCATCATCGCGATGCCGGCCGTAATCGTGCGCATCTCCGGCGACGTCGTGGCGTAGAGCGGCCAGACGAAGTCGTTGTAGATGCCCATGAACGTGAAGATGCCGAGCGTCACCAGGATCGGCACGGCCGACGGCATGAGGATGCGGGCGTACAGCTGCCATTTGTTGACGCCGTCGATGCGCCCGGCCTCCTCGATCTCCTTGGGGAACGAGAGGAAGAACTGGTACAGCAGGAACACGCCGAACGCGCCCGCCGTCGCCGGCAGGATGAGCGCGGGATACGTGTTGATGAGGCCGAGCGCATTGAACTCCATGTACATCGGCAGGAACGTCAGCACGCCCGGAATCATCAGCGAGGCGATGAACATCGGCAGCAGCAGCCGGCGCAGCGGCAGGTCGGTCAGGCGCGCTAGCGCGAAGGCGGCCATCGAGTCGATGACCAGCACGATCGCCGTGCCGATGGCGCCGACGGACAGCGAGTTGGCGATCCAGCGCAGCACCGGCGTGTTCATCAGCTCGCCGCCGAGCCCTTGCCGGAAGTTGTCGAGCGTCGGCTTGCGCGGCAGGAAGTCCATCCGTCCGGACAGCGCCTCGAAGTCGTTCTTGAAGCCGGTCGAGAGCATCCAGATCAGCGGCAGCACCATGACCGCGGCGATGATCGCGGCCAGCAGGAGAAGGATCGCCTGGTTCCGTTTCGAAGTCGTCATCTAAGCCTTCTCCTTTCGGTTGGTGAGCTTGAACTGCACGACGGACACGGCCATGATGAGCAGCGCCATCAGGATCGCCATCGCCGACGCCGAGCCGACGTCCTTGCGCGCGAACGCCTGGTCGAGCACGTTGATGAGCAGCACGCGCGTCGTGTCGCCCGGCCCTCCGCGCGTCAGCAGGAACGGCTGCGCGTAGATGTTGAACGAGGCGATCGTCGAGGTGATCATGACGAACAGCATGACTGGACGGATCGTCGGCAGCGTCACCGAGACGAACTTCGACCAGGCGCCCGCCCCGTCGATCGAGGCCGCCTCGTACTGCTCCTCCGGCACCTCGTTGAGCGCGTTGATGAAAATGATCATGTTGAAGCCGATCGTCCACCAGATCGTCGCTCCGATCAGCGACACCCACGCCCACGGCGTGTCGGTGAGCCACGGAATGCCGGCGAAGCCGAGCCGCGCGAGCAGGCTGTTGATGAAGCCGGCGTTCGTATCGAGCATCATGAGCCAGATGACGGCCATGACCGACGCCGAGAGCGCGTACGGCAGGAAGTAGAACGTGCGGAACAGCCCGCGCACGCGCGCCGGCAGCGCGTTCAGCAGCATGGCCAGGGCGAGCGCGACGAAGATGAGCAGCGGCACCGAGTAGAGGACGAACTGCGCCGTCGTCCACAGGCCGCGGAAGAACAGGCTGTTCTCGTACGTGCCCGGCGTGAGGATGGAGATGTAGTTGCTCAGGCCGACGAACGCATGCTCGCTCGAGAGCAGCTCGAAGTCCTGGAGGCTGATGACGACCCCGTACAGGATCGGGAACAGCAGGAACAGGCCGAAGCAGGCCAGATAGGGCAGCACGAACAGGAACGAGGTGAGCCGCGAGGTCCATTTCATGGATGGGTCCTTCCTTTCATGGGCAGCGGGCGGGCGAGAAGGAAAGAAGGACGAGAGAGCGCACAGCCCGCTCTGCCGTCCTTCCGCTTTCGCTTCCCGGCAAGCCGGATTATTTCATCGCCTGGCGGGACTTGGCGACCGCGTCGTCCATCGCCTGCTGAGCCGGCTTCTTGCCGAGGATCGCGTTGCTCAGCTCGCCCCACAGCGGCTCGACGATCGTGCCCCAGTTGAGCACGTTCGGCGCGAACTGCACGTCGGCGAAGCTGCCGGCGACCGTGCTCTGGAACTCCAGCGCCTTGAACTCCGGCGATTCCAGCACCTTGTTGGAAGCGACCGCCTGGCCGGACTCCGCCCAAGCGAGCGAGTCGCCGGAGACGAACTTGAGGAAGTCGCCGATCGCGGCGAGCTTATCCGCATCCGTGACCGCCTTCGGCACGACGAAGCCGTGCGAGCCGGCGTAGACCGCTTTTTTCGCCTTGCCGATCTGCGGCATGACGGCGACGCCGTAGTTCAGGCCGGCTTCGTCGAACTGCGATTTCATCCACGGACCGTTGAACTGGATCGCGTTTTTGCCTTGGAGGAACAGCGTGTTCTCGCCGTCCTGCTGCACGTTGCCCGGGGAGATGCCCTTCTCGACCATATCCCGCAGCCATTGCACCATCTCGACCGCCTCCGGCGAGTTGTACGCCACGTCGGAGCCGTTCCACAGCTCGCCGCCGTTCTGCCAGACGAGCGAAGGGAAGATGAACTGCTGCGGCCACAGCGTCGGCACGACGTAGCCGTAAACGCCTTTGTCCTTGTTCGTCAGCTTCTCGACGGCGGCGTCGAACTCGGCGCGGTTCGTCGGCGGAGCGGAGATGCCGGCTTGCTCGAACAGATCCTTGTTGTAGTACATGACGGCCGGGTGGATGTCGAGCGGGATCGTGTACAGCTTGCTGTCGATCGTCGCGTACTTGATCGGCGCCTCGGCGAAGTCCGCGGCGTTGATGCCGGCCTGGGACGCCAGGTCGTCGACCGGCTGCAGCTGATCCTTGCTCTGGTACGTCGGCACGGAGTCGACGTGCATGATCATCAGGTCGGGCCGCTCCTTGCCGGTGCTGAGCGCGACGTCGAGCTGCTTGTAGTACTCGCCGTTCGGCTGGATGACGAATTTCACCTTGTAGGCGTCCTGCGAGCTGTTGTATTGGTCCACGATCTTTTTCATGAACGGGCCGTCCGAGCCGGAGAAAGGAGACCAGAACAGAATTTCCGTCGCTTTGCCGCTTCCTCCTCCGGAGGACTGATTTTCGGCCGCGCTGCCGCTGCCGTTTCCATTTCCGTTTCCGTTGCCCGAGCAGGCGGTGGCCAGAAGCGGCACCATCAGCGTCATGGCGAGGATCGAGGCTTTTTTCCGGTTGCGTTTGCTCATCCGAGATACTCCCCTTTTATGTCGGTCTTCCACGAGCGAGGCTCGTTGGATAGCCTTATCGTAAGGGAAGGAGGCGCTTCGAAAAATGGCGCTTCTACAGATGAAGTGGACATTTTTACAGGTCCTGTCTTGGGAAAGAGGAATCTAAACCCGCTTATTTGTATATCCTGTGGATATACAATTTGGGAGGTGAGCGATATAATTGAGCCATCAAATACGAAGGGATAGGGTCCTTATGACGACGGTAACGCTCAGCCGTTGGGGCAACAGCAGCGGCATCCGAATTCCGAACCAGTTTCTCAAGAGGATGAATCTGGTCGAAGGCGCGGAAATGGAAGCCGTGCTGACGGAAGATAATTGCATCTTGCTGCGTCCACTGAATCAGACGGATGCGAACGAACAATTGCGGGAGCATCTGAACATGCTGCTCTCGAAAATCAAGCCGGATTCCTCGCGGCATGAGGAGATCGACTTGGGAATCGAAGGAGACGAGCTCATTTGACCTTTCCCGCACGCGGCGATCTCGTCTGGCTCGATTTTGATCCGCAGGCAGGCAGAGAGCAGGCAGGCCGCCGCCCCGCCCTTGTCTTGTCGGAAGCTTTGTTCAACGAGCTTACCGGCTTTGCCGTTGTATGTCCCATCACCAATCAAGCCAAAGACTATGCGTTTGAAGTGCCGATTCCGGAAGGCCTGGCGTTTTCCGGAGTTGTCCTGACCGATCAATTCAAGAGCCTTGACGTTCGGAAAAGGAAGATCAAGGTCGTCGGGAACGCGGCGCCGGAATCGGACTTTTTCAAGAGCGTGCTTCAGAATGTCCGCTCCATTTTGGCTTGACCCTCATCTTTCGATGGACTCCGATGGAGTCGTTCCAAAAACAAGACGCTGCGCCGGCATCCCTCGAGGCTGCCGGCTTCGGTCAGAGGCTCGGGAACAGATCCAGGCTGTCGATCTCGGCGTAGTTGCTGACGCGGGTGAAGCGCACCGTGTTCGAGCCGGCGTTCAGATAGACCTTGGCCGTGGACGTCCCCCAGTTGTTCCAGCCGGAGTAGGCGACATAGAAGTTCGAGGCCGCTCCGCCGTTCACCGACAGCCCGTGGATCGCCCACGGCTGGCCGCTCGTGCCGTTGCCGGTGCGCGCCGCGAGCACGTACCAGCCTGCCGCAGGAGCGCTGACCGTGAACTGCACGTAGCTCGCCGCCGTATCGATGTAGCCGACCTTGCGGCCGCCGGAGGCGCTGGCCTCGTTGGTCGCCGCCGCGCCGCCTCCGAGCGCGGCGTTCTCCGCCTCATAGCGCTCGCGGGACGGCTCGCCGGACGGAACGGCGATCGGCGCATTCGGCGCGGCGGGGGAGCCGAGGTTCGGCGTATTGTCGGCGTTCCAGCCGAACTTCTGCGCGCGCACCTGGCGCGTCCAGCCGGCGCCCTGCCAGCGGGCGGAGTGGTAGACGATCCAGTCCTCGGCGCCGTCCGGGGACTTGGTGAAGCTGTGGTGGCCGGGGCCGTAGATGCCGTTCGCGCTGGCGAAGATCGGCGTGCTCTTTTTCGTCCAGGACGAAGCGTTCAGCAGGTTCGCGGACGTGCCGGCGGTGATGAGGCCGAGGCAGTAGCCGTCGGTCCAGCTGCCGCTCGCCGAGTAGACGAGGCTGATCGTGCTGCCGCGCACGATGACCTGCGGGCCCTCGTTGACCTGCGGCGTCGTGTTCGTCTCCCAGCTGTACGTCGGCGTGGCGATGCGCGTGCGCGCGCTGCTGATCGTCCATGGGTTGCTCATCTGCGCAATGTACAGATGCTGCTTGTCGTTGACCGTTCCCTCCCAGCCCGACCAGAGGAAGTAGCGGCTGCCGCCGACGGTCAGCACGGTGCCGTCGATCGCCCAGCGGTCGGTCGCGTCGCTGATCTTGCCCTTGAGCGTCCAGCTGCCGGTCAGCGGATTGGCGCTGGCGTTCTCCAGGACGTACATGCGATGGTTCTCGTTGCTGCCGTTGTCGGCGGCGAAGTAGACGTACCATTTGCCGTCGAGATAGTGCAGCTCGGGCGCCCATAGGTTGGAGCTGTACATCGTGCCTGCGGGCGGCGTCCAGACGACGGCGCTCTCGCCGGCGTCGATGCCGCTGATCGTCCTGGAGCGGGACAGCGTGATGTTGCCGCCCGTCGTCTGCGTGTAATAGTAGTAGCCGTCCGTATGCTTGTACATCCATGGATCGGCGCCGTCCTGCTTGATGACGTTGAAGAAGGTCGAGACCGGGGCGGCATGCGCGCGCTCGGCGCCGAGCGGCAGCACCAGCGTGACGGCGAGGAAGCAGGCGAGGGCCATCAGGGCGAAGCGTTTGATCATGATCGATTCCTCCTTGGGATGGTCGCATATGCGAGATGCGCCAAGCCCAGTCTACTCGGTTCAGGGAAGCGCTTCCAGGACATCCTTTTGCAGATGCCGGACGTATTTCTAGATCGTGGAATGGAAATGTCCGCAAATGGGCAAGCCGACCGGCTCTAGACGGAATCGGCATCGTCCATCTGGAACGATTCAGCGGCGGCTCGAGCGGCCGAAGCAATTCTCTTGCCGAAGCCAGGGAGCTGACGACGAATCAGATCGTTAGCAGGTTGAAATGACGCCATTTCCATGCCTAACGACGCGTGGCGGGCTTAGCCGTTAAAAAGACGAAAAAAATGAGCGAAATGGGGGCGTCGGAGCGGTTTAAGCGTATGACGCGTCGTTAGTCGATCATGAAGGCGGAATATGGGTCTCTAAGCGCACCAGGGATCGTTGCCGCGGAATGCCGTCAGCCGCGCAGCAGTTCAGCTGCTAGTCGGCATCATTCCGGCTGCTGGCTTGCAAGCCAGCACGGAAACGGCAAGCGAACCGGCCTGGCCGCAACGAAGCTTCTCCGCCAGGCGAGCCGCGCCGTCAAGAAAATGATGCAACGCAAACGAGACGAAGCCGCTTCCTGCGGCTTCGTCTCGTTTGCTGCTTCCATTCCTCTACGCCATGCGCCTTGCGGGAGGACCGCTTTCACGGCAGGCTTTCCAGCCACGCGGCCATCGCTTCGGCGGTGTGACGCGCCTGCGCGCCTGCAGGGAGAGTCGACTTGCCGTCGCCCCGCTGCTCGCCGTAAGCGCCGAAGCCGGCATGATTGCCGCCCTCGATCGGCACATACGCCGTGTCCGGCGGCAGCCAGCGCTTCGCCTGGCCCCAATCGCCGCGGTCCATCACCTCGTCGTTCGTCGCGAACACGGACAGAGCCTTCAGGCCGCTGCCGTTCAGGTCGCCCTTGGGGTCGGGGTAGGAGGCGAGGAAAAACACGCCCGCCAGCCGGTCCGGATGCTCCGCCGCATATCGGGCCGCCATCACGCCGCCGAGGGAATGGCCGCCGATGACAAAGCTCCCGTCCCGAGCCGAGTCCAGCACCCCGTCGGCGCGGCTCCCTCCCAGCACGGCGAGGTCGAGCGGCATGCGGATGAGATAGGCCGGGTAGCCTCGGCGGGAGAGCTCAAGCGCCAGCGGCGCGTAGCTGCGCTCATCGACAAGCGCTCCGGGATACAGCAGGACGGACGGGCTCTTGCGATCGCCTGTCGGGACAAAGGCGATAAAGGAGTCGGTTTGCTCGACCTCGACGTCGGCTGCCCGCAGCGCTTCCTCGGCCTCGGCAGCGGGACCGTAGCTCAGCGCCTTCAGCACGATCAGTCCGGCCGCAGCCAGCAGGAGCAGCGAGGCGCCGATCCACATCGCCGCCTTGGTGCTGCGCCGGCGCTTCGGGCGGGACTGGGAGTTGGCAAATTCGCTCATCGTCTAGACATGGAGCGAGCCGGCCGTCTCCGCGCCGCCGATCGAGCAGGCGAGGATCGCCGCATCGAGCAGCTCCAGCTCGCCGGCGAGCGCCGCGCGCTTGCGCTCGAACTGCTGCAGATGCAGCACCCCCGTCTCGTCCTCCGGGTAGCGCTCGACATATTGGCGCATCTCGGCCAGCGTCAGCTCAAGCTCCTCCAGATCCCCAAGCTCGGCCTGGCTGGCGGCAAAGCCTTGGCTCAGCCGATCGTCCTGCATCCTGTATTCGTTCATCGTCATCATGATGGAATTCATCGTTGTCGTACCTCCTGATTTCTCGCGTTCGTTTCGGTCCGGATGGGCTCGTTTCGCTCCGAGCCGGGCAGCCCTCGCTGCCGTCCGCTTCCTTTATTACCACCGCGAGCCCGAGTGAAACAACGAAAAGGCCCTCCCTTATGGAAGGGAAGGGCCTTGCCGGAAAGGAAAGGGTCCATCCGCCGCAGACCATGCGGAAAAAGGGCTCGATTCTACTTGAATTTCTTCCAGTCCATGCTGCTGTTCTCAAGCAGATACTCCATGCTGCTCTCGTTGCGCTTCTGCTCGGCCTTGCGCGCTTCTTCGGCGCGACGGCGCTCTTCCTCGCGGACGCGCTCCTGCTCCGCGCGCATGTCTCCCGCCTGGTTCTTCAGGCGGTCGACGAGCTCCGCCGGCAGCAGATCCTTCAGCGTCGCCGGCTTCGCCGCCGCTTCCGGACGCGGCTCCGGCGCGCGGCCCCGATTCTTTTTGGCCATATTGCGGCATCCTCCCCTCGCGTCTAGCTTGCTCGCAGGCGATTATACCACAGCGCGCCCCTCCCGGCATCTGCCGCGCTCGGCTCAGCCGATCGACAGGCGCAGCGTGATGCCGGAAGGATCGACGACCTCAAGGCCGCCCTCCGCCTCGCGAACGTCGACGCCGCCTGCCCGCAGCCGGTCCGCCGCCGCCAGGCGCGCCGCCTCGTCCGGGAACAGGATCGTGGCGAACTTCAGGCCGACGGCGTTCTCCGGCGGATGCTTGGCGCCTCGTCCGGCCCAGATGTTGAGCCCGATATGATGGTGATAGCCGCCGGCGGAGATGAACAGCGCCCCCATCGACTGCCAGCCGTCGACGATCAGATCGAAGCCGAGCAGGCCGCAGTAGAACTGGCGAGCCGCCTCCAGATCCGCCACATGGAAATGGACATGGCCGATGACCGTGCCGTCCGGCAGCCCTTCCCACGGCTGGCCCTCCGCCAGCGCGAGCAAGCCCTCGACGTCGACCGGATCGGTGCCCATCCGCACATGACCGCTCTCGTCGTACGTCCACTCGCTGCGCGGACGGTCGCGGTAGATCTCGATGCCGTTGCCGTCGGGATCGGTGATGTACAGCGCCTCGCTCACCCAGTGGTCGCCCTGGCCGATGTGGATGCCCGCCTCGGCCATGTTGCGAAGCACGAGCCCGAGCGACCGGCGATCCGGCACGAGCACCGCGAAATGATACAGTCCGGCCGCCGAGCGGCGGTCGACCGCCGCGGCATCCGGCCTTTCCTCCAGCTCCAGCAGCGCCTCGTCCGAGCCGGCATGGCCCAGCGCGGCCTCGCCGCCGCTGCGGCTCAGTACGCGGAAGCCGAGGATGTCGCGATAATAGGCGATGGAACGGTCCAGGTCGCGGATCTTGAGCCGGACCTTGCCGATGCGGACGGCAGGATCGATCGAGCCCTGCAAAGGATTGTTCATCATGGATGCACCTCATTAGTTACTTATTTTTAGTTAGTATAATACATTAAGTAAATAGATGCAATCGTCTGCGGATCCGATTCGTTCCCATGAAAAAGGGACGCTGCGAGCAGCGCCCGCCTCGTCCCTTTTCGGCTCTTCCCTATCGTATCCATTTCGAGCGGCTTCATTCAAAGTCGAGCCGGCCGCAGGAGATCGGAGCGGAGCGCTCTTGTCTCTCGTCAATGCTTCAAATGATAAGGGACCGTCGCGATGACGATGTCCTTGCGGTTGAACAAATACGTCCGCAGCAGCAGGCCGGTCTGGTTGTGCAGGATGTGCTGCCACCAGTGCTTCGTCACGAACTGCGGGATGAGGATCGTAATATGGTCGGTCTCCGCCGTCTTCCACTCGACCGTGTCGATGAACTTGAGCAGCGGCCGCGTGATGCTGCGGTAGCTGGACCGCAGCACGATCAGGCGCACGCCAGGGTTCCACTCCGCCCACTTGGCCTCCATCCGCTCGATGGAGTCGTCGTCGAAGCCGACGTAGACGGCGACGACGTTGTCCGTGAGCGACTTGGCGTAGCCGATCGAGTTGCTCACGACGCGCGTGATGCCGGCGACCGGCACGACGACCGTGCTGCCTTTGATGACCGGCTTGTCGGCGGCGAGGTCGATGCGCAGCTCGTCGGCGACTTTGACGTAGTGGCGATGGATGCGCAGGAACAGCCACATGACGACCGGCAGGAAGACGAACACCATCCACACCTGGGAGAACTTCGTGAAGATGAAGATGAGCGTAATGCCCAGCGTCGTCAGCATGCCGACCGTATTGATCGCGAGCTTGCCTCCCCAGCCCTTGGGCCGCAGCCGCACCCAGCGCACCATCATGCCGAGCTGCGACAGCGTGAACGGGATGAACACGCCGACGGCGTACAGCGGGATCAAGTTCTCCGTATCGCCGCCGAACAGCACGACGAGCACGATCGAGAACGCGGCGAGGAATAGAATGCCGTTGGAAAAGCCGAGCCGGTCGCCGCGCACCATGAACGCATGCGGCATGTATTTGTCCTTGGCCAGCATGAACGCCAGCAGCGGGAACGCCGAATACGCCGTATTGGCCGCCAGGAACAGGATGAGCGCCGTCACGCCCTGGATGAAATAGTACAGGAAGCCGCGGCCGAACGTCGAGGCGGCGATCTGCGACACGACCGTCTCGTTGTGGCTCGGCGTGATGCCGTACCAATACGCCAGCACGCTGATGCCGAGGAACATGCCGCCGAGGATGAGGCCCATCATGACGAGCGTCGCGGCGGCGTTGCGCTCGGCCGGCTGCTTGAAGTTCGGAATGGCGTTGGACACCGCCTCGACCCCGGTCAGCGCCGAGCAGCCGGAGCTGAACGCCTTGAGCAGCAGGAACAGGCTGACGTTGCTGACGGCCGTGCCGAGCTCCGGAATGTCGGGATGGGCTCCGCCGGTCAGGTAGCGGATGACGCCGGAGACGATAAGCACGAAGATGGATACGACGAACAGATAGATCGGAATCGCGAGCACCGAGGCCGACTCGGTGACGCCGCGCAGGTTCATGAGCGTGAGGAACAGGATGACGACCGTCGCGATCAGCACTCGGTGGTCGTGCAGCGACGGGAACGCCGACGTGATCGCATCGGTGCCGGCGGAGGCGCTGACCGCGACGGTAAGGATGTAGTCGATCAGCAGCGAGCCGCCGGCCAGCAGGCCGGTCGTCGTGCCAAGGTTGTTCTTGGCCACGACATAGGCGCCGCCGCCCATCGGATAGGCGAAGATCGTCTGGCGATACGACAGGATGAGGATCAGCAGCAGGCCGAGCACCGCGATCGAGATCGGGATGCTGTACCAGACCGCGGCGAAGCCGGCGACCATCAAGGCGATCAGGATCTGCTCCGTGCCGTAGGCGACGGAGGACAAAGCGTCCGAGGACAGGATGGCGAGCGCCTTAAGCCGCCCCAGCTTCTCTCCTTCGAGCTCCTTGCTTTTCATCGGCCGGCCGATCAGCAGCCGTTTCATTCGGTTTGCCATCATGCTTGCTTTCCCCTTTGCGCGCGCTGCGCCTTGACATGGTTGAGTGCTGGCGGCCCCGTCTGCGCCGGAGCCATGATGTATCTTACACCCGGCCCTTATCGCTGTAAATAAACATTTACACCTAAGCTTCTTGCTTCTCTCCTTTCAACCGAAAACCATCCTTCCGAAACGCAATTCGAGCCGTCCCGTTCGGCCTGAACGCGCCGAAGAGCCCTTGCAGCCGGCAAGAGCTCTTCGGCGGAGGCGGCTCAATGACTGGACTTGTCGTCCTTCTCGTTGCCGTGCTTGAAGTTTCCGGTCAGCTTGGCCATGACGAGCTGCGTTCCTTTATGGTCCTGGCCTGCAATCGCGCTCAAGAACCTGTCGCTTGCCTTGCCGGCGAGAGTCTTTACATGTTTGCCATTCCAATAGAGGAATATCCCGTTGTTTTTGGTGCGCTTATAGGTAAATATTTCTTCGTTCAGACGGCCGCGCTTGTCGATTGCCATGTCGTTCCTGCTCCTTTATTCTGCATCTCCCTCCATCATAGAGGCGCGTCTCTTCCCCCGCGAGGCCCGATTCGGCTTAACCTGTTTTCCACCGGCAGTTTCATTTGTAAACGAGATGTAACGGGATTGAGATTTTTTCTTCAGGTTGGTTTAAGATTCGATGCTTAAAATGAACACATGACCCCCCTTTGAATAGAGCATCATCTTGGGCTCGCCGGCTGCCACCGGCGGGCCGCTTTTTTTCCCCGCAAGCAAAAACGCCGGCGGGATCCGCCGACGCTGTTGTCCTTCTATTCCGTTGCGCTTGCCGCCTCTTCTTCCGCCGGCCCGGCCGCTGCGGCTTCATTCCGCTTTGCCGCCCGCTGGATGACGGACGAGAGGAGCGCGAGCGCCAGTCCCTGGCCCCAGCCCTGCGCCCATTTGCGGTCGATCTGAAGATAAGCGTCGACGTCGTTCATGACGGCGGTGCCGCCCGACACGTTTCGGACCCGCCCGTTGTCGGCGATATTCGCCAGCACGCCGTCGAGAGCCTTTTGAACGTACTTCGTATGAAGCGGGTTGCCCTGCTGGACCATCGCCGCGGCGATGCCCGCTGTCGCCGACACCTCGCCGTACGCATCCGGGCAGTCCAGCACCGTCCCCCACAGGCCGTCGTCCTTCTGAAGCTTCTTGAGCGCTGCGAGCTGGTCGCGCAACGAGCTCCAGATATGCATCATCGGCGGATACAGGTAGCCCTCCGGCACCTCGCCGGCGGCTCGGGACATCGTATAGGCCGCCCAGGCGTTCGCGCGCGCCCAGTGGATGCCGGACATATGGTTCTGGTGGACGTGGGTGTAGCCGTGGTACCAGAGGCCGTTGTCCTCGTCCTGCAAGTAGTTGATGTGCCACAGGAACTGATGCAGCCCGTCATGGATCAGCCGCTTCTCGTTCAGCTTGACGCCGACGCGCAGCATGAAGTACGCCGCCATGAACAGCGTATCCGCCCAGCACTGCTCCGGAAAGTCGTTTTTGGACGACACGGTATGCTGCAGCACCCGGTCGCCGAACCGCAGCGCGCGATTTTCCAAATAATCGATCTTGCTCAGGATGATGTCGAGGTATTTCTGATCCTTCGTCTCCTCGTACAGAGTGAGCAGCATATGCCCCATGGCGCAGGTGTTCACCGTCCAGCCGGGCAGGCCGACCTCGATATACTCGTCGACCCAGCGGATCATCCGCTCCAGATACGTCTTGTCGCCCGTCGCCTCGTATGCCCGGCTGACGCCGTAAAACGCGACGCCGCCCGGCCAGTCCCAGGTCAGATCCATCCCGAACGTATAGTCGACCACCCGATCCGCCACCTGGTTCAGCCGGTCCGCGGAAGCCAGTATGTTCATCCGTCCAAGCCCTCCATTTCCTGAAAAGCATGCGGACATTCGGCCTGCTCCGTCCGCATGCTGTCGTTTGTAATGGATTATAACGGCTTCACGAGCGGGATGACATACAGATATCCGACTTGTTTCAGCGAAAAGCAGAGTCTTGGCGGCGGCGCTTCTCGGCTGCGCCGGACTTGAGAGCCGAAGCGAGCGTGACGGCGGCTCCGCCCGCTCCGATCCAGGTCAGCGCGGCGACGGCATGATTCCAGCTCAGTCCTTTGCCAAAGAAGAACAGCTCCCGAAGTCCGTCGACCATAAACCGCATCGGCAGCCAAGGATGGATCCAGTCCCGGTAGAACGGCGACATCATCTCCGGAGCCAGAGCGAGCAGCGGAGCGCCGAAGAACAGCATCAGCGCGAACACGGCGATGCCCTTGAGCCCCAGCCAGGACACCACGGCCGTGATGAGCAGGAAAAAGCTGAAGAAGGCAAGCGCGAGGAACAAAGCCGTATCGACGAACTGCGGAATCGCAAGCCCGATCATAGCCTCCGCGATCCAGGCGAAGCCGAAGCCGACGAGCAGCGCCACGACGGCTCCCGCGCCGATGTGGACGAGCTTCGTCGCGAGCGACCGCTTGCGATCGGAGGCCGCGGATTTGCCGAATGCCAGGAACAGGACGGCGGAGCAGGCCATGCTCGCCATCCAGAGAGGCTGGAACAGCGAGATCGGCGCGTTGCCGTTTGCGCTTTTCGTGCCGATCTCGTTGACGTTCGTCACCTTCTTGGCGATCGGAACGGCCAGCGCGGCCGCCTGGTCGGGCGACAGCGTCGCTCCCTGGGCTTGGAACGCATCCAGCACCTGCGCGCGGATCTTCTCGCTCAACGTATCGACGACGCCGTTCAGCACTTGGCCGGCCGCGGTAGCCGCCGCCGCGTTCAAGCCCTGATTGAGGTAGATCCGAAGCTCCGGCGACGAGGGAGACGGAGTCCGCAGCGAAGCCTGCTTGGCGCTGAAATCCTGCGGGATGACGAGCGCGGCATAATAGTCCTTGTCGTTCAGGCCTTGCCGCGCCGCGTCCTCATCCTTCACGACGACCCACTCGACAGCCGGCTCCTCGCCGGGGGCCGTCGGCGCTTGCCGGATCGTCTCGACGATCGTCTCGCCCATATTGAGCTTCGGCTGGCCGGAGATCTCGACTCCCTGATCCTCGTTGACGACGGCGATCGGCAGCTGCCGAGGCTTGATCTGCACGCTCGGGAACAGCGTGAGCGAGAATACGAATACGATCAGCAGCGCGATGACCGGCGCGAGCAGGACGAGCTTTTTTTCTTTGGCTTGCATGTCAGGATCCTCCCTTTAGATAGACGATGGATTTCCAATTCCGCGGAGCAGGAAGCGGACCGCTTCCTCGATCTCCTCGTCCTCGATGACGTCCTGGTTCAGGAGCACGAGGCGCGAAGCGAAAAATCCGCCGACGAACGTGAACAGATTTTTGAGCAGCATAGCTGGAGGCAGTTCAATGAGCTCCCCCCGCTGCTGGAACAGCTCGATGACCGGAATGAGCCGGGAAGCCGCGACATCGGCCAGATAGGGCAGGATGTCGTTTTTGAGCTCTTCCTTGTAGATCAGCTCCTTGATCAGGACGCGGAGGATGTCCTTGTTCTCCAGCGCGAAATCGACCCGGTTGCGGATGAACGCCCGCAGGAACCCTTCGAGCGACGAGTTGGTGCGGACGATGCTTCCAATGACCTCTTCCGCCATGACCGGAAAGATTTCCTTGACGCGAGGGACGAGCAGATGAAGCAGCAGCTTCTCCTTCGTCCCGTATTGCTTGAAGATGCTCGCCTCCGACACCTCGGCCGCTTTTGCGATTTCCGCCGTCGAGGTATTGGAATAGCCCTTTTCGGCGAACAATTGAATGGCCGCCTCGACGATCCGCTCCTGCTTGACCGTCAGCTTGGATGCGCCGGAGAGCAGGATTTCCTGGAACAGGTTGCTGGTCAACCTCCGTTCACCTCATTCTTCCCGATTCAAAAGTAAGTACTTACTCACTGGGTTATATCACTCCGCTGCGCAACGGTCAAGAGCGCTCGGCGCCGGATGCCGGCCCCGAACGCTGTCCCCCTCCTATCGGCCCGGATAGCCGACGATCCGTCAGCTCCGCCGGCCGCGATGCTCCGCCGCGATCTCATCGATTACGCGCCTGCCCCATTCGGACAGCTCCGAGCCTTTTTCATGCCACTCGTAGGTGATGAGCGCCTTCCAGAGCGCCCAGCCGCGGGCGCGGTCGATCACGCCCTCGTCGGCGGCCATGCGCCCCAGGAACACGGCTCTGCTTGGGGCATCAAAAAAATTCCATGCCATCACCAAATCGCTGGACCGGTCGCCGACGCCCATCGTGCCGAAGTCGATGACGCCGCTCAGGCGGCCGCCGCTCGCCAGCAGGTTGCCGACCGCGACGTCTCCATGCAGCCAGACCGGCTGGCCGGAGAACGGCGCCGCCAGCGCCCTCTCCCAGACCTCAGTCAGCAGCGCGGCATCGAACGGAGCGCCCGGCCTCGCCAGCACGGAGCGGGCATCGTCTTCATAAACCGCGAGATCGCCGCCGCGATGAAAATTCTGCTCGCCTGCCGGCACGCCGTCCGTCGCGTCGATGGCCTCCAGCTCCAGCAGGAAAGCGGCAAGATCCTCGGCGAACTCGATTTTATCGCGAATCGCGGCACGGGAGACCGGCTCGCCGGCCAGCCAGCGATTGACCGACCAGGGCAGCGGATACTCCTCATCCGGCTCGCCCTTGGCGACGGGCACGGTGATCGGCAGCGTCAGATGCGGCTGAAAGACGGGGAGCCATTTCTGCTCCTTTTCCACGGCGGATGCGTAGCGCTCATGGCTCGGCAGGCGGACGGCCAGCTCCGGACCGAGGCGGAACGTGCGGTTGTCATGGCCGCTCTCGTCGACCGGACGCACCTCCAGACGGCTCCACTGGGGGAACTGGCGGGCGATCAGCCTCTGGACGAGGTCGGAGGTGATGCCGATCGTCCCCATCAGGCATCCGCCTCCAAGCGGAACAGCTCTTCCAGCTGGACTTGAAACCCTTCGAATACAAAGGAGGGCACGCTGCCCTTATCCATATACAGCTCCTTGACCTTGTACTCGCCATCTGCCAGCGCAAACACATGGACGGCACGGTTGCCTGGGTCTACGATCCAATATTCGGCGACGCCATATTTTTGGTACAGCTCGAATTTCTCATTGAAGTCCTTGAGGGCGGTGGACGGCGACAAGACCTCGATGACCAGCGTCGGGGCTCCATGACAGCCCTTTTTCCCGATCTGATCCTTGGCGCATACGACGGAGAGATCCGGCTGCACCACATGATCGGGCGAGCGGTAATCACCGCTTTCGCTGAGAAAGACATCGAAGGGAGCGACGAAGACTTGGCAGCTTCTGCGCTGGAAGTAAGCTCGCAAAGCGAAATGGAGCTCTCCGACGACGGACTGATGGAGCGGTGTAGGGGCGGGAGACATGCTGTACGCCTTCCCGTTGATCCATTCCCAGTTTCCTTCCCATGTCTGCCAGTCCTGGTAGCTGTAGACGGCTTTTTCGTCCGGAAATGACATCGGTCTCTCCTCCTTCGAGTTCCTGCATCCTCGGATCGTTCTAGGGAAAGTATACCCCATCTCTTCAGGGACTGCACTTGCCCCCATCCCTCATAGTCCCGTCCACCGTCGCATAGATTGGGTATGAACCTCAACTTTCGCACGGAGGGATGGAACGGACATGACTCAGGACGAGATCCGCCAGCTGGAGCGGGCGATCGACGAGATCACGGAGATCGCGGCCGGCTTCGGCCTTGACTTTTACCCGATGCGCTACGAGATCTGCCCCGCGGACATCATCTATACGTTCGGCGCCTACGGCATGCCGACCCGCTTCTCGCACTGGAGCTTCGGCAAGTCCTTCAACAAAATGAAGCTGCAATACGATCTCGGCCTCAGCAAGATCTATGAGCTGGTCATCAACTCCAACCCCTGCTACGCCTTCCTGCTCGACGGCAACTCGCTCATCCAGAACAAGCTCATCGTCGCGCATGTGCTCGCCCACTGCGACTTTTTCAAAAACAACGCCCGCTTCCGCAATACGAACCGCGACATGGTGGAGAGCATGTCCGCTACGGCCGAGCGCGTGACGCAGTACGAGATGCTGTACGGCACGGAGACGGTCGAGGCGTTCATCGACTCGGTGCTCGCCATCCAGGAGCATATCGATCCCGCGCTCGTGAAGCCGCGCCAGCTCGACAAGTCGCTGCAGGGCGAGTTCCTGCGCCGGGAAGCCGAGGAAGCCGAAGCGCCGCCCGCGGGCGCCTACGACGACCTCTGGTCGCTCGACGAGGACGATGCCGGCGACCAGGACGTGCAGCCGGACCCCCACCGCTTCCCCCGCCAGCCGGAGAAGGATCTCGTCTGGTTCATCGAGGAGCACAGTCCGACGATGCAGGACTGGCAGCGCGACATCATGAGCATGCTGCGCGAGGAGATGCTGTATTTCTGGCCGCAGATGGAGACCAAGATCATGAACGAGGGCTGGGCCTCCTACTGGCATCAGCGCATCATCCGCGAGATGGACCTGACGAGCGAGGAGACGATCGAGTTCGCCAAGCTCAACTCCTCCGTCGTCATCCCCGGACGCGGCAGCCTCAATCCGTACTACCTGGGGCTGAAGATCTTCGAGGACATCGAGAAGCGCTGGGATGAGCCGAGCGAGGACGACCGGCGCCGCTTCGGCTACAAGCCGGGACGCGGCCGCGAGAAGATCTTCGAGGTGCGCGAGCTCGATTCCGACATCTCGTTCCTCCGCAACTACCTGACCAAGCAGCTCGTCGAGGACATGGACCTGTACATTTTCGAGAAGAAGGGCCCGGAGTGGAAAATCACCGACAAGACGTGGAAAAACGTCCGCGAGCAGCTCGTCGTCTCCCGCATCAACGGCGGCTTCCCCGTGCTCGAGGTGCTGAACGGGGACTTCAACCGCGTCGGCGAGCTGTACCTCGGGCACAAGTACGAGGGCGTCGAGCTCGACCTCAAGTACGTCGAGCGCACCTTGCCGCATGTCGTCAACCTCTGGGGCAAGGCGGTCCATCTGGAGACGGTCGTCGAGGACAAAAAAATCGTCTTCAGCTGCGACGGCAAAAAGACGAGCCGGAAATTCATCTGAATCGGAAGCGAAAGCAAGCCGCCCCGCGCGAACGGGACGGCTTGCTTGTCTGAGCAGGGAAACTCCGGACGTCAGCCGCCCGCTCTTGCTTTCATGTTCAGCCACAGCGCTTTCTGGAAAGCTTCGATCGGCCGGTCGTAGTTCAGCGGCTTTCGGATGATGCGGTTATGATAGCCGATGCGGTCAAGCGGATGGGCAAAATCATCCCGCTGGAAGAAGGAGATTTCCGTCATCGTGCCGATGACGCTGCGGCTGTTCGTTTTTGCGATGGAGAAAGTCGTGGCTTCTTCCAGGTAGAGGCTTACCGCCCGCTCCTCCAGCTTTTGCTGCAGCAGGTACTCCCGCAGCGTCTGCACGAAGGCGCTTTGCAGCTTGTCGAGCTGGCCGGCGCGGATGCCCTCGAGAAAAAGGCAGAGCAGCGTCTCGTCATTGACGAGCAGGATCTGCTTGCGGTTGTTCAGCTTGATGATGTTCGCATGCCAGCTGTACAGGCCGTCCGCCGCCTGCTCGTCCGGCTTTGCCTTCATGTCCTTCAGCAGCGACTGGGTCATTCGCAGCGTAATCATGCTTCCGTCCTCATTTCCGTTCGGCGGTTCCGATTTTACTTTCCACTATACGGCCAGCACCGCCGGCTCGTCCATCCTTCAGCCGCCATTCCTTGAAAAAAGCATTGACAAGCATTGCCGAATAGCTGTAGCATCATCCTTGTTCGTAATTTTTACATATAGGAGAGGGTTGGATTGAACAAGCTGTCCGCATTCGCGCTTTCGCTGAGCGCGCTTGCTCTATTGCTGCCTGCATCCGGCGCCATGGCGCACGGGACGGTAGAACGCATTTCGGAAAGCACCTCAGCCGAAGCCCGGCTGTTCGTGGCTGACGGCCAGAATGGCGATCTCGTCACGATCGATCTGCCGAGCGGCAAGACGGTCTCGCGGCTGTCCACGCCGGCCTCGATCATGAGCCTGAGCCTGGCGCCGGACGCCCGCCATCTGTTCGTCACGCGCGGCCGCGACACGGACAAGGATTACGTCACCGTCGTGAACACCGGCTTCGATCCGGCGACCGGCGCCGCCCGTCCTCCGATCGTCTCACGCACGTTCGAGGGCTACTCGCCCGACAGCTCGCATCCCGTGGCCGGCTTGCCGACGATCGCCAACGAATCCAAAGCGGAGCTGCTGCTGCTCAGCGGCGATCTCGACTCGCTGGACGGCGTGAGCGTACGCAAGCTCGCGCTGGCGGGCAACGCCCATTACCACTATGCCGAGGCGGGCGGCCTGCTCTACGTCGGCCATCTGCAGCAAGGCTTCGTCCAGGTGCTCGACCTCGAGAGCGGCCAGGAAAAGACGCGCATCCCCGGCTGCCCGGTGCTGCACGGAATCGCCGAGGACGAGCCGAGCGGCCGCCTGCTGTTCGGCTGCCAGAACGGCACGCTGGTCGTCGGCACGCAGGGCGCGGAGACGGCGAAGGCCGTCGCGCGCATCGACTATCCGGAGAAGCAGCGCGTCGCCGCTTTCCTGGAGGGCAAGGACCGCGTGTTCTGGGGCTACACGGAAGGCACGCTGCCGCTGCTGTACAAGCTGGACGCCAGCCGCCAGCCCTATGCGTATGAGACGGTCGCGATCGAGCCGTCGATCCGCCAGGCGGTGTCCTCGGATCAGGCGTACCTGCTGAGCCTGCGCCGATCCGGCATGCTGGAGATCCGCGACTCGGCCAGCGGCAGCCTGCTGCGCGCGACGGCGATCGGCAAAGGCTGGAGCGCCGACTTCCATGAGCATGTCGACAAGGCGGTGCTGCCGGATATCGCCACGAGCGCGCGCTACGCCTATGTCAGCCTGCCCGGCGAGGGACGGATCGCCCAGGTCGAGCTGGCCTCCGGCAAGCTCGTCCGCTACCTGGAGGTCGGCGGCGAGCCGACCCGGCTGGAGCTGCTGGAGAAAAAGGGCGGCGACGATGCGCCGTCCGCCTCCGAGCCGTCCGCTTCTCCAGCGGCAGCGGAGCCGGCGCTGAAGCGCGGCGATAAATCCGTGCCGCTGGCGGCCGCTCCGCTGATGCAGGACGATCATGCCTGGCTGCCTTTGCGCAGCACGGCCGCAGCGTTCGGCCTGCGCGTGCAGTGGCAAGCCGGCGCCGGCATCGCGGTGAGCGGGGAGGGCCTGTCCGTGCAGCTGACGATCGGCGGCCGGACGGCGAAGGCAGGCGGCAAGGCGGCGGAGCTGCATGCTCCGATCCGGCTCGTCGGCGGCTCCGCCTACATCCAGGAGCATGATCTGGAAAGCCTGCTCGGCATCCAGCTGCTCGGCGCGGGCGGCCATGCCCACGGCGAAGGGCATGAGCATGGCGAGGAGCATGACCACGCGCATTAAGCGCATAGCCTGATCGGGACGACGACGCGACATTTTCTCCCCGATTTTTACACGACTGGAGGAATTCGGCCCTCTGATGCCAAAGTAGTCGTGGAAAAAGGAGGAGGAATGAGCGATGCAGACCCGGCATGAAGTGTTGTTCAACCAGCTTGAAGCGTATCGAAGCGAGCTGCTCGAACTCGCCGAGGCGGCAGGCGAGGACGCCGCCGACCGGATCCCGGACGGATTCGCCAACAACATCCGCTGGAATCTCGGACATGTGTTCACGGACCAGTACCTGTGGATCCGGGCGCTGACGAAGGAGGAGGTCCCCCTGCCGCCAGGCTTCCCCGCTTGGTTCGGATACGGCACGAACCCGAGCCTTTTCACGGCCGAGACCCCCTCGTACGGCCAGCTGCTGGAGCTGCTGCGGCAGCAGCCGCTGCAGCTGAGGGAGCGGTACGGCGATCGGCTCGAGGAGAGCTATCCGCCGACGGAGATGGGGATGCATACGATCGAGCAAGTGCTTGTGCGCACGATCTTTCACGAAGGACTGCATATCGGAGCCGTCCAGGCGATCCGCCGCCAGCTGAACCGGCAAGCGGCCAACGCCGGCTGAACAAAAAATCCAAGGCTTATGAGAGCCTTGGATTTCTTTTTGTATCAGCGTAAGGAACTAGAGCCGATGGTTGCGCTTTTCGTCCAGGTAGATGTCCAGCGCGGCGATAGCGCGTTTCAGCAGCTTAATTAGAAGATAGAGCACGTAAAATCCAATACCAATCAATAGCAGGTAGACGATGCCAATGCCAAGGGGCAAAAAGAAGCTAAATGCGGAAAAGCCGGTAGCCGAATTCATTGCTCCTCCTCGGATTCAGCGGCATTTTTTCCTGCCGCAGATTTTGTCGGCCGTTTCAGCCGGGTCGAATAGGGCCGAAAGCCAGCGCTTCTCCAGAAAGCCATCCCTTCGGGATTGCTCTCCAAAACATCGACGGTCACTTCCGTGCCTGCAGAAGCATGGCGGTCCACATACAGCCGGACAGCCTGCTGCCCGATGCCGCTGCGCCGATGCTGCCGTTCCACGAACAGCTGCCGGATCTGGCCGTTCCCATCCTCGCTCCGCCGATGCAGCAGATAACCGGCTGTCCGCTCGTCAAGCATGATCCATTGGGCATGCCACTCCTCCGAGAGGAGCCAGCCGCGCATCCGTTCCAGCAGCTCTTCGTCGCTCATCGGGTTCGAGCTGCGCTCGTCCTCGATCAGCATCCGATTCATCTGCGCAAGTCGCGGCGCATCCTCGACGGCAGCCGGAACCAACCGCACCTGCGCGCCAGGCCCCGAGCCGTCAGCGCTAGAGACGGATTCTTCTGGTTCGTGCATCCTCTCCAGCTCTTCCTCGATCTCGCGGTTGTACGCCTCAAGCTCGGGATCATGCGTCTCGCGCTCCGCAAGCTTCGCTTCCTCCTCCATCGCCCGCTTCAGCTCGCGCTCCGCGAGCTCCTCCGGCCGCAGCAGGCCGAGCTTTTCGCGAATGGCGGTCAAATCCTCCTGAACCGACTTCGTTTTCTGGTACAGGCTGAACGTCAGCATAAGAAGCGCGATAAGCACGATTAGAATCATGTCCATCCTCCTGGCGTCGCGGCGAGCAGGCTGCGCAGCTGAGCCGCATGCCTGCCGTCGTCGCCACGGTCCATTTCCGCAGCGCGGACCGCGAAGGTCGGAACCATCCAGGCATCCGCCAGCGCCGGGTCCATCCCGGACAGCGAGAAGTACTCCTGGCGATAGTCGTGATGAAATAGCTCCCTGAGCTCGCGCCGGCGCACCCATTCCGGAGCGCCGGGCGGGAGCGACCGCCCCTGGAGCATCATCGAGCTGCGGGCTACATCCGCCGCCGGATCGCCGACAAGCGCGTTCATCCAGTCGATGATGACCGGTCCTCGCGGAGACAGAATGATATTGTCCGGATGAAAATCATAATGGCATACTCGCTCGCCTGCAGGCAGAACGTCCAGCACGGCCTGAGACGCCTGCTTTTCGCTTTCCGTGAGCCAAGGCGCCCATTGGATCATCCGCGCCATATCCGTCTTGAGCTCCGGACCGCCCTCGGCGCGGACGCCGTGCAGCTCGTTCTGCAGACGAGCCATCATCCGGGCATAGGCGGAAACGCTTGCCGCCGACGGCTCGATCGTCCATAGCATCGTCAAGCCCTCGATCCGCTCATAAATCAGTCCCGGCCGACCTTCAAACTCGACGAATCCGCCAAAAGAAGGGGCATTCAAGCCGAGCTTCTGAAAAAAGACGGCCTTGGCCGCTTCTTTCTCGGCTTCCTGACGAGCCGTCGAACCGTCATGGAATAGTTTGACGACCTCCGTTTTTCCCCAGCGGTAAATCGTCGCCGTGTTCCCCCTGCCGATCGGCTCGCCGAGGGTCGAAGCCAACCCATCCTTCAATGAACCCACCTCATTTCGATGGATCTAGCATACAGATTTTTCCTTATCGTGTAAATATGCCGACCGCCCCGGAATCGACACATTGAGATCGCTTCCAACAGGCAAGCTATCGAATCCTCAGGACCGATCCCCAGATCCTGTCCTCAGTCCTAAAAAAAGTTAGTTGCACATTTTTAGTTATCACGCTATACTGTGACTTATTCAGTCACAATTCATTTTCAAGGGAGCGATTTTTTTCATGGCAAATGTTCTATTCATCAAAGCAAACGACCGTCCTTCGGATCAGGCCGTCAGCGTTCAAATGTACGACGCCTTCCTGGACTCTTATAAG
This sequence comes from Paenibacillus sp. FSL W8-1187, assembly GCF_037965485.1. NCBI lineage: Bacteria > Bacillati > Bacillota > Bacilli > Caryophanales > Paenibacillaceae > Paenibacillus > Paenibacillus sp. FSL W8-1187. Next base: position 4,158,822 of record NZ_CP150181.1, read on the forward strand.
AGCACTCATGCCGGCGACACGGTGACCGAGCTTGATCTGTACACGGAGCTCCTGCCGTTCTACGGCAACACGGCGATGACCGCGATGTTCAAAGGCGCGCAAGGCATGGAGCTGACGGCCGAGGAGCAGGAAGCGGCCGATCGCGTCAACCAATACGTCAACCAGTTCCTCGAAGCCGACAAGGTCGTCATCACGGTTCCGCTGTGGAACTATGCCGCTCCGGCTCCGCTGATCAACTATGTCGCATACATCGCCCAAGCCGGCAAGACGTTCCGCTACACGGCGAACGGTCCGGAAGGCCTGGCCAAAGGCAAAAAAGTCGTGCTGCTGAGCGCGCGCGGCGGCGTGTACTCCGAAGGTCCGATGGCCGACTTCGAAGCGGCTGTCCGTCCGCTCAAAGGCGCATTCGGCCTGTTCGGAGCCGACGTGCAAGAGCTCGTCATCGAAGGCCACAACCAGTTCCGCGACCGCTCCGCCGACATTCTGCGCGAAGGTCTGGACAAAGTGAAGGCTGTCGCTTCCGACTTCTAAGAAACGGCTGCAACCACGAACGGAGGATCCCCATGCCTGGCATGGAGATCCTCCGTTTTTTTGCTATTCGGGCGACCGATGCCGGGTCATCGGGGAGCCAGAGCTTTTTCCAGCCAGGGCTTGATCAGCGGCAGCGCGGCGTCCGGCTGCATCGCTTTCACATGGTCCATATCCGCTCCCCGAAGAAGCTCCACCCGCCATCCTGCCTGCTCCATGGATCTCCGATGGCGCTCGATCGGCCCGGCGATATCGACGGTCACGCCGCCGAACCTTTCCCCGTAGGCGATCATGTCCCTTTCTCCGGCAAAGACCAGCCTCGGCATCCCCAGCTTGTCCTGGACGCGCCGATCATCGAAGTCCGCCAGGCTTTCATACAACGTCCGAAACTGCAGCGCGACCTGCGGATCGACCGTGACCGGAGCGCTGTCCCAGTCATGCTCCTCCATGGATGGCGGAGACTCTGGAGGCGGCACGGAAGCGCCAGGCCGCAGCCAGTTCTGCCGGGCCAGCTCATGCGTGCGGCGGGTCACCTCCAGCATCTCTGCATAAGGCCCGTCCAGAGGAGGGAAACCTCCCATGACGAGGCTTTCCATCCGATCGGTGCGGATCGCCACCTGCAAGCCGACCAGAGCGAGCCACGAGTACCCGTAATAACTGAAGCGCCCGACCTCCGCGGCATCCGCGATCTCCAGCATGTCCCTTGCGGCTCGCTCGGCAGTCAAGCCTTCCGGATACGGATTCGAGAAAAGATAGCTTTCATAGTCGAAATATACGACCCGAAACGATTCCGCCAGCCCTTGAACGAACCGCTCTCCAAGAAGCGGGTCGACTCCCCACTGCAAGAGCGCATCGGCCTCCTTTCCGTATACGCTCCGTTTTGCTCCCGGCAGCAGGACGACTCGTCCATCCGGCCTCCCCGCAACCCCGACATCGATCTCCCCGCGAGACAGCTTCGCCTTTCGGTCCATTCGGCATCCTTCCTTTCCTTTTCCCTCTCCTTATCAGGCTACTACATGAAGGCAAGCTTTCGGTTCGACGGGCGGAAAGCCTTGATTTGCGGGTCTCAATCCGGTTCAATGTTGTTGTAGCGCTTCAAGGTTCTACATGAAGGAGGAAAGGTGAGGCGATGCAGAAGATGCAGAAGCTCTACGCGCCTAGCCAGCTGGCCGAGCTCCTGAAGGTCAGCACGACGACGCTGCGCCGCTACGAGGATCTGGGCCTGATCCCGGATGTGCCTCGAACGGAAAGCGGACGCAGAGGCTATGCCGAGCTTCATCGGCAAGCTTTTCAGACGATCCGGGCTCTGCTGAAGGCCGGCTCGATCCCGCTCGCCTACGAAACGATGCGGCTCCTCAAGCAGGGACGAGGCGGGCAGGCGCTGTGGGGCGTCAATCGGCAGCAAGCCGATATCCAGGCGGAAAAGGAGCGGGTCGAGTCGCTCCTCGTCTGGATCCGGTCGGCTGAGTCGGATCCGCCAGAGAGAGCGGACCGCAAGAAAGGAAGGACGATCGGAGAAGCGGCGGAGCTGGCCGGCGTCCGGCCATCCGCGATCCGCCACTGGGAGAAGGAGGGGCTGATCGCCTCCGAGCGGAATCCCGCCAACGGCTACCGCCTGTTCTCGAATCGCCAGCTGCGCCGGATTCTTGTCATCAGCAGCTTGAGACAATCGGTCTATTCGATAGACAACATGAAAAAGCTGCTCGATGAGCTGGACGGCCGGCAGCTCTCCAGCGTCGAGGCTTCCTTCGAGCTCGCTCTGGAGAAGCTGAACGGTCAGCTGGAGCGGCAGTTTCAAGCGATCGCGGAGCTGATGGCTTATCGGAAGCAGCTCATAAAAGCCAGCCTTGAATGAACCGGCGTGGGCGAAAAGGTGACGGGGTTGGTTAAAGGCCCCTGCACCGATTCGTGACCGGAGGCGTACTTGTAAGGATAGGGGAGCCGAAGCCGATGATGCTCGGCCTCCACATCCTCGCCTCCTGTCCGGTCGTTCCCGTGAACAGGTCCAGCAGCCGATAGGCATCTTCGCGCTTCTGCGGGTTGTCTACGCTCTCGATGAAATCCAGCATGCTCGCTTCGGACTGCTTCGTCTTTCAGCTCGTAAGCCATGCGGAGACGCGCCGCTTGTGTGCTTCTCTCCCTGGAAGGCGAAAATCAGCCTGTACCTGAAGACCGAAAAAGGACTGCCCCGTAAGGGCAGTCCTTTTTGCATGCAGCATGCTGCTGGAGTCGCCTCGGCTCGCTACAGCCCGAGACGATCCGCCAGATTGAGGATCGCTTGCGCGCTGTCCGCGCGGCTTGCGGAAGCCGCCGGCGCGAAGCTGCCGTCGGCGCGGCCTTTGAGCAGGCCGAGCGCCAGCGCGTCCTGCACGTCCTTGGCCGCCCATGCGGATACGCGGTCGAGATCGCGGACAGCAGCCGCTTGAGCGGCAGCTGCGGCATCCGCCGCTTGCGCGCGGTAGGCACGGACCAGCATCAGCGCCATCTCCTCGCGGGTAATCGCCGCGTGCGGCTGGAACGTTCCGTCTCCTTTGCCGGTGACGATGCCGTGATGGCGAGCCGCCTCGACGGCGGAGGCGTACCAGGCGCCGGACGGAACGTCGTTGAACGCGCTGCCCGCTGCCGGCGCGTCCAGTCGGAGCGCTCTCGCCAGCATCGCGGCGAACTCGGCGCGGGTGACGGCTTTGGCCGGCGTGAACGTCGTGGAGCTCGTGCCGGCGACGATCTGCTTCGCCGACAGCCGCTTCACGGCCGCTTCGGCCCAGTGGCCGGACAGATCGGCGAACGTCTTGTCGACTTCAAGCGCCGCATAGCGGCTGAAGTGGCTTACGCTGGCCGTCAGACGTCCATCCGCCAGCTTGCCGCCGACGTATTCCGGCTGCTCGCCGGACAGGTAGTAGATGCCGGCCAGCTGCAAGCTCACGCCGGAGTCCAGCGCGAACGTCAGCTGGACCGGAGCTTCGAAGCGATCAAGCGAGTAGGCTTGGCCTGCCTTCGTCACGACGGCGAGGCTCAGCTCCACCAGCTTGCTGCCGAGCTTGACTTCGGCATCCAGCTTCGTCGCCGCTTGATCCGCGGCCGCTACGGCTGCCGCTGCATCCAGATCGGCGGCCTGGAAGCGGAGGTACGCGCCTTCCGACTCGCCTGCCGGCATCAGCTTGGCGAGCTGCGCCAGCAGAGCTGACGGCAGCTGCACCGTCAGTCCCTCGCGCTTCAGCTCCAGCGGCTTCGAGCCCAGAATCGTGCTCGCGTCAAGCGGCAGGCGGACTTCCGCGATCCCAGCTTCAAGCGTGATGGAAGCCGAGGCTTTGAGCGCATCCGCGGTCAGCTCGACCACGTTCTCCGGCTTGGCAGGAGAGGAGCTCGGCGCCGGAGTCGGAGTGACCGGCGACGGTGTCGACGGGTTCTCCGGCGTCGGCGACGGGTTCTCCGGCGTCGGCGACGGGTTCTCCGGTGTCGGCGACGGATTCTCCGGCGTCGGCGTCGGGGTTGCCGGCGTCGGCGTCGGGTTCTCCGGTGTCGGCGTCGGGGTTGCCGGTGTCGGCGTCGGGGTTGCCGGTGTCGGCGTCGGGGTTGCCGGTGTCGGCGTCGGGTTCTCCGGTGTCGGCGTCGGGGTTGCCGGCGTCGGCGTCGGATTCTCCGGTGTCGGCGTCGGCGTCGTTTTCACGCTCGCCAGCACGACCGTGCCTCCATCCGCCATCGCTGGCAGCGAGAACGACACCTTGCCGTCGGCAGAGACCGCGTAGGTCTTGCCGCCATACAGATCCTTTACGCTGCTGCCTGCCGCGAACGGCACGGCCAGAGTCACTTCCTGCGCGGCGGTCTTGACTCCGAGCGCCGTCACGAGCTGCTCGCCTTCATAGCGGTTGAGGAAGGCCATGTAGCCTTTCTCATTGGAAGCCTCCAGGCTGACCCGCTCGCCTTTGGCGTACACTTTCGAATAGTCGGCGCGGATGCCGAGCAGCTTTTGGTAATGCGCCAGCAGCTTGGACTCGGACTCCAGCTTGTCCCACGGCATGTCGCCGCGGTTCTCGCTGAACTCGCCATTCTCGAACTTGCCGCCGCTCTTGCCGGAGCGGCCGAGCTCCTCGCCATAGTAGACGACCGGCTGGCCCTTGGCCGTAATCTGCATGGCCGCGGCAGCCATCAGCTTGGCCTTGTCGCCGCCGACATACTCGCTCAGGAAGCCGTCCTCGTCATGGCTGCTCAGGAACTGCCCCATGACGCGCGTATTGTCCAGCTTGGCGGCGCGCTCCGTCAGATAAGCGTCTGCCGCCTCTACGTTGCCTTCGACAAAGGCCTTGGCCTGGCCCTTGAACCCGAAGTCGAGCAGGCTGTCCATCTGGCCGCTCTGCAGCGTGCCGCCGTCGCTGTCGACGGTCGCGCCGAAGTATTCGCCGATCAGCTTGAAGTTCGGATCGATGCGCGTCAGCTCGTTCTTGAACGCTTTCCACGTCGTGTCCTCGACATGCTTGACCGTATCGACGCGGAAGTAGTCGATCGTATCGCCGCGATCGCTCTTCGCGCGCTCCAGCCAGTCGGTCTGCCAGCGGATGACCTGGCTGCGGACATCCGGATTTTCCGTCAAGAAGTCCGGCAAGCCGGCCAGCTCGCCCTTGATCGCATCCGTATCGGCGGAGAGGCCGTCCGTGCGAAGCATGCCCGCGAAGCGATCCTTGTCTGCCTGCGTCACGCCAGGGTACTGATCTCCGGGCTTCATGCCGTAGCCCGTATGGTTGAGCACGACGTCGACCATGATCTTGATGCCGCGGTCATGAGCCTCGTCGATGAGCTGCTTGAACGTGTCCAGATCGCCGAGATGCTCGTCGAGCTTGGCGAAGTCCTTGGCCCAGTAGCCATGGTAGCCGTACTGCTCGCCGCCGAAGTCGGTGCCTTTGTTGAAGTCGATGTTGTCCACGATCGGGGTGATCCACAGCGTATTGACGCCAAGATCCTCGATGTAGTCGAGCTTGTCGATCAATCCCTGGAAGTCGCCACCATGATACGCCTCCAGATGGTTCTTGTTCACGTTGAAGTTATTCGTCTCGTCGCCGTCCGCGAAGCGGTCGGTCAGCACGAAGTAGATGCGGGACTCGTCGAAGTCGAAGTCCAGCTTGCCGCCGGCCGTGCTCTTCGCTTGCACCGTCAGCTCGGCGCTGCCATGGTGGCGGTTGCCGTACGAATCGACGAGCGTAATCGGGATTGTCTTCTCTCCCGCAGGCACCGAGTCCTTGACGGCGACCGTCTGCTGCATGAGCTCCGTGTCCAGCTTCACCTTGGCCGGTCCGCCAAGCGCCGTCAGATCCAGATAAGCTTCCTTGAATGCAACTTCTTCGGAAGCTTCCGCTTCCACTTCCAGCACGGCGTGCTGGCCTGCAGCGATCGCTGCTGGGGATGCCGATGCGGAGATGGCTACATCCGGCCTTACATAAGTGACGGTCGACTTTCCATCCACCGTGTTTTTCGGATCGGTGATCTCGGCCGTCTGGCCGTTCTTCGTCACCGCGAACGAATACTCATGCGTGCCCGGCTCGATGCCGCTCAGCACGTAGCGGAACAGCTCCTGCTCCGGCACATACGTCATCGCATGCTCCTGTCCGCCGATGAGGAGCTTCACGCCCTCGATCTCATTCATGCGGTTCGTGCGGAACAGCGCATCGTCCCGATAGCGGAACGTGATCGTTCCGTCGTCGAGCGTCGGACCGGTCAGGCTCGGCTTGATGTCGAGCTCGCGGACCATGCTCGTCACGTTGACCTTCGTAAAGGCCTCGCCCGGAACGAGCGGGATGATGCGGTCATCCGGAATATCCTGCTTCGCCGTATTCCAATCGGTGCCTTTGCGAAGCACGAAGCCGACGCTGGTCGCTTGCGGCGCGACCTCGATGAGCACCGAAGCGATGCCGTTGTCGAACGTCTGGAAATCGATTTGGTCGTTCTTGACACCCGTATTCCATACCCACATATTCCAGTCCTTGTAGCTCTTGTCCGGACGGATATAGTTGACCTGCACGTAGCGCTTCTCCGTCGGAGGAGCCGTCTTGCCCTCCGTGCGGATGATGACCGCGGTCAGCGGCTGCAGCGTGATCGAGCCGGACTCGAGCGAGAAGCCGCTCGGAGCGGATACGCCCGCCGCCAACGCTTCGTCGTCGTCCGCGACGACCAGACCGCCGGTCAGGTCTTCGGAGAGCGTCAGCTTCCGGGACTTGCTGTCGGCGTTGACGAACACATAGAAGTCGTCCTTGCCGTCGGAGGACTGGCTCTTGTACGCGATGACCAGATCCTGCGCGTTCACTTCCGGAACCTGGAGCAGCGTCACGTTGCGATCCACCAGGGCCTTGTCGCCGAGGCGGAACGCGTCGCTCGACTGGCGCAGATCGATGAGGCCTTTCGTATACTCGACGGTCTTGACGTTCTCGCCGTAGACGTTCGCATCCGTTGTCTTCGCCCAGTCGAACTTGTTGATCGCGTCGGAGGAGTCATAGGAGTCATGGACGAAATAGCCGAACGTAACGCCTTTTTCATCCTTGAGCTCATGGTACTTCTGCTCCGGCACCCCTTCGCCGAGCCACTGCTTCGTGCGGCCGTATTCCTGACCGGCATGCAGGAACGCAGTCCCTTGAGACGTGAGCGTCAGCAGGTTGCCGAGACGGACGCGCTTCAGAATTTCCTGATTGTTCTCGGGAACGGAAGGATCCTTCTTGATCGCCTGCGCCACGATGTCGTACAGCGGCAGGTTGTCATGCGCCTCGACGTACTGCACCATGTCGCCGGGATCGTCCTGCTTCGTGTTGCCGGCCTGAGCCTTGATATTGTTGAAAATGACGCTGATGTCCCGCGCCCCGCCCGTGATGAAGCGCGGCTCGCCTTCGCTGCCGAAGCCGGACTTCAGCTCGTTGCGGAACTCGTCGGAGAAGACGCCGACATCGTCGGTCTTGTCCATCCAGTCCTGATCGGCGCCGTGGCCCGCCAGGTAAGGATCTGCCTGATGGCCGGCGAACGTGCGCCAGCCTTCGCCGATGAACAGCGCCTGCGGGTTGATCGCCGCGGCCGCGTCGTAAGCGTTCTGGATCGACTCATAGGTCGCGTCGCCCATCATGTCGAAGCGCATGCCGTCGATCTTGTATTCATCGAACCAATATTTCACCGAGTCGACCATGAGCTTCTCGGCCATCTTGCGGTTCGTCGCCAGGTTGTTGCCGAACCCGCCGAGGAAGTTGCCGTTCGGTCCTTGGAACGCATAGTAGTTCGGAACGATGTCGTTCAGGAAGTCCGCCTTGGCCATATGCGTGTAGACGACGTCCAGGATGACGCCCATGCCGGCGTCGTGGATCGCGTCGATCATCGCCTTCAGCTCGCGGACGCGCAGCTCCGGATCGGCCGGATTCTCGGAGTATGCTCCGTCCGGAGAGAAGTAGCTGTGCGGATCATAGCCCCAGTTGTACTCATTGTTCATCGCCGAGTAGGCGAGCTCGCGCTCCTTCATTGCCGCCTCGTCGCCGTAGTACCAGGCCATCACCGGCAGCAGCTGCACATGGGTCACGCCGAGCGACTTGATGTAGTCGACCTTCTGCTTGAAGGCGTCGAACGTGCCCCAGGTCGCTTCGTGGAGGTCGCTCTCGACCGACGGATCGGACGTGAAGTCGCGGACGTGGATCTCCCAGATGACCGCGTCCTCTCGCTTCTCGTAGCCGTCGATGTCGGCGAAGCCGTAGCCTTCCGGATCGGTGCCGGCCAGATCGACGATCGCCGCCTTGCCGACCGCGTCGCCGTCCGCTCCCGTCTCGCCCTTCGTATTGACGTGGAACTCGGCCATCGACTTGGCGTACGGGTCGAGCACGCGCTTCGTCACGCCGCCATTGGTCACTTCATATTGGTAGAAATAGTTCTTGAAATCCGTCACGCCGAGATCGTTCGGCTGGAGCTGGATCGACCAGACGCCGCGCTCGCCTTGGTCGAGCGGCAGGGAGCCGACCTTGACGGTCGCGTCGTCCTTGTCGTAGACGTTGACTGTGACGCTTGACGCCTTTGGCGCCCACAGCTTGAGCGTCGCTCCGCCGGCGGCATAGGTCGCGCCGAGATCGCTGCCGTCGTAGGCGTACAGCTCGTCCATCATGCGCCAGCCGGCAGCGGCGGCGACGGTCTTGCCCTCGTAGGTCAGCTGCAGCGGCGCTTGGGCGTCGGAGAAATCCGCCTGGATGCGGATCGACGTCGCGCTGTCGATCTCGACGGAAGCGATCGAAAGCTGCGCTCCGCTCTTGTCCTTGAGCTGCAGCGCCTCCTTGAGCGCCGCCGTATCCAGACCTGTCGTCAGCGTGAAGTCCGCATGAATGCGGCCACCGGCGAGCAGCTGAGCGGACAGGAGCGCAGGCGCTCCTTCGTTCACCGGCAGCTCGCCGAACGGAGAGATATACACCTTGTCGTCGCCCTGCTTCACGAACAGATGCTTGTAGCTGCTCACGTAGGCGAACTTCTTGTCGCCGCCGTCCTTGCCGGCGTCGCCCTTGGATGGATCAAGCAGCAGAAAGCCGATTTCCTGGGCGTTTTCCTTGAGCTTCAGATCTACGAATCCGCCATAGGCGTCCTCGCCGGAGAACATCGCCGCATCGGTCGGCCATGTGGACGGAGGAGCCGCGACCTCTCCCCACGACCATACGCCGTATTTGGCATGCTCGCCATCGGAGCGCTGATAATGCACGCGCACCGTATCGGCCGGCAGCTCGACCGGCTCGAAGCTATGTACCGCATCTGAGCCTTGCTTCAGCCACACCTCGTTCATCGCCGGCGAGGCCAGCGAGAACTTCTTGTCGCCGGCGTCCTTGTCGCCGTTGGCCGGCTTCATGACGACGAGGCCGACGTTCTTGGCGTCCGCCTTCAGCGGAATATCGACGTACGCTCCGTATCCGTCGGCCTGTCCGGCCGGGAAAGGCGTGCCGCCGTTCGGCCAGTTCGAAGACGGCTGGGCGACGTCCTCGAATTGCCATAGCCCCCAGCCCTCATAGTTGCCGTCCGTACGTTGGTAATGGACGCGCAGATGGCCATCCGCCACCGGCGGCGCCGTTTCCGCCTGCACGGCTGCGTTTTCGCCAGCCGCCGCGTCCGCGTTCGCCTGCACGGGCAAAGCCCCGGCGAACAGCGACAGCAGCAGCGCGAAAATGGCGGTGATGGAAGCGAAACGCTTCGTCGTAGCGCTCATGATCATGTTCAACTAGACCCTCCTCTGAATGAATGACTCCTAAGACAATGATCGTTAAGCAAACGTTTGCATAAGGGTGGAAAAAGATACCCGCTCGTCCAAGGAACGAAGGCAATCCACGGGACGGCAAGCACCAGGATAAATATAAAGCGCTTTCACAGAAAACGTTTGCACAACCTATTCTAGGGATGAAAAGCAAGATCGTCAACTTTAAAATTTCCTCCAAAGCAAAGCGATCCTATCGCGCGAATCGAGAACGAGTCATATCCCGTCATCAGATGACGATGATGAACTTATGCGGAAGCTCGCGGGCATGACCCGACCGCGGACGGTTCATGAACGAAGATTCGTTGGGAGGAGGGGCTGGTTATGCAGCCAGATCGAACTTTTTGACGTCTCAATGATACCAGGAAACGCTATTCGGCGGTTTTGATGGTTTTTTCGCAGCCAACGATACGGAGGAGCGCTATTTTGTCGAAAAAGCAGCTTCGGGAGCGACTTGGGCAGCAATAAGGTCTGTCCGTATCGTTAGGATTTCATTCGGCGCCAATCGGACGAAATAAGGTCTGTGAGTATCATTAGATCGCGGAGCAGGCGTATGGGAACGCCGCTTCGCTCGCCCCGATGGGCGAGCGAAGCGGCGCGGCGGGCATGGAGCTCGGCAGGTCTGGAGCTTGGCGGGCATGGAGCTTAGCGGGTCTGGAAGCGCATCACGCCTGGCGGCGCAACGTGCTCCCTTCCCCCTCCTGCAGAATCATCCTTGCGACCTTAATCATCTCGTCAGGTCAATCCAGCCCCACCCCAAGCCCCTCCGCCAGCGCGCGGCGGTAGAAATCCCCCGCCAGCGCCAGGTCGAAGATGCCGAGCCCCATCGGATTAAAAAAGATCGTCTCGCCCGCGAGCGGAGCCAGCGCGTCGCGGCAGACGGCGTCCGCCAGCGTCAGCGCGTCCGGCTCCGCCAGCAGCCCCGCCGCGTGCAGCCGCTCGATGTCCGTATCCTCGCGGCATACCTGGCTCCAGTCGTCGACGAACGTGCGCAGGCCGGCGACGCTGTGCGGCTCGTAGTCCCGCAGCGACACATGCAGCAGCAGCGCTCCCTGCGGCGGCGGCTCGTCGATGTAGCGGCTCGGCGCGACCGTGCAGGTCGCGGTCACGTCCGACTGCCGGTACAGCTCCCGCCAGTCCGTCGTCGCCTCGACGCGGCCGAGCAGCTCCGGCGGGATGCTGTCCTCCGCGATGCCGCGCACGTCATGCAGCAGCACCCGCTCCAGGCGCGGCCCGAGCAGCGCCGCCGCCATGTCGAGATGCAGGCGGCCGATCGGCCCCCAGCCGATGATGCCGACCGTGAAGCCGCCCCCGGACGCCGGACGCAGCTCGGCGTACCAGCGCAGCATGGCGCCGCTGACCGCCGCCGCGCGCAGTCCGTTCAGCCGATCGCTGCGCAGCACGGCGAGCGGCTCGCCCGTCGACGGATCGTTCAGCGCGATCAGGTTGCGGGCGCGCGGCAGCCCGCGCTGCGGGTTGCCGGGAAATCCGGCGATCCACTTGATGCCGGCCAGCTCCGTGCTTCCGCCGAGATAGGCCGGAGTCGCGATGATCCGGTTCGGCGTGCCGGGAAAGCGCAGATAGCCTTTGAGCGGAGCGGCGCTACCGCCCGCGTCCATCGTGCGCACCGCTTCCTCGATGAGATCCGCCAAGCGGCTCCAGTCCCAGCCGAGCTCGCGGATATGCTCGTCGTTCAAGTAAAGCATCGCTTCTCCTCCTCTTTCCTGCGCTTCCTGGCCTTTTCCCCGACCGTCGTCTCGCTGCTGCCCGTCTCGCTGCCGCTCAAACGCTCCGTCACGGCGCGGCGGCCAGCTCCTCGTCCGGTCCAAGGCCGAGCTCGCGGCTCGCCCATCCGGCGTCGAACGCCGTATCGAGATAGCGGTCGCCCCGGTCCGGCAGGATCGCCGCCACGACCGCTCCGGCAGGCAGGCTGCCGGCCATCCGCTTGATCGCGGCGACGACGCCGCCCGAGGAAGCTCCGGCGAGGATCGCCTCGCGCCGCAGCAGGCTGCGGCAGCCGCGCACGCAATCGGCGTCGCTGACGCGGACGACCTCGTCGGCCAAGTCCGCGCGATGCAGCCCCGGCTCCAGCGCCGCCCCGAGGCCGGGAAAGCGGCGAACGCCGCTGCCCCCGCCGAACAGCGCGCTCCCCTGGGCGTCGACCGCGACGATCCGGGTCGGCCAGCCGCGGCCGCGGATGTAGTCGGAGCAGCCCCGGATCGTGCCGCAGGAGCTGACGCCGCAGAACAGCCAGTCGACCGTGCCGAGCTTCTCGGCGATCTCGGCCATCGTCGTGGCTTCATGCGCGGCGGCGTTGTCCGGGTTGGCGTACTGGTTCGTCCAGTACGCCCCGGCAATCGACGCCCGCAGCTGCCGCACGCGGGCGATGCGCGCCGGCAGGAACTCGCCGGTCGCCGGATCGGGCCGGCTCACCAGCTCGATCTCTCCGCCGTAAGCGGAGATGAGCGCCTTATGCGCCTCGGTCGTGCGCGGATCGACGACGCAGACGAAGCGCAGGCCCGCCTGCCGGCATAGCTGGGCGAGGCTGATCGCCAGATTGCCGGAGCTGGACTCGACGACCGTGCCGCCGGCGGCCAGCTCTCCGCGCCGGATCGCCTCCTTCAGCATATGGAGCGCGGCCCGGTCCTTGGCGCTCCCGCCCGGATTCATCCCTTCGAGCTTGGCATGGACCTCGAACGCCTCCCCCTCGAACAGCCGCGAGAGCCGCACGAGCGGCGTCCGCCCGATCGCCGACGCGATGCCTCCATTCAGATCCGGTTCCCGCATCACGGCGTCTCTCCTTCTCCGTAAAAGATCTTCTTGCGCTTGATCGGCCCTTCGGCCGCCTCGTCCCCGAGCCGCACCCGCCGCACCGCGATGTCCTCCAGCAAGCCGCTGCGGATCATCTCCCCGATCGCCGGGATGCGCGCCTCCACGTCCCGCCCCGCCAGCTCGAACTCCTCGTCCGAGGCGGACGGACTGTCGATGCCGATCGCCAGCCGGTTGCCCCGCACCTCGACGCGCAGCCGCGCGTCCGGCAGCCGGCGGCTGACCGCGTCCTCGATGTCATAGAGGCTGATCTTCTCGCCATGCTTGAGGTCGGGCCCGATGCGCTTGACGAGTCCGGCGAAGCTTTGGCGCAGCCGGCCGCCTGCGACGATCGGCCGCAGGTCGCGCACGACGTCATAGGTGACATATCGAAGCGCCGGGAACGCTTCGCGCAGCGCGGAGGTGAGCACGAGCACCGCCTCGCCCTCCGGCAGCGGCTCCAGCCCGTCGCCGAGCGCTTCCGCCGGCACGCCCTCCGCAAGCAGCCCGTCAGCCAGCAAATAGCGGCCATGCTCCGGGGAGTAGGAGGCGATCGTGCCGATCTCGATGGAGCCGTACGTATCCGCGATGTCGAGCTCGGTCAAGCCGAGCCGAGCCGCTGCCGCGCGCCGCCATCCCGGCGAGGCCAGCTCGCCGACGAGCAGCACGCGCCGGATGCCGAGCTCCGCCGGCCGCGCCGCCGCCGCCAGGATGCGGTCGAGAATCGACGGCATCGTGTAGAGCACCTCCGGCCGCAGCCGCTCGAGCGCGGCGACATGCTCGGCGATCGGCAGCCGGAACGGCAGCGTCTCCACGGACAAGCCGAGCTCGCGGAACACCTCGCCCGCCGTCGCCTCGGCATGGCCGGTGCCCATGTCGGAGACGGCTGTCCGCCACTCGCCGCCGGCCAGCAGCTCGCGGAACACGTCGAGCTTGACGCGCAGGTAATCCGCCTCGTCCTGCGGCGAGTAGTAGATCGCCTTGCGCCGGCCGGAGCTCGTGCCGGACGTGCGGTACACGTTCAGGCCCGGCTGCGCGGCGAGCGGGTTGCCCTCGGCATAGTAGTGCCGCTCCAGCGCCGACGCCGTCAGCAGCGGCAACCCTTCCAGCAGCTGCAGCGCCGCGGCCAGACCGTCGCCGGAATCAGCCTTATCCGGCCTTCCATCGCCGGCTTCGTCCTCGGCATCCGCGGCCCCCGCCAGACCGTCGCCGGAATCGGCCTCATCCGGCCTTTCGCCTCCAGCTCCATCCTCGGCATCCGCGGCCCCCGCCAGACCGTCGCCGAAATCAGCCTCATCCGGCCTTCCGCCGCCGGCTTCGTCCTTGGCATCCGCGGCCCCCGCCAGACCGTCGCCGGCTTCGTCCGCTGCCCCGGCCGCCGCATCCGCTCTGCCCGCCGCTCCCTCGACGGCTGCCCCCGCCAGCCCGTCGATCCACGGAAAGCTCCGGCGCAGCCGTCCGATCGCCGCGCTCCACTCCGCTGTCCGCATCGCTTCGCCTCCTCTAGTCGGCGGAGTCGATTCCGCCCATCGCACTACCGTATGCCCATGACGCCTGTCAGGTTCGTGTGTATGTGCCCGCAACGCCGCCGCCAACGGCAAATTGGGCTCTACGAGCTCCACGGTCACGATCCTTCCCCGCCCGCCCAGTCGCCCGCCGCCAATTGCCCATACACTGGAACCATCCCCTAGCGAGAGGAGCCAGCGGCATGTCTAGCGGCGAAGGCGGCGACGCCACCCGGCGATCCGTCGCCAGCAAGATGGAAAAGACGCAGCGGCTGCTTCAGCATCCGCAGCTGGCCAAGTCCGTGCCCGCGACGCGCTGGCTGAGCGAGGAGTCGCTCGCCGAGCTGCTTCGCAAGCACCGCATGGTCTACGTGAAGCCCGACGTCGGCCGGATGGGCATCGGCGTCATGCGCGTCGAGCGGACCGGCAGCGGCTGGGCTTACCAGAGCGGAGAGAAGGTGCGGCGCTTCGCGACGCGCAGCGGGCTGTACCGCTCGCTCGCCAAGCGCATCGGCGATACGCCCTATCTGGTGCAGAGGGGCATCCGCATGCTGGAGCACGAAGGACGTCCGTTCGATTTTCGCCTCATGATCCAGCAGGACCGGTCGGGGGCATGGGCATGCAACGGCACCGCGGCGCGCGTCGCCCATCCCGCCAAGATCGTCAGCAACGGCAGCCAGGGCGGCACGATCTTCGAGCCGATGCGTCTGCTCGCGCCCGCCTTCGGCCAGACGGAGGCCGAGGCGCTGCTGCGCCGCATGGACCGGATCGCGCTGCAGACGGCGGGCGAGCTCGGCCGGTCGTACCCGGCGCTGCGCGAGCTCGGCCTCGACCTCGCGGTCGATACGAGCGGCAAGCCGTGGATCCTCGAGGTGAACACGCGCCCCGATCCGTGCCCGTTCACCAAGCTCGACGATCCGGCGATCATCCGGCGCATCGTCGAGTACGGCAAAGGCTACGGACGGCATTACAAGCTGATCTGCAACAAAGCGAAAAAAGCGCCCTGAAGGGGCGCTTTTCGCTGTCATTATTTTCTCAACCGCTCACTTGATGCCGGAAATATTGTAGTTCTCGATGATCTGCCGCTGGAAGAAGATGAAGATGACCATGATCGGCAGCACCATGAACGCCGCGCCGGCCATCTGCAGGGCGAAGTTGGTCGTGTTCTGCCCTTTGAGCAGCTGCAGGCCGACCGAGAGCGTGTACAGCTTCTCGTCGTTGGCGATGATGAGCGGCCACAGGAAGCTGTTCCAGCCGCCGATGAACGTCAGGATCGCCTGCACGGCGAGGATCGGCTTGGACATCGGCAGCACGACCTGCGCGAACAGCCGGTACTCGCTCGCGCCGTCGAGCCGCGTCGCCTCCATGATCTCCTCCGGCAGCGTGCTCATGAACTGGCGGAACAGGAAGATGCCGAAGGCGCTCGTGAAGCCGGGCAGCACGATGCCGAGCATCGTATTGGTCAGGCTGACGCCGTTCAGGATGAGGTAGACCGGGATCATCGTCACCTGGCCGGGGATCATCATCGTGGCGAGCACGAGCAGGAACAGCTTTTCCCGCCCCTTGAACCGGTACTTGGCGAAGCCGAAGCCGGCCATCGCGTTCAGCAGCAGCCCGACGAACGAGAACAGCGTGATGAGCAGCGTGTTGCCCAAGTACGTGCCGAAGTCCATCTCCGTGAACAGCCGGGTGAAATTGTCCACGGTGAACGCCTCCGGCCACAGCGTCGGCGGGATGCGCTTGATCTCGCCTTCGGTCTTGAAGGCGGACAGCACCATCCAGACGAACGGCAGCACCATGGCGATGCCGAATACGGTCAGCACGATGCCCGCGGCCCATTGCTGGAGCCGGCCTCTCGGAGCGGCCGAGGCGGGCTTTCGAGTCGTCGCTTGTTTCATGAGAGCCTCCTCCTATTCCTCGGCTTGCTTCCGCTGCAGGCGCAGCTGGACCATCGTGACGGCGATGATGAGGAAGAACAGCACGAACGAGCCGGCGGCCGCATAGCCGAAGTGGCTGTACTGGAAGCCGTTCTGGTAGATGAACAGCGACGCCGAGACGGTGCCGTTCAGCGGTCCGCCCTGCGTCATGACGAAGGGCTCCTCGAAAAACTGCAGCCAGCCGATCATCGTCGTGATCGTCACGAAGAAGATCGCGAAGCGCATCATCGGCAGCGTGATCCGCGTCAGCTGCTGCCAGCCGCTCGCCCCGTCAAGCTGCGCCGCCTCGTAGTAGGAGCGGTCGATGCCCTGCAGCGCGGCGATGAAGATGATCATGTTCAGCCCGATGCTCCGCCACAGCGCCAGCAGGATGAGCGACAGCTTGGCGATCGTCGGCTCCGTCAGCCACGGCACCTTGTCGAAGCCGATCGACGTCAGGATGTAGTTGAACAGCCCGATGCCCGGGTTGTACAGATAGCTCCAGACGACGGCCACGGCGACGACGTTCGTCACCGACGGCAAGTAGTAGACGACGCGGAACACCTTGAACAGGCGCGAGCGGCCGAACTGGATGAGCAGCGCCACTCCGAGCGAGCAGGCGATGACGAGCGGCACGCCGATGACGACGTAGAACAGCGTGTTGCGCAGCGCCAGCAGGAATACCGGATCGCCCAGCACGTCGGCATAGTTGGCCAGGCCGACGAAGGAGATGGACGAGTAGTCGGCCAGCCCGGCGAGGTCCATGTCGGTCAGGCTGATGCCCAGCGCGACGAGGATCGGCAGCAGCGAGAACACCGCCAGCAGCAGCAGCGTCGGTCCGATGAACACGTACGGCGCCATTTTGGAGGAACCCTTCATACACTCACTTCCTTTGCAAGTCGTGGCCGCTCCGAACGGCAGGCGGAAGCCGGCGGCGGGCTGCTCCCGTCCTCCGGCCGCCGCCGCGGCCTCGTTCGTTTACTTGTCGAGCAGCTTCTGCGACTGCTCGTTGAAGTCCTTCAGCTTGGCGTCGATGTCCGCGTCCGCGCGGTAGATCTCCTCGAACGTCTTGAGGAAGTTCTGGGAGATGTTGTCCCACGCCTTGACGAGCGGCATCGGCTCGGCATTTTTCAGCTGCTCGCCGACGACGGCCATGTTCGGATCGCCGCTCAGCTGCGGGTCCTCCCACGCCTTCTTGTTCGCCGGTAGCTCGCCGGTCTGCTTCATCCACTCCAGCTGGTTCTCCGGCTTGCTGAGGAACGCAATGAACTTCATCGCGGCCGCCTTCTGCTCGGTGAAGCCGAATACGCTCAGGTTGGAGCCGCCGAGCGAGCTCATGTTGCCGTCCTTGGACGGCAGCACCGCCGTCGCCCACTTGCCCTCGATGTCGGGGATCTGGTCCGCGACCGTCTTGATCATCCACGGGCCGCTGATGAACATCGGCACCATGCCGTCGCCGCCGAACGTCTGGGACGTATCGAGGCCGAGATCGACCGGCGCGTAGCCGTTTTTGAAATACCCGTCCAGGTAGCGGACCGTCTCCGCGAATGCCGGCTGATCGAACTGGGCCTTGCCGTCCTCGATCAGCTTGGAGCCGTTCTGGCGGGCGAACATGAAGCTGAGCGTCGGCTCCTTGGGATCGAGGCCGATGCCGTATTTGTCCTTGCCCCGCTCGGTCAGCTTCTTCGAAGCGTCGAGCAGCTCATCCCAGGTTTTCGGCGCATGATCGTAGCCGACCGACTGCAGCACGTCCGTGCGGTAGAACAGGACGCGCGTCTCCGCCAGCCACGGCACGCCGACCGTCTTGCCGTCGAACTGCGTGGACGTGACCGTGCCGTCGAAGAAATTGTCCGCGGCCAGCTCCGGGTAGTCGGCCAGGTCGGCGGTCAGGTCGGCCAGCGCGCCGGCCGCCGCGAACTCCGGCATCCACGTCGTGCCCATCTGAAGCACGTCCGGACCTTTTTTGGAGGCGACGGCCGTCAGCAGCTTGTCATGCGCGCTGCCCCACGGAATCGCCTGCACTTGGATCGAGACGTCCGGGTTCTCCTTCTGGTACGCGGCCGCCATCTGCTCCATCGGCTTGCTGCTGTCTCCCATCGCCCATACGGTGAGCTTCGTCTTGCCTTCCTCTGCGCCGCTTCCGCCAGACGAGCAGCCTGCGATCAGGCTGCCTGCCAGCGCGGCGGCAGCCAGCGCCGCGATCGTTCTTTTCGTATCCATTCGCCATATCCTCCCCTGGATTCCGGTTGCTTCCCGTTATAAGTGAAACGTTTCGAACAAAGTATAAATCAAATTGAAATCGCATTCAAGTCCTCTTTGCCAATCATTTTTCGCTTCATTAATAGCGGGGAAGTCGATACACCCGTTCGACGCCATGGCCCGGAGCGCCGTTTGACTTCCTTCAGCGCTATTGTATATACTCGTCTTGGTTGTTTTCGAAACGTTTCTACGACTTTTATCAAGCGGCTCTGCAAGAAAAGGAGGAAGCACCATGCGATCCCAATCCAAGCCGTTGCCATCCGCCAGCTGGCGGCTCGAGCGCGACGGACTTGCCTTCACCTTCCACCCGACCGGCGACCTGTATGAGGCGTCCGGCAGCGGCATGATGCTGAACCAGCTGCGCAGCCATCCGCTGGACGGCTCGCTCAACCAGCTGTACCTGCGCGTGCGCGGTCCCGAGGGCATGCGCGCCTATCCGCTGATCGGCATCCGCTCGGACAGCCGCGTCGGCCGCGGGAGCGACCGCATCGTCTGGAGCGGCGAGGCCGACGGCGTCCGCTACGAGGCCGCTTTCCGGCTCGGCTCGGGCGGCGCCTGGTTCTGGCGCGTCCGGCTCGAGGCGGACGAGCGCGGACGCTCCGCCGACATCGTCTACGGCCAGGATATCGGCCTGGGCGCTCCGGGCGCCGTGCGCGGCAACGAAGCGTACAACGCTCATTACCTGGACCATTCCGCCTATGAGGACGAGCAGCGCGGCTGGATCGTCTGCACCCGCCAGAACCAGCCGCAGGACGGGCGCTTCCCGTATGCGCAGCAAGGCTGCCTGACCGGGGCGGTCTCGTTCGCGACCGACGGCTTCGCCTTTTTCGGCCGCTCGTTCAAGGAGACGCATCAGCCGGAGGCGCTGAAGCTGGACCGGCTGCCGGGCGAGGTGCTGCAGTATGAGTTCGCCTATACGGCGCTCCAGTCGCGCGAGGTCGATCCGGCCGACGGCGCGGAGATCGTATTTTACGGACTGTTCCGCGACGATCATCCCGAGGCGGTCGAACGGGCCGAGTTCGGCGAGGAGATCGAGCGGGCATGGACGGAGCTTTGCCGAGAGGAAAATGAAGCCGTCCCGACGCAGCCGACGCCGCGCCGCGCGGACGATCTCGGCGAGCCGCTGCAGGCTCGCTCGCTGAGCGAGCAGGAAATCGCGGCGCTCTACCCCCTGCGGATCGAGGAGGAGCGGCGGGACGGGGAGCTGCATGCCTTCTTCACGCCGGAGTACGCCCATGTCGCGCTCAAGGCCAAGGAGCTGCTCCTCGAGCGGCCGCATGGCCATATTCTGCTCAGCGGAGCGCCGGATATGCCCGGAGCGGAAGTGCTGGCCACGACCGCTTATATGTACGGCATCTTCCATTCGCAGCTCGTCGTCGGCAACACCAGCTTCAACAAGCTCATCGGCCATGCCCGCAGCGCGCTGAACGCGGCGCATGCGTCGGGCTTGCGCCTGTACGCCGAGCAGGACGGCCGGTTCCGCCTGCTGGCGATGCCGAGCCTGTTCGAGATGGGCTTCAACTACGCCCGCTGGGTGTATGCGCTGGACGGCGACACCGTCACGGTGACGAGCTGGACGTCCGCGGACGCGCCCGAGGCGACGCTGGACATCGCGTCCGCCGCCGGCATTTCGCGGCGCTACCTGCTCACGGCGCAGATTACGATGGGCGAGCGGGAGCTGGAAGGCCCGTATCGGCTCGAGGCGCCGGCGGACGGCTCGCTGCGCTTCCGCGCGGCCGCCGGCTCGCCGATCGCCGGCGCCTACCCCGAGCTCGCGTACCGGCTGACGGTCGCCGGCACGGGCTTCGAGCGCTTCGACGATCGCAGGCTCGTGCCGGATCTGGAGCCCGGCGTCTCGCCGCTGCTCGTCCTGCAGACGGAAGCGTCGGCGAGCTGGAGCGTGCGGATCGAGGGCCGGCTGGACGGGCTGCCGGCCGCGGCTGCGCCGGCGCCGGAGCTCCCGCAGTCGGCGGCGGCGTACCGCGCAGGCATGGCGGAGCTCATGCGCGGCTTCCGCCTCGAGCATCCCGGCGGCGATCCGTCGGTGCGGCGGCTTGATCTGCTGTCATGGTGGTATGTCCACAACATGCGCGTGCATTTCCTCTCTCCGCACGGCCTCGAGCAGTACGGAGGCGCCGCCTGGGGCACGCGCGACGTCTGCCAGGGTCCGGCCGAGTTCTTCCTCGCGATGCAGCGCTGGGACGCGGTCCGCGGCATCCTGCGGACCGTGTACGAGCATCAATATGAGCAGAGCGGCGGCTGGCCGCAATGGTTCATGTTCGACCGCTACAGCCGCATCCAGCAGCACGAGAGCCACGGCGACATCGTCGTGTGGCCGCTCAAGCTGCTCGGCGATTATCTTTCCGCCACCGGCGATTACGGCCTGCTGGACGAGAAGCTTCCGTACACGGATGAGACGACGTTCGACTTTACGGCGGGGCGGCATCCGCTGCGGGAGCATGTCGAGCGGCAGCTCGCCCATATCCGCGACCGCTTCCTGCCCGGCACGATGCTGTCCGCCTACGGCGACGGCGACTGGGACGACACGCTGCAGCCGGCGCGTCCAGAGCTGCGCGCCTCGATGGCGAGCAGCTGGACGGTGGCGCTGACCTATCAGGCGATGCGGACGCTCGGCCGGGCGCTCGCCTCCGCGCCCGGGCACGCCTCCTGGTCGGAGGAGCTGCTCGCCCTGGCGGACGGCATCCGCCGCGACTTCGCCGCCTATATGGATCCGGACGGCGTCATTCCCGGCTTCCTCGATCTCGCCGACCCGGCCCGTCCGGCCAAGCTGCTCCATCCGGACGACGTCCGCACCGGCATCCGCTACCGCCTGCTGCCGATGACGCGCAGCATGATCGCGGAGCTGCTCACGCCCGAGCAGGCGGAGGCGCATCGGGAGCTCATCCGGCGCGAGCTCCGCTTCCCGGACGGCGTCCGCCTCATGAACCGTCCGGCCGCTTACGAGGGCGGAGTGAGCGTGCGCTTCAAGCGAGCCGAGCAGGCGGCCAACTTCGGCCGCGAGATTGGGCTGCAGTACGTGCATGCGCATATCCGCTACATCGAGGCGATGGCCAAGCTCGGCCAAAGCGAGGAAGCGTGGCATGCGCTGCAGGTCATCAGTCCGGTCGGCATCGAGGACGCGGTCCCGAACGCCGCTCCGCGCCAGAGCAACGCTTATTTCAGCAGCTCGGACGGCGCCTTCGCCAATCGCCGCGAGGCGGCGGCGCGGTTCGAGGAGCTGCGCAGCGGCGCGGCGCCCGTCAAGGGCGGCTGGCGCATCTACTCGAGCGGTCCAGGCATCTATCTCAACCAGCTCGTGTCCAGCGTGCTCGGCATCCGCGCGGCCGCCGGCCGGATCGTGCTCGACCCGGCGCTGCCCGCATCGCTCGACGGCCTCTCCGTCCGCTTCGAGCTCGCCGGCAGGCCGGTCCGCATCGTGTACCGCCTGAGCGGATCGCCGGTGTCGCGCATTTCCGTCAACGGCCGCGAGGCCGCCTTCGCCCGCCTGCCCCATCCGTACCGGAGCGGAGGCGCGGAGCTGTCTCTGGACGAGCTGGAGCCGCTCTGGAACGATGAATCCGGGGCGCTGCAGGACATTCTCGTCGAGGCTTGAGCTTCCGCTGCCGCAGCCGCACGAGAACAGCGATGGAAAGTTGTGGTATAGTGAACAAAAAGCCGTCCACGGGAGGTATCGCGGTGGTCAGCATCAAGGATATTGCCCGCAAGGCCGGCGTGTCGATCTCGACCGT
The DNA here is from genome assembly GCF_037965485.1 of Paenibacillus sp. FSL W8-1187. NCBI lineage: Bacteria > Bacillati > Bacillota > Bacilli > Caryophanales > Paenibacillaceae > Paenibacillus > Paenibacillus sp. FSL W8-1187. Next base: position 4,180,825 of record NZ_CP150181.1, read on the forward strand.
CTCCTATGCGCTGAACGGCAATCCCAAGGTAACCCCTGAAACGAGCGCTCGAATACGGGCGATCGCCAAGGAAATGAACTACATCCCCAATGGGGCGGCCCGCCAGCTCAAGAAGCGGGAGTCCCGGATCATCGGCGCGTTCCTGACCGATTTCACCGGCGCTTTCTACGGCGATCTGCTGCAAGGAATGAAGGAAGTGCTCAACCGCAAAGGCTACGACCTGATCGTCTGCAGCGGACTGCAGTCGCATCGGCTGCTGCCCGAGCGGATGATCGACGGCGCGATCATCCTTGACTCGGCCTTTTCGGACGAGGAGCTGCTCGACTACGCCGACCGGGGCCACCGGCTCGTCGTGCTCGACCGCGAGCTGAACCATCCCGCCGTCAATCAGGTGCTGCTCGACAACAAGGCCGGCGCCAATCTGGCGATGGACTATCTGATCGAGACCGGCCATCGCCGCCTCTACATCGTCGCCGGCCCGTCCGACAGCTTCGACGCGCGCCAGCGGATGGGCGCCGTGCGGCAGACGCTGGACCGGCATCCGGAGCTCGAAGCGACCGTGCTCGAGGGCGACTTCAATCAGGGCTCCGGCGAAGCGGCCGGCCGGCTCATCCTGGAGCAGTGGCAAGGACCGGCCGGCGTCTTCTGCCTCAACGACGAAATGGCGATCGGCCTGTTCAACGCGGTCTCCGCGTCGGACTCCGGCATCCGCGTCGGCGAGGAGCTGTCGCTCGTCGGCTTCGACAACATCGCCCTCACCCGCTACATCCAGCCTCGCCTGGCGACGATCGAGTATTCCAAGTACCGCTGGGGCGCGATGGCGTCCGAGCAGCTGCTGCGGATGATCGCCGGCGAGGAGGTCGAGCATGAGCGGATCTACGTCTCGCTCGTCGAGAGCGGATCGGTGAAGGACCGGCGCTGAGCCGAGGCTCTGCCGCTCCCTTTCCTCGACCTCCCTTCCCTCGGGCAAGTGCGGACGTCTCCTCCCGCACTGTCCCCAAAGCGGCTTTCCCGCGGCCTGGCGCCGCGCGGAAAGCCGCTTTTTGCGATGCCGCCGCTCCCGCTTCGCAAGTCATGGATAGCCGGCCCTCAACTGGAACATCCTAGTTCAAGACATCTAATCTGGAAAGGAAATCAGGTGAGAGGATGACGAAACAGTCGGCCGCCGAGTCCGCGGACTCGCTCAGCCGCTCGCTGAAGGTCAATGACAGCCGGCTCCGCGACCGCTTCGGCATCAGCCCCGACTTGCTCGCGCGCGAGTTCCAGGCGGAGCTGGACGGCGGGGAGATCATGCGCGGAACGGCGTGGGCGATCGACGGCATCTCGAACTCCGCTCCGCTGCTGCAGGCTCTGTTCGCCCCGGATGTACGAAGAAGCCTCATCTGCGGCAGCGCCGAGGAATGGCTCGACCTATGCCGCGCCCGCATCCTGCCGGAGGGAGAGATCCATGTCCTGGGCACGCTGGCGGAGGTTTGCTCGATGCTGCTCGACGGCCATACCGTCCTGTTCGCGGACGGCAGCCCGCACGCGCTTGCCGTCGCGACCAAGGATGTGAAGGCCCGCTCGATCGAGGAGCCGAACGTCCAATCGGTCGTGCGCGGCCCCCGCGAGGGCTTCACCGAGGTGCTCGCCTGGAACATCGCCATGCTGAGGAGGAAGATCGCCAGTCCCGACCTCCGGTTCGAGCCGACGACGCTCGGGACGGTGACGAATACCGCGGTCGCGATCGTATACATCCGCGACATCGTCTCGCCGGAGGTGCTGCAGGAGGTCAAGGACCGGATGGCGACGATCGACATGGACAGCATCCTCGAGAGCAACTACATCGAGGAGTACATCCAGGATCGGATCTACACGCCGTTTCCGACCGTGTTCAACTCGGAGCGGCCGGATGTCATCGCCGCCGGCCTGCTCGAAGGCAGGGTCGCCATCCTGGTCGACGGCACGCCGTTCGCGCTGCTCGTCCCGGCCCTGTTCAGCCAGTTTTTCCAGTCGAGCGAGGACTACTACCAGCGAGCCGACTTCAGCACGCTGATCCGGCTGCTGCGGTTCCTCTCCTTCCTGCTCGCGACGCTCACGCCGTCGTTCTACATCGCCATCACGACGTTCCATCAGGAGATGCTGCCGACGACGCTGCTCTACAACCTGGCGAGCCAGCGCGAGGGCGTGCCGTTCCCCGCGTTCATCGAGGCGCTTCTCATGGAAGTGACGTTCGAGATTCTGCGCGAGGCGAGCGTGCGCATGCCCAAGACGATCGGCCAGTCGATCTCGATCGTCGGCACGCTCGTCGTCGGCCAGGCGGCGGTGGACGCCGGGCTCGTGAGCGCGGCCATGGTCATCGTCGTCTCCATCACGGCCATCGCCAACTTCGTCCTGCCCGCGTTCAACATGGGCATCGCCGCGAGGATCATCCGCTTCGGCCTCATGACGCTCGCCGCCTCGTTCGGCTTGTACGGCGTATTCATCGGGATCATCGCGCTCGTGCTGCATCTGTGCAGCCTCCATTCCTTCAGCGTTCCCTATATGGCGCCGCTCGCTCCGTACCAGCGGGACGATCAGAAGGATACGCTGTTCCGCCTGCCGATTCCCTGGATGAAGAACCGGCCGATCAGCCTCAAGCCGCAGAAGCTGCGGAGGCAGCCATGAACCGCTTCGGGCTGGCGTCCAGGCTGCTCGCGCTGCTGCTGATCGCCGCGCTGGCCGCCCCGCTCTCCGGCTGCTGGAGCCGCAACGAGCTCAACGGCATCAACATCGTCGTCGGCATGGGCGTGGACAAAGCAAAGGACGACGGGTATATCGTGTCGGTCCAGATCGTCAATCCGAGCCAGGTGACGACGAAAAAAACGTCCACCAGCTCCTTCAGTCCCGTCGTCACCTTCCGTTCCTACGGGAAGACGCTGCCCGACGCTCTGGCGCGCCTGACGCTCAAGGCGGCCCGCGAGCTCTACCTCGCCCATTTGCGCATCCTCGTCATCGGCGAGGAGATCGCGCGCAGCGGCCTGAGCAAGCCGCTCGACTTCATCGCCCGCAACCGCGAGCTGCGGACGGACTTTTATCTCGTCGTCGCCAAAAAGGCGTCCGCCTCGGATATTCTCGACATGTACAGCCCGATCGATCCGATCCCGGCGAACAGCCTGTACACGAAGCTGGACACGTCGGACGATATCTGGTCGGCGACCGGCAAGGTGACGCTCGACCGCCTCATCCGCGATCTGGCGACCGAAGGCAAGGGACCCGCGCTCACGTCCATCGAGCTGCTCGGCAACCGCCACAGCGGCGAGGAGATGAAAAGCGCCCAGAACATCGAGCCGCAGACGCTGCTCCGATACGACGGCATGGCGGCTTTCCGCAACGATCGCATGGTCGGCTGGCTGAACGAGAATGACGTCCGCGCGCTCAACCTGCTGCAGAACGAGACGCATCATACCTTCCTCACCGTCGAGTGCCCGAACGAGGAAGGGCTCGTGACGCTGGAGCTGAATCAGGCGCATGCGCGCATCACCGCGCATCGTCCGGATGCGTTCGAGGTCGAGCTGCGCTCGCAGCAGGACATCGCCGACATCGGCTGCAAGATGGACGTGATCGATCCGGCCAATCAGGAGAAGCTGGAGCGACTGGTCGACGCCAAGCTCGTCGATCTGCTCCAGCGGAGCATCCGCAAATCGCAGAAGGAGCTGAAGTCCGACGTGTTCGGCTTCGGAAGCGCGCTTCATCGCCAGCATCCCGGCCTGTGGCGGCGCATCGAGGACTGGGATTCCATCTACGACCGGGCCAAGATCGACATCCGCTCAAAAACGACGATTCGCCGGATCGGCACGACCTTCAAGTCTATGAAGGACGAATCGCGACCTTAGGAGGAAAAGCCATGTGGCTCTGGATCGGACTGTGCGCCGGCTTGCTCGGCGCGCTGCTCCTCGATTGGCCCCGCCTGCGCCGCAAAGGAGCGGCGAAGGAACGTCTCGCCGCCGCTGCGGCTTGGGCGGCGGCGGCGATCGGAGCGACGCTGTACGGGACTCTCCCCGAGCCGCCCAATCCGCTGCAATGGATCGCCGTGGCGCTGCACGGGTACGTCGACGTCTTTAATTCGCTCTTTTCCTAACGAAGGAGGCTGGCATCATGAATGAGGAACGGAACACCTCGATCTCCGCGCGCGGGTTCGCCGTGCTGACGGTTTATTTCATGATCGGCACCTCCATCCTGATCGCCCCTGCCGGCCTCGCCGTCGCGGCCAAGCAGGATGCCTGGATGGCCGCCCTGTTCGGGGTCGGCCTGAACATCGCGCTTGTCGCGCTCTACGCCGCCCTCGGCAAGCTGCGCCGGCACGAGTCGCTCGTGCAGATGTGCGTCAGCGCGCTCGGCCGCTGGGCAGGGGGACTGCTCGGGCTCGCCTTCGTCGCCTTCTTCTACCTGCTCGCCTCGCTCATGATCGGAGATCTCGGCTTTTTCCTGACGACGCAGAACTTGCCGGAAACCCCGGTCGAGGTGCTGCAGCTGCTGTTCGTCCTGCTCGCCGTCTACGCCGTCCGTCTCGGCAAGTCGGCTTATTCGCGGGCGGCGGAGCTGTTCTTTCCGTTCCTGCTGCTGCTGTTCACGCTGCTCGTGCTGACGACGCTTCCGCGGATCGATCCCCGCAATTTCGAGCCGTTGCTGGAGTTCGGCTTGCGGCCGATCTTCAAGGGCGGCATCAATCTGTTCGCGCTGCAGGAGATGATCGTGCTGCTCATGCTCTATCCGTACGTGCGCCGGGCGGCCGGCAGGTCCGGCGCGATGATCGGAGGCACGGTGCTCGGCGGGATCGTGCTCGTCGTCACGACTGCCGCCAGCATCGGCGTGCTGTGCGCCGGCGTGACGGCCAATCAGCTGTTCCCGGCCTATGCGCTCGCCAAGAACATCAGCATCGGGCATTTCCTGGAGCGGATCGAAGGCATGATCATCTTCATCTGGGTGTTGTCCATCCTGATCAAGATCGTCATCACGTTCGACGCCACCCTCATCGGACTCGGCCAGCTGTTCGGCCTGCGCTCCACGCTGGCGCTGACGCTGCCGCTCGGCGTCGGCATGGTTGTCGTCGCCCAGCTGTGCTACCCCAATACGGTGTTCGTCCAGGACTTCCTCTCCAAGAACTGGACGCCGTTCGCTTCGATCTTCCTCGTGTTCGCGCCTCTGCTCCTCTACGCCGTCCACCTCATCCGCGCGCGCGCCAAAAAGCAGCCGGCCCCGTCCTCATGACGGAGCCGGCTGCTTTTTTTGCCCGATGTCATTCCTCCGCCGGGCTGACGTCGACATGGACCTCGAGCGTCTGGACGCCGCTGCCGAGATAGACGCCTTTGAACGGGACGATGTCGCGATAGTCGAGTCCGTGCCCCAGCTTGACGTAGCGCTCGCCGACGAGCGACGCATTGGTCGGATCGTAGCCTCTCCAGCCCGCGCCGGGCACGTAGGCCTCCACCCAAGCGTGGGACGCCTGCTCGAAGTCGGCGTTGCCGCCGCTCAGGTCGCCGACGAAATGGTACCCGCTCACATACCGGGCCGGAACGCCTTGGCAGCGGCAGCAGGCGATCATCAGATGGGCGAAATCCTGGCAGACGCCGCGCCGCGTCTGCAGCAGATCGGACGCCTTGGTCTGCACCGTCGTCGCCAGCGGATCGTAGATGAATTCGTCGCGGATCCGGCCGCAGAGCCGCTCCAGCCACGAGCCGACGCCCCGCTCGTCCGGCGGATGGCCGTCCGTGTAGGAGCGGATGCCCGCAGTCTGCTCCGTATAGCCGGTCGGCAGCAAATATTCCGCGAAGCGGTCGAGCGCCTCGTCCCCGCCGAGCCAGCTCCATGCCGCATCCGCTTCGGCCTCCGCCCGTCCTGCGGCCCCGCCCGGCTCTTTTGTCGTCACAATGGAGTGCGTCCGCACCGTCAGCGAGCGATGGGCGGCGTTGACCGTGAAGGCATGCACCTTGTTGCCGAACGCATCCTCGTAAGCGAGCAGCGGCGCGTTCGGCTCGACGGAGATGCTGTGCTGATAGCAGGACTGATGCTTATTGGTCACCGGCGTGAGCCGGATTTCGTTGACGCTGTCCCGGACCGGGTCGGAGTACCGGTACGTGGTGACATGCGAGATGCGCAGCTTCATGCGGTAGCCTCCCCGAGGCGAAAGAACGCCGCCTCCATCGCCGCCCCCAGCTGCCTCGACTGCTCCAGCAGATGCGCGACGATCCGGCCGTCCCGATCGAGCAGCAGGTCGTCGCGCTCGAGGCAGGCCAGATCGGCCAGCACCCGCGCCGAGCTGCGCAGCAGCTTGTCGCGGCGGGCGCGCATCGCCGGCTCCTGCGCCTCCAGCAGGCTCAGATGCGCGTCCATCTTGCGGAGGGAATACTGCACGCTGCGCGGAAAGGCCGCGTTGAGCAGCACGAACTCCATGATCGCATCCACGCCGAGCCCGTCCGCATGATAGCGGCGGAACGAGTCGTAGCCGCTGATCGAGCGCAGCACCGCCTGCAGGTACGGATACGCCTCCGGCTCGTGCCAGCCTCCGCCCGGCACCCATCCGCGCACCGCCTGCAGGATGCGCAGCGTGTTCTCCATCCGCTCCAGATAGCGGCCGCATTCCAGGAAGCGCCATTCGTTCTCGCGCGGCATGACGGATTGGCTATAGCCCTGGAACAGGCTCGCCCAATCCTTCATTTGGCGGAAGAAAGCATGCGGCGCCTCCTTGCGCCAGCCGTCTTCCTGCCGTTCCCGCAGCCACAGGTACATGCCGTTGAGCGCATCCCACAGCTCCCCCGGCAGCTTTTCCCGCAGCGTCCGCAAATTCGCGCGCGCGGCGCTTACGCAACTGAGCATCGAGTTCGGATTGGCGCGGTCCATCGTGACGTACTGGAGCACGTCATCCTCGTAATAGCCGTCGTACGCGCTCTCGAACTCCTTGCGGTCGCCGATGGCGCCGACGACGAGCGCCCACTTGCCCGCGTTGTCCACCTCCGATCTCAGGCGGTCGTCGACCGCCTCGCGCGGCTGCAGCTGCTGCAGATGATAGAGCACGTCCACGAAGCGCGCATGGTTTTCCGTCCGCTCCATATACCGTCCGATCCAGCATAGTGCCTCTGCGTTCCGGTTCAGCATCCGCATTCCTCCTCGTTCCGATCCTGGTCTTGACTCTGCGCCTCGCACCGGCTCTGATCGCCGCGCGGGCCCGAACGTCCGCGCCTCGGCACCCATGTATCCTTCACGCCGCCGCCCTGCGAGGAGTTCACCACAAGCGAGCCTTCCTGCAAGGCGACCCGGGTCAGCCCGCCGGGAACGACATGCGGCTCTCCGCCGCTGCCGCTGAGCACGAAGCCACGCAGGTCGATGTGGCGAGGCATCATGCCGCCCGCCCCCATGACCGGCGCGGTCGACAGCTTCATCGTGCGCTGAGCGATATAGCGGCCCGGCTGCTCCCGGATCCGCTCGCGGAACGCCGCCAGCTCCTGCGCCGACGCCTGCGGTCCGATCAGCATGCCGTAGCCGCCCGACAGCGACGTCTCCTTGACGACCAGCTCCTCCAGGCGATCCAGCACATATTCGCGCTCCTCCTTGCGGGACAGGATGTAGGTCGGCACGTTCGACAGGATCGGCTCCTCGCCCAGATAATAGCGGATCAGGTCAGGCACATAGGCATAGACCGCCTTGTCGTCGGCGACGCCGGTGCCGGGAGCGTTGGCGATCGCCACGTTGCCGGCCCGATAGGCGTTCATCAGGCCGGCGACGCCGAGCATCGAGTCGGGCTGGAAGGAAAGCGGATCGAGAAATTCGTCGTCGATGCGACGATAGATGACATCGACCTGACGCAATCCTCGCAGATCACGCAAGTAGATCTTGTGGTCCTTGCAGACGAGATCCCGTCCCTCGACGAGATGGATGCCGAGCTGCTGCGCGAGGAAGGTATGCTCGTAATAGGCCGAATTGTACGGACCGGGAGTGAGCAGCACGATGAACGGGTCTTTTTTGCCCGAGGGGGCGAGCGAGCGGAGGCTGGTCAAAAACACGTTCAGGCTGCGCTCGGTATCCTCGATCGAGCTCGGCAGGTACAGGTCGGGAAACAGCTCGCTCATGAGGCTGCGCCCCTTGAACAGATAGGAGAAGCCCGACGGACTGCGCAGATTGTCCTCCAGCACGTAATAGCCCGTCTCGTCGCGGATCAGGTCGATGCCGGCCGCCGTGACGTAGACGTCTCCCGGCGCGTCCAGTCCGGCCATTTCCGGCCGGTAGTAGGTGTTGCCGACGATCATGCGGCGCGGGATGACTCCGTCGCGCACGCAGCGCTGGCCGTGGTAGAGGTCGCGGATGAAGCGGTTCAGCGCGATGGTCCGCTGGCGCAGCCCGGCCTCGAGCAGGCTCCATTCGGCGGCAGGTATGATGCGCGGGACGCAGTCGAAAGGAATCGTGCGCTCCAGCGGGTCCGGAGCTCCCGGCGCATGGAGCGTGAAGGTGATGCCTTCCTCCAGCATGCGGCTGCCGAAAGCCTGCCGGCGTCTCGCCAGCTCGGACGGCCCCATCGCGGCGAAGCTCCGATGCACCTGCTCGTAGTGGAGCCGCACGCGGCCTTGCTCGTCATACATCTCGTCGTAGAAGGAACGGGAATCATAGGCTGGAACACGGGTCGGTTCTGCGGTAGACATGGCTGACGGCCTCCCTCCGGGTCAACCTGCAGCGGGAAACGCTCGAGGTGCCCTCCATGATGGATCGAAGCGCTTGGGTATATTTACCCAATCATACAAGGATCTATCAATTCATGTCAATATAGTTGACATTAATGGAGCGTAAAAAAGCCCCCTATACAGGGGCTTACTGAATTCGTCTATTTGTCCATGCACGACGCTTGGATGGAAAAGCTCGCCTCCAGAATGGAGGTGACGCCTATGTCATTTTCGCTACAGGAAGTGATGATGCTCGGGATGTTCCTGCTAGCATTGCTCGCTTACTTAAAACGAAAATAACCCGTCCAAGTTAGCCTCTGGAAACGGGTTATTTTCGAATCCCACGTTTTACAATCCGGAGGTTTCCTCCAAGTTTTTCGCCCTTACCGGTTCAGCAGGCTGCCGACATACCGCAGCAGCTCGTTGGCGCTGGCAGGCGTGTAGCCATGCTCGTCGACGAGGCGCTTGGTCACCTCGTTCATGCGCTTGAGCTGGTTCTCGTCCGGCGTTTTGGTCGATGTCGTGATCTTGACGATGTCCTTGAGGTCGGCGAACAGCTTCTTCTCCACCGCCTCGCGCAGCCGCTCGTGGCTCGTGTAGTCGAACTTGCGCCCCTTGCGGGAGTAGGACGAGATGCGGATAAGGATCTCCTCGCGGAACGCCTTCTTCGCGTTTTCCGAGACGCCGATCTGCTCCTCGATGGAGCGCATGAGCCGCTCGTCGGGATCGAGCGCCTCGCCGGTGAGCGGGTCCTTGATCTTCGACCAGTTGCAGTACGCTTCGATGTTGTCGAGATAGTTCTCGAACAGCGTGCGCGCCGACTCCTCGAACGAATAGACGAACGCCTTCTGGACCTCGTTCTTGGCCAGCTGGTCGTATTCCTTGCGCGCCGCCGAAATGAAGTTTAAGTAACGCTCGCGCTCCTCCTTCGTGATCGAAGGATGCTGGTCGAGCCCGTCCTTGAGCGCCCGCAGCACGTCGAGCGCATTGATATGGTCCATCTCGCCCTTGATGAGGGCGCTGGAGATGCGGTTGATGACATAGCGGGGGTCGATGCCCGACATGCCTTCTTCCAGGAATTCGTTCTGCATTTCCTTGAGGTCGGCGTCCTTGTAGCCTTCGACTTCCTCGCCGTCGTACATGCGCATCTTCTTGACGAGGTCCATGCCCTGCTTCTTGGACTCCTTGAGCCGCGTCAGGATCGAGAAGATGGCCGCCGTGCGCAGCGCATGCGGCGCGATGTGCACATGGCGCAGGTCGCTCTGGGCGATCAGCTTGCTGTAGATCTTCTCTTCCTCCGACACCCGCAGGTTGTACGGGATCGGCATGACGATCATCCGCGACTGCAGCGCTTCGTTCTTCTTGTTGGAGATGAACGCCTTGTACTCGGATTCGTTCGTATGGGCGACGATCAGCTCATCCGCGCTGATGAGCGCGAAGCGGCCGGCCTTGAACTGCCCTTCCTGCGTCAGCGACAGCAGGTTCCAGAGGAACTTCTCGTCGCATTTGAGCATTTCCTGGAACTCCATCAGGCCGCGGTTGGCCTTGTTGAGCTCGCCGTCGAACCGATAGGCGCGCGGATCGGATTCCGAGCCGTACTCCGTGATCGTCGAGAAGTCGATGCTGCCGGTCAGGTCGGCGATGTCCTGCGACTTCGGATCCGACGGGCTGAACGTGCCGATGCCGACGCGGTTGTCCTCCGACAGGAAGACCCGCTCGATCTGCACGTTCTCGATGTCGTTCTCGAACTCGTTTTTCAGCCGCAGCTGGCAGTGCGGGCACAGGTTGCCCTCGATCCGTACGCCGAGCTCCCGCTCGAGCTCCGGCCGCAGCTCATGCGGGATGAGGTGGAGCGGATCCTCGTGCATCGGGCAGCCCTTGATCGCATACACCGCCCCCTGGTCCGTGCGCGAGAATTTCTCCAGCCCTTTCTTGAGCATCGTGACGATCGTCGACTTGCCGCCGCTGACCGGACCCATGAGCAGAAGGATCCGCTTGCGCACGTCCAGCCGCCGCGCCGCCGAGTGGAAATATTCCTCCATCAGCTTCTCGACCGCCCGGTCGAGGCCGAAAATCTCCTGCTCGAAGAACTTGTAGCTCTTCTGTCCGTTCTTCTCGTCGATGCCATGCGACTTGATCATCTCGTACACCCGCGCATGCGCCGTCATCGCCGGCGCCGGATCGTTCCGCAGCAGCTCGATGTACTCCTTGAACGTCCCCGTCCAGGCGAGCCGCTCGCCCTCCGACTTGTATTCCGCGATCCGTTTGAAAATATCCATGCTGCGCCTCCTCCCATTCCTTCCGCGTCAAGACCCTCGCCGTCCGCTCCGCCCAGGCTGTATCTCTGCTTCCCACTCCTGAATAGCATCGTATTCGAAGTATTAAAGCCTATGCGGAGGGGGGCGATAACTTGACCGGAAATTTGGAGTCGGACAAGATTTGCCAGACCTTCGGCGATCTCCTATAATGGACGGAATGAGAACGCCTGTGCCGGTGGAGCGGCGGGCGGCGGGGAGGCCGAGAGGGCATGGCGGTGAAGGAGGAAGCGGAGCTGTACGGGCCGGTGAAGGCCTATCTGGAGGCGCGGGGCTACGAGGTGAAGGGCGAGGTGCTGAGCTGCGATCTGGTGGCGGTCCGGCCGGACGGCGATACGCTAATCGTCGAGATGAAAAAGACGTTCACGCTCGCGCTGCTGCTGCAGGGCGTCCAGCGGCTGCGGATCGCGGACAAGGTGCTGCTCGCGGTCGAACGCAACCGCTCCCGCAAAGGGGCGGTCAACCAGCGCTTCGGCGAGCTGGCGGAGCTGTGCCGCATGCTCGGGCTCGGCCTGATGACGGTTACGTTCTACAAGACCAAATCTCCCGTCCTGGAGTTGCTCTGCGAGCCCGGCGACGCGCCGCTGCGCGGACGGCGCCCGTCCCGCGAGCGGCGGCTGCTGCAGGAGTTCCGCGAGCGCAGCGGCGACTACAACGTCGGCGGCAGCGGGCGCGTCCGGGGCAGCCGGCTCATGACCGCCTACCGCGAAAAAGCGCTCCGCCTCGCCTGGGCTCTCCAGGCGCACGGAGCGCTGTCGCCGGCGCGCGCGCGCGAGCTGACCGGCGTCGCCAAGTCAGGCGAGTTCCTGCGCGCCAACTACTACGGCTGGTTCGCCAAGGTCGAGCGCGGCATCTACCGGCTGCTGCCGGCCGGCGAAGCCGCTCTCGCGGAGCATGCCGCAGTCATCGACGGCTGGCTGCTGCAGCAGGGCGCGGCCGCTCGGGAGGCGGAGCGGGACTGAGAGCCGGAAGCGGCTCTCCCTCCGGCGAGGCTCGAATCTGCCTCGGCGGCCCGGACCGCCCGCCTCGAGAGGCGGAGCGCCTTCCCCGCTCGGCGGAGGATACGGCCACGCTCCCCGGCTTCTTCAGCTGCGCGCGGTGAACTCGCGCATCGCCTCCGCGAGTCCGCTCAGCGCCAACGCCAGCTGCGCTCCGCTCGCGGCTCCGGCGGCCAGCCTCGCTGCGCCTGAACCCGGCGCTGCGCCGAGGCCGGCGCCGGCAATCCCGATGCACAGCCCGCGCAGCCGGGCCGCGCGCTGCAGAGCGCGCGCGTCCAGCCCCTCGGGCAGCAGCAGCTCCATCGCTGCGCCGCGCGGATCGCGCCGCCAGCGCAGCCCGGCCGGCATGGAGGCGGCGTTCAGCGCCTCCTCCAGCTCCTGCAGCGCCGCTTCGCAAGCCGCTGCCGCCGCGGCGCGGCGCGGCTCCAGCTCGCCCAGGCCGAGCAGCTCCTCCATGACGAGCAGCTCCCAGCCGCTCGCCGCGCCGGAGCGCCGCTGCTCCTCGCGCACCCGCCGCAGCAGCTCCGGCGGCCCGCTCGCCCAGGCTGCGCCCAGGCCGGGCACGCCGCTCGCGAGCGAGCCGACGGCGAGCAGCCGCCTGGCGGCATGCCCGCCAGGCGCGCCCCGCTTCGCCGGCGCCGCCGCTCCTGCGCCTTCGCCCGCTCCTGCACGCCCTCCTGCATCCGCTCCTGCGCCGCCGCCCCGCTCCTGCATCCGCTCCTGCGCCGCCGCCTGCTCCTGCACGCCCCCTGCGACTCCGCCTGCACCTGCTCCCGCTACTGCGCCCGCCCCTGCTCCCGATGCCGGACGCCATGACCAGGCGCTGTCCGGCCGCAGCTCGACCTGCCAAGCATTCGGCTCCTCATTCGCGTCGTCCGGCGCGGCGCCGCTCCGCCCCGGACTTTGCCGCTCCTCGCCCGCTTGCCCGCGCGCTCGCTGCCCATCGCTCCGCTGCGGCTGCTCGCGCAGATGTCCTGCGCCTTGCCGCTGCGGCACCGGGCCGAGCCTGCCGCCTGTCGCGGCGAGCGCGCGCCGGACCAGCTCCAGCGCCGCCTCCGCGCTCGCCGCGACGACGATGCCCTCGCCAGGCCGCGCCGTCTCCTCCGCGCCGAGCGCGCGCTGCAGCAGCGCGGCCAGCCGCTGGCCGGCGTCCTCGCCTAGGGCCGTCTTCCCTTGCGCCAGCGTCCGCCGAGCCGCCTCGAGCACCTCGCTGTCGGCGTACAGCCGCAGCGCTTCCCCCGGACGGTCCAGCGCTATGCAGCCGAAGCTTCTCTCCATCGCCATGCCCGGCGCCCTCCTTTTTTCGGCCCGGCCTCAGGCCCTCCATTCCACGCCGCCGCCGCACGGCCGCCTTCGCCCAGCCCGCTCCATCCGCCCCTTGCCCGGCGCCTGCCTCGATCCCTCCGCGCAAAAAAACGCCCCTGAAGCATATATGCTTCAGGGACGCGCCTTAGAACCGCTTATTTTTTCGCCATGCTGGTCCATTTCGCTTCGATGTTCTTCAGCAGGCCGGCTTTATCCACCTTGCCCGCGACATACGCCTGCATCTCCGCGCCGACTTCCTGCGGCAAGCCTTCCGGCATTTGGTTGAAGTACCAGCCGGACGTCTTGTTGTCCTTGGAGTAGGCCATGATGTCCGTCGCGATCGCGCCGAGCACCTTCTCGTCGGTCACTTCGATCGACTTGAGCGCCGGGATGAACTTGAACTCCTCGACGATGTAGCGCTTGCCCGTCTCGCTCGTCGCCAGCCAGTTGAGGAACTCCTTGGCCGCTTCCTTGTTTTTGGAGTTCTTGTTGACCGCCCAGTTGTTCGGCACGCCGACCATGATGTTGCCGCTCTTCTCGCTGTCGTCGATCGGCATCGGCAGCACGCCGATGTTCATGTCCGGCGTAATGCCGTCGATCTGCACCTGCGTCCAGTTGCCCTGCTGCATCATCGCCGTCTTGCCGCTGGCGAACAGCGTCACCTGCGTGTTGTAGTCGGTCGTCAGCGGGTTCTTGTTGCTGTACTTCATCGTCAGGTCGAACAGGTTGAACCATTTTTCCACGACCGGGTTGCCGGCCAGGCCGCCCTTGCCCTCGTTGAGGCCCTGGATCAGCGCCGCAGGATCATCCTGATCGGCGAGCGCGACGTTGAACAGATGGTTGCCGAGCACCCACCACTCCTGGTAGCCGTTGGAGAACGGCGTGATGCCGGCGTCCTGCAGCTTCTTGGCGGCCGCGTCGAGCTCCGTGAGCGTCTTCGGCAGCTCGGTGATGCCCGCTTTTTCGAACAGGTCCTTATTGTAAATGTAGCCGTAGCCCTCGATGCCGATCGGCATGCCGTACATCTTGCCGTCGCGGCTGATCGGCTCCTTCGCCGTGTCGAGCACGTCGCTTACCCACGGCTGGTCGGACAGATCCTCCATCTTGTCGATCCAGGTCGTCAGCTCGGCGTTGCCGCCGTTGTTGAAGATGTCCGGCTCCTGGCCGGAAGCGAATTTCGCTTTCAGGCCCGCGCCGTAGTCCGCGCCGCCGCCCATCGTCTCGATGTTCAGCGTGACGTTCGGATGCTCCTTCTCGTAGTCGGCTTTCAGACGGTTCATCGCATCGGCGATCTCGACTTTATATTGGAAGATATTGAGCGTGACCTTTTCGCCGCTGCCCGCGTTCGTTCCGGAGCCGGCGTTCGTCGCCGTATTGGCCGGGGCTTCGTTGCCGTTCGAGCCCGAGTTGCCGGAAGTGCTGCAGCCTGCCGCCAGGCTGAGCGCCAGACCGGCGGACAAGACGGTTACCATCGTTTTTTTCATTCGCTTTTCCTCCTTGGATAATGACCCTCGTTCGTCCTGCAAGCGCCCTGAGTTCTATATTGGCTGATGTTCCCTTAGATTCTCCTGGGAACAATCCAAGTATACCTTCGGTCATGCAAACGCTACCACCGAGGATGTTGAACAAAAAGGGGGAAAATATTGATGCCGAATCTCCGGATCAATATCTTCCCCCTGCGGGCTTGCCGCCTTATTTCGCGAACGTGCCCCACTTGGTCTGAATGTTTTTAAGCATCTGCTCCTTGCTCGACTTGCCGGCGACGTACGCCTGCATTTCCGCGCCGACTTCCTGCGGCAGCCCTTCCGGCATCTGGTTGAAGTACCAGCCGGACGTCTTGCCGTCCTTGGAATAGGCCATGATGTCGTTCGCGATCGCGCCGAGCACCTTCTCGTCGGTCACCTCGATCGACTTGAGCGCCGGAATGAACTTGAACTCCTCGACCGTGTAGCGCTTGCCCGTCTCGCTCGTCGCCAGCCAGTTGAGGAAGTCCTTGGCGGCTTGCTTGTTCTTGGCGTTTTTGTTCACGACCCAATAGTTCGGCACGCCGACGAAGATGTTGCCGCTTTTCTCGCTGTCGTCGATCGGCATCGGCAGCACGCCGATGTTCATGTCCGGGGTGATGCCGTCGATCTGCACCTGAGTCCAGTTGCCCTGCTGCATCATCGCCGCCTTGCCGCTCGCGAACAGCGTTACCTGCGTATTGTAGTCCGTCGTCAGCGGGTTCTTGTTGCTGTTCTGGATCATCAGGTCGAACAGGTTGAACCAGTCGCCGACGACTTTATTGCCCGCCAGATCGCCCTTCTTCTCGTTCATTGACTGGATGAACGCGGCCGGGTCCTCTTGATCCGCCAGCGCGACGTTGAACGTGTGGTTGCCGAGGACCCACCACTCCTGATAGCCGTTCGCGAACGGAGTAATGTCGGCTGCCTTCAGCTTCTCGACGGCCGCCTTCAGCTCGGTGAGCGTCTTCGGAGGCGTATCGATGCCCGCTTTGGCGAACAGATCCTTGTTGTACAGCAGGCCGTAGCCTTCGATGCCCATCGGCAGGCCGTAGTTTTTGCCGCCCGAGGTGATGCCTTCCTTCGCCGTATCGATAACGTCGGATTGCCAAGGCTCGCCGCTGAGATCCTCCAGCTTGTCGACCCAGGTCGTCAGATCGGCGTTGCCGCCGTTGTTGAAAATATCAGGCTCCTGGCCGGAGGCGAATTTCGCCTTCAGGCCCGCGCCGTAGTCCGCGCCGCCGCCCATCGTCTCGATGTTCAGCGTGACGTTCGGATGCTCCTTCTCGTAATCGGCCTTGAGGCGGTTCATCGCGTCGGCGATCTCCACCTTGAATTGGAAGATGTTCAGCGTCACCTTCTCGCCGCTTCCGGCGCCTCCGGAATTGCCCGCCGCCTCGTTGCCGGCACCGCCGTTGTTCGTCGTGCTGCAGCCGGCCAGCATGGCGATGGCTACGCCCGCGGATACCGCGGTCATCAAGCTCTTTTTCATCTTTTTCAAGCCCCTTTCCTATCCTTGCTCCCTTTAGTATGCCAATGTTTCGGCATCGGATGCGGAAGCGTCTCTGGTTTATGGCCTTAGTATACCCGTTCTGTGCAAACGTTGGCACATACGATATTGCGGCAAAAGGGGGAGGATATTGACCTCGCTTTCGCGCGGGTCAACATCCTCCCCCTCGGGGAATGTCCGGCTATGCTCCTTTGATCCGATCAGCCCTTCACCGAGCCGGCCGTAATGCCCTCGATGATATGACGCTGCAGCGTCAGGAAGAACACGAGGATCGGCAGCACGCCCATGACGAGGCCGGCGAGCGCCAAGTCCCACTGCTTCGTGTACTGCCCGAAGAAGGAATACGTCGAGAGCGGGATCGTCCGGTTCGCCTCGCCGAGCATCAGGTTCGGCAGCAGGAAGTCGTTCCAGATCCAAAGGCTGTTCAGGATGATGATCGTCGCCGTCATCGGCTTGAGCAGCGGGAAGACGATGCGCCAGAACACGCCGTAAGGCGAGCAGCCGTCGACCGTCGCCGACTCCTCGATCTCGACCGGAATCGACTTGACGAAGCCGTGATACAGGAAGATCGTGAGCGACGAGCCGAAGCCCATATAGCACACCCACAGCCCCCAGATGCTGTTCGTCAGGCCGAACGTAGCCGCTACCTTCATCAGCGGAATCATGATCGACTGGAACGGGATGACCATCGCCGCGACGAACACCATGAACAGGATGTTGTTGTACTTGGACGGATGGCGGACCATCCGGTAGGCGCACATCGAGCAGATGATCGCCAGGCCGATGATGCTCGTCACCGTGATGAGGAACGAGTTCATGAACGACGCCGGAAACTTCATGATTTCCCAGGCGCGGGTGAAGTTGTCGAACGTCCACGGATTCGGCAGAGCGGCGGAGTCGAGCAGGATGTCCGCGTACTTTTTCAGCGAGTTGCTGACGAGGAAGTAGAACGGGACGAGGAACACGAGCGCGATGAGCACCGCGACGATTTCCAGGATAATCGTCGACCAGCGATAGCGGCTGTTTTCCATCAGACCTGCACCTCCTTGCGTTTCGTCAGCCATACCTGCGCCGACGAGATCAGCGCGACGACGATGAAGAAGACCAGCGCCTTCGCCGTGCCGAGACCGTAGTTGTTGTTTTGGAACGCTTCATTGTAGATATTGAGCGCGACGGACTGCGTCGAGTTGTACGGTCCGCCCTTGGTCAGCGACAGGATGATGTCGAACGACTTGAACGACCAGCTGAGCGCGAGGAACAGCGAGATCGTGACGGCCGGCATGATGAGCGGCACCGTAATGTGGCGCAGCCGCTGCCAAGGGGTCGCTCCGTCGATCGACGCCGCCTCGATCAGCTCGCGCGGCACGTTGATGAGCGCGGAGATGTAGATGACCATCAGATAGCCGGCGGTGCTCCAGATCGTCACGATGACGATGCCCCAGAAGGCGGTCGTCTCGTCGCCGAGCCAAGGCAGGTTGAACAGCGCCCAGCCTGTCTTTTCGCCGACGGCCGCGAAGCCTTTGACGAAGATGAACTGCCAGATGAAGCCGAGCAGCAAGCCGCCGATGACGTTCGGCATGAAGAAGATCGTGCGCAGCACGTTCCGCGACTTGAGAGGCTGCACGAGCAGCAGCGCCAGCAGGAAGCCGACGAGGTTGGAGAGGATGACCGCGGCGACCGTGAACCGCGCCGTGAAGGCGAACGAGCTCAAAAAGGTCTGATCGCTGAAAATGTTGATGAAGTTGCTCAGGCCGATGAATTCGGCGTTGTCGGACACGCCGTTCCACTCGAAGAACGAGTAGTACATGCCCATAAAGAAGGGAAGCGCAACAATGATCGCGAACGCGAGCGTGACCGGGCCCGTGAAGACGATCTGCTGGATCCATGATTTGGACCATCCGCTGCTTTTCATCCCGTATCTCCCCTTTCGCTTGAATCGTAGTCAGTTTGGCCTGCAGAATGTCGAAATATGCCCACCGCTTGCCTGATTATCCTTAAGTATAAAGGCGGAAGGACCCTCCTCCCACCGAGGATGATGACGGGAAAGGTGTAAAATATTGATGCTGCAGCCGCTTGCCGCTATAATCGAACGATAGCCCTTCCCGACCGGAAGGCAGGCAAAGGAGCGCTCTGCCGTGAAATTTTACTGGGTGAGGCGCAGCATCCGGACCAAGCTGGCCGTCTTCCTGCTGCTGGCGATCGGCATTCCGATGCTCGTCTCCATCACGATTACGAATACGCGGACGGCCCGCTTCGTCGAGGAAGACACGATCCGGCAAAATTCCAATCTGCTCTACCAGGGGAAGACGAATCTGGACAACTATTTCCGTTCCTTTTTCCAGACCTCGCTCGCGCCTTATTCCGACACGACCTTGTACCGCACGCTCGAGACCGGACGGAGCGACTATCTGACGGACAACCAGATCTTCGTCAGCCTGCAGCTCATGTCGTCGTCGGTCAAGGAAATCTACCAGGTGTACCTCCACTCTCCGCTTGCCGAACGCGGCTACCTGTACTCCAAGGGCCAGTACAAGCGGATGGAGCAGATCGTCAACGCTCCCGGCACGTCGCTGCCGGAAGGGGTCGCCTATTCGATCCGGCCGCTGCATATGAGCACCAACTACAACATCAGCGCCGCGCCGCCGTTCCTCTCGAAGCGCGTCATCACCGTCATCCGTCCGATCCTGCAAATTCCGAGCGACAAACAGATCGGCACGCTCTCGCTCGACATCACGCCCGAGATGATCATCTCGATCTGCGATCAGCTGTATCAGCGCGACCAAGGCGAGGAGGTGTACCTGCTCGATCCGTCCGGCGTCATCATCTACGGTCCCGATTCCGACCGGTTCGGCCTCAAGCTCGATGCCGAGTGGGCGCAGGAGCTGCTCGAGCAGTCGTCGCTGCCGGATGGCCACGACGCTCCGGGCGGAGCCCGCTCGACGCGGCTCGGCGGCGGCGATCACGAAGCGGTGTTCATCTACGAGCAGATCGAGGCGGGGGACAGCAACTGGACGCTCGTCAAGCGCATTCCCGACTCCGTGCTGAGAAGGGCGACGAATCAAGTGACGCAGGTCAATACCGGCGTGCTGATCGGCTCGCTGCTCATCGTCGCAGCCGCCGCGCTGTTCATCTCGTTCTGGATCACCGGCCCGATCAAGCGGCTGACCGGCTACGTCAGCCAGATCCAGTCCGGCCAGCTGCAGACCGACATCCATCTCGGCCAGGCCGACGAGATCGGCCAGCTCGCCCGGCGGTTCCGCATGATGATGGAGACGATCAACAACCTCGTCCTGCGCGAGTACAAGCTCGAGCTGGCCAACAAGACGAACCAGCTCAAGGCGCTTCAGGCGCAGGTGCATCCGCATTTCCTGTACAACGCGCTGCAGTCGATCGGCACGACCGCGCTCAAGCGCGGCGTTCCCGACCTGTACAAGCTCATCATGCAATTGGGCAAGATGATGCGGTACTCGATGAATACGGCCGAGGAATTTGTCGCTATTTCCCAGGAAATCGACCATGCCCGCTCCTATCTGGAGCTGCAGCGCCATCGCTTCGACGACAAGCTCACCTACGAGATCGCGATGGACGAAGGAGTCGGCGAGGCGCCGCTGCCGCGCATGGTCATCCAGCCGATCGTAGAGAATGTATTCAAGCATGCCTTCGATCCGTCCGGCGGAGAAGTCCATGTATCGATCCGCTGCTTCCGCGAGGACGGCCGGATCCGGATCGAGATCGCCGACAACGGTCCCGGCGTCAAGCCGGAGCGGCTGCAGGCGCTGCGCGCGAGCCTGCTCGGCGTCGATGACGAGAGCGCCTCGATCGGCGAGCACATCGGACTCGCCAACGTCGCGGCGCGGCTCGCCCTTCACTGCGGCGAGGAAGCCTCGATGAGGCTCGATTCCGGACTGGAGCCGCTCGGCGGCTTCTCCGTCACGCTCCTGCTGCCCGATCAGCTTCCATCCCAGACCAGCGAGGTGTCCCCATGAACGTATTGATCGTCGACGACGAGAGCCACGCGCGCGATGCGGCGAAGCTGCTTGTCGACTGGCAAGGACTCGGCTTCGAGCGCGTGCTCGAGGCGGACAACGGCGAAGCCGCCAAAATGCTCATGGATGAACACAATCCGATGCTCATCCTGACCGACATCCATATGCCGATCACGGACGGCATCCGCTTCATGGAGTGGACCAGCACGCATCATCCGGAAGCCAAGGTGATCGCCATCAGCGGCTACAACGACTTCGAGTACGTCCGCAAGACGATGAAGTACGGCGGCCGAGACTATATTTTGAAGCCGATCGACCCCGACCAGCTGAACGAGGCGGTGCAGCGCGCGCTCGAGGAGCATCGGAGCGAGACGAGGGAAAAGCAGCGCCAGGTCGAGAGCGGCATCGCGCTGAACCAGTACAAGCCCGTGTACTGGAGCCATCTGTTCGGCCGGCTGCTCGCCGGCTCCCAGGAGGCCGAGGCGGCCGCCGTGCAGCTGAAGGCCGAGTTTTCCGGCTTTCCCGACCAGGCGCCGATGCAAGCGGTGCTGCTCAGCCTGTACCCGATCCCGGACAAGCTGCTGCGCCGCTTCCGCGGCGACCGGGAGCTGCTCGATTTTGCAATCGTCAACGTGCTGAACGACCTGCTGCGCTCGGAGTGGCGCTGCGGCTACGCGTTCCGCAGCTCCGAGGCGCCCGACGAGCTGATCGCCCTGTTCTGGGACCGCTTCGACCTGCTGGAGGAGCGCGTCCGCCTGCTGATCGAGGCGGTGTCGATGACGCTCAAGGCGGAGCTGCATGCCGGCATCGGCGGCAAGGAAGAGCGGGCGTCCGCCGCCTGGCAGTCCGTCAAGCAAGCTCGGATCGCGCTCTCCCAGCGCAATCTGCTGACGCCGGAGCTGCGCATCCATCGCGGCGGCATTCCGGCGGCGGCAGGCGCGGCGCTCCCGAACCTGTCGGCGCTCGGCGACGCGCTGCGCCTGTCGATTCAAGTGCGCAACGCCGCCGAGGCGACCTCCGCGCTCGGCAATTGGTTCCGCCTCGTCCGCAGCCACGGCGTCGTCACGCCGGCCTCCGTCCGCGCGTGGGAGACGCAGATGGGCGTCATCCGCAGCCGCATCGAGCAGGAGTACGAGATCGATACGCTGCGCGACCAGGAGCTGCCGCTGGTGTTCAGCGACCAGGGCCGGCTGCTGCTCGACGAGACGGAGAAGGAATGGCGCCTCCTGCTGCTCGACTGGCTCGACGCGCTGCTGCGCAGCATCCGCCAGGAACGCAGCATCATCGACGAGATGAGCTCGTATATCGCTTCGCATTTGGAGGAAGACTTGAGCTTGCAGGCGCTGGCTTCGCGCTTTTTCCTCAGCCGCGAGCATGTGAGCCGGCGCTTCAAGCAGGAGACCGGCCAGACGCTGAGCGAGCATGTCGAGAGCCTGCGCATGGACAAGGCCCGCAAGCTGCTGTCCTCGTCGGAGCTGCGCGTCAGCGACGTCGCCGCCCAGGTCGGCTATACGGACGAGAAATATTTCAGCAAAGTGTTCAAGAAGCATTCCGGCTGCTCGCCGGGCCAATACCGCCATCGCGACTGACACATTCTGTTCACAACTTGAATCGTTTTCTTTTTTTCCCCAGTTGGGTATAATGAAGACAATTCGTACGGAGGTGCTACATATGTCCTTACCGTTTATCGTGGTCGTGCTGGTCTCGCTGCTCTTCCTGACGGCGATGCTTACCGCGGCGTACAACGACGACAAGACCAAAGGCCTTTAAAAAGGCTTAGGCTCGGCACTGCAAAACGACGAACAACAAAGGCCAGGCGGCCCGGATCTCTCCGGCCAGCCTGGCCTTTTTCTTGCGCGTGCTCCGCCTCTGCAACGGCTCAGCGTCGCAGCTGCTGCATCTGTCCCATGCACTCCGCGCACAGGAACCGTTCCTTGAACTCCCTTACCTCTTCCATCGATCCGCAAAAGACGCAGCGGGGACGATAGCGCTCGAGAATGATGTGATCCCCTTGCACGAGGATCTCCACGGGATCGCCTTCATTCATTTGATAGCGTTTGCGCAGCGATTTGGGCAGGACGATTCGTCCCAGCTGATCGACTTTGCGCACGACTCCGGCCGGTTTCATCGGTTGTATTCTCTCCTTATGTCTGAAAATCTAGTCACAACCAACCCTCGGCGGACCTTGCAGTCTCAGGGCTATTGGATGTCTATTCCCCTGTTGTTCGCTTTGCGCGATCAGAATCCTTCCGCAATCGCCTTATTTCTTAATATAGTCCAACTCTTGGCAAAATGGACTTCGTTTGGATGGTCCGAAAAGCGGATTCCGGCTCCGAAGCTCAGTCCATCCCCGGAAACCCGTTCTGGCGCAGCGCCTCGAACAAAATGACAGCCGCTGAATTGGACAGATTCATCGATCTCACGTCGCCCGTCATCGGCATGCGGATCGCCGTCTCGCGGTTGGCCTCGATCAGCTCCGGCGGCAACCCCTTCGTCTCCTTGCCGAATACGAGCAGATCACCGTCGCGATATGCGACCTTATCATAGCGATGGCTCGCCTTGGTCGAGGCGAAGAAGAAGCGCCCTTCCGGGAACCGCTCTTGCACCTCCTGGAACGAATCGTAGTAGGATACGCGGACCGCGTGCCAGTAGTCGAGGCCGGCGCGCTTCAGCGTCCGGTCGTCCGTCTGGAAGCCCAGCGGGCGGACGAGATGCAGATGAGCGCCTGTCGCCGCGCAGGTGCGGGCGATATTGCCGGTATTGGCCGGAATCTCCGGCTCGACGAGTACGATATGAAAAGCCATGGCTTTCATGCATCCTTTCGTTTACGCTTTTACATTCCTTTTACGCGCCATTAATTCCTTTCTGAAGGTAACGCTTTATTCTGAATTAAAGAACCTGGAAAAGGAGACCGACCAAGGTGACGAAAAAAAAAGTTCTCATTGTTGATGACGAGCCTTCCATCTCCATGCTTCTGGAATTCAATCTCAACCTTGCCGGCTTTGAAGTCCGCTCCGTCCACGACGGCTTGGCCGTGTTCGATATGCTCAAGCCGTTCCGCCCCGATCTGATCGTGCTCGACCTGATGCTGCCCAAGATGGACGGCATCGAGGTATGCCGCGAGCTGCGCCGGCGCGGCAACGCCGTTCCGATCGTCATGCTGACGGCGATGCAGGACGTCACCGACCGCATCGCCGGGCTCGACAACGGCGCGGACGATTACATGACCAAGCCGTTCAGTCCGCAGGAGCTGATCTCGCGGATTCAGGCCGTCCTGCGGCGCGTGCAGGCGCAGCCCGGACAGATGGAAGAGATCCATTACGAGATTGGCCCGCTGCGCGTCGATCTCGGCCGCCGCGAGGTTCACTTGAACGGCGCCGCGATCGAGCTGACCCCGAAGGAATTCGAGCTGCTCGCCTTCCTTTGCCGGCACCGCGGCAAGGTGCTGAGCCGCCAGCAGCTGCTCCAGGGCGTGTGGGACTACCACTTCCTCGGCGATACCCGCATCGTCGACGTGCATATCAGCCATCTGCGGGACAAGATCGAGCGCAGCGCCCGTTCCCCGGAATTCATTATGACCGTGCGCAACGTCGGATACAAGCTCACCGGCCCCGGACCGAACGATCGGAGGAGCGCGCTGGCCTAGAGCGTGCTAGAGCGTGCTCGCCAACCTGCTCAAGGGCATCGCTCCCCGCCTTCTCGCCCCAAAAAGCAGCGCCCTTGCCGGCATCTCCGGCAAGGGCGCTGCTGCTTCAGGCCAAGCGGCGCGTTCCGCTTCAGCCGTTTTTACGCTGGAATTCGGCCATGAACTCGGCAAGCGCCCGGCAGCTCTCGAGCGGCACCGCGTTGTAGGTCGAAGCCCGCAGGCCGCCGACGTCGCGATGGCCCTTGAGGCCGACGAAGCCGGCCCGCTCGGACTCCTGGATGAACTTCTTCTCCAGCTCCTCGCTCGTCAAGCGGAACGTGACGTTCATGAGCGAGCGGCTGCCGGACTCCGCTACGCCGCGATAGAACCCGCCGCTGCCGTCGATGGCGCTGTAGATGAGGCCCGTCTTCTCGCGGTTGAGGCGGTCGATCTCGGCCAGCCCGCCCTTGCCGCGGATCCACTCCAGCACGAGGCCGACCATGTAGACCGCAAAGGAAGGCGGCGTATTGTACAGCGACTTGGACTTGGCATGCGTATCGTAGCGGAGCATCGTCGGCACGCCGGGACGGCTCGGCTCCAGCAGGTCGTCGCGGGCGATGACGAGCGTGACGCCGGACGGGCCGAGGTTCTTCTGCGCGCCGGCATAGATCATGCCGAACGAGGCGATGTCGAGCGGACGCGACATGATGTCGCTCGACATGTCCGCGATGAGAGGAACCGCTCCCGTGCTCGGGAAGGAAGCGAGCTGGGTGCCCTCGATCGTCTCGTTGGACGTCAGATGCAGGTAGGCCGCATTGTCCGGCAGCTCCACCGAGGCGAGGTCCGGCATGCGGGTGAAGCGCGCGCCCTCGGACGTGGCGACGACGCGCGTCTCTCCGATCAGCTTCGCTTCCTTGATCGCTTTTTTGGCCCAGCTGCCGCTGTTTACGTAGGCGGCCGTCTTGCCGTCCGCAAGCAGGTTCATCGGCACCATCGCGAACTGGGTGCTCGCTCCGCCCTGGAGCAGCATGACGCTGTAGCCGTCCGGCACGCCGAACAGCTCGCGCACGAGGCGTTCCGTGTTGTCGTTGACGCCCTCGAACGCCTTGCTGCGGTGGGACATCTCCATGATGGACATGCCCGCTCCGTTGTAGTCGACGAACTGCTCCTGTGCCTGCCGCAGCACTTCAAGCGGCAGCGCCGCCGGACCGGCATTGAAATTGTAGGCTCTCTTCGTCACGCTCTCGCACCCCTGTCTCTGTCGCTGGAACGAAACGCTCCAGTAAAGTTATGAGTATCTTAACAAGTTTGAGTTCATCCTTCAAGGGCAAATTCGCGAATGCTGACCGGGAAAAGACCCGACATTATTCGGATTTAGGCTAGAACTATGCCTCGCCGCTCCTCGCATGAAAACAAGGCTCCCTGAACCAGGGAGCCTTGAAGGTATGAGTGCGTTCCGACTAGCAGTCGAAGTAGAGGCCGTACTCGTGCGGATGGACACGGATCGCGACGGCTTTGGCTTCTTGACGCTTGAAGGCCACATAGTTGTCGATGAAGTCCTGGCTGAAGACGCCGCTTTCGGTGAGGAACGCGGAGTCGGCCTCGAGAGCGTCCAGAGCCTCGTCCAGCGTTCCAGGAACGCTGCGGATCTCTTTTTTCTCTTCGTCGGACAGCTCGTAGATGTTTTTGTCGTACGGACCGTAGCCGAGAGCCGTCGGGTCGATCTTGCGCTGGATGCCGTCCAGGCCGGCAAGCAGCATCGCGGCGAACGCGAGGTACGGGTTGGCCGTGGAGTCCGGCGTGCGGAACTCGATGCGGCAGCCTTTCGGCGTGACCGCTGCGACCGGAATGCGCACCGCGGCGGAACGGTTGCCTTTGGAGAACACGAGGTTGACCGGAGCTTCGTAGCCTGGAACCAGGCGCTTGAAGGAGTTCGTGCTCGGGTTCGTCAGGGCGATCAGCGCCGGAGCGTGGTGCAGGATGCCGCCGATGTAGTGCAGCGCCATCTGGCTCAGGTTGGCATAAGCGCCTTTTTCGTAGAACAGCGGGCTGTCGCCGTTGAAGATCGACTGGTGGACGTGCATGCCGCTGCCGTTGTCGCCGAAGAGCGGCTTCGGCATGAACGTCGCGACCTTGCCGTACTGGCGAGCCGTGTTGTGCACGAGGTATTTGTACAGCAGCAGGTTGTCAGCCGTTTTGGTCAGCGTGTCGAAGCGGAAGTTGATTTCCGCTTGGCCGGCCGTCGCCACTTCGTGGTGATGGCGCTCGACGCGCAGGCCCGCTTCTTGCATCAGGCGGACCATCTCGCTGCGGATGTCCTGCTGGGAGTCGACCGGCGCCACCGGCACGTAGCCGCCTTTTACGCCGACCTTGAAGCCGAGGTTTCCGCCCTCTTCCTTGCGGTTCGTGTTCCAAGCCGCTTCCTCGGAGTCGACCGAGTAGAAGGAGGTGTTCATGGAGCTCTCGTAGCGCACGTCGTCAAAGATGAAGAATTCGGACTCTGGGGCAAAGAATGCCGCCGTGCCAACGCCGGAGGATTGGAGGTATTCTTCCGCTTTTTGGGCGATGCTGCGCGGATCGCGATCGTAGCGCTCGCCGTCAGGCGTGTGGATGTTGCACATCACGTTGAGCGTCGGATGGTCCGTGAAAGGATCGATGAAGACGGCTTCCGTATCCGGCATCATGACCATGTCGGACTCTTCGATGCCGCGGAAGCCCGGAATCGAGGAACCGTCGAACGCTACGCCGTTGACGAACGTGTCACCATCCACTTCCGTCGCAGGAAGGGTGATGTGGTGAGCGCGGCCGGCAAGATCCACAAAACGGAAATCGACAAACTGGATGCTGTTTTCTTTGATTTTGTCCAAAACACCTTGAACTGACATCTGAAATTTCCTCCATTTCCGAACGTTAGCATTGATTGGAGCCCAAATTGTTCAACTTTGACCCTAAACCTTGAAGTAATTATAAAACTCTCGATTAACACCGTCAATAGCTATGTAAGGTATTTTTGGCACAAGTGTAAGCATTACTCACAACATTTATACAATATTCACATTGCGAACCGCCTTTCCGCACGAACATCCGTAAATCCCTGAGAATCCAAGGTTTTACGGATGTTCACGAACAATAGGAGCGAATGCGGAGCCTGTCGTTATTCGTCTCTCTACATATTTATGCGAAAACGCTTTCTTTCTCTCTCCTCGAAAAGCTCCGTTCAGCGCTGCCAGACGGCGAACGCCTCGGGCTGCTCCTTTTTCGTGTCAAATTTCTTGCCGACGATCGGGGCGAGGCGCTCGAGATCCTTGAGCAGGCCGGCGAACTGGTCGGGGAAGAGCGACTGGACGCCGTCTCCGGTCATCGAGTTGTCCGGATCGGTATGCATCTCGATGATGAGCCCGTTCGCGCCGGCGGCGACCGACGCCTTGGCCATCGGCTCGACGAGCTCGCGCCGCCCCGTGCCGTGGCTCGGATCGGAGATGACGGGCAGATGGCTCAGCCCTTGCAGCACCGGAATCGCCGACAGGTCGAGCGTATTGCGTGTGTACGTCTCGAACGTGCGGATGCCGCGCTCGCACAGCATGACGTTGGGATTGCCTCCGGCGAGGATGTACTCGGCCGCGTTGAGGAATTCGTCGTAGGTGCTGCTGAAGCCGCGCTTGAGCAGCACCGGCGTCTGGATCGTGCCGAGCTTGCGCAGCAGGTCGAAGTTCTGCATGTTGCGCGTGCCGACCTGCAGGATGTCGGCATGCTCCGCGCAGATGTCCACGTACTCCGGCGTCATCACCTCGGTGATCGTGAGCAGGCCGTGCTTCTCGCCCGCCTCGCGCATCATCTGCAGTCCTTCGACGCCGACGCCCTGGAAGCTGTACGGCCCCGTACGCGGCTTGAACGCGCCTCCGCGCAGCACCTGGCCTCCGGCCGCCTTGACGAGGCGGGCGATCTCGTCGATCTGGGCCGCCGACTCCACGGCGCACGGACCGCCCATGATGACCAGATTGTCCCCGCCGATGCGGACGCCCTTGATGTCGATGACCGTATCCTCCGGATGGAAGTCGCGGCTCGCAAGCTTGTAGGACTTGGAGATCTTGATGACGTTCTCGACGCCCTTGAGCTGGCGCAGATGCTCGGCGAGCGTCGGCGCGGCCTGGCCGATGATGCCGATGACGGTGCGGTCCGTTCCTCTCGACACATGGGCCGTGACGCCGGCCTGCTCGATCTGGGCGACAATCTCGGCGATGCGCTCGTCGGTGACGGATGGCTGAGTGATGACGATCATGGATGGTTCTCTCCTTCGGGGTTCGGATAAGGTGGCGCTATGCATTCGGACAAGACTTTCGCACTTGTTCGCTTTTAAGCTTTTATGCTTTTATTTGCTAAAGTAAATATACGCGATTCCGCTCCCTCTGTCAAGACGCCCTTCCAGAGCAGGCGGCCCGCTCCTCGCACGAAAAGCGGCCGCTCCCCGAAGCCAGGGAGCGGCCGCCTGCCGCTAATCGAGCGTCACTTCATACAGCGTCGCCGCTCCGCTCGCGGAGGAGCCGTAGGCGGACGGATCGACCGCCTTGCCGTGCTCGGCGATCCAGGCATTCAGATCGCTGCCGCTGCCGCCGTTGCTGCCGCCGCGTCCGCCGCCCCCGAAGCCTCCGCCTCCGACGAGGAAATACTTCACCTTGCCCGAACGGACGAGCGCTTCAAGCTTCTGTTCGTCGTAGACCGGATCGGAGTTTTGAAAGCCGTGCAGGATGACGACCTTCTCGCCTTCGCCGACAATGTAAGGGGCCGCCGTACCGTAGTCGGATACGGCAAGCAGGTAGTCCGTCGTCTGGTTGTCCCGCAAGTACGCGAGCAAGCCCGGATCGACCGAAACCGCCTCGCCGCGACCTCCTCCGAAGAACGAGCCGGGCATCATGCCGACCATGCCGCCCTGCGCCTGCGGATTCGCCCCGCCGCTTTGCCCTCCGCCTGGGGCTCCCCCGCTCCAGCCGCCGCCTGCGCCGTCATCCGCGCCATTGCCTTGGGCGCCGCCCGGTCCCCCCGCGGCCGGCATTTCGCCGGGGAAACCGCCGGGGAAACCGCCGGCCATGCCGGCCGCAGCTCGGCCCGACATCGCCCCGCCGAAGCCGCCCATGCCGGAGTCCGGTCCGGCGGCCGGAATCATCGAGTTCTGCCCGTACACGATCGGCGTCGCCGACCAGTAGGCCGGGCCGATCAGCAGCACGGCCAGCCCGGCTGCCGCGATCCAGCGGACGGAGCGGCGGTCTCTTCCCGCTGTCGCGGTCGCGCCGAGCAAAAGCGCGCCGAGCAGGCCGAGACCGGCGACGGCGATCGACCAGCCGAGCCCGATCGTGGATTCGTAGGCTTGCAGGATGTACCACTGGAACAGCGCGGTCGCGGCGATCGAGGCCGGCAGCAGCCAGGACTGCCAGCCCGCCCCCTCGCGGTAGCGGACCCATAGGGTCCACGCTCCGGCGCCTGCCAGCGCGGCGATCGGCGGCGCCAGCATGATGAGATAATACGAGTGGAAAAAGCCTGCGACGCTGAAAAATGCCGCTGCCGGCAGCAGCCACGCCAGCCAGAACAGCGTCTCCTTCTGCGCCGCCGTCAGGCTGTGGAGACGCAGCGGAAAGAGCAGGACGAGCGCCGACAGCAGCGCCAGCGGCAGCAGCCAGCTGGCCTGGCCGGACAGCGACTGCTGGAACAGGCGCAGCGGCCCCGCCTCGCCCGTGTTGAACATGCCGCCTCCGCCGCCCATCCGGCCTCCGCCATCGCCGAACGTCCTGCCTTCGGCAGAACCGAAGCCTCCGGCAGCGAATCTTCCTGCGCCTCCGCCC
This sequence comes from Paenibacillus sp. FSL W8-1187, assembly GCF_037965485.1. NCBI lineage: Bacteria > Bacillati > Bacillota > Bacilli > Caryophanales > Paenibacillaceae > Paenibacillus > Paenibacillus sp. FSL W8-1187. The sequence goes on from NZ_CP150181.1 coordinate 4,210,569, forward strand.
TCCGGCCGCTCTGCTCCGGAGTCTGTGCCTGCGCCGCCAGCCGCGCCCGGCCTGCCGGCCGCATTCCCGCCAGCCCCACCGCCATCCGCCGCGCCTTGGCCGAAGACGCTTGACCCGCCCTGCCCGGTTGCGTCCTGCATCGTGCCGTCCGGCGAGATCGCGCCGGGGAAGCCTCCCTGTCCCGCCTGGCCGCCCGCGCCGCCGCGGTCGCCGGTCAGGCGGGAGATGCCGTTGTAGCCGAACGCCAGCTCCAGCACGGAGTTCGTCTCGCTGCTGCCGACGTACGGCCGCTTGTCCGCCGGCACCGCGTCGACGACGACCGCCCACGAGACCGAGATCAGCAGCATCAGAGCCGTGCAGCCGGCCAGCAGGCCGTACTTCGCCTTTGCCTTCATCCGCACGCCCAGCACATAGAGCAGGTAAAACGCCGGCAGCACCATGTACGCCTGCAGCATCTTCATGTTGAAGCCCGCCCCGATCAGCGCGAAGGCGGCCAGCAGGTTGCCCGCGCGTCCTTCGCGGACGCCGCGCAGCAGGAACCAGGCCGCGAGCGCGAGCGTGAACACGAGCATCCCGTCGATGTTGTTCGTGCGCGACACCGCGACCGCGACCGGCGTCAGCGCCATCGCCCAGGCGGCCGCACGCGCCGCCACTGCGCCGAACGTCGGCTTCACGCACGCGTACAGCAACGGTACGGTCGCGACGCTCGCCAGCGCCTGCGGCAGGATGACCGACCAGCCTTGCAGGCCGAATACCCAGGCGAACGCCGCCTGGATCCAGAAGGTCAGCGGCGGCTTGTCGACCGTCACCGACCCGGCCGAGTCCAGTGAGCCGTAGAAGAAGTTGTGCCAGCTCTGCAGCATGCTTCCGACCGCCGTCGTGTAGTACGTGTTGGCATAGGCCTCCTGCCAGATGCCGTATCCGTTCAGGAAGACCGCGGCGGCGACCGCCGCCAGCAGCCAGCCGTCCACGGCGATGCCGCGGCGCAGCCGCGCCGCCTTCTCTTGTCCGTTCATCGTTTCCCACTCTCCTCGTCCAATCCGGGCTGATTCCACCATCTTACGGGATCAAAATGAACGAAAAATGAACGAGGCCGCGCTCAAAACGAACCACTGGGGCGGACGACCAGGATTCGGGATCTGAATGGGCCGCTTTGCGCGGAGCTGGCCATTCGAAACCTGCACCCGCTTCGCTGCGAGCTAGCGCATTCGAAACCTGCACCTGCTTCGCGGAGCGGAGCTAGCTCATTCGAAACCTGCATCCGCTTTGCTGCGAGCTAGCTCGTTCGAAACCTGCACCTGCTTTGCTGCGAGCTAGCTCATTCGAAACCTGCACCCGCTTTGCTGCGAGCTAGCTCATTCGAAACCTGCACCCGCTTCGCGGAGCGGAGACTCGTTCCGATCTCCCTGGAGCCCAGATTCCTTTGATTCCCTGTTCCGAAACGGAAGGAATCCGGCCTCCAAGGGAACCGCTGACGCTTCTCCACGAGCCCCCGTCCGCTTCGCTCTTTGGTTTCGACGATAGGCTCGGTGCCCTCGCTCATCAGCACTAACTCTCGTGACCTCACCGATACGATCGTTTAGAGAATAATGCCGAATCTGCCTCCAACCGCGGAGTGGAAACTCATTATGCTCTCCATGCACCCCAGATTTCTTTGAGCGCATTTCTCCGGAACCCTAGAAAAAATCCTATATCGAGCTGAATGCCGAAAACTTAGGGTTACAGCGGCTTACAAGCTCGCCTTTCAAGCTCCAACCCGATTAAATCGGGTTACAGCGGCTCTCAAGCCCGTCCTTCAAGCTCCAACCCGATTAAATCGGGTTACAGCGGCCCACAAGCCCGTCCTTCAAGCTCCAACCCGATTAAATCGGGTTACAGCTATTCGTAAGCCCCTCTGTAGCGGAAGGAATCCAGCTTCAGAGGAATCGCTGTCGCTACACGAGCCCCGTTTACTTCGCTCCACTTAGTTCCAACTCATGCTTGGCAAAAGGTACTTGATGCGCATCGCCCTCCTCCTGTCCGAGTTACTCGGTTTTTCCGCGTAACTCCCTCCGATTCGCCACCCGCTTGCCCGAGTTACTCGGTTTTTCCGCGCTACTCCCGCCGGTTCGGCACCCGCCAGCCCGAGTTACTCGGTTTTTCCGCGCAACTCCCTCCGGTTCGCCACCCGCCAGCCCGAGTTACTCGGTTTTTCCGCGCAACTACCACCGGTTCGCCACCCGCTTGCCCGAGTTACTCGGTTTTTCCGCGCAGCTCCCACCGGTTCGGCACCCGCCTGCCCGAGTTACTCGGTTTTTCCGCGTAACTCCCACCGGTTCGCCCCCCGCCTGCCCGAGTTACTCGGTTTTTCCGCGCAGCTCCCACCGGTTCGGCACCCGCCTGCCCGAGTTACTCGGTTTTTCCGCGCTACTCCCACCGGTTCGGCCTCCCCCTACCCGAGTTACTCGGTTTTTCCGCGCTACTCCGAAGGCCGGCGTGACGCGCAAAAAGCCGTCCGCGAGCTCGAAGCTCGCGGACGGCTTAGGTGAATGGCAAATGCGACGCTGCCTGCGCCGGCGGCTGCCATCAGCAGGCCGCCAAGCGGACAGCGCTCCGCTCAGCCCCGCGCGATGTCCGGCTCGGCCGCAGCACCGGGGCGCCGACGAAGCCGGCGCCGTTCCTTGCGCTGCGCCGCCAGATAAAGCAGCAAGGAGCGCATCGCGATGAACAGCACCGCGCCGATCCACAGCCCGTCGACCATGCCGCCGACGATCAGCTTGAGGTTGAGCAGCAGCATGCGGTTAATCTCCTCGCCGATGAGCGGCAGATGGAAGCTGAGCCGCGTCGGCAGCACCCACCCTCCGACGACGGAGTGCAGGTAAGCGAGCGGCAAATAAACGACCTTGCCCAGCACGAAGCCGACGAGCGCGCCCGCCAAGCTCCCCCGCAGCACATAGATGAGCGGAAAGATCAAGAAAAACGCGAGACCGTACGTCGGCAGCGTGAACATCTCGCAGAAAAAGCCGACGGCGAAGCCCGTCGCGACGAAGGTCGGCCCGCCCGGGGCGCGCAGCAGCTGCAGCAGCTTGAAGCGCGCCCAGCGGCGGATGCCGGCCAGCCAGCCGCGAAGTCCCGCCCGCCGCGGCCTTTCCGCTGCTCTACGGGCGGTCATGGGGTCGACTTGACCTTGACCTTGGGCAGCAGCTTGGCCATGTCGACCGTCCGCTTCAGCTCCCAGGTGGCCGGGTCCTGCTCGTCGTACTGCTCCAGGAACTGGATGACCTCGCGCGTCAACGGCGTCGGCGTCGAGGCGCCGGACGTGACCGAGACGCGCTGCTTGCCCTGCAGCCACTCCAGCTTGAGCTCGGACAGGTCGGCGATCCGGTAGGCCGGCACGCCGGAAATCTCCTCCGACACCTGCGCGAGCCGGTTGGAGTTGTTGGAGCGCGGATCGCCGACGACGATCGTCAGCTCCGCCGCGCCCGCCTGGTCGGCGACCGCTTCCTGGCGCACCTGCGTCGCGAGGCAGATCTCGTTGTGAATCTCCGCATGCGGAAATTTCTCGAGCAGGCGGGAGATGAGATGGCGGATGTCCCACTGCGACATCGTCGTCTGGTTCGTGATAAGGATGCGGTCGCCCGTCACGTCCAGCCGCTCGATGTCCTCCTCGCGCTCGATCAGATGCACGCGGTCCGGCGCGACGCCGACGGCGCCTTCCGGCTCGGGATGGTTCTTTTTGCCGATATAGATGATCTGGTAGTCCTCCGCCGTCTTCTCGCGGATGAGGTCATGCGTCTTGGTGACGTCCGGACAGGTGGCGTCGACGACGGTCAGCCCCTTCTCCTTGGCACGGCGGCGCACCTCCGGAGAAACGCCGTGCGCGGTGAAGATGACGGTGCCCGACTCGACCTGCTCCAGGATTTCCAGGCGATTCTCGCCGTCGAGCGTGATGATGCCTTCTTCCTTGAAGGCGTCCGTGACATGCGCGTTGTGCACGATCATGCCGAGAATATAGATAGGGCGCGGGAGGTCGAGATTGCGCGCGGTCTGCAGCGCCAGCACCATCGCGTCGACGACCCCGTAGCAGTAGCCCCTGGGCGATATTTTGACAACTTCCACTTGGATGACCTGCCTTCCCTGCCGCCGCTCGTGAAGATCCCGCTGAGGAATCCCGAGCCCGCGGCGCTAGCTGTCTCCAGTATACTCTATCTAGCCGGGACGGAAAAGGCGACGGGCAGCCAGACGGTGAACGTCGTGCCCGCGCCTGGGCTCGTATGAACCTCGACCGAGCCTCCGTGCTCGTCGATGATCCACTTGGCGATCGACAGGCCGAGGCCGGTGCCGCTCGTCACGCCCCGCGACTCGTCGGCGCGGTAGAACCGCTCGAAGATGTGCGGGATCTGCTCCGGGCTCATGCCGAGGCCGGTGTCGCGGATCAGGATGCCGGCCTGGCCGCCGCTCAGCGTCGCCTCCAGCCGCACGAAGCCCTCCGGCGTGTACTTGAACGCATTCTCGATGAAAATGAACATGAGCTGGCGCAAGTAATCCGCGTTGCCGACCACGCCGATGCCCTCCAGCACCGACAGGTCGCCCGGCCGCCACTGCGCCGTGCGCGGCAGCAGCGCGGCTCGCCGCACGACATCGTCGAGCAGCGGCAGCAGCTCGATCGGCTGCTTCTCCATGACGAAGCCGGCGTCGGCGCGAGCGAGCGCGAGCAGGTCGTTCACGAGCCGGCTCATGCGCCGCGCCTCGTCGCCGATGTCGCGCATCGACTCGCGCGACATCTCCTGGCGCAGCGCCTCCTGCTCCGAGATCGGCTCGGAGCGGCCGGCCTCGGCTTCGAGTGCGGGCGTCCACATCTTTTCAAGCAGGTCGATGTTGCCCCGGATCGTCGTCAGCGGCGTGCGCAGCTCATGCGAGGCGTCGGAGACGAACCGCCGCTGCGCGTCGTACGCCTCGTCGAGCTCGTTGTAGGCGCGCTCCATCCGCCCGAGCATACCGTTGAGCGTGTCGGTCAGCCGCCCGAGCTCGTCGCTCGGCCCGTCCCAGGCGATGCGCATGCGCAGGTCGGAGCCTTTGTCGATCTGCTCCGCCGCCTGAATGACGATCTCGATCGGCCGCAGCGCCTGCCGCGCCATGATGAGCCCGACCGAGAACGCCAGCAGCAGCCCCATGATCGACGAGAACACGAGAATCGTGCGCAGCTGCTGCAGCAGGTTCTCCTGCGCGCCGACGAACAGTCCGACCTGCAGCAGGCCGACCGTCTGCTGGGTGCTCGTCGCCTGGATCGGCACCTCGTAGATGTAGAACGGATTGCCGGAGACGACCGTCTTGACGAAGCGCGCCTCGCCGACTTTGGAGGGGTCCTTCTCGTACGGGAAGACGAGCTTGCGCTGCGCCAGGCCCGTAGACTGCTGTCCCTCGCTGGTCCGATAATTGTAGATCTGGATGTAATACTCGTCCTGAAGATAAGAAGACCGGTTGAGCTGCAGCCGGCCGGGATCGAACACGCTGTTCTGCACGATCTGCTGCCCCAGGTTCTGGCCTTGATTCTGCAGCTTGCCCTTCATCTCGTTGTACGTGTTGTGGTAGAGGAAAGCATACACCGAACCGCTCAGGATCAGCAGCACGAATGCCAGGATGCCGCTGTACCAGAGCGTCAGCTTGAGGCGGATCGGCATCTCAGCCCCCTCCCCCGCGCAGCACGTAGCCGGTGCCGCGCACCGTCTGGATGAGGCGGGCTTCCTTGCCCGCGTCCTCGGTCTTCTGGCGCAGCATGGCGATGTACACCTCGAGCACGTTGGATTCGCCGCTGTAGTCGTAGCCCCAGATCTTATCCATGATGGAGTCGCGCGTCAGCACCCGCTTCGGGTTGCTCATGAAATACTGCAGCAGGTCGAACTCCTTGGCCGTCAGCTCGATGCGCCGCCCGCCGCGGATCGCCTCGCGCGAATCGAGATCGAGCACGAGGTCCTCGAAGACGAGCCGGTTCGACGGCTCCTCGAGCTTGTCCGGCTTGCGCCGCAGCAGGGCGCGCACCCGCGCCAGCAGCTCCTCCAGCGCGAACGGCTTGACGAGGTAGTCGTCCGCGCCGAGATCGAGCCCTTTGACCCGGTCGCCGATGTCGTCCTTGGCCGTGAGCATGAGGATCGGCACGGAGCTGCCTCCCTCGCGCACGCGGCGGCATACCTCCCAGCCGTCCACCTGCGGCATCATCACGTCGAGGATGAGCAGCTGCGGCTCGATGCCGAGCAGCACCTTGAGCCCTTCCAGTCCGTTGCTCGCCGTCGTCACCTCATAGCCCTCGAAAGCCAGGCTGCGGCGCAGCATCGATATGATTTTCTCGTCGTCGTCGACGATGACGATATGCGGTCTCATGTTCCGCTCCCCTTCCGTCCATGCTGCCTCTATCGTACCGTATTCCTGCCGCATGCAAAAGCGCAGGCGCCTGTTCAAAGCGCCTGCGCGTCTGGAGCGGCTCCGGCCTGCCGCCATAAATCGCCGGCTCCCGGGAATTACTGCACGTCGAACTTGCTCTTGTCGCCGATCTCCACGGTCACCTGCATCTTGTCGCCCTTGCGGATGACGTCCAGGACGACCTTGTCGCCGACTTTTTTCTTCTGAATTTCCGCGATCAGCTCTTCCTTCTTGGCATAGGCTTTGCCGTCCAGGCCGGTGATGACGTCATACTGCTGCAGTCCGGCCTTGTACGCAGGCGAGTTGAACAGCGTCTCGCGCACGATCGAGCCGTCCGTGCTCGGCAGGCCGAGGTTCTGCTGCATCTGCTCGCTGATGTCCGCGAGCGTCGCGCCGATGAACGGCGTCGGCATCGTGACGTTCTGGCTGCTTTTCAGCTGCTCGAGCACTTCCTTGATCGTCGACGTCGGGATCGCAAAGCCGATGCCCTGCGAGTCCGCGCTGATGGCCGTATTGATGCCGATGACCTCGCCGCTCGTGTTGAGCAGCGGTCCGCCGGAGTTGCCGGGGTTGATGGAGGCGTCCGTCTGCAGCAGATGCTGATACGTGCGCGCCGTGCTGCCCGTGCTGTCCGCCGCGACCTGGATCGTGCGCTCGCGGGCGCTGAGCACGCCGACCGTCACCGTATGGTCAAAGCCGTTCGGGTTGCCGATGGCGACGAGCCAGTCGCCGATCGCCGCGGATTCGGAGTCGCCGAGCGGCAGCGTCGGGAATTCCTTGCCGTCCACCGGCTCGACCTTCAGCACGGCCAGGTCGAGATCCTTGGCCGAGCCGAGCAGCTTGGCGGTCAGCTCCTTGCTTTCGCCCTGCACCTTGACCTTGATCTCCTGAGCGCCGTCGATGACGTGCTGGTTGGTGAGGATGTAGCCGTCCTTTTCGAAGAAGAAGCCGGAGCCGAGGCCCGTTTCCTGAAGCTCGCCGCCGCTTCCGCCTTGACCGCCGTTGCCCTGGCCGCCCTGGCCGCCTCCGAACTGGTCGCCGAAGAACTGACGGAAGAACGGATCGTCGTACAGGCTGCTGCCGGAGCTGCTGCTGCGCCCGCTCGCGAACGTCGTGATGAGCACGACTGCCGGCGACGCCTGCTCGGAAATCTGGGCGATGTTCATCGGGCGGGTCGTGTCGGAGGCCGTGGAAGCTTTGCCGCTCGCCGGCACGTTCGTGGAGTTCTGGCCGGAGAGGGCGACCGCCGGAGCGGAATCGCCGGTGAACCAATTGTCCGTGTCGGCTTTCCACATCAGGCCGCCGACGGCGATGACGCCGGCCAGGAACGAGACGGCCGCCGTGCGCAGCCCGCTGCCGCGCTTCTTGCCGCCTCCGCCGCCGCCGCCCTGCCATTCGCCCTTGCCGGCCGAGGAGGCGGGCACGAACGGCCGGAGCTGGCGCGGCGGCGTGACGACGACGTTGCGGGGAGCGGCTTCTTCGCTATCGGCCTGAGCCCGCTCCTCCGGCAGACGGGAGCTTTCTCGCTGCGCGCCGTCCGGCTGGCCCTGCTTGAACGGCCCGTACGAATAATAGTAGGAGGAAGAGCCTTGAGCTCGATCCGAGCGCTCCTCGCGCTCCTGCCGCTCTTCCCGCTCCTGCCCCGGCTCGGAGTCCTTGCCGTTCCAAAACTCGTCATAGCGCTTGCGATCGTCCATGTCCATGTTCCTCCTCTTAGTCCTCTATGAGATGCGCCTAGCGGCGCCTGACTGGTATGTTCCTATCATGCACAACCTTCCTTAAAAGAAACTGAAAAAGCGTTTAAGACAACATAAAAAAGCCCATGCGCCCCAATTTCGGGGCGTGGGCTCTTGAACTTCCCGTTCCTTCTCGCTGTCCGCGAGCCGGATATCCACGTCAGCGCGCCGTCAGCAGCTGATCTTCCGCGCGGCGGAGCTGCTCGCCGGCCTGATCGACCCACTTGCCGTCCACCTCGGCGTCCGGATCGACCGGCGCCTGAAACTGGTCGAACAGCGCGCCGACCGTGCGCGCCTTCGCCTCGGGATCGTTGCCTTCCCGGTACAGATGGCGAAGCACATACGGCGTCGTCAGCTTGATGGAGGCGTCGTTGTCCTCCGTCTGGTCGTCGATGTTGCCGCGCAGCACGTCGAAGCCGAGGCGCAGCCACACCTTGTTCTGCTCGTCGAGGTTCAGATCGAAGGAGCCGCTGCCGTAGTCCCAGTTGCCTCCCAGCACGAAGCCCTGCTTTTCCAGCACGCGCTTGATCTGAACGAAATCATGCTCGGTCCCCTCCAGCGGGGATTGAATCGCGATCATGGACACCTCTCCTTGTCGGCTCAAGTAGGATCAGCATTCCCTGACGGGAGCCGGCTTATGTGCGAGAGAAGAGGCGCCATGCAAGCAGCGCCCGATGTTCATCGGAGCGGATCGGCGCCAGAGGCGCGCAGGCGCTCGTGCCGCGCCCGGCCGGTCAGCTTTTGGCCCAGCCCTTGCGGTGCGCATAGACGGCCAGCTGGGTCCGGTCCTCCATCTCGCATTTCATAAGCAGGTTGCTTACATGGGTCTTAACCGTTTTGATGCTGATATGAAGCTCCTCGGCGATTTCTTTGTTGGCCCGTCCTTCGGCGATGAGCAGCAGCACTTCCTTCTCGCGCTCGGTCAGCCCTTCGTCGACGCCCTGCGCGGAGCGCTGGCGCAAGCCGCGCGTAAGCGCCTGGGATACGTCGGAGGTCATGACCGGCATGCCGCGCAGCGCTCCGTTCAGCGCATAGACGAGCTCCTCGGAGCTGACCGTCTTGAGCACGTAGCTGACCGCCCCGGCTTCCACCGCGGCGACGACCTTCTCGTCCTCGAGGAAGCTCGTCAGCAGCACGATGCGCATTTCCGGGAACGCCTCGATGACGCGGCGCGTCGTCTCGACGCCGTCCATGCCGGGCATCATCAGATCCATCAGCACGAGGTCCGGCGGACCGTCCGGCAAGCCTTTCTCCAGCAGCCGCAGCGCTTCCTCGCCGCTGCCCGCCTCCGCTACGACCTCGAACTTCGGCTCCAGCATCAAATACGTCTTCAGTCCCATCCTCACCATATCGTGGTCGTCTACGATCATGATCCGGCATGTTTGCGTCTCCGTCATCCTTCCGCCCGCTCCTCTGCTCCATAATTAGGGAGCGACACCCGAATGCGGGTGCCTCCTCCCGGCTTGCTGACGATGGCGGCGTCTCCGCCGAGCTGCAGCGCCCGCTCCTGCATCGTCGACAGCCCGTACGATCCCGGCCGGACCTGATCCGCGCGGAACCCATGGCCGTCGTCCTGCAGCAGCATCGTCAGCCCCGTCCTGTTGTCCGACAGGCTGAGCGTGACGCTCGTCGCCTGCGCATGCTTGACGACGTTGGCCATCGCCTCCTGCACGATCAGGAACAGCTGATGCTCCTTGGCCTCGGATATGCTGCCCTGCACGCGCCAGTCCAGCTCGCCCTGCAGGCCGTTCTGCCGGCAATAGTCCGGGAACCATCGCTCCAGCGCATCCTCGAGCGAGCGCCCCTCCAGCTCCAGCGGGCGCAGCTGGGCGATCAGGCCGCGCATCTGCTTCTGTGCATGGGAGCTCATCGTGATGAGCTGCTCCATCACCTCGCCCGCGCGCTCCGGACTCGCCGCGAGCAGCTTGGGCAGCGAGGAGGCCGACATATGGATGGCGAACAGCTGCTGGCTCACCGTGTCATGCAGGTCGCGCGCCAGCCGCTTGCGCTCCTCGAGCACCGCTTCTTCATTAGAAGCCGCCTGCTGCAGTACATGCATCTCGTTCTGCCGCTGCATCACCTGCAGCCGCCGCTCCAGCTTGCTCGCCAGCTCGTTGAACTCCGCGTAGGCGGCGCCCAGCGAGTAGCCTTCGCGCTCCGGCAGGCGAACGGCGAGATTGCCCTGCGCCGCCTGCTTGAGCGCCAGGTGCAGAGCGTCGATGCGCGACTGCTGCCTGCGGCCCACGCCGTACCCGAAGCCTACGCTTGTCAGCGTGAACACGATCGTGCCGATCGCCCACAGCTGCGCCGTAGAGGCTTCCGGCATGACCGCATGCTTGATTGCATAAAGGATGCTCCACGGAAGCACGGAGCTGACGATGAAAAACATCACGAGCTCCATCTTCCCGCTTCTCAGCAGCTTGACCATCATGACCGATTTCTCACCCGACCTTCGTCACTCGCACATCGCCGATGAATGTGCTGCATACCAGCTTGATCCGGCGCTCGTTGTCGCGGTAGCCGGACGATTGCGTGTCCATGTGGCGGAACATGCCGCCTTCCTTGCGTCCCAGCACCTTGGAGTCGCCGATGAACGCGCTGGAGACGACCTGGATGCCGATGTCGCAGTCCGTCGGCAGAAATACCTTGACGTCGCCGATGAACGAGCTGACCGTAATCCGCGTCTCTCCGGGCGCGATGTTCGCGCGCGTCAAGTCGATCACCGTGTCGCCGATGAAATGCGAGATGTTGAGCGGGACCAGATCCCAATAGTCATGGCCGAGATGGATGTCCCCGATGAAGTTGGAACGGGTCTGGACGTTCTCGTCGGTGTTCCACCATTCGGTGCGCCCGCCGGCCCCCTCCTGGCGCTCGCGGCGATGGGACCGATGGGAGTGGCGGCCGTGCTTGGCCGCTTCCCGGATATCTTCCTTGATCTCCTTGAAATCATGCTTCAGCTCCTGCTTGGCGCGGCGCAGCTCCTCCCGCCAGTCGTCCTTCCCCTGAGATCCTCCGCCACCGCCGCCTCCGAATATTCCGCCGCCACCGCCGCCACCGCCGCCACCGCCGCCTTGGCCCGCGCCGGCGTCTCCGCGCCGTCCGGCCTCGTCGCCATAAGGCGGCGGAGGAGCGGAGCCGGCCTCCGGCCGGCCTTCCCGATCCAGATCCTTGCCGAGCGGATCGGGATGCAGCGGAGGCGGCTCCGGCACGTCGTCCGGATAGGAATTGTAGGAGGTCCATTCATCCTCCTTGAGCTCCTTGCGATGGCTTTTGCCCGAGCGGACCAGCAGCAGCTGGAGGCCATAGGCGATGATGCCCACCGGAATCAGGTAGCGCATCGCGTCGCTGAATTCAAGATCGTAGATGCCCGTATTGCGGCTGAGCATGACGAACGCGAATAGCGTCACCGCGATTCCCGGCAGCAACCCTCCGGCGAGCAGCATCGACACGCCGACATAAAGCGGCGCGATCGGCCAGTAGCGGGAAATGAACTCGCCGATGCCGAGCGGCTCGAAGCCGAACAGTCCGGCCGTATGGAACAGGAACAGCGCCCCGATTCCGATGATGGCGAGGCCCGTCAGCACCTGGTTCAGTTTGGCATGGTTCATCTATGACACGCTCCTTGGATGTAATACCGTTTGTGATAGTTGAAGTATAGCGCATGGAAATGCATCCCTCCAGAGGCTGGCGGTCGATGCCCGCCTCGGTCTGCAGACCGAGGACAGGTTGCGGCTCCTGCTTTCGGCAGCTGGAAGGGAAAGCCGCCCGAAGCCGCTTTCCTCACATTCATCTCACATAGCTCATGCGGCGCAAGCGCTCCAGTGAATCCATTTTTTCCCGCCGCACTCTCCAGCCTCCTCATTTTACTTGCATAAAGCGTTAAATGGACGAGGCGGCGTTGCTGTTCGCAATCAAAAACCTCTATTCATTTTCCTATCCATATGTTATGTTTATTAACATTAAAGTGGATTCTAGAAAGGAGTTCAACGGCCATGAAGCTCCCCCACCTGGACGAGATCGATCAACGGATCGTACAGCTGCTTCTAGAGAACGGACGGATGCCTTACGCCAAGATCGGGGAGACACTGAGCCTGTCGCGCGTCGCCATCCAAAAGCGCGTCGAGTCCTTGCTTGAGAGCGGCGTGCTGGAGCATTTCACCGTCCGCGTCAATGTCGCCAAGCTCGGACGGACGGTTTCGGCCTTTTTCGAAGTGCAGGTCGAGCCACGCCACGTCGACGCCGTCGGCCTCCAGCTGTCCGAGGAGGTGCAGGTCATCAGCATTTACCAGATGACCGGCTCCAGCACGCTCCATGTCCACGCCCTGCTGCGGGACGAGGAGGAGCTGGAGATGTTTCTCTACGACAAGCTCTATGTGCTCCCAGGCGTCGTCAATGTGCAGACCCAGCTCATGATCAAGAAATACAAGTCAGCCAGCGGGCTGGACGTCTAGCATTCCGATATGAAGCGCAAAAAAGCTGAAGCCTCCCGAGGGAGGCTTCAGCTTTTTTGTTCGTCGAGCAGCAGTCCCTTGCCGGTCTTCATCGCTTGGTTCAACCGGTTCAGCGTCGACTGGTCGAGCTTCCCGCTGCCGTATTTCAGCACCTGCACGGTGACCTGCTTCTTGCCCCATTCCTTGTATACCTGCTTCGTCGTATCGAAATAAAGGTCGATGCGCCGACCCTTGATCTTGGAGCCGGTATCGGCGACGACGCCGTACCCGTAGCCGGGCACATAAACGATCGTGCCGATCGGCATCACCTTCGTGTCGGCGGCGATCGTCGACACCTCGCCGCGCCGGACCTTGACGCCGGAGCGGGTGATGCCGTAGAGCGGATGCCCCGGCTTTTTGCCTGTCGACTCGATGCCGGCCGTATAGCCGGTCGCGAGCACCGAGATCGACTTGAGGGCGGCCGGAAGCGCGCGGCTCGCCGGAGCGGCGGAGGCAAGCTTGTCCGCCGCATGGCGCCGCTGTGGAATCGCCGGCCTCGCCGCCGCGGATTCGCGCGCCCGGATGACGCGCTGCAGCCGGGCGATGCCGGGCTGGCCCTGCGCGCCGTCACGGACGGCGGCTCGCGCGTTCAGAGCGACGAGTCCGGCGGTCTCGCGCAGCGGCTTGACTGGAGCTGCCGCGATCCGGATTCGGCTCGTCTCGCGCGGCTCCTCGCGCTTCGCCCCGGCAGCGGCTGCCGGCTCAGCGGCTTGCTTCGCTTCGTCCGCCACGACGACGATTCGTCCGGCGGCCAGGCAAAGCGCGGCGACGAGCACGAGCAGCAGCGGATGGACGAACGTCCAGGCGAACCGCGGATTCGCAGATGGATGCTTTCGATAGCCTTTCGGCATGGTGGCAATCTCCCCTTTAGACGGAGGTTACCCGCCGCCGCCGGGGCTTATTCAGATTTGGGCCAAAAAAAGCGCCCTCCACTTGCTGGAGAGCGCTGATTTCGGGTCGTTGATCACGATCCATACGGTGTCGATGATACCTGTAGACGTGATCCTATTGCACGGCTTTGCTGCGGATCTCCTCCGCCAGCTGAGCCGCCAGCTCGGCGACCGGACGGGCGCCGAGGTCGCCCTCGCCGCGCTTGCGAACCGAGACGGTGCCGGCTCCGGCTTCGTTCTCGCCGACGATGAGCATGTACGGAATTTTTTCCAGCTGCGCCTCGCGGATCTTGTAGCCGAGCTTCTCGTTGCGCAGGTCGCTCTCGGCGCGCACGCCGGCGGCGAGCAACTGCTCCTCGACGCTGCGGGCATAGCTCTCGTACGCCTGGGACACCGGGATGACGCGCGCCTGCTGCGGGCTCAGCCAGAGCGGCAGCGCGCCGGCGAAGTTCTCGAGCAGGAACGCCGTCATGCGCTCCATCGTGCTGATGATGCCGCGGTGGATGACGACCGGACGATGCTTCTTGCCGTCCTCGCCGACGTACTCCAGCTCGAACCGCTCCGGCAGCAGGAAGTCGAGCTGGGCGGTGGAGAGCGTCTCTTCCTTGCCGAGCGCCGTCTTAATCTGCACGTCGAGCTTAGGCCCGTAGAACGCCGCCTCGCCCTCCGCCTCGAAGAACGGCAAGCCGAGCTCTTCGACGACCTCGCGCAGCATGCGCTGGCTCATCTCCCACATCTCGTCGTTCTGGAAGTATTTCTCCGTATCCTTCGGATCGCGGTACGACAGGCGGAAGCGGTACTCCTTGATGCCGAAGTCCTCGTACACCTGCTGGATCAGGTTCACGACGCGCGCGAACTCCTCCTTGATCTGATCGGGACGGCAGAAGATATGCGCGTCGTTGAGCGTCATCGCCCGCACGCGATGGAGGCCGGTAAGCGCTCCGGACATCTCGTAGCGGTGCATCGTGCCGAGCTCGGCGACGCGGATCGGCAGATCGCGGTAGCTGCGCATGTCGCTCTTGAACACCATCATATGGTGCGGGCAGTTCATCGGGCGCAGGACGAGCTCCTCGTTGTCCATGACCATTTTCGGGAACATGTCCTCGCTGTAGTGCTCCCAGTGTCCGCTCGTCTTGTACAGCTCGACGTTGGCGAGCACCGGCGTGTACACATGCTGGTAGCCGAGACGCTCCTCCAGGTCGACGATGTAGCGCTCGAGCGTGCGGCGCACGCGCGCGCCGTTCGGCAGCCAGATCGGCAGGCCCTGGCCGACCTCCTTGGAGAAGGTGAACATTTTCAGCTCGCGGCCGAGCTTGCGGTGGTCGCGCTTTTTCGCTTCCTCGAGCAGATGCAGATGCTCGTCGAGCTGAGCCTTTTTCGGGAATGCCGTGCCATAGATGCGCTGCAGCATCTTGTTCTTGGAGTCGCCGCGCCAGTAGGCGCCCGCCACGCTGAGCAGCTTGAACGCCTTGATGCGGCCCGTGCTCGGCAGATGCGGTCCGCGGCACAGGTCGAAGAACTCGCCCTGGTCGTAGATCGAGATGACGGCCGACTCCGGCAGGTCGCGGATCAGCTCCAGCTTGAGCGGGTCCTCCAGCTCGGCGAAGAGGCGGACCGCTTCCTCGCGGCTTACCTCGCGGCGGCGGATCGGCACGTCCTCCTTGATGATGCGCTCCATTTCCTTCTCGATCTTCTCCAGATCCTCCGGCGTAAGCGACTGTTCCATGTCGATGTCATAATAGAAGCCGTCCTCGATGACCGGCCCGATGCCGAGCTTCACCGTCTTGTCGCCGTAGATGCGCTTGATCGCCTGCGCCATCAGATGGGCCGTGCTGTGCCGGTACACCTCGAGGCCGTCGGCCGAGTCGAGCGTGACGATTTCGACGACCGCGCCTTCGGTCACGGGCGTGTTCAGGTCGACGACTTTGCCGTCCAGCTTGCCGGCGACCGCGTTTTTGCGCAGGCCGGAGCTGATCGAGCCGGCTACGTCCTCGATGGTCGCTCCCGCCTCGTACGAGCGCGCCGCTCCGTCGGGGAGCTTGATTTCTACTGCCATGTCCATTCGCCTCCGTGAAATAGAAGTGTGTCAGGACGCAAAAAAGCACTGCGTCCCGCAAAGGGACGAGTGCTGTCGGTTCAGACCCGTGGTTCCACCCTCATTCAACGTCCCTCGGCCGCGCCGGCCGAAAAAGGAGCGTTCTCCTGATGTCCGGTAACGGGGACGAGTCGTCAGGATATACTGCCGGGGGACCGGGTTCCATCCTGCAGCTTCGAAGGGGTACGCCATCCGCGCTCGCATCGGGGGCTTGCAGCCAAGGCTCCCGTCTCTGAAAAAGGGCTGTCGGATGCCGCGTGTCTTCGTCACGGCTTTGTGATGCCATTATAGCGACGATCAGGCGAGCCCGTCAAGGCTCGCCGCCGCCCAATCCTTCCCTGCGCTGTCCGGCGCAGTCGGGACAGCCCTCGCAGATGCCGATCCGGCTGTCGAAGATCGACCGGATCGTGCGCACGACCTGATGCTCCGGATCAGACGTATGGATCCGGATCGAAGCCGGCGAGGCGGCGATCAGGCTGCTCAGCACCATGTCCTCCATGTTCAGCTCCGCGTCCACGAGCTCGGACAGCGCCTTTTCCTCCGACCGCATGTCGAGCGGCTCGCAGCGCTCGTCGAGCAGCCGGATGCCGCGCTCGGGCTCATGCAGCACATGCACGAGGCCGCGGCGGCTCGGCTGCGAGGCTACATAATACTTGAGCAGCGAGATGAATTCTTGATACTGCTTATCCATCACGTATTCTTCGACCGCGTACTCCGCCGCCTCCCGCAGCTCCTGCCAATAGCCGTGCAGGCGGAACGTCACGTAGCCCTGCAGATGCAGGCTCGAGTTCTCCTCGATGTAGGCCCTCAGCTCGGCGGCGATCCGGCCGCTCCGCTGGCTGCGTCCGGCTGTCGGCGAAGGACCGTCCTCTCCGGGGCTCCACTGCTCGCCGGACAGCACGAGGCCGCAGCAGCGCTCGACCGCAAGCTCCTCCTCCCGCGAATAGCGGTAGTTCTTGCGGATGATGTGGCGGATCAGATCGCCCTCATGCCGATCGACGATATAGTCGGACAGGACGCTGGCCGCGCCGTCGTACAGCAGCGCTCCGTGCTCGCCGAGCCGGAAGCGGGGCAGATTCGCCATGCAGCTCAGCCGGCAGCCCTCCTCCGACAGCCGCCAGCTCCAGAGAGGCTCCTCCGAGGCGGCTCCGTTTTGGCTCGCGACCGAGGCGGCGAGCGCGTTCAGACGGTCCAGCAGCGCGGCTCCGCCGTCCTCTCCTTTATCGATGAGCTCCACGACAAGCAGTTCCATCGCCATCCGCCTCCCTTCCTTCCGCTAGTATATGGCTGAGCGCGGTCGGATATGCGGCTCGGAAGGAGTCGGCTCCAAGCCCTATAGATGTAGGAAAATGGTGGTTAATCATGAAATATCTATTTAGAGGAGGATTGGATTGAATCCATATTCATGGTATATTGGTTAACGTGCGTGCATCATTAGCTTTCTAGCTGGAGTGAACCTAACCTTGGATGATCAATTGCTCGACTTCACCCGGGCGCGTTGGAACCGGATGCTGATGAACGGCTTCTGGTGCCTGCTCGTCTTGATGGTCATATTGGAAGGCCTGTTTCTGATCTTCATCACTCCGCTTGCTCCGGATGTCTTTCTGCGGCGCTACATGCTGCTGCCGACGTCACTCCATCTGAGCGTGCTCGTGCTGACGGAGCTCTGCCTGCGCTTTCTCGAGGAGCGGCTGCGCGACTATGCGCTGCTGGCGGCTTCCTCGCTGCTGACCTTCATCATCGTCGACATCAATATCGAGATCGGCTACATCATTCCGGCGCTGTTCCTGCCCGTGCTCGTCTCGATCTTCTACTTCTCTTCGCGCAAGCTCATCGCCGCCGTCGTCATGTCGCTGACGACGCTGTACAGCCTGTACTTCTTCAACCGGAGCCTGGACATCTCCGTCGTCGGCATCCTGTCGCTGACCGCGATGCTGGGAGCGTTCTGCCTCATCGCCTGGGGCGTCATCTCCCGAGGCAAGGAGATGCGCAGCTACTACATCCACGCCGCCAAGTCCAACCAGGAGCTGCTCGTCAAGAACATCCTGATGGACAAGCTGGCCAAGACCGATGCGCTGACCGAGCTGTACAACCATATTACGTTCCACGAATACCTGGACAAGCTGATCGAGCATCACGATACGACCTCGATGCCGCTGCAGCTTGCCCTCATCGATATCGACAACTTCAAGTCCGTCAACGACCAGTTCGGCCATCGCGCCGGCGACTCCGTGCTCAAGCAGGTCGCCGATCTCGTCCGCTCCCAGGCCGGCATGAACGACTTCGTCGCCCGTTACGGCGGCGAGGAGCTGGCGCTCATCTTCACGGACAAAAGCGCCGACAAGTCGCTGCAGCTCCTCGAGACGATCCGCCATAACATCGAGGCGGCCTCGTACGAGGAGCTCGGCTCGCGCAAGATCACGGTGAGCATCGGCTTCGCCGATTACCTCGGCGAGGGCAAGGAGCGATTTTTCGTGCGCACGGATCAGGCGCTTTACGCCGCCAAGTCCACGGGCAAAAATCGCATCGTCACCGCCGCAGCGGAGCCCGACCCCGGGTCGAAGTCCCGCTTCGCGTGGCAGTGAGTATTATGACAGCCCTTTCCTGCGGGAAGGGGCTTTTTTTCAGCTTTGCGGAGCGGGTGAAGCCGGGACCCGCGAAGCGGAGCAAGTGAAACATGGACCCGCTTCGCGGAGCGAGTGAAACCTGCATCCGCTTCGCGGAGCAAGTGAACCCTGCATCCGCTTCGCGGAGCGGGAACTCGTTCCGATCTCCCTGGAGCCCAGATTCCTTTGATTCTATTCTTCCGAAACGGAAGGAATCCGGCCTCCAAGGGAAACGCTGACGCTTCTCCACGAGCCCCCGTCCGCTTCGCTCTTTGGTTTCAACGATAGGCTCGGTGCCCTCGCTCATTACCGCTAGCCCCATCACGATCCGATCGGTTAAGTGCTAATGCCGTCTTTCGTGCTCCAACCCGAATTAATCGGGTTACAGCGGCTCACAAGCCCGTCTCTTAGGCTCCAACCCGAATTAATCGGGTTACAGCTGCTCGCAAGCTCGTCTTTCAGCCTCCAACCCGAATTAATCGGGTTACAGCTGCTCGCAAGCTCGTCTTTCAGCCTCCAACCCGAATTAATCGGGTTACAGCTGCTCGCAAGCTCGTCTTTCGGCCTCCAACCTGAATTAATCGGGTTACAGCTGCTCGCAAGCTCTGCCTAGTTCAAACTCATGCTTCGCGCTTGGTATTCGGTTTGCATTGCCTTGTTCCAATTGCATTGCAGCTTCTTTGGACTCGTTCCGTGTTTTCTCGAAACGCCTCTGCTGCCCCTCTACTTGCCCGAGTTATTCGGTTTTTCCATGCAACTCTCACCGGGTCGGCCTCCGCTTGCCCGAGTTACTCGGTTCTTCCGCGTAACTCCGACTGTTTGGCCCTCCCAATGCACGAGTTACTCGGTTTTTCCGCGCATCTCCGACCGTTTGGTCCCTGCTTGCCCGAGTTACTCGGTTTTTCCGCGCAACTCCGACCGTTTGGCCCCTGCTTGCCCGAGTTACTCGGTTTTTCCGCGTAACTCCCTCCGTTTGCCCCTCTACTTGACCGAGTTACTCGGTTTTTCCGCGCATCTCCAAAAGGATAGTTGGCGTGCCGGCTCTACGAGGGGGGCACGCAAGCGCCTTGGTTCGCGCCAGCGATTTGGTTTATACGCCCGAGTCGAGGGGGGAGAGGCGGCAAGCCGCATGCGGCTTGCTGGCTGATCTGCGGCAGCCGAATCGTGCCGGCTGCGATAAGCGCCGCCGTCTCCCAGGTAAGCGGGAGACGACCCCTCCCCCAAATAAAAAGGGGGAGCAGCGGGCTGGGACAAGGCAAGCGAAGCGAGCCGATGCCTTTCGGAGAAGCGGCAGCGGTCCTCTTGGAAGACGGATGGCCTCCGCATGGGAGGTCAGGCAATCCGGGCATCCGGCTTCCAGTGGAATCGGAGAAAGGCTCGGTTCGCGCAGCGGACTTCTTGTCCACCGGAGTGGCTCGGATCGCGCAGCGGGCTTCTTGTCCACCGGAGTGGCTCGGATCGCGCAGCGGGCTTCTTGTCCTTAGTATGCTGTCGGCTGCCTGCCGAGAAAGGCCCGGCTCTCGCAGCCGACTTCTTGTCCACCGGGAGTGGCTCGGGTCGCGCAGCGGCCTTCTTGTCCACCGGGAGTGGCTCGGGTCGCGCAGCGGACTTCTTGTCCAACGGAGTGGCCCGGCTCGCGCAGCGGACTGCTTGTCCACCGGGAGTGGCTCGGATCGCGCAGCGGACTGCTTGTCCACCGGGAGTGGCTCGGTTCGCGCAGCGGGCTTCTTGTCCAACGACAAAAAAGCCCTTTCCCGGAATCGGGAAAAGGCTCCTCCACTACGTCCAGCTTCAGTTCTGCATCACAAAATCGCGCTCGGCATGCTCGCCCTCGTGGAAGACGCGAAGAATGTCATACCGCGTGTTGCGCTGCGCGGGAATCTTGCCGGCCTCGCGGATATACTGCAGGATCAGCTCGATGTTGACCTTATGCGTCGTGCCGGCGGCGGAGACGACATTCTCCTCCAGCATCGTGCTGCCGAAGTCGTTGACGCCGTAAGACAGCGACTGCTTGCCGATCTCCGGCCCCATCGTCACCCAGCTCGCCTGCATGTTCGGGATGTTGTCCAGCATGATCCGGTTGATCGCGACCATCTTGAGGTATTCCTCCGGCTTGGACTTCTCGCGCTTGAGGTTCGTGTTGTCCGGCTGGAACGGCCAGGTGATGAACGCCAGGAAGCCGGGCGAAGGATAGCCGAGCTCCTTGCACTCGTCCTGCGCCTCGCGCACGCGCAGCATATGCAGCGCCCGCTCCTCCATCGACTCGCCGAAGCCGTACACCATCGTGGCGGTCGTGTTCATGCCGTTGCGCCAGGCGGCCTTCATCGTGTCCATCCAGTCCGTCCAGGAGCCCTTGAGCCGGCTGATCTTGCGGCGCGTCCGGTCGTCGAGGATCTCGCCGCCGCCGCCCGGCAGCGAGTCGAGACCCGCCTCATGCAGCTCGCGCAGCGTCTCGTCGAGCGACAGGCCGGAGAGCACCTTCATCTTTTGGATCTCCGCCGGGGAGAAGCTGTGCATCGTGATGCCCGGGAACCGGTCCTTGATCTTGCGCAGGATATTGAGGTAATACTCGAACGGCAGGTCCGGGTTGACCCCGCCCTGCATCAGGATCTCGTCGCCGCCGACATCCACCGTCTCCTGGATCTTCTGCAGGATCGTCTCGTCCGGCAGCACATAGCCTTCCTTGGAGCCCGGCGGACGGTAGAACGCGCAGAAGCGGCAGTACACGTCGCATACGTTGGTGTAGTTGATGTTCCGGCCGATGTTGAAGGTGACGATCGGCTCGGGATGGCGCCGCCTCATGATCTCGTCCGCGGCCCGTCCCATTTTTTCAATCTCGTCCGACTCCAGAAGGACGATGCAGTCCTCGAGGCTGATCCGCTCGCCCTGCAGCGCCTTGTCCAGCACGCGGTCCACTTGTTGCATCCTTGCGGCCTCCTTCTATCGCGAGGCGGCGACCGGGCCCGATCGCCCGGCGGCGCCGCCGCTGTCATGATTCACTACGTTCCTATTTTCACAGCCTATCGTAACATGAACGGCATCCCTCGTCACGTTGCAATCCCGTGACGTAGAGCGAGCACGGAGGAGCAAGCGGAGCTTCCGCCCGCCGCAGCCGCTCCATTCAAGCCGCGCGCGGTGTTGCATCCGAGCTCGGCTTGTGTCCACGATGCAAAAAGCAGCCCGGCCGGACGAGCCGACGGGACTGCTAGGAAAAAAGTCACATCTGAAAACCGTCAGTTCTCGTCAAGCGCCTGCTCCAGATCCTCCAGCAGGTCGTCGATATGCTCCAGCCCGACGGAATAGCGCAGCAGTCCGTCGCCGATGCCGCGCTCGGCGCGGACCTCCGGCGGCATCGCGGCATGCGACATCATCGCCGGGTAGGAGAGGATGCTCTCGACGGCGCCAAGGCTGACCGCGACGAGCGGCAGCTGGACGCGGCTCAGCACGCGCTTGGCCCGCTCGCCGCTGCCGACGTCGAACGAGACGACGGCCCCGTAGCCGAGCGACTGGCGCTCATGCACGTCGCGGCCGGGATGCTCCGGCAAGCCCGGATAGTAGACGCGGACGATGTCGCGGCGCGCGGCGAGCCACTCGGCGAGCCGTCTCGCGCTGCGCTCGCTCTGGTCCATGCGCGCCTGCAGCGTCTTCATGCCGCGCATGAGCAGCCAGCCTTCCTGCGGGGCGAGCACGGAGCCGAGGCCGTTCTGCAGCGCGTACAGCCTTTTGCCGAGAGCCTCGTCCTTCGTCACCGCCAGCCCCGCCAGCACGTCGCTGTGGCCGCCGAGGAACTTGGTCGCGCTATGCAGCACGATGTCGACGCCGAGCTCGAGCGGACGCTGATGATAGGGCGTCATGAACGTGTTGTCGACCATCGTCAGCAGGCCATGCTGCTTGGCCCAGGCGGCGACGGCGGCGACATCGGTGATCTTGAGCGTCGGATTGGACGGCGTCTCCATGAAGACGGCGGCCGTGTTCGGCTTCAGCGCCGCCCGGACCGCACCCAGGTCGGTCATGTCGACGAACGTCGTCTCGATGTTCATGCGCGTCAGGATCGTCGTCAGCAGCCGGTACGTGCCGCCGTAGACGTCCTCGGTGACGATGATGTGGTCGCCCGCCGACAGCAGCAGCAGCGCGCTCGAGATCGCCGCCATGCCGGAGGCGAAGGCGAAGCCGCGCGTGCCGCCCTCGAGCAGCGCGATCGCGCTCTCGACCGCCGCGCGCGTCGGGTTGCCGGAGCGGCTGTAGTCGAACGCCGGCGGGGCGTAGATGTCATGATGGTGGAACGTCGACGCCTGGTTGATCGGCACGCTGGAGGCGCCGGTGACCGCGTCGATCTCTCCGCCGAAATGCAGCAGCTTCGTGGCGAAGCGGCGCTCGGAGGGCGCCTTGTGAGGTCCGCGCGCGTCGTCCTGCCCCGGTACGCGGCCGCTCATGCCGTCACCTCGCCGGCGATCTCCCGGCGCGCCGCCTCCAGCGCCTGGCCGAGATCGGCGATCAGGTCGTCGGCATGCTCGATGCCGACGGAGAAGCGCAGCAGCCGGTCGTCGACGCCGACGGCGCGGCGGATCTCCTCGGGAATGTCGGCATGCGTCTGCACGGCCGGATACGTCATGAGCGACTCGACGCCGCCGAGGCTTTCGGCGAAGGCGATCAGCCGGATATGCCGCAGAATCGGCTCGACGTAGCGCGCGTCCTTCACTTTGAAGGAGAAAATGCCCGTGTTGCCGGACGACTGGCGGTTCTGCACGTCATGGCCCGGATGCTCGGGGAGCGCCGGGTAGAACACCTCCGCGATCGCGTCATGCCCCTGGAGGTACTCGGCCAGGCGGGTCGCATTGTACTGATGGCGCTCCATGCGCAGCGCGAGCGTCTTCATCCCGCGCATGAGCAGCCAGCTGTCCTGCGGACCGAGGACGGCGCCGATCGAGTTGTGCAGCACCGCCATCTCGGCGGACAGCTCCTTGCCCTTGGTGACGATGAGGCCGGCGAGCACGTCGTTGTGGCCGCCGAGATATTTGGTCGCGCTATGGATGACGATGTCGGCGCCGAGCTCGAGCGGGCGCTGGAAAAACGGCGTCAGCAGCGTGTTGTCCACGATCGTCAGGATGCCCTTGGCCTTGGCCCATGTACAGACGGCCTCGACGTCCGTAATCATCATGAGCGGATTCGTCGGCGTCTCGATGAGGACCGCCTTTGTATTCGGCTGCAGCAGCTTGTCCATCGCCTCGATGTCGTTCGTGTCGACGTAGGAGGTCGTGACGCCGAAACGGGACATGATGCGCTCGAGCAGCCGGTACGTGCCCCCGTACAGATCGAGCGAGACGATCAGATGGTCGCCTTGGCTGAACAGCGCGAAAATCGTCTGCAGCGCGGCCATGCCGGAGCTGCAGGCGAAGGCGGCGTCGCCCGATTCGAGCTCCGCCGCCGCTTCCTCGAGGACGGCGCGGGTCGGGCTTTTCGTGCGGGCGTAGTCGAAGCCCGTGCTTTCGCCGAGGCGGGGATGGCGGAACGCCGTCGCCTGGTATACCGGGAAGCTGACGGCACCGGTGACGGGCTCTTGGATGGATCCGATCTGGGCAAGGCGGCTTTCAATCTTCATGGGCTTCAAGGTCTCCTTTGCGAATCAGATATGCGCGCCAAGCTCGAACGGCGTCTGCTGGTACACGTAATAGTTGAGCCAGTTGCTGTAGAGCAGGTTGGCATGGGCTCTCCAGGTCGACAACGGCTGCCGGGACGGATCGTCGCCCGGGTAGTAGTTGGCCGGCAGCGCGATGGCCATGCCTTTGGCGATGTCGCGGTCGTACTCGTACTTGAGCGTCTCCGGATCATATTCGGAATGGCCGGTGACGAAGATCTGCCGTCCGTCCCGCGAGGCGACGAGGTAGACGCCGGCATCCGGCGACTCGGACAGGATCTCGAGATCGCCGATGCGCTCGATGTCCTCGCGGCGCACGTCCGTATGCCGCGACTGCGGCACGAAGAACAGCTCGTCGAAGCCGCGCAGCAGGCTGACGTTGCGCTTGCTGATCGTGTGCGGGTAGACGCCGAAGATCTTCTGGTCGAGGTCGTATTTTTCCACTCCGTAGTGGTGGTACAGTCCCGCCTGCGCCGCCCAGCAGATATGGAACGTCGAGGTGACGTGGCTGCGGCTCCAGTCCATGATGTCCTTGAGCTCCTCCCAGTAGGTGACCTGCTCGAACGGCAGATGCTCGACCGGGGCGCCGGTGATGATGAGCCCGTCGAAGTACAGATGGGCCACCTCGGAGAACGTCTTGTAGAACGACTGCAGATGCTGGGAGCTCGTATTTTTGGACGTGTGGGACTGCGGATGCAGCAGCACGACCTCCACCTGCAGCGGCGTGTTGCCGATCAGGCGCAGCAGCTGCGTCTCGGTCGTCTCCTTGGTCGGCATCAGGTTCAGGATCGCGATCCGCAGCGGGCGGATGTCCTGCTGGTAGGCGATGCTCTCGTCCATGACGAAAATATTTTCCTCCGCCAGCACTTCCTTGGCCGGCAGAAAATCGGGCACTTTGATTGGCATGATGGTCACTCCTTCTCGGCTAGCGAATCGGCCGTACCGAATACCGTCACGGATAAGGGCGCAAAAAAAGACCCCTATCCTGACAGAGAGGGGTCGTGTATGGAAACACATGCACCTCTCTCATCTCTCAGACATGCGCTTCATGTCCGCAAGAATTAGCACCGTGCGTGTCAACGCCGGTTGCCGGGCTTCATCGGGCTGGTCCCTCCGCCTACTCTTGATAAGAAAGTTACGTATTCAGTTCGTGGTCAGGTTGCTGCTCCCCTCTACAATAAGGGTTGCGCCGTCCTCCGTCAAGAATCGTTTGCAGGAAACAAGAGCGAGCAGGGAATAATCATTGTCAAACCGCGTCGATCCCTGTAGAATGAAACCGTTTGTGCATGCGGCCGGAGGCAAGCCTAGCCGATCCGCATCGTTCCGACCATCCGCTAGTCGAAGGGGCGTCTTAGTCAAATGAAAAAAGAAATCGGGGTGCTGGAGCGGCCGGCAACCGGGCTCGGCCTGCTGCTGAGCCTGCAGCATCTGTTCGCGATGTTCGGCTCGACCGTGCTCGTGCCGAACATCCTCGGCGTCGATCCGGCCATCTGCCTGCTCATGAACGGCATCGGCACGCTGCTGTACATCTTCATCACCAAAGGCAAGATTCCCGCGTATCTCGGCTCGAGCTTCGCGTTCATCGTGCCGGCTCTGACCGTCATCGGCACCCAGGCATCGGGGGGCGGCTACGCGGCCGCGCTCGGCGGCTTCATCGCCGCCGGCGTCGTCTTCACGATTGTCGCGATCATCGTGCAGCTCGCCGGCACCGGCTGGATCCACGTCATCTTCCCGCCCGCCGCGATGGGCGCGATCATCGCCGTCATCGGCCTCGAGCTGATTCCGGTCGCCGCCGGCATGGCCGGCTGGATCAATCGGGAGCCAGGCAGCGAATGGACGCCGAATACCGATGCCATCCTGCTGTCGATCGCCACGCTGCTGCTGACCGTGCTCGGCTCGGTGCTGTTCCGCGGATTCCTGAAAATCATCCCGATCCTGGTCGGCATCGTCGGCGGCTACATGCTCGCCTGGGCGATGGGAATGACGGGACCGGCAGGCGAGGCCGTCGTAGACGCGGCTTGGCTGAAGCTGCCGGTGTTCACGACGCCGGAGTTCCACCTGAGCGCGATGATCGTCATCGTGCCGGCGGCATTCGTCGTCATCGCCGAGCATGTCGGCCATCTGGTCGTCACCGGCAACATCGTCGGCAAGGATCTGTCCAAGGATCCCGGCCTGCACCGCTCGATGCTCGGCAACGGCATCAGCACGATCCTGTCCGGCTTCGTCGGCGCGACGCCGAACACGACGTACGGCGAGAACATCGGCGTGCTGGCGATTACCCGCGTCTACTCGACGTACGTCATCGGCGGGGCCGCCGTCTTCGCGATCCTGCTCAGCTTCCTCGGCAAGTTCTCGGCGCTCATCGCCTACATTCCGGAGCCGGTCATGGGCGGCGTATCGCTGCTGCTGTTCGGCGTCATCGCCGCCTCGGGACTGCGCATGCTCGTCGAGTCCAAGATCGACTACAGCCGCCCGACCAACCTTTACCTGACGACGATCGTGCTCGTCGCCGGCCTGAGCGGCGCGAAGATCGTCATCGGCGACTTCACGCTGTCGGGCATGGGCCTCGCCACGGTCGCCGCCATCGTGTTCAGCCTGCTGTTCAAGCTGTTCGAGGTGACCCGCCTGTCCAACGACAGGGAGGAGTCGGCTCACTGACCGCGAGCGGCTGCAGGCCGCTTGCGCCGCGCCAGGCGCATCGCGCCGAGCGCGCATCGCCCCTCATGCTCATCCCATCCAGACAGGACGAAACGGAGACGGACTCCGCTTCGTCCTGTTTGTCTTTTCCTTCTCCGCCGCGCAAATGTCCGATCGTGAACGGATAATTTCTCCAATTCAGCCGGTAGGTTGTCCCGAACCTCCCGCTTATACTAGGAGGGATTGATGAAATCGCTTTCAGAAAGCGGGCTTGGACTCGTTCCTCTCCTAGTCCCGCTTGCTGAAGCCGACGAGAAGAAGGAGCTGATCGGATGTTCAAGAAATGGAGCGTTGCCGCTCTGGCCGCCTGCCTGCTCGCGCCGCTGGCCGTCCCGCCTGCGTCCGCGGCGGCAGCCTCGGCGGAAGGCGCGGAGCCTGCCGTGCGTCAGCAGCCGTACGCGTGGAGCCGCGCCGCGGTCGTCGGAGGAGGATACATCCCCGGCATCGTCTACAGCGAGGCGGAGGCGGGGCTCGCGTATGCGCGCACCGACATGGGCGGCGCCTACCGCCGCGACGCCTCGACCGGGGGCAAGTGGAAGCAGCTGCTCGAAGGCGTCGGCATGGAGGAATGGAACCTGCTCGGCGTCGAGAGCATCGCGGCCGATCCGTCCGATGCCGACCGCGTCTACGCCGCTCTCGGCACGTATACGAACGACTGGACGGACATGAACGGCTTCATGTACCGCTCGAGCGACCGCGGCGAGACGTGGCAGCGGACAGAGCTTCCGTTCAAGCTCGGCGGCAACATGCCGGGCCGGAACATGGGCGAGCGGCTCTCCGTCGATCCGAACGACGGTCGGGTGCTGTTTTTCGGCGCGCGCAGCGGCAACGGCCTCTGGAAAAGCTCCGACGCCGGCGCGACCTGGGCGCGCGTCGCGTCGTTCACCGCGGTCGGCCAAGTCGCCGACGACTACATGAAGGATCCGCTCGGCATCGCCTGGGTCGTCTTCGACAAGTCCTCCGGGCAGCCGGGCAGCCCGACGCCGACGCTCTACGCCGGAACGGCCGAGCGGACAAGCCCGATCTACCGCTCGACGGATGCCGGCGAGACGTGGCAGCCGGTTCCGGGCCAGCCGGAGCAGGGCTTCCTGCCGAACCGCGGGGTGCTTTCGCGCGACGGCCGCCTCTACGTCAGCTATGCCAAGGACATCGGCCCCTACAACGGCGGCGAAGGCTCGCTTTGGGCGCTCGATACGAAGAGCGGCGACTGGACCGACATCAGTCCGGAAGGGCCCGGCTCCACCTCCAGCCCGTACGGCGGGCTCGCGGTCGACGCGCAGAACCCCGACATCGTGATGGCCGCTACGCTGAACAAGTGGTGGCCGGACGAGCAGATCTACCGCAGCCTCGACGGCGGCCGCAGCTGGACGCCGTTCTGGACGTTCGGCAGCTATCCCGAGCGCGTCAACAAGTACGAGCTGGACTACTCGCTGTCGCCATGGCTCGACTGGGGCCGCAAGACCGATCCGCTGCCGGAGACGTCGCCGAAGCTCGGCTGGATGATCGGCGATCTCAAGATCGATCCGTTCGACTCCGACTCCTTCCTCTACGGAACCGGAGCGACGATGTACGGCTCGGACAACGCGACCGCGATGGACCGTCCGGTCACGGTCGGCGGCGACGTGTACGAGAAGGTGCGCATCTCCGTCAAGGCCGAAGGCATCGAGGAGACGGCCGTGCTCGGCCTCGTCAGCCCGCCGTCAGGCGCGCCGCTGCTGAGCGCGATGGGCGACATCGGAGGCTTCCGCCATGCCGATCTGGGCCGTGCGCCGGAGATGATCACGAATCCGTACATCGGCTCGAGCACCGACATCGACTATGCCGAGCTGGATCCGAACGATGTCGTGCGCGTCGGCAACGTCTCCGGCAGCGATGTCGGCATCGGCGTCTCGCATGACAACGGCGTCACCTGGCAGCCCGGCGCCAATCCATGGGGCAGCGGCGCGTCCGTGAACGGCGGCTTCGTCGCGATGGCGGCCGACGGCGGCTCGATCGTCTGGGGAGCGGAAGGACAAGCCGTCTATCGTTCGACGGACGACGGCGCGACGTGGACCGCAGCGGCCGGCATCCCGGCAGGCGCGATCGTCGCCTCCGACCGCGTCGATCCCGACCGCTTCTACGGCTTCGCGGACGGCGTGCTGTATGCGAGCGAGGACGGCGGAGCGACGTTCGCCGCGACCGGCGCGGAAGGGCTGCCGCGCAAGATCACGAGCAAGCTCAAGGCCGTGCCCGGCCGGGCGGGCGAGGTGTGGATCGCCGGCGGCCGGGACAACAAAAATCCGGACGACGCGTTCGGGCTGTACCGCTCGACCGATGCCGGCGCGACGTTCGAGCGTCTGGACGGCATCGAGGAAGCGGTCACGATCGGCTTCGGCAAAGCCGCTCCGGGACAGGACGAGCCGGCTCTGTACAGCTACGCCAAGCAGGGCGGCCAATGGGGCGTCTACCGCTCCGACGACGGCGGCGCGAGCTGGATCCGCATCAACGACGACGCCCATCAGTTCGGCGCCGCCAACCGGGCGATCACCGGCGATCCGCGCGTGTACGGCCGCGTCTACATGGCGACGAACGGCCTCGGCATCGTCGTCGGCGAGCCGTCCGGCGAGATCGAGCCGCTGCCGGGCACGAGCCCGGACCCGCAGCCGAGCGCGGAGCCGAGCCCGAGCGTGAGCCCGGATCCGCAGCCGAGCGCGGGACCAACGGCATCTCCGGGAACGGGCGGCGTTCCGTCGCCAACCTCGGCTCCGCAGCCGACGCCAGCCCCGACGCCGGCCCCGTCGGCCAGCGCGGCTCCGACCGCCTCGGCAGCTCCGAGCGCCTCGCCTTCGCCTTCCTTCATCGACTTGAAGGAAACGCATTGGGCCGCAGCGGCCGCGAGCGGGCTGGCCCGCCTCGGTCTCGTGCAAGGAGTGCCGGGCGGCCGCTTCGAGCCGCAGCGGCCGATGACGAGAGCCGAATTCGCAGCGCTGCTCGTCCGCGCGCTGCGGCTGCCGGCGGCGGAGCCGGGCGCCTCGACGTTCGCCGACGTTCCGGCCGGAGCCTGGTACGCCGCCGAGGTGAGCGCCGCGGCCAGCGCGGGCCTCGCGGCCGGAACCGGCGACGGCCGCTTCGATCCGGCCGCTCCGATCCGGCGGCAGGACATGGCCGTCCTGCTCGAACGCGCGCGGCAGCGGCTCGACGCGGCAGGGAGCTCCGCGTCGCCGACAGCCGCTGCGGCCGAGTTCCGGGATCGGGAGGCTATCGCGGCGTATGCGCGCAGCTCGGTCCAGGCGCTGGCTGCTGCCGGCATTCTCGGCGGAGACGCCGAGGGCAGGCTGCTGCCGGCCAAGCCCGCGACCCGCGCCGAGGCTGCGGTCGCGCTGTGGCGGTTGCTGCAGCTGGTGCCGCAGAGCCGATAAGGCAGCGCAGCCCGGCCTGGATCGCGGAGCGCCGCATCCAGGAAGGAATAGATGAGAAAGGCCGCTCCTAAGCGCGCAAAGACCCTCGATGGCAGAGCCGATTCTGCGTATCGAGGGTCTTTGCGCTCTGCTGCCATTTTCAGCCGGCGGCGTGCGGGCAAAGCCAGCCTCGGAGGCGTGGTCCGGAAAGCTGACGGCTCGTCCTGCGCTAAACCGATGAGATGACCTTTCATGGCGCCGAGCGATGCATCCAGGCCCTGCTCGGCCTGGCCGCACCTTTTCCCGGCAGTCGAATAAGATGGGCCATGGCCCGAATGGCGCCGCTGAAAGGCCGCCATGTCCGCCCGAGTGGACATGGCGCGACCCGCGCCCTCGGCGCGCTCGCCGACCTGCGCGCTCGCTGCCCTCGGCGCGCTCCCCGCCGGCGCGTCTGCGCCCCGCAGCCGGCTCTGCGAGCGCCGCCAGCCGGCCCCGGCCGCACCCGCCGCGCAGCCTGTTTTTCCTTCTTGAGTGTGGTCGGCCGGAAGAGTATACTAGACAAGACTTTCAACCGGTAGCAAAGGAGTGAAACGCCATGGAAGGCGATAGGCCGAAGCCCGTCCCGACAGCAGCACCCGCAAGCAAGCATCGCGAAGACGACCAGCCGGACCCCGCCTCGCATGGCGGATGACCTCCCTTCGCCGCCGCCCGTTGCCGCCGTGCCGTCCACCGCTCGCGCGGATGCACGGCCGCTTCGGCGCGCCGCGGCCCGGATGCCCGGCCGGCTCTCGTCCGTCTTCGCGCACGAGAGGAGATTGAACGGCCATGAAGATTCGAATGGTCAACAACGGCGTATTCACGCCTGTAGACGAGCTGGAAACGACGCTCGCCCCTCCGCTGGAGGGCTTTTACTGGATCGACGCCGACGTCGAGGATCTCGCCTATCTGCAGCCGCTGTTCGGCCTGCATGACCTGGCGGTGGAGGACTGCCTCAGCGAGGAGGAGCAGCGCCCTAAGATCGAGCTGCACGAAGGGCATTATTTCATCGTCATCAACAGCATCCGCTTCGACGACGAGGAGATCTTCCTCCGCGCGCTGAACATCTTCCTCGGGCGGCACTTCATCATCACCGTCACCAAGCAGAAGATCAACGAGCTGCGCTCGCTCAAGCCGATCCTGTGGGAGCAGGAGGTCAGCCGGCCCGACCGCTTCCTGTACCATCTCGTCGACATCGTCGTCGACAATTATTTCCTCGTCGGCGATCGGATCGAGGTGCGCATCGAGCGGCTCGAGGAAGACATCCTGATGCATACCAAGAAGTCCCATCTGAACGAGATCATCGGCCTGCGCAGCGAGATCCTGTGGCTCAAGAAGGTGCTCGGGCCGCAGCGCGACGTCATCGCCACGCTCAACAAGAAGGATCTGCGCCTGATTGACGACCAGCTGCAGAAGTACTTCAGCGACATCTACGAGAACGCCGTCAAGATCACCGAGACGTTCGACACGTACCGCGACCTCATGGCCAACTTGCGCGAGGCGTACCAGTCGAGCCTGTCCAACCGGGCGAACGAGATCATGCGCGTGTTCACCGCGCTGACGACGATCTTCATGCCGCTGACGTTCATCACCGGCATCTACGGGATGAACTTCGTCCATCTGCCCGGCCAGAACTTCTACTACGGCTTCTACCTCCTGCTCGGCTTCATGCTGATGCTCGGCGGCGGCATGCTGTTCCTTTTCCGCAAAAAGGATTGGCTGTGACCCCCGCCGCGCCGGATCGGCCCGAGCCCGAGCCCGAACCCGAAAAACCCCCTTGCCTGCCGGCCCGTGGCCGAACCGACAAGGGGGTTTGCTGCGTCCATGCAGCAGCTGCGCAGCCAAGGCTCGCTCCTGACGTCAGGAGGACAGGCCCGCCGGCGGCAATCCGCTCCCCGGGCCGTCGCCGCTGCCGACAGCGGCCTGCTCCGCGCCGCGCCGGAAGTCGACGCGCTGGAGCAGCAGCCAGCCGAATACGAAGAAGGCGGCGACCGACAGGATCGCGGCTCGGCTCGAGCCGGTCAGCGTCGCGCTGAGCGAGAATACGAGCGGCCCGAGCACCGACGTGAACTTGCTGCTGAGCGCCAGGAAGCCGAACCATTCGCCGGAGCGGTCCGCCGGGACGAGCCGCGCGTACAGCGAGCGTGCGGCCGCCTGGCTGCCGCCTTGGACGAGTCCGACAAGCGTCGCGAGCACGAAGAAATGAAGCGACGTCGTCATGAAGTAGCCGAGGATGACGATGCCGAGATAGATGAGCAGCGACGCGCTCAGCATGCGCTTGGCGCCGAAGCGGCCGACGAGCCGTCCGAACGCGAGCGTCGCGGGCAGGCCGACGAACTGCGTCACGAGCAGCGCGAGGATGAGGTCGTCGGAGTCGATGCCGATGCCCGCGCCGTAGATCGTCGCCATGACGATGACCGTGCTGATGCCGTCGTTGAACAGCCAGAACGCCGCCATGTACTTGAGCAGCTCGGGATAGCGCCGCAGGCTGCGCAGCGACTGGGCGATGCGGCCGAACGAGGCTCCCGCCGCCTGCAGCACGGTCGGCCCGCCCGCTTTCGCCGCGGCCGCCGGCCGCTCCTTCCAGCGGGTGAACAGCGGCAGCGAGAACAGCAGCCACCAGAGGCCGACCGTCGCGAAGACGACTTGCGTCGCGGCCGTCTTGCTCGGGAAGCCGAGCGCCTCCCACTGCAGGATCATGACGAGGTTGATCGCCAGCAGCGCGCCGCCTCCGGCATACCCGTATGCGTAGCCCTTGGCGCTCACCGCATGGCGCTGCTCCTCCGGCACGCCGTCGCGCAGCAGCGCGTCGTAGAACGTATTGCCGGTGGAGAAGCCGACGATGCCGAGCACGAGCAGGCACGAGGCGAGCAGCCAGTCGCCCTCCCCGGCCAGCGCCATCAGCGAGCTGGATGCGGCGCCCAGCACCGTGAAGGCGATGAGGAACCGCAGCTTGGAGCGCGACAGGTCGGCCGCCGCGCCGGCGAGCGGCGCCAGCACGGCGACGAGCAGCATCGCGATGCTCTGCGTATTCGCCCAGTACGACTGAGCGGCGCCCTCCGCCAAGCCTTTCGCGGCCACTCCCTCGTAGTAGACCGGCATGACGGCAGCCAGCATCGTCGTCGCAAAGGCTGAATTCGCCCAGTCGTACCAGATCCAGCCTCGGATCGCTTTTCGATCCATCCCTAACTCCCCCGTTTCCTCCGGACGGCTCGCCGTCCATCGGTTTAGAGCTTCGCCGCCCTCCGGCCGATTCCTGCCCCCTTGACGGCCGCTTCCTCGTTGCTTTTGCGTAAAGGCCCGCTCGCTTTACTACCCGCCCTCGGCTTGGCTATACTAAATAGCAGAGTGATAAAAAAGTCTTATCGACCGGGGATGATCGAATCCTATCCCTGCCGGAGGCGAGAGAGGAGCCTGCCCCTGAATATCAGCCAGCTGGAAACGCTTCTTACCATTTCCAAAACGATGAGCTTCCGCAAGGCCGGCGAGCTGCTCAACCTGACCCAGCCCGCCGTCTCCGCCCAGATCAAGAGCCTGGAGGAGGAGTTCAAGACGGTGCTCGTCGACCGCAATCAGCCGGTCACGCTTACCGATCGCGGCCAAGTGTTCCTTGACCACGCGACGCGCATCCTCGACATCGTCGAGGAGCTCAAGCAGAAGCTTTCCGACCTGAACCATACGCCTCAGGGCCATATCGTGCTGGGCACGACAAGCTCGATCGCCATCCAGATCCTGCCGCGCGTGCTCTCCTATTTTCAGAACCAGTTCCCGCTCATCAAGACGACGATCCATACGATGCCCTCGGCGCAGGTGCTCTCGAGCGTCGAGAACGGCAGCGTCGATCTCGGCCTGACCTATCTGATGGAGCATCATCCCCATGTGCGGACGGCGACGCTGTACTACGACACGTTCGAGCTCGTCGTCTCTCCGAGCCATCCGCTCGCCTCGCTCAAGCATGCCTCGCTCGACAAGCTGCGGGACGTGCCACTCATCATGCTCTCGCCGGATACGCTCGGCCGCCGCTTCGTCGACCGCGTCTTCGCCGAGCACGGCATCGTGCCCAACATCGTCATGGAGCTGTCGAGCAGCGAGGAGGTCAAGCGGATGGCGGAGATCAACCTCGGCGCCGCCGTCGTCTCCAAGCAGTCGATCGCAAGCGAGCTGCGGCTCGGCACGCTGCGCATGATCAAGGTGAGCGAGCTTGAGGTGAGCCATCCGGTCGGCGTCGTCTACAAGTCGGGCCGCTATTTGAATTCGGCGATGCAGCAGTTCCTGAGCGACCTCAAGGGCATGCCCGAGGCGCAGTTCATCAGCAGCGAATAGGAGGAGTTCCCATGAAATTCGACCTGCATACCCACCATGCGCGATGCGGACACGCCGAGGGCTGCATCGAGGACTATATCCGCGCCGCCATCGACGCCGGACTGTCCGTCATCGGCATCTCGGACCACTCGCCGTATTTCGGCAGCGAGGAGGATCATCCTCAGCCGGGCATCGCGATGGCCCGCAGCTCGCTGCCGGGCTATGTCGAGGAGGTGCTGGCGCTCAAGGCCAAGTACGAGGGACGCATCGAGGTGCTGCTCGGCATGGAATCAGACTTTTTCCCCGAGCATGCCGAGACGTACCGCCGCGCCTACGAGCCGTATCCGTTCGACTACCTGATCGGGTCCGTGCATCTGTCGGGGGGCAAGAGCATCTTCAACCGCACCCGCTGGAAAGGGCTGTCCGACCTCGTGCAGATCGAGCAAAAACGGGAATACTACGAGCTCATCCGCCAGTCGGCCGTCAGCGGCATGTTCCAGGTGCTCGGCCACATCGACGCGATGAAGGGCTATTACCCGGCCTTCTCCGACATCCCGGCCTCCGAGAGCATCGACCTGGCGCTGCAGGCCATCTCCGGCAGCGGCGCCGCCATCGAGATCAACACCTCCGGCAAGACCAAGACGGTCGGCGGCTGGTATCCGTCCGATGCGATCCTCGAGCGCGCGCTGTTCTACGGCGTGCAGGTCAGCTTCGGCTCCGATTCCCATGTGCCGTCGCGCGTCGGCGACGAGATAGAGGAAGTGCGGGCCAAGCTCAAGGAGATCGGTTACCGGGAGTGGGTCTTCTATCGGCAAAAGCAGCAGGTGCGCGTGCCTCTCTGAGGCCGGCGGCCGGACAAAAAAAAGTGGACCTTCCCGAAGGAAGGTCCCAAGAAATATTTATTAAAAGGGGGTCATGCAACTATCATAACCGCTCCTTGTAATAAAACGGTGACAGGAATATTTCATTTGTGTAACAAAATGCATGACTACCCCGTCCGCCGGACGAGCCGCGGGAAGGAGACGCCGCCTCATGCCCGCTGACATGCCTTGGCTGCTGACCGCGATCGGCAGCGCGCTCGTCTTCGGCCTCGCCGGCTGGTGGATGAAGGTGTCCCAAATGAAGGAAGGCGGACGGACGGCGCTGCTGCTCGGGCTGTACGCGACGGGCACGGCCGGCTTTGCCGCGCAGTGCCTGATGGACGGCGGCTGGAGCGCGCTCGGCGACGGGCGGCTGTGGCTCGCCGGCGGCATCGTCGGCGCCGGTTCGGCGTGGGGCAACGCGGTGTTCATGAAGGCGCTGGAGCACGGTCCGGCGAGCATCACCTCTCCGCTCACGAACCTCAACATCGTCCTCGTCGTGGCGCTGTCGGTCGGGCTGTACGGCGAGACGCTCGGCCTGGCCGAAGCGGCCGGCATCGCGCTACTGCTGGCGTCCGCCGTGCTGATCGCCATCCGT
The DNA here is from genome assembly GCF_037965485.1 of Paenibacillus sp. FSL W8-1187. Lineage (NCBI taxonomy): Bacteria > Bacillati > Bacillota > Bacilli > Caryophanales > Paenibacillaceae > Paenibacillus > Paenibacillus sp. FSL W8-1187. Next base: position 4,246,287 of record NZ_CP150181.1, read on the forward strand.
CCTGCGGAGAAGCTCCGCCTCTCCAGCCGCCTCTGGTACATCTACACCGGCGCCGCCGTGCTGCTGTTCACGTTCCGCAACGGGGGCCTCAAGGTGACCGGCGAAGCCGGCCTGCCCTCCTCGGCCGTCTTGTTCAGCGGCTATCTGCTGTCGCTGGCCTGGTTCGCCGCCGCCGCTTGGCGGGAGCGGCCCCGCCGGCCGGCCGCGGAAACGGTCGGCGCCTCTCCCTTGTCCGCTCCAAAGAAGCCGTCCGCGGCCGCATCGCCGTTCGGCATCGGCCTGCGCTTCGGCCTGCTCGCCGGACTGTTCTCCTATGGCGGGCTGCAGCTGTACGCTTGGGCGCTCGAGACTGGCCCCGCCAATCTTGCCGCACCGATCTTCGCGACAAACAGCCTTGTCGTCGCCGCCGGCTCCATCCTGCTGTACCGGGAACGGCTGACAAGGCTGCAATGGCTCGCCTTCGCCTGCCTCATGGCAGGGCTGATCGTCATCCGGCTGTAGCCGTCCGGCTCAGCCCTTGGTCCGGCCCGACAGCCGCTGGATGCCGAGCCGCTTCTTGGCCCATTGGCGCAGCCGGTACAGAGCCGGCTGCTTCATCACCGAGCCCCAGCCGTCGTACTTGCCGCCGCCTCCGCCGAGGACGCGGTACAGCTCGTCGACGCGGCCGTTCACCGTCTCCAGACGGACGTCCTCGAATCGGCTGATGACGAGCGGATACGGATAATCGGGCTCCGGCTCCCCGCTTTTCCCCTCCTCGATGCGATAGCCCATCCCTTCGAGCTTCATGCGCATCAGCTTGCGGTCGTCCGAATCCCGAAACAGCAGCCAGTGATAGACGTTGCGCGGCTGGCGGATGTCGTCCCCGCGGTTCAGCAGCGCATACACCATCTGCGCGTTATGGATGAACAGCTCCTCCAGCGCATCCGGCAGCATGAAGCGGTAAAATTCCCACTGCGGATCCGGCTTCGCATAATATTGCAGCCGGTAGTCCTGATGCCCGCGGATCATGTTCTCCAGCGGCTCCAGCCCGGCGTCCTCCGCGATGTAGTAGTAATATTCTAGCCTCTTCGGCGTATTGATCCGTCCGGCATAAAAAGCTTCCCCGCCCGCCAGAACGGCCTCTTCCAGGTGCTGCTCCAGCTTCTCCAGCTCGGCGATCATGGCCGCCTTCTTCTTTTGGCGGCTGCGCACCGAGTACAGGTTGATCGTGATGGAGAGCAGCCGGTTCAGACCGGAGGGAGGCGTCTCTTTTTTCCAGGCGCAATTGACGAGGATCCTCATCTGCTCCTTGGACTCCGTCAAGCGTTCGAAAAATCCCCAATCATCCGGCATGGAGTCTCCTCCTCTCTGGTGGATCCGTTCCACTCATTATAACGAATGCTTGCCGCCATCTCATCTCTTTTTGCCGAGCATCTTACTCAAAAGACGAATCTTGGCCGCAAAAGTTGCGCAGCTCCTCTCATTTCCATCCCCGGGACGAGCCCGAATGCGCCGCATCGCCTGCCGTCCGGCCGCCCCTCCTGACGGCATCAACGAAAAAAAACATCCCCTCGTCGGCATCCTGACGAAGGGACGTTCTGTGCGTATGATCCGGCTATTATAGAAGCGCGTCGATGGAATAAGCGCCGGCTCCGGTGAAGCCGATCGCGAGCGCGGCCGCGATCAGCACGAGATTGTACTCGTAGCCGTTCGCTGTCGACCAGATGCCGTTCGCTCCGTGCACTTTCACGATCGCTACGAGCATCGTCAAGACGATGAGCGCGGCCGCCACCCATACCCACAGGCCGAGCGCGAGCAGCAGGCCGCCCAGCAGCTCCGCTCCTCCGGCCAGCACGGCCATCAGCGCTCCCGGCTTGGCTCCGAGCGACTCCAGCCAGCCGGCCGTGCCTTTGATGCCATAGCCTCCGAACCAGCCGAACAGCTTCTGCGCGCCGTGGCCGATGAACAGCAAGCCGACGACAATCCTCAAGATGAGCAACCCCGTATCCAACATTCCAACCCTCTCCTTTATCGGTTCTGGTCTTGCGATGGACTTATCTTATCCCCATAACTAACTAAAGTCAAGTAAATATATTTTCTTTATTTAGTGGACCGCAGTCACTTACATTTCCTTAGTCAATGTGATACAATAGCGGCAACAGAAGGAGTGATGCGAATGGACTACTCCACGATGTGTCCCAAGTATGAGGCGGCGATCGAGCTGCTCGGCAAGAAATGGACGGGCCTGATCATCCGCGTGCTGCTTGGAGGACCGAAGCGGTTCAAGGAAATCAAGGAGCAGATTCCGGAGATGAGCGACAAGATGCTGACCGACCGGATGAAGGAGCTCGAGACGAGCCAGATCGTTACCCGCAACGTGTATCCGGAGATGCCGGTTCGCATTGAATATGAGCTGACCGAAAAGGGACGGCATCTGAAGCCGGTCATCGAGTCCATTCAGGACTGGGGAGAAGATTGGCTCTAATCGCCGCCGCGCCGCCTGCAGGCGGCTTTTTTTCGTTCCGTTAGCAGCATATGAGCGCGCGGCCGGGATTAGGACCGCTCTTGACGGCCGAGCTTCCGCATCGATAGTGGAAACGCTTCTTCGCGGGCGATATACTAAAGAGGATATCTACAAGCGGACAGTGAGGGTGAGGCATGGACAACGAAAAGATCAAGCAGGCGTATGCGGAGCTCGGGCTGGAGCCAGGCGCCGCGAAGGAAGACGTGGAGAAGCGGTACGACCTGCTGCTCCGCCGCGCGCGCAGCAGCAGGTCGGGAGCGCAGCTGCAGGAGGGCCAGGTCGAGCTGGAGCGGATCAACGCCGCCTACCGGACCATCCAGGAGCGGGATCGCGCGGAATCGACCGAAGCGTACAACGAGCAGGCCTACGGCAAATATAAAGGCATGGCTCCCGCGATGCAGAAGATCGACCATTTCTTCAGCTATTATAAATTCCATCTGCTCGGAGCGATCGTGCTCATCGCCGCCGTCGTCTACGGCATCAACGCCTATCAGGACAAGAAGCGCGAGGAGGCCGAGCTGGCCAAGCTGCCTCCGGCCGCGATCGCCGTCTCGTTTTTCGGCCAGTTCATCGGCGCGGACGGCAGCAGCCCGATCGGCGGCGGCGTCGACCTGAAGACGGCCGAGGAGCAGATCGTGAAGCGGTTCCCCGATTGGAAGCGGGCGATCGTGCATCTGACCTTCGTCCCGGAAGAGCCGCAGTCGAGTCAGGATATGGCCATGGTCCAAAAAAGCCTCATCGACCTCATCTCGAACAAGGACGACGTCTATATTTTGGACAAGCTGAACTTCGAGAAGCTGGCGCGAGACGGCGCCCTGGTCGATCTCGCCCCTCACGCCGCCAAGCTCGGCCTCGATGCAGACGACAGCCGCGCCGTGCGCACCGTGACGACGGACGATCCGTCGACGGAGCAATGGTTCGGGGTCGACGTCTCCGACAGCCCGCTGATCAAAAGCATGGGCCTTGCCGGCAACACGTTCATCGCCACCATCCGCGCCGACACGCAAAAGCTCGACAACTCCTTGCAGCTGATCCAAGCCGCAGCGACGGATACAGCAGCTCCTTGATCTTGATGGCGAGCGGACAGACGATCCTTTGAAAAGACGGCCTATAGGCCGTTTTTTTTCGCCCGGAAGCGGACAGCGGTGCTGGAACCGTTGCCGCTTCTCCACGAGCCACGTCCGCTTCGCAGAGAGTCGCTCCGATCTCCATGCCCTCGAGGATTTCGGCGATCGCGCATTCTCCGCAACGCTCTAAAGCCTCTATAACGGGCTGAACCCCTGGGAAAATCGGGTTATAGCTGCTCGCAGGCTCGTCTTTCAGGCTCCAACCCGAATAAATCGGCTTACAGCGGCTCGCCAGCCCCTATTTCAAGCTGCAACCCGAAATAATCGGCTTACAGCGGCTGACCAACCCGTCTTTCAGGCTCCAACCCGAATAATTCGGCTTACAGCGGCTCGCCAGTCCTTCTTTCAGGCTCCAACCCGAATAAATCGGCTTACAGCGGCTCGCCAGCTCGTCTTTTAGGTTCCAACCCGAATAATTCGGCTTACAGCGGCTCGCCAGTCCTTCTTTCAGGCTTTAACCGCCACGCCTGCCTACCGGAGTTACTTGAATTGACCTCACAACCCGACCGGTTCGGCCTCCAATCGACCCGAGTTTCCGCGCATCTCCGCCCGTTTGCCCCTCCCAATGCCCGAGTTACTCGGTTTTTCCGCGCAACTCCGACCGTTCTTCCCTTCACTTGACCGAGTTACTCGGATTTTCCGCACAACTCCCACCGTTTGCCCCTCCACCCGCCCGAGTTACTCGGTTTTTCCGCGTAACTCCGACCGTTCTCCCCTTCACTTGACCGAGTTACTCGGTTTTTCCGCGCAACTCCGAAAGGGCTCGATGAGGGGGCGCAGGCGCCTGCAGGCGCCTTGGTTCGCGCCGGCGGTTTGTTTCGCGCCAGCGGTGGTCGGTGGTGTGCACGCCCGAGTCGAAGGGGCGGGCCAGCAAGCCGCATGCGGCTTGCCAACTGATCTGCGGCGGCCGATTCGTGCTGGCCGCTGAGAAGCGCTGCCGTCTCCCAGGTAAGCGGGAGACGACCCCTCCCCCAAATAAAAAGGGGGAGCAGCGGGGCTGGGACAAGGCAAGCGAAGCGAGACGATGCCTTTCGGAGAAGCGGCAGCGGGCCTCTTGGAAGACGGATGGCCTCCGAATAGGAGGTCAAAAAATCAGGGCATCCGGCTTCCAGTGGAATCGGAGAAAGGCTCGGCTCGCGTAGCGGGCTTCTTGTCCCTAGTATGCTGCCGGCTGCCTGCCGAGAAAGGCTCGGCTCGCGCAGCGGGCTTCTTGTCCACCGGAGTGGCCCGGCTCGCGCAGCGGGCTTCTTGTCCATCGGAGTGGCCCGGCTCGCGCAGCCGACTTCTTGTCCACCGGAGTGGCCCGGCTCGCGCAGCCGACTTCCTGTCCACCGAAGTCCCCTTTCCAAGCCAAAAAAGCCTCCCGAACCGCTCGCAAAGAGCAGTCCGGAAGGCTTTCCTATTGCCGAGCCTAGAAGCTCAGCCAGTTCTTGAACAGCTGCGCCGTCGTGTCGCGGTTGATCGCGGCGATCGACGTCGTGAGCGGGATGCCCTTCGGGCAGGAGCGGACGCAGTTCTGCGAGTTGCCGCAGCCCTCGATGCCGCCGTCTTCCATCAGCGTCTCCAGGCGCTCGGCCTTGTTCATCTCGCCCGTCGGATGGGCGTTGAACAGGCGTACCTGAGAGATCGCCGCCGGGCCGATGAAGCTCGAACGGTCGTTGACGTTCGGGCAGGCTTCGAGGCAGACGCCGCAGGTCATGCACTTGGACAGCTCATAGGCCCATTGGCGCTTCGTCTCGGCCATGCGCGGTCCGGGACCGAGGTCGTACGTGCCGTCGATCGGAATCCAGGCCTTGACGCGCTTGAGCGCGTTGAACATGCGCTCGCGGTTGATGACGAGATCGCGCACGACCGGAAACGTGCTCATCGGAGCGACGCGCACCGGCTGCTCCAGCTTGTCGACGAGCGCGCTGCACGCCTGGCGCGGCTTGCCGTTGATGACCATCGAGCAGGCGCCGCAAACTTCCTCGAGACAGTTGGACTCCCAGACGACCGGAGTCGTCTTGGCGCCATCGGTCTTGACCGGGTTGCGCTGGATCTCCATCAGCGCGCTGATGACGTTCATGTTGGGACGGTACGGAAGCTCGAACTCCTCGGTATAAGGAGCCGCTTCCGGCGAGTCTTGGCGGGTGATGATGAATTTGACCGTCTTGCCCGCCTTGACCGGGGTTTCGGTTGCCATGGTCGTTCTCCCTCCTCGTTAGGACTTGTTGCTCGAGTAGTCGCGCTTGCGCGGCTTGATGAGCGAGGTGTCGACATCCTCGTACGAGATCTCCGGACCTTCCGTCGTCCACTTGGCGATCGTCGTCTTGAGGAACTGCTCGTCGTTGCGTTCCGGGAACTCCGGCTTGTAGTGCGCGCCGCGGCTCTCGTCGCGCAGCAGGGCGCCCTTGGTCATCGCCTCGGCCAGCTCCAGCATGTTCCATAGTTGGCGCGTGTAGGCGACGCCGGCGTTGTTCCAGCGCGCGGTATCGTTGATGTTGATGTTGGAGTAGCGCTGCTTGAGCTCCTTGATCTTGTCGATCGTCTGCACGAGGCGGTCGTTGTAGCGGACGACGGTCATGTTGTTCGTCATCCACTCGCCGAGCTCCTTGCCGAGCACGTAGGCGTTCTCCGTGCCGCCGAGCTTCAGGATCGACTCGTAGTTGTCCGTGCGCAGCTTGACCTCGCGGTCGAAGATGGAGGACGGAGCGTCCTCGGCGGACTTCTTGAGCCCCTTGATGTATTCGACTGCCTTCGGTCCCGTCACCATGCCGCCGAAGATGGCCGACAGCAGCGAGTTCGCGCCGAGACGGTTGGCTCCGTGGTACTGGTAGTCGCATTCGCCGCAAGCGAACAGGCCCGGGATGTTGGTCATCTGGTTGTAGTCGACCCACAGTCCGCCCATCGAGTAGTGGACAGCCGGGAAGATCTTCATCGGCAGCTTGCGCGGATCGTCGCCGACGAACTTCTCGTAGATCTCGATGATGCCGCCGAGCTTGACGTCAAGCTCCTTGGGATCCTTGTGCGACAGGTCGAGGTAGACCATGTTCTCGCCGCCAATGCCGAGCTTCTCGTCCACGCAGACGGAGAAGATCTCGCGGGTGGCGATGTCGCGCGGCACGAGGTTGCCGTAGGCGGGATACTTTTCTTCGAGGAAGTACCACGGCTTGCCGTCCTTGTACGTCCAGATGCGTCCGCCCTCGCCGCGCGCCGACTCGGACATGAGGCGGTTCTTGTCGTCGCCCGGGATGGCCGTCGGGTGGATCTGGATCATCTCGCCGTTGGCGTAGCTGACGCCCTGCTGGTACACCGCGCTCGCCGCGGTGCCCGTATTGATGACCGAGTTGGTCGTCTTGCCGAAAATGATGCCGGGGCCGCCGGTCGCCAGGATGACCGCGTCCGCGCGGAAGGAGACGACCTCCATCGTGCGCAGGTCCTGGCCGGTGATGCCGCGGCAGACGCCGTCGTCGTCGAGCACCGCGCCCATGAACTCGAAATGCTCATGCTTGCTGACGAGGCCGGCGGCCTCCCAGCGGCGAACCTGCTCGTCCAGCGCGTACAGCAGCTGCTGGCCGGTCGTCGCGCCCGCGAACGCCGTGCGGTGGTATTGCGTGCCGCCGAAGCGGCGGAAGTCGAGCAGGCCCTCCGGCGTGCGGCTGAACATGACGCCCATGCGGTCCATCAAGTGGATGATGCCGGGAGCGGCCTCGCACATCGCCTTGACCGGAGGCTGGTTGGCGAGGAAGTCGCCGCCGTAGACCGTATCGTCGAAGTGCTCCCAAGGAGAGTCGCCTTCGCCCTTCGTATTGACGGCTCCGTTGATGCCGCCTTGCGCGCACACGGAGTGCGAGCGTTTTACGGGCACCAGGGAGAACAGGTTGACGTGGACGCCGGCTTCGGCCGCCTTGATCGTGGCCATGAGCCCGGCCAGTCCGCCGCCGACGACGATGATGTTGTTTTTAGCCATGTGAGTGGGTCCTCCTTCTCTATCGTGTTATCCGATCCAGGTCCGTACGGCCGCTGCCGTCTCCGCGAACTCGTCGCTGCGGAAGGCCGCGATCGAGAGCAGGAACAGAGCCGACACGATGACGAAGACGCCCATCCAGATGTAGGAGGAGATGCGCTGCGCGCGCGGGCCGACGGTGATGCCCCAGCTCACGAGGAAGGACCACATGCCGTTGGCGAAGTGGAAGACGGCGGCCAGGACGCCGATCGTGTACAGGACGACGCTGACCGGATTCGTGAAGATCTCATGCATCTGATGGCCGAGCTGTTCATGCGTCAGCTCGCCGATCAGCACCTGGTAGCGGGTCTGATAGACATGCCATACGATGAAGATGAACGTAATGACGCCCGACAGGCGCTGAAGCGTGAACGCCCAGTTGCGTCCGTATTGGAAGCGGGAGTTGTTCCAGTTCGACTGGTAGGCGACGTAAAGGCCGTATACCCCGTGGAAGATCAGCGGCAGGAAGATGCCGAAAATCTCCAGGAAGAAGATCAGCGGCAAGCCGTTGAGCATCTCGACGCTTTCGTTGAACCCTTCCGGGCCTCCCTCGAACGCCGAGTAGTTGGTGATGGCGTGATTCACGAGGAACAGGGCGAGCGGAACGACCCCGAGCAGCGAGTGGAGCTTGCGCGCCAAATAGGAATTTCCTTTCATAAATAATGCGTTCTCCTTTCCAGCCGTTTGAATGCGTAATCATCGTCAGGGACAAACCTTATCCATTTTACAGCCCGTTCTTGGGAGCGTCAACAATTCACGACAGCATCCGACTTCAGGACGGACACAGATTAGCCACAGTTCCCATCGTACCCTTTTTTCGCTTATAAAGATATTGTTTATTTTTTATACAATGTTATAACATAGGAGCATAAGCAAATCGGATCGCCGAAAGGATGGAACGCGATGCAGGAAGATCTTCAGCTGTTCGCCGTCATCGTCGAGCAGTCGAGCATGAACAAGGCGTCGGCGCTGCTCAACCTGTCGCAGCCCGCCCTCTCGCGCAAGATCGCCAAGCTCGAGGAGGAGCTCGGAGCGCCGCTGTTCCGCCGCGTCGGACGCCGCCTGGAGCTGACGCGCATCGGCGAGCTGACGTACGACTACGCCGTGCAGCTGCGCCAAATGCATCGGCAGTATCTGCTCACGCTGGCCGAGTTCAAGCAGACCCACCGCTTCACGCTGACGATCGGCGCCAGCCTGACGACGCTGCAGACGACGCTGCCCGACCTCATCCAGGCGCTGACCGCCAGCCATCCCGAGATCGACATCAAGGCCGTGACCGGCAAGACCCACGAGATCGTCTCGCTCGTCCGGGACCGGAAAATCGAGCTCGGCCTTGTGGCATCCGTCATCGACGATCCGCAGCTGCACTGCGTGAAGCTGTTCGACGACCATCTCGAGCTCGTGCTGCCGCGCGGGCGCATGCTGTCCGACAAGCTCGCGATCGGCGACCTGAACGGGCTGCCGATGATCCTGTTCTCCAAGGGAACCTGGTTCCGCACGCTTACCGACGAGCTGTTCGACAAGTTCCGCCTGCATCCCGACGTGCGCATGGAGATCGACTCCTTCGAGGCGATCCTGCGCCTGCTGCATACATGCGGAGCGGCGACGCTGCTGCCGCGATCGTACATCCGGCCGCAGATGGCGGAGGACAACGACCTCATGCTCGTGCCGCTGCCGGAGCTGAAAAAGACTCGGCGCACGACCTCGCTCATCCACGGCGATCCGTCGCTGCTCGAGCCTGTCGTCCGCCAATGGATCGCGGAAGCGGCGGCCGGCTACGCGGCGCGTTCAGGCTTGCCGCTGAGCGCCCGCAGCGGCCTGCCGGGCCAGCCGTAGCCGCTTGCCGGCTCGGTCCGCCGCAGCCGGATGCCCTCAGTCAGCGCTCGCTGACCATGTTCTCGAAGTCCTCGATCCCCTCGTTCGTGCCGATGACGACCATGACGTCGCGCTCGGCCAGCACCTGCTCGGCCTTGGGCGCGATGATGATGCCTTGCGGCTTGTTGACGGCTACGATGCTGCAGCCGAACCGCTTGCGCGGATCGATGTCGGCGAGCGTCTTGCCCGCCAAGCAGCGCGGCACGGACAGCTCCGCCACGGAGTAATCGGAGCTCAGCTCGATGTAGTCGAGCAGGTTCGGCGAGACGAGCTGATGGGCGACGCGGATGCCCATATCGCGCTCGGGATAGATGACCCGATCGGCGCCGAGCTTCTCCAGCACGCGCCCGTGCAGCTCGCTGACCGCCTTGACGACGACCTTTTTGACCCCGGCGTCCTTGACGAGGATCGCCGTCATGATGCTGGCCTGGATATCCCCGCCGATGGCGACGATGCAGCAGTCGAAATTGCGGATGCCGAGCGCGCGCAGAGCCTCCTCGTCCGTCGAGTCCGCGCAGGCGGTATGCGTGAGCGTGCCGCTCAGATCGTCGACGAGCTCCTCGCTGCGGTCGATGCCGAGCACCTCATGGCCGAGCTGCACGAGCTCCTTGCCGAGGCTGGATCCGAAACGGCCCAGTCCGATGACGCAGAATTGACTTCCTTTGGCTCCCTTACCCATTGTCTCTCTTTCTTTCCTTTCCTATCCGATGATGATCTTGCCTTCCGGATGCTTGTAATATTCCTTGCTGGCCTTGGGCCGGAGAGCGTACGCCATCGTCAGCGGGCCGAGCCTGCCGGCGAACATGACGAAGCTGATCACGAGCTTGCTGACATCCTGCAGCCCCGGCGTAATGCCGGTGCTCAGCCCGACCGTGCCGAACGCCGACACCGTCTCGAACAGGATGCGCAGGAAGTCGCGGTCCTCGAGCGTGCAGAGCACCATCGTCGAGGCGAGCACGATGGCGATCGACAGCATCGTGATCGTCAGCGCCTTGAGGATGCGCTCCTTGGCGAGCCGGTAGCGGAACAGCACGATGTCCTCCTTGCCCCGGAGCATCGCCCACATCGCCGCCGCGAGCGTCATGAACGTCGTCGTCTTGATGCCGCCGCCGGTCGAGCCGGGCGACGCTCCGATGAACATGAGGAGGATCATGAAGAACAGGCTCGCCTGGGTCAGCGCTCCGATGTCCACCGAGTTCGGTCCGGCGGTGCGCGTCGCGACCGATTGGAACAGCGACGCGAGCAGCTTGCCGCCGAGGTCGAGCGGTCCCATCGTGCCGGCATTCCCGTATTCGAACAGGAAGATGACGGCCGTCCCGAGCGCCACCAGGCCGCCGCTTGTCAGCAGCACGACCTTGGAGTGCAGCGTCAGCCGCCGATGCCTGCGGAAGTCGACCAGATCGGACAGGACGATGAAGCCGAGGCCGCCGAGGATGACGAGCGAGACGGTGACGAGATTGACGAGCGGATCCGCGACATAGGCGGTCATGCTGCTGTAGTTGCCCATGATGTCGAAGCCGGCGTTGTTGAACATGGACACCGCATGGAAGATGCCGTAATAGACGGCCTGCCCGGGCGGCATGTCGGACAGGAAGCGCAGCGCATACAGCAGCGCGCCGCAGCCCTCGATGACGAGCGAGTACAAAAGGACGCGGCGGATCAGCCGTACGATGCCCTCCATCGAGCCTTGGTTCATCGCCTCCTGCAGCAGCAGCCGCTCCTTGAGCGAGATGCGCTTGCGCAGCACGAGCGCGAACAGCGTCGCCATCGTCATGAAGCCGAGTCCGCCGATCTGGATCATCACCAGGATGATGAGCTGGCCCGCCAGCGAATAATGCGTTCCGGTGTCGACGACGACGAGGCCCGTGACGCAGGTAGCGGATGTCGCCGTGAACAGCGCGTCGATCCAGCGCGTCCCCAGGCCGTCCGCGGTCGCGAACGGCTGCATCAGCAGCAGCGAGCCGAGCGCGATGATGAAAGCGAAGCCGGCGATCAGAATCCTCGGCGGGGAAGGGATGAGCAGCTGCCTCAGCTGCAGCCTCCAAGCGGTCATAGGCGGCCATTCTCCTTTTTTTGCACACGACAAATAGGCACCGGAAACACCCGGTGCCCAGCGCCTGTGTGAGTCCTGTCATGGAAGCCTCCGAGGTTAGCTGACGGATTCGGGCGTGACGGCCGCCCTATCCCCCCGGAAAAGTTCCGAGCGGAATTCACCCCTGCGGATCGGCTGTCCGGCTCCACGAGCCGCCGTCCGCGCTGGTTCCCCCGTTCCCGGCGCTTGTCGTCCGGAATTCGGCAGTTTAAAGTTCTATAGGATCGGATTTGATTATATAGGATAAAGGACAGGTTACCAAATGCGTCCGCAGGCGTTGGCGGCCGATTTGCTTCGTTTTTGGAGGCTGGCGGACATTGCGGAGGATGCTAGCCCCTCCGCGCTCGCTCTTTTGCCCGCTGGCTCGTCCGCGCGGCCGGGCGGCATGGATAAAAGGAAAGCCGCTGTGGTAAGGTTAAACCATGGATCCAACCAGGCAGCGCCATCAGCAAGGAGGACTTCGATGAATTCATCCCATCTTGACCAGGCTTTTCGAAGATACGTTTGGTGTGGCGCAATCGGAGCCGCTTTATTCCTGCTGCTGCAGGTCATCCCCTCGGCAGCCGGAGTCGGCGCGGAGAGCGAGCCGGTCCACCCGGTCAGCCGCGGGCAGGCGATGGCGGCTGCGGCCGACTTTGCCCAGAAGCAGCTGCGCGCGCTGCCCCAGAACGCCCACGCGGTCCATCAGGCCGACAGGCTGATGGCGGGCTATGTGGCGAAGGAGAAGCTGGGCAAGACGCTGGACAGCAGCGCCGGACTCAAGGTGCCCGTCGATGTCTGGCAGGTGACGCAGAACTTCGACGACGGCCGGCGGCTGCTCGTCGAGATCGGCATGACGAGCGGCAAGCTCGTCGGCTGGAAGCAGGTGCTCGGTCCGACCGGAGGCGACGGAGGAAGCTCCGCGCTGGAGGGCGAGGCGCTGGACCGGACGGTCCAGCGACAGGCCGACGAGCTCGGACTCGGCCAGCTGCGACGCTCGGGCCCGGCCAAAGAGGGCTCCGTCCGCTACGAGGCGGCGGCGATCACCGTCGGCGAAGCGGGCCTGATCGTCCTCGCCGCCGGCGAGCGCCTGGAGGGCGAGATCAGGCTGACCCGCTTCCAGCCCGTCTACGAGGTCCCTGCCTCCTACGCCGCCTATACGATGGAGCAGGACCGGCTCGGCGAGCAATTGTCGCTGCTCGGCAATCTGCTGCCGTCCGGTATCATGACGCTGCTGGCCATCGTCTACGCCATCGTCATGAGGCGCTTCACGTCGTTCCGCCGGGGCTGGGCGCTGGCGCTGGTCTTCCTCGCCTTCTACACAATCAACAACTTCAATCTGCTGGACGGCTTGCGGGCGATCTACGGGGGCGAGGTCAACGCAGAGCTGGCGGCGATGGCCCAGCTCGTCTTCATGACGGCGCTCACCTTCGTCATGGCGGTCGGAGCGTACTTCTCGCTCGTGGCCGGAGACGGGCTGTGGCGAGCCCAGGGCCGGCCGCTCTGGACCGCCGGCTCGGAGCCCGGCTTCGGAGCCGAGGCGTGGAGCGCGATGAAGCTTTCCTACGCGTTCGCCTTCCTGCTGCTCGGCCTGCAGACGCTCATCCTCGGCGGTCTCTCGGCCGCCACAGGCGCCTGGGCGACGACGGACGTGACCCAGTCGCCGTACAACATGGCGGCGCTCTGGCTCATGCCGCTGCTCGCATGGTGCGCCGCCATCCAGGAGGAGGCGGTGTACCGGCTGTTCGGCATCGGCCTGCTGATGAAATGGATCAAAAATCCGTTCCTCGCCTCGCTCATCCCGACGGTGATCTGGGCGCTCGGCCATGTCACCTACCCGATCTATCCGTCGACGACGAGGCTCATCGAGCTGACGATCCTCGGCCTGCTGTTCTCGTACCTGTTCCTGAAATTCGGCTTCTTCACCGCCGTCTTCACCCATGCGGTCATGAACAGCGTGCTCATGTCGATGTCCCTGTTCATGACCGGCCGTCCGGCCGAGACGGTCGCCGGCGTCATCTACATCGTCGCGCCGATCGCCGTCGCGTGGCTGATGCGGCGGTACGGCCTGCAAAGGCGCGCGGCCGCCTATCCGCCGCCGGCCTGACGCGGCCGGCGCAGACGAAAAAGACGAAGCGGACTCCCTCCCGCTTCGTCTCTTTTTGCTGGCCGGCCGCCCTCGCCGCTACTCCTCGCGCAGCGCCTCGACGATGCGCTCTGCGAGCTTGTCGCCGATGCCGAGCGGACGGAAGTCCTCGGCCTTCGCCTCGCGGATCTTCTTGAGCGAGCCGAAATGCCGCAGCAGCTGCTTGCGCCGCTTCTCCCCGATGCCGGAAATCGAGTCGAGGCGCGACTCGGTCATCGACTTGCCGCGCTGCTCGCGGTGGAACGAGATCGCGAACCGGTGCACCTCGTCCTGGATGCGCTGCAGCAGGTAGAACTCCTGGCTGTCGCGCGGCAGCGTCACCGGCTCGGGCGGGTCGCCGACCATGAGCTGCGCCGTCTTGTGCTTGGCGTCCTTGACGAGACCGCATACCGGCACCTGCAGCCCGAGCTCGTTCTCGAGGATGTCGTTGGCCGCGCTGATCTGACCCCGCCCGCCGTCGACGACGATCAGATCCGGCAGCGGCAGCCCTTCCTTGAGCACCCGCTCGTAGCGCCTGCGGATGACCTCGCGCATCGTCTCGTAGTCGTCCGGCCCTTGCACCGTGCGCACCTTGTATTTGCGATACTCCTTCTTGTCCGGCTTGCCGTCGGTGAACACGACCATCGCGGATACCGGGTTCGTGCCCTGGATGTTGGAGTTGTCGAACGCCTCGATGCGGCGGATGTCGGTCATTCCCAAATAGGCCGCGAGGCCCGCCTGAGCCTTGACGCTGCGCTCCTCGTCGCGCTCGATCAGCTTGAACTTCTCGTCGAGCGTCACCTTGGCGTTGCCCTCGGCCATCGCTACGACCTCGCGCTTGCGGCCGCGCTGCGGCAAATGCACCTTCACCTTGAGCCAGCTCTGGAGCGAGGCCCTCACCTCGTCGGCGGCCGAGCCCGGGGCCGGGTCCGCGCCGTCCGATTCCGGCTCCGGCTCCGCGAGGCCGTCCGCTTCTGCCGCCGAGTCCGCGGCAGAAGCGGACGCAGCGAGACTTTCCCCGGCGTCCGCCTCGCCTTCCTTGACGGCCGCGGAGGCGCCTGGCAGCGGCAGCAGGATTTCTTTGGGCAACGCCGGGTTGTCGCTGTAATATTGGGTCACGAACGTCATGAAATCGTCATACGCCTCGCCGTAATACGGGAACGACGTCGTGCGCCGCTCGATCAGCTTGCCGCCGCGCATGTAGAGGATCTGCACGCACATCCAGCCCTTGTCGGTCGCATAGCCGAACACGTCGCGGTCGAGCGCATCGGACAGCGTGATCTTCTGCTTCTCCATGACGGCGTCGATCGCCTGGATCTGGTCGCGGTATTCCTTGGCCCGCTCGAACTCCATCGCCTCCGCCGCGGCCGCCATCTTGCGCTGCAGCTCCGCCTTGACCTCGTCCTGGCCGCCGTTCAGGAAGCGCGCGATCTCCTGCACCATCGCCTCGTACGTGCCCGGCTCGATGTCGTACTCGCATGGAGCGATGCATTGTCCGAGATGATAGTAGAGGCACACCTTGTCCGGCAAGGTGTTGCACTTGCGCAGTGGATACAGCCGGTCGAGCAGCTTTTTCGTCTGCTGCGCCGCATAGGCGTTCGGATAGGGGCCGAAATATTTCCCCTTGTCCTTGACGATCCGCCGCGTCACCTCGAGCTTCGGATGCTTCTCGCTCGTGATCTTGATGTACGGGAACGTCTTGTCGTCCTTGAGCAGGACGTTGTAGCGCGGGTGGTACTGCTTGATGAGGTTGCACTCGAGGATGAGCGCTTCCATGTTGCTTGCCGTCACGATATATTCGAAGTCCCGGATCTCCGAGACGAGACGCTGCGTCTTGCCGTTGTGGGTGCCGTTGAAATACGAGCGCACCCGGTTCTTCAGCACCTTCGCCTTGCCGACGTAGATGATGGTGCCTTCCCCGTTCTTCATCAGATAGCAGCCCGGCTGATCGGGCAGCAGGGCGAGCTTGCCCTTGATGTGGTCCATCGTCCAGAGGCCTCCTTTTCGCGGCGCATCCGCTGGATTGCCGTACCTTCTATTGTAGCACAGGGGGCTTCGGCGAGTCAGTCCCCGCCTGTCCGCAAGGGCTGGCGGCCGCTCGGCGGCAATCGCTTCCATCCGAGCCGGACAGGCAAAATTCGCCTTTACATAAGTTCCGGAGTCTGGGTATACTACTAGGAGAAGTTGTCACGTGAGGTGCTGGCCCCCGGCCATGGACTCCGCCGCGCCGGCGGCAGGACAGCGATATTGAAGCGAGGAGGACGCACTATGGAGAACGTCAACGTCAGAGACCCGCGCGAGCATGTGAACGAGGAACCGCGAGACGACCTGAAGGATCTCGTGTTCGGATTCGGCGGCATGATCGGCTTTATGACCGTCGCCTATATCATCATGGTGATTGTCAAATACATCATCGATTAACGTTCCGCTACCCCATCCAACTCAACCCTCCGGCCCTCGGCCAGGAGGGTATTCATTTTTTCAAGGTCCTTCTTGCGCCGGCGAGGCGTCTATGGTAGTTTATTTCTATCTTTATAGAACTATTGGGAAAGGCGGGGATGACATGGTCGAGGACAACGAGGACGTCAAGCAAGCCGTCAAGGTCTACAAAGCTCTCGGAGAACCGACCCGCATAAAAATCGCCATGCTGCTCACGGAAGAACAGAACCTCTGCTGCTCCGACATCAGCGGCAAGCTCGATTCTGTCGCCGGCTCCACGCTCTCCCACCACCTCAAGCAGCTGACGGAAAGCGGCTTGCTGAAGCAGCGCAAGGACGGAACGTACATTTATTACAGCGTCAACAAAGAGATCGCCCGCAAGTATGCTCCTTATTTGCTGGAGTAATTTTTCTTCACCTTTTATTTCGACATATATGGAAATATAACTTCATGGCTATTATTTCGATATTTTTAGAAATATAAACAAATAGGAGCTGGAGAAAAATGACGGCAAGCTGGAAATGGAAAATCTATATGCTGGCCATCGTCAGCTTTCTGGTCGGCACGTCGGAATACATTATCGCCGGAATCTTGGATCAGGTCGCCGCCGATATCGGAGTCTCGCTCGCCGCAGCCGGCCAGCTGATCACCGTCTACTCCCTGGCCTATGCCTTCGGAACTCCTTTCCTGCTGGCCGCCGCGGCCAAGGCCGACCGCAAAAAGCTCATGATCGTCTCCCTCGCCGTCTTCGCCGCCGGCAACTTCGCCGCGCTCGCGTTCACCGGCTACGGAGCCTTGATCGTCTCCCGCATCATTCTCGCTCTCAGCAGCGGCGTCTTCATCGTCACCGCGATGACGGTCGCCTCCAAGCTCGCCCCGCCTGACAAGCAGGGCCGCGCCATCGCGACGCTCGTCATGGGCTTCAGCATGTCGCTGATCATCGGCGTGCCGCTGGGCCGGCTCATCGCCTCCGCGTACGACTGGAATCTCGTGTTCGGAGCCATCGGCCTGCTCGGCCTGCTCGCGATCCTGCTCGTGATCTATGCGGTTCCGTCGACCGACGGAGAGAAGCCGGCTCCGCTAAGGGAGCAGCTGAAGCTGCTGGCGAATCCGAGGGTCGCCATCGGACTCCTGATCACGTTTTTCTGGATCGGCGGCTATTCCATCACATATACCTACATCTCTCCCTTCCTGCTGGACGTGACGGGAATGAGCGATCGAAGCGTGAGCATCGCCTTGTTCGCGCTCGGCATCGCCGCCCTGATCGGCTCCCAGCTCGGGGGCTTCGGCACGGACCGGTGGGGCTTCCCCCGCATGCTGGTCGGCGGCATGGTTCTCCACTCGATCTTCCTGCTGCTGCTGTTCCTGTTCGCCGACTCTGCCGCCATCGTCGTTCCGCTGCTCATGCTCTGGTCCATAGCGGCCTGGTCGTCGGGTCCGACCCAGCAGTATCATCTGCTCACGCTGGCGCCTGGAGCGGCCGGCATCATGCTGAGCCTCAACAGCTCCATGCTCCAGCTCGGCATGGCAGCCGGAGCCGGCCTCGGCGGATTGGCCGTAAAGAGCTCTTCGCTGGCGGCCACGAGCGGGATCGGTGCCGCAGCCGTCGCT
The DNA here is from genome assembly GCF_037965485.1 of Paenibacillus sp. FSL W8-1187. Classification (NCBI taxonomy): domain Bacteria; kingdom Bacillati; phylum Bacillota; class Bacilli; order Caryophanales; family Paenibacillaceae; genus Paenibacillus; species Paenibacillus sp. FSL W8-1187. Next base: position 4,264,023 of record NZ_CP150181.1, read on the forward strand.
GTCGCGACGCTGACCGCAGCCGCATCGTTCGGCTATCTCAGCCCGGCAGCCGCGAGGCGCCGAAAGGCGATCCTGCCTGGAGCCGGCATCGTCAGGAAGGAGATCGATCTGGAGGACGCCAAGTAACCATTCCGCAAATCAAGCTCCAGCATCGCCGTCCAGCGGGCGTAGCGCCTGCCGGACGGCCTCGTCGAGTCAAAAAAAGGACAGGAGCGGAAATCCGCTCCTGTCCTTTTTTGAGTCGACCCGCGCTGCCGTCGAAATCATCCTTGGGCAGAGGCGGCCGTTCCTTGCTGCCGTGCCGCGGCAGCTTCGAACCGCTTGCGCTCCGTCCGGTCGATCTGCACGATCCGCCCGTCATGCACGGTGATGAGCACCGAGCCGTATTCCAGACCGTTGACCTGATCTGCGATCCGATCGAGCCACGCTTCATCCAATTCCACCGGCTTCGCCATGATTCATCCCTCCAGATCTTGATTCCGCTGAGCGGTCTTCCATTCGACCAGGCTTTTCGCCCCGAGCGTCAGCAGCGCGAGCAGCATGAGCAGCGACGCCGCCGCGAACGATGCGGAAAACTGGTACTCATTGTATAAAATCTCGACATGCAGAGGCAGCGTGTTCGTCTCGCCCCGGATATGGCCGGAGACGACCGAGACGGCTCCGAACTCGCCCATCGCGCGGGCGTTGCAGAGCACGAGGCCGTACAGCAGGCCCCACTTGATGTTCGGCAAGGTGACGCTCCAGAAAATGCGGAAGCCCTTGGCGCCGAGCGTGGCCGCCGCCTCCTCCTCCTGAATGCCCTGAGCCTGCATGAGCGGGATCAGCTCTCTGGCGACGAACGGGAACGTGACGAACATCGTCGCCAGCACGATGCCCGGCGGAGCGAACACGACCTGCAGGCCGCGTTCGTCCAGCCACGGCCCCAGGTAGCCCTGGGCGCCGAACAGCAGCAGGAACATGAAGCCGGCGATGACCGGCGACACGGAGAACGGCAGATCGATGAGACTGAGCAGCAGACTCTTGCCGCGGAAGCTGAACTTGGCGATGAGCCAGGAGGCCGCGATGCCGAACACCGTGTTGAGCGGCACCGCGATCGCCGCGACGAGCAGCGTCAGCTTGAGCGCCGACACGGCGTCGGGGTCGATGAGCGCGCTCAGGTAGACTTCCCAGCCGTGCTTGAGCCCTTCGACGAACACGGTGATGAGCGGCAGCAGCACGATCAGCGTCAGGAACAGCACGGCGATGCCGATCAGCAGCCAGCGGACGGCGGCCGGCTCCGAAGTCGGACGGCCGATGTCGGCCGGAGCCGGCTTGCGGACGGAGCGGGAGGTGGCGATTCCGCCTGCCATGGGCGATCCCTCCTATTCCGCCAGGGCGCGCCGGCTGGCGCGCCACTGGATGTAGTTGATGACGAGCAGCATGGCGAAGGACATCACGAGCAGCACGACCGCGATCGCCGTCGCCTGCTCGAGCTCGAACGACTCCAGCTTGGTCATGATGAGCAGCGGCGCGATCTCGGTCTTCATCGGCATGTTGCCGGAGATGAAGACGACCGAGCCGTACTCGCCGATGCCGCGGGCGAAGGCGAGCGCGAAGCCGGTCAGCAGCGCCGGCGTCAGCTCCGGCAGCACGACGCGCAGCACCGTGCGCCAACGTCCCGCCCCGAGCATGACCGCCGCCTCCTCGATTTCCTTGTCGAGATCCTCAAGCACGGGCTGCACGGTCCGCACGATGAACGGCAGGCCGATGAAGATCAGGGCGATCGTAATGCCGAGCGGCGTGAAGGCGACCTTCAGGCCGAGCGGCTCGAGCCACTGGCCGATCCAGCCGTTCGGGGCGTAGATCGCCGTGAGCGCGACGCCGGCGACCGCCGTGGGCAGCGCGAACGGCAGGTCGACGAGGCTGTCGAGCAGCTTGCGCCCCGGAAACCGGTAGCGCACGAGCACCCAGGCGACGATCAGCCCGAACAGCAGGTTGACGAGAGCGGCGGCAAGCGAGGTGAGCAGGCTGATCCGGTAGGAAGCCATCACCCGCGGGGCGGTCACGGTCGTCCAGAACTCGCCCCAGCTCAAATCGGACGTCTTGAGGAAGATGCAGCCCAGCGGGATGAGGACGATGATGCCGAGATACAGCACCGTGATGCCCATCGTGAGGCCGAAGCCCGGCAGCACGCTGCGAGACCGGGAACCTTTCATGTGAAGTCAGCTCCTGTAACGGTAGGATAGCGCGGTCGGTCCGCTCAGCTTACTTGGAGCCCGGCGTGTAGATCTCGTCGAACGTGCCGCCGTCGGCGAAGTGCTTCTTCTGCGCTTCCGCCCAGCCGCCGAAGTCCTTGTCGATCTGCAGCAGCTCGAGGTCTTTGAACGTGTCCTTGTACTGGGCGGCGATATCCGGGTTGATCGGACGGTAGAAGTTGTCGGCGGCGATCTTCTGGCCTTCGTCGGTGTAGAGATACTTCAGGTACTCTTCCGCCACCTCGCGCGTGCCCTTGCTGTCGACGACCTTGTCGACGACCGCGACCGGAGGCTCCGCCAGGATGCTGAGCGAAGGATAGACGATCTCGAACTTGTCGCCGAGCTCCTTTTGGGACAGGAACGCCTCGTTCTCCCATGCCAGGAGCACGTCGCCGATGCCCCGCTCGGTGAACGTCGTCGTCGAGCCGCGGGCTCCGGAATCGAGCACCGGCACGTTCTGGAACAGCTTCTTGATGAATTCCTTCGTCTTGGCCTCGTCGCCGCCGTCCTGCTTTTGCGCGTAGCCCCATGCCGCCAGGTAGTTCCAGCGGGCGCCGCCGGACGTTTTCGGGTTCGGCGTGATGACCTGAACGCCGTCCTTCACGAGATCGCTCCAGTCCTTGATTCCTTTCGGATTGCCCTTGCGGACGAGGAAGACGATCGTCGACGTGTACGGCGCGCTGTTGTCCTCGAACTTGCCCTTCCAGTCCTTGTTCAGCAGGCCTTTCTCGGCGATCGCGTCGATGTCGTAGCCGAGCGCCAGCGTCACGACGTCGGCCTTGAGGCCGCCGATGACCGACAGCGACTGCTTGCCGGAGCCGCCGTGCGACTGCTTCACGGTTACTTCCTGACCGGTTTTGTCTTTCCAGTACTTCGCGAACGCCGCGTTGAAGGACACATACAGCTCCCGCGTCGGATCGTAGGAGACGTTCAGCAGCTCGACCGGATCCTTCGGCGCCGGCGCTTCCGTCGCGCCGGCATTCGCAGCCGTATTTTCAGCCGGCGCGTTCGCGGCGCCGCCGCTTCCTGCCGAATTTGCAGCGTTGTTGCCGGACCCGCATGCGGTCAGACCGAGAGCGAGCGAAGCCGTGAGGAGCAGGACAGGCCACTTGGAGAGCGAGTTTCTTTTGGACATGATGGACACACCCCTTGGTTTTTTGGTCGATCCGCGCTCATGCCGGTGGTCCGGTAACAAGCCGTCAATTCCCAGTTGTTTAGTTGGTTTATGAAACGAATCATACCAGCCTATTCCTATCCGTGTCAACGGATTTTTCAACCGGATTTATGCAACGCATAAGGAGAGCTTATAAGGGATAACGCGGCGGGAAATTGAAACGAGGGCCCGGCTCTCGCTTCGGGGAGCGGGCATCGGAAACAGCGCCCGCTTTCGCGGAGCGTATATGAAATCGGCACCCGCTTCGCGGAGCGGGGACTGACATCGAGAGCGCCCGCTTCGCGGAGCAGCATTTGAAACCGGCACCCGCTTCGCGGAGCGGGGACTCGTTCCGATCTCCCTGGAGCCCAGATTCCTTTGATTCAATTTTTCAAAAAGGAAGGAATCCGGCCTCCAAGGGAAACGCTGCCGCTTCTCCACAAGCCCCCGTCCGCTTCGCTTTCCGGTTTGGTTCGCTCTGCCGCTTCGCTCGGCCATCCGCAATCCAATGGCACGGCTGACAGTTCCCCCCGTCCGAGACCCGTTCGCCCCGAATTACTCGGTTTTTCCGCGTAACTCCCCCCGTCCGGCACCCATTCGAGCCGAATTACTCGGTTTTTCCGCGCAACTCCCCCGTCCGGCACCCATTCGAGCCGAATTACTCGGTTTTTCCGCGCAACTCCCCCGTCCGGCACCCGTTCGACCCGAGTTGCGCGGTTTTTCCGCACAGCTCCGACGACTCGGAGACGACGGAATCGCCATCCTCAAGCTGCTCTAGGCGCGACGAAGCGCGGCAGCCCGCGGGCATCTTTACGGAGGATCAAAAAAAGCCGCTCTTTCCGTCCGGCAAGCGGATCGAAAAAAGCGGCTTGTCTTCTATTCCTCGGCGCTGTCCTTGCGGCCGCGCTTGTTCGTGCCTTTGACATGCACGACCTCGACGAAGGGACGGATCCGGTCCATCAGGCGCCGACCCTTGTGATACTCCTCGCCGTCCTTGCTCGTGAAGCTGAAATGCTGCTCCAGGTCGTCCAGCGCATGATTGGACGTATAAAAGGTCGGCTTGCGCTCCATCCGATAGTTGAGGATCGAGCCCATCACATGGTCGCGCACCCACGGACTCAGATTCTCGGCGCCGATGTCGTCGAAGACGAGGATGTCGGCTTCCTTCATCAGGTCGATCGTCTCCTTGAGCTTGCCCGGCTCGCCGAACATCGCCTTGAGATCCTCGACGAAGTCCGGCATGTAGACGATGACGCCGGAGCAGCCGTTCTTGGCGAGCTCGCTGAGCAGATAGCTCATCAGGAACGTCTTGCCCGTGCCGAACGAGCCGGTCAGGTACAGCCCTTCGGGCTGCAGGCCCTGCTCCTTGGTCCGGCGGATGTACTCCAGCACCTTCATGACCGCCGTCGAGCGGGCGCGGTCCTTCATCAGAATCTCGTCCGCCGAGTAGGCGCTCTCCAGCGTGCGCTCGCTGACGTAGAAGCTGCGGATGCGGGAGCGGATCTGCTCCTCGTTGCGGCGCGCGATGAACTTGCGGCAGGCCGTCTTGCGGTCGATCAGCCGCAGCTCGTCCGCGACCGTCTCGGTTGACAGCAGCGTGTAGTGGCCCTGGAAATCGTTCGGACAGCGATCGAGTCCCGGGCAGCTCTCGCAGCTCCGATGCTCGCGCACGTATTGGTACACCAGATTGGAGTTGCGCCGCAGCACGTCCTCGTCCAGCTCCGGATGCTGCTCCATCAGCCTCCGCACCTTAGGCTCGCGCATCAGCTCGTCCAGCTGCTCCTGCGCGCGGGCGCGCAGCTTGCTGCCGCCGGGCATGCTCTTCAGCAGATCGCGCAGCGATTCCATTGCTTCCACCTCCTTCGTTCGGATCGGCTCGTTGCGCTAGCGCCCGTCGAGCTTGCGCGCGAGCTTGCGCATCTCCTCCAGCTCCTCATCGCTGATCTCCGGCTCCGGCGCGGCATCGTCGCCGACGACCGGCAGCACCGGCTTGCGCGGCTGGCCGGCTCCGCGCCGATACCCGCCCGCGCTTCTCGCTCCGGCGGCGGCGCGTCCTGCCGGCTTGGCCGCGCCTGAGGCTTCGGCCGCCTCCTTGCTGCGCTCGAGCTCGGTCTGGCTGCGCACGTACAGCACCGCCTTTTCGAACTCGTCGACCTGCTGCACGAGCATGTTCGAAGCGACCGCCTCGATGAACGTCTTGGTCACCCGCGCCGAGCCCTTCATGCCGAACACATAATGCACGAGCACGTTGATGACCGGGGCCGGCAGCCGATAGTGCAGGTCGATGCGCTCGAACTGCCGCTCGATCCAGTCCGGCACCGCTCCGGGGAAGAAACGCTTCAGGAAGCGGGTATGCGGCTCGTTGCGCATGAGCATGTTGTATTGCTGGATGTCGCAGCGTCCCGTCAGCTGGGACGGCACCGGCAAGTAATGCTCGGCCTGCACGCCCTGCTCCGGCAGCTCGGCGTCGGCCTCCTCCTGCAGGCGCGACCCGGCGGCGCGCCGCTCCTCCTCGCGCTTGCGGTCCTGCCGATGCAGCTGGGCCGCCTTGAGCTGCAGCGCGTCGGTCTGGATGCCGCCGCGCCGGTCGAAGGCGTCCTCCTCGTCGAGCAGGCGGCATAGATCCGCCGGACCGAGCTCGTATTTGTAGGCGATGTAGTTGAGCTGGGCGAGCGCGTCCTTGTCCCCGCGCATCCGCTCCACGAACGGCCGGTTGAGCGAGCCGCGGGGGAAGCGGTACAGAATGTCGCCGTACTCGATGCCCGCTCCCGGCTGGGCGACAGGCTCCGGCGGCTGCCGGAGAGGCGCGGACTCCTCCAGCGCCTGCTCCAGCTCGGCGTCCACGGCGGCGCTCAGGCGGAACAGCTCGTAGAACGGCATCGAGATATTCTCCCTCTGCAGCTCATGCTGCGCCAGCTCGTCCGGCTCTCGCCGCAGCAGCGTCTCCTGGAGCGCGACGACGCCGTACTTGCCGACCTTGTCGCGCAGCAGCATGCTGAGATGCTGGCTGCGGAAAAACTCCGCCGGAGACAGCGGCGCATGCAGCTCGTACTCGTAGACGACCTCCTCCTGCCCCGGCAGGAACAGCCGGCAGGTCGTCAGCAGGCCGAGCGCCTCCAGCACGGAGGCGCAGCGCATGAGCTCGCGGCGTCCCGATTCGCTCGGATCGAGCCCGAGCCCGAGGAACAGCCTGCGCTGCGCGTCCATCGGAGAGTAGCCGCTGTAGCCCTCGTCCACTTGATGGTACAGGAGCTGATACAGAGAAGAGGCCGCTCCGCCGGTCATCGGCTGATAGATGAGCGCGAGCATCCGCTGGTCGAGCGGGCTCAGCGCGAAGCCCCGGTAGACGCAGAACCGGTGATGCTCGGTAAAAGCCAGCTTGCTTCCGATGCGCATGGGCGTGCCTCTCCTCCGTTCAAATCCGTTTTTCGTCCTATCAGTTTATCATAGAGCGGCCGCATCCGACAGCATTCGCCACGAGAAAGCGGCGGCCTCCTTTTGCCATTTGCGTCTCCCGGAGGCGTCGCCGAAAAAGAGGACGGCCCGCTCCTCCCACGGCTCCGGTGGAACCGTCTGGAAAAGCGGGCCGCCTGTCCGGCCTGCGCCCTAGAACATCTTGTAGCCGCCGATCCGCAGGGCGCGGATGGCGTAGCCGCTCACGTAGGCGCCGACAAGCGCCGCGACGACGGGCAGCCAGTCGATGAAGGTGAACTCCGCCAGGTTGGCGCTGAAGGTAGCGGCGTGATCCCAGGTCGACCATATGTAAAGCGGCACCAGCACGATGACGAACAGATAGATGGGGAACCAAGTCGTCTTCATCAGCATGTTGAGAATGAAGCCGATCCCGAACATCATGACAAAAAACAACACCATCGCAATCACGATTTGAAGCATGCGGCCAATCATCCCTTCGGCTAGCGTTCCTTTTCAGTTTATGCCAAGCCCCCTGGCAAGTCAATTTGCAAAAGGCCGTCCGGCTCGACGAAGACGGGTGGATCGGCTACAATGGGGAATGGATCTACGAGCGAAATTCGGGAGCGTACGCCGCTCCCTTTAATGAAGGAAGGAGCCATGCAACGATGAGTGATGCCGCACAAACGCTGGAGGGCTGGTACGTCCTCCATGATTTCCGCACGATCGACTGGCAAGCCTGGAAGCAGGCCGGAGAAGGAGAGCGAGCCGCCGCGCTGGACGCGATCCAGTCGATGCTCGCCGATTGGAGCGCCCAGGAGGAGCAGCGCCAGGGCAGCACGGCGTTCTACGCCATCGTCGGCCAGAAGGCGGACTTCGTGCTCATGCACCTGCGCGAGACGCTCGAGGAGCTGAATGAGCTCGAGACCAGCTTCAACAAGAGCCCGCTCGCCGCGTTCACGAAGCCGGCGTATTCGTACGTCAGCATCGTCGAGCTGTCGAACTACATGAGCAAGCCGGGCGAGGACCCGATGTCCAATCCCGACATCGTCGCGCGCCTCAAGCCGACGCTGCCGAAGGCCCGCCACATCTGCTTCTACCCGATGAACAAGCGCCGCGACGGCGGCGACAACTGGTACATGCTGAGCATGGACGAGCGCCGCGCGATGATGCGCAGCCACGGCATGATCGGCCGTCAGTACGCCGGCAAGGTCAAGCAGATCATCAGCGGCTCCGTCGGCTTCGACAACTGGGAGTGGGGCGTGACGCTGTTCGCGGAGGACGCGCTGCAGTTCAAGAAGCTCGTGTACGAGATGCGCTTCGACGAAGTGAGCGCCCGCTACGGCGATTTCGGCGACTTCTACGTCGGCAATCGGCTCGATGCGGACAAGCTGGTCAAGCTGCTCCAGGTGTAAGATCCGCGCCCGCCAAAAGATGAAGCCGCTCCCTCTTGGGAAGCGGCTTTTTTATGCGAGGCCAGGCCCGCTTTTCATCCTTTGACGGCGCCGGCGCTCAAGCCGCCGACGATATACTTTTGGAAGAACAGGAAGATGACCGCCGGCGGCAGCAGCGTCATCGACAGAATTGCGAACCGCACGTTCCAGTTGATCGTGGAGCCGGCATAAATGATTTTGGTATAGATCGCCGCGGCGAGCGGCTGCATGTCCTCCTGCATGACGAGGCTGGACCAGTAGAAGTCGTTCCAGGTCGTGGAGAATCCGAGCATCGTGATCGTGATGAGGATCGGCATGGACAGCGGAACGGCGATCATCGCGAAGCTCCGCAGCTCGGAAGCGCCGTCGATGCGGGCCGCCTCCAGCATTTCCTTGTGGATGCCGTCGAAGAAGTTTTTGAGCAGCATGAGATAAAAGGCATTGGCGCCTGCCGGCAGCCAGAACGCCCAGTATCGGTTCAAGAGGTCCAGATCCTTCAGGTTCAAGAAGTTCGGGATCAAGTACGACGCGGCCGGAATGAGCAGGGTGCACATGAAGTAGAGCGTCACCGCTTTTTTGAACGGCACCTGCATATGCGACAAGCCGTAAGCGGCCAAGCCGAGGACGACCAGCGAGAAGACGGTGTTGCCGACGAAGATGAGCAAGGTGTTTTTGAAATGCATCGGGATGTTCAGGTAGCCGAACGATTCCTTGTAATTGCTCCAGTGCCACTCGCTCGGGAAAAACGGCGCGGGAAACTCGAAAAACTCCTGCGTCGACTTGAGCGAGTTGAGCACGGTATTGACGAACGGGTACAGCATCGACACCGAGATGAGCGCGATCGCCAGCACGACGAAGCCGTAGATTACCCGGACGGCCGGCTTGCGAAAATCATAGCGGGACATGATCGCCCGCTCCTGCTCGGCCTTCATGCGGCATCATCTCCTTTTCTGAGCTTGATCGTAAGCAGCGAGAAGACGACGAGGAACACAAACATCAAGACGCCCATCGCGCTCGCCTTGCCGAAGTTGAAGTACGTGAACGCTTCGCGCGTCGTCAGCAGCAGATAGGTCAGCGTGCCGTTGTCCGGGCCGCCGCCGAACATGATCAGCTGGGATTGGAACGCTTGCGAGGTGGAGATCAGCTGCAGCACGAGCAGCAGCAGGATGAGATTTTTGATGCCCGGCAAGGTCACGTACCGGATCCGTCCCCATACGCCGGCGCCGTCCAGCTCGGCCGCCTCGTACATGTCCTTCGGAATGGCGGACAGCCCTGCGATATAGATCAATGTCGCGCTCCCGAAATTTTGCCAGGTTTCCAAGATGACGAGCGAGAACATGGCGTGTTCTTTGCTGTAGAAGTCAAAGCTCGGCAAGCCCAAGAAATTCAGGAATGTGTTGATCGGGCCGATCGGATCGTAAAACCATTGCCACATGCCGTAAAGCACGATGGCCGGGATGATGCTCGGCAAATAGCCGATGATGCGCGCCGGACCTCGGAACCATTTCAGCTCCGACACCCCGATCGCCATCGCGATCGGCACCCAGAAGCCGATGACGAGCGCCAGCCCCATGTAATACAGCGTGTTTTTGATTGCCGTATAAAAGTCGGGATTTCCGAGCACTTCTTGATAATTCTGCAATCCGACAAACGTATTGCCATTGACGAAATCGACCTGATAGAAGCTGTACCCGATCCCTTTGGCGATCGGAACCCACAGGAACAACAAGAAAATCAGTACCGCCGGCAGCAGAAACAAGCTTCCCCACGCGTATTTTTTCATTCGCCTGCCCAGGCTCGCATGGGCAAGGGGCGCATCCGCCTTCGCCGGCGCCTGCGGTTGAACTTGCATCGCCATATCCCTTCTCCTTCCTTTCCGCCGCAATCGCCCGTGCGGGCAATCGAAAAGGGGGACGCCGAACTTTGTCCGCTCGGTCCCCCTTGCCTGCCGGTCTTATTGAACCTTGACTTTATCGAAGTTTTCCTTCTGCACCTTGGCCGCCGCGTCGTCGAGCAGCTTCTGCAGATCCAGATCGCCTTTGCTGATCAGCACTTTCTGGATGACGTTCGCCATCTCGGCATAGTAGGCCTGCGTCTCGTACGTCGCTTCCGGCTTCGATTCCATCAGCTGGATCAGCTCAGGGGAATATTTATAGACGTTGTCATGCTTATCCAGAACCGCTTGATACTTCTTGCCGTATTCGGAGTCGTCGTTCCAGTAGTTGATCAGCTGCGGAACGTACACTTGGTTTTTGGATTTCTGGTCGACGATCTGCTGATCGATCGCGTCCAGGTACTCTTGCGTGAAGTACTCGTCGACGACGAAGTCGAACGCGGCCTTCTGCTGCGCCTTGTCGGCCAGGCCGTTGATGACCTTGTAGTTGCCGCCGGCCACGCCGATATGCTTGCCGCCTTTGGAGACGGAAGGAATCGGATAGATCAGGACGTCGTCCTTGCTGATGCCGCCCTGGTTGATCGCGCCGTCCAGCGCGTTGCCGCTGCCGCACATGACCATCGCGCCGCGTCCTTGGTTGAACATCGCCAGCGCGTCGCCGTAGCCGAGCGCCCACTGCTTCGGAATGACGCCCGCGACCTTCAGGTCATTGTAGAATTGAAGCGCTTTCAGTCCGGCTTCGCTGTTGAACGCCGCCGTCACCTTGCCGTCCGCCACGGTCTGGATGTCGCCGCCTGCCGTGTAGAGGAAGTTCGTCCAGTTCCAGCCGGCCTCCGTGCCCTTGCCCATCGGGATGAAGCCCGCGATGCCTTTAGCCGGATCGTTCACGGATTTCGCCGCTTCGATGAATTCCTCCATCGTCCAATCCATCGGCGGCAGCGGCACGCCTTTGTCTTCGAAGATTTTCTTGTTGACGGTAATCGTCATGCCGTAGGCATCGATCGGAATGCCGTATGTCTTGCCCTCGATGACGAAAGGCTTCGTAGCGAACGCGTTCAAATCCTTCGCATACGGCCAGCTCGCCATGTAGTCGCTCAGATCGGCGATCCACTTCTTGTCGGTCAGCAGCTTGCCCTCCGTCGCCCATGTCGTGAATTCGGTCTGCGCGCTGTTCGACGCCATCTTGATCGCGATTTCCGAGTTCTCGTATTTCCAGTATTTCGGCGTGATGGAGACATTCGGATTTTTCTCCGTGAACCGTTTGATCCGGGCGTCGAGCGCGGCGTTTTCCGCGGTTTTGTCCGGCGGGTACGCGTAGGCGACGATGCTCACCTTTTCGGCAGGCGGCGCTTCCTCCTGCACGTTCGCAGCCGCATTTTCCGTCGGCGCGTTTGCGCTCGCGTTCGAATTCGTTTTCGTGTTTTCGGTGTTCGCATTGCCGCCGCATCCGGCCAAGAGCACGAACATCGCCATGCCGCCGTACGCCAGCGCGCGCTTGCTTTTCCCTTTATTCATGGTCTAACCCCTCGCATTCCCTATATTTGCTTGCACCTTTATTGTAGGGTAGGACCGCCCTTCCCTTCGAGGTGCGATCTAACGGGCGTGAGGTGTAAAATTACGCTTTTCGCTCCCGAGGCGGGCACCCGCGCTCAGTCGGCCGGATGGAGCGGCATCACCATGACGGCCTGCGTGCCGCCGGAGGCCATCTCCTTGTAGGAGAGGCCATAGCCGTCTCCGAAATGAAGCCGGATGCGACGGTGCACGTTCGTGATGCCGTACCCTTGCTGGGGCAGCTTGCCTTCCAAAATCGCATGGAGCTTAGAGATGTCGGCCGCGCGGTAGCCGTTGTCGGCGATCGCGATCTGCAGGTCGCCTCCTTGGACGCGCAGCGAGATGCTCAGGCGGCCGTCGCTGCCCATTTTGCGGATGCCGTGAAGGATCGCGTTCTCCACCAGCGGCTGGAGGATGACCTTCGGAATCCGAACGGCCTTCGTCTCCTCCTCGATGTCCCAGTGGACGACGAACCCGTACTCATACCGCTTCAGCTGCAGGCGGATGTACGCCTCGACATGCCGGAGCTCCTCCTCGACCGTAATGAGGCTCTCCCCCCGGCTCAGACCGATGCGCATGAGCAGCGACAGATCGCGGACCATCTCCGCCGATTCTTCGCCGCCCTCCAGCCGAATCCGCCAGTGGATCGATTCCAGCGTGTTGTAGAGCAGATGGGGATTGATTTGGGAATGCAATAAGGCAAGCTCCGATTCCTTATGCTTCAGCTCCAGGACATACTTGTCGTGAACGGTCTGGTTGAGCCTTTTGGTCATCTCGATAAAGGACTGGTGGAGCATCCCGATCTCGTCATGGCGGTCGACCCGCATGTCGTTGCCGAGCGTCCGTCCTGGCTCGAACGACCGCGTCAGCCGCGTCAGCCGCGTCAGAGGACTTAAAATATGGCGGATGAAATAAAGGCTGGCGAGCAGCAGGAGGATGAAATAGGCGATCATCAGCGTATTGAACAGCTGCCGGATCCCTTCGTGCTCGCCGACGATCGATTGGCGCGGAATCTTGAACAGCAGCTTCGTCTTGCTGTCCGCGCTGCTGTGGAAGGCGTACATCCAGGATTCGCGCCCGTTCCGCTCCAAAATGACGCCCTGCTCGGCGCCGCTCACCGACGCCGGCACGGACAGGACATCGCCGACCGCGAGGTTCTCGACATTGTCGGCCAAAATCGTATTGGACTTGTCGAGGAGCACGATCTGGCCGCCGCTCGGGATGCGCAGCGACTGGATATTTTTTTGAAGCAGGCTGTTCAAGCCCGTGATGACGAGCACGGCTGCCGGCCGGTCCTTGTCGTGAGCGCTCGTCATGCCCCGCACATAGGCGGCCGTCTTCTCGCTGCTCGCGTTGTCGCCAGGCTTGACCAGAATGCGAATGATGCCGGAGCCCCGTCCGTTCACCGCATCCTGGAACCAGCCGCCGGGCAGCGTATCGCAGGAGAAGAACACTCCGTTCGGCTTCACGTCCGACGTCGGCGCGAACGTATATCGCATCGCCAGATCGGGGATGCAGACGGAATAATTGATCGCATTCGGCGACGAATAGCTCATGAGCAGCTGATCCAAAGCCAAATATTCCTTGAGCCGGTCGTAATCCGTGTAGACGGGCGCATCCAGCAGCCGTCTGATTTCCGGCGAGATCAGCAGCTTCTCCGAGGTGCCGTCCACCGAGGCGATCACCTCGTCCAGCGTGAGATGGCTCGTCTTCGCCAGCTGGAACAGCGTATCGCCCATTTGCTTCTCCGTCACCGAGGTCACCTTCACGGAGACCAGCCAGTAGGCGAGCAGGATAGGCAGCACGATCAACAAAACAAAAAACAGGACGAATTGCTGCTTCAGATTCAGCTTGTACAGACGATGCATCATCGGGCCCGCCCCCAGAGCAGTTGTAGTCAAAGCCGCGCTATTGGCCCATTATATAAGGATAAAAACAGGAACGTTATGGGTTATATTACGAAGATGAGGTCCGATTCTACGATTCCGCTTCGCCGAGCGCCAGCCGCCGGTTTTCCTTTGGAAAAATGCCCAAAAAGGACGGCGAAAGCTTCGCCGTCCTTCATTTTGCGTTCCATTTTTCACCCGCCTGGGGGCGGCACTGGTTCTAGTCCTCGTCTTCTTCCTCGTCCGGCTCGGCCGCCTCGCGCTTGGCGCTCAGATACGCCTCCGTGTCGCGGTCGCGCTGGCGGCCCTTCTCCTTGAGCCGCTCGATGCCCGGCACGATCAGCCGGTCGACCTCCTGCTGGATCGCATACGCCAGATCGTGGCGGCTCTGCGACTCCAGGTAGGAGCCGACCTCCATCAGCGCGTTGTAGCGGTCGAGCTCCTCGCGGGTCAGCAGGCCGCGCACCTGGACGCTGCAGTGCCGCATTAGAAGAACTTCCCTTTGCGCAGCACGAGCGGGATGCCGCCGATGATGAACAGGTAGCGCAGATCGATCATCTTCTTGAGCCAGGCGGCCTTGCGGCCCAGATACTTCTTGCCGAAGGCGACGCCGATGCCCTCGCCCTTGCCGAGCGAGGCGACCGTGCCCTTGTTGCTGAAGGCGAACGTCTTGAGCGGCTGGCTGCGGATCGCCGCGACGAGATTATGGGCGCAGGTGACGCCCTGCTGCATCGCGATCTGGGCGGTCGGCGGGTACGGACGCCCTTCTTCGTTGAACATCAGCGAGTTGTCGCCGATGATGTAGATGTTCTCGTGGCTCGGCGCGCGCAGGTAGTCGTCGACCTTGACGCGTCCGCGCATCGTCTCGAAGCCGGCCTCCTCGATGAGGCGGCTGCCGCGGATGCCGCCCGTCCAGATGACGGTTTTGGAGCGGATCTCCTCGCCGTCGCCGACGATGACGCCGTCCGGCGAGCATTCCTTGATCGCGGTGCCGATGCGGAAGATGACGCCCTTCTTGGTGAGCACGTCCATGCCGTACTGGACGAGCTCCGGATCGAAGCCCGGCAGCGCGCTCGGCGCCGCCTCGATGTTGTACAGCTTGACGAGCGAGCGGTCGACGTCGAAGGCGCGGCACAGCTGCGGGATGCGGTCAGCCAGCTCGCCGACGAACTCGATGCCGGTGAAGCCCGCTCCGCCGACGACGAACGTCAGGTAGTCGGTGCGATGAGGCTCGCGCTTGTAGCGGGCGAACTGATATTCAATATGCTCGCGGATCAGACGCACCGAGTTGATGCTGCGGATGCTCATCGCATGCTCCGCCAAGCCCGGGATGCCGAACGTCTCCGGCTCGCCGCCGAGGCCGATGACGAGATAGTCGTAGGACAGCGTGCCGTCCTCGAGGATGACCTTCTTGTCCTGCGTGCGGATCTGCACGACGGTGGACTTGACGAAGTCGATCTTGAACTCGTCGATCAGCTTGGAGATGTTGACGCGGGCATTCTCCGGATTGTCCGTGCCGGCGGCAGGCATATGCAAATGGGTCGTGATATAGTGGTAATCATGCTTGTTCACCAAGGTGACGTCGGCTTCGTTGTAGTTGAGCTGCTTCTGCAGCTTGAGGGCGGTCAGAATGCCGCCATAGCCGGCTCCCAAGATGACGATCTTTGGTATATTGCTCATATGGTGCGTCCCTTCCCATCCATCTCTAATCCCTTTATTTATACTCAAGCCATGATAACAAATCCGCAAGAGCCACTTCAAGGTGAATTCCTACGAAAAATATTAGAAGAACGTACAAAGGCCGCAAGGAAGGCGCGCTTTCTACGCGCGCTCTCGAGACGTATAATGGAAGGGAAAGGAACACGATCTGGAGGTGCGAGGCAATGACAGACGTGAAAGTAGAGCCGGTCGACATCGCGATCATCGGCGGAGGACCCGCAGGCATGTTCGCCGCCTTTTACGGCGGCATGAGGCAGGCTTCCGTGAAGCTGATCGAGAGCATGCCGCAGCTCGGCGGACAGCTCGCCGCCCTTTATCCCGAGAAGTACATCTACGACGTCGCCGGCTTTCCCAAGGTGACGGCGCAGGAGCTCGTCGACTCGCTGCGGCGGCAGATGGACCATTTCGACCCGGAGATCTGCCTGGAGGAAAAGGTGACCGCTCTGATCAAGCACGGCGAGCGGGAATTCGAGATCCGCACCGACAAGGGCGCGCATCTCGCCCGCGCGGTCATCATTACGGCGGGCGTCGGCGCGTTCGAGCCGCGCCGGCTGGAGCTGCCGGAGGCGGCGGCATACGAGAGCCGGGGCCTCCATTATTTCGTCACCGACCTGCTGCAGTTCAAGGGCCGCAAGGTGCTCATCAGCGGCGGCGGAGATTCCGCCGTCGACTGGGCGCTCATGCTGGAGCCGATCGCGGAGAGCGTGACGCTCATCCACCGCCGCGACAAGTTCCGGGCCCATGAGCATAGCGTCGAGAAGCTGCGGGCGTCGAGCGTAGAGGTGCTCGTGCCGATGGAGATCGCGCGGCTGGAGGGCGAGGTGTACGTCGAGAAGGTCACGCTCGCCCACGCCAAGACCGGCGAGGAACAGACGCTGGACGTCGACGACGTCATCGTCAACTTCGGCTTCGTCTCCTCGCTCGGCCCGATCGCGGAGTGGGGCCTCGCTATCGAAGGAGGCTGCATCGTCGTCGACACCCGCATGGAAACGTCGATCCCCGGCATCTTCGCCGCAGGAGACATTACGACCTATCCCGGCAAGCTCAAGCTGATCGCCGTCGGCTTCGGCGAGGCGCCGACGGCGATCAACAACGCCAAGGTGTATCTCGATCCGACCGCCAAGCTGTCTCCCGGCCACAGCAGCAACCTCAAGCTGTAGCCGCGGATTTCCCCGCTTTTTCGCCCGGAGCCCCGAGCTCCGGAGCGCCGCCGCCGGACGGATTCGACTAGCTGAAGCGGCCAAAGGGCATCCTACACCTCGACTTCAATGCCGAGGGAGGATGCCCTTTTCATGATGTGTCCCGTATGCAATGGCATTCGACTGCTTGAGGCGGACTGCCCTCGCTGCCTGGAGCCGCTGCTCGACTGCGGCCCCGAACAGGATCTGGCGGGTCCGTACGCACCTTACGGGCCGGCCGCGGCCGTGTCGATGCTCGCTCCCGAAAAAGAGCGGCAGGTGGTACCGGTTTGCATGCACAGGCTGTATTGTACCGTCTGTTCGCACAGCAGCGATGCCGGCGTTCCGCTTACGCTGGGGTAGGGCGGTTCCGGCTGGCCCTACGGCTGCTCCGTAGCGGCCTCTTTGTCAGGCGTCACGTTCGGGCTTCAGGCTCCTAGTCGAATCATTTCCGGGTTCAGTTGTCTGCGCTTGATCTCGCTTGCGAGCAGCTTGATGAACTCCATGTCCAGATTGAATTGAACCGCGCTGAAGTAGGTTTCGATCAGCAATTCGTCAGACAACAGCTCCATCTTACCAGCCTCCTTCCGCTGCGGATTGGATGTGCTTCCCAATCTTAGCATGAGCGGAAATCGAGGAACAAGCGTTCGAATATCCACAGTCTCTCGTGGACAAGATGTGCACAATATGTGAGTAGAACGGGAATTCCGAGGAAAAATCAGGGGAAGGATGTGGATAGAGTTATACACAGCTGAATACGCGGAAATAGCGATAAATAAGTTTTATGGATATTTCTTCCTTGATTACTTCGGACGGGTATTCACTTCAAAAATCCAGATCTTGCCGCTCCGGTCCAGGCCATAGTCGAAGCCGAGCTGCCCGATGCCCGGGAACTTGGACTCCAGCACCGCCGCCGACAGCCGCGTCAGCCTCCTCATTTCCTGCTTCTTGCCGCGGATGCTCGCTCCCGGCAGCGAGCGGCCGATGCCTTGCGACGCCGTCAGCTGACTGCCGCCCCGGCACAGATTCGTGACGAACAGCCCCGAGCGGGCGACGCGGCCGACCATCGAGCGGATTTCCCAGCGGGCTCCGTTCTTGACGTACTTGACGCGGTAATCGATCGGACGGCCGCCGACCGTCGCCAGATGGATGCCCTTCTGGATCAGGTAGGAGCGTCCCTTCTGCAGCGGCTTCAGCGCCAGATGCAGCGAGCCGATCGACGAAGCCCGCTTCGTGCTGGAGCCGGACGAATAGCTGTAGCCGCCGTCCACGCGGCTGATTTTGATGACGCCGAGCCCTCCGGTGCCGCGCACCGGCTTGATGACGACCATCCCATGCTGGTCGAGCATGCTTTTCAGCGCCGCTTCGGAATAGAGGCGGGTCGGCGGAATATGCGGCGCGATCGACGGATGGCCGAGCAGCGCGGCTGTCTTCGCCCATTTGCTAGCCAGCATCCGTCCGCTCGCGCCTCCTTTCGGAAACGGCTTGGACAGCACCTTCTGCACATAGGCGAGCTCTTCCTCGGCGTCTGCCGCCCCTTCCTCGGCAGGGGCATGCGCCGGCAGCGGCTCGGCCGCGGCGGCAGGGACCGGCTCGGCGGGAGCGGGGAGCGCGGCGGCGGCTTCGGGAGCAGGCGCCGCCTCCAAGCGAATCTCTTCGTTCATCCTCTTGATCTCCTTTCTTCTTCTACTCTATTCTATGCTTTCGGGCGTCCGTTCTCTTGGATGATTGTCCGCGGCCGAACCGCCCTGTTTCCCTGCGAATGCGATCAGGCGATCGTCCTTCAACGGTCTCGGCCTATCGTCCGGAGGAGCTCCGTCTCGGGATGGAGGACAAATGCCGCAGGGGCTGATAAAGTAGAGGCATCGAAGAATCGGATCAGGAAAGGTGGATCTCCCATGAATCGTCATGCCAAGGCCGTGCTCGGCGCCGTCCTCGTCCTGCTCGGAGCCTATCTCATGCTCCAGCAGGGAGCCCGGATCGGGCCCGCGCAAATTTTCGGCCACTTCTGGCCAAGCTTGTTCGTCATTCCGCTCGGCATCTTCTTCCACTGGATGTACTTCTCCATGCTCAATCGCAGAGGGGTCGGCCTGCTCGTCCCCGGCGGGATCCTGCTCGGCGCCGGCCTTGTCAGCCAGTTCGCCATGCTGCTGGACAACTGGGGCTCGATCTGGCCCGGCTTCATCCTGGCCGTCGCGCTCGGCCTCTGGGAGCTCTACTGGTTCGGCGGACGCAACCGGTGGCTGCTCATTCCGATCAACATCCTGATCGTGCTGAGCCTGCTGTTCGGCGCCGTCTTTTCCATCAGCGCGCTGACCGCCAGCCTGGACAGCTATTATCCGTATGCTGCGCTGGTCCTCATCCTCGGCGGCTCGTTCCTGCTGCTCTCTCGCAAGCGGCGCGAAGACTGATCGAGGCTTGACGCCAGCGAGCCGGCACGACCAAAAGCTCCTTTCGGAACCGGGTTCCGAAAGGAGCTTTTTTGACTGGAGATTCATCCGCCGCGCCCGCGCCGCGGGCAGGGGCTCCGCCGATTTTTAAGTCGCCCGTCAGACCCGGGAATCCCGTACGATGCTGCGGGTGTACGTCGTCCAGGAGATCAGGCAATAGGCCGCCTGCATCAAAATATAGACGCCCATGACGACGAGGCCGTACATCCATACCGGCCGCCCGATCAGCGTGCCGAGCGCTTGCATCGCAAACAGGCTGTGCACGATGCCGACGAGGCACGGCACGAGGTAGAGCAGCCCCACCTGCACGCCGACCGTGCGGCGCAGCTCGCCGGACGTCAGGCCGATCCGGTTCAAGGCGCGGAACTGGCTGCGGTCCTCCTGCAGCTCGGTGAACAGCTTGAAGTACAGCAGGCTCCCCGAGGCGATGAAGAACAGCACGCTGATGAACAGGCCGATGAATACGGTCAGGCCGATCGACTGCCGCATCTCGATATAGCTGGAGACGCGGTACGTCTGCGCCTGCTCCTTGGCTGCCGGCGTCAGCGCCTCGTCGAAGCGCTTCACATCGGCCAGGCGATGCTCCCAATCGGCCAGCTCGAAGCCGTAGAACGCCAGCTTGGCGGAGGCCGGAGCCGCGGCGGTCCACCGCTCCAGCTGCCGATCGGACACGACGAGCAGCCAGGACGCCTGGGCGATCGGGCTCAGCGCGGCGCCGTACGCGGACTTGTCCAGCTTCAGCCGCAGCGGCTCGTCGCCGATCCGTCCAAGCAGCTCGCCCTCGGGCTTGCCCTTCTCCTGCATGCTGCGGAAGGGCTCGACGAGAAAGCCGGCGTCGCCGTCCAGGCTCCGCTTCGGCAAGCCGACCCGCTCGGCCTCGCGATTGTAGTCGCTGAGCGCGACGACCATCGCGTCGCCCGGACGGTCGTCGCGGAACACGGCTCCGACCAGACCGCTCGCATGCAGTCCCTTCACCTCGGAGCGCTCGGTTACGGAGCCGCCGTCCTGCTCCAGCAGCGCGGCCGCCTGATCCGGGTCCATGACCGAATGGCCCGGACCCTGCTCCACATATCCGACCGTATACGGCGTATGCTCGAGAATTTGGTCGCGCTGCAGCTTTTGGAATACATACACCGTACTGGCCGCGCTCATGACGATCGCGCCCAGCACCGTCACGACGAACAGGATGCGGGCATTGTCCTTGATGCGGAACGCCAGCTGCGAGATGGACAGCAGATTGGTGCCCTTATAGTAGAAGCTTTTGCGCCGCTGCAGCAGGCGGATGACGGCTACGCTCAGCTGCGTGTAGAGGAAATACGTCCCGAGCACCGTGAATCCGATGATCGGCAGCGCCAGCATCATGAACGTCTGCACCGTCGTCATCGCCGCCATGGCGTAGCCGGCGCCGAGCGAGAGCGCGGCGAGCGCCGACAGTCCCGGCGAAAAGGCCGGCGGCCGCTTCGGGCGCCGTCCCTCGCCCAGCAGGTCGATGATCTCCGACCGCCCGACGCGCAGCGCGCTCAGCAGCGAGATGACGAAGAACAGCAGCAGGAAGCCGCCTGCCGTCAGCAGCACGGCCCGGCCCGGCACGAGGAAGCGGATCGGCACGTCGGTGCCGATCAGCACGCCGAGCGTCAGGATAAACAGCTTGCTCAGCAGGATGCCGAGGCCGAGGCCTGCCGCGATCGACAATGCGGCGACGGCGAGGCTTTCGTACACGACCATCTTGCGCAGCTGGCCGCGCGTCGTGCCGAACAGCGTCAGCAGGCCGAACTCCTTCTTGCGCGTCTTGACGAACGCCGAGCTGGAGTAGAGGACGAAGAAGAACGAGAAAATGAGGATAAGGTACATGCAGACCTCCATCATTTTCTTCACCCCTTGCGCCTGCTCGATCTTGCCGTTCACGACATCGGGATGCAGCACGAACGAGGCGTACAGATAAAAGATGAGGACGGAAAAGACGCTGCTGAGGAAAAAGGCCGCGTACGAACGCCAATTGCCGCGGATATTGTTAAGCGCGAGCGAACGGAACGTCATCGAAATTCCCTCCCAGCACGCTCAGCGAATCCAGAATCTGCTGGAAAAACGCCTGGCGATTGTCTCCGCGGCGGATCTCCGAGAAGAACCGTCCGTCCTTGATGAACATGATCCGCTTGCAGTAGCTCGCGCTGAACGGATCATGCGTCACCATCAGCACCGTCGCGCCGAGCCGCTCGTTGAGATCCTTGAGCGACTCCATGACGTCCTTGGCCGCCTTGGAGTCGAGGTTGCCCGTCAGCTCGTCGGCGAGCAGCAGCGACGGCTCGTGAATGATCGCCCGCGCGATCGCGGCGCGCTGCTTCTGGCCGCCGGACACCTCGTACGGCCGCTTTTCGAGGATGGCGGCGATGCCGAGCAGCGACGCCACCGGCTGCAGCGCCCGCTCGATCTGCGCCGGCGACTTGCCCTCGAGCACGAGCGGCAGCGCGATGTTCTCCTTGAGGCTGAGCGTGTCCAGCAGGTTGAAGTCCTGGAACACGAAGCCGAGCTCCCGGCGCCGGAACAGCGCCAGCTTGCGGTCGCTCAGCCCCGACGGGTCGATGCCGCGCACCGAGATGCTGCCCGAGGTCGGCTTGTCGATTGTCGCGAGCAGGTTGAGCAGCGTCGTCTTGCCGCTGCCCGACGGGCCCATGACGCCGACGAACTCGCCCGTCTGCACGGTCATGTCGATGCCGTCGAGCGCCTTGTAGCTGACCTCTCCTTTGGTGCTGTAGATTTTGCCTAACGCTTTTACTTCCAATACGTCCATGCGATGTCGTCCTCCCGGTTTCGTCTATCGAATGACTCCAGTATACCCGGACCAAGGAAGACCACCCATCGATCGACCTTACACGGAAGCTTACAATCTTGTCAGGTTGTGGATGGCGCGGCCTTCGAAGCCGATGCGGACCGTCGTGCCCCGCCCTTCCTCCGATCGCAGCTCGAGCGTCAAGCCGAGCTTGGCCGCTACCTGACGGCACAGATAGAGCCCCATGCCGGTCGACTCCTCGGTCCGCCTGCCGTTTTCCCCGGTGAAAAAAGGATCGAACACCCGCGGCACGTCCTGCGCCGGAATGCCGATGCCCTCGTCGGCCACCTCGATCCAGGCGGCGCCGTCCTCGTCGGCGCCGATCGCGATGTCAAGCCGCTTGGAGCCGGGCTTCGGCTTGGAATACTTGACCGCGTTGCCGACGAGCTGGACGAGCAGGAACAGCACCCACTTGCCGTCGGTCTCGGCCCAGGCCTCGCCCTCGATGCGCGGATAGACGCCCGCCGCGATCAGCAGCCGCTTGTGCTGGTTGACCGCCTCGCGGGCGGCCTCATGCAGCGCGACGCGCCGGGGATGCAGATCAAGCGCGAATTCCTCCAGCCTCGCCGTATGCAGCATCTGCTCCAGGCCGCGCGCCAGGCGGTCCGTCTCCTCGCGCAGGCTGTCCGTCAGCTCGCGCAGCTCGTCCTGCCCGAGCCCTGCTTTGGCAGCCTGGCTCTGCGCGATCAGGTCGATGACCGAGACCGGCGTCTTCATATGATGCACCCACTGGTAGACAAAATGCCGATGCAGCTCCCGCTCGCGGTCATGCGCCTGCAGCCGGTCCTGCGCGAGGCGGCTCAGACCTTCGAGCATGCGCGCCGTCTGGCGCTGCTCCGCCGTCGCCGCGCCTTGCAGCGGACGCCAGCCGGGAGCTTCCGACAGGCGCAGCAGGGCATCGAGATAGCTGCGCTGGCGGAGGAAGCCGATGCCGAAGGCCGTCGCCCCGACGGCGGCGGACAGCAGCCAAAAATAGAGCAGATTGCTCCAGTCCATCCTCTGGCCGATGCCGGTACGCTCCAGATACCAGATGACCGATCCGGCGCCGAGCGCCAGCGCCAGCACGGCCGCCGCGGCGAGCTGCCCGCGCGCGTAGAGGCCGAGCGCCAGCAGCGTGCGCCGCAGGCGGCGGTCGGAGCTGCTTCGGGCTGCGCTTGCGGCGCCATTTCTGCGGCTCATCGGAGCCTCCTTGCAGCGGGCAGCGGCCGACGGGGGCTGCCGCCCGCTTGCAGGACGATGTCGAGCGGCATCATCGGCTGCCCCCATCCGGTCCGGCGGCCAGCTCGGCGTCGTTCAGCCGATAGCCCTGCCCGCGATGCGTCTCCAGCACGCCGCCGAGCCCGAGCTCCTCCAGCTTGCGGCGCAGGCGGGTCACGTTGACGGTCAGCGTATTGTCGTCGACGAATGACGTATCGTCCCACAGGCTTTCCAGCAGCCGGTCGCGCGAGACGATCGCGCCGTCCGCCTCGAGCAGCGCCTCGGCGAGCAGCCGCTCGTTGCGGCTCAGCTGCGCGGCCTGCTCGCGCCAGAGCAGCAGGCTCCGGCTTACGTCCAGCCGCAGCTCTCCGCAGCGCAGCTCGAAGCCGCCTGCGGACGAAGCGCGGCCCGCCTCGTCGCCGTCCGGCGCCGTCAGGCCGGAGCCGCTCTCCGGCTCGAGCGGCGCGGCGGCATACTCGCCGTAGCTGCGCCGCAGCGCGCTTTTGATCTTGGCGATCAGCAGGTCGAGATGGATCGGCTTCGTGACGAAGTCGTCCCCGCCGTTCTCGATCGCCATCACCTGATCCATTTCCCCCGAGCGGGCCGAGATGAAGATGACCGGAGCCGTGGAGCGCTGGCGGAACTGCCTGCACCAATAAAAGCCGTCGAAGTACGGCAGATTGATGTCCATCAGCACGAGATGAGGCGTCTGCTCCTCGAAGTCGAGCGTCAGCTCCTTCATCCGCTGCGCCCGCTGCGGCTGGAAGCCGTAGCGCTCCAGCGCCTCTCCGAGCAGGCGGGCGATCTTGTCGTCGTCCTCGACGATCGTGATGCGATACATTGAGCCTTCCTCCTTGACCATTCCTTCCGATGCTTGACGCCATCTGTCGCCTTAGTTTACCACACCCTCCGGCCGATCCCGACTGGACCCCGGACGGGGCCGCCAGGCCGCAGACGCTGGACCGAAGCACGGATTTTTTCGCAAAAAGCTTCAGCCCTGAAACTTCGCTGCCGATGCTTCGTATGTTGGCTCAAACGGACGGTTGCCGGCAACGTCCATCCACCAGGAGGTTTTGTCCATGTCTTTGTCCAAAGCGCTGCGGCTCATCAGCGGCATCTGCGAGGGGCTGCTCGCCATCCCGATCCTCGGCGGCCTGTTCGTCATCTCCAGCGGCTATGCCGCCCTCGGCTTCATGTTCGTCTTCCATCTGATCGTGCTGTTCGTCTCGCTCTCGCATCGCGAGCCCGTGTACGGCAGCGCCGCCGGCCTCGCCGCCTCGCTGCTCGGCTGGATTCCGTTCCTCGGCTTTTTCCTGCACGTCATCTCCGCGCTGCTGCTCCTCGTGTCGGCGTTCCAAGGCGGTCCTCGCCGTCCCGAGCATTACGGTCCGCCTCCACGGTACTAAGGATACAAAGCTTAAGCTTCGCCGATCCAATCCGGCTTACCCGCCTCGGGCAGCTTTGCCCGAGGCGTTTTGTCGGTCGCTCGCGCCGCTGCCCGGGTTGCCTTTATCGAGCCGCGCGTGCTAGAATGAATCTTAATAGTGACTGACAGTCATTCATCTCATTCGCGGAAGGAGAGGATCGCTTGGACAAGCGGGAGAGGATCATCGAGGCGGCGCTCGACGTCTTTCAGGAGCTCGGCATCGAGAAGGCCAAAATTTCCGATATCGTCAAGCGGGCCGGCATCGCGCAGGGCACGTTCTACCTCTATTTCCCCTCCAAGCTCGCGCTCATGCCCGCGATCGCGGAGATCATGGTCGGACGGATTCTGGAGCGGCTGCAGGAGATCCGCCCGGACGGCTCGGCTCGCGACCAGCTGGACAGCATGGTCGAGGCGATCTTCGAGGTGACCGAGACGCATCGCGATCTGACGGCGCTGATCTACTCCGGCATCACCCAGACCGAGCATGTGCGCGAGTGGGAAGCGATCTACGATCCGATCTACGGCTGGATCCGCGAGCGTCTGGAGCAATTCCGCGAGCGCGGCGAAATTCGTCCGACCGCTCGCCCCGACTTCTCGGCTCGCCTCGTGCTCGGGCTGATCGAAACGGCCGCCGAGCAGAACTTCCTCTATGCGTCCGCCGAGGCCGACGCGGTAGCCGGGCACAAGGCGGAGCTGAAGCAATTCCTCGCCGCAGCGCTCGGATCGGAGCCGATCGCCTGAACGCGGCGGTCTTTTCGCCCCGAAATGACTGACAGTCATTCATAATTGCCGGTGCTTGCCTGCCGCTTGCTTCCTTGCACAGAAGCGATTGCGGACCGGAGTAACCCTGTCCATCGAGGCCACACTAAGTTCAACTCATTCCTATCCCCGAAAGGAGCTTTTCCAGATGTCCTCTCAAGTCATGACCAAAGCCAAGCCCCGCATGAACAAAGGCTGGCTGTTCGTCACGCTCACCTGCATCATGGAGCTGGTATGGGTATACGGCTTTCATGCCGCGACTGCGCCGCTCCACTTCGTTCTGGTCGCCGCGGTCATCGCCGTCGACTTTTATTTTCTGTTCCGCGCCTGCGAGCTGCTGCCTACCGGCACCGTCTACGCCATCTTCGCCGCCGCCGGCACCGCCGGAGCCGCGCTCATGGACCTGCTGCTGTTCGGCGGCTCGCTCAGCTTCGCTAAGCTCGGCTTCATGGCGCTGCTGCTGAGCGGAGTCATCCTGCTCAAGCTTGCCGACGGCAAAGACGATTCTTCGCGCTGACGATTAGTCCGCGCGCGGACATCGAAACCAATTTTCGCATCCAAGGAGAGATCATCATGGGCTGGGTATTCGTATTTTCCGCGGCGTTCTGCGAGCTGGCAGGCGTCGTCGGCCTGAACCGCTTCACCGAGCGCAAGACGCTGCAAAACGGCCTCTGGTTCATTTGCGGCTTCGCCGCTTCGTTCGCCTTGCTGTACGCCTCGTTCCAGCATCTGCAGCTGAGCGTCGCCTATACGGTATGGGTAGGGCTCGGCACGTCGCTGGCCGTTATCGTCAACATGCTGTTTTTCGGCGAATCCCGCAGCCCGCTGCGGCTGTTCAGCCTGGCGCTGATCATCGTCGGCGTGACCGGGCTGAAGGCGGTTTCCGGCTGAGCATTGACGAGCCTGGACATGGCGTATACGATGAGGATAAATATCCCATTCCAGGAAGGCTTTTTTTGCATCCTTGCATGTAAGTCCTGCAAAAAAAGAGCCTGAGAGAATGATCCCTCAGGCTCTTGCTATCGTCATGCGCTCAGCACTCGTCCGGCTTCGGCTTGCCGGCGTCGCTCGCCGTGCGGAAGCTCGAGCCGCAGCCGCAGGTGACCGTAGCATTCGGATTATGGATGGTGAAGCCGCCGCCCATGGCGCCTTCCTTCCAGTCGATCTCCAGGCCGCGCAAATACTTGGCGCTGTCGCTGTCGACGACGACCTTGACGCCGTTCACGTCGAGCTGCTGGTCGTCTTCCTTCTGCTCGTCGTCGAAGCCCATGCCGTAGGAGAAGCCGCTGCAGCCGCCCTCCTTGACGCCGACGCGCAGGAACAGCTCCTGCCCTTCCTCGGCCGCGAGCATTTCCTTTATTTTATCCGAGGCTGTTTCGCTGATCTCGATCATCCTCATCATCCTCCTGTTCGAAGCGTTGCGTAGTCTTGCCCTTCGTCTCCCAAGTATACTCCTCTTGCCCGGGACGCTCAAGGGAGAAGCGCACAGCGCTCCGAACGCCAGCTTCCACAGCTCTCGTCAAGGATGCAAGTTTCCGCCAAACCTAGCTCCGACCGAACGAGCCTAGACTCCCGTCACCCGGAACTCCGGCTTCACCTTGTCGAACCGAGGGTTACCGCCGCATACCATCAGGCCCGCGCCCCAATCGACGTGCACGTTCTCCGTCGGCTCGTCGGCCGGGTCCTTGTACTGGAACAGCACGTTGCGGCGCGTGCGCTCGCTGCGGTTGGCGTCCGAGCCGTGGATCGTCAGGTAGTTGAAGAACAGCACGTCGCCCGCATCCGCGGGACAAGGAATGCCGTCCGAGATCGGATACTGCTTGTGGTTCAAATAGTACGAGCCGACATGCGGCAGGCTGCCTTCCGCATGCGAGCCCGGAACGACCCTCAGGCAGCCGTTCTGCTCGTCTGCGCGGTCCAGATGCACGCTTGCCGCCAGCATCGTATGCTGGGCATGGGGGAAGTACGGATAGTCCTGGTGCATCGGAAACGCCGCTCCGTTTTCGGGAGGCTTCACGAGCATTTTCGTATGGTGGAGATGCACGTTCGGCCCGATCAGGCGCGAGAGGATCGCCGCCATGTTCGGATGCACGACCGCCCGCATGAAGCAGGCTTCATGGTAATGGACGTCGTGGAAGCCTTTGAGCACGAGCTTCTTCAGCTCTGCCGGCGGCAGGAACTCGCCCTGCCAAGCGGCGTTGTCGTCCCGCTTGGCTTCGGCGGCGCGGCGGATGATGCGCTCCACGCCGCCTCTCATCTCCTCCACCTCCTCGTCCGAAAACACTCCCTTGACGAGCAGATACCCGTTCTTTTTGTAAAAATCGACCTCGCGCTCGCTGATCATGACGTTTCCTCCTCGATGGACACCCGATTGATTTTGCGCCGTTCTTGCTTATAATCGTACTCAAAGGAGGAGGCGGCGTCTTTGGAAGCCGAAGCCTTCGTTTTGCACTTTGAAGCCAAGGGAGGCGGAAATCGATGTACCGATTCCGGGAAAGCGCCGAGCGGCTGAACAGCCGGATCTCCGCAGCGGAGACGGGCGCCGAGCGGTTTTTCATCCACTATTGGGGGGCCGACGGACGGCTGCCGAGCAATCCGGCGCACAAGCATTCCTTCTTCGAGGCCTGTTATGTGCTGAGGGGCACCGGAACGTACCGGGATGCCGAGGCGCTCTACGAGCTGCAAAGCGGCGTCCTTTTCCTCTCCCGTCCGGGCGTCGAGCATCAGATCACGACCGAGGACGGCCTTGCGATCGTCTTCGTCGCGTTCGAGCTGGACGAGTCCGGCTCGGAGCCCGAGGCCGCCGCCGCTTGGCGGGAGCTGGAACGCTCCGCTCAGCCGGTTCGGACCGATGCCTCCGGCACGCCGTCGGCTCTGCTGTGGGAATCGCTGCTGACCCGCGAGGACGGGCGCTTCCCGCTGCCTGACGGCGCTCTCCCCGCCGCCGCCTTCGCCCTGCTGGCTTCGTTGCGGACGCTGTTCGGCGCAGAGCCTGCCGGGACCGCTCCCGCTTCTCCAAGGCCGAGCCGGCTGCTGCGCCGGGCGAAGCGGTACATCCGCGACAACCTTGCCCGTCCGCTCTCGCTCTCCGAGGTCGCCTCCGCGCTGCATCTGTCCGAGCGCCAGCTGTCGCGCCTGTTTTCCGGAGGCATCCACGAAAGCTTCTCCGGCTATGTCCGCCAAGAGCGCATCCGCGAGGCGTCCCGGCTGCTGACGCTCGACGAGCTGCCGATCAAGGCGATCGCCGAGCGGACCGGCTTCGCCTCGGTCCATTATTTCACCCGCATGTTCCGCGCCGCCAAAGGAATGCCGCCCGGCGAATTCCGCAAGCGAAGCGGCGCCGCGCCGGCGGAGTGAGGCTTGCAAGCCGGCTCTCTTCGCTGCTTTGCTTCGCTGCCGCGTCCTCTCAGCGCGGACATCCTTCCATCCGTTTCCCCTTCATCTTCCCTTTTCATTTGCCGTTTTTATATTGAAGCTTCACCACCATAGGTTTATAATGAAGACGGTTTGTTTGCAGTAGACGCACGGGAAAGTTCCTTTTTTCACAAAGTTCTCCAAGGCAGGACAGCCGCGAAAGGCAACCGCCCTGCCGACCATTCCCGATTCTTCTGCCCGCCAGGCATGGCCAGGCAGGATGCACGGACAAGGAGGTCCATATCCATGAACATCATCACTCCGACGGAAGCCTCCGTCATGCAAGGCATCCGCGAGAAGGTCAGCGCGGGAGAGCGGCTCAGCCTCGAGGACGGCGTGTTCCTGTACAAGTCCGACGACCTGCTGAGCATCGGCCAGATGGCCAACGAGGCCAACCTGCGCAAAAACGGCAACAAGGTCTATTTCATCGATACGATGACGCTCTACTTCACCAATGTCTGCGAAGCGCACTGCGCGTTCTGCAGCTTCCGCAAGGACGAAGGCGACGAGGGCGCCTATACGCTCTCTCCGCAGGAGATGATCGACTACGTCGACAAGCACATCACCCCGACGGTGCGCGAGTTCCATATCGTCGGCGGCCATAACCCGCATGTGCCTTTCCAATACTACGTCGACTCGCTGAGCGCCCTCAAGAAGCAGTACCCGCATGTGACGCTCAAGACGTATACGGCGGCCGAGATCGACTTCTTCTCCCGCATCAGCGGGCTCAGCTACCGCGAGGTGCTGCAGGAGCTGCAAAAGGCCGGGCTCGAATCGCTCACCGGCGGCGGCGCGGAGATCCTCTCCGACCAGTACCGCAAAAAGATGCGCGTCGAGAAGGCCGACGTCAGCCAGTACCTCGACGTGCACCGCACGGCGCACGACCTCGGCATCAAGACGCATACGACGATGCTTTACGGCGCCGTCGAGACGCATGAGCAGCGCATCCAGCACATGATGTCGATCCGCGAGCTGCAGGACGAGACGAACGGCTTCCTCGTGTTCATCCCGCTGTCCATGCAGCCGCATAGCCCGCGCGCCGGCATCCGCCGCCGCAACTCGGCCTACGAGGATCTCAAGACGATCGCGATCAGCCGCCTCATGCTCGACAACTTCGACCACATCAAGGCGTACTTCATCAATATCGGCCCGCAGCTGACGCAGGTGTCGCTGACGATGGGCGCTTCCGACGTGCACGGCACGCTCGTGCGCGAGCGCATCAGCCATGCCGCAGGAGCGCTCACGCCGGAAGGACTGTCGCGCGAGGACCTGATCTGGTTAATAAAAGGAGCGGGCCGCGTTCCCGTCGAGCGCGACACCTTTTACAACGAGATCAAGGTATTCGAGTAATTCCGCTCGGCAGCGAGCATATTAGGTTCATCCATCTTCATCGCGGCACCGTGAAAAGCGAACAAGGGTTGGGATACGAATGAAGCGATTTGTCATTTTGGGCGGCGGATACGGAGGCATGGCTCTGGCCCAGGAGCTGCT
Organism: Paenibacillus sp. FSL W8-1187; assembly: GCF_037965485.1. Taxonomy (NCBI): domain Bacteria; kingdom Bacillati; phylum Bacillota; class Bacilli; order Caryophanales; family Paenibacillaceae; genus Paenibacillus; species Paenibacillus sp. FSL W8-1187. The sequence goes on from NZ_CP150181.1 coordinate 4,294,046, forward strand.
GGACGGAGACATCCCTTCGGATACGATCATCGTGCTGATCGACCGCATGCCTTTCCAAGGACTCAAGACGGAATACTACGCGCTGGCCGCGGGAACGTCTCCGGAGATCGATCTCCGGGTTTCTTTCCCGAGCGACTCGCGCCTGCTCATCACCTACGGCGAGGTGACGGGCATCGACCTCGACGGCAAGCGCGTCCTGCTCGAAGGGCAGGACCCGGTATCGTACGATTGGCTGACGATCGGCCTCGGCTGCACGGACAACTATCACGGCATTCCCGGAGCCGAAAAGAACTCCTGCAGCATCCAGACGTTCGCGAATACGCGCCGCACCTACCAGGTGCTCGGCGACGTCAAGCCGTACGGCCAGGTATCGATCATCGGCGGCGGCCTGAGCGGCGTCGAGATCGCCGCGGAGCTGCGCGAGGCGCGCAAGGATCTCAACATCCGCATCATCGACCGCGGACCGAGCATCCTTTCGGCCTTCCCTCCGAAGCTCAAGACGTACGTCTCGGCGTGGTTCCTCGAGCATCATGTGGAGATGCGCGGCCATGTGTCGCTCAAGCTGCTCGAGGACGGCGTCCTGCATGACGGCAACTCGCCGGAGCCGATCTACACCGACGCCACCGTCTGGACCGCGGGCATCCAGCCGGTCGAGGTCGTGCGCGAGCTGAACGTGGCCAAGGACCATCAGGGCCGCCTCGTGCTCAACGAGCTTCATCAGCTGCCGGACTATCCGGAAGTATTCGTCATCGGCGACTGCGCGTCCGTGCCGTTCTCTCCGAGCGGACAGCTTGCCGGCGCGATGGGCAAGCAGGTCGCGGACGTCATGCAGGCGATCTGGAAAGGCCGCACGCCGAAGGTCGGCAAGATCAAGCTCAAGGGCACGCTCGGCTCGCTCGGCAAAAAAGCCGGCTTCGGCCTCATGGGCAATACGGCCATCATGGGCCGCGTGCCGCGAGTGCTCAAAACCGGCGTGCTCTGGCGTTCCAAAAACCATTTCGGATGAGACGGAAAACAAGCCGATCGCGCCTACAGGTCGTCGATCAGCTTGTCCAGCGCCTCGCGCTCGGCGGCCTTGCGGAGAACGTTCTCCTGCAGGGCCGTTTCCAGTTCCTCGACCGTATCGGCCGCGACGATCTCGCCGTCGACCATCGCGAACGGCGACAGATAGCATTCGCCGCAATTGCCGAGGCAGCCGTATTCGATGACTTCATATCGGTCATCCTGTTCTAGAGCGCGCATCAGCCGGTCGGTGCCATGATGCATGTTGCTCGAGCAGAATTCAACGACGGGCTTCAGCATGGCGTACCTCCGTTTTCAATCGTCTTGCTTTGTATTATAATAGGGAAGAAAGGAGTTGAATGCAATGAGCGAAAACGCACAAAGCACGATGTACGACGAGGTTCTGGATGTTCTTGACAAGCTTCGTCCGTTCCTTCAGCGCGACGGCGGCGACGTGGAGCTCGTGGACGTGGAGGACGGCATCGTCAAGCTCCGTCTCGTCGGCGCCTGCGGCAGCTGCCCGAGCTCCACGATCACGCTGAAGGCCGGCATCGAGCGCGCCCTGCTGGAAGAAGTCGAAGGCGTGCAAGAGGTTGTCCAGGTCTTCTAAGAAGGTTTCGAAATAACAAGCGGCTGGCTCCCCTCCCGGGATGCCAGCCGTTTTTTTGTTCAGCCGGGCGAGGCCGGCTTGATGCTCGTGCGGATCGGGTCGAAGCCGCCCGTCACGTCGATGATGTTGCCCGTCAGGAAGTCCGACTGCGGCAGGCACAGGAAGGCGATGACGCGGGCGACGTCCTCGCCCGTGCCGGGACGGCCCAGCGGAGAGTCGTCGTCCGCGATGCCCTGCACGTCGGCGATCGACTTTTCCTTGTAGTCGCCGCGGATGTCGCCCGGACAGACCATGTTGACGGTGACGCCATGGGAGCCCTCCTCGACGGCGAGCGTCTTGGTGAACGACACGAGCCCGGTCTTGGCCGCGGCATAAACGGCCCGATGAGGCCAGGCGCGGCCTTCCATCGCATGGCCGAAGCCGAAGTGGATGATGCGTCCCCACCGCCGCTCGCGCATCGCGGGCAGCAGATGGCGGTCCAGCAGCATCGCGCCGAGCAGGTTGCCGTGCAGTAGCGCGATGATCTCCTCTTCCTCGTAATCGCCGAACACCCGGCGCTCGCGGATGAACGGTCCGGCATTGTTGACGAGGATGTCCACCCGGCCGGTCAGCCGCAGCGCCTCGCGGGCCAGCTCTGCCGCCTCGCCGGGCAGGGCCAGATCGGCCCGGATCGCGCGGCTGCGCACGCGGAAGCGGCTCTCCAGCTCCCGCGCCAGCGCTTCTGCATCGTCCGCGCTCGTGCGGTAGTTGAGCACGATATCGCAGCCGCAGCGGGCCAGCTCCTCCGCCGCCCGCTTGCCGAGCCCTTTGGCGCTGCCGGTGATCAGGGCCGTTTTTCCTTTCAGCTCCACGGATCGTTCCTCCTCGCCGATTATCGGCCGGATTGCGGGGCTTTCTCCTCCGCCAGCTTCGCCAAGTAGGCGAATGCCAGCTGCAGGGACGCCGCCGCGAGCTCCAGGCCGCTCGCCATGTCCTCCAGCTGGTCGGAGATGCTCTCCAGGCCGATCTCCTCGCCGAAATGAAGATGCATCTGCAGCAGATCGTCCTGCAGCTCGGAGTTCAGGTTATGGATCTCCTCGTTGCGGCGCTTGCGCAGCCGCGCGACAGGCTTCTCATGCCGGGCCTTAAGGTCGCTCAGCGGCCCTCCGAGCGCAAGATGCAGCTTTTTCTCCCGCATGCGCCGCAGCACGGTGAAGTAAGAGAAGCGCTCCTTGAACTGCTGCGTGTTCAGCTCCAGCGCTTCGTTCAGCAGCGTGCCGAGCTTGTCCAGCAGGGAGAACAGGCGGATGAAGGCATTTTTGTCGAAATAGACGTAACGGCGGTAATGCAGCCGCTCCTCCTGAGGCATGTCGGCCCAGGAATCGCTCGTCACGAGCGCGCCGAAGCGCGAAGCGGCATAACAGCTCTGCTCCAGCTCGTCGAGCGAGGCCATCAGGCCGAAGGCCATGACCTCGCGGGTACGCGCCTTGTGGTCCTGGTCTCGTCCCGCGACGGCATGAAGATGCATGGCGGAGGCATAAGCCTGCATGGCCTTCAGCGCATCGGCGACAACGCCGGCCGGCGCTGCCGGCTCTTCTCCAAACAGCATGCGGAGCATGGGCCGACCTCCTCTAGGATGTAATTCAAGCTCCGGGGAAATATTCCTTCCAGCGCCGGTCGACCAGCTGCACGATATCCTCGCGCGGGAACAGCTCGTCCGGGTAGCCGGGCTTCATGCGGGCGTCGATGACGATCGGCAGACGATAGGCCAGATGATGGCGGCGCGCGTCGGACAGCGCGTAGATGTCGTCCGCCGGATTGAAGCGGGTGAACACCGTCCACAGGAACGGCGTCTGCGCCGAGGCGACCGTGGACGCATCGTCGACGAGCACGATGAGCGGCCATTCGGTGCCGCGTTCGGCGACGCGCTCCAGCAGCTTGGACGCCAGCTCCGGATCGGCGGCGTAGGACGCCCCCGATACGACCAGCGCGCCTTTGCAGTAGACGGCGATGTCGTTAATCTCCGCAATCGGGCCCTCCGTATATTCATAGGGCAGCGTCCGCACCGGCTCGCCTACGCCGATCAGCAGCCCTTTGCTGCCGTGGTTGAGCTTGCCGCTCGTATAATCGAGCGTGTCGTGGGACGTGTTGTCGAACACGAACAGATCCGTCTCCGGCTGGAATCGCTCCAGCACCGTCTCGAGCAGCGTATCGAACTTGGACAGGTCGATCGGCTGATCGGTCAGCATGAGGAACTTGGTCAGCGACAGCTGGCCTTGGCCGAAGATGGCGAAGCCGGTGCCGAGCGCCTCGCGCGAGTAGCTTTCGCGCACGACGGCGGCCGCGAGCGCATGCACGCCGGTCTCGGCGTAAGCCCACAGGTCCTTGACGCCGGGCATCGCCATCGGAAACGCCGGGCTGAGCAGGCGCTGCAGGTATTCGCCGAGGTAGTAGTCTTCCTGACGCGGCTTGCCGACGATCGTCGCCGGATAGATGGCGTCCTTGCGGTGATGCACATGCTTGACGTTGAACACCGGGAAGTCATGCTGCAGCGAATAGTAGCCGAAGTGGTCGCCGAACGGTCCTTCGGGCCGGCGCTCATGGGGCGGCACCGTGCCGTGGATGGCGAATTCGGCCTCGGCCGGGATGCGGTGGCGTCCGAGCGGATCCTGCGTCACCGGCAGCTTGCCGCCGAGGATGAGCGAGGCGATCATCAGCTCCGGCAGATGCTCCGGCACCGGCGCGATCGCCGCAGCGATGAGCGCCGGCGGACCGCCGAGGAACACGCTCACCGGCAGCTCCTGGTTCAGCTTCTCCGCCTCATGGTAGTGGAAGCCGCCGCCCTTGTGGATCTGCCAGTGCATGCCGGTCGTGCGGTCGTCGAAGATCTGCATGCGGTACATGCCGAGGTTATGCTTTTTCGGATGAAGCGGATGCTCCGTATAGACGAGCGGCAGCGTGACGAAAGGACCGCCGTCCTCCTGCCAGCTGGTCAGGAACGGCAGCCCTTGGAGCGGAGCTTCGCGGCGCACCTGCTGCAGCACCGGAGCCGAGCCGCTCGGCACATCCTTGAGCCCGACCTTGAGCAGGTCGAGCATCATGCCGCGCTCGCCCCAGATCGCGCCGAGCGTCGGCGGGAGCAGCCGGTCGGCGGCGCCGACGATCGTCTTCATGAGCTGCTCCGGCTTCGGGCCGAAGGCCAGATCGACGCGGCGCGACGTGCCGAACATATTGGTGAGCACGGGGAATGTGCTTCCTTTCACATTCGTGAACAGGAGAGCGGGGCCCTCCTCCTCGATGATGCGGCGATGGATCTCGGCAAGCTCCAGATTCGGGTCGACCGGGGCGTCGATGACCGCCAGATCGCCGTCCTGGCGAAGCGCTTCCGTGAATTGCCTCAGATTCGCAAAATTCATGAAGTCCGTCCTTCCTGTCTTTTCCAAGCCTGGATGCCGAGATCGATCAGGATGGAGAAGAGAATGGTGATGATCAGGTTGTGCAGCATGTTGGTGAACAGGAACCACTGCTCGTCGTGCATCGTCGCGGTCAGCCAGGCGCCGCTGAAGATCTGGCAGACGACGAGGATCAGCACGAGGCGGGCCGAGCGGGTCGCTCGGTCTCCTGCCGGGGCATGCTTGCGCACGCGCAGGTACAGCCACAGGAACAGCAGGCCGAGCAGCAGGCCTGCGACGCGGTGGATGAAGACGATGCCGGTCGCGCCGGTCAGCTCAGGCACGACTTGTCCGTTGCAGAGCGGCCAGCCGAGGCAGCCGCCGCCGGAGTCGGTATGGCGGATGAACGCGCCGAGATAAACGACGACATAACAATAAATGCAAGCCGTAAGCACGAGCGCATAGACCGAGCGCGGCAGCCGGGGGGCGGTCGCGGCGTCGTAGCCCTTGCTGTGGCGCCGGACCCAGATGACGAGCAGCACGGTCGATGCGACCGCGAGCAAGGAAATGCCGAAATGCAGCGCCATGACCGGCGGGCTCTGGTACCACATGACCGCGGCCGCGCCCATGAGCGCCTGGATGATCGTAAAGGCCAGCGTCAGGCCGGCGTACCAGAGCGGCTCGCGATGGCCGTGGCGGCGGAACAGCCGGATGGTCAGCACAAACGTGGCGAGCACGATGATGCCGACGACGCCGGTTACGGCGCGGTGGGAGTATTCGATGGCGGTCTCCAGCGTAAAGGCGGGAATAAACTTGCCGTTGCAAAGCGGCCAGTCGTCTCCGCAGCCGCGGCCGGATTCGGTATTGGTTACAAGCGCTCCGGCCAGCAGGACCAGGAACATGCCGATGCAGGACATCCATGCAAGCAGGCGGTAAGCTCGGGAGAACATGATTGTCGGTTGTCACCCCTTCTTCCTATGGATACAACCCTCATTATAGCGGCAAAAAAATGCAAAAGCCATGTTGAAAATGTGACGATCCCGCCCCGAAACCGTGGCGGTCCGGGCCGCTCCGGCCGTGTCTTTCCGACGCTTTCGGCCGCCTCGTTAGCTTGCCCCGAAAGCGGTGCTCCCGTCCTCGTTCCAAGTGGCAATAAGCGGCGGCGGAACGGACGAGGTGCGGACGAGGAACGGACTAGGAGCGGACGGGGAACGGACCAGGAGCGGACGAGGTGCGGATGAGGAACGGACGGGGAGCGGACGAGATGCGGACCAGGTACGGACCAGGAGCGGACGAGGAACGGACGGGAAGCGGACGGGGAAAAACGGAGCAAATACCAAGCTCAAGCCATTATTGGGCGGAGGCCGGAACGTCGGACCGAAACGAGGTGCCGGAACGGCCCCGCTTCGCGGAGCGGGGACTCGGAACCGGCGCCGGACCCCGCAGCGGGATCGAAACCGAAACCGCTTCGCGGAGCGGGGACTCGGAACCGGCGCCGGGACCCACCAGCGGGATCGAAACCGAAACCGCTTCGCGGAGCGGGGACTCGTTCCGATCTCCCTGGAGCCCAGATTCCTTTGATCCCATTCCCCAGCAGGGGTGCAATCCGGCCTCCAAGGGAACCGCTGCCGCTTCTCCACGAGCCCCCGTCCGCTTCGCTCCTGGTTCCCAATTCCTCCCGGACACCCGCGGCGTTCCGTTCTCCTCTGCGCTCGCCAAAGTGCAGTCCTGCTCCCGTCCGATCCTCCACTCGCTCGAGCTACTCGGTTTTTCGCGTATCTCCGACCGTTCGTCTTTTAAACCTAACCCGAATAATTCGGGTTACAGCGGCTCGCAAGTCCTTCTTTCAGGCTCCAACCCGAATAATTCGGGTTACAGCGGCTCGCAAGCCCTTCTTTCAGGTTCCAACCCGAATAATTCGGGTTACAGCGGCTCGCAAGTCCTTCTTTCAGGCTCCAACCCGAATAATTCGGGTTACAGCGGCTCGCAAGCCCTTCTTTCAGGCTCCAACCCGAATAATTCGGGTTACAGCGGCTCGCAAGCCCTTCTTTCAGGCTGCAACCGATACGCCTGCCTACCGGAATGACTTGATTTGACCTCACAACCCCGACCGTTCTCCCTCCACTCGCCCGAGTTACTCGGTTTTTCCGCGCAACTCTGACCGTTTGACCCTCCACTAACCCGAGTTACTCGGTTTTTCCGCGCATCTCCGACCGTTCGGCCTCCCAATGCCCGAGTTACTCGGTTTTTCCGCGTAACCCCGACCGTTCGCCCCTCCACTGGCCCGAGTTACTCGGTTTTTCCGCGCATCTCCGACCGTTTGACCCTTCACTCGCCCGAGTTACTCGGTTTTTCCGCGTATCTCCGACCGTTTGACCCTTCACTCGCCCGAGTTACTCGGTTTTCCCGCGCAACTCTGACCGTTCGACCTTCACATATCCGAGACGACCGAGTCGAGATTTCCTTGGAGCGCAGGATATTGGCGCGCCTGCTCGATGAGGGGCGAAAGCGCTTGGTTCGCGCCCGGTATGGTTTACACGCCCGAGTCGAGGGGGGCGGGGCAGCAAGCCGCATGCGGCTTGCTGGCTGATCTGCAGCCGCCGAATCGTACCGGCCGCGAGAAGCGCTGCCGTCTCCCAGGTATGCGGGAGACGGCCCCCTCCCCCAAATAAAAAGAGGGAGGGGCGGGGCAGGGACAAGGCAAGCGGAGCGAGACGATGCCTTTCGGAGAAGCGGCAGCGGTCCTCTTGGAAGACGGATGGCCTCCGAATAGGAGGTCAAAAAATCAGGGCATCCGGCTTCCAGTGGAATCGGAGAAAGGCTCGGCTCGCGCAGCCGCCTTCTTGTCCACCGGAGTGGCTCGGCTCGCGCAGCCGCCTTCTTGTCCACCGGAGTGGCTCGGCTCGCGCAGCGGGCTTCTTGTCCATTGGACTTGCCGGCTGCCTGCCGAGAAAGGCACGGCCTGCGAAGCCCCCTTCTTGCCCACGGGAGTGGCTCGGCCCGCGCAGCCGCCTTCCGTCTCCGGTCCGTTCCGGTGACGGAGAACATCAAAGAAGGCCGAAGCCTAGAGCGGCTTCGGCCTCCTCCTATCCGCCGGCGGTCAGCCCGGGAGGGCGTCCGCCACTTCCAGCGCCCGATCCAGAAACTGCTCGATCTCCTCGCGGGACTTGCGCAGCTTGTTCACGAAGCGCACCAGCTCCTTGCCTTCGCGGAAGGCGACGAAGCTCGGGATGCCGAGGATATTCAGCTCGGAGCAGAGCTCCGGCAGGTCGTCCCGGTCGATCTCGACGAACGCGATGCGCCCGGCGTACTTCTGCTCGAGCTCCGGCATGAACGGATCGATGAAATGGCAGTCCGGGCACCAGGTCGTCTTGAATACGGCGACGGTGACGCCGCTATTCGAGACGGTCTGGCGGTACTGCTCTTCGGTCGTCAGCTTCTGCATGGGAATCTTCCTTTCCGGTTGCGGGACTATCCGACTTCGCGGACGATCTCGACGATGTTGGAATAGCTGGCCTTGGTCATGCTCGCGGTCGCTCCGAGCAGCTTGGCGATGTCCCGGGCCGGGACATAAAGCGTGCCGTCGACGACGGTCGGCGGGAAGCTCAGCTGCGTCTTGGCGGCGCCGGAATAAACGGTCTTGCTGCCTTTGGCGAGCCAGATCGTCTGGCCGCGGGCTTCATCCTGGAGCGCCCATTTGCTGCGGCCGCTGTCGTAGGTCAGCGACGCGCCCATGCTGTCCGCGAGCGAGCGCAGCGGCACGAGCGTCTGTCCGGACGGCACCGAGATGTAGCTGTCGTAGCCGTACGCGTAGAATTGCGCCGACTGGCGGCCCAGCTGCAGCTCCTGCTTGAGCAGCTTGTACGCGTCCGAGCCGCGGTCGAAGTCCCGGAGGAAGCGGGAAGCTCCGGCTGTCCCGGACCAGCGCTCCGGACTCCAGCTCACGGCATCCGCTTGCGGCTTGTCGGCGGCGACGGCTCCGTTCACGTTCCACAGCTCCGTCTGGATCCGCAGCGAGACCGACGACACCGGGATGTCCTCGGACGCCGCGGCTCCGGGAGCCCAGGTCAGCGCCGCATCCAGACTGCGGATGTCGAGGCCGGCATCCAGCAGCAGCTTGACGTTCAGCGAGCTGCCGTCGGTGAACATCTCCTCGAGCTCGCCCGCGTCGCGGGCTTCCTGCATCGAGTCGGAAGCTTCCTGGAGCATCTCCGCGAGCGCTTCCCGGCCTTCCTCCACGAATGCCGGCTTGTCCGCGTCGGACAGCGGCTCTCCGTCCTCATTGGCCGCTCCGGCCTCCGGATGGTCCTGCAGCACCTCGAACAGGCCGTCCAGCATCGCAGCGAGCCCCTCGGAGTCGGACAGCAGCGCCTTGACATAAGCATGCGCCCAATCGAACAGCTCCATTCCCTTCCAGCCGGCGTCTACTTGCCACAGCGCCGAGCCGCCGCCGTAGACGCTCTGCGCGACCGGCTGCACATTCAAGCGGCTCGCGTTCGGCAGATTGTGGATCCAGTACGCGCCGGCGCGGTCGACCAGATCGCGGGCGAGCGCGCCGGTCTGCTCCGGCGTCGCCTCGGAGCCGCCGACGATATCCGTCAGCGAGGCGCCCGAGCCGAGCTCGAGCAAGGACGCCTCGTCGAGCGCCAGCGAGATCGGCCGCTTCAAGCCGTCGATGCGCAGCATCGCGGACGTCTCGTCCTGCTGCAGCGAGAAGCCGATCTCCTTGCCGCCGACGAGCAGCGCGCCGCTCGCGGAGCTGCGGGATCCGCTCTCGACCTTGGCGGAGTCGATGCGCAGGCGCAGGTCGCGCAGCAGCTCCAGCTGCTGACGCTCGCGCTTATCCAATCCCTCGAACGCCTCGGGCTCGAAGGCGACGGCCAGCGCGACCGTGCTGCGGCTTTCTTGAGTCTGGGCCTTCATCGACTGCAAGATCGCCGTGTTGAGGTCCAGTCCGGCGATCGACTGGCAGCCGGCCGCCGTGACAGCCAGCAGGCAAAGCAGGATCAAGCTTAATCGGAATTTACGGTTCAAAAGACCCACGATCCTCTCTCGTCTCTATCAAATCCCGTCTATTCTACCATGACAGGAAACGAATGGGAAAGAGAGGCTCACAAGCCTGCCGAGGCCTGTCCCTCGCGCCGTCCGAGCCGCCGCACGAGCGGCAGCAGCAGCTTGCGCAGCGGGCCTGGGAAGCTTTTGGCGTCGGCCTCGCGGATGACGCCGAGCGCGATCAGCAGGAAAAGATAGAAGAAGCCGCAGACGAGGCTCGTGGCGATCGCGCCCGCGAGGAAGACGAGCTTGGCGTGCAGCGCCGTGCCGAGCATGCCGCGCACGGTCATGTCCGTGCCGAAGCCGGCCGCCGCGGTGATGAGCACCGCCGCCAGATAAGGCGTCCAGCGCTTGCCGAGCACCTGCAGCCGCACCTTCTGGCGGATCGCCAGCAGGTTGAGCGAGGTGATGACCATGAAGCAGAGCATCGAGGCGAGCACGAAGCCGTACCCTCCCAGCAGCGGACCGAGCAGCAGGCTGCCGACGATCTTGACGGCGTAGCCGATCAGCGTGCTGATCATCGCCGGCCGCGGCGTGCCGAGTCCGAACAGGATCGAGTTGGACGTCATCATCGTAATCTGGAAAATCGTGCCGACCGTGAGCGCCGCGACCATGCCGCTGGCGGCCGGGTCGACGAACAGCAGCCCGTTGACGCTATGCGCGGCGACGGTGAGCAGCAGCGCCGCCGGCACGCCGGTGAACACGACGATGCGCATGACGAGCGACGCCTGGCGCTGCACCTCGTCCAGCCGGCCGACGGAGTTGGCCGCCGACAGCACCGGCAGGATCGACTGGCTGAGCGCGATCGCCAAAATCGGCGGGATGCCGGCGATTGACTGGCCGTTGTAGATGAGGTAGTTCCGCACCTGCTCCGCGGCCGCCTCGCTGGCGAAAAAGCCGTCCGTCCAGCGGATGAAGAACGACGCGTCGACGAGATAGATGAACTGCACCGTCATCGCGGTCACGACGACCGGGATCGACATCGCGAACATTTCCTTGTAGATGGCCTTCAGCCGCATCGGCGGCGCCGAGCGGCGCCCCGTCTCGGCGGCGGAGGCCGCCGCGGCCTCCGCGCCTGCCGCCAGCCGCTCCTCTAGATCGGAGCGCTTCAGCTTGCGGGCGTAGTACAGCATGACGAGGAACGCGCCGATGCTGCCGAACACGCTGCCGAACGTCGCCGCCGCGGACACCCAGGTGTCGCCCCAGCCGAGGTTGAAGACGGCGACCGCGAGCGCGACGCCAAGCAGCACGCGCGCGATCTGCTCGACGATCTGCGAGATGCCGCCCGCGCTCATCATCTGGCGGCCCTGGAAATAGCCGCGCATCATCGCGATGACGGGGAACAGGATGAGCGCAGGCGCGATGGCGCGCACCGATGCCGCCGCCCCCGGAGATTTGGCGATATGCTCCGCATACCAGGGAGCGAGCGCCCACAGCGCCACGGCGAGCGTCACGCCAGTGACGACGCCGAACAGCAGCCCCGCCCGGTAGATGCGCTGGGCTTCGTCCGGACGGCCGATCGCATAGCGCTCCGACACCATCTTGCTGATGGCGCTCGGAATGCCTGCCGTCGCGATGACGAGGAGATACAGGTAGACGTTGTTGGCGATGCCGAGATAGCCCGAGCCGCCGCCGGTGAACAAGTAATCGAGCGGAACCTTTTGGAACACGCCCAGCACGCGGGCGATCAGAGCCGCGGCAGCCAGAATGAGCGTGCCGCGAATGAGAGAGTCCTTTTTGACCATTGGAGGGTCCATCCTTCTTCCTGTGCAGATCTGGCGTCGATCTGAGAATGACGAGTGCAAGAGGCCGTCAGGCCGGCTTCTGACAGTGTATCACAAAAGGCGGGCTTGCCCCAGCCGTTCGGACGCATCGCCGCGGAATGGAAAAAAGCCGAATCCGGGCCGCGCGAAGGCGGCCGGATTCGGCTCGGATGCCTGCTGCGCTTTTGCTTTAGACGCAGCAGATAAGGATTTAGTTTTTGGCGCTGATCGGCTCGAGGGCCGGCTCGCTATGTCCGCGCACCGGGGTCGCGGCGTTGGACGGAGCGGCCCAGCGGACGGAGTTTCCGATGACCTTGAGCACGTTGGCGTCATAGTACGTCGGATGCGTCTCATGGCCGGGACGGAAGTAGAAGATCTTGCCTTGGCCGCGATGGAACGTGCAGCCGCTGCGGAAGACGTTGCCGCCCTCGAACCAGCTGACGAATACGAGCTCGTCCGGCGCCGGGATGTCGAAATGCTCGCCGTACATCTCTTCCTGCTCCAGCACGAACTGCTCCGGCAGGCCGGAAGCGATCGGATGCGCCGGGTTGACGACCCAGATGCGCTCGCGCTCGCCGGCTTCGCGCCATTTCAGGTCGCAGCCGGTGCCCATCAGCTTCTTGAAGATTTTGGAGAAGTGGCCGGAGTGCAGCACGATCAGGCCCATCCCCTCCATGACGCGCTTGTGCACGCGCTCGACGATCGCGTCGTCGACGCGGTCATGCGCCATATGGCCCCACCAGACGAGCACGTCGGTGTCGGCCAGCACGCTCTCGCTGAGGCCGTGCTCCGGCTCCTGCAGCGTCGCGGTGCGGATTTGCAGCTCGGCGTCCGCCAGCCCTTTGGCCAGCGTGTTGTGGATGCCGTCCGGATACACCTTGCGCACCTCTTCGTGTTCCTGCTCGTGAACGAATTCGTTCCAGATCGTAAGCTTGATCATGGGAATGGGTCTCCTTTTCGACTTTCAGATTGAATGGATGGTTAATTCAGCAGCCAGATGACGAACAGCACGATCATGGCGAGCTGCAGCGCGATCTTGACGAGCGTGCTCGACAGCAGGCCGACGACCGCGCCGAAGCCGACCTTGAGCGACTTGTCGAAGCTCGAGCCGGCGATCAGCTCGCCGATGACCGCTCCGGCCAGCGGACCGATCAGGAGGCCGAAGCCGGGAATGACGAACGGTCCGGCGATGATGCCGATCGTGCTGCCGATGACGGAGGCTCGGGAGCCTCCGAATTTTTTGACGCCCCAGGCGTTGACCGCATAATCGGCCAGGAACAGCGCCGCGACGATGATCGTCTGCAGCGTCCAGAATACCCAGCCGAACGGCTCGAAGCCGATGAAGAAGCCGTAGACGAAAAAGGCGGCGTAAATCGCCAGCGCGCCCGGCAGGATCGGATAGACCGCTCCCGCCATGCCGACGGCGAACAGGGCGATGACGAGCACCCAGCCGACGATGTCGAGCGCCATCGTCATCCCCGCCCTTTCAGCACGAGCTCTCGGATCGCATAGGCGACGCCATGCTCGTTGTTGCCGAGCGTGACCGCGTCGGCCGCTTCCTTGACCTCGTCCTGAGCGTTGCCCATCGCGATGCCGAGGCCGCATTCGCGGATGGCGGCGATGTCGTTGAGGCTGTCGCCGATGGCGACCGCTTCCTCCATCGCGATGCCGAGCAGGCCGCACAGCTCGCGCAGCGCCGACGCCTTGTTCACTCCGAGCGGATTGAGCTCGAGGTTCCACGGCGAGGAGTTGGTGATTTCCAGCGAGCCCCAGCTCTCGATTTCCTGACGGATCGACTCGCGGATCGCGTCATTCTCCGTATGATACCCGAACTTCATCCAGTGAAGACGGTCGAAGCCGTCCGCCGGCTCGATCCACTTCTCCTTGTTGAACACGCCTTCGACGGCATAGCCCCAGAACCAAGGCTCCGCGTGGCGGACGGCCAGCTCGTGCAGGCGGCGGATCTCCTGCGCTCCCATGAGCGTCCGGCGGTGCAGCACATGCGGCCGGCTCCAGATCTCGCTGCCGTTGACCGTGATGAGCGGCGTCTCGAGTCCGAGCTGCTCGGCGAACGGAATCGCTCCCTGAAAGCCCCTGCCAGTCGAGAAGCAGACCGTGATTCCGGCTTCCATGGCGCGTCCGATCCACTCCGCGTTCTCCTCGCTGATCGTCTGCGTGTCCGTCAAAGTCGTTCCGTCCATGTCCAGGGCAAGCAGCTTGTACATTGTGCGAAGTTCCTCCCTGCCAGATGGTTTCCCCTGCCATTCTATCACAGCGGGCGGGCAAACGCTCGGCGAAGAGGGTCAACCGTTTGAACGTGCCGGCCTCTTCATTATAGGACGTACGGCCCGGCCATTCTCCATCCGATCTTGGCGAATCCTCGTTCGATTTTGGCATGTCCGCTCCCGCGGCCGCTTACCATAGATCCAGCGCGCGCCGCAGCATCCGGCTGCCGCCGCTTCTCCCCGTCAGCAGGCGCGCCGCCAGCAGCAGCGCATAGAGATGCGGCTTGGCCGCGAGCGAGCGGCGGCAGTAAGTCAGCGCTTTCGCCCGGTCGCGCTTGGCCAGGTAGGCCATCGTGAAGTATTTGCCGGCAATGCCGTAGTCGATGCCTCTCAGGCAGCGCCTTCTCGCCGACTCGCCGATCGCGTCCGAGCGCTCCACCTGCAGCCGCAGCTGGCGGCGGACGGCGACGGAGCGTTCGCCGAGCGCCTCGAAGCGGCTCAGCAGCTCGGCATCGAGCGCATCGGGATCGATGCGGCGGCGGTCGCAGAAGAAGTAGAGGCTGTCGTCCGACTCGTAATAGACCGAATGCGGCTCGGGCTGCAGCGCGATGCGGAAGCGGTCGAAGAAGCGCATGAGGAAGGTCGTGTCCTCGCCCAGATGATGCTCTTCTCCGATCAGCCCGACCTGGTCCAGCAGCTCGCGCCGCAGCACCATCGTGTTGAGCTGGAAGAAATTGCGGGGCATCCGCAGAAACTGCTCGAACAGCCCCTTTCCGAACACGATCGCCGTCCCGTCGCGGTCGAACCGCTCGCCCATCTCCCGCAGCAGCCGCTGCTCCGTCTCCCCGTCGAAGGTATTCGTCTCGATGTCACCGTGCCGCTCGAGCCAAAGGGCAAAGGCGACCTCCGCCCCCGTCCGCCGGAGCGTGTCCAGGCTCGCCTCCAGATGGCGCGGCAGCCAGCGGTCGTCGGAATCCAGAAACGCCACATAGTCCCCCCGAGCCTCCAGCAGGCCGCAGTTTCTCGCTCCTCCCGGTCCTTTGGCCCGCTCGCTGCGGACATAGCGGATGCGCGGATCGAGCCGGGCCAGCTCCTCGACGACGCCCTTCGTGCCGTCCGTGCTGCGGTCGTCCGCGACGATCAGCTCCCAGTGCTGGAAGCTCTGCTCCCGGATCGACCCGATTGCCCGGGAAATGACATGGGCGCGGTTATAGGCGGGCATGACGATGCTGACGGTTGGCTGCATGAGTTCTCCCCTATCCCTCATTTTTAGGGAAGATTTTCGCGTTTTTTCGCGTTTTTCCTTCTTTCGTCAAAAAGAACGCCGGAGCCTCCGCGAGGAAGTCCGGCGTTCGGTTGAAATGGATTCCGCCATCCGCCGCCACATGCCTGATCGGCGACGGCGCCTTCCGTCATGCCGCGCGGCGGCTCAGGCGGGAGCGCCGCAGCTTGGCGGACAGCAGGCCGTGCTTCGGCGAGAGCAGGAACGACGCGGCGAACAGCGCGGCCGCGGCGACGACGATGCAGCCGGCGATGGAGGCGTCGAGCCGCACGGCCAGCGCATAGCCGAGCACCGTCGAGGCGACGCCGATGAGCGCGCTCAGGCCGATCATGACGCCGAGCCGGTCCGTCAGCAGATAAGCCGCAGACGGCGGGATGACGAGCAGGCCGACGACGAGGATCGCGCCGACGCTTTCGAACGAGCTGACCGTGGCGACGGAGACGAGTCCCATTAGCAGGTAATGGAACAGCGCCGCCGGGATGCCGACAGCCGCAGCGAGCATCGGGTCGAAGGCGCATAGCTTGAACTGCTTGTAGAACGTGCCGATGACGGCCAGCACGAGCAGCAGCGTGCCGCCGAGCAGCCAGACCGAGCGCGGGCCGAGATCGACGCCGCCGATCTGCAGCGTGTTCCAGGCGGCGTAGGCGATCTCGCCGTACAGCACGCAGTCGAGATCGAGGTCGACCTGGCGCGCGTTCAGGCTGACGAGCACGACCCCGATCGCAAACAGCGCCGTGAACACGACGCCGATGGAGGCGTCGCTCTGGATGCCGCGCTGATTGAACCATTGGATCAGGAACACGCACAGCAGCCCCATGATCGCCGCCGCGACGAGCATCAGAATCGAGCCGCGCGAGCCGCTGACCATGTAGGCGATGACGATGCCGGGCAGCACCGAGTGGCTGATGGCGTCGCCGATCAGCGCCATCCGGCGCAGGATGAGGAAGCAGCCGAGAATGGCGCAGCTGACGGCGGCGAGCGAGCCGGTCAGCAAAATCCAGAAGTCCATGCTCATGTCAGCCGGCCTCCTTTGCCGATGTCGAGGATGATGCCGCCGCGGGCGAGGCTGCTCCGGCCGCATGCAGCAGCAGCCGGCGGCGGGCCTCGCGGCGCGTCAGACGGGCCGTCAGCAGCCCTCGCTTCGTGCCGAACACGACCGAGACGAGGAACAGCGCCGCCGCGGCCAGCACGCTGACCGGACCTGTCGGCAGCTGGCTCACCTGGGAGCTGATCCACGCGCCGAGCAGGCCGCTCACCATGCCGAACAGGCCGGAGAGCGCAAGCATGCGGCCGAGCCGCTCCGTCCAGAAGCGGGCGGAGACGGCCGGGGTGATGAGCAGCGCGGCGACGAGCACGACGCCGACCGCCTGGATGCCCGTCACGACCGCCGTGACGAACAGCGCCTGCAGGATGAAGTCCAGCACCGACACCGGGAAGCCCGCTCCCTTGGCGAACGCCGGGTCGAACGAGAGCAGCTTGAATTCCTTGAACAGCAGCGTGCATGCCGCCGCGAGCACGACGCTCACGCCGGCCATGAGCTGCACGTCCGAGCCGATCATCGAGGCCGCCTGGCCGAACAGGAACTTGTCGAGCCCGCTCTGGCTGCCGTCGCCGCTATGCTGGATCATCGTCAGCAGCACGATGCCGACGCCGAAAAACGAAGACAGCACGATGCCCATCGCCGCGTCCGGCTTGATCCGCGAACGGGCCGTAATGATCCGGATGGCGAGCGTGCCGACGATGCCGGCGGCGACGGCGCCGAGCATGAACAGCGGCAGCGACTTCGTGCCGCTCAGCAGGAAGGCGACGCAGATGCCCGGCAGCGCCGTATGCGCGATCGTGTCGCCCATGAGGCTCTGGCGGCGCAAATAGGCGAAGCAGCCGATCATGCCGCTGCTCAGGCCGAGCAGCATGCAGCCGAGCGCGATCCAGCGCAGGTTCGGATCGCTGGCGAGCGCGGAAAAGGAATTCCAGAGGCCGTTCATGCCTCTGCCCTCTTCGCCGATGCGGAGGCAGGCTCAGCCGCGTGGAGCGGGGCAGCCGCAGCCGAGCCGGACTCGACAGCGGACGGAGATGCCGCCGCCGCGGCGAACGCCATCCGCCCGCCGTACGTCCGCTGCAGGTTTTCCTGCGTGAACGTCTCGGCCGTCGGGCCGAACGCCTGCAGCGAGACGTTGAGCAGCAGCACGCTGTCGAAGTAGTCCGGCACGGTCGCCAGGTCGTGATGCACGACGATGACCGTCTTGCCCTCCGAGCGGAGGCGGCGCAGCAGCTCGACGATCGCCTTCTCCGTGGCGGCGTCGACGCCGGCGAACGGCTCATCCATGAAATACAGGTCCGCCTCCTGCGCCAGCGCCCGCGCCAGGAAGATCCGCTGCTGCTGGCCGCCGGACAGCTGGCTGATCTGCCGCTCGGCGAACGCCTCCATGCCGACTCCTCTCAGGCATTCCATGGCGATCGCCTTCTCCTTGCGGCCCGGCCGCCGGAACCAGCCGAGCCGGCCGTAGCGGCCCATCATAACGACATCGAGCGCATGCGTCGGGAAGTCCCAGTCGACCGACTCGCGCTGCGGCACGTAGCCGATGCGTCCCCGCACCTCGGCGACCGGCCGTCCGAACGCCCGCACGCTGCCGCCGAGCGAAGGGTTCAGGCCGAGGATCGTCTTGATGAGCGTCGACTTGCCGGCTCCGTTCGGGCCGACGATCGCGATCAGCTCGCCCTGCGGCGCCTCGAAGCTCACCTCCCGCAGCACGGCCTGGCTGCGGTAGGCGGAGCTCAGGCCGCTCACCTCCAGCACCGGCGGCGCGCCCTCTTGCCGACGGGCCGGCCGCGCGCCTGCGCCTTGGCCTTGCTCGGGCGGCGAGGCTTCGAGCCCGATTTCATTCCGTTCGCTGCTGCTCATGATGCGCTCTCTCCTTTCAATGCGTCCGCGATCGTATCGACGTTGTGCCGGAACATGCCGACATACGTTCCCTCCGGCGTGCCCGCCTCGCCCATCGCGTCGGAGAACAGCTCTCCGCCGATGACGACCTTATGGCCGAGGCGTCCTGCTCCCTCGATGACCGATTCGATCGACTTGCGCGGGATGCTCGACTCCACGAATACGGCCGGGATGCCGCGCTCGACGAGGAAATCGCGCAAGGCGGCGACGTCCTTGGAGCCGTATTCGGAGGCGGTGCTCATCCCTTGCAACCCAGTCACCTCCAGGCCGTAGGCGCGGCCGAAGTATCCGAAGGCGTCATGGGCGGTGACCAGCACGCGCTGCTGCTCCGGGATGGACCCGATCCGCTCCAGCGCGTAGGCATGCAGCTCCTCGAGCTCCGAGAGGTAGGCGTCCGCACGCTCGCGATAGCCCGCCTCATGCTCCGGGTCCTGCTCGATCAGCGTGTCGCGGATCTTTTCCACGGCATGCTTCCACAGGCTGGCGTCGAACCAGACATGCGGATCGGGCGAGCCCGAGCCCGGCTCGCTCTCGAGCACCTGGTCCTCGGGAATGCCGTCCGTGACGGCGACGACGGGCCGGGAGCGGCCCAGCTTCTCCAGCACCTCCGTCATCTTGCCCTCCAGATGCAGCCCGCCGTAAAGCACGACGTCCGCTTCGTCGAGCTTCACCATGTCGCCGTGCGAAGCTTTGTACAGATGGGGATCGACGCCCGGTCCCATCAGCGCCGTCACGCTCACCCGCTCTCCTCCGACTTCCTTGGCCGCGTCCGCGATCATCCCGGTCGTGGCGGTCACGGCCAGCGCGGCCGCTGCGCCTCCTTCCTCCTTGCCTCCCGCTTCGCCGGCTTGGCCGCAAGCCTGGACGGCCAGCATCGTTCCGAGCAGGACCATGCTGCCGATCAGCCTCTGCATGCTTCGTTGCATCGCTAGCGTCTCCCCTCTCTTTTTCCTTTTCCTCTTCCGCTCCTTGCCTATCCCGAGGACATGTTGGCCGAGCGACTATATGTTCATCCTACACAATTTTGTTTCTCTTGTGCAACATATTTTTGTCGGACTAACATTTCCGGGTCGCGTCGAACGCAAAAAACGCCGCCCCGGCGCGCTCCCGAAATCGGGAACGAGCGGAGACGGCGCGCCTTGCGGCCGTGCTGCGCAACCGGCTTGACCGGCTGCGTTCATGCTTTTGCGACATGCGTCTTTTCGAAATCCGGCGAGTCGAACCAGTCGCCCGTCCGCGCCCACGTCGCATCGAGCGGTATCCAGCCGCCGTCCTCGTCCGTCAGCCGGACCGCGTTCCAGGCATGCGAGCCGAAGCCGCCGCGGCCGTCGGCGCCCATGCCCGTCACGACCTTGACCTCCAGTCCGACCGAACGCGCCATCACGGCGTACAGCCGGGCCGTGTCGATGCAGACGCCCTTGCGGGTGCGGAACGTATCCTCCGGATTCTGCTCCTTCCAGACGCCGCGCTCGACATAGCCGTCGGCCTTGTCCCAATCGTAGGCGATGCGGCTGCCGAGCCAGTCATAGAGCCGCCGCGCCTTGTCGCGGTCGCCGTCCGCGCCGGCCGTAATCCGGAGCGCCGCCGCGGCGATCTCGTCGGGAATGTCGGCGTCGATCAGCTCGTAGCGGCGCTGCATGACCTGCTGCAGCTCGCTGCCGACCGCCTCGGTAATGACCGGACCGCCGCCCTTCAGCAGATCGCCGGCAAGCGGCTGCAGCAGGCGGTCCGCCGCCTGCCGGTAGACGGGCGAGCTCTCGATGCCTGCCGCCAGCGGCGCCGCCGGGAACAGCGAGACGTACAGGAACAGCCCCGCCAGCAGCACGAGCGAGCGGCCGATGCCATGCAGCCCGCCGAGCAGCGCGCCTGCCGCGCGGCTGGCCAGCCCTCCTCCCGGAGAGCGGCGCGACGGGCGCGGACTGCGGAAGGAACCGCCGCGGCGCGGTCCGTCCTCCTCCGCATGCCGCTCCTCCGGATCGTACCCGTACGTCCCATCCGGCTCGTCATGAGCG
This sequence comes from Paenibacillus sp. FSL W8-1187, assembly GCF_037965485.1. Classification (NCBI taxonomy): domain Bacteria; kingdom Bacillati; phylum Bacillota; class Bacilli; order Caryophanales; family Paenibacillaceae; genus Paenibacillus; species Paenibacillus sp. FSL W8-1187. The sequence goes on from NZ_CP150181.1 coordinate 4,314,304, forward strand.
CTCCAGCGATCCTGCCCGTATCCGCCGTCCCGCCCGCGACGCCGATGCTCGGCGTACGGCTCGCCGCGATGATGCCGCTCCGGTCCGAGCTCATCCTCGTCGTCGCTGCGCGGCGGACGGGCCAGCGCCTCGTAGCCCTTCCAGGCCAGCGGCGTAAACGCGGACAGCAGCAGCCGCAGCGCCGCATACGCGAGCAGGAACAGCACGCCGAGCCGCAGCAGCGGCAGATCGCGCACGCTCGTCAGGAACGTGTACCAGATCTGCTCGAACGAGCCGAGGCCGCGCTCCGGCACGGCCACCCGGCTCCGCAGCCAGTCGGCCGCGGGAGCGGACAGCAGCTGCGCGAGCCTGGCCGCGCCGAGCAGCGACAGGACGAGCAGCACCCCGTCCCAAACGAACGAGAACAGCCGCCGCGAGGAGCGCCCCGCTCCTCGGCGGAAGCCCTGCAGCAGCGACACGGCAATCAGCAGCAGCACGGCCAGGGCGACCGGCTCCAGCCCGAGCAGCGAGCGCAGCCATGCCGGCTCCTCCATCGACTTCTCCTCCCTTCCGGCGGCGCTAGCCGCATCCGCAGCGGCTTCCTTCTAGCCGCCGCGCTTCGCGCCGTCGATCAGGGCGCGGATCGTGCCGTCGATGCTCCAGCTGCCGAGCGGCGCGCCTTTGAACGAGACGTCGACCTTGTCCTCGCCCTTCGAGCCCGTCAGCTCGAGATTGCGGGTGGTCACCGTGAACGTGCCGTCACCGTTGTCCTTGTAGACGGCCTCCGCCGCCTCGCCGGCCATCGCCGTCACCGCCTGGTCGCGCACCTTGTCCCCCAGATCGCGCAGATCCTGCAGGTTGTAGCCGCTGTACAGCACGAGCCCGATCACGATGACCGCCGCCAGCGCCCACTTGGCGACCGTCTTGACGATGCCGACGACGAGCAGCAGCACGACAAGCCCCGCCGCCAGCACGAGCCAGTTTTCTTCGAAGAACGTTTTCCATGTATCCAGATCGAGTCCGGAAAGATCCATCGTTCAAGCCCCCTGTGTGAGGCGCGCGGATTGTCGGCGCCTTTCTTCTATCCCCAGTCCCCATTATACCCGCCTCCCTTCGGAGCGTAAACGCGGCCCCGGTCCAGGCCCGTCATATCCGGGCGCCGCAGGGCGTACAAGTAGTAGAGCCTGACCGCATGCCCCGCCGGGGCAAATGAACGCCGCAAAGGAGGTTGTTCGCCGTGAAGACAGCCGTCTGGCTGTACCTGTTTCTTTTCGTGGCGTTTTTCGACCTGCACGCCCAGTATCCGATCCTCACGCCGTTCGCCGTCTCGCTCGGCGCGGCGCCGTCCTTCATCGGCCTGATGATGGGGCTGTACTCGCTCACGCATCTGCCCGGCAACCTGATCGCCGGCTACGGCATCGACCGCTTCGGCAGCCGCTTGTTCATCTCGCTGAGCCTGCTCGGCGCAGGCGTCATCCTGCTGCTGCAGGCGCAGGTGACCAATCCGTGGCAGCTGCTCGCGCTGCGCTCGGTGAGCGGCTTCGTGCTCGCCTTCCTCTCGCCGGCCTGCAGCGCGCTGCTCGCGCGCATGGCCACGTCGGCGCTGCAGCAGGGCCGGCTCATGTCCGGCAGCGGGCTCGTGCACACGCTCGCGTCCGTCGTCTCGCCGGCGGCCGGCGCCTTCCTCGTCGCCCGCATCGGCTTCGCCAGCGCGTTTTACCTGCTCGGATGGGTGCTGATCGCCACCGCCGTCTGCTCCATCCTGTTCGTGCGCGATCCGAAGACCGCCCCGGCCGAGGCGGCCGCGCCCGCCATCGAGCCCCCCTCGGCGGCGGCCGGCGGGACCGCCCGCATCCCGTGGCTGCTCTATGCGCTGCCTGTAGCGGTCAGCTGCTCGCAGGGCATCCTTTCCTTCGAGCTGCCGCTGCTGTCCGCCACGACCGAAGGCATGATGCGCACCGGCATCCTGTTCTCCGTCGTCAGCCTCGGCGGACTCGTCACGCTCAGCATGCTGTTCCTGAACCGCGTCTCGGCCTTCTCGCGCACGCTGCTCGGCGCGCTTCTGCTCGCGGCCGCCTATTACGGCATCGCCGCCGAGGCTCCGCTGCCGCTCGTCTACCTGCTGTTCGTCGTCGGCATGGCCAAGGGCGTCATCTTCCCCGCCCTCTCGACGCTGCTCATCGAGCTCAGTCCGAGCAACCGCTACGGGCGCACGTTCTCGATGCTGTCGATCTCCTTTTCGGTCGGCGCCTTCCTCGGTCCGATGATCGCCGGCCATGTGCGCCACCTCGTGTCGCCTTATTTCATCTCGTTCCTCGTGCTCATGACGGCGGCGGCGATTTTGCCGTTCCACGGCGGCTTCCGGCGCCGCTCCGCCTCCCCGACCGCCCAATTGCGCTGAACCTGGGTGAATGCACAGGGCGCGTGCCAGGGAGGTACATATACTGCATCATGTCTGCCGGAGAACACGCCGAAGCGTCGGCGCTTCCCTCCGAACGACCCCAACATGCAAGCAAAGGGGTGACAAATCAGATGTCTTATGTCGAAGGTGTTGCAGGTGCAGGCGCTTGCGGTCCTGTAGGCGGAGTCGGCGGCGCGTGGGGTTCCACGGGCGCGATCCTCGTCCTGTTCATTCTGCTCGTAATCATCATCAGCAGCTTCTGCTACTAATCCGGAGCCCCCGCTCTCATAAAAACCCCTTGAAGGCCCGCCTCGGCGGGCCTTCCTTTTGAAAGGAGGAGGGACAAGCGCGTTGCCGGCCCGGCCCGCCTGCTTGTAGCGGATCCCCAAGAAGGGTATCGTAAGAAGACAGAGACGGCGCGGGAGCGGACAAGCCGCCCCCGCGCCGGGCGAAAAGGAGCGTGGCGGCGAATGAGGAGCGTCATCATCGTCGAAGGAAAGAACGACCGCAGCCGGCTGCGGCGCGTGCTGCGCGAGGAAGTCGGCATCCTGTGCACCTACGGCACACCGGGCACGGCGCAGCTGGAGCTGCTGCGCAAGCAGGCCGGCGACGCCCAGGTGTTCATCTTCACCGACAACGACGCGTCCGGCAAGCGCATCCGCGGCATGCTGCGCGACCAGTTCCCGGACGCCGAGCATATCTACACGCGGCGCGGCTACCCCGGCGTAGAGAAGACGCCGCCGGAATATTTGCTGGAGCAGCTCCAGAAAGCCGGCTTCGAGGAGGAGCTGATCTTCCCGGAGCAGCCGGAGGGCGTCCGCTGGAGCAAAGAAGACGGCCTGTAGCGCATGGATGCGCCGCAGGCCGTCTTCTTTTTCTTTCTCGCGAGGCGAAGTCCGTGCAAACTTGGCACGGCGGGCGCGGGCGGGAGGCCGGCGAGCCGCCTCAGCCTCAGGCCCGCTCCGGGCCTTTTTGGCGCGAGCCGTAAGGACGGTGGCGGACGCGCCGCAGCACCTCTCCGGTCTGCTCCGCCGGCTGCGGCCGGAAGAACAGATAGCCCTGGAGCTCGTCGCAGTCATGCTCCAGCAGATAGCTCAGCTGCAGCTCCGACTCGACGCCTTCGGCGACGACGGACAGCTTCAGCCTCCTGGCGATGAGCAGCATCGCATGGATGATCGCCTCGTCCCGCTCGTCGACGCCGATGCCGCTGACGAAGCTGCGGTCGATCTTGATCCGCCCGACCGGCAGCCGCTTCAGGTAGCTGAGCGAGGAATGCTGCGTGCCGAAGTCGTCGATCGACAGCAGGATGCCCATGTCGCGCAGCTGCTCCAGCGTGGCGAGATTCTCGTTGCGCATCGCCATGTTCTCCGTGATCTCGAGCTCCAGGCAGCTCGGGTCGAGCCCCGTCTCCTCCAGCACGCCGCGCACCGTGCCGACCAGATCCGGAGCCGCGAACTGGCGCGCCGACAGATTGACCGCGATCCGCAGCCCCGCCGCGCCGGCGTCCTGCCAGGCCTTGTTCTGGGCACAGGCCTCGCGCAGCGCCCATGCGCCGATCTCGACGATGAGGCCGGTCTCCTCCGCGAGCGGGATGAAGGTCTGCGGCGACACCTGGCCGAGCCGCGGATGGTTCCAGCGCAGCAGCGCCTCCAGCCCGGTCAGCCGGCCGGAGGCCGCCTCGATCTGCGGCTGGTAGTACAGCTCGAACTCTCCCCGCTCCAGCGCGCGGCGCAGGCCGTTGCGCAGCTCCATCAGCTCCGCGGCTCCGGCCTCCTCGGTGCCGTCGAACCATTTGTAATGGTTCTTGCCTTCGTCCTTGGCCCGGTACATCGCCAGATCGGCGTGCTTCGTCAGCTCCTCCGCGTCCGCCCCATGCTCGGGATAGAGGGCGATGCCGATGCTCGTCGTCAGGAAATACTCCGCTCCGCGCAGCTGGAACGGCATCCGGAAGCGGCCGATGATCGCATCGGCCAGCGCCTCCGCCTCGGCCATGCCGGAGACATCCGGCAGCACGACTGTGAACTCGTCGCCTCCGAGCCGGAAGCAGGCCGGGCCGTCTCCCGGCATCCGCTCCAGCCCCCGCTCCTGCCGGTCGGTCAGCCTCAGCGAAGCCTCGCGCAGCAGGTGGTCGCCGAGCTGATGCCCGAACGTGTCGTTGACGAGCTTGAACTGATCCAGGTCGAGGTAGAGGAGCGCCACGCTCCTCCCCGGCGTCTCCCCCGCTCTGGCGATCGTCTGCTCGAGATGCAGGTTGAAGCAGGAGCGGTTGAACAGCCCCGTCAGCGGATCGCGGTAGGCGAGGAAATGCAGCTCCCGCTCCTTGCTCGCCAGCATGCGGTTCTGGGCGCGCAGCTCCTCTTCGATCGCGATCAGCTCCTCGTTGGAAGCCTCGATCTCCTCGTTCGCCTCCTGCAGCTCGCGCGTGCGCATATCGACCTTGGCCTCCAGCTTGTAGCGGCCCGTCAGCTGCATGTACAGCAAGTACAGCACGAGCATCATGACGACGACGCTGCCGATGCGGGCCAGCCACAGCTTCAGCTCGATCTGTCCCAGAACTTCTTTCTTGAGCGCCCCGGCGAGCTCCCATGTCCCGTCCGGCACGTCCACGAGCTCCCTGAGGCGACTGTCCCCGAACAAGCCGGAGTCGCCAAGCAGCACGCTGCCGTTCACCCGCAGCGCGATGTCGAACTGCTCGTCCACGAACTCGTCCGAAATGCCCTTGAGCAGGTCCTCCATGTCCAGCACGACCGAGGCGAAGCCCCAGAACTGGTCGTCCAGATAGACCGACTGTCGGGTAATGAGACCGCTTCCGCCTTGGATCAGGTCAAGCGGCCCGACCAGCGTGACCGTCCTCAGCCCTTTCGCCCGCTCCGCGTTGGCTTTGACCGCCGGACGCTTGTCCTTGAACAAGTCGTTCCCGAGCAGCAGCTCGTTGCCCTTTTGCGGATAGACGTACCAGGCTACTCCGTTCGGGTAGAGGGACAGATTGCGCACATCCGGCAGCGCCGGCACGAAATGCGAGGAAAACTGGTTGAACCTGCCGTAATCGACATGGCCGTTGTAGCGCAGCTCCGTTTCGACGAAGGCGACCAGGCTCTCCGTCAGCAGCACCCGGCGCTCGACGCCGAGCCTCAGCTCGTTGGCCTTGAACGCCATCTGCCGGGAAGCGTCGCGGTAAGCCTCGTCGACGAGCTGCTGGCGGTAGAGCGCGGTGCTCCACAGCACCATGGACGAAAGCAGGATGAACAGCAAGCCGAGCAGCCCCCACAAGGTCAGGCGTTCGCGTCGGGACGGCATGTAGCGGCGGATGGATTCTCTCACGCGGCGGACTCCCTCCGGGCCTGGCCCCACGGGCAGGCCGAATCGTCTTGATGCAACTCTTCCCTTTATCGGCACTGGGGGGAAGCGCGATTAGAGGTCCAGCAGCGCGATGACGCCCGTCACCGTCGCGATGCTCGCGACCGTCGACAGCAGCACCGCCTGCGAGGAGAATTCCGGCTCGTTGTCGAATTCGACCGCCAGCAGCACGCTGCTGAGCGAGGTCGGCACGGCGGAGCTGACGATCAGCGCCTTGGCGGCGAGGCCGTCGATGCCGAGCAGCCAGACGGTCAGCGCGGCGAGCGCCGGTCCGGCGGCAAGGCGCAGCCCGAGCGACAGGCCGAGATCGAGCCCGCGGCCCGCCTTGGGCGCGGCGCCCCGCTTCATGCTCCCGAGCTGCACGCCGAGCGTCAGCAGCGCGGTGCCGATGAACGCGTCGGCCACATAGTCGAGCGGAGTCTGCAGGTAGACCGGCATCGGCGTCTGCGTCCAGTTGAGCAGGAAGGCAAGCGGAATGACGTAGATGACCGGCTGCGACAGAATCTGGCGGCGGATGCCGGCCCAGCTGCTCTTATGCGCGTTGACGCTGTAGATGCCGTACGTATTGGGCAGCAGCGACTGCATCATCATGATGAGCACCTGGATCGACAGCGTGAACGGATTCGCCGCGAAGGCGAGCTGGTTGAGCGGAATGCCGTAGTTGGCGCTGTTGTAGAAGAGCACGCTGTTGCGCATCGCCGCCCGCATCCCGCCCTCGTAGCCGCGCAGGCGGACAACCAGCTCGACGAAGGCGTATTGGAGCGCCATGAACACGGCGAAAAACAGCAGCACCTGCCCGATCAGCGAGACCGGAATGTCCGTCGAGTACAGCAGCTTGAAGATGACGGCCGGAGAGAACAGGTAGAAGTTCAGCTTGGACAGCGTGCGGATGTCGAGCGTGAAGATGCGCTGCAGGGACACCCCGATCAGGATCATGACGCAGAGCGGAATGATGTTGTGCAGCAGGATCGAGCCGAGCAGAGCCATGGGCGCGCCTTCCTTTCTTTGCGGGACGGCAAAAGGCCGGCGCTCGCGGCGCGGCCCGGGATAGGACGCGGCGCTGCGAGCGGCCAGCCTGGTCTAGGTGAGAGCTTCGACCGCCTCGACGAGGGAGGCGGCGATTTCGTCCGGCGTCTTCTTGAGATCGTTGCCGCCGATGATGTACTTGCGGATGCTGCCCTTCTTGTCGACGACGAAAATGGCGTCGGTATGGGAATAATTGCGTGACTCGTCCTTGACGACCATGAGGCCGAAGTCCTTGGCGAGCTGCTCCGAGGCGGCCGCGTCGTCCTGGCGCAGGAACCGCCATCCGGCCGGATCGGCATGGAACTTGGCCGCGAACGAGCGGATCGCCTCCGGCGTGTCGCGCTCAGGGTCGAACGTGATCGACTGCAGCTCGGCTTTGGTGCCGAACAGCCCTTTTTCCTTGAGCTGGTCCTGCACCTTGGACAGGATGAACGTCGTCGCGGGGCAGACGTCCGGGCAGCTCGCCCAATAGAAGTAGACGAGGCGGACCTTGCCGTCTGATTCGGCGGATGAGAAGGCCTTGCCGCCGTCCAGCTCGCTCTGCAGCGTGTACGCCGGGGCCGGCGTGTCCATCGGGAAGCTGACCGAGCTGCGGTTGTCCTGCAGATAGGTGACGAGCAGATAGGCGCCCATCAGCGCGCACAGCGCGAAGAGGGCGATCTTGAAGGCGTGCCTGCGGATGAAGGTCAACGTGGTTCTCTCCTTATGGCCCCCATGGCCTTATGTAGGCGGAGCCGCTGCGGGCTCCGGCGGCGCGAGGCCGATCAGGAGAATAGGCTCGTCCAGATCGACAGGCCGGCTTGGCGCGACGTGTCCGCGATCATGAGCAGGAACACGATCAGCAGATAATTGACCGAAATGAGGAAGTTGACCTTCGCCCATTTTTCCGTCTTCTCCTCGGTGGAGGCGTAGACGCCGGTGAACGTATGCACGAACCAGACGACGGTGAGAATGCCCGAGATCCACAGGAACCACGGTCCGACATAATCGTACGCATACATCAGAATGACGGTCGGGATGAGCAGCAGCACATACGGAATCATCTGCAGCTTGGTGCGGCGGATGCCTTTGACGACAGGCAGCAGCGGATAGCCGGCGGCGCGGTACTCCTCCACCCTGCGGATGGCGAGCGACCAGAAATGGGCGGGCTGCCAGAGGAACAGCAGCGCGAACAGGATCCAGGCTCCGGCGTCGATCTCGCCGGTGACGGCGGCATAGCCGATGACCGGCGGCATCGCGCCGGACACGCCGCCGATCGAGGTGCTCCACGTCGAGCTGCGCTTGAGCCAGATCGTGTAGACGACGATATAGACGAACCAGCCGAGCAGGCCGAGCCAGCCGGTCAGCGGATCGAGCGCGAACAGCAGCGCCAGTCCCGCCGCGCCGAGCACGACGCCGTATGTGATGACGAAGCGGGGAGAGACCCGGCCCGTCGGCAGCGCGCGGTTGCGGGTGCGTTCCATGCGCGTGTCGAGCTCGCGGTCCCAGTAATTGTTGATGACGCAGGCCGAAGCCATCGTCAAGCAAGTTCCGGCCAGCATCCAGACGAGCAGCAGCCAGTCGACCTGCCATTTGGACGCCACCCAGAAGCCGCCGAACGCGGCAAAAGCATTCATCCGGACGATGCCCGGCTTGGTAAGAGCGATCAGGTCTTTCAGCACATTCGTGCGCCTCCTGTTTTTGGAGCGGCAAAAGCGCAACGGGGCGCTAAGGGCTTCAGTAGTCAACGGTACTTATGATACCGAAAATCAAACACGGTGACAACGGAGCGCCGAAGTTGTTCAAGATTTCGACATGCCGGAGCGTCAACAATCCGACTTTTTTTGCAGCTGCAGGATTGTCCGCAGGAACACACCGCGGCGGCCCGCATAGATTAGAGATGTGGTCAGGAGCCCAGGCGGAGGGCATCCGGCTCAAGGCCAGACTCCCGCAGGAGGAGCGTGATCAGAAAGATGGCCGTCATCAAGACGAACGCCGAGAATACGAGGCTGCTAGCCCGGCTGATGAGGGCGGAGGCGGAAGGCGAAGGCGAGCTCGGCATGCTCATGGTCGGCAACGTCAGCGTCAACCGCGTCCTCGGCAACTGCCTCGACTTCCGCAACATCCGGTCGATTCCCGATATGGTGTATCAAAGTCCGGGCGGATACGAGGCCGTGCAAAAAAGCTATTTCTATCAGAAGGCGCGCGACAAGGAGATCCGGCTCGCCGAGCGGGTCATCGCCGGCGAGCGCCAGCATCCGGCGAGCAACGCGCTGTGGTTCTTCCGGCCGTCGGGCAGCTGCCCCGGCACCTGGTACAATCAGGCCAATACGGGCCGCTTCAAGGCGCATTGCTTCTTCGCGCCGACCGCCGAGGACTGTCCGAACGTCTACTGAAGCAAGCTGCAGGACCAAGCAACGACAACCACTAGAGAGCGGGGAAACAACCATGTCGAATGTTTACGATTACCGTATGTACGCCCACGGCGGCTATCCCGGCATGCCGATGCAATCGCCTTACGGAGGCAACTTCGTCGCCATGCCGCCGGCCGTGCCGAGCGGCGCCGTCGTCACGCCTCAGGGCGGAACGGTGCAGATGCTGCCGGCGACCGAGGAATCCTACGTCGAGAACATCCTGCGCCTGAACCGCGGCAAGATGGCTACGTTCTACATGACGTACGAGAACAACAAAGAGTGGAACGCCAAAATTTTCCGCGGCATCGTCGAGGCGGCCGGACGCGACCATATCATCATCAGCGATCCGTCCACCGGCATGCGCTACCTGCTGCTCACGCTGAACCTGGACTATGTCACGTTCGACGGTCCGATCGCGTACGAGTACAGCTTCCAGGGGCAGACCATCACGAACCAGACTCCGGCCGCCCAGCGCTAGAGCGGCGCCGGGCGGAACGTCCACGCATGGATGCGGCCCGCCCCGCCTGCCGTCCAGCCTCCGATCGCCGACCAAGGAGAGCGTCCGTCCAGACGCTCTTCTTGGCATGCCTTGGCCGCCGCCTCCGAGGCCGCAGGCCAGATCTCCACGAACAGTCCCGGCTGCTCGGAGCCTTCATAGAGCCGGACGTCCGGCCAGCGCTCGCGCAGCTCCCGGAGCCGCTCCAGGTACTCGTGCCGGTGCCGCTCCTCGATCTTGTACTCCACCATCAGCGCATATCCGTCCATCTTTGTCCTCCTGTCCGCACCCGGGCGGCGCAACGCCCGAGGTCGATCGCCTCATCCTACCATTGACCGGCCTGCCGGACAAGCGCGGCTCGTCCCGGCCGGCTCGCCTCAAGCCGGATAATCCGCCTTCTCCCGGGGGAGCCTAGAGAGAAGTCCAACATCGAAAGGGGACATCCACCGATGGATACGGGCACTCATCTCGTATTCGGTCTCGGACTCGCCGGACTCGCCACCGTCGATCCCATCGTCGCCGCCAGCCCGGCGATGTTCGGCGCCGTCCTCGCAGGCACGATTGTCGGCTCCCAGGCGCCGGATCTGGACGGCCTGCTAAGGTTGAAAAGCAACGCGCTTTATATCCGCAACCACCGCGGAGCCTCGCATTCGCTGCCGGCCGTGCTCGGCTGGACGCTTCTCATCACCGCCGCGATCGGGCTCGCCTGGCGCGGAAACGTCTCGTGGACGCATCTCGCCTTCTGGGTGCTGCTCGCCGTCTCGGTGCATGTTTTCAGCGACTGCTTCAATACGTACGGCACGCAGGCGGCCCGTCCGATCTCGTCCAAATGGATCTCCTGGAACATCATCCATATTTTCGATCCGTTCCTGTTCGCCGCCCATGCCGCCGCCCTGCTGCTGTGGGCGCTCGGAGCGGCCGCCCCGCAGGTCGTCTTCCCGGTCCTCTACGCGTTCGTCGTGCTTTATTACGTCTGGAGAACGCTCGTCCATCGGCGCACCGCAAGCTCGCTGCCCGGACTCGACCCCGAAGCGGCCGAGGGCGAGCGCTACATCCTCATCCCGACGCTGAAGCCCGCCAGCTGGAACGTCGTGAAGCAGCTCAAGGACGGCGCCTTCCGCATCGGAGACCTGCGCGGCGGCAAGCTTTCGTGGACGGGCACCGCCCGCTGCGAGGAGCATGAGGCGATCGACCAGTCGAAGTTCGACGCCTCCGTCCGCTCCTTCCTTTATTTCACCTCGTTCGCCTGCTCGGAAATGACCGAGCATGCCTGGGGGTACGAGGTGCGCTGGTTCGACGTCCGCTATCGGCATCGCAAGCAATATCCGTTCGTCGCCGTCGTCGTCATGGACCGCGACTACAAGACGCTCGGCTCTTACGTCGGCTGGCTGAGCGACGAGCGGCTGCAGAAGAGGCTGCGGATGAATACGTATTGAACGTCCTGCCGGTTGACCGAGAGCGCCCCCATCCTGCACAATAGATGGGGGCTTTCGTGCGCCGCGCAGCATTTTTCCCGTGCGCCTGGCCCGGCAAAAGCAGAAAAAAAGCCCAAGGTTTCCCTTGGACCTTTTCTTGTATGGCTTAGCGTTGAGTTCCGGACAGCTGCTGCTCGGCGATTTGCACCAGTTTCTTGGTGATGTAGCCGCCCAGCGATCCAGCGTCGCGCGTAGCTACGTTTCCGTAGTAGCCGTCAGCCGGGATTTGAACACCCAGGGATTGTGCCGCTTCGAATTTCAGTTGCTCAAGGGCTTGTTTTGCGCCTGGTACGACCAGTCTGTTGCTGCCGCTGTTGTTGCTTGCCATTGTGAATTGCTCCTTTCGAAGTTCGCACTGTGTTGTGTGTGTTGCAAGCTTGCAAGCTTATTATGTTCCGATTGCTTCGTTCTATTCTCACTATCGCGTTTTTTTCTCCACTTTATATTCGGGAGGCCGTTCCCCATGTCCAAGCCCCTTGCTCTCGTCTACGCCCTGCTGTCCGTAGCGCTCATGACCGCCACCGCGATCTCCATCAGCTACAGCGGCCGCGCCGCCATCGCGCTCGGACTGGCCACGTTCCTGTTCATCGGAGCCGGCTTCGTGCTCAAGTCGCGCCTCAAGAAGCGCTGAGCGGCCGGCTGCAGGCAAAACGAAAAGAAGCGTCCGCCCGCAAGGGCAGACGCTTCTTTTTTTTGCGCGCATGGCTCATGCGGCTTGCCTGAGCCCGCGGAAGGCGACCCGCCAGCCTCGCGCCTCGGCCTGCGGCCGGATCAGGCTTTAAGGAAGCCCATGCGCTCCTTGACGCCGGCGACGACGCGGTCGGCGACGACGGACGCCTTCTCCGCGCCTTGCTTCAGCACTTCCTCCAGCATGCCGGAGCTGCGGATCTCGCGATAGCGCTGCTGCAGCGGCTCCAGCACGTCGACGATGCGCTCGGCCAGCTCCTTCTTGAACGGACCGTAGCCCTGGCCTTCGAATCTCGCCTCGACCTCCGGCAGCGAGAGGCCCGACATGAGCGAGTAGATGCCCATCAGATTGCTCACTTCGGGCTTCGATTCGCGGTCGAACCGGATCTCGCGGCCCGAATCGGTCGTCGCGCGGCTGATCTTCTTGCGGATGACATCCGGCTCGTCGAGCAGAGCGATGAAGCTGCCCGGATTCGGGTTGCTCTTGCTCATCTTTTTGGAAACGTCGTCGAGCGACATGATGCGGGCGCCGATCTCCGGAATGTACGGCTCCGGAATCGTGAAATAGTCGCCGTAGCGGCTGTTGAAGCGGCCTGCGAGATCGCGCGTCAGCTCCAGATGCTGCTTCTGGTCGTCGCCGACCGGCACGAGATCCGCATTGTAAACGAGGATGTCGGCCGCCATGAGCGAAGGATAGACGAACAGCCCGGCTCCGACCGACTCCTTGCCCGCCGACTTGTCCTTGAACTGCGTCATCCGCTCCAGCTCGCCCATCGACGTCAGCGTCGTCAGCAGCCATCCGAGCTCCGCATGCGCCCGCACATGGGACTGCATATAGATGGCCGCATGCTGCGGGTCGATGCCCGCCGCCAGATAGAGGGCGGCGATCGACTGCGACTGCTCGCGCAGCGCGGCAGGCTCCTGAGGAACGGTGATCGCATGCAGGTCGACGACCATGAAGTAGCATTCATGCGTCTCCTGCAGGCGGACGAAGTTCTGGAGAGCTCCGATGTAGTTGCCGAGCGTCAGCTGGCCGCTCGGCTGGATGCCGGAAAGCACTTTTTTCATCTTGCTTCACGCCTTCTCTTGGAATTTTTGAACGCAAAAAAGGCCTCTCCTCCGCAAGGGACGAGAGACCGTGGTGCCACCCTAATTCGCCGGCGCCCGCTTCGGGGCTGCATCGGCCTTTGGATCCGCTAACGGGGATCAAGCGGGGACAAGCCCGGCTCCAGAGTCCATTCCGCGCGGTCCGTTCCGCCGGCTTCTCAGCATCCGCCGGCTCTCTGGGAAACGTCCTTGGCTGCGCGTACTCCATTCTGTCGTTGCCTTTAGAACGATTATAGTCCCGCTCTGCGAAAAGTCAAGGCGAGCACGCCAAACTGGGCGATGCGGCCAGAAAGCGGAAGTTCCCGTTCTGTCCTCGGCGGAGCGCGCATAGGCATGGAGGAGGAACGTCCAGCCTGTCCGCCCTTTCTCGGCGCAGGACAGGACAAGCCGGACCGGAAAGGAGCTCCTTTCGATGACCCGACGCTTGCTGCCGCTGCTCGCCGCCGTTTCGACGATCGGCGCGGGTGCAATCCTGCTGCTGATCGCGCGGCGCGACATGGGGCTGGACGCGGCTGCCGCCTCCCGCTTCGGCTCCGTCTTCATCGGGATCCTGCTCGAAGCGCTGCCCTACCTGCTGCTCGGCGTCGCCATCTCCGCCGTCGTGCAGATCTATCTGTCGGAGCGGCTGCTGCGCCGCCTCCTTCCCCGCCATCCGCTGCTCGCGGTGACGGCGGCCGGACTGCTCGGCATCGTCTTTCCGCTCTGCGAATGCGGCATGATCCCGGCCGTGCGGCGCCTCATCCGCAAAGGCATGCCCGCCTACGCGGGCATCGCCTACATCCTCGCCGGACCGGTCGTCAACCCCGTCGTCTTCTCGTCCACCTGGGCCGCGTTTGGCGGCACGCCGCAGATGGCCATCGCGCGGACCGGGCTCGCCTTCGCCGTCGCCTTCGCGATCGGAGCCATCCTGTGGAAGACGCTCAAAAGCGATCCGCTGAAGGCCGATCTCGCCTCGCTCTACGCTTCGCTGCCGCAGGAGGAGCCGCCGGCGCGCCCCTTCGGAGGCCGGCTGCAGTCGGCCGCGCTCCATGCGACGGACGAGTTTTTCGACATGGGCAAATATCTCATCCTCGGCGCCGCGCTGGCCACGCTGTTCCAGACAGCCGTCAGCCGCTCCTTCCTCGAGGAGCTCGGCGGCAACCAGCTGCTGTCGCATCTGTTCCTGATGGGCGTCGCCTTCCTGCTCTCGCTCTGCTCGACGTCGGACGCGTTCGTCGCCGCCTCCTTCGGCGGCAGCTTCGAGAACGGCGCGCTGCTCGCCTTCCTCGTCTTCGGACCGATGATCGATCTCAAGAGCCTGCTGCTCCTGCTCGCTTCGTTCCGCGCCCGCACGGTTCTGCTCGTCGCCAGCCTGGCCGCCGTCTTCACGCTGACCGGCTCCTGGCTGCTCGAAGCCGTCTATCTTCCTTGACAAGGAGGCGCTCCGCAAAATGGCTCCAACCGCTCTCGCCGCCCTTCATCATGCGGCCAAATCGGCCGTGCTCGCGGCTTTGTCGCTGTCGCTCACGCAGCTTGCACGGACCGGGACGCTGAACCGCTACATCGCGCCGAAGCTCGAGCTCGGCGTCAAGCTGTCCGCGCTCGCCCTGTTCGCGCTCGCCGTATTCCGGCTCTGGATCGCGCTGCGCGCCTGGCAGGGCGACGACGCCGAGGCGGACTGCGGCTGCGGCGCCCACGGCCCTGCGGCTGCGGGACCGAGGCAGCTGGCCGTGTACGCGATGTTCCTGCTGCCGATCGTCTTCGGGCTGCTGCCCGCCGTGCCGCTCGGCAGCGCCGACGCCGCCCGCGCCGGCATCCATCTGCCTGGCGCCGCGGCGGAGCACCCGCAGCGCTCCGACACGGCGGCGGATGCCGAAGCGTTTCCGTTCGACGAATTCACCCGTCCTTATGCCGAGCTGGCCCGCCGGCTGCACGCGCTGCCCTTGATCGACGTTCCGGAGCCGCTTTATATCGAGACGCTCTCGTCGATCGACCTGTACCGAAAAGCGTTCGCAGGCCATCGCATCCGCCTGACCGGCTTCGTCCATCGCGATTCCGGCGCGACGGACGGCGTCTATCTGCTCAGCCGCTTCGCCGTCTCCTGCTGTCCCGCCGACGCCCGGGCCTACGGCTTGCCGGTCCTCGACGCGCAGGCGAAGCAGCGGCGGACCGACGAGTGGCTCACGGTGGAAGGCGTGCTCGAGGAAGGCGTCTACGACGGCCAGCCCGCGCTCGTGCTCCGAGCCGAACAGACGCGATCCGCTCCTCCGCCCGCCTCCCCGTACGTCTATCTCGATCCCGATTTTTAAATCGAGGACCTCGATGTGCATATATTGGCAGACGAGGCGCATACTACCTCCATCAAAAAGGAGGTGACGCATATGGCAAGCAACAACAGGCTCGTCGTTCCGGGCTGCCAAGCCGCCCTGGAGCAGATGAAATACGAGGCCGCTCAGGCGCTGGGCATCCAGATTCCTCAAGACGGCTATTACGGCAACATGGCGACCCGCGATGCAGGCTCTCTCGGAGGCTACATAACGAAACGTCTGGTCGAGATCGCCGAGCAGCAGCTGTCCGGCAACGCCCGTCCTATGCGCTGAGAGCGCAGCTCCGAAGACAGAACGAAAAACAGCCTTTGTCCGCCATGGACAAAGGCTGTTTTTCAGGGAACATCATTCTTCCGACACGCTGCCGCGATCCCACAGGCCGGGATGCCTCGGCTCGTAGCGGAAATGAGAACTGGCCATATTGTAATTCGATTCGCATAGCATGCTGGCCGACCAGCTGGAGGCGGCTCCTTGGCGGCGCACCGAGAAGTCGTATAGAAGCTCGCCATGGGTCCAGCTCCACTTGCTCTTGAGCGCATCCACCGCCATCTGCCGGAATTCCTTGACCTGCTCGGCTGTCAATCCCGCTGGCGATTGGGGGGAGGCGGGAGGCTTCAGCTCGATAGGATTGTGGCGGATGCCGTATTTTCCGACCGTATTGTTGCGGATATGGATCAGCACTGTACCCGAGGAGGCATGGGTAAGCTCGGACTCAAGCTGACGGAATACAAAGTCGACTTGCCGTGCCAGAGGCGAAGCGCTGTTGCTTTGCATCTAATTCACCTCCGATCGAAATGAAGTCGTTTAGCGACATTATAGGACAGCGTTTTTTCAGGTTCAACTAAATATTAACAGAATAGGATAGAGTTTTAACCCTTTTTAGGGTACATCGATCTACTTCCCAATAGGACTTAAGCACCTTTCGACGCAATTCCCCCTTTTTTTCGTTTCCCTGGCCCCAGGTCTACATCTTCATGGTCGGATTACCGATTATTAGGTAACGCTTTCTTTATCCATATCAGCGATAGGAGTCGATTTCAGCATGGAATGGTATCATTCTCTCTCCATCAAGAACAAGGTTCGCTTCGGCATCTTTACGGCGCTCGCTGTATCCATCCTGTTTTTCCTCGTCCTCAGCCTGATGGCGGGCTCGCCGCTCTGGCCGGTCGCGGTCGCGCTCGTCGCCGGAGCCGCCGCCTCCTATCCGCTCGCCGCCGTCGTGGAGCGCTCGCTCACCAGCTCCATCGAGGAGATGACGACGGTCGCCTACGGCATCTCCAAGGGCGACTTCACGCAGCGGGTCGATACGTCCAGCGCCTCGCTGGGGCAGCTGGCCCACTCCTTCAACAGCATGATCGACAAGCTCCGCGAGATTCTCGCCGACACGTCCCGCATCGGCCGCATGGTCAACGAGACGAGCACGAGCATCTACAACAAAAACTCGCAAGTGAAAGCCGTCATGGAGCAGGTCGGCACCTCGGCCGGCGAGCTCGCCTCCGGAGCGGGCGAAATCGCCGAGGAGGTCGGCGGCATGAGCGACTCGATCCGCGAGATCGAGTCCAAGGTGGCCACCTACGCCGAATCGAGCCGCATGATGAACGAGCGCTCGGAGGCGGCGATGCGCCTCGTCGAGCGCGGGCAGCAGTCCGTCGAGACGCAGGCCGAAGGCACCCGCCGCACGGCTGAGGCCGCGGCCCATGTCTCCGAGGCGATCGCCCGCCTGTCCGAGGCGGCTGGCGGCATCTCCGCCATCACCCGCACGATCTCCGATCTGGCGGAGCAGACGAACCTGCTCTCGCTCAACGCCTCCATCGAGGCGGCCCGGGCCGGCGAGCACGGCAAGGGCTTCGCGGTCGTCGCCCAGGAGGTGCGCAAGCTCGCCGAGGAATCGACGGCGTCGACCAAGGAAGTGTTCACGCTCGTCAAAGGCATCGAGCACGGCCTCAAGGACGCCAACGCCAACATCAAGATCAACGAGCAGGCCGTCGAGCTCCAGTCGCAGATGCTGCGCGAGACCGAAGCGGTGTTCCGCGAGATCGTGGAGAGCGTGCAGTTCATCTCCAGCCAGATCGAGCAGTTCGCCCGCGAGAGCGAGAGCATGCTGGACAACGCGCGCGCCATCTCCGAGGCCATCGGCAACATCTCGGCGATCACGCAGCAGTCCGCCGCCGGCACCCAGCAGGTGTCCGCTTCGATGAACGAGCAGGTCGACTCCATCCAGACGATCGTCGAGGAGACCGGACGGATGCAGCAGATGGCTTCCCAGCTGCAGCGCACGATTCAGATTTTCAAATTCTGATCCGTCTCTTGTCCGCGAAGGACGCCGCCATCGGCCGTCGCTCTCTTCATGGCCGATGGGCCGTATGGAGCGGGGGAACGCAGGGAATAGCTAATCCGCAAGCCTCTGGACCGCCATCCGGAAGGCCGGCTTGATCCCTGTAGGAGGTGTACCGATGAAGCCTTTGCGCCGTTGGCCGGGTTGGCCCGCCCTGCTGCTCGCGCTGCTGCCGCTTCTGGGCGGAACGCCGAAGATCGCCGGCGCCGCTTCCGCTGGGGAGGCCCCGACCGCTGCCCCGGCGGAAGCGGTCGTTCAGGCGGCCGCCCTCAAGCCAAGGACGGTTTCCTGGATTACGCTATCGCGGGAGTATCCCGGGGCGTTCGCCACGCGCGGACCGGCCGGCATCAAGCGCGTGGCGCTGACGTTCGACGATGTGCCGGACGAGCAGTATACGCCGGAGGTGCTGGACATTCTGGCCCGAGAGCATGTGCGGGCCACCTTTTTTGTCGTCGGAGAAAGAGCGGCGAAGGCGCCCTCCGTGCTCTGCCGCATCCGCGCGGAAGGCCATGCCATCGGCAATCATTCGTACGACCATACGTCTTACGCCCATCTGCCTCCCTCGAAGTTCGAGGAACAGATCGAGTCGACGAGCCGCCTGCTCAGGACCCATCTCGGCTTCACGCCGCGCTTCCTGCGGCCTCCCTACGGAGAAATCACGCCCCGCCAGCTGATGTGGACCCAGAGCCGCGGCTACTTCGTCGTCAATTGGGATGTCGACACGCAGGACTGGAGAGGGCTGTCCGCCGACCAGATCGTGCGCAACGCCCAAAAGACGCTCGCACCGGGCAGCATCATCCTGCAGCATGCCGGCGGCGGCATCGGCGAGGATCTGAGCGGCACCGTCAAGGCGCTGCCCCGCCTCATCCGCATGCTGCGCGATCAGGGCTACGAGATGGTGACGGTGCCGGAGCTGCTCGGCGAATCGGAAGAAATCGAGAAAATGCGCCTCTATTGACAAAGAACCGGCTCCTTGGCGAAAGGAGCCGGTTCTTCTATCTAAATGAAGCGGTATGGTATGGTTTGGTTTGGCTTGGATCAGGTCAGGACATGCACCTTGACCCATTGGAAGCCGAACGAACGAGCTTCGGCCGTCGTGCCGGGCACGAAGATGTCGATTCGGTCTCCTTTGATGCTGCCGCCTGTATCCGTCGCGGTCGCGATCATGCCGCCGACCGGCAGGCCGTCGTAGCTGTAGCCGGTAATGTACAGCTTCGTTCCAAGCGGAATCTGCTTCGGATCGACCGCGACGGTGCCGACGCGAAGCGGGTTTCCGAAATAGTCGACCGCTCCCCATTTTCCGTTTTCGGAAGCCGCGGACGTATAGGCGCTTGCCTTGATCTGAAGCGTGCGTCCTACCTCGTAGGACTTGCCGGTCGGATCGATGACTTTTTTCGTTCCCTCGTCGGCGGCGATCAGGCGGATGCCTGCGGACGAGGCGTGGATCGTCGTGCCGGCCGGAATGGAGAGCTTCAAGCCGGAGTAGATGTTCGTCGGCTCGATGCCTTCGTTCATCTCCATCAGCTTGTCCAGCGGAACATGGAACGCCTGCGCGAGCTTCCAGAACGTATCGCCGTCCTTGGCGACATACGTCGTAGCGGCGGAGGCCGATACGGGAGAGCTCAAAAGCGCGAGGCCGGCCAAAACGGCGGCGGCGGATTTGATCATCGGGCGGAGCATGGTCTTCATCGTCATGGGCATGGTTCCTCCTTGGTGGGACGCTTCGGGCTCCGTTCGTCGGGCCCGGCAGCGGAATGGTGCGGTCCGCGCAAAAACCTACGGGTGTCAGAATAACACAGGCTTCCTCGCGGCGGACCAGCCAAAAACAACCAGCTGCGGATTATGAAAGGCTCTCATTTTCGCCCGACAGCGGTCAATCCTTAGGCGCGCAAGGCCCGAAGCGTCCCGCAGGCACCGCGCATGGGCGGCGGATGAAAAAACTCTAATGCAGCCTCGCCCGCGTGGGCGGCGATCAAAAACTCCGTGCCGCCGCGTCATTTTCCGGGCCGCCCGCTGCCTGCCGATCCTGTCCGATGCCGCTAGATTTCGTTCCATGCAGCTGGATCCCGTCCGATGCCCCCGATGCCCTCAATGCCGTCCGGAAAGCCGAATAGGGCTGCCCCCGGTCGCCTCATGGCGAATCGGAGACAGCCCTTGCCCGGTCAAGCCGATCTACAGAGAGAGATTACGCCTTGAACATTTGCACCCAAACGCCGTTATGGTACGCGACGCCGATGTTCGTGTACTCGGCCTTCAGGATGTTGGCCTTGTGGCCCGCGCTGTTCATCCAGGCATTCATTACTTCGGCCGGGGTGCGCTGGCCTTTGGCGATGTTCTCGCCTGCATAGCTGTACGTCACGCCGAACTGCTTCATCATGTCGAATGGCGAGCCGTACGTCGGGGACGTATGCGAGAAGTAATTGTTCGTGTACATGTCCTTCGCTTTCACGAGCGCGACTTCAGACAGCTGCGAGTCGCTCTTGAGCGCGGCCAATCCTTGCTTGGCGCGCTCCTGGTTCACGATCGTGACGACCTGCTGCGCAAAGGTGGCCGTGCCGCTCTCCTCCTGTCCGGACCCTGGAGCCGTCGTCGGCTTCGGCGTCGCCGTTGGGGCCGTCGTCGGCTTCGGCGTCGCCGTTGGGGCCGTCGTCGGCTTCGGCGTCGCCGTTGGGGCCGTCGTCGGCTTCGCCGTATATCCCGGCCATGTAAAGCCGTTTTGCTGCAGTTTATTCAAAAGCTCTTCAAAGTTGAAGCCCGAGCCGGCATAAAGCTGTTGAAGCAAGGCCGAAGAAGAAGGCTGAGCAGGCGCTGCGCTGGCTGTTCCGGCGGCCGAGACGCCCGTGAACGCGACTCCGGCGGCCAATGCTAGAGATAGAAATTTCTTATTCAAAATGAATTCTCCTCCTGTTATCCTTCGTCAGCCGAAGGTCGAGTAAAAGGCCGTGCAAGCCTTTCGCTCCTCTATCCTAGCACGCCGATCCGCCGAAAAACGCTGTTAGTTCCTGGCAACTCAAGCTGGAGACTGAAAAATGAGAACGCTCGAAGGCTCGAAATTCAGTCGGGATGCGGGTTGCGAAACGCGTCCTGAGAGCAATGAGAATTCTCTCATCGGCGTTCGGAGTTCCAAACGGGAAAAAGAGAACGAAAAAAAGCCGAGCGCATCCGGCTCGACTTTTGGATCTAGAGATAGTCCGGCAGCGTATCGGCTTTTTTGAGGTTGCAGGCGGAGCAGGCGCAGACGCAGTTGTCCGGGGTGCTCAGGCCGCCCTTGGACTTGGGAAACACATGGTCGATCGTATCGCCGAAGCGGCCGCAATAGTGGCAGACATAGTTGTCCCGCTGCAGGATGAGCAGGCGGAAATCGCTCTTGGTGTACAGCTTGTGGATGAGGCGCGGATGCAGAATGCCGGCCGCCCCTTCCTGAACCATGCGCACCGCGATGTCGCGGTCGATTTCGGTATGCCAGCGCTTGCCGCTCTCGCGGCGGCCCCGCAGCTGGATGAGGCCGGTTCCTCTATCGTTGAGCACCGACGGATCGTACGAAAAAGGACCCTTGAACGGCCGGATAGGCTTGTACGGCAAGCGCACTCCCGGCGTATGGGAATGCGAAGCGGCGACGGCCGCCTTGCGCCCTTTGCGGCGGCGGCGGCGCTTGCGCTTGCGCTTGGACGGTCCCGTCTCCGAGACGGCATCGGCCGACGAGACGACCGCCTCCGGCGAGCGGGCGGCGGCAGTGCCGGAAGCGCCGGCGGAAGGCCGCGCCTCCGCGGCCGGACTGTCCGGACTCGGCTCCCGTCCGGAAGCGGCGGCCGGCGGATCGGGCGCGGTTCTCCGCGCCGCCGCAACGGCGGCCGCTCCTTTGCCGGCGGCAGGGTCCCGTTCGGCCGCGGCGGCAGCCGGCGCGGCGACGGATTGCGAGGCGCGCTCGCCCCCGCCGGCGGCCGGCGCGGCGACGGACGCTCCCGGGGCACGCTCGCCCCCGCCGGCGGTCGGCGCGGCGGCGGACGCTCCTGGGGCGAGGACGGCCGCGCGGCCGCGCGCACGACGAGCGGCGGCCGGCGGGAGCAGAGCCTCCGCACCGACTTCGTCCCGCTTGCGCCTGCGCTGGCAAGCTCTGCACGTGCCTCTGCGCCCCTTGCGGCCGGTGCGCTTCGGGAAGGCTCCTTCTGGTTTGTCGCGGCCGCATACGGCGCATTGTTTGGTATCCATGAATCGTACGCTCCGTTCGCCGAGTGTCTTTCTCCAAAGCATACCATAACGGAGCTTGCCGATAAACAGCGCCGTAAGCGGTTCGCTTTTCGAAACGCCGCTCTGCGGAACGAGAAAGCCCGCTTGAAATAACCCGTCACGTCCAATAATGACAATTTATACAAATTTTCGGCTCGATGTTGAGACTATAGTCTCAATGCCATGTTACTAATGTCCTATAATTACGGGTGCATCTTCCTAGAAGCCATGCTATAATACGAATATTCAGTACATGTGACATTTTCAGACCGGCATGAACCCTCTGGAACGCCTTGGCGGCACCGGACGGGAACGTAGGCCGCAGGGGGGGATGGTGGCGGATGTTTGCGAAACGACTCAAAGCGCTGCGTAAAAAGAGAAAGCTTACGATGCAGGAAGTAGCCGATTATGTTGGGGTCGCCAAAAGCACCTACGCCGGCTATGAGTCCGGATACCGCCAGCCGACCCTGGAATCGATCCAGACGATCGCGCGCCGCTTGCATACGACGTCCGATTATCTGCTCGGCCTCACGGAATATGCCGAGCCGGTCGAGCCGAGCAGCAACGCCCGCGAATGGCTGAACCTCCAGCAGCTGCACTGGGACGGAATTCCGCTGGAGGAAGAGGACGTCGAGCTCGTCCGGCTGCTGCTCGAGCGCGTCGTCCGCGAAAGGCTCCGCAACGATCAAACCGGCCAAGGCTGAACTGCCTTGACCGGTTTTTTTATCTGCCTGAGAGCAGTCAGACACCGCCACAGCTCGCTGCGGCTTGGGCGCGCCGCCTACACGCGGAAAAACCGCGCGCAGCTTGCCGCTGCGGCCTGGGCGCGCCGCCTATGCGCGGAAAAACCGCGCGTAGCTTGCCGCTGCGGCCTGGGCGCGCCGCCTATGCGCGGAAAAACCGCGCGTAGCTTGCCGCTGCGACCTGGGCGCGCCGCCTATGCGCGGAAAAACCGCGCGTAGCTTGCCGCTGCGGTCTGGGCGCGCCGCCTATGCGCGGAAAAACCGCGCGTAGCTTGCCGCTGCGGTCTGGGCGCGCCGCCTATGCGCGGAAAAACCGCGCGCAGCTTGCCGCTGCGACCTGGGCGCGCCGCCTATGCGCGGAAAAACCGCGCGTAGCTTGCCGCTGCGGCCTGGGCGCGCCTCCTACGCGCGGAAAAACCGCGCGTAGCTTGCCGCTGCGGCCTGGGCGCGCCGCCTATGCGCGGAAAAACCGCGCGTAGCTTGCCGCTGCGGCTTGGGCGCGCCGCCTACACGCGGAAAAACCGCGCGTAGCTTGCCGCTGCGGCCTGGGCGCGCCGCCTACACGCGGAAAAACCGCGCGTAGCTTGCCGCTGCGGCCTGGGCGCGCCTCCTACGCGCGGAAAAACCGCGCGTAGCTTGCCGCTGCGGCCTGGGCGCGCCGTCTACGCGCGGAAAAACCGCGCATGCGGAAGCAACGAACAGGCTGGCCGAGGTCAGATATCGACCTGCGGGACAGCCCTCTTGAAGTTGCGGCCCCTTTCGCTTGCCAGCCAACGCCCACGGCCCGTCGCGGATCAGGCGCCGGCCGCCGCGGAACACGCCCTAGGGCACGCTCTAGGGCACGCTCTAGGGCACGCTCTAGGGCGTGTTTGCATACTCCGAAGGAGGCAGATAGGGCCGGATTTTTGATCCCTGCAGGAATGCAGGCATAGGCGTACCCAGGGGTACGTCGAGCCTGCGTGACGAAGCAGAGGGCAAAAAGGCGGGGATAGATGCCCCTAACTAACTAAGCGGGTCTGCAGCCGACGCCAAGGCGTCGAGCTGCTTGCTCAGCCCGGCGCGCAGCAGCTCGCGGGACTGCTCGTAGCTCTGCTTCCACTTGCTGCGCTCGCTCTCAGGGACATTCGCCTGCTCCGCCTCCGCGATCAGCCGGTCGAAGCGGCTGCGGCAGCCAGATTCGGCAGCCTCCATCTCGCCGGCAAGCTCCGCGCCGGCCTGCTGCCGCTGCTGCTCCGTCAGCTCTCCGCTCCTCGCCTCGCGGAGCCGTGCCTCGCCTTCCTGGAGCACCGAGGCTCCCGCCGAGACGCATTGCTCGCGGATCGTTTCCAGCCTCCGCTCGTAGACGGCAGTGTCCGGCTCGGCACTCGCGGCCGGCGGCTTCGCCGCAGACGGCGCCGCCGATGGAGCAGCTCCCGCCGGCTGTCCGGCCGACTGCCCTCCCGCAGGCGAAGGCCCGCCCGCTCCCGCGCCGCCTGGCCGAGAAGCCTCCTTCGCGATGCCGCCCGCTCCCGCGCCGGCCGACTGGGATGCTTCCTCCGCGTCGCCTTCGGCACCGGCGGCGGCCGACTGGGGAGCTTCGCCGGAAGCTTCCTTCGCAGCGTCGCCGGCACCAGCGGCGAGCGGAGGCGCAGCTTCGGCCGCTCCGTCTCCGCTCGCCGCCGCGCCGCTCGCCCCCGTGCCCTCGCCAGGGTCCGCTGCTGCGCCTGCCGGCGAGGGCGCGGGAGCCGCGGAGCGCTGCGGCAGCAGCGCCATCGCCGTCTCCGTCGTTCCCCGTTCCAGCTCGCGATGATTCAGATACCCGAGCACGGCCGGCACGACGGCCGCCGCCATCGCCAGCGCGAGCAGCAGGCGCCCGGCCCGCGGCCGCAGCCCTCCGCGGCCGACGGCGGAACGTTTCTTGCGCTTGTTTCGATGGCTCATGATGACCGTCCCCTCTTTCGCTTATGCTGCGCGCGTCCTTGAATCAGCCGAGCAGTCCCTCCAGCAGCGCGCGCCCTTTCGCCAGTTCCCGTTCATATTCCTTGCGGTATTCCTGCAGACGCTCGGTCGAATAGCCCCCGGCCTCCAGCTTCGCTCTCGTCCCGCTCATGATGCGCTCGAACGCAGCGTCGCAAGCCGCGAATACGGCTTCTCCTTCCTGCCGCGCCTTCGCCTTCTCCGCGCCCGTGGAGGCGGACGAGTAGCGCAGCGCGAGCGCGACGAGATCGCTGCGGCATTTGCCGCGCAGCGCGTCGGCTTCGCTCCTTGCCTGGCGGTGGATCTCCTCCTCCGATGCCGAAGAAGACGGCGTCGGCGTTGCGCCTGGAGATGGCGTCGGCGTTGCGCCTGGAGACGGCGATGCCGTCGGCGATGGAGCCGGAGAGCCCGGAGGCGCCGATGGAGCCGGAGAGGCGCTCGGCGCAGGCGTTGCCGGAGGCGGCGCCCAGCCTCCTCCGCCTCCTCCGCCTCCTCCTGCAGGCGGGCCGGCCGGAGACGGCGAAGCGGTCGGCGCCGGCGACGAGGCTCCGCCGGCCGGCGGAGCGGCTCCGTCCTCCCCGCCGCTCAGTCCGTCCTCGGCCCCGCCGCCGCTGCCGGCTTGCGCAGCCGGCGCGATGTCGACGCGCAGCCGCTTGCCGTCCCAGGCGACGGACGCTCCCGTCAGCTCCGCGGCGAAGCGCAGCGGGACGTAAAGCGTGCCTTTGGCGATGAATACTTGCTGCCCGGACGGAAGCGCGGCCTCCTGCCCGAAGGCGTGGAAGCGGACCGGGACCGGCGTCAGGGCGAGCTTGACGCCTCCGTCCGCCGAGCGGCCCTCCGCCTTGAGCCGAGCGGCCAGCTTCGCCGCCAGCGCCTGGCGCCCGGCATCGGACGGCTGCTGCAGCGACAGCTTCTTGGCGGCGTTGTCCCACGCCGCCTCCAGCCCGAGCGCCTCCGACGCCGCACGCAGCGGCAGATACGTCCTTCCTTCATGCAAAAAGACCGAGCTCCCCTTGTCCAGCACGAGCACCTGGCCCCCGACCGCGATCGTCGCTGGCAGCGACAGCGCCGACACCGTCTTCGCCGCTGCCGCGGCCTTGGCGGCCGGAGCGGCCGCCGAGGATCCCGCCGCTGCGGGCGAGAACAGCAGCAGCGCGGCCGCCAGCAGCGCCCCTTTGCTTGCCCCATTCCGATTCATATCCGATCAGCCTCCTTCATCCTTCTTATCCAGCGCCAGCGCCTTGCGCGCGAGCTCGCGCAGCCGGCCGTAATCGGCCTCGTCCAGTCCGGCCCGCAGCTTGCGCTTGATCTGCTCCTTCTCCTCCGCCGTCACCCCGCCTGCGGCGAGCCGCAGCAGGCCGAGCGCCTCCTGCCGGTCCATCGCGCCGGCGACGATGGAGAGCGCTTCCCGCTTCTCGGCTGCGGACAGCCGGGCGGCCGCGTCGGCATAGGCCGCCGGCACTGCCGGCGCGGCTGCCGCGCCGGACGGGCCGCCGCTCGCCTCGGAGCCGGCATCAGCCGCAGCCGAGGCGGCCTTGCCGCCCGCTGCCGGAGCCCCTTCCGCCTCCAGCGGCGGGGCGGCAGCGCCCGCTCCTGGCGGGACCGCTCCCGCCAGGAGCGGATCGCCTGCGGCCGCTGCCGAAGCCCCCGCCTCCGCCGCCAGCTGGGGAGCGAGCTGCTCCATGAAGGCGGCCAGCGCCTTGTCGGCGGCCCGCTCGGCGGCGATCCAGCCTCCGCCTCCGAGCAGCAGCGCGACCGCGAGGCCGATCAGCAGCCTTTTCACGCGCTTGCGCATGATCCATCCTCCTTCCCCGCAACGAAAGCAAGGGCGGACGCCGAACGGATGTCCCTCCGTCCGGCGAAGGCTCCGCCCCCGCGATTCGATTCGGCTACAGCTGCTTGGCGGCGCGGTACAGCATCGCCGACGCCTCGGCGCGCGAAGCCTGCTGCTGCGGCTTCAGCTCGCCGCCGCCGCCGATGATGCCGAGCTGCGCGGCGATCGCTACGGCCGGCTTCAGCGAAGCGCTGACGGAAGCCCGGTCCTTGAAGCTCGCAAGCGCCTGCTCGGTGAGCAGCGACGTCGGATAGCCGCCCGCCTGCTGGAGCGCGCGCGCGATCATCGCGGCCATCTCCTGGCGGCTGATCGCCGCATGCGGAGCGAAGCTGTCGGCGCTGCGGCCGCTCGTGATGCCGCTCGCCGCCGCCGTGCCCACATACGGAGCGAACCAGTCGGACTCGCGGACATCCTTGAACGTCAGCGGCACCGCGTCGGCGCCAAGGTTGAACGTGCGCACGAGCATCTTGGCGAACTCGGCGCGCGTCACGCTGCGCGACGGCTCGAAGGCGCCGGCCGAAACGCCGTTCATGATGCCTTTGGCCGCCATCGTCTCGATCGTCGTCCGCGCCCAATGCGAGGCCGGAATGTCCTTGAACGCCACCCGGTTCTCGACGACCGCGTACACCGAGCCGGCATCCTGCACGTCCGCCGAGTAGACCGAGCCCGCGACGCCCGACTGGAAGTCGGCTGCCCGGCCCGCCCGGATCTTGACGAGGCTCAGCCGGTCGGCGTCGACCGATCCGGAACGCGAGAGAGGCAGCTCGAGCCGCACCGGCCTGCCGAAGCTCGTAATCTTGCGGCCGGACTGCTCGATCTCGTACGTGTACGCTCTCGACGCCAGCGGCAGGCTGGAGGCGGAGGTGACGGCGCTGTCCTGCAGGCGGCTCAAGGTGATCGACAGCTTGCCGGTCCGCGCCGCCACCGGCACGGAGACGCGCGCGCCTTCCGCTTGGAGTCCGATGAAGTCGATGCCGCTGCTCTTGGCCGACTCCAGCACCTCGGCCGGGATGTCGAGCGACCAGCTGTCGGCCTGCTCGGTCTCGAAGTCAAGCTCCGCGCTCACCCGCAGCGAGCCCGTGCCGGCTTGTCCGGCTCCCTCGAAATCGGCGAGCGCGCCTTTGATCTGGGCCGCAGCGTCCGAGATGGCCGAAAACTGGCTGCCCGCCTCCTCGGCGTTCCACTCGGCGCTGAAGGCTCCGGCCGAGCGCGGCGTCGGCGCCGGCACCTTGATCTTGCCGATCGCATCGAGCGCTTCCTGCGCCGCCTTGAACGCCTCGCGGATCAGCTTCAGCTTCTCGCTGATCGAGTTCGTGGCGTTGTAGCGCTGCTTGATCGACTCGAGCTTGGCGAAATACTGCTGCAGGATCGCCGCGATCTGCTCCGCTACGCTGCCCGGACCGGTGTTGCCCGGCTCCTCGCCGGACCCGCCTCCGCTGCCCGGGGTCGGCGTCGGGAAGCCGGGGAACCCAGGGAACCCGGGAAAGCCCGGGAAGCCGCCTCCGCCAGGGTCCGGCGTCGGACTTGGCGTCGGAGACGCGCTTGGCGTCGGTGTCGGAGACTCGCTCGGTGTCGGCGTCGGAGACGCGCTTGGCGTCGGCGTCGGGGACTCGCTCGGCGTCGGCGTCGGAGACGCGCTTGGCGTCGGCGTCGGGGACTCGCTCGGCGTCGGCGATGGCGTCGCGCCTTCGGCCGTCAGCGTAATCTCCTTTTGGAAGATGACCTTGTCCGGACCGCCGTACGGGTTGAGCAGCCGGGCCTGGATGACCGCGCTCCCCGAGGAGGCGCTGCCGGGGATCGTAACGATGCCGCTGCCCGTGACGGCCACGTCGTCGCTGCCGGACAGCTTGGCCCAGGTGAGCGCTACCGAAGGAATGGCGATGCCGCTGACGGTCAGCGAGTATTGATGCTGCCGTCCCTGCTGGGACACCTGCACCTGCTCGGCGCTCGTCAGCCGCATGAGCGCGACGAGCAGCGCCGACGCGGCCGGCTTCTCGTACGCGAGCCGCTCCTGGAAGCCCACCATCGTCTGCTGCAGGTCCATGCTCGTAATGCCGTACTCCTGCAGCATCGCGGCGAACGTATACTCGTCCGTGCGGGCGAGCAGGTCGTTCAGCACGCGCAGCATGAGCTCGTTGCGCTTCTGCGGCTCGTAGAGCAGCTGGAACAGCTGCGCCTGGCTGAGCTCGGCGATACGCTTGCGCACGGTGCCCTCGACGCCGAGGCGCGAGCCGCCGTCGCCGTAGAAGAACGCGACGACCTCGTCCATCGTCAGGTCGCTGTCGCCGCCCGCGCGCACGATCGCGGCCAGCGCCGCGCGGTAGTCGGCGTTGGAGCGCAGCTTGCGCAGGTCGTCGTAGGTAGGACGGTACGTCAGCGCGAGCGTGTCGCGGTACAGCGCGAACAGGTTGTTCCGGATGAACTCGCGGTCCGCCGAAGCCGGCAGCTTGGCGTCGATCTTGTCCCATACCGGCGCGGCGAGCTGGAACTCGGCGGCCGGATCGAGCGCCTCGAGCTCCTCGCGGAAGCGAAGCACGTCCTGCAGGTCGGCCGGATCTCCGGCCAGCAGCGCTTCATGCAGCGCGTACAGCTGCGCCAGCGCGCCGTCGATGTTCGGCGGCTGCGGCAGCGAGCCCGCCGCGCTGGCGATGCCGCCGCCGGACAGGGAAGAAAGCGCGACCGAAGGCAGCGCGGACAACGGGCCGGCCGCCATGACAGCGGCGAGCATGGCCAGAGACAGCTTGCGATGATTCGTCATAGGTTTCCTCACCTCGATTGTTCGGATAGGCGTTGCGGGAGATAGCAGGCCGGCCGCCGAGCAAGGCGCCGTACCGCGCCCGGCTTAAGGCGCGGCTTGAGCGCTGCCCGAGCGCACGGCCTGGCGTGCGGCTTGACGCTCTGCCTGCCGCTCGGCCCGGCGCTCGGCTTGACGCGCAAAGCCGCCGCCGAAGCGGCGTGCGGCTTGGTTCTAGTAGCTCAGCTCCGGCACGGGAGCCTTGACGCCGCGGGCGAGGCTCGGCCTGCCGACGGAATAATAGATGAAGTCGGTTCCCTGGAGCGCGGCCTCGTCGAACGCGTTGCGCCCGTCGATCAGCACCGGCTCGCGGACGACGGCGCGCAGCCGCTGCAGGTCCGTCTCGCCGAACTCGCTCCACTCGGTGAGCAGGCAGACCGCGTCGGAGCCCGCCGCCGCCTCCAGCGCGCTGCCGCACCAGACGACGGAGCCGTCTCCGCTGCCGAACTGGCTGCGGAAGTTGTCCATCGCGATCGGATCGTACACCCGCACCTCGACGCCGCGCGCCAGCAGCTCGCCGATGATCTCCTGGGCGGGCGCCTCGCGCACGTCGTCGGTGTCCGGCTTGAACGCGAGGCCCCAGACGGCGACCGTGCGGCCGGACAGCTCGCCGCCGAAAATCGTCTCGAGCTTGCGGATGACGTTGAACCGCTGGTCCTGGTTCACCTCGACGACCGAGCGCAGCAGCTTGAACTCGTAGTCGACGTGGCCGGCGATCTGGATGAGCGCCTGCGTGTCCTTCGGGAAGCAGGAGCCGCCGTAGCCGATGCCCGCCTTGAGGAACGAGGCGCCGATCCGCTTGTCGCGGCCCATGCCCTCGGCGACGCGGGTGACGTCGGCCCCGACCTTCTCGCAGATGTTGGCGATTTCGTTGATGAACGAGATCTTCGTCGCGAGGAAGGCGTTGGAGGCGTACTTGATCATCTCGGCGCTGCGGATGTCGGTGACGACGAAGGCGCAGCCGAGGCCGGCGTGCAGCTCGCGCAGCAGCGCCTCGGCGCGCGGCGAGTCGGTGCCGATGACGATCCGGTCGGGATGCATCGTGTCGGAGACGGCGGAGCCTTCCCGCAGGAACTCCGGCAGCGAGACGCTGTCGAACGGGCAGTCCGTCCGCTCCCGGATCAGCTCGCGCACCTTTTCGTTCGTGCCGACCGGCACCGTGCTCTTGATGGCGACGACGGGATGGCCTTCCATCGCGTCGGCGATCTCCTGCGCCGCCAGCTCGATGTACGCCAGATTCGCCTGGCCGCCCGGAAGCGGCGGCGTGCCGACGGCGATGACGATCAGATCCGCGCCCTTGACCGAATCGCCGAGGCTCGACGTGAAGCGCAGCCGCCCGAGCTCCGCGTTTCGCACGGACAGCTCCTGGAGGCCCGGCTCGTAGATCGGGATCTCCCCGTTCTGGAGCGTCGCGACCTTCAGCGGATCCTTGTCCACGCAGATGACGCTGTGCCCCAGCTCCGCGTAGCAAACGCCCGATACGAGGCCGACATATCCTGTCCCTACTACCGTAATCTTCATCGCTTCCACTCCCGATCGTTTATTGGACACTCTCTACATGCTCAGTCCGGGCGCCTGTCCGCCTGCGGCGGCCCGCTCCAGCAGGCGGGCGGCGATCCGCGCCGCTTCTCCCGGCGGCGCGAGCGGCGCCTCCTCCAGCAGGCTGCCGGCTGCCGCCGCGGCCGAGCCGGGCCCGCCGGCAAGCAGCTTCAGCAGCCGGCCGCCGAGCTCCGGCGACGCGAGCTCCGGCTCGCCGAGCATCAGCAGCGGATGCCGGCCGCGGAGCGTCTCCGCGATGCAGCGGTCCTCGCGGAAGCGGGGCCGCTCCAGCAGCGCGAGCGGCTTGCCGAGGCAGACCGCCTCGGATACGGCGCCCCAGCCGGGCTTCGTCAGCACCGCGTCGCAGGCCGCGACGTACAGCTGCGATTCCGTGCAGCTCTCCGGGATGCGGACCGCCTCCGCCCCGGCCGGCAGCTCCATGCCGGAGGAGACGACCGCCAGCCAGCGCGGATCGCGCAGCAGGGCGAGCCGCTCGAGCGGGCTGCCCGGTCCCGAGCCCATGCCGGGAAACAGCGCGAGCAGCCGCCTCTCTCCGCCCGGATCCAGCCGGCGCCGCAGCTCGGCCGCGCGCTCCGGATCGGCAGCCCGGCAAAAATAGCCGGTCCGCTCGATCGGCTCGCTCCCCCATTGCGGCTCGCTCGCTCCGGCCAGCGCCATAAAGGCGTCCATGTCCAGATAGGGCCGGGCCAGCGGCGCGAGCAGCTCCTCGGGCAGCAGCTCCTGATAGGCGGTGTACCAGGTGAAGTTGGACAAGCCGACGCTGCGGACGCCCGCCCGCCGCGCAGCAGGGAACGCTTCCGCGACGATGTCCGAGACGGTCAGGCTCGCTCCGGTCGAGCCGAGCCAGGCCGCCTCGCGGCGGATGCGCAGCGGCAGCGCCTCCAGATAAGCGAGCGCCGCCGCCCGCTGGCGCAGCGGGTCGGCCTGCAGGCTGCCCGGCAGCAGCGCATAGCCCGGATCCGGGTCGATGCGCCGCGTCAGCAGCCGGTGCTCCAGGCCGCCGGCACGGGCCGCGGCGTCGGCGAAGCCGCCGGCCAGCGAGCGCTGGAGGAACGGCAGCGTGCGGCCGCTGGCGAGATGCAGCTGCAGCGGCCGGCCGAGAGCGTCAGCCTGGCGCAGCAGCTCGCGGATGATGGCGACAGAACGCGAGGCGTGGCCGTGGCCGTAATCCGAAACGTAATAGACGATCGACAGCGCTGCTGCCATGCCTCGCGGCCTCCTTTGCCAGATGCGGATCTGCTGATGCTGGCGCTGCCTGCAGCGCCCGGGGGGCGCTTGCGGAGCGGACGGGCGCCGGGAAGGCTTACGCCCGCAGGCAGTTGCGCTCGATCTCCTCCCAGCTCTCGTACAGCTCCATGATCGAGTTCTCGAGATGCTTCGGGCCGGTCTGCACGGAGATGAACTCCAGATCGTCCGCCGCCCGGACGCCGTGCAGCGTCTTCATCGGGATGTGGACGACGTTGCCCGCGCGAATCTTCATATAAGTGCCGTTGCAGATGAACTCGCCCGAGCCCTTCACGACCGTCCACACCTCCTCGCGGTGCTGATGCAGCCGGTAGCCGATGCTGGCGCCGCTGTCGATGCCGACGCGCTTGGTCAGCACGGCGGTGCCGTCGTCGTAGCTGCGGTCGTCGAGCACGCGTACCCAGCCCCAGCGGCGCTCCTCGTACATCGGGCGCTGGTCGTGGCCGATGAACTCCTTCAGCCGCGTGCTGGCGCCTTTCTCGGCGACGAGGATGCCGTCGGGGCTGGCCGCGACGACGACGTTGGAGAGGCCGATCACCGTGACCGGGATGTCCGTCTCGTTGACGAGATGCGTGTTCCTGCAGTCGCCGCTGACGATGCCGCGCCCCATGCGCGCGTCCTTCATCTCCTCGGTGAGCGTGTTCCAGGTGCCGAGGTCCTTCCAATACCCGTCATAGGACACCGCCGCGATGCTCTGCGCCCGCTCCACGACCTCGTAGTCGAAGCTGATGCTCTCCAGGCTCTCGTAATCGGCGGCGAGCCGGTCGTAGGCAAGCGGGATGCCCTTGGCCGCCATGATGTTCAGCATGTAGTCGAGCTTGAAGGCGAACACGCCGCAATTCCACAGCGCGCCGCTCGCGATCAGCTCCTGCGCCGCCGCCTCGGACGGCTTCTCGCGGAAGCCGCCGACGCGCAGCGTCCCGCCTGCGCACGGAGCGTCCCCTCCCGCCTCCGGCACGATGTAGCCGTACTTTTCCGAAGGATAGGTCGGCTTGACGCCGATCAGCGCGAGGTCGGCGCCGCTGTCCCGCAGCACGCCGTCCAGGCTCGCCACCGTCTGGAAGAAGCGGTCCTCGACGTACGGGTCGACGGGCAGCACCGCCACCGTCTCGCCGGGATCGACTTTCTCCACGGAGAACAGGTACGCCGCCGCCAGCGCGATCGCCGGGAACGTATCCCGCCGCGCGGGCTCTACGATGAGCGGCACGTCCGGGCCGAGCTGGCCGCGGATCAGCTCCGTCTGCGTGGCGCCGGTCGCGATGTAGCCGGAGCCGGCGAAGCCCGCCTCCTCGATCTGGCCCCAGACGCGCTGGACCATGGAGACGCGGGAGCCTTCGCCGTCTTCAAGCACCTTCAGGAACTGCTTCGACCTCAGGTCGTTGGAAAGCGGCCACAGCCGCTTGCCGGAGCCTCCGGACAACAGGACGAGCTTCATCATCGATCTCCGCCTTTCAGATTGGAATGGGTAAGAACGCGCGCGGCGGCTCCCGCCTCTGCTTGCGGCCGTCCGACCGCCGCCGCCGCGCGGCCGGACGGAATTTTGCGGCCGCGGCCGCCGCCGGCATGCAGCGACAGCAGCAGCTCGCGGTACTTCTCGAGCGACAGGCTGCGGCGCAGATGGCGCTCCAGATAGTCGCGCCCCTGCAGCCCCCGCTCGGCAAGGCCGGCGCGGCCGAGGCTGTACAGCGCCATCAGCTGGCGCGCGGCGTCGCCGTAGCGCTGGGGCTCGGTCGACGTGCCGCAGCCGCTGTCCCGGATGAGGCGATGCGCCTCGCTGCCTTCCTCCAGCACGCCCATGACCGCCTTGCCCGCCGCCATGACGCCGTAGATCTTGCTCGGCACCGACACGCCCTTGATGCCCTTCTGGTTGACGACCAGATGCACGTCGGCCGCGCCGAGCGAGTAGCGGAGCTGGTCCTTCGGCTGGTAGGGGAGGAACAGGACGTTCGTCAGCCCCTGCTCGCGCGCGAACTGCTCCATGAGCGGCTTGACCGCGCCTTCGCCGATGAACACGAACATCAGGTCGGACAGCTCGCGGAACTGCGGCGCGATGCGGATCAGGTTCTCGAGATCGTAGTAGAGCCCGAGGTTGCCGGAGTACATGACGACGAACTTGTCCTCCAGCCCGTGCCGCTTCAGGAACGCCGCCACGCCGGGATCGTCGCGTTTCAGCGGCACGATGTCCTGCTCGTCGGTCCAGTTGTTGATGACCGAGTGCGGGGGCACGTTCTTGCCGCCGAAGCGGCGGACGAGCGTCTCCTTCATATCCTGGCCGACGAGGATGACGTGGTCCGCCAGGCGGCAGTTCAGCTTGTCGAGCAGGAGCGCCGTCCGCTGCAGGAGCGGATGGTTCATGAATCCGACCGCCTGCGCCTGCTCGGGGTTGAAGTCCTGGATGTTGTAGATGTGCCTGGAGCGCAGCGCCAGCTTGCCGATCGTGCCGATCAGGCCGCCGAGCACCGGCGGCTGCGAGATCGTGTAGACGAAGTCCGCCTTGCGCTGCCGCAGCAGCAGCCGCACCGCATGCAGGAAGTAGGCCGAGATGTAGCGCAGGCGGCTCGCCTTGCTGCGCTTGTCCACCTCCGGCAGGCGGATGCGCAGGATCGAGATGTTCTCCAGCCGGTCCTCGGCGTAGCGCGGCGCCTTGGCGTCCTTTTTCTCCCCGGCGTAGCCCGGCTGCTGCGCGATGACCGTAATGTCGAAGTCATGCTGCAGATGCAGGCACAGCTCGGTGAGGATCTGCCCGGTCGAGGCATAGTCGGGATAAAAATAATTGATGACGAACACGATGCGCGGCTTGCTCATCGCCCTTTGGCCTCCTTTCGTGCGGGCTCGCCGGCGCTGCGGCCGGTCTCCCTCGCTTGATGCCGATTGTCAACCGGCGTTCCGTCCTGCACGGCGGTCCTTCTGGAGTCCGCCGTCCGTCATGGCCTCGCCTTCCGCGACTCCCGCGCCTCCCGCGCCTTCCGCGCCGTCCTTGACGATCCGGCGCTTCACGAACGCCGCCGGCGTGCCGGCATGCACCTCGCCGTCCGGCACCGGACGGGTGACCGTGCTGCGGGCGGCGACGACGCCCATGACGCCGACCGTCACGCCGGGATAGACGAACGCGTCGCTCGCGACCCAGGCGCCGTCGCGGAGGACGATCGGCCGCGTCACCAGGCCGAAGCGAGGATCCTCGATGTCATGGGAGCCGGTGCACAGATAGCTGCGCTGCGAGACGACGCAGTGGGCGCCGACCTCGATCCGGTCGAGGCTGTAGAACTCCGCTTCGTCGCCGATCCACGACCAGTCGCCGATCGACACTTTCCACGGGTAGGTGAAGCGCGCCGTCGCCCGCACCTGCACGCCGCGCCCGATCCGCGCGCCGAACAGCCGCAGCAGGAAGCGCCGCCAGCCGTACATCGGATGCAGCGAGTAGCGGAACAGGCTGCCCTGCACGAGCCACCAGAGCAGCACGACCGCCCCGCTCCGTCCGCGCGAGTACCCGCTCTGGTCGTACCGGTCGAGCCGGATGCGGTTCGCGCTCATGAGCCCCAGGTCAGGCCGGCTTGAGCGCCGCGCCCGCTTCCGGCCCGGCCGGCCTCTCCGGCGAGCCTGCGATATTCCTGCTCCAGCTGCGCGGCGACCTGCGACCACTCGTAATACTGCGAGGCCATCGCGCGGCCGCGCTCGCCCATCCGCTCCCGCAGCTCGGGATCGTCCAGCAGCTGGCAGGCCGCGTCCGCGACCCGGATCGGGTCGACCGGCGTCGCCAGCCCCGCCCCTTCGGCGACGACCTCGCGCCAGATGTTGACCTTGTCGGAGATGACGACCGGCACGCCGCAGGCCATCGCCTCGACGACGGCGATGCCGAAGTTCTCCGAGTACGAAGGCAGCAGGAACAGGTCGGCGTCGCGCAGCACGGCGAGCTTGTCCGTCCCGGTCAGCATGCCGGTGAAGATCGCGAACTCGCTCAAGGATGCCGCCTTCAGCCAGTCGCGCACCTTCTGGCCGTAATTCTCGTCATCCGGTCCGGTCAGCACGAGCACCGTATCGGGATGGCGACGATGGATGTCGCGGAACGCCTCGACCAGCACGTCGAGCCCCTTCTTGAAGTTGATGCGGCTGAAAAACAGCAGCATCCTCTTGCCTTCCAGCAGCTTGTAGCGGGAGCGGAACGTTCCTTTGGGCGGCAGCTCGCGGTAGTCGGAGGAGTTGATGCCGTTCGGGACGACGAAGCCGGAGCTTCCGTGCACGTACGGCTCGGCGAGCAGCAGCTCTTCCTCGGTCGTGTAGTGCAGCGCGTCGGCGCGGCGGATGTTGCGGTCCTCGAACAGCGTCTCCATGATTTTCTTGCGATAGCGATGGCGGGCATGCATGACCGGATCGAGCGTCCCGTGCGGACGGACGATGTACGGCACCCCGTGCTTGCGGGCGTAGTGGCCGGCAGCCATCCCGTGGAACAGATAGAGCGAGTGGATATGCACGATGTCGAAGCGCGGCATCTCCTTTTTCAGCGCGGCCGCCATCGCCGGCGAGGTGCGCCAGAACTTCGGCTGGATGACCGGGAAGTACCGGATGTCCACGCCGTTCTTGCGGATCGTCCGGTCGGTCGGCACCTCCAGCACGCCGCTTCCGTCCTGGTTGGTCGTGAAGATCGTCACGTCGTGGCCGCGCGCCGCGAGGGCCGCCGCCATCTCCATTCCGGCCTTTGCCGGGCCGCCGTAGCGGGGCGCCAGATTGGCGATCACATGCAGGATGTTCATGCCTTCACTTCCCTGTTCTCAAAATGGTCAGCCGGACAGCTTGCCCGTGCTGCGCAAGGAGCCCCCTGCGGGAACGGCCGCATCGCCGCCGATCCGCTGCAGGATGTCATGCAGTCTTGCCGTATAGTTCGCGTAGCTGAAATGGCCGAGTCCTTCGGGCACTTCCCCGCGCGGCTTGGACAGCAGGCGCAGGATGCCCCCCTGCACCTGCTCCGGATCGGCCGGATCGATCAGCTCGCCGAGCTTGCCGTGCATCAGCGCCTCGCTGCTGCCGTCCTTGCTCGAGGCCAGCGCCGGCACGCCGCAGGCCATCGCCTCCAGCAGCACGATGCCGAAGCCTTCGCCGTGGCTCGGCATCGCGAAGCCGTCGGCAAGCCGGTAGTGGTCGGCCTTTTCCTCCTCTGCGATCAAGCCCGTGAACACGACGGCATCATCCACGCCGAGGGCGGCGGCCTTCGCCTCCAGCCGCGCGCGGTCGCTGCCGTCGCCCACGATCAGATAGCGCAGGCGAGGCACCTGCCGCCTCAGCGTCGGCAGCGCCTCGAGCACCTCGTCGAAGCCCTTGCGCCGATCCTGGCCCGCGAGCCGTCCCAGCGTCATGACGATCCGGTCCTGCGGCTGCAGCCCGTAGCGCTCCATGAGATAAGCCGGCCGCGGACCCGGCGTGAACTGTCCCGGCTCGAACGAGTTCGGCAGCACGTAGGACGGAATGCCGGCCAGGCCCGTCCAGCCGCAGAAGCGGTCCAGCGTCAGCCGGCTGACCGAGATGACGGCGTCCAGCTGGCTCAGCGCCCAGCCGGTGCCGCCGCGCGTCACCGGGTCCCAGGCGTCGATGCCGTGGATGATGAGCGCCAGCTTGGCGCCGGTCATTTTTTTGGCGAGCGCCGCGAACGGCAGCAGATTGATATGCCCGCAGAGGATGACATCGCTGCCTCTCGCCCGTCCCAGCAGCGAGCCGAGCACCGTTTTCAGATAGCGGGGCTTGCTGTTCAGGCCGGCCGTCACGTAGTCGAGCTTCGGCGGGAGCTCTCCCGGCGGATAAGGCATGATGCGGGGGATCGCCGTCGCCCGCTCGACCTGCGGACTGGAGCAGACGGCGCCGAGCAGGTCGCGGTTGAACTTGGCGATGCCGCCGTGTCCGCCATAGGCGTCGGTGAGCAGTACAAGCGGCTTCATGGCGTCATTTCTCCCTTCAGGTTGGCATCGAAGCGGCTGTCCGGCCGAGCGCTCCGGAGGCGGAGCGGCTCGGCTCGCCGTCCGTCAGCACGGCCCAGCAGGCCGCCAGCAGGAACAGATAGACGAACTGCTCCAGGATGTTCGTCGAGATGCAGAGGACGAAGTTGACGACGACGAACACGTACAGCTGCAGGCTGCGGCTCCGCAGCTTGCGCAGCAGGCCCGGCGCGGCCGCGATCGCCGCCGCCAGCAGCAGCGACAGCGACAGCAGGCCGTACTGGGTCAGGATCGAGTTGAACGTGCCGTCCATGATCTGGTGGTCGAGCTCGACCTCGAGCTGCTTGTTCAGGTTGACGCCGGCATTCGTGCCGTAGCCGATGCCGTCGCCGAACAGCACGACGCTCAGCGGATTCGAAGTGAAGAAGCCGGTCAGCATGTCGATCCGTCCGCCCTCCACCTGCGCCTCGACGATGCTGCCGCGGTCGGCCATCAGCGTCGCCGCCTGCACGCCGCCCGTGAGGGCGAGCAGCGAGAAGCAGATGATCGCCGGCGTCAAGTACGCCGATCCGGGGCGCTTCCTTCCGAGAAGCACCTTTTCGACGAGCAGGAAAAACACGATCAGGAAGCAGCCGATGATCGCCGAGCGCGTGCCGGACATGCCGGCGACGCCGAGCGCGAGCAGCTGCAGGAGCGGCCCCAGCCTCCGCTGGACCCGGCCGAGCCGCGGCCGGGCGGCGTACAGGATCATCGCGCTGCCGAGCGCCAGGTAGCCGGCGAGCGAGATGCCGCCGAACGTGCCGATCAGCCGCAGCGAGAACGGATTCACGACGCCGAACCGGCTGGTGAACAGCGCGTACTGGATCGCCAGCACGATGAACTCGACCAGCAGCAGCCAGCCGATGCAGCGGGCGAGCGCGCGGATGAACTCCGGCCGGCCGCGCATCAGCCCGATCGCTTTGACGCAGAACAGGATCAGCAGCAGCGAGCGGCCTCCGGCCGCGACCTGATAGAGGTTGACCGTCGACTCCCGATAGGCGAGCACGGCGGTGCCGTACAGGAGGAGCAGGATCACAGGCAGGTAGTGCGCGGCCAGACGGTAGCGCTCTTGCCTGCGCATGTCGATCCAGAAGAACAGCCCGAGCAGCGCGACCATCAGGATGTCCTTGACGTACCGGAGGCTCGGTCCGAACAGCGGCTCGCCGATCGCGAACTTGGCGTAGGAGACGCGCATGCTCGCGATATCGTTGAGCGCCTCCGGCAAATAGGCCATCGAGGCGAAGATGAAGTAGGCGATCAGCCCCCGGCGCGCCCAGTCCTCCAGCGACGTCCCCCTCAAGCGGCCGCTCCGGCGGAAAGCGGGCTGCAGCGGCTGCGAGCTTGCCATGGCCATGGCGCTAGGCGTTCACGCTCATCGCGTGCAGGTAGGACGCCTCGTGCTGGACGCGCTTCAGGTCCTCGTCGACCATCATCTTGACGAGCTGCTCGAAGCCGACCTCGAGCGTCCAGCCGAGCTTCTCCTTCGCCTTGGTGCAGTCTCCGAGCAGCAGGTCGACCTCCGCCGGCCGCTGGAACTCGGGATCGATGACGACGTAGTCGCGGTAGTCGAGGCCGACATGGGAGAATGCGACGTCCAGCAGCTCGCGCACCGTGTGCATCTCGCCGGTCGAGATGACGAAGTCGTCCGGCTCGTCCTGCTGCAGCATGAGCCACATCGCCTTGATGTAGTCGCCGGCGAAGCCCCAGTCGCGCAGCGCGTCGAGGTTGCCCATGCGCAGCTCCTTCTGCAGGCCGAGCTTGATGCGGGCGACGCCGTCGCTCACCTTGCGCGTCACGAACTCGATGCCGCGGCGCGGCGATTCGTGGTTGAACAGGATGCCGGAGCAGGCGAACATGCCGAAGCTCTCGCGGTAGTTGACCGTGATCCAGTGGCCGTACACCTTGGCTACGCCGTACGGGCTGCGCGGATAAAACGGCGTCGTCTCCTTCTGCGGCGTCTCGACGACCTTGCCGAACATCTCGCTGCTCGACGCCTGGTAGAAGCGCGCGCTCGGCTTGACGATGCGCACCGCCTCGAGCATGTTCGTCACGCTGA
Source organism: Paenibacillus sp. FSL W8-1187 (assembly GCF_037965485.1). Classification (NCBI taxonomy): domain Bacteria; kingdom Bacillati; phylum Bacillota; class Bacilli; order Caryophanales; family Paenibacillaceae; genus Paenibacillus; species Paenibacillus sp. FSL W8-1187. The sequence continues at coordinate 4,354,241 of NZ_CP150181.1, forward strand.
TCGCCGTCAGATGGCCGGTCGCCAGCGGCTGCGGCCAGGATGCGGCTACGAACGATTGCGCGGCCAGGTTGTACACCTCGTCCGGATCGGAGACGCGCACCGCCTCGATCAGCGAGGCGAGGTCGGTCAGGTCGCCGGACACCCAGTTGATGCGGTTCTTGATGTGCTCGACGTTCTCGTAGTTCGGCGTGCTCGTGCGCCGGCGCATGCCGTACACCTGATACCCTTGGCCGAGCAGGAACTCCGCCAGATACGATCCGTCTTGACCGGTTACCCCTGTGATGAGCGCTTTTTTCATATGCCGCATCCCCCTATTGGATGATAGATTTTTGGTTGAAAAGCTAAGCCAGCGCCGCTTGCCGATAGCCGGAGTACACCTGGCGGATGCCGTCCGCAAGCGCGGTGGAGGCGCGCCAGCCGAGGCCGTTGATGCGGCTCGTATCGACGAGCTTGCGCGGCGTGCCGTCGGGGCGGGAGGCGTCGAACGCCAGCCGGCCCTCGTAGCCGACGACGCCGGCGATCAGCTCGGCCAGCTCGCGGATCGCGATGTCCTCCCCGACGCCGATGTTGACGATGTCGCTGCCGTCATAATGCTCCATCAGATGCAGGCAGGCGTCCGCCAGATCGTCCGCGTGCAGGAACTCGCGGCGCGGCGTGCCGGTGCCCCAGATCTGCACCTCCGGCGCTCCGGATTCCTTCGCCTCGTGGATCTTGCGCAGCAGCGCCGGCAGCACATGGCTCGTCTCCAGGTCGAAGTTGTCGTTCGGACCGTATAGATTCGTCGGCATCGCCGAGATGAACGTCGTGCCGTACTGGCGGTTGTACGCCTGGCACATCTTGATGCCGGCGATCTTGGCGATCGCGTACGCCTCGTTCGTCGGCTCGAGGTCGCCGCGCAGCAGGCTGTCCTCCTGCAGCGGCTGCGGCGCCAGCTTCGGATAGATGCAGGTCGAGCCGAGGAACAGCAGCTTCTTCACGCCATGCCGACGCGCCGCGTCGATGACGTTCGTCTGGATGAGCAGGTTGTCGCGGATGAAATCGCCGCAGTAGTCGTTGTTGGCGACGATGCCGCCGACCTTGGCGGCGGCGAGGAAGACGTACTCGATTCCCGCCGAGGCGAAAAACGCCTCGACCGCCCCCGCGTCGCGCAGGTCGAGCTCGCGGCTCGTGCGGCCGATCCGATTGGCGAAGCCTCTGGACTCGAGCGCCCGCCAGATGGCCGAGCCCGCCAGTCCGCGATGGCCGGCGACGTAGATGGCCGATTGCTTGTCCATGTCCTTCCGCTCCTTTTTGCTGATGGGATTAAAACGCGTCCTTGCTGCCGAGCAGCACCCGCACGGTCCGCAGCAGGATGCGCGCGTCCATGCCGAGCGAGCGCTCGCGCACATACTGCAGGTCGAGCTCGACCATCTGCTCGAACGTCAGGCTGCTGCGCCCGCTCACCTGCCACAGCCCGGTGCAGCCGGGCGTGACGTCGAGCCGCTGGCGGTCGTAAGGCGTATACTCCGCGACCTCGCGCGGCAGCGGCGGCCGCGGGCCGACGAGCGACATGCTGCCCTGCAGCACGTTGACCAGCTGCGGCAGCTCGTCGATGCTCGTCTTGCGGATGAAGCGGCCGACCCGCGTGATGCGGGGATCGTTCTTCATCTTGAACATCGCGCCCTGGACCTCGTTCTGCGCGAGCAGCTCCTTCAGCCGCTCCTCCGCGTTCGAGACCATCGAGCGGAACTTGAACATGCGAAACGGCTTGCCGTCCTTGCCGACGCGCGTCTGGTAGAAAAAGACGCTTCCCTTCGGATCCTCGAGCTTGATCAGCAAGCCGATCAGCACGAACACCGGACTGAGCAGCACGAGGCCGATCAGCGAGCAGCCGACGTCAACCGCCCGCTTCATGCCTTCGTACAAAGCGATCTGCCGCGCCTGGGCCGGACATCCGCCTCCCGCCGCCATCATTTCCTCGCTTCGGTCTGGATATGCCAAGTGAACCGCTCCCCTTTCCTTGGATTCGTTCGACCGGCGGCCGCCCGCCGGTCCGTTCGCCCGTCGTTCCCCGATCAGTTCGCCTGCTCAGCCGTCGACAGCTCCGCTCCCGGCACATCCCTCGTCCAAGCCTGGTAATAGCTCATGTTCTTGCCGTAGGAGTTGTCGAGGACGACATGGGGCAGATCCATCAGGCTGGCGAGGATGTGGCCGTGCAGCCGGGAGGTGACGATCATGCGGTAGGAGCCGAACTGCCTGACCGCCTTGTCCACCAGATGCTGCGAGTAGCGGTACCAGACGCGCTGCAGCAGCCCCCGGGCTGCCGTGAAGCGGTACAGCTTCATGATCAGCACGATGCCTTTCCGCTCCGCCGGATGGTAGAGATGCTGCCAGTCCTTGCTCTCCGAGCCGCCGGCCTTCCGCTCCAGCTTCTCCTGCTCGGGCGTCTTCTCGACGTCCGTCCGCAGGAAGAACAGCGTGTCCTTCGTCGGATGCTCCGGCGCGGCGATCGGATACAGCTGATGGGCCATGTCGGGCGACAGGTAGACCTGCACGTTTTTGAACTTCTTGCTCGCCATCTCGTACGAGAGCGAGTCCCGGACGTACAGATGCAGGTCGGGATGGCGGTTCAGGATGCTGGCCGTGCGGCCGAAGTTCAGCTCGCTCTTGTAAAAGATCGTCTGCGGCAGCACGACGATCCGGTTGCCCGGATAGCGCTCCACGACGCTCTCGCGCAGCAGCTGATGCTTGGCGTACAGGTCGCCGAAGTTGCCGCCGCCCTGCAGCACGAGGATGACGCCGGGCGGCACGCGCAGATCGTCCGGGAAGTCGGCGACGCTGTAGCGGGCCTTCACGCGGATGCCATGCGCCTGGAAGAAGGCCTCGGTTCCTTTCATGATGAGGATGTCGCCGATGTTGCTGTAGACCGGGTAGTCGATGTAGATGATTTCCGAGCCCTTCGGGATGCTCTTCGTAATGAGCGACAGCCTCTCCTTGAGCTGCTCCATCGGATGCAGGCCCAGGCGGCCCGCCGCGAGCGGCGATTCGATCTCGGTCTTGCCCATGCGTCTCATGCTCCCCCTTCGGCGGCGGATGCCGCCTTTTTTCTTGCTTGGATTCGAGCCTTCAGAAACTTCAGGTCCTCGCTGCCGGACAGGATGCGGCGGATCGGGACGCCGAACAGCAGCTTCATCGAGGCGATCGAGAACGCCATCCGGATGAACGCGCCGCCGAGCAGCGCGAGCGCCAGTCCTTCCAGTCCCCAGAGCGGGACGAAGGCGAAGAACAGCCCGATCGTCGCGGCGAGTGCGACCAGCTGCCGCACGAGCACCATGCCCGGCCGTCCCATCGCGTTGAACGCCGAGGCGAGGATCCAGGAGCCGCCGCCGACGATGCACTCGATCGACAGCAGGTAGAACGCGGCGCTCGAGCCGGCGAAGTCCGGGCCGAACACGAGGCCGATCAGGCGGCCGCCGATCCACATCGCCGGCACGACCGCGAGCGTCATGAGCGCCATCGACAGCCGGAACGCCCGGCTGACCGAGGCGATGACGACCTCCTTGCTCTCGCCCGTCACCTTCGGGAATACGACGCTCGTGATCGCCGTCTGCACGACGTTGAACATGCGGGACAGCGCGTAGATGACGGAGTAGACGCCAAAGTCGCGCGGCGCCAGCAGCGCCAGGATGATCAGCTTGTCGAACTGGCCGTACAGCGTGCCGAGCAGGTCGGTGCCGTACACGCGGCTGCCGTAGCCGAGCAGCGGACCGGCGACGCGCCGGCTCCACGCTTGCCGCAGCGGCGCCAAGCCGAGCTCGTCGCGCAAGGCGTACAGCGCCGCCGCGATGACCGCGCCGGTCGTCGCCAGATAGACCGAGGCGGCGGCGGTCAGCGTCAGCGCTCCCGCCGCCCACAGCGCCGCCAGTCCGGCGAGGTTGAGCAGCGGCACGTACAGCCGGAGGCCGTTGTACACGCCGAACCTCGCGCGGCTCTGGGCGGCGGCGGCGATCAGGTTCGCCGCCAGCGCCATCGGCACGGCGAGCGCGGCGTAAAAGCGGGCCGCCGCGATCGCCTCGGCGCTATAGCCGTCCATCCACTGCGGCAGCAGGAACCAGGCGAGCGTGCCGGTCAGCAGGCTGACCGGAAGCAGCAGCGAGAAGGCGAGCGCCGCCGCCTCCCGCAGCGCCGCGCCGCGCTTCACCTGGTAGATCAGCGACGTCGGCAGCCCGAAGCCGGTCAGCCCGGCGAGGAAGGCCGGCCAGAACAGGATCGCCGCCAGCTCGCCCTTGCCCTCCGCTCCGAGCAGGCGGGCCGTCAGGATGGAGCTCAGCGTGCCGAGCAGCAGGATGAGCAGGTTGACGCCGCTCGTGCGGGCGATCGTCGCCAGCGCGCCTTTGCCGCGGAGCGCGCCGGCCAGGCGGCCGATCCGGCCCCGCCGCCGGGATGGCGGCTGCGCCGGGAGCGCGATTTCCGGCCGGATCGGGTCCAGACTCATGAGCGATTCTCCTTTTTCACTAAAAATTATTCATTATGCGACCATAAGAGCGTCAGCTCGCCCGGCCGCGCGCCGCCGCAGCCGTCCGCTCCTTACTTGAACCAGCCGAGCCTCCCGGCAATATAGCCGTTGCTGTACTGGATGCGCCGCAGCTGCACCATCTGCTTCTGCGGATTCGGCAGCGAGAGCAGCAGCAGCAGCGCCGACGGGCCGATCTTGAGCGCCTGCTTTAGCATGTAGGCCGCTCCCCGGCCTCCGCGCGCGGCGTCGCTGATGCCTTGCCAGTACACCCGGCGCAGGAACCACTTGCGGCTAATGCGGCTGCGGTCGATTTTATGGTCGACGGCCGCATGCGGCGTGTAGTAGACGGTGCTGCTCCGGCGGATGCGGCCGATCAGCTCGCTTTCCTCGTTGGACAGCAGGCTGCTGCCGACGCGGCCGAGATCCTCGCGGAACGGCTCATGCTCCCGGAACAGCGCGGCCCGAAACGCGACGTTCGCTCCGAACGGGATGCGCGGCGCCTCCATTTCGACGACGCGCGGCGCGAAGTCCAGCACCGTGTAGAGCGTCTTGAACGCCTCCGGCAGCCAGTCCGGCTCTCCGCCCTCCCACACCGGGTCGATGCGTCCGCCGACGCAGCCGATCGCCGGGTCCCGCTCGAACACGTCGACGATCGCGCCCATCCAGCCCGGCCTCGCCACCGCGTCGTCGTCGAGGAACAGGATGTACTCGCCCCTCGCCTCGCGGATCGCCCGATTGCGCGCGGCCGACAGGCCGAGCTTGTCCTCACGGATGCAGCGCACCCGCTCCGGGCCGACGCCGGGTCGTTCCTGGATGCCGCGGATCGCATCCGCCGTGCCGTCGGTCGAGCGGTTGTCGATGACGAGCACCTCGTACTGCGACTCGTCGACCTGCTGGGCGAGCACGCTTTCCACCGCCTCTCGCGTGTCTTTTGCACGGTTGTGCGTGCAGATCGCAACAGTCACCTTCATGCTACTCGCCCCGCGCCGCCATCAGGCCCCGGCCGAGCTCGCGCTCGAGCATCTCGCTCATCTCCGACAGCAGCGGATGGCGCAGCTCAGGGTTGCGTATCGCGAACTCCAGCGACGTCAGGATGAAGCCGAGCTTTTCCCCCACGTCATAGCGGATGCCTTCGAAGTCGTAGGCAAATACGCCCTGGCTCTCGTTGAGCCGCTGGATCGCGTCGGTCAGCTGGATTTCTCCGCCTGCGCCGACCTCCTGCCTCCCGAGAAAGTCGAAGATCTCCGGCGTCAGCACGTACCGGCCCATGATCGCCAGATTCGACGGCGCCTCGCCCGGAGCGGGCTTCTCGACGAAGCGGCTGACGCCGTGCAGCCGGCTCTGCGGCACTTCGATATGGCCGATCGGATCGACGATGCCGTAGCGATGCGTCTGGTCGACGCCGACCGTCTGCACGCCGATGACCGACTTGCCGGAGCGCTCGTACTGCTCGATGAGCTGCTTCGTGCACGGGATGTCCGACTGCACGATGTCGTCGCCGAGCAGCACCGCGAACGGCTCGTCGCCGATGAAGTTGCGGGCGCACCAGACGGCATGGCCGAGCCCCTTCGCTTCCTTCTGGCGGATGTAGTGGATCTCGACGTTGGAGGAGCGGCGCACCTTTTCGAGGATGTCGAGCTTGCCCTTCTCCGCCAGCGTATGCTCGAGCTCGAAGGCGATGTCGAAATGATCCTCGATCGCCCGCTTGCCCTTGCCGGTGACGACGATGATGTCCTCGATGCCGGATTCGATCGCTTCCTCCACGATGTACTGGATGGTCGGCTTGTCGACGATCGGCAGCATTTCCTTCGGCATCGCCTTCGTCGCGGGCAGGAACCTCGTTCCGAGCCCTGCGGCAGGGATAATCGCTTTCCTTACTTTTTGCATGCCCCTCATCCCTTCTTTGGATCGAATTGGTGGTTGACGCTCGGCCCGCCCTGCTCCGGTCCGGGCCGGTCTGTCCGCGGACAGCCTCGGCTTCAGCCCTGCTGCTCTTCCCCGCCGTAGTAGTAATAGTAATAGCCGCTACCGCTCGAGCGGTCCACGTTGTTGAGCACGACGCCGAGCAGCCGCGAGCCGGCCTGCTCCAGCACCGCCTTCGCCTTGCGGGCGATATCGCTCTTCACCTTGCCGGAGTCGATGACGAGCAGCACGCCGTCGCATTTGCCGGCGACGATCTGCGCGTCGGTCACCGCCATGATCGGCGGCGTATCGATGACGACCCGGTCGTAGCTGCCCTTGGCCAGCTCCAGCAGCGACGTCATCGCCTTGGAGCCGAGCATCTCCGACGGATTGGGCGGCGTCTGGCCGGCGGTCAGCACGTCGAGTCCTTCCACCGACGTTTCCTGGATGCCTTGGGCGAGGCTGCATCTTCCCTGCAGCACGGAGGTCAGTCCCGCGCGGTTCGACAGTCCGAAGATATGATGCTGCGACGGCTTGCGCATGTCCGCGTCGATGAGCAGCACCTTCTGTCCGGTCTGCGCGAATGTCACCGCCACATTGGCCGATGTCGTGCTTTTTCCTTCTCCGGCTCGGCAGGAAGTGACCATGAGCAGGTCGACCGGCTCGTCGACGCCGGCATATTCGACCCCCGTCCGCAGCATGCGGTACGACTCGGAGATCGGCGATTTCGGATTGTTCTGGGCGATCAGGCTCCAGCTACGCGTCGAGCGTGACATTGCTTTTCCTCCCTACTCGGCCCGCGGCCGGCAACGGTTTCTTGTCCCGATGCGTGCCGGCTGGCGGCAGCGCCTCGCTGTCCTTGAATTTCGGAATGACGGTCAGCACCGGAAGCCCGAGCACCTCCGCGACATCCTCCTCGGTCTTGATCGTATCGTCCAGATACTCCAGCAGGAACGCCAGGCCCAGCGCCGCGAGCAGCGAGAGCGCCAGCGCCATCGCGATGTTGAGCTTCGCGTTCGGGGCGACCGGGGCGGCCACCGCCTGCGGATCCGCCTGATTGAGGATCGAGACGTTGTCGACCTGCAGCAGCTTCGGAATCTCGTTGGAGAACACGACGGAGACGGCGTTCACGATCCGCGCCGCGCTCTCATAGCTGCCGTCCCTGGCCGTGACCGACATGACCTGCGTGTCGTTGACCGAGCTGACGGTCACCTTGCCGGCGAGCTCGCCGGCCGTCTGATGCAGCTGAGGATATTCCTCGGCGACGATTTGCATGATGCGCGGCGTCTTGATGATTTCCTTGTAGGTTTTGATGAGCTGGATATTGCTGTTGATGAGATTCAGATCCAGACTGGACATCAGCCCTCCGCCATCCTTTACCTGGCCGACGAGCAGCTTGGCCGAGGCTTCGTACTGCGGCTTCGCATACCAGTAAGAGTAGGTCGCCGCGAGCGAGCCGCTGATGACGACGATGGCCGCGATCATCCAGAGGCGCTTGCGGATAATGAACAGGTAGTGGTTGAGTTCCAAGATGTCCCCTCCAAATGAGAATTCTAAACGAGTTATTAAATAGTTTTAATTATTCGAAACGAGAACTTTCAAGGAAAAAAAATAGCATCCATCGGATCCTTCTCCTTTGTCTGCTCTATCTTCGCTTATCGTCCGCTCTCTGAAGGAACGCCTCGACGCTGCCTCCGCGCAGCACATGCTCCACCAGCTGCTCGACGCAATCGGCGATGCCGCGTTCCCGCAACAGTCCGGTCAGCAGCCCGGCCGCATCCGCAGGCGAGCCCGCGCCGGCCGAAGCGAGCGCACGGTCCGCCCGGACGGAGGCTCTCGGTCCGTTCGCCCCCAGCGTCTCGTCCAGCGCCAGGCGATCGAAAAAAGCGCGCAGCCTCTCCCGCTTCGCAGTCAGCGATCCCTCTTCCGCCTGCTTTTGAAGCGCCATATCGGTTCCTCCCCGAATCATCAGACTTCGCATGGATCAGACAACAGCCGTCAGAAACCGCTTCGCTTTACGGACAAGCATCCGACAGGGGATAGCTTGTTCGTAACGATTATGACACAAATAGTAGCAACTGGTTGAGGGAAGAAAGGCATGTTTCGGATTAGTCTTTCCTGTTCATTTTCATGCCCGGTTTTCACGCCTCCTCTCCTACTTCCGGCTGGAAGCCCCGCATGAATATTCAGATTTGTTTCCGCTTCCACTGCCATGTATGCGCTCCCTTTCCTATTCCTAGAAAACGTTCGCTTCGCCAGCGCCAATGACTTCGGACTCATGATCCGGTCAACGTGAAAAAGACCGAAAATCTCGCTCGCAGAGCGGCTTTTTCGGTCTTTGACGGTGACGGATCAGCTGACATGGCCTTGCCGGGCCGGCGGCAGGACAAGGACTTGCGAATCAGCTTCCCCGTCGATTTTCCCGGATCAGCTCTTTCCCGGCTCCGATTCGACAAGGCTCGCGACTTTGGTCGCCTCGTCCGCTGGCCCCGATTCTCGAAATACCCACAGCCGATTCAGGATGAATCCGATTCCAGTAGCGGCAATGATCGAAATCGCTTTGCCGATCAGCGCATTCCAGCCGAGCCATTCCTCGCAAAGCACTAAAATGGAGGTCGATAATCCGAACATTAGACCGTTTACGGCAAGGAATTTAAGCATTTCGGCTTTTTGGGCCCGGCCTCTGCGACCAAAGGTCCAGCTGCGGTTCACCACATAACTGTTGATTGTCCCGCATGCGAAGCTTGCCGTCTGGGCGATCAGGTAATTGACGCCGAGCAGCGCATGCAGCAAAGCGAATACGCCGTAATCGACCAGCGTGTTCATGACGCCGGTCAGCCCGTATTTGACTAGAGTTCCCATCATTCTTTCCTTCCCGACTCCGAGTGACGTTCCGCCTTTAACCGTAAGCCAACGCAAGGGCTTGCGTCAAGCGCCTTCCGAATGCTGGAAAAAGATCGAAAATCAAGGCTTCGGATTATATAATAGATAGGATTGCATTCCGAGAGAGCGAGGAAAGAGAAATCATGTTCGAACGATTAAAGCGGGCTGCGATTGGAATCGCGCTCGCCGCAGCCGCTCTGCCCCTGCTGTCCGGCAGCCGGCCCGCCCTGCTGGATTGGCGGGAGCCGCCGCCGGCCTGGACGAGCCAGTCCTTGGTCGCTCATGCGATGGGGTCGGTGGATCAGCTGTTCTTTACAAATTCGCGCGAAGCCTTCGAGCAAAATTATGCACGCGGCTATCGCGTTTTCGAGGTCGATCTGCAGCTGACGACAGACGGCTTTTTGCTCAGCCGCCACGATTGGGGCAACTATTTGTACGACCGCTTCAAGCAGGTCATCCCCCGCGAGCAGATGGACCGCCCGGCTCCGCTGGAGCCCTTGCTCTCCTTGCCGATCTACGGCCGATACCACGCGATGAGCTTTGAGCAGATCGTCGAGCTGCTGCAAAACCATCCCGATCTATGGATCGTCACCGATACGAAAGGAACGAGCGAGGAAGAAGTGCGGCAGCAGTTCGAGGCGATGATGCGCGCCGCAAGCGGCAAGGAGGGCGTGCTGGAGCGCGTCATTCCGCAGCTTTACAGCCGGGACATGCTTCGCTGGGTGGAAAGCATCCATGCTTTTCCTTCCTATATATATACGTTGTACCAATCGCAGGACAGCGAGCGTCAGGTGCTCGACTTCGTCCTCGCGGAACCGAAGGTGGACGCTATCACGATGGCGCAGGACCGCGCCCTGAAGTCCGCTCCGTTCATCGCCAAGCTCGCTTCCATGCGCGTGCCGGTCTATGCGCATACCGTCAACGACGAGACGATCATCCGCGATCTGGCGGCGATCGGCGTGCATGGCATTTACAGCGATTCGATGACGTACGGGCGCCTGGAGCAGTCCCGAATCCAGCTGCCCAAAAGAAATTCCTGATCTCTTGCGTACGCAAGCAGGAATGACGGATTCGATCCAGAAAACCTTGTAGGGAAGAAATTTGTATCAGAGGTTGCAACTGTTGTCAAGTTTGATTATACTTACTTTATGAAAGAGACGAATTGCATGCTATTTATGCTTGCAAACGTCCATGTCAATGCCTTTGTAACCATTTCATAACGCTTTTTTAAGAATCTCTTAATCTTGCTTGGTTACAATAAGAACAACCAAGAACGACGAGGAAAGACCGATAAAAGCAGGACCAACTCGAAAAGAATTGGAGTGAAAAGCGATGAGAACGCTCATTTCCTTTCAAAACAAAAAAATTCCCGTTTATGTAACGGAACAAAACAATAAAAAAGCGCTGGATAAACTGGGCGAGGTCATGAACCGCAAGCTGTTTACCGGCAAGAATTCGCTGAAGAACAGCCTCCGTTCGCTGATCAGCGTGGAAATTACCGGCAGCGAAGCGACGCTTCATACGTACAACGAAAAGGATACGCTGACGATCTCGCTTTATTGATCGGATGGCTCAGGCCTGCCCCGCTCCGCATGACGTGGAGCGGGGCTTTTTCTGCTGCTGCCCGAATTGGGAATCGCTTGCCCGATATGGTACATTGTTCTCATCGCAAGCATCCTATCCAATGGAGGAGAAGCCGCCATGCTGTTCGTCTCGAATCGGGACATGCACGATCCGTCCCTCAACCTCGCCTTGGAGGAATACATCCTGCGCCATCTTCCCGCCGACAACGACTACCTCCTGTTCTACATCAACGAGCCGTCCATCATCATCGGCAAAAACCAGAACACGCTCGAGGAAATCAACGAGGAGTACGTCAAGGAGCAGGGCATCCATGTCGTGCGCCGTCTTTCCGGCGGAGGCGCCGTCTACCACGATCACGGCAATCTCAACTACAGCTTCATCACCAAGGACGACGGCGAGTCGTTCCGCAACTACCGCAAGTTTACCGCTCCAGTCATCGAGGCGCTGCGCTCGATGGGCGTCGAGGCCGAGCTGAGCGGACGCAACGACATCCAGGTCGGCGAGCGCAAAATATCCGGCAACGCGCAGTTCGCAACGCGCGGCCGCATGTATACGCACGGCACGCTGCTGTTCCAATCCGACATTTCCCATGTCGCCTCCGCGCTCAAGGTCAATCCGGAGAAGTTCAAGTCCAAGTCGACCAAATCGGTCCGCAGCCGCGTCGCCAACATCTCCGAGTTCCTGCAGGAACCGATGTCGGTCGAGCAATTCCGCTCCCGCCTGCTCTCGGCGCTGTACGAGGGCCGTACGCCGGAGACGTACGAGCTCTCCGCAGCCGACTGGGAAGGCGTCCGCAAGCTCGCGGACGAGCGGTATCGCAGCTGGGACTGGAATTACGGCCGCTCGCCGGCGTTCAACATGCGGCAAGTCAAGCGCCTGTCCGCCGGCACGTACGACGTCCGGCTCAACGTAGCCTCGGGCCGCATCGAGCAAGCCTCGATCTACGGCGACTTTTTCGGCATCGCCGAGGTCGCCGAGCTGGAGGAGCTGCTGTCCGGCATCCGCTATGAGCCCGAAGCGGTACGCGAAGCGCTCGCCGGCGTCGATCTCGTCCCTTATCTTGGCCCGGTCGAGCTGGACGAATTCCTGCAGCTGCTGTTCTGACAGAAGCTTGTCCATACGCCAGCAAGCTCCCATGTCGACTGATCTTCAATACGTCGACCGTCACGCCGCTCTCCTCCGCCATTTCGCTCCCCCCCAAGCATGCGCCCTCCTCCTTTCCTTGCCTTGCTGTACACCCTCCTTTTGCAGGAGAGTCAACTCCGGATTCGCCTGAAAAAGAAAACCACGCCAAAATGCCGGATTTCCTCAAGAGGAAATCCGGCTCTATCCGGTGCGGGCGCCGTGCTCGGCCTCCGGGTCAAGACGATATTCGGCGGAATCGCCGCGCAAGCTCCGCTTGCCTTCAGCCGAACTGAATGACGCGGTTGTTGTCGCGTTCGAAGCCCTGGAAGCGGCTGCCGCGAAACGACAGCTTGCCGATATCGCCTTCGGCCAGCTGGCCGTAATCGCGTCCGCTGATCGCGAACTCCATCCGGTCTCCGCTTTCCACCTCGAACGTCGCGTAATAATCGGTCTTCGTCTGCTGCGGCTGCCCTTCCTCGTACGGCTGCTGGCTTCGCACGCGCGAGCGCTTGCTGACGACCGCCGCCTTGACCGAGAGCAGCGGCTGCGCGCTGTTGCGGCTCCAGCTGGCGTACGAGCGGATCAGCCCCGCTCCGATGATGACCGCGATGACCGCGATCAGAATCGTCAAGCTCGTTCCCGCCGTCGTAAAGATCGAATCGATGCCCGAATCGGTTCCCACTCGCGTTCCCTCCCCGATGACTGACCTTAGGCTCCTTAGTCCCATTTTATGTCGGAGCGGGACGCTTATTCGAAGGGATTGGCCGGACTCGTCCTCATCCGAACCCTTTCCGAGCCGCTGTCGTCAAAAAAAGCCGTTCCTCCAAGCCGGCCAGGCCGGTTTGGAGGAACAGCTTGTCGATTCGATGGATCAGCCGAGAGTTCTCGCGGCCAGCCGCTCCAGCGCGCCGTCCTCGACGAGCGGGAAGTGGCAGGCGACCTGACGGCCCGGCAGCGCTTCGGCGAGCAGCGGCTCCTCCGCCTTGCAGCGATCCTGCGCCATCGGGCAGCGTGGATGGAAGCGGCAGCCGCTCGGGGGATTGGCCGGAGAAGGCACGTCGCCCTTAAGGATGATGCGCTCGCGCTTGAGCGCCGGATTCGGACGCGGAATCGAGGAAAGCAGCGCCGCCGTATACGGATGCAGCGGCTGGTTGTACAGCTCCTCCGTCGGTCCGACCTCGGCCAGCTTGCCCAAATACATGACGCCGACCCGGTCGGAAATGTGGCGGACGACGTTCAGGCCGTGGGCGATGAACAGGAACGTCAGGCCCAGCTCCTTTTGCAGTCGGGCCAGCAGATTGAGCACTTGGGACTGGACCGAAACGTCCAGGGCGCTCACCGCCTCGTCCGCGACGATGAACTTCGGATTGAGCGCGATCGAGCGCGCGATGCCGACGCGCTGGCGCTGGCCGCCCGAAAACTCATGCGGATAGCGATTGCGGCGGGAGGCGTCAAGACCGACCAGCTCCATCAGCTCGACGACGCGGGCGTCGATCTGCGCGGCCGTCATGTTCGTATGCACCTTGAGCGGCTCGCCGATGATGTCGCTGACGAGGAAGCGCGGGTTCAAGGAGCCGAACGGATCCTGGAAGATGATCTGCAGATCCTGGCGAAGGTCGCGCAGCTTCGAGCTGCCGAGGGCGTGGATGTTCTGGCCGTTGTAGATGACTTCGCCGTCTGTCGCGCTCTGCAGGCGCAGGATGACACGGCCGAGCGTCGATTTGCCGCAGCCGGACTCGCCGACGAGGCCGAACGTCTCTCCCTTCTTGATTTCCAGGGAAATATCGTCGACCGCCTTTACTTGGCCGACGACGCGGCTGAGCAGCCCTTTTTTGATCGGGAAGTATTTCTTGATGTGCTTGATCTCAATGAGCGTCTCGTTCGACAGCTGCTTGCTCATACCCTTACCTCCCCGTGCTCGATCGCCGCTCTCGCCGGCGAAACCTTCGACTCGGCGGCATGCTCCTCGAACAGCCAGCAAGCGGCCTTATGGTCCTGTCCGATCTGGAAGAAGCCCGGCTCCTGCTTGCGGCAGATGTCCATCGCATGCTCGCAGCGAGGATGGAAGCGGCAGCCGGTCGGCAGCTGGTTGATGCGCGGAATCGTGCCTTTGATCGTGTACAGCTCGTTGCCGTCATTCGCCTCGAAGCCGGGAATCGACTTCAGCAGGCCGACCGTGTACGGATGGCTGGGCTTCGAGAAGATTTCCTCCACGGAGCCCTCTTCCATGATGCCTCCGGCGTACATGACGACGATGCGGTCGGCGACTTCCGCCGCCACGCCCATGTCGTGGGTGATGAGGATGATCGCCATGCCCGTCTCTTTTTGCAGGTTCTGGAGCAGGTCCAAAATCTGCGCCTGCACCGTCACGTCGAGCGCGGTCGTCGGCTCGTCGGCGATGAGCAGCTGCGGCCGGCACGCCAGGGCGATGGCGATGACGACACGCTGGCACATGCCGCCGGACAGCTCATGCGGGTACTGCTTGGCGCGGACCTCCGGAGACGGGATGCCGACCTGGCGCAGCAGCTCCACCGCTTCCTTCATCGCATCCTTGTCGGATTTGTTCTGATGGAGGCGCAGGCTCTCGGCGATCTGGTCGCCGACCGTGAACACCGGATTGAGCGCGCTCATCGGATCCTGGAAGATCATCGCGATCTGGTTGCCGCGAATGCGGCGCATCTCCTCCTGCTCCTTCGCCGACAGCGATTCGCCGTTGAACGAGATGTCGCCCTCGAGGATCGCTCCTCCTGCATAGTCGATCAAGCGCATGATGGCGAGGGAAGTGACGCTTTTGCCGCTTCCGCTCTCGCCGACGATGCACAGCGTCTTTCCCTCTTCCACGTTGAAGGAGATGCGGTCGGTCGCTTTCACGATCTCCTTGTTCACGAGGAAGCCGGCACTCATTTCGTTGACTTCGAGAATTTTGCGCGCCATTGGTCCAGCCTCCTTGGAGAAAGTTGTGCTTTTTGACGAGGGTCCATCGCGTCGCGAATGCCGTCGCCGATGAAGTTTACAGCCAGAACGACGATAAAGATGCACATGCCCGGGTAGACGCCTTGCATCGGATCAAGCAGCATGAACTCCTGCGCGTTGCTCAGCATCATGCCCCAGCTCGTGTCTGGCGGCTGGATGCCGAGTCCGAGATATGACAGCGCGGATTCCGCCAGGATCGCGCCGCCGACCATAAGCGTCGCATTGACGATGATCGGGAAGCTAGAGTTGCGCAGCAGATGGCGGAAAATGATGCCCCAGCTGCTGACGCCGATCGACTTGGCAGCCTCGACGTACTGCATCTCGCGCAGCTGCAGGAAGTTGCCGCGGACGAGCCGCGCCACGCCCATCCAGCTCGTGAACGACAGGATCATGATCATCAGCATGAAGTTCGTGCCGAAGATGGCTCCGATCAGGATGTTCAGGAACAGCGTCGGAACGGAGTACATGACGTCGACGATGCGCATCAGGATAATATCAATCCAGCCGCCGAAGTAGCCGGAGATGGCGCCGATAATGGAGCCGATGATGACGGCGACGGCTGCGACGGCGAAGCCGATCGTCAGCGAGATGCGTCCGCTGAAGATGATCCGCGAGAAAATGTCGCGGCCCAGCTCGTCCGTGCCGAGGACATGGTCGCCGGTGAACGGGCGCAAGTTGGCGTTCAGCAGATTTTGGCGGGCTGGATCATACGGAGCGATCCAGGGAGCGGCGACGGCTGCTACGATGAACAGAAGCATGACGACCAGGCCGCCCATGGCGAACGGGTTGCGCCTGAATTTGCTCCAGGCGAGACGCCAAGGACCGATCGGCTTTTCCGAGAGCGGAGCGGCGTTGACGGGAGCTTCCACGTTGGATGCTGGCTGCAGATGTGCGCTCATGCCGCTTTCCCTCCTTTGGATAGCTGCACGCGCGGATCGGCGGCCGCGTACAGGATGTCTGCAATCAGGTTGCCGATGACGACGAATACGGCGCCGAGCAGCGTGATCGCCATCAGGACGGAGTATTCACGCGCAACGGCCATTTGGACGAACAGCTGGCCCATGCCCGGCCAGTTGAATACCGCCTCCGCCACCGCGGCGCCGCCAACCAGCATCGGCAAATCGAGGCCGACAAGCGTGATGAGCGGAATGAGCGCGTTGCGCAGCGCGTGCCGGAAGATGACTTTATTCTCCTTGACGCCCTTGGCACGGGCAGTGCGGATATAGTCCTGCTGCAGCACCTCTAGCATGCTGGAGCGGGAATACTTGAGGTAGCCGGCCAGCGAGACAATCGTGAGCACCGAGACCGGCAGCACCATATGCATCAGCAGATCGGGAATGTTGCCTTCTTTGCCGATCGTATACATGTCCGATAGCGGAAGCAAGTCTAGCTTGATGGAGACATAGCTCTGTAGGATGATGCCGAACCAGAACGTCGGCATCGCGAAGCCGACATAGGAGATGAAGGAAGCGCTCTGGTCAGACAGTCCGTATTCTTTCGTACTATTATAGATGCCCCACGGGATGGCGATCAGCAGCGTCATGATCCAGGTCGCTCCCATCAGGATGACCGAATTTTTGACCGTCGGCCACAGAATGTCCCCGACCGGGATGTTGTTCTTGAACGTCGAGCCGAGATCGCCGGTCAGAATGTTGCCGAGCCAGCGGAAATATTGCTCCGGCAGCGAATCGTTGAGGCCGAGCTGCTCCGCTCGGATCTGGCCTGCTTCCGGCGACAGGCCGGGGGAGAGGAAGATCTGAGTGGGACCGCCTGGAGCGGCATGGATCAGACCGAACGTGAAGATGGAGATCAGAAAGAGCACGACGACAGACTGCAGCGTCCGCCGGATCATATACTCGCCCATAAGTGGATCCTCCTTGTGTGCTGGATGCTTGAGTTGCGGATGAGCGGCTTTGCGCCGGGCAGAACCGGACAGCAGGCGTTCGGGACCGGTTATGCTCAGGGCAAAACCGTCTTCCCATCGCGAGGGAAGGCTGGGTTCCAAGTGGAGAAAGGATAAAGGAGGAAGGACAATGCCCTTCCCCCTTTATCGGTTGAATCTCAGGCTAACAGGGTCTTATTTCTTTTCTTCCAGCGACCATTTGTTGATGCCGAAGTATTCGCCGTAAGCGAGCGCTGGCACCGGCTTAGCGTCGCCAAAGACGACACGTTTGTTGTAGACCGACGGAGTACCGTATTGATACAGGAAGACATAAGGCAGGTTCGTGGAGATCTGCTGTGCGACCTGCTTGTAGATCTCTTTGCGCTTCTCTTGATCCGTCGTGGAGTAGCCGTCAACCCACAGCTTGTCCAGCGTCTCGTTTTTGTACCAGCCGGAGTTTTGGCCGTTCGGCGGGAAGTACTTGGACGAGAAGATCGATTCGCTGTCCGGATCCGGGCTGTTGAGCGACCAGGCTTGCAGCGCGGCCTGGTATTTGCCCGGCGTGATGTTCTGCTCGATCCAGGACGAGAAGTCGATGCCCTTGGTCGTTACGCCGATGCCGATATCAGCCAGGTTCTGCTGGATGACGGCGGATACCGCTTCGCGGCGGCTGTTGCCGGAGTTGTACTGCAGCTCGAATTTGAACTCGAAGCCGTCCTTGTCGACCGTGCCGTCGTTGTTGCTGTCTTTCCAGCCGTCTTCGGCCAGCAGCTGCTTCGCTTTTTCGACATTGTAGTCATAATTGACCGCGTCGCTGCCCGGATCCGCCCATGTGCCTGGCAGGAATGGAGCGTTGAGCGCCTTGCCGGTGCCTTTGAGGATGTTTTCAAGCACGCCTTGGCGGTTGATCGCATAAGCGATCGCTTGACGCGTCTTTTCGCCCGTGAACGGAGACTCCTTGCCGCCCCAGTTCATCTTGTTGAAGTTGAAGCTCATGTACTCGTACAGCGGACCTGGCTCCAGCTCGACGGTAAGGTTCTCTTTCGCCTTGACGGCTTCGACTTGGGTAACCGGAATGCCGCCGACCATGTCGACATCGCCTTTGATGGCCGCTTGCACCGTCGTGTTTTGGTCCGCATAGATTTTGTAGATGATCTTGTCGATGTTGACGTCGTTGACGTCCTTCGCCCAGTAGTTGGCGTCCTTTTCGAACGACAGGTATTGCTTCTGGTTCCATTCCGTCCATTTCCAAGGTCCGTTCGTGACGGTCTTGGCCGGATCGGTGCCGTAAGGATTGCTTTGCAGCTCGGCTGCCGGCACGTCCTTCAGGATATGAGAAGGAACGACGTTGGTTACGAGCGCGTTCAGGAATGGAGCGTAAACGGTCTTCATCGTAATTTTGGCCGTTTGCGGATCGATGACTTCAACCTTGTCCACTTTGTCGAAGGTGCTGATGCCAGGGGCAGCCGCGGCCGGATCCTTGATCGTGTTGAACGTGAACGCGATGTCGTCCGCCGTCACCGGCTGGCCGTCGCTCCACTTGGCGTTCGCCTTCAGCTTCAGCGTGTACGTCAGGCTGTCTGCCGAAATTTCCGGAAGAGCTTCGAGCAGGGACCAAGGCTCGGCGACGACGTTGCCGCCCGCATCGTAGTCGAGCAGGTTGGAGAACATGAAGTACGCGGCATCGCCGGAAGAGGTATCTGCGATGTAAATCGGGTTCGCGTTGACGATGTCGGAGAACGTACCGATCGTCAGCGTGCCGCCCTTGACCGGGCCGGAAGGCTCAGCCGACGGAGCCGGGGACGCCGCTCCCTCGTTCGCGGTGTTCGTCGCCGGTGTATTTGTGTTTCCGGCGGTGTTCGTGCCGTTGTCATTGTTGCCGCAGCCTGCGGCGATGACCCCCATAACGGACAAGCTGGCAATCATGGCTTTCCACTTAAACGATGAAGCTGCCACTCCACATTCCTCCTTGGCTCTAGCCAAAACTGTGTTTTTCCGGTCTCATTGTAGCACCTTTTTTAACGTTAGAATATAGATATGTCTGAAAATAATTAAAATTTTATTGATCGCATAAATATGCATAGAATCTTTTTTCATCGGGCAGCGCTTTCAGTTAGACCGTTGTTAGGTTTAGAGGCCATTATCAATGAAGTGAGAATGTGAGATAAGTATTCGATTTTCGGGATATTCAAACAAAATGTCAGGAAATCTGACGCTTTTATTTCGATTTGAAACGAATGCTGGACACAGTACAAATTGAAGCAAAAAGCCATTATTTTTCGTATAATTTTGTTGTTTTTTAATGCAACGCTTTAACGCAATATAAAAGCAATACGTTAACTTGATGTTGTAATTATCCCTCCATAATTGCCACCATATCCCATTAAGGTGAAGTCCGTCCCTCGCCGGGCTTCTCCTTTTAGGACAAAAAGCGGACCCGTTCCATGAAAAAAGACCCCTCCTCAGGGGTCTTTCGCGCTAGCCCGACGCCTCTCCCTTACCGGGACAGAATCGTCTCGAACGTGCTTCGGTCGAGCTTGCGGACCAGCCGGAACAGCAGCTGCTTGGCCGCGTCGTAGTCGTCGACATGCATGATGGCGGCGGCGGTATGGATATAGCGGGCCGGCAAGCCTATGACCGCGGACGGAACGCCGATGCCCGACAGATGCACCTGTCCGGCATCCGTGCCGCCCTGCGAGAAGTAGTACTGGTACCGGATGCCCTCCGTCTCCGCCGTATCCCGGATGAGCTCGACCAAGCCGCGGTGGGTGATCATGCCCGGATCCTGGACGCGCAGCAGCGCGCCTTTGCCAAGCTGGCCCATCGCGGTCCGGTCGCCGGTGGAGTCGGCCGCCGGACTCGCGTCGAGCGCCAGGAACAGGTCCGGCTGCACGAGATTGGCCGCGGTCCGCGCTCCGCGCAGGCCGACCTCCTCCTGAACGGTAGCGCCCGTATAGATCACATTGGGATGCTCGGCGCCCTTGAGCTCCTGAGCCAGCTCCAGCGCCAGGCCGACGCCGTAGCGGTTGTCCCAGGCCTTCGCCATGATCTTCTTCGGATTGGCCATCGGCGTGAATGGACATACCGGCACGATCGCCTGGCCGGGACGGATGCCCATGGACATCGCGTCCTCGCGGTTGTCCGCGCCGACATCGAGGTACATCGACTTGATGTCGACGACCTTGCTGCGCGCGGCATCGTCGAGCAGATGCGGCGGCGTCGAGCCGATGACGCCGATGACCGGCCCGTCGTCCGTGACGACCTCCATGCGCTGCGCCAGCATCGTCTGGGCGTTCCAGCCGCCTAGCGTCACGAACTTCAGCATGCCGCTCTCGGTGATCGCCGTCACCATCAGGCCGACCTCGTCCATATGGCCGGCCACCATGATGCGCGGCCCCTGCTCGTCGCCGCGAAAGACGCCGAAGACGCTTCCGAGGCGGTCGTGGACAAGCTCGTCCGTATGCCGCTTGAGCTCAGCCTCCACGAACCGGCGCAGCTCCAGCTCCTGTCCCGGCACGGCCCTCATCTCGGTAATCGTGCGGAACAGCTCCATCGTTTCCTGATTCATCCTGCTTGACCTCCTGCTACCCGAATGATTCCAGTATAGCGCATGCCAGGATGGATGCCAAAACCGTTCGAGCGGGTCCGCTCAGCCGCCCGCCTGTCCCTCAAGCAGCTCGTCCACCGAGGCGGACGCCCCTTCCATGCCTCGGCGCGCCGGGATGCGGATGCGGACGAGAGTGCCGCCGCAAGCCGGATCGCTCTCGATGCGAACGCCGTAAGGAGCTCCATAATACAGCTGGATGCGCTCGTGGACGTTGCGGATGCCGTAGCCGCGCCGCACGGGCTGGCGGTCGGAGAACAGCTCCTCCACCCGCTCCCGAGGCATGCCGATCCCGTCGTCGCGGACCCAGAATTCGAGACATAAGCCGCTATCCTCGCGGAGCAGCTTGGCGCCGATCGCCAGCTCGATCCGGTCGCCCTTCCACGCATGCTCCAGCGCGTTCTCGACGAACGGCTGCAGCAGCAGCTTCGTCATCATGAAGCGGTTCACCTCCGCGTCCCACTCATACGTCACGCTTACCCGGTCGCCGTACTTGACCTGCTGAATGGCCAGGTACGCCTGGATTTGCTCAAGCTCGTTGCCCGCGGGGATGATCGTCTTGCCTTCGTTGAGCGACATGCGGTAGAACTTCGCCAGGTTCATGATCATCCGATGCTGCTTCTCCACCTCGCCGAACTTGGCCAGCCGGCTGATCGAGGACAGCGTATTATAGAGAAAATGCGGATTGATCTGGGCCTGCAGCGACTCGAGCTCCGCCTCCTTCTTGCGCAGGTTGGTCAGATAGACCTCCTGGATCAGATTGTCGGTCCTGGCCCCGAGCGCATTGAGCGAGTCGGCGATCTGCGCGAACTCGTCCTGGCCGCGGTAGCGGATGCGCTTGCTGTAGCTGCCTTGGCTGAACGCTTGCAGGATATGGATGATCTTGTTGATCCGCTTCATGAACGCTCTCGTCACCGTCAACGCGACCGCAGCGATGACGATCGCGCTCAGCACGCAGACAAGCATCGTAATCCAGGTGATCTTGCGGGAGCCCGATTCCAGTACGTCGATCGGGATCGCCGCCACGAGATTGTAGCTCAGATCCGGCAGATGGTCCTGAATGATCAGATGACGATCCGCCGGCATGCCCTTCCAGGTGGACGAAGCTTCTTCTCGCGGCCCTGAGGCGAACATAATCTGCTTGTCCTTCGTCTCGATCTGCAAGGCGCTGCCGCGGATCAGCTTGCTCGCATCCACGCTTTCGAACAGATCGCTCAGAAAGACGCTGATGCGAATCATGCCGACCTCCCGCAAGCCGGTCGCCTGGCTCGTATCGACGAGCCGCCGAAGCAGCGAGATGCGGCCATGCTCAGCGTCGTCGCCCACCTGCATCCAGACGAGCGTAGAGCCGTATTTCTCCTCCGGGAACATGCGATACCAGGATTCGTTCTCGATGCGGCTCAGATGCAGCATCTCGTAAAAGCGGTTCTTGACCGCGACAATATCCGTCCCGGGATCGGCGGTATAATACACCTCCGAGATCGATTCGTTCTTCAAATAGACGCTGAGCCGCATTTGGCGGTTCGTCGAATCGAGCGTCGCCCAAAACTTGGGCATCAGCACTTTTTTGGTCGCTTCATAGCTGACCCAGCCGGCTTCCGCATGACGGATCGACCGGGCGAGCGTCGTGTCGTAATACAGCGCGTCGCTCAGCCGCTTCGTATCTCCGACCTTGTACTGAATGTTGTCCTCCATCTGCCGCAGCGTGCCGCGCAGGCTGCTCTCCGTCTGGGAACGAACCGATTCCGACAGGACCATGTTGGCGACATAGCCGAGAATCGCCAGCGGCACGATCGTCAGCAGCATATAGGATGCGAAAAGCTTGATGCCGAACGGGATGTAGTTCTTTTTCCGATCCATAGCGCCGCTCATCCCATTCTTCGATATTCGTTGGGCGTGACCCCGAACGTTTCCTTGAACTGACGGCTGAAATACGGCATGTACCGATAGCCGACCTTGTCGGCGATCTCGTAGATGCGCAGCCTCGTCTCGCGCAGCAGCTCCCCGGCCTTGCGCATGCGCCGATCGATGAGATGCTCGCTGAAGTTCACTCCCGTCTCTTCCTTGAACAGCGCGCCGAGATAATTGGGCGAAAAGGAAAATTCGTCCGCCAGCAGCTTCAGCGTCAGATTTTCATGCAGATGCTCCTCGATGAACGCCGTCATCTCGATGATGAGCTTGGCGTTTTTGGAGCTTCCCTTGCCGGCCGCTCCGGAAGGCCGAGCCTCTTCCTTGGCGTCGGAGGCCGCCGCAGAAGCGGCCGCCAGCGCCTCCTTCTCCCCGTCGAGCTGCTGCACGAGTTTCAGCAGCGCCGCTTCGAGCTCCGAGTCGTCCATCGGCTTGAGCACATACCCCCAGGCGCGGAGCTGCAGCGCCTGCTTTACATAGTGGAAATCCTGATACCCGCTCACGAAGATGACCCGCAAGGAAGAATATAAAGAAAGCGCCTTCTCCGCCAGCTCCAGCCCGTTCATTCTCGGCATATGGACATCGGTCACCAAGATGTCGATCCGCTCCCGCTCCAGAATCGCATAAGCGTCATAACCGTTGTGCACGGCTCCTACGACCTCCAGCCCGAGCTGCTCCCACGGAATGAATGCGAGCATCCCCTTCAAGTCCAGCTCCTCGTCGTCGACAAGAAGAACCTTATACTTCACGGAGCCCCCTCCTTCGCGTTTCGGTCCTGTTCCATGAAAGAAAAACCGCCGTCCCGGCCGGGACGGCGGACTTTCCTCTAGTATAGCGCGAGCGGATCCGGAATACAGTCGCTTCTTAGTTGCCCGCCATTTTCGTTTTGTTTTCTTGCCATTTTTGCGTCTTGAAGTCAAGCAGCTGCTGATAACCGATCGCCATGGCATCTTTGTCGGCTTTGTCGAGGATCGACAGCACTTCTTCGTCGCTCTTCGCATACAGCGCCTTGGCGCGAGCCTCATCCCAGATCTCTTCTACGCTCGTCTGGATGATGCCCTCCTCGGAGTCGGCCGCAGGCGCGAGGTTGATGAACTCCGTCGCGTCCTTCTGCGTCGGCCACGTAATCGTGCTTTGGTACTTCGACTCCCAAGTCTGCTCGGCTTCCGGCAGCGTCGACTCGAATTTCATCTTGGACTTGTCGATGAAGACGGAGTTGCCGACCCATTGCAGGTTGACGGTGGCGTCCATCGTTTTGGTGCGGCCTTCCACGTCCTTGACGTAGGCTTCCGTGAACTTAGGCGAGCCGTCCTCGTCATGGCCATCCCAGTATTTGCCCTCTGGTCCCCAGATCAGCGTACGGGTGCCTTCAGGACCGGTCAGCCAGTCGAGGAACGCGAAGATCTTTTCCGGATCCTTGGCGGATTTCGTGATGACGCTGACGTTCCAGCCAAGACGCGTGAACGTGCCCGGGAAGATCTTGTTCTTGTCGAGGCCTTCCTTGTGGATCGGCCAGACCATGAAGTAGCCGTCGTTCGGGTCCTTCTTCTTCAGCTCGGCATCGCCAACGGATCCATACTCGGTCGGGCTTGCGCCGGCGAAGACGGCCGCTCCTCCCGTGTAGGCCTTCTCCTTGACCTGATCCTTCGTCTGGGTCATGGAATCCGCGCTCATCAGCTTCTCACGGAACAGCTTGGAGGCATACAGCATGGACTCGCGGAAGACGTCGTCCTTGAAAATTGATGTCAGCTTGTCGCCGCTGATCGCCACCCGGTTGGAGATGGAGGCGAGGTTGGCATCTTCTTTGAAGGCGCTGTACAGAACGTCCAGCCCTTGTCCATCGACCGCCAGGTCCGGGTTGAACGGCGTCACGTTCGGGAATTTCTCCTTGACGGCTTTCAGATAGTTGTAGAAGTCGTCCGTCGTCTCCAGCTTCGGCGAGCCGAGCGCCTCGTAGTATTTTTTGTTGACGACGTAGCCGGCGTTGCCGATCGGCTGCGACGTGTACCAGTTCGGGAACTGATAGATTTTGCCGTCGCTCGAGCGGAGCATGTTGATCGCTTCTTCGCCGACCCATTTTTTGAAGTTCGGGTATTTGTCGAGGTAGTCGTCGAACGGTACGAGCATGTCGGCCGCGCGCAGCTTCTCGACATCCGCGCCGCGGTCCATCCAGATGACGTCGGGAAGCGTTCCGGAGGCGATCATCGTGTTGAGCTTCTGGGCCGCATTGCCGCCCGACTGGATCGCTGTCACGTTGACCTTCATGTTGTCCTTGATCCACTTGGACGACTCGTCGGCGCCCCATGTCGGCATCGTGTACCAATCATAATGGCCGTACATGCTGTACTCGAGCGGCTCGCTCCCGACCGTCCAGGCCGCGCCGGCCTCAGGCGCGGCGGAGGCTGCCGGAGAGGCGCTCGGAGTGCCTGCATTTTCGGCCGCGCCGCTGTTGCCCGCACCGTTGTTGCCGTTGTTTCCGCCCGAACAGCCGGCCAGCGCAGTCGCTGCCGCCAATGCCAGAGCCATGCCTTTGAACGCGTTTTTGTTCCATTTGCCCAACTCGTTCATCCCCTTTTCTCAGCTCTAATAATAAAAGGATTGCTATGTTTGAACGCGCGACCATCCGCTCGGCGGACCGCCGCGCCTAAAAACCAAGAGTACGTGCTTGCGGCCGATGCGGGCTGAAGTCTCCGAATCAGCCCTTGACAGAACCGACCAGAACGCCCTTGACGAAGTAGCGCTGCACGAACGGATAGACCATGATGATCGGCAGCGTCGCCACCATCATCGTCGCCATCGAGAGCGACTTGCTCGTGATGCTCTTCATCGCCGACAGGCGGGCCTGCGCCGCCGAGTCGAGCTGCTGCATCTGCTCGGTCATGATGTTGGAGTTGAGGATCTGCTGCAGCTTCGTTTGGATCGGAATCAGGTTCTCGTTGTTGATGTAGATGCTCGGCATGAACCAGTCGTTCCAATGGGCGACCGCCGTGAACAGCGACAGTGTCGCGATGACGGGTCCGGAGAGCGGCAGCACGATCCGGAAGAAAGTGCCCCAATAGCCGCAGCCGTCGATCTTCGCCGACTCGTCCAGACCGGCCGGGAGACCGAGGAAGAAGGTGCGGAAGACGATCATGTTCCAGACGCTGATGAGCGACGGGATGATGAACACCCAAAAGGAGTCGAACAGGCCGAGCTGGCGGATCAGCAGGAAGGACGGGATCAGTCCGCCGCTGAAGTACATGGTGATCAGGCAGGCGACCATGTAGAACTTGCGGCCCATCAGCTCGCTTCGGGTCATGCCGTAGGCGAAGATCGCCGTGCACAGAATCGCGGAGGCGGTGCCGATGATCGTACGCAGCACGGAGACGCCGAAGGCGTGGATGATGCGCTTGTCCTGGAAGACGATTTCGTAGTTTTCCAAGGTGAAGGAACGCGGCCAGACGGTGATTCCGCCGAGCGCGGTATCCATGCCTTTGTTCAAGGAGACGACGAGCGCGTTCCAGAACGGATAGAATGTCGATAGGGCCAGCAGGGCCAGAAAGAGATAGACGAAGGCGGTCAACACGCGGTCGCCGCTGCTCATCCTGATTTTCAACGCAGCTTCCTCCTTAAAGGGCCTGATTCTTGGTGTCGATTACCAGAGGCTGTTGCCGGAACGTCTCGCGAACAGATTGGCCAGCGTCAGCAGCCCTACGCTGATGATCGCCTTGAACAGGCCGACGGCAGTCGCATAGGAGAACCGCTGGGACTCGATGCCCATCCGGTACACGTACGTATCCAGAACATCGGACACATTCCGCAGAATCGGGTCCTTGCCGAGCAGGAGGATATCCTCGAAGCCTGCGCTGAGCAGGTTGCCAACCGCCAGGATGAAGAAGATGACGACAACCGGCATGATCGACGGGAGCGTGACCAGGAAAATCTGCTTGAAGCGGCTGGCCCCGTCCATCGAGGCGGCTTCGTACAGGCTTGGATCGACACCGGCGATGGCGGCCAGGTAGACGATGGAGCCGAAGCCGATTTCTTTCCAGACGCCCGTCGTGACGAGGATCGTCCAGAAGTATTCCGGCATGCTCAGCCAGCTGAGCGGCTCGTCGATCAGGTTGAGCGATTGCAGGAGCATATTGAGGCTGCCGTTCTCCGTGGACAGGATGGAGATGGCGAGGCCGGATACGATGACCCAGGAAAGGAAATGCGGCAGGTAGCTGACCGTCTGCACGATTCGCTTGAAGAAGCGGTTGCGCACCTCGTTGAGGAGCAGGGCGAGCAGGATCGGGGCCGGGAAGCCGACGGCGAGCTTAAGCCCGCTGATGACAAGCGTGTTGCGCATGACGCGCGTGAAGTTCGGATCGTTGAAGAAGCGCTCGAAATGCTTCCAACCGACGAACGGGCTGCCTGTGATGCCCTTGAAGATGTTGTAGTCCTGAAAGGCCGTGATAACGCCGTACATCGGGATGTAGCTGAAGACGAAAATGAGCAGCAGCGCGGGAATGACCATCAGCTGCAGGTCCCATTGTCCGAAGAAGCGGGTCAGGACCGTTTTCTTTTTCGGCCGTTGCGCCGGGTTCAATTCCGTTTGTAGTTGAGCCATGTTGATTGTTCCTCCCCCCGCTTCTAATTGTAGGATGGGCGTGACAGCGCTTCTACTGGCCCATTCAACGAAAAATGATAGAAATCAAAGAAATGTTAGTTTCCATCACATATTTGATTGAGATGATCGCAATTTGTGAACCCTTACAAAAAATGTATGCGTTATCCAACCATTTTGATTTCGCTTACACCTGACATCGCCTTTCGTCAGACCGGCCAAAAGGTTAACATACCTCACATTCCGGTCTCCCATTCCAATGGAGTCCGCTTCGGAAATGCCCAAAGCGGAGGCAGCGCCGTTTCGATCCGGCTCCGCGCCTCATATACTTTTGGCAAAGGCGGAGAGCAGATATGACGAAACGAGGAAAAAGCGAGCCCTTGCTGCGAGCCCCGCGATCGGCGCCGTGCAGCAGGCTGAAGAAGCGCCGCAGAGGCGGAAGCGAGGCGCTACGCAAAACTAGAGGCCGGCCCCTTCGAACGGATCAGCCCGGACGCAGAGCCTGCCGCTGCCGAGAGGCCGGGAAAAGGCGGAGCGAGCCGCGAGCCGTCAGGCGCAAGCCGAGCCGGTCCCGGGCGGCCGCACGGCGTACGATCGTAGCCGAGCGCTTCGGGTTCCTGGCCCGCTCGGACGGCGTCAGCCGGCGATACGGGCCAGGAGCGGGCGGCATCGGCGACATCCCCGCTCCGAGCGCGGTCACCTGGCAGCAGCTGTACATCAACGGCATGCCGCAGCCGCCGCGCGCCTATTCGGTCGAGCCGGGCCGACTCACGCTGCTCGTCCGCGACCTGCCGTCGCCCGGAACGCCGATCCAGCTGGAGAGCTGCCGGCTCTCGCTGGCCGCACCTCGCCGCAGAGCTTCCCGATCCGCTCGCAACGGGCCCGAATCTATCACTTTCCCCTGGCGGGATTCATATCTTATAGAATCAACTCGGAAAGGAGAGGATCCTCTCATGCCTCCCTCCCTGATCAAGCCGTACCTCGTCGTGACGAGCACAGTGAGCGGCACCGTGGATACGACGACCGTCACGGCTGTCGACGATGCCGTAACCCGCTTCAACACGGCGGTGACCGCCCCGATGATCGACGCCGGAGCCGGCACGGTGACCATTCCGGCCGAAAGCTTCTTCGACGATGCAGGAGACCCCGTGCCGACGGGCAGCCTTCCCGTCGTCTCTGCCGGCGGTTATGTCAATGTGTATGTCAACGGCATGCTGCAGCAAGGAGCGCTCACGACGACGTCGCCGACGACGGTCGTGATCGCATCCGCCGACATCGTCCCCGGCACTCCGGTCATTCTGGAATTCCATTCCTACGACGGCACGACCTCCACCAGCACGTCGGTGCCTTCGCTCATCGTCAATTCGACGATCACGAGCTGAAGCCGGTCCGCGCTGCGCGCCCAGACAAGCCGAAGAGGCCCTCGTTTCCTTTAGGAGACGGGGGCCTCTTTGCCGCGGATTGCGGGAAAACAAAAAACCCTTACGAAGTAAGGGTTGGATTGACGAAGTATGGTGCGGTAGAGAGGACTCGAACCTCCACGGGCGTACGCCCACTACCCCCTCAAGATAGCGTGTCTGCCATTCCACCACTACCGCACGTTAGGTAAAACGAGGGGAAACAAAACTGGTGAGCCATGAAGGACTCGAACCTTCGACACCCTGATTAAAAGTCAGGTGCTCTACCAACTGAGCTAATGGCTCTAAAAAAGATGGTGACCCGTAGGGGATTCGAACCCCTGTTACCTCCGTGAAAGGGAGGTGTCTTAACCCCTTGACCAACGGGCCGCGATAGCTTGTCCGGAACCCAGTTCCTCGAAGCAACATGAATGATCTTATCACAAGCCGCAGGATAACGCAAGCTTTTTTTATAAAACCATTTTAGCGCTCCACTGCCGAAAAACAAAAAAGAAAAAAGACCGCTGCCGGTCCTTCCTGGATGAAACAGATGGCGGAGAGAGAGGGATTCGAACCCTCGCACCACTTACGCAGTCTAACCCCTTAGCAGAGGGTCCCCTTGAGCCACTTGGGTATCTCTCCATGAATGGCTCCCCGAACAGGACTCGAACCTGTGACAACTCGATTAACAGTCGAGTGCTCTACCAACTGAGCTATCAGGGAACGTTTACAAAACAAGCCTGACCATAATTTATCATGGCCTTCCGGCTGTGTCAAGCGCGTAAAGGGATAGCCGGCCCCGGCATCGTCCGCAGACATAGCGGGCCGGGTCGACCTTGCGCTTGCGGAGATATTCCATGCGGCAAGCTCCGCAGACGAGCTTGTACCGATAGGGCAGCGTTTTACGGGCTTTGTCCGGCAGCGGCTTGCAGTAGCGGGACCCGCCGGAGCGCTCCAGCCAGGCCTTGAACTCGGGATCGCGATGACGATAGCCGCGTCCGAGCAGATGCAGATGGTAGTGGCACAGCTCATGCTTGATGATCTTCTCCGTCTCCTCCGCCCCGTAAGCCTCGAGCTGCCTCGCGCTGATCTCGATATGATGCGACTTCATGAAGTAGCGTCCCCCGGTAGAGGACAGCCTCCGGTTGAAGGCGGCCCGGTGGCGGAACGGAAGTCCGAACGTCTCCAGCGAGACGCGCTCCACCCATGCCTGCAGCTCCCGATCGTCCATGCCCGTCCCCTCCTTCCCCTTGAATTGTAAAGGGATCCTGGGCTACACTGTCAAGTAGACGAATGATCGACCGCGAGAGGAGCCCGATGTTTCGCCATGCCTACGATGAAGTATGTTCTGTTCCAGCTTGGAGGCCAGCTCTCCCTGGTGGAAATGCCCGATACGCACGCCTATCAGCTGTCCGCGCTCAATCTGCGGCTGCACAAGGAGCTCGACAAGCTGACGGCTGCCGAGGTGCCGCCGCTCGCACGCTGCATCGCCGAGTTCTCCCCCTCCGAGCTGCATGAGCGCGGCTTGCCGACGCAGAGCGGGCTCGAGCATCTGGAGCAGCTCGAGCGCTCCTTCAAGGAAATTCCGGAGAAGTCCTACCCGCTCATCTCGCTGCTGACCGAGATCCGCGCGCTGCTCGCGCAGCTGGAGCAATGGTACGAGGAAGAGTACGAAGACTGATTGGACCTGCACCTGATCGCCTTTTCCTCCATATGCTGTGTAGATCACGAACGGCAGAAGGAGGACGATGCGGATGCCGCAATGGCTGAGCAGCCAACTGATGCGCGCCTTCCAGAAGAAGGATCTCCGGCAGGTGCGCCTGCTGAACGATTGCTGGTTCTATTATCGGACGAAGCAGGCCGCCAAGCCGGACGAGGAAGCGGTCCGCCAGGACGGCTGACGCGCCGGCCCGGACGCGGTTCGCCGCCTGCAAGCAAGCCAAAGGCCTCTCCCCCGACTGCCCGAGTCGGAGGAGAGGCCTTTCGTCTTTTCAGGAAGGGTTCGGACCGCGCATCGTCAGGCCGACGCGGCCTTTTTTGAGATCGACATTCAGCACCCAGACGGTGACGACGTCGCCGACCGACACGACGTCCATCGGATGCTTGACGAACTTGCGGCTCAGCTGAGAGATATGCACGAGGCCGTCGTTCTTGATGCCGATGTCGACAAAAGCGCCGAAGTCGATCACGTTGCGCACCGTGCCCTGCAGCTCCATGCCCGGCTGCAGGTCCTCGATCGCCAGCACGTCCTGATGGAACACCGGCGCCGCGAGCTCCTCGCGCGGATCGCGCCCCGGCCGCATGAGGCTGTCTACGATGTCGCGCAGCGTCGGCTCGCCGACGCCGATCGCCGACGCGAGCGCCGGGATGTCGGCAGCCGCCAGCCGCTGCCGGGCCGTCTCGCCGCCGACCTCGCCGAGCGACAGGCCGAGCTGCTTGAACAGCCGGTCGACGACGCCGTACGACTCCGGATGGATCGGCGTGCGGTCAAGCGGGTTTTCCGCCTCGGGGATGCGGATGAAGCCGATGCACTGCTCGTACGTCTTCGCGCCGAGCCGCGGCACCTTCTGCAGCTCCTTGCGGGAGGAGAAGACCCCGGTCTCTTCCCGATGCTTGACGATGTTTTTGGCCGTCGTCGCATTGATGCCCGCCACATAGGAGAGCAGCGACGCCGAGGCGGTGTTGACGTCGACGCCGACGTGGTTGACCGCCGATTCGACGACGCCGCCGAGCGTCTCGCCGAGCCGCTTCTGGCTGACGTCGTGCTGATACTGGCCGACGCCGATCGCCTTGGGCTCGATCTTGACGAGCTCCGCCAGCGGATCCTGGAGCCGGCGTGCGATCGATACCGCGCTGCGCTCCGCGACATCGAGCTTGGGGAATTCCTCGGCGGCGAGCTTGGAGGCGGAGTAGACGCTCGCTCCGGCCTCGTTGACGATGATGTAGCGGAGCGCCTCGGCGCCCGGCTTGCCGGCAGCGACGCGGCCGCGGATGAGCGCGGCGATGAAGCTCTCCGTCTCGCGCGAGGCGGTGCCGTTGCCGATGACGAGGAGCGTGACGCCGTGGCGGTCGATCAGCGAGCCGATGAGCCGCTCCGCCTCGGCGACCTTGTTGTTCGGCGGCGTCGGATAGGCGACCGCCACCTCCAGCAGCTTGCCGGTGGCGTCGACGACCGCCAGCTTGCAGCCGGTGCGGTACGCCGGATCGACGCCGAGCACGACATGGCCGCGCACCGGCGGCTGCAGCAGCAGGCTGCGCAGATTGGCGGAGAAGATGCCGATCGCGTGCTCCTCCGCCCGCTCCGTCAGCTCCGCGCGCACCTCGCGCTCGATCGACGGCGCGATGAGCCGCTTGTACGCGTCCTCGACGACGGCGGCCAGCACGTCCCGAATCGCCGGCGCGACGCCCTGGCGGAGCGTATGGCGGAGGATATGGTCATGGATGCGCGCTGCCGGAACGTCCAGCCAGACGCGCAGCACCTCCTCGCGCTCGCCGCGGTTGATCGCGAGCGTGCGGTGAGGCGGCAGCTTGCGCAGCGGCTCCTGATAGTCGTAGTACATCTCGTACACCGATTCCGCTCCCGCTTGCCGGACCTCGGAGCGGATGACGCCCTGCTCCGCGGTGAACTTGCGCGCCCAGGCGCGGATGCGGGCGTCGTCGGCGATGCTCTCGGCGACGATGTCCATCGCGCCTTGGAGCGCTTCCTCCGGCGTCTGCGCGCCGGCCTCGCCCGTGACGTACTTGCGCGCCTCGGCGAGCGGCTCGCCCTGGCGCGGCTGCGAGAGCAGCCAGTCGGCCAGCGGCTGCAGCCCCCGCTCCCGCGCGACGGAAGCGCGCGTCTTGCGCTTTTGCCGGTACGGCCGGTACAGATCCTCGACCTCCTGCAGCTTGGACGCGGCGGAGATCGCCTGCGCCAGCTCCGGCGTCAGCTTGCCCTGCTCGCCGATCAGCCGCAGCACCTCGCGCTTGCGGTCCTCCAGATTGCGCCGGTAGGCCAGCTTCTCCTCGATGCCGCGCAGCTCGTTCTCGTCGAGCTCGCCGGTCATTTCCTTGCGGTAGCGCGCGATGAACGGAATCGTATTGCCCTCGTCCAGCAGCGACACCGCCGACTTGACCTTGCCGAGCGGCAAGCCCAGCTCCTGGGCGATGCCGCGCACGATCCGCTCCTGCTCCTCCGCCGCCTGCGCCGCCGTCCGCTCGCCCTCGGCTTCCTTCACGCCTGCTTGTTGCTCCGCCATGCCGATTCCTCCTGTCCAAAAATGAACCGCTCCCGCCGGCGGCGGGCGCCGCAGGACGGGAGCGGATGGCCGGTCATCCCAGCCGTACGTACGGATTATGGGCCATCTCGTGGCCGATCGTCGTCTTCGGCCCGTGGCCGTTGTAGACGGTCACGTCCGGGTCGAGCCGGTACAGCTTGCCCCGGATCGAGTTGAACAGATCCGCCTCTCGTCCGCCGGGCAGATCGGTGCGGCCGACCGACTCGCGGAACAGCACGTCGCCCGAGAACAGGTTCTTGCCGTGCAGGAAGCTGACGCTGCCCGGGCTGTGGCCCGGCGTGTGCAGCACGCGGAACTCGAAGCCCGCGAGCTTCAGCCGCATGCCTTCTTCGAGCGCATATTCGGCCGGATCGGTCGTCAGCGGCGGCGTCATATGGCTCCAGCGCAAGGAGCCGTTGAGCGCCGGATCGGTCAGCCAGTCCGCCTCCAGGTCATGGATGTAGACCGGACAGCCGCAAGCCTTGCGCACCTCGTCCACCCCGCCCATATGGTCGAGATGGGCATGGGTGAGCAGGATCGCTTCGAGCTGGATGGAATCCTGCGCGATGCGGTTCAAGAGCGGCTTCGGGTTCATGCCGGGGTCGATGACGACGGCCCGGTTCGTTTCCTCGTTGACGAGCAGATAGCCGTTCGTCTGGATCGGTCCGAGCACGAACGGGACGATCTTCATCGCCGCCATCAGAACGAGGAGAGGAGCTCGCGCAGCTCCCGGACGATGACCGCCTGATAGCCGGTTCCTTCTCCGTACCGGCGTCCCATCTCCTGCCGCGTCAGCGACAGCTTCTCCTGGTAGTCGGGCGCCTCGCGGTCCGGATTGTCCCGCTTGAACGCCCTCATCGCCTCCTGCACATGCTCCGGACGCGGTCCCCACGTGCCGAGCACATGGCCGCCGGTATCCGCCACGATGACGACCGGCACGGAGCGTCCGCCCATCGTCAGGAACTCGTCCATCGTGTCCAGATGCTCCTCCATGACGAGCACCTCCACCGGAACGCCGCTATTCTCGAGCGCGCGGAACACGACCGGGATGTTGCGCACGACGTCGCCGCACCATTCGGCCATCAGGATGAGCACGCGCAGGTCGTCGCGGTTGTTCAGCTGCTCGAAAAATTCCCGATCGTCCTCGCTCGGCCATTCGAACTTGTCGTACCAGTCGTCGAAAGCATCCTTGTTTTTCGTCATGCCGTCCCGGAACTGCCGGGGGCTGATGCCTTGGTTCAGCTTGCTGGCTACGCTGCGTGCCATCGGAATCACTCCTTGGGTTATGGATCGATTGCATTCATTGTATCAAATGGCGGCTCGCCTGCTCAATCAGACGGTCCGTCCGCGCGAGCGCTGGTACTTGAAAAGCGCATAAACGATCATGACCGCGAGCGCGACGAGGATCGCCGGAATCGTGTACGGGGCCGCCTTTTCCTTGATCTGGCCCCAGTTGCTGCCGAGGCTGCGCCCGATCGTCACGAACAGGATCGCCCACGGCAGCGAGGCGATCGCCGTCAGCACGGTGAACCGGGTCAGCGACATCCGGGCCATGCCGGCCGGAATCGAGATCACCTGGCGCATGACGGGCACGAAACGGGCGGTGAACACCATGCCCGGACCGTAGCGGTCGAACCAGCGCTCCGCCGCGTCGATATGCTTCGGCTTGATCTTGATGTACTTGCCGTACTTGTCGAGGAAGGGCCGTCCTCCGTACAGGCCGATCGCATAGAGGATCCACTGCTGGACGACCGCGCCGACCGTGCCGCACAGCACCGCCAGCCAAAACGTCATGCTGCCGGTCGAGACCATGTAGCCGGCGTAGCCGAGCACGATCTCGCTCGGGATGACCTCCATCGCCAGGCCGAGGATGATGCCGAAATAACCGAGCTGCTCGACGATGCCGAGCAGCTTGTCCACCAGATCATGCAGCAGATGCATGCGCTCCACTCCTTCATTTCCATCTCTCGCGGCTTTCGTCCGAGCCGCTTCTGTCATCGGTATTCTATCATAGGGCTGTCAAGAGATGCCATAGATGGATCGGCCCGTTTCCGCTGGCATGGACAGACCGTCCCCCGCATAAAAATAGGACAGCACCGGACAAGAAGGGAGACGAAGCATGAAAGCGATCATCATTACGAAACGCCAACTAAGGACGGCCGGTCTCGCGCTCGCCATCGCCGTCCTGGCGCTCGCTTGCTGGCAGCTCTACCCGAAGCAGGGGGATCCGCTCCCCGCCTCGGCCGCCGCGCAGCAGCCGGATACGGGACATGTCTATGAGATGGTGACGGGAGAATTCAAGACGACGACGCGCGGCGGCGAGGAGCTCGAGGTGTACCAATGGAGCCCGGCCACGATCATCGTGCCCAAGGGCGAGAAGGTCACGCTGCGCATCAGCGGCGTGAACGGAGCCTCCCATCCTTTCACCATCAAGGGGCTCGGCGTCAGCGGAGAGGTCAAGAAAGGCGAGACGACCGAGGTGAGCTTCGTCGCCTCCAAGGCCGGCGTGTACCCGATCGAATGCCAGATCCACACCGATCTCAAGCACAGCGGCCCGATGGTCGGCTACATTCACGTCCAGTAAGCGAAAAAAAACGAAAGAGCCTTCCTTCTCCCGAAGCGAGAAGAAAGGCTCTTTTCCTTGCGGCTTGAAGGCGCGCGCGCCTCCCGTCCTTCCCCGCACCGAGGCAGCCGTCCCGGCATATAGATGGAGAACGAAAGGAGTGGGCTCCATGAACAGCCACAAGACGAAGCACGCGGCCGAGCTGCCGACGGCCCGCAAGATCCGGCGCGCCTGCAGCAACGAGCTGTACCGGACCGCCAAGCGGCTCAAGACGTTCATCCCCAAGGAGAAGATGGAGCAGGCGGAGAAGCTGTACACGAAAAAAGTGGGCCTCAACCTGATCTTCGTCCACGAAAATCACGACAACCGCAAAAAGCTGTGCGATTGGTGGGACGAGAACGTCTGCGGCGACATCGCCGAGCTGTGGGAGGTCGAGCCGGAGCGGCTGCGCTTGGCGTTCCGGGATGCTTTCGGCGGCTGAGCGCCGCCGCCCTGCGCGGCGGCCCGCTCCCGTCCACGCCGGCGCCTCCTAGCCGTCTCCGCCTTCTGTCCGGGCAGCGGACGCGGGCGGAGCGAGGGACGCGCCTGCGGCCGACAGGACAAGCAGCAGCAGCCAGTAGGCGCCGTAGCACATGTCCACGTCGATCGCCGCATGCAGCAGCAGCGAGGCCGCCGGCACGGCGCCGAGCGCGCCTTTCGCGCCTGCGGCCGCGAGCAGCGCAGCGCCGAGCGCCAGCAGCAGCGCGAGGCCGGGAGCCCCGGCGGTCAGCAGCATGTCGAGGTAGCCGCTATGCACTTCCCCGGCCGCATACGGCGCCGACTGGAACGAGCCCCGCAGCAGCTCCCACGCCCGGGCGCCGTAGCCGAGCAGCCAGGATTCGCGGGCGGCGGCCCAGCCGCCGCGATAGAGCAGCAGACGCGACGCTCCGGTCGCCGCCGAGGTCGGTTCGGCGGGATCGAACCGGTCCCAGCCGCCGCCGCGGCTCAGGCTGAGCGCCGCGGCGGCGCCGAGCAGCAGGACGGCGGCGGAACGGATGCCGGCGTGCAGGACGGCCGCAGGCCCAGCTGCCGCCGCCGTAGCGGGCTGGGACAAGCGCTCGCTTGAGGCCGCCATCGTACGCTTGATCCAGAAGGCGCCTGCTGCCGAAGCCGCCAGCAGGGCGAGCCAGACGGCCGCGTCCTGGGCGAGCGCCGCCTCCGTCGACCGCTCGCGGAAGCGGGCGATCGCGACCAGCGCAGCTGCTCCCGGCAAGCTGCTCCAGGCCGCGAGGAGCCAGCGCAGCCGCTCCGCGCGGAGCGCGGAACGGCCGGGTCCCGGCTCCGCACGGCTGGACAAGCGGCGCGCCAGCAGCAAGCCCGGAACCGCCGCCGCCAGCAGCGCCAGCAGCGCTCCTCTCGACTCGCTCAGCAGCAGCACGGCGAGGCAGGGCGGAGCCAGCCAAGCGGCGCTGCGGCGAAGCCGGGGCGAGCCGCTCCGCGCGAGAACGAGCCATTGCCACGCCAGCAGCGCGGCGGCGAAGGCGCCGAGCGCATTGCTGTACTGCAGGTAGCCGGCGAGCCTGGCGCCCGTGGCGCTCAAGCGTCCGTCGGCGGTGCGCAGCATGAAGTCAGGGCCGACGATCCAGCCGCACCAGGCGGCCAGCGAGCTTGCCGCCGCGAAGGCGGAAAAGCCTTGCAGCGCCCAGGCCGTGGCGGATACGGCCGATTCGGGCCGACGCTCTTTCCGTTGCCATGCCGCCAGCACGAGGGCCAACGAGCCGAAAGAAAGCCAGCGCAGCGCTTCTTCCACGCTGCCTTGGACGGAGACCGGCGATCCGAGGCTACGCGCCGCATAGAGCAGCGCGAGTCCGATGCAGCAAGCCGCGGCGAGCGGCAGCCTGCCGCCCCTGCTCCCTTGCGCCAAGCGCCATCCTCCCGGGTCTCCTCGTAAAAAAGCGGCAAGCCCGAATGCCGCCAGCAGCGCCACGAAGCCATGCCCGTCGCGATCGAAAAACCAGCCGGAGCGGCGAAAAGCCGCGCTCAGCAGCAGCGCCAGTCCCGCCGCGCGCGCGAGCCGATGGAACAGCTCGTCGCGCCAGCGCTGCGACTCCAAGATGCGCGCCAGTCCCGCCGCGCGCGCGAGCCGAAGTCCCGTATCCGCTCTCCCTGCTACCATTCTGGCTCCCGCTCTACGACCTGTTCTCCTCGCACGAGCAAGGGGACCTCTAGCCAAGAGAAGCGTCGCCCTCGCCCTCTTCGAATCCGCTTCTCCCGCCTCCATGCCATCCGCCAATTGCCGCCCCTCCTCCGCCGCTCAGTCGGCACCTGCCGCCTAGTTGATCCAACAGGCGATCGCCGCGGCCTTTGGTAGCATTCTAGCCTGCCGGAGCGCGACTTAGACGGCCGCACTTGGCTAAGGGGACGGCCGAACAAGCGATGAAGGATGGCTCCCACATGAAAGGAGTCACCCCGCCGACGAGCGAGCAAGGGAACTTCTTCCCTTGCTTCGGCGATCGGCCCCGGCCAGCCCGCGTGCAAGGGACCTTCTTCCCTTGCTTCGGCGCACGGGGCAGTCCCATTGCGAAAAGCGAAAAAAGCCGGAGAGCACGCTCTCCGGTTTCGCTATTTCGGCATTAAAACCAACACGCTCATCAGGGCAAGCCCGCGCTTCCCGCCTGGCCTGCCGCTCTCCGCCGCGCCATTCGCGCGGACGAAGCCGGTCAGTGCTCCGCGTCCTCGCCCGGCGCGGCTTCGAGACCGGCGGCTGCGCCATCGTCCGCCGCCAGTCCGCGGCGCACCTGATAATACTGCTTCATCTGCTCGTGAAGCACGAACGCCCTCAGCTGGCGCGCTCCCTCGGCGGTGAAGCCGCTCATCCGCGCGCCGTAGCTGAGCACGCCTGCGGCGTCCTGCCGCCACAGAATCTCGAGCGTGCAGCTCAGCTCGAAGCCGAGATCCAGCACGGCGCCTACGGTGCCGTGGCATTCCAGCTCCATGCCTCCCGCAGCGCGGAAGCCGACGCCCTCCAGGCTGATGTTGGAGACGACGATCTCGGCGCGCGCGGCCTTTTCCCGCCGGCACCGCTCCTCCTCCTCGAGCAGATGCAGATCCTCCTCGTCCATGAGGCGCACGAGCTTCTCCAGCAGCGCCTCGTCGAGACCTTCATGCCGCAGCTCGTCGGACCATCTGTAGCGGAGCAGATCCGCTCTCGTCGGCTCGCGCTTCAGCCGCTCGTCGTCCAGGAGCAGGCGGCCGGGACAGTTCACCTCGACCCGCGGATGGATGCGCTTCTCGTCCATGATCCGATAGCGCTCGTAGGGGAACAGCAGCGCGAGCGACTTGGCGCGCCGGCCGATCACGCGCGTAGCCATGCGGTAGCTGCCGGACGGCGACTCCACCGTCAGCCAGACGGATTCGCCGAGACGGAACCGCTCGGGCCCTTCCGCCTCGATCTCGATCAAGTCCCCTTCGAGCAGAGTAAGCGTGCCGACCGCCGACAGCTGCCGCTGCTCGACGAGCGTGCGGCTGCCGAGGAGCAGCGCGGGTATGAGCGTCGTCTCCAGGCTGTCTCCGGCAAGTACGGCTGCCGGCTCTTCTGCTGCTTGAGCGGGAGCCGTTGAATCAGGCTGCATCATCTTGATCCTCCCCAATCCTTAGTGGCCAAGCTAAATCTCGCGAACGATCGTCACATGAAGCTGGTCCCGCAGATCGATCTCGTAAGGCTCGGCCGGCACTCTGCCTCCAGCCTCGCGGATGATCCGGATGACCGGACGATGGACAGCCACCTGGAAATTGCGCGCGACGACTCCGATCTGGCCTGTGCTGAGCAGCACGGTCGTCGACACCGGGTACATGGAAATATGGCTGCAGAACAGCCGCACCAGCTCCAGGTCGAAATACGTGTTGCCGGCCGCGAACAGGAACTCGATCGCCTCCGACGGGGTATAGCGCTTGCGGTACGACCGCGACGAGGTGAGCGCGTCGAACACGTCGGCGATGGCGACGATCTGCGCGTATTCGTGGATCTCGCCGCCACGCAGGCCGCGGGGATAGCCGCTGCCGTCGTAGCGCTCGTGATGCTGCAGGGCGCAGTGAGCCGACAGCAGGGACAGATCATGCTCCTTCCGGAGCAGATCGTAGCCGTCGACCGCATGGCGCTCCATGACCTTGCGCTCCTCGGCCGTGAGCGGTCCCTTTTTGTCCAGGATGGCGCGGGGAACCTTGGTCATGCCGATGTCGAACAGCAGCGCGCCGATGCCGAGCTCCTCCAGCTGATTGCGGTTGTAGCCCTTGGCGATGCCGATGATGCCAGCCAGCACCGCCACGTTGATCGAATGCTGGAATAGATAGGAGTCGTGGGTGTTGATCTCGCTCAGCCCGGCGAACACGTCCTCTCGGCGCATGACATCGTTCAGGATCTCGCTGAATACCGACCGGAAGACGCGGCCTAGCTCCGGCCGTGCCGCCCGCCCCTTGACGGCGGACTGGCTCATCTGGTCGGCGACCAGCTTGTGCATCGCCGCGGCCGCCTTGCGGCGGGTCTCCTCGCGCAGCGTCTCGTTCGGCTCGATGCCTGCGGTAAGCTCGTCCTCGATATAGACGATGTCGACGCCAAGATCGCGCAGCCGCTGGATGAACCGCTCGCTCAGCGGCATGCCCGCCCCCAGCAGCACGTTGCCGTCCTCGCGGAAGATCGGCTTGGCCAGCGTCGCGCCGGGCTGGATGCGGTCGAGTTGTACTTTTCTCATGCTTGGGCTCCACTTTCTTTTGGTCCAGCCGGAATTGAGCTGACATACGGGATTTTCCTTCTATTCTACCAAATGGTTCGAAGAGTTGTCATTCCTTTGAGGGGGTCGAACGTCCCGAAGTATACCTAGGCCCTTCTCCTTCCGACCATGCAGTTGCGCCCGTTGCCCTTCGCCTCGTATAGCGCGGCGTCCGCTTCCTCGAACAATTCCCGCAAATAGGCCTTCGGGTCCTTGATTCCGAGCGGACTCTCGTTTTCGACCGACAAGACGCCGAGGCTGATCGTAATCGACAGCGTCAGTCCCGGCCGTCCCGTAGCGACCCGGTTCGCCTCTACCCCGATCTTGAGCCGTTCGGCGAGGCGCTCGGCCTGCAGGCGGGTCGTGTGGGGGAGATAAACCGCGAATTCCTCTCCGCCATAACGGG
This sequence comes from Paenibacillus sp. FSL W8-1187, assembly GCF_037965485.1. Taxonomy (NCBI): domain Bacteria; kingdom Bacillati; phylum Bacillota; class Bacilli; order Caryophanales; family Paenibacillaceae; genus Paenibacillus; species Paenibacillus sp. FSL W8-1187. The sequence continues at coordinate 4,394,552 of NZ_CP150181.1, forward strand.
CGAGCACGTCGGAGCGACGCAGCATGCCCTTGACGGCCGTCGCCGTCTCCAGCAGCACCTCGTCCCCGACGAGATGCCCGTGACGGTCGTTGATGCCTTTGAAATGGTCGATGTCGAACAGGATGATCGCGAACGGAATCCGGTACCGGACGTTCGCCACCACCTCCTGCTCCAGCCGCTGCATGAGAAAGCGGCGGTTGTAGCAGCCGGTCAGGCTGTCCGTCGTCGCCATCTCCTCCAGCTTGAGATTGGCCCGGAACAGCTCCTCCTGGATCTGGACCAGCTCGCGGTTGCGGAGCTGCAGCATCTCGTTCTGCCGATGCTTCTCCTCGACGAGCTGGCGGATCTCCGAGACGTCCTGGAACGTGACGACCCGCCCCAGCAGCTCGCGCTCCCCCGACACAATCGGAGAAGCGTGCACCTGGACGTGGAGCAAAGGCGCGCCGGGCAGGTCGGAGGCGCTCAGCACCAGCTCCTGCAGGATCGGCTCCGCCACCGCCTCGCCGGCTCGGCCGAGCTCCGCCGCCGTTTCTCCGGAAGACCTTTTTTGCGAGCGCAAAAAAGCGCCCAGATCGAAGCGGTCCCCGCTCTGCACGGACAGATAACGCTGCAGCGAGCGGTTGGCCTCCAGCACCGTGCCTTCCGCGTCGAGCACGAGCAGGCCGGCCGACATCGAATCGGCGATGTCCTGCTGGGCGATGCGCACGATGTCGAACACGCGGTAGCGGTCGATGGAGACGCAGAAATAGAGGGCGGTCAGCGCGAGCCCGACCGAGGAGATGCCGGAGATATCGGGAAAGCGGCTGTCGTAGACGACGTTGACGAGCAGGTCCAGCCAGCCGAAAAGCAGGAACAGCAGCAGCCCCTTGAGAGCCATCCCGACCTGCTTGCGATGGCGAAGCGTCGTTCCTGCGCGCAGCGCCGAGAGGATGCAGGCGATCGACAGTCCCGCCATCAGCATGAGCTGGGCCAGCAGCGCCCAGGACAGCGGACCGAACCGCTGCACCGCGCCCGCGCCGTCCCCGGAGAAGAGGAAGAACTGCCGAGGCTCGGCCAGCACGAGCGCTGCGAGCAGCGCGGTCGGACCGGCCAGCAGCGCAAGCGTCCGCCGGGTCAGGAGATAGGAGCGTCCCGTCAGGAAGCAGACGAAGACGAGCCAGCCGAGCCCTTGCAGCGACAGCCCCGCGTAAGAGATCGAACGGAAAAGCAATTGGTATTGGACGATCGTCGTCGTTTGGAGGAGAAACTGTGAGAGAGGCCAGAGGAGCATGAAAAAGTGAAAAACCAAATACGCCTTATGCAGGCGTGTTATTGGATTATGAATAAAAATATAAAAAAACAGGCCGAGCATGAAGACAGACACACTGAAATCAATCCAAATCCATGATTCCAAGCCCTTCACCCATCCCTGCATCGTTCCATTGTCTTCCATTATAGCACAGGATCGAGGCAATTCCAGCACGGATTGACGCTTGGGAGAAGGGCCGATTCCAGGTGCCTGGCAACGTCCGGCCGTTTATTCCGGGAGCCTTCCGGCACTGCGGAGCATCCTCTCGAGAGCGGGATCAAGGCTCAGCGAGTCGCGGTAGCGGCGGTACTCCTCCCACTTCCGGAGGCGATGCTCGGCGGCAGAGCCCGACTCCCGGCGGCGGACGGCGCGGATGAGCAGGTTTTTGGGCGTATGCTCCGGATCGATGAACTCGAGCACCTGGGTCCGATAGCCGGCCGCCTCCAGCAGCGAAGCGCGAGCCGCATCGGTGGCGAGCGCGGCGAAGCGCTCCTTGAGCAGGCCGTGGTCGAGCAGCGGCGCGAGCGGCTCGCTCCGGATCTGGCGGAACGCCTCATGCTGGCAGCAGGGCACCGAGAGGATGACCGAGGCGTCCCAGCCGACCGCTTTGGCCAAGGCGGCGTCGGTCGCCGTATCGCAGGCATGCAGCGTGACGACCATGTCGGCTTGCTCGAGCCCTCCGAACTGGCCGATGTCGCCGACCTGGAACGACAGCCTGTCGTAGCCGAGCCGCTCCGCCAGCGCCGAGCAGAACGAGATGACATCCTCCTTCAGATCGAGCCCGATGACGCGCAGCGGCCGCTTCTGCTCGACGGCCAGCAGATGGTAGAGGGCGAACGTGAGATACGATTTGCCGCAGCCGAAGTCGACGATCGTCAGCTCGCGCCCCGTCGGCAGCTCTGCCGCCACGTCCTGCACCATCTCGAGGAAACGGTTGATCTGGCGGTACTTGTCCTGCTTGTCCGCCTTCACCTTGCCCTCGCGGGTCAGGATGCCCAGCTCCTGCAGGAACGCCGGCGCCTCGCCCTCCGTCAGCACCCGCTTCTTCATCCGGTCATGCGACGGAGCGTCGGCCGCCGCCTTGCCGGTCGGCGGCTTGCGCAGCAGCGCGGCTTTTCCTTTTTTGGAGATCAAGACCTGCAGATCGGCCTCCTTGGTCTTGACGAGCGCCTGCCGGTAGCCGGCGCGCAGCAGTCCGGCCATGCGGCCGGCGGCGTCGCCGGGCTCGACGTTCTCATGCAGCACCTTCGTCGGGTAGTGCTTTTCGAACTGGTAGCGCAGTCCCGCCTTCAGCCGCACCGGCCGCACGACCGTGCGAGGAGGCAGGCCGCCTTCTTCCTCGGCCGAGCCCTTCGCTCCGCTGAACGTCGCCTGCAGCAGCGCCTCCTGTCCGACCGCCTCCTCCAGCGCCTGTTCCCACTCTTCTTTCATCATCCCTGCATTCGGCTCCTTTCGTTCCCGCAGCGAAAAGCAAGGCCCCGAGCCGCATCTGCCGGCTGGGGCCGCTTCCGCCGTCCGCGCCGCTTGCCGGCGCTCGGTCGCATTCTATTCCTTGCCGGTCTCGGCGAGCCAAGGCTTCGCCGCCTCCAGCAGCTCCTGGCGGCTCAGTCCGCCCCGCTCCAGGCTCTCATCCGTCAGATGCTGCAGCCGGCCGTAAAAACGACCGAGCTCGCCCGGCTCCAGCCGGCCGTCCTCGTGCAGCTCGTACCACAAATCCTCGGCGCGATCGTACCGCCCCTGCTCCTCGCGCCAAGCGGCGATCCGGCGCTTGCTGTCCGGGGGCAGCTCATAGGCGGACAGCTCCCCGAGCAGCCGCTCGGCGTCGCCGTCCGGGCTCGGCTCCGCGCCGTACGAAGAGGCTCGCAGCAGCAGATGCAGCGCCCTCAGCCGCGTATGGAACGCGGCGCTTTCGTGGCCGAGGTCGTCCTGTACGGACGCTTCTTCCCGCAGCAGCAGCCCGAGTCCGAGCAGCAGGGACGGGTCCGGATCGCCGGAACGGGACAGCATGCGGACGAGATCGTCCTCGGACAAGCTTTTGAGCAGCCTGCCGTTCATGCCGAACTGCCGGTCGAGCAGCTCCTCGACGACCTGCAGCGCCTCCTCCTGCTTGCCGGCCTTGCGCAGGCCGAGGATCGTCGCCGATACTTGCGCCATGCCCTCGATCATCCGCATGATGTAATCCCTCTGGAACATGCGATCCCTCCTCCGATGATGCCTCGCGACGACTGCCGGCCGGACCGCCCGCTAGCGGCTCTGCCCCGGCAAGAAGCCGAGCCAGTCCCGGATAAGTCCGGCCAGCCGCTCCGGCTGCTCCATCATGCTCATATGTCCCGCTCCGTCCAGCGTTTCCTTGCGCGTCCGGGGCGCCTCGGCGGCAAATGCCTTGGCCGGCGGCACGACGCCGTCCTCGCTGCCCGCGACGAGCAGCAGCGGCGCTTCCAGCGACTGCAGCACGGAGCTGCGGTCGGGGCGAGCCTTCATGCCGCGCGCCGCCGCGGCGGCTGCGGACGCGGCCGTGCCGTAGCCGATCTCCTTGGCCTTGTCCAGCAGGCTGCCGTCCGCTCCGGGCGCGAACAGCTTCGGCACGAGCCCGTCCACGAACGGCACGATGCCGTCCGCAGCCAGCGCGGCCGCGGCCTTGTCCCGGCCCTCGCGGGCTTCGGGGCTGTCCGGCAGCGGCGTCGAGTGGATCAGGCCGAGTCCTGCGAGCAGCTGCGGATGCCGCTCGGCCAGCGCGAGCGCGGCGTAGCCTCCCATCGAATGGCCGAGCACGACCGCCGGGCCAACCTCAAGCGACTCCAGCAGCTCCGCGACATCGTCGGCGAGCGTCTCCATGCCGATGATGTCCTCGCCGGCGGCGGATGACTGGCCATGCCCGCGCAGATCGAGCGCGATGACCCTTCCATGCGGCTCGAGCAGCGGCAGCAGCGGCTCCCAATAGGCGGAGCTGCCGCAAAATCCGTGCAGCAGCACAAGCGCGGTTCCGGCCTCGCCGCCTCTTCCGTTGTCGCGGTAGGCCAGATCGGCGCCTCCTTGAAGCGTAAGCCTGCGGTTGGCGAGCGTTCGGTTCGACATCGACATCCTCATCCTTTCGTCGTGCATGTAGTCGTCCTTATTGCCGCGGCGAGCCGGGCATCAAACCTGCCGGCGCGCGGTCCTCCCCCGGCCAGGCCGCCGCCGCCGCATCCGCGATCGTGCGGGCCATGCCGAGCACCCGGTACAGGCTCGTCGTCTGAATGATCCAATACGGCTTATGTCCCTGCGTGTTGACGACCGCCGCCACGCTGTAATCGCCGACCGGCGGCAGATGCTGGCCGATCGCCTGGCCCGGCTGCAGCGGCCCGCTGCGCACCAGATACAGTCCGGTCGACTCGGCCCTCCCGAGGCAGGCGTCGATCGCTACGACGCAGCTCGCCTCCTGCAGCGTCGCGAGGATCGGCCCGACCTGCTCCGAGTCGCAAGGATGCTCCAGCGTGCCCAGCACGCGCGGAAAGCCGAGCTCCGCCAGCAGCGAGCCGGCCAGCGGCCCGAGCGAATCTCCCGTGGAGCGGTCGCTGCCGATGCAGAGGAAAACGACGTCCTCCCGAGCCGGGAACTTGGCCGCCACCGCCTCGAAAAACGTCTGCAGCCCGGCCTTGTCCACGCGAGCCCATTTGGCCGAATCTTCCATCCGGTTCGTTTTTGGTTCACGATTCATTATCCGCACCCTCATTAACGCGGGGTGAGCGCCGCCTGATGCCGCCGTCCGCTCCCTGACCCGCCCGTCTCGCTTCATTGTAACGGATGTGCGGGAGCAGATTCAACGAGCTCTCGGCGAGCGGCCGGCATTCATGATACAATGGACCGAAAGCAGAGCAAGTCCACAGGAGGAACCTATGCCAGATCTCAACGAGCCTACCCAGCAAAACGTCGAATTCATGATCGAGGCGATCAAGGAGAAGCTCCGCATGGCGACGGCCGCCGCGATGCAGGCCTCTTCCTTCTCCATCGACCGCTACGAGGACATCCGCGACCTGTACGAGGTCGTCGCCTCCAAGCCGTCGTTCAGCATCTCCGAGGTGGAGGCGCTCGTCTCCGAGCTCGGCAAGCTCCGCAGAGTCGGCTGACGGCCGGCGCCGGCAGCGCCGTCCCCGCCCTTCATCCGGCCCCGCGCCGGAAAGGCCCGACATCAAAACAAGGTACCCGCGCGCAGCAGCGGGTACCTTGTTTGGCGTTTCATGGCGCGATGCGATCCGGCTTAGACGGCCGTCTGCTCTTCTTCCTGGCCCTCTTCGGAGGCGCCGGCCTCCTCGGCAGCCGCTTCCACGGAGAGGCGTACGGATACGCTCTTCTGCTCGCCGCGCAGGAAGGCCGCGAGGCGCTCCAGCTTGTCGGCGAGCTCCGGTCCCGTCAGCGTCACGTTCAGCTGGTAGCCGAACTGATCGGCCGGCAGCTTCTGCTCGCGGGCCGGGTAGGAGAAGCTCGTCCGCTCTCCCGCCGGAGCCTGGCTGCCGTTCAGCTGGTCCGGGTAGAACTTGTCCGATTTGTTGACGACGCGCTCGTAGATGCGCAGCTTCTTGAGCAGCATGTAGTACTGGGCGGAATGCTTGAAGTTCCAGGCTTCGCGGATATCCTTGAGCGTGTAGTCCGCCTTCCAGCGCTTCAGCTTCTCGACCTGTTCGTCCGAGTCCAATTTCAGAAAATCCTCAAGCGGCATAATTTGCATCGTTTTCGCTTCCCCTCCACATTAACATGTCGAACGTGATAATAGTCAATTTATTAACGTTTATATATAAAAAAATACCATAGAAACGAACGTTCTACAATTGATTTTTTAATTTATTTTTACAATCGACCTCTTGATGACGCCATTTTTGATCAATCTATGAACATCGGTAAATTTCGACCAGAAATTTTGTTCACATTCATGCAGATTCGACAGAATGCGCCTCGATCGGAATGCAAAAAAGACGAAGCCCGGAGGCTCTCCCGCCCCCGGGCTTCGTCCTGATGCTTTTGCTCCGGCTCCGACCCTGCGCCGCCGCTTCGGTCAACCAGCCGGCACGAGGCCGGCCGAGGCCAGGAAGCGTCCGAACGCTTCCCGTCCTTCTCCGGTCTGCTTGTACACTCCCGCATCCCGTAGCACCTGCAGGAACTTGTCGCCAGCCGAAGCCTCCACGAGCCGCAGCGCCTCTCCGCGCTCCAGCGCCGCGCCGCCGGCCGAAGCCTGCAGCTCCTCCAGCCAGAGCCAATGCTGCCCCATCGTCGGCGGTCCTTCCGCCAGCGCCTGCTCCCACGAGGCCGAGCCGTCCAGACAGGAGGCGAGCAGCTCCATCTCCTGCTTCAGCCGGCCGGGCAGCACGGCCAGTCCCATCACCTCGATCAGGCCGATGTTCTCCTTTTTGAGATGATGCAGCTCGCGATGAGGATGGAAAATGCCCTCCGGATGCCGCTCGCTCGTGCGATTGTTGCGCAGCACGAGGTCGAGCTCGTAGGAGCCGTCCGCTCCTCTGCGGGCGACCGGGGTGATCGTGTTGTGCGGCACCCGCTCGCCGTTCTGGACGCTGGACGCCAGCACCTCCGCCTCGGGATCGCTGTACCCTCGCCAGGCCGCGAGCAGCTCGCCCGCCGCCCGCCGCAGCCGGTCCGGATCGCTGCCGCTGACGCGCAGCACGCTCATCGGCCAGCGGACGATGCCGAAGCGGAGATCCTCGTAGCCGGGATGGCGGAAGCTCGCCTCGATCGGCGCCGTCTGCATCGGGAACGCATGATGGCCCCCCTGGAAATGGTCATGGCTCAGAATCGAGCCGCCGACGATCGGCAGGTCGGCGTTGGAGCCGACGAAATAATGCGGCAGCTGCCGGACGAAGTCGAGCAGCCGTCCGAAGCTCTCCTCGCTGATCGCCATCGGCACATGCTCGGCGCGGAACACGATGCAGTGCTCCTTGTAGTACACATAAGGCGAATATTGCAGGAACCATGCCTCGCCGCTCAGCTGGAGCGGGAGGATGCGGTGGTTTTGGCGGGCCGGATGGTCCGCGCGTCCCGCGTAGCCCATGTTCTCCTTGCAGAGCAGGCATTTCGGGTAGCTCGACGGAGGCAGCGTCTTGAGCAGGGCGATCTCGGCGGGGTCCTTTTCGGGCTTCGACAGGTTCACCGTAATCTCCAGCTCGCCGTACTCCGTCGGATGCGTCCAGCTCCGGTTCAGCTCGACGCGGTCCATGCGGATGTAGTTGCTGTCGACGTTGAGCCGGTAGAACCAGTCGGTCGCCGCCGCCACGCCCTGGCTCGCCGCGGTCAGGGCGAAGCGCGCCTGCGTCTCCGACGGCCTTGGAAGGAGCAGCCCCATGATGCGCGCATCGAGCAGATCCCGCTGCGTCACGGTCCGATCCGGCACGATGCCGGCTTCCGCCGCATAATCGAGCAGCGGAGCGAGCAGCTCCGGCATGCCCGGGCCGTCGGCGGACGGGGAGGCGCCGGCTTTGCCGGACGCCCAGGCGGGCGGCTCGAGCAGGCCTTGGCTCCAGGCCGGCCGTTCTTCCTCGCCGGGCAGCGGCGCGTCGAAGCCGAGCAGGTCGAGCACGGCGTTGCGGGCCGCGCCGGCGTCGAGCGGCTCGAGCAGGCCGCGCCTCAGCGCGCCGGCGATCAGTGCCTCGACCGCCTGCAGCGCCTGCTCGGCGGACGAAGCGGGTTGATGCGTTGTCATGGGATGCAGCTCCTTTCTAGATGGAACGGGCCGGACTAGGGCGTGCTTGCCTGCACGCCTTAGCCGCGGTACCCTTGCGGACGGGACTGGTGCCAGGCCCAGGCGGAGGCGATGATCGCCTCCAGATCGCTGCGATGCGGATTCCAGCCCAGCTCGGCGCGAGCCTTTTCCGAGGAGGCGATCAGCACCGCCGGGTCGCCGGAGCGGCGCGGCTCGATGACGGCCGGAATCTCGCGTCCGGTCACGCGGCGGGCGATGTCGATCACTTGCTTGACCGAGAAGCCGTGCCCGTTGCCGAGGTTGTAGACGGCGCTCGCCTCGCCTCTGCGCAGCCGCTCGACCGCAAGGATATGCGCGTCCGCCAGGTCGCTGACATGGATGTAGTCGCGCACGCAGCTGCCGTCCTCGGTCGGATAGTCTTCGCCGAATACCGAGATATGCGGCCGCTGGCCAAGCGCCGTCTGCAGCACGATCGGAATGAGATGCGTCTCCGGATCGTGGTCCTCGCCGATCTTGCCGCTCTCGTGCGCGCCGGCCGCATTGAAGTACCGCAGCGAGACGTAGCGGAACTCATGGGCCGTCTCGAACCAGCGGATCATCTTCTCCATCGCGAGCTTCGTCTCGCCGTAGGCGTTGGTCGGCTCGGTCCGGTCACTCTCGCGGATCGGGACGCTCTCCGGCTCTCCGTACGTCGCGGCCGTGCTGGAGAACACGATGCGCTTCACGCCGGCGCGGTTCATCGCCTCCAGCAGGCAGAGCGTGCCGTATACGTTGTTGTGGTAGTACTTGCCGGGCAGCTTCATGCTCTCGCCGACGAGCGAGTTCGCCGCGAAGTGGATGACCGCGTCGATCTCATTCTCGCGGAAGATGCGGTCCAGCAGCTCCTCGTCGCGAAGATCCCCCTCGTACAGGCGTCCTCCTGTGACGGCCTCGCGGTGGCCCTGCTGGAGGTTGTCGACGACGACGACCTCTTCTCCCTTTTCCAAAAGCGCGGCTACGGCATGCGAGCCGATATAGCCCGCGCCTCCCGTTACCAGAACTGCCATGCTGATCTCTCCTCTCCCAAGCTCATGCGGTCTCTGCCAGGCTTGCCGCCTCTACGATCATACGACAAACCCCGCCTCCGGCATATGGTCCGCGAAGGCTAGACGTCGATCCGGGACACGCCGTCGCCGATCGAGCAGACGTAGAAGTCCGCCTGCAGCCCCGTCGCCGCGGCGTACTCGGCTCCGACCTGCTCGCGGAAGCGGTCCACGCTGTCCTTATGGACGAGCGAGACGGTGCAGCCGCCGAAGCCGGCGCCCGTCATGCGCGAGCCGAGCACGCCCGGCACCTTGCGCGCGGCGTCGACCATCGCGTCGAGCTCGCGGCCCGTCACCTCGTACAGATCGCGCAGCGAGTCATGCGAGGCGTTCATCAGCCGGCCGAAAGCCGCCAGATCGCCCTGCTCCAGCACGTCGACCGACTGCAGCACGCGGTCGATCTCCTCGACGACATGCCGCGCGCGGCGCCGCACCGTCTCGCTGGCGATGCGGCTCTCCTCCGCGCGCAGCTGCTCCGGCGTCAGCTGGCCGAGCAGCGTCAGCTCCGGATAGGCGGAGCGCAGCTCCTGCACGGCCTGCTCGCATTCGGCGCGCCGCTCGTTGTACTTGGAGTCGACGAGTCCCCGCCGTTTTTTGGTGTTGCCGATGACGAGCACATGGTCGCCCGACTCGAACGGAACGTGGCGGAACTCGAGCGTGTCGCACATCAGCAGCATCGCCTGGCCCTCGCGGCCGTTCGCGACGGCGAACTGGTCCATGATGCCGCACTGCACGCCGTTGAACTCGTTCTCGGACCGCTGCGCCAGCAGCGCCAGCTCGGTGAGGTCGACCGGATGCCCGCCTTCGGTCAGCAGCGCGTAGCCGGTGACGACCTCGATCGAAGCGGAGGAGGACAAGCCCGAGCCGTTCGGAATCTCGCCATGGTAGAGCAGGTCGAAGCCTTTCTCCGGTCCCCGTCCGCTTTTTTGCAGCTCATGGACGATGCCCTTCGGATAGTTGCTCCAGTCGTCCTCCTCGCGATGCGCGATGCCGTCCAGCGCCACGTCGAACCGCTTGTCCGGGAAGTTCGTCGAGGCGAACCGCAGCAGGCGGTCCTCCCGCGGCCGCAGCAGCAGCGTCGTGCCGAACGTGAGCGCGGCCGGGAAGACGTAGCCGCCGTTGTAGTCGGTATGCTCGCCGATCAGATTGACCCGGCCCGGAGCCTGGTAGAAGCGGATGTTCTCCGCCTCGCCGCCAAACAAAGTCAGGAACGAATCCGTCAGCTGTTTCAAATCCGCCATGTTCAATCATCCTTTTCTCGGAATTGGTCATTATAGACAAATCGGGCCCGAGCGGCCTTGCCTCTCCGGCTCCGGGCCGCGCCTTTCATGCTTGCCGCGACGCTCGTTACAGTCTCAGTATACGTCCGGCAAAGCTCGCACGGAATGGCAGCATGTGAACTGAATATGGATATATGTGACTTCTTCTGTTCAATCAGGCCCGTCGCGGATACAATCTACCTTATAAAGGAGGCGCTTGCGAGTGAAGGAATTCTACTATCGCGTCGCGTCCAGCGCGGAGACGGGCGCCGGACAGCCGCTGGAGATCCTGTTTGCCGGCGAGGGCCAGACGCGGCCCGGTCATCGGATCGGCCCGAAGGTGTACGACTTTTACCTGCTCCATCATGTGCTGTCCGGCCGCGGCCGCTTCACGGGCGGCGGCGCCGAGCATGAGCTCGGCGCCGGCCAGTCGTTCCTGATCGAGCCGGAGCAGCTCGTCTCCTACGAGGCCGACCGCGCCGATCCGTGGGCGTACCGCTGGATCGCCTTTCGCGGGCCTTGGGCGGCCGAGGCGGCCGCCGCCTTCGGCGCGGGCCGGACGGTCGCCGATACGGGGCGCAGCCGCCGGCCGGCCGCCGCCCTGCGGCTGGCGATGGACGCCCTGCGCCAGCCGGCGGGAGCGCAGCTCGCCGCGGCGGGCGGCCTGCAGCTGGCGCTCGGCGAGATCGCCCGCGCCTGCGCGCGCCGCGACGAGCCCGGCGATGCGCCGGGCGGCGCGGAGGAGGACAACGCGCTCGTGCGCGCGCTGCTGCGGCTGCTGTCGACGCAGTATGCCGAGCCCGTCACGATGGAAGGCATCGCCGAGTCGCTCGGCTACAGCCGCGCGTACCTGTCCCGCGTGTTCAAGCGCCATACCGGCGCGACGCCGGTCTCGTACCTGCTGCGGCTGCGCATCGACAAAGGCCGGCTCATGCTGCGCGAGCGCAAGGATCTGACGGTCGAGCAGATCGCCTCCTCCGTCGGCCTGCAGGACGCGCTTTATTTCTCGCGGCAGTTCCGCCGCTTCTACGGCGAATCGCCGAGCGAGTACAGGCAGTCGGTATGGGGCTCCTGACCTCCATCCCGCTTTGAATTGCAGTCCGCAAAAAGAAGCTGTCCCGCCCGGGACAGCTTCTTTCGTTACAAGCCGCTGCTCCATTCGAGCTCGAAGGCCGGCCGCAGCCGGCCGGTCTCGACGCCCGTCGAGCTGACCATCACTTCCGGGAACTGGGCCCGCACGCCTTCGGCCGCAGCGGACAGCAGCCGCTCCAAGTCGATCCGATCCTCCGGGAGCACCCCGGCGAGGTCCAGGCTGCCGCGCAGCTGGTCGAGCAGCTCCGCCGCGATGACCGGCCAGGCGGATTCTCCGCCGTCGTCGACTTGAATCGCCGCGCCGATTCCGGCTTGCGGAATCGCCAGCGCGAACATCCCCTGGGCGCCGCTTTTTGCGAGAATGCCATGCTCCAGCAGCACGCTCGCGAGCCTGCCCTCGCCCTCGACGAGGGCGGGATGCGCCAGCATCGCCTCCGCGACGCGCCTGGCGGCGGGCAGCGCCTCGTCGTCCGCCATCGCGGCTTCCGGCAGCGCGAGCCGCGCGTACGTCAGCGCAATCGCCTCGAGCGGCAGCCGGAATACCGGCAAGCCGCAGCCGTCGACCGCGCGGCCGATCTCTTCCGGCTCCAGATCCGCAAACGCTGCGACGGCCTCCAGCATCCGCTGCTGCAGCGGATGCTCCGGGTTCGTGTAGCCTTCGAGCGGCCAGTCCATCATCCGGCAGTAAGCGAGCAGGCCGACATGCTTGCCCGAGCAGGTATGATACAGCTTGCGCGGCGCGGCTCCGGCCCGCATCGCCTCGTCGCGCTCATGCCGTCCGAGCGGCAGGTCGTCGTGGAAGGCGAGCTGCTCCTCCCGCACTCCCGTCAGCTCCAGCATGCGCTCCAGCAGCGCGATATGCTCCGGCGCTCCGCGATGCGAGGCCGACATGAGGGCGATCGCCTCCTCCGGGAGCCCGAAGCGCTCCATGAGGCCGGCCGCGATGGACGGAGCCGCCTGCACCGGCTTGGCGGTCGAGCGCATGAACGCCTCGGCGTAGGGATCGCCTGCGGCTGCCAGCAGGCGGCCCGAGGCGTCGACGACCGCGATGCGGCCGGTATGGATGTTTTCAGCCCATTGTCCTCGCGTCGTGCCGGAGAGAGGCACGCCGGGATGATGCTGTTGCGTGTAGTCCATCTGCGTCAGGCTTCCTTTCTTTGATCGTGCCGATGATCTTCTACCGATGTATTCCCGATTCCTCGGACGGGTGACGTCCGAGCAGCCGGCAATCCATTATACCAGTCCGATTCGTCCAAGCACCACCGTACTCGTTTCAACGAAACGAATAGCGGTTATCTATCTTCAACGACGAATTAAAGGAGATGAACGGTCATGGCAAACGAAACCGTTAAAGGCGGAGGCGTAACGAAAGGCATTCTGATCGGAGGCGCGATCGGCGCGGCGGCAGCCCTCCTGTTCGCCCCTAAATCGGGCAAGGAGCTCCGTACGGATCTGGCCCGCAAGTCCTCGGACGCGGCGGATTACGCCAAGAAGCAAGGCGCGCTGCTCGCCGAGCAGGCCAAGTCGACGGCCGCCGTAGCCGGCGAAAAGGCTTCCGCTATCGGCACCAAGGTGCAGGAGCTCGCCGCCAAGGCGAAGGAAGCGGCTCTCGTCCATCAGGACGCCATCAAGGAGACGGCGGCGACGGCAGTCTCCGAGACGAAGGAAGCGATCGCGGACGTGAAGGATCATGCCCAGCAGGTGTCTTCCGAAGCGAGCCGCCACGTCGACAACATCAAGGAAGAGGCCGAGGCGAACAAGAAGGACGCGCAGGCTTCCGCCAACGTGTTCAAGAACGACAGCAGCGGAGCCGGCTTCTCCAACTAAAGGAGCGATTCCGATGAGCAGCCCTGAATCCAAGGACAATGGTCCGATCCGCGACGGACAGGCCGGCGCTCCCCACCGGGACGTCGACGAGGCCGAGAACGGGTCGATGGTACAGGACGTGGATGACATGAAGCGGCTCGGCAACGACATGGAGCGCGTGCGCACCAATGCCGAGCTCGAGCAGGATGGACTCGTGCCCGATCCCGTCCAGGAGTAAAGCCGCGCTCTGCGAAGCCCCGCCCTCATCCATCTATTCATGGATGAGGGCGGGGCTTTTGCCGCTTGCCCGGTCCCGATGTCGGGAGCGGGCGCTCGCGATAACCGCGCATAGCCGATTCGCCGGATGGGCTATATTATGACCAGGAGATGATCTGTCCATGAACGACCACCATGCCGGCAAGCTGTTTTGGCCGCTGACGATGACCCATGTCGAGTCCTATCCGCCTCTGGCGGGCAAGCAGCAAGTCGAAGTCGCCATCATCGGCGGCGGGATGTCCGGCATCTGCTGCGGCCTCGTGCTCGCGCGCAGCGGCATTTCCGCCTGCGTGCTGGAGCGGGATGCCGTAGCTGGAGCGAGCACGTCGGCGAATACGGGGCTGCTGCAATTTTCCAATGACGTCATGCTGACGGAGCTGATCGAGCAGATCGGCCGCACCGACGCCGTGCGCTTCTACCGGGAATGCCTGCATGCCGTCGAGCAGCTGGCTCTGACCGCCTCCACGCTGCCGGGAGACATCGGCTTCCGCCGCCGGAGCAGCCTTTACTATGCCAGCAGCGAGCAGGATCTGCCCAAGCTGCGCAAGGAATACGAGGCGCTGCGGGAACACGGCTTCCCGGTCCATTTTTGGGAGCCGCAGGACATCGCTTCCCGCTTCCCGTTCTCCAAGCCGGGCGCGATCGTCACAGCCGGCGACGCGGAGGTGAATCCGTTCCAGTTCGTGCAAGCGATGGCGAACGCCGCGGTGAATGCGGGACTGCTCATCTGCGAGCGGACGGAGATCGCGCTCCACCGCTTGAACGGCGGCAAGCAGGTGCTCGAGACGGCCGACGGCGCGAGCATCGAGGCGAAGCATGTCATCTATGCGGTCGGCTACGAGCCGGAGGAGCTGCGCGGGCAGCTGATCAAGGCCGCGATCAACCGCTCCTTTGCCGGCGTGACGCCGGTCCAGCAGTCGCTGGAGCCCTGGCATCAAGGGATGATGCTGTGGGAAACGGCGCGGCCGTACCTGTACCTGCGCACGACCGTCGACGGCCGGATCGTCATCGGCGGCCTCGACGAGGAGCGTCCCGACCCGGTGCAGGGCGAGGCGGCCCGCCAGAAGCGGATCGCCAAGCTGTCTCGGCAGCTGGCGGAGCTGTTCCCCATGCTCGACAGCACGCTCGACTACGAGTGGAGCGCGGCCTTCGGCGAGTCGCGGGACAACCTGCCGTTCATCGGCCGCGATCCGGAGCGCGACGGCGTCTATTACTGCCTCGGCTACGGCGGCAACGGCACCGTCTACAGCATGATGGCGGCGCATCTGCTTCGCGATCTGATCCGGGGCGAGTCGCATCCGATGGAGGCCATTGTCGGGCTTTCCCGCCCCTCCCTTCAGTAGCTGCTCAGCGGTGCAACCGAGCGGGACGGGGGCTGCAAGACGAAAAGAGCAAAATCGGCGGAAGGCCCGGCCCGCTTTCACGGATCGGCGGATCGGGACGGGGGCAGGCCGCGATCCCTTCGCGGGACGGAGGCAGGACCGCGATCCCTTCGCGGAGGCGGGGGAGGACCGGGATCCCTTCGCGGGGGCGGAGCCAGGACCGCGATCCCTTCGCGGGGGCGGAGCCAGGACCGTATTCGCTTCGCGGAGGCAGGCCAGGACCGTATTCGCTTCGCGAAGGCAGGCCAGGACCGTATTCGCTTCGCGGGGGCAGGCCAGGACCGTAATCGCTTCGCGAACGCAGGCCAGGACCGTATTCGCTTCGCGGGACGGGGGCTCGTTCCGATCTCCCTGGAGCCCAGATTCCTTTGATCCCATTCCCCAGCTGGGGTGGAATCCGGCCTCCAAGGGAACCGCTGCCGCTTCTCCACGAGCTCCCCGTTCGCTTCACTGCTGGTCCTTGAGCCTACGTTGCTTCTTCGCGAGGAGGCCTCCGCCCTTGCAAGCAAAAGCTCATCCAACCCGCTCCGCTGACTAATTGCTACCGCCCCTGTCCGTCTGCACGACCGAGTTGCTCGGTTTTTCCGCGTAACTGCGACCGTTTGGGCCTCCTCCTACCCGAGTTGCTCGGTTTTTCCGCGTAACTGCGTCCGTTTGGGCCTCCTCCCACCCGAGTTGCTCGGTTTTTCCGCGTAACTCCGACCGCTTGGGCCTCCTCTCACCCGAGTTGCTCGGTTTTTCCGTGTAACTCCGACCGCTTGGGCCTTCTCCTACCCGAGTTGCTCGGTTTTTCCGCGTAACTGCGCTCCCTTCCTCCGACCCGCATTCCAACTAACTCGATTTTTTCGACTTACTGACTCGACTTCACGCCCCAAGAGCCTGCTAACTCGATTTTTTCGACTTACTGACTCGACTTCGCGCCCCAAGCGCCGGCTAACTCGATTTTTTCGACTTACGGGCTCGATTTCGCGCCTCCGAGACCAAAGGTGAGTTGGCAACAAGCGAGTGGCAGCTATGCAGGCACGAGCAGGTGATTGGTAAGAGCACGCCAACTCGCTTGGCTAGTAAGCGTTGGGCGCAATGGAGACTGCCGTCTCCCGGGTCTGCGGGAGACGTGGTCCACCCCCTATAAAAAGGGGGTGAAGGCGGGCGCCGGGACGAAGGAAGCGGAGCGAGACGATGCCTTTCGGAGAAGCGGCAGCGGTCCTCTTGGAAGACGGATGGCCTCCGCCTAGGAGGTCAGGAAATCAGGGCATCCGGCTTCCAGTGGAATCGGAGAAAGGCTCGGCTCGCGTAGCGGCCTGTTCGTCCCATTCGGCTCGGCACGCGCAGCGGCCTGTTCGTCCCATTCGGCTCGGATCGCGCAGCGGCCTGTTCGTCCCATTCGGCTCGGATCGCGCAGCGGCCTATTCGTCCCATTCGGCTCGAGCTGGCGCAGCGGCCTGTTCATCCATTTTTACCCATCAAAAAGGCCCGCGCATCGCGCGAGCCTTTCCTTTTCCCAGCATGGACCTTATCCCTCCAGCTTGCCTTCCGTCGGAGCGTGGCCGGCAACCGCGGCGGCCGGCACCGACTGCACGACCGCTTCCTGCGGCGAAGTCTTGCGGATGAAAAACGCCAGCACGAGCGCCGCGGCCGAAATCCACGTGGCCAGCAGGAAAGCCGAATTGATGCCGTGGATATAGGCTTCCTGGGTAATATGAGCGACCGCCGCCTTGTTCGCGGCGTCGCTCGGATCGATGCCCGCCTGGCGGATCATGTCCGCTCCCTGCTGCTTGGCCTGGCTGCTCATGATCGAGACGAGCAGCGCCGTGCCGAGCGCGCCGCCGACGGTGCGCAGCGTGTTGGACATCGCCGTGCCGTGGGCGAGCAGCTCGCGCGGCAGCTGGTTGAGTCCCGCCGTCATGATCGGCATCATGAGCAGCGACATGCCGAACATGCGCGCCGTATACAGCAGGATCAGCACTTGATAGGACGTCGAGTCCGTCAGCTGGCTGAATTCGAATGTCGTGACGACGGTGATGACAAGGCCGGTGACGGCGAGCCAGCGGGCGCCGACACGGTCGAAGATCATGCCCGTGATCGGACTCATGATGCCCATCAGGATCGCGCCGGGCAGCAGCAGCAGCCCCGCCTTGATCGGCGTGAAGCCGAGAATGTTCTGCAGGTAGAGCGGCAGCAGGATCATCGCGCCGAACATCGACATCGTGACGAGGATGTTGATGACCGTCGTCAGGGCGTACATGTTGAACTTGAAGACGCGGAACTCCAGGATCGGCGTTTTGATGGACAGCTGGCGCAAGACGAGCAGGACCAGGCTGACGGCGCCGATCGCCAGCATCGCCAGCACGAGCGAGCTGTCCCAGCCCTTCGTGCCGGCTTCGCTGAAGCCGTACAGCAGGCCGCCGAAGCCGAGCGTGGACAGCACGACGCCGAGATAATCGAGCTTCACCTCGCGGCGCGGCAGCACGTTTTTCATCGTAAAGGCTCCGAGCAGCAGCGACGCGATCGCGATCGGCAGCACGATATAGAACAGCACCTGCCAGTCGTAATGCTGGACGACCCAGCCGGACAGCGTCGGACCGACCGCCGGCGCGAAGATCATCGCGATGCCCATGAGCCCCATCGCCTGGCCGCGCTTCTCGACCGGGAAGATCGAGAGGAAGATGACGTTCATCAGCGGCATGAGCACGCCCGCTCCCGCAGCCTGGACGATCCGGCCGGCCATGAGGACGGGGAACTGTCCGGAGAGCGCGCAGATGACGGTGCCGATGGAGAACAGGATCATCGACACGAGGAACAGCAGGCGCGTCGTGAAGCGGCCGACCAGATAGGCGCTGAGCGGCACGAGGATGCCGTTGACGAGCATGAAGCCTGTCGTCAGCCATTGGGCAGTGCTCGGCTCGATCGAGAGATCGGCCGAAATCGTCGGCAGCGCGACGTTGATGAGCGTCTGATTGAGGAGCGAGACAAACGCTCCGATGATGAGCGCAGCGACGATCGGTCCTTTGCGGATGGAGGCCGCGGCGGCGTCTGGCACGCCGGCAGCCGGCATGGACTTGCTCAAGGACTATCCCCTCTTTCCTTCTGATGTTCTTGACAGATGTATATCTTACTTCTAAAGGGATTGGACAGTCAATGGATGTTTCCGCTAAGTCCAAAAAGCCCGCGGCAGAATGGCTTCTGCGCAGGCTCTTCGCCATGCCGTGCTGCTCGTGCCTTAAAGGATCTTGACCGCTCCGTTCGCCCGGAGCAGCGTCTCGGCCTCGCCGAGGGCGGCCTCCGTCGGTCCGTCGGCCTCATAACCGCCGTCCGAGCCGTCATCGCGGTCCGCGATGATGACGATTCGGCCCTCCGATACGGCGTCGCGGCAAGCTTCCGCATCGCTTTCGCCGAGGCCGAAGTCTTTGAAGATGTTCTCGAACGGCGTGTCGCCGCTGTCGATCAAGCCGCCGGCAACGGCCGGATAGGCTCCGCCGAGATAAGGCGCGACGCCGGTGCCGGACATCGTCCCTCCGCCAAGCGGAGCCGCGCCTACGACGAACGTCCCGGGCATGCCGGTGCCGTCGCCGCCACGCGCGTCCCGAATTTCCTGCAGCTCGTCGGCATGCACGTCCGTATCCGCTTCGACGAAGCGTACCGCGTCGCGGTCCCGCCCGACGACCTTGATCTCGTCTGCGGCGTAGCCTCCGTCGCGCAGCGCCTGCACGGCCTTGACGGCCTGCTCCTGGTTGTCGAAAATTCCGATCGTTCTGCTCATATCGTTCTCCTCCTTGTGAAAGATAGGCTTCCCCGGGCGCCGCTCCTCCATCCGCTGCTGGCGGTCAGGCGGCCTCCCGGATGCCGGCGCTAGAACATGGGGATGATGTATTGGATCAGGAAGTACAGGACGCCGAAAAAGATGATGAGATAAGCGGCGTACTTGATGAACGTCGATGCGACCATGCTCGAGTCCGATTTGTGCTCCACATGCCTTTCCTCGACTTGCACGTTCCGATTGTCCATGGATAGGACCTCCTTTTGGTTTCGCCCTGCTTATTGCACTATTAACCCGGGGCCGCCGGAGAAAAACCGCTTTCCACGCAAAAAAAAGGACGGTTTTCCCAGGCCGCGCCCGTTTCATTCCGTCTCGGAAGGGTTATTATCTTGCTATGAGCTATTAATGAAGCCGAAGTATCATCAATCAGAACCAGGAGAGGGATCTATGAACCAGAATGAGAAGTTCCAACTACGCACCGAAACTCAGGAAGGCCGCTGCATCGTCTACCTGAGCGGAGAGCTCGACCTCGACTCCGCGTCCCAGCTGCGCGCCGCGATGGCGCCCCTCATGGAGCTGACGGACCGCGAGCTGATCCTCAACCTGCGCGACCTTAAATACATCGACAGCACGGGAATCGGCATTTTCGTTTCCGTCCTGAAAGCCCGGCACGCCAAAAACGCCCCGTTCGAAGTCGAGGCGATTCCGCCCGGCATCCGCAAGCTGTTCGACATGACCGGAATCACTTCCTTCCTCACCAAATCCTGAAGCCTACGGCGCCCAGAAAGGACCGAATCAACCATGACTGCTGAAGAAAAAATCACGCTGCGCCTGCCGGCCAAATCCGACTATCTGGACCTGATCCGGCTGACTCTGTACGGAGTGGCCACCAAGGTCGGCTTTACCTACGAGGAGATCGAGGATATGAAAGTCGCCGTGTCGGAAGCCTGCAACAACGCCGTCCTGTACGCTTATGCCGGACGCGCCGACAGCGAGCCGGCCGGCGAGATGGAAGTCAGCTTCCTCCGGGCCGGCGAAGCGCTGTCGATCGTCGTACGGGACGAGGGGGACAGCTTCGACGCCGCCTCCGTCGCCCAGAGAGCCGAGCCGCTCCATGGCAAGTCCATTCACGACATCCAGGCAGGAGGCCTCGGCCTTTATCTGATGCAAGCTCTCATGGACGAAGTCGAAGTGCGGAGCGAAAAAGGGACGGAGGTCGTACTTACCAAAC
Source organism: Paenibacillus sp. FSL W8-1187 (assembly GCF_037965485.1). Classification (NCBI taxonomy): domain Bacteria; kingdom Bacillati; phylum Bacillota; class Bacilli; order Caryophanales; family Paenibacillaceae; genus Paenibacillus; species Paenibacillus sp. FSL W8-1187. The sequence continues at coordinate 4,414,410 of NZ_CP150181.1, forward strand.
GTCTGGTAAAAAGTGGGGAGATGGCATGAGCATGCAACCGGCCAGCCCTTCTCCCCAGGCAGGAACAGCCCTTATTCTGGAATATCAGAACAACCCGAACAACGATCTGGCGACGCAGCTCATCACGCATTACGAGCCGATGGTGAAGATGGCGGCCGGCAAGATCGCGCGCAACCGCCCCGATCTGTACGAGGATCTGTACCAGGTCGGCCAGATGGCGCTGCTGCGGCTGTTCGCCCAGTTCGACGCCTCGATGGGCGTGCAGTTCGAGCCGTACGCGATGAAGAGCATCATTGGCCATATGAAAAACTACCTGCGGGACAAATCCTGGTATATCCAGGTTCCGCGGCGCATCAAGGAAAAAGGCATCGCCGTGCAGCAGGCGATCGACGAGCTGACCGTCCAGCTGGAGCGCTCGCCCCGCATCGAGGAGATCGCCCTGCGCATGGATCTATCCGTCGAGGAGACGCTGGAAATTCTCGGCGGCCGGGACTTATATCATTATATCTCGCTCGATACTCCGATTTCGGAGGACGAGAGCACGACGACGCTCGGGGAGCTGATCGGCTCCCAGGCGGACGACTTCGATACCGTGGACAAAAAGATGGATCTGAAGGCCGCCCTCGAGCAGCTCAAGCCCGAGGAGCAGCAAGTGCTGCAGCTCGCCTTCGAGGAAGGCATCCCGCAGAGGCTGATCGCCGATCGGCTCGGCGTCTCGCAGATGAGCATCTCGCGCATCCAGCGCCGCGCCATCGAGAAGCTCAAGCGGCTGCTCTCCGAGGACGGCCAGCCGTACGACGAGGCGTAGCGACCTCATGCCGCGCCAAAAGGCCGCATCCGAACGTCGGATGCGGCCTTTTGGCGCGGCCTGCGCAGGAACGGAGCCGGTTGTTAAGCGCGGCGGCTTCGGGGTATGATGGAAAGATCGACGCCAAGCGCGGGAGGGGGACGGAGCCCATGATTCATCGCCAGCTCAACTATAAGGCCGGATGGGAATGGCATGTCATCCAGGACGATCGCCATGCCCGCTCCTTCCTCCCGGACGGGCAAGCTCCGCTTGTCCGGTCGCGCTCGGCGGGCCGGCGCCGGCCCGCCGATCCGGCCATGGAGCAGGCCGGACGCCTGGCTGAGCAGATCGCCGCGCAGCGGGCCGAGCAGCTCCGCGCGCTCGCGTCGGAGCTGCCCTTCTGCTCTTCATGGCTCCGCGAGACGGAGGGCCGCCGCCGCAACGAGGTCCATTTCAGCCTCGACGAGCGGCAGCAGCCGCTGCTCTCCGGCACCCTCATGGTGCAGCCGGACGCCGCCGAGAGCGAGCCGCAGCCGCTGCACTACTGGCTGTGCGGCTCCCGCCTCGTCACCTGGCACGAGGACCCGCGCCTGCCGCTCAAGCTGCAGGCGGGGTCCTGGGCCGAATGGATGGAAGGCTGCCCAGGCGCGCGCGAGGCGTTCCTCGTGCTGCTCGGAGCGCTGCTGGAGGCGTTCCACGGCGGCCTCGACGATTACGAGCGGAAGCTGACGGAGCTGGAGCGTGCCGTGCACAGCCGCAACCGCACCGCCCTGCTGCCCGTCATTTTCGAGCGCCGCCACGAGCTGCTGCACTGGACGCATCTGTTCCTGCCGATCCGCGAGGTGCAGGATTCCGTCAAGGAAGCGTATGTGGACGCCATTCTGGATACGCCGGAATTCCAGCGCCTCGGCTACAAGCTTGAACGCATCGACTCGCTGCTCACCCGCTACACGTCGGAGATCGACACGCTCATCGCGATGGACGATGCGATCGCCAGCTTCCGCGGCAACGACATTATGAAGACGCTGACGATCTTCACCGCGCTGTTCGTGCCGCCGACGATCGCCGGCACGCTGTGGGGCGTGAACTTTCGCTACTTGCCGGGAATCGACAGCCGCTGGGGCTTCCCGATCCTGTGCGCCTCGATCGTGCTGTTCGCCGCCGGCCTGTACGCCTGGCTCTGGTTCAAAGGCTGGACGGGCGACCTGCTCACCGACCGCGCCGAATCGCGCAGGCGCGCCCGGCGGGGCAAGGAGCAGGCCGCCGCGGAGCCGTCCGCAGCCGCGCCGATGCCGAAGCGCTCGCGGCCGGCCAAGGCCAAGCGCCCGCAAGCCGCCGCTTCCGGCGGCAGCCGCAGCCGGCGCCCGTACCCCGGCGATGACGGGGAGAAGCGGGACTAGACGCCGGGCTCGGGCTGCGGAGCGGGCTCCAAGGCACTTTTGTGCCTTGGATTTGCCCGGTTCGGGCCGCGCAGCGGGCACCAAGGCATATTTATGCCTTGGATTCGCCCGGTTCGGGCTGCGGAGCGGGCACCAAGGCACTTTTGTTCCTTGGATTCGCCCGGTTCGGGCCGCGCAGCGGGCACCAAGGCACTTTTGTGCCTTGGATTCGCCCGGTTCGGGCCGCGCAGCGGGCACCAAGGCACATTTCTGCCTTGGATTCGCCCGGTTCGGGCCGCGGAGCGGGCACCAAGGCACATTTGTGCCTTGGACTCGCCCGGTTCGAGCCGCGCAGCGGGATCCAAGGCACTTTTCTGCCTTGGATTCGCCCGGTTCGGGCTGCGGAGCGGGCACCAAGGCACAATTGTGCCTTCGATTCGCCCGGTTCGGGCCGCGGTGCGGCGGCGGACTGGTTCATGGCAGCGGCGATTCCCCGAATATCGGCGCTTCTCCCAGGTCCAGGCGCGTCCCCAAAGCCGGGACCGTCACGAACGGGTCGCGCCAAGCTCAGCGCCCCGTCGCCTTCCCCTTCCGGCTGGCCGCAATCGCTGCCGCCAGCTCCCGGCCCCCCCATTTCTGCACTCCGTCCGTCTCCCCCTGCACTCCCTCCGTCTTTCCTCCTGCACTCCCTCCGTCTTCCCTCTTGCATGAACGCCTACATCGCAAGTAAAATCGACGCTGATAATCCGACGCACGCGCTGGCCAAGAAGCTCGCCTCAAAGTCTGATTCGGCGCCGCTCGCCCTGCCGATAGGTCCGCCTGCCTTCCCACCAACTTCGCAGGCCGGCTGCAAGCTCGTTCCCGCTCCCATCGCTCCCCCTTCTCCAATCGGATCCAAGTCGACTTCTCTAGCGGCAGCCCCTCTTAAAAAAACTTCCCTCCCTTTGAACGAATCGGCTCCCGCAGACGACTTATAGGCAGAATAAAGACAGGGGGCGATAGACTATGATCCGGTTCGACAAGGTGACGAAACGATTCGGAGACAAGACGGCGCTGAAAGACTTCAGCGCGCAGATCGAGCCCGGAGCGATCACCGGCCTGATCGGGCCGAACGGCGCCGGCAAAACGACGCTCATCCGGCTGCTGAACGGCCTGCTGCGGCCGGAAGAAGGCACGATCTCCGTTGACGGGCTCAGTCCGCTGCAGGATGGAGACGAGGTGCGGCGTCGCTGCGGGACGCTTACGGAGCAGCCGGGCCTTTACGAGGACATGACGGGGCGGGCCAATCTGCGCTTCTATGCGGACCTGTACGGCATTCCGGCCGAGGAGCGCATCGAGGAGCTGGCCGACGTGCTGTCTCTGCACGCTTTTCTCGATCGGGCGACCGGGACGTACAGCACCGGCATGAAAAAGAGGCTCGGCCTGGCGCGCGCGATGCTGCACCGTCCGTCAGTGCTGCTGCTCGACGAGCCGACGAACGGGCTCGATCCCGACGGCACGCGGGACGTGCTCGGCTATCTGCGCCGTCTGAACGAGCGCGAAGGCGTCACGGTGCTCATCTGCTCGCATGTGCTCGCCCAGCTGGAAACCGTCTGCAGCCGGTATATCTTTCTCGAGCAGGGCGTCAAAAAGACCGAGGGCACGCTGGACGAGCTGCGCTCCCGCTACATTCGCAGCCTGCGGGTCGAGCTGCGCGCGGACGGCTGGGAGGGACGAAGCGGCCGCTTCGTCGTCGAGGCGCCGTCGTACGGCGAGCTGCCGGCGCTCATCGCCCGGGCGGCCGCGGAAAGCCGCCTGTATGAGGCGCGCATCCTGAACGACGATCTCGAGTCGGTCTATTTCCAGATCCGGAAGGAGGAGTCTTGATGAGCCGGCATGAAAAACTCGTGGGTCAAAGCCGCTTCGGTCCCGTCTGGGCGATCGCCCTCAAGGACATGCGCGCGCTCAAGGCAAGCGTGCAGCTATGGCTGCCGATGCTGATCGTGCCGCTGGTCTTCGGAGGCGTGCTGCCGGCGATCCTCATCTCCGTCGTCCGCTTCTCCGCGCTGCCGGCCGGAGCCGAAGGAGTGAGCCGCATGGGCAACTTGGATTTCCTGCTCGAGCTCGTGACCACGTCCGCCCCGCCTGCGCTGCAGGCGCAGCTCGCGCCGCTGCCGGGCGACATCGAGCGGGTGCTGTATTTCGCCCTGACCTACCTGCTCGCACCGATGTTCCTGCTCATCCCTGCGATGGCCGCCAGCATCATCACCGCCAACAGCTTCGCCGGGGAAAAGGAGCGCAAGACGCTGGAGGGGCTGCTGTATGCACCGATCTCGATGAACCAGCTGCTGCTCGGCAAGGCGCTGTCAGCCCTCCTGCCCGCGCTCGGGCTGACGTTCGGCAGCTTTCTCCTTTACGGCATCGTCGTCAACTCGCTGGCGTACCCGGTGTTCGGCGGCCTGATCTTCCCGACGTGGAACTGGCTCCCGCTGATGCTGCTCGTCGTGCCTGCGCTGACGGCCGTCATCGTGCTGGCGACGATGCTCATCTCGGCCAAGGTCAAAGGATTCCAAGAGGCGTACCAGCTCGGAGGCGTCGTCGTGCTGCCGGTGCTCGCGCTCGCCGGCGGACAGGCGACGGGACTGCTGCTGCTCGGCAGCGGCGCGATGCTGCTGATGGCTGCCGCTCTCGCGCTGATCGCCTGGCTGCTGCTGCGCTCGGCGCGGCGATTGGCGCAGCGGCATCAATTTCTCGAAAAGCTCGGCTGACCGCCGGAGCTGCGGAAGGAGGCGGAGAAGGTCAAGATCGGAGCTTGGAGCAAACGTCAGACGGAGGATCCCCGCCTCCGCCGCGCCGTGCGGGGCGATGCCGGGGCGATTGCGGAGCTGCTGCGGGAACAGTACGGCTTTTTGCGCAAGTACCTGCTCAAGCTATGCCTGAGCGGGCCGCTGGCGGAGGATCTCGCACAAGAGACGATGATCCGCGCCGTGGAGAGCATCGGGCGGTTCCGGGGCGAGTCCGCGTTCTCGACATGGCTGCTGGCGATCGCGACCCGCGTCTATCTCGATGAGAAGCGGCGGGAAGCGCGGCGGGATCGGCGGCAGTCCGCTTACGCGGAAGCGGAGCGGATGAAGCTGGCGCACAGCCATCCGGAGCTGCGGCTCGAGCTGCTGGAGGCGCTCGCCGCCTTGCCGGACGAGCAGCGGGCCGCCGTGCTGCTGAAGCACTATTACGGCTATTCGTATGAGGAGATCGGAAAGCTGTCCGGCGTTGCCGCCGGCACGGCCAAGTCGCGGGTCCATCACGGACTCGCCAAGCTGCGGAAGGAGCTGACGGAGGAATGAAGGACAAGGAACGTCCAAAAGCGGCCCGGGACGAGGCGCCGCGGCGGGAGGAGCGGCGGCGAGGAGACGGATCGGACGCCGCGCGGCGGGAGGATGGTCAGGATGAAGCGCCTCGCATGGAGCGAGCGGGATCGGACGCCGCGCGGCCGGAGGAAGGAGAGGATGAAGTGTCGGGCGTGGAGCGGTCGGGATCGGACGCCGCGCGGCCCGCGGATGGTCAGGATGAAGCGCCGGGCGTGGAGCAGGCGGGATCGGACGCCGCGCGGCGGGAGGAGCATCGCTCCGAGGAACGGGCGCAGGAAGCGTTCGAGCGCCGCCTCTCTCTCGAGCTGAAGCGGATGGATGAAGCGCTGCCGGAAAAGGAGGCCGATCCGCAGCAGATGCTCGCTCTCGTGCGCGAGGTCCAGGCCGCTCAGCGCCGCCGGCTGCTGCGCGACCTGGCGCGCTTCTGGCTGGCGGCAGCCGTGCTGCTCGCCGCCGGCATCTGGGCGGCCGGAGCGGCTCCGGCCTACTACGTCGGGGCGCAGCTCGCGCTGACAGCCGCTGTGCTGGCTCTCGTCGCGCTGGCCGGCCTGCTGCGGCGGCCGCTCGAGAGCAGGCGCAACGAAAAAGCAGCCGGGAACGGAGGGGGAAGCGTATGAACCGAACGGATTGGGAGGCATTGTCCGCATTTCCGCTGTATGGGTGGGTGTTGATATTCGCCGCCTTGTTCGCCCAAAGCACCTGGCTGTTCGTCCACGCGACCCGGCATGGCCGCAACCGCTGGTTCTGGGGACTATGGGGGCTGATCCAGGTGCCGACGCCGCTGCTCGTCTACTGGCTCTGGCATGCCTGGGGCCGCAGCCGCGACAAACGAGCCTGAACGAATGACCAGCTCCATTCTGCCCAGGCGCTTTCGACTCCCTCATGGAGCCGATTCGCCTCATTTCCACCAGCCAGGGTACTCTCGACTCCCTCGTGGAGCCGATACGCCGCGTTTCATCGATCCAAGGCGCTTTCGACTCCCTCATGGAGCCGATTCGCCTCATTTCCACCAGCCAAGGTACTCTCGACTCCCTCATCGAGTCGATTTGCCACGCTCATCGAGCCAAGGCACTTTCGACTCCCTCATTGAGCCGATTTGCCTCATTTCCACCAGCCAGGGCACTTTCGACTCCCTCATCGAGTCGATTTGCCACGCTCATCGAGCCAAGGCACTTTCGACTCCCTCATGGAGCCGATGCGCCTCATTTCCACCAGCCAGGGCACTTTCGACTCCCTCGTGGAGCCGATGCGCCTCATTTCCACCGTCCAGGGTACTTTCGACTCCCTCGCGAAGCCGATGCACCTCATTTCCACCAGCCTAGGCACTTTCGACTCCCTCATGGAGCCGTTGCGCCTCATTTCCACCGTCCAGGGTACTCTCGACTCCCTCATCGAGTCGATTTGCCACGCCTCATCGAGCCAGGGCACTTTCGACTCCCTCGTGGAGCCGATACGCCTCATTTCCACCAGCCAGGGCACTTTCGACTCCCTCATGGAGCCGTTGCGCCTCATTTCCACTAGCCAGGGTACTCTCGACTCCCTCATCAAGTCGATTTGCCACGCCTCATCGAGCCAGGGCACTTTCGACTCCCTCGTGGAGCCGATACGCCTCATTTCCACCAGCCTAGGCACTTTCGACTCCCTCGTGGAGCCGTTGCGCCTCATTTCCACCAGCCAGGGTACTTTCGACTCCCTCGTGGAGCCGATACGCCGCGTTTCCACCAGCCAGGGTACTTTCGACTCCCTCGTGGAGCCGATACGCCGCGTTTCCACCAGCCCAGGCATTTTCGACTCCCTCGTGGAGCCGATGCGCCGGATTTCCACCAGCCAGGGTACTTTTGACTCCCTCACGAAGCCGATGCGCCTCATTTCCACCAGCCTAGGCACTTTCGACTCCCTCATGGAGCCGATACGCCTCATTTCCACCAGCCAAGGCACTTTCGACTCCCTCGTGGAGCCGATACGCCGCGTTTCCACCAGCCAGGGTACTCTCGACTCCCTCATCGAGTCGATTTGCCACGCCTCATCGAGCCAGGGCACTTTCGACTCCCTCGTGGAGCCGTTGCGCCTCATTTCCACCAGCCAGGGTACTTTCGACTCCCCGGCAATGCCAGCCTCGACGAACCGATGAGACCTCATGCCGTTCTTACGGTCCTGAGCGTGTTGGCGCAGGAGCCGGCAGCTCCTCGCAAAAAAAGGCCTCAAGCTCTGCTTTTCAGAGCTTGAGGCCTTTTTCAATTCCATCGGATGGCAAGGCGGGCAGCCGCTCAGCGGATGCCGATCTGCACGAGGCAGCAGTCGTCCGGCCGAGGCCCGTCCTCGGACAGGAGCAGCTCATGCAGCGAGCCGCTCGTCCGCACGGCTCCGGCCATGCGCTCCATCAGCATCTCGAGCCGGCCCTCCTCCGGTCCGCTCACCAGCTCCAGCAGGCCGTCCGTGAACAGCAGCAGCTGGTCGCCGGGCTGCACCTCCACGACCTGCTTTTGGAAGGTGACGCCCTCGAACAATCCGACCGCCATGCCTCCGCCGGAAAGCGGCTCCTCCGTCCCCTGTCCGCCCGCGCGCACGAGCAGTCCCGGCGGATGGCCCGCATTGACGTACTCCACCGTGCCCCGCTGCAGGTCTACGACCATATAGAGCGCCGTGAAATAATACTGGATGAGCTGATCCGCGAACTGCAGCTGCAGCGCGCGGCGGTTGAGCTCCTCCATGACGAGCACCGGCTCGACCTTGGTCACCATCGCGTCCCTCAGCACCGAAGCGATGAACATGCAGACGAGGGACGACGAGATGCCGTGGCCCATCGCGTCGATGACGGCGATGCCGTAGCGATGCTCGTCGATCCGGTTCCAGGCGTACAGATCGCCGGACAGCTCCTCGGAAGGCTGGTAGATCGCATCGATGACGATTCCGCTCTCCTCCAGCTTCGGCGGCAAGGCCGCCGACTGCACCTCTTTGGCCAGCTGCAGCTCCTCGCGGATGCGCCGATCGCGCTCGCGATGCCAATCCTTCTCCTGCTTGAGCCGCAGCGCTACGCGGATGCGGGCGAGCAGCTCGATGCGGTTGATCGGCTTGGTCACGTAGTCGATCGCGCCGGCATCGAGCGCCTCGGCCAGCTTTTTGGAATCCCCGATCGCCGTGACCATGATGACCGGGATGTCCCGGAGCCGCTCCGACGCCTGAATGGCTTGGCAGGCCGCAATGCCGTCGATGCGGGGCATCATCATGTCCAGCAGGATGAGGTCCACGTCCGGCGTCGGAATGCCTTCCGCCGGCTCGGCGCCGTTCTCCTCCAGACCGAGCATGGCGAACAGCTCCATGCCGGAGGCAGCGGCCCTCACGTCCCAGTAGCCTGCCCGCTTGAGCATCTCCTGAACGACCGTTATATTCATCGCGTTATCGTCGACAACTACTATCCGCATGATGATTCCTTCTCCCCGAAATCGCGGCAAAAGCAAGGCAGCCGAAGCGGCCCCCCTGCCTGCCTTTATAGCCAAACGTTTGGTTCTATCCTAAAGCAACTTGCCGGCAAAGTCCAGCCGCCGCGCGGCGCGGCTCGTACGAATCTAGGCTTTGGAGCGGCTCGAACGGATCAGGCGCGCCGCCTGGATGCCGACGTCCAGCCAGCCGACCCATGCGGGCGAGCCGGAAGCGTCCTCGGCCAGCACCGGAACCTTCTTCGGCGGCTGGCCGGCAGCGGAGCCGCCGGAGCGCAGCGGCACGGCCGTGCCGGCATAAGCGGCGGCGCTGCCGCTGCGAGCGTCCGTTTCCGCTGCGGGCAGGCTCGCCTTCAGGCCCTTTTCCTCCAGCTCGGCCGTCACCGCCGATTCATGCGCCTTGCGGCGCAGGCGGTTCGTCCAGCCGGTGGAGAACTCGCGGGCGGCAGCGGCGACTTCATGCACGGTCGTGCCGACCTCGCGGACCGAAGCCATCAGCGGATCGACGGCATCGATCTGGTGATTGACCTGTTTGGTCAGATCCTTCACGCTTACGACCAGCTCGTCGACATCGCCCTTCCATTCCTGCACCGCACCTTGAACCTCGCGGATCGCCCCGCTCGCCGCGTCAAGCGACGACTGCACTTTCTTGAGCGTCTGAGCCAAATAAACGACGAGCACCGCGATCGAAATGGCGATGATCAGCACGCTGATTCCAATCAAATAGTCCATGTTCTATATCCTCCTCAGACGGCTCTTATCGACCGATTTTGACTTAAGCGTTAATACCCCGGGCTTCGTCGATCCAATCAACGGATCGGCCGCTGGAAAGCTTTTGCGGCCGGTAGCCGCAGGTCGGCAGGGTCGCGAGCGCGCTCAAAAATTCAGATTAGATGTAAGGCCGGACAAATTCAGGGAACGATTGTTTAGGGCTCAAAGGCCAGGGTTAATACAGCTACATCAGCGGACGGCAAGCAACCGTCCGGCGGATCCGAAAGCTTCGGAAGCCTCCAGCAGAGGCAAGCCGAATCATCCGGATCCGCGCCAACCAACTCTACTTTGAAAGGTATGGTGAATCCCATGTTGAGATGGGCCGTTATTTTTCTGATCATCGCCATCGTCGCCGCAATCTTCGGCTTCGGCGGCATCGTAGGAGCCGCAGCCGGCATCGCGAAAATCCTGTTCTTCGTCTTCCTGGTGCTGTTCGTCATCTCCCTCATTACCGGACGTCGAACGACCCCTTGACGCTAGACAGGCGGCAGCGAATTCAGACTAGACATCCCGATCCCTTTGACAAGGGCTTCGGGATGTTTCTATTTTATAGCGAAGGATAACCCGGCATCGGCTCTGGGCTTAGGCGCAACCGGATGCGCTGCTGCATATACTGCTCTACAAGCACTCTAGCGCCAAAGGAGCTGGGCAGCGTGAGCAGAAAAGTGAAACTCAGCAGCGCCACCCCTGTCATGGATCAGCGAACGGCTTTGTTTCTTGCGGCCGTGTGCGGACAAACCTATCTGCTGCTGAAAGGAACGGGAGAGGTGCGGCTGCCCGACGATTACGAGGTGGTCGGCGTCTTTCAGGCCGGGGGGCATGCCGGAGCCCCAGCCCAGCCGTTCGGCTTCGTCGCCGAATCGCCGCATGCGGTCGTCGCCGCGTTCCGCGGCACGAGCTCGACGTCGGAGTGGCTGACCGACTTCATGGCCGAGCAAGTCGACTACGCCATCGTCAAGGACGGCGGCAAAACCCATCGCGGCTTCACCTCCCTCTACGAGAGCCTGCGCCCTCAGCTGCGGGAGCTGCTCGGACGGACCGGAGCGCGCAAGCCCTTGTTCCTGACCGGACACAGCCTCGGCGGCGCGCTCGCGACGCTGGCCGCTCTCGATCTGGCGAAGAACGACCCCGTCCGCAAGCCGATCGTCTACACGTTCGCCGCGCCGCGCGTCGGCGATTCCGATTTTGCCGAGGCGTACGCCAAAGCTGTCCCGCGCAGCTTCCGGCTGGCGAACAGCAACGACATCGTCACCTATTTGCCGCCGCTCGTCTATCAAGATCCGCGAACGAAGCTGATCTACTACTACGCCCATGTGAGCGAGCTGGCCGAGCTCGACTTCAGCGGCGGCAGCTTCTCCGGCAATCATGTGCTGCTCGGCTACTTCAACGCGCTGGCGGCACGGGAGCCCGAGTTCGCCGCCGCGATGTGCCGCAGTCCGATCGGCTGGTGTCCGAACGCGCAAAAGCTGCCCGGCGAGGGCAGCTAGTCCTGGCCAAAGACGTCCTTTCCCTCCGGCTCGGAGAAGGACGCCTTTTGCGCGCGCTCGCGCTGCGCTATAATGAGGCGATTCCATGCCGGCTGTCCGGCCAAAGGAGGCCTTGACCCATGACGACTTCGAACGCCCCCGGCCGCATCGGCCTCGGCGGCCGTCTGCGCGTGCAGCGGCAGCGGCTCGGCTGGACGCAGCAGCAGCTGGCAGACGAGCTGTCCGTCGCCAAGTCGACCGTCTCCCAATACGAGAACAGCGTCAATGCGCCGGACTATGACATGCTGGTTCGGCTGTGCCGCCTGTTCGGGGTGTCGTCCGACCACCTGCTCGGCCTCTCCGCCGAGGCTGCCGTCCCTCCGTCGCTTCCTCGGTCGGGCGACGATCCGCTCGCGTTCTCGGGCCTCCGCGCCGACGAGCGCGAGTTTCTGCTCGCCAGCCTCGAAGCCTATCGATCCGCGCTGCGATTGCGCGGATTCTGATGCGGCTGCCTTGGCGGCTGCAGCGACGCCGGCGAGGGCCTGCATGAGAGGGACATTCGGCGCCGCATCTTTTCCAACAGGAGGGATTCCATGAACTTGAAAACGAAGGAAGAGCTGGCCCTCATGCGCAAGGCCGGCCAAATCGTGGCGGAGTGCCACGAGCTGCTGAAGGAACGGGTGAAGCCCGGCGTCACGACGCTGGAGCTGGACCGTCTCGTCGAAGAAATGATCCGCAGGCGCGGCGCCGTTCCAAGCTTCAAAGGGCATCACGGCTTCGCCTACTCGATCTGCTCCGCGCCGAACGACGTCATCTGCCACGGCTTTCCCGATGACCGGCCGCTGGCCGAGGGCGACGTCATCTCGATCGACATCGGCGCCTTTTATCAGGGCTTCCATGGCGACTCGGCCTGGACCTACGCGGTCGGCGACGTCTCCGAGCCGATCCGGCGGCTCATGCACGACTGCCATGAAGCGCTCTTCCTCGGCATCGCGCAGGCGGTCGCGGGACGGCATGTCGGCGATATCGGCGCGGCCGTCGACCAGCTCGCCCGGGCCCGCGGCTACGGCAACGTCCGCGACTTCAGCGGACACGGGCTCGGGCGCGAGCTGTGGGAGGAGCCGTCCGTGCCCCACTACGGCTTGCCGGGCAAAGGCCCGCTGCTCCAGAACGGCCTCGTGCTGGCGATCGAGCCGATGTTCACGCTCGGCGACTGGCGCGCCTTCGTCGACAGCGACGGCTGGACCGCCCGCACCGCCGACCGCTCGATCTGCGTCCAGTACGAGCATTCCGTCGCGATCACGGAGGACGGTCCGCACATCCTGACCGTGCTGTAGCGGAGGCCGGGGGCATCCAGCAAACAAAAAATCCCAGGCACATCTGTGCCTGGGAACGTCAATCACGACTCCGGCCGCCGCGGAGAACCGGCTGCTGCAAGCGGCTCAGCCTCGGCTGCTTACAGCACCTTGGACAGGAACTCCTTGGTCCGGGCATGCTGCGGAGCGGCCATGACCTCGCGCGGGTCGCCCTGCTCGACGATGTAGCCGCCGTCCATGAAGATCAGCCGGTCGGCGACCTCGCGGGCGAAGCCCATCTCATGCGTGACGATGATCATCGTCATGCCGTTCTGCGCCAGCCGCTTCATGACGTCGAGCACCTCGCCGACCATCTCGGGGTCGAGCGCGGACGTCGGCTCGTCGAACAGCATGACCTCCGGCTGCATCGCCAGCGCCCGCGCGATCGCGATGCGCTGCTTCTGGCCGCCGGAGAGGCTGTCGGGACGCGCATCCCGCTTGTCCTCGAGGCCGACGGAGCGCAGCAGCTCCAGCGCGATCCGCTCGGCCTCCTCCTTTTTCAAGCCCTTGACCTTGCACGGAGTGATCGTCAGGTTGTCCAGCACGGACATATGCGGGAACAGGTTGAAATGCTGGAACACCATGCCCATCTTCTGGCGGATCTCGTTGAGCTCCTTTTGAGCCGCGGTCACGTCGCGGTCCTTGAACCGGATCGTGCCGCCAGTCGGCTCCTCGAGCCGGTTCAGGCAGCGCAGGAACGTGCTCTTGCCCGAGCCGCTCGGTCCGATGACGGCGACGACCTCGCCTTTCTGGATGCTGGCGTCGATGCCTTTGAGCACCTCATTGCTGCCGAACGACTTGCGCAATCCCTGGATCTCGATCATCGCTTGCCCAGCCTCCTCTCCAGCACGCCCAGCAGCTGCGAGAGCGTGAAGGTCATGATGAAGTAGACGCCGGCCGCTACGATAAGCGGCTCCAGCGGAATGAACGTATTGCCCTGCACGGTGCGGGCGTTGTACAGCAGCTCCGCGATGCCGATCGTCGAGACGAGCGACGAGTCCTTGATGATGACGATCAACTCGTTGCCGATCGCCGGCAGCATGTTACGGAACGCCTGCGGCAGCACGATCAGGCGCATCGCCTGCCAGCGCGACATCCCGAGCGAGCGGGCCGCTTCCATCTGGCCCTTGTCGATCGCTTGGATGCCGGCGCGGAACACCTCCGCCATGTAGGCGGCGCTGTTGATCGTCAGCGCGACGACGCCGGACGCGAAGGCAGGCAGGTTGACGCCGAAGTTCGTCAGGCCGTAGTGGATGATGAGAATCTGCACGAGCATCGGCGTGCCGCGGATGACCTCGATGTAGGCGGTCGCCAGGAATTTGACGATCCAGATCCGCGACAGCCGCATGAGGGCGAAGCCGATGCCGAACAGAGTTCCGAGCAGCACGCCGAAGAACGACAGCTGCAGCGTCACCCACGCGCCGCTGATGAAGTACGAGCCGTACTCATCCAGAAAGGAAAAGTTCAAGTTCATCTATAGAACGCTCCGTCCGTCGTTTATTCGCCGACGAGCTCGTTCGCTTCCACGACGAAGCGGTCGATGTCGCCGCTCGCCTGCAAGCGGTCGATCGTCTTGTTCACGGCGTCCAGCAGCTCCTGATTGCCCTTCTTGATCGCGATCGCCGAGCCGGCTTCCTCTTCCGACTGCTCGATCTTCACGTCCGCCAGCGCGATGCTGTCCTGCGTCTTGACGTATTGGTCCGCAACCGGCTTCTCCACGATCAGCGCGTCCACGCGGCCGCTCGTCAGCTCCAGGATCAGCTCCGGAATTTTCGCCAGCGACGTCAGCTTCGCGCCTTCGACTTCCTGGGCGATGCCTTCCTGGATCGAGCCCTTCTGCACGCCGATCTTCTTGCCTTTCAGATCGTCCAGGGAGCCGTAGCTGCCTTCCTCGCCCTTCTTCACGATGACGCCTTGCTCCGCTTTATAGTAGATCTTGGAGAAGTCGACGTTCTGCTTGCGTTCCTCCGTCGGCGTCATCCCGGAGATGACCAGGTCGACCTTGCCGCCGTTCAACGCCAGCAGCAGCCCGTCGAAGTCCGAGTCGCTGATCTCCAGCTCGGCGCCGAGATCCTTGGCGATCTCCTTGGCGATCTCGATGTCGAAGCCGACGATCTGGTCCTTGCCGTCGATCTTCTTGTGGAATTCGTAAGGCGCGTAGTCCGCGCTCGTGCCGAGCACGAGCTTGTCCATCTGCAGTCCGCCCGGGGCTGCCGATGCCTCCGCCGTCGGCGCCGGCGAGGCCGTCGCTCCCGCTCCGCCCTCGTTCGTCGTCTTTTGTCCGCATGCCGTCAGCAGCAGCGCTGCCGCAATCGTAACCGTCCAAACCTTTTTCATTGGCTGCATCTCCCCTGCCTCTATGAGTTGTGATGAAATATGCATGAAAAGTAATAATTAATTACCGGAAGCCAGTATAACATTGCCGGACTTCCCGCACAACTGCCGAGCATAATTAGGCAGTCGACTTAACAATATTACCCAAAATACTAGCATTTATTCCCTGCATGTCGATGCTGCAAGCAAAATAATAAGCTTTATCGGATTACCGCATCATCGCTTCATCCGTTGCTTGTCTTAGCAGCAAGAAAGAACTGCCCGCAGGCAGTCCTTTCTTCGCATGCTAGGTTCCGCTCGG
The DNA here is from genome assembly GCF_037965485.1 of Paenibacillus sp. FSL W8-1187. Lineage (NCBI taxonomy): Bacteria > Bacillati > Bacillota > Bacilli > Caryophanales > Paenibacillaceae > Paenibacillus > Paenibacillus sp. FSL W8-1187. The sequence goes on from NZ_CP150181.1 coordinate 4,429,587, forward strand.
CATCTAGGATACCGCCAGCAGGCGGCTGACGATGACCGCCGCCTGGGCGCGGTTCGCGTCGCCCTTCGGCGTGAAGTTGCCGTCGCCGGTGCCGAGGATGATGCCGGCGCTGGCGAGCAGCGCGACGGCGTCCTTGGCGTAGCCGCCGATTTTGGCTTGGTCGGCGAAGCCGGCAAGCGTCGAAGCGGTGTCCGGAGCGGCAGGCTGGGCCTTCAGCTTCCAGACGTTCGCGGCCATGATCGCCATCTCCTCGCGGGTTACGGCGCGATTCGGCTCGAACTTGCCGGTGCCGGTGCCCTGCACGATGCCGGCCGCTACGGCGCTGGCGATCGCCTCGCTGTACCAGGCTCCCGCCGGCACGTCGTTGAAGCTCGTCCCGCCGCTGACGGCAGGCAGCCCGTAAGCGCGCGCCAGCATCGTCAGGAATTCAGCACGGGTGAGCGTCTTTTTCGGACCGAAGGCGTCCTCGGTCAGTCCCTTCAGGATGCCTTTGGCCGCAAGCTCCTGAATGGCCGCTCCCGCCCAGCTCAGGACAGGTCCGAGATCCTTGAAGTTCGGCACGACGACCGGTGTCGGCGTCGGGCTAGGCGTAGCCGTCGGCTCTGCCGACGGAGTCGGCGTCGGGCTAGGCGTAGGAGTCGGCGTCGGCACATAGATCGGGCCGCCCGAATCCGGCGTCGGCGTCGGCGCGACGATGCTGCCCGCATCCGCGAACTCGGCTTTGGTCGCCGCGTTGTAGATGGCGTTCGCCAGCAGGCGGTATTGTGCCTGCGGATGCGCCTTGTTCGTCAGCTCGTTGGAGAAGGCCGTCACATACGTCAGATCCTTGTGGTACGTGAAGCCGATCGTCTGGCCCTTGACCGCATCATGTCCCGGCCACCAGCCGGCGATGAAGAAGTCCGGGGCGTCGCTCGCCTTGGCGACGACGGTCGAGCCGCTCGGCACGCTCGTCACGAACGTTCCGGATTGCGTATACAGATAGTCGTCCGCTTCATAAGGAGCGCCGATGAGGCTGTCTTGGCTGATCGTCGCCTTGAACAGGCCCTCATGCGTGCTGCCCGTCGTCTTGAAGTCGAAGCCCGGCAGCAGGCCGGAGGTCTTCAGCGTGCTCATCGCCGCGCGGCCGTAGCCGATGTACGGCTTGCCCGCTTCGACGAGCGGCTTGTTCCACGTATTGACGAGCACGTCGCTCGCAGCGGCGTCCGTCGTCACGTTGAAGCCGAGATCCTTGAGGGCGAACGCCGGCACGCCGGAGGCGGCGACCTTCACCGCAGGCAGCGGCTTGCCGTAGATCGTTCCGCCCGGGTAGCGGACGGCTTGCAGCGTATACTTCGCGAGCAACGGCTTCAGGCTCTCGTACGAGACGAGGTAGTCGCCCTTCTCGTAGCCCGCGCCGCCGGCCGTCAGCAGCGTGACCGTCTTGCCGGCCGCCGTCAGCTCGTTCACCGCGCGGACCGCGTCGTTGTTCGTGCTGCGGATGACATAGGCGTCGCCGCTGCCGGAGAGGGAGCTGGCCGGCTTGGCCGCCTTGGCCGCGCGCTCCGTGGCGCCGGCGAATGCGCCTTTGTCATAGACGGCATAGCGGTCGAATCCTCTCATATAAGAGAAGCTTTGCACGATGTCCGCGTACATCTCGCCGAAGTCGGAGACGTCGATGCCGTCGTACAGCACCAGGTTCGCGAAGCTGCGCTTCGCCTGGTTCATCGGCACGATGTACGTGCCGGCCGGATACAGCTCGCCGCCGGCGAGGACCGGACGGGTCGTGCGCTCGACCTTCACGCCGCCCCGGATGAGGTAGTTCGCCATGTTGGCCGCTTCGAGCGCGTTCTTTTGCAGCGATGCGTCTACAGGAAGCACATAATAGTCCGGGAAGAAGCTCTTGCCTTCCGGACGCGGACGTCCGATCGGCTTGTACTCGGCGTTCACGAGATACTTGTCGACGTTCGGGCTGTCAACGTTGTCCACGCCGCGCTTGTATACCTCAAGCTGGTTCAGGAACAGCTTTTCCTTGTTGTGGATCACATAGTCCGTCGAGGCGAACAGCGTGTACAGCAGCGCCGTCGTCGACTCCTCGTTGAGCTCCGGAATCTCGATCGTATGGCCGAGCGCTCCGTGATGCATCGCGTACACCGCCGTGTAGGCCGGAGATGCGTCATCCCATCCGGTCGCGTTCGCGATCACTTCGCCATCCTTGCCTTCGGCCAGCTTCTTCGCCTCAAGGTAAGGGATATGGTACTTGTCGTAGTACGTGTTGGCGATCGCCGCGCGGCCCATCGCATCCGCCTGCTCGACCATGCTGTCGATGAGCAGGTCGTAGTCGATGTTCGGATCATGCGGCGGCGTGCAAGGCTCGATCAGGAACTCGCCCACGAAGCCGTGCAGGTCCAGGAACGACAGCGGCGACCATTTCGCGATCTCGCTGGCGACGATTTGCGTCTCCGGCTGCGTCTGGTACGAGTTGTCGCGGTTCAGGTCGAACCCGTTGGCGTTGGCGCGGGTGTTCAGGAAGCGCCCGTCCGGGTTCTGCGTGAAGTTCATCAGGAAGATGACGTTGTCGAGCGCCTCGTCGATGTCGATCGTCACCTGCTGCTTCTGCCCGCTGGCATCGGTCGTCTCGTAGGAAATCTCGTCCTTCTTCGTCATTTCCTCGAAGAAGTTCAGGATCGCGTCGACGCCCGGCGCCTCGTCCGGATGGATGTTGTTGATCCAGATCGGCACCTTGTAGCCGGTCAGCTGGCCGCTGCGGATTTTCGCCTGCAGCGCGGCCGGATCGTCCATCATGAGCGGCAGCGTCTCGTTCACGTACTGGTCGACGGACGCCTTGTCCTTGGCCAGCACGGTGAAGTTGATGTCGCGGCCTTGCACGGACTTGCCGAGCACCTCCGTTTTAATATAGCGGCCCGGCTTGGACTCGGCCTCGGCCGTGATGCGGTCGATCTCCGGACGGATCTCGTCGTACGTGCGGTACGAGTCGTACACGTTCAGCTTGATCGGCGCGGAGCCGATGCGTTCGCCCTGCTTGTCCGTCACCATCAGCTCATGCGTGCCGAGCAGGCTCGGATAGTCGCGGCGCAGCGTCGACGGCGAGACGTTCAGCTGCTCGTACGGCTGATTGTTGACCTTGTACGCCTGGTCGAACACAACCGTCGCCGTCACCTTGCCGTTTGCGACGACCGGCTTGTCCTTCAAATAAATGAAGGCATTGCTCGTCGGCTTGGCGCTGGCGTCGCGCTGCTTCCAGTCGGACAGCGGCTTGCCGCCGAAGCTCCAGTTCAAGTAGGTGTCATCCGATACGGTAAAGCCTCTCGGCACCGTGAATTCGACTTCGATCTCGCTTTTCTTCGTCAGCGATGCCTTGTCGCTGCTCAGCTCCAGCTTCGCGCCCGGCTCCTTGATTTCCCGAAGCAGCTGCGTCAGCACGGACGCGAACGTGCTCAGGCGCTCCTCGATGCGGCCCGGATAGTTCGTGTTCAAATAGTCCAGCGTATCCTTGCCCGTATGCCAGATCTCGCCGTCCTTCTCCGTCTGGGTGTAGCCGTTCTTGTCGCCCAGGCTCCAGTTGGTCGCTTCCAGATAACCGTACGGAATGCCCGCGTCCTCGAACGGCGCATGGTCGCTCCAGTCGCCTGTCGTTCCGGCCGGATACTCGGCGTTTTCGCCCAGCTGCGTCTGCAGGTCCAGGTTCAGCCGCTGCGCGATGGCGAGCGCCTGCTCGCGGACGAAGCCGGCCTCGCCTTCGTTGCCGTAGACGTACATGTTGTCGCCGGCGGCGAGGCTGTCGAGATTGATCATCGCGACGGTATTCGCCTTCTCTTCCTCGGTCATGGCCGCGACGTAGGCTTTGGAGCCCTGCAGGCCGTTTTCCTCCGAGCCGAAAGCGACGAACTTGATCGTATAAGGCAGATCCTGCTGCTGCGATACCGCTTTAGCGGATTCAAGCATGACGGCGACGCCAGAGGCGTTGTCGTCGGCACCCTTGCTCGGCGCCTTCACGCTGTCGTAGTGGGCGCCGACGATGATCGTGCGCGGCGACTTGCCGTGCTTGACGGCGGCGACGTTGCTCGACTTGCCTTGAGTCGTTTTCGTCGTATACGTGAACTCCGTGACCGTAGGGCTGTAGCCCATGTCCTCGAACTGCAGCTTGATGTAATCCCGGGCCGCTTGCTCCTCTGCCGAGCCCGCCGGACGAGCACCGATCGCGCCTGCCAGATGGTTCAGATACACATACGCGTCGTAGCCGGCTTGTCCCGGCTGCAGCGACGTGCTCGCCAGTACGTTGTAAGGCAATGCTGTCGGCTCCGTGACGACTGCGGCTTCTTGGGCATAGGCTGTGACCGCCCAACCAGCCGGAGATACGAGCGTGCCTGCGACGGACAGCGCGACGACTGCCGCCAGGAACGGCTTTCTCGCCTTTTTGCTGCGCTTCTGTTCGACCAACGTTCATTCCTCCCCGAATGAAATCTCTCTTCTTCCCCTTGCTCGCTGAATGCTATGTATACAATATTCATAACATTGTATATTGTATGGGAGAAATTATAACACCCCGCCCGCCTTCTGCCCAGCCCTTTTTTGAGAAAATAGCGAAAAATCGCGATCGGGCGCGAATCGAGATCAATCTGCATCTTTATTCATAGATTCCGAGACCAAACTTATCCGAACGCATGCCGTTGCATGCGGAACGCAACTGCCGCGTCTATGGCGGCGGCGATGGAGATGGACGGGTTTAGCTGCCACGGGAGGAATTGCCTCGCTAGATCGAGGGCGCTACGCGCGGAAATACTGTGCGTAGCGAGCTCAGCTCGCTCGGTCTGGCCCGCTACGCGCGGAAATACTGTGCGTAGCGAGCTCGGCTCCCTCGGCCTGGCCCGCTACGCGCGGAAATACTGTGCATAGCGAGCTCAGCTCCCTCGGTCTGGCCCGCTACGCGCGGAAATACTGTGCGTAGCGAGCTCGGCTCCCTCGGCCTGGCCCGCTACGCGCGGAAATACTGTGCATAGCGAGCCCTGCCCCCTCGGTCTGGTTCGCTACGCGCGGAAAAACCGTGCGTAGCGAGCTCAAACTTCCTTCACGCGTCGTATGAGCCAGCAGCGAGTTGCCGCTATCCGCTCAGCTAGCGTTCCGTAAACCAATCAACGGGTAAAAACGGACCTCACTCCATCCGCCGATGTCCCGCACTCCAATCGAGAGGCAAACTAGTTGGCGCTTTGCCGTGCCCCGCGTCACTCAGGCGCCTGGCGCGCTGGCCTGCGGCGCCCGCAGCCGCTGCTGCGGGCGCGCCGCCTTACAGAATCCGCTTGCCGAGCAGCGAGGCGGCCAGCTCGACGGCCAGCCGCGACGTGCGGCGGCTCGGGTCGAGCAGCGGATTCACCTCGACCAGCTCCAGCGACGTGGCGAGTCCGCTTTCGGCCAGCAGCTCCATCGCATAATGCGCTTCGCGGTAGTTCAGCCCGCCCGGCACCGGCGTGCCGACGCCGCATGCTTCGAGCGGATCGAGCACGTCGAGGTCGAAGCTGACATGCACGCCGTCCGTGCCGTCGCCGGCGATGGCGATCGCCTGCTCCATGACGGCATGGATGCCCATGCGGTCGATCTCATGCATCGTGAAGCAGCGGATGCCTTCCGCGCGGATGAATTCCCTTTCGCCCGGATCGAGGTCGCGGGCGCCGATGATGACGACGTTCTCCTTGCGGATGAACGGACCCGCGCCCGGGATGTCGGCGAGCGTGAAGCCGCCCCGCCCGATCGCGGCGGCCAGCGCCATGCCATGGATGTTGCCCGACGGCGTCGTCTCCTCCGTGTTCAAGTCGCCGTGCGCGTCGAACCAGATCAGCCCGAGATTGCCCCGATGCCCCGTCAGTCCGGCCAGCGTGCCGATCGCGATGCTGTGGTCTCCTCCCAGGACGAGCGGGAAGCGTCCGCCCGCGGCCGCCCGGTGCACCTGCTCGCCGAGCAGTCCCGCCATCTCCTTCACCTCGGCCAAGTATTTCATCTTGGTCCCGGCGGTCGCGGGTTCGGCGGCGAGACGCGGCACATCGACGACGATCTCCTCCGCCAGCTCGAGGCCCATATGCTTCAGCTGGCGCTTCATGCCCGCCTCGACGATGCTCTCCGGGCCGAGCTCGGCGCCCGCCCTTCCGCCTCCCAGCCAGAACGGCGCATGGATCAGCTGGATTTTTTTCGCCGCTTCCGGGCGGCTGTGGAACGATTCGGCATAGCTGAACATATCGGATTGCCCCTTTATCGATAGAATGGAAATCGAATTCAGCTCGAGGTCAGATTCAATTCATTCACGTCAACCGCTTCAATCCAGTCCGTGGCCGTCGCCGACGAGCACGAGCCGCAGGCGCTCCAGCGCCCACTCCAGCTCCTCCTCCGATATCGTCAGCGGCGGCGCCAGCCGGATCGTATTCTCATGCGTCTCCTTGCAAAGCAGCCCCAGCTGCATGAGCTGCTCGCAGTACGGACGCGCCGGACCTTGCAGCTCGATGCCGATGAACAGGCCGCTGCCGCGGATTTCCTTGACCGCGGGGCTGCCCATGGCGCGCAGCCGCTCCATGACGAGGCCGCCCAGACGGAGCGAGCGGCCGGCGAGATCCTCCTCCTCCAGCACGTCCAGCGCGGCTGCCGAGACGGCGCAGGCGAGCGGATTGCCGCCGAACGTCGAGCCGTGCGAGCCGGGCTCGAACAGCCCGAGCACCTCATCGCTGGAAGCGACGGCCGAGATCGGCAGGATGCCGCCGCCGAGCGCTTTGCCCATGATGTACAGATCCGGCACGACCCCCTCGCGGTCGCAGGCGAACGGATAGCCGGTGCGGCCGAAGCCGGTCTGGATCTCGTCCGCGGCCATCAGCACGCGCTGGCGGTCGCACAGCTCGCGGATGCCGCGCAGGTAGCCGTCCGGCGGGAGCACGATGCCGGCCTCGCCCTGGATCGGCTCGACGAGGATCGCCGCCGTATGCGGCGTGATCGCCGCCTCCATCGCCGCCAGATCGCCGTACGGAACGATCGTAAAGCCCGGCAGGAACGGGCCGAAGCCGCTCTTGTACTCCTCATGCGACGAGAACGAGGTGATGGCGAGCGTGCGTCCGTGGAAATTGCCGCTGCAGACGATGATGTCCGCCTGGCCGTCCGGCACCCCCTTGACGCGGTACGCCCAGCGGCGGACCGCCTTCAGCGCCGTCTCGACCGCCTCCGCTCCCGTATTCATGGCGATGAGGCGGCTTTTGCCCGTATAGCGGGCCAGCTTCTCGTAAAATTCGCCGGCGGCGGTGCTGTGGAACGCGCGCGAGGTCAGCGTCACCTTGTCGGCCTGCTCCTTGAGCGCGGCGACGAGCTTCGGATGGCGATGGCCGTGGTTGAGCGCGGAGTAGGCGCTCAGAAAGTCCATGTACGACTTGCCCTCCGGGCTCTTCACCCAGACGCCCTGGGCTTCTTCGATGACGACCGGCAGCGGATGGTAATTGTGCGCCGCATACCGTTCCGAGAGTTCAATCGTGCGAGCCGAGTTCATAAATCCTCTCCCGTCTGCATCAATATGCATATTGTATTTTGTATACAAATCATGCCGGTAAAAAACCTGCATGCCCTCGGCATCCAGGCGGAAAAGCGTCTTCCAGCGAAAATCCCCGCTGCTCGAATTCGAGCAAAGAATGGGCTGCTCTATCCTATTCGGACAGCGCTTGTCCGATTCCTGCTGCGCCCGAATGGGGCGGTTGTCCCAGCGTCCGGGTCGCCGCCGGCTCACCCCTATGTATACAATATTCAGTCTGAATCAAAAAAAAGAGAGAGTTATGGAAGAGATCATAACATAGGATTCGAAAACCATCAACGGAATTTTCAGACGTTTCCGATGGCGGCCCCCCAGGCCCGCCTTTTATTTCCATTTCAGACGGAAAGAAGCTTGATGAGGCAAGGAGGCAGTGATATGATGACGGTAGATCATTTGTATACATTATATTGCATAACCATACATAGCAGGATGATCGCCATTACGCCGCAAAGGAGTCTTCGGCATGCAGCTCAAGTATCAATCGTTGAAGGACCATGTCTACGAATATATCGCGCAGCGCATTCAGGACGGCAGCCTGCAGCCCGGCTCCAAGATCAACGAGGCGGAAATCTGCAAGCGGCTCGACATCAGCCGCACGCCGACGCGGGAGGCGCTTTTCCAGCTGTCTTCGGACAATCTGCTCGACTACTTGCCGCGTCGGGGCTTCACGGTGAAGGCGTTCGACCGCAAGAAGAAGGAGGATTACTCCCTCCTGCTCGGCACGCTCGACGCGCTCGCCGCCTCGCTCGCCTGCGAACGGCTGGAGGAACGCGACTGGAAGCAGCTCGACCGGATCGTCGAGGCGATCGAGGACGATCTCGATGCCCATGATTTCGGCGGCTATTATGCCCGCCAGGCGGAATTCCACGACTTTTACCAGAACCGCTGCGGCAACTCGCCGCTCGTCGACAGCCTCCACTCGCTCAAGAACGGCTTCATGCGCCAGAGCTACGCCAGCGACGACAAGGGCCGGCTCGCGTCGCTGCTCCGCCAGGTCAACGCCGAGCATCGGCTGATCGCGCAGCTGTTCCGCGAGCGCGACAAGCTCCGGCTCGAGCAGGCGATCAAGCATCACTGGCGGATCATCGACTTCGACATGATCTGAACAGCTTTCGACCGGCAGCAGCCAAAACAGCCCGCCGCTCGGCTTCCCGACCCAAGAGGATCGGAAGCTGGAGCGGCGGGCTCTTTTAGGATAGGGAGCCTCCCCGATCAGCGGGGAAGCACGTACAGCAGGATCGTGAAGAAATGCGCGATCGACCCCGCCAGCACAAACAGATGCCAGACGGCGTGATGGTACGGGAAGCTGCGCCAGACGTAGAACACCGTGCCGACCGTATACAGCAGTCCGCCGGCGATCAGCAGCGTCAGGCCCGCCGGAGCGAGGCTCGCGGTAAGAGGGCCCCAGGCGAAGACGACGATCCAGCCCATCAGGATGTACAGCAGCGTCGACGTGAACAGGAAGCGCTTGGTGAAGTACGCCTTGAACACGACGCCGGCGACGGCGATCCCCCAGACGATGCCGAACAGCGTCCAGCCGAGCGATCCGCCGATCGTGTGCAGCACGAGCGGCGTGTACGTGCCGGCGATGAACACATAGATGAACGAGTGGTCGAGCACCTCGAGAATGTCCTTCATCCGTCCGTCGCGGAAGCTGTGCACGAGCGTCGAAGCCGTGTACAGCAGCAGCATCGCCGTGCCGTAGATCGTGAAGCTGACGACATGCATCGCCGTCCCCTTCCAGGCGGCGAAGACGATGAGCACGACGAGCGCCGCGATGCTGAGCGCCGTGCCGATGCCGTGGGTGATCGCGTTCGCGACCTCCTCGCGGCGGGTGTACGTATGCGTGTTGGCCATGGGGCCCCTCCTTTCCGGTCTTGCTCCATCCTATGGCGCTTGGGCCTGGGCGGTTCCGGCATCGCTCGTTAGACGAGCGGCTCGTCCTTAAAGTCTACACCCGCTCGTTGGAATACGCCACTCTGGCGTTCACCTCGAAGATCGCCTCGCCCGTCGCCGGGTCGTACTGATAGGCAGGCTCGTCCAGATCATACAGCCAGAACTTGCGGATGCGCTCCTCGCCGCCGTCCGCCTCCGTAATGAAGTGGAAAAAGTTCAGCTGGCCGACGTTCGCTCCGATATAGTCGGCCTCGCGCGGCGTCAGCGCGCTGACGGTGATGATCCAGCCGCGGCCGCCTTCCTCGACATGCGCGGAGAGCTTGTGCTCGGCCGTGTCGATGAGCGTCCGGCCGATGACGAGCTTGATGAGCAGCTTCTCGCTGCGCTTTTCGCTCATGCGCCCTCTCCTCCCCCGGCCGGCGCGCCCGCGCCCATGTCCAGCAGCAGCAGCCGGCCGCCGCCCGCGCCGCCCTTGAGGGAGAGCCGCGACAGGCCGTCCGCCCGCAGCGTATCGCCCTTGAACAGCTCGCCGATGCCCTCGATCTCCACTTGGCCGTCGATGGCGAACAGATACAGCAGCCGCTCCTCGCGCGTGAAATGCTCGACCGTCATTCCCTCGTCCAGCACGGTCAGATAAAACGTCACGTCCTGATGAATGGCGGCCGCTCCCGGTCCGGCCGCATCGCGGGAAACGATCGGCAGCAGCTGGCCGCGCGCCGACTTGGGATCGAAGACGCTCGTCTCATAGGAAGGCTCGAGCCGCCGCGTCTGCGGGGCGAGCCAGATTTGCAGCAGATGGACCGGCTCCTCCGGATCCGGATTGACCTCGGAGTGCACGATGCCGGTGCCGGCCGTCATCCGCTGCACTCCCCCATAGGTCGTGACGGCGCTGTTGCCCGCGCTGTCCTCATGCTTCAGCCGGCCGCTCAGGACGACGGAGACGATCTCCATCTCGCGGTGCGGATGCGCGCCGAAGCCTTTGCCCCCGGCGATGATGTCCTCGTTGAATACGCACAGCGGCCCGAAGCTGCGATTCGCCTCGTCGTAAAACTCCCCAAAGCTGAAGCTGAAGCTGCTTTTCAGCCAGTCGCTCTCGCGGTGGTACCGGTCCTCGTTGCGGATAATGGCCTGCATGGAAGATTCCCCTTTCTTTATTGAATCAGCTAACCTTTTATAAGTGTAGCGGACGAATAGCCGGCTTTCAACCAGGAATAGATCGCGTCGACGGTCTTTTCCAGATTGCTGCGCGAGCTGGCGTCCACATAGGGAAGCTGATGCCGGAAATAGTTCGTATGCCCGCCGATGACCGGCAGCCCCTCCACATGGCCGGGCGCATGGCGGACGCGGCTCCACTGCGGCATCCGTCCGGGAACGGACCGCCAGCCGCCCCAGCCGCCGATGCGCGTGATCGGATCGTCCGGCTTGCCGGCGGCGTCGACCGCGTAGAAATACGCGACCGACGCCTGCAGCGCGTCGTCGATCGGCGTCTTGGGCGAGCCGACCTGGGCGACGCGCAGCAGCTCGGCGTCCACGCCGCGCTGATGGAGCAGGCGGGCGGCCTGATAGGCGGCCAGCCCTCCTCCGCTATGCCCGATGAACAGAATCGGGCCAGCCCCGCCGTAGGTGCGCTCGATCTCCTTGACCATCGAGCGCCCGCCGATCCGCGAGGGCAGCACGCGGCGCGCCAGGTCGGAGCGGACCTCCCACACTTGCCGCCAGAGGCTCCGCGAATAGTCGCCGTAGGGGAACAGCGTCTCGAATTCGGCCTCCGTGCCGATCAAGCCGAGCAGCCGCTCGAGGCGGCGCCGGCATTCGTAAAAGGTGGACGGATACGTCGCGACGCCCGCGACATGGTACACCGTCATCTTTGGCGGAAGCTGCTGCTCCATGCTCCGTCCCCCCTTTCCCCGATTGCTAAATTGTAGCATGTTCCGATTCCGCGGCGCCAATTCGGCGGCCGGCGAGGCGAGGCAGGGAGCGGACGGATGAAGCTCCAGCATCAGGAACATACTTTACCCATCGCATGCGCGGCATGAAGCCGCATCCGGAGGTGAAGCGAGGATGACGATGATCCAGATCCGCGACGTGAACAAACGCTATGACGACGGCTTTCATGCCCTCAAGAACATCAATCTCGAATTCCGCCAAGGCGAAATGACCGTGCTGATCGGCCCGAGCGGCTGCGGCAAGTCGACGACGATGCGGCTCGTGAACCGGCTCGTCTCGCCGACGAGCGGCACGGTCGAGATCGGCGGCCGCGACATCCGCTCGATCGATCCGGTCGAGCTGCGGCGCAGCATCGGCTACGTCATCCAGAGCGTCGGCCTGTTTCCGCATATGACGATCGGGCGCAACGTCGCCGTCGTGCCGAGGCTGAAGCGCTGGGACGCGGACAAGACGGCCCGGCGCGTCGACGAGCTGCTCGACATGGTCGGGCTGAAGCCCGACCTGTACCGCGACCGCTATCCGTCGGAGCTGAGCGGCGGACAGCAGCAGCGGGTCGGCGTCGTGCGCGCGCTGGCGGCCGATCCCGACATCATCCTGATGGACGAGCCGTTCAGCGCGCTCGATCCGCTCAGCCGCGAGCAGCTGCAGGAGGACGTGGCGCGGCTCCAGCAGGAGCTGCACAAGACGATCGTGTTCGTCACCCACGACATGGACGAGGCGCTCAAGATCGCCGACCGGATCGTGCTCATGAAGGACGGCGAGGTCGTGCAGAGCGACACGCCGGACCGCATGCTGCGGCGTCCGGCGAACGACTTCGTGCGCACGTTCATCGGGCAGAAGCGGCTCGAGGCTGGCGGAGCGGCGGACGTCGCCGAGCGCGAGGCCGGACCGGATCTCGGCGGCTTCGTGATGGCCGACGGGCCGACGGTGAACGACGTCATGGTGACGCAGCCGGCCGTCACCTATCCGGGACGCGGCCTGGCCGAGGCGATCACGACGATGGAGCGGCGCAAGGTCGACTCGCTCTACGTCGTCGACCGCCAGCGCAAGCTGCTCGGCAGCGTATCCATCTACAACGTGATGGACAGCTACGGCGACGAGGACAAGACGGTCGCCGACGTCATGATGCCGGTGCGCTACTCCGTGCAGTCCGGCACGCCGCTGACGCAGGCGGTCGAGCTGCTGGCGAGCCACCGGCTGCACAACGTCGCCGTCATCGACGAGGGCAGCCGCTTCATCGGCCTCATCACGCGCGGCAGCGTCGTGCGGCATCTGGCGGAGAAGCTGCCGCATGGCGACAACGGGGAGGAGCCTGGCTCCTCTACCGGCCTCGGCCCGCAAGGCGGCAATCGGGAGGAGCACTCATGAGCGCCGGCCTCTCTTTTTTTGAGTTTCTCGGCGAGCGGCTGCCGGACCTGCTGCTCGCGCTGCGCGAGCATCTGACGCTGTCGCTGATCGCCGTGCTCATCGGCTCGGCGATCTCGCTCCCGCTCGGCGTGCTGCTCGTCTACAGCCGGATCGGCTGGCTGAACAGCGCCGTCTTTTTCCTTGCGAACCTGCTGCAGACGATCCCGAGCCTGGCGCTGCTCGCCATCCTCATCCCGCTCATGGGCATCGGGGCGCGCCCGGCGGTGCTCGCGCTGCTGCTCTACTCGATCATGCCGGTGCTGCGCAACACGTACGAGGGCTTCCGCTCCGTCGATCCGCATGTGCTGGAGGCGGCGCGCGGCCTCGGCTACTCGACCGCCCAGCGGCTGCTGCGGGTGCAGCTGCCGCTCGCCGTGCCGTACATCATGTCGGGCATCCGGCTGACGACGGTGTACGTCATCAGCTGGGCGACGCTCGCCACGCTCGTCGGCGCGGGCGGCCTCGGCCAGCTCATCGTCTCCGGCATGGGCGTCAACCAGCCGTATCTGATCGTCGCCGGCGCGCTCGGCGCGATCGTGCTGGCGCTCGCCGCCGACCTGCTGCTCGGCTGGCTCGAATCCGCGCTCGGACGCCGCTTCGGCCTGCGGGGAGGTGCGGCGGCATGAGCCTGGCACGGCGATGCGGCGAGCGCGGCACGGACAAGGGACGCTGCGGCTGGCGCTGGCCGAAGACAGCGACGGCTCTAAAGGCTCTGGCCGGCAAGCCTCGGGCAGCGAGGACGGCGGCGAGCGCCTGCCTCGTCCTGCTGCTGACGCTGGCGGGAGCCGGCTGCGGCGCCCGGCCCGACCTGCGGATCGGGGCGCAGACGTTCACCGAGACGAAGATCCTCGCCGAGATGTACAAGGCGCTCATCGAGCAGAAGACCGGCCTCGACGTCAAGGTCATTCCCGACCTGGCGGCCAGCCCGCTCGTCTTCAGCGCGCTCGACCGCGGCGACATCGACCTGGCGACGCTGTATTCGGGCGAGATTTTCAACAACCACTTCCCGCTGGAGAGCCTGACCAAGGACCGCGCCGAGGTGCTGCGGCAGGCGCAGGAGGGCTTCGACCGCTACTACGGCTTCGACTGGATGGATCCGCTCGGCTTCGAGAACACATACGCCTTCACCGTGCGCCGCCAGGTCGCGGAGGCCAGCGGCTATCGCAGCATCTCCGACATCAAGCCCGACGCGGCCTCGATGCGCTTCGGCGTCGACACGTCCTGGCTGGAGCGGGCTAGCGACGGCTATCCGGCTTTCCGGCAGGAGTACGGCATCTCGTTCGCCAAGGCGTATCCGATGGAGCTGAGCCTCGTCTATACGGCGGTCAAGAACGAGCAGGTCGACATCGTGCTCGCCTACTCCACCGACGCCCGGCTCAAGGCGTTCGATCTCCAGACGCTGCAGGACGACCGCCATTTCTTCCCGCCCTATGACGCCTCGCCGGTCATGCGCAAGGAGATGGAGGCGCTCCATCCCGGCGTCAAGGAGGCGCTGCGGCCGCTGATCGGCGCGATCGACGCGGAGACGATGATCGGGCTCAACTACCAGGTCGACATCGAGAAAAAGAGCGAGCGCGAGGTCGCCCTCGCCTACCTGAAGCAGAAAGGGCTGATTCCGAAGTGACGGAACCGGACATGACGTTCGCCGACTTCGCGGACTATTTCTGGCGCAACCGCGGGCTCATGGGCGAATACTTCCTCCAGCATGTGCAGATGGTCGCCGCCGGCGTCGGGCTCGCCCTGCTGGCCGGCGTGCCGCTCGGCATCCTGTGCATGCGCGGCCGCTGGACGGCGCGCCTCGTCCTCGCCGTGACCGGCATCCTGCAGGTCGTGCCCTCGCTCGCCATGCTCGTGCTGCTCATGCTGTGGATGGGACTCGGCAACGCGACCGTGATGGCCGGGCTGTTCCTCTACTCGCTCAACCCGATCGTGCGCAACACCTACGTCGGGCTGCAGCAGGTGAGCGGCAGCCTGATCGACGCCGCGCGCGGCGTCGGCATGAGCCGCTGGCAGCAGCTGTGGCGCGTGCGCGTGCCGCTCGCGCTGCCGTACATGATGACCGGCCTGCGCGTCGCGGCCGTCATCGCCATCGGCGTCGCCACGATCGCGCCGCTCGTCGGCGGCGACGGCCTCGGCCGCGAGGTGTACGCCGGCATCAACGGCCAGAACTCGCTGCGCATCTACTCCGGCGCGCTGCCGGCCGCGCTGCTCGCGATCGTAGCCGACATCGGCCTCGGAGCGCTCCAGCGCCGGCTCGATCCGGCCGCCGCCCGCTTGCGGCGGCCGCGCGCCGGCGGCGGCGCGTCCGGCAAGGACGGCGCCGATGCGGCCGTGCCGCCGGTGCCGAAGGCGCAGGGCTGAGCGCCGGCGCTCGGGGCCTTTGGGTCATTTTGCCGCGGCCGGGTAATAAGGAAGACGGACTTATCGCAGCGAAGGAGAGGACTGCCGGATGAAAC
Source organism: Paenibacillus sp. FSL W8-1187 (assembly GCF_037965485.1). Classification (NCBI taxonomy): domain Bacteria; kingdom Bacillati; phylum Bacillota; class Bacilli; order Caryophanales; family Paenibacillaceae; genus Paenibacillus; species Paenibacillus sp. FSL W8-1187. Next base: position 4,444,842 of record NZ_CP150181.1, read on the forward strand.
TGACGCACGAGCAAGTGATTCAGCTGCATGGCTTCAACAACCTGACGAAGTCGCTCAGCTTCAACATGTACGACATCTGCTACACGCGCACGAAGGAAGAGCGCGAGGCGTATCTCGCCTACATCGACGAGCAGTACAACTCGGATCGGCTCGACGGCATCCTCCGCCATGTCGCCGACATCATCGGCGCGCATGTGCTGAATACGGCCAAGCAGGACTACGAGCCCCAGGGCGCGAGCGTGACGCTGCTCGTCTCCGAGGGACCGGTCGTCCAGGTGCCCAAGGAAGCGTTCGACGAGTCGCCGGGCCCGATGCCGGCCAACGTCGTGCTGCAGCTCGACAAGAGCCATATCACCGTGCACACGTATCCCGAGTTCCATCCGGACGAGGGCATCAGCACGTTCCGCGCGGACATCGACGTCTCCACCTGCGGCGAGATCAGCCCGCTGAAGGCGCTGACGTACCTGATCTCCTCGTTCGATACCGACATCATGACGATCGACTACCGGGTGCGCGGCTTCACGCGCGACATTACCGGGCACAAGCTGTTCATCGACCATGACATCAGCTCCATCCAGAACTACATTCCCGACGAGGCGCAGGATCTGTTCCATATGATCGACGTCAACGTCTATCAGGAGAACATCTTCCACACGAAGTGCAAGCTCAAGCAGTTCGACCTCGACAACTACTTGTTCGGCTACACCCGGGACAAGCTGAGCCGCGCCGAGCAGGACGAGATCACGGAGAAGCTCAAGGCCGAGATGGATGAGATCTTCTACGGAAAAAACATGAGCTGACCGCCGCGGAAAAGGAAAGACGCCCCGCCGAATGGACATCGGCGCCCCCCAGGGGGCCGAGCCGATGACGATTCGATGAGGCGTCTTTTTTCGCATGGCGTCGACGACGCAGGAGCGGCGGCGCGCGTCCGTCAGCGGCGCTCAGCCTTGGGCCGCGCGGACGGGAGGTGGGCTCTGGACGGGCGCCGCGGCCGGCCACAGCCGGCCTGCGAGCAGCAGGCCTCCGACGCCGACGACCGCGATCAGGGCTCCGAGACCGGCAAAGATGAGGCGCGGTCCGGCCAGGCCGACGAGCAGCCCGCCGAGCAGCGGCGCCACGATCATGACCGTGCCCAGCACCATGCTCTGGATGCCGAACACCCTTCCCGTCATGGCGGGAGGCGTCTCCTTCTGCAGGCAATAGCTGAAGGCGACCATGAACATGCCGTTGCCGGCGCCGAGCAGCAGGCCGAGCAGCAGGACCGGCAGCGCGTCGACGCCGGGCTGCAGCAGGCCGAGCCCGGCGATGGCAGCGCCGATCATCGCGTAGCCTCCGCCGAGCCGGACGCCGTGGCTGAGCTTCGCTCCGGCGCGGTTCATCAGGGCGATCATGCCCACCGCTCCGGCGCCCGCCGCGGCGATGAGCCAGCCCAGCAGCTCGTCCCGCTCAGGGGCGATCGCGAGGAACAGGCTGGCGAACTGGAAGTCGACGATCTGGATGAGCAGCGTGCCCGCCAGGCCGAACAGCATCGTATTGCGCAGCAGGCGCGAGCGGAGGATGAAGCTCCAGCCCTCCCGCCACATCTGCCGGGCCGGAATCGGCGGAGGGCCGCCATCGCCGGCGCCCGCCGGCGCCCCAGCGCCGCGGGCGGAGCCGGACGCCGCGGCCTCCGGCCTGACGAAGAGCAGCAGCAGGCAGGAGAGCAGCCGCAGGACGGCATTGAGGGCGATGCACCAGCCCGGCGAAAGGACGCTCAGCGTCAGTCCGCCGAGCAGAGGTCCGGCGATCTTGGAGCTTTGGTTCACGAGGCCGTTCAGCGAGGAGGCCTGCAGCAGCTGATCCTCGCGGACGAGGCTGCGGGTCAGCGCCTGCTGGGCCGGCACATTCAGCGAGGAGACGGCCGACCGCAGGGCGAGCAGCGGCAAGAGCGCGTATAGGTTCGGCGCGAGCAGCAAAGAGGCCGTCAGCAGCGCCGTAGCCAGATCGCAAAGGCGCATCAGCTTGAGCTTGTCGACCCGGTCGGCGATGACGCCGGCAAAGGAGCCGAACGCGATGCCGGGCAGAGCGAGGCTGACGGGGATGAGAGCCAGCATGAGCGGGCTCGCTCCCCAGCGGTAGGCGACGAGCACCTGGATGGCGATCATGTCGAACCAGTCGCCGAAGACGGCGAACGTATAGGCGCCCAAGACGCGCCATTACGCCTTGTTGGCCAGCAGGCCGCGGCCTGCTGCGGATGGATGGGTCATGGCGGATCTCTCCTGTCCGGCGGGAAGCCGTTGGTTGAGATCCACTTTAGCGGCGGAATGTCAGAGGATGATCAGAGGAGCGCCAAAAAATCCGTCCGGGGCGCGCCGCTGAAATCAGCCCTGCAGTCCGGCCTCGAGCTCCCGTCCGATCCGGCTCAGCAGGCCGGGCAGGCCGCAGCGGGCGGACTCCTCCGCGAACTGCCCCTCGTACCGGCGGACGGCGGCCGCCGCGCCGGGGACCGGCATCTGCCGGCAGAGCTGCACGATGCGGAACAGTCCGAGCAGCTTGATCGGCACGAAGCCGGAGATGTCCAGGACGCCGAGCCCCTCGTCGATCCTCGCCTCCCCCGCCTTGCGGTCGCCGGCGCGCAGGCGCCTCAGCCCGCTGACGATCTGGAAGCTGCCGATCTCCCTCAGGAAGGGCTGTTCGGCCAGCAGCCTTTCGATGCGGGCTTCCAGAGCCTGAAGCCGCTCATCGTCCGTCTCCATGTAGAGCCGGGCGTACAGCTCGGAGACGGCCGCGGGCGTCTCGAAGCTCTTGAAGCCGGGATCGCGGGCGATCCGCTCCCGGGTGTGCCGGAGCCGCTCCAGCGCGGCCTCCGGCCGGCCCGACGCCGCATACAGATCCAGGATGTTGAGCAGCTCCACCTCGCGATGCTGGCTCTCCGGCAGCCGTCCGGAGGCGAGCGCCCGCTCGCAGTAGGCGAGGCTTTCCTCGGGCTTGCCGGCGAACAGGAAGAACAGCAGCAGCCAGTACAGCCGCTCCGGCGGCCTCAGGCCGCCGCCGTCCAGCAGCCATTGCACGTCGCCTTGCACGAAGCGGGTGTAGACGGCATAGAACGGGTCCAGCTCGAACCCGAGCACATCCTGCTGGCGGGCCAGCGCCAGCATCGACTTGCCCTGGCCGTAGCGATGGTATTTGACGAAAATCTCCCGCATCTGCTCCTGCAGCTCTCCGTCCTGCGCGGAGGGCTTGCCCGGATCGCCGCCGCCGCCGCCGATGGTCAGGACATAGCCGAAGCCCCGCACGGTGCGGATTTCGACTCCGTCGAGCGGGGCCAGCTTTTTGCGCAGCCGGTAGATATGGTCGTCGACCGTCCTTTCGACCGGATACTCGCGCGGCCATACGCGGTCGAGCAGCTGCTCGCGGCTGAAGGCCTGCCCCTGGTTGCGGCTAAGGAATCGAAGCAGGGCATATTCCTTCGGCAGGAGCTCGATCGACACCCCTTCCGTCGACACGGCATATCCGTTCTCGCTGAATTCCAGTCTCATGACGATGCTCCTTTTCAAGATCCTGGCGCCATTATAGCATGCTCTCCGCGAGAGCCGCTTCCCTGCGGATGTCCAAGCAAAAAGCAGTCCCGTCCTCGGCCTTGGCCGAGAACGGGACTGCAAGGAACGGATGCGGCGGCGGCCGTCAGTGGGCCGCGTGCGTGCCGAGCTGCTCGTTCTCGTGCAGGCTCGCCTCGCGATAATTGACGTACACGCGCAGCTTGGCCGCGAGCTTGCGGTCGATGCCGCCTTCCTCGAACAGCCGCTGGATCTCGTTGCGCTCGGCCTGCACCGCCTTCTGCTCCAGCTCGCGGCGCTCGGCGGCAGTGCCCGTCTCGCCCCGCCCGAACCGGTCTCCGCGCAGGCGCAGCGCCATCTCGCGATAATGGCCCAGCATCGCCTGGATGAGGTCCGGGCTGTACTCGCCCTCAAGCTCGCGCAGGCGCTCGATCGAGGCGCCGATGGCCGCCTGCTTGAGATCCTTGTACTCTTCCTTCACCCGCTCGGCCTTCAGACGCGCCTTGCGCAGGCGGCCGCGCTTGGTGAACAGCCGGATGAACAAGCCGTACAGCAGCGCCGCCAGCAGCTTGAAGCGGTTCGTCAGCGCCAGCTCGACGCGGTTCAGCGACGACTGGAACGCCTCCTCCAGCTGCGGCGTGATGCGCCCGTCGGCCAGCCATTCGCGGGCGAGCCGGCGCTCGGCCTCCAGCGCTTCCAGCCGCAGCGGCACGACCGCCGAGCGGGACTCCGTGTCGGCCGCCAGGCCGATGCGCAGCTCCTGCAGCCGCTGGGCGTAATCGGCCTTGATCGCAAGCGCCGCCGCCTGGTTGTCCTCTCGCATCTCGGCCTGCACCGTGCTCAGGCCGGCTTCCAGCACCTTGATGCGCGCCCGCCGCTCCGCTTCCTTGGCGGCGGCCTCCGCGCCGACCTTCGGCGCCGCCCCCGGCTCGCGGGTGAGCAGCGGCAGGAAGACGCTCGCGATGACGAGCGTCAGCAGGATGACGCCGGCGCAGATGAACAGGATGAGGCTGCGCTCCGGGAACGGCGAGCCGTCGCCGAGCAGCAGCGGGATCGAGAACGCGCCCGCCAGCGTCACGGCTCCCCGCACGCCGGACAGCGCCGTCAGCAGCGCCGGCTTCCAGCGGCGGTCGCTCGCCCATACCCAGACGAAGCGCAGCGCCAGCAGCAGCGCCGTAATCGCGAAGATATAGCCGATGACCTGGCCGTTGTGGTAATTCGGATCCTCCCATATTTTCGTGATGACGGCCGGAATCTCGAAGCCGAGCAGCATGAACACGAGGCCGTTCAGGCAGAACAGGATGACCGACCAGGTGCTGTCGGACACGACGTTGAGGCGGATCGTCGACGGTCCCATCCGGTCGCGCTCGACGGCATGCACGACGCCCGCCGCGACGACGGCGAGGATGCCCGACACATGCAGATGCTCGGCGGCAAGGAAGATGAGGAACGGCGTCAGGATGAGGATCAGCATGTGGACGGTGATGTCCTCCATCCCCCAGCGCCGCAGCCACACCCGCAGCCAGACGGCGGCGAAGCCGAGCGCCGCGCCGACGGCGAGTCCGCCGAGCGCGATGACGATGAAGCTGCCGGCCGCATGCGTGATCGAGAAATACCCCGTCACCGTCGCCGCGATCGCAAAGTTGAACGCGACGAGGCCGGAGGCGTCGTTCATGAGCGCCTCGCCCTCGAGCAGGCGCAGGATGCCGCCGGGCAGCTTGGCCCGGCCGGAGATCGAGCCGACCGCGACCGCGTCGGTCGGCGACAGGATCGCGGCGAGCGCGAACGCGGCCGACAGCGGAATGGCCGGGATCAGCCAGTGGATGAACGGCCCGACGAGCAGCACGGTCGCGAAGACGAGGCCCAGCGCCAGCAGCAGGATCGGCGAGCGCAGCCGCCACAGCTCCTCGCGCGGGGTGATCTTGCCGTCATTGAACAGCAGCGGCGCGATGAACAGCACGAAAAACAGCTCCGGCTCGAACGGCACATGATGCACGAACGGCATGTACGCCGCCGCGATGCCGAGCCCGATCTGGATGATCGGCACCGGAACGAACGGGATGAGGCGCTGGATGACGTTCGAGGCTCCGATCATGACCAGCAGCGCCATCGTCAGCAGAAAAATCTCCATGATTCCATCAAGCTCCTTCAGCGAATGAACAGCCTTATGAGGCAGTATCTTATTACTTTACCATAAGAAAGCAGGCTGAGCCTAACCGGGACGCGACGCCCTGCGCCCAGGCGGGACGCCAGCGTCGAGCGGCATGCCTGCATCAAGGCGGCATGCCAGATCAAGGCGACACGCCAGCATCGCGACGCACGCCCGATTAAGGCGGACGCCTGCATCCTCGCGGCACGCCAGATCAAGGCGGCATGCCTGCATCGCGCGGAATCGACCATAGTCCGATCTCTAAAGCAGCCCGATTTCTAGAGCAGCCCGCCCCAGCAGCGCCCTCCCGTCGGCCCCCTCCACCCGCATCTCCAACGATACTCACAGACGTTATTTCCTTCAAAAGAGGCTCGTTAAAAACGTAACGATACTCAGCGAGCTTATTGCTCCAAAAAAGAGCTTTTGCCATGCCGAAACGACTGAATAGCGCTCGCCAGTATCATTAGATTGCCAAAAACCTCCGATTCGACAAAATAAGGCTTCTCCGTATCGCTAGAGCGTCTATGCAATCCCGCTGTCAGGCTTGCATGCCTCGACATGATGCCGGCGCTGCGAGAGTGAAGCTCATGAAATAAAGAAGCGTTCCGCCCGGCACTTTCGAGCCGATTGGAACGCTTCTTTCGATATTAAGCATGGGGAATCTTATTCCGGAGCTCGCAGCAGCTCCGTCATGTCGATCGGGCTCGCGCGGAGGCCGAGCTCGGCCAGCGCGTCGGCGAGCCGCTGCTCCTCCGCCTGGATGCCGGGCAGCAGCGGAGCGGTGCCGAAGCTTTTGCGCTCGAACAGGCGCAGCCACTGCAGATGCGTGACGTCCGTCTGCTCGCTGAGCCGCTCCGCCGCGTCATGATAGTCGCGCAGCAGGTACTCGTCCTGCATGCCGTACGCCCAGACGACCGCCTCCAGCAGCTCGCCGCGGCTCGCCTCGTTCTCGGCCGTCGTCAGCAGCAGCTCGCGCAGGCCGACGGCGCCCGCGATCGCCTGTCCGTCCGCGAGCACGCGGGCGTCCAGCGACTCCAGCCGCGTCAGCTCCGGCTCCTGCGCCGCCCATGCGTCGAGGCTTCCTTTGCGAAAAGAGCGGATCAGCTCCACCGGCGACAGCGGCCGCAGCTCGACCTCCGCCTCGGACAAGCCGGCTTGGCGCAGCGCCTGCAGCAGCAGCGCGTGGCTGTTGCTGCGCGGCACGTAGCCGATCGTCCGCCCGCGCAGCCCGGCGACGTCCCCCGGCTCGCTTCCCTCGCGGGCGACGATCGCATAGGCCTGCGGGTTGGACGGCTCCGCCGCCAGCGCCCGCAGCCCGTCGCCGGCTTCATGCAGGCTCGCCAGCGCCGCATCGTCCGCCTCGCCGAAGTCGGCCTCGCCGCTCTGCACGGCCCGCACGAGAGCGGCGCTGTCCACGTACTCGCGCCAGGCGAGCTTGACGCCCGCAGCCGCGGCAGCCTGCCGCAGCGCCTCGTCCTCGCGCAGCAGCACGCGCGGGCTGTCTTTGACGTAGCCGATCGTCAGCCGCTTCGGGTCGAGGCTGCGATCCGCCCATGCGGATTCTCCGCTGCCGGAGCTGCTGCCGAGGCCGCCGCCCGCGCTTCCGCCGGCGAGGCCGGGCAGTCTGCCGAAGCCTGCGAGCGCCAGCAGCGCGATGCTCGCGGCGACCAGCGCGGCCAGCCGCCAAGGCGATGCCGGTCCAGTCCGGCCGCCGGGCCGCTTGCCGGACCGCAGCCGAGCGCCGCGCCGGCGTCCGCCGCTCTCCTCCGCCGCCGCAAGCTGCGAAGCGCCGCCGGCAGCCTCCGCGGCTGCGCGGTCCGAGGCGCCGCATCCGTCCGGCCACGACGGAAGTCCGGCCGGCAGCGAAGCCGATGCCAGCGGATCGCTCCAGCGCTGCCGGTCGGGCCGGCCTTCCTCAGCCATGAGCGGCCAGACCTCTCCGCCAGCGCGTGAACCGCCTTTCCACCCAAGCCAGGACGTAATTGAGCAGCAGGCCCATCGCCGCGAGCAGCAGGATGCCGGCATACATGTCGGGGATCTGGAAGATCTCCTGCGAGTTGAGCGTGTAGAAGCCGAGTCCCGCCGAAGCCCCGATCATCTCGGCGGCGACGAGCGCCGTGATGCAGTTCGCTCCGCCGAGCCGGATGCCGGTGAAGATGCTCGGAGCCGCCGACGGCAGGATGACCCGGAAAAACAAGTACGCCTGCGACGCGCCCATCGAGCGGGCCGAGTCGATCAGCAGCTTGTCGGCGGAGCGCACCCCGCCCACCGTGTTCAGCAGGATCGGCCAGAACGACGCCCAGAGGATGATCGCCGTCTTGGACGCTTCCCCGATGCCGAGGAAGAGGATGAATACGGGCAGCAGGGCGAACGCCGATATTTGCCGGAACAGCTGCAGCAGCGGATCGAGCAGCGCCTCGACGCGGCGGAACCAGCCGATCAGCAGGCCGAGCGCGATGCCGCCCGCGGCCGCCAGCAGCAGGCCCGACAGCGAGCGGCTCAGGCTGGCCGACCCATGCTCCCATGCCGCTCCGCTGCTCAGCAGCTCCCAGACGGTGGCCGCCACGACGGAAAACGGGCTGAGATAAGCCTCGCTGATGACGCCGAGCCGGGGCAGCAGCTCCCAAAGGACGAGGAACGCGACGATCGCCGCGCTCCGTTCTACGATTCGTCCCGCCGAGAAGGCGGACGAGGGTCGAGCCATGAGCATCTTCTCCTTTTCGCGCAGACCGCTTGGCCGCAATGCATTATGTCGTTATGGCGTTATGGCGTTATGGCGTTATGGCGTTATGGCGTTATGGCGTTATGGCGTTATGGCGGTGCGATGCTAGTCCGTTCTGACGTTATGCCGCTAGGCCGAGCCGGACGCGTTCGGGTTGAATTCGTTCGTATAGACGTCCTTCACCTTCACCTTGCCCTTGTCGATCTTGCCGTTCTCTTCGAGAATATCGATATAGTACTGGATCGGCGGCTCGGTGACGACCAGGTCCTCGACGTAGGCGAAGCGGTCGATGTACTCCACGTTCATGTTCAGCCGCTTCGCGATGATCGCCTTCGCCTCCTCCGGATGGTCGTTCACCCAGTTGGCCGTCTTGGCGATCGTCGCGACGAAGTCGCGGACCGCCTCCGGATGCTTGCGGGCGAACTCGCCGTTGGCGCTGTACGGCGCCATGCCGCCGAGGCCGCCGTCGAGGTCGTAGTCGCTCCACAGCTGCGTGAACTTCTCGTTCTTGCCGGCGCGGCCGGAGAACGGCGCGTGGATGATCGCCAGGTCGATGCCGCCCTGCTCCAGCGTCTGCTCCTGCTTGTCGTCCGGCACGACGAGGAACTTGATCTTGCTCACGTCGACGCCCTGCTCCTTGAAGTATTTCTTGGACACGAACTCGGCGCAGGCGCCGAAGCTGTTGATGCCGATCGTCTTGCCCTCGAGGTCCTTGGCCTTCTTGATGCCGGAGTCCGCCCGGGCGAAATACTTCATGTGCGGAGCGTCCTCCAGCGTCTTGCCGCCGGCGGAGACGACCTTGATGTCGGCGCCGCTGGCGATCGCCGAGATGACGAGAGGCACCATCCGCGAGCCGAAGTCGATGTCTCCGGTGCCGACGAGCGGGATGATCTGCGGCGCGGCGATCTTGCCGACATATTTCGGCCGGGTGGACGTGCCGTCGAAGTAGCCGAGCTCGTCTGCCAGATAGACGAGGTCGAAGCCGGGGTTGTCGGGGTACTTGAACTCGACGATTTCTTTGCCGCCGGCTCCGGCCGCGGCTTCCGCCGGCTCGGCCGGCTCGTTCTTGCCGCAGGAGGCGAGCAGCGCCGCGGCGGCGATGACGGCGAGCGCCGTCAGGCTCGTTCGGCGCATGGCGTGGATGCGGATGGCTTTCATTGATAGATAGGCTCCTTTCGAATCTATGGATAAGGGGCTGTCGGAAAAGAGGGGCGGTTGAGCGATGCGTCGGCCCGGGCTTTGCCCCGAAACAAGGGAACTTCTTCCCTTGTTCGCGCTTGGACCCGGGCTTTGCCCCGAAACAAGGGAACTTCTTCCCTTGTTCGCGCGCGGACCCGGGCTTTGCCCCGAAACAAGGGAACTTCTTCCCTTGTTCGCGCGCGGACCCGGGCTTTGCCCCGATACAAGGGAACTTCTTCCCTTGTTCGCGCGCGGACCCGGGCTTTGCCCCGAAACAAGGGAACTTCTTCCCTTGTTCGCGCTTGGACCCGGGCTTTGCCCCGAAACAAGGGAACTTCTTCCCTTGTTCGCGCGCGGACCCGGGCTTTGCCCCGAAACAAGGGAACTTCTTCCCTTGTTCGCGCGCGGACCCGGGCTTTGCCCCGATACAAGGGAACTTCTTCCCTTGTTCGCGCGCGGACCCGGGCTTTGCCCCGAAACAAGGGAACTTCTTCCCTTGTTCGCGCGCGGACCCGGGCTTTGCCCCGATACAAGGGAACTTCTTCCCTTGTTCGCGCGCGGACCCGGGCCCCGCTTCAGCTGCCGAGGCGGGAAAGCGTGCGGGCGATCAGCGCGCTCTTGTCGTATTCGGCGTACTGGGCCGCATAGGTGCGCGCGGGATCGCCGGCGTAAAAGCGCTCGTACAACTCATGCCGCGCGCCGAGCGGGCTGCCGACGAGATCCCAGGCGAGCTTGAGCAGCCGCACGCGCTCGGGAGCGCCGCGGTCCGCTCCGCCGTAGGCGCTGTGCAGCAGCGGCGCCAGCGCGCCGCCCGCCAGCGTGTCCAGCTCGCGCGCCGTCGCCGGTGTCTGCAGCATGCCTGCGCCGGACAGCTGCTGCAGAATCTCGATGGCGCGCGGGTAGTAGCGGTTGCCGAGATTTTTGGCCGTCGTCAGCGGAGCGAGGCGAGGCTCCCGGACGCCCGACTCATGGCGCTCGGCTCCATCCTCCGCCGCCAATAGCAGCGCGCGCACCGACTCGGCCTGGCGCTGCAGCTCGGACAGCTTGGCCTGCACATGGCCGAAGCGCGCAATGCCGATGCTCTCGGCCAGCTCCTGCCCGACGGCGGCGGTGAATTCCAGCTTGGCCAGCAGCCGCGCGATGTTCTCATGGATGCTGAGCGAGGCGGCGAGCCGATCCGAGCGGATTTTCCAGATGGCGGCCGGATCGTCGTGGATGAACACCCTTTCCCAAGGAATGAGCGCATCGTCGAACACGAGCACGGCGTCCAGCTCGTCGTAGCGGCCGGACAGCGGATGGTCCTCCGTATCCTCGGCATGGAACGGCTCGCGGCAGACGAGGTGCAGGCCCGGATAGGACACCGGCACCGCGAACATGACGGCGTAGCGATGCTCCGCCTGCTGCTTGGGGCTGTGCGGCGACACCATGATCTCGTCCATGTACGGCGCGCCGGTGGCGATCATCTTGGAGCCGCGCACGATCAGGCCGTCCTCCGTCTCGCGCACGATGCGCAGCGCCGCATAGGCGTCTCCCAGCTCGGAGGTGAGCTTGGAGCGGTCGACCTGCGGATCGTGGCCGGCCGCCGTCAGCAGCAGGTCGTTGTCCCGCACATAGCGGAAATACGCGTCGAGCTTGTCCGGAAACTGCGGCTGCTCGGCCGCGATGAGGCTTCGCCGCTCGTGCCATGCCGCCAGCTGCGCGCGGTAAAAGCCGCCGATCCGGCTCATGACGCCGAACGTCGCCGCCGACCACAGGTAGAACGCCTCGCGGCGGCCGGCCAGCTCCTGCGGGCTGCGCGGATTCTGGAACGCGCGGTTCGCCCGCGCGCCCGTATCCTCGGTCCGGTACGTCAGCCTCGGCCCGAGCTCCGGATCGTCCTGCAGGTCCATGACGGCCGCGACCGAGCGCGCCGTGCCGCGCAGCGCCTCATGCTCGCGGATGTCGCCGGCGGGCTTGCCGCCGATCCAGACGTTGCGGCCGTCGTTCAGCCGCTCGAGATATCGGCTGCCGGCGCTCATCGCGACTCTCCTGCAGCGGCCGCGCTGACAAGAGCGGGAGCCTCGCCATGTCCGGCCTTGGCCGGAGCCGCTTCACTCGCCCCGATAGGCTCCGTACTGGCCGAAAGCTGCGCCTGTACGGGCTCGAGCTTGACCCGGTCCGGTTCAACCGCCCCCGCCCCTGCTTGCACCGCTACCCTCTCTTCCAGAGCAGCCTTCCCTCTTCCGCCCGCCTCCGCCTCATGCCCTCTCGCCGCCTCCCCGGCTCCGGACAGCGCCTCCTCGCGCAGCAGCCGGTCCGTCTGCTCGACCTCGTCCTGCAGGATCGCGGCGGCCTGCCTGCGCAGCGCCACGAACGCTTCCTCGCCCCGGATCGAGGCCGGACGCGGCCGCTCCAGCGGGATGTCGAGGATCGCCTTCACCCGGCCGGGACGGGCGGTCATGACCGCCACCCGATCCGACAGGTAGACCGCTTCGTCCAGGCTGTGCGTGATGAAAACGATCGTCTTGCGGCTCGCCTCCCAGATGCGGAGCAGCTCGGCCTGCATCGTTTCCCGCGTCTGCGCGTCCAGCGCTCCGAACGGCTCGTCCATGAGCAGCACGTCGGGATCGTAGGCGAGCGCCCGGGCGATCGCCACGCGCTGCTTCATGCCGCCGGACAGCTCATGCGGATAGCGGTCCTCGAACGCCTCCAGCCCGACGAGCCGGATGTAATGCCGAGCCTTCTCCCTCCGCTCCTTGGCGCGCACGCCGCGGATCTGCAGCCCCGTCTCCACGTTGTGCAGCACCGTCCGCCACGGAAACAGCGCGTAGCCCTGGAACACGACGCCGTTGCGGCGGCTCACTCCCGTCAGCGGCTGGCCGTCCACCGTGATCACGCCTTCCGTCGGCTTGGCCAGGCCCGCCAGCATGCCGAGGAACGTCGACTTGCCGCAGCCGCTCGGGCCGAGCACGCTCATGAACTCGCCCTCGCGGATCTGCAGGCCGAAGTCCTGGAGCACCTCCAGCGAAGCGCGGGCGGCTCCTCTCCCCGACGCGTAGGCCATGCGGATGCCCCGCGCCTCGATTTTGACCGTCATTCGTCCTCCCCCTTTCGTCGCTGCGCCGAGCCGACCGTCCGCCCCGCTTCCCAGCTTTGCCAAAAGCTCCGGTACAGCCCCCGCAGCCGCTCCGCCGGATAGCGGCTCCAGCTGGCAGCGGCCCGCTGCTCGTCGCTGCCCCAGGCGAGCAGCCCGAGCTGCAGCTCCCGCGCGCGCCGGCCGCTGCTCCAGCAGCGCGCCCGCTCCGCCAGCGCCGCTTCCCCGGATGCGGCCGCATCGGCGGAAGCCGCAGCGCCGGAACGGCCGGCGCTCCGCACCGGGACGGCGATTCGCCAGCCCGCCGCTTCCGGCAGCAGCGCCGCCGCCTCGCGAAGCGCCGCGCCGCTCTCGGCGAGCGCGGCGTAGAGCGGAACCTCCGCGGGCAGCCAGACGCCGCCCGGCGCGGCGGCCGCCTCCCGCTCCGCCGCCAGCAGCAGCGCCCGCTGCGTCTCCAGCCGCTGCACGAGCAGCCCGAGCCGGCTGCCGAGCTCCAGCTCCGGCGTCCGGCCGCCGCGCTCGGCCAGCGCGAACGCGAGCCCGACTAGCTCCTCGAGCCGCTCCAGCTCCCGCGCCGCGCGCTGGAAGTCCGCCAGCCCCGCGAACGGCGGCTCGCTCAGCAGCAGCCGCACCCGGTCCGCATCGCCTTGGACCAGCACCCGCTCCTGCGGCACGAGCACCCGCCGCAGCCGCAGCTCCAGCGCGGCGTCGCCTTCCTGCCATGGGCCGAGCTCGGCGCCGGGACTCGCGATCGGCACGAGCAGCAGCGCCGACGGCGGACCGTCCGGCTGCTCCGGCACGGCGAGCAGCAGCTCGGCTGCGAGCAGCGCCTCCGCAGGGACCGGCTGGACTCCCGTCAGCAGCAGGCCGTCCGCCGACGGCTGAAGCAGCGGCGCGCGGTCGCCGGATGCCGTTCTTTCGGGCTGCAGCGGAAATGGCGCGTACACCGGCAGGCGGCGCTCCTCCCGCAGCGCTCGCACGATCGCCCGGGCACGGCGGGAGAAGTCCCCGCCGATATCCAGCGCCTCGCCGAAGGCGTCCCAGGCCGACAGCAGCGCGAGCGCGTAATCCGCGAATCCGCCCTGCAGCAGGCTGCCGCCGTCCGCCGCCTCGCGCCAGCCGCCTCTCAGCGCCGCCAGCTCGCCGCGCGAGCGCGGCGCGGCGGGGAACCGCTCCCACGGGTCCTCGCCCTTGCGCAGCCAGTCGGCGAGCTTCCTTCTTTCCTGCCGCAATCCGTCAAGCTCCTTGGCCTGCCGCAGCGGCGGCTCGCCCTCCGCCTCTTCCAGCCGCAGCCCGGCTTGGCCGGCGTGCGGCCACGGTCCAGCGCTCATCGCTACCTCTCCTCGTCGGATAGAATGAAAAAAGGCCTTTGGTCCCGGCAGGACGAGCGGACGCTCGCGAGCCGGAACAAAAGGCCTCCCGTGATCGGGTGGACAATATTCCTAGTTATTTGCTTTGAATAATAAGGTATAGCACTTCTCCTCGCCTGTCAACCCGCTGCGGACGAAAAAGCTTCCGGCCTTCGATCCCGCTGCCGGATCAGGCCGAGCAGCATCCCAAGCATCGCCATCTCGCCGAGCAGCGGACTGCCCCAGCTGAGGAATGGCAACGAGAAGCCGACAACCGGCAGCAGCCCGAAGCTGAGCAGCAGGCTCCACATGGTCTGTACGCCGAACACCGCCGCCAGCGCGGCAGCCAAGGCGCGGGCTTGCGGATCCTGCACGCGCAGCGCCTGCACGAAGCAGCGGCCGATGAACAGCAGCAGCAGCGCGCCGAGCAGCAGGCCGAACGCCCAGCCGAGCGAATAGACGAGGAAGGGAAACAGAAATTCGCTGCCGATCGGGGCCTTGGGATCTGGTCCGTTCGGCAAGCCTTGGCCAAACCAGCCGGCGCTTTGCATCGCGTCGAGGGCCCTGCCATACAAAAAACGGCTTCTGTCCTCGGCGCTGCTCCAATTTGCTATCCGCTCCCAGGCGTAGAAGGAATCCCTTCGGATCAGGAAGAGAGCGAAAACGGGCAGCATCGCCACCCCGGACAGGGCAAGCCTCCAGCGCCGGTTCAATGCTACAAGGACAATCAGACCTGCACCGTACAAGGGCAACCTGGCCAACTGAGAGCTGCTTAGAAACAGAACGGCAGGAATCAGCCCCAGCAATGCCGCTTCCCCGATCGCTTGCAGCCAGAGGCTTTTCCGGTCGGCGGCAGCCGGTCGTGGACGAGCCACTATGCCGGCTGCCCCTGCAAACAGCAGGAGCATGGCAATCGGAGCCGAATCCAGAATTCCTGCGCCGATGGAAAGCTGCATTTGACCATTCACACGCACTCCGTGCACGATGGTTGCGGCCAAAAGCAACGCTCCCGTTCCGAAAAAGAGCCAGCACCAGCGACGCAGCAACGGCAACGGAACATAGTAACAAGCGGCCAGCGGCAAGAGTCCTAGCGCACCCAAGCCAAGCGAACTCTCCACCACGCTTGGCAACTCGTAAAGCTGCTGCAGCCCGTACACGTACGCGAGCCCCGCCAGCAGCATCAGCCCGGCCATGGCCGCCAGCCACAGATCCGGCTTCGGCCGATGCGCCAGATGCAGTCCGGCGCCCACCCGCTCCGCATCGCCCATGCGGCGCAGCGCCTCGCGAGCGGCTTCCTGCTCCTCCATGCCCTCCGCCCTCAGCTCCTCCGCCAGCTCCTCCAGATGGCCGAGCAGCTCCTCGCGAATCTCGGCATGCCGATCCTTCGCCCTTACCTTGGAGCAGACGGCGTCGAGGTACGCCCGCACCCGCGGGTCTTGCCCGATTCCCGTCATGCGCCGCCCTCCCCGAGCACCCGGTTGACCGTCCGGCTGAACAGCGCCCACTCCTGCTTGCGCTCGCCGAGCTGCCTGCGGCCGAGATCGGTGATCCGGTAATGCTTGCGCCGCCGCCCGCCCTCCTCGCTCCAGTACGACTCGACCCTCTTGTCCGCCTCGAGCGCGTGCAGGATCGGATACAGCGTCCCCTCCTGCAGCTGGAACAGCCCCTCCGAGCGGCGCTCCAGCTCCTTGGCCAGCTCGTAGCCGTACATTTCCTTGCGGTCGAGCAGCGACAGCACGAGGATGACCGTGCTCCCCTTCATCAGCTCCTTGCCGATTTTCATCTGCAATCCTCCAATATCTAGATTATCTAGGGATAGATATACTAGGGATAAGGATACAGGGAGGAAAGGGAAATTTCAACCTTTTATTTCCATTATCGACGCCGATCAAGTCAGGCTCCCGATCTGCTCCAAACCGTGCTGTCTCACGATTTTGTATGAACATGGTGCTAAGGGCGCAACGCACGGCGGTTCGCGCTCCCTTAACGGCAAAAATGCCGTTAGGACGCGCAACGCACGGCGAACCGCGCTCCCTAACGGCAAAAATGCCGTTAGGACGCGCAACGCACGGCGAACCGCGCTCCCTAACGGCAAAAATGCCGTTAGGACGCGCAACGCACGGCGAACCGCGCTCCCTAACGGCAAAAATGCCGTTAGGACGCGCAACGCACGGCGGTTCGCGCTTCCTTAACGGCAAAAAGAGGCTTCCCCTCCGGTTAAAGTGTATCGGAACAAGGGGCATTCTGTCCAAGTTCGGACAGGAGCTAAAAAGCTGCCATCGCCCGCTCCTACCGGCCCCGCTCGCCCTTGCGGTAGCGGATCGGCGGAATTCCGACCGCCTTTTTGAAGGCGGTGCTGAAATAATGCTGCGTCTCGTAGCCGACCTGCTCGGCGATCTCGTGCATCGCCAGATCGGTCTCGATGAGCAGCCGCAGCGCCTGCTTGATCCGCGTCTGCGCGAGCAGGGCGACGAAGGACGTTCCCGTCTCCTGCTTGAAGATGCGGCTCAAGTAGGCGGCGGACACGTTCAGCTCCGAGGCGGTGCGCTCCAGCGACAGCTGCGGCTCCGGGTAGCCGGCCTCGATCCGCTCCTTGGTCTTGCGGACGAGCTCGGACAGGCTCGTCCCGCGGCTGACCGCTGCCTTGGCCTCGAGATAGAGCTCCGGCACGCGGGCGGCATCGCCGCCCGTCTCGCGGAAGCCGGCCTGCACCTCGATTCCCAGATAGCGGGCGATGCTCGCGGCGATCGAGTCGAGCTGCCCCGGCGCCGGCCGTCCCCAGACGAACAGCACGATGCAGCCCGAGCGGTCCCGGCAGCGCAGCAGGGCCAGGTCCTGCAGGCATTCGTCGACGATGTTCTCCATGGCGAACAGCAGCAGCTGGCGGTCCCTTTCCGAGTAGAACCACCTGCCCTTGGAATGGTCCGGCCAGCGCAGCGCGCCGACGGCGGACGGCGCTTCGACGGGCAGCCGCAGGAACGCCAGCTGCTCCTCGATCTCCCCCCGCTCCAGCTCGCCGCCGATCCACTCCAGGCCGAATCGCTCGCGCAGCAGATGCACGTTCTTCTCGATCTGCCGCGAAGCCATCTGCAGCCGCTCGTCCTGGTCGGTCGCGGCCTCCAGCTTGGCGGCGACCCGCCCCAGCATGTCGCCGAGCGCGTCCGGATTGACCGGCTTCAGGATATAGCCGTCCACGTTCAGGTTGATCGCTTCATGGGCGTAGCCGAACTCGTCATGTCCGGTGATGATGATGATCCGGCACTCCGGCAGCTCCTCCCGGAGGCGGGAGACGAGCTCCAGCCCGTCCATGATCGGCATGCGGATGTCGACGAGCAGGATGTGGACGCGATGGAGCAGCGCGAGCTCGAGCGCCTGCTCGCCGTCCTCCGCCTCGCAGGCGACGTCCAGCCCGAGCTCCGCCCACGGCACCGAGCTGCGGATTCCGTCGCGGATGATGGACTCATCGTCCGCGATCATTACTTTCCAGGCCATGGCGGCGCTCCTCCTCTCTCAGCGGCAGAATAGGATGCAGGATATACACGGTCGTGCCTTGCTGCGGGCGGCTCTCGACAGACAGCCCCCAGCCCTCGCCGAACGACAGCTGGAACCGCTCCTGCACGTTCCTCAGCCCGTAGCCGCCCGCAGCCTGTTCGAGCCGCCTCCGTCCCTCCGCGCGCAGGGCGTCCGCCGGCATGTCGCCGGCCAGCATCCGGCGCAGCTCCGCGCAGCGCTCCTCGCTCATGCCCGCCCCGTTGTCCTCGACGGCGAAGCGGATCGCGCCGCCCGCCTGCTCCGCCCGGATCGCGATCAGGCCCGGCCCGCGCCGCTCCTTGATGCCGTGGTAGATGGCGTTCTCGATTATCGGCTGCAGGAACACCTTCAGCACGGGCAGATGGCCGAGCGCCCGCTCGTCCACCTCGATCCGGTAATCGAGCTTCTCCTTGTAGCGCGTCTGCTGGATGTTCAGGTAGCTGCGGATATGCTCCAGCTCCTGGGCGAGCGGGATCATCTCGCGTCCCTTGCTGAGGCCGATGCGGAACAGCTTGGAGAGCGACTCCACGACCTCGGCCGCCTGCCGGGCGCCGTCCTTGCGGGCGAGCCACTGGATCGTGTCGAGCGTGTTGTACAGGAAATGCGGCTGGATATGGGCTTGCAGGCTCCTCAGCTCCGCCTCGCGCTTCTGCCGCTGCTCCTCCCCGACCTGGACGATCAGGAGGTTGATGCGGACGAGCATCTTGTTGAAGCTCTGGCCGAGCAGGCCGACCTCGTCCTGCCGCGCGCCGGCGATCCGGATCTGCATGTTGCCCTCCTCCACCTTGCGCATGAAGGACGACAGCTGGGAGATCGGCCGCGAGATCGAGTGCGACAAAAAGTACGAGGCGGCGATGCCGAGCAGGCAGACGAGAAAGACGAACGAGGCCAGGTACAGGTTGAGCTCCTGGTTCTCCTTGAGCGTCTCGGCGACCGGAAAGACGCCGACCGTCGTCCAGCCGGTGAACGGCGACTTCTGGTAGATGAACTGGAAGCGGCTGCCGCCGATCGCCTCCGAGAACGTGCCCGATGCGGACTCGAAGCGTCCGCCGTCCAGCCGGCCGGCGACCGACTCGCGCGGCGCATAGACCGTGTCGCCGCTGTCGTCGAGCACCATCAGATAGCCCGACTTGCCGAGCGTCACGCCGCGCAGCGTCTCGGCGACGACGCGCAGCTTGAGGTCGATCAGCACGACGCCCTCGGCCTGCTGCGATTCGGGCTGCAGGATCGCCCGCACGCCGGACACGATCTCGCTGTCCTTGTAATTGGCGTGGGTAATGACGTTCCGGTTGACGGGATGGCCGATCATCTGGAAGATCCCTTGCGACTCCACCGCCTGCCGGTACCAGTCCTCCTCCGTCAGCAGCCGATCGTTGCGGGCGTACATGTCGTTGCTCAAGTACTCGCCGCGAGCGTTGACGACCATGATGCCTGCGACCTCGCTGTACAGCGTCGTGAAGCCCTCGAGGAACTTGCTCGCGCGGTACTCCGTCTCCTCGTCCTGGAGAGCGGCCGAGCCGCCCTCCAGGAACGACTGGATCTCCGGATTCATCGCGATGAAGTAGGTGATGCTCTGCACGTTGGCCGCGTAATGGTCGAGCGACTTGTTCACGTTGCCGATCAGCTGCTCCGTATGGCTGTTGACCTGGCGCTCGATCGCGCCGTTCGTGGCGAGCGCGACGAGGATGCCGATCCCGAGCGCAGGCAGCGTGCTGACGATGAGAAAATGAACGATCAGCTTGTTGCGGATCGGCCAGTTGTTGAGCCGCAGCCAGTGAAGCGGCATGTCCGCGTCCCTCCTCCTTGTCGCCGCAGAAGCCTACTTGGCGTAATAAAGGTCGACATTGTCCCGGGTGACGACCGTGATTCCCGTGTCGACGTAGGCGGGCAGCGGCGATACGCCCGCCGACTGCCAGTCCGGCAGCGGATCGATCCGCTCCTGGCGGGCATGGAACAGCTGCATGAGCGACCAGTATCCCATGTTCCATGTGCCCTGCGCCAGCGTCGCGGCGATCGTGCCGCTCTTCACCATGTCGAGCGTCGCCTTGTTCGTGTCGAAGCTGATGATCCGCACCTCGCCGAGCTTGCCCTGCTTGAGCACCGCGTTGCCCGCGCCGACGCCGCCGTTCGCTTCGGTGACGAAGATGCCGACGAGATCGGGATCGCGCTTCATCATCGCCGCCGCCGCCCGCTCCGACTCGAGCTGGTCGCCCTTGCCGTCGGCGACGCTCGCCGGCACGAGGCCGGGGAACTCCTTGCGCAGCGTCTCCTCGAAGCCTCGCGTGCGCTCCTGATGGTTGAGCTGGTTCGGATGGGTGATGATGCCGACCTTGCCTGTCGCCCCTACCCGCTCGGCCATCTGGCGCGCAGCCGTGACGCCGGCCTCGTAGTTGTCCGTCCCGAGGAACGAATAGGCCTTGCTGCTCGGCGCGTCGGAATCGAACATGACGACCGGGATTCCGGCGTCGACGGCCTTGTCGATCGCGGCCCGCAACGCGTCGGAGTTGATTGCGCTGATCGCGATGCCCGCCGGCTTGCGCGCGATCGCCTGCTCCAGCACCTTCACTTCCTCGTGCACGTCGTATTGGGTCGAGCCGCGGTATTCGACGGAGACGCCGAGCGCTTCCGCCGCGTCCTCGAAGCCCTTGAGCGCGTTTTTCCAATAATCGATGCCGGTGAGGAAGTTGACCATCACGTACGTCTCCCCGCGCTCCCCGTGCAGGCCGGTGACGCCGCCGAGGGCGTCGGAATCGTCCTTGCTGAACGCCGCGTACAGAAATACCGCGAACGCTGCGATCAGGACGAGATAGACAAGCACCAGCTTTTTCATCAGGCATTCCCTCCGATCCGGCAAGCTGCCGCCACTCATTATAGCATCGGCTCGGAAGAGCGCGTACGCTTGCATGACGGAAAAAAAACGCGGCTGGCAGGCACGCAGCGCGTGCGGCTTCAGCCGCGACCGGCATCCGAGCGCATGCTCAGGAAGCCTTGTTCTTGTTGTACAGGTCGAAAGCGACCGCAAGCAGCAGCACGAGCCCCTTGATGCCCTGCTGATAGTCGATGCCGAGGCCGATCAGCGACATGCCGTTGTTCATGACGCCCATGACGAGGCCGCCGACGATCGCGCCGACGACCGTGCCGACGCCGCCGCTGGCCGAAGCGCCGCCGATGAAGGCCGCCGCGATGGCGTCCAGCTCGAAGTTGACGCCCGCCTTCGGCGTGGCGGCATTGAGGCGCGCCGCGAACACGAGTCCGGCGAGAGCCGCCATCGCGCCCATGTTGACGAACACCCAGAACGTCACCTTTTTCGTCTTCACGCCCGACAGCCTCGCGGCCTTCTCGTTGCCGCCGAGGGCGTAGATATGGCGGCCCATGACGGTCTTGCGCATGACGAACGTATAGATGACGACGAGCACCATGAGCAGGATGAGGATGTTCGGCAGTCCTTTGTAGGAGGCGAGCACGTAGGTGAACAGGTTGAGGATGAGGATGACGCCGGCCGCTCTGGCCGCTGCCAGCGGCAAGGACAGCTGCTCGAACGAGTAGCGCTTCTGGACGAGCCGGGCTCGCCATTCCATGAACAGGTAAAGGATCGAGACGATGATGCCGGCGAGAATCGTCGCTCCGTGCAGCTCCCAGCCGAACGGCAGATCCGGCACGAAGCCGGTGCTGATCGAACGGAACTCGTTCGGGAACGGCGCGACGGACTTGCCGTTCAGCACGAGCATGGTCAGACCGCGGAACAGCAGCATGCCCGCCAAGGTGACGATGAAAGACGGGATGCGCATGTACGCGACCCAGAATCCTTGCCAGGCTCCGACCGCCGCTCCGATCAGGAGGGAGATGACGATCGCGGCCGGATACGGCATCTGGTGCTGCACCATCAGGATCGCCGATATGGCGCCGACGAAGGCGGCGATCGAGCCGACGGACAGGTCGATATGGCCGGTGATGATGACGAGCAGCATGCCGATCGCCAGGATCAGGATGTAGCTGTTCTGCAGGATCAGGTTCGTGATGTTGAGCGGCTTGAGCAGGATGCCGCCGGAGAGGAGCTGGAACAGCAGCATGATGAACAGCAGCGCGATGAACATGCCGTACTGCCTGAAGTTGCCCCGCAGGGCGCGAAGCGCGGTTGTCATGGAGTGTCCCCCTTGCCGGTCATGTATTTCATCAGCCTTTCCTGGCTGGCTTCCGCTCTCGGCACGACGCCGGTGAACCGTCCCTCGTTCATGACGTAGATCCGGTCGCACATGCCGAGCAGCTCGGGCAGCTCGGAGGAGATCATCAGGATGCCTTTGCCCTGCTCCGCCAGCTGGTGGATGATGGTGTAGATTTCATACTTGGCGCCGACGTCGATTCCCCGCGTCGGCTCGTCGAGGATGAGCAGGTCGGGCCCGGTGAAGATCCATTTGCTGAGGACGACCTTCTGCTGGTTGCCGCCGCTCAGGTTGCCCGTCTTCTGGTGGATGCTCGGCGTCTTGATGTTCATCCGCTTGCGGAATCCTTCCGCCTCGACGATCTCCCGGCTGTCGTCCACGACGAACCATTTCGAGATGCTCTTCAAGCTGGCGAGCGTCGTATTGCGCTTGATGTCCTCGTCCAGGATCAAGCCGTACTCCTTGCGGTCCTCCGTCACGTAGGCGATGCCGGCGTCGATCGCCTGGGGGATGTCGCGGAGCTTCAGCTCCTTGCCCTCCTTGAACAGCTGCCCGCTGATCCGCTTGCCGTACGACTGGCCGAAGATGCTCATCGCCAGCTCCGTGCGCCCCGCGCCCATCAGCCCGGCGATGCCGACGATCTCGCCACGCCGCACCTCGAAGCTGACGCCGTCGACGACCATGCGGTCCGGCTGCAGCGGATGGCTGACCGTCCAGCCTCGCGCCTCGAACAGCAGCTCGCCGATGCTCGGCTCCCGCTCCGGATAGCGGTGCGTCAGGTCGCGGCCGACCATCCCCTTGATGATCCGATCCTCGGTGATCTCGTCGGCGCGGACGTCCAGCGTCTCGATCGTCCGGCCGTCCCGCAGGATCGTGATCGAGTCGGCCACCTTCATGATCTCATTCAGCTTGTGGGAGATGATGATCGACGTCATGCCCTTTTTCTTGAATTCCAGCAGCAGCCGCAGCAGGTTCTCGCTGTCCTCCTCGTTGAGCGCCGCTGTCGGCTCGTCGAGGATGAGCAGCTTCACGTCCTTGGACAGCGCCTTGGCGATCTCCACGAGCTGCTGCTTGCCGACGCCGAGCGATCCCGCCTCCGTCTGCGGCGAGTCGCCGAGGCCGACCGTCTGCAGCAGCTCCTTCGTGCGGATCGTCGTCTCGTTCCAGTCGATGATGCCCCGGGCCGACCGCTCGTTGCCCAGGAAGATATTTTCTGCAATGGACAGCTGCGGGATGAGCGCCAGCTCCTGATGGATGATGACGATGCCCTGCTGCTCGCTGCCGCGGATCGACCGGAATTCGCAGGCCTTTCCATTAAACAAAATATCTCCCTCGTACGAGCCATGCGGATACACCCCGGAGAGCACTTTCATCAGCGTCGACTTGCCGGCGCCGTTCTCTCCCATCAGGGCGTGGATCTCGCCTTCTTCTACTTTCAGGTTGACATTCTCAAGAGCCTTGACGCCGGGAAAAGCCTTGGTGATCCCGCGCATTTCCAGCAATGCCTCCATCGTTCCCTCACCATGCCTTTCGAAGGATTGGACGGACGGAGTCCCGCAGCACTCCGCCCGCCATGCCCGGATGGCTTACTTCAGCTCATCCTCCGTGTAGTAGCCCGAATCGACCAGCACCTGCTTGTAGTTGTCCTTGTCGACCGAGACCGGCTCCAGCAGATAGGATGGAACGACCTTGACGCCGTTGTCATACGTCTCGGTGTCGTTCACTTCGGCTTCCTTGCCCTCGATGACCGACTCCGCCATCGTCACCGCCACCTTGGCCAGCTCCCTCGTATCCTTGAACACGGTCGACGTCTGCTCCCCGGCGAGGATCGACTTGATCGAGGCCAGCTCGGCATCCTGGCCGCTGATGACCGGCATCGGCTTGTCGGCCGTGCCGTAGCCGACCCCCTTGAGGGAGGAGATGATGCCGATGCTGATGCCGTCATACGGCGAGAGCACCGCGTCCACCGTCTCGTCGGCATAGCTCGCGCTCAGCAGATTGTCCATCCGGGACTGGGCCGTCGCGCCGTCCCAGCGGAGCGTGGCGACCTGCTCCATGCTCGTCTGCTTGCTGCGGACGACGAGCTTGCCGCTGTCGATATGCGGCTGCAGCACCGACATCGCGCCGTCGAAGAAGAAGTAGGCGTTGTTGTCGTCCGGCGATCCGGCGAACAGCTCGATGTTGAACGGACCTTTGCCGTCCTTCAGCCCGAGCTTCTGCTCGATGTAGGACGCTTGCAGGACGCCGACCTTGAAGTTGTCGAACGTGGCGTAATAGGACACATGCTCCGAGTTCTTGATCAGGCGGTCGTAAGCGATGACCTGGATGCTCTGGTCGGCCGCCTTCTGCAGCACGTCCGTCAGCGACTCGCCGTCGATCGCGGCGATGACGAGCACTTTGACGCCCTTCGTCATCATGTTCTCGATCTGGGACACCTGGTTCTCGATGACGTCCTCCGCGTACTGGAGGTCGACGCTGTACCCTTTCTCCTCGAACTGCTTCTTCATGTTGTCTCCGTCCGCGACCCAGCGCTCGGACGATTTTGTCGGCATCGAGACGCCGACCATTCCTTTTTCTCCGCCGCCGGAGCTTCCGCCGTTGCCGGCGTCCGCGCCGCCGTTGCCGCCGGCGTTGCCGCAAGCGGCCAGCAGCAGGATGAGCATCGATGCGACGAGCAGAGAGATCGCCTTTTTCATGTCCATGTCCCCTTTTCGATAGATGGCTGAACGTGCTGGATCTATCGTAGAGCACAGACGCGTAGCGGGTCTTTGCAATGAATTGTCGCGTTTTTATAAAAAACCGACCTCGCGGCAAGCCAAACATCCCCGCGCCTGGAAGCTCGGCTTCCGGACGCGGGGATGCGGGTCGAATCATCTATGGCCGATGGCTCGGCTGAACAGATCCACGAGCTCCTGGCTGAAGCGAATCGGGTCGATCCTGGCCTTGAGCTTGACGTTGAAGCCGTACTCGTCGAGGGCGCCGCGGATCGCGCTCGCCATCGCATCGAGGTCGAAAGCGCCGAACTCCCCTTGCTCTTGCCCGAGCCGCAGGATTCGGCGAAGCTCGTTTTCCAGAGGGTCGTCCTCGTCATCCTGCAGCTTGTAGTAAGGCATGCCGTCCGCCGTCCGGGCATGAAAGACGATCTCGATCAGCGCCGTGCTGCGAGCGGGATTCTCCGCCTGATAGGCGATGCTGGCCTCGATGTACGCCTGCAGCTTTTCTCGGGGACCCGAGGCCGCCGCCGTCCGTTCCAGCACAGAGGAGGACAGGTCTGTCGCCAGCTTCATCAGGGCATAGTCCATCAGATCGTTCTTGTCTCGATAGTGATAGGAAATCAGGGCGGCGCTGATGCCCGCCCGCTTGGCGATCTGAGCCATGCTGGCTCGGATATAGCCGATCTCATCCAGCGTCCGGATCGTCGCCTCGAAAATCTGGGCGCGCCTCGCGTCCGCGATGAACGTCTGCTTCTCCTCCGCGTCTCTTCCTTTCATCCGCTTCTCCTTTTCGCTCGAACTAGGCTTTTCTCCAGTACTGCATGGTTCCTTTGTCCTTGACCGACAAGCCGAGCCTCGCGGCTTCCCGCTTCATTTCCCTCGCAGCATCGGCTTCCTTGCCGCGCAAGGCCAGCTCGCGGGCTTCCAGCAGCGCGTTCAATGCCGGCGTCAAGTCGGGCGCATTCCTCACCCAGAGCCGGTAATGCCCTTCGAACGGGTCTCCTGCGGCAGACCAGGCATATCCATGCCGGATGAAGGCTTGCTCCGCACGAGCGGGATCCGCATCATAGGGCTCGCGAGCGAGCTCGACGCCTGTGCGGCCGACCAGCACGAGCTGCTTGCCTTCGATGAAAGCCGCAGCGACCTCCGATCGAGGGAAGCTCTGAGCCGAATGGCGGATCTTCAAGGTCGCCTCCTCGTCGGAAACCGAGATCGCCAAGCTGTCTTTCATCGCTTCGGACGCGAGCCAGCAGCCTGCGATCAGGCCAAGGGCAGCGGTCAGAAGCACGATCCATTCCTGCTCGATAGAAGCGATGAGCTCCAGCGGCCCCTGCAAAGGAAACCAGGGAAGAGCAGCGGCCCAGCCGGCGATGGCGGGGACGAAATAGCCGAGCGCGATGCCTAGAGCGGGCGGAACGGTCAGCAGGATCCAGCGGTCAGCCGCCGACAGGTGTACGACCGTGATGCTGCCCGCGCCTCGCTGCGCTCCAGATCGTCGAGTCTGCATGCATGCCTTCCTCCTTTTCAATGGTCGGATAGACAATCTGATTGATCAACCTAAATTCTGATCGATTAATCAGATTTTAGCTTATTCTTTGTTTCAGGTCAAGGAAAGAGATGGCCGAAGGCGAATGAAGGGATCGATTCTCCGTTCGAAATCGGCGCTGCGACCGTCAATCTGCCGGAATGACCGCCGGGGCGGCAGATCGCCTGTATCAGGCTCAGCTTCCGGACCCGAGCGCCGAATTCGTCTGGACACGAACGAAGCCCCCGCCGGAGCACGCTCCTGCGGGGGCTTCATTTTTCAGTGGGGCTCGCTATGAGACCAGGCCTATGCCTCGCCTCTTGCGGCTCCGTTCATAATCGTTGAGCAGAGCATCAAGCTCTTGAGACAGGAACAGCACCAATTCGGATCGGAACCCGCACTGCTCGGCGGCTTTGATCATTTCGGAACGCTTCTGTTCGACCGCTTCCAATATCCGGGACACGTTCAGGTCCATGGGCTATCCCCTCCTGCTTCATATATCGGCAGGCGCAGGATGTTTTTCCATATATTATCATCCTATTTTTGACTGAATTTCCTTCTCCGCGAGACGGATGAACGCCTCCAGCTCCATCGTCCCTAGATCGCCTCCGCCCCGGCTGCGCACCGCCGCCCGGCCCGCATCCGCTTCGGCCTCTCCGACGACGAGCATATAGGGAATCTTGGCGAGCTGCGCATCCCGGATGCGGCTGCCGAGCTTCTCGGCGCGGCTGTCCGCATCGGCGCGCAGGCCCGCCTCGGCGAGCCGCTCCCGCATCCGCTCGGCGGCTTCGCGCTGCGCCTCCGATACCGGCAGCACGCGCGCCTGGACTGGCGCGAGCCACAGCGGGAACGCGCCCGCGAAATGCTCCGTCAGGATGCCGAGGAAGCGGTCGATCGAGCCGTAGACGGCCCGATGGATGACGACCGGCCGATGGCGCGCGCCGTCTTCGCCGACATAGCCGAGATCGAATTTCTCCGGTATCTGGAAGTCGAGCTGGATCGTGCCGCATTGCCAGCTGCGCCCGAGCGCGTCGAGCACATGGTAGTCGATCTTCGGCCCGTAAAAGGCTCCGTCGCCTTCGTTCAGCCGGTAGTCCGCCCCGCGCCGCTCCAGCACGTCCCGCAGCGCTCCCTCCGCCTGCTCCCAGAGCTCCGCCGCCCCCATGCTGTCCGCCGGCCTCGTCGACAGCTCCATCCGGTACGAGAAGCCGAGCCGGCCGTACACCTCGTCGATCAGATCCATGACGCGGCCGATCTCCTCGCCGATCTGATCCGGCCGGACGAACAGATGGGCATCGTCCTGGCAGAACGAGCGGACGCGCATCATGCCGCTCAGCGCCCCCGAGAACTCGTGGCGGTGGACCTGGCCGAACTCCGCCAGCCGCAGCGGCAGCTCGCGGTACGAGCGGAGCCGGCTGCCGAAGATGAGCATATGGCCCGGGCAGTTCATCGGCTTGAGCGCGTACGGACTGCCGTCGACGTCGCAGAAGTACATCTGGTCCTTGTAATGGTCCCAGTGGCCCGACTCCTCCCACAGCCTGCGGTTCATCAGCAGCGGCGTGCGCACCTCCTCGTAGCCGCGGCGCAGCTGCAGCCTGCGGGCGAAGTCCTCGAGCGCCGTCCGCACCGCCATGCCGCGCGGCAGATAGAACGGCATGCCCGGCGCTTCCTCCAAGAACAGAAACAGCTGCAGCTCCTTGCCGAGCTTGCGGTGATCGCGCCTGCGCGCTTCCTCCAGCCGCTCCAGATGCTCGCCCAGCTGCGCCTTTTTCCAAAAAGCCGCGCCGTGGATCCGCTGCAGCATCGGCCTCCCGGAGTCGCCCCGCCAGTAGGCGCCTGCGACGCTCATCAGCCGGAATGCCTTGAGCCGGCCCGTCGACGGCAGCAGCGGACCCTCCTCGAGCGCCTCGAAGCCGCCGTGCCCGTAAAACGCGTAGGGGCCGTCGTCCGGGCGCTCCCGCAGCAGCTCCAGCTGCAGCGCCTCGCCTCCCTCCGCCAGCCGCTCCTCCGCCTCCGAGCGGCTCCGCGACATGCGCGTGAACGGCAGATCCTCGGCGACGATGCGCTCCATCTCCTTCTCGATGCGGACGAGCTCTCCCGCGCCGACCGGCGCGGCCAGCCGCGCGTCGCAGCCGAAGCCGTCCTGGCCGGCGAAGCAGCTCCCGATCGTCACAGCGGCATCGCCGTACAGCCGCTTCAGCGCATGCGCCAGCACATGGGCCGCGCTCCGGCGCAGCAGCTCGAGCGCGGCCGGATCGTCCGGCAGGAGCAGCTCCAGCGCGCCGCCGCTCTCGAGCGGCCGGTCGAGGTCGACCAGCCGCCCGTCCAGCCGCGCGGCCGCCGCCTTGGCGCGCAGCCCCGGCCGGATCGTGTCCGCCACGGCCGCGGCGGTCGTGCCGGCCGGGTACCTCCTGACCTGGCCGCTCGGCAGAGCGATGCGGATCTCGCTGCCGCCGGATTCGCCGGCGGACTCGCTGCGGGGCAGCTCGACGGCTGGATCGATTCCGGGGCCGCCTTCGTTTTTCTGCTCTCTGATTTCCATGCGCTTCTCCTCCTTTCTTCGTCTGGGAACAACAAAAAACGCGCTTCATCCCGAGAAGGGACGAGCGCGCTAAGGACCCGTGGTTCCACCCTGATTCGACCTCCGGCACGAGCGGCACGGAAAGTCCTTCATTGGCGTCCGATAGCGGGGACGAGCCGGCAGGCTTACGGCCGCGCGGCACTTGCCGGCAGGTTCAGCGCTGCAGCTATCAGAGGGGTAATCCCGGCATCCGGCACCGAAGAAGCTCGCAGCGTGCGCTTCTCTCTCTGGGCGGCCCGCGAAGGGGATCCTGTCTCTGGTCATGGCTCACTGAAGAATGAGATTGGAGCCTATCTTACCCGCTCGGAGGCGGGCAAGTCAAGACGCTTTTTCGGCAAAGGCGATTTCGGACCCCCGTCCTCGTGCCGCTTCCTTGCAGCTCCCTTGCAGCTCCCGCGCCCTTCCTACGCCCCTCCCGTGCCGCCCGTCAAACGCCGCCCTCCCGCAGATCGCCAGCCTTCAGCGCCATCTGCAGCAGCAGCTTCGTCTCCGGATCGTCGAGCCGCAGGCCAAGCTCGGCCTTGAGCTTGTCCAGCCGGTAGACGATCGTGTTGTAGTGGACGAACATGCGGTCGGCCGTCTCCTTGGCGTTGCAGTTGCAGGCGAAATAAACGCGAAGCGTCTTCAGCAGCGCGCCCTGCTGCCTGCCGTCCAGCGCCAGCAGCGGCTCCAGGTACAGCCGGCAAAATTCCTCCAGCTCCTCGCTCCCCTGCAGGCGGAACAGCAGGAGGTAGACGCCGAGCTCGCCGTAGGACACGGCGGCGGACTCCAGCCCGCAGGCGCGGCGGACCTGAGCGGTCCGTCCCGCTTCGCGATAGCTGCGGGCGACCTCCGAGCGGCTGCTCGCCGGACGCCCGAAGCATAGCGCGAAGCGGCCGGGCGCGGCCGCCTCCAGCCGGCGGAGCGCCTCGCTCGCCGAAGCCTCCTCCTGCTGTGGCGACGGCAATCCGCCTTCAAAGGCGTCCAGCACGGCGAGCGCTCCTTCCAGCACAGTCCAGCGCAGCGCGCCGGAGCCGCCGCCCGCGCTGCGGTTCAGCTCTCGCGCCAGCTCCGTCAGCTGCGCTTCGCCGCCGGCGGCCGCGGCCGGTCCCGTTTCCCGCGGCACGGCGATCCCGACACGGTAGGCATCCGGCTCAAGCAGCTTCCAGCCGCAAGCTTCGGCGCGCAGGCGCAGGTCGCTCTCGGACAGGATGCGTCCGGCGATCCAGTCCTGCAGGAACTGGTCGAGGTACTTGCTCTCGATGCTCTCCCGCGCCCTCCGATTGGCCAGCTCGAAGCCGAGCAGCCTCGCCGCCCAGCTGATCGTCAGCGAATCGACGACGCCGAGCTCTCCGTCCTGCTCCAGCACGAGCAGCCAGGCGCGCCCTCCTCCCGCACCCTCGATCGGCACCGCATGCACGCGCGGCACGGTCCCGCTCCAAGCCGCCGCCTCGCTCGGCGGCCGGCCTGCCGCCAGCTCCAGCCAGAGGCGGGGCTCGAACGGTCCTCCCAGCCGGTCCGCGCCCGGCGACAGCAGCGCCGGCTGCGAAGAGCCTTCCGCCAGCACGGCCGGATGCCGCACCATCGCCTCCAGATGGCGCAAGAAGGCAGGAAGCCCGTCCCCGTGCAGAAGCACTTGGGACAGGCGCTGGACGCGTCCTTGCAAAATCGTCAGATCCTTGGACTCCGAGACGAGCACGCGCTCCATCACCTCGCGCACGACATCGGAGAACGTCGTCGCCGGCGGCAGCTCGATCAGCGGCATGCCGTGCCGCTCCGCCGCCTCGACCGCCGAGGCCGGCACCTCGTCGACGAAGCGCTTCGTCTTGATCCCGAGCGCGGCCACGCCCTTGCGCGCCAGCTGCGCGACCAGCTCGGCCAGCACCTCGGGCTGATCCTTGAACGGATAGCCGGTCGTCATGAGCAGCTCGCCCGGGCGCACCCAGTCGATGACGTCCGGCACCTCCATCACGTTGACCCGCGTCACTTCCCGCTCCAGCCCCGCCGCTCCGCCAAGCAGCGCGGCTCCTTGCAGATTCGGAATGTCGAACACGTCCTTGACCTTGAACGGCTCCAGCCTCAATCCGTCCATGCGCTTCCCTCCTTCCAGCATCTTGCCCGAAAGCCGATACGGGGCTGCGGCGGACCGGGCTCCCGGTCCGCTCAGCCTCCCGCGCGCAGCACCCGCTCCACCTCGTCCGTCTCTGCCGTCCAGCCGAAGATCGCCCCCTGCTGCACGAGCATGCGCAGCGCGGAGCGGTGATCCTCCGGATCGAACGCGGCGCTCGCATCCGCGACGACGACGCATTCGTACCCGCGGTCGTTGGCCTCCCGCACCGTCGTATGGACGCATACATGCGTCGTGACGCCGCAGACGATCAAGCTGCGGACGCCGAGCCGCCGCAGCTCCGCCTCCAGCGAGGTCGCATAAAACGCGCCTTTGCCGGGCTTGTCGATCACGATCTCAACCGGCAGCGGAGCGAGCTCGGGCACGATGCCGTGCCCGAGCTCGCCGCGGATCAGGATGCGCCCCATCGGCCCCTCGTCGCCGATGCCCGCGCCCTGGCGGCGGCTGCGCTGCAGCTTGGAGGGCGGACAGTCGCTCAGATCCGGCAGATGGCCCTCCCGCGTATGGACGACCGGCATGCCCGTGCCTCTGGCGGCGGCGAGCAGGCGGGCGATCGCCGGGATGATCGCCCTCGCCGGGGCGATGTCGTTGCCGAGCCGCTCGCCGAAGCCGCCCGGCGCGCAGAAGTCGTTCTGCATGTCGATGACGAGCAGCGCCGTCCGCTCCGGCTCGAAGCGGAACGGGTACGGAAGCGCTCCGGCCAGCTCGCGGCTCATGCTCCGTCCTCTCCGCGCCGAGGCGGCGCTGCCTCCGCCCCCGGAGGTCCGGGGACGTCGACGAGCGTCGTGCCGAAAAAGCGGTTCGGCGGCGGGGACGGCTCGACCGGCAGGAACACGCTGATCTGCTCGGAAGGCTCGTGCCCGGCATTGAACACCGAGTGCACGACGCCCGCGGGCACCTGGAACGTATCGCCCGCCCGGCATTCGGTCCACTGGCCGTTGCAGAGCAGCTTCACCTGGCCCTTGGTGATGTGGATCAGCTCCGCGACATCGTGATGATGAGGCAGCACCGCGCCGCCGACGCCGATCTTCTCCCAGAGCACGGAGCTGGCCCGGATGCCGAGCCGGTCGGCGTCCGCCGCCGAGCAGATCTCCCGGTGGTACAGCTCGGGATGATGCGGCATCCGGTCCCACTCCATGCCGGACTCGCGCAGCACGACCGTGCCCGCCGGCACAGCCGCTTCTGCAGCTTTTCCTCCCGCGGCCGCGGCCGTGCCCGCCCCGGACTCCTCCGCCTGCATGGCTCTCCTCGTCGGCTCCGTCATCGCGCCGCGCCTCCCTTCGCTCCGCCATATCGCCGCTCCGGCGGCGGGAACCCCTCGCTCGTGCCGTCCTTGATGAGCACCTCATCCTCCCAAGGCAGCCGGTAGCGGCCGGCGGCGAGATCATGCATGTAGGTGTACGGACAGTCGCCTGCGCCGCCCTGCACCGCGACGTAGCCGCGATGGCCGAGCTGGTACAGGTTGTTCTCCACGCCCCAGATGCGGCGCGCCTCGCGGACGAGCGACGGCCGCACCTCGCCGGCCACGATCTCGTCGGGCCGTCCGCCGCCGTGGACGAGCGTCATGCCGTCGAAGCCGACGATCATCGCCTCGCCCATCGAGTCGAAGACGCCGTCGCTGCCACTCAGGCAGACCGAGGCGGTGTACATCAGGTTGCAAAAGGCGTTCGCCTGGTTCGTCACCTGCCATGCATGGCGGATCGGAGCCGTATAGCCGGCCGTGCGCAGCATGATGTCCGCACCGAGATAGGCGCATTCGCGCGCCATTTCCGGGAACATGCCGTCATGGCAGATGACGAGCGCCAACCGGCTGCCGTTCGGCCCGTCGCACATCGGGATGCCGAGATCGCCCGGCTCCCACGGCTCCACCGGCACCCACGGATGCAGCTTGCGGTACTTCAGCCGGATTCCGCCTTCGTCGTCGATGATGAGCCCCGTGTTGTACGGATTGCCGTCCGGATTGAGCTCCATGATGCTGAAGCAGCCCCAGATGCGATGCTCGCGGCAGGCCTCCCGCCACAGCTCGACCTCCGGCCCGTCGACCCGGCACATGAGCGCCGGATCGGTATTCATCGATAGGCCATGCAGCGAATATTCGGGAAATACGATCAGATCCATCGAGCGCGAGCCCTTCCGCGCCTTGGCCGTCATCTCCGCGATGCGCCTCGCCTGCGCCGCCAGCTGCTCCGGCGTCTCGACGGCCGGCAGCTGCAGCTGCGCGAGGCCGATGACGACGCCGTCCGGCGATTTGTTCAAGCCGCCCAGTCCGTTCATAGTCGTTCCCTCCTCATTGCGGAATGCTGCCGACGACGCCTTCGACCAGATAGTCCATCGCCTCGAGCTCGTCGGTCGTCGGCGCCTGTCCGGCGGCGATCCGCTCCTGGCCGCTCTGGTCCTTGACCGGACCGGCGAACGGATGCAGCGTGCCGTCCACGATCTCCTGCTTCCTTTCCTCCACGAATGCTTTCACCTCGTCCGGCACTGCCGAGCCGAACGTGCTCAGCCGCACGACGTCGTCCTTCAACATGCCGCGGTATTTGCCGTCATAAACGCTGCCCTTGAAGCCGCCGTCCGCCGCCGTCCGCACCATGTCGACGAACAGGTCCGGCCAGTTCCACTCGGAGCCCGTCAGCCAGCCCTTCGGCGCGAGCGCCGAGGAGTCCGCATGATAGCCGACCGTCATCGCGCCGCGGCGCTCCGCCGCTTCGACGATCGTCTTGCTGCAGTCCTGATGCTGGCTGATGACGTCCGCGCCGCCGTCAAGCAGCGAGTTGACCGCATTGGCCTGCTGGCCGGGATCGCACCAGCTGCCGGTGAACACGACGCTCGTCGTCGCGTCGGGATTGACCGACTTCGCGCCGAGCTCGAACGCGTTGACGTTGAGCAGCACCTGCGGGATCGGCACGGAGACGATGTAGCCGAGCTTGCCAGTCTTGCTCATCTTGCCCGCCGTCACGCCGGCGAGGTAGACCGGCTCCCAGATCGTGCCGAAGTAGGTGCCGAGGTTGGCGGCGGTCTTGAGCCCGCCCTGATGGTAGAAGGCGACGTCCGGATGGCGCTTGGCGACGTTCAGCGCCGGCTCCAGATGGCCGTACGAGGTCGGGAAGATGATCTTCGCCCCGTCCTTGATCATCTGCTCCATGACGCGCTCGGCTTCCGCCGTCTCCGGCACGTTCTCCGAGCGCAGCACCTTGAGGTCAGGGAAGGCCTTCTCCACCGCCTGGCTGCCGAGATAGGCGGCCTGGTTGTAGCCGTAATCGTCCTTCGTGCCGACAAAGATGAAGCCGACCGCGCTGCCGCCGCTGCCGGGAGCTGCCGAGCCCTCCGCGCCCGCTTCCGCCGTGCCGCTGTTCGCGCCGCCGGAGCTGCCGCCCGACCCGGGCTGGCTGCAGCCGGCGACGAATACGATGACTGCCAGCAGGGCGGCGATGATGCCGGTGAGGCTTGACTTGCTGGATGACAGTTTCATGGAATTTCCCTCCGCTTATCCTGATTTTTTCTCTGTAAAGGGGACTTGCCGACTTGCCGCCGCCGCCGGACCCTGGTCGGAACGGCCGGAACCGGATGTCAGCCGCCGGGATCGCCGGCCAGCACTCTGCCGAGCGCCTCCGGCGTGCGGCTCAGCTTGCGTCGCTCCACGAGCAGCAGCGCCGCCAGCGTGAGCAGATACGGGAACATGAACAGGAAGAACGGAGAGATCGCCCAGCCCTGCTGCTGCACCGTCAGCTGCAGCGCCTGCGCCGCGCCGAACAGGTACGCGCCGAGCATCGCCCGCTGCGGCTTCCAGGAGGCGAAGATGACGAGCGCCACCGCGACGACGCCGCGCCCGGCCGTCATGTTCTCGACCCAGCTGTGCGTATAGGCGATCGACAGCTGCGCGCCGCCGAGTCCGGCGAGGAATCCGCCCGCCAGCACGGCGCAGGCCCGGATGAGGCGCGGGTTCAGGCCGCTGGCGAACAGCACGTCCTCGCGCTCGCCCGCCGTCCGCACCATGATGCCGAGCCGCGTGCGGAACAGCAGGTACCAGATCGCCGGCACGAGCAGCACCGAGAGGTAGGTGAGCGGATCGTGGTTGAACAGGATGCCTCCGACGAACGGGATGTCGGACAGCAGCGGGATCGGCACCGGGTTGAAGCCGACGATCTGCGAGCTGACGAAGTCCCGGCCGAAAAACGAGGTCAGTCCGATGCCGAAGAACATGATCGCCAGGCCGGTCGCCAGCTGGTTGGCGCCGAAGCCGACGACGAGCACGGCGTGCAGGAGCGAGAGCAGCAGTCCGCAGCCGCCGCCTGCGAGCGCGCCGAGCCACGGATTGCCGGTCCAGACGGTGACGGCGAAGCCGCCGAGCGCTCCGGCGAGCATCGAGCCCTCGGTGCCGAGATTGATGACGCCGGCCCGTTCGGAGATGAGCTCGCCCTGGCTGGCGAGCATGACGGAGGTTCCGGAGCGGACCGCCCCGGTGAGAATGTCCGCGATCATGTCAGCCTCTCCTCCTTTTGCCGCCGAGAATGAAGAACAGCACGAGTCCCATCAGAATCGTCACGGCCGAGGCCGGAAGGCCCGAGCCGATCTCCAGCGTATTGCCGGCGACGCTGATCATGCCGAGCACGAACGCCGTCAGCAGCAGCCGCAGCGGATGGTTCCACGCCATCATCGCCGC
Source organism: Paenibacillus sp. FSL W8-1187 (assembly GCF_037965485.1). NCBI lineage: Bacteria > Bacillati > Bacillota > Bacilli > Caryophanales > Paenibacillaceae > Paenibacillus > Paenibacillus sp. FSL W8-1187. Next base: position 4,480,128 of record NZ_CP150181.1, read on the forward strand.
GAGAAAGCCGAGGTAGCCGAAGTTCGCGCCGGTCGTCGCGCGCAGCCGGCCCTCGATGCCGGCGATCTCGATCATGCCGGCGATGCCGGCGATCGCGCCGGCTGCGATCAGCACCCAGAAGTACATGCGGCCGATGCGCATCCCGGCCCTCTCCGCCGCCAGCCGGTTGCTGCCGAGCACGCGGATGCGGTAGCCGAGCCGCGTGCGGGCCAGGACGAACCAGACGATCGCCGCGATGGCGGCGGCGATGACGAAGCCGACATGCAGCCGCGTGCCGTCGAAGATCGGCAGGCGCAGCGTCGGCGCGATCTCCGGGGAGAACGGCCAGTTGAACGATTCGGGATCCTTGAGCGGACCGTGGACGAAAAAGCCGACGAGGAACACCGCCACATAGTTTAGCAGCACGCTCGTGATCGTCTCGTTGAGCCGGCCCTTGACCTTGAGCAGCGCGATCGCCAGCCCCCACAGCGCGCCGCCGAGCGCGCCGGCCAGCAGCATCGCCGGAATGCCGATCCAGGCGGGCAGGCCGCCGAGGTAAAAGACGCCGAACCAGGCGGCGAACAACGCGCCGACCGCCAGCTGGCCCTCGCCGCCGACGTTGACGAGGCCGGCCTTGGCCGGCAGCGCGGCGGCGAGGCCGGTGAGCACGAACGGCGTCGCCTTCAGCAGCACCTCGCCGAAGCCGTACAAGTCGCCGAACGTCGACACGAGCATCGAGCCGTACAGCTCCAGCGGATCGACGCCGTATGCCAGCAGGAACAGGCCGAACAAAGCGAAGGGAATGGCCAGCACGAGCAGCTGGCGCAGCCAGGAGAGGAGGCGTTTTGCCGCGGCGGATCTGGCGCCCGCAGGAGCGGCGACGCTCGGGGAAGGGTTCAGGCTCATGCGGATTCTCCTTTCAGCATCAGGCGGCCGATGCCGGCCTGATCGATCTCCTCCGGCCGGTACGGCCCGAGCAGCCGCTTGCCGGCGAGCACGACGAGCCGGTCGGACAGCTTGAACAGCTCGTCGAGATCCTCCGAGAGGAGCAGCACCGCCGCCCCCTGCGCGGCTGCTTCGAGCAGCTGGCGCTGGACGGTGTAGGCGGTGCCGATGTCGAGCCCGCGGCTCGGATAGCTGACGATGAGGATGCCGGGACGGCGGATGAGCGCCCGCGCCAGCACCATCCGCTGGATGTTGCCGCCGGACAGCGTCTCGGCGCGGCGGTCCGGCGCGGCGACCGACAGCGCGGCCGCCTCGGGACTAGCCGTCAGCTCGGCGCGCAGGCGGCTCCAGTCGACGCCGAGCCCTTTTGGATAGAGGGGATAGCCGTCCAGCGCCATATGCTCGAGGATCGTGAAGCCGGGCACGACCGACTCCTTGACCGGATCCTCGGAGACGAGCGTCACTCCCGCCTCGATGAAGCTCCGCACGCCGGGCTTCATCGGCTTGCCGCCGATCTCGAGCGTGCCCGAGGCGAGCGGCCGCAGGCCGAACAGCGCTTCCGCCAGCTCCCGCTGGCCGCTGCCCGAGATGCCGGCGACGCCGGTGATGCGGCCCGCAGGCAAGTCGAGGTCGAACGCTTCCAGCGCCAGCTCGCCGTGGTCGCCGCGGATCGAGGCGCCGCGCACGGCCATCGCGGCAGGCGCTTCGTCCGGACCGCCGGCGGTCCGGGACACCGCCTTCAGCGTCTTGTCCCCCATCATCGCGGCGATCAGCCGCTCGCCGGCCAGCTCCTCGCCCTGTCCGGCGCGGAAGACGATCTCGCCCGACCGCAGCACCGTCGCCTCGTCGGCGACGGCGAGCACCTCGTTGATCTTGTGCGTGATGAGCAGGATGCCGTAGCCGTCCTCCCGCAGCCGCCGCAGCATGTCCAGGAACGCCCCGACCTCCTGCGGCACGAGCACGCTCGTCGGCTCGTCGAAGATGATGATCCGCGTGCCCGGCATGAGCAGCACCTTGACGATCTCGAGCCGCTGCCGCTGCCCGAGGTCGAGCTCCCAGACGGACGCGTCGGGATCGACGGCCAGTCCGTATTTGGCGGATACGTCGACGATGCGGCGCCGCAGCTGCCTGCGCCGCAGCCCCCATCCCTTCTCCACCGCGAGCGCGATGTTGTCGAGCACCGTCAGCGCCGGCACGACGCGGAAGTCCTGGAACACCATCCCGACTCCCTGCGCCCTTGCCTTCGCAGGCGGATGAAGCTCGGCCGGCCGGCCGTCGATCTCGACGCTTCCCTCGTCGGGCTTGTAGACGCCGTACAGCATCTTCATCAGCGTGCTCTTGCCGGCCCCGTTCTCGCCGAGGATGGCGTGGATGCTCCCTTTCCGGACGTCAAGGTCGATGGAACGGTTGGCGGTCAGCGAGCCGAAGCGCTTGGTCAAGCCGCGCACGCTCAGCAGCGGTTCTGTCAGCAGGTTCTCTCTCTCCATCCGGCCTTCCCCCCTTGTTCGTTAAGTGAGGTTATCTAACATAAATCGAATTGGTTTGATTATAGCGCACGTTCCCGAAAAAATCTTTATCAGAACCTTCCAAAAGAAAGATCGTTGATTTGTCAGAAGGCTCTATATCTATCATAAATATGACATCTTAGGGCTGAGCCGAGGCGGCTGCCGGGGCTCTCGCCTCGACAGATCGATCGCGCCCGTGCGGGTCGGTGGGGCGCGGCGGCCGCCTCAGCGGGCGGCCTGCTCCAGCGCCGTCCTCCAGCCTCCGCTCGCCGAGATGTCCTCCGCCCGCTCCAGCAGGACGCCTTCGCAAAGGAAGCCGGAAACAAGCGAGCCGTCCTCCAGCCTCACCTTTCCGAAGCCGAGCGGCTGCGGGATCGCCTCGACGAAGGCGCCAAGCCGGGACAGAGGCATGCTCCACAGCTCCAGGGCGATCGGCGATCCGCCCGCTTCGACGCGCACGAGCCCGGGCTTGGCCGGCTCGCCCGGCAGCCGCAGCAGCCGGTAGCATGGAGCCGTCCGCGCCTCGCGCAGGAAGCGCGCTCCATGGCCGAGCATCTGCGGCTCCAGCGGCATCCCGCGCATATGCAGGCCGCAGACGGCGATGACCGCTTCGGGAGCGGATGCCGGTTCCTCCGCGGACGGAGCGGCCGGCTGGAACGAGCCGGCAGCGTCGGGGCTCGCTGGCGGCGAGATGCCGGCGAATGCCGCGGCCTGCGCCAGCTTCTGCGAGCCGGCAGCGTCGGGGACTGTCGCCGTTGACTCGCGTTCGTCGAATGCCGCGGCTGCGCCGAACAGCAGCCCCTCCTCGTCCGCCGCGGCGAACAGCGTGATGCCGAACGGCAGCTCCCTCGCCGCCGCCCCGGCCGGCAGCGCCAGCGCTCCGAGCCCGAGCAGATTGCAGTGGTTCGTCCAGCGTCCCATCGCCGAATTGGCGCCGAGCGGATCCGCTCCGACCTGCTCGCGCGTCCAGGTGCCGCCTGCGGTCGGCAGCGCCAGCACCGCCCCGCGCAGGAGCTGCGACGATTCCAGGCGCAGCTCCTGCAGCCGGTGCAGCGCCCGGAACAGCGCCGCCGCGTCGTAGCCGCGCTCCTCGCCGGAGCGCAGCACCGATTCGGTCACCGGCAGCGCGCTGCCGGGATGACGGTCGAGGAAGCCGCCGAGCGACGCTCGCCGCTCCTCCACGTACGGCCCTTCGTACAGCAGCGCCGCCGCTTCCTCCAGCGGCTGCAGGCGGATGCGGCGCACGGGCAGCCCGAGGCTCCCCAGCCTGCGCTCCGCGACCTTCCAGGCCTCCTCGTACTCGGCTGCAAAAGGACCGAAAAACGCCAGCGGATCGTCCGGCAGCAGCAGCTCGCTGGGCAGCGCCGGCTCCGGCGCAGGTCGCGCGGCGCTCCACGGATCGCCGGGCTCGAGGCCGCGCGCGATGCGGTCGATCTCCGCCGTCTCGGTCCAGTCGGCGGCGAACACGCTGACGCAGTCCAGGCTCGCGCAGGCCGGCACGACGCCGCGCGTCGGCCATGCGCCCGGAGCCGCCTTGTAGCCGGCGATGCCGTTGAGGGCAGCCGGCACGCGCCCCGATCCCGCCGTGTCGGTGCCCAGCGCGAAAACGGCATGCCCGCGGGCGACCGCGACCGCGGATCCGGAGCTCGAGCCGCCGCTGATCAGCTCCGGGCGCAGCGCGTTGGCCGTCTCGCCATACGGGCTGCGCGTGCCGACGAGGCCCGTCGCGAACTGATCCAGATTCGTCTTGCCGATCGGCACCGCTCCCGCCTCCACGAGCCGCCGGACGACGGCCGCATGCTCCACCGGCGCGTAGGCGTAGTCCGGACAAGCCGCCGTCGTGAGCATGCCCGCGACATCAATGTTGTCCTTGACCGCGAACGGAATGCCCCACAGCGGGCATGCGTCCGGATCGAGCTCCTCCAGCCTGCGCAAGCAAGGGCGCAGCCTCTCCATCGTCGGCGGCGTGATCCAGATGTTCCAGGATGCCTCGGCCGCCGCTTTTTCGCACAGCTCGCGCATCACTTCCTCCGGCGTCGTCCTCCCGCTCCGATACGCCTCGCGCAGCGACGCGATCGTCCACGCCCGGCTCATCGCGCCGTCTCCGCCAGACGCCGCAGCTCCGCGACGACTGCCGCCGAGTCCGATACGGCGCCGAACACGCCTCCCTGCATCTGCACCATCCGCAGCGCCGCCTCGTGGTTGCCGCTGTCGGTCGCTCCCGTCGCATCCTCGAGAATCAGGCATTCGTAGCCGCGGTCGTTCGCCTCGCGCATCGTCGTATGCACGCAGACGTCAGTCGTGATGCCGGTCAGGATCAGGTTGCGGATGCCGCGGACGCGCAGCAGCAGGTCGAGGTCCGTCGCATAAAAGCTGCCCTTGCCCGGCTTGTCGATCACGATCTCGCCCGGCTCCGGACGCAGCTCGTCGATGATGTCCCAGCCCTTCTCGCCGCGGATGAGGATGCGTCCCGCCGGTCCCTCGGAGCCGATCTCGGCTCCGATCGCCGCGCTGCGCCAGCGCTTGTTCGCCGGCAGGTCCGACAGATCGGGGCGATGCCCCTCCCGCGTATGGATGACCGTGAAGCCGGGCAGCGCGCGCGCCGCATCCAGCAGGGCGCGGATCGGACCGATCGCGCGGCGGGTGAGCGACAGGTCGTAGCCCATCCGGTCCACGTAGCCTCCCGGTCCGCAGAAGTCGGTCTGCATGTCGATGACCAGCAGCGCCGTATTGTCCGCCCGCAGGTCGCCGTCGTAAGGGTAAGCGTAAGGTTTCGCTTGGATCGTCATCGAAAATCACCTTGTCCTCTCTTGCTTTTCTAGGTTATGTCACATTATATAACATGAAGAGAGAGCGGTCATTGGCGTTCGTTGCCAAAAGGAGAGATTCAGGATTAGGAACCGACCCTAAACCGGCGTAGCGCCGATCCATTTTCCATGCATGCGCAAGTCAGTCGGCCGTCTCCGGGTTTCAAACGAAGCGCTTCCGACGAGGACTTTGCTCAAAAAAACGCGCTTCCTCCCGAGAAGGGAAGAGCGCGCCTTGTCTATTCTTCATATCCGATTACTTTTCCTCGCACGGCCGAAATGGGAAGCGGTCCAAAAAGCTGGCTGTCGATGCTTCTCCACCACGTATCGCCCAATACGAAAACGTGATCGGGCGGGACCTCGATCTCGTCCAGGTTCGCCGTCTCGAGCTCCTGCCCTCTGGATTGCTCTTGGCCGTAAAAAGCTTCCAGCTTTTTGCCGTCAATGTAGATCCGGCCCTTATCAATCTTCACTTTTTCTTTGGGGAGGCCGATGACTCGAGCCAGGTTGAATTCGGCCGGCTTCAAGTTTGGATTGAAGTCATGCTTGAACTCAGGCGTCTTGAAATAAACGACATCCCCGCGGGACAGAGATCCGTCGGCCGCATCATTCGGATCTACCACCAGGCCTCCTACGATCGCGGAATCATACTCATGATTCCCCCGATCCATGCTGTCGGATCGATGTTCGATCACGAACATGCCGCTCTCGACATCCACTTTTACAGGCGTTGATGGCGTGGTCTCATCCTTGACCGATCGGCCATTTTCGGAAGCTGAGCATGCGGAAATAAAAGAGAGGCAAGCCAGCAGAAGGACGAAACGGGCTGTTTTCATGAAAGGAGTCCTCGCTTGTTCAATGGTTAGGTCAGCGACTACGGGATCGCGATTCTCATGTTCCTTCAATTGTATGATTTATACAGAAAAATCCAATATGTCCAATGAACGATTTTCTTGTTGCCTAACTCGGCTTTAAAATACGGCTGTCCCTCCGCCATTTCCGTCAATTCGTTTGAAACCCGATGCCGAACGTTGATAGACTATCCTAAAGGAGAGGATGAGAAGCATGCCAACCATGATCTGCCTGCACGGCCTGACGCCGGAGCAGGAAGCGCGCGTGCGCGAGGCCGCGCCGGGCTGGAACATCGTATTCGGCCGCCCCAAGGAGCTGGACGACAAGCTGTTCCGCGAGGCGGAGGTCATCTGCGGATGGAGCCCCGCCATCGAGAAGGAGTCTCTTGGAGAGGGCGGCTCCCTCAAGTGGCTGCAATCGTGGTCCGCGGGCGTGGACAAGATGCCGCTGGGCAAGCTGGAGCAGGCCGGCGTCATCCTGACGACGGCGAGCGGCGTGCATCCGGTGCCGATGTCCGAGACGGCGCTGGCGATGATGCTCGCCTTCTCGCGCGGCCTGCACCATTCGGTGCGCAGCCAGCTCCGGGGCAAATGGGAGCCGCGCGAGCCATACGCGGAGCTGAATGGAGCGACGCTCGCGATCATCGGAGCGGGCGAGATCGGCACCGAGCTCGGCCGGCTCGGCCAGGCGCTCGGCATGCGCACGATCGGCGTGCGCCGCACGGCGCGGCCGACGCCGCACATGGAAGAGACGATGGCCATCGAGCAGCTGCATGACGCGCTCGCCCGCGCCGACTATGTCGTGAACGTCCTGCCGCACACGCCGGACACGGAGCGCGTTTTTGGCGCCGCCGAGTTCGCCGCGATGAAGGACAGCGCCGTGTTCGTCAACATCGGCCGCGGCGTGTCCGTCGATACGGATGCGCTCGTCGAGGCGCTGCGCAGCGGCGCGATCGGCGGAGCCGGTCTGGACGTGACCGATCCCGAGCCGCTGCCGGAAGGCCATCCGCTGTGGGCGATGGAGCAGGTCATCATCACGCCGCATATGGGCGGCAGCTCCGAGCGCTACAAGGAACGCGTCACCGAGCTGTTCGTCCGCAACCTCAAGAGCTACCTGGCGGACGGCCGCCCGGCCCACAACATCGTCGACTACGAGCGGGGGTACTGAGTGCTTCGCGCGCAGCTCGTCGACTACGAGCGAAGGGCTTCGATATGCGAAGATGATTGTGAAAAGCGGACCAGTCGGCGAAAATGCCGCCAGGCATTGCCAAGCGAGCAAAGGGACAAGAGCGGAGCCTGACTCCGTCCTTGTCCCTTTTTCCTGCCTGTCGCCGCGAACCCGGGGGTGCGCCCGCGTTGCTCGGTTTTTCCGCGCAACTATCTCCGTCCTGCTGCCTGCAAGCCCGCGTTGCTCGGTTTTTCCGCGCAACTCCCTCCGTTCCGGCGCCTGCGCGCCCGAGTTGCTCGGTTTTTCCGCGCAACTCCCTCCGTTCCGGCGCCTGCGCGCCCGAGTTGCTCGGTTTTTCCGCGCAACTCCCTCCTTTCCGACGCCTGCGCGCCAGAGTTGCTCGGTTTTTCCGCGCAACTCCGTCCGTTCCGACGCCTGCGCGCCCGCGTTACTCGGTTTTTCCGCGCAACTCCCTCCGTTCCGACGCCTGCGCGCCCGAGTTGCTCGGTTTTTCCGTGCAACTCCGTCCGTTCCAGCAGCAAAAAGGAGCGTTCCCGATCGGGAACGCTCCTTTCTCCTGCGCGGCGCCAAAGGCTGGACGACCGGCCGACGCCGCCTCGCCTGACCGAGGCCAGCTCTGCCGCCTCGTCTGCCGCGCCTCTGCCGCTGCCGACGCTCATGCGCCGCCGACGCTCTCGGGCTGCCCGCCCAAGCGCGGGCGCCGCCGCGAGCTTAGTCGGCCAGACGCAGCTGGCGCACGAGCCGCGTCAGATGCTCCAGCGCGTAAAGGACGCGCTGCTTGACCTTGTCGCTGGCCGGCTCGCCATCCTCGCCGAACGAGCGCGCGTCTCCGCCGATCGATACCCACTCCGTGCAGTTGATGCCGTGCAGGTTGCGGACGACCGTCTGCAGCTGCGTCAGCGAGCTGACGCCGACCGCGCCGGCCGCGGAGCTGGCGACGAGCACCGGCTTGCCCTCGAACTGCGCCGCGCCGAGGTAATCGAGCGCGTTTTTGAGCGTGCCCGAGAACGACCCGTGATACTCCGGCGTGCCGAGGATGACGCCGTCCGCTTCGGCGACGGCCTGCACGAGCAAGTCGATCTGCTCGCTCGGCTCGGCGGCATCGGACGAATAAAGCGGCAGCGTGTGGCGATGCAGATCGATGAACGTCACCTCGATCTCCTTTTCCCGAAGAGCCTTCTCCATATAGCGCAGCAGCTTCGTGCTGGTCGATTCCTTGCGGTTGCCTCCTGCAATGATCGTAAGCTTCATCGATCGTTCATCCTTTCGTTTCCATTCATGGGGTTCCTGTTCCCATTATAGCCTGCTCGCGAACTTTCTCAAGCATTTTATTTACAAAGTGGCCGAAGGGTCCTCATCCTCATGAACGCTAACCTCGATCTCAAAGATCGCCTCCGCTCCCCGCTGGAGCGGCCTCAGCTCGATGCGCCCGTCCATCCGCTCCACGAGCGAGCGGCAGATCGCAAGGCCGAGGCCCGTGCCGCCGTACAGGCGCGAGATGGAGGAGTCGGTCTGGCTGAACGGCTTGAAGAGCAGATGGAGCTTGCCCTCCGGAATGCCGATGCCGGTATCCCGAATGCAGAACTCGAGACGGATGCGGCCGCCGGTCCGTCCGACTTCCCTGACTTTGACGGAGATGCCGCCCTCGTCCGTGAACTTGACGGCGTTGCTGATCAGGTTGTTGAGCACCTGGCGCAGCCGCTTGCCGTCCCCGACCAGCACCTCCGGCAGGCCGGGCTCGAGCTCGAGGATGGCGTCGAGCTTCTTCTCCTTGAGCTTGCCGAGAAAAAGCTGCAGCGAGCCCACGACGACGTCGCGAAGTACGAACGGCTCCTGCGCGAACGGAATCTCTCCGCCCGACTCCAGACGCGAATAGTCGAGCACATCGTCCATCACGTCCATGAGGCCGCTGCCGCTGCTCTGGATGATGCGCACGTATTCCCGCTGGCTCTCGTCCAGCTCGGTGTCGAGCAGCAGCTCGCTCATGCCGAGCACGCCGTTCAGCGGCGTGCGGATCTCATGGCTCATGACGGCGAGGAACTCGCTTTTGATCTTGAGCGCTTGCTCCGCCTCCAGCTTGGCCTGCCACGCCTCCCGCAAAGCCGCATTGCGCGGCGTAAGATCGGTCGAGATCGTGTAGATATCCATATGGCCGTTGCGCCCGTCCCAAGGAACGAACACCGTGCTGAGCTCCAGCTCGCGCTCGTCCTTGGTGCGGATGCGCAGCTCCGATGTCTGCGCGCGCCCCTGCTTGGCGCGCAGGAAGCAGCGGCTCACGCGCCTCCTGTCTTCCGGCTCGACGATCGACCAGAAGCGCCCGCCCTCCAGCTCCGCCGCCGTGTAGCCGGTCAAGCGCACCGCCGCCGGATTGATGCGCAGCAGCCGTCCGTCCCGGCTGAACAGGCAGACCATGTCGGGATTGTATTCGAAAATGGAATCGTAACGGCTCCGGTTGCCGGCGGCTTCCTTCCAGGCCGCCTTTTTTTCCAGCATGAGGCTCAGCGCGAACAGGACGAGCGTCAGCACGGCGACAATGACGATCGCCTCGAATCCGTTCCACTCTGCCATGGCGCACCGCTCCTCTCTTGGCTGGATCCCTTTGCAAGTGCATTAACCTTTCGGCTGCGAATAGAACCGGATGACGAACGGAAGCCGCCGCGGTTCGGCGAGCAAAAGAACTGCCCGCGATCGAGGCACATGCCGATCCCCATGACGGACTGACTGGCCACGCTGCCGGCAGACCGCCGCCGCTGGAAGGCGAGCTGGCCGGTGGCGAGCGCGCTGCTGGAGGGCGAACCGGCCGGTGGCTACCCCGCTGCCACCTCTGCTGATGGGGCTGGGCATGGCAGGCCTTATGTGGCCGAAGGACATCGTCGACGTGCAGGGCCGGGTCGCCATCCTGGACAACCGCTCGGCCATCCGCAGCCTGCGGGAGTCCGGCAGGAACCGCTGCTGGTCGGGTCCGGACGATCCGAGCATCGGCGTGCTGAAGCTCGTACCGGACGTGATCGCGCTGAGCGAAGGCTATGCCACTGGATGCGCTCCATTTCCGTCGCATCGCCTCCGCCAGTGGTAAATGTGCCACAATGCAGATAAAAACCCGCTTCCCGACCTGCCGAAGCGCTGCTTCAGCGGAAGGGGAAACGGGTTTTTACGTTGGAATCCAAGGCGCCCCTCCAAGCCGGCACGCCCTAGCCGCGCAGAAAGACCGCCCCGATCGCCAGCGCGCCGAGGATGCCCCATACGGCGTTGAGCTTCAGGTACTGCACGAGGATGAAGAACGCCGCCGCGATCAGGAACGGCATGAAGTTCAGGAAGCCGGAGCTTTCCTTGAAGGCGAACTTCGAGAAGTCGTACGCCAGCATCGCCATCATGACGAAGATGACCGGCTGGATGCCCCGGATCATGCCCTTGATGACGGGGTTGCCGCTCAGCTTGATCATGATGCCCGAGAGCGCCACCATGACAAGCGCCGTCGGCAGCACGACCGCGACGAGCGCGACGGCGCTGCCGGCCACGCCCGCGACCTTGTAGCCGATGTAGGCGGCCAGCTTGGTCGCGATCGGACCGGGCAGCGCGTTGCCGAAGGCGAGCGCCTTGCCGAATTCGTCGGTCGTCATCCAACCGTATCGGCCCACCACCTGATCCTGATAGATCGGAATGATCGACGGTCCTCCGCCGTAGCCGAGCAGCGTCGCCACCCCGAACGAGTAAAAGAGATTCCATAATGTCGCCAGCACTCGTGCTCGCTCCTTTCTATGCCGCGCCCGAGGGAAAAGCCAGCCAACCAGCTGATCGCCAAGGCGTCTGCTCGCAAGCAGCCTATGGGCCAACCAGCCGATCGCCAAGGCGTCGGCTAGTAAGCAGCTCTAGGCTCACCAGCCGATCGCCAAGGCGTCGGCTGGTTGGCAGCTCTAGGCCTACCAGCCGATCGCCAGGCCGTCGCCGCGCGGGTCGGCGGCGCCGGTCATGAGGCCGTCGGCGTCGATGACGATGCCCTGAGCCTGGCCGGTGACGCCGTCCCATGCGTCGACCAGCTCGACCCGGTGCCCCCAGCCGCGCAGCGTCGCGGCCGCGCCGGACAGGCCGCGGTTTTCCAGCTTGAGGCTGTCGCTGTCCTGCCCCCATGTCCGGCCGTAGATCCAGCGCGGCAGCGCCAGCGCCTCCTGGACGGTGCAGCCGTAGTCGATCAGGCCGGTGATGACGGACAGCTGCGTCTGCGGCTGGCCCTCCCCGCCCTGCGAGCCGACGAGCGCCCACGGCTTGCCTCCGCGCAGGATCATCGCCGGCATGAGCGTGTGGAACGAGCGCTTGCCCGGCGCCAGCACGTTCGGAGCGGACGGATCGAGCGAGAAGAACGAGCCGCGGTTCTGCAGCAGCACGCCAGTGTCCTCGGGCATGTAAGCCGCTCCGAAGTCATAATACAAGCTCTGAATGAAGGAAACGGCGTTGCCCTCGCCGTCGACGACGGCGGCGTAGGCGGTATCCTGGCCCATCGCCGGCGACAGATGCGTTGCGGGATTCGGGAAGCTGCGGCCGATCTCGTCGTACAGATGGCGGGCGTACGACTTGGACAGCAGCCGCTCCAGCGGAATATGCGCGAAGTCCGGATCGGTCAAGTAGCGGTCGCGGTCGCGGAACGTCTTTTTCACCGTCTCGGCCATCAGATGGTAGAACGCGGCCGAATCGCGCGGGATCTCGGAGAGGTCGGCGTTCTCCAGCACGTTCAGCATCATCAGCGCGGAGAAGCCCTGCGAGTTCGGCGGCATCTGATGCACCTCGCAGCCGCGATAGCTGACCGACACGGTCGGCACCCACTCGCCGCGATGGGCGGCGAAGTCCTCGCGCGTCAGCAGCCCGCCGTCCCGCTCCATCCCAGAGACGATGCGCTCCATGACCGTCCCCGTATAAAAGCCGTCCCGGCCCGCCGCCTGCAGCTCCCGCAGCGTGCGGGCGAGATCCGGCTGGACGAGCCGCTCGCCGGTCCGCAGCAGCCGGCCCTGCGGCAGGTAGACGGCCGCGAGCGCGGGGCAAGCCGCGAGCTCGCGCTCGCCGATCCGCATCCAGTGCTCGAGGTTGCGCGAGATCGGGAAGCCCTGCTCGGCATACTGCGCCGCCGGCTCCAGCAGCTCCTCCCACGGCAGCCGGCCGCCGCGCCGCCACACCTCCCACCAGGCGTCGACCATGCCTGGCACGGTGATGGAGCTGCGCACGCCGCGCTGCGGAATCGCCGTCTCCCCGGCATCCGCATAAACGGACGGCGTCACCTGGCTGCCGGCGCGGCCGCTGCCGTTGTAGCCGGCCATCTCGCCGCTCGCCGCGTCGTAGAGCATGAAAAACGCGTCGCCGCCGACGCCGGTCATATGCGGGTAGACGACGCCGAGCGCCGCGCTGATAGCGACGGCCGCATCCGCCGCGCTGCCGCCGCGGCGCACGATGTCCCGCCCGATCTCGCTGGCGATGTAATGAGGCGTCGCGACCATTCCCTGGTAGCCCATCGGCATGACCGGCTTCATACGCTTCCCCCCTCATAGATGTCGAGCGCCGCCTGCACCGCCGCGCCGGCCTTGAGCTCCGCGCCGTGGCGCAGCAGCACCGCCTCCAGCGCGCCGAGCAGCAGCAGCACGTTGCGCTTCGAGCAGCTGTAGCCCATCGTGCCGATGCGCCAGATGCGGCCTTTGAGCGGGCCGAAGCTGCTGGCGATCTCGATGCCGAACTGCTCCAGCAGCATCGATCGCACCGACTCGCCGTCAATGCCCTCGGGGATCTCGACGCAGGCGACGACGGCGAGCTTGCATGCCGGATTGCCGTACAGCCGCTGGCCCATCGCCTCCAGGCCGGCGACGAGCGCCGACTCATGCAGCCGATGGCGGGCGAAGCGCTCCTCGAGCCCTTCCTCCAGCACGATCCGCACGCCCTCGCGCAGCGCGTACAGCATCGACGTCATTTCGGTATGATGGTTGAGCCGCGCCGGGCTCCAGTAATCCTGCAGCTGGCTGAGGTCGAGGTAGTTGCTGCGGATGACGCTGCCGCCGAGCTCGCTCGCGGCAGGCGGCTGCAGCCTCGGCGCGGCGGATGCGAGGGCGGCCGGACTCAAACTGCCGACGGCGGGCAAGGCGGCAAGGCCTGCCGGCGCAGCTGCTGGCGCGGCGGAACCGGAAGCGGCCGCGCCGTCTGCCGCCGGCTCGGCCGGAGGCTGCAGCCCGCGCTCGACGCGCTTGCGGCGGAGCAGCTTCGCCTCGGCGCGCTCGTTGTAGGTGATCGGGGCCATGCCGGACGGCACCGACAGGCATTTCTGCGCGCCGCCGACGACGGAGTCCAGGCACCAGGCGTCGGTCTCGACCGGCACGCCGCCGAGCGTGGCGACCGCGTCGACGGCGATCAGGATGCCGCGCTCGCGGCAGGCTTTGCCGATGGCCTCGAGCGGCTGCACGCGGCCGGTCGACGTCTCGCCGTGCACGATCGCCACCAGATCCGGACGGCAGGCGTCGATCGCCTCGATCACCTCCTGCGGCTCGAATACCTCGCCCCAGGGCTTTTCGATCGTATAGACCTCCGCCCCGAGCCGCTGCGACAGCTCGGTGAGCAGATAGCCGAAGCGCCCGAAGATCGGCACGAGCACGCGGTCGCCCGGCTCGATCAGCCCGGCCAGCACCGCCTCCAGGCCGGAGCGCGACGTGCCGTCGACCGGATACGCCCAGCGATTGTCCGTGCGGAACAGCTCCCGCAGCATCTCCATCGTCTCGTTCATGATGGCGGTGAACTCCGGATCGAACTGCCCCAGAATCGTATGGCTCATCGCCCGCAGCACGCGCGGGTCGGCTTCCACCGGCCCCGGCGTCATGATCGTCCTCGGCGTCGGCGACAGGTCGGCGTATCGTTTCATGGCACTCTCTCCTCGTAGGCAAGCTCGTATAGCGCATCGATCAAAACCGCCAAGCCTCCGGCCAGCTGCGCCTCCTCCGTAAATTCCAGCGGAGAATGGCTGATTCCGGCCCGGCTCGGCACGAACAGCATCGCCGCCGGACAAATCTCCGACAGCAGCTGGGCGTCATGCCCGGCTCCGCTCGCCATGCGGCGGACCGCCAGCCCGCGCCGGCCGGCCGCGCGCACGAGCCGGTCGGCCAGCTCCGCGTCCATGCGCGCAGGCGGCGCGTCCATCCACAGCTCGCCCTGCAGCTCGAGGCCGCGCCGGGCGGCGATGCCGTCCAGCTCCTCCAGCAGCTCGCGGCAGAACGACTCCAGCGCTTCGGCTTCGTCATGCCGGACGTCGAGCGTGAACCGGACGCGGCCCGGCACGACGTTCGGCGTGCCGGGCTCGGTCTCGAGCCGCCCGACGGTGGCGACCATCGGCTCGCCTCGGCGGACGGCCGCCCGCTCGGCGGCCAGCGCCATCTCCGCCGCCCCGGCGAGCGCGTCGCGCCGCAGCGGCATCGGCGTCGTGCCGGCATGGTTCGCTTCGCCCGCCACCGTGAACGTATAGCGGCGCTGCCCGACGATCGCCTGCACGACGCCGATCGGCTCTCCGCTCCGCTCCAGCACGATGCCCTGCTCGACATGCAGCTCGACGAACGCATCCAGGTCATCGCGCCGCGGATGCGGCTGCTCCGGGCGGCCGAAGCCCGCCGCAAGCATCGCCTGCTCGAGCGTCTCGCCGTCCGGATCGCGGTAGAACGAGGCTCCCTCGAGCCCGTAGCGGCCGACCATCGTGCCCGAGCCCCAGTAGGAAAGCGGGAAGCGGCTGCCCTCTTCCTCGCACAGCGACACGACCTCCAGCGTCCGGCGCGGCGCTCCGCAGAAGCGCTTCAGCGCCGCCAGCGCGGCGATGCCGGCGGCGACGCCGTAGGCGCCGTCATAGTGGCCGCCGCGGCGCACGGTGTCGATATGGGAGCCGGTCAGGACGACGCGGCTCCCGCCGTCCGTCCCGGGCAGCCGGCCGAACAGGCTGCCCGCGCGGTCGAAGCGCGGCTCAAGGCCGGCTGCGGCGAGCCGCCGCTCCAGCAGGCGCTGCGCCTGCAGCCAAGCGTCGTCGTACAGCAGGCGCGTCACGCCGAGCGCGCCGGCCGGGCCGATCAGGCCCTGCGGCGCATGCGGCGTCCCGGACGCCTCCACGGCGGATGCAGCGCCCGACGCTGCTGGCGGCACAGCCCCTGCGCCTGCCGCTGCTGGCGGCACGGCCTCTGCGCCTGCCGCTGTTGGCGGCACCGCCGCTGCGCCTGCCGCAGCTCCCGCCGCCGCGCCTGCCGCAGCGCTCGCCGCCTGGCCCGGCGCTTGCGCCGAGCCCGCTCCTCCAGCCGCCTCGGCGGCGGCCGCCGAAAGCTGCGCCGCCGCCGTCCCGAGCGGGTCCGCCGTCGCCGCGTTCGCGGCGCTTTCCGCGCCGATCCAGGCCAGCTCCCGCAGCAGCTCCATCATGAAGGAGGCTGCCTGCTCCATCTGCTCGCTTGTCAGCGCCATCCGCGCCCCCTCCTCTCTTCCGCTTTCAGCGTCCGCCGAACGATCCGCCCGTCCCGGCCTCGGCGGCTTGCCGCCGCTCTGCCGGCGCCCCCAGGCCGCCAGCGGTGCGCACGCCTCCCGCCGCCACGACGCCGCCGTCCAGCGAGTAGACGACCTGTCCGCGCAGCAGCGTGCGGACGACCCGGACGTCCATCCGCATGCCCGTGTACGGGCTATGCGGATGCAGGTACTGCAGGTGGCCGCTTTCCAGCGTGTAGCCCGCGCTGCGGTCGATCAACGCCAGATCGGCGTCCTTGCCGACGGCGATTCCGCCCTTGCCGGTCAAGCCGAAGCGCTCCGCCGGCGCCCCCGCCAGCACCCGCGCGAGCCGGCCGGCCGGAATGCCGCGCCGCAGCCCTTCGCCGAGCACGAGCTCGACCGTGCTCTGCGCGCCGGAGATGCCGCCCCAGGCGTCGAAAAAGCTCAGCCCCGGCCCCGCCTTCAGCTCGATCGGGCTCGGACTGTGGTCGGAGGCGACGAGGTCGATCTTGCCTTCCGCCAGCTGCGCCCACAGCCGCTCGACGCTTTCGGCGTCCCGCAGCGGCGGCGCGCATTTGGCCACCGGCCCGATCCGGGCCATGTCGTCCGCCGTCAGCATCAGATAATGCGGGCATGTCTCTACGGTCACGTCCAGGCCGTCCCGGCGCGCGCGGTCGATCCGCTCCACGCTGTCCGGATGGCTGATGTGCACGAAGTGCAGCCGGCAGCCCGTGAGCTCCGCGTAGAACAGCGCCCGGTGCACCGCCTCGAGCTCCGCCACCGGCGGCCGCGAGGCGGCGAAGTCGAGCGCCCCGACGCGGCCTGCCTGCCGCATCGAATCGCCGAGCGCGGTCGTCATGCTGTCGTTCTCCGCATGCAGCGCCAGCACGCCGCCGAACGAGGCGATGCGCCGCATCCCTTCGTACAGCGTCCAGTCGTCCGCCTCGACGAAGCGGCCTTCGCCTTCTCCGCCCGGCTTGGAGACGAACGCCTTGAAGCCGACGACGCCGGCCTCCGCCAGCGGCTCCAGCTCCTCGAGCTTGCCCGGGACGAGCCCGCCCCAGAACGCATAGTCGACGGCCGAGCGACCTTCGGCGCAGGAGGCCTTGAGCGCCAGCGCCGCCCGGTCGACCGTCGCCGGCAGCCCGTTCAGCGGCATGTCCGCGTAGGCGGTCACGCCCCCGGCGGCGAGCGCGGCGGAGCCGGTCGGGAACCCTTCCCAGTGGCCCATGTTCGGCTCGTTGAAATGCACGTGGACGTCGACGCCGCCCGGCAGCACGAGCAGCCCCGACGCGTCGACGATTTCCGCCCCGGCCGCGTCCAGCTCCGGACCGATCGCGGCGATCGCCCCGCCGGCGATCGCGATGTCCAGCCGCTGCGGCTGCGCGACGTCCGGCAGGACGATGTCGCCGCCCTTGATCACCGTTGTCCAGCCTGCGGCCGGAAGGTCCCTCTTCTCTCCCATGATGTTCGCCCCTTTCCTAACCGCTGATGACGGAAGCGCGCGAGGCCCGCCTGCCTCAGCTGCCCCGATAGCTGCTGTACCCGCCCGGCGCGACGATCAGCGGCACATGATAATGCTGCGAGCCGTCGGCGATCGTGAAGCGGATCGGCACCTGCTCCAGGAACGCCTCTCCCGCCGCAGCGGCCGCGCCTGCGCCTGCCGCCGCTGCCGCCGAGCGGAAATACGCGCCGGCCTCGAACAGCAGCTCGTACGTGCCGGGCGTCAGCTCCTCGCCGGCCAGCAGCGGGCCGTCGATGCGGCCGTCGGCATTGGTGACCGCCTCGCGCAGCAGGCCGGCCTGCCCCTCTCCGGCCAGGCGCGTCAACGTCAGCGCCATGCCTGCCGCCGGGCGTCCTCTGGACGTGTCCAGCACATGCGTCGTCAATCTCCCTCCGCCCATCTCGCTCCTCCTCCCTGCCTAGTCCGCGATCAGGTCCGCCAGCCGAAAGCCGGTGATGCGCCCGATCTCCCGCAGCGCCTGCTCCAGCTCCGCCTCGCGCTCCCGCGGCGTCCGCTCCTGCAGCGCCTGCAGGATGCCGTCCTTGTCCTTGCCCTTCACCGCGAGGATGAACGGAAAGCCGAACCGCTCCACATACTGCCGATTGAGCGCCGAAAACGTCTCGTACTCCTCCGGGCTCAGCCGGTCGAGGCCCGCGCCCTGCTGCTCGGCGACGGAATGCTCGCTCATCGCGAGCCGCGCGCCGAGATCGGGATGCTGCCGCAGCAGCGCCAGCACCGCTTCCTCGCCGGCCTCGCGCACGGCCCGCTCCATCGCGGCATGCAGCTCTTCCCGGCCGGCATACGGCCGGCCCGCCGCGGCCCGCTCGGCGACCCACGGCGAATGCTCGTAGATGCCGCCGAGCGTCTTGGCGAACGCTTCCGGCGTCATCGCGTTCAGCTCCGCGATCGTAACCTGCCCGCTCATGTCCAGTACCCCGCGTGCACGGCGACGATCGCCTCGTCCAGCTCCTCGAACGGCCCGATGACCGTCACCGGCTTCTGGCCGGCGGCGAACACCTCGCGGCACGGCAGGTCGAGCGTCGGATTCTGCTCGTCGTCGCCGGTCAGCTCCAGCAGCCTTTTCTCGCTGATGCCGTACACGACGGTGCCGACATTGCCCCAGTAGATGGAGCCCGAGCACATCGCGCACGGCTCGACGGACGTGTACAGCGCGCAGTCCCACAGGAACTTCTTGTCGTAAAGGCCCGAGGCGCGCTCCATCAGCGTCGTCTCGGCATGGCCGGTGCAGTTGCGCTCGGTCACCTCGATGTTGCCCTGCTCCAGCAGGATCTCGCCGTCCGGGCCGACGAGCAGCGCGCCGAACGGCGTATTGCCGGACTCGCGCGCCGCCTCAGACACCTCGACGACCCGCTTGAGATAGCGGATATGGTCTCTGTCGCTCATGGCGATCTCTCCTTTTAAATCAGGTTCGCGTCAGGCTCGCCGGCCGAAGCCCGGCATACCGCGCGGAAGATGCTGCCGTAGCCGGTGCAGCGGCAGATGTTGCCGGCCAGCGCCTCCTCCGTCTCGGCCCGGGACGGGCACGGATTGGCGGCCAGCATCGACGTCACGCTGACGACCATGCCCGGCGTGCAGTAGCCGCATTGGAATCCGCCTTCCTCAAGGAAGGCGCTTTTCACGCGCTCGGCCCGTTCGTCCCGCAGCCCTTCGATCGTCACGATGTCGGCCTCCTGGCATTGGTAGGCGGACAGCAGGCAGCTGTTCATCGGCTCGCCGTCCACGAGCACCATGCAGGCGCCGCAGCGGCCGATCTCGCAGGAGCGCTTCGTACCGGTCAGGCCGAGGTCCTCGCGGATGACCGCCAGCAGGCGGCGCGACGGGTCGACCCGCAGCTCGCGCCGCTGCCCGTTCAGGCGGAAGCGAAGCCAGAGCGGACCGCCCGCCGGCGGCGCTGGCGCGGCTTCGGCCGGCGCGAGCATGGCCGGCGCAGCATCGGCCGGCGCAAGCTCGGCCCGCGCAGCATCGGCATCGAGCCGCTCCGGCGCCAGCACCGCTTGCGCCGACGCCAGCTCCGCCAAAGCGGAGGCGGCGCCTTCTTCTCCGGCCGCGACCGGCGGCTCCGGCGCCGGAGCGCCGGCCGGCATCTGCATGGCCGCGGCCTCCGGGCCGGCTTCGGCCGGCGCCTCCGTCCCGCGACGGGCCGGCTCCGGCGTTTGCGCCGCAGCCTGCGGCCCGCTCGCGGCCCGCTCCGCCTGCCGGCGCCGCTCGGACTCCGACTCGCCGATGGGGTAACGCTTCTTGTCGTCACTCATCGCATCCGCCTCCTTTCGCCTGCCACTCGGCGCTCCATGGCTGCAGCAGCACGCCGGGCTCGAGCGGCAGCTTGCGCACCCGCACGCCGACCGCGTCGCGGATCGCGGCCGTGATCGCCGGGGCGAGCGCCACCGAGCCGATCTCGCCGACGCCGCGCGGACCGTACGTGTCGTCCTCCGGCAGCTCCTCGATCGCCTCGACCGTCAGCCGGCCGACATCGGCGGCCGACGGCACGAGATACGTATCCAGGTTGCGCGTCGCGTAGCGCCCCGCCTCCATGACCGCATCCTCGCTCAGCGTGAAGCCGAGCGCCATCGAGGCGCCGCCCTCGATCTGCCCGAGATAGCCCTGCGGATTGGCGACGGGACCGGCGGCGACGGCATGATGCTGGTCGGTCACCTTGACCCTGCCGCTCAGCAGGTCGACCTCGACGCGGGCGGCGACGGCAGCGTACGTGTACAGGAAATGCGCGCCGACATGCGGCTTGCTCGTAGTCGGGTAGTGGAACGTCGTCTCGCAGACGATCGGGTTCGCCGCCGTCCGGCGCGCCAGCTCCGCATACGCGGCGACGAGCCCCCCGCCTTCGTCCCGGACGCCGCCCGCGCCGACGCGCAGCCGCTCGGCCGGAATGCCCGACGCGGCGGCTGCCGCTTCCGTCAGCCGCCGCGTCAGCTCCGGACGCAGCCGCCGCAGCGCCATCCACATCATGCTCGTGGCGCGCGAGGCGGTCGACGAGCCGCTGTTGGGGACGATGTCCGTGTCGCCGATGAGGATGCGGAAGTCGTCCGGCGCGAAGCCGAACTGCTCGATCAGCATGCCGCTCAGCGTCGCGATCAGCCCTTGGCCGAACTCCTCGTAGCCGAACACCGCCTCGATGACGCCGTCCGCCGCCAGGCGCAGAATGCCGCCCGCCGGGTCCGGGATGCCGAAGCCGAGTCCGGCTCCGTGCATCGTCAGCGCCGCGCCGTAGCCGACGCGCACCCATGGAGGCGGAGCCGCTTCGGCGCCTGCCGCGCTCTCCGCCTGCGCCGCGGCCCGCGCCGCATTCGACGCCGCCGCAGCCCGCTCATCCGGCAGTGCCGCCTCCGCCTGCGCCTCGCCGCTTCGCGCAGCCTGCCCGCCGGCGCCCGCTTTGGCGCCGTGCCGGGACCGCCACAGCGGCGAGCGCTCCAGCGCCTCCCACACCTGCCGCGCGCCGTCTGTCGGCACGATCGGCTGGCCGAGCGGCCCGGGATCGGACGGCTCGCGCATGTTCATCCGCCGGAATTTCCACGGATCGATGCCGTGAAGCTCCGCCAGCTCGTCGAGCTGGCTTTCCAGCGCGAAGATCGCCTGGTTGCCGCCGAAGCCGCGGAACTCGCCGGACACGCCGTTGTTCGTGTACACCGCATGCCCCTCGACATCGAGCATGCCCCAGCGGTACGGCCCGATCACATGCTCGGTCGAGAAGTTGAGCACCTCGGCTCCCAGCGTCGCGTACGCCCCCGTATCCGACAGGATGCGGGCGCGATGCGCGAGCAGCCGCCCGCCCCGGTCCGTGCCTGTGCGCATCGTGATGAGCATCGGATGGCGCTTCAGCCCCGCCCGCACCGACTCCATGCGCGAGTTGTGCAGCCGCACCGGGCGCCCGGTCTTGAGCGCGAGCAGCGAGCCGTACGGCTGCACGTTCAGCTCGTCCTTGCCGCCGAACGAGCCGCCGATCGGGCTCGACACGACGCGGATGCGCTCCTCCTCCCAGTCCAGCATGCGGGCGAGCTGCATCCGGTCCATGAGGCCGTGCTGCGTCGCCGAGTAGACGGTCAGCCTGCCATCCGCTTCCGGGATGAACAGGCCGCCCTCAGTCTCCATATAAGCGTGCATCTGGCGAGGCGTCGCATACTCCCGCTCGACGACGAACGCGCACTCGGCGAACAGCGCCTCCAGCTCCTCCGGCTCGCCGGTGCGGTACTCCGTGCGATGCAGCAGGTTGCCGTCCTCATGCAGCTGCGGCGCATCCGGCAGCAGCGCGAGGCGGGGATCGGTCAGCGGAGGCAGCGGCTCGTATTCGACCTCGATCAGCTCCAGCGCCTGCGCCGCGATCTCCGGCGTGTCGGCGGCGACCGCCGCGACGGCGTCGCCGACGTAGCGCACCCGGTCGCTGCACAGCGCCGGCTGATGCGGAAAAGCGATGCCGAACCGGTTCAGCCCCGGCACGTCGCGATGGGTGATGACCGCATGCACGCCCGCCAGCGCCTCCGCCCGCTCCGTGCGGATCGAGCGGATGAGCGCATGCGCGTGCTCGCTGCGCAGCACTCGCGCCCACAGCGTGCCGGGACGGCTCATGTCCGTCAAGTACGCCAGGCTGCCGTCCACCTTGGCGGCGCCGTCCGGACGGATCCGCCAGCGCTCGCCGCTTCCTTCCCGGGTCAGGATCATCGCCGCTCTCCTCCTCTCGCTGTCCATCCTTCCCATACCGCCGCCGCGGCCAGATTGGCCGCGCAGCGCCGCCGATAGTCCGCATCGACGAAAGCGTCGCCCGCCGGCGCGTACTCCGCCAGCGCCGCCTCGAACGCGGCCGCCGCCGCGCGGGCGGCATCGCCGCTTGCGGCAAGCGCGGCGAGCGCCGCCCGCTCGGCGAGCCGCAGCCGCTGCGGCGGAGCGGAGCCGCCTCCGGCCGCGAGCCGCAGCCATGCGCCGGACGCGCCGCCGGTTGCGCCGCCGGGAGCAGCCGGGCCGCCCGCCGCCGCGACGCAGACGAGCGCCGGCGTGAACGACTCGCGGCGCCCGATCTTGCGCCAGGCGTGCCAGCGGCCGCCGCTCGCATGCCCGCCGCTGAAGTCAGCCGCGCAGGCTCCCTCTGCGCCTCCGGCTCCGGCGCCATTGCCGCTAGCGGCACTCGCTCTGCCGCTCCCTTCGCCGGCGCCGCCCGCTCCGCCAGCCGCGCCGTCAGCGCCGGCAGCTCCGCCAGGCGCCGGCAGCGTCACCGCCGCCAGCAGGCGGCGCTCCGGAGCCGCTCCGGCCCGGCGCTCCTCCAGCCAGGCCTCGAGGCTCTGCCCGGCGAGCGAGGCGCCGTCGTACCACTCCAGCTCCGCGTCCAGCGCGAGCAGCGCCGGCAGGCTGTCGCCGACGGCCGACGCGATGTTGCCGCCGAGCGTGCCGAGATTGCGCACGCCCGGCGCGGCGATCATGCGCAGCGCCTCGCGCAGCAGCGGCCAGCCGGCGCTCGCCGGCGCCTTCAGCACGGCCGACAGCGTCGCCTGCGAGCCGATGCGCAGGCTCCCGTCCGGCTGCGGCCCGATGTCCGCGAGTCCGCCGATCCGGCGCAGGTCGAGCAGGACGGACGGCGGCGCCAGCACGCCGTTCTCCCATTGCGTCCGCAGCAGCGTGCCGCCGGCGACGGGCAGGGCGGCGAAGCCGTGCCTCGACCGGAGCCGCCAGGCTTCTTCCAGCGTGGCCGGCTGCAGCAGCAGCGGCCCGGCCGTTTCCTTCAAGCTCATCCCTTTTCCCCCTTCGCCCTCATGTCCTATCCGATCCGATCGCCGCTCTATCCGCTACAGCCGCTGCTCGCGGATATACGGCAGACCGAGCGACTCCGGCGAGCCGGACGGCTTGCCGCGTCCTCTCCAGCCGAGGTACATGAGCACGAGAATCGTCACGACGTACGGGATCATCTTGAGGAAGTACGACGGGATGAGCGAGCCCTCCAGCTGGATGCGGAAGCCGATCGAGTCGAGCGCCCCGAAGAAATAGGCGCACAGCAGCGCGCGCAGCGGGTTCCAGCGGGCAAAGATGATGAGCGCGACGGCGATCCAGCCGCGGCCGGCGGTCATCCCTTCGTTCCACGTCGGGGAGTAGACGAGCAGCATGTTCGCTCCCGCGAGCCCGATCAGCACCGCCCCGCCGACGACGTAGGCGTAGCGCGCCGCTTGCACGGGAATGCCCATGACGTCGGCGGTCGCCGGATTGTCGCCCATCGCCCGCAGATGCAGCCCCCACGACGTGCGGTGGATGAGCAGATGCAGCCCGAGCGCGAGCGCGAAGCTGATCCAGGTGAACCAGTCGAGACGGCCGAAGATCGGCCCGAGGAACGGCACGCCGTCCAGGAACGCCAGTTCAAGCCTCGGAAAAGCGCCCGGAAGCGGCTGGCCGGCGACCGGCTTGCCGAGATAGGCGCTGAGGCCGGCGCCGAACAGCGTCATCGCCAGCCCGCTGACGATATGGTTGGCGCGCAGCGTGACGGTCATGAACGCATGCACGAGGCCGAGCGCCGCGGACACGAGCACGACGGCGGCGAGCGCCGCCCAGAGGCTGCCCGAGCGGATGTAGACGAGGCAGGCGCTGACCGCGCCCATGAGCATGATGCCTTCCGTGCCGAGCTGGATGATGCCGGCGCGCTCGCTCAGGATGCCTCCGAGCGTCGCGATCAGCAGCGGCGTGCCGGAGGCGATCGCGGCGGCAAGCAGCAGAGTGATGAAGTCCATGTCAGGTTCCTCCGATCGGGATTAGGCGGCGCGGCGGATGCGGAAGCGTGCGGCCATGTCGCCGGCGATGAGGCAGAACAGGATCGCGCCCTGGATCATCGACGAGATCGACGACGGCATGCCGATCGTCTGCACGCTGTAGCCGCCGACGATGAGCCCGCCGAACAGGAACGACGTGACGAGCAGGCCGGCCGGATGCAGCTTGGCGAGCCAGGCGACGATGATCGCCGTGTAGCCGTAGCCCGGCGAGATGCCGTACATGAGGCGGTGAGACACGCCCGCCACCTCCGCCATGCCGGCGATGCCGGCGAGGCCGCCGCTGACCGCCATGACGATGAGGATATGCTTGCGGATGTTGATGCCGGCTCCGCGCGCGGCGTCCGGATTGGCGCCGATCAGCCGCAGCTCGTAGCCCCAGCGGGTGTAGCGGATGAGGACGGCGTACAGGGCGACGGCGCCTACGGCGAAGACGAGGCCCAGATGCAGGCGCGTGTCGCCGAGCACCGGCAGCATCTGGTTGTCGCCGAACATCGGCGTGCCGGGGAAGTTGAAGCCCTTGGGATCCTTCCACGGGCCGAAGACGAAGTAATTGAGCGCCAGCAGCGCGATGTAGTTCAGCATGAGCGAGGTGATGAGCTCGTTGACCTGGAAATACGTACGCGGAATGGCCGTGAAGAGCCCCCACAGCGCGCCCGCCGCGATGCCCGCGAGCAGCATCGCCGGAATCGTCAGCCAGAGCGAAAGCCCCGGCAGGTAGATCGTGATCGCGGTCGCGCCCATCGCGCCGGCGAGCAGCTGCCCCTCCGCGCCGATGTTCCAGACGGAGATGCGGTAGGCGATCGAGACGCCGAGGCCGCACAGCAGCAGCGGAATCGCCTTGACGAGCGTCTCGGTCAAGCCGAAGCTGGAGCCGAACGCGCCGTTCATCATCTTGGCGTAGACGGTCAGCGGGTTCATGCCGTTGGCGGCGATGAAGACGGCGCAGATCAGGAGCGCCGCGACGACCGAGACGATCGGCGTCCACCACGGGGAGCCCTTGCCTGCCGGATCGAGCTCGAAGCGCAGCGGGAAGCGCGGCTTGCGCGCCGCTCCCGGCGTCGATGCGGCTGCGGCTGCGGCCGGACTGCCCGGCGCCCCTCCCGCAAGGCTCGCCGACGCCTGGGCCGCCTGCCGGGCCGGAGCGAGCACCGCTTCGAGTCCCGCCGGGCCGGATGTTGGATTCATACGATGGCCTCCTTGCCGTCAGGATCAGGTTGGTCCGGCTGCCGGAGAGCCTCCTCGGCCCCGGCGCGTCCCGCCGGCGGCTCCTCCGCGCCGGCGGAGCCGGTCATGAGCAGGCCGATGCGCTGGCGGTCCGCCTCGTCATGCGCCATCTCCCCGATGATGCGCCCGCCGAAGACGACGAGCACGCGGTCGGACAGCTGCAGGATCTCGTCGAGATCCTCGGAGATGAGCAGCACTCCGCTGCCCGAGGCGCGCAGCTCCATGAGCATGCGATGCACGCTGTCGGCCGCCCCGACATCCAGCCCTTGCGTCGGATGCACGGCGACCATCAGCTTGGGCCGCATGCTGATCTCGCGGGCGAACAGCAGCTTCTGCTGGTTGCCGCCCGAGAGCATCCGCACCGGCGTATCGAGGCTCGGCGTGCGCACATCGAACTGCTCGACGAGCGACTGCGCCCAGCGCCGGTTGGCGCCGCCCCGCAGCAGGCCGAGGCGCGAGCGCTCCGGGCCGCGGTACGATTTGGAGAGCAGGTTGTCGGCGATCGCCAGGCTGCCGGCCAGGCCGCTTTTCATCCGATTCTCCGGAATATGCGCGATGCCGGACTCGATCGCCTCCAGCGCCGACGCCCGCTTCCAGACCGCGCCGTCAAACTCGATCTCCCCGGCGGTCCAGGGATGGAGGCCGTTGAGCACCTCCGCCAGCTCCTTCTGCCCGTTGCCGGCGACGCCGGCGATGCCGACGATCTCTCCCTTCCTCACCTCCAGGTCGAGCCCGTCGAGCGCCTTGCGTCCGCCGTGGCCGAGCGCCTTCAGCCCGCGCAGCGCGAGCAGCGGCTCCATGCCGGCCGGCTCCCGCTCCTTGCGCTGGAGGACGACCTCCTTGCCGACCATCAGCTGCGCCAGCTGCCGCTCGTCCGTCTCCTCGCGGGCGAGCGAGGCGATCATGCGGCCCTTGCGCATGACGGAGATGCGGTCGGCGACGCTCATGACCTCCTTCATCTTGTGCGTCGTGATCAGGATCGTCTTGCCCTCCGCGCGCATCTGGCGCAGCGTGGCGAACAGCTGCTCCGCCTCGCCCGGCGTCAGCACCGAGGTCGGCTCGTCGAGGATGATGATGTCGGCGCCGCGGTACAGCGTCTTGACGATCTCCACCCGCTGCTGCTCGCCGACCGACAGCTGCCAGATCGGCCGGTCGACCGGGAAGCCGAGTCCGAAGCGCTCGGCCAGCTCGGCGATCTCCTTCGTCTTTCTCTTCATCCAGCCGGCGCCGCGCCAGAAGCCGCCCTTTTCGCCCAGCACCATGTTCTCGGCCGCCGTCAGCGTCTGCACGAGCCGGAAGTTCTGGAACACCATGCCGATGCCGAGCTCGGCCGCCTCCTTGGGCGAGCGGATGCGGACCGGCCGGCCCTGGATCCGAATCTCCCCCTCGGTGGCGCGGTACACGCCGGACAGCATGCACATCATCGTGCTCTTGCCGGCTCCATTTTCCCCGAGCAGGGCGTGGATCTCGCCCCGCTGCGCCGTGAAGTCCACCTGATCGTTGGCCGTCACGCTGCCGAAGCGCTTGACGATCTTCCTCATCTCCACCGCTGGATGGGTGCTCATGACATCAATCCGCCTCCTTGAAATGCAGCTCGCGCGCCTCCCCGGAAGCGGCTCAGATCCCTTCTGCAAGGGATCTGAGCGCAGCTCCGGCAGGCCGCAGGAAAGGCCGTCAGTTCGGGATCGTTCCCTCCACGCCTTTCACGAACCAGTTCATGTTCAGAATCTCTTCCATCGTCAAGGACTTGCCCGCCTCGACCTTGGCCGCACCGCCCTGATCGCTGATCGGGCCCTGGAACACGTCAAGCGTGCCTTCCATCGCCTTCTTGTGCTGCTCCTCGACGAGCGCCTTGACGTCGTCCGGCACTTTGGCGCCGAGCGGCGCGAGGCCGACCATGCCGTCCTTCATGCTGCCCATGTACTGCTGGCTCTTCCACGTGCCTTCCATGACGGACTTGACGACCATCGTGTAGTACGGCCCCCAGTTCCAGACCGGGTTCGTCATGTAGGTGTCCGGAGCGAAGCGGCTCATGTCCGAATCGTTGCCGCCGGCGAAAGCTCCGCGCTCCGCCGCCGCCTGGATCGTCGCCGGGCTGTCCTGGTACGCCATCAGCACGTCCGCGCCTTTGTCCAGCAGGCTGACCGCCGCCTGGCGCTCGGTCGTCGGATCGAACCAGGTGTTGGACCAGACGACGCTCACCTTGGCGTCCGGGTTGACGCTCTGCGCGCCGAGTGCGAAGGCGTTGATGTTGTAGATGACCTCGGGGATCGGGAAGGCGCCGACGTAGCCGATCTGATTGTTCTTCGTCAGCTTGCCGGCGGCGATGCCGGACAGGTAGCTCGCCTCGAAGTTTTTGCCGAAGAACGTGCTCATGTTGTCGTTCGTCTTGTAGCCGGCCGTATGCTCGAAGATGACCTTCGGGAACTTCTTCGCGACGTTCAGCGTGTAGTCCATGTAGCCGAAGCTTGTCGTGAAGACGATGTCGTGGTTTTGCGCCAGCTCGGTGATGATGCGCTCGGCGTCCGCGCTCTCCGGCACGTTCTCGACCGTATCGGCCTTGAGGCCGGTCTGCTCTTCCATGTATTGGCGGCCTTTGTCATGCTCGTACGTCCAGCCGCCGTCGCCCGGAGGACCGATGTAGACGAAGGCGACGCGGGGCTTCTCGATTTTCGGCATCGTGCCGCCTTCGCCGCCTGCGTTCTCGCTTGCAGTTCCGGCGTTCGCCGCTGCGCCGCTGTTCGACGCTTCGTTGCTAGGAGCCGCCGCTCCATTGTTCGAGCTGCCGCCTCCCGCGGAGCATCCGGCTAGCACGAGCATGACCGCCACGCATAGCCACATGGCGCTTTTGAACGTTCTGACCCTCTTTTTCATCCTTATCCTCCTTTAAATGCTGCGCGTCCGATAATGGCCGGACGGCGCAGGATGTGCTGGAAGTACGGGCATTCGGCGCTTTGCCGCGCTGCCATGTCTTCCACTATAGGAGGCGACTCGTTTTTGCGTCAACTTACCTGACATATATTTGTGCATGAAAGGAAATGGATCGGCTTTCATTGTGCGCGGCGCACGAAAATACGTCGGAACGGTTGCCGAAACGATTTATTCCGGCTCTTCTTCGCGTTATATGCATGTCATATTTATGCGTGGGTGCGGGAGCGTGGCGAGCGCGGGGCAGGCCCGGGGTGGGCTCCGGACGGGCGCGGGGTGGGCGCGGGATGGGCGCGGGACGGGCGCGGGGTGGGCGCGAAGCGAGCTCCCGCTTCGGCGGAACGAGCAACGACACCGGTTCCCGCTTCGCTTGCCATCTGCAACCCGATTAAGCGACTTGCCTGTCACCATCCGTCCGGACAGCTGGTCGATTTTCCTGCTCAACTCCGCCCGTTTGGATTTCCTCGCCCCCGCTAACCCGATTTTTCGACTTATCGCTTCGGCTCCGCTCCTCCGGCTCTGTAACCCGATTTTTTCGGGTTACAGCCCACCACCCCCGCTCCGACGGCCCTCTAACCCGATTTTTTCGGGTTACAGCCCGCCAACTTCGCTCCGACGGCTCTCTAACCCGATTTTTTCGGGTTACAGCCCGCCAACCCCGCTCCGACGGCCCTCTAACCCGATTTTTTCGGGTTGCAGCCGCCAACCCTGCTCCGACGGCTCTCTAACCCGATTTTTTCGGGTTACAGCCCGCCAACCCCACCCCGACGGCTCTCTAACCCGATCTTTTTGGGTTGCAGCCCGCCAACCCTGCTCCGACGGCCCGCTAACCCGATTTTTTCGGGTTACAGCCCGCCAACCCTGCTCCGACGGCCCGCTAACCCGATTTTTTCGACTTATCGCCTCGGCTCCGCCCCTCAGACCGCCTGCTTACTCGGGTTTTCCACATAACTCCGACGTCGGGACACCTGTTCGAGCGGAGTTACTCGGATTTTCCGCGCAACTCCGACGTCGGGACACCTGTTCGAGCGGAGTTACTCGGATTTTCCGCGCAACTCAGACGTCGGGACACCTGTTCGAGCACAGTTACTCGGATTTTCCGCGCAACTCCGATGTCAGGACACCTGTTCGAGCAGAGTTACTCGGATTTTCCGCGCAACTCCGACGTCGGGACACCTGTTCGAGCACAGTTACTCGGATTTTCCGCGCAACTCCGGCGTCGGGACACCTGTTCGAGCACAGTTACTCGGATTTTCCGCGCAACTCCATCGCTGGATAGATATAGCGTCAACGCAAAAACAGCCCCGGCGACCGCGGCTGTTTGGAGGATATACGTTTTTCGTTTTGTTGGAGTCTTTGCGTCTGAACCGGCGCATGAAAGCCTCAGCTTCGTTCCGCCACATCGCGATCTACCGCTTCATGGACGATCAAAGACAGCCTCTATCCGACTAAATAACGTCTTGTAGTTCCGTTGCGGTCGCTCAGGCGATGCCGCTGCGGCTTGAGTGCATCCGCTCCCAGGCTTGCCGCAGCCGCTCCAGCTCCTCCGGCGTATCCGCGTCGAGCAGCATCTGCTCCGGCACATCGTGCAGCGCATCGCCCTGGAACGTTTTATCCCGCAGGAGCTTGCGGGCGCCTTGATCGCCGCTCAGGCGCCAGACGGCGTCGAACATCGTGGAGCGTAGCGCGACAGGAGGCACGGGCAAGCCGTCGGTTCCGGCGCAAGCCGTCCAGTCCAGCTCTGGACGCTCCGCCAGACGAGCCAGGAGGCGCCGCATCAAAGCGGCGTCCGCGAAAGGCTGATCCGCAAGCGCGATCAGGACCGCGTCTAGCCTCGGCTCATCGCCGCTGCTGCCGAGAGCGGCTGCGAGGCCGCAACGAAGCGAATGCGCCATGCCCTGATCCGCGTCGGGACATGTCACCCGCTCGAGTGGCGGCCAGCAGCCGGCCGGATCGGGCCGCGCCGCCCCGGCTCCGCTTGGAAGCCATGTCCCGTCGTCGCCGGGACGCAGCACGGCCACCACCCGCTCGACTCCGCTCGCCGCCAGCTCGCTCAGCACCGCCGAGCCGAGGCTGACGCCCGGCGCCAGCTCGCGGGCCGGCTTGGCCCCGCCCATGCGCGAGCCTGCGCCGGCCGCCAGGCAAATCGCGACCGCTCGCATAAGCGGCTTGCCTCCTTCCACCTGGCCGGGGCCTTCTGCCTGGATTCCGATCCTGTTACCGATCCTGTTGCCGATCCTGTTGCCGATTCCGTTACCGGTCCCGATCCCGTTCCCGATTCCGCGCTCGTTTCCTGTACCGGTTCCGATCCCGTCTACGCTCCAGGTGCCGACCACGCTTCCGCTCGTCGGCCCGTTGCTGATTCCGGCTCCGATCCCGCGTCCGATCTGTCCCGCCGTCGCCATCAGCCGCCGCCTCCCTCGGCGATGACGCGACCCGGCTGCAGCAGGCAGCTATCCGCCAGGAGCCCGGCACTACCGTTGGAATAAGCCGCGTCGGAGCTCCTGCCGCTCGCGAGCGCTGCCGTCCCGACGTCAGCGCCGCCCACAGCCGCCTTCACGCTCCCTCCCGTCAGCGCGACGCCCGCAGCCGCCTTCACGCTCCCTCCCGCCAGCGCGACGCTCGCAGCCGCCTTGCCTTCCTCGCGCATGCGCTCCAAGGGCACGGCCGCGGCCGGCTGCCGCGTCAGCGCCAGCTGCGGCAGCGCGCCGCGCCGCCGCACGGCAACGAGCTCCGCCGCGATGCTGAGCGCGATCTCCTCGGCGCCGTCGCCGCCGATGTCGAGCCCGACCGGACCGGAGATCAAGCCCGGATAATCGAGGCCGTCCCGCAGCAGCGCGATCCGCCGGCGGGAGCCGAGCACGCCGGCATAACGCGGCGGCGCCGCCGCCAGGCGCTCCAGCAGCTCGCGCTCAAAGCGGAGCCGATGGCTGCACAGCAGCACATAGTCGGCCGTGCCGATGCGCAGCGCGTCCAGCAGCTCTGCCGGCGAGCCGATGCGCAGCTCGCAGTCCGGGAACCGCCCCGGCGCGCACATCCCCTCCCGCCAGTCGGCGACGACGACGCGGAAGCCCGCGCGCAGCGCCAGCTCGGCGATCGGGATGCTGTCGTCTCCGGCGCCGAACAGGATCAGCCGCGGGCGCGCTGCCAGATGCGTCACATAACGGACGACATTCTCGTCGCCTGCCTCCGCCGGACAGAGCGGCTGATCGAGCAGCCGGTAGCCGATGCGTCCCGGATGCAGGCGGCGCTCCAGCCACCGGTCATCCTGCAGTCCCGCCGCCTGCCGCAGCACGTCCGCCAGCTCGCCCTCGATCCGCTCCAGCAGCACCGTCAGCGAGCCGCCGCAGCCGGTCGCCTCGCCCCACAGCAGATCGTCCGGCGAGCTCATGTCGTAAAGCACCCGCTGCCAGCTCGGCTCCCCGCCTGCGCCGCGCTCCGACTCATCCAGCAGCATCTCGGCGCGCTGAGCCAGATCCGCCTCCAGGCAGCCGGGACTGACGCTGCCGCGGCGACGCCCATCGCGGCCGAGCAGCATGCACGCGCCCGGCTTGCGATACGAATGGCCGGCCGCCTCCACGATCGTCGCCAGCACGAACGGCTCCGATCCGTTCCAGCCTTCCAAAACCCGTCCTGCATCCATGCCTGCTCCCCCTCTCTGCG
Organism: Paenibacillus sp. FSL W8-1187; assembly: GCF_037965485.1. NCBI lineage: Bacteria > Bacillati > Bacillota > Bacilli > Caryophanales > Paenibacillaceae > Paenibacillus > Paenibacillus sp. FSL W8-1187. The sequence goes on from NZ_CP150181.1 coordinate 4,511,968, forward strand.
CTCTAGGTCGCCTTGCGCCGCCCAGGCGCGCGGCCGGACGCATGACCAGCCGGATGATCCCCCGCCGCCGTCTCGGCCTCCGCCCGGGCCGCCTTGCTCGGCACAGCCGACGCCGGCAGCGCGCCGAAGCCGCGCAGTCGGAACGCCAGCTTCAGCCGCAGCAGGTCGTCCGTCTTCTTGAGGTCGACGCCGAGCAGGTCGCTGATCCGCTCCAGTCGATACGAGGCGGTATTGCGGTGGATATAAAGCTTCTTGGCCGTCTCGGCCAGCTGGCCGTCCTGCTCGAGATACACCTCGAGCGTGCGCAGCATCTCCTGGCTGTACTCCGGCTCCTTGCGCAGCAGCCCCTCGAGCACCCGGTCGCAGTAGGCGGCGATGCGGCTTGCGGGCACGTCCTCGAACAAGGCCGCCAGCTCCATCCGCCGGGCAGGCACGACGGCCTCGGACACGCCCCAGCGGCGCGCCATGCGCAGCGCCTCCTTGAGCTCCGTCCAGGCGCCGGCCAGCGCGGCTTCCCCGATGCGGCGGCTGCCGACGACGACTCGCGCCGCGCCGCCCGATTCCTTGCGCAGGCTCGCCGCGCATGCGGCCAGCTGCGCCTCCAGCTGCTCGCCCGCCGCCGGCTCCGGGAACAGCGAGAGCAGCCCTTCCTCAAGCCGCACATGGAGCGCGCCGCAGCGCCCGAGCTGCGGATGCCGGGCATACTCGAGCCGCGTCCGCTCCAGGCGCGCCTCCCACGCCGCCTCGTCCGGCGCCGAGCCCGCATCGGTCAGCACGGGCACATACGCGCCGGAGATGGCCGCCGACTCCGCCGTACCTCCGTGCGCCGCCAGCTCCGACGCGGCGATGCCGCCCTCCAGATAGCTGCGGACGAGCGCCTCGTAGCTGCGCGCCGCGCTGCCGGCGGCCGCGTGCCGCGCTTCCAGCTGGTAGGCGATCAGCTGCGCCGCCTGATGGAACAGGCTTTCTTCCAGCGTCGTGAAAAAGGGCTCCTCCGTCACGAAGCAGGCAAAGCCCTGGACGTCCTGCCCGGCGCCGCCTTCCGTCTCCAGCGGAATCCGGCAGCAATGCCACCCGTCGCCCTTCGTCCACGGATGGCGCCCCGCCGTCCACGGCCAGCCCTGCAGCAGCGCCGCCGCCTCGACGCGGCTGGAATTGTAGATCATCTCGCCGCTGCGGTCGACGACGGCGAGCGGATAGCCGACGACGCCGGCGATCTCGTCAAGCAGATGTCGGATCGGATCGCTCTGCATGGCGAAGCGCATCAGCTGCTTCTGCTTGTCGAGCGCCGCCTGCAGGGCAGTCGTGCTGCGCTGCATCTCCGCCCGGTACAGCCCGTTCATCTGATCCGAGAACGTGTAGGCGTACGGAAGCTCGATGAGCGGGAATCCGAGCTCGTCGGCGGCCGCGATCAGCTCCGCCGGAATTTGCGGCCAGAAGCGTCCCGGCTTGATGCCGAGTCCCGACGAGCCGCGGCGCTCGAGCTGGCGCAGCAGCCCCGCCCCGCCCTCCGGGTCGTCCTTGATGAGGTAGCCGGTCGTCAGCAGCATCTCGCCTTCCTTGATCCAATCCCAGATGTCCGGCGCATCCATGACGTTGACGGATTTCACGATCCGTCCCTTGCCTGCGGCTCCCGCTACGAGCCTGCCCTCCGACAGCGGAAATACGGACATCGCCTCTTCGACCGTCATATGCATGCTTGCCGCCTCCTCGTTCTTGCCTGGCCGGTCGCCCTCTCCCGGCCGCGAGATCCATTCTAATGTTAGATTATCTAACATTATAGGCTTCCGAGGGCAAGGCAACAATGGTTTTTTAGCGGAAATCCATTCGGGCTCCTAACCGCAGGCTATAACCAGCTATTCCTATTTGCAATTAGGCAGATCGCCGCCGCTTCGGCATAATGAAGCCTATATTCGAGACAGGCGAACGGCCTGCAACAGGAGGTTGGAAGCAATGGGCAGCACGGTGAAGAGCAGCAGCCTCGGCTATCCCAATATCGGGGAGAATCGGGAATGGAAAAAGACGCTGGAGGCGTTCTGGTCCGGCAAGATCGAGGAGCCGCAGTTCCAGCAGGAGATGGAGGCGATCCGCCTGGAGCGGCTGCGCCGCCAGCAGCAGTCCGGCCTCGACCTGATTCCGGTCGGCGACTTCACGTTTTATGACCGCGTGCTGGACACGGCGGCGATGTTCGGCATCGTGCCGCAGCGCTACGGCTACGAGGGCGGCGAGGTGCCGCTCGCGCTCTACTTCTCGATGGCTCGCGGCAACGCTTCGGCGACAGCCTGCGAGATGACGAAGTGGTTCAACACGAACTACCACTACATCGTGCCCGAGCTCGGCGGCGCCGAGCCTGCCCTGACGGCCAACCTGCCGCTGCAGGCGTACCGCGAAGCCAAGGAGAAGCTCGGCATCGACGGCAAGCCGGTGCTGATCGGACCGCTGACGTTCCTCAAGCTGTCCAAAGGCTACGCCGCTGCCGAGACGGACGCCTGGCTGGACCGCCTGCTGCCGCTGTACGGCCAGGTGCTGGCCGAGCTCCAGGAGGCCGGAGCCGCGTGGGCGCAGCTCGACGAGCCGGTCGTCTGCGGCGATCTCGCCGAAGGCGACGCGGCGCGACTGCAGCACATCTACGCCGAGCTGGCGAAGGCCGCTCCCGAGCTGAAGCTGATCGTGCAGACGTACTTCGACGCTCCGGACGACTACCAGGCGCTGACAAGCCTGCCGGTCGCCGCCATCGGCCTCGACTTCGTCCATGACCGCGGCCGCAACCTACAGGCTATTGCCGAGCACGGCTTCCCGCAGGAGCTGACGCTCGCCGCCGGCATCCTCGACGGCCGCGGCATCTGGCGCGCCGATCTCGACGCGGCGCTGGCGCTCGTCCGCCAGCTGCAAGCCGTCGTGCCGGCCGAGCGCCTGCTGCTGCAGCCGTCGTCCAGCCTGCTGCATGTGCCGGTCTCCCTGGCCGGCGAAGCGAAGCTCGATCCGGCGCTGCAGGGCGCGCTGGCCGGAGCCGACGAGAAGCTCGCCGAGCTGGCGCTGCTCGCTTCTGCCGCCTCGCTCGCAGCAGACGAGCAGGACGAGACGGTGACGGCCGGCTTCGCCGCCAGCCGTGAAGCGCTCGCCGCGTTCGACGCGCTGCCGGAGCGTCGCGTCGCGTCGGTGCGAGCGAGCGTAGAGCAGCACGGCGGCAAGCGCTCCGAGCGGACGAGCGCCTTCGCCGAGCGCCGCGTCGAGCAGCAGAAGCGCTGGCAGCTGCCGCTGCTGCCGACGACCACGATCGGCAGCTTCCCGCAGACGGCGGAGATCCGTTCCGCCCGCGCCAAGTGGCGCAAGGGCACGCTGGACGAAGCCTCCTACGAGACGTTCATCCGCGATCAGATCCAGGACTGGATCTCGCTGCAGGAGCAGATCGGCCTCGACGTGCTCGTGCACGGCGAGTTCGAGCGCACCGACATGGTCGAATTTTTCGGAGAGAAGCTTGCCGGCTTCGCCTTCATGTCGAACGGCTGGGTGCAGTCGTACGGCTCCCGCTGCGTGAAGCCTCCGGTCATCTACGGCGACGTCGACTTCGTCGACCCGATGACGGTCCAGGAAACCGTCTATGCGCAGTCGCTCACGAGCAAGCCGGTCAAAGGCATGCTTACCGGCCCGATCACGATCCTCAACTGGTCGTTCGTGCGCAACGACCTGCCGCGCAGCGAGGTGGCGCTGCAGATCGCGCTCGCGCTCCGCAAGGAGGTGGCCGAGCTGGAAAACGCCGGCATCGGCATGATCCAGGTCGATGAGCCGGCGCTGCGCGAAGGGCTGCCGCTCAAGAAAAGCCGCTGGCCCGAGGAGCTGCGCGCCGCCGTCGACGCCTTCCGCCTTGCTACGACCGGCGTGACGGATACGACGCAGATCCATACCCATATGTGCTATTGCGAGTTCTCCGATATCATTGATACAATTCGCGACCTGGATGCCGACGTCATCTCGATCGAGACGTCCCGCTCCCATGGCGAGCTGATCCACAGCTTCGAGGAGAACACCTATGAAAAAGGCATCGGCCTCGGCGTCTACGACATCCACAGCCCGCGCGTGCCGTCCGTCTCCGAGATGGTCTCGATGATCGAGCGCTCCCTGCGCAGCCTCGATCCCGAGCTGTTCTGGATCAATCCGGACTGCGGCCTCAAGACGCGCGGCCGCGAAGAAACCGCCGCCTCCCTCCACAATATGGTCGCCGCCGCGCGCGAGATCCGCTCGTCCAAGCGGCTCGCGGCAAGCTCGACCTGATCGCCGCCATCCTCGTCAGCTGGAAATCAAGCTGAGACGGACCGTCGTCCTCCCCGATTCGATCGGGTGGGTCGGCGGTCTCTTTTTGTTCGCTTTTCGAGGAAAGCAAAATCGGTAAGAACGAAAGAAAACTTAAAAATGATGATAAAAATAGTGCAAATCTCCCGTTATTCATCCGATATAACAATCAACTAGGTCATTGGACTTACATAATAAGGAAAGGGAGTTTGCTATGAGCACAACCAGTACGTATGACAAAGCGACCCATCGCATCCAAAGCAATCTGGAAACGCTGATTCGCCAGTACTTCATCGACGAGTCGACGAACACGCTTCTTCCCATCCGTGCCTACGCGGAGCTGGCCAGCGACGCAAAACGGCTGTACAAGCCGCTGACCAAAGGGGCGCTGGCCCGTCTGGCCGGCGTGCGTCCGAATGTCATCACGGAAATTTGCCATCTGCAGCGCGGCACGATCAACATCTATCATCTGAGCTCCATCGCCGATGCGCTGAAAATCCGCAACATCAACGAAATCATCGAGCTCAAGTAATCCAGCTTGTTGAATCCGCTCTCCCGACCGGGCATCGGGGGAGCTTTTTTGATTTTCCGCATAATTCGCTCGTTTCGGCATAGATGTGAGGGGTGACTTCATGCCGGCGAGCAGCGGCGGAAAGGATTTCAAAAATGCCCTTTGTCAACCGATTCCTGTTGAACCAAAATGGAGCGATCACCTATACGGGAAACACGCTCGGCCTCAGCCGGTCGAACACGGTCGGAGTGCCCGGCACCGTGGACAGCATCGGCGCCTTTACGACGATCGACACCACGCAGAAATTCGGCCTTTACCCGGCCGGGACGACATCGAATTTCCAGCAGAACAGCTCGACGGCGCTGCTGAATCTTCCTGCCAGGAGCAGCGTGCTTTATGCCGAGCTCATCTGGGGCGGCATGTACATCAACAACGGCGTCAATCTCAGCTCGTTCCTGAACGATCCGGTCACCTTGACGACGCCGCTCGGATCGGCCAGCATCGCTCCGGACCCGGCGACGGCGTTCGAGGTGCTGCTGTCCAACAGCCCTCCCTATCCTCCCGGCTACGCTTACGTCCGTTCGGCCGACGTCACCTCGATCGTGCAGACGGCAGGAGCAGGCGCGTATACGACGAGCGGAGTCGTAGGCACGATCGTCGTGCCCGATCCGACGTCCAATCATGCCATGTGGACGCTCGCCGTCGCATACGCCGATCCGTCGATGCCGCTGCGCAATCTGTCGATCCGCGTCGGCGCGGCCGTCATCCTGTCGACATCGGGACCGGTCAGCACGGTCGTCACCGGCTTCGCCACTCCTTTTCAAGGCCCGCTGGACGCCAGAGCCGCGATCAGCGCCCAGGAAGGCGACGCCAACAAGAACGGCGACCAGGCCCGGTTCGGGCCGACGGCCGCGACGCTGACGACGCTGTCGGGTCCGAACAACTTCGCCAACAACTTTTTCGCTTCGCAGATCAATAACGACGCCGGTCTGCTCGACACCTCCGGCACGTTCGGCACGCGCAACCAGATCAACGGCAATCCCGGCTCGAACATCCCGGCCGGCCGGCAAGGCTATGACGTGACCAATGTCAGCCTGGCCGGCACGCTGCTGAACGCCCAGACCTCCGCCGTCTTGCAGCTGACGACGAGCGGAGACGGCTATCTCGTCGACTCCATCGGCATCCAGATCGACATCACGCAGCCGATCCTGACGATCGTCAAATCGGCCTCTGTCAGCGATGCCGTCGTCGGCGACAGCATCACCTACACGCTGACCGTGCGCAATACCGGCAGCGTGACGGCAACCAACGTTCAAGTAACCGACGGCATCGACGAAACCGCCTCCTCCTTCGTGGCCGGCAGCGTCACCTTGAACGGCACGCCTCTGCCCGGCGCCGATCCCGACACCGGCGTGACCGTCGGCTCGCTCGCTCCCGGTGCCACGGCCGTCATCACGTTCAAGTACAAAGTGACGGCGGTGCCGTTCAGCGGGACGCTGGACGATCAAGGCCGCGTCGCCTATACGTATCAGCCGACGCCCGACTCGCCCGTCATCTCCACGTTCGTGCCGTCCAACATCGTGCGCATCCCCGTTTATCAGCCGATCCTTACGCTCGTCAAAAGCGGCAGCCCGTCCCCCGTTCCGCTCGGCGGCATCGTGACCTACTCGCTGCTAGTTGAAAACAGCGGCAACATCGCGGCGAACGTGACGATCGTCGATCCGATTCCGGCGGGATCGACCTATGTGCCGAACAGCGTCACCATAAGCGGCGTCCCCGCTCCGGGCGAAAACCCGGTCACCGGCATCGCGGTCGGCCCTGTCGGTCCAGGCGAGTCCGCCGTCGTTACGTTCGAAGTGCAGGCGACCTCCATCCCGCCGGCCGGCACGCTCGTCAACCAGTCGACCGCCGACTACACGTACCAGCCGCCGGACGGCCGCACGCTGACAGGCGAGACGCCGTCGAACACAGTCGTCATTCCGGTCGTCGCTCCGGTCAACCCGCCGATCGTGCCCGTCGAAAAATCGGCCGACGCCAGCAGCGCGATCATCGGCCAGACGGTCACGTTCACCGTCTCCGTCGCCAACGAGAGCATCGGTCCGATCGACAACGCCGTCCTGACGGACACGATTCCAAACGGCTACGCGTTCGTGACGGGAAGCGTCGTCGTTGGCGGCGTGCCGAATCCAGCCGCGAATCCGGCTTCCGGCATCCCGCTCGGCACGCTTGCCTCCGGCGCGACAGCGACGGTGACGTTCCAGCTCCTCGTCCTTTCCGCTCCGGAGCCTCCGGTGCTGACGAACGAAGCCTCGCTCGCGTTCACGTATTTCGGCGCGCCGAACAGCTCCGCGTCCAATCCGGTCGACTTGGAGGTGCTGCAGCCGGTCATCGGCTTGACGAAGCGGGCGTCCGTCACGGTCGCCGCGGTCGGCGATGTCGTTTCCTACTCCGTCACGGCGACCAATACGGGCAACGTCGCTGCGGCCGTCACGATCGTCGACCCGTTGAACGCCTACAGCTCCTTTGTGCCCGATACGGCGCGGGTCGACGGCATCCTCGTTCCGGGAGCCGATCCGACGACGGGCATCGCGGCCGGCACGGTCGCTCCGGGCGGAACGGTTTCCGTCAGCTACGACGTGCTGCTGACGTCATCGCCGCCGGACGGACAGTTCGACAATCAGGCTTCGGCCGCCTTCACGTTCAGCTCCCCTTCCGGCGCGACCGGCTCCGGCACGGCGTTGTCCAACCTCGTCACGATTCTGGAGACGAATCCGCAGCTCTCGGTCGTCAAGTCCGCCTCCCAGACCTATGCGCTCGTCGGGGACCGCATCACGTACACGATCGTCGTGGAGAACGTTTCCGCCGGGCCGGCGACGAATGTCGTCGTCACCGACGACACGACGCCCGGAGCCGTCTTCGTCCCGGGCAGCCTCGCCGTGAACGGCGTGCCGTCGGCCGGGAACATCGCCGCAGGAGTCAGCCTCGGCACGCTCGCTCCCGGCCAGCAAGCCGTGCTGACGTTCGTGGAAGAGGTCGTCTCGCTGAACGAGCCCGATTACGATGTGGACGATGTCGCGACGGCCACCTTCACCTCAGGAGGCACGACGGTTGCCTCGCTCTCCAACCTCGTCGTCGTCTCGGTCGCGAATCCTTCCGTCACGGCGATCAAGCGGGCGCTGACTCCGTTCGCCTTCGTCGGCGACGAGGTGCTGTATGAGGTGGACATCACCATTACCGGCAATTACAACGCAGACATCATCTGGAGCGACCATCTCCCGGAAGGCAGCGTTTTTGTCGAGAACAGCCTTCAGCTCGACGGCGTGCCGGTGCCAGGGGCGAACACGCAGACGAGAGCCTTCGTCGGCACGGTCGAGGCGAACAGCACGGCGACCGTAACGTTCAAGCTCAAGGTCGTCTCTTTCCCTCCCGGAGGCGTGCTGGTCAACCAGGCGCGGCTCGATCTGACGTTCATCCTGCCGAATGGACGGATCTTCACGCAGACAATCACTACCAATCCGGTCACCGTGCCCGTGCTGGCGCTCGCTTCGCTGGTCAAGCGAGCCAGCGTCTCGACCGTCACGGTCGGCGGCTCCGTGCGCTTCGAGCTCGCCGTGCTCAATCCCAACACGCAGCCGATCGAAAATGTCATCGTCTACGACGCTCTGGCCGCGGGACTTCAATTCGTGCCCGGCAGCCTGACCGTCGGCGGCACGGCTCTGCCCCCCGAGCTGACGCCGTCCCGCATCCCGATCGGCGCCGTTCCAGCAGGAAGCACCGTCATCGTCGCCTTCCAGGTGCTCGCCGCGTTCGCGCCGCCGATCCCGGTCGTCGTCAACTCCGCTTCGGCCGGCTATGAGCTTCTGCTGCCGAACGGCAGCCGTCTTCCGCAGGTGGCCCTCTCCAACACCGTTCAAGTGCTGATCGAGGAAGAAGAGGAATAACGCTGCCGACCGGCTCCAGTCCGCAAAAAAGCCCCCCGGAAAACCGCGCTAGGCGCGCTTTTCCGGGGGGCTTGCCGTTTGTTTGAGTCCGAATCTAGAAGTCGAAGAGGAAATCCTCGTCGCGCAGCGGCTCGACGTTGAGCGTACGGACATAGCCGTTGCCCTTTTTGGAGAAGAAGTCATGCTGCTTCGTCCGGGTGCTGATGCCGTTGAGCACGATCGGATTGATGTCCTCGTCCTCGAAGATCGGCTCCAGGCCGAGGTTCATCATCGCCTTGTTGGCGTTGTAGCGAACGAACTTCTTGACCTCGTCCTGCAGGCCGATGCCGACGTAGAGCTCGTCCGTGTACTGCTCCTCGTTGGCATGCAGCTCGCGCAGCAGCCGGTCCAGCTCCTGCAGCGTCTCCGCCTGCTCCTGCTCGCTCAGCGACGCATGCACCTCTTGCGCGAGCACGCCCACGTACAGGCCGTGGATGCTCTCGTCGCGCAGGATCAGGTCGATGATCTCGCCGCTGCTCGTCATCTTGCCTTGGCCGGCGAGATAGAGCGGGTAGAAGAAGCCGCTGTAGAACAGGTAGCTCTCGAGCAGCACGGAAGCGGCCATCGCCATGTACAAGTCGCGCGGCGACTCGATGCTGCGGTAGTAGCCGGAGATGACGGAAGCTTTTTTTTGCAGCTGCGGATGCTTCTCCACCCAGCGGAATACGGCGTCGATCTCTTCCGTCGAAGCGAGCGTCGTAAAGATGCTGCTGTACGACTTGGCGTGGATCTGCTCCATCATGCCCATGAAGCCGAGCACCGCCTTGCGCTGAAGTCCCTCGACATGCTCGACGAGGCTCGGCATGCCGACGCCGCCCTGCACCGTATCGAGCAGCGTCAGGCCGCCCAGCACCTTCATGTACGTGTCGCGCTCCTGGTCGTTCAGGTACATCCAGCTCATCTTGTCGTCGGACAGCGGAATCTCCTCGTCCGTCCAGAACTGCATCAGGTTCTGGCTCCAGAACGTCGCTGTGAAGTCGTCGTCGGGACGGTTCCAGTTGACGGCGCGCAGCGGCGCGGCAGCGGCGGCGCCAGAGGCCGGAGCTGCCGGCGTGGCGAGATCGATCGGTTTCATGGGTGGTTCCTCCTTAAATTAGACCGCGCAGCTGACGCACTCCTCCACGCCGAGCCGGTTCGTGCGGGTGTAATAGAGGGACTTCAGTCCCTTTTTGGCCGCATACAGGTAATACCGGGCCAGCTCGCGCGTCGTCACGCTGCTGTTGACGTGCAGCACGGCGGAGATGCCTTGATCGACATGCTCCTGAATCTCGGCGATCAGGTCGATGACCTTGAACTGATCCATCGCGTAGGCCGATTTATAGTAGAAGAAGTTGTCCTGCGACAGGAACGGCATCGGATAATAGGTCGTCGAGTTCGCATAAGTGCGCGTCTCGATCGGCTCGACGATCGGCATGACGCTCGAAGTCGCGTTCTGCACGTAGGAGATGCTCTGCGTCGGCGCGATCGCCAGGCGGTACGCGTGGTACAGCCCTTGGCGGGCGACCTTGGCCTTCAGCTCCGCCCAGTCCTGCGGCGAAGGAATCTCGATGCCGGCGAACAGCTCCTTGACGCGGTCCGTCACGGGACGGTAGTCCGTCGCCAGGTAACGGTCGAAGTAGGTGCCCTTGGCATACTCCGAGCGGTCGTAGTCGCGGAAGCGCTCGTTCTTCTCGGCGGCGATGTCGGCGCTCTTGTCGAGCGAGTAGAAGTTCATCATCATGAAGAACGTGCGGACGAAGTCGCGGGCTTCCGGGCTCTCGTAGGCGATCTTCATCTTGGCCAGATAGCCGTGCAGGTTCATCGCGCCGAGGCCGACGGAGTGCATCTCCTCGTTGGCCTTGACGACGCCCGGCGCGTTGGAGACGCGGGTCATGTCGCTGACGGCCGTCAGGCCGGCGATGCCCTCCTGCACCGTCTCGCGGATCTTGCCGTGCGCCATGACGTTCGCGATGTTGAGCGAGGCCAGGTTGCAGCTGATGTCGCGGCGGATCGTATCCGGCTCGCCGAAGTCGCCGATCTCCGACGTCTCCTGCAGCTGGTAGATTTCCGTGCACAGGTTGGACATCTTGATGCTGCCGATATCCTTGAGCGCATGGAAGCGGTTCGCGTTGCTCTTGTTCATGATGTATGGATAGCCGGACTCCAGCTGGATTGTAGCGATCTTGACCAGCATGTCGCGCGCGCCCATGATGAGCTTCTTGCGGACGGCCGGGTTGGCCATCAGCTCGTCATACATCTCGTCCATGTCCATGTCGTCGAGATGCTTGCCGTACGCCTTGAACACGGAGAACGGCGCGAACACATGCAGCGGCTGGTTGTCCTCGGCGAGCTTGTAGAAGCGGTTCGGCACGATCAGTCCGATCGACAGCGTCTTCAGGCGCGTCTTCTCGTCGGCGTTGATCTTCTTGCTGTCGAGGAACTCCATGATGTCCCAGCCGAAAATGTTGTAGTACGCCGCTCCGGAGCCTTTGCGCTGGCCCATCTGGTCCGCGTAGGAGAAGGCGTCCTCCATCAGCTTGAGCACCGGCATGATGCCCTTGGCCGCGCCCTCGACGCCCTTGATCGGCTCGCCGCGTCCGCGCAGCTTGCTCAGGTTGACCGCTACGCCGCCGCCGATCTTGGACAGCTGCATGCAGGTCGAGAGGTTGTAGTTGATGGAGTTGAGCGAGTCGTCCATCTCCAGCAGGAAGCAGCTGACCATCTCGCCGCGGCGGCTCTTGCCGGCATTGAGGAACGTCGGCGTCGCCGGCTGCAGGCGCTGCTCCATCATCGACACGGCCAGCGACTTGGCGAGCTCGGCGTCGCCGCGTCCGAGATGCAGCGCCGTGATCGCGACGCGGTCCGGGTAGTGCTCGAGGAACTGGCTGCGGTCATTGCTGCGCATCGCGTAGTCCGTGTAGAACTTGGATGCCGCCATATAGGAAGGGAATTCGAACTCGAGGCTGTGCGCCAGCTCGAACACGGCGACCGCTTCCTGCTCGGAATAGTGCTTGTATACGTCCTCGTAGTAGTCGTTCTCGATCAGGTAATCGATTTTCTCCTTATGGCTCGCGAAGGAAGGGCTTTTGGCCCGGACTTCCTCCATGAACGCCGCGACGGCTTCCTTATCCTTTTCCAGCTTGAAGAATCCGTCCGCTCCGCGCTTCATGATCTCGTTGTTCAGCTCAATATGCCGCAAGGGGCTGCACCTCCCGCATGAATTGTTCGACATCCCGAGCCGTCCCCGACAGCTCGAACTTGCAGATGACCGGCACTTCGTACCGCTCCGAGACTTTGTCCGCGCTGCCGGCGAAGCAGGTTCCCCAGTTGCGGTTGCCGCTGGCCGACACGCCGCGCAGATAAGTCCGGTTCTTTTCGAGGAAGGCGTCGACCGCCGGCGGCACCTCGCCGAATCCCGTCGTATAGGTGACCAGGACGAAAGGCTCGTCCATCGTCGTCGAATCGCTGATCTGCACGGCCGGATAGCCGAGCTTGCTGACGAACTTGCGCACGTTGCCCGTGCGGGACGTGTAGGCGATGAGCATGCGGTCCACTCCTTCTCTCTTTTGTGGCTGTCTCGGGGCGAATTCGCCGGCAAAGCCCTGCTACTAGATCTAGTAGCTCCTCCAGCTGGAGAAACCAGGGCTCCGACGGCGAAGCAGCGGCCAAGGCGGCTTGCGGAAACAGCCGAAACAACCCGATCGGAGCTGTCACTCGTTGGGTGCTCTCTCCGTCCGGGCCTTGCCTGAGTTGTCGATGCATGGCTGCGCCCGTCCTGCTCTTCCCCCGCCTCTTCGGGCGGAAAGCGGCTGCCCGGACGCGTCCGGCGCTTCCGGTCCGACGCGTGCCGGGGATGCCTGCGGGCGTCCGGCCAAAGGCTATTTTTGGGACTTGACAGCCTGTCTAGTTCGTGCTTGATTATCCATATGTAGAGGCTAGGAGTTAAATTTACCTCAATATATTGTGGTTGTCAAGCCGATGGACAGGCATTACCCTCCAGATCCGGGTCTTGAAACAGGCGGTTGCCCACAGCTGTGAATAAGCAAAAAAGAGCCCGTCCGACGGGCTCTTTCTCGTTTATCCCAAGCTTATCCACAGTGCTAGAGCGGGATATTTGTGGATGGGTTCTCTCCGCCCATCCGCAAAATTTTTCGTCTTCGAAACGCCTTCCGAATCCGCACCGCGGCGAACGCGATCGAGAGGATCAGAAGGAACGCAAGGTAGGCGGCGATCAGCAGCCGCAGGTCGTGGCCAGGGAAAATGAGCGAGCTGCTGATGAGCCCGAACATCCATATATGGGACAGGTTGCCGATGATCGACGACCAGAGATAGGGCAGGAGCTTGACCGGCGCGATGGCCGACATGAACGAGATGAGGTTGTTGGGCATGACCGGGATCGTGCGCAGCAGGATGACCATCCAGCCTCCGTACTCGTCGAGCGCGGCCTGATAGCGCTCGTAGCGCTCCAGTCGCGCCTGGAAGCGCCGCTGCACCTTGCCGTAGAAGAAGTAGCGGAACAGCAGGTAGACGACGAGCGCGGCCACCGTGCCGGCGAGCCAGCTGGCGAGCAGGCCGCCCGCGATGCCGAGGATCGAGATATGGATGAGGATGATCGTCGCGAACGGGAAGAAGCCGAACAGCCCCTGCAGCACGGCGAGCGGAATCGTAAGCAGCAGGATGGCCGGTCCGCCCAAGCCGCTCGCGGCGACGAGCGAATCGATCCAGCCGTTCATGCGGTCCAGCATGGCTCCTCCTCCTCATCCGCTCATTTTTTCAGCCGCTTCCTTTAGTAAGTGTAGTCTATTCGGACGCCTCCGCACAAATACATGGATTTCCAAGCCCGAGGAGAGCCCGCCGCGCTTGCTCCTCCTCCATTCGACGGGGATGCGGGCATCCCTGTCGAGCGAAAAAAAAGAGGCCGTCCTGATCGGAAGGACGGCCGCTAGCAACAGCTCCAGGCCGTTGATGAAAAAAGCATCCAAGCCGGCTTCATCAACCCGACTTGGACGCTATTCTCAAGATCAAGCCTGCAGCGCTCCATCCCGCTCCAGAGGCGTAGCCTCCGCGGTTCGCCGCGCCTTCACCGCGAAGTACAGGCCGGTAAAGGCGAGCGCAATGGCGGCATAAATGCCGAGATAGCTCAGCTGCTCGTAGACGACCGCGACATCCCCGCTGGAGATGGCGGCCTTGAGGCCGGCGATGCTGTGCGACATCGGCAGCCACGGATGGACCGCCTGCATCCAGTCCGGCAGCAGCTCCTTGGGGAACGTGCCCGCGCTGGACGTCAGCTGCAGAATCATGATGATGACGGCCACGTAGCGGCCCACCTGATCGCCCCAGGTGACGAGCGCCTGGATGATCAGAGTAAAGGTCAGGCTCGCGGCAAACACTAAGGCGATGAACAGAGGCACGTTGCCGATGTCGAGCTTCAGCCCGTACAGCAGAATCAGCACCGCCGCCAGCGACTGGCTGACGCTCATCAGCACGTATGTCGCCGTGCGGCTGAGGAAGCGGCCGAGCCGCGTCGCATCCGCTTGGAACGAGTCGCGCGAGGAGATGACCGTCGTGAAGAACAGGCCGCCGACGAACAGCGCGATCGAGATGAAGTACGGAGCGATGCCGAGGCCGTATTTCTCGACCTTGCGGCTGTCGTCTTCCTTGATGCGGACCGGATCGGCGAACATCGACACGGTGTCGTCGCCGTCGTGGACGCTGGCGGTCTTGTCGGCCGCCTCGCCGAGCTTGCTCTGCAGCTCGCCCGAGCCGTCGACGAGCTTGAGCGTGCCGTCCTGCAGCCGGACGGCTCCGTCCTCCAGCTGAACCGCGCCGCCGGCGACGGTGCCGACGCCCTCGGCCAGCTGGCCGATGCCGCTCGTCAGCTGCGTCGCGCCGCTGCTCAGCGTCTTGGCGCCGCCGGCGACCTCGGCGCTGCCGCTCGCAGCCTCGCCCAGCTTGGCGCCGAACTGCTGCAGCCCGCCGCTCAGCTGCGTCGTGCCCGCGTGCAGCTGCTTCGCGCCGGCGAGCAGCTGCTGCTGCCCCGCGCTCAGCTCGCCGCTGCCCTGCAGCAGCTGGCTCTGCGCGTCATGCAGCGAGGCCGCGCCAGCCGCCAGCTGCTGCTGGCTGTCCGCCAGCTGGCGGCCGCCCGCGCTCAGCTGCTGCTGGGCCGCGCTCAGCCGGCTGCTGCCCTCGGCCAGCTGCTTGCTCGCCGCGAGCAGCTGCTTGCCCTGCTCGGACTCCGCCAGCTGCGGGTTCGCCTGCAGCAGCGCCTCCAGTCCGGCGCTCAGCTCGGCCGCGCCGGACGACACCTTGCCGCCGGCTTCCTCCGCAGCCGCCAGCGAATCGGCCAGCTTGGCGCTGCCGGCCGCGGACTGCTCGAGGCCGTCCGCCAGCTTAGCGCTGCCCTGCTCCGACTGCTGCAGCCCTTGCTGCAGCTTGGCCGCGCCTGTGGCGGTTGCCGCCAGCCCTTGCTCGAGCTGAGCCGCTCCATTGTCGGCAGCGGCGGCGCCATCGGTCAGCTGTCCGCCCGCCTGCTGCAGCTGCGCCAGGCCGGAGGCGAGCGAGCCGCTGCCCTGGGCGAGCGTCGCCGTGCCGTCCTTGAGCTTGAGCGCTCCGCCGACGAGCGGCGATACCCCTTCCTTGAGCTTGCCGGTGCCCTCGGCAAGCTTGGCGAGATTTTCCTGGAGCGCGCGTGCGCCCTCGTCCAGCTTGCCGGCTCCGTCCTTGAGCTCCCCGGCTCCGTCCGCCGCTTCCGCGAAGCCCTCCGACACTTCCTTCACCTGAGACAGCATGCTGCGCGCATACGCCTCCGTGATGCTCGCATTCAGCTCCGCGCGGACGTCCTTCATCGCCGTCGAGCCGATCTGGCCCGCGATGAAGTTGTAGTCGCCGTTCGGCTCGAAGACGATCTCCGCCTGCTGCGGCTGATCGTCCATAAGCGTGGCGGCCTTGGCGGAAAAGTCCTTCGGAATCTTGATCGCCATATAATAGTCGTTGCCGGCGATTCCCTGCGCCGCCTGCTCCGGCGTGACGAAGCTCCAGGCGAACTTCCCGTTCTTCTTCAGCTCGTCGACGAACTCCTGGCCGACATCCATCCGCTCCCCTTCGTACACGGTGCCTTGATCCTCGTTCACGACCGCGACCGGAATCTTGTCCAGATGGCCGTACGGATCCCAGGAAGCCTCGATCAAAAAGCCGCTATATAGGATAGGAACAAACGCGACGGCGACGAAGGAGATGGCGAGCATCGGCTTCTTGAACATCGCTTTCAAGTCCTGGCCGATCGTTTTCACAGCCTTCATGGGTATTCCCTTCTCCTCTCTGACTAAAAATCTATTTTGGTCATTTGGTCAGAATCCTACTTTATCACGCTTGTTTTCAACATGCAACCGGCTCTTTTCGGCCGCCTGTCCGCTTTTTTCCCTTGAAGCGATTTCATTTCTGAAACCGGAAACGGCGGTTTACCGTATAAAAACCTTATGCTACGATCAAAATGACCAGAAGAACCATTTTCGTTCTAGAGTCATATACGGGAGGTCTGCACGTGATGTCGATCGATCGGAGAGCCGAGGTCGTCCAGGCCGCCGCCAGGTCATTCGCCTTGTTCGGCTACAAGGCGACGACGATGGACCAGGTGGCCAAGATCGCGCGTGTCGGGAAAGGAACGATCTACACCTTTTTCGACAACAAGGAGCAGCTGTTCGAAGAGATCATGAACGCGTTCGTGGAGGAGATCGTGCAGCTCGCCGAAAAGGCGGTCGACCCGGCCAAGCCGTTCGCCGAGAATCTGCACCGCGCCTTGCTCGACGTGCTCAACTTTCGACGGGAGCATGAGCTGTTCACGAGGCTGTCGCTGGAGATGAAGGAGATCGGCACGGCCGCGGCCGGCTTCGGCATCCGCATGATGGAGGAGGCGCTGCTGGAGTTCGTCGCGCGGCATGTCGAGGACGCGGTCGCCAAGGGCGAGATCAAGCCCTGCGATCCGCAGCTGACGGCGTATGTGCTGGTCAAGCTGTTCATTACGCTCGTCGTGGACTGGCCGTCCGTCTCGGGCAGGCCGTTCCAGGAGGAGGACGTCATGCGCCTGTTCGAGCTGTATTTCCTGGACGGCATCTCGCAAAAGAGCGGCTCGCCGCTTTAGGACGTATTGACTGACCCGCTCAGGGGCATCTATCACCGCCTTTTTTCCCCTCTGCTTCAAGCGCAAAAAAGCTGCCCCCGCCGTAATGGCGGAAGGCAGCTTTTTTTGACGGATCGAAAACGCTTAGCGGAACAGGCTCCGGTACTCGCCGTAGCCTTCGTCCTCCAGCTGCGACACGGGTACGAACCGGAGCGCGGCGGAGTTGATGCAGTAGCGCAGGCCGCCCTGATCCTTGGGGCCGTCGTCGAACACATGGCCCAGGTGGGAGTCGGCGCCGGCGCTGCGCACCTCGGTGCGGACCATGAAGTGGCTCGTATCCGTCTTCTCCTTGATGCTCGGCTTGGCCAGCGGCTTCGTGAAGCTCGGCCAGCCGCAGCCGGAATCGTACTTGTCGAGCGAGCTGAACAACGGCTCGCCGGAGACGATGTCGACGTAGATGCCCTCTTCCTTGTGGTCCCAGAACTCGTTTTGGAACGGCGGCTCGGTGCCGCTGTTTTGCGTCACCTCGTACTGCATCGGCGTCAGCCGGGCGCGCAGCTCGTCCTCGTTCTTGTCCATTTTCCAGTGCTCTTCGATGAACTGGTCGCGGCCGGAGCCCCTGCGGTACATCTTGTAGCGGAACGGATGCGTCTTGTGGTAGTCCTGATGGTAGTCTTCCGCCTCGTAGAAAGGAGCGGCCGGCTCGATCGTCACGACGATCGGCTTGTCGAAGCGGCCGCTTTCCTGCAGCGCGCGCTTGGATTCCTCCGCCAGCTTGCGCTGCTCCTCCGTATGGTAGAAGATGACGGGCCGGTACGAATCGCCGCGGTCGGCGAACTGTCCCAGCGCGTCGGTCGGATCGACCTGCTGCCAGTAGATATCCAGCAGCTTGCTGTACGGGAAGACATCCGGATCGTACGTGATCTGCACGGCTTCCGTATGGCCGGTGTTGCCTTCGCACACCTGATCGTAGGTCGGATTCTCCACGTGGCCGGCCGTATAGCCGGAGACGACGCGAATGATGCCCGGCAGCTCCTCGAACGGCGATACCATGCACCAGAAGCAGCCGCCGGCGAATGTCGCCAGCTGCTCGTTGTTGTTTGCCATATTGCCATCCCTCCTCAGACTTCTATTATAGCGGACGTCCGGGACCGAAGTCCAAGCCGCTACTCGCGCAGCGCGTCCTTCAGCCGCGAATGCATCGCGCCCTCCGCTCCGCCCAGCCTGCGGCGCAGCCGCTGCGCCTCCGCCGCGAGCCTCGCCGTCTCCGCCGCGAGCCGCTCGCGCTCCGCCTCGGCTGCGGCCAGCCGGCTCTCCAGCTCCGCGCAGCGCGCCCGCAGCTGCAGCAGCTCCTCCTGCGAGCCGCCCTCAGCCGAATGGTTGCCCATGCTCATGCTCTCTTGTCTCCTCTCCTTGCTGCCTCGCCGCTGCGCTCCCGATCCCTCCGTCTGGATCGTCGGAGGCGGACGCATCCGCACGGCTGCCGCCATGCGCGGGAAGGCGCAGCCGATCGTTCAAAAACCCGGCCGCCTGCCGCAGCGACTGCTCCGCTTCCGGCAGCCAGCCCGGCATCATCGCCGTAAAATCATGGATCATGCCCGCATAGCAGCGGTATTCGGCCGGCACGCCCGCGGCGCGCAGCCGCTCGGCGTACAGCCTGCCCTGGTCCCGCAGCGGATCAAGCTCCGCCGTGACGACGAGCGCCGGCGGCAGTCCGCCGAGATCCGGCGCGAGCAGCGGCGATACTTGCGGCTGCGCGCGCAGCTCCTCCGGCGCGTAGCCGTCGGCGAATTGACGCAGCAGCCGCAGCGTCAGCATGTACTGCCGGCCGTTCTGTCGCAGCGACGGCTGGCTCGCAGCCCCCGGACCGCCCCGCCCGGTCAGGTCGACCGCGGGATAAAGCAGCGCCTGCCCCCGGATCGGCGGTCCGCCGGCGTCGCGGGCGCGCAGCGCGGTCACCGCCGCGATGTTGCCGCCGGCGCTCTCGCCCGCCACGGCGAGCCGCGCCGGATCGCCGCCGAGCGAGCCTGCCTCGCGCGATGCCCAGAGCAGCGCCTCGTAGGCGTCGTCGGCTCCTTTCGGGAAGCCGTGCTCCGGCGCCAGCCGATAGCCGACCGACAGCACGAGGCAGCCGCTCAGCTGCGCCCAGGCGCGGTTGTAGCGATGCCGCAGCCGGTGGCCGCCAAGCGCGAAGCCCCCTCCGTGGTAATACAGGATGACCGGCAGCGGCTCCGCCCGGCCGCTCTCGCCCGCTTCGATCTCCGGCCGGTACCAGCGCGCCGGGATGAGGCGGCCGTCCTCCGCCTGCAGGTCGATGTCCCCCGAGTCGACCCGGCCAGACAGGCGCAGGCAGGCGACGGCATCCATCGCCCGCATGAAGGTGGCCATCCGTCCGCGCATGCCCGCGAGCGGCCGTCCGGTCATCCAAGCGCCGGCATGCACGGCCGCCAGCAGCAGCCGCAGCGGCAGCGCCAGCCGGCCGGCAGGCGGCCGCTCTTGCTCACTCTTTCCTGTCTTGGACACGCTCGATCATCTCCGTCTTGAGCTTCCACAGCTCCGGACTGAACGATACCGGATACGGCTCCGGATGCAGCTTGCGCAAATGCGGCTGGCGGAACAGCGCCAGCTGCTCCCGGTGGTAGCGCCGAATCGATTCCAGATCCGGCAGCTCGCGCACGAGACTCCCTTCGCGCAGCAGCGGCTGCAGCAGCTCCACCGGCTCGTATCGGGTCAGCACCGACTTCACGTACGGATGAGCCGGGTCGATGCGGCGGAGCGGCTCTCCGGACGGGGCCGCCTCCGCGCTCAGCGCCATGTAGTCGCCGACCGCGCAGCCCGTCGCCGGGTCGAGGAGCCGGTACACGGTCTTGGACCCCGGATTGGTCACCTTGTCGAGATTGCCCGACAGCTTGATGACCGGCTCATAGCCGGCGCCGCGGTCGATCGCCGCGAGCTTGTACACCCCGCCGAGCGAGGGCTGGTCCGCCGCCGTGATCAGCTGCGTGCCGACGCCCCACGTATCGATCGCCGCTCCTTGCGCCTTGAGGTTGAGGATGATGTTCTCGTCCAAATCGTTGGAGGCGACGATGCGCACGTCCGGGAAGCCCGCCTCGTCCAGCAGGCGCCGCGACTCCTTGGACAGGACGGCGAGGTCGCCGCTGTCGAGCCGGATCGCCTGCAGCTCCTTCCCTTTGGCGCGCAGCCGCCGAGCTACCTCGATCGCGTTCGGCACGCCGCTGCCGAGCGTATCGTAGGTGTCGACGAGCAGCGTCACGCCGTCCGGCAGCGCGTCGGCATAACGCTCGAACGCCTGCAGCTCGGACTCATGCGCCTGCACCCAGGCATGCGCGTGCGTGCCTTTGGCCGGGATGCCGAACAGCCAGCCTGCCCGCATGTTGCTCGTCGCGTCGAAGCCCGCGATGTAAGCCGCGCGCGCTCCCCATACGGCCGCGTCCAGCTCCTGGGCGCGGCGGGTGCCGAACTCCAGCAGCGCGTCGGCGCCTGCGACCTGCTTGATGCGCGACGCCTTGGTCGCGATCAGCGTCTGGTAGTTCGCCATGTTCAGGATCGCCGTCTCCACGAGCTGCGCCTCGAAGATCCGTCCCTCCACGCGCACGAGCGGCTCGTTCGGAAAGACGAGCGTGCCCTCCGGCACGGCGTCGATGCTGCCGCTGAAGCGGAACCGCCGCAGCTCCTCGATGAACTCCGGCTCGTACCGCTCCTCCTGCTCCTCCAGGTAGGCGAGCTCCTCCTCCGTGAAGCTCAGGCCGAGCATGTAGTCGGCGATCCGCTGCAGCCCGGCGAAAACGGCATAGCCGTTGCCGAACGGCAGCTTGCGGAAGTACATCTCGAACACGGCTTTGCGCTCATGCGTCCCCATGTTCCAATGGGCATACATCATATTGATTTGATATTTGTCGGTATGCAGCGCCAGCTTCGCCGTCTCCATCCGTGTCGTCCTCCTTTTCATCGGCATCCCGCGGCTCTCGGCCGCCGCAGGCACGCGCCGTCCGCGTCATAAAAGGGAAAAGCTGCGCCTCGCAGGGCGCAGCTCGTCGTTTCGTCCGTTACTCGGCCGAAGGCCGTGCCGCCGGTCCCGCCTCGATGGAGCCTGCCGGCAGCGGATCATCCGCAAGCACAGGCGCGGTTTCCAGGCGCGCTTGCGCCCGCAGTCCGTCCAGCTCCTTCTGCTGCGCCTTGAGCTGCTTCTGCAGCTTGAACGAGCGGATGATGCCGAACAGGCCCACGCTCGCGCCGCCCAGCAGCGCCGAGCCGAGAATGACGAGGATGAGCGGCAGGTTCGTCTGCGCGAACAGGAAGTTCACCTGAACGGGATCGACGTTAATGACCGCGAAAATGGCTATCAGCAAAGCGAAGACAAGACCCGAAATAAGCAATCCCTGCGTTCTCATCGTTCAACCACCCTATCCGCATTGTATCCTTAATCAACCTTTTTTACCCCGGCCTCCCGGGGTCAAACCTTGCGCCGCGGCAGCCATACCTCGAGCAGCGAGCTGAGCTGCTCCAGATGGAGCGGCTTGGTGATATAATCGGTCGCTCCCGCCTGCAGGCACAGCTCCCGGTCCTGCGGCATCGCCTTCGCCGTGAGCGCGATGATCGGCAAGCTGCGATGCGCCTCGATGGAGCGGATTTCCCGGATCGCATCGTACCCGTCCAGCACCGGCATCATCATGTCCATCAAAATGAGATCGCAGCCGAACGCCGCCAGCGCGTCAAGGGCCTCGCGGCCGTTGGCCGCCGTCAGCACCTCGATGCCTTGCTGCTCAAGGAAGCTCGTCAGGCTGTAGACGTTGCGGATGTCGTCGTCGACGATCAGCACGCGCCGGCCTCCGTACCGGCTGCCGCGCCTCGGCGGCTCCGTCTCGGACGACGGCAGGCGGAGCCGCTCGGCAAGCATCTCCTCCAAGGAACGGCCGGCCGCCGCTTCCTCGTCCAAATAACCTGCCGCCTCCTGCAGCAAGCCGGAAGCCCGGCCGGGCTCCTCCGCGCGGACGGCCTCGCCAAGGCTAGGCAAGAGCAGCGTGAACGCGCTGCCGAGGCCCGGCTGGCTTTCGACGAAGAGGCAGCCCTGCAGCAGGCTCGCCAGCTGGCGGGAGATCGACAGGCCGAGGCCCGTGCCGCCGAACTGCCGGCTCGTCGTGCCGTCCGCCTGGCGGAACGCCTCGAAGATCAGGTCGAGCTTGGACGGATCGATGCCGACGCCCGTATCCCGAACCTCGAACGCCACGACCTGACGTCCCGCATGGGATGGCAGATGCTGCAGCACCTCCCTTTCGGTCGCCCGCGAAATCGTCACCGTCACGCCGCCCTGCTTCGTGAACTTGAACGCATTGGACAGCAGATTTTTGAGAATCTGCATCAGCCGCTGCTCGTCGCTGACGATCATGTCCGGCACGTTCAGCCTGCGGATGACGGCGTACTCGAGCCCGCTCCGCTCGGCATGCGCGCGGAAGCTCGATTGCAGCAGCGCCGGTAGCTCGCTCAGATTGAGCGGCTCGAGACTGATCTCCATCTTCCCGGCTTCGATTTTCGACAGATCCAGGATATCGTTGATCAGCACCAGCAGATCCTCGCCGGCCGTATGGATGACCTTGGCGAACTCCTCTTCCTTGGGCGACAGGTTGCCTCCCGGATTCTCCGCCAGCATCTGGGACAGGATCAGCATGCTGTTGAGCGGCGTCCGCAGCTCGTGGGACATGTTCGCCATGAACTCGTTCTTGTAGCGCGAGCTGCGCTCGAGCTCCGCCGCATACAGCGTCAGCTCCTGCTGGATGCTCTGCAGCTCCTGAGACTTCTCCTCCGACAGTCGCGCCTGCCGGATAAGCTGCTCGTTGGAGGCTTCGAGCTCCTCCTGCTGGGTCTGCAGCTCCTCCTGCTGGGTCTGCAGCTCCTCCGCCTGCTGCTGCAGCTCCTCCGTCATCGCCTGCGATTCCTGCAGCAGCGTGCGGATCTCCTCGCCCGTATGGACGCGGTGCAGCGCCAAGGCCAGCTGCTCGGCGGCCTCCAGCGCCAAGTCCTGCTCCAGCGGCGTGAACGGCTCGAAGCGGGCGGCCTCCAGCACGGCGAGCGTACGGCCTTCGTAGACCGCCGGCACGAGCAGCAGCTGCGGCGGACTCGCCTCGCCGAGGGCGGAGCCGATCTTCACGTACGATTCCGGCACGTCATACTGCCGCATCCGCTGCTCGGCGAAGCAGCGGCCGACGAGGCCTTCGCCGTGCTCGATGGCGGGCGGCAGCGCAGCCGCGCCGTCGCCGCTGCCCGTCACGGAGCAGGCGAGCTGCAGCCGGCGGCTCGGTTTGAGCGACTCGACCGCGTACAGCACCGCGAACGGCGCCCGGAGCGCTTCGGCAGCGAAGCGCAGGAACGCTTCCTGCGTCTCGGCCGCGCCGCCCGTCTGCTGCAGCGCGGAGCCGATCGCGAGCGCCTGCCGCTGCTTCCAGTCGTGGCCCTCGACCTCGTCGAGCAGCCGGTTCGTCGCGGCCGCCAGATCGGCGATCTCGTCGCGCGAGCGGATCTCGATCCGCTTGGCGAGCTGAGCCAGGTCCCTGCCGCGCGAATCCGCCATGCCGTCGATCGATTCCGTGACGCTGCCGATCGTGCGCACGATCGAGCGCGAGATCAGCCAGCCGAACAGGCCCGACAGGACGATGGAGACGAGGAACAGGGAAAGCAGCGTCGTCCGCAGCAGGCTGTTGCTCCGGTCCAGCCTTTCCAGCCGCTGCCCCGCCAGCTTATGCTCCGTCTGGCGGAACGCGTCGAAGCTGCCGCGCAGCTGATCCATGTTCTGCTTGCCGCGGTCGATCGCGTAAAAATCGCCGACCTTCGCCTCGTCGCCGTTCTGCTTGGCCTCGATGACCGGCATCGTGATGGCGAGCCATTGCTCGATCGAGCCTCTCGCCAGCTCCAGCAGCTTGGTCTGGCTCGGATTGTCGCTCACGAGCGCCAGCAGCTCGCTGTAGTTGTTCTGCCATTGGGAGAAGCCCGAGCGGTACGGATCGAGATAAGCCTCTTCCCCGGTGATGATGAACCCCCGCTGTCCCGTTTCCATGTCGAGCAGGTTTTTCTCGATCGCGTTGGTCAGATTCATGACGGAGATGTCGTGCTCGGTCACATATTCGGTCTCCTCCTGCACCGCCGACAGCTGCAGGAAGACGATCAGGATCGAGACGGCCAGGCAGGCCAGGATGACCGCATAGCCGGAAATGATTTTGAAGCGGATCGTGAATCGGCCCCGTCGGTCCGGCCGTCCGCTGCGATTGACTTCCATCGGATGGGCAAGCTCCTATCTGCTGCAGAGGCAAGTCGCATCTGCTTGAAAATGAAATCCGGGACGCCTCACGCGACGGGCGATTTGCCCCCGTCGATGTTGATGGCTGTCCCTGTAATATAGGAAGCCGCTCCGGAAACGAGGAACACGATCGCATTGGCGGCTTCCTCCGTGTCTCCGATCCGTCCGAGCGGAATGTCGTGGCGCGGATCGCGCGCGAACTCCTCCCACGTCTGGTCGGGGCTGGTCCGCCGCCACTGCCGCTCGATCTGGGCGCTGCGGATGAGCCCGATGCAGACGGCGTTGACCCGGATGCCGTCCGGCGCCAGGTCGCGGCTCATCGCCTTGGTCAGCGCGAGCCCCGCCGCCCGCGAGACGGATGACGGCAGCGATGCCTTCGGCGGCGTCTTGCCGCCGATCGCCGTCACGTTGACGATCGCTCCGCCGCCTGCCGCCTTGAGGGCGGGCAGGGCCGCCTGCGTCATATGCACCGCGCCGAGCAGCTTCAGGTCGAGATCGGTCTTCCACGCCGCCGGGCCGACCTCCGCGAACGGAGCGGCGGCGGCCGTGCCGGCATTGTTCACCAGGATGTCGATCACTCCGTCCCAGCGATCCGCGATGCCGCGCACCGCTGCCGCAGCCGACTCCTCCCGGGAGACATCGCCGGGCACGGCCAGCACCTCGCCGCCCGTCTCCGCGACGATGCGGGCAGCCGCATCCTCAAGCTCCTCCTTCGTCCGGGCGACGAGCGCCACCTTCGCCCCTTGGCGGGACAGCTCCAGCGCCGTCGCATAGCCGATTCCCTTGCTGCCTCCGGTCACGATCGCCTTCTTGCCTTCCAGCTTCAGCTTCACTTGCGGTTCCTCCTTCGGAATGAACTTCCTTCGCGGCCGGCTCGCGCTCGAGCCGATCCGGGGCATTTCCCGGGAAATCGACATTCGCGCTTCCTGCCGCTCAGGAAGGGCGCAACTTCACATACAGGCGGGCCCGCTCCTCCCAGATCTCTCCCGGCTCCAGGCCGAACAGTCCGATCTCCTCCGCAGGCAAGTTCGAATTCGGGGCGTTGACCAGATTGACCTGCGGCTCCGGACAGATGAACTCGCCCCTGCCGCCGTTGTTGTAGAGCATCCACTGCTTGTACGAGGTGCCGACGTCGTAGACAAGCGTCATGCCGCGCTTGCGGTCGGTCAGCTCCATCCGGTTGCGGCCCATCTGCGGCTCCGCCGTATAGTGATGATCGAGCGAGGTCCAGAACGGATCGGCTCCGGCTCCTTTCATCGCCTCTTCCTCCGGAGCGAGCTCCATGAACGCTCCCGTAGGCAGCATGCGCTCGTTCATTTCCCAGCGGCGGCCGGCCGTCAGCTTGAAGCTGTAGTCGCTCTCCTTGCTGCCGGGCGCGAACGGCACGTTCAACGTCGTATGGAAGGCGAGCAGGCAAGGCATCGGCTCGTCGCCGTCATTGCGCACCGCCACCTGCTGCGCCAGCCCGTCCGGACTCAGCGCATAGCGCAGGCGGATCGTGAAGCGGAACGGGAAGCGCCGATAGACCGGATGATCCTCGTCGATGCGGACCGCCACCGTGACGAAGCTTTCGGAGCCCTTGCTGCCGAAGCTCTCGACCTCCCATGGAATCGCATGGAGGAAGCCGTGGAGGTGGTTGTCGCGCTCTCCTTCATTGACCGGCAGCTGGTAGATCCGTCCTCGCCAAGGAAAACGGCCGTCCTCGTAGCGGTTGGGCGGAAAGAGCACCGGAATTCCCCAGACGACGGGATTCTCGCGGAAGCGGGCCAGCTCCTCCTGCGATGGCTCTCGCAAAAACCGGCAGCCGGTGATGCGGTCTTGGAAGGCGATGAGGTTGCCTCCGGTCTCGGGCAGCATGACCGCCTCATAGGCGTCCGCCCTCAGATAGATCGCCCTCTGGCCCTGGTAGATTCCTTCGAACGCACTGCTCGTTGCCATGACACGACCGCTCCTCTCTCTACTCTAGTAGTAGAGTACCATAACGTCGTCGCGATTTACTATGAAAAGAGACGGACGCCGTCCTCCCCGCAACGCGGCAATAGCCCCGAAGCCAAAGCTTCAGGGCTAATTGCTGCGATCTGCGCCGCGCGCGGCGGCGGCCGGGAGACGGACTAGCGATCGGCCGTCAGGCTCGGCGCCGGCGCGGGCAGCGGCTGCTCCCGCTCCTCGCGTCCGCCCATGAACGGCCACCAGTTCGCCGCGCCGAACAGGCGCACCATGACCGGGATGAACAGCGGCAGGATCAGCACGGCATACAGGAGCAGGCCGATCAGCACGACCGTCGCGATCTGCATCAGCGACAGCACGCCGGACGGCAGCATCGCCGCGAACGTGCCGCCGAGGATGACCGCGGCCGACAGGATGACGGAGCCCATATGGCGCATCGACAGCAGGATCGCCTCCTGCGGCGGCAGATGCCGGTACTCGCGGAAGCGGTCGAGCAGGAAGATGCTGTAGTCGACGCCCAGCGCGATCAGCAGCACGAAGCTGAAGAACGGCACCGGCCAGCTGATGCCGGAGTAGTCGAGCGCCCGGCTGAAGATCGCTTCCGCCGCCGCCATCGACGTGTAGTAGGTAAGCAGCAGCGAGGCCATGATGTAGGCCGGGATGACAAGCGAGCGGAACAGCGCGATCAGGATGAGCGAGATGCCCGCCATCATGAGCACGACCGTGCGCGAGTAATCGGCCTGGGAGATCGTGTTCAGGTCATGCTGCACGCTCGTGATGCCGCCGATCGCATGCTGCGCTCCCGCGTAAGCCGTCCCCTCCAGCCCGCGCTCGATCGCGGCCTCCAGCTCGGGGATCCGGCGGAGCGTCTGCTCCTCGTACGGATTGGAGTCGAAGACGACGTCGAGCGTCGCCATCGTTCCTTGCGGCGAAAGATAGGTTGCCACCGCCTGCCGGAACGACTCGTCCTGAAGCGCCGCATCCGGCAGGTTCCAGCCGGTCAGGCTGCGGCTCGGCGACTTCGACAGCTCCGTCAGATACGACTTCGCCTCCGCGAGGCCGCCGCTCACTCGAGAGATGCCGTCGACGCTCTGGTCGAGGCCGCTCGTCAGCTGGCCGAGCTGCTCGTTCAGCTCGGCGAAGCCTTGCGACAGCTGCCGCTGTCCGCCTTGCAGCTGCTCGAAGCCGGCCGCCACCTGCGGCAGCTTTCCGATCGCCTGGCCCTGGCCGTCCGCCGCTTGCTGAATGCCCTTCTGCAGCGCGTCGAGACCTGCGGCCAGCTCGCGCAGTCCGCCGCCGAGCGCGGCCTGGCCGGCGCTTGCCTGCTCCAGGCCGCCGTTCGCCTTGCCGATGCCGGCAGCCGCTCCGGCCAGCTGGGCATTGGCCTGCTCCAGCCCCGCAGCCGCCTGCTCGGCGCCGCCCTGCAGTCCGGCGAGCGATTGGAGCGCCGCCTGGTATTGCTCGTCGGAGCCGAGCTCCGGATACTTTTCTGCGAGCGCCCCGAACGCCTGCTGCACGCCGCCCAGCCCTTGGGCAAGCTGCCGCTGGCTCGCCGCCAGCCGCTCATACGCGCCATGCAGCTGATTCAGCCCGCCGGCAGCCTCGCGATAGCCTTGCAGCAGCCGGTCGCTCGCTTCAGCCAGCTGCACGGCGCTACCCTGGGCCTGCTTCAGTCCGGCGCTGAGCTCCTTCGCTCCGACGGAGCCGTCCTGCAAGCCTTGCTGGATGCGGCGCAAGCCTTGCTCCAGCTCCTTTACGCCGCCTTGCAGCCTCGCCGTGCCTTGCTCCAGCTCGCCGGCTCCGGCCGCCGCCTTCTCCAGCTTGGGCGCGTTGGCCGCCAGGCTCGAGCTCGCCTCGGACAGCCCTTGGCCGATCCGGTCGAGCCCTTCCGTACTCTGGTCGATGCCGCTCTCGAGCGTGCCCGCCTGGGAGGCGACCTCCAGCTCCTGCAGCGGCTCGCCGGCCGGGCGCGTCGCGCTGCGCACGCTTTTGACGCCCGGCACCTTGGCCAGCTCTCGGCTGACCTGCTCCAGCGCGGCCAGCCCTTCCTTGCCGTCGAAGCTTTTATCCGCCCTCAGCACGACCGTGCTCGGCATCGAGTCGCCAGGCCCGAAGCTGTCCGAGATCAGGTTGAACGCCTTGACCGAATCGTACTTGTCGCCGATCTCCTCCATAGAGTTGAACGAAATCGCGTTGCGGTACGAGAGGAGCAGCGGCACGGCGACGACCGCCAGCACGAGCAGCGCCCAGACCGGGCGGCGCAGCGAGAAGCGGCCCATCCGCCCCCACAGCCGGCTATCGCTATGCGAGAGCGAGCCTTTTTGCGGCCAGAACAGCGCGTTCCCGAGCACCGCCATGAAAAACGGCACGAGCGTCACGAGCGCGAGCAGGAGCACTGCCACGCCGACCGCGACGGCGACCGCCGAGCGATAGAGGCCGAATGTCGAGAACCCGATCGAGGCGAAGCCGATCAGCACGGCGAGCCCGGAGATGAGCACGGTCCGGCCGGCGTTCCGGTACGTCCGTACGATCGCTTCTGTCCGATCGAGGCCGCTCGCCAGCTCCTCCTTGTAGCGGCTGATCAGCAGGATGCAATAGTCCGTCCCGATGCCGAACAGGATCGCCACCATGAAGATCTGCGTGAACGTGGAGAGCGGGAAGCCGGCGTATTCCGCGAGGAAGGCTACGACCGACTGCGACAGCAGGTAGCTGAGCCCTACGACGACGAGCGGCACGAACGGCGCGACCGCCGAGCGGAAGACGAGGAACAGGATGACGAGAATGAACACGACCGTAATATATTCCGTCTTGGCGAGTCCTTCCATCGAGCTGCGGATCTGGTCCTCGTTGATCATCCATTCCGACGTGTAGTAGTGCTCGACCTTGATCGTCGAAGCCGCCTCGACGAGCAGGCTTTGCAGCTCCTGCGGCTCCTTGCCGTCCGCCTCGATCGAGACGAGAGCGAGCATCGTCCTGCCGTCCTTGGCGACGAGCTGATCCTCCAGCTCCTTCCGGTCGAACGGCCCCGTCACCGATGCGATGCCGAGGCTCCCCTTGCCCTTCAGCTCCGCGAGGCCGCTCCGGATCTCCTGCCGGTCGGCATCACTCAGTCCTTCGTCCCGGTGAAAGACGAGCACGGCCGACTTCTCGTCTCCGGCGTCGCCGGCCACACGGCTCTGCGCTTCCTTCTCCTTGAGCAGCTTCGAAGCGGTCGAGGACGAATAGCCGTCCGGCACCGTGATCTGCCCCTTCTCCCGAACCAGCTGCTGCATATCCGGCGCCAGCAGCATCAAGCCTGCCGCCAGCGCGATCCATAGCGCGAGGACAGCCCACCGCCATTTCAGAATCGTTCTCATGCTCCACGCCCTCTCCCGGCTTGTTTTCTCTTTAGTCCTTCAGCCTGGCCGCCAGATCCTCGAACATCTCGATGAACTGCATGGCTTCTTCTTCCGTAAAGCGAGTAATATAGGCTCCAAGCGTCTCGCCGATGACTTTTCCCGCTTGCTCGGCGACCAGCCGCCCCTCCTCCGTCAGCGACAAATAGGTCACCCGGCGATCCCGGTCATCGGGACGCCGGCGGACGAGCTTCTTGTCGACCAGCTTCGTCGTGATGGACGTGATGCTGCTCTTGCCGACGCAGAACGTATCCGCCAGCTCCGTCGAGGTGCTGTCCGGATGCGCGCTCAAGTAGCGGATGATGCCGAACTGCTCCTGCGTGATTCCTTCCGGCAGCTTGTTCTGGATCAGCGCTCCGAATCTTCGGTTGACCTGAGAGCTCGCTCTTTCGTAGCGCTCAATAATTTCCTTCAGCTTGGTTTCCTGCATTCGCTTCTCCTTTTCGTACAAGTTCGAATATAGAACAATTAGATAATCGAACTTTATCACGAGAAAAAGCCGCCTGTCAAACCGACAGGCGGCATGCCGAACCGGTCGCAGCCAAGCGGCTCGCGGCCTAGCTGCTCGCGGCCAGCTTGTCATGCAGCCCCAAGGTCCCTGCGCAGCCCCACGATTCCTGCGCAGCCCCACGATTCCTGCGCAGCCCCAGGATCCCCGCGCAGCCCCAGGATCCCCGCGCAGCCTCAAGGTCCTGCGCGCCATCGCGCGCCTTCTATGCCTGCGATCTCTCAAGCGGCGCGCGGCAATCATCGCTTTGCGCGACCTTCCTTTTGCCATGCCTTTCTTCGCGGAACTTGCGGCGCTCCGCCGCTCAGGAGCGATCCTCATAAAGCTCCACCATGTCCTGAGCCATGCGCCGCATCTCCTGCGCCACCTCGGGCGGATCGAGAATCTTGACGCGGGGACCGTAGCTGAGCAGCCGGGAGTACAGCCAATAGCCTTTGTGGCGGGTGCAGGCGACCTCCAGCCAGCCGTCCTCGCGCTGCCGGATCGCCTGCGGCGGATATTCGTCCCGGACGCGTGTCCGGACGGAGGGATGGAACAGCAGGCGAAGCTCGAGCTGCTGCTCTCCGTCCGATTCCCAGCGCCGGTCCAGCTCCTCGATCGTCATCGCATGACGCTCGAACCGCTCCTCCAGCGGCTCCAGCCGCTGGATGCGGTTCAGCCGGAACGTCCGATAATCTTGCCGGAGCCGGCAGAAGCCGTACAAATACCAGACCATATCCCGCAGCACCAGCCCGATCGGCTCGATCTCCCGCTCCGACTCCTTGCCCTCCCAATTCATATAAGCCATATGAATCGCACGGCATTGCTCCAGCGCCTGCCCCAGCTCCTCCAGCATTTTCTTCTCGCGCTTTCCGCCTCGCCACGGATTAAGGTCCAGCACGACCTGGCCGGCGTCCTTCTCCCGTTCGGCGCCTCCCTCGGTACGGCTGAGCAAAGCTCCGACCTTGTCGAGCAGGCGCCCGAGCTGCTGCTCGCTCCAAGCGGCCTGAACGCCTTTGAGCGCGATCAGCATGGAGCGCAGCTCCTCCATGCTGAGGTATTGCCGGTCGATCCGGAACGTATGGAGAATCTCGTAGCCGCCGTCCAGGCCGGGATAGGATACGACCGGCACGCCGGCCGCGTAGAGCGCCTCCAAGTCCCGATAGATCGTGCGCACCGACACCTCGAAGCGCTCGGCGAGCTCCTGGGCGCCGACCCTGCGTCTGCCCAGCAGCAGCATCGTGATGCCGAGCAGCCTCGCCAGCTTCATTTCTCTTCCGCCTCCTTGGCGACCTGCGTTAGTGCTTCCTTGCTTTGGGGTAAGGAAGACAACCCCCTCCTAGCCGATCCGGCAGCGGAGACAACATCGAAAAGAGGTGCTCGACTTGACCGACCCGAAAGACAAGTCCCTCCGATCCACGACTCCTTCCGTGGCCGATCGGGACCATCCCGAGCAGTACCCGACGGAAAAAGAAAGCCTGATGGATCAGGATCCCGCCCAGCAGCACGTCGATCCCATCCCCGTCGAGGACCTGACGATCGAGCAGCAGGATGAGAAGGACAAGACGCATACGAAGGATGACTCGTCCAGCGCCCGGAAGTATCGCACGGGCTTCTGAGGCGCTTGTCCTCGCCCCCGGCTCGAGCTTAAAAGGGGAGCGCCATTTGCTCCAGCACTTCCTTGACTGGCCCCCGGCTCGCTTCGGCCGCGGGGTCTTCTCTGCGCGCGGCCAGCCGCTGCCCTAACGAAACGGAGCTGCGCTGCGGCTCGAACGCGGCGAGGCCGCCGTCCGTAGGGCCGCATCCGTCCGCCGGGCCGCCGCCCGGCGGCCCGGCGCAGGCTTCGCCGCTCCACCGCCCCGGCTCCTCCACAGCCGGCAGCGAGCGCGGCAGCCCGTAAAGCAGCCTAAGCTCCTCGATTCGCACTCGCAGCTCTTCCTCGTAGCTGCGAATGGCATACGCTCCCTGGAAGATCCGCTCATACTCCGGCAGCACTTCCGGAGCCGCCTCGCGAAGCACGCCGTAGTACCAGCCCTTCACCTCGGGCGTCAGCCGCAGCAGCGAGCTCATCAGGAAGAGAGCGCCACAAGCGCGGCTCGCCTGCATCAGCTCCTGCAGGGCGCTTCGGGAATCCGACAGCAGCGGCAGGATCGGGGCGGCGAATACGCCGGCCGGCAGGCCGGCCTCACGAAGCTCGTGAAGCGCCTGCAGGCGCGGCGCAGAGAGCGGAGAGCCCGGCTCCAGACTGCGGATGAGCCGGTCGTCCAGCGTATGGAGACTGAAGTTGACCGACAGCACCCGGCACTGCGCGAGCAGGTCCAGATCCCGCAGGATGAGCGGCGAGCGCGTCGTGATCGAGACGGGAACCTGGTAACGGGCGAGCACCTTCAGGCACTCCCGGGTAATCCGGTGAGTGCCCTCGGCCGGCTGATACGGGTCGGTAGCCGTGCCGATCGCCACATGCCCGATATCCCGCGCCATCGCAGCCAGGTCGAAGCGATGCCGCGCCGCCATCCGGTGCAGCTGCCCTTCGAGCGCGGCGGCGGCGTTCTCTTTGACGAGAATGCGGCTCTGGAACTCGTCCGCTCCCATGCCGATGAAGGAGTGGAACGCCCTGGCATAGCAGAAGCTGCAGCCATGCATGCAGCCGCGATAGGGATTGATCGACCAGCGGAAAGGCATCTTCTCTTCCTTGACCTTCGTCAGTAGCTGCTTGACTCGTATCAGCTCCGCCTTTGCTGCCGTCATGGCCTGCACCCCCTACAAGCGAACATTTGTTCTATATAGTGGAGTATAACACGCCCCTCCGGCTGCGGCAACCCGCTTCAACGCAAAAACGAGCTGCCGGAGCAGCTCGTCTCGCTCAAAATCAGGACAGGCCGGAATCGCTGCGGCCGGCTCGCTCGAGCCGCTCTTCGGCCAGACGCCCGATCAGTCCGGGCAGCCAGTCCTCCTGCCGCTCGAACCGGAATCCGGCCTTTGCCGCCTTGCCGCCGTCCATATACCAAGAGCCTTCGACTCCATAAGGAGAGCCGTTCTGCTCCGTCACCTCCGTCGTCAGCCGCGGCCGCCTGCCGGTCGCCGAGCCGATCATTCCGGCAAGCTCCCGCAGCGGGATGCTGCCTCCGGAGCAGGCGTTCACCGGACCGCTCAGCGGCGCCGACTTGAGCCAGCTCAGCAGCCGGCCCGCCTCATCGGAGCGGATGAACTGCACCCTCGCGTCCGGCGAAGGCATGCCGATCTCCAAGCCGGAAGCGACCCGCTCCACATGCCAGTGCAGCCTGCGCGTGTAGTCATCTTCCCCGACGACAAAAGGCGGCCGTACAAAAAGAGATTCCATGTCCGCCTGAGCCGCGAGCACCGCCTCCGACTGGCGCTTTCCTTCCGCATAGCTGAGCGAATGGCGGTCGGTGCCGGTCACGGGATAGCCTTCCGGCAGCCAGTCCTCCTCCCGCTGAGCCCGTTCGGCCGGCTCGTAGACCGCGAGCGAGGAGACGAAGACAAACCGCCCCGTCCTTCCGGCGAACGCCCTGCATGCCAGCCGCGCCTCATCCGGCGAGTAGCCAATCATGTCGTAGACGACATCCCACTCCCGGCCCTGGACGGCCGGCAGCAGCGAGCTTTCCTCGCCCCGATCCAGCACCAGCCTTTCCGGCTCGCCCTCGTATGTGACGTCCGTCTTGCCGGTCGAGCCGACCGTCACCTCGTGGCCTTCCCGCAGCAGCTCGTCGACCAGATGCTTGCCCATGAATCTCGTTCCGCCGAGCACCAGAATCCTCATGTCCTCATCCTTTCCTGTTGCCTCCCTTGTCGTATTCGTTCCCACGCGCAAAAAAACCTGCCTCCGGCGATGGAGGCAGGGCAGCTTGCAATTGGGACCGCTCAGGCCAGTTTCCACAGAGCGGGCGTCGTGGCCGGCTCCCATCCCGCCAAGGCGGTATGAGGCTGCAGGCACGCATAGGTCTTGCCGCCGTAGGTTGCTTTGTCCCCGGCTTTGTACGCCGTGCCCGGCGTCCAGGCCGCAGCTCCCGGCGTCGCGCTCGGCGTTGGCGTCGTACTCGGCGATGGCGTCACGCTCGGCGTTGGCGTCGCACTTGGCGTCGGCGTCGGCGTCGCGCTTGGCGATGGCGTCGCGCTTGGCGATGGCGTCGCGCTCGGCGTCGCGCTCGGCGATGGCGTCGCGCTCGGCGTCGCGCTCGGCGATGGCGTCGCGCTCGGCGTCGGCGTCGCGCTCGGCGATGGCGTCGCGCTTGGCGTCGGCGTCGCGCTCGGCGTCGGCGTCGCGCTTGGCGCTGGCGTCGCGCAGGCTCCTGCCGCCTTCCACGGTCCATTGGCTCCGCTCAGATCCGGCCGATCTCCTTGCGTCCACCATTTCGCCTCGTAGACCGAACCGTTGTACGAAGCCTTCTGGCCGCCGACATACACCGTCGTCGCGCTCCAAGCCGCCGCCGTGCATAGGCCCGGAGTCGGCGTCGGCGTTGCGCTTGGCGTCGGTGTCGCGCTCGGCGTCGCACTTGGCGTCGCACTTGGCGTCGGCGTTGCAGTCGGCGTCACGCTTGGCGATGGCGTCGGCGTCGCTCCCGGCGACGGGCTCGGCGCCGTTCCGTACAGCTTTTCATACTCGGCTTTCGAGGAGCTTCCGTTCAACGTCACCCGCTGAGGCCCGCCGGAGAAGTTCAGCTTCATCATGCCCGGAATGTCCAGCGTCGCGCCGTTCGCGATCGTCTGCGTCGCCGTTCCCGTCAGACGGTAGCGGTTGAAGTCCCACGCCGTGGAAATCCGCTCGACCGAACCGGCTCCCCACGCGGAGGTCAGCGTCGTCGTCGTCGGCAGATCGAACTCCAGCTTCCATCCCCCGGCGATATCCTCTCCGGTGTTGTTCGTGATCTTGAGCGAGTATGTGTAGTTCGGATGATCGTAATTGCCGCTGAACGCGATGCTGAAGTTTTTCGGCGCAGGCAGCTGCGGCTTCGCGGCTCCTCCGGGCAGTCCGGCCGTCTTCAGCTTGTTGTAGGCGAATTCGGTCAGCGTATTGCCGTACGTGTACGTTCCGTCGGCCGCCTGCGAGTAGTCGCCGGTCAGCTCCCAGAACATCATGCCGCCCAGGCCCTTTTCCTTGATGTAGTCCAGCTTGTATCCGAGCGATTCGGTGTCCTCATAGGTCAGGAACACTTTTTTGCTCGCGTTGAACAGGTAAGGCGTTTTTGTCACCGGGTCGAAATAACGCTTGTTGGCCGGGTCTTTGAGCAGATTGAGGATATGCCAGATCGGATTCGCTCCGGCCGGCTGCTCCGGCGCGGGATCGTTCCAGATGCCGAACTCGCCGTCCGCCCCTCCTCCGGTCGTCGGCGCCGTTCCGTACAAGCCGGTGTTGTCGATGCCGCCGTTCACGTTTTTCCAGCCGCGGGAATAGTACGGGACGCCGATGACGATCTTCTCCGGCGGCAGCGTGCCGAGGTAGTAGCGGGTCGCCCAGTCCGTGTTCAGCACCGGCGTGCCGAGCGCGGCCGTTTCCGTGTCGCGGGCGTCCGGATACAAGGCGGAATGAGGACCGACATAGCCGTTCCAGGCGCCGTGGAAGTCGTAAGTCATGAGGTTCGCCCAGTCGAGATATTGGTTCGCCTCGCCGAGCTTCATGCCGCCGAGAATCCAGCTCGACGCCGTCGCGGCGACGGTCAGATCGTATTTCTGATTGTCCTGAGCGCCTGCCGCATCCAGCTTCTCGCGCAGCTTTTTCATCAGCAGGATGTAGTTATCGTAGTTCACCTTGCGCAGCGGCTCGGCGACCGAGAAGTCATTCGGATTGCCCGATTGGCCCGTGCCCGACGGATATTCCCAGTCGATATCGACGCCGTTGAACTTGTACGTCCGCAGGAAGTCGATGACGCTGTTTGCGAACGTCTCGCGGCCCGCTTCCGTATTCGCCATATTATAGAAACCGCCCGAGCCCGCCCAGCCGCCGACCGAGATCAGCGTGCGCACGTCCGGATAGAGCTGCTTGTACTTCACGAGCTGGTTGAAGTGGCCCTTGAACGGAAGCTCGGCGAGCTGCCCCGGATAATCCTTCTCGACAGCCGCCTTGCGGTCCATGATTTCGATCTTGTTCTGAGCGTTTACTTTGGCGAAGGCATAGTTGATGTGCGTAATGCTTCCCCACGGAATCTTGTCGACCGTGTAGAAGCCTTTGTTTTCCTGGTCTCCCCATTCCGGAAAATAAGCGACGATCTTGCGGGGATGGTCGGCTGCCGGGGCAGGTGCCGACGGGCCTGTTCCAGCCGCGGCCTTCGTCAGCGCGATGCCTGGTCCATAAAGCGGAACGAGGACGATCAAGGTCATCAGAGCGGCGAGCAGGCGGGCCGCCGGCTTAGCTTTGCGATAGCTCATGGCGTTCATGCGATTCGATTCCTCCATGCGGATTGATAGATTCGTTGAGGCTGAGCATTGAAAAAGCCCCTTTTCGTCCATTCCAGGTTCGGTTCGGAATGCCGCGAAAAGGGGCTGCAGGCTGGACAGCTTATTTCAGCTTCCAAAGAGCGGGAGTCGTAGCCGGCTCCCAGCCGGCGAGCGAGGTGTGAGGCTGCAGGCAGGCATACGTCTTGCCGCTGTAAGTCACGACATCTCCCGCTTTATACGCTACGCCTGCAGCCCAGGCAGAGGCGCCTGGCGTTGCGGACGGCGTCGGCGTTGCCGTAGGTGTAGGAGTCGCGCTTGGCGTAGGCGTTGCCGTCGGCGTCGGCGTTGCGCTCGGTTTCGGCGTTGCGCTTGGCGTAGGCGTCGCGGTCGGCGTTGGCGTAGGCGTCGCGCTCGGTGTCGGACTTGTCGTTCCGCAAGTGCCGGCTGCCTTCCAAGGACCGTTCGCTCCGCTCAGATCCGGACGATCGCCTTGGGTCCACCACTTCGCTTCGTAAATCGTGCCGTTGTAGGAAGCCTTTTGTCCGCCCGTATAAACCGCCGTCGAGCTCCATGCCGTCACCGTGCACGTGCCCGGAGTCGGCGTCGCGCTTGGCGTAGGCGTTGCGCTTGGGCTTGTCGTCGGTGTCGGCGTGACGCTCGGCGTGGCGGTTGGCGTCGGCGTCGCGCTCGGCGTAGCCGTCGGTACCGGCGTCGGCGTTGCGCCCGCATAGCCGAGATCGGAGGCCAGCTTGTTCAGCAGCGTCTTGTTGCGGTCGCCGCTCGTCTCCCAGAACATCGCGCCGGCGAGACCTTTGGATTTCAGGTAGCTCGTCTTGAAGTCGAAGGATTGAACATCGTCATAGCTGATGTACGTGCCGTTGGTCGGATTGTACAGGTAAGGCACCTTAGCGGCATCATTCCAATAGCGCGTGTAGCCGTTCTTGTTGATATAGTTCGCTTCCAGATCATAGAAGTCGTAGCTGCCCTTCTCCCAAGTTCCCGTGGAGGAAATGCCCGCGCAGACTTGGTACTGTCCATTTCCTGCCGTCGGACAGCCGCCCCAGCCTCGACCGTAGAAGGCCATGCCGAGCACGAGCTTGCTTGCCGGTACGCCTTTGGCAAGGTAGGTCGTGACAGCCTTGTCGATGTTAAAGTTCTGCGGATCCGTCAAGCCGCTGGTTGCGGCCGCCGTATCATAGTACAGCGGAGCATTGTGGCCGCTTGTCTTGTTCCAGCTGCCATTGAAGTCATACGTCATGATGTTGATCCAATCGACGATGCTGGCGATTCCGGCCAGGTCGTTGTTCTGGATGTAGGTCGGGCCTGCTCCGGAAGCGATCGTCAGCAGATAATCCTTGCCGTCGGCTTTTTCAGCCGCATCGAGCTTCTCCCGGATTTTCTGGAGAAGCAGGACGTAGTTCTGCTTGTCTTCCGGCCGGTAGCTGTTGCCATCCAGGCCGCCGCTGACCGGATATTCCCAGTCGAGATCGACGCCGTCCATTTTGTATTTGCGAATGAAGTCGACCGATGAATTCGCGAATACTTCGCGAGTCGCCGCGGTGGCCGCTACATCGGAGAAGCGGTTCGACCACGTCCAGCCCCCGATCGAAATGACCGTTTTCAAATCCGGGTTTTTGTCCTTGAGCTTCCACAGCTGCTTGAGGTTGCCTTTGATCGGATCGTCCCATTTGTCGTCTCCGAAGCTCTTCTGAGCGTCGATCCATGGATCGCCCAGCACGACCGTACCATTCGGAACGTTGATCGCTTGGCCCGCTTCATTCTGACAGGACCAGGTCGTCGGGTTCGGCCCCGTCGGATCTGGATTGCCGTGCTTTCCGTTCCAGCAAATATCGGCGAAGGCGTAGTTGATGACATTCATTTTGCTGGCATCAATATCCGTCACGTTGTACGCACGGCCGTATGCCGCCCAAGAGGCGTAATACCCTACGATCTTGTAGTTTGATGCGGCGTCGGCCTGCTTCACTCCTGCGCTGAAAGAAGGGATAATCGAAAGGGCTAATGCCGCGACCATCGCCAATGCATAGCTTCTGCGGAATTTACGAGATTTGATGATCATTCATGTCTTGCCTCCCTTATGGATTTCAAGTTATGAAAGCGTTTTACAAGAGCGGTAAAATCCATTCCACCTCCGTGCTCCAGCTTCTCCCTCACCTTGATTCCTCTCATGAACATAACGAATCATGTAATTTCAAAATCAATTGACGCAGCCACAACTCGTAGCGGCAAGCAGAGAAACGGCAATTGGTATCGCTTCCTTTTTGGAATCAGCCGGATTCGTCGCTTGCCGAACCCGGCATTGATTCAAGCATCCGGGAGCGCATAAATCTCCCGTTCTTACAGTCCATCTTCTTGGGCAGTTTTTATGACATAGGGGGCGGTGAAGGTAGTTCTAATTGTCGGTGAAAAGCAGCGAATCCGCTAGGGGGACAAATCAGAGCGGGCGGGGGAATTTTTTTCTAATCGGGCAGTCAAAGCGCGGCAATAGGGGAAAGATTGTAGCGCGAACGTGAAATTCTTTAAATAACGCGAATTGAATCATTTCGGAGATAAATATAAGAAGGAGTTTGAGAAAACGGCTCCACGCCTAGCTGTTTGGCCTGGCAGCTTCAACCGATTCCATGTCTGAAAGAACAAGGAGGGGGAAATTTTAGTTGTAGACAAAAAAAAGCCGCCCCATGGGCAGCTAGTTGAATTCAATGGAGCGGAAGACGGGAATCGAACCCGCGACCCTCGCCTTGGCAAGGCGATGCTCTACCGCTGAGCCACTTCCGCAAATAAATGGCGGAGCTGACGGGATTCGAACCCGCGGTCTCCTGCGTGACAGGCAGGCATGTTAGGCCTCTACACCACAGCTCCGAATGAAGAATCAGTTCTTATGTAGAAAGAGATTGGTTGCGGGGACAGGATTTGAACCTGTGACCTTCGGGTTATGAGCCCGACGAGCTACCGGACTGCTCCACCCCGCGCCAGTAATCATCTCTTCAGGACTTGCGCCCTGAAAACTGGATCGAACGAAATGCCGTGCTGACCGGCTGTTCTTGCTTGAATAGGATAAGCCCTCGACCGATTAGTACTCGTCAGCTGCACACGTTGCCGCGCTTCCACCTCGAGCCTATCGACCTGGTCGTCTTCCAGGGGTCTTACATACTGGGAAATCTCATCTTGAGGGGGGCTTCGCGCTTAGATGCTTTCAGCGCTTATCCCGTCCGTACGTAGCTACCCAGCGGTGCTCCTGGCGGAACAACTGGTACACCAGCGGTACGTCCATCCCGGTCCTCTCGTACTAAGGACAGCTCCTCTCAAATTTCCTACGCCCACGACAGATAGGGACCGAACTGTCTCACGACGTTCTGAACCCAGCTCGCGTACCGCTTTAATGGGCGAACAGCCCAACCCTTGGGACCTACTTCAGCCCCAGGATGCGATGAGCCGACATCGAGGTGCCAAACCTCCCCGTCGATGTGGACTCTTGGGGGAGATAAGCCTGTTATCCCCAGGGTAGCTTTTATCCGTTGAGCGATGGCCCTTCCATTCGGTACCACCGGATCACTAAGCCCGACTTTCGTCCCTGCTCGACTTGTTGGTCTCGCAGTCAAGCTCCCTTATGCCTTTGCACGCTTCGAATGATTTCCAACCATTCTGAGGGAACCTTTGGGCGCCTCCGTTACATTTTAGGAGGCGACCGCCCCAGTCAAACTGCCCGCCTGACACGGTCCCTTCACCGGCTTCACGGTGACAGGTTAGAACTCCGATACGATCAGGGTGGTATCCCAACGGCGCCTCCACCGAAGCTGGCGCTCCGGCTTCCTAGGCTCCCACCTATCCTGTACAGATCGTACCAAAGTCCAATATCAAGCTGCAGTAAAGCTCCATGGGGTCTTTCCGTCTTGTCGCGGGTAACCTGCATCTTCACAGGTAGTAAAATTTCACCGGATCTCTCGTTGAGACAGCGCCCAAGTCGTTACGCCATTCGTGCGGGTCAGAATTTACCTGACAAGGAATTTCGCTACCTTAGGACCGTTATAGTTACGGCCGCCGTTTACTGGGGCTTCGGTTCACAGCTTCGGGTTACCCCTAACCGCTCCCCTTAACCTTCCAGCACCGG
>NZ_CP150181.1:4557500-4577500 GCF_037965485.1 Paenibacillus sp. FSL W8-1187
CGAAGACGCGTCCTGCGGATACCCGCGCCGTCTCCAGGTTCGTCAGCTGGTTGACGATGCCGACGATCGGCTGGAACATCCGGTTCATGTAGTCGATGAAGGCGTACATGACGCCGACAGTCACCAGCTTGCCGAGATCGTCTCCCCAGAACATCCAGAGCGCGATCAGGAAGATGATGTTGCGGATGACGTTGACGAGGTTGTGCGACGTCCAGGCGTCTACCTTGAGCAGCTTGATCTTATAGGAGAAGAACTCGTCGTTCATCTGCTGGAACTCCTCGGCCGTCTTGCGCTGGCGGCGGAACGCGCGGATGATGCTCATGCCTTGGATCGATTCGTTGATCATCGCGTTGATGTCGCTCAGCTTGGCCCGGATGATGCTGTTGTACCGGCCCGCCACGCGACGGTAGAAATAGATCCAGAGGATCAGGATCGGAATCATCGGCAAGGCGAACAGCGCCATGGTCGGACTGAGGACGAACAGCGCTCCGAGAATCGCCGCCATATAGATGATGCCGCTGAAGAAATTCGCCAACACCGCGACGAAAAGCTCGCGCACCGCTTCGGTATCGTTCGTGATCCGGGAGACGACCTTGCCTGCCGGCAGATTGTCGAAATAGTTCACCGGCAAGCGCTGCGTATGGGCGAACACGTCCTCGCGCATGCGCTGCACGATCCGGTTGGCCGTCGTCTGCAGCATGAGCTTCTGCCCGTAGGTGAAGAAGGCCGCGATGATGAGAAGGCCGAAGTAGGCGGCCGCCAGCTGCAGCAGCGGGCGGATCTCCGGTTTGTAGAAAGCGTACACCTGCTCCCGGCTCATCGCTTCGACCGGCGTCTCGATGGAGCCTGCGCCCGTCCTGACGGTCAGCACGCCGTCCGCGACCGCAGCGTCGCTGCCCTCCGGCAAGGCGTCGGGATAAGCGTAGAAGCTCATCCCCTCCTGCACGATGGACAGGCGCCCTGCCCCGCCTTCGCCCGGCTCCAGCCGGTCGATCCGCTTGTAGGACATTCCGTCGTACGCGACGGAATCTTTCGTGCCCGGCTCGACCTCGACCCAGGTCCGCTCGATGCCGAGGATGTTGTTGTCGATCATCCGCTTCGCCAGCAGCGGGCCGACCATTTCGGCGCACACCGCCAGCGCCAGCAAGACAAGGGCGATCAAAATGGGCTTTTTATAAAATAAGGCATATCTCAGCAGCCGCTTCCCCGTTCCGGGACCTGCTGTCGTCGTTTCGGTCATGCTCGCTCACCTTCTTTGCTTCGAACTGAATGATGATCTTTCCTTGCCTGGCCGGCCTTCCGCCGATCAGGACTCCACATAGGCCTCCAGCTGCTGCCGGTCGTACTGCTCCCGGTACCAGCCGCCCTGCTGCAGCAGCTCGTCATGCGTGCCGCGCTGCACGATGCGGCCGTCGTCGAGGACGAGAATAAGCTCCGCGTGCTGCACGGCGGACAGGCGATGCGTCGTGATGATCGTCGTCTTGCCCGCGCGCTCCGTACGGATTCCTTCGATGATCTCCGCCTCGGTCTTGGCGTCGACCGCCGACAGCGCGTCGTCGAGCAGCAGAATCTCCGGATCGGCGATCAGCGCCCGTGCGATGCTCACCCGTTGCT
Source organism: Paenibacillus sp. FSL W8-1187 (assembly GCF_037965485.1). NCBI lineage: Bacteria > Bacillati > Bacillota > Bacilli > Caryophanales > Paenibacillaceae > Paenibacillus > Paenibacillus sp. FSL W8-1187. The sequence goes on from NZ_CP150181.1 coordinate 4,559,115, forward strand.
TCTGCCCGCCGGACAGGGCGACGCCTTTCTCTCCGACGAGCGTCTCGAGCCCTTCCGGAAGGAACAGGATGTCCTTGGCGAACGACGCCCGGACGAGCGCGCGCTCGAGATCGGCGTCGGTCGCGTTCTCGCTGCCGAACAGGATGTTCTCGCGGATCGAGCGGGAGAACAGGATCGGCTGCTGCGGCACGTAGCCGAACCAGCCGTGCAGGCGGTCGAGCGGCAGCCGGTCGATCGACTCGCCGCCGATCGTCAGCTCTCCGCTGCCCATCGGGTACTCGCGGATCAGCTGCTTGAGCAGCGTCGTCTTGCCGCTGCCCGTACGCCCGACAACGCCGAGCGTCGCTCCCTTGGGCAGCGAGAAGCAGATGTCCTTCAGATTATCCTCCGGGGACGAAGGATAGCGGAACGTGTAGTTGTTCAGCTCGATCGCGCCCGGCGCTTCCAGGTCCGATAGTTCGCCTTCGTCCTGCACGTCCGCGCGCGCGCCAAGCGTCTCCTCGACCCGGTCGAGGGAAGCGTTGCCTCGCTGAAGCATGTTGATGAGCTCGCCGATGGCGAACATCGGCCAGATCAGCATGCCGAGGAAAATATTGAACGAGATCAGATCGCCGAGCGTGATCTCGCCTTGGAACACGAGCACGCCGCCGTACACCAGACCGATAATGTAGCTGAGTCCGACGAGAATCTTGTTGACGGGCTCGAACAAAGCGTCGATCTTGGCGACCGCGATGTTGCGCGACAGCACCTCGCTCGTCTTGGCGTGGAACCGGTCGCGGTCCGCCGACTCCTGCACGTAGGCGCGGACGACGCGCACGCCGGATACGGACTCCAGCACCTCGTCGTTCAGCTCGCCGAACGCGTCCTGGGCTTTCATGAACCGCTCGTGGATCAGCTTGCCGAAGATGCCCATGACGATCGCGATGATCGGCAAAGGCAGCAGCGCCGCCAGCGTCAGCTTCCAGCTGATGAGCACCGCCATCATGAAGAGGATCGTCAGCATGAACGCCGTCGAGTCGATCAGCGTCAGGATGCCGAAGCCCGCTGTCACCGAGACCGCCCACAGGTCGTTCGTAGAGCGCGCCATCAGGTCCCCGGTGCGGTTGCGCTCGTAGAAGGTCGGGGTCATCTTGAGGAAATGCCCCATCAGCTTGCCGCGCAGCAGCCGCTCCAGCACGTTCGCCCCGCCGAACAGACGGGACATCCAGATGTAGGTGACGAAGTAGCTGATCACCGTAATGGCGAGCCAACCAGCGACGATCAGGAAAAACCTGTCGTTCGCCAGCGTGCCCTGGCTGATGCCGTCGACCGTGTAGCCGAGCAGCTTCGGAGGAAGCACCTCGACCATGCCGACCAGCACCAGCAGCGTAATTGCGATCGTGTATCGTTTCCATTCGAGCCGGAAAAACCAGCCCAGCTTGCCAATGACGCTGAACAAAATCCCACCTCGTCTTTCGGGCGGCCGCCTCGGAAGAGGGCCGCCGGTTTCATCGATTGTCGGTTCGGATCATCCATGCCGAAAAAAAGACGCATCGCCCGTAAGCGATGCGCCTGGAGCCCGGCGGCCGCTGATCCGCGTCCGTCCGGGAAAGGACGAACGATGCGGAGCAAGGCGGCCGAGCCTGATGGAAGCGCAAGGTTACAGGAACGTAACCGCGCGCGAGGATGATCGAATGATCCTCATTCTGCCGCAGGATTACGCTTCAAGCCGAATTCAAACGATTGATGGCGATCGGTCGTCGTTTGCATCGTAATCCTCCTCGGAATGGGTTTCGCAAAGCCCAGCCGCCTCGCGGCCGGAGTCCACTTTGCCAATTTATCACCGCCTCGCGGCATCCGTCAATGCCCCGAACGCTGCCAGTTTGGCTATAGCCGTTTGTTACCCGGAGGACACCTGCCTGCTTGCAGGCTCCCTTCTACTATCTCAGGCAGCGGAGCCGGGCGGAAGGGTGGCGATCCGACTGCGGCAGGGGGAATATTCTCTAGTTCAGGCCTTTATCGGCCTTAAGGCGCTCCCGGGAATCATGGCGTCCCTTGCCGACCGGCATATGGCTGCCCGCTTTGGCCAGCAGCGTGCGCGGCATGTTCACGTAGATGCTTTCCGAGCATCCCGGCTCGATCAAATAAGTCTCATGGAACACTCCGACCGTCCCGTCGTTTCCGACCGCGCGGTTGAACCGCTGCCATGCCTCCAGATGCTGTCCTTGGCGCGCATAGCGCTCCAGCTGCTCGTAGGTCCGCCAGTATTGGATTGTCGTCACGCCGCGCGCTCCGAGCAGCAGCTCATGGCTGATGAAGCCGAGCTCCGGATGCTGATGCAGCTCCTTCAGCATCGGCGGCATCGCCTTCGCGACCGGCAGCCATTTATGCACCGCGAGCAGCTTGTTGATCCTCATGCCGATGATGAAAACGACAAACGATCCTTCCATCTCCGCCGTGAATCTTCCCGGGTAAATCTGCGTCATGTCAATCCGCTCCTTTATTTATTAATCAATAAATACATGTCCGAAAGAAAAGCCGCATCGCTGCGGCTCAGCCTTCAAACGAGGACTCCATGCAGGCCAGCATCTGCTCTTGCAGGGCCAGAAGCTCCGCGAGCGCGATCGCCAGGCCCATGCCGATGAACGAAATGGCCTTGAACTCCGGGTCCGGCAAGCCTGCCCGGCGGAAGCGCTCCCCGATTCGCCGATGGATGAGTGCGAACTCCTCGCTGACGAAATTTCGGATCGTCGGGTCCGAGATCGCATGGGCCGTCATGCAGAGCAGCACCTCGCTGCGGCAGCCGCTGGCGAGCAAGCCGTAAAACGCCTGGCCCATCGCTCCCTCCAGCTCCGCCGCCGGCGCATCCACCTCGGCGAACGCCGACTTGATCCGCTCCGCCGCGCTCTCCAGGACGGCGAGGTACAAGGCTTCCTTCGACTTGAAGAAATGGAACACATAAGGCTGGGTTACGCCTACCGCGCGGGCGACATCCGCCGTTGTCGTCTTGTAATACCCCTGCTCGGCAAACAATGCTGCCGCTGCATCCAAAATCTGACGCCGACGGTCTCCCGCTTCCCCTTTTGCTGGTGTCATCCTCGTCTCCTTTTATTTATTAATTAATAAATAACCGATTCGAACCCAGCTGTCAACTGGCTCTCGCATCAGCCTGTCTCTAAATATGGAAAAGCCCGCATCCTCTAGGATACGGGCTGATCTGCGGCAGAGCAAGCCGAATGCCGGCATTGCTCCGTCAATGCATCGGACCTTGCGGACCGCCTTCCGGGCTGCTGACCTTGACGCGCTTGATGAAAAAGGAAAGCAGGAGGCCAAGCCCGGCGAAAGCGATCGTCATCAGAAACGCGCCTTGCACGCCTTGCGTCATCGCTTGCGGCAGCTTGCTCAAATAATCCGCCGGCGCGATGCCGTTGTCGGCATAATACGCTTTTTGGCCGGCGCTCAGGACGCTGATCGCCAGCGCGGTGCCGATCGCTCCGGCCACCTGCTGGAGCGTGTTCATGATCGCCGTGCCGTCCGGATAAAGCTCGCGCGGCAGCTGGTTGAGGCCGTTCGTCTGGGCCGGCATCATGATCATCGAGATGCCGATGAACAGCAGCGAATGCAGCACGATGATCTCGCCCTTGGACGTCGTCGGCTCGATGCCGGTCATGAGCCAGAGGATGGCGATGACGAGCACCAGCCCCGGGATGACGAGCCAGCGCGGCCCGTACTTGTCGAACAGGCGGCCCATGATCGGCGACATCAGGCCGTTGACGAGCCCTCCCGGCAGCATCAGCAGGCCGGCCGCAAGCGGCAGCAGCCCCATGCCCGTCTGCAGATAAATCGGAAGCAGCATGACGGTCGAGAGGATGATCATCATCGAGACGAAAATGATCAGCGTTCCCATCGTGAACATCGGATAGCGGAACGCGCGCAGATTCATCATCGGCTGCTTCATGCGCAGCTGGCGGAGGATGAACAGCAGCAGCCCGACCGCGCCGAGAGCGATGCCGATGATGACTTTGGGGCTGCTCCAGCCATGCTCCCCCTCGCCCGCGCTGCTGAAGCCGTAGACGATGCCGCCGAAGCCGATGCTCGACAGCGCGATGGACAGCAGGTCGATGCGCGGACGGGTCAGCTCGGACACGTTGCGCATGAAGACGATGCCGAAGATCAGCGCGAATACGAGCAGCGGCAGCGCCGTCCAGAAGATCGTCCGCCAGGACGAGTACTCCAGGAACAGGCCGGCGATCGCCGGACCGACAGCCGGCGCGAACATGATGACGAGGCCCATGATGCCCATCGCCGTTCCGCGGCGATGCGGCGGGATGATGACGAGCACCGTATTGAACATGAGCGGCAGCAGCAGGCCGGTGCCGACCGCCTGGATGAGACGGGCGACGAGCAGCACCTCGAAGCCAGGTGCCAGCGCGGCGAGCAGCGTGCCGACGATGGAGAACGACAGCGATGCGATGAACAGCTGGCGCGTCGTGAACCATTGAAGCAGCAGTCCCGAGACCGGAACGAGAATAGCGAGCACGAGCAGGAAGCCGGTCGTCAGCCATTGAATGGTAGCCGGCTCCACATTGAAGAGAGCCATCAGCTCGGTAATGGCGATGTTCAGCGCGGTTTCGCTGAACATGCCGATGAAGCCGCTGATGAGCAGCGCGGCCATGATCGGCACGACTTTGAATTGCGGCGCTTCTTCCTGCGGGGAAGCGGCGGCCGACAGCGTTTGTTCCACAGTGGTCCCCTCCTAGGCTTTTTCAGCCTTTGTCTAGTCTGGTTCGACCGAGGCCGGCATGGCCTATGGCCGGCAGGTCCTTTTCATCTTACCCATATTGGACCGGCGAGAGCAATTAATGATTTTGTTTACAGTCATTCTTTACCGAAAAAAGAAATGAAAAAAAGGGATGGGGCATGCCCCATCCCTGCTTCCGATCTTGCGCGGGAGCCGATTGCCTCCCGGAACGCGCGCCTGGTCAGTCGGTCCGCCCGGCGTAAGCGTCGGCGTCCAGCAGCGACGCCACGAGCTCGGCCGCGCTGCCGTCCGTCTCGATCTCAAGCATCCAGCCGCCGTCGTAAGGCTCCGAGTTGACGAGCTCCGGCGAATCGGAGAGCGCGTCGTTCACCTTCGCCACCGTGCCGCTCACCGGCGCATAAAGGTCCGATACCGTCTTGACCGACTCGATCGTGCCGAGCGGCTGTCCCGCTTCCACCCGATCGCCGGGCCGGGGCAGCTCGACAAAAACGATATCGCCGAGCTGATGCTGCGCATGGTCGGTAATGCCGATCCGGACGGCGTTCTCTCCCGCTGCGGATGCCCATTCATGCTCCTCCGTGTAGCCCAAGCCTTGACGAATCTCACTCACTGGACGCTCATCCTTTCTCCTCGGCCTCGAAGAGCCGTCTATGCGGAAAGCGTAAACGATGGGCGGGAAGCCTGTCAATCTTTGCCGTTCCCGGAGCGAATGGTTATTGACACCGGGTTGTCCGATCCGGCAAACTGGAAGAGATCGTAAATAAGCGGATGAGCGCAGCGGGAGAGATCGCCGGCAGTTCAAGGCGGCGCCGAAGGAGTAACCTTGACGTAGCGCAGGGGAATCTCTCAGGCAAAAGGACCTCTGCAGGACGCGACTCTGGAGAGAACGAGCGCTTTTTCGCGTCCGGCAGCATGCCGGCGGGCGGTCGTCACCAAAGGGGAAACCTGCCGCCGGCAGGCCGAAGCGATTCGGTGGATCGGCATCGGGGCAACTCTCAGGTACAAGGGACAGAGCGGAAAACGAGCCGGCAGGCATGTCTTCGGACAGCCTGACCGCGTTTTCCGCCCTGTCCTTTTTTTGCGGATCGACAATTTCGCCACACGACTGAATCGCGAGGAGGAACCTTGCATGGCCAACCTGCGCACGACTCCGCTCCGCCCCGTCTATGCCGAGACCGGCGAGCCGCGATGCATCGACTTCGGAGGCTGGGAGCTCCCGGTGCAGTTCAGCGGCATCATCCGGGAACACGAGGCCGTCCGCCAGCGGGCCGGCCTGTTCGACGTGTCGCATATGGGCGAATTCCTCGTCACGGGGCAATTCGCCGCCGACTTCCTGCAGGCGGTCACGACCAACGACGTCCGCCGGCTGCAGGACGGAGAAGCCCAGTATACGCTTCTCTGCCGTCCGGACGGCGGCGTCGTCGACGACCTGCTCGTCTACCGCATCTCTGAAGACCAGTATCTGCTCGTCGTCAATGCCTCCAACATCGAAAAGGATCTCGCCTGGCTGCAAGAGCATCTGATCGGCGACGTGACGATCGAGGACCGCTCGGACGAAACGGCGCTGATCGCTCTCCAAGGACCGCTAGCCGCCGAGATTCTCGCCCGCTGCACGGACGCTCCGTTTGCCGAGCTCAAGCCGTTCCGCTTCCTGCGGGAAGCCGACGTATGCGGCGTCAGGACGCTGCTCTCGCGCACCGGCTACACCGGCGAGGACGGCTTCGAGCTGTACGCCGCCTCCGGCGATGCCGTGCGCCTGTGGCGCGGCCTGCTGGCGGCAGGGGCTCCGCTCGGCCTGGAGCCGGCGGGGCTCGGCGCCCGCGATACGCTGCGGCTCGAGGCGAAGCTCGCGCTGTACGGCCAGGAGCTGTCGGCCGACATCACGCCGCTCGAGGCCGGACTCGGCCTGTTCGTCAAGCTGGGCGGCGAACCGTTCGTCGGCCGCGACGCGCTGCTGGCGCAAAAAGCGGCCGGCGTCCCTCGCCGCCTCGTCGGCATCGAGCTGCTGGAGCGCGGCATTCCGCGCTCTCATTATCCTGTGTACAGCGGAGAGACGCGCATCGGAGAGATCACCTCCGGCACGCAGTCCCCGACGCTGAGGCGCAGCCTCGGGCTGGCGCTGATCCAGGCCGAATACGCCGCGGTCGGCACCGAGCTTGAGGTCGAGATCCGCGGCAAACGGCTGAAGGCTGCCGTCGTTCCCGCCCCATTTTACCGAAGAACGGCGCCGCCGGCCCGAACCGACAAGGAGTGAGCCCTCAACGATGACCCGTCCGCACCGCTACATCCCGATGACCGAGCAGGATCAGGCTGAGATGCTGGAGACGATCGGCGTCTCCTCGGTCGAAGAGCTGTTCCGCGACATCCCTGCCTCCATCCTCTATTCCGGCACGCTGCCGATGTCCGGCGCACTCGACGAATGGTCGCTGATGCGCCATCTCAAGCAGCTCGCCGGGCGCAATGCCGACGCCGACACGGCCGTAAGCTTCCTCGGCGCCGGCCTGTACGACCACCATATCCCGGCCGTCCTGCCGCATCTGGCCGGACGCTCCGAATTCTATACCGCGTACACGCCTTACCAGCCGGAGATCAGCCAAGGCGAGCTGCAGGCGATCTTCGAGTTCCAGTCGTACATCTGCGAGCTGACCGGCATGGCCGTCGCCAACGCGAGCATGTACGACGGCGCGACCGCGCTCGCCGAAGCGGCAGCGCTCGCCTCCGCCCATACTCGCCGCAAGCGCGTCGTCGTCTCGCGGGCCGTGCATCCCGAAGCGCGCGAGATCGTGCGCACGACGGCGCGCGGGCTTGGGCTCGATGTCGTCGAGGTCGGACTGCGGGACGGCCTGACCGATCCCGAGGCTCTGGCCGCGGCGGTCGACGATTCGACCGCCGCCGTGCTCGTGCAGTCGCCGAGCTTCCTCGGCACGGTCGAGGATCTCTCCGTGCTCGGCACGCTCGCCCATGAGTCCGGTGCGCTGTTCGTCGTCAGCGCCAATCCGCTCTCGCTCGGCCTGCTGGAAGCGCCGGGCGCGCTCGGCGCGGACATCGTCGTCGGCGACGCGCAGCCGCTCGGCATCCCGAGCTCGCTCGGCGGCCCGACCTGCGGCTACTTCGCCGTCGCCGAGCCGCTCATGCGCCGGATGCCCGGCCGCATCGTCGGCCAGACCGTGGATCGGGACGGCAAGCGCGGCTTCGTCCTGACGCTGCAGGCGCGGGAGCAGCATATCCGCCGCGAGAAAGCGACGAGCAACATCTGCTCCAACCAGGCTCTGCTCGCCCTGTGCGCCAGCATCTATCTGAGCGTCATGGGCAAGACGGGCTTCCGCAAGACGGCGGAGCTGAATCTGCGCAAGGCGCGCCATGCGGCCCGGACGCTCGGCGGGCTGAATGGCTTCTCCCTTTCCTTCGCCGATACGCCTTTTTTCAACGAATTCGTCGTCAAGCTTCCCGAAGGAACCGACCTGCGCCAGCTCGAGCTCGCGCTGCTGGAAGAAGGCTTCCTCGGCGGCTACGACCTCGGCCGGTCGTATCCCGAGCTCGCGGGGCATATGCTCGTCGCCGTCACCGAGAAGCGGACGCGCGAGGAGATCGAAGCCTTTGCCGCCGCGCTCGACCGGCTGACCCGAAAGGAGGCGCTGACATGAGCCAACCGAATCCGACCCCAGAGCGTCTGGCCGAGATGCGGCTCGCCGGCTCCATCGACGTGAAGCCCGAAAAGGCGCTCATCTTCGAGATGAGCCGAGCAGGACGCGAGGCGTTCTCGCTGCCGCCATGCGACGTACCGGAGGACGAGGAGCTGGCCGGGCTGCTGCCGAACGGCCGGCTTCGCCGGAATTCCGCTTCGCTGCCGGAGGTGTACGAGGTCGATGTCGTCCGCCACTATACCGAGCTTTCCCGGCGCAATTTCGGCGTGGACAACGGCTTTTACCCGCTCGGCTCCTGCACGATGAAGTACAACCCGAAAATCAACGAGGACGCGGCCAAGCTGCCCGGCTTCGCCCGCATCCATCCGTACCAGCCGGAGGAGAGCATCCAGGGAGCGCTACAGCTGCTCCATACGCTGCAGGACGATCTCGCCGCGCTGACCGGCATGGACTTCGTGACGCTGCAGCCCGCCGCCGGCGCGCACGGAGAGTGGACCGGGCTCATGATGATCCGCGCCTACCACGAGAGCCGCGGCGAAGCGCGCTCCAAGGTCATCGTGCCGGACTCCTCCCATGGCACGAATCCCGCCAGCGCCACGACCGCGGGATTGGAGACGGTGACGATCAAGTCGGGCCCCGACGGCCTCGTCGACCTGGATGCGCTGCGCGCCGCCGTCGGCGCGGATACGGCCGCCCTCATGCTGACGAACCCGAGCACGCTTGGCCTGTTCGAGGAGCAGATCGTCGAGATCGCCGAGATCGTGCATGAAGCCGGCGGCCTGCTCTACTATGACGGCGCCAACTCCAATGCCATCATGGGCATCGCCCGTCCCGGCGACATGGGCTTCGACGTCGTGCATCTCAACCTGCACAAGACGATGAGCACCCCTCACGGCGGCGGCGGTCCGGGAGCGGGTCCGGTCGGCGTCAAGGCGCATCTCGTCCCGTTCCTGCCCAAGCCCGTCGTCGCAAAGCGCACGGACGGCAGCTACTACTTCGACTTCGACCGGCCGCAGTCGATCGGCCACGTCAAGTCGTATTACGGCAACTTCGGCATCCTCGTCCGCGCCTACACGTACATCCGCTCCTACGGTCCGGAGGGGTTGCGCCGAGTGAGCGAATGCGCGGTGCTGAACGCCAATTATATGATGGCACGCCTTGCCGAGGCATTTGAAATTCCGTATCCTGGCGTCTGCAAGCATGAGTTCGTCCTGTCGGGACGAGGGCTCAAGGCGTACGGCGTGCGGACGCTCGATGTCGCCAAGCGGCTGCTCGACTTCGGCTATCACCCGCCGACGATCTACTTCCCGCTCAACGTGGAGGAGTGCATCATGATCGAGCCGACCGAGACGGAGAGCAAGGAGACGCTCGACGGCTTCATCGACGCCATGCTGCGCATCGCCCGCGAGGCGCGGGAGACGCCGGAGCTCGTCATCAACGCTCCTTATACGACCGTCCTGCGGCGGCTCGACGAGACGCTGGCCGCGCGCAAGCCCGTTCTCAATTGCTCCTGCTGAAAAAAGCTTCTCCGGAGAGGATTCCTCTCTGGAGAAGCTTTTTTGGTCGATGCGGCGGCGGCATCCGCTCCATTCCGCGTCAAAGGGCACTCGATGCCCTCCCGCCTCCTCGCATGCGGCTCAGCGCGGGCCTGTCAGCTCCAGCATCGCCTCGACGATCGCCGGCCAATCATCCGGATGGATCTCATGACCCGCTCCTTCGAGCGGCAGCAGCCTGGCATTGGAAAGAGCGTGCTCTAGCGCGAGCCCATGTGCGTAAGGAAGGACCGGATCCTCCGTTCCGTGGACGATCAAGGCGGGCTGCCGGATGTCTTCGGTGCGCGCCACATCCTCTTCTCCCCCGCCCAGGAGCATATGGTTGCCCATGCTCGGCAGAGATTCGGCAAGGCTGATTTCCTGACGGACGAGCCCGCGAATTCTGGACTCGTCGAGTTTCCGCTGGCTTCCGACGATCAGTCTCCATTTTTCAACGCCGAACTGTTCCGCCGCATGAGCGTCCGACAGATCCAGGGAAGCGGACCGGGTGAAGAACTCGATCACCTTGTCTTCCATCGCAGGAAGGCCTTCCGTGTAATTCGAGCTCGCGATCAGCGTCACCGTCAGCACCCTCTCCGGATGCCGGACAGCCGCCAATTGGCTCAGATAGCCGCCCAGCGACATCCCCGCCAGATGAGCTTTCTGAATGCCGTATGCATCAAGGACCCGCATCGCATCATCTGCCATATCCGCCATAGTGTAGCCCATCGTTCCTAGCGGCCAGCTCGACGACCTTCCCGTATCCCGGTTGTCGTACCGGATGACGAACCGTCCTCCTGCCGCCAGAAGCTCGCAGAATTCCTTTTCCCACAATACCATCGAGGCCTGCGAGCCCATGATCAGCAACAGCGCCGGATCTCCAGGCTTGCCGAATGATTCCGTCTGCAGCTTCACTTCGTCGGCTTGAATGAGTCGTTCCATGTCCATTCCTCCATTGGCTGATGCCCTTACCATTGCCGCGGTTCGCGTGAACTCCATCCCGCGGTATGATACAGTTTAAGAATCATCTTCATTTTACGATTGGCATAGGAAGGAACGTTTCCGCTCATGATCCATAACCGCTTCCCCGGCCTGCTCCTGCTCGACCGCATGGACGACTGGTCCGAGCCGGACGTCCTCTACTCGTTCGCGCTGGACGAGCTGCTCTGCCGGCGCGTCGGAGCGGACGGCGTGCCCGTCCTCCATCTGTGGCGGCATCCCGCCGGCTTCGTCATGGGACCGCGCGACAGCCGTCTGCCGGAAGCCGCGCGCGCTTCCCGCGAGCTGGAGCGGCTCGGCCTCTCGGTCGCCGTCCGCAACTCCGGCGGCGCCGCCGTGCCGCTCGATCCCGGCGTCGTCAACGTCTCGCTCATCCTGCCGCTGCAGGGAAAGGCATCCGCCCGCTTCGAGGACGACTTCCAGCTCATGTACGAGCTGATCGCCGCCGCCCTCGCCGACACCGGCGTCCAGGTGGACAAGGGCGAGATCGTCGGAGCCTATTGTCCGGGCGATTACGATCTCAGCGTCGGCGGACGCAAGTTTTGCGGCATCGCCCAGCGCCGGCTGTCCAAAGCCTATATCGTCCAGGCGTTCGTCAATGCCGGCGGCTCCGGCGAGGAGCGAGGCCGTCTCGTCCGCCAATTTTACGATGCCGCCGCCGGCCCCGGCGCCGCGAGCTATCCGCTCGTCGAAGCGTCGGTCATGGCGAGCCTCGAAGAGCTGGCCGAGCTATGGCCGGATGCGCCGCGCCTGTTTGCCGAAGGAGCCGCCAGCGTCGCGCTCGGCCCGCGGACGGAGCAGCAGGCCCGATTGCCCGAGAGCCGGCTACCCCGGCCAGAGGAGATCCGGGAGCTCGCCGCGACGATGCGGTCCCGCTACCCGATCGGTCCTGCGCAGTAGACAGCCGAGCTCATGCGAAAAATCCGACTTTGCCCGAACCGGAAGCGGACATCCAGCTTCCGTTTTTGGCATGCTCGATTTCCTGCCGAATCGCGCGGAGCAGGGGCTCCGTCTCGACTCGCCCTTGTTCCTGCCAGCAGAACGCGGCTGCCGCGACCAGCTCCTCCAGCTGCGCATAGGAAAAGCCTTTCGTCCGGTCGGCCAGCTCCTCCAGCTGCCCGTCGCCGAACAGCAGGCCGCGGCTCTGCCGCTGGAGGAACTCCGCGCGGCATGCGCGGGTCGGCTCGGCGACCTCGTACGCGCGGTCAATGCGCCCCGGTCTTCCGATCAGCGCCGGATCCACCAGTTCGGGGTAATTCGTCGTCGCGATCAGATAGATTCCTTCGTGCGTCCGCAACCCGTCCAGCTCGCCCAGAAAGACGGAGCGCAGCTCCGGCCGCAGCCCCTCCAGGTCCTCGATGATGAGCAGCATCGGCGCCATCTCCGCCGCCCGCTTCAGCATCTCCCGAATGCTCTCCGTGCTCGTATGCTCCGAAAGCTGCCAGCTCATCGCCGGCACGCCCGCCTTCGAGGCGAGCGCCCGGACGAGGCTGGTCTTTCCGTTGCCCGGCTTGCCGTAGAGCAGCATCCCCCGCCGGTAGGCCAACCCGAACTGCTCGTAGAACGCTCCCCCCGATTGAAAGAAAGACGATACCGACCGTTCCAGCTCCAGCCGCAGCGAGTCCTGCACCGGCTCCCAGCGCTCGATCCGATGCGGCGCCAGCTCCGACACCGTGCCTTCCTCGCCATCGCAGCAGAGCAGCAGCTTGCCGGTCATCCGGCTCCGAAGCCGTTCGCGGGCATGAACAAGGAACCGCCGCAGCGACTCGTCGCTCTCGGCGAACAGGTAAGGCTCGAGCGACCGGCCGATCACGCGCGGCATCGGGAGCCGGACGAGCGCCACCTTCCATTCCGGGTAATAAAACAGATGGTTGTCGAGTGACGGATAGATCCGGATCTCAGCCGAGTCCCGCTTGACGCTTCGGCTTTCCATCGTTTCGAAGACTCGCGCCAGCACTTGCAGCTCGGCGTTTTCTTCGGCGAGATCCTGCTCCAGCAGGCTCCAATAAAGCTCCAGCTGATCCTCGTCCTTGTACACCGCGAATTCCGATCCGCATCGAGCTTGCAGCAGATCGCGGATCATGCGCAGCAGCTGCCTGAGCTCCTGGGCCGATGCCGCCGATGCGGAAGGTCCGGCGGATCCATGGTCGCCGGCAACAAGCGAGCGCGGCGGCGATCCGGCAGCAGCCCTCGGGACCGGCACCGCCGATCCGGCGGCAGCCGCCGGGATGCGGGCGAGGTTCTCCCCTCCATTCCCGCCGTGAAGATTCCAGTCATTGATCACGTTTCATTCACCTTTTCTTTCCTGATCTAGGGGGATATTTCAAGTCGAAGCGTACAAAAAAAGCCACGGACTCCGTCCGTGACTTGAAATCGCCTCAGGCTCCGCATGGCAGCAAAGGACGCGTCTGTCCTTCCTGCATCCTCATGCCGTTACAGCCCTCGCCGCGTTCCCGTCCGTGGAGACCTCCGGTAAATCATGCTCCGGTCCTTTGCCATTGCTGCCGCTGCAGCTCTCTTCGCCATCTTCATCATCTCCGAACGCCTCCTCCTGTTTGTCGTTACCTGTATTCTAGGACGCGGACCTTGTCCCCGTCAATGAGCGGAGGCGGTAGAAAATGGATTAGGCTCTTTTCCCCCTCGAGCTTCCGCGCTCTGCCGCGTTGTCTCGACCGCTTCTTATCGCCTTGCCCCAGGGGTATAATAAACCTATCCGATTTGCCTGCGGCAAACCGTCTTAATCAAGGAGGTACATACCGATGTCCTATGAGACTTATTTCAGCACCCGTCGGGAGGAGCAGCTCGAGGAGCTGATGCAATGGCTGCGCATACCGAGCATCTCCGCCATCTCGGCCCACGCGGGAGATATCCAATCCGCGGCATCCTGGCTCGCCGATACGCTTCGCCGCGCTGGGCTCGAAAACGTCGAGATCATGCCGACAGCCGGCCATCCCGTCGTCTACGCCGATTATATCCATGCTCCCGGCAAGCCGACCGTGCTCGTCTACGGCCATTATGACGTGCAGCCCGTCGATCCGCTGAACCTATGGCAATCGCCTCCGTTCGAGCCGGAGATCCGCGAAGGCAAGCTGTATGCTCGCGGCGCGACAGACGACAAAGGCCAAGTCTTCCTCCACATCAAAGCGATCGAGGCCATTCTTCGCGAGGAAGGCACCCTTCCGGTCAACCTCAAGCTTTGTCTCGAAGGCGAGGAGGAAATCGGCAGCCCGCATCTGCCTGCTTTCCTCGAGACGCATAAGGACAAGCTCGACTGCGATGCGGTGCTCGTCTCCGACACATCGCTGCTCGAGCGCGGACGTCCCGCGATCTGCACCGGCCTGCGCGGCCTCTGCTCGATGGAGGTCGCTGTCCGGACCGCCAATACCGATCTTCACTCCGGCACATACGGCGGCGCCGTTCCCAATGCCTTGCATGCGCTTGTCGAGCTGCTCGCTTCCCTCCATGATCCGGACGGACGCGTCGCGGTCGACGGCTTCTATGAGGGCGTGCCGGAGCTGTCTCCTCTCATGCGCGAGGAATTCGCCAAGCAGGGGGTCGATGAGGACAAGATCCGCACCGGCCTTGGCCTGGATGCCCTGTACGGAGAAAAGGGCTATACGTTCGTCGAGCGCGTCGGAGCCCGTCCGACGCTGGAGCTGAACGGCGTCTATGGCGGCTTCCAAGGGGAAGGCACCAAGACGGTCATCCCGAAAGAAGCGCATGCGAAAATCACCTGCCGCCTCGTCGGGGACCAGGATCCGCAAAAAACGCTCGACCGCATCGAGAAGCATCTGAAAGACCGCGTTCCATCCGGCGCCCGCTTGACCGTCAAGCAAATCGAACGAGCCTTCGCGTTCAATATCGATCCGTCCCATCCGATCCTGCAGAAGGCTGCCGACGCTTACGGCCGCGTCTACGGCACCCGCGCCTTGTTCACCAAGGACGGCGGCTCCATTCCGATCATGGCCGCTTTCTCCCGCGTGCTCGCCGCTCCGGTCGTGCTCATGGGCTTCGGTCTCGACGACGAGAACCTTCATGCCCCGAACGAGCACTTCAACCTGGAGAACTTCGACAAAGGCTTGCTTACGGTCGTGGAATTCTTGAAGTCTCTGTAAGGACCTTTGGACCATCCCGTAGAAAGCCTTAAAAACTAAGGGCTGTCCTGCGAAGTCGTCACGTCGACTTTGCGGGACAGCCCTGTTTCTTTGCGGTATTTAGCCTGAAAATAAAAAAGGCCTTGCCGCTGGGCAAGACCGTTCGTATTCACAGATGGAGCGGGTGATGGGAATCGAACCCACGCTATCAGCTTGGAAGGCTGAAGTTCTACCATTGAACTACACCCGCAAAAAATGGTCGGGATGACACGATTTGAACATGCGACCCCCTGGTCCCAAACCAGGTGCTCTACCAAGCTGAGCTACATCCCGTTGTATAAATGGCGTGCCCGGAGAGATTCGAACTCCCGACCTTTTGATTCGTAGTCAAATGCTCTATCCAGCTGAGCTACGGGCACGTATGGAGCGGAAGACGGGAATCGAACCCGCGACCCTCGCCTTGGCAAGGCGATGCTCTACCGCTGAGCCACTTCCGCAGATGGTGCGGTCAAGAGGACTTGAACCTCCACGTCATTGCTGACACTAGAACCTGAATCTAGCGCGTCTGCCAATTCCGCCATGACCGCATGATAAAAGGTGAATCTTGTTTCGCCTGGCAGGGCGAAAGGAAAATGGTGCGGTTGAGAGGACTCGAACCTCCACGGGCGTACGCCCACTACCCCCTCAAGATAGCGTGTCTGCCATTCCACCACAACCGCATATGAAGTTGAAAAGTGAGCCATGAAGGACTCGAACCTTCGACACCCTGATTAAAAGTCAGGTGCTCTATCAACTGAGCTAATGGCTCTTAATGGCTGGGGATCCAGGGTTCGAACCTGGGAATGACGGAGTCAAAGTCCGTTGCCTTACCGCTTGGCTAATCCCCATCAGGAAATCAATGGGGCGATCGAGGGGAATTGAACCCCCGAATGCCGGAACCACAATCCGGTGCGTTAACCACTTCGCCACGATCGCCATGGATATAATCCATGCCGCCGAGAGGACTTGAACCCCCAACCTACTGATTACAAGTCAGTTGCTCTACCAGTTGAGCTACAGCGGCAAAGAATAAATGGCGGAGCTGACGGGATTCGAACCCGCGGTCTCCTGCGTGACAGGCAGGCATGTTAGGCCTCTACACCACAGCTCCATATTGGTTGCGGGGACAGGATTTGAACCTGTGACCTTCGGGTTATGAGCCCGACGAGCTACCGGACTGCTCCACCCCGCGGTAGTTCATGGTGGAAGCTGAGGGGATCGAACCCCCGACCCTCTGCTTGTAAGGCAGATGCTCTCCCAGCTGAGCTAAGCTTCCATGTTGGTGACCCGTAGGGGATTCGAACCCCTGTTACCTCCGTGAAAGGGAGGTGTCTTAACCCCTTGACCAACGGGCCGTATGAAGTTGGAGAAAGAACGGAGAGAGAGGGATTCGAACCCTCGCACCACTTACGCAGTCTAACCCCTTAGCAGAGGGTCCCCTTGAGCCACTTGGGTATCTCTCCAAATCAAGAAATGTTGCTACGGAGAAGGAGGGATTCGAACCCTCGATACGCGGTTAACGTATACACGATTTCCAATCGTGCTCCTTCGACCACTCGGACACTTCTCCTTATGGCTCCCCGAACAGGACTCGAACCTGTGACAACTCGATTAACAGTCGAGTGCTCTACCAACTGAGCTATCAGGGAACAAAAAGCATGGTGGAGCCAAGGAGGATCGAACTCCTGACCTCCTGCTTGCAAGGCAGGCGCTCTCCCAGCTGAGCTATGGCCCCATATGTAAGTATGTAAGCCTTGCGTTCTCAAAGCTTGCGCCCTGAAAACTGGATCGAACGAAATGCCGTGCTGACCGGCTGTTCTTGCTAAGTAGGATAAGCCCTCGACCGATTAGTACTCGTCAGCTGCACACGTTGCCGCGCTTCCACCTCGAGCCTATCGACCTGGTCGTCTTCCAGGGGTCTTACATACTGGGAAATCTCATCTTGAGGGGGGCTTCGCGCTTAGATGCTTTCAGCGCTTATCCCGTCCGTACGTAGCTACCCAGCGGTGCTCCTGGCGGAACAACTGGTACACCAGCGGTACGTCCATCCCGGTCCTCTCGTACTAAGGACAGCTCCTCTCAAATTTCCTACGCCCACGACAGATAGGGACCGAACTGTCTCACGACGTTCTGAACCCAGCTCGCGTACCGCTTTAATGGGCGAACAGCCCAACCCTTGGGACCTACTTCAGCCCCAGGATGCGATGAGCCGACATCGAGGTGCCAAACCTCCCCGTCGATGTGGACTCTTGGGGGAGATAAGCCTGTTATCCCCAGGGTAGCTTTTATCCGTTGAGCGATGGCCCTTCCATTCGGTACCACCGGATCACTAAGCCCGACTTTCGTCCCTGCTCGACTTGTTGGTCTCGCAGTCAAGCTCCCTTATGCCTTTGCACGCTTCGAATGATTTCCAACCATTCTGAGGGAACCTTTGGGCGCCTCCGTTACATTTTAGGAGGCGACCGCCCCAGTCAAACTGCCCGCCTGACACGGTCCCTTCACCGGTTTCACGGTGACAGGTTAGAACTCCGATACGATCAGGGTGGTATCCCAACGGCGCCTCCTCCGAAGCTGGCGCTCCGGCTTCCTAGGCTCCCACCTATCCTGTACAGATCGTACCAAAGTCCAATATCAAGCTGCAGTAAAGCTCCATGGGGTCTTTCCGTCTTGTCGCGGGTAACCTGCATCTTCACAGGTAGTAAAATTTCACCGGATCTCTCGTTGAGACAGCGCCCAAGTCGTTACGCCATTCGTGCGGGTCAGAATTTACCTGACAAGGAATTTCGCTACCTTAGGACCGTTATAGTTACGGCCGCCGTTTACTGGGGCTTCGGTTCACAGCTTCGGGTTACCCCTAACCGCTCCCCTTAACCTTCCAGCACCGGGCAGGCGTCAGCCCGTATACTTCGCCTTACGGCTTCGCACAGACCTGTGTTTTTGCTAAACAGTCGCTTGGGCCTTTTCACTGCGGCCCCCTCGGGCTATTCACCCTACCGAGGCACCCCTTCTCCCGAAGTTACGGGGTCATGTTGCCGAGTTCCTTAACGAGAGTTACTCCGCGCGCCTTAGCATGCTCTGCTCGCCTACCTGTGTCGGTTTGCGGTACGGGCACCTTCGCCTGGCTAGAAGCTTTTCTTGGCAGCCGGAGATCATGACCTTCGGTACTGTAAGTTTCCCTCCCCATCACAGCCCAGCCTTACGGTTTGCGGATTTGCCAACAAACCAGCCTCACTGCTTGGACGGACACATCCATCGGTCCGCGTCACTACCCTTCTGCGTCACTCCATTGCTCATAACGGCTTACGGTGGTACAGGAATATCAACCTGTTGTCCTTCG
>NZ_CP150181.1:4582500-5650220 GCF_037965485.1 Paenibacillus sp. FSL W8-1187
CATCAATACCCCGCTCTCGACGTATATGATGGAAGTGACGCCTGCCGGGATGCTAGGACGCGTCAGCTCCCTCTCTTCGATGATCTCCTCGGCGCTGCTGCCGGTCGGCGCGATCGCGGTAGGCGCGGTGGGAAGCCTCGTTCCGGTCGAGACGCTCTACCTCGGCGCCGGCTTGCTGATGGTGCTGCCTGCTTTCTTTCTGCTCACCCGCAAGAGCTTCATGAAAATATAGTATACTGGAACCTACATCCGCCTCCGGGCAGTCAGGAGTGGCCGCCATCGAAACGAAAGTGCTCAAGACGATCGAGGAAATCCGCATCTTCTCCGATCCATACCGCATGAAGATCCTGGACCAGTTCTACAAGGCCACGGAGCCGTCTACGATCAAGGAAATCGCCGACCAGCTCGGCGAGGTGCCGGCCAAGGTGTACTATCATGCCCGCAAGCTGGAGAGCATCGGCCTCCTCGAGCTGAAGGAGACGCGCCTGATCAACGGCATTACCGCGAAATATTACAAGGCGTTCGAGGGGAGCGTCCAGGTGAGGCGAGACGATGTCGACGAATCGATCCGCACCGTCTTCGCATCGGAAGCGCAGAAGCTCGTCGCCCGCATGTTCGACGCCAGCAAGCAGAAATATCTGGACAATCAAAGCTCCGGCAAGAAGCGGATCGGCACGGTGTTGAACAGCGACCTCTATCTGAACAAAGAAGAGTCCGAGGCCTTCGTCGAAATGATCCAGGACTTCATCCGCGAGCATAGCAAGCCGGCCTCTCCCGGCCAGGAAGCCCATCATTTTTTCTTTTCTTTTTCACACATCGAGGAATAGACGGCCCGGAAAGGCGTTCGCATAAACGGATGGCGCGCAGGCGGAATAGACTGTACGAACCCGTTTCTTGCAAAGGATGAGATGATGTGAGGATCGATCTGGGCTGCGGCGCGGCCAAGCATCCAGGCTGCATAGGCATCGATACGCGCGGGCTGCCGGATGTCGACTTGGTGCATGACTTCGACACGCCGCTGCCGCTGAGCGACGATTCGGTCGACTTCGCGATGCTGGCGGACAGCGCGCAATTTTCGGCGGACCCGCTCCGACTGATGAAGGAGCTTTATCGCGTCTGCCGCCATGGAGCTGTCGTATGCATCGCCGCTCCCTACGCGCATGCCTCGTCGCATCTGGCGAACCCGGCTTACCGCTCGCTTCTGAGCGAGCAGTCTCCCCGATACTGGACGTCCCACCCGGTCTGTTACGTCGATCCGGACGAATACCGCTTCTGCGCCGAGAGAAGCTGGTCGCTGCAGGGCGAGGAAGCGCCCGACCTGCGGCTCGTGCGGCTCGAGTTCTTTTATTATCCGCAATACGAAGGCATGTACGAGCCGCATGAGCTGTCCTTGCTGCGGCAGAGCCAGATGAACGTCGCCCATCACTTCATGATGCATCTGATCGTAGTGAAGCAAAGCGTATCGGAAGATGAGATGCAGTGGCTCTCCGTCCAGCCGATGGAGGAGCCGTCTTATGTGCAGGAGCTCCGCTTTCCGGTCCGCAGCGGCAGCGAGGAGCCGTTCCTGTATCCCGGACCGATGGAGCTGATGATGTCGGCTGCCGCGCCATCCGCCAAGGAAAGCGGTCAGGCGGATGTCCCGGCGGCGGAGAAGAGCAGCGAAGCGGACGGATCGGCGGAGAGCTCCGGCGAAGAGGCTGCAGGAGCGCATCCGCAACGATCCGATGCGGCCGCGGACGGCCCGGACGAGGCGCCGGGCGCTGGGGCTGAGCTCGGCTCGGGCGGGACAGACGGCGCGGGGGCAGAGCTCGGCTCGGGCGGGACAGACGACGCGGAGGCGGAGCTCGGCTCGGGAGAGACAGACAGCGCCGGGGCAGGGCTCGGCTCGGGAGAGGCCGCGGATCGGGCGGGAAATCTGCCTGATCGGGTGGTTGAGCCTGCCCGCCGTGGCGCTCCTCCCGCTCGGGCGAGCCGTCCGAGAGTCAAGCCTGGCGGCGGCAAGCGCACCCGCCGCTCCGCTGCCGCCAAGCCGGCTCCGAAAAAGCGCACCCGCACTCGCAACCGCGCCTCGTCCAAACGGACCTGACCTCATGCAGGCGGACTTGACCTCATGCAGGCACGGAGCCGAGCAACGCAAAAACCCTCTCCCGCTCAAGCGGGAAAGGGCTTTTGGCGTTGCGATGGAGTCGGTGTCGGGGCGGCGGATTGACTTGGCGTTCAGCCCGTCCGCCCGGCTCAAATAGATCAGCTGCGCTCCAGCAGGCGATAGAGCATCGCTGCCGTTTCCGCGCGGCTGGCCGTGCCTTGCGGCTTGAGCGCGCCGTTGTCGCCGCCGACGATGCCGGCCTGGACGAGCGCCGCCGCGCTCGCGGCTGCATACGGCGCGACGGAGCCGCTGTCGCGGAAGGCCGCCAGGCTGGAGAGCGCAGCAGGCTCAAGCGGCTCTCCGGCCAGCTCGGCCGCGCGGGCAAGGAGCGTCATCAGCTCCTGGCGGCTGACCGGCGCGAGCGGATCGAAGCGTCCGTCCTCGCGGCCTTGGGCCAGGCCCAGCAGCTTGGCGATGCGTGCCGCCTCCTCATAATAGGCTCCTGCCGGAATATCGCGGAACGATGCCTCGCCATCGGCGGAGAATTCGAACGCGCGTACGAGCAGCAGCAGCAGGTCGGCGCGGCGGACCTCAGCTCCGGGCTGGAAGCGCTGCTCGTCCACGCCTTGGACGATGCCGCGGGCTGCCAGCGCCTCGATCGCTTGCTGCGCCCAAGCATGCCGGGTCAGGTCGCGGAACTCGGCGCCGGAAAGAACGGCTGCATAGGTTCCGGATGCCCGGACATCGAACTTCACGCTGCCGCTGCCAGCGCCGGCGCCGGCGACGTAGCGGCCGCTCGGAACCGGGAGCGACCGGCTGCCGTCCAGCAGCCGCACCGCGATGCGGTGGGAGTCGGCCAGCGCCTGGCCGGCCAGCTTGGCCGGCACGGAGACGCTTGCCGCAGGATGTGATGCGGCCGGCACGACCGGCTTGCCGCCGCTGTCCAGGCTGATGCGGTAGACTGGGAGGCCTGCGGAAGCGGCTTGCTGCCCCGCCGTGAGGGCGCTGCGGTCCGCCGCATCCGCGAGAGTCAAGCGGACGTCGGCTCCGGCCAGCGCCGCTCCCTGGAGCCAGCCGGCCGGCAGCAGCAGCGTGCCGTTCGGCAGGCGCAGCTCCATGCTGGAGGCGCCGCTGCGCAGCGCTTCGGCCGGCAGGATGACCGTGTACCCTGTCGCCCCTGCCACGAATGGAACGTTGATCGTGATCTTGCCGCCCGCCGAGCCGGCCTGGTCGAGCTCGGCCTGGCTGACCGCGACGGAGGCGATGCCGGAAGCCGCGTCGAGCTTCGGCTGGCCGGAGGTCAGGCTGCCGCCGGGAGAGGCGGTCGGCGAAGCGCTTGGAGACGCGCTTGGCGCCGGCGTCGCGATCGGACCGCCGGTCGGTTCCGGCGTGGCCGTAGGTCCCGCGCTCGGCGTCGGCGATGAGCCCGGCGACTCGCTCGGCTGCGGCGACGTGCCCGGATCCGTGCTCGGCTGCGGATCAGCCGGACCGGTCACATAAGTGAACGCGGACACGAAGCTGGCGTCCATGCCGGCCTTGACGGCGACGGCGCGGATGACGACCGTGCCTTCCACCTGGATCGGACCGTCGGCGCGCCTGCCGCTCTCCGCGCTCGGCAGGCTGCCGTCCAGCGTGTAGTAGACGGCGGCATCCGCCGTTCCGCTGGCCAGCGTCACCGCTTGCGGCTTGGCGTGCTTGCCGGCCTTGAGCGAAGCTTTGGCGATGGCCGCCCGCTCCGGCTGGACGGCCGGCTCCTCGTCCGTCGGGGCGAGGCGCAGCCAGTCGAGGTTGAAGCCGTCGCCTTGGATGAGCACGGACAGCTGCTGCGGTCCGGCCGGAAGGGCGACGATGCCCGAGACCTCCCGGTACGTGCCCCAGCCTCCGGTGGACGGCAGCGAAACCGCGCCGACGGACTGGCCGTCCGCGAGCAGAGCCGCGGACACGCCGGACTGCTGCGTCGCATAGCGGTAAGTGACTTTATAACGTCCGGCCTGCGGCACGTCCACTCCATAATGGAGCTTGTTGCCGGCATTGGTATAGCCGACGTTGGCCGTGCCGGAGCTGCGGTTCGTCTCGATCGCGTTGCGGTCGGCGTCGAAATAGCTCTCCGCCTCGAGCTGCAGCGCTCCGTCCGCTCCCGCCATCTGCGGGCGCAGCGGCTCGACCGCCAGCGAGCCGACGTTGAAGCCGCCGACGTTCGCAGCGAGCCGCAGCGTCTGCTCTCCGCCAGGCAGGTCGATCGTCTTGCGCACCGTGATCCAGTTGTTGTAAATCTGCGGCACGCCGTACGTCGCCAGCACGGACTCGCCGAGCTTCAGGCTGAACGCGCCAATGCCGCCGTTTTGCGACTGCAGCTCCAGCGTCACCGTGTACCGTCCGGCCTCCGGCACGGCCAAGCGATAGTCGGCCCAGTCGCCCGCGTCCGACTCGCCGAGCTGGCGGCCGTCGGCTGAACCGCCGGCTCCCGGCTTGAAGCCGGACATCGCGGCGTAATCATCCGCCGAAGCCGTTCCCGGCACGGCGATGAGGCGCGGGTTGTCTTTCACCTGAAGTACCGGCCCGAGCTGCACCCAGTCGAGCGCGAGCGGTCCATCCGCCGCCGTCAGCCGCAGCTGCTGGGCTCCCTGGCTGAGGCGGATCGTGCCCGATGCGGTCGTCCACGCGGACGATGCCGGCAGCGCGTCGCTGTGGATCGGGCTGCCCCCGTAGACGGACCAGCTCACCGTGGCATCGGCCTCGGACTCCGTGCGGTAGCGGTACTGCAGCTGGTACAGGCCCGATTCCGGGGCGGAAACGCGGACGTTCAGCTCGCTGCCGCCGTGCAGGCTGACCGCATCCTTGGATGCGCCTGCCGGAGCCTCGAGCAGCAGCGCATGCGCCGTGCTGGAGGCCGCTTCGGCCTCGACGCGCTGCGGCAGCGCCGCTTCGCCGGCTGCAGGCTGCAGGCGCAGCTCGCGCAGCCGGTAGCCGGTGCCCGCGGCCTCAAGGCGCAGCTGCTGCTCCCCGGCCGGCAGGTCGAGCTGGACGCGGACAGCGGCGAACTCGCCGTACGTATCGCGCGTAACCGGCACATAGGCGGCCGTCGCGCCGCCGGCTTTTACCGTGACCGAGGCGTCCGCAGGCTGTCCCGCATAGCTCAGGTCGAGCGTGTAGCGGCCGGCCTTGCGCACGTTCACGCCGTAGTCGAAGGCCGCCTGGCCTTGCGCCGGGTCGGCGTTCAGGCCGTCGACGACGCCTGTCGCCGCGTCGGCCGAATACGAGCCCTCGGCCCGGTCGAAGCTTGACGCCGCGAAGCGGCCCGGGGCGGTCCGTCCGAGCTCCGGACGGGTCCAGCTGTAGGTGGCGACGGACTTGGCCGGCACGACCGCGCTGATCTGCGTGCCGTCGCTGAGCAGCTTGACCGGCTGGTCGGACGCCGTCTGGTTGATGAGCACCGCGACGATCTTTTTGCCGTCCGGACTGCGGAAGGCGACGTTGGTGACGGTGTCCTTGCTGCCGTAATTGCTGTCGATCCGCTCATAGCCCGGCAGGACGAACTTGGAGAACTGCGCCATCAAGTACGTCTCCGGCGCGAGCCAGTAGTGGTCGCGGTCTGCGGAGTCCTGGATGACCGGCGTCGGATCCGGCACGCCTGTCCACTGGTGGGCGCGGATGTCGCTGTCGAGCATGACGACCCACGAGTTGTAGCTGCGCGCCCAGTTGCGGAAGTACTGCGCGATGCGGTCCGCTCCCTGCGTGCCCCAGACGGCGCGCTCCGTCAGGTAGACGTTCTTTTCCGGGAACAGCTCCTTGAGCCTAGTCATCTCGCTCAGCTCTCCGCCATAGTCATGGAAAGCCGTGCCGTCGACAGCCGCGTAGGCGGCCGGATCGCGCAGCAGCTGCGCCGGATACGCCATCGTGTCGCCCGGGTTGTGGTCGAAGGTGAGGATCTTCACTTCGCCGAGGCCGGCGGCGTCGAGCTTCGCCCGCAGCAGCGCGGCCAGGCGGCCTTGCTGCTGCCAGCTCATCTTCGTGCTCGGATACTCGATCTCGAGCAGCGGCTCGTTCTGCATCGTCAGCATCTCGATCGGGATGCCTTCGTCGCCGTACGCCTGCACGAATTTCACCAGATAATCGGCGTAAACCGGCAGGTACGGCTCCAGCACCTCGCCCTTGATCATGCTGCCCGTCGTCTTCATCCAGCCCGGCGCGCTCCACGGCGAGCCGAAAAACTTGACGTCGGGGTTGATCGCCTGGATCTCCTGGAGCGTGGAGATGATGCCGAGGTCGCGGTCCTTCTGGATCGAGAACTTCTTGAGCTCGGGGTCGGTCTCGCCCGGCGGCAGGTCGTTGTAGGAATAGAACGGCTGTCCCGTGAAGTCCGCCGTGCCGATCGTGACGCGCACGAGGCTCATGCCGGCTCCCTTCTCCTTGTCGAACAGCTGGACGAGCAGCTCATGCCGCTTTTCCGGGGACATCTTCATCAGATTGCCGACGGTCGATTCCTCCATGGAGGAGCCGATGCCGAAAATGGACTGATAGGCGGTGTCCGCATCGAGCTCGATGACCTCGCCTGCCGCCTCGTTCGGCTTCACGACGTCAAGCGGGGCTTGCGGGGCCAGCTTGCTGTCGCCTTCCTGCCAGCGCGGGGCGTAGTACCAGCGGATGTCGCCCGGATCGCGCTCGCGGCTGATCCAGCTCTGCACCGCGTCCTCCTGCACGATCTCCGGCTCGATCGGCGTGCCCGGGCCGCCCGGCTCCTCCGTGCAAACCACCGTCGTCGGCGACGGCGCGTCGCCCGTGCGGGTCAGCTTCACCCAGTTGAGGTTGAAGCTGCCGCCGAGGAACGAGAGGCGCAGCTTCTGCTTGCAAGGTCCGCCCGGAAGCTCGATATCCTTGGCCTTGGCCGAGCCCCAGTCCTGGTAGCTGGCGATGCGCGGCAGCGGAATCGTCGCGCTCGCCTGCTTGTTGCCGTCGACGATCCGGAGGCCGGAGCTGTCTCCCCAGCTGGCGTAGCGGACCTCGACGTCATACAGGCCGCCTTCGAGCTCGACCTCGTGCTCGGTCCAGTCGCCATCGTCGATGTAGCCGATGTTGTCGCCGCCGCCCGCATCCTGCGTCTTTTCCGTCTGGATGCCGGACTGGGCGACGAACGATTCCGCCTCGATCTGCACATAGCCCGGATTTTCCGGCGTCTCCGGCTGCGGAGCTTCCGGCAGCGGCGGAGTCGCCTGGTTCTTTTGAAGACCATAGCCGGTCTGGAAAAGGAATTCCTCCGCTCCCGGATCCGGCTTGGCGTAAGCGCTCAGCTCGAACGGCCAGCGGATCGGCAGCTTGCCCTCGAACTCGCGCTCTCCGAGCAGCACGTCGGCTACGCCCGCGCCTTCCGTGCCGGGCAGCCAGGCCGCGACGAGGCCCTGCACCTGGTCCAGCTGCTTCGCGACCGTCATCGGACGCCCGCTGACGAGCACGAGCACGACCGGAAGATCCGGATTCGCCGCGCGGATGTTGTCCAGCGTCGCCTGGTCTTCCGTGTCCAGATCGAGGCTCGAGGCGTCGCCGCTGCCTTCCGCGTACGGCTTCTCGCCGAGCACGACGATCGCGGCGTCCTTGCCGGCCGCGCCGCGGCCGTGCTCGTTGAACGTCACCGTCGCGCCGGCTGCCTTGGCGGCCGCCTGCAGCCCCTCGAGGATCGTCGTGCCGGGCGTGATCGCGCCGGCCGAGCCCTGCCAGGTGATCGACCAGCCGCCCGACTGGCGGCCGATGTCGTTGGCGTTCTTGCCGGCGACGAGCAGATTTTTCATCGTCGGCAGCAGCGACAGGATCGGCGCCTCGACGCCGTCCGCCCCGCGCACGGGATCGTTCTTGAGCAGCACGAGCGAGCGGGATACGGCCTCGCGCGCCACGGCGCGGCTCGCCTGCGAGCCGAACGCCTGCTGCATGTCGCGGTCGCCGTAAGGCTGCTCGAACACGCCGGAGCGGAATTTCACCGTCAGGATGCGCGTGACGGCGTCGTCGATGCGGGACATCGGCACGGCGCCTTCTTCGGCAAGCGCTTTCAGATCGGCGTAGACCTGCTTCCATTTATCCGGCTCCATGATCATGTCGACGCCGGCGTTGACCGCCGTGCGCACCTGGGCCTTCAGCCCGCTGACCGCGTTGCCGGCCGAGTCCCGCGTGATCTGATCGATGGCGTTGTAGTCGGAGATGACGAAGCCCTTGAAGCCGAGCTCGCCCTTGAGCTTGTCCTGCAGCAGCCGCTCGTTGGCGTGCATCTTGAGCCCCTGGATGCTGTGGTAGGAAGCCATGACCGTGCCGACGCCGGCCTTGACGGCCGCTTCGTAGACCGGCTTTTCCAGCTTCCAGATGTCTTCCTCGCTGTAAGCAGTGACGTTGCCCTGGTTGACGCCGCCTGCCGTATAGCCCTCTCCCACGAAATGCTTGGCCGTAGCGACGACATGCTCGCGGTCGGCGAGCTGCTCCGGCTTCTCGCCCTGCAGCCCCCTGATGTACGCCGCGCCGAGCTTGGCCGCCAGCTCCGGACTGTCCCCGAAGCCTTCGTAGGTGCGGCCCCAGCGGATATCCTGCACGACGGCGAGCGCCGGCGCGAACGTCCAGTTGATGCCCGTGGCGCGGATCTCGGCCGCGGCCGCTTCGCCGACCCGCTCGGCCAGCTCCTCGCTGCCCGCTGCCGCCAGCCCGATGTTATGCGGGAACAGCGTCGCTCCCTTCACGTTGTTGTGGCCGTGCACCGCATCGACGCCATAGAGCAGCGGGATGCCCAGACGCGTCGACAGAGCGCCGTTCTGGTAGCTCTCGTACAGCTCCGTCCAGTTCTCCAGCGTGCTGTCGGCCTGCTTGCCGTTCGGGAACGAGCCGCCGCCGCTCAGCACGGAGCCGAGATGATAGGTCCGCACGTCCTCCGGCGTCACCGAGGCGCGCTCCGCTTGCACCATCTGGCCGACCTTTTCCTCGACCGTCATGCGGGCGAGCAGATCCTCGGTCCGTTTCTCCGGCGTCAGCGCCGGGTTGTAATAAGCGGGCAGCGTTCCGGCTTCGGGCGCCGCCGACGTCGCTGCCGGCAGCATGCCTGCGGCCAGCGCCGCGGCCGTCAGCGCGGACAGCCAGCGCTTCGCCTTGCCTTTTCTCGCTTCCGGCGGTCTGGCGCGGCCGCCTCCGGATCCGCGCTGCTGCGCAGAAGGGATACTCGGTTTCATCACTGCATGAAGCCTCCTCTGTAAATGTAATCGATACCAAGACCGAGCATGCGGAGGCGCGTTCCTGTAATCGTTTACAGAAACGCAGGTCGAGAGTCGTGCTGCCTGCGCCGTGATGCCGCTCCCATGCCAGCGATCGCAAGCCCAGTATAGGACAAGGAACAGCCGAAGGGGAATGCCCCTCCGGCACATCCTTGAAAAAACAAACGTCAAACCTGAAGTAATACCCGGTCGCTGCCGTCGAAGCGGACTAATTCGAGCTCCGCCTGGCTGGCGAGGGAGCCGGCAGCGCGGCCAGCGGCCGCAGCCGCTCCGGCGCAGGCGCAGGAAGTTTTGGCGATGGCAGCATGGGCGCGGAATGTGGCGGCGCGGAGTGCGGCGACGCGGAGTGCGGCGACGCGGAGTGCGGCGACGCGGAGTGCGGCGACGCGGAGTGCGGCGACGCGGAGTGCGGCGGCGCGGAGTGCGGTGGCGCGGAGTGCGGCGACGCGGAGTGCGGCGACGCGGAGTGCGGCGACGCGGAGTGCGGCGACGCGGAGTGCGGCGGCGCGGAGTGCGGCGACGCGGAGTGCGGCGGCGCGGGCAGCCGATAGGCCGGGGCGGTAAATTCGTCCTGGCCGATCCGCGCCCACTCCGCGCTGACTGCATACCGCTGGCCAGAGGTGAACGCGAAGCCGGCAGGCAGCCGGAAGCGCGGCGCTTGGCGGGCGGACGCGAGCTGCGTGCCCGGGATATACGTCGCTTCGAGCGTCTGGCCGCGCTCGGGCGAGATCTGCACGGTCAGCCCGTCGAGCGGCGGCACGATTTGATAGTATCGTCCTTCGAACACATTGTCGGCGCTGAGCTCGAAGCCGCTCCCGGCAAGCTCCGGCCGTACCGCCTCCGTCACCCTGCCCACGTCTACCACCGCATCGCCGAGCGATGCCGCGAGCTCGACCGTATCGTAGGCGCAGGCCACGGCGCGGCGGAAAAAGATCCGGTCGACGCCGGCGCGGAAGCCGAGCTTGTCGCCGCCCCGGAACGCGCAGGCGTAGCGCTTGCCCGGCTGCTGAAGGCTCGTCGGCACGATGTAGGAAGCGCGGGAGCCGTTTTTCAGGCGCGGGCATCCCGTCACCTGCAAGCCGCCGCTGAGCTTGAGGTAAGCCGGAGCTGCCTCCAGCTCCTCCGGCGCGAGCGGCTTGCTGAAGCTGAGCTGCAGCGACACCGGGCTGAGCGCCTCGGCGCCGACCAGCTGCTTGGGAATGTATTTGGGCGGCTTTTCGGCCTTGACCTTGTTCCTGCGGTTCACGAGACGGCCTAATAGCGAACGCTCCATGCTCGTGGAATGATGCCAGCCGTCCGCCGGCTGTCCGTCCGTTTCGATGTCGCTCTGCACGCCTCTCCCACCTGCCCCGGTTGAAGTGGATTCTGCCCTACTTTATGCCGATCGGCTTGGGCAAGGTGAAGGACGACGAGCGCTGCGCCTCGCGAGACGTTTTGGGGACGCAAACATTCCAAGGCACAAATCTGCCTTGGATCCACCAGATTCGGCCCGAAATCAAACATCCAAGGCACAATTCTGCCTTGGATTCGTAGATTCGGCCCGAAATCAAACATCCAAGGCACAAATCTGCCTTGGATCCATAAATTCGGCCCGAAACCAAACATCCAAGGCACAAATCTGCCTTGGATCCATAGATTCGGCCCGAAACCAAACATCCAAGGCACAAATCTGCCTTGGATCCATAGATTCGGCCCGAAATTCATAATCCAAGGCACAAAACTGCCTTGGATTCATAGATTCGGCCCGAAATTAAACATCCAAGGCACAAAACTGCCTTGGATCCGTAGATTCGGCCCGAAATTCAAACATCCAAGGCACAAAACTGCCTTGGATTCATAGATTCAGCCCGAAATCAAACATCCAAGGCACAATTCTGCCTTGGATCCACCAGATTCGGCCCGAAATTCAACATCCAAGGCACAAATTTGCCTTGGATCCACCAGATTCGGCCCGAAATCAAACATCCAAGGCACAAATCTGCCTTGGATTCATAGCGCGACCTCTACTCGAACGCCGCGCTCCGAGCGTCGTCGGCGATGCTTTGCACCGTCTCCGCCGAAATCGTGAGCAGCGGGTAATCGTCGCCCGTCTCCTGACGCTTCAGCGCGCGCTCCTTGAAGTAGCGCGGGCTGCCCTCGCCCATCTCCTCGTCGTAAAAGAGCAGCATGGCGTCGCTCTTGCGCACGAGCAAGCTGTCACGGGCGGTCAGCTGCCAGACGCCTTCGTACGACTGCTTGCTGACGCTGGCATGATGGTCCACCTGGCGCAGCAGCTCCTCGTAGTACAGCTTGCGGTCGTCCTTCCACTTCTCGTCGACGTTCGCGTACGCGGTCAGGATCGACACCTTGAGCTGCGGATAGTCCCGCTTCAGCTCCAGCGCCGCCTCCACCGCCCACAGGTCGAAGCCGTAGCCGCCCGGGGACAGCAGCCACTCCAGGCCGTCCTCCAGCAGCGGCACGAGCCGGCTCGTCGCCGCCGCCTTGATGTACGGAATCGCCTCATGCTTCTGGTTGAAAATATTCAGCTCATGCGCCCGGTACCCGGTCGCGAGCAGATTCACGATGCCGCCCATGCGCAGCGCCTCCTTCATCCCGGCCTGCCCGGGCCTTCATGGATTGCCTGCCGCCTGCTGATCGCCCGCCTGCCCGGGCCTTCAATTGATTCCTTGCCGCCTGCTGATCCTCGGCGGACCGAAGTCCGCATCCAAGCCCTGCAGCGGCTAATCGCCGGCGGCCTCGAGCAGCAGATCCGGCGTCTCGCCGGCCGGCAGCTCCTGCACCTTGCGCAGCTTGCGCTCGATCGCGCGCGAGCGCACCGAGGCGGCGTCGATCGAGTTGCTCGCCTCCTGCAGCTTCTTCTGCGTCTTGTCGAGCAGGTCGCCGAACTTGCCGAACTCCGTCTTCACCGCGCCGAGCACCTGCCATACCTCGCTCGAGCGCTGCTGGATCGCCAGCGTCTGGAAGCCCATCTGCAGGCTGTTGAGCAGCGCCGTGAGCGTCGTCGGACCGGCGATGACGACCCGGTGCTCCCGCTGCACGTATTCCCACAAGCCCGGCCTCCGCAGCACCTCCGCAAACAGGCCCTCCACCGGCAGGAACATGATGCCGAAGTCGGTCGTGTTCGGCGGATCGAGGTACTTGGCCTGGATGCTCTTGGCTTCGGCCTTGATGCGGGCGTCCAGCAGCCTCGAGCACTCGGCCGCGGCCGCATGGTCGTCGGCGTCAAGCGCGTCGAGCAGCCGCTGATAGTCCTCGATCGGGAACTTGGAGTCGATCGGCAAGTACAGCCACTGCTTGGGGTTGTGCTTGTCCGGGATGCGCACCGCGAATTCGACGCGCTCGCTGCTGCCGCGCCGCGTGGCGGCGTTGCGCTCGTACTGCTCGACGGTCAGCGTCTGCTCCAGCAGGTTGCCGAGCTGGATCTCGCCGAGCGTGCCGCGCGTCTTGACGTTCGTCAGCACCTTGCGCAGGTCGCCGACGCCGCTCGCCAGATTCTTCATCTCGCCGAGCCCCTGATGCACGAGCTCCAGCCGGTCGCTGACGAGCTTGAACGACTCGCCGAGCCGCTGCTCCAGCGTCGCATGCAGCTTCTCGTCCACGGTCGCGCGCATCTGCTCGAGCCTGCGTCCGTTGTCCTCCTGCAGCAGGCGCAGCTTCTCCTCCACCGTGCCGCGCACGAGCTCCAGCTTGGTCTCGCTCACCCGGGTCAGCTCCGAGAGCCGCTCGGAAAAATGATCCAGCAAATGCTTCTGCTGCTGGGCCATGTCGTTCATGTTGGCCATGAGCATGCGGTTCGTCGCGTTCAGAGCCGCCGCCAGCTCCTCGCGGCTCTGCCGCGCCGAGGCGGACGCCTCCTGGCGCGCCTGCGCGGCCTGCTCCGAGCTCTCCCGGCGCAGCTCCGCCCGCAGCCGCTCCAGCTCCGCGCGCAGCTCGCGGATCAGGGCATCCTGTCCGCCCCGGCCGCTGCCGGGACGCCGGAGCAGCAGCAAGCCGACGCCGGCCAGCACGAGCAGCTGCAGCCCCATGATGAGGAACGTATTCGTATCCATCGGTCCGACCTACCTTCTTTTGTCAGCCGCGCCGGAAGGCGCTCAGCTGGACTTGCGGGCGAAATAATCCTGAAGCCCCTCGGCGATCGCCTTGGCCGCGGCTTTTTGATAAGACGCCGTGCGGGCTTCCTTCTCATCCTTGGCGTTGCTGAGGAAGCCGAGCTCGACGAGGACGGACGGCAGCCGGTTCTCCCGCAGCACATGGTAGTCGCCGAAGGCGATGCCGTTGCTGCGCAGGCTCAGTCCTTGCAGCCGCCCCTCCACCGCATGCGCGAGCGGGGCGTCCTTGCTTTTGGAATAATAGAAGACCAGCGTTCCCGACGCCTGGTTTTTGGCGGAATTGTAGTGCACGCTCACGAATGCGTCCGCCTCCGCGTCGGCGGCGGTCTTCACCCGTTCCGGCAGCGCCGGCTTCTCGCCGTCCTTGGTGCGCGTCATGACGACGCGCGCGCCGAGCGAGCGCAGCTCCTCCGCCAGCAGCTTGGACGTGCTCAGCGTCAGATCCTTCTCCTCGGTGCCATGGGTCGTGCCGATCATGCCGGGGTCGTTGCCTCCGTGGCCCGGATCGACGGCGATCAGCTTGCCCTGCAGGCTGCCGCGGGAAGAGCCCGTCGCCGGACCGAGCCCGCCGCCGGAGCTGACGGCCACGCTCCCCCCGATGTACTGGCTGCTCATCCACGCCGTCTGGCCGCTCTCGGTCGTGACGCGAGTCCAGCTGCCTTCTTGCTTGAGGATCTTGACGCGGTCGCCGGTCGTCACGCTGCCGACTACATCGTAGCCGGTTCCCGGTCCGCTGCGCAGCCGCACGCCGCTGCCGGCGACGGACTTCCAGCCGCTGTCCTTGGCGGCGGAAGCCGTCGTCACAGACGAGCCGGAGCCGGAAGCGCTGGCGGAGCCGGACGACGCCACCAGGAAGTGCGCGGCCGCCCAGCCCTTCAGCCCGCCGCCGCTCAGCTTCGCCCAGCCGTATTTCTCCTCGGTCACTTGTACGACCGTGCCCTGCTTCAAGTATCCCTTCACGGCGGAGCCGCTGTCGGCGTCCTCGCGCACGGCGAGCGACTTGGTGCCGACCTTGTAGCTCGCGCCCGCCGCCGTCGCCTCGCCGGCCGTCCAGGCCGGAAGCGCCAGCAGAAGCGCGATCAGCAGCATCGTCAGCCTGCAAATCATTCGGCTCCCCCTTTCAACGGACCGTCCCGCACCTCGATGACCGCTTCCCGCTCCGCCTCGTCGTAGACGAGATGAAGCTCCTTGGCGTCGAGATACCACAGCTGGTCCTCCTCCATGAAAAAGACCAGTCCTTCCTGCTCCTTCCGCAAGCCCGGGGATCGCGACTCGTCCTTCATGATGCCGAGCGACAGTCCCGGCTGCACGCTGCCGCAGCCTCCGAGCCGCACGAAGACGCGCAGCTGCTCTCCATCCTCCAGGCCCAGCTCCCGCTTATACCAGCGAGCCGCTTCCGGCTCTACGACCAGCTTCATGCTCCCGTGCTCCTTCCTTACCGCGCGGGGACTTGCTTCCCGTTTGCCCGGCTTTCACTCTACTAGTATTTGCTAGATTCGATGATAGTATAACAAAGGCGGACTTGCTAGAGCCAGCCGAAAGGGCGTTCCATGAATAAACTCTCATCGAAATGCGCGGGGAGGAAAACCGTTCGCCCCTCTCGCAGGTCTAATGATGAGGAGCCCCGGCCAGACGGCCAAGGGGCCGCCGAACGGGGAATCCCGGATAAGGAGCGCTTATGATTCCATTAGAGCCTGAATCGAAGAGGATGCTGGCGAGACGGGCGGCCGCCGGCGACGAGGAAGCGTTCCTCGAGCTGATGGATGCCGAGCGGCATCGGCTGCGGCGCATCGCCTCGGCCTGCCTGTCCGGCGAGCACGACGTGCTCGAGGCCGTGCAGGAAACGGCATGCCGGGCCTGGCTCAAGCGCCGCGAGCTGCGCCAGCCGGACTATATGGGCACCTGGCTCGTGCGCATCCTGCTGCGCGTCTGCGCCGACGAGCTGAAGCGCAGCCGCAGGCAGCCGCCCAGCGCGGAGGCGGCGGAGCTGCTGGAACGGCGAGGCCGGGAGGCCGCCCCCCTCGCCGATGAAGCAGGGGAAGCCGACCTGCGGCTCGATCTGGCGGCGGTGGTCGATGCGCTGGAGCCGCCGTATCGGGATGTCGTACGCATGAAGTACCACCGGGACATGACGCTGACCGAGATCGCCCGCGCGCTGGAGAAGCCGCCGGGCACGGTGAAGACGTGGCTGCACAAGGCGCTCGGCCAGATGCGCGGACAGCTGCGGAAGGGAGAGGAGGGCAAGCATGGAGGATGAACGTAAGGTTCCTGGACGCAAAGGGGAAGAAGGCCCGGCGGACGGGCATGAGCCTGCGGAGGCGGGAGCCTCGTCCGCCGGCGGGCGGGAGAGCGGGCGGACGACTGGAGCGGAGCCGTCGGAGCTCGCGACCGACGCGCGGTTGAGCGAAGCCGAGCATGCGGAACGAGCGGCGGATGCGCGGTTGAGCGAAGCCGAGCCGTCGGAGCTCGTGGCAGACGGGCGGTTGAGCGATGCCGAGCATGCGGAGCTCGCGGCGGACGAGCGGCTGCGAGCGGCGATCCGGGCTGGGCTGGAGCGCGGCAAGCGCCGCTCGCGGCCGAGGCGGAGACGCAGGCTCGGCCTAGGCTTGGCTGCCGCGCTCATTTCGCTGCTGGCGCTGACGGCCGGCGCGGCTAAGGTCAGTCCGGCGTTTGCCGATGCGCTGCGCAGCGTGCCTAGCCTTTCCGGCTTCCTGCGGCTGATCGGGGAGAATCCCGCCCTGCTCAGCTCGATCGATCGCGATCTGCTGCAGATTGTCGGCCGCACCGCGGAAAAGGACGGCAAATGGCTGACCGTCGAGGCGCTCGTCGCCGACGAGCGGCGGCTGGTCGTTTTTTACCGGACGAACTTGCAAGAGTTCGAATCCGTCCCTCTTCGTCTGAGCATGCTGGACGGGCAAGGCCAGGTTCTGTCTGCCGGGTATTCATCGGGCTATACGCCGCCATCTTCCGAATCGGAAGGCTCGGAAGACAGCAAGCCGGACATGATCGACGTGCAGATGAGTCCGGGCGAGCGCCTCCCGGAGCAGGTCTTGCTGCGTGTCAATCAAGCCGGAGTCATGCTGGAGGTGCCGCTCGACATCGATCTTAACAAGTCAGCCGGGCTCGTTCGCGAGTTTCCTCTGAACCGGACGCTCGAGATCGAAGGCCAGAAGCTGATCGTCGTCTCGGCCCGCCAGACGCCGCTGCAGCTCGAACTGAAGCTGCGCAAGGATCCCGCCAATACGATGGAGATCCAAGGCTTGCTGAATCTTCGCTTGACGGATGAATCCGGGCGCGAGTGGCGCAGCACCGGCGGCTTTTTAGGCGACGAGCCGGTCTTGTTCTTTAAGAACGGCTACTTTCAGAAGCCGAAGCGGCTGACGCTGCAGGCCGACGGCTTCTACCTGTTCGCCAAGGGGCAGCAGATCGTCGTCGACACGGAAAAGCGCATCATGCTGGAAGCGCCGGATGATCGGCTCTCGATGACAGCGCCGGATACGTCCCTCCTTCAGGGACAGCTCGACGTGTCCAACGTGCTCGCCTTCCGCCTGACCGGCCTCGACGAGCGGGACAGCCTGTACGCCTACAGCCTCCTCGTCTCCAGCACATTTACGGATGGATCCGGAACGAAGCGGGAGGCTGGGACGGGACGGATGATCCTCCACACCAATCCGACCGAAGGACAGACGATCTTCGTGGAGCTTCCCGAGGAGAAGCTTCCGCAGCCGCTCACCTTCGACGTGACCAGCTATCCGGGCTACGCGCTGCGACCGATCGAGGTCGAGATGCTGCCGGACTGATCGGTCGACAGCCGAAAAAAGCGAGCATGCTGGAAGCGAGAAACCCGCCGGATCGATGTCCGGCGGGTCTTTTGCGCTGCTCTTGGCGGGGGAAATTTCCGAGCGCATCCAAGCCCTTTTTCGCCCCTCGATTCGCCCCGGCTATTGAAGCCGTCGACCCATTGCGTCAAAACCGCCCTGCATCCGCGGGAAGAGACTGCACCCGCCGCAAATAAGCGGCCATGCGCTCGTCCTCCTCTGCCGGATAGCGGCAGCCGAGACGGGCGGCCACTTGTTCTCCCGAGCGCCGGAACAGGCGGACGGCCGCGAACAGCGCTTCCCAGACTTCCTCTTCGCTGCCCCCAGGAAATGTCTGCATCAGCCCTTCCCACTCGTCCTCCTCCAGCCACCGCCGGATCCGCTTGCGGTTCTTGCCGACGCTGACGGAGAACCCCGTCCGATAGCCGGCCTGCCACTCCAGCATCTGCAGCAGCATCGGCCGCAGGATGCCGTTCAGATGATCCATTGCATACAGGATCTCCCGCCTCCACAGTCCTTTGGCGACGTAGGTCGAGACCATCCAGAACTCATTGCGGCAATCATGGAAATAAGCCTCGCTCGGAGCGCTGACCCGGTAGTCCTCATCCGTCGAAGGCGGCACCTCCGGCAGCAGGCCGTCCTTGTCCAGCAGCACCTTCAGCAGCTTGTCCTCCGCCGCGTAGGCTGACGCCTCTTCCATCGGAATGAGCGTCAGGTCGAGCTTGTTGCCGTCCTCGAACAGGATCAGGTACGAGAAGCGGCGCCCCAGCTCGGCCGGGAACAGCTCCATCGCCTCCGGCGTTTGAAGCCACAGCCGCGAGCCGAAGCGGTCGATCCAGTCCGGATCGGCTTGGAACGAATCCATATCCGAGACGAGATAGGAAATATCATAGTCTTGAAACAGATCCGGTGCGGCGTTCGGATCGGTGCGCGAGCCTTCCAGCGTGACAGCTCGAATCCGCTCGTCCTCCCGAGCCGTCGCCAGAAAAAGCTCCATCATGTCCGTCTCGCTCCGCATTCCAGCTCCTCCTTCATAAAATCTCGTAATAGGAAGCGGCCCGCTCGAGCATCGCCCGCTCGTCTCTTTCAACTGCCCCGAAACGGCCTTCGCCGGTCCAGACCGGCGGCTCCTTCAGCCGCTCCTGCCGCGTCAACCGCTCCCTCAGCTCGAGCAGCGCGCCCAGCACGAGCCTGCGGCGCGGCTCTCCCCAGCCGCTCCCGCGCTCCTGCACCGCGCGCATGGCCTGCTCCGGCGTCATCCGCCGCAGCGGCTGCAGGCAGCACGCCCAGCGCACGAGATCGAACGGCTGCCCGCACCGGGCTACCTCCGCCTCGCTCCAGCCGCTGCAGGCGCCGCAGCTGAGCTGCAGCACGGCGCATCGGCATGATGAGCCTTTTTCCACCCGATCGACGACGTACAGCCTCATCCCGTTCAGCGCTTCTTCTCCCATCGTTCCCGATCCTCTCTGCTCGACTCTTCGATGTCCTTAGCGTAATCCATAGAGAGGTAAAAAGAGGGTAGAAGAATCGCCGACCCCCGTTAAAAAGGTCTAAACAGGGTCCTGCGCGCACGTCCGCTCGCCTGCCATGCCTCACACCTTCAAGCCGTCCCGCACGAGCGCGATCAGCTCCGGCAGATGATCGGGATGGGCGGCGATCAGATACGGCTCCGCGCTCATCCCCTCGAAAGGCTCGCCGTCGAAATCGACGACCGCCGCTCCCGCCTCGCGGGCGAGCAGCAGTCCGGCGTACAGATCGTCGCCCTCCGAATTGTACAGCACCATCGCGTCCAAATCGCCGCGCGCGAGCATGCACCACTGCAGCGCTGGCGCCCACAGGCGCAGGACGCGCTTGAAGCTGCCCTCGAGCCGGGCTTTGAGCGCAAGCACCCGCCCGTCCTTGCCGACGGCATGTCCCTGGATCCAGCCGACGGTCATGCGCGGCACGGAAGGACAGCGGCGGATAGAGAGCGGAGCTCCGTCGACGAAGGCTCCTTTTCCCTGCTCCGCCACATACAGCCGATCCAGATGGGAGTCGCAAATGACGCCGAGCAGCGGCTCGCGCCGGTAAAGCAGCGTGATCGAGACGCCGTATACCGGCAAGCCGATCGCGTAGTTGTTCGTCCCGTCGAGCGGATCGACGAGCCACAGCCAGTCGCCCGGCGCTCCGTGCCAGCCTGTCTCCTCGCTGCGGATCTCATGGTCCGGGAATGCCGCGCGGATATGCGCCAGGATGATCTCCTCGGCCAGCGTATCGGCGACGGTGACGAGATCGCCGCTGTCGCCCTTGTCCTGCACCTGCTTGTCCCGCGTGAAATAATCCCGCGCCATCTCCGCCGCCTCGCGCGCGGCGAGCTCGGCCACCTCCCTGGCCCGGGCCAGCACCGCCTGATGCTCCGTCATGGCGTCTCCCTCCTGCCCGCGGATCGCGGCTGGATGGCGGCCAGCCAGTCGGCGAGATCCGCCTGCTGCGCGGCCGCCCATGCCCGGAACGTCAGCTCCGCAGGCCAGTCGGCGGCTCCCATCGCCTTGAGGCAGCCCCAGTCGAGCACGTTCTGATGCAGCAGATGCACGCCGAGGCGGCTGCCTAGCCCTCGCTCGTCCTCCATTCCCTCCGCATAGGCCCGCAGGAAGCACGCCGCCAGGTCCTGCCGGCCGCGCCCGCGGTAATAGACGAGCAGCTTGGCCAGATCGGCCAGCGGATCGCCGAAGTAGGCGTTCGTCAGGTCGAACAGGCCGCTGACTGCGAGGCGGCTGGCGTCGGCCGGACGGCTCGCCAGCAGGAAGTTGCCCGGCTTGAAGTCGCCCATGCACAGGGCCGCTTGGCCGAGCTCGGCGAAATCGGGCTGCGCTTGCCGCAGCCTCTCCTCGGTCCATGCCATGTCCTCGGCGCCGATGGCGGAGAATCGCGCCGCATCATGCAGCCAGTAGAGGATGCGCTCGGAGAGCCAGCCGTAGTAGCCGCCCTCGAACGGGACGATCCTGCGTGAAATCGGATCGTATTCGCCGTACATCGGCTCCTTCCAGCGGTGGATCTCGTGCAGCGCCTCGGCGGCCGCTTCCGCTCCGGCGAAGCCTCCCTCGTCCGCCAGATCGCCGAGATGCCGGCCGGGCAGGCACGGCATGATCGCGTAGCTCCAGCCGAACAGATCCGTTCGTTCGTCTACGATATAAGGAATCGGGAGCGGCAGCCTCGTCCGCGAGGCCAGCTGCTCGGTGAACCAGCGCTCCTCCTCCAGTTGTCCGGGATAGAGCGGGTTTCCTTTGAGGATGAACGCCCTCGTACTCGTCTCGATGCGCAGCGTCTGGCTCATCGCGCCCTGGCCGGTTCGGCTCCAGGCGAGCAGGCGGCCGAGCCCGTGGCGGTCCAGCATGCGCTGCAGCTGCTCGTCGCTCGTCTCGCCGACGCGAGGCGAGGAAAAAATGATTTTGGTCGTCATGGCGGCTCCTTCCCTGCACCCGTCGGTGCTGGCGTATCCTTCCATGATGAGGGACGGCTAGGAATTCGGCAAGATGAAGAAGCGCCTGAACAAGCGGAAAAGCCCGCTCTCCCGCAACGAGGCGGGAGAACGGGCTCGAATGCTTACTTCCAATACCGGCGGCTGGCGCAATGCTCGCGGTACAGCTCGTAGCTCTCGTCGAGCTTGACGAGCTCGACGCAGCGGCCCGTCCGGGGCGAGTGGATCATCCGCCCGCCGCCTGCGTAGATGCCGACGTGATGGATGCGGCCCTTGCCCTCCTCGTAGGCGAAAAACAGCAGGTCGCCCGGCGTCAGCTCCTCCCGCTCCACAGGCAGCCCGCCGAGCGCCTGGTCCGACGCGTCGCGGGGAATGACGAAGCCGGCGGCGCGGTGCATCACATAAGCGAGCCCGGAGCAGTCGTAGCCGAAGGAGGAGATGCCGCCCCAGAGATAGGGGAGGCCCAAGTAGCGCTTGGCCTGCTCTACGATGACGCGGCCGGCATGACGGCCTTCTCCGACGAGCGCCGACGTCTCCCGCGGCTCGCGCAGGCGGATGTCGCTGCGGCGCAGCCATCCTCCGCCTCCTTGAGGCAAAGCGACCTCGACCCAATCTCCCCGCTCCGAGAGGACCGGCAGCTCCGTGAGGAAGCTCAGCTCGATCCACGGCTGCGGCTCGCAGGCGGCCTCTGGCTCCGCGGCTTCTGCCGCTGCCGCGCCGGCGCCGCCGCTTGCGGCAGGGGCGGACGGAGCGATGTCGGCCGCCGCCCCGAGCGGCGCGCTGCCGCGATGCAGCCAGGCGCTCTCGGCCGTCACGACCGCGATCGGCGCCGGCCCGCTCCGCTCCGGCTCGCCTGCGGCGCCGTCGAAAACGAGCTGCGCGAGCGGCATCCATCCCGGATAGCCGCCCGGCTCCTTGGCTGTCGCCTGGGCGGGCGCGTGGATGCGCGCCCAGCCATCCTTTTCCTCCGCGACGAGCACCCGCTCGCCGAGCAGCAGCTGCGTCTGCAGCCGATTGCCCTCGCACAGGTCAAGCCGCTGCTCGAAGTCCATGCTGCCGATCCAGCCCCTCACATCCGCCGGGGACGCCAGCGCCGGCGCATCCTGCTCCCGCGCATGCGCCGGGCTCGTCCATACGCCGGCCACGCTGACCGCCACGCGCGCTTCCTTTCCGCTCGCCTGCTCCATGCCGCCATGCCTCCTTCAAGGATTGAATTCGCCATGCCTATGCCTTGCCGATAAGCTTCGTTCTACTTTCTTCGCCGGCGGTCTACGATCCTTTGCGCCAAAGCAAAAACCTTCAGCAGCAAGCCGCTCTCGCCGGTCGTCCTTTAAGGATGCACCTCCCGGCATGAGAATGCAGGCGGCGCGGATCTTGTAAAAAACCAGAGCCAGATTCACCTTGGAATCTGGCTCTGGCTTTTTTGAAAACCTCGCCCTACGAAACCGCCGCGCCCGCTCCCGGACGGATGCGCACGCCGCGGATGCCGAGGCCGGGCGCGTCGGGGAACGTCATGACGCGGCCGTCGTAGCGCACGCCGCCATCGACGATGTCGCTGCCGATGAGCAGCGGCGCGTCAAAGTCGAAGCGCGTAATGTTCTTCTTGCTCGCCGCCAGATGCGCCGCCGCCGTGACGGCGACGCGCGACTCAATCATGCTGCCGACCATGCACTCGACGCCGTACTGCTCAGCGAGCGCGTTGATCTGCTGCGCCTTGTAGATGCCGCCCGCCTTCATCAGCTTGATGTTGATGAGGTCGGCCGCCCGCAGCTGCAGCACGCGCAGCGCCTCCGCCGGCGAAAAGACGCTCTCGTCCGCCATGATCGGCGTCTGCACGGCGTCGGTGACGGCCTTCAGCCCTTCGACGTCATGCGCCCGCACCGGCTGCTCGACAAGCTCGAGATTCAGCCCGAGATCCTCCATGCGCCGGATGGCGCGCACCGCCTCCTTGACGCTCCAGCCCTGGTTGGCGTCGAGCCGGATGCGCACGTCCGGGCCGACGCGCGCCCGGATCTCCTCGATCCGCCGCACGTCGAGCTCCGCCGCGTCCTTGCCGACCTTGATCTTGAGCACGTCGAACCCGCCGCGCACGCTCGCCTCCGCATCGCGCGCCATCTCCTCCGGCTCGCCGACGCTGACCGTGAAGTCGGTCTCCAGCCGGTCCTTGTAGCCGCCGAGGAACTGATACAGCGGCAAGCCGCAGTGCTGGGCGACGAGATCGTAGATCGCCATGTCGAGCGCGGCCTTGGCGCTCGGACTGCCGACCATCGCGCCGTGCACCGTCTGCAGCAGCCGCTCGTAGCCGAGCAGGCTCTGCCCGATCAGCGGCGGCGCGAGCGTATGCTCGATCGCCGCCTGGATGCTCTCCAGGCTGTCGCCGGTGATGACGACGGTGGACGGAGCCTCGCCCCAGCCGATCCGCCCGTCCTGGTCGCGGACGCGCACGATGATCGACTCCGCCTCGCGCACGGTGCGCAGCGCTGTGCGGAACGGCCTCGCCATCGGGGTCGACTGGCGCATCGCCTTGATGCTCTCTATGTTCATGCCGGATGTCCTCCTCTGCCTAGGGGGGCGTGTCTGCACGCAATCACGCCCTAGCCTCTCTCGCTGTCTGCCGCCGATCCGCTGGCCGCCTCGTCCTCTGCCCAGCCCGACTCCGCAAAGTCCAGCCGGCGCTCCGCCGTGCTCAGCCGCGCCTCCACGCCGAGCGGCACGGCCAGCTGAGGCGAGCCGTGGCCGATGCGGAATCCCGCGAGCGCCGGCTTGCCCGCCGCGCCGAGATGCTCCTGCAGCACCTCGTCCAGCGAGAGCGACGCCTTGCGCTTGGCCGGGCCGCAGTTGTGGAAGTCGCCGACGACGATGCCTGCGGCATCGTCCAGCTTGCCCGCCTGCCGCAGCTGCATGAGCATGCGGTCGACCCGGTACGGCTCCTCGTCGATATCCTCAAGCAGCAGCAGCCGGCCGCGCGTGTCGAGCTCATAGCGCGTGCCGAGCGTGCTCACGATCAGCGTCAGGTTGCCGCCGACGACCGGGCCGCTCGCCTCGCCCGGCACGATCGGCCGCAGCGGCCCGTGCTCCTCGCCGAGCTGCGGCCGCCGCGGAGCGAGCAGCTGCCGGTACGCCTCCAGCGTGACCGGATGCGGCCGCGCATGGTCGAAGCCGCCGCTGCCGGCCGGCTGCTCCTGCAGGTCGATCATCATCGGCCCGTGGAACGTGACCAGTCCGGCGAGCCGGCCGATCGCCGCATGCAGGAAGGTGATGTCGCTGTAGCCCCAGAACGCCTTGGGATGAGCGCGGATGACGCCGTAGTCGAGCCGGTCGGCGATGCGCGCCGTGCCGTAGCCGCCGCGGGCGCAGACGATGCCGGAGATCGACGGATCGGCGAACATCTCCATCAGCTCGTCCGCGCGCTCCTCGTCGCTGCCGGCGAGATAGCCGCGGCGCAGCGACACGGTGCGGCCGAGCCGCACCCGCAGGCCGAGCCGCTCGAGCTGCCGCGAGGCGGCCTCGATCTGCGCCGGATCGCCGGGGCT
Source organism: Paenibacillus sp. FSL W8-1187 (assembly GCF_037965485.1). Classification (NCBI taxonomy): domain Bacteria; kingdom Bacillati; phylum Bacillota; class Bacilli; order Caryophanales; family Paenibacillaceae; genus Paenibacillus; species Paenibacillus sp. FSL W8-1187. Next base: position 4,606,742 of record NZ_CP150181.1, read on the forward strand.
GGCGAGCGCCGGGATGCCGACGGTGTCGCCCGGCTTCAGCGCGGGAGGCCGCAGCATCATTTCAGCTCCGCCCACTTGAAGTCGATGAAGCCGAACGCATGGCGCACGACGCCGGACAGCTTGTCGCTCTCCAGATTGACGCTGTTATAGTAGTAGAGCGGCAGGATCGGCGCGTCGTCCATCAGGATCTTCTCCGCCTCGTGCATCATCTCGTAGCGCTGCTTCTCGTCGGCCTGCTCGTACGCGCCCTGGATCAGCTCGTCGAACTTGTCGTTTTTCCAGCCGGTGCGGCTGAACGGATTGTCGGACTGGAAGCCGTCGAGGAAGTTGATCGGGTCGGCGAAGTCCGGCAGGAACGAGGAGCGGGACAGCTGCAGCTGCAGCGCCTTCTGCTCGGCCGTCATCACCTTGCTCTCCTTGCTCTCGAGCTTGACTTCGACGCCGAGATTGTCCTTGAACATCGCCTGCAGCGCCTGCGCGACCTTCTGGTTCACGTCGTTGGTGCTGTACGTCAGCGTGATCGGCGGCAGCGCCGAGTAGCCGGCTTCCTTCATGCCCGCCGCGAGCAGCTCCTTGGCCTTGGCCGCGTCGAAGCCGATCAGGTCGCCGCCGACGTCGCGGAAGTCGCCGCCGGCCGCATCCTCGAGACCCGGCGAGACGAAGCCGACAGCCGGCTTATGCTTCTGGCGCAGGACGAGATCGACGAGCTGCTGGCGGTCGACCGCGGCGACGAACGCCTGGCGGATGCTCTTGTTGGTGAACGGCTCCATCGTCGTGTTGAAGCGGTAGAACGCGGTGCCGGCGGATTCCTCGACCTTGACCTTGCCGTCCGCGAACAGCTGGTCGGCCATGTCGGCCGGGATGCTGCCGGTCGTGTCGAGCTCGCCGGTCGTGAACAGCTGATAGGCCGTATTCGTATCGTTGACCATCTTGTACGTGACGCCGCCGAGCTTCACCGTGCCGGCATCCCAGTAGTCCTTGTTCTTGACCATCTTGAGCTCTTCCTCATGCTTCCACTCCGTAATCGTGAACGGACCGTTGCTGACGATCGTCGACGCTTCGCCCGCCCACTGGGCGTTGCCTTCCACCGTCGCCTGATGCACGGGGAAAAACGCCGGGCTGGCCGTCATCTGCACGAGCCAGGCCGCCGGATGGCGCAGCGTGACCTCGAGCGTCTTGTCGTCCTTCGCCTTGATGCCGACGGCGTCGGCGGAGCCTTTGCCGGAGTTGTAGTCCTCCGCGCCGACGATCGGATAGGCGAGGAACGCCGCGTCGGATGCCGTCTCAGGATTGAGCAGCCGCTTCCAGGCGAACTCGAAGTCCGACGCCTTGACGGGATCGCCGTTCGACCATTTCACCCCGTCGCGCAGCGTGAACGTATAGACGAGGCCGTCGTCCGACACCTTCCACTCCGCGGCCATCGCCGGCTCCGGCTTGTCGTCCTTGCCGAGACGCGCCAGCCCCTCGAACGCGTTGTTGACGATGTCGTAGGAGATCTGGTCGAAGCCGATCGGCGGATCGAGCGACGTCGGCTCCTTGCCGTTGTTGTAGCGCAGGATCTTGCCTGCCGCCTCTCCTTCTCCGGCCTCTCCGTTCGACGAGTCATTGCCGCATGCCGCCAGCACGCCTCCCGCCAGCATGACGCTCATCAGCAGCATCGAAAGCTTCTTCATCTTCATTTGATCGCTCTCCCCTTTGAAAAATGAATTGGTCTAGCCGAGGGCCGTGCGCGCCGGCTCGCCCGCCATGCCGCTCCCCGCTCCGGCGCCGGCGGCCGGCGGCCGCGCCGCGCGCGGATCCTGCAGCCAGCACGCGACCGCATGCGTGCCGTCAAGCTCCGCCATCTGCGGCCGGCGCAGCCGGCACACCTCCATCGCGTGCGGGCACCGTGCCGCGAACGCGCAGCCGGGCGGCGGCGCGAACAGATCCGGCGGCGTGCCGGGAATCGGCACGAGCGAACGCCCGCGCTCCCGGTCGAGCCGGGGCAGCGCTGCGAGCAGGCCTTGCGTGTACGGATGCTGCGGGCGGCGGAACAGCTCGCGGACCGTGCCCGACTCCACGATCTCGCCGGCGTACATGACGCACACGCGGTCCGCCGTCTCGGCGACGACGCCGAGATCATGCGTGATGAGCACGATCGCCGCTCCGGTGCGCTCCTGCAGCATCCGGAACAGGTCGAGGATCTGCGCCTGGATCGTCACGTCGAGCGCCGTCGTCGGCTCGTCGGCGATAAGCAGCGACGGGCTGCACGAGGCGGCGATCGCGATCATGATGCGCTGACGCATGCCGCCGCTGAACTCGCCGAGGTACTGCTTCAGCCGCGTCTCCGGGCCCGGGATGCCGACCAGCTCCAGCATGTCGACCGCGAGCCGCCTCGCCTCGGAGCGCGGCACCTTGCGATGGAGCGCGATGCCCTCGATCAGCTGCTCGCCGATCGTCAGCGTCGGGTTGAGCGCGGTCATCGCATCCTGGAAAATCATCGCGATCTCCGCGCCGCGCAGCTTGCGCAGCTCCTTTTCCTTGAGCTTCGTCAGCTCCCGGCCCTTCCAGCGGATGCTGGAGCCGGCTCCCAGCACGGCCGCATGCTCCGGCAGCAGCCGCATCAGGCTGCGGGCGGTGACGCTCTTGCCGCACCCGGACTCGCCGACGATAGCGAGCGTCTCGCCCTGCCGCAGCGAGAGGCTCACGCCGCGCACCGCCTGCACCTGACCGCCATGCGTGCGGAAGCTCACCCGGAGGTCGTCGACCTCCAGGATGACCTCCCCCGGCGGACGAGCCGCCTGCGCGGCCCGACCGAGGTCCGGCTCCGGAGCGCCGCCGCTGTCGGCGCGCGCCGGACGCGCTTGCGCCGCTTCCGGCGCGGGAGGCGCGGCTACGGCCGAGAGCGCCGCCTTTTTCCGATGATCCCGATCGCCTCGTCTCCACATCGTCACGACCTCCTCTGTCTCGGATTGAAGATGTCCTGCAGCCCGTCGCCGAGCAGGTTGAACGCCAGCATCGTGACGGAGATGAACAGCGCCGGGAAGAACAGCCGCCACCACTGGCCCGACAGGATGACCGACAGGCCGTCGCTCGCCATGACGCCCCAGCTCGCGAGCGGCGGCTGGATGCCGAGCCCGAGAAAGCTGAGGAACGCCTCGGCGAAAATCGCCGACGGCACGGAGAACGAGATCTGCACGAGGATGACGCCCATCGCGTTGGGCACGAGATGCCTGCGGATGATGCGCCAGCCGCTCGATCCCATCGAGCGCGCCGCCAGCACGTACTCCGACGACTTGAGCGAGAGCACCTGCCCGCGCACGACCCGCGCCATGCCGATCCAGCCGGTCGCGCTCAGCGCGACGATGATCGTGGCGAGTCCGGGACCCATGACGACCATGAGCAGGATGACGATGAGCAGGTACGGCACGCCGTACAGCATGTCGACGAAGCGCATCATGACGTTGTCCGCGCGGCCGCCGACATAGCCGGCGATGCCGCCGTAGACGATGCCGATGACGACGTCGATGAGCGTCGCCGCCAGGCCGATGAACAGCGAGATGCGCGCGCCGTAGACGATGCGGGCGAACACGTCGCGGCCGAGCTCGTCCGTGCCGAACCAATGCTGCGCCGACGGCGCGAGGTTGATGTCCGTCAGCACCTGCTTGTCGTAGCTCTGCACGGGCAGGTAAGGGCCTACGGTCGCCAGCAGCGCCAGCAGCACGATGAGCAGCGCGCCGGCAAAGGCGAGCCGGTTCTGCTTGAGCCTCCGCCACGCCTCCTGGGCGAAGCTCAGCCGCGGCCGCACGATCGCCTCCGCGTCGACGGCATCGCGGTTCATCGGGACGAACAGGGAATCCGGCACGCTCATGGCCGTCCCTCCTTCCGGTGGAGCTTGATGCGGGGATCGATGAGGCCGTACACGATGTCGACGATCAGCATCATGACCAGCAGCAGCGCGCTGTAGAACACGGTCGTGCCCATGATGACCGAGTAATCGCGGTTGTTGATGCCGTCGACGAAGTATTTGCCCATGCCGGGAATGGCGAAGATCTTCTCGATGACGAAGCTGCCCGTCAGCACGTTCGCCACGAGCGCGCCGAGCAGCGTGACGACCGGCAGCACCGCGTTGCGCAGCGCGTGCTTGAAGACGATGACCGCCGGATGCAGCCCCTTGGCGCGGGCGGTCTCGATATAGTCGGCGGTCAGCACCTCGACCATGTTCGCCCGCGTCATGCGGGCAATGATGGCGAGCGGGCCGGTCGACAGAGCCAGCGCCGGAAGCACCGCATGCCGCCAGGTGCCCCAGGTCGCGACCGGCAGCAGCCGCCACTCGACGGCGACGTACTTGATGAGCAGCGTCGCGACGACGAAGTTCGGCACCGCGATGCCGATGACCGCGAGCACCATCGCGAGCTGGTCGATGAGCCGGTTTTTGCGCAGCGCCGCGACCGTGCCGAGCGCGATGCCGCACACGATCGAGATCGACAGCGCCAGCATGCCGAGCTGGAACGACACCGGGAAGCCGCGGCCGATCATGTCGTTCACCGTCGTCGGGAAGTGGCCGATCGAGGGGCCGAGATCAAGCATGAGCAGCGACTTTAGATAGAGCACGTACTGCACGCCGAGCGGCTCGTCCAGATGGTAGTACGCCATCATGTTGTCGACCGCCGTCTGGCTCGTATTCCGGCCCTCCTTGTCGAACGGGCTGCCCGGAACGGAATGCATGAGGAAAAACGTGACCGTGACGATGAGCCACAGCGTGACCGCCATGGAGATGAACCGTTTCAGGATGTAGGAAGCCATAGCCGTACGACGCTCCTTTCGGGGGCTGGGGGACTGCTCAGCAGAATTCGGCGCGCGAGGCCAGCTCGACCATGACGAGCATGGCGCGGTACGCCTCGAGCATGTCGGCGGCGGCGAAGGTGACGACCGGGCTGCCGTTGTCGAGCTCCGTGCCCGGCATCAGATGCGCCCACTCGGCCTGCCCGTAGTTGGCGAACTCGATCGCCAGCACCGGCTTGTCCGGCGGGACGAGCGGCTGGACGCGGCCGCGCGCGGCGAGCGCCTCCTTCGTCTTGTCCCGCAGCAGCTGTCCGCTCTTGTCCGGCGTCAGGCAGAGCGCGGACGTGCGGGAGACGTAGGTTTTGACGACGGCGGTCGTCACGCCGGGGATCAGCTCCTCCGCCTCGACCGCCGTCCGGTCGTCGCCGGCGACGAGCAGCACGGGCACGCCGTAGTGGCCCGCGACGTAGGCGTTGAGGCCGAGCTCGCCGACCGCCTTGCCGCCCAGCCACATGCGATGCGCGCCGAAAATCATCGAATGGCTGAGCACGCCCGCGGTCGGCGCCATCGTATGGTAGCCGATGAACGCCGCGCCCGCGAACGAGGCGTCGAGCCCCTGCACCATCGAATACGGCTTCACGTCTCCGGACAGGAGCTGCGCCTCGGGATGGAGCCGCTCGATCAGCAGATTGTTCATCTTGGAGTGGCTGTCATTGACGATCACCTCGGCGCAGCCCTCGTCGAACGCCGACGCGATTACATGGTTCGCCTCGTCGGTCATGATCTGCTGGCCGCGGGCGTAATTGTGCCTGCCCGGGAAGACGAACGTGCTGTCCACCATGCCTGTGATTCCTTCCATGTCCACCGATACGTACAGCTTCATCTTTCTTCCTCCCGAGTCGGAATTTTACATTCATAGGATGGAAAAAACCCAGCCGAAGCTCGCCATCGAGGTGGCGGCAAGGGCTGGGTTTTATTTACGAGCGTGGCGGCGAAGCGCCCTGCGGATAAATAAAGCAGCTTACACGCTGCCGGAAGTGGGCTGTTCCCGCTCTTCGCGGCCGCTGCGTGTGGATTTGAATTTTTTGGAGGCGTCCTTGAACGCGACGATGAGAGCCTTCTGCGAGGAGCCGTGATAGCGCCTGCGGATCTCCTCGCTCACCGCATCGACGTCGAGCACGCTGCAGCCGATGAAGATCGACTTGACGAACTCCGAGGTGAGCGGAATCGTGGACGAGCAGCCGGCATCGACGATGAGGCCCGTATCCTGCTCGACGACCAGCCCGATGAAAAAAGCGCTGTACTGCTGGGTGATCGGGTTGTTGACCGAGGACTGGGCGTCGCCGATCACATAAAGCGTGCTGCGATCATACGGCATCGTGATAACCCCTTGTAAGCTTTTCTCTGCAAGCCGATCTGATGTAAACCATTCTAACATCGACGGACGGGTCTGTAAACGGGAAAAACCGTGGAAATCCGACGGCTTCCGGCGCGGCAGGCGAGCTACCGCTTGCGGAAAATATCCGTCATCGCCTGCGCCAGCTCCGTCTCCGCCGCCGTGAATACATGGCCGTCCTTGGCGTCGTCGAGGCCGTTCATCGCATAGACGAAGCCCGTGCCGGTCTCAGGCTCGACGAACATGCCGCTCTTGAGGCCGTACGCGTCGCCCGCATGACCGACCATCAGGCGGCCGGGGAACAGGTCGCGCGTCCGCTGCAGCTGCAGTCCCCCCTCGCGGTAAAAGCCCTCCTGCGGATCGCGGACCCAGTGCTTGTCCATCATGTCCCGCACGGTCCGCTCCCGCAGCAGCCGGACGCCGCCACGCTCGCCGCCTGCGGCCAGCATCTCCAGCCAGCGGGACAGATCGGCGACCGTCGTGCGCAGCCCGCCCTGCGGCGCGAACAGCGAGCCGTTGACGCCCGGCACGTAGTCGCGCAAGGCGGCGCTCGGCGGCTCGTGGCGGCTGCCGCGGTCATCGAGCGCCGGCGTCCACGAGCCGCTGCCGCGCTCCCGCTCGTACAGCACGGCGATCCGGTCCGGATCCTCGATGTCTTGGAGCAGAAAGCTGGAATCGCTCATGCCGAGCGGCAGGAGCAGCTGCTTGCGGCAATAGCGGTCGAACCGCTCCCCGCTCAGCCGCTCCACGATCGTGGCGAGCACGATCGCCCCCAGATTGGAATAGGCGTAGCCCGCCGGATCGCCCGGGGGATGCTCGCCCCATAGGCGCGGGGGGTGATAGGCGCCTCCCGGCAGCAAGAGCTCCGACAGCGGCAGCAACGGCTCTTGCCGCGATGCCGCGGCAAATGCGGCATATTCATCCTGGAGGCCGCTCGTATGCGTCAGCAGATGACGGAGCCTGATCGGCTGCTCGGGATGCTGCGGGTGGCGGAGCGGCAGGCCGAGCAGCCGGCCCGCGTCGTCGTCGAGACTGCACTGGCCTCTTTCCGCCAGCTGCAGGATCGCAGCCGCTCCGATCGTCTTGGAAATCGAGGCGATGCGGAATACGGTTCGCTCCGTCACCGGAATCCGGCGCTCGAGGTCCGCCAGTCCCAGGCTGCCCTTCCAGACGACGCGGCCTCGGATCAGATAGGCGCAGGAGAGGCCCAGAATGCTTCGGCGATCCGCCACTTCCTGCAGCTTCGACAGCACTTTGTCCGGCTTGGCGATCGTTTCCCCCTCCTCTCGTGTCCCATTTCTGAGATAGCGTTTACAAGTGTTATGATTATCGCCCTCCGAGGCACGATTCGTCAACCCTCGGCATCGCTGAAGCGCATGGCGCCATGCTCCGGTTGACGGCCTGCCTCCCCCGCGATCTCGTCTAGTGAGAAAGGCGCTGCAGCGGCTGCTGCAACGCCTTTTTATCCCGATGATGTGCGGCTGTCGTCATGCCTCGCCTCTTGCTTGCGCTGCTGCTCCATCGCCTCCAGCGCTTCGTCCGGAATGTCGCCCAGCTCGATCCGCCTCTCGATGTAGCGGATGAACGGTAAGACAAGCTCCGGATCGAACTGCGTGCCGGTGCAGCGATGCATCTCGTCAAGCGCTTCCGCAAACGATTTCGTCCGCTGGTAAGGCCGCTCCGTCGTCATCGCGTCGAACGAGTCGATGATGCAGAGCATGCGGGCGAGCTTCGGAATCTCGGTGCCCTTCAGCCCATGCGGATAGCCGCCGCCGTCATACCGTTCGTGATGGAGCTCGACGAGCGGCACCAGGTCCGTGTACTTGCCGGTCGCCAGCAGGAATTCCTTGCCGAACGTGACATGCTTCTTGATGATCTCCCATTCGTCCTTGTCGAGCTTGGAGCGCTTGGTCAGCACCTCGCGCGGTACCTCCAGCTTGCCGATGTCGTGGATGAGCGCCCCGAGAATGAGCGTGCGCCGCTCCTCCTCGCCGAGCTCGAGAATGCCGGCCATATCCACCGCGTACGAGAACACGCGCTTGGAATGCTTGAACGTGTACACGTCCTTGGAGAGGAAGATGCGGATCTGCTGCTCGAGCTCGTTGATCTCATGCTCGAACTGCTGCGGCAGATAGGTCTGCTCGCCATAGACGGTGACGACGTTTTTGCCCTTGGACTTCGAGATGTACATCGCCCGGTCGGACAAGCCGACCAGCTGGGACTTCTCGTAGGTGTCGGCGCTCATTTCGATGATGCCGGCCGAGAAGGAGACGCATCCGTGCGGCAGCACGTCGACGCCGTCGAACGGCGCGTTGTTCACCCGCTTGCGGACGTGGTTGACGAAGGCCCTCGCCTTGTTCTTGTCCAGCTCCGGCATGATGATGGCGAACTCCTCGCCGCCGTAGCGGGCGGCCAGATAGCCGTGAGGCTCGCACTCCTCCTTGATGATGGAGCCGACGAAGCCGAGCAGCTTGTCCCCCTGCGGGTGGCCGTACATGTCGTTGTACTTCTTGAAGTCATCCAGGTCGATCATAGCGAAGGAAAACGTCTTTCCATCCTCGCGGTAGAGCTTGATATATTCATCCAGCTTTTCTTCGAGGTAGCTGTGGTTGAACAGCCCTGTCCGCTGGTCTTTATTGGCTTTGTCGTTGATTTCGTGATACATGAGGAAAAGCTGCTTGAAGACATGGGAAAGCAGGACGGCGATGATGAGGAAAAGAAAGAGACCAAAAATGCGAGTATTTATCACAAGAATGACCAACACCATAGAAAGAAGCAAAATGCTTAAATACGCAAAGAATACTTCTTTTATGAACAGTCTCAAAATGCCAACAAGCTTGCCTTTATACAAGATGTAATAATAAATCCCTACAAAGACCACGTTCGCGCTAAAATAAGCCGCCAGGGAAAAAATAAACGCATACACATTTGAAGTCTGAAAAACCCCAGTCTCTCCACCGAGAAACCGATAGACCTGATCAGCACTATAAATCATGGTGGTGTATACGGAAAAATTGAAAAGATGCTTCCACCAAGCGACATCTTTGCGGATAAACAAGATAAATATGGAGCTGACAAACAGAATAAGAAGAGAAACTTTCGGGCCGTAAACAAAAGTCGCCGCCAGGAAAATCGTAGAATCCATGGACTGATGATGACCTTCGGGAGGCAGCCGGAATGTGAAATGATCAAGCAGTATCGTACAGCCAATCATCGAGTATATCATCGTCCATTGCCAAGGACTGTAGTTTAAATCGAAGGGGTAATTATAAATGCACACTAAAGAGAGACCTAGAATGAACACTAGGATAAGATAAACATTTACAGGTGCTAATAGTTGTCGAAAGCGATTAGCCATTCCCATCCTAGTCTCCCCTTATTGAAATCGCGAACGAAAAAGCGAAAAAGAAACAGTATTCCCTGCTTCTTTTTCGCCTTTGATTTTAAGTATTAATAAACACGAAGGCCAGAAGTCAGCGCTACTGCTGCGGAAGCGACAATGGCAATATTGAAAAGGAGAACTTTAACGTTTACTTTTTTCATGCCCCTCACCCCCTTCCATAGAATTAAGGCTTATTAATTAAATGAGAGGCTAGGCGTTTTGAGATTCAAGCTTGTCTTTAGGAGTCAAAGCACCTATCATGACAAACTGCAGGTAAATAAATATCCCGATGTTCATAAGAACATCCCCCAAGCTGATAGCTTGCTTACGAGGATAAGGCGGACCAATAGGAATAATATCTCCAAGGAATGCTAGCCTAGTCCCTTCGTGGAGCAACGTGTGCTTGAACCATATCTCCCCCGATTGCAGCTTCGCCACATCTTCAGGAGTCAGAACTGACGCGGCTTCGAGCGAAACCGGCATGCGTCCGCCGTTGGCGAGCATGACCAGAAAGTTGAGGAACACGCCTGCGAACAGCATGCCGAAACCTTTTTGCGAGCGATTGAGCCAGAGCAGTACAAGTCCGACCACGTAGATGACCATGAAGAACCAGCTGCTGACGGAAGCAATAAAATCATTCTTCTCTTGGAAGTAAAATAATCCGAACTGTACCAGAAGCAGGACTGGGAATACCCACCCGAAGCGAATTTTGATGTGCGATAACGCGATCAGCCCATTCTTCCAACCCGCGCGGATGAACCCGACGATCAGTCCTAGAAGGATCCCATCATATACCATTCGCCTTGCTCCTTCTCGACGGCATTATCATTATTCCAGTAAAAATCTACAATTACCAACATTTGCACAGGGTCATTATAAGACGGGCTCATGAACCTAGTCAATATGATCTAAGTAGCATATCCTACTCATTGTTGCACAAAGGTCCTATTGACTTCATAGTAAAAAGCCTGCTTTTTGTCGAAAAAAGCGGCTTTTTTATGATCAAAAAGACCCAATGTTTTGGTTAGAAAGAGAGTATGGATTAAAATTCCTTCATCTAATTATCCATATAATTGAAGAAGAAATTCGTCGAATCATCCCTTTACGGCGCCGGCGGTCATGCCTTTCATGATCTGCTCCTGGAAAATAAGGTAGGCGATGATCGTCGGCAGCACGGCGATCGCCATCGCGCCCATCGTCAGGCTGTAGTCGGTGCCGAAGCCGTCGGAGAACAAGGACAGGCTGAGCGGCAGCGTCTTGAGCGCCTGCGAGTTGATGAAGACGAGCGCGAACGCGAAGTCGTTCCAGAAGCGCAGGAACGCCAGGATCGCGACGGTCGCCAGGGCGGGCTTGCACAGCGGCAGGATCATGCGGAAAAAGACGCCCCACCAGCCGTTACCGTCAATCAGCGCCGCCTCCTCGATCTCGCGCGGGATGGAGGACAGGTAGGCGATGACGATGAAGATCGCGATCGGCAGCTCGAAGGCGGTGTACGGCAGGATCAGCGCGCCATAGGTGTCGAGCATCCCGATCTTGTTCATGAAGATGAACAGCGGCACGAGCGTGCTGTGGATCGGCACGAGCATGCCGATGACGAAGATGCCCAGCGCCAGCTTGTGCAGGCGGAACTGGAAGCGCGAGAGCACGTAGGCGGCCAGCGTGCCGAGCAGCAGCGTTAGCGCCACCGAGACGGAGGTGACGATGGCGGAGTTGAGCATGGCGCGTCCCATGTTGCCGAGATCCCAAGCCCGGCTGATGTTCGTGAACACCCATTCGCTCGGCAGCGAGTACGGATGGGCGAAAAAGTCCTCGTTCGTCTTCATGGCGCTGATGAACAGCCAGTACAGCGGATACAGCGTGCCTGCGGCGTACAGCAGCAGGACCAGCTTGAGCGCTCCGCCGCCGATCAGGCGGCGCAGGCGGCTTCTCTCGCCGCCGGCCGAGCCGGCGGCAGGCGGCGCGATGGTCGTTTTCACAGTCGGCACTCCCCTCTCGTCAGCTCGATTTGCGGCGGGTGACCGCCATGTTGATGCCGATCAGCAGCAGGCTGATCAGCAGGATCATCGTGGAGACGGCCGATCCGTAGCCGTATCGGTAGACGGCGAACGTGCTGTTGTACATATAGGTGGCGAGCAGCTCGGTCGACTTGGCCGGTCCGCCGCCGGTCATGACGATGACATGGTCGAACGCCTTGAGGCTGCCGGCGATGCACAGCACGATCGTGACGACGACGGTGCCCCAGATCATCGGCAGCGTCACGCTGACGAGCTTGCGCCAGCCGGTCGCTCCGTCGATGGCGGCGGCGTCGTGGATCTCCGAGGAGATGTTCTGCAGCGCGGCGATGAAGATGATGAGATACGGGCCGATGTTGCTCCAGTTGATCGGAATCGACACGGCGTACATGTTGAGCTTCGGATTGGACAGCCATGCCTGGGTCCAGCTCTCGAGGCCGATCAGCGTGAGCGCCTGGTTGAGCAGGCCGAACTGGTAGTTGTAGATGTAGCCCCAGATCATGCCGATGACGACGGTCGACAGCACCATCGGCATGAACAGCGCGGAGCGGATCAGCCGGTTGAACCAGGTGTTCGCGGTCAGGAGCAGGGCGCCGGCCAGCGCGATTGGAATCTGGCCGACGATGGCCGAGACGACGAGAATCAGGTTGTTGCGCAGAGCCCGCCAGAAGACGGGGTCCTGCAGCATGTCCCGATAGTTGCCGAGGCCGATGAACTTGGCGTCGCCCATGCCTTTCCACTGGAAAAAGCCGTAGTAGATCGACCAGAGGATCGGCAGCACGGCGAACAGGACGAAGACGATCAAGGCGGGCAGCAGGGCAATCAGGATGAAGCGGTTGCTGCGCAGAGATGCGGGCATAGGGGGATTCGCCTCCTTAGGAGAAGGAGACCCTCCCCGCGAAGCGCGGAGCGGATCTCCCGGATGTGGCATAGGGACGGACGTTGGGAACTGCGCTTACGGGTTGAGCGAGCGGGCCTGGGCGTCCTGCAGGTTTTTGGCGACCGCGTCCGGAGCCGCGCCCATCATGATTTCCTGCAAGCCGTTGTTGATCGCCTCGCCGGCTTCGGCGGACAGGTACGCGTCGTAGACCGGCGTGATGCCGACCGTCTTGACGAGCTCGAACGCCTTGTAGTAAAGGGAGGTGACCTTCGACGAATCGACGTCGGTCTTGTACATGACCATCGAGTTGCTCTCGGCGATCGCCTTCTGCGCGTCCGGACCGCTGATCGCGTAGATCAGGTCGAACGCCGCCTGCTTGCGGTCGCCCTCGACCTTCTTGCTGAGCGCGAAGCCCGCGCCGGGGCCGCCGGAGATCGTGTTCGCGTCGCCTTTGCCGCCTGCGATGGCCGGCAGCACGGTCACTTCGATCTTTTTGAGCGTGTCCTCCGGGGTCGTCGCGAGGTTCGTCAGCGTCCAGGCGCCGCTTACCATCATCGCGGCCTTGCCCTGGATGAACACCTGCTCGGCTTGCGTGTTGTCGATCGTGTTGGCGCCCTTGTCGAACGCGTCGGCGTCGACGAGCTGCTTGAAGTAGCCGAGCGCTTCGACGAACGGCGCGTCGGTGAACGCGGCTCCGTCCTGGGCGACGGCTTTCTTGAACCAGTCGGTGCCGGTGACGCGATCCGCGAGCGAGCCGAGGATCGTCGACTGCGCGACCCATGGCGCCTTGTTGCCGAGCGCGATCGGCGTGATGCCGGCTTTGTTGAACGTGTCGACCGCCGCCATCAGCTCGTCCCAGGTTTTCGGAACGGCGACGTTATGCTGCTGGAACAGCTCCGCGTTGTAATACAGGAAGGATGTGGCCGACATCGCCAGCGGCGCCGTGTAGGTCGCGCCGTCGAACGTGGAGCCGTCGAACGCGCCCGGCAGGAAGCTGTCCTTCCACTCCGGCTTGGCGTCGAGCAGCTCCTGGACCGGCTGCACGAGGCCCGATTCCTGGAAGCCCTTGATATGGCTGCCCGCGTAGGAAAGGAATACGTCCGGCATCTCGTCGGCCGCGGCGACGGTGCTCAGCCGCTGGCGGTAGCCGTCGACCGGAATCGCCTGGGCGTCCAGCTCGATCTCCGGATGAGCCGCGGCGAATTCGTCGATCTTGGCGCGGACCGTCTTGGCACGGGCGTCGTCGCCCGCGAAGTTGTGCCAGAGCGTCAGCTTGACCTTGCCGCCGCCGGCTCCGGAATCGTTCGTGGAAGCGCCGCCATTTTCTTCCGCTCCGTTGCCGCATGCGCTCAGCAGCGCCATCGCCGCCAGCGAAGCCAGCGCCGTCTTGCCGAATCTGTTCTTGTTCATGCTCGCATCCCCCTGTCCTGTTATGCCCTCAGTATATAAAAGACCCCGCTCCCGCCGCAGGGGAGATCCTTCGGGAGGAGGGGGGTCATCGTTCGTGAAGCTGGCGGTATTCGGTCGGAGTCAGCCCTGTGTCCGCCTTGAACAGCTTGTTGAAATACTTCGCGTCCTCGTAGCCGACCTCGGAAGCGATGCTCGCGACCTTGGCCGGCGTCTGCAGGAGCAGCTCCTTGGCCCGCTCGAGCCGCTGGCGCGTGACGTACTCGAGGTAGGTCTGCCCGGTCTCGCGCTTGAACAGCTCGCTCAGGTACGTCGGGTTCATCGGCAGGCTGCGGGCGACCTGCTGCAAGGTCAGGCTCTCGCCGAGGCGGGCGCGGATGTACTCCGCCGCCTGGCGGACGGCGGAGTGGCCGCCGCGCTCCAGCTCGGCCCAGCGAAGCGAGAGCAGGCGCAGCTCGGCGAGCAGCGCCTCGCGCGGCCGCTCCTCGAGCTCCGCCGGCGATGCGCCCTCCGGCATCGGCGGCAGCTCGCGGCCGATGGAGGCGGCCGAGCGCTCGAGCGAGCGGCGGGCGGCCGCGAGCAGCGAATACAGCCACGCGGTCATCGTGGCCGGCGTCGCCTGCGCGTCGGCGCGCGCCTGCTCCAGGAGCGCGTCCACGCCGCGCTCCAGCTCGCTTTCGCCGCCGGCCTGCAGCAGCCGGATCAGGCTGCGCTCCTCCTCCGGCGAGCAGACGGCGCGCATGCCTTCGCGCCCGGCGACGTCGTCGTAGCGGACGATGCCGGTGCGGGCGGCCAGATGGCGGAAGGCGAACGCCTGAAGCGCGGTCTGGCGCGCACGGGCGAAGCCGCTCCAATCCGCGGCCGCCTCGCCGCAGGCGGCGAGCGCCGGCCGGCCGCGCTCGGCGAGGCGGCGCAGCCCCGCCCGCAGCAGCGGCTGCAGCTGCTGCTCCGTCTCGACGGCGGCCGCGGCCAGCCAGCCGCCGCGCTCATGCGGCACGACGGCGCAGCCGAGCGCGGCCGCGAGCTCGCCGGCGTCGGCCGGCTCCTCCGCGGGCGCGGATGCCGGCTCGCCGGCCGCGGCGGCCCGAGCGGCGGCTACGGCGCGGGCGACCGAGGCCTCGATGCGGCCGGCCGCCTGCACGCCTTCCGCTGCCGCGCAGGCGCCCGGAGCCGCCGCTCCGCTCGGCAGCTCGACCGCGGCCAGCCGCCACAGCTGCAGCAGCCGGCCGCGTCCGACGCCGGCGAGCTGCGGATGCGCCGCGACCGCTCGGCGCAGCAGCTCCTCGTCCGGCTCGCCGCCGCCAAGCAGCAGCCGCGCCAGCAGCTGCTCGCGGTAGGCCGCCGACTCCCGCGCGCTCGTCTGCGCGCGCTGCTTGCGCGCCAGCCAGCGCTGCCTGGCGCGATCGGCGGCATCGAGAATTTCGCCGGGGCGGCTCGTCTTGAGCAGATACTCGCTGACGCCCTCCCTCACCGCCTGCTGCGCGTAGGCGAACTCGTCGTACCCGGACAGCACGATGATATCGAGCTCCGGGTACTCCCGCAGCGCCTGGGCGGCGAGCTCAAGCCCCGACGCCCCCGTCATGCAGATATCCGTCAGGATGAGATCCGGCCGCTCCAGCGGCAGCCGCAGCAGCGCCTCCTCCGCGGACGCCGCCGGCTCCAGCAGCTCGAAGCCGCGCTCCTTCCACGGCAGCACGGTGCTGAGTCCCGTGCGGATGATGACCTCGTCGTCGACGATCAATACCTTCATGCTTCTCCCTCCTCGATGCCTGGCTTCGGCAGCCGGAAGCTGACGGTCGTCCCGACGCCCGGCGAGCTGTCCAGATGCAGTCCCGCCTCCGGCCCGTAATGCAGCAGCAGCCGATTATGCACGTTGCGCAGCCCGTAGCTGCCGTAGTCGCCTCCGGTGTCGGCGTCCAGCCCCGGCAGCATGCGCCTGCCGAGCAGCGTGCGGAGCGCGTCCAGCTTTTCCTCCGGGATGCCGACGCCGTTGTCCCGCACGATGAAGCGGAGCGCCCCGTCTTCGGCCGCCTCGGCCTCGACCTCGATGCGGCCCGGTTCCGGGCGCTTCAGGATGCCGTGCAGCAGCGCGTTCTCGATGAGCGGCTGCAGCAGCAGCTTGAGCATCGGCCGCTCCAGCAGCTCCTCCCGTACGGACGAGACGAGCTCGAAGCGGTCCGGATAACGGATCGACTGCACTTTCACATAGCTGTCCACATGGCTGAACTCCTGCGCCACCGTGCAGTACTCGCGCCCTTTGTTGAGGCTGAACCGCAGGAAGTCGCTGAGCGCGCCGACCATCTCGGCCGTGCGCCCGTCCTGGTTCATGAGCGCCATCCACTGCACGGACGAGAGCGTATTGTACAGGAAATGCGGATTGATCTGCGCCTGCAGCGCGAGCAGGTCCGCCTCTTTTTTGAGCGACTCGCTGCGCTTGACCTCCTCGGTCAGGTTGGCGATCTTGGCGCTGAGCCGGTTGTAGCTGATGACGAGCTGCCCGACCTCGTCGATCGTCGTCACCGGCAGCACCGGCAGCGGCTCGTCGGGATGGGCATGCCGGAGCTGGCGCGTGAGCGAGCTGAGCGGACCCGTCACCTTGCGCACGATGAAGCCGACGACGACGATGACGAACAGCAGCGCGATGCAGACGGCGATCGCCGCCAGCGTCAGGAAGTAGCGGTTTTGCGAGCGGTACTCCTCGAACGGAATGATGCCGGCCAGCTTCCAGTCCGCGCTGTTCAGGGAGCGGTAGAGGATCGTCGAGCGGCCGTCCCCTTCGCCGTAGGTCAGCGAGCCTCCTTCGCCGGAGAGCGCCGGCAAGCCGGGCAGGTAGTCGCTGATCGGGCGGTTGAGCTCCCATTGCGGCGGACCGGCCATGATCCGGTTGTCGGCGTCCAGCAGCACGACCGAGCCGGAGCCCTGCAGCTCCGACTGCCGCAGCTGGCGGGCGATGACGGATTGGTCGAGGCTGATGCGGAGGATGCCGATCGGCTTGTCGTATTTTTTCGTGCTGCGGATCGGACGCGACAGCGTCAGCACCTGATGGCTCTCGAGGGAGCTGTCCTGGCGATAGACGGTCGACCAGAACTTGCGGGCGGGATCGTAGTGCTCCGGGTCCTCGGCCCGCAGCACGTCCAGCCCCGAGCTGACGACGGAGCGGATGCTGTAGGCGGCGCGGCCGTCGTTGCTTTCGATGACGATATTGCTGATGTATGCCTTGGAAAAAGCCAGATCGGTCAGGAAGCTGATGATCGAGGTCTGCTTGCGGAGATCGGACTGCCGGGCTTGCAGATCCTGCTGCACGTTCTCGTTGCCGATCAGGAACAGAGACATGTTCTCCACGTCTCGGACCATGTTGTCGAGGTAGGCCTGGAGCAGGTCCAGCGTCTTCATGCCCTCGGTCTTGGCCTTCTCCTCCGACAGCCCTTCGGCGATCGAATAGGAAAGAAGCCCGAGCGAAAAGAGGGGAACGAGCACCGCCAGAATCGTGAGCAGCGACAGCTTATGCTTGAGCGAGCGACCGAGCCAATTTTCCATCGGGATGCCTCCTGGCCGAAAACCGTAGATGCGGGTGCGGGTGCCGTCGTGCGGGTGAGGACGGATGCCGATGCGGATGCGGATCGGGACCGATGCAGATCGGGATGAGCGGAAGCTCTAGATGCCGATGCGCCTCATGGCATGTTTCCTATCATGATAGTGAAGGTTGCGGGTGGAATCCAGTCTTTTTTTGAGCGGGATCCGAAGCTGCGAATGCGTATTTCCTTCATTTTCATCGAATTCCAGGTTGAAGAAATGAAGATGCCGCGCATTCTTTTTCCCTATGATAGCGCATTCAAGTTGGAAGGGGAAGCGGCCAGGAGGCGTTTAGGGAGCCGCGGGCTGCATCGGGCTCCGGATCGCGTCCACGCCCATTCACCCGATGCTCCTCCATCAGTGGTACATTTACCACATATGGGCTCTTTCTCCGCGCCTGCGCCTCCATCAGTGGTACATTTACCACATATGGGCTCCTTCTCCGCCGCTGCGCCTCCTTCAGTGGCAGATTTACCGCTCTAGCGCGCCATTTCCTCCGCAGCGACATCGCCTCGCCTAACCGAATGGACGGCGAGGCGGATTCCAAGCCCGCTGCAAGAAGGCGCTTTACTCGCTTTATACGCGTTACGCGATCAACGCGAAAAAACCGGGCTGCAGCCTCCCCGGCACGCGATGCCAAGGCCGCAACCCGAAATCATTGCAGCCTCCCCTGTTCGTTTCCCTCCCTCAATCTCATCCACACGCGAAGATAGACATTTTTTCCACGCTAAAAAAGCCGAATGACGTCGTCGTCATTCGGCTCCTTCTCTGAAACGATGGCCCGCCCGCTCTCAAGCCTGCGCTACAGCCGAGGCGGAGGCTTGCAGCGCGGCGCCGCCGGCGACGGCCGCGACGACCGCCGCGTCCAGCGCGGATGCCGCGACATCCGCCGGCGCGCGGCGGGGATCCTGCAGCTCCAGGATCGCCTGGAGCGCGCGGCTCGCGCCCGCGACCGGCTTGTGGCGCGACGCGTTGCGGCGAAGCCGGTCGCGCAGCGCCGCATGCTCGAGCACCGCGCGCAGCTGGTCCATCAGCTCGCCGCGGCTGCTCGCCTCCAGAGCGGCGCCAAGGCCGGCCAGGTATGCGGAATTTTCCTGCTCCTGTCCCGGAATCGGCTTGAACAGGATCATCGGCAGCTCCTGCGCGAGCGCCTCGGAGACGGTCAGCCCGCCCGGCTTGGTCACCATGACGTCGGCCGCCGCCATCAGCTCGTGCACATGCGGCACGTACCCGGTCACGACGATTCGGTGGGCGTCCCCGACGCTGCGCAGCCGCTCCTGCAGCTGGCGGCGCAGCCGCTCGTTGCGGCCGCAGACGATGACGAACTGCGCGCGCGGCAGGCCGTCCTGCTCCTCGACGAGGCGCATGACGCTGCGGCCGATGAGGCCGTCGCCGCCGCCCATGACGAGGATCGTCGGCAGCTGCGGATCGAGGCCGTGCTTGCGCCGCAGCTCCGCGCGGTCATGGCGCTGGCCGAACTGGCGGCGCACCGGGATGCCGGTCGCGACGACGCGCGACGGCGACACGCCGCTCGCGATGAGCGCCTGGCGGATCGGCTCGGCGCCGACGATGTAGCGGTCGGTGCCGGGATGGATCCAGTAGCTGTGCCGAGCGTAGTCGGTGAGCACGGTGACGGTCGGCACGCGCGTCAGCCGCTGGAGCCGCAGATGGGACATCGCTGCGGCAGCGGCCGGAAACGTGCAGACGACGACCGTCGGCCGGAGCTCCTCGAGCAGCTGCAGCATGCGCTCCGTGCGGAAGGTGCGCAGCTGCTTGAACAGCGTCGACAGCCGGTTCTCCTCGCGCGTCGCCCGGTACAGGACGCCGTACACCGACGGCAGTCCCTTGATGCCCTGCATGTAGCAGAAGCGTCCGACCGAGTGAAGCTTCGGATGGGTCCATTTCATATAGTCCACGATCGTCGTCTCGGCGTTCGGCGCGGCTCCCGCGGCCGCCTCCGCGATCGCCCGCGCGGCCTGGTTGTGGCCCTCGCCCAGCGTCCCGGTCAGGACAAGAATTCGTTGCTGGCTGCTCGCGTGCACGTACGCTTCCTCCTCTGGCTGCGGCCGCCCTGCCCGGGGCGTCTCTCGGGACCGAGAGCGGCTCGCTACGATATACATACGGGACAAGGGCGAAAAATAGTCTGCGAAGCTTTTCCGCCACATGATGTACGAATCTCCCTGAAGAAAAGCTTACCTCGGCCGGCTTCCGCCGCCTTCGGGCCGCAGCCGGTTTTTGCACCTGGACCTAGGGCGGGGTTGCAGACACGCTCTACGGCGGGCTACTCCTCCAGCCGCGGGCCCTCGAATCGGCGGATCGCCTCGCGCGCATGGTCGGGAATCGGCGTCGGCCGGCCGGCGGCCGTGTCGATCAGGACGATCGCGCCCCGGCCGCCGGCCTTGAGCTTGCCGTCCACCGTCAGCGCATACTGGATGTCGATCGACGAGCGGCCGAGCCGCGCCGTCTTGACATGCAGGCGCAGCGCGTCCTTGAGGTAGATCTGATCCAGGTACTGGCACTCTAGATCGGCGACGACGGATACGGTCTTTTGACTGAATAAATCTTCCGTCAGCTCCAAATTCTCGAAGTACTCGATCCTTCCCTGCTCGAAGTACATGAAATAGCTCACATTATTGACATGCCCCAGCATGTCCGTCTCGCAATAGCGGATCTTCAGCGGAATCGAGAAGGAAAACGAGTCCAGCCAAGCCTGCCGGTCCTCTCCCATGAATGCGCCCTTGCTCATGATGCAGGTCTCCTTTGCTCCCGTCGGCGGCTGCCGATCGGGCTTGTCATCAAGCAGGATAGCATGCCGCCTGCGCCGGGCACAACCGCGCCGTCGGTCCGGCTCCTCCGCAGGCAACGAAAAAAAGCGCCGCGGCCGCCAGATGAAGGCGGTCGTCGGACGCTTCCCGACTCTGGCGGAGGTCCTATCGAAGGAAGGCTCCGCCCGATCCGTTCCAAGCTAGAGATCCCCGGTCAGGCTCCGCCAAGGAAGGCCTTCACTCCGACGCGGAGCCCGGCTCCGCCCCGGAGCTGCCGGCGCCGCGAAGCGCCATCCGCTCCGCCGCGAAGTCGACGAGCTCCCGCATCGGCATGAGCCGGGCGAGGCAGTCTCCGATCGTCAGGCGGCGCGCCTGCGGATGCGACGCCTCGAACGCCTCGCCGATCGCCTCGAAGTCGCTGTCGTCATAGGCGAGCTCCTCGTACTCGACCCAGCGGCGCTCGCCCTGGACGAGCATCGGCGCGCCTTGGCGATTCATCCTTTTGCCCGGCCAATCGGCCCGATGCTCCGCCAGATGAAGCGACGTGCTGTTGACATGGCCGACGCCGAGCAGCAGCACATGAGCTCCATGCTCATAAAGGCGGCCAAGCGGCGAAGGCTCGCCAAGCGGAGGAACGAGCGGATGCTCCAAGGCGATCGCCTCGGCGAGCGGTCCGCGGGCGGCGAAGCTCACCTGCGGATGCGCGCTGCGCCGCGCGCCATCGCGGCGCCGGAACGCCTCGACGACCGCTCCCATCGCCCGCGTCGGCGTCAGATCCGGGCGGAACGGCGGCATCTCCGCGCGGATGACCGGCCACCACGATTCCGGCACCGGCGGCCGGCTCCAGGCCGACGGCTCGGACAGATCCGCCGTCTGGGTCGGCATGACGATCGTGCCGGACGCCCCGGCCGCCTCCTCCAGCGCCTCGACGACAGCCTGGCTGCCGCCGGGAATCCACCGTCCGAACGACTTCATCGACGAGTGCACGAGCAGCGTCATGCCCTCCTTGACGCCCAGCTCCTTCAGGCCGAGCGCGATCGCCTGCTTCGTCAGCGGCGGATGCGCGTAGATGTCCATTTCTCTCTTCCCCTTTCCGATACCGACAGCATATCCGATCGGCGCCTGCGCGGCTAGGGGCGAAAACGGCTGAAGCCGTTCCCGGCCGGCTTTCAGAAAATGACGCTGCCAGGCGGTGCGTAAGGAGCGGCCAACGGGAAACAGCCCGCGCGCGGCGGGCTGCAAAAGCGGAAGGGCTGCGGCTGCAAGCCGCCTGCCGAGCAGGCTAGGAAAGCTCCGCCCAGCGCGGCCACATCTCGGCCGGGTTGAGCTCGTAGATCTCCTTCTCGCGGAACAGGTACTGCTGCATGATGAACTCGCGCCTCAGCGTGGCGAAGTCCGGATGGAACTCGCGGATGAACGCGTTGATGTCCTTCTCCGGATACTTGCGTCCCGGCTCCAGCTTCTGCGCCAGATGCTCCAGGACGACGAGCTTTTTCTTCAGCTGGGCCGGGATGTTCTTCAGCCTGCCTTCCCGATCGAAAAAGCTGCGCAGCACGCCGCTTCGGTACTTCTCCAGCTCTTCGCGGCGCGCCTGCTCTTCGAATTCTCTTTGTTCGTCCATGCCCCTCTCCTCTCTCCTCGCGCCTGCACGCGACCGGAGGATCAGCTCCATCGCCGCGTCCGCTCCATCGCGCAGGAAGTATTCGTTCAGCGAAAAATAAATCGCATTCTTCTCCCGCCGCTCCCCGACGAGCCCGGCTTCCCGGAGCTTGGCGGCATGATGGGTGATCGTCGCCGGCGCGAGCGACAGCCGCTCGGCCAGCTCCAGGCCGTTGCGCTCTCCGTCCGCCAGCAGGATCAGCATGCGGATGCGGGTCGGATCGGCAAGCGCCTTATGATAGGCGACGACTTTTTCCAGCTGCATGACGATTCCTCATTTAGATTAGATATTAATCTAATTAGATATTAATCGAATGTATACTCCGCGTCAAGCGAAATAGTTGCGGATAGGCCCGGGGGGAGAGCAGAATAGAAGGAACGGCTGCCTTGGCTGGCGATGCGGGCTAGCCGCAGACGCGCGTCTGATGCTAGGCACAGCGGCGTAGAAGCCTGGTAGGCTTGAAGAACGAAAGGTCGTGGAGCATGGATTGGTCCAGCAAGATGAATGAAGCGGTCGAGTGCCTCGAGAGCGGCCTCCGCGGAGAGGTTTCCTATGCCGAGGCGGCGCGCCGGGCGGGCTGCCCAGCCTATCATTTTCAGCGGATGTTCTCCTATCTCGCGGGCATGACGCTCGCGGATTACGTGCGCAGGCGCAGGCTGACGCTCGCGGCGGCCGACCTTCAGGCGGAAGGAGGCAAGGTGATCGACATCGCGCTGCGCTACGGCTACGAGTCGCCGGAAGCATTCGCCCGAGCGTTCCGCCAGCAGCACGGCCTCTCGCCTTCCGAGGCGCGGCGGCCCGGAGCGCGTCTGCTGGCCTTCCCTCGCCTCGCCTTTCGATTCGAAGCTCAGGGAGGATCTGACATGAATTATCGGATGGAGAAGCTGCCCGCGTTCCGCGCGATCGGGATGGGCACGAGCGTGCAGATGAGCGAGGCCTTTTCGGAGGTGCCGCAGCTATGGCAGAAAGCCGCCGCGGAAGGAGCGTTCGCGCGCTTCCTCGAGCTGGGAGAGCCGGGCGGGCGGCCGCCGGGCATCCTCGGCATCTGCGCCGGCGGCAGCTGGGGCGAGGGGGAGCGCTTCGACTACATCCTCGGCTGCGTCTCTCGCGAGGCCTTGCCGGAGGGCTGGCGCGAGCTGGAGTTTCCCGCCTCGCTGTGGGCGGTGTTCGAGGCGGCCGGACCGCCGGAGGCGCTGCAGGAAGTCTGGAGCCGCTTTTACCGCGAATGGGTGCCCTCCGCCGGCTACGAGCTGGCGGGTCTGCCTGCGGTGGAGGCGTATCTCCCGCCGGAGGAGAACCGCAACGAGCTGTGGATCCCGGTCGTGAGCCGGACTTGAGCTAGCGGCGGCCCGGCTGGAGGAGGCTCGCGTCCGCAGGCGCAGTGTACGAGGAAAGAAGAGGACGCCGATCACAGCGGCCGGCGCCTCTTCTCCCCCAACAAAGGAGGGATCCGCATTAGCGGCAAGCACCGATTCGATTCGAAAAGCCGGCGCGTCCGCATAGCCGGCGCGAGCAGGGCCGCGCTGCGCCTGCTGCTCCATCTCGCCGCGGCAAGCCTGCTGCTCTCCGTGCCGTTCGCCGACCGGGGGGAAATGCCCGGCCCGGTGTTCGGCATGTTGCTGCTGCTGGCGGCCGCCGCTTATCTGCTCTGGACGCTGCTGCTCAGCCTGGCCGCCGGCATCGACTGGCGCGCATTCGCTGCGCCGGACGCTTCGGAGAGCGAACGACACCACCCATTCAAGCATCGCGACTAACTCGGGGGGAATGTAGATATGACTCAGCAAGCCTTTTTGTTCGACATGGACGGCGTCATCATCGACAGTGAGCCGCTGCACTTCGCCGTCGACATCGAAACGGTCCGCGCGCTCGGCGTGGAAATCGACCAGCACGGGCTGGAGCCTTACGTCGGCATGACCAATCCGGAAATGTGGAAGCGGCTGCGGGCTCAGTTCGGCTTCGAGCCTTCCATCGCCGAAATCATCGAGCTCCAGATGAACCGCAAGCTGGAGGCGCTGGCCGCCAGCGGCCTGACCGCGATGGACGGCATCGCGGAGCTGATCGACGCCTTGCTCGCCGCTGGCGTGCGGATCGGCGTCGCCTCGTCCTCGCCGCGCGTCTTCATCGAGGCGGTGCTCGGCCAGTTCGGCCTGCTGGACAAATTCGGCTGCATCGTCAGCGGCGAGGAAGTGCCGATGGGCAAGCCCGCGCCGGATGTGTACCGGGAAGCGGCTCGTCAGCTGGGCGTGTCGCCGGACGCCTGCGTCGTGCTGGAGGATTCGCGCAACGGAGTCCGCGCCGCCAAGGCGGCGGGCATGCGCGCGATCGGACTGCGCAACCCGAACTCCGGCCAGCAGGATCTGTCCGAGGCCGACTGGATCGTCGGCTCGATCGCCGACATCCCGCTCGCGGAGCTGGGGCTAGGGCTGGCGCAGCCTTAGACGATCTGTGAATTGAAAAAGGCTGTTCCTTCCGTCCGACGGACGGGGAACAGCCTTTTCCAATCAGGGCGGCTGCAATCGAGCTGCCCGAGAGGCGTCTGCGCCGGCGGCGCTTCCTGGCGCTGTCTTGCCGCTAGAGTGCAATTTCCGGATGGACGGCCGCCGTAGCGCCCTCGTCGGCTCTCGCCGTCGGCCGCCGAAATGCCCCGGCGCGCGGACGACCTCTAGCTTCCGCGCAGCAGCCGCAGCTCCTGCGCCGCGTGCACGGCCTGCAGCCGCGAGGCGACGCCGAGCTTGGCGTACAGCCGCGACAGGTAGACGCGGACGGTGCCGGGCGTCAAGCCGAGGCTGTCCGCGATCTCGCGGTTGGCGGCGCCGTCCGCCAGATGGCGGAGCAGGATCAGCTCCTGCTCCGTCAGCGGCTCCGCCAGCGGCGCAGCAGCCTCCAGCACGCGCGGCGGGGCGTAATCGAACGCGCCCAGCAGCCGCTCGACATAAGCGCTCCGCGGCTCGCTGCCGCTGGGCGGCCCGTCAGCGCGGGCCCGGAACGCGGCAAGCAGCTTGCGCATCGGCGCGCCTTCGGCGACGAACAGCCTGACGTAGCCGTTCGCCTCCCCGATGGCCAGCGCCTGTCCGATTGCCCGCAGCGCCTCCGTCTGGCGGCCTCTGCCCTGCTCCGCGAGCGCCCGCAGCGCAGCGGTCTCCGCCAGTCCCGATACAAGCCCCTCGCGCCGCTGCAGCCGCTCCAAGGCGTCCAGCAGGCGCAGCGCCCGCTCCAGCCTGCGCTGGCTCAGCAGCAGGCGGACCAGCGTCATAAGCTCGAACTCGCGATGGTAAGCCGGCGGCTCCTTGCCGGGAAGGCCGAGCGAGGCGAGCGCCTTCCCGGCCGCCGCAGGCTGCCCGGCCTGCAGCAGCAGCCGGGCTCTCGCCGCGATGAGGCCCGCCTGCCACTGGGGCTCCAGCGCCGCCTCCAGCCGCTCGGCGGCAAGCAGCTCATTCAAGGCGGCGTCGAGCTTGCCGTCGGCGGCATCGAGCTGGGCCTGCAGGATGGCCGCGGGCACCGCCAGGCCGGCTGTCAGGCGCGCGGACCGGTCCTGCTGCACGCCTGCGAGCAGCGTCCGGCACTCCTCCAGCCGATTCCACTCGAAGTAGCCTTCAGCCAGCGCAAGCCTCACGTACAGGCTCACCAGGCTGCCGCCCCAGCCGCCTTCATCCAGCATCCCGGCGAACTGGCGGCCGATCGCCTCCGTATCGGGACTCAGCACGCCCTTCATTCCGATGTCCGCGCGCCTTACCTGAGGCTCCGAGCGGTTGAAGTCGACGTTGAAATACATCCCCTCCGCCGGCAGCAGCTCCCTGCCCGCGCGGTCCGCCAGCTGCTGCCACAGCTCGAAGCGTCCGCCGAAGAAGATGCGGTTGGACTCGACGAACAGCAGCCCGCTGCTCAGCCGGCTCCGCTCTTGGCCCGGCTCAAGGCGCTCGGCGATGCGCCGCGCTCCCGCCATCGCCGCCCCGGCAGCCTCGAAGCTCCCGCCGACAGCCAGCAGATAGGCCTGCAGCAGCTGCTGCTCGGCGGTCAGCTCGCGCAGCTCCGCCAGCCGCTCCAGCAGGCCGAGCAGGCTGCGCCCCTCCCCCTGCCGCAGCGCCTGCGCGGCAAAGGCATCGAGCTTGTCCGAGCTCCACTTGCCGTCGCCGGCGCTCAGCGCGCAGCCGATCGCCTCCGCAGCCAGCCCCCGCCGATCGAGCTCCAGGGCGCAGCGCTGCAGCGCGTCCCGGCGGCTGACGTCGGACAGCTCCGGCCGCCTCAGCAGGAAGCCGCGGAACAGCGCATGGTAGCGATGCCATCCATCCGCTCCGGCCGGCAGCAGGAACAGGCTGTCGCGCCGCACGCGGCCGAGCAGCGCCTCCGCCTCCTCCCGGCCGCATCCTGCCGCGGCCGCAGCCAGCTCCGAGTCGATCCGCTCCGGCAGCGCCGAACGGAGCAGGAACTGCTTCAGCTCATCCGGCAAGCGGCCGTAGGCTTCCTCCATAAGGAACGCCGCCAGCTCCTCCCCGCCCGCTTCGAGGCCGAGCGATGCCGCGCCGGACAGTCCCGACAGCTGGAGGCCGGCCGCCCATCCTTCCGTCGCCTGATGCAGGCGGAGCTGCTGGGCCGGAGTGAACGTGCCGGGAAACGCCGCGTCCAGGTACGCGCCCGCCTCGTCCTCGGTGAAAGCGATTTCCGCCGCCGACAGGTCGAGCCGCTTGCCTTCGGCCGCCCATCTGGAGCCGCCGACGCGCGGCGCCGAGCGGCCTGCCGCTACGACGGCGGCGCCTGGCGGCAAGTAGCGGAGCCAGTAGCCGAGCGGCTCCAGGATGCCCGCATCCCGGATGAGATGGATGTCGTCCAGCACCAGGACGATCCGGCCCCCGGCCTCCGCCAGCTCGCCGATGAGGGCGTCCAGAAAAGCCGAAACGGACAAGGATGGCAGCGCCGAGCTGAGCGGAAGGCTGCGTCGCAGCGAATTCGGCGGCAGCGCCTGCGAAAGAGCGAACGCGACCAGACGCCAGAAGCGCGGAGCGTCGTCATCCGCCTCGTCGAGCGACAGCCAGGCGACAGGGCGGCCGGCCTGCTCCGCCCACTGGCGGAGCAGCGTCGTCTTGCCGTAGCCGGCGGGGGCGCAGACGGTCACGAGCCGGCAGGAGGCGCCTTGCTCCAGCATCCGGATCAGCCGGGGGCGGGCCGTCAGTCCGGCGAGTCCGCCTTGCGGCTTCGTTATTTTGGCGAGCGGAGGCCGCCAGCCTGTTTGAACATCCATGAGAACCTCCTGAACGGATTTCTTTTCCTTCTTACATCGCCATTCCGCGCCGCTCCTGTTAACATCCGTCAATCGCCGTCCTGCCGGAGGCCGGCTAGAATGGAGCGTCAGATCGAGAAGGGAGCTGCACCTATGACGATGAAATCATGGACGGGATTCGCCGCAGCGGCGCTGCCGGGCGGCCTCATCCTGATGGTCGCGGCCGGAGCTGACGGCTGGCGGCCGGCGGCCAGCGGCTCGTTCACGGTCAACGTGGCGGCGGGGCTTCAGCTTCATTGAGCCGGAAAGCGAAGCGGGACGAAGCGGAGGCGGCCTCTGCTACGTCCCGCTGTCGGGGCACATCCTGGAGCGATGATGATGCGCAGTGCCGAGCTGTCCTCTTCAGGAACCCGGCTCAAGCATGCTGTTTCTTGAGGAAGAATATCTCCTTCTCCACCTGCATGATCTTGTGATCCTGGAATTCTACATTTCCACGGAGGGGAATGATCTCGCTCAGCAGCTTCTCGTCTGCGGCAATATTCTCCAGATGGTAGGCATCCACCTTTTCGTGGAGCGAAAAGACCTGTCCGTTCAGCGTCGCGACCTGGGTCTGAAGCGAATCGACGTCTTCTTCAAGGCGACCCAGCCGCTGGTCCACGTCGTCCAGACGCTGCTCGACCGCTCCCAGACGCTGGTCCATGCCGTCCAGACGCTGCTCGACCGCTCCCAGACGCTGGTCCACATCGTCCAGACGCTGCTCGACCGCTCCCAGACGCTGGTCCACGCCGTCCAGACGCTGCTCGACCGCCTCCAAACGCTCGTCCATCTTATCCAAGCGCTGATCCATCTTGTCCAACCGTTCGTCGATCCGATCGAAGCGGCCGTTCATTCCCTCCAGCGTCGACATGATCCGCTCCAGCATCTGCTCCATCGCTCTGCCCTCCCGAATGCTTGACTTCGTCCAGTATACCTTGCGGAAGGGAAATTGCCTAGTCGCATTTCGAACATTTGTTCCCGTTTCGACTGAGGCATTCCGGGCTATTTCGCCGGGACTCCCGTCCAGCGCAGCCCTTTCGGGAAATGATTCTTGAGCTGCCCGTCCGCCAGCTTGCCCCAGCCAATCGGATAGCCGGAAGCGAGCACGAGCTGCCAGCCCTTCGCTCCGCCGCCCGCGATCGCTTCGCCTCGCAGGTAGGCCGCCAGCTCCGCCGAGCCGAGCTGCAGGTCGGCGGCATGCCGCGCCTGGCTCGGCCGGAGCGCCAGCGCAAGCGCGTGGGACGGCTCGAAGCGGTTCTTCTTGAGCGTGCCGAGATGCAAGCCCGGCCGCAGCACCTTCAGCCCCGCGAGCTCAGGCATGCCCTCCGGCAGCGCGTACAGCTGGTCGCCGAACAGGAGCATCCTCCCTTGCGGCTGCTCCGCGAGCGACTCTTCGGCGAAGCGCTGAAAAGGCTCCGGCAGCTTGTCCCGCCGCAGGCCCGTCTCCAGCTTCAGCTTGGCGCCGCCCGCAGGCGCCTCCTCCGCCTTGCGCAGCACCGCGGCGTAGTGGCCCTCGCCGCGCGTCCGATGCGGCCAGATCCGCACCGTATGCTCCAGTCCCGGCGCGGGGTCGGCGGTCCAGTCGGGCCGGCCGCTCCCGAAGCCGTCCTGCCGCTGCGCGGCCGCGACGGAGAACTCCGGATGCTCCCGCAGGAAGCGGCTTATGGCGCCTTCATTTTCCTCCGGAGCGAACGTGCAGGTGGAGTAGACGAGCGTGCCGCCGGGACGCAGCATGAGCGCCGCATGGCGCAGGATGTCTTCCTGCCGCGCCGCGCATAGCCGCACATGGTCCGGGCTCCACTGCGCGCAGGCGTCCGGGTCCTTGCGGAACATGCCCTCGCCGGAGCATGGAGCGTCCACGACGATCCGGTCGAAAAAGGCCGGGAATCGAGGCGACAGCCGATCCGGCAGCTCGCTCGTCACGACCGCATGCGGGACGCCCATGCGCTCCACGTTCTGCGACAGGATCTTCGCCCGCGCCGGATGCGGCTCGTTGGCGACGAGCAGCCCCTCGCCCCGCATCAGCTGGGCCAGATGCGTCGTCTTGCCGCCGGGCGCGGCGCATAGATCGAGCACGCGCTCGCCCGGCTGCGGAGCGGCCAGCTCGGCGACGGCCATCGCGCTCGGCTCCTGAATGTAATAGAGGCCCGCCTCATGCCACGGATGCCGGCCGGGACGGTCCTCTTCGCCATCATAATAGAAGCCTGCCGGAGCCCACGGCACCGGCTCCAGCCGGAACGGCTGGACGGCGAGGAAGTCCTCGGCCGAAAGCTTGAGCGTATTGACGCGCAGCGCCTGCGCCCGCGGCTGCTCGCAGCTGCGGCGGAACGCCTCGTATTCGTCTTGCAGCAGGTCCTTCATGCGCGATTCGAAGGAAGCCGGAAGTTTCATCTTCGTTCACCTCGGGGTCGATGCCTGGCGGCGAGCCGCCGGAAAAAACTACGACCCATTCTACCGGGCGAGCCCCTTCGGCGCAAGGCCGGAGCGCCGCCGACCCGCGCCTCAAGGCCGCTTGGGCTGGACCGCCTGCATCGCCTGGAGCATCGCGTGGAAATGAGCGACATAGGCCGCAGCCGAGAAGCGCTCGCGGATATGGCGCTCGCCCTGGACGCGGATGCTCTCCCGATAGGCGACGTCCTGCATGAGGCGGTAGGCGCCGGCCGCAGCCGCGCCGATGTCGCCGAGCGGGTACAGCTCCCCCGTCTGACCCGGCGAGATGAAGCGCGTCACCCCGCCGGAGTCGGTCGCCAGCACCGGGCAGCGGCAGAGCAGCGCCTCCGCGACCGCGTAGCCGAAGCCTTCGCGGATCGAGCAGGAGACGAGCAGCCCGCCCGAATCGCCGATCAGGCTGAGATAATCGGCCATCTGCGAATGAGGCACGTTGGAGCGCAGCGTCAGCCGCCCGGCGACGGGGGAGATGCGGCGCCACTGCTCGAACGCCTGGCGCTCGGCCGGATCGTACAGGCTCGCATCCTCGAACATCCACAGCGCCAGCTGCGGGAAAGCCGGCACGAGCGCTTCCGCGATCGCCGCGAACTCGCGCCAGTTTTTGTTGGGCTCGATCCGTCCGATCCAGCCGAGGATCGGGTACGGCACGACCGGGAAACGCGAGTAGCCGAAGCTG
The DNA here is from genome assembly GCF_037965485.1 of Paenibacillus sp. FSL W8-1187. Taxonomy (NCBI): domain Bacteria; kingdom Bacillati; phylum Bacillota; class Bacilli; order Caryophanales; family Paenibacillaceae; genus Paenibacillus; species Paenibacillus sp. FSL W8-1187. The sequence goes on from NZ_CP150181.1 coordinate 4,636,956, forward strand.
TCCGTGTCGAGCGGATCGTCGAAGCAGAACTGCGGCAGCTCCGGATAAGCGCCGCCGAACATCGCCTGCAGATGGCCCGTCACGGGGTACAAAAGGCCGTCCGCGCAAAAGCGCAGCACGCTGCCGTAGTCGCGCAGGAATTCCTCGGCCTGCTGCGGCGTGCCGAGCCCTTGGACCTCGAACACGAGGCGGCCGGCGTAGCCGCTGAGCCGGATCTGCTCCAGCAGGACGACATGCGAGCAGACGACGATCATGTCGTAGCCCTCCCGGCGGATCAGCTCCAGGATGTCTGTCGAATCGCGGTAGACGAGCACGGTCGCGCCGGGGGCGTTCTGCAGGCCGCTGCCTTCGTTCGTATACAGGACGTGGCAGTCGACGCCGCTTGCGGCGAGCGCCCGGGAGCGGATGCGGTTGAGCGTCTCCATGCCCCCGCTCGGCGTCGAGAAGACGAGCAGCAGCTTCATCGCCCTTCGTCTCCGCAGGGGCGGATCGTATTCGCGAGCTGGTGGACCATCGGGCCCGCACCTCCAGTCGTAAAAACAGGTTGCTGCCAGTATATGCTCGGCTCCGCGCCGCCCGTGCGGAATGGGCGCGGCGAGAGGGAGGGTGTGACGGAAACGGCTTGAGGAGCTCGCTCTCCCAGCTGCGGCGACTTCTACTCCTGGGCTCCATCGGCCGGCGGGGGCTGCGGCCGTTCGGAAACTAAAAAAGCGGCCCGTGCACGACGGCGTCGCCGAGCACGGGAGCCTTCTCATAGCTGCCGCCGCCAGTCGCGCCTGTCCCTGTCAGAGACGGGCGGAGCGGCTCGTCATGAGTTTTCGCCGCCATGCGGCACTCGCCCTCTCGATCAGGTCAGACGGACTTCGCTGTCGACGCGCGCATCCGCATGCCGCTCGAATTGCTCCGTATATTCGACCCGGCCGATCTCGCAGCCCGGACCGATCCGCACCCTGACCCCGCGCACGAGGCTCGCCGTCACATGCTCCAAGACGATCTCCTCGCCCTCGATCGTCTGCGCCAGCAGCCGGTTCTGGATGGCGGGCAGCGGCAGCAGCTTCTGCCAGCCGTGCTGGTCGCTGCTTGAGGCCTTGGTCTGGATGAAGCGGGCCGACAGCTCGCGGATGCTGCTGCCGCCCTGAAGCTCCAGCCGGATCTCGTCGCCGTTCAGCGCGTCGAGCTGAAGCTTGCCGTGCGACAGCAGGCGGCCGATTCGGCACGGTCCGTGCACCGTGAGGCTGCCGTTGACCGCCGCCTCGTCCGCTTCCAGCGATTCCTCCACCGTCAGCTTGCCCTCCACGCGGCATTTCTTCGTCCTCAATCCGCCGTGAATGCCCGCCAGACCGTTGATCTCCGCGTGCTCCGCCTGCACCGAGCCCTTGAACGTCGCCTGGCCGTTCACGATGACCGCTCCGCTGTCGAGGTCGCCCGTCACCTTGCCCATGCCGTCGATGATCGTGCGCTCCGCCCTGCCGCCCTCCACCGTGCCGATGCCCGCCAGCCGAATCTCCCTGCCCGTATCGCTGTTCATAAGACCATTCTCCCTTCAAATAGACGGATATGGACTCAGCTTATCACGCTGTCCGCAGCCGGGCATCGGCCCGCGGGCGGAGCCGGAAGTCGGGCAGAAGGCGGGGGCTAGAGCGCCGCGTACCGGCCCGTGTGCAGGAAATAGAGGCCGATCTCCTTGACCAGCAGCCCGAACTCCTGCTCCAGCAATTCCCGATAAGCCTCTAGCTGAGGGCGATAGAAAGCGGCGAAAAGCCCCTCCTGCTCCGGCTCATGCACGTCGGTCTTGAAATCGACGACGACCCAGCCGTCGTCTTCTTCGAACAGGAAGTCGACAATGCCCTTGAGGTGGAGGTCCGGCAGGGAAGAAGCCGCGGCAAGCGAAGCGGCGGCCCCGCCGTCAGCGCCAGGACCCGGCGCAGAGGCGCCGGACGTTCCTGGCGCTGCGGATGCTCCTGGCGCGCCGGACGCACGGGCTGCGCCTGCCGCGGCATCGCCGCGCCGTACCGCGCGCAGCTGCAGCTCGTGCACGCGCCGCCGGGCCGCGGCAGCCCGCTGCCAGAGCGGATGCGCCAGCACCTCGGCCAGCATCGCGCGCACATCCGGCAGCAGCCGCTCGGGCATGCCCTCCTCGGCGGCGGCGAGCCGGATGCTCGGCTCCAGTTCCGCCAGCGGGCGGCCGGCGCCGAGCAGCTCGAGGCAGCGGTGCACCGTGCTGCCGAACGCCATGCCGCGCCCCTCGGCCGGCCGCGGAGGCTGGAGCTGCCCCGACTTGGCCAGCTCGGTTACAGAGGCGGCGCGATACGTCGGCGCGGCGAGCCCGGCGAGCCGCTCGGCCGCCTCGCGCGCCTCCGCCGCCGCGTCATGGACGCCGTCATAGCGCTCCCGCTCCGCCGGCGGCAGCTCGGGAACGTCCAGCTCGCGCGCATCCCGCAGGCTGCTCTCGAACGGACTCCACGGATTGACGGCCGGCCGGTCCTCCGTCCAGCTGACGACGAGCAGCTGCTTTGCGCGCGTCGCGGCGACGTAGAGGAGGCGCTCCTTTTCCGCCAGCAGGAACTCCCGCTCCCGGGCGGCCAGCTCCTCCCAGCCGGGCGGCTGGGCGACGATCTCGTCCTTGTAGCTGCCGGGAGCGCGGCGCGTGACCGCGAAGTAGGCCCTCCCCCTGCCGTCCGCTCCGCGGCGCTCCACATGCTCCGACGCGTCGTGGTCGAATTCGCCCGCCGGGCAGGCGAGCAGCACGACTGGCGCCTCCAGCCCCTTGGCCTTATGCAGGTTCATGACGCGCACGGCGCTGCGGCGGCCGGCATAGAGCTCGCCGCACTCGGCGCCGGCCTCGGAGGCGAGCGCCTCCAGCCGCCGCGTCAGCGCCGGCCAGCTGCCGCAGGCGAGCGGGTCTTCCTGCAGGGCATGCAGCACCGCGACCAGCGTGCCCGCCCGCATCGTGCCGGACGGCAGCGATGCCGCGAGCGGCAGCAGCCCGAGCTGCTCCGCGATGGCCATCAACGCGCCGAGCGCGGACGGCGAAGCGCGCACGATGTCCGCCCAGCCGGCGGCCATGCCGAGCGCGAGCCGGACCGGCCGCGCCTCCGCGGATACCGCCTGCAGCTCCGGCAAGCCGCGCAAGCGCAGCGCATGGCCGTCCATCCGGTAGTGGTACAAAGCGCTGTCGCTGACGCTGAGCAGCGGTCCCTTGAGCGCCGCCAGCAGCGCGATCCGGTCTTCCGGATCGTTCAGCGCCCGGGCAAGCAGCGCCAGCGCCGCCAGCTCGCCGTAGCGCGCCGAGCTGCCCGAGGTGACGGACGGCACGCCGTACCGCTCCAGCATTTCCGCGTACAGCTGGATGAACTCCCGTTTCTTGAGCAGCACGAGAAAGTCGCCCGGCTCCGCCGGCCGCAAGCGCCACGCCCCGTCCGCCTCCCGCTCCTGCAGCAGCAGGTTGCCGTCCCGGCACGCCCAGGCCACGTAGCGGGCGATCCGATCCGAGTCCGCGCGGGCCGCCGCTTCCTTGCCGCCGGGCAGCTTCGGGATCGTCGCCATCGCGACGCCATGCGCCGCGCGCCGGTCGGCCGGATCCGGCGCCGTCGTCTCCATCGGCACGAACGATGCCTGCCGCTCCGTCTCCGTCCGCGGGAAGCGCGAGTTGAACTCATAGTTGACGAACGCCCCCAGCGACCGCGCCGAGCGGAAGTTCGAGCCGAGCTGCAGCACGTCTCCGCAGGCTGCGATGCGCTGCTTGACGGCGTTGTAGATCGAGATGTCCGCCCGGCGGAAGCGGTAGATCGACTGCTTCGGATCGCCCACGACGAACAGCGAGCCCGGCCGCGGCACCGCGAGCCGCCAGTCGGACTGGGCGGGATCGGCGCCGGCGAGCAGGAACATCAGCTCCGCCTGGATCGGATCGGTATCCTGGAACTCGTCGATCAGCAGCCGCGCATACCGTTTCGCAAAAAAGCTCCGGACCTCCGGATGCTCGCGCAGCAGCCCCGCCGCCCGAAGCAGCAGGTCCTGGAAATCCAGCTCGCCCCGCTCGGCGCGCAGCCGCGCCGCATGCTCCACAGCAGGCAGCACGAAGGCGATCGCCTGCGGATACAGATGCTCGCGCCAGCCGCGCAGGAATGGCTGCAGCACGTCCCGCTGCCACTCCTTGAAGCGGTCGCCGAGCTCCTTCGCTTTCTTTTTGTCCGTCCAGCGGTTCTGCGTCGCCTCGAGCTTGCGGTCGAACCGCTTCGCCAGATCGAGCATCCGCAGCTCCTCCTCCATGCCGTGCAGCCGGAGCAGGCGGCGGCCGTCGCGCACCGCCTCCTGCAGCGAGTCCCAGCCCCTCTCCGGCTGCGCCGAAGGCAGATAGGCCGCGGCCTCGTCCAGCAGCGGCGGCAGCGACAGGCGGATGCGGTCGAAGTCGGGTCGCGGGACGTCCTCCAGCGCGATCTCGACATCCCGATATCCATTCACCCGCGCATACACCTGCCGCAGATCCTCCACGTGGAGGCCGAGCGGCTCCAGCGCTTCCGGCAGCCCCGGATGCCGCTCCAGGTAGTCGTCCCACGCGGCATGGAGGAGCGTCTCCGCCTCTTCCTCCTCCAGCTCCCGGAACTGCGGATCGAGTCCCGCCTCGATCGGACGCTCCCGCAGCAGCCTTCCGCAAAAGGAGTGGATCGTGGCCATCGTGCAGCGGTCGGCATCCTGCAGCGCCTGGCGCAGCCGCTGCCGCAGCTCGCCGTCCGTCTCGCGGATGCGCCGCTCCAGCGCCAGCCGGAAGCGGGCGCGCAGCTCGTCCGCGGCCTTGCGCGTGAACGTAATTGCCGCGATCTGCTCCGCCCGCGCCGCACCGGTCTCGATCAGGCTCAGCATGCGGCCGACGAGCGACGTCGTCTTGCCTGAGCCCGCCCCTGCCTCAACGAGCAGCGTCGTCTCCAGATCCGTGCGGATCCGCTCGCGGGCCGACTGGTCGTCAAGCATAGTTCTCCGCCTCCCTCAACTGCCGGACGAGCGCCTCGTTGTCCGGCAGCTTCCATTTCTCGCGCGTCGCCTCGGCTTCGCGTCCGCACACATCCCGATAGTCGCACCAGCCGCATGCCCGCTCGTCGGCCGGCAGCGCCGGGAACGCTCCCGCCTCGATCGACGCCAGCAGCAGCCCCGTCAGCTCCGCCAGTTCTCCGCGCCGGTTCTGCAGCCGGCAGATCTCCTGGCCGAGCCCCCGCTCCGTCGGGAAATAGTACGCCGATTCAACGACGACCGCCTCCGGGTCGATGCCCGATCGGCGCAAGTACTGCTCCGCCGCCACGGCGTAGAGCGCATGCTGCAGCTGGCGGCCGCCGGCGAAATAGCCGTTCTCGTCGTATTTGCGGGGATTGCCGGTCTTGTAGTCGTAGATCTTGTACCGATGGGGCGCGAGCTCGTCGATGCGGTCGATGAAGCCCTTCACGCGCATCGTCAGGCCGCTGGCCAGCACGACCGGCATCGGCCCGCCGTCCTGCTGCAGCTCCAGCTCGAAAAAGGCCGGCCGTCCAGCGCGTCCCTGCTCGCTCCGATAGAACACTGCCGCGTCGCGGCGGACCGCCTCGCTCTCCTTGGCCCGGATCGCCGGACTCGGAGCAGGCACCGCGGCCTCGAACTCCCGCAGCACCTGCTCCGTCAGCCGTCCGAGCAGCGCCTCGTCATGCGTGACCGGACCGCGGCCGGACCGGTCGGCCAGCTCCGCGAGATACAGCTGGTAGAGCCGATGCAGCAGGTCGCCTTTCTGACCGGCGTCGAGCCAGCGCGTGCGGTCGAGCTCCGGCGCGTCCTTGGCGCGGACCTTCAGGACCGTCGAGTAAAAGAACCGCTTCGGACAATCGGCGTACCGCTCCAGCTGCGTCACGCTCAAATGGCCTTCCGCGCCCGTCCCGTAGCGGAGCGGGAAGCGTCCGGTCCGCAGCATGCCCTCGTACTCGGACAGCCGCTCCGCCGCCGCCAGCCGTCCCGCCTCGAGACGCGAGGCGACGGACGGATAGGCTCGCGCCAACGCATCGAGGCCGCTGCGCAGCCGGGCTGGCGGCGCATAGCCGGGAGGCGCGGCGGGCGCGGCTGCTGCTGATGCTGATGCAGAGGCGGGCGGCAGCGCATCGGCCGATGCAGGCCAGAGAGCGCTCGGCGCCGTGCCGGGCTCGGCTGCGGCCAGCCGCTGCAGCCAGCGGTCCGCCGCATCGATCGCCGGGCCGCCAGCGGCCGCCTCGTAGCCGGCCGGGACGCCAAGCCAGCGGTCGAGTCCGCTGCGGTCCAGCTCCGGCTGGCCGCTCAGCAGCCGCGCCGCCTGCAGCAGCTCGTAGGCAGGTTCGAGCTCGGCCTGCCCGCCAGGCTCGCTGCACGACCAGCTGAGCGTCAGCGACGTATCGGCGCCGAGCCGTCCGAGCCGCAGCGCCCGCTCGCTCGCGGCGCGCGCGGCCCGCTCTGCCGACAGCGGCAGGCCACCGATCGCCGCGCGCTCGGCATCGAGCAGCACCGGATCCTGGCGGACCGAGGACGACCAGGCCGCATCGCTCATGCCGAGCAGGAACACCGCCGGACGGCCGCTTTCGCCGCCTGCCGGCAGCGTCGACACATGCAGCTTGCCGGCCTGCGGGCCGGAGGCGCCGACGCGGATGCCGAGCACGAGGCCGCGCACGAGCCGCAGCGCCTGCCCGGCGGGCTGCTCCGGCAGCGGGACGCGCTCAAGCTCCTGCTCCCGCGCCCGCAGCTCCGCCAGCACAGCGGCGTCCTCCTCCGAGGCGACGACAGCGGCAGCCGCGAGAAAAGCGTTCAAGCCGCGCAGCACCGTCAGCGGCGTCCAGCAGCCGCCAGGCGGCTCAGGCAGCCAGGCGAGCAGGTCGCGGAACACCGCGGCCAGCACGCCGCGTGCCTGCGTCCGCGCCTCGGAAGCGGGCGCGCCGAGCGGGCCGCTCAGGAGCTCTTGTGCCGCAGAGGCGGCGCCTTGCGGGCCGTTCGGGAGCGCCGGGGCCGCAAAGTCAGCGGGACCTAGCGGGAGCGCAGGAGCTGCCGGCTCCGTTGCCGCAGCTCGCGCGGCAGCTTCATCAGTCGCCTGTGCCGCATCTTCGGCCCCCTCCGCAGCTCCGGCCTTCGTCCTGCCTTCGGTCTCCGCTCTGCCTTCGTTCCCAGCGGCTCCTTCGGCCGCGAGCCGCTCGTAACGCTCGCGGCCCCAGCCGAGCTCCTCCAGCGCGCGCGCCAGCTCGCCGGAGCCGAGCTCCTCCGACCAGGCCCGCAGCGAGATGCTGCCGTGGCGGAGCGCCTGCGCCAGGCTCTCTGCGCCGTACCCGCCGCCGGCCCAGTCGAGCAGAGCCAGCGCCGCCCGTCCTGCGCGGGCTTGCGACACATGCCGGCCGGCCGCATAGGTGGCCGGCAGCCCGAGCGCGGCGCAGAGCGCTTGCACCGCGCCTTCATAGCCGCTGTCCGGCGGGATCACGATCTCCGCCCGATCCAGCGGCAGCTCCGCGCCGAGCAGCCGGCGCAGCGCCTCGCGCGCCTCCGCCAGCTTGCCGGCGGCGCGGAACATCGCGGCGCCGCCGCGGCCCGCCGCCCTGCCCTCCAGGCAGGCGGGAAAGGCCTCGCCGGCGCCAAGCACATGCGTGCTGGAGCCGGCGATCCGCTCCAGCATCCTCCGTTCGACGGGCGCATAGCCGCCGAGCTCCGGCACGACGTACAGCTCCTCCGAGCCGTCCTCTGCCATTTGCGCCTCCCGCTCCGGCAGCAGCTCCAGCAGCCCGGCGAAGTCGCGGCAGCAGCAGGCTTGCAGCGCCTGCTCGTAGCCGGCGACCAGCTCCCGCACATAACGGCCCTTGCGCTCGTCGACGAACGCCTCCGCGCGCAGCGAGGCGGACGAGACGCCCGCCAGACGCAGCTCCTGCACCGCATCGTGAAAAGCCTCCACGATGCCCGACGTCAGCAGCTCCGCCCCGACATAAGCATCCGGCTCCTCCGCCAGCCGCTGCATCTGCGCCTGCACGAGCCACAACGTCTCGCCCGGCCCGAGCAGCCTGAGGCCGCGGGCCGCCAGCTCCGGCTGCGCCAGCCGCGAGGCCGCGCTGCGCAGCGTGCCCGGCTCCATCCCGAGCAGCGGTCCGGCTTCGTCCGCCGCTCGCGCCAGCCACTGCTCTGCTTGCTGGTATCGGTCCCCCAGCACGATTTTCCGCCGAAACGGCTCTCTCCGGGACAGCTCGACCAGCTCCCGGCTCCATCCGCCACTCATGCCACCGCCTCCTTCTTCTCCTCGCCTGAACCTGCCTGATTCCGCTCGGCCTACCGGCCTCCGCTCTCCAGGAACTCCGCGTCCGCCTGGTCATGCTTGAGCTTGAACTTGATCTCGCCCCACGCCTCGCTCGCCGCCCAAGCGCCCGGCATCCCGTCCAGATCCGGCCGCAGCTCCACGATCGCCGCGTCCTTCCAGACGAAGCGCACCGTACCGAGGCAGCTGCGCCCGATCCGGTCGTACAGCCGGCCGGCGCTCAGGCAGCCCCGCGCCACCGTATGGGTGCTGTTGGCGACGTAGCCGATCTTGCCGAGCGGCGGCAGCTCCACCCGGATCGCTTCCGCGTCCAGCGGATGGTCCGGCTCCTTGACGAGCGCCACCGCAAGTCCGGGCTTCAGCAACGACGCCCCGTAGCAATGGCCCATGCCCGTCAGCGTCACATGCATCTTTTCTTCCTTTTCCAAGCCGATTCCCCCCGCTGCCGCTAACCGCGTGCTTTCCTCCATTATCGGGGAACGGCGCGCCAACGGGACGTTCCGAATATCCGTTCGCCTGCAGAACCCCAGCCAAAAATAAAAAGACCCAGCTCCGCCGATGCGGACGGGTCTGTCCCTGGTCGCTCCACGAAAGACGAAATGCCGCTCAGCCGTACATCCGGCTCCAGGCCTCGATCTGCTCCCTCATGGACTGCCGCGCGGACTCCGGCTTGATGATCTCCGCGGACGGGCCGTACTGCAGCACCCAGCGGATGAACTCCTTTTCATTGTTCACCGTGGCCTCGAACAGCAGGCTGCCGTCCTCCTGCATCTTCCTCCACGACTGGACAAACAGCTCCTCCTCCTGCACGTAGCGCGCGACATCAGGCGCGAAGCGGACGCGGAACTTGACTTCTTTGTCCCCCTGGTCGATCGACCACGTATGCTTCAGATGCTGTCGGATGTTGAACTCGCCCTTGTCGAAGCTGCGGTCCGTCGGCTCCACCTCCAGAAAGCGGCTGATGCGGAACGTGCGGATCGCATCGGCCCGGTGGCAGTATCCAATTAGATAAAACCTTAGATCGCGCGGCACGATGCAGTAAGGATCGATGTCCCGCTGCTTCGTCTCGTTGCTGTGCTGCGAGTGGTACTCCGTCGCGATCGTCCTCTGTTCGAGGATCGCCTCGATGATCGGCTGCAGCAGGTTCTTGCTCTCGGGCCGGTAGACCGGCGTGCCCATCTGGATGATGCCGGCGATGTCGCCGATGAGGCGGTCCTGCTGCTTCTGCTGCAGCTTTTCCATGCGATGCGCAGCCAGGATCTTCTCATGCGCCGTCGTAAAGTCCGGCGTCATCTTGTCCGGATCGACCAGCGAAGGCACGAGCGACAGCGCGATGAACTCGTCATCCGTCAAGTCGAGCGGATACATGGCGAACTTGCCTTGGAAATAGTACCCGATCCCGCGCCCCCGATCCTCCTCGGACAGCGTCGTCACCATGCTCAGCTCGTCGACATATCGGCGTACGCTCGTCTTGGTCACTTCCAGCCGCTCCGCCAGCTCCGTCGTCGTGATGCCGGGCTTGCCCTGGATCAGGTACAGGGCTCTCAGCAGCTTGCTCGATTTCGATTTCTCGGCCATGTCGCATTCCCCCCGCCATTCATGGATGTTCGGCCAAAGGGCCGCTCGCGAGGGAAAACATTCTACAAACAGGGACTATTTTCCTCCCTCGCCAGGACTTTCATCCTTGTTTCTATCGGCATCGTCAGGGGAATTTTCGAGATCGGCCGCAGCTTCCTCTCGCCCGTTATTGCCGAGCTCCAGCTCGGCCAGCAGCTTCTCTACCTCCGGCCCGCGCAGCCCCAGCTGCTCCATGAGATACCGCGCATCCAGCCGGATCCGCCTCGCTTCGCCCTCGTTCCGTTCCATGTTCGATCTCCTCCTTTTAGAGCCCAATCTTTCGATTGATTTCATGATATGGAAAGAGATGGACATCCCCCAGGTTCGAACGGACGTTCGAGCGACGATCGCTCGTTTTTTCCCGTGTCAAGTCCCTGCCTCAAGCCGATCGCGGAGCATCCGTCAAGGCGTCTGCCGCCTCGTCGGCGCGTGCGCTCCGGCTCCATCGCCGGTCAGCGCCTCGTACGTCGCCGTATCGGCGATGATGAACAGCCGCGCCTTCTCCGGAATCGTGTCGCCGAGCCGGCGGATGATTCCCGTGTCGTCGCCATCGGCGACGAGCAGCGCGCCGCGCGCCTTCAGCCATTCGTAAGCGTCGTTGTAGGTGCGCCATTCCGGCCGCTTGGCGATGCCGTACAGCTCGTCCCCGCTGTCCTTGCTCATCAGGTTCATGAACAGGCGCGACGAGCCCTGGTTCACCGTGGAGCTGGCGATCAGATGGGAGATCGACTGCTGCGACAGGATCAGCTCATCCACCTTCGCATGGCGGAAGCTGTGGCGATGGCTTTCCTTGAGGATCTCCGCGATCGTGTAGATTTCCTTGCCTTGGCGGGCCGCGTAGCTCTCCAGCGTCGTCGCGATCAGCAGCGTATGGCCGTCCGCCAACGACGAATTATGCACGCCCTCCGGGGAAAAGATGACGACCGCCTTGCACGCGCAGACGTTCGCCCGGTCCAGCGTCGCGTACTCCGTGGCGTCGCCTTGGATGTAATGGACGCGATGCTCCGCCATCGGCGTCTTCTCCAGCTTGGCGACGAGCACGACCTCGCGCGCCGGATCGGCGAGCAGCAGCTCCTCGATCATGTCACGGATCTTTTCCTCCGACCAGCCGATGACGACGTAGTGATCCTTGCCTTGGTAAGCCAATCTGCCTTCCTCCCTCTGCTTTTTCCAGCTCACGAAATTCTCCGTCGTCTTGCCGACGATAGAGCCGATCAGGAACAATCCGATAAAAATGACGACGATCCCGAACACCATGCCCGGAGCGGTCACCGGGAAATAATCGCCGTAGCCGACCGTCGTTGCCGTCACGATCACCCACCAGAGCGAGCGGAACCAGCTCGTGAACTTCTCCGGCTCCAGCGCCTGGATGACGAACGGGCTGAGGAGGAAAAAAATCGCCGCGAACACGGCGAGCGTCCGGCCATCAAGCCTGACGATCTTGCGGAACGCTTGGTAGAAAAACAGCATGAGATCGATCCTTTCTCTCGGCAAGCCTGGATGCGGTAATTCCTCATAAATTCATTCGCAGGAAAGGCCGGAAACCCTTCCTGCGGTTGCAAGAGGAGGAATCGATTTTCTTCGGAACGGGGGAATTAGGAGCCGTGAAAGGAGGGAGATCCATCTCAGGACGCAACAGCAAGCCGATAAACGACGAGCCGTCCAGCAGCCCGGACCGCCTCGACCAATACGGCGACAAGCTGGCCTCGCAGAACGAGGAGGAGTTCGAAGCCTCGGTTCAAGAGGCTTGCGAAGCGCAGGAGAAGCAGGAAGAAAGTAACTTAAAAAGCCAAGGCTGGATCGGAGATGATCCGGCTTTGGCTTTTGGTATTTTCCCATGTGCTTGTATCCTCGCACTCCATACTTTTAAGTGCCTTTATGGGTTAGTCGGATTAACTGATTGGCTTGGTCTACATGATGCTGATCCCAAGCCACATGAATGACTCCCTTCCTTCTTTCCTCTCGCCAGAGACGAAGCTGTTCCTCTGATTCTAAACGCAGCTCCGCTACTTCATGTGCCCGTTCAAAAATATAGAGTGATGTCATTAGCGTACTCTTCACTCCATGCCCACCCGGAAGAATAGCTTGGTTTCGCTTTTGCCACTTTTCCACAATCAGTTTCACATAGAGCTCGCTGCTTGCCCCACGTCGAGAAGGAATCTCCCGAATTTCCTGCCGTGGCAGAACCTGCCACTCCACAATTCTACCCCACCAATGTATCCCGGAGCGCTCATCCCCAAATAATCGCTTCGACTGATAAACCCCCACATATTCTAACTGTCCTAATGCGGCATGGGATTTAAACTGTTTTAGCGGAACATGATAGAAGCCAACTCGTTTTAAATCCTCCAGTTGATCCGGATGACTAAGAGCCCCGATCAGCATGTTTTCTTTTTTAAATTTGTCCTGAAAATATTCAGTTGTCCCTCTAGGCCGAGTTGAACGCTCAAAGGCTTTTTCTGGGCTATCTAGAATGAGTTCGTCTAAAAACTTCTCCATTAATTGCGTAGAGCCCGGTAGGAAGGGAATTGCGCCTACGTTGACCAGTTCAATGCTCTTATAAAACCTGTGATTCACATATTCCTCCTCATTCGGATACGGGAAAAGAACGTAAGCCCCAAACATCGTTCGTTCAAACTGTCGATGCTCGTCTCTGGATTCCGTAACAATGGCATCTCGGTAGCGATGCATGGTATTAATATCATCTTCTTGCGGGCCAGGGAGCTTATAAAATTGTTCGTAAGAAGTTCCCTCATAGGCCGGATTTAGACGATACTTTGCATCAAACACATACTTATATTCCACATTCGAATCTCGTTTTTTCAGCGTTAGAACATTATCGGGACGCTGAGAAATCGTTTGGCTCCGATCTCCTAAAGAAAGCTGATTGTAGTACAATGTGAACTCTTCACCATTGTGTGGATGGCGATAGACCATTCGTCCGGCTTTTGTTTTATCCAAGGTGACGAAAAGTCCGCCTCGATTAAACTTGATGACATCCTGCCGAATAAGCGTATACTTGTTGGCGAGAATCTCATGGATTTTAAGAAAGCACCAGTACTCGTACAAAACAGCCAGATCCTTCATCGACAAACGGAATAAATCGTCATGGATCGATAACCCCTTCATGAGCATGAGATAGTATTTATAGACCTCGCGATAGCCAGGAGCAAGCTGTAATACAAGTGTCACATTCATCTGGCGTAGATCGCCGACTTGTAGAAAATCGAACTGTTTGAGCCGCCGGAGTTCGGTTTGCATTCGATTAATCTTCCCCTGGAGAATTGGATCCCTAGAGTTTTTACGTTGAAGCAGACCCTTCAAGGCTCTCAGCTTTCCGGATAACCGGAGGAGGACCCAGCGAACAAATCGATTCTCATTTGTGTCGTAATCAATATACCGTTTCGTTTCAAGCAGTTGGTGAGGGGAATACCGTTTGTCACCGATCGAGACAATGCCCTTTTTTTGTTCTGAAAGTAAGTGAGAACGTTTTGTCAAAAGAGCCATATTCGCCGCTCTCCCCGCTCTTTTCACCCGTGCAGCATCAACAAGACGATGGTCGGAGCGAAGCCTGTAGTGAGGTGATGCTTGTATCCGTTCCACCGTTCGCTTTAGTTGATCGAATAAATGCTGAATAATGGTCCAAAACTCCGTCAGACTTTGTTGATTCGTTTCCTTAAGACCTGTCATCTGGTATGTCTTGCGCAAGAAATCAAAGCTGAGATTATAAATCTGTGAATTCACTTCCGTCAGAATAGCTTGATAATCCCTCTTATAGTCCATCTTGGTTGGAAAGATTTCAAGCTGCAGCCGGAAGATCGATGTGCCATGTAGTCTAAGCTCTAACTCCGTGTATCCAACCTCGTTACCAAAGTTAAGCACGCCAGAAAGTAAGCGGCTGCCTTTAGGCAATACTGATTCCCTCAAACTGCTATTCTCATGGTAAAACGTCAGTGGCTCTCCATCCACGAGTTCAACAATCATTTCATACACCTGTGTCTCGTAAAAGATAGGAGCACAAACATCGCCCGGCTGCCAGTCGATCATCCCTCTTCGAATCGGGTCAAAAACTTGAACCGACTCAATTACAAGTCCATGCATAAGCGACTGTACTTGTAAGTTCGCTTGTGTCCAAAGTTCATTTTCTCGGCGATGCAAGTGCAACTTTTCCACTGTGGGATGAAACGCCTTTCCCTGCAAATAAAGGGTAAAGCGATTCGCACAAATACGTAGCAGTTCGACCGGGCGATTAGGAGAGCCAGAAGGAAGTAAATCCATCCTCTTCTAACCTCCGTAGCATATAGATCAATTTGCGAGAGCTTAATTTGTAACGTGCTGAAGATACGGTGACTGCAGTATCTTTCCAAAGCGACGAGGCATCTTCAGACAACTCACCTGTAGGTAGTTGTTTATCGAGTGTGATTTCCAGCAAATGGATTAGGGCTTGACGGACCGATTCCTGGCTTCCCTGAATTCGAGGCAAGATTTTTTGTAGAAGTTGCAAGTCGAAGGCAGTTTCCTTGGCTAACAGCTGCCCTTGTACATTGTAAACCACATAAAAAGCGATTGCGTCGCGAATACGGAAGCCGACATGGGAGTGAATTGATTCCAAAATGCCGTTAATTCGAACTAATGCATCCGTTGTGTCTCGGATTAACGGTAAATAAGGCGATCCCGCTTGATAAACATCGGTGAGCTGAAGGTAATTTGCTCGTAAGAATGAATTTGGAGCTGGCAGCGGATCTGGGGCTTGCTCACCTGATGCACTAAGCTCTGGCAGCTGGTCTAACTGAATATAGTTAAATTCAATCGTATTTGCGCGATCGAGCACTTTTTTTGAAAAGGGATGCGTGGTTTCATCCATGTTGACGGTGCCGATAAGATAAACATTGTCTGGAATAGACAGGCCACCGTAGCGTTCCTTATCCTCATCTAGAACGAGTGAGCTTTTCGCAATTAGCTCACTTGTTACAATGTCGTCCCCGTTCCATTTTTGCGTCTCGAGTAAGCTGAGCAGATCACTAAAATAGTGCTCGACCCGAGCTAGATTCATTTCATCGAGGCAGATGAAGTACGGATTGCTTCGGTTCTCTGGTTTACTAGCCATAACCAACACTTCGGTTAGTGGGCCGGGCCGAAATTGTTGTGAAAGATCCTTATATCCAATTAAGTCCGTCGGATCGCTCCAGTCCGGACGAACCGAGATAAGCTGATAGCGGCGATTTTCCCTTGTTGTGCCGATTGCCTCGGCAAAGAGCTCGACAAGCTTCGTCTTTCCCGTGCCGGACACTCCCGCCAGGATTACAAACGGCTTAGACTTAAGGGATAGGTATAAGTTCTCGATTAAATGATCCGGGTAGGAAAAGCCTTTGAATAGGATGTATGATTTGATGGCTTGCAGACGGTCGCGGGTGGGTAAATCTAACCCCCCCGAATCCTCTACTACTACGTTCGTGAGCATATTTTCCATTGTCACACTGACTTCTTCCTCGCCCTGTTGATTTATGGTGCGCTCCACATATTGTTCATAATTGTTCATCACATTGGCAAGATCAGCGCTCAATTGGGCATCCGAAGGCATCCGACTTAGTTCGTAGCGATAGTAGGCAACGGTGGAGACCTCGTAGTCGCCGCCCCTCCCGGATCCTAGATGAAGCTTCTCATCTTTAATCATGCCCTCCAGCTGAACAAGGGTTCGAATTCGTCGGACATTTTCGCGTAGAATTCGATAGCCTTCTTTCTTTCCCATCTTTAGTGGCTCTGTGACACCTTGATTAAGGGTTAGGTACACCGATTGCATATCTTCTGCAAATAAATAAACAGCATATACCCCTGTTTGAGTGGAATCTGTGATTCGTCGATCCATTAGAGCAATCCAAGGTACAGTCGCCCATACTCCTTGACCGACAGAAGCTTGTATTTTTATCGATTCTGAAACGTATGGAAGCTGCATTAATTCAGCAGGAACTTGTCGACGAACATACTGGCCAAGATCATTATTACCAAATGGTTCTCTTTTTTGGGGGAGATAGTTTGTCATGATTTTGTGAAGAATGGCTCGAATTGAGACAGCAGAATGGGTCCATTTATTAAAGAGCTCATCCAATTCTTGACTGGTGTCTTTCTGCCATGGGTTTCCGGTTCGATCGTACTTATAATGCACCATCGTAAAGTCTTCCCTTTGGACAAATGAATTTCTGCGTAAAAGCATTTTAATGCCTTGAATCTTTGCTTCTCTTAAATGACCATCCACAGGCTTACGGGCGATGATCTCATTATCATCAAGGACAAGAGCTTCATAGCGTACGTCAGCATGCTTTAAGATTAAAATATAAAACTTCGTAGGCCGTCCTGATTTATACTTTCCCTGAGTGATAGAGTGCTCCGCAACAGCGAGATCTATTTTATATGCCAAACTTCTCACCTACAGTCACAGATTTTAACGGGGTAAAAAAGGGTTGACACCTACTTCACGTCTGCCTTCTTCTCGAAATAAGCATGCAGCCTGTACTCGGCGATTTCGCGTGCCCTGCGATGGATAATCCCCCTGTCCTCCGACGCGATCTTCAGCTGGAATCCGAAGCCGCGACCGTCGAAGAACGCGAGCCCTTTGGAGCTGCCGCTCCATTTGGACATCGGCATCTCCTCGATCAGCGCGGCGATCTTCCTCTCGTCGTAGCCGACCATCGCCGACATCTTCCGATCCGACAGATCGGCTTTTCGGCGATACTCCTTTTCCGTGAGGTACCGGTGGAAGAACGGCGCTGCCTCGAGGGAAGAGATCGGCTGCTCCCACCGCTCCGGGCCTCTCTCCAGCATCGCCAGCAGCAGCACCATCTTGTAGCTCTTGTTCATGCCGGTGCTTTCCGCCTCCAGCAGCCAGTCCCTGCATCGCGCGAGCGCCGCCTGCTCATTCGGCTCCAGCTCCTCCGCCCAGCCGAGGAACGCCGCATAGGAGCCGAACTCCTGCTTGTACTCCCGGCTGTTCTCGCGTCCATGCAAGTGCAGCTCGACATAGGTCGGCCGGCGATGCAGCTCCTCCTTGAGCTCGCGGTAGGCGGACAGCAGCTTTTCCTTGCGCGGCTGCCGCTTGCGGGCGAGCTCCTGCAGCAGGTCGATGACGCCCGTCTCGAAGTCGATCAAGCAGCCGGCCGGCACAGACGGCAGCACTCCGCTCCGCTTGCCTTTGCCCTCGCCCGTACCCGCATCGAACAAGCTCAGCTTGATGTCGGCATTGCGGTAGTTGCCGATGAGATCGACGATGACGCAGCTTTCCTTGCCCTCATGCAGGCGCAGACCGCGGCCCACCTGCTGGGTGAAGATGGTCAGCGACTGCGTCGGCCGCACGAACAGCAGCGTGTCGACGGACGGGATATCGACTCCCTCGTTGAACAGATCCACGGTGAAAATGACGTCCAGCTCTCCCGCCGCCAGCCTCCGGACCGCCTCTCTGCGCTGCGCCGGACTCGACTCGGAGCTGAGGCCGATGGCCGTCGCGCCTTGATCCGCGAAGAAACGGGCCAGGAAATTCGCCTGCGCGATCGAGGAGCAGAACCCGATCGTACGCGTCTGCCGATGCCGCAGCCAGGCGGCGTGGATGCGCTCCGCCATCTCCTCGCGCAGCTGGACGGCTTGCAGCTCCGCTTCGTCGTAGCCGCCGCCCAGCCAGGTCAACTGCGAGTAGTCCGTATCGTCATAGACCCCGTAGTAGCGGAACGGGCTGAGCCAGCCTTTCTGGATCGCTTCGATGAAATGGATCTGGAACGCCACGTTGCCGTCGCAGAGCGCGTACACATCCTTGCCGTCCAGCCGCTCCGGCGTCGCGGTGATGCCGAGCAGGAACGCCGGCTGGAAATAGTCCAGCAGCGCCTGATACGACTTGGACGCGGCGTGATGGAATTCGTCGACGACGATCAGGTCGAACGCGTCCGGAGCGAAGCGCTCGCGATGCCGCTTCGTCCCGAGCGTGTAGATCGAGGCGAAGACAAGCTCCGCCTCGTCCTCTTTGGCGAAGCCGTTGTACAGTCCCGCGGTCTTGTCCGGCATGACATGCAGGAAGGACTGCTTCGCTTGCAGGAGGATCTCCTCGCGGTGGGCGACGAACAGCACGCGGCGGAACCGGCCGCGGGCCAGGAAGGCGGCGAGGTACGTCTTGCCGAGGCCGGTGGCCATGACGACCATCGCCCGCGTGTAGCCTTCGTCGAGCGCATTCTCCAGCGCTTCGAGCGCGCCGGCTTGCACAGGGCGCGGAGTCAAGGAAACGGACGTGGCCGATGCTGCGGCTTCCTCGGCCCCGACGGCGGATGTCTCTTGACAGTCGCCCTCGGGAGCACCCCCAAGATCCGCCTCTTCTTCCTCGACGATCTGCCGCACGAGCTCCGGGTATTGCTGCCGGTTGCGCATGTATTCCTGCTCGTAGGCGGCGATCACGCCTTCGGTTAGCGTGCTGGTCTGATCATGGTAGAAATTGCGCATGAACTTGTCGAGCGCTTCTTGGAACGTGAACGGCTCCAGCTGCGCGTTGACGGACAGGTTCCACTCCAGCCCCATCTTGAACGCCGATCGGGACAGGTTGGACGAGCCGACGATGAACTTGCCTTCGCCGTTCATGTAGTCGAACAGATAAGCTTTCGGGTGAAAAGACGTTCCGCGGCTCCGCCATAGCCTGGCCTCCATACTGGGATGGATGCTGAGGAGAGTGCGCAGCGCTTGCGGCTGCGTGACGAACAGATAGTCGCCGGCCAGAAGCTTGACCTCCGCTCCGCGATCCAGCGCTTCCCGCAGATGCGGGGCGAGGATGCGGACGCCGGAGTCCATGACGAACGACGTGAGGATATAGATGCCGGAGGCTTGCTGGATGCCGGGGATCAGCTCATCCGCCAAGTTCTCGGTGATGAGCTTGATGTCAGGCATCCGGAACCTCGATCAGGTAGATGCGGTCACGGAAGCCGCCGCGCTTGGCGGCTTTTTCTGAGCGGTTTTTTTCAAGATGATCGGGAGTAAGACCATGAGTGGCCGCCAGAGCATGCAGCAGCTCGAGGATGTCGGCGAGCTCTTCGCCAGCCTCGGCGTCTGTGGCCGCGGCCAGGTATTCAGCGGTTTCCTCGGCGAGCTTGGCGCGGAGCTCTTGCCTGTATTCCTCGTCGCCAAGCAGGCGAGTGCTGGGCTCTAGCCCTTGCTCGCGGATGATGGCCGGGATCCTGTCGCGACGAGTTTGTTGTAGGGGGGCATGGAGATTACCCCTTATATCAGTTTATCTAAAATTTCTTTTTGATTATTAATTATCCACGTTAATTTGACGGGAATAGAATCTTCAAATTCCCCAACCTTACCTATACCAAGAAATATGAATTGTGGATTCTTGTTGTAACTCCTCCCAAAAATATATACCTTACATTCAGAATTAATAATAGATTGAATTAAGCCATGTGAAAGTTTTGAATTTGTCTTCCCATACCAAACTAATCCACTATCGTCGAATCTATTAGGATAATCGTGCCCCGTTCTACCTGCGGTTCCAATATTAACAAAAACAAAAATAGTATTGTTAAAACGAGTGTATCCAGTGTTCCAATTCCCTCCTTGTTTATCAGAAGGAACATTCATAATTCCATAAATGTCTTTTCGAGTGTAATATTCTCCAACCTCAAAGTCACAATTTATTAAATTCCTCTTCATTATCTGTGCCCCTCTTAACGTTTATCAAACCATGTTGCATTATTGAACTTTATTAATTCACGGATGAGAAAAATAGTTTTATCGATACTGTACTCGTAAACTCGCAGCCTGTACGATCATTCGCCGTATGAGTATTGAGCAGCATTGGAGGGGGAGTTTGGCACCGAAGGTGATTAGAATCTATCTCAACATAAAAATTAAGGTGAGGAATCCCCACCTTAATTTTGAACTATCCCTTCACAATTTCCATCAACCTCTCGTAGTTGTTAACTACGTCGTACTTCAGTTGATCTGAGTTCAGCTTCGCGAAATGCCGCCGTGCACATTCAATCTTTGCCTTCTCGACTTCCCGCAGTTCCATCGAATCCAAGGAACCTTTTGTCTCTGCAATGAAGTAGATATGCTTTATGCCGCCTTCTTTGAATACAATCGCCCAGTCTGGATTGTAGTCACCAACTGGAGTAGGGATGTAAAAGCCCCGTGGCAACTTAGCGTATATATGTACTTCATTGCTCGTATCCAGCTCTTTCGCGAAAGCCCGTTCGATCTTGGAATCCGTTACTACATAGTCATAGATGTGCTTCTCCACGGCTATTGCGTTTTGTCCAAGCTGGCCCTTCAGCGTGTTCTTAGTGAACACATCGGTATCGAACGTATCGTTGATCACATCATACGTAATGGATTCAATGATCGTCGTCGCCTTCTGCTCATTGATCAATCTGGACGCTCGAAGGATGAACTCCTCAGGATTCTTCTGGAACAACATGAACTTGGCCTGCTTGATGCCTTTCATGATGGCGACAATTGTTTTTCGGGTGAGCTTTGTCTCATCCATCAGTTTTCCGATCAAGTCGTATTTGATCTTCGATGCCGTAGCTTGATGAACATAATCCGCGTCCGTCTCTCGAATTTTGAACGCTTCTCCCTGCTTCAATTGCTCACGGGATTCGATCTCATTCATTTCTCCGTGCTTGATGGAATAACGAATGGACGGCACGTCCAAGCTCATATCAATCGCCATGATGCTTTTCTGCACCAATTCTTCCGAGTCGAACTGAACCGTGTACACCGATCTCTTATTGATCCGGCTCCACAATTCCTTGAACTCTTTCTTGTGGAAATTGCTGTTCACCGTAATATTCGGAACGGTATTCTTCCGGTCATCGTTCGTCATATCTGACTTGCCTTCAACGTAGATCGTTTTAACCAGTTCAATAAGCTGCTCTTGATGTGCATTCAGCTCGTCGGGCAGTTTAATGGTTTGTTCTTCTAAGGCTGCAAAATAGACATCCGTCAGATTGTAGTCATCGTCGGTATAGCCATTACGAATGAATGCGTTTTGCAGCTTGATTGCGAGTCTCTCATCGATCTTCAATTGTTCGCCGCGGGCGTTCACAAGGACTTTATCCAAGAAGAAGCTATTGTCTGCCTTGCGTGGGCGATCCGACAAAGTCGCGGCAATCTCGCCTTGAAGTTGCTTGGCAAATTGCTCATAGGATTCACTTGCGACAACGGTTAGTGCGTTGATCTCGTGAACATCAATACCCGGAATACTGGAATCGATCCGTTCGCCATGCTTGTTCACGCAGAGCCGCAGTCCACGCCCAACTTCCTGCCGTTTCTTGATCGTGGATTCACTGTGCTTGAGCGTGCAAATCTGGAATACGTTCGGGTTGTCCCAACCTTCTTTCAACGCCGAGTGAGAAAAGATAAATCGTGTTGGCTCCTCAAAGCTGAGAAGCTGCTCCTTCTGTCGCAAAATCAGGTCGTATGCATCTGCATCATCGGAGTCGGTCTCTCTGGTAGACACTTTGGAATCCACGAACCGATTGCTCTTTTTGTCGATGGAGAAGTACCCTTTATGCGTTGCCGTCACTTGTATGGCGTTCAAATATTGAATATACGGATCATCCGCAAACAATGATAGTTGCTCGTTCAGGAGTTCCATGTATTCTTCTTCAAAGATATCCGCGTAATCGCCGTTCTGTTCATTGCCGTCCGTATCGTACTGTCGATACTTGGCAACTTCGTCGATGAAGAAGAGCGAGAGCACTTTAATTCCTTTGTGAAACAACACCCGCTCCTTCTCGAAGTGGGACTTCAGCGTCTCCCGAATCTGGATTCGCCGGAAATGAAGCTCGCTGACATCACCCTGCACGTCTCCGGCGAACAGTGTAACTCCGTTAATAAAGCTGATGCTGTTGTTCTGCCCGTTGATCTCGGATACCTTGAATCCTTTGTACTGCTCCAAATTGTCGGACAATTGATAGAGGTCATCGCCTGTGACGATCTTCTTGGATGCCTTGGTTAATCCAGTTTTGGTTCTTTTCTCATACTCAAGACGGGCTACTGGAGCATGCTTATCGCTGACATCAATGCCTTCGAGATACACGTAGCTGTTCGTTCCGCTTGTTCCTTTGACCGAGATGCCCTTAACGCTAATCTTCTTAACGAGCTTCATGTTGTAAGCGTCCAAGGCATCAAGGCGATAGACTTTGTTGTAATCCTCGCGATGAGTTGCCGAATACCGCAACGTAAACAATGCTTTAAAATCCTTCATTGCCTCTTTCGTCTTCTGCCCTTCGACTGATTGTGGTTCGTCGATGATGAGTATGGGATTGGTGCTTGCAATAACATCGATGGGTTTACGGGATGCAAAGTCATCCAGCTCCATCGTAATTCTTCTTGCATCCTTACCCTTGGCGTTAAACGCCTGAGCGTTAATAATCATTACGTTAATGCCAGCGTCACTTGCGAACTTCTCGATATGATGCAATTGCTTGGAATTATAAACGAAGTAACGTGCCTTTGATCCATACTCCGCCATGAAATGGTCTTCGGTAATCTGAAACGTCTTCAGAACACCTTCACGAATCGCAATCGACGGAACAACAATGATAAATTTGCTCCAACCGTACTTTTTATACAACTCGAACATCGTCCGAATATACGTATAGGTCTTACCCGTTCCGGTCTCCATTTCGACCGTCACATTGTATTTGCCCTCAAGTCGTTCAGACAATTTCAATCCATTTTTACGTTGTGTAGATTGAATGTTATTCAAGACCTCCTGATCAACCAACTTGATAGGATTGTTCTTGAAACCATACTCGGACTCACTGCTTTCCGTTTGTTGAAATAGATCACCTATTTCTACACTTTTCTGCCGCCGACCTTTATCGAGCGTAAAATGGGAAGATTCGTTAGGTTGACCTTGAAATACGTCAACAATGCTATTTACCGCATCCAATTGAAATTGTTGGTGTTTGAATTTAATTTTCATCGTTGCTCACCTTCCTTAAAGCACTTGAATATCAGTGCTAGGGGAGAGTAGCTTGAACAGCTCTTCGACATTGATTCTTGCAGAATCATCTCTGAAGGAACTGTCGCGGAATACAACGCGAAGTGGTTGGTCCCCTGCAATCTTCTTGATGACTGTCTCTGATACTTCACTGTCAAAACAAGCGATCAAGGAGTTACCTGCAACATAATGAACGGTTGTGCCTTCTATTTCTTTTGACTCCATTGGTAAAGACAATTCCAACCCTAGTTCCAGCATCACTTGAATCAGTAAGTCCTCGCCACTGCGATCTTCTTTAATGTTCGATACCACATCATCCAGGTTCAACTGGCCAAGCTTGTCAGGTGTGTAGTATACGTCCTTCATGTTACTTGAATCCACTCGGTACACACGAAAGCCATAATCAATGTCTGCTCCTGTTTCCTCCTTGATCTTCTTTGCTGCTCGGCGAATTCTCTCTTTTCCAATTTCACAGATGTTCTTGTATCCTGCTTTAAATGCCTCAGAATCTTCTTTGGTTTTTTGTGGAAGTTGTACCATAATAAATTCACGATTACCCTTATCCTCAGCATTTAATTGCATGACAGCTTGTGCAAAACTTGCTGAACCTGAAAAAAAATCAAGTAAAATCCCATTCTCACATCCGACATATTCAATAAAACTCTTTAGTACCGTTACATCTTTTGGATTCTCGAAATAATTTCCACCTAATAACTCTTTAAGAGTCATGCTTGCCGCTCTTCCATCCTTATATATGACTGGTGTCAATACGTAGTCTTGTGCTTCATGCAAGTATATTTTTCTGAGCGGTATTGTAGTCTCATCAATTCCAAAATGCACTCGGTCCTCCGCTATCCTTCTTTTCATTTCAGTTTCAATACATCCCCAACCTCTAGAAGGCTTTTTAACGGGTTTTTGCGTTACTGGATGGATTACCTCGTAATCAGGAATACTCGTACTCGCAGAAGAGATATCTCCCCCAAAATAAAGACCTCTATTATCCACTCTAAAGAAATGGCTAATTTCTTTAGCAGGATGATTATCAGGTAAGTTCTTATAGAATTCCTTCATCCCCTCTTCAATTTGACTGTTATCGTTAAATTTTTTTCTAAGAGAGTTAAACTTGTTCATTACCTCATCATACCCAGGTTTCTTAGCTCTCCACTTTCCGAACTTTGAGGCTAAACTTTTATCCTTTGCATAAACTAGCACGTACTCTACACTTTCAGAATAAAATGTTGAATCATTTTTTCTGCCTTTTTCCCAAGTAATTTTTGATATCCTGTTCTCTTCATAAAAGACTGAATTCATTAAAGCTGTTAAATTATTTTCTTCATGCTCATCGATACTAACAAAAATAACCCCGTCATCACTTAATAAATTCCTAGCAATTCTTAATCTTGTATAAATCATAGTCATCCAATCACTATGAAATCGTCCGTTTGATTCTGTATTCTGAAAAAGTCTATTTCCTTCCTCATCTACCTGACCAGATTGCTCCAAATACTCTTCGGTTGGTTCTCTAAAGTTATCGTTATATATAAAGTCTTTGCCTGTATTATACGGGGGATCAATATAGATCATTTTTATTTTATTCAGATATGATTCTTGTAATAGCTTTAATACTTCGAGATTATCACCTTCGACATAGAGGTTCTTAGTATTTTCCCAGTCAATACTATCTTGTACCACTGGTCTTAATGTCTTCTCAATAGAACTATTTGCATTAACAATTGCCTCTTTTTTTCCTGGCCAAGTTACTTGGTACCTCTCTTTTTCTCCTTCAACAAGGAAATGAGACAACTCCTGCTTTAACAATTCAAAGTCGATCGCTCGTTTTATTCCTCCTTGATTATCATTTGTCTCTGTAATTACACTTGGGAACAATTCCGCAATTTTATCAATATTGGCTTGAGTCAAATCAGCAGACCTCATTGTTAACTTATTCATTTACAATTGAACCTCCGTTACTTAGTTAAAAAGTTGATTGAGTTCTTTGCGTTTCTGTTGCAATTCCATATTCAACTCAACCTTGCGATTGAATTGCTTTTCACTACGAATCTTGGCTTCTAGCGTCTGGCATTCTTGTGTAAGTTTATCTAAGCGTGCTTGTCGCTCAAGAACGATTGTAAGCTCGACTTCGGATCCCAAGTTGATCGGGAGCAGTTGACGGAGGATGTTCTCATAGACCGCTTTTAGATCAAGTCCTTGAATGATGTCCAGCTTCATTTCATCTACAGGTTGCCATTCCGATTCGTGATAGGAACGTACAACAGAGCGGTTATCATCGGTTTGATTCCGCTCCTTGTAGGCAATTGCGATCTTTGCCTGATCTTCGTATATAATGACGTGCAGTATGGGGTAAGGAATCGCCTTATCGATGCTCCGCAACAAATCAAGTGAGTAGGTTCGCTCTTTCAAGTGAACTTCAAACACCTGAACTTCCTCTATGTCATCTTTCGGTTCGAGGCGAATCGTCTCTTTGGACAGTTTGTGCTTCCAGATGATCGACTCAACTTGCTCAGTAAACAGTTCCTTTAGATGTTGATTGGCGTGAAGCTTCTCATAGAACTTATTTTTCGGTATTTTGCGATTCACAAGTGTGCTTGATGGTAGCTGAAACATCATGCACTCACCTGCCGGATGACGACAAAGGTAATGAGTTCAAAATCTTCAAGACCTTTGACCGAATCGATCAATGCCGTTGTGCCACCCGAACTGAACAAGCTGTCCAGATCGCCTTCTTCCTTCACCTGAACAATGGAGCGGATCGCTTCCTCCAGCAGTAGGGAGTAGGCATCCATCTTCCTACCGTCTTTTGTCGCTAGATTGAAGCTGCGGCATGCCTCCAAGACAGGCTCAGATTGTCCTCGGCACAGAGCCCGCAGAGCATCGAGTGTCTTCTTGACATCCATATGATTGGTGACGACTTCGCCATCGTCACTCAAGTAGACCAGATAGAAGGGATGCAGACGATTCTGCTTGTCCGGGTTCAACTCTTCATTTACGTTGCGAAGAACGAATATGACGCCGGGTTGCACTCCCTGATCTTCATCAGCAGAAACAACGGCATGCAGTCCGCTTGGAACGGTTTCGAGTTCGCCATTCTCTTTGACGTAGTTCACCAAATCCATGCGGAAGTCATTAAGACCTAAATCCGTTATGGATACGCCAGTATTCATGTCATCCAGATCGACGACTTCCTTCTGCAAGCGATTAAGTTGCTGCTTCCGGTATTCCAGATCGCTGGACTGATTAAACAGGACATTGTCGTCACCAGTTGCCGTCATATCCATGATGACCATGCGATTCTCGACCCGTTCTTTCAATTGAATATATTCATCCAGCGTCATGTTGGGCCAGAAGTTCACGAGCTGTATGGATTTGTTTTGGGAGCCGATCCGATCAACTCGTCCAAATCGCTGGATGATTCGTACCGGATTCCAGTGAATATCATAATTGATGAGAAAATCGCAATCCTGCAAGTTTTGCCCCTCGGAGATGCAATCGGACGCAATGAGCAGATCGATTTCGCCCTCGACATCAGGCATCGTCAGCTTCTTCTCCTTGGATCGCGGCGAGAAGCAGGTGAGCAATGTACTGAGGTCATTCCGAAGTCCGGCGGTATTCTTGTTCTCATCGCTGCCGACAATTTTGGCGGTATCGATGTTGTATTTCGACTTCATGTACGCAGATAAATGGTTGTACAAATACGCCGCGGTATCCGTAAATGCACTAAAGATGATCACTTTACGATTGCCCGGATTGATGGGTTGTCTGATTTTATCGTCGATGACTTGTTTCAAGGCATTCAGCTTCTCGTCATGCTCGGGCGATACCTTCAGCATCTCTTCGTGAAGGGCAGATAGAATTTGGTGATCACTCATCAAATCTTCTTTCCATCGGAGCACGTCCATATCGGATAGATTGATCTTGATGGTATCCCCGATGGTAAAGTCATCATCTAACCAATCGTCATCATCGAGACTGGCATCTTCAATTTCGGTGTATCCAACCGCGTCTGACTTTCCGCTTTGCTGATAAGCCTCAATTTTCTCCAACGTCTGACCGAGCTTGGCGATCATCTTGGACATCGTGAGGCGGAAAGATTCTACAGAGCTCTCCAACCGTTTAAGCAAGTTGATCCGCATCAGGAGCTGCAAGCTGCCTTCCCGGTCTAACTGCCGGAAGCTCCCACTTCCGCCTTTTACACTCGTATCGTACATTTCTTCATACAGTCGCAAGCGGCTCGGTTGAATATACTTGAACGGGGCATAAATGCCGAGATTGATTCTGGACAGCTCCATAAAAATATCATTATAGCCGATGACATCGGTTCTGTCTGTCAGATCACAGAACTTGGATAAAGGCGGTAATCGCTTAGGGAACTCGCCGATCTCCTCCGCTTTGTAATACTTCTGGATGTGCTTGCGAGAGCGTGCGATGGTCAGACTGTCCAGCAGCTCGAAGAAGTCAAAGTCCAGCATCCCCAGCAGCGTCTCCGTCGTCCGTTCAGCAGCATCGAGTTTAGACCACTGATTAAAAGCGGACTGAGCTCGCTTGAAGATATCGTTGATGCCCCGTTCCGTGCCCATCTTGTTGTTAATCTCTTCGGGATTTCCCTCATAAGCCAGAGCAAGCTGATTACGAAGATCCGTGAACTTGTTATTCACCGGGGTTGCCGACAGCATCAGCACTTTCGTCTTCACACCGCTCTTCAGCACTTTCCGCATCAGCTTCTGATACCGGGTCTCTTTATCCTTCTTCGCTTCGTTATTGCGGAAGTTGTGCGATTCGTCGATGACGAGCAGATCGTAGTTGCCCCAGTTCAATCTTTCGAGCGGAATGTCATTGGACTTGCCTCTCTCGCGAGAGATGTCCGTATGGTAGAGTACATCGTACCGCAGACGGTCGGCGTATAAGATGTTGTTGGTCACGTTTTGTTTATACGTAAGCCAGTTATCGCCAAGCTTCTTTGGACACAGCAACAAGACCGACTTGTTGCGAAGCTCGTAATACTTGATAATGCCAAGTGCGCTGAATGTTTTCCCAAGGCCAACGCTATCCGCAAGAACGCAACCATTGTACTTCTCCAGCTTGTTAATAGCGCCAAGCACCGCATCTTTCTGGAAGTGATAGAGCCGCTTCCAGATTTCCGTTTCCTTAAACCCCGTTGCTTCGTTCGGTAAAATGTCTTCCGTAATGTCCGATAAGAACTCATTGAAGATATTGTACAGAATGACGTAATAGATGAATTCCGGCGAATTCTCTTTGTAAACAGCTGAAATATGATCTGCAACTTGATTTGTTACGTCTTCAAGCTTGCTTTTATCATTCCAAATCTGATCAAATAATTCAAAATACATTTTAGTGATTGGAGCTTCTTTAAACTTGTTCACCATATTGGATAAAGCATTTCCGCTTTCATAACCTAGTTCAACAGCTGTAAAGCCATCCATGGGCATGTACGTAGTTGAATCGTTGTGCTGAAGATTAATCATTCCTTGCATGGAACGAGAAGTTCGGTTTGACTTAAATGTGACTTTGTTTTTAATCCATTCCCCACACTCTTTTGCTACTGATTTTAAAGTCATATCATTTCTTAGCTGGAGCTCGAACTCTGATCCATATAAACTCTTTTCGCGGCTACGCTTTGGTATATAAAACTCTCTTTTTTCCTTTTTAAAGCTATCCGAAATAAATGTTGGAGACGTAAAGATAAATCGAACTTCATCTACAAGATTTAATTCTTTCTTTAGAGCCTCGTAAGCATAAATAGAAAAACAGGAGGCAGCAATCGATAATTTAGAGCCACTCTTTATCGATAGTTTTAAATCATCCCCGAGAAGCTTATCTTTATTATTTATAACCTCCATAAATGACCTCTTCTCAAGTTTAGCTTAATCACAGGCGTGTGAAAGCAATGCTTGACATACGTATCAACATCCTGGCCGACCATTCGATCACTTACGTCATTAGTCAATATCGCCTCTGCCCTTATCCCAATAATTGATAGACCTTTCGGACCATCACAAGCAGGACTTAACGCCTATATTAATCTATCGGCTATCTCTATGCGAATAGTAACATTAAATCCAGATTAACCCAACCATTTTTCATGCGGATTGACTAACAGCGGGCGGGGAATCTTCCACAATTCGAGCCTCTTCCTCCTGCCGACTCATAATATGCGAGGCATGCACTACGACCAGTCGAGCATTGTCCTGATCCAGCCACTGCACCCTCGGGTCCCGGCGGTCGACGATGTCGTGGACGGCATGCGGCACATGACGCGTGCAGATAAGCACGGCGTCGGCCGATCTCCACTTCTGCTTGAGCACCGTCAAGCTCTCCTCGTAACCGTCGAACCAGTCGGCCTCGGCCCCATGCTCCCTCAGCGCCGCCAGATAAGCGTTGCGCTTGCGTGATCCCAGCACGAGCACCTTAGAGCCTGCAGGCAGATGAATGGATGAGATGGATCCTGCTGCGCCTCGCGTGTCTGGCTTGGACCCGGCCTCGCTCCCGGGCGCCTCGTCTCCGCTGCGTCTCTGCTTCCTCGCAGAAGCAGGGGCTTGTCCGAATGGACGAGGCGGCGCATAGTGATGGCGGTATTGCTTGACGATCCGCACCTGCCCGGAATCCAGAAGCACCGCTCTGGCCGGCAGATCGGCTTTCAAGAAGCCGTGCTGCTGTCCGCTGCGAAGCCGGGATGGGAAGGGCTTAACGGGACTTCCTACCGCATCAATGGGGACAGCGCCGACAGCGGCATGCGACGAGGTGCTCGCCGGACTCTTGATTGGTCCGATGCGGGGCAGATCGAGGCGGCCATGCGGCTGCAGATCCGGCTCGCGCAGGCGGTGCAGCAGGCTTGGATGGAACGAAATGCAGCGGGTACGAGCACCTTCAGCATGAAGATCGGTTCAGCTTTTATGAGCGCTGCGGCTGGATGGACATCGCATGCAGAAGCGTCTGCTGCAGAAGCTTCTGCGAAGCGGCCGTCTTCGACTCCATCCGCTGGAGCTCGATCTGGTGGCGTTTTTCGGTTTTCTTTTGCCGGTGCGACAGCTCCGTGATGGTCCCCTGCAGGAAAAGCTGGATGAGCCGCTGCTCCTCCACCTGCTCCTCGGCATGGGCCAGCTGCTCCCGCAGCGACGCCGCTGCCTCCTCGGCATACGCTTGCCGGCTGCTCTCCATATCGGCTGCGGCCCGCTGGAGCTCGCCGCATTGACGTTCCCGGTCAGCCAGCTGTTGCCTGGCTTCATAGCCCGCCTGCCTGGCTGCCTTGAGCTCCAACGCAAGCTGGCGGCTTCTCCGCTTTTCTTCGGCTGTGCGCTCATTTTGAGCGGCGAGCTTCTTCTCCAGCTTGCGCAAGCTTTTTCTAAAGCCCTCCTCGCCTGGAGCGAGGCTCTCAGCAGGCTGGACGGCCTCGTCTCTCTCCGGCTGCTCCGCCTTCTCCCGCCGCAGCTTCTCCAAGCGCTGTCGGAATCGTTCCTGCTGCGCTTGCTTTGCTTGCACCCTTGCTTCGCTTCTCGTTTCCCTCGTCGGTATCCTCGTTCCCATCCCGCATCCCTCGCTTCCTGTTCTGCCCTGATTGTAGCGAGGGACGAAAACGCGGGGGTGTCGCGAACAGATGTTTGAATCTTTCAGCGGAACATAAAAATTTCTACGATCTGCCAGTGTATGGTCCAGTAGGACTAATTCATTTAGGAGGTTTCATTCATGTTGACCCTCTCTCAACAACGCCAGCTTTCCACCGTGCAGATTGATCCGAACTGTCTTCACCCCATCTTCGAGGCGTCGCGCTCGATCGGGACAGAATCGAAGCGTCTGCGTCATGAGGCGATGACGGAGTCGAAAGAAGATCATGCCCGACTTGTCCACGTGCGGCAGGAGCTGCGAGCTATGCTGGAGGACAGCGGCCGCTGGCCGGAGCCGCCTTTGCCCGGAGAGGAAAGCCTCGTCGCCCGCGAGGCGGAACGCATCCGGCAGCAGATGGAGAAGGAAGCGGAGCGGCTCGACGCGCTGGCGCGTCTGCTCTATCCGGCAGAAGGCTGCTGCTCCGCGTGCGGTTCGCTCGTCGGACTGGATTATCTCTGCCATGAATCGGGTGCCCTGTTCTGTTCGGAAGAGTGCCAGGAAGAGGCCGATCCGACGCCGGGCTGCTCCGTGCATCCTTATGAGGATGACTACATGGCGATCCGCTATGAGTACCTGGAGACGCTTCGATCCTGGAAGCAGGAGCTTGAAGCCGACAGCTGCCCGGAGCGCCGGCTCGAAGCGCTGTGCGAGGAGATCGACTCTGTGGTGCAGGAGTTTCGCTCTTTCCTGAATGATGAAGGCGCGGACGGAAAGCTGGCTCACGAAATCTATCGCCATATCCTCAAGCTTGCTGATCTCCAGTCGTCGATCCTAAAGTGGAGGCCGGAGCGGCAGCCGCTTTACTGGTTCCGGACCGGGCTTGGATACTTCCACGCCTCGGACCATGAGGAAGAGGGGCAGATGAACGCCGTCATGATATCGATGCTCCAGGAAGGCCTGGATGCCGACGTGATCGAGCTGCTTCAGACATATGGACATCCCTGCCACGGGGGCTTCAACATGGTTTTCGAGCGGCTGGAGGATGCGGAGGAGGTCTTCCAGGTGCTTTCCCCCTTGTTCCGGAAGCACGACGTCGAGGTGAATTTGCAAGCGGCCTATCGATGCGAGGCCGGCTGCGGGGATATCGTCGATGATGAGGAGGAGCGGCATCTCGACGGCTGGTTTTATTGCGATTACCATGTGGAGCAGGAAATATACGGAATTTTCAGCGAGGAGAAGCTGCGGGAAAAGCTCGACTTCTTCGCCTCCAACGACAAAGCGAGGCAGAGCTTGATCGAGGAACGGTACGAGAACGACTATTTCTACAAGCTGAAGATCGCCCGCTCCTGCAGGAGATGGGCTGTGGAGCGCCCGGACTGGGCGGACGATCTGCAGGATCGGTGAGCGTCTTCACTCTACTGTCGTGAAAATTCCGTAAACGCTCCGAGCTCGGCACGCTCGACTTTCCAGCCCGGCTCCATCCAGGCCGAAGCATGCGAATGAGTCTGCGTATTGGCCCACCAGGCGGCATGGATGCGGGCGGATTTCGGCAATGGAAATCCGAGCAGCTGCTCGATCTCCTGGATCGACAGCCGGATGCGGTCCTGGCTGCTTCCGCTCAGATAGATCTGCAGAGACGCATATTTGCTTCTGACTCTCGGAACGACCGGTTTGGGAGATTCTTTGCGATGATCCGCGATCGCAGTTCGCAGGAACTGCATCCGTTCTCCGATCCGGAGGCCGCGCATCGGGGTGGCGATGGCTGCCGATGGAAGGGCCGCACGAATCCTTTCGACATAATGTCCTCCTGCCAGCATGACGATCTCCTCATAGGCATCCAGCTCAAGGCGCTCTGCCTGCTCTCGCAGGACCTCATCCGATACGAGCTCCGCGGAAGGCCTGCGGAAGCTGACGTCGTAATTCTCCGGGACGATGTCATCCGGCCGCAGGAACCCGTGCTTGTCCGACAGGATGAGCCAATCCTCGTTGTAAAATGTCTCTGCGTATTCGCGGCACAGTACCGAGTATGCTCCTGTATAAGCCAGCCGCGCCGGAACGGCTCCCGTTTCCGGCATGCGGTCCCAAATCTTCGCCGCTCCGCAGGAGAGGAGGCATAGCTTCTTTTTCAAATCCATTCCGGTTCCACGTCCCCTCTCCTCGTCTCGACGACATGCAGCTGCCCGGCGCATCGGATGGAGGCAGATGAATCGGTCTCATGCACGACTTCGAGCTCGATCTGGACCAAGCGATCGTCGGCGGGATTCCAGAAGACGCCTTCGCGATAAGGAAAGACCACCTTGCCCGCTGGAAGGACGGCTCTTGGATCCTCCTCGAGCCAGCGCATCGCCTGCGCAGGAGCAATGCCCGCCGCCTGGGCGACACGACGGCAAGCCTCTTCCCGGCTGCTGCCGTCATGCCTCTGGAGAGCGGCCATGATGCCGTCCAGCAGCGGCTTGAGAACCGAAAACAGGCTCAAGCCGAATCGAGGCGGGAGGCCGATCTGCACGCTGATCCCGAGCGGAGCTTCGGCGAGCTCGACTGGAGCCGGCATCCGCTGCGTTATGATGCCTTCTTTCACGCTTCTCCAGATCTGAGCCGCTCCGC
The DNA here is from genome assembly GCF_037965485.1 of Paenibacillus sp. FSL W8-1187. Taxonomy (NCBI): domain Bacteria; kingdom Bacillati; phylum Bacillota; class Bacilli; order Caryophanales; family Paenibacillaceae; genus Paenibacillus; species Paenibacillus sp. FSL W8-1187. The sequence continues at coordinate 4,670,000 of NZ_CP150181.1, forward strand.
AGCCGGAATGGAGCCGATCGAGCATGGCCTCCCATGATACGATCAGGCCGGTCCGATGCCACTCGGGCCTCTCCGGCACTCCGATCCGATAGCTGTGGGAGATCGGGTACTCCGACTGGGGGCTGGCCGTGTTTGCCGGCTGCCTTCTTGGAGGCGCGAAGGCTCTCTCCATGATCAGAAGCCTTGGCCGAAGCTTCCGAAAAGCTCCGGCGCCGACATTGTAAGCGAGCACGTTTTCCAGATCGAATCGATCCCGCTCCAAGGATTCATAGGCCATGTGGACGGCAGCCGAGCAATCGCCCTCCAAAGCAAGCAAAGCCTCCCGCAGATGCCGCTTCATCTCCAGCTGCCAGCCTTTCGGCTCATATGGAAGGCGCTTGCTAGACCACAGCCTGACCTCGGCTGCTCCTGTTTCGACTTGATAGGGCTCGGTTGACATCCGGATAGCCTCCCTCATGATCACGCAGGCTGTCGTCAGCCCGAATCATAGGAGCCGCCTTGCAGCGGTCTCCTCGATGGTCGTCTTATTCAAGGCAGCCGGCCCCTATTCCTTCCGCTCCAGCTGCCGCTCACAACGTAAAGTTCGATACCGCCAGCAAAATCGCGTTGGTCGTGCCGCCGCTGACGTTGTCGAACGAGTAGGCGATCGTCGGCGCGCCGTACAGGGTGATTTCGTCGCCGGACAGCAGGTCGCCGGTGGAGCCGAGGTAGACGCCCATGATGGAGTTGCCGAATTCGTCGAGGATATGGATCATCGCCAGCGTGCCGAAGTCGGTCTCGGTCTCCTCGACCTGAACGGCCGTGCCGGACAAACGCACGATCTTCTCCTGATGAGGCGTGACGTTCTTGAACAAGTGGCGCGACGTCGTGCTGGCCGATACGGCCGCCCGAGCGGCCTTTTTGGCCTCGGCCGTACGGGCCGGGAACCAGGAGGCATGCTTCTCCAAATAGGCGCTCGACTCCGGACTGAGCGACGATCCGGAACTCACCATGCGGTCGATGAACCGGTTCATGACGCTGCTCATGAGCCGTTTTTCTTCGAGGGCTCTCGCCGCCGCCTCTTCGGCCGCCTGGCTCTTCGCTTCCTCCGCCGCTTGGCGCTTCTCATCAGCTGCCTTCGCCGCTGCTGCCTCGGCGGCTTTTTTGTCCGCCGCCTCCTGCTCCTCCTTGGCTGCCGCGAGCCGCGCCTCCTGCGCCTGGACGTCTTCGGCGGTTGGCGAAGCCGATGCGGCAGTCGCCGGCTCGGCGTCAGGCGAAGCAGCCGGCGAGTCCGCCGTCACGGCGCCGGCTGCCGGCCGCTTGCCCGCATCCTCCGGATCCGGAGATGCCGCCAGCATGACGATGAACAGCACGAACAACCCGACCGCGATCAGCAGATCGCGTCTTCCTTTCCCCGTCTTCCGCACCGCCGACACGACCGCCAGCGCCATGAACGCCAGCATCCCCGCCAAGCTCAGCAATCCTAGTCCCATCATCATCGTATCTCCACTCCCCCTGCGATCTCGCCGCTCATAGGCGGCTGCTTGCGAGCTCATTATGCCGCAAGCCGAGCGCAGGAGGGTGTTCCGAACGTATGATTGCTTTATGATCCAAGGCCACCGTCCAGCAGGCTGATCAACATCCTCTCCCACGCAAACAACGCAAAAAAGGGCTGATGATCAGCCCTTCTCTCCTTCATTCCGCCGCGAGCGCCGTCCACGCCTCCAACGGACCGGGCCGCTGCGCCCGAGCCTAAATCTCCCGCATCCACGCTTCGATCAGCCGCTGCAGCTCCTCTGTCTCCAGCTCGCAGCAGCTGTCCTCGTCGGCCAGCTCATCGACGACCCGCGTCCGCTCCCGGCCGATCTCCAGCGTGCAGGCGTTGCCCGAGAGCTCGCGCCCGTCGGACTCGCCGCGCAGCACCGCGCCGATCGCGTCCAGGTACTGCGGTCCGCTCCCCCGATTGACGTCGGTGAACAGGAACGTCTCGACGAGCGAGAGCTCCGCCGGCAGCCTCATGACGGTCAGCTCCTGCCCGCCGTGGTTCAATTTCTCGATCGCATAGGGGTATTTCATCGCTATCGTTCGTCTCCTTTGCCGTTCAATAATGCGGGAAGGCCGAGATGATGCTGCCGCTCCGGTCCAGATACATGTCGATCCGCATGCCGGACGAGGTCGTGCCCGTGTACGTGTTGCCCGTCACATGGCGTTGGTTCGCGAACGCCTCGTTGATGGAGTCGACGATCTGCTGCGGACTCATGTCTTTCGGGAAAAAGGTCGACATCCCCTGGTTGCCCGTCTTGGGCACGCCGTCGATCTCGACCTGCGCCTGATAGACGCCGTGCGCGTTCGGAGGCGACTCCGTGCCGGGAATGACCCGCCCGCGAGCGGTCGGCATTCCCTCGTAGTGGTAGCCGACGCCCCGCCCGCGGCGGTTGAGCTCGCCATCGAGAATATGCTCCAGCGCCCCCGCGCGGAAACGGGACGTGTTCTGCAGCTTGGCGATGTCGTATTCGACGGTCCGCACGTCGAGATGCTTGCGCAGCCACTCGCCGAACCGGCCGGGAATGCGCTCCGCGAGCCGGCCGAGCGGGATCCGGCTCAGCGCCAGATCGACGCCGAGCGCGGCGAGCCGCCCCGGCGTCAGGAAGCTGCGCGGATCGCGCAGGAACGCGCCGATCGTCGCGCCGCTGCCGAACAGGCCGGTCACGGTCGAGATCAGGCCGATCGCCGGCCAGAGCTCCAGAAACAGCAGGGACAGCGCGAGCATGCCCGCCGCCATGGCTGTCTTTTCCCAGAAGGAACGCCGGTCCCACCACTGCTGCAGATCCTCGAACATGCAGGCGAAGCAGCCGTGCGCCGCATCCGGCGCCTGCAGCAGCGCATGGAGGTGGAGCGAGGCCGCCGCCAGCAGCAGCGCGGCGGCTCCCAGCAGCGCGGCCAGCCGCCGCGTCTCGCGGCGAATGTCCGGCTCGGCGCCGAGCGCCTCTTCGTTGCCGTAGAGCAGCGTGCAGCCGAGCCGCTTGCGCTCCCGGAAAAACGTCAGCTGCTCCCGAAACCGTCCGCGCCGGAAGAACAAGGCGGCGCCGCTGCGGGCGAGCTCGCTCAGCGGATCGAGCCATCGCTCCCGCTCCAGCATCGGCAGCCGGTCGCGGATGCGGTTCAGCTGGACGTAGTCGTACCCGACCGCGCCGGCAAGCAGCAGCAAATAAAGCGGCTTGGTCGCATGCCCGTTGCCGGTCCAATCCCCGATCCATTGCAGGATGTCGGGCAGGTCGTAGCTGGCGTTGTAGGCCGCATGGTCGAAGATCGCTAGCGCGAGCAGCGCGGCCGGCACCGCCGGAGCGGCGCCTCTCAGCTTGCCGCGGAAGCGGATCGCCAGCCCGACCCCGAGCGCCGCGAGGCTGCCCAGCATCGCGTGGCTGTAGCTGATGTACGCCGGGCCGCGGGTCAGCTGCAGGTAGCCGGGGAACAGCTCGCCGACGTTCCAGTGGATGAACTTGCCGCTGATCCAGCTGTAGCCGTAAGGGAAGATGTGTCCGGTCGTCCAGCGGCGCGCCGTCTCTTCCATGAACTGAAAGCCCGCCCCGACCGCGCCGCCGATGAGCGCGTAGTCCCCGAGGCTGAGCGCCGAGGCGCGCCGGGAAAACAGCAGGTAAGCCGCCAGCGGCAGGAGCTTGACGACCTCCTCGGCGATCGGCGTCAGCAAAGCGCGGCTCCACAGGTCGCCCGTATCGCTGCCCGTCCAGGCGGTCAGCAGGCTGACCGCGAACCCGGTGAGCGGGACGATGAGCCAGGCGCCGGCCAGGAAAAACAGCATGACCGAGCGCCAGGAAAGCGTCTTGCTCCGGCACAGCCACCAGAACTGCAGCAGGACGTAGATCGACCACAGGTACTGCACGCCCAGCTTGCGGGATTCGGGATAGAAGAACAGGGTGCTCAGGAAATAAAGCAAGGCCGCCCAGGAAAGCAGGGCGTACAGATGCAGGACGTACGGATGCTTCGCGAGCCAGCGCCCGGCTCCGCCGAGCAGCCGCTCGGCATGCGAGCGCAGCCCGCTGCGCCACTTCATACGCTGTCCGATCATCTCTTCCTCCTCTTCGCCTGAATGGGATGAGCAGCGATGAAATTCGCCTAATCATTACCACATTCAGGAAAAGATGAAACGATGACCGTCCGAACCGCCTCTCCGCGCTTACAGGTAACGGTAGGGGTCGCCGCTTGGCGCGTACGCCACGGGCGCGCCGCCGAGCAGCGGAGCAATCCAGTCGGCCAGATGCTCCATGCCGGCGGCCTCGCTATGGAAATGCCCGACGACGAGCAGCGCACGCCGGCGGCCGAGCAGCGCCGCGTCGCGGACGTACTCGCATGTCATCCACTCGACCGTCTCGCCGCATAGCACGGCGTCGACATCATCGCGCGCAGCCGCCCGCAGCTGGCGCTCTCCGCCCGGCGCGCCGACCTGCATGGCGATGCGCGAGACGGTCCAGTCCGGATCGCCGACGACGCGCACGTACGGCACGCCCAGACGCTCCTTGAGCTGCGCCGCCAGCTCGCGCACGGTCTGCTCCGGCAGCTGCACGACGGCGCCGTGTCCGCCGTCCGTCGGAGCCGGCCAGCCGAGCCGGCGCAGCATGCCTTCCTGGATGCCGTCCGGCCGGCGGCGATGCCAGTCGTCGTGGAAGCGCCAGATGGCGATGCCGTGCTCGTCGACGAGCGCGCGCTTGGCTCGGTAGACCGGATCGTCCTCCAGCCCGTCCGTCTCGTCGCGATGGTTGTACCAGGTCGGCTCGTGGGTGACGATCAGGTTCGCGCCGCTTGCCGCCGCCGCGCGGATGACGTCCGCCGTCGCCGTGAAGCAGACGAGCACGCCGCGCAGCGGCTGCGTCGGATCGCCGGTCTTGAGCGTGTCGACGGTCCCCTCCTCCGGCTTGACGCCCGCTTCCCGCTGGATGCGCGCGATCGCCTCTCCGATGGCAAGTCCGCTCATGTCCGTTCCCCTTTCTCTTTCCCCATGTCTCCGCCGGCCTGCCGGTAGCTGACAAAAGCAAGCTCGCGGCTGTCCGGCGACCATGAATTCACGTTGATCGTGCCCTGACCGCCGAACAGCTCGGCCAGCAGCCGGGATTCGCCGCCTAGAGCCGGCAGCAGGCGCAGCTCGACCTGCCGGTTCGGCGGATGGTCGGCCGGCTCGACGTCTCCCTCGCAGTAGGCGAGATAGGCGACGAGCCGTCCGTCCGGAGAAGGATGCGGGAACCAGCTGTTGCGATGCTCGTCGAACGTCATCTGACGCTGCCCGCTGCCGTCCGGCTCCATGCGCCACAGCTGCATGAGCCCGGAGCGCGTGCTGTTGAACCAGATTCGGCCGTCCGGCGCGTACTCCGGCCCGTCGTCGAGTCCCGGAGCGTCGGTGAGGCGACGCTCCTCGCCGCCGTCCGCGCCGATGACGTAGATGTCGTAGGCGCCGCCGCGCTCGGCGCAGTAGGCGAGCGTCCGGCCGTCGGGCGACCAGCCGTGCAGATAGCTCGGCCCGAGCGGCGTGACGAGCCGCGGCTCCCCGCCTTCGACCGGCAGGACGTAGACGCGCGAGCGGCCGTCCCCCTCCGTATGATGGCTGACCGCGATCCGGCGTCCGTCCGGCGACAGCACATGGTCGTTGTTGCAGCGGTCCGCGAAGCCGCTCCCGATCTCGGCGACCGCTCCGCCCTCCAGCTCGAAGGCGTAAAGCCTGCCGCCGCTGTTGAAGATGAGCCGCTTGCCGTCGGGCGTCCAGTTGGGCGCTTCGATCAGCGCCTCGAACTCGGCCCTCGCGCGGCGCGCGCCCGTGGAGACGTCGACCGTCTCCAGCACGCTCGTCACGCCCCGCTCCTGCGCCAGGCGCAGGCCTTCCTCATGGGGAAACATCTCGTTCTCCTCCTTGTCCCGGCTCGGATTCAAATCGCCGTCGGCCGCCCTCGCGGCAAGCCGAGCTTTGCGCCAGTATAGCACAGCGACAACGCGCTGATCACGGTTTTCTTTTACGGTCCGATAAGACCCGATTGCGAGCGGATCAAGGACCCGTCACGCGATCGGAAAAGAATGAAATCAAGCTTTTTCGCTTTAAACCATTGACATGTGATGTCAACTTTGTCTATCCTCCTCCTAATGCCTGCACAAGACAGATTGACTGAAAAAGGGGCGAAAACGATGAACAAAAAGTGGAAAATCGGCATCGTCGGTTACGGAAATCTGGGAAAAGGCGTCCATAAAGCGCTCCGCCAAAACGCCGATCTCGAGCTGGCCGCGATCTTCACCCGGCGCGATCCGGCCTCGATGGAATCGGCCTGCGGCGATGCCGTATTTGCAACGATCGCGGACGCCGAGCTGTACCGGGACCGGATCGACGTCATGCTCCTGTGCGGAGGCTCGGCGAGCGATCTGCCGGAGCAGACGCCGATGCTGGCGGCGGCATTCAGCACCGTGGACAGCTTCGACACGCATGCCCGCATCCCGGAGTTCTACGAGCGGGTCGATGCCGCCGCACGGGCCGGGGGCAATCTCAGCCTCATCTCGACCGGCTGGGACCCGGGGCTGTTCTCGCTGAACCGCCTGCTGGCGGAGTCGATCCTGCCGGAGGGCTCGACCGATACGTTCTGGGGCACAGGCGTCAGCCAGGGCCACTCCGACGCCATTCGGCGCATCCACGGCGTGAAGGCCGGCGTGCAGTACACGGTGCCGATCGAGGCCGCGGTCGAGCGCGTGCGCAGCGGAGAGCGGCCGGAGCTGGCGACGCGCGAGAAGCATCTGCGGCAGTGCTTCGTCGTCGCCGAGACCGGCGCGGACCGGGCTTCGATCCGCGAAGCGATCGTCACGATGCCGAACTATTTTGCCGACTACGACACGACGGTGGAATTCATTACGGACGAGGAGCTGCAGCGCGATCACAGCGGCATGCCGCACGGGGGCTTCGTCATCCGCAGCGGCTCCACCGGCGAGGGCACGGGCCAGCTCATGGAGTTCGGCCTGAAGCTCGGCAGCAACCCAAAGTTCACGGCGAGCGTGCTCGTCGCCTACGCCCGCGCGGTATGCCGCCTGCGGGAGCAGGGGCAGACCGGGGCGCGCACCGTATTCGACATTCCGTTCGGCCTGCTCTCGCCCAAATCGCCGGAGCAGCTGCGCCGGGAGCTGCTTTAAGCCTTCCTTCCGCAAGTCCGCAAGTCTGCAAGTCCCTGGCAAGACGCATTCGCCACTACTTTGACAAAGGGGTCGTTCATCATGAGCTTTTCCGTGTCCGCCGGTTCCGAGGCCGGAGCCTACCTGCAGTCCGTCTATGAAAGCGTCGTCCGGCGCAATCCCCAGGAGCCCGAGTTCCATCAGGCCGTCCAGGAATTTCTCGAAAGCATGGAGCCCGTGCTCGTCCGCCATCCGGAGTATCGCAAGCATGCCATCCTGGAGCGCCTCGTCGAGCCGGACCGGCTCGTCTCCTTCCGCGTGCCGTGGGTCGACGATCAGGGACGGGTGCAGGTGAACCGCGGCTTCCGCGTGCAGTTCAACAGCACGCTCGGTCCATACAAGGGCGGCATCCGCTTCCACCCGACCGTCAACGCCGGCATCATCAAGTTCCTCGGCTTCGAGCAGACGTTCAAGAACGCGCTGACCGGCCAGCCGATCGGTGGCGGCAAGGGAGGCTCGGACTTCGATCCGAAGGGCAAGTCGGACCTGGAGATCATGCGCTTCACGCAGAGCTTCATGACCGAGCTGCAGAAGTACCTCGGCCCCGACGTCGACGTGCCGGCGGGCGACATCGGCGTCGGCGCGCGCGAGATCGGCTACATGTTCGGCCAGTACAAGCGCATCCGCGGCGGCAACGAGCCCGGCGTGCTGACCGGCAAGGGCGTCCAGTACGGCGGCAGCCTCGGACGGACGGAGGCGACCGGCTACGGCTGCATCTACTTCGTGCAGGAGCTGCTCGCCTCGCGCGGCCTGGAGCTTGACGGACGGCGCACGGTCGTCTCCGGCAGCGGCAACGTCTCGATCTACGCCATGCAAAAAGCGCAGGAGCTCGGCGCCCTCGTCGTCGCCTGCAGCGATTCGGCGGGATACATCGTCGATCCTCGCGGCATCGACCTCGAGCTCGTCAAGCGGATCAAGCTCTCCGAGGGAGGCCGCATCAGCGAGTACGTGCGCGAGCGTCCGCATGCGTCCTACCATGCCGGCAGCGGCGGCATCTGGAGCGTGCCATGCGAGATCGCGCTCCCTTGCGCCACGCAGAACGAGCTTGACGCGGACGCCGCGCGGCAGCTGGCGAGCGGCGGCGTCATCGCCGTCGCCGAAGGCGCCAACATGCCGTGCACGCTCGAAGCCGTGCATCTGCTGCTGGCGGCCGGCGTGCTGTTCGGCCCGGCCAAAGCGGCCAATGCCGGCGGCGTTGCCGTATCGGCCCTGGAGATGGCGCAGAACAGCATGCGTCTGTCGTGGAGCTTCGAGGAGGTCGACCGCAGGCTGCACGCCATCATCCGAGACATCTACCGCAACAGCGTCGACGCCGCCGAAGCTTACGGCTTCCAGGGCAACCTCGTCGCCGGCGCCAACATCGCCGGCTTCCGGAAGGTCGCCGATGCGATGATCCTGCAAGGCGTCGTGTAGCGGCCGCCGCCGAGCCCGCTGGCGGCCGCCGCCGAGCCTGCGGCCGCCAGCGGGCTCGACGCGAGCGGCGGGCTCAAGCGGAGAACGCGAACAAGCCGGGCCTGAACAAGGCCCGGCGTTTTGACGCGCGCCTGATGACGCTCTTGCTGCCGCCCGCCGCCCGGATCAGATCGCCATCGGCCTCCCCAAATAGTCGACGAAGCGGAAGCCCGGCGGGGCCTCGACGCGGCGCTCGATCAGGTCGGCGATGCCGCGGGCGCTCTCGCGCGGATCGAGCTTGGCCTGCTCGCCGCCCATGTCGGTGCGCATCCAGCCCGGATGCACGCTCAGCGCAATCGCCCCGCGCTCGGCGAGCACGCGCGACAGCTGCTCGGTGAGCAGGTTCATCGCGGCTTTGGACAGCGTGTACGGATAATCGCCGGGATAGGCGTTCGTCAGGCTGCCCGCCTCGGAGGAGATGTTGATCAGCGCCGCGTCCGGTTCGGTCAGCAGCGGCAGCAGATGCTTGGCGACGCGCATCGGACCGTACAGGTTGATGTCCATCGTCGACTCCATGAAGGCGAGGTCGAGCCGCTCGATCGGCGTCTCGCGAGCCTCCAGGACGGCCGCGTTGTTGACGATCGCGCCGAGCTGCCGCCCTTGTCCGCTCAGCCGCGCGGCCAGCTCGGCGATGCCCGCCTCGTCGGCGACGTCGAGCCGGACCGGCTCCAGCCGCTCGCCATGCTGGTCAGCCAGCGCCCGGAACTCCGGGCTCGGCTGCTCCGGCCGGCGCAGCCCCGCCAGCACATGGTGGCCGCGCCCCAGGCACTCGGCCGCCAGCTCCAGGCCGAGCCCGCGGCCCGCTCCGGTAATCAGGATGTTCATGTCAGGATCCTCCCTTTGCCGTCTAGTCGTTCTCCAGCAGCTCGACGAGCACCTTCAGGTCCGGCGCGGTGTCCATGTAGGCGTAGCGCCCGCCGGTATACTCGCCCTTCTGCTGCAGCGCGTAGCCCTTGCCCTCCAGCACGGAGATCTTCTCGGCCATGCCGGCGATCTGGAACGCGATGTGGTGGACGCCCTCTCCGTGCTCGTTCAAGTAGTTGCGCCACGTGCTCGGATGCTCGTCCGGCTCGATCAGCTCCATCTGCAGGGAGCCCATGTCGAAGAAAGCCAGCCGGGCGCGGGCCGGACTCGGCGCTCCCTCGAACTCGGTGCGCGCGATCTCCGGCGCGTCCGTCAGGATCGCCGGCGGGACGTCCATCCCGAAAAAGTCCGCGTAGACGCGGCTGGTCTTGTCGATGTCATGGACGAGAATGCCGATTTGGGTGATGACGTTCGTGCCGAGCAGTCCGGACATGGTGATTCCTCCCTTGGGATGCTTGTTGTTAGGCTCGTTTGGCGCATCCGGCGCCGTCCGAGCCCAGCTTCTGCGCCAGTATAGCATAGCGGCAGCGCGATGATAACGGTTTCTTCGCAGGAAAAAAGCGTAGCCGAAAGAGGAAGAGGCGGCGTTCGAGCTCCTCGTCCGCCGCCTCATTCGGTTCGTATTTTCGGCGTCCTAGGCCTTTTCGCCGGCCGCCGGCCGCTTCGCCGGCGCCTGCCGGACCTGCTCCCCGCCCTCGAGGCGCAGCCAGCTGTCGAAGTCCCGCCGCCCTTCGGTCAGCCGGATGACGCGCGCGCCGCGCGGAAAGCCTTCCTTGCCGTAGGTCGCATACCCGGTCGCCCGGCCGTAGCCGAGCGAGATGCCGTGCAGCTCGCCGACGTAGTCGTTGATATGGTCATGTCCGACGAATACGCCGGACACGTCGCCGCCCTCGAGCAGCGCGGCGAACATACCGCCGTTCACGCCGGCGCAGCAGACCGCCTCATGGCGCTCTCCGCGGCAGCCCTCCGCCTCCCACGCCTCGGCATGCTCCGGCAGCGGGATGTGGAAGAACATCAGCGCCGGAGGCGCCGCGCCCCCTGCCTGCCTCGCTCGCTCGCGCGAGCGCGAGGCGTACCATTCCGCCTGGTCGCGCGCGAGCCAGCTGTACCCGGGCACGCCCGGCTGCCGGGAATAGTCGCCGCTGTCGAGGAAATAGAGCGTCGCGCCTCCTCCCGGACCGTCGATCTCCAGCGCATAATTGCCGCAGCCGGTCACCCCCGGCGTATCGCCGGTCAGGCTGCCCGGCAGTCCCATGAGCGTCCGATGCAGCTCTTCGCGCGTGACGCCCGAGCCCGCCTCGGCATCGTGGTTGCCGAGCACGGCTGCCCAAGGGCTGCCGCTCGCGCCAGCGGCAGCCGTCGCCTGGCGGGCCGATTCGAGCGGCTCCGCGCAGGACTCGCTGTAGATGAGATCGCCGGTGAAGACGATCAGATCCGGCTTTTCCGCCTCCAGCACCTTTTCCATGAGCGCCCGCGTCCGCAGGTCCCGCTCTTCTCCGTTCTGCCAATGCAAGTCGGTGAACTGCACGATCGTGAACGTGCCGTCCTCCCGGAACGCCAGCCGCTGCTTCTCCCTGTTCTCCATGACCGCTCCGCCTCCCGGCTTCCTCGTCCGAGGAAAAGTTTGGATGCCCTGGGATCATTGTATCCGTTCGCGGCGCCGCTGTCAGGACAAACCCGCCGCACGCCCGCAAGCGGCACTCGCGGGCTCATGACCGCCTGCTCCGGACGATCCGGCCGGCGCGGCCGAGCGGCCGATCTGGAGACGGCAAAAAGCCGGGGCTTGTCTGCCAAGCCCCGGCTTTGCTATCCGTCCTATCCGTCCCCGAAACGCGCTTGCGCTCCGATGCGGTTCCTATTGAGCTGTCGCGCTATTGGCCCATCGCTTCCATCGCGTCCGGATAGACGACCGTCTGGAACACTTCGCCCGACGCCTGATCCTGCATCTTGACGGTCACCTTGTTCTCGTCCTGCGGCACGCCGTCGAACAGCCGGTAGTACATCGCCGGAAGCGCCACGCCTATCGCCGCGAACGCGTCGAACGAGCCCTCGAACTTCGCCTGGTCGACGATCAGCGTGAACTCCGAGAAGTCCTTGCTGTATTCGATGTCCTTGACCGACTGGAACGTCTCTCCGGCCTTCAGCTCGTCGATCGACGTCAGCAGGCTGGCTTTCATCTCGTCCATCATCTTGCCGTGCACGCTGCGCGGCATCTTGTAGGTGACGGAGCCGTCCTCGTTGCGCTTCACGTCCGTCACGCCGTTTTTCTTGGCGGCCTCGATGGCCGCGTCGAGCTCCTGGCCTTCAAAAAAAGAAGCCGGCAGCGTGATCTCGTGGTTCAGCAGCCCTTTGTCGACTTCGACGCCCTTGGCCGGGGATGCGGCCGGCGCCGCGGATGCCGCCGAGCTCGGCGCCGGACTCGATGCCGCGCCTTCGTTCCCGCCATTTTCGGAATTCCCGCCGCCGCATGCCGCCGCCATCGTCAGCAGCGCAGCCGCTGCCGCGGCTCCGATGATTCGTTTCATTTCCGTAGACCCTCCAGGCTGGTGATAGATTCCGCTTCTTGCGAAGCGCCCTTCTATCTATCGGCAGATCTGGAGGGAAATTCAATCTTTGTACGGATCATGCTCATCCGCGCCGGCCATGCAGACGCCGATCGGCCGCAGCCGGTGCAGCACCTCGATCGTGCCGGCATGGGCATCCAGCACCTGCTGCAGCTGCCGGTAGACGAACGGACTCTCGTCCGTGCCCGCGCCGCGCAGCTCGACGCCATAAGCCCGCACCGCCTCGCGCATCCGCTCCTCGCTGATTTCGCCGCCCAGGCGCCGGCGAGTCTTCCAGTTCATCTTGCCCGCCGCCTGCGTGCGGCTCATGACGCGGCCCGCGCCGTGCACGGTGCTCCAGCAGGCGTCGCGGTTCTCGTCCGTATCCCGTCCGCGCACGATGACGGAGATGTCGCCCATGCTGCCCCCGATGAAGCCGAGCTGGCCCGGCGCCGACGGCGTCGCGCCTTTGCGGACCACGACGCTCTCCCGGCCCTCATGCATCTCGCGTCAAGCGAAGTTATGGTGGTTGTGCACGGCGAAGTCCGCCTCCGCGCCGAGCAGGCCGAGCAGGCCGAGCACCTTGTCCATCACGTAGTCGCGTCCCGCATACGCGTAGCGGCCGGCGAGCCGCATCGCCCGCTCGTACATGTCGCCGAGCTCGTCCGCCAGCTCCAGCAGCACGGGCGGCTGGTCCATGCTCTCGCCCGGCGCCCGGTCCATGAACCGGCGTCCCGCCGCAAGGTTCAGGAACCCGCTCGCCGTCCGATGGCCGAAGCCTCGGCTGCCGAAGTGGTTGGCGACCCACAGCCGGCCCGTTCCTTCCTCCTCGAACAAGTCGACAAAATGGTTGCCGCTGCCGACCGTGCCGAGCTGGTCCCGCGCCAGCGCCTTCAGCTTGTCATGCTCCTGCTTGCCGACGGTCCGGTAGACGTCCCAGTCGGGATCGTCGAACAGCTCGTGGTCGACGCGCTCGCCGTTCACTCGGCCCACGCCGAACGAGACGTTCGCCGCGATGCCGTCCATGATGCGCCCGAGGCGCGGCTTGATGTCGCTCGCGAGCAGCGTCGTGCGCACGGCCTTGTTGCCGCAGGCGATGTCGTAGCCGACGCCCGACGGCGAGATCTGCCCGTCGTACGCGACGACGCCGCCGATCGGCTGGCTGTAGCCTTTATGATGGTCCGCCATGAGCAGCGTCTTGACGACGCGGCCGTGGGCGGCGCAGGTTCTCGCCTGCTGCAGCGCGCTCTCGTCGGGATCGCCCCAGACGGATACGCCGTCGATGACTTGATACGCCATGAATGTTCAGCCTCCTTGAAATTGAATCCTATGAAAAATCAGCGTGGCGCAGGATCGCTCCGTTCTGTCCAAGGCGCGGCATCGCTCTCGCGAAGCGCCGCTCGGAACCATGCGTCCAGCAGGCTGTCCGGCGGCTTTTCCGCCTGCGGCATCCGTCCCGCCTGCTCTCTCAGCTCCACGAGCCGCTGCTCCAGGTAGCGGTGCAGCAGCGGAAACGGCGGCTCGCTGTCCATTTCTTCTCCGCTTCGCTTGCGCCGCAGCAGCTCTTCGACCGTGTCCTTCAGCTCTCCAGCCGGCAGCAGCGCTTCGACCAGCTCGCGGAACGCCACCGGCGGAATGCCTCCGCGCTCTGCCAGCCACTGGCAGGCGAGCACCGAACGCAATACGTAGAAGTATTTCTTCAGCCGTACCCGCTCGCCCTGCAAGTAATCGCGGAAGTTGCCTTCCCCAAGATGGAGGTAGTGATGGATCGAGCTTCTCGGCGAATACAGGTCCGGCGTCATCTCGCGCATGCTGCCGACAACCGTGCCCCATTCGAGATAGCGGATCGGCGAATGCAGCCACTCCAGCAGCGGCGGGTTGGACTTCGCGAGCAGCTGAAGCGCCTTGCGGATGTCCCACCCGCTGAGGTCCAGCCGCTCCGAGATCGGCCGCTCGATGACGTCGCGTCCCGGATGCACGCTCAAGTACCACTCCGTCGGATGCGCGTACAGGAAGCGCACGTCGTAATCGCTGTCCTGCGAAGGAAAGCCCCACGCGCGGCTGCCTGACTCGCAGGCGTATAGAATGCGGACCTTTTCTTCCGACTCGATGCGCTTCAGCTCGATGTGGATGCGTTCTTCGGGGATCATGGCTGATGCCTGCATCTTCTTCATCCTCTCTCCGGTTTCCGCGGATTCCGTGCCACCATCATGCCTCATTCCAGCGGCGGGCACCAGGGCGGAAGTATGGCGAGGCCGTCGGCCAGAAAGCCATCTGGTGCGATTAATCATACAAATAGGTTGATTCTATATTCCTAATGCGCCGCAAGAGCCTCTCCCCCTTGACCTCGACTTGATTTTGCCGCAACGAAAATAGAGGAAAGCCAAAAAAGCGCATGGAAACTCCATGCGCTTTTTGCTGCAAGCCCGCTCCATCCCCTTTACCGCCGCAGGCTGCCCGTGCTCACGACGCCGTACCGGCCGAGCAGCTTGCGTCCGAGCAGCGCCACCGCGCGGTCGGTGACGAAGCCCATCAGCCCGAGGCTGATGAGGCCGACGAAGATCCAGTCGGTGCGGAAGAACAGCCGCGAGTTCCAGATGAGGTAGCCGACGCCTTCGTTGGAGGCGATCATCTCCGCGCCGATGATCGCCATGAACGACGTGCCCATCGCCAGCCGGATGCCGGTGAACATGTACGGCACCGTCGCCGGAACGACGACATGACGCACGATCTGCCAGTCGGATGCGCCCATGCTGCGCGCGGAGCGGATCCGGTCCTCCTCCACGGACAGCACGCCGGTAAGCGTATTGAGCAGTACGATGAACAGCGTCGCGTACAGGATGAGCATCACCTTGGACGTCTCGCCGATGCCGAACCAGATCAGGAACAGCGTGATGAACGCGATCGGCGGGATGAAGCGGATAAAGTTCAGGAACGGCTCGGCGAAGGCGCGGATCGCTCCGACCCGCCCGATGAGCAGGCCGAGCGGAATCGCGATCAGGCTGCCGAGGCTCCAGCCGAGCAGCACCCGGGTGAAGCTGATGCCGATGTACGACGGCAGAGTGCCGTCCGCCAGCAGCTCCCAGCCGCCGCGCGCCGTCTGCGCCGGCCCCGGCAGGATTTCCGGCCCGTAGGCCGAGGCGAGTCCCTGCCACAGCGCCAGCAGCCCCGCCCAGAAGGCGAGCTGCAGCAGGACCCGTTTCGTCTTGTCCGTGATGGTCATAGCCGTCTCCCCCTATTCGTCGAAATGCCCCTGGATGCGCGCATGCAGCTCATGGAACGCCGGGTCCGCGATGTCGCGCGGATAGGCGAGCGCCACGTCGTAGATGTCGCTGATGCGCGAGGACGGGCCGGGCGACATGATGCCGATGCGCCCGCCGAGCAGCAGCGCCTCCTGGATGTCATGGGTGACGAAGATGACCGTCTTGCCCGTATCGCGCCAGATGCGCACGAGCTCCCGCTGCATCGTGCGGCGCGTCATCGCGTCGAGCGCTCCGAACGGCTCGTCCATGAGCAGGATCGCCGGATCGTTGGCCAGCACGCGCGCCAGCTGGACGCGCTGCTTCATGCCGCCGGACAGCTCGCGCGGAAACTTGTCCTCGTGGCCCGTCAGGCCGACGAGCCCGATGTACCGGTCCGAGATGGCGCGGCGCTCCGGCGCCTTCGTCTTTTTCATGCGCAGCCCGAACTCGACGTTCTCGCGCACCGTCAGCCACGGAAACAGCGACGAATCCGCCTGCTGGAACACGACCGCCCGGTCCGGCCCCGGCCGCTCCACCTCGCGCTCGCCGACGCGCAGCCGGCCGCTCGTCTTGGCGACGAAGCCGGCGATGAGGCCGAGCAGCGTCGACTTGCCGCAGCCGCTCGGGCCGAGCAGGATGAAGAACTCCCCGCTCCGCACCGTCAGATCGACCTCGCGGAGGATTTCCTGCGGCTCGCCTCCCCCCGCATGCGGGTAGCTCTTGCTCAGCTGCTGGATGTCGATCTCATGGCCCGCCTCCGCCGCTTGCCGCTGCTGCGCCGCTGCCGGCTCCGACGTCCGCGCCGTCCTCATCGCTGCCGCCTTCGCCGCCCTTCTCTCGGCCGCTTCCTCCGCTGCCTGCCCCTGCGCCTTCCTCATCGCCGTACCCATCGCCCATCGCCTCCTCTATTCCTTCAATTCGATCACGCGGTCCGGGAATGCCGCCCGCACGAGATCCAGCTTCAGCTTGCCGTCCAGGTCGAAGTCCTGCTGGATGATGCCATTGTCGACCATGTACTTCTTCTGGCTTTTCAGCCCTTCGTAGGCTTTGTCGGTGAAGCCGATGCTCCACGGGTTTTTCGGCAAGTCCTTGAGCGTCGCTTCCCGCGGCTGCTTGACCGTCTTGTAAAGGATGTCCGCCGTCTCGTCCGGATTCGCCTGGGCGTAGGACGACGCTTCGTCGAGAGCTTTCAGGAATCCGGTCACCGCCTCGGGTTCCTTTTGCAGCAGCTCGTTCGTAGCGATCAGCCCGGTGCCGAGCCGGACCGGCGTCTTGGACATGTCGCTCAGCTCATGGACGCCTTCGATCGCGGAGAATTTCTCGTGGTTGATCGCGCCGAATACCCAGACCGCGTCGATCTCGCCCTTGCGCAGCGCCACGTACGCCTCGTCGAGACCGCCCTGGCCGATCAGCTTGACGTCGTCCAGCTTCAGCCCCTGCTCCCCCAGATAGACGTCCCACAGGTAAGGCAGGAACGTGCCCCGCAGGAAGCTCAAGCTCCGGCCCTTCAGATCGGCGCCGCTCTTCACGTCCGGCCGCACGAACAGCTTCCAGTCGCTCGCGCTCAGATCCGTCGCCGTGCCGGAGGAGGCGAAGATCGCATAATCGCCCTTGCTCACCGCGTTCAGCAGCGGGAAGTCCGCGCCGAAGGCGACGTCGACCTGCTTGATGAACAGCGAGTTCACGCCCTCGGCCGGCGTCGCGAACGTCACGAGCTCGGCGTCCACGCCATGCTTCTCGAAAAAGCCCTTCTCCAGCGCGACGCGGAACGTGATGTTCGTGGAGATGTCGGCGATCTTCAGCTTCACCTTGTCGACGCCGCTGCCCTCGGCCTCGCTGCCGCAGCCGGACAGCAGCAGCACGAAGAGCGCGGCTGCGGCGAGCGTCCCCGCCAGCCGGTTCAGTCGGATTCTCATGTCGGATCCTGCTCCTTTGCCTCTTCCTTGGCGATCGTCTCGTCGATGCGGGCGACGCATAGCGCGCCTTCGCCGTACTCGGCCGTGCCCTCGACCTCGACGACGGCCGCCGGTCCGCGTCCCGCCGCCCCCGGCAGCCGGAAGTCCGCGACGTCGAGCGGCTCGATCGCCGTCTCGACCGGACGCTCCGCCTGCGGCGCCCACTCGTACGGCGCGCGGTAGGCGCGGTACACCATGTTGGAGTTGCGCTTGTTTTTATAAGGGGAGATGTACTCCCAGACGAGCTCATGCTCGCGTGTCACCTCGAAGATGCGGCCGTCCGCGCCCTCGGTGATGAGCGTGTTGCCGTTCGGCAGCCGCTGCGCGCTGCTGATGTACGGGCTGTAGAACCGGTACGAGTCGAGCGGGGCCTGGAAGCCAGCCTCGGTCGGCGTGTACTGCCACTCGATCTGCAGCGTGACCGGGTTGATCTCCAGGATGCGCGAGTGGTCGCGGCGGGCGACCTTCACGCCGTCCGGCGCCTCGGCGTTCGGCGCGCCGTAGCCGCCCCAGCCGCCGTTGTCGAAGAGAAGGATGTTGCCTTCGCCCGGCAGCCCCTGCGGGATGAGATGGGCGTGATGCTGGCCGATGATCCAGCCGATATGCGCCAGCTCGCCGGAGTAGTCCGGGCCGAGCTTCCAGACGATGCCGCCGGTCTTCTTGTCGATGATGGCCGTGATGTTCGTCTCTCGTGCGTCCCAGATGATGTTGTCCGGATGGAACCGCTCGTCGCCCGCGTCATAGTGCTTGTTCGGGCCGAGGACCGACGCCGAGTTGATGTGCATCCAGTCGCCGGCGAACGTGCCGAAGCCGCGGGTGTTCGGGTCCCGGCGCAGCGCTTCGCGCGCCGCCTCGTCGAAGCCGAGCTCCTCGAAGTGGTCGCTGACCGCCCATTCCCAGACGACGTTGCCTTCCCAGTCGACCTCGATGATCGTGTCGTCGAGCAGCTCCTTGTCGGAAATTTCCGGCTTGGTCACGTTTTTATGCGCCAGGATGATCGTATGGCCGGAGTCGGTCTTCGGCTCCAGCCCCGGCGCGTAGTAGCCGACCGGATTGCCCTCGCGCTGGTAGTCGTGGTGCTGGCGGGCCATCCACTGCGGCGCGTTCTCGGGATCCTCGATGTATTCGTAGCGGTCGAATTTCCAGACGACGTTGCCGTCCCAGTCGACCTGCACGAGATTCTTCTCGTCCTGAAAGCCGTAGCGCGGATCGCGCTCGGCCGTGCTGCCGAGCACATAGCCGCCGGGGAACAGCTTGTTCGGGAATCCCCGCAGCCCTTTCCACAGCCGCACCTCGCGGCCGTTCATGTCGATCAGCAGCGCGCCGGTGTCGGCCGCCTGGAAGATCGTGTAGCCGCTCCAGGCCTTCTCGGGCAGATAGACCGTCGTGCCGGTCGGATAGATCGTCGGATGTCCCATGTTCATTCTCCTTGTCGTGTGGGGATGGTGGCGGTGCAGGCGATCAGTAGCCGATAAAAGGACTGCGGCGCTGCGGTGCGGCCGGCTTGGCCGGCGGCTCCGCCAAGGCGGACGGCGATGAAGCCGGCGCTGCGGACGGTGCCGTGGACGGTGCGGCATCCGGTGCAGTGGACGGCGCGGCAGCCCGTGCGGAGGCCTGCTCGTGCCGCTCCGTCACCCGCTCGGCGAAGCCGTCCAGCCGCTGCAGCAGCTCGCGGAACAGCTCGATGCGCAGCTCCAGCTCGGCTGGCCCGAGGCCGCCGAACAGCAGCTCGACCGTATGGGCGCCCGCCTCGCGGGTGCGCTCCAGCAGCTTGCGGCCGGCCGGCGTGATCGCAAGCGCGATCGAGCGGCGGTCGGAGGCGCTGCGCCTGCGCTCGGCGTAGCCGGCGCTCTCCAGCTTGTCGCAGAGGGCGGTCACCGCGCCGGAGGTGAAGTCCAGCCGCTCCGCCAGCTCGCCGAGCCGCTGCTCGCCCTCCTGCAAAATCGTGCCGAGCACGAGCAGCCCCGGCAGCGAGACGCCCTCCAGCGCGATCTTGTCGCGCTCCTTGACGAAGCGTCGGACGAGCTTGCGGAACAGCCAGTCGGCTTCGAGCTTGAGCTCCTCGCGGTCGGGTGCTGGCGATGGAACTTGGCGATTGTCATTAGAGTCGCTCATGCCGCTCCTTTCCTCGGACCGGCGGATGGATGCAAAAAGGCTCCCGTGCCTTCCCCGAGGTCGGGTGAAGGAGCGGGAGCCTCTGGCGGTCCAGTCGGCAGCCGAAATTAGTTTGGCCATAAGATAATGAATGCTCGTTGAACGATCGTCCATTGAATGAACGACGGTTGAATGAAGCCTGAAGCAAGAATAAAACAAGTTAACCAAGTTGTCAACTTGGTTTTTAAAGACGACAAGCAAAAAGCCTCCCAGCGGCCTTCAAGGCTCAGGCAGGAGGCTTTTATCTTGGCTGTCATCGGCTTTCGTCCGGTCTTCATCGACACTTGCGAATAATATCCGAATGTAGTCCCTCCTGCCGTAGATTACCCGGAGAATGTTGCGACGATGGCTCTCATGAGGCGGGATGCCGCATCCGCATTGGACAAGTCGTCCTCTATATAGCGCCTGATGTCCTTCATATCCTCCAGAGCAGCAGGAGAAATCCGCAGCTCCATCATCCCTAAAGTCCAAATTCCCGTTCTACGTCCTGGAGACTCATCCATCCATCCGTTTTGCCGGATCTCTCTCCCTCGGCGAGCTCTGTCATGAGCTGGAGAGAAGCCTTTAGCTTCTCGTACTCCTTTATATCCAGCAGCACATACCGGCCATGTCCGTCCATTGTTAAAAAGACAGGCTCATCCTCAGCAAGGTCGCGAAGCAGCTCCTTGTAATTGCTTAGATCGGAAATGGGCTTGATTATAGGCATCATCCATCTCTCCTTCCATGAACTTTATTGTAGCATAGACATGTTGTCCGACCGAGCCCTCTTTCTCCATCGAGCTTCCTTCTTTCGTCCGCCACATAGTCAACCTCTTGTGATATAGTTTTAGTTGACTATTCCAGGAAAGGCGGACTGCCCATGACCCCCATCGAGCTCCGAGGCCATCATCTGCTCTGCCTGCTCGGCTATCGCGGCAAAGGCTATTCCGACGGCTTCTGCGCCAACATGACCGGCATCTACGAACGGCTGCGCCGGGACCCGGATACGACAATCCGGCTGACCGTCGGCCCGGATGCCGTCTGCGCGGCGTTTCCCGCGGACCAGCCCTCCCACTGCGAAAATGCCAGCGTCTACCGCAAGGACGCCGAGATTGCCGGACTGGTCGGCATGCAGCCCGGCGACGTCCGGAGCTGGGGCGCGATTTGCGAGGCCGTCGCCGCGCGCGTGCGGCCGGACGACATCGCGACGATCTGCCGCGACTGCCGCTGGGAGCCGTACGGCCTGTGCCGCGAAGGCGTCGCGCATATCCACGCCGATCCGGATCGGCGGCTGCGGGAGCTGCCGGAGGGATGAGCCCGAATCGAAAAAGAGCCGGGAGCCCGCAGGCTCCTGGCTCTTGAAGCGTAACTGACCGAACAGGGAGAGGCGATGCCGTATCCGCACGCGCCCGTCCGATGCGTTTCGGCTAGAAGCGGTAATCGACCGATGCGGCCATGATGTCGGCAAAGTCGGCATCTCCCGGCTTGACGTCGGTCCACACCTGCTTCGCCTGCGCGTTGCCGCTGCGACCAAGCAGGGAGTTGAACAGGCGAACCGTCTCCACCCGCGTCAGCGGCTGGTTCGGATGGAACTTGCCGTCGGCATAGCCCGGCAGCCAGCCGCGGGCTTCTGCGGAAGCGATTGCCGCTGCCGCCCAGTGGCCGGCCGCATCCGGGTAGCTCGGCACGGCGGCGGCCTGCTCTTGCTTGCCGTAGACGTTGAGCAGAATCTGCGCCATCTCCGCGCGCGTCACGGCGCGGCCCGGACGGAAGCTGCCGTCGCCGGAGCCGTTCATCCATCCTTGCCGGGCAACAATGGCGATGTCCTTGCCGGCCCAGAAGCCGGAGGGCACGTCCTTGAAACTTTTGGCGTCCGTCGCTGCCGATGCCTTTTTATCCATCGTGCGGCTCAGGATCGCCGCGACTTCCGCGCGGGTGACACTGCCTTGAGGCAAGAAGCTTCCGTCCGGATAGCCCTTCATATAGGCTTTGTATTCGCCTGCTGTCGGAGCAGGCGTCGGCGTGGACGTCGGCGCTGCCGTCGGCGTCGGCGACGCGCTCGGAGACGGCGTCCATGCCGGCCCGCTCGTTTCCAGCACTTCCGTTTCCTGCTTCGCCTTCGTGCGGAAGGCGGCGATGTCGCCATAGATCCGGCCTTCCTGGCTGTCCCCATACGCGCGGAATTCATACCCGGTGCCCGGCTTGAGCGAGTCCAGCTTGACGGAGATGCTGCCCGGGCCTTGGCCGCCGTCAATGACGATCCATGCCGCTCCGTCCGCCTGCTCGCGGTATTCCATACCGCGGCGCGACAGCGTTCCCTGCGCCGAGCCTTCGATGCGGGCCGACGTTTCCGCCACTTCGCTGGCGGCGCCGGTCACTGCAGCCGGATCGTACCAGGCGCGATAGTTCAGCACGGTCAGCTTGCCGCCGTGCATGTCGTCGACGATCGACACATGCGGGATGCCGTCGATGATTTGCAGGCGCAGCTCGGACGCGCCGCCGGCTGTGAACTGCGCGGCGCCCGCCGTCACCCACTCGGAGCCGTTCAGCTTGCGCACCGTAATTTTTCCTTGATCTTCAAAAGCGACATAAAGAACCTTTGCCTGCTCGTCTACCGCGACGTCCGCCAGCTTCGCCGGCTGCGCCAGCACAGGCGGCAGATTGGAGGCGGACCATTTCCGATTGTTCCAATCCCAGATCAGGACGGAGACGCCTTTGTCATCCATCGACAGAGCCATCGAGTCATAATTGTACTTGAACGGAATGAGCGCGCTTCCGGCCGGAGAAGCCGCCGCCGCGCCGCTGAGCTTTTCCCAGTTCATCGAGGGGTAATACACATAGCCATACACGTTCAGAACGCCGTTTTCAAAAGCGCTGACGGTAAAATACGCGGCGAACGTATCGATGATCGACAAGCCGCTGACGCGGCCGTCGCTGAAGCCCGGCGTGCCGAAGCTGCTCCACGCTTTGCTTCCTTTATCCCATTTTTTCATCGTCGCTTTGCCGTTTTCATCCGCATCCGCGTACACGAGCACCGGGCCGTCCCAGTCCATGCCCATTGCCAGCGCGCCACGCTCCCCGGCCAGCGCCGAGCCGGCCGATGGCATGGAAGTCCAGCTGCCTGCCTCGTATGACGCCGCCTTCACGGTGCCATCGCCGTCGATGAAGGAAACGTACAGCTTTTTATCATTGGGATTCACGCTGTTGAATGCCGCCTGGACGTTGGATACATGGCTTCCGATGAAGCCTGGGGCGCCGACATAGGTCCAGACGCCTCCCTCCATCTTCATGACCGACAGCGCTCCGTCCGCAGAAGCATCAGAGAAGGCGACGTAAGGAACGTTGACCGCATCGTAGAAGAAGCGATGCTCGCTGCCGGGCTCCGGCGTGAAGCCGGCCGGACCGACGAGCTGCCACTTGTAGTCGACGACATGGACGTAGGCGCTCGCCTGGACTTCGGCGGCATTGGCGAACGCTTCGCAGGAATCGCCCCCCGGCTCGACGCTCGCCGGCATTGCCCGGCGATCAAGCCTCGGACAAAGCGGCGTTCCCTTGAACAGATAGGTCCCTTTCCGGGCGCCGTCGAAAGCCGGCGTTCCCGAATCCCACTTGACGTCCAGCAACGCTTCGACGCCATCCTCGAAGCTGAACTCGACCCGCTTCGGCAGCTTGCTCTTCGCCTGCGCCAGCGTCGTGCCGACGACGACCGTCCGATCCTCGACCGGCGCCGCCCCGGTCATCTCGATGAGCGGCATGTTGATGATGAAGCGCGGGTCATCCGTCGCCATTTCTTCATAGCGGACGGTATTGCCGTCCGGCAGCTCGGCCGCTCCGCGGATGATGATCTGGCCGCCGGTCTCGTACTGCTTGTATCCGCTCAGCCGGCTGTCCCACTCGTACGCATTGAGATTCCAAGACACCGGATAGAGCTCCGAAGTGCCGTCGGTGAAATGAGCCCGCACCGTTTCCGGCATCAGCTTCTTCACCTCGTCCAGCGGCGTGCTGCGCGGCAGATCGAGTTCAAACGGCTCGAACCACGACAGCGTCCGATAGGCTTGGAATGCAGCTGCATTCGCGCAAAGAGCAACCGATTCGCCGTCCTTTTGCAGGCAAGCGGAATACTGATACGACTTGCCCGGCGTCAGCCCGCTGATCTGTCCTTGGAACGCGAGGCCCGCGGCGGCCGGATCGGCCGGCACCTTCTGTCCGTTCTGCGGAATTCCGGAAACGACATATTCGTCGACAAGGAAAAACCGCTCGTAATCCGGGCCCATATAGACTTGGTCCGCGACCGTCCCGTTCAGGACCGCCGACGTGCCGTTCTCGACCGCGTTCTCCGTCACGACTTTGTCCGAAAAAACGACCTGGGGCTGCGGCGGCACCGCCAAGGCAGATGCCGCGCCGAAGTTCCAGCCGGTGCAGAGCAAGGCGGCTGCGAGCAGCAGCTGCAGCCAAGGCTTACGTTGTTGATGTTTGATGTCCAAGTTGTTTCCCCCTAAAGCATGCTGTTGACCACCGACATATATCGGCATTGATCGACAAAAATATTAGCAAAGAGAAGGAGCCGAATGCCGCGCGAAATGGTATGATACACGAGGGGGCTCTGCATCCTTTCATCCATTCGCAGACGCCGCCGCCATCATCCCGCATCACCGAATCGAGGCCCGCACCGATGAAGAAATTCCAGAAATTCTATATCGAAATCACGAGCGTCTGCAACTTGGCCTGCCACTTCTGTCCGCCGACGCTGCGGGAAAAAAGCTTCCTGAAGCCCGAGGACTTCGCCAAGCGGCTGGACGAGATCAAGCCCTATACGGATTCCGTCTACCTTCATGTAAAAGGCGAGCCGCTGCTGCATCCGAAGCTCGACCAGCTGCTCGACATCAGCCACGACAAAGGCTTCAAGGTGAACATCACGACGAACGGCACGCTGATCGAAAAAAACAAGGCCAAGCTGCTCGGCAAGCCGGCGCTGCGGCAGATGAACTTCTCGCTGCACAGCTTCGACGGCCATGCCGGCTCCACCGACAAGGAAGCGTACGTCACGACGATCCTGACGTTCATCCAGGAAGCGCTGGCGTCGACGGACGTCCTGTTCTCGCTCCGCCTCTGGAACCTGCGCAAGGACAATGCGACCAATCTGGAGCTGAAGCGCAACCGCGAGGTGCTGGCGATCATCGAGCGCGAGCTCGGCCTGACGGAGCCGATCGAGGAGCAGTTCAAGCGCGGCTCGGGGCTCAAGCTGGCCGACCGCTTCTACTTGAACCAGGACCACGAGTTCGAGTGGCCCGACCTGAACGCCGAGGAGGACGACGGCAAAGGCTTCTGCCACGGCCTGCGCAACCAGGCCGCCATCCTGGCGAACGGCACCGTCGTGCCCTGCTGCCTCGACGGCGAAGGCATCATCAACCTCGGCAACATCAATCAGGCGAGCTTCTCCGATATCATCCAGGGCGATCGCGCGCAAAAGCTGTACGACGGCTTCTCCCGCCGCGAAGCGGTCGAGGAGCTGTGCCGCAAATGCGGCTACCGCAAGCGCTTCGGCACGTAGGCCGGGCTGCCGCTTCAGCGAGGCGCGCCCGCTCCCGCTTGGCCGTCCCGCTTGGCCGCCGGCGGATCGGCGGGCGGACTTGGTCTGGAGGATGCTCCGAGGCGCGGCGAGCAGACAGCAAAAAAGCATGGCTCCCTTGAAAGGGAACCATGCTTTTTTGGGCTTGCGCCCTGTCCAGCCCGATCGGGGACTCGCCGCCGTCCCGGCAGGACGGCGACGGACGCCCCATCGCCTCAGACCGGCTCCAGGCTGTCCAAAATCTCCGCGAGGCTGAGCTCGGCGCAGGCCATCGACGTATCGGCCGCGCCGTAGTACATGCGGACGACATCGCCGTCGACCAGCGCGCCGCACGAGAACACGACGCCGCCGAAGAAGCCGTCCGCCTCGTAGGCCGCATCCGGCTCCAGGATCGGCCGGCCCGAGCGGGCGACGACCCGGGACGGATCGTCCAGGTCGAGCAGCACCGCGCCCATGCAGTAGCGGTGGTCCTTGGTCGCGCCATGGTACAGCTCCAGCCAGCCGCGGTCCGTGCGGATCGGCACCGCGCCGCCGCCGATGCGGCCGCTGTCCCACATGCCGTCGCGCAGCCCGATCAGATGCCGGTGGTTGCCCCAGTAGAGCAGGTTGTCCGACTCGGCGATCCACATTTCCGGGCGGCCGCAGCTTTTGGTCGTCGGCCGGTGCAGGGCGTAATGCTTGCCGCCGATGCGCTCCGGGAAGATGAGCACGTCCTTGTTGTCCGGCCCGAAGATCATGCCGTGATGCTCCACGGTCTTGAAGTCCTTGGTCGAGACGAGCGACTCGCCGATGCCGACCGGCGACACCGCCGAGAAATAGATATAGTACGTATCGCCGATCTGCGTGATGCGCGGATCCTCGATGCCGAAGCTCTCCAGCGGCTGCGACGGATAAATGAACGGCTCGTCGTCGATCGTGAAATTCCGTCCGTCGCGGCTGCGGGCGATGCGCAGGTACGACAGCGACGTCAAGTATTCGAACGCCGGCGCCTGGTCGCGCCGCACGATGACGCGCGGATCGGAGAAGTCGTAGCTCTCGTCGTCCTTGCGGATCGGAACGAGGTCGAGCTCGCCCTTCTCCACGTTATAGACAGGGGCCAGCACGACGGACGGATCCGGGCTGACCGGCCGCTCCGCCACGCGCAGCAGCAGGATGACCTCCCCGCCGTATTCCGCCACCCCGGCGTTGAAGGCGCCGATCACCTCGAAATCGTCGCGATGCGGCTTCACGTCGGCCGGCGTCACCAGCGGATTTTGCTCATATCGGTAAACATTCATGCGTAGCAGCTCCTTCGTGGTCTAAGCTGTGCAGGCTCTCGCTGCATGCCGCCCGGGCTCTTACCGGCCGGCGAACGGGTCCGGAATGTCCAGCGTCTGCGCGTCGGCGTCGCTGATGCCCGCGTATAGCACGGCTCTGCCGTCGCCGACGCGGATCAGGCCGCCGCTGAACACGACATCCTCCAGATCGGGCCGCTTGGCCGGGCCCGGCAGGAAGTCGCGGCGCTCGCCGATCAGGCGCAGGCCGCTCCATGCCTCCGATGCCGGATCGAACTCGAACGCCATCGGATAGTAGTGGCGATCGCCCGCTTCATCGAAGCAGGCGATATGGCCGAGCACGCCGATGCGGCCGCCCGGCAGGAGATGGGTCTCGTTGGCTCCGCCCCATTCGCCCTCGGCGAACTGTCCCTCGAGCAGCGGAGCTTCGTCGATGGCCCGGACCGTCAGGCCGTCCAGCGAGCCGACGCGGACGTAGCCGATCTTGCCGCGGCCGCCCTTCTCTCCCTGAGGTCGCGTGAACACGCCGACGCCCCCGTCCGCAAGCTCCGCGAGGCGGATGTCCTTCATGCCGTCCGGCCCTTCGAAAAAGCGGCGCAGGTCGCGGAGACCTTGGCCCCGGTAGAACACGGTCCGCCACATCAGCGCGCCGGCCCGCTCGGGATGCGGGAAGACCTCCACGCCGCCGACGACGAGCTCGCCGCCGATGCGGCTGTGGAACGGGTCCTGCAGCCGCAGGACCGGCGCTCCCTCGATCGGCAGCCAGGCGCCGTCCGATTCGGCGAAAAAGACGATGTCGGAATGCTCGCTGTCGCGCGACTCGACGCGTCCGGGAAGAACCGTCCGGCCCTCGTCCTCGAACGGGGCGGCGATGTTGTAGACGTCCTTGCCGCCGACGCCTGCGAACGGGATGCGGCGCGGCTCGCGCGCGGCGGGGCCGGCGGCCCGATATTCTCTCAGCAGCTCGGCGCATGGCGCCGGAGCCGGTTGCAGCTGGCTCATGAATCCATTCTCCTCCCGCGAAGCCCGGCCGGAGCCGGGACGATTATTTCAGGCTGAACTGCATGCCCTCCTGGAACTTCTTGCTGAAGATCAGGAACAGCACGATGATCGGCAGCGTGAGGATCGTCGAGGCCGCGTAGAGCGGACCCGGATACGACCCGTACGGCCCGAACATCTGCGACAGCAGCACGTTCAGCGTCAGCATCGAATCGCTCTTGACCGCGATCATGTCCCACAGCAGCTCCGTCCACCGCTCCATGAGCAGGAACAGGAAGATGACCGTCGTGATCGACTTCGACATCGGCAGCATGATGCGGAACATGATCTTCAGATCCGACGCTCCGTCGAGCTTGGCCGCTTCGATGAACGTCGACGGCACGGCCTTGAAGAAGTTCGTGTACATGAAGATCGCCCACAGGCTGACCGCCTTCGGCACGATCAGGCCGAGATAGGTGTCGTACAGGCCGGCCCGCTGGATGATGAGGAACGTCGGCACCAGCAGGATGATGGCCGGGAAGAACATATGGAACAGGACGAAGTTGTTGATCGCATGGCGGCCGAAAAAGTTCAGCTTGGACAGCGCATAGGCGACCATGATGCCGAACAGCATCATCAGCGCGGTCGAGGCCGCCGAGACGACGACGCTGTTCAGGAACGCGTTCAGCCACGGCCGGGTGACGCCCGCCTCGCCGCCGCTGAACAGCCATTCGTACGACTTCGTCGTGAACTTCGTCGGCAGCAGCTGCTTGTCGATCTGCGTCCAGTCCGCGAACGAGCTCAGCACCATGTACAGATACGGATACACCATGACGAGCAGGAGCGCGAGGGCGAGGAGATAGCGGATGGCTCGCCTCGAGCCGCTGCGGCGTTTAGACCCAACCATTTCGCTTCCCCCATATCTCCAGAATTTTGCGGATGGCGAAGATCGAGATGAACGTCGCCACCGATGCCAGCAGCGCGACCGCCGACGCGTAGCCGACCTGCATGTTGGAGAACGCCTGCTTGAAGATCTCCATCTGCCAGGTGTTCGTCGCGTTGCCCGGGCCGCCGCCCGTCAGCTGGTACACCTCGGTGAAGATGCCGAACGTGACGCCGAAGCCCAGGATGAGCGTCGTGTACAGCGACGGATACAGCAGCGGCAGCGTGATCCGCCAGAACCGCTGGCCGTCCTTGACGCCGTCGATCGCGGCCGCCTCGTACACTTCCTTGTCGATGCTCTCCAGGCCCGAGGTGAGGATGAGGGCATAATAGCCGGTGAACTTCCAGGCGAGGATGAGGCCGACGACGAACAGCGCGGACAGCGGCGAGCCGAGCCAGTTGATGTCCAGCCCGATGCCGCGCAGGAACTCGTTGACCGGGCTCGTGTAGGACAGCAGTCCTTTGACGATCAGCGCCGAGACGACGCCCGAGCTCAGGTAGGGCAGGAAGAAGCCGATCAGGAACAGTCCCTTGAACCGGGGCAGTCCATGCACGAGCACGGCCACTCCGATCGCCAGCGCCGTCACCAGCGGCACGAAGATCATCATGAACTTGTACGTGTTCCAGAACGCCGCATGCACGCTCGGCGAGCGCAGCGCCTCGAGGAAGTTCTCGAAGCCGACCACGTTGAACGTCGGCGCGATCAGATCCCAGTCGGTGACGGACAGGAAGATCGACCAGATCAGCGGGATGAAGAAGAACAGCAGCGAATAGATGAGGTAAGGGCTGGCGAACAGCCAGCCCAGCTTGTTGTTGCGTTGGTCCATGACGAGAAGACCTCCCTTAGTCCAGGGCTTTCTCCAGCGCGGCCTTCATAGCCGCCCAGCCCTCCGCAGGGGCGATTTCGCCCTTGACGACTTTATTGAACGCCTCCGTGCCGATGATCGTCTGGAGGTCGTTGTACTTCGCATTGTCCATCGGCGGCACGGCGTTCGGCACGTTTTCCGCGTACGGCTTCAGCTGCGGGCTCTTGTCCAGCACCGCCTGGAACGACTCGTTCGTCGACAGGTCGTCGCGCGCCGGAGGCAGGTTCGTCTTCTCGAACCAGGCCGCGTCGTTGTTGGCGTCGCCGTACACCCACTGGATGAAGTCGATCGCCGCCGCCTGCTGCTCCTTCGTCGCCGAGGCGTACACGACGAGCCCTTTCGTATCGGCGAACGTCTTGCTGTCGGCCGGGTCCATGCCGTCCGGCACCGGCGGCATCGTCAGCGCGTACGTCTCATTGTACTTCAGGTTCGGATACTTCTCCGCCCAGGTCGTGAACGTCCACGGACCGACGTCGGTGAAGACGCCCGTGCCGTTCTCGAACGGGTCGGTCACCTGGCGGGCGAGCAGCCCCTTCTCCTTGCGCAGGTCGTCCACGAACGACAGCACCTCGACGCCCGCCTTCTCGTCGCCGGTGAAGGCGTCGCCTTCGATGAACTTGTTGCCGCCGGAGGCCGCGTCATACAGCATGTAGAAGTCGAACCAGCGCTTCCACGCCGTCGGGTCGGCCAGATCCGGCTTGGCCCACAGGTATTTCTTGTCGCCGTGCTTGGCCTTGAGCTTCTTGGTCAGCTCAAGGATCTCGCCGTACGTCTGCGGCGGCTCGCTGTAGCCGAGGTCCCGGATGATGTCGAGGCGCCAGCCGAACAGCATCGGATTGGAGTAGATCGGCAGCACGTACTGGTGGCCGTCCGCGAACGTCCACGGCTCGATCGTCTGGGTCATGCTGCGGCCCTGCACGATCTCGTCGAAGCCCTCCAGCGTATCGAGCGGCACGAGCGCCTGGCTGCTTGCCAGCTGGGCCGCGAAACCGCGGTTAATGTTCTCGGACATCGTCGGCGCGCTCTTGGCCGCCAGCGCGGCCTGGATGCTCGCCTCCGAGGTCGGCGATTCCTTGATCGCGCTGACGTTGATCTTCACCTTGCCGTTCTGCGCCTCGTACGCATCGGCCATCTCCTGCCAGAACGCCTGCTGCGTCGGGTTCGGCGCAGCCCAGAATTCGATCGTCGTCACGCCGTCCGACGACTCTCCTCCGCCTTCGCTTCCGGTCTGGCCGCCTTGGCCGGTGGAGCAGGCCGACAGCAAGCCGGCCATCAGCGCGACGGACAGGACCATAGGGACTCTCTTTTTCATCTTTGTTGTGCCTCCCTTTAAGTTGTCATGATTTCTGTAAAGTTGTCATGATAAAAGTAATGCTGATTGTAAGGGGTTACGGGGTCCATTATGGGCTTGAAAACGGTTCATGTCAAGTGACAAACTTATGGATCAGCTTTATGTAAACGGAATGATCTGATTTACATTTTCAGTTTGTAACGTTACAATGGAGGAAGGACAGCCCGTTCCGGCTCCGAGCTCCCGCTTGCCTTGACAGGCCGGCGCGCAACCGGAACAATGAAGCTAGTCCGTAACAGGGGTTGACGAACGTGAAGACGAAAGTAACGATGCAAGCGATTGCCGACAGGCTTAATCTTTCCAAAAATTCCGTCTCGCAAGCGCTGACCGGCAAGGCCGGCGTCAGCGACGAGACGCGGCAGCTCATCCAGAAGACGGCCGAGGAGATGGGCTACACGTACAGCCGCCGAGGCCAGTCGCCGGAGCCCGGGGCGGCGTCGCGCACGATCGCGCTGCTCGCCTCCGATTTCGCCTTTTCCCAAAAAGGCTTCTTCGGCGACATCTATCTGAGCATCGACCGGGAGCTGAAGCGAAGCGGCTGCGAGCTCGTCATCCAGTCCGTCAGCCCGAAGGAAGCCGAGGCGCTGGAGCTGCCGCCATTCCTCGAGAACAAGACGGTCGACGGCGTGCTCATCCTCTCCCACATCACCAATGATTATCTGAAGGCCGTCCTGGGCACCGGCATTCCCGCCGTGCTGATCGACCATCATCATCCGGAGCTCGCCGCCGACTCGATCCTGACGAACAACCGCTTCAGCGCCTACGAGGCGGTGCGCCATCTGCACGGACTCGGACATCGCCGCATCGGCTTCGTCGGCAGCATCGAATTTTCCCCGAGCTACTACGAGCGGCTCGAGGGGGTGCGGCTGGCCGCTTGGGAGCTCGGCCTCGAGCTGCCCGAGCCGTGCCTGCTGACCGATGTCGCCGAGGACAGCGACGAGGTGCGGCGGCGGCTGGAGCCGGCGGCCCGCCTCGCCACCGCCTGGTTCTGCGTCAACGACGGCTATGGCTTCATGACGAGCTCCGCCCTGCAGCAGCTCGGCCTGTCCGTGCCCGGCGACGCGTCGGTCGTCAGCTTCGACAACGGCTATCTGTCGCGCCTCGCCACGCCGCCGATCACGACGGTCGATGTCGACCTGCCGCTCTATGCGAGCTGCGCGGTCGAGCAGCTGCTCCGGCGGCTCGACGATCCATCGCGCCCCCGCACCGAGACGCTGCTGCCGACCCGGCTCGTCGTGCGCGAGTCGACCGCGCCTCCGGCCCGGTGAAGAAGCGGGCGGCCTGATCTCCGCCGGCTGCCGGCCAGCGCGCTGTCGCTCGGATGCGGCCAGCCGCCTCTGCCTGAGCACAGGCGGCTTCTGCTCTCCGAGCATGCCGAACAAGCCTGCCTCGAGCGTCTGGACTCGAAGCAGGCTTGTTCGGCATGCTGCGGCATGAAAATGGATACCTATCAAGGAGCCGCCTTTCCATCGCGGCCGAGCCGCAGACGGCCGGCACGGAGCGTTTACCCTTTATTCACTCGACGCACATACCGTGCTGACAATGATTCCTTAATATGGAAAGGCAAGCATCCTTCCTTCGAAAGGGGAATCCGATTGATGTCCATCCGCCGCCTCTCCGCCTCCGTCCGCTCCAAAGCGCCGCTCGCCTCCGCCGCCCTGCTCGCTCTCAGCCTGCTGGCAGCCGTTCCGGTCCACGCCGCCCCTCCCGCCCCCCAGCTCCATCAAGAAAACGCCGCCGGCCAAGCCGGCAACTGGTACACCGGAGCGGTGCCGCCGCAATCCTCGTCCAAGCCGGTGCTGCTGTTCGTCCAAGGACTGCACTCCACGATGGACCGCTGGACGCTCGAGGACAGCTACTATGAAGCCGCCTACAACGCCGGCTACCGCACCGCCTTCGTGCAGCTGAAGGACGCGGACGGCGACGGCGGCAGCATGTGGACCAACGGCGCGCTGCTCGCCTCCGTCATCCGCAAGGTTGCGGCCTACTACAACGTGCCCAAGCTGAACATCATCGCCCACTCCAAAGGCGGCATCGACACGCAGACGGCGCTTGTCCACTACGGCGCCTCCCCGTATGTGAACGTCGTGCATCAGCTGTCCACGCCCAATCTCGGCTCCGAGCTCGCCGACATGGCCTACGGCAGCTGGACGTCCTGGCTCGGCTCCATCATCGGCCAGCAGGACGACGCCGTATACTCGCTGCAGACGTCGTACATGGCGGGCTTCCGCTCGCAGACCGACGCGCGGCCGGAGGTCCAGGCGACCCGCACCTACATGTCGGGCGGCATGGGCGACGACGGCATCTTCACGAGCTACTGGTTCGCCCACGCGGTGCTGCCCGGAGAGGATGACGGCGCCGTCTCGCTCTACTCGGCGCTCGGCCTGCCGTACGGCATCCAAAGCTTCACGAAAAATATTTCCCATAGCGCGATGGCGCGAGCTTCGCAGACGTGGAGCCTCGTGCGGCCGAAGCTCGCTCTCCCGGCCGCCTCGCTGGCCGGAGGGCTGCAGGCGTCCGGCGGCGGACCGGTCGCCGGCGAAGCAGTGCCGGAGGCGGCATCCGGGTCCCGCCAAGCGGGCGCAGACGAGCCGGCCGGGCTCATCCTGCGCGGCGGAGCGCTGGACGGCTCCGCATCCGCTTCGTTCCCGCTCGAGAGCGGGCTGACGTCGCTGTCGCTCGAGGTGATGACCGCGCAGGCGGGCAGCACGGCCATCCTGCTGTCGCCGTCGGGCCAAGCGCACGCCGCGGAGGCCGCTCCGCCGGACTCGGCGTCCGCCGACGTATTCGCCGGCGCCGTCCGGCGCGTCTTCCACATCAACCAGCCGGAGGCGGGCGAGTGGAAGCTGCAGCTGGGCGGCAGCGGCGACGCCTACTTCGCCCTCGCCCGCCTGGACAGCCCCAGCACGATGCGGATTGCCGCGCCGAAAAAGCTCTACCGCCCGGGCGAGCCTGTCGCCCTCTCCGTCGATCTCGGCAAGCCGGTGCAAGGGCTGTTCAAAAAGCCGTCGCTGACGAAGTCGATCCCGGGGCGCTCCTCCGCCTCGCTGCGCACGCTTCCCGACGCCGCCATCGCCGGCTCGGCCGCCTCTGTCTCGCTGACCGCTCCTTACGAGCCCGGCGTCTACAATCTGTCGTTCGACGCGGAGGGCGTGAACGCTCGCGGCGAGCGGGTCGTGCGCTCGGTCAACTACAACTTCGCCGTGCTCGATCCGCAGGGCAAGGTCGGGCCGTAATCGGACTGACGCCATAAAAGCCGGAAGCCGCCTTCGCATGAGAGCGAAGGCGGCTTCCGGCTTTTCGAAGCGTCCTGATTCGTCTAGGCCTAGGCCAAGCCTTGCGGGAGCTCCGCCTCGCGGGCGCTGCTGCGCGTCTCGCGAGCGGAGACGAGCAGCAGCGAGGCCGCCAGAGCCGCGCACAGCAGGTACATGGCCGAATAGGAGAACAGATCGGCGACCGGCCCCATGACGATGCTGCCCAGCGAGACGCCGAGATCGGCCATCGCGATGAACAGCCCCATCTGCACGTTGCGGCTCTCGGGACGGAGCGTGAACGACAGATACGTCGTCAGCGCCGGATAAAGCATCGCCTGGGCGAGCCCCATCAGCAGCGCGCCCAGATAAAACGCCGCAGCGCCGCCGTAGGCGGCGAGGCCGACGCATAGCGCCGCAGCCGCCAGGCTGACCAGCACCGCCGCCATGAACGAAGGATGCCAGCGTCCGTCGGACGGAATCCGCTTGCGCAGCCAAAACCGCGCCGCCACCACGACGCCCGCCTGCAGCATGAGGTAGGCGGCCGCGCTGCCGCCGCTCACCTGCGCGGCATACAGCGGGATGAACGTCGTCGCGGCGCCGAACACGACCGAGCCGGCCAGCATGAGCACGCTGCATCGCCGCAGCTGCGGCTGCGCGGCCAGCTCGCGGAACGAGCGCCGCAGCGCGCCGCCCCCTGCGCCGAGCTGCGGCGAGGCCGACGCGCGGCCCGCCTGCGGGCCCGGAACCGCGCCGTCCGGGCCGCCCCCTTGCGCGGCCGGCTTGCCGAGCCTCGCCGTGCAGCCGACCAAGCCCGTCGCGGCGCCGAGACCGAGCAGCACGGCGGCCAGCAGCGCCGGATTTTGCGCCTGCCACAGGCCGATCGCGAGCAGCGGCCCGATGATGCCCGGCATCGTCGCGCAAAGCGAGTACATCGAGATGCCCTGCGAGCGTTCTTTCTCCGGAAGCGCATCGATCAGGCCCAGCTGCAGCGCCATCGAGAAGAAGGCCGTGCAGACGCCCTGCAGGACGCGCGCGGCAAAGTAGCCTTCCAGTCCCGTGAACGCATACAGCGCGAGCGCGGCCGCGTTCAGGACGAGGATCGCGCGCAGCACCCGGATCGGGCCGTGGCGTCCGATCAGATGGCCCGCCCATGGGCGCAGCAGCATCGTCGTGAACAGATAGGCCCCCATCACGACGCCGATCGCCGCGTTGCTCGCGCCGAGCGACTCGCCCTTCAGCGGGATGAGCACGTTCAAAATCGCATTGGCGCTGAAGTACAGCAGCGTCAGGCTGTACAGCCGCAGGAACGGCCCCGACAGCGCGGCCGCCAGAGGCTTTTTCATCCTTTTCCCTCCTTATCCGCGTTCAAGGCGCCCGTCCCTGTCCCAAGGCCGCTCCGGAACAGAGCCAGAAGCTCCCGCGCGTACGGATGCCGAGCCTCGCCGAGCCGTCCGCGGGCGAGCGTCTCGACGATCCGCCCCTCGTGCAGGATCGCGATGCGGTCGCATAAAAAGGCCGCCGCTTCCAGATCATGCGTAATGAACAGATAGCCGATGCCGTGCATGCCGCGGATCCGCTCCAGCAGCTCCAGCACCTGCGCCTGCACCGAGGCGTCCAGCGAGCTGACCGCCTCGTCGAGCACGATCCAGCGCGCGCCCGTCAGCAGCGCCCGGGCGATGCAGACCCGCTGGGCTTGCCCGCCGGACAGCTCATGCGGATAGCGCTCGAGGTACGAGCCGTCCAGCCCGACCTGCTCCAGCATCTCCTCCAGCCTGCGGTCCGTCTCTGCGCGGCCGAGCCTTTTTCCCCGCAGCGGCTCGAGCAGCGCCTGCCGCACCGTGAAGAACGGATGGATCGAGGAGCGGTAGTCTTGAAAGACGGCGCTCACCGCGCCGCGATGCGCCCGCTCCCGTCCGTCGATCGTCACCTTTCCCTGATCGGGGCGCTCCAGCCCGAGGAGAATCCGTCCGAGCGTCGATTTGCCGCTGCCGCTCGCGCCGATGATGCCGAGGCATTCGCCCTCGGCGCAGCGGAGCGTCACCTCCTCCAGCACGGCCTGCCGCTGGGCCCGCCTGCCCGGACGGGACGAATACGATTTGGCGATGCCTTCAGCAGCCAGCATGGACATCGCCTCCCCAAGCCTGCTCGAAGCGAGCGGTCAGCGAGCGCCTCGCCTCCGTCAGCATGCGCGTGTACGCATGCTGCGGCGCGGACAGCACATCCTGCGCCCGCCCGCTCTCCACCGCGATGCCCTGCCGCAGCACGAGCACGTCGTCGGCGATGCGCTCGACCGCCGCCAGATCGTGCGAGATCAGGATGAGCGAGCAGCCCGCCTGCTCCCGCAGCAGCATCAGCTGCCGCACCGCCTCGTACCGGGAGGCGGCGTCAAGCGCCGTCGTCGGCTCGTCGGCGATGACGAGATCCGGCTGCAGCACGATCGACAGCGCGATCATGAGCCGCTGCAGCATGCCTCCCGACAGCTCATGCGGGAACCGCTCCAGCAGCGACCGCGGCTCCTTCAGCAGCATCGTCTCCATCGCGGCGGCCATCCTTTCGCCTGCCTCCTCGGCGCTCCAGCCGTGATGCGTGCGCAGCACCGCCTCCGTCTGCCGGCCGACCCGCCGCGCGGGGTCGAACGCCCGCATGCCGTGCTGCAGGATCAGGCCGATCCGCCGTCCGCGCAGCCGCCGCAGCTCCCGCTCCGGCAGAGCCGACAGCTCCGTCCCGCGAAAGCGGATGCTGCCGGTCTGCCTCAGGTCGGGCGGATTGAGCCTGGCGATCGCCTTGCAGGAGATCGACTTGCCGCTGCCGCTCTCCCCGACGATGGCCAGACAGCTGCCCTCCCGCACCCGAAAGGAAAGGCCCGGCACGAGCAAACGCCCGCTCGAGCGGCTTGCGATCGCCAGTCCGTCTACTTCCAGCACGTTCATCAGACCGCCTCCTTGCGCAGCATGGCCGCCGCAGCCGCCTCCGGCTCGCCGGGCACGGCTGCCGCCTGCCGTGGTCCGCCGGCCTGCGGATCAAGCGCCGTCTGGAGCGCGTCGGACAGGAAATTCACGGCCGAGACGGTCAGCACGATCATGAAGCCGGGGGCGAGCAGCTGCTCCGGACGGGAGAACATCGCCTGCCTCGCCTCGCTGAGCATCATGCCCCACTCCGCATGCGGCGCCTGGATGCCCAGGCCGAGGAACGAGAGCCCGGACACCTGCAGCAGCGTCGTGCCGAACGATCCGCTCGCGAGCACGGCCAGCTCCGGCAGGCAGGCCGGCAGCAGATGCCGGCGCAGCAGCGTCAGCCGTCCGGCACCGAGCGTGCGGGCGAACAGCACGTAGCCGGCGTCCGCATGCCGCTGGACGGCGGTCCGGGCGACGCGGGCGAACCACGCCCATTTCATCAGGATGAACGCCAGCAGGATGTTCGCCAGACCCGTGCCGAGCACGCCGATCACCGCCAGCGTCATGACATAGCCGGGAAAGGACAGCATGACGTCGCAAAGCCGCATAAGCAGCGCGTCCGTCCGGCCCCGCAGCAGGCCCGCGGCCATGCCGACCGCCGTGCCGAAGCCGGCGGAGGCGAGCACCGCCGCGAGCACGTACAGCACGCTCGGCCGGATGCCGTGCAGCACCCGCGACAGCACGCAGCGTCCGAGCTGATCGTTGCCGAGCGGATAGTCCAGCGACCAGGGCGCATAGCGCAGCGCCATGTCCACCTCGTCCGGCGGATGCGGCGCGATCCACGGCGCCAGCGCGCCTGCGGCCAGGATCGCCGCCAGCACGGCCAGCGAAGCGGCAGCCAGACGGTCCGATAAAAGGCGTTGCAGTCGCTTCATGTCACAGCTCCTTTCTGAGCCGGGGATCGAGCATCGCGCCGACGATGTCCGCGGCGGCGTTGAAGAGGACAAACGCAGACGCCAGCAGCAGCACGAACGCCTGGATGACCGGGTAGTCGCGGCTGAGGATCGCCTTGACGCTCATCGTGCCGAGGCCCGGCCAGGCGAATACGTTCTCCACGACGACCGTGCTGCCGAGCAGGATCGGCACCGCCATCGCGAAGATCGGGACGGTCAGCCGCAGCGACTGGACGAGCATCCGCAGCGTCAGCGTCCGCTCCGGCAGTCCGCATGCCCGGCCGTAAAGGATCGAGTCGTCATGGCGGCCGGCGATCATGGAGCTGCGGATGACGCGGAAATAAACGCCGGCATAACCGGCCGCCAGCACGGCGGCCGGCAGCACGAAGCTGGCCGGCCCGCCGAGGCCGCTCGTCGGCAGCAGGTCCAGCTTGACCGACAGCAGCCAGACAAGCCCCGCCGCCAGCAGGTAGGGCGGCAGCGCCGTCAGGAAAAAGGCGGCCGCCCGCGTTCCTTGGTCGAGCCGCGTGCCCTCGCGCAAGGCGCAAAAGACGCCGAGGCCGATCGACAGCAGCACGATCACGGCGAAGGAAACGGCCGCCAGCTGAAGCGTGTGGAGAAGGGCGGGACAGAGCAGCGCCAGCACCGGCTGGCCCGTGACGTAGGATTGGCCGAAATCGAGCTTCAGCGCGGACAGCAGCCACTCCGCGTAGCGGATCGGCAGCGGACGGTCGAGCCCCAGCTCGGTCCGCTTGGCCGCGATCAGCTCCTCCGTCGCCTGGGGCACGCCCTGCGCGTGCAGCACCGCCACGGCCGGCTCGATCGGGGCAAGCTGGTTCAACAGGAAAGCAAGAAACGAGATCGCCGCCAGCAGCGGAACCGCGGCCAGCGCCCGGCGTGCCGCATATCGAAGCATCGTCGCCTCCTCCTAGCGGAATTTCATCTGCTCGAACGGCAGCTCGAACTGCGTCTGCTTGAAGGCCACGCCGTCGAGGTCGCTCGGCGCGACGACGGTCACGCCGCCGTGACTGATCGGGATGAAGACCGCCTCGTCATGGACCGTCTTCAGGATGTCCCGGTACAGCTGCTTGCGCGCCGCTTCGTCCGTCGTGCGCGCCGCCTCCTCGATCTCGGCATACAGCTCCTCGGCGCGCTCGATGCCGCTCGTCGTATGGCGATAGGAGGACTCTGCCGTGAACGAGGCGATCGTGCTCTGAGGATCGTAGGCCAGTCCCCAGGTCTGGTTGAACAGCAGGTCGTAATCGCCTGACGCGCGGCGGGCCGCCAGCGACGGCGAAGGCTCTCCGACCAGCTCCAGCTTCATCCCGATGGAGGCGCCGGCGCTTTGGATCAGCTCGGCCTCCGTCTTTTGCGACAGCGACGCCGCATCGTACACGAGCTGGAGCGCGAGCGGCTTGCCCGCCTTGGTCCGGATGCCGCCGTCGCCCTGCTTCCAGCCGGCCTCCTCAAGCAGCTCGGCGGCGCGCTTCAGGTCATACGCCCGCTTGGGTAGATCAAGGTCCGCATAAGGGGTATTCGGAGAGAACAGCGCCTCTGCGGGCGTCTCCGTGCCGTGCAGCAGCGTCCCGGCGATCGTGTCGCGGTCGACGGCATGCCAGAGCGCCTCGCGCACCGCCCGCTCGCCGACCGGGCTGTCGGCGCGGCTGCTGTTGGCCGCGATCAGCTTCGTGTTCATCGGCTTGCTGCGCAGCAGCTGGTACTTGCCGGTGTCCACGAGGCTCTGCATCGCCTCGACGTCCAGGCTGTCCGCGCCGCGGTCGTCGGTGAAGAGGAAGTTCACTTCCCCCTTCTGCAGCGCGAGCAGCGTCGTCTCGCCGGTCGGCAGCACCTTGGCCGTAATCCGCTTCACCGCAGGCGCCCCGGCCCAATAGTCCTCGTTGGCCTCGAACACCGCGTACTGGTCCTGCTTCTGCTCGGCCAGGCGGTACGGCCCCGTGCCGTCATGTCCCTGCACGCCGTCCTTCGTCCCGCCATCCTTGAAGTCGTTCGGGGAAAGGAACACGTACGGCCGCGTCATCGACAGCTCCAGCAGCGTCGGCGCGTACGGCTCGGACAGCTCCAGCCGCACCGTATGCTCGTCCAGGACCGTGACCTGCTTGAGCTTGGCCGACAGCTTGATCCAGGCGTGGCGCTCGGCGTTCGCCTGCACCGCGTCGATGTTCTTCTTCACCGCCTCCGCGTTGAAAGGAGCGCCGTCATGGAATGTCACGCCTTGACGCAGATGGAACGTGTAGGCGAGGCCGTCGTCCGACACCTCCCACGATTCCGCGAGCAGCGGCGCGAAGCCGCTCTCCGTCTTTTCGATCAGAGATTCGTAGATCATGCCTTGCGCCGCCATGGAGCCCGGGTAGAGATGCGGGTTCATGTCGTTGATGTCCTTGGCCGTCGCGTACACGATCCCGCGCGCCCGGATCGGCTTTGTCCTCTGAGACTCCGCAGCCCGCTGCGAGCAGCATCAACGCGGCGGCCGGGACGGCCAGCCAACGGGCGATGCGGAATCCGGAATTCGACGTGCTGGTTGTTCTCTTGCTCGTGATAAGATTCATGGTTCCTCCTGGATGGGTGAATGAAATCAGGCTTGTGGAGCGGATGGCGCGCCCGTTCCCGAGGCGGCTGCCGCGGGCAGATCCTGGACGATCAGCTCGAGCTGATCGCGGCCGTCGCAGCCGAGGAGCGCCTCGGACAGCGGCTGCCCCTCCAGCTCCTGCCGGGCCTCGGCCAGCCGCTCGTCGAACAGGGAAAGGAAGCGGTCGACCGTCGGCGTCCGGACGCCGAGCCGGCGGGCGATGCCCTGCAGGATGCGCGTGCGGTAGACGTCCTCCTTGGGCATCCGCGGCAGCTCCCAGCGACCGTCGGCGTCGACGAAGAGGCGCCGGATCGGAACGGCCGAGAAGTCGAAATAGCGTCCCTGGTCGTCGGGCGACGAATAGGGATCAATGAGCAGCGACGCGTAGCGCACGTAGAGCAGATACTGCTGATGCACCGCGTCCAGCTCCGGGAAGCGGTCCAGCTCGAGCCGCGACAAGCTTTCCGGCCGCACCGGATAGCAGTCGTCGGTCATGAATTTCAACAGATTGACGCGGGGCACGGACAACGCCTCGCAAATCGCGCCGATCTCCAGCCAGGCCGCATGCAGGTCGCGGATCAGCGCGGGCGTAATCGGACCTTCCGGAAACAGCTTGTAGACGTAGACGGGCGACTGCGCGCGGCCGAACACGGCATCCAGCGAAAAGGCGTTGAAAAACAGCGGCGGATGGACGTACAGCGAGATGTTGCGCGTCTCCGCCTCGAGCGGCGAAGAGAGCGTCTCGATCCTCACTCCCGCCTCGGCCCAGGCGGCGCAGAGCGCGTCCAGCGCCTCCGTCCGCCCCTGCGTGGAGCCGGCATACACCTTTCGCTTCACGCCGGTCGTAAGCACGGCGGCCGACGGCCCGCCCGCCGACCATCGCGTATCTCCCAAGTAGGTCGAGAAGCTGATGATCTCCGGATCGGCCGCTGCCGAGCCGCCATCGCGCGTCTGCGCCGCACGCAGCCGCTTCAGCAGCTGGCGCACGAGCCCCGCCGAGCCGAACGTCGGGGAGACGAGCACGACCCGGCGCAGCCCGCTCCGCACCTCTGCCGGCAGCTGCTCCAGCACGGAGGCGTACGCATCGGCCGTCACGGCCAGCACGGCCGTGTCCCAGCTCCCTTCGACCGAGCCGATGCCGGCATGAAGCGACTCCAGCGCGCATTCGCCAGCCAGCCGCTCATGCAGCCGGTTCTGGACCTCGGCGCGCAGCCGTCGGTCCTGCCGCTGCGCCGCGGCGAAAAACGGCTCCGACCGCAGCGAGCGCCTGCCGGCCATTCCGACCGGCGCCTGCAGCCGCTGGCGGAACAGCACGGCCAGCTGCACGGCGGCCGGCCCCGTTCCGAGCACGAGCACCCGGCCGAGCGCGCTCATCGTTCGCCTCCCGGCATGCCGCTATCCTTGACATAGAGGGCGATGTCGAAGATCCGGTCGGGCCGCAGCGTGCGGCCCGCCAGCAGCCAGCGGCTGTCCAAGGCCTGGCGCATCGGGTAGTTGAACAGCGACTTGAAGCCGTCGCCGTACCGCATCGCCGCTGTCGCGCGCGGAGAGGTGAGCGGATGCAGCCGCTCCAACAGCTCGTACTTCACCGGAATCGTCGAGCTGAAGATCAGATGCGTCACCTCCTCCAGGCCGCGCTGCTCATGCGCATGCCCATGCTCGATCCGGATCGGCAGCTCCGGGCCGAGCTTGCGCGCCACCTGGCGGCCCAGCTCGACCGCCTCGGCGTCGATGTCCACGCCCAGCACCTCGGCGCCGGTGCGGCGCGCGATCAGCAGCGGAGTCATCGGGAACGAGCCGGAGCCGACCATCAGCACCTTGGACTCGGGCGTCACCGCGAAATGCCCGAACTCCTCCTCGATGCAGGACTCGATGTTGCGGAAATAGGCGGCTGGACTCTCCGCGCCCTCCAGCAGCCGCAGCGCGCGATGCTTCTCCATCTGCGCGACAGCCAGAGCCGAGCGGCTCCGCAGCTCGTCGGCAAGCCGCTCGGCTTCTACCGGCGAGCGCTGCTCGAGCGCCTCCCAGAGCGGTTCGCTGCCCGGCTCCAAAATAAGCTCCGAATAGCGGTCGATCTGCTCCTGCAGGTCGGCGGCATGAGCCCCCAAGCCGTCGTAAGCGGTCGTCAGCCGGAGTTCGTCAGTGTGCGTTCGGCACTCTTTCTGCTCTTACAGAAGATAAGCAGGTCGTCCGCATAGCGGACAAATCGGTGTCCTCTGCTTTCCAACTCCTTGTCCAACTCATTCAGCATGATGTTGCTGAGTATTGGACTTAAGTTTCCCCCTTGAGGGACCCCAACTTCCGTTTCCTCAAACTTGTGATTCACAATGACGCCGGCTTTTAGGTATTTGTGTATGAGTGAGATGACCCGTCCATCCTTGATCGTTCTCGACAATACCTCGATGAGCTTACTTTGGTTCACGGTGTCGAAGTATTTCTCCAAGTCCATGTCCACCACGTACTTGTATCCTTCTTGAATGTTCCTTTGACTTCTTCTAATAGCGTGATGTGCACTTCGTTTGGGGCGAAAACCGAAACTGTTCTCCGAGAATTGTTTCTCGTAGATCGGTGTAAGCGTCTGGGCGATGGCTTGCTGAATCACTCGATCGACTACCGTCGGTATCCCTAGATTTCTTTTCTTTCCGTTCTCTTTCGGGATTTCTACCCTCCGAACGGATTTCGGACGGTACTTCCCGTCCAGGATGGATTGTCTGAGTGCCTCTCCGTTCTCTTTGAGATAGGGTAGAAGTTCATCTACCTCCATCCCATCGATTCCGTGAGAGCCTTTATTCGCTTTGACCCTCTTGAAAGCTTCGTTTAGATTGTCTCTGCGCACAATTCGCTCAAGCAGTCCTTCCTTCGGCAAGTCTGCATTGGTGTTGTCCGTTTCAGTTATCCTTGCAGGGATGTGCACTCCCGCATATCCTTCGTATTCCGTACTATCTTTTTGCGTGGAGCCTTCTCTATGAAGTTGGCTGCCCTTTACCCCTGACTTGGTAACTTTCATTGACCTGCACCTCCTTAGGTTCAGCCCTTCCCGCATGTTGTCGATGGCATGCGGTACTATGGCGTCTGCTGACTTCTCATGGCAATTCTTGTTTCAACCGTGATTTGAAGTGCATCTCCTCACGTCCATGAGACCTCCCACGGTAAGACGATTCACTTTCCTTCCATGCACCCGCATCATTTACATTGGTACGTCCGTGTAGTTAATTGGACTTCGCTTTGTTTAGCAAGCTCATCCCATACCGTATGCCTGATGATGTTCGTGTTCCTCGGGTCGGAATTTTGCCTCCAGCTTCCTTCAGATTCCACCTCACGATGGACACCCTTGCTCTTGGCTAGTGGTTGGCAACTACAAGCCCCCACAGCGGACTTTCACCGCCTAGTTAATCGCCATGCGTGGCGCACCAAAAAGAAAACCACTCGGCTGAGTGGTCTCTTGCTTGCTTATTTACCGGGATATAGTTGGTGCAAACATTCTCTCTGTGATGGCTTAATATCAATGATATTGCGAATGCTCTTTGCCTTGGCCTCGGCTTCGTCAAGCGTATCGCTTAATCCCAAGGCAAGCAAGGTGCCAGCGGCTACCGTACCGGTCCGTCCCTTTCCTCCGCCACAATGAAAAGCAACTTTCTTGTTTTGGTGATAAGCTTCGGTGACGGCCTGGATCGCTTGACCGAAGGCTTTTTCTTGTGGCATAGCGGCATGATCTGCTAACGGAATTTGAATCCATTTCGCACTCGCCGCTGGATAGGCGCATTCCGTCGCTTCGCCGCGTAGATCCACGATCACGTCGATACCTTCATTTTTTACCATCGATTCCACATCAGTTGCCGCGCCCATGAAAATTTTATCCGGAATCAAAGCATGGTA
Organism: Paenibacillus sp. FSL W8-1187; assembly: GCF_037965485.1. Classification (NCBI taxonomy): domain Bacteria; kingdom Bacillati; phylum Bacillota; class Bacilli; order Caryophanales; family Paenibacillaceae; genus Paenibacillus; species Paenibacillus sp. FSL W8-1187. The sequence goes on from NZ_CP150181.1 coordinate 4,713,924, forward strand.
GGTTTTTTCAGACGCCATAGACTATACTCCTTTTTTAAACGATCCAAACTCAATCGGAACCGGGGCCGCTGGCGGCGCGCAGCAAAGGGACAAATCCCTGGCTTCTCCGGCCGATTCGAATTCGGAATCTTCTTTTGTGTAGAAAATCTCCCAAGCGTTGCCGTCCGGATCATACACCCAAACTTTATCCTGCACCGCATAGCAGCATGTGGTATTCATCTCGTCAATCAGCAGCAGTCCGCTTTGACGAAGCCTCTCCCCTATGGCCAGCACTTCTTCCGTATTATTGACTTGGAATCCCAAGTGGTTCAGTACACCCTTTTGTTCGAAGGGGCGCACATTGAGCGAAAAATGCAGCGCCGGTTCTTCTAACTCGAATTTGGCGTAATTATCTTTAATCTTACTCGGTTCGGCCCCAAAAAAAGCGCGATAGAACTCCAGAGACTTGTTCAGCTCCGTACAGTTTAAAGCAACATGCATTCGTTTGATCATCGTCGCCACCTCATTTCCCTTCTTTGACGAATTGTTCAATCCGGCTCTTAATCGAATCGCGAACGGTGCGGAACTGGTTCATGATTTCGTCTTCCGTTCCGGTTGCTTTTGCCGGATCATCAAAACCCCAATGCCATTTCGTTACGTTCTTGTTGGAGATCACAGGGCAATGCTCGTCGGCGTGGCCGCACAGGGTAATAACATAATCGGCGCGATTCAAAATATCCGGATCGATCACATCGGAGGTGTTTTTGCTAATATCTACGCCAGCTTCTTGCATGACCTGCACCGCATGCGGATTCAGTCCGTGTGCTTCAAGACCTGCGCTTTTAACTTCATATTTATCGCTGCCTAGCGCGTTTAAAAACCCGTCCGCGATTTGGCTTCTGCAAGAATTTCCGGTGCACAAAAAATAAACTAACGGTTTTTTCTCCATGGTGAACAATCTCCTTTTGATTTCAATTCGTTAATCGCCTTGATGAACTCTTTTCGCTCTACTTCCCATAAAAAACTTCATGATCATTACAACTACCGCCAAGACGACCACAGTCACCGCAATACATAGCCATACATTCACCTGTAGCGTCTGGAGAACATAAAGCCATACATAAAGACCGGTGAGCGTAATGAACAACGTGGGAATGGTTAGCAGGATACCGACTTTAAAATAATAGCCCCATCTGATTTTCACATTTTTCGTGGATAGGACATGCAGCCAAAGCAGCGTGGCCAGGGAGCCGATTGGCGTAATTTTCGGTCCTAAGTCCGAACCGATCACATTCGCATAGATCAACGCCTCACGAATGAACCCATCGGTTTGCGTGCCTTGGATGGCCAGTGCATCGATCATGACCGTGGGCATGTTGTTCATAATGGACGACAGGATGGCTGCAATAAAGCCCATACCTACGGTAGCCACAAATAAACCTTGGTCTGCGACCGCTTGAATGACGTTGCCTAGTGCATCCGTAAGTCCGGCATTGCGCAAGCCATAAACGACCACATACATGCCGATAGAGAAGATCACGACAGCCCAGGGAGCGCCTTTTACCAGTTTCCAAGTATGAATCGCAGGACTTTTTCTTGCCGCGAACAAAAAGGCAATCGCTGCAACCCCAGCAATAATGGATACAGGGATCGAGAAAAATTCGCTGATAAAATACGCAACGAGCAGCGCGGCTAAAATGACCCAAGATAACTTAAACAGCCACATATCCTTAATGGCTTCCTTCGGCCTTTTCAGTTGCGTGAGATTGTATCGATTCGGGATGCTTTTCCGGAAACACAGATATAGCACTATGAGGCTCGCAATGACGGAAAAGAAATTTGGAACAATCATGCGGCTCGCGTATTCGGCAAAACCGATGTTAAAATAATCCGCAGATACAATATTCACCAAGTTGCTGACGACAAGTGGCAAGGAAGCCGTATCGGCAATGAATCCACTCGCTATAATAAACGGCAGGATCATCTTGTCATCAAACTTAAGCGCCCGAACCATAGCCAGTACAATGGGCGTAATGATCAAGGCCGCGCCATCGTTCGCAAACAGGGCTGCGACCGCCGATCCAAGCAGGATGATAAACACAAACATGAGAATGCCATTTCCACGTGCCAGCCGCGCCATGTGTAACGCCGCCCACTCAAAAAATCCAATTTCATCAAGCACCAATGAGATTAAAATAATGGCCACGAACGCCAAGGTGGCGTTCCACACGATGCCGGTAACGGTACCAACGTCTCCGAAGCTAACCACCCCGAAAAGTAAAGCAAGGATCGCACCAGCACTTGCGGACCAGCCGATATTTAGTCCCTTTGGCTGCCAAATCACAAAGGTTAAGGTAAATAAAAAAATAAGAAATGCAGTAATAGCCATGTAATCCTCCGCTACTCAATCGCAATCATTTTTGATTTGATCGATTTTTTCTTTTAATGATGGAAGGTAGCCCATGATCGCCTGAATATAGGGCTTATCTTCAACATTTAACGAATAATAAATCCATTGTCCTTTACGTGTTTCATTCACTAGCCCCGCCGCCTTTAATTTACGCAAATGCTGGCTGGCGTTAGGTTGTGATGTTTCCAGCAGTTCCACAATGTCACAAACACAAAGGGCGCGATCCTTTAATAAGGCCATCATCGTAAGACGGGTTTTATCCCCAAGCAGTTTAAGATTTTCTGCCATTTCATTGATTTGTTCCATTCCTTACCTCCCCTCAATTGTTATACGATCTCCTTAAGCCGCTTTGAGTAGTCCCGAAAACAATACATAACGGCTCATCAGCCTATTTTAACCCATCAATAAATATATACGGATTTACTTATATAATCAATCGATTATTTGTGAACAGTTTGTAAACCGCTAGAAAAAAGGCTACGTATGCCAAAAAAAGCCCTTGCAGATGCGAAGGCTTCTTTGGTTTAGACAAGGGCTGCGGTCAATGAAAAGGACAATGCGAATATTTATCCAGCACAACAAGACAATTTGGAAACGTCTTTATCGAACGTCAATGCTGCCAGTTTTAATCCTTCCGCCATGGTTAAATACGGCGCAAGGCTATCACGTAAATCCTCAATTGTTAAACCGAATTTCACCGCTAATGTCGCGGCGTAAATGACTTCCCCAGCATTTTCAGCGACAATATGGGCGCCTAATAGTTTTAACGACTTGGAATCAGCAACTAACTTAAAAACGCCTGTCGTTTCGCGATTTACAAGTGCTCTAGGCACTGCATCCAAAGGGAGAACGGAAGTTTTAACTTCATATCCCTTTGCCTTAGCTTGTTCTTCCGTAAGTCCTACCGTAGCAACGGAAGGAGAAGTGAACGTAACGCCAGGAACAGCTTCAAGGTTCACTTTCCGCTCTAACCCGCCAATTGCATTATCTGCCGCGATGCGTCCTTCATAAGCGGCCACGTACACAAACTGCGGCCCCATCGTGACATCACCTGCGGCATAAATCCCTGGGTTTGAGGTTTTCAAAAAATCATCGACAACAATCTCGCCTTTTGAACCTATAATGACGTTCGCAGCGCGAAGGTTGAGGGCTTCCGTATTTGGTTTTCTGCCGGTCGCAATAAGCAGTTGCTCGGCTTCGATGACTTTCGTTTCACCGTTTACTGAAAGATGGACTTGTTTAAAGTTGCCAGTCGCTTCAACGCGTTCATAGGTTACACCGGTAATAACCTGAATCCCTTGCTCAATGACTGCTTTAGTCACCGCCTCGGAGATTTCAGGATCGTACTCTTTAAAGACTCGCGGACTTCTTTGGATTAATGTAACTTCGGTACCTAAATTGTGAAACAGTTGACCTAATTCCATGGCGATATACCCCGAACCAATAACAGCAAGCGTTTTAGGTAATTGTTTAAGGTCAAGTAGTGACGTGCTTGTCAGATAATCAATGTCTGTTAGTCCTGGAATATCAGGAATCGACGGTGAAGCTCCTGTCGCGATTAAAAACCGTTTGGCGGTAAGCTTTCGCCCACTCACCTCGATAGTTTTTTCATCAACGAATTTTGCTTCTCCGCGAATGAGTTCAAATCCGTATTCACCAATTAAATGTTCATACTTTTGTTCACGCATTTCGGCTACAAGTTCATTTTTTTGTTCAACCAATTGAGCCAAATCAACGGCACTAGCGGAAGTATGTAGCCCCAAGAAAGGGTTATTTTTCGCTAAGTGATTGATTTCACCAGCACGAAGCAAGGTTTTCGATGGCACGCAGCCAATGTTTACGCAGGTTCCGCCTACTGTTCCGCGCTCGATAATCGCCACTTTTGCACCATGTTCGACCGCTTGAATTGCAGCAGAAAAAGCGGCCCCACCCGAACCAATGATCAGAAAATCATAGTCCCCCTCATCGCCAAGATTGGGAACATTATGAGATTCGAGAACTTCCGCATCACCGGATTGATATTTTGCCTCGTTGATGGCTTTTTTTGCTGTATCAATCTCCACTTCATCCGGTAATTCAAACGTCGCTTCTTCGCGGCGAAAACTCGCTTCAATATTCGCAGCTCCAATGTGTTCAAGTGCTGTTGCAACGTGTTCTTCACAGCCGTTGCATGTCATACCTTGAACTTTGATCCGGTATTTTTTCATTTTTTATCCTCCCGTTACACCAAATCCATATTGAGTAACCGATGCTTGAATCTGCTTCAAATCGGTTTTCTTATCATCAAAGGCAACCGTTACTTTCCCTTTGCTTCCCATGGGTTCAATGTCTACTTTGCTGACCCCGTCTACCTTTTGAATTAAATCTTGAATGACAGAAGGCGGGCAACATTCCAGTCCCGTCACCGTGAACACCACCGATTGATTAGCAACAGCTGTACTTTGCGCAGCTATCGCTGATTTTTCATTGTTCCCACATGCCGTACCCAATACTAACAGTGATAATAACACCATAATTCCCATTGTTGCTCTCACACAAAACACCTCTTTCTTATAGCATTCCTGTTTCAGCCAACCCTAAATAAAGAAATGCACCTAAAACTAAAATGGTCGTCATCCATAAGGTGATGACCGTACTTTTATTTTTGCGTTTGCGTCCATAAACCAAATAAAACGAAACACCAAGAAATACTAACGTCATGATCATTAAAAACAATTGGTACTGGATTGAAAAAATCGCAAGCGTTCCCGCCAAACCTGATAATCCAAGGGGAATGAGGATTATGGGTCCGAGACAACAGCTGGACATCAGAAAAGCCGATAATATCGCTCCCCAGCTTGTTAGTTTTTCTCTCAATATCATTCACCTCATTTTCGCTCTGGAACCGCGCAGCAGTCGTGTGTTGCATTAGCTTTTTCTTTTTTGTCAGCTCGTTTGAACATCATCCAAAGAGAAATCACAAATATAACGGCAAAAATAACACTAGCGGCGGTCTGATGGACAGCAAAATAAGCACCAAACGTAGTACCGGCAAGCAGAGGAAGAATCAAAACGAGATGACAAGGACACGAAAGCAGAGCTAAAAAGCCCCATCCCCATTTTTTTGTATGTTCTTTCATTTGATTTCCTCCTTTTCCTTTGGATCATCGTCAATCAACGCTTCGATGATTGGGCATTCATGTATCGCTTTTTCATCGGGACAGCGGCCTTTTAGATCTTTTAGCATCGTTTCGATTCGTTGAAGATCTCTTATTTTTAACCGGACATCTTCAAGCTTTTGAACAACGAAATCATTCATATCCGCACATCGCACATCGTCTTTGTCCACGATGCCAAGCAATTTATCAACTTCGGAGAGTGTGAAACCAAGCTCCTGTATGCGTTTAATGAACGTGATTCGGTTTATCGTATCTTCCGGATAAAGCCTGTAACCTGCCTCCGACCTTACAGGTTCGCTAATCAAACCTTTTCGTTCATAATATCGCAGTGTTTCTTTGTTAACGTTACATAGTTTGGCAATGTCTCCAGAACGGTATTTCATCTTTTCTCACCCCGTAATTAAATATAAACCCTGTACCATAGTACAGGGTCAATGATTATTTGTCTTTATGTTAAGTCGTATTGCGTAGACATACGGTGGAGGAAGAGCCATCACTCTTTCTTGGTTCGTAACAAACGTAAGCTATTTAGCGTGACGATCAGTGTTGCTCCCATATCCGCAAAGATAGCAAGCCATAACGTGAGCCATCCCGGCACAATGAGCACCAAAGCGATCAGCTTAATGATCAGCGCAAAAGCAATGTTTTGCTTAATGATTTTCAGCGTGTCACGGCTTAATCGTATCGTAAAGGGCAGCTTCGTTAAATCATCAGCCATAAGCGCAATATCTGCCGTCTCTAATGCCGTATCGGTACCGGCTCCCCCCATGGCAATCCCTACCGTTGCACTGGCCAAAGCCGGGGCGTCATTAACACCATCGCCAATCATCGCAACTTTACCGGTTTCTTTTAATTGCTTGATCGCTTCAAGTTTCTGCTGCGGAAGCAGTTCGGCCTTGACTTCACCTATGCCCACTTGCTTGCCAATCGCTTCGGCCGTCGCCCGGTTATCGCCGGTGAGCATGATCGTTTTTCGAATGCCTAACGCATGGAGCTTTTGGATCACATCACGACTGCTGTCGCGAACTTCATCGGCAACGGCGATTAAAGCTAGGGGTTTGGTTTCTGTGCCAAGCACCATAACCGTTTTCCCTTGTTTTTGTAAGCGCTGGGTTTCCTTAACCATCCGCTCGTTCATTTTAGACAACTCATCAAACAGCCGCGGACTTCCAATATAGTAGGTCGTGCCCTGAATGACAGCTTTAGCACCCTTTCCTGTGATGGAAGTAAAGTCTTGAGTCTCCCACTCGGTTAAGTCTAAGCCTTCATCATCAGCTTTCCGCACGATAGCCGAAGCTAATGGATGTTGGGACCATTTTTCAATCGCCGCCGCGATACCAAGTGATGATTTTTCGTCCTCGCCTTCGAAAGTAACCATATCGGTGACCACCGGAACACCCTTTGTTAACGTCCCGGTTTTATCAAAAGCAATGACCGATAGATGGCCGGTTTCCTCTAAGTGAATCCCGCCTTTAATGAGTACGCCATTTCTCGCAGCGTTACCGATGGCCGTTACAATGGACACTGGCGTGGAAATGACCAGCGCGCAAGGACAGCCCACGACCAGCAGGGCGAGTCCCCGGTAAATCCAATCTCCCCAGGCTGCGCCAAACAATAAGGGAGGAACCACCGCAATACCTAAAGCCAGGACAAGGATCGCCGGTGTGTAATATTGCGCAAACCGGTCTACAAACGCTTGGGAAGGTGCCTTTTCCGCTTGCGCTTCTTCCACAAGATGAATGATTTTGGCAATCGTCGTATCCTCTACCCGTTTGGTGATTTCAACTTCCAATAAGCCTTCTTCGTTTAACGTTCCGGCAAATACATCGTCACCCTCTGTTTTTTCCACTGGAACGGATTCGCCGGTAATGGCCGCTTGATTGACGGCCGAACGTCCTTTAATCACTTTGCCGTCCATGGCAATTTTTTGTCCGGGTTTCACGATCATGATGTCACCAATGGCAATATCATCGACGTTGATCTGGAGCTCCTGTCCGCCACGCCGAATCGTCGCTTCCTTGGGGGCCACATTCATGAGCGAACGAATGGAATGCCGCGCTTTTTCCATGGAGAAACTTTCGAGGGCTTCACTAATCGCAAACAGAAAGACGACGGTCGCCCCTTCCATCCACTGCCCGATGGCAGCAGCTCCAATAATCGCGATGGTCATAAGCGTATTCATGTTGAAGTTAAAACGTACCAAGCTTCGAATGCCCTTGATAAACAGCTCATAACCACCAATCAGGATCGCCAAAGCAAATAACATGAATGATGCCGGATGTTCTTCACCAACGAACCAACCCGAAATGAGGAAAATAGCCGATAACGCCGTTGTGATCGTCGATCTCCGTTTCCAGAACGGCTCTTTTTCAATGGATCGCTGCTCTTTTTCCGGATACACCTTTAAACCTTCAAATGCACCGGCCTTCTCCAGCTCCTGAACGCTGGCCTCACCGTAGACCGAAATTTTAGAGGCGCCAAAATTCACCTGCGCATCCTCGACCTCGGGGAGTGCCTTAACATTTTGCTCAAATTTCGCGGCGCAGTTCGTACAAGTAAAGCCTTGGACTCGATATACACTTTTTTTGCTTGCAACATCAGACATGGACTTTATCCTCCTTCCCATGCTCAAAGGCCAACAAAACAAATTGCTTCACATGTTCATCATCCAGCGAATAAAAGACCAATTTTCCCTCTTTCCGGTACTTGGCCAAGCCCATGTTGCGGAGCAAGCGCAGGTGATGGGATACATTAGCAATAGTCGTTCCAATGATATTAGCCACGTCACAAACGCACAATTCCTCTTCTTGGCATAATGCCAGGGCAATCTTGACTCGCGTTTCATCGGCCAGTGCCTTGAAGATTTTTGCCATACGCTGTGTGTCGCTAGTCTCCAAACTTTGCTTTACCCGATTCACCTTGTATTCGTCGTAACAAAAAATTTCACACACGTCTTGTGCCATTATCATCACCACTCATTCAAATGTTTGTTTGATTATTTTAATATAAACTATTAAAACAATCAAACAAATATTTAAATACAGGTTACGTAGGTACCAGTAGTTTATCCAAGTCAGTTGAATTTCCGATCAATAACCGCGCCAAGGATAAATGTCCTATTTAAGCAGATAAGCCGCCCAATGGCTGGGCGGCTCGATTATTTCCTTAAAAATGTTTTTTTATGTTCGAACTCTTCATCATTTATTTCCCCGTTTACATAACGCTCTTTTAAGGTCATCAGAGGACGATCTTCAACTCTGCTTTTTCTCATTAGGGATCGGATAACCGCGTAAATCACCACGATCAAAAGCAGAAAACCGATCCCCATCATGACACACATCATAAACATCATGGAACCATCCATCATCGATCCGTCCATCACTATAATTGACCTCCCCTGCTACTTTATTCTCAACTCATTTAAAAACCCCCTAATGCTCTAGGGGGTTGACGAAATAATTGACTGCGCCAATCATTAAGCGGCCATCGCCCGGCAAGCTTTCGCACAGGAAAAGCACGCTTCGGCACAACGCTGACAGTGCTCGTGTTCATGCTTTTTGCACTCATTCCCACAAGCTTCACAAACCTCGGCACAGATCCGGCAGATCTCTTTCGCGTAGGAGCTGTTCATCGACATCGCTTGCGCGGCGAAGGCACAAATGTCGGCACATTCCCGGTCCAAACGAATACATTCTTTCATCACTGCGACATGATCTTCTTTTAAACAAGCATCATAACAGTGATTGCACGCTTGCATACAACGGATACATTCCTCAATGCAGGATTGAAATTGTTCGTGTGACATGGGTGGTTAGCCTCCTTTTGTTTCTTCTATTGTTTTTTACCCCTTACGGGAGAAAAACCGTCAATTAATGTTTCATGCCCGGCATGTTGCTCATATCATGGCCACCACTGTTACCGGTATTTGGCTGTGACCCCGATCCCGCCGGTGAAAGTTCACTGTCGGTTACCCATTTATGATTTTTCACCGGTTCTCCACCTGTGGTCGGCGTGTAATCGACCATATAAACCGTCGTATGCTCCGCTGAATCAATGGTAGCTGTCGCACCTTTCATCCCTGGCATGTGATCAGCCTCCAAGGTAACCTGTGCCCCCGGTTTCAACGCTTCCGCACCGGGATTTTTCAATTCTTCATGAATTACCCATTTATGATTCTTCACCGGCTCCCCACCGTTTGTTGGAGTGTAGGATACCGCATAGGCTGTCGTATCATAAGCTCCGACAATCGTTGCTGTAGCACCTTTCATCCCTGGCATGTGGTCCGTTTGCATGATGACTTGACTTCCGACTTTAAATTTTGGATTCTGGGCTTCTTTTAATCCAGCAGGCACTTCGCCTGAGCTGGAATGATTCATACCGGAATGATCGCTTTGCTGCCCGTTATTGCTGTTCGTAGGAGCCGGGGGCGTTGTATTCGGCGGTGTACTCGGATTCGCTGTATTATTGCCACATGCAGTTAATACGGCAATCATAACAGCGGCAATGATCATAACTAGTTTTCTTTTCATGTCAAAACCTCCCACTATAATTTAATGTTTTCTCGCTTTTTCTCACGCATTCTTAGATTTTCAACCATCGACTCTCTCAAGAGATGGAGAAGTCATGTAGACGTGGAATAATTTTCTGAAGTAGTCGGTGACGGGAATAGAGATTGGAACACATTTCCCAATCTATGGGCGATTCATATGACCGCACCTTGGATGTCCACTCTTGCTCCTCGACGACTTACCCTCCCATGTCACGCTGGGTCTATGCCCTTACATTCCTTCGTTCTATCTCTCGAGGTGTGGATGCCGTTTCTTGCTCCTTTACTGGGTCGTTGCCCTTACGGAATTAGATCCTACGGCTGCTCCGTGCTTCAGTTGTCGTTGGTTGATTTCAAGTTCGGGTGAGGATGGTTTGAATTAAGCTGCTACCTGTAACTGAGCCTGACGTACCGGCCCTAGAACGTCGCTTGCTTGGTACGTAATACGTTTGGTGCCTAGCGTGTACAAGACTCGAATCAGCTTACCGCAGAGTGCTACAAGGGATTGTTTCTTCTTCAGCGGGTTCTGACTTCGTGTCGTGAAATAGTGGTGCATCGCCTTAAACTCGGTGTTCTTGGCGACCATCGGCATCACCGCCCGGAACAGTAACGCCCGGAGCCTGGATCTGCCGCGCTTTGTAATCGTTGATTTTCCTTTTTTCTTTCCTGAGCTGTTTTCTTTCAGGTTAAACCCTGCGAGTCGGATAATCTGTTGACCGTGGTCGTAGCCGCTGAGATCTCCGACTTCTGCTAGGAAGCCGGCGAGCGTCACGACGGCAACGCCAGGGATAGTCAGCATTTCTTTTGTTCCTGGAATTTGAGCGAGCAGTCGCTCGACTTCCGTCATGATATCTTCAAGCTGTTTGGCGAACATCTCGTACTGCTCCAATAGCGTTCGCAGCTCGATTTTCGCCGCTGACAGGCCTTGCGTCAGCCCGATGGAGGTCCTCGCAGTTTCAATTAATTGAGTTGCTCGCTTAGGACCGACAGCGCGCTTCACGTCTTCCTTCCAGCGACGCACGATTGCGCTGGCACCTAGTGCCACAATTTCGCTCGGTGTGGGGAATTCACTCAGCGTAATCAGCGAAGCCTTGCCTTCCCAGTCCTTAAACACCTGACCGTACTCCGGAAAGAAGCGGTCTAACCAGTTCTGTACCCGGCGCTGGACCTGGCCAAAGTTCACCATGACCTTCTCCCGAAGATTCATCAGGATCCGAAGGTCTGCGTAGACGCCCACCGGCAATTTCGGTTCGCTGTACTTTCCGCTTCTCACAAGATCGGCGATGACTTTAGCATCTTTGTAATCGTTCTTCGTTGGAGAGTTGTCTTCTAGTTCTTTACTTTTGCTCACGTGATGCGGATTAACAACGACGACCTTTACATTCTCCCGTTGCAGAAATTCAGCCAATGGAAACCAATAGTGTCCGGTTGGCTCAATCCCCAAGACGATTTCTGCCTTGTGATGACGCTGCTGGAGCTCTTTCATCCACCGTACGAGCTTCGATAACCCTTGGTGGTCATTGCCAAATACACAGTCTTTGCCGAGTTCGATTCCGCGGAAATCGACGGCTCTTGCAACGTGCCTTTGCTTGGCAATGTCGGCTCCGACAACAAGAGTTGTATCGGTAATTTGTAGAATGCGTTGATTCTGCTTCCTGGCGTGTTTATACTTCATTGTAGAGTGCCTCCTGTGCTGGGATTTGTTCTTTGGTCGGAACGTTCCCCAGTATACAGAAGGTGCTTTTTTCATTCAAACCTCGAATTCATTCATTACAGGAATGGCTCCTGTTATCAATTGATAGCTTGTCCTTGGTTGGCAATTTTATTCCAATCAGTCCCATAATCAGTGGACACATAAACATCTTTTTTTTCGGTGGCCAAGGCGAGCTCTTTCGGATTCGCCGGACTTCCCGTTAGGTACGATATCCCGTCACCGTTTTGCACCGGCGTTTTAATGGCGGTCGGTTGTTTCGTTTGCAGATTAATGCTGACCAGTTCAGATTTTCCGGTACCGATCAGCAGTTCCCCTTGATCCGTAAAAGCTAACGCGGAAACCGGCTGGTCCGTATAAAGAGCAGCAAACGTTTGCCCGTTATCGTTGGAAAGATACGCCCCCGAAGTGGTGCCGATCGCCACAATCGCATCCTGTGTCGGATGCACCGCGAGCGCCGTAATCTGTCCGGAAATACCGGACATAGAGCTGCTTATCCAGGTATTGCCCTCATCTCGGCTGTAAAACAAACCCGCAGCCTTCATTTTCGAATTCGGTTCGGGATTGATCACATACAGGGTATGTGTCCGATAACTCACGCTCATGCCATGAAGGTCAACTTCGCCCTCCAAAGCCAAAACAGTAATCGCTTTTCCTTCATCGGTACTTTTAATCAGACCCATGGGATTTTTGTAACTAGAACCGACTGCGGGATGACCGCTGCTGTAAAAGCCGTTATCGGTCATGGAGAAGCCCATATAATCATGCTTCTCCCCTGGGGCGTCACTCCACTTGCCATCAGCGTAGACTTTTATCCCGTTATGTGCAGGGATGAAAAGACGTTTGCCGTCGCTGGAGTAGCCAAGACCATGAATGTGCGTGAAAGCAGCGCTTCCCGTATCATGGGAGCCGTGCGGATCGTCGCCCGTTTTCTTGGAACATGCTGTGAATACTGCGGTAATGGCAACTGCCATCACGAGTGTGATGATCTTTTTCAGGAAAACGTCCCCCCTAAAACTGATTTTCTCTATATTCATCGTCGCAAATCAGACGATTTGCAGGATAGTATAAGTTTACCCATCACTTGTGAAGATCCTGTGTAGATGAGCAGATGTTGGTTTAAAATAAACGGTTTTCTTTCGGAAGTCGGATCATAAACGTGGTGCCATGCGTACTTTCTGCCCACACCTGCCCGCCATGAGCGGTGACGAGCTTTTTGACGATGGTTAACCCCAAACCGCTGCCGCCGGTTTTCCGATTACGTGATTTGTCCCCCCGGTAAAATCGCTCAAAGATATACGGTAGATCCTCTTGCCCAATACCGCTGCCCGAATCCTGCACGCGAATCAGTACGTCTTGTTCTTCCTCGGCAGCCTCAATCTGCACCTGTCCATGTTCCGGCGTGAATTTTAGAGCATTGCTAAGCAGATTCACGAAAATTTGGATCATACGATTCCGGTCCGCAAAAATTTGAATATTCGGGCTACAGCGAAACGAAAGCCCCACGTTTTTTTCCAGATAAGCCGCAGCCACGAGATCCACCCCTTGGGCAAGTATCGCATCGAGAGGTTCTCGCTTTCGTTCCAATTGAAAAGCCGGTGAATCCATATGCGTTAAGTCTTCCAGTTCAGCTACCATTTGCGTGAGCCGTTCAATTTCTTCGAAACACGCATGGATACGCTCCGGGGTTGGTTCCCAAACCCCATCTTCAAATGCTCGCATATGGCTTTTCAGCGTGGCCAGCGGCGTGCGAAGTTCGTGCGCAATGTCTTCGGTCATGGTGATCCGAAGCTGCTCTTGTTTATGCAACTGCGCGGCCAGTTCGTTCAGCGAAGTGCCAAGCTCTGCAAGTTCGTCATTGCCGCCGATCATAACCCGCGTATCGAGCTGCCCGTCCGACATCCGTTCGGCAGCCTGTTTCATGTCCACAAGCGGCCGGGAAATCCGTTTTGCGATATAAAAACCGATCAGAACCGCAAGAATGATCGAACCGGCGAACGTCAACATAATCGATTGGAAAAGCGCCTGCTCCAAGTGATAATCGAGTTGCGACACATCATGGTTCATGCCTGCCGCTTGGTCATGGAACATGGAAATATGGTAATGCGTGGCCAGTATCACGCTTAAGGTCGAAATGAGCAGGATGCACGTCGCGGTACCGATAATGATGAAAGCCAGGCGTGTGTGCAGTCGCTTGTTCATGTCGTGCCCCCTGCAAACCGGTAACCTAGGCCGTATACAGTCACAATATACTGCGGATTCTTCGGGTCCGGTTCAATTTTGTGGCGTAAGTTTTTTACGTGCTGATCGATGGTCCGCATATCGCCATCAAAGGCGTAGCCGAGTACCTTATCGACCAATTCCTCACGCGTAAAATGCCGCTGTGGATATTTGGCCAAGGCAAGCAGCAGCTTATATTCATTCGGTGTTAAATTGACCGGTTCTCCATGGCAGAACACCGTATGTTTCAGCGAATCAATGTCGAGATGGCCATCGTTAAAGGATAACCGGTCGGCAAGCAAATGACCGTCATCCGTTCGGCGCAAGATCGCCCGGACCCGGGCCACGACCTCACGCGGATCAAACGGTTTGGTCAAATAATCGTCCGCCCCCATGGACAACCCTTTGATTCGATTGTTTTCAGATACCTTTGCAGTAAGCATCAGAATGGGTACCGAATTCATCTTCCGTATCGTTTGGCATACCTGCTCCCCATCCATATCCGGAAGCATCAGATCGAGTATCACGAGATCGACGGACTCCCTTTGCAGCGCCTGCAAAGCTTCACTCCCTGTCGCGGCTTCCACCGCCTGAAAACCTTCTTTTTTCAGATAGGAAACCACGACATCCCGAATTTTTCCTTCATCATCCACCACCAAAATCGTCTTCATCAGGTCCTCCTAAACAAAAATGATTTACGGCTCACCCCGCGTTGCTGCTTTCCCGCTTTCTCAGCCACCAATACACAACAAACACCACCAGCAGAAAGACAGCGTAGATCAATAATGTCCACAATACATTGCCGAGATCGGAAAGCAGTTGATCGCCAATAACGGCAAATACAAACATCACCGGTATTTTCCCGATCAACGTAGCGGCCATAAAGGTGCCAAACCGCATTCGACTGATGGCTGTATAGATATTGACGAAAGCAGCAGGCACAAACGGAATCAGTCGGGCGAGTAACACTGCAAAAAACGCATTGCGCTCCATTAAGGCTGTAAATTGGTCCACTCGTTTGAATTTGGCCAAGAGCCTCATTCCCTGCTCCTGAAAAACGACCCTCACCAACAAAAATAGCAGACCAGCAGCAAGGGTAGAGCTGAGGATATTGAATACCCCACCTAAAAAGGGGCCATATTTGGCCCCTATGATTCCGGCAACCACGCCATATGGAACAACAGGAATAAGGGCGAGTAACACGGCTGCGCCAAACAGCAGCATGAGATGATTGGCGCTATCATCATCCAACCACCGAAGGATCGGATCTTTGTTTAGGATGATGACGATGACCCCGATCACGTAGCCGAGAAATAAAAGCCGTTTCTTCATCATCCGTTGCCGCACGCCGTCATATGTTGAAGTTCCGCTATCGTCAGGCGTTCAACGAATCTCGAGAATTTTTCTTTCTTTTTCCCTAACTCTTGAAAAATCGCAATTAGACGTGTAACGAGGGGGATAATCCGATCCTCCGGAATGCCTGAAGCGTATAACTGGCCGAGACGGGCTTTGATGCCCTTGGCTTCGCCGCCGACATAGATATCGTACACGTCATTCATCTTCACGACCGCGATGTCTTTGAGCAAAGGCTCGCTGGTGCCGAGTGCACATCCGGCATACCCGATTTTTAAAGGACTTGGGACTTCTTGGCCGACAATGGCCTGATCAAGCTGTACCGCCACGTTAAGACCGGCATCGTCGGCTCCCCTGCAAAAATTGCAGGTGATCAAATTTTTCGTATAAAATCCTGCAGGTTGGATGTCTAAACCGGCTTCTTTCAATTGGACTTGTACAGTATCGATCCGGTCGTCCTGCATCTCCACATAGAGCTGTTTAAAAGTGGTCAGTTCGATCTTGGCATCGTCTCCCACAATGGAACCCAGTATAGCCAGTTGCTCCGGCTTAAAGAGAGAACCGCCTTCCTGGAACCCCGGCGACACCGCAAATTTCTTGTAAGCCAATTTCCCCACGCTCCTTCTTACAATTTCGCCCGCTGCAGCCGGAGGGCATTGAGTACAACCGAAACCGAGCTGAACGCCATCGCTGCCCCTGCCAGCCAAGGAGCTAAAAATCCTGCCGCGGCAATCGGGATGCCGATCACATTATAGGCTAGCGCCCAAAAAAGGTTTTGCTTGATATTGGTCATCGTTTTGCGGCTCATCAAGATGGCATCCGGAATGCTGTTCAGATCGCCGCGCATCAGCGTTACATCAGCAGCTTCCATGGCCACATCGGTGCCGGTGCCAATGGCCATGCCAATATCGGCGGTAGCCAGTGCCGGGGCATCATTAATGCCGTCGCCAACCATGGCCACTTTCTCGCCCGATTGTTGCAATTTTTTCACTTCATCCGCTTTGCCTTCGGGCAGGACTTCCGCGAGTACCCGGTCGATCCCGACCTGACGGGCAATCGCCTGGGCGGTCCGTTCGTTGTCTCCTGTGATCATCACCACATCAAGCCCCAGTTCTTTGAGCCGGGCAACGGCTTGCTTGGAACTCTCCTTGATCGTATCGGCCACCGCGACGATACCCGCATACTGACCATCGACGGCCACCAGCATGGCTGTTTTCCCCGATTCTTCAAGTTCATTCATCTGCTGGAAAGCCGGCTGCGCATCGATCTGATTGCTCGCCATCCATTTGCGTGTGCCGATCAGCACATGTTTACCATCGACGACCGAGCGAAGACCAAACCCCGGTACCGCTTCAAACGCCTCGGCTTCCGGAAAAGCAATGTTTCGCTCCCGAACGCCAGCGACAATGGCTTCCGCAAGCGGATGCTCGGAGTTTTTCTCGGCTGCCGCCACGATAGCAAGGAACCGGTTTTCATCCATGGATTCCGACACGATCACATCGGTGAGTTCGGGTTTTCCTTTGGTCACCGTACCGGTTTTATCCAGTACAACGGTCGTAATTTTGTGCGTCGATTCCAGGTGTTCGCCACCTTTAAACAAGATGCCGAGCTCCGCCGCCCGGCCGGACCCGGCCATAATCGACGTAGGAGTAGCCAGGCCAAGTGCACAAGGGCAGGCAATCACAAGCACCGCAATGGCTTTTTCGAGAGCACCGGCGAAATCACCGGGCGCGACACCGAAATACCAGACAAGGAAAGTGACTACCGCAATCCCGACGACAATCGGAACAAAGATGCCGGAGATCACGTCGGCTATGCGTTGAATCGGGGCTTTCGAGCCTTGCGCTTCTTCCACAACTTTGATGATTTGCGCAAGGGCCGTTTCTTTGCCAACCTTGGTGGCCTGAATGCGCAGCATACCGTTTTTATTGATCGTTGCCCCGATCACCGAGTCGCCCTGCCGTTTGCTGACTGGGATGCTTTCGCCCGTCAGCATCGATTCATCGACCGAAGATGAACCTTCCAGCACCATGCCGTCAACCGGCACTTTTTCACCGGGTTTCACGATCACAACATCACCTGCAGCCACGTCCTCAATTGCAATGGCCACTTCCTGACCTTCTCGCACGACCAGCGCCGTTTTGGCCTGCAGGCCCATCAATGTTTTAATGGCTTCCGATGAACGCCCCTTCGCTAACGCTTCAAACAGTTTACCGAGCACGATCAGTGTAATGAGGACCGCGCTGGTTTCGTAGTACATGGCTGGCTGATGGGCATGCACGTCATTCGCCCACTGAACCGTTAAATACAAACTGTAGAAATAGGCGGCCGATGTGCCGAGCGCCACCAATACATCCATATTGGCGCTGCCACCCCGAAGCGCTTTATATGCGCCGACATAAAAGGGGCGTCCGACGATAAATTGAACGGGCGTGGCCAAGATCAATTGAAACCAAGGGCTCATAAAAAGATCCGGCACCCAAATCCAAGCCGTAAACGAAAAGTGACCGACCATGGCCCATAACAGCGGCAGCGACAAAATGGCGGACAGCAGGAACCGCTTTTGCTGCGCCTTGATTTCTTTCTTCCGATGGTCTACCGCCTCTTGCTGATCCTGTTTGAGCGCTGCCTTGTATCCGATCTGTTCCACTTTCTTCACGATATCCGAAGTGGACACTTCGGTAGGCGAGTATTCAACGTGAGCCGTTTCCAGCGCCAGATTAACGGTCGCTTTTGATATGCCAGGCAATTTGTTGAGCCCCTTCTCGATCCGAGCGGCACAAGCAGCACAGGTCATGCCGCTAATGTCAAAATCCACCGCTTCTTTCACGGTATCATAGCCAATGTCTTGAATTTTTTTTTCGATTAGGGGAATATTCACTTTATCCGGATTGTATGTAACGGACGCCTGTTCAAGAGCAAAGTTCACATTGGCTTCCGACACACCTTCCAGTTTGCTTAAGCCTTTCTCAATCCGGTTTGCGCAAGCGGCACACGTCATACCCGCTATTTGCAGCGTCGTTTGCTTGTTTTGCTGTTCTGTCGTGTTTTGCATGATTTCCACCTTTCTCATACCCCTACAGGGTATATAAATTTGTAAAAAGAAAGGCCACCGGTGGCGGCCTGTTTACTTGTTAGGCGACGTCGTACCCTTGTTCTTCGATAGCTTCTTTTACCGCATCCAAGGACAATTTATTTTCGTCGTATTCGACCGTCACTTCGTTGTTTTTCAGGTCCACATGAGCCGAACCGCCGATTTCTTTGACAGCTTTCTCAATCGAATTTACACAGTGTTGGCAGGACATGCCGTTTACTTTTAGCGTTGCTTGTTGCATATAAAATTCCTCCGATAGTTGTATTATTTCATTAATTTATTAACCGTAATCAAGAGTTCGTCAATGACTTCACTTTCCCCGGCCTGGATACGTTCCACCACGCAGCTCTTCATGTGTCCTTCGAGCAGCAGTTTGCCTACGCTGTTCAAGGCCGACTGAATCGCAGC
Source organism: Paenibacillus sp. FSL W8-1187 (assembly GCF_037965485.1). NCBI lineage: Bacteria > Bacillati > Bacillota > Bacilli > Caryophanales > Paenibacillaceae > Paenibacillus > Paenibacillus sp. FSL W8-1187. The sequence goes on from NZ_CP150181.1 coordinate 4,732,803, forward strand.
GATCTGGTTCAGTACATCATCACAATAAGTATCCCGCTCGATCATGCCTTTTACTCCGCGAATTTGGCCTTCGATCCGATTCAGACGGGAGATCAAATTACCCTTCGTTTTGTCCGAATGATGGCTCTTTCTTTCGCTGTCCGCAGAGCAACAGGAATCGTCGGTTTCGTTTATTACCACTTCCTCTTGGTTCGCCACGACTTATCACCTCACACTCCAAATATACAATACCCCCATTGGGTATGTCAAGGCAAATGTTTTATTTAGATGCTCCCCAAAAACAAATGATGCTACACGTTAAACAATGACGTTCTTACAGATGCCTTCTCCTTATCCCTGTCGTTTTAGGTGGATCTTCTTTCTCTTACATAAGTTCTACATATACATCGTCTATCATGGATTTATCGGGATGCAAATACAGAAAGGGATGATAAACAATGAAAACTGGCTGGAAACTCAAGAGCGTCATGATCATTGGCGCTTTTTCTATTGTATTGGCTGGTTGTGCCGGTTCGCCCAGCGGAATGAGCGGAATGGATCATTCGAAAATGAATATGAAGGGAACAAACGAACCTCAGAAAACAACAGATGTTCAAGCAGTAAAGTCTCAGGTATTGACGGGAAAAGTAATTAATTTGACCGCGATGGAAAGCAATCAGGAAATCGCCCCCGGTAAGACTCTACCAGTATGGACGTTCAACAATTCCGTTCCAGGCCCAGAAATTCGGGTAAAGCAAGGAGATACGATAAAAATCAATCTGAGAAACCAACTGTCGGAGCCAGTCACGATTCACTGGCACGGCGTTCCTGTACCAAACGCCATGGACGGCATTCCGGGCGTAACACAAAATGCCGTGCAGTCGGGCCAGTCGTATACGTATGAGTTTAAGGCAGATGTCCCGGGCACCTATTGGTACCACTCTCATCAGGATAGCGTGAATCAGTTGGATCGCGGATTATACGGATCTTTTGTGGTGGAAGGAAAAAACGATGAAAAAGTAGATCGGGACTTCACACTGATGCTGGATGAGTGGATGAGCTCTGGAAAGGGTATGTCCGGCATGGCCATGTCGGGGATGGATATGTCTGGCATGGATCACAGCGGCATGAATATGCACAGCGGCGATTCCTCATCCAAGGAAAGTAATACGAATTCCATGCCTATGGCGCATGATATGAGCATGTACGATCTTTTCACGATTAATGGGAAATCTGGATCGCTTGATCAGCTTCCGGTCAAACAAGGAGATAAAGTACGTATTCGTTTGATCAATGCTGGGTACTTGTCTCATCAAATACATTTGCATGGGCATGAGTTTAAAGTCATCGCAACGGATGGCCAGCCGGTAACCAATCCAGGTATCTTGAAAGATAGTGTGCTCAGTATTGCTCCGGGAGAACGTTACGATATGGAATTTATTGCCGACAACCCCGGCCAATGGTTGATTGAAGATCATAGCAATAATAAAGCTGCATCGGGCATGAGAGCCATGATTGTTTATAACGGGGCTCCAGCGTCTTCCGACAAATCCAACGCTTCAGAGAAACTTTCAGCAGTTGACTTGGCCCAATACGGCGAAGCCGGTAAAAAAGCCTTTTCGCTTAATCAAAAATATTCATTAGAATATACGATGAACCTGAACACTGAAATGAAAGACGGCAAAATGGCTTATACCATTAACAACAAGACATTTCCAGACACCGATGCGCTGACGGTCAAAAAGGGCGATACCGTTAAAGTACGTCTCGTGAACAACTCCAAGACCGATGATCATCCGATGCATTTGCACGGTCACTTTTTCCAGATATTGAGTAAAAACGGAGTTCCCTTCAAGGGTTCTGCCATTATCAAGGATACATTAAACGTGAAGCCGGGAGAGGAATACGAGGTCGCCTTTGAAGCGAATAATCCCGGCGACTGGATGTTCCACTGCCATGACCTGCATCACGCTTCTGCCGGCATGGTAACGGAGTTGAAATATACAGATTATAAGAGTGATTTTGTGGCTGATCCGAACGCAGGGAATAAACCGGAATAATAGTAAACATGGGGATGGTCTAAACCATCCCCTTTATGCTGTTGAGATCGAGGAGTAGCGGATAAGCCCCCACTCCCCATTTATCAAATTGTAAGTTTCCTAACAGCCAAGATTTACTGGTGAAGAGTCCATGAGAGATGTATATTAGTGCTTAAGCGGCTGATCCTGTTTGCGACCAGCCGCCTACTGCTGTTTATCCATTACTCTCCGGGCTTCGTTGTCATTAGGCCATACAGTTTCGTGTGCCGCGGGAACTTGTCGGTAAACGGTACGAGGGAACTACCTACCTTCATCAGACCATTCCCGGCGTCAACATTCGTAATGTAGGACAGTTGCAGGTCCGAAATGTTGAGCAACTCGGCAAGCTCCATCCGGTCGGTGCTGGCCTGATTCAGCATGACGATGAATTCACTGTTTGCAAGCATGGTGCGGGCTGTATGACTTTGCAGCAGATCGTCCACATTTTGCGTAATCCCTGTGCAAAAAGCGCCATACTTACGGACACGCTTCCAGAGCGTGAACAGAAAGTTGGAGCTGTATTCGTGCTGGAACAATAGGTAGATTTCATCAATAAAGATAAACGTATTCTTGCCTCTGGCGCGATTTTGCGTAATCCGATTCAAGATATTGTCGAGTACGACCAGCATGCCGATGGGAAGAAGCTGCTTGCCCAAGTCGAGAATATCGTAGCAAATCAGCCGATTGTGGACGTTGACGTTGGTCGATTGGGCGAACGTATTCAGACTGCCGGAAGTAAATAATTCAATGGCCAGCGCGATATCCTGCGCCTCCGTTTCTGCTTGCTTGAGCAGCTCTGCGCGAAAATCCTGCAATGTCGGCGGCTGTCCCTTATAGTTGCTCCGCAAATACTTGCGGTACACAGCGGCGGTACAGCGATCGATGAGCGACTTCTCCTTGGCTCCAAGCTGATGTCCACCAGTCAACTGCTCGCACAACGACAGGACGAATTCCGATTTAAGAATGATCGGATTGGCTCCGTCGCCATAATCCCGGTTCATATCCATCGCATTGATATGGTTCGACGAAGTAGCAGAAATGTGAATCGTCTCGCCACCCAGCGCATTTACCAGAGCGGAATACTCCCGCTCCGGGTCAATCAGGATAATGTCGTCATCGCTCGCCAATATCTGGTTGACGATTTCCCGTTTCGCGGCAAAGCTTTTACCGGAACCGGATACGCCAAGGATAAAACTGTTTCCATTCAGCAGTTGCTTTCGATTGGCGACGACCATATTTTTGCTGATGATGTTTTGCCCGTAATAAATGCCGTCTGGATGCACGATCTCCTGCGCTCGAAACGGAATAAAAACAGCCGTACTTTCAGTCGTGAGCGTCCGCAAAGCATGTACCTTTCGCAGCCCATACGGTAGCACCGTATTCAAACCGTCCATTTGCTGATAGGAGAGCGTAGAAAACTGGCACAAATGCTTGCGAGCCGTAGTGAGCAATGTCTCCGTATCGCTATCGAGTTGTTCTTTGCTGTCCGCGACATGCACCATCGTAAGTAATCCGAACATCATCCGCTGGTCGCGTGTGGTCAGGTCGCTAAGAAACTCCTTGCTTTCTTTGCGCTGCTGCTCCATGTCGTAAGGGATGACAGCAGAAAAGTTGTTATTGCGATTTTGCCGCCGCTGCCAATTCGTAATGTTCGTTTCCACGCCGAGCAGTCGATTCTCCACTTCGCGGACAGCTTCGTCGGTCGGAATCGGGATCACATCGAGCGACAGCAGCAAGTTGCGGTTCAAGTCGCACAGTTCGGCTACCATGCTGTCCTTGATGTAGCTGGCGTAATCACGCAGAAAGATGACCCGACCGTAGTATTCTCCCATCCGAAAATGATCTTTGGCAAACTCGAAGGTGTCCGGGCAAATGTAATCCTTGAAATCGTGACCCTTGCGCATCATCTCCTGCATGTCGAAGCGAAAATCGGCTTCCTCGCCAATCCGGAAGAAGTCATGCAGAATGCGCAGGCGGTCAGTCGCATCAAGTTCAGTACATTTCGAGCCGAGACGAGAGAAATGCGCCGTCAACTCCGTGCCGACCCGCGCGAAGTAATGGCGAGCTTCATCCACGTTCTTTTTAACTACGGAAATGGTGATGTATTTCTCTTGAATCGTCCCATTTGTGTTGCCATCGGTCGCTTTACCAAGCAACATGTCGTTGTACTCCTGCCGATACACATCCAGCCCGTCGTGCTGGAGCGGAATAAGAATGGAACGTTCTACATCTGCCTGATTAAGCCGCCGATTGTGAATCGTAATCTTCGTCGTCGCGCCGCTGTCAAACGAATTAAGCAATTCGGAGTAGGAAAGGAACATCGTCTCCTTGTCCTCTCTCGATGCGACAGCGTAGTTTATGTCCGCGAAACGGAACGACTTTGAGAATTTGTTACCTACAGCAAAAATCCCGTCCGGCCAGATGGCGCGGATCGGGATCGCTTGTTGTACGCTTTTGGGAATGACTGACCGTTCCTTGTCCTGCTTCATGGTGCGCCTGAGCGTCTTAATCATTGCGCTTCATCCTTTCTTGCTCACGCTTGTGCAGGCTTCCTTTTAGCGCTTCGTAGTATATGTTGGTCGAGCGGAAGACAAGCCGTCTTGGCATCAGAAACTCCGACTTCACATACGCCCACAATAGTTGCTCCGCCGTCATACCGTGATAGCGGATAAACCCGAGCGCGGCGCAGGGAGCTGCCCCCAATATGCACATCCAACTGAGCGTTTCCAGTCCGAAATGACTGCGCAGCCCGAAATACAGTCCAATCGCCGCAGCGACCGCCAGAACAGAAAAAAAGAACTGCCGCAAGGACAGTCCGAAGAACAAGCTTTCCGTATAATCCCGGATTTCCCGGTTGATTTTCACTTCCACTTTTATCCCTCCCGGATGAGCAGTCTACGCCTCAGGCTCGTTGCGTTCAGGTTTGATCAGTGTGTCGTCATCATATGGCACAGGATTGCTCAATAGTTCCACAGCAAGCTGAAAACCATCCCTCATCCCTTGTAAATATAACCACTCATTCATAATCGCTTGCTTAAAATGGTGTTTGTCCTCCCAAACATCAAATTCAGGCATGCGCTCCATTTCCATACCAGCAAACAAGGCTTGAAATGCTTTCTTTTCTTCAGCACGAACACGCTTTAGATCGGAATGATGTTCGATTCGTGCAGAAACGTAGTCCAATCGACCTTGAATAGCTGTTCGAAACCACGGTGGAATTTCCATTGACTGCTTCCCCCCACAATTCTTTTACCTTACCTGCTGCCTCCGCTTGGCTTTCATGTGATGATAGCGGGCTACTAGCTGATCGACCTTCTGACTTTGCTCTTGAAATGCTTGATGGCCGGATAAAGAAATGGATTGCTTTATTAACTGTTCACCAAGCGTATTCAGCTTTCGCCGCTCATCTTCCAGCTCTCTTAACAATTCGTTCATTTATCCATCCTCCCGTTTTTATTGTGAGAGCCGACATTTTTGAATGAAACACGTTGTATGTTAGAAGACTACTTCGATGGTAAGTTTTAACCTCATTTATGTCAATTGTGTGCTTCTCCATAATGGGAGTTATAAACTCATCCCCTTTAAAGAGGTGACGCTTGATGATAGGTTACGATAAAAAGAAGGTGGGGCAACGCATTCGGAAGCAACGAGAGGCTTTGGAAATTTCTCGTGAACAACTGGCTGAACGAATTGGACGGGTCCCAAGATTTTGCGCCGATATTGAACGAGGTAAAGCCGGAATGTCCATTGAAACGATGTTCAGCATTTGCAATTTGCTCAAGCTTTCTCCTAATGAATTGCTTCTGGGTCAAGAGGAGAGCGGCACACCTTACGATGAAACAGCATTGATTATGGCTGCGCTCAATCAATGCACAGAGAAGCAGCGTAAGGATGCTTTGGCGCTATTGAAGCTTTTTTTGACCGCAATCCGATAACTCCCATCATTCACAAGGTGGTTACAGTCCCATCATTTCGCGCACGATGCGATCTGCCATTTTTACCGTACCGACAAGAACGAGCATGTTGAAAATGAGTTCCCCGATATACGTCCACACCATCGTAACCGCACCCGCACTAGAATCGACGGCTGGGGGGGCGGTGGCAAAAGCAGAATAAATGATACACGCCAGTACAATAATCGCGCCTTCCAGACACGCTGCCGCGTATCCTTTCAGGAACGACTTGCCGATATTTTGGCTTGGCTCCCCCGCAAATGCGGACAGCGGAACGGGGGCTATTGCCGTATACAAATAGATACGGAAAAAGCGCCCGTACACCGAAAGGATCATCACAAAGGATAGCACCGTAATGAACAAACTGCCGAGAATGGTGACGATCCACAGCGGAATGCTTTGCCAGAAGCCAACGTCTTCAATCGCTTGCGCTACCGTATCCGGCAAGGCCATAGCCTCTGTCGTTCCAAACCCGGAGCGTCCCATCATCGTTGAGATGATCCCCTGTACAATCGTAAAGAGAGCCATCATCAACTCCAGACCATAGGTTACGACCGCCTTGGCGAGCACAAAGCGGATAAACAGCTTGACGGCCATCTCCGGCCTTTTCACTTCCGCAAAACTGCCGGTCGACTTCACCACGCCAATCACAAAAAACAAAACCAGAAGCGCCAGTCCCGTCGCCTGCAACGCACCGTGAATATCTGTGATGACACGCCAAACGCCCCCACCCTTAAAATCCGCTGGCGATTGCGTAACGAGGCTCCAGATTTCATTCATCTTATCGTTCCAGGTATCCAAGGCATTTTCGAGGTTGTCGATCACCCAACTGTTTTTTGACACATGCTCACCCCTTCCGTAAACGGGGAACAGACGAAACGTCCGCCCCCCTTCATGCAAAGCTTCAAACTCATCCGGCGATCAGGGTAAGAATTTCCTTCGTAAACGTAATAATAACCCCTCCGGCGAGCGTCAGAAACCCGTTTGCGCGCTGGGAAGGGTCATGGGATTTGAGCGACAATCCAATCTGAACAATGCCGAAGCCGAGAATAATCATGCCAATCGCACGAATTAAACCGAAGATAAACGTAGACAGGTTGTTGACGGTCGTCATCGGATCGCCCTCTGCATAAGCAGAGGAGACGAACACCGTTCCGCTCAAGATCAGCACGATGTACAGGGCCAGCAGCCGTTTCGTTTTCATTTTCAAATTCATCATTCCCTTCATATAAATAGCGCCTCTACTTCTTCTTCCGATAGAAGCTCATAATCCCCGTCTTCATGCAGGAACAAGGATTGCCAATCCAAGGCGTGTTCCGCGCCGCCATGCTGATAGGAAAGACCGTTACCATCCGTCGTGAGCGCGACATGAGGATGCTTGAGCAAATCATATTTGTCGTCCTGAATGGGATGTTCGCCACGAATAAAGAGCAGGCAAAAGCGGTTATCCAGCAACCTCACCTCGTCGGGTGTGAGCAATTCGCGACCTGATTGCTGGTAGTTGACCGAGTAGCTGCCGTTTCTTCCCTTGCTCTGACCGTAGGTATTGGTGTCAATCGTTTCCTTGCCAAGCAGCTCCGAGACGTATTTGTGGGTAGACTGTTCGTTGCCGCCCAGGTACAAAAATTCGTCGCAGTTGCCTACAATCGATTCCCATGCGTCTTTGTACAGCGCCTTGAGCTGTGCTAAATTTTGCAAAATGATAGAAACGGAAATTTCCCGGCTGCGCATTGTGGAGAGCAACTTGTCAAATTCGTCGGGAAGCGCTACATTGGCGAACTCGTCCATGACAAAGTGAACATGAACCGGGAAACGTCCGCCGTGCCGATAGTCCGCCTCGTACATTAAGCATTGAAAAAGCTGTGTGTAGAGCATGCCGACAATGAAGTTGAAGCTGCTGTCGTTATCGGGAATGACGGCAAACATCGCCGTTTTCTTCTCCCCCATAACGGGCAATTCCATTTCGTCGACCATGCTCATCCCCGCAATCGTATGCAAATTGAACTTCTCCAATCGAACGCCGAGGCCAATTAAAATGGACTTGGCCGTCTTGCCCGCCGCCAGCTTGAAAATGTTGTACTGCTTGACGGCAAGGTGTTCCGGATCGCGCATGGCCAGCCGCTCGAATAGTTCATCGAGCGGGCTTTGGTACGTTTCGTCCTCCTCCCGCACCTCCGCAGCCGCGATCATTTCCATGACCATTGGGAAGTTTTGCTCCTCGGGCGGTGCTTCATATAGGAGGTATAGCACGAGCGCTTCCAGCAAGGCGGTCTCGGATCGCTCCCAAAAGGGATCGTTGGTATTGCTGCCCTTCGGTGTCGTATTGCGGATCAGATTGGTGACCAGCTTGAGAACATCCTTGTCGTCTTGCAAATAGGCGAATGGATTGTAGCCATGCGAACGGTGTGGATTGATGAGATCCAGCACCTTGATGTCATAGCCTTCGGACTTGAGTAGATGCCCGGTATCGCGCAAAATTTCGCCCTTGGGATCGAGCACGACAAAGGACGTATGCGCCTGCATAACGTTCGGCTTGGCGTAAAACCTCGTTTTGCCGGACCCGGAACCGCCGACGACAAGAACATTCAGGTTCCGGCGATGCTTGCGGCCATCCAAGCCGATGCGTACCTGCTGCGTCAGAATCTTGTTTTGTTCCGGTTGCTTGTCGCGATACTTGGCATTTATCCGTCCGGCCTTGCCCCATCGTGCGCTGCCATGCTCTTCGCGCCGCCGATAGTTGCGCGGGGACGCCAAGTAGATGCCGACCGAAATCCCATAAATCAACGTGAACAGCAACAAGCTTCGCGGCGTATCCTCGACCCATTGAATCTGGAAGGGATTGTTAATCGCCTCGCTGAGATACAGCAGAAGTGCCGGTAATCCCTTTGACAAAGCGGGGGCGGCAAGCAGCGCCGCCCACACGACCGGAATAAAAAAAACCGCAAAGAGTAAAAGATTACTCCTTGCGGTTTCAGCGCGCCGCATGATGACTCCTGCGCTTTATTTTTTGATAGGGAGCGTCAATCGCTTTGAGCAGTAAATCGTCAACAGGATCGGTCGGCCGCTGCTGGCCGATCAAGTCGTTGCGGAGCGCATTCAAGGCGTTGATGACAATGCCATGCTCGTAATGATCCATTCTCAGGATGCGTTCTTCCTCTTTCATCGCCACTCCTCCCAACAGAAAAATGAAAAGCATGCCACGACTAGCGGGTGGAATCGCTGCGATTCGGTTGCTGCTGTCGCTGCTGGGCCAGCATACGGTGCATTCGACGGGATATGTCGTGTGCCGCATCCTTCATCACCGTCAGCTCGGCGCGAATTTGCTGCGGCTCCAACTCCTTGAGCCGTTCGTGAACCCTGCCGAAGCGGAAGGAAGCCGTCTCGACGCCGAATTTTTTGCAAAGCATATACGCAGCGCAGTAAGCTTGAAAATTGTAATGTGAACGGCTGTAGTCGTTATGGCCGCGATCGATCTCCGCATGCGTCAGCTCCTGTGCGAGAGCTCGAAAAATGTCACCAGCCCCAAGTCCGCGACGTATCACGATGCTTCGCGTATCCGGCTGATAAAGCGCATGAACTTCCGCAGGCAAGGCATCTCCAATCGTAATCGCAACAGGTGAGCGGTCCATCAATGCCTTGATGCGCGTGCGGTCATCCGGGTAGATCGGCGATTCCTTTTTCGGTGCGGTTGTTTGCGCAACATCGAACATCTTCTTGGGGTTGTAGCTGATTGCGGTACTCCCATCTTCTCGCTTGTATTCCTCGCCTGGCTCCAAGATGTAAAATCCGGATTCCTTGCGACGGATATAGACGCCTTGTTCTTTCCAGCTATCAAAATCAGCAATGCGAGTGGCATCCGGTCGCTGCGCGAAAATAAGCAGCGCATTCGCGACGCTGTAGAGATCAAAACGGCTTTGTACGTCCAGATAATGCTGAAATTGTTCGCCGTTTTGCGCAATGGCGGCTGTGGCAGTATCAATCGTCTCATACGTCCACTGCCGCAGTTCTTGCTTTTTTTGCGCCCACGCTTCTTTGTCGAACGGCTGCTCACGCTGACCGGAGGCCGTCGTGACTTGGGGCTGGAATAACTCGTCCAGTTCGCTCATTTCGATTTCCCTCGCTTTCGACTCCCGGCCATCGGAACGGATGCTTTACTGCCGGACGCCGAATTCCCGCGATCTCTGCGCTTAGGCAACGACGGTTCCTGCACCTGCTGCCGCCGTCTGCTCTCTGCCGCCCGGTTTTCCTCCCGAATTTCACGCAGCAATTGGCGGACGGACACTTTTTCCTTCGGCTTTTCAGGGTCAATCGTAACCCTTTCGTATGCCGCGCTGCGCTCGGAGGTAGGCGCGGACGGAGAGGATGGTTCCGTTGTCCTCTCCTCCTGTGTCGGCGGGAGGGGAAGCGGACGCTCCGGTTCCGTTCGCTCGACCTCCCACGCCTCGTCCGCCGGTTGATCGGTTCCCTGCTGCTCGTTTACCGCCTGCACCTCCGCCGCCGGCTCGGGCTTTCCCAACAGATCGTCCAAAAAATCTTCGCTCACTATCGCTCCTTCATTTGAAGCTGGCGACTCGTTGGCTCCTTCTTCGGGTGTCCCGGCATGTTGCTCCGGTGGTTGCGCCGCCCCTTCACGCTCGACCGACTGCTTCTCGCTGCGGGATTTCACAATCTCCTGCTTGATGCTGGCCGTATCTACGGTCGCCAGCTTGAAGCGTTCAACGATTCGGTTGATCTTGGACGCATCCTCGGCCCGTACCATGACGTCGCAAAGCCCGTCCACATTTTTCTTGTCACGCAGCGCGCAGTAGAGGACACCATAGCGCTTCGCTTCTTTGCAAAACGTCGGCAAGTCTTCATTTCGTACTGCAAATACCTTCAGTTCCTTACCGCTGCGCAGCAAGCTTTCCAAACGAATGCGGCCTCTTGTTCGTTTTTGCCCTTGCAGGGCGGCGAACAAATAAACGGCCAGATGCTTCGCGCCTTCGCCGGAAATTTTCGCCATGACTTCAATGCCACGAAGACTCATGCTGACGACCTGATCGGCCGCCTCGGTTCCGCTGCTCATGGACATTGGCCTCCCTTCGTGTCGATTGGTCTTCCTCGTTACGTTGCAGCTTGTTTGCCAGTTCGCCGGATCGGGCAAGAACGCCCGTACAAAGCCTCACCTCCTTTCGGAGCTTCGCAAGCTGACGGGAAAGTTCGGCAATTTGCGATTTATACGACTCGATTTGCTCGGGAAGCTGACAGCGGCGAAGCCGGTTGTACAGCATTTTTCGGGAGCCGTATCCTTGTTTCAACTCCGTTTGCAGCCCAGCATGGTAAGCCAACAATTGTGCTTTGCTGGAAATGCCGTGACGACACAGCAGCCTGGTCTGCTCCGTGATGGCCGTCAAATGCCGCAAGTCTTCACGCAATAAAAAAGACGTCCGTTTGGAGGACGCACGGGAATGGGGCAGAATCCCCATCTTGAATAAGTAACGTAGATACAAGGCTTGCAGGCCGCTAAATCTACGTCCGATGTGCAGGGTGCTATGAACGATGACGGCTCGCTTGCGCCGCGGCAACGGCAACGGTTGCTGACGCTGTGGTAACTGGTTTTGCAGAATACGCTCTTTTATCGCATGCTCCGTGTAATCGTCGCCAAGACTGCGCAATCGAACAAAACGCTCTTTGCCCGGCGGGCGTACCGCCAAATGCTTGACGTTCGACTTCATTTCATAGCCCTGCTTTTGAAGGATCGCGAAGAATTGCGTCATCGTCATGGCAGCGGCGATAGCGGCGTCGATGTCCTCGCGAATCAAGCCGCGCCAAGTCGGCTTGCTTTCCTGTTCCGCTCGCCACTCGCCGTAATGCTTGGCCTTGCCCGGTTCCGGCTGCTCAATGACCGATAAGGCATGCTCCCGGCAAAGTCGGTCGGATGTTTGCCGCATCAGCGCGTAAGAGGCTTTGTTATCGTAATAGCGTTTACCGTCCAGAAACGACACCGCATTCAGTACAAAATGATTGTGCAAGTGCTCCTTGTCCAAATGGGTTGATATCACGACTTCAAAGCGCTCTCCCCACAGCTCCTGCGCCAGCTTGACGCCAATGGCATGTGCCACCTCCGGCGTCGTTTCACCAGGTGCAAACGCCTGATACCCATGAAAAGCTACAATGCCATCGGTCTTTTGAAATTGTAGTTTGGTTCGCTGCATTTGCTCGTAAGAGGTAAGCGGATCGCAGTTGATTCCGCTCACGTAAAGCTGTTTTTCCGTTTTGGCATCCGCGCTGGTATAAGCGAGCACCTGCTGTAAATCATCATGTGCTACACGCGCTTGATCGGTCTTATCGGGATTGGTGGCGTAATCCAGCACACGCTTGAGGCGGTCGGTAACGTCCCATATTGCGGTGGTCGCCATGTGCAATTGTCCCCTTTACGGTGGATGGACGTTAGAATTTCCTTGTAGCTCGTTTCTCGGTTCCGGTGCGGTCACGGCTTGTTGAAGCTGCTGGACGGCGCGGCGCAAGTGGTCTGCTTCCTGCTGAAAAGCTGCTCGATCCAGATGACCTGTCGCATGGGCCTTCGCTGCGAGTTGGTTTAGGTTATTGCCGATAGCATGAAGCTCGCGCATCATAGCGAAATAGTCCGTTGGCGGCATCGCCTTCGGAACATAGCCATTAATCAGAGATCGAATATAACCCTCCTGTGAAAGTCCCGATTTTTTCGCGCTCGCCTGAAGTCTTGCGTTTTCATCATTGTTCACCCATACCTGAATGCGAATAACTCGTCTTCTCATCATGTTCACTTCCCTCTTCAAAGGAAATAGCCGAATGAAACGCTAAATAGTTTCTGGCGTTTCTAAAAAATACCGATCTTTGTTGAAACCCATATTCTTGATAAAACAGCGTGCTGTTGAGGCAGGGGTATTAGGGGCTTGCCCCTAACAAGCGAATTTGGGAGACCAAATTCAGTGCTTGCTGCAACACGAGACATTCGTCTCGCGTCGCCCTGAAAGGCACCTGCCGGGAAAAAGGGGAGGGCATCGAAACGACAAAAGACGCTGATCGCTCAGCGTCTTCGTGCGAAACATTATGGTGATTGACTTCCATCAACGTTCCTTGTCCATTGCCCGGCGTACACTCTTCATCACCGTTTGATGGTCTAAACGTGTCGGATCGTTTCGCGCTTGTTCCTCTGCCTCCAAAAGTGCTTTTTCAATCTCCTCGTCCCGCTCGGTTACGTCTTGTTCGTTCATGCCCTACCTCCTCGGAATTAGAATATTAAAGCCATCTCTATTTTCGCCCGACACCGCTCTGAATGCCACTCTACCGAACTGCGCTATCGGCTTGGTACCACGCGCTGTTTACGATAAACCTTCAGGTCGTCATTAACGTCTTTCCCGATGGGCGGCTCGTCGGAAATCGCGTAAGTTGGGCCGAGTAATTGTTGAATCATCATTGTGGCTGAGCGCCCCGGCTCATCGTTGTCCAAATGAAGCACTATGCGCTCCACTTCCGGGTAGCTTTGCAGATAGTGGGTGAGTGCTGCCGGGGCAACGCCCTCATCCTTATTTTCTTTTGGGCTGTATATGCCGGCCAACGACAGTTGATGCGACTGTCGCCAGTCTCTCCCTGCAATTGTCTCAAGGGTGCAATATGATAAAAGGTCAATTGCACTTTCAAACAAATGCAGCTCGGTGCCGTTGTCATCGGCCGGTATAGCGAACGAATACCGTTTATCGCTGCCTAGCGCTTCGCCCATATATCGGGTTTTGGTTGTCCCGCGTATCGCCGCATAGCGCGGATCTCCTGTCAAATCAAATCCCACAAAAACTGCATTATGGTACATTCGGCTTTCGTATAAGCGTCCCGAATTGAGACAAAAATCGATTACATCACGAGAAATGCCGCGTTTGGAGAGATAAGCGGCGACGCGATTCGAAGTCTCATAAGGTTCGGGAAGCTCCAGCCGCGCATTTGAACCATCCTGCTGGATGGCAGGAGTAGCTGGAGCCATGTGAACTGGTGGATTACCGTCAATTTGCAGTACTGCATCGGGAAACGACATGCCTCTTACTTTAATGAGATAGTCCAGCGCCGAGCGTCCGCCGATCCCTCGCGACCACCAAAACCATTTGCCATTGGAGATTTTAAGACTGTCATGGGAGCGGGTCGAATAGGTGTTGCGCGAGCAGCGAACCAGTTCGTATGGCTCGAAACTTTGCAAATAGGTGAGCAGGTCCAATTGCTTTGCACGTTCGATTTGTTCCTTGTTTACATAGCTCATTGCCGTAGTTCCTCTCTGAAAAAGTAAGTAATAGTCGACGGCTTTACTACTCGTGTCTCTTAATCGTAAGGCCGATTTTCTTCCATCCTGCCGCACTTGGTCATCGTGCCTTACTCTTCTTTTTGGGATACAGATAAGCTCTTCGTTCCCTCAACTCTGTAGCGCCTTTCTTTTTCATGAATGCGTCTAACTCGCTTTCATAGACTTGGCTGGTCACCCCGTTCGAATCACGGATGTAATAATACGTGTCGCCAAATCCGTTCTTCCCTTTGGATATCAATTCCAATGCTGGCACGGTTTCACCCTCCTCGGTCGGATTGGTTCCGTAACAAATAGGCGGTAAAATCGGGCAAAAGCATCCGCCGCCGCTTGGGATGGCATACAACATGTGCGTTCCTCCAGAAATGCGAAAAGGACCCCAAAAGCCGGAGTCCGTTTCGTCCTGTGATTTATACCTTTCCATTGCCGTTATCGCTCTCGATCCGCAACCCGCCGTTCGGGTGCTTCGGGTTCTTCATCCGACACGCTGTCCACGGCTTCGTTTTCCCGTTTGTCCATGTTCAGCAGCACATTTAACTCCGCGAGCCGCGCGGACTTCGTTTGCAGTTCCTGTTCTTGCTTGAACGGTGCCTCGATCTGCTCCTTCGCCGTTACCATCTGTTGCTTAAGTGTTGCGAACTGCTCACGGCAATAGGCGAGCTTATTCGGCAAATCCGACAAGGTGTTGTTTATTCGACTCATATTGCCGCCTGCATCCGGTCCTAACGTAATCGTATGGCCCAAAGAGCCGCGCAGCGTCACCTTGTATTCCTTTGCAAAGCTATCAAACGATAGCCATAAGGAAAAGCCCATGTAACTGCCTGCATCCTGCGGATCGGGAGAGGTCATGCCCTTGCAGGCTTCCAGCAGGGCAGCGCCCGCCGTAGCACGTTCCGAGTACGTGTAATCCTTAATGGTCATACCGGGAAAACGGGAATCGTCGCTGCTAGCCTTTTCCGACGCTTGGGCGCGCATGAACAAGGCCACGTCTTGCTCATACCCAGCAATGCGTTCCTCCGTTGACTTGATTTGTTGCGGCAACATTTTGAGCAGCCGATCCTCCAGCGCATAACGCTGGCTTAAATGATTCGCCTTGAGCAGCTTGAGCTTCGACACTTGAATGTCGAGGTCCATCTTCTCCTTGATGTACGGATTGCCAGTCGCCAGCGCCTTGACTTCGGCATAGGAGAGTGCCGTCTCATCAATGTCCTCGGCAGAACGAACCGGCGATTTGCTGGTCATGATCTGCGAGATAAACCGCTGCTTGTTCTCCAGCGTTTGATAGAGGTAAGCGTCAAACGTGTTCTCTGTGACATAACGGAAGATGTGAACCTCGCTGTTCTGGTTGCCTTGCCGAATAATCCGCCCGCTGCGCTGCTCCAGGTCGCGTGGTCGCCACGGACAATCGAGGTCGTGCAGCGCACTTAGTTTGGTCTGTACGTTCGTCCCTGCGCCCATCTTGAAGGTCGATCCAAGCAGCACCCGAACCTGCCCCGTTCGTACTTTCGCAAACAGTTCCTTTTTCTTTATTTCCGTGTTGGCGTCGTGAATGAAGGCGATCTCCTCTGCCGGAACGCCTTTCTCCGTCAGTTTGCGTCTTAATTCGTCATACACATTAAAGGTTCCGTCCTGCTTCGGAATAGATAGGTCGCAAAAGACCAACTGCGCGAGCCGCTGCTCCTGACTGTCGGCCCATTGCCGAAAGAATGTTATCCGCGCAGGCGCTTACTTTGCTGCCTTCGTCATCGGGTAGCATTGCGTTTGCAAGCCGTTGATCGAGGGCCAGCTTGCGTCCATCATTGGTGATCGTCAGCATATTGTCCTCGTGCGGCTCCACTTGCTTCGCTCGTACCTGTTCGGCGCGGCGGGCGAGATCCGCGACCATATCGCGTTGAAACTCGCTTGGCGGTACGGATACATTGTGGAAGTAGGCTTTCGGAACCGGAAGCTGGAGCATGTCCGCCGTCTGAATGTCGGCCACTTCCTTAAAGACGTTCATCAGTTCCGGCAAATTGTAAAAACGGGCAAACCGGGTTTTCGCCCGATAGCCCGTTCCTTCCGGTGCAGTTTGTCAAGGAGGTTATAACTCAAATGAAACGGGCATCGGTCGCTCAATGCCAATGCCCCATAAAGGGGCAGTACCAGAGTAGCTGACACCACCCGCAAAGTAAATCACAACCAAATATCAAGGTGAAAGTTTATACCTGCCAGGGTACACGATTTGTACGTTAACGTTGATCGTTCGTAAGGAATCTTTGTTTAGTACAGTCCCAGATGCAATCCGTTTCCACGCATACGGATTCCTGCGAAAAAGAGATTCCCCTAGATTATAAATATCTATTCTCTTTTCAAACGCGGTTTGAAAGGTCTGCCTAATTTGATGCTCAATTTCTTTTTGAGCCAGTTGCGTGAGTTCTTGCTCCGTAACGTCTGCATGTAGCTCATTTACTCCGGCCTTCACCTTAACGGAAATATCGAAATATGCTTTGTCATATTTAACCCTTGGTTTGACGTCATATTCGGGTTTTTCTGCGACGAGAACTGCAACAAGCTTGTTATCGGAAAACAAGTCAACGGGCAGTCGGATTGTGTGTTTATTCAGCCATGGCAATCCTTTTATTTCTTCGAGGCTCATGCGTGCGTAATATTTGTCCTTATCGTATATTTGTATGCCTGAATATCTAAGCAGCTCATGCGGTTTTTGATTTTCCTTCCATTGATCCTTTCGAACAGATAATTCTGGTATGTAGCTTGTCTTCGCCTTTTCGTTTGAATCCATTACAAATTTTTGCAGGCGGATCGGAGCGAGGATAGAACGCTGCCGATAACTCTGTTCGGGGTTATGTAGAATCGATGCTTTTGGCGATAATCTGAAAAATGGAGTCGCAATTAAGACCTCGTCAAGGGGATCGCGCGTACTGAACACCCAAGCTAAGTACCTTATCTCACGATATCGGTTAATCAGTTCTAACACTTCACCGACTTTTCGTTCCTTCAATAACCTTTCGCTAAACAAGATTGCAGAGATTTGTCCCCAGTTTAACCTTTGTTGCGAAGTGCTGTATAAATCATTCGCTGCTTCTGTAAACGAGATACCTTTTCCTCTACCGATCCAGACCGGAGGTTGTTCCGCTTTCTGTTGTCCTTCCAGTTTTGCCACTGTCGAGAAATCGAGCAAATGCGCATAAATGATGTATTGACCATCCGCATAGTCAATTCCAACAGCAGTTACATAATTCATGTTTTGCACTTCGTATCTGCTCCAACATCCGGTGAGAAAGAAGGGAAGCAGAAGAACTGCGGTAAATTTGTATGCGTTCATTTCTGCTTATCCCCTTGGCTTGTAGAATCTTGAGTATTTAGCATGTCTGGCCGAGTTTTCCGCCATCTCCATGGTAATCGGAACAAGGCATTGGCGAAATCTTTATATGGAGGCGAAACCGGAGCCAGGTAAGGCAATCCGAATGAACGCAAAGAGGCTAAATGAGTTGTTAAAATAAATAAAGAAAGTAAGAAACCATAGATCCCAAGGATGGCGGACAGTGCGAATATGAAGAAACGCAAAATGCTAATTGTCCCGGCCAGTGACTGGCTGGATAACGTCGAACCGAACACTTGCGTAATCGCGCCTATGACAACAGTGCTAGGGGACAAAAATCCTGCACGAATCGCCGCATCCCCCAGAATGAGCCCTCCTACTACCGTAACCGTAGACCCAACCGCCGAGGGCAATCGAACACCGGCTTCCCGCAATATTTCCAAAAAGACAAGCGCGAGA
The DNA here is from genome assembly GCF_037965485.1 of Paenibacillus sp. FSL W8-1187. NCBI lineage: Bacteria > Bacillati > Bacillota > Bacilli > Caryophanales > Paenibacillaceae > Paenibacillus > Paenibacillus sp. FSL W8-1187. The sequence goes on from NZ_CP150181.1 coordinate 4,750,896, forward strand.
AACATTTCTCCAGCCAAGCCCAAAGGAATGCCTAGCCGGTTAACGCCAAGTGTTGCAAGAAGGTAATAGGGCAGTTGGTCTTGATGAAACGCAAGAATAGCGACCCAAAAACCGGGCAGCATGAGTGATACGAACAATCCGAGCAAACGAAGCGATTGTCCAAACGTAGCAGACAAAGCAGTAAAGTGGATATCTTCGGGTGTTTTCAGGAGCAGGAACAAATTGGCCGGAGCGATCAAAGCAGCCGGTGTACCCTCCACAATAAGCGCTACACGTCCATTCATCATACAGTTAACGGTAAAATCAGGTCTTCCCGTATAGCCCATCAAAGGAAATAAAGCTTTGGTCGGTTCCATTAACTCTTCCAGTTGAGTGGCGCTAAACGCTCCGTCAATTTGAAGGCGATCCAATTTAGTCTTGATATCTTGGACGATTTTGGGATCAACAATGTCTTGCATATAAAGAATCGCAATGGTTGTTTTTGTTCGGACACCTACGGTTTTCGTTTCGTATACCATGCTTGTTGACTTGATTCGTTTCCGAATTAACGCGACATTGACGCCGAGTTCCTCGACAAAACCGTCCTTTGAGCCGCGAATAGAGTGTTCAATGTTGGATTCTTCGGGCTGGCGTGCCGGTTTTTTCGATATGTCGAGGGAGAACAAAGAAATTAGTGTCGGAATAAACAAAAGTAGCTTACCCTCAAAAATGTCCGTTTCGGATTTCTGCTCCCATTCCTCGAAGGAAATGCGCAATAACTGTAATTGAGACGACTCAACGACTTCCTCATTTTTATGAAAGCCATATTTTTCGTAAAACCGGGTCAAGTGAGGAATCGCCATCTCTTGAAGGGGTTGTTGATTGTCACATAACCCATCGCAATACAGTAAAACGATCCTCGACTGATCGTCGCCAACCTTTAATTTGTAAGCATGATGCTTAACATCACGACACATTTGAAACCGTTGAAGAAGTGTTTGCTCATTAAGCGGTTGTGTAACCGTTGCTCTTTTTTGTGGCGAGGACGATGAGACACCTGCCCATTTTTTTCTGAAAAGCTTTATCATCTTCAGTTGCTCCTTTTACTCAATGTTGAAATAATAATTCGCACGAAATATACGAACATGACCCCAATGGTAAAGACACAAAACGAAGGAAAGTAATATCGGCTGAGCAGGTCTTGAAAAAGCATATCGCTGATTGGCAACAATGTAGCAACCAGCATGAATAAAGCGCCCAGAAACATAGGCAACCACTTATACTTTTGCAATTTCCACAATTCGCTTAAGAGTAACAGGGAAAGGGAAACTCGAATGTACATACCGGATAACCACTGGTAAATCGAGAAAAAATCAACATGCTCCACATACTCGCCCAGTCGAACCATTCTCCATTGTTCGAAAGCGGGGTATCGTTGGTCTGCCGCTTCATCAGGGCCGTACATGGTAATCGAGCCCATCAAAGGGCCGATCGTTAGCCCGGATAATATGATGCAAATAAGCATTAAACTTTTGAAACCTGGTTTTTTCGTTAACTTGTGCTGAAACAAAATCAGCAACGACAACTCCAACAATCCCCCAGCTACGTAGGGAATGCCTTTCCAAAGCGGAGATATCCCATTTTCGAGTAGAGGAAAAAGCATGGTGTAGTCTTTAAACTGAAAGTTTGCAGTCATGACAAGGTCACCCAGAATAACAACAAAAGGCAACAATATCCCGCTTAAAATTGCAATGGTGCGAAGCCCTTGAAATGCCGCGAAGAAGCATCCGAAAAGCGTTGTTCCTGCGAGAATAAACATTGGAGATTGAGGCATATAAGTTGCAATTGTCCATGTTATAGTGTCCTTAAAGGAAATGAGTCCCATAAGCCATACAAGTACACTGTATAGGACAATCAAGGTTGCCGAGAGAACCATTCCGAATTGTTGCTTTAACCAATCCCTAACATGCATTCCGTTCATGTTTTTTAGGATATAGCTCAGAATGCCAATCCAAATTGGCGAAGCGATTAAAACAAGAAGTACTACAAGCCAGGCATCTCGCCCTGATGCACCGAGCAGTAACGGTATGATGATGACGTGGTTCAGCAAACCGACAGAAAGTATTATGATCATGTATGACTGTAAAACTGAAATTTTCGGCATCAACTCACCTTACCCTGTGAAACACTAAATGGAAGCAGTACCATTACTTTCCCCACCTTCTTCATCTTCATCCCAAATTACTCATTTCAGAAATTCCTTTCGATAAAGTTCCAGCTTTGATTCGGGAATTAGAACTTCGCAGCATTTATTCCTATATTGTCTCATAAAGTATGCTTCGGTATACCGATTTTGACCATTTTAGGTAACTTTTCTCGGAGGGGATCATTTGAAGCGAAATTGGGAGCTTAGATTTACGGAAAAAAATTCAAGACTGTTGCGTATGTCAAGGCCGGATTTAAATTGACCCACTAACGCCAACTTAAAAATGACCCACTCGCTGACCGTCTGCGCTTGGGGGAAGTGGCAGCTTCCCTTTCATCCGGTAGCTGTTGCTCCCATTTAATTACATCTACTTTGCGGATGGTGTCAGCTTCGCTGGTACTACTACCCCAAATACCAGCCGGGAAAAAGTCAGCGGCTGTTCTCGCGGCCCCGTTCCCTCCTTTTCTTCCATTCCTCCAGCAGCTTCAATATGGTCTGTTCCATCTGCTGGGCCGTATAGCCCTTCGGAAAATAGTCCTTGATGCTTTCCTTTTGCAGCTTGATTTGTTCCCGTTGACTCGGTTTTTCCTCGATCATGATTTTGAAAATCGCGTCCATGTCGAGCAGGCCGTTCGCGCTCAGTTTTTTCATGCGCTGGGCTTGGGAAAGGGAAGGGGTGCGTTCCTCGCTACCCATCGTTTCCAGCAAGGCTTCCTGTTCTTTTTCGGACAGATAGGACAGCTCCACGGCAGGACTGAACGCCACCTTGCCGCTGTCCACCATTTCCAGAAGCGGCGGAATCAATTCAGTCAGCCGGATATAGCGCTGCACCTGCGTCGCGCTCGTTCCTACATCAACGGCAACGCGCTCCCGCGACTTCTGTCCGAGTTGGTCAGGAGTTCCGCTATCGGCCAAATCGTTGCGCTGCCCTTGCCGTTTGATGGCATCCAGCTTCATCTTGTAGGCCCATGCTTTTTCGGACGGCAACACATGCTCGCGGTGCAGATTGCTGTCCACCAGGGCGATAATCGCGGCGTTTCGGTCCATTTCACGAATGAAGGCGGGGACCGCAGCGATTCCCGCTTTTTCACAAGCCGCCTTTCGTCGGTGTCCGGATATGATTTCATAACCTCCTCCATCCCGCGGTCGCACGACAAGCGGCGAGATCACGCCATGCTTCCGAATGCTTTCCGCGATGGCCTGCAACTCGTCGTTATCCGCAACATGATAGGGGTTGTCGGTCCTGATCGTTACATCCGGTTGGATGTAACGATCGCGTCGCCCTGAAGGCACCTGCCGGGAAAAAGGGGAGGGGTATCGAAACGACAAAAAGACGCTGATCGCTCAGCGTCTTCGTGCGAAACATAATGGTATTTGGCTTCCATCAACGTTCCTTGCCTATTACCCGGCGTACACGATCCATCACCGTTTGATAACCTAAACGTGTCGGATCGTTTCGCGCTTCTTCCTCTGCCTCCAAAAGTGCTTTCTCAATTTCCTCGGCCTGCTCATTTTTCCCCTGTTCGCTCATGCCTTACCTCCTCGGAATTAGAATTTTGAAGCCACCTCTATTTTCGCCCGACACTGCTCTGATTACCATTGTACCGAGCGGTGCTATCGAGTTGGCTCCTCGCGCTGTTTACGATAAATCATCAGGTCGTCGTTAACGTCTTTCCTGACTGGCGGTTCATCGGAAATCTCGTAGGTTTGGCTGAGTAATTGCTGAATCATTGCTGCCGCAGAACGGCCCGGTTCGTCGTTGTCCAAGTGAAGCACCATGTGCTCCACTTCAGGATAGCTTTGCAAATAGTTGGTAAGTGCAGCCGGGGCAATGCCCTCATCCTTGTTTTCTTTTGGGCTGTATATGCCGGCCAACGACAGTTGATGCGATTGTCGCCAGACTTTCCCGGAGATTTCCGAAAGGGTACAGTACGATAACAGGTCAATCGCGCTTTCAAACAAGTGCAACTCTGTGCCGTTATCATCGGCCGGTATAGCGAACGAATACCGTTTATCGCTGCCTGGCGCTTCGCCCATATATCGGGTTTTGGTTGTCCCGCGAATCGCCGCATAGCGCGGAGTGCCTTGCAAATCAAACCCAACAAAAATCGCGTTGTGGTACATTCGGCTTTCGTACAGTCGTCCCGTTTTGAGACAAAAATCAATTACGTCGCGGGAAATGCCGCGTTTGGAGAGATAAGCGATGACGCGATTCGAATTCTCATACGGTTCGGGAAGCTCCAGCCGCGCATTTGAACCATCCTGCTGAATGGCAGGGGTAGCTGGAGCCATGTGAACGGGTGGATTACCGTCAATTTGCAGCACCGCATCGGGAAACGACATGCCTCTTACTTTAATGAGGTAGTCCAGCGCAGAACGACCGCCGATCCCCCTAGACCACCAGAACCATTTACCGTTGGAGATTTTAAGGCTGTCGTGGGAGCGGGTCGAATAGGCGTTGCGCGAGCACCGCACCAGTTCGTATGGCTCGAAACATTGCAAATAGGTGAGCAGGTCCAATTGCTTTGCACGTTCGATTTGTTCCTTGCTTACATAGCTCATTGCCGTAGTTCCTCTCGAAAAAAGTAAATTAGACACAACGGGCTTTAAAAATCGTGTCTCTTAATTGTAAGGCTGATTTTCTTTCATCCTGCTTCATTTGTTCATCGTGCCTTACCCTTCTTTTTGGGATACAGATAAGCTCTTCTTTCCCTCAACTCTGAAGCGCCTTTCTTTTTCATGAATGCGTCTAACTCGCTTTCATAGACTTGACTGGTCACCCCGTTCGAATCACGGATGTAATAATACGTGTCTCCAAATCAGTTCTTCCCTTTGGATATCAATTCCAATTCCGGCATGGTTTCTCCCTCCTCGGTCGGATCGGTTCCATAACAAATAGGCGGTAGAATCGGGCAAAAGCATCCGCCGCCGCTTGGGATGGCATACAACATGTGCGTACCTCCAGAAATGCGAAAAGGACCCCAAAAGCCGGAGTCCGTTTCGTCCTGTGATTTATACCTTTCCATTGCTGTTATCGCTCTCGATCCGCAACCCGCCGTTCGGGTGCTTCCGGTTCTTCATCCGACACGCTGTCCACGGCTTCGTTTTCCCTTTTGTCCATGTTCAGCAGCACATTTAACTCCGCGAGCCGCGCGGACTTCGTTTGCAATTCCTGCTCCTGCTTGAACGGTGCCTCGATCTGCTCCTTCGCCGTTACCATCTGTTGCTTGAGTGTTGCGAGCTGGTCACGGCAATAGGCGAGCTTATTCGGCAAATCCGACAAGGTGTTGTTTATTCGACTCATATTGCCGCCTGCATCCGGTCCTAACGTAATCGTATGGCCCAAAGCGCCGCGCAGCGTCACCTTGTATTCCTTTGCAAAGCTATCAAACGATAGCCATAAGGAAAAGCCCATGTAACTGCCTGCATCCTGCGGATCGGGAGAGGTCATGCCCTTGCAGGCTTCCAGCAGGGCAACGCCCGCCGTAGCACGTTCCGAGTACGTGTAATCTTTGATGGTCATACCGGGAAAACGGGAATCGTCGCTGCTAGCCTTTTCCGACGCTTGGGCGCGCATGAACAAGGCCACGTCCTGCTCATACCCAGCAATGCGTTCCTCCGTTGACTTGAACTGTTGCGGCAGCATTTTGAGCAGCCGATCCTCCAGCGCATAACGCTGGCTTAAATGATTCGCCTTGAGCAGCTTGAGCTTGGATACCTGGATGTCGAGGTCCATCTTCTCCTTGATGTACGGATTTCCGGTCGCCAGCGCTTTAACTTCAGCATAGGACAAAGCCGTCTCATCAATGTCCTCGGCAGAACGAACCGGCGATTTGCTGGTCATGATCTGCGAGATAAACCGCTGCTTGTTCTCCAGCGTTTGATAGAGGTAAGCGTCAAACGTGTTCTCTGTGACATAACGGAAGATGTGAACCTCGCTGTTCTGGTTGCCTTGCCGAATAATCCGCCCGCTGCGCTGCTCCAGGTCGCGTGGTCGCCACGGACAATCGAGGTCATGAAGCGCGATCAACTTGGTCTGAACGTTCGTTCCCGCACCCATCTTAAACGTCGATCCGAGCAATATGCGAATCTGTCCCGTTCGCACCTTGGCAAACAGTTCCTTCTTCTTCACTTCTGTATTGGCGTCGTGAATGAAGGCGATCTCCTCAACCGGAACGCCTTTCTCCGTCAGTTTTCGCCGCAGCTCGTCGTACACATTAAAGGTTCCGTCCTGCTTAGGAATGGAAAGGTCGCAAAAGACCAGCTGCGCGAGCCGCTGATCCCGACTGTCGGCCCATTGCCGAAAGACGTTATCCGCGCAGGCGCTTACTTTACTGCCTTCGTCATCGGGTAGCATGGCGTTTGCCAGCCGCTGATCGAGGGCCAGCTTGCGTCCGTCGTTGGTGATCTTGAGCATGTTGTCTTCATGCGGCTCTACTCGCTTCGCTCGCACCAGTTCGGCGCGGCTGGCGAGATCCGCGACCATCTCACGCTGAAAATCGCTCGGCGGAACAGCGACGTTGTGGAAGTGGGCTTTGGGAACCGGAAGCTGGAGCATATCCGCTGTCTGAATGTCCGCCACTTCCTTAAAGACGTTCATCAGCTCCGGCAAATTATAAAAACGGGCAAACCGCGTTTTCGCGCGATAGCCCGTTCCTTCCGGTGCCAATTCGATGGCAGTAACTGTTTCGCCAAATGTTGAAGCCCACGAATCAAAGTGCTGCAAGCCTTGCCCGCGGAGCCGCTCGTATTGCAAGTAGCGCTGCATCGTGTACATCTCGGTGATGGAGTTGGAGATCGGCGTACCCGTGGCAAAAATAATGCCCCGTCCCTCGGTCAATTCATCCAAATAGCGGCACTTGGCAAACATGTCCGATGACTTTTGCGCTTCGGTTTGCGATAGCCCGGCGACATTGCGCATTTTCGTATAAAGGAATAGATTTTTGTACGAGTCTGCTTCGTCGACGAACAATCGATCGATGCCGAGTTCCTCAAAGGTAACCACATCATCCTTACGGCTCGTGTCGTTCAGCTTCTCCAGCTTGACCTGCAGCGTCTTCTTTGTCCTCTCAAGCTGCTTGATGGCGTACCGCTCGCCCTTGGCTTCCTTTAGCTCGCGGATGCCGCTGGTGATTTCGGATATTTGCTCGTAAAGCTGTTGCCGCTGGCGCTCCGCCGAGATCGGAATTTTTTCAAATTGCGAGTGGCCGATAATAATCGCGTCGTAATCGCCGGTGGCAATCCGTGCGCAGAACGTCTTCCGGTTCTTCGTTTCAAAATCCTTCTTGGTGGCGACAAGTACGTTCGCGGACGGATAGAGCATCAAAAATTCCGCAGCCCATTGCTCGGTCAGATGATTAGGAACAACCAACATGCTTTTGTTGCACAGGCCCAAATGCTTGCTTTCCATTGCCGCGGCGGTCATCGCAAAGGTTTTGCCCGCGCCGACGCAATGGGCGAAAAGGGAATTGCCGCCGTAGAGCGTTCGGGCAACCGCATTGACCTGATGCTGCCGCAACCGGATTTCCGGGTTCATCCCGGTGAAGCGGATATGACTTCCATCATATTCGCGCGGACGGATGGAATTAAATCGATCATTGTACAGTCGCGTGAGCTGCTCCCGGCGCTGCGGATCTTGCCATATCCAGTCTCGAAACGCTTCCTTCATGGCTTCCTGCTTTTGCTGCGCGATAGCCGTTTCCTGCTTGTTCAGCACCCGCTTTTCCACACCGTTTTCAACGGCCGTATCGAATATCCGTACATCCCGCAGATTCAGCGTGTCTTCGAGAATTTTGTACGCATTGATGCGATTCGTACCGTAGGTGACATTGGCCTTAATATTGTTACTGCGATCATCGCTTTTGCCTTTAACGTTCCAGGCTGCTGTGTAGCCGGAATACATCACGTTGATGGAGGTTTGGTACATATACGGCGTATCCACCAGTTCGAAAATGAATGCCCGAATGACTTCCGGCGGCAGCCAGGTTGCGCCCAGTCGTACATCAATCTCGGAAGCGTCCAAGTCCATCGGCTGCACGGCTTCCAGCGCTTTAACATTTTCAGCGTACCGCTCGGCGTCAAAGGCCGCAAACTGTTTGGCAGTGCGCAGCTTTTCACGAACATTGCCCGATAAATACGCATCCGCTGTTTCGTATATCGGTTGTCCTTCTTCGTCCAGATTTTCAGGATTCGGGAAGATCACGCCGCGAAGCTCCTGCACAAGCAGTTCTTGCGCGAGTCCGGTCAACTCTGCCATATACGGCAAATCGACGCGAGCTTTCGTACCGATGGAAACCGCCAGCGCCTCCGAAGCCGTATCCACCTGTTTTATGTTGGTGCGTTGCCGAATGGTACGCTTCGTGAACATATCCGCCTTACGTAGCAACCGTCCTTCCTCATCTATGACTTCCAACGAACAGAGAAGGAAGTACGAGCTGTCATCCGAAAAGGCAAGGCTATTGGCGCGACTGTTAATCAGGCCGTATTGCGTTGTGAACCGTTCGTATTGCGTATCCAGCTTGCGCTGTTGCTCCCTTATCGCTTCGTCGCTGTAATCCTCGGTTTGGTATTCGATCAGTTCGCGCACCGTGTCCCGAAGCTGAATCATGCCCTTGATACGGCCCGCCGCAGTTGCTGATGTTTCAACCGGTCGCATCCGGCTGTTTTCCCGAAAATAGATGCGTCCTTCGACCAGCGCAAAGCTGAAATTACGAACGGACGGGTCGGCAGGCTGGGAGACTTCCTCCTCCTCCGGCTGTTCCTCCCGTTCCAAGTCGACCCACTCCGCATGGATGTTCGCTAGCGCCTCACGCAGCAACTCGTCCAAAGGAGCGTCCGGGTAGGGACGACAGGTCGTTTCCTGTTGATTGCCATACATCCGATCATCGTAGGCCATCGTGCCAAGCGCCATATCGGGGCGGGCTGCAAAGTAGGCATTAACGGGAACACCTTCTGCTGTTTCACCAAGCGCAAGCCATTCTTCGGTTTGCTCGCTTACCGCCACCATACGGTCCCGTTTTTGCAAAAATAAAATGTCGGCGGTCACTTCGGTCCCTGCATTCGCCAGGAACGCATTGCTAGGCAGGCGCACCGCGCCAAGCAGCGCGGCTCGTTCCGCAATGTATTTACGGACAGCCGAGTTTTGTTTGTCCATTGTGCCTTTAGAAGTGATGAAGGCGATGATGCCGCCCGGACGAACCTTATCCAGCGTCTTCGCAAAGAAATAGTCGTGAATCAGAAACTTGTGCTTATCGTATTTTTTGTCGGCTACGCCGTAGCCGCCGAACGGCACGTTGCCAATGGCGAGATCAAAAAAGCTATCCGGCAAGCTGGTCTGCTCGTAGCCGCTGACAGCAATCGACGCCTGCGGGTAAAGCTGCCGCGCAATGCGACCGGTGATGCTGTCCAACTCCACGCCAAATAGCCGAGCGTCGGCAAACGTCTCCGGCACTAAGCCGAAAAAGTTTCCAATACCGCATGAAGGCTCCAGAACGTTGCCGCTGCGAAAGCCCATCCTCTCCAGGCATTCGTACATCGCCTTGATGACGGTAGGAGAGGTGTAGTGCGCATTCAGCGTGGAGGCGCGGGCGGACGCATACTCCTCCGGGTCCAGTAAATCTCGCAGCTCTGCATATTCGTTTCCCCATTGCGGATTGCCATCATCAAACGCTTGCGGAATCCCGCCCCAGCCCACATAACGGGCAAGCACGGCCTGTTCGTCCGCAGTTGCCTGACGGTTATCCTTTTCCAGTTGCCCGAGCAGCCGAATCGCTTCCACATTCCATTTGTACTTGGTTTTCGCGCCACCGTATCCCAATTCATTGTCCTTGATCCGGTAGTTGCTGACCGGTGTCGATTCACGCCGGATCTCGATCTCGGGCGTGGCAGCGGAAACGGGAGGTATCCTGTCCTCCTCATCTTGTGCCGAATGTTCCGCTTGCTCCGGTTCGTCCACCCATTCCGTATCCCATTCCGCGTGTTCCGAATCCGATTCCTGCTGACCGGAAATCAGATGATCGTTCAGCGGATTCTCGCGCAGCATGCGCTCGAAATCCCGGCGATTCATTTCCTGCATGAATAACGGAAATTGAACGTCCTGCAGCACAACCTTTCGCGGCTCCAGTTGCGCAATTTCGTATTCGTCCGCACCGATAAAGAGTTTGCTGCCCTCGATATACCCATAGTGCGCCCGAGCCCGGTTGGTCGTTTGCTGTGATTCATCCGGCTGCATTTCCGACAGCGGCAGTTTGTGTTCCGTCTTATCCGCCGCGCGCTGCCTGCGCTGCTCCTCCAGCTGCTCGGCATAGGCAGGCAACCGTTCTTCTTCCTGGCGGTTCAGATAACGGCCCGCTGCCAGTAGCTCGCTGATTCGCTTTTGCACCTTGATCCACGGCAACTCGACTTTAACGTCCGGGTTCATAATAGAACCTCGTGTCAGCGTAATCCCCTTGCTGTCGTGATTTTCATGAATATCGGTGCCGATCAGGGCAGGGAGGCGCCCGCCTGTGCCATATTCCCGTTTCAGAAAATCAGCATTCTCCTGCGCCGATAACGACTGCCCAAAAAATAGCGCGATGCGAAGCTTTCCGTTCTCAAAACCGCTGCCACCTTGCAGAACAGCGTCGATGGCCGCTTGAGGAAGTGAAAAAGCGGAGGCTTTTTCGTCCTCCGCTTGCTTCATCCATAGAGTCTGCTGCTGAATAGAAGGCAGCGATGTACGAGCAGGATCAAACTCGTTAAGGATTATCATGCTGGCGATATGCCCGGCAATCACCGACCAATCGTAAAAGCTCTGCGCCGTCCGCTGCGCCGCCGATCCCGTCCAAAGATGCAGCACATTGCGGTACGGCTCAAAACCGGCCTTTAGGTCATCTTCGAGCGTTAACTCCGTGACTCCCGTAGGGAACAGACTGCGAATATACAGCGTTCGTTCACGTTCTTCCTGATTTGCATCGAAAAAGGCTTCGATGGCCGCTTTGTTCTCGGAAAGAGGCGCGGCGCGAAGCATATCGTTGATGATCGCCTGGTCATGAAAAAACGGAAGACTTCTGTCTTCCGTTTCCCGGTCGTACCATTTTAGTGATAAATCAGTTCCGTGAGAATCAGTTCCTCCGCCTGCTGCTTCAAGCTGTTCATGTGACTCGTCCAGCCCATCGGGTCGGTCGCCTTGTCCGGGGCCGGATGCTGCCGGATCAGTTCCTGCATCGTCAGGTCGACCTGCTCCCTCGCTGTCCGGTCGATGTCCGCCAGATGCCTGGTCAGTTGCTCCGACAGCATCAGGTGGGCGTAGGTTCCCTTCCGCTGCTCCTTGAGAAACGTCTTGCGCAACATCCCATATTTCCCGATGCTCATCGGTTCGGTCAACGTCAGGTCGGGCAGCAGGTAATGCCCGCTCGGCGTGTAGGTCAGTTCCATGCTCGATCATCCTTTCACTTGTTTTAGCTTCATTGTGCGGCAAGGATGCTGGCCTTGCAACGGTGCGGTTTGTCTGACGTTCATTTTTTCGCTGCTCATCGCGGCGCATCGCCCGAACGGTGGATTCAATCTCGCGCAGCATCGTTTCCGCTACGTCGCTGATCGCTGCGCCCAACTGAGAAAGCGCAGGGAGTGTATTGAAATAACCGACGCCGGACAGATCGTCAACGCTGATGTAATGGGAGGGTTCCAGACCGCAGCGTGTCAGCGCCATAAAGGCGACTGCGTGCTCTGCGGCTTCCTTAAATAGCAGCTCCACATGCGGCTCATCCAGTTCTTCAAGTAGGCTGTTGTCGCGCTCGATCAGCAGCATCCGCACGTAATCGGCGCTATGGTCCTCCACCGCGTTTCGGGCAGCGGTCAACAGCGTGTCAACCAGCTCCATGCCTGGCCCTCGTTCACTGCCAAACGCATTTTCCAACGTTTCGATGACGGCTTCCGTATCCGGCTCCTCCATGCGCCATAGGGAGACGGGTTGTCGGATTCGGCTCTGCGTGTCCGACACATCGAAGACATGACGCAGCCCCAAATAACTGCCCCGATCCTCGATCAGCGCGATGCCTTTTGCGCCGCGCTTGACCCAACGGTTTAACCGCTTGTTCCAGATTTCAATCGTCGCACATGCCGTAGCATCGGGGCGCTGCGCGTAGATCAAAAGTTGATCCTGAAACGGATACTTGTAGTTCCAGGCCGCCGTCCGCAGAAAATCGACCCAGCGCTCAGGGTCATTCGAAACCGCACGGGCCGTACTGGCGGCAAGCTCCGCCATTCGCTGCAACTTGGCTGTCAAAGGTCGCACCTCCTCATGCAAAGGTAATTTGGTTCGACAGACGAATGCCTTCCTCGGAATATCGGGGCGTGAGCCGGATCAGTCCGTTTTGCTGAAGCCGATGCAGATTGCGACGGACGGCAGAGGCGGAAAGCCCCACCTCTGCCGCAAGTCGTCTGGATGAAAGCAATACCGTGCCGTTTCGTCCGCCTGCGCGATCCAGCAAATAGCTGTACAGCAGCTTCGCCGCAGGCGGAACCGATACGCCGGCCAGCAGCCGGTAACGGGCGAGATCGTTCATAGGTGTGCGTCCTCCTATCGTTCCAGTTCAGACTTCTGCTTTAGTGGTGCCGATGAAGGGGAATGGAGGGGCGACGACAATTCATTCATTCGCTCCGGCCGGGCGAAGCAATATAAATAAAAGTTATAGTCGCCGGCACGCGGAAAGCATCGCAGATAGTAACGATGCTTTGCCGTCTGTAAACAAAAGCCATAGACATCGCTGTGCCGCGCGCTTGGTAGACGGGCCTCTGGATGTTTTATACAAAAATCGTGCATGCCACTGCGGTTTTGAAGCAGCCCCTGTTCCGTCAACGCTTGAATGACCGCTCCAAGCTCCTCCCGAAAATCAGGAGTTTTCAACGAAGAGATATGTTCGAACCAAGTCGCCCAAAATGCCTCCCCATCTTTGCCGAAATCACCGCGCACATGCCCAATACAACCGCGCTCTGTATCCTTCTCGATGGAGGCGGAATAAAAATAAGCCTCATCCTCAGATGTGGCAATCTTCAGCTTCTCAATCATGCTCTTTTCCTCCCAAACGGTATGTTGTTTTTAATGGGTGCCGCCCGTACCAAAATCGTCGTAGCTGGACAAGTCGGCGTGATAAAACACAACGTCCCCGTCTAGCAAAGAGAACACCCCCCCGTAAGGATCGACAAAACTGCGCTGAAAACCTTCCATCTGCCACTGGTTGTCCAGCGGCGCATTTTTATACTGCAAATGCGGGTGAGCGATGTCCTTATTGCGAATGGTTTCGATGTTAAAATTGACTACAATATAGCCGTCACGCAGGAAGATCGGCGCATTGTCGTCCAGCCGGTGGGTACGTCCGTACTCGGCCAGATTGATGCCTGCTGGCACTGCATAGGGAGCAGCCGGAAGGCTATACTCGCCAAACCAGCGCTGCACCGAGGCATTGGCCCGCGCAGTATCAATGCCAGACGGCACCTGCATGCTGCCGATAAACGTCCGAAGCTGCGAAGGAAGCAGCACGCCGTCGTAGCCACCGACGTAAAACCGCTTTTGCGCCGCGTTCTTCAAAACCTGCTGTACATACGACGTCTGAGTGCCAGAGGAACCATTCAGCTTCCACAGTGAACTGGCCGTGTTGGTTAGCTCCTGCTGCGACACATTGCGCAGGCGGGTGTCGAGCGTCACCAACCGCTGCTCGGTATCTTCTGTGGAGCCGATCCGAATAAACCGCTTGTTTCCCGAATGATAGTACAAGTCCACCTGTTGCCGGTTTTTGCCCTGCTTGTCAACGAAGTAAAAAGTCGGCGTAATCTTCACGCCATCGCCCGCGCTGAACATGTTGCCGAGCGTTTTGACCTCAAATTTGAAGTGATAGCCTGTTTTTACCACAACATTTTTCTTTCCGCTCTCCGGGTGACTGCCGGGCCGAATCGGCAGCACGTAAGGGGCCGTATTGCCGCGCGCCGCGCCGTCGATCCCTTTTGTGCCAACCCAGTAGTTATTTCCGGTCGGCGTCACACTGCCTGCCGCCGTTCTGAACACCTTTTCCCACTGGTAGTCGGCAATATCGGTAATTCGGAAGTCGAACAGACGGCCAATAACCTCAACCGCCACAACTTGCGTCGCCACATGATTAGTTAAGTCCAAATTGGCATTACTTTGTGATGTGAATGAAACCGGACTGTTTTCGGCAAATGTGCGGAACAGTACATCATAATTTCCCTCATCTACCCAAACGGGCATGTAAAAAGTGGTTGTAAGCTGGCCGACAGGAATCGAAGTCCAGGTGTCCTTCGGAATCAACGTTCCGTGGTCAGCCTTGTATACATCGAATGGGAACCTTACCTGCTTGTCTCGCACATATTTGGCATAGTCCCGATTGCCATAGCCGGTAATGTCCCGGTGCGGCCCGCTGGTAGGAATCGTCACGGTAAAGGGGCGATCCAGAATAAGCGCCGAACGATCGGCTGTCGGCACCGTTTTCTGATTGTGCGCCTGATCGTCGGCTACAGATGCCAGATTGACGACGGGGGTATGCACCGTCACCGGATTGATGCCGTTGATCGGGAAGCTTTGGTTCGACCCGCCTCCGATGCCCTTGACCAGCGTATAATAAATCGTCCCCGTGCTTGGCTGGCTCCCCTTGTTCGTTTTAGTCGCATCGATGACAAATCCCGAACCATATAAAACATCCTGACCGATCATAGGAGATGCAGGAATCGCCCCCGGAGCAGGTGCCGTTTCCTCCACCGTCCGATTGTCCATGATCGTTTGTCCATTAAAGACGACCGTGTCGTTCTTGACCTTGATTTTCCCGACCGCATTTTCAGCCTCTGACTTCCAGTTCTCGCTTGGAACCGAAGGTCTACTGGAGCCGCCGTAAACCGTTTGACCGGAAAGCACAACGTTGCGATACACCGGGTCCGTAATATGGGACGAGCCCGCTGCATCATGGGTGGCGGAAACAGACGGTGCGGTATACCCGTTTGCTTGCAGCGTCACCGAACCGGAGGGCAGGGCATAGTTGGCGACTGTCGCCTTCTGTAAGCCGTACACTTCCAAACGGTCTGCCAGCCAATAGCTGTACTTTCGTTCCACACTGTAGCTTTGGGTGACCGTTTGCGTGTCGGATCGGGATACCGGAACCGTGGTCGAATGACCTTCGCTATCCGGCGGGCCGGGAACATATTCCGTCCATCTCAGCGTATAGGTGCGGCTGACTGTAATCGGATACGATTTCGAGCCTTTCACTTCTGTGAACGTATTGCGATACAAATACGCTTTGGCGCTCGCGTTAACATAAAGGCTTTCTGAGGTCGGTATTCCCTTCAAAACATCAAAGCGTTCTGCGCCGCGAGAATCCGCCTTTATGATCGCCGATGCCGTGGCATCCATCGCCTCGGCTTGCTGGCTCGTGCCAGGTAACGAGGTATCGCCGCCGTCACTGTCGCCTTTGCGTACGGTGTGATCCGAGGTGGAATCTCCGCTGTTACCATTAGTATCTTTCACGACGACCGTGATTTTGACGGTAATACTGGAGCCGGATGTGAATGGAATTTTGATCGGCAGCGATTTACTTGCCGTCAGCCCGCTGAGTGAGCCGGACTTATCGCTAGGCGTAACGAATGTTGCGTTCTCTATTTTTGTGATCTCATACGTTTTGAGCGGCACGGGTGACTTCGCTTCAAATACAAAATTTCCATCCACAGAGGTGACGGAAGCATCGACGTGATTTGGCGCGTCAATACGAGATGTCACGGTAATCGGGGAAGGAATTTTATAGATGCCGACGAAGTTGGAGCCGCCAGAGCCAACCAAGATGGAGCGTTCGAGCAGATTCGCGTCGCCTTTTTCTTGTATGAATAGCTTCTCATCCGGCTTCTTGTTGTTTGTGATATACGTGCGAACAATTTCATATGTCTGGCCACCAGATGTGAGCTGCGGATCAAACGTATAGTTCGCTTCCTCTCCAGTCTCGTAGACGCCTTTGTCGACTTCCTTGAGTTTCGTACCATCTTCCTTTTGATAGATCGCCTTTACCGGGTTATTTTCAGCGTATTCGGCAATCGCGTCCGTTCCGCCAAGCGCCACCGTGAAGCTTCGCGTTCGCACCTTCGGATTCGCATCCGGATTTTCCTGCAACCAGCTTTTCTGCGTTAGGTCCTTCTTCGGCGATAGGTAGGAGCGGACAATACTGTACGTTTTCCCGTTATCCTCAATCGTCGCAGGAAACTCGTGGTTGATCGTCTCGCCGACTTTGTAGTCGCCCTTATGGAACGTGACCTCAGGCTGCTTGAGGATCGTTCCTCCCACTGTTTTCGCAACGACATCGACAGGAAAATTCGCGCTGCGATAGGGGATGTGAATCCCAAAGTAATCATCGAGATCATCTGGGTGCGCCCAAGGTTCAGCGTTCTTGATTCCTTCTAACGTGTAAAATGGGCCTTTGCGCACGTTTCCATTGCCATCGACGGATACCATAATTGCGTACAAGTACAGGTCGTCGTTGTCCTTGATGTCTCCCATGCCTGCTTGCCACATGCCGTCCGTTACTAAATCTTCACTGACTTCGTAGTAGGTCGTGACCGGCTCTCCGGGAATTGGGGGGTTCGGATTTTGCGCGACTTGACGCACCTGTTGATTGACAAAGGATGCGTGACTGCCGTTACGCGGATCACTGCACTGTTTGGATGATGTATTCGTGCAGAGTTGGTCACGACGAACCGTCCAACCTACCGTTCTGTAGCGGATGGACGAGGTTGCTGCTGTGCTAGTGATTTCAAATTTGATCTTACCCTCATCTACCCGGACAGCCGGTGTCGCGGCATTCGTAAGAAACGGAAAGCACGACAATAAAAAAGAGCATGCCAGCAGCATGCTCAACGTGATTCGTATGAATTTAGGTTTGCGCATCTAGTTCGAGTCCGCCTTTCTAATGATATGATTGCGGAATAAACTTGCATTCGGATCAACCTTCAACGTACTTCCCCAATCGCCGCCTACATTAGTGGAAAGAGAAATATCGGCGTAGCCTTCGTACCAAACACCTTTCTCAAACGTTTGTTTTTTCGGGAACCACTCATCGTAAAGCAAGTCATTGCTTGCCTTGTACGAGACGAGTTTAATCCTGAACTTGGATCGCACAAAGTTGTTGCCAAACCCATCTTTATAAATCATGGATGGCTCGGGATCAAGATAGCCTTCCATCTGGATTTGGTTCTCTTTGACCCATTCTGCGTAGCGGCGAATATGTTTCAGTTCGGCATCAGAGTTTTGCATTTTGGTAGCAAAAACCGCCTGCGTCCACGCGTCATCAATCGTGTTGTAATTTACATTCAGCCAAAGCGCACCGAATGCTTTCAGTCTTCCCATCCAAATATCCACGTTCTTCTTGTTGAATTCCGGCTTCGTCGAGTAGAGGACGGATGAAACTTTGCTGTCTGTTGGATGCGAAAATGGATAGCCCATCTCGTACATTTCGTTCGGAACGTCCGCAAGAATGTATGGATAATCGCTCGCATTCTTCGGTAAGTCGGTCGTGCGAATCAAGCGCCCCCATTGGTCGGTCTGCGCCGCGCTATCTTCGCTGGTCTTGATAAACACGGTGTCTGTCGGATTGTCCCAATCCACCTTCGCACCCAACACCTCGCTTACGAAACGGAGCGGCACAAACGTTCGACCGCCGCTTAGGATGGCTTTCGTATCCAAAGTGACCGCTTTGCCATCTACCAGCACAACATTTTGGTCAATCGTCAGAACGATAGATTGATCGTCTCTCGTAATCGGAACCGTCTGTGTTTTCGATTCCCAGCCGACTTTCGCTCCGAGCGATTCGGCGACAAAGCGTACCGGGACGAGCGTTCGCCCGTTCTCATCAATAAACGCCTGCGCGTCGGGAAACCAGATTTTTTTGCCGTCCATGACGACGCTGACAAAGGTTGGCGGTTTACTGGCTGCGCTTGCCGTCAAACTGAATATACTTCCGAAAAGTGTCACAATGAGGAGGGATACTAACCTTCTTTTCAATTGCCTCACTCCCTAAAGAAAATGTGCGAAACTGGAAAAACTTGCTGTTGCCTACATCATAGTGCCGATTCTGTTGCCTGTCCACTGTCCGGCAGCCTGCCCTCCGCAGGAACCAGGAGCCGCTCGTTACTCCGTGCGCGAAGCTCTTCTCCTTATAACAACAACGACGATGACAAGAATCAGCAGCAAGCCCACGTGGACGCAGGATGAGCGCAAGCCAAATGAACCTTCATGAAGCGGAGAAACGTCCCCAGTAGCCTGAATCACGGTTCCTGATGGCATAGTCCGACCGCCCGTTACTTCAAAAGGGAAATCCTTCTGTTCTGTGCGGTCACCCAGCGTCGTCTTTACTTCCGCCATGTAAGAACCGGGAGAAAGCGGCCTGTTTAACTCCGCCATGTACTGTGCGACCGTGCCTGCATAAATGGAATCAACCGTTGATTTCCTTTTTAAACAAAAGCTCGCTGGCATCGTCCTGCCGTTTGAGCCGCACCTCGATCTCCGGTTCGGACAAGCTATCGCCTTCATTGACCAGCAAAATCGTCAGGCTCGCTTTTCCGTTCTCCAGCGTGTATACGGCTGCGTGCGGGACAGCCTCAGGAGGCTTCGCCTCGTCCAACTTGTAGTTGAGGACGACCTGCAGCCCGATTTTACGCGCCGCCGATTCCCTCATACTTTGATCGTAGACGCCGATGACAGATACGTACTGGCCCGGCTCCACACTTTCAGGTATCTGCATTTCCATTGTAAAGCTTTGCGTCTCGCCAGCGTTGAGGGTTATACTGCGATCCGGCGCCCTGTACCATGCAGCCGAACCGGTATCGGGATCGCTCGGTAAAGTAAAATCCTTACCGCCGCTCAATGCGGGCATGGCATCGGCCGCAAAGAGCAGCGCTGTTATTTCCTCATCAGTGGGATTCGTGACGTGAACCGTGTACTCACGCTTATCGCCAGGTACTATATCCTCGACATAAGCGCCCAACTCCGGATTGATCGGGTCGGAATCCCCACTGATGACCAGTTGCTGCCCATCCATAGGGTTTGTAAATCCGGCGGCTATCCAAAAAACGATTGCCGCCAGCAACAGTCGAATCCACATGATTGATGAACTCCTTTGCTTCTATTCCGACTGCCATCGCTCACATGAGTAAATAGGCATACGTTCCTGCTAGAAGGCCGAGCCGAGGCAAGGGAGGGGCATATATCCCTTGCGCGCGGCTGCTTGCTCGCTGGCAAACGTTTCTTCGGCCTGATAGGTGTAACCGCAGGAACTGCGGTAGTACACCTTCATACTGCCTTTCCTGGCCCCGATGATCGTTGGACGCTTCACGATGCGGCTACCGCCAAGCGCATAGTTGTTGTACACCTTTGCTCCCATCGGGATACCTTGTACAAAAGCCAAAACGCCCACATCATCCACCGTATTGTGCCAGTCCTCATCGGAGATCAGAGGCAGGGTGAACGTGTAGGACAGGCCATTACGAGAGACTGTTTCGTTATATCGATTGATCCGGTAGGCCAACTCGTCCTGGATCGCCCGGACAATCGTGCTTCGTCTTACCTGCTCGAAGAGCGCAGCATCCTGCAAAAGCGGAATCGTCGTTTCCTGCCGGATGTCCTGCCGCAAGCCCTCATGCCAGCTTCGGCTGGCCGCATCGTAAGCGAGTACCTGTTGGTCGAGCGTAAAGGAAAGGCTGTTACCCGCCGAATCGGAATACGCATAAGGCTTCTTCGTTCCCCAAGCCGGTTTCATGACGGTTTTTCCGTCAGTCCCCGTCCATTCTTGCTCGGAATAGACGTAAAAGCCGTCGTACCCGACGATCACGATAGCCGGAATGTAGCGATGCAGGACACCTTGCGACACCGGATCATCCGCAGCGCCCAAGCCCGCGTCCAGCGTCCGGTAGAACGCCGCTAGTACTTCTTCCTTGTTCAGCGCGACATGTTTGGCCGAGGCATATTGCGCTTCCTGCTGCTGGCTTGCGTTAACGACGAGCAACCTCGCGGCGTCGTCTACCGCCGCATCCAGCGCAGCATCGTATCTCATCTCCGTCAGCACCATCCGTCTCAGGGTATCCGTCTCATCCCGGTTGACGATCGCGAAGGGAAGAAACAACAGCGCGCCGACGATAGCCCATTCAATCCATTTCATTGCGCACCCCCCCGCCATACGGAATCACGATTTTTTCATTCGGGCTGATGGTATTATTCAGAAAATCGAAGAGCAGCGTGCCTGCCGTTCGGTTCGTATTGCGCACAATCACCGAGAAGCTGTCACCCGCACGCATCCGATAACGACGGGTTGGGTCATCCTTTGCTGCCCGATTGTCGGGGAACAGCACCGGCAGGATCTGCGCATTGAAAAACGCATCGTACTGTACCTCGTAGTTCCCCTTAAAGGTTTCGGGCCGTGTCGGATCGTCGTAAACTGGTACATACTTCTTGCTGTCATGTTCCATCTGAACGTCAAAGCTATTGCCGGTCGCCGCAAGCGCGGTCATGAAATCGTTGTACATCGTTGGCGTGATGCCGCCTTTGTCCCGAACCGCATCGACGAAGGCTGTCGTCGCGCGCAAGGCAACCAGTTCCGAAATATCGTCCTGCTGGTCAAAGGCGGCAGTGAGCGGGTAGAGATAGAGCAGCAGAACAGCGATCAATACGGCGAAAATTTTGATCAAACTGTTCATGGCAGGCTCCTTAGTGTCAGGCGCTGCAAGTGACCAGAAACGTCACGTTCATAGGCGGGCTGATAACGCCCCTTCAGACGTATGCCAGCGGACGAGAGCTGCTCTCGTTCCAGCGGCGGCGCGAACCGAATGCCGTCTACCACCATTTCCGCATCACCTTCATCTAGGCGAGCGATAGCTTGCAGCACTTCCGCACCGGATACCGAACCGTCGCCCGAGAGCGGTACAGCGATTTGCTGCAAGTTGTGGTCCTGCGATTGGCCGGTTACATAGGCGAGCGAATTGAGTGAGGCACCGGTCTGAAACAAAATCAGACCGCTTCCTGCGGCCATGAGGAAAACGAGCAATGCTGCGCTCATCTCCAGCATCGTTCTTGGCGCATAGTTCATGCGTTACACCTCCTTCATGACGAAAGCGTCCAACCTGGGCCGGACGCTTTCGTAACTTCATCCGACCTTATTGCTGCCGGAAGATGATGCCGCGAATGACATTGCTGCTGTCCAGCACCAGCGTGCTGCGGAACTTGCCGCTTGGATTAACGTAGTTGATGTCCGCTTCGTCTACGGTCTGGCTAATCTGGCCGGGTGCGGCTCCGACGATTGCGCCGTAGGTGACGCTATCCAGAGGCACACCGGTATTGACAACCTTGCCGTACCACTGACCGGTCGGGTTTTTGCCGGTAACGATCTGGATGCCAAATTGGTCCTGATCGCGGAACTTGCGAAGCGCGTTTACAACCTGACTGCCCGAAAGCGTCGTATTGTCATACACCGTAAACGCCGTTTGTGAAAGTTCCGTCTGGATATTGCTAAAATTGCTTTGAGCCGCCTTGGTCGAATCCTGGGCGGAAATAAACAGCACGACAGCCAGTGTAATGAGTGCGATGGCAAGGAAGATTCCTGCTGCCATGACAAGTGCCTTCTGCGCATTGGACATGTACAATTCTCTCCTTTGATTGGGGGGATA
Organism: Paenibacillus sp. FSL W8-1187; assembly: GCF_037965485.1. Classification (NCBI taxonomy): domain Bacteria; kingdom Bacillati; phylum Bacillota; class Bacilli; order Caryophanales; family Paenibacillaceae; genus Paenibacillus; species Paenibacillus sp. FSL W8-1187. The sequence continues at coordinate 4,772,758 of NZ_CP150181.1, forward strand.
AAAAAAACGCCTTCCCGCTGATAAAGGAAAGCGTCTGTATGGGTTACTGGATGCGTTGAAGCTGATCGTAGTACACGGTCATCTGGCGCAGGCTGACGACGACAAGCGGAATGACCAAATACCCGAATATCAGTATCATCAAGGGGGCAAACCCGATCCAGCGGCCCCAGCCTGCCTTTTGTTCAATTAACTGTTCATACTCCTGCTTGCGCTGCTCCCGCGCAAACGCCTGCTCTGCTTCGAGATCGTCGAATGCCTGCCGGATCGTCAAATGCTGCGAAGCCATTTCCAGCTTTTCCACGATCCGAACAAAGGGCAGAAACGGTGCATCTTCTTTGAGCTGCGCAAGCGCCTGCTCCTCACCCTGCTCAAAGTGAAGAAGGCAGGATTGCAGTGGCTCCTTGAAGACGCGGGCGAACTGCTCCATCCATAGCAAAAGCTGTTCAACCGACATCCCATCCATCCCGGCGAGCATGGCAATCACGGCCTGCAACTGATCCACCTCGTGTTTCATCTCCATCTGCCGCATACGCCGCTGGAACAGTCGAATACCAACTGGCAGCGTGTACCCACCCCATCCTGCGGCGAAAGCCAAAAACGCTTCCCACCACGCCAGAAAAGGCTGATTCAGCTTCTCCAGCTTGCCCAGGATGCGCCGCGCCGCCTCTCGAAGCTGATCCTCCTTGACCTGTGCAGCCGGGTCCTTGCGCAGCAGGCTGATGACGCTATTTTCGCTTCGCGGCCTCACCTCCTTTAATTGATCGAGCATCCTGCGATCCAGCGCGGCGGCTTCCCGTGCCTTCGTTTCCTCCTCCGGGGACAACTGCCCGAAAAGTGTTCCCGGCTTCACAGGTGCATACAGCACCTGATGCCGCTCCGCTGCATGCAAGGACACGAATAAGCCCAGCACCGCCAAAAAGGCTGCGAACCCGGCCACGATCCGCTGCACGTAAAACCATTCGAGACGTAAGGGAGAGGTTGTATCCTTGAGCAGCCGGGTTATCCGTTCCGCTTCTCGCGAGCCTGAAACCGGCCCCAGCCGGTGGGCCAGCCAGCGCACCCACGGCCAGCCATAGACCCGTTGCTCCCATCTTTTTCGGCTGGTGGTGGTGGGCCTTGCGGTCGCATCCAGCTCCGACAGGTTGCGCAGCAGCTCGTAGCAAAGCCACACGACGACAAGCAGACAGAGTTTGGCGGCCCAACCGAAAGCGCTGGCGTAGAACGTGTCCATTGCCGGAAAAAAGTGGCTGGCCCAGGCTTCAATCGGACGGGTAAACAGCAGCGGCAGCAGCGCGATAACGGTCAGCCCCTGTAATAAGAAGCTGAGACGCTCGCGACGCAGCAATTCCAGATTCAGTTCGATGGACAGCTTTTCCAGTCCCTTGAGGTAGACCGAACCGCTTTCCGTTTGCTGATCGCCATGCTCTTTGATGAGATACGACAATCCCGCAAAGCCCTGCAAATAGCGATTAGGGGCATGCTCCACATATTGCGCCAGTTTATCTTCGGCGTCGCTGTCCGTCAGCATGTCGAACAGCTCTTGCCCGTGCAGCGCCATTTCATACGGCGCGCTGTCAGCCGATTCATAGACGGCTTCATCCACCATCCCGTGACGATGGTAATGATGTCTCACATCCCCAAGAAACAGACGAAGTTGTCGCAGCAGCCGCATTTCGAGCCGATAAACACCCATATCCGAGAGGATGCCGTGGCCGACCCAAAGACCAATGCCGAGCATCGCCAGCGTGTAAGGGTCGCGCACCGCCAAAACAAGCGGAATCGCGGCCAAAAACAGGACAAGCCACATCAAGAGCGCCGATTTCATCACCTCAAGCCGCAGCTTCCATTCGTCCCCGAGCCGCAGGATGACCAATCGCCTGCGAAGGTGCTGCAAGTACATCCTTAAAACCGGCATCTGCTCGCAAACGCTGTATAGCTGCTGCATGAAACTGTAAACCGCCTGCTTGCGAGGCGCTTGCCCCGGCTTACGCAGCGCTTCGTAGCGCCGGACTGCCGCCACCTCCGAATCACGCCGGGACAGCCACAGGAAGGCCGCGACAGCGGCAAGAAAGAGCACGGTTGCGATGCCGAGCAGAGGGGAGAGCCATTCCCGAATCAAGTCTCATCCCCCCAATGGGATGCCAGAAACGCATCAAAGACGGCCTGATCGGGGCCGCCCAAGTATTCCGCAATCTCGCAGCGACTTTGCTCGGACAGGGGATGAACGGCAACGTAACGGCCGTCGCGGCATTCAACGAGATTTCGGGCGGTGTACAGCGGACGATCCGTCGAGCGGCGGAAGTATTCGAGCGTCGTTTCCATAAAGGCTGCCATCCGTTCGTCCTTTGTCATTTTCCCGCGAAAGGCTTCCGGGTACGCCGTCTCCTGCGGCACTGGGACACATTCCGTAATGCGCTCGATATAGCGCCGTCCGTCCAGGTCGCGGCGGAGGTGAATATCGAAGTTGACGACGCTGACGACCTGCTGCTCCGCCACACGCTCGTTCGTAAACACCTTTGTTTTCAACAAGGAATTGCGGAGAGACAGCACAAGGTCACGGAAGGTTTTGGCGTGATGCGTGAACAAGGTGAATAATGACGCCACCTGTGCCATCTGAACCATCCAAGCGGCGACCGGGTCGGTCGCTACCTCGCCCAAAATATTGACAGAGCCGTCCGTCTTCTTCTGGATGTCCAGCCCCTGTTGACCGGAAATCGTCTCGGTTTCGCGCAGGCTGACGATGTTGCGTTCTGGATAAATTTTGCGCAATTGAAGCTCAAAGCTCATTTCCTGTACCCGGATGGGCAGCACTTCTGGAATATGGCGCACCATCGCCATAAGCAGCGTTGTTTTGCCGCTGCCCTGCGCACCGGTAATCGCGGTGATCCGCGCACCCGATACCAAGTAACGAATGAGGCCAATCGGCAAATCCGCGCCTTCGTCCTGAATCAACTGCTCTAGCGTCGCGCTTTGCACGTCGAATTTGCGCACAAAAAAAGCCCACGATTCACTGAATCGGGGGCGCAGCACGACGACGCGGGAGCCGTCTGCCATTTCATTGACCTTAAATCCGTTCGCCTCGGACAACTGGCCGGGAAAATTGTGCTTATAGATGATCTGGCAAACGCGCCGCAGTTCCTGCTCGGAGCCGAAGGACAAGAAGCTCAGGTGAATGGACTTCCCCTTGTAAAACAGCCATACGCTGTCATGCGAACGGGGCAGCAACTGAAGCTGTGCGTCCTCCTCCAGCGACCATTCGCCCTCCCACATGAGCGGCGGCAGACCAGATACGCCCCCGGATACACCGTCCACACGCATGTCGCGCAGCTCGTCCACGACGCTGAATCCCTTGTAATGCTGATAAATCCGCTGGACGACAAGCTGGAGCTTATCGTCCGTCGTCAAACGCGGCGCTTCACGGGCGAAGACGCTACGAATATCCTCCACCGTAATCCGGTACGTTTCAAGCTGGCCTTCCTCGTTTCGTCTTTGCCGATCCCATTCATAGGTTTGAACGAGCCGGTCGAGCGCATGAAGCCCGGCTTCCTTTTTATATGTGTAAAGCAGAATATCAAACTGGTCTTGCGCGGAGAGGGACTCCGGCTGATGAAAAGGCAGCAGGAGGTTCAAATGCGCATCGTCCAGTTCATAGCGCTGCGCGAGCAGGTCGGCAATGATCTCCTTGACGTATTCCTTGTCCCGCAGATCACCGGAGGTGCAGCCCCGCAGCGCCTTTTTCAGCTCCGCCCGTTTGCTTTTTCGGCGGCGGTATTCTTCCTCCGACAAACCGAAGTCGGCCAGGTTGCTGCTGGTTAACTCGTGTAGCGTTGCTTTTACGAAAGTGGTCATCGCTTCCAGCGTATATACCGATGTGTCGTCCGTCCGTTCCGGCAATCGTCGGCTCAGGCGCAAATAAAGGAAGAAGATTGAAAGCAACAAGAGCGCGATCAGGATGAAGGCATTGAGCATAGCCGTCATGGCGTGTCGCCCTCCTTCCCTCCGAAAAGGGGCTGTCTTGCGCCTGCGCTGTCGATCACAGCCTGCGCCAATCGTCGCACCTGCTGCACGAACAGGTGGTTCTCGTGACCGCTTGCTATCTTCCTGTTGCGAAACCAGAAAGGATTCGCTTCTCCATGCTGTGCCGCATCCATCCAGCCTGTATTATGTGCAACAGGGTACACGGTCGGTCCTATACGGAATTGACGCATGAGATTTTTAGAAGTGAGCGTCGAATAAGGGTCGTACTGTCCGAACACGAGCAGCGTTCTTCGGCCTTGAAGCATCGCTGCTTCTGCCGATTGAAAAAATCGCTCTAGAAGGAGACGGTTTTGCGGCAGGCAGACGACCCATACGTCGGCCTGCCGCCGCAGCATTTCGTCCCAAGCCGACCCGCTGCCGCTCCCCCCATCCAACAGCACTACATCGTAAGCGCGGCGGGCAACCGCAAGCAGCGGTGTGAGCCATTCTTTTGCCGTTTCGATAAAGATATCCTCTTGCTTGATGGAGCCGTGCAAAATATCCAGGCGATCCCGCAGCAACGGATGGGCATAGTCACGCAGCATGACAGGCTCCAGCTTGCGGTTTTTCAGCAGACGCAAGAGCGCATCAATTCCCGTGTCCGGGGTATGCATGTCCTCTCTTCCGGCAGGTCGATAATAGGCTCGTTCGACAGCAGAGTAACTGCTTAGCAAATGCCCAAGCAACAGCAATCGCGCCGAATATTCCAAACCCATGCACGTCGCCGCGGCGAGCAGATTAGTCGTTGTCCCGGCCTGACCGGATACAGGACTCCAAAATACAACGGTAGCTCCCATAAACGTTCTCCTTTCTACCACACCCGCACCCGTTTACGAGCGATTGCCCAGGCTCGTCGCGCTGTCTTGCGGTCGAAATCGCCAAGCTGCTCCAGCATCGTCAGCAGCATCTCGCGAAACGCCCCGGTCAGCCCGCGAAGGTCGATGCGGCCGTGGTGTTGATTGTTCAAATCGACGGCTGCATCGCGTTCGTCCAAAGGGAAGCGAAACACCGTAACCTCCAACTGGATATGCCGCAACCGCTTTTCGGCTCGCCACGCTGCCAACTTTCCCGGTATGTCAGGGGAGAGCAACTCGAAAAACGAGACAGGCTCTTCCGTGTTCTGTAAGCCGAGACGAATCATCAGTTCCTCGTTTTTCTCCAGCGATAACCGCCTTCCATCCCAGCACCACACCCGCTTATCAAACTGGGACAGGTTGTGGTGGAAAACAAATTCCGTATGGTCAGTGTCCACCAGCATGATGTCGTATGCCGGTGTCGTCCCTGCCTGTGCCAAGCCTCGTTCAAGCTGTTCGGGAGTGAGATAGCCGTAGGCCACATCCATACCTTCATAATCCTGAACGGCGCTATTGGCATAGGCGTGCGGCAGATAACCCCGAATCGACTGCGTGACGGTGGAATCTACCAACAGCACTTTATTCCCCAACGACACAAGTAAGCGGCCAAGCACCAACAAAGCATGCGTCTTATCCGCTACGCCGATAAAAACAATTTTTTTCATATCCGCACTCCTCATTGATTGAAGATATTTTCCCACTTATCTTCGCTTGCCGGAGGCGCTTCGGTTGCAGGAGGCATACCCGATGGCTGCGACGGCGAAACGGCAGGAGGGGGCGTCTGTTGATTTTTCGGAGATTGCGTAGCTGCTGCTCCAGCAGCATCACTCACGCTAGGCTGCGGACCATTCGTCGAAACTGCTGATTCTCCAGACTGCGGTGTGCCTACTGGCTGTGTTCCGCTCATGGCATTAGCCTGCCGCGTCGTCATCCGTTCGTTTTGCAACTGCTGCTGCACGGTTACACTACCGCTGGTGACGCGAAGCTTGTCCGAGTCGCTGACCGCCTTCAAATTGCCATCCAGCGTTTGACGCAACGCACGGGCAAGTTCGATTTTTGCGGTTTCGAGCAGATTGGGATCAACCGCCATCAGGTTCAATACCTTCTGATTGGCCGGATAGTTGACCACAGCCGCTTCCTGTAAGCCCGGCTCGATGTACGGGAGGGCATACAACCGCGCTCCCTGCAAGTACGCATCAATAATAGCGCTGGACGTTTGGAGGATGTCCATCTCATTCAGTTCCAGCCATACAACCGTACCGGACAGCTCCTGTACCTTCTTTTTAGATAAGAGAACAAAGTCCTCGCCGGTTGGAAAGCCGATGCGAACGTCTATATATTGGTTAGGCTTGAGATTAGAGGGAAGCTGAATGACCTGAAACTCCTGTATGCGCAAATCCTTCGGAATGGGCTGCCCTTCGTACAATAAAGAGGAAAGCAGCGGCGTTCCTGGTGCAAGCTCGATTTTGGCGTTTTTGCCGATGATGCTTTCCCGGTCGGTGATGACGCCCGGAGGAACCAAACTGACGGGCATCGGAACAGCCTTGAGGTCATCCGCTTTGAGCGAGACGCCTGCCGGTATTGTTTTTGCAGTCGTCCAGACATTTCGGCTGTTTTGCTGCTCCTCCTTTCTCAATTGCTGAATCTGCCGCTCATACTCCTCTTTCATTTGTTGCTGCTTTTGCTGCTGATCAGTGTGCTGCATCAGCATATACAAGGCCGCTGCTACCAGAAGCGCCACGCTGATCGCGATGGCTCCCATGATGAGCGTCTTGCGGTGTCGATACGTCCATGACATCGTTCACGATCTCCTTTCATTTATATAGAAGATACCTTGCGCTTCTCTTAACGCGCTTCGCCTCGCGGACGCGGCTTTGATGGGGCTTGCTCCGCTTGTCGTTGTGCCAGCTTCTCGGCCGCCCATGTGGGCGTATGCTCCGGCTTCAGGAACCCCATCAGGTCTTCCCGGTTATAGCGGTATTCATCGCCGGAATAGAGGGTTTCCGCATAGACCGCCCGCCCACGTGAGTTCCCGGAGGCACCGAAGCCTCCCGTTACCCAAATCAACTGATGGTCTGTCGTGCGAAATTCCGGCCGCAACCAATCCAAACGGGTCACAACAATTCTGCCGCCGAGATCATCGTCACTTTTGATGGGCAGGCATTGGTCGGGTTGAATGGGAGGCATCGGCTCCGTGATCGTAGCGCGCTCGGTCTGGAGTTTCTCGATTTCCCATTGCAATAGCTTGGTAAATTCCTGCATTGCGACCAGGTAATCCGCATATCCTTCTGCACCGAAATACTGATCGATGCCAAACAAATTATTCTGCGAGCAGTAGCAAACCAAATAGGGCTTTTCGGTATTCGTGATGTCGATGCCTAAAACAACCTCCACCCTGCCAATGGGCAGCGCTTGATAGACTTCGTAGTCACCGGCCATTCGTTTCTCTTGCTCCATCGTCAGCCCTCCCGGTTCATTTTGTGGTCACGTTTCTTGTGCCAGCCTTCGGCTACCTGAGCCTGCTTGCGCAGTTGTGCTTCTTCCTCCTCGGATGGCCTACTACGCGCAAAACCCGGCTTTTCTTTCATCAGACGTTCATACTGACGCCGTTTTCCTTTCGTAAAGTCCATTGATGACCTCCTCCCCGAAAATGGGCATAAAAAAAGCTCTCCGTCAGAGGAAAGGGCGCATGAACAGGGCGGCAACGGGGGAATTACCGTTCGTGCTCCCTTTGCCGCCTTTTGTACCAGTTTTCCAGCAGTTGCACGATTAGGTCTTCCTTTTGTTTTTCCGAGAAATCTCGTGGGAAAAAGCGGTCGATTCGTTCTCGCTGAATACTCATTTTTTCTTTCTGATTCGGCTTTTCCTCCGTCAGTATGGTGTAAATGACATCTGTATTCAGCCTGCCTTCTTGACTCATCTTTTTCATACGCTGAGCCTGAGCAAGTGAAGGCGTGCAGTCCTCGGCCTGCATGGTCTCGAATAGGGCTTGCTGTTCTTTCTCGGCCAAGTAAGATAACTCAACGGCAGGATTAAAGGCAATCCGTTTGTCGTCTACCATTTCGAGAATGGGAGGAGTGAGTTCGGTTAGGCGAACGTATCTAAATATTTGGTTTTTGCTTTCGCCCATCTGTTCTGCTAATATCTCGCTTGATTTCTTTGCAGCAGACTTGTTCCCAACTTGGGAACGAGTTAAATCTGTTCGTTGTCCTTGTCTGTTCATAGCTTCCAATTTCATTTTGTAGGCAAAAGCTTTTTCACTCGGAGAAATATACTCCCGTTGCAGGTTGCTATCCACCATGATGATCGTCGCTTGATCGTCATCCAACTCGCGAACGAGACAAGGAATTGTTTCCATACCAGCCAATTCGCTTGCCTTCTTTCGACGATGGCCGGATACCATCTCGTATCCACCGCCTGCCTTTGGCCGAACTAAGCCGGGAACAAGGACACCATACTGCTTGACACTATCCGCCATTTCTAACATCGCTTCATCCGCCCTTACCTTAAAGGGATGACCGGGAAATTCACTAATTTCAGCCAATGGAATATCCATCACCTTTTCCCGTTGCGAATCGTTGCGGCTTGCCTCAGTCGAGAATAAATCATCGACTTTGGTCAGTTTTATGCTGGCGAGCCGATCTTCTTTCGCTGCCAATATCCTGCACCTCCTTCGTAAGTGCAGCGTAGGCTTTAGCAACCTGTCCGTTCGGATCGTGGGCAAAAATGCTCTTGCCCTTGGCGCTAGTTTCTGCCGCGCGGATGGACAGGGGGATTTCTGTATTGAATACACGCAGCTTATCCCCATAATCCCGACGCAACACGAAAGAAATGTCTTTGGCGAAATTGGTTCGGCTGTCTACCATCGTGAGCAGCACACCATCCACAGCCAGCTTCGGATTAATTTGCCGCCGAACGCGGGCAACCGTCTGCAAAAGCTGCGTCATGCCTTTGGCGGGCAGGTAGTGCGCCTGTACCGGGATAATGACGCTATCCGCCGCTGCCAATGCGTTGATCGTCATCATGCCCAAGCTCGGCATACAGTCGATCACGATAAAATCGTAATCTGCTTTTACGGAATCGATGTATGATCGCATAATCGTTTCCCTGCTCATCGTATTGACGAGCGCCACTTCGACTGCCGATAATTCGATGTTTCCCGGCATCAGGTCGATACCTTCGTGATGGTGCAAAATACCTTCCCTCGGCGCATATGGCTCCTCCGTCATGCCTTTCACCAACATCGTAGCCAGTGAAACGGATAGACTGTCCGGTTCATGGAAGCCTAGCGAATCCGTCAGGTTGCCCTGCGCATCCGCGTCCAACAGCAGAACCTTCTTGCCTTCCGCCGCCAAGCCAATACCGAGGTTGACCGCTGTTGTCGTTTTGCCGACGCCACCTTTCTGATTGGCGAGAGCGATTACTTTGCTCATCCAACAACTCTCCTTTCACGCAAAAAAGCCGACTGCGCTGAACATTCAATAGTTCAGACAATCGGCTTTTTTGAAAAGTATCTATATAAAAAGAGAACGCCCCAATTTTTGGACGCTCTCTTGGATATTCTCAAATTCAATTAGAAGTCATCAGATGTGTCTACCCATTTCAAATCCAACACAATAGAAACCTCGATTTTATCATTCAATGTCTTACTTCTAAACTCGTTTTCCTCAATATTAAACGACGCATACTTCGCAGAATACTGATAATTCAGGACTTCTAGGAATCGACCCGACATATTCCTACCACGCACTCCACATGACTCGTATGCGGGAACATATCCACCGGCTGGACTTCCACCGTCCGGTACCCGCCCGCCTCCAGCACCTGCAGGTCCCGCGCCAGAGTGGCCGGGTTGCAGGACACGTAGACAACACGCTCCGGCTGCATCGCCAGAATCGTGTCGAGCAGCTGCTCGTCGCAGCCTTTGCGCGGGGGATCGACGACGATGACGTCGGGCCGGATGCCCTCCGAGCGCCAGCGAGGAATGACGACCTCGGCCGGTCCCGCCTCGAACGAGGCGTTGCCGATGCCGTTCAGCTCGGCGTTGCGCTTCGCGTCCTCGATCGCCTCCGGCACGATCTCCACCCCGTACACATGCCCCGCCCGACGAGCCAGGAACAGCGAGATCGTGCCGATGCCGCAGTAGGCGTCGATGACGTTCTCGCGGCCGGTCAGGCCGGCATAGTCGACCGCAGACTGGTACAAGCGCAGCGTCTGCGCCGGGTTGACCTGGTAGAACGACCGCGCCGAGATGGCGAAGCGGATGCCGTCCAGCTCGTCGTAGATGACGTCGCTGCCCCACAGCGTGCGCGTCTCGTCGCCGAAGATGACGTTCGTCTGCCGCTTGTTGACGTTCTGCACGATGCTCTTCACCTGCGGCAGCGCCTCGCGGATGGCCGCGATCCAGTCCTCGACGCGCGGGATGCGCGGCCCGTTCGTGACGAGCACGACCATCATCTCGCCGGTGACGAAGCCGGTCCGCACGACGACATGGCGCAGGATGCCCCGCCCGGTCGCCTCGTCGTAAGCGGAGATGCCGACGCGGTTGCCGATCGCCTTGACCTGGCGTACCGCCTCGTCGTTGTGCTCATGCTGAATGAGGCAGGCGTCCATGTCGACGATGCGGTGCGACCCGCGGGCGTAAAAGCCGCCGATCAGGCTGCCGGCCGCGCCGTTCTCCAGGTCGGCCATCGCCATGCCGATCGGCACCTGGGCCTTGTTGCGGTAGCGCCACGGCTCGTCCATGCCGATAGTCGGATGGACGACGATGCCGCCTTTTCCAACCTCCGCCCGATCCGCTCCGCTCTCGCCTGCTCCGGCTGCGCTCGCATCAGCGCTCGATCCACCGTCGCCTACTCCAACCCCGGCTCCGCCGGCCGCAGCTCCCGCCGCGCGCTCTCCCTCGCTCCGCACATGCAGCTTGCCGATCCGCTCCAGCGTATCGACGACATGCTGCCGCTTCCAGACGAGCTGCGCCTCGTAGCTGAGATGCTGCAGCTGGCAGCCGCCGCATTGCTTGTAGATCGGGCACGGCGCGTCGACGCGGTCCGGACTGCTCTGCAGCCACTCGATCGGCTTGGCATAGCCGTACGTCTTCTTGACCTTGAGCACCTTGGCCTTGACGCGCTCGCCGGGCAGCGCGCCCTGCACGAACAGGGTGAAGCCGTCGGCGCGGCCGACGCCCTCGCCTTCATGCGTCAGGCCGGTGATGTCGAGCGTGACCGTTTCGTTCTTTCCGACCGGTACGGTAGGTTTCATCATTCATTCATCCGTTCTCTATGCGTAGTAAAGGCTTGCAGGCAGCCCGGCGCCTAAGGAGGCGAGGACGCGTGCAAGCCGTTGAAATTGGAGTCGAGCTTCGAGCTTTCATGGTGCTAATGATTCGTGGTGTCGTTAGCGGCCCCTTTTTCGAGCTCTTCCCATTTTAACGACGAATGATGCTGTTAGAGTGACGAATTAGGGTTGAAAATGGGAAAAACGGGCTTCCGCACGCGTCTAACAAGCTCAGGAGTCGTAAGAAATCGGCGTTCCCTCAAAAGGGGCTTCTAACGAGCTGACTCGTCGTTAGACCGCAGGCGCTAACAGCTCAAGCTCAAGAACTATGGCCGGTTCAACTGCGCCTGCGTTCTGCGCCGCAGAGAGCCGGCGAAGCCGGCGGAATCAGCCGACTCGCAGGACTCAGCGGATTCGACGGACTCAGCCGACTCGGCGGACTCGCCGGACTCAGCGGCTTCGCCGGACTCGGCGAAGCCGGCGGGCGGAGCCGCCCAGCTGCCTAGCTGTGCCGCGCCCGAAGCCAGCGCCGCCTCAATAATGCGTCTTCCCTTCCTCGTCGACGAAGATGTTCAGATGCGAGGGCAGCACGGTGAACGTGCACGGCAGCGTGCCGCCGTACTCGCCGTCGAGGTTGAGCTGGGCGTAGTCCGGCGTCGTGACGGTGAGGCGGTTCGTCTTGAAGTGCAGGATGTGCGAGTCGTTGAAATGCTCGCCGCGCAGCGCGAGCGTGACGATGCGGATGAACTCGGCCAGGTTGCACTTCTTGAGCACGAGCACCTCGAACAGGCCGTCGTCGAGCGTCGCCGCCGGGGCGAGCTTCTCGAAGCCTCCGACGGAGTTGCTGTTGCAGATGAGGAACAGCATGATCTCCTCGTGGATGTCCTCGATGCCGTCGCCCTCGATGCGCAGCTCCATCGGCCGCAGGCGGGTCATCTTCTCGAGACCCTTCATATAATAGGCGAGCTGCCCGATCATCGTCTTGAGCTTGCTCGGCACCTCGTAGGTGAGCTCGGTGAGCGAGCCGCCGCCGGCGATGTTGATGAAATACTTCTTGCCGGCGCGGCCGACGTCGATCGGGCGGCTGTACTGGCGGGTGATGAGCTCGCACGCGTACTCCAGGTTGCGCGGGATGCCGAGCGCCCGCGCGAAGTCGTTGGTCGTGCCGACGGGCAGGATGCCGAGCGGAGGGCGGTTGGGCTTTTCGCCGAGGCCGTTGATGACCTCGTACAGCGTGCCGTCGCCGCCGGCCGCGATGATCATGTCGAAGCCGCGGTCCGCGGCATCGGCGGCGGCCACCGACGCGTCGCCTTCGCCGCAGGTCGCATGCGTGCTCGTCTCGATGCCGCCCCGCTCCAGCAGCGTCAAAATCTCGCCGAGCCGCCTTTTCATCTCCTCGCGTCCGGACGTCGGGTTGTAGATCAGCCGCGCTCTCTTGTATCCGCTCGTCATGCCTTCTCTCATCCTCCTGCTTGTCGCATCCGCTGCATCCACTGCAGCGCCTGGCGCGCCAGCCAGCGCGGCACCGCCGCGTCCGGCAGCATCGCCCGGCCGTCATATTCATATTCTAACTCGCCGAGCCTCGATGGAATCACGGTCGATGTGAAAAATCCTTGACTAAGAAACGCCGGCACGACGATCACGGTCTCCTCGGGCCGCCGGCTCCGCATCTCGCGCAGCCGGTCGGCCGCCTCGTCCGGCAGCAGCATCGCGGTCTCGGCGCGGGCGAAGCCTCCGCCCTCCCGCAGCCGCTCGCCGAGCCGCTGCAGGCTGCTGCGCCAGCGCTCGTGGAATACCGGCTCGATCGAGCCGTGTCCGACGACGAGCAGCGCCTCCCGGGCCGGATCGCGCGAGAGCTCCCGGGCCTGCCGCAGCAGCAGCTCGGCGATCTCCGGCTCGTCGTCGATCGGAACGCCGGGATGGATGCGAGCTTCGCCTGTGCGCAGCGGCTCGAGCTCGCCCTCGCGCAGGCCCGCCGGAGGCTGGCCGAACGCCTGCATGATGTCGTCGACATGCGTGCTGCCGGAAGAGACGAACAGCGGCAGGACGAACAGATCACTCACGCCGAGCGCGAGCAGCTCGTCGATGCCGTCCTGGATCAGCCGTCCCTCTACGATCTCCAGAAACGACGAAAGGACCGGCACAGGGCCGGTCGCTTGCGTAATCGTTTGCGCCGCGGCCGCTACGGCCTCGTCGACGAGCGCCACCCACCCGGGGTCGCGCGAGCCATGGCTGATGACGAGGATGCCGGGACGCAGCGGCTCTCTGTCCATCAGCGGTTCAGACGGTCCAGCGTCATCTTGTAGCCGTCGTTGCCGTAATTGAGGCAGCGCTTGACGCGGGAGATCGTCGCCGTGCTCGCTCCCGTCTCGGCCTCGATCTGGTTGTACGTGCTGCCCTTGCCGAGCATGCGCGCCACCTCGAGCCGCTGGGAGAGGGATTGAACCTCGTTCACCGTGCAAAGATCATCGAAGAAAATATAGCATTCCTCGACGCTCTTGAGCGTGAGGACCGCTTCGAATAATTGGTCGATCGCTTTATCGTTCAGCTTCTTGAGCTGCATCAACTTCACCCCTGTGAAATAATCCTACATTCCATTTTATATTGCTGCGCTAGAGAATACAACTATCACCGTGTTCACGCTTTAGAGGAGCGATGTTTTTTGCAAGCGCTCTCTTCGGATGGCGGGCAGAATGCCCGTCGGATCGGTTCAGCCTCCTTCAACGAGGCGCGGCTAGGACGATGTCCACTGGACGCGTACATGAGTTTGCGGCCGTCACGGATGGGACGCGCACCTATTTTACTACGGACCTACATTTTATGCTACCTCAAAATTCATGCTGCCCGTAACCGTCCTCTCCTCGCGCACATCACGATAGGTCGAACGAACTCTGCTCCGGTGCTTCCGTCTCAAGTGTGCCTATCGACGAGGCGAGGAAGGCCGACGCGCGCCGCAGCCGGCCGCGGCGTCCCGATCGTTCCTCCGCGGCGCCCTGTCCTCCCGCCGCCCGTGCCAGTCCCCGACTGGGTTTTTCGGCAAAAACCGGGCGAACGTCCAACCCAAACGCCGCTTTAGGCCATACACTGGAACAAACGCGGAGTTCGCCCTCCGCAATCCCACAAGGATGTGAAAGCCAAGTGAATCCGAACTATCCTTCCTATTACCCGCCTATGCCGCAGCGCAATACGCCTGCCGTCCCGGCGCAGGGAAGCATCTTTCCCGGTCTCGGCGAAGGGTTCCCTTATAATCAGCTTCCCGCTCAGTCGCTGTTCGCCCCGCCGCCCTCGCTGATGCCGCCCGGTCCGGCGCCGTCGATTGGCCCGCTGGCGACGCTGGAAGGCGCCGCTCTGCCTGCTGCGGCAGCGGCAGAGACGGAAAAGAAGGGCAGCCTGTTCTCTCTCGACAAGCTGACCGAGCTCAAGGGCTTCGTCGATCGGATCGGGGGCCTCGACGGCATCCTCGGCACGATGACCAAGGCGCAGAAAATCATCGGCAGCGTGCAGCAGATGGCTCCGCTCGTCAAGGTGATGATGGGCACCTTCGGCAGCAAGAAAGGCTCCGACAAGTCCAAGATGGTCGATCTGGAGGACGACGAATGGTCGCCGCCGAAGAAGAAGCGGACGAAAAGCAAGAAGCGCCGCACCGGCGGAGGCGGCTATGCCAAGGGCGGCCGCGGCCGCAGCCGCAAGCGCCGCACCGGCGCCAAGCGGCGTCCGGGGGCCAAGCGCCGCAGGCCGAAGCAAGAAGAATAGGACGAAAAAAGCCCGCTTTCCCTCGGTGAAGGGAGAAGCGGGCTTCGACTTGAAAAGGGGACGAACGCTACAGGAACAGCCACTCGATGATCTGGTAGATCAGCGCGGCCAAGCCCATGGAGATCGGAATCGTGATGACCCAGGAGACGACGATCCGTCCGGCCATGCCCCACTTCACGCCAGAGAAGCGCTTCGCGCTGCCGACGCCGAGCAGCGAGGACGTGATCGTATGGGTCGTGCTGACCGGGAAATACAGCATCGTCGCCGTCAGGATGACGGAGGCGGCGCCGAGATCGGCGGCGAAGCCGTTGATCGGCTCGATCTTGAAAATCTTCGTGCCCATCGTCTTGATGATCTTCCAGCCGCCGACCGAGGTGCCGAGCGCCATCGCCGTCGCCGCGGACAGCTTGACCCAGAGCGGCACGTCCATGTTGTCTTGTAGTCCGGCCGACACGAGCGCGAAGGTGATGATGCCCATCGCCTTTTGCGCGTCGTTGGTGCCGTGCGTGAACGACTGGAACGCCGCGGTCATGATCTGTCCGGTGCGGAAGCCCTTGTTGATCTGATGCGGGCTCGACCTGGCGAACACCAGCTTGAGCAGCGTCATCAGCAGATAGCCGACGACAAACGCGATGATCGGCGAGAAGATGAGCGCCTTGATGATGTCCGAGAAGCCGCTGCCGTTAATCGCGCCGAATCCGGCCGAAGCGATGACCGCTCCGGACAGGCCGCCGATGAGCGCATGCGACGAGGAGGACGGGATGCCGAACCACCAGGTGATCAGGTTCCAGATGATCGCTCCGAGCAGCGCCGCGATGACGATCTCCTCGCCGTGCTGCAGCGTGGTCGGATCGGCGATGCCGCCGCCGATCATCTTGGCGACGCCGGTGAAGCTGAGCGCTCCGACGAAGTTCATCGTCGCCGCCAGCAGGATGGCGACGCGCGGCTTGAGCGCCCGCGTCGACACCGAGGTCGCGATGGCGTTGGCCGTGTCATGGAAGCCGTTGATGAAGTCGAACGCCAGCGCCAGGAACACGACGACCGCCATAATTATCAATACTGTATCCATCGTTCAGGTCGTCTCCTGTCCTTAGCTGTTGCGCATGATGATCGTTTCAAGCGTGTTGGCGACGTCCTCGAAGTAATCCGTCGTCTTTTCGAGCATTTCGTACAGCTCTTTGCGCTTGATCAGCTCGATCGGATCCTTCTGGTTCGCGAACAGCGCCTTGATGCTCACGCGCAGCAGGTCGTCGGCCTGGTTCTCCAGCTCGTTGATCGCGATGTTCGGCTCGCGGATCGCCAGCAGCTTCTTCTGCGTGAGCAGATAGATCGCGTTTTTGACCTGGTGGGCGCAGCGCACGAGGTTGTCGGCGAACAGGCGGATGTACTCGTCCTTGTCCGTCACCTGGTACATCTCGAAGCGCGACGCGCAAGCCTCGATCTCGTCGACGACGTCGTCAAGCGCGGTCGTCAGCGCCATGATGTCCTCGCGCTCGATCGGCGTGATGAACGTCTTGTTGAGCTCGATGATGATCGTATGGGTATAGCGGTCGCATTGGCTCTCGTATTCTTTCATCGCCTTGGCGAACTCGCCGACATTCGACAGGTCGTCCACCCCGCGCGCGAAATACTCCACGCTTTCGACAATCGAATCCGCCATTTCCTCCAGCGTTTTGAAGAAGATATTCTTCTTAGCCATGTTCGTCCCCTTTGCTTTCAAAAAAATGGTTAGACAGCCCTTTTCAGGCCCCACTTATCTTATCACAGTTCATCCGGGTGGTGTAAAGGATTTGTAAACGCCAGCGCCTCGAAAAATCGAATTTTGTCGAATTTTCGCCCTGGTTCATTTTGCCCAAAACGCGCGAAAAGACCCTGCCGTCAAGGCAGGGCCGAAGGTTCGTTGCTGGAGCCTAAGGCAGCACCGCGAGCCGCTGCTCGAGACCCGGCTTGTCGGGCACGATCAGCACATGGGTCTGGCCCGGGTACAGCGGAGCCTCCGTCTCCGAGTCGTAGAACCGGATCGGATCGTCCGTGCCGCTCCTCTTCCACTGAATGTCTCTCGCCTGGCCGCGCTGGAACAGCTTCGCCCGGCCTCCGCGATCCAGATCGACCTCCCGCCGGCCGACATCGTCCAGCACGCGGTGGGGCGCCTCGAGCACGACGACGTTGGCCGCCTCCAGCTGCTTGCCGTCGTTCAGGTCGACATGCGGCTCGCCGTTGATCGAGCGCTTGTACGTCAGCGACTCCGCATCGTAGCGGTACGACACCTTGTACGACTGGAGCAGGAACGTGACCTCAAGTCCCGACGACGGACTGCCGGGCGGCGCCTGCTGCAGATCGGAGACGAACGGCAGCGTGCGCACCGCGCCCGTCTGGGCGGTCTCGAATTTCTTCTTGGCGGCGCCGGCCGCCAGCTTCTCGAGGCTCGTGTACAGATTATGCGGAGCCTTCCTGGACTTGTCCCTCCAGAAGTAAGCCCCTGCATTCGTAATCTCGTCCATATGGTCGAGCTTCTCCCGCGACAGCATCGCATAGCCGTCCGGACTGCCGCCGGAATGGATCAGGATCGCGTCCTGGCTTTTGCCGACGTCGATGAAGTACGGCCGGATGCTGCGCACCGGGCCGATCGCCCCGTCGAAGGCGCGGCTCTGGAAGACGGCCAGGAAACGCGTGATCTCGCCTTCCGCGAGCACCTCGTACAGCAGGTCCGCCGAGCCCAGCCCCGACTGCGGCCTCGCCTTGGCGTGATTGTTGATCATCACCAGATACGGCCGGCTGTCGATCGGCCCCTGCAGCGCTTCTCCCGTGAGCGGCGCCGTGAAGGCGGGAGCTGCGGACGGCGCCGGACTCGGCGAAGCGGTCGGCAAGGCGGTCACGCTCGGCGGGCCGGCCGTCTCGACGGGAGCGTCGGCCTTTTGCGAGCAGGCGGAGAGCAGCATCGACGCCGCGGCCGCCATCAGAAGCCATTTACCGGTCATGGTTCCAGACATGCATTCATCCCCTCCGTTTCCATCATAGACCAGCCGGATGCGCTTGGGAACCTTTTTCGCCCCCGCCCGGGAGGCGCTTCCATCCTGCAAGAACCTTCCTCCAGCGGATAGCAATGCCTGCGCCGATCCATACTAGCCGCATGGGCCGGCGTCGCCCGAGCGACCCCAGGCATGCGCGAAAGGAGGCACGGAATCCCATGCCGATCTCAAACCGGATCAGCGTCTGGACATGCATCATCATGCTGCTGCTGAGCAGCGGAGGCGTAGCGAACATCCTCGTTCCGCCGTTCATCTTTTCCCGATCGGGAAGCGACTCCTGGGTCGCGATCCTGCTCGCCCTGCCGCCCATGCTGCTCTGGTGCGGCCTCCTTTGCTACGTCATCCGCAAGCTGAACGGCGTGCCGATCGAGCAATGGCTGTCGGACCGGTTCGGCCGGGCCGCCTCCTGGACGATGCGCGCGCTCGTCGTCGTCCTGCTGCTCCTCCAGGCCTCCACCCTTTCCTGGGAAACGGCGCATATCGCCATCCACAGCTACATGAGCCATACGCCGGTCTGGATCATCGCGGGAGCGACAGCGGCGCTCTGCGCCTGGACCGCATCCGGCGGGCTCCGCTCGATCGCCTATGCCTGCGTCATCCTCGTCCCGATCGCGGTCATCCTCGACTCGCTGCTGCTGATGCTGAACTGGCCGAACATGGACAGCCGGATGCTGCTGCCGATCTTGGAGAACGGCATCAGCCCGGCGCTGAAGGGCATGCCGCTCGCGGCGGCGGCGATGCTGGAGATCTGGCTCGTCCTGTTCGTGCAGCAGCATGTCAAAGGCCGGTTCCGCTGGTACCAGTTCGCCCTTCTGGTCCTGTTCCTGTGCTGGCTGCAGCTCATTCCCGTCGTCGTCTCGATCTGCGTCTTCGGCTCCGACCAGGCGTTCAAGCTGCGCAGCCCGGTGCTCGAGATCTGGAAGGTGATCTCGCTCGGCCCCACGATCGAGCATATCGATCTGTTCGCGATCGTGCAGCGCGTCTCCAGCACGTTCGCCCGCATCTCGCTGCTCTTCTACTTGTCCGCGCGGCTCGGCCCGGTGCGGGGCCGACGCGGGCTGACGATCTTCTTCGTCGGCATGGCGGCGGTCGTCACCGCGTTCTCCAGCTCGAAGGTCACCGATTCGGAGCTCTTTTTCTTCCTGATCGAGTACCAGTACCCCGTCTTCATCGCCTTCGTCCCGGCGCTCACCGCGCTGCTCGCCATCCTCCTGCGCTGGCGCTCTCCGCTGCCGACGGCCGGAAAGGAGGCGGAGCCGGGATGAAGAAGCCGAACGCCAACCGGGCGGCGGGAACGGCGACGGCTTGCGGCAACGGCGGCAGCGCCGGCAACAGCGCCGGCAACGGCGGCAGCGAAGGCGAGCGCCTGCCCGGCCGGGAGCAGCTGCGCCAGTGGCTCCAAGGCAGCGACGACGTCTCCCTCCTGGACATCGAAGTAGAGGCAGAGCGCGCTAGACCGGGAGCAGAGGCGCAAGCCAGCGAGGCGCCGGACGAAGTCGACGAGGCGGAGAAGCCGCCGCGCGGGCTGCCGGAGCCGGGACCTCCCTCCGGAGCTCGTCCGCTGAAGCTGACGCTCGTCTACTGCAGCGCGATGGCCGATCCGATGCTGCTGCAAAAGGTCGTCCTGCCTCAGGCGCGCGCCGGCGTGCCCGCGCTGGCGCCGGAGGAAGCGGCGAGCGCGCGGCCGGGCAACATGGGCGCGTGGCAGGAGCTGAAGCTGCCCCGGATCTCGAAGGAGGCGCCCCATACGATCACCTGGCGCGATTACATCTGCCGGATGATCTTCGAGGCCAATGCGATCCTGTTCTGCGACGAGCAGCAGCGTGCCTGGTCGATGTCGGCCGGAACGGTGCCGGGCCACTCTCCGTCCGAGGCCGCGACGGAGGTGTCGGTGCGCGGCCCGAAGGACGGCTTCGTCGAGCAGCTGCATACGAATACGGCGCTCATCCGCTACCGGCTCCGCACGCCGGGCCTGCGCTGCGAGCAGCTCTGCGTCGGCACGCGCTCCGGCACGAAGGCCGCGCTCCTGTATGAGGCGGACATCGCCAATCCGCAGCTCGTCGATGCGATCCGCGACAAGCTGTCCGGCATCGACGCCGACGACATCGTTTCGACGCGCCATCTGCAGGATCTGCTCGTCGACCGCTCCTGGTCGCTCCTGCCCCGGACGTCCTATACGGGCCGGCCGGACTTCGCCGTGCAATGCCTGGCGGCCGGACGAGCCGTCATCCTGCTCGACGGCAATCCGACGGCGATCATCGCGCCGGCGAACCTGTTCCTGCTGATGAAGTCCGCCGAGGATGCGCAGCAGAACTATTTCTTCGTGAACTTCACCCGGCTGCTGCGCTACGTCTGCCTGCTCGTCACCTGCTTCCTGCCGGGCCTCTACATCGCCCTGGCGGTCTACCACGTCGACCAGATTCCGTTCAACCTGCTGGCGACGATCATGAACTCGCGCCTCGGCTTGCCGCTGTCGTCAATCGAGGAGATGTTCCTCGCGCTGCTGCTGATCGAGATCTTCCGAGAGGCCGGCGCGCGGCTGCCGGGGCGATCGGGCAGACGCTGACGGTCGTCGGCGGCCTCATCATCGGGGATGCGGCCGTCCGGGCCGGACTGATCTCCCCGGTCATGATCGTCATGGCGGCCATGACGTTCGTCGCCGGCTCCACGCTGGTCAACCAGTCGCTGACCGGCGCCGTGACGCTCATTCGGTTCTATGTGTATGCGTCCAGCTCGGCGCTCGGCTTCTTCGGCTTCATGATCTCGACGATCAGCGTGCTCGTCTATCTGACGCGGATCCAATCGTTCGGCGTGCCGTACCTGACCCCGATCTCGCCGATCCAGCTCCGCGACCTGCTGCCGGGACTGTTCATCCTGCCGTTCCGCAAGCGCCCTCGCCGGGCGGAAGCGCTCCGCGTGCAGAAACCGTTGAAATGAGGTGATTGCTCCATGCGCCGCCTGCGCCTGATCGCAGCCGCCGCGCTGCTCTTGCTGCTGGCGGGCTGCAAAGGATCGAAGACGAACAACGAGCTGTATCTGAAAGCGATCGGCATCGACTATAAAGACGGCATCTACACGATGTACGTGCAGATGCTCGATTTCGCCGGCGAATCGAAGTCGGAAACCGGCACTGTGAGCGGAAAGCAGATTCCGATCTGGACCGGACACGGATCGGGGAAAAGCATCGGCGACGCCAATGCCAAGCTGATGAACAGCTCGCAGCAGCCTATGGACTTCTCGCATGTGTCGGCGCTGCTGCTGACCGAAGGCGCGCTTAAAGCGATGTCGAGCCGGGATATTTCCGAGCTGATCGCCGGGTATCCGGAGAGCCGCATGAACGTCTGGATGTTCGGCACGCGCCATAAGCTCGACGACATCTTCATCACCAAGTCCTTCTTCAACCTGTCCAACACGACGACGCTGCTGCATTCGCCCGAAGCGAGCTACAGCCAGAAGTCCGACATCGAGCCGGTGTTCCTGTTCAAGCTGCTGCGCGAGCTCCAGCATCCCGCCATAAACGGCTACGTGCCAGAGCTCATGCTCGAGGAGCGCGCCTGGGAAAAGGACGAGAAGCCGCATCCGGAGCTGAAGGTTGCCGGCGCGTTCTTCTTCCGCCAGGCGGCCTACGAGACGCGGCTGCCGATCGGCCAGCTGGAGGGCTGGCACTGGATGAATCCGCACATGGAGCAGTACTTGATCGAGATCGTGCATGACGGAGTCGACTACGGCTACGGCAGCTTCACCCGCACGAAGATCAAGCTGCGCCTGAAAGAGGACGAGCAAGGCGAGCCGGCGTTCGAGGCCCGCGTGCATGTCAAGGGCGTGCTCATGACGCGCAATACGCAGTCGCCGATGGCGGAGGTGGAGGAAGCGGCGGCAAAAATGATCGAGGCCCAGATCGTCTCCACGTACCGGAGCGCTCTGAGCCGAAAGATCGATATATTCGAACTGGAGGAGCTTTATTATCGGAAGCATCCGCGCGAATGGCAGGAGCGGACTGACGGCGGCGCAAAAACGCTGCTCAAGCCCGATTCGCTGCGGCTGGCCGAGGTGCGCGTCGATCTCGAGAGCCCCGGCAAATACAAGCCTTAGGGCGTGCTTAGGGCGTCGTCGCAGCTCCGCCCTAGCCGCTCAGATGCTCCAGTCGAGCCACTGCTCATGCCGCTTCTCCAGCTTGGCGAGCCAGTCGACGGTGACGCGGATCGCCTCTTCCTGATGCGCGCGGGTCGAGTAGGTGTGGTCCGCCTGGAACAGGATCTCCTTGTCGCACAGGCCGTCGCCGCGCGTCCAGAACACCTTTTGGTACAGGAAGCTGTAATCGGCCGGGATGACGTCGTCGCTCGTGCCGTGCACGAGCAGCACGTCGCCGCCGAAGCGCACCGCCGCCTGGAACGGCTGATGCTGCTGCAGCGAGTCGAAGAACTTCGGCTCCAGCGTGTAGCCTGCGTGGTCGGTCGAGCCCTTGAGCACGGCCTCGTCGTACCCGCTGCGGCCGACCAGCCGGACGATGTCGTTGAATGGATAGCCGACGGCCGACCAGAGGATGAGCCGGTTGACGCGCTTGTCCTTGACCGCGGCATGGAGGGCGACCGCTCCGCCCAGGCTGTGGCCGAGCAGCGTCACCCGCTGCGGATCGACGCAGTCCATCGCCAGCACGTAGTCGAGCGCGGCCCTCGTCTGGCCGATCATCGAGTCGAAGCCGAGCGCCCCGTAGCTGCCGCTGCTCTCGCCGCAGCCGCCGTAGTCGAAGCGCAGGACGAACGATCCCTGGGCGGCCAGCGCCCGGGCGGTCTTGACGAACAGACGGTCGACGCCGATCCGGCTGCCGATGAAGCCGTGGCAGATGACGACGATGGGCTGCCGCTCGCGCTCGTCGGCCGCGGACGCGGCAGGATAATGCAGCGTGGCGGTGAGCTCCAGCCCTTCATGGCGCAGAATCAGTTGTTTTTCCATCGATCGATCCATCCTTTGCGGGTTCGTTTATTAATCATATATTATTCCAACCTGTTTAATCGGGTTTAGATGTCTTCAGCTTACCATCGTTCTCGTTCGATTGTCAATCGCTCTTCTTGTTTGCCGTTTGTGACGGAGGTGTAACAGCAGTATAATGAGAAGAATTCGAATGAGGTGATGGAATGTCCCGACTGGACATGGAGCTCTGCCCGCGCTTCGAAAAAGCCGTCGACCTGCTCAGCAAGCGGTGGACGACGCTGATCGTCTACAAGCTGCTCGCGGGACCGCAGCGGTTCGCCCGCATCGAGGACTCGCTGCCGGGGCTGAGCGGCAAGATGCTTGCCGAACGGCTCAAGGAGCTCGAGGCCGAGGGCGTCGTGCTGCGGACCGTCTATCCCGAGATGCCCGTGCGCATCGAATATTCGCTGACGGACAAAGGACGCGCGCTGGAGCCGATCGTCAGCGAGATCGCCCGCTGGTCGCAGGACTGGCTGCCCGCCTCATCTCCCGACCCGGCCGAGTCCTGATCCGGCTGCCTCCGGCCGCCAACCCGTACCCGCCAGCCCGTGCCCGCACCGCGGGCACGGCTCGCCCAGGCGATCGCACTGTCCGAAAAGGGCCATCCTCCGCGTCGACAACGACGTGGAGGACGGCCCTTTTCGCGCGTCTCTCGCATGGAACGGCGGCGCCGGTCCATACTAGCGGTAGAGAGAACAAACGAACGTTGAAGGAGGAATCCCGATGGACGCTTTGCTCGGCTGGCTCGTCCGCCACTGGGTATCCGCGATGATCGCGGCCGCTCTCATCGTCGCTTGCGTGTTCGTGCTCGTCAATCGAAAGGCGCTGTTCTACAAGGAATAGCCGAGCCGGCCGGGATCAGCCCGGCAGGAGCGGGCCGGAGCCGTCGATCAAAGGCAGGCGCAGCTCGGCCGTCGTGCCGGCTCCAGGCTCGCTGCCGATATGCAGAGAGCCTCCGTGCTGCTCCGCGATCTCCTTGCAGATGGCGAGTCCGAGGCCGCTGCCGGGACGGGCGGACAGCCCTTTGTAGAACTTGTCCGTCACATGGGGCAGATCCTCGGGCGCGATGCCGACGCCGCTGTCGGCGACGAGCAGCACCGCCTCCGCTCCCTCGCGATGCGCGCTGACGCGGATCGAGCCGCCCTCCGGCGTGAACTTGAAGGCGTTGTCGATCAGATTGATCAGCACCTGGCGCAGCCGGTTCGGGTCGCCCCGCACGAGCAGCGGCGCCGGCTCGAGCAGGCTCAGCAGCCGCACGCCGGTCTCTTCCTGCCGAACGGCCTGCTGCGTGACGCATTCCCGGACGGGCAGGTTCAGATCCAGCTCCTCCAGATGGAGGTCCATGCTGCCGGAGCTGAGGTTGGAGAAATCCAGCAGATCCTCCACGAGCCCGGTCAGCCGCTCCGTCTCGCGGGCGATGATGCCGAGCCCTTCCTGCACCTCCTCGCGGCGGGAGCCGGGATCGGCGAGCGTCTCGCTCCAGCCTTTGATGGAGGTGAGCGGCGTGCGCAGCTCATGCGAGACGGACGAGATGAAGTCGTTCTTGAGCTTCTCCCGCTTGTTGAGCTCCACCGCCAGCGTATGCAGCGTATCGGACAGCTGGCCGATCTCGTCGCGCCCGCGCTGGCCGCTCATGCCGAGCTGCCAGTCGCCGGCCGCCATATGGCGCGCCCGGCGCGTCAGCTCGCGCAGCGGCCGGACGATGCGGCCCGCCATCCACATGCTGAGCGCAAGGAACAGCAGGATGACGGCCGCGCCGGTCAGCAGCGTCATGCGGATCAGCAGCGTCACCATGCGGTCGACCTCGCCGAGCGCGGCCGAATAGCGGACGACCGAGATGATCCTGCCCTCGCGGAGCAGCGGCGCGGAGGCGGCGACGATGCGCTCGCCGCTCGTCTCGTCCTTGCCGATCCAGGCGCTCGTGTCGCCTTCGGCGGCCCGCACGACATCGGGCGTGCGGATCGTGCGGTTGTCGCTGAAGCCGTTGGAGTCGAGGAACATCATGCCGTCGGGCTGCAGCAGCTGGATGCGGGTGTCCGCCTCGCTCATGCTCTGCAGCATGTAGCTCGCCCGCTCGTTGGCCGACATCCACTGCATCGCGCGCGCATGCAGCGACATCGAGGTGGCCACGCGCTGCTTCATCGCGCTCGAGGCGCTGCCGTAGTAGTAGTTCCAGATGAGCGTCAGGAACATGCCGCCGAGCACGACGACCGTCAGAAAGACGAGCAGCAAATAGCTGAACACCATCTTGGTCCGCAGGCTCCTCATCCCGGATCGCTCCTGTTCCACCGGTAGCCGAACCCCCATACCGTCTCGATGATCGCCGGCTCGGACGGATCGTCCTCGACCTTTTGGCGGATGCGCCGGATGTTGACGTCGACGACCTTGAGGTCGCCGACGTAGTACCTCCCCCACACCTCGCTTAAAATTTCATCGCGGCTGACGCTCTGCCCGCGCCGATCCAGCAGCAGCTTGACGAGCGACCATTCGGTCGGCGTCAGCACGATCTCGCGATCATGCTTCCAGAGGCGGCGGTCGCCGGGCGCCAGCCGGAACGGCTCGCCGCTGCGGACAGCCGCCGAGGCGGGGGCGGAAGCCGGGGCAGGCGCAGCCGCGGATGGAGCGGTCGCGGCCGCGACAGCCGCAGGAGCCGGGCCGCGCCAAGCGCCGATGTTCATGCGCCGCTGCAGCGAGCGGATCCGCGCCATCAGCTCGCCGGGGCTGAACGGCTTTTGGATGTAGTCGTCCGCGCCGAGCTCCAGCGCCTCGATCTTGTCCTGCTCCTGCGACTTGGCCGTGAGCATGATGATGCCCATCTCCGGATAGGCCTCGCGCAGCGCCGAGCAGAGCTCGAGCCCGGAGAGCCCTGGCAGCATGATGTCCAGCAGGGCGATGTCCGGCGGGCCCTGCTCCGCGACGAGCCGCAGCGCCTGCTCGGCGCTGCCGGCCTCGATCGGCTCCATGTCCGCGCGCTTCAGATTGATCCTCACGAAGCCGCGGATCGCCTCTTCGTCCTCTACCAGCAGGATCTTCACCGCCTTCATCCCCCTTTCCGTTCCGTCGTCTTCAATCGGCCGGCTGCAGCCGCACCGACGAGGCGAGCTGCTCGCCCGTCAGCCTCATCGCGTCGTAGCGGTTGAGGTCGGTGTCCGACCATCCGTCCTCCGCCTTCGGCTTGGGCTCCTCGATCGCCGCATAGACATAGCCGCCCGCCGTGCGCAGATTCGCCGGCTTGCGTCCCTTCCCTTCCATGGCGGCGGACCAGCTCCCCCACTCCTTGATCGGGATGCCGTACAGCGTCCAGAGCGGCGCGATCGCCCCGCTCTTGGCGTTGTAGTAGTCGAGCTGAATGATCGCTTCCGGCTCCTCGACGGGTCGCGAAAGCGTGAACTGTCCTCTCCAGCGGGACGGGATCTGCACGGAGACGCCAGAGCTGAAGTCGTTGTATTCCAGCGTGACCGGCAGGAACATGTCCTTGCGGACGAAGCCCGGATCCTGGGGCCGCAGCCCGCTCCACTGGGTCCATTCGGTGTACGTGATCAGATCCGAATAAGGCGTGCCCTCGGGCTGGCCCGGCGCCTCCACCTGGCGGCTCCACTCGAGGATGCCGTCGCCGTTGATGTCGGTGTTGAGCACCGGGCTCATGTTGAAGCCGAGATTCGGCTCCTCGACCGGCGGATAAACCTGCTCCAGGCCGTCGTCGTACCATCCGGCCATGAGCGTCAGCGACGAATGCGCGCCCGCGCCCGCCTCGGCGATGACGCCGAACCGGTCCTTGGCGATGCGGCCGATCGCCAGCCGCTCGTACAGCGTCGCATCCGCCTCGAGCGGCAGCGTCGCGGCGCGGTCCAGTCTCCCGTTCGCGAACCGGTATACCTCCAGCATCGGCTCGTTCGGGCTGCCCGGCCGGCGCACGAGCACGAGCTCCTGGCGCCCGTCTCCGTCGACATCGCCCGTATCTCCGGCCTCATAGCCGAGCTCTGCGACCGGCTTCAGCAGCCTTCCTTCCTCCGATTCCTCGAAGAGAGGGTCCGAAGCCGAGTAGACCTGCACCTCGTACTGCTGCCAGGTCAGGCTGTTGCCGGGCTGCCTGACGAGCCAGCCCGCGATGATCTCCGGCCGCTTGTCCCCGTTCATGTCCACGAAGCTCAGCCACTCGAGGCTTGTCCCCATCGCGGAGCGGAGCACCGCCCATGTCTTCCATTCGCCGGCCTCCTGCCGGGCGATCAGGATGCGCGAGCTGCCGTATGCGTCGCTGTACGTCAGGACGGCCTCGGGCGAGCCGTCGCCGTCGAGGTCGATGGAGCGGATCGCCTCCGGCTGCCGCTCGCGCGTCGGCAGCGACAGCGAGCCGCCTGCAGGCAGCAGCTGCTTGAGGCTGGAGCTGGCGCCTCCGGCCTGGGGCGCCTCCATCGGCGGTCCCAGCAGATCGGCAGGCGCGGCCGTATAGCGGCAGCCGGAGAGCGCGAGCGCGCAGGCTCCGAGCAGCGCGAGCAGCCGCAGCGGCTTGCGGGCGCCGCTGCGGGGCGGACGGCTCGTTCGATTGATGCGATTGCAGCTGTTGCTCACGTTCGTTTCCGCCCCTCCTTTGCCTCCGTCGTCTGGATGATGCCGCCGTCCGGGCCGGCGCCGCTTCGAGGACCGCCTGCGGCGGCGCCGCTCAGCCGAGCTGGTCCGGCGTCACGAAGCGGTAGCCCGCGGTCTTGAGATCATGGATGATGAGCGGCAGCAGCTCCGCCGTATGCAGCTTGCTGCCGAAGGAATGCATGAGGATGATGCTGCCGGGCTTCGCGTGCTTGGCGACGTTCGCCCTCATCGTCTTGACCGACGTGCCCGCCCAGTCTCTCGTGTCCACGTTCCAGAGCACCTCCGTGCGGCCGCCCTCGCTCAGGATCGCTTTCAGCTCCGCGGACGTCGCGCCGTACGGCGGACGGAACATCGTCGGCGTGATGCCGACGGCTTTTTGAATAAGTGTATCATTATCCTTGATTTCTTGCAGGATCTTTGTCTTTCCTGTTTTTGAGAGGTCGGGATGATGCGTCGTATGGTTGCCGAGCGCGTGGCCTTCGTCCACGATGCGCTGCATGACCTCGGGGTATTTCTTCACTTGCGTGCCGACGACGAAAAAGGTCGCCTTGACCTTCTCTTTCCGGAGAATGTCGAGAATCTTGACCGTCGTGGCCGCATCCGGCCCGTCGTCGAACGTCAGGGCGACCGCCTTGGCCCCTTTCTCCAGCTTGGCCGTATGCGCGCGGCCGTCGTTCGGCTCGGCCAGCGGGCCGGCCTGCGCCTGGAGCGGCGGCTTCTCGTACGTGTCGCCGGTCACGGTGTGCGGCCGCTCGGACGGAGACGGATGCGGCGAAGCCGTCGGCGACGGATGCGGCGATTTGGGGCCGGACGAGGCCGACGGATGCGGCGAAGGCGAGGCTGTGGCCGGGATCGCCGTCGGCGCGCCGGCGCCGGGCTGCGTCGCGCCGGCGTCAGGTGAAGCCGATGGCGAGCTAGCGCCGGGCGAGGCCGAGGCGGACGGCTGGAAGCCGCCGGCTTCGACATGGTCGGCGCTGCCGCAGCCGCCGGCCGCCAGCGCGAGCGCGGTCAGCGCCGCGAGCGCAGCCGCCTGCGGCGCGCGTCGGCGGACAGCGGCGCCCGCCGGTTTTCGCAAATGCTTTCTACTTCTATCATTCGCAGCCTGGCTGCGTTTTGAGACGTTTTTCGACAAGAAAAGACAAATCGGGTTCATCTGAGGTGCTCCTAACTCTAGTAAGATAGCTTTATCGTACCGGACAAAAATCGTCAAGGAGTTACAATCCGGTAACACCTCAGACGGAGCGGGCGCCTGGTTAAGTTGCAGCGGAGCGAGCCCGTTTTTTGCCGATCCGCCAATCGAGGGGCGAAAACGGACTTGGAGCGGCTCGGCCGCAGCGCCTCCCCTGTTCGTTTCCGGCCAGGATGAAAAAAGCCCTGACGCGCCGGAATCATCCCGGCGGTCAGAGCCTTGTATCGAGCTGGCTGGTTCAAAAGCGTCCCTTACTTCGAGACGGTCTTGTTATAGACGGCGATCTTGTCCGTGATCTGCTTGGCGGCGTCGTCCAGCGCGGCCTTGACGTCCTTCTTGCCGGTGAACGCTTCCTCGATCGCGGCCTCGACGAGCTGGCGCGCCTCCGGGAACACGCCCATGACCGCGCCTTGGCTCGCCGTGCTCGGCTTGGAGGCGTGCAGCTGGTCGACGGCGGTCTGGAACTGCGGGTACTTGACGAGGTTGTCTTTGACGACCTGCTCGTCGTACGCCTTGGTCGTGATCGGGAAGTAGCCGGTGTTGATGTGCCACTGGGCCTGCGTCGCCGGCTCAGCCAGGTACTTGATGAATTCCCATGCGGCCTGCTGCTCCTCGGCCGGCTTGTTGTTCAGCACCCACAGGCTCGCGCCGCCGACGACGACTCCGCCCTCGGCATCGGCGGATGGCCGCGGCAGGAACGCCGTGCCGACCTCGAACTTGCCTGCCGCGCCGTCGACGATGCCGCGCAGGCCCGCCGTGGAATCCAGCGTCATCGCCACTTGGCCGGCGAGGAACGCCTTTTTCGTGTCGTCGGTCTTGCGGCCGAGGTTGAGCGCGGTCTTGGCGTCGACGAGCCCTTTCCACCACTCCAGCGTCTGCACCGCCGCCTCCTGGTTCACGAGCGACTCGGTGGCGGCGCTGTCGCGGCCGTTGCCGTTGTTGACGAGCTCCTTGCCTTGGGCGGCGAGCAGCTGCTCCATGAACCAGCCGTAGATCGCGAACGAGGCGCCGGTCACGCCGTCCTTGGTGAGCGCCTTTGCGGCGTCGGCGACTTCCTGGTACGTGGCCGGCGGCTTTTCCGGATCGAGCCCGGCGGCCTTGAACAGATCCTTGTTGTAGTACAGGATCGGGTTGGACGTGTTGAAAGGCATCGAATACTGCTTGCCGCCGAACGTGTAGTACCCGCGGATGTTCGGCTCGAGCGAGCCGACGTCGTAGCCCTCGGCGTCGATGAACTGCTGCACCGGCGTCACCGCGCCGGAGTCGATCATGAAGCGGGAGCCGATCTCGTACACCTGGATGAGCGACGGGCCGGACTTGGAGTCCATCGACGCCTTCATCTTGTTGAGGCTCTCGTCGTACGTCCCCTGGAATACCGCCTCGACCTGCACGTCCGGATGGGTGGAGTTGAAGCCGCTGACGAGCGCGTCCGCGGCCTTGCCGAGCTCGCCGCTCATCGAGTGCCACCAGACGACCTTCACCGGCGCCTTCGACGCTTCTCCTCCGGCCGGAGACGAGGACGGCGAGGCCGTCGTGCTCGGTTCGGACGAAGCCGCGCCGCTGTTGTTCGTGTCCGGATTGCCCGCGCAGGCGGACAGTGGCAGGATCAGCATCGCCGCCGCGGCCGGCAGCGCCCATTTCCAATTGCGGATGACCATGTGTGCAATCTCTCCCTTTTTCGTTGAAATGATCGGATGGCAGATGACGCTATGGCAAGCCCCGAGGGGCGGACGCCTGCAAAAGGTTCCACGCTCGCACAGCGCGGTTCGCGGGGCTGCGCAAGGCAGGCCCCGGCATCGACGACGGCCTTCAGCCATGTCGGAGACGGCCGCAGGTCAGGGCAGACGGCCCGCAGGTCAGGGCAGACGGCCGCAGGACAGGGCAGACGGCCCGCAGGACAGGGCAGACGGCCGCAGGACAGGGCAGACGGCCCGCAGGACAGGGCAGACGGCCGCAGGACAGGGCAGACGGCCCGCAGGACAGGGCAGACGGCCGCAGGCCGCATCGGCCCCGGCTGCGCCGCCTAGGCAAGCCCATGGCCGCTCAGCCCTTCACCGCTCCGGCGGTGATGCCGCGCACGAGCGGCCGCAGGCCGAGCGCGAGCAGCACCAGCGACGGCACGAGCACGAGCGCGACGCCGCACAGCACGAGGTTCCAGCTCGTCATCTCCTCGAACTGCAGCATCGCGATGCCGATCTGCACCGTGCGCATCGCGTCGCTGCTCGTCACGAGCAGCGGCCACAGGTACATGTTCCAGCCGTTCAGGAACACGTACACGCCGAGCGAGGCGGCGGCCGGACCGGAGAGCGGCAGCACGACGGACAGGAAGTGGCGCACATGGCCGCAGCCGTCGATGCGCGCCGCCTCGAACAGCTCCCGCGGCAGCTGCAGGAAGAACTGCCGCAGCAGGAACACGCCGAACGCCGACGCCGCGAACGGGACGATCAGGCCCGGGAACGTGTCGAGCCAGCCCCAGCTTTTGACCGTGAGGTAGTTGGGGATGATCGTCACCTCCCACGGAATCATCATCGTGCTGATGAACAGCGCGAACCAGAAGCGGCTGCCGGCGAAGCGCACGTAGACGAACGCGTACGCCGCGAGCGCCGCCGACAGCACCTGCAGCGCGGTGACCGCGCTGGCGAGCACGAAGCTGTTGGCGATGAAGCCGAAGATCGGCACCGTCTCGATCGCCTGGCGCAGGCTGGACGTGTCGAGCCCGGACGGCAGCAGCCGCGGCGGGTACATCGACGCCTCCGCCGGCGTCATGAAGATCTGCGCCAGCAGGTAGAGCAGCGGACCGACGGTCAGCAGCGCGAGCGCGGAGGTCAGAACGAAGCGCAGCGCGGAGCCGGCGCGGCGGCGGGAAGCGGCGGACGGCAAGGCGCTTGCGGCGGCTCGGGCTGCCGGCTTGACGGGAGAAGGAGACGCGGCGCTCATTGGTAATGCACCTTCTTTCCGAGAACGAGGAACTGGAGGAGCGTCAGCAGCAGCATGATCGCGAACAGCACGATCGCCAGCGCGCTGCCCGTGCCGAACTGGTAGTTGACGAACGCTTCGCGGTAGATGGAGTAGACGAGCACGTCCGTAGAGCCCGCCGGTCCGCCCTTGGTCAGGATGTGGATCTGCCCGAACGATTGGAACGCGCTCATGACCGACACGACCGCGAGGAAAAAGAGCGTCGGCGACAGCAGCGGCAGCTTGACCGACACGAACGTGCGCCAGCCGGAAGCCCCGTCGATGCGGGCGCTGTCCAGCACGTCGCCGTCCAGCCCCTGGATCGCCGCCAGCAGCAGCACGAACGGGAAGCCCGAGTTCATCCACACGGTCATGAGCGAGACGGAGCCGAGCGCGCTGCCGGGATCGGTCAGCCACTGCACGGGGCCGAGGCCGAGCTGCAGCAGCAGCCAGTTGAGCATGCCGAGCGACGGGTGGTAGAGGATCATCCAGATGATGGAGGCCGTGCTGACGGACATCGCCAGCGGCAGCGAGAACAGGAAGCGCAGCGCGCTCCTCCCCCGCCCCGCCGAGTGGACGAGGCTGGCGCAGAGCAGGCCGAGCGCGAGGCCGGCCGGTACGGTCAGCAGCGTGAACTTGAGCGTGACGAGCAGGCTGTTCCAGAACGCGGACGATTGCAGCATGCCGGTATAGTTGTCCCAGCCCGCATAGGCGGCGACGCGGCCGCGCGGGTCGGTGAGCTGGAAGCTGAGATAGACGGAGCGGATCATCGGATAGAAAAGAAACACGGCGAACACGGCGAGCGACGGCGCGAGGAACGCATAGCCGAGCGCCTGCTCGCGCCAGCGGCGGAGCCGGGCGGAGCGCGCCGCGCCGCGCGGGCTGGCCGCGCTGGATGCCAGATGGCTGGATGCGCCGGACAGGGCGAGATGGGGCGCGCCGGACGCGGCGCGGTGCTCGGCAGCGGCGGCATCAGATGCGGCGCGGTGCTCGGCAGCGACGGCTTCGGGCGCGGCGTGGTGCTCGGCAGCGGTGGCGACGACTTCAGGCGCGGCGTCGGACGCGGCGTGGTGCTCGGCAGCGGTGGCATCAGTTGCGGCGCGGTGCTCGGCAGCGGCGGCTTCAGGCGCGGCGTGGTGCTCGGCAGCGGTGGCGACGGCTTCAGGCGCGGCGTGGTGCTCGGCAGCGGCGGCTTCAGATGCGGCGGGTGTCGCGCGAGGCTCGGTCCGGTGCTGCGGCCGGGATCGGTCAACAGGTGAGGTGCTCATGGAAGGTTGTCCACCGCCTTTGTCGAATAGTCGGCCTTGCGGGCCGGTTCGGGCTCGCTTCTCCTACGATAAGGAAGATTTGTTTTCCCTTTGTCAGGATATTATGAAGATAAAAAAATATGTCAGCGCTTTCATATAGGGATGAAACAATCCGCCAGCGTGTTCCCGCAGCATTATAGAAGCGGGGGAACACGCTCTCGCTAAACGAATCACCGGCTTCTTGGAAGCGCCTTGACGGATTCTCAGAAGAAAAAAAGCGTTCCTCCACCCGATTCAGGTAGAGGAACGCTTTTGGAGCCAGCTGTAGCCGGTAGTTGCCGATCCAAGGCAGAAATGGGCCTTGGTTCAGGCTCTCCGGGCCGATTGGGCCGATCCAAGGCAGAAATGTGCCTTGGTTTCGGCTCCCCGGGCCGATTGAGCCAATCCAAGGCAGAAATGTGCCTTGGTTCCGGCTCCCCGGGCCGATTGAGCCAATCCAAGGCAGAAATGTGCCTTGATTCTGGCTTTCCGGGCCGATTGAACCGATCCAAGGCAGAAATGTGCCTTGGTTCCGGCTTCCAGGGCCGATTGAGCCAATCCAAGGCAGAAATGTGCCTTGGTTCTGGCTTTCACTCCCGGAATCCAACTGCAGCACCCGCCCGCGCTTCTCCCATGCGAGAGCAGGCAGGCGCGACTGCCGACAACTGGCAGCGGGCGGCAGCCAACACGGGTGTCGGGCAGCGAGATACAACTGGCAGCGGACGGCAGCCAACACGGGTGTCGGGCAGCGAGATACAACTGGCAGCGGGCGGCAGACAACACGAGTGTCGGGCAGCGAGATACAGCTGGCAGCAGGCTACGGGCGGGAGCAAGCAGCGAGCTGGCTCGCCCGCTCGGCCGCCGGGCGGCTTACGCTGCTCTGCCGCGCGAGCCCTTCCGACCACTGCTGCACGCTCGGCCGCCGGGCGGCTTACGCTGCTCTGCCGCGCGAGCCCTTCCGACCGCTGCATGCTCGGCCGCCGGACGACTTGCGCCCGCGCGGTCGCCGGGCTTACGCCTGCCCGGCCGCCTTGAGCGCCTTCATGGCGATGTCGCTGCGGCGCTGCATGCCTTCGAACGAGATCCGGTCCGCCGCCTCGTACGCGCGCTCCCGCGCCTCGGCGATGTCGCGGCCGAGGCCGACGATGCCGAGCACGCGGCCGCCGCTCGTCACGATCTCGCCGTCCTTCTCCGCCGTGCCGGCGTGGAAGACGAGCGCGCCCGCCTCCTTGGCCGCCTCCAGCCCGGAGATCGGCCGGCCTTTCGGATAGGAGCCCGGGTAGCCCTCGCTCGCGGCGATGACGCAGACGGCGGCCTCGTCCTTCCACTTGATCTCGATGTCGGCCAGGCGGCCGTCCATCGCGGCGAGCACGATGTCGAGCAGGTCCGTCTCGAGGCGCGGCAGCACGACCTGCGTCTCCGGATCGCCCATGCGGGCGTTGAACTCGACCGTCTTGACGCCGTCCGGCGTCAGCATGAGGCCGGCGAACAGCACGCCGCGAAAAGGCCGGCCCTCGGCGACCATCGCGCGCGCGGTCGGCTCGATGATGGTCGCGATGGCGTCGTTCACGAGCGCCTCGGACAGATGCGGCAGCGGCGAGTACGTGCCCATGCCGCCGGTGTTCGGCCCTTTGTCCCCGTCGAAGATCGGCTTGTGGTCCTGCGCCGGCACCATCGCCCGCACCGTCTCGCCGTCGACGAAGGCGAGGATGCTCATCTCCTCGCCGGTCATGAACTCCTCGATGACGACCTGGCTGCCCGAAGCGCCGAACACGCCGCCGAGCATCATGCCGCGCAGCGCCTCCTCGGCTTCCTCCAGCGTCGCCGCGACGGTGACGCCCTTGCCCGCAGCGAGCCCGTCGGCCTTGACGACGATCGGCGCCTGCTGCGTCCGCAGGTAGGCGAGCGCCGCCTCGAAGTCGGTGAACGACTCGTAGCGGGCCGTCGGAATGTCGTATTTGCGGAGCAGGTCCTTCATGAAGATCTTGCTGCCCTCGATCTCCGCCGCCTTGCGGTCCGGGCCGAACGCCGGGATGCCCGCGTCCTGGAACGCGTCGACGATGCCCGCCGCCAGCGGGTCGTCCGGGCCGACGAAGACGAGGTCGATCTCGCGCTCCCGCGCCAGCTGCACGAGATCGTCGAAGCGGTCGACCGCGATCGGCACGCATTCGGCCAGCTCCGCGATGCCGGCGTTGCCGGGGGCGCAGAGCAGCTCGCTCACTTTCGGGCTTTTGGCCAGCGACCAGACGATCGCATGCTCGCGGCCTCCGCCGCCGATGACCAGAATACGCAATGGAAACTCCTCCTTGAAATGAAGTGGACTGGACTAGGCTCAAGCGCAAATCGTTCCCTCAGCCAAACGAAAAGGGCGCCGAAGCGCCCTTGCCGGCCTGGCCGCCTTAGTCGGCCAAGCTGCCTTAGCTGAACCTGGTCGGCCTGGCCGAGCCTGGCCGAGCTTTGCTTAGACTTGCCAAGCTTGCTTAGCCTGGCCGAGCCTGGCCGAGCCTTGCCGCCCTAATGCTTGAAGTGGCGCACGCCGGTGAACACCATCGCGATGCCGTGCTCGTTGGCCGCCCGGATCGACTCCTCGTCCTTGATCGAGCCGCCCGGCTGGATGATCGCGGTGATGCCGGCCTTGGCCGCGAGCTCGACCGTATCGCCCATCGGGAAAAACGCGTCCGAAGCGAGCGCCGCCCCCTTGGCCTGCTCTCCCGCCTGCTCGATGGCGATGCGGGCCGCGCCGACGCGGTTCATCTGGCCGGCGCCGACGCCGACGGTCATGTCGTCCTTGGCCAGCAGGATCGCGTTCGACTTCACATGCTTGACGACCTTCCAGCCGAACAGCAGCTGCTTCATCTCCTCGGCCGTCGGCTGGCGCTCGGTTACGACCTTCAGGTCGGCTTCGGAGATGCTGTGCACGTCGCTCTCCTGCACGACCATGCCGCCCTCGACGCTCGTCACGACCCAGTCGCTCTTGCGGCCGGCGGCCGCTGCGAGCTCGCCGGTGCGCAGCAGGCGGATGTTCTTCTTGCGGCTGAGGATGTCCAGCGCCTCCGGCGTGAAGTCCGGCGCGAGGATGATCTCCAGGAAAATCTCCGAAAGGAGCGTCGCCGTCTCCGCGCCGATCGTACGGTTGGCCGCGACGATGCCGCCGAAGATCGACGTCGGATCGGCCGCGTAGGCTTTCTGGTACGCTTCATGGATGTCGGCGCCGACGCCGACTCCGCAAGGGTTCATATGCTTGACGGCGACGACGGCCGGCTCGCTGAACTCCTTGACGATGGCGAGCGCCGCGTTGGCGTCGTTGATGTTGTTGTAGCTGAGCTCCTTGCCGTGCAGCTGCTCGGCGGTGGTGACGTTGCCCGCCTCCGCCAGCGGACGGCGGTAGAAGGCGGCGCGCTGATGCGGGTTTTCGCCGTAGCGCAGATCCTGCACCTTTTCATACGTGACCGTGTAGCGCTCCGGCAGCGGGTCGCCGCCGAGCTTGGACAGATAGTCGCCGATGAGCGCGTCGTACGCGCCGGTGTGGCGGAACACCTTGGCCGCGAGGCGCTTGCGCGTGTCGAGCGTCGTGTCGCCGTCCTGCTTGATCTCGCTCAGCACGCCCTCGTAGTCGGCGGCGTCGACGACGACGGTGACGAACGCGTGGTTTTTGGCCGCGGAGCGCAGCATCGTCGGACCGCCGATGTCGATGTTCTCGATCGCGTCCTCGTACGTCACGTCGGGCTTGGCGATCGTCGCCGCGAACGGGTACAGGTTGACGACGACGAGGTCGATGTAGTCGAGGCCCAGCTCGCGGATCGCGCGCTGATGCTCCTCGTTGTCGCGCACGGCGAGCAGCCCGCTGTGCACGGCCGGATGCAGCGTCTTGACGCGGCCGTCCATGATTTCCGGGAAGCCCGTCACCTCGGAGATGCCGATGACCGGGATGCCTTCCTTCTCGAGCAGGCCGTGCGTGCCTCCCGTGGAGATGATCTGCACGCCGGCGTCCGCCAGCTCCCTCGCGAATGCAACGATGCCCGTCTTGTCCGATACGCTGATTAGCGCCCTGCGAATAGCCACGTTGTCCCCTCCTGTATGAAAATGGATCGATGAATGCTACTTGTCCGCCGAATCGTCGTCCGCTCCGGCTCCTGCGCCGGCGGAGACGAGCGCGCGGCGGCCGTCAAGCGAGATCCGCCCCTCGGCGAAGCCGCGCACCGCCCACGGGTAGAGCGCGTTCTCGGCGGCGTGGATGCGCTCGGCGAGCGAAGCCTCGCTCTCGCCCTCGCCGATCTCCAGCGCCCGCTGCGCGATGATCGGCCCGCTGTCGAGGCCGCCGTCGACGAAGTGGATCGTGACGCCCGTCACCTTGACGCCATAGTTCAGCGCCTGCCGGATCGCATGCATGCCGGGGAATGCCGGCAGCAGCGACGGGTGGATGTTGATCATCCGCCCGGCGTAGGCGTCGACGAGCACCGGCGTCAGGATGCGCATGTAGCCCGCCAGCACGACGAGGCCGACGCCCCGCCGCTGCAGCTCGGCGAGAATCTCGCCTTCGTAGGCTTCGCGCGAGGCGTACGCCTTTGGATCGAACACCCAGGCGTCGATGTCGGCGCTTCGGGCGCGCCCGACGACGGGCGCCTCCGCCCGGTCGCAGACGAGAAGCTCGATGGAGCCTCCGAGCTTCCCGTCCGCCGCCGCGTCCGCCAGCGCCTGGAAGTTGCTGCCCTGGCCGGAGGCGAAGACGGCGACGCGCAGCTGCCCGCCCGTCCGGTCTCCGTCCCCTAGATCGAAGCGCAGCTGCTCGGCCATCAGACGTCCGCCCCCGTGAAGGTGACGATGCGGCTGCCCTCCGTGACGGCGCCGATGCGGTACGCCTGCTCGCCGAGCTCCGCGAGCGCGGCGAGCGCCGCTTCCGCCTCGTCCGCCGGCACGACGACGACGAGGCCGATGCCCATGTTGAACGTCGTGAACATGTCGCGGTTCGTGATCGAGCCTTTGTCCTGCAGCAGCTTGAAGATCGGCTGGATCGGCCAGCTGCCGTAGGCCACCTCGACGTTCACGCCCTCCGGCAGCACGCGCGGGATGTTCTCGATGAAGCCGCCGCCGGTGATGTGGGCCATGCCCTTCACCTGCACCTTGCCGATCAGCTCCAGCGCCGGCTTGACGTAGATGCGCGTCGGCTCGAGCAGCACGTCGCCGAGGCGCTTGCCGCCGAGCTCCGCCAGCTCGTCCTGCAGGCCGTAGCCGGCCTGCTCCAGCAGCAGGCGCCGCACGAGCGAGTAGCCGTTGCTGTGGATGCCGCTCGACGCCAGGCCGATGACCGCGTCGCCCGGAGCGATCGCGCTGCCGTCGATCATCTTGGCGCGGTCGACGACGCCGACCGTGAAGCCGCCGATGTCATACTCCTCCGGCGTGTACATGCCCGGCATCTCGGCCGTCTCGCCGCCGATCAGGGCGCAGCCCGCCTGCACGCAGCCTTCGGCGATGCCGGCCACGATCTGCTCGATCTTCTCCGGCTCGACCTTGCCCGTCGCCAGGTAGTCGAGAAAGAACAGCGGCTCCGCGCCCTGCACGATGATGTCGTTGACGCACATCGCGACAGCGTCGATGCCGATCGTGTCATGCTTGTCCATGGCAAAGGCGAGCATGAGCTTCGTGCCGACGCCGTCCGTGCCCGAAACAAGCACCGGCTCCTCGTACTTGTTCTTGTCCAGGCTGAACAGGCCGCCGAAGCCGCCCAGCCCGCCGAGCACCTCCGGACGGATCGTCCTCTTCACATGCTTCTTCATGCGCTCGACCGCTTCGTTGCCCGCTGCGATGTCGACGCCGGCTTGCTTGTATGCCTCTGCCATTCACCTGTCACTCCCTGCAATTTGATCTTCTAGCAGCTGCAGCTCTTGTCCGAGCTTTCGTCGACCGGGGTCGGGTAGTCGTTGTTGAAGCAGGCGAGGCACAGGCCGCCGCCCTTGCTGTCGCCCGGCACCGAGGCGGACTCGATGAGCCCCTCGGCGCTCAGGAAGTAGAGCGAGTCGGCGTTGATCGCCTCGCGGATCTCCTCGACCGTCTTGGACGAGGCGATCAGCTCGCGCCGGTCCGGCGTGTCGATGCCGTAGTAGCACGGGTTGGCGAACGGCGGCGAGCTGATGCGCACATGCACCTCGGCCGCGCCGGCCTCGCGCAGCATGTTGACGATGCGCAGGCTCGTCGTGCCGCGCACGATCGAGTCGTCGATCATGACGACGCGCTTGCCCTGCACGATCTTGCGCACGGCCGACAGCTTCATCTTGACGCCTTTCTCGCGCAGCTCCTGGGAAGGCTGGATGAACGTGCGGCCGGAGTACTTGTTCTTGATGAGCCCCATCTCGTACGGAATGCCCGTCTGCTCGGCGTAGCCGATGGCCGCGCTGATGCTGGAGTCCGGCACGCCGACGACGATGTCCGCGTCCACGAACGCCTCGACCGCGAGGCGGCGCCCCATCTGCTTGCGGGCCGTGTGGATGTTGACCTCGTTAATGTCGCTGTCCGGCCGGGCGAAGTAGATGTACTCCATCGCGCAGCTGGCGCGGCGCTCCTCCTCGTCGAAGCGCTCCTCGCGCAGGCCGTCCGCGTCGAGGATGAGCAGCTCGCCAGGCTGCACGTCGCGCACGTACTCGGCCCCGATCGTCTCGAACGCGCAGGTCTCGGAGGCGAACACGTAGCCGTCGCCAAGCCGGCCCATGACGAGCGGACGCAGGCCGTTCGTATCGGAGGCGACGAGCAGCCGCTCGTTGGTCATGATGAGGAAGGCAAAGCCGCCGACGATGCGCCGCAGCGCGTCTCGGGCCGCGCTCACGAAGTCCTTGGGCGAGCGCGCGATCAGATGGGCGATGACCTCGGTGTCGCTCGTCGTCTGGAAGATCGAGCCCATGCTCTCCAGCTCGCGGCGGATCGACGGCGCGTTGACGATGTTGCCGTTGGTCGCCACGGCCAGGTCGCCGTCGCGGTACTTGAACACGAGCGGCTGCGCGTTGCCGAGCTGGCTCGCGCCGGACGTCGAGTAGCGCACATGCCCGATCGCGCGGTCGCCCGGCAGCGAGGCGAGGATGTCGCTCGTGAACACTTCCTTGACGAGGCCCATGCCGCGGTGGTAGGCGAAGCCGCCGGTCGCGCTGTCCACCGTGCAGACGCCCGAGCTTTCCTCGCCGCGATGCTGCAGCGCGTGCAGGCCGTAGTACGCCAGCGACGAGGCGTCCGGCGTGCCGAACACGCCGAACACGCCGCATTCTTCCTTGAGCTTGTCGAAAATATCGTCGCGGCCGATGCCCGCGTTGTAATGGGCGTCCTCCCAGGCGCGCGACACCGCGCGCAGCTCCTCGGAGCCGGGGCCGGCGAAGCGTCCCCCGGCGGCAAGCGCCGGAGGCGCCTCGCCGGAGGCCGCCGTGCCGTCAGCATGGAGGGCGGGGGCGCTGCCTGCGCCCTCGCCCCAGCGGGAGCCGGACTGAACCTCCAGGCCTGCTACTTCATGAGGCATGGGATCGCTTCCTTCCACACGCTCCGCAGCTCCGACACCGCCGCGCGCACGCCCGGCCGGCCGTTCACCCGGATGTCCAGCTCCTCCCCGCCGACCGTGCCGAGCTCCGCATGCGGCACGCCGCGCTCCGCGAGCAGCGCCAGCAGCTCGCCCTTGCGCTCCGGCGATGCGCTCAGCAGGATGCGCGACTGCGACTCGCTGAACAGCGCGTGGTCGGCGCGCAGCTCCGTCGCGACGTCCACGCTCGCGCCGAGGCCGCGGCCGAAGCTCGCTTCCGCCAGCGCCGCCGCCAGGCCGCCCTCGGACAGGTCATGCGCCGAGGCGACGAGGCCGGCGCGGATCGCCGCCTGGACTGCGTCCAGCAGCGTCTTTTCGACCGCCAGATCAAGCGCCGGGGGACGTCCCTCCGCCTTGCCGCCGCGCACCTGCTGCAGCTCGCTGCCGCCGAATTCGGCGCGCGTCTCGCCGAGCAGGATGATCGCGTCGCCGGCCTGCTTGAACTCCTGCGTCGTGATGTAGTCGATGTCGTCGATCAGGCCGACCATGCCGATGACCGGCGTCGGGTAGATCGCGCCTTTGGCGTTCTCGTTGTACAGGCTGACGTTGCCACCGATGACCGGCGTCTCCAGCACGCGGCAAGCCTCGCTCATGCCGTCCGCCGCCTTTTCGAGCTGCCAGAACACCTCCGGCTTTTCCGGGCTGCCGAAGTTGAGGTTGTCCGTGATCGCCAGCGGCTGCGCGCCGGAGCAGACGATGTTGCGCGCCGCCTCGGCGACCGCGATCGCGCCGCCGACCTCGGGATCGAGGTAGACGTAGCGGCCGTTGCAGTCGGTCGTCATCGCCAGCGCCTTGCGCGTGCCCGGCACGAGCACGACGGCCGCGTCCGAGCCCGGAGGCACCGCGGTGCCCGTGCGCACCATGTAGTCGTATTGACGGTACACCCATTCCTTGCTCGCGATCGTCGGGGAGCCCAGCACGTCCTTGAGCGCGCCCGTCAGATCCGTGATCTCCTCGAAAGCGGCCGTGTCGATCGACGCGCTCGCCGCATAGGAGGGCGGCTCCTGCGAAGGCTTGCTGTATACCGGGCACTCGTCCACGAGCGCCTTGACCGGCATGTCGGCGACCTGCTCGCCTTGGTGGAACAACCGCAGGCGGCCGTCGTCGGTCACCTTGCCGACCTTGGCGCAGATGACGCCCCAGCGCTCGAAGATCTCGCGCGCCTGCGCCTCATGCTCCGGAGCGACGACGAACAGCATGCGCTCCTGCGACTCGGACAGCATCATCTCGTACGGCGTCATGCCTTCCTCGCGCTGCGGCACCTCGTCGAGGTACAGCTCGAGGCCGTTGCCGGCCTTGGAAGCCATCTCGGCGCTGGAGCAGGTGAGGCCCGCCGCGCCCATGTCCTGGATGCCGAGCACGATGCCGGAGTCGATCAGCTCGAGCGTCGATTCCATGACGAGCTTTTCCATGAACGGGTCGCCGACCTGCACCGCCGTGCGCTTCTCCTCGGACTCCTCGGACAGCTCGACCGACGCGAACGTCGCGCCGTGGATGCCGTCGCGGCCTGTCGCCGGACCGACGTAGAACACCGGGTTGCCGACGCCCTTGGCGACGCCGCGCTGGATCTTGTCATGGTCGATCAGGCCGACGCACATCGCGTTGACGAGCGGGTTGCCCTCGTAGCTCTCGTCGAACATGACCTCGCCCGCGACCGTCGGGATGCCGATGCAGTTGCCGTAGCCGGCGATGCCGCCGACGACATGCTCGAACAGGTACTTGACGCGGTCGCTCTCCAGCCGGCCGAAGCGCAGGCTGTTGAGCAGCGCGACCGGACGCGCTCCCATCGAGAAGATGTCGCGGATGATGCCGCCGACGCCCGTCGCCGCGCCCTGGTAAGGCTCGACCGCGGACGGGTGGTTATGCGACTCGATCTTGAACACGACGGCCTGGTTGTCGCCGATGTCGACGATGCCCGCGCCCTCGCCCGGTCCCATGAGCACCTTCGGGCCGGTGATCGGGAATTTCTTGAGGATCGGCTTGGAGTTTTTGTAGGAGCAGTGCTCCGACCACATGACGCTGAAGACGCCGATCTCGGTGTAGTTGGGCAGGCGGCCCATGAAGCCGCAGATGAGCTCGTACTCGTGGTCCGTCACGCCGAACTGCTGGTAGATCTTCTGCTCGGCGATCTGCTCCGCCGTCGGCTCCAACGCCTTAGCTGTTGACTGCTGCGTCATGCTGTTCCCTCCATGCGTTCAAAATCGATGTGAACATCCGCTTGCCGTCCTCGGAGCCGAGCAGCTGGCTGACCGCCCGCTCGGGATGCGGCATCATGCCGACGACGTTGCCGCGCTCGCTGCAGATGCCGGCGATGTCGTGGACCGAGCCGTTCGGGTTGCCGCCGCTGGCGTAGCGGAACACGATCTGGTTGTTTTTTTGCAGCCGCGCCAGCGTCTCGTCGTCGCAGTAGTAGTTGCCTTCGCCGTGGGCGATCGGGATCGAGATGACCTCGCCCTCGCGGTACTGGTTGGTGAACGGAGTGGCCGCGTTGACGACTTCGAGCGGCGATTGGTGGCAAAGGAACTTGAGGTCGCGGTTGCGCAGCAGCGCGCCCGGCAGCAGGCCGGCCTCGGTCAGGATCTGGAAGCCGTTGCAGATGCCCAGCACGTACTTGCCGGCCTCGGCGGCCTTGACGACCTCGGCCATGACCGGAGCGAAGCGGGCGATCGCGCCGCAGCGCAGGTAGTCGCCGTAGGAGAAGCCGCCCGGCACGAGGATCGCGTCGTAGGCGGAGAGGTCCGTGGCGGTATGCCAGACGTAGTCGACGGACTGCCCGATCGTTTCTTCGACCGCCTTGTAGCAGTCGATGTCGCAGTTCGATCCGGGGAAAACGATGACGGCGAACTTCATCCGATCAGCCCTCCAGCTCGAAGCGGTAGTCTTCCACGACCGTGTTGGCCAGCAGCTTCTCGCACATGGCGCGCACGCGCTCCTCGGCCTCGGCGCGGTCCGTCGTGTCCAGGGTCAGCTCCAGGTACTTGCCGATGCGGACCTTGTCCACTTCCGCGAAGCC
Source organism: Paenibacillus sp. FSL W8-1187 (assembly GCF_037965485.1). Taxonomy (NCBI): domain Bacteria; kingdom Bacillati; phylum Bacillota; class Bacilli; order Caryophanales; family Paenibacillaceae; genus Paenibacillus; species Paenibacillus sp. FSL W8-1187. The sequence goes on from NZ_CP150181.1 coordinate 4,816,237, forward strand.
CATGCTGTGCAGGGCTCCCTGGACGGCCGTTCCTTGCGGGTCGAGCACGTTTTGCTTGATCGTCACGTATACGGTTGCTTTCATCGTGGCAACTCCTCTTGAGTGGATTGATTATCAAGGCGGTTGAAGATTCGTCGGGCTGAATGCTTGTCGGGTGAAGCTGCTTGCGGGCTGATGGGCGGGCGGCGGAACGATTGGGGCCGCCGGAGCTATCCGCTGCCGCCGCTCCGGGGACGGAACCTCTTTCCGATTCCGCTGAAGCCCAGATTCCTCGATCTCCCTTTCCGAAACGGAAGGAATCCGGCCTTCAAGGGAACCGCTGCCGCTTCTCCAAGAGGTTTCCGTCCCCTCCGCTCCCTGCGTAATGCTCACCAGCTCGATTTTTTCGACTTAACGCCTACCGGTCGCGCTCCTCGGAGCCGAGTTACTCGGTTTTTCCGCGTAACTCCGACTGTCGAACGCCTGCTGGTGCTGAGTTACTCGGTTTTTTCGCGCAACTCCGGCCGTCGAACGCCTGCTGGTGCTGAGTTACTCGGTTTTTCCGCGCAACTCCGACCGCAGACCGCCTGCTGGTGCCGAGTTACTCGGGTTTTCCGCGCAACTCCGACCGTCGAACGCCTGTTGGTGCCGAGTTACTCGGTTTTTCCGCGCATCTCCGACTGTCGAACGCCTGCTGGTGCTGAGTTACTCGGTTTTTCCGCGCAACTCCGACCGTCGACCGCCTGCTGGTGCTGAGTTGCTCGGTTTTTCCGCACAACTCCGACCGCCGACCGCCTGCTGGTGCTGAGTTACTCGGTTTTTCCGCACAACTCCGACCGCCGACCGCCTGCTGGTGCCGAGTTGCTCAATTGGCGCGCTGCAACCCGATTTTTTCGGGCTGCAGCGCCTGCTTCTGGCCTACGGGCTCCTGCAACCCGATTTTGTCGGGTTACAGCGCCTGCTTCTGGCCTCCGAGCATCTGCAACCGGACTTTTCCGGGTTGCAGCGCCTGCCTCAGGCCTCCGAGCATCTGCAACCGGACTTTTCCGGGTTGCAGCCTCTGCTTCGAGCCCCCGGGTGCATACAGCCCGATCAAATCCGGCTGCGGCTCCGCGGAATAGCGGTCAGCTCAGCTCCTCGCCGGTAATGGCGCGGTAGATGGCGCGGTAGCGGGCGGTCGTCGCGGCGACGACCGGCTCCGGCAGCGGGGCCGGCTTGCTGTCCTTGTCCCAGTCGGAGCCGAGCAGATACGTCCGCACCGGCTCTTTGTCCATGCTGTCGATCTCGGTATCGAGCTCGTACTTGTCCTGCGCCCAGAAGCGCGAGCTGTCGGGCGTGAAGATCTCGTCGATCAGGATGATCTCCCCGTCGACGAGCCCGAACTCGAACTTGCAGTCGGCCAGCAGAATGCCTTGCTCGAGGCAGCGCGCATGCGCGAACTCGTACAGCGTGAGGCTGCGGTCGCGCAGCTGGGCGGCGACGTCCGCTCCGACCAGCTCCTCCATCCGCGAGAACGGAATGTCCTCGTCGTGGCCGACGTCGTTTTTGGCCGCAGGCGTGAAGATCGGCCGCTCGAAGCGCTCGTTCTTGCGCAGGCCCGCCGGCAGCGGGATGCCGTTGATCTCGCCGGTCGCCGCGTACTGGCGCCAGCCGCCGCCGGTGATGTAGCCGCGCACGACGCATTCGATGTCGATCCGCTCCGCCTTGCGCGTCACCATGATGCGGTCCCGCAGCGCGTCCTTGTCGGAGACGAGCTCGCCCAGCCGCTCCACATCCGTATGGACGACATGGTTCGGCTGGATCGCGGCCGTCTGGTCGAACCAGTAGGCGCTCAGCCGGTTGAGCACGCTGCCCTTGTCCGGCACGGGCGGATCGAGCACGTAGTCGAACGCGCTGATGCGGTCGGTGACGACGATCAGGTAATGCTCGCCGAGATCGTAGAGCTCTCGGACCTTTCCTTTATAGAGCAGCGGCGCCTGGATGAGGCCTGCCGCCGTCGATAGCGCCTGCGTTGCTGCAGCCATGATGGTTCCTCCTGCCAATGCGAGATGGATGTAGCGAAAACGATGGGTCGCTTGAGCGAGCCTGCAGCCGCCCGAGCGGACGATCCCTTGCGAGCGAACGGTGCCCGCCGCCGCAAAAGCCCCCTAGATCAGCTCCAGCCGGCGGAAGATCGTGTCGACATGCTTGAGATGCCAGCTCGGGTTGAACGCGTCGTCGATCTCCTGAGCGCTCAGCGCGGCCGTGATCTCCGGCGTCTCCGCGATGATGTCGCGGAACTGGCGCTGCTCCTCCCACGCCTGCATCGCGCGCGGCTGCACGGTGTCGTACGCCTGCTCGCGGCTGAAGCCCTTGTCGATCAGCATCGTCATGACGCGGCCGGAGAACGGCACGCCGAACGTGCGGCCCATGTTTCGCTTCATATTGTCCGGGAACACCTGCAGGTTCTTGATGATGTTGCCGAGGCGGTTGAGCATGTAGTTGAGCAGCATCGTCGCGTCCGGCAGGATGACGCGCTCCACGGAGGAGTGGCTGATGTCGCGCTCATGCCAGAGCGGCACGTTCTCGTAGGCGCTGATCATGTGGCCGCGGATGACGCGCGCCAGGCCGGAGATGTTCTCGCAGCCGATCGGGTTGCGCTTGTGCGGCATCGCCGACGAGCCCTTCTGGCCCTTGGCGAACGGCTCCTCGACCTCGCGGAACTCGCTCTTCTGCAGCGCGCGGATCTCGGTGGCGAACTTGTCCAGCGAGGTGGCGATCAGCGCCAGCGTCGCCATGTACTCGGCGTGGCGGTCGCGCTGCAGCGTCTGCGTGCTGATCGGCGCGGGCTTCGTGCCGAGCTTGCGGCAGACGAACTCCTCGACGAACGGGTCGATGTTGGCGTACGTGCCGACCGCGCCGGAAATCTTGCCGTACTGGACGCCGTCCGCCGCATGGCGGAAGCGCTCCAGGTTGCGCTTCATCTCCTCGTACCAGAGCGCCAGCTTGAGGCCGAACGTCGTCGGCTCCGCATGCACGCCATGCGTGCGGCCCATCATGACCGTATCCTTGTAGGCGACCGCCTGGCCGCGCAGGATCTCGATGAAATTCACGACGTCGCGCTCGAGGATCTCGTTGGCCTGGCGCAGCAGATAGCCCGTCGCCGTGTCGACGACGTCGGTCGACGTGAGGCCGTAATGCACCCACTTGCGCTCCGGTCCGAGCGTCTCGGACACCGCGCGCGTGAAGGCGATGACGTCATGGCGGGTCTCCAGCTCGATCTCGCTGATCCGGTCGATGTCGAAGCCGGCCTTCTCGCGCAGCGCGGCGACGTCCTCCCGCGGAATGACGCCGAGCTCGGCCCACGCCTCGCAGGCGCAGAGCTCCACCTCCAGCCACGCCTTGAATTTGTTCTCTTCCGTCCAGATCGCCCGCATCTCGGGCCTGCTGTAACGCTCCAGCATGTTGTCTTCCACACCCTTGTCTATAAATTGAACTGCCTAGGATCCGATCGCTTCGTTCTCCGCCTGCCAGATGCCGGTTCCCTGAATCCAAGCAAGCGCGGCGTCCGCATCCGGCGCCAGCACGTTCACATGGCCCATCTTGCGGCCCGGCTTGGCCTCGGCCTTGCCGTACAGATGCAGCTTGGGCGCGACGCCGAGGCGCTCCGCCTCGCTGTCGCGGACGCTCAGCCGAGCGATCGCCGGCTCGACATGCTGGCCGAGCAGGTTGGCCATGACGACCGGGCTCAGCAGCGACGGATCGCCGAGCGGCAGCCCGCAGACGGCGCGCACATGCTGCTCGAACTGCGAGGTGCGGCAGGCTTCCATCGTATAGTGGCCGCTGTTGTGCGGGCGCGGCGCCAGCTCGTTGACGTACAGCTCGCCGTCCGCCGTCAGGAACAGCTCGACCGCGACGAGGCCGACCGCGCCCAGCTGCTCCACGATGCGCAGCGCGAGCCGCTCCGCCTCCGCCAGCACGTCCGGCGCGACCCGCGCCGGCACGATCGACAAGTGGAGGATGTTGTCCACGTGGACATTCTCCGCGGGCGGGAACGCCCGCACCTCGCCGAGCGAGCTGCGCGCCGCGACGACGGACAGCTCCTTGGCGAAGCGGATGAACTGCTCCAGCACGAGATCCGTGCCCGCCCGCGACAGCTCGGCATAGGCGGCGGGAATCTCCTCCTCGCTGCGGATGACCCACTGGCCCTTGCCGTCGTAGCCGCCGGTCGCCGTCTTGAGCACGGCCGGCAGCCCGAGCCGGGCTGCCGCCTCGCGCAGCTCGTCCTCGCTGCGGATCTCCGCATAGGGAGCGACGCGCGCGCCCGCCGCCTCGACGGCGCGCTTCTCGCGCAGGCGATGCTGCGTCGTGTAGAGCAGCTCGCTGCCCTGCGGCACATAGGATTGCTCCATCAGCATCGAGGCGACGCCGGCGTCGACATTCTCGAACTCATAGGTGATGACGTCGCAGCGCTCCGCCAGCTCCCGCGCCGCCTCGCGGTCGTCGTACGCGGCGCGGATGCCGCCGCCGACCTGGGCGGCCGGGCCGTCCTCGGTGGGATCGAGGGCGACGAAGCGATAGCCCATCGCGCTGCCGGCGAGCGCCAGCATGCGGCCGAGCTGCCCGCCGCCGAGCACGCCTACGGTCGCGCCGGGCAAGACGACGCGGGCCTGCTCCGGCGTCACCGCCGCTCCGCCGGGACCGAGCGCCGCGTCCTTGCCGGGCGCGCTCACAGCAGCTCCTCCCCGCTCGCGAGCACCCGCTCGCGCGTCGCATCCCGCCGCGCCTGGACGCGCGCCTGCACGGCCGGGTCGAAGGCGCCGAGCATCTGCGCCGCCAGCAGGCCGGCGTTGGTGCCGCCGGCCGCGCCGATCGCCACCGTGGCGACCGGAATCCCGGCCGGCATCTGCACGATCGACAGCAGCGAGTCCATCCCGCTCAGCGCGGACGACTTGACGGGTACGCCAATGACCGGAAGAGGCGTCTTGGACGCGACCATTCCGGGCAGATGAGCCGCTCCGCCGGCTCCCGCGATAATGACCTTGAGCCCGCGCTCCGCGGCGCTCTCGGCGTAGTCGAACATCAGGTCCGGCGTCCGGTGGGCGGACACGACCCGCTTCTCGTAGGCGATGCCGAGCTCGTCCAGCACCTCGCATGCAAGCTTCATCGTTTCCCAATCCGACTTGCTGCCCATGATGACGCCTACGCTTGCACCCATCTCTTCATCCCGCCTTCGCCTGATTATGGAGGTACAAAAAAATCCCGCGGAACGAAAGACGCTCCGCCCTCTCGTGAAGAGAGGGCGGGAGGGCCGTCCAGCCTGCGGGATCGCAGAGCGGCGCGGCGGCCGGGCGCCGAAACACGCGCGCCGGAAACGGCGCCGCTCTGCCCGAAGCGCCTATGCGGAGCTTCGGTTCTTCCCGTAGTCCGGCGATTCCGGTCGCCGGGTAGAAACGTTCGGGCCGATTCCCGAATATATACGAGGAGTATGCGATTATCGGGCAACCCGGACGCCGCGCGTCCCTGCTCGCCCTATTCCAAGATTCGACATCTGCGAGGCGAGCCAAACCCGGCTGCCCCGCTTTGCTTTCCTAGTGTACCAATCCGACTTGGCACTGTCAACTGCGGAAAGCGAACATTGCGAAGATAATATCCATCCATAGTTCGTCTTTCAACATTTCCGTCCTGAAGGCTGCTGCCGCTCTCAGAGGCCGCTTCCTGGCGCTTCGTTTCGACGGGACATGCCGCAGCGACACAAGCTTTTCCGCCTCCCGCAAGCTCTGGATGCCGCATGGCAGGAAGCGCTTTCGACGGAAGAGGGCAGGCCCGGGTCCGCCGAACCGGTCTAAAAAAGCCAACCTGCCGAATATGGCAGGTTGGCTTCCATCGCCTTAAAACCGAACATCTCCATTCAAGGGGATGTGATGTTAGCTGACACGAAAACGATCGTTCCGCACCGGCCCATCCTCCCCATCCGAACCATTTTGAACGTCAGGACATCCAGAACGTCTTGTCCTTGGCCGCGATGCGCCGCCCTTCCGGAACGTTCATGCCCGGATAGCCGAGGTAGATGAAGCCGACTAGCTCTTCTCCGTCCTTGAGCCCGAACGCCGACTTCATCGACGAATGATGCATCGGCTCGCCGCTGCGCCAGACGGCGCCGAGCCCTTCCTCATGCGCCGTCAGCAGCATGTTCTGCACGGCGCAATGGACGGCCGCGAACTCCTCCGAGCGGATGACCCGGGGATTCGTCGAGGGCGAGCAGGCGACCGCGATGACGACCGGGGCACGCATCGCCTTCGCTTCCTCTCGCGACAGGCGGACTTCCTTTTCCTCGGGATCCAGTCCAGCCAGCGAATCGAGCGCCGCATTGGCATAAGCGCTGCCCAGCACTCGCCGCCCTTCGCCCGTCATGACAAAAAACTTCCACGGCTCCGTATGGTGATGATTGGGGGCCCATACCGCCGATTCCAGAATGCGCTCAATCTTCTCCTTCTCAACCGGCAGATCCAGCACCTTGCCGATGCTTCTCCGCTGCCGGATCGCTTGCTGCAGCTCCATCCGCTTCCCCTCCTCTGCAAAGTCAGGTCCGGACCATCCATGCATTCGGACATTGCTTCTTCTATTATAACGAGCCGGGCGATCCGTGGAAACCTTGGGCAAAGTTAATTATTCAGCAGTCAAACAACTATGGAGGACGCGCGGCATAGAGTTGAACGACGGCCACCTCAGCCAAAACAAAAAAGCCGCCTCCGCGCGCCGAATGGCGCGAGAGGCGGCTGCTGCATGCCGCAGGCTGGCGGTCCGCCGGCCTCCCCGCCTGGGCGGGACAGGACGGCGGACCCGAGCGGGATCAGCCCGCTCCGAGGTACAGGTAGCGGAGCACGATCAGCAAGGCGAGAATCCACATGAGCGGATGGATGTTGTATTTCTTGCCGGCTTTGCCGGTCAGGTTGGCCAGCAGCGCAAGCAGGACGTACGACACGATGCCGAAGCTGATGCCGTTGGCGATGTTGTACGTGAACGGCATCATGATGATGATGAAGAACGAAGGAACGGCGTAGACCATGTCCTGGAAGTCGATCTCCTTGACGGACTGCATCATGAGCAGGCCGACGAGGATGAGCGCCGCCGCCGTCGCGGAGCCCGGGATGAGCGCCACGAGCGGAGCGAGGAAGATCGACAGCAGGAAGCAGATGCCGGTCGTGACGGCCGTCAGGCCGGTGCGGCCGCCCTGGGCGATGCCGGAGGAGCTTTCGACGAAGGCCGTGACGGTGCTCGTGCCGAGCATCGCGCCGCCGCTGACGCCGACCGCATCGACGAACATCGCTTTGCCGACGCGCTTCTTGCCTTCCTCGGGATTTTTCATGAAGCCGGCGCGGTTGGCCGTGCCGACGAGCGTGCCGAACGTGTCGAACAGCTCGACGAACGTGAACGTGAGCACGACGGTGATGAGGCCGACCTGCATGACGCCGGCGAAGTCGAAGTGCCAGAAGTTGAGCTCGCCGAAGTCCGGCAGCCACGTCGGGTTCTCCGCCATCGTCGGCAGGTTGCCCGTGAGCCAGGCGACGAGCGTCGTGCCGAGGATGCCCCACAGGAACGCGGCCGGCACGCGCAGCACCATCAGCACGGCGATGAGCAGCAGGCCGAGGATCGTCAGGTAGACGGACGGGTTATGGATGTCGCCCATGTGGATGACCGTCTCGAAGCTGAGCAGGTTGGTGAAGGTGCCTTTTTCGACGTCGGTGACCGCGGTCTCCGCGGCGATCGTCATGATGCCGCTGTTCTTGAGGCCGACGACGGCGATGAACAGGCCGATGCCGACCGTGATCGCGTGCTTGAGGCTGTCCGGCACGGCGGTGATGAGCATCTGGCGGATCTGCGTCACCGTCAGGATGAGGAAGATGATCCCGGAGATGAAGACAGCGGTCAGGCCCATCGCCGGCGAGATCGGATTGCCCGTCCCCTGCGAGGCGATGATGGTGGCGGCGAAGTAGGCGTTGAGGCCCATGCCCGGCGCGAGCGCGACCGGGAAGTTGACGAACAGGCCCATCGCGATCGTGAAGATGCCTGCCGCCAGCGCAGTCGCGAGGAACACTGCGGTCCAGCTCAGGCCGGACGCCGAGAGGATGCTCGGGTTGACGGCCAGGATGTAGGCCATCGTCATGAACGTCGTGAGGCCGGCCATGATTTCGGTGCGGATGGTGGTGCCGTTTTCCTTGAGCTTGAAGAAGCGCTCCATGCTGCTTGTCCCCCCTGGACAGTTGGATTGGCTGGCGCCCGAGGCGCTCCCTTCGCGGGAGCGGCCTCGGGCCTTGCTTTCGGAAAAGCAAAAAGGAGAGCGCGCGGCAGCTGGCGGGCAGCTGCCGGAAGCGTCTCTCCCGGATCGTCCGGAGCGGAAATGGTCCCGGCTCCGCTCCCTGCCGCCCCGACGGCCGGCAACAGCCGGACGATGAAGGCGACAGCGAGCGGGGCGCAAGCGGCTTCCGCTCCGAACTTTCGTAGCCTGGTCATTTACGGTGACCGAGTAGAGACTTCCGGGCCGATCCCCGGAATTATACGAAAGTTGCGTTGGATATCAATCAGAACGTAACTAATTTACCTTCATTTTCGACATAAGTCAACCGATCTCTTTGATTTTCGGCTTATTTTCCGAACATTATCCAACATCCGGGAAAAACCGTCAGCGCTCGGCGTCCGCGGCCGCGGCCGGAGGACGCAGGCGCGCGAGCGCCAGCCCGATCATGCCGAACAGCAGGAACGCTCCGCCCAGCAGCCAGAACAGGCTGCCGGCCGCGCCGTACCGGAGGCCGAAGCCGCCGACGACCGGACCGGCGATGCTGCCGACGGAGAAATGGATCGAGGCGAGCACGTTCGCTCCCGGCAGCAGATGGCGAGGCAGCTGGTCGGCCGCATAAGCGAGGCCGAGCGAGAAGAACGAGCCGACGAGGCCGCCGGCCAGCGCCAGCAGCGCGGCGACGAGGACGACGCTGTCGCCCGCGGCCGGAATGCAGGCGAACAGCACGCCGCCTCCGAGCCCGCAGCCGATCAGCACGGGCAGACGGCCGATCCGGTCGCTGAGCGAGCCGAGCGGCAGCTGCAGCAGCAGGCCGCCGAGGCCGAGCGCCGGCAGCAGCGCGCTGATCGCTTCGCGGTTCAGGCCGATCTGCGTGCCGTACAGCGGGAAGCTGCTGTTCATCGACGCTTCCATGATGCCGTACAGCATCGCCGGCAGCAGCGCGTACCAGGCGATCCGATACACCTTCAGGTAGCGCGCGGCGCCCGTCGCCTCGCCCGGCTCGGCCGCTTCCGGCCGCTCCTTGGCCGGCAGGCCGAGCGCGAGCAGCAGCACGACGGCGTACAGCCCGGCGCTGACGAGGAACGGCGCCGCTTCGCCGAAGTGCAGCAGGTTGATGCCGAGTGGACCGATGCTGAAGCCGACGCCGTAGGACATGCCGTACAGCGAGATGAAGGTGCCGCGGCGGCTCGCCGGCGCGCGGCTGACCATCCAGAGCTGGGTGGCGAAATGCATGCCGCTGTCGCCGACGCCGATGACGAGGCGCAGCAGGAACCACGCCGTCAGCGAGCCTGCCGTCAGCGGGAACAGCAGCGTGGCGGCGGTGATGAGGACGATGCCCGTCACAATGACGGCCTTGAAGCCGAAGCGCCGCACCGGACGCTCGATGAAGAACATCGTCGAGAACGTCCCGATGTAAAGCGCCATCGAGTTGAGGCCGTTGACGTCCTCGGGCACGCCCGCGCGCTCGAGCAGGATCGCGAGCAGCGGCAGCAGCAGCCCTTGGCTCGCTCCGGCCGTGACGACGACGGCGAGCAGCACGAGCAGCCGGTAGCTGACGAGCCGCTCGGGCGGCTCGAGGAACGGACTGGCGGAAGCAGGTGGATTCATGTCGGGATGATGGCTCCTTCGTTCGATCGCTTTGCAAAAATTTCCCCGAAGCTGCGGACAGGAGAAATTTTTTTCGTCCGAAATTCGCTTAAATTTTACCATAATGAAGCTGATGCAAAAAAGGAACGGCCGGCCGATGCCGAGCCGTTGTTCCGTCCTTGCACAAAAAGAAAGCCTGTTGCTCGAGCGGGCTGCCGAGAAGCATACCCGCCCTTTTTTGATGGATTTGGAAGAAACTGTCCAATTCATGCTTTCAACAGCCATAATGTCATGAATTCTTCCGTGAAATAAACTTCCAACCGCTACGGACGGAAGGGCGCCTGCTGCCAATCGTCCATCTTGTAAACTTTCTTAACATTTAATAGACTGATGGCGTCAACTACTATTACATAGAGTGGAGGAACTTGTCTGATGTCTGCATCCTTATCCCCCAAGCGCCTGCTCGTCTACGCCCTCGCCGTCTCGCTGCTGATCGGCCTGCTGGCCGCCTTCGGCGCGCCGCGCGCAAGCGCCGCCGAAGCGGCGGCGATTCCGCCGCTGCCGCAAGCCGCGAAATCGTCGCCGCTGCCGAACGTCATCGTCATCGGCACCGGAGGCACGCTCGCCGGCAAGGCGAACGCCCCGACCAGCTTCCAAAGCTATCGGGCCGGCACCTACCTGATCGCCGATCTCGTCAAGCAGCTGCCCGGCAAAAGCCAGCTCGCCGACGTGTCGACCTACCAATTCGGCAATAAAGGCTCCGGCGGCTACACGATTCCGGAGCTGCGCGAGCTGTCGCTCGCGGTCGACGAGGCGCTCCGCATCTACGACGGCGCCGTCGTCACGACGGGCACCGATACGATGGAGGAGATCGCCTACTTCCTCGATCTGACCGTGCGCAGCGAAAAGCCGGTCGTCGTCACCGGCGCGATGCGGCCGTGGGACGTCATCGGCACCGACGGGCCGGCCAACCTGTTCAACGCGATCAAGCTTGCCGGCAGCGGCAAGACGACCTCGTTCGGAACCGTCCTCATGCTGAACGACTACATCCACGCGGCGCGCGACGTGACGAAGAGCAACTCGCATCGGATGGACACGTTCGAAACGCCGATGCTCGGAGCGCTCGGCTACATCGACGAGAAGAACATCCGCATCTACCGCGCGCCGGGACGAGCCGGAAAAGCCGGCACCGCCGCCTGGAAGACGCCGTTCGACCTGACCCGGATCGCGCCCGAGGCGCTGCCGAAGGTGGAGGTCGCCTATGTGTATCAAGCGGCAGGAGCAGGCGCGATCAACGGCTTCGTCAAGGACGGCGCCAAAGGCATCGTCACCGCCGGCACCGGCGCGGGCGGATTGTCGTCGGCGATGAGCGCGGCGCGGTCCGAAGCGATCAAAAAAGGCGTGCTGTTCGTCACGACGACCCGCACCGGCTCCGGCACGATGTATCCGGGAAGCTCGCCCGGCATCATCGCCGGCGACAGCCTGAACGCCCAGCACGCGCGCATCCTGCTGCTGCTCGGCCTCGCCTTCTCCAGTGACTTCGACACGATCAAGGGCTGGTTCGCCGACTATGGCACTGGCGCGGCCAGCGCCGCCAGCACCGCCAGCGCAGCGGAATAAAGGAGGACAAGACCAATGGCTACCTTGCTGACCACGCTCAAACGCTCCGCCGCTCTCGCGGCGATGCTCTCCCTTGCCGCCGGCGCCTTCGCGGCGTCCGGCCCCGTCCCTGCCGCTGCGGCCGCCGAGGCCGCTGCGATCAGCGCCAATCCGTTCGCGCCGACGGTGGAGATTCCCGCCGTGCCGGAGGCTTTTCACACCTCCGAGCTGCCTGACGTCATCGTCGTCGCCACCGGCGGCACGCTGGCCGGCAAGGCGGCGGACGGGACGAGCTTCCAGAACTACCGCGCCGGCACCTACCTCATGGAGGACCTCGTCGCGCAGCTGCCCGGCAAGGAGAAGATCGCCGACGTCGAGACGGCGCAATTCGGCAACAAGGGATCCGGCAGCTACAGCCTGCAGGACCTGTACGACCTGTCGCAGACGGTGGACGCCGCGCTGGAGAAGTACGACGGCGCGGTCGTGACGACCGGCACCGACACAATGGAGGAGATCGCCTACTTCCTCGACCTGACCGTGCGCAGCGAAAAGCCGGTCGTCGTCACCGGCGCGATGCGTCCGTGGGACGTCATCGGCACCGACGGGCCGGCCAACCTGTACAACGCGATCAAGCTCGCCGGCAGCGGCAAGACGAAGGGCTACGGCACCGTCGTCATGCTGAACGACGTCATCCAGACGGCGCGTGACGTGACGAAGTCGAACGCCCACCGGATGGATACGTTCGAGACGCCGGCGCTCGGCGCGCTCGGCTACATCGACGAGAAGAACATCAGCCTCTACCGCCTCACCGCGCGGGCGATGGCGTCCGGCACGCCGCAGTGGCGCACGCCGTTCGACCTGACGTCGATCGCCAAGAGCAACTTCCCGGCCGTCGAGATCGCCTATGCCTACCAAGGCGCGGGCGGAGGCGCGATCAAGCAGTTCGCCCTGGACGGCGTCAAAGGCATCGTCACCGCCGGCACCGGCGCCGGCGGCCTGTCCGCGGAAATGAGCGCCGCCCGTGCCGAGGCGATTGAAAAAGGCGTGCTGTTCGTTACGACGACGCGCACCGGCTCCGGCACGATGTACCAAGGCAATACGCCGGGCATCATTGCCGGCGACAGCCTGAACGCCCAGCATGCGCGCATCCTGCTGACGCTCGCGCTGGCGTTCAGCTCCGACTATGATACCGTCAAAGGATGGTTCCAGACGATCGGCACGCAGGACGTGCCCGCCTCCGGCACGGTCGAGCCGGCCGCTCCGGCTCCGGAGCTCGCCGCCAGCGACCTGACCGGCCACTGGGCCGAGGAGCCGGTCAAGCGGGCGGCCTCCTACGGCATCGCCGCCGGTTATCCCGACGGCACGTTCGGCCCCGACAAGCCGGTCACCCGCGCCGAGTTCGCCGTCATGCTGATGAACGCGCTGAACGTGCAGCCGGCCGTCGAGGGCGAGCCGTTCGCCGACGCCGCCTCGATCGGCGAGTGGGCGCAGACGGCCGTCGCGCAGGCCAAGCAGCTCGGCATCGTCAAAGGCTATGCCGACGGCAGCTTCAAGCCGAACGCGCTCGTCACGCGCGCCGAGATGGCGGCGATGGTCGGAGCGGCTCTCGGCCTGCAGCAGCCGGCGGACGGCCGCACTACGTTCGCCGACGACGCCGCGATCCCGGCCTGGGCGATCCCGGCTCTGAACGGCATCCGCCAAAAAGGGCTGATCGACGGCCGCGACGGCAACCGCTTCGAGCCGTCCGCGGCGACGACGCGCGCGGAAGCGTCCGTCCTGCTCGTGCGGATGCATGATCTCGGCTGAGCAGCCTGATTTCCAACATCAAAAACGCCCTTTGCCCGACGAAACCGTCTGGCAAAGGGCGTTTCTCGTTTGGCTCAGCGGGCTATTCCCACTCGATCGTCGCCGGCGGCTTGGACGTGATGTCGTAGACGACGCGGTTGACGTTGTCGACCTCGTTGACGATGCGCACGGAGATCTTCTCCAGCACGTCCCACGGAATGCGCGCCCAGTCGGCGGTCATGCCGTCGATCGACGTCACGGCGCGGATGCCGACCGTGTACGAGTACGTGCGGGCGTCGCCCATGACGCCGACGCTGCGCATGCCCGGCAGCGCCGTGAAATACTGCCAGATCTCGCGGTCGAGGCCCGCTTTGGCGATCTCGTCGCGCAGGATCGCGTCGGACTCGCGCACGATCTCGAGCTTCTCGTCCGTCACTTCGCCGAGCACGCGGATCGCGAGGCCCGGACCCGGGAACGGCTGGCGCCAGACGATCGCGTCCGGAAGGCCGCATTCGGAGCCGACCTTGCGGACCTCGTCCTTGAACAGCGCGCTCAGCGGCTCGACGAGCTTGAACGTGATGTCCTCCGGCAGGCCGCCGACGTTGTGATGGGACTTGATCGTCTGCGCGGTCGCGGTGCCGCTCTCGACGATGTCCGTATACAGCGTGCCCTGGGCGAGGAATTCGAAGTTCGCGAACTTGGCGGACTCCTCCTGGAACACGTAGATGAACTCGTTGCCGATGATCTTGCGCTTCTGCTCGGGATCGGACACGCCGCGCAGCTTGCCGAGGAAGCGCTCGCTCGCGTCGACCTTGACGACCTCCATGCCGAACTTGCCGACGAACGTCTCCATGACGCTCTCCGCCTCGCCCTTGCGCAGCAGGCCGTGGTCGATGAACATGCATGTCAGGCGGTCGCCGATCGCCTTGTGGACGAGCATGGCCACGACGGAGGAGTCGACGCCGCCCGACAGCGCGCACAGCACGCGGCCGGTCTCGCCGACCTGCGCGCGGATGTCGCGGATCGCGTCGTCGATGAACGTCTCCATGCTCCAGTTGCCCTCGCAGCCGCATACCGTATAAAGGAAGTTGCGGATCATGTCGTTGCCGTAGACGGAGTGGCGCACCTCCGGGTGGAACTGCACGGCGTAGAAGTTCTTCTCCGGATGGCTCATGGCCGCGATCGGCGCATGTTCCGTTCCCGCATCCAAGCGGAAGCCCTCCGGCATCTCCACGACGAGGTCGGTATGGCTCATCCATACCGTCTGGCGGTTCTCCAGGCCGAGCGCGAGCGCCGCGCCTTCGGCGAACGTCACGTCGGCGCGGCCGTACTCGCGCTTGCCGGCGCGCTGCACCTTGCCCTTGAGCTGATGGCTCATCAGCTGCATGCCGTAGCAGATGCCGAAGATCGGCAGGCCGAGCTCGTAGATCTCCGGATCGACCATCGGCGAGTTTTCTTCATAGACGCTTGCCGGCCCGCCGGAGAACACGATCCCCTTCGGCGCCAGCTCGCGGATCTTGGAAGCCGGAGTGTTGTACGGCAGCAGCTCGCTGTAGACGCCGAGATCCCGGATGCGCCGAGCAATCAGCTGGTTGTACTGTCCTCCGAAATCGAGAACCACGATCATTTCATTAGGCTTGTTCACGCCCGAACCTCCCTCAGTCAATTGGACTCATTCTATCAAAGCGGCTTCCGGCCAGTCAAGGCGGGAAGCCGCGCGGCTTCGCGGCCGGACGGCCGCCGGCGAGGGCGGCGCGGGCGCGGAGCAGCGGCCCCGGGACGGGGCCGGCGGAGACAGGGCCACGGGCGGGGCCGGCGGAGACAAGGCCAAGGGCGGGGCCGGCGGGCGAAGGCGTGGGCCGGGCGCGGTGCGTCAGGCGCGGGCCCGGCGGCCTGGCGCGGCCACGGGCGGGGACGGCAGGCGAAGGCGCGGGACGGGCGCGCAGGAGCGGCGGCTGCGAGCGGGATTTCCGCGCGTAGCAGCAGGCTTCGCTGCACGAGGAGCTGCGGCTGCGCGCACGATTTTTGCGCGTAGGAGCTTCGCCGCGCGGAGCGTCAGGCGCGGGCCCGGCGGACGAGCGCCAGCGCGGCGGCAAGCTCCGCCGCCGCAGGGCCGCGCCAGGCCGCCGGCGCCGCGAAGCGCGCGGCCTCGGCCCAGGCCGCGAGCCGGCGCAGCTGCGCGGCGGCCGCCGGCGCCAGCCGCGGCGCGAGCGCCTCGGCGCGCTCGGCCGGGCCGCCGCCGAGCGGCGGCGACGCGCCGTGCCGGCGCTCGAGCGCGCGCAGCTGCGCCTCCGCGGCGGCAAGCAGCGCGGCCCGCTGCGCGGCGCGGCGGCTGCGGCTGCGGCGCTCGCCGCCGGCCGCCAGCGCGTAGCGGCGCAGCGCCAGCGCGAGGCGCAGCCGCGAGCGCAGCGCCGGCGAGGCCAGCGCGGCCGCGAGCGCGCCCAGCGCGGCGACGGCCGCGAGCGCGCCGGGCTGCGCCAGCGTGCGCGCGAGCTCGGCCGCGCGGCCGGCCGCTGCGCCCGCGGCCTCGCGCAGCCGCGAGCCGGCGGCTGCGCCGGGCTGCGGCGCCGGGCTCGGCTCAGCCGCCGCTCCGGCTGCGGCGGCAGCGGCCGCAGCCTCGGGCGGCTGCGCGGCGCCAGCCGCGTACCCCGGCGTCGGGTCGAACGCGACCCACCCGACGCCGGGAAAATAAACCTCCACCCAGGCATGCGCGTCCAGCCCGCTGACCCGGTAGACGTCTCCTCCGGCTCCGGCCGCGGCGCTCCCGAGCGCCGCGCGGACTTCCGCAGGAGCTTTTCCCGACGCCGTCTCCTCGCCTGGAGCGAATCCCTTCACCCACCGGGCCGGAATGCCGACCGAGCGCAGCATGACCGCCATCGCCGTCGAGAAGTGCACGCAGTAGCCGAGCTTCCGCTCGAACAGAAACTGGTCGACCAGGTCCTGCCCCGGCGCGGGCGCTTCGGTCTCCGTCAGCGAGTAGCGATAATGCGCCTTCAAGTAGTCGCTCACCGCGACGACCTGCCCGTATCGGTCTGCCTGGCCGGCGGTCGCCGAAGCGGCGAGCTCCTTCACCCGCTGCGGCAGCGAGGCCGGCAGCTGCAGCGCCGCCTTCAGCTCAAGCTCGAGCTGGAGCGCCGCCTCGCCGGCCTCCGCCGTCGCCGCTCCTGCGGCCGCCGTCCGCCGGGCCTTCCCTTCTTGTCCGTTCCCGCTCTCTTGCGCGCTGTTCGAAGCGGCGCCCGATTGACGGAGCTGCTCCGCCGTCGGCCGGACGAGTTCCGACACGACCGTATAGCCCAGCGCCCCGCCGGCCGCCTGGGGCAGATAGACGGCTCCGCCGCCGCTTTCGCTCAAATAGGACGTCCAGTCCCTGTACGCTTCGGCCGCCGGCGACCGGGCCGACAGGATCGCTGCCGCCGTGCCGGCCGCAGGCAGCGGCATCCCTTCCTCCAAACGAGGCAGCCAGACCGACTGCCGGATCGTTTCCGCGCCTCCGCTTTCCGTGCCTTGGCTCGCCGTGACTTTGCTCTCCGTGCCTTGGCTCGCCGTGTCCTCCGGCTCCGTGCTCGCCGGCTGCGCCCCTTCTACTGCCGCACTTGCTTTCCCCGGCACAGCCGCCCCCGGACCAACGGGCCGCGCTACGAGCTCGCCGCCCTCTTCCCGCCAGCCTTGGCCGGTATAGACGGTTTTCTCCTCCATCCTCCAGTAAAGAGGCTCGGGAGAAACCGCCCAGAACAGCGTGCGGTCGGATTGCCGCAGCGGCGCCCCGAGCCGCGTATCGTCCAGGCCGTAGCCCGTTTCGGCGGCGGCGCCGCCCGCCCCGGCCTCCGCAGCCGCCTGCCCGCCTGCGCCGGTGAAGATCGGCGACTGGCGGATCGCCCCCGCCCCGTCCTGCGATGCGGATGCGCGGATCGCCTGCTGCGCAGCCAGCGCCCAGTCGGCCGGCCGCTCCGCAGTCGTCTTGCCCGCCGAAAGTCCGGCCGCGCCGAGGGCGAGCAGAGCGGCTATCCCGCCGCTTGCCGCCCACCAGCGCCAAGGCGGCATCTCCGCACTGGCGGTGGCAGCGGAAGAGGGAGGCGCCCCTGAGCCCGCAGCGTCCGCCTGACGCCGCTTCAGCCGATGCAGGGTGAGCAGCGCGGCCAGCAGCACGCCTTCGGCCGACGCGCGCGCCAGATTCGGAAGCGTGTTCAGCCCGAACCATTCGCTCAGCGCCCACAGATAAGCCGCCGTCAGCCCGAGCAAGCCGATGCCCCACTGCCGGATCCAGACGAGCGTCTGCAGCGCCGAGAGCAGGATCGACAGCCCAAGCAGCAAGCAAAAGGCCTGTCCGACGCCGGACATCGCGGCTGGACCGCCGGCAAGCAGCTGTCCGGCATCCTGCGCCAGCTGCCCCGGCAGTCGCGGCAATCCCGAGATGCCGGACCAGCCGTCCGGGCCTTCGCCGATCCAGCCCGCCCCCGCCGTCACGACGGCGAGCCGGAGCAGCAGCGAAGCCCAGCCGGGCAGCAGCCAGACGCCGGCAAGCAGCAGCAAGCCGGCAATGGCGGCCAGCCCGCCGATGCGGTAGGCGTCGTTCCACTGCGGCAGCCGCCCGAGCGGCAGCAGCCACTCCGTCAGCAAGCCGAGCAGCAGCAGGCTTGCCGCGGCCCGGAGCGGCCAGCGAAGGAGGCCACCGGCATGCTCCAGGCGCGCATGGCGGCTCGAGGCCGATGGACGGACAGCGGAACCGACGCCGGTCGGAGCGGACGGCGAACGCCTTGTCGGAGCCAGGCTGCTGCCCGGCTTCGACAAGGCGCTTCCGCCAACGGTCGACGGTGCGCTTCCGCTCGCCGAGTTTCCGCCGACTGCGCTTCCCTTGCCTCCGCTGCCTGCCGTCCCGCCGACCATGCCTCGCCCCGGCGTTCCGACGGCCTTTCCTGCCTGCGCCGAACCGGCTTGCTTCCAGGCTGCTCCCTGCAGCACCAGTCCGGCCGAAAAGTCGTTCGAGCCGCTGTCCTTCATGCCGTACCTCCTCCATTCGTTGCGAGCGGCGTCGGCCGGAGCCTCGCAAGCGTCGTGTGCCGAACCGTTGCAGCTTGGTCCGCGCAGGTGGCCTCGTTCCCGCTCTTCCGTGCCCGAGCTGCTCGGTTTTTCCGCGCAACTAACCTCGTTCCCGCTCTTCCATGCCCGAGCTGCTCGGTTTTTCCGCGCAACTAACCTCGTTCCCGCTCTTCCATACCCGAGTTGCTCGGTTTTTCCGCGCAACTCTCCTCGTTCCCGCTCTTCCGTGCCCGAGCTGCTCGGTTTTTCCGCGCAACTCCCCTCGTTCCCGCTCTTCCGTGCCCGAGCTGCTCGGTTTTTCCGCGCAACTCTCCTCGTTCCCGCTCTTCCGTGCCGAGCTGCTCGGTTTTTCCGCGCAACTCTCCTCGTTCCCGCTCTTCCGTGCCCGAGCTGCTCGGTTTTTCCGCGCAACTCCCCTCATTCCCGCTCTTCCGTGCCCGAGCTGCTCGGTTTTTCCGCGCAACTCTTCGCGCCGCTGCCGGGTTCGCGGGGGCTCAGCGCCAGACCGTCCAGCTTCCGCTTTCGCTCCCGATCGCGCGCCCGCTCCAGCTCCGGCTTGCCCCTCCGGCTCCGCCGTCGTGCTCGCGCACGCTCGCGCTCGCGCGCCAGGCGCGGCATCTCGACGCTTCCAGCGGCAGCCAGACCAGCTCGACGCCCGCCTCGGCCGCCCATCGCTCCCGCTCGCGCCGCGCGGCCGCCGACAGCGCCGGCCCGATCGGCACGCGCAGCTCGAGCGGACAGCGGGCGGCGCGCGCGAGCTCCGCCAGCCGCTCCCAGCCGCCGCCGAGCGGCGTCAGCGCCGCGATGCGGCTGCCGGGCGCCAGCGAGCCGCTCCGCAGCAGCCGCTCCAGCGCCGCGTCCGCGCTGCCGCCTGGCTGGGGCTTGGCGGCAGCCAGCCGCCTAGCCGCAAGCGGCAAGCCGCGTCCGCCGGCCACCCCAAGCGGCGGCTCCGCTCCGGCGGCAAGCCGCGCGGCCCAACCGGCAGCGGCCGCGTCGCGCAGCAGCGCGGCCGCCTGCCCGGCGCAGGCGTCCAGCAGCGCGTCGGGTTCGGCGCTGGCGGAGCCGGGCAGCCCGCTCGCGCTCCCCAGACGCTGCCACAGCGCATGCTCCAGCTCCAGCAGCACGACGAGCTCCGGCGAGCCGGCCTGCTCGTCCTGACGCGTCTGCAAGCCGCGCCCGCGCGCCGCGGCCCTCCAATCGACCCGGCGAAGCGGGTCGCCCTCGCGATAGGCGCGCGTCAACGGGCCTCGGCCTGGCGCGCTTCGCGGATTGCCGCCGTCAGGCTGTCCACTGCCGCTCCCGGCCGCAAGGGAGCGCGGACTGCCGGCAGCCACGGCGCCGAGCGGCGGCCCTTCCGGCTCGGGCAGGACGGCGAACCCGTCCGGCGCCTCCAGCCGGACCGACGTCCATGCGAGCCCGAGCGGATCGGCAATGGAGACGGTGCAAGGCCCATACGCATATTCTCCGCGCCTGAGCGAGCCGATCCGGTAGGACACGGTCCATTCCTTTCGCAGCCAAGGCAGCGCCCAGCAGGTGAGCACGAGCGGCTGCTCCGAGACGCCGGTGCGCCGGCTCAGCTCCTCCCGCACCTGCACGAGCAGCAGCGGCGGCAGGCGCCGGCCGCTGAACCGCAGCCTCACCGCCGCTTCGCCCGCGTCGCCGCCGGCCTCAAGCACGCGCTCGAGGTGAAGGCTGCCGCCGCAGGTCCAGCTCCAAAGCGCCGGCAGCGCCGCCAGCAAGAGCAGGCCGCCGGCCCAAGCCGCCGCGAACCAATCGAGCGCCGCGCCGCGCGTCGCCGCCGCTCCGGCAGCGCCGCCGAACGCAAGCGCCAGCAGGCCTAGAGCCAGCCTTCGCGAGCGGGGCCGTCCTCGGCGATCCGCCGATTGCCGGCTTCGAGGCGCTGCGGCTGGCCGACGCCCGCCTCCAAAAGAAGCGGTAGGGAAGCTCGGCTGCCCTCCGCCGCCAGCAACGGCGGCCGCTCCACCCGTCGCGCTAATCCCAGTCGAGTTCGTCCCGGCCCCTCCGACAGCCGCGCTACCCCCAGTTCGGTCCGTCCTTGCCGCTCCTGCCGCGCTCCTCCCAGCAACGCCTGGAACGGCGGTCCCTCCGCCCATCGCGCTTATCCCAGCCGAGTTCGTCCCGGCTCCGCCTCCCGCGCTCCCCCCGGCAACGCTCCTCGCTCCTTGGCGCAGCCCGGAGAACGGTCCGCCTCCCACGCTCATCGCCCGGCCGCCTTGCCGCCGGGCAGCGGCGTCGCGGCCAGCAGCCGCTCCAGCACGCGCCGCGGCGCGGCTCGGTCCGGCTGCCCGTAAGCGCCGCGAGCGGCCAGCCGGTGCTCCAGCACCGGCCGGGCGACCGCCCGCAGATCGGCGGGGCGCACATAATCGCGTCCGCCGATGTAGGCGGCCGCCTGCGCCGCCCGCAGCCAGTCGCGCGAGGCGCGCGGGCTGGCGCCCAGCTCAAGCTCCGGCGCCGTGCGCGTCGCCTGCACGATCTGCACGATATAAGCGAGCAGCTCCGGGCTGCAATGGACGGCGCGGCTCTCTTCCGCCATCTGCTGCCACTGGCGCAGCGAGACGACGGGCCGCAGCTGCTCCGGCGCCTGGCGCTCGCCGGCCGCCAGCATTTCCAGCATGCGCGCCTCCTCCCGCGGCTCCGGATAGCCGATCGACAGGCGCATCATGAACCGGTCCATCTGCGCCTCCGGCAACGGGAACGTGCCCTCCCCGTCGAGCGGATTCTGCGTCGCGATGAGCAGCCACGGCTCCGGCAGCGGCCGGGTGACGCCGTCGACCGTGACGCGGCGCTCCTCCATCGCCTCGAGCAGCGCCGATTGCGTGCGCGGCGACGTGCGGTTGATCTCGTCCGCGAGCACGACGTTGGCCATGATCGGCCCTTCCCGATAAACGAACTCGCCCGAGCGCGCATCCCAGACGGATGAGCCCGCCACGTCGGCCGGCAGCAGGTCGGAGGTGAACTGGATGCGCCGAAACTGCCCGCCCAGCAGCCTCGCGAGCGCGCGCGCCAGCATCGTCTTGCCGACTCCAGGCACATCCTCGAGCAAAATATGGCCTCCAGCGAGCATCGCCGTCATTGCCAGCCCGATCGTCTCCCCTTTCCCGAGCAGCACGCTTTCCGAGCGGGCCGCCATGCGGGCGAGCAGCGCCCCCGGCGGCTCCGGCCACTCCTCCCGACTGTCCTCCGGGGCGCTCCGGTACGGGTCCCCCCAGACTTCTCGCTCCTGCTTCGGCTGCATGGCCATCGTCTCTCATCTCCCTTTTCCGCCTTCCAATCTAGCGGCCTCTTTGCTAGACAGTCTCCCCACTCGGCGAAAGGTTTAGACTTTCCCCCGCAGCCGCCCGCCCTTTTTCCGCAGCATGAGGCAGAAAGGCGCGGCCCTCTGACGGCGATGCCGCGAGATCGACAGGCTCGGCAGAGCGTTTGCCGCTTCCCGTGCCTATGAAAAAAACCATCCTTCTCCCGGTCTCCGGGAAAAAGATGGCTGATATCGGTCTTGTGCTTGATCGCCGCGCCGCTTGCTAGGACGTTCATCATACCTCTGTCGCGAGCCGAGGCGCTTTCAGTTCCCTCATCGAGCCGACGCGCCGCATTTCCGAGATTCAAGGCACTCTCGACTCCCTCGTCGAGCCGACGCGCCGGGTTTCCGTGAGCCAAGGCACTTTCAGTTCCCTCATTGAGCCAATGCCCCGCATTCCCGTGAGCCAAGGCACTCTCGACTCCCTCGTCGAGCCGATGCGCCGCATTTCCGAGATTCAAGGCACTTTCTGTTCCCTCATTGAGCCAATGCCCCGCATTCCCGAGATTCAAGGCACTTTCGACTCCCTCGTCGAACCGGCGCGCCGGATTTCCGTAAGCCAAGGCACTTTCAGTTCCCTCATTGAGCCAATGCCCCGCATTCCCGTGAGCCAAGGCACTCTGGACTCCCTCGTCGAGCCGATGCGCCGGATCTCCGAGATTCAAGGCACTTTCTGTTCCCTCGTCAAGTCAAAGCGCCGGATTCCCGAGATTCAAGGCACCCTCAGGCTCCGCTCCTAGCGGATGAACGCGATCTCCTCGCCCTTGGCCGGGCCTTCGCCCCGCTTGAAGCGATAGGGACGGAACACGAGCCGCTGCCCCGGCGCCTCGTCCGGCAGCGCCGGCGTCACGACGTACCGCCACATCAACGAATGATTGGAACTCCCGCCTCCGTCGAATCGGACCCGGTGCGGCCCTTCGATGTGCAGCTCGCAGCGGAACCATCGGTCCCGCTCTCCCCAGGGCAGCTCCGAAGGGACAGGTTCGTCGTCGCCAAGCAGCGTGATGACGCTCGCATTTTCATACTGCCGGATCGCGGACAACGTGAACACCGTGTCGCCCGCAACGACAGACTGGCTCATCACGAGCATCCGCCGGTATCCTTCCGGCTCGATCGCCGGACGGTAGTCCTCGTCATCTGTCATGAGAAAGGAGAACAAGGCGTTCACGTAGTCCTCCTGCAGATCGCTCGCTTTCGCCCAGGCCGAAAGGTCGGCCGCAGGCGGAAAGCCGGGCTCCGTCCCGGCGATCCGCTTCCGCTCGCCGATCAAGCCGCACAGCCTTTCGTCCAGCTCGAGCAGCCTGCGGTCGTAGTCCTCCGTCGGGCGCTTGAACGGCATTCGTTTCATTCCGCATTCCTCCTTGGGCTGACCGGGCCTCCAGATGAAACAGGCCCGCCGCTGTTCCTGCTTCGGCGAGCCTCCTTGAATATCCTTCCCTATTTCATCGAACCGCTAGGCTTTGTCCGCCGCAGCCGACTCCCCGGCGGCCGGCGCCGTTTCCGCATTCGGACCTGCGAGCTCTCCATCCGCACCGCTGCGGGAAGATCCGCCGGCGTCCACGGCGCTTCTCAGCCAGCCGTCCACTTTTCCCGGCGTCTTCTCCAGCTTCTGCAGCGGGTCGCCGAGCAGCCGCAGCAGCTCCTCGAGCGGCGCGTACAGCGCGCCCGCGCTATCGCGGAAGGCCGTCTCGGGATCCAGCGCCGCCGCTTCTCCCGTTGTTGCGAACACCGTCGCCGTCCGGCGCGCCCCGTCCCATTCGACGCGTCCCCCCAGCGCATCCGCTGTCCGGCGCACCGGTACATAAAGCTCCCCTTCGACGATCCGGTACTCGCCGTAGACAATCGTCGTCTCGCCCGTCGCGCCGTGCAGCCGCAGATCGGCGAGCTGCGTCCCGTAGGTTTTGGCAGAAGCGGATCCATTTGCTCCAGCACTTGCTTTCCCTTCTGCTTCGGCATTCACCTTGGCATCCGCTTCAGCTCCTGCTTTCGCTCCCGCCTTCGCTCCCGCCTTCACTTCCGCCTCAGCTCCTGCCTCCGCTCCCGCCTTCGCTTCAACGCCTACCTTCGCGCCTGACTTCGCCTCCGCCTTCGCATCCGCTTCCGCCGTCTTGCCCGCCTGCGCCGCGCTGCCGTTCCAGGCCGGCACGCTGTCCGCGGCGGCCGCCAGCCACTCCGGACTGCGCCGCAGCTCGCGGCTGCGCTCCGCCAGCGCGGCGATCTCCTCCGCTTTGGGCGCTTCCCGTTTCCATTTCAGCTTGGCCGCGACCGGAAACACCGGCGCCTCGCCGCCCCCGTCCAAAGCCGCGAACGCGTATCCATGCGCGCGATAGAAAGCGATGATCGCCGGCAGCGCCTTGACCGACTCGCCGTGGCCGGTGCCGTCATGGAGCAGCACGGTCATCTCCCGCTTGAGCGCCGCCGACGTCGCGCCGGCGGCGATCTCCGCCGCAGGCACGCCGATCCGCTTGGAATCCCCGCTGTCCACGTTCCAGTCCGCCATCGTGTAGCCGGCCTCGCGCATCGCGCGGAAGTAGCCTTCGTCAAAGTTCGTATACGTGCCTCCCGGAGCCCGCACGAGCGTCGTCGCGACGCCAGCGTCCAGCAGCGCCTGCTCCGTGAGCAGCGTCTGGCGGGCATAGCCCTGGAAGCTGCCGTAAAGCTGCTTGTAGTCATGGTCGTAGGAATGGTTGCCGATCGCATGGCCTTCCTCGCGCGTCCGCTGGACGAGCTCCGGATGGGCCTTCACCTGACGGCCCACCATGAAAAAGGTCGCCTTGATCCCCTGCTCGCGCAGGATGTCCAGCACCTGGGCCGTATGCTCGCTCGGTCCGTCGTCGAAGGTCAGGTAGACGGTTTTGGCGGCTGCGGCTGGCTTCGCCTTCGCGGCGACAGCCCCGGGCTGCCCGGCGGCAGGAGCGGCGCCCGTCGAGGACGCTCTGGACGCGGCCTGGCGCAGCGCCTCCAGCAGCTCCGCCCCGCCGATTTCCGGCTGAGGCGAGTCGAGCGCCGCCGCAGAGGCGGCCTCGCTGTCCGGCTGCGCGGAACCGATGCCTGCGGCCATCGCTGCGCGAGTCGACCTAGCCCCTGCCGCTTGAGCTTCCGCTCCGCTCCCGCCCGCTCGGACCGCGCTTGCAGCGCCTTCCCCTCCTTCGCCGCCGCTGCCTGCGGCGGCATGAGCCGCGCTTGCCGCCGCGCCTTCCCCTCCCTCGCCGCCGCTGCCTGCGGCGGCATGAGCCGCGCCTATCGCCGCCGGCGGCGCAGCCAGCGGCCGCTCGACGCCTCCTTCTCCTCCGAGGCTCGTCCAGCCGATGCCGAGCGCCGCCGTCGCGGCCAGGAGCCGCAAGCCAAGCTTTTTCGCCATATCCGTCCACCCTTTCCTACTCTCGAATCTAGTGCTAGATTCTATGAGCCTGACGGGCGCCTTATGCCGTCCGGTGTTTTTTTGATCCAATCGCGGAATCGGTCCGGTCCGTCCGTCACGATGCCGTCCGCGCCGGCGGCGGCGGCTTGAACCGCCTCGCGCCGGCGGTCGACCGTCCAGACGAACACGGCCATGCCCGAGCCGTGGACGCGGCGCACGAGCTTCGGCTGGGCGAGCTGCTTGCGGAGGTTCGCGTAGGTGGCGATGTCGGCCATCTCATGCAGCCGGCTCTGCTCCAGCTCCTCCTCGCGCGACAGGATGACGCCGAGCGGCACCGAGGGCATGAGCTCGCCCAGCCTCTTCAGCGAAGGCAGGCTGAACGACTGTACGATGACCGGCGCTCTTCGCCAGCCCGGTCCCCCCGCCTCCAGCCGCTGCTCTCCGGTCAGGCCGAAGCGGATGAGCGCCGCGGCGACGGCCCGCTCGAGCCCCGGCTGCAGCTGCGGATCCTTCAGCTCGACCAGCAGTCCGATCTTGCCGCCGTACCGGCGCAGCACCTCCTCGAAGCGGGGAATCCGCTCCCCGCGGTACGCCTCGCCAAACCAGCCGCCGGCATCGAGCGACTCCAGCTCCCGCATCGTCCGGCGCGACGCGATGCCTCGTCCGTCCGTCGTCCGCTCCAGCTTCTCGTCATGCAGCACGAACGGCACTCCGTCCCGCGACAGCTGCACGTCCAGCTCGATGTAGTCGGCCCCCTGCCGCAGCGCCAGCTCGAAGGCCGCGAACGTGTTTTCCGGCGCATCCGCGGACGCGCCCCGATGCGCAAGCACGAGCGGTCGGAACGGTCCGACCGCGGCCGGCTTGGCGGCGGCCTGCGATGCTGGCGGCCGCTCGGCTGAATGCAAGGCCGCTGAACTCCCCTTCGCCGACGCCGCTCCTGCCTGCAGCGACAGGAAAACCAGCGTCCCAGCCAGCGCCGCAGCCCCCCTTTTTCTCCACCTATTCGTTCGACCGGACGCGCGTTTCCTCACTTCGGATCCCCTCCTGCACGATGCTATCCATTACTATTTCCAATCCGCCCGTCTTTTACCAATCGCTGGGCGGGATGAGCGGAGATCCGCCCCCGGCCGCGCGACTCGCAGCTCCTGGCGCAGCGGATCTTAGGGCCTGCAATTTCATAAAAAAAAGCAGCCCCCGGCCGAAAATCGGCCAGGCGGCTGCCTTGCAACGTATGCGGCGAATCCGGGGCGGGACAACCTGAAGCATCCTGCCCCGCGTCTGAATCCTTGGGACGCCTCGCCTCGAGACTATTCCTCGCCTGCGCCCGCTTGCGCGAGGCTCTGCAGCACGTCGGCGGCATGGCCGGCGACCTTCACGCCGCGCCATTCCTTGACGAGACGCCCTTCCTCGTCGATGAGGAACGTCGAGCGCACGATGCCCATGTACTCGCGGCCGTACAGCTTCTTGAGCTGCCAGACGCCGTACGCCTCGGCCGCCGCGTGATCCGGATCGGACAGCAGCGGGAACGTCAGGCCGTGCTTGGCGCGGAAGTTGCCATGCGACTTGACGCTGTCCGGGCTGATGCCGAGGACGATCGCGTCCGCGCCGGCGAACGCCGGCATCGCATCGCGAAAATCGCAGGATTCCTGCGTGCAGCCCGGCGTGTTGTTTTTCGGATAGAAGTACAGGATGACCTTGCGGCCCCGATAGTCGGACAGCGAAGCTTCCGGCTTGTCCGTCCCGGAGGCGGCGAGGGTGAAGTCCGGCGCAAGCTCGCCGAGCGTAAGTTGGGTCATGAAGTCAGCTTCCTTTCGCATGGATCCTGCTTCGGCTTAGGAGCCGGCTCCCCGGTATCGCTTGACGCCGTGATTCCACACGAGCATGCCGAGCGTCATGAACACGATGCCCATGACAGGCGTCAGCAGCGCCAGCTGCGCCAGGCCGTCGCCATGGTCCCCGAGGAAGTAGGAGGCCGGGATGACGCCGACAAAGGCGAACGGGATGAGCCAGGTGAGCATGAAGCGGATGATCTTGTTGTAGATGTTGATCGGGTAGCGCCCGTAGTTCTGGATGTTGTACATGAGCGGCAGGATGCCGGTCGGCGC
The DNA here is from genome assembly GCF_037965485.1 of Paenibacillus sp. FSL W8-1187. Lineage (NCBI taxonomy): Bacteria > Bacillati > Bacillota > Bacilli > Caryophanales > Paenibacillaceae > Paenibacillus > Paenibacillus sp. FSL W8-1187. The sequence goes on from NZ_CP150181.1 coordinate 4,843,284, forward strand.
GTCGGAGTAGAACGCGATTGCCGTCAGCGCCGTATACAGCCCGCCGTAGACGAGCACCGCGCCGGCGACGAGCAGCAGCATGACCGGGATGTCCCAGAATTCCAGCGGCAAGCCGAGCTGGACCCAGCAGCTCGCCATGATGACGATGCCCGCCAGCGAGCCGATGAGCGACGGCGGGTCCATGTTCTCGAGCGTCACCTGGAACCAGTTATGCGCCGGGCGCGTCAGAATCCGGTCCATCTCGCCCTTGGTGATGTAGCGGTCGCTGAAGTTCCACAGGTTGAAAAACGTGCCGAAAATGCCGTACGGCACCATGAAGAAGCCGTAGACGAACACGACCTCCGCCTCGCTCCAGCCGCCGAGCGTCGGCGTGTGCTGGAAGACGATCAGGATGAACACCAGATTGACCGCCTGGAAGCTCAGATCCGCCAGCACCTCGATCCAGAAGTCGGCGCGGTACGTCAGCTTCGTTTTGGCGTAGTTCTTGAAGTAATCCCAGAACAGCGACAGGTAGAACAGCATTTTTTTCATCGTCCGGTCAGCCCCCCTGTACGAACAGCCGTCTGCGGGCCGCCCGCCATACCAGCGCGATCGGCACGAGCAGCAGGACGAACCAGAGCAGCTGGATGCCGAGCACGCCCGGAATTTCTCCGGCCGGCGTGCGCCCGGTGAACACCGAGCTCGGCAAGTAGGTGATCGCCTGGAACGGCAGCCACTTCATCGCCTCGCCCAGCCAGCCGGGGAAAAAGCTGATCGGCACGATGACGCCGGAGAACAGGTCGACGGCGACGCGCTTGAGGCGCATCATGCCCTCGCTGCTCTCGACGAAAAACGCCGCCAGCCCCGTCAGGATGTTGATCTGCGAGTTGATGAGGAAAGCGAAGAACAGCATGACCAGATAGACCGCCCACGTCGCCGGATCGGACGGCAGCCGCACCGGGAACAGCAGGCAAGCGAGCGCCATGCCCGGGATCATGAACAGCAGGAAGCGGAACAGCCCTTCCCCGAAGCCCTGCATCATCTTGACGACGAGGTAATTGTACGGGCGGATCATCTGGATCGCCACGCTGCCGTCGCGAATCTCATTGCTGATCTCCCGGTCCAGGTTGTTGAAATAAAACGCGCGAGCCATCCACGACACGGCGACGTACGTCGTCATCTGGCCGACCGTGAAGCCGGCGAGCGACGTCTGGCCGCCGTAGATGGCTCCCCACAGGAAGTAATAGGCTCCAATATTAATCGCGTAAATAATGATGCCGCTGTAATAGTTCACGCGGTAAGCGAGCATCATCAGGAACCGGATGCGGATCAGATCCGCATAAGCGCTACCCACGGCGGATCGGCTCCTTTCCGGCGGCCGGGCTGCCGGAAGGCGCGCGGCCGGCCTCGGGCGCGGCGGCCGGGCCTTGGACCGGCTCGACAGGCTGCGGGTCGGCCGCCGTCAGGCTGTCCTCGCCCGCCAGGTCCGGCTCGTCCAGCGCGTCGCGGCCCGCCGGCTGCGAAGGGCCGGCATGCGGCTCGCCGCCAGTCAGGCCCGCAGCGGGCGCATCCGTGCCTTCGACGGGATCGGCCGCCGTTTCGGCCGCGTCCCGTCCGTTGCCGGCTTCGGCCGCTGCTGCGTCCGTCCGATTCGCGGCGGACTTGCCTACTCCCGCGCCTGCTCCCGCTGCGGCGTCCGCTTCCGCCTCCGCCAGCTCGGCCGCGCGCGTCCGCCCCGGCGAAGCGGCGTCGCCGGACTGGTAGATCTCGCGGACGATGTCGTCCGTGTTCGTCTCGATGATCTTCATGTCGCGGATGTCGAGGCGCGACTCGCCGACGACGCGGGCGAGCGCGTCGGCGACCTTGACCTCGTGCGGCAGCCACATCGCCGCCGTCACGTCGCTCTCGGCCCGCCAGCTGACGCCGGGCAGGCCGTCCGTCAGCTCCGCGAGCTGCGCCGGCTTGACGCGCTCGCCGAACTGGAACACGATCTCGCGGCCGCGGCTCCAGCGGCTTTTGAGCTCGTCCAGCGCTCCGTCGTAGATGATGCGCCCGTCGTCGAGCATGATGACGCGCGTGCACAGCGCCTCGATGTCCTGCAGGTCATGCGTCGTCAGCAGGATCGTCGTGCCGTGCTCGCGGTTGAGCTGCTTGAGGAAGTCGCGGATCTCGGTCTTGACGACGATGTCGAGGCCGATCGTCGGCTCGTCAAGGAACAGGATCGACGGATTGTGCAGCAGGCTCGCCACGATCTCGCAGCGCATCCGCTGGCCGAGGCTGAGCTTGCGCACCGGCCGGTTGAGCAGCTCGCCGAGCTGCAGCCGCTCGGTCAGCTCGTCCAGCCGCTTGCGGTAGTCCGCCTCCGGCACCTTGTATACCTTGCGCAGCAGCTGGAACGATTCGACAACGCCGATGTCCCACCACAGCTGCGAGCGCTGGCCGAACACGACGCCGATTCCGCCGACGAACTTCTCCCTGTCCTTGTGCGGCACGAAGCCGTTAACCCGCAGATGGCCGGCTGTCGGGACGAGGATGCCGGTCAGCATCTTGATCGTCGTCGACTTGCCCGCTCCGTTCTCTCCTATGTATCCGCAGATTTCCCCTTTGGGAATCTCGAAGGAAATGTCCTTGACGGCGGCGACCTCCCGGTACTCCCGCTTGAACAGATCCTTGAGGGCGCCGGACAGCCCCTCTCGGTTTTTCTGGACGCGGAACTGCTTGCGCAGCTCGCGCACTTCTATGGCCGGCATGGTGCTCATGGCGTGCTCCTCTCGTAAGGCGACTCGACATTTCCCGGGAAATGGATGACGGATTTCCTTCATCCTGCGGCAAAGCTTGCGTCCTGCCGACCCCGGATTTATAATTTTATGATATGTTACGACAGCTTGGGGAAGCAAGCGACGGGATCCTTGCCGGATGCCCGGCGCCGCTTGGCGCTTCCTCGCGATCCATTGGCGGCGCCTCGCTGCGGACAGCGCGCCTGAAGTCGATTTCCGCCGCGTCGGTTCATGATTTCCGCGGCCGATGCCGATTTTGTACGAAGCAGCTTTTATTTGGGAAGGGAGCTATCACCGCCGGATGGAAAGCAGAAAAGATCGGCACGGCCCGGGACGCGTCAAACCCGCCGCCCCCAAGCCGCCGAAGGCTAAAAAGAAGCGCCGCGCCTGGCTCTGGTCGCTGTTCGCCGTCGTGCTCGTCATGGCCGGACTGGTCGCCTACTTCATCGTCGACAATTACAATGCCCTGAACAATCTCCAAAAAGACCCGGAAAATTCGATCTTCGAGCAATTCGAGAACGACTCGCAGCTGGAGAAGCCGCCGGAATGGGAAGGCACCGAGCGCGTGAACATCCTCATCATGGGCGGAGACGGACGCGCGAAAAAAACGAGCAAAGAGCCCGCGCGCTCCGACTCGATGATCGTCGTGTCGATCGATCCCGTCACCAAGAAGGCCCATCTGTTCTCGCTGCTTCGCGACACCTGGGTCGACATCCCCGGCCATGGCCAGGGCCGCGCCAACGAAGCGATCGTCTACGGCGGCTACAAGCTGAGCATGCAGATGATCAGCGAGCTGACCGGCCTTGAGATCCAGTATTACGTCTACACGGAGTTCGAAGGCTTCAAGTCACTCGTCGACGCGATCGGCGGCATCAACATCGATGTCGAGAAGGACATGAACTACGTCGACAACGCCGATGGCAACCGCTACGATATCCATCTCAAGAAGGGCTATCAGGAGCTGAACGGTGATCAGGCGCTGCAGTACGTGCGCTTCCGCCACGACGCGACGAGCGACTTCACGCGCACGGAGCGCCAGCGCAAGTTCCTGAGCGCGGTCGCCGACAAGATGCAGAACTTCGGCAACATCGCCCAGCTGAGCACGATCATCCGCAAGGTCAGCCCGTTCGTCGAGACGAACCTGTCGGCAAACGAAATGGCTCGCCTCGCCAAGCTCGGCCTCGGCCTGCACAATGCCGGCACCGCCCAGCTGCCGCCGAGCAAGCTGCTCGCCGACGAGCGTGTCGGCGGCGCGTCAGTGCTCGCGATCACGAGCGAGGACAAGCTGCGCGAATACGTGCAGGAGGTGCTGGCGGAGGATCAGAACGCGCCTGAGCCGTCCGCTTCGCCGGGCGAGAACGCCTCGTCGAATGCGGCTTCGCCTTAAAGCTACCGTCCAATCTACCCTTATCGGGAGAGCAGCCAGCTGCTCTCCTTCTTTCATGCCCTACCATCCCAAGACCGATCAGGAGGTTCTCCCATGTCCAACCCATCCGCCAGCCGCTTCGCCGTCCCCGGCGCCTCCCGCGCCCGCAGCGAGGCGCTCCATGCCGAGGCGCTGCAGCATATCGTCGGCGGCGTCAACAGCCCGAGCCGCTCGTTCAAGGCGGTCGGCGGCGGCGCGCCCGTCGTCATGAAGCGCGGCCAAGGCGCCTACTTCTGGGATGTCGACGACAACCAGTATATCGACTATCTCTGCGCTTACGGCCCGATCATCGCCGGCCACGCGCATCCGCATATTACCGAGGCGATCAGCCGCGCGGCCGCCAGCGGCACGCTGTACGGCACGCCGACGGAGCTGGAGGTCCAGCTGGCGCGCATGCTCAAGGACGCGATTCCTTCCCTCGACAAAGTACGCTTCGTCAACTCCGGCACGGAGGCGGTCATGACGACGATCCGCGTCGCCCGCGCTTATACCGGCCGATCCAAGATCATCAAGTTCGCCGGCTGCTACCACGGCCACTCCGATCTCGTGCTCGTCGCCGCCGGCTCCGGCCCGTCCACGCTCGGCATCCCCGACAGCGCGGGCATCCCGCAGTCGATCGCGAGCGAGGTCATCACCGTGCCGTTCAACGACATCGACGCCCTGAAGGCCGCGCTGGAGCGCTGGGGCGGCGAGACGGCGGCGGTCATGGTCGAGCCGATCGTCGGCAACTTCGGCATGGTCATGCCGAAGCCCGGCTTCCTCGAGGAGCTGTGCCGCCTGACGCGCGCGGCCGGCGCGGTCGTCATTTACGACGAGGTCATCACCGGCTTCCGCTTCCACTACGGCACGGCGCAGACGTTCGGCGCGTTCCCCGACGCAGCGGCGATCGAGCCGGATCTGACGGCGCTCGGCAAAATCATCGGCGGCGGCCTGCCGATCGGCGCCTACGGCGGCCGCAAGGACATCATGGAGCAGGTCGCTCCGCTCGGCCCCGCTTATCAGGCCGGCACGATGGCCGGCAATCCGGCTTCGATCGCGAGCGGCATCGCCTGCCTGGAGGTGCTGCAGCAGCCGGGCGTCTACGAGCGCATGGACCGGCTGGCGGCCGGCCTCGCCGACGGCCTGGCGGACCTGGCGTCGCGCCACGGCGTGCCGCTGACGGTCAACCGCATCCGCGGCTCGTTCTCGACGCATTTCTGCGATCATCCGGTGACGAACTACGACGAGGCGCAGGATACGGACGGCGAAGCGTTCGCGCGCTTCTTCCGCCTCATGCTGGAGCGCGGCGTCTGCCTCGCCCCGTCCAAGTACGAGGCCTGGTTCCTGACGACCGCCCATACGGACGAGGACATCGCCCGCACGCTCGAAGCCGCCGCCGAGGCGTTCGCGGCGATGGGCCTCTAGGCAAAGGCGATCCGCTTCTCCGGACCGGCGCAAAGGCTGCGGACGACCCGCCGCTGGACCCGCTGCTGGCCCGACCAGGCTCGCCGCCGGACCTGCCGCTGGCCAGACCTACTGCTGGCCCGACCAGGCTCGCCGCTGGACCTGCCGCTGGCCCCGCCGTGCCGCCGGACCTGCCTATCGCGACGAGCGAGGCGGTCGTTTCCGTACGCCTGCTCCGCAAGCTAATGATACTCACAGACCTTATTCCGTCCGATTTGCGCCGAATGGAATGGTAACGATACGGACAGACCTTATTGCTGCGAAATTCGCTCCCAAATCCGCTTTTTCGACAAAATAGCGCTCCTCCGTATCGTTGGCTGCGAAAAAGCCTTCTAAAACGCCGAATAGCGCTTCCAGGTATCATTAGGGTCAGGATGAATTTCCAAGGATGGGGCGCACCGCCCATCTCCCGCAGTCCCTCGGCGGGCGGGAACGCCAAAAAGCGGAGCCGCTGCCGGCTCCGCTTTTTGGCGTCCTCACCTATCCTCCCGCTTCAGCCAACCGAGCCCGCACGCTCGCGCTGGCGCTCGATCTCGGCGATCAGCTGCGGCTCGGGCGCCTGCCAGCCCGCCGGCTTGGCGACCTTGCCCTGCTCGTTGTAGATCGGCTTGCCGTCCGGACCGAGCTTGGCCATATTGGCTCCATGCACGATCTCGAACAGCCGCTGCGGCTCCACGCCCATCTCGACGAAGGTGCCGAGCGCGAAGTACATCAGGTCGATCAGCGCGTCCGCCTGATCCTCGACTGTCTCGGCGGCAAGGAATTCAGCCAGCTCCTCGGCCATCCAGGACGCCCGCGCCAGCGCTCTGCCGCCTTCGCCGCGCAAGGAGGCGGCCTTCATTCGCCCCGCCAGCTCTTCAGTCGCCGCAGCCGCTTGGGCTACAGCGTCTCCTTCGCCCCGGGCAGCCATCGACGGCGCTGCCGCCACCGGCGCTCCGAACGCCGCATGGAACTCCTTGACTTGCTCATAGTGCTTGTTCATGCCTTTCCCAGCCCCTTAAATGAACGATTTCAACGTTGTTCATTGTACCATCCGGCGAGGCATTGGAGAATCTTGCGGCGGGATCGGGTGAAGGGGGCATGGATGTTGCGAGCGAACAGGAAGAACGACCCGCCATTCGCGCCATGAACAGTCAACGCACCGATACATTGACGCCGCTAACGGTCGTCGCCGTGCGTCCGTCGCCCGGACGTCCGAGCGGACGCTTCGACTTCCCGCTGCCGCCCACGCGAGCCGCCCCGCCGCTTCATGCGTCGAGAAGGCTCCTGTCCTGCTCCAGCCCGTTCACGATCGCCACCGCAAAGCCGTCGTAGCCTTTGCCGCCTACCGTCTGCAAGGCCGCGGCCGACAGCCGGCGATCCGCGCCCAGCTGCTCCAGGAACTTGCGGATGCCCTGCACGCGGGGATCCGTGCTCTTGCCGTCGACGACCTCCCCGCCTCGCACGATATTGTCGGCGATGATGACGGTTCCCGGACGGGACAGCCTCAGCGCCCGCTCCAGATAGACGGGATTGTTCGGCTTGTCGGCGTCGATGAAAATAAAGTCGAACGGCTCTTCCCCATCGGCAATCAGCTCGTCGAGGCTGTCCAGCGCCGCTCCTTGCCGCACCTCGACGAGCCGCTCCAGCCCGGCGCGGCGCAGGTTGCCGCGGGCGAGCTCGGCATGCTCCGCCTCCAGCTCGAGCGTAATCAGCCGTCCGTCCGCCGGCAGCGCTCCCGCCAGCCAGATCGTGCTGTAGCCGCCGAGCGTGCCGATTTCCAGCACGCGCCGCGCCCCGCTCAAACGCGCGAGCAGCTGCAGCAGCTTGCCTTGGCTGCGGGAGACGTCGATCGCCGGCAGTCCCGCCTCGCGGTTCGCCAGCAGCGCCGCGTCCAGCGCCTCGGCCTCCGGCTCGCTTCCGCACAGCCTTTCCTCCAGGTAACGGTCGACATCCTTCCAGATTCGTTTCATGCATGCCCTCTCCCTTGACTCCGAGTTGAAGCCGGCTTCATGTCTCTAGGGTATGCGAACGCAATCGATAAGTATAATATAAGATTAGAAGAGATCCATAATTGAAAGTAATGAATAAAGCAGGCTGGAATAAGCCGAAAGATGTCCTATTCCTCGCTTATGATCAAGCTCAATCCAAAAAGGAGCTGAGCCCATGGGACGCAACATCATTCTCGATCTGGCCGTGACGCTGGACGGATTCATCGAAGGCAAGCAAGGGGAGACGGACTGGTGCATCATGGACCCCGACATGGAGTTCCTGGCGTTCCTGGATCGGATCGACACGATCCTGTATGGAAGGAAAAGCTACGAGCTCTGGGGAGAGCATGCCCCGTCGGACGACGCGGCGCCGAGCGAGAAGGAGCTGTGGACGGCCGTCCACAGCAAGGAGAAGTACGTTTTTTCGACGAACCGGAACAAGGCCGCTCGCGGCGCCGTCTACATCCATGACTCCGTCGGCGAGAAGGTCGCCGAGCTCAAGCGGAAGCCGGGGAAAGACATCTGGCTGTACGGCGGAGCCGGCCTGATCGCCACGTTCATCGAGCAAGGGCTCGTGGACGAATACCGGCTGTCGGTCCATCCGGTCGCGCTCGGAGCAGGCAAGCCGCTGTTCACGGAGATGAAGCAGCGGCTGGAGCTGGAGCTGATCGAAGCGAAGACGTTCTCCTCCGGCGTCGTCCAGCTCATCTACCGCCGCCAGCCGGAGCAGTAGCCGCAAGAAAGGCCCGCCCGGGCGCGGCAGGAATCGACCGCGTGGAGTCGAATGCTACGGCGAGAGGACGGTGCGACGATGTACATCTGGCAAGGAAGCAAGGTTCGGCTGAGGCCGATCGAGCCGGAGGACTGGGAGCTTTTTCACGACAACGACCTGGATTCCGAAGGAGCGCGCGCGGCGGATGCGGTGTACTTCCCCCGCTCGGAGGAGGGCACTCGCCGCTGGGCGGAAAAGAAAGCCGAGGAGGAGCCGCAAGGCGACAACATCTCGCTCGCGGTCGAGACGCTGGAGGGCGAGCTCGTCGGCAGCCTGGACGCGCATCACTGCGAGCCGCGCGACGGCAGCTTCCGCTACGGCATCGCGCTGTTCCGACCGCATTGGCGCAGCGGCTACGCGACGGAGGCGGTGCGCCTGCTGCTCCGGTATTATTTTCACGAGCTCCGCTACGAAAAGGCGACCGCCCATGTGTACGCCTTCAACGAGGCGTCGATGCGCTTCCAGGAAGCGCTCGGCTTCCAGCTGGAGGCTCGGCTGCGCGAGCAGATCTTCACGAACGGCCGCCGGCACGACGAGCTCATCTACGGCATGCTGCGCCATGAGTTCGATGCGCGCTTCGGAGAGGCGTGAGCAAGCAAAGGGGGCTTCCATCGAATGAACCTGCACGCGCTGCGCCTGTTCCGCCATGTCGCCGATACCGGCAGCGTCACCCGCGCCTCCGAGCGGATGCGCATCAGCCAGCCGGCGATTACGTCGCAGATCCGCAAGCTCGAAGGCGAGCTCGGCGTCCGGCTGCTGGAGCCCGACGGACGCGGCATCCGGCTGACCGACGCCGGCCGGCAGGTCGACGAGCTGGCTCGGCGGCTGTTCGCCGTGGAGCAGCAGATCGAGCGGCTGGCGCACGGCTACGCTGAAGGCAGCCTGGGCCAGATCCGGCTCGCCGCCACCTATTTGCCGGCCAACTACTTGCTCCCGGCCTGGCTCGCCCGCTTCCGGCAGCGGTACGACGACGTCGAGCTGAGCGTGCGGACGACCAACTCGAGCGAGGCGATGCGGCTGCTGCTCGCCGTGGAGGTCGACCTGGCGCTGTACGGCGGCCTGCCCGAGGTCCATCCGGCGGACATCCGCTCGGAGGAGCTTTTTCGCGACGAGCTCTGGTTCGTCGTCTCTCCCGATCATCGCTACGCCGGCCGGACGGTGCCGCTGGAGCGGATGGTCGCCGAGCCGTTCGTGCAGCGCGAGCCGGGCAGCTCGACCCGCGAGCGGCTGCTGGCGCTGTGCCGGACGCACAGCGTGCCCGAGCCGACGATCTCGCTGCAGTTCAACGGCCTGCATGAGTCGATCCGCGCCGTCGCGGCCGGGTACGGGGCCAGCTTCGTCTCCTCGCTCGTCGTGCGCGACGCCGTGCGGCGAGGCGAGCTGAGCCGCGTCGAGGTCGAGGGCGTGCGGCTGCACAACAGCATCGCCCTCTGCACCCGGCGCGGCGAGCCGCTGCCTCCGGCGGCTGCCGCCTTGGCCGAGCTGATCCGCGGCAGCGGCATTCAAGGAGAAGGCGGCGAGGCGTTGCCGAACTGATGGATGCCGAAGCGCGTCACGGAGGAGCCGAGCAGCGCTTCGCGCAGCGGATGCAGGCTTGGCGTCAGGCGCAGCTCGATGCCGGAGGCGGCCAGCCTTTCCAGCAGTCCCGTCATCCGGGTCACGGAGGACGGGATTTTTTCCATGCGGGAAATGTAGTAGCCGGCAATCTCGTCGAACCGCTCGAAGCCGTCCGCCGGCAGCTCGTAGCGGTACAGCGCCGTCGTCTGGATGCGCTCCAGCCAGCCGGTCTCGACCGTCATGACCGCCGGCGCGGACGTGGCGCCGAAGAAGCGCCGCTCGTCCTCCGCCGCCATGTCCTCGCTCCTCCAGTAGACGATCCTCGGGCAGGCGCGCGGCACCCAGAACGTGAACTCGCGCTCCTCGTCGATCGCCCACACGACCGGCGGCAGCTCGGTCCGGTTCGCCTTCACCCGCGGGCGGAACGCGCCGATGCCGCTCTCCTCGCTGAAATGATAGAGCTTCATGGGCGGGGCTCCGGCTCGCCCTCGCCGTCGCTCCAGATCCGCTCCATTCCGGCGAAGCGGCCGTCCCGGAACGTCAGGCGGTACACGTCCGGCATCGACAGCGACTGCCAGGCGTCGAAGCCGAAGCTCGGATCATAATGAGCGAGCAGCGCCGCCATGATCCGGCCATGCGTGCCGAGGGCGATCGACTCGCCCGGATGCGCGCGCAGCAGGCTCGCTGCTGTTGCCGCGACGCTCCTTTGCGCCTCGCGCAGCGACTCGCCGCCCGGCAAAGCCAGCTCCGGCTGCTCGAACGAACGCCGCATCGCCTCCTGCACCTCCGCCCACGACAGCGCGGCGGACTCGTCCGCCATCGCCCGCTCCCGCAGCGGCTCCAGCTCGACGACGCCGATGCCGAGCGTCTCGGCCAGCGGCCGCACCGTCTGGAGCGCCCGTTCGTACGGACTGGAATAGACGGCCCGAATCGGCCTTGACCGCAGCCGATCCGCGACTCGCCGCGCCTCCGCCCGGCCGGCATCGGTCAAGCCGCGGCTGCGCTCCTCGCCATGGCGGTAGGCCGATTCCGCATGGCGGATGAGGTAGATGAATGTTTCCGCAGCCGGGTCCATGACCGTTTCCGCGGCCGGGTCCGCGGCCGGGGACGGATCGGGACTGGCGGTCGGCTTGAACGCGGAATCGCCCCCGATCGGCGCTTCGAGGCTCCGCTCCCATCTTTCCTCCGTCATCTCCCGACCGGACAGGAACGCCACCCGCTCCTCGACCCGCTCGAAGCCGAAGGAGGCATACAAGGATCGGGCTTGCACGAGCTCCGAATTCGTCCACAGCATGACGCTGCGATACCCCTGCTCCACGCCGAAACGAAGCGCCTCCTCCAGCAGCCGCCTTCCCTGCCCTGTGCCTCTCGCATCCGGATGAAGGAGAAAAAGGCCCAGCTGAGCGGTCGACTCGTCCGCTTTCTTGAGGCAGATCGACCCGAGATGGCGGTCTCCGGACTCCACAATCCATAACGCCTCCCGAGGATCGTCCCGGCCGACCAATCCGTTCACGCTGTCTTCGACGAACGCTCGGAACGAGTCGTCGTAGCCCCGCTCCCGTCCGTACAGCTCGGCGTGCAGCTCGACTACGGCCTGCGCATCGCCGCTTCTGTGCCTTCTCCGCCTCACGCTCGCTCCCCGCTTCCCGCCGCGCCTCGACGCAGCCATGACTCCATCCCGGCCAAGACCATGCGCAGCATGTCCAGCGACTGTCCGGCCTCGCCGGTCTCGAGCGCGTGGTCGGCTCCCTCGGGCTGCAGCAGCTCGATTCCTTCGGCCGCCTCGATGCGGCGCAGCTCTTCCGGGCCGAAGGCCGGATCGTTCGTGCCGGCTACGGCAAGTCCGCCATACTGCAGCATGAACGGGATCGTCTGGGCGAGCGGAGTGAGGAAGAGATGGCGGATTTCCTTTTCTTTGCCCTCCTCCTTCAGCGCCTCCAGCGTCAGGCCGGAGACGACGGTGCCGATGCTTTTGCCGATGAAGGCGAGGCGGTCATACCGCTCCAGCAGCGGCCGCAGCACCTCCGCGCAGTCGGCGCTCGCGGCTGCCGTCATTTCCTCGAATGATTTCGGCTCCCGGCGCGCCGCCTGGTAGCCGTATTCCAGGTTCAAGAGGTCGTAGCCCGCCTCCATCGCCGACTTCCCGGCATAATAAAGCACCGGCATGTCGCAGGAGTAGCCGCGGCCGGGAAACAGGACGGCCAACGAGCGGCTGCCTCCGCCTTCCTGCCGGACCAGGCGGCAGCGGATTTCCGTCCCGCAAGCGGACGGAGCGTGGATCCATTTCTTTTCCATGAAGATGCCCTCCTTTTCGTGGTGGTCACATGGAAGCCGGCATGGCGGCACCATCGCGGAATCATCGCTACTCCACCTTCGTTCTGGTGGAATTCGTCGGCCGCCTCCGCAGCTCCTCCTCCATCCACTCCAGCAGCACCGCCGCTCCCCGTCCGCCGGAAGCCGAGCCGTTCAGCACGAGATCGGCATGCCAGCGGGTCGGCTCGACATAGAGGTCGTGACGGTGACGGACGAGGTCGAGATACTCCCGGATGAGCTGCTCCTGGCTGTAGCGCCCGGGCTTGAACTTGGCCAGACGGCGGGCGAGCCGCTCGTCCGACGGACAGTCGACGAATACCCGCAGGTCGAATCGCTCCCGCAGCCGCTCGTCGTGAAAGGCGAGGAAGCCTTCTACGATGACGGCGTCCCTCTTCTCCAGCGCCTCGTCGAGACGGGCGGACACCGCTCCCCAGTCGACCGCCTCGGGCGTGTTGAAGTCTTCGTAGGCCGCATCGGAAAAAGGACCCTTGCCGAGCGGGCGGACCGGCTTGTAGAAGCGGTCCATTTGCAGGACCTCGAGGCTCCGGCCGGAGCCCGACAGCTGCTCCTGCAGCCAGCGGGCCAGCGTCGTCTTGCCGCTGCCGGTTCCTCCGGCGATGCCGATCGCAAGCGCTTTCACATTTTCTTTCCTCCTTCGTCCTATCGCTCGTCGTCTCCACATATGCTATACCAGCAAGTCCGCTTCCACAACTTGCCGAGAGGGGAAATGACGAATGCCGACCATCCTGCTTCAGCTCTCCTATCTGGTGCTGCTCGTCTGGGCCGTCTACAGCTTCGTCCAGGACTTGAAGATGTCCCGCAAGGATTGGCTGGTGCTGCTGCTTCATCTGGCCGTCGCGATCATCTCGCTGAACTGGCTGCTGGATTCGCTCGGGTATAAGCTCTAGCGCTGAGCCCATGCTTCGGCGGCTCGGCCGCGCCTGGAACGCCGAAAAACCGTTTCCCCGCCACTCGCGGCCGGAAACGGTTTTTTACGGTTGCGCTTGCGCTCGCGGCGGAAAAGCGATGCGCGCAGGGCGGCTCGTCCAGGGCCGTTTTCGGTCCTGATTAGGGGATTGATGCGGCATGCGGCCCAAGTCTGCAGCGTGCCTGCGGCCTGCCGCTACGGATCGAGCAGCCCGTATTTGCGCTTGGCGCGGCCAAGAATCCTCAGCCAGATGCCGGAGAACAGCATCAGGAAAAAGACGTTGCTGAGCGCATGCGCCAGGTCGAACGGAAAGCTCGCCGCATACGAGGCGGCGATCGCCGGCCAGCTCAGGTCGCCGATGAAGCCGAGCAGCCCCCACAGGTTCATGACCCAGCCGAACAGGAAGCCCCAGGCGAAGCCGAACGCCGCCCTGCCCCACGCGCTGCCCATGAGTCGGGTATGGCGCAGCAGCCCGGCGGTGAAGCCGATCATGCCCCAGCTGAACATCTGCCACGGCGTCCACGGGCCTTGGCCGAGGAACAGATTGGAGACGATCGCGGCGATCGCGCCGACGAGAAAGCCGGACTCGGCTCCGAACACGAGCGCCGCCATGATGACGATGAACGATACCGGCTGCACGCTCGGCAGCGCGACGAACGGGATGCGGCTCACCGCCGCGATCGCGCCGAGCATGGCGACGAGCAGCAGCTCCTCCGCCCGCAGCTTCCTCCGCTCGAAGCGGATGAAGAACGGCAGCATCGCCAGCGCGATCATCGCCAGGCTGAGCGGCAAATACAGCTCTCGCCGCCACATCGCCAGCCCCATGAGCGCCAGCGCGCCGAGCAGGCAGAGCGCGTAGACTCCGCCCATGCCGGAGCTGTGCAGCGACGAGCTTCTTTCCGCGGAGCGCTTAGGCATGGCCGAGATCCTTCAGCGTCAGCAGCTCCGGCAGCAGCTCTCCGGCGACGCGCCGGACCGACGTCGTGTAGTAGTAGTTGTCGCTCATGAACGCGCGCGTCGGCTGCAGTCCCGCCATGCGCCCGTCGAACAGCAGCCCGCAGCGGTCGGCATGGGCGGCGGCGAACTCGACGTCATGGCTGACCATGAGCAGCGTCGTGCCGCGCTCCCGGATGCGGCCGAGCAGACCGGCGAGACGATGCTTGGACTCGGGATCGAGCCCTTTGGTCGGCTCGTCGAGCAGCAGCAGCTCAGGCTCGCCAAGCAGCACGAGCAGCAGCGCCAGCTTCTGCTGCTGGCCGCCGCTGATGTCGTACGGATGCCGGCCGCGCAGCCCTTCCAGCTCCAGCAGCGCTTCCAGCTCCGCCAGCGGCGAGGCGGCCTCCTCCAGCCCGAGCCGGCGCAGCCGGTCCTCGAGCTGGGCGCCGACCGTATCGCGGGTGAAATAAAGCAGCGGATTTTGCGCGACGTAGCCGATGCGGCGGCGCAAGGAGGCCGCGCCGCGGGACGGCTCGCGCCCCGCCAAGGCGCTGGCGTCCGGCGAGCCGGGGCCGCGTGCAGCGTCCGCGTCGGCGCCGGCAGCCCCGCCGCTTCGCCCTGCCGGACGCGCGTCTGGCGCGGCCAGGCCGCGCTGCGGCGGCTCGCCGGAGCCTTTGCGGAGCCGCAGCAGGCTGCGCAGCGAGCTGCCGGCGGAGAGCGGCTCGCCGCCGAGCAGGATGCGGCCGCGCTGCGGCTCGAGCGCGCCGGCGATGCATTTGAGCAGCGTCGACTTGCCGGCGCCGTTGCTGCCGAACAATGCCATCCACTCGCCGCGCCGCACCTGCAGCGACAGCCGCGAGAGCACGAGCGGCTCGTCCTTGGCGTAGGCGAAGACGAGGTCGCGGCATTCCAGCAGCGGAGGCTCGTCGGGAGCAGCGGAGGCTGAGTCCCCGCTCGGGGCGGCCCCCGCCGAAGCGGCGGCGCCGGCGCGCTCGGCCGCCATCGCCGCCGGCCCGCCGCCTCGACCGCGGCCGAGCTCCGGCCCGAGGCGCTCCAGCGCATCGCGCAGCCAGGCGCGGCCCTCGCGCACGGTCAGCGGCACTCGCTCCGCCGACGGCGCCAGCGGCTCCGCGCCGAGGCAAAGCCGCGCCGCCGACGGCAGCACGCGAGCCGACTCGGCGCGGCCTTCGCGCCAGATCGCCAGCGCCGCCTCGCGCGGCGGCGCGTCGACCGCGACGCGGCCCTCGCGCAGCAGCACGACGCGACTCGCCAGCGGAAACAGATCCTCGTACCGGTGCTCGGAGATGACGACCGTCAAACCGAGCTCCTCGTTCAGCCGGGCGATCAGCCCGATGAACTCGCGCGCGGCGACGGGATCGAGCTGCGCCGTCGGCTCGTCGAGCAGCAGCACGCGCGGGCGCAGCGTCATGACCGACGCCAGGCTGAGCAGCTGCTTTTGCCCGCCCGACAGCTCGCCGACATCCCGATGCAGCCAGCTCTCGATGCCGAAAAACGGCACGAGCTCCGCCAGCCGCCGCTGGATCGCCGCCGCCGGGTAGCCGAGGTTCTCCATCGCGAACGTCAGCTCCTGCCACGCCGTGCTCATGACGATCCCGCTGTCCGGATCCTGGAACACCAGGCCGATCTCCTCGGCGGAGCGGCGCTCGTCCAGCGCCTCCAGCGGCTCGCCGGCGTAGCGGATGGCGCCCGTCCGCTCGCCCGCCGGCGCGGCCTCGCGCTTGAGCTGGCGCAGCAGCGTCGTCTTGCCCGAGCCCGACGGCCCGCAGAGCAGCACGAACTCGCCTTCCCCGATGGAAAGGCGCACGTCCTCCAGCCTCGGCTCCGCCGAGCCGGCGTAGCGGAAGCTTACATCTTCGATCTGATAAGACGCCAATGCAGCCTCTCCTTTCCGTTCATGAGGACGGGCAGCGCCAGAAAGAGCAGATAGCAGCCCAGATGCACCCAGCCGAGCGGCGTCTCCTGCAGCGGCTCGAGCCGCGGGTACGCCTCATAGGCATGGACGCCCGACGCGCGTCCGATGATGATGTTGCAGCCGAGCAGCAGCAGCACCCATAGGAACGCCCAGTCCCGGCCGTCCAGCCGCGAGACGTCGGCGCTGCTGCGCGGGCCGATGCCGTAGCCGCGGGCGCGCATCGACAGCGCGGTCTGCAGCGCCTCCTCGAGCGACCAGGCGACGAGCGCATGCAGCGTCTCCATCCCCTCGCGCAGGTAGCGGCGGCGGCCCATGCCCTCCGGCAGGTCGCCCAGCGCCCGCTGCACGGACCGGATCTCTCCGAGCCGGCGCGTCAGCAGCGGCACGAAGCGCATCGACACCGTCACCGCGAACGCCGTCTGCGGAGCGACCGGCGCGAGCAGGCGCAGCAGACGCCCGGAGTCCAGCACGAGGTTGAACGCCGTGAAGACGAGCAGCAGGCTCAGCAGCGCCGCCGCCGACAGTCCGCCGTACGCGATCGCCTCCAGCGTCACCGGACGGTCGCGCAGATAGAACAGGATCGTCTCACCGCGGCTGGAGAACAGCGGATTGGCGACGGCGGCGAGCAGCGCGATCAGCAGATACGCGGGCAGGCTCCGGCGCAGCCTGCGGCCGCCGTCCAGCGACAGGTTCAGCAGCAGCGCCGCCGCCAGCGTCGCCGCGAGCAGCACCGGGTGCCTCAGCAGCATGCAGCAGAGCAGCAGCAGCGCGAAGTAGGCGAAAGAGACGCGCGGATGCAGGCTGGCGAAGCCGAAAACCATCAGCCGCCGCCCTGCTGGGCGCTCGGCGCGCCGAGATCGTCGCCGTAGTCGAGCGTGTACCGCCACTCGATGACGTCGCCCGGCTCCACCTTCACCGCGCCGGCGCTCTTGCTCGGGAACTCGCCGCCAACGCTGTACAGCCAGCCGCTGCCCGGTCCTTCATCGAACTGGTACACGTTGCCGATGCCGCTCACGTACGCCCCCGCCCCTTCGCCGCTGTACTCCATCTGCACCTTCGCCGCGCGCGTCGCCCTCTTGAGCACGTCCAGCACGGTGTCGCCCTTCTCGACCGCGATCGCCTGCTTGGACAAGATCGCGCCCGTCTCCGCCGGGCCCGTCACGCTCAAAGACACCGTGTCCGCCCGAGACGGCTTCGCCGCCGGGCTGGCCGCAGCCGAGCCGCCGCCCGGCTTGGCGCCTGAGGGCGGCGGCGCCGTCCTCGCCGGCGCGGCGGACGGCGACGCCCCCGCCGCTGGCGGCGCTGCCGGCGAGGCGGCCGGCCGCGGAGACGTTGCCGCGCTGCCCGCAGGCGCTGGCGGCGAGGCTCCGCCGCTGCCGCCTGCCGCCGGCGTCGCGGACGGCTGCGCCGTGCCCGTGCCGCCGCCCGTCGGCGGCTCCGCCGCTCCGGCGGACGGCTGCGGCCCCGCCGAGCCGCCAGCGCCCGGCTCGGCGCTCGCCGCCGGCTGCGCGCTGCCGCCGTCCGGGCTCGCCGCCGTGCCGGCCTCGCCGCCGGCTCCCGCATCCGGCGGCTGGCGCTCCGCCGCGACCCCGCCGTCCGGCTCCGCCTGCTGCCGCTCGGCCAGCCGGCCTCCGCCGTCTCCGCTGCCGGCCGCGCCGGCATACAGCCAGGCCGTGCCGGCCACGACGAGCACGGCGGCGAGCGCGCCGAGGGCTTTGCGCTTTCGTTTCAACCACTCGCTGAAGCTGTGCATCCCATGCATCTCCCTGCCGCCGGACGCGGACGTCCGGAAAATAAAAAGCATCCTCCCGCCGCTGGCGGAAAGATGCCGAAAAAGCTGCCTCATGGCCGGCTTCGCGGATGGAAGCGGACGCGCGGCGGCCGGCATCCTCCCATCCTCGTGGGCAAGACCGGTCTTGCGCCGGCGGGCAGGTCTCCTGGCTTCGCTTCATCGCGGGACCGCCCTCCTTCCCGCTCTCCTCTCTCGGATCGCAGTGGAGCGGGCGGCCGCTCGGCGCTACAGTGGCGGGACCGCGCCGAACTCGCATCGGCTTCCCTATTAAGCTTCCGGAAGGTGGATCGGCTCCGGCAAGCGCCCGTCGGCTGATCGCTCGGCCCCGGCGCTGCCGGAGCCGCTCGCGACTCTAATCAGCCTCCATTGTAGCAGATCGCGGCCAAAAAGATAATGAAAGGATGCCGCACGCCCCAGCCCTGCCAGACGTTTTTTTTGCACATGCTTAACCTTCAGCGGCATTCATGGTTCACGGCCGAAAGGAAAACGTGACGTTCGGATTGGACGCGCTCACCGTATAGATCCGGTTCGATCCGCTTTCCCAGACGACAGCGCCCGATCCGTCCTTTTTGATCTCCTTGAACTCGATGTTCGCCCCGGCCGGCAGCTTCGCCGTGACGGTCCAGGTCGGATAGGCCGCCGCCGAGCCGGGTCCGACCGCCTTCGCGGGGTCCCAGCCGCCCAGCTCGGCGATGCTGCCGGCGATGAACACGTTCTGGCCCATGACCGTCGCGGCGTTCTGAATCGTAAATGTCACCTGCACCAGCCCCTGCTCCGGCTTCGCCGCGCTGACCGCGCCGTCCTTGATCCACGCTTCTCTCCCGGAGACGGCATAGCCCGGCTGCTGCGCCGCCGGCTGCTGAGCGCCGTTGGAGCTGAAGATGACCTTGGCCTGGCTCCAGGAAGGGAGCGCGTAGCGGTACCAGCCGTCTCCCTCGTCCGTCATCGCCGTTCCCGGCCAGGCCGGACCGGTGCGGACCGGGCTGACGCTGTCGTCATAATAATAAACGCTCGGCGTTCCCCATCCGGATGGCTTGTAGAAGTGCACGACGATGCCCGCGGCCGGCGTCGGCGTCGGCACCGGCGTGGCGCTCGGCGTCGGGCTCGGCGCCGCAGTCGGATTCGGCGTCGCGCTCGGACTCGGCGTCGCGGATGGCGCGGCCGTCGGACTCGGGCTTGGCGCCGCGTCCTGATACAGGACGGCGATCTTGCCGCCGCCGAGGGTGCCGGTGATGCGGCCGCTGGACACCGTGAAGCTGCCGCCGCCGGAAGCGCGGTTCGCATAGGTGCCGCTCGCCAGATTCGTCGGCGAGTCGATCCGGATCTCTCCGCCGAGATTGACGATGACGACGCCCTTCGCGCCCCGCTCCACCAGCATCGTCTGGCTGCCCTGCGTGCGCAGGTACTCGCCCTGGCCGGCCATCGCGTTGTGGAACTTGTTCACCGCCGCCACGTCGCCGTCGCGCCAGAGGCCGCGTCCCGGCTGGCCGAGCGGGCTGCCGAACTTGCCGCTGCCGGCCGGGCGGTCGAAGAACAGCGACGTTGTCTGCGCCCGCGCCGCGATCAGCGCCCAGCCCATCTTCAGCTGATAGTCGGTCATGCCGGTCGATTCGCCGCTGTCGTTGGCATAGGTGTCATGCGACTCGACCCACGTCACCAGCTTGGACGGGTTCACGCTGCCGGCCTGGAACGGCTGGGCGAGCGCCACGTTCGGACTGCCGCCGAAGCCGACTGCCCGCCGCACCTCATGTCCATAGCTCGAAGCCGTCAGGCTCATGTAGTCCGCATAGCCGGCAAAATTGTCCGCCCCGCCCTGCAGCACCTCGCCGTAGACGAACAGCTCCTGCCGGCTGCTCAGCGAGCCGAGCACTCGCGGCCAGAAGTTCGAGCCTCCCGGATCGCCGGGCAGCTCGATATGCTTGGCGGCATCGAAGCGGAATCCGTCCGCGCCGAGCGCCACGGCATCGTTCAGGAACGCGATCACCTTGTCCTGCAGCCCTTGGCTGCCGGTATTCAGGTCCGGCAGGCCGATGCCCCATTGCGTCACCTGCCAGCGGTCGTTCCAGTTGTCGACGCCGCGCGCCTCATGCCAATACGAGGTGTTGTTCCGGATATCCGGATCGACGTTCGTCGCCGGCGTGTACGTCAGGCTGCCGCCGCCGGCATTGCCCGTATGGTTGGCGACGACGTCGACGATGATGTCGATGCCGTACTTCTCCGCCTCCGCGCACAGCTGGCGGAACTGCTCGCGATTGCCGAGCTGGGCGTTGCCGATCGCGAAGTTCGTCGGCTGGTACAGCACCCACCACTGGCTGCCTTCCTTGAGCGGCTCCTTGTTTCCCTGGATCGGCGACGTCTGGATCGACTTGAAGCCCGCGGCCGCGATCGCCGGGAGCTGCGCCTTGATGTTGTCGAACGACCAGTTCCAGGCATGGAAAATGACGCCGTCCTTGGCGTCCGCCGGCAAGCCGTACTCCTGTGCCGCCGCAGCAGCCGTCCCGGCGGCGAGTCCAGAGGGACTTCCCGGCGCGAGCCCCGCTCCGGCGATCGTCTGGAGCAGCAGCGCTCCGGCCAGGGCGATTCCCCAGCGGGATCTAAGCTTGTTGAACATCAACCATTCTCCTTTGCATTCTGAAATGAGGCAGCGGCATGCGCCGCCTTTATTGGAAAACGCTTTCATAAAAGGAAAGCCATGCGCCTTCCCCCTTCCCGAGCCCCTCCTTCCATCCGGATTGTCGCGCTTCGAGGCTCGACGCCCCCTTTATGCAAGCGCTTGCACTTAGATGTCCCCCTCATTATGCAAACCTTTGCATAATCTGTCAAGCCGGACTAAAGTCCCTCCTTCTCCGCTTGCCGAACGCGGCCCGCAGGAGGATCGTCGTCCTGAAAAAAAAGCGTTCGACCGGCTCCGCAGAGCCGGTCGAACGCTTGCCGGGATTCGTATCGGGAGCGGGGCTCCCGCTGCGCGCCTGCCGTCGACGCCGGCGGCGCTAGCGCTGCAGCACCGCGATCGCGCCGGGCGCGAGGCTGCCGGCCAGCTTGCCGTTCGTGACGAGGAACGTGCCGCCGGCGGAAGCATGGCTGTCGTAGCTGCCGGACGGCAGCGCGGTGTCCGCCTCCACCTGGGCGGCCGATGCGCCGGCGTTGAGCAGCACGGCTCCCTTTTCCCCGCGCTCGATCAGCAGCACGTCCGGTCCGAGCGCCTGCAGCCGCTCGCCCTCGCCCACCATCGCGTTGTGGAACCGGTTCAGCGCCGCGATGTCGGGATCCCGCCACAGCTCGCCGCCCGGCTCGCCGATGCGTGCCGCGAACTTGCCTCCGCCCGCCGGGCGGTTGAAGAACAGCGGATTCGAGCCGGCGCGCGAAGCGACGATCGCCCAGCCGAGCTTCAGTTGCTCGTCGGTCATCGCGGTCGATTCCTCGCTGTCGTTGGCGTAGGTGTCATGGGATTCGACCCAGGTCACGAGCTTCGCCGGATCGACCTGGCTCGCCTTGAAGTCCTCCGCCAGCGATACGTCCGGCGTCCCGCCGAAGCCGACCGCATGGCGCACCGACTCCCCGTAGCGCGAAGCGGTCAGATGCAGGAATTCCGCATAAGACGGGTAGCGGTCCGCGCCGCCCTGCAGCACCTCGCCGTAGAGGAACAGCCTTTCCTTATCGTCCAGCGCGCCGAGCACCCGCGGCCAGAAATTCGACGGCGTCCGGTCGTCCGGCAGCTCGATATGCTTCGCCGCATCGAAGCGGAATCCGTCCGCGCCAAGGGCGACCGCATCGTTCAGGAACGCGATCACCTTGTCCTGCAGCGCCTCGTTGGCGGTGTTGAGATCCGGCAAGCCGATGCCCCACTGCGTCACCTGGCCGCGAGCGTTCCAATCGAGCACCCCCTTGGCCTCATGCCAGAAGTCCGGGTTCGCGAGCAGCTCCGGGTCGACGTTCTTGGCCGGCCGATGCGCCAGCTCGCCGCCGCCGGCGTTGCCCATATGGTTGGCGACGACGTCGACGATGATGCTGATGCCGTGCTTCTCGGCCTCCTCGCACAGCTGCTGGAACTGCTCCCGCGTCCCGAGCTGCGAGTTGCCGATGCCGAAGCCGGTCGGCTGGTACAGGATCCACCACTGGCTGCCGTTCGTCAAAGGCTCCTTGTTCGGCTGCACCGGCGATGTCTGCACCGACTTGAAGCCTGCCTCGGCAAGCTCCGGCAGCTTCTCCCGGATCGCGTCGAACGACCAGTTCCAGGCGTGGAACATGACGCCGTCCTCCGTCTTTTCCGGCAGCCCTCCGCTCGCATCCGCGTCGTCGCCGACCCTCCCGCTCATGAAGCCGGCGTAGGTGACGCTCAGCAGGACCAGCAGCAGGATGCCGCCGACTAGCGCGTAGGCCCAGCGGGGAACTTTCTTCTCTTGTTCTTGGTTTTCGTTCATTGCGGTTCGAATCGTCCCTTCTGACCCCTGTCTGAACTCTCACCTGACAGCATATCCAATTGCGCCTCCCGATGGCAAGGCGGCCGCCGCCCCGCGGCAACACTTCCGCCGCTGCCGGCAGGCGGCTAGCGGCGCGGTTGCGGCCGGCTCGCGGGGAGCCGCGCCGGAGCGGCAGCGGCACGGCGGGCGAGCCGGAGCGCCAGCGGCAGGCTTGCGGGAAGCCGCGCCGGAGCGGGTGCGGCACGGCGGGCGAGCCGGAGCGCCAGCGGCAGGCTTGCGGGGAGCCGCGCCGGAGCGGGTGCGGCACGGCGGGCCGGCGCGCCAGCGGCCGTGACTGCAGCCGTAAGCGGCTAGCGGCGATTCGTCGGCCGGCTGGTGCTGCCACGGCGCGGTTGCGCAAACGTTTTCTCATACCTTCTCATTATGCTGAGCTGGCCGCTAGTCTGTCAACCGGCGATGTGCCTCGACTTCCGCACATGGACCGTCACGGACGGATGTTGCCCCTGTCGGCGCAGCAGTCACGCTAGCTCGCTCCTTAACGGCAAAAATGGCGTTAGGAAGCTCCGCAGTCGCGCTAGCTCGCTTCTTAACGGCAAAAACGTCGTTAGGGAGCTCCGCAGTCGCGCTAGCTCGCTCCTTAACGGCAAAAATGGCGTTAGGGAGCTCCGCAGTCACGCTAGCTCGCTCCTTAGTGGTAACTTCAAGCAATCGAAGTGCCCCGACTACCGCCGTGCAATCGAAAGGAGCAGGCTCTCGATCAGGGTAACGTCCGGCAACCTACAGACATGCTTTCCTTCTAGTGCCCTATGATTCCGCGGTAGAAGATCCAAGATCGATCGCTAAAAGCGGAATCGAAACTCTCGTTTTGATTGGACGGCAACTGGAGCAGAAGATGGCTCCGAAGCTGACCTTAACGCAGGCCAAGAAGTCCTTCCGCCAAAAAAACGAACCAACGGCTCCGCCGAGGCGAAGCCGCTGGTTCTGGAGAAAAGACTGGCAGGAAGACTGGCTCATCGCGAAGCGTACGCTTGATCAGCCCCGCTCCGACAGCCGCGTCAGCAGCACGGCCGCCTCGGCTCTCGTTGCCGGCTGTTCGGCTCCGAAGCGTCCGCCGCCTCGGCCTTGAAGCAAGCCTTCGCCGGCAGCGCCATAGACGAACGGCTTCGCCCATGCCGGAATGGCCTCCTCGTCCGCAAAACGCGGCACGGACCCGTCGTCGCCCAAGGACGCCCCCGTCGTGCGGACGAGCATCGCGGCCAGCTCCTCCCTCGTGACCGGACGATGCGGCCGGAAGCTGCGATCCTCGTAGCCGGATAGGATCCCGCCTGCAAGAGCGGCGCCGATCGCATCTGAGGCCCAAGCCGGGATCGATGCCTGATCGGCGAATGTACCCGACGCCAGCGGAGCCGCTCCGCCCCGTTGCCGCTCCAGCATGACGATCCACTCGGCGCGGGTGACGGCCGCATCCGGACGGAAGCGGCCGGCTTCATCGCCGCGCACCAGTCCCAGCGCCTGCGCGCGAATGATGTCCGCCTCCGCCCAGTGGCCGACGACATCCGCGAATGGCGTGGGTGTTGGTGTTGGTGTTGGTGTTGGTGTTGGTGTTGATGTTGGTGTTGGTGTTGGTGTTGGTGTTGGTGTTGATGTTGGTGTTGGCGTTGATGTTGGTGTTGGTGTTGGTGTTGATGTTGGTGTTGGTGTTGGCGTTGATGTTGGTGTTGATGTTGGTGTTGATGTCTCCGTCGGTGTCGGCGTCCCCGTCGGTGTCGGCGTCCCCGTCGGTGTCGGCGTCCCCGTCGGTGTCGGCGTCCCCGTCGGCGTCGGCGTCCCCGTCGGTGTCGGCGTCGGCGTCGGCCGCTCGCCTTTGACGAGCGTGAAGGCGACGGCGGCAGCGGCGGCTCTCGCGCTTTCGTTGCCTGCCGCATCAGTCGCCGTCACGACGTAGCGGTACGCGCCCGGAGCGAGATCACCGATAGCCGCCGCCGCGACGGAGCCGTCTGCAAGGCTCGCGCCCAGCGGCACCGCAGCGCCAAGCTCGCCGGCATCGACGACCCCGTCGGCGTCGGCGTCGCTCCAGAGATAGGCGCGCATCGCCGCTCCCGGCTCGCTCGCCGCGCCGGCCGCCCCCTGCAGGCGATCCGGCGTGCCGGCATATTCATCGACCGCGGAGAAGCGCGACGCGTCGACCGCAGGCGGCGTCGTATCCGGCGCCGGCTCATCCTCCACGATCGTGACCGTCACGGCCGAGACGGCTCCGAGCGTCGCTTTGCCCGTCGGCGACTCCAGCCGCAGCCGGAACGAGCGGTCTCCTTGGTACGACGCATCATCCTTTACAAAGACGTTGTACGAAACGCTCGTCTCCCCCGCCTCGATCAGCAGCAGCTCGTCGACCGGCTGGTAGTCCCGGCCTGCCAGCGCCGTGCCGTCCTCGCTGCGCAGCCGGACCTTGAGCCTGCCCAGCCCGCTGCCGCTCCGGGTGACCGTCAGCTCGGCATGTCCGTCCGCTTCGCCGACCGTCGCTTCCGCCTCGGCAAAAGCAAGCTCGCCCTCCGCCTGGCTCAGCAGCGAGTAGATGCCCGTCCCGCTCGCCGCCGCCAGATCGGAGATGCCGTCGCCGTTGAAGTCTCCCGCCGCATAGTAGGCCAGCTGGACGGGCGCCGTCGAAAAGGCGGCCGCCGGCTCGAACGTCCCGTCTCCGCGGCCGCGATGGAAATACGATTCGATGCTGCCGCTCTGCCGGCCCGAAACGACGTCGAGCACGCCGTCGCCGTCGAAATCCGCAAGCGCAGCGCCAAGCGGCTTGTCGCCTCCTGCATAAAGGGCGCGCGGCTCGAACGTCCCGTCTCCGCGGCCGAGCAGCACGCCGATGCCGTTCGTTCCGTTGAGCGCCGCCACGAGATCCAGATGTCTGTCTCCGTTCAGATCGGCCTGGGCCAGGCCTTGCGGGGAGAGGCCAAGCGGCACGTTGTACGACGCCCCGAACCGGAGCGCTCCCGTACCGGGCAGGATCGTCAAATAATCGACGGATTCGGCATCGTTGACCAGCACGAGATCCACAAGCCCGTCCCCGTTGAAATCGCCGGCGAGCATGCCCCGATTTCTCGTTCCTGCCGGGATCGTTTCATGCAGCTTGAGCGTGCCCGCATCGTTTTCGTACATCGTGACCGAGTCTGACATGCGGTTGCCGACCGCAAGGTCGATGTCTCCGTCGCCATCCAGATCGGCAGCCGCCATGCCGAACGGATAATTCACGCCGCCGAGCGCCTCGGCGGTCCGGAAGCCGCCTGCTCCGTCCCCGTAAAGCACATGGACCGAATTGGCCTCCGAACAGGCGACCGCGGCATCGAGACGCCCGTCGCCGTCGAAGTCGGCGAGCTCGGCCATGCGCGGTCTGAATCCGACCCCGACGGAAGCCTGCTTGTCGAAAGTCCCGTCGCCGCGTCCAAGCATCACGAAGACGCGATCGGCTAGCAATTCGAGCACGAGGACGTCCTCGTTTCCGTCCCCGTTGAAATCCCCCGTCCGGATCGCGACGGAAGTTCCGTCGTCGATCTTGGACTGGACGTGGCTCAGTCCCGCCGCTTCCGCGCGTCCCGGCCCGACCGCCAGCCCCGAGCCGACCAAAGATACGCTGAGCGCGGCCGCCATGAACCGGCGCCAGCGCCATGCTGCTGCTTTCATCCTTTTTTCCTCCCCATTCAAGCTCACTGTACGCCTCTACTCTACCTATCGGCAGAAACGAGGAAAAACCTTCCCCCGAAGGAAGGAAGGCGGTGCCAGCTGAAGCATGGCTCTGCATGAAGCATGGCTCTGGATGGAGAAAGGCTGAGCCGACTCGGCCCAGCCCTTCATCAAGCGGCCCGTCAAGGCCGCCTCTCAGGCGCGGTCCGCGTAAACCGCCATCGCTTCCTTCATGAAGGCCGCGAGCCCTTCGCCGAAGCGGTCGATGTTCGCCGTGAAGCGCTCGTCGGCGACGTACATCTCGCCTAGATGGCGGAACATTTCCGGAGTGTAGGTCGAGAACCGCTGCAGGAAAGCGTACCACTCTCCGATCGCCGCCTGCGCCTCCGCCGATGCGGGCGGCTGCTCGCGCAGCGACGCCAGACGGCGATACAGCGCGTTCATCTCCTCCTGCCCCTGCTCGCCCATCGCTTTCTCGCCCGCTTCGTCCACGGCCTGGTCTCCCCAGCGCTCCCGCGCCTCCTGCTCGTACGGATTCGCCCCGAAGTCGAAGCCCTCGAACCGCTGCTTGTCGCTCATATCCATCTCTCCTTGTTCATGCCGGATCGTCCGCTCGACGTTGGCGATCAAGACGTCCAGACGCCTCCGCTTCTCCAGCAGCAGGTCGCGGTGCAGCCGCAGCGCTTCCTCCTCGCGGTAGCCGGGATCGTGCAGGATCGCCTTGATCTGCTTCAAAGGGAAGCCGAGCTCGCGGAAAAACAGAATCTGCTGCAGCGTCTTCAGGTCGCGCGGCGAGTACAGCCGGTAGCCCGATTCGGTCGCTTCCTCCGGATGAAGCAGCCCGATCTCGTCATAATGGTGCAGCGTCCGGACGCTCACCCCGGCCAGCTCCGCCGCTTCCTTCACCTTCAGCATCCGTTTTCCGCCTCCCTTCCGCTTCAGCATAAGGCCTCACGCAGCGTGAGGGTCAACCGTTTTTTTCGGGATGGAGCGCCTAGGTGTGATATAGTGGAAAAAAGCTCGTCCGCCAAAGGAGGCCATCCGTTCCCGCCATGATTCCTCATCGCATTTCCTTGCGGCCGCGTCTGCGCCGGCTGCTGCCGCTCGCCGGCCTCGCCCTGCTGCTGCTGCTTGCCGCCTGCGGGGGAGGCTCCGCTCCCGCTTCGGGCGGGGACGCCGAATCCGGCTCCTCGGCCGGCCACGCCGATCACGCCGATCATGCCGACCACGCCTCCGGCGACCTGCGCGAGGAGACCGCTTCGGCCGACACGCTGCCGAATTTCCTCGACGCCCAGCCGGAGCAGATCCGCATCGTCTACGCCGCTTCCGCCAAAGCCGCCGAGCTGCTCTCGACGATGCCGTGCTACTGCGGCTGCATGGAGAGCGTCGGGCACAAGAGCAACCTGAACTGCTTCATCCATGAGATGCGCGAGGACGGCTCCGTCATCTGGGACGACCACGGCACGCGCTGCGGCGTCTGCCTGCAGATCGCCGCCGAGTCGATCTCGATGATGGCCGAAGGCAAGTCGCCGGAGGAGATCCGCCAGACGATCGAGGACATGTACGCCGCCTGACGGTCGAGAGAGGCGCGTCCGGCCCGACGAGGAGCCGGGCGCCCCGCCAGGCGCGGTCTGCCTTGAAGCGCCAACGGCCTGCACAGCCTTGACCGAGGCTCTGGCCTGCACGGTCCTGACCGAGGCTCTCCTGATCGTGAAAATCAAGCCGCCGCTCCCGCCTGCGAAGCCAGCCCGAGCCCCCGCCTTGCGCGCGGAGCTCGGGCTGTTCGGCTTGGCGCTCGAAGGACAGGATCGCGCCCGCTACCCCTCCAGCCAGCGGACGATGCGCTCGATTGGCAGCGCCTCGACGCGGCGGCCCTCCTGCCCGGTCATGCCGATGCCCGCGCACAAGGAATTCCAGATCGCCTCCTCGGTCGCCTCCGCCGCCGCGCGGAAGGCGTCCGCGAGCGTCGGGCCGTCCTCCCGCAGCGAGCGGCGAGCCGGCGCGAGCTCGTCCGGCTCATGGGCGACGCGCTCCGCCGTGCTGAAGGCGACGACGATGTCGCCGCTGCCGTGATCGGCCGCCGAGCCCGTGCGGGCGAGCCCGAACGCGGCCCGCTTGGCGAGCCGCTTCAGCTGACGGGCGTCGAGCGGCAGATCCGTCGCCAGCACGATGATGATCGAGCCGTCCTCGGAGCGCTCGGGCTGTGGCTGGGGCTGGGACAGCGGGAAGGAGCCGCTGCCGCCTTCTCCCGCTCCTTCGCCCCCCTGCTCCATGCCGGCAAGCGGCCGGCTCGCGTCCTTGCGCGCCGCGGCTGCCTGCTCCTCCAGCCAGCGCCCGACCGGGCGGCCGAGCAGCGTCAGATCGGCGCGCCGGCCGAAGTTGCTCAGCACGAGCGCCCCGACCGTGCCGCTGCCCTGCTCCGTCCGCACGAGCCGGGACGAGCTGCCGATGCCGCCTTTATAGCCGAAGCAGACCATGCCGGTGCCGGCTCCGACCGCGCCTTCCTCGGGAGGCACGCCCTCCGCCGAGCCGCGGGCGAGCCGGACCGCGCGCTCGGCATGCTCCGGCCGCACATGCAGGCCGCGCATGTCGTTCAGATAGCGGTCGTTGCACTCCGCCGCCACGATGTTGATCGAGCCGGCTTCTCCGCCGACGCCCTCGTCCTGCTCCATCATGGCGCGCAGCCCGCCCTCGAGCGCGGCGCCGACGCCGAACGTATTCGTCAGCAGGATCGGCGCCTCCAGCGTGCCGAGCTCCTCGATCTGCACGAGCCCCGCCGTCTTGCCGAAGCCGTTCACGACGTAGGCGGCAGCGGGCACCTTTTCGCGAAACGGATTGCCGCCATGCGGCAGGATCGCCGTCACGCCGGTGCGCACCGCATGCCCCGGCTCGTCCCGGATCAGCGTCACATGCGCCGTCCGCACGCCAGGCACATCCGTGATGGCGTTGACGGGACCGGGCGGCAGTCCTCCGATCCGCACGCCATGTTCGCGCAGCCGCTTCCTTTCACGGGCCTTTTCCATCGTCGATCTCTCCCTCCCCGCCGAAGCGCACGCAGGCAAGCCGGCTACGACATACGCAGTCCCCGCCATGCTCTTGCCCTCGCCTGCCGCTGTCGGCTGTTCCGATTCCAGTGTAGCCTTCCGGCTGCCGGTTGAAAAGCAGGGATGGCGTCCCCGCCTGCAAAAGAAAAGACATCTGTCCCGGGGAGTCCCGGAACAGATGTCGCGCTTCACGTCCCGGCGGCCGCTCAGAGCGCCTTCGGGATCAGATTGATGTGGTCGAGGTCCGTGCCTTTGACGTCGTTGAAGATGAAGTCGAGCTGATAGTTGCCGCGCACGTAGCTGAGCTTCTTCTGCTTCTTGCCGCCCGACGTGAACACGGTGGAAGCCTGCGGCATGAACCACTGCTGGACGAGCAGGTCGCGCGTCATGCCGCCGATGTTCGTCTGGCGCTCGACGTTCGTGCCGAAGTAGCGCATCTCGGCGACGACGTTGTCGCGGTCGTAGCGGAGCGCGTAGCCGGGATGGCCCATCTCGGCGTGATAGAAGTCGAACCCTCCGGCCGTCTTGCGCGGCTCCGGCGCCTCGCCGAGCTGGTCGATGACCTGCTGGCGGGTCGTCACGCCGACCGTGAAGCCGTTGAAGTTCGGGAACTGGCCCTCGAGCGCCGGCTTGTACATCGCCATCAGCTTCTCCATCGCCATTTTCTGATCCGAGGCCGACGCCGCTGCGGCCGGCTTGGCTGCCGCATGGGCCGCCTCCTGCGGCAGCGAGGCTCCGAATCCGGCGACGACGGCCGCCGCCAGCACCGAGAGGGCGGCTTTTTTAACGTTTGCTTTCATGGTGAACGCCTCCTTTTGGTTCTATTACCCATCCGCAGGATGTTTGGCCCGCTTCGGGGTAAATATTTTAGATATAAATAATTAACGATGCATAGATCCAGACGGAGCGCGCGGCGGAAAGGTTGCAGAGCCTCGGCTCGGCCAGGGAGTAGAGAGTTCCTTCAATCGCGGGAATCCGGCGCTTCGGCTCGGCCAGGGAGCCGAGAGTTCCTTGAATCGCAAGAATACGGGGCTTCGGCTCGGACAGGGAGCCGGGAGTGCCTTCAATCGCGGGAATCCAGGGGGGGGGCGGCCCGACCAGGGAGTCGAGAGTGCCTTCAATCGTGGGAATACAGGGGGGCGGCTCGGCCAGGGAGCCGAGAGTTCCTTCAATCGCGGGAATACGGGGCTTCGGCTCGGCCAGGGAGCCGGGAGTGCCTTCAATCGCGGGAATCCAGGGCTTCGGCTCGGCCAGGGAGTCGAGAGTGCCTTGAAATGCGGGAATCCGGGGCTTCCGCCCGACCAGGGAGCCGAGAGTGCCTTCAATCGCGGGAATCCGGGGCTTCCGCCCGACCAGGGAGCCGGGAGTGCCTTCAATCGCGGGAATCCGGCGCTTCGGCTCGGCCAGGGAGCCGGGAGTGCCTTTAATCGCGGGAATCCGGGGATGCGGCTCGGCCAGGGAGCCGAGAGTTCCTTCAATCGCGGGAATCCAGGGCTTCGGCTCGGACAGGGAGTCGAGAGTGCCTTGAAGCGCGGGAATGTGGGGGTGCGGCTCGGCCAGGGAGTCGAGAGTGCCTTGAAGCGCGGGGATCCAGGGGTGCGGCTCGACCAGGGAGCCGAGAGTTCCTTGAATCGCAGGAATCCGGGGCTTCGGCTCGGCCAGGGAGCCGAGAGTGCCTTCAATCGCGGGAATCCGGGGCTTCGGCTCGGCCAGGGAGTCGAGAGTGCCTTGGCTTGCTTCCACGGAAGGCAGCTGCACCGGCAAACCGTTATAAAAAAGCGTCCCGCCCTGCGCAGATGCAGGTCGGGACGCTTTATCCAATGTTCTAACCCCCAGGCCGCGGCGCTCAGCCTAGCCAGATGCCTTCCAGCAGCAGCGCGCCGCCGCTCGCCTTCACGACGAGCCGGCGCAGGCCCGGCTCCGGCTGCGGCAGCGCGCCGAGCTCGGCCTCGCTCCACTCGCCGCTGGCGTCCAGCCGTCCGATCGGACGGCCGTCCAGCTCGAGCTCCGCCGCCGCTCCGGCCGCAGCAGCCTTGAGGCGCAGCTTGACGCCGAAGCCAGCCGCCTCGCCGCTCGCTTGGATGCTGCCGTCCAGGTCCATCGCCGCCGCCGCGCGGCCGACACCGCCTGCGGAATCGGCCGCTGCTGCCGCCTCATCGCTCGCTTGGGCGCCGCCGTCAGGAGTCGCCGCCGAACCGGCCGCCGCGGCATTCGCCCGGGCCGCGCCCGCAGCAGCCGCCTCGGCACGCGCAACATCCGCTGCCGCAGGCGGCACGAGGAACTCGTACGCCGTCCAGGCTCCTGCCGGCAGCTCGACGCACAGTCCGTCGCCGGCATTCCACGGATGCCAGCCAGGCTCCGACGGCGGCAGATGCGGCGCTCCGTCCAGCTTGCGGATCGCGAGGCCGTCGCCGCGGCGATAGCCGCTTTCCCAGTCGATGCGCTCCGCTCCGCCGAGGCCAAAGCTCTCGCCCTCGCCCTTGTAGCCGTAATGGATCGCCGGAATGCGCACCGGCAGCCGGCGCAGCAGCGCGTTCACGACCTCGGGACGGTAGTCGACCGCCGCCAGCGGGAGGCCGTCCAGATAGTCGCCGAGGATGCGGCCCGCCTCCTCCGGCTCCGGCTTGGCGCCGCCCTCCAGCCACGCGCCGAGCTTCTCCCAGCCGTCCGGCTTGCGGACCGAGCAGGGGGAGTTGAGCGTGTCCATCTTTTTCCACGTCCAGAAGTTCCAGCCGATGCGGTGGTCCTCGAACAGCCGGAATCCGCCTGCGTACCAGTCCAGGTCGTTCTCCCCGCCCTCGCCCATGAAGATCGGCACGTTCCACTCGTCGCGGAAGTCGAGGTACTTCTGGATGCTCTCGGTGTCGGGGTTGTTCCAATACTTATGGAACTGATAAAGCACGTTGCCGTCGAGCTTCTCCGTGAAGATGCTGAAGTCCGTCGACCAATGCACGCCCTCGACGACGATGAGATGGCGGTCGTCGACCTCGCGGATCGCCGCGATCATGTCGCGGTACAGCGGCTCGACGCGGTCATTGTACTGCCCGTGGAATTCCGGCAGCGGCTCGTTGAGCAAGTCGTAGCCGGCGACGATCCACTCGTCGCGGTAGCGCTTCGCCAAATAGCGCCACAGGTCGATCGACGCCTGGCGGTGCTCCGCCGAGGTGAACAGCTCCGGCTGGTCGTTTTCGCAGTCGTCGATGTTGGCTCCGGTCTGCCCGCCCGGCGCGCCGTGCATGTCGAGGATGACGTAGACGCCCCACTTGCGGCACCAGCCGACGACGTCATCGAGCAGCCCCACCTGGAAGGCGTTGTAGCCGTCCTCGTTCAGCGGGCCCTCGAGCAGCTTGCGCGAGTTGAACGGCACGCGCACCGAGTTGAAGCTCTCGAGCGCCAGCTGGCGGATGTCCTCCTCGGCCGTGTAGCGTTCAAAATAGGTGCGCCAAAACGCCTCCGCCCCGCTCTCGCCGAGCAGGCCGGACACCATCGCCTCGATGCGGCGCGGCCGGTCGCCCTGCTGCGGCATCTTCCACATGTAGCCCTCCGGCAGCAGCCAGCTGCCGAGGCCGACTCCGCGCAGGATGAGCTCCTCGCCTCGTCCGTTCACGAGCCGCTTGCCGTCGGCCTTGACCCAGCCGTCGACCTCCGATTGCCGGCATCTATTCTCGGTCGCCATTCGTTTCCGCCTCCGCCTCTCTGATTGTAATCGTTTACGGTCCGTTGCGAGCTTTCGCCGTCTCCGCCGCCGCCGCTCCGCGGACGGGATGCCGTCCGCGGAGCTGATGGCCTTGCGCGCTGCCGAGGCAGCCGCGCTGGGGCAGCCGTGCCGAGGCAGCCGTACCGCTACGCCCCGTGCCGCTACCGCCCCGGGCCGATGCCCTGGCGCATGCTGCGGAACTCCAGCGGCGTGATGCCCTCAGCCTCCTTGAACACGCGCGTGAAGTGCTTGACGTTGTCGAAGCCGGACTGCGCGCTGATCTCGTATACCTTAAGGTCGGAGCTGGACAGCAGATCCTTGGCCCGGTTCAGCCGCAGCTTGCGCAGGTACGACGAGAAGCTCTCGCCGGTATGCTCCTTGAACGCCTGGCTGAAGTACGTATAGTTGAGCGAGATGTGGTTGCTCACGACCGCCATGTTGACGTCCTCGGCATAATGCTCCTGCAAGTACTCGACCGCCTTCTGCATGTCCTTGCGGTCCGCATGGGCTCCGCGCACCCGCCCGACGAACTCGTCGAGCCGCTCCAGCAGCTGCTCGACATGGCGGTAGTAATCCTCGAAACGCTCGAAGTTCTCGATATGCCCGGCGCTCTTGTACAGCCGCAGGATGTCGACCGACTCCTCCCCGTAGCTGCGGAACACGCCGTCGAACACCTCCTCGTTCAGCCGCCGGCTGATGCCCTCGAGGTAGCCGATCTCGCAGCGGCCGATGACCCGGATGTCGAGGATGCCTTGCAGCAGCTTTTTCATCTCCGGCAGCCGCCCCGTGCCGAGCAGGTTGGACAGCCGCCGGATCGGCTCCTCCGGCAGCGGACAGCCCGCGCTCAGGCTGCGCACGCTGTCGTAGGAGAGCAGCGCGACGCCAGGATGCAGCAGGAAATACTTCTGCGCCTGCTGCGCCTGGCTGTACGCGCGACGCAGCTGCCCCGGGCCGGTAGCCCGGGAGCTGAGCGCCAGCCGGCAGCGCAGCAGCGCATGGCCGTCCAGCCTCGCTCCGAGGCGCCTCAGCAGCTCCTCGTCTTCCGCCGCCAGCACCAGGTCGCCGCCGCGCAGCTGCCGCATCGCCCAGGCCTCGCTGCCCGTCTCCTCCAGCAGCGGCTGCACGAGCCCTTGCAGCTGCGAGCCCTCGCCGCCGCCGGCCGCCCGCAGGACGCCGACGGAGTAGTCGCCGGCGAGCCAGCCGAGGCCGGCCGCCGCCAGCGCGGCGGCCTCAGGCGCCGCCTCGCCGGTCAGCATGCCTTGCAGCAGCTCGCCCGCCCGCGACTCGCGATCCGCCGGCGCAGCCGCGCCGGCCGCAGCGCCATGCCTGCGGTCCAGCTCGCCCTCCAGCCGCTCCAGCACCTCGAACAGCTCCTCGCGCTTGATCGGCTTGAGCAGGTATTCCTTGGCCTGGTAGCGGATCGCCGCGCGGGCATACGGGAAATCGTCATGTCCGCTCAGGATGATGACGAGCGGCGCCGGTCCGGCGAGCGGACGGGCGGCCGGACTTGCCGGCAGCTTGCCCTGCGCCGCCGGGTCCGGCGAGCCTGCCGCGCCTCGCTCGGAGCCGCCGGCCGCCTCTCGCTCAGAGGCATCGGCTACGGCTCTGTCTCCTCGTCCGCTTTCGCCCTGTGCGCCGGCTGCGGCTCTGTCCGCCCCTCCGCTTTCGCCCTGTGCGCCGGCTGCGGCTCTGTCCGCCCCGCCGCCGGTTCCGCGGCCAAGCGCATGCAGCCGCTCCAGCAGCCCGAGGCCGTCCAGCACCGGCATGCGGATGTCGGTGATCATCAGATCGGCCGGACTCGCGGCGAGCTGCTCCAGCGCCTCGCGGCCGTTCTCCGCGAAGCGGAACGCGTACCGCTCGGGGAACTGACGCTCGATCATCGCCTTCAGGCCGAGCCGGATATTCTTTTCGTCGTCTACGATCAGCAGGTTGCGCATCAGCGCGGTTCACCTCCGGTCAGGATGAGATGGGGCAGCGTCATGACGACCTTCGTAAAGCTTCCCTCCACGCTCTCGACGCGCAAGCCGTACTCCTGGCCGTAGCTCATGACGAGCCGGTGGTCGACGTTGCGCAGCCCGATGCCGCTGCCTTCGCCGCGCCGGGCCGCCGACGTGCGCGCGCGCCGCTCCTGGTAGTCGGCCTCCTCTATGCGCAGCATGCCGTTCAGGAGCCGCAGCTGCTCGCCCGGTATGCCGCAGCCGTTGTCGGTCACCTCGATGACGCAGTCGTCGAGCCGGATGAACGCCGACACCGTGATCGTCAGCTTGCCCGAGTCCGAGTCCAGGTCGTCCATCCCGTGCTTGACGGCGTTCTCGACAATTGGCTGCAGCGACATTTTGAGCACCTCCTGCTCGAGGCATTCCGGCGCGATGTCGAGCCGCAGCTCCAGCTTGCCGTCGTAGCGGATGTTCATGATCGCGATGTAGTTCTGGATATGCTGGACCTCGTCCTTCAGCCGCACATGCGCGCGCGTCCACTGCAGGCTGTAGCGCATCATGCCGCCGAGCGAGGTGAGCGCGTCGGAGATCGTATACTGGCCCTCGATCTCGGCGAGCATCTTGAGGTTTTCGAGCGTGTTGTACAGGAAATGAGAGTCGATCTGGTTTTTGAGCGAGCGCAGCTCCGCCTCCTTGCCCGCCGCCTGCCGGTTCACCTGATCGACGATCAGCTCGTTGATCTTGCGCAGCAGCTGGCGGTAGTGATGGGCCAGCTCGCCGACCTCGTCGCTGCCCGCTACGGGCACGTCGACGTGGAAGTCGCCTCCGCGCACCTTTTTCATCGAGTCGCGCAGCACCCGCAGCCGCTTGAGGATGATCGACTGCATGAAGTACGAGAGCAGGATGAGCACGGCGATGAGCACGACGATCAGGATGACGAGATTGCCGCGAGTACGCTCGATGTCCGCGAGCGTGTCGGTGCGGCTGACGAGATTGACCAGATGCGCGTCCAGTCCGGGGATGAAGGCCTGGATCGCCAGGAACGACTGCCCGCCGGCCGTAAAATAAGACGTATGGTTGCCCGGGGTTTCCGTCAGGGCGATATGCCGCAGCAGCTCCTTGGCCGGCGTCTGCTGGAAGATCGGAGCGGCCATGTCGGCATGGACCTGGCCGCGGCGGTCCACGACGACCATGCGCGAGGAAGGATCCTGCACGCTGCTGAACGTCTTGGTGAAGAAATTGCGCAGCTCCATGCTGATTTCCAGCAAGCCGTTATGCGTCATGTCGTCCGGATACTTGAACTCCCGCAGCAGCGACACCGACATCACCTCGCTGCCGGACGTCGTGCTCGTGTTGTTCAGCAGCTCGCGGTTGTTCTGGATCTCCCACCACACCAGGCCTTTCCGATCCAGCACCGTATCGTACCAGGGCTTGTCGCGGATGCGCGCCTCGCTCAGCACGATCGGCCAGAATTCATGCACCCCGGGGTTGCTCGCGAACAGACGGATGCCCGAGATGCGCGGATTGTTGAACAGGAAGCTCTGAAACATCTGGAACGTGCGCGTCTTGAAGTCGAGCAGCCACTCCGTATCAAGATCCTCCTTGGTCTGGAGGTAGTCGTTCATCTCCCGATTGGACAAAGCCAGCTGGCCGGTCCATTCCATCAGCTCGATGTTGTTCTGGATGTTCGTCCGCTCGATGTCGAGGATGCTCTCGTTTTTTTTGACCAGCTCGCGCATCGAGTAGTCGGAGACGCCGTGCAGCGTGTACCAGGAGAACAGCAGCATCGGGACGATGATGACGAGCACGAAGGAGGAAATCAGCTTCGCCTGCAGCGGCAGGCTTCCGACGAATTCCCTTAAGGTACCGATCCAGCTTCCCGTTCTCGCCACGTCGTCTTCACTTCCCGCTCCAGGATGGTACAAGCCTGGCCGTCCGCCCCGATCGGGAAGCGGACGGCCAGGCTTGAATGGCTGCTGCGCGGGCCAATTCCCGGCTGCAAGCTTATTTGTTCAAGGATTCCAGCTTTTTCAGGTTCGATTCGTACGCGGCTTGACGGTAGGCGTCGATCGCTTCCTGCTCGCTGCGGTCCTTCAGGTACTTGTTGAAGATCTCGTCGAATTCGGCATCCGACTTGGCGAGGATCATCTTCGGCAGCGCCTTGCCCCAAGCGCGGGCGTTTTTGCTGCCGGCTACGCCTTCCTTGCTCGTCGCGGCCGGATCGAGGTTGTCGAACTCGGCCATGCTGATCGACTTGCCCTTCGTCCAGTCTTCCATCTGCTTGGCAGGCTCGACGCTAGGCGGCGCCCATTGCAGGTTCATGTTCGTATCCATGAGCATCCAGTACGTATAGGATGCGCCGTATTTCTGGTCGAACGCCGTGCGGTCCTTGTTGAGCAGGTCGAGCACTTCCGGCAGGAACTGGTCTTTGCCGTCGATTGTATCATACGTCACGCCTTTTTCACCAAGGAACATATCCTTGTTGCCCTCTTCGCTCATGAGGTAGCTGAGGAACGCGATCGCGCGCTTTTTGTCCTTGACGTTTTTGGAGATCAGCGTCACCGTCCAGCCGGAGATGCCAGGTCCGGACAGCGTCGGCTGGTCGCCGGCGGCGTTTTTCGGTCCGTCGACGGCGATGTACACCATGTTCGGATCCTTTTGGTACAGCTGCGTGTTCTGGGCGGCGAAGTCGGAGCGCTGGTACAGCATCGCGAAGTAGCGGCCTTGGGCGATCTTCTCTTCCATCTGCGGACGCTTGTCGATGAAGATGTCCTTCGCGAGCAGGCCGTCCTGATTCGCCTGGCGGAACACCTTCAGCCACTTGAGGTATTCCGGATCCTGGCGGCGGTCGTACAGCTTGCCGTCCTTCACTTGCGGGATGGCCAGGAAGTTCTGCAGGTAGCCCTCGAGCGAGTAGTTGCCCGTCTCCGTGAACTCATGCAGGCCGAGCGGGATGAGCGGCTGTCCGTTGACGTCCGGGAACTTCTCCTTCGCCATCTTCAACGCGTTCAGGAAGCCTTCCGGCGTGCTCATGTCCGGCTTGCCGAGCGCCTCGTACATGTCCTTGCGGACGGCGAACGTCTGGTTGGACGTGAAGTTCTCACCGTATTTCTCATAGTCGGCCGGGGAGGACGACGCGTTCGGGTAGCCGTAGACGTTGCCGTCTTCCTTCGTGTACCAGCCGAGCTTGGCCGGATCGGCGACCTTGAAGAAGTACGGATCGTACTCTTCGGCGAGCTTGTTGAGCGGCAGCACCAGCTTGCCCTCGATCATCTTGCGCACGCCTTCCTCGTACCAGCCGAGCGTGATGAAGTCCGGCAGCGAGCCAGAGGCCATCAGCGTGTTCAGCTTCTCGTTCTCGTTGCCAGCCGGCACGATGAAGTTCAGCGAGACGCCGGTCTTCTTCGTGATGTAGTCGGCCGTCGCGTCGCCGCCCCACTTCTTGTTGAACCAGCTGAAGTTCAAGTACCAGTCGAACGTGATCGGGGAGGTATCCTGCTTCCAGGCCGGCTCGTCGCTGGCCGCCGGAGCCGGCGATGCCGAAGCGTCCGTGCCTGCGGTCGGCGCGGGAGACGCCGTGCCGCCGCTGTTCGAGTTGCCGTTGCCGTTCGACGAACAGGCCGCGACGGAGAAGGTCATGGCGAGCGCCAACAGCGTCGTCGCCACCTTGCGCGTAGTTTTCATGTACAATTGCCCCTTTTCTATAAAGAGATAGAAGTGCGATTTATATGATCAATCCCGCGGATTGCGGGAAGGATAACCGAGACGGATCGGCGTCAGCCCTTGAGGGAGCCGACCATGAAGCCCTTGACGAAGTATTTTTGCAGGAACGGATAGACGCATACGATCGGCGCCGTCGTGACGACCATCGTGGCCAGCTTGAGCGACTGGCTGGTCACGGTCTGGGTGACGCCGCTCGGCATCGCCCCCAGCATCTGGTTCGAGCTGGACTGGGCCACGACCCGGTAGAGGAACGTCTGGATCGGCTGCAGGTCCGTGTTGTTGATATAGATCATGCCCGTAAAATAATCGTTCCATTGATAGACGCCGTGGAACAGCGCGATCGTCGCCACGACCGGCATCGACACCGGGATGATGACGCGGGTGAAGATCGTCAGGTCGTTGGCCCCGTCGATCCTCGCCGCCTCCTCCAGCCCCGCCGGAATCTCGCGGAAGAAGCTCAGGAAGATGATGAGGTCGAAGAAGCTGAACGCGGCCGGGATGATGTATACCAGGAAGTTGTCCAGCAGGCCGAGATCGCGGATGAGCAGGTAGTACGGGATCAGGCCGCCGCCGAAGAACATCGTGATCGTGCCGATGATCATGTACAGGTTGCGCCCGATCAGCTCCCTGCGGCTGACCGCGTAGGCGACCATCGCCGTGAACAGGACGTGCACGGGCACGCCGACCAGCGTCTTGGCGACCGTCACTCCCATCGCGGTCATGATGCCCTCGCTGCGGAACACGGCCCGGAAGTTCTCCAGGCTGAATTCGCGAGGGATCCAGTAGATGCCACCGCGCATCGCGTCGGCGCCGTCGTTGAAGGCGTTGACGAGCACGTACCAGATCGGGTACAGCGTCAGGAAGCAGATGATGAGCATGAGCAGCCCGTTGAGGATGCCGAAGGCCGCTTCGCCGGGGGTTTGCCTTTTCAAGGAAAACATCGTGGTCACGGACCTCCTTTAGAATAGCGAGTTGTTGTTGAGCTTCTTGGTGACGTAGTTCGCCATCAGCAGCAGGAACAGCGCGATGACGGACTTGATCAGGTTGACGGCCGTCGAGTAGGAGAAGCGGTTGTCGATCAGGCCGGTCTGGTAGACGTAGTAGTCGATGACGGTGCTCGCCTCGGCGTTGAGCTGGTTGCGGAGCACGAGGATCTGGTCGAAGTTGGAGTTCAGGACGTTGCCGACGGCCAGGATGAACAGGATCGTGATCGTGCCCATGATGGACGGCAGCGTAATGTTGCGCATTTTCTGCAGTCGCCCCGCGCCGTCGATCGTCGCCGCCTCGTACAGCTCCGGCGAGACGCTGCTGATGGCCGCGAGATAGATGATCGCCGACCAGCCGAGCTCCTTCCAGATGTCCGATACGATGATGATGGACCAGAAGTACTTCGGCTCCGCCAGGTAGGTGATCGGAGCGTCGATCACGTTCAGGGAGAGCAGGATCTTGTTGATGATGCCGACGTCCGACAGCCAGGTGGCGAGGATGCCGCCGAGGATGACCCAGCTCAGGAAGTGGGGCAGGTAGGTGATCGTCTGCGTCCATCTCTTGAAGATGACGGAGCGGACCTCGTTCAGCAGCAGCGCGAAGAGGATCGGCAGCGGGAAGCCGATGATCAGCTTGATGAGACTGATGCCGAGCGTATTCTTGATGACGGTCAAGAGCATGTCGTCGCTGAGGAACTCCCGGAAGTTATCGAGGCCGACCCAAGGGGCCATCGACATCGGGAAGATGATGTCATATTCCTTGAAGGCGATGATGATGCCGTACATCGGGATGTAGTTGAACACGACCATCCACGCGACGCCGAGCAGCGCCATCACCTGCAGATACCGCTGACTGTAGATTCTCCTTAGCCGTTTTTTCCATCGTTCGCTGCCCGCCTTCGGGCTGGCCGCCTCGATGCCGGCCTGTGCGCCTGGTTCCATGGTGCTTGCACCTCCGCTTTCCTTGCCTTGCCATGATCGCCGCGGCCGCAAGCGCCGCAAGCTGATTTCCGTATCGTCATTGTAAGCGCTTGAGATGTCGAAAAATAGGCTCCTCATTCTAGGTAGGGTTACTATTTTTCAGGTGGCGAAGACGCGGCGGCCGCGCCTGCGGAGCGTGGCCCATGAACAACCTCAGCGTCATGTCCGAAAGCCGTCGACGCAGCAAGGAGTCAGGCAAAGGGATCGTCTAGCCCTAACGATACCCAGCGTCGCTATCGGCCCGTTTTTCGGCGGTTTTTCTGGCTAACGATACTGAGCCGTCTTATTTGCCCCGCGCTGGCCTTGCAAGCGCCTCAACGGAAGAAATAGCGCTTCTGAGTTTTGGTAGAGTTTTGAGAACAAGCTTTGGGGGCCAAATAGCGTCGCGCCGTTTCGTTGCTTCTTCCTGCTTCCGAGTCTCGGCCTCCATAGAGCCGCCGCTCCCGGGCGAACAGGAAAAAGCCGCCGGGACGCCCGGCGGCTCGTGCAAGCGGCGCTCAATAATGGCCGCTGCTCAGGTATTTCTCGGTGAGCGAGGCGAGGACGCCGATGCCCACTTCGTTGTGGCCGCCCTCGGGAATGATGAGGTCGGCGTATTTTTTGGACGGCTCGATGAACGCCTCATGCATCGGCTTGACCGTCTGCATGTACTGGTCGTGGATCGAGTGGATCGAACGGCCGCGCTCCTCGATGTCGCGCAGCACGCGGCGCAGGATGCGCACGTCCGGATCGGTGTCGACGAACACCTTGATGTCGAGCAGACCGCGCAGCCCTTCGTCCGACAGGACATGCAGCCCTTCGATCATGACGATGCTGCTCGGCAGAAGCGTCACCGTCTCGTCCGACTTGCGCGCGTGCATCGTAAAGTCGTAGACCGGCGCTTCGGCCGCCACTCCCCGCTTCAGCTGCTGAAGATGCTCGACGAGCAGCTCGTTTTCGAACGCGAAGGGATGATCGTAGTTGATCTTCTCCTTCTCGGCGAACGTCAGCTCCGGCCGATCCCGATAGTAATTGTCTTGCGAGATGAACGTCACGTTGCCGGTCCCCATCCGCTCGATGACCGACCGGGCCACGGTCGTCTTGCCCGACCCCGTGCCGCCTGCGATACCAATGATAAGCATGTAGCTGCGCTACCTCCCCGAATTTGTTGCAATTCCCGTAGTGTAGCATATCGGGGAGGGATTTTCATCTGTCGATTCCGTGTCCAACGCCGATTGGATCCAATTGCGCCAGCCTAATAAATCGTTGCCGTTCCTGCCCTCAGCCGGGAGCGGCCAGGAGCCCGGCAATCGGCGGCAGCCTACAGGCTTTTGCTCCACTCCGCCACTCGCCGCGAGCTTTCCTCCTCGGACAGGTCCTCGACGCGAGTCATGATCGACCATCGGATTCCGAACGGATCGAGGATGCTGCAGTAGCGGTCGCCGGATACGAAGTTCGCCGTCGGCTCCCGGACGGTCGCCCCGTGCCGGACAGCCAGCTCGAGAGCTCGGTCGACGTCGGGGACGTAGACGCCGAGCGAGTAGCAGGCGTCGCCTCCGCCGGGCGGCGGAACGAGATGATAGTCCGGATTGGCCGCTCCCAGCTGCAGATACCCGTTGCCGAAGTCGATGTCCGCGTGCACGATGAACGAATTGCCGTCGGTGCCGACATCCGTCACGCTTTTCGTCTTGGCTCCGAAGACAGCTTCGTAGAAGCGAATGGCTTCGGCCGGATCGCTGACGACGATGAACGGCGTCAGGGCGGAGTAGCCGTGCGGTCTCCCGTTCGTCGTATGCTCGCCTGTAGCGCCGCTGGTGCTCACATTATGGTCCATCCTAATTCCACCTCTCGTTATGATCGACGCCGGATGGCCGGAACCCCGTTGCGGCACCGCCGCGCGGCCCATCGCGATCTCGGCTGGACGTCTGATAGTCTCGATTATAGAGAACGAGATGTTCGGGATATTGTAAAAAAGCGACAACGGTCGGACAGCGGTTTCAATCGTCGCTTCCCTGGGGGAGACGCGCGCGGGACTACCATTTGAATGTGATCGGGCTACCGTTTCAATCTACGCTCCCCAGCGGGGAGCGACGGCAGCGGCGCATGCCATTGACTTCTACCGTCACCTGTTTCAATCCATGCTCCCCAGCGGGGAGTGACAAAGCGCGCTGCCGCAGATCATGACGCTGCAGGATCCGTTTCAATCCACGCTCCCCTGCGGGGAGCGACTTACTTCACGTTGAAAAAAAGAGCCGAGCGGCTGCAGTTTCAATCCACGCTTCCCTGAGGGGAGCGACCAGCGGCGTTTCCTTGTAAGTGTTTGTCGCCGGATCGTTTCAATCCACGCTCCCCAGTGGGGAGCGACTCGACTTTTACGATACCGACCTCCCCCTGCAGCAGTTTCAATCCACGCTCCCCAGTGGGGAGCGACATTCGCGCCGTCTTGTTGATGAGGGAGAGCAGTTGTTTCAATCCACGCTCCCCAGTGGGGAGCGACCGCGGCGAACCTCCGCGAATCCCCCGGGGATTTCATGGGAGCTTGCCATTCGCACCAGCTCCGTCTCATAAAATCAGCGGTCCATCCATGTCATAGGAAGCCTTGGCTCCAACATGCTCCACCTTGCTCTTATACCTATCACCCAGGTTATAAAACCGCAAGCTGTCCGTAGCGGGATCAATCAGCTCCTCCAGAGCATACCGCAGCCGTCGGAATTGCGAAGCATCCACAACGCATTCAAATACGGAGTTCTGAACCCGCTGTCCGTAATCCTGGCATGTCTTCGCCACCTTGGACAGCCGCCTCCGTCCATCGCTCGTCGTAGTGCTCACATCATAGGTTATCAGAACAAGCATCGAGCGCTCTTCTCCTTCCTACTTCCAGAAAAAAGGCGGGTACTCTTCCAGATCGCCGCGAATGGTCCGCGCCAGCAGCATCGCTTGAGCATGCGGCACGAGCCCCCATGGGATGGATTCATTCAAATAAGGATGAACGATCTTCTCTTGCTTCCGCTCCTGCCATTGCTTCAATACGGTCCGTCTGGTGTCGTCATCCATCAGGACGGCTCCATTTTCCTTGCGGGTGAAACCGCCCGCGGTGACGATTTTTTTGTTAATGAGCGTCAAGACGAACCGATCCGCATAAACCGATCGCAGCTCCTCCATCAGATCGAGAGCCAGTGAAGCTC
This sequence comes from Paenibacillus sp. FSL W8-1187, assembly GCF_037965485.1. Taxonomy (NCBI): domain Bacteria; kingdom Bacillati; phylum Bacillota; class Bacilli; order Caryophanales; family Paenibacillaceae; genus Paenibacillus; species Paenibacillus sp. FSL W8-1187. Next base: position 4,886,744 of record NZ_CP150181.1, read on the forward strand.
TCCCTGGCCGATCTCGGTGCATGAAGCCGACATACGGGTCAAGACCTGCCGCTTCCAGCGCCGCCCTCATTTCGCTGGCAAGCAAGGAATACGCGAAAGAAAGCAGCGCATTGACATTATCGAGCGGAGGCCGCTTACTGCGGCCATGGAAGAAAAACGCTTCCTTTTGCTGGAGAATCAATTCATCAAAAACGCCGCTATACTGCGCAGCCCCTGAGCCCTCCAGCCCACGCAGCACATCGAGATCCTCGACATGCGGCACAAGGCCGATCAGCTCCGTCAGCGAAGCGCTCACCCGCTTCAAAGCCGTACTGTCCAGTCGCAGCGAATAATCTCGAATCGCCCTTTCCAGCACCCATTTCGTGTTGTACAGCTTGCCGACAATCATATTGCGAGCCATGAGGGCGCTGCGCCGCTCATCGTCGGAAATGCGGTATTGCTCCTTGCGGAGCACGACATTGCCCCTCGCCTCGCCCACGATTCGGGCTAGAAACCGTCCGCTTTTCGTCATAAACGTAAGGTCAACGCCTTTTTCGGCACATGATCCCATGAGCGCCGGACTGACGCCTGCATAACCGAACGTGCATATCCCTTCCAGATTATGCAGCGGATAACGCGCCAGCGTCTTTTCCTCCAAACGTACGACGACGTTCTCCCCGTCCTTGGACAGATAGGTGTCCGGCGTCGTCACATACAGCGTGTTGAGCATCTTCCTCATCGCCCCGCTGCTCCTTCCTCCAGCAGATGCCGATCTATATAATCCGATACGGCTCGTTTCGTCATGAGCTCGGGCATGCAGATCTGCTTGAGCGAGCAGCTTTCACAATGCGGGCCTGTTTTCACTTTGGGCGTGTGCCGCCGCTCGTAGTAGCGATGCATCTCGGCAATGGAGGCTTTTACTCTTTCTCTGTCCGCATCGCTTATGTCAATTTCGACCCGCCTCTTGATCTCGTCGTAGTAAAAGTACCCTGTCGAAATCTCGCAAGCGAGCATTTCCTCCAAACAAATTACTTGAGCGACAAGCTGAGAAAAGTCCGAATCGTTCTTTTTCGGCTTGCCGCGCTTATACTCGATTGGATATGGCTTGTACAAGCCATCCTCACCCGCCAACGGAATCCCTTCGGAATCGCGTACAAACTCAACCACGTCGCAGATGCCGCTCAGTCCCAGCTCTCGGGAATGGACCGGCATCGCCCGCACGACGAGACGCTCGCCGCGCTTCTCGCGAAGCTGCGGCTGATCCGCTACCCGATGCACGTGCTCTCCTTCGATCGTCCGGACATTGTCTGCCCACTGCTGTTCGATATGAATTAATGCCCATTGCCTGCGGCAGAAATTAAAATGCTGAATACCGGAAAGAAGGAGGAAATCCTCCTCCTTAAAGTCCGGCATATTCTTGCACGTCCAGCCCTTCCAGCGGCTCAACTTTAATAACGTAGTCATCGAACTTATTCGGTGCTACAACACCTTCTCTCCACGAAATCTCCAAAGACCGATGCACCTTGGCCGATGAATATTGTCCCAGCTTGGAGCCGTGCTCCCACCAGTAGACGCGGTGCACCTCCATGCTGCCGTCCGGGCGAGCGGAAGACGTATCGTTTTCGAACAAGGAGATCAGCGCTTCCCGAATTTTCAGCGCGTCCTCGTAGGTGAAGCCGGTGCGCTCTGCCAGCTGCACGTTGATGCTTCCCTTTGTCACATAGACGCCAAAGTCCACGCGATGCTTCATGCCCATCGTGTCCGAACCGCGCTTGTCCGGGTCGTTGGAAGTCGTCAGATTGACGCTTTTTGTGATTTGAAGACTCGAAATGTCGATCGGGTCGAGGCTGACGGCCGTATGCAGCGACACCGGTCCCCGAACCCCGATGGATACGGCATCATTGCTGCCCGGGAAAGCAAAAACTTGGCCGAAGCTGCGCACATCGATCCAAGACTCGCAGGCCGCTTTGGCAAACAGCTCCGCATTTTTCTTTTTGCCTTTCATGAACTCCTGCGCATCGGCGTTGGCCTCGACACGGTCCTTGATGCTGCGGAAGGAATCGGTCCGACGGTCATCCGATTGAACGAGAATGGATTCTCCCATGTCCTGCAGCCGGTTGCGGATCTTCCGCTTCAAGCATACATCCGAAATCTCGCCTTTGCCTTCATAGTTTTGGCGAGGGCGGTTTCCGTTGAGCGGGTCCCCGTTCGGATTTGCATTGCGAACGGACAGGACAACGGCAAAGTCGATTTTCTTATTCAACGGTTGCATTTAGATCGTCTCCTTTTAATGGGGGTAAGATGATTAAAGGTCGAAATTAATGATCGCCAGACGCATCAGTCATCCAGATCCGCATCGTCCTCTTCTTTCCCTTCACCATCCAGTTGTTTCCGCTTCTGGTAGAGCTCGTGGCGCTGACTGTAAAAGCCGAGGAGATAAAGCCCGCTCAGGGACTGATCGGAGTAGTCCTTTTCCGGGTCAAGCTGGGCTCCGATCTCGTCAAGAAGCCCATTGAGATAACTGGCCTTCACGCCGAGCTTGGCCTGATAAGGCTGAAGCGCGGATTGGATCACCATCCATGTCCGGCCTGGCTTTTGGGCGAATGCGTTCATGTAGCGGATGGCATTCGTGGCTCTTCTCTCCTCCTTGCTCAGCGCTCTGCGTTCCAGGACATCCGCCACGGCCAGCATCCTTCCGAACAAATAACTGCGGTCCTTCAAATCCTTATTCACGGCCACTTCGAATCCCTCCTTGGAATTGGAATAGCTTCTGTTCACTATTGCGCATGCGATGCCGAGCGTCTTCTCCCACTCCCACGGCTCCATGCCGACCGGATTGGAGGCTCGGGCAATGAGGCTCCTCACGATATCGCTCGGAATTCGGGCTCCGTCCAAGATGCAGGGCAGCATCCGCTCGATCAAGCCTTTCACCACTTTCTCACTGGCTCGCGGACCGTACGCCGCGAAGGCAATATCGCGAGTTGCCGGCGCGCTCATGAAGACTGCCGTCTTTCCGTCTTTGCGGTAATACTGCAGCCAGCAGCAGGATAGGTGCCAGGCTTCAATCCGTTGCAGAAAATGCTCCTTCTCCATATCCCGATAGTAGTTGATGGACATCCTTCCCGGTGTCGCGGCATCCAGCACCATGATGACGACATCGGAATGATCGGCATCTGTGTCATGCCGGTAACCGCTGAGACCGAGGCGCACCCGCTCGGCGAATGCAGCATGGGTGTAGGCAAGCTCTGGCTCGTCTTCCTCTTCATCGTCATCGTCATCGTAAAAGTCCGATGAGTCCGCATACGGGTCCGGCACATCCAAGCTTTTTGTCCCCCAGACGACAAACGTTTTGCCGTCAATGGCAAAGGCTTGGCGGTCGATCAGCCATTTCAAGGCGTTATGGGCTTTTTGAGACACCTCATAACTGACCGCGGCCGCATCCCGGCTGCTGAGGAAGCGCCCCCGATAGGTGAATCCGGAGCTGTCATTGGCCGAGATCAGCTTGGTTTTGTCCCCCGAATTCCGGATGCGGGAAGCATGCTTGTCCGCATAGGGCAGAAGTTTCCCTGTTACATAACAAAGCTCTGTATCCTGCAGCTTGGTGTCATAAAACCGGATGAACGATTGCTGGACTTCCGGCATCCGCCACAGCCGCTGCTCTGCCACTCCAGGCACTTCCACCGCGAACCGCACAAATGCGGCATTCTGGCCGGAAGCGAGCGCCTTGAAAATGTCCGGCCTGTCGACTCCGTGAAGCTCGGCCAATTCAGGCGTCCACTTTTCCGCCAGCTGCCCCTCTGCATCCAGCCAGAGCACCTTCTCTCGCACCAGGTCCGCAATCATCGTTCCTTGCCGGACATAGTTGTAGACACTTTGAATGACCGGTACCGCAAAAGGAGACGAGCACCATTCCTGCAGATGCTTCAAGTAATCCTCATATGGAGTGAACTTTTCATTGGTCGGGGGACAAAACTGCCCGTAATCTCCTGCCACATACATCAGTTTGTCATGCAGCGGGTAGGGAACCGGGGCGCTCGTCCGACTTGCAGAGGCTTCGGTGCATGGGATAATCGTGCTGCCCTCTCCCTTTTCAAGTGGTCTTGCTCGACTAAAGGATCCATCCAGGTTTAGATAGATCTCAATATGCGCGGTTTGGGTCGTATGCGAGACAGGCAGCAGCGTATATTCCCGATCAAAATGATTTTTTTCAAATATTCCGACCGATTTTGAATGATTGTCATACGTTTCGCTCAGTTTCGTCAGCCAGGTCATTGGTCAGCCTCCTTCCTCTCCGAATAATTCCGCGTAGAGATCGTCGGCCGACTCCATGTTCCCCGGTTCAAACCGCTTGATGCTGCCGCTTCCCGTTTTGCGCACCATCGTGCAGTCCTCCGGACGATCAAATTTGATGACCCCGTATTCCATCTTGGCCCGCCATAAGCGGGTCAGCATGTCGGAGCTGCCGGTCTCGTCCGGATAGCTGATGCCATGAACCATCGTGCCGAAGGCGAGCTCGGCGACCTGATCGTAATGCCCTTCCCCCGAGCCGAACTCGCATGCCTCGACATAGCCTTGGCATTCCCTCGTTCCGAGGAAGATGTCTCGCCTGCCGCCTGCTGCAACAGCTCGTTTGGCGATGTTGTGATGCTTATGCTCATTGCGGTCCTGCTCCAGATCGGAGCGATGAGGGTTGAACTCGAAATGAGCTCTCACCTGATAGCGCACGTTGCGCAGATAGGTGTAGTAGGCCAAGGTATTGCCGCCGCTGTACTCGATCGGCTTGATGCCTTTAGATTCGGTCTGGATCGGATTCATGACCCGCACTTCGTCGATGTACCAAATGAGGGTGGGCTTCCAGTAGATCGATTCGGTAATCCCCTTCAAAGCCTGATAGGTCGGAATTTGATAGCTGAACTTCTCTCCGCCGATTTTGGTCAAGGGATCGGTAAATAAGGCATACGCGCCCGTTACTTCATATTCAATTTGATTCCGCAAAAGGAGGGCCTCCTTTCTTATAATGAATCTCCCAAAGGAACATGCATGAAATCTCAGGTTGAACCAATCAGACTCATAATGAGTCGCTTCCTTAACCAACCCCTTGTATTATCTTCTAATAATTATATTATGGAAGATTCTCTTAATGATAGCATCATCATAAGACCTAGTTCAATTTTTGTCAACATATGGATGTCCCCTTTTGGACTCCATCTAACGATGTGTTAAGATTGTGTCGTCGCCTTCCCTTGGAGGCGCGGATTGAAACCATAAGAGCATGATCAGAAGAAGAAACCCGCTCCTAAACGAGCGGGCTATTCTTTTTTCTAGGCAATCATGATATTAAAGCATCCCACAGCCCATTCCCTTCCGGATCAATGCCGTACTCCTCGGAAAAAGCCGTCGGGCTAAGCGCCAGCACCCTGCCCTGCTGCAAGAACTCCAGATGGCTTCCCCGGTCGAGCTGCCTAAGCTCCTGGTCATATAACGTGACCGTATACTTCTGGGCTCTGCGCAGCAGATCTCCGATTTCACTTGGCTGCAAGGAGCCATTCAAATCAAGAATGATATTAACGGCCTCGCTGTCGTAAGGCACGATGACCGACTTGCCTGCGTTGGAGATGACCTCGAAATAATGCTCTACCGAGGCAATGGCATTCCGAGTGCGCAAGGGAGGGCCGATCTGGTTTTTAATCTCAAACTGCTTGATGGCGACTTGGTTCTTATTCAACAATTCAAACAAGCTGATTTCCTGACCCACTCGGTAATCCATTTGTCCCTGAATGCTTTCGATTCGCTTATAGTAATAGTGGAAATACATCTGTATCGCGGGGAGGGATAGACGGTCGTTCTCGAAGCGCTGTGGATCCTTTTTGAATTCGCTCAGCAATCGCTCCGTCTGTTCTGCTGCCATCTTAATTTCCGGCAGGTTGCTTAAATGCTCATCTGCCGCACGAATAATATCGACATATCTTACCTCGTCCTCTCCGTGCCGATTGCATCGTCCCGCCGCCTGAGCAATGGAATCCAAGCCGGCCAGCGACCGAATGACGCCCTGGAAGCTGATGTCCACCCCTGCCTCGATAAGCTGGGTGCTGATGCAAATGACGCGATTGGCCGGGTTCTCCAACTGCTCCTTGATTTCCTCCAGCTTCGCTTTGCGATGCTCGGGGCACATAATCGTACTGAGATGGTAGAGTCGAACTCCCTCCAATTGCGTCCACGACTCATTTTTCAATTGCTGAAAAAGCTTGCGTACCGCAGCCTTCGTGTTCAGGACGACGAGCAACTGATTGATCTCCTTCATCCGGCCCTGGACAAAATCAGCCAGCTGCTCCGTATTCAAAGCCCCTCTGCCCGTTTCGTCTCTTAGCTCGACACGCTTGAAAGCGGTCATGACATCCGGAAGATCCCGAATCATCTCCGGATCGAGAGACAGGTGGATATTCCGCTTCACATACTGCAGTGCCGGCTGCGTTGCCGTACAGAGGACCAGCGTCGACCCGCAGATTTCGTGCAAAAAATTAACGGAAGCATTGAACAAGGAGATGCAGCGGGAAGGAACGGCTTGGACTTCGTCAAAAATAACGACCGAGTTGGCGAGCTGATGCAGCCGCCTTACATGGCGGGAGCCCTTGGCGTAGAAGGTATTGAGGAATTGCACCATCGTGGTAAAGATGACAGGGCGATCCCAGGTGTCTTGAGCGAGGCTAAGCTTTTCCTTCTGCAGGACAAAGCTTTCGTCGCATTCCTTGTCATCGATTTTATCGGATTGTAAAGACCGCAAAGCCTTTTTCAAATCCCGATCATCCGCGACGTTGGAATGATGCTCCAGAACAAGATCAGGATCAGACACAAGCTCGCGCACGACCTTCACGTTTTGTTCAATGATCGTTGTGAAAGGCACGATATAAATGATGCGTTCTTTTCCGGTCTCGAGAGCATGACGGAGCGCGTAACGAAAGCTTGCCAGCGTCTTGCCGCCGCCTGTCGGGATAGACAGCGTATAGACTCCGGATGGCCGCTCGACCGCAAAAGCGTCGCATTGGTTCGACATTTCTCGTCGCAACCGATTCAATGGCGATTGCGATTGTTCCGATTTGCCCAGCTCATTGAGCTTGGCCGACAGCTTCTCATAGGTTTCACGGAAAAAAGCCTGATGATCAAAAGGCTCTCTTTCCGACTCGTTCTCGTCGAATTGACGGGTTTTGGTCCGATCGGCGTCAATCAGGCAACTGAACAAATATTTTATCGCGAGGGAATGAGTCACGCGCTTTTCACTGGACTTGAGCTTGAGCTTGCTTAATCGCAGCATAAGATCATTCAATTCTTCTCTCGCCTTAGCGAAATAGGAATGGAGTTCCTGCTCGCTTATCGTATGAGCTAAAAATTCCTCGACGGTTCGTTCATACTCCGGTAATTTCTCTAGCGGAGTCGACATCCGCTCCAGAAAAGGAGATTTTCCATCGGGACTCAAGTAATCCTTCAACCCGCCATGGTGAGATACGATGCAATTGGCGATCCATTCCGCGACAAACTGATCCAATGGTTCAGAAGATTCACGGTGGAATTGCTCGTAAAGCCACTTCCCGCCTGCTGTCGAATGGACGACCGAGCCCCTTCGAGGCGGCGAATCAGGATTTGCCACTGCCTCTTCCAGATAGGTTCTGAATTCGGTCGTGTATTTCCCCATGTCATGCAGCAGTCCTGATAAACCGGCGAGATGCTTCATTCCAATTTTTTCGCCTAGCTTTTCGGCGTAAAGCCTGACGGCCATGAGATGGTCGTGCACGCTCTCGCGGCGGCCGTCCGACTTCCGAATATGGGCGATGTACTCGGGAATAGGACTATTTTCTTGATCTCTCATTACCGCACCTCCTTAAAGGACTTTAGACCCAATACTAATAACCTATTCTAGTCGTATACTTCAACATAATCACACACAATCCTCCTTTTATCTTTTATTTTCCCAATTTTTCTTTATCCCTCCCCTATAGGGCATTTATTGAAATATGATCTTGCAGAAAAAGCTTGGCTCGATCGGAATCATTGCTTATGATGAGGACAAGAGCGGGAGTGCGAATGCCAAGCTCCCATGGAATCCCTGGGGGATTCGCACCTCGAAAATTGTCGAAATGAATGCCATTTCACCTTAATTAATGATTGTCAAGATCTTTCCTATGTCTAATCAGTATAGGAACTGGCTAGTTTATACCCCAAGGGGTATGGAAGCGTTATTTTTTGCTGTCGCTCCCCGCTGGGGAGCGTGGATTGAAACCGACGATCCCCTGGGGTGGGAAAGCGACGAATCTCGTCGCTCCCCGCTGGGGAGCGTGGATTGAAACCGCGAAGCGAACGGCCTGGACAGCGTCCTGACGCTGTCGCTCCCCGCTGGGGAGCGTGGATTGAAACTTGCCGAAAGTGATTTCAGAGTAGCACGCCGACGCGTCGCTCCCCGCTGGGGAGCGTGGATTGAAACTCGATCAGGTTGATCGCCCTCTCGACCTGTCCCTGTCGCTCCCCGCTGGGGAGCGTGGATTGAAACTGACTTTGCAGCTGCATTTGCCGCTCGTGCTGTTGTCGCTCCCCGCTGGGGAGCGTGGATTGAAACATCCATGTCGTTTTGTCCATGAGAGCCAGAAGCTGTCGCTCCCCGCTGGGGAGCGTGGATTGAAACCAGACCTCGTACAGCGCAAGCAGCCCGGTAACGATCGTCGCTCCCCGCTGGGGAGCGTGGATTGAACCATTTGGCTTGATCCGTCGACGGGCGTGGCGCCGGTCGCTCCCCGCTGGGGGGAGCGTGGATTGAAACTATTATTTGACTTTTATTTTAACTCTAGGATTTTTGTCGCTCCCCGCTGGGGAGCGTGGATTGAAACAGACCCCCTTTACGTTTGGGTGTGCACATGAGCCGTCGCTCCCCGCTGGGGAGCGTGGATTGAAACCGTCCACGTCAGCCGGATGCTCATGGCGTCATCCGTCGCTCCCCGCTGGGGAGCGTGGATTGAAACTGCGCGGTGCTCTCCCACTGCATGGCCTCGTAGTGGTCGCTCCCCGCTGGGGAGGGGGGATTGAAACTACTCAAGGAGGATACCCATGAAAAAGACTGACATCCGTCGCTCCCCACTGGGAAGCGTGTGAATTGAAACAAAGCTCACTTGAAATTCCAAAGTTCCAAAATTCCAAAATAAATACGCTCCCCAGCGGGGAGCGTAAACCGAAACAACCAATATGACAACGCGAAGAAGCAGACTACGCAGGTCTCGCCTGAGGGCATCGGTTAACACAGAACTCCGCTGATGCCGGTCGCCGAACCACGGGCAGCTTCCCCCGTCACTCCCCGCCTTGGCTCTCATACTTGCTCCGCAGCCGCCGGACCGCGTCCATCAGCTCGCGCCCCGCGAGCTTCTCCGCCTGTCCGTACAGCGGCTCCCACAAGTCCATCCACTCGCGTCGCTCCGCCTCTCCCAGGTCGATGATGCTCATCAGGCGGCCGCTCCTCATTTCCGCCAGCTCCTTGCGGCTCATTTCCCGCGCACTCTCGTTGGCCCACCCGGTCGTCTCCCGCATCGCCTCTTGGATGATGCCCTGCACATCCGACGGCAGGCTTTCCCAGAACGAGAGGTTCATCACCACGGCGTACCCGAGGTACGCATGATTGCTGACCGTCATATAGTTTTGCACCTGATAGAACTTCTTGCTGTAAATATTCGTGATCGTGTTCTCCCCGCCGTCGACCGTCCCGCTTTCGAAAGCCTTGTACACGCTGTTGAACGGAATATCCGCCGTAGCCGCTCCCAAAGACCGGAACTGCGCGTCGATGATCGGGCTAGGAAGGATGCGGAATTTTAGGCCGCGGAAATCCTGCGGATGCTCCAAAGGCCGATCGCTCGCGGTCATCTGCTTGAATCCGTTGCCCCAGAAGGCGAGTCCGATCATCCCTCGGCTCTCCAGCCGCTTGAACAGCATCGAGCCGACTTCGCCGCCGAACGCCTCCTCCACCGCCTTTTCCGTGGGGAAAGCGAAGGGCAGGTCCATGACGCTCCACTCCGGCATGCGGGTCGACAGATTGGAGAAGGCCGGAGCGATCATCTGCACATCCCCGCGCGCCAGCGCAGCCTGCTCGTCCGGCTCCGTGTACAGCGTTCCGTTCGGAAACAGCTGCACCTGCACCTTGCCTCCGGACTTCTCCTCCACCAGGTCCGCGAACCGCTGCGCGGCGAGCCCCTTCGGCGTGTTCTCCGCGACGACATAGCTGAACTTGATGACATGCCTGCCGCTGAAGCCCGTCTGTTCGTCGTCCACCGGCAGCGGGCCGGGCAGCTTGTATCCCCCAAGCCAGAAGATCGTCAGCACGGCGGCAGCAGCCAGCAGCAGCCCTCCGCCCCATAGCTTGAATCGCCATTTCCCCATTCCGACACGAGCCCCCCGTCCTAGCCTGTTTGGACATCATCTTACCCTATCCGCCCTCTTTTGCAGAAGCCCTTGGCCGAATTCCCCGCCGGTTTGCATGCCTCAAGCTCTGGTGTATGATGAGGAAAAAGAGGCGCCGCTCTTATTCCAACGCAAGGAGACAGGCCCGACCATGCTGAAGCAGCTTAAAATCAATTGGAAAATCGCCCTGCTCTCCTTTGGCGTCGTGCTGTTCGCGCTTGCTGCCGGCGGCGGCGTCGCAGTCGGCAGCATTCTCCACCTGCAGGAGAAGGAGCTCGGCAGGCGGCTGCTCGTCACCGCCAAGACGGCGGCCAGCCTTCCGGTTATCGTCGCCGGCCTGGAGGATGCGGCCCTGCAGCCCAAGCTGCGGGAGGCCGCCGAAAAAATCGGCATCATCCATGACGCCACCTATGTGGTCGTCTTGGACATGCAGCATAAGCGGCTGTCGCATCCGGTTCCGGACCGGGTGGGCACCTTTTCCAGAGGAACCGACGAAGGACCGGCATTCGCCGAGCACAGCTATGTCTCCAAGGCAAAGGGCGAGCTCGGCACCGCGCTGCGCGCCTTCGTCCCGGTCATGGACAGCATGCATGTGCAGATCGGCACGGTTCTGGTCGGCCGGGTCCTCCCCTCGCCGAGGGAGGTCATCCTGCCCTTCGCCGGGCAAATCTCCACTGTCCTGCTGCTGTCGCTGCTCGTCGGCCTGGCCGGCTCATGGGCGCTCGCGAGGCAAATCAAAAAAGAGATGTTCGATATGGAGCCGCTGGAAATCGCGCGGCTGCTGATGGAGCGGGATGCGACGTTCCACGCGATGCATGAGGGCGTCATCGCCATCCATAACGACGAGCGGATTGCCGTGTTCAACGAACGGGCCCGACAGATTTTCCATATCGGAGGCGACGTGGTCGGGCGGCCGATCCGCGACGTTCTCCCCGATACCCGGCTGCCCGAGATTCTAGAGCTGGATGCTCCGGTCTACCAGCAGGAAATCTTCATCGGCGGCCAGCATATCGTCAGCAACCGCGTGCCGATCCGCGTGCAGGGGCATACCGTCGGTGCCGTCGCCATCTTCCAGGACCGGACCGAGGTCGCCCGGATGGCGGAGGAGCTGACCGGGGTCAAAGCGCTCGTAGAGACGGTAAGGGTTCAGAACCATGAATATATGAACCGCCTGCACACGATCGGCGGGCTGATCCAGCTTGGACAAGGCGAAAAAGCTCTTGATTACCTGTTCCGCATGTCGGACGAACGCGAGCAGCTGAACCGGTTTCTCGGCACCCGTTTTTTCCATGACAGCCTGACGGGCTTGCTGCTCGGCAAGATCAGCCGGGGCCGTGAGCTCGGCATCGACGTGAGGATCGATCCGCACAGCCGGCTGCAGCGGTTTCCCAAGCATCTCGACCATCATGACTTCGTCGTCCTGCTCGGCAACCTGATTGAAAACGCCTTCGATTCGCTGGCGTCCGCTCCGGAGCCCCGGCGGGTGCTCGTCAGCCTCGAGCAAGACGACGAGCAGCTCTCGATGCTGGTGGAGGACAACGGCTGCGGCATGGACGAGCTCGTCCGCCAGCGCATGTTCGAGCGCGGCTTCAGCACCAAGCCCGGAGACGGAAGGGGCATCGGCATGTTCCTCATCGCCGGCATCGCGGAGAAAGGCGGCGGAACGATCCGGGTCGAATCCGCGCCTGGCGCCGGCGCGTCCATCACGCTGAGCTTTCCGATGACAGAGGAGAGTCGGCCGAAGAAAGGAAGAAGCGAGCATGAAGAGGATTAAGGTCGTCCTGATCGAAGACGATCCCATGGTGCGCGAGGTGAACCGGCAGTTCGTGGAATCGGTAGAGGGCTTCCATGTCACCGGCACCGCATCCAGCGGACGGGAAGGCATGGAGCTGATCCGCCAGATGAACCCGGACCTCGTCATTCTCGATATTTACATGCCGGGCCTCGACGGAATCCAGACGCTCCGGCAGCTGCGCAGCGAAGGCCATGCCGCCGGCGTCATCGTCATCAGCGCCGCCAACGACCGGGACACGATCCGCTCGATGGTGCAAGGCGGTGCGGATGACTACATCATGAAGCCGTTCAAGGCGGAGCGCGTGCGGGAAGCCCTGCTGCGCTGGCGCCAGCGCAGCAGGCAGCTCGCCGACGGCGGCCAGCTGGATCAGGGCGAGCTGGACCGCTTCCTGCACGGTCCCCTATCCGCGTCAGCCTCCGCGCCTGCCTCCGACAACGGAGGCAGCCTGCCGAAGGGATTGCAGGCCGCAACGCTGGAGCATATCCTGCGTTATCTCGCGCTGCAGGAGGAAGCCGTATCGGCTGAGAGCGTCGCCGAGAATGTCGGCATCGCCCGCGTTACCGCCAGACGGTATTTGGAGCATCTGGCCAAGAGCGGCCAGCTCCGCCTTCAGCTGCAATACGGCCTCGGCAGGCCGGTCAACCTTTATTCTCTGGACAAAAGCTGAGCTACATGCCTCATCGAGAACCGCAGCCGCCCCGGCTGCGGTTTTTTGCTTTCCGGCAGAGCGATCGGCTCCCCTCGGACGACCTGCTCCCCCATGACCATAAAGACCAAAACAACCATTATGACCGCATGCTAGCGCTTTCAATTGAAAGCGATATCATGAAAGGCAGACCCGCTTTCCAACCCTGAACCTTATCTTATATCCATGAAAAGGATGTGCCGTCCTATGTCCATCCCCGCAGGAGCTTCCACGCCGATCATACTCCGGCTGGAGCTCAGCCGCTCCACCGCTTCGTTCGCCCAGATCGCTACCGTCATCGGCGATACCGGGGGCGATATCGTCGCGATCGACGTCACCCGGTCGGACGCCGCCTCCACCGTGCGCGACCTGACCGTCAACGTGTACGAACGGAGTCATGCCGACCGGATCGCAGCGGCCGTCGGCCGGCTGCCGGGCGTCCGCGTGCTGCAGGTATCCGACCAGACGTTCCTCCTCCATATCGGAGGCAAGATCGAAACGACGCCCAAGACGCCGATCAAAAATCGGGACGATCTGTCCCGCGTCTATACGCCCGGAGTGGCAAGAGTGTGCATGGCCATTCATGAAAAGCCGTCGCGCGCCCATACGCTGACCATCAAGCGCAACACGATCGCCGTCGTCTCCGACGGCTCGGCCGTGCTTGGCCTCGGCAATATCGGACCGCAGGCCGCGATGCCGGTCATGGAAGGCAAGGCCGTCCTGTTCAAGCAGTTCGCCGGGGTGGATGCGTTCCCGATCTGCCTGAACACGCAGGACACCGAAGAAATTATCGCAATCGTCAAAGCGCTGTCCCCGACCTTCGGCGGCATCAATCTGGAGGACATCTCCGCTCCGCGCTGCTTCGAGATCGAACGGCGGCTGGCGGAGGAGCTCGATATTCCTGTCTTCCACGACGACCAGCACGGCACCGCCGTCGTGCTGCTGGCCGGCTTGCTCAATGCCGTCAAGCTTACCGGCAAGACGCTGGAGTCGTGCAAGATCGTCGTATGCGGCATCGGCGCCGCCGGCACGGCCTGCTCCAAGATGCTGATGGCCGCAGGCGTGACCAACATCATCGGCGTGGATCGCGAGGGCGCCCTCGTCCCCGGCAAGAGCTACGCCAACGAATTCTGGCAGTGGTATGCCGACAACTCCAATCCTTTCCGGCTCGAGGGCAGCCTCTCCGACGTGATCGAGGACGCGGACATCTTCATCGGCGTCTCCGGTCCCGGCGTGCTGAAGGCCGAGGATTTGAAAAAAATGGCCGTCGACCCGATCGTCTTCGCGATGGCGAACCCGACTCCCGAAATTCTGCCGGAGGAGGCCGCGCCTTACGTCCGCGTCATGGCGACAGGCCGCTCCGACTATCCGAACCAGATCAACAACGTGCTCTGCTTCCCGGGCATCTTCCGCGGCATCCTCGACTGCCGCGCCTCCCGCGTCACGGAGGAGATGAAGCTCGCTGCCGCCAAAGCGATCGCTTCCGTCGTGACGGACGAGGAGCTGAACGAGCAGTATATCATTCCGAGCGTGTTCAACCACCTGGTCGTGGAGAGGGTGCGCGAGGCGGTCATCGAAGCGGCGTACGCCTCCGGCGTCGCCCGCAAGGAAACTCCCTCCAAGCCGAGGGCTTCGTCTCCGACTCCGATCTAAGGACCGCCATCCGCCATCAAGCCTGACCATCGACCAGCCCAGAAAGAGGGATTCCGATGAAAATCAACTTCAGAAACCTGACGGTCCAGGTGCTGACCGCCATCGTGATCGGCATCGCCATCGGGTATTTCTTCCCGAGCTTCGGGGCTTCGCTCAAGGTGCTCGCCGACGTCTTCATCAAGCTGATCAAAATGGTCATCACTCCGATCGTGTTCTTCACGATCGTCATCGGCTTCGCCGGCATGGGCAGCATGAAAAAGATCGGCCGCATCGGCGGCAAAGCGCTGCTTTACTTCGAGCTCGTCACCACCTTCGCCATGGCGATCGGCATCGCTGTCGCCTTCCTGATCCGTCCCGGCGACGGCATCGACACCTCCGGCGTCGACAGCAAGTCCGATGCGGTAGCCGGCTACGCGCAGCAGGCTTCCGAAACCTCGCATGGCTTCAAGGACTTCCTGCTCGGCATCATTCCCGACAACGCGATCGCTGCCATGGCGAGCGGACAGATGCTGCCGGTGCTGTTCTTTTCCGTCCTGTTCGGCCTCGCGCTTTCCATGATCGGCGAGAAAGGCCGTCCGGTGACCGAGTTTTTTGAGAAGCTGAACGAGATCTTCTTCAAAATCGTCGGCATCATCATGAGGTTCTCTCCGTATGCGGCAGGCGGAGCGATGGCCTATACGATCGGCAAATTCGGTCTCGGCTCCCTGCTGTCGCTGGGGAAAATGATGGTCGCGACGTACATGACCATGTTCCTGTTCATCATCGTCATACTCGGCCTGATCGCCCGCTACTACAAGTTCAGCATCTTCGGCCTGATCCGCCACATCAAGGAGGAGATCCTGCTCGTGCTCGGCACCTCCTCCTCCGAGTCCGCGCTGCCTCGCCTGATGAACAAGATGGAGACCTACGGCTGCTCCAAGCCCGTCGTCGGGCTCGTCGTTCCTACCGGCTACTCCTTCAATCTGGACGGCACCAGCATCTACCTCTCGATGGCGGCGCTGTTCATCGCCCAGGCTTATGGCATCGAGCTGACGCTCCTCCAGATTCTGACCTTCCTCGGCGTGCTCATGCTCACTTCCAAAGGAGCGGCAGGCGTGACCGGCTCCGGCTTCATCACGCTTGCGGCTACGCTGGCCGCTCTGCCCGGCCATCCGATTCCGCTCGAGGGCATCGCGCTGCTTATCGGCGTCGACCGCTTCATGTCGGAGGCCCGCGCCATCACGAACCTGATCGGCAACTCGGTGGCGACCGTCGTCATCGCCAAGAGCGAAAATCAGTTCCAGTCCTCCAAGGAGCCTGGCCTAGCAACAGGGACTGCTGCCGGCCATTCCGCTTCTGTCGAAGCTTGAGCCGGGCGGGACCGGATTCGCTTCCCGGCACGTCATGCCGCTCTTGCGTATCCCGCCGTCTACCCCGCCAGCTCCGCCTGCACCTGCACCCGCCGCTCCGCGCGCTGCTCGGGCGTCAGCATCGGGCAGGTGTAGCACTTCTGGCCGCCCTCGCGCTGGTCGTACAGGCAGCAGGACGACTGCATCATGAGCTTGTCGCCGCCGGTCGGGTACGGATTGTCGCAATACCGCGCCTTATGGACGAACGGGTTGCGCCTCGTGCCGAACGCCTCCGCCGGGATGCCCTCGGCGAGCACGCGGAAGGCAAGCGCCATGCGCTCCCGCACCGGCTCGGGCAGCGGCATCGTGCCGGCGAACTCCTTCATGTACTCGCTCATGGCGCCGTACTGCTGCCAGATCGCCGCGGCCTTCAACCCCGACGCCTCCGACACGGCCTCGACCGCCGGCCTGACAAACGACCGCACATAGTCCGTCCACGCCGCCGCCAGCAGCTCCTCCGCCCGTTCGGACGGAACCGGCTGAGGCAGCAGCTCCTTGATGCGGAAGCCGAGATGCGCATGATCGTCATGCGCCTCGACCTGGAACGTCAGCCGCTCCGGCGACAGGTCGAGGATCGACTCGTACATCGCATACAGATAAGCCTGCGTCAGCAGCAGCTTGCCGATCGTCGTCCCGACGAACGAAGCGGGCAGCGCCCGGCTCGTCGCCTGCACGGTCGCGCCTCCGAGATCCAGCGCCCCGCCGAGCGACTCCGCGTCGAAGAAGCGGTCCGCGTCCATCTCGAACAGAGGCTCGTCCGCCCCCTCCGGGGAGATATGGTAATACATCTTGATGATGCCGAAATCGAAGCTTGCCGTCTCTTGCGCCACGCCGATCACCTCGTCCACATAATGCCTTTCCTTCCTTCAGCTTACCACAACGGCTTCAGCCAAAAAAACAGAGCCTTTCCGGTCGGGGACCGAAAAGGCTCTTCTTCATCTCCTTGCAGGCGATCAGCTCTCGCTCTGCAGCTTGCCTGCCGCCGCGCCGGCGCTTTCGCCTTCGGCCGGAGCCGGAGCGGTCTGGTTCGTCGTGCGCAGCGGAATCTCCCGCAGGAAGAACACGAGCACGAGCGAGACGCAGAGCACGAGCGTGCCGACGAGGAAGACGAGCGCCAGCGTGTCGCCGAGCGCGCCGCGGAACTGCTCGATCAGCTGCAGGAACAGCGTCCGCGCCTGCTCCGGCAGGCCAGCTGCCGTCTCGTCGATGAGCGGCTTGTTCATGAGCAAGTTCGGGTTGGCGAACCCGGTCAGCTGCTGCGCGACGGTCGGATCGAGCTGGCTCAGGTCCGGCATGTTCGGCGAGGTCAGCGTATCCTTGAGGTTTTTGGTCAGCGTATTGGACATGACCGTGCCCATGACGGCGATGCCGATCGTGCCGCCCAGGTTGCGGAACAGCTGCGAGGACGCCGTGACGACGCCGAGCTCGGTATGCGCCACTGCGTTCTGGGTGGCCAGCGAGAATACCGGCATGCCCATGCCGATGCCGATGCCGAAGATGCACATGCTCAGCACGGCCATGCCGACGCTGTTCATGAGGACCATGATGCCCATGCCGAGAATCATGATCGGCACGCCGATCAGAGCGTAGCGCTTGTACTTGCCGCTTTTGGAGATGCGCTGTCCGATGAGCGCGCTCGTCACGACCATGAAGATCGACATCGGCATCGTGACGTACCCGGAGTACGTGGCGGAGATGCCAAGCACGCCCTGGACGAAGAACGTCAGGTAGATAAGCGCGCCCATCATGCCGAAGTTCATCAGGAAGCCGATGAGGTTCGAGACGGTGACGATGCCGTTCTTGAACAGATGCAGCGGCAGGATCGGGCTCTTGGCGTAGCGCTCGACCATCACGAAGATGAAGCCGGACACCAGCGCGGCTGCGAACAGTCCCAGAATCTCAGGCGAGCCCCACGCATGATTCGGGCCGGCCAGGGAGAATCCGAGCAGCAGCGGCACGATCGTCGTCGTCAGGAACAACGAGCCGAGAAGATCGATCTTCTCCCCTTTGACGCGCTCGATTTTCGGGAAGAGCACCCAGATCATCGCGAACGCGACGACGCCGAGCGGCAGGAAGATCCAGAACAGCCAGTGCCAGTCGAGATGGTCGACGAGATAGCCGCCGAGCGTCGGGCCGAGCACGCTCGAGAAGCCGAAGACGGCGGTCATGAGGCCCATCCACTTGGAGCGCTCGCGCGGAGAGAACAAGTCTCCGACCGCCATGAACGCCGTCGACTGGATGATGCCGGCGCCGATGCCCTGGATGCCGCGGTACGTGATGAACTGATAGACGTCGCTGGACGTGCCCGTCAGGAACGCCCCGATGATGAACAGCAGGATGCCCGCCAGGATGAACGGCTTGCGTCCGAACATGTCGGACAGCTTGCCGACGAGAATCGTGGCGATCGTCGAGGTCAGCAGGTAGATGTTGATCGTCCAGGTGTAGTACTCCATGCCGTCCAGAATCGCGATGATGCGCGGCATCGCCGTGCTCGTGATCGTCTGGTTGATGGCCGCGAAGAACATGGCCGCCATGACGGCGATCATGATCGACAGCTTTCGTTTATGCGTTAAATGTTCCATGATGTCTCTCGTTCTCCTCGTTTCTTTTCTTTGTCCGCCATTCGGCCGCGCCTTGGCGCCGCCTCAAGCTTCCGCCGCGCTCTGGCCCTCCGCCGGCACGTCCTCGGCCAGCTTCTCCATCAGGCCGGAGAGCGTGCGCTGCTCCTCCACGGTCAGCTTGACGAGCCTCCGCTCGATCAGCTTTTCCCTCAGCTGCTGAAACTTCTCCAGCGCCTTCCTGCCCTCGTCCGTGATCTCCACAAAAACAGCTCTCCGATCTACGGTGTCCGGTTTTCGCCTTACCCATCCGCCCGACTCCAGCCGATCCATCATGACGGTGACGGCGCTCGGCTTGACCTCCAGCTTGTCGGCGATCAGCGCCAGCTTGCACGGTCCCTTGACCTTGACCAGATGCAGCGCGAACAGCTGCGTCCGCGTCATGCCGCATTCCTTGAGCAGCTCCGGCATGGACATCTCCATCGTCTGGATGAAGGCTTGCACGGCGGCGTGAAATCGCTTGGCCTCCTCTTTCACTCGCGCGCCTCCTTTTGTTAAATCAATAATATATTTATACTCCTTTAACTATATCAGTGTCAAATACTTTTAAGCATGAAAAAACCGCCTCGCGAATGCGAGGCGGTCAGCATGCATGTCCAGGCGATCCGGCCGGAAAGGTCGAAGTCTGGCAGCGGGCGGACGAAAGGTCCGTCCCGCTCAATCGTAGTCCTTGTGGACCCATTCGTCCTCGGGCAGCTCGAAGCCTTCCTCCGAGTAGCGCTGCTCGCGGAACGGATCGGCCTCGTTGTGGAAGCCGTTGCGCTCCCAGAAGCCCGGACGGTCCTCGGTCATGAACTCGAAGCCGCGCAGCCACTTGGCGCTCTTCCAGAAGTACAGATGCGGCACGACGAGGCGCAGCGGCCCGCCATGCTTGTCCGTCAGCGGCTCCCCGCCGTAGCGGAAGGCGAGCAGGATGTCGTCGCCCATCAGATCGGCGAGCGGCACGTTCGTCTCGTAGTCGTAGTCGCCGTACACCATTACATGCTTGGCCTCCGGCAGCGGCTCGATGCCCAGATGCCGCAGGAAGTCGCGGAAGAGGATGCCCTCCCACACCGTATCCATCTTGGACCAGCGGGTGACGCAGTGGATGTCGCGCATGACGCTCACGCGCGGCAGGCTTTCGAGCTCGGCGAACGAAAAGCGGCGCTCCTCCCGGACCGCGCCGGTCACGCGCAGGTCCCAGGTCGACATGTCGTAGGCCGGAACCGCCCCTTCGTGCAGGATCGGGAACCGGTCGGTCACCGTCTGGCCGGGCGGCACGCGGTCGCCGTATTTGGCGTCCGGCTTGATCTTCTGGAGCAGCGCCGCCGCATTGCGCTTCAGGCGCTCCGCCTTGTCGCTCTCGTAAGGCTGAGCCATCGGCGTTAGACGCCCATCCGCCGGCGCTGGTTGTTCGGCTTCTTGTTGAGCTGGCTGCGCAGCTCCTTCGCTCCGCCCTGGGCGCCGCTCTGGCCTTGCTTGCCGACAGCCTGCGTCTGCTTCTTCTGCTGCAGCTTCAGCTTGGCCGCCGCGGCCAGCGACATTTTTTTCGGCTGGGCTTCGGCTTCCGCCGCCGCTCCGTCCGCCTGGACTTCCGCCGATTCGTTGCGTTCGGTCATGTGTATCCCTCCATGCTTGTCCGTTTGATGATTCCTACCGCTAGTGTAGCCTATTTTGCCCCGAAGCGCCATGCGCAAAACGGCTATAGCCGAATCGCTCCCTCGTCTTTCGTCCGCCCCGGAGATCCGGATTCCGGTCAGGCGCGAGCGGCTGCGGAAGCTCCCGTCATGCCGAGGGCGCGGCCAGCTCGGCCTGCAGCTCCTCGTGGATGAGGCCGTTCGTCGCCAGCACGTCGCGCACGCCGAGATGGTACGGCTCCCCGTTCTGGTCGCCGATGCGTCCGCCCGCTTCCTGCACGAGCAGCGCCCCCGCGGCGATGTCCCAGCTGCTCAGGCCGACCTCCCAAAATCCGCTCAGCCTGCCGGCCGCCACATAGGCCAGATGGAGCGCGGCCGAGCCGCCCGAGCGGATGTTGCGCACCTGCGGCGCGATCCGCTGCAGCTGCGCCAGGTTGCGCGGCAGCGCCTCGCGATGCTCCGCCGGGAAGCCGGTCGCGACGAGGCTCGTCCGCAGCGCCGCCTCGCCCGACACGCTCATGCGCTTGCCATGGACATAGGCTCCTTTGCCTTTTTCCGCGATGAACAGCTCGTCCGCCGAAGGATCGTAGACGACGCCGAGGATGACCTCTCCGCGCCGCGCGAGCGCGATCGACACGGTGAAGAACGGGAAGCCGTGCACGAAGTTGGTCGTCCCGTCGACGGGATCGACGATCCACAGATATTCGGCGTCGCGCACGTCCTCCAGCGCCTGCGCGGAGGCGGCCGGACCGGGCTCTACCCCTTCCTCGCCAAGGAAGGAATGGTCCGGAAAGTTCATCATGATCAGGCTGCGGATCAGCTTCTCCGAGCCGCGGTCGACCTCGGTGACGAGATCATGGGGCGACTGCTTCTCCTTGAGCGTCTGGTAGGCGCCCAGCTTGGACTGGATCCATTCCCCCGCCTTGGACGCGCAGTTGATCGCCACCGCCGCGAAGCTCTTGCTGCCTACGATCGGTTCGTTCATGCTTCTCCCCCGTTTCCTTTTCTCTAAATGTAAGCCTTTCCAATGTCCGAATGCAAAATACGGATGCCTCCTCGGTATACGAACGGCATCCGTATTCGGATTCAAGCGACTTCCCGACTTCCCGCGAAGCTCTCCGCTACAGCTGGGAAGCTCCCTGCCAGATGAGCCGCGCGGCCAGCACGAGCAGCGTCGCCCGCAGCAGCCACAGGATCGCCTTGCCGCTCATGCGGCTGGCGATCCAGGCGCCGGCCTTGCCGCCGAGCCAGGCGCCCGGCGCGAGCGCCGCCACGAGCAGCCAGTCGATCTCGCCCATCGCGCCGTGCACGACGCTGCCGCTGATCGACGACAGGAAGATGACGAACATCGACGTCGCCGTCGCCACATGCGGCGGAAAGGCGAACAGCAGCACCATGACCGGCACGAACAGCGAGCCGCCGCCGATGCCGAACAGGCCGGAGACGATGCCGACGAGCAGTCCGATGCCGAGCAGCAGCGGCAGGCTGTAGCCGTAGACATGCTCGATGCCCGCGCCGTCGGTCATGCGCACCGTCACCGGCCACTGGCGCGCGGACGGCTTGATGCGGTCGCGCAGGATGAGCAGCAGCGCCATCAGCAGCATGAAGATGCCGAAGCTGAGCTGGAACGCCGGGCCGTGGAACTGCGACGTCAGCGCCGAGCCGGCCATCGCGCCCGGGCCGCTCGTGATGAACAGCAACCAGGCGCTGCGGAAGTCCACCTTGCGCTGCTTGGCATAGGTGCGCGAGGAGGCAAGCGCCGTCACGATGAGCACCGCCAGCGACGTGCCGACGGCGGTCGCCTCCGGGATCGGCGCGCCGGTCAGCTGCGGGCCGAGCAGCAGCAGCACCGGCACGATGATGATGCCGCCGCCGAGACCGACGATGCTGCCGAAGATCGAGGCGACGACGCCTGTAAGCAAGATCAGGATCCATTCAAGCATGCGTTGCGATTCCCCATTTCTATCCTCTAAAAAACGCTACAGCTCGATCGTCGAGCCGTCCACGACGCGGACGCCTTGTCCGGCCGCCTCCAGCTTGCGCATCTCCTCCATCAGCCAGGCGAGCGCCTGGTCCTTGGCCTTGGCCTCGAGCATGCAGTCGATATGCGGCACCGAGCCGTTTACGCTCCGCAGGAAGGCGAGCAGCGGCCCCGGCTCCACGCCGTCGGCATGGCCGCGCGGATCGCGGAGGCTTTTCGGGCTGGAGGCGTGGATCTTGGGCGGCAGCCCCTCCGGCCCGCCGCCCAAGCCGAGCCGCTCCTGCTCCCGGCGCCACGTCGCGGCGATGCGCGGCCACAGCTCGCCATGCAGCGACTCCGGCGTCTCGCCGCCGTCGTTCACCCAATGGTGATGGATGTCCAGCACGACCGGATTGCCCGTCTGCTCGGCGATGTCCAGCGTCTCGCGCGCGGTGAACGTCTTGTCGTCATTCTCGAGCGTGACGCGCCCGCGCAGGGCGGACCCGAGCTCGCCGAACTGGCGGACGAAGCGCTCTCCCGACACGGCCTTGTCGCCGTAGGCGCCGCCGACGTGGATGTTGCATTTGGCCCGCTCGTCCAGCCCCATCGCCTCCAGCATGCGGACATGATGCTCCATGTCGCGGATCGAGCTGCGCAGCACCTCCGGCCGCGGCGTGCTGAACACGCAGAAGTGGTCGGGATGGAAGCTGACGCGCATGCCGTGCTTCCGCACGAACGCGCCGATGTCGGCGAACGCCGGAGCAAGCGCCGGATACGGGTCCCAGTCGCTCAGCGCTTCATGCGTGGCGAGCGGGATGAGCTTGGAGGAGAACCGGTACAGGTGGATGTCCGAATAGCGGTTGTTGTTCAAGATGCGCAGCGTGCTGCGCAGGTTGTCTTCGGCGATGCGCTCCAGCCTGGCGAGGCCGGCCTCCCGGTCGCCCAGCTTGGCGAAGTTCGTGTAGGTCATCGTGCGCGACGGGGAGGCGTTCTCCAGCAGCAGGCTCATCGCGACAAAGCCGAAGCGGACGATCATCCCCGCTCTCCGAAGAACATCTCATGCGCGAGGTTCGTCTGGACGCGCGACTCTTCCTCGGTCAGCTTGCGCACCAGTTCCATCTCGACCTGGGTGACCTCCTGGCCCTGGAAGTTGATCTCGGCGATGGAGGCGAGGATGCGCACGATCGCGATCGCGCGGTTGTCCGGCGTGTACGCGATCACCTTCTGGCCGGTCGGAAAGACGCGGAAGCCGCTCTTGACCATCTTGCCCTTGCCGTATTCCAGCAGCTCGTACAGCTCCTGCTCAGACTTGAATTTGCAGACGGAATTGAACTCGGTGGCGAAGCCCATCGCTTGTCCCTCCTCTTTATGTAAAAAAGCGCCTCCCCAGAGCAGGGCTCTGCCCGGGGAAAGCACGCTTCAGGCGGCTCAGCCGCCGTAGTGGATCTTCTGCTTGTCGGCGTGGCGCGCCAGCGCCAGCTCGATCAGCGTGTCGAGCAGCTCGCGGTACGGCATGCCGGATTCCTTCCACATCAGCGGGTACATGCTGTACGGCGTGAAGCCCGGCATCGTGTTCACCTCGTTGATGAGCAGCTGGCCGTCGCTCCTCCGAAGGAAGAAGTCGACGCGCGACAGGCCCGAGCCGTCGATCGCCAGATAGGCGCGGATCGCCATCTCGCGCACCGCCTCGGCCGTCTCGGCCGGCAGGTCGGCCGGAATCTGCATGATGCTCGTGCCGTCGACGTACTTGGCGTTGTAGTCGTAGAAGTCCGCGCCGCTGATGACCTCGCCGGGCACGGATGCCCGCGGCTCGTCGTTGCCGAGCACGCTGACCTCGATCTCGCGCGCGTCGACGAACTCCTCGACGACGACCTTGCGGTCGTAGCGCAGCGCCAGCTCGACGGCGGCGATCAGCTCCTCGCGGTTTTTCGCCTTGGAGATGCCGACGCTGCTGCCGAGGTTCGCCGGCTTGACGAAGCACGGATAGCCGAGCGCGACCTCGATCTCCATGACGAAGAACGTATGGTCCTTCTCCCACTGCGTGCGGTTGAAGCTGCGGTAGATGCACTGCGGCAGCCCTTCATGGGCGAACACTTTTTTCATCGTGATTTTGTCCATGCCGACCGCCGAGGCGAGTACGCCCGCGCCGACGTACGGGATGTTGGCCATCTCGAGCAGCCCCTGGATCGTGCCGTCCTCGCCGAAGGTGCCGTGCAGCAGCGGGAAGATGACGTCGACCGCCTTCTCCGGCGCGGCTGCGGCGGCCGCCGCCTGCAGCGCCGACTCGCCGGCCGGCGCAGGGGCCAGGCCGCGGAATACCGGCGCGAGCGCCAGGCTGCTGTCGCCGCCTTCCAGCTTCAGCTGCTCCACGCTGTCCGGAGCCGCGAGCAGCACGCCTGCCGAGCGCCATTCGCCCGTTTTGGTGATGTAGAAGGGCTGAATCTCGTATTTGCCGAAATCGAACGCCCCCATGACCGCCAGCGCCGTCTGCAGCGACACCTCATGCTCTCCCGACTTGCCTCCGTAGACCAGTCCGACGCGAATCTTCTCTCCCATGATGTTAGCCCTCCGGTACCCTCTAGAAATTAGGATGCCAACAGCCGGGTCCGCCCATGCGGACCGGCTGCCGGCATCCTGGCCGTGCTACATGCTGTCGCTCAAATGATAGAACCGGTAGCGGGTCTGCTCCGTCCACGCGTACGAATCCTTGTAATCCCAGTAGCGGTGGCGGCTCGGCACCGTATTGGCGTTGACGAGCGGCATGCCGTCCCCGTCGAACGCCGTCACGACCGTCGTGTGCTGGAAGCGGCCGTCGCCGTTCCAGTCGTAGGTGATCACGTCGCCGAGCTCCAGCTCCGCCGCGCTCTCCACCGGCGTCGCCCGCATGCCGGACGAGCGCGGAAAGCTCAAGTAGAGCTGGAATGCGTTGGACACGGCCCAGCTGTAGCTCCACTGCTCCTGGCCGCCCGTCCGTCCCTTGTACCACCAGCCGGATTCCCTTTTCCCAGTATAGTTCATCGGCGCTTCCCCTGCAAAGACGCACTGCGACACATAATTGGTGCAGTTGACCTCGAATTCCTCGTAAGCGGGATTCGGCTCGTTCCACCACTGGTCCGCGTAGGCTGCGACCAGCTCGCGCCGGTAGCGGGAGGCGCGGGAGCGGGTGTTGATGCGCGGAACGACGCCATAGTTAAGGAAAGGACGCGGCGCGCCGGGCGGCTGGATGCCGCTGCCGCCGCCATTGCCGTAGGAGCGGTGCTCGGCGAGCGCGCTGTCCGCCGCGGCATGGCCGTAGCGCGGCCGCCGCTCGCCGACGAGCGGCTCGACCCGCGTCAGCCGCCAGCTCCCGTCCGCGCCGGCCGGTGCGAGCCATATCCGCTCGCGCTCGATCCGCTCCTCCGTATACTGGCGGCCTTTGTGCTGGACATGCCGCTTCAGATGCAGCTGGAGCACGACCGACACCTCCGCGCCGGATTCGTTGACCTTGACCAGCGCGGCCCGCGTCTCGCATTGGGAGGTGAGCAGATCCCGCTCCTCGGCCCGCTCGCGCTGCCGCTGGAGCCGGTGCAGCAGGCGCAGCCGATGGTCCGCGTCCGTCATGATTCCGGCGAGCGCGCTGTCGCGCAGCTCCACCTCGGCCTGGTTGCAGGCCTGCACATAGTGCTGCACGGCGCCGCGCCAGCCTGCGGGCGGCTCGCTCCGTCGCTCCTCCCCGCCGGCATCGGCTTGCGGAGGCCTTTTTCCCACCTTGATCCGCGCCATCCTTCCCCATCCTCTCCGAAGCGCTATTTCTCCATCTTAATTTCCATCCTATGACGGATGCGCTCCGGATTATGATCCTTTTCCATGAGAGCGCTTTAGAGCGACGATGGGTCCGCATGGACGAGTTCCCGACAGCATTTCATCGAATTTTCGCTAAATATAGCCTTTTACAAGACAGGCCGGCCTGAAGTATGATAAAGTTCAGCACATTTCTATTCTGCTGAATTCCACGAAAGTGGAAGCGGGGGAACCAACCGCAGGCGCCTTGTCGCGCCTGCCGGGGTGAATCCGGCGCGCACCCGACGCGCGGCTGCCGAAGCCGCCGCGGACTGCGCCTGGTAGGGCTACTCTCTTGGCCCGAATCCGTCAGCTAACCCCGTAAGCAACCAAAGGAGAGGTTCGACCATGTCTTTGCAGGAACGCTTCACCGGCGGTCCGGAGCCGAGACGGCTGCGAGCCGTCCACCGCTCCGCCGCCTGTTGCGCCGAGCAGGAAATCGCCTGCTCCGCCTCGTTGCCGCTTCCGGTCGTACTGGATGCGTCCGAGGTCATCGAGGAGGCGGGGCACGACGCCCGCCACGCTGCTCTTCTGGTCGAGGAGCCGCTCGCTCCCGACCGCCGCATCCGCCGCATCGACCTGTTCATCAGCCGCACCACGGCGATGCTTGCAGGCGGCAGCGGCGACTATCTGGTCGCGCTTCATCTTTATGCAGGCTCGAGCCTGCACCGTGCCGTCGTCACGATGTCCTACTCCGAGGCTCCCGCCGACTGGCAGAGCTGGAGCGGCTGGTTCCAATCGTTCGTCGGCGTTCCGAGCGACGAGGTCATGTCGGTGCTCTATTATGACGCCGAGTGGATCAGCGATCATCGGGACCGTCTTTTGCGCAAGGCTCTGGAGCCCGGCTCCAGAGAAGCGATGCCCTTTCCCGCCACCGCCTTCTGGAGAAGGCACTACCTCATCGAATCTTCCGACATCCATATCCAGCACTCGATGTAATCCAGGCAACTCGATGATCCCTGCCGCATGATCCGCTCATGCAGGAAGCCCCCGAAGGGCTTTGTCCCTCGGGGGCTTCGCTGCGTTCATCGAGTTGAAAACAGGGACGAAGCGGAGCCAGCTCCGCTTCGTCCCGTTCATTCCGCTGCGCCCTGCTTTACGCGTGGCTCAGCTCCAGCTCCTCTTCCTCGTCGCGGTTGTAGCTCTCGCGGTCGAACTCGTCTTCCGACACGGCGACGAGCAGCGACGACACAGTCGTGCCGGTCGCGTTGACCGCCGTGCGGCCCATGTCGACGACGGCGTCGATCGCGAGCACGAGGCCGAGCCCTTCCAGCGGCAGGCCGAGCGCGGTCAGGACGACCGTCGTCGAGATCGACGCCGGTCCCGGCACGCCGGCGACGCCGATCGAGGAGATCGTGCTGACGAGCACGATCAGGATGTAGTCGGAGATGCCGAGCGGCACGCCGTACACCTCGGCGACGAAGATCGCCACGACCGCCGGCCAGACGCCGCCGCAGCCGTTCATGTTCATCGTCGCGCCGAGCGGCGCGACGAAGCTGGCGATGCGCGGCGACACGCGCAGCCGCTTGGTGATGACCTCCAGGTTGACCGGCAGCGTCGCGTAGCTGCTGCGCGTCGTGAAGGCGACGGCGATCGTCGGGTAGATCTTGCGCAGGAACTTGAACGGATTGAGCTTCGCCCAGAACGTGACGAGCGAGCCGAACGTCAGGATGAAGTGCAGCAGCAGCGCGACATACGTCGCGAGAATGAGGCTGATGAGCGGCTTGAGCGTATCGAAGCCGTAGCGCGCGGCCATCGAGCCGATCAGCGCATACACGCCGTATGGCGTCAGGCGGATGATGTACTTGGTCACCTGGTTCATGACCTGCTTGAGCGATTCGATGACTTGGCGCACCGGCTCGGCCGCCTCCGGCTTGCGCGAGCTGAGCTGCACGATGGCGACGGCGATGAAGATCGCGAAGATCAGCACCGGCACAACCTTGGCGTCGGCCATGTCGCCGATCGGGTTGGACGGCACGAGGTTCAGGATGACCTCGGAGAACGTCGGAATCGTCCGCGCCTCGAATCCTTCCGGCGTCTCCTGGGCGATGCCCGAGCCCGGGTTGAACGCCAGCGCCACGAGCAGGCCGATCAGCGCTGCCACGCCGGTCGTGCCGATGAAGAGCAGGATCGTCTTGGTGCCGATCTTGCGCAGCTGCCCGAGGCTCGAGATCGACGAGATGCTGGAGACGACCAGCACGGCGACGAGCGGGATGACGAGCATTTTGATGAGGTTGACGTAAATGGAGCCGAGCGTGCTGATGCTCGTGGCGTCGATCTCCAAGGAGTTCAGCGTCACGCCGACGACGAGGCCGATGCCGAGCGCGAGCAGCACCCGATAGCCGAAACCGACGCGGCGCCGCGCCAGCCAGACGAGCAGTCCGATGACGATGAGGGAGACAAGCAGGCTGATCCAGTTCGTCTGGAACGCATGCACGAGGTTGTTGTTTTCAGGCAATGAGTCCATCCCCTTCATATCCTAGTGATTTACTATGCTATAGTATACTAGCGAGGTTGACTTCTTATGTCAACGTTTATTTTAGTCCATGAATAATAATTGGCATGAAGCTTCGACGCCTCCAACTCGCCGAACCAAGGCACTCCAAGCTCCCGCGCCAAAAAACCCGCAGAGCCCGGCGCCTTCACAGGCCGCCTCTGCGGGTAATAGGAAACGAATCGGCGCCGCATCCCTGTGCAGACGCCATAATCGAGGGCGCTCAGCCCGGCAGCATCGCGCCCATGCGGGTCGCCGACTGGACGACGAGCGCCGACTGCTCGCGTATGATGGCCGGCGTGAAGCGCGCGGCCGGTCCCGATACGGACAGCGCCGCCGCCAGCCGACCGCTGCGGTCGAACACCGGAGCCGACAGCGCCGCCGCTCCCGGCTCGCGCTCCTCCATGCTCGTCGCGTAGCCGAGCCGACGGATCTCCTCCAGCTGCTCGCGGAACGACTGCGGGTCGATTCCTTGCGGCAGCGCCTCCAAGGACATCATCTGCGCCGCCAGCGCCGGCTCGGCAAAAGCGATGAGCACCTTGCTCGAGGCTCCGACGTACAGCGGCAGCCGCACGCCGACCGGCGCCACGCGCCGGATCGCCTGGTTGCTCTGCACGGCCTGGATGCGGATCCGCTCGCTGCCGTCCCGCACGTACAGGCTCACCGTCTCCCCGAGCGTGTCGCGCAGCCTCTCCATCTCCGGCAGGCAGATGACCGCCGGGTCGCCCGACCGCGACCGATGCGCCGACAGCTCCCAGATGCGCATGCCGAGCCGGTAGCGCTCGGAGCTGCGGTCGCGCTCGAGGAAGCCCTTGTCCTCCAGCGTCGCCAGCATCCGGTGCACGGTGCTCTTGTGCAGCCCGACCCGCTCCGCGATCTCGGTCATCGGCAGGTCGCTCTCCGTCGTAAAGCAGAGCAGGATATCCAGCGCCCTCTCGACGGCCCTTACATTCGATTTTCCATCCTCGGCCTTGCCGCTGCGGGACGGTTCCATGCGCTCACCTGCTTTCTTTCCGGGGCGGAGAAGGCCATGACGCTCCTCCGTTCTCATTGAGAATCATTATCATTATAGGGGAGAAAGCGGAGTCCGTCTACCCCGATTCGGTTTCATTCAGTGAAACTAAGATTCTCCTAGTATAACTCGTTTCCTTTATCTCGTAAAGAAACGGCTTCATTTTACGGCAACATTACAAGTGCTTAACAATTGCTCGACATGAATTGACAGCCCGGACAATAGACGCATACAGTAGTAGTACATAGGATCTAGAACGCTTACAAAACAAGGGAGGGGAAGACGAAATGAGCAGCTCTGCCCTGCATACGCCGCTGAACTCGCCGCTGCAGCTGGACCCGTCCCTCTCTTCCGTGCTTCCTCGCCGCGACACGCGCCGCAATGCGCTCGTAGCCGCCGTGTCGGCCGGCGCCGCCCTGCTGCTGCTGCTGATTGTCGCCTTCCACGGCTATATCGCATGGATGGTCGCGTATCCCTATGTCGCCCCGGTCCATTCCAATCCGATGGAGGCCAAAGGCCTCGCTTATGAAGACGTGACCTTCCCGAGCCTCAGCGGACGCACGACCGTAAGCGGCTGGTACATCCCCTCCTCCCCCGGCCGCTCGATCCAGAGCGAGTCCGAGCGGACGATCGTGCTGAGCCACGGCTACGGCGCGAACCGCGAGGAGACGTGGGTGCCGATGTACGACCTCGCCAGCCTGCTCCACCGGCTGAACTATAACGTCCTGATGTTCGATTACGGCTATGCCTCCCAGCAGTACCGCGCTCCGGCGACCGGCGGCTGGGAGGAGTCTCAGCAGCTGCTCGCCGCCGTCGACTACGTCCGCGCGAACGGCTCCAAGGAAGTCGTCGTCTGGGGCTTCAGCATGGGCGCCGGCACGGCGCTGCAGGCCGCCCTGCAGACGGATGCGATCGATGCGATGATCCTCGACAGCACCTTCGTGGCCAGCCCCGACACGCTGTTCGACAATGTGCGCAACATCATCGACCTGCCGCGCCTGTCGCTGCCGCTCATCGAGAAGCTGCTGCCGCTCTGGACCGGCGTCGACTTCAACAAGATTCCCGCCGAGCAGGTCATGAGCACGAACTACTCCATTCCGATCTACATGATCCACGGCACGATGGACGCCAAGGCCTCCTACCAGTATGCGGAGACGATCGCATCCCGGCAGACGAATCCGCTGTCGCGCGAATGGATCGTGAACGGCGGCCAGCATGAGCTGCTGTTCCGCCAGCATCCCAAGGAGTACATCCAGCGCGCCGCGCTGTTCCTCAGCCAGGTCAACCAGTCGCTGGAGCAGGAAGGCCGTCTGGACGCTTGAGCGGAATTCCTGATTGGCGCGACACTTGAAAATATCCAAAAGCACGAAGCCGCTCCTCTCGCAGGGGCGGCTTCGTGCTTTTCATGAACGGGAAGGGCTCCAACCTCTTCCTCGCAAGCTCGATCCGGCCGGACACGGGCGCCGGATGCCGCCGCCTCGGCGCAGCGGAGCGGTTTTTTTCGCCTGCCGCTCATATCCCCGCCGGTCGACCGAATACACCTAAGCGAGAGCCATGCGTCCGCCGGCAGCCGCGAATCGACCTTCGCCTCGCCGGTCCGACCACGAAAAGGAGGGTTCGCCATGACCGAAGCGCCGTCCGACCTCGCACTGGCGAGGCTGCTGGAAGAGATCAAGCAATGGAAGCAAGAAGAGGCGGATCGGCTGGAGCAGATTGTGCTGGCCGCCGAGCTGGAGCCGGCTTATGCCGGCGTGCTGCAGCAATGGCAGCCGCTGCTGGAGCGGACGGCCGCGGAAGCGGACCGGCTGCTGGAGCCCCGCTCCGAGCCGCAGGCCGCTGGAGCGACTGGCGATCCGGCCGAGCTGCTGGAGGCGGCCGCCGCGCAAAGCGGCGTGCTCGTCCAGCAGCTGCTGCAGCTGCTCTCGGCCAGTCCCGCCCTCGGCCGCGAGCCGGAGGCGCGCTCGGCCGTGCATGAGGCCCTGCGCGGCTGCACCGCCCGCCTCGCGCGGGCCGAGGCGATCCGCCAGGGGCGCGCGGCGGAGCAGCCGAGTGCGACGGCTGGCGCAGCGGCCGGCACGGCGACGGACGCGGCGGCCCCTCCGGCTGCAGCGGCGACGGCGCAGCTAGAGCCGTCCCGCGCGGAATCGCCTCCCCGCACCGGCCAAGCCGCCGGCGCGCAGCAGCAGGTTCCGATCGGCGGGCACCAGCTGCCTCCTTTGCCCTATGCGTACAACGCTCTGGAGCCGTACATCGACGAGGCGACGATGCGGATCCATCACGACAAGCATCATCAGGCCTACGTGGACGACCTCAACAAGGCGGAGAAGGAGCTGCAGGCGGCGCGCAAGAGCGGCGACTTCGCGCTCGTCAAGCATTGGGAGCGGGAGCTGGCGTTCAACGGCGCGGGGCATTACCTGCATACGCTGTTCTGGACCGCCATGTCGCCGCAGGGCGGGGGCAAGCCGGTCGGGACGCTGGCCGACGAGATCGACCGCAGCTTCGGCAGCTTCGACGCGTTCAAGAAGCAGTTCTCCGAGGCGGCAGGCAAGGTGGAGGGCGGCGGCTGGGCGATCCTCGCCTACAGCCCGCGCAGCCGCAGGCTCGAGATCCTGCAGGCGGAGAAGCACCAGAACCTGTCCCAATGGGATGCGATTCCGCTGCTGCCGCTCGACGTCTGGGAGCATGCCTACTACCTCAAGCATCAGAACAAGCGGCCCGACTACGTCAAGGACTGGTGGAACGTCGTCAACTGGCCGTACGTGAGCGAGCGGTTCGACAAAGCGCGGACGCTGGCCTGGGAGCCTTACTAGCGCCGTCGTTTGAAAAAGGAGATCGGCCGTGCCGTCCGGAACGCTTCGTCCCTTGACCGAAACAGCACGAAAAAAGCCCTCCAGCCTGAATTCAGGCTGGAGGGCTTGCCGTGCTCCGTGCTCATGCCGCCTCGCGCTTCGCCGGCCCGCTGGCTGGCTCGCTGGCACGCTGACGCAGGCTCGCTGGCGCAGGCTGCCGGAGCTCTCGGCGCTACTGCTTGAGCAGCGAGAGGAACTCCGCGCGCAGCGCGCTGCTTGAGCGGAACTCGCCGCGCACGCCGGAGGTGATCGTCTTGCTGCCGGGCTTTTTGACGCCGCGGGAGCACATGCACAGATGCTCGCCCTCGACGACGACCATGACGCCCTGCGGCGACAGCGCCTCGTCGAGGATGTCCGCGAGCTGCGACGTGATCCGCTCCTGCACCTGCAGCTTGCGGGTGACCGCCTCGACGAGGCGGGCCATCTTGCTCAGGCCGAGGATATGGCCGTTCGGCAGGTAGCCGATATGGATCTTGCCGAAAAACGGCGCCATATGATGCTCGCACTGGCTGTAATACACGATGTCCTTGACGATGACGAGCTCCTCATGGTTCTCGTCGAACGTCACGCCGAGCACGTCGGCGGGATTGACCTCGTATCCGGCGAAGATCTCCTCGTACATGCGGGTGACGCGGGCGGGCGTGTCCAGCAGCCCTTCGCGCTCGACGTCCTCGCCGACCAGCTTGAGAATCTCGCGGAGATGATATTCGATCTGATCGCGGTTGCGCGCGACCATCGAGTTGGAGTAATCTTTCAAACCTGCCATCGCGGCCTCCCTGGCTTCCTTGAGGAGCGGGCGGCTGCCGTGTTATCTGCGCTTGCCGCCACGCTGGTTCGGGATGAATTTTTGCTGTCCGCCTTGCTGGCCCTTCATCATCTGCTGGGCCTTCTGCATCTGCTTGTTGTTCAGGTTGTAGCCCATCTGCTTGGCCATCTTTTGAAGCATCTCCGGATCGGACTGCATCTTCTCCATCTGCTTGCGCAGATAGAACACGCCGATGAAAAAGCCGCCGACCAGGCCGACGATCAACGTAACGATCGGGATGACGATATTATACCATTCCACGCGCAGTTCACCTGTCCTTTAATCAGGGTCGATAGAGCTCTTCCATCTTAGCATTATCGGGGGGGCCGCGCAATTTCAACCGCGGTCCCGGCAGCGTCCGCCGCCTTTGCTTTCGGCTGCGCAGCGGCGGCTCCGCCGTCGGCCTCGGCCTGCTCCCGCAGCGAGGCGAGCGAGCGTGCCGCCCAGGAGCGGGCCTCCTCGTCACTCTCGCGCTCCGCCGCCTCGGCGAGCGCGGCCTCGGCCTCGGGCCCGCCGATCCGCCCGAGCGACCAGGCGGCCGTGCCGCGCAGCACCGGCCGCGGATCCTGCTGCAGCACGCGGATGAGCGCGGGCACGGCCGACTTCTCCTTGAAGTTGCCGAGCGCGATGACCGCGTTGCGCTGGATCGGCTTTTTGCCGCGCCAGGAAGAAGCGTTGCGCCCGTACCGCTCCTTGTACTCGCGGTTGCCGATCTCCAGCAGCGGCTCCAGCAGCGGCTTGACCTGCTCCGGATCGGGCTGGAACTCCGGATGCCGCGTCACGTTGACGCCCCGGTTGACGGGGCAGACGATCTGGCAGGTGTCGCAGCCGTACAGCCGGTTGCCGATCTTGCGCATAAACTCGTCCGACACCATCTCCTTGGTCTGGGTCAGGAACGAGATGCAGCGCTGCGCGTTGAGCTGGCCCGGGCCGACAAGCGCGCCCGTCGGGCAGGCGTCGATGCACTTCGTGCAGCTGCCGCAGCCGTCCTCGACCGGCGAATCGGGCTCGAGCGGCAGGTTCGTGATCATCTCGGCGAGAAAGATGTATGTGCCGTGCTTGCGGTTCAGAATGAAGCTGTTTTTGCCGCTCCAGCCGATGCCTGCCCGCTCGGCGACCGCCCGGTCGCTCAGCTCGCCCGTATCGACCATCGACTCGGCCCGCAGCTCCGGCACGCGCTCGCGCAGCCATGCCTCCAGCCGCGCCAGCCGGTCGCGCAGCACCGTATG
Organism: Paenibacillus sp. FSL W8-1187; assembly: GCF_037965485.1. Classification (NCBI taxonomy): domain Bacteria; kingdom Bacillati; phylum Bacillota; class Bacilli; order Caryophanales; family Paenibacillaceae; genus Paenibacillus; species Paenibacillus sp. FSL W8-1187. The sequence continues at coordinate 4,921,074 of NZ_CP150181.1, forward strand.
GTAATCCTCTCCCCAGGAGGAGCGGGACAGGATGCCGCGGCGCGCGCCGGGCTCCGACTTGGGCGGATCCTGCAGCTTGGACGGGTAGCCGACCGCGATCGCGATGATCGACAGCGGCTCGTCGAACAGGAGCGACGGATCGACGCGCCGCTCGATGTCCTTCGGCTCGAAGCCGGACTCGTAGCCGAGCTCGCGATGGCGGATGAGCCGCCCCTTGAGCGCCGCGAACGGCTCCGGCGACGCCACGCCGATATCGTCGATGCCGAGCCCGTAGGCGGCTTCCTTCATTTCGGACTTGAGCCGGCTCCAGAAGCCGGCGTCTGCTGCGATTCGATCCATCTGCTCCTCCTCCTTTCCCTCGCCCCAGCCGTCGTCTGCCTGTCGCGAAACGGAAGCGGGGCCGCGCTAGCCGCGCAGCCCCCGCTCCCCTACCCCTTGCCGCCGGCCCGCATCGCCTTGATGGCGCCTACGGCCAGCTCGTCGCAGCGGTTGTTCCACTCGTTGTCGCTGTGGCCCTTGACCTTGACGTAAGCCACCTCATGGATGCCCATGAGCTCCCACAGCCGCTGCCAGAGCTCCTTGTTCTCGACCGGCTGGCCCTTGCTGTTCTTCCAGCCGTTGCGCAGCCAGCCCCGGATCCAGTTGTTCTGAAAGCAGTTCACGACGTACGCCGAATCGCTGTGCACGGTGACGCGGCACGGCACCTTGAGCAGCGCCAGCGCCTCGATGACCGCCTGGATCTCCATGCGGTTGTTCGTCGTATGCGGCTCGGCTCCGGAGATCTCCTTGCGCTTGTCGCCGTAGAACAGCACGGCCGCCCAGCCTCCGGGACCCGGATTTCCGGAGCACGCGCCGTCGGTGTATACGGTCACTTCCTTCATGCTATCGCTCCTCTTCCACGGTAAATGGCGGACGGCGGCTCCGCCGCTCTCGCCGGCCGCCTACAGGCGTCCGGCATGGTCCAGCGGCCAGAGCAGCAGCTCGGCCCGGCCCGTGATGTCGCTCGCGTCGACGGCGCCGAACGTGCGGCTGTCGCGGCTCGCCCTCCACTGCCGATTGTCGCCGAGCACGAAATAATGCCCCGGCTCCACCTGCACCGCCTGGAAATTCTCGAGCGCCGGCGCCCGGTCGGCGTAAAGCTCCGGCACCGGAAGCCCGTTGCGCAGCAGCTGTCCCTGGCGCAGCTCGACTACGTCTCCGGGCAGTCCGACGACGCGCTTCACGAGGTACCCCGGACTGCCGTCCTCCGGTCGCGGATCGCGCAGGATGACCACATCGCCCAGATGGATCGGCAGCGCGTCGCCGGCGAGCCGGCTGACGAGCAGCCAGTCGCCCGGATGAAGCGTCGGCTGCATCGAGTCGCCCTCGACGATCGACAGGTTCAGCACGAAGCGGTTCAAAAAAAGCACGACCGCCGCCACGACGACGGCCGTCCGCAGCAGCGCGGACAGCTCTCGCCTGCGGGCGGCTGGACGCGGCTGCGGCTGCGGCTCGGCCGGCGTCCCGGCCGCGACAGGCTCCGTCATGCCGGCCCCTCCTCTTCCCGGTCTGGACGGTTCGCCCAGGCCTCGTAATAGCGCAGCACGATCTCGTCCTCGAACGGCGGCTCGCCGGCGCGGATCCGCTGCGTCACCTCGCGCAGCCCTTGGCCGACCTTGGCGTCGACGATCGGCGGATAGCGGTAGTCCGTCTTGTGGCGCTCGTACTCGTCGCGGTCGACGACCGCCAGGTCGCCGTTCGCCGTACGGATGACGTCGAGGTCGTAGTCGATGTACGTCAGCACGTCTCCCGTCAGGTACGGCGGCGAGGCGAGGTTGCAGTAGTAGCGGATGCCGAAGTCCTCCATCATCGCGACGACGTTGTACCACTTGCCAGGCAGGAAAAAGGATACGGCCGGCACGCGGCTGACCCATACCGAGCCGTCCGCCTCCGTGATCGGAGTCTGGTTGTTGATCAGCACGATCATGTTCTCCTCGGCCTGCTGCGGCAGCAGCAAGCGGTCGGGAACGAGCCAGTTCTTCTGCCACTGGCGGTGAAGATGGCCGTCGTGCTTGAAGCTTTTGATATAACAGCGCCGATACGTGTCCACTTACGCACTCCCTGACTTAAACCATCATAGTAATAAGAAAAGCATATCCGGGCGCCAAAATCAATGGACGCCGGACATGCTTGAAGGAAAGGGCGGCTTGGCCGGCGAGCGCCTGTCCGGAAAAAATCCGGCCAGGGCTCGTCCTAGCCCGCCACGATGCTGAGTTTCTGGAACGAATGATAGAAGTCGCTCGGCTCGAAGCCGAGTGAGCTGTAGAGCGTAAGTACGGGTTCGTTATGCCTGTCCGCCGTGACGAGAATCTTGGAGACGTTGCGCTGCTCGAAGCGGGCGCGCAGCCGGGAGATGAGGCCCTTGGCGATGCCGCGTCCTCGGTAATCCTTGTGGACGGCGACACGGTAGTAGTACCCTCGGTTGTTGTCGATCGTGCCGATGATGATGCCGGCGAGCTGATCTCCATCCGATGCGACGAGCACGAGATCGCTGTCCCAGGACAGCTGCCTGCTGAGAGCTTCCTTCGTTTCCTCGTAGCACTCTTCGCACAGAACCGATTGCAGCAAGGAGGTCGCGCCGCGGTAGTCGGCGAGCTGGAAAGAACGAACATGCATGAATGCTTAGCTCCCTTACATTCAATGTCATTGGTAAAAGCTAAGTTTGATTATACGACAAAAGTAAAGGAAAGCGAGACTTTTTGTCCAAAAAACCGCATTAAATTTAACATTGCGCTTACATTTCGTTGAAAGCGCTTTATTGATAACGCTTACCCGACCGTTTGAACTTTATAGCGCACGGGTAAGCATAAACGATCGTTTTTGTGGCATTCTAGATGTCGGCTCGCAGTCCGCCCGACTTTTGAAAGAAAAATGTTGATTTATTCAAGGGCTTGAGGGATAATGATCTGGAATCGCTACATATCATTCGAGGAGGTTTTTTGATCATGGCACATGAACTTCCAGCACTTCCGTATGCAAACGACGCTCTGGAGCCGCATATCGACGCGCAGACGATGGAGATCCACCACGACCGCCATCACAACACGTACGTGACGAACCTCAATGCCGCTCTGGAGTCCGCTCCCGAGCTCGCATCCAAGTCCGTCGAGGACCTGATCGCCGACCTGAACAGCGTGCCGGAGTCCATCCGCACGGCCGTCCGCAACAACGGCGGCGGACATGCCAACCACAGCCTGTTCTGGACGACGATCGCCCCGAATGCCGGCGGCGCTCCGACGGGCAAGCTGGCTGAAGCGATCGAGAGCGAGCTGGGCGGCTTCGCCAAGTTCCAAGAAGACTTCGCCAAAGCGGCTACGACGCGCTTCGGCAGCGGCTGGGCCTTCCTCGCCGCCGACAAAGCCGGCAAGCTGAAAGTATACAGCCTGCCCAACCAGGACAGCCCGATCATGGAAGGCGAAACGCCTCTGCTCGGCCTGGACGTGTGGGAGCATGCCTACTACCTCAAGTATCAAAACAAGCGTCCCGACTACATCAAGGCGTTCTGGAACGTCGTGAACTGGGACGAAGTCGGCAAGCGCTACGAAGCGGTCGCGAAGTAAGCCTTCTTGCCCTTGGACAAGCCTGCCTGCAGCATTATGCTGCGGGCGGGCTTTTTCGATTTCGAGCGCGATCGATCTCTCCAAGTCCGCTGTCCGATATTCGCCGTTGTCCGCTGTCTGCTGCCCGCTGCCTCAGGTTCGTTAAAATTACAAACCTTTGCTTTCCGGCTCGATAGCGCTTGTGAGTATCGTTCGGATCAATCGCGATTCGGCCGAACCGCCAGAAAATATTCCGACGTCGGTCAAGAGGATAGGCTCCTGCCGCATAGGCTAATGCATCCTGCGTTTTCAGCCATGCGCCAGACGGAAGGAGCTGTTCGACCGGTATGTCACAGCCTTACTTGTATTACGCTCCCAACAGCGCCTATCGCTATGTCCAGGCAGGGGGCGACTGCGGATGCGGCAGTCCTCGCGCGTTCCAGCCCGCGCCGCCGCCGATCCCTCCCACGCCGCCGACGCTCTTCCCGCCGTTCGGCGGCGGCCTGTTTCCGCCGCTTGGCCCGGGCGGCGGCTTCCCCGGCCCCGGGCCGTTCCCTCCGGGGCCGGGGCCTTGGCCGCCCGGACCCGGGCCGTTCCCTCCGGGCCCTGGCCCTTGGCCGCCCGGACCGGGGCCGTTCCCTCCGGGGCCGGGGCCTTGGCCGCCCGAACCGGGGCCGTTCCCTCCGGGGCCGGGGCCTTGGCCGCCCGGACCCGGGCCGTTCCCTCCAGGGCCGGGGCCTTGGCCGCCCGGACCGGGGCCGTTCCCTCCAGGGCCGGGGCCTTGGCCGCCCGGACCGGGGCCGTTCCCTCCGGGGCCGGGGCCTTGGCCGCCCGGACCGGGGCCGTTCCCGTTCGGCCCCGGGGCGGCGGCGCCAGCGCTGGCCGCGAGCCCTGCGGAGACGGCGGCCGTCTCCGCCATGGCGCCGGTCGGCTCGGTTCCGCCGGGGCCGACGGCGGCGCCGAATGCTCCCGCTCCGCCCGTGACGGTGCGGATCGACGGCGGGGAGTCGTTCCCCTACGTCACGGAGGACTACCAGATTCCCTTTTATGAAGGCATGAACATCGCCCAGGCGCTCGACTACACCGGGGTCGTCCGGGCGACGACGAGCGGCGTGCAGGCCGTCGGCGGCGTCCGCAACGATACGACCGACGACGTGCGGATCGGGAACGGCGTCCAGTACGTGCTGAGGCTCAACGGGCGGCAGATCCCCCACTCCCTGCTGAGCTTCCCCGTCCACCGCCGCGACGTGATCGGGATCGAGCTGATCGTCATCGGCCAGAGCTAGGGCCTGGCGGCAAACCCGCCCTAGGGCGGCGCAGCCCAAAAAGCCTCCGTCCCGCAGCGATGCGGAACGGAGGCTTTGCTTTTTTTTTACCGTCGGAAGAATTACACCATCACCTGGCAGATCTGGTTCGTGAACTCGACCGGATCCTCGATCGGCAGCCCCTCGATGAGCAGCGCCTGGCTGTACAGCAGCGAGGTGAACAGCTCGAGCTTGGCCGGATCGGCGGCGTGGGCTTCCTTGAGCGCGCGGAACACGTCGTGGCCGGTGTTGATCTCGAGCACCTTCTGCGCCTTGACGCCGGAGCTGTCGGGCATCGCCGCCAGCACCTTCTCCATCTCGATCGTCAGGTCGCCCTCGGTCGCGAAGCAGACCGGATGCTTGCGCAGGCGCTTGGAGGCGCGGACCGCGCTCACCTTGCCGCCCAGCAGCCCCGCCATCGCCTCGAACAGCGGCTTGTTCTCCTCGTCGGCCGCTTCGTCCTCCGGCTTGCTCTCATCCTCGATGCCCAGGTCGCCGCTCGAGACGGAGCGGAATTCCTTGTCCTTGTAGCTCGTCAGCATGCGGATCGCGAACTCGTCGATGTCGTCGGTGAAGTACAGGATCTCATAGCCCTTGTCGAGCACGAGCTCGGTCTGCGGCAGCTTCTCGATGCGCTCGGCGGAGGAGCCGCTCGCGTAGTAGATGTACTTCTGGTCCTCCGGCATGCGGGAGACGTACTCGGCCAGCGTCACGAGCGCTTTGTCCTTGGACGAGGTGAACAGCAGCAGGTCCTGCAGCGTCTCCTTGTGCGCGCCGTAGTCGCTGTACACGCCGAACTTCAGCTGGCGGCCGAACGAGCCGAAGAACTTCTCGTACTTCTCGCGCTCGTTTTTGAGCATGCTCTGGAGCGCGCCCTTGATCTTCGACTCGATGTTCTTGGCGATCTGCTTGAGCTGACGGTCATGCTGCAGCAGCTCGCGGGAGATGTTGAGCGACAGGCTCTCGGAGTCGACCATGCCCTTGACGAAGCTGAAGTAGTCCGGCAGCAGGTCGGCGCATTTGTTCATGATGAGCACGCCGCGGGAATACAGCTCGAGCCCTTTTTCGTACTCCTTGGTGTAGTAGTCGAACGGGATCGTCTCCGGGACGTACAGGATCGCCTGATAGACGACCGCGCCGTCGGCGCTCACATGCACATGCGCGAGCGGCTTGTCGAAGCCGTAGCGCTTCTCGTGGTAGAAGCTCTCGTAGTCCTCCGCCTTCAGCTCGGACTTGTTCTTGCGCCAGATCGGCACCATGCTGTTGATCGTCTGCTGCTCCGAGAATTCCTCGAACTCGCCCTCGGCGCCTTCCTTCGGACGGCTGGAGGTCAGCTCCATCTTGATCGGATAGCGGATGAAGTCCGAATATTTCTTGACGAGCGCCTTCAGCCGGTACTCGTTCAGGTAGTCCTCGTAGCTTTCGTCCTCGGTGTCCGGCTTGATGTGCAGCGTGATCTCCGTGCCGATGGCGGCCTTGTCGGCCGGCTCGATCGTGTAGCCGTCCGCGCCTTCGGATTCCCAGCGCCATGCCTGCTCCTCGCCGAGCGCGCGGGAGACGACCGTCACCTTGTCAGCGACCATGAACGACGCGTAGAAGCCGACGCCGAACTGGCCGATGATGTCGCGGCCGTCCTTGGACTCGTTCTCCTGCTTGAACGCGAGCGAGCCGCTTTTGGCGATCGTGCCGAGGTTCGTCTCGAGCTCCTCGCGCGTCATGCCGATGCCGGTGTCCGCGATCGTCAGCGTGCGGGCCGCCTTGTCCGGCTTGACCTCGATATAATAGCTGTCCTGATCGAACGTCAGGCTGTCGTCGGTAAGCGCTTTATAGTAGATCTTGTCGATGGCGTCGCTGCTGTTGCTGATGAGTTCGCGCAGAAAGATCTCTTTCTGGGTGTAGATCGAGTTGATCATCATGTCCAGAAGACGCTTCGATTCCGCCAGGAACGGTTTCTTTTCCACTTCGACTCTCTCCTCTTCGTGCCTGAATCTTAGCACTCTCATCGCTCGAGTGCCAGCAAGGTTTATATATCACGGCCTGATTCGGCTTGTCAAGGACGGCCTGCCGCTCGGAATCTTCCGCTCCCGGCATGGCCGGCCCTCCCGGTCAGCCTTTCTTCTTGGGCGCTTTCTTGCCTGCCGCATCCAGCTCCTTGCCCTTGCCGTCGATCAGCTTGAGCTGGTCGTTCTCGTAGCCGACCTTGTACGTCACCTCGAAGTTGCGCTTGACGCTCGCCCCGTCCTGACCATGCTCCTCGGCCTCGATGACCGCCTTGACGGTTGCGCTGCGCTCGCCGTTCTGGGTCACGTTCAAGCTCTTGATGACGACGTTTTTCGTCGGCAGATAGCCTTTGCGGAAGTCCTCGTACGGGTCCTGCGCCTTCCAGCTGTAGCCGAGCAGCGAATAGGCGTACAAGTAGTCGCCGTTGCTCAGGCTCTCGTAGAAGCGGGATACGAGGTAGCCGGCATAGTCCGTAATCGTCTTTTTGCCCGCCGCCGTGTCCGCCTCGTCGTCCCTGACGCCGGGCAGCTCCTCCATCGGACTGTTCGACCAGCCCTCGGCGATGCCGAGCACGTCCGCGATCGGGATGCTGAAGCCGATTTCCCCGTCCTGCATCTCCGCCGAGTTCATGCCGAGCACCGCTCCCGTACGCTGATCGACGAGCGGCCCTCCGCTGTTGCCCGGAGCGATCGACGCCGAGATCTGATACAGATTGCGGTAAATATAAGGCTTCATCGCGAAGTTGCGCCCGAGGCCGCTGACGATGCCGGTCGTCACCGTGCTCTGCAGGCCGAGCGGACTGCCGACCGCCAGCACCGGATCGCCGACCTCCACCCGTCCGGTCCGCTCCAGCTTGAGCGGCTGGGAGCCGGACAGCTCCGGCACGCGCACGACGGCGACGTCGAGCTCGCTGCCGATGCCGATCACTTCCCCGGTCAGCTCTCTGGCGTCGGAGGCGATCACCCGCACCGTGCGGGAGCCGGCCACGACATGCGCGTTCGTCAGCAGGTCGCCGCGGTCGTTGTACAGGAAGCCCGAGCCGAGGCCGCTGTCGCTCTGGATCGTGAACACCTTTTTCTGCGTGTTGAAAATGACTTCCTTCAAAGCGCTGGCGCTGCCCGCTCCTCCGCTCGGGAGGACGGCCAGCAGCGGCTCCGCCCCCGCCCGCCGAGGCAGGTCGAGGTGGATCGCCAGCGAAGCCGTCCCGCCGGCCAGCAGGAGCAGGGCGGCAAGGGCCGCCGGCCAGCTCGTCTTCCATTTCATGCGGGACCTCCTTTCCGGCGGGCTACTCAATGTACCACGTCGCCTTCGTAATGATGGCGGTCAGCTCGCCCGCAGGCAGCGATGCGGCGCCGCGGAAGGCAGCCCTGCCGCCCGGCTCGATCGAGACGCCCGGCTCCGTGCCTGCCGTGACCGTGCCGACGGTGCGGCCTTCGGCATCGAGCAGCTTGTATTCGAGCTGCACGGAATGGATGCCGCGCGTCGCCTTGCTCTCGACCTCGCCGGACACGACGGCCCGTCCTTCCTCGTCGCGGCTGACCTTGACGCCGCGCACCGCCACGGCGGCGGTGCGGTTACGCAGCTGCTCGTCGTAAGCGATCTGGCGCGCCGCATCCAGACGCTGCTGCTCCTGGCGCTCATAGTTCTCCCGCTCGCGTCCGATCCGCGCCTCCAGCTCCTTGAGCGGCTCGACCGCTCCGGCATGCTCTCGCGCCTCCGCCACGGCTGCGAGCGCTGCCGAATAGTCGCGTCCGCGCAGCAGCGCCTCCGCCTGGGCGGAGCCGGTCTCGACGATCAGGTCGAGAATGCGCTGCCGCAGCTGGGAAGCGCCGGCATCCTGCAGGCCGCGCAGCCGCTGCAGCCGATCCGCGAGCTCCGCCACGCTGTCCAGCCCGTCCAGCTCCTGCGAGACTTGCTTGACGGCGAGACGCGCCGCCTCGTCTCCGATGCGGCCTCGCACAGGGTCGAACACCCGCTCCTGGCGGTTCGCCACCGCCGCCTGCACCTGCCTCAGCTCGCCCTCGGCCTGCTCGAGCCGGCCGCTTTCGAGCAGGCGCGCCGCTTCCTCGACCTGATCGTCGAGCCGCCGCGCCTGCCGCGTAATGTCAAGATCGCGCAGCAGCCCCGCTCCATCCGGCCGCATCTCCGCGGCCCGCTCGAGCAGCTGCTCCGCCTGCGGATAGCGGCCGGCGAGCGCTTCCCGCGAAGCCTGCTGCTGCCACGCCTCGGCCCGCTCGTTGAGCCTGAGCTCGCGGACGAGCACGCCCGCGATGCCCGCGCAGCCGACCAGCAGCGCCAGCGCCGGCGGCAGCCATTGCCTGCGCGTGCGGCGCAGCGACTCCCGCCAGCCGGCGGCAGGGCGCTCCGCTTGAGCGTAGGCGGGACGCGGTCGCTCGGAGGAGCTTTCCTCCGCCTGATCCAGCCGCTCGTCCTCGCGCATGCGCTCCATCAGCTCCCGCGCGTCCGGGGTTCCTCCTGCCGGCGCGGTCCCGATCTCCTGGATCTGCTCCAGCCATTCCACCCGCTCGCGGCGCCGCACGAGCAGAGCCGCCGTATGCAGCGGCTTGCCGCAGCGGCTGCAGAAGCTGGCCTCGTCGTCCAGCGTCTTGAAGCCGCAATAAGGGCATGGGGTGCGGATGCCGCCCGATTCCCGTTCCGTCGATTCCGGTCCACTGCTCATCGCTTCATGCCTCCGCCATCTTTCCGTTCGCCCGCCCTCCTCGGAGGTTCGGAGCGTCTTCCGTTCATACGCCGCTTGCCGGCGTTTTGTTTCCAATCCACCCGATTAGGACGATCATCCCGGGGAAAAAGCCTTGGTCCAACCGAAAAAAGCCATCCGCAAAGATGGCTTGGCGCGAATGACGCCTGGGGATCAGGTCGCGGCCGGCTCCGGATGCAGCTTGCTCCGCATGTAGTCGCGCACGGCCTCGGCCAGATCGTCCCGCTCGAGCGCCATGTCGATCGTCGCCTGCACGAAGCCGAGCTTGTCGCCGACGTCGTGGCGGCGGCCCTGGAACTTGTAGGCGTGCATCGGCAGCACGGAGTTCAGCTTCTGCAGGCTGTCCGTCAGCTGGATCTCGCCACCCTTGCCGGGCTCGGCGCGCTCAAGCAGGCGGAATATGGCCGGATCGAGCACATACCGGCCGACGACCGCCCAGTTGGACGGCGCTTCTCCGGGCGCCGGCTTTTCGACGAGATTGCGGATGCGAGGGAACAGGCCGTCGCCTTCCAGATCGACGATGCCGTATTTATGCGTCTGGTCCCACGGCACCTCCATGACGGAGATGACCGACGAGCCGGTATCGCGGTAGTAGTTCATCATTTCGCCCAGGCAGGGCTGCTCGGAACGCAGGATGTCGTCGCCGAGCAGCACCGCGAACGGCTCGCTGCCGATGAAGCTGCGCGCGCACAGCACCGCATGGCCGAGCCCGAGCGGCTCCCGCTGGCGCACGTAGACGATGTCGGCCAGCTTGGAGATGCCGCGGACGAGCTCGAGCATCTCCTCGTTGCCCCGCTCCTCCAGCTCGGCCTCCAGCTCGACGGACTTGTCGAAATGATCCTCGATCGCCCGCTTGTTGCGGCCGCTCACGATCATGATGCTCTCGATGCCGGAGGCGACCGCCTCTTCGACGATGTATTGGATCGCCGGCTTGTCGATCAGCGGCATCATTTCCTTCGGCTGCGCCTTGGTCGCCGGAAGGAAGCGAGTGCCCAGCCCGCCGGCTGGAATAATGGCTTTGCGGATATGCGTCAAGATTGAACCACTCCTTAAGAGATGCAAGATATGTAAGATCGGACAGTCCGGGACGGATTCGCCGCTTGTTCCATAAGTTTACCAATTGTTGAAGGATCGCGCCACCAGAGGTTATGATGGCAGCGATGCTTGGTTTTGGAAAGCCAAATAAGGATAGGAGCGAGGCCCATGCGGATCACCGAAACGCTGCGCACGCTGCGGCGCGATGAAATGATCGACATTACCCGGCAGGTCCAGTCCCATGTGCAGGCAGCCGGCATTCAGAGCGGAGAAGTCCTGGTATACTGTCCCCATACGACGGCTGGATTAACCATCCAAGAGAACGCCGATCCGGACGTCAAGCACGACATCCTGCTCCGTCTGGACGAGATCTATCCGTGGGAGCATCCCGGCTATCGGCATGCCGAGGGCAATACGGCCGCCCATCTGAAGGCGCTCACGACGGGCACGAGCCAGCTCGTCCCGATCGAAGGCGGACGCCTCGCGCTCGGACGCTGGCAAGGCATCTACTTCTGCGAGTTCGACGGCCCGAGGACGCGCGAGTACCGCCTCCGCATCACCGGCGACCGCTAGGCTCCGGCGCCGCTCCCATAGCGCGACCGCGCTCGCTCCCGGCAGCCGTGTCGAGGCAGCCGGTACTTCGGCATCGTGACGGCTCCAGCGGCGGCCAGCGCTTTTGAAACGCAGCAAGGCCCGATCGGATCGCGAGATCCGGTCGGGCCTTGAACATTTTACGGGCAAATGGCCGCGCTGCGGCGCCTCCTGCCGACCGGTCTCAGCGCACGCGCGATTCGGTCAGGTGGAATTGGCCGACCATGCCTTGCAGCTGGCCGGTGATTGCCTCGGCCTCGCCGGCGGTCGCCTGCACCTGGGCCATCTCCCTCTGCAGCTCCTGCATCTGGCGCTCCGCCTCGGCGCTGATCCGGCGGTTGTGCTGGCTCACCTCCGCGATGCTCTCCATCAGCCGCGCGACCTCGCCGGCAACCTCGCCCTTGCGGCCGTCGCCTGCGGCGGCGGCCATGAGCATGGCGCCGGCCGCCTCGGCCAGCTGCCGTCCGGTCTCGACGGCGCGGCTGCCTTCGGCCATCGAGGCCGTCGCGCGCTCCGCCTCGCCCTGGATGCCCCCGATGATGGAGCGGACATGCTCCGTCGACTGGCGCGTCATCTCCGACAGCTTGCGGATCTCGCCGGCGACGACCGCGAAGCCGCGGCCGCTCTCGCCCGCACGGGCCGCCTCGATCGAGGCGTTCAGCGCGAGCAGATGCGTCTGCGCCGAGATCTGCTCGATCGCTCCGAGCACCTCGCCGACCTGATGCACCGCCTGCACGAGCCCGTCCAGCGTCTGCCCGGACTGCTCCATGCGACCCGATATCGCGCCCATCGCCTCTCCGATGCGCTCCACCTCGCTCCGCGCCACGCTGATCTCGCGGCTGGCCTGCTCCTCGAGCTCCTGCAGCTGCTCCCGCATCTGCCGCGCCGAAGCTTTGGCGCCTTCGATGTCGCCCAGCTGGGCGGCCGTGCCGGCGATCATCTGCCCCATCGAGCCGCTGACCCGCTCCGTCCGCTCGGCCAGCTCGGCCGCCTTGCGGCTCAGCTCGCCCTGGCTGACGCGGACGTCGCCGGAGGCGGTCCGCACGCGCAGCATGATGCCCTCGAGCGAGTCGATCATGTTGTTGATCCACTTGGCCAGCTCGCGCGTCTCGTCTCCCGCGAACGTCTCGGTCCGCAGCCGCTGGGTCAGATCGCCCCCGCCCTCGGCGTTGAGCCGGATGAAGCGGGCGATCGCCCCGAGGCGCTCCGCCGTCCGCCTCGTCACCCGGCGGCGGGCCGCCAGCGAGCCGGCGGCGCCAAGCACGACGTACGCCGCGACGGCCGCGGCAGCCTGCGTCAGCGGATCCGCGCCCAGCCTGAGCAGGACGGCCAGGAGCAGCGCGAACAGCGCCGTCCCGGCCAGCAGCGACAGCGCCGAGCTCCGCCGGTGCTGCCAGTCGATGCCCCGGATCCGGTACACCTCCTCCAGATCGCCCTCGCACATCATCCCCCACAGATCGGGGTGATGCGGCAGCCGGAAGGTGACGCCTTTGCCGATGACGGGGATATGCCGGTAGTCCGAATAGCCTGGAAACTCGACGAACAGGTTGGAGCCGTTCCGGATCGTATTCGCCACGCCGGGATGCAGCTCCCCCGTCGCCGGATCGGTGAACCGCAGCTCCAGCTCGGTATGCTCCCGGATGCCGACGACGCCATAATCGGTCCGCACTCCGTCCTTGAGGTTGTCCCCATGCGTGAAGGTCCGATCCTCGAAGCGGCTGCGCGACAGCGCCGTGCCGGGCTCGATCCTGCGGTCGATCTCCGGCTTGGCCATGAACAGATAGTTGTCGCCCGAATCGGGATACACATGCCCGGACTCGCGCTGGATCAGATCGCCGAGCACATCCCCCGGCACTCGTCCGCAGAGCGCTCCGCTCCACCGCCCGTCCTCCAGCACCGGCTCGATGAACAGCAGCGTGATGCGGTCGTGGAAGCTCGACGAACGGGGCCCGGCCTCGAGCGTCCGCTCGTCCCGGTACGGGCCGAACAGGCAGCGCCCGCCGATGCGCTTCGCATACGCGAGCCCGAGACCCAGTCCCTCTTCGCTTTCCTCCGAGTAGGCAGTCCCGCTGTGACGCGGTAAAGTCGATGCCGTCACGAATCCCTCCCGGTCGAGGAAGAACAGCTCCGTGAAATCGCCCGCCCGTCCATATGCCGCCCGCAGCGAATCGACGCCGCCTCCGCCCGCCAGCAGCGCCTGCACGCCTCCGTCCCCGGCCTCCTGCTGCAGCTGCTGGCGCAGCCGCTTCATATGGCCCCAATACTCCTCCGCCCAATCCTGCAGCAGCGCCGCCCGCGTGGCCGCGATGCCCTCGAAGATCTCCTTCACGTCCTCCGTCCGGCCGCGGTTCAGGCGGCAGGATATCCACAGCGGCAGCCCCGTTCGAAAGCCAAGCCAGTCAAACATGGCGTTCTCCCCCTCTTGTCCTCATCTGTCTCTCTAACGGATTTGATTACGTTATCGGTCCGACGGCGCTTCGTTGAAAGGGAGGACGGCCATCTCTTCAAAAAGAATAACCGGCTCCATGCGGAGGATGTCCTTGACAAATCAGCTTATTTATAATAATTTTAATCTAATAACAAATACAAAATAAATCAAAGGAGCTGTTCCCTCATGACCCAAACGAACACGAAAGCCGTCGATGCCGCCGCCGTCCACGCCGCGCTCAATCTCCAGCTGGCCAACTGGAGCGTCCTGTACGCCAAGCTCCACCAGTTCCACTGGCTCGTGAAAGGGCCGCATTTCTTCACGCTGCACGCCAAGTTCGAGGAGCTGTACCGGGAAGCCGCGGCCCGCGTCGACGAGCTGGCCGAGCGCGTGCTCGCCACGGGCGGCCGCCCGCTGTCCACGATGCGCGAGTTCCTGGCCGCGGCGACGCTGCAGGAAGGCTCCGGCGATGAGTCCGCGATCGAGATGGTCCGTTCCGTCGCCTCCGACTACCGGACGCTCGCGCAGGAGCTCGGCCAAGCGATCGCCGACGCCGAGGGGGCGGGCGACGACGCGACCGCCGACCTGCTGCTCGGCATCCGCGAAAGCATCGAGAAGCATGCCTGGATGCTGGACGCGTTCGCCTCCGCCTAATCGTTTCAAGCTCCTCCCGCCTCCCCTGTCGAATGCCAAAAAGGGCTGCCTTCGAGAAGCCGGTCGATGCCGGCTTGCTCGAAAGCGGCCCTTTTGCCACGCCTTTAGCTCCTGTCAGCATCCCCTCGGACCGCGGCCAGGATGAAGGCCGTCAAGTCCGCGACGACCTCGTCGGCGGTCAGCCGCTCGATCTCCGGCACGCCGTGCATGTCGATCATGCTCGTGTTGGCGAGAAGCGCGCCCATCACGAACAGCTGCGTCGTATGGAGCGAGCGGAAGCGGAAGCAGCCTTCCGCCCGGCCGCGCTCCAGGCACTCCCGCAGGCGGACCTGGATGAGCGACTTGTGCGACTGGATGATCTCGCGGCGCGGGGAGCGCAGCGCCATCTCCTGCTGGATGATCGCGATCAGCTCGGGCTCGCGGCGGCGGAACCGCGTCATCTCGCGGATGATGACCTTCAGATCGGCCTCGGGATCGGGGCCCGGCGCCAGCGACCGGATGTCCCGGTCGGGGAAGTACTCGTTGAAGATCGCGGCGAAGACGCCGTCCTTGCCGCCGAAATGATAGGAGACGAGCGCTACGTTGGCGCAGGCCTCCTCGCAGATCTGCCGGATGGTCGTCTTTTCGAAGCCATGCTCCGCGAACAGCTTCTTGGCGGCCCGCAGCATGCGGACGCGCACGTCTACCTTGCCCATAAGCCGCCTCCTGTCCGTCCGTCCCCGCTCAGCGGGCCGACGGCTCCGGCTGCGGCGCCGGCTGCGAAGCGGCGCGCTGCGCCGGAGCTCCGGCCTTCTTGAGCGCGACGGCAGCCACGCTGACGAGCAGCGCCCCCGCGCCGGTCAGCGCCAGCGCCAGCACGTCCGGACCGGTCGACGAGCCGCCGAATAGCAGATTCATCATGCCTTCGACGGCGCGCGTAGCCGGCAGCCACTCGCCGATGCCATGGTAGAACGACGGCAGCAGCTCGCGCGGCAGCATCGCTCCGGAGCTCACCAGCTGCATCGACAGCAGGATGATGTTGAGGAACATGCCGGCCATGCCGAGCACCTGCAGCACCATCTGCGACACGAACATGAAGCTGAGCAGGATGAGCAGCATGAACAGCCAGACGCTCAGGAAGCCGCTCTCCATCTGGCCGCCCAGCGCGGCCAGCAGCCCTGCCGAGACGAGCGAGACGACGAAGGCGATGACGACCGTCAGCGACGCCTGCACCCCGAAGCGCTGCCATTTCGTCGTCGAATGGGCGACGGCCATGCCGGACTGGAAGAAATTCAGCGCCATGATCATCGCTCCGACCCAGGACGCCAGCACGAGCATCATCGGCACCATCTGGTTGTTCATGCCGTCCACGGCATGCAGCGACTCCAGCTGGGCCTCGACCCGCTGCGCGAGGCTGCCGGCGGCGGCCGCCGCCGCTTCCTGCGGCATGCCCTGCGCGGCCAGCGCGCCCTGGATGCCCTGCGCGGCGGCGCGGCCATTGGCCTCGGCCGTAATTTGCGCCGCGACCGAGCTCATCACGTTTTTGATCATGACCGGGTTGGACTCGTTGAGCAAGTAGTGCAGCGAAGCCTTGCCCTGCGGATCCGACACGCTCGCCGTGAAGTCCGCCGGAATGTGCACGACCATCTGCACCTCGCGCTCGTCGAGCTCCTGCCTCGCCGCCGCCAGGCTGTCCGACTGCTCCATGCGGAACGGCAGCTGCTGCACGAGCTGCTGCGCCAGCTGGTCGCCCGCTTGACGATCCTCGCTCACGACGGCGATCGCCAGCTGGCCGATCCGATCGTTCACGCCGCTGTATCCGGTCATCCAGATGATGGAGAACACCACTTGCATGAGCAGCGCCGTGGCGATGCCCGCTTTTGTCGTCGGCCTTTGCAGAAAGGCCTTGAAGGCTTGATTCATTCGTTCGATCCCCTATCCTTTGATTTAAACGGTTGTTTAAAACAACGGTTCAACTTTACGGGGATTTGTTTTGGTTGTCAAACTCTTTTTTATGAAGCGTTTTCGCGAAAACGCTTTTCGGCATGGCGGCTCGGCGGAGCGTTTCGCCCCCGAAAGGTCGGACGCCGAAAGGTCGGAAGTCCGAAAGCCCCGTCATGCCGAAAAGCCGTCTGCGGCTGCCCGCAAACGGCTTTTGAGCACGGCTCCGCCGCTTCCGGCGGCGCTACATGACGAACTTCGCCGGCCGCTTCGTATAGCGGTTGGCGTAGCTGGAGGCGCAGTAAGCCTCCGGCTTGACGCGCGGCACGTAGCTCCCGATCGTCTCCACGCGGGCGATCATCTCCTGCACGTACAGCGCGGTCGGGTTGAGGCACGGCTCGGTGCCGGCGTCGATGTCGATGAAGGCGCGCAGCTCCGCGCCTTGGTACAGATGCGGCAGCAGCAGCTCCTCCATGCGGGGCACGACGCTCAGCTCCTCCAGATGGGCGGCCATCTCCTGCGACAGCGACGTCTCCAGCGCCAGCTTCTCGCGGATGGAATCCAGCTCGCGGCCGAGCACGTACGGCCGGTAGCAGGCCCAGGCCCCTCGGCCCACCCGATGCAGCACGAGCCCGGTGATGAATTTCGTATGGCTCGGGTGCACCTGGCAGTCCGTCCCGATCGCGAAGTGATAGCTCGCCCGCGGGTCCTCCGCGACAAAGCGCAGCAGCCGGTCGGCTACGTCTCCTACCGAAAGATGCTGCTCCTTGACGTTGTGGAACCGCAGCCGGTTGGCCCGGTCATGCGCCTCCGGCTTTCGTTTGAACTTCGTCACCAACTCACCGTCCTCGCTGCTGCTTTGGTGCTCGGGTCCTCTCGAACAGCTTATGCGGGGACGGAGAAGGCTATGAACGAGGGCTCGGCGGGCGGCGGACGCACTTTTGCCGAGAAAGCAAAAAAGGCTGCCTGTCTCAGCAGCCTTTTCGTCAGCGAAGAAGGGAAGCCGCCGCTCCCCCGCCTGGCAGCGAATGGCGGCAGGTCCGCCCGTCCGCAAGCGGCCAAGGAAAGCCTAGGGCCGCAGCCTCACCTGAAGCGAGCCCGCCGGCTCTCCGTTCCAAAGCGCGGTCAGCGTCTCGCCGTCGAGCAGCGCCGCCACGCCGGCCGGCGTGCCGGTGTAGAGGATGTCGCCGCGGCGCAGCCCGTAGCGGGAGCCGATATGCTCGGCCAGCACATCCGGCGCGAAGATCATGTCCGCGGCATTGCCGAGCTGGGCGACCTCCGCTCCGCGCAGCAAGGAGAAGTCCGCGCCCTTCAGTCCCTCAAGGCCCGGATAAGGCCGCCACGGTCCGAGCGGCGACGAGCCGAGGAAGCCTTTGGCGGCGAGCCACGGATGGCCCTTCTCCTTGAGCCGGCTCTGCACGTCGCGCAGCGTCAGGTCGAGCCCGAGCGCCATCGCGTCGAACAGCTCGTCCGCCGGCAGCCCCGGCTCCCAGTCGCGGCCGGCGCGCAGCACGATCTCCAGCTCGAAATGCACCTCTCCTTCCGCACCCGGCAGCTCGACCTCGCGTCCGTCCATCGGGACGAGCGCGTGGGTCGGCTTGGTGAACACCATTGGCGATTTCGGCACCTCGTTGCCGAGCTCCAGGGCGTGCAGGCGGTAGTTGCGGCCGATGCAGTAGATGTTGCGTACGGATTCCAGGTCGAACTCTTTTTCGCTCATATCGGGTCAGCTCCTCGGCTTCGTTTTTTGGGCTTCGATCTGCTCGGACAGCTCGTTCAAGTACGTCCAGCGCTCCAGCAGCTCCTCGAGCCGCGCCTCCAGCTCCGCCTGCTCGGCCATCAGCCGCTGCAGGCGCACGGAGTCGCTGCCGATCTCGCCCATCTCCTCGTGCACGCGGGCGAGCTTGGCCTCGGTCTCCTCGATCCGGCCGTCGATCGCTTCGAAGTCCTTCTGCTCCTGATAGGACATGCGCAGCTTCGGCTCGCGGCGGGCCGCCCCGGCTGCGGCGTCGGCCGGCTCGCCAGGCGGCGCGGAGCCGCCGGCCGGCCGGTCCCCTCCGGCAGCGGCCGAAGCGCCCTTGCCTCCCGGGGCCGCTCCGGCCCCGCCGCGTCCGCCCGCGCCGGCTTGCTCCGGCTCGGCGAGGCTTTTTTTGCCGCGGCTCTCCTCGTATTCCGAGTAGTTGCCCGTATGCTCGACGATCGTCCCGCCGCCTTCGAAGGCGAAGATGCGCTCGACGGTGCGGTCGAGGAAGTAGCGGTCATGGGAGACGACGAGCACGACGCCGGGGAAGTCCTCCAGGTAGTCCTCCAGCACGCCGAGCGTGGCGATGTCCAGGTCGTTGGTCGGCTCGTCGAGCAGCAGCACGTTCGGCGCTCCGCTCAGGATGCGCAGCAGCTGCAGGCGGCGCTTCTCTCCGCCGGACAGCTTGGCGATCGGCGACCACTGCATCGCCGGCGGGAACAGGAAGCGCTCCAGCAGCTGGCCCGCGGAGATCGTCGTGCCGTCGGCCGTGCGCACCTGCTCGGCCTGCTCGCGGATGTACTCGATGACGCGCATCGACTCGTCCATCTCCTCATGCTCCTGGGAAAAGTACCCGATCCGCACCGTCGGCCCGATCGCCACCTCGCCGGCGTCCGGCTGCAGGCGGCCGGCGATCAGCTTGAGCAGCGTCGACTTGCCGCTGCCGTTGCGCCCGATGATGCCGACGCGGTCCTCCGGCACGGCGATGTAGCTGAAGTCCGCGATCAGCGTCCGCTCGCCGTAGCGCTTGGCCACGCCGTCCAGCTCGACGATCTTGCGGCCGAGCCGCGACGAGGCGACGGACAGGTCGAGCTTGCCGGACGTCTTGTCCGGCCCGGACGCCTTCAGCGCCTCGAAGCGCTCGATGCGCGCCTTCTGCTTGGTCGAGCGGGCCTTCGCCCCGCGCCGGATCCAGGCGAGCTCGTTGCGCAGCAGATTTTGCCGCTTGGCCTCGCTCGACGCCTCGCGCTCCTCGCGCTCGAGCTTGAGCTCGAGGAAGCGGCTGTAGTTGGCCGTGTAGAAAAACGCGCGCCCCCGGTCCAGCTCGACGACCCGGTTGCTCACGCGGTCGAGGAAGTAGCGGTCATGCGTCACCATGAGCAGCGCGCCGCGCCGCTTCTGGAGCATGCCTTCCAGCCACGCCACCGACTCGTTGTCGATATGGTTGGTCGGCTCGTCGAGGATGAGCACGTCCGACGGCGACAGCAGCGCCGCCGCCATCGCCGCGCGCTTGCGCTGGCCCCCGGACAGCGTGCCGAGCCGGGCCTCGGGATCGCGCAGCCCGAGCTTGGACAGCGCCGTGCGGGCGTCGCTCTCGAGCTGCCAGGCGTCCAGCTCGTCCATCGCCGCACCCGCCCGCAGCAGCCGCTGCTGCAGCTCCTCGCTCTGCGGATGCAGCTCCAGCCCCTCCAGCGCCGCGGCATGCTCGCGCACGGCGCGCAGCTGCGGCGTATCGCCGCCAAGCACATGCTCCAGCACCGTCTCCTCCGGATCGAACTCGGGATTCTGCAGCAGCATGCGCACGCTTACGCGCGGCGGGATGACAACCTTGCCGGAATCGGCCGGCTCGATGCCGGCGATCGCTTTGAGGAAGGTCGACTTGCCCGTGCCGTTCACGCCGATGATGCCGATCTTGTCGCCTTCGGAGATGCCGAAGCTGACGTCCTCGAACAGCTTCTTCTCTCCGTATGTCTTCGTCAGATGCTCGATGGATAACAGATGCATGGCAGTCCTCTTTCCTCATTCCTTGTGGTCGCGGATCCGGCCCGTGACGGGCCGGACGTTCGTCCTCCCATCATACCACAGGCGGCGACAGGCGTTCATGCGGCCTCGGCCGGCGGGCCGGATCCAAGGCACATTTCTGCCTTGGTTGGCCCGGCTTTCGGCCGTCACGCCGGATCCAAGGCACATTTCTGCCTTGGTTGGCCCGGCTTCCGGCCGGCGGGCCGGATCCAAGGCACATTTCTGCCTTGGTTGGCCCGGCTTCCGGCCGGCGGGCCGGATCCAAGGCACATTTCTGCCTTGGATGGGCCGGCTCACGGCCAGCGGGCCGGATCCAAGGCACATTTCTGCCTTGGTTGGCACGGCTTCCGGCCGTCACGCCGGATCCAAGGCACATTTCTGCCTTGGATGGGCCGGCTCACGGCCGGCGGTCCGGATCCAAGGCACATTTCTGCCTTGGATGGGACGGCTTCCGGCCGGCGGGCCGGATCCAAGGCACATTTCTGCCTTGGTTGGGCCGGCTTCCGGCCGTCACGCCGGATCCAAGGCACATTTCTGCCTTGGTTGGGCCGGTTCACGGCCGTCACGCCGGATCCAAGGCACATTTCTGCCTTGGTTGGGCCGTTTCACGGCCGTCACGCCAGATCCAAGGCACATTTCTGCCTTGGATGGGCCGGCTTCCGGCCGTCACGCCGAATCCAAGGCACATTTCTGCCTTGGTTGGCACGGCTTCCGGCCGTCACGCCGGATCCAAGGCACATTTCTGCCTTGGTTGGCCCGGTTCACGGCCGGGGGCACGCCAGCAGCGGCCGGGCTCCCTTCGGCAGCGGCCAAGCTCTGTCCGCCGCAGATCGGCCTTCGTCCGGCAGCGGCTTCGCTCTTTCCCGCTGCCTCGCTTTTTTGAAGACCGCCGCAAAGCGTGGTACACTATGGAGCATTCCGGCGGGGCGCGCCCCGTCCAGGCTTCGGAGGGATCGATGTTTTCCTTTATCGTGACGAGCAAGCGGCTGCTTACCGCCTTTTTCCATGCCTTCAAGGACAAGGAGTTCCAAGGGCTGTTCTTCATCCTCGCCGTGACGCTGCTGTCCGGGACGATGTTCTACCGCGGCGTCGAGGGATGGCGTACGATCGACGCGCTCTACTTCTGCGTGACGACGCTCACGACAGTCGGCTCGAGCCTCGAGCCGGCGACCGACTTCGGCAAGGCGTTCACGATCGTCTATGTGTTCGCCGGCATCGGCATCATGTTCGGCTTCATCCGCATCCTGGCCAGCCATGTCCGCCTCGGGCGCAGCCGCCGCAAGGCCAAGAGCCCGGACGCGGCCGAGCCGGCGGCAGACGGTCCCGACGCTTGACGGGACGAAACGTTCGCATGGCAAAAAGCTCGCTCCGCGAATCATTCGCGGGGCGAGCTTTTTGGCGTCTGCAAGGGCTGCATCGAGCTGCAAGGACGCTGGCGTCCTTCTTTTCTGCGCCTGCTCAGCGCTTGCCGGTCATCTTCTCCGGACGAACCCACTCGTCGAACTGCTCGGCGGTGAGCAGGCCGCTCTTGAGCGCGCTCTCCTTGAGCGTCGTGCCGTCCTTATGCGCCTGCTTGGCGATCTTGGCGGCGTTCTCGTAGCCGATATGCGGGTTGAGCGCCGTCACCAGCATGAGCGACTGGTCGAGGTTGCGCTGCAGCGTCTCGCGGTTCGGCTCGATGCCGACGGCGCAGTGCTCGTTGAACGACAGCATCGAGTCGGACAGCAGCACGACGGACTGCAGGAAGTTGTAGGCGATGACCGGCTTGAACACGTTCAGCTCGAAGTTGCCCTGGCTGGCCGCGAAGCCGATCGCCGCGTCGTTGCCCATGACCTGGCAGGCGACCATCGTGATCGCTTCCGCCTGCGTCGGGTTGACCTTGCCCGGCATGATCGAGCTGCCCGGCTCGTTCTCGGGAATCGTAATCTCGCCGATGCCGCTGCGCGGACCGCTCGCCAGCCAGCGCACGTCGTTGGCGATCTTCATCAGATCGGCCGCGAGGCCCTTGATCGCGCCGTGCACCCAGACGATCTGGTCATGAGACGTGAGCGAGTGGAACTTGTTGGAGGCGGTGACGAAGTTGTGGCCGGTAATCTCGGCCACCTCGGCCGCCACCTGCACGGCGTAGTCCGGGTGGGCGTTGATGCCCGTGCCGACCGCCGTGCCGCCGAGCGCGAGCTCGCGGATCGCGTCGGTGCTGCTCGTCAGCATCCAGCTGGACTTCTCCAGCATCGCTTCCCAGCCGCTGATCTCCTGGCCGAGCGTGATCGGCGTCGCGTCCTGCAGATGCGTGCGGCCGATCTTGACGATGTCGTCGAACTGCACGCTCTTCTCGTGCAGCGTCGCCTTCAGCGTCTCGAGCGCAGGCAGCAGGCGCGTCTGCACGGCGAGGACGGCCGCGATGTGCATCGCAGCCGGGAACGTATCGTTGGAGCTCTGGGAGCGGTTGACGTCGTCGTTCGGATGGATGCGCGTAGACGAGCCCGCTGCCTCGAGCAGCTGGTTCGCGCGGCGGGCGATGACCTCGTTGCAGTTCATGTTCGTCTGCGTGCCGCTGCCCGTCTGCCAGACGACGAGCGGGAACTCGCCGTCATGCTTGCCCTCGAGGATCTCGTCGGACGCGCGGCAGATCGCCTCGGCCTTTTCCGGCTCCAGCACGCCGAGCTTGGCGTTCGCCTGCGCGGACGCCTTTTTGACGATCGTCATCGCCTTCACGATCTCGAGCGGCATCTTCTCCCAGCCGATCTTGAAGTTCTCGCGGCTGCGCTGCGTCTGCGCGCCCCACAGCTTGTCCGCCGGAACCTTGATCTCGCCCATCGTATCCTTTTCAATCCGATATTCCGTCATTCGTTTCTCCGCCTCCTTGAACTCGTTGAACCGCTTTCCGTTTGGTTTGCCGCTATCCATTTTAACGGAAAAAGCGGCCCTCCGCCACCGCGGGAGCCGCTTCTTCGGACTTACTGCGCCTTGGCGTCGCGATAGGCCTGCACGTACGCCGCCGCTTGCCGCTCGATCAAGGAGAAATCGCCCGTCTTGACCGCTTCCTTGGTCAGGTCGCCGCCGATGCCGACCGCCACCGCTCCGGCCTTGACCCACTCGCGCAGGTTGCCGAGCGACACGCCGCCGGTCGGCATGACGTTCGCCTGCGGCAGCGGCCCTTTGATCGCCGAGATGACGCTCGGCTCGTAGACGCTGCCGGGGAACAGCTTGACGATGTCGACGCCGAGCTCAAGCGCGCTCTGGATTTCGTGGATCGTCATCGCGCCCGGCAGGATCGGCACCGCGTAGCGGTTGCAGAGCTTGATCGTGTCCGGATTGAACGCAGGGGCGACGACGAACTCCGCGCCGGCGAGAATCGCCGCGCGCGCCGTCTCCGGATCGAGCACCGTGCCGACGCCGATGATCGCATGCTTGTCCGAGGCCGGATCAGCTTTGCTGGAATACTCCGCGGCCAGCTGCTCGATCGCGCGCAGCGCGCCCGGCACCGTCATCGTGATCTCGATCGCCTTGATCCCGCCCTTGACCGCATGGCGCGCCATGCGGACGACCTCCTCGGCGGAGTCGGCGCGCAGCACCGCCACGACGCCCGCTTCCGCGACCGCGGCGGTCACTCTCAACTTGTTCAGCATTCGACCATTCCCTCCCCATGATAACCGGATTCATTGTCTCATCCGTCCCGTCCGATCGTCAACCGTTTATCCACAGCCCGGCGCTTCATTTCCTTCCGAAAAGCTCGCAAAAGTTGTCCACATGGGGAAAGGCAAGCCCAAAAAAGCCGCTCCTGCCCGCATGGAAGCGCGCGCAAGGAGAAGCTTTCCCTTATCCCAGGTCAGTTGTGGATACTGGGGGTATTTTTTGTGCATATGTGGACAATTCAGGGGATAACCGCATGGCCCGCCGCGCCCTGCAGGCAGGTGAGGATGACCGGTCCCTGCTCCGTCACCGCGACCGTATGCTCGAACTGGGCCGACCAGGAGCGGTCGCGCGTCCGCGCCGTCCAGCCGTCGCGGTCGATCCACACAGCGCCGTCGCCGGCGGCAAGGATCGGCTCGACGGTGAGCACCATGCCGGGCTCGAGCCGCGCGCCGCTGCCGGCCAGCCCGGTGTGGCCGACCTCCGGCGCTTCGTGGATCGACTGGCCGATGCCGTGGCCGGCGAACGTCGCGACGACCGAGCAGCCATGCGCCCGCGCTTCCTTGACGATCGCCGCGCCGATGTCGCCGATTCTCCGCCCGGCGCGGCATTCGGCGACGCCGCGCAGCATCGCCCGCCTGGCCGCCTCCATCAGGCGCGCGGCCTCCGGCTGCGGCCGGCCGATCGCGTACGTCCAGGCCGAGTCGGCTTTCCAGCCGTCGACATCGGCTACCATGTCGATCGTGACGAGATCTCCCTCCTGCAGCGGAATCGAGTCCGGGAACCCGTGGCAGACGACCTCGTTCACCGACGCGCATGTCGCAAACGGATAGCCGCAATAGCCTTTTTGCGCCGGCCTCGCCCCGCGCTCGGCCATCAGCCTTTCCACAAAGCGGTCGATCTCCAGCGTCGTCACTCCCGGAGCGATCCTCCGCCCGATCGCCTCGTGGCATTCGGCCACGATCTGTCCGGCTCTGCGGATGCAGGCGATCTCTTCTTCCGACTTCCATTCCGCCATCCGGCGCCACCCCCGCTTCCTAAAGCTTGCTACATCTTATTCGGGGGAGACGCAAAAAAAGACCCGCGCCTTCCGCGAAGGAAGGGCGGGCCGGTATGTTCATCTCATGTCCGATCAGCTGACGGAAGACTTCATTCTGCCCATTTCATGCTCCACCAGAGAGGTCAATTCGTCCTCATAGCCGCCGGTGATGCGATACTTGCGGATGTAGTCCTTGACGAACTTGCGCGGATCCTTGGGCTGAAAAATTCTCGTGAGTTCCTTGAGGCTTTCCTTGACTTCATTCTGGCTGTGCTTGGCCATGAAATCTCCTCCTCTTACAGTGGATGGTCAGTCCGAAACATCCCAATCGAGAAAACAGCGGCGTCCGGCCGCTCCCCTACGCTGCAGGCACTCCACGGCAGATGAGTGAATGTTTTTATTTTTCACACTATTATAGCACTTGATGCACGGATAGGAAATAAAATTCCAATCATTGGTCCGCCTGACCCGGCGGATCGTTCGGATCGGACCGACGGTCCGGCCCCGATCGCGGCCGGCCGTCTCCGGCCTGCTCGACGGTTCCATCCTGACGCTGACGGGTGTAGAGACGCAGATAAGCGATCACGACGACGATGGCGACCAGCACTCCGAATCCAAGGGTAACCGCTGTCACCCAGCCTTTGACCACCATCCGCGCCGCCTCCCTTCGCTTCTCCAATAACTCCCATCCAGAGAAGTATAGCGTATCGGAAGAGGCGCTTACAACCGTGCGGCTTCCTTCCATTCCCCCTGTTCGAGCCCTGTGCGGCAGGCAGCTGGCATTCCTCGTTCTTCTTAGGAGTATCGGCGAAAAAGGACAAGCTTTTCAGCCCATTACCCGAAATATCCGCTCCTCAATCAAGCTTGTTCGCCGCTCCTCCCGGCGGCTACCCCCAGTGTATGAGCGCGGACGCCAAAAAAAACCGGAGGGCGCTCCCTCCGGCCTCGGCCTGGCGTCTTGTCCGCCGCCGCGCGGCGGCTTTCCGGGCGGCTTTCGCTGCGCCGCCTGCGGTTCGATCGTCTCAGCCGACGCTTTCGTCCGCCTGCAGCAGCGGCAGGCCGACATGGCCGACCGTGCCTTTGCCGAGCTCGCTCTCGTAATAGAGCTTGCCGTGATGGTTCTCGACAATCTTATACGTCATGACGAGGCCGAGCCCCGTGCCCTTCGCCTTCGTCGAGAAGAACGGCTCGCCGAGCTTGGCCAGCTTCTCCTGCGGGATGCCTCCGCCCTCGTCGGCGACGCGGGTCCAGATCATGCCGCTGTCGGTCGACGTCTCGACCCGGATCGTACCGCCCGAGCCCATCGCCTCGATGGCGTTTTTGAGGAGGTTGATGAACACCTGCTTGAGCTGGTTGGCGACGCCGAGGACGTACAGCTCCTCCTCCGGCAGCTCCAGCACGAGCTGCACGTTGTTCATGATCGCCTGCGCCTCGATGAGCATGATGACGTCGCGCAGCACCGCGCCGAGCGAGACGGCATGGAAATCGACCGCTTGCGGCTTGGACAGCACGAGCAGCTCGCTGACGATCTGCTCGATCCGCTCGAGCTCCATCGCCATGATCGAAATATAGTTGCGGCGGTTGTCCTCCTGCATCAGCTTCGTAAAGCCCTTGAGCGAGGTGAGCGGATTGCGGATCTCGTGCGCGATGCCCGCGGCGAGCTGGCCGACCGCTCCGAGCATCTCCGACTTGCGCAGCATCTCCTCCGTCTCCTTGCGGTCGGTAATGTTCTCGGACAGCTTCATGTAGTGGATGACCTCGCCGCGCTTGACGATCGGGAGGAACTTCGCCTGCTCCCAGTAGATTTCCCCGTCGGTGCGGAGGCCGGCGAGCTCGCCCTCCCATACTTCGCCCTCCTGCAGCCGCCTCCAGATGTCCGAGAACGCCGCGCCGCTCGCCTGCCAGTCGTCCAGCTGCTCCAGATGGCGTCCCTGCACCCCCTCCGGCGTGTCCAGGGCCAGATCCAGGTACGGGCTGTTGGCGTAGACGACCTTGCCCCCGAGATCGGAGATGACCATCAGGCTCGGGCTCTGCTCGACTGCGTAGGAGAGGCGCAGCAGCTCCTCGTTCATCTCCTTGAGCTCGGTGATGTCGACGAGCGTGATGATGACGCCCTTGGTCAGATGCTCCAGCGTCCGGTACGGCATCATGCGCATCTTGTACCATTTGCCGCCCCGGCTCTTGATCTCCTTCTCCAGCGAGCGCAGCGACTGCAGCACGCGGGAGGCGTCCTCGATGAAGCCGTCGTAGTAGAACTGATGCGAGATATGGTGGAACGGCCGCCCGATGTCGACGTCGAGCAGGTTGATCTCCTTGGTCACCGCCGGCGTGAAGCGCCGGATGCAGAACTGCGTATCGAGGAAGATCGTGCCGATCTTCGTGCTGACGAGGAACAGGTCCATGTCGTTGTTGAGCTCGGTCAGCTCCTGGATCTTGAACTGGTACTCGGAGTTTATCGTGACGAGCTCCTCGTTGACCGCCTGCAGCTCCTCGTTCGTGCTCTGCAGCTCCTCGTTCGAGGCGATCAGCTCCTCGTTGGTGCTCTGCAGCTCCTCGTTGGACGCCTCCAGCTCCTCGATCGCCGTCTGCAGCTTCTCCTCGGTCATCCGCAGCTGCTGCTCGAGCCACACCATCTGCCGGCGGACGCTCTCGTCCAGATCGATCTGCTTGACGTCCTCCCGATCCTGCTCGTCCGACTTTTGGAAGACGACGAGGCTGTACGTGCTGAACGCCGAGACCGAACGGGTGAACGGCCGGACGACGACATGCACGCGCTCCTGCCCTTGCGGCGTCTGGATGACGAGATCGCGGAAGCGCACCTCCTGGACGCGGTCCAGGCGAATCTGCTGCAGCGCCGTCACGATCGAGATCGCGAGCGCCGGATCGAGGATCTTGTGCAGGTTCCAGGACGGCTTGCCCTCGGCCGGCGAGAGGAACGGCTGGATGCTGCCCGTCACATGCTGCACCTCCAGCTGCTCGTCGACGAGCAGCGAGGGCAGCATATGCTCGTTGACGTACGTGCTGTAGAACTGGTTCTGGCGCTGGCTCTCCTGGAAGTCCGACGTCATCGACGCCCGCCGGCGTTCCCGTCCGTCCGCTCCCCCGTGCAGGCTGCGGCCGCCCTCGAGCAGCAGCTGCGCAGCCGCCGTCAGCTTGCGCGGCCGCATCTTCTGCTTGAAGATGTTCCACTTGCCGCTCGTCGTCTCGAACAGATGGTCGAGCCTGCCCATCGTCTCGCTCGGCCCCAGGAACAGATAGCCTCCCGCCCCCAGCGCGAAATGGAACAGGGAGAGCACCTTCTGCTGGACTTCCGGCTGCAGGTAGATGAGCATGTTGCGGCAGGCGATGAGGTCGAGGTTGCTGAACGGCGGATCCTTGGTCAGATTATGGGGAGCGAACACGATCATGCGGCGCAGCTCGCGCGTCACCTGGTATGTATCGCCGTGCCGGACGAAAAAGCGGGCCAGCCGCTCCTTGCCGACGGTGGACTCGATGGTCAGCGGATAGACGCCGTGATTGGCATAGTCGATCGACTGCTTGTCCACGTCCGTGGCGAAGATCCGGACGGCGATCCGGTCCGCCAGTCCTTCCGCGGCGAGCGCCTCCGAGACGAGCATGGCGATGGAATAGGCCTCTTCCCCGGTCGAGCAGCCGGCCGTCCAGACGCGCAGCTCCGGCGCGGCGGCCTCGCTCTTCTGCCGCAGCAGCTTGGGCAGCACCGTGTCCCGGATGATCTGGAACGCCTCCGGATCGCGGAAGAAATGCGTCACATGGATGAGGAGATCCTGGCGCAGCTCGTAGATCTCGTCCGGCTCCTCCTGGATGTACTCGGCATAGGCCTCGAGCGAGGAGCAGCTTTTTTCCGCCATCCGCTTCTCCATGCGGCGCAGCAGGCTGTTCCGTTTGTAAAAGCTGAAGTCGATGTTCGTCCGCTCCCGCACCTTTTCCAGGATGAGGGCGACCGCGGCCTCGGACTTGTCCCCGTCGCCGCTGCACGAGGAGAGCACATGCGTCACGCTCGGAATGAGCGACTGCGGCATGCGGAGCTTCGCCGCAATCTTCTCCGGCGCGAGCACGTAGTCCACATAGCCCGTCTCGATCGCGCTGCGGGGCATGCCGTCGAATTTGGCCGTCTCGCCGCTCTGGGCGAACACGATGCCCCCCGCCCGCTTGACCGTGGAGATGCCGCGCGTCCCGTCCGTGCCCGTGCCGGACAGCACGACCGCGATCGCTTGCGAGGCGGCGTCGGACGCCAGCGAGTAGAAGAAGTGGTCGATCGGATAATGGATCTCGTCGGGATGGGGCTCCGCCAGCCACAGCCGGCCCCTGCGCAGCGTCATCGTCTTGCGCGGAGGGATCAGATAGATCGTATTGGGCTCCACCTCCATGCCGTCCCTCACCACATGGATGGCCATCGGCGTGTACAGAGACAGAATTTCATTCATCAGGCTCTTATGGTCAGGCGACAGATGCTGGATGACCGCGAAAGCGAGTCCGCTTTCGGCGCTCGTATGCTGAAAGAAGCTTTTGAGGCCTTCGAGCCCTCCCGCCGAGGCTCCGATGCCTACGACGCGGACCGGTTCGCCGAACTTCGCCATCGTTGCTTCCTGAGCCGGCTCGGGGTTGTTACGCGACACTGGCTGTCCCTCCTCGTTCCCGTTCTGCAGCTGGTTGTCCCCTTTTCTCGCTTTCCTCGGAAACACTTGCAGAAGGGATACTATTCTCCTTTTCCTTTCCATTTCCTCCAATAATAAAAGAGAACCTATCTTTCGCTATAAGCCGGGTTTTTTCGTCTTTATTTGCGCTGGAGGCGGCGACTCCCTCCGAGGATCGCGTCCGCCTGACCGGCTGCGCCGGAGGCAGGCCGTACGTACGGCGGAACGTCAAACAGCCCCGCTCGGATTGCTCCGCGCGGGGCTGTTTGCACAAGGGCGACAGGGACCGCCGGCGTCACGCCCAGCGGATCTCCTGGATGCAGTCCGGCGCCTCGTAGCGCTCGTCGTCGACGGCGTTGCTGACCGGGTACATGCGCAGCTGGAACGGCTCCAGCGGCTGCAGATGCCGCCGCAGGAACGAGAAGTCGCGGATCGACGGATGCAGCCACTCCTCCATGCCCTCCTCGTCGAGCACGACGGGCAGACGCTCCTGCCACTGCGTCAGGCTGCCGGACGCCGGCACCGTGACGATCGTCGCCGCCCGCTCGAGCCGTCCGTCCGGAGAGCGCCACTCCTCGTACAGGCCGGCCATGCCGAACAGCGGACGGCCTTGCACCTGGATATGCATCGCGCGCGGCTGCCGCTGGCGGCCCTCCTCGCGCCGCGCCGCCTTGCCCTCCTCCTCGAGACGCTCCCAGCCGTACATGCCGCTGCACGGAATGACGCAGCGTCCTCCGGCCAGCATGCGCTTGAAGTAGGGCTTGGCCTCCAGCGAGGAGGCGTCGGCGTTGACCGAATCCCGCGCCCAGAACGGAAACAGGCCCCATCGCCCCTCGTCGAGGATGCGTACGCCGTGGCGGTCGTTGCGGACGAGCGGGATCGGACGCGTGGGCGCGATGTTGTAGCGCGTCGCCTCCAGCGGCTCATGCTTCTGGATGCGGAACTGCTGCTTCAGCTCGCCGATGTCGGTGGCGAGGGAAAAACGGATGCACATGGGGTCTACCTCCCGGATGATGGCTTGCTGCCCTTAGCATCCGCAGGAGGTGGAATATTATTCATGGCGAGGAGGCTCCGCCGTGAACCGCTTGCGGAAGCGCAGCGGCGGCAGGCCCGCATGCGCCGCGAACAGGCGCGTGAAATGCGGCAGCTGCCGGAAGCCGCATGCCTCGGCGACCTCGGCGATCGGCCAGTCGGTCGACAGCAGCAGCAGCTTGGCCTGGTCGAGGCGGTAGAACTGCAAATACTGCTGCGGCGTGCAGCCGTACACCTCGACCATGCAGCGCGCGATGTACACCGCGTGGAAGCCGAGCGCCTCCGCCAGCTCGGCGTTGCTCGCGGGCTCGAGCCAGCGCCGCTTCATGTAGGCGGCCGCCTGCTCGGCCACCGCCCGCGCGGCCGCCTCCGGCAGCGCCGGACGGCCGGCCGCCTCGAGCGCGCGCAGCAGCTCGCCGAAGCGCTGCTGGCGCAGCCAGAAGCCGTCCGGCCCGGCATCGGCCGCGGCCGCGGCGAGCCGGACGAACGCGTCCTCCGCCTCGCGGGCTTCGATCAGCCGCGGCAGCCGGATCGCGTGCGTGTAATGGTCGCCGAGCAGTCCCGGCTCGCTGCCGGCGGCCGTCTCCTCCCAAGCGCCGGAGCTCTGGAAGTGGACGAGCTCGACCTCCGTCTCCTCGGCGCACGCCCCGCCGCTCCAGCGGGCGGCTCCCGGAGGGAGCAGCAGCGCCTGGCCGGCCTCGGCCGTCCACAGCCGCTGCGCCTCGCGGATCCTCAGCCTGCCCCGGCGCACGTACAGCAGCTCGAACCATCCCAGGTCGATCCGGCCGGGATGCTCCTCTCCCGCGCCGTACGTCCGCCGCCGCGCGTCCACGAGGAACGGCAGCGGCGGGCAGCGGAACGTCATGACGGGCATATCCTGCATCGAACCATCTCTCCTGCCTGAGGGGCCTTGCGCCCCGATTAAAAGGGAAGGCCGGGCGCCCGCTCGGGGACGCCCGGCTTCCCGGACGGAACCTATTCTACCAAATTCGCGGCCCTCAGGACAGGCCGGGGTCGGCGCCGGACGATTTCTTGTAGGAGGAGGGCGGCTTTCCGGTCGCTTTCTTGAATTTGGCATGGAAATAGTCCACGTTGCCGTAGCCGACCTTCTCGGCGGCCTGGCGCACCTTCATGCCGCCCTCGAGCATGGCGATCGCGCGCTCGATGCGCAGCTGGTCGAGATAGGCGTTGAACGACAGGCCGGTATGGCTCTTGAACAGCTTGCCGAGATACCCGCTGTTGTAGCCGTACAGGCCGGCGAGCATCTCAAGCCGCAGCGGCTCGCCGTAATGGCGCTCCATGTAGGCGAGCATGCGCCGCATCACGGAGCCGCTGTCTCCGGCGTCCAGCTTCGCGGAGAGCTCGGCGAGCTGCCGCTCCAGCTCGGCCAGCAGGCCGCCGAGCCGGGCCTGGCGGTAGACGCCCGCCGCGAGCCCCGCATGCGCCGCCGGGGCGAAGCCGTCGACCGCCGAGGCGAGCTCCGCCAGCGCCAGCCCGCACAGCTCGGCCATCGCTCCGGCCAGCGCCGGCCGCGAGCTGTCCGCCGCGGCGAAGCTCCACGCCGCCTCCGCCAGCGTCTCGCGCAGCCGCTCGCGATTGCCCGTCTCGATCGACTGGACAAGCCGCTTGGCGAGCTGAGCCGTCTCCTCCGGCCCCGGCGGGCCGCCGCCCGCTCCGTCCGCGCCGAGCCGGGCCGCCAGCGGCTGCGGCAGCCGCTCGTGGACGAAATCCGGCTCCAGCGCGAATCGATGCCGCAGCAGCTCCGCCGCCTCGCGGCAGGAGCGGGCCAGCTCGGCAGCGCCGGCGTCGGCGCCGAGCGCGGCGGTGCAGCCGGCCTCCGGCAGCGCGGCCTCCAGCAGCCGGCGCGCCAGCCGCCGCCCCGCGTCTCCGCCCGGCACGAGCAGCGCCGCCGCTCCGGCGGACCGTACGGCCGGGCCCAGCCCGGCGCCGGCCGCATGGGCGGACAGCCGCTCGCGCAGCCGCTCCGCCCCGGCGGCGTCGCCCTCCGGAGGCTCGACGAGCAGCACGCGCCACGGACCGGGTCCGCCGGCAAGCTCCGCCGCCTCCGCCTCGTCCGGAGCGTCCGCGGAGCCGTCCAGCAGCGCCAGCAGCGCGGCCTCGCGGTCCGGCCCGTCCGGCCCGCCGCCCGTCTCCCGGCGCTCCTCCCGCAGCGACTGCGAGATCCGCTCGGCGTAAGCCTCGAGCTCCTCCTCGTCGACCGGCTTGAGCAGATAGCCCTCGATGCCGAGCCGGATCGCTTGCTGCGCGTAGGCGAAGTCGGCGTGGCCGCTCAGCACGAGCACGCGGCAGGCACGGTCCGAGCGGCGGATCTCCTCGACCAGCTCGAGTCCGCTGCGCTTCGGCATGCGGATGTCGACGACGACCAGATCCGGCTCCAGCTCGCGGAACAGGCGCAGTCCGTCCTCGCCGTCCACGCCGAGGCCGGCGACGCGGAAGCCGTGCCTTTCCCAATCGACCAGCGTCTGCAGCCCCTCCCGGATCGCCGGCTCGTCGTCGACGATCAGCAGCTTGAACATGTTCATCCCTCCTTGTCGCGGATGCGGAAGAAGACGCGCGTGCCCTCCCCCTCCTTGCTTTCGATCGTCAGCCCGCTCTCGCGGCCGAAGCCGAGCGCGAGCCGCTGATGCACGTTGCGCAGGCCGATCCGGTGGCCCTTGTCCTCGGCCTCGTCGTCGAGCGCCTGCCGCACCTGCTCCAGCCGCTCCGGCGCCATGCCGACGCCGTTGTCGGCCACCTCGACCTCCAGCTCTCCGTCCTCCGTCAGCCTGGCGCGGACGGTGACGCGGCCGCCCTCGCCGATGCCCTCGAGCCCGTGCACGACGGCATTCTCGACGAGCGTCTGCACGATCAGGGGCGGCACGGGCATCGCTGCGGCCGCCTCGCCCGCGACGAGCTCGTAGGCGAGCCGCTCGCCGCCGTAGCGGAACTTCTGGATCTCCAAGTAATACCGGACGATCTCCAGCTCCTCGGCGAGCGCGATATGCCGGGAGCCGATCTCGATGTTGTTGCGGATGAGCCGGCCGAGCATGCGCACGACCGAGGCGATCTCCTTCTCGCCTTTCATATGGATGCGCATGCGGATCGACTCCAGCGCGTTGAACAGGAAATGCGGGTTGATCTGGCTCGCCATCATCTTGAGCTTGATGTCCCGCTGCCGCAGCTCCATGTCGACCCGCTGCCGGTGCGACTCCTCGACCTCCGCCATCAGCTCGCGGATGTTGGCCACCATCAGGTTGAACTGGCGGGACAGCAGGCCGATCTCGTCCGTGCCCTGGATGTCGGAGTACACGTTGAAATCGCCCTTGCTGATGCGCGACATGTTGCGGTAGAGCACGAGCGTGCGGCGCGTCAGCACGCTCGACACGATCCAGATGAGCACGAGCCCGACGCCCATGCTGGCGGCAAGCACGCCGAGGCCGAGCAGGGCGACGCGGTTCGCCTCGCCGACGATGCTCTCGACGCGGAACAGGCTGACGATGCGCAGCCCGCTGACGCTGGAGCGGGGCATCAGATCCTCGATGAAGACGCGGTACGCCGCGCCGTCGATCTGCTGCTCGTACGTTCCTGCGCCCAGCTCGGCCAGATCGGGCATATCCAGCTCCCGCAGGTTGCGGCCGACCCAGCCGCTGTCGCGCGCCGCGACGATCATGCCGTCGGCGTCCGCGATCACCGTGTCGTACGGCTCCTGCTTCAGCATCGCATTGAAGAGGTCGGAGTTGACCTCGATGACGAGGATGCCGCTCGAGCGGTACTCCGGGAACGGAATTCGCCGCACGAGGCTGAGTTGCCTGCCGCTCAGCACGGACTCGCCGGAGACATAGCTCCAGTGGATGCCGTCCTTCTCCGCCGCGGCCCGATGCCAAGGCTGGCGCTGGATCTCCGGCGTCTCCAGCACGAACTCCCCGTTGTTCAGCAGCGTCTCGTTCGAATGGTACATCCGGATGCCGGACACCTCGCGGTAGAGGCTGGACGCATCGGTGAAGCTCGTGAAGTCCCACAGCGCCTTGGTCGCCTCGTACACCGTCTCGTACCTGCCCGCGACCGTCTCCTTGAGCGGCTCGCTGATCATGTAGTCGTCGGAGAGGTCGATCGGCACGCGCAGGACGTCGGACACTTGCGTCACGATCTTGTCCACGTTATTCGTCGTCTGCCGGGTCGCCTGCTCGAGCACGTTGCTCCGATACGCCGCCGTCAGGAACAGGCCCGCGATCAGGACGGGCACGAGCACGACGATGAGGAACGCGATGAACAGCTGGTTTTTGAGCCGGAGGTTGTTGAAGCTCCGGATGATGCGGGATGCGAGTGCGCGCATGCGGTTCCTTCTCTCTGCCCGCTTGCCGGACGCGCCGCCCCGACGCCCCGCAAGCTTTTCCTCTATCGTAAGACAGCCGCTCCAGCCGCACAATCGCCAAGGGCTCCCTGTTCCGAAAGGAACAGGAAGCCCTGCCTCAGGCCGCGGTCGCGCTGCCTTGCGGAAGCCTTATTTCGCCGACCACTGCTCCACGCGGTCCTTGACCGCCTGGGTGTAGATCTCCTCGGCTTTTTTGAGGTTGACCTTGTCGAGCTGGGCCAGCATGTCGTCGAAGACTTTGTCGAAATCTTCCGGCTTGGCGAGAATCGCCTCCGGAACCTTTTTCCAGATGATGTCCTCGGCCTTCTTGAAGATGACGTTGTAGTCCGGATCGGTCGGAGCCGGAATGTTCCACGCCGCGCCGTAAGGACGCTCCTTGAACTCGCTCGGTTTCGGGAACAGGTCGATCCACGTCGACGCGCCGTATGCTTGAAGCGTCTCTTTCTCCGCCGGCGTATAGCCCTCGATGATCTGCTCCGGGAAGTTGGTCGTGTAGTAGTTGCCGGACGGATCCTTCACGCCGTCACCGTAGTGAGGGCCCATCGCGTAGTACAGCCCGATGCCCGTCGATTTCGTGAAGTTGGCGTTGTCTTCCGTCTTCTGCTTCTGGATGTCGGCCGGAATGACGCGCTTGCCGTCCTGCACCTCGTAATGCTTTCCTTCGATGCCCCAGTTGCGCAGCACCTGGCCTTCATCGGAGGCGAGCCAGTCCAGGAACTTGATCGCGCGCACCGGATCCTTGCAGCTCTCGGTGATGGCGATGCCGTAGCCGGCCATGAAGCCCGTCGGCGCGAAGCTGGCGTCCTTGAACTCGGAGGACATCGTCACCGGCAGATGGGCGTACGTATACGCGCCGTCTTCCTTGGTCTTGATCGCGTTCTCCGCGTCGGCGTAGCCCCATTCCTGGTCGATCAGGCCGAGCACGCGGCCGCTGGCGATCTTGGCCTTGTACTGGTCGCTCTTCTGGACGAACGCTTCCTTGTCGAGCAGTCCCTCGTTGAACATCTTGTTCAGCCAGCGGATGTATTCCCGCTCCTCGGGACGCTTGATATGGAAGGAAGCCTCGTACGTCTCGGGATTGATGTAGTACTCGCCGTCGTCCGGCAAGCCCGTCGCGAGGAAGGCCGGGTTCGTCACCGTAATCATGATCCGCCAGTTGTCGGCGTCGAGCGTCAGCGGTATCGTCGGCTGTCCGTCCGTCGTCGGATGCTTGGCATAATACGTCTTGAGCGCGTTCTCGTAGTCCTCGAGCGTCTTGATCTGCGGGTAGCCGAGCTCCTTGAGCACGCGCTGCTGCAGCTCGAAGCCGCCGCCGGCGTCGAAGTACGTCTGGTCGATGGAATCGTTGGTCGGCAGCACGTAGATCGCCTGGTCCTCCTTGCTGTACTTGAGGCGCTGCATGTACTTGCCGTACACCTTCTTGAGGTTCGGCGCATGCTCTTCGATAAGGTCGGTCAGGTCGAGCACCGCGCCGGCGTCGACGAGCTTGTTGATGTCGCCCTTGGCGAACACCATGTCCGGATACTGGCCGCTCGCCGCCATCAGGGCGATCTTGTCGGTGCCGCCGCCGGATACCGCGTATTCGGCCTTGATCGTGACGCCGGTCTTCTCCGTGATCGCTTTGCCGACCTCGTCCTGCATGTTGTTCCAGTTCGGGCTCGCGTCCGCTCCGAAGAAGCTGAACGTGATCGGATCGGCCTTCGCCTCTCCGCCCGCATCCGTGCCCGCATTCGCGGCGGAGTTCGCCGCCGGAGCGTTGCCGTTGCCGTTGTTGCCGCTGCCGCTGCAGCCCGCCGTCACGGCGAGCGCGCCGGCCAGCACGAGCATCGCCGCCGTCCGCGTCTTTTTCATCTGCAATACCTTCATGTCGTTGCCTCCCATTCTTTGTATGACCCTAACCGGATGCGATCATGCCGTCTTGCAAAGATGAAGCGCATACAATCTTGCTTTTATTAGAAGGGCCGCGTAAGGCGGCCCGGCTAACCGTCAGGCTATGCTTTGACCGCGCCCAGCGTCATGCCGCCGACGAAGTACCGCTGCAGGAACGGATACACGACAAGGATCGGCACGGTGACGACGATCGTGATCGCCATCTTGATCGACTCCGGCGACACCTGGTTCATCAGCTTGGACAGGTCCTCGTTGCTGCCGCGCATGTTCGCCCCGCCCTGCTGCGTGCTCTGGAGCACCTTCATCAGCTCGTACTGGAGCGTCGTCCACGTCTCGTTCGAGCCGTTGTACAGGTAGGTGTCGAACCAGGAGTTCCACTGCCCGACCGCCAGGAACAGCGCGATCGTGGCGAGCGCCGGCTTGCACAGCGGCAGGATGATGCGCCAGTAGATCGTGAAGTCGTTCGCGCCGTCGAGCTTGGCCGACTCCTGCAGCGCGTACGGCAGGCCGTCGATGAACGAGCGGATGATGAACACGTTGAACGCGCCGACCATGCCGGGCAGGACGTACACCCAGAACGTGCCGATCAGATGCAGGTCCCGCATGAGCAGGTACACCGGAATGAGTCCGCCGGAGAAGTACATCGTCAGCGCCAGGAACACCGAGACGAAGCGGCGCGCCTGGAAGTCGACGCGGCTGAGCGTGAACGCCAGCATCGAAGCGCTGGCGAGGCCGAGCACGGTGCCCACCACCGTCCGCAGCACCGACACCTGGAGGCCCTGCAGCAGCCCCTCGTAGGCGAAGATGACGCGGTAGTTCTCGAAGGTGAACTCCCTCGGGAGGATGGTGATGCCTCCCCGCACCGTATCCTGGGAGTTGTTGAGCGAGATCGCCAGCACGTTCAGGAATGGATAGAGGGTGATGACGAGGAGTATCAGCATGATGATGATGTTGATGACGTCGAATGTCTTTTCGCCGCGGGTGGCGTTGAAGCCGCCCGCCGTTGCCCTTGCCATGGATACCCCTCCTTACATGATGCTTTCCTTGGCGACCTTCTTCAGCACGCCGTTCGCGGCGAACAGGAGCAGGATGCTGACCACCGAGTTGAAAATGCCGATCGCCGTGCCGAAGCTGAATCGGCCCAAGTTGAGGCCGTAGTTCAAGGCGTACAGGTCCAGCACCTCGGAATAGTCCATGACCAGATTGTTGCCGAGCAGGAACTGCTTCTCGAAGCCGATGCTGATGAGATGGCCGATGCTCATGATGAGCAGCACCGAGATCGTCGTGCGGATGCCCGGCAGCGTGATATGCCACATCTGCTTGAGCCGGTTCGCCCCGTCGACGCGGGACGCCTCGTACAGCTCCGGGTCGATGCCGGAGATGGCGGCGAGGTAGATGATCGCGTTCCAGCCGAGCTCCTTCCACAGGTCGGAGGCGGTGACGATGCTCCAGAACCATTCGCCCTTGGCGAGGAACTGGATCGGCTGGTCGATCAGGTTCAGGCCGAGCAGCAGGTCGTTCACCGCGCCGCCTTCGGTGGACAGCATCTTGGTGACGATGCCGGCGACGACGACCCAGGAGACGAAGTGAGGCAGATACGACACCGTCTGCACCGTCCGCTTGAAGTACTTGCCCCGCAGCTCGCTGAGCAGCACCGCGAACAGGATCGGCACCGTGAAGCCGACGATCAACCCCATGAAGCTCATCGCCAGCGTGTTGCGCATGACCAGGTAGAACCGCTCGTCCGTGAACAGGTCGGCGAAGTGCTTGAAGCCGACCCAGTCCTGCTCCATGAACGTGCGTCCCGGCTTGAAGTCCTGGAACGCCATCGTCCAGCCCCAGAGGGGCAGGTAGCTGAACACGAACACCCAGAGGACGAACGGGATCGCCATGAAATAAAGCACCTTCTGCGACTTCATCTTGCGCCAGAAGCGGGAGAGTCCGCTCTGCTCGGCCGCGGCCGCAGCCGTCTGCTTGCCGGGCGTCTTGTCTGTGTATGCTTCCAAGGCTGCTTTCGACCTCCTTGCTGCGTGCCGTTTCGGCTCGCCAGCGGGCTCTCTTGGCTGGCGTGACGCAAGCGCGAATGCCGATGGACACCGGCGCCGCGGGCGGCTGGCTCCATAGGCTTCGCGGCTCGCCGGACGGCCGCCCGACAAGCGCTCATCGCAAGCGCCGCTCGACCGGTTTCCGTTCATCCGCCAACCTCATGCCCTAATGGTAACGCATACAGAATGCGCTTCCTACCGGACGGATCGGAGCGAAAATCAGATAGAAATCGGAGATTGGCGGAAGCGGTTTCGTCCGCGGCCGCCGGCTCCGGCCGCTCCGCGCCGGACGCGGCATGCGCCCGCCTGCTCGCGGGCATGCGATATGCTAAGATGGAAGCAACGAATCCGGCTCGCCGAAGCCGTCTGGAGGTGCAAGCCATGCTTCCCCGATGGAGCAAATCGTTTCTGAAAGGCGCCATCTATGAAATCGAGGAGGCCGGCTCCTCCGCTTCCGTACCGGACTGGGCCGGCTCCTCCGACCCGCTCTCCCACTTCGCGCTCATCGCCGCCGTGCGCGGCGAAGCGCTCTGGCAGCCGGACGACGGCCTGCCGCCCATGCGGCTGAAGGGCGACTCGGCGCTGCTGCTCTCTCCCGGCGAAGCCCCGCGGCTGGAGCCGGAGGGGATCGAGGGCGTCGAGCTCCAGTGGATCGTCTTCGACCTGTTCCTGCCGGAGTCGCGGCTCGGCGAGCGGCGCAGCTTCGTTCGCCAGACGGCGATGCCGCTGCAAGGGCTGCTGCGCGTGTCCGGCCAGCGGCATCGCCGGCTGCTGCGCAGGCTCGCTGCCCAAGCCGTTCAAGCCCGCGAGCACGGATGGCATGGCGCGCAGCAGCTGCTCCACGATCTGCTCGCCTCGCTGATCGCCGGCGCCCGTCCGGCAGCGAGGGACGAGCTGCTGGACCGTCTCGACCGGGCTGCGGAGACGATGCAGGCCGCCTACCGGGAGCCGCTGCGCATCGAGTCGCTCGCCGAGGAGGCCGGCCTGCATCCGGGGTATTTCTCGCAGGTGTTCAAGCAGCGCTGGGGCAAGACGCCGCTCGCTTACTTGACCGCCATCCGGCTGAACCGGGCCAAGGAGCTGCTGCTCGGCGAAGGGCGGCAGCGGCCGATCCGGGAGATCGCCGCGGAATGCGGCTACCCCGACGAGTTTTACTTCAGCCGCCGCTTCAAGGCGGACGCGGGCCGCTCGCCCGCCCGCTACGCCGCCTCCGCGCCCGCCCGCATCGTCTGCCTGTCGGCGCCGTACACGGATCATCTGCTCGCGCTGGGCGTGCAGCTGGCCGCCGCCCAGCTGCCGGCCTATGCGCTCGCGCCCGATGCGCTGGCGCGCGGGCTGCGGCTGCCGGAGCATGCGGTCGATCCTTGGGAGGCGCAGCGCGGCGACTTCGAGGAGCTGCGCCCGGAGCTGATCCTGTGCAAGCCCAATGTCGAGGCCAAAGCGCGCGAGCAGCTCGCCGACATCGCGCCCGTCCGCAGCGTCCCCTGGAACGGGCTGGACGTGTACGGCCAAATGGAGGAGATCGCCCGCCTGACCGGCCGCGCGGACGAGGCGCGGCGCTGGCGGGAGCGGCATGACGCGCTGGCTGCCCGCGTGCGCTCCCGCACGGAAGCGGCTGTCGGCGGCGCCAGCTTCACCTGCCTGGCGGCGATGAGGCGCGGCCTGCGCATCTATGGCGAGCGCAACCTCGGGCATGCGCTCTACCGCTCGCTCGGCTACGCCCCGGGCGGACGCATCGCGGACGAGCTGCGGCAGCATCCGCCCGGCACCGGCTTCAACTGGACCGCCATCGCTCCGGACGAGCTGCGCCGCTACGAATCGGACGCGCTGCTGCTGTTCGCCGGGAGTCCGCAGGAACGGGAGGAGCTGCTGGAGCTCGTCGCCCGCAATCCCCATTGGCAGCGCCATCCGGCGATCCGCTCCGGCCGCTGGGCGCTGCTCGACCGCGGCTTCTGGCTGCCGTACGCTCCCGGCGCGCTGCTGCGCCAGCTGGAGGAGCTGGAGCCGCTCCTGCCTCGGCTGATGGCCGGACAAGCCGCCCCCTTTTGATCCGCTTCTCCGATCTGAAAAATGTCCAGTCCACATTCCACAATCTCCACATGGACTCCGCCCCGAAAGCTGGTATACTGGGGCTTGTCCCTTTTTGACTGATAATGATTCTCGCTCTCACCGATCTGAAGGAGGCTTTGCCGCTTGTGATGAGCCATTCCCGCCGCTGGACGAAGGCGGCCGCATTTTCCGCTTCTGCCGCCCTGGTGCTGCTGCTGCTCGCAGCCGCTCTGGCCTACGGCGCCAAGGACGTCTCGCTTCCCGTCATCTGGGGGGCGCTGACCGCCTACGATCCGAGCCTGCCGGAGCATGCCGCCATCCACGGCCTGCGGCTGCCCCGGGCGCTGGCGGCGCTGCTCGTCGGCGCCTCGCTCGGGGCGGCCGGCGCCCTCGTCCAAGGCGCGACGCGCAACGCGCTCGCCGATCCGGGCGTGCTCGGCATCAATGCCGGCGCCGCGCTCGCCGTCGTGCTCTGCTTCGCGCTCAGCCCGTGGATGGGCTACGGACTCGTCATGCTGGCATCCTTCGGCGGGGCGGCGGCCGCTACCGCGGTCATCGCGCTGCTGGCCTGGCTGTCGCGCGGCGGCTTCGCCACGCTCGAGCTGACGATCGGCGGAGCGGTCGTGTCCGCGATGGCGCATAGCCTCGCCGTGGGCCTGGCGATCTATTTCGAGCTGAGCCAGGATTTGGCGTTCTGGTATGCGGGCGGCTTGGCCGCCGTCCGCTGGGAGCAGCTGCGGCTGCTCGCTCCCGTGCTCGTCCTCGGCCTGCTGCTGGCCGCGCTGCTCGGCCGCCGGCTGTCGCTGCTTTCCCTTGGCGACGAGGCCGCCGAAGGACTCGGCGCCCGCACCGGCCGC
Source organism: Paenibacillus sp. FSL W8-1187 (assembly GCF_037965485.1). NCBI lineage: Bacteria > Bacillati > Bacillota > Bacilli > Caryophanales > Paenibacillaceae > Paenibacillus > Paenibacillus sp. FSL W8-1187. The sequence continues at coordinate 4,962,639 of NZ_CP150181.1, forward strand.
ACGCGTCTGGCCGCGCTCGGCCTGATGGCCGTGCTGGCCGGAGCCTCCGTATCCGCGGCCGGCAGCATCGGCTTCATCGGCTTGATCGCGCCGCATGCGGCGCGCAGGCTTGCCGGCACCGACTATCGGCTCGTCGTGCCGTTGTCCGCGCTGCTCGGCGCGGCGCTGCTCCTCGCAGCCGATCTCGCCTCGCGCACGGTCCAGCCGCCGCGCGAGTTCGCCGTCGGCGCGATGGCGGCGTTCGTCGGCGTGCCGTTCTTCCTGTACTTGGCCCGCCGCGAAAGGAGGGAGCTGTAGATGCCCGCCTCCCTCTCCCCGCGCTCCCGCAAGGCGCTGCTCGCCGCGCTGGCGCTGGCAGCCGTGGCGGCGGCGATCGCGCTCGCCAGCCTCAATGCCGGCACGCTGCGCCTCGGCCCTGACGCTGTGCTGCGCACGCTGCTCGGCGGCGGGACGGAGCAGGAGCAGCTCGTGCTGTTCCAATACCGTCTGCCCCGCATCGTGGTGACGATGCTCGCCGGCATCGGACTCGGCGTCGCCGGAGCGGTGCTGCAGGGCGCGACGCGCAACGGACTGGCCGATCCCGGCCTGCTCGGCATCCATGCCGGATCGGCGCTCGGCCTGATGCTGTTCATCTCCTTCTTCCGCACGCTGGAAGGATCGGCGGCGCTCTGGATTCCCGCCTTCAGCTTCGTCGGCGGCACGGCAGCCGCGGCGATCGTCTTCCTGCTCTCCTGGAGCCGGACGCGCGGCTTGCAGCCGATCCAGCTGTTGCTCGTCGGCATCGCCGTCGAGGCCGGCCTCAGCGCGGCGACCTTGATGCTGTCGCTGCGGCTCGACCCGGACACGTACGCCTTCGCTGCGCGCTGGCTCGCCGGCAGCGTATGGGGGCGCGATCCGATCCACGCGTGGACGCTGCTGCCCTGGATCGCGCTGCTGACGCCGCTCGTCTACCGAGCCTCGCGCCAGCTCGATCTGCTCGCTCTCGGCGACGCTCTCGGCACCGGCCTCGGCCAGCCGGTGCAGCGCAGCCGCCTGCTGCTTGCGCTAGCCGCCGTCGCGCTGGCGGCATCCAGCACGGCGATGACCGGCAGCATCGGCTTCATCGGCCTCGCCGCTCCGCATCTCGCGCGCCGGATCGCCGGACCGCAGCATCGGCACTTCCTGCCGATCGCCGCTCTGTGCGGCCTCATCCTGCTGCTGTCGGCGGACACAATCGGCCGCTCGCTGTTCCAGCCGGTCGCCATCCCCGCCGGCGTCGTCTGCGCCGCCATCGGCGGCCCCTATTTCCTGTATCTGCTGTTCAAACGCAGGCGCTAGCCGCCGAAGCGACCCTATTCCTGGAGGTTGAACCATCTCATGAAACGCATCTTTTCCCTGTCCGCGCTGCTGCTAAGCGCTTGCCTGCTTCTATCCGCTTGCGGAGGCTCCGCCGGCACGAACGATCCCGCGAACGGAGCCTCGGCGGCCAGCTCCGCCGCTCCCTCTCCTTCCGCTCCGGCCGACTCGCCCGCTCCGACGGAGGAGCGCATCGCCTCGCTGTCGATCCATCTCACCAACCATCTGCTCGCGCTCGGCCTGAAGCCGGTCGGCTCCGCCATCGGCGGGGACGTGAAGGATTTCCTCCCGCATGTGAAGGATCAGCTCGAGGGCGTCGAAAAGCTCGGCGTCGCCGCCGAGCCCGATCTCGAAGCGGTGCTTGCGCTCAAGCCGGACCGCATCTTCATCGACGTGCAGCAAACCGCGGCGGATCAGCCGCGCCTGGAGCCGATCGCTCCCGTCGTCGCGATCGATCTCGACCAGGGCACCTGGCGCGACCATCTGCGCCTGGTCGCCAAGGAGACCGGACGCGAGCCGCAAGCCGAGACGTTCATCGCCGACTACGAGAAGCAAGCCGCCGAGACGTCCGAGCTCATCAAAAGCAAGCTCGGCGCCGACGCCAAGGTGATGGCCATCCGCATGACGGCCAAGGAGCTGCGCGTCATGGGCATGGCGCGGCCGGTAGGCCCGCTGCTGTACGAGGATCTGGCCCTCAAGCCGGCCGACGGCGTCGAGAACATCGGCAAGGCGTACGAGGTCATTTCCCAGGAAGTGCTGGACGACTTCGACGCCGATGCGATTCTGGTCATCATCAGCAAAGGCTCCGAAGCGAAGAAAAACTTCGAGCTGCTGGAAAGCAATCCGCTCTGGGCCGGGCTCAAAGCGGTGAAGAACGGCCATGTGTACGTGCTCGACGGCCAAAAATGGCTGGACTACTCCTCGCTCGGCCACAAGATGGCGCTCGACGACGCGCAGAAGCTGTTCGGCAGCTGAGCGAGGCCGGCAAGGAAACGAAAGGAAGCGGGGCCTGGCGGCTCCGCTTCCTTTCGTTTGCGTCTAGCGCGGCGGGGCCGCTGGGCCGCTGGGCCGGAAAGCTCGCGGGCGCGGCGCAGACGCACTTATTCTGCGCCTGCGCCGCACCCGACTCCAACGCCTACGCCTGCAGCTCGATCGTCACCGTCGCCTCGCCGCCCCAGCCGCTCAGCCAGACGGCTCCGTCCTCGAGCCGCGCGCCCGCGCCGCTGACGGCAGCCGCCGCCGGCAGGCCGCCGTGCAGCGTCAGGCGCAGCGGCTTGCCCGCGCCGGACACGCGCAGCGTCAGCGTGCCGCCGGAGCGCGATACGCTTGCCGCCAGCTGCGGCGCGCCCTTCAGGTCGCGCACATTGGCTTCGGCGGAGGCGCCGTCCGCCAGCGCGTACAGCGCCAGCTCGACGCCGTCCGCATGGTCGTAGTCCGGGCGGCCGTCCTCCGCGCCGAGCGCGAGCAGCGTATTCGGCCGCACGAGCAGCGGCAGGCTGAGGAAGCCGTGGCGCTCCTTGCGCCAGCGCCCGCCCTGCACCGTCTCGCCCGTCAGCAGCGACGTCCACTCGCCCTCCGGCACGTAGTACGAGACGTCGCCGCTCTCGCTGAAGATCGGCGCGACGAGCAGCGAGCGGCCGAGCATGTACTGGCGGTCGAGCGTCTCCGCGGCCGGATCGTCCGGGAACTCCAGCAGCATGGCGCGCATGCCTGGCACGCCCTGCTCCTGCGCCTGGACCGCCGTATCGTACAGATACGGCATGAGCTTCATTTTCAGCCGGGTGAACGTCCGCGTCACCTCCACCGACTCCTCGTCGTACGCCCACGGCACCCGGTACGACGTGCTGCCGTGCAGGCGGCTGTGCGTGGACAGCAGGCCGAACTGCAGCCAGCGCTTGAACACATGCGCCGACGCCGTGTTCTCGAAGCCGCCGATGTCGTGGCTCCAGAAGCCGAAGCCGCTCAAGCCGAGCGACAGGCCGCCGCGCAGGCTTTCGGCCATCGACTCGTAGTCGGCGTAGCAGTCGCCGCCCCAGTGCACCGGGAACTGCTGGCCGCCGGCCGTCGCCGAGCGCGCGAACACCGCCGCCTCGCCCTGGCCGAGCTTGCGCTCGATCGCCTCGAACACGACCTTGTTGTACAGGAACGTGTAGTAGTTGTGCATGCCCTGCGGGTCCGAGCCGTCGTGGTAGGCGACATCCGTCGGGATGCGCTCGCCGAAGTCCGTCTTGAAGCTGTCGACGCCCATGTCCATCAGCTCGTCCAGATAGCCCGCGTACCACGCGCAAGCGTCCGGATTGGTGAAGTCGACGAGCGCCATGCCCGGCTGCCATAGGTTCGTCTGCCACAGGTCTCCGTTCGGCTTGCGCAGCAGGTAGCCGCGCTCCCGGCCCTCGCGGAACAGCCGCGAGCGCTGCCCGATGTACGGGTTGATCCAGACGCAGACGCGCAGGCCCTTGTCCTTGAGCCGCTGCAGCATGCCCGCCGGATCGGGGAAGACGCGCTCGTCCCACTTGAAGTCCGTCCAGTGGAACTCCTTCATCCAGAAGCAGTCGAAATGGAACACCGACAGCGGCAGGTCGCGCTCCGCCATACCGTCCACGAACGAATTCACCGTCGCCTCGTCGTACTCCGTCGTGAACGAAGTCGACAGCCACAGGCCGAACGACCACGCCGGCGGCAGCGCCGGCTTGCCGGTCAGATCGGTGTAGCGGCCGAGCACCTCCTTGGGCGTCGGGCCGTCGATGACATAATAGCTCAGCGTCTCGCCGGGGAGGCTGAACTGCACTTTCTTGACCTTTTCCGAGGCGACCTCCAGCGACACCGCGCCGGGCTCGTCGACGAACACGCCGTAGCCGCGGCTCGTCAGGTAGAACGGGATGTTCTTGTACGCCTGCTCGGAGCTCGTGCCGCCGTCCTTGTTCCAGATGTCGACGATCTGGCCGTTCTTCACGAACGAGGTGAAGCGCTCGCCGAGGCCGTAGACGTTCTCCCCGACCGTCAGGTCCAGCTCCTCGCGGGTGTACGGCTCGCCGTGCGGCCCCGTCACATGGGCGATCGACTTGAACGCGCTGCCCGTCAGCCTCTCCTCTCCCCGGTAAAAGGCCATCGACCACTGCGGCCCCTTGCTCATGCGCAAGGTCAGGCCGCCGCTCGTCAGCTCGGCGTACTCGTCCGTCTGGCGGATCGCGGTGAAGCCGGCCGGATCGGCCGACCGGCTGAGCTCGAAGCGCGGGCCGCGCTCCCGCTCGCCCTCGAAATGGGAGATGCTCACGCCGATGATGCCCTCGCGCGGCGCATGGGCGCGCACGGTCAGCAGCTGCGTGTTGATCATCGCGCCGCGGCCGGGGAGCGGCGTCGTGGAGATGTAGGCGGTCAGGCCGCCGTCCTCGGCGACGATTTCATGCGCCTGCACGGCGCCGTCGATGGCGAAGCCTTCGCGGACGAGCCAGTTTCCATCGGTGAATTTCATGGGAGGAACCATCCTTCCGTATCGGGAGTGTAAGCGTTATACTGACAGTATACCGATGGACGGATCGTTAATCTTGCAGAATCCCGTGATGTTTCTGACACGATTCTGATCATCGCGCAGGGGAGGCACAAGCATGGGCAACGAGATGTCGCCGCGGCAAGGCGGCGAGCGGCCGACAGGCGATCCGGCCGAAGCAGAAGAGGCGGATTGGACGGGAAACGCGGGCTTGGCGGGAGATGGAGCCTCGATGAGAGACGCGGATGCGGCGGGAAACGCGGGCTGGGCGGGAATCGCGGGCTTGACGGGAATCGCAGACTTGGCGGGAGACGCGGATTTGGCCCAAGGCGGGCCGTTCGGCTTTGCACAAGGAAAAGCCGAGCGCAAGGAGCGCTTCGAGCGGCTGCGGGAAGCCCGCGGCCACAACGAGGCGCGCCGGCTGTTCGGCAGCTACGAGTACCGGTATGGTCCCGGCGAGCATGTCATCGAGGCGCATTGGCATGAGGAGATGGAGTGGCTGTACGTCGCCGAGGGGGAGACGCTGCTGCAGATCGGCACGGAAAGCCTGCTGCTGCGCGCGGGCGAAGCGGCGTTCGTGCCGAGCGGCGAGCTGCATGCGGCGCATGCGAGCGGAAGCGCAGGCTGCCGCTTCTTCGCGCTCGTGTTCCACGGAGCGCTGCTGTCGGGCGCGGCCTTCGACGCGGTGGAGGAACGCGTCGTGCTGCCGCTGCTGGAGCGGCGCGCGATGTTCCCGCGGCAGGCGCGGCCGCAGGAGCCGGCCGGCGCGCTGCTGCTCGGCGAGCTGGCGCACATCCGGCAAGCCTGCCGCCAGCGTCCGCCGGGCTGGGAGGCGGCGGTGAAAGGCCGGCTGCTGCTCATGCTCGCCGGCACGCATGCGCTCGGCGCGGCCGAGGATCGACGGGCGGGCGCGGACGGCGGCCCGTCGAGCGGGGTGGCGGCGGACGCGGCCAAGGTCGAGCGGCTGAAGCGGGTCATCTCTCATCTCCAGGAGCATTACGGACGCCCGATCCGCATCGCCGAGCTGGCCGGCCTGGCCGCGATGAGCGAAGGGCATTTCAGCCGCTTCTTCCGCGAGATGACCGGCCAGACGCCGATCGCCTACCTCAACGCGCTGCGCATTCGCCGCGCGGCCGAGCGGCTCCGACGGACCGAGCTGCGCATCGCCGACATCGCGCTGGAATGCGGCTTTGACAACATCAGCTACTTCGTGCGCCAATTCCAGCGGCAGCTCAAAGAAACGCCGTCGGCATTCCGACGGCGTAACGGGCAGAAGTAGATGACCGTGCCATTCTTTTCCTATGTTCGCCTTCTCAATCTAGAAAATCTTGGTATAATCGATTCAAGAAATGCGCATAGGCTTTAAGGGCGGTCGGCGGCTCTCCCCGTTGAAGGGAGGTGTTGCCCGTGGAAGTGTTTCAGGCTTTATCCCTCATGTTCATGTTCGGGATGTTCCTGCTGGCGCTGCTCACGTACCTGAAAAAGAAGTAGACCGCCCACACCCCTCATAAGGTCGGCGGTCTATTTTGCTGCTGCTGACACTTACGGGGGCAAGCCGCCGCTCTTAATGCGGAAGCCATTTCCCGGAGGTCCCGGTGCGTCAACACCGGGGCCTCTATCTATTTTTAAGCATACCACACCCTTTTTATACCATCAAGGCCGCTATCTAGGCCGATTTCAGCTCGCCCGCCCCTCCGAAGAAGCTAACCTCCCGAGCGCGCGGCACCGAGCTAATCGCCCCCGCTCGCTCTACGAAACGGGGCCTGTTTAGGGCCATGGTTCGGCGGAACGCCAGCGGAGGAGCTCTATTGCCGAAGCAGGTTTTTATGACTTTAGACTTGCTCCTTTCATTCTCCCGCCAAATCTATGGATCCAAGGCACAAATGTGCCCTGGATGGCTGTTACCAGGCCGATTCGTCGGATCCAAGGCACAAATGTGCCCTGGATTGCTCTTCCCAAGGCCGATTTGCCGGATCCAAGGCACAAATGTGCCTTGGATTGCTCTTCCCAAGGCCGATTTGCCGGATCCAAGGCACAAATGCGCCTTGGATTGCTCTTCCCAAGGCCGATTCGTCGGATCCAAGGCACAAATGTGCCCTGAATTGCTAACCCAAGGCCGATTCGCCGGATCCAAGGCACAAATGTGCCTTGGATTGCTCTTCCCAAGGCCGATTTGTCGGATCCAAGGCACAAATGCGCCCTGGATTGCTAACCCAAGGCCGATTCGTCGGATCGAGTCATTTGCCTTCGTGCATCGATCCGAACGGCGGTCTTCATGCTCTTCGCCCCCCGCGAAAAAGCCGAGGCATGACGCGGATGTAAACCAGCTCGCCGATCAGCTCCACCATCGTCTGAGCGACGACTGCGGCCGCGGCCAGCCGCCCCGCCTCGCCGGGCAGCGCAAGCGCAAGCGGCAGCACGACGAGCGAGTTGCGCGTGCCTGCGCTGAACGCAAGCGTCCGCGAAGCCTCTGCGCCGAGCCGAAGCAGGCGCGCGATCGGCCAGGCCAGAGCCGGGCCGATGAGCAGGAAAGCGGCATAGGCCGGGATCGCCGGACCGATCGCGTCCAGATGGCGGACGGCCGTGCCCGCCTGCGAGGCGACGATGAGCAGCAGCGCCGCCGCCATGCCGGGCACCGGCAGCCAGGCAGCCGCATCAAGCGCCTTTGCCCCGGCGCGGCTGCGGCGGGCGGCGAGCTGCGTCAGCGCCGCCAGCGCGAGCGGGGTGGCGACAAGCAGCAGGAAGGCCTGTACGATCGGACCGGCCTCGACAAGAGCGGCGGCCTCGCGACCGAGGATCAGCCAGAGCCAGAGCGGCAGCGCGACCAGCTGCGCCAGCATCAGCAGCGGCGTGGAGGCGAGCATCAGCTTGCCGTCGCCTCGGCCTATCTGGGCGAAGACGACCACATAATCGATGCAGGGCGCGAGCAGCACGAGGCACAGCCCGAAGCGCACGGCGGGGTCCAGCGGGACCAGCCAGGCCAGCGTCAGGACGGCAAGCGGCACAAGGACGAAGTTGACGAGCAGCAGCCCGCCGGCGAAGCGGCCCTGCGCCCGCCCAGGCCGCAGCTCAAGCAGCGGAATTTGCGTGAACATGCCATACAGCAGCAGCGCGAGCACCGGGCTGACGGCGACGCCGAGCGGTTCCGCTTTTTCTCCCGCTGTCAGGCTGATCGCCGCCCCAACCAGCAAAGCCGCCGCGTAGACGGCGATCTGGCGGCGCTCCAGCCCTTCTCTCGTGATGCGCATGACGCTTCCTCCGCTTCCGCTTGTTTCTTTCCATCCTACTTCATTCCGGCCCTCCGCTCCATCCCGCCGCAACTGTCCCAGAGTTGTCACAACTTCCGGCCGAGAATGCGAAACCGCAGCTTGCCTCAGCCGTTACACGAACAAGGGCATCCAACAGCGGCCATGCGGGAGCTTATCCGCTCTGCGGCTCGCAGCCGGCTGCGCTCTTATCGTTTCCATTATCCGAGGAGGTTCCCATGCTCAAAACGGCTGTCGGCCGCTTCCGGTTCGTCGCTCTGCTGGAAGGATGGTCTTTTCTGATCCTGCTGTTCATCGCCATGCCGCTCAAATACTTGGGCGGCTGGAGCTTGCCCGTCACGATCGTCGGCGCCGCCCACGGCGGACTGTTCGTGCTGTATATGATCACGCTGCTGCTGGCCACGATCTCCGCCCGCTGGAAGCTTGGCCGCCTCGTCGGCGCCGTGCTGCTGTCGTTCGTGCCGTTCGGCACGTTCTGGCTCGATGCCCGCATCAAGCGCGACCCGGCTTAACCAAAGCAACCATTCCAACCTGCTGAAAGCAAACCAGGACGTGCCGCGGCACGTCCTGGTTTTCGTTGGAGAGCCTATTCGTATCGACCCGGCGACCAAGGCAGCGTCTCGGCTACCAGACCGACAGCACCGTCCTAGAATCATTTTCATCCGTCAGGAACCGGACATTGGAATAACCGTTTCTCACTCCGATTTGATAAAGCTCCTCTACCTGCTCCATCTCCTTGCCATAAACCGTGACATATACCGAATCAATGACGAGAATCGCCAGTTGGCAATGGCTCGTCAAAAAATCCTCGTAAGTGGCGACATCAAAGACATGTTTTCCTTTAGGGAAAGCCTTCATGTTTAAAAAAATCAAATATTGAAAGGAGTTTTCAAGCATCCGCTTCAGGCTGGCTCCATCCAGGCCGACCTTTTCTCCGGAAAAGAGCGGCTCGATCGGTTGGCTTCCATCGGTGATATAGGATTCCTCTCCCCCTGCGTACCAGTCGAATTGCTCGATCGGGAAGGGCTTCAATAGTTCTAGAAGATGCCTCCCATATTCGTTCGGAATCTCAAAGCTGATTCCTCTTCTATTTCCTCCAGCGCTTTCGTTGCGGAGATCCCGTTTCAATTACGTTCACCTCCAGATCGCCCCGATCTTTCGGATCGATGGCTGCTGTGCAGAAAAGTTTAAATAGGTTGGTATCATGCCGAAAGAAGCCGCTCCAATCGTCTACGACTTCACGACACGGAATCGCGCCAATCCGATCTCGCCGCGCAGCACGACGGAAACAGTGTCCGCTCCATCTCGACCGGCCGCGGCAGCAGAGTCCGCCGGCAGCGCCAGCGGCGCGGCGACGGTCGTCCACGCCTGCGGACCGCCGGTGCGCGGCACGTCGCAGCGCGCGAGCAGCTCGCCGTCCGGACCGCCGAGGCGCAGCTCGACGCTGCCGCCGCCTGCGCCGGACACGCGCGCTTCGAAACGGTCCGCGCCAACCGGCAGCGAGCCGCGCCCGTAGCGCGCCCAGCCCTGGCCAGGCGCTGCGCTTGCGCCTGCTCCGGCTGCTGGAGCCGCGCTTGCAGCAGCTGCTGCGGCTGCCGGATCAGCAGCAGCAAAAACGTCCGGGCGCACGCTGTCGCCGCCGTCCCGGCAGGCGTCGATGGCGAGCCCGCGCGCCTCGTCATAGGACGAGGCTGCGGTCCAATCGCCGAGCGGCCGGGCGGCCAGCGGCTCGCCGTCCAGCCGCAGCCGCGCCTCGGCGCGGATGTCCGCCGAGCTCGCGCCGGCGAGCAGGCGGCAGACGCCGCTTTCGAACGCCCAGCGGTCTGCCGCCGAGTCCCAGACGGCCAGCTGCGACGCCTCGACGCGGAACTCCGCCGTCGCCGTCTCCCCTGCCGCGAGCCGCAGCCGGCGGAAGCCGACCAGCTGCCGCTTCGGCCGCTGAAACGCCGAGCCTTCGATGCGGGCATAAAGCTGCACGACCTCGTCGGCCTCCAGGCCGCTCTCATTCGTGACCTCCAGCCGCACCGTCGCCGCATCGCCCGCCTCCAGCGCCTCACGGTCCACGCGCAGCTCCCCGTAGCGGAACGCCGCATACGACAAGCCGTGGCCGAACGGATAGAGCACCGAAATGTCTCCATAATGGTACGTGCGGCCGCTGCGGATGATGTCGTAGTCCATGATCGACGGCATCCCCTGCTCCGTCGCCGGCCATGTCATCGGCAGCCGTCCTGCCGGGCTGTAATCGCCGAAGATCGCCCCGGCCGCCGCGCGGCCGAGCTCCTGCGAGGCATGGCATAGCTGCAAGATCGCAGGAGCTTCCCGCTCGAGGCCCTCGAGCGCGAACGGATAGCTGCTCACGAGCAGCACGGCCGTGCGCGGATTGGCGCGCAGAACGGCGCGAATCAGCTCCTGCTGGGCGGCCGCGAGCGCGATGCCGGGGCGGTCCGCATCCTCCTTGCCGTTGATGAAAGGCTGGTTGCCGACGACGACGACCGCCGCGTCCGCCGATGCCGCCAGCCGCACCGCCGCCGAGATCCCGTCCTCGACGACCTCGACGAGGAACCGTTCCGCCTGCGCCGGCTTGCGGCGCTGACGCAGCCGCTCGGCGCGCTCCGCCTCGGCGGCGGCGTCCGGATTGGCCGCGTCGGCCGCGTTGACCGCCGCCTCCGGCGCAAGCTCCGCCGGCATGAGCCGCCCGTCCGCCAGCAGGCCTACCGGCGTGCCGTCCCAGGTGCGCAGCTCGACGGTCCGCGCGCCGCGCTCTTCCTCCTTGCCAAAACGGCTGCCCGCAGCCGTCCCGGACGAGCCGGCCCCCGCTGCTGGCTGCGCGCCTGCACGGACTCCATCAGCCGCCGCCTGCGCCTGGTCACCCAAGCCCGCCTGCGCGTCTTCCAGACGGAACACTTCCTTGACGAACCAGCCGCGCGCCTCGTCCGCGCTTGCCGTCAGCCCGTCCTCGGCGTCCGTGACGAGCTTGCCGCTCGACTGGGCGCGCAGCGTCACATTGCCATAGCCCCAGTCGGTCGCCTCGAATATCTCGGCCTCCTCCGGCCCTGCCGCGTCCGCCGTCAACACCGGCCCGCTCCCGACGTAGCGGCCGCTCGTCACGCTGCGCAGACGCAGCTTGCTGCCGCCCGTCGCATAGACGGCTTCGCCGGCGTCGGCGAGCCGCTCCCGGATGCCGGCCAGCGGCGTGCTCCGGTACGGCGGCGTGCCGCTGTACCAGTCCGTGAACGCCTCGTCGGCCAGCGGCCCGATGACGGCGATCCGCCCCTGCGGCGCGAGCGGCAGCAGCGGCGCGGCATCCCCGGCGGCGGCGCCAGCGATTACGGTCCGAGCCGCCTCGCTGGCAGCTGAAGATTCGCCGCGGCCTCGGGTCGCGGCCTCGCTGCCGGCGGCCGCCGCTTCGCTCTGCGGAGCCGCCGTGCCGTCCGCTCCTGCTGCCGCAGGCTCGTTGCGCAGCAGCACGACCGACTTTTCCGCCGCCAGGCGCGACAGGGCGGCATGCTCGGGCGATCCGACCTTTTCCTCGGGCACGCCTTCATACGGATTCAGCCCCGGCGGGTCGAACTCGCCCAGACGCATCCGCACGGAGAACGTGCGCGACAGAGCGCGGTCGAGATCGGCCTCCTCCAGCAAGCCCTGCTCCAGAGCGTCGCGGATCGCCCGCTTGACCGTCTCCGCGTCGTCGGTGATGCTGTCGATGCCCGCCCGGATCGAGAGTGCGGCCGCCTCGGCGTACGAGTCGACATGCTTGTGCTCATGCACGGTGCCGAGCACGTCGCCCGCATCGCTCACGACAAAGCCGTCCATGCCCCACTCGCCGCGCACGATCGCCTCGATGTCGTCCAGCAGGTTGGCCGGCACGCCGTTGACGCTGTTGTAGGCGGTCATCATCGACTTCGCGCCGCCCTCCTTGAACGCCAGCTCGAACACCTTGAGGTAATACTCGCGCTTGCTGCGGGCGTCGATGCTGGCCGAGCCGAAGCCGCGATGCAGCTCGTTGTTGTTGGCATAAAAATGCTTCAGCGTCGCGACCGCGCGCAAATACGCCGGGTCGTCTCCCTGCATGCCGCGCGCGAGCGCCGCCGTCAGCTTGCCCGCCAGCAGCGGGTCCTCGCCGTAAGCCTCCTCCGTCCGGCCCCAGCGGGCGTCGCGCTCCATGTCGACCGTCGGCGCCCAGATCGTCAGCCCGTTGCGCTCCGGGTCGCGCTGGTAAAACACCCTCGCCTCGGTGCCGATCGCCTCGCCGACCTGCCGCAGCAGCTCCTCGTCCCAGGTGGACGCCAGCCCGATCGGCTGCGGGAATACCGTCGCCTCGCCGAGCCAGGCGATGCCGTGCGCGCCTTCGGTGCCGTGCTTGTACTTGGAGAGGCCGAGCCGCGGCACCTCCTCCTGGTACTGCGGCATCTGCCCGATCTTCTCCTCCAGCGTCAGCCGCGAGACGAGGTCGGCGACCCTTTCCGCCAGCGGCAGCTCATGGTTGTAAAAAGCGAACGCTCGCGCCGCGCCGGCGTTCGTGCTCGTCGTGGCGGTTGAATCGACAATGGCCTCAGCTTCCGCGCTTGCAGCAGCGGTTGCATTCGTGTTCTCGCTCATGCCCGGCACTCCTTCGTTCCGTCCGAATTTTCCCCTGCCTCCTGGGCAAAGGATGACTGACTTTATAATAAAGCGGTTTCAAGCAATTCGTCACCCGGTGATTCGCAGCCTTTTTCATATAGAAATCGGAGATCCGCCGCTGTCGCCGTCCGGTATTTTCCATTTCACGCAACTTTTCCTTCGGCCCTCGCGTCCAACGAAGCAGATTCGCATCCCTCTGCAACGAAGGAGACCTGCCGATGAAAAAACCGATCCGCCGCCTGCTGCCTGCGCTGGGCGCCTTGACCGTCCTGCCTGCGCTCGGCGCCTTGGCCGTGCTGACGGCGGCGCCGCCGTCACAGGCGGTTGCCGCAGGCGCCGCGCCGCAGGAGCGGCAGCCGTCCGCGACCGTCGCCGCCGCGGTCTACAGCGACGAACCGGCGCGACGCTACGACTGGTCGTTCTCGTCCGACTACGCCGACGAAGCAAGCGGCCGCTCCTATTATACCGCCTACGCCTACGAGACCGGCCGCTACTTCCCCTTGATCCGACAAGTCTACCAGGACCGCGAGGGCTCCTGGCACGCGCTCGAGCCCGATGTCGTGTCCTACTGGGACGGCATGGCCGGAGAGCCTCGGCTCGCCTTGTCCGGCATGTACAACCGCACGACGCCGCTCGTCGGCCGCTACGATCCGGCACGCGACCGGGCCAGCGTAGGCGCCGCTTTCAGCGAAGGCGATACGGGCATGACCATGCTGCGGATCGAGTCCTATCAGAAGCTCCAGGACGGCATCCGCACGAGCGTCTCGTACAAGCTCTATTACCGCTCGCCGAACGGCCTTATTCGGGAAATCGGCGACTATGGCTGGTCGTCCGACTTCTTTCCGCTGCCGGATGGCGGCATGATCGGCGAGGCTTACAATCCTCGCAGCAAGCGGATCGAGGTGCTCCGCATCGATCCCGTCACCGGCAATCCGTCTCTTGTCGCATTCGCCCGCCTGCAAGCCTACGATCCCAAGAGCAACCGGGCGCTCCTCCTGCTCAACGAGCCGGGCCGCCCCGGCTCCGTGCTCGACCTGAAGGACGGCTCCCGGCGGCCCGCCTCGGACAAGGACCTGCGCGAGATCCGCTCGCCGATCCAGCCCGGGACGTCGTATCAAAATCCGGCCCCGCCGGCGGAGCCTCCGCCGGCCGGCCTGCAGCCGCAGGAGCTGCCGGTGACCACGACGACGCTGGACGTAGAGCCGGTCGCCCGCGCCGTCATCGCTCCCGGCATCAGCGTCGATTTGTCGTTCGCCTTCATCCGCGGCGGCCGCACGCTGCTGCCCGCACGGGAGCTGATCGAGACCGCCGGCCTCCGCGTCGAAGCGCACCAAGTTCCCGGCAAGCGCGGCAGCGAGAATTGGTTCGAGCTGACCGGCCCGGCCGGAGCGGTCCGCGCCGACAGCGGCACGAGCCAGCTGCTCGGCGACCGCCTGTACGTCAGCTCCGCTCTGCTCGCTGAGATCGGCCTGCCCGTAGAGCGGATCGACTGGCTGCCTCCGAGCGCGGACTGAAGCGGCCGCCTCTGTCGCCGTCCCCATGCTTCCCCGCATGCGCACCAAGGCGAACCGCGACAACCGGGCTTCACCGACGAGGCTAAGGACTGTATGAGCATCCAGCTCGAAGCCGTCTTCACGGATACATGTTGTTAGAACGCGCCGCAGCTGGCGGACCGCGCTCCCTTACGGCAATAACGGCATGTGCACAAAAGCCCTCGCTCCGAGCAGCGTGGGCTTCTTCCACGGTCGGGACCGCAATCCGCTATACCCGTTCTCTACCTTGCTCCTCCGGCTCGCCGGAGGCTATACTGGACCTATCTTAGTCAAGGAGGCCGATGTTCTATGGTGACTATTATCGCAATGCGCATGTCGTCGATTGTCCCTATGCCGGTTTCTACGGAGCTTGCCGCATGACGCGGGCCAGGCCGCCTGCCGTCCCCTCCGGGACGAGGCTGCCTGCCTGACGCCATGCCCATGCCTAAGCCGCAGGAGACCGCTGTCTCCTGCGGCTTTTTGCTTGGCCTTCGGCCGTGCAGCCGCGCCCCCCGTCCGCAGGCTCGCGGGCAGGCGGCGCCGCTCGCCCGCTCCGTCGCCTCCCTCAATCGGTCCGCAGACCCGGCCTTCCGGCCGCTGCGGGCTTTTTTTCATTCCCCTACAAAAAAAGGAGAGATTCCCTTGAACCCATTCCACACCGATAAAAACAGCGTCCCTCAAGCTCCCCGTCCACCGCTCGAAACGAACGGACCGGACGGCATCGTTACCGCTCCTAGCCTCGCTGCCTTCGACGAAGAAGCGCTGCAGCCGCTCGGCTGGAACGAAGCCTGGTCCGAGCCGCTCGCGGCGGCCGCCAGCCGGCTGCAAGCCGGCGGCTTGTCCACGGCCGGCCTGGAGCCTGCGCGCATCGTCGCGCAGTTCTCTCATCTGTACCGGCTCGCGGCGGCGGACGGCGAGCATCTCGCCGAAGTGACCGGACGCTACGCGCACGGCGCGGCGTCCCGCACCTCCTACCCGGCCGTGGGCGACTGGGTGCTCTCCTCCGTGCCGAAGCCCGGCGACAGCTCCCGCGCCAGCATCCACGCGCTGCTGGAGCGCCGCTCGGCGCTCATCCGCAAGGAAGCCGGCCAGGTCCAGGAGGGCCAAGTCGTCGCCGCCAACATCGACGTCCTGTTCCTGACGATGGCGCTGAACCACGACTTCAACCTGCGGCGCATCGAGCGCTACCTGGTGGCGGCGTGGGAGAGCGGGGCGACGCCGGTCGTGCTGCTGACAAAGGCCGACCTCGCGGACGATCCAGAAGCGCTCGTGCGCGAGGTCGAAGGAGCCGCTCCCGGCGTCGCCGTGCATGCCGTCAGCGCGCAGCTCGGCCAAGGGCTCGAGCAGCTGCGGCCTTACCTGCAGCCGGGACGCACGATCGCGGTCGCCGGCTCGTCCGGCGTCGGCAAGTCGACGCTGCTGAACGAGCTGGCGGGCGAAGCCTCGCAGCGCGTGCAAGGCGTGCGCGGAGGCGACGATCGCGGCCGCCACACGACGACGCATCGCGAGCTGTTCCGCCTGCCGGGCGGCGCGCTGCTCATGGACACGCCGGGCATGCGCGAGCTGCAGCTATGGGACGAGGGCGGCTCGTCGTCTGCGCATGCCGGCGCCTTTGCCGACATCGAGGAGCTCGCCTCGCAGTGCCGCTTCGGCGACTGCACGCATGGCAAGCGCGAGCAGGGCTGCGCGATCAAAAGCGCCCTCGCCAGCGGAGAGCTGGACGCCGGGCGCTACGAGAACTACCTCAAGACGGGCCGCGAGCTGGCGCGCGTCGCCCGCAAGGAGCAGTCCGCCGCGCGCAAGAGCCTGCCGCCCGCCCACAACAAGCAGCGCCGCAAGCAGGAGCGCCGCTCCGGCAAGGAAGCGGCGCAGCAGTGGGACTGACCTTTTTCAAGTAATGACGTTGTTGGAATAGCCCGCCACGATATACAGCGAGTCGCTCGTATTCGTCCAGATGCCGATGTACCCTCCCGGCGGCACGGACGTGATGTCGATGTAGTCCCCGATGAGCGGCACGGGCGTCGGACTCGTTCCGTTCGGGTTGAACGACACGTCGGTGATGCGCGTGTTGGTGAACGACTGCCCGCCGTTGATGGAGCGGGCGACGTAGACGTCGAGATCGAAGCCGTCCACCTGATTGCTGTAGTAGATGACGTTGACGCAGCCGGTCAGCGGATCGACGTCGATGGCCGGAAAGAAATTCTGCGAGCCCGCCGGCGCCCCGGTGATGCTCACGGCAGCCGACCAGGTGCTGCCGGTGTCGGTCGAGATGCTCATGTAGACGTCCGCATAGCCTTGGCGGAAGTCCTGCCATACCGCGTAGATGTTCCCCGTATAGGGACTGATCGAACGGTCGGAGGACAGGTTGGCGAATGTCAAGACGCGGAAGTTGTAGCCCGTCACCGGCAGCACCGTCGGCACCGGCACGATCGTGCTCACCGTAACGGGAGCCGCGAACGTCGTGCCTCCATCGGCTGAGGTGCGCACGACGAAGCGGTAGCTCGGGTTGACGGTGATCCACCCCGCGACCACGTTGCCGACCAGGTCGACCGTCGCGTCCGGACGCTCCACCTGGTTGGCGTCGCTGGACAGCAGCACCGTATGGTCCCAGGTGGCGCCGCTGTCCTCGGAGCGCGTCAGGAACGCGACGGAGTTGCCGTTGTTCTCCACGTTGAACTGATGGTTGTACAGAACGTAGACATTCCCCAGGAACGGGCTCGACTGCGAGTTGTCCACGACCGTATTCGTCTCGTCATTGTTGATGTAGGTGCCGTAGCCCGGCGCGACGAGCACGGGAGCGGCGAACGTCGCGCCGTTGTCGGTCGACTTGTAGACGTAGGTCGTGCCGTCGCTGTCTCCGGGAAAGACATGCGCCGAGACGTAAAACGTGGTCGGAAACGCATACGCCGCCACCGCGGCCTCCGCGCCGGTGAAGCCGGACGGCAGCGGAAGCACCGTATTGCTCCAGGTCGCGCCCCCGTCCAGAGAGCGGTACAGCCCGATCTGCGGGACTCCGGTAGTGTAGTCCGTCGCCGTCCCGACCATGATGGAAGGAGTCAGCAGATTGACGGCGACGGAGGGCTCGAACTTCGGATTGGCGCCGGGAGTCGTCACGTTGAAATTAAAGTTGGCCATGCTCCATTCTCCTCTCGAATTAATAGGATCGGTATCGTGATACCATACGCCGTCCCAAGGCCGCCTGACTATGCAGATGCGGGTTTTGCCTCCCGGCCGGATCGAATTCCGCGTCCAATTCATAGAGTAGGAGAAAAGGACAAGAGGAGGAGTGGACATGGCTTATACGACAGGGCTCGTTACCAATACGCGCGCGACCGGCACGGCCGCGACGACGATTGTCGTCAATACCCGCAACGCGGCAGCCGGAGTGGCGACCGTAACGCTGAAGATTTTCGCCGTCTCGCCCGCCATCCCGACGCTGACTCCGGTCTACGTGTCGTCGTTCGCAGTCGCCGGCTTCGCCGCGGACATCCGGACGTTCACGATCGCGGGCAACATCGCGTACGAGGTGCAGCTGGACAACAGCGCCGTGCTGGCGAACCCGATCTATTCGACCTACGGATTGGACGAGTTCGGCAATCTCGTGAACGAGCAGGGCTTCCCGTTGTCCAAGATGACGATGATTCCCGCGCTTGTCCCGACCTGAGCCGCTGCCGGCCGGACAAAAAGGACCTCGACTGGCGCCGTCCGGCGTCGATCGGGGTCCTTTTTTGGGAGGAGGCGATATCTTCTGGAGGCAGCCTTCAGCCGCCGATGACGCGGCCGATGCGCGTCAGGATGTCGGCGGTCGAGGCCGGATCGTTGACGTCGTACTCGTCGATGTTCAGGCGCAGCACCGGACAGGCGCTGAAGCCGTCGATCCACTTCGCATAACGCTCGTGCATATGCTCCCAGTAGGAGACGTCGGTCTGGATCTCCATCTCCCGGCCGCGCTCGGCGATGCGGGCGAGGATCGACGGCAGGCTGCCCTCGATGTAGAGCAGAACGTCCGGATGCGGGAAGTACGGCGTCATGACCATCGCCTCGTACAGGCTCGTGTACGTCTCGTAGTCGACCGGGGACATCGTTCCCTGGTCGGCGTGCATCTTGGCGAAGATGCCCGTATCCTCGTAGATCGAGCGGTCCTGCACGAAGCCGCCGCCGAGCTCGAACATCTTCTTCTGCTCCTTGAACCGCTCGGCGAGGAAGTAGATCTGCAGGTGGAAGCTCCAGCGCTCGAAGTCATGGTAGAACTTCTCCAGATAGGGGTTGAAATCGACCTTCTCCAGCGACGTGCGGAAGCCGAGCCGCTGCGCGAGCGCCGCGGTCAGCGTCGACTTGCCGACGCCGACCGTGCCCGCGACGGTGATGACGGCGTTTTGCGGGATGCCGTAGGGGTTGGCGCTCATCGGATGCACTCCTTTACGCGCGCGACGATCTTGTCGAACTCGCCGCGGTCGGCTACGAAGTCGACGGAGTCGCCGTCGATCGGCAGGATGATCGTATCCGGCTCGCGCTCGGCCAGCTGGCTCATCGCCGTATCGTAGTCCTCGATCAGCTGCTGCAGGTAGGCCGTGGACATCTCGTCCTCGAACGGCCGTCCGCGCCTGGCGATGCGCTCCAGCAGCACGTCCAGGCTGGCGCGGATGTAGACGATGACGTTCGGCTTGGGCAGGTCGTCGGTGAGCACATGGTAGATGTGGCGGTACTTGTCGCGCTTCACGCCCTTCAGCGTGCGCTCGCTGAAGATCAGGTTCTTGTAGATATGGTAGTCCGAGACGATCGCCTGGCCCGCGGCCAGTCTCGGGATGACGGCGTCCTCGAGCTGCTTGTAGCGGTTGCACAGGAAGAACATTTCGAGCTGGAAGCTCCAGTCGTCCATGTCCTGATAGAATTTGTCCAGAAAAGGATTCTCCTCGACGATCTCCTTGACCAGCGGGTATCCCCACGCTTCGGCCAGCATCGTGGCGAGCGTCGTCTTGCCGGCCCCGATCGGCCCCTCGACGGCGATATATGGCGCTTGACTCATCGTAGCTGCTTCCCCCTTGAATGCTTGCCGGCAGCCGTTCTCGGCTTGCCGGGACTTGCTGGCCTATGCCGGACCGGCCTGGCTGGCCGGGCTGGCTGGCTGGGCTTGGCTGGCCGGATCTGGCTTGGCTTGCCGGGCTGGCCGGGCTGGCCGGTAGGGCTGGCCGGTAGGGCTGGCCGGTAGGGCTGGCCGGTAGGGCTGGCCGGTAGGGCTGGCCGGTAGGGCTGGCCGGTAGGGCTGGCCGGTAGGGCTGGCCGGTAGGGCTGGCCGGTAGGGCTGGCCGGTAGGGCTGGCCTGACTGGCCGAGCTTGGCTGGCCTGGACTGATTCGGCACGCTGGCTTGGCTTGCCGGGCTTGCCCCGGTCCTCTGCGTCCGAGCTTCCCGCCTTGGGAGCGGCTTTCGCGGACGCACTGCTTGATTATAGCCGCTTCGAGGGTTGAGGAGAACGCTCTTTTTCACATTCCGTTAAAAAATGTACCCGTGCCAGCTCTAGAGAAGGCTTGGCAGGCTGACGCTTCACCTACGCACGGTTTTTCCGCGCGTAGAGCGCCGTCTCCCGTGCCGGGCCGCTCCTACGCACGGTTTTTCCGCGCGTAGGGCGCCGTCTATCGGACCGGGCTGCACCTACGCACGGTTTTTCCGCGCGTAGAGCGCCGTCTCCCGCACCGGGCTGCACCTACGCACGGTTTTTCCGCGCGTAGAGCGCCGTCTCCCGCACCGGGCTGCTCCTACGCACGTTTTTTCCGCGCGTAGAGCTCCGTCTCCCGCACCGGGCTGCTCCTACGCACGGTTTTTCCGCGCGTAGAGCGGCGTCTCCCGCGCCGGGCTGCTCCTACGCACGTTTTTTCCGCGCGTAGGGCGCCGTCTCCCGCGCCGGGCTGCTCCTACGCACGGTTTTTCCGCGCGTAGAGCGCCGTCTCCCGTGCCGGGCTGCTCCTACGCACGGTTTTTCCGCGCGTAGGGCGCCGTCTCCCGTGCCGGGCTGCTCCTACGCACGGTTTTTCCGCGCGTAGGGCGCCGTCTCCCGCACCGGGCTGCTCCTACGCACGGTTTTTCCGCGCGTAGAGCGTCGTCTCCCGCACCGGGCTGCTCCTACGCACGGTTTTTCCGCGCGTAGAGCGGCGCACTTCCTCCTCGGGACCAACTCATCCGACTTGCGGGCGTGCGGACATGCGATCAAGGAGTCGATACTTCCTTCGTGCGGCGCGCGGGGCGTGCGGACATGCGATCAAGGAGTCGATACTTCCTTCGTGCGGCGCACGGGGCATGCGGACATGCGATCAAGGAGTCGAAACTTCCTTCGTGCGGCGCGCGGGGCGTGCGGACATGCGATCAAGGAGTCGATACTTCCTTCGTGCGGCGCACGGGGCGTCCGGACATGCGATCAAGGAGTCGAAACTTCCTTCGTGCGGCGCACGGGGCATGCGGACATGCGATGAAGAACACGCAGGTTGCCGAATGGGCCGCTGGACGGGCAGAACATAGCGATCGGCCGATCCTACTATCGCCGTATCTCGTTGCCGCAAGCAAAAGCAGGCCGGATGGAGCGCCTGTCGCTCATCCGGCCTGCTTTGAATGTTACGCCCAGGGGGCGGGTCGAACCGTCACAGCGCCTCGACCGTCAGCTCGGCCATGCGGCGGCCGAGCTCGCGCAGCTGCTCCTTTTCCTCGTCGGACGGGTTGAACTCGACCTTGAAGCCGGGCGCGAAAATCGCCGCTCCGCGTTCGGCCAGCTTGGCCTCGAACTGGTCGACGGCCCCGCAGTAGATGTCGTACGACGTATCGCCCGAGCCGAACGCCATCGCCGTCTTGCCGGCCAAGTCCACCGCGTCGAGCCCTTCGTACAGATCGAGGCTCTCGTCGGGCAGATCGCCCTCGCCCCAGGTGTAAGCTCCGATGAATATGCCGTCGTACTGCTCCAGCTCCGCCGCCTCCGCGTCCAGAATATCCCGCACGGTCAGCTGCGCGCCCGCCTCGCGGGCGCCGGCGGCGATCGCGTCGGCCATCTCCTCCGTATTGCCGGTCATGCTGCAGCAGACCAGGATGATCTTCTCCATCTCCCCGCTCCTCCCTTTCGCTCGGGCGATCAGCCCGGCAGCATGCCGTCGAGCTGACGGATGCCCTCATATAAAGTCGCCAGATACAGCCGTTCCCCGCTCGCATCCACGTCCGTCACCGGTCCCGTCGTCTCCACCGGACGGAGCGCGATCCGGCCTCCCAGCCACGCCGCGCGGTAAAGGCCGCGGTCCGAGCAGAGCAGCGGCTGCCCGCCCCGGACCGCGATCGAGAACAGGAACAGCCCCGGATACCGGTAGCGCTCAAAGCCATGCTGAGGCGTGCCGACGACGAGCTCGCCGAGCTCGCTCACGCCGATCAGCCGGCCGTGGCATACCGCCACGCTCGTCACGCCCGCCCCGAGATCGAACTCCATCCAGGCGGAGCTGAAGCGGTCGTACAGCGCCAGCCCTTTCTCGCATCCGAGGATAAGGTACTGAGGCACGTTCACGATGTCGTACACCTTGCGGTCCGCGAACGCCGCCGAGCCCCAGTCCGCTCCATGCGAGCACCAGAGGCCGTGCGTCGTGCACGCATACAGGCATCCGCCCTCGGCGCGGTACTGGAATACCGGCAGCTCCAGCTCCTCCGTCTCCCACTCTTCTCCATCAAAGATATACAGTCCCCGGCTCGTGCACGCATGCAGCCTCTCTCCCGCCAGGACGAGCCGGTTGACCGTCAATCCGTCCATCTCCGGCGTGCTGATCCGCTCCCAGCGGTGCTCCTCGCGCTTGCGGTAAATGCCGCTGCCCATCGTAGCGGCGTACAGCGTGCCGCCCCCCGCCAGCACCGACGAGCAGGACAGCGGCTCCCTCGCCTCGCGCGTCTCCGCCGCGTGGTCCCTCGACATGGCTGCTCTCACCCTCTCTCGATTCCGTATGGATCTATGCGCTCAGCGGCGCTTCCAATCCGACGCTTCCGACATGCGGTCGGCCTCATCGGCTTGTATGATAATGATTCTCAATCTCATCATATAGGATACGGATTCCAGCCGCCGATGTCAACGGCATTAAAAAAGAAGGGCCTTCCGGCCCCCCTTCGCCGCCTACAGCCGCAGCTGGAGCGCGACAGCGACGCCGCCGTCCCGGAACTCGACCGAGCGGATGCCGACGACAGACGGCAGCTGCGAGCCGACCGGGATGACGATCGGCTCCAGCGTCCCGGCCGGCAGGGCGATGCCGCGCAGCTTGGCGGACAGCGGCGTCGCGACGAGGTCGGGATCGCGCCACTCCAGCCGGTATTCGGCCTGCACGCCCGCATCCAGCAGGTCGCGGTAGCGTCCGGCGATGTCGGCCGTCAGCCGCTGTCCCTGCAGCGTCAGCTGCGCCCCCTCGATGCGGAATTCCGGCGTCACCTGCGGCTGGGCGGAGAGACGCTCCCGCGCCAGATTGTTGATGTCCTGCCCGCTCAGGAACAGCTCGGCCTTGCCGGACTGGACCATCTCCAGCCCCTTGGCCGCGAGGTCGATCGGCTCATGCGCGAGCGTCAGCTCCTGCTGCGGCCGGATGTACCAGACGGCCGCGGCCGCGCCGGCTGCGGCCAGCACGAGCAGCGCGACGAGCAGGCCGATGAATCCTTTTGCGACTTTTCCCATACGTAGATCTCCTCCTGTCGTCTCTGCCCGCGGTCCTGCGCCTGTCCTGCCCGAAGCCCGCCGCGGCCTGCCCCCGCCATTGACAAAGGCAAGTCCCAGCGGTATAACAAGACAATCATCTCATCTATCGGAAAGGAAGAGAAGAAGCGAATGAACCCCAGCACCCCGCAGCCTCCAAGGCGTCCCGACGCAGCCGGCGCGGACCAGCCGCCCGCGGTCCGGATCGCCCTGGAGGACATCATGCATGCGCAGATGACGCTCAACGAGGTCATTACCCGCACGCCGCTCCAGCCGAACCGCGTCTTATCCGCCCGCTACGGCTGCAACGTGCTGCTCAAGCGGGAGGATCTGCAGGTCGTCCGCTCCTTCAAGATCCGCGGCGCCTACCACCGCATCCGCACGCTGCCGCCGGAGGAGCTGGCCAAGGGCGTCGTCTGCGCCAGCGCCGGCAACCATGCCCAGGGCGTGGCCTACTCCTGTCAGACGCTCGGCATCCGCGGAAAGATTTTCATGCCGAGCACGACGCCGCGCCAGAAAGTGACGCAGGTGGAGTTTTTCGGCGGCGACCAGGTGGACATCGTGCTGACCGGCGACACCTATGACGACGCGTATGCCGAGGCGGCCCGCGAATGCGAGCGCTCCGGCGCGGCGTTCATCCATCCGTTCGACGATCCGGCGATCATCGCCGGCAACGGCACCGTCGGCAAAGAAATCATGGATGCGACCGATACGATTCCGGACTATGTGTTCGTCACCGTCGGCGGCGGCGGCCTCGCCGCTGGCGTCGCCTCGTACATCAAGGCGGTGTCGCCGCGCACCCGCATCATCGGCGTCGAGCCCAAAGGCGCGCCTTCGCTCGAGCTGTCGCTGCGCGCCGGCGAGGTGACGCCGCTCGACTCCATCGACAAGTTCGTCGACGGCGCGGCCGTCAAGCGGATCGGCGACCTGACGTTCGCGATCTGCCGCGACCTGCTCGACGACGTCGCGCTCGTGCCCGAGGGCAAGGCGTGCACGACTCTGCTCAGCCTGTACAACGAGAACGCCATCGTCGCCGAGCCGGCCGGCGCGCTGCCGGTCGCCGCGCTCGACCTGTACCGCGACGAGCTGGAGGGCAAGACGGTCGTCTGCATCATCAGCGGCGGCAACAACGACGTCGACCGCATGCAGGAGATGAAGGAGCGCTCGCTCATCTACGAAGGGCTCAAGCACTATTTCACCGTCAACTTCCCGCAGCGCGCCGGCGCGCTTCGCGAATTCCTCGACGAGGTGCTCGGCCCGGACGACGACATCTCGCGCTTCGAGTACACCAAGACGCACAACAAGGAGAACGGCCCCGCGCTCGTCGGCATCGAGCTCAAGCGCCGCGAGGACTACGGTCCGCTCATCGAGCGGATGAAGGGCAAGGGCTACCAGTTCGTCGAGCTGAACAAGGACCCGGTGCTGTTCGATCTGCTGATTTGAGTGATTGTAGTGATTCGCATGATTGGAAGGATTGAAACGGCAAAGACGGCTTCCGCGCCAGGCGGAGCCGTCTTTTTCCTAGATGCGTTCAAGAATTCCCGCTCTGCGACGCGCGTCCCGAGTAGCTTACCTCCACCTCAGCCGTCGAGGAATGGAAGCTGACCGTGTAGGTGCCGGACGGCATGCCTTCGGGATAGTCGCGTTCGCTGCTCCAGGCGAAAGGCTGTCCCGGTTCGACGCTCTCCGTAAAGTAGAACGCGCCGGACGAAGGATGAGAGACGGAGATCGTCGTCGCACCTTCTCCCTCATTGAGGAAGTCCAAGGCGACGAAGCCGTGATGCCGAGGAGCCTCGAAGGAAACGGAGGTCATCTTGCTGCCGCTGGTCCTGCCGGACCATGCGGCGTCCTCGTCGGGAACGCCGGGCTTCGCGGGCAAGCCGACCGCAGCCGGGGAGTCGTCCAACTTGACTGATACGCGACCGGACATCGGTTCGTTCAAGATCGGAGCTCGGGAAGAGGCAGAATTTCTGCCTCCGTTGTTGTCGGCAGATAAAAACCACGATGCGCTCAGCGCAGCCACAAGGAGCAGGCTCCCCGCCAGCAGCAGCTTTGCCGGACGTTTCATGTTTCCCCCTCCTCTCTGGATACGGCAGAATTCACCGTTCCAGCTTCTATTGCTATTGCTATTGCATTCGCCAAGTCCGATTCCAAATGCACTCGGCTTCATGCCAAGGCACTCTCGACTCCCTGGGGAGACGCGTCAGACTGAAATCCACCAACCAAGGCACTCTCGACTCCCTGGCGGGACGGGTCAGACTGAAATCCACCAACCGAGGCACTCTCGACTCCCTCACGCGACGGAACAGACTGCAATCCACCAACCAAGGTACTCTCGACTCCCTGGCGGGGCGGGACAGACTGGAATCAACCAACCAAGGCACTCTCGACTCCCTGGGGAGACGCGTCAGACTGGAATCCACGAATCGAGGCACTCTCGGTTCCCTCGACTCCCTCGCGGGGCGGGTCAGACCGGGGTCCACCAACCAAGGCACTCTCGACTCCCTGGGGAGACGAGTCAGACTGAAATCCACCAACCAAGGCACTCTCGACTCCCTGGCGGGACGGGTCAGACCGTAGTCCACCAACCAAGGCACTCTCGACTCCCTGGCGGGACGGGTCAGACTGAAATCCACCAACCAAGGCACTCTCGGTTCCCTCGCGCGACGAGTCAGACTGGAAGATCGGCAGTTCCCTTCCATTCACGCCACGGCCTGTTATTGCCAAGCGATAGAAACCCCTCAATATATTACCATTTTCTATTTATCCCATCAATTTTTGTAAAATCAATAGAATGAATTTAACCTGAAATCAATTCAAAAAACACAAGCAAAAAGCCCCTTTCGGTTTGAAAGGGGCTCGCCTGCGAGCTTCAAAGCCTTGGTCCATTTCTTCGCCCGCTCAGCCCAGCAAATGCTTGCGCGCATCGAGAATGACGCCGGCGGTCTCCTCGATCGCGCGGTCGGTCACGTCGACGACGAGGCAGCCGAGCCGCCGGAACAGCTCCTGCGCGTACTCCAGCTCCTCCGCCACCCGCTCCAGGCGGGCGTAGCTGACGCCGGCCGGCAGCCCCATGCTCTTCAGCCGCTCGATGCGGATCGAGATGAGCTTCTCCGGCTGCATCGTCAGGCCGACGAAGCGGGAGCCCGGCATGCGGAACAGCTCCTCCGGCGGCTTGACCTCGGGCACGAGCGGGTAGTTCGCCACCTTGTAGCCTTTGTGCGCCAGGTAGATGCCAAGCGGCGTCTTGGACGTGCGGGAGACGCCGAGCAGGATCAGATCCGCGTCCTTCCATCCGACGACATGCTGCCCGTCGTCCGACTTGACCGTGAACTCGACCGCCTCCACCCGGGTGAAATATTCCTCGTCCATCCGATGCGGCCGTCCCGCCTCCTGCTTGGGCGCGGAGTTGAACGTGCGGACGAAGCCCTCCATGACCGGTCCCATCACGTCGACGGCGCAGACGCCGAGGCGCGCGGACTCCTGGCGGATCATCTCCCGCAGCTCGGGCAGCACCAGCGTGTAGACGACAAAGCTCCCGATCGAGGCGGCGTGCTCCATCAGCTCGCGCACCTCTTCCTCGGACTTGACGTTCGCCCAGCGCTCCACCTGGACCGACTCCGCCTCGAACTGGCGCAGCGTCGCGCGCACGACCGTCTCCGCCGTCTCCCCCGCCGAATCGGAGCAGACGACGATGCGTTTCCTGTCTTCGTTCAACCGTTGGCTCAACCTCTTCCCCGCCTCCTCCTAGCTTTCCGCCGACGCCTCGTAGAACAGCCGGGTTACGGTCGTCTTGGTAATGCGGCCGACGACCTCCAGCCCCGCCTCCGGCCCGTCCCCGAGCGGCCGCACGACCGGCAGGCCGTCGATCTCGCGGGCGATCATGACCGCCATCGCCTCGCGCACCGTCTGCTCCGGCGTCACCGTCGCCAGATTGGACAGCCGCGTCATGACGAGGCCGAGCGGCATCGAGGAGGCCTGCGGATTGCCGAGGGCGACCTTGAGCAGATCCTTGCGCGAGACGATGCCCGCCAGCCGGCCGGCTTCGTCGACGACGGTGAGGCTGCCTACATTCTCCAGAAAAAGCGTCACGACCGCATCGCTCACCGTCGCCGTCTCGCGCTGCACGACCGGCACGCCCATCACCTCGCGCACGGGCAGCAGCGCGGCAGCGGCGCTGGAGTCCGCGGCGCGCTCCGACTCGTCGCGGCTGCCGAGGAAATAGCCGACCTTGGGCTTGGCGTCGAGATAGCCGAGCATGACGAGCAGCCCGAGGTCGGAGCGGATCGCCGGGCGCGTCACTCCGAGCAGCTCGGCGATCTGCTCGCCCGTGATCGGCGCGCGGCGGCGGACCGTCTCTACGATCTTCTTTTGCCTCGTCGATAGTTTGATCGCCTTTCCCTCCGCTCGCTTCATGTTCTACCATCCATTGTAACCGATGGCAGGACGATTTCACACCGGCAAAGCGTCCGCAAGAGCGGAAGAAGCGGCGTCCCGGCCGGGCCTGGCAAGAGCGGCCTGGGCGGCCGCGATGCGCGCCATCGGGATGCGGTACGGCGAGCAGCTGACGTAGTCGAGGCCGATCTCGTGGCAGAAGAAAATCGAGTCGCGCTCGCCGCCGTGCTCGCCGCAGATGCCGGCCTTGAGGCCCGGCCGCGCGGCGCGCCCCGCCTCCGTGGCGATGCGGATGAGCTGGCCGACGCCCTCCTCGTCGAGCACCTGGAACGGATTGAACGGCAGCAGCCGGCGCTCGACGTAGCGCGCGAGGAACTTGCCTTCGGCGTCGTCGCGGCTGCATCCGTAGGTCATCTGCGTCAGGTCGTTCGTGCCGAAGGAAAAGAAGTCCGCATGCTCTGCGATCCGCCCGGCCGTCAGCGCGGCGCGCGGCACCTCGATCATCGTGCCGACGCGGATCGGCCGCTCGCGCCGCAGCGCCTCCGGCAGCAGCCGCTCCGCCACGGCCTCGACCTCGGCCCGCAGCAGGCCGAGCTCCGCCGCCTCGCCGACGAGCGGGACCATGATCTCCGCCCGCACGTCGACGCCGCGCTCCGCGCAGGCCGCTGCCGCCAGGCACAGCGCCTCCGCCTGCATCCGGTAAATCTCCGGATGCATGATGCCGAGCCGGCAGCCGCGCTGGCCGAGCATCGGGTTGGCCTCGCGCAGCGCATCCGAGCGGCGCAGCAGCGCCTCCAGCTCGGCGCGCTCGCCCTCGCGGGCGGCCTCGAGCTTGCGCTGCAGCTCCTCGCGGCCCGGCAGGAACTCATGCAGCGGCGGGTCGAGCAGCCGGATCGTCACCGGCAAGCCATCCATCGCCTCCAGCAGCCCTTCGAAGTCGGCCTGCTGCATCGGCCGCAGCTGCGCCAGCGCCGCCTCCCGCGCCTCGTCGGTCTCGGCGGCGATCATCCGCTGCATGACGGCCAGCCGCTCCGGAGCGAAAAACATATGCTCCGTGCGGCACAGCCCGATGCCCTGCGCGCCGAGCCGGCGCGCGGCGCGCGCGTCCTCCGGCGTATCGGCGTTGGCATGCACCTCCAGCCGCCGCAGCTCGTCGGCCCAGCGCAGCACCTGCAGCAGCTCCTCTGTCACGGCCGGCTCGCGCAGCGGCATGCGGCCCGCGATGACGCGGCCCGTGCCGCCGTCGATCGTCAGCCAGTCGCCTTCGGCGATCGCCTCGGCCCCGCCGCCGCGCACGGCGAGCCGCTTCGCCTCAGCGTCGACCGCGAGCGCCTCGCAGCCGCAGACGGCCGGCTTGCCCATGCCGCGCGCGACGACCGCCGCATGGCTCGTCATGCCGCCGCGGCTCGTCAGGATGCCTTCGGCGGCGAGCACGCCGTGGATGTCGTCCGGCGTCGTCTCGGGACGCACGAGGATGACCGGCTGTCCGTCCCGGCTCCAGCGCTCCGCCGTATCGGCGTCGAACACGGCCCGGCCGATCGCCGCTCCCGGCGACGCCGGCAAGCCCTTGGCGAGCGGCTGTCCGGCGGCCGACTCGTCGATGCCGCGATGGAGCAGCTGCTCCAGATGCGCCAGCTCCACGCGGCGCACCGCTTCCTCGCGAGCGATCCTTCCTTCGCAGACGAGATCGACGGCGATGCGGAGCGCGGCTTGGGCGCCTCTTTTGCCCGTACGGGTCTGCAGCAGGAACAGGACGCCCCGCTCGATCGTGAATTCGATGTCCTGCATGTCGCCGTACCGCTCCTCCAGCGTCCGGCCCCAGCGCTCCAGCTCGGCATGCGCCTGCGGCAGCGCCGCGGCGAGCGCGGCGATCGGCTGCGGCGTGCGGACGCCGGCGACGACGTCCTCGCCCTGCGCGTTCAGCAGGAACTCTCCATACAGGCCCGGCTCCCCCGTCGACGGGTCGCGGGTGAAGACGACGCCGGTGCCGCAGTCCGCGCCCTTGTTGCCGAACACCATGCGCTGCACCGTCACCGCCGTCCCGCCCGAGCCGTCGATGCGGTTGACGCTTCGGTAGACGCGGGCGCGCGGGTTGTCCCAGGAGCGGAACACCGCCTCGACCGCCAGCCGCAGCTGCTCCAGCACGTCCTGCGGGAACGGGCGGCCGGCCTGCCGGAGCACGAGCTGCTGGTAGTCGAGGACGAGCGCGCGCCAATGCTGCGCTTCGAGCTGCTGGTCGGTCTCGACGCCCGCCGCTTCCTTGCGCGCCTCCAGCAGGCGCTCGAAGCGCCAGCCGTCGACGCCGAGCACGACCTGGCCGAACATGGCGATGAGGCGGCGGTAGCAGTCGAAGGCGAAGCGCTCGTCGCCGGTGGCGGCGGCCAGCCCTTCCGCCGTCTCGTCGTTGAGCCCGAGGTTGAGGATCGTATCCATCATGCCCGGCATCGACACCGCCGCTCCCGAGCGCACCGAGACGAGCAGCGGGTCGGCGCGGTCGCCCAACCGCTGGCCGCCGCGCTCCTCCAGCACCGCCAGCGCCTCGCGGATCTCCGCCCAGAGCGGCTCCTCCAGCATGCCGCCGGAGCGGCCGTAATCCCGGCATGCTTCCGTCGTGACGGTGAAGCCGGGGGGAACCGGCACGCCGGCGGCGGTCATTTCCGCCAGGCCCGCTCCTTTGCCTCCGAGCAGCTGCTTCATGTCCGCGCGGCCTTCCTCGAACGCATAGACGCGCTTGGCGCTCATGGGCGCTCCCCCTCTCCGGCGGCGGGGCGCGTCGGCGGCGCGTAGTTCAGGCCGGAATCGGCGGCAGCCTCCCGGCATCGCGGCGAGTCGCAAAGGCTGTGGAAGATTTTGACCCGATTCGTCGGAAGCGTATCGACGATCTCGTTGCAGCTCGGGCATAAAATGAGTCCGTAGTCCAGGCTGCCTTCGGCAGCGGCTAATCCGTTTTTCATAGGGTCCATCTCCTTATGAAGTCGTGGGTTGAACGGGCATCTTGGCGCAGCGACAGCTATGGGAAGGGAACGATTCGCGAGGCTGAATGTTGATCGCGTCGAAGGTCAATGCGGCTGAAGGTCAATGGCGTCCGTGGCGCCGCTAGACGCGGACGGCCTGCGCGCCGCCGAGCCGGCCAGCGGCCGAAGCACGCTCCGCGATCCGCGCCGCCAGGTCGACGACCCGGCAGGCGTAGCCCCATTCGTTGTCGTACCAGGCGCTCAGCTGCACGGAGGAGCCGCGGGCCAGCACGCTCGGTCCGTCGACGACCGCCGACTTGTCGCAGCCGATGTAGTCGGCGGACACGAGCGGCAGGTCGGCGTAGCCGACATACGGCGCGAGCGGTCCGGCAGCCGCCTCGCGCAGCGCCTCGCGGACCTCGTCCGCCGCTGCCGGCGCGCCCAGCTCGAGCTGCAGCTGCAGCAGCGACACGTCGGCGACGGGAACGCGCACCGCCGAGCCGCGGATGACGGGAGCGAGCTCCGGCAGCACCTCGCGCAGCGCTTTGGAGACGCCGGTAGCGGCAGGGACGATGGAGGCGCCGCAGGAGCGGGCCCGGCGCCAGTCGCGATGCGGGTTGTCCAGATGGTTCTGGTCGCTCGTGAAGGCGTGGATCGACGTCGCCCAGCCGCCCCTGACGCCGAAAGCCTCGTGCATGGCCTTGAGCACGGGGGCAAGGCAGTTGGTCGTGCAGGAGGCGGCGGAGACGAAGCGGTGGACCGACGGGTCGAAACGCTCGTCGTTGACGCCCATGACGGCGGTCAGGTCGGCTTCGCCCGGAGAAGTGAGCAAGACGCGTCCCGCTCCCGCCTCGAGGTGCTTTTCCATGCCCGCCCGATCGGTGAACGCCCCGGTCGCGTCGATGACGAGGTCGATGCCGAGCCGCCTCCACGGCAGCCGGGACGGGTCGCGCTCGGATACGAGCTCGATCCGGTTCTGGGGCGACGAGTTCCGCTCAGGCGCGGGCTCGATCCAATTCTGGGGCGACGAGCTCTGCTCGGATGCGGGCTCGAGCCGGTTCTGGGGCGACGAGTTCCGATCGGATGCGGGCTCGATTCGGTTCTGCGTGGACGGGTTCCGCTCAGGCGCAGAGTCGATTCGGCTGCTCGGCTGCGGGGAGGAGCTTCGTCCGGGCGGGATCCCGGTTCGATCCAGCCGCTCGTCGGCCTCCAGCCGAACCAGCGCTCCGCCGTCCGTCCTCACCCGTCCCGGCCAGCGGCCGTGCACGGTGTCGTATTCCAGCAGATGGACCAGCATGTCGGGGGTGCAGGTCGTGTTGACGGCGACGAGCTCGAGCTCCGAGCCATCCGCGAGGTCCAGCAGCCGGCGGATGCAGAGACGGCCGATTCTTCCTGTGCCGTTGATGGCGATTCGCATGAAAGCAGCTCCTTTATGACGTATAATTATAAATATGACGCCTTATAAGGTAAGGGAAAGCCGCATCCAGCTCTCCCGCGGAGATGTCCGGGCTCGAGCCGAATTCGGCGAATGGCCATGGCGTCGCCCGGTGGACGCCGCAGAGGCGGGCCCGGCGGCCGCTGGATGGCAGTCGGTCCAGAGTCGGCCGGCGCTTACCCGAGCGCCTGGTCGCTGCGCATCGCGGCTTTGAGCGACAGGTCATGGCGCGTCTGGATGAAGCGCACCGTGCGCGTCGCCGCTCTCATGACGACCGAGTGCGTCGTGGCGAGCCGGCCCGGAAGCTCGCGCACGCCGTCCAGGAAATCTCCCTGCGTCACGCCGGTCGCGGCGAAGATGACGTCGCCCGTGCCGACCAGATCCTCCATGCGCAGCACCCGCGACGGATCGGCGATGCCCATCGCGGCGCAGCGGCGCAGCTGCTCCTCTCCCTCGGGGAGCAGGCGGCCTTGCAGCTCGCCGCCGAGGCATTTGACGGCTGCTGCCGCCAGCACGCCTTCCGGCGCTCCGCCGGAGCCGACGTACAGATCGACGCCCGTCTCGGGAAAGCAAGGCGCCATCGCCCCGGCCACGTCGCCGTCGGTCAGCAGCCGGACGCGTACGCCAAGCGCCCTCAGCTCGGCGAGCAGCGGCGCATGCCGCTCCCGCTCGAGCAGCGACACCGTCAGCTCGGAGAGCGGCTTGCCGAGCTCATGCGCCGCCTTGCGCATGGTCGCCGCAAGCGGATCCTGCAGCCGCAGCCGGCCCGCGAGCGCAGGGCCGACCGCAAGCTTCTGCATGTACATGTCGGGGGCATGCAGCAGCTGGCCGCGCGGCGCGAGCGCCAGCACCGACAGCGCGTTGTTGAGGCCGCGCGCGGCGAGCTCCGTCCCTTCGAGCGGGTCGACGGCCACATCCGCCTCCGGGCCGCTGCCGACGCCGAGCTCCTCGCCGATATAGAGCATCGGCGCCTCGTCCATCTCCCCTTCGCCGATGACGACGCGTCCGCGGATCGAGACCGAGCCGAACATCCTCCGCATCGCCTCCGTCGCCGCACCGTCGGCCATCATCTTGTCGCCCCGCCCGATCCACGGGGAGCAGGCCAAGGCGGCCAGCTCGGTCACCCGCACCACTTCAAGCGCCAATTCGCGTTCCATGCCCTCATCCTTTCGCATGCTTGCCGATTTAGCTCCTCGCCCCTCGCTTCTTGCTTCTTGCTCCGCCAGGAGGGATCTTCCGGATATAATGTAACACATATTATATATGAGTCACAATAGGCGATGGATGATTTTATTATGCGTACTATTTAGACAGGCGATGAAGGAAAGGAAACGAGCTTAGCCTGCAAAAAAGCTCTCAGCATAGCCAACAGCCAGGCAGGCAAGCTGCCTTATCTACGAATAAAGACCGAACAGAAGGAAGCCCGGCTTCCTTCTGTTCGGTCTTTATTGGTAGAGCCCGTCCATCCTGATCGCCGCAAACGAGGACTCCTTGTCTAGGAGACAGAGCCCTGATCAGGCAAGAACTGTCGGCCGCATATCCTTACCAGGCGTAGGCTTTCGGAGCCTGTCCGCCCGGGCCGGGGAAGATCTCGTCGATGCGCTTGAGCGTGCTCTCGTCGAGCTTGATCTCGACGGCCCGCAGGGAGCGCTCGAATTGCTCCAGCGTACGGACGCCGATGATCGGAGCCGTGACGGCCGGCTGATGGAGCAGCCAGGCCAGCGACACGAGATCCTCGGTCTCTCCGAGCTCGTCGCATAGGCGGCCGTAAGCCTCCAGCTGCTCGCGATGCCGATCCGAGCGGTTGTCGCCGCTCCGCTGGCCCGCTTCGCCGCGGCGGATGTTGCCGGACAGCAGGCCGCCGTCAAGCGGACTCCACGGAATGATGCCGATGCCATGCGCCTGTGCGGACGGCAGCACCTCCAGCTCGGGCAGGCGGGTCAGCAGATTGTACTTGTGCTGCTCGGAAACGAGGCCGAGCACGCCGCGGGCCTTGGCCTCGCCTTGGGCGACCGCCAGATCCCAGCCCGCGAAATTGCTGGAGCCGACATAGCCGATCTTGCCCTGCGCCTGCATGTCGCCGAACGCCGGCCACAGCTCGTCCCAGCTGGCGCTGCGATCGACGTGATGCATCTGGTACAGCTCGATGTGATCGGTCTGCAAGCGGCGCAGCGACCCTTCCAGATGACGGCGAAGCTTGTACGACGACAGGCCCGACTCGCCGTTGGGCCCGTCAAGCGGATCATTCATGTCGCCGTAAGCCTTGGTGGCGATCACGGTGCGCTCGCGGCGGCCGCCGCCTTGCGCGAACCAGCGGCCGATGATCTCCTCCGTGCGGCCGGAGTTCTCTCCCCACCCGTAGATGTTCGCCGTATCAAAAAAGTTGATGCCCGCATCCAGCGCGGCATCCATAATCGTAAACGCTTCCTTTTCATCCGTTCCGACGCCGAAATTCATCGTGCCCAGGCAGAGGCGGCTGACCCGCAGCCCCGAGCGGCCAAGCTTGGTGTACTCCATCTGTCCTTCGAACTCCCTTCCAGACGCAAGAAATGAATTGCTCTACCAGTATACCTGAACGAAAGAGGCGGCGGAAAAAAATCGCTGCATGCCGATGGACGAACAGTCGACTCAAGAAAGTCGGCTTTAGCGGCTGCAAGGCAACGTTTACTATTGCCTCGGTTATTGATAGACCAGATATAGACGATAGGGAAGTGGTTTGAAGCCGCCGACCTGCGGACGAACGCCCCGTCCTGCCAGCGCCCTCGCGTTTCGTTCTTGCACAGCAGCTTTTTGCTTCGACAGGAACCCAATCATTGCTCATGGGAACCCCTTATCATGCTTTTTTCCAATATACCGTTCCGAAAATGAAACGAGAGCGGTTGCGACTAACAAAATCGTTCAATGCCGATGACGCTCCGCTAACATGGCGAAGCTAGGCTGAAGAGGCGCGGCTGCCGCCGATCTGCCGCCTCCGCGTCGAATTTGAATCCAAGGCACTTTTGTGCCCTGGATCAACCCATCCGCGTCGGATTTCTGAATCCAAGGC
Organism: Paenibacillus sp. FSL W8-1187; assembly: GCF_037965485.1. NCBI lineage: Bacteria > Bacillati > Bacillota > Bacilli > Caryophanales > Paenibacillaceae > Paenibacillus > Paenibacillus sp. FSL W8-1187. The sequence goes on from NZ_CP150181.1 coordinate 4,997,403, forward strand.
ACTTTTGTGCCCTGGATCGACCCATCCGCGGCGGATTTCTGAATCCAAGGCACTTTTGTGCCCTGGATCGACCCATCCGCGGCGGATTTCTGAATCCAAGGCACTTTTGTGCCCTGGATCGACCCATCCGCGTCGGATTTCTGAATCCAAGGCACTTTTGTGCCCTGGATCGACCCATCCGCGGCGGATTTCTGAATCCAAGGCACTTTTGTGCCCTGGATCGACCCATCCGCGGCGGATTTCTGAATCCAAGGCACTTTTGTGCCCTGGATTGGCCCATCCTCGGCGGATTTCTGAATCCAAGGCACTTTTGTGCCCTGGATCGACACATCCGCGACGGATTTTTGAATCCAAGGCACTTTTGTGCCCTGGATCGACCCATCCGCAGCGGATTTTTGAATCCAAGGCACTTTTGTGCCCTGGATTGGCCGTATCCCCGGCCGTCGCCGTGTCTGCCGCTCTGCCGAACGACTTCTTCCATCCGGAAAGGAGCTCTGAACGAAATGGCCCTGCGCTTCCGGTTCCTGCGAACCCCCGCTTCGTCCGCCGCTTCTGCCGCGCCCTTGGAATCCGCTGCATCTCTTGTTCGCGCGCCTCACTCAAGCTCGGCGCTCATTCCGGCGTCCGCTCCGCCCACGCTCCCGCCCTCTGCCGCTCCGCCCCCCGCTCCGGCTGTCGCCGAACGTGACTCGAGAGCGCCTGCTCCGCCCACGCTCTCGGCCTCTGCCGCCCCTGCGTCCGCTCCGCCCCCCGCTCCGGCTGCCGCCGAACGTGCCGCGAGAGCGCCTGCTCCGACCACGCTCCCGCCCTCTGCCGCCCCTGCGTCCGCTCCGCCCCCCGCTCCGGCTGTCGCCGAACGTGACTCGAGAGCGCCTGCTCCGCCCACGCTCCCGCCCTCTGCCGCTCCTGCGTCTGCTCCGCCCTCCGCTCCGCTCTCCGCTCCAGCTGCCGCCGAGCGTTCCGCGAGAGCGGCTGCTCCGCCCACGCTCCCGGCCTCGCCGTCCCGCTCGCTCCGCCGCCAGCCGAAGGCGCTGCTGCTGTACGCCTCCTACGGCGACGGCCATCTGCAGGCCGCCAAAGCCATCCGCGCCCAGCTCGCCGAACGAGGCTGCGGCCCGATTCGAATGGTCGATCTGATGGCCGAGGCCCACCCGCTGCTGAACGCCCTCTCTCGCTGCTTTTACCGCAGCAGCTACCGCCTCTTCCCCGGCGTGTACGGCTGGCTGTACGAGCGCACGCGCCTCGCGGCGCCGGGCTCGGCGCTCGCCGCCGTCCTGCACGCCCCCGGTCGCAGGCGCCTGCGGCAGCTGCTGCGCGAGGAGCGGCCCGACCTCGTGCTGCATACGTTCCCGCTCTTTCCCGGACCGCCCGCCGGATCGCCGGACCGTCCCGCGCTGACGGCCGCGATCGTCACCGACTACGACCTGCACCGCCGCTGGGTCCACCCCGGCATCGACCGCTACTACGCCGCCTCGGAGGAAATGAAAAGCGAGCTCCTCGCCGCCGGCGTGCCCGAGGAGCGCGTCTGCTTCGCCGGCATCCCGGTCAGGCCCGGCTTCGACGCGCGCCGGCGCGGCTCCGACCGCTCCGCGCTGGCGCGTCGCGGCTTCGATCCCGAGCTGCCGCTCGTGCTGCTCATGGGCGGCGGAGCCGGCATCCTCGGCGGCCTGCTGCCCGCCTGCGGCCGGCTGCTCGCGGAGCGGCCGCAGGTCCAGCTCGCGCTCGTCTGCGGCCGCAACGAGGCGTTCGCGCGCGACGCCCGCCGCCGCTTCGCCGGCCGCCCGGATTCGGGCCGCCTGCATGTGCTCGGCTACGTCGAGGAGCTGCCGGAGCTGATGCTGCATGCGGCATGCCTCGTGACGAAGCCGGGCGGGCTGACGATCGCCGAAGGGCTGGCGGCCGGCGTGCCGCTCGTGCTTTACCGCCCCGTACCGGGCCAGGAGCGCCGCAACGCGGCCTACGCGGCGCGCCTGGGCGCGGCCGCCGTCGTCCGCACGCCGGATGCGCTCGTCGAAGCGGTGCTGAAACTGTTGGACGACCCGGAGCGTCTTAAGGAAAGCGCGCGCCGGACGGGAGCGCTTGGCCGGCCGGACGGCGCCGGACGGATCGCCGACGATTTGCTGCAGCGGCTCGAGGGGTATACTGGAAAAGAACGGCCGATCCGGCCAAGCTCCGTTCAAGGAGGAACCTCGGATGAAGGCAATACCATCGCTGCTGCGCTCCGAAGCTAGAAGCCGCTCCCAGCTCCCGCTGCTCGCCGCCGTCCTGCTGCTCGTCGAATTCGCGCGCGGGGCGGCGCTGGTCAGCTTCCTGCCCCTGTACGGCACCGATACGCTCGGCCTGACGCTGGGGACGGTCGGAGCGGCGATCGCCGCCCACTATCTGACCGACACGGCGCTCAAGCTCGGCATCGGCTACTGGCTGGACCGGCATTCGATCCGGGCCGTCGTCTTCGCGGGCATGCTCGCCTCGCTCGCCGGCATCCTGCTGCTGCCGCTCGCGCATGCGCCGTGGCTGTTCATCGCGGCGTCCGCGCTGTACGGCGTCGGCATCTCTCCGATCTGGATCGTCTGCCTCACCCAGGTCAGGGAAGAAAAGCGAGCCTCGCAAATGGGCACGCTCTATGCCATCTGGCTCGGCGGCCTCGGCGCCGGGCCGATCGTCTGCAACATCGTGCTCGACTTCAGCAGCGGCGCCGCCTATCTGCTGCTGCTCGGAGCCGTCGCCGCCGCTACGGCCCTCTCGCTGCTGCTGCGCGGCCGCACCGGAGCGGACGCTCCGCAGCATGTGCCGCTGCGCCGGCAGCTGCCGGTGCTCCGGGAGCGGCTGCAGGCGATGCGGCTGCTGCTGCCCGGCATGGTGCTGCAGACTGCCGTCGCCGGCATGCTCGTCACTGTCCTGCCGACGTTCGCGACGGACCGCCTGGCGCTGAGCGGCGCCCAGTACTCGCTGCTGCTCACGGCCGGAGGCGTGCTGACGATCGGCATGCTCCTGCCGATGGGCAGGCTGTCCGACCGGCTCAGCCGCCATCGGCGCTGGTTTCTCGTCGTCGGCTTCTTCGCTGTCGCGGCCTCGCTGTACGCGCTCTCCTTCACGCGCGGCTTCGGGCTGTGCCTGGCGCTGGCCGCCCTGCTCGGCCTGTCCTACGCCGCCGTGCTGCCCGCCTGGAACGCGCTGCTCGCCGCCTATGTTCCTCCTAGCCAGAAAGGGCTCGGCTGGGGTATGCTGAGCACAGTGGAGGGCGTCGGCGGCATGATCGGCCCCGTCGCCGGCGGCCTCGCGGCCACCTGGCGCGGCGAGCCGTTCGTCGTCTGGCTGAGCGCCCTGCTGTTCGGACTCATCGGGCTGTGCTACGGCTTCCTGCCTCTCGCGGAAGCCGATCACGGCCGCACTAATCCACCGGAATAGGTTGTGAGCTTTTTCCATGAACCACGTCCAGAAGTGGCTCAGCCAACTCAAAAACATGAACCTGCAGCAGCTCGAGCATACGCTGCAGCAGCTTTCCCACTACGGACCGCTGCCCGGCATCCTGCTGCCGTTCGCGGAAGCGTTCCTGCCGTTCCTGCCGCTGTTCGTCTTTATCGCGGCCAATGCCAACATCTACGGCCTCGGCCTCGGCTTCCTCTACTCGTGGATCGGCGTCAGCGCCGGGTCCATCTGCGTGTTCGCCATAGCCCGCTCGTTCGGCTCGGGCCTCGGCATGTGGCTGGAGCGGCGCTTCCCTCGCGCCGGCAAGTTTTTCGACTGGCTGGAGCGCCGCGGATTCACGCCGGTGTTCCTGCTCAGCTGCTTTCCCTTTTCCCCGTCGGTGCTGGTGAACATCGCCTCCGGCCTGAGCTCGCTGCCGCTGCGCACGTTCCTGCTCGCCGTGCTGCTCGGCAAAGCCGTCATGATCATGATCATCTCGCTGCTCAGCTTCAATATCGGCGAGCTCGCGCCTTGGCGCATCGCCGTGGCGGCCGTCGTCGTCGTTGCGATGTGGCTGGGCGGCAAGAAGCTCGAGATGCGCTACCTCGCCAAGTAGCGGCCGCCGTCCCGGCGCTGCCGAAAGTTGCCTGCTCCGCCCGCTTATAGGACAGCCCCTCCGGCGGCACACTGTTGAGGCAGTCCAATGCCGAGAGGAGAATGGCCATGTCAGGCGAGCAGCCGTCCGCCAAGCAGTTGTCCGCGCGCAAGGCGCAGTCGCAAGCCGACCGCTCCGGCCGCGGCAAAGCCCAGGCCAGCGAGCGTCAGTCCGACGCCGACGCCGCGGCAGTCAAGAAGCACGGCGTCTAGCCGGCCCGGAACAGGAGGAAAGCTTGATGAGCAGGAACGAGGACAACCCCGTCCACAACGAAATGGAACCGGTCTCGGGCGAGCATGTCGAGGTCGACGGCGTCTACACGAACCAATGGGGACGCGAGGAGAAGCTGCAGCGCGGAGACGTCTTTCCGGCCGACCCGATGTGGGGCTCGACGGAATGGAAGCTGACCGAGCTTGAATTCAGCAACCATCACGCGGGCCACACCGACCCGCGCGAGATTCCGCATGACGGCGCGAACGATCCGGAGAACCATCTCCAGCATCCGCGCCGCCATAAGCACAAAGAGCATCGCGGCGACGAGTAGGCCCGGCGCCCGCTTGGGCCCGCTCTCGCCATACGTCAAAAAAGGCGCGTTCCGTCTATACGGAATGCGCCTTTTTGGCGGCTGCACAGCCGGAAGCATCCGGGCGGCATGTCCGCAGCGAGGCTTCGCGGCTAGCCGAAGCTCCGCCCGCCGCTTAATCCTTGCCGCGCAGCGGGAAGATCTGCCAGCGGCTCGAGGCGCCTTCCGCCTCGCGCGTCTGCACCTGCTCGATCACTTTTTCGAGGCGACGCAGATGGTAGCCGTACTCGAACAGCGCCGAGGCGACAAAGACGAGCCGGCGATGCTCCTCCGGATTGTCCCGCAGGTAGTCCGTCAGCTGGCGGGCCAGGCTCGAGCCGGTAATCGACTCCGCCTGGCTGAACGAGCCGGGCTTGACCTTGTTGTCGAGCTTGAGCAGCAGGAATTCGTGGTACTTGGTCAGCTCCTCGATCTGGGCGTCCATCCGTCCGGCCCAGGCTTCGGCGCCCGGCGCGGAGAAATAATGCTCCTCGACGACCTCGAGCAGATCGGCGCCTTTGTTCACGACGCGGATCAGCTGCCTCGCCAGCAGCAGCTGGCGGGCCCTCTCCGCCCGGCTCGACGCGCGGAAGCTGCGCTCGTCCTCGAGCACCTTGAAGCGCTCCTCGAGGCGGCCGATCGTGCCTTGAAGCTTGTCTTTCTCCGCGTTGTACACCTGCTCCCTCATCTCGTCGGAGATCGACGTGCGCAGCAGCAGCGACAGCTGGGCGTAGCTCTGATGCACGAGATCGTGGAACTGGCGGCGCGGACTCGGCGGAAAGATGAGCACGTTGACAGCGAACGCCGCCCCCATGCCCGTCAGCACCTGCAGGAAGCGCTCCACGGCGAACATCCAGCCGGTGGAGTTGGCCTCCATCACGGCCACGACGGTGACGAGCGTCAGGCCAACGGTCGCCTCCATCTTGAGCTTGATGCTGATGAGGATGACGGCGATGCAGACGATGCCGACGGTGATCGGCGAGTTGCCGATGAGCTGCACCGCGCCAAGCGCGATCGCCGCGCCGAGCAGGTTCGTCTGGAACTGGTCGCTGACCTGCTGCCACGAGCGGAAGATCGACGGCTGCAGGGTGAAGATGGCCGATACGGCCGATAAAATCGGATTGACGAAGCCGAACAGGCCGCTCAAATAAATGGCCAGCGCCACGGCCATGCCCGTCTTGAGGACGCGGGCGCCTATCGTCATGGTGCGGGGCCTCCTTTGGATTCGCGCAAAATAGCGGACAGCCGCCTCAGCCGGCCGAGGCGGGAGCCTCGGGCTCCCGGAACGAGCTGCGCGCGTTGTGGCTGCGGCAGGGCAGCCGGATCTCGAACGTCGTGCCGATGCCGAGCTCGCTGGAGACGCGGATCCGTCCTTTATGATTGTCCACAATTTTATAGGATACCATAAGACCGAGTCCAGTGCCCTTGTCCTTGGTCGTATAGAACGGCTGCCCCATCTTGGCGAGCTGCTCCTCGTCGATGCCGGGTCCGCGGTCGATGACGGAAATGACGGCCTCTCCGTCCTCCCGGCGCAGGCCGATGCCGATCTCGCCGCCGTCCTGCATGACCTCGATCGCGTTTTTCAGCACGTTGATGAACACCTGCTTCACTTGCGAATCGACGCCGTAGATCCAAAGCGGATTGTCGCCGTAGTCCGCCTTGATCTCGATGCCGTACAGCGCCGCCTGCGACTCCAGCAGCAGCACCGTGTCGAGCATCATGACGCGGACGTCGGCGAAGTCCATCTCGTACACCTGAGGCTTGGACAGCATGAGCAGCTCGCTGACGATCGTCTCGATCCGGCTCAGCTCCGACTTCATGATGTCGAAATAACCGGCAGAGGAAGAGCGGCCGCTCGCCATCAGCTGCAGGAAGCCTTTGAGCGAGGTGAGCGGATTGCGGATCTCGTGGGCGATGCCGGCCGCGAGCTGGCCCGCGACGTACAGCTTCTCGGAGTTGATGAGCAGCTCCTCGTTCTTCTTGCGCTCCGAGATGTCGCGGATGATGACGACGACGATCGGCTTGCCGACGAAGGTCGATTCCGAAAGGATGACTTCCGTGCTGATGAGCCGTCCCTTGACGGTTACCCAATCGAGCTCGATCGGAGGGCTTTCCCCTCGTCTCCTCTCCTTGCCGCTGCGGCGCAAGGTCGGCCGCAGGTAGGCGCTCATGCGCTCGTGATGGCCGGAGTAAAGAAATTCGTAGACCGAGCGGCCGACCATCTCCGACTCGTTCTGGATCTCGAACATGCGCCGGCCCGAGCGATTGATGAATTCCCAATTGGAGCCGCTGATGACGGCGATCGTGTCGATCGAGTTCTCGACGATGAGCCGGTACCGCTCGTTGATGAGGCCGTAGCGGCGGTCGGCCACCCATGCGATGATGCTGAAGGCGAAAATGACGATCGCGGCCAGCGCGAGCAGCAGGCCCATGAGCATGACGTAATCGTCCAGCCGGTAGTCCGGCGGCGACATCGTTCTCGATACGGTCGTCCCGGCGAGGGACAGCACATGAAGGGCAAGCGTGCCGCATGCCAGCAGCAGGCTGCACAGCGGGCGGAATTTTCCGCCGTATTTGGCGTGGAGATGGAGGGCTGCGACGGTCGCGCTCAAGAAGCACAGCGCTCCGACGGAGATGTAGATGGGATCGACGCGGAAATGGCCGAGGCGGTGGGTCAGCAGGCCCATGAGATGCAGCAGCAGCACCCCGGCCGTCAGGATGGACGACGCCGTCAGCTGGCGCAGGATGGAGGCGGGATGGCCGCCTCGCAGCAGGAAGGACAGCGCGAACAGCGCGCTGATCGTCGTGACGATCAGCGGCAGGACCGTCAGCGCGCCGACGGTCATGACGTAATCATAGGCGAGCATGCCGACAAAGTGCATCGACCAGACGCCGAGCGCGAACACGGCCGCAGCTCCGGTGAGCCAGAACAAGCGGCCGGGCCGAGTGCGCTGAAGCCCCCCTGTCATGCTCAGCATCGTGTACGAGGAGAACGTCGTGATGATAAAAGCGAGCAGGAGGTAAATCAGATGGTCGATCGTCAGGTATGGTTTCATGTAAATGGGTCCTCCCCCATTCATCTCTCTTTCTGCCGGAGCTCTTTTTCGCAGCCAGGAACGGGCGCGCGCCTCCTTGACGGAGATCGGTTCGAGGAGCCGGTCCTGCTGCGGCTTTCCACCCAATTCGACGGCAGGAAAGAAAATCCTTTTCATGCCGGATGGGAGGCGCTTTCAGAAACCGCTTCCGCGATTTCGGCGCGCTTACAGCCGGAGCGGGCTGGAATTTCGCGCCCGGCTCGCGTACACTAGGGCGTGTTTGCGGGATTGCCGGCACGTCGATCTAGGGCTATGAGAAAAGGAGCGGATCCGGATGGAAGAACAATTCGACATCTACGACGAAAGCTGGATGCCGGTCGGCACCGCTTCGCGCCGGGACGTGCATCGCCTCGGCCTGCGGCATCGCAGCTTTCACTGCTGGGTGTACCGCATCGGCTCCGGCGAGCCGAAGGTGCTGTTTCAAAAGCGGCAGCTCGGCAAGGACACGTATCCGGGCTTCCTGGACATCTCGGCGGCCGGCCATCTGGCGGCGGGCGAGACGGTGCGGGAGGCCGTGCGCGAGCTGGAGGAGGAGCTCGGCATCGCCGCGGCGTTCGAGGAGCTCGCCTATCTCGGCTGGAGCGAGGCCAGGGCGATCGGCAGCGCGGGCGGCGAGCCGTTCATCGACCATGAGCGGAGCGAGGAGTACGCCCTCCGCTGCGAGCGGCGTCCGCTGTCGCTGCGGCTGCAGCCGGAGGAGGTGCTCGGCGTCTACGAGGCGCCGCTGCGCGGCATGATCCGGCTGTTCGAAGGCGAGCTCAGCGAGCTGAGGGCGGAAGGCGCCGAGCTGGCGGGCGGCGGTAGTGCGGGCGGCGAGGGCGACCGGAGGAGTGCCGTTGGCGGAGGCGGCGAGGATGCGGACGGCGGCAGGAGTGCCGTTGGCGGGGGCGGCGAGGATGCGGACGGCGGCAGGAGTGCCGGAGGCGGGGGCCGCGAGGATGCGGACGGCGGCAGGAGTGCCGGAGGCGGTGGTGGCGGGAGTGCTGGCGATGGGAATGCGGGCGACGGGAATGCGGGCGACGGTTGGAGTGCCGAAGGCAGGGACGCCGGGAGTGCAAAATGCGGCAAGGACGGCGGCGACGCGAATGCGGGCGACGGAGCGCCAGCGCTGGTAGCGGCGAGCCTCGCTGTACGGGCGGAGCACTTCGTCCCACGGCACGACGGCTATTACGCCGGGTTGTTCCGGCGGCTGCTCCAACTGGCGGAGGCCGGCGGCAAAGCCTAGGCAAAGCAAGCCGAATGCAATCCAAGGCACATTTGTGCCTTGGTTCCCGCGGACTGCGCCGATTCGGCCAATCCAAGGCACATTTGTGCCTTGGTTGACGCGGACTCCGCCCATTCGGCCGATCCAAGGCACATTTGTGCCTTGGTTGACGCGGACTCCGCCCATTCGGCCGATCCAAGGCACATTTGTGCCTTGGTTCCCGCGGACTCCGCCCATTCGGCCGATCCAAGGCACATTTGTGCCTTGGTTCCCGCGGACTCCGCCCATTCGGCCAATCCAAGGCACATTTGTGCCTTGGTTCCCGCGGACTGCGCCAATTCGGCCGATCCAAGGCACATTTGTGCCTTGGTTCCCGCGGACTCCGCCCATTCGGCATCCAAGGCACATTTGTGCCTTGGTTCCCGCGGACTCCGCCCATTCGGCCAATCCAAGGCACATTTGTGCCTTGGTTCCCGCGGACTGCGCCAATTCGGCCGATCCAAGGCACATTTGTGCCTTGGTTCCCGCGGACTCCGCCCATTCGGCAAATCCAAGGCACATTTGTGCCTTGGTTCCCGCGGACTCCGCCCATTCGGCCAATCCAAGGCACATTTGTGCCTTGGTTCCCGCGGACTCCGCCCATTCGGCCAATCCAAGGCACATTTGTGCCTTGGTTCCCGCGGACTCCGCCCATTCGGCCAATCCAAGGCACATTTGTGCCTTGGTTCCCGCGGACTCCGCCCATTCGGCCGATCCAAGGCACATTTGTGCCTTGGTTGATGCGGACTCCGCCCATTCGGCAAATCCAAGGCACATTTGTGCCTTGGTTCCCGCGGACTCCGCCCATTCGGCCGATCCATCCGCAACATAAAGAAGCCAAACGGAACGAAAGACGAGCAAGCTCGCCTTCCTTCCGTTTGGCTTCTGCCGCATTGGCGCCGAACCGGCGCGGCACGCCAGCCCGCTGCACGCGGCGCGGCGGCCGCAGCACCGCGCGCAGCGACGGCCGCCGCCGGCACCTCTCCCTCAACGCCGGCGGCCGCGGCGCTTCGGCTTCAGCGCGCCGGAGCGCCCGGCGCGCGCGGATTTGCGCGCCGAGCCCGGCGCCGCCTTGCGGGCGGAGCCCCGCGCCGGCCGCCGAGCGCCGCCCTTCGCGGCCTTGCGCGCGCCGCCCGCCGCCGCCTTGCGCGAGCGGCCGCCGGCCGGCTTCTCCGGCACGGCGTTCACGCTGCCGCTCGGGCCGGCGGCCGCAGCGGCCGCTCCGCCGGCGCCGGCAGGGAGCGGGAACGCCGCTCCCTGCCCCGGCACAGGACCGCCGAAGCCGGACAGCCCAGGCCGGCCGCCGAACGGGCCGATGCCGGGAAAGCCTCCGGGAAATCCGCCCGGAAAGCCACCGGGGGCGCCTCCCGGAAACGGCGCTCCCCCGCCCCCGCCCCAGGGCGGCTGCGTCTGGCCGCCGCCCTGGAGCCTTTCCCAATTGGAGTACCAGTTGTCGATCATGCCATGGATGTTGTAGAAATACGTCGAGCGGGGAGCGGTGTCGAGATCCTGCAGCAGCGGCTCGTTCAGCACGTCGGAGCCGGCGTCGTGCATGCAGGCATGGAGCCGCTCGATGAAGCGGCCCAGATCGTCGGCCGTCGCGAACGATTGCGGCTGCTGCAGAATTCTGCGTTCCGCGTTCTGGTCGTAGCAACGGCTCATGCGGATGCCTTGCGGCACGGACGTCCAAGGCTGGACGAGGCTCATGTCGTAGCCCTGGGATTGATACCAGCTCAGCACCTTGCGGATGTACTGGCGGTGGAAGTTCAGGAAGCGGTCGCCCCAGCCGATCGGGGGATTGTCGTTGTCGCTGACATGGTTGGCATGGTGCCAGCGCAGATGCTCCTCGAGCAGGTCGTTCGGAAAATTCGGAATGATCATTGGAAATCCTCCCATGAGGCGGGTCTGCATGCCCGGCGTCTTTCCCTAGGATATGACGCGGCGGGCGGGCATGTGCCTGCCCGCCCGCCTCTCCCCAGCTCCCTCTCCTCCGATATTCCGCTCGACTCCTCGCCTGCTTTACGCCCGTCGGCCTCTCCGCTCAGCTCCGATCGTCGTAATACACATGCTCCGCGCGCAGCCGTCCGCCCTCGATGTCGAGCAGGCCGAACGAATAGCGCGGCTGGCGGCGCTTCTGCAGCGGCGAGCCCGGATTGAACAGCAGCGACGGGCCGTGCTGCTTGCGGTACGGCGTATGCGAGTGGCCGAAAAGAATCAGGTCGGGCCGCTCCTCCTCGAAGCTGGAAAGCGCCTTTTGCTCCGTCCAGCGCCCCCAGCCGATGTCGCCGTGCACGATGCCGATCCGGCAGCCGCCCAGCTCCAGCAGCCGCTTGCGGCCGAAGCGCCGCGCCAGCTCCGGTCCGTCGTTGTTGCCGGCGACGCCGTCCACCGGCGCAATCCGCTCCAGCAGCAAGACCGCCCGCTCATGCGTCCAGTCTCCCGCGTGCAGGATCAGCTCGACTCCCTGCAGGCCCCGCACGAGCTCATCCGGCAGCTTTGCCGCCGCCCCGCTCAGATGCGTGTCGGACACGAGTCCGATTCTCATGCGGCTTCCCCCTCCGTGCCGGCTCCAGGCCGGCGTAATCGTTGCTTCCTCCAGCTTATCACATCGGCGATCGTCCATGAACCGGCAGCTGCGGCGCCGCGCCCATTGTGCGGACCGGGCGGCGACGACAGCGCGCGGATCAAGCGCTTCGCGGCGGCGCCGCTCCCCTTCCCCCGGCCCATTCGTGCGGAGCCCGGCGGTTTGGTACAATGGAAGCACCGCATATGCGCGGAAACATCGCCGTGAAGGAGGCCTTCCGCCGCCATGACCTCAACGATCGCCTTGACCAACAAGCTGCGCGAAGCGATGCACCATCTGGAGAACCGCTTCCAGGAACGCGAGGAGCTGATCCGCGTCCTGCTGCTGGCCATGATGAGCGGCGAAAGCCTGCTGCTCGTCGGGCCTCCCGGCTCCGCCAAATCGCAGCTCGCCCGCGCCGCCGCCGCGCTGCTCGGCACGAGCCGCAGCTTCGACTACCTGCTGACCCGCTTCACCTCGCCGGACGAGCTGTTCGGCCCCGTGTCGCTCCAGCAGCTCAAGCAGGACCGCTACATCCGCCAGACGCGGGGATACCTGCCGGACGCGGAGGTCGCCTTCCTCGACGAGATCTTCAAGGCGAGCAGCGCCATCCTGAACTCCCTGCTCACGCTGCTCAACGAGCGCCGCTTCCACAACGGCGCGGAGGCGCAGCCGGTGCCGCTGCTGACGCTGATCGCCGCCTCCAACGAGCTGCCCGAGGAGCAGGAAGGGCTGGCCGCGCTGTACGACCGCTTCCTGTTCCGCTACGAGACGCGCTACCTGCAGCAGATCGCGAGCTTCGAGCGCATGTTCCAGGCTCCCGACAGCCCCCCGCCGGCGCTGCTCGATCCCGCCGTGCTGAAGCAGGTGCAGGAGCGCGCCCGCGAGGCGCGCCTGCCGGAGCCGGTGCTCGTCCTGCTGTTCCGGCTCAAGACGCTGCTCGAGGAAAAGGAATACGTGCTCTCCGACCGCCGCTGGCGCCGCATCGGCCGCACCTGGCAGATCAGCGCGGCGATCCACGGCCGCGACGAGGTCAGCGTTTGGGATACGGTGCTGACGCCGCATCTGCTGTGGGACTTTCCCGAGGACCTGGAGGAGCTGCGCGGCCTGTTCGCGGAAGCCTGGCAGGAGCTGCTCGCCAAGGAGCTGGAAAAGGAGCTGCCGCTCCCGTCCTACCGCGAGACGCTGCGCCGCTGGCTGGACAAGGAGGACGAGCTGAGCGGCTTCCAGTTCCGCAAGGAGGTCGGCGGCTCGCTCGGCGCGGGCCAGTCGGAGCGGCTCAAGGGCCAGCTGGACGAAGCCCGCGCCGAGCTCGAGGACGCCGCCCGCTCGCTGCAGGGCCGGCTGACCGCTTGGCAGGAGCGGGAGAAGCAGCTCCCCGAATGGATCGCCGCGCAGTCGGTGTTCGTCCTCCATGCGGACGAATACGCCGTCCGCTTTACGCGGCTGCGCATCCAGGGCGAGAAGCTGCTGCAGCAGGTGCAGGGCCTTTACCGCAGCCTGTTCGACAAGGACATCCCGGGCATCGCCTACGACTACACGCTGTAGCGCGCAGGCCCGCGCTGCAGCGCGCCATGCCGGTCCGCCTGCCCGACCGTCCGACCGCCCGTGTACCGACCGTCCGCGTGCGCGACCGAACGCCGGTCCGCTTGCCGCCTGCCCGACCACCCGTCCGACCGACAAGGAGGAATCCGCATGCTCATCCGCTGCGCGCGCGTCGACCGCTACCAGTTCGACGGCTTCGTCCGCTCCTCCCGCACCGCGCGCGAGTGGATGCGGGAAGCCGAGCGGCAGGTGCCGTGGTTCGACCTGGAGCTGTTCGCCGACTTCTTCATGAGCTTCTACCTGCCCGATCCCGCCTTCGAGCATCCGGCCGGCGGCGATCCGTTCCATCGCTGGATGCTGGCCGCCCTGCGCCGCCAGCACTACTACCGCGAGATCCATCCGCGCACCGTGCACGAGGTCAACGCTTCGTTCAAGACCGCGCTCAAGGCGCTCATGTGGCTGACGGAATCGTATGAGGAGGAAGCCCGCAAGCGCGAGCGCGAAAAACGGCCGATCGCCGGCGCCGGCCCGCAGGAAAAGGGCTCCGGGGGCGAGGAGGCGTCCGGAGAGCTGCGCGAGCGGCTGACGGACAAGCAGCTGCAGCAGCTGCAGCTCGTCGGCTACCGGCTGCAGCAGGGCAAAAGCGCCGCCGAGGACAAGCAGCGCGCGTTGGACGCGCGGCCGCTCGACCTCGAGGAGCTGGCCGCGCTGCGCCGCCGCGTCGAGGAGCTGCGCGAGGCGATGCGCACCGACTTCGTGCGCCGCGACAAGCATCGCGCCAAGCTCGCCAAGGCCGAGCAGGAGCTCGGCCAGCAGGAGCGGCGGCTCGCGCGCGTCACCGCCCGGGAGGCGGCGGCGATGCAGCGGCTCGAGGACGAGCTCGGCGGCTGGCTGGCCGATTCGCTGCGCGGCTCGCTGAGCCGCGCGGAGGCGGACAGCGGCGGCATCCACGCGCTGCTGCAGGCGAGCCAGCGGCTGGCGAACCGGCGCTGGGGCAGCGAGCTCGGCCGGCTCCGCCGCCAGACGTACGAGCAGTACGCCCTGTGGGTCGAGCGGCTGCGCGGCCACAAGGAGCTGCTCGCCTTCCTCGAGGAGGTCGGACGCCAGCTGCATGCGTTCAAGGCCGCACGCAAGCAGGCCGCGTCCCGCCGCGCTCCCGAGGCGCGCGGCGGCCTCGAGCTGTCGGGCGACATCGCCCGCATGCTGCCGTCCGAAGCGAGCCTGCTCGCCGACCCCGACTACGAGCCGTACTTCCTCATGCGCTGGCTCGACCGCAAGCTGCTCACCTACGCGCCCGAGGGACGCGAGGAGGAGCCGCAGCGCGGACCGGTCATCTGCATGGTCGACACCTCCCACTCGATGCGCGGGGCCAAGCTCCGGCTCGCGCAGGCGTTCACGGCGGCGTTCGCCGCCTTCACGCTCGGCGAGCGGCGCGATTTCACGCTGCTGCTGTTCGGCGCCAAGGGCGAGGTGCTGGAGCATCGCCTGCATCATCAGCGCCCCGACTGGGATAAATTCTACGAGCTCTCGCGGCTCGCCTACGGCGGCGGCACGAACTTCGACGCGCCGATCGCGCGCGGCATCGAGCTCGTGCAAGGCGCGCGCGGCTTCGCCGCCGCCGACTTCGTCCTGCTCACCGACGGCGTCGGCGAGGTGACGCCCCCGTACCGCGAGCGGCTGGCGACGCTGGCCCAGCGCAGAGGCGTCCGCCTCCATACGCTGATCCTCGGCTCGCCGCGCCAGCATCTGGCCCGGCCGTACGACATCGCCGGCGTCTCTCACCGGATCCGCTTCGCCGCCGTCTGGGAAGGCGCCGATCCTGCGGCAGCGGGCCTGCTGCTGGACGTGTTCGCTCCCGAGCGGCGCGCGCCCGAGGCTGCCGCGCGCCGCCGCTAGCGGCAGGCGCAGCAAAAAGGAGCGCGTCCCGGCCGGGACGGTACGCGCTCCTGAATAATTCGGGAAACAGAGGTCGTGCAGGATGGGCTGGCGCCGCCCCTAGGCAGCGATTCGGAAAAGCCTCCGCTCTCAGCCGAAATGCACGACCAGCCAGGCGACGCAAGCGGCCCAAAAAGGCAGCGCCAGCGCCAAGCCGTTGAGCAGGCCGATCCACAGCTGTCCTTCTCTCCGTATCATGGCGCATCTCTCCTTCGGTTCATGGCTTCCTGCTGTCAGTATGGCCGGGAACGCGCCCGATCAGACCTGGCAGCAGCAACTTGCTCGACCGGTTTAGCGTCAATACCCGATTAAGCGCTTCCAAAAACGCGGCCTTCAGCCGGCGTTCGAAAGAGAGCCAGCCTTGATCTACTCTATGCCAAGGAGGAACCCGCTATGCAATGCCGAAACGGATGCGCCGCATGCTGCATCGCCGCCTCCATCTCCTCGCCGATTCCCGGCCTGCCGCAGGGCAAGCCGGCCGGCATGCCCTGTCCGCAGCTGCTGCCCGATCTGCGCTGCGCCCTCTTCGGCCGGCCGGAGCGGCCCGCCGTCTGCTCGGAGCTGCTGCCCGAGCCGGAGATGTGCGGAGACAGCCGCGAGCATGCGCTCGGCTATCTTGGGCGGCTGGAGCGGGCGACCGCGCCGAAGAGCTGAGGCTCGTTTCCAGACAAAATAAAAAAACGCCGCTCCCGGTACAGGCCGAAAGCAACGTTTTTGCGAAGGGAATGAATCCTTGCATGTAAAGTGAATGGTGCTGATGAAGGGATTCGAACCCCCGACCTACGCATTACGAATGCGTTGCTCTACCAGCTGAGCTACATCAGCAAGCCATTTTCATGTCGTCCGCCTCGCGCTTGTCCAATCCATTTCGTCAGCGGCGACTTTTATAGAATACCGAATCACGCGAATAATGTCAAGCGCTTGTCGAATGTTTGCCGCCCCTGTAAATGTGACGGTTTTTTGTCCGAGATTGATGGCCATCCTGTTGGGGTAAAAAGAAAAAGAAAGACTATCTGATCGGAGGCGTATGGCAATGCCCTATTCCAAAATCTTGGTTGGTTACGACGGTTCGGAGCAATCGGTGCGAGCGCTGCGCTCGGCGATCGAGCTGGCCTCCACCTTCAAGGCGATGCTCGAGGTCGTCCATGCTTTCAATGCGGCGCCGGTCATCATCGGCGAGGCGGTAGCCGCGTCGCCGCCGGCAGGCGCGGAATCGATGCGGCTCGAAGCCGAGACCGTCGCGGCCGAGGCGCGGACGATCATCGCCTCCGCGACCGACATGCCGATTGAAGTGATGATTACCGACGGCGATCCCGGCAAACGGGTCGTCGGACTCGCGAAGGAGCGCGGCGCGGACCTGATCGTCGTCGGCAGCCACGGCAAAGGCGGCTTCAAGGAGCTGTTCACCGGAAGCGTCAGCCATTATGTGACGCAGCATGCCCCAGTGCCGGTGCTGGTCGTGAAATAAACCCGCCTCAAATAAAACGCAACAGGCGAACAGGCCGCCTCCGTCTCTCGGAGGCGGCCTCTTGCCGCGCCTGCGTCCACGGAGGACGAGGCGGATCGCAGCGTTCGGCGCGGCCAATCGGAAGCTAGTTCATGCGGGCCGGGAGCACGAGCGAGAAGCGGCTCCCTCCGCCTGCGCGGCTTTCCAGCTCCAGCCGGCCTCCGAGCAGCTCCGCCAGCTGCAGGCTGATGGACAGCCCCAGCCCGGTTCCGCCATAAGTGCGGGTGACGGCGCCGTCCGCCTGGCGGAACGCCTCGAAGATCAGCTCATGCTTGTCCGGCTCGATGCCGATGCCGCTGTCCACGACGTCGAACCGCAGCCAAGGCGTCCGATCGGCCGCCGGCTCCGCGCGCACCGCCAAGGCGACTCCGCCCGCATCGGTGAACTTGATCGCGTTGGCCAGCAGATTGCGCAGAATCTGGCGGATCCGGAGCGGATCGGTCAGCAGCAGCTCCGGAGCCTCCGGGTCGACCTCGACGTCGAAGCGGAGCCCCTTGCGCCGCGCCTGCGGCTCGAACTGCAGCTGCAGCGACTGCATCAGCTCCAGCGTCGACAGCGGCTCGATCTGGATCGACAGCTTGCCGGCCTCCACCCGGGACAGATCGAGGATATCCTCGATCTGCTGCAGCAGCTCGCGGCCGGCCGCATGGATCATCGCGCCATGCCTCCGCTCTTCCACGGTCCGCCGCTCGTCCTCGTTGTCGCCGATCAGCTCCGACAGCAGCAGGATGCTGTTGAGCGGCGTCTTGAGCTCATGCGACATATTGGCCAAAAACTCCGACTTGTACTTGGACGCGAGCTTGAGCTGGACCGCCTGCTCCTCGAGCTCGTGCTTGGCCGCTTGCAGCTCCTCGGTCTGCAGGCGGAGCGTGTCGTTCTTGACGCCGAGCTCCTTCATCCGCTCCTGCTCCTTGCTGAAATCGCGGATCATATAGACGAAAAATCCGCTCAGCAGGACGGAAAGCGGGAACGTCAGCGGGAAGAAGCGGCTCCAGTAGACCTCGAACGGAATGACGCCAAACAATGAAATGTTGATGCCGTTCAGCAGATTGATGCCTAGAATCGTGATCGTCGCCCGGACCGGGTAGGAAAGGCGCCGCTTGCGGAACCAGACGTTGGCCAGCGCGCCCGCGATGCCGAGGATGAGCATGTTGCCGACGCCGGCCCAGGCGGCGGGAGCGATGCCGAACAGCAGCCGGCCCGCGCCGATGCCGGCGCCGATCAGCCCGACCGCCCAAGGCGAGCGGAACGCAAGCACGGCCAGAAGCAGCGGAACCTGCCTCAGGTCGAACCGCACCTCGTCGCTCAGCTGCAGCCCGAACAGCATCGTCAGGATGCCGGATGCGACGAAGACGAGCGCCGCGGCCGCCTGCTGCGCGGCCGGACGGATGCGATGGAAGAACAGCTTGTACCCGAGATTGAACAGATAGGCGATTGTGACGAGCAGGCTGATATTCGTGAAGAATACTTTGAGAAACGCCACCTTGGCCTCCTGGGCAACCGTAATACCGCTATTTTACAGGATTGGCCGGCATTGCAACACTCCGATCGTCCGCTCGCCGCCGAATCCGGCTTTTTTCTATCGATAGACCTCAATTTTCCGCGTAATTTGTCGAAGAAATAGGCAAGAAGACTCATACCGAACGGCTGCAAGTAGAAAAATGTCCCGAATCTTTCATATTCTTTTAATCCGTTTAATGTAGAATAAGAGAAAAGAAGAACTATTTCCCCAAGGGGGTGCATCGCCGATATGATGAAGTCCATCACCTACAAGAACCGATCCGTTCCCGTCTTCTACCCCCCGGGACAAGAAGAAGCGGTTCGGCTGCTGCCCGACAAGCTCAAGGAATACGAGCTCAATTTCGATTTCCGCAAGCGCTGGAAGCGGATCGCCTCCGTCGAGATGAGCCGCGACGTGGCGATTTTCCAATACAATGACGGAACGAAGCTGTACCTGGAGGTCGGCTGAGCCGGCGCCTCCGCCCATCCGTCCCCAACCGAAAAAGCTGCGCTCCGTCGTCGGAGCGCAGCTTTTTTTGTAGAGAAGGTCAAGGGCGCGTCTCTACCCATTCAGGCGAGGGGAGGAACGGAGCCCGGAACCGAGCGGCTGCGGCCGAGCAGGGGCCGCTGCTCCTCCTCCGTCATGCGGGCGAAAAACTCCGGCTCCTCCTCTGCCAGCTCCAGCCATGCGGCGACGCAGGCCGGATCGAAGTGGCGTCCGGACTCGGCGCCGATGAACGCCAGCGCCTGCTCCGGCGTCATCGCCCGCCGGTACGCCCGCTGCGAGGTGAGCGCGTCGTACACGTCGGCGACCGCCGCGATGCGCGCCGTCAGCGGAATCTGCTCGGCCTCCAGCCGGTCGGGATACCCGGTGCCGTCCCAGCGCTCGTGATGAGAGCGGACAACGGCCAGCTCCTGCCGCATGAAGCCGAGGTTGCGGCAGAGCTCGTAGCCCCGCACCGGATGCAGCTCGACGACCTGCCGCTCCTCCGGAGAGAGCGCGGCCGGCTTGTTTAGGATCGCTTCCGGCACGTACAGCTTGCCGACGTCGTGCACGATCGCTCCTTGACCGATCGCCAGCAGCTGCTCGGGGGCCAGGTCCAGCTTTTCCGCGAGCTTGAGCGCATACAGCGCGACGCGGTAGTTGTGTCCGGCCGTATAGCCGTCCTTTTGCTCCGTCGCCTCGATCAGGTCCTCGACGCTCGGAGAGATGCACTTCTGCAGCCACTCCTGCGGCGTCGATCGGTACAGCGCTCGCAGCGCGGCGCTCAGCGAGCCGCGGCTGCCAGCCAGCTGCCGGCCGAGCCCCCAGGCGACCGAGACGAGCGAGAGCAGCAGCAGCACATGGTAGAGCCACCAGCTGAGCCGCCAAGGCTCTCCCGACACCATGACGACTTGCCCGGCAGCGAGCAAGCCGCAGCCGTACAGGATGCCGAGCTGCAGCGGCATGCGGGCGCTGCGGTAGTTCCGGGCGTAGCTCCAGGCGGCGTGGGCGAGCAGCGCCAGCACCAGTCCGGTCAGCGCGGGCCGAGAGCCTTGCAGGTCGAGCGCCCAGTCGTGCATCGTATGCGGGCCCTGGAGCGAGAAGACGAGAAAAGCGAGCAGCAGCAGCGTATACGCCGGCGCGAGCCAGCGGGAAGCGTTGCCCAGCCGCAGCACCATCCGTCTGGCGGCGGGCAGCGACGACAGCCAGATCCAGCCTGCGGCGGCCAGGATGCCGAGCTGGCTGGACACGCCTTGAACGCTGTTGTGGTCCATCAGGAACCCCGGCGTCGCCAGCCCGTGCAGCATGAGCAGCCCCGTCATCGAAACGTAGGCGAGCGACAGGAACGCGATGCCGAAATTCCGCAGCCGCATCCCGGCATAGCCGAGGGCAGCGGCAAGCAGCAGCGCCAAGAAGGAGACGCCGCTGACAATATAGAAATGAATAATGGGAGCATGCAGGCGCGGGTCGAATCCTCCGCTCTCCCGAAGGGCAAGGAACATCCCGAGAGGCAGCAGGAAGGAAACGAGGGCGACCGACATCATCCGGACGGCAGGACGGCGCATACGTCGGGGTTCACCTCGCGAGCCCTTTCGGGCTGATTGGAGTAGCGATCCGTTAGGTTTTAGGCAAAACCGCCATTACCGCTAGCATACCGCAATCTGGAAACTTTTCAAGTCATCGAAACAAGGAGCTGAACTCGAGTGTCATCCCGTCATCAAGCGAGAATGTATAAAGAAGCCTATGAAATGGTCGAGCTGTCGGAGGCTTCCACCCGCTCGCGGGTGCTGCTCTGTCCCGAGCGCGGGGGCATTGCCCTGGAATGCCGGCTGAACGGCTACGAGCTGTTCTATTTGGACGAAGCCACCTTCCTCGATCCGTCCGCCAACATCCGGGGAGGCAACCCGGTGCTGTTCCCGATCAGCGGCCCGGTCGCCGGCGGCGAATACGAGTGGGAAGGGAAGCCCTATGCGATGAAGCAGCATGGCGTCGCGCGGACCGAGGCGTGGCAGGTCGCGGAGACGTCCGAGGACGGCGCCGCCTCCGCGACGCTGGTGCTGCGCAGCAGCGAGCGGACGCGCGCGGCGTTCCCGTTCGACTTCGAGCTGCGGTTCGCCTATGCGCTCAAGGACGGCGAGCTGACGATCCGCCAGCAGTACCGGAACCTTTCGGACCGCGCCATGCCGATGTATCCGGGCTTCCACCCGTACTTCGCCACCTCGGCCAAGGACATCCCGTTCGCGACCGACGCGACCCGCTACCTCGACTACAACGACGGCCAGGTCAAGCCGTACGAAGGCCGCCTCGACCTCGGTCTGATGCAGGAATCGGCCGCGCTGCTCGACGCTAGGCGGCCGGAGATCTCCTTCCCGCTCGACAGCGGCATCACCGTGACGCTCGCCTACAGCGAGGCGTTCAAGTACGTCGTGTTGTGGAGCGTGCCGGGCAAGCCGTTCGTCTGCGTCGAGCCGTGGATGGCGCTGTCCGGCGAGCTCGATCGCCGCGAGGAGCTCGTGCAGGTGCCTCCCGGCGGCGAGATCGAGGCGGTGCTGACGCTGCGCGCTTCGCATGCTCCGGGGCAGGGCTGACGACGCGCCCGGCCTTCTTTTTCCTCTTGATCAGGGGGAAAAGGAGGCTTTTCTGCTTTTTCGAGCCGGCCGACAGCGGCTGCGCTTTTCATCATGCTGCTCCTTGACGCTGCGATGGCCTTCAAGCGGAGCGGATTACCGGCTCGGCCGCCGCTCCTGCGCCTCGGGCAGCGCCTGCTCGAACAGGCAGAAGCCGTTCGGGCTCGTCCCGAGCCGCGAGTAGCCGGCGGACGCGTACAGCGCCTCCAGCTTCGGATTGCCGGCGATGCAGTCGAGGCGGATCGCCTTTTTGCCGGGATGGACCGCCTGTTCCCGCGCCCAGCGCAGGATCGCCCGTCCAAGCCCGCTGCCGGCATAAGCTCTCGCGACCGCCAGCCGGTGCAGGTAGACATAAGGCTCATGCCCCTGCTCGCCCCACAGCTCGCGGTCCCAAGCGCCCGGCTGCCGCAGCAGCAGCACGAGGCCGGCGGGCCGGCCCTTCTCCCGTCCGGGACCGTCCATCCCGTCGCGGAAAAGGATGGCTTCTCCGCGGCGGACGGCCTCGTCCAGGCCGTGGCTGTCCTCTCCATCCAGCAGTCCGGACCATTGCCTGGATCCGTTGCCGCGCAGCCAGCGCGCGATGCCGACGAGCAGCTCCGACGCCTCGGCGGCCGTGTCCGGCGTCACGATCTCGGCCGCGAAGCCTGCTGCCGCCTCCGGCTCGATCATTTCGATCGCTTGCGTATTCATGCGGTTTCCTCCTTGCCTTTCCGCCGGCCCGGAGCTCGATCTTTCGGTTGATCCGGGCGGCATCGGGGTACATTTATCCTATCCCACTATACCCCCAAGGAGGTATCCCATGTCCAGCCCAACCGAAACCGTGAAGACGTTCCCCCCGCAGCATCAGGACAAGCAGCCCGGCATCGAGTCGGAGATGAATCCGCTCCCCGTCTACGCGGCGCCCGATTATCGCGGGTCCGGCAAGCTCGAAGGCAAAAAGGCGCTCATCACCGGCGGCGACAGCGGCATCGGGCGCGCGGCGGCGATCGCCTTCGCCAAGGAAGGCGCCGACGTCGCGATCGTCTACCTGAGCGAGGATGCGGACGCGGAGCAGACGAAAAAGGAAATCGAGGCGGCCGGCCGCTCCTGCCTGCTGCTGGCGGGCGATATCGGCGACGAGGCGTTCGCCAAGGAAGCGGTGAGCAGGACCGTCGAGGCGCTCGGCGGCCTGGACGTGCTCGTGAACAACGCGGCGGAGCAGCATCCGCAGCCGAAGTTCGAGGACATTACGGCCGAGCAGCTGGAAAAGACGTTCCGCACGAACATCTTCTCGATGTTCCATCTGACCAAGGCGGCGCTCCCCCATCTGAAGCCGGGCAGCTCCATCGTCAACACCGCCTCCGTCACCGCCTACGAGGGCAACCCGCAGCTGATCGACTACTCGTCCACCAAGGGCGCGATCGTCAGCTTCACGCGCGCGCTGTCCAACCATCTCGTGGAGCGCGGCATCCGCGTCAACGGCGTCGCGCCGGGACCGATCTGGACGCCGCTCATCCCGTCGACGTTCGACGAGCAGCATGTGTCCGAGTTCGGCGGCGACACGCCGATGAAGCGCGCCGGCCAGCCGCATGAGCTCGCCCCGGCCTATGTGTACCTGGCCAGCAGCGACTCGTCGTACGTGTCGGGCCAGATGATCCACATCAACGGCGGACAGGTGCTGAACGGGTAGAAAAAGGAAAAGAGGCTGTCTCCCGAGCGTTCTCGGCGAGACAGCCTTTTTATTGAGCCGCCCCAGTGCCGGGCGGCGGCGCTTCCTAGTGCCAAGATCGGCACGACGGAGAGCCGCCACGGGCTGCGGCGTTTCCTAAATGGCCAATAAGGAGAGCCATCCGCTGCTGCAGCGCTTCCTAGTGCAAAAAATTGCCACTACGGAGGAGCCATCCCGCAGCTCGGGCGCTTCCTAGTGCCCGCGCGGCGAGCGGCGTCCGTCACGCCGGGCCGAAGTCCGCTTCGGCCAAGTCGCCGCCGATGGAGAAAGCCGCGCGGTTGCCGCTCGCGGCGGCGCCGACGACCTGCGACGGCGACATGCCGGCGGTATCGCCCGCGGCGTAGACGCCCGGCACGCTCGTGCGGCCGAAGCCGTCGACGAGCAGCACGCCATGCGCGTCATGCGCGCAGCCGAGCATCGCGCCGAGCGGCGTGCCGAGCATCGCGTCCGGCGTGACGAAGCCGCCGCTGCGCGCGATCCGGCTGCCGTCCGCGAAGCGCACGGCATGCAGCTTGCCGCCGCTCCCTTCGAGAGCGGCGATCGGCGCGCGGGCGACGCGCGCCCCGCGCGCCTCCAGCGCCTGCTGCTGCTGCGGACTGAGCTGTCCGCGGCCGTGCGTGCAGACGAGCAGATCGCGCGACCAGACGAGCAATTGCTTCGCCTGTTGAAAAAGATTCCCGCCCGTCGAAATCGCCACCAGCGACGCATCCCGCAGCTCCCATCCGTCGCAGTACGGGCAGTTGAAGAGCGATGTCCCGTAAAGCTCGCGCAGGCCCGGAATGTCGGGCAGCTGCTCCTTGAGCCCGGCCGCCAGCAGCACGGTCCGCGCCTCGAAGCCGCCGCCCCCTTCCAGATGCACCCGGAACCTGCCCGCCCGGCCCTCGATCGCCGCGACCTTGCCCGAGCGCAGCCGGATGCCCGGATAGGCCGCCAGCTCCTCCCGGGCCAGCCGCCGCAGCTCTCCGGGCGGAACGCCGTCCCTCGTCGGATAGCCGTGCCCCGCTGCCGTGACCGCATTGCGCGGACGGGCGTCATCGACGACGAGCGCCGAGCGGCGGGCCCTGCCCAGCACGAGCGCCGCCGCCAAGCCCGCCGGGCCGCCGCCGATGATGGCGCAATCGATGACCATCCGCTCCACCTCCCCCGCTTGCTCTCCTTTCGTATCGTATGTAGGACGGGACAGGTGTAGAAGCGGAGCCCTGCCGAACGTCCCGTAGTCGGGCGCGCCTTGGCACGCAGGCGGGGCGCGCCTTGGCATGCAGGCGGGCACGCCTTGGCACGCAGGCGGGTATGCGATGGCACGCAGGCGGGCGCGCCTTGGCATGCAGGACGCGTCGGCCGCATCCCAAAAAGCCGCCCCCGGTCGATGGGATCGACCGGGGGCGGCTCCATGTTCATTTGCGGTCAGTTGCCGCCCGAGACCGGAACCGCTCCGCCGTAATGCTCCTCCAGCGTGTCGCCGCTCTCGGCGAGCTTCGCGGCGAGCTCGACGCCGACGTAGCGGATATGCCAAGGCTCGTACTTGTAGCCCGTAATGTCTTCCTTGCCTTCCGGATAACGAATGATGAAGCCGTAGTCGGTCGCGTGCTCGGCCAGCCACTCGGCCTCCGGCGTGCCGGCAAAGCAGCTTTCGGCCGCGCATTTTCCGTCGATGCCGGACATGTCGATCGCCAGTCCCGTCTGATGCTCGCTATGTCCCGGACGCGCGCTGTACTTGTCGGCCGCCGCGACGCCGTCCTTTTTCACATAGCCCTCGTACAGCGTTTTTTGCCGGGATTCGGAGCGGTAGCCCGACACGCCGGCGAGCTTGATGCCGTCCTTCGCCGCGCCGGCGACGAGCTGCTCGAGCGCCTCCGCCGCTTCCTTGCGGAGCTTGCGCTTGTCGATCTTCTCCGAGAACGTGAACGGGATGTCGGGATAGACGAGCTCCTTCGGCGCGTACCCTTCCGGCAGCCGGAACTGCTTGTTGACGAGCGCCGCGGCGGCAGAGGCGTTTGCCGTCACCTCGATGGCTTCGTAGAAGCCTCCCGTGGAGCCGCCCTTCGCCCCCGCCGGACTGGCGGACGGCTTCGAGCTCGGCTTGGCGGACGGCGAGGACGATGGCTTTGCAGTCGGCGAGGACGACGGCGAAGGCGTCAAGCTCGGCGATGGGGAAGCGGAGCTCCCGCCTCCTCCCGCGGACGCCGGCGGCGACGCGGTCGCCGAAGCGCCCGGCGAAGCATCGGGTTCCGGCGCGGCGGCGCCGGAGCAGGCAGACAAGGTCAACGCCGCCGCCAGCAGCAGGGCGGACGCGGCAGGCATTCGATTGCGTTTGCTGTTCATGATGGTTCCATCTCCTTGAAGGGACGCTCGGCGTCCTTTTCTATATGCTGCAAGCGGATAAGTTCAGCTTCCGTTATACCACACAGACGGCGAAACGCGAAGAATGGTTTCAACCGCCCTGAACTTGGCAACTTGAGATTGAACTGACGGGCACGGAAGTTTATGCTTAGATTTGGAAAAGCTATGAAGTGAAAGGAGCATGACCCGCATGGAAACCAAAGCGCCTCGCCAAGCCCCTTTCGAGCTCAGGCTGAGCGACGGCGGCACAATCCGCGGCGAAGTCCGCTTCGTTCCGAGCGGCGGGCGCAAGCCCGTCGTGCTGATCGCCCACGGCTTCAAGGGCTTCAAGGACTGGGGCTTCCTGCCCTATGCCGCCGAGCGGATCGCGGAGGCCGGCTTTTATGCCGTCACCTTCAACTTCTCCCGCAACGGCGTAAGCGGCGGCGAGGAATTCGACGAGCTGAACAAATTCGCCCTCAATACGTACAGCCGCGAGCAGAGCGATCTGGAGCGGATCGTCGCCGCGCTCGTCGGTCGGGAGCTGCCGCATCCGGAGCAGGCCGACGCCAAGCGGATCGGCATCTGCGGCCACAGCCGCGGCGGCGGCAACGCGATCATCTTCGCTTCCGAGCATCCGATCGTGCGCGCGGCCGTTACCTGGAACGGCATCGCCCGGGCGAACCTGTTCGACGCGGAGTTCGAGGCGGCGGCGCGCAGGGACGGCCAGGCGTTCGTGCCGAACGCCCGCACCGGCCAGCAGATGCCGATCGGCAAGGGGTTTTTCGAGGATCTCGACCGGAACGCGGATCGCTTCGACATCCCCGCCCGCCTCGCCTCGCTGCGCGCCCCCGTCCTCCTCATCCAGGGCGACGCGGACAGCTCGCGGCTGATCGAGGGGTTCGGCCGGCTGAAGGAAGCCGCGCCGCAGCAGCCTTCGCTGCTGCTCGAAGGCGCGAGCCATACGTTCGGGGCGTCGCATCCGTTCGCCGGCGCGACGCCGGAGCTCGATGCGGCGCTGGAAGCCACGGTCGGCTTTCTCCGGGAGAAGATGTAAGAAGCGCAGCTGCTTTTCATGTTCCGTTAAGGTAAGCGCTCCCCGGATTTGATATGATGCGAGGAGCGAACAACCGGGACAAGTCCCGTCCACACACAGAAGGGAGTCAATTTTCGAATGGCAGACCATAAGAAAGATCCGCTTGACGCGAACGGCAACGACCATCTGACGCCGGAAGATACGGCGACGCGCGAAGGCGCGGACTTCGCCGGCGATTCCGGCAGCGAGCGCGCCGAAGAGACGATTCAAGCCGAAGAGGAAGTCTCGGAGCGCCGCTCCGAGGACGCCCTCCGCGAGGCCGAGTACGATGCGGAGGTGCACACCGCCGATCCGGAGCGCGCGTTCGGCTCGGTGCCGGTGACGCCGGTCGCGGGAGCAGCCGATCTGCCGCTCGACAACGACGGCGTCCAAGGCGACGGAGACGGCGGCGGCCCGAAGCGCTCTGGCGCGGCGACCGGATGGATGATCGCTTCCCTCGTGCTGGCGGTCGGCCTGATCATCGCGCTTGTCAGCCTCTTTTCGAATAGAGGCGGCGAGGCCGTCGCGACGGTCAACGGCGAGAAGATCACGAAGGACGAGCTGTACGACATGCTCGCTCCGACCTACGGCAAGTCCGCGCTCGACCAGCTCGTCACGATGAAGCTCGTCGACCAGGAAGCCGACAATAAAAGCGTCGCGGTTACCGAAGAAGAAGAAAACGCCGAGCTGGAGGACATCAAGAAGAACTTCACCTCCGAGGCGGAATTCGAGAACGCGCTGGCGCAGTCCGGCATGTCGCTGGACGACCTGAAGAAGCAGATGCTCATGCAGGTGCAGATGCGCAAGCTGCTCGCCGACCAGGTGAAGGTGTCGGACGAGGATATCAAGAAGAACTATGAAGAGAACAAGGAAAGCTTCGCTACGCCGGAGCAGGTGCAGGCGTCCCACATCCTCGTCGCGACCAAGGAAGAAGCGGATGCGATCGAGAAGCAGCTTAAGAACGGCGGCGACTTCGCGGCGATCGCCAAGGAGAAGTCCACCGATACGGGCAGCGCGGCCAACGGCGGCGACCTCGGCTTCTTCGGCAAGGGCTCGATGGTGCCGGAGTTCGAGGAAGCGGCCTTCGGCATGAAGATCGGCGAGATCAGCGCTCCGATCAAGTCCGATTACGGCTACCACATCATCAAGCTGGTGGACCGCAAGGAAGCGACGACCCCGACGCTCGAGGACAAAAAAGAAGAGATCCGGAAGACACTGGAGAACCAGCAGCTGAGCACGCTGTCCCAGACGCTCATCACCGATCTGCGCGCCAAGGCGACGATCACGAACACGCTCGACCCTTCGCAGAACACGAACGGCAGCGCGGAGAAGAACGGATCGAGCGAAAACGCTCCGGCGGAGAATGCTCCGGCAGAGAATGCCGCAAGCAACTCGAAGTAAAGTGAAAAGCTCTTGCCCCGGTCCGAAGGACCGGAGGGCAAGAGCTTTTTTTGTGCTTCGCTCGGGTCGAGCGGCAGTCGGGCTTCTGCAACCCGATTTTTTCGGGTTGCAGCTTGCCGAGCGGGCTGTCGGGACTCTGCAACCGGACTTTTTCGGGTTGCAGCTTGCCGAGCGCGCTGCTGGGCTTCTGCAACCCGACTTTTTCGGGTTGCAGCTTGCCGAGCGCGCTGCCGGGCTTCTGCAACCCGACTTTTTCGGGTTGCAGCTTGCCGAGCGGGCTGTCGGGCTTCTGCAACCCGACTTATTCGGGTTGCAGCTTGCCGGGCACGCTCGCGGTCCTCTGCAACCCGACTTTTTCGGGTTGCAGCTTGCCGAGCGTGCTGCCGGGACTATGCAACCCGACTTTTTCGGGTCGCAGTCTTGATCCACGCTCCCCAATGCAACAACTAAAGCCGAGTTACTCGGTTTTTCCGCGCATCTCCGCCGTCGGAGCATCCATTCGAGCCGAGTTGCTCGGTTTTTCCGCGCATCTCCGCCGTCGGAGCATCCGTTCGAGCCGAGTTGCTCGGTTTTTCCGCGCATCTCCGCCGTCGGAGCATCCGGTCGAACCGAGTTGCTCGGTTTTTCCGCGTATCTCCGCCGACGAGGCATCCGGTCGAACCGAGTTGCTCGGTTTTTCCGCGTAGCTCCGGTGTCGGGGCGCATGCTGGAGACCAACGGAGCCGCCGGGTTGAGGAGTCCGAGATCGGCAGAGTCCTTTCGGCGGACACCGGCGGACATCGACTTACACCGCCGGGCAGAGCCTGCAACAGCCGCCGGGCAGAAGGCGGCTTCGCTCAGCCGACCGGCTCGCGGCCGTCCTTGCGGATCGTCCGCCGCTGGGAAGAGTAGATGCTCGCGGAGCCCGAGCAGAGATAGGCGATGACGCTGGCGACGAGCAGATAGGCCGCCGCGTCGGCGCCGAACAGCTCCAGGCCGAGCACGAAGCACGCGAGCGGCGTGTTCGCCGCCGCGCTGAACACGCCGACCAGGCCGAGCCCCGCGAGCAGCGGAGCCGGCAGCTGCAGCAGCGGAGCGAGCGCATGGCCGAGCGTCGAGCCGATGACGAACAACGGCGTCACTTCGCCGCCCTGGAAGCCCGCGCCGAGCGTGAGCGCCGTAAAGACGAGCTTCCATAACCAGGCGAACGGCTCGACCGTCCCCGCAGGAGCGAACGAGTCCTGCAGCAGCGGCAGGCTCAGGCCAAGGTAATCCCCTCCGCCGACCAGCAGCGCCAGCAGCACGATGACGGCGCCGCAAGCTGCGGCGCGCCCCGGCGCCGGCGCGACCAGCCGCGTCGCCAAGCGCCGCACGCCGTGCACGGCGGCGATGAACAGCCTCGCCGCCAGGCCGAACGCGACGGCCGCGATGGCGACGGCCGCCAGCGTGCCGAAGCTTTCGGCCGGCACTTCGCCAATCCGATAGGCGGCATGGCCGATGCCCCAGGCGCGCGTCACGGCATCGCCGACGAGCGCGGCCACGAGGCAAGGGTAAAGCGCCCCGTGCCGCAGCATGCCGATCGCCAGCACTTCGACGCCGAACACCGCGCCCGCCAGCGGCGTGCCGAACACGGAGCCGAAGCCGCCGGCCATGCCGCAGAGCAGCAGGATGCGCCGGTCGGCGGCGCCGGACCGGACGAGCGTGCCGGCGAGCCAGGCGAGCGAGCCGCCCATCTGCACGGCCGTCCCTTCCCGGCCTGCCGAGCCGCCCGTCAGATGGGTCAGCACGGTGCCGCCCAGCACGAGCGGGGCCATGCGCAGCGGGATGCGCTCGCGGCCCTCGTGGATGCTTTCCAAAATCAGATTGCTGCCTCGGATCGCCGTTCCTCCGTACTGCCGATAGATCCAGCTGACGAAAAAGCCCGCCGCCGGCAGCAGGAACAGCAGCCAGGAATGCTCCAGCCGCGTCTCCGTCGCCAGCTCCAGGCTCCACAGGAACAACGCCGACGCCGTGCCCGCCAATGCCCCGACGAGCGAGCCGAGCGCCAGCCACTTGAGCAGGAAGGCCACCATGCCGCCCGCGCCCTTGCCCTTGCCCGCTTCCGCCAGCCGCTTTTTCAGGCCTGTGGCTTCGCTCATGCCTTTTCCTTCTTTCCTGATCGTGTTGGCCAAGGCAAAAAGGCCCGTTCCGGGCCGATCCGCCTGCGCAGGCGCCTGCACCTGCACCTATGCCTATGCCGGCGCCTGCACTTGCACCTTCACCTACGCCGGCGCCTGCACCTACGCCTGCACTTGCGCCTGCACCTTCACATGCACCTGCACCTGCACCTATGCCTATGCCGGCGCCTGCACCTTCACCTGCACCTATGCCTATGCCGGCGCCTGCACCTGCACCTGCGCCTACACCTTCACCTGCACCTGCCATCGCCTAACCGCGCGACTTCGGCTGCGCATCCGGCCGCGTCCGTGGCTGACCGGTCCCTGCGCCTGCAGCTGCGTTCATGTCCGCGTCTCCGACCTTGTCCGCGCCTAAGCCTCCATGGACGGCGGCTCGCCGGACGCTCTGCGCCGCACCTTGTGTCCACGCCGCAGCAGCAGCGCCAGCACGGAGCCGCGGCCCGGGACGGCGCTGTAGGCCGCATCCTCGTCCGGCGCGAGCAGCACGCCCAGCTGATGATGCTCGCCGGCGAAGCGGGCCCGCTGCACGAACTTGACCTGTCCGTCCAGGTTGAGCACCTCGAGCCGGCAGAAGGCGGAGTTCTCGTGCAGGGCGGCATGCAGCTCCTCTTTGGTGCGCACGCCTCGTCCGTTCACCTTGCGCAGCACCTCGCCGGCCTCGAGCCCCATCTCCTGCGCCGGCGTGCCGGGCAGCACGCCGAGGATGCAGAGGCCGCGCTCGTCATGGACGAACCGCGGCGGCCGCTGCCGCTCCCGGCGCTCCGCCAGCCGCGTCAGCGCTTCATGCAGGCCGAGCGCCGCCAGCGAAGCGACCAGGACGAGCGGCCGCGCGTACGACGCCGCCAGCGCAAGCGCGCCGAGGATCAGGCTGTAGATCAGCAGCCGGCGCGAGGCGAGGCGGGCCGCCTGCTTGGGCAGCTCGGACAGCGCCAGGTCCGTGAAGCCGATGACGGCCGGCAGCGCCAGCACCGTCCAGCCGGCGCTCCAGCCCTCTCCGCCGAGCAGCGGCGTCCAGGGCAGCGCGGCAGCGGCACCTTCCGCTCCGCCGGAGGCCGGCACGAGCAGCAGCAGCGGCACGGGCCACAGGCCTTGCAGCGAGTAGCCGCCGATCAGCTTGCCCCGCTTGCCCTCCAAATAAAGCGGCGAGGCGAGTCGCTGCCCATCCCTCTTTACGAGCAGCGCCTCCGCGACATGCAGCAGAGCGACGAGCAGCAGCAGGCCCGGCATGTCGAGCGCCGCCAGCGACGTCCCGAGCCGTCCGGCCGTCCCGCCGCTTTCTTCCAGCGACAGCAAGCCGCTGGCTGCCTGCAGCACGCCCAGCACGCCTGCGCTGTAGGCGAAGCATAGGAAGCGTACGCGCAGCAGGGCGAGCGCAGCGGCCGTGCCCCAGAGCCAAAGCACGGCATCCGGCGTCAGCGCCGCGCCGATGAAGGCGGCGGCGATGCTGACGCCGGCGCCCGCCAGCAAGCCCCATCCAGCGGCCCGGAGCAGCAGCAGCGGCCAGGCATGCAGCCGCACGTGGAAGTGCGAACGCTCCGTGACGGCGAGCCGTCGATAGAGGAATCCCATAACGATCAAGGCCAAATAATAATAAGGCTGCGCCAGCAGCCCAAGCGCCGCCGAGCCGTACTGCCGCAGCAGCTCCAATGTCAGTTCCAAGCAAGCACCTCATTTTCCTTCAGGCTGGCTAGACCGTATGGTTTCGACGCGCAGAGGCCGGATTCCTCCCCTGAAGGAAGAATCTGGCCTCTGGTCGAAGGCGCCCCTGCTCAATGCCGCGGCGCCCCCTTGCCCTCGCGAAGCGCCTGCACGGCCGCCTCGAGCTGCGTGTCATGCTCGTCTCCGCTGACCCAAGCCTGCACCGCCTCCTCCAGCTTGCGCTGGGTCGCCGGATCGGCCTGGCCGCTCGCCCGCAGGCCGCTGGCCCGCTGGAAGCCGCGCACTGCCTCGGCGGTGCCGCTGCTGTAATAGCCGTCCAAGCGTCCGGGGTCGTAGCCGAGCCCTTTCAGCATGACCTGCAGGCTTTTCGCGTCGTCGCTGATCGCATCGGCGGGGATCGTGGCCGTCTTGGACAGCCGCGTCGCGGCGTACAGCGCGGGCGGACGGACCGCCACATCCGGCTTGATGCCGCGCTTGTGGATCCAGCCGCCGCTCGGGGTCAGCCACTTGGCGATCGTCATCTTGACGAGCCCGCCCTCGAGCTGGCGGTCGTAGCTGACCTGCACGGTCCCCTTGCCGAAAGACGTCTCGCCGACGAGCACCGCGCCCGCCGATTCCTGCAGCGCTCCGGCGAGGATTTCCGAGGCGCTGGCGCTGCCTTTGTTCATCAGCACCGCGACCGGATACGGCTTACCGCCGCCCTCCGACAGCACCTGCTCCGGCTTCGCCCCGCGCTGCGCGATCTGCAGGATGGGCTTCCCCTTCGGCACGAACGGCTGCGCGATCCGCTCCACGACCGGCAGGATGCCGCCGGGATTGTTGCGCACGTCGATGACGAGCCCTTTGAGCTCGCGCTTCTCCAGCTTGGCCAGCTCAGCCGCGAACCGGTCGGCCGTATTCAGCGAAAACTGGCGGATCTCGATCAGGCCGATGCCGTCCGCCAGCCGCTTGCCTTCGACCGTCTCGATGTCGATCTCGGCGCGCATCAGCTTCACCGCGAACGGATTGGCCCTTCCCGCCCGCAGGATGACCAGCTCGGCCGCGCTGCCCTTCGGCCCGCGCAGCTTGGCGACCGCCTCGGAGATCGGCAGTCCGGACAGGCCGACGCCGTTCACGGACAGGATGACGTCCTTCGCCTGCAGGCCGGCCTTCTCGGCCGGGGAGCCCTTGATCGGCGAGACGATGACGACCTTGCCGCTCTCGGACGTCACCTCCGCGCCGACGCCGCCGAACGCGCCTTCGACCGTCTCGGAGAACTGCTTCGCCGCCCCGGCGTCCATGTAGGTCGAATAAGGGTCGCCCAGCGCCTGCACCATGCCGCTGAGCGCGCCGCTGATGAGCTTGTCGCGGTCGACCGGCTCGTAATATTGGCGCTGGATCAGCTCCATCACGGCGCTCAGCCGCTGCGCCTCCTCCTTGGTCAAGCCGGCGGAGGCGTCCTGACGCTCTCCGGCTTGCGCCGGGCGCGCCGCTTCCGCTGATGCCGGCTTCGCGCCCGCCTCTCCCGCCGGCCATGCTCCTCCCAGCAGCAGCGCCGCGGCCAGCGACGCCGACAGCACCGCCTTCAGCAGGCGCGGCCCGGCCGCTGCGTTTTCGTTTCGGTTCATGCTCCCTCTCCTCTCTTCGTCCGGCGCTCCTGCACGGGAGCCGGATCTTCCGCCGCTTAGTATGCGACAGAGAGGAGCGGATTATTTGGCAACGATGGCAGGAGCCGCGAGGCGGCTTGCCGGCTAGCCGTCCGAAGCGAGCATCGCGCGGGCGAAGTCTGTGAAGTCCCCTAGATGCAGATCCAGGATGGAGCGGAGGATATCCGGGTTAAGCTTCTGATAATCATGTACGGCGATATTCCGGAAGCCGACCATTGCCTTCATCTTGTCCGCCAATTCGGAGTCAAGCCGTCCGCTCTGCTCCAGCAGCTCAAAGGCGTCCCGGCTCGTCTGCGGCACGCCGAGCTTGCCTGATGCCACGACCGCCATCGCCAAGTCGATGCTCGCTTCGCAGGCGCGCTGAAGATTGAGCACGATCGAGTCCTGCTTCGTAAAGTCGTTCAGGTGTTCGGGTCTCCCTTGATACACTTCTCCGATCCGTCTCAAACAGCGTTCGATGTTTGCCGCTTTATTGAGGATGACGTCATGCTTCATAGATGCTCCCCCTTTCCCGGATCGACCGCAGCACGGGCGAACGCTCCTCGTTGAGCTTGGCATACATTTTATAGACCTGAGTCCGGAGCCGGAGATCCAGGTCTTCGTCCTTGCAGCGGAGCGTATGGCCTTCGCTTAAAATCTGCATCTGCATGACCGTCGAAGCTTCCTTCAGATCGACCAGGTCGACCTCCCTGCCCAGCCGGCCGGCCAGCTTCTGCGCCAGCAGGAACCTTTCGTAAGCAGAGAGCGGCTTGCCGCCGTAATAGGCGAGATCGATATCGCTGTCCGCCCGCATCCGACCGGCCGCGGCCGAGCCGAAGAGCAGGAGGAGATCCGGCGAGACGGCCTTTTCAATCTCGTCCACCGCGATATCCAGGTCCAGGCGCGCATCCATGCGATCACCGTCCTTCTGAATTCGTTTCCCACATCTTCCTAAATCCAGTATAGCAAAAAACCGTCCAAGCGAATCGCCCGGACGGTTCCTTCCTGTTGCTTGAGCCGCGGGCGCCATGCCCGCGTTTCGCCGCATTCCTCAGTTCGCTTTGCCTTTCAAGTAAGGAAGCGGATTGACCGGCTCGCCGTTTTTGCGCACCTCGAAGTGCAGGTGGTTGCCGGTCGAGTTGCCGGTCGAGCCGACCTCGCCGATATGCTCGCCGCGCTTGACGGTCTGGCCCTTTTCCACCAGGATGCCGCCGTCGCGGATATGGCCGTAGATCGTCCACAGCCCGCCGCCATGGTCGATGACGATGCAGTTGCCGTAGCCGCTCCACCACTGGGCGACGAGCACGATGCCGCCTTCCGCAGCGTAGATGTTCGTGCCCGCCGGAGCGGCCATGTCGACGCCGGCATGGAGCTTGCGAGTGCCGCTGATCGGGTGGATGCGATAGCCGAACGGCGAGCTGAGCCGGTACGAGGCCTTCACCGGCGCGCCGAGCTGGCCCCCGCTGTAGGTCGTCTTCAGCGAGTTCTTCTTCTTGATGAGCGCGGATTCCTTGGCGGCCAGCTCCAGCAGCAGCTTCTCCTGCTCCTCGCTGATGTCGCCGAGCTCGTCGAGCTTGGTGTTGTAGGAGGAGATCAGCTGCGTCTTCTGCGCTTCCTTGCTGGCCAGCACCTGCTGGTACTCGGCCACCTTGGCGTACAGACTCTTCACCTCGGCCAGCTTCTGCTCGACCTCGGCTTTTTTGGCGATGACGAGCTGCTTGTCCTGCTTGCGGTCCAACAGCGTCTCCTTGTCCTGCACCATGATCGTGTGCAGCGAGTCGAGACGGCCCAGGAAGTCGGAAAAGCTCGTCGCGTTCAGCAGCACGTCGAGGTAGCTGACGCGGCCGTTCATGTAAGTGACGCGCATGCGCGACTGCAGCCGCTCGTCCTGCCGGGCGATCCGCTGCTCCGCCTCGTCCAGCTCGCGGGCTGTCTGCTCCAGCGCCTGCGTCGTGCTGGATACCTGCGACTGGACGGCGCTCATGCGCGAGCCGACGGTGTCGATCTCGGTCATGATCGCCTTGAGCGATTCGGCGGTGTAGAATTTTTGCGTCAGCACGGTCTTGGACTGCGCATCGGCCTGCTTGCGCCCTTGCGCGGCCGCCTGCATCTGCTCGCGGACCTGCTTGAGCTCGCGGTTGATCTTCTCGGACTGCGACAGCGCGCCGGCCGCTTGCGGCATGGCGGTCAGGATAAGCGCGCCGGCGAGCACGGAGCCGGCCAGCTTGCGGATCGTTCTGTTCAAGCTGCTTTCCTCCTACACTTTCAAGTATCTGCGGACGGACAACACGCTTCCCCACACGCCGAGCAGCGTGCCGATGCCGATCGTTACCGGAACGATGATGCCGGCCGCCTCCTCCATCGAGACGAGCCGGATGCTCATCAGGCCGAGGTCGAACTCGGACTGGCGGATGAGCTCGCCGTAGCCGAGCACGACGACGGCGGCGGTCAGCGCCGAGGAAAGGAAGCCGATCAGCGCCCCCTCGACGAAAAACGGCCAGCGGATGAACGCGTTGGTCGCTCCGACCAGCTTCATGATGCCGATCTCGCGCTGACGGGCGATGATCGTCGTCTTGATCGTCGTGGCGATCAGGAACATCGCCGTCACGGCCAGTCCGGCGACGATGATGAGGCCGATGTTGCGTACGGCGCCCGTGATCTTGAACAAGGTTTCGACCGTGCCTTGGCCGTACTTGATCTGCTGGAACGCCGGCGGGTCCTGCGCGGCGCTGACCGCCTGCACCTGCGACGCGGCGGCCGCGATCGTCTGCGGGTCGTACACCTCGATCGTGAAGCTCGCCGGCAGCGGGTTGTCCTCGCCCTGGTAGTCCTCCAGCAGCTGCTTGCCGTCGGCGCCGAGCATCTCGCTCATCTCCTGCAGGTTCTGCTCCGGCGTGCGGTACTCCACGCTCTTGACCTCCGGGATGGCGCGCAGCTTGGTCTCCAGCGCGGCGGCGCTCTCCGCCGTAGCGTCCAGCTGCAGGAACGCCCGAATCTCGACCTGGCTCTCGAGCTGGTCGGCGAGCTTGCTGACGTTGAGCGCCAGCAGCACGAATACGCCGAGGATGAACAGGGAGATGAAGATGCTGCTGATCGACGCGAAGCTCATCCAGCCGTTGCGGAAGATGCCGCGGACGCCCTCGCGCAGATGCCTCGCCAGCGTCCTAAGCTTCATAGCCGTATTCCCCTCTCGCCTGGTCGCGCGCGATCAGTCCGTTCTCGATGGCGATGACGCGCTTGCGCAGCGTGTTGACGATCTCGCGGTTATGGGTGGCCATGACGATAGTCGTGCCGCGGAAATTGATCTCCTCGAGCAGGTTCATGATGCCCCAGCTCGTCTCAGGATCGAGGTTGCCGGTCGGCTCGTCGGCGACGATGACGCTCGGGTTGTTGACGATCGCGCGCGCGATCGCGACGCGCTGCTGCTCGCCGCCGGACAGCTGGGCGGGCAGATGCGCATGCTTGCCGCCGAGCCCGACGAGCTCGAGCACCTCCATCGTGCGCTTTTTCATCAGCTTGCGCGGCGCCTCGATGACCTCCATCGCGAACGCGACGTTCTCGTAGGCGGTCAGCTTGGGCAGCAGCCGGTAATCCTGGAAGATGACGCCGATATTGCGCCGCACGTACGGGATCTTGCGCGGCTTGAGCTTGCCTATATTGAAGCCGTTCACGAACAGCTGCCCTTTGGTCGGGAACTCCTCGCGATAGATCAGCTTCATGAACGTGGACTTGCCGGCGCCGGAAGGCCCGACGATGTACACGAATTCATTGCGGTCGATGACCACGGATATGCCCTTGAGCGCATGAGCGCCGTTCGGGTAGGTCTTCCAGATGTCCATCATTTCAATCACGGGTATCGCTCACATCCTGTCTTTTTTCCGCTTATGACTGTTCGACAGAAAAACCGGATTTCCTTTCCAGAAAGCCGTTTTCTCCTTCATTTTCACAATTCTCATCGTTCGCCGCGCTGAGGCGCGGGCTTTCGACATCGCCGCAGGCGGCAAGACTGTCGAATGCTCCGGACCGGAGCGTTTCAAGCCTCCTTATTTACATCGGCTAGCGGCTCTCGCTTTGTAGATAAATGTCGAAAAAAAGAAGCCGGCCTGCTTTCGCAGAGCGGCTTCGGAGGAGATGATCTATTGTTCCGGCGGGAGCTCTTCCAGAGGCAGCCGGATCCGGTACTCGCCTTCGATATAATTCGGATAATTGGAGATCTCGAACGTCAGCGGCTGCTTGTAGTCGCCGGGGCCGTACGTGTAGCTGAGCTTTTGCCTTCCTTCCGGGTCGCTCGTCTCCGTGCCCCCTTGCAGATGCAGCCCGAAGCTTCTGCCGCCCGCATCGGTAAAATCGCTGCCGAGCACCGAGTAGGAGCGCGATGGAGAGTCCGGCCCGTCGACGCGCAGCTCGAAGCCGAGCTTCATTCCTTTCGCATCCACGCTGCTGGAGATCAGCTTCAGGCGGTCGTCCGGCGCTGCCAGCAGCTCGCCTTTCTCCGCGTCGAGGACGATGAGGCCTTTGTCCTTCGGCAAGGCGCGGAACGTCTTGCCGCTCAAGTAGAGCGACTTGGGCTGGCGGAAATAAGGACTTTGGAACTCGAAGCGCACCTTGTGCTCCTCCAAGCTGCCCGCCGAATAGCCGACTCCTCCCCACTCCGTGCCGGAATCATCCGTCAGCTTCATGTCGACGGGGCCGTACAGCTTCATCGTGTTGGCCGGGTCGTACTCCGCCTCGATGGCGACGCTCAGCGGCGAGATGCGCATGCTCGTGAAGCGCAGCTGCTGATCTTCAATCGAGATCGTCTCCTCCAAAGGCAGCGTGCGCGACTTGTCGGCGAACAGCTCGCGGTCGACGGGAAACTGGAAGCGGTACGGGGCTCCGTTCACCTCGACTTGCAGGTCGAGCCAATCGGGGAGCGGACTGCCTGGCTGCAGCATCAGCTCCATCGTCTGGCGCTTGACCGCCTCCTCCCTCCCGTCGAACGAGAAGCCCGCTCCCTCGATGACGCTCTGTCCGTTTCGGTCAAGCGCCTTCACCTTTCCCACATCCGCATGCTCGTTCTCGCCGAGTCCCGCCACCGTATACACGAACATCATCCGATAGTCGTCGGCGACCAGCCCCTCCAGCGTCACCTTTACGCCCTCGTGATCCTGGGTCAAATGCAGCGGCTGCAGGTAGCCTTCGTCGAGCGCGTCCTGCACCGTCCGGTTCAGGCTGTACTCCTCGCGGATCGCGTCCACGATCGCCGCCATGCCGGGCAGCTGCCTCACTGCCGAAGCGAAAGCCGGCGAGATGCGGATCGACGCGAGTCCGACCGCCAGCACGAGCGCAAGCGTCAGCGCCGCAGAGCCGAGGCGCTGCCAGCGGCGACGGCTGCGGCGGCGAAGCCGGCCTTGCGCCATGCCCGCGGCAATAGCGGCATCCGCGCGCAGCAGCAGCTCCGGCGACGGCGGGCGTCCGCCCAGCTCGGCAAGCTCCCGCTCCAGCCTTTCTCCATGCCGATCGAGCTTCGGATCCAAGCGTTCTCCATGCCGATCATCCATGCTCCATCCCCTCCTTCGCGCCGCGCTCCCGGCGCAGCTGCCGCAGCGCCCGGTTCAGCCATGTCTTGATCGTGCCCTCCGGCTTTTCCAGCGTCCGCGCGATGTCCGCCACCGTCATGTCCTCCGCATACTTCAGCAGCACGAGCTGGCGCAGCTTGGGCTCGAGGCCGGCCACCGCCTCCTCCAGCTCCAGCCGCGCGCCCGGATGCTCGCCGCCCGCCGCGCTCTCCGGCACGACCGGCACCGGCTGCTGCCGCTTGCGCCGCCTGCGCTCATCGGCGCAGGCGCTCAGCAGGATGCGGACGAGCCAGGTGCGGACATGCTCCGGCTGGCGCAGCCTCCCAAGCGCCGCGTAAGCGCGGCAGGTCGTCTCCTGCAGGCATTCGAGCGCCGCCTCCTCGTCCCGGAGATAGGCGAGCGCGATGCGCAGCAGCTGCTCCTTGGCCCCGGCCATCAGCTCGATGAACGCCTCGTCCTCGCCCTTCTGCGCCCGGCGGACGAGCTCTGCCGCTTCTTGGCCCCGTTGTTCCATGCGCTCCGGCATTCCCTCGCCGTCCTTTCTCGTTCACCTTCGCTATTAGACGGGGAGAGCGAGGGTTCGGTTTTGGTTTTCTTGAAAACGTTGAAAAACCTTGATCGGCACGGGCCGTCCAAGGCTGCTGGCGGTTTCAATTACGGCGGACTTGTGATAATATGGGAGTAGAATGCATAACATAAACAAGCCGCAGACGCTGTAACGTCCACGGCTTGGCAGATCGGCCGCTTTAAGAGCGGTTAGGCTGGCAGGATATCAACTCATAGGAATAGGTCGCTACCTTCCAGGGCGGGCGGCCTATTTCTTTTTGTTAAGGGCGACGATCGAAACGACCAGCGATAACAAGGCGAGCAGCAGCCCGCCGAAGCCGATCATAAGATCCAACGCATCCTTAACCGTCATGGCATGACCTCCCTTCCGAGAGGCTCAACCTAGACCGCCCATAAAGCCCGTTCCCTTTCTGCTTCCTGATTATACCAGGATTCGACGTTATTCACTATAGCTCGCGGCTACGGAGTTCTCTCTAGCAGCGGCCTATCCTCTCCTTGCCGGGAATTCCCCCACCTCCCGGTCCGCGACGAAGCGTCAGCCCTCCGCCCGCGGAAGCTCCAGCCGCTTGAGCGGCTCGATGGCCGGGCCCTCCAGCACCGTGCCGTCATAGCCGAACCGCGAGCCGTGGCAAGGGCAGTCCCAGCTGAGGTCGCCCGCGTTCCACTTGCACTCGCAGCCCATATGCGTGCAGGTCGTGTCGACCAGATGCAGCGCGCCGCCCGGCTCGCGATAGCCGCCGGCGCGCTTGCCGGCGACCTTGACGACGCCGCCCTGGCCGGCCGCGAGCGCCTCCGGCGATTCCATCGGCGAGTCCAGCTTGCCGGCGAGCAGCTGTCCGGCGACGTTCAGGTTCTCGCGGACGAACGTCTTGATCGACGGGTCGGCATGGAAGCGCGACGGCTTGAACAGCTCCAGATGCAGGCTCTGCCCGGTGCGGACCATCTCCTCGAACGTGAGCGCCGCCAGCGTGCCGGTCGTCATGCCCCATTTGTTGAAGCCGGTGGCGATCAGCAGGTTCGGATGCTTGTCCCGGATCGGGCCGATGTAAGGCATCTCGTCGAGCGTCGTCAGATCCTGCGCCGACCAGCGGTACGCGATGCTGCGGACGCCGAGCAGGGAGTCGGCGTATCGCTCCAGCGCCTCGTAGTGCTCGATCATCGGCGGCCCCTGGCCGGTCTTGTGGTTCTCGCCGCCGACGAGCACGACCGGACGGCCGTCCAGCTCGGCCGCGCGCAGCGAGCGCACCGTCTGGCCGACGGACAAGTACATGCCGCCGGGAAAAGGCTTTTCCGCCTCGACCGCCAGCACGTACGAACGCTGCGCATGCAGCCGCGAGAAGTACAGTCCGCCGCCGTCCGTGAACGGGAAATGCGAGGCGGACAGCGCCCAGCTGCAGTCGACGGTGCCGCCGGCGGCCGTGCGCAGCTTGAGCCGGCCGTCCTGCTTGCCCTCCTCGACCTTGTCCGTCACGGTCGTGTATTCATGGACGACGAGGCCCTGCTTCAGCGCCTCCTGCAGCAGCGCCTGCAAATACTGCAGCGGATGGAAGCGGGCCTGGCCCGGCAGCTTGATCGCGCCGAGCTCCGCAAGCCCTTCGAGCGGCAGCTTGTCGACCCACTCACCGGGCAGGCCGATCTGCTCGTATGCCTTCCACTCCTGACGCAGCGTCTCGAGATCTGCCTCGTTGTCCGCGTACAGGTAGGCGTCCTCGGTCTTCAGCCCGCACTCGATGCCGAGCTCGGCGACGGTCCGGACGATCCACTTGAGCGCTTCGTCGTTGGCGTCGAAATACTGCTTGGCCTGCTCCCGGTCCAGATGCTTGAGCAGCTTGCCGTAGATCGCCCCGTGCTGGGCGGTGATCTTGGCCGTCGTATGGCCCGTCGTGCCGTCGAGCAGCAGTCCGGCTTCCAGCAGGACGACCTTGAAGCCTTGCTTGGTCAGCAGGTAGGCGCTTGTAATGCCGGCGATGCCGCCGCCGACGATGGCGACGTCCGCCCGGACGGTGCCCCGGAGCGACGGGAATGAGGGCAGCTCCGTCGTCGCCCGCCAGAGCGACTCCGGGAGCTGAGGCAAGCGGGAAGGCTTGCCAGATGGCGAGGATGAGGTGTCCATGCGATGCCTCCTGAATTGGATTTCCTCTCCTCTGTATGCCCATCTCCATCCAAGCCGAAACCGGCTAGTCGTTCAAGCCCTTTCCCTCCAGGATCGGCTGCGTCCACTTCTCGATCCGGGACACGCGGGTCTTCGCTTGCTTGGGCTGCGAGAAATGAAGCAGATAAGCTCTCCTCCGGCCCGGCGTCAGCGCGTCGAAGGCCGTCTTGAGCTCCGGCATCTCGGCGAACCGCGCTTCCAGCTCCTCCGGCATGGGGAACGCCTCCGTCTCCTTCAGCTTCACCTTCAGCCCGGCCTTCTCGTTTTGGACGGCTTCGAGCACATACGCCGTCACGACCTCTTTCATCTCCTCGATCTGCTGCGCGCTCGTGAAGCGGAGCTGGCGAGCCGCCTGCACGTTCTCGGTCTGCTGGACGAGGATGCCTTGCGGGTCCTTCAGCAGCGCCCCTTGAGGGAAAAGCAGCGCGCAGTAGTCCTTGAAGCCGTGAATGAGCGCGATATTCGCCTCTCCCAGCGTGTAGCAGGGATGCATCCACTTATAGTCCTCGGACAGCCCGCAGTCGAGCACGATCTGCCTCAGCAGCTCGTACTCCTCCTTCCACTTCTGCGCCTTTTTGATAAAGACATCGACTCGCGCGTTCGTCGCATTCGCTGTCATGCCGAACCCCCTCTCTTCGATTCCGTTGTCGGCCGGCCCCGCGAGCCGGCCTTTCCGCAGCTAGGCGACAAGCTTCTCCAGCTCGGCCAGCCATTTGCCCCAGCCGAAGCGGGCGCCTTCGACGGCTTGGGACGTCGAGATGCCGGTCTGCTCCAGATGGAGGTTGACCTTGCCGCCACCGAGCTCCTGCAGCGTCCATACGATCGTATGCTCCTCCATGGCGCTGGTCCAGGTATAGGACAGCTTCGTCGGCTCCTCCACGACCAGCACCTCGCCGGAGATGACTCCGTCCCACCACTGGTTCGGCGTCGTGCGGAACTGGAAGCGGCGGCCGACGACCGGCTCGAAATCATTGTCCATCGGCTCCCCGGTATGGATGTTGGCGACCCACTTGGCGAGCTTCTTGGAGTCGGTCAAAGCGGACCACAGCTGCTCGACCGTCGTCGAAAACGGAAAATCCATCGTTAACGTCTGGCTCATCGTTGTTCTTCCTCCTCGAGTAAAAGCTGATTCAAACGCGCCATATTGGCGCTCCAAAACTTGCTATAGAAAGCCACCCAGTCTTGAATCTCCCGGAGCGGAGCGGCGTTCAGCCTGAATCGCGTCTCCCGGCCGACCTTGCGGTCCGCCACCAGCCCGGCCTCCTTGAGGATGGCCAGATGCTTGGATACGGCCGTCCGCCCCATGGCGAACGGCGCCGTCAGTTCATGAAGCGGAATCTCCTCTTTTGCGGCCAGCATCTGGATCAGCCGGCGCCGGGTCGGATCTGCAATGGCTTCGAACACATCCCGCTGCGGGCCGTTCTCGCTCATGACGTCCTCTCCCTTACCTGTTGTGCATGGACCGGCTCAGTCCGGCTCAGACCGGCTCACGAGCCCGGCGGGCGGGCGCCCGCGGCGCTCCTGAAGCTCAAAGCTTGCGGCTGCGCGGACGCAGCGCCCAGGAAGCGGCGGCGAGAGCGGCGTACGCCAGCGGGAGGAAAACCGGAAAACCGTACTCATGGTCGAGCGCATGGGACCATGCCGCTCCCGTCATGAGGAAGAAGAAGCCGGCGTAAGCCCATTCCTTCACCCGGGGAAAGCCGGGAACGACGATTGCGACGACCCCTAGCGCCTTCCAGATTCCTAGGATGGTCATGAGGTAAAGCGGGTATCCCAGATTCCGCACCAGCTCGATGTTCCCTTCCAGCCGCATCAGCTGGCCAAGTCCGCTCAGCAGCATCGCCGCCGCGAAAAACAGCGTGACGGTCCAATATGCGGCCGCTTTCCCTCGGGATCGCGGACTTGCGTTCAAGCTCGCTGCCGTGCCGGTCTGCATGCTCATCTTTATTTCCTCCTCATCGGTTCGGTTTCCTGCCCCGTCCGCCATGCCGGTCGATACGACACCATTTGGTGGCCCATTTAGAATACGACACCTTATGGTGTCGCGTCAATGCCAGGAGCTCTTTTTTTCGCTGAAAAGAACAAAACCCAAGCGTCTCGGAAAGAGGGCTTGGGTTCGATGCGGGTCCGTTACACGAAGCTGCGCGTATCGTCGCTCCTCCCGAGCTTGAACGCCGCCGCCAGGAAAAACACCAGCGCGAAGGCGAGCAGCACCGCGAT
Source organism: Paenibacillus sp. FSL W8-1187 (assembly GCF_037965485.1). NCBI lineage: Bacteria > Bacillati > Bacillota > Bacilli > Caryophanales > Paenibacillaceae > Paenibacillus > Paenibacillus sp. FSL W8-1187. The sequence continues at coordinate 5,040,967 of NZ_CP150181.1, forward strand.
GTGGAGCGGAATGTCGGCGTATCGGCCGCTCTGCAGGGCGTCGATCGACGTCAGCACCCAGCGCTGCGGCATGAAGTCGCCGATGCGGCGGATCGTCTCCGGCATGATGCTCGCCGGGAAGAAGCAGCCCGCCAGCAGGCAGCTCGGGGTGATGATGAAGTTCGAGAGCGCGCTCGCCATCGCCGAGCTGCGGGAGAAGGCGACGATCGCGAGCGACAGGCTGACCGAGACGAGGCCGAACAGCAGCAGCAGGGCTCCGAGCTCGGCGAGCGGCATGCCGGCGTCGATGCCGAAGCCGAAGCGCATCACGCCGAGCGCCAGCGCGATCTGCACGGCCATGACCGACAAATTGACGAGCGTATTGGCGAGCACGTACGTGCCGGCCGGCACCGGCGAGGACAGGATGCGCAGGTAGGTGCGGTTTTCGCGGCTCTTGAGCAGCATCTCGGACAGATTCACGGCCGACATGAGCATGAACAGGATGAGGAAGCCGATCGCCTGCGCGCTCATCGACCGGGCGACCGACGTATCGCGGGCGGACTCCGCCGTCAGCTTGAACGCGCCGTCGCGATAAGCGGCGTACATCGCCTCGAACGCCGCGCCGTCTCCGTCCGCCGCCCGGCTGATCGCCGCGACATTCGACAGGTAGGCGTCCAGCATGCTTTTGACGTAAGCCGTCACCGACGCTCCCTTGACCGATTCCAGGGCGATTCCCTGCGGATGGCCCGCGGCGGCGGCGGCCGAAAAGCCAGGCTCCAGCAGGAGCGCCACGTCCAGGCTGCCGGAGGCGATTTCTTTTTTCGCTTCCTCGCGGCCGAGCTCCTGAACCTGCACCTCGCGCAGGCCGCCGACATAGGCGGCCGTATCGGCGGCGATGCGCGCCGCTCCGTCCTCGTTCACGATCGCGACCCGCAGCGGCGGCGACTGCGTGCCGGAGTAGAGCAGCACGGAGGTCAGCACGCCGACGACCGGGAGGCCCAGATAGAGCATCCAGCTGCTCCGCTTACGGAACGTGCCGCGCAGCATGAAGCCGAACAGCCAAGCCAAGTCCTTGATCATGCTACAATTCCTCCTTTTTATTCATATGCCAGGCCGATGCGGCGAGCAGCAGCAGCGCCAGCCCCAGGTTGAGCGCCATCGTCTGCAGAGCGGGCGCGATCTGACCCTCATAGACGAGCCGCGACAGCGAGGAGTTGGCCCAGTAGACCGGCGACCATAGGTTGAGAAGGCTGGCGTCCGCGGCCTTCGTCGAGACCGGGAAGTACGCGCCTCCGAAAAAGGCGGCCAGCTGCACGAGCAGCATGACGACTCCGCCTGCCGATTTGCCTTGCAGCAAATAGCTGAAGAACAGCCCGAGGCTCGTCGCCAGCAGCACGACGGTCAGCAGCAGCGCCAGCGCCAGCGGCAGGTTGTCGCCCCAGTAGGCGCCGAACGCCCACTTGCTGAGGAGCACGACCGCCAGGATGCAGACGCTGTTCACGACGACGTTGCCCAGCACCTTGCCGGCGAAGATGTCGCTCTTGCGCACCGGAGCCGCCATCAGCCTGGCCGCGGTGCCCTGCGCTCTCTCGCCGGCGACGAGGCGCACGGAGGACAGGGCTCCCCACAGCGCGACCGCCACGGTCATGGCCAGCGCGTAGTAGTCCATCGAGCCGGGCTTGCGGTTCTCGTCGATCGAGCGCTCCTGCACATAACCGCCGGCCGATTCGGAGGCGGAGAAAGCGCTCTGCAGCGCCTGGGGCCGCTGCGCGCCGATCGCCGCCGCCGCGTTGTAGCGGTCGGCGAACGCCTGCAGCATGCCTTGCGCGATGTTGCTCTCGATCGGATGGCGGGTGCTGCCGTGCACCTCCATGCCGGAGGGAGTCAGCCGCACGAAGCTGTCGTAGCGGCCCGCTTCGACTTCGGCGGTGCCGTCGGCTGTGCCCGAGGCGTCGGTGAAGACGACGCCATTCGTCTCGGCCTGGCGGCGGAACGCGGCGAACGCCTCGGCAAGCGGCTTGTCGCCGCCGCTGGCGTCCTGGACGAGCACCTGCGGCTTGAGGACGGCGCCGCTTTCCGAGTCGAAGGAGCCGGACAGCGCCGTGCCGAGAATGAGGATGAGCAGCAGCGGGAAGCCGAGCAGCAGGAAAAACGTCTTCCGATCGCGGAAGTCGGTCCGGATTTCTTTGAGCGCGATGCGCAGCATAGGGGTCATCGGTCCAGCCTCCTCAGCGATCCCGCAGGCTGCGGCCGGTCAGCGTCAGGAATACCGTCTCGAGATTCGGCTCGAGCTCCTGCAGCGAGCGGATTTCCGCTCCGCCTTCCATCAGCGCCTTGAGGATGCGGTTCAAATTGTCGACCGAGGCATCGCTCTGCACGCGCAGCGCGCCTTCCTTTTCCGTCACCGCGCGCACGCCCGGCACCTGCTGCAGCTCCTGCAGCCGGTACGGCGAGCCGGGCTTCAGCTCGATCGACAGCTCCTTGATGTCGGTGATGATCGCCTTGAGCTGCTCCTTCGTGCCGTCGGCGATGATCTTGCCGTGGTCGACGATCGCCACGCGGCTGCAGATCTCCTCGACCTCCTCCATGTAGTGGCTCGTGTAGATGACGGTGCAGCCGGACTCGTTGAGCTGCCGCACCGAGCCGAGGATGTAGTTGCGCGACTGCGGATCGATGCCGACGGTCGGCTCATCCATGATGATGAGGCGCGGCTTGTGCGCGATCGCGCAGGCGATGTTGAGGCGGCGCTTCATGCCCCCGGAGAAGCCGTCCGGCTTGGCGCCGGCACGGTCCGAGAGCCCGACGAATTCGAGCGCCTCCTCGGCGCGGGCCTTCAGCTCGGCGCCCCGCAGGCCGTACAGGCCGGCGAAAAAGGCGACGTTCTCGAAGGCGCTCAGCTCGCCGTAGATGGCGAGGTCCTGCGGCACGATGCCGAGGTTCAGCTTCGCCTGGCGGGTCTGCTTGCGGACATTCTGGCCGAGGATGCGGATCTCGCCGCTCGTCGGCACGAGCAGCGAGGCGACCATGTTGATCGTCGTGCTCTTGCCCGCACCGTTCGAGCCGAGGAAACCGAAGATCTCGCCCTCCTTCACGTCCAGCGTCATGCCGTCGACGGCGATGAAGTCTCCGAATTTTTTGGTCAGCTGGCGCAGCTCCAGTACGTTCATGCTCCCCATTCCTTTCGTCGTGCGCGTTCTTGTTGATCCCATCCTAACGAAAAAGGGCGACCTCATGTCAGTGCATAAGTTCACCCTTTGCGTATGAGAAAGTTCATGAGCGGAGGAAGCTGGCGCAGGGCGTCGGCATTGTGCGACTTCTAACCCTTCTAGAGCGTTTGAAGGTCAGACATAAAAGAGGCGCTTCACCGCCGCCGCGCGCCGCGGAGTTGCGCGGAAAAACCGAGCAGCTCGGTTCGAACAGGCGCTCTGGCGGGGGAGTTGCGCGGAAAAACCGCGTAACTCGGCTCGAATAGGCGCTCTAGCGGCGGAGTTGCGCGGAAAAACCGAGCAACTCGGCTCGAACAGGCGCTCTGGCGGCGGAGTTGCGCGGAAAAACCGCGTAACTCGGCTCGAATAGGCGCTCTGGCGGCGGAGTTGCGCGGAAAGCCCGGCCGGCCGGCGCGCGCGGGCCCTTCGCAGACGGCGCAAGCGCCGCTTGCCGCTCCATGCGGCGGCTCCGCGCGGGCACCCCTGCTCAGCGCTGCGCTTCCGGGCAAGGCAGCAGCGTCGTCACGCGGAAGCCGTCGCTGCCGTCGGCGACGACGGTGCCGCCGGCGCTCGCGGCGCGCTCCTCCATGCCGGCGATGCCGAGCCCCTTGACGATGCGCGCCTGGCCGCGGCCGTTGTCGGACACGACCGCCTGGACGTAGCGCCCGAGCACGCGCACCTCGACATGGACGGCCGACGCGCCGCTGTAGCGGGCGGCATTGGTGAGCGCCTCGGTCACGTTGCCCTGGATGATCCGCCAGTGCAGCGCCCCGATCCGCTCCAGATCGCCCGCATGCGTCACGCTCGCCTGCATGCCGCTCGAGGCGCGGAACGCATCGACCGCTTCGCGCAGCCGGCTCATGCCGAGCTGCTCGGGCGGCGGCTTCATCCGGTGGAGCGTCCGCCGGATGTCCTCGATCGCTCCCTTGGAGATGCCGATCGCGTTCTGCAGCAGGCCGCCCGCCTGCTGCAGGTCTTCCCCCAGCAGCCGCTTCGCCGCCTCCATCTGGATGAGCGCGCCGGTCATCGCGTGGCCGACGCCGTCGTGGATCTCCTGGGCGATCCGGCTCCGCTCCTCAAGCTGGCCCGCGTATTCTGCGATCCGCTGCAGCTCCTGCCCTTCGCCGATGCGGGCGGACAAGCGGCGCAGCTCTCCGCGCAGCCGATCGAGCTCGTCCTCCTGACGGAGCGACCGTCGATGGAGCCGGCTGAGCGTCGCATAGTTGAACCAGGACAGGCTCCAGACGAGCGCATAGGCGGCGCCCAGTCCGCCGCCGAGCGCCGCCAGCGGCAGCAGCGAGGCGGCCAGCAGCGGCGCCGCCCGCCTGGCGCGGAACGAGGCGAGCTCGTACGCGCTCAGCGGCAGCAGCAGCAGAAACGGCGGCGCCTCCAGCCAGGAGACGGCCAGCAGGAAGAGGATGACCGCCGCGATGGCGGCCTGCTGCAGGCGCGGCTGCCGCAGCAGATGCACGCATAGGTTCAGCGCCGCGTACAGCAAGAAGGACAGCAGCAGCAAGCCCGAAGGCTCCTCCTGCTGCCCGAAGTACAGCGTGTAGACCAGGTAGAGCAGCAGCAGCAGCTTGTTGCCGATCGTCCAGAGGCGGCTCATGTCAGCGCAGCTTCCCGGTCAGATAATAGATCGCGATCTGCGTGCGATGCTCCAGAGCGGTCTTGTTCAGGATGGAGGTGATGTAGTTCGCGGTCGTCCCCTCGGACAGGAACAGCTCGCGCGAGATCTCCTTGTTGGAAAGGCCGCGGGCAATGCCCGCCATCACCTCGAGCTCGCGCTCGGTGAAGCGGCTGCGGTCGATCGGCGGAGCCGCCTCCGCAGCGGGCGACGCATCGGGCGGGGCCGCATCGGACGGCGCGGACGGCGCGGACGCGGGGCCGGCCCCTTCCGCGCTCTTGCTTCGCCCGCCAGGGGCGGGCTTTTCCCCCTCTGTAGGCAGCGCGGATCGGCCGTCAGCCGGCGCTCCTGCGCCATCAGCCGGCGCTCCTGCGCCATCGGCCGGCGCTCCGAGGCCGGCAGCGAAGGAGCGCAGCTTGTCGAGCACCGCTTCCTGCAGCACGCTATGGCCGCCGTGCACGCTGCGGATCGCGGCGGCGATCTGCTCGGGATCGTTGTTTTTGAGCAGATAGCCCTTGGCCCCGCAGCGCACCGCCTCCACGACCGACGCGTCGTCGTCGAACGTCGTGAGCATGAGCGGCTTGACGGAGGTGCCCTCCGTGAGCAGCCGGGCCGCCTCGGTGCCGCTCATGCCGGGCATGCGGATGTCGAGCAGCGCCACGTCCACCGGATGCTCCTTGCAATAATCGACCGCCTGCAGGCCGTCCTCGACGGCGGCCACGACCTCGAAGTCTCCGAACGAGGAGAGGATGATCCGCATGCCTTCCCGGATGAATGAATTGTCGTCGGCGATGAGCACCTTGATGGTCACGTTCGTTCCGCCCCTTTCAGCGGATAGTTTACCATGAATGCCCATCTGCCGGATATAATCGTCCGCCTCCCGGCATAGATCTAGGAGACAGCTTGTCGGAGGGAGGATGGTCCTGTGAAAAGGCTTCATTTGCTGCTCATCGTCGTGCTCGCCTTGACGCTGGCAGCCACCGCCATCTGGGGGATGCTCTGGATCTACGGCTCCAAGGACAAGGTGCCCGCCGGCACGGAAGCCGCCGGCCTGCCGCTTGGAGGCTTGCACCGCGCCGAAGCGCTGCAGCTGCTGCAGACGTACCGGCAGGCGCTCGACAGCCGCGTCGTGACGCTGGCGGACGGAACCCCGTCCGCCTCTTTCGGCGCGGACAAGCCTGCCGCCGCGGACGCGGCCGGCAGCGGCGGCGCAGCGGACGGAGCGAGCAGCCGAGCACCGTCGCCAGGGACGGCAAGCTCCGGCGACAGGGGCGCTCCGGCGCAGGCCGCAGACGGCGCTACGGCGGGCGAGAGCGGCGCCGAGCGCAGCCGCGGCTGGACGCTCGCCGAGCTCGGCTTGCGGCTCGATGCGAGCGGCGCGGAGGCCGCGCTGAAACGGCTCGGCACCGGCTCGGCCTGGGAGCGGGCCAAGTACCGCTGGCGCTGGGAGCGGCAGCTGCCCGTTCGGCTGCTGGACGACCGGCAGGCGTTCGACGCGGCGATCCGCTCGGAATGGGGCTTTTACGACGAGCGCAAGCCGGTGGACGCCGTGCGGACGATCACCTCCTACGACCAGGTCGTCTATACGCCCGGGCGCAGCGTCATGCATCTCGATCTGGACCGCCAGCATGCGGAGCTGCTGCGCTGGGCCTCCGCCGGGCTCGGCCCCGCCGAGCCCGCCCCGGCCCGCTCCGGCGCGCGGCTGCGCGGCCTGGACGGGCCGGCGCTGCTGCGGGAGCTCGGCCGCGAAGCCTCCCGCGAGACGCCGCTGCTGCTCCGCTCGGTCGCGCCGGCCAAGACGGTCGAGTCGCTGAAGGCGGAGGGCGTCGAGCGGCGGATCGCTTCGTTTTCGACCGATTATCGGACCAGCTCGCAGGGGCGGGCGTTCAACGTCTCGGAGACGGCGCGCACGCTCGACGGCTGGGAGATGAAGCCGGGCGAGGTGTTCGACTACGGCGAGATCATCCGCATCACGGAGCGCGAGACCGGCTACCGCGAGGCCCCCGTCATCCTCAACGGACAGTTCACGCGCGGCATCGGCGGCGGCATCTGCCAGGTGTCGAGCACGCTGTACAACGCCGCGCTGCGCGCCGGCCTGGAGATCGTCGAGCGGCGCAACCACTCCGTGCCCGTCTCCTACCTGCCCAAGGGCCAGGACGCGACGTTCGCCGAAGGCGTCATCAACTTCCGCTTCCGCAATACGACCGGCAAGCATCTCGTCATCCGCGCCACCTCCGGCGGCGGGCAGCTGACGATCAAGCTGTTCGGCACGATGCCGCGCGAGGTGCGCTACTCCGTCGCGTCCAAGACGGTGCGCACGCTGCCCGCCCCCGTGCAGCTGCGCCGCAGCGGAGGGCTGGCGCCGGGACAGCAGATCGTGCAGAAAAAAGGCCGGACCGGCTACATCGTCGAGACGTACCGGATCAAATATGTAGACGGCAAGGAAGTGTCGCGCGTCCGCCTGTCCCGCGACACGTACAAGCCGCAGCCGTCCGTCATCCTCGAAGGACCTGCCGCGGCCCCGGCCCCTGCGCCCGGCCCCGAGGCCGGACCGGAAGGCGCCCGCGAAGCCGGTCCGGCCGGCGGCGCGCCGACGCCCGGCGGAAGCGCGGCGCCGACTCCGGCTCCGGCGGGAGACCGCGGCGCGCTGGCCGCCCCGGAGGGCGGCATGGAGGGCAGCCCAAGCGATTTGCTCGAGGATGGCCTGCGCGTGCTGCAGCCCGAGGTCCTTTTGCCCGGGCTGACGGAGAAGCTCGTCGGCTAGCGGCCTCCCGAACGACTCGCGTTCGAGCCCCGTTTGGGAGCGAAGCCCGCTGCTTGAGGACCGCCATGACCGAACCTCAGTCATCGCCTGGATTACATGCCGATAAACATGTTCCTGCTGAACGGAGCCCAGTTTTCCCCCATGTAGCCGGTCATGCCCTGCATCTGCTCCCGGTTCCCCCCGCCGTCCCTGCGGTCCACCCCATCTCCCTCGCCTCTCCCTCCCCCGTCCGGCTCGCCGGCCATGCGCCGCTGCCCTCCGCCCGTCCGTCGAGCAGCCCCCCGCCTGCCCTCGCCGCTTCAAGCCCGCGTCTTGGTCCCATGCCGGATTCCAAGGGGAGCGGCCCGTCCATGCCCGCCGAAACATGGAAAGAGTCTCTTTAAGGTAAAAAGACCTAGTTCTTTTGCCGTTATAGATAAAGAGAAGCAACTGAAGGAGAATAATCCCATGAATCATCACCATTCGCTCGACAGCTCTTACAATATCATTCTGGTCATCCTTTCCGTCGCGATCCCGATTCTGGCGTCCTACGCGACGCTCGATCTCGGCATCCATATCAACAAGTCGAGAGGCAGAGCCCGCAACGTCTGGACCGCTTGCGGCGCGATCTCGATGGGCATGGGCATCTGGTCGATGCATTTCATCGCCATGCTCGCGCTGCATCTGTCCACTCCGGTCACGTACAATCCGATGATCGTGCTCGTCTCGATCGTCCCGGCGCTGCTGGCCAGCTTCCTCGCGCTGCGCCTGATCAGCCAGCCCACGATGCGCCTGTCCCGCGCGCTGCTGAGCGCGCTGTTCATGGCGGCCGGCATCGTCTCAATGCACTACGTCGGCATGGAGGCGATGCAGATGAGCGCCACCGTCCGCTACGATCCGCTGCTGTGGGGCTTGTCGGCCGCGATCGCCTTCATCGCCTCGCTGACGGCCCTCTATCTGATGTACTCCGTCAAAAAGCAAGCCGATCAGCCAAACCTCTGGCGCCGCAAGACGCTCGCCGCGGTCGTCATGGGGGTCGCCGTCGCGTCGATGCACTACACCGGGATGGCGGCCGCGTCGTTCCACGACCACGGCGGCAACCCGGTCTCCTCGGACATGTCCTCGCTGAACAACAGCCTGCTGGCCTACGCGATCGGCATCGGCATGCTCATCATTCTCGCCATGGTGTTCACGAGCACGTACGTGAACCGCCGCTTCGAGTCGCAGTCGCTGGAGTCCGAGCGCAAGTTCCGTTCCGTCATCGAATCGGCGAGCGACGCCATCATCCTGGCCGACAGCCGCACGATCATCCAGTCCTGGAACCGCGGCGCGCAGCTCATGTTCGGCTACACCGAGAAGGAAGCGATCGGGCGCCCGCTCGAAATGACGATCCCGGACCGCTTCAAGCAGGCTCATGCCGACGGGCTGCGCCCTTATCTGGCGCTGCAGCCGGACGATGTCCCCGGCGCTGGACGCACGCTGGAGCTGTACGGTCTGCGCAAGGACGGCACCGAGTTCCCGATCGAGCTGTCGCTCGCCGTCTGGGAGGAGGAAGGGCAGCCTTTTCTCAGCAGCATCATCCGCGACATCACCGAGCGCAAAAAAGCCGAGCACAAGATCAACCAGATGGTCTACCTCGATCCGCTGACCGGGCTGCCCAACCGCCATCTGCTCAACGACCGCCTCAAGGAGGCGCTCGATCAGGCGGACGAGTCCGGCCTGATGATCGGCATCATGTTCCTCGATCTCGACCGCTTCAAGTACATCAACGATACGCTCGGCCACACGATGGGCGACCTGCTGCTCGTGGAGGTGTCGATCCGGCTGCGCGAATGCGTGGATCGGCAGGATACCGTCTCCCGCCAAGGCGGCGACGAGTTCATCGTCCTGCTGCCGGGCACCTCGTACGAGGACATGACGCGCAAGGCGCAGCGGATTCTGATGACGTTCAGCCAGGCGATCCTCGTCGGCAACCAGGAGATGTACGTGACGCCGTCGATCGGCCTCAGCCTCTACCCGGCGGACGGCAACAACCGCGACACGCTCATCAAGAACGCCGATACCGCCATGTACCGCGTCAAGGAGCAGGGCAAGAACAACTTCCAGTTCTACACGCCGGAGATGAACGAGGTCGTCAGCCGCCGCATGAACCTGGAGATCGGCCTGCGCAAAGGGATCCAGAAAAACGAGTTCACCGTGCACTACCAGCCGCAGGTGGACATCAAGGCCGGCGCCGTCGTCGGCGTCGAGGCGCTCATCCGCTGGCAGCATCCGAAGCTTGGCCTCATCTCCCCCGCGGAGTTCATTCCGCTGGCGGAGGAGACCGGCCTCATCATCCCGATCGGCGAATGGGTGCTGCGCGAGGCATGCCGCCAGAACAAGGAGTGGCAGGACGACGGACTGCCGCCGCTGCGCATCGCGGTCAACATCTCCTCGCGCCAGTTCCAGCAGAGCGGCTTCGCCGAGGTCGTCAGCCGCGCGCTCAAGGAAACCGGGCTTGAGCCGAAGTACCTGGAGCTGGAGCTGACCGAGAGCATCGTGCAGAACTCCGCGCATGCCATCTCCATCATGCACAAGCTCAAGGAGATGGGCATCTTCCTGTCGATCGACGATTTCGGCACCGGCTACTCCTCGCTCAGCTACCTGAAGCTGTTCCCGATCGACAGCCTCAAGATCGACCAGAGCTTCACGCGCAACCTGATGCAGGACAGCAAGGACGAGGCGCTCGTGCATACGATCATCAACATGGCGCACAACCTCGGGCTCAAGGTCATCGCCGAGGGCGTCGAGACCGGCGAGCAGCTGCAATACCTGCTGCTGCGCCATTGCCACGAGGCCCAGGGCTACTACTTCAGCAAGCCCGTCCCTCCCGCCCGCATCTCGGAGCTGCTCGGCGAGCAGATCGCCTGAAGGACAGGGACAAGCATTGCCGCAGCATTTCCTTGCACATAAAGAAGCTTCCCGGTCGCCATCGGCTTTGGGAAGCTTCTTTTTTGCGTCTCGTCGAGCCGCGCTGGCCGCGCGGCCTCCGCTCAGCGCGAGCGCAGGATGAACTCCGCCGCCGCGAGCGCGGCCAGATGGGCCGGGTAGAACGCCCGCCACAGCCAGCGCGGGACGCGGACCCGGTTCAGCTCGGCGCGCAGCTCCGCGCCGTAGACGAGCAGCAGCGTCGGCACGAGGCTGAACATCTGGATGCCCCAATCCGGGCCGCTCAGCACATAGTAGAGGGCGTTGAGCAGCAGATGCAGCAGCACCGTGCGCCCTTTGTCCGAGTAGCGGTAGATCAGGATGAGCAGCAGGCCGTAGGCGTTGTAGTCGAACGGCAGCTCCGTCATGAACAGCGCGGCGGCGAGCGTCAGCGGCACGATGGCCAGCCAGCGGACGGCCCGCGGCAGGCGGGAGGCGAGCAGCCCGTCAATCGCCAGCAGCACGAGCGCCGAGGCGAGCAGCGTGAAGATGACGTTGTAATGCGTCGTATCGAACGCGAGCATGTACGGCACCTGGGCGATCACCGCAAGCATCGCCAGGCGCAGCAGGTACTTCGGCCGCGACGACGTCATCCGGTATCCGACCGTAATGAAATAGGCGTAGATCGGGAAAGCGATCCGCCCGACGATCCGCCAGCCCGGCGAGTCCGGGAAGAAGATCAGCCCGACATGGTCGATCAGCATCGTCACGATAGCCAGCAGCTGCATGGGCGTCACCTCCTTTTTCGCTTAGTCTACGACAAAATAGGAAAGCGAGTCCACGCCAGCCTGCGATAGTCCTGTGCGACCAAGCTGCAAGCTTGACCACGGGAGAAGCCTCCGCAGTTTCGCTCCAAGTCGTCTCGCCTCAACTTGGCTCCAACCGCCCCGCCCGGAGCTATCGACGGATCAGCGCGTTAGAAGGCCGAAAACGGGGGGCAAGAAAATCTAACGATGCGTGGTACGCTTACGGCTGCGAAAAGGAGGGCAAGCGGCGGGAAAGAGGCCATTCTGCTGCTGTAAGAATCTGACCCGTCGTTAGATTTTTAGCCATGTCCAAAAACGTCGCCTAAGCGTTTCAGCCGTCGTTAGCTCGAAGGAGCGATTGCGCCCACCCGTTCAAAAGCAAACAAGACGAAGCCGAATCAGGGTCGGCCTCGTCTTGTCTGCTCTTTTTGAATTCTACTGCAAGGCAACGGCCGCTCTCCGCATCCGCTCGCTCTTGACCTCCGGCGATCCGGTGCCGGGATGCTCCCGGCTTACCCCTGCCGCGCCTCGAAGCGCTCCACCCAGCCGGCCGTCTCCGCCAGCGCCGCCTCGGCGCGGCCGATGGCGGCCTCCACCTGCGGACGGGCGGTGCCGCCGTACACGTCGCGCGCGTTGACGACCGTCTCCGGCTGCAGCACGTCGTAGATGGACTCGTCGAACAGCTCCGAGAACTGCCGGAACTCCTCGATCGACAGGTCCAGCAGGAACTTGCCGTTCTCGATGCAGTACAGCACCGTCTTGCCGATCACCTCATGCGCCTGGCGGAACGGCAGGCCCTTGCCGACGAGGAAGTCGGCGATGTCGGTCGCATTCGAGAAGTCCTTGTTGACCGCCTCGCGCATCCGGCCCTTGTTCACCTTCATCGTGGCGATCATCGGCGCGAACAGGCGCAGCGCGCCCGACAGCGTCTTCACGGTGTCGAACATGCCCTCCTTGTCCTCCTGCATGTCCTTGTTGTACGCCAGCGGCAGCGACTTGAGCACAGTCAGCAGGCCGACCAGATTGCCGTAGACGCGGCCGGTCTTGCCGCGCACGAGCTCCGGCACGTCCGGATTCTTTTTCTGCGGCATGATGCTGCTGCCGGTGCAGAACGCGTCGTCCAGCTCCACGAAGCGGAACTCCGTGCTCGACCAGAGGATCAGCTCCTCGGACAGGCGCGACAGATGCATCATGATGATCGAGGCATGCGACAGGAACTCCAGAATGAAGTCGCGGTCGCTTACCGCGTCGAGGCTGTTCTCGTACACGCGGCCGAAGCCGAGCTGCTCCGCCACGAAATGGCGGTCGATCGGGAACGTCGTGCCGGCGAGCGCGCCCGCCCCGAGCGGCAGCGTGTCGATGCGCTTGTAGCTGTCCTGCAGCCGCTCGATGTCGCGGCCGAACATGCTGACGTACGCCATCAGATGATGGGCGAACAGGATCGGCTGCGCGCGCTGCAGATGGGTGTAGCCCGGCACGATCGCGTCGAGGTTCTCCCGCGCCTGGCCGACGAGCGCCTCCTGCAGGCCGCGCAGCAGGCCGACGAACTCGACGACGCGCGTGCGCAGGTATAGATGCATGTCGGTCGCGACCTGGTCGTTGCGGCTGCGTCCCGTATGGAGCTTGCCGCCGACCGGGCCGATGTCCTCGATCAGCGCCTTTTCGATGTTCATGTGGATGTCCTCGTCGGACACGCTGTAGTCCAGCTCGCCCGCGCGGATGCGCTCGAGCACGCGCTTCAGCCCGCCCTCGATCGTCTGGACATCCTCCGCCGGCAGGATGCCCTGCTTGCCGAGCATCGCCACATGCGCCAGGCTGCCGCGCACGTCCTCCTCCGCCAGCTCCTTGTCGAACGTGATCGACGCCGTATATTCCTCGACCAGCTTGTCCGTCTGCTTGGTGAATCTTCCGCCCCACAGCTTGCTCATGGTCGTTCCCCGCCTCCCCTTCTGCATGGCAACGGGCCTGCGGACGCCGCAGCGTCCCGCAAGCCCATCTTGTTTGATCTGCCTTCGTTTTCCTTGGCTGCCGTCCTATCCTTTGCGGCTCTGCTCGACGCCGGAGGATACCTTCAGGCGCAGCGCGTTCAGGCGGATGAAGCCTGTCGCGTCGCCCTGGTCGTACGCCTGCGAAGGATCGGCCTCCATCGTCGCGATGTCGGGATTGTACAGGCTGACCGGACTTTTCACGCCGGCGCCGATGACGTTGCCCTTGTACAGCTTGAGCCGCACGACGCCGCTGACGTTTTTCTGACTCTCGGCCACGAGCGCCTGCAGCGCGAGCCGCTCCGGCGCGAACCAGAAGCCGTTGTACACGAGCGTCGCGTACTTGGCGATGAGCGAGTCGCGCAGATGCATGACGTCGCGGTCCATCGTCAGCGACTCCATCTTGCGATGCGCCGTGAACAGGATCGTGCCGCCCGGCGTCTCGTACACGCCGCGGCTCTTCATGCCGACGAAGCGGTTCTCGACCATGTCGACGCGGCCGATGCCGTGCTTGCCGCCGAGCTCGTTGAGCTTCTCCATCACCGCAAGCGGGCTCAGCGTCTCGCCGTTGACGGCGACGCAGTCGCCCTGCTCGAACGTCAGCTCGACGTACTCGGCCTGATCCGGCGCGCGCTCCGGCGAGACGCTGAGCACGTACATGCCCTCGTTCTCCTCGGAGCTCGGGTCGAACCACGGATCCTCGAGCATGCCGCTCTCAAAGCTGATATGCAGCAGGTTGCGGTCCATCGAGTACGGCTTGGACGCGGACGCCTGCACCGGGATGCCGTGCTTCTCGGCGTAGGCGATCATCTCGGCGCGGCCGGGGAACTCGGCGCGGAACTCCTCGCTGCGCCATGGCGCGATGACCTGGATGTCCGGCGCCAGCGCGGCGGCCGTCAGCTCGAAGCGGACCTGGTCGTTGCCTTTGCCGGTCGCGCCGTGCGCGATCGCGGTCGCGCCCTCGGCGCGGGCGATGTCGACCATGCGCTTGGCGATGAGCGGACGCGCGATCGACGTGCCGAGCAGGTACTGGCCCTCGTAGAGGGCGCCCGACTGGAACATCGGGTAGATGAAGTCCTTGGCGAACTCGTCGCGGAGGTCGTCGATGTACACCTTGGAGGCGCCGGTCGCCAGCGCTTTCTCCTCGAGGCCGTCGAGCTCCTCCTTCTGGCCGATGTCGGCGGTGAAGGCGATGATCTCGGCGTCATACGTTTCCTTGAGCCACTTGAGAATGACGGATGTATCCAGGCCGCCCGAGTAGGCGAGCACGATTTTTTGCTTGGACATGAGCGCTGCTCTCTTCCTTCCTCATCTGAAAAATGGGACTACATTAGCGCGGCCAGAATCGCTTTCTGCGCGTGCAGGCGGTTCTCCGCCTCGTCGAATACGATCGAGTGCTTGCCGTCGATGACGCCCTCGCTCACTTCCTCGCCGCGATGCGCCGGCAGGCAGTGCATGAACAGGTAGTCCGGCTTCGCGAACTTCGTCAGCTCCTCGTTGACCTGATAGGCCGCGAACGCCTTTTCGCGCTCCGCCTGCTCGGCCTCGAAGCCCATGCTCGCCCACACGTCGGTATAGACGATGTCCGCCTGCTCGATCGCCTCGCGCGGATCGCGGCAGACATGGATGAGCGAGCCTGTGTCGGCAGCGACCTTGCGCGTCTGCGCCACGATGTCCGCATCCGGCTCGTAGCCCTCCGGCGTCGCCACGCTCATGTGCAGGCCCAGCTTGGCCGCGCCCATGAGCAGCGAGTGCGCCATGTTGTTGCCGTCGCCGATGTAGGCGACCTTGAGCCCCTCGAGCCGGCCCTTGTGCTCCAGCGCCGTCTGGTAGTCGGCCATCACCTGGCACGGATGCTCGGAGTCGGTCAGGCCGTTGATGACCGGGATCGTGGAGTTGCGCGCCAGCTCGATGACGGTGCGGTGGGCGAACGTGCGGATCATGATGCCGTCGAGGTAGCGGGACAGCACCTGCGCCGTATCGGACACCGGCTCGCCGCGCCCGATCTGCAGGTCGTTGCCGCTCAGGAACAGCGCATGGCCGCCGAGCTGGTACATGCCGACCTCGAAGCTGACGCGCGTGCGGGTGGACGCCTTCTCGAAAATCATGCCGAGCGTCTTGCCCTTCAGCGGATGGAACGTCTCGCCGCTCTTTTGGCGGCGCTTGAGCTCGATCGCCAGGTCGATCAGGTAGCGGAGCTCCTGCGGCGTGTAGTCGGCGAGCGCGAGGAAGTCGCGCCCTTTGAGGCTGGAGGCCAGCTCCTCGGCGGCCGTTCCCGTCAGGAGGGAGGATTGCGGTACGCTCATCGTGGGTTCACACCTGCTTTTCTATGAGAATATCAGGCCCTACTGCGGGGCCGTTACGGTCTTTTCCTTGAGGACGGCGGCGATGATGCCGACCGCCTGGTCGATCTCGGCATGGCTGACGAGCAGATTCGGCAGCAGGCGCACGACATTCGGCCCCGCCGGCACGACGAGCAGGCCGCGCTCGCGCATCGTGGCGATGACGTCCGCCACCGGTCCGCCGCATTCGATGCCGATCAGCAGGCCGAGGCCGCGGATCTGCTTGACCCACGGGTTGCCGGCGAGCTTCTCGCGCAGTTGGCCCGTCAGGTAGCTGGCCGCGCCGGCGGCGCGGTCGAACGCGCGGTTGCCGGCGATCTCCTGCACGGTCGCCTTGACGACCGCCGAGGCGATCGGCGTGCCGCCGAACGTCGTCGCATGCGAGCCCGGGGAAAACGCCTCGCGCAGGAACTCCTTGGCGAGCACGGCGCCGACCGGGAAGCCGCTGCCGAGTCCTTTGGCCGCTGTGAAGATGTCCGGCTGGACGCCGTAGTGCTCATGCGCGAACAGCTTGCCCGTGCGTCCCATGCCGGTCTGCACCTCGTCGAGGATGAGCAGGATGCCGGCGTCGCGGCACAGCTTGGCGAGATCGTGCACGAACTCCGGCTTGACCGGCAGCACGCCGCCCTCGGCCTGCACGAGCTCCAGCATGACCGCCGCGGTGCGGTCTGTGATCGCCGCCTGGAGCGCGTCCAGATCGTGCATCGGCACGGTGACGAAGCCTTCCGGCAGCGGCAGGAAGCCTTCCTTGACCTTGTCCTGTCCGGTCGCCGTCAGCGTCGCCAGCGTGCGTCCGTGGAACGACTGCGTGAACGTGATGACCTCGTAGCGATGCTCGCCCTTGACCTTCTGGAAGTAGCGGCGGGCGAGCTTGATCGCGCCCTCGTTGGCTTCCGCGCCGGAGTTGCAGAAGAAGACGGCGTCCGCGCAAGTATGCTGCACGAGCAGCTCGGCCGCTTCCTCCTGGACCGGGATGCGGAACAGGTTGGACACATGCCACACCTCGTCCAGCTGCCGGATCAGCGCTTCCTTGATCGCCTGCGGCACGTGGCCGAGGTTCGTGACCGCCAGTCCGCTCATGAAGTCGAGGTACTTGTTGCCCTGATCGTCCCACAGCCAGCTGCCCTCGCCCTTGACGAGCGCCAGCGGGTATCTCGCATAGGTGGGGAATAACGCTTCTCCGCTCATGTCCTTCTCCTGCCTCTCCGATTGAAAATGATCGGCCTGCGTGAGCAGGCCATAGGCAGCGCCGCGCCGCGCGCGGGCCGCGTCAAGCCTCGATGACCGTGCCGACGCCGCCTTCAAGCACGGCGCGGCTCAGCACATCCGGCTCCGTGCCGCTGACGATCGCCACCTCGCGCACGTTGCCGTGCAGGCAGGCGAGCGCCGCCTTGACCTTGGGAATCATGCCGCCGTAGATCTCGCCGCTCGCGATCATCTCCTCGATCTCGGCCGCCGTCACGCGCGGCAGCACGCGCTTCTCGCCGTCCACCGCGCGCAGGATGCCCGGCACGTCGGTGACAACGATCATGCGAAGGACGCCAAGCTGCGAGGCGACCGCTCCCGCCGCCGTATCGGCGTTGATGTTGTAGCGCTGGCCGGCGTCGTCGATGCCGACCGGGGCGAGGACGGGAATGTAGCCCATCGCCATGACGCCCTCGATGACGGAGACGTTCACCTCCGTCACCTCGCCGACATGTCCGATCTCGTCCGCGTTCGCCACCGGCCGCGCCTGGATGAGCTTGCCGTCCACGCCCGAGAGGCCGAGCGCCCGCGCTCCGGCTCCCTGGATGCGCCGCACGATCTCCTTGTTGATCGTGCCCGACAGCACCATCTCCACGACGTCGAGCACCTCCTCCGTCGTGCGGCGCAGGCCGCCGACGAATTCCGTCTCGATGCCGAGCTTCTCCAGCGTGCCGGAGATGGCCGGCCCGCCGCCGTGCACGATGACCGGCTTCACGCCGCTCTCCTGCAGCCGCCGCAGGTCCTCGAAAAAGGCGGCAGGCAGCGCCGCGAGCGTGCTGCCTCCGCATTTCATCACAAACCGCTGTTCCATGCCTCCGCTGTCGCTCCTTCCGTAGGTCCGGGTCACGTCCGGTACGCCGCGTTGATGCGCACATAGTCGTACGTCAGGTCGCAGCCCCAGGCGGTCGCCTGGCCGCCGCCGAGCTTGAGGTCGACGATGATCTCGACCGTGTCGCCCTTGAGATAGGCCAGCGCCGCGTCCTCGTCGAACGCGACCGGCTGCGAGTCCCGCAGCGTCAGGATCGGGCCGAGCGCGATGTCGACCGTATCCGGATCGAGCGGCTCGCCCGCGCGCCCGGCCGCCGCGATGATCCGGCCCCAGTTGGCGTCGGTGCCGAAGACGGCGGATTTGACGAGCGAGGAGCCGACGATCGTCTTGGCGATCGCGGCCGCCGAAGCGTCGCTCTCGGCGCCGCTGACGCGCACCTCGATCAGCTTCGTCGCGCCTTCGCCGTCGCGGGCGATCGCCTTGGCGAGAATCTCGCAGACGTAGGTCAGCGCCGAGGCGAACGCCTCCCAATCAGGATGCGCCGGCGTCAGCTCGTCGCCGCCCGCCAGGCCGCTCGCCATCGCGACGAGCATGTCGTTCGTGCTCGTGTCGCCGTCGACGGTGATCATGTTGAACGTGCGGTCCGTCGCCTGCCGCAGCAGCGCCTGCAGCGCCTCGCTGCCTACGGGCGCGTCGGTCGTGACGAAGCCGAGCATCGTCGCCATGTTCGGGTGGATCATGCCGGAGCCTTTGGCCGCTCCCGCCACATGCACGGTCCGTCCGCCGGCCTGCAGCGAGACGCAGACCGACTTCTTCACGAGATCGGTCGTCAGGATCGCTTGGCAAAAGTCGTCCGCGCCCTCCGCGCCGGCCTTCAGCCGGGCGGGCAGCTGCGCGATGCCGGAGCGGACGCGGTCCATCTTGAGCAGCTCGCCGATGACGCCGGTCGAGGCGACGGCCACCTGCTCCTGCGGCACTCCCGCCGCTTCCGCGAAGGCGGCGCGCATCTCGTACGCATCGGCCTCGCCCTGCTTGCCGGTGCAGGCGTTGGCGTTGCCGCTGTTGACGAGCATCGCCCGCAGGCGGCCGCCGGCCGCCAGGCTCTCGCGCGTCGCCTTGAGCGGCGCGGCCTGCACCTTATTCGTCGTATAGACGGCCGCCGCCGCCGCGGGCACCTCGCAGAGGATCGCGCCCAGATCGTGGCGGTCGGTCTTTTTGAGCCCGCAATGCAGGCCTCCCGCGCGGAAGCCCGCCGGCGTCGTCACGGAGCCGTCCTCCACGACCGTGAATGCGGCCGTTGCCGCTGTTGCTTGAGCTGCTGCATGTTCGTGTGCCATCGCTGCGCTTGTCTCCTTCTGGCGCTGACGCGTCGTCTATTAAGGGTACATGGGCACGAGCCGCAGGCCCGCGTCCTCGTCCCAGCCCATCATCAGGTTCAAGTTCTGGATCGCCTGTCCGGCCGCGCCCTTGACGAGATTGTCGATGACGGACACGAACGTGATCCGTCCGGTGCGGCGGTCGACGGCGAAGCCGATGTCGCAATAGTTGGAGCCGCTGACCTCCTTGGTCGCCGGCCACTGGCCCGCCGGGCGGATGCGCACGAACGGACGGCCCGCGTAGAACTCCTCGTACAGCTGGATGAAGTCGGCCTCCGAGCGCTCCTCGGTCAGCTTGGCGTACATCGTCGCCATGATGCCGCGCGTCATCGGCACGAGATGCGTCGTGAACGTCGTCACGACGTCGCGGCCGGCCGCGTCGGACAGCACCATCTCGATTTCCGGGACATGCTGATGCTTGTTGATCTTGTACGCCTTAAAGTTCTCGTTCAGCTCCGAATAATGCGTGCCGAGGCTCGCGCCGCGGCCGGCTCCGGAGACGCCGCTCTTGGCGTCGACGATGATCGAGTCCGGATCGATCCAGCCGGCCTTGATCGCCGGCACGAGGCCGAGCAGCGTCGCCGTCGGATAGCAGCCCGGATTGGAGATGAACGGCGCTCCTTTGACGCGGTCGCCGTAAATCTCGCACAAGCCGAACGCCGCTTGCTCCAGATAGGCCGGATCGGCGGCGGGCTTGCCGTACCACTGCTCGTACACATCCGGCTGCGGCAGCCGGAAGTCGCCCGACAGGTCGATGACCTTGAGCCCCTGCTCCAGCAACTGCGGCACGAGCTTCGAGGCGACGCCGGCCGGCGTCGCCAGGAAGACGACGTCCGCCTTGGCCCGGATCGCCGCCGGATCGACATCGTCCAGCAGCTCCGTGCGAATCCCGCTCAGATGCGGATATCCCGCGGCGATCGGCTCGCCCGCGCTGGACGAGGAGATGACGCTCGTCACCTCCGCGTGCGGATGGCCGTGCAGCAGGCGGATCAGCTCGACCCCGCCGTAGCCCGTCGATCCTACGATCGCTGCTCTTGTCTTGTTCTCCATCGCTGACCTCTCCCATCCCGCTGCGGCATCCATCGCTTCCGCCCGATTCGATTTCCGTATCATTATACGTTCATATTAATAATAATACAACAGTCAAAATCCGCCTTGCCGTTGGGATATTCGCCCTCCCGGCTGGATTTCCCTTCCATGCCGAGCGGCAGCAGAAAGGAATCGTGCCGAAGCGGACAACGGCAAAAAGACGAAGCCCGAGCGCCGGGCTCCGCTTCGTCCTTGCGTTGCGTCGGTTCACTTCCAGCTGACGATGAGCGCGCCCGCCACGATGACCGCGCAGCCGATCCAGCGGTTCAAGGGAATCGCCTCGCCGAACAGCTGCCACGCGAGCACGAGGCCCAGCACGTAGGCCAGGCTTTGCAGCGGATAGGCCGCGCTCAGCGGCAGCCGCGACAGCACGGCCAGCCAAAGCACCGTGGCGATGCCGTAAAGGCCGATTCCGGCCAGGATGAGCGGCGAGAGCAGCGCCTGCAGCCAATTGCCGAAGCCGAGGCCTCCGAGGCGATCAAGGCCGAGCTTCCATGCCATCTGGCCGGCGACGAGGCATAAGATGTTGCCGAGCAGCAGCGCGTAGGCCATCAGGAGCGCGCCTCCTGCGGCATCGCCTCCACCCGCTGCTCCAGACGCCTCAGCCGCTCCTGCTGCAGCGCCTCCGACTGGGTCAGCCGCACGAGCTTGAGCGACAGCTCCGAGACGGCGAGCGTCTGCCGCAGCAGCAGCGCCAGCACGCTCAGCAGGCCGATGAAGGAGAGCAGAGACGGCGCATAGGCGACGCCGAGCAGCAGGGCGAGGCGATCCAGCACCTCCGGCGCGAGCGACAGCGCCGTCATGCCGGCCGCAAGCAGCAGCCAGAGCAGCGCGTACTGCTCCCGCAGCCGCCGGCTGCGGACCAGATGCAGGATCCAGAAGAAAAACGCCAGGCTGAGCGCGAGGCTCACGCCATAAAATTCAGCTTTCATAGCCGAAGCTCCACTCCTTATGCTTCTTTTTCGTCTTAGCGATCAGCACGGCCAGCACGACCTTGGCCATGTAATACCCGGCCTTGCCGGGCGAGATGCTCGATACGCCGCCCTGCCGCTCGCGCATGACGACCGGCAGCTCGATGAAGCGGCCGCGGTGGTTGTCGAGCTGGATGATCGCTTCCACCTCGGGGTAGTCCGTCGGATAGTCGGCGGCGAACAGCTCGGCGGCCTTGCGGCTGCACAGCCGGTAGCCCGATGTCGGATCGGTCACGCGCCGGCCGGTGAGCGCCGAGACGAGCGCGGCCAGCAGCTTGATGCCCCGCTTGCGGGCGAACGACGACTGGAAGCCCTGCTTTTCCAAAAAGCGCGAGCCGACGACCATGTCCGCCTCATGCCGCTGCATCGCCTCCAGCATCCGGCCGAGCTCGCGCGGATCATGCTGGCCGTCCGCATCGATCTGCACCGCGCAGCCGTACCCTTGCTCGACCGCGAAGCGGTATCCGGCCTGCACCGCGCCGCCGATGCCGAGATTGCAGCTCAAGTCGAGCACCGGCACGCCGCAGGAGCGGGCCAGGCGCGCGGTAGGGTCCGTCGAGCCGTCGTTCACGACGACGATGTCGGCGAACGGCGCATGCTCGCGGATGCTCCGGATCGTGCTGCGGATCGACGCCGCCTCGTTGTAGGCCGGCACGATCGCCAGCACGTCCCGCCGATGCAATGGCTGGGCTAGGCTCATCCTTCCTGCACCTCCTTCAGCTTGGACCGGTCCGGGCGCGGCTCGCGCGCCGCTCTCCGTCCTTTCCACCAGCTCCATGCAAGTCCGGCCGCGGCCGCGTCGAGCACGATGAACAGCGGCATGACGGTGAAATTGTAGCGGTACTCCGGCACGAACAGCAGCCGCAGCGCCGACATGGCGAGCACGATCGCCGCCGGCAGCAGCGCCGGATGCCGCCAGCGGCGGAGCATGGCGACAAGCGCGGCCACGCCCGCTCCGACGATCAGCCGGTGATAGGCGTTGCGCAGCTCCCAAGGCACCGGCAGAACCGGATAATGAGGCTCATGGCCGGCTCCGTAGAACATCCGGCTGTAGGTGTAGTCCAGCTTGCCGATCGTGTACCAGCGGACGAACTCGCCCGTATGCTCCGAGAAGCCGACGCGCAGCCGTTCCCGCGCGACCTCGAGCTGCGACTTGCCGGCTCGGTCCACGAGGCCGTCGGCATAGTTCTTGTCCGGATACGTTCCCGCGGCGAAAGGATTCTGCTGCGTCGACGTCACGATCAGCTCGCCGAGCGTGACCGCGTTGCGGACGACCCACGGAGACAGCATAATCGCCAGGCCGCAGGCGCCGAGGGCAAGCTGCCGCGCCGTCGCGCGCCAATCGCGCGTCCATAGCCACTGCGCCGCATAGGCGAGCGCGATCAGCGGCAGGAACTCGGCCCGCGTCAGCACGGTCAGGCCGAGCACGGCTCCGGCCAGCAGATGCAGCCAGCGGCCGCCCCGGCGCAGCGCCAGCAGCTGCAGGCAGACGTAGGCCATCAGCAGAAAGGCGGCCAGCGTTTCCGTCAGCACGCCTCCGGACGCCCAGACGAACGGCGGATAAACCGCCGCCATGAGCGCCGCCGCGAGCGCGGTCCAGCGTCCGGCGACGAGCCGGCCAAGCGCATAGACGAGCCCCAGCATCGCCGTAGCGATGCCTGCCTGCACGAAGCGGATGAGCGGATACGGATCCCGCGTCTCGTAGCCGGCCAGCTCGTACATCGCCGCCATGAACAGCGGGTAGCCCGGCGTCACCTGCGCGTTCGGCTCGATGCTTTTATACCCGTAGACGCCCTGCTCCAGCAGCTGCCGGACCATGATGTCGTAGTTCTTCGTATCATGCGTGACGTGGTGGCTGACCGATACGAGAAAGTCCACCCGCAGCCATGCGCCAAGTCCGATCGCCAGCGCCAGCAGCAGCGCATGCAGCGCCTTCCTTGTCCCTGCTTCCCCCTGAATTCCGCTTGAAGACCTCTTCATTCGCCCTTGCGCTCCTTTCCGCTCTCCGCAGCGCTCCGGCGCTGCGGCTTTCCCTCATTGTCGCTCGAGCTGCTTAAGGAATCGGGTTGAAAGTTCTTATGTCTTTCTTAAAACCCGGAGGACAAAAGGCGGAACGCAAAAAGCCGTCCGGATCGGATAGGGGCTCCGGCAGGAGCCCTTCCACGATCGGACGGCGCTGGGCCTGGAAAGCGTCAGCCCTCCAGCTTGAAGCCTTGGCCGATGACCTCGGCCGTATGGCTGATGATGACGAAGGCGTTCGGATCGACCTGCTGCACGAGCCGCTTGAGCTCCGGCACCTCGTTCTGGCTGACGACGACCATCAGCACGGTGCGGGCGTCGCCGGTGAAGCCGCCATGGGCGTCAAGGCGCGTCAGCCCTCGGTCCAGGTCATGCAGCACCGCATCCGCCAGCTCCTCCGAGCGCGCGCTGATGATGAACGCCACCTTGGACAGGGCGAGGCCCGTCTGCACGATGTCGATCGTCTTGCTCGTCACGAACAGGCCGATGAGCGCGTAGAGCGCCTTTTCCGGCGAAAGGAAGACGCCGGCCGCCGCGATGACGAGGCCGTCCATGCAGGCGACGGACAGTCCGAGCGGCAAGCCCGTGTAGCGGTGCAGGATCTGCGCCGCCAGGTCGGTGCCGCCCGTCGAGCCGCGGCCGCGGAAGACGAGGCCAAGGCCAAGGCCGACGCCGA
Source organism: Paenibacillus sp. FSL W8-1187 (assembly GCF_037965485.1). Classification (NCBI taxonomy): domain Bacteria; kingdom Bacillati; phylum Bacillota; class Bacilli; order Caryophanales; family Paenibacillaceae; genus Paenibacillus; species Paenibacillus sp. FSL W8-1187. Next base: position 5,064,707 of record NZ_CP150181.1, read on the forward strand.
TGCCGCCGTAGATCGAAGCGAGCAGCGGATTTTCTGTCGGCGCACCCCAATGGGCGGTCAGCAGGACGAACAGCGGCAGCACCGCGGAGCCGACGATCGTCTGCAGCGCGAACCGGCGTCCGAGCAGCGCCATGCCGGCCAGGAACAGCGGGATGTTGAGCGCCCATTGGACATACGCCGGCGTGAAGCCGTACAGATGCTGCAGCAGCACCGATATGCCGCTGATGCCGCCCGAAGCGATGCCGTTCGGCAGCAGGAAGCAGTTGAAGCTCGCCGCGATGACGAGCGCTCCCGCAAGCAGCGACAGCAGGTTCGATACCCTCTGGTCGAGCAGCGGCTTTTTCGCCTTGCGCGGCTTGCGCGTCCGCGGACGGATGGCAGCGGCTTCCGGACCGGTGCGGTTCGCGACGCCGTTTGCAGCCGCTCTCGCTCCGTATTTCGCGACGCCGCTTGCAGCCGTTCTTCCTCCGCCTTCCGCCACGCCGCTAGCGGCCGTTCTCCCTCCGCCTTCCGCCACGCCGCTAGCGGCCGTTCTCCCTCCGCCTTCCGCCACGCCGCTAGCAGCCGTTCTCCCTCCGCCTTCCGCCACGCCGCTAGCAGCCGTTCTCCCTTCCGCTTCCGCTTCCGCTCCGAACGGCGGAAGCCGCTCGTCCTCAATCGGCTCCGCCACGACCGACGTCGCCCCCGTACGGCTCTGCGGCCGGGATCCCTCTTGATGCTCCGGACGCTGATCGTCCGGATTGTTGCTGCCGCTGGCCGGTTCTCCGCCGCGTTTCTGCTCATCCACTGCTATGTTCCCCTTCCTTTGGTCCAGGCGCCCGCCGCTCTGCCGCGGTACCGCGCACCACCTTTTCCTTCCGCGCGAAAAAGAGTTCCCCACTTGAATCAAGTGTCGGAACTCTTTTCTTCTTTTATTCGAGCGTGCCGAACCGGGCTTACGCCTCTTCGGGCTTTTGCTTGATCTGATGGCGCAGGTAGCCGTTGATGAACGCGTCCAGGTCGCCGTCCATGACCGCGCCGACGTTGCCTGTCTCCACCGACGTGCGATGGTCCTTGACCATGCTGTACGGGTGGAACACGTAGGAGCGGATCTGGCTGCCCCAGGCGATGTCGGACTGCTCGCCGCGGATCTCGGCCAGATGCTTCTGCTGCTCCTCGATCTTGCGCTCGTACAGCTTGGAACGGAGCATCTTCATCGCGCGGTCGCGGTTCTGGATCTGCGAGCGCTCCGTCTGGCAAGCGACGACGATGCCGGTCGGCATATGCGTGATCCGGATCGCCGACTCCGTCTTGTTGACGTGCTGGCCGCCCGCGCCGCTGGAGCGGTACGTGTCGACCTTGAGGTCCTCCGGACGGATCTCGATCTCGATGTCGTCGTCGATCTCCGGCATGATGTCGCAGGAGACGAACGACGTGTGCCGGCGGCCGGAAGCGTCGAACGGCGAGATCCGCACGAGGCGATGCACGCCTTTCTCCGCCTTGAGGTAGCCGTAGGCGTTATGTCCCTTGATGCTGATCGTGACGCTCTTGATGCCGGCCTCGTCGCCCGGCAGATAGTCGAGCACCTCGACCTTGTAGCCGTGCTTCTCCGCCCAGCGCGTGTACATCCGGTACAGCATCTGGCCCCAGTCCTGCGACTCCGTGCCGCCGGCGCCCGGATGCAGCTCCAGGATCGCGTCCAGCTTGTCGTAGGGCTGGTTGAGCAGCAGCGTCAGCTCAAAATCGCCGATCTTGCCCATCAGGTCGGCGACCCCTTCCGTCAGCTCGCTGTCGAGGGAACCGTCGTCCTCCTCGGCGGCGAGCTCCAGCAAGGTGTCGAGATCCTCGCGCTGCGTGCTCAGCTTTTCATACTGCTCGACGACGGACTTCACGGCATTCAGCTCCGCGATGACCTTTTGGGCCTTCTCGTTGTCGTCCCAGAAATCCGGCGCCGTCATCTTCTCTTCGAAATTGGCTATGATCTCCTGCTTGAGATCTAAGTCAAAGAGACCCCCTGAGATCTTGGAGCCGCTTTGCCGCCTCGCGCAGGTCTTGCTTTACCGTTACGTCGATCATGACAATGCTTCACCTCAAATTTTCATGAATTCATGAAGCAAGCCGGTCAAGCAGGCGAGCGCCTCTCTCCCGGCCCTTCATGCTATGGAATGCTTATTTGCCGTGGCAAAGCTTGTACTTCTTGCCGCTGCCGCAAGGGCAAGGATCGTTGCGGCCGACGCGCTCCTCGCGCTTGGCCGGACGCGCCTCGCGCCCTTCGCTGCTGCCGCCGACTTCGACCTGGCCTTTGGCGACCTCTTGCCGCTCGAGGTTCTGCTCGACCTGAGCCTTCATGATGTAGCGCGAGACTTCCTCCTGGATCGTCTCGATCATCTCGCGGAACATCTCGAAGCCCTCGAACTGGTACTCGCGAAGCGGATCCGTGCCGCCGTAGGCGCGCAGGTGGATGCCTTGGCGAAGCTGGTCCATCGCGTCGATGTGGTCCATCCACTTGCTGTCGACGGCGCGCAGCACGACGACCTTCTCGAACTCGCGCATCGTCTCCTCGCCCATCGCCGCCTCGCGCTCGTCATACAGAGCCGTGACTTTGTCGAACAGGAACTCGGCCATCTCTTCCGGCTCCTTGCCCCACAGGTCTTCCTTGGAGACGGAGCCCTCGGGCAGCAGGTTGCCGTGCACGTAATCGACGACCGCCTGCAGATCCCACTCCTCCGGCACCTGCTCCTTCGGGCAATGCGCGTCGACGATGCGCTGGATGACCGGCTGGATCATCTCCATGACGATAGAGCGGATGTTCTCGCTGAACAGCACCTCGCGGCGCTGCTTGTAGATGATTTCGCGCTGTTGGTTCATGACGTCGTCGTATTGCAGGACGACTTTGCGCGTGTCGAAGTTGTTGCCCTCGACGCGCTTCTGCGCGGACTCGATCGCCTTGGTGATGAGGCGGCTCTCGATCGGCTGGTCTTCCTCGAAGCCGAGCTTCTCCATCATGCCCATGATGTTCTCCGCGCCGAAGCGGCGCATCAGCTCGTCCTCGAGCGACAGGTAGAACTGGGACGAGCCCGGGTCGCCCTGACGGCCGGCACGGCCGCGCAGCTGGTTGTCGATGCGGCGGCTCTCGTGGCGCTCGGTGCCGATGATATGCAGTCCGCCGACATCATGCACGCCTTCGCCGAGCAGGATGTCGGTGCCGCGGCCCGCCATGTTGGTGGCGATCGTCACGGAGCCGGCCTGTCCGGCGCGCGAGATGATCTCGGCTTCCTCGGCATGGTACTTGGCGTTCAGCACCTTGTGCTGGATGCCGCGCTTCTTGAGCAGCTCGGAGAGCTTCTCGGAGTTCTCGATCGACACGGTGCCGACGAGCACCGGCTGGTTCTTCTTGTGGCGCTCGACGATCTCTTCGACGACGGCCTTGAACTTGCCGTTCTCGGTCTTGTAGACGACGTCCTGCGTATCCTGGCGGATCATCGTCCGGTTCGTCGGCACCTGCAGCACCTCGAGGCCGTAGATCTTCTTGAACTCTTCTTCCTCCGTCTTGGCCGTACCGGTCATGCCGGCGAGCTTGCGGTACATGCGGAAGTAGTTCTGGAAGGTGATCGTCGCGAGCGTCATGCTCTCGTTCTGCACCTTCAGGTTTTCCTTTGCCTCGATGGCCTGGTGCAGGCCGTCGCTATAGCGGCGTCCCGACATGATGCGGCCGGTGAACTCGTCGACGATCAGCACCTCGTCGTCCTGGACGACATAGTCGACGTCGCGCTTCATGATCGCGCGGGCCTTGAGCGCCTGCTGGATATGGTGGTTAAGCGTGACGTTGGCGTGATCGAACAGGTTCTCGATGCCGAATGCGCGCTCCGCCTTCTCCACGCCCGACTCGGTCATCGTCACGCTGCGCAGCTTGATGTCGACCGTGTAGTCCTCCTCGAGCTTGAGGCGGGAGACGAACTTGTCCGCCGCGTGGTACAGCTCGGTCGACTTGGCGGCCTGGCCGGAGATGATGAGCGGCGTACGGGCCTCGTCGATCAGGATGGAGTCCACTTCGTCGATGATGGCGAAATGGAGCGGCTTCTGCACCATCTGCTCTTTGTAGAGGACCATGTTGTCGCGCAGGTAGTCGAAGCCGAACTCGTTGTTGGTGCCGTACGTAATGTCGCAGGCGTAGGCTTCCTGCTTTTGCTCGTGGGAGAGCGAGTTCAGGTTGCAGCCGACCGTCATGCCGAGGAATTCATAAAGAGGACGCATGATGCTGCTGTCGCGCTGGGCCAGGTAGTCGTTGACCGTAACCACGTGCACGCCTTTGCCGAGCAGGGCGTTCAGATAGACCGGAAGCGTGCCGACAAGCGTCTTGCCCTCGCCCGTCTTCATCTCGGCGATCTTGCCCTCATGCAGCGCCATGCCTCCGATCAGCTGCACGTCGAAATGGCGCATGCCCAGCACGCGCTTGCCTGCCTCGCGCACCGTCGCGTACGCCTCCGGCAGCAGGTCGTCCAGCTCTTCGCCCTTCTCGAGACGGTCGCGGAACTCCTGCGTCTTGGCCGACAGCTGCTCATCCGTGAGAGCGACGAACTGCGGCTCCATTTCATTTATGACTTCGACGTTGCGCATGAGCCGCTTGACTTCCCGCTCATTCGCATCGCCGAATATCTTCTTCACCAGTCCGAGCATGGTTTTCCCCTTTCGTGAGACCACTTTGCCTTAATTTTAACAGTTGTCCGATGCTCCCGCAATCAGACCGGGGGCTTTTCCAGCATTATATACGTTGCCCGCGAAGAAAGGGCCGCCCCGACGAGCGGGGGCGGCGGGCAGCGCGGCCGCCGCGCCATTCCGCCGCTTTCCTTACCTATTAAAAAGCCCTCTCCCGGGAAAGGGAGAGGGCGTCGACCTCACAGGGGCAGAGCGCGCGCCGTCTGGAGCGAAAAGCAGTGCGCAGAAGCGCTGGCGTCTTGCTCCAAAACGGCTGCTGCCCGATGATCGCCCGGCAGCGCTGGCTCTATCGGATCGCCTGATCCTGCGCCGGCACCGCCGGCCGGGCCGAGCCTGCATCGGCTACTCCTGCTCGATCAGGCCGTAGCGGCCGTCGTTGCGGCGGTAGACGACGTTGACCTCCTTGGTCTCGATGTTATGGAAGACATAGAAGCTATGGCCGACCATGTCCATCTGGAGGATCGCTTCCTCCACATCCATCGGCTTCAGCTTGAAGCGCTTCATCCGTACCACTTCAAGGTCCTCTTCCGGCTCCTGAACGGCGACAGAGGCGATGTCGTCCTCGCGGAACAGCGTCTTGATGCTCTCGGCCTGGCGGAATTTACGATTGACCTTGGTCTTATGCTTCCGAATCTGACGTTCCAGCTTGTCGACGACAGCATCGACCGAGGCGTACATGTCGGGGCTCTTCTCCTCGGCCCGCAAAATCACGCCCGGGAGCGGGATCGTCACCTCGATGCCATGGCGTCCTTTATGGACGGACATCGTCACGCTGGAGTCAGCGGCAGGGGGGGCATCAAAATACTTATCCAGGCGGTTCAACTTCTTCTCGACGTAATCCCTCATGGCATCCGTCACAGGAACGTTTTGACCTCGAATGTTGTATTTCATGAAGCACTCCTCCTTTACATGGTCTTAGTATACCACGAGGAGCGTTTCCGAATCAAAAGACTAATTTGTGTATTTCGAATTTTCAGAAACTTATAGATGCATCGCGGCTTTCGCTTTGACGGATCGGGCCTGGAGTGCGGAATGTCACCGCTAAACTCAAGGAGCGCGCAAAAAAAGAGGCCCCTCGCAGGACCCCGAACATGTCTTTGTCATTCGAATCATCTATCGATGGCCGATAGGCCGGATGATTACAGTTTGACGACGTTGGCTGCTTGTGGACCGCGAGCGCCTTCTACGATGTCGAACTCGACGGATTGGCCTTCTTCCAGCGTTTTGAAGCCTTCGGATTGGATCGCGGAGAAGTGGACGAATACGTCGCCGCCTTGCTCCGTCTCAATGAAGCCATAACCTTTTTCTGCGTTGAACCATTTCACTTTACCTTGCATTCAGAACATTCCCTTCATCTTCAAATGCTGTGAGACGCCGACAGGTGCATGGCCCACATTTTGACTATAGCACCGGGATCAAACAGTTGTCAATATGACATGGAAGCGGATTCATCGGGCTTTGCACAGCCTTTTTTCTTTTTTTGCCGGAGTTTGTCGAATGCCGTCCTTCCTTGTCTAGCGCCAGGAGCAGAAGGATGTTCTTGCCCGAATCGCTTTCATCAAATCGAGATAGGCCTCGCGCCAACGGCCCTGCATGACGGAGACGATCTCTTCGCCGAACCGAAGGGCCTCTTTCACTTCGTCTTTGGTGCTTAATTTGTTTAATTGTTCCAGAATATGTTCCTGGTAGCTTTCTCGCAGCTGCCGTTCAAACAAGCCTTGATTTTTTTTCGCTGCCAGGACAAGAGCGTTTTCATAGGCCTCGTTCGTGGCCATGAATCCGAACTGCTCGAAAGCGAGCTTATAGTACTCCCAAGCCTGTCCCTTCTCCCCCAGCTCGAAGTAGAAGGCGGCGAATTCCTCGAGTCCTTCGGCCCCCGCATACCCGTCCGCAGCCGAAACGTAATCAAGCTTGCGCCTTGCCATGCGGCAAAGGAACAAGTCGAGCATCCGCTGGCTCTGATGGGATCGGGCTTGGGCATCCAAGGCCAATTTTACCCCCTTGATCCGGCCAATCGCTTCCTTGGCCAGCCGCAGATCGCCTAGCTCGCTGGCCAGCTCGAGCAGCAGCTCCGGATCCGATTGCCAAACGTCCTCATTGAATTGACGGGCAAGCGCTAGCGAGCTCCTCTCTTCCCCCGTGAAGCCAAGGACATAAGCTTCAAGCAACCGGGCTTGCGGATGCGGCTCGGCTTGAATTTTTCGGATCCAGGCCATCCGCTGCTCCCGCTGGGTATGGTCGTGCTGTGGCGCCGCTAGAATCAAATCCAGCAGATGCTGCACGGCAGAGGCTCCTTTCTCTGCCGATTCATCAGGCAGCAATCGGCGGCCCATCTTGAGCGACTCCTCCAGCTGGAAGATGAATTCCTCAGGCCCGGAAGCAAACCGGCATCCCGGATGGCCTGCGAGCGACGGGAGATAGATCGAGACGAGCGGCAAGCCGGCATCAAGATAGGGCATTCCGATCTCTACGTTCCAATCCGCTGTGCGGCATTGATTCGGTTTCAGCGGCAGGATTGCGGCATCAAGCCGGGAAAGGAATGACGGCAAAGCCGAACGCTGGAGCCGAATATTGCTTTGCTGCTCCAGGACCGCGGCGTCCACTGTAATCGCCCCCCCGAGCAGAAACGTCCAGTTCGGGCGGCTGCGCGCCAGTTTCAGGATCAGCGGAATATCCGTCTCGTCGGACAATGGCCCGCAATAGCCGATGACCGGACGGCCGCCGCTAGACGGCTGAAGGGACGGCTGCTTCTCCGCAGGCAACGTCAGCCGTTCTTGCTGCGGAAGGTAAAGGGCTCTGGCGTTCAGCCTCATGCTTCTCAGATATTGCCGCCTGGTGCGGCATACGACGCCGTCCGCATGCCGCAGATCGTCGAGCGACGGAAGCAGGTTCTGTCCCTGCGACGAATGTTCACTTAAGGAAAATCCGTCTGCGTAGAGCTTGAATCTGCCTCCCCCTTCTTTTATCTGCGCCCAATCGGAATACAAAGCAGACGCGACGACAATCGGTTCCAAGGGAGCATATCGAGACACGAGCGCTTCCATGAACGTCCTTTCCGCTTGCTCGTCTCTTTTGTCCCGCGTCTCAAACCGCGTGATTCTATTCAACGTCAGGACAGGTTGGTTTTCGGCTAGCTTTTGGTCCACATACCGGCTTATAGCCTGCTCCATGTCGGGTCCGTCGAACACAAAGCTAAGCTGGCGCTCCGCTCCGTTGACCCAGACGACCGGGTGGCCGTCGGCAGCCAGGCATTCGGCCGCCTGCATGGCCGGATGGCTGGAGGCGGGTCGGAAAAAGGCATCGGAGTACCAGATGACAGGCGCTTTCCCCTTGTCCGGCTTGCTCGACGAAGCTGCCTCCGCCCGCTTCTCTGCCGCAAGTATCCGATTCTTCTCGGCCGCTTCCGTCAAGCGCCTCATGATGCGGGCCGGCTCGAAAAAGCGGACGGACTCCCGGCAAGCTTGCGGCGAAGGCAACGGAAGCTGGCCGTTGCCGATCCTTCGAAGCAGACTGCTGAGCTCGAACAGGCTGCCCGTGTCAAAGAGCCAGCCATTCTCGCCGGATCGAATCAAGTCTTCCGGTCCTCCGCAGGCGCTGGAGAGGGCCGGTATTCCCCGTGCCAGCGCTTCAAGCGCCACCATGCCGAAGCCTTCGTACGCCGATGTCAAGAGAAGCAGCGACGCCTCTTGCAGCTCTTTCCAAGGATCCTCTCTCCATCCCGTCCAAACGATCCGATCCTGCATGCCGAGGCGGACCGACAAGGCCTTCAATTCCCTCCGAAGCGATCCGTCGCCGATCAGCTCGAGGCTCCATGGCGTATCCACTCTTTGAAGAGCATGGAACATCAAGTCGATCCGCTTTTCCGGTTCGAGCCTTCCTGCATAGACGAGCTTGAGCCCCGAGCTCGGAGAGGGACGCGCTATCATCCCGATTTCCTGCGAAGGAAGAGGGTTGCCCAAGTAGTAGACATTCTGAAGTCCTTGCTCTTCCAGCTCTTTGCCGATCGCGGTTGAAATAGCCAGGTGAGCGTCGGCATGCTCGAGCAAGCTGTATGCATACCCTCCTCCAAGGACACGCGGGGGACCGTGTAGCCAGGAGAAGACAGGAGGACGCTTTTGGCGGATCTGCTCGACGGCCAAGCGGGCTAAAAAAGACATGAGCGGGACATGAGCGGCCAGGATGAGGTCTGGAGCTTCTGTTTCATTCATCCGCTTCGCATAATTGCCGGCATACGCAAAAACCTTGTCGCCCGAAACGCTTCCCTCTGCTCCGCTCCGATCCGGGCTCCCATAATAAAATACCGATGAGAAGGAATGCAGCCAATCCTCATGCTCCGGGGGCTCCATCAACAAGAGCCGGGTCTGATGTCCTGCCCGGCCGAGCTCGCTCGCCAGACTTGCTACGACCGTTTCCAGGCCGCCTCGTCCGAGAGCCTTTCCCAATAAGATGTCTACGTTCATGCGGCTTCTCCATTCTGAAAAGACGGCCAGGGAGGCCGCTGGCCTCTCCTGACCGTCCGTCATTAGACTTCCTGCTTCTCTCCCTGCTCGGCGAGCCTGGCCCTGGCGTCATGCAGCAAGGCCAGGAAGCCTTCATCAGATGACTCGATCCGCTCCAAGTACGAGAGAGCGAGCTCATATTCGCTTGCCTGGTACAGGATCGCCCCCATGTTGAAAAGCGTCGAGCTGTTGTCCGGTTCCAGGATCAGAGCCTCATGAAGCAGAGGAACGATGAAATCCAGGCTCCCGCGGTCATAAAATGTGATCGCTAGCGCGTTCAAAATATGGACCGAATTTGACGCTCCCGAGCGGATCAGCCGTTTGGCTTGCTCCGCTAAAGCGACATCGCGCTCCATCTCCGCCGCCAGCTCTTCAATGAGCGTCAAGGATGGCTGAGGCGAATCCAGCTCTCCGATCAAGTGCTCGAGCTCGGCCGAAGCGGTCAGCGGCTTGAGCCGGAAGAAATATTGATAGGTCTGCGCCTGCTCTTCAAAATCGGCGGCAGTCGAAAGGGGCTTCAGGCTTTGGATGAACGCAGCCTGCTCCTCATCCAGCAGCTGCCGGTTCTGGCCAACCAAAATTTGATTGAATCCGACATCGCGGAACATGCGGATCATTTCTGTCTTCGTGAAGAAGCGGACATGCGTGCGGTCCAACAATCCGGCATCGGCATAGGTCCAATTTCCGTTCAGGAGATCCTTCAGCACGGAATGGTGCATGACGTTCGGCAAGCTGACCAGCATGGCCCCTCTCGGCTTCAGATGTCCGATCATGTTCTGCAGCACTTTCCAAGGATCGTAAAGATGCTCGAGCACGTCCGCAAAGACGATGTAGTCAAAGAACTCCTCCGGGAAGGAGAGCTCATGCTCGATGTTCTCCGCTCTGACGTTCGCGAAGGTAGCCGCGATGCGTGCCGAGGCTTCATTGAGCTCGATGCCGTACAGCTCCGCTTCCGGATATAGATGCTTGATTTTGAGCAGCGTGCCGCCGCAAGCGCAGCCTACCTCCAACACCCGGATCGGCGACTTGCGGGAGCTTTGCATGAGGCTGATGATCTCATTCCTCATATAGGAGGAATAGATGGAGTTGAAGCCCCACTTCTCCTCAAAAAGCTTGTTGTTGCGCGTAAGATAGTGGCTGAACTGCTCCGGCTGCTTGCCGAAGCTCGTGCCGCCGTAATGATGGATGAATACGTTGTGGCAGAGAAGCAGTTCATACCCGTTTTCCAAAAGGCGGAAGGAGTAGTCGTCATCTTCGTAATTTCCGGGGGTGAAGCGTTCGTCCAGCAGTCCGACCTGGTTCAGCGCCTCTCGTTTGATCAAATAGCAGAAGCCGATCAGCTTGAGCCGTCTTTCGTACGGCTGGTCCAATGCCGTCTCGGACACCGTCCGGGCAAAAGCATGCATCTCCTGCAGGCTGGAGTAGGAAACCGGAATGCTCTGGTTGTACATCGCATAGTTCGTTATGGGGCCGACAGCGCCGACGGTATCGCTGCTATGCAGAGCGGCCTGAAGACCGAGAAGCCAATTTTCCGTCACGATGGTGTCATTGTTCAATAGCAGAATGTCGTTCCCCGGCTCCGCGAGGGCGACTCCCTGGTTGCATCCGGCTGGAAAGCCTTTGTTGTCGTCGTTGAGAAGCAGCTTGATGCCGGATTGGGCCGTCAGCCATTCCCTCGTCCCATCCGTGGAAGCATTGTCGACGACGATCAATTCGTAATGGTCTGGATCCGTATGAGCTCGAATGCTCTCCAGGCATTGCTCCGTAAAAGAAAGCTCGTTATAGGTCAAAACGACAATGCTCGTTTTTCGGCTCATGATTCGTCCCCCATACTGGCTGTTATGATAATTTTATATCGGCTTGCTTGGAGCAAAAGATAATCTCTTTTTTGCCGAGTCTATCGGAAAGGCAATCGAAATCCGATAAAAGGAGAAACCACCACGCTTTTAGGAGACTTGTTATGCTTATATCCTTGTGCATGATTGTCAAGAATGAAGAGTCGGTTCTCGACCGCTGTCTGGAAAGCTTGAAAGATTCTGTCGACGAAATCATCATTATCGACACCGGATCGACCGATCGCACGAAAGAGATCGCTCTCTCCTATACGCCTCATGTCCATGATTTCGTCTGGGTCAACGACTTTTCCAAAGCCCGCAATGAGGCCGCCCGTCGTGCGCGCGGCCGCTGGATTCTCGTTTTGGATGCCGATGAATATTTCGCGCCTGGCGATGCAGCCAGGCTGCGTTCTTTTTTAGAAACGGCGGAGCCGTCGCCGCTTTTGATCTACGCCATCAATGTCATCAACTTTGTCGGCGCCTCCAAGGAAGAAGGCATCCTCACGAGCGGCGAGATTCCCCGGCTGTTTCCCAACGGCTTCGGCATCGAGTATGAGCGTCCGATCCACGAGCAGCTGCGTTCTCCTCAAGGAGAGCTTCTGTCGGCTCTCGCGCCGGTTCCGATTTTCCATACAGGCTATCTGCAAGAAGTTGTCGACCAAAAGGAGAAGCTGCAGCGCAACGCCGAGCTGTTCAAGCAGTTGAAGCAGCAAAGCGGCTTTTCCGCCTATGATTATTACACTTTGGGCAACGAAGCGGCCGTGTCGAGGGATTTTTCGAAGGCCGTCTATTACTATGAGCGCTCGTTGAAAAAGCAAAAAAAAGCCGTCCATGCTTCCTGGTACCCTCATTGCGTCATTTCCCTGATCCACTCCTATCTGCTGCTCGAGCGATTCGCCGATGCCTGGACTTTGCTCGAAGAGCGGCTGTCCTTGTGGAGCGAATATCCGGAATACATGTTTTTCAAGGCCGCGATCTTCCATCACCTAGGCTTTATCGACGAGGCGGAGGCTTCGTACAAGCAAGCGATCGAGACCGCTTCCGCCCAATCGGAGAAGTCGCATCTGTTCTGGCTGGAAAGCGCGGAATACGCCTCTACGATCCCGATGCGAAAGCTGAGCTCCATTTACGAATGGAAGAAAAGCTGGCCTGAAGCCATTCATTATTTGACTCAGCTCCTCATCCAGGATCTTCATGACTTCAAGGCTCTCCGCGCCCTTCTCGTCATCCTGGCTCGCGAAGAGCGTCCGGAGGAGATCGCTTCGCTGCTGGACAAGCTTTATGAAGCGGACAACAGCAGGCATCAATACATTCTTTTCCGCGCCTCCCTTTCCAATAAGGAGCCTGGCCTTTGCCGGCATCTCCATGAGCGGCTGCGGGATCCGTCGCTGCTGACGCCCGATGATCGCCTGGAATACTCATTCCTGATCGAAGACGAAGCTGGCTATCGCGCGGCATTCCGCGATATGGACGGCTTGCTGCCGAATGAGCATCTGGCTTCGCTTCACTTGCTGGCTTCCTGCGCATGGGATATTGATCAGCCGTGGAGGGTCAAAGACTCCGCTGCGAACGAGGAGGCCATGGAAAGGCTCGGCTTTATCGCCTCCCTCCTCAAGCGCGAGCTTGCCGCCGAAGAGCTGACCGCCGAAACATGCGAGCCCGCCATGCAGGCTTTGAGGCTCTGTTATGAATACAAGCGCTTTGGACATTACGACGCCTTGATTCAGCACTACGCCCATGATTTCATCATTCGCGAGCTGGCCGACTTCATGTACATGCAAAATCAGACTGACATTGCCTTGAACTATTACTCCTTGCTGCTGGAGCAGCACGTTCCTCTTACAGGCAAAAATTTGGAGCATCTCGCTCTCTATCACCTGCAGCACGGCTTTATCGACGAAGGCCTTGCGTTTCTCGAAGCGGCAATGGAGGAGAAGCCGGAGCAGATCTATCTGTACGTGCAGTATCTGAAAGCGGCCGATGATCCGCAAAAGCGCCGCTCCGTGCAGCAAAAGCTGTTGAAGCAGATGCCCTCGGCTCGCAAAATGCCGATCTTCCATTCCCTCCTTTCTTGAGAGAGGGAGAAAAAAGAGCAAAGGTTCCTCCTCCTGGAGGAACCTTTGCTCTTTTTAGATGGACGTTCAGTTTTTCTTATCAATGAAATAGCTTTGGGAACCATATCCTTCATAGGCATTTCGACCGTTCTTGGATTGCCGGATTCGGAAAAGGGTTTCAGCAGCCTCCGTTTTGAGCAAGCCCATCTGCTGCAGCAGCCTTGAATCGTACTGCTGCAAGCTGCGGATGCAATCTCGATCCTCCTCGGAAAGGGCGCTGCCTTGCAGCTTCTGCAGCACCTGCTCCCGCTGCTCGACCAAAAGGACAAACTCCTCATATTCGGCGCTGTCAAGACGCGCCATCAGGTCGGAGGTCTTTTGGCGCAGCTCGTTCAGCTCTGCAGCAAGCGGAGTATGGCTCATGCTTGCTTCTGCAGGGAAGACGAGCCGGCGATTTGCTTCCAGGCATCCCTTAGCTCTGCGAGATGAGCGATGGCTTCTTCTGCAGGCTCGGCCTTTTTGTAGATATTGGCTTGAATAAGCTGATGCAGGACATATTCATAAATCCGTACGAGCTCTTTGGATATGGGGTAGGAAAAATCCAACGAAGCAATCAGTTCATTTACGACGGCCTCCGCTTTGCAATAGGAAGAATTGGCCAGCTCGTAGTTCTTTTTGACCGCTGCATCCATGCCTTGCTTGGCAAATCGGATGGCTCCGTCATAAAGCATAAGAACAAGTTGAATCGGTGTCGCCGTCTCGGCTGATCGTTGCTGATAGGTCTGGTAGGGAGAATAAAGCACGCCAGATCACTCCTTATACAAAACTAGAGAAGGACGACGACTGTGAGCTATACCGGTTGATTGCCGTTTCCATAGCCGTAAACTGCTTATAGTATTGATTTTCCTTGCGGATGAGAAAGCTGTTCATATCCGAGATTTTCGTATCCAGCGCCCTCAGCTGCTCCCCGAGCACAGAGTTGCTTTTGAACGTTGAATTTTTATCGGAGCTGTAGGCCGAAGTTCCGGCTTTTTCCGACAGAGCCGTCAAGGCATCCATCAACGTCGTGCTCAGTCGTTGAAACACTCCATAATCCTTGTTTGTCGCGATTGAAGTTCCTGGAGCAACGGTCGAGCTTTCCGGTTTGGCCATGAAGAGAGCGATGACTTCGTCCGGATTGCTTTCGATCATGGAGCGCAGCTTCTGCTCGTCCTCGATATAGAGCTTGCCATAGTCCGTCCATTGCCCGGTGACGATGCCGATTGACTGGACGGTTGAAATGGAAGAGCCGGTACCTGTATTCACCGAGGAACTGAGCGAGGTCCTCATTCCCGATATTAACGCGCTCAAAGCCGAGTCTCCTTTGAGCAGGCCGCTTTTCGCCTTGCTTTCCCACAGCGTGATCTCATTTTCCTTCATATCCGCTTTCTGCTCTTCCGTCAGAGGCGCGAAAGTTCGATAACGCTGTTCGTTCAATTTGCTGTTCACCTTGTCGAGGATGTCGTTGTAGTCCGCAATGAACGATTTCAACGTCGAGACGATGGCATCCGTATTTACGCGCGAGGTCACGATGCTGTCCCCGTTGGAGCCGGATTCAGCCTTAAGAAGCAAATTGTATCCGTTGACGCTGACGGAGTTGGTCGAAGAAGTCTGCGTAATTCCGTTGACAACGTATGTCGCGTCCTTGCCTGCGACAGATACAGGCTGGCTTGAGCTGTCGTTCACAATGATGGATGGGGACTCGACTATGATGCTGCCAGCTCCAGTCGAGTTGCTGCGAAAGGAGATCTGGCCATTTGAGCCGATCATCGCCGTGACGTTCAGGCTTTTGTCCGAGTTGATTTTGGTCAGGACATCGCTGACCAGATCGGTATCCGCAAATGTAAATGTCGATTCCGCCGTTCCGTTGGTCACCTTAATGCTCGTGCTCTTCGTCACTCCGCTCTGGTGAAGCTCGCCCATAGTCGTCGCTGCGTTGACGGATGAAGCTCCCGTCTTGGCCAAGTAGCTCGCTGACGTAGCGAGGTTGCCGACAGAGACGCTCAGCGATCCCGAAGCGCCGCTGTTTGTAGATGTGATCGATACGGCCGACGTATTTCCCGAAATTTCCGACGTCTTCGCGCTCATGGCATTGAGCGTGTTGTACTTGGACAGCTTGTTGTTCCGGAAATCTACCAGAGAAGTGCTGATTTCGCGGTACTGCTCCTGTTGCCAGGTAATGCTTGTCTGGCTCTGCTTGAGCTTGTCGAGCTTCGTGCGTTCGGCCTTCATCAGCTGCTTGACGATCGCATCGATGTCAAGTCCAGATGTGAATCCCGAAATGCGTACACCTGCCATGCCCCTTGCTCCTTTCTAAATCCGGGTATCCACGAGCAGCCCGGCAATTTCCATGAGCTTGGCTGCGACATCAAGAGTCTTTTCTGGAGGGACCTCTCGAATCAATTCGTTGGTATCCTTATTTAAAACCTTGATCATGATGGCATTCGTTTCCTTGTGCACCGAAAATTCCACTTTCGTATGAGGGCCTTCCATAGCCTTGATCGCCCGATCGACAGCTTTTATCTTTTGCTCATCGGAAACGGTCGGCTTGGCTCCGCGCAGCTCGGCGAGCCGAAGCGCATCGGTCGTATTGATGACCAGCGATTTGTCTAGTCCATCCCTGGCCGGCGATTGGCTTGCTGCTGCTATCGTGCTGTTCATGGACGAATAGGAGGATACGTTCATGGACATCGCTTCTGCTCCTTTTGTTGGCTCGTTTATTCTATTATCGGTCGCTCTGGACCTTGAGTTGAGTCCATTCCTTATGACTTCATTTCGTGAGCAGGTTCAGTCTTTCCTTGGCCTTGCTGTTACCAAGCTCTCCTGCCTGAAAGTAGGCTTCCTTCGCTTCCTTGATCCTTCCTGTCGTCTCGTAGAACACGCCTAGATTAAATAAAGCCGCATCGGATCCCGTCCCTTTTACATGTTCCCGATGATCTCCTTCTCCAGCTTCAAGCGCCAAGAGATAGCATTCCTCGATCCGGGGAAGGAGATGAAGACGCTCTTGCGGCGCTTCCATGATATAGTCCAGATAAAACAATCCACACACAAAATAATAATCGGAATACCCTTTTGCATATTCATGAGACTCCAAGATTATCTTCATTCCGAGGGACAGGTTCCCAAGGCCTAAAAGGGCATAGAGATAGTTGACGACGACTTGTGGAGCGAAGCTTTCTCTCCCGGTCAGTTGGGAATAAGAGAGGTGGAACTGTTCACAGGATCGGACATAATCCTTGATTCCGTAATACTCCTTGCCGAGCTGAAAGTGATAATAAGGAGAAGGAGAATCTTTCAACGCGGAAAGGAGAAGAGGAATGTTGCGGCTGGACTTGTCCCGAGCCACATATCCATCATGCCGGACGATGATGGGAAGCCGCTGACGAGGGTAGTCGCTGACGATTTCCTCATGGATGCGTCCTGCATATCGAAGCTCGCTTGGAAAAAGCCTGGAATACCAGCCGACCGTCTCCTTGTACTCGCCTTGCGAATAGGCTTCGTCAATAATCTTGATCCGTCCGATCCATCGCTTGCTGTCCTGTTCTAAAAAGGCTTTCAAGGCGCTCGTTTCCGCATGCGTGACGTAATTGTCCGCATCCAGTACGAGATTCCAGTCACTCGTCGATTTGGACAACGCAAAATTCCGGGCTTCCGAAAAATCATCCGTCCACTCGAAATGGTAGACCGACGCTCCGTAGGCGCGCGCGATGGATACCGTCTGATCCCGGGATCCTGTATCGACGACAACGATTTCATCGACCAGTTCCTGCACGCTAGACAGGCATCGGCCCAGCCGTTTTTCTTCATCGCGCACGATCATGACCAGTGATAATCGGCTCACGCATCCTCCCCCTCTCTTCTATTAACGAAAAGAGACCTTAGAGCAAGTCTAAGGTCTCTTGGACGAAAAGCTTGAACTTAGCGAAGCAGGGAAAGAACGCCTTGCGGAGCCGAGTTCGCTTGAGCCAGCATCGACTGCGAAGCCTGGAGAAGGATGTTGTTCTTCGTAAGTTGAACCATCTCTTTCGCCATGTCGGTATCGCGGATACGGGACTCGGAAGCCGTCAGGTTTTCGGTCGTCGTGCCCAGGTTGTTGGAGGTGTACTCCAGACGGTTTTGAACCGCGCCCAGCTTGCCGCGTTGCGTAGCGACAGCGGAGATTGCGTCATTGATGTTGTCCAGCGTGGAAGCGGCGGTCAGGGCGTTGAAGGAGCCCGTATCGATCGAAGCGATCGTGATGAGCGTTCCTTTGTCGTCCGTCACGATGCCTGCGCCGTCCGTGATGCTCTTGCCGTTGAACGTCGTTTTCGTGAGGATGTTGCTGATTTGGGAGGACAGAGCCGTCATTTCCTCGCCGATGTTGTTCGTATCGGACGTTTGGTACGTGCCGTTGTCCTTTTGGATCTTCAGTTCTTTCATGCGCGTCAGCATGGCGGATACTTCGTTCAGCGCGCCCTCAGCCGTCTGTACGAAGGAGATGCCGTCTTGCGTGTTGCGCTGAGCTTGCTCCAGGCCGCGGATCTGGCCGCGCATGTTCTCGGAGATGGACAGGCCGGCAGCGTCGTCAGCCGCGCGGTTGATGCGCAGGCCGGAGGACAGCTTCTCCATGTTTTTGCTGGAAGCTGCTTGGTTCAGACCCATGTTGCGGTGCGTGTTCACCGCGGAAATGTTGTGGTTGATAATCATGATCGAGTTCCTCCCTGAAATTGAGTGTTAGTCCCACTTCCATGTGGTAAATCAGCTGCAGGTCGGCCGCCCTTAGCTGATCTAACTTATATATCGGGAGGTTTTCCGCTTTAGTTTATAGCGATTTCGGTAAATTTAGCGATTGGAATTGATTTTTCAGATCGGCGATGGAGACCGCCTGCTGGACCGCGCCGCGGTTCGTATCCGCGATCTCCTGGTACAGCTCCTTGCGCAGGATCGTGACGTCTCGAGGAGCCGAGATGCCGAGCTTGATGCCGTCGCTGCCGACCTCCAGCACGGTCAGCTCGATATCCGGTCCGATGAGGATCGATTCGCCCTTGCGTCGTCCGAGCACAAGCATCAGGACTCCTCCTTTCCGGCGGAAAGGGAAGGCTGCAGCAAGGCATGGCGGGTCGTGTACGACGTGCCCTCCAATATGACCTGCGCCGCTTCCGCCGTGCGCACGTTGAAGACGACCGGAGCGACCAGGTTGAGCGTCGCATCGGCGAGATCGCCGTGGATGCTGACGATGTTCAGCACCCGCACGTCCTCGATCTGCCGCAGGTCCAGCTCCTTTTCCGCCTGCTCGGGCAGCTTGAACTCATAGTCCGGATAAAAGGAGAACGGATCGGCCGCGACAAAAGCGAGTCCTCCCTCCTCCAGCGATTGAAGGTGGAACAGCGGGCTTTCCTCGACCGGAATGAGCGCGTACCGCTTGCATTCCGGAAAGCCGGGGATTCCCGACGGAAACGTGTAGATTTCCTTGTCGCGAACGTCAAGCGGACCGAAGCGGGCCGTTTCAATGATCATAAGATTCCACTCTCCTATTGAATTCATCAAGGGCGGGACAAAAAAGAAAGAGCAACAAAATCGTTGATCCGATTTTATCGCTCTTTTCCTAGAGGGTGCAACGTCGGCTTCACGCGGGCAGGCGATCATGCCTGCAATTCAACCAGCGGCGGAGGCGTGACGATGACCTTGGGGTACTGCGTGACGGTATACTGCACCGAGCCTCGCGCATAATCGACCTGCGGCCGATGCGTCTGCACCTGGATGTCGACATCGCCCGGAGTCAGGCTGATATCCGGCTTGCGGACCTCGACGCTGATCCGGGTGTTGAACAGCGACGCCGGTCCGAATACCTGGCGTGGAGCCCGCTCGCGGAACGCTTCGGAAAGCGCGACGTCGGGAAGCGGGTCGCTCTTGACCTGCAGATCGGCGATCTGCCGCCACTTTTGAATCGTACGGGCGGCATGCTGCTGCATGACGGCTGGCGTATCCGAATAGATCCGCTGCGTGAACGCCTCCGGCTTGCCGCCGTTGATGGCGTTCCATGTGGCCGTCTGGTCGATCTGCAGCACCGGCCGATTAGGCTGGACGTCGAGCGACGGGCGCGTCGTCTGCACGCTCACCTCCGCGCGCGGCTGCCGGATGTCGACCTGGGCTTTGCGGGACTGGATGTCCAGGCGGATCGGCTGCGACTCGATCTGGAGCTGCGGCAGCCTCATGCTAGTTCAGAAAATTGACGAGCGAAGGCTGGATGATCTTGGCGCCGACCGACAGCGAAGCCTGGTAGATGTTTTGGCTGACGGTGGAGTCCAGGAACAGCTTCTCGACATCGGCATCCTCCGTCTTGGACTGCAGCGCCGTCAGGCTCACGTTCAGGTCGGTCAGACGGTTGCCCATCAGCTCGGTGCGGTTCGTACGCGCTCCGTTCTCCGCGCGGGCGGAAATGACCTTGTTTAGCCGGCTCTTGATGCTCTCCAGCTCCGCTCCGACGCCGGAGTAGTTGGCCGTGGACAGCGCCGTGGACAGCCGATCGAAGATGGAGAAGACGTTGTCCGTCGTTCCTGCGGCATCCGCCTCGCCGAATATGGAGGATGCATGGAGATTGACGTTCATCGTAATCGATTCGCTGATGGCGTAAGTGACGTCGGAGGCATCCGCGGCGACCGCCTTGGCGTCGAAGCCGGCGGCTCCGGTGTCGAACGGCTTCCGGTCGAACATCTGCCCGGCAAAGACATACTTGCCGTTGAAGCTGCTGTTGGCGATGTCGAGCATCTGGTTTTTCAGCTCGCCGATCTCTTTGTTGATGGCATCAAGGGAGCTCTGGGTATTCGTGCCTGTCGAGCCCTGGGTGGCAAGCGTCGTGAGCCGCTGCAGGATCTCTCCCGCCTGATTCAGCTGGCTGTCGTTGAAATCAAGCCACGACTGCGCCGAGGCGACGTTGCTCTGGTACTGCGTATTGGCGGATAGATCCGAACGGTAGCGGAGGCCGTAGGTGATGCCGACCGGATCGTCGGACGCCTTGTTGATCTTGCGTCCGGTCGCGATCTGGTCCTGCTGGGTCGACATCCGGTTCAGGTTCGTATTGAGGTTGCTCATCAGCTGGGCGTGCATCATGCCCTGGGTGACGCGAAGAGCCATCTAGTTCATCTCCCTTGCGCGGTTAGCGGCCGACTTGGCCGGTTCCGTTGATCAGCTTCTCCAGCAGCTCGTCCATCGTCGTCATGAACCGGGCCGCGGCGTTGTAGGCATTTTGGAATTTGATCATGTCGGACATCTCCTCGTCCGTGGAGACGCCGCTGACGGACTGGCGGCTGCTGTTTGCCTGGTCCACCATCGCGGTGGCATTGGCGTACTGGCGCTTGGCCTCCTGGGACTGGACGCCGACCTGACCGACGATCGCGTTGTAATAGCTGCCGATCGTAGCCGAGGATACGGCCCCTCCGGTGGAGGTCAGATCCATCGTGAACGCTTTGTCCTTGGCTTCGCCCAGGAGCAGCGCGAGCGTATTGTTGCCCTTGACGACGGTCGAGACGCCGGCGGCGTCGGTCGTCGTGCGCATGGAGCTGGCGATCAGGTTGGAATCGGCGCTGATCGCCGGGTTGAGCCGGATGCTGCCGGCCGTAATGCCCGCAGCGCCGCCTGCGGCGTCGAAGGTGAAGAAGTCGAGACCGGCTGTCGCCGGCTGCTGCAGCGTATAGCCGAGCTTATGAAGGCCGTTGATGCCTTGCACGGTCATGACCGTATCCGCGGCCAGCGGCACCGTCGTGCCCGGCAGCACGGAGCCTTTCGGCACCGTCACCTGGAATTCGCCGTTCGCCAGCGTATTGGCCAGCTGATCGAGCTTGGAGAGCAGTCCGCGGACGTTCGTGTCGCGCGACTTGAAGGTGCCGTGGATCTCTCCCCCGCTCAGATCGCCTCCTTGATAGGCGGCCTCGAGCGCCGCCCCGGTCAGCGTCTCGGCAGCCGTCCCGTCGACGAGGCTCATGTTGCCCATGTTGATGACGTAGCCGTCGTCCGTCTCCGTCACGGTAACGTTGACGAGCTTGGACAGCTCGTCCGTCAGCAGGTCGCGACGGTCGCGCAAGTCGTTGGCGTTGTCGCCCAGCCCTTCCATGCGCTTGATCTGGCCGTTGAGATCGGCGATCGAGCTGAGCAGCGAGCTGGCCTGCGTCGCCTTGGTGTCGGCGCTGCCGGTCAGGTCGGCATCGAGATCGGTCAGCTGGCGGCTAAGCTGGTTGAAGGAGTCCGTCAGGGCGACCGCCGTCTGCCGGACGATCTGGCGATTGGTGATGTTCTCCGGATCCTTGCTCAGATCGGACCAGGACGACCAGAATTTCTCCATCAGGGTGCGGATGCCCGTATCGGAAGGCTCGTTGATGACCTTCTCGAGCTTGTCGAGCGTCTCGGCTTGGATCTGCCAGCTGCCCTGGTACTTGCTCTCGCTCCGGTACTGGTCGTCGAGGAACGCGGTACGGATGCGGTTGATGGAGGACGCCTCCACGCCTGAGCCGAGCTGGCCTGCTGCCGTCGAGTGGGAGAAGCCGTACGGCTCCATCGGCGTCGCGGCGCTCATGCTGACGCGCTGCCGGGTGTAGCCGGCGGTATTCGCGTTGGAAATATTATGGCCGACGGTGTTCAATGCCGTCTGCTGGGTAAACAGACTCCGCTTGGCGGTTTCGATGCCGTGAAACGTGGATGCCATGGGGGCGGTCCTCCTCTAGCCTTTTCTGTCGAACATGCCCGCCTTGACGGCTCCGGCCGGATGCAGCTGCGGGTGCACATAGGTGTAATCGTCATAGGGAGCATCCGCCGTTAGCTCCAGCGAGAAATCAATGAACTCCAGCGACTGCTTCGTGAGGGCAAGGTTGTGCTCGTTGCGCTGCCGGACGTCCTCGAGAAGCTGAGTCAGCTCCTGCTGAAGCTCGGACAGCCGCTGCTTCTCCTCCGGCGAGTTGACCGTGCGGATGAGGTCGCTGAGCTTGCCGCTGCGAAGGCGCAGCTGGAGCTTGGAGAAATGGATGTTGACCAGCATCTGCCGGCGCACTTCGAGCTCCTCGGCGCGTCTTGCCAGCTTGCGCTCCTTCATCAGGAGGGCGCTGAGGGCGTCGACGTCCCCTTTTACCAGCACCGGCGTCTTGGCGATGGCCAGCTCCAGCAGCTCGCGGTACAGGCCGCTCTGCTGCGCGAGCGTCTCGATCAGATCCTGTATGGTCATTCATCCCATCCGTTCTCCGTAGATTAGTTCAGGTAATCCCACAGCTTGTCGGCGATCTTGCCGGCATCGACACGGTACGTGCCCGCGGCCACTTCGTTCTTCAGCTCTTGGATGCGCTGCTTGCGCTCGGCGCTTTCGGGCTGGCGGCTGGCTAACATGGCTTTGGCCTCCTCGGAGATCTGCACCTGGTCGGTTTTTCGGGTACGGGCGCTCTCCGAAACCCGCGCTTCGCTCTGCTTCTGGTATGTGTGGACAGGCTGAACCCTGCCGGTATCGTTTATCTTCAAGTCGTTTCACCTCGATTGGGTTGGCCTGGCTGCGGCCTAAGCTGCTCTGACCCTATTATCGGCCCTTCGGAAACCTTTGTTTATAGAGCAGCCGGACTATTTGTCAAGTCCTATATTTATCGATTAAACAAGAATTTTGTCTCATACTCAAGTCTTATCTTTAATTCGATAGGCTTTTTGAACTGCCTGACGGCGCTCCTCTTCTTCCTCCGCATCCTTCAGCCGCTTCACTTCGCCCCGCAGCCGCTGGCGGCAGGAGTCGCACATATGGTCCTCCCGGATCAGGATGCCGCACACTTCGCAAGGATAGCTGAGGCTTGGCGCATCCATGAGGGAGATGCGTCCTTCCTTGATGAACTTCGTAATCTGACGGATCGCTACGCCCGTCTGCTCGGACAGCTCATGAATCGCGGCGCCGCGATTTTTGCGCAGGTAGTCGCAGCAAGCCTCGTATTCGCGGTCGATCTCCCGAATGCATGCCGGACATACCTCGCGGAAGTTTTTGGCGAACAGCTTGCCGCAGCGCGGACAATTGTCCAGGTTCATAGGACCAGTTCCTTTCCGTTTCCCGTTCTACTCCTTCTATTATCGGCGGAGATGCGGCGGTTTTGGAGATGAAAGGAGAGCGAATGTTCTTCCAGCGCAGGGAAGAGAAGGGAAAACAAAAAAAAAGGCGCCGCTCACGCGCGCGCCCAGGTCAGGCCGTACAGATCGATCGGCACGGGCGAGCAGCGCTGCAGCGCAAGCGCGCAATGGTCCATTGTGCCTCCCGTCGTATAGATGTCGTCCACGACCAGCAGCCGCAGCGGCCTCCGGCGTTCCGGGTCCCGCGCGGCGAGCAGCCGAAGGATCCCGGCCGCTTCCGGCGCCGCCTCGAACAGCCCCTCGGCCGCGATCAGCCGCTCCCTCCTCGTCTTGGCGCTCATCTTGCCGCGCTCCTCCTTGCGCTCGAGCAGCGGCCTCGCCGTCAGCCCGGCGCGGACGGCGAGCGAGGCGGCCAGACGCTCCGCCTGGTTGAAGCCCCGCTCGGCGAGCCGCTGCCGGCTGACCGGCACGGATGTGACGAGATCGAACGGCTCCTTTCCTTTTCGCGCGTCGGGGTCCAGCCGGTCCGACAGCCTGCCGGTCAGCCGGTCCGCGAGCCGCAGCTCCGCGGCCAGCGCGGCATAGGCCGGGAGCAGCATGTCGGCCAGCCAAGGCTGAAGCGCCTCCTCGCCCCGGTACTTGTAGCGGGCGAGCAGCTGGCGCATCTCCAGCGTATACCGGACGGCGCTACGGCTGCGGATGAAGCCCGCCGAGGTTCGGCGGCAGCAGTCGCCGCAAGAATCCGGACGGCCGCATACCTGGCATTGGATGCGCAGGATCCAAGGAATCGAGCTGCGGCAGGAGCCGCAGACGCTGTCGCTCCAGGAGCGGGGCAGCTCCTCCGGCAGGCCGGCAAGAGACGTCCGGCTGGGAGCGAAGCCTCTCCCGCAAAGCCCGCAAGCGGAGCGGGCAGGTGCCAGCAGCCCCAGCAGCCCGCGAAGCGCCTTTGACGGCCATGTGGGGCTTGCCAGCGGATAGAGCCGCGCCGGGCCCTCTCCTTCTTCCCGCTCGGAAAGCCGCAGGAATCGATCATCGGTAGCAGGCTCTCCGGAACGCTTCGGAGGACGCGTCTCGGAAAGGAGCGCGCCGCCGGCAGGTTGCATCGTCATGTGGATCACTCCTTAAAAGGTAGAATGGAAGCGTCGGGATGAAGCCGATCCAGACAGGAGATAGCCCGCTTTGCGCGCCGCCCGGTTCATGAGCCGGATCTGGCGGATCGCCCTTTTTTGCGAGGCGCTGGGCGAGGCGGCCGCGAACCAGACGAAGCCCTGCGGATCGGCGGCGGATCTTCCCGCCCGGCCTGCCGACTGGACGAGCGAAGCTTCGTCGAAGATGCGGGAGTCGGCGTCGAGAATGAACACGTCGCTGACCGGGATCGTCACTCCCCGCTCCAGGATTGTCGTGGTGACGAGCACCCGAAGCTGCTTCTGCCGGAAGCGGACGACCTTGTCCGCTCGCTCGGGGTCCTGCGAATGCGTCGCCGCCACCTCGCCCCGATCGGAGAAGAGCTTGCGGATGAGCCGGGCGACCGGCTCCGCCGACCGGATGGCGGGGACAAAGACGAACAGCTGCGCGCCGCGATCGAGAGAACGGGCCATCGCCTGCCGCAGCGAGGACGGCATGCGGCCGGCAGCCGCCATGCCGAGAGCGGACGGCGTCCGCAGCAGGCGCGGCACGGGCAGCGGATGGCGGTGGTAGCGCACCGGCACCTTGGCATGCGGCAGCCGGCCGAGCCGCGCGAGCCGCTGCAGCGACGGAGGCGGCGTAGCCGTCAGCAGCACGGTGCGCGAGCCTGCGGCGCCGCTGCGCGCTGCCGCCTCGTGCAGCATCGCGTCGCCCGCGAACGGAAACGCGTCGAGCTCGTCGAGCACGATCAGGTCGAACGACTCGCGAAAGCGCAGCAGCTGATGCGTCGTGGCAAGCGTGAGCCGCCCGTCCTCCTCGCGCTGCGGACTGCCGCCGTACAGCGTGACGGGCGGCGTGTCGGGAAAGGCGCGGCGCAATCGCGGCTCGAGCTCGAGCACGACATCCCGGCGCGGCGTCGCGACGAGCGCTCGGCCGCCTCGGCTCAGCACGGATTCGAGCAGCGGAAAGATCATCTCGGTCTTGCCCGCGCCGGTAACCGCCCAGAGCAGGAAGGACGGATGCGGCTCTGCCGGCTTGTGACGGCGCGTCCGCCGGAATAAGCGGCCGGCAGCGGCGCCGCGATGAAGAGGCGGCAGGCGAAGCAAGCCGGCGGACGGCAAAGCCGCGCGCACGAGCGCGGCCAGCCGCGGCCGCAGGCCGCGAGCGGGAGGCGGCTGCAGCGGCCTCTCGAGAAAGGCGAGCGCCGAGGCTGCCGCGGCGCTCTGCGCGGGGCTGAGCCCCCAGCGGCGCAGCCGTTCTGCCGCGGGGGGCAGCTGCTCGGGCGGGGCAAGCCCTGCTCCGCCCCGCCCGGCCTGTGCCGGCATGCCGAGCACGAGCAGCCCGCATTCGCGGCTGCGGCCCAGCGCCAGGCAGGCCTGGCAGCTCGCGCAGCGGCTGCTCCCGCACGCGCCGCAGGCCGTGCGCAGCAGCTGCGCCTCGCCGCTGCCGCAGCGCCGGCAGCGGCCCGCGGCGACGCCGCCGCCGAGGCGCAGCCGGCCGAGCAGCGCCGCCAGCTGCAGCGCGGCGTCGCTGCCGGCGCCTGCGGCGGCCAGCCGCGCCTGCGCCTCGCCGCGCAGCAGGGCGCGGCCGCGCAGCGCGCGGGCGGCTGCGCACGCCGCCCGCGCCAGCGCCGCGGCTGCGCCGCCGCCCGTGACGGGGCATCGCCGCCGTCACGGGCGGTTCCCCGGACGGCCGTTCCGGCCCGTCCGGGGCCAGCGCCGCGCGCGCCAGGCGGCGCAGCGCCTCCGCCGCCTCCGGCAGGCGCAGCGGCGCCGCGCCTCCCGGCGCGGCAGACCGGCTCGCGCGCAGGAGCCGCTCGCGACGAGCGGCTCCTCCCGGCACCGGCCCATGCCGGTTCCAGCTCGCCGCAGCCTCATAGGCCGCCCCCAGCGGCAAGGGCGCGCCGCATACGAGCATCGCCTCCGCCGGCCGAGGAGGCGATGCTCCCGCTTCCTTCGCGGCCTCCGCCGCCCATTCGGCGTCGAGCCGCCACAGCCGGTCGACTTCCGCGTCCAGCGTCGCGGAAGCCAGCCAGCCTTTGTCGGCATCCAAATATAGATACAGCGTCGCTTTCACTTAACGCCTCCTCCTGCCCGCCGCTGCGGGCAGCCCGGCCGGACAACGAAAAAAAAGCACACCCTCAGACGGTTTCCCGCCGAGGGTGTGCTTCACCCGCGCCTTTCATATGACATCAGTATACCTGTCTCGGCGCACGGCTGCAAGCAAAGCTTCGTCGCTCCGCATCTGCGCCTTCTTCCCGTCGCGTCTGCACGCTCGAATTCCCGCCGTCCCTCCTGTCGCCGAGAAACGCGCTCCCGCAAGACCCGACGCTCTACGGTCCGCTGCCGCCGACTTCAAAAAGGAAGCTTGCTCCAGTCCTCGTCGCTTTTCATGTCGATGAGGATCGGCTGATCAAGTTCGCTGACGATGCCCGAGGCGCGCAGCGACCAAAGGATCTGCTCGCGGCCTTTGCGGGACTCCGAATCGGCCTTTCGCCCTGCCGGCGGCGGGTCCATGCTTTCCGCGACGGACAGCCCGGCTTCCCCCGGCTGCTCCGCATCCGGCGAGTCGGCCCGCCATGCTTCCGCTTCCCGGACCGCGCTCTCGCCGTCCGCCGCGCGCTCCAGCCCGACCCACTGGATCGAGCCGTTCCAGCGGCGCACGATCTCGGCCGTTCCGTCCTGCGAGCCCTGGTCCCAGACGGTGATCTTCACCGGAATGCCGGATTTCCGCGCATGCGACTGCAGCGAGCGCAGGCAGTGCTCGATGACCGTCTCGTCGTCCCGGGTCAACAAGATGAAATGGCTCTCCGACTGCGGCCGCCTGGATGCTCTTCTCCAGAAAAGGTGGACCGTTGCCACGGCCGCTCCGTAACAGGCGATGACGCCGATCAAGATTTCGTACATCCCGTCTCCTCCTCTGCCAGCCGAAGCGAGAGCGCCGGGCCGATCCGCCCTTTCGCGCCGGCGCTCCGGAGCCTGATACGGTACCGTATGCCGAAGGCAGCCTAGGCGTTACGGCGAGGAGGCTTCATGGCGTCATGAGCGCAGCTCCGTCCTTTCGTTCCCGAGCGCATGCCAAAAAAAACGAGCCTCCGGAATCGCTCCCGGGGCTCGTACGCGAAGGGCCGCAGCCCTTCTTCTTTTTTCACCGCTTGCGCTTCAGCTGCTTCGCGCCGAAGCGTCCTTGCTATGTAGCTTTCGCGCTTGCGCCCGAAGCCGCTTGGATCCGTCCGGGCCGGGCTCCGGCCTGCGCTCGCCCGCCTCGGACGAGCCGCCTCTCGCTCGTCTCGCGCTAGAGCGTGACCCAGCCGTACTTGATGGAGTTGATGACGGCTTGCGTGCGGTCGTCGACTTCCATCTTTTGCAGGATGCTGGAGACGTGGTTCTTGACGGTCTTCTCGCTGATGAACAGGAACTCCCCGATCATCTTGTTGCTCTTGCCCTCCGCCATCAGGCGAAGCACCTCGGCCTCGCGGCGGGTGAGCGGGTTGTTCTCGCCGGCGACGAACTTCACGCCGGTCTCGCGTCCGGCCGCCGCCCCGGTGCCGGCGCCCATCTCGTCGAGGTAGGTCATTCGGCGCAGCTGGTTGATCAGCTTGCCGGTCACCTTCGGATGGATATAGGCATGGCCCTGCACGACGGAGCGGATCGCGTTGATGAGCGACTCCGCCTCCATGTCCTTGAGCAGATAGCCGGTCGCTCCCTTGCGAAGCGTCTCGAAGACGTAGCTCTCGTCGTCATGGAGCGAGAGGATGATGACCTTGATGTGCGGGAACAGGTCCCGCAGCCGCTCGGTCGCGACGACGCCGTTCTCGATCGGCATATTGATGTCCATGAGCACGACTTCCGGCTGTTGCTGATTGCAGAACTCCAGAACCTGAATTCCGTCGCTGCATTCCCCGATCACTTCCAGGTCGTCTTCCATGTTGAGAATTCGCTTGAGGCCTTCCCGGAAAAGCTGATGATCGTCGGCAATCAGCAGCTTGATCTTGCGCTTGCCTCCTGCTGCGTTCAGGTCCATATGCATTGCTACTCCTTTCGCTGATCCACGCCTGTCGGGATATGGATCGTGATCTTGGTGCCCTGGCCGCTGGACGATTCGAGCTCCAGCCGGCCTTCCAGCAGCTCGACGCGCTCGCGCATCCCCATCAGGCCAAAATGAGAGTTGATCTTGGCTCTGGACTCGATGAGCTCGGCGTCGAAGCCGATCCCGTTATCCTGGACGGCGATCTTCACCATCTGCGACTGGTAGGTCAGCTCCAACGAAACGTAGCTGGCGCTGGCATGCTTCATCGCATTCGTGAACGCCTCTTGAACCAGACGGTAGATGCCCGCCTCCATGGCCGAAGGGAGGCGGATTTCCCGCCCGATCGTCTCGAACACCGTATGAATTCGTGTTTTTTCCTCAAAATCCTGCACATACTTACGCAAAGTGGGAACAAGTCCTAAATCATCTAGCGCCATCGGTCGCAAATTGAATATAATCTTGCGGATTTCTTCTAGTCCTGACCGGACCTGCGCCTTTAAGTCTACTAATTCGTGCTGCACCATCTGAAATTCCTGCTTTACCAGCATTCTTTCTGCAATTTCTGTCCGCAGCACGAGGTTGGCCAGCGACTGCGCCGGGCCGTCGTGAATCTCCCGGGCAATGCGCTTGCGCTCCTCCTCCTGCGCCAGAATGATCTTGAGGCCGATCAGCTGGCGGTTTTTGGCGGACTCCAAAATGCGGGTCACCTGCGTCAGATCGCCGGCCAAATACTCCAGCACGACGTTGATCTGAGAGTGGATCGTCTCGGCCCGCTCGACCGAGCTCTCGACGTTTTTCACCCGCTTCTGCAGGTCGTCGCGGCGCGCCTTGAGATAGGTCTCCTTCTCGCGGTACACCATCAGGTCGAGCTGCAGCTGGGTCGCCCTTTCATAGGCGTTCTTGATGTCTTCCTCTTTATAGCGCACGAAGTCGCGGCTCACCTCGGTCAGCCGGATGCGGGCAAGCCGATACTCCATCTCCAGCTTGTCGACCTTGTCGATCGTCTGGACGGTATCCTGGAGCACCTGGTTCAGCTCCTGCTCGAGCGTAAGCATCTCCTTGCGCGCGGATTCGCAGATTTCATAGATCTGGTATTTGCTGTCCTCCATGACCTGGATCGCGTTTTTGATGACCCGGTCGATATCCACAATGCGATTGTCCACCTGCATCACAGCTGCCTTTCTGTAGCTGGATAATCCTGCATAAGCGACGAAATGGCGCTGCTGTCCCTTAGGACGGCAGCGCCTCGCGTCAGCAGGTCACTCTCTATCATACCATAGGCTCCCTGCGAGGAAGTCTATCATTCGACGGTAATCCGCTTAGTCGCGCCGTCCCATTTTACGGATAGTCCCATCTGCTCAGAGACGACGCGGATCGGGACCAAAGTCCTTCCTCCGCGTTCGATCGGAGCGGCCGGAGCCGCCGCGCGGACGCCGTTTACGACCAGATCCTTGCTGCCGATGACGAGCTCCAGCAGCTTGGCCCCTCTCAGCACGGAGACGCGCTTCGACGCCGCCTCGTAATCGACCGTGCTGCCGAGCGAGCTCGCGACAAAGCGCAGCGGCAAGTACGTCACGCCGTCCTTGATATAAGGAGCGGAATCGAGAGCGGTCGTCTTGCCGTCGATCATCGCGGTCTTGCTGCCGGCCCTCATCTCGATCTTCGCTTTGGCCGGCTCCGGCACCGACGCCGGAGCGTCGACGGAGACGTTGTCGAAAGCGATCGTGCCCGCCGCCGCGCGCTCGTCCGCGCCGTCCTTGAGGCTCGCGACGTAAAGGCGGGTCAGCTTGACCGGATATTTCACCGCCGTGCCCGACTCCGACAGCGGCACCTTGATCGTGCGCCAGCCGGTCCAGTCGACCGCCTTGGACAGCGTGAGCAGATGCTTCGCGCCGGCGGCGTCCGTCAGCTCGGCGCGCGCCCAGTTCAGGCTGGCGTCGCCGAACACATCGACGGAGAGCGAGGTCGGCTGCCCGTCGATCGGGACGCCGGCTCCGAACGAGGCATAAGCCGCGCGCGTATCGGTCGAGCCGCTCGTGAAATCGTAGCCGAGGCTCAGCGCGCCGGTGCCGTTTTCCGCGGCCAGTCCGCTCGTCAGCTGGGCGGAGCCTGTCACCCCGGCGGTCGAGGTGAAGGAGAAGGCCGGCTGGAGCTTGTCGAAGTCGGCCAGCTGCCGGCTGCCGCTTCCCTTGGCGAGCGTCAGGAGCGCGGAGAAGCCGTCATAGCGGGCGATGGCATATCCGACCTGCGCGCCCTCAGACACGCTCTGCACCGTCAGCTTGTCGCCGCTGCGGGCCGCCGTGAAGCCGCGGAACTCCCACTTGACCGCCTCGGAAGGCAAGGTGTAGGTGCCGCCGTCCTTGAGCGTCGCCGTCACTGGCACGTCCAGCTGCGTGCCCGCCTCGAGCGCGCCTTGGGCGGTGCCGATCTTCAGCGACTGGATCGCGTCCGAGCCCACGACGACGACCGGCAGCTTGTCCGTCGCCGAGCCGGATTTGACAGTGATCGAGCCGGTTCCCGTCTTGGACGCGGTGAACGTATTGCCGCTCCAGCTGCCCGCGATGCCTTGGGCGCTCCAGCTCGCGCCGAGGCCTGCCGGATCGAGCGGATTGTAGTATTGATCGTACGCCTTGAGCTCGTACGCGGCCGACTGCCCGAGGAACAGCACGCCCGAGCCGCTCGCCTTGATGCCCTTGATCGCGCCCTGCGGCGCGGACGTGAACACGCCGAGCCCGTTGGACACCTGGCGCATCGTCGTCCCGTATTCCGTCGGATGGCCGAGCTGCAGGCCGAATTCGCCGAGCGGACGAGCGACCATCGTCGTCGAGCCGCCGCCGTCGAAGTTGACCGCCTTGCTGACGCCGAGCTCGACGAGCACCGACTGCAGCTCCGCGAGCGTCAGTCCGGAGCTGCTGCCGTTGTCCTCGGCCGTGACGAGATACACGGTGCGTCCGTCCGCCGAATAGGCGCCTGCCGTACGCGAGCGCGCGGATGAGCCGCTGATCGAGGAGACGCTGCGGGAGAACGCCGCCGCCTTGCCGTTCTCGACGAGAATCGTATGGCCTCCGACCATCGTCTCGAAGCTGGCCGGATCGACCGTCTGCTGCGTCGTCAGCGACTGCAGCCGATAGTCGGCGCTGACCGGCTGGCCGACCTGCAGATGCTCCCGCACGTAAGCGGCCGCCGTACCGTGCGCGCGCAGGATGAAGCCGTCCGCCGGAGGCGTCGTCTGGAGCGCGGAGCCCTCCGAGATCTGCTGCACGACGCCGCCTTGCACGAGCACCTCCGTAGGGGTGGCGTAGCTCGCCCCCGCAGGACGGCTCGGCTCTGTCCAGGCGCTCGTGTACAGATAGAGGGCGTTCGCATGCGAGTAGCCTTTGGTCGGAAACTCCGTGGTGTAGGAGGACTGGTTCATGCCGCTGAGCGCGAACGTCGAGCCGTCCCCGGCCGTCACGCTGCCTTGGAAGGCGTAGCGGTCGATGACCGCCTTGCGGTCCTTGGTGACGCCGAACATGTACATGCCGGTCAGCTGCATCGGACTGACGAGCAGCGATCCGCCGCTGATCTGCGCGCCCATCGGCGCTCCGTCGGAGGAGGCCGTCTGGAAATAGTCGGCATTGATGCCGGCGACCGCGCCGGCGTTCTTGGCCATGTTCAGCACGCTGCTGCGGCCGGTGACGACGCCTTGCTTTCCGTTGATGGCGTTCAGGCTCACATGCGGATCGTTCAGGTCGATCTTGATGACATGGATATTGGACTGGACGGAAGCGCCGCTACGCGTTCCTTTCCAGAGGTAGTCGATGCGCTGGGCGCCGGAGGTGATCATTTCCTGGCTGACGACTGTCAGCTTGGAGCTGGCGGCTTCGGCCCGGCCGACGGGAGACAGGATGCTCATCGCTCCGGGCAGCTGCGGCGCGAGCGCGGCCAGAGGCTGGATGACGAGCGCGGCTCCAAGCGTGCTTACGAGCACGCGGCGGACGAAGACGCCTCGCGGCGACTTCCGCTCCGGAGACGGGGCGGCGGCTCGGACGTCGTTGCGGCGGTTGATGCGGCTTGCCTGTTTCATATGAAATGCAGCTCTCCTATCTGTTTGCCTTCATTCGATTGGTCTAGCACACGAATGAATAGACTTCCAGAATAGAGAAAAGTTACGAGGCGATAGAATAGTCTTTTCACCTTTGCGAGGTTGAATGTCTTTTTCTATGAAAATAGCAAAAGCCGGCCTGCTGCCAGGCCGGCGGAAAAACAAGTCACAGTAGAGATCGCCTAGACGTCGATCATGTTCAGGTACTGCAGCATGCGCTTGATCATGACGACAGCCTCCGCTCTCGTCGCCTTGCCGGCCGGAACGAATTGATCCGCCGTCTGGCCGTTCAGCACGCCGATGTAGACCGCCTTGGCCGCGTAGCTCTTGGCCCAGCTGCCGATCTTGCCGCGATCCTTGAACTTCTCGAGGTAGTTCTGCTCCTGCTGAGGCGGGATGATCTTCATCTCCGCCGCTTCGACGGCGCGGATGATCATCGCGGCCATCTCCTGGCGGGAAACCGGATCGTTCGGCCGGAACTGGCCGCTTGCGCCCTCGACGATGCCGGCGGCGGAGGCGGCGCCGATATAGGCGGCAGCCGCGCCGAGCCCGCTCGTATCGCGGTAGGCCGAGGAGGCGGCGGCTGTATTGCCCTTCAGGCCGAGCGCGCGCGAGACGAATTCGGCGAACTCCGCGCGGGTGATCGTCTTTTTCGGCTCGAACGAGCTGTTCGTGCGCGGACGCACGATCGCCTTGGCGGCCAGCGTCGAGATGTCGTTCTTGGCCCAGTGGCCGGCAATGTCGCTCAGCACCGCGCTGCCCCTGGCGATGGCGAAGACGCCGCCGTCCCGGTGCTTCAGCACGACAGCCGAGCCGCTGCCCGCGCTCTGCGTCTTGGTCGGGACATAGCTCATCAGGCTCGTCTCCGGATCGTAGAAGACGCCTGCGGCCTGCGCCGCCGGAATGACGGACGCGGAGCGGAGCGTCGTCGTCATCATCCGCTTGAGGCCGCTGTAGGCGACCTTGGTCGTGCTGCTGCCGCTGACGAGCGACAGGTCGATGCTGATCGGCCCGGCCAGCAGGCTGGCGCTGGCGCGGCTCATCGCGAACTGCAGCGTACCGGCCAGCGAGCTTGCGCTCGTATCGAGCGAGAGCAGCAGATAGCCGGTCGTGCCGCCCGCATTGAGCAGCTTGGCGGTTTTTTCATAATCGATCGCCTGCAAAGGAAGCTCCACGGTCAGCGTATCGAATTGGATCTCGAAGGAAGCGTTGCTGGCGCTCATCATTTGCTGCAGAGTGGCCAGCGGAAGAGCGACCAGCCCTGCCTTGTTCGTATCCGGCACCTGGAAGCTCACCTTGGACTGGCCGGCGGCGCGCGCGGCCTGATAAGCGGCCGCCAGCCGCTCGTTGAGCACCGTATAGCGGGTCGCGACGCGGCCGGCCGGGGAGACGTCCGGGCTGGTCGAAACGTCCAGCTCCGTCAGCTGGCCCGGAGCCTTGCTGCCCGTGCCGCCTCCGGCGCCGCTGCCGGAGCCGTCGCTTGCGCTGAGGTTGGCGATCGCGACGGAGGAGAGCGCCGCCGCCGCATCGCCGCCCGCCAGGCGCAGCGGATTGTAGGTCGGCGGGCTGTACGTCAGCGTCAGCGTCTGTCCCGGCGCGACCGAGCTGCCCAGCAGCAGCGTGACGACGGAGCCGGAGACGCTTACGCTGGACACCGGGATGAGCGTGCCGCCGGCGCGGAACGAAAACTGGGACGGCCCCGGCACGGCGGCCGGATCCAGCGGCATGCTGTACAGCAGCGTCACGGCCGCGCCGGAGGCGCTGCCCGACAGGAACACCGGATAAGTGCCGCTGACGCCCGCCTCGCGGTTGCTGAAGCTTTCGGCCGGATTGCCCGCCAGATCGGCGAGCGGAGGCACGCCCTGGACGTAGCTCACCTTGACCGACGTGCCGGCCGTCAGCGAGCTCGCCAGCGTCAGGATCAGCTTATTGCCTTCCACGGAGACGCCGCTGATGCTCATCGAGCTCGTGCCGCTCAGGACGGCGAACTGGCTGCGCAGCGGCAGCAGCGATCCGTTCAGTCCTTCGTTGTACGTCAAGGTGACCTTGCTGCCTGCTGCGGCCACGCCGGTGAGCACCGGCCGGCTCGTATCGAGCAGGTTCTGGATATAGGCGCCGCTGAATGCCGCCAGCAGGTTGCCCGACTGGTCCATGACCGGATTCGTGCCAGGCGCATAGTTGATGTAGGCGCCGCCCTCGCCGCCTGCCGCCGAGGCCAGCTTGAACGTCAGCACGTTGCCGTTAACGGCCGGCTCGCTGAGCGAATGGTAACGATCGTTGACATAAAGGGCGAACTGCGAAGCCCAGTCCGCCTTCGCGGCGCCGAGCGCGTCGCTGAACGTCAGCCGCAGCTGGCTCCCCGCCACGCTGCCTCCGGTCAGCTTGGGCTGAGCCGCCGAAGCATCGTAGGTCGCCTGGCGGCCGGAGAATCCGGCCGCTCGAGCTCCGCCAAGGCCGCGGATTGCCCGCATGCTGCCAGGATCGGTCGGAGCGGTATAAGCGACGGTCACCTTCTGCCCGTTCAGAATGCCGCTGCGCAGCTCGAGCACGACCGTATTGCCCGAAACGCTCGCCTGGCTGATCTCACGCGCCGCGGAAGCATCGTTGACCGTCACGTAGAAGCTCGCGGGATAAGGCACCGCTGACGAATCGAGCTCATTGTCGTAGGTAAGGCGAATCTTGGACGGGCTTAGCATCTCGACCTTGCTGAGCGCGGGCGCCGCTGTCGTGGCGCGCAGCGTCTTGAATCGCCATTGGTACTCGTTGAGGATGCCGCCGAAGCCGTTGCCGGCTGCATCGCGGATGCTGTTCACGCCGATCTCCATGTAGTATTCCCCGCCGCCGGGCAGCGGCGCGTCCGGACGGATGACGACCGTATCCGGCCGATCGGCCGTCACTTGAGCTTTGACCGTGTACGTATCGGACGAGCCGGCTTTATGGATCAGGATCTGGTAGCCTTCGCTCAACCGTACCGGTTCCGTGAACACCGCCTCGAACGCGGCGATCGTCGAGACCGAGTCGCTGCCGCTCGCCGGACGCAGCGTCAGGACGGACGGCGGCGTCCAGTCGCGGGTCGCCGTGAAGCTCCATGCCGAGCTCCCTGCCAGGCCGGCATAAGCCGTGCCCGCCGCGTCGCGGATCGCCTGCGTGCCGATCTCGACATAGTAGCGTGCTCCTTCCTGGAAGGAGATGCGCGGATCGATCGCGATGCGGCTGCTGCCGAAGCCCGCGACCTGCTCGGACGTGACCGGGATCGTCGCGACGATCGCCGAGTCCTGGGCGCTGCGGATGACGAAGCTGCCCGTACCCGGATAGACCGCGCGGTCGAAGCTCATCGCCAGCTTGCTGTCCCCCGCGGCGATCGTCTCGCCGTTGCCGGGAGACAGGCCGGTCAGCGACGGCCCCTTGCTGTCGCTGACCGCGCGGGTCGTGAACGTCCACGCCGCCGCGTCGCGGATGCCGGCGAACAGCAGGTCGCCGCTGCGGAATGCGGCGGCTTCGACCAGCACATAATAAGCGGTGCTGCCGGCGAGGCCGTTATGCGGGAGGATCGCGCTCCTCCCGTCATCGGCGTATCTCAGCTGATCCGCCGTCCAGCTTTGGACCGTGCTGTTGTCGGATACCTTCTTGAGCTCGATGCGCTTAGGCGCAGCGGAGCTGCTGTTCGGGCTGACCGGCTTGTCGAAGACGAGCTTCAGCTCCGTCCGGACGTCCACGCCTTGGGTGCCGTTTGTCGGATTCATCCCCGTCACCCCGATCGGCGAAGCCGCCGTCCGGAAGCTCCAGCCGATCGATCCGGAGCGGTTGCCCGAGCCGTCCTGGACCAGGCCGGCCGGAGCGCTCACCGTATATGACTGGCTCGGCAGCAAGCCGTTTGGCGGCGCGATCGACAGAACGTTCGTCCCCCCGCCGCTGACCAGCGTCGAGGTGATGCCGATCGGCACGCTGTCTCCGGTCGAGGCGTTCGTCAGTTGCAGGAAGCCCGCAGCCGGGAACACCGCTTCGTTGAACGTAATGCGCAGCGCCGAAAAGACCGACGCGTCCCCTTGGCCGGAGCCCGGGCTATAGTCCGTCGCAACAGGCGCGGAGGTATCCGGCTCGGCTGCAGTGAAATTCCACTCCGTCGCGCTCGAGATGCCGGCGAAAGCGCCGCTGCCGGACTGGCTGACGAAGCTGCCGCTGTCGATCAGCACATAATAGGACTGCCCCGCCTCGAACGGACGCTCCGGCTGGATCGTCACGAGGGACGAGTTGGACGGATCGACCGTCACCCGGCTGTCCGAGACGGCGTAGCGCCCCCATTCGGAGTTGTCCGCAACCTTGCGGATCGAGATGACGGCCGCCCCGTTGCCTTTCAAGACCGGCTCGTCGAAATAGAGCGAAAGCCTGGCGTTCGCCGGCGCCGCCGCAGCGTCGTCAGCCGGATATTTGCCTGCTGCGACCGGCCCCCCTTGGGCCGCGTACGCGGTGCCTGCCGTCAATCCGGCTGCAGGCAAAGCCGTGTGCGCCAGTACAAGCAGAGCGACGATTCCTTTCAACCACAATCGTTTTCCCACGACCATTTTCCACTCCCCGATTGAACATTCGTAGTTACTTTGTCGGTCGCTGCGCAGGGAATGTTTAGGAAAAATGGAGAAAGCGATAGCATCTGAACGCAAAAAAGCCCCTGCTCCATGAAATGGAGACAGAGGCTCTGCTTGCAATCTTGCTTAGACCAGTGCTTCCTGCTTGAGCAGGGAAGCCTTGTCCACGCGCTCCCAAGGAAGATCGATGTCCGTACGGCCGAAGTGGCCGTAGGCAGCGGTCTTGCCGTAGATCGGACGACGCAGGTCCAGCATCTTGATGATGCCGGCCGGGCGCAGGTCGAAGTTGGCGCGGATAAGCTCCACGAGCTTCTCCTCGGCCACTTTGCCCGTACCGTAGGTGTCGACGTTGATCGAAACCGGGTTGGCTACGCCGATCGCGTAAGCCAGCTGGATCTCGCATTTGTCGGCCAGGCCAGCGGCAACGATGTTCTTGGCCACATAGCGGGCTGCGTAAGCGGCGGAACGGTCGACCTTCGTCGGATCCTTGCCGGAGAATGCGCCGCCGCCATGACGAGCGTAGCCGCCGTAGGTGTCGACGATGATTTTGCGGCCGGTCAAGCCCGCATCGCCTTGAGGACCGCCGATGACGAAACGGCCCGTCGGATTGATGAAGTATTTCGTCTCTGCGTCAAGCCATTCAGCCGGCACGGCTGGAGCGATGACATGCTCGCGGATATCCTTTTGAATCTGCTCCAGCGTCGCCTTCTCGTCATGCTGCGTGGAGACGACGATCGTGTCGACGCGGACCGGCTTGCCGTTCTCGTCGTATTCGATCGTGACTTGCGTCTTGCCGTCCGGACGGAGGTAGTCGAGGGTGCCGTTCTTGCGCACTTCCGCCAGACGGCGGGCGATGCGGTGCGACAGCGCGATCGGCAGCGGCATCAGCTCCGGCGTCTCGTTCGTCGCGAAGCCGAACATGAGGCCTTGGTCGCCGGCGCCGATGTCTTCGTTTTCCTGATGGACGTCTTTGCCCTCACGCGTCTCGATCGCGGCGTTGACGCCTTGAGCGATGTCGGCCGACTGCTCGTTGAGCGAGGTCAGCACGGCGCAGGTCGTGGAGTCGAAGCCGTACTTGGCGCGGGTATAGCCGATTTCCTTGATCGTGCGGCGCGCGATCGCGGAGATGTCGACATAGTCCGCGCGGCTGCTGATCTCGCCGATGACGAGTACGAGACCGGTCGCTACGGATACCTCGCAAGCTACGCGGGCATGGGGATCCACTTCAAGGAAAGCGTCGAGAACTGCGTCAGAAATCTGGTCGCATATTTTATCGGGATGGCCTTCCGTTACGGATTCCGAAGTAAACAGGTGTCTTCCTTTAAGGGACAAGCTGATCGACCTCCTAGAACCATGGAATGAGAAAAGGATGATGTCTTAACAAAAAATCAACCTTTTCCCATTGGAAAAGGTCGGGTAGACAACTCTTCTAGGACACTATGATAGCCCAACTGTCGGATCGTGTCAATGGACGGAATCCCTTGCCGGATCCTGGTTCTAAGGACTCGAGCGGCAAGTGCGGCAAGGCGGGTTCAGCTGTGAACAGATCGTGAACTCGCCTTGCCTCTCACCGAAATTCCCGCTTACAGGCCAAGCATCGACTGCTCGGCTTTGGCGACCAGACGTTTCGTAATTTCGCCGCCGACCGAGCCGGCTTGGCGAGTCGCCAGCGACGACCAGTGGATCGAGCCAGGAGCGGATGCCGGTCCGGATGCGCCGAGCTCGCCAGCAAATTCCGTATCCGCAGAGCCAGGAGCCGGTGCGGAGTACAAGCCCAGCTCGCCGGCGATTTCATATTTCATCTGATTGAGCATTTCCTTGCATGCAGGGACGACGACGCGGTTTGTCTTTGCCATTGCACCAAGCACCTCCAAAGGATTGGGATAGATAAGGATGTGCTAGTAGCTTGCCGCCGCGCCGCGTCCGCTACGCGTATAACCTGTTGCCACTTCGGGAAAAATATCCCCGCTTACTTCTCGATCGTCTTGATCTCATAAGCCCCGCGCACCATGACGGTCAGGCCGACTTTCATGCCGTCCGCCGAGCCTACGCCCCTCCCGCCCCGAGGAAACAGGATCAGATGGTTTTGCGGCACGCTCGAGCCGGACTTGATGTCGATGCCTGCCGTGACGTCGGCGATGCCGTTGCTGTCCGGGCTATAGGCAACCGCCTTGCCGCCCCGCACGACGACCTCCGTACCGTCGGCAGCGATCAGCGTTTTGCCCAGCGGCACGTTGATGACCTTGACGCCGCCTTCGTCGGAGCTTCCTCCGCCTGCGCCCGGCGTCGCCGTCGGAGCCGAGGACGGCGCCTGCGACGGTGACGGCGACGGCGTGCTGGTCGGAGCTGTCGCTCCTCCCTTAAGCGCTTCGGCGATCTTTTGATCGACATAGCTCTTGGTGACGACCGGATCGTCCGCCGTGCCCGGCACAGTGCCGACCGAGGCGGAGGTGCTCGAAGAGGCGGCAAAGGCCTCTCCGTTCCACGTCTTGAGAATGGCTTGCCACTGGGTACCGACTCCAATCGCTGCGGCCAATGCGAGCGCTGCTGTTGCCTGTGTTCTTCTTTTCAATGTAATCTCCTCCTAAACCAGACTCCGCCAATATCCCGACTCTACTAAAAGGCTGTCGAATTGTCTATGAGCCCGATGGAATCAAGCAGAAAAGCCGCGCGCTCAGGCACGGCTTCTTCGGCTTCGCTCAAATCATTAATTGTTGATCAAGAACCAGTTCATTTCCTGGGAAGCAATCAGAATCGACGATCCCTGGAAAACATCATAAATATTAAGCTTGAATTTGCTATTGGTGCGGACTTTGTTTTGAATCTCCGGATCATTGAACAATATTTTGAGAGGAATGTCCGTACCCTCTTTCAGTACTTCGTCTTGGGACCCTTCCAAAGCCGCAGCAAGGTCAAACGTTTTGGAATAAGTGAGCTGATTGGTGTCCTGATTGACAAATTCGACTTTGATTTTATGCGTTCCGGCGATGGCCTCATAAGTTGCATCTCGTCCGAGCGAGTAGACGGTCTCCAGTTTAAGTCCGGCGACGTTGTACATATCTTTGACATCATAGAAAGCACTCGTCTTAGCCAGCGACAATCCGAAGCCGCCAACTTTCAGTTCTTTTACTTGATCCGCCACACTCTCGTTCGTCTGTCCGAGCTGGAACGAAACCGGCTTGACCAGAAGCGGAGAGGTGACCGAGCCTGCGTTCGTGCCCGTTCCCGAACCTCCATTCTCCCCTGCAGGTGGAGCGGCGGGCTCCGTACCGATCGCCTGTCCGATGACAAGCTTGTAATCGCTGGCGTCAAAGGCGCGCGGAAGGGCAGACCATGCGGAGACGAGTGCCTTGCCTCCCGAACTAATCCGCTCTTTGACTTCGGCGTACTGGACCGGTACGATCAAGCCGTTTTTATCGACCAGGTACCCGCCCAGCTTGGCGATCGCGGTGGCTCGCGGTTCCTGATTGATTCCCTCGAACTCCGCATAGAAGGTTTGAGTGCCTACGCCTTTATAAACGGCATTGCGTTTAAGCTTGATCGTCGCTTTTTGCCCGCTTCCAGAGATGACGTAGTCCGTGAGATTGCCGATAACCGGGATCTCCGACAGTTGCTGTCCCGTAAATTGATACAGCATCTTGCCTGGCTTGTCCGCGGCTGATTCCGTGGCGACAAAGGCGATTTGACTGATGGACGTACTGTACGGAATATCTGCGGCCACGACAGCCTCGTAGCTGGATCCGGGAGCGAGTACAAGCGTAGAATCCAGACCGATCGCTTTCTGCTCGGTTCCGATCTTGACGCCGTTGACCATAAAGTAGCCTCCGAGGGCTGGAATCTGCTTCGCAACCTTGCTGTTGTTCGTAATGGCGATGCCAGCGACCAGCTTGTCCTGCTCGACTCCGGAAGTTCGAGTCACGGTTTTCAATTGGATGCTGTAATCCTTATAGCTGAATGCAGTTCCCAGTCCGCCTTCCAAGGAGGCGGCTTCGACGACATAGGAGGCAATGACATACGACCTTTCTTTATCCGTCGCCAACGATTTCATGACCAGCTCGGCGCCAGTCAGACTTGCTTCCGCAGGCAGCGTCCCCGTCAGCGCCAACGACTTGCCGATCCCTGGCAGCAGGCTCGCGTTTTCTTCTTTGGCATAAGTCAAAGCATAGCTCTTGCCGTTGCCAGTCACAAGATAGAAATCGAAGGCCCCCGCTGCGACTGCAGTCGATCCCGTGTTGGTGAGCGAAAACTCAAGCGACACGGACTGTCCCTCGGCATCTTGGCTGATGATGGCGTTTCCGGCTTTCGTCGTGACCGGCTGTCCCTCTAAATAGATGCTCCGAGGCTGACCCGCAGTCGAAGCGGACTGCACTTTCAACGCCGGCAATTGAAAGACGCCTGTCGGGAGCTTGAGCTTTGTCGCCTCGTCATTGAAGGAAGGAACGAGAGTCAGCGGCTTTGCGACGACAGCTAAAGGAAGCGTCGAACGAAGCGTAATGATTTTCCTCTCTCTCGGCTGGATCGTCATCGTTTCCAGGCTGGGAGATGAAACGTTATAGACCGAAAGGCTTTCCGTCTGAATGTTGAACGTCAGCTTGGATAAGTCAATCACTTGTTGTCCTACATTCTCAAGCAAGTAATTGACGGTGACATAGCCATTGTCCTTGTCTTTGGATATGTAGGCTTGCTTGACCGCTCCTTTGAGCTTGCCGCTGCCGTATAGCATGACGCCTGGCTGAAAGGCTGCGATCCTGTCGGTGCCTTGGGAAGGATATGAAATCGTGCCCAGTCTTTTTTCATAGTTGGAGGAAGAGAAATCCCACTTGATGATGTCAAAGGATAGATCCGTAAGCTTGGTCGCTGAATCGACGACCGCATAATAAGTCATATATTGCGTACTGTTGGCAGGAACGGATGTCTTCTCCTTGTCTCCTTCAACGACCGTAGCCTTGAATGACTTGCCTGACTTGGATTTGACACGAATCCAGTAATCCAGCAGATCCATAGATTTCGAGCTTTTATTCGTGATCACGACCGTATAGGCTAACACTTTACCCTTGTCCTGCATGAGGAAATGGGCGTCCCTTATGCTCAGCGAGCCTCCCGTCAAGCCAACTGCTTGTCCCGACAGCGTAACGCTCTTCGCTGCATAGGCTACTTGCATTCCGCTTTCCGCTATCGTACCGCCCAGCAGCAAGCCTGCTGCAGTCAATGCGGTCAATCCGCTTTTCATCCAGTTATGCTTCACGTCGTCATACCCTCCTGAATCCATATAGCATTTAGACGCAGAGAGAGTCTCCTTTGTTTCTGTTATTTACCGCTTGCTCCAACTTTTGTGCAACAAAAAAAGAGCAAGCAGGGAATCCTGCTTGCTCTTTGGGGATGAGGCCTTAGATTAGCCGATTTCAACCGTGATCGTACCGGACACGTTGTTGCTCGTCGTGTACGTGATAACAGCCGTTCCTTTTTTACCAGCGACTGGGGACAGGTTGCCAGCTTGATCAACCGTTACCAGCGAAGGCGTCGAGGAGGAGAAGTATCCGATTGGGCTGATCGCGATGCCATATTGGTCTTTAACCGTAGCCGTGATTTTGTTGCCGTTTTGCTTCAGCGTTACTTCTTTAGCCACTGGAGCATCTTCGGAAACAGTCACTTCTTGCGTTGCTACAGCTGTGTTGCCCACATATGCAGTAACCGTCGATTTACCCGCTTTTTGACCTGTAAGTGCAAAGTCAGACTCAACTTTCAGCACAGTAGGCTCGGAGCTGGTTACGAAGTCAGCAGAAGCTTTAGCCAGTGCGACTGCTTCGCCGGAAGCCGTTTTACCCGACAGTTTGATCGTCTTGGAGTAAGCTCCAGCCGTCTTAGCTGCAAATGCTGCACCGATCGAATCGATCGAGAAGGATTTGACGTCAGCGGAATCAACAACCGTTACCGTGAAGGTGTATACTTCAGCGGATCCAGAAGAGATCGTCACTTTTGCCGAACCGGATTTGCCGTTAGCGGCTTTCAGTTCGCCTGTTGCTTTGTTGTAGGTCAGCAGGTTCGCTTCGGATTGTTCGGAGAGGACAACATCATAGGCTGCTTCTGCAGCTGTTGCCGTCTTCGTACGTCCATAGTTATCAACCAGTACGATGTTATCGCCTTTCAGCGTAACCGTAGCATTGTCTTCCAGCGTCGTTACGACATCTTTAATGCCGTTTACGCCTACGACATTAGAAGCTTTTTGAACCGTCACGCCAAGCGTAGAAGGTACGGAAGTAGCGACTTTGCCACGAGCAACCAGGTAGGAGTAGCCCTCTTTCGTGAACTTCAGGACGAGCTCGCCCTTAGCGTTCACCTTAGGGTATCCTTCAGCAATGTTTGCACCGGAGATGTCGATTTGGTCCGTGCTCAGAGCCGTACCTTTAACTTCTTGACCGAAGATATCGGTAGCTACGAACGGGAAGACCACTTCTTCACCGGCTACGACCAGCGAGCTTGGTGCACCCAGTTGAATATCTTTCACAACCGAGTTGCCTGCAACGGTGATAACGATGGACTTAGCAAGACCGGCGCTCGGGTTGCTAACCGTCAGCGTCGTGGAGCCGGCAGCTTTAGCTGTGAATTTCAGAACGCCTTTGCTGTCCACGGTAATTTTCTCAACAACACGGTTGTCGCTGTTGTAGAAGATCAGACCGTCTTTTTCTTTCCAGCTCGTGTACGTATCAGCTGCAACGCCGGCTTTAAAGTCGATATCGCCAGCCGTGAGCGTCAGCGCTTGACCGCTTGCATCTTTCAGAGTCAGCGGAACGATAAGACCCGTTTCGCCAGCGGAGATACGAACTTTGCCAGCCAGCGGCTGAACTTCGCCCAGTTCCAGGACAGTGGCCGTCGAGCCCGTTACGACCGGAATGGTTTTGTTCGTGCTAAGACCCGTAGCTGGGACAAATGCCGTCACGAGGACTTTATCGCCAGAAGCAGCTCCAGCCGTCTTAAGGTTGACCTTGCCGCCTGTAACCGTAAGAGCAGCATTCGTCTTCGTCGTGTTTACAGCCGTGATGTAAGTGCTAGTCGTAGCCGTTACATCCTCTTTGAACTGGTTGTAGACTTTAACGCCGAGATCGACATTGTCAGCCAGTTGAAGAGCAGGGGACGTTACTTCGATCGAGGAAGTTACGCTTGCAGCAACTTTAACCGCGAACGGAGCGTCCGTGCCTTTTACCGTCAGCGTGTAGTCGCCTACCGGCAGGTATACAGCGGACAGAAC
The DNA here is from genome assembly GCF_037965485.1 of Paenibacillus sp. FSL W8-1187. Classification (NCBI taxonomy): domain Bacteria; kingdom Bacillati; phylum Bacillota; class Bacilli; order Caryophanales; family Paenibacillaceae; genus Paenibacillus; species Paenibacillus sp. FSL W8-1187. The sequence goes on from NZ_CP150181.1 coordinate 5,108,958, forward strand.
AACGGATTTGTTGTCGTCAGCGTATTTAGCCGTCACAGGGAACGTGGACAGGTTGGATTTCAGCGTGTAGCCGCCATCCAGGTACGTTTTTTCCGTAGCCGTCAGCGCGCGGTTGAATTTAACCGTGATTGCTTTGGCGCCGGATTGAGCCGCTTCCGTTGCTTTAACAGCTTGAAGCGTAACTTTAACATCGTAGGATTTGCCGTTGTAGGAAACGGAAACCGTCGTTTCTTTGCCAACTTCCAGTGGAGTCGTCAGCGCGTGCTTCACGACTTGGTTGTCGGAGAAAGTAACCTCGATGTTCGTAGCGTCGACAGCAACAGCGGACTTGACGGATACAGCTGCATCCGAAAGGTCGTAGATTGCTTCAACGACTTGACCGCGAGTAGCGGCTACTTTGTAAGAAGCGGCGGAATCGATCAGGCCGGCTTCGATAGCAGCTGCTACGTAGCCTTTTGCCCAAGCGCTTACCGCGCCGGAAACAGCTGCGTCCGCTTTAGGCGTCAGGCCTGCTGCGATAACGAGCGTTTTGGCTACTTGCTCAACCGTCAGGGACTGGGAAGGTCCGAACAGGTTGTTGCCAAGGCCGTTCAGGTAGCCAGCTTTCGTGCCAGCGCCGATGAAGCCTTTCGCCCAGTGAGTTGCTGCTACGTCCTTGTAATTGGCTGCAGCGGCGTCTTCCGTCAGGCCGTTGAGCAGAACGAGGACTTTGGAGAACTCAGCGCGCGTGATGTTCTTCGTCAGGCCGGCCGTTCCGTCCGGATAGCCCGTCAGGATGCCCGCTTGCTTCAGAGCGTCGAATTTCTGTTGTGGGGACAGTTCAGCCGCGAAAGCGGAGCTTGCGAATACGGAAGTTACGAGTGCGCCAGTAACGACCAGGGATAAACTTTTCTTCATAACCTTTTTGTCTCCTCCTCTAACTTGCTTAAGTATGTGAGAGTGTTTGGTAGAACTATGAGTGCTCTTTGTACTCATCTGTTGTGTCACCCCCTTCCCAGAGTGTGGGAGCAGTATAATATAGAAAAATGTCTGCTTCATGCTGTAGACACGTGTGAAAACATGTCGCAGAAACTCGTAAAATCAAGTAGAAAATAATGGAAGCCTGTCAAACCACTAAACCATTATACAATGGGCTAGTAGAGGCAGTAAAGAGGGAGATGAGAATATGTTCCATTTCCATCGGAGTTACCGGAGCAAAAGGAATTGATGTTCCGGACCGGCTTCCCTGCCATCTTTGGATTCCGTTCTGTGCGACTCCATGTACTTAAACGCAGGGCGTTTCGAAAAGTTGCGAGCCGTCGGAACTTTTTTTCTTTTTCCTGCCTGTTGTTTTGCTATGTATTGCCTTGATGCGTACTTCTTGGCTGCATTCCTAGTATAACTTGGTTAACCGGGCTCCGTCGACTCGAAACTTTTTCCATCCCTCGATTTTTGTCGAAAACGGAACGGTCATCCAATAGGCGAAGAAAAGACTGCAAAAGGAAGCCTTTTGCAGTCTTTCTCTACTACTATAAAGCTAATCTTTAATTGATTTTCGGCAGTCGTTTCAGGCCGACCAGCACTTTTCCGAGAATGATGCCCGAGTCGGAGCGAAGCAGGTTCGATTTCGGTTCGAACACATACCCGTTCTTCGGATTGGTGCTGTCTACCGGAGAGCCTTGAATATAGCCCTTTTGGTAGATCGCCAGCACCGAGGCGCGGGCGTAATAGTCGATGCCGCTGTAGTCCTTGAACGCTTTCTGCAATGCCTTCTCGATCTTGGCCGGATCGGTCTCCAGCTTGAGCTTGAGGGCCCTGGCCAGGATGACGGCCGCATCCTCGCGGGTCAGGTTGCTCGTCGGCTCGAACGTCTTCGGCGCCTTGCCGCGGATATAGCCTTCGTTGAACGCCGTCTCGATGTAGCGGTAATCCCACAGCGCGGTGCTCTCGACGCCGACGTCGTTGAACAGCCGCTTGGAAGGATCGGTATTGTAATTGAGCTGCACGCCGAGCGCTTTGACCATCATCGTGGCGAATTCGCCGCGCGACGTATACAGGCTGGCGCCGAACTCATCGAGCCCCGCCGCATTCATGAAGCCTTTGGCATACATTGCCTCCAGGTAGTTGCGCGCATAAGGATGCGACGTGATGTCCAGGTAGGAATACTTCAGCTGTCCGACGACGTAATAGCCGAATTCCTTGAACGGTACGGTCACGGTGTTTTTCTTCGTGTCGACAACGCCGCCCAGGTTGACCCATTCCGGCTTTTTCGGATCGAAGTGGAACACGGTGATGAACGTGCCGTTGGCATCGACGATATTGGCGTCATACGACAACGTCAGGCTGCCTTCTTTGGACGTCACCAGCTCGCGGTTGATCGGACGATCCACATACGAAGGCAAGTCCGCCGTCGGATACTGGTACGGATCGATGCCGTAGGTGAGCGGGTCGTTGACGCTGTCCGTCTGCGGGTCATCCGCCATGCCGGCGTCGATCCAGAATACCTTGCCCGCCTTGTTAAAGTTGGTGGAGAACGTATTCTCGAACATATTGCCGAGGCTCTCGAGAATCAGGTCGAAGTTGGCCGGCGGCACTTCGAACTCATGCCGGTCGACGACGCCGTCGGTCGGGTTGGCGATGCCGAACAGCAGGCGATGGCCGGTGAACACCTGGTTCTTGAGCTTCTCCGGCACGTTGTAGTCGCGGCGGATAAGCGTCGTCGATTTCGGGAAGGTCAGCTGCAGCTCGCCTTCAAACATTTTGTGCGAGCTCTTCATTTCTTCCATGAAGCCAGCGCCAGGAATATTCGTCGGCGCGTAAGTGACGGTAACGGTGCCGTTGATCGAGTCGTTCTCGTTGGCGATCGTAAACTTCAGGTCGTTTTTGCCCGACTTAAGCCCGCTGATGACGACGCGGTAAGCGGTCGTGTAGTCGATCGTGCCGTCGTTGTCCGCGTCATAGGCGATCTTCTCCGCGTTCAGCTTGTTGACCGTGACCGTCTTGGCGCTAGGCGCGTCGATGATGACCTCGACGAAGTTCTGGTTGACGATGCGCTTGCTGTTCAGAGGGCGCAGAATTTTATACGGCAGCGCCGTCGGATCGACCTCGAGGCGGTAGCTGGCGCGCGCGCCGGCTTCGCCGTTGTTGTAGACGTAGAAGTTGTAGACGCTGGACGTGCCGTCCTTGCTCAGGTACTGGTTGGACAGCACCCAAGAGAATGTCTGCGTCTTGAGGTCGTACGTGACGACGAGCTTCGGCACGCGCTCGCCTTGTTTCGGAATCTCCGGGATGGTATTGCCGGTGTTGATCGTTCCAACCGTCTGCTGATCCTTAGGCAGACCTGTATCAATGACGCGAAGCTCCCTAGCCAGCGTCCAGACGATCGGGCTGCTCATGTTGCTGCCTTCGATCTTCAAGATGAATTTGCTCTTGTCGATTGAGCTGTTGGGATCGGTGAGCGCATCGGTGACAATGTTTATGTCTTGGCCCAGATCGACGAAGTCGAATGTGCCGTGAAGGTTCATATACGGTTCCTTCGTCGTGAACACGCTGCCCGATTTCGGGAAGTTCGGATCATTGGCCAGCGGAGCCGGCAGGTCGCTGCTGTACGGATAGATGCTGTCGGCCTCGACCGGAATGACCGGGAGGTTGACTTGGTTCAGGAAAATAGTAATCGAGTTCTCATAATTGTTCTTGCTTCCCTTGTAGACGAATTTCAGATTGAAGGCGCCGGCGGACTTCATGATCTCCTTGGCCGCCGCGATCCCGTTTGCTGTCGCCTGGAACGAGTTGACCGCCCCATTCTGCTGGATCTCGATCGGGGCATTGTTGATATAGAAAAACATCGTCTGCGGCTTGCCGCCAGCCGGAGCATAGCGAATGTCCGTCAGATCGTTCAGGTTGGTCAGCGTGGCAGCAAAGTTCTTGAGCGTCGTGGAAACGATCGTATCGAGCTGTGTTAATTTGGTCGAATCGTAGTCGATCTTCATCGTATCATAGATGCTGTCGTACTTGAGGAACGGTCCGAACAGCATGTTGAACGTGACCGAGCCGGTTGCGCTGGCGTCGTGCTTGAACGTGACCGTCTGCGTTCCTTCATAGGGAAGCTTCGTAAAGACAAGAATCTTGCGTACGAACGTTTTGTTAACGCCGTTGACGGTCTTGGTCACCGTCGTCGAATAGGTCTGTGTCGTATCGATCGGTTGAACTGCGCCTGTCAACTCATAGTCCGTCGTGTTGCCGTTGATATCTGTGATCTTGGATACCGTCAATGGAAGCGTCGTGTCTGACGTGTTGCCGATCAGCACCTCGACCGCCAGCGGCGTGTCGTAGATATTCACGCCCGAGAGCGGCTTGCTCTCATTGTTGCGGTCCTGTGTCGTTTTATAGTTCGGAATGTAGTTGATCTCGCTGATGAACGGAGCCAAGGAGTCGCGCAGCGTGAACTTGAGGTTGTACACGCCCTGAGACTCGCCTGCGACCGTATTCAGCGCTTCCAGCGAGAGGTAGTAGGCGCGGTCATAGCTGAAGCTGGATAGAAGCTGGCTGAGCTTGATGTCGACCTTATAAATAAAGAAGGCGTCCTCCGGGCTGTATCCACCGGCGCTGACAGTCGGAATCGCATTGACCGGCGCGGCCGCCGTCCCATCCAGACGAGGCGTAATTTGAATCGGCTGCGTCGGGTCCGGATTCGGCACCGTCACGCCGTTCACGACTTTTTTGTTGTTCGGCACGATGACCGTCCCCGTCACGCTGAGGTCGGCTGGCGAATTTGCTTTGCTCGTCCCGAAATCAGGCGAGTATTCCAGCGCCGCGCTGTTCGTAATCGTCGTGCCGTTCAGCTCGTTGAGGTTCAGGTCATAGAACGTCACCTCGCCGTTGTAGAACGCGATCTCGCGCGTCGTTTCCACGGTCTGGTTGTTGTTCGTCACCTTGATCGTGACGAGGTTCTTGCCTTTTTTGACCGTCAAAGGCGAGAGCGTGAATTCGTAGTTGTTTGTCGCGGAGACATTGTAGCTGCGGCTCGAGCCGTTCACCTCGATCGTCACCTTTTGCGCATTGGGCGCGTTGCCGGTGATGGCGATGTCGGCCGAAGTCCGGCCGCGCGAAGCTCCAGAGGAGACGACCGTCGTCGCGTTCTCTTTCATCGGGAACGTGCTGCCGTCCAGGCGAGCGGCCAGGTTGTAGAACACCGGGCCGTCATGGTACATGATGTAGATGGAGGTCGACACCTCAGCGCCGCCCTGCAGGCCCTTGAACGTAATCCGGTTGAGGCCGGAGTATAGTTCAATGTTGTTCGCCGTCAGATTATAGCCGGTCAGGTAGATGCCGCCCTTGACGTTCTCCGTCTTGGAGCCGATCTGGTCGTCGGCGGGATCTTCTGTATTCTTGTTGTTCACAATTTGCAGGACGCTGTACGTGATGCTCGTCGGATCGATGTTGCTGACCGAGCCTTCCAGATTGACGCGGCCGTTCGTCGTCACCCGGGGATTGAGCGAGCTGCTCGTCTCCTTCGGGAATGTGAAATAGCCGGTCGCGGCCGCATCAGCCGTCCGGGCAGGCAGTACCGGCAGCAGCTGGACCACGAGGGCCAGCATGAGGACCATGGCGCTGAATCGTTTGAACACGGGAAGCCTCCTCCATACTGTTGCATAGGAATTTGTGTACGTTATTTATCGGACCATGACTGGAAAATTGTTAGGAGCGCGCCGGATTTACGATAACTTCTATTATCATGAAGATAGTAAAAAAGCCTGTCCCTCCGCGTGGAAGGACAGGCTTCGATTCTAATGAAAGCTATTTGCCGCGCTGCTGGTCGGGCTTGAGCCTCATGCGGGCCAGCAAGCTCAGCAGCGGCCGCTTGGACTTGTCGACGATGCCGATCAGCTCGGCGCCGATCTGCATGAAGAACACGAGCAGGCTGATGACGACGAACGTCACCCAGTTGGCTGCGTGCGATTGGACGAAAGTGGACTGCACGATCGCCGCGAAGCCAAAGAAGGCGGCCACCCCATAAATGATGAGGACGGTCTTGCGGTGGCTGAAGCCGAGCTCGCGCAGGCAGTGGTGCAGATGGCCCTTGTCGGGCGCGAAGATCGGCCGCTTGTTGACCCAGCGGCGGATGATGGCAAAGAACGTGTCTGCGATCGGCACGCCGATGATGAGCAGCGGCGTGATCAGGGAGACGACGGTGACCTGCTTGAAGCCGATCATCGACAGCGTCGCCAGCATGAAGCCGAGGAACAGCGAGCCGGAATCTCCCATGAAAATCTTGGCCGGATGGAAGTTGAATACCAGGAAGCCGAGGATGCCGCCGAGCAGCAGGCAGCTCATCAGGATGATCGGCTCGAAGCCGAGCACGAACGCCATGACGAGGATCGTCGTAATGGCGATGCCGGACACGCCTGCGGCGAGGCCGTCGAGGCCGTCGATCAGGTTGATCGCGTTGGTCACGCCGACGATCCAGAAGATCGTCAGCGGGATGCTGATCCAGCCCGAGATCTCCTGCATGCTTTGGCCGAACGGAATGTTGAGCAAGTCGATCTTGACGCCGAAGCCGAAGACGACGACGCTGGCGGCGACAAGCTGCAGCAGCAGCTTCACCTTGGCCGACAGCTCGAAGCGGTCGTCGAGCGCGCCGGTCAGCACGATGATCGTGCCGCCCGCCAGCATGGCTCGGATCAGGTTGCGGTCATACGCGCTCAGCAAGCCGTCCGGAATGAACGGCAGCACGATGAAGAACGAGCCGATAAACGCCAAGAAGATGGCGAGGCCGCCCAGACGCGGCATGATGCGAGTATGGACCTTGCGCGCATTCGGCTTGTCAATCGCGCCGACCTTGAAGGCGAAGCGCTTGACGAGCGGCGTCAGTCCTAGCGCCAGAACGAGCGCGACGGCAAATCCCGTTATATAAAGCATTGTGGCATTCACTCGAATTCAACTCCCCTTAAGTTCACCGGAATGAATTATAACTCGCATGAAAAAGAAACACCAACCCCAATATTCGGTCATTTCACAGCGAATATCGGTGAATTATCGAAGTTCGTAGGGTTTTGTCACCTTTTCCTTGTCCCGGATCACTTTTAAAGCGAATTGCGGCAAGACGAGCATTCTCCGGAACCGCGTCGGCTGCTGCAGCAGACGATAGAACCATTCGAGGCGCAGCTTTTGCATGAAGACGGGAGCCCGCTTGAGCCTCCCGGCGATGATGTCGAAGCTGCCGCCAACGCCCATGACGAGCGGAACGCCGAGCTCCTGCTTGTAGCGCGCGATCCACGGCTCCTGCGTCGTCGCCGAGCGGGCGACGAACAGCATGTCCGGACGGGCCGCCCGGATGCGTGCGATGACGTCGGGGTCTTCCTTTTCGCCGAAGAAGCCGTGATGGGTCCCGACGATGCGGGTGCCGGGGTACTTCTCCCCAAGCTTGGCCGCGGCCTCGTCGATGACCTCCTGCGTCGTGCCGAGCAGGTAGGCCGTCCAGCCCCGCTCTTCTCCCTCGAGGAAAAGACGGTGCATCAGATCGAAGCCCGGCACCCGCTCCCGCACGGGCTGGCCGACATGGCCGGCCGCCCAGACGACGCCCGCGCCGTCCGGCACGACGAGATCGGCCTCGCGGAGCATCCGGTGAAAGGCCGGATCCTCCAAGCCCATCATCACCATGATCGGATTGGCCGTCACGATCTGGGAAGGCCGCCCCGCCTCGATCCGGTTGGTCAGATACTCGACCGTCTCGTCCATCCCCATGCGGGAGAAAGGCACGCCGTAGATCGACACCTTCGGCACGAGCCGGCTCTCCAGCCACTCGGTCGCATCCGTAGCGTCCTCCATCGCTTCCGCGAGCCGGACCGCTTCCGGAGCGTCGGATTGAAGCGCCGCTCCGCTCGGCGGATCGGCATCCTCGGCCCCGGCAGCCGGGGACGCTGTTATTTTGTTGTTCGAGTCTATATTCGTCGACATGGGTCGAACCTTCACCTCTTCGCTTTTTGACGCAAATGGCGGACGATATGTTGCGCCGGCCAGGCCGCCTCGCGCTGTAGCCGGTCGATCAGCGGAGCCTTGTCGGCCCGCCAGGCGTCAGAGCCGTCCAGCAGCCTCTCAGCCGCATCCGCGAATGCAGAAGCGTCCATCGCCTCGGTCGTCGCAGCCGGGCGCTCCTGGAGCCTGGCGAGAAACTGGTCGATCTTCGGATCGTAGCTGATGCCGAGCATCGGCACCCGCTGGCCGGCGGCGTAGATGAGCGCATGCAGCCTCATGCCCACCAGCAGGTCGCAGCGGCTCACCTCGAGCAGCATCCGCTGCGGATCGTCGCCGGGCTCGGCAAGCTCGGCGCTGCTGCCCGGACCGAGCTCGCCGAGCCGCTCCATCGTCTCGCGCGAAGCTTCCGCATCCGCCGGCACATGGAAGGGCAGGAAGCGCAGACGAACCGGGCGGCGGCGCGCCAGCTCGCCAAGCGCCTCAGCGGCGCGGGCGAGGTCGGCGCCGTCCTTGCGCCAGCGGCGCAGGGAGATGCCGACCACAGGCGTGCGGTCGTCCGCCCCGCCGCTCGCCGCGTCCGCCGCGCCGGCTGGCAGCGGCAGCCCCATGACCGGATCCGGCACGATGCCGATCCGCTCGCGCGGGACGCCCATCCGGCCGAGCAGCTCGGCGGATTCGGCATCGCGCACGGATACATAGGCGCTGCGCGTCATGACATGGCGGATGAGGCCGTCCATGCGGCGGTTCAGCACGGGGCCGACGCCTTGGGCATAGATGAACGTCGGCTTGCCGAGCAGCTGCGCCAGCTTGAGGATGCCGGCATAATAAGGAATCGTCTTGCTGCCCGTTACGTCCTGCAGCAGGCTGCCCCCGCCGCTGATGAGCCCGTCGCATCCGGCGATCGTCCGCAGCAGCCCAGTCGGGCTCATGCGGCCGACGGCCTGCACGCCGTACATCGACTCGGTCGCGGCCGGGTCCCCCGACAGGACGACCGGCTCGATGCGGACGCCCTGCTCGCGTCCTTCTGCTTCAAGCGCGAGCAGAATCGACTTCAGCACCGCTTCGTCGCCGCTGTTGCGGAATCCGTAATAACCCGAAATGGCAATACGGAATGTCGGCGAGCCGCCTGCCTGCCGGATCTCAGCCATGAAGGGTGGCCTCCTTTCCGCGGCTGCGCAGCTTGCGGTACAGCGCTTCGCCGATCTGCCAGGCGGCGATCAGCGCCAGCCCGATGATCGCGCCGAGGCCGAGACCGAGCAGCACGCGGATGAGCGACATCGGCAGCGGCGTGTGGATGTGGGTGAACGTGCCGACCATCGACAGCTGGCCCATCGCTCCTACAACAAGCAATACCCAGGCCGCCCGATAGCGAAGCGCCAGGAACAGGCCGAGGAGCATGAGCGGGTGAGCGAGCAGGAATTCCTTGGTCCGCGGACGCACGCCGAACGTCGATTCCAGCAGATTGCGGAAGACGAGCTCGAAGCCCGGCGCCGTGCCGCCGTTGCCTGTCCGGGACAAGTAGTACAGGCCGACGATGCCGAGCACAGCCGCCGCCGCGATCCACAGAATGGTGATCTGCAGGCTGAGCAGGCGGCGCAGGCTCGTCCAGAAGCTGCCCCCGGTGAACAGGAACAGGTACGCCGCCGTCAGCGCCATCGGCGCCAGGGCCAGCAGGTTGACGCCCCGGAACTGCTGAAGGACAAGGCTGTACGTAATGTTGTTGAGCAGGCCGACGACGATCGGCACGGCAAGCAGCGAGATGAGCGTCGCCACGACGAACATGGCGAGCGCCATCGACAGCCTCCTGCCGGCGGAAAGGCCGTGGAACACCCAGCGGGTGCCCGGCTGGCTGAGGCCGCCGAGCATCGCGCTCCACGGCGACACTTGGAAGGTCGCCTCCGAGCCGGATGAGCTCCATTCGCCGCCTACCGGGCGACGAGGACCGTCCGTATGGGCGTAAATGCGATTGATGACCCACACCATCGCCAGCGTCGGAGCGGCGATCGCCGCTCCGAGCGCCAGGCCCTGTTCCATCAGCGAGCTGTTGAGCACGTACAGGCCGGCGCTTCCGACAAGGCCGAGCAGGAACACCGGAATGGTCAATCCGCCGAAGAACGCGCCTGCAAGCAGCGCGATCAAGCTGACGGCGCCAAGCGCCGACGCCCCTTTGAGCGCCTTGTGCCAGGACGGCTGGTCGCGCTCGAACGCCGTCGCCTGACCGGACGGGAAGCCGGAGCGGTCCAGCGTCTGCACCGCTCCGTCCTTGCCCCCGATCGAGGCATACAGATTGTCGAGCGGGTTGGTCACCATGCCCTTGTCCAGGTTGGCCGAGGGCGCGGCGTTCAGGTAGAACATCCGGATGTTGCGGTCCTTGGCCGCCAGCAGGAAGCGGTCCACGATGACATCGGGCTTGAGCGCAGCCGCATCCTTGTCGGACAACGAGTAGAGCCGCGCTACATTATAGTGCGTCTTATACGCAAGCGTATTCAGCCCTTCTTGGGGCTTTTTGAGATTTTCGATCGCGGACAGGCCGATGCCGTACTTGTTCAGCAGCTCGGCGAAGCCGTCGAGGCTGCGCAGGTTCGCCTGCTCCGCCGCGCCTTTGACGGCGTTGCCGTCGAACAGGATGCGCGTGACGCCGAGCTCCTTGAACCGGGCAAGCATGCCGTCGGCCTGCTGCTGGTCGTACGGAATCCGGTCGGACAGGCGCGGCAGCAGATGGAAGCCGGCCTGGGTGAGCCGATCCAGCGCCAGCGGATCGGGCTCCATCGTCTTGAGCACCGCGTCGGACAAAGGCGTCTCCAGCACGAGCCCCGCGAGGCCGTCGAACGACCAGGAGTCCACGCGGATGCCGGACGATTCGAAGCGGGCGCGGATGATCGGCTCGAGCGCCGCCTGCTCCGTTTCGCCTTCGAACAGCAGGTAGGTGAAGTTCCGATCGGCCGGAACCGGCTTGTTCTGCAGCAGCGCCGCTTCGGCCTCGCTGTACAAGCCGAGCCGTCCGGCCATCTCCAGCTCGTCGAGCCGGCTTTCGAATACGGACATCGTGCCGACGCCCGCGGCCTTGAGCTTTTCCAGCTCGGCGCTCATGAATTCCTCCGGCTTGGCCTGATAGGAGGCCACCAGCACCAGATCGGAATAATCGAATACGTACTCCACCGTATCGGCGGTCTTCTCCATCTGCCATCGGCTCGCTCCGATCGGCATCGACAGGGCGACGCATGCCAGCGCCAGCACCCACAGCACCTTGCGGGCTCCCCGATTCCATTGCTGCCATTTCAACACTTGTCCACTCGCTCCCTTGACTGCATGTTCCTCTATGGCGCGCAGGGCGGGGCGTCTCTCGCTCCCGCCCTGCGGCTGTTCGATCTATATCGGCTGCATCTGCCCGGCTCGCGAGCCAGCCGCCTCAAGCCATCGCGTCGACGCGCTCCATGACGGAGGAGCGGAGCGCGTCCAGCGCCTCGCCCGCCGCTTGCTGCGACTCGCCGCGCACCGCGAAGTATACCTTGATCTTCGGCTCGGTGCCCGAAGGGCGGAGCGTGAACCAGGAGCCGTCCTCGAGCAGGTACTTGAGCACGTTCTCCTTGGGCAGGCCGTCCAGGCCGATGCTGTAGTCCAGCACCTCGGCGATCTTGACGCCGCCCGCTTCTGCCGGAGGCGCCGAACGGAAGCTGTCCATGATGGCGCCGATCTTCTGCACGCCGTCCAGTCCCTTGAGCGTACGCGACTCCAGCCCCTCCAGATAGGTGCCGTACTCGTCGTACAGCTCCAGCAGCACATCATACAGCGTCTTGCCCTGATGCTTGTAATAAGCGGCCGCCTCGGCGATCAGCATGGCGGCGACGACGGCGTCCTTGTCGCGGGCGTACATGCCGGTCAGGTAGCCGTAGCTTTCCTCATAGCCGAACAGGAATGCATGCGATCCGGTCCGTTCGAACTCGGTCATCTTTTCGCCGATGTATTTGAAGCCGGTCAGCGTATCGATGACGTCCGCTCCATGCGCCTTGGCGATGTCCGCGCCCATCTCGCTCGTCACGATCGTCTTGACGACGACGCCGTTCGCCGGCAGCTGGCCCCGCTCCTTGAGCTGGCTGAGCACGTAGTTCACGAGCAGCGCGCCGGACTGGTTGCCGGTGAGCACGACGTACTCGCCGCGATTGTTCTTGACGACCGCGCCGACGCGGTCGGCGTCCGGATCGGTGCCGATGATCAGGTCGGCATCCTGCTCCTGCGCCTGCCGGATCGCGAGCGTGAACGCCTCGCGCTCCTCCGGATTGGGGCTTTTGACGGTGCTGAAGTAGCCGTCCGGCTGCTCCTGCTCCTGGACGACGGACACGTTCGAGAGGCCGATCTCGGCCAGCGCCTCCCGCACCGGATGGTTGCCCGTGCCGTGCAGCGGCGTGAAGACGACCTTGAGATCGGAGCCAGCGCCGCGCTTCAGCAGATCGCGGTTCAGGCTCTGCGCCGCCACCGCCTCGATGAAGCGGCGGTCGTCGGCGGCGCCGAGCCAGACGAGCAGGCCCTTGGCCTCGGCCTCCTCGCGGCCGATCCGCTTGATCTCGGCGAAGCTGCCGACCCGGCCGATCGCCGCGATCGCCTGCTCGGCCTCATGCGGGACGAGCTGGCAGCCCTCGGGACCGTACGCCTTGTAGCCGTTGTACTCCGGCGGGTTATGGCTGGCCGTGATGACGATGCCGCCGCTCGCGCCAAGATCCCGCACCGCGAAGCTCAGCTGCGGCGTCGGCCGCAGCGAGGGGAACAGATACGTCTTGATGCCGTTGCCGGCCAGCACGAGCGCCGCGTCCAGCGTGAACTCCGGCGAGTTGTTGCGCGAGTCGTGGGCGATGACGACCGACGGAGAATCCGTCTGGGCAAGCAGCCATTGGGCCAGTCCCTGGGTCGCCTTGCCGACGGTGTAGGCGTTCAGCCGGTTCGTGCCGGCGCCCATGACGCCGCGCAGGCCGCCCGTGCCGAACTCGAGATCGCGGTAGAAGCGGTCGGTGATCTCCTTCTCGTCGCCGGCGATGCCGCGCAGCTCTTCCTTCGTCGCCTCGTCGATGAGCGGATCGCTCAGCCAGGCATGATAGCGTTCGGTCGCGATTGCGGTTACGGACATCCGTTGATCTCTCCCTTGTCTATGTATGGCGTCCGCGGGCGGAGTGTCCACCCGCTAAGACGATTTTCCTATCCGAATGGTTTTGCCGTCCTCGCCGGGATCAGCTCGGGTCCGTCAGCGCGAACATGATGCCGCCTTCGGCCACGACCTTGCCATCGACGCTGGCGGTCGCCTTGCCCTTGCCGACGATGCCCTTGAGCCGCGTGATCTCCACCTCGAGCCGCAGCGTGTCGCCCGGCGTCACCTGCCCGCGGAAGCGGAATTCGTCGATGCCCGCGAACATCGCGAGCTTGCCGCGGTTGGCCTCCAGCTTGAGGATCGCGACCGCGCCCACCTGGGCGAGCGCTTCGACGATGAGCACGCCCGGCATGACGGGGAAGCCCGGGAAGTGTCCGGCGAAGAACGGCTCGTTCATCGTCACGTTCTTGAGGCCGACGGCGCGTCTGCCCTCTTCTACCTCCAGGATGCGGTCGATCAGCAGGAAGGGCTGGCGATGCGGAATGATGTCCATGATTTCGTTGATATTCAGCAAGTTGTGGGTCTCCTCCCGGAGGAAATAGTATCGCCGGCCCGGCGGCCGCATCCGCATGGAACGCTCCGCTTCGGGCCAGACTAGAACTGTCCCCCGCGAGCCTGCAGGTCGCAGGGGTTGAGATAAGGGCAGGCCCGCGCCGGACGAACATCCGCGAAGGGCTTGTCCTTTTTGTCGATTCCGGAGGCTGTTCGGTCACCCTCGGGACCTAGCCATGCCCCCGTTATTATACCTCCCGGCGAATGAAAAAAAAACCGCCGCCCTTCCTATTTTCCAGCCTTTGCCTACATTTTCCGCATCGATATGCCGTTAACTAGTATATTCCGACGAAAATCCCGACTCAAAAGGAGTGTCTACCGTTGACCCGACACGCTACACCGCGCGGCCGCACGCTGCTGTCGCTGCTGCTGGCGGCCGTCCTGGCCCTCTCCCTGCTGGCCCCTGCGGCCCATGCCGAGGATGCCGTCACCTCCGTCTCGCTCGACGCCGGCTCCAGCCTGTCCCTGACCTACGGCGAGGACCCGTTCGCGCTCGTGCTGTGGGCTTCCTACTCCGGCTCCTCCGCTAAAAAAGACGTCACGTCCTCGGCCGTATGGACGACCTCGCTCTCCTCGGTCGTCAAAGTGAGCGGAGGCGTGCTGACGCCGGTCGCCTCCGGCAAGGCGACGATTACCGGCAAGTTCGGCGGCTACTCCGCCAGCGTGGCCGTCACGGTCGAATATCCGTACAGCAAGCTGCAGCTGCAGCGCGGCGGCGAGAATGCCCCGTCCAAGCTCGAGGCGGCCGTCGGCGACAAGCTTCAGCTCGATGTCCTCGGCGTCAAGAACGGCCTGACGACCGAGCTGACCGAGGACGCCGACTGGACGAGCTCCAGCGCCGCCGTCGCCACGGTCAAGGACGGCGAAATCGAGATCCTGTCCGCGGGCACGACGACGATCAAGGCCTCCTACCGCGGCGTATCCGCCTCGCTGACGCTGACGGCCGAATCGCCTTACAAGGCGATCGAGCTCTCCGAAACGTCGCTCGTCGAGCTCGAGACGGGAGGCAGCCCGGCCCGGCTGAGCGCGACCGCCCAGCCGAAGGACGGCGGAGCCAGCCTCGACGTCACGTCCAAGGCCGTCTGGAGCAGCTCCGCTCCGACGGTCGTGAAGGCCGAGAAGGACGGCGTCCTGACGCCGGTCGGTCCCGGCACGGCGACGATCTCCGTCTCCTTGCACGGCGTAACCGCGACGGTGCAGGCCGTCGTGCGCCAGCCGTATGAAGTGCTCAAGCTGTCTCCGTCCGCCGAGCTGCACCTGCTGCTCTCCGACTCGCCCGTGCAGCTGTCCGCCTCCATCCCGAGCGCGTCCGGCAGCGCCGAGGACGTGACGGCGCTCGCGGCATGGACGTCCTCCGACCTGTACGCGGCGACCGCGGACGGCGGACTCGTCACGCCGAAGGCGGCCGGATCCTCGACGATCAAGGCCGAATACAAGGGCGTCAGCCGCTCGCTCAAGGTGACGGTCTATCCGACCGCCGTCCGCATCAAGGCAGCAGAAGAGAAGCTGTCCGCGATCGTCGAGGAGACGCGCGAGCTGCCGTCCATCACCGCCGCCGGCCTCGACGACGCGGAGTTCAGCGTCACGAAGCTCGTCAAATGGACGTCCAGCGATTCCGATATCGTGGAGATCAAGGACGGCAAGTGGATCGCGCGCAAGAGCGGCAGCGCCGTGCTCAAGGCCGAGCTCGGCGACATGTCGGTCGAGCTGCCGTTCGAGGTGAATGCCAAGCCGCTCGCCCTGCTGTCCGAGACGAAGAACCTGTCGCTAGTCATCGGCAAGACGGTCGGGCTGCCGAAGCTCACCATCACCTACACGACGGGCGAGGAAGAGGATGTCACTGCCAAAGCCGTCTGGAAAGCTTCCGGCAGCAGCCTGCTCGTGCTGGAGGACTCGATGCGCGGCCTCGCCAGCGCCAAGACGACGCTGACCGCCTCCTACCTCGGCAAGACCGTCTCGTTCCCGGTAACGATCGAGGAGGAGATCGTCAAGCTGACGGTCGATCCGTCCTCGCTCACGCTCAATCCGAACCGCAGCAAGACGGTCAAGGTGACCGGCACGTACAAGAGCGGCTCTACCGTCTCCCTGGCGGCCAAAATGGACTGGAGCACGGACGCTTCGGCTGTCGCGAGCGTGCAGCGCGGCACGATCAAGGCGCTCAAGCTCGGCAGCGCCAAGCTGACGGGCACGTACCAAGGCAAGAGCGTCACCGTATCGCTGTCCGTCAAGCCGAAGCTCAAGAGCCTCGTGCTCTCCGAAAAAAGCCTCAAGCTTGCTCCGGGAGCTTCGGCTCAGCTGAAGCTGAAAGCCTTTTATGACAACGGAACGTATGAGGAAGTAACTGCAGCCTCCCTCTGGTCCTCGAGCCGTGAAAGCTCCGCAGCGGTCACGCAGGGCGGCACGGTGAGCGCCGTCGCCAAAGGCACGGCGACGATCAAAGCCGTCTTCGACGGCAAGTCGGTCACCGCGCGCGTTACGGTCAAATAAATCGGACTCCGAGGCGGCACTGCCGCTTCGATCCCATCCGCCCTTCGGGCCGCTTCACTAAAAAAGGGACGAAGCCGAGATGATCTCGGCTTCGTCCCTTTTCTCATGCCCGGCTGCTGCCGCCAGCGCCCTCGCGCACGGCTCCCCGGTTCCCGACGGATGTGCAAAAAACCGGCTCCGCGAAGGAACCGGTCCGGCTAGGAATCCGAGAAGATCAGGTCGTAAATATGCTTGTAGGTCGCGATGTCGAACGCATCCGACATGCTGCCTCCGCCTACGGTGACAAAGCCGAGGTAAAGACCGCCTACGAGCGCGCCGGCGAACAGCGCGAGCACGATCAGCTTGCGCGCGAACCACCAGGCGGTAAAACGGCTTTTCTTGCGCGGCTTGCCCGAGGACGCCGCGGCTTGCTTTTCCTTGGGGCGCGCCGCGCCGCCTGCGGATGCAGACGAGCTCTTCTCGCCTTCCCGCGGGGACGGCGCTCCGCCCATCGACGAAGCCTGAGTATCGTTGGTCATGATCATCATCCTTGACGGCGCGGCAGAGCCCCTCTCCCGCCCGTCATGCTGCAGGAGGAAAGGCTCAAGCGCGCATATTGTTGGCCAGTCCGGCCATCGTGTCGGCAGAGGTCAGCGCACGCGCGCTGAGCTGATAGGCCCGCTGCACGCTCAGCAGCTCGGTCATCTCCTCCACGAGGTCTACGTTGGACTGCTCGATGAAGCCTTGGCGCACGGCGACGGCGCCGCCCTCTCCCGCCTGGACGGGCGTCAGCACGTCGGCGGCATCGGTGCCTGCGGCGACGGCGAACAGGTTGTCGGCTGCGGCGACGAGCGATTCGGGACGCGTCGGCTGCACCAGCGACAGCTGTCCGAGGCGAGTCCGGCTGCCGTCGGCGCGAACGCCGTCGACGACGCCCTCCGGGCTGATCTGCAGCGATACGCCCTCCGGCACGACAATCGGGCCCTCGCGCAATACGACGCCGTTCGCCGTCTGCACGGGCACCTGACCCAGGACCGGATACCCGGTCGCTGTCGCGAGTATCGTATCACCCTGGCCGGTCACCGTCAACTGAAACGCCCCGCTGCGGGTGTAGCCGCGGCCGCCGGCATCATCGGACGCGACGACAAAAAGCGCGTTCCCTTCGAGGGCCAGATCGGTCGAAGTCCCCGTCTCCTTGAGGCTGCCCTGGGTCATGTCCGGCCCCATCTGGATGAAGCGCGCGCCCCAGCCCTGATTGTAGCCGAGCGGACCGACGCGGCCCTCGCGGCGGAATGCCTCCGGCTGCTGCTTCGCGTTCGTGAGCAGGTCCTGAAAGGTCGCTTCCTTGCGCTTGTAGCCGGCCGTATTGACGTTGGCCATATTTTCGGCGAGCAGGTCAAGCCGCTGCTGCAGCGCGCTCATCGACACCGTCGCATTGATGATGGAATTGTTCACCGGTCATCCCTCCTTTACACTCGGCCGATCTCGTTGGCGGCCTTTTCCAGGCTCTTGTCGTAGAATTGGATCACCTTTTGGTTGGCTTCGTAGGCGCGCATCGCGCCCATCAGATCGAGCATCGTCTGCGTCGGATCGACGTTCGAGCGCTCCGCATAGCCCTGCCGCACCTCGATGCCCGCTCCCGG
Source organism: Paenibacillus sp. FSL W8-1187 (assembly GCF_037965485.1). Classification (NCBI taxonomy): domain Bacteria; kingdom Bacillati; phylum Bacillota; class Bacilli; order Caryophanales; family Paenibacillaceae; genus Paenibacillus; species Paenibacillus sp. FSL W8-1187. The sequence goes on from NZ_CP150181.1 coordinate 5,126,709, forward strand.
CTGCGCCGGCGCGGCGCCGCCCTCGCCGTCAAGCCGCAGCTTGCCGTCGCCCTCGCGGACAAGATCGGCGACCCGATCGACCTGCGTGATAAGCAGCGCTTGGCCCGTCGGCGCTCCCGTCGCGTCGACGAAGCGGAAGCTGCCGTCCAGCTTCAGCGAGTCCAGGCTCGTGCCGGGCTCGAAGGCGATCGGCTGCCCTCCGGCCCCCAGCACCGGCGAGCCGTCGGAGGTCACGAGCGCGCCTTCTCCGGTCAGGTGGAACTCTCCGCCGCGCGTGTAGCGCGTCTGTTCCTGCTCATTCAGCACCGTGAAGTAAGCCTGCGGCCGATACGTCACCGTGCCGTCCTCGGCGACGGACTTGCCGGAAGCGTCGAACGTGACGCCCGGCACCTGGATTTCCGAGAGGATCGCGAAGTCGGACGGCTTGTCCGTCTTGTTGAGGTCGCCCTGGACCTGCAGCGCGATGCTTTCCTCGGCGAGCACGCCGGTGCTGAGCCGTCCGATCCGGCGGACCGGCTCGTCGTTCTTGCCGCTCATCGACAGCAGCATTTCGGGAAACGAGCGGTTCAGCGCATGGGAGGCTTTGTAGCCGGTCGTATTGAGGTTCGCGATGTTGGTCGTCGCCGTGTCATGGACGCGCTGCTGGGCGATCATGCCCGCCGCGGCGGTATATAAGCCTCTGATCATGGAGGAGCCTCCTTGAGGGTGTTCTGCTGTCGTCTATATCGGCATGCCGCCAGGACTTGTGAATAGGGCTGGATGCCCACTTGCCGGCATTCCGCCTGCGATGAGTCCCGGCAAGCGCTGGCGGAATAGTTCGGCAGCCCCGATGCGGACGCGCCAAAAAAGCCGCTGCTTCCGGCAGCGGCCAAGCGAGCGCCGGCCCCCGCCTAGGACACGGCGGGGGGCTAGCGGGCTCCCGACTATCAACCCGCCAAAATCAGGCGGGTTGGCGGGCTCCCGACTATCAACCCGCCAAAATCAGGCGGGTTGATAGCGGGCTAGATACGCGCTTTCTTACGCGACATGCGGTCCAGGTGGTCGAGCATGTAGCCCGTCCCTTTGACGACGCAGTGCATCGGATCCTCGGCGACCAGCACCGGCACCTTGAGCTCGTCCGCCATGAGCAGGTCGAGTCCGTCAAGCAGCGCGCCTCCGCCCGTCAGGATGACGCCGCGGTCGATGATGTCCGCCGACAGCTCCGGCGGCGTCTGCTCCAGCACCGTCTTGGCCGCGGCCACGATGGCCGCTACGGAGTCCGACAGCGCCTCGCGCACTTCCTCGGAATGGATGCTGATCGTGCGCGGCAATCCGGTCACCATGTCGCGGCCCCGGATGTCGATCGCGTCGTTGCGCGCGCCGGAATGCACCGAGCCGATGCGGATCTTGATCTCCTCGCTTGTCCGCTCTCCGATCAGAAGCTTGTACTTCGCCTTGATGTAGCGGCTGATGTCCGAATCGAACGTGTCGCCTGCCACCTTGATGGATGCCGACGTGACGATGTCGCCCATCGACAGCACCGCGACGTCCGTCGTGCCGCCTCCGATATCGACGACCATGTTGCCGCTCGGCTGGTAGATGTCCATGCCCGCGCCGATCGCCGCCGCCTTCGGCTCCTCCTCCATATACACCTCGCGCGCGCCGCAGCGCTCGGCCGCCTCGCGGATCGCCTTTTGCTCGACGGAAGTGATATTGGTCGGAGCGCAGATGAGAATACGCGGGCGGCTGTACCAGCTCCGCCCGCCGATGCGGTCGATGAACGCCTTGAGCATCATTTCGGTAATCTCGAAGTCGGCGATGACGCCGTCGCGAAGCGGACGGATCGCCACGATGTTGCCCGGCGTCCGTCCGACCATCCGATAGGCTTCGTCGCCGACCGCCAGCACCCGGCGGGTGTCGGTCTCAACGGCGACGACAGAGGGCTCGTCAAGCACGACGCCCTTCCCTTTTACATGAATGGACACGTTGGCGGTGCCCAGATCGATTCCGATATCCTTGCTCAGCATAACGTCCGAAGTCCCCTAACGAATAGTGTGGAAGCCCATTACCCATTATTCGCTGAAAACCTCGTTTTTCCTCTGATTTTGTTGAAAAAAATTAGCGTTTTCCGGCCGCCAGCACCTCGCGCCGCTTGGTGCTTTTTTTATACTTGATCTTGGTGGCCTCCCCGCCCCGCAAGTGGCGGATGGACTTATGGTACTCGAGGATGTGCTTCACCTGATCGGCCAGGTCCGGGTTGATTTCCGGCAGCCGCTCGGTCAGATCCTTGTGCACCGTGCTCTTGGACACCCCGAACTCTTTGGCGATCGTACGCACCGTATGTTTGGTCTCCACGATGCACCGGCCGATCTTGATGGTCCGCTCTTTGATGTAATCGTGCACGTTCCCGCCTCCTTGACTGTTTGTAAGTTTGGTACATTATATGAGGGGGTCGGGCAGATATTCTTTATGGCCAAGTCCTAAGCCGGAATTCCGTCCCAATTGGCTGAAAATAGGACTCCCGATGCTTCTAGAACCGAAATCGGACCTTGCGCGGACATAAAAAAAACCGGCCCTCCCGAGGGGAAGGCCGGCGTATGGGACCGCCTGCGAAAAGCTTATTCGGCGTCGTCCGGCTGAGCGCCGTCCGCGGCGCCGGCGCTGTCCGCCGCTCCCGCGTCCGTCTGCTCGGCCGCGTCCGGTGCTGCGGAGCTGCCCGCCTCCGGCTGGGCTGCCGCCGTCTGCAGCTGGGGCGCTGCGGCCGGCAGCAGCGAGGACGGATCGACATGCTCGTCGTTTTTCAGCAGCGCGAAGTGCAGATGCACGCCGAGCTCCTTCTGCAGATCGTTGCGGCCCGCTTTGCCGATGACGGTCGCTTGCTTGACCTCGTCGCCCGGCTTGACGGTGACGCCGCTCAGGCTCTGGTAGACGGAGACGAGCCCGTTGCCGTGCGCGATCTCGACGACCGTGCCGTTGGTCGGCTGGTCCTGCACGAGCGTTACCTTGCCGCTCAGGACGGCCTGCACGTCGAACGGCTGGTCGTCGGCCCGGGCCAGGTCGATGCCCGTATTGCCCTTGTACGTATTGCCCTGCTCCACGAGGGAGGCTTCCTGCTCGGCCGCGCTGGCATTGCGGTCAAAGTAGCCCCGCTTCACCAGCACGTCCTCGACGCTGGCGACCGGCCACAGCGCCGTCTCGCCCGGAACCGGCTTGACCGTCTCTTGGATCTGCTCCTGTCCGCCTTGCTCCGTCTGCACGCTCTCGGGAGTCTCGGTAGTCGAAGTCTTCTGCTCGTCTCCTTGATAGAGCCACATGACGGTTACGATGATGGCTGCCGCTGCGACAAAGATGGCCGGAGAGATCCATTTGCGCGACAGGGTCTTCTTGTAGGTTGAAGCGGGCTTTCTTCCTCCCAGTTGATTTTTAGGAGGGTCTTGCTTGGCGTTCTTCTGATCTTGTTCATTCATCTTTCATCACCTCACTAGCCATTGTTGCCGGATTGGATGGCTTTATACGTGAGGCGATAGAGAATTTGCAAGAGCGCCTGAGAGGGACGCCGGGCCTCCCCTTTCAGGCCGTCCGGGGCTCAGGCGGGATTGCGGGGCAGCGAAGCCGTCCGCACGACCTCCGTGCCGGTGTAATAATGAGAGAGGATCTGGTAGGCCGAGCGGCCTGCCTTGGCCATGCCGTCCGCGCCCCACTGGCTCATGCCGACGCCGTGGCCGTAGCCGTACGTCGTGATCTCGATGTCGCCGCCCTCTACTTTCCAGGTGAACTGAGTGGAGGGCAGCCCGAGCTTTTCCCGGACCTCCCGTCCCGTAAGCACCTGCCCGCCTGCCGCCAGCTTCCGGATGCGGCGGCCGTCGGTCGTATCGAGCACGCGCAGGCTGCGGGCGCCTGCCTTCGAGCTGACGCCGAGCTTGCGCCAGAACGCCGCCAGGCTCATCGTCGTCGTCTCCTTGTATTCCGGGCTGATCGTCTTGTCCCACGGGCTGGCCACGCTCCGCAGATAAGGCAGGCTGGCGTCCCAGTAATCCTCCGAGTTCTCCGTGTAGCCGTTGCTCGTGCTGAAAAAGAGCGCTTCGATCGGCTTGCCTTCATAAGTCACGATCTGCCCTCTCGTCTGCTGCACCGCCGCGTTCAGCTTGGCGAGGTTGCGCTCGCGCTCCTCGCCGCTCCAGCGCTTCTGCAGCTCGGCGAGCGGCACGTACACCTGATGCGCCGTCGTATCCGTCACGTCGGCGGCTCCGCCCGGCACGCCGGAGCGGTCCTTCGCGGCGAGCCGCTTCACGATGTAGGTGCGCGCGGCGATCGCCTGCGCCTTGAGCGCCTCCGGCTCGAAGCCGATCGGCATCTCCCCGGCGAGCACGCCGCGGACGTACAGCTCCATCGGCACCTTCTCCACCCGCTTTTCTTCCGTCAAATAAACCCGTACGAGCATCCGGTCGAGCTCGCCGAGCGGCGGAAGCTCGGCGGGCGCTGCGTTCGCGGAGGCGGAGGAAGGAGAGGAGGGCTCCGCTTCCGCCTTGGCATGGCCGGCTTCGGCCGGCTTTTGTTCGCGCCCGGACGGCGGGGAGCCGGCGGTGTCCGATGCCCCGGGGGCAGAGGCGGAGGCGGCTTGTCCGCCTGCGGCGGAGCTCGTCCCGCCGTCGCCTGGGGACGGGACGTCCGGGGCGCCGCCCAGCAGCGGCACGATTTTGCCCGCGGAAGTCGTGAACGTCGGCTGGCGCTCCGTGAAAACAGCCGATGCCTCATAGCCGCCGGGCCCGTCCACGGCCGCCCGCTCCGGCTCGTCCTGCCGGTGCGCGATCAGGCCCGGCAGCAGGATCGCCGCCGCCGTCAGCGCGCCGAGCGCCGCCAGCGTCCATGGCGATGGCGTCGGCGGCGTTCGGCGGTTAACCGCATCGGCGGCGCCTTTGACGGGCACCCTTCCCCGCCGGCTTTCCTCTGCGCCGTATCCGCTCCCGCCCCTTCCTTTCAGCGCTCCGGCAGAAGGGCCTTCTCGTCGCATCGCTTGCCTTTGCGGCGCGTGTTGCTGCTGCTTCACCTCCCGCGGAGCTTCTGGCTGAACCGTCCGTTCATTAGACCTTTTCTCTTGAAGCTTCTTCACTGGCGGCTCGTCCCGGTGCGGCGATTGATGTAGCGATGTGTTTTCATGCGATGTGTTTGTTTGCATGGCGTTCTCTTGCGACGTGCTGTCTTGCTGCGCATCTCGCTGCAACGTTCGTTGTTGCTTCGTTTCTTCAGCCAACGTTGCTTCTCGCGGCGAATCTCTCGTCTGCCGGACTTCCTCGCTCCTGCTTTCGCCGGCCGGCAAAGACCGATCTCTCGCCGCAATCACCGGGTCCGATTCCGGCTCGGTCCCCTCTGTCCTTTGGACAGCTTCGTCCCAAGTCCAGCGCGCCCGCTCTCTTTCCTGCCGCATCTCCACATGTCCCCTTTCCCGCCGTAGACGGAGTCTTCTTCTACTTCCATCTCATCGTTATAGAGTATGAGAGGGGAATTATAGAATAGAACAGGAAGGGTCAGCCGAAACGAGTCTGGAAAGAGGCTTGAAATGGCTCCCAGGGCGAAGGCGGGGGAAAATTGCCTGTGAAAAAGCACAAAACCAACCCCTCGCGCGGAGGGGGTTGGTTTTGTGCTTTTATCAGCTGTTTTATTTATGATTTCTCGTGAGGAGAAGCGCTCGCCTAGTTTTTCAGGCTCCTAATAGGGGAAGATTTCCTCGCCGTTCCAAAGGCTACGGAATTAGGCTTCCAATTACGCTCCATACCGGGGGAGTGACTCGGCGGAGCAGATGGCAGAGACGCGCGAATCGCGTTTCAATTCATGCTCCCAGCGGGGAGTGACCCAACACCGTCCTGACGCGATTGCTCACGCACCCGTTTCAATCCACGCTCCCCAGCGGGGAGCGACGCGCAAGCAGTTCGAGGCGACGAAAAACACTATGGTTTCAATCCACGCTCCCCAGCGGGGAGCGACCGGGGCAACTGTATGCGGCTTCCCCACTTATCGGTTTCAATCCACGCTCCCCAGCGGGGAGCGACGGGCATCGGGGCGATCATGGGCGGCATCAGCGGGGCGTTTCAATCCACGCTCCCCAGCGGGGAGCGACGCGGCTCCCGGCAGCCGGCCGGCCTACCAACCGCCGTTTCAATCCACGCTCCCCAGCGGGGAGCGACGTCAAGCAATGCGTCTGCTATTCGCTCATGTACGGTTTCAATCCACGCTCCCCAGCGGGGAGCGACAATCGAACACCTCGTCGAGAGGCTATATCGTGTGGTTTCAATCCACGCTCCCCAGCGGGGAGCGACCGTACGCCCCGACCACTACAAGCGCGGCGGCCTGGTTTCAATCCACGCTCCCCAGCGGGGAGCGACAGGACCTCGTCAACGACCTGGACGATCAGATCCGTTTCAATCCACGCTCCCCAGCGGGGAGCGACGTTATAACGCGGTACTTACGGTTGGGCGCTACGAGTTTCAATCCACGCTCCCCAGCGGGGAGCGACTAATCAAAATGGCGACGTCCGACCGGCTCCGCTTGTTTCAATCCACGTTCCCCAGCGGGGAGCGACTTTTTCACGACTCGAAGATATGAAATCGGAGTGGTTTCAATCCACGTTCCCCAGCGGGGAGCGACGCGGTACAATCACCAAAAGGTTGATTGAGCTAGGCGAGTTTCAATCCACGTTCCCCAGCGGGGAGCGACAGATCAAAAGGTAAAGAAATTCACAGAACCTTACAGTTTCAATCCACGTTCCCCAGCGGGGAGCGACCTCACCTGAACAACATCGCGAAGGAGCGCCAAACGGTTTCAATCCACGCTCCCCAGCGGGGAGCGACCTGGACAGTGGACGTGTACCTGCCGACAAACTTGTTTCAATCCACGCTCCCCAGCGGGGAGCGACCGCCCAGGAGTCGGGCTCCGAGCTTCCTCCGTGGTTTCAATCCACGCTCCCCAGCGGGGAGCGACAGCGAATAACAGCGCTTCCAGCCTTGAAAGGGGATGCCAGCTTCTACTGTTGCTCTGAATTTAGCATAAGTTTTGACTTGACAAAAATCAAGATAACATTTTTTCGATGGGATTCGACAACTTTCGAGGTGCGAATCTCCCGGAGATTTTATGGGAGCTTGGCATTCGCACTGCACCTGCTGCACCTGCCGCCTGGCTGGCTGCTGCCAGCCCGCGGCCGCCAACAATGCAAAAAAGCCGCGAGTCATCCCTATTTCTCGGATGACTCGCGGTATTGCTCGTCGGAACCGGCCAAGCCCGCCCGCACGAGGCAGAAGCGGAACTCGCTGCCCTGGCCGGGCTCGCTCCGCACCTCGATGCGCGAGCCGTGCGCGTCGAGGATATGCTTGACGATCGACAGCCCGATGCCGGTGCCGCCGCGGCCGCCGCGGGCTTCGTCGCTCTTGTAGAAGCGTTCCCAGATGCGGCGCGCCTGCTCCTCGCTCATGCCGATGCCTTCGTCCCGCACGGAGACGCAGGCGCGGTCTGGCCCGCATTCCAGCGTGACATGAACCGTCGAGCCATGCGGAGAGAACGCCATCGCATTTTGCAGCAGATTGACCATCACCTGCTCCAGCCGGTGCGGGTCGCCGACGACGAGCACCTCGCCCGGCTCCGCGGCTCGCGGCGCGCCAGCCGTCCCGGCCATGCCCGCTTCGGCCCCTTCCGGCTCCGCCCGCTCGCGCCGCTCCCCTCCTGGCAGCCCGGCAATTTCGTACCGTACGCTGTGATGGCTGAACGTAGACTCCATGCGCGAGAGCAGCAGCCGGATCATTTCCGCGAGATCGAATTCGGCCGGCACGACGTCGAACTGGCCGGCCTCGATCTTGGACATGTCGAGCAGGTCGCTGACGAGCTTCATGAGGCGCGCCGTCTGGTCCTGCGTGATGCGCAGGTAGCGGTCCGCCTTGTCGCGCGGAACGGTGCCGTCGAGGATCGCTTCGAGATAGCCGTGGATCGACGTGAGCGGCGAGCGCAGGTCATGGGAGACGTTGGCCAAAAAGTCCCGCCGCATCTGCTCCAGCGCGCCGAGATCGCCCGCCATCCGGTTGAGCGAGCCGGCCAGCTGTCCGAGCTCGTCGGCGGAGCGGTCGGCGATCTTCGTCTCGAAGCGGCCCTTGGCGAACTGCTCGGCGCCCAGGCTCATCCGCCGGATGCGGCGCGTCATGTACCGCGAGAACGCCCACGAGACGAGCACCGATACGGCGATCGCGATGCCGATGGCGAGCGCGTTCAGGTTCTGCACCCGCCGGAATTCCCGCTGGAAGCCCGTCGACAGCGAGACGACGTAGCGATCGAGCGACGGCACGTACTGGGAGCTGACGATGTACTTGCCCGAGTCGTTCTCGACCATCTCGGTGCGGGCCTCCGGACTCCGGCCGATGCCGGCCGAGGCGATCAGCTCGCGGATGTCGGACTCGGGCAGCGGCACCTGGCCGATCTGCATGTAGCGTCCGCCGCGGTCGATGATGAGGATGCTCTTCATCTGCGGCGGCACGACGAGCTGCAGCGCGGTCCGGATCGAGTCGTCGCTCCAGCCGTCCCGGGCCGCCGTCTCCAGCAGCGTGATCGTGCGGCGCAGCTCGGCTCCTTCGACCCCCTGCCTGCGGTCGAGCATGTCCCGGCCGACGAGCTGCGAGGAGAGCAGGTTGTAGACGAGGAACGTGACCGCCAGCGTCGACAGCGAGATGAGCAGCAGCTTCGCGAAAATGCCGCCGACGCCGAGCCGCCTCGCGACAGCGGCGGCCTTTTCGCCGAGCCGCCGGGCAGCGTCCTTGAGGCCGCCGGCGCTCATGACGCCCCGGCCTCGAAGCGGTAGCCGACGCCGCGCACCGTGCCGATCCGCCAGGCGGGATGCTCGCCGATCCGGTCGCGGATCCGCTTGATATGCACGTCGACCGTGTTGGAGTCGCCGAAATAATCCATCCCCCACACCGCCTGCAGCAGCTCCTCGCGCGAGAACACCTTGCCCGGCCGGGAGGCGAGGCAGTACAGCAGCTCGACCTCCTTCGGCGCGCAGCCGGCGTCCTTGCCGCGGACAAGCACCCGGTATTCGGTCGCGTCGACGACCAGATCCGGGAACTCCGCGCTGTCCTTGTACAGCGTCGGATGCGTCCGCTTCAGCACCGCGCGGATGCGCGCGATCAGCTCCTTCGGATCGAACGGCTTGACGAGGTAGTCGTCGGCGCCGAGGGAGAAACCCTTCAGCTTGTCGTAGCCTTCTCCTTTGCCGGTGAGAAAGATGATCGGGACCTTGCTGGCGCTCCGGATCTCCTCGCAGACGCTCCAGCCGTCCCGGCCCGGCATCATGACGTCGAGCACGACCAGATCGGGGATCTGGTCGTAGAACCGGGCGAGGCCCGCCGCGCCGTCATGCGCGACCGAGAAGCGGAAGCCATAGCGCTCGAGATAAAGCTCGAGCAGGTCGGTGATGAGCGGATCGTCCTCGATGAGCAGGATCGACGGGGATTTCATGCGGCATACCTCCAGATTAGAAGCGGTCAGTCATGGCGCAGCGCGTCGACCGGCTTGAGGGAAGCCGCCTTGTTGGCGGGGAACAAGCCGAACACAATGCCGACGAGCGCGGAGAAGACGAACGAATAAAGCACGATGTCGGACTCGATCTGCGTGGCGGTGCCGGTCCGCTCCATGATGGCGGCCGCGCCGAACGCCGCCGCGATGCCGAGCGCGCCGCCGAGGCTGCTGATTGAGGCCGCCTCGACGAGAAACTGGAACAGCACGTCCCGCTTGCGCGCGCCGAGCGCTTTGCGGATGCCGATCTCGCGCGTGCGCTCGGTCACCGACACGAGCATGATGTTCATGATGCCGATGCCGCCGACGAGCAGCGAGATGGCGGCCACGCCGGCCATCATCGTGGACATCGTTTTCGACACGGACGTGGCGGTCTCCTTCAGCTCCTCCGAGTTGGTGATGCGGTAGCTGTTCGTATTGCCCCGGAAAATAGCCGACAGCTTCGCCTCCAGCGCCGCCGTCACCGCGTCCATCGTCTCCTCCGAGGCCGCCTTGACCGCGACGGTCCGCACGCCCTCCGACTGGAACAGCCGCTGCGCCGTCGTGATCGGCACGAGGATCTTCTCGTCGTTCGAAGCGCCGAGCGACGTGCCCTTCGGCTCCAGCAGGCCGACGACCTTGTACTTCACGCCGCTGAGCAGGATCGTCTCGCCGACCGGGCTGACGCCGGGGCCGAACAGCTCCTCCGACGTGTCGATGCCGAGCAGCGCCACCTTGCTGTAAGCTTCCAGATCGAGCGGCGCGATGAATCGTCCCTCCTGCGGGTGGAAGTCCTGCACGTCCTCGTAATCGGGCGTCACGCCTTCGACGGTGACGGACGACTCCGTCTGCACGCTGCCGTAGCGCGCGGCCGCGCTTCCGCTGACCGTCGGCGACAGGCCGTCGATCCCGTCGATCCCGTCGCCGAGCGTCTCCGCCTGCGGAAGAGTCAGCGTCGTGCTGCTGCCGCGGCCGGTGACGTTCACCGACAGCATGTTCGTGCCGAGGCCCTGCAGCTGCGCGCTCACCTCGTTGGCCGAGCCTTGGCCCATCGCCACGAGCGAGATGACGGTCGCGACGCCGATCAGGATGCCGAGCATCGACAGCGCCGTGCGAAGCTTGTTAGCGAGAATGCTGCTCCAGGCCATGCGGATGCCTTGCGAAAGCTTCACGCGCGTCCCCTCCTTCCTCCGTCAGCAGACCGTCCTTCATGAACGCGATGCGTCCGGCCTTGGCCGCGACGTCCAGATCATGCGTGATGAGCACGATCGTATGGCCCTGCCGGTTCAGCTCCTGCACAAGTCCGAGCACCTCCGCGCCGGTCTTCGTGTCGAGCGCGCCCGTCGGCTCGTCGGCGAGCAGGATCGGCGGATGCCCGGCCAGCGCCCGCGCGATCGCCACCCGCTGCATCTGGCCGCCGGACAGCTGGTTCGGCCGATGGTCCATCCGGTCGGCGAGGCCGACCTTGGCCAGCGCCGCTTCGGCCGCTTCCCGCCTCTCCTTGCCGGACAAGCCCCGGTAGATGAGCGGCAGCTCCACGTTTTCGCGGGCCGTCATCCGGGGGAGCAGGTGGAAGCTCTGAAAAATAAAGCCGATGCCCCGGTTGCGCACCTCGGCCAGCCGGTTCTCGCTCAGCCCGCCGACCTCCTGGCCGTCCAGCTTATAGCTGCCGGAGGTCGGGGTATCGAGGCAGCCGATGACGTTCATCAGCGTCGACTTGCCGGAGCCGGACGGGCCGATGATCGCGAGGAAATCGCCCGCCATCACCTCCAGATCGACTCCCTTCAAAATCGGCACCTCCTCGCCGGCCATCCGGTAGCTTTTGCGCACGTCGCGGATGGAGATGAGCGGAGCCCTCTCCGAGCTTGGCGGCAGCGTCGCCGTCAGCGATACGTCGCCGTGCGCAGCGGCCGTTCTTCGCCCGCGCCCCATCAGTTGCGGCCTCCGCCCATGCCGCCGGCGAAGCCGCCTCCGCCGCCCATGCCGCCCGGCATGCCGCCGCCGAATCCGGCCGCTCCGCCGCCGAAGCCTCCTCCTGCGCCGAAGCCGCCCTGCTGCGTGGATTGCCCGGTCGAGCCGCCGACCGTGCCGGTCGGCAACGGCACGAGCACCGAGTCGCCCGCGGACAGGCCGGAGACGATCTGCGCATAGTCCTCGCTGATGAGGCCGACCTCGACCTCCTGCAGCTGGCCGCCGAGCGCCATTCGATTGGCGCGATTGCTGCCGGACTGGCCGGCCGCCGTTCCAGACTGGCCTGCCGCTCCGACTTGCCCTGCCGATCCAGCTTGCCCTGCCGCCCCAGGCTGGCCTGCCGCTCCGGCTTGTCCTGCCGCTCCGGTCCCCGTCTGTCCTTGGCCGCTTCCGGCCGGACGCTCGCCGCGCTGCCCCTGCCACTGGCCCTGGCCTTGGCCTTGGCCTTGGCCGGAAGCGCCGTCGGCTCCAGCAGCTCCGGCGCCGCCCGCGGCCGCATCCGTTCCGCTCGCCGGCACGCGCACATACGATTTGCCGGCCATCGTCACGACGGCGTCCACCGGGACGAGCACGGCGTTGTCCGCCGATTCCGTCACGATCTTGACCGAGCCGGACATGCCGGCCAGCACGCCGTCCAGACGGGTCATGCGGATCGTCACCGGGTACGAGGCGACGCCGTTGCTGGACGTCCCTGCGCGGGCGATTTCCGTGATCTCGCCCTCGAACGTCTCGTCCGGCAGCGCGTTCAGCACGATTTCCGCCGGCTGGCCAGCCTTCAGCTTCGGCACGTCCAGCTCATCCGCGCTCATCGTGAACGTCAGCTCGCTGTAGTCGGTCAGCGTCACCGCCTCGACGCTGCCGTTCACCTCCTGGCCGGCTTCGACCGCGACCGACGTCACCGTGCCCGCTGCAGGAGCGACGACCTTGCCGTCGGCATTTTGCTCCGCCTGCAAGTCGGCGATGTCCGCTGCGAGCTGCTCGAGCGACAGCTTGGCGCTGTCGATCTGCAGCATCAGCTCGTCCTGCTTGTCCTCGTCGCCCTCTTGCCAATACTGGATTTTCAGCTGCTGCAGCGACAGCTCCTGCTTGGACTGCTCCAGCTGCTTCTGGCGAATGCTCAGCGCATTGTCCTTCTTTTCAAAGGTCAGCAGCGTCTGGCCGGCCTTCACCTCGTCGCCTTCCTGGACGAGCACCTTCTCCACGGTGCCTTGGCGGCCCGTGCGCACGACGGTCGGATCGGCCGCCGCCACCGTGCCGCTACCCGATACGCTCGTCTCGATGCTGCCCTGCGTCGCCTGCACGGTGCGGGCTGTCGCCGCTGCCGCGGCGGGTGCCTGATCCTGAGAGCGATAGGCATAATAGGCGTAGCCTCCGCCCGCCAGAATGAGCACTCCAAGCACAACCATCCATTTTCTCACTTCGCCACTCCTCCCCTTCCTCACACGGGGAAGCGTAGCATAGGCAAATGAACCGAAAATGAACGTAAAAAAAGAGCCCCGGCAACCGGCGCTCCACTCCCTTTATCTCTGTCGGCCTTCACGCGCCGCGCCTGCGAGAGGCGCTGCTCGGCGGCCGCTAAACGAAACGGTCAAGCCAGCGTCGCTTCCACGTCCTCGATCGCCACTTCCTGCTCGGCCTTGTAGCTGTCTTCCTCCGATGCGGCCGCCGCGGCGACCTGAACTTCTTCGGTCTCGGCCGGCTCGCGCAGCGACGGAAGAACGATCGGCTCGAGTAGCTCCTGAGCGGGCTCGACCGGCTCCGTGCGGCGGATGTCCGCGCCGAGCGCGGCCAGCTTGCCGGCGATGTCGACGTAGCCGCGGTCCACGTGATGCAAGCCGCCGACCTCCGTCTCGCCGTCGGCGACGAGTCCGGCGCAGATGAGCGCCGCTCCGGCGCGCAGGTCGGTCGCCGTCACCTTGGCGCCGTACAGCGGCACGCCGCCGGTGATGATGGCCGATCGGCCTTCCACCTTGATGTTGGCGTTCATTTTGCGGAATTCGTCCACATGCATGAAGCGGTTCTCGAACACCGTCTCCGTGACGACCGACGTGCCCTCGGATACGAGCAGCAGCGCCATCATCTGCGACTGCATGTCGGTCGGGAAGCCCGGATGCGGGAGCGTCTTGACGTCGACGCCGCGCAGCGGGCGGCCGGCGGTGACGCGGATGCCCGTATCTTCTTCGGTCAGCTGGACGCCCATCTCCTGCAGCTTGGCGATGACCGGCCCCAGATGGTCGCTGATCGCGCCTTCGACAAAGACGTCGCCGCCGGTGATCGCCGCGGCGATCAGGAACGTGCCGGCCTCCACGCGGTCCGGAATGACGTGATGGCGAGCGCCGACGAGCTTCTCGACGCCTTCGATGCGGATCATGCCCGTGCCGGCGCCGCGCACGCGCGCGCCCATCGCATTGAGGTAGTTCGCGAGATCGACGATCTCGGGCTCCTTGGCGGCATTTTCCAGCGTTGTCGTGCCCTCGGCGAGAGCCGCCGCCATCATGATGTTTTCCGTCGCGCCTACGCTGGCGACGTCGAGGTAGATCTTGGCGCCTTTCAGGCGGTCCGGCGCGGATGCTTCGACAAAGCCCTGACCGATCGTGATTTCCGCCCCCATCGCTTCAAAGCCCTTGAGATGCTGGTCGATCGGACGCGTGCCGATGGCGCAGCCGCCGGGCATCGAGATGCGGACCTTGCCGAGCCGGGCAAGCAGCGGACCCATGACGAGGAACGAAGCCCTCATCTTGCTGACCCATTCGTACGGAGCTTCGCAGGAGGTCAGCCGTTCGGCCGAGATCGTCATGCAGTCTTCTCCGATGACCGCTGTTGCGCCGAGCGTCTCCAGCACCTGGCGGATCGTCAGGACATCATCGAGGAGGGGAACGTCGCAAATGACGCTTTCTCCTTCCGTGGCGAGTAGGGAGGCGGCCAGAATCGGCAGCACCGCATTTTTAGCTCCGTGGACGCGCACCGTTCCTTCCAGCCTGCGGCCTCCTCTAACGACAATTTTGCTCATATACCGTTCCCTCCGGACGCTGCATTTTCTTCATGCGTTTCTTCTATTTGAATCAGGATTGAAGTTCGATTCGAGTGACGGGCGTTGCTGATTCCTCATTGGGATTCAGAGGGAATTCCGGTTAAAAGGACGAGTATAACCCAGAATACCACAGACCATATTAACACTCGTCTACAGAAATCGACAAGGTTTAATTTGCAGCGGGCCGTTCTTGGCTCCTTCCGGAGAAGAAGATCGAAATTTGTCTGCTGCAGCTTATAGCATTCGGGAGCCGCTTTTCTTTTCGGACCGTGTTTTGAGCTTAGTGTCTGCAATCGCTCCCCGGCTTATGCGAAGAGCGGAGCTGGCAAGCGCTCCGGCCTAGATCAGCTTGAGCATGTTCGTCCAGGACCAGTAATCGAGGATGAAGCGCGCGAACTGATGGCCGAGGATGACGGCGAGCACCGCGATCAGCACGCGCGCCCTTGGACCGCGCGGATGCTTGAACCAAGTGTCGAGCTTCAGCTCCTGCAGCAGATACCAGGCCAGCAGGATGCTGAGGATCGTGACGAGGATGGAGAACAGGCCGACGAGCCCGAGCGAGGTGAACGCCTCTCTGATTCCCTGATTGCTGTTCATTTAATAACCCCGATTCCATACCGATAAACGGTAAAATATGCATCTTGACAAATCGATCGACATTGCAATAACCCCTGCTGCCCTTCGCAGCAGGAATCTGTCGTTCCGCCAGGCGCTCCATCGGATCGGCTCCCTATAGTCATCGGCAGCAGGGCAGCCTTCCTGAAGCGCTTGGCCGGCTCCCCGCGCCTCCGCGCCCGGCGGGCTCAGCTCCGCTCGATCGACAGCGTGTAATAGCCTTCGGGCGGCGCATAGGGAAGCTCCGCGGCATCCCAGACGCGCACATAATAAGTGCCTGGAGAGACGCGGATCGAAGCGGAGGCCTCCGCGGCACCTTCCCCTGCCTCGTCGACCGCCGTCTCCGGCGATCCGGCGCGGCGGTAGGCGAAGGCCGGGTCCATCCGCATCGTGCCGGGCTCGAGCTGAAGGCGGAGCCTGCCCTCCTTTTGAACCTGGATCTTGTACCAGTCGGAGTCGCCCGTTTCGTGGAAGGTCGCCTTCACCGTCTGGCTGCGGTCCGGAAGCGCGGTCGCCTCCTCGGCGCTGCCGTTCGGCTCCCCGTCGTCCGGACGCATGGAAAATACGCTGCTCAGCAAATAAGGAGCCGCTTTTTCCATGCCGGCGCCTTGCAGCTGGATGCGCAGCCGGTTCGCTCCTTTCTTGACGCGCCAGACGAGCACGTTGTTGCTGGCGGCAAGTTTTTTTTCAACCGTGCCCCCGTCCTGCTCCAGCAGAACGTCGAGCGGCGCCGGAGCGGCGTCCGGAGAGAGAAGCTGCTGCAGCCGCAGCTTGACGCTGCCGTCATGCGGACAGTCGAGGACGTACCAGTCGCGATCCCCGCCCCCCGCCAGCTCCGCGGACAGCTGCTTGCCGAGCGGCAGCGCCGCCGCCAGCGCGCGGGTATCGTTCGGCTCATGCGGATCGGCCTTGTACTTGCCGCCAAGCGACTGGTCCATCCGCAGCAGTCCGTAGCCGGTCGCACGATCGAAGCCGGCCGGCAGCGTATCCTTCGTCGTCTGGCGCAGGAACGAGCGGATCTCGTAAGGCTTGAGCGCCGGGTATTTGCTCCACAGCAGGGCGGCCGCCGCGGCCGCCTGCGGAGCGGCCATGGACGTGCCTTCCTCGTAGCGGTACCCGCCGCCCAGCTGCGCCGTAAAGACGCGCCACGCCCCGGCGACGTCGATCTCGCTGCCGCGGCTCGAGCGCCTTTCCGGAGCTCCGTCCGCAGCGACGCCTCCGACAGCGAGCACGGTCGGGTAGGCGGCCGGATATTTGACCGTCGTCTTGCCGCCGAACCG
This sequence comes from Paenibacillus sp. FSL W8-1187, assembly GCF_037965485.1. NCBI lineage: Bacteria > Bacillati > Bacillota > Bacilli > Caryophanales > Paenibacillaceae > Paenibacillus > Paenibacillus sp. FSL W8-1187. The sequence continues at coordinate 5,143,110 of NZ_CP150181.1, forward strand.
CTGCATGTCGTTGCCGGCCGCCGCGACGAGCAGCACGCCCGTCCGCTCCGCGCGATTGACGATATCGGCCATATAGGGCGAAGAATGATACAGCCCGACGGACAGCACGACGATGCGAGCTCCTTTGTCCAGCGCCTTGCGGATGCCCTCGCCGAGCCCGCGCTCCTCCGCGTAGCCGTTCTCGTCGAGCGCCTTCACCGGCAGCAGCTTCGCTTGCGGCAGCAGCGCCGCTACGACGCCAGCCACGCTCGTGCCGTGGCCGTTGTCGTCTTGCGGCGGCTTGCCCGGCTGCAGCAGGTTGACGCCCGGCAGCAGGCGCCCTTTCAAGGCCGGATGCTGCAGATCGACGCCCGTATCGACGATCGCGACCGTCAGACCGCTCGACTGCTTCCTGGCGGACTGGACCTCAAGCGCTCCGATCTGACGAAGATAGGCCTGCTGCTCCTTTTGCGCGGCCGCTGCCGGACTTGCTCCCGCCGGTCCCGTCGCCGCCGCTTCCGCCGGGGATGCGCTCCGCGCGCTTAGCACCCGAACCGGTTCGTTCGGGTGCGCGGGCCCCGCGCCGAGCACGGACGTCAGGAAGACGGCGGACGCCACGGCGGCCAGCCGCTTGCGGCGAAGCGTCGCCGCGAGGATATGCCATCTATTCATGAGCCTCAAATCCTTTGCTCTGTATCTATCCTATGACGAAGCCGCGCTTCTATCCCTTCCGCCGGAAACCGGGAATTCCACTCTCTACTCATTCGCTTTCGCACAGCCGATTTCCTCTTCTCCGGTCGCTTTCCGCTCGCCCGCAGACAGCGGCAAGGCCCGGACGAAACGAAACAAGCCCCTGCGCGCGGGGGCGCAGGGGCTTCATCGTTCGGCTGCCGGGAAACGGATCAGCCGAGGAATTTCTCCAGCATCCAGCGATGCTTGTCGAGCTGCTCGACCATGCCCGTCAGAATGTCGGCCGTCGCGGCATCGTCTTCTTTTTCCGCCGCTTCCGCCGCCTCCTTCATCTCCGAGGCGATCGTCGCGAAGTCGTCGATGACGGCGCGCACCATCGCGTCCGCATCTTCTTTTTCCGTCGCTTCCTTGATCGCGGACTGCGACAGCATGCCCTTCATCGTCGAGACCGGCTTGCCGCCGATCGCGATCAGGCGCTCCGCCGCTTCGTCGAACATGAGCGTCACGGCGTTGTACAGCTCCTCGAATTTGACATGCAGCGTATAGAAGTTCGGTCCGGTCACGTTCCAGTGGAACGAGTGAAGCTTCATATAAAGGACGCCGAGCGTGGCGACTTGCTTGTTCAGCGCCTCCTGCGTCTTGACGTTTGCTTTTGCGGCGCGGCTTGCGGATGAAGTAGCCATTGTCGTTTTCCCCTTTCTCGCTTTGGCAATCAGGCTTGCTTGCGGAGAAGCATCTACGGTTTCTTTACCCTTGTCCGCGAACAAACAAACAGCGCGGCCCATCTCTTTCAGGTTGCGCTTGCGCGCGCTCCCTTATGCGGCCCGAGCCCTTTTTCTGTCATCGCGCCATTCGCACAATTCTCCCCCGCCCGCCCTTCATAAGGTAAGGGGAGGTGACCCGCATGCCATCCGTCAAGAAGTATGTCAAACGATATAAATCCCGCGCTCTCTGGGGCAAGCTGCGGGTCAGCCGCATGCTGAAAAAGGATCCGGCGACGGCTGGACTTGTTCCGGCCGCGAAGCCTTTCTCGCTCGAGCGGCTGACTCAAATGGCCTCCCGCTACGAAATGCTCTATATCAAGCCGAATATCGGCTCGCTCGGCATGGGCGTCCATCGCCTGCGCCGCACCGCGTCCGGAGACTACGAGCTCGCCTCCGTCCTGTCGCGCAAGCAGACCACGCGCAGCTTTCGCACGATCGACGCCGTCTATCGGCATCTGAAGCGGCGGAAGTCGGGCAAGAAGCTGCTCATCCAGCGCGGCATACCGCTCGATCAAGTCGAAGGCAGGCCCTATGATCTGCGCGCGATGGTGCAGCGACGGCCGAAAGGCCCCTGGACCTGCACCGCCTTCACGGCCAAGATCGCCTCTCCTTCGAAGATCGTGACGAATGTCCATCAAGGCGCGAAGCTCGTCATGCTGTCCAGCCTGTGGGAGATGCAAGGACTGCCGGCCTCCGCCGCCAGGGCCAACACCGACCTGATCGAGCGCAAGGCGCTCGCGGTCAGCCGCTCGCTGTCTCGCCGCTACAAGGGCATGCATGAAATGGGCATCGACTTCGCCATCGACCGCAGCAAGAAGCTGTGGGTGCTCGAGGTCAATACGAACCATCCCCAGTTCAGACCGGTGAAAAAGCTCGACCGGGCCGCCTACAATCGAATGGCGAGCTTCGCCCGCAGCTATGGCCGCTACGACGACTAGCCGTTTCGGCTGCGACCGGCGGCATTCTTGACCGTGCTTGCTCGCGGCCGGCCCCGTTTTCCTGCTTCCTCTTCTATTGCCCCAGCCCTAGCTTCTGCGTCCGAACCAGCCCTTCAGCAGCCCTTTGCCGGCTGCTGCTTTTGTTTCGGCGAGCATGTCGCCGGAAGGCGCCAGCTCCTCTCCCGCGAGCAAGGCCCGGGCATTCCCTTCGAAATAAAGCCGCGCCGGCCTCCCGAGCCTGGTCTCCAGCAGCGAGTACGCATCGGCGAGCTTGAACCCGCGCCGGCGGGCATGATGGGCATCGGACGAGACGAGGTGGATCAGTCCGTTCCGCACGAGCGACCACGCGCCTTTTTCGAACGTCTTGCCGTAAAGGCCCAGAAGGGAATGCGTCGTCACCTGCGTCCATGCTCCGAGCGCGATCAGCTCCTCCAGCTTGCGCGGCTCGCGCAGCGCCTCGAGGTTCCGCTCGGGATGGGCGATGACCGGACGGATGCCGAGCAGCGTCAGCTCGTAGACGAGCTCGAGCATCTCGGCAGGCATCTCCTCGGCCGGCATCTCCAGCAGCAGATAAGGCGTGCCTGCCAGCGTCAGCAGCTCGCCTGCCTCCAAGTGGTCGAGCAGCTCGCCGTGGACGCGAATCTCCTGTCCGGGATGCAGGCGCAAAGGCAGCCCATGCGCCTCTAAAACCGCCTGGGACTCTTGCAGGAGCTCCTTCACGCGGGAGGCTGGATTCCAGTAGACGCCGTTGGCATGATGAGGGGTCGCGATCACGTCGGTAATGCCTTCCTCCACTGCGGCCTCCGCCAGCTCCAGCAAATGCTCCCGGTGACGCGCACCGTCATCGATGCCGGGCAGGATGTGCGTATGGATGTCGATCATCGGTTCATGCCCCTCTTTCCCATGAATTGGCTCCCTATTCATTCAACCCTAGACGATCGTCATCCTGCCTAGGCTTCATTTTTCGAAATTCGATTTCTATTCACAGGATATTCACAGGGTTATCCTCAATAAAAGGAGGGATGCGAACAACTTATCCACATATCCACTCGTTATTCACATTCCACTCCCATTCCATCCCCATGACCATTCGTTTATCCCCAGATTCCGTTCGATCGACGGCATGAAAAAAAAGCCCGGTCTCCTTGAACGGAGACTGGGCTTTAAATCGATCCGGAGCATCAGCCGCGCAGGCTGATCCGGTTCATCGCACGCTGCAAAGCCATTTCGGCGCGGCGGAAATCCACCTCGTCCTTGCGGCCGCGGAGACGATCCTCGGCGCGCTTTTTGGCCAGCTGGGCACGGTCGAGGTCGATCTCATCCGGAAGCTCGGCGCTTTCGGCGAGAATGACGACCTTTTCATGACGGATTTCGGCGAAGCCGCCGCTGACGGCGATCTTCTCCTCTTTGCCGCCGATCTTCGCCACGACGGCGGCGATCTTCAGCGGGGTTACCGTCGGGACGTGATGAGGCAGGATGCCCATCTCGCCCTCGACGCCGCGAAGAATGACCATATTGACGTCCTTGGCATAGACCGTCCGCTCAGGCGTTACAATTTCAAGCAGTAAGGTGCTCATACGATCCCTCCATCCGCCGAGGATTAAACCTCTTGAGCGAGTTTCTTCGCCTTGGCAACGGCGTCTTCGATCGTTCCGACGTTGTGGAAGGCCGGCTCAGGAAGATCGTCATGCTTGCCTTCAAGAATTTCCTTGAAGCCGCGAACCGTATCCTGAATCCGTACCGAGAGGCCCGGAATGCCGTTGAACGCCGCGGCAACGTGAAGCGGCTGCGACAGGAACAATTGGACGCGACGGGCGCGAAGGACGACGAGCTTGTCTTCCTCGGAGAGCTCGTCCATGCCGAGGATGGCGATGATGTCGAGCAGCTCTTTGTAGCGCTGAAGAAGCTTCTTCACGCTTTGAGCCACTTGATAGTGCTCTTCGCCGACGATTTCCGGCGTCAGGACGCGCGAGGACGAAGCCAGCGGGTCGACGGCCGGGAAGATGCCCATGGCGGCGATGTTGCGCTCCAGGTTGGTCGTCGAGTCCAAGTGGGCGAACGCCGTCGCAGGAGCCGGGTCGGTGTAGTCATCGGCAGGCACGTAGATCGCCTGGATCGACGTGACGGAGCCGTTTTTGGTCGAAGTGATGCGCTCTTGAAGCTGGCCCATCTCGGTTGCCAGCGTCGGCTGGTAGCCTACCGCGGACGGCATGCGGCCGAGCAGGGCGGATACTTCGGAGCCCGCTTGCGTGAAGCGGAAGATGTTGTCGACGAACAGAAGCACGTCGCGGTTCTCTTGATCGCGGAAGTACTCCGCCATCGTCAGGCCTGTCAGGGCTACGCGCAGACGCGCGCCTGGAGGCTCATTCATCTGGCCGAATACCATCGCCGTCTTTTCAATGACGCCGGAGTCGCTCATCTCGTGGTACAGGTCATTGCCTTCACGAGTACGCTCGCCGACGCCGGCGAAGACGGAGATGCCGCCGTGCTCGGATGCGATGTTGTGGATAAGCTCCTGCATCGTAACGGTCTTGCCGACGCCCGCGCCGCCGAACAGGCCGACTTTGCCGCCTTTGGCGTACGGAGCCATCAGGTCGATGACCTTGATGCCGGTTTCCAGAATTTCCTGCTGGGTGGAGAGCTCTTCGAATGCCGGTGCCTGACGGTGGATCGGCAGCGCTACGCTACGGTCCACATCGCCGTTGCCGTCGATCGGATCGCCGACGACGCTGAAGACGCGGCCGAGCGTGGCCGGTCCAACCGGAACCGTGATCGGAGCTCCGGTATCGATGGCAGCCGTTCCGCGCACGAGGCCGTCCGTGGAGGACATGGCGACACAGCGGACCGTGTTGTTCCCGAGGTGGGTGGCCACTTCGAGAGTCAGCTTCACGTCCTGCTCGGAAGCGCTCTGAGCTTTTTGTTCAATCTTAATGGCGTTCAAGATTTCAGGCAGATGGCCGTTGTCGAACTCAACGTCGACGACCGGCCCCAGTACCTGGACAACGCGACCGTTGCTCATGGGGGTCCCTCCTGTAGTAAAGATAGTTGCATGTCTATGCGGCGAGCAGGCCGCAGCCTGCTCCAAATCGGCTGTTTCTTATTGCTGGGCGCTGGCGCCGCCGACAATCTCGGCGATCTCTTGGGTGATCGCGGCCTGACGGGCGCGGTTGTAGGAGAGCGTAAGCTCGCCGATGAGCTTCGTCGCGTTTTTCGTCGCGTTGCCCATTGCCGTCATCCGGGCGCCGAACTCGCTCGCCTTGCCTTCGAGGATCGCGCTGTACACGACCGTCTCGGCATATTTCGGCAGCAGGACGCTGAGCACGGACTCCGCGTCCGGCTCGTATTCGTACTGCGCCGCAGCGCCGGTGAACTCGTCGGAGCTCAGCGGAAGCAGCTTCTTCATCGTCGGAACCTGGGAGATGGCATTGAGGAAACGGTTGTAGACGATATAGACCTCGTCGTAGCGTCCATCCTCGAAGCCCTGCACCGCTTTGTAAGCGACCGGCTTGATGTCCCCATATTTCGGAGAGTCCGAGATGCCCGTCACTTCCTCGGCGATGTTGATGCCCCGGCGATTCAGATAGGCGCTGCCTTTGCGGCCGACGACGAGAACTTCGTACTCGTCCTTGGACCGGTGCTTGTCGGCGATCGTGCCCATCAGCTTGCGCAGTACGTTGATGTTGTAGCCGCCCGCGAGACCGCGGTCCGACGTGATGATCAGGTAAGCGGTGCGCTTCACTTCGCGAGTCTGCAGCATAGGATGCCGGATGCTGCCTGCGCCAGCGGCGATGCTGGAGACGACTTCACGGATCTTGTCGGTGTATGGACGAGCCGATAATGCCGCCTCCTGCGCGCGGCGAAGCTTCGCCGCAGCGACCATTTCCATCGCTTTGGTGATCTGCTTCATATTCTGCTTGCTCTTGAGCGAGCGCTTGATCTCCCGCATGCCTTTTGCCATTGGTAGTCACCACCTTACTTATCGGTCCATGTCCGAGCCCGGACATGGACCGGCATCATCGTTCCTAGCTATTAGACCGAGCGGGAGAAGCCTTTCTTGAACTCCTGGATGGACGCTGCAAGAGCCTTCTCGTTGTCGGGGTTGAGGTCTTTCGTATCGCGGATGGACGCCAGGATTTCCGGCTTGTTGGCATCCATGAAGCTGAGCAGCTCGCCTTCGAAGCGGCGGACGTCCTGAACCGGAATGTCGTCCACGAGGCCGCGCGTGACCGTGTACAGCGACACGACCTGGCGCTCCAGAGGCATAGGCTGGTTGATGCCTTGCTTCAGGATTTCCAGTGTGCGTTCGCCGCGGTCCAGACGGGATTTCGTGACTTTGTCCAGATCGGAGCCGAATTGGGCGAATGCCGCCAGCTCGCGGTACTGGGCGAGGTCAAGCTTGAGCGTGCCGGCAACCTTTTTCATCGCCTTGGTCTGGGCGGAGGAGCCTACGCGGGATACCGAGTTGCCGACGTTGACCGCCGGACGCTGGCCGGAGTAGAACAGGTCCGACTCCAGGAAGATCTGGCCGTCCGTGATGGAGATGACGTTTGTCGGGATATAGGCGGAGATGTCGCCCGCTTGGGTCTCGATGAACGGCAGCGCCGTCAGGGAACCGCCGCCGAGCTCGTCGTTCAGCTTGGCCGCGCGCTCCAGCAGGCGGGAGTGCAGGTAGAAGACGTCGCCCGGGTAAGCCTCGCGGCCCGGCGGACGGCGGAGCAGCAGGGACAGCTCGCGGTAAGCGGCGGCTTGCTTGGACAGGTCATCGTAGATGACGAGGACATGCTTGCCGTTGTACATGAAGTACTCGCCCATGGAGCAGCCCGTGTACGGAGCGATGTAGAGCATCGGGGACGGCTCGGATGCGCTCGCCGTAACGACGATCGTGTAGTCCAGCGCGCCTTGGCGGCGGAGGGACTCGACGACCGTACGGACGGTCGATTGCTTTTGGCCGATAGCCACGTAGATGCAGATGACGCCGTTTCCTTTTTGGTTGACGATCGTATCGATCGCGATTTGCGTTTTGCCCGTTTGGCGGTCGCCGATGATGAGCTCGCGCTGGCCGCGTCCGATCGGGATCATCGCGTCGATCGCCTTGATGCCGGTCTGCATCGGCTCAAAGACGGACTTACGAGCCATGACGCCAGGAGCCGGCGATTCGACCGGACGAGTCGCCGTCGTAGCGATCGGTCCGTTGCCGTCGAGCGGCTGGCCCAGCGCGTTGACGACGCGGCCCAGAAGCGCTTCGCCTACCGGCACTTCCATGATGCGGCCGGTACGCTTTACCGTGTCGCCTTCGCGGATGTCCGTGTAAGGTCCGAGGATGACGACGCCGACGTTGCTTTCCTCGAGGTTGAGTGCCATGCCCACGACGCCGTTCGCGAACTCGAGAAGTTCGCCCGCCATCGCGTTTTCCAGGCCGTGGACGCGCGCAATGCCGTCGCCGACTTGAATGACCGTGCCGACTTCCTCTACTTGGATGTCGGATTTATATTGTTCGATCTGCTGCTTGATCAGCGTGCTGATTTCATCAGGTCTGATGCTCAACTTCTTCACCCCTGTCTACAGTGCTTGGGAATTCATTTGCTTGCTCAGCCGCTCCAGCTTGCCGGAGAGAGAGCCATCGTAAATCTTGTCGCCGATGCGCACCTTCACGCCGCCGATCAGGGATGGATCTACGACCTGCTCGCCGATGATCCGGCTGCCCGACAGGGAGCTGAACTGCTGAACGACTTTGGAAAGCTCAACCGCCGACAGCGGGAGGGCCGTATAGATCGTGGCGCGCGATTCGCCGGATGCCTTGTCCGCGATCCGGCTGTAGGCCGCATACACCTCGCCGATGGCCGCGTAGCGGCCGCGCTCGATGAGCAGCGTGACGATATTCAGAACAATAGAGGACACGCGGTCCCCGATCGCTTTTTTGACGAGCTCCGTTTTCTCGGAGGCTTCGATGCCTGGAGTGCCGAGGAAGCGCAGCACGTCCGCGTCGCCGTTCAGCGCCTCGGAGACAAGCTGCAGCTGCTGGCGCACCTCGGAAACGATCCCTTGAGTGCCCGCGACTTCGTACAGCGCCTGCGCATATCTTTTCGCGATGACGTTGTCGCGGCTCATTTGCTGCTGACTTCTTTCAGATAGCGATCAACGATCTGCTCTTGCGATTTCTCGTCGATCTGCTTCTCCACGATCTTGGAAGCGATCGCGACGGAGATGCTGCCTACTTCGCTGCGCAGGGAAGCGATGGCCTTGTTCTTCTCGCTCTCGATGTCGCGCACGGCCTCTTCCTTGAGGCGGGCCGCTTCGGCACGGGCGGTGTCGACGATGCCGTCGGCCTGCTTCGTGCTGGTGATGCGGGCTTTCTCGATGATCTCGTTCGCTTCCTGGCGGGCTTGCGCCAGCGCTTGCTTCTGCGCTTCCATTTCGGCGGAAGCTTCCTTGCGGCTGTTCTCCGCAGCGTTCATCTGCTCAAGCACCATCTGGCGGCGCTGCTCCATGATGGAGAACAACGGTTTGAAAGCGTATCGGTTCAGAAGCCAGTAAAGAATGAGAAACGCCACGATCGCGTATACAAAAGACGTCCATTTCCAATCCATAACGGCACTCCTTTCACATGCATTTCACACTCAATTAAAACGAAGGCGTGGAGGGCAATTGGCCTTCCCCGCCATACGAATAGGTTTCTTGAAATTAGCTGAAGAACGCGAGGAAGCCGATAACGACGCCGATGATCGGCACGACCTCGACGATACCTACGCCGATGAACATCGTCGTTTGCAGCTTGCTTGCTGCTTCCGGCTGGCGGGAGATGCCTTCTACCGTTTTGCTGACGATCAGACCGTTACCTACGCCTGCGCCTACTGCGCCCAGACCAACTGCGATAGCTGCTGCCAATACTTCCATTGTTTAAAATCCTCCTCTGAATTGGGTAGTGAGTGGAATATGTCTAACACCGAACGAGCGGGCGAATTGCCTCGCGTCCAGCACGAACTGCTGCGGATCTAGTGCGCGCCGTCATCGTCATGGATGGCGGCTTGCGAGATGTACACCATGGTGAGGATCGTGAACAGGAACGCCTGGATGGCGCCTACGAATATACTGAAGCCCTGCCATGCAATCATGAACGGCGTACCGATAACGCCAAGCATGAGGATGGTGGAGATCAGCACCTCGCCCGCGAAGATGTTGGCGAACAGACGAAGAGCCAGCGTGACCGGCTTCGCGATCGTCTCGATGATGTTCAGCGGGAAGAAAATCGGGTAAGGCTTGAAGTAATGCTGGAAATAATGTTTGGTGTTTTGCTTCATGCCCAGGAAATGGACCAGCAGGAACACGATCAGCGCAAGCCCGGAAGTGACGGACAAGTCTGCTGTCGGAGATTTCCACCAAGCGAGTTCGGCATGTCCATGCGCGATGTCGTCGGCCGTGATGCCGAGCATCGGCTCATGGACGTACGTCACGATGCCAAATGGAAGACCGAGCAGGTTCGAGATGAAAATGAACAGGATAAGCGTCAAGCCAAGGCCGAGGAAGGGCCGAACCCGATTGAGCGGCATCGTGCTTGCGATCGTCGAATGGACAAAATCCACGGCCCATTCCATGAAGTTCTGTGTTTTGGACGGATTGGCAACCGACAGCTTGCGCGTGAGCAGCCTAGCCAACACAAACGTCAGGATGGCCGAGATCGTAATCGCAATGATGGCCGATAAATCGAAGTCGATTCCATTCCAAGTGTAAATCGGAAATTTGTGCATACCTTAATGTTTCACCCCTTTCCACTGCGTGGTCGGCCAAGCTTGAAGAAAGCGCATACCAGTATGACAAAAGGCACCGCAAAACATGAAGCCAGTGTAGCGGGGAGACTGATGTCTTCGGGATAGCGGTAGGCGATCATGACGGCGAGCAGCACCATCGCGAGCCTGCCGGCCATGCCCGTTCCGGCACGGCGGGGTTTGTCCCCTTGAGCCATGACACCGATCCAATCCACGCGCCTGCGCAGGAGAAAGGCGTTGAACGATCCTGCTGCGATGCCAAGCATGCATCCGGCCGCCGCCGCGCGCCAATCGGGAACGATGCCCCAGATCAGCAGACTGATGGCGAAGAGCAGCACGACGACGGACCTGGTCATCTTGAGCACTTCATTCATTGCTGTCCTCCAAAACCTTTCTTACAATGAAGACGACCGAAACGATGCCTGCCGCAAGCCCCGTCAAAACCCCCGCGATGATCCATCCCGGAGTTCCTCCGAACCTTGCTCCAAGCCAGTAGCCGATCAGCGTGCAGATCGCCACGTCGATTCCGAGAGCGCCGACAAGCGCAAGCGCCTTCAGCGGGTCCTCTCCCTTGCCCTTTTTGGTCATGAGTGTCCCCCATCAACCTTCATCATTTTATCCAAGCCGCCGAAGGTTTGTCAATTTTGATAATAGCAAACTTTCCGTGAACTTGGGATAAAAAACGTTGATTTGACGGGATTTGGCGAACTTCCAAACCATACAGTAGAACTGTATGCTAGGCTGTTGTTGGACTTGACCGCCGCCTCGCAAAAACTATGAACGTTGTGTGAACGCATCGGGCCGCTCGCCCCTGCCAAAATGATGCAGGATCGCGCGCACGATCCGCTCCGACGCCGCCCCGTCTCCGTACGGATTGGCGGCCTGGCTCATGCGCTCGTACGTTCCCCTGTCGGTCAGCAGCGCTCTCGTCCGATCGTAGACGCGGCTCTCGTCCGTGCCGACCAGCTCCAGCGTGCCGGCCTCGATCCCTTCGGGACGCTCCGTCGTATCGCGCAGCACGAGCGTCGGCACGCCGAAGCTCGGCGCCTCCTCCTGCATGCCGCCGGAATCCGTGAGGATCATGTACGCGTGAGGATAGAAATTATGGAATTCAAATACGTCAAGCGGCTCGATCAGGCGGATGCGCTCATGATCGCCGAGAATTTCCTGCGCGGGCTCGCGCACGGCCGGATTCGGATGCACGGCGTAGACGATCGCGATGTCGTCGAACTCGTCAGCGATGCGCTTCACCGCCCGGAAGATGCTGCGATGCGGCTCTCCAAGCGACTCGCGGCGATGCGCGGTCATGAGGATCAGACGCTTGCCGGCCGCCCATTCCAGCATCGGATGGGTAAAGGCAGGGTCGACCGTATACTGGAAGACGTCCGTCGCCGTGTTGCCCGTGACGTAGATCGACGCCTCGGACTTGTTCTCCTTGCGGAGATTGCCTGCGGACCACTCCGTCGGCGCGAAATGCACGTCCGACAGCACGCCGGCCAGCTGACGGTTCATCTCCTCCGGATACGGAGACATCTTGTTCCAGGTGCGAAGCCCCGCTTCGACATGGCCGACCTGGATCTGCTGCAGGAACGACGCATAGCTGGCCAGGAACGTCGTCTGCGTATCGCCGTGGACCAGCACGATATCCGGCTGCGACTCGCGCAGCACCGGCTCGAGTCCTTCGAGCACGCGGACTGTCGTCTCCGTCAGCGTCTGGCGGTCCTTCATCACGTTGAGGTCGTAGTCGGGCTCGATGCGGAACAGCTCCAGCACCTGGTCAAGCATCTGGCGATGCTGCGCGGTGACGCATACGATCGACTCGATCTGCTCGGGATGCTTCTGAAGCTCCAGCACGAGCGGCGCCATCTTGACGGCCTCGGGACGCGTCCCGAATATGGTCATCACTTTCAGCTTGTCCAACTTATACCTCTCCCATCAGAAAATTATTTCGTGCCGAACATCCGGTCTCCGGCATCTCCGAGCCCCGGGATGATGTAGCCCAGCTCATTGAGCCTCTCGTCGACGGCGGCGGCGTAGATGTCCACGTCGGGATGAGCCTCCTGGACGGCGCGCACGCCTTCCGGCGAGGCGATCAGCACCATCAGCTTGATCTGCGTGCAGCCGCGCTTCTTGAGCGAGCCGATCGCCGCGTTGGCCGAGCCCCCCGTAGCGAGCATCGGGTCGACGACGATGAGCAGCCGTTCCGTGGCGTCGGTCGGAAGGTTCATATAATATTCGGTCGGCTGGAGCGTCTCATGGTCGCGCGACAATCCGATATGCCCCACCTTGGCGGCAGGAATCAGCTTGAGGATGCCGTCGACCATGCCGAGGCCTGCGCGCAGGATCGGCACGATGCCGAGCATGCGGCCGGACAGCACCTTGGACTGGGCCGTCGCGACCGGCGTCTCGACCGTGATCGTATCGAGCGGCATGTCCCTCGTAATCTCGTACGCCATCAATGTGGCGACCTCGTCGACAAGCTCTCGGAAGTCTTTTGTCTTGGTGTCCTTGTCGCGGATGAACGTCAGCTTGTGCTGAATGAGTGGATGGTCACAGACGACCAGATTGCTCATGGGGGTTGCCCTCCTGGTATTCGCTTGAATTTGCTTGTCCCCGGCGTCCCGGGGCATAATCCCAACTATTATAGCATTCCCAGCAGGGCGGCGCATCAAGCATCGTCACGAACCGGCAAAAAGGAGCGGGGCCGTCCGCATGCCGAAGCAGCCCCTCCTCCCTCCCGCTGGATCGGGAAGGAAAAGGGGCTTGCGGCGGAGCGGATCCGCTTTAGTATTGGATGCTCGGATAGAGCGGGAAGCGCGCGGTCAGATCGCGCACGAGGCCGCGCGCTTTGTCCAGCGCCGCCTCGTCCTGCGGGCTGCGCAGCGTCAGGTCGATGACCTCGGCGATCGTGCGCATGGCGTCGGCGTCCATGCCGCGCGTCGTCGCCGCCGGCGTGCCGATGCGGATGCCGCTCGTGACGAACGGGCTCGTCGGATCGAACGGAATGGCGTTTTTGTTGACGGTGATGCCGACGGAGTCGAGCACATGCTCGGCTTCCTTGCCGGTGATGTTCAAGCCGCGCGTATCAAGCAGCATGAGATGGTTGTCCGTGCCGCCGGACACGATGTTGTGGCCGCGGGCGATCAGCTCCTCGGACAGCACCTTGGCGTTGGAGATGACGTTCTGCGCGTACGTCTTGAACTCCGGCTGCAGCGCCTCGCCGAGAGCGACGGCCTTGGCCGCGATGATGTGCATGAGCGGTCCGCCCTGGGAGCCCGGGAAGACGGCCTTGTCGATCGCCGCCGCCCATGCCTTGGTCGTCAGGATGAGGCCGCCGCGCGGTCCGCGCAGCGTCTTGTGCGTCGTCGTCGTGACGAAGTGCGCGTGCGGCACCGGGCTCGGATGCAGGCCCGCCGCCACGAGGCCGGCGATGTGGGCCATGTCGACGAAGAACAGCGCGCCGACGTCCTTGGCGATCTGGCCGATCTTCTCGAAGTCGATGATGCGCGGGTAGGCGCTGGCGCCGGCGACGATCATGCGCGGACGATGCTTGAAGGCGGCCTTGCGCAGGTCGTCGTAGTTGATCGTGAAGCTGTCTTCCTGGACGCCGTAGGCGACGAAGTTGTAGTAGAGGCCGGAGGCGTTGACCGGGCTGCCGTGGGTCAGATGGCCGCCGTGGGCGAGGTTCATGCCGAGCACGGTGTCGCCAGGCTTGAGGGCGGCAAGGTAGACGGCCATGTTGGCCTGCGCGCCGGAGTGCGGCTGCACGTTGGCATGCTCCGCGCCGAACAGCTCCTTCGCGCGATCGCGCGCGATGTCCTCGACGATGTCGACATGCTCGCAGCCGCCGTAGTAGCGCTTGCCCGGGTAGCCTTCGGCGTACTTGTTGGTGAGCACGGTGCCCATCGCCTCGAGCACCGCCTCGCTGACGATGTTCTCGGATGCGATCAGCTCGATGTTGTCGCGCTGGCGCTTCAGCTCCAGTCCCATTGCCTTGAGCACTTCAGGGTCTTGCTTGCGGAGTTGGTCCATGATCGATAAGTCCTCCCTATGGTAAATGATGATTGCTTCCCTCTAGTCGCAGCTGCCCGTCTCCGTCCCGGCGTCCGGCGGCAGCTCGTAGACCGCGCGCGGGCCGCCGATGAGCCTCGGCCGCGCGTACGCCATCGTCACGCGAGCCTCGCCGATCGTCCGTACGGAAGGACGGACCGGCACGGCGACGCGCTTCAGATGCATCCCGATCAGCGTCTCGCCGATGTCGATGCCCGCCTGCGCCTGCACCGATTCGACCAGGCAGGCATCCGCCAGCCGGCGGAACGCGTGGGCGGCCATCGAGCCGCCCGCGCCGGGCACCGGCACGGCGTTCACCGGCTCCAGGCCGAACCGCTCGGCGGCGGACCGTTCCACCACGAGCGCCCGATTGAGATGCTCGCAGCACTGGAACGCCGGCACGAAGCCGAGATTGGCTCGAGCTCTCTCCATGCCCGCGAAAATGGCCCGGGCCGCCTCGCCGCTGCCGGAGGTGCCGATGCGGCGGCCGAGCACCTCGCTCGTGCTGACGCCGAAAACGAGCAGCTGTCCCGGCAGCAGCCGGCCGCCGGCCGCCAGCTCGCGGATCAGCGTCTCGACGCCGGAGGCGATCGCCTCCGGCGATGCTGCATTCCTGTCCATGATGCTATCCCTCCTGACCGTGGATGCCGTTCGTGTCCTATTATACCGAAACGGGCTCCCTTTAGACGAGAGGTCTGAAAAAACGAAAAGAGAGCTCTGCGCGCGAAAAAATCGCGCACACGCTCTCTGCCCAGGCGACCGGCCGTATGTTCCGATGCTCCATCGTGGTTGGACCCACTTCGTCGCCAGTCACATCGGAAACCGTTGTTGCTTGCCCTCATCATAGCCTATCGGAAAGCGGACTGTCAATGCTCGCGAGCGGCCGCGAAGCGGCCTTTCGGAGCTCCGGACGGAGCCGGCGACGCGAGGCTCCGCGAGCAGCCGGCAGCGGCTCGGGCGGGCTCGTTCCAAGCCCGCTCGCGGGACAGCCGGGGGAAGCTTCGAGCCGGGAGAGGGCCGCCCAGGCTCAGTCCCGCCGCTCCTCGCTCAGCCGGCGCAGGACGGCGCGCACGGCCTGCCGGATTTCCGCCGCGCAGGCCTCGTACTCCTCCAGCGGGCCGCCGAACGGATCGGCGATGTCGCCGCGGACCGTCCGCTCCAGCTCCGCGATGCGCCGCTCCAGCTCCGGCTCCGGCGGCCTGCCGAGCGAGCGCTCCAGCTCGCGCTCCCCATACAGCCGGTCCAGCTCCGCCAAACGATCGCCGGCGGCGTACTCCAGCAGCGTATGCAGCTTGTCCGCCGCTTGCGGGAAGGCTTGCAGCAGCGTCCGGCGATGCGAGCCGGTCATCGCGAGGATGAGGTCTGCCCAGCGGACCAGCTCTCCGCTCACCGGGGAAGACGAGCCTTCGTGCTGGATGCCGGCACGGCGCAGCGCCTCCCGCGCATGGCGCGACACCGACATGCCCGCGGAGGCCGCCACGCCGGCTGAGCGCACCTCGAGCTCGATGCCTGTGCCTGCGGCTTCGGCGCGAAGCAGCGCTTCGGCCATCGGCGAGCGGCAGGTATTGCCTGTGCACACGAACAAGATGCGAACCGGTTTCATCGGATTCACCCCTCCTTTTGCCCCGGCCCCCCCCTAGAGCAGGAAGAGAATGCCGAAGGTCATTAAGATGGCGCCGCCCGCAGCCTCTCCATAGCTGCCGAGGCTGCGGCCGATGCGCCGACCGGCCAGCAGGCCGAGCACGGACATCAGTCCGCCGGCGAGGCCGAACAGCAATATCGTCAGCAGCGCGTCGGCGGCGAACATGCCGAGCGAGATGCCGACGGAGAACGAATCCACGCTCACGCTGAGCGCGAACAGCAGCAGGCCGCCCGTCGTGCGGTGGTCGGCGAAGGAGGGACCGAGCTCCTCCCCGCCGCGCAGCGATACGAACAGCATATGCCCCCCCAGCAGAAGGAGCAGCAGCCCGGCGACCAGCGTCGCGACATGGCCGAGCAGCAGGCTCATGTATTGTCCCGCCGCGATGCCGACGAGCGGCATGAGGACGTGGAACAGTCCGATGACCGCGCTCAGCTTGAGGATGTCCAGCAGGCGGATGCCCCGCATGCCGATGCCGACTCCGAGCGAGAACGCGTCCATTCCGAGCGCGAGCGCCATGATCAGGAGCGTGAGCAGCTGTCCTTCGTGCAGAGTAGCTTCCAACATGGTCTCGATCTCCCCTTGTCCGATGGCTTGTTCTATCCAGCCTATGCGGACAAGGGAACGGAATATGATTGGCTTGGCCTGCGTTCGCGTAGAGGCGGTGGCGCAGGGGCGGTGGCGTAGGGGCGTGTTGCTGAGGAGTTACGCCGCTATGTAGACGAGTGCCGGAGGACTTACGCAAACGCCGCTATGTAGACGTGTGCCGGAGGACTTACGCAAACGCCGCTCCGCGGACGGATCCTCTTTCCGATTCCGCTGAAGCCCAGGTTCCTTTGATCTTCCTTTCCAATATGGAAGGAACCCGGCCTTCAAGGGAACCGCTGGCGCTTCTCCAAGAGGATTCCGTCCCCTCCGCTCCTGCTCGCCTTCCGCTGGCTGCGCGACGTCAGTCGATATGCTCGACCCTGCCACCCTCAGCCCTTCTCCGCCTCCGGCTGGCTGCGGGACGTCAGTCGATATGCTCGACTCTGCCCCCCGCAGCCTTTCTTCGCCTCCGGCTGGCTGCGGGACGTCAGTCGATGTGCTCGACCCTGCCCCCCGCAGCCCTTCTCCGCCTCCGGCTGGCTGCGGGACGTCAGTCGATATGCTCGACCCTGCCCCCCGCAGCCTTTCTTCGCCTCCGGCTGGCTGCGGGACGTCAGTCGATATGCTCGACTCTGCCCCCCGCAGCCTTAGATAATCGATTCATCAGCGCGAGGCCGATGCCGTCCGTCGGGCAGCCCTCTGCCCAGATGACCTCCGCGCCTCGCTCGTCGAACTCGCGCAGCACGGCGTACAGCGACTGCGCCGCCGTCTCCGGCGCCGCCAGCGAGCCGCAGGCGAGCACGATGTCGGCCCGATAGGCCGCCGCCGTCTCCTCGTAAGCGAGGATGCCGACGCGCCGCCCCCGGCCGCGAGCCTCGTCGGCCGCAGCCTGGACGGCCGCGCGCACCCGCTCGCGATCGCCGGCGATCAGCCGCATCTCGCCGCGCGGAGCGTAGTGCGCGTACTTCATGCCGGGCGAACGCGGGGCGGCGGCAGGCGCGGCCGCTGCGGAGGCCGGAGCGGTCGGCGGCGCCTCGGCAAGCTTTGCGGCAGCATCCCTGGCAAGCGCGCCTTCTCCAGAAGCGCCGCCAGGGCTTGAGCCCATCCCTTCCTCAAACGCTTGCGCCGGATCGGCGTGCCCGCCCGCGCCGTCCGCCTCCAGCAGCACCTTGAAGCCCGCGGCCCGCAGCTGCTCCGGCGTCACTCCGCCCGGCCGCAAGATGCGGACCGAGTCCGGACCGGCGCATTCGACGACGGTCGACTCCAAGCCGACGCCCGTCGGCCCGCCGTCCACGATGCCGGCGATGCGGCCGCCGAGGTCTTCCTGCACATGCTGCGCGGCCGTCGGGCTCGGACGCCCCGAGCGGTTCGCGCTCGGGGCCGCTACCGGACAGCCGGCCGCGCGGATGAGCCGCAGCGCCACCTCATGGTCCGGCATGCGCACGGCGACCGTATCCAGCCCTGCGGTCACGCGCGGAGATACGGCGCCGGGCACGGCGCGCAGGACGAGCGTGAGCGGTCCCGGCCAAAACCGCTCCGCCAGCCGGCGCTCCGCCTCGCCGAGCGGCCGGACGAGCCCGCGCAGCTGCTCCATCCCGGCGATATGCACGATGAGCGGATTGTCGGACGGACGCCCCTTGGCCCGGAACACCTGCTCGACCGCCTCGGTGCTGCGCGCGTCGGCTCCCAGCCCGTATACCGTCTCGGTCGGAAAGGCGACCGTCTCCCCGGCAGCCAGCAGCGCGGCCGCCTCGTTCAGCTCGGCCTCCGTCAGCGCCCCGCCCTCCGCAGAGGGCCAGCGCTTCGTCGGCCGGTTCGTTTCGTGAAGCTTGTCAGACATGCGATCATCCCATCCATCCGCTGCATTTTGCATGGTACCAGTATACCCTTCATCGCCGGCTCCGTCCAAGCTCGCCCCTGCAGCGGCGAGGGCCGCGGCAAGCGAAAACCAAGGCAGCGCTTCGCGATCCGCAGCGGAAAAACGACGATCGGCCGACGCTGCGCTCGGAACCGGAACCGAAAAGGCCGGACTCCGCGACCGCGGCGCCCGACCTCATTTTCCTTTAGGCGAACAAGCCGCGCAGGAAGGCGAACAGAGACTCCAGCAGCTCCCATACGAAAAACTTCGCTTGCGGAGCCTCGCCCGGCTCCGCCGGGGCCGCTGCCGTCGTCTTGGCTCCATCCTGTACGGATGCGCTCGCCTGCACGGCACCGCCCTTGGCGGCGGCCGCTTCCGCCTTCGGCACGGCCTCGCCGGAGTCCGAGTCGACAAAGCAGAGCGGCGGGAACAGCACGCACCACCAGTTCTGACCGTCGCCTGCGCCGAGCGTAATCCGCAGCGCTTCATAGTCCCCGGCGGGATACACCTTTTCCCCGTAGATCTTGGTCGGGAATTCCGCAAGGCCGAGCTCGGCCTTGAAGCCATAGTCGAAGCCGCGCGCCTGCAGCTTGCGGGCTACGACCGCTTCGATGTCGCCCATGCGGGCCTGGAGCGCCGCGCGGGCTTGCTCGATCGTCTGCGGGCCGGCGGCCCAGCCGTTCATCTCGGCGACGACCGCGTCGCGGACAGCGCGCTTGACGGCCTGGTCGACCGCCGAATCCGAATTCGCGAGGATGCGGAGGCGGATCGCCTCGTTCGGAATTCCGCCCGGCGCGATCGCCGCGTTTTCCCGCACGGACTCCCAGCTCATGAGCAGCACGGCCAGGCTGACGAGCAGGTACAGGTGAGAGAGGCGGAACGGGAAGCGGTACGCATGCGGCGCAGCGGCATAAGGGCGGCGGACGGAAGAATAGGAAGAAGTGCGGGATACGGAAGAATAGGAAAGGGATGATCCAAGCATGACACAAGCTCCTCTCGGGCACCCGTCGGCACCGCCGCTTGCGTTCCGGAACGCTTTCTACCTTCAGTATGTCCGCCCGCGATTCTTTTAAACTAGCAGATTGAAAAAGAGATTCGAGTCCGGCCCGGCTCCCAGGCTAGCGGGTGCGCGCCGCCACGACATGGCGCTCGATGCCGCCGTAGTCGGTCACGATCCGGATGTCGTCCCACCAGCCGAACGCCTCCAGCAGGCCGGCGACTTGCCGGGACTGGCCGATGCCGAGCTCGAAGGCGACGATGCGCGGAAGAGACGCCATGCCGCGCAGCTGCTCCGCCATCCGGCGGTACGGGTCCAGCCCGTCCGCTCCGCCGTCCAGCGCGAGGCGCGGCTCGTAGTCCCGCACCTCCGGCTGCAGCCCGGCCAGGTCCGCAGCCGGAATATAGGGCGGATTGGACACGAGGATGTCGACCGCCAGCCCCTCGAACGGCGAGCCGCTGCCCGGGAGGACAGGGGCGAGCAGATCGCCTTCCGCGAAGCCTCGCGCCGGAGCTCCGAGCCTCTCTGCATTGGCGCGGGCGACAGCCAGCGCCGCCGCCGACAGGTCGGAGGCGTACACCTGCCAGCCCGGACGCTCGGACGCCAGCGTCAGCGCGATCGCGCCGCTGCCGGTACCGACGTCCAGCGCGATCGGCCCGGCGGGCGGCACGGCGCGGGCCGCGCCATGAGCGGCGCTCCCCGCCTCGCCGCCAGTCCCGGCCGCAGCGCCGTTTTGCCCCGAAGCCGGCGGATGCTCCGCCGCACGGGCAGAGCCCTTCGCCTCCGGCCACAGCCGGTCGGCCGCCTGCAGCACCGCCTCGACGAGCAGCTCCGTCTCCGGCCGCGGGATGAGCACGGCCGACGACACGGCGAACGCCCGCCCGTAGAACCACTGCTCGCCGGCGATATACTGCGCCGGCTCCCCTCGGCCCTTGCGCCGGATCGCGTCGGTCCACGCCGCTTCCCGGTCCGCCGGGAAAGGCTCGCGCGCCCCGAGCATCAGCTCGGTCCGGCTGCGGCCGAGCACATGCTGCAGCAGCAGCGAGACATTGTCCTCCGGCTCGTCCACGCCGCGCTCCGCCAAATAGCCCGCCGCATGGCGCTTCGCCTCGGCGATCGTCGCTGCCGCAGGCAGCCGGTATTCCCTGGCTGACTCCATCTCCTCCCGAAGCGCAGCGCCCTCCGCTGCGTCCTTCAGCTCCCGATGCTCCATGCCCGCCGCCCCTTTCCGTTTCCCTTGTCCTTTAGAATTCGACTCCGGCTCCGTTCCGCCCGAACGCTCGAGCGAGGAGTCCTGATCGCAAAAAAGCCCCTCCCGGACGGGAGAAGCTTTTTGCTTCGCTTGCGCGCCTGCTCGGATCATCGCCGCCGGCCTGCGCCGTCAGATGCTCCGGGCGGCTTCGATCAGGCGAGGTTTTCCTTCTCCAGCAGCTCCGCCTGCTCCGCCACCGACAGCGAGTTGATGATCTCCGTCATGTCGCCGTTCATCACGGAGTCGAGGCGATGCAACGTCAGGCCGATGCGATGGTCCGTCACCCGGCTCTGCGGGAAGTTGTACGTGCGGATGCGCTCGCTGCGGTCGCCCGTGCCGACCTTGCTCTTGCGCTCGCCGGCGATCTTCGCCTCTTCTTCCTGGCGATGGATGTCGTAGATGCGGGCGCGCAGCACCTGCAGCGCCTTGGCCTTGTTCTCGTTCTGCGACTTGCCGTCCTGGCAGGTCGCCACGATGCCGGTCGGCACATGCGTCACACGCACGGCCGACTTGGTCGTGTTGACGGACTGGCCGCCCGCGCCGCTCGAGCAGAACGTGTCGACGCGGATGTCCTTGTCGAGAATCTCGACCTCGACCTCCTCGACCTCCGGCATGACCGCCACCGTCGATGTCGACGTATGGATGCGCCCCCCGGACTCCGTTACCGGAATGCGCTGCACGCGATGCGCGCCGCTCTCGAACTTGAGCTTGCTGTAGGCGCCCTTGCCGGAAATCTTGAAGATGACTTCCTTGAAGCCGCCGAGATCGCTCTCGCTCGCGTCCATCAGCTCGACGCGCCAGCCCTGGGATTCCGAGAAGCGGGTGTACATGCGGTACAGATCCGACGCGAACAGCGCCGCCTCGTCGCCGCCGGCCGCGCCGCGGATCTCGACGATGACGTTTTTGTCGTCGTTGGGATCCTTGGGCAGCAGCAGGACGCGCACTTCCTCGGCAAGCTGCTCGAGGCGCGCGCCGAGCTCCTCGAGCTCCATCTTGACCATCTCGCGCATCTCGTCGTCGAGCTTCTCCGCCTGCATCGCCTTGGCGTCCTCGTACTGGGCATGCACTTGCTTGTATTCCGTATAGGCGTCGTATGCGCCCTGCAGATCCGACTGCTCCTTGGAAAGATCGCGCAGCCGCTTAGGATCGCTGGATACATCCGGATCGCACAGCAGCTCGCTCAGCTTGTCGTATCGGTCGGCCAGCGCTTGTAATCGGTCCAACACCAGACTTCACCTCTGTATGGGATTGCGTATCGTAGGTTCTTGGATAAATGCCTTGCCCTTCATTATACCATATATGACGGGAGAACATAAACGGTCATGCGAAAAGCCCCGCGGGAGCCGGGGCTCCAGCGAGGCCGAGTCTCGTCCGGCGCCCGGCCGTCCTAGACGTTGAAGCGGAAGTGCATGACGTCGCCGTCCTGCACGACATACTCCTTGCCCTCGAGGCGCAGCTGGCCGCGCTCGCGGGCGACGTTCATGGAGCCTGCGGCGACCAGGTCGTCGTAGGCGACGACCTCGGCGCGGATGAAGCCGCGCTCGAAGTCGGTGTGGATGACGCCGGCCGCCTGCGGCGCCTTCATGCCCTTGCGGATCGTCCAGGCGCGCACTTCCTGCACGCCGGCCGTGAAGTACGTGTACAGGCCGAGCAGCTTGTACGCGCTGCGGATGAGGCGGTTCAAGCCCGACTCCTGCATGCCGAGCTCCTCGAGGAACATCGCCTTGTCCTCGCCCTCGAGCTCGGCGATCTCCGCCTCGACCTTGGCGCTGATCGGCACGACCTCGGCGTTCTCGGCCGCGGCGAACTCGCGCACGAGCTTGACGTACGGGTTGCCCTCGGCGTCCGCCACCTCTTCCTCGCTCACGTTGGCCGCGTACAGCACCGGCTTCATCGTCAGCAGATGCAGGTCGCGCACGAGCACGCGCTCCTCCTCGGTCAGCTCGACGCTGCGCGCCGCGCGGTCCTCGTAAAGCGCCGCCTTGAGGCGCTCGAGCACCTCGACCTCCTGGGCGTACTGCTTGTTGCCGCCCTTCATGTTCTTGCGCGAGCGGTCGATGCGGCGGTCGACGGAGTCGATGTCCGCGAGGATCAGCTCGAGGTTGATCGTCTGGATGTCGCCCAGCGGATCGACCTTGCCGGAGACATGGGTGATGTTCTCGTCCTGGAAGCAGCGCACGACGTGGACGATCGCGTCCACCTCGCGGATATGCGCGAGGAACTTGTTGCCCAGTCCCTCGCCCTTGCTCGCGCCGGCCACGAGGCCCGCGATGTCGACGAACTCGAAGGCGGTCGGCACGGTCTGCTTGGGCACGACCAGCTCGGTCAATTTATCGAGACGCTCGTCGGGCACTTCCACGACGCCGACGTTGGGGTCGATCGTACAAAACGGATAGTTGGCGGACTCGGCTCCCGCCTGGGTGATTGCATTGAAAAGCGTCGACTTCCCGACGTTCGGGAGACCGACGATGCCGCATGAGAGCGCCAATGGGAACAACTCCTTCACATTCTCTGAATCATCTAGGTGCCATTATACATGACGCGGGCGCAATGATAAAGGAAAGCGCTCAGCCGAGCCGCCTCCCGGCCCGGCCGCCGGGGCCGTCTGCCGGCTGCGCCGCGAGGATGCCGTCCAGCCGGAACGTGCGCGGGAGACGCTTCTCCCGGTCGAAGCCGTAGACGTAGTCGGCCTCCACCCGCGCCAGCCTCACGAGGCGGCGCGTCAGCCGTCCGTCCGCGTCGGCATAGATCAATTCCACGTCGCGTCCGATCCATTTGCGCAGATTCATTGCGGGCCGCTCCCTTCGCGATCAAAAAAGAACATACATTCGTATATTGATTATATACCCGAATGTACGTTCTTATGCAAAGGGAATTTCTGGCGGCCTCGCCTGGCCTTACGGCTGCTCCTGCAGCCCTTCCAGCTCCTCCAGTCCATCCTCGCCGAGAGCGTCCAGCAGTCCTTGGTCGGCCGGCATCACCTCGGGCGCGTCTTTGGCTTCATCCGGCACGACGACCGGCTCGGCCTCGTTCCAGCCGCTGTAGCCGAGCGTGAACGTCTGGCTCAGCCGGGAAGGGTTGCCCGGATCGTACTCGATCGAGACGTCGGCCGTCGCTTCCAGCCGGGTCAGCCGTCCCGTCGCCTCGTCGAAGCGGAGGCGGTAATCGAGCGCGTTCACTTGGATGGAATCCCGCACGCGCGCCTCCATGTCGTCGAGTCCCATCGTGCTGCGCAGCAGGTCGCGCACGAGCGCCTCGGCCGCCTCGTCGCTGCCGCTGCCCGCGTAGACGAGCACCTGCTCGCCGTTCTCGAGTCCGCTGCGGAACGCGGCGGCATGCTCGGCGATCTTCTCGATCTCCTTGGCCGGGGCGATCTGGAAATCGGACAGCGTCGCCTTGATCTTGGGCACCTCGTCCGCCAGCATGCGGCTCCACGCTTCGTTGGAATAATCGTACATATAATAGCCGCTGTCGGTCAGGTAGGAATCGAGCGTCGACGACTCGCCCATGTAGTCGTTCACCGTCTTCTGCATGAGGGCGAGCGGCTGCACGATGATGCGCCCCTCGTTGGTCATCGACATGGACGTCGTCTGGCCGTCCGTCTCCATGTCCTGCTTGAGCTCCATGGACAGCTCGAGGCTCTTCGTGTCCGCCATCGTCTCTGCGGCGCGGCCGAGCACCTGCTCGGCGCTCGGCGCGCCTTCCTCGGCGGGCGCCGAGGCGGCTTGCTTCGGCGTGGCCGGCTGCGGCGTGGCCGCTCCGTCTCCGCCTGCGTTCGAGCAGCCTGCCGCGAGCAGCAGGGCGAGCAGCCCGGCGGCGAGCGCGGTCCGGCGCAGCGGACCCGCCTCTGGGCGAGCGGCCGACGCGGTATGTGGTTGTTCCTTGCGGAATGGAATCGGGGTCGGATTCATGCTGCACTCTCCTTTCCTGATGAAGCCTGCTCCAAGCCTGTCCGGCAACGGGCCGTGCGGCCGCGCCTGCATCTTCGCCCTCCCGCCGAACCATACTACCGGCAGGGGAGGTGAACAGCGATGGAGAACAAGACTCATCAAGGTAACTATAAAGGAACGGCCTCCATGCATGCAAAGAACCAAAGTATGGAATTCGTCAACGATGTCGTGGAGGATGTCAAGTCCGTGACCAACTTCACCGGCAAGAAAAAGAAGAAGACGGACTGAGGATTCCCCCGTCCGTCCGCCTCGGCGCAAGCGATGAAACAGCGGCGGCTCCAGACCGGAGAGCCGCTGTTTTTCTATGCATTCCATATTTAGGATGGATCATCTATGATGGAGTTGAAAACGATAGAAAAGGGGTCTTGATATGAAAAAGCTCCATCGGCCGGCGGTCGTGATCATCCTGCTCCTCTCCCTGTTGTCCCTGCCGTTGTCCGCTTCCGCTCACTCCGGGAGAACCGACAGCAGCGGAGGGCACAACTGCTCCGAGAAATCGATCCGAAAGGGCTTGTGCACCGGCTATCACTATCATAACGGCGGCGGGTCGTCCAGCAGTTCGTCCAGCGAGTCCACATCCTCTTCGACCGCGGCATCCTCCAAAAAGTCCACGACGGTCCGGAGCGTAATCGCGAATGAAGCCAAGCCTCAGGCTCATTGCACGAAAGTAAGCGATGTGCTGACCGGAAGCTCGTCGCAGTATCGGTACTATGAACGGATTTGGGACTGCCGGAAATCGACGGACAGCGGCGCCAAATATGAAGAGACCTCCCTTTCGCTTTATGTAGACGAAAAACTCGCCGCCCTGGACAAAGGCATCGTCAGCCTCCAGCAGACGAATTATATTTCGCTGAGGGACTTCTCCCGCCTCTTCGGGTTCAGCCTCGACGTCGCCAAGACCAAAGTGTCTGTCGTCAAGCAGAAGAAGACCGCGTTCGAGATTGAAGCGCAAACGCGGAAAATCAACGGAAGCGCGGGGTTCTCCGGATTCAAGGCCATTCAAATCGAAGGGGCTTATTACGTTCCCCTGCGTTACGCAGCCGGCATGGCCGGGGCATCCATTGTTTCCGCGGACAGCCGGAGCATCGAGCTTTCCACGAAGCGCTGACCTCCTCGAAGAGCCCTCATTCTTCGCGCATCGAGCCTTCCCTTCGGGAAGGCTTTTTTCACACCCAGGCGTCCTTGCTGTAGCCGCGCTCCTCCCAGTAGCCGGTATGCTCGCCGGAGATGAGCTCGATCCGGCTCAGCCATTTGACCGACTTGTAGGCGTACATGCGCGGCACGACGAGCCGCACGGGGCCGCCGAGCGGGCTCGGGATCGCCTGTCCGTCATGCAGCACGGCGACGAGCACGTCCTCCTCCATCGCCTGCTCCAGCGTCAGCGAGTCGGTGTAGACGCCGTCGCCGGAGTAGAGCTTCACCGTCCGCGCTCCGCTCCGCACGCCCGCCTGCTCCAGCAGCCTCCGCAGCGGGATGCCTTCCCAGGTGTTGGAGTAGACCGACCAGCCCGTCACGCAGTGGAAGTCGCTGACCTGCACGTCGCGCGGCAGCCGCACGAACTGCTCCCATGTCCAGCTCTCCGGCCGGTCGACGAGGCCGTCGATGCGGAACGACCAGTCCGCGTTGGTGAACGTCGGCAGCGGCGTCACGGTATAGACGCGGAAAGTCCCCTTCGCCCCGCCTCCGGGCAAAGGAATCGAGCCCGGCTGCGGCTCCGGCGCCGGCAGCAGCCGATTGCCGTCTTGCCGGGCAAGCTCGCCCGCCGAGCTGCCGCCCATGGAGCCGAGCGCGCGGCCGGCCCATTGCAGGAACGACGGCCCTGCGGCGACGGCCAGTCCCGCGCCGATCGCCGCGCGCAGGAAGGCCCGCCGGGTCAGCAGCGGCGATGGCGCGGCGGCCGGATGCAGCCCGCCGCGGCCGGCCGAGCTGCTCTCGGGCGGCTTCACCGTGCGGCGGGCCGGCTCCTTGAGCCACTTGAGCCGCGTGATGGAATGGTACGCGATGTACGGCAGGCCGATCCAGGTGAGCGCGTCATGGACGAGCAGGGCGGGATTGGCCCAGCCCGGACCGAGCAGGCGATGCGCCCACAGCGCGAGGCCGGATCCGATCCAGCCGGCGAGCAGCGCCAGCACGAGCGCGACGTTGGCCCGCTGCCCCGGCTTGCCGCGCAGCTGCCTCCAGTGCTTCGGCAGCAGCAGGATGTAGCCGGTGATCGGCAGCAGCAGCGCGAGTCCAAGTCCGATATGGGCTCCCTTGAGCCAGACCCGGCCCTCGCCGAGCACGCCCCTCCACCAGCCTCCAAGCAGCATCAAGCCCGACAGCGCGAGCAGCAGCACGAGCCAGCCGTTCCACGAATGGAGCCAGGCGAGCTTCCGCCCATGCCGCCGTCGCCATGCCGCGAGCATCCCCTTTACGCGTCCGCGCATTTTGCTGCACCCCTTTCTTTCGGCAAGCTTCTCTTCCTGATGGACAACGACGGACGGCATGAATCGGATCAGGACGGCCAAAAAGTCCGCCCCTCCTCTCCTTCAGCCAGGAAAAGCGGGGCGGACTTCACGTTCCGGCGATCATGGCGATCCGCCGCTTAAGGATTGATGAACACCGTCTTCAGCTTCGGGCTGTAGACGACCGAGAAGCCGAGTCCCTGGGCGACGGTCGCCAGCGGCACATAGGTCTTGCCTTCGGCGCCGACCTTCTGCATGTAGGCCGGAGAGCTTACCTTGACCGGCGCGCCGTCCACGGTCACCGTCGGCGATCCGATCTTCACGCCGACCGTGCGGGAGCCGTACTTGATGTTGGCGGTCGACGTCTTGGCATCCCATGCCGTCGTCGCGCCGACGGCGTTCACGATGTCCTGGATGGCGACATAGTTGACGCTTTGCTTGAGCACCGGCTTGTACGGCGTGTTCAGCGCCTTGCCGGAGACGTAGATGCTCATCGGCGAGCCGGCTGCCGGAGCGGCAAGCTCCGTATAGGAGCCCCACACCGCGCGGCCGAACTCCCCGGCGATGACGGCGTAGCCCGCCTGCGTCGGATGGAAGTCGCGCGCGGACACCATATGCGTAAGCATGCCTTCGCGGCCGGCGAAGTCGTCCGCGACATGCACCGCCGTCACATTCGCGCCCTTGGCCTTGTAGCCGGCGGCCAGCGCGTCGAGGTTGGCCGTGAACGCGGCCGTCGCCTTGTTCAGCTTGGCGTACAGATCCTTGCCCGCCAGCATCGGCACCGGCTGGTATTGATCCGCGATGTAGAGGCGCAGCGACGGGTTGACCGACAGCAGCGCGTCGATCGAAGCCGAGACGTTGAGGCTGTACTGTCCCAGCAGCTCGGCGACCTTGGCCTCGAGCGCCTCATCCGTCATCGAGGCGGCATCGTTCAGCAGCGAGGAGACGTCGTTGCCGCCGATCGTCACCGCGACCGCGTCGGCGCCGGCCAGCTCGGCCCGGATCTCGGACGCCTTCTGTCCGAACTCGTCCGCGCGATAGTCCGGCAGCCCGCTCTGGATCGCCTCTCCGGCGATCGGCTGGCCTGCGGCCACCGCTTGGGCGAACGCTTTCAGCCCTTCCGACTTCAAGCCGACCAGGCCGTAGTTGGCCAACGAAGCGCGGCCGTGAAGCAGCGACTGCTCGTACAGGCGGTCCGCATAGCCGTACGGCTGCTGCTTCGCATAATCGACGTTCGGCTCGAATCCGGCCGTAATGGAATCTCCCAGCGCCACCAGCTGGAACTCCGCGGCAGCAGCCGGCGGCGCGGCCGACGCCGCGGCGGCTCCGGCGACGCCGGGAGCGGCCAGCAGCAGGGCCGCGAGGCCCAGCTTCGCCGCCCAAGCGGCTTGTCTCTTGCTATTCATCTAGGATCGGCTCCTCTCGTCTACCATCTTCCCTCCTATTCTATCATCGCGGATTTAGAGATGGATAGATTGGATCGTCCTGGAAACGAAAAAAAGCCTCCCTCGCCGTCTCATGCGGCGAAGAAAGCTCTCTGTCCGCCTGTCCCGCTGCAGGGGACGGCCCGGGATCAGCTGCGGATTTTGCGCAGCAGCATCATGATGCCGCCGCCGAGGAACAGGATCGCGATGACATAAAAGACGAGCTTCAGCGTGCCGACGAACAAGTCGAACAGCCCGCCGATGCCGAAGAACAGTCCGACGAGAATGAGCAGAACGGCCAGAAACGGCATGGAGCGATTCCCCCTGTCTGGAGTCGATTTTGGTTGTTGATCGTCTTTAACCGGATCGGCCGTTCATGAAGCTGGAAAAAGATCGGCGAGCGGCCGCGGAGCGGCGTCAGCTTACCTCACACTCCCTTGACAGTCCAGCGGCCGATGAAGTATTCTGGTTCCACAACCGCATAAATGCGCATCCTTTCGTATATCCTGAGCAATGGGGCTCAGGGTCTCTACCGGAAACCGTAAATTTCTAGCTACGAAAAATAGGCCCTCGGCGTATTTTTCGCGGCTATTTTTTTTGACCAAGGAGTGGTAGCTGCTATGTCCCCAACGATCCTAATTCAGAACGCTCAGATCGTGACGATGAACCGCACCGAGGAGATTATGCACGGCGACCTGCTCATCCAGGGCGACCGCATCGCGGCGATCGGTCCGAGCCTCGATCCGTCCCAGGCGGACCGCGTCATCGACGCGAGCGGCCGCGTCGTCATCCCCGGCTTCATCCAGACGCATATCCATCTATGCCAGACGCTGTTCCGCGGCAAAGGCGACGACCTCGAGCTGCTCGACTGGCTGCGCAAGCGCATCTGGCCGCTCGAGGCGGCGCATGACGAGGAATCCATCTACTATTCGGCGATGCTGGGGCTCGGCGAGCTGCTGCAGAGCGGCACGACGACGATCGTCGACATGGAGACGGTCCATCATACGGACTCGGCGTTCCAGGCGATCGCGAAGAGCGGCATCCGCGCCCTCTCCGGCAAGGTGATGATGGACCGCAAGGGCGCTGACATCCCGCTGCCGCTGCAGGAGGAGACGGAAGCGTCGCTGCAGGAGAGCGTCGACCTGCTGGAAAAATGGCATGGCCACGACAACGGCCGCATCCGCTACGCCTTTTCGCCGCGCTTCGTCATCAGCTGCACCGACGAGCTGCTGCGCGAGGTCGCCCGCCTGTCGGACCAGTATCAGGTCAACGTGCATACGCACGCCTCGGAGAACCAGGGCGAGATCGAGCTCGTCGAGCAGATGACCGGCATGCGCAACATCGCCTATCTCGACCACATCGGACTCGCGACGGACCGCCTCATCCTGGCGCACTGCATCTGGCTCGACGACAACGAGAAGCGCATCATCCGCGAGCGCGGCGTGCATGTGAGCCACTGCCCGGGCTCCAACATGAAGCTCGCCTCCGGCTTCGCGGACGTGCCGGAGATGATCGACACGAGCATCAGCGTCAGCCTCGGCGCCGACGGCGCTCCGTGCAACAACAACCTCGACATGTTCAACGAGATGCGCCTCGCCGCCCTCATCCACAAGCCGCGCCACGGCCCGACGGCGATGGACGCGCGCAGCGTGTTCCGCATGGCGACGATCGGCGGCGCGCGCGCCGTCGGCATGGCGGACGAGATCGGCAGCCTCGAGGTCGGCAAAAAGGCCGATCTGGCGATCCTCAACCTGAACCAGTTCCATACGTTTCCTTCGTTCGACGTCGATCCGATCTCGCGCATCGTCTACTCGGCTACCCGGGCCGACGTAGAGACGACGATCGTCGACGGCCGCATCGTCATGGATCGCGGCGTCATGCTTACCGTCGATAAGGACGTCACTCTGCACGAAGCCGACCGCGCGATCAAGCGGCTGCTGAAGCGCAGTCCGATCCAGGCTTAGCGGAACCGAATAACGGAACGACAAGGCCCGCCCCTTCCGGCGGGCCTTTTTGTGCATGCGCGACCGAATATCGCGATACATGAAGTCAATTTCGACATTTCTCGCACTCATCTTCTTCGATATGAATAAAATTGCACCCGAAATCCGAGCTTTTTCCCCGTCCTTTCCCCATGCGCCTCGATGATACGATGAAGCCCATGGAGGTGAGGATTCGGAAGTGACGGCCTTCAAAGGCCGAAATGGACGCGGCTCGCCAGCCGCATCATGAAAGGGGACTATTCATGGCATTTCGATGGTGGAGAACGAATCTGGCGGCAGCCGCCGCGCTGCTGCTGCTTCGCTTGTACGCAGGATGGAGCTGGACGCGCTCCGGCTGGGGCAAGCTGACCGGGGACGAAGCGTTCAGCGCCGGCGGCTTCGTGCGGCATGCGATCGCCAATCCCGTCCTGCGCAGCGGCACGAACGAGGCGCTTTATCCGACCTATGTCTCGTTCCTGAAACATTTCGTATCGCCGCAGCTCGGGCTGTTCAGCCTGCTCGTCAGCTGGGGGGAGCTGCTCGTCGGCCTGTCGCTGCTGCTCGGCCTGTTCACGACGGCGGGGGCGTTTTTCGGCCTCGTCATGAACTTCTCGTTCCTGTTCGCCGGCGCGCTCAGCCTCAACCCATGGCTGATCCTGATCGGCTTCCTGCTCGTCACGGGCGGACGCAACGCCGGGCGCTTCGGACTCGACGCGCTCGTCCTTCCAAGGCTCGCCGCGCTGCGCCCCGGCAAATCCCGTTCGGCGGCCGCCGCAGCGTCAGGCCCTGCGCCTTGATCGCGGCGCATGTATCGCCCTCGGGTTAGGACAAAAGCCGAAAAAGCCCCCGCGGTCGCCTCAAGGCGTGCCGCGGGGGCTTGATGTATCGCAGGCGGAGCTTCCGTCCGCCGAGCTCGGCTGGAGCCGTCGCACAGCGGCATGCATCCGCCCGATCAGGCTATGCTTACAGCTGGCCTTGGATCTTGTTTTTCAGGGCGTCCTTGCTCTGCACGCCGACCATCTTGTCGACCGGCTGGCCGTCCTTGAACAGGATCAGCGTCGGGATGCTCATGACGCCGAACTGGGAAGCGAGCTCAGGCTGCTCGTCGACGTTGATTTTGGCGATCGTCGCCTTTCCTTCCAGCTCCGTGCTCAGCTCCTCCACGATCGGAAGCTGCATTTTGCAAGGTCCGCACCAAGGGGCCCAGAAGTCGACCAGCGCGACGCCGTTCTGTACGCTCTCGTTGAAGGTTTCTTTCGTCAGGGCTACTGCCATGTTCGATCATCCTTTCGATTTGAAAAAATAAAGTCGGTTCTCCGCCCACAGCAGCTCTCACCAAGCCTCAGCAGGTTTCGCAGCGATGGATCCGCTCCAGCACCCCGGCGATCGTCAGCCCCTGGAAGTAACTCTCCAGCCGCTGCTCCGCTCCGCAGAAGATGCCGTTCATGACCTCCTGCATGTTGGAGCCGACGAGGCATTCGCAATCGGGATCGCCCGAGCACCAGTTCGGCATGAGCGAGCCGCGCGCGATCGCCTGGTAAATGTCGTTGAGCGTCACTTGCGACGGCTCCGCCGTCAAGCGGTAGCCTCCGCCGGAGCCCTCCCTCGTCGCCACGTAGCCGCAGCGCTTCAGGTAGCCCATCACCTTGCGGACCCTCGCCGGATTGGTGCAGACGTTCTCGGCGATCGCCTCGCTCGAGGCGCTGCGCTCCGGGACGTAAGCCAGATAGACGAGGCTGTGGACGGCAATCGTGAATTCACTGTTCATGCGAGACGGCCACCCCGTTTCGTACTGTAATAATACCAGTTACAGTTGAGGCTGTCAATAGGCCCTCCCTTTCCGTTAGCATGCTCGCCGGGGGCCGCGGCTACTCCTCGATCCCGCCCCGGCTCGCTGCTCATCGGCCGTTCTAGAAATTGAAGTTGTCCGGGTCCGGGCCGAAGCGCTTGCCCTGATCGAGCCCGTCGAGCAGCGCCATGTCCTCGTGGGACAGCTCGAAGTCGAACACATCGGCGTTTTCGCGGATGCGCTTCTCATGCGTCGACTTCGGAATGGTGACGACGCCGTTCTGCAGATCCCAGCGCAGCACGATCTGCGCCGGCGTCTTGCCGTGCTTGGCGGCCAGCTCCTGGATCTGCGGCACGTCGAGATTGCCCTGCATGAGCGGGCTCCACGCCTCCAGCACGATGCCCTGGTCCTGGCAGTACTGGCGCAGCTCGACCTGGGTCAGCAGCGGATGGTACTCGACCTGATTGACCATCGGCTTGATCTCGGCGTCCTGGAGCAGATCCTCGAGATGATGGACGTGGAAGTTGCAGACGCCGATCGCGCGCACCTTGCCGTCCTTGTACAGCTGCTCCAGCGCGCGCCAGGTGTCCTTGTACTTGCCCTTGACCGGCCAGTGGATCAGGTACAGGTCGAGCGTGTCGAGGCCCAGCTTGTCCAGGCTGTCCTGGAACGCCTGCAGCGTGCTCTCGTAGCCTTGATCGCTGTTCCACACCTTCGTCGTGATGAACAGCTCCTCGCGCGGCACCCCGCACTCGCGGATCGCCCGTCCGACGCCTTCCTCGTTGCCGTAAGCCTTGGCCGTATCGATGCTGCGGTAGCCGGCCTTGACCGCGTCCCGGATCGCCTGCTCGACCTGGCCCTCCTCCGTCACCTTCCAGACGCCGAGGCCGAGCCTCGGCATCCGCACGCCGTTGTGCAGCTCGACCGTATCGCCAAGCCCTTGAAGTCGTACCGTCACGATGAGAACGCCTCCTTGCGCTTTGTTTTCACTGCCGTTTATCGCCTCTATATTTTACCACCGGAGGGCGGAATCAAACAAATTCGGCGGCATCAGTCATCTGGCTGGAAGCACAACGCTTGGACGGAAAAGGTAGCCTCCAGTCGGGAGGTGATGCCTATGTTTTCGCTTCAGGAAGTGACCATGCTGGGGATGTTTCTCCTCGCTCTGCTCACCTACTTAAAACGAAAATAACCCGTCCAAGTTAGCGCCTGGTTAACGGGTTATTCTCTGGCAAGGCAGTTACTGGAGGATTTCCATCCAAGTTTGTGCACGGAGAGAGCGTTGGCGCGCTCTCTCTTCGTTTAAGTTACCTTTATTATACACAACTTCTTTCAACCGTATACAACTTTGTAAACCCCCCTGCTGCTCGATCAAGCATCCTGCTGCGATTTAGCCGTGGGCAGAACTGACGATGCGAACGACAAAGCGTCGTCTTCGCAGCGGACGCAAGCGGATCAATTCGAACGAAAAAGCAGCGGACCGCGCGGTCCGCTGCTTGCTTTTTGGTTCCGTTCTTTCGGAGCTCTTAATACCCGAGATCCGTCTTCGCTTTCGCCCATTTCTTGTTCAGCTCATCCAGGCCAGCCTTCAGGTCCTTGGACAGGAGCAGATCTTGGATGTAGTTGCCCGTGCCGATGCCGATCTGCGCCTTGTTGGCGATCTCAGCGAACTTGTCATTGTTCGGCAGCCCTTCGATGAAGGTCGGGTTCGCGGCTTGGAACTCGGCCAGCTGCGGCGATTCCGCCTTCTCCGACTTGAGGATCGGCATGAAGCCGGAGTCGGCCACGTAGCCGGATTCCTTGACGAAGAAGTCCGTCCAGGCGATCGCCAGCTCCTTGTTCTTGCTGTTCGCGCTCACGCCCATCATGTAGTCGCCGCCGAGCGGAGCGTTCAGCTTGCCGCTGTTGTCATACGGGAACGGCACGAAGCCGATGTCCTCGGACGCCGCGCCGGCGCCGATGACCTGCGGGATGACCCAGTTGCCGAGGAAGTACATCGCCGCCTTGCCGGAAGCGATCTCGCCTTTGGACATTTCCCAGTTGTTCGTGTACAGATCCTTCTCGACCCAGCCGTTCTTGATGAAGTCGCGGCCGATCTTGGCCAGGATGCCCCAGGCGTTGCCCTCCTGGAACGGCGCCGGATCGGCGGCCATCTTGGTCGTCAGGTCGGCGTCGCCGGCCACGTAGAACGCCGAGCCGTCGCCCCACGAGCCCATCGGCCACTGCGCGCCGAAGTTCATGTACAGCGGGATGATGCCGGCTTCCTTCAGCTTCTTGGCGGCGTCATACAGCTCGTCAAGCGTCGTCGGCGCCTTGGCGATGCCGGCTTTTTCGAACGCCTTTTTGTTGTAGACGATGCCCTGCGTGTTGACGCCGGTCGTGATGCCGTAGCGCTTGCCCTCGAACGCCGAGTTGTCGGCGAAGTAGACGTCGTCGAACATGCTGTCCGGCAGCGGCTCGAAGTACTTCGGCAGGTCGGAGGCCGGCATGCCGCTCGGAATCATGAGCACGTCGCCCGTCTCGCCCGTCGTCAGGCGCGTCTTGATGTCGGTCGCGTAGTTGGTCAGTCCTTCGAACTCGACCTTCGCGTCCGGATACTTCTCCTGGAATTTCTTCAGGTAGCGCTCCATCGTGCCGTCGTTGATGTAGTCCGTGCGGTGCGTCAGCATCTTGATTGTGCCGCTCAGCTTCGCCTCGCCGCCGGAGCCGCCTTCGTTCGCGGCCGTATTCGCGCTGCCGGACGTATTGCCCGCCGTATTCGCATTGCCCTCGTTGTTGTTGCTGCCGCAAGCGGCCAGCATGGACAGGGACAGGACTGCCGTCATCGTAACCAGAAGCGGTTTTTTCATCTCGTTTTCCCCCTGAGTCGTAAGGATTGGTTATCGGTTCGCTATGTTGTTATCGCTTACAAGTCCATTGTACCGCCTGGCTCCAGGCCGAAAAATGAACTCCATTGTCATTTCTTGTTTCCGATTATGCTAACGCATCTTCCTTTGTTAGCGATTCCAGACGATGCAGCGCCTCCAGGCAGGCGCGTCCGTTATGGTACGGACATTTCCAGGCGCCGATCTTGACCTGGGTCCGATCCGGCCGGCCGTCGCGGGATACCTGCCAATGCCATTCGCCGCCGTCCTCGTCCCGCACATGCTGCCGGATGAAGCTCCAGCTGCGCTCGGCCGCCTGCACATAACGCTCCTCGCCGCTCAGCTGGAAGGCGTTCAGGAAGCCAACCATCGCCTCCGCCTGCGGCCACCAGTCCTTGCTGTCGTCGAGCCGCCCGTCCTCATGCAGCTCGTTGAACACGCCGCCGTCCTCGTCGACGCCTTCAAGCAGCGTCGCCTCGGCCATCTGCAGCGCCGCCCGCTCCGTCTGCTTCAGCAGCTCCGGATCGCCGAGCGCCTCCGCGGCCTCGCACAGCAGCCAGCTGCCCTCGATGTCGTGGCCGTAGCTGACGTCGCGCGTCGCCGAATTCCACTCGTCGTCGAAGAACAGCTTGAAATGTCCCGTCTCCCCGTCGAGGATCCGCTCCAGATGAAGCTCGATCAGCTCGCGCAGCCGATCCCGCAGTCCGTCCGAGGGCCAGACGCGATAAAGGTTCGTATAGCCTTCCAGCACATGGAGATGCGTATTCATCGACTTGCGCTCGTTCAGGTCCTTGCCGCTCAGGCTGAGGTCGTCCGTCTCGCTCCAGTCGCGCGCGAGCGCCTCGATGTAGCCCCGGTGGACCGGATCATGCGCCCAGCGCTCCAGCAGCCGGTACGTCTCCTCGGCGAGCGGCAGCTCGGCCGTGCTCCCCGTC
This sequence comes from Paenibacillus sp. FSL W8-1187, assembly GCF_037965485.1. Taxonomy (NCBI): domain Bacteria; kingdom Bacillati; phylum Bacillota; class Bacilli; order Caryophanales; family Paenibacillaceae; genus Paenibacillus; species Paenibacillus sp. FSL W8-1187. Next base: position 5,179,016 of record NZ_CP150181.1, read on the forward strand.
GCCAGCATATACTCCGCCAGCGCATACAGCACGAACGACTGGCCGTATACCTGCTTCTTGTCCTCGCTCGGCCGTCCGTCCGGCGTCGCCATCCAGTAGAAGCCGCCGTGAAGCTCGTCGTAAAACACCGTCCGCAGCTGCTCCAGCGCCCGCTCGGCCAGCGCCAGATGCTGCGGATTTTTCGTGCGCCGATGCGCCGCCGCGAACGTCCACAGGATGCGCGCGTTCAGCACGAGCGACTTGTCCGCCTCGGGATTCACCTTGCCGGAGCTGTCCATCTCGCCGATGAAGCCGCCATGAAGCTCGTCGAGCGCATGCGTTTGCCAGAAGCCGAGGATGTTGTCCTGCAGCTCCTGCTGCAGCTCATGCAGCCATGCCTGCTTGTCCATTCAGCCTTCCCTCCTGCTGCCGTAAAAGTCCTTCACCGTCTGCGCCGCGGGCTTGCCGTACATGCAGTAGTCGTCGTTCGCCGCCGCGTCCGGCGCCGCGTACAGCCGCGCCGGCCAGTCCCAGAGCACGAAGCCGCGCACCCACTCGCGCCGGCCGCAAGCCCCGAACATCGCTTCGTAGTAGGCGCGCTGCGCCTCTCCGTCCGGGCGGCCGGCCAACGACCAGTCGTTCGGCCGCGCCGGCGACGTGTCGCGGCTCGGGCAGCCCGCCTCCATGAAGAAGAACGGCTTGCCATACGGCGCGACCGCCGCCTCGATGCGGTCCAGCTGCTCCTCCCACTGGTCGATCGGATAATAGCCGCTGGAGGAGATGAGGTCGACCGCGTCCCACCACTTGACGTTGCCTTCCTGGTACTTGTCGCAGTTGTAGGTGACGAGGCCGGAGTAGGCTTCGCGTACCTGGGCGATCAGCGCCCGCCACTCGGCCTCGCGCTTGTCGGCCTGCACCATCTCGCAGCCGATGCACAGCATCTCGCAGCCTTCCTCGCGGGCGATGTCCGCATAGTGGAGGATGAAGCGCGCATACGACTCGAACCACTGGCCCCAGGTCGGCTCGCCGGGGATATCCATGTCGAAAAAGTTGATGTGCGCCCGCCAGGTGCCGTCGGCGACGTTGACGACCGGCTTCAGGCAGACCTTCTGCCCGAGCGCCTTGGCGCGGCGGATCGCGCTGCGCACCTCGTCGTCGGCGACCGTCGGCTCGTTCCAATACTCGATCTCCGTCGATTGCGCGGTCGCCTGCAGGGCGCCGAGCGTGACGGCGGTCCAGCCGACGTTCAGCTTGGCCATCTCGCTCAGGGAAAAGTCGGCCTCCGGCCCTTCCCACGTGCCTCGCACGCCGGTCCAGCCCCAGGTCATGCCGGCGATGTAGCCGAGCTCTGCCGCTGCGGCGGCCGAACCGGCCGCCTTCGCTTGTGTCGTCATCGGATGAAGCCTCCTTGTGGCGCGGCCGAGAAGCCGCTTCTTATTTCACCGCGCCGTTCGTGACGCCGGCGAAGATGTATTTTTGCAGGAACAGGAACAGCACGACGGTCGGGATGAAGATGATGAGGATGCCCGCCGAGATGACGTTGAGCTGCGCCGCGTTCGGTCCGACGAACGAATAGATCGCGGTCGAGACGACCTTGAGCTTCTGCGACGGCATGTACAGGTACGGCGTGTAGAAGTCGTTGTAGATCGAGATCGTCTTGAGGATGACGAGCGTCGCCGTCGCAGGGCCGAGCAGCGGGAAGATGATCGAGCGGTAGATGCGGAACAGCGACGCCCCCTCGATCATCGCGCTTTCGTCGAGATCCTTCGGGATGCTGTTGACGAACTGCAGGTAGATGACGATCTGCAGCACGTCCGCGCCCAGGTAGAGCAGGATCGGCGCGCCCATCGTGTTGTACAGGCCGAGGTTCTGGATGATGCTGAACGTCGCGACCTGCGTCGTCACCATCGGGATGACCTGGGCGACGAGGTACATGCCCATGATCGGCGTCTTCAGCTTGAAGTCGAAGCGGCCAAGCGCATAGGCGACCATCGTGCCGAGCACGACGTTGCCGGCGACCGCGCAGACGAGGATGACGAGCGTGTTGCGGAAGCCGAGCCCGAGATCGCCGACCTCATAGACGCGCTTGAAGTTGTCGAAGTGGAAGAAATCGGCCGGGAACGCCAGCGCGGAGCTCTGGTAGAATTCCGCCTGGGTTTTGAACGCGCCGACGAACACCGAGTAGATCGGGAAGAAGACGACGAACAGCGCGAGCAGCAGCGTCAGGTACTTGAACGCCGTGAAGAGCGGCGGGCTTTTGGTCGTATCCATCGATTACCTCTCCTCCCGGAACAGCACTTTGCGCTGGATGATGATGAAGAAAATGACGATGATCAGCAGCACGACGGCCATCGCGGAGGCCAGGCCGAAGCTCTGGTACTTGAACGCCGTGTCGACGGTCTGCACGACGAAGGTCGAGGTGCCGTTCGCGCCGAGCATCATGATGTACGGGATGTCGAACGCCTCGAGCGCGCCGGTCAGCGTCAGCAGCAGCATGAGCGAGAGCACGCTCTTGATGCTCGGCACGGTGATGTAGCGGAACTTCTGCCAGCCGGAGGCGCCGTCGATCGAGCCGGCCTCGTACAGGTCGCTCGGGATCGACTGCAGCGCGCCGATGAAGATGACCATGTTCAGGCCCATGTACTTCCACATCGAGATGAACGCCAGCGAGACGTTGACCAGATGCGGGTTGCCGAGCCAGCTCTGCTGCCACGACTCCAGGCCGATCGTCCGCAGCAGGGAGTTGAGCGAGCCGTAGTCGAGGTGGTACACGTTCTTGAACATGATGACCGTCGCGACGCTGTGCAGCACGTACGGCAGGAACAGCATGACGCGGAAGCCGTAGCGGCCTTTGAGCCGGCTCGTCAGGATGACGGCGAACCAGAGCGACAGCGCCACCTGGATCAGGCCGCCGACGAAGTAATAGGCGTTGTTCTTGAGCGCCAGGAACACCTCGGGCTCGGTGAAGATCTGCTTGTAGTTGTCCAGGCCGACCCAGTTCATGTCCCAGCCGGTTCCCGTCCAGTCCGTGAAGCTGTAGTAGATCAGCGACGCGGCCGGATAATAGCTGAAGGTCAGGCACAGCGCCACGGGCACGATCAGGAATCCGAACAGGATCAGCCGCCGCTGCGCTTTATAGCTTAATTGGTTCATCCGTTGTTCCTCGCTTTCCATCCGGTGTTGGGACCGCTTTCAGTGTGCTTATCATTATACGCCCCGTCTCGGCGGGTCCTGAATGGACGGCGTTTCGTTTTTTTGTCTTGTATTGTGCTAACAGGAGGCGGCTGTTAGCATGCCGGGGTGGTTTGTTAGCTGTAGATCGGGATGGAGCGGAGGCATCGCGGCTGCAGAATAGGCGGCTCGGCCGAGTAGCTTCGCGGCAAGCGCGGCAGCATCGGCGGCTGCGAAAGCTTACGACGAATCAGCTCGTTAGGCGCTCTATAGCTGCCCCTCACAAAAGCTGACGACGCCTGCTAAGTCGTTAGAATCTGGCAGCATCAGCGAACCGGCAGCGCTCCCACGAGGCGGCTTGCAGTTGCGGGTGGCGCGGAGAGGATGCCGGTTGACCTGATTTGCCACGAACCCATTTTTACTTCGTTCGAATCGACTGGAACTGGAACGTGTTTTGAAATCGCAAAGTTTGACCGTATATGTAAACAGACCCCGTATAGGGAGGCTTCGCCTGTCCCATCCAGGGTCTTTGCAAGGTTAACTCCTACTGTTTGCATACTTGAGGCGACTGCCGCTTGCGGACGCTCGCCGCGCAGCTTCTTTTGCGCAGCGACCGCCGCTTAGCGCGCGCTGTCCCGGTACTCCTTCGGCGTCTTGCCCGTGACGCGCTTGAACGCCTTGGTGAAATACGCGGGGTCCGCGTAGCCGGACCGTTCGCCCACCTCATAGGTCTTCAGCTCGGGGCGGTCCTTGAGCAGCCGCTTGGCGACCTCGATCCGCACGGAAATCGCATAGTCGGTAATCGTCTCGCCTGTCTCGCTGCGGAACAGCTTGCTCAGATAGCTCGGCGTCAGATGGACGAGCTCGGCCAGCCGCTGCAGGTCCAGCTCATCGGCATAATGCTCCTGCAAATAAGCTTTGACCGCCTCGACCGCGCGGCTCTGATGCTTCAGCTCGCCGAGCAGCGCCAGCCGCTGCTGCAGCTCCTGGCGCAGCGCGGCCGCATAAGCGTCCCAGCTGCGGCTGCGGATCGGCTGCGGCCGACTGCCCGGCTGCGGACCAGGCTGGCCCGCGAGGCTGTCGTCCAGCACGCCGAGCAGCGTGGCGGCGGCGGCATCCAGCTCCGCCCAGCTCAGGCGGCGCTGCTCCGCCGCGCCCAGCCACTCCTCGGCGATGGCGGCGGCGCGTTCCAGATCGGCGGCTTGCAGCACGGCGCGCAGCTCCTGCTCGTCGGGCCGCGCGGCGCCGGGCATCTGCGCGGCCGCCGGCATGCGGCCCGGCGTCGAAGCGGCCGCGGATACGGCCGTGCCGGCAGGGCTGCCGGCATACCACGCCTGCAGCAGCGCCGCCTCCGCCTCGCCGTAGGCGCGCGCGAGCGCGGCGGCGCCGGAGTGCACGCCGCTGATGCCGCCCCTCGGCTCGGCCGATAGCGGCAGCCGGCCGAGCAGCGTGACGGCGAGCTCGCGCGGCGTGTCGGCGTGGTCGCCGTGCCGGAGCGCGAGCAGCACGGCCGGCGGGCCGGCCTCGCGCAGCAGCAGGCGATGCTCGCGCCGCAGCGCCGCCAGCGCCTCGGCAATCCGCTCGCCGTCCGGCATCGGCGCGGCGTGCAGCACGACGAACGCATACATGCCGCGGATGGAGCCGAGCTCGTCGAGCTGGGCGCAGGCCGTTTGCATGACCGGCTCCGGGATGCGTTTCGCATCGGCGGCGAGCAGCAGCTCGATGAGCGCTTCCGCATGCAGCGGCTGACGGCTGCGCGACACGCCGACCTTCTCGGCGATGCGCTCAAGCAGCCGCGCCAGCTCGTCCTGGTTGACCGGCTTGAGCAGATAGTCCTCCACTCCTCCGCGCAGCGCCTCGCGCGCGTAGGCGAAGTCGTTGTAGCCGCTCAGCACGGCGACCGCGATCTGGCTGCCGCGCTCCCGCAGCTCGTCGATCAGCTGCAGCCCGTCCATCTGCGGCATGCGGATGTCGGTGATGAGCAGCTCCGCCCCGGAGGCGTCAAGGTTGCTGAGCGCCTCGCGCGCGCTCGCCCAGACGCCGACAACTTCGTACGGGCCGGTGCGCTCGATGATTTTCGCCAGGCCGAGGCGGATCTTCTCCTCGTCGTCCACGACGGCGACCTTAAGCATCGGCTCCCTCTCCTCTCTTCTCTCCTTCTGCCGGAGCGTCCATAGCCTGAATCTGGGGAATCCTCATCGTGACGGTCGTGCCGGCGCCCGGCTCGCTGGCCAGCTGCAGCCCGTAGCCCGGGCCGTAGCGCAGCTGCAGCCTTTCCTGCACGTTGCGCAGCCCGATGCCGCCGGACTCCTCGTCCAAAGGGGCCGCGGCCGACGCCAGCTCGGCCCGCACGCGGGCGAGCACCTCCGGCTGCATGCCGCGGCCGTCGTCGCGGATGCGCACGACCCGGTCCATGCCCTCGATCCAGCTGTCGATCTCGATCGTCAGCCGCTCGCGCGAGTCGTCGTAGCCGTGCAGCACGGCATTTTCCACGATCGGCTGGAAAATCAGCTTCATGACGCTCGCGTCCGCCGCTCGCGCCTCGGCGCTCAGCGTCAGCCGGAAGCGCTCGCCGCCGTAGCGGTAGTTCATCAGCTCGACGTACTGCTCCAGATGCTCCCACTCGCGCTGGGCCGGCACGGCGGCGGAGCCGGCATGCAGGCTGTAGCGCAGCTGCTCGCCGAGCAGCTGCACCATCCGCCCGACCTCGTCGGCGTCGCTCAGCACGGCCGTCATGCGGATCGATTCCAGCGTATTGTAGATGAAGTGCGGGTTGATCTGCCGCTGCAGGTTCTCCAGCTGCACCTCGGTCTTGCGCTGCTCGATCCGGTAGATGTTGTCGATCAGCTCCCGCGTGCGGGCGATCATGCGGTTGAACGCCTGGCCGGCCATGCCCGCCTCGTCCCGCCGGCGCACCGGAAAGCTGACCTCGAAGTTGCCGCCCTGCACCTGCTTCATGAGGCTGACGAGCGAGCGCAGCGGCTTGGTCAGCGCCAGGATGAGCACGACGGTCAGCGCCATCGCCGCGGCCATCGCGACGCCGGCGGCGATCAGGCTGAAGTTGCGGTTGCGCACCGCGTCCTCGACCAGATGCCGCTGCGGGATCGTGATGAGCAGCTTCCAGCCGGTGTCCGGCGACTGCCGGTAGATGACGAGCTGCTCCTCGCCGTCGACCGAGGTGCGGTAGCTGCCCGCGCTGCCCCGCGCCTCGGCGAGCAGCGGCGCCGAGCCGAGGTTTTCCGCCAGGTAGCGCTTCTCGCTGTCGTAGATGACCGTGCCTCCCTCGTCGGCGATGATCGTCGTGCCGCGCGTCGCCTCGTCCAGGTCGCGCACCATGTCCTCGATGACGCTGATGTTGGCGTCGACGGCGATCAGCCCGACCGAGCGGAACGACGTCGTGATGATGTCGCGGACGACGGTGAACACGTACTGCTTGCTGCTGTTCGCGCTGCTCGTGACCGCCTGCGTGCTGACGAGCACCGGCGTGCCGTTCTTCGGCTCGGCCAGCTGGCGCCAGCGCTCGTACACCTCCTTCAGGTCGCTGCGCACGCCTCCGCTCTTGACCGCCGTATAAGGATTGCCTTGCCGGTCGAACAGATAGACGTTGCTGGAGCCTTTCTTGAGGTTATTCATGAAATAGATGCTGCTCTCCACCTCGCGCTGGATGCTGAGCTTGAGCCCCGCCTCGAGCCACGGGTCCGCGCCGCCCCCTTCGCTCGCGCGCGTGGCGTAGAACTGGTTGGACCGCTCGAGCCCGCTCTGGATCTCGTCGAGATAGGCGGGAATGATGGCGATCTGCTTCATGTCGTGGATGTAATCGTCGAGCGAGTTCAGCATCCGGTCCGATACCTGAGAGGCGTAGGTGACCGTGTTCTGCTCGATCGTCGCAAAGTTGTGCGAAGCCGACACGTAGGTGATGACGGCGATCGGCAGCAGCACGAGCAGGAAGTAGACGAGCAGCAGCCTCGTCTCCAGCCGATGCAGCAGCGGCTCCAGCTGCTGGCGCAGCGCGCTCCAGAGCCTAGCCATCGGCGCGCGCCGCTCCTGTAGAGGCGCGGATGACGAGCTCGCCCGTCAGCAGCACCTTCTCGACCGGGCTCGACGGCTGCTGCACGCGGCGCAGCAGCGCCTCGACCGCGCGCCGGCCCATGCCGTGCTTGTGCACATGCACCGTCGTCAGCGTCGGGCTCGACAGCGCCGCGTCCTCGATGTCGTCGAATCCGGCGACCGAAACGTCCTCCGGCACGGACACGCCCATGCGCGCGAGGATCGTCATGATGCAGATCGCGATCGAGTCGTTGGCGCAGGCGAACGCCGTCGGCATCCTTCCCTCGCGGCGCAGCTCCTGCAGCATCGGCTCCAGCGCCTCGGTCATCTCGGAGCGGTTGTGCCCGCGCACGGTCAGCAGGCCGTCATGCTGCCCGTCCGTGCTGAGGCCATGCTCCTCCATCATCGCGCGGAAGCCGAACCAGCGGTCGTAAAAGCTGCGCGAGTAGGTCAGGTTGCCGACGAACTGCAGCCGCCGGTGGCCGAGTCCGAAGAGATATTTGGCTACGCGGCGCATCCACTCGAAGTTGTTCATCGACAGCACGTCCGTCGGCACGAGCGGCTCCTCGTGGTCGATGAGCACCGTCGGGATGCCGAGGTTGCGGATCTCCAGCAGCACCGGATAGGAGATGAACCCGACGCCGACGAGCCCCATGACGCCGCGGGGATTGATGAGGGAGGAGAAGCGCGTCGTGCCCTGCTCGGTGATGAGGATCGAGCCGATGCCGCGTTCCTCCAGCTCCTCCTGCACGCCTTCGATGATGCGTCCCCAATAGTACGACAGCCGCGTCTGGAAGCGCACGTTGGGCACGAGGATGATCACCTGGCTGCCGAGCCCGTCCGACGCGGCTTGCGTCATGGCCGGGTTCGAGGCCGCGCGGGAGCTCGCCGGCGAAAAGCGGCCCGCCTCGCCGGCGGGGAAGCCGGGCACTCCCGGCTGGCCGCCGATGGCAGCGGCGCCGGATGCTTGGCCGCTGCCGGAGGCTCCGCGCGGCAGGCCGCCGGCAGCGGAGGCGCCGGACGGCTCTGGATGGCCCATGGCGGCAGCTGGGCCGAACGGCCAGCTTCGCGCCAGGTCCTCGCCATCGCCCTTGCCCGCGCCGGAGGCTCCCGGCCATCTCGAATTTGCTTCCGCTCCTTCTGCTGCCTTGGGCGGAAAGCGGTAGCCGAGCTGGATCGCCGCCTTGATGATCCGCTCGCGCGTCTCCGCTTTGACGCCGCCCTTGCCGGAAAGCGCCTTGGAGACGGCGAATTTGGACATCCCGACATAATCGGCGATGTCCTGCATCGTGACTCGTTCCGCCATGTAGATCCCTCCTAAGCCGTCCGTTTTGTTAGGTTTGTTAGCTCCCGTTAGCGTTGCAAGCGCTAACAACTGGCACATAGGATAACACAGGATAGCAGCTTCGTATAGACCTGCCTGCTCCGCCGTGCCGAAAGCTCATGCGACAGACTCCAGCTTGCCCGGACAGCCCCCTCGTCAAACTACGCCCAGTCCGCCGCAGCGTCTCAGCCAGCCGCAAGGGCGACGAAAAAAGGCTCTCGGCAAAATCATGCCGAGAGCCTTCCTCCCTCCTGTCCTCGAAGCCGATGCCCGAGCAAACCGCCCCCGCCTCAGAACAGCTCCAGCTGCTCCACCCCGGGATCGCGCTCCGGCGGCTCCTCGGGAATCGGCGGCGGCGTCTGGCCGAGCAGCGCCATCAGCTCGCGGGCGTTGTCCGCGGCGTCTCCCCCGGAGTTGTTGTTGAAAATGACCTCCACCGTCCGGCTCTGCGCCTCCAGCCGGCGCAGCCGCTCCGCCCATTCCTCCAGCTCCTGGCGGCTGTAGCGGTACAAGTACCGCACCTCGCGCCAGTTCGGCTGTCCGGAGGAATGCCAGCCCTCCGCGTGGCGGCCGTGCATGCGGACGAGCGTATGGCTCTCGTCCGTGGCGGCCTCGACGATCGGGATCGAGCCCTCGCCCGCCTGCGGCTCGTCGCAGACGCTGTGGCGCCAGCCTTCCTCGCGCATGAAGCCGAGCGTGCGCTCCCGCATCTGCGGCACGAACCAGCTTTGATGGCGGAATTCCAGCGCGCACGGAATGTCCTCCATGAGCCGCTTCGCCTTGCGCAGCGTCTCGACGCTCTCGCGCGTGCAGGCGAACCACGGCGGATACTGGAACAGCACGCAGCTCAGCTTGCCGCTCTCCCGCATCGGCGTCAGCGCCAGCTTGAAGTCGGCGAACATCGCCTCCTCGTCCGGATAGGGAATCGCCCCGCGGCTATGCCCGGTCATGCCCTGGTACGCCTTGACGACGAAGCGGAAGTCCTCCGGCGTCTCGGCTGTCCATTTCTCCATGTTGCGCTGCGGCTGGACGGCATAAAAGCTGCTGTCCACCTCGACGGTGCCGAACAGCCGGCTGTATGCGGCGAGCTTGGCCTTGGCCGCCTCCCGCGTCCGGTACAGCGAGTCGTGGTCGCCCCAGCCGGCAAGTCCGATCGTAATCATAGGCCTCTCCTCCTTCCATTCCGCCTGGCGGCAGAGCGTTGTCATGTCTGGACCCTCTACCGGAATAGAATAACCGTGTAGGACGGATCCCTATCGATCGAGGTGGTGCATCGGATGACGTATGTATGGGCGGCGATCATCGTACTGGCGGCGGGCGCGGTCGTGTACGCGGCGATCGCGTCCGGCAAGCGCTGGACGCTGCTGCGCAGCGAGAGCAAGGCGAGGATCGACAAGCTGTACCGGCTGGAGGCGCATCTGAAGAGCAACGGCGTGCGCACGCGCACCGCGGAGGAGGACGGCCATCTGCGGCTGCTCGTCCTGCGCAAGCAGCTGGAGCAAGGCCGGGAGCTGCTGGAGGCGTACGAGGAAGAGACCGGCTGAGTCCGCGCCGCGCTCCTTCCGCAGTCCGGCTTCCGGCAGCAATCGCTTATCGGATGGCGGAGTCCCGGTTCCGAACCGGGCTCCAGCGGCAAAAGGACCTCGTCCACCGCTTTACGGCGGCGGGCTTCGGGGTCTTTTTGCGCTTGTCTGCCGCTGCGCCTCTCGATTCGACCGGCAGGAACGACGCCAACGGCGTCTGCCCTCCCGTCCCCGCTGACCCGACGCTCACAAGCAGGCCAGACGAGCCCGCATGACGCCGCTCGCGCACCTTCCGGGCGGCCAAGCATTGAAGCCGCCGTCCGCTTGGTTCATACTAGAAGGAACGATCGCGGGCCGCCGGCCCCGGGAAAGGAGGCCGCCCTTGCTCATCGAAGTCTACCATGACCTTCTCTGCCCTTGGTGCCGCATCGGGCGCCGCCATCTCGAGCTGGCGCTGCGAGAGTGGCAGCCTCCGGAAGGCCGAGAGGCATCCGTCCGCTTCAGTCCGTACCTGCTTCATCCCTCCGTGCCGCCGGAAGGATTGCCTTTCCGCGAGGCGATGGCCCAGCGCCTCGGGGGCGGCCAGGCCGCGCTCACCCGCACGCTGCGCCATGTCGCGCGCGACGGCCAGGCGGTCGGCCTCGACTTTCGCTTCGAGCGCATCGCCACGCTGCCCTCGACGCGCCTCGCCCATCAGGCGCTGGCGCTGACGCCCGCCGCCGCGCAAGGCCCGTTCGTGGACGAGCTGTCCCGGCGCTACTTCGAGGAAGGCGAGAACATCGGCGAGCTGGAGATCGTCGCTCAAGCCGGAGCAGCGGCCGGCTGGGAGGCCGACGGACTGGCCGACCGGCTCGAGCAGGGCGACGGACGGGTGGAGATGGAGGCGATGCTGGAGCTCGGCCGCCGGATCGGCCAGGGCGGCGTGCCGCTGTTCGTTTTCGAAGGGCAGTACGCCCTCTCCGGCGCCTATCCCCACTCCGAGCTGCTGCTTCTGCTGCGGAGGCTCGGCCAGCTGCTCGGCTAGCCGCTTCCTGCCGCCAGCACCTAAGAGCGGCGACGCAGTCCCCCTGCGCAGCCGCCTCGGCTCATGGCTTCGACACAGCCCCTCCGTCCGGAGGGGCTTTTGTCTCGTCCAGGACATCGCGGCATGGCTGCTCCTTGCTCCGGCGGCGGATTCGACGATAAGCGGAGCGCAGGCCGTCCATCGCCCAGCCGGGCACCGGGAACGGCTTGCGCCCGAGCAGCGGCTTGTACGCATAGCGATAGGCCCGCTTCAAGTCGCTCCACATCTCGCAGCTCTCCTGCTTGAGAAAATCCGAGACGTCGATGACGATGCCCCGTCCGTCCTGCACCATGACGTTTTTTCCGTGCACGTCGTGAGGCCGCAGCCCCCGGCTGACCGCATAGTCGAGCGCGGCGTCCACGTCGCGGATCGCCTGCTCCGGAATCGGCACGCCCTGCAGCAGGCAGTCGTACAGCGTCTTGCCGTGCAGCCGCCTCAGCAGCAGCCAGCGCTTGCCGCCATGCTCGCCGGAGGCGAAGCAGCGGCCGTACGCCGGGTGCTCGCCAAGCAGACGGTACACCTGCCGCTCCGCCTCCCAGCCGTCCCGGCCGGGCGCGTACACCTTGACCGCCAGCCGGCTGTCGCCCGGATAGGCGAAGACGGCGGCATAATTGCCGCAGCCGAGCGTCTTCCACCCTTGCGGCGCGCGCCGCACCTGCACCGGCTCCCAGCTCTTCACGCTGACGACATCCAAGCCAGGCAGCAGCTCGCCTTGGATGCGCGCCGCATGCCGCTCCCTCATGTCTTCTTCCATCGCCAACGCTCCTTCTTCTCCGCTCCCGGCGCCCTTGCGAGCGTCACGGGCGTCCTCAGCCCGGACGGTACATGCTGAACGCCCGCCTCAGCCGCTCCGGCAGGCGCCGATGATGGATGCCGAGCTTGTAGCCGATCAGCTTGGCGGCGTTGTCCGCCACCAGCCGCGGCATTTTTCCCCATTGCCCTTCTTGCGCCAGCGCCTTCAGCTGCGCCTTGACGAGCGACGAGCCTTCCTTGCCGACGCCGGCATACGGCAGGATCCACGCCTGCTCGGCCATCGACGTGCCGTTGTCGTAAAATCGCTTGAACTGCTGCCCCGGCGTATAGGCGTGGGAGTGGACGACCTGCGCCTCCGCGTTGTAGGCGATGCGGTAGCCCTTCAGCACCATGCGCCCGGCCAGGAACAGATCCTCGTTGAAAAAGGTCGGCTCCGCGAATCCCCCCATCGTCCGGAACGTCTCGCGGCGCGTCGCCGCGCAGACGTTGGAGCAGAAAAACGTCTTGAGCCCGAGCTCGGACAGGTCCTCGCGGCTCTTGAGCCTCGACTGCGCCGGGTAATTATGCTCCCGCGACATGCGCTCCAGCAGGTCGGCCTCCGGCCGGGCCAGCTGGCGGGCGTAGGCGTAGCCGACGCCCGGATCTCCGACGGAGCGGGCGAGCTGCTCGACGAGCCGCTCGTCGGCGGGCATCGCGTCCTGCGTCATGAACAGCAGGATGCAGCCGCTTGCCACGGCGGCCGCCCGGTTGCGCGCTCCGCCATGGTCGAATTCCGAGCGGGCGATCGACAGCAGGCGGGCGCCGGCGCGAATCGCCCGCTCGGGCGTGCCGTCGGTCGACTCCGTGTCGATGACGATGATTTCGTACGGCGGCAGCGTCTGCCGCGAGAGCCGCGACAGCAGCTCCTCGAGGTCCGGCCCGGCGTTGCGCGTCGGAATGATGACGGATACCCGGTCCCCTACAGAAGCAGCCGGCACGGGGCCGGCTGCTTCGGAACCAGGCGCTTCCGGGGAGCGGATGCCGCCCGGAGTCTGCTGGATTTCAGTATGCATTTTTATGGATGAGTCCTTTCAGCACGGTCTTGAAAATAATCCGGATATCGAAGAAGAAGCTCCAATTCTCGATGTAGAACAGATCGTGGCGGATGCGCTCGTCGATCGACGTGTCGCCGCGCAGGCCGTTCGTCTGCGCCCAGCCCGTAATGCCGGGACGGATGTGGTGCTTGACCATGTAGCGCGGAATCTCCTCGCGGAACTGGTCGACGAAGAACGGGCGCTCCGGCCGCGGGCCGACGACGCTCATCTCGCCGCGCAGCACGTTGAGGAACTGCGGCAGCTCGTCGAGGCTCGTGCTCCGCAGGAACGTGCCGAAGCGCGTGCGGCGCGGATCGTTCTCCACCGTCCAGGTGCGGCTCGCGTCCGCGTCCGTGCTCACCCGCATGGAGCGGAACTTGAGCATCGCGAACGAACGGCGGTTCAGGCCGACCCGCTCCTGGCGGAACAGCACCGGTCCCGGCGACGTCAGCTTGATGCCGAGGGCGATCAGCAGCATGACCGGCGAGAGCGCGATCAGCGCCGTCAGCGAGAAGACGATGTCGAACGTGCGCTTGGCGATCCGGTTGCCCATCTCGTCGAGCGGCACGTCGCGGATGTTGATGAGCGGCATGCCGGCGAAGTTGTCGAAGAACGGCTTGGCCGGCAGCAGGTCGAAGTAGTCCGGGATGATCAGCGTCTTCACCCCGGCCTTTTCGCAGGTCTGGATGAGCTCGCCGTACTTGGAATGCGCCTCGAGCGGCAGCGCCAGGATGACCTCGTCGATCGTCGGATTGTCCGCGAGCAGCCGCTCCAGCTCGTCCAGCCGGCCGACGATCGGCGCAAGCGGGCGTCCCGCGTATCGGCGCAGCACGGCCGCGTCGTGCTCCTCGTGGAAGTCGTCGAGGAAGCCGTACGCCTCGTAGCCGAGATCCGGGTACAGGCTCAGCTGGTCATGGAAGCTGCGGCCGACGCTGCCCGCCCCGAGGATGAGCACGTAGCGCTTGTTGAGGCCGCGGCGGCGCAGCACGGTCAGCGTCCGCTTCAGCGCGTAGCGGTAAAGCCCCAGCCCGACGAGGTTGAAGGCGAAGAAGATCGCCAGGAACTCGCGGGAGATATGCACTTCCTTGGTGATGAACAGCAGGCTGAGCAGCAGCAGCAGGCTCAGCGTCTGCACCTGGAAGATCTTGAGCAGGTCATGGGAGAACTTCTTGCGCCGCTTGGGCGTGTAGAAGCTCGTATAGAAGCCGATCAGCACGGCCGCGAACGCGTAGACGGTGCTCCATACCAGATAAGTTTTGAGAGGCACGGTATTGTAGTAGACGAGCAGCCCGCTATGAAATTTGATCCAGTAGGCGCCCAGGAACAGGCCGAGCATGACCGCCAGATCGGACAGCACGTACATTTGCGTCAGAAAACGCTGGTTTCTTCGAAGCATTCGCATCACCGCTCGTGCAATATAGTCGTTCTTTTCTCTCACATTGTACCAAAAAAGGAGACTCCCATCTATTCGTTAGACGAGAGTTGCAACAAAATGTTGCTAGAAAAGAATGGATTTCACCCGCGTCCCGGCCGGCTGCGCAGCTCGCGCCGCTTCGCGCGCATCTCCGGCAGCCTCCGCATGATCTCCGGCCAGCAGCGGAGCAGATCGCGCTCCCTGAGCAGGATATACCCGAATTTGGCGAGTTCGATCGCGGCGATCGCCGGCAGCCGCCTCCACTCGCGCTCGTTCTTGACGAGCGTGTAGAAGCGGTTCTGATAGGAATGCCGGCGGACGAAGGCCGACACCGACGTCCGTCCGCCCTCCTTCCAGCCGCGCGCGTGCAGCGCGCGGGCATCCGGCGCGTAGAGCGCGACCCAGCCGAGCCGGCGGGCGCGCCAGGCGACGTCGACGTCCTCCTTATAGGCAAAAAACGTCTCGTCGAAAAACTCCCCGCCGAGGGAGACATGCCGGATCATGCTTCGGCGGTACAGCGCCGCCGCGCCGGAGACGCCGAACGTCTCGCCGGCCTCCAGCCAGGCGGACGCAGGCTCGCCGGCGCCGCGGTCGCGCGCCTGGCGCGCCGCGTCCATCGCCAGCCCGGTGCTGTCGATGAGCGCCTCCGCCGGCAGGCGGTCCAGCCAGGCTTGGACCGCCGGCGGCGATTCCCCGTCGCCGGCCGCGCCCGGCGCCGCAATTCCGCCCTCGGCGACCCCCATGCCAGGGGCACCGTTGCGCCCGGCGCCGGCCAGCCCCTCTGCCGGCTGCCGCACGAGCATGCCCGTCGCGCTGCCCGCCTCCGGGCGGCGCTCCAGACGCTCGACGAGCCGCCGCACATAATCCGGATGCAGCCGCACGTCCGGGTTGAGCACGAGCGCATAGTCGGCGTCCGAACGCGCGAGCGCCCGGTTCTGCCCTCCGGCGAACCCGGTGTTCACCGGGCTGAGCACGACGTCGAGCCCCTCGCCGATGCGGCCGAGGAGCTCCGGGGTGCCGTCGTCGGACGCGTTGTCCAGCACGACGATCTTTTCGATCGGGTAGCTCTGGGCGCGGACGCAGGCGAGGCAGCCCTCGATGTCGTCCACGCTGTTGTATGTCACGATATGCACGCTCACTGTCGCCCGGACAGAAGCGGCAGCGGAGCCCTGCGAGGCCCCGCTGCCGCCCTTGTCCGGAGACGGCGACGCCTGCGCCGCCGAATCCTGGATGTTCATTTAAACGTCGAACCCGCCTTCCGAAATGACCTTCTGTATAAAATAATAACTGTCTTTCGGCGTGCGTTCCAGTGTTTCGTAATCGGTATGGACGATGCCGAAGCGTTTCGCGTAGCCTTCGGCCCATTCGAAGTTGTCGAGAAGCGACCAGGCGTAGTAGCCCTTGAGCGGCACGCCGGAGTCGATGAGGCGCTGGCACTGGATGAAGTGCTTGCGGTAGTAGTCGACGCGCTGGGCGTCGTGCACGCCGCCGTCCTCGGCCACATGGTCGTCGGTGCAGGCGCCGTTTTCCGTGATGTAGATCGGGATGTCGCCGTACTCCTCATGCAGCCAGCTCAGCACCTTGTACAGCGCCTCCGGGTATACGTTCCAGCCGATGAACGTCTGGTCGAAGCCGACCTGCACGTCCTCGCTGTCGAACAGCCCGCTGTCCTTCTTGTAGCGCGTGTAGCCGCCGGTGTAGAAGTTCACGCCGATGAAGTCGATCGGCTGTCCGATCGTCTCCATGTCGCCTTCGAGGATCGGCACCTCGATGCCCTTGCCGCGGAACCACTCGACCATGAACTGCGGGTAGGAGCCCTTCAGCGTCGGCTCGAGGAACCACTCGTTGCCCCAGGCGCGCGAGCGGCGCGCCGCCTCCACGTCCTCCGGCCGCGTCGTATACGGCTCGGACCAGCTCAGGTTGTGCGTCGTGCCGATCTGGCCCGGCAGGTTCAGGCTACGGTACAGCTGCACGGCGCGGCCGTGCGCCACAAGGCAATGATGCGCGACGTTCGTCGCCAGCTGCAGGTCGGTGTGGCCCGGAGCGTGCACGCCGATGAAGTTCGAGAGGAACGAGACGCACCACGTCTCGTTGAACGTGATCCACGACTTCACCTTGTCGCCGAATGCCTTGAACACGATCTCCGCATACGCCAGGAACGCATCGATCGTCTCGCGGTTGTCCCAGCCGCCCTTGTCCTGCAGCGCCTGCGGCAGGTCCCAGTGGTAGAGCGTCACGGCCGGCTCGATGCCGGCGGCGATCAGGCCGTCGATGACGCGGCGGTAGTAGTCCAGACCCTTCTCGTTGACCTCGCCCGTGCCCTGCGGGAAGATGCGCGGCCAGGCGATGGAAAAGCGGTAGGACTTCACGCCGAGCTGCTTGAGCAGCGCGATGTCCTCCTCGTAGCGATGGTAGCTGTCGCAGGCGACGTCGCCGGTGTCCCCGTTCACGACCTTGCCGGGCGTGCGGGCGAACGTGTCCCAGATGGACAGGCCGCGGCCGTCCTCGTCATAAGCGCCCTCGATCTGGTACGAGGCGGTCGCCGTGCCCCAGACGAAGTCTTTCGGGAAAGAAATGCGTGCCATAGGAATTCCTCCTGATCAAGTAGGTTGATGCCGCAGTGCCGGGCTTCTTCTGCGGACGAAGTCCGAACGGGCTAGCGGAACAGCAGCGTCTGGATCGCGTGCGCCGGAATCGAGCTGTCGGCCAGCTGGCCGCGATGGCGCACGACGTACGGCAGCTCGGCGTCGGTGCGGTTCAGCACGACGAGTGCGATCGTGCCGTCCGGATTGCGGAACGCCGTCTGCTCCAGCTTGTCGGTGTAGCGGGAGCTGCCGATGCGAACCGCGCCGGGACGGATGTAGCGGCTGAAATGCGCGATGTAGTAGAACGAGCTTTCATAAGTGATTTCGTCGGTCGTCGTGTCGGCGATGATCGGCGCGTCGCAGAAATTGCCGACATGGTTCGGACCGCCGCGCTCGTCGAGCACGATGTTCCAGTCGGTCCAGCCCGTCGTCCAGTGGTTCAGGTTGCCGAGGATGTCGTGGCCGTAGCGCTCGCCGGTCGCCCAGGAGCCGAGCTGGACGCCGCCCTCCTGGCAGCCCTCGCTGAAGAACAGCGCCTTGTCCGGGAAGCGGTCATGCACCGCCGAGAGCGCCTCGAAGTGGTCGCCGGAGTACCAGTGGAAGCAGATGCCCCAGATCTGCTTCGACGCTTCCGGGTCGGTGAAAGCGGCGACCGCGCGCTCATAGACGCGCTCCTTGTTGTGGTCCCAGATCATCACCTTGATGTGGCCGTAGCCAGCCTGCTGCAGCGCGGGACCGAGATGGTCGCGCACGAAGTCCTTTTCCTCCTCGGCCGTATACACGCAGGAATCCCAGGTCTGCACCGCCTTGGCCTCGTTCTGCACGCTGAGCGCCCAGATCTTGACGCCTTCCGCCTCGTACGCCTGCACGTACTTCACGAACATGTCGGCCCACGCCTGGCGGTACTCCGGCTTCAGCTGGCCGCCCTGGTTCATCTGGCCGTTCGTCTTCATGAACGGAGGCGGGCTCCACGGCGAGGAGAACAGCTTGAACTCGCGGCCGGCCTTCTGAGCCGCGCGGCGGATGAGCGGCAGGATCTGCTCGCGGTCATGCTCGACCGTGAACGTGGCGAGCTCGTCGTCGCCGTCCTCCACATAGGCATAGTTGCCGAGGGAGAAGTCGCAGCTCTGGATATGCGAGCGGCAGAGCGTGTATCCGATGCCCTTTTCCGGATCGAAGTACGCGTCGATGATCTCCTGCTGGCGGGCCGGGCTCATCTTGGCGATCGTCACGGCAGACGCCTCTGTCAGCGCTCCGCCGAAGCCTTCGATCGTCTGGTAGGAGATGTCGTCGTAAATGTTGATCAGTTGGCTCTCGTGGCCGTTCTCGTCGGCGCGGAAGCTCAGCCGTGGCTGCTCGGCGAGCCGTTCGCCGGTGTCTTTCGCGGTCTGCACGAGACGGATCGTTCCGGCCTCCGTCGTTAAGAATGCGCTTGCAGCCTGCTCGTTCATCGGGCTCATCCTTTCCTCAACCTATGCCCTTATTATAAAAGGAGAGCCCTTATCCTTTGTAGAAACAATCTGGCTAGGAACCTCAACGATCTGGTCATCTCGAAGAATCTCGCCGCCGTTCATCTGGGATTCATCTGGATCGGCTATACTGAATAAGCCTTGTCCAAAACAAATTCCCGGCTTGCGCCGTCTGGAAGGAGAGCTCGCGCAGATGCGGCTATGACCCAGGCCGGACGGATCCTTTCGACGGCCTCTCGTCCGACGGCGTCCACCGATTCCAGAGAGGGTCGACCGGATGATTCCGCGTCCACGCCCTTGCCTGCCGCCGCATTCCCCAGCCTGAAGCCGCTCGCGGCTCGGCGCTCCAATCCTACCTGAGAAAGGTGGCTGCCCGCCATGTCCTGGTACAACGGACCGCTCCCGGCTCCCGGCGCGCCTGCGGTCAAGCCGCTGGCGCCTGCGGATGCGCCCGCGGTGTCTATCGTCCTGTGCGACTATTCGCGGCATGAGCAGCCGTTCCAGCAGTCGATGCGCGGCGGGCTCGAGTGCTATCTGTTCCGTCTGCAGATCGAAGGCCAGGCGTCCGTCCTGCTGGGCGGCCGGATGGAGACCGTGCTGCCGGGGGAGCTGCTGCTTTTTCCGCCGGGCGAGGCGTATGAGATCGACATCGTCCCTGGTGGGGATGAGCCCGGCCACGGAGCGAGCGCGGATTATTATTTCATGGCGACCGGGTCGTGGCTCGACCGCTGGTGGCAGCAGGAAGCACGCCCGCGCCGCGCCCGGATCGCCGACGACGGCAAGATCCAGGGCATCTGGCATCAGCTCGCGCTGGAGAGCCGGCGCCTCGACGGGGGCAGCCCCGAGATCCTGTCGGCGCTGCTGCAGGCGCTGTGCCTGCTGCTGGAGCGCGCGATCCGCGAAGCGCCGGCCAAAGGCGGTCCGGGCGCGCTGCTCGCGATGAAGCTCAAGCACTTCGTCGAAGCCCACGCGACGCGGGCGTTCACGCTCGACGAGGCGGCGGCCCATGTCGGCATCAGCAAGACGCGCGCCGTGCATCTGTTCAAGCAGGAGACCGGCGGCTCGATCATGCAGTACGCGCAGCAGGTCCGGCTCGCGCTGGCGCTGCGGCTCATGGCCGGCAGCCAGCTCACGCTCGAGCAGATCGCCGACGAGGCGGGCTTCGGCAGCTACACCTACTTCCACCGGGTGTTCCGGGAAAAGTACGGCGTGCCGCCCGGGGCTTACCGGAGGCGGGAGTAGGGATTCATCGCGCGTTTTTTCTCCGACATCATCAGGTACCCGGCATCCGGATGCCGGGTACCTGATGCCGGGTACCTGATGCCGGCTTCCACATGCCGGATGCCGGATGCCGAATTCCGGATGCCGACATATAAGCCGGATTCTTGGACATCTCCACTTCCTGCCGAAAGGAGGGCCCCCGCCCTTGTCCTCTTCCTCCTCTGCCGCTTCTCTAGCCGAGCCGATGTCCGCACGGACCTTCGGCCTATGGGCCGCCGGGCTGTTCCTGGCCGGACTTGCCGCTCGCTTGCTCCTCGGCCTCTATACAAACGGCTATGTCGGCGACCAAATGTACTTCATCCGCTGGATGCAAGGCGCGATGGAGCATGGCGTCCGCCTTTCCTACGTGCATGCGGACATGCAGAATTACCCTCCCGTTTTCATCGCGATCCTGGAGGGCTATGGCCATGTGCTGAATGCCCTTGGGCTGGAGATCAAGACGGCCCATCTGACCTCCAAAGCGCTTCCGATCCTGTTCGATCTGCTCGCCATGGCGATCCTGCCCCTCGTCCTGCGCCGCCGGCTATCCCGGCGCTCGCAGCTGCTCCTGCTTGGAGCGCTGGCGCTGAATCCGGCGCTGCTCGCCGACGGGGCGATCTGGGGTCAAATTGACGTCTTCCATAGCCTGCTCATGGCGCTGGGCGTGCTCGCGCTCGTCGGCCAGCCGTTTCTGGCGGGAGCGCTTCTCGGCATCGCTCTGCTCAGCAAGTTCCAGGCGATCGTCATCGCGCCTGTTATCGGAGCGTATGCGCTGCGCCGGATGCTGCGGCGGGACTTTGCCCATCCGCTGCTGCTTGCGGCAGGCTTTCTGGCTCCGCTTGCGCTGACAGCCGCCTGTTTCAGCGCCAACGGCACGCTGGACGACATGGTCCAGGCCGCCTACTTGAGCGCGACCGACATGTACCCGCAGCTGTCGCTGAACGCCTTCAACCTGTGGTACCACCTGTTTACAGATCCGTCCTTGAACGACACGACCACCTTGGCGGCCGGGATGAGCTACAAGACGTTCGGCTTCCTCCTGCTCGGCCTGGCCTGCGCCTTCGTCGCCGCCTACGTCCTGCTGCTGAAGCAGCTTCGCACCGTTCACCTGCTGATGGCCTCCGCCTTCATCAACCTGGCCTTCTTCATGCTCCCGACCGAGATCCACGAGCGGTACGGTGTTCCGGCGATGCTGTTCCTGGTGCTGGTTCCATTTTTGATGGGACGCGAGACAACGTCCGCTTTCGACACAACGGCCAGTCCGAGGATTGTCCTTGTCCCGGAACCAGCCGCCGGCACCGGCTCACCCCATCCTCTACGTCGCTGGACGCCGCGCCGCCTTTGGTCTTTTGCCGCCGGCTGGTTCACCCTCTCTACCGCGCTCAACATCTGGATGGTGCTGAACGGCGGGATGGGCGGGAAATGGCTGGGCGGCGAAAATGGAAGGGAGGGCGGCTTCGGCGGGGAAATGCGCGCCCGCCCTTGGCGCGACGATGCCTACAGCAATGCATTTCAAGGCGGCGGCTTCGCCTCAGGCCTGCTAAGCGGCTGGGAACATGCATTGGCGATCGGCATCAGCGCGGCAAATCTAGTTCTTCTCATTGGAACAAGTCTTTATTTGATCGTATCCATGAAAAGAACTCTAGCATCTTTTTCGAAACCACCTCCATAAAACTTCCAAACCCTGAAATGTAAAAACACGGAAATCGTATGATATAATCTTTACCTATAATACAGAAATCTTGAAAAGGTAGGTTTTAACATTGACCATTCGCAAAGCTATCATTCCTGCAGCCGGGCTCGGAACCCGCTTTCTCCCTGCTACAAAAGCTATGCCCAAAGAAATGCTTCCTATTGTCGATAAGCCGACCATTCAGTATATCATCGAAGAAGCTGTCGCTTCGGGAATCGAAGATATCATTATTGTAACGGGCAAAGGAAAGCGTGCGATCGAAGATCATTTCGACTACTCGTTCGAGTTGGAGCATCATTTGACCAGCAAGGAAAAGTGGGCGCTTCTCGAATCTGTACAAAAGCCTTCCAATATGGCTGACATCCATTACATACGCCAAAAGGAACCGAAAGGGCTAGGTCACGCCATTTGGTGCGCTCGCAAATTTATTGGCGACGAACCTTTTGCCGTTTTGCTTGGGGACGATATCGTCGAATCGACTACTCCCTGTCTAAAGCAGTTGATTCATGTCTACGACCAGTTCCATTCCTCAGTCGTAGGGGTACAGGAGGTTCCGTGGAGCGACGTCTCTCGCTACGGGGTCATTGACTCCAGTCCCGTCTCCGACCGATTGTTCAAAGCCAATGGACTCGTCGAAAAGCCAAAAACAGACCAGGCTCCTTCCAATCTTGCCATTATGGGCAGATACATCCTTACTCCCGCCATTTTCGATCTTCTCGGCGAGCAAGACGCTGGTGTCAACGGAGAGATTCAGCTCACCGATGCCCTTTCTCTTCTGCAACAAAGAGAGTCCATTTACGGATATAGTTTTGAAGGCCAAAGACATGATGTCGGAGAGAAAAACGGATTTATTCAGACGACGATTCATTACGCCTTGCAGCATCCTGAACTTAGAGAAGAGACGCTTCGTTATCTTAAAGATATCCTGGAAAAGGAGCGGCTGGTTCAACATTAAAGCATGCTTCAATAAAGAAACTCCCCGAGTTCATCGAATCGGGGAGTTTCTTTACTCTTTAATCTCCGCTAAAAAAGAACGCAGCGCCTCTCGCCACTCCGGCAGATCGTTGAAGCCGTTGACGCGTATCGCGCCATGATCCATGACGGAGAACCTCGGCCTCGGCGCCGGGCGCGGGAACTCCTCCGTCGTGCACGGATCGGCCTGCGCCTTCAGACCGGCTTCCTCGAAAATCGCCTGTGCGAACTCAAGCCAGGAGCAGCTGCCCGTATTGGAGGCATGGTAGATGCCGTAAGCTTCCGAGCGCGCCAGCTCCAGCAGGAGCGCGGCAAGATCCTTCGTATACGTCGGCGAACCGAACTGATCGCTCACGATGGAAAGGCGATCCTTTTCCACCCCGAGCCGCAGCATCGTCTTGACGAAATTAGCGCCATGCTTGCCGTACACCCACGACGTCCGGACAATGAACCAGCGGTCATGCAGCGACTGCACCAGCTGCTCCCCGGCCAGTTTTGATTTTCCGTACACAGTCTTGGGATTCGGCAGATCGTACTCTTCATAAGGACGCTCTGCTTGACCATCGAACACATAATCCGTGCTGACATAAATGAGCTTGGCTCCCGCTTCCTTCGCCGCCAAAGCGACGTTGCGAGTCCCAGCCGCGTTGACCCGATAAGCGCCGTCCCGATCCGTCTCGGCCTGATCGACAGCCGTGTAAGCGGCGCAGTGGATGACCACGTCCGGCTTGTGCTCTTCCATGGCCTTCCGGCATTGCTCCAGCGAAGTAATATCGAGCTCGTCGCGGCCAAGACCGACGATGTTCAGCCCATCCTCCGGTTGCCACAGCGCAAGCTCTTTTCCCAGCTGCCCATTCGCGCCGGTGACTAGGATGTTCAATGGCTTCTGCGTGCCAGCGCTCATGCCTTGTCATTCGGCTGCTGCAGCCGATCTCCATATTGCGTGTCGAAATACTGCTGGTAAGCTCCGCTGAGCACGCCATTCATCCATGCTTCGTTGTCCAGGTACCAACGGATCGTCGCTCGGATGCCGGATTCATAGTCGTGCTTCGGCGTCCAGCCAAGCTCGCTGCGGATCTTGTCGGCGTCAATCGCATAACGCCGGTCATGTCCAAGCCGATCCTTGACGAACTGGATGAGGCTTTCCGGCTTGCCCAGCTCCTGAAGGATCGTCTTGATGACCTGCAGGTTGTTCCGCTCGTTCCGTCCGCCGACATTGTACACCTCGCCGTCGGCGCCTTTATGGATGACGAGATCGATCGCGCTGCAATGATCCTCCACATACAGCCAGTCGCGTACATTCAGTCCGTCGCCATAGACAGGCAGCGGCTTGTCTTGCAGCGCGTTTTGAATCATAAGCGGAATGAGCTTTTCGGGGAATTGAAACGGTCCGTAGTTATTCGAGCAACGGGTGATGTTTACCGGAAGCCCGAATGTCTCGTGGTAAGCGCGCACCAGAAGATCGGCTCCCGCCTTGCTGGCCGAGTAAGGACTGTTGGCGGCGAGCGGCGTCTCCTCGGTAAAGAGGCCCGTTTCTCCGAGCGTGCCGTACACCTCGTCCGTCGAGACTTGCACGAACTTTTTCACGCCGTATTGCTTGGCCAGCTCCAGCAGCGTCTGCGTGCCGAGCACATTCGTCTTGATGAAGACATCCGGCTCCAGAATGCTGCGGTCGACATGGGACTCCGCCGCGAAGTTCGCCACGACATCGACTCCGGCTTGGAACAGCGGCTCCAGTTCTTCCCGCTTCGTAATATCGGCTTTTACAAATCGGACCTTCGGATTGCCTTCCACCGATTTGAGGTTTTCCAAATTTCCTGCATAGGTTAGAGCATCGACATTGATGATTTCATAGTCGGGGTACTTTTCGGCCATATACAGCACGAAATTGCTCCCGATGAATCCGGCTCCGCCGGTAACGAGCAGCTTCACAATGGCAACGTTCCTTTCTCGTTGGAATCAGCCTTCAAAGGCGAAATTGATATCGGCATCGGCCAGTATCGGATGCTTCCCGTCTTTATCAGAGAGCACCGGCTTACGAACCGGCCAATCGATTCCGAGCGCTGGATCGTTCCATGCAATGCCGCGATCATGTTCCGCCGAATAGAATTCATCCACCTTGTATTGAACCTCGGAGTTCGGCACCAAGGTGCAGAAGCCATGCGCGAAGCCCTTCGGCACGAGCAGCTGACGATGGTTGGTAGCGCTCAGGATAAATCCTTGCCACTGGCCGAAAGTAGGAGAACCTTTGCGGATGTCCACCACAACATCGTAGATGGCTCCTGCCGTACAGCGAACTAGCTTGGTCTGCGCCTTGGGATTCATCTGGTAATGCAGGCCTCTCAGCACGCCGGCCTCGACCGACAGGGAATGGTTATCCTGAACGAACTTTGTCGTGATGCCCATTTGGACGTATCGCACCTCGTTGTAGCTTTCGACAAAGAAGCCCCTATGGTCTCCATGGATGGCAGGCTCGATGAGCTTCAGGCCAGGCAGCTTGGTGCCATACACGTTCATCCCGTGACCCTCCTTCCTTTTCCCTCTTAAAGCTTGAGCTTTCCAAACTCTTCTCCGAGCACAATCTCTTTGGAGAGTTCATTGGCATGCGTCAGAGAGGCATGGGTACCTGCGTCAGTCCACCAGCCTTCCAATATATCATATGTCAAACTTTTCAAAGAGATATAGGCATTGTTCACATCGGTAATTTCCAATTCTCCACGCCCGGATGGCTGGAGCTTCTTGACGATATCGAACACCCGACTGTCGTACATGTAGATGCCGGTCACTGCATAGCTGCTCTTCGGCGCCGCCGGCTTCTCCTCGATGGATACGATCTGACCTCCGTCGAGCTCCGCCACACCGAAGCGCTGAGGGTCATGCACTTCCTGGATGAGGATCTTAGCACCATCGCGCTGCTTGCGGAAGTTCTCCACGTAGTCGGCGATCGTGTCCGAGAACACGTTGTCTCCCAGAATGACGACCATCTGGTCGTCTCCGACGAAGTGCTCCGCCAGGCCGAGAGCCTGGGCGATGCCACCCGCCTGGTCTTGGACCTTATACGTGAAGTTGACTCCCATCTCGTGTCCGCTGCCGAGCAGGTTGACGACGTCTCCCATATGGTCTTTGCCGGTGACGATGAGGATATCCTTAATGTCGGCTTCCTTGAGCTTGGCGATGGAGTAGTAGATCATGGGATATTTGCCGACAGGCAGGAGATGCTTGTTGGTCACTTTGGTTAAAGGAAACAGGCGGGAACCAGTCCCGCCTGCAAGTATGATGCCTTTCAGGATGAGTCAGTCCTTTCCTTAAAGGTTATTTGATTTTTATCAGTTTTTGAGCATAGTCCTTGGATTGATTTTCTTCTTCCATTCCCACTGCTTCTCTAGTCAAATACAAAGGCCTTCTTTTCGATTCATTATAAATTCGGCCTATATATTCTCCAATGATACCTAGAGTCATAAGTTGCACTCCGCTAAAAAATAAAATGGCAACCATAAGAGATGGATATCCTGGTACAGGATTTCCGTAAAGCGTCGTCCTGATAACCATAAAGATAGCGTAGAGGAAACTAGCCAAAGATACCGTTACACCGAAATACGTAAAAAGCTGTAATGGAGCAAAAGTAAACGATGTTATCCCCTCAATGGCAAAATTCCACAGTTTCCAAAAATTGAAACTGCTCTTTCCTGAATGTCTCGAATCCCTTAAGTAGGGTATGCTCGTTTGCTTGAATCCAACCCAGCTGAAAAGACCTTTCATAAACCGATGATGTTCCTTAAGTTGCTTTAGAGCATCAACAACAGGACGAGACATTAATCTAAAATCGCCTGTGTCTGCAGGGATATCGATTTGGGTCATTTTTCTAATCGTTCGATAGAAGAGATGCGCGGTCAGTTTCTTCATGCGTGTTTCGCCTTCTCTTTTAATGCGTGTGGCGTAAACCACGTCGTACCCTTCTCGCCACTTAGTAATCATATCGGGAATCAGTTCCGGCGGATCTTGCAGGTCGGCATCAATAGGAATCACAATATCTCCACGACTGAAATCAATCCCAGCTGTCATTGCCAACTCTTTTCCAAAGTTTCGAGACAAGTCGATTGCTTTGATTCGGGTGTCCTGAAGAGAAAGCTGCTTCAAGCGATTCCAAGTGTCATCCTTGCTTCCATCGTTTACACATATGATTTCGTAATCTAAATGAAGTCTTTGCAAGACCGCAGAAACTCGTTCATAAAAATATTGAACATTCGAGCCTTCATTGTACATAGGAGCAACAATGGAGACGACTGGGTATTCTTTCGACATCCTGTGCATTCCTTTCAATTGCTGATTTTTAAACACGAGAGATAAAGATAATCTGTTTCAGATCAAGCGGCGAATTAATTTGTAATAAAATTGAGCAAGTAGGTTGGTTTCAATATAGGGCTATGTAAATGGTATCACCCACTATTTTTAATTGTTCCAAACTAAATTGAGACCAATTCTGGTTTTTGAAATACTTCTCATGCACTTTAGAGTCCATGTCGACTCGAGTATAATCCCTACCAGTATAAAATTTGAATAAAGACATGATAGACCAGTCCACAACCATGCTTCTAGGAAGAACGTCATAGCTATTTGCCTCTACATATGACCATGTAGGAGCATCATCTTGTATGAATGAGATTTTATTTACGTTGATTCCCACCGAATCTTCATATTCATTAATAACATTCTGGACTTGTAAAACGATTTCCTTGTCCATTCTATTGGTAGCAAGTTGGTTTGCGAAAAGAAACTGGTTCGATGCAAAGTTGCTAAGGACTAACACTATCAAAAGACCAGAACTGATAATTTTAAAAAAATTTAAAGTTTTGTCTAGCCTATCTTCATGCAATAAAGAGACAATGACAGCAAGGAAGGATGGCAATCCCATAAAGACAACTATTGAGCGAGGAGTAATAAAACCATCGTTTGCAATAATGAATGGAGAAAGGATCGAAAGATAAATTAGGATAAAAAACCCGGCGCCAATTAGCACGCTTGTTTTTTGCGCATTCCTTAAGCACCAATAGACAAATGTTATCGCTAGAACGAGCAAGGTGATTACATAAATATAACTAGTCAGTAAATTGTCCGAATGTAAAACGAGAAATTCTTGACTCTTAACTATTTTCACCAAATTATCTTTAATGACGGTTAAATTGAAGTTTGTGCGTTGCCCATCGCTGAACCTCATAAGGATAAAGTTGGTCAATAGAGAAACAAAATAAATGCCTAGTGTCCAAAAAAATGAAATGCATCTATTTTGCTTGGATGCTTTAGGAAATAGAAAGATCACGGCAAAAGTCAACAGAAGAAAATACGGTGCAAAACTCTGGTAAATTGCTAGTACCATGGAGAGGTATAGGAAAAGAATAAAGCTATTTTTTAGAGTGACACCGTGGTTGACCACTCTCCTAAAAGCAAGTGAGCACAATAAGATACCGAACGAGTACGGCAAAATCACTTCTGGAAATAAGAATAAAGCGCCCATAAAAACGTTGTTGAATAGAAGAATCACAGACAAAACCAGTATAGCCACATTAAGTTTTGACCACTTTTCTTTTCTGCTCAACAAGGTCAAGAAAACAACATAAGAGGAAATTGATATGATAACAATCGCAAGAAAAGTGGAAAGAAAGAATGCAACCTCATAATCCAGATTGATAAAACTTAAAATATTCAAGAAGGCAAAAGTAATTGGCCTACCGTTAGTAAAAAAATTCACTACAGGATAATGACCTGTATAATTGTAGCTGTCTACAGAAAAATGTGGATATAAAAAAACTATATAGAAAGTGACACTTACTAAAAATGATAGCAGCAGGATCCCAATTCTATATTTCTTCAACTGCTCATAAGCCATTTTTACCCACCCCTATTTACAATTAAATCCCTTAGCAGACTTATCCGTCTACCTATTTTTGTATTATCCATGAAGTTGCGATACTTCTGGAAAAGACGCCAACCTCGGCTCTGAAATAACGAGCTAGAATCGCTAGAACTATGAGAGCCGACTTGAGGCCCAAACGGTTGATTCAGAATCCAGTTGATATCTAGATCCAACTGCTGAAACTCGCAGTAGAGTGAAACATAATCGTCCACAAGGCGAGGGAAATTGGCCAGGTCAACCGACTTTTTGATTCGGCACTGCTTCATTTCCGGTTCGTGCAACCCTTGTAAAGCTATGGAAACAGCCTCTATCAGATGTGATTTTCCAAATCCTTTCACGACTCTATCGCGGGAAGTCTCTTTAATCATTCGGTAGCGAACAGGATCATCCAGCAACTCGAAAATGGCCTCTACGTACTGCTCAATTTCTGCATCACTGTACTCGGTTCCCGTCTCGATATCCATCCCTCGCTCACGCTTCTGCAGGAGCGGAAGCAGCTTGCCTACCGCGTCATCGATCAGTTCACTTTGGCCACCTACATCCGAGCTGATGACCGGCACACCCATGGCCAGAGATTCATATGCAGTCAATGCCAGCCCCTCACGTATAGAACATATGAGGGTGAGGTCGCTGTCTCTATAGTATGGCCTCATGTCGTCCTGACGGCCAAGCAACAAGACAGTGTCCTCAAGCCTCTCCTTGTACACGCAATCACGCAGACTATCCAGTTGAGGTCCATCTCCTACGACAGCGAATATGATGCCAGGCAAGCGAACTTTCGCCTTTTTCGCGATCTCAAGCATGAGGAAAGGCCTTTTCTGCTCCGTAATTCGGCAAGGAAACAACACTACCGGCTGGCCGCTCGAAAGTCCGGCTGTTGATTTTATCGCTCCGGCTGGCGTTCCAACGGGATCGTACTCTTCCGTATCCACTCCGATGTAGATAGTCTCTACATCATCCGGCCTTCTGCCGAATGTATGAATCATCAACTGCCGCAAATGCTCGTTGCAAACGTACGTCTTTTCTAGAATGTCACTTGCGGCGGCGGATGTTCGGGCAAACCCCCCTGCTCTCCATCCCATCTCTTCGGCATGGACATAGTCCACAATAGCTAGGCCAGGAAATTCTTTGCGAAGCCAAGGCAGCAGGTAATATCCGTAGTAGCTGTTGGAAACCATCAACGTATCTATGCCGCGGGTGTGGATGAAGTAGTGAATGAATGAGCTCCATTCCTTGACGTCGAGGAAAGTCGTCAAATCAAACACTTCGTCCGTCTGTTTTTCAAAACGCTGTCTCCACCCCGAATCGCTTGAACTGGTCGTAATGACGGAAACTTCGAATTGCTCCCGGTCCAGCCGAGCTGTTAGATCGAGATTGAACAGGTCAGCCCCCCCCATGACCATATGGGGAAGCAAGAGCAGCAACCGATGCTTTCCCTCTTTGTCGGAAATAAGAGGACGATTCCATTCCCACTTTCTAGGGGGTGCGAAGTTGATGCCCTTATATCGCGGATATTCAATCGGCTGAATGTCCGATGTATCGATTCGCGAGCTCAGGTCACTTACGATTTCCATAGCCCGTTTGTGGCGGTCCTTGTTCTGCTGTGTCGAGTGCAACCCTCCAGATTCCGTCTTGCGATACCAGAACCCGTAGTAGTCGACATGTACGGGAAACTTATTGTTCGCGAGCAGCTTCAGCCACAAGGCCCAATCCTCGTAGTAATGCTTCTCATCCGAGCCGTACAATCCCGCTTCCAGAAGATCCTTCTTCCGGATCGCCGCTGTGCAGGTCAGCAGGTTTTCCTTTTTCATCGCTTCCGCGCTAAAGGACTTTTTCCACAGATACTCGTGTTTCTGGAACCCGACGCTGTCGGTATAGGCCCAAGCTGCATCTGGATTGCATTGCAACGTCCAATAAAGACATTCAATATAGGTCGGCTCAATTAGGTCATCGGAATCCAGCGGGATGATGATATCCGACGAGGCGGTTCGGATGCCGAGGTTGCGTGCTATGGACGGTCCCTGATTATTCTGGCTCAACAGCCGAATGCGTCCGTCCTGTGCGGCCAGCTCGTTCAGCACGGCTAGCTCGGCTTCGGGATTTCCGTCATCAATGATGATCCACTCCCAGTAAGGGAAGGTCTGATTGAAAATCGAGAGGGCGGTTTGATTTATGTACGTGCTT
The DNA here is from genome assembly GCF_037965485.1 of Paenibacillus sp. FSL W8-1187. Lineage (NCBI taxonomy): Bacteria > Bacillati > Bacillota > Bacilli > Caryophanales > Paenibacillaceae > Paenibacillus > Paenibacillus sp. FSL W8-1187. The sequence goes on from NZ_CP150181.1 coordinate 5,209,437, forward strand.
GCTAAATAATAAGGAGTGATGATACTGACAAGCGGTTCTCCGAAGGGCCTGCGCTTGGAGCTGGATCTCACCTTCCCTGGTTCTTGTTTGAAATCGAACACCATTCTTCACTCCTTGATGAATGTAAATTTCATATCCTGATCTTGAAAGGAGAGCTTCTTGTGGACTTAGACTACATCAGCCGTCCCGACACTAGCGCGCCGGAGGCAAAAAACATGGGTACTACCGATAATCCGCTCATTTCCATCATTACTCCCTTCTACAATTCAGGGAATTACCTGCGAGATACGGCAAATTCTGTTTTTTCCCAAACATTTCCATTCTTTGAATGGATCATTGTGGATGACGGCTCCACGGTTCAAGCCGATATTGAGCTCCTGGAGAGAATTCAGGAAGCTGATCCGCGAGTAAGGGTCTTTCGCAAGGAAAACGGGGGGATTTCCAGCGCCCGCAATCTTGGCATCAAAAACGCGGAAACCGACCTGATTGTTTCATTGGATGCTGATGATCTAATTGAGCCGACTTTTCTTGAATGCGGATTTCTGACCCTTTACACAAATCCTCATGCGAGCTGGTGCTATTCGGATTCCTTCGGCTTCGGCAAGCAGAATTACGTATGGAAAAAGCCATATGACCCCGTTTTACTGCAAAAAGAAAATTATTTAATTGAAATTGCCATGATGCGTAAAGAGGCTCTTCTCTTGGTCGGCGGCTACGATGAATCCGAAAAATATTTTTATGAGGACTGGCATCTATGGCTGAAATACGTCCGGCAAGGACTTTATCCAGTGCGCATGAGCTTTTGCGGAGCATGGTACCGCAGGACGGACGAAGGCGTGCTCGACAAGGTGAGGACCGGCAACCATGAAAATGCCATGAAATTGATAAAGGATGTAGTCTCCCAAATCGACGTTTCCGCGCCAGGCATCAACTATCCCGTAGCACCTTCCGCAGCGGCCAAAGCAACGGCGGATTGGAGCTTGCTGCTTTCGGAGTTGGGTGTCATGTCTTCGGGTGGCCGCATCCTGCATGTGGTCGGTCGTCTGGACTACTTGCTCGACATCGAAACCCCCGCCCTTTTCAGGGAGGCCACGGTCATCGCACTCGAGCAAACCAGCTGCGAGGTGAGAAAGCAGCTCGAAACTAGGATGCCGATGATATCCATTTATGAGCTCGATTCCTTCCTGCATATTGAGCAATGGCCCGCTTTCATCCATTACTTTCTGGCCTCCCGTTCGATTGACACGGCCTACATCTCGGAATTTCAGCTCGTCTACGAATTAATTCCTTGGCTCAAAACGTGCTCCCCCAAAACGAAGTTCGTCAAGCTTGCGCTGCACCCAGCTCCTGCCGCATCCCCCGATTACCTAGATGACTGCATGGATTCAGATTTCTTGCAGGAACGGTCACCGGAATGGAATGCCCTGCTCCGCTGCAGCATCGAGGCAGGATATGTCCGCTACATTCAGTCCAAGCTCAGAGACCGGTGCCAGACGCTAGAGCAGGAAAACCAGGGACTCGAAACCTCTCTTCTGGAATCCCATCAAGCGCTGGAGGAGCAGAAAAAATGGAGCCAGCAGCTGCAGGAGTCGAAAAATTGGCTTGAGCGTGGCTATGCGGAGCAGCAAACCTCCCTTGCCAAACAAAAGAGTTGGACAGATGAGTTGGAAAAAGCCAAAGCATGGCTTGTAACAAGCAACCAGGCCAAAGAAGACACGATCCAAGAGCTTAAAGACTGGATTCGTCAGCTGGAAGAAGGAAAGACATGGCTGGAGGAGCAGTTGAGAAAAGCCAACGCGCCAACTTGATGCACGCACATCTATGCACAGTCCTCAGGCCGTTCCTTCTCAGGAGCGGCCTTTCTTGCCAAAGTGCATTCTAGCTTTCCGCAGCGCCCTTCCCGGCAAGGTTGCCTTTGCTCTCTCCATGTATCGGCTCAAGACGGCGTTCCCCGCCAGTCTTATGAAGTCCCTCCAGATCTCCGGAGGAGACTTGCGCAGTCCCAGCAATTCCTTCATATATCCCACGACTCTTATTGCTCGGCTGGAATGCACAGCGATGACCTCGAACTCCGCATAGAGCGTGGCATAGTCCTCGGCCAAATGAGGAAGCATCGAGATAGCCCCATGCACCTGCCTTCTTTGATCCGCCCCTTTTCCTTGTTTGAAGTCTACAAATATATGGTTGAACCGCTTTTGCATCGCTTGCATGCCAAAACCTTGTAGAATTCTCTCGCGGCCCTTGCGGCCCGCCTGCGTGCGCGCCTCATGATCCGCCAGCAGCTCGCATATAGCCGAGACATACTGTCCGACTTCCCCCGGACTATACGAGGTAACGGTTTCGATGTCGATATGATCAGGACGTCGATCGATTAAGGGCAGCAGCCGGCCCACCTCATCATCGATCAACTCCCGCTGACCTCCGACATCCGAACTTATGACCGGCACCCCCATGGCCAGTGATTCGTAAGCCGTTAATGCGAGCCCTTCCCGGATGGAGCAGATGAGCGTCAGCTGGCTGTCGGCATACCAAGGCCTCATATCGTCTTGCCTGCCGGCGAGAACAATCGTGCTCTCCAGCCCCTCCCGTCGGATGCGATTGAGTAGCTCAGCCTCCTGCGGACCGTCACCTACAACGCAGAAGACCACATTCGGGATGCTCTTGCGCGTTTGCCTGGCGATCTCCAGCATGAGGAACGGGCGCTTTTGCTCAGCGATCCGGCAAGGAAACAGGACGACAGGGCGGTCGGGATCGATGCCTAGCCGAGTGCGTGCCATCCCTTTAGGCATGGTAGCTGGATCGTAACTTTGCGTGTCAACTCCAATATAGACTGTTTCCACGTCCTCGGGCCGGCGGCCGAATTCCCAAATCATCAATTGGCGCAGGTGTTCATTACATACATACGTCTTTTCCAGAATATCGCGAGCGGCCGCCGAGGTGCGGGCATACCCCCCTGCGCGCCATCCCATCTCTTCCATATGGACGTAATCTACGATCGCCATATCGGGGAATTCCTTGCGAAGCCACGGCAGCAGATGATAGCCATAGTAGCTGTTGGAAAGGAAAAGGATGTCGATTCGACGCGTACTGATAAAATAGTGAATGAAGCCTGCCCAGTCCTTTATATCGAGGAAAGTCGTCAGATCGAACACTTCAGGAGTAATCTCCTCAAACATCTGCCGCCAGGTCGAATCGCCCGGATTGGTCGTAAGGACCGAAATATCGTATTGGGAACGATCCAGTCCACGCATGAGATCCAGATTAAACAAATCCGCTCCGCCCATGACCATATGAGGAAGCAGGAGTAGAACACGGATCTTATCCACTTCTATTGTCGCTTGCAGCGGAGGGAAAGCACCTCCCCACGCCTGCGGCTTTTGAAAGTTTGGCGCTTGCAGTCGTGGAAACTCGATGGCGGCCGGAAAGCGGCTTACCTGCGACGCATGGCGGCGGATGATGTTCATGGCCTCTCGATGGTTCTCATTATCGGAGATTGTCGATGCGAGAACGCCAGCAGCCGACTTGCGATACCAGAAGCCGACCCAATTCATATGGACCGGGTAGCGCCCCTGCCCCATCAGACGCAGCCAGAGTGCCCAATCCTCGTATTGGAATGCTTTTTCCTCGCCGTATCCACCGACGTCCAGAAGGGCTTGCCTGCGGATGCCTGCAGTGCAGGTGAGGAGGTTTTCTCGAAGCATTTGCTTGGGGTTGTAACTGCGTTTCCACACATACTCCTGCTGGTCGAATCCAACGCTGTCCGTATAAGCCCAGTCGGCCTCTGGATGACGCTCAAGCGTCCAGTAGATACATTCCAGATAGGTCGGCTCTATCAGATCGTCCGCGTCCAGCGGGACGATAATATCCGTCTCCGCCTGTGAAATCGCCCTGTTGCGGGCGGCCGAAGGGCCGGAACGAGACTGGGTGAGAACGCGAACCCTTTCGTCCATAGTCTCCAATTCGCCGAGCTTGGCCAGATCAGCGGCATTGTCGGAACCGTCATTCACAATGATCCATTGCCAATACGGAAACGTTTGGTTGAGCACGCACCGGGCGGTCTGGTCTATGGTGGTCAGCGCTCGGTAGTATGGAGTCACGATGGTCAGCCTTGGGGGCTGTCCATATGCTGCCTTGCGTGTTGCGGCCAGCCTTCCTGGCTGCTGATCGTATCGGAAATTCATTCTGGCATTCTCCTTGCGAACTTGCGATTTAGAGCCTGGGCTTTCGGAGCAAGGCTCTGCCCCATTGGGTCAGTCGATTCTGCCATCCAAAATAAGCGAGTAGCAGGCCGAAGAGCCTCTCGCGCCCTCCGCTTCGCAGAGAACGCAAGTAGTGGCGACGAATCCAGCGATCCGATCTAGTATGCTCGCCCATGTCAGAATTCGCTGTAATGTCTGAAGCCGAGGGGCGCTTATGGTAGTAAGCCAGTTCTTCTTGGACAACGACGGATCGAAAGCGAAGGAAGAGACGCAGGTTGAATTCCCAATCCTCCAGCGCCTCTAGAGAAGAGTTATAGTTGCCTATCTCCTCTAGTATGCTTCGGCGGTAAAGCAAGGCATGAATAGTAAACTTGTTACATCGGGCAAGGCTATGCAAACTGAGTCGGCGCAACCGGGAATTGAACGAGACGGATTCGAGCAACTTCAGCTCTCCATCTCTCCACTCCTCGAGCACAATCCTGCTGCGGCAAATCGCCGCAGCTGCCCCGGTCTCGAGGTTTAGTGCTTGGACGCAAGCTTCCAGATAACGCTCGTGCCAGCTGTCATCGTCATCCAGCACGGTGACGAAATCGCCTTCACAGACATCTAGACCCGCATTCAATGCAGCGCCTCTCCCAAGCGCTTGCGGAAGATGGATATACCGCATGCGAGGCAGCAAGGAGGCATGCTCGCGCTCCAAGAACGCCTCCAGCTCTTCCCTAGCCGCACCGTTGTTGACTAGGATAATCTGCCAATTCGGGTGAGTCTGGAAAGCGATGCTTCGCAAAGCACGGCTTAGAAGCATTTCTCTCCTGCCCATCGTTCGCACGAGAATGGAGACGACTCCTGAGGACCCGGCCGAGGCCATGCGTCAGGCTCCGCTGTACGCGGCCATGACCTCAGGCGTCATGCCGAGTAGTTTCATTTCGCCTTTTTCTAGCCATAGCGCGCGGTCGCACAGATCCTCCACCTGCTGGGCCGAGTGGGAGACAAAGAGCACGGTCGTATTCTCTTTTAGAAGTTCGCGAATTCTATGCTCGCACTTCTCCTGGAACTTGTAGTCTCCTACAGACAACACCTCATCAACAATGAGAATATCAGGTTTGATGACGGTTGCAATCGAGAAGCCTAGACGAGCCAGCATGCCGGAAGAGTAGTTTTTCACAGGCACATCGATGAAGTCATGGAGCTCCGAGAACTCGATAATGGCGTCATAATTTTCATTCATAAAGGCGCGGGAAAACCCTAGTACAGAACCGTTTAGGTAAATGTTCTCTCTTCCGGTCAAATGCGGATTGAATCCAGCACTAAGTTCAATGAGCGGCGCCATGGAACCTCGGGTCACGACTTTTCCTTCCGTAGGCTTCATGACCCCAGCAATAACTTTCAGCAGCGTGCTTTTGCCAGACCCGTTCAATCCGACTAAGCCAAACACCTCTCCCTTCTTCACTTTAAACGATATATCCTGCAAGGCCATGAATTTCTGAAACAGCAATTCTTTTTTCATAATCTTGACAATGTACTCTTTAATGTTGTCGACTTTTTCGGTGCTAAGGTTAAACATCATGGATACATTTTCGATCTCAATTGCATACTCTTCATTCATATTGGGCTCCTATTAGATTTAGATATAGAGGATAAATTTGTCCTGCTTTTTGTTAAAGGCATACAGGCCAATCACGAGGCTGACGCTCCCTATGAGCAAGCAAATCAGATGCTGCTCCAATCCTGGAACTGTACCATACATAGTAATATCACGAAATATCTTCAGCATCTGATAGACCGGGTTGAAGTCGAGAAGAAATCGGAGTTCAGTCGGAATGATACTCACAGGGTAAAAAAGGGCGGTGAAGTACATCCATGCCGTAAGAAAAACCTCATACAGATACCCTAAGTCTCGAAAGAAGACATTGTAGGCTGAAAGCAGAAGGCCCAAGCCAGTAGCGAACAGGAATGTATATAGAATGGGAAGAGGCAGAAGCAAAATTGCAGGCGTCAGTTTAACGCCCGTCAATAGGATAACTAGGAAGAGGGCTACTATCGAGAAAAGAACATTCGCCAATGATGATATGGTCTTTGACAATACAAAGATATACTTGGGAACATACATTTTTTTTATCAGCGAAGCGTTGTCGACAATTGCATTCATGGATTGAATCGTAGATTGGGAAAACAGGTCCCAAATGATTCTTCCAGTCAGGACGTAGACGGCGAAATGGGGAATATCGCTTTTGAATACGCTGGAAAATACCAGAGTAAGGACAATCATCATCATCAACGGCTGAAGAATGCTCCAAACGATGCCTAGCACGGATCTTCTATACTTCAATTTGATTTCATTGAAAACAAGTTCTTTTAAAAGATATCTATATTTAATAAAATTCTGCCAGTAAATCGCCATTTCATTGTTCCTTTCTATGTATAAAATCATCATCAATTTTTTGTTAAGTTTGGATGGATCCCTGCCCCTCTCACACTCAAGATTTAGCTTTGTAATTACTCTATAAAACCGATAAAATACGTGTAATACTATTAAAGGAGTTTACCATGAATCGACAACCTTCACCACCCAAGTACATCAAAAAGGAAGAATCTGACGTATCCCTGCTAAAGTGGGCAGCGATTCTCATGGCGGCCATTTTCTTCCTGATGTATACGTTCAAAGCCGGCTTATTCAACGGGTATGACTTCAACTTCGAGAAGAAGCTGATCGGCGCCTCAATCTACTCCCTCTGCTTCGTGCTCCTCATGTCCGTGCACCTATTCAAGGTCTGGACCATGAACAGCTGGAAAGCGATCCTTTCCATCGCCATCTGGCTGCTCCCGCTCAGCTTCGCCATCTCCTCCATCGGAGCCGCCTCCGACAATACAGCCAACATCATGATGATGGTCAGCTGCCTGCTCGCTTCCTTCTTTGTCTTCGGTCTCTATTATAACGACAACCGCTTTACGAGAGTTGCGCTCGAGACCATTCTGATCCTGACCAGCTACGTGCTCGTCTGGTTCGGCATCCTCAACCTGTTCGGCCAATATTGGTACCCCGACGCGCTCTGGTTCCAGCTCGGCACTTATCGGATGACCTCTGTCTTCCAGTATCCGAATACATATGCCGCCTTGCTGATCGCCATCCTGCTGGCGGCAGCCTATTACACGACTCATGCGAAAAAACGCCTTTGGATCGGAATCCATGCGTTCATGCTCGTCCCGGTATTCGTGTCGTTCATGCTGACCTACTCGCGCGCCGCGCTGGTCGTCATTCCGGCAGCCGTCCTGCTGACGATGCCGTTTCTGAAGGTCAGCAAACAGCTTGTCTATGTCTTGCATCTTTTCATCACCGTCGGCGTTTCCTTTGCCGTACTGGGCGTCATCGAGTCAAAAGCCTTCACGATCGCCCAGCAAGTGCTCCGTTTCAACGAAAGCGGATCTCAAATCCCACCTGAAAAGCTGATGCCGCTCTTCAGCTCGGAAGCTCTGGCGGGCTGGGGCGCTCTCCTCGGCGCTTCTCTTGTCGCCATGCTCCTTGTGCTCGCAGTCAATCGTTGGATCGAGCCTGCTTTAGAACGCGGCCTCGAATCATTCTCCAAGCGCAAGATCTCTTATCTCGCCGCTCCAGCCGCAATGATTGTTCTAGCCGTCATCGGTGCCGCGCTCGTCTTGTCCAGTTCCGCTGTGCGGGACCTGCTCCCTGCCAACCTGGCCAACCGCCTGGAGAACATCAGCTTCAAGCAGCATAGCGTGCTCGAGCGGGCGACGTTTTATGAAAACGGTCTGGACATCGCGGCCGATTATCCGCTGTTCGGAGCAGGGGGGGGCGGCTGGCAAGCCCTTTACCAGCAATATCAGTCGAACCCTTATACCAGCAACCAGGCCCACAGCTATCTCATTCAGTTGCTCGTCGAAACAGGCTGGATCGGCTTGCTTCTTCACCTCGCGGTGTTCGCGCTCGCTTACTTCCTGTTCGTCCGCAGCTGGATCCGCCATCCGGAGAAGCGCGGCAGCCAGCTCATCTACTATATTTTCACCGTTTCCATCCTGCTTCATAGCTTCTTCGACTTCGACATGAGCTATATTTCCATCGCAGCCATCGTCTTCTTCTCTCTCGGCAGCATGATCGGCGTCTACGACAAGGAGTTGTCCCTGCCTAAACTCGCTTTGAAAAAGACCGCCTTCAATCGACTCTATCCGACTGTATTGGCTGCCTTGACCATTCTTGTCGGCGTATTCGCCTACCGGTTCTATGCTTCCTATATCCAGTTCGACAAGGCTCGCGCCCTTGCTCAGCAACAAGCGTCGATTGACCAGATTTTCCCGGCTTTGGACAAAGCGATCTCGCTTTCTCCCTCCAATACCCAATACTATTTGGTCAAGGCCGATTGGCTGACGCAAGTCTATCAGCAGACGCAAAATGCCGACTATTTAGACCAAGCTAAAAAAAATCTTCAAAAAGCGCAACTTCATGACCCGTACGAGCGTCAAATCATACAGGCTGAATACAACAACCGTCTTTTGGCCGGAAACGTAAAGGAAGCGATCGCGATCATCGAGGACGGATTGGTCAAGTTCCCGTGGGATATTACGCTTTACGAAATGGGAATCAAGCAGTATGCCGATCTCGGCTTGAATGAACACGGCAATGAAGATCCTGCTTACGAACAGAGCTGGGGTCGCGCCTCCGAGCTTTACGAGGAAGTCGTATCGAGGACCGACAAGCTCAAGGATTTGCCGCCGGAGCAGCTGCAAGGCCGCCGCTTCGACATCTCGACGACCATCCGCCAAGCGATGGGACAAGTCGACTTCCACTCCGGACGTTTTGCAGAAGCGGTAGAAGTATTGAAACCGTCTATCGGCGATGCTCTCACCCCAGCCGATGAATCTCAAGAAGCTCAGACGGCTGCGGGAACCTCGCGCTCTGCTGTCCGCTATTACATTGCTTCCTTGGAAAAGCTGGGACAGAAGGATGACGCTCTGAAAGAGAAATTGATTCAAGCGGATTCAAACGAGGAAAAGCTGGTTAATCAGCTCATAGCGTCCTGATTTTTACACTCATCGACAGGATACTACCGAATACCCGATAGTTTTACAAAATTACCACAAAGACCCTTTTCTTTCTCGGGATTCTTGCTTATAATAACTTTTATCTCTGCAGGACTCCCGAGAAAGAGTTCTACTAAAGGCATTAAGGAGGGAAACGAGTTGCATAGCTTCAAGAACAGTGATCTGCAAGCGCAGAATCACAAGGATTCTTACTGCCCTTTTGATTTCCATTTATTTTCTCGAAAGGAGGTGAAATGAAAATTATGAAAAAGCTTGTAACAAAAAAGACTGCGGCTTTGCTCGTCTTCATGATGATGGTATCCGCTCTGTCTCCGATTCTAGCATTCGCGGCTTCTAACTTTACCGGTCTTTCCGCTAAGGACAACCGCGTAACAGGTACCGTGTATGTCGACCGTGATACTTATGTGAACGGCGATGTGTACGTCGATGGGCTGAACCGCATCGCGATTCAAGTCTACGGCGAGAACGATACGGTTGGAACCACGGTGTATGCGACGTACAGTACATACACCAATGGTCGCTATCATTACACCATCGATTCTACCGTTGCAAACTCGACTTACTACAGCCTTCAATACGCTGACAAAAGCGTTGTTGGAGGTGTCGTATACGGTCGTGTAGACAACATCATGAGCGGTGGCAGCGGATGGGGCGGCGGCATCACTCCTCCAACGGGCGACATCATCGGTGCTGACGGTAAAGTTAACCGCGACCGGTTGATCGCAGCTCTGGCAGCAGACGAAAACGCCCGTATCAAAACGACTACGGACACGGTTTATCTGCCTGCTGACGCTCTGCTGAGCGGCAAGACGCTGACCATCTACAACGATGCCGGCGTATCCATCACGCTTCCGCTTGCTGCGCTGAAACTGGCTGATCTGGCGAAATCCCTCGGGGTCGAGCTGAAAGATCTGGTCATCCGCGTGGAAATGAAGAAGCTTGAAGGCGATGCGGCGAAAGCCGTCAACGATGCCGTGAAAGCAGTCGGCGCGACGCAGCTGGCTGACGCTTACGACTTCAAAGTTGTAGCTGTCGGCGGCGGCAAGGAGCTCCCGATCGAGAAGTTCGGACAACTCGTACAACGTACGATTCCTCTGACTTCGGCCGCTACGCCAAGCGCTGCAGGCGTCCTGTTCAACCCGACCGCGAAAGAGCTGAGCTTCGTGCCTAGCACGTTCGCCAAGGCAGACGACAAGACGATCGCTACGCTGAAGCGTGACGGTTCCTCCATCTACACGGTGATTCAAGGCAAGACGGCTCGCTTCAATGACGCGCTGCCGTTCTGGTCCAAGAACGCTGTCGAGTCCCTCTCCGAGAAGCTGATCGTTGAAGGTACGGGCAAAAACCTGTTCGAGCCGAAACGCGGCATCACGCGTGCGGAATTCGCAGCGCTGGTCATCCGTTCGCTGGGAGTACAGCCTGTAACGTCGTCGACCTACAAGTTCAACGACGTCATCTCCACCAAATGGTATGCCGGCACGGTAGCTGCTGCTGCTGAAATCGGCCTGGTCATTGGGGACGAGAAAGGCAACTTCAACCCGAACGCGCCAATCACTCGTAAAGAGGTAGCCGCTATCGTCGTTCGCGCGACGGAGTACGCCGGAAAATCCATCAAGCTGTCGGATGCGGATGCAAACGCAGCTCTGGCTGGATTCAAGGATACGGCAATCCTCGGATGGGCAAAAGCTGAGGTCGCCGCTGCTGTGAAAGCCGGCATCGTGAACGGCCAATCCTCGACTGCGATCGCAGGAAACGCCTTTGCTAACCGTGCTGAAGCGGCAACGATGATCGCACGCTATCTGCCGATCGCTGGCCTCTCGAACTAATCCTTCCTTAGCCAGCAAAAAAGCGGCCCTTCGGGGCCGCTTTTTCATGTTCAGAGGAGAAAGCTAGACCCTCTCATGGAGAGAAGAAACGGAAGCCTCTGCTCTAGAGAGCAGAGGCTTCCGCCGCGAATAACCAAAAGCCGCCCGATCGCCGCAAGCTTCATCGCGGGAAAGGACGGCTTCTTCATCATGTTGGAAAGATCAGGCTTGCGCCGGATTGAACGAGCTTTTCAGCGAGACGACGCGATTGAAAACGGGACGCTCGGAAGTCGTCAGCTTCGGATCGACGCTGTAATAGCCGTGACGGAAGAACTGGAACTTGTCTCCGGCTGCCGCTTCCTTCATGCCGGGCTCGACAAAGCCTCCGAGCACTTGCAGCGAATCCGGGTTGATGCACTCCAGGAAGGTCTTGTCGCCCTCCTCGGCCTCGCTCGTGATGAGCGGCTCGAAATGACGGAACTCCGCCGAAACGGCATGCGAGGCTTCGACCCAATGAAGCGTGCCCTTGACCTTGCGGCCGGTAAACCCGGTGCCGCTTTTCGTCTCGGGATCGTAGGTGCACCGCAGCTCGACGACTTCGCCGGCTTCATTTTTCACGACTTCCTCGCACTTGATGAAGTAGGCGTGCTTGAGCCGGACTTCATTGCCTGGGAACAGGCGGAAGTACTTGGCCGGCGGGTTCTCCATGAAGTCGTCCTGCTCGATGTAGATCTCGCGCGAGAACGGAATCTGGCGCGTGCCCATCTCTTCGTTCTCATTGTTGTTCTCCGCCTCGAGCCATTCGACCTGCCCTTCCGGGTAGTTGGTGATGACGACCTTCAGCGGCCGCACGACCGCCATCGTGCGCGGAGCCTTGAGCTTCAGATCCTCACGGATGAAATGCTCCAGCATCTGCTCGTCGACGATGCTGTAAGCGCGGGCGACGCCGATCTCGCGGCAGAACGTGCGGATCGCCTCCGGCGTGAAGCCTTTGCGGCGCAGCGCGCTGATCGTCGGCATGCGCGGATCGTCCCAGCCGTCGACGATGCCTTCGTCGACCAGCTGCTTGAGCTTGCGCTTGCTCATGACCGTATTGGTCAGATTGAGACGGCCGAATTCGTACTGGCGCGGCCGCGACTCCATCTCGCACTGCTCGATCGCCCAGTCGTACAGCGGACGGTGATCCTCGAACTCGAGCGTGCAGATGGAATGCGTGATGCCCTCGATCGCATCGCTGAGCGGATGGGCGAAATCATACATCGGATAGATGCACCAGGCATCGCCGGTCCGATGGTGATGAGCGTGGGAAATTCGGTACAGCACCGGATCCCGCATCGTGATGTTCGGCGAGCTCATGTCGATCTTGGCGCGCAGCACGCGGGCTCCGTTCGGGAATTCGCCTGCCCTCATGCGGCCGAAAAGGTCCAGGTTCTCCTCGACGCTGCGGTCTCGGTACGGGCTGTTGCGCCCAGGCTGCGTCAGCGTGCCACGCAGCTCCCGCATCTCTTCCGGCGTCGAATCGTCGACATAGGCCAGCCCTTTGCGGATGAGCAGCAGCGCCCGTTCGTAGAACTCCTCGAAGTAGTCGGACGCGAACCGAAGCTCCTCCCACTCGAAGCCGAGCCAGCGGACGTCCTCCTGAATCGACTCGACATATTCCGTGTCTTCCTTGACTGGGTTCGTATCGTCAAATCGCAGATTCGTGCGTCCCTTGAATTCATCGGCGACCTCAAAGTTCAGGCAGATGGACTTGGCATGGCCGATATGCAGATAACCGTTCGGCTCCGGCGGAAATCGGGTCGCGACCTGCTGCGTGCGGCCGCTCTCCACGTCGTCAGCGACGATTGCGCGTATGAAATTAGAAATCGGAGGATTTTTCGGATCCATGCGACCACCCAACCTTTCTATGACCTATATCCTACTATTGTACACAAAAAAGCCCCCTGATATAAGGGGGCAGGGCGATGCAAGACCATCCGTCCGGACGTCCGGATTGCTCTTGAGCGCGCCCGAAGGTCCAGTCGGCCCGCGGATCGGTGCCGGCATCCGCGGCTCGATTCGCAGAGCGGAGCCTCGAAAGCAAAGCGTCGGCTCGTCCGCCTAAAGCAGCTCCTCGATAGCCGGGGCGATATCCAGCGGCTGCACGCTCGGCTCGAAGCGGCCGACGATCGAGCCGTCGCGACCGATCAGAAACTTGGTGAAGTTCCACTTCACGTCGTCGCTCTCCAGCTGCTCTGGGCTGAACATGCTGGCGAAGCGGCGGCCTTTGTCGGAGTCGTCGAAGCCTTGGAACGGAGCTGCCGCCGTCAGCTGCCGGAACAACGGATGGGCGTTCGCGCCGTTGACATCCGTCTTGGCGAACAGCGGAAAGCTGACGCCGTAGTTCACCTTGCAGAAGCCCTCGATCTCATCCGAGGAGCCCGGCTCCTGAGCGCCGAACTGATTGCTTGGAAAGCCGAGGACGACCAACCCTTGATCCTTGTACTTCTCGTACAGCGCCTGCAGCCCCTCGTATTGCGGCGTCAGCCCGCATTTGCTGGCCGTGTTGACGACGAGCAGCACCTTGCCTTCGTAGTCGGCCAGCTGCGCCGGTTCTCCTCCGAGCGTTTCAAGCTTATGGTTCGTGATGATAGCCATCTGAACTCTCCTCCTCAACCTGATGATGAATCCGTCCATGGAGCGATTGCAGCCGAACCCTCAGCTCCTCCAGCTCCTGCAGATCGATGCCGGGCACGCGGCACAGCTCCTGAGGGATGTTCGCGGCCTGCATCTGCAGCGCCCGTCCCTGCTCCGTCAAGTACACCCGCAGCACCCTCTCGTCCGCTCCGTCCCGAATCCGATTCACGAGCCCGGCCGCCTCCAGCTTCTTGAGCAGCGGCGTGAGCGTCCCCGAGTCCAGATAAAGCCGGCTGCCCAGGCCTTTGACCGGCAGCCCGTCCTGCTCCCACAGCGCCAGCAGCGTCACATATTGGGTGTACGTGATGCCCAGCTCCTGCAGGAGCGGACGATACAGCCTCGTCACTTCTTTGGAGCAGGCGTAAAGGGCGAAACAGAGCTGGAGATCCAGCGGGAGCGCTCCTGCTGCTGTGCCGGTTCCAAGCCCTTCCGAGGAAGGGCTCGGGGCCCGGCCCGCCGCGCCTGGCTGATCGGCGCTCGGGCGCGGCGGACGTGAAGGTGTCATGGGATGGACTCCCCCTCTATACATTGCATACAATCTAACACGTTGACTTCAGCTTAGCATTCAAGCCTCCTAAAGTCAATCGACGCCTTTACAGGTTATGGAAGATACTGCTACAATAGCTCCTATTAGTAAACCACATTATAAATCAATATGGTTAACCAAAAGAGGAGGTTCCCCCACATGCCGCATCCCGTTTCCGCTGCCGATGGCCCGTCCCTCTGGGAAAAGCTCGCCGACAAAGCGCTTGCCGGGAGTCCGCCCTCGCGCGAGGAGGCGCGCCTTGTCCTGGAAGCCGACCGCCTGGAGCTGCTGCCGCTGCTCCAGGCCGCTTTCCGCGTTCGCAGCCATCATTTCGGCCGGAAGGTCAAGCTGAACCGCATCCTGAACGCAAAAAGCGGGCTTTGTCCAGAGGACTGCGGGTACTGCTCCCAGTCGATCGTCTCAAGCGCCGACATCGCCAGCTATGCGCTGCTCCGCCCCGAGGCGATGCTGGAAGCCGCCCGCAAAGCGTATGCCCAAGGCGTCGGCACGTTTTGCATCGTCGCCTCCGGCCGCGGCCCAAGCCGACGGGAGACGGCGCGGGTAGCCGAGGCGGTCCGGGCCATCCAGGCGGAGCTGCCGCTCAAGATCTGCGCCTGCCTCGGCCAGCTGACGGCCGAGCAGGCCGCAGAGCTGCGCGAGGCGGGCGTGCAGCGCTACAACCATAACCTCAATACGAGCGCCGCGCATCATGGCCAGGTCGTATCGACGCACAGCTATGAAGACCGACTGCAGACGTTGGACCGAGTCCGGGAAGCGGGCCTCTCTCCCTGCTCCGGGATCATCGCCGGCCTCGGCGAGACGATCGACGATCGGATCGAGATGGCATTCGCCTTGCGAGAGCTTGGGGCGGACTCGATTCCGGTCAACTTCCTCCATCCGGTCGAAGGGACGCCGATGGGCGGCAGCGAGCGCGTCTCTCCCGCAGATGCGCTGCGCCTGCTGGCGCTGCTGCGCTTCGTCTGTCCGGACAAGGAGATCCGCGTCGCCGGAGGACGCGAGCTGACGCTCCGCTCGCTGCAGCCGCTGGCGCTATACGCCGCCAACTCGATCTTCCTCGGCGACTACTTGACGACGGCCGGTCAGGAGTGGAGCCGCGATCTCGACATGCTCGAGGATCTCGGCTTCGAGCCCGAACGCATCGCCCCGGATGTCGAAGCCGCATGGATCGCCCAGGGCAAACCGCTGCCGGCTGTCCCGAGCGGCGCTGTCCGCCGATGAAAAAAGCCGTGCTTTTCTGAAATCCAGAAAAGCACGGCCCGGCCTGCCCGGGCAAGTCCCAGGCGATCGGCTCGGAAGGAACCGGACAGGGCCCGCCTCGTCCTTTGCAGGAGCAGACGCCGCCGCAGTCAGGACAGCGAAGCGCCGGCACGATCCCGGTGGAGCTGGCGGAACTTGTACGCCATCGCGAGCCGCCAAGGCACGAGCATGCCGAACGCCAGCAGGAAGAACAGCGAGGCGGTCTGCAGCACCGAAACGTACTGCTCGACGACGTCGTGAAGCACCAGACGGATCGCCAGCAGAATAAGGATCAGAAAGAAAAACGCCTTGGAGCGGCGCAAGTAGACATCTTCGCCGACAAACTCCATCTTGGACGTCAGGATAAGCGGGATGGAGAACAGCAGAGCGCCGACGGCGAAAGCGCAAAGCGCCCAGAGGAGCGGTATATGCGTCTCGGGCACGACGAACATCAAAAAACCGGTCGCCATGCCGAGGGGCGGAATGAGGATCTTGCGCAAGGTCGTCGGCTTGCGGGTGGAACGGACGCGCACCATGATGACCGCCAGCCCTCCGAGCAACGGGATAAGCAAGGACCACAGCGGCGAGATCTGGATCGACAGGTTCATACGGGCATCGGCACTCCCTTTGGAAAATAGGCGCGCCAGCCTTGCTTTTCGGCCGCGCCTCTACAGCTTTCTCCATCGTACCCAAAATGCCTCCTCCATGCAAATGAACGCGAAAAACCGCCGGACAGCAGCAGGAAGCGGCTTGTCCGGCGGCGGGAATGCGCATGCTCAGCGCGACGACTGCTTGACGCGGGAGCCGATGCTTTTGAGCGTCTCGCGGATGAAGGCCGGCTCGTCCTCCGGCGTGCGGGAGCTGACGAAATTGCCTTCCACGACGACCTCCTGATCGACATAGTGGGCGCCGGCATTCGCCAGATCGTCCCGCAGCGGCGGATAGCAGGTAAGCGTCCGCCCTTTCGCCAGACCGGCGCTGATGAGAATCTGCGGTCCGTGGCAGATCGCCGCGATCGTCTTCTTCTCCTCGTCGAGCCGCTGTACGAACGACTGGATCGACGGGTCGTTGCGGAGCGCTTCCGGAGAGGAGCCCCCGGGAATGACCGCCGCGTCGAACGGCTCCGGCTTCGCGTCGGCGATGCCGAGCTCCGTCGTATAGCTGGCCTTGCCCTGCTTGCCCTCAAGCTTCTCTCCGGCCTTGAGGCCGATGATTACCGTCTCGTGACCTTCCGCCCGGATCGCCTCATAAGGGGCCTGCATCTCGCTGTCCTCGAACTGGGGTCCGAGCAAAAAAGCTACCTTTGCCATGATGATTCTCTCCTTTGCCTGAAGGTTCCTAAGATACAGCCTTACTTTACCCTTCCGCGCCCCATCTGAACCGAACGCCGCGCGGCGCAAGCGGCGCCTCGACCGATCCTCGCTGACGGCGTTCGACAAAACGTTACCCTTCTGTAACCTTATGGCGGCCGAAGCAGTCTAGGATAAAAGAAGAGAAGAAAAGAAAAGGCAACCACGGTTGGAGGAGGAATGCATCATGAACGTTCGTACGCAAAAAGGAAAGCATGCCCGGAGGCTGATGCTCGCTCTGGCCGGAACGGCCCTGTTCGGAGGCGCGGCGCTCGGCTCCCACGCCCCGTCTGCCGCGGCCGCAGCCGCGACGCCGGCGCCGGCCGAGACAGCCGTCCACCCGGCCGTTTCCGTCAAGAAGATCGTCCGCAGCACGAAAGCCTACGAGGCCTCCCTGTACATCCCGGTCGTGAGCGGCTTGAAGGACGCCAAGTTCCAGCAGCAGCTGAACGGCATCCTCGAAAGCGCCGCGCTGAAAGACCTCGAGGCGGTGGCCAGGCAGGCGGAGGAGGATCGGGCTTCGTCGCAGAAGGAATCTTATCCATTCCATAAGCATGAGATCAAGCTGCAGTTCTCCGCCGCCCGCAGCGAGTCGCTCGTGGACGGGGGCTTCCTCTCCCTGAAGCTGAATACCTACATCTATAGCGGAGGCGCCCATGGCATCAGCCGCATCGATACGTACAACGTCGCGAACGGCGCCGAGGCTTCGTACATGACGCTGGCGACGCTTTACGGAGAGGACTACGCCGAGCATGTCGACAAGGAGATCAAGCGCCAGATCGCGGCCCATCCCGAGCTGTACTTCGAGGACGGATTCGCGGGCGTGAAGGAGGAGCAGCCGTTCTACATCTCGGGCGGCAAGGCGCGCGTCGTGTTCCAGCCCTATGAGATCGCGCCGTATGCGACCGGAGCTCCGGAATTCCCGATCGCGCTGCCGGAAGCCGGCTCGCCCGAGCCCGTGCTCGCCGTTCAGGTGCAGGGCCAGCCTCTCGAAGGCATCGGCGTGACGCAAAGCAAGGACGGCGTCGCGATGATTCCGGCGCGCCAGGTCGCCGAAGCGCTCGGCTACAAGACGAAGTGGACCGCCGCGACGAGCACGCTTGAGCTGAGCAAGGGCGACACGTGGACCGCCGTATCCAAAGGACTCGACAGCTACAGCGTCGACAAGTCGGCTCCGGTCCGGCTCGGGGCGGCCCCTGTCGTAGACGGCAAAGGCCGGCTGACCGTGCCGCTCGCGCTGTTCACCGAGCTGCTCAAGGCGACGGTGTCCTACAGCGGGGATGTCGTCAACCTGGAAGCGCCGAAGGCGTAGAGCTGACTGACGGCTCTGTGCGGCGGCCGTAGGCGAGAAGGTCGAGGCAGCGTCCGGCAGCTGCTCGAGCGCGAACGCAATCCTTCTGCAGCGTCCGGCTCGGAGAGGCTGCAAGCCATGTAATCTCGTCTTCCTACCCGATCCTGCTCGCAAAAAGGGCTGTCCAAAGATCTCAGGATGGAGATCTTCGGACAGCCCTGTTCAGCTTCGTGCGATCGCTGCCGCCTCCGCTCCGGCGATCAGAGCAGCGTCACATCGCCGCCGGCGCGCGGCTCGTCGTCGACGCGCTCGGTGCGCAGCGCGCCGGCAGCGCCCAGGATGCCGATCGCATCGCGCGCATCCTCCGGAGCCGCTTCGACGAAGACAAGGATGCGTCCGTCCTGCACCTCTTTCTCGTAGCGCTTGGCCTCGCTCTCCGCGAAGCCCATGCCGACGAGCCCGCCGACGATGCCGAGCGTGCTCGCGCCGACAGCCGCGCCTCCAAGAGCGGCGACGATCGGACCGGCCGCGATGATCGGGCCGATGCCCGGGATGGCCAGCGCCCCGAGGCCGGCCAGCAAGCCGACCGTGCCGCCGGCGAGGCCGCCGGTCGTCACGCCTGCGGCGATGCCTTCGGGCGCCATCGTTCCGGATTCGTCCAGCACGCCGTCATACCGCTCCCTGTCTCGCGTCAGCACCGACAGCTCGTCCCGGCTGAACCCCGCGCGCTGCAGCTCGCCGAGCGCTTGCTCGGCCTGCGCATCCCGCTCATACACCCCTACATATCGAATCGCCATGAAAAACGCCTCCTTGTCGGGTCTCTTGGTAGAGACTTACCCCGATCGGAGGCGCCGCAATCCATTTCTATGCTTCTTCCAAAAGCCCCCGGCAAGCCGCGCAAGACTCGCCGTAGCGCAGCTCCAGCAGCGCAAGCTCCGGCTCGTAGCCGCCGGCTCCATACTTCGCCTTCTGCTCCAGCTCCAGGGCGAGCTTCGCCACGCCGGCAAAACCGATGCTGAGCGAGGCCGACTTGACGTTGTGCGCCAGCCGCTCCATGAGGTCGTGCTCGTCCAGCGCGGCGGCCTCGCGAAGCTGCTGCAGCTTGGCCGGCGTATCCTGCTCGTACAGCGCAAGCAGATGCTCCAGCATCGAGCGGTCGTCCGCGCTCCAGGGCCGCGGAGCGATGTCCTCGAGCGTCGCAACGTGGATCAGCTCCGCCGCTTCCGCCCCCTCGGCCTCGTCCGCTCCCGGCTGCCGCAGCTCCTGCTGCCCTTGGGCATCGGGCAGCCATTCCAGCAGCGCGGCGGCCAGCTTGTCGAGCGTGACCGGCTTCGTCAGGAAGGCGTCCATGCCGGCCTCGAACGCCTTGCTGCGCTCGGAGGCAAGCGCGCCGGCCGTCAAGGCGACGATCGGCACGCGCGGCATGTCTTGGCGCCGCTCCTCCTCGCGGATGGCAGCCGCGGCCTCCAAGCCGCTCATGAGCGGCATCTGGTTGTCCATCAGGATGAGGCTCGGCTCATGCTGGCGCCACAGCTCCATCGCCTCCTCGCCATTGGACGCCACGACGACGGTCTCGAAGCCGAGGTTGCGCAGCTGAAGCGTAGCGACATGCTGGTTGACCGGATTGTCCTCGGCCAGCAGGATGACGGAGCGGCTGTCCTTGGCCTTCAGCCGGCTGCGCGCCGCGGAGCGCCCTCCGTTCGCCGGCTCCGCAGGGGAGGCGGCCTGCTCCAGCTCCAGCTCGATGCCGAACACCGAGCCTTCGCCGAGCTTGCTTTCCACGGCGATCTGCCCGCCCATCAGCTCCACGAGATGCTTGGTGATCGAGAGCCCGAGGCCCGTGCTGCTGAAGCGCTGGGTGAGGGAATGGTCGACCTGGAAAAAAGGCGTGAACAGCTTGCCGGCATGCTCCTCGGAAATGCCGATGCCGGTATCCCGCACCTCGAGCCGCAGCCGCTGCCGGCCGCCGCTGCGCGACAGCAGGAACAGGCGCGTCTCCACCTCGCCGTCCTGCGTGAACTTGACCGCGTTGCCGACGAGGTTGAGCAGGATCTGGCGGAACCGTCCCCCGTCGCCGAGCACCTCCGGATGGATGCGCGGATCGATGTAGGTCCGCAGCGCCGTCCGCTGCAGCTTCGCCCGGGACTGCAGCAGCCCCAGCGTATGCTGGACCGCCGCCCGCAGGTCGAACTCGGCGCGATCGAGCCTCATTTCGCCCGCCTCGATCTTGGACAGGTCGAGGATGTCGTTCAGAATCGTCAGCAGCAGCTGCCCGGAGTCCAGGATGATCGACACCGACTCCCGCTGCTGTCCGCTCAGCTCGGTCTGCGCCAGCAGCTCGCTCATCGCGATGATGCCGTTCATCGGAGAACGGATCTCGTGGCTCATCGTCGCGAGGAACACGCTTTTGGAGCGGTTCGCCTGCTCGGCGCTTTCCTTGGCGAGCTTCAGCTCGATGTTCGTCTTGGCGAGCTGGCGCTGCACCGAGACGAGCTCGTTGTTGAGCGCCGAGAACTCGTCGAAGGCGCGCAGCTCCTGCTCCATCTTTTCGACGACCTGGCCCGAGAGCTTCTTGATCGTCTCGCGCAGCGTCACCATCTGCTGGTTGTTGATCTTGGTCAGCTCGTCGTAGAAATAAGAGTAGCCCGGATGATAGGTCGCGCCGACGACGAGCAGCCGGTCGTCCACGACGCCGCCGTTGAAGTAGAACAGCTCCGTGCGCCCTCCGAGCGTCAGGTTGAGCTCCCAGTTGTAGACGGCCTTGTCCCGCTCCAGCCGGAGCAGGAAATCCTGGAACTTGAGCCGGTTCTGCTCGTCCATCAAGGAAAAGACGCTGCCTCCCCCGTCCAGATGAGGGGCAAGCCCGAAATCGTCCCGGATGATCTGCGCGATCTCTCCCGTGCGCTTGCACAGCAGGGAGACAACCCGATGGTCTTGCGGCGGAGCCGCATTCATGCCTGGCATGCGCCTGATCGCCCCTTTCGGCCGGTCAGCTCCGTCGCCACACGCACGGACTGCTCGGCGTCGCGGCCATATCCGTCCGCGCCGATCGCGCGCCAGAGCTCCCGGTCGGTATTGAACGGATAGCCCCCGACCAGGACGACGATGCCGCCGATGTCCGGATCCTGCCGGACGGCGGCGATCAGCTCGCGGGCGAGGCTGACGTGATAGGTCATCGTGCAGGAGATCGCGAGCACGTCGGCCTTGTAGTCCTTGAGCAGCTCGATGAGCGAGCGCGCCGGCACGTTGGCCCCGACATAGTACGTATCCCAGCCGTTCAGCTCGAAGATGTCCGTCACCATGCGCAGGCCGATCTCATGCAGCTCGCCCCCGACGCAGGCCGAGACGAGCTTCAGTCCCTTGCGGGATTGGTTGAACAGGTAAGGAAACAGCTGCGACATGACGAGCTGCGTAGCCGCGCTGCAGTAATGCTCCTGGGCGACCGTGATGCGGCCCGTCTGCCAGAGCCGGCCGATCTCGTACTGCGATTGCTGGAAAATGTCCAGATAGATCGTCTGCAGCGGCACGCCGCCATCGACGAGATCCATGACGAGCCGGCTCGCTTCGGCCCGGCGGCCTTCCAGCAGCAGCTCGGTATAGGCGGTCGCTTCCGCGGCCATGCCGCTCTCCTCAAGATAGGAGCCTTGCTGCTCGGCATCCGAGCCGAGCTGGCGCAGCGCCGCCTCGAGATGAGGGGTGGCATAGCGGTACGTCTCCTCGTCCAGCTCCTGCCGCAGCACTTCCTGGAAGCAGAGGATGTTGACGTACAGGTCCTCGGTGCAGACCTGGTACTGCTGCAGCAGCACCCTCAGCCAGGTCATGTAGCTGGAGAACAGCAGCGGGCTTTCGAGGTGGATGCTCTCGGCGAGGTACTTGAGCGTATAGGATGTATCCTGCTTCGTCTTGATCCAGCCGATCTCGCCGAATTTCTGCTGCAGCTCGGGCTGACGCTCGTATTGCAGGCGGGTGATCCGCTCGGCAAGGCGGTCTTCTTGATCCAGGATGGCCTTGCCGACGGCGGTAACGTCCAGGGACATGGGAACCATCCTTTCTGTGGATAAGACTCTATTATACCATACCTCGCGTCAGAGGATCGGCGACAGCAGCCGGCTGACCGATTCCTTGAACTTGTTCCAGAGCGAGCGGGAATCGTAATCCTCCAGCGACAGCTCCCGGCAATGGAGCAGGTCGTCCTGGAAAATCCGCTGCAGCCGCATGGCCGTCGCGGAGTCGTAGATGAACGCGTTGACCTCGAAGTTCAGCTTGAAGCTGCGGATGTCGATGTTCGCCGTGCCGACGGAGGCGATGTTGCCGTCCACGACGAGCGTCTTGGCGTGCAGGAAGCCGTTTTCGTACAGATAGCACTTCACGCCCGCCGAGAGCAGCTCGCCGAAGTACGAGTGCGACGCCCAGTAGACGAAGAAATGGTCGGGCTTGCTCGGCAGCATCACCTTGACGTCGACGCCGGACAGAGCGGCCATCTTGAGCGCGCTGAGCAGGCTGTCGTCCGGCACGAAGTACGGCGTCTGCAGCATCACCGACATCTTGGCCGAGTTGATCATCTTGATGTAGCCGTTCTTGATATGCTGCCACTCGGAGTCCGGGCCGCTGGAGATGATCTGCATGCCGACGCTGCCGCCCGCCTCCGGCGCCGGATAGTAGCGGCTGTCGGTCAGGAAGGGCTGCGTCGAGGCGAGGCTCCAGTCGAGCAGGAACCGGCCCTGCAGCTGCGCCACCGCCCCGCCCTGGATGCGCAGATGCGTATCGCGCCAGAAGCCGAAGCGCTTCACCTTGCCGACGTACTCGTCGCCGATGTTGAATCCGCCCACATAGCCGATCTTGCCGTCGATGACGACGATCTTGCGATGGTTGCGGTAGTTGAGCCGGGGATTGATGAAGAAGATCTTCGACGGGAAGAAGGCGCCTACCTGGCCGCCGGCCCGGAGCAGCATGCGCAAGTATTTCTTATTCAGCCGGATGCTGCCGATGTCGTCGTAGATGAGCCTCACCTCGACGCCCTCCTCCGCCTTGCGGCAAAGCGTGTGCAGCACGCGCTTGCCGAGCTTGTCCGCCCGGATGATGTAATACATCAGATGGATATGATGCGTCGCTTCCTCGATGTCGCGCAGCAGAGAGTCGAACTTGCGCTCGCCGTCGGTGAACACCTCGACCTCGTTGTCCTGCGTGAACAGCGCGTCGCTCGATACCAGGTTCATGTAGACCATATCCTGGTAATAGGTCATGAGCGGGTCGTTGAAGGAATACAATCCTTTCTCGACGATGCGCTGCTGCGTCTTCAGCCGCTGGCGGGCATTTTTGAGCTGGCTCAGCTTGAACTTGTAGATCTTGCGGCGGCTGAGGTTTTGCCCGAGCAGCAGATAGAGCACGAAGCCGATGCCGGGCAGGAAATAAAGGACCATCAGCCATGCCCAGGTCGAGGCGATGTTGCGCCTCTCGAGGAAGATGACCGCGATGGCCAGAACGATATTGAGCACATAAAAAAGGGAATAGGCCTGCTGGAAGTAGATCAACTCGGCACCCGCCTGTCTGGAGATTCAAGTGGCGGCTCCGCAGCCCGCGGAAGGCGGGAGAAGCCGGCATCTTCCAGTATACCAGACTTGGCCGGCCGGATAGCAGGGGCCGCGGGCCGGCCGCCGCAGAAAAAGTTCGCGCGGGCGGCGGCAAAAGGGCTTGTTCGCATTTGACAAGGCTTTCGGAACCGTCTAATGTGCGAAAGAGACAGGTGACGCGCGAAGAGCTTGACCCGTGCGGACAGACCAACGAATCGGGAGGAAACGAAACGATGAATTTCAAGCAGGCGGCGGGCATCCAGGCGGCCGAAGCGGTCGCGAGCGGCATGAAGGTCGGACTCGGAACGGGATCGACCGTCTACTATACGATTCTGGAGCTGGGACGGCGCATGAAGGAGGAAGGCTTGCGCTTCACGGGCGTGCCGACCTCGGACGCGACCGAGAAGCTGGCGCTCGAGCTCGGCATTCCGCTTGCGGAGCTGTCGGAGCTCGAGCCGCTCGACGTCACGATCGACGGCGCGGACGAGGTGACGCCGGAGCTGGCGCTCATCAAGGGCGGCGGCGCGGCGCATTTCCGCGAGAAGATGGTGGCGGCCGTGTCCAAGCGGCTCGTCATCGTCGCCGATGAGTCCAAGGCGGTCGGCAAGCTCGGCGCGTTCACCGTGCCGGTCGAGATCGCCGCGTACGGCTGGCGCTCGACCGCGCGCCGCGTCGAGGCCGCCGGCTGCCGCGCCGTGCGCCGCGAGCGGGACGGCCAGCCGGTCGTCACCGACAACGGCAACTACGTGCTCGACTGCGACTTCGGCCTGATCGAGGATCCCGGCGCGCTCGACCGCGAGCTCAAGGGGCTGCTCGGCGTGCTGGAGACCGGCTTGTTCGTCGGCATGGCCGATGCCGCCTACATCGCCGGACCGGAGGGCGTGCGCGTCCTGCGGCGCGAAGCCTGGGAACGGGGCTAGCGCATGGAGCACAACCGAAAGGAAGCGGCGGGCGCGCCAGTCGCGGAGGCGGAGCGCGCCGACATGGAGCTCCGGGGCGCGGATGCCGAGCGCGATGAAGCCGGCCATCGGGGCGGAACGGCGCTGCCGAGCCGCGGCAAGCGCAAGCGCATCGTGCTCACCGGCGGCGGCACGACGGGCCATGTGAGCGTCAATCTGGCGCTCATCCCCGGCCTCCTCGCGGACGGCTGGAGCGTGCACTACATCGGCTCGCGGGACGGCATCGAGCGCTCCCTGATCGAGCCGATCGACGGCGTGACGTACCACTCCGTCTCGACCGGCAAGCTGCGGCGCTACTGGGACCGCAAAAACGTCACCGACGCGCTGCGCGTCGGCAAGGGGCTGGTGCAGGCGGCCTCGCTTATCCGGAAGCTGAAGCCGGATGTCGTCTTTTCCAAGGGCGGCTTCGTCAGCGTGCCGGTCGTGCTGGCCGCCAAGCTGAACCGCGTGCCGGCGATCATCCACGAGTCCGACGTGACGCCGGGCCTCGCCAACCGGATCGCGATTCCGTGCGCGACGGCCGTCTGCACGACATTCCCGGAAACGGCCGCCTACATCAAAAGCGCCAAGGTCGTGCAGGCCGGCCCGCTCGTGCGTCCGGAGCTGTACAGCGGCGACGCCGAGCGCGGCCGGCGGCTGTGCGGCTTCGACCGCAGCCGCCCCGTGCTGCTCGTCATGGGCGGCAGCCTCGGCTCGCGCCGCCTCAACGAGGCGATCTACGAGGCGCTCCCGGAGCTGCTGCCGCGCTGGCAGGTCGTGCATCTGCGCGGCAAAGGGCAGGCGCCGGCTCAAGCGGCGGCGGGAGCCGCTCCGCGGGATCCGGCCCTCCAGCCGAGCGGGCCGATCGTCCGCATCGGCGGCGCGCCGATCGCCCCCGCCGCAGGCGGAGATTTGGGGCCGGCGGCTCCGGCGGACGGACGCTCCGCGACAGGCGCAGAGGCATCGAGGCCGGCCGGGACGGGCGGCTCCGAGGAAGCGGACGGCGGCGGCTCCGAGCTGATGGAGGCCACGGACGGCTACCGTTCGTTCGAGTACCTGTCCGAGGAGCTGCCCGACGTGCTGGCGCTGGCGGACGCCGTGCTCTCGCGGGCCGGAGCCAACGCGATCTTCGAGCTGCTCGCGCTGCGCAAGCCGATGCTGCTCGTGCCGCTGACGCTGGCGCAGAGCCGCGGCGACCAGATCCGCAACGCCGCCTCGTTCGAGGCGGCCGGTCTGGCTCGGGTGCTGCCGGAGGAGAAGCTGTCCACCGTCACGCTGATGCAGGAGCTGCGCGCTCTTGCGGACAGCGGCCCGGAGCTGGACGCCCGCATGGCGGCGGCCGCTCCGGCCGATCCGCTGCCGCTGCTGCACCGGCTCATCCGCGACGCGGCGGAGCGCCGGGGGTAAGCGGAGGGCCGATGCGAGCCGGAGGCGCGGCTCCGCGGGCCGCGGCTGGATCCGAGAGTCGTTGCGAGAGGCGCGGCTGCTTGCGCGCGAGGCACGAGTCCGTTCCAAAAAAGGCATCTTCTGCGTGACTGGACGCGGAGGATGCCTTTTTGACTCCGGCTCGTATCCGCCTCGCGCAGCTCCCAGCGCGCGGCGCCTCGCTGGATGACGGCGGCCGGTCGGCCGCACGGGCGCGGCTATGTACGGGCCTTTCGATGATTATGTGATCTATGCTAACATTTATTTGACACTGGACGGGCGATCGGGCATATTTTGTTCCATACCGGCGAATCGGGGCGAGGCTCCGAAGCCGAGCGAAGGAGCGGATGGACATGACGGGAAAACTGCGCAAGGCCGCCATCATCGGAGCCGGTCAGGTCGGGGCGAGCTGCGCCTACGCGATGCTCAACCAGTCGGTATGCGACGAGATCCTGCTCGTCGGCCGGAGCGAGCAGCGGACGCAAGCCCAGGCGCTGGACCTTTCCCACTGCGTGGACTTCAGCCACTCGCGCACGAAGGTGCGGGCCGGATCGCTGGACGAATGCGGCGACATGGACCTCATCCTCCTCTGCGCGGGAGAGAATCCGGGCGACGGCCGCACGCGGCTCGATCTGCTCGACTCCTCCTACGGGCTGTATCAGGGCATGATCGAGCGCATCATGGGAACCGGCTTCGACGGCATCTTCCTCGTGGCGGCCAATCCGGTCGACATCGTCACCTACGTCGTCTGGAAGCTGTCGGGCCTGCCGCGCGAGCGCGTCGTCGGCAGCGGCACCTCGATCGACACCGCCCGGCTGAAGACGCTGCTGTCCGAGCATCTGCCGGTCGATCCGCGCAGCGTGCACGGCTACGTCATGGGCGAGCACGGGGAGTCCCAGTTCCCCGTCTGGTCGCATGTGACGGTCGGCGGCAAGCCGCTCGCGGACATCCTGGCCCAGCACCCCGAGCGGTTCCGGGACTTGAGCCTCGACGAGATCGCGCTGCGCACGCGCAATGCGGGCTGGGAGATCCTGCTCGGCAAAGGCTCCACCCACTACGGCATCGCCGCCGCGCTGACCGCGATCGCCCGCTCGATCCTGAACAACGACCATCGGATCATGGCCGTGTCGGCCATTCTCGACGGGGAGTACGGGCAGCGGGACATCGGCATCGGCGTGCCGGCCATCCTTTCGCGCGGCGGCATCCAGGAGGTGCTGGAGCTGCGGCTGAACGAGGCGGAGCGGCAGCTGTTCGAGCGCTCCTGCGCGATCGTGCGCCAGACGATGGCGAGGCTGCCGGCGCTGTAAGGAGTGCGGCACAGGCGGGCCGGCCACGCCGCACGGCAGGGCTTCTTCAGCATGGCGAGCTGGCTGCGCCGCACGGCAGGGCTCCCATGGCGGCTGTCCTGCGGGACAGCTTGCTCTACCGGAGCGCCCGCGCTTCATGCTACAATTTGCAAAATACTCGGCACGGCCAAGGGGGACGCGGCAGCAGATGGATATTCGGCATATGAGACTGGACGAACCGGCCCTTGGCACCTTCAGCGAGGAACGGGAAGAATACGAGCGCGACTACGCGCGGCTCATCCAATCGCCGGCATTCCGCCGGCTGCAAGGCAAATCGCAGGTGTTCGGCGCCGGATCGGGCGACTACTACCGGACGCGGCTGACGCATTCCCTCGAGGTGTCGCAGATCGCCCGCGAGGCGGCGCGCCGGCTGGCCAAGCACTATCCGTTCGTCGAGCAGGGCGAGCATCCGGGCCTGGTCGTCAGTCCGGCCGTCGTGGAATGCGCGGCGCTCGCGCATGACCTCGGCCACCCGCCTTTCGGCCATCGGGGCGAAGAGGTGCTGAACCGGCTGCTGCAGGAACAGTACGGCATGAAGTACGAGGGCAACGCCCAGAACTTCCGCATCCTCATGTTCCTCGAAAAGCGCGCCGGCAGCGGCAGCGGGCTCGACCTGACCGCCGCCGTGCTGCTGGCCGTCAACAAGTATCCGTACAACCTCGACGAGCCCGGCCGCATCAAGGGCGCCTACGCTCCCGAGTGGGAGGTCATCCGCGAGCTGCGCGAGCGCTGGCAAATGCCGGAGGGCGCGCGCACGCTCGAGACGCAGCTGATGGACCTGTGCGACGACATCGCCTACTCGACGCATGACATCGAGGATGGCATCCGTGCGGGCAAGATCGACATGAACCGCAGCTTTTTCGAAAGCGAGTTCCTGCAGACGCATCTCGTCCAGGAAATCGTCGACGACGAGGGCAATCAGGACTTCCACTGGGAGGAAGTGGACATCCCCGCGATGGTGCGCCGCGTGCTGGACGCGTTCATCGGCCAGTGGGAAGAGATCTATCTCGCCTGCGGCCGCGAGTCGTCGCGGACCCGCCGCGAGATCAAGGCGCGCTGGGTGAGCACGTTCGCCGGGCGGATCGGCATCATCGACGAGGGCGGCTGGAAGCGCGTCACGTTCGTGCGCGACGGGGCATGCGACTACGAGCTGCTGCGGACGATGGAGATTCTGAAAAAGCTCGCCTGGGTGACGCTCATCAAGGACTTCCGCGTCCAACGGCTGCAGATGCGCAGCGAGATCATGATCCAGCGGCTGTGGGACAGCTTCATCCGGCCGGAGACCGGCCGGCTCATCATCCCTACCGACTGGCTGCAGAATTACGAGCGCCACAGCGCCAAGTGGAGCTGGCCGCGCTTCGTCGCCGACTACATCGCCGGCATGACCGACGCCTACGCCGAGAAGGTGTACGCCGAGCTGTTCGCCAGCAAGTCGGGGTCGATTTATGAGATGGACTGAAGATGCGGCCGATGCGGCTGGAGAGATAGCCGATTTTTCGGCTATTTTTTCTGTTTCGCCGCCCTTCTCGGCGGCTGTACCTCTCTGCACGCGCTTCTCCTGCGAAGAGCAGCGCGAGCGCCGGCTGGTTTAGCTAATCGGATACGTCCGAGCGCTGCTGCCTGCACACGTTCCCTAACAGGTACTCGGTTTTTCCGCGCATCTCCCCCGCTGGACCGCCTGTTCGTGCCGAGGTACTCGGTTTTTCCGCGCATCTCCCCCGTTGGACCGCCTGTTCGTGCCGAGTTGCTCGGTTTTTCCGCGCATCTCCTTCTCGAATTCACACGCTTTAAACCACATGCGTCTATAGAACGTTCCAGCCCTGGCTGTCCATAACTAGAGTCGGACTCGTACAAGGACGGCAGCCTGCGGATTAACAAAACCCCCGCTCAGAAAATTCCCTAGGGGGGTTGGAGGCGAAAAGCACGGCCTGCTGGCCGGTCGGCCCACTTCAGCGGCCGTTCAGCCGCTCTACAGCGACGGGACACTCGCGCTTCGCGACGAGTCATCTGCACTTCAGCGGCCGGTTACCCGCGCTTCAGCGACGAGTCACCTGCACTTCAGCGGCCGGTTACCCGCGCTACAGCAACGGGCCACCCGCCGCGCTACATCGGCGAGTCAGCCCCGCTTCGCGGCGGCTGCCGCTGCGGCCGCAGCGCCTGCGGCGGCCGGAACTTCGTCCTCCGGCAAGCGCGACAGCTCGCCGGGCCAGAAAGCGCGGCGGCCGAGCAGCGCGGTGAGCGCCGGCACGAGGTACGGCCGCACGACGAACGTGTCGAGCAGCACGCCGAGCGCGGTGATGAGGCCGAACTGCAGCAGCACCTGGATCGGCAGCGTCGCCAGCACGGCGAACGTGCCCGCCAGGATGAGGCCGGCCGAGGTGATGACCGGGCCGGTCTCGCTCACGCCTTCGGCGATCGCCTGCTTCAGCGGCATCTTCCGGCGCTTCTTCCAGATGCTCGATACCATGAAGATGTTGTAGTCCTCGCCGAGCGCGACGAGGAACACGAAGGCGTACAGCGGGATCGCTCCCTGGATCGCATCGACGCCCATGAGCTCGTGCAGCACGAGCCAGCCGAGCCCGAGCGCGGCGAAGTAGGACAGGATGACCGTCCCGATCAGGTAGACCATCGCCGTCACCGAGCGCAGGTAGACGAGCAGCAGCGCGGCGATGAGGACGATGACGAGAGGGATGATGACCTGCTGGTCGACCGCCTCGGCCTCGCGCGTATCATACTGGACGGCGGTCTGGCCGGCCAGCCAGACGCGGTCCGCCGCGTCTGCGCCGCCGATCGCCTGCTCCGCCGCCTCGCGGATCGCCGGCAGCGCGTCCATCGCCTCCTGCGAGTACGGATTCATCGCCAGCTCGACCTTCCAGGCGCGCAGGCCCGGCTGCGAGGCGGCCTCCGCCGGCTCGCCGACCTTGGCGACCGAGCCGAGCGCCTGCAGCTTCTCGGCGACCGGCGGAATCGCTCCCGCTTCCCCTTGCGCCATCACGGTCACGGGAGCAAGCGTGCCTTCCGAGAAGTTGTCGCCGATCAGGGCGAAGCCCTGCCGCGACTCCATCTCCTCGGGGAACGAGGACAGGATGTCGAACGTGAACTTCACCTGCGTGCTGAACAGGGCGAGCACCCCGAGCAGCGCGACCGAGACGAGCGTGACCGTCCATGGACGGCGCACGACGAGGCGGCCGGTGAAGCCCGGACCCTTGCGCCCGGTCCGTTTCGGAGCGGGCTTGCCTTTGCGGCGCGCCCGCTCCTCCGCCATCTCCGGCGTGCGCGGCACGAACGGCCAGAACGAGCCTCGGCCGAAAATCGAGAGCAGCGCCGGCAGCAGCGTCAGGCTCGACAGCGCCATGACGAGGATCGACAGGCTGAACGGCACGGCGAAGCGCTTGACGACGCCGTACTGCGCGAGCAGCAGCGTCAGCAGCGCGATGACGACCGTCAGGCCGCTCATCGCGATCGCGCCGCCGGAGCTTCCGAGCGCGGCCCGCAGCGCAGCCGACGGGCTGCGCTCCTCGGCCAGCAGCTCGCGGTAGCGGCTGACGAGGAACAGGCAGTAGTCCGTGCCGGCCCCGAACAGCAGCACCGTCATGATCGCCACCGCCTGCGAGTCGACGTCGATCCAGCCTTGGGACGCCATGTACCCGAGCAGCGGATCGGTGACGGCGTAGGCGAAGCCGACCGCCACGAGCGGGATCAGCGCCAGCACCGGCGAGCGGTAGATCGCGAGCAGGAACACGAGCACGAGCACGACGGTGGCGATCATGAGCGACACGTCCGCGCTGCCGAACAGCTCGGTCGCATCGACGGAGATGCCCGCCGGCCCGGTCAGGCGGGCGCTCAGCGCCGCCCCGTCCGCGGTGTCCGCCTCGAACGCCGGCGATCCGGAAATGTTCTCCGTTCGCTCCTTCAACTGCTCCGCGCCTTGCTTGATTTCTTCCGTCGGCGCGTCCGGCTGGAACACCACCGGCCAGACGAGCGTGCTGCCGTCCTCCGA
This sequence comes from Paenibacillus sp. FSL W8-1187, assembly GCF_037965485.1. Taxonomy (NCBI): domain Bacteria; kingdom Bacillati; phylum Bacillota; class Bacilli; order Caryophanales; family Paenibacillaceae; genus Paenibacillus; species Paenibacillus sp. FSL W8-1187. Next base: position 5,240,874 of record NZ_CP150181.1, read on the forward strand.
CAGCTGCGCGGCCAGCGCCGGCGGCGGCAGCTCATGCAGAGGCAGCGCCGAGCGCTGTCCCGGCAGCGGCGAGGCGGCCACGTCGGCCGAGATCGCCGAGATCGCCTTCAGATCGTCCGGCGACAGCCCTCCCGCCCGATGCCAGACGACGAGCGCCGGCGTGCCTTCCTCGTTTTGGAACTGCTCGGCGAGCAGCTTCTCGGCCTGCACCGAGGGCTTGTCCGCGCTGAAGTTCGGCGCGTTGCTGTCCGCCTGCGACCGCACTCCCGGCAGCAGCAGCATCAGCAGCGCGGCGGCCGCCGCCCACGCCGCCAGCGTGATCCGGCGCCCCCGGCGGCTCGTCGTCCAAGCGATCCATGATCTTGGTCTTGCCATGTTCCATCTCTCCCTCGCCCGGCTTGCCCTTCATCCATTCCAGCCGCATTCATGGTAAAATGTAATCTCCAAGACAGCTCTTCCTCTTCTCCCCATTTCACGGGTAAAAGAAGCGACCGGTCCGATTGAGATCATTATATATACCCAATGGTTAATATTCAACAGACGACAAGGAAAAGGAGGACGAGCCCATGTCCCATCCCCATGATTCCGCGCCTGACGGAGCCGTCCGTCCCGGCGCCGAGTCCCGCGAGCCGCAGCGCCGCTCCCCCGGGCGTCCCCGCCGGGAGGACCGCATGCCGGTGCGGGACGAGATTCTGAAGACGGCTTCCGTCCTGTTCATGGAGGAAGGCTACGAAGCGGTCTCGCTGAGCGGCATCGCCGAGCGCTGCGGCGTGACCAAGGCTTCCGTCTACTACCACTTCGAGGGCAAGCCGGCGCTGTTCACGGCTGCCGTCATCCGCATGCTGCAGCTCGCTCTCGCCGGGACGCTGCGCGTGCTGGAGCAGGAGGGCAAGAGCCTGCGCCAGCGCCTGCTGGAGGTTGCCGAACGGAGGCTGTCGCGGATTCAGCACATCGAGTTCGAAGCGCTCATGCGCGAGGCGTCCCACTACCTCGACGAAGGACAGCGGACGGCGATCCGGGAAGCCGAGCAGGAGCTGCACGACCTGCTTGCCATCCATTTTGAACGGGCGATCGAGGGCGGAGAGATCCGAAAAGGAAATCCGATGCTCATGGCCCACTCCTATACCGCCCTGCTCATGATCGGCAACCGCCAGGCCGCCAAGAACATGTACGCTTCTCCGTCCGAGCTGGCCGGACCGATCATGGACATGTTCTGGACCGGCGTCGGCTAGCGGCGAGGGACGGCGCCATGTACGGACCGACCCCCCAGGCTCCAGTCGAAGAGAGGGATACCGGCATGTCCATCAAGCTCAAGCTGTCCGCATTGATTTTTGCCGTCGTGACGATCATGCTGGCTCTCAATCTCCTCGTCTTCTACCTGTATACCGGCAACCAGAGCCGCCATGCGGCCGAGCGCCAGCTGCTCTCCGCCGGAGACCAGATCCGAGGCTCGCTGACGCCCGTCCTCAAGGAAAACTACCACCTGGAGCTCGGGCAGTCGGAGCGGCTGCGCGTCGCCTCGATCGCCGTCCGCGCCTTGATCGGAGACAAAGCCGGCGCCGCCGAGTCCGCCCGGCTGGAGGAGTCGCGCAGCAAGCTCGGCCTCGACAATATCGCGCTCATCCTTCCCGTGGACGGGGAAATGCAGATCGTGAAAAGCACCCGCCCCGGCGAGGCGGGAACGACGCTGTCCGCCGTCGCGCCGCCTTACGACGCGCTGCGGCAGCTTTACCGCAGCCGCTACGTCACGCTGCCCGGAGGCACCAGCCTGCAGGACTTCTGGGCGAGCGGCGCGACCGTGCTCGACGAAGGCAGGACCGTCATGACCAGCTATTATTACGACGGCACGATGGATTACCTGATCCGCCTCACCCTGGAAAGCTCGGCGGCCATCCGCAGCGGCAAGCAGCCCGGAGAGCTTCAGCTCGGCAGCTCCTTTGTCCGCATCCCCGGGCTGGTGGAGCTGAGCGGCTTCAACTACAGCCTCATTCCCCCGCCCGGCTCCGGCGGCGCGGGCGACGACGACGGCCGGCTGGATTTTTCAAGCGCGCTGGAGTTCGGCAGCTACCGGCTGGCCGCTCCGGAGGACTACGGCCACATCCGTCAGGCCGTGCGCTCCGGCGAGCCGATCACCGTCGACACGACGATCGGGGACATGCCGGCGCTGCGCGGATATATTCCGTACTCGGTCGACAACATCCGGGACTACGCGCTCATCGTCACGATCGACAAATCGGTATTCAGCCGCGACCTGCGCCAGCAGCTGCTGCTGCTTTTCGCCATCTCCCTCATGCTCGTCGTCATGACCGTCATCGTCAGCTATGCGCTCGCCGGCGTCGCCGTGCGCAGCCTCAAGCTTGTCGTGCGCCGCGTCAATCAGCTCGCCGCCGGAAATTTCAGCCAGCCCGTCACGGTCCGCTCAAACGACGAGATCGGCGAGCTCGCCTCCAGCGTCAACGTCATGGCGACGAGCCTCGACTCCTATACGAACCGGCTCAAGGATTCCGCGGAGGAGCTGCGCCGGACGAAGGAATATCTCGAATCGCTCGTCACTCATACGAGGGACGCCATCCACAGCTACGATCTGAGGGGCGGACTCATCAGCGCCAACCGGGCCTATGAAGCGATGTTCGGCTGGACGGAGGCGGAGCTCAAGGCTCCCGGCGGCATGGCCGTGCTGCCGGAAGAGCAGCGCTGCAATCTCGAGCGCATGATCGAAAGCGTGCTGCTCGGCGTGCCCTGGGTCGACGCGGAGACGTGGATGCAGACGCGCGACGGCCGCCGCATCGATGTCAGCACGACGGCCTCGCCGGTGCGCGACCAGCACGGCGAAATCATCGCCGTATCGTGCATCACCCGCGACATGACGAGCCGCAAGCAGACCGAGGAGCTGCTGAGGCGCGCCGAGAAGCTGTCGATCGTCGGACAGCTCGCCGCCGGCGTGGCGCATGAGATCCGCAATCCGCTGACGACGCTGCGCGGCTTCGTGCAGATGCAGCTCGAGGGCAAGACGCTCGCGCCGTATTACCATACGATCATGCTGGCGGAGCTCGACCGCATCAATTTCATCGTGAGCGAGTTCCTCGTGCTCGCCAAGCCCCAGGCCGACCGCTTCCAGGACTGCCGGCTCAAGGCGATCCTCGAGGATATGGCCGCCCTGATCGAGCCGGAGGCGCTGCTGAACGACGTGCGCGTGCGGATGGAGCTCGGCGGCGATCCGGTCGTCGCCGGCGAGCCGAACCAGCTCAAGCAGGTATTCCTCAATCTGATGAAGAACGGCATCGAGGCGATGCCGGAGCGCGGCGGCCGGCTGAGCGTGACGCTCCGCTGCCCGCTGCCTGGGCAGGCCGTGGTCACGATCCGCGACGAAGGCGTCGGCATCTCCGAAGAGCAGCTCGCGCGGCTCGGCGAGCCTTTCTACACGAGCAAGGCGAAGGGCAACGGCCTCGGCCTCATGGTCAGCCAGCGGATCGTGAACAACCACGGCGGCTCGCTTGTCGTGCGGAGCAAGATCGGCGAGGGCACGGAAGTCGCCGTATCGCTGCCCGCGCTGGAGACGAGCGCGGGGCTTCCCCGTCCGACGTCCGCCTAGGCTACATGTTTCCAGCCGGGATCTGGCATGCTAACCCCGAGATCATTTCGGGAGGCGATCCGCCCATGAAGGAAGCCTGGCGCATCACGACGGACGACTGGAGACGCATCGGCCGCAGCTGGACCGCCTGCGTCATCATCGCCGGGCTGGCGCTGCTGCCGTCTCTGTACGCCTGGTTCAACATCCTGGCCTCCTGGGATCCGTACGGCCGCACCGGCCGGCTGCCGCTCGCCGTCGTCGACCTCGACCGGGGCCAGGAGCTGAAGCCGGCCGCCACGGCCGGCGCTCCCGACCGGCTCGAAGCGGGCCGGGAGATCGTCGAGGCGCTCCGCGGCAACCGCGCCATCGGCTGGAGCTTCGTCTCCGCCGATGCGGCGCTGGCCGGCGTGCGGGACGGGACGTATTACGCCAGCCTGACGATTCCGGAGGACTTCTCGGAGAAGCTCTCGACGGTGCTGGACGCCGAGCCGCTGCGGGCGGAGATCCTCTATCGGGTCAACGACAAGCTCAACGCCATCGCCCCCAAGATCACCGCTTCCGGCGCGAGCGGCATGCTGCAGCAGTTCAACGAGCAGTTCACCGGGACGGTGAGCGAGGTGCTGTTCCGGCTGCTCGACCGGATCGGCGGCGAGCTGGCGCGGGACCGCCCGGCCTTGGAAAGGACGGAGCAGCTCGTCTACCGGCTGGAGCGCGAGATGCCGCAGATCCGGCAGGCGACGGTCCGGGCCGGCAAGGACCTGGACCGCGCCGCGGAAGTCGCGGCGGCGGCGCAAAAGGCGCTGCCGCTGCTGCGCGGGCTCGCCGCGAAAGGCGGGCCCGCCGCGGCGGGAGCCGAGCGCTACTTGCAGCGCAGCGCCGAGCTGCGGCGCGCGCTCGCGCCGGCCGTGCGGCAGAGCCTGCTGCTGGCCGGCCAGAGCGCCGCTCCGCTCGCGGACGCCGCCGCAGCGCTGCGCGCGGCGGCCGAGCCGCAGGGCCGCACGGCCGAGGCGGCCGCGCGGCTGCGGGCGGCGGCGGAGCAGGCGGAGGCCGGCCGGGCCGCCGCGGAGGCGCTCGCCGCGCTGCTGCCGCGGCTGGAGAGCGGCGGAGGCTCCGGGCCGCTCGCCGCGGCGGGACGCGAGGCCGGCGCGCTGGCCGAGAGGCTGGCCGGCACGGCGGAGCCGCTGCTCGGCGCGGCGGGAGCGCTGGCGGCCGGCGCGGCTCCAGAGGCCGGGCTGGCGGAGCGCGCCGCCAAGGCGGCCGAGCTCGCCGGGCAGACGCCGGCGCGGCTGCTGGAGCGCTTCGACAGCGAGCTCCTGCCGCGCATCGAGGCGGCCTCGCAGCGAGCCGAGACGGCCGTGCGCGAAGCATCTGCCGCGCTCGCCCTCGCCTCCGCGGAGCTGCCCAAGGCCGAGGCGCTGCTGGCCGAGGCGGAGCGCGGCGTCGCCTTCGGCAAGAGCAAGCTCGGCGAGCTGTCGGCCGAGCTGCCTGCGGCCGAGCGCGGCATCGCCCGGCTCGCCGCCAAGCTGCGGGAGCTGCGCGAGCAGGGCAGCCTGGAGGACGCCATCCGGCTGCTTCGCAGCGACTATGCGCGCAAGGCCGCCTTTCTGGCCAAGCCGGTCGAGATCAAGACGGAGCGGCTCTACCCGATCGCGACGTACGGCGCGGCGATGACGCCCTTTTTCACCGTGCTCTCGATCTGGGTCGGCGCCCTCCTGCTCGTCTCGATGCTGAGCACGGACGTGCACCTGGAGCCGGGCGAGCCCGCTCCCGGGGCGCGCTCGGCCTATGTCGGCCGGCTGCTCACGTTCGCGGCGGTCGGACTGCTGCAGACGCTGCTGGCCGCGCTCGGCGACCTGCTGCTGCTCGGCGTCGACGCCGCCTCTCCGCTGCTGTTCGTGCTCGGCTCGCTCGGCATCAGCCTCGTCTTCATGACGATCGTCTACACGCTCGTCTCGCTGCTCGGCAACGTCGGCAAGGCGGCGGCCATCGTGCTGCTCGTCCTGCAGCTGGCCGCTTCCGGCGGGACGTTCCCGATCCAGCTCACCCATCCGGTCTTCCAGGCCGTCTATCCGTTCCTGCCGTTCACCTATGCCTCCCGCCTGCTGCGGGAAGCGGTCGGAGGCATCCTGCCGGAGGCGGCGCTTCGCGACGCGCTGCTGCTGCTCGCGTTCGGCCTCGCCGCGCTGGCGGCGGGCCTGCTGCTGAAGCGCCGCCTGAACGGCATCGCGGCCCGTCTCGCCGCCAAGGCGCGAGAGAGCCGCATCATCCACTAAAGCCGCGCCGGCAGCCGCCCCGCCCCTCTCAGAGGCGCGAAGGCGGCTGCTGCGCAGACAGGAGGCCGCATGAGCCAAGCCACCCCATCCGCGCCGAAGCGTCCGCGAGCCGAAGCGGCGGCCAAAGCGCCCCTCTGGCCGATGTTCCGCCGGCTGTTCCTGTCCATCAAGGGCCAGTGGCCGCTGCTGCTGGGCGCCTGGGCGGCCACCGGCTGCATCGCCGCGCTGCAGTTCGTCATCCCGCGGCTGACGCAGCATGCCATCGACCATATCATTCCCGAGCGGGACTACGCCATGCTGCTGCCGCTCGCCGGCGGCATCATGGCGACGGCGGCGCTGCTCGGCGCTTTCGGCTATGTCAGCAGCTACGCGTTCGCCAAGGCCGGTCAGCGGACCGTGCTGGACATCCGCACGTCGCTGTTCCGCCATCTCCAGAGCCTCGACATGGCCTTCTTCGACCGGCGGCGGACCGGGGAGCTCATGTCGCGGCTGACGAGCGACGTGAACCAGCTGCAGCAGATGGTCAGCGCCGGCACGATGGGCATCCTGACCGACGCCGTCACGTTCGCCGCCATCGCGGCGTTCATGCTTCATCAGAACATGCGGCTGACCGCGGCGCTGCTCGCCTTGTTCCCCCTCATGCTGCTGGCGGCGCGCGTGTACGGCGGCCGGCTGCGCCGCAGCTACCGCCGCGTGCAGGACACGGTCGCCGACATGAGCGGACAGCTCCAGGACAGCCTCTCGCAGGTCCGCCTCGTCAAGGCGTTCGCCGCCGAGGAGCGCGAGAACGAGCGCTTCGCCGAGCTCGGCCGGGCCAATCAGGAGGCCAATCTGGCCGCCACCCGCTTCTCGGCCCTGTTCGGACCGGCGATCGACCTGCTCCAGTACGCCGGCATGGCGTTCGTGCTCGCCTTCGGCTCGTGGCAGGCGATGCGCGGCGACATGACGGCCGGCGAGGTCGTCGCCTTCCTGGCCTACCTGAGGCTGCTGCAAAATCCGGTCCGCCGCTTCAGCCGCCTCATGAGCACGGTCCAGCAGTCCGCGGCCGCGTACGACCGGATCGTCGAGACGATGAGCGCCGAGCCGGACGTCTGCGACCGTCCCGGCGCCCGCGAGCTTCGGCTCGGCGAAGGCGAGGTCCGCTTCGAGCGGATCCGCTTCGGCTATGGAGAGCCGGGGACGGACGCGCCGCTGCTGGACGGCTTCAGCCTGCGCCTCGAGCCGGGACGGACGACCGCGCTCGTCGGCTCGTCCGGCGCGGGCAAGTCCACGATCGCCCATCTGCTGCTGCGCTACTACGACGTATGGGACGGCCGCATCGCTGTCGACGGCCAGGACGTGCGGGACGTGGCGCAGGCCTCGCTGCGCCGCCAGATCGGCATCGTCACGCAGGAGACGATGCTGCGCAGCGGAACCGTGCGCGACAACCTGCTGTACGGCCGGCCGGACGCCGGGGAGCGCGAGATGGTCGCCGCCGCCGAGGCCGCCTTCGCCCATGGCTTCATCGAGGCGCTGCCGCTGGGCTACGACACCGAGATCGGCGAGCGCGGCGTGCGCCTCTCCGGCGGCCAGAAGCAGCGGCTCGCGATCGCCCGGACGCTGCTCGCGGACCCGCGGCTCGTCGTGCTCGACGAGGCGACCGCCTCGCTCGACACCGAATCCGAAGCGCTCATCCAGGAGGCGCTCGGCGCTCTGCTGAAGGACCGCACCTGCCTCGTCATCGCGCACCGGCTGTCGACGGTCCGCAGCGCGAGCCGCATCGTCGTGCTGGAGGCGGGACGCATCGTCGAGAGCGGCGCGCATGACGAGCTGATGGCCTCTCCCGCCGGCCGCTACCGGAGCTTGTACGAGCGCCAATTCCCCCAAGCTTCGGCAGACGGCCAAGCCGTATGAAACGGGACCGCGAGCCGCATAGTAAGCAAGGCGTTCCTTGCCTCCTCGCGACTCGCGGGCAAGCATTTTTGGACGAGAAAGGTGCCGGTGGCTCGCTTGAAACGTCTGTCATCCCGAGCGCGGGGGCAGAAGGCCGCGCTGCTGGCCCTCGCCTCCGTGCCGCTCATCATGACGCTCGGCAACTCCATGCTCATCCCGGTGCTGCCTGGCATCCAGGCCGCGCTCGGCATCACGCCTCTGCAATCCAGCCTGCTCATCACCGTCTATTCCGTCATGGCGATCCTGCTCATCCCGATCGCCGGCTATCTGTCCGACCGCGTCGGCCGGCGCAAGGTCATCGTCCCGAGCCTCATCCTCGCGGGGGCGGGAGGCGCGATCTGCGGCTGGGCGGGCGGCTGGGAAGGCGCCTGGACCGGCGCGGGCGACGGCGCCTACGGCTGGATCCTGGCCGGCCGGCTGCTGCAGGGCATGGGCGCGGCCGGCGCGATGCCGATCGTGCTGCCGCTCGTGGGCGACATGTTCCGCAGCGAGGCGCAGGTGAGCGCCGGCCTCGGCCTGATCGAGACGGCCAATACGTTCGGCAAGGTGCTGAGCCCGATTCTCGGCTCCGCGCTGGCGATCCTCGCCTGGCAGGCGCCGTTCTGGTCGATTCCGGCGCTGTGCGCCGTCTCCCTGCTGCTTCTCCTCACGCTCGTGCGCGTGCCCGCCCGTTCGTCGAAGCCGCCTCCGCCCGCCGGCGAATTCCTCGCCCAGGCATGGCGGCTGTACCGCTCGGGCGCGCGCTGGCTGACCGCCCTCTTCCTGATCGGCGGCCTTGCCATGTTCATCCTGTTCGGCCTGCTGTTCTACCTGTCGGAGACGCTGGAAAAAGAACACGGCCTGCACGGCATCCGCAAAGGGCTCGTGCTGGCCATCCCCCTGGCCGTGCTGTGCACGGCCTCGTTCGCCGCCGGCAAGGCGATCGGCAAGCACAAGCCGGCGATGAAATGGACCATCGCCGGCGGCTGCTTCCTGGCTGCGGCGGGCATCGCCGCCTGCCTGCCGCTGCAGGCGACGGCAGCGCGCGTCGCCTGCCTGAGCGCCGCCGGCCTCGGCATCGGCGCCGCCCTGCCCTGCCTCGACGCCTTCCTGACCGAAGGCATCGCCAAAGCGGAGCGCGGCACGATCACCTCGCTCTACAGCAGCATGCGCTTCGTCGGCGTGGCGGCCGGGCCGCCTGTCGCCTCGCTGCTGCTGCGCAGCTCCGTGCCGCTGCTCCTCGGCGTCATGGCCGCCTCCGCCGCGGCGGCCGGCGCGCTCGCGCTGCTGCTGCGCGCCGGCCAGGCGCAGCGGCAGCCGGACGCGCAGCGGGCCCGGCTGCTCGCCGCCCGCGAGCGCGCGCGCCGCGGCGCCGGGGCCAGGTAAGATCGGCTTGAAAAAAAGGCTGCCCCGAGGTCCGTTGCCGGACCTCGGGGCAGCCTTTTTGCCGAATCCTCTTGCCGAAAGGCTCCGCTCACGCTGGGCGCTCGCTCAGCCGCGCCGCACGGAACCTTCGCCTCCGCGGCACGCGCGCCGTCAAGCCATGACCGCGTCCTCGGCCAGCTCGATGACGCGCTTCTCCTTGGCGCTGCGGCGCGCCGCCTCGATCAGCCGGATGACGCCGAGCGCGTCCTCCGGCTGCACCGGCGCCGGAGCGCCGCCTTGGATCGCCTCGGCGATGCCGCGGTAGAAGTCCTCGTAGCGGCCGTGCAGCGTGTCGACCTTCGTGCGCACGGTCAGCTCGCCGACGGCCGTCGTGAGCTCGCCGTAGCACTCCGGCTTGTCGGCGCCCCAGCCTTCGTCACCGGGACGCCGGCCGCTTTTGAGCTGGTCCTCCTGAGGATCGAGCCCGTACTTGATGTAGCTGCCCTGCTCCCCGTGCACCATGTAGCGCGGACCGGCCTGGCGCACGAGCGTGCCGGCGCGCAGGATCGCCCGCGACTGCGGATAGCCGAGCACGAGGTGGAAATAGTCGACCGTCACCGCTCCCTCCCGGTCCAGCCGCAGATCGGCCCAGATGCTCTCCGGCATGCCGAGCAGCTGCACCGTCTGATCGATCAGATGCGAGCCGAGATCGTACAGGATGCCGGAGCCCGGCAGCCGCTGGTCGCGCCACGCCGTCTCGACCTCGACCTCGGGCGCGTGGCGGTCGTAATGCGCCTCGTAGACGGAGACGCGCCCGATGCCGCCGGAGGCGAGCACCTGCTGGACGGTGAGGAAGTCATTGTCCCAGCGGCGGTTGTGGAACACGCTCAGCAGCACGCCTTTCTCGCGCGCAAGCGCGATCAGCTCCTCCGCTTCCTTCGACGTGTTGGTGAAAGGCTTCTCGACGACGACATGCTTGCCGGCAAGGATCGCGCTGCGGGCATGCTCGTAGTGGAACGTATTCGGACTGGCCACGACGACCAGCTCGACGCCGCTCGCGAGCAGCGACTCGACATCGTCATGGACCTGCGCCTCCGGGTAGTCCTCCAGCACCTTCTCCTTCTGCGAGGTGACGACGCCGGTCAGCGTCAGGCCCTCCTCCGCCGCGATCAGCGGCGCATGGAATACCGCGCCGGAAAGCCCGTAGCCGATCAATCCCGTTGCAATTCCCATCTTCCAACGCCTCCGTCCTGCCCGCTAGGGCAGTAGTTCTCCTTCTTACCCGTGGCGGCGAGCCGGCAAACCGGTCCCATCCCTCGGGCCGGAAGGAATCGCATCCGCCTTCGCCGAATTGGTGGCTGGAACGATGACGACATTCGACGAACGAGGAGGACCCGCTTTGATCCGCTTGATGAACGCATTCGTTTTCCTGTCCGCGCTCGGCTCCGGGCTGATCGCCGGCCTATTCTTCGCCTTTTCGGCCTTCGTCATGACCGCTCTGTCCAAGCTCCCGTCCCACCAAGGCATGGCGTCCATGCAGTCGATCAACATCCATGTGCTGAATCCGCTCTTCCTGGGCGTGTTCATGGGAACAACCTTGCTGAGCGTCATCCTCGCCGTCCAATCGCTGCTCCGCTGGGGCGAACCGGGCACGGCGCTCGCGCTTACGGGCTCCCTGTTCTATCTGATCGGCTCGTTCCTGGTGACGGCAGTCGTCCATGTGCCGCTCAACGATGCTCTCGCCGCCGTCCAGCCCGGCAGGCCCGAATCGGACATGCAAAAAAAGCGCCTTAGATAGAGGCGCTTTTTGCTTGCCGTCCTTATGCCTGGCGCGAGCGGCCGGACGCTAGTCCGCCAGCCGGTAGCCGACGCCGCGCACGGTCTCGATGTAGCTCGGGCGGACGGCGCTGTCGCCGAGCTTGCGCCGCAAGCTTTTGACATGCACGTCGACGACGTTGCTGTTGCCGAAGAACGCCGCTCCCCAGATCTCCTCCATGAGATGGTCGCGGGTGAGCACCGCGCCCTCGGCCTGGATGAAGTGGAGCAGCAGCTCGTATTCCGTCTTGGTCAGGTCGACCCGGGAGCCGGAGCGGAAGACGGCCATGCGCTTCGTGTCGATGACCAGGTCCTTGAAGCCGGGCATGCCCTCGTCCGCCGCTTCCGCGGACAGCTCCCGCAGCAGGTGCTGGCCGACTCGCTCGAGCATCTCATGCGGAGCGGCGGCGGCGAGCTGCCACGACTCCGCCGCCTGGCGGGCGGCCTTGCCGCCGTAGGCCGCCTGGCCCCGCTGCGGCTTGATCGCCAGCGTCCGCCGGCGCTTGGCCGGGTCGGCGATGAACGTGCGGAAGCCCGGGTCCGAGCCGAGCACGTTGGCCGCCCCCGCGTCGAGCAGGTACAGGTCCGCCTGCAGGCTGTGCAGGACGAGATCGTCCACGCGGTGGAACACGAGCACGTCGTAGCAGGCGGCCGACAGGTCGCGGATCAGCTCATGCAGCAGATTCGGATACGGGCTGATGAGCACGATGCGGCGGGTCGAGGCGCATAGGATCGGCCCCGCTTCGGCAGGCGCTTCATGAAGCTCGCGCTCGCCCAGCGCGCCGGCAGCGGGCGACGATTCGGATCGCGGCCATGCGGACGGAGCCTCCACGGCCATGCCGGACACGCCGCCGCGGAGCGCTTCCCCGGCCGCCTCCGCCAAGCCGGCGGCTTCAGGCCCGTGCAGATGCGGCTCGCCGATCCGCTGCAGGTCCTCCTCGCTGAAAATCATCGGCATATCCAATCTCCTCCCCTCTCCTCCGACGCTCGGAGGATGAGTCCTCTCTATCCTTCCCGGGGGTCCGGGTCTCTCTGTCTTCTTCGGCGGGTCGTGCCGCCTCAGCTGGTTCCTGGCGATAGGCCGTGCCCAGGCCTTCCTCCCTGGCCTGATGGCGATGCCCTAAGTATAGAATCTTGTTGAAAAAGGGTCAACCGGGCTTCAGCCCTTTCGGCTGCGGGGCCGATCCGCCCTCTCCGGCGGCGGCCGTTCCCGCGCGCCTAAGCCTGCTCTTGCCGCCCGCCGCCCGCATCGGCTGCCGTACGAAGCTGCCGCTCGGCGAACTCGCGGTACAGCGCATGCGAGGCGAGCAGCTCCTCATGCGTGCCTCTCCCGGTGATGCGGCCCTTCTCCACGAAAAGAATCTGATCGGCGTCCACGACCGTCGACAGGCGATGCGCGATGACGACCGTCGTCCGGCCCTCCATCAGGTTGCCGAGCGCCTGCTGCACGACGATCTCGGACTGGCTGTCGAGCGCGCTCGTCGCCTCGTCGAGCAGCAGCAGGTCCGGCGCGCGCAGCAGCGCCCGGGCGATGCCGATGCGCTGGCGCTGGCCGCCGGACAGCTTGATGCCGCGCTCGCCCACCTGCGTATCGTAGCCGTCCGGCAGCGCGTCGATGAACTCGTCCGCATAGGCGAGCCTCGCCGCCTCGCGCAGCTCCTCCAGCGAAGGGTCGCGCTCGATGCCGTAGGTCATGTTGTCGCGGATCGTGCCGGCCATCAGCGGGCTTTCCTGCGCGACATAGCCGATGCGCGCGCGCCAGCTCGCCAGCGAGTACGAGCCGATCGGCTGCTCCCCGAGCCGCAGCGTTCCTTCGGTCGGCTCGTAATACCGCTCGAGCAGCGAGAACAGCGTCGTTTTCCCGCCTCCGCTCGGCCCGACGATCGCCGTCACTTGCCCCGGCTGCAGCGTGAAGCCGATGTCCTTCAGGATCGGCTCTCCCCCGGCATAGGCGAATCCGAGCCCAGCCGCGACGATCGGCCGGTCGGCCCGGCCGAGCTCCGCTCCTTGCCCGAACCGCTCCTCCGGCTCGGCGAGCATCCCGTTGATGCGCTCGGTCGCTCCCATCGCCTTGTTGAACTGGGTGAAGAAGACGGCGACCTGGCTGAGCGGCAGGATGATCTGCATCAGGTACAGGATGAAGGCGACGAGGTCGCCCGCCGTAATCGCGCCCGAGGAGACGCGCACGCCGCCGTAGCCGATGATGACGACGAGCATCGTCATGATCGTCAGCGAGATCGAAGGCCCGACGAGCGCGCCGGTCGCGCCTTCGCGCACGCCGAGCGCCTGCAGGCGGCGGATGCCCGCGAGCCCTTCGCGCAGCTCCCGCTGCTCCGCGCCGGACGCCTTGACGAGCCGCACCTCGGAGACGACGTTGTTGAGATGGCCGGAAAAGCCCGCCGTCTCGTCCTGCGTCGCCTTGGCGATGCGGTGCATGCGGATGCCGAGCGGCACCATGATGCCGGCGAGCAGCGGGATCGCGACGAGCAGGATGAGCGTCATCCGCCAGTCGAGCAGCAGCAGCAGGACGAGCGCGCCCGCCGCCGAGATGAGCCCGGTGACGAAGCCGACGAGATGGTCGGTGATGAGGCCGCGCACGACGAGCGTGTCGCTGGTCATGCGGCTGACCGTCTCGCCGGTCTGGTGGCGGTCGTAGTACGGCACGGGCAGCGCCATCAGCTTGCGCCAGAGCCGCTCCCGCAGGCGGGCGACGACATGCTGGCCGATGCGCGCGAGCAGGTAGCTGGAGTACGCCCCGCCGGCGGCCTGCAGCAGGAAAAAGACGGCCAGCAGCGCGATATGGCCGGCCTTCAGCTCGCTCAGGCTGAAGCCGTCGATGAACTGCTTGGTGGCGAGCGGCACGACCAGCCCGGCGATCGTAGCCAGCAGGCTGAGCGCCAGCGCGGCCGCGGACAGCCCGCGCGGCGGCTTCGTCTCGGCGATGAGCCGGATGAAGTCGCGCCAGCCGGCCCGCGGCGCGCTGCCTTCCGATGAGCGGCTCGAGCGGCGGGATGAGCCGTCAAGCGGCGATGATGCGGCTTCTTGCATGGACGGGAGGCCTCCTTTTGGTTCTCTGTCCATTCTACCATCCTCCTGCTCCGCCCCGCGAATGCGCGGAAGGGAACGGATCCGCAGGAGCACGGCTCGAATCATGCATCGCCGGGATTGGAACGATGAGGGCAAGGCGATGACTCGGAATCCCGCAAGAATCGTCAAGAAAGGGATGCGGGAAGCCGTTATGCTGGTCTAGCAGGCCGTATCCTGCTCAAGCAAGGAGGTGCCGCCGATGTCCGAAGCCTACTGGAGTCGCCTGCAGCGGACCGTGGATCATATCGAGCGCTGCCTGGACGAGCCGCTGACCTTGTCCGGGCTGGCCCGCTATTCCGGATTTTCCGACTACCATTTTCACCGCGTCTTCCAGGAGGCTTCCGGGGAGACCGTCATGGACTATGTCCGCAAGCGCAGGCTGAGCCAGGCTGCGGAGGCTCTCGTCCGGAGCGGCTCAAAAATCGTGGACATCGCCTTCGCCGCCGGCTTCAACTCCCATGAGACGTTCTGCCGCGCGTTCCAGCGCCGGTACGGCCTCGCTCCCCGGGAGTTCCGCAGGCAAGGGCGCGAAGCGCCTCCCTTTCCGGCGCTTGACCTGCATCGCTTGGCGGAACGGAGCGGCAGCCGGCTTTGCCCCGAGCCGCGCATCGAGCAGCGGCCCGGCTTCCTCTGGATCGGAGAGGCCGTGCGCCTGCAGAGCTTCGAGGAAACGGAGAAGGCAGCCGGCCGGCGCGCTTCCGAGGCGTTGTCCGCTCTGCTGCAGCAGGCGGACGGGCAGGCCGAGCTTGTCGTCTACGCCGATCTTCAGGCCGGCTCGTCCGCATTCACGCGCCTGCATGGCATAGAGGCGCAAGGACCGGACGCGCCGCCGCCGGGGCTGGTCTCACGCGCGTTTCCTCCGGGGCTGCATGCCGTCTTCGCCGTGGAGGCCGAATCTCCGCCGCAGCTGCGCAGGGCGGTGCGCGGCGTCTGGGAGGACGCGTTCGGACGCTGGTTTCCCTCTTCCGACTGGGAGCATGCCGGCGGTCCCGAGCTGGAACGCTACCTGCCCTCGCCCGGCGGTCCGGTACCGGGAGGGCATCGTCGGGCCGAGGTCCTGGTGCCGGTCGCCCGGTCTCGGCGCTGAGTCCGCCCCGTCCCGGATACCCGGTTTCTTTAGGTTCATCCCCATTCCCTTCAAGGAGGTACGACCATGTCCCATCTAGCCATTCTTGATTTCTCCTTTGCCGACGGCGACAGCCGCAGGAAGGACCTTGCCTTTCTCGCCGATCTGCTCCCTATGGACGTCGCTTTCGAGTCCGACACCTACACCTCGCTCACCGATGCCAAAGGCCTTTCGATCGGATTCATGGATGCGAGCAAGCTGGAGGAAGCCGCCGTCCGGGAGGGGTACCGGAAGTCCGTCGTGCCCAACTTCTCCCTCAAGGCCGACCGGTTCGACTCCACGCTGGAGCAAGCCGTAAGGGGCGGCGGCCGGGTGCTGATGCCCAAAACGGACATCCCGGATACCGGATGGTTCGCCATCGTCCAAACGCCGGCAGGCCACCATCTCGCGCTGGTCGAGGACAAGAGCTGAGAAGCGCGAAAAAGGCTTTCCCGCCGAGGGAAAGCCTTTTTTTTTGCGCCGCCCGGGGCAGCCGGGCAAGGACGGGCCGCTCGAGCAGACTTGCCGCGCGCCTACCCTTCCACCGGCTTGCGCAGCTGCACGGTGCCTTCGAGCGCCCGGAGCGAGCCGGCGTCGACGAGTCCGGCGCCGAGGCGCCAGAGCGCGATGCCCTTGAGGCCGTAGCGCTTGGCGAGCCCGGCCGGCCCGCGCAGCGAGGCGGCCGTCTCGCTGCCCATCGAGATGCCGAGCAGCAGCTTGCTGCGGTCGGTCTCCTTCAGCGCCAGCCGGATCGCCTCGTCCACGCGGACGAGCGGCTCCGGACCTTTTTCCCCTTCGTACGCATAGGCCATGATGACGATCTCGTCCGTCTGCCGGGCCAGCGCCTTGTAGTCATACCCGCCGAAGGCCCCGTTGAGCGGGTGGAGCGCCAGCGACAGGCCGAGCCCCGCCTCCTGCGAAGCGGTCCGAAGGTCGGTGACGAAGCGGGTGAACGACTGCTTGGCCGCCGCCTTGTCGCCGGTCAGGCCGAGCCCCTCGAAGTCGAGCGCGATGCTGCGGAAGCCGCCGATCGAAGCCGTCGACACGATGCTCCGAATCGCCTCCGTCCGCAGCGCCGGGTCGCCCAGCAGCTTGGTCAGCTCCCCTCGCCCGTCGGCGCCGAACACCATGAACTGCGTATTGACCCCCGCCGCGGAGGCGTCCGCGACGATGCTCTCGGGCGTCGTGGCGCCGCTCGCGCTCGGCCAGTAGAAGTCCTTGCCGCTGAGCGTCAGCTTGCCGTCCTCGCCGATCCGCCCCCAGCCGAAGGCGACCGAGTCGAAGCGGTCGAGGACCTTCACCTGCGAGAACGAGCTGATCGCATAATAGCCCTTGACGTAGACGCGCTCGGCCGGCGACAGGATGCGGACGGTCTTGGCCGCGCCGTCCCAGCTCACCTGAGCGCCGAAGGCGCTGCTGAAAAAGCTCAGCGGCACGAGCACGCTGCCGCCGCTCTGCACCGGGGCCTGGGCGAGCGCGGCCGCCTGGCCGTCCAGCTGCGCCTGCTTGCTGCCGACGCGCAGCAGCACGGAGCGCCGGCTGCCGTCCGCCAGCGGCTTGACGGCGGTGACGGTCCTGGCCTTGGCGTCCCAGACGACCGGCACGTTCAGGGCTTCGGCGATGGCGCGGAACGGCACCATCGTCGTGCCTTTCACGAGCTGCGGCGCCGCGGGAAAAGCGAGCGGGAAGCCGTCGAGCAGGATCGTCGCCGAAGCGGCGGCGGAGGCGTACGGCACGGCGGCCGCAGGCGCGGCCAGCGGCACGGAAGCGTACAGCTTGGCCGCCAGCGGCGCCGGAGCGGCAGCGGCTCCGAGGGGCATGGCGCCGGACCCGAGCGGGAAAAGCCTCGGCGCGGGCGAAGCGGCTGCAGCGGACCCGGCCGCCAGCGGCAGCGGGAACGGCTTCGTAGCGGAGGGTTCGGACGAAGCGGCTGCGGAAGGCGCGGTCGAAACGGCTGCGGGCGTTGACGCGAACAGGCTCGGCGCCTGCGCCGAGGCGGCGCCGGCGGCGGCGGAAGGCGAGGCGGCGCCGGCGGCGGCGGAAGGCGATGCGGCCGGGCCGATCGGCGAAGCGCTTGCTCCCGCCGGCCCGGACAAGGCGGCTCCGGCCAGCAAGGCGGAGGCGAGCGCGGCGGCGGTCAGACGGCGGGACGGGGATACGGACATGGTAGGACTTCCTCCTTCGGAGTTTCCGGCCGGTTCGAGCGGAGTTCCGGAATGATTTACCTGTTCTTTTAGACGAATGGAAGATTGATAGAGTTGCGGGCGATGGAAACTTCTGGGCCCCCGCCGCCTGGCGGCCGATCGGGCAGCGGCCGGGCCAATGGTGTATGCTAAGGAAAAAGGCTGCCGACAAATGAGGAGGCTTGAAAGCATGAATGCTCGAGGAGATAAAGGCGGGCCGGATAAAGGGCACGACGGGCCGCATGGTCTTGATCCGGCGCTGGAGCCGTTCCACCCCGTGCTGGCCCATTGGTTCGCCGACTCGTTCGGGACGCCGACCGACGCGCAGCGCAGCGCCTGGTCGTCCATCCTCGGCGGCGCCCACACGCTGCTCGCGGCTCCGACGGGCTCCGGCAAGACGCTGGCGGCCCTGCTCCCCTGCCTGGACCGCGTGCTGCGGGCCAAGGAAGCCGCCTTTTCGCCGGATGCATCCGGATCGGGATCGGCTGCCGCAGCCGAATCCGCGTCCGGGACCGAACCCGCCCCTTCCCCCCGGACCGCTCTCGCAGCCGCCTCTGCTCCGGCATCCTCGTCCGGCCCTTCGGCACCCGTCTGGCGGCCGGGGGTGCGCGTCCTTTATGTGACGCCGCTCAAGGCGCTCAACAACGACATCTACGACCACGTGACGGAGTTCGTCGCGCAGATCGCAGAGCGGATGGAACGCGGGTCGCACCAAGAAGTACCCGGCATGACTTGCGCCGTCCGGACGGGCGACACGCCCTCCTCGAAGCGCGCCGCGATGCTCCGCCGTCCGCCCGACGTGCTGGTGACGACGCCGGAATCGCTGTTCATCCTGCTCGGCTCCGAAAAAGGACGCCTCATGCTGCAGACGGCCGAGCAGATCATCGTCGACGAAATTCACGATCTGGCCGCGGACAAGCGCGGCTCCCACCTGTCCCTGACGCTCGAGCGGCTCGAAGCCTGGCGCGGCGCTCCGCTGCAGCGCATCGGCCTGTCCGCGACGCAGAAGCCGATGGAGCGCGTCGCGCGCTTCCTCGGCGGCTGGGCGCCGCCCGAAGCCGTCGCGGCGCAAGCTCCGGCCGGCGCTCCTTTGCGCGCCGCCGCTTCGCGCGCCTCATCCTCCGCCCATACGCCTCCCCGGACGCTGACGGCCCGAACCGAGGCGCAGGCCGAGCCGCCGCCTGTCCATCCGCTCGGCTTCGTCCCCCGCCCGGTCGCCGTCATCGAGAGCGCGATGGCCAAGACGATGGACGTCCTCGTCACGATGCCCGGGCGCGTCCGGCTCGGCAACAGCCGCGACTCCGTCTGGTTCCCGATCATGGACCGGCTGCTGCAGCTGATGGAAGGCAGCCGCTCCGTGCTCGTGTTCGTCAACAGCCGCCGCATGGCGGAGCGGCTGTGCCTCCGCCTCAACGACTACACCGGCCAGGAGATGTGCCGCGCCCATCACGGCAGCATGGACCGGGGGCGGCGGCTCGAGGTGGAGCGGCTGCTCAAGGAAGGGAGGCTCCGCTGCATCGTCGCCACCTCCTCGCTGGAGCTCGGCATCGACGTCGGCCATGTCGACCTCGTCGTGCAGCTCGACTCTCCTCTGTCCGCGGCGGCCGGCATCCAGCGCATCGGACGCGCGGGCCACGGCGTCGGCCAGGCGAGCCGCGGCGTCATCCTGGCCCGGCAGCGCGGATCGCTGCCGGAGATCGCGGTGCTCGGGCGCATGATCGCCGAGCGGGACATCGACCCGATCGAGGTGCCGCGAGAGGCGCTGGACGTGCTGTCGCAGCAGGCGGTGGCGATCGCTTCCCTCGATACGGTTCCGGTGGAGCGGATGTACCGGCTCATTCTCGGCAGCGACAGCTACCGGACGTTTCCGCGCCAGCGGCTGCTCGACATGCTCGCGGTGCTGGCCGGACTGTACCCGTTCGCCCGTCCGCTGCTGGAGTGGGACCGCGAGGCGGACGCCGTCGGACCGCGCCCGAGCAGCCGCATGGCCGCCGTGACGGGAGCCGGCACGATTCCGCAGAGCGGAGCCTATCCCGTGCACCACGCCGACAGCCGCTCCCATGTCGGAGAGCTCGACGAGGAGTTCGTGCAGGAGAGCCGCGTCGGCGACGTGTTCCAGCTCGGCACGAGCTCCTGGATGATCTCCGGCATCAGCAAGGACCGCGTCTATGTCAAGGAAACGGGCAACCGCTTCAGCGAGGTTCCGTTCTGGCGCAACGAGGCCGGCTCCCGCTCCTACCGGCTCGGCGAGCGCGTCGCGCAGCTGTGGACGGAGCTCCTGGAGCGGCTGGAAGCCGCCGATGCGTCGCATGGCGATGCGGCTTCCGACGAAGCGCATCCGGCGTTGCCGGCAGGATCGGACTCCGCGCCTCCCCTCTCCCTGCCGCCGCACGCATCCGGCAGCGAGGCCGCGCTTGCGCCGCCGGCCGCCGACGAAGCGGACGCTCCCTTCAGCGCGGCGGAGGAAGCGGTCATCCGCGACCTGCAGGAGCCGTACCGCCTGGACGACCGGGCGGCGCGCAGCCTCGTCTCCCTCGTCCGCGCGCAGCGTGCGACGGGCGTCGTTCCGACCGCCGCGCGCCTGGCCGTGGAGGTGTACAAGGACATCGCCGGCCAGACCCATATCGTCATCCACAACGCCTGGGGCCGCAGGGTGAACCGCACCTGGCAGCTGGCGATCGAGCGGAAGTTCGAGACGGCCCTGCCGCATCGCCTGTACGGCAACGCCAAGGACAACGGGATCGAGTTCGTGCTGCCGGAGTGGGACCCGTCCTGGCTGCAGGCGGTCCGTTCCGTGACGCCGGACAACCTGCGGGAGCTGCTCGTCGAGGCGCTGCCCGGCTCGCCCCTGCTCTCCGTGGCGTTCCGGCGGATCGCCGAGACGTCGCTGCTGCTGAAGCGCAGCTTCGGCCGCACGCCGATGTGGCAGCTGCGCTTGCGCGGGGAGGAGCTGCTGCGGGCCGCTCTTCCTTATGCCGACCGCTTCCCCTATCTCGGCGAGGCCATGCGCGAGTGCCTGCGGGACTATCTCGACGAGCCGCGCCTGAAGGAGCTGCTCGGCCGGATGCAGGAAGGACGGATCGCGATGGCCGTCCATTACCGGGACCTGCCCTCCCCGCTCGCCTCGCAGTTCGCCGCCGACTACGTCAACATGCGCATCTACGAGGGCGACGGCCTCGACCGCGCCGTCCAGGCGCAGCTGCTGCAGATGAGCCGCGAGCTCGCGGGCGAGCTGTTCGGCCAGGAGGCGCTGCGCGGAGCGGTCGACCCGGAGGTGCTCGAAGCGGAGCGCAGGCGCCTCGAAACGCCCGCCGCCGCCGCGCCGGGCAGCGCGGAAGAGCTCTACCGGCTGCTCAAGCAGCGGGGCGACCTGGCCGAGCCGGAGCTGCTCGCCGCCGTCCGGGCGGCCGCCCGGGCCGAGGCGGAGGCCGCCGGAACGGCGGTCGGCGGCGAAGCCGCGCTGCCCGCGGCCGGCACCGGCAGGGGGCCCGGCACCGGCGGGAAAGAGGCTGCCGCCGAAGCCGCTGCGGAAGCGGCAGCCGGCTGGCTGCGCGGGCTGCGGGAGCAGCGGCGGATCGCCGTCTACGAGCCGGGCGGCGGGCTCTCCGAGCGGTTCGTCTGCGCGGACGAGGCCGAGCTGTACGGCCGCTTCCCGCAGGAAGACGGCGCCGCATCCTTCGTCGTCGAGCGCTGGATCGCCGGCCGGCTCGCCTTCACGCCGGAGGAGCTGGCCGCCCGCTATCCGGCGCTCGGCAAGGACGGCGCGCGGAGCCTGATCTCGCGGCTGCTGGAGGCGGACCGCATCCAGCTCGCGCCTTTCGCCGAGGAGGACGAGCTCCTGTACACGTCCTCCCTGACCGCCGCGCGCGTCGTCCGCCTGTCCGTGCAGGCGGCGCGCGGACGCAGCGAGGCGGCGGACGCCGTCCGCTGGTGCCGCCTCATCGCCGGCAGGCAGCATGCGCTCCAGGGCACGCAGCTGCAAGGAGAGCACGGCCTGCTGCGGGTGCTGGAGCAGCTGCAGGGCTTCTTTTTCCCGCTGTCGTACTGGGAGTCGTTCCTGCTGCCCTCGCGGCTCGCGGCCTACCGGCCCGAGGAGCTCGACCTGCTGTGCGCCTCCGGCGAGGTGCTGTGGCTCGGACGCAAGGGCGAGGGGGAAAAGGAAGGAAAGGTCGCCTTCTTCCTCCCGGAATCCCGCGACCTGATCGCTTCCTGGCTGCC
This sequence comes from Paenibacillus sp. FSL W8-1187, assembly GCF_037965485.1. Taxonomy (NCBI): domain Bacteria; kingdom Bacillati; phylum Bacillota; class Bacilli; order Caryophanales; family Paenibacillaceae; genus Paenibacillus; species Paenibacillus sp. FSL W8-1187. Next base: position 5,262,402 of record NZ_CP150181.1, read on the forward strand.
GTCGGACGACGCGCCCGCCGCCTGTCCGCAGCTGCTGGAGCGCCTGAAGCGCGGCGGCGCGATGTTCCTCGCCCCGCTCGCCCGCGAGCTGGGCCGGCAGCCGTCCGACGTGCAGGCGGAGCTGCTCGAGCTCGTCTGGCAAGGCCAGGTGTCGAACGACCAGTTCGCCCCGCTGCGCGGCCCGGCGCCGGCCTCCCGCTCGCGCGGCTCCCGTCCCGGCCGGGGCGCCTGGGGCGGCTCCGGGCTCGGCCGCTGGTTCTGGACCGGATCGCTGCGCCCGGCGGAGGAGAGCGGCTCGGAGCGGTCCGCGGCCGCGGAAAGCGCGAATCCGGCATCCGGCTCGCGCGCTTCCCTATTGACGCCTGCGGCTCCCTCAGGCCCGCTCCATGCGGACGGCGCGGCTCTCGCGAACGGATCTCCTTCCGAGGAGAGATCGCCGATGCTGCGCTGGATCGACCGGCTGCTCGACGTCTACGGCATCGTGTCGCGCGACCTGGCGGCCGCGATGTCTCCCTACGCCTGGGACGAGCTGCTGCCTGTGCTGAAGCGGCTGGAGGAATGGGGCGTGCTCGTGCGCGGCCAGCTGATCGAAGGCGTGCCCGCGATGCAGTTCACGACGCGGGAGATCGCCGATTCGCTGCGGCAGCCGCTGCCCGGCGAGGACGGCGGCCTGACCGTGCTGAGCGCGGCCGATCCGGCCAATCCGTTCGGCCTGCTGGCCGACTGGCCCGGCGAAGGCGAGGGCGGCTTCGCCCGCAAGCCCGGCAACTTCCTCGTGCTGGAGGACGGCGAATGGCGCTTCTGGGTCGAAAGCAACGGCCGCCGCATCCGCAGCCTCGGCCCGAAGGGAGAGGCGCGGGACGAGGCGCCGGCCGCCGCATCGCTCCAGCAGGCGCTCGCGTCGATCGCCGCCCGCCAAGGGCTGGCCAAGATCGCCGTCGAGCAGTGGAACGGGCGTCCGGTGGACGAGACGCCGGCGGCCGACGCGCTGCGCGGGCTTGGAGCGGAGCGCGACCGCCATCGCTTCGTGCTGTGGAAAAGCCAGCTGAACGCCCGGCGCTGAAGAGGAGCCCGACCGGCAATCCGTTCTTGCCAATCTCATCCATACGGGCTATAATAAGAACGAATGTTCTTATCGCAGAGCCCGGCGCGGGCAGGACGGCGCTTCGGGCAAAGGAGGAGCCTCGTGCCGCAAGATGAGATGGATCAAGTCATCGACTTCATCCAAGGCCATCTGTTCGACCCTATGCCTCTGGAACGTCTGGCCAAGCATATTTCGTACAGCCCTTCTCACTTCGCCCGCCTGTTCAAGGAGCGCACCGGGCTGACGCCGCTCTACTACGTCTCCTCGCTGCGGCTCAGCCGGGCCAAGGATCTGCTGCTCAAGACCGACTACACCATCCGCGACATCAGCCTCGAGGTCGGCCAGCAGAGCCTCGGCACGTTCACGACGCGGTTCACCCAGCGGGTCGGGCTGACGCCGTCGGAATTCCGCCAGTCCCGCTCCGTTGTCGGCGACCAGGCCCGCCAGCTGCAGGCGCTGGACAGCTGGGAAGATCCGGCCGTCCAGACTCCGTCCTCCCCGGCTTGGTCGGAGGTGAGCGGAGTGATCGAGCCCGTCCTGCCTTTCGACGGGTTCGTCCTGGTCGGCTTGTTCGCCAAGCCGATTCCGGAGGGCATGCCGATCCACGGGACGCTGCTTCCCCGTCCCGGGGCCTTCCGCTTCGCAGGCGTCCGCCCGGGCACCTATTATTTGATGGCGACGACGCTCTCCTGGGGGATGGGGGCGATGGACATGCTGCTGCCGCAGACGACGCTGCGCACCCGCGCCCGCCTGCCGATCGAGGTCGGCCCGTCCTTGCCCGCGCCTTTCCAGCACGCCTTGCTGCACGAGCCTCGCCCCGACGATCCGCCGATCCTCATCTCGCTGCCGCTGCTCATGAACCAGTTCCTCTCGCGCATGCGAGGGTAGCCGGATTTTACGATCAAGGAGACTGACATCCATGACACAGCCGACATCCGCAACCTCCGTCCGCCTCGGGCGCCTCGCTCCCGCCCATGTCGGGGCGCTGACCGCCTTCGAGCTTCCGGAAGAGCAGGCCCGGTTCACGGCCCTTCCGGCCGAGGGCTTGCTCGAGGAGGTTCCTTCGCGCTATCCGGTCGTCATTCTCGCCGACGAGGAGCCGGTCGGTTTTTTTCTTCTGCACGCCGGGGAGCGCACGCGCGAGTATACCGACCATCCCCGATCGCTCTTGCTCACCGCCTTCTCCATCTCCCATCCCTATCAGAACCGCGGCTACGCCAAAAGGGGCCTCCAGCTGCTGCCGGCATGGGTGTCCGCCGAATTCCCGGAGATGGACGAAGTCGTGCTTGCCGTCAACGGCAAAAACGATGCCGCTCGGCAGCTCTATGCGCGCACCGGGTTCACGGATACGGGAAGGCGCCGGATGGGTCCGCTCGGCGAACAGCTCATCCTGCGCTTGGCGATCCGCTGAAGCCGGGACATGCGCCGCAGCACAAAGACCTTTACTCGCATCGATGCCGAGTAAAGGTCTTTGTGCTGCCCAGAGTATAGGCTCGGTCCAGACGCAGCATGCGTCCGGACCGAATGGACCGGCTGCCGTCTAGCGGACGGAAGCCTGCACGAACGAAGCGAGCATCGCCGCCGCTTCGCCCCGCGTAGCGGACGCTTGCGGCGCGAAGCGCGGCTGGCCGTCCACGCCCGGGCGTCCGCTCACGATGCCGGCCCCGGCCAAAGCGCTCACCGCCTCCTGCGCGAACGGCGAGATGGCGGCCGCATCCGCATAGGCGCCCGCGCTGCCGGACGGCAGCGCCCAGCCGGCGCGGACCGCGAAGCGCGCAAGCATCGCGGCCAGCTGCTCCCGCGTCACCGGCGCGAGCGGCTCGAAGCGTCCGCCGCCGGTTCCGCCCGCGATGCCTTCGGCCGCCGCCCAGGCGACTGCCGGCGCATAATAAGCGCCTCCCGGCACGTCCGCGAAGCCGCTGCCGGCGGCTGAAGCAGCCGCTCCCGCGCTTCCATTGCCGCCGCCCAACGCCGGCGCCGCTGCTCTGTCGGTGCCAATGCCGAAGCTCGCGCCCGCCCCCGCAAGGCGGCTCAGCATGACCGCGAGATCGGCGCGGGTCAGCGCCCGCTGCGGCGAGAAGACGCCGTCAGCCGTGCCCTGCACGATGCCGCGGGCCGTCAGGAACGCGGCCGGCGCTTCCATGAAGGTGCCGGCGGTATCGCGGTAAGCCGCAGCTTCGTACCCGATCCGGTACGAGCCGGAGCCGCTGCCGGCCAGGATCAGCCTTCCGTCCCGGTAGACGCTGCGGACGACCGGCTGTCCCGCCGCATCGAGCGCCACGATCGCTTCCGGCCGGGAAGCCTCTACGGCAGCAGGCTCATACGGAAGGCTCAGCCGCATCGCCGCGGCATCCTCGCCGCTCAGCTCCTTGCCGCCCGCAGCCAGCGATACGCGGACCGCTCCGCCCGCCGCGCGCTTCGCCTCCAGCGACAGCGCGCCGCCTCCGGCAGCTCGTACCGCCGCAGCGAACGCGTCGCCGCTCCACTCGGCGGAAGCCAGTCCGGCCGCGCTCAGCACCACGCGCTCCAGGCCCGCCGCCGCCAGCTTCGCGGCCGCATCGGCCGTCAGCCGCAGCCCGGCCGCGGAAGGCGTGCCGGCTGCCGCAAGCAGCTCCAGCTCGCGCCGTTCCGCTCCGGCGGCCTGCAGCTGCTCCAGCGCCTGCCCGGCCTCGGCTGCATCGGCTTCGGCGAAGCCATCCGCTCCGGCAGCCAGCTTCAGCACGCCGTGCGCGACGCCGCCGCTCACGCTCACCTGAACGGCCGCGGCCGCAGGCGATGGCGCCGGACTCGGCGAGGCGCTCGGGCTCGGCGTCGGCACGACGATGCCGCCTCCGCCTCCGACCGGCGTCGGCGCCGGTGTCGGGCTCGGCGAAGCGCTCGGCGTCGGGCTCGGGCTCGGCGAGACGCTCGGCTCGGCGGCCGCCTTCACCGTCACGTCCAGCTCGGCGACGCCGTAGCCGTCGGAGCTCACGACGCGGATGACGGCGCTGCCTGCCTGGAGCGGCTTCACCTTGCCGTCCGCGTCGACCGAGGCGATGTCCGGCCGGGTGGACGAATAGGTCAGCGCCGCGACCGTCGGGGCTCCCGCTCCGGGCACGGCTTTGGCCTCCAGCTGCGCCGCAGCCTCTCCCGCCGTCAAGGCCAGCTCCCGCCGGGCCAGCTCCACGCGCGTCGTCTCCAGCTGCAGAAGGGCGACCGTGCCGCTGACCTCATGGGCGACCAGCAGCAGCGGCTGTCCCGTCGGGCTGTCCGCCGCCGCGATGAACTCGAGCCCCTCCGGCGCGGAATCGGTGTTCATCGCGTTCTCGCCGCCGCTTTCGCCGAAGTCCCGCGTATTGACATAGCTGACGAAGCGCGCTGCCGCGGGCGAAGTCACGTCATAGGCCATGACGCCGCCGATGCGTTCCAGGCCGGTGAACGCCAGCGTCCGCTCGCCGACCTGCCCGACCCGGACGTCCTCGGGCTCCGGTCCTTTTTTCGTGCTGCGGGAGTCGATCTTCTTGTTCGTGTTGGAGGCGTTGAACACGTCCGGCAGCCGCTCCGCGGTGATCGCTTCGAACGCGCTGCCGCTGTCGTACACCTGCTTCAGGTCCGCGGCGTCCCAGATCGAGAACGAGCGGCCGCCGTACAGATAGATGGCGTCCGAGCCCCAGTCGCTCATCGCCTCGACGTCGTCGTACGCCTTCGTCGCCCCGAAGAACGCCGCCGCGGCCGAGCCCGGCGCCAGCTTGTCCTTGAGCGACTTCACCTTGGAGGCGGTCGTCATGCCCGGCCATTCCGTCGCGTCTCCTTCATTGGCCGTCGCCAGATACAGGCGTCCGCCTGCCTGGAACGAAGCGATGCCGTCCGGCATGTAGACGCCGTACGCGTCGGCCGTCACCGGCTTGTACTGCTTGTCCTTGCCGTCGAGATCGAGCGCGTTCGCGGGCAGGCTCAGATCCTTCAGGCCGAGGCCGCGCACGGCCGTGAATCGTCCCGCCGCGATGTCGAGCTCGGCGACGGCGTTGTTCTCCTGCAGCGTGACATAAGCCGTGCGCCCGTCCGCCGACAGCGCGATGTACTCCGGCTCCAGGTCGGTGACGGCTTTGGACTTGGGCCCCTTGCCGACGATCTGGCCGTTCCCGTCGACCGCGCCGCGAAGATGGACCCCGCCATCGAGGATCGACTCGTCGCCGAAGCCGATCTGCCGGGACAAGCCCGTACTCCGGTCGATGATCGTGACGCTGCCCTCCGGATCGGGAGCGCCGGCGCCGCCGCGCGGCTCGCCTTCATCCGCGGTCAGCACGAAGCGGCTGTCCGGCGTCGACTTCACCATGTCCGGCTGCTTGCCGGCCGGATAGGCGCGCACGAGCTTTCCGTCGTAATCGAGCTCCAGCACCCGGCCCGCGTCGTTCGCCCCGGCCGCCTGCACGGCGACGAACACGCGCTTCGCCGCCGTGTTGACGTCGACGCTCGTCAGATCGCCGAAGGCGAAGCCGCTCTCGGACTCGGCCAGAAGCTTCGCGTCGACCTTGCGCTCAAGCTGCATTTCCCCGGCCTTCAGCTCGACGATGTCGAGGCTCGGCGGGACGGCGGAGCCGTTCACGACATAGAACCGTTCGTTGTCGCGGTTGTACTTCACGATCTCGGCCACGCCGCCGTCCTCGCTCGCCATGCCGACGCGGTACTCGCCGATCTTGGTCATGGCGAACGCATCCGCGTAAGCTTGCTGCGGCACCGTCGAAGTATCCGCCGCGACCGCCGCCTTCACCTCCGCAGCCGCTGCGGCCGTCGCCTGGCCCGCTGCCGGCATCAGGGCAGCCGCCGCTGTCGTCAGGCTCAGCCCCAGTCCTGCCGCGCGCATCCAGTTCCGCTTCTTTCGATCCATCTCGTTCGTCCCCCTCGTCAGCTTGTCTGTCCTGCTAGCGAGCTTATCAAGACGATGTAAAGGGCCCGTCACCGAATTCTAAAGATTTTGTATAGGCCAGCCGGAGGCGAATCCTTTAGAATAGAACGAACTACAGGTCAATCGAATCGGGAGGGGAATCATCATGATCGAACTGAAGCATGTGACGTGGAAAAGGGAGAAGCGGACGCTGCTGGACGACGTCAGCTGGCGCGTGCAGCCCGGCGAGCACTGGGCGCTGCTCGGCCTGAACGGCTCCGGCAAGACGACGCTGCTGAACATCGTCTGCGGCTACATCTGGCCGACGTCGGGCGAGGTGTCGGTGCTGGGCCGCAAGTTCGGCGAGGTCGACCTGCGCGCGCTGCGCAAGTCGATCGGATGGGTGAGCAATTCCTTGCAGGACAAGCTGTACAAGACCGACCGCGCTCAGTACGTCGTCCTGAGCGGCATCCATGCGACGATCGGCCTCTACGACGCCGTCTCCGAGGAGGACGAGGCGCGGGCGCGGGGACATATGGAGTCGCTCGGCTGCATCCATCTGTGGGACCGGGAGTACGGCACCTGCTCGCAGGGCGAGAAGCAGAAGCTGCTCATCGCGCGCGCCCTCATGGCTTCGCCGCGGGTACTCATCCTCGACGAGCCCTGCAACGGGCTCGACCTGTTCTCTCGCGAGCGGCTGCTGGGGAGCATCTCCGAGCTGGCCCGCCGGCCCGACGCGCCGACCCTCATCTACGTCACCCACCATACGGAGGAGATCGTGCCGGAGCTCGGCCATGCGCTGCTGCTGCGACGGGGACAGATCTTCCGCAGCGGACCGGTCGCCGACGTGCTCGACTCGGCGACGCTGACCGAGTTCTTCGAGGCGCCGGTCATCGCGGAGACGCACGGCGGGAGAGTATACGTACGGGCTCTTTGAGCTGGAATGCTAGCCTAAAATCGGCCCTTGGCGGCCGATCTTATTTTCTCTAATAATTTGCTCCTACTTATAATCTGCAAACTGCTCACGATGGAAGTCAGGACGGATTTTTACCGGACGTGGAGGTCAAACAGGCAACACTGATAATGATGCACAATAGTTTGCTATTTAAAAACTGCAAGCGGTCATCAATAACCAGCTAGCAGTTTATTATTAGTAAAAACAAATTTACGAAGATTTAAAACCAAAAGAAACCACTTCCAATTATTAACTAAACTATAGTAATAGGTAGACTATATAGTACCCTGTGTATGGTCTACCTTTTCTTTTTATACTTTGTACACTGTTAAACAATACTTACTAAATAAAGTATACATAGTATTCTGTGTATGGCTTACTTTGATTGTGGCTCAGTTATAGTTCAGTGTTTGATTATCTTGGTTATCATTGATTTCATTAACCTAACGGGCAGTTTAGTTTAGATTAATTCACATTGTGAGAAAAAGGGATTTTCTCAAATCAGTCGAATATGATTAGATTGGCATTTGTTTCATTTTCGAAGGGAGTGATGTGGTATGAAAAATATCCAAGCTTTGGTGGTTGTCACTGGAAGAGTTTTGTTTTAGTCACAGAGGAGACCTAAAATTCCTCTGTGAAGTAAACTTCGGGAGGAATTGTCTATGGTAATTAATCTAAAGCCAGTGTCTGTTGAGAACTGGTATGAGTGTACACAGCTTAAAGTAAAGACAGAGCAACTTAATGTTTTTCCAGCACCAGTTGTTTACTGGATTGCAGAATCTAAATATGTTGATGATTTTGAATTGCGTGCTGTTTATTGGGATGATGATTTAGTCGGTTTTATCGTTTTTTGTATGAAACCTGATAAGGACGAAAACTACTGGATACCTGCCATAATGATCGATGAGAAGCATCAAGGCAAAGGCTACGGTAAAGCAGCAATGGAAAAGTTGATTGAATTAATGAGTATGATGAACTGCAAGAGAATGATGATTGGACATAGACCAAATAATCAAATTGCTGAGGGCTTATATGAATCTTTAGGATTTAAAAAAGTCAGTGAAGAAGTGGTAGATGGTGAAATAATACGCTTACTTCAAATCGTGTAACAAGACCATTGACTGTCGGCACTTGTCGGCAGTCTTTGTTACGTTAACGGGCAGGATAGTTTGGGAATCATATCCATGTTAAAATGTAGTTAACATATTTTATGAGGGTGGACAAACCATTATGGAGAAATACGCCAAAGTCATGGGAGTTAATTTCCCAAAGATGACGTTAGACCGTACAATAGAAGTTCTCACTGATGTAATTGAAGAGAATAGACCCGAACTCTTTCATGTAATAACGGTTAACCCAGAGATCACTATGGCTTGTCAAAAAGACACATCGTTACGCTCAATAATTGATGAAGCAGGTCTGATTACAGCTGACGGTATTGGAATTGTAATGGTGTCTCGTCTAAGAGGTGGGAATCTTCCCGAAAGGGTTACTGGATACGACACGTTATTAAGGTTACTCGATTCTGGGAACCAAAAGAAATGGTCCTTTTATTTTCTGGGTGCAGATCCACTAACTAATGAAAAAGTGTGTGAGGTTATACGTAAAAAGTATCCTGCCCTTTCAATATTAGGTAGACACCATGGTTTCTTTAAACAAACTGAAGAAGATAAGATTGTCAAAGAAATTGGAACTTTAAAGCCTGATATTTTAGTGGTTGCAATTGGAGCACCCTATGCAGAAAGATGGATTCATAAGAATAAATCAGAACTAAATGCGAGGATTGCTATTGGTGTTGGAGGTAGTCTTGATGTAATTGCAGGAAAAGTAAAGGAGACCCCAGAAAGCTGGAAACGGCTAAACTTGGAATGGCTTTACAGGTTGATTCAACAACCTTCAAGATGGAAGCGACAGTTGATCTTACCTAAATTCGCAATTCGTGCACTAACGTTTAGAGAAAAGTAAATCGTCATTCCATTGAACTAACGGGACACGATAGTTCAGAATGAACCCATAATTTGGCGGTTTTTCTTTTGCTCGCAAATCTACAATCAAGGATAATATCGAAGAAAGTCATGGGCTACCAGTATAAAATGAAAACCAGTATTTACAAGTACATGGAAATGCACTATACTCAATATACTTTTATATAACTTTTTGTATATAACCTTTTTAACATTTAGTTTAGTCCAACCACTTCTGGACCAACGAAGCATTTTATATATTCGCAAAGGGATTTTTCTGTCCGTTTGCGTAATATAAAATGCTTTTTTTACGTTCGGAGGTAAATGAAATGAGAGTTGAAGAAATCGAGACACCAGAAAGCAAGAAACGCTATCTTCTTGTGGATGACGAAGGTGAACCTATAGAACCTGTCTTTATGTTCCTTAGATATAAAGACAATGCGGGAAAAGGAAGAAACACTCTTCGAGCCTATTGCTATCATTTGAAGCATTTCTTTGAGTTCTTACAGCAGAAAGAATATGACTATCGTCATATTGGATTAGACGAAATGGCAGAATTCATCAGGTGGTTACAGACACCTCACCGAGACGTGAAAGTAGCCACTTTAAAGCCTATAGGGGTAGGTCTGCAAGCAAGTACCATTAACACCTACATTGGGACTGTAACTGAGTTCTACGATTACCTTATGAGGCATGACGATTACTCCCTGAAGCTATCTCAAAAGATGAAAAAGCAATTACCAGGTTTCCGTAAGGGATTTAAGGACTTCCTCTACCACATCAACAAAGATAGAGACTTTGATTCCAAGATTCTAAAACTTAAAGTTCCTAAAAAGCGACCCAAAACAATCTCCAAGGATAAGATCGCTACATTACAAGGTGCATGTTCCAATTTACGGGATCAATTCCTTCTACAATTACTGTGGGAGTCAGGATTTCGAATTGGAGAATGTTTATCTCTCTGGATCGGAGATTTTCTAATTGATCAAAGGAAAATTGACCTAAAGGACAGAGGTGAATTGGTCAACGGAGCTGAGATTAAGACAGTATGTAGCCCAAGGAAAATTGATGTGTCTTCTGACTTAATCAACATGTATATGGATTATATTGCTGAATGTCACACGGACGAGGTTGATACCAACCATGTGTTTATCAAGCTTTCAGGACAGAACAAATATCAACCTATGGAGTATCCTGATGTTACTTCCCTGTTTTTGAGATTGCGAAAGAAAACAGGAATAGATGTAACTCCCCACATGTTTCGTCACAGTCACTTTAATACTCTCCGAAAACAAGGATGGGATTTCTCCAAGATTCGAGTTCGTGGAGGGTGGTCAAATGTACAGACCCCCATACAGATATATTCACATCCTGATGAAGAGGAAATGTACGAGAGCTGGAAAAAGTCGGAAACAACTATGAAGCTGAATAAGGGAACATCTGAATCCCTTGAAGAAGAGCTTCAATCTATCTTCAAGGAAAACTGATTCACGGTACTATTCGAAAACTTCACGATCAAACAAAATGCTAATGGGGGCAAATAAAATGAGTATAGCATATTCAACTCAAACAACGGTTGAGAAAAAAAATAAAATCAGCGAGTTGCTGAGTGGGTATTGGGGCAACGATGTGTGGGATTGCAGAGACTCATTCTTTGATAGTTTAAGATCTGAAAAATGGAATTTCCCCAAAAAAACAATTGACTTTTCTGGGTTTCGTCAATCTATCCGAAATGAAATTAAGTACATGTATGCTTATCAGTTAAAAGAAGAGAAAATAAAGCTCACTACAGTTTTTTCATATGGAGTAGCTTTAAAGCACTTTGCTGAATTCCTTAGTAAACAGTATCCTCATATAACCAGTATTGCAGAGATTCCCCACGCTAAAGTTCTATTGCAATGGCGTTCCTTTTTGATCGATAGGGGCATCAAAATCAACGATAAGGGCGAACTAACTAGCCATTACAAGGCAATCTTTAATCAACTATATTCTTTCTTTGTAAACCTCTATGATACTCGTGATGAATACGAAAAGGATGTATGGGATTGTCGCAATATTCCAGGAGCTAAGATTACAGAAAACAAATCGCAATATCTACTTGATTTCTCAAATGTACCATTAGAATTCAGAGAGTTGGCTAAAAGGTACATAAAATACAGGACAACAAATAATTCACAAAATCAATGTACAGTCGATATTGTGGCATTACGATTATTCTTCAACCATATTCATAGCCAAGAGCCGACTTGGAAAGACTTAACGATGCTAACAAGAAAGCACATGGAAAACTATTTAGCTTGGTACAGGGGTCATACTGAGGGAATGGTGGCGATGCACATTAAATGCCTTGTTTCCCTACGAAAATTCCTTGAATACAGCCAACAAGCGATGTTTCCAGAAGCACCTGAATTGCCTGTTGTATGCCTATTATTCAAAGAGGACATTCCTAAACAACCGCAAAGGACTGATGAGGATGTTAAATATATTTCAGAAGGAGTTCTTCAACAATTGGAAGAAAATCTGGAACATTTGTCGCCTTCCGAATACATTCCGATTGTGATTCTGTTAAGGGCAAGTGGATGGAGAATATCTGACATCTTAAATCTACGATATGATACCTGTTTAGATAGAACCTCACAAGGTTGGTATCTTTGCGGAGATATACCGAAAACACAAGTCATAAACCACCGTGTACCGATAACGGATGAAGTCTATGCCGTTGTAAAAGCAGTAGTTGAGGAAGTAAAAGTAAAAAGTACACCCAATAATAACCCGAATCATTTATTATTTGTTCGATATGATGGAAAAAGAAAAGGTCGTTGTCCAGATGGTGCATATATCAGAAAAGCACTTAATCGTCTTGCGAAAAATCACCATATTGTTGATTACCAGGGGAACGTCTTTCATTTTGGCAATCATGCGTTCAGGCATACAAAAGCTGTGGAGCTTATAAACAATGGAATGCCAATATTGCACGTCCAAAAATGGCTGGCTCATGCTTCGCCTGAAATGAGCCTTAGATACGCTAAAGTTCTTGATACGACCATGCGTAAGTCATGGGAGGAAGCTAATCAGCAAGGGTTATTCAAAATTGGCGAGAACGGTGTAATTAAAAAAATTGATGTTACTGACATTCAAAATGAAGATGTCATTGAATGGGAATATATTCGCCAAAATCTCGATGCGGTAAGAATGCCACTTGGATATTGCATGAAGCCAAAGAAATTGGAGTGTCAAACCCAATTAAATCCATGCCTTACTTGTAGAAATCTTTGTACTACACCTGATTTTATCCCTCAGTATGAGCTTGAAATCCAAGAAACAAAAGCTCTAATTCAAAGAGGCAAAGCTCAAGGTCAAAATATTTGGGTTGAGAAAAACCAAACTCTTTTGGATCGTTACGAGGAGATTTTAGGGGTATTAAAAACAGGCAAAATTCATCATAAGTCTGGTAAAAAGGGTCGTGAACTTGTCGGGGAGGAACGGGTTAATGCTTAAAGAAATAGAACAACCGAATACATGGATTCGCAATACAGAGGGACTGAAGTTAGCCAGGGATAGAAGATCCAAAAGTTGTGAAGAACGAGTGGACAAGGCGATTCAACAACTCATAAAGGATAAAGAAAAGATTAACTTCAATACTGTAGCAGAAAAATCCAGTGTCTCGAAAAAATACCTTTATGACCACCAATATGATCGTATAAATGATTTGCGAAAACAACAGGAAGGTTTACAATCTCCAAAACAAGTGAAAAGAGAAATGACGAATGAAAGTAAAGATGTCCTTATTGCATCAAAAAACAAGCGTATTAAAGAATTAGAAGCCGAGGTAAAAAAACTACAGGGTATTTTGAAACGGAGATACGGTGAAGATTACGATAAAGGAATTTAACTCACGAGATTACTATACAGTCCACCTATTACGATACTTTAGTTAATACACAATACACATATGAATAAAGAGTCAATCCCATAAGTATAGGGATTGACTCTTTATTAGTTAAGATAACAAGCGGAGGTGGTTTCTTTTCTTTACTATTAAGATTATTTATTGAAAAACGACTTTACCAACATAATTCCTAACAGCAACGTAATCGCGCCAAGAAAATATATTAATATTGTTGCATTAGAATTCAATTGATCAATTTCGTTAGCAATATTGTCAAGCGACACAACCGAAAATTTAATTTGCCCCGCTACATCAGATGTAGCACTAGATGATTTCCCAAGATTCTCAATTATCTTTTTAATTTCCTCTTCATTCATTTCCACACCCCCTAAATAAGAATAAATATAACAAAATAGTCCTGGTTTTTAAATAGGTCATCGGGACCTTTTGTACACATCGTTATGTATGATATATTTTCCATTGTAGTAAAAATACATCATTAGAGGAGTTAATTTAATCGAAGAAAAAATTTCTTTCTGTTGCACTGATGACTGCCCTGACAGCCTCTGTGGTTGCCCCTGTTTCTGCAGCAGCAATTGGAAACCAATCAAGCCCTGTAGATGAAATCAAATTTAAAGTAGATAATCTCTATTTTACAGCCCCATATGACAGCGAAGACGTCAATCTGGTGAAATCCGAAAGCGGAAATACAACAGAAGTAAAAATATTTGATAAAGAAACCGGCTCCCTTTTAGAGACATACGGAGAAATTGAAAAAGGACAACTCTCTCCCCAAATAGATTCTCGGATAAAGAATTCCTTGATTACCCCTTTGGCAAGTTCTGCCGTGACCCTTGTAATAGCATATAGTGACAAGGCAAGTGGACCTGTAACAACAAGATTGCAGGCCGACCTTGAAGTTGCTGTTTCTGGTTCATTCAGACAAATCAACAAGGTAAATAACACAGCGCTGCGGATCATTAACTCGAATGCAGCAAGCCTGGAGGGCACATCTGCATATACAGCTTCTCGAACAGGCAAATTCCCTGCAACAGAAATCTCCTCCCTTGGTTCCGGTACGATTACGGTTAAGACTACTCAAAACGCATCTGGTGAACTCTCTCTCTCTGTACTTGAATCGTTTGGATATTCGTTTACTTATGGAACTTCAACTGATGTATATGCAAGGAAGCCATTCGATCAAACTTTGTACTATTCTGTGTAAAACATCATAAAAGAGACAACACTCATTTTTTCTTGAGTGTTGTCTTTTTTTATTACCAAATTAATAAGAACAGCAATATAGCAGGCGAGACAGGCCTAATTCATGACGTCTTCATGGATGTTTTACAATCACTAAGAGATTGATGGTTCCGTTACATAGAAAGCCTATGCCAAGAAAGCCTCCTTCTCCCGGATGCGGCAGACATCCGGCCGGGAGCCGCCGCAATTGTCACGGAATGTCCTTTGCTCCGGCAAGCGCCGTTCTCTACAATGGAGGAAAGGGCCGCCTTCCGCGACGGCCCGACTATCGCGTACAAGGAGCTGTCGCCCGATGACTACCTGGCCAGGCCGCCCTGCGGCCGTCCGTCCGCTCAAGCTGCTCGCGCTGCTCGTCCTCCTCTGCTCGCTGCTGCTCGGCGGCTGCAATTTCACCTCTCCGGTGACCGACGGCTGGAAATCCCGCGTCGCCAGCGAGGGTCTCGATATCGTGCCCGGCAAGGACAACTGGAAAAACCTCACCTATCGCGTCACGCTCGAGAATGTCAGCGGCTCCGCGCAGGAGGTCGAATGGGTCGAGCCCATCCTCAAGAGCAACCTGCTGCTGAATGATCCGGACCGTTCCCTGCGCAAGACGATCGGCAAGACCGTGGAGGACGGGGGCCGCCTCGAGGTGCAGGACAGCATCGAGTTCGACTCCAAGAACGTCAACCTCGGCAGCTCGCAGAACGTAGAGATGATGCGCGTGAAGCTCAAGGGCAAGGACGAGCCGATCGAGGTCAACGTGTAGCTCCCGGCCCTTTCCATCGCAAGCCAAAAAAGCCTTTCCGACCGCCGGCGGCAGTCGGAAAGGCTTTTCTTTGCATCGCGTGACGTCAGCGAGCGCCTTTGGCGGCGGCGCCTGAGCGGCCCCGGGTCGGCGCGGGCTCCTCGCCCTCGGCCAGATGCCGGTACAGCCGCTGCCCCAGCAGCGTCTGCACGATGAGGATCAGGCCGCCCGCCGTCCAGTAGAGCGGCAGCGCCGCCGGAGCGGTGAACGAGAACAGGCCCATCATGACCGGCGACAGATAGACCATCCAGGCCATCTGCTTCTGCATGTCGGTCTGCTCGATGCCCCGCTGCGACAGCTTCGCCTGCACGAAGTACACGGCCGCCGCGAGCAGCGGCAGGACGAGGTCCGGCTGGCCGAGCTGGAACCAGAGGAAGCTGTGGCTCGACAGCTCCGGGCTCATGCGGATCGCATAGTAGAGGCCCGTCAGGATCGGCAGCTGGATGAGCAGCGGCAGGCAGCCGATCGCCAGCGGGTTGTAGCCGTGCTTGCTGTACAGCTCCATCATTTCCTTCTGCTGCTTCTGCATCGCTTCCGGCGTCTTGCCGCCGTCCGCATGGCGCGCCTTGAGCGCCTCGAGCTCCGGCTGCATGCGCTTCATCTTGCCCTTCATGACCTGCTGGCCGCGGTACTGCCGCAGCATGAGCGGCATGAGCGCGAGCCGCACGAGCAGCGTCACGAGGATGAGCGCGATGCCGTAATTGTCATGCAGGCCTCCGGCGAGGACGCGCAGCAGCCAGGCCAGCGGAAAGACGACGTAGTGGTTGAACAGCCCCGGCGTACCGGCATCGATCGTGCCGTGCGCGCCGCAGCCGGCGAGCAGCAGCAGGGCGGTCGCGGCAAGCGCGCCCTTGGCGAACGATCCGAGCCTCGGCTTCGGAATCATGGTGAACATAATGGTCCTCCCTTGTCTTGTCTAAGCGACAGCGACAAGGGACGGGCAGGCGGAGGCGTCGTCGTCGGGCGATTCCTTGCGCTTCCTCAGCCGGACCAGCCTCTGGCCGATCGGACGGCTGGCGGCAGCGGGCCGGATCACGCAAGGAGAGCCGAGCTCGGCCGCCGCAGGCAGCATGGAAGCGCTGCGCGATCCGGCATGCAGCCACGCCATGTAATAATACGCGGCCGAGCAGGCCAGGCCGATCGACCAGATCCAAGACAGCAGCTCATGCACGTCCAGCATGATCTCACCTCCTCCGCTTCATCTGGACTCCAGCGTACCACAGCGCGTCTGCCCGCGCCAGCGGCATGCGATGCGCGGCCTCGGCAGGATTTTTCGCACCGCTTGCAGAATTAGGAATCGAACTCGCGAGGAACATTCGAGAACGGAGTGAGCCGACATCATGGAACATGCTCCAGGCCCGGTCACGGCCCAGGGCCGCACCGCCCAGATCTGCAGCTATGGCGCCGGCCAGGTTCTGAAATGGTTCAAGGAAAGCATCCCCCGTCCCGCCGCCGAGCAGGAGCTTGCGGCATCCCGGTTCGCCGCCTCGGCCGGACTGCCCGTGCCGAAAGCTTTTTTCCTGTCGGAATGGCAAGGCCGTCCGGCGATCGCCTTCGAGCGGATCGAGGGCCGGTCGATGCTCGCCGCCCTGTTCCGCCAGCCATGGCGCATCGCCTCCAGCGGAGCCGGCCTGGCCCGGCTGCATGTCTCCATCCATCGCAAGGGAGCCGGACCGGACTCCGGCCTGCCGTGCCTGTCCGACATGCTCAAGCGCCGCATCCAAGCCGCGCCCCTGCTCTCCGAGCCCGAAAAGGCGGCCGCCATCGCGGCTCTGGGCAAGCTTCCGGCCGGCCGCCAGCTGCTGCACGGCGACTTCCATCCCGGCAACGTCCTGCTGAGCGGCGGCAAGCCGTGGGTCATCGACTGGATGACGGCCGTCTACGGCCACCCGGCCGCGGACGCCGCGCGCACCTTGCTGCTGCTGCGGATGGCGGCGCTGCCGGCGGAGCTGTCCCGCCTCTCGGGCCTGGTTCTGGACGCGATCCGCTCGATGCTGCTGCGGCAGTACCGCCGCGCCTACCTGCGGCTCAGCGGGCTGGAAGCCAGGGAGCTGGAGGCGTGGATGCTCCCGCTGGCCGCCGCCCGGCTCTGCGAGGAGCTGCCCCCGGAGGAGAAGCTGCAGCTGCGCGAGCTCGTGCAGAGCGAGCTGCGGAGGCTCCATCCGCAGCAGCCCGCCGCCGCCCATGATTAGCCGCTGCCGAAAAGGATACAATGAACCTAAGCCCTTCGCCGAAAGGCGAACGAAGCGAACGTGGAGGGAATGAGCATGTCGACCTGGACCTTGCGCTATGCCGGCGGCGAGAAAGACCCGCAGGAGCTGGTGTTCCGCCGTCAGTCGGAGCTGAACGCCTACCTGCACTCGCTGACCGTAAGCGAGCTGCTGCGCATCCGCGTCTACGACGCCGATGAGCGCCATATGTGCGGCAAGACGTACATCTATACGTATCTGCATTGAGCGGATGCGAAAAAGGAAAGGGGCTGGCCCTCCGCTGGATGCGGCAAGGCTGCCCCTTATTTGCATGTTCAGGCTTGCTGCCCTGGGCCTCCGCGAAGCCGCGGAAGCCGGCCGGCTCGCCCGCGCCTTCAGCCGGTCTCCTCGCCATGCCACAGCTGGCGGAAGCTCTCGCTCGTGCGCAGCAGCTCCTCGGCGCTGCCCTCGGCCTCGATGCGGCCGCCATGCAGCACGATGATATGGTCGGCATGCGCGAGCGCCGCCTTGCGGTGGGAGACGACGAGGCAAGCCGCGTCTCCCCGCTGCCGGAACAGCCGCTCCCAGAGCCGGCGCTCCGTCTCGACGTCGAGCGCGCTCGACAGGTCGTCGAACACGTACAGCTGCGCGTCGCGCACGAGCATGCGGGCCGCGGCCGTCCGCTGCGCCTGTCCGCCGGACAGCTTGACGCCGCGCGGGCCGACCATCGTGTCGAGGCCGTGCTCCAGCCCGCCGATGTCCTCCTCCATGACGGCGGCATGGAGAGCTCCCTCCACGCTGCCGGGCCGCTCGGGCTCGCCGAGCAGGATGTTGTCGCGGAGCCGGTCGCTGTACAGGCGCGGAATCTGCGCCGTATACGCGCTCTGCGGCGGCACGAAGAAGTCGGCCGGCCGCTCGACGAGCTCGCCGTTCCAGCGGATCTCGCCCGCCTCGGCCGGCAGCAGCCCGAGCAGCGTCCGCACGAGCGTCGTCTTGCCGCTGCCGATCATGCCGGTGACGACGGTGAACGAGCCGGCCCGCAGCGTCAGGTCGATGCCTTCGATGCCGCGTCCCGTCTCCGGGAAGCGGTACGTCAGGCCGCGCGCCTCCAGCGCTTGCAGGGGCGGGGCCACGACCGGCGGCGCGAAGCCGTCGTCCGCTGGCGGAGCGGAGCGATCCGCGTCCTGCGGCGAGCCTGCCGAGGCTCCCGCTCCCTCCGCCTGTCCGCCGCCCCGAGGCTTCCGGCGGCCGAGTCCGATATAGGCGGGCCTCGTGAGCAGCTGCGCCGGCGCGCCTTGCAGCATCGACTTGATGCGGCTGAAGCTGACGGCCATCTGCTTGTAGTAGGTCATGAAGTTGCCGACGTTGCCGATGAGCTGCGTCACGAACGTCAGGTAGTAGACGAACAGCGCCAGGTCGCCGACCGTGAACCCGCCGGCGCGCATCTTGTAGCCGGCGAGCAGCAGGATGAGGCCGGTGCCGAGGTTGACGGAGTTGGCGAAGACGGAGGACAGCGCCTCGGTCATCAGCTTGTCCTTGACCATCGTCTGGCGGCGGCGCTCGCTCAGCTCCACGAACCGGCCGACGACGCGCTTCTCGGCGCCGGCGACCTGGATCGCCTGCACGTTGCCGAACATCTCGCTGATCGCTCCCGTCACCTTGGCCGTCGCCTCGCGGCTGGCGGCGCGGTACTTCTGGATGCGCGCCGTGCCGATCTGGGCGGCCGTGACGACGAGTATGAGCGGCACGAACACGAGCACCGTCATCTGCGCGTCGATGGACAGCAGGATCCAGCTCGCCACGATGACGAAGCCGACGAGGCCGAGCATGTCGACCGACCAGCTGAACGCTTCCTCGCTATGGTCGACGTCGTCGCGGAAGTTGCTGATCGCTTCGCCCGGCGACACCGGGATCGCCCTCGCTCCGGGCTCCTTGAGCACATGGGCGAGCATGTTGCGGCGCAGCAGCATGCTGACCCGGTAGCGGACGTTGACGTCGGTCAGGAAGCCGGCGTAGATGAGCCCGATGCGCCCGAGCGCGGCGGCGACGAGCAGCGCGGCGATCGCGCCGACGCCGTACGGGAAGTCGTAGCTGCCTTCCAGATCGTCGAAGAACGCCTTGGTGAGCAGGCCCGGCACGAGCGGAGCCATATGGATGAGCGACCAGGCGATCAGGTTGAGCGCGTACAGCCCCGGCCGGTAGCGGATCAAGGAGATGAAAAATTGTCTTGTCTTCATGCGAGCACCTCCTCCATGCCGACCGCGAGCATGCGGCTGAATCTCGAATCGGGGTCGCCGGCCAGCTGCTCGCGGCCGCCGCTCTCCAGCACCCGTCCGTTCTCCAGGATGAGGATGCGGTCGGCGCGCTGCACGGTCGCGAGCCGATGCGCGATGATGATGCAGGTCTTCTCCTGCAGCAGGCGCGTGATCGCCTGCTCGATGCGCGTCTCGGTCAGCGGATCGAGCCGCGAGCTCGCCTCGTCGAGGATGACGAGCCCCGGATCGGTCAGGAACACGCGGGCGAAAGCGAGCAGCTGCGCCTCTCCGGCCGACAGGCTGCCGCCGCCGGAGGCGAGCACGGTGTCGAGGCCGTCCGGCAGCGAGTCGTGCCAGGCGCCGAGCCCGAGCTCGTGCAGCACCTCGGAAATGCGGGCGTCTGGGATCGAGTCGTCGAACAGCGTCAGGTTGTCGCGCACGCTGCCCTCGAGGATCTCGATGTTCTGCGTGACGAGCGCGACCTTGCGGCGCAGCTCGTGCAGCTTGAGCTCGCGCAGGTCGACGCCGCCGAGCCGGATGCCGCCGGCCTGCGGATCATAGAAGCGCAGCAGCAGCCGCGCGAGCGTCGTCTTGCCGCTGCCGGTGCGGCCGAGCAGGCCGAGCGTCTGGCCGGGCTCGAGCGTCAGCTGCAGGCGGTGCAGCGTATTGCGCCCGCCCTCCTCGTAGGCGAACTCCATGTCGCGGAATTCGACGGACAGCGGCCCGGCCGGCAGCTCCGCCCCGGGGCCGTCCTGGATCTTGGGCTGCGTCGCCAGCAGCTCGCGCACGCGCAGCAGGCTGGCGTCGGCCTTTTGCAGATCCTCCAGCTGGGTGCGGATCTTCTCGATCGGCTTGGCGAGCTGCTCGGTATAGTAGAACACGAGATAGATCGAGCCGATCGTCAGCGCTCCCTGCCCGCTCTTCCACAGCCAGGCGCAGACGAGGAACGCGGCGGCGTTGCCGAGCGCGAAGACGAGGATCGTCGTGCTCCACATCATGCAGAAGCCGAAGAACGCCCGCACCCGCACGGGCAGCATGCGGCGCGTCAGCTCGTAGAAGCGGTTCATGACGTAGCCGGCCGCGCCGTTGGCGCGCGTATCCTCGGTGCCCTCCAGATGCTCGCCGATGAAGCCGTAGAACTCGGCGTTCATCTCGCGCCAGCGCTTCCAGACCGGCACGGCGAAGCGGCGGATCCACTGGATGACGTAGACCGCGCCGATGACGAAGGCGGTCATGACGAGCCCGATCCATACGTTCTCGCGGAACAGCAGCGCCAGGATGCCGACCATCAGCACGAGGTTGCCGGCGAGGTGGATGATGAAGCTGGAGAAGAAGTTCGCCAGCGCGTTCACGTCTCCGTCCACCCGCTCGATCAGCGAGCCCGACGTCTGCGTCTTGTGGAAGCTCATGTCGAGCGACAGGCAATGCTCGGCGAGCTCCGCGCGCAGCCGGTTCGTCGTCGACCAGCCGAGATTCTCGCTGAAATAAGCCGCGGCCACCGATACGCCCTGCTGCACGAGGGAGAACAGGATGAAGAAGCCGGCGGCCCAGTACAGCGCCGTCAGATCGCCGTCCCCCTGGGCGGCATCGATGAAATAGCGGATGATCTGCGGGTTGACCAGCTGCAGTCCGATCGACAGCAGCAGCAGCGCGGCCAGCCAGCCGAGCAGCCGCTTCTGCGGCAGCACGTAGCGCCCGAGCATCTCGCGGTAGACGTGCCAGCCGCCGATCTTCCGACCGTCTTTTTGTTCCCCTTCCACACGAACACTTCCTTCCATTCCGTAACTCTACTTCAGCCGCTCCGGGGCCGTCAATGCCTAAATTGGCCTAAACGGAACTGGCGGATTACCCCGTCCGGCGCCGGATATGGTATCGTAGGAAAAACCGGCTCCCATCAAGCCTTATAGAGGAAGGAAGATTCCCATGTTCCATACGACGGCCTACGAAGGCACGCGCGAGCAGCAGTACGAGACGGTCACCCGCCAGCTGCAGGCGCTCATCGAAGACGAGCCGAGCCTGATCGCCAACCTGGCCAACGCCTCGGCGCTGCTCGGCCAGTTCCTGACCGAGATCAACTGGGTCGGCTTTTATCTGCTGGAGGAAAAGGGGCTCGTGCTCGGTCCGTTCCAAGGCCTGCCGGCCTGCGTCCGCATCCCCGTCGGCCGCGGCGTCTGCGGGACGGCCGCCGAGCGCAAGGAGACGGTCGTCGTGCCGGACGTGCATGCCTTTCCCGGCCATATCGCCTGCGACGCCGCCTCCCGCTCGGAGATCGTCGTGCCGCTGCTGGCGGAGGACGGCAGGCTGCTCGGCGTGCTCGACATCGACAGCCCCGCCGCGGACCGGTTCGACGAGACCGACCGCATCCACCTGGAGCGCTTCGCGGCCTTGCTGACGGCAGGGCGCTGAGCGGCCTTCGGATGCCTGCCTGACTCCGGGCCGGCCTGCGTTCCGGCGCCGTCCGCATCGCAGCGGCCTGTCCCCAGCTTTTCTCCGCGCCCGCTCGTTCTCTTGGATAGGTGATCTTGAAAGGAGCGTGCGACGATGGAAGAAACGCTGTCCGGCGCGAAGCGGCCGCTGCGGCTCAAGGCGGCGATGCTGCTGGATTTCGGACGGAAGCAGGCGCTCAGCTGCGTGTTCCCGGTGCTGATCTTCGCCTCGCTCGGCTTCACGAAGCTGGTCGACGTCCCCGGCATCGCCCGCTACGACCTGCTCCTCCTGCTCTGCCTGGCCATCCAGGCGGCCATGCTGCTGCTGCGGCTGGAGACGGCGCGCGAGCTGCAGGTCGTGCTGCTGTTCCACCTCATCGGGCTCGCGCTCGAGCTGTTCAAGGTGCGGATGGGCTCCTGGAGCTATCCGGGCGAGGCATGGAGCAAGATCGGCGGCGTGCCGCTGTACAGCGGCTTCATGTACGCCAGCGTCGCCAGCTACATGTGCCAGGCGTGGCGCAGGCTCGATCTGAGCTTCCGCGGCTGGCCCGACCTGCGGCTGTCGACGGGGCTGGCGCTGCTCGTCTACGCCAACTTCTTCACCCATCACTGGCTGCCGGATCTGCGGTGGTGGCTGACGGCGGCGATCTTCGCGGCGTTCTGGAAAGCCGGCGTGTCCTACACGGCAGGCGGACAAAGGCTGAAGATGCCGGTGCTGCTCAGCTTCGCCCTCATCGCCTTGTTCATCTGGCTGGCCGAGAACGTGTCGACGTTCCTCGGCGCGTGGGCCTACCCCGACCAGCGGCTCGGCTGGAGCCTCGTCCACTGGGGCAAGCTGAGCAGCTGGTTCCTGCTCGTCATCATCAGCCTGCTGCTGGTGTACGCGCTCAAGCGGCGCTATCCGCCCGCCGCGGCCGGCCGGAGCAGAAGTGACAAGGCCGCCGTGCCCGCGCATCGCTGCGCCTTGGCCGCGTCTTTGCGGAGCCTCGCAGCACGGACCGGCCGCCCAGCGGACGCAGGCCAAAAAAAGGACGGAGGCGGCAACTGCCGCTTCCGTCCTTTTTTGCCGTTCCGTCCGGCCTATGCGATGCCGTAACGCTCCGTCAGCACGTGGAGATGATGCAGCTCGTGCCCGGCGATGACGCAGCCGAGCTGCAGCACGCCGTGCGGCAGCCCGTTGGCCGTCCCCTCGCGCTCCCAGTCGCCCGGCGCCAGCCCGCGCAGCAGCGACAGCGTCGCCTCGCGCACCGCGGCATAGTCGGCGAGCGCCTGCGGCAGCGTCCAGCTCTCGAACGGAGCCGCCGCGACATACGCATCCTCCTCGAAGCCCGGCAGCGGCGCCCGGTCTCCACGCGCGATGGACAGCAGCCGGAAGCTCAGGATGCGCTCGGTATCGGCCAGATGGCCGACCATCTGGCGCACGCTCCACTTCTCCGGAGCATAGCGATGGTCCGCCTGCTCCTCGCTCAGCGCGCCGAGCCGCTCCAGCGTGCGCTCCTTCTGCTCCGCCAGATGCGCGATCAGGTCGCCTTCCGGCACGCGATTGAGGTACGGAATCTGGTACGTCGGCACGGTGGCCGGATCGGGTCTTTTGTCCATGAAAAAACCGCCCTTCGACAAGAAAGTTCCCTTTCTTTTCGCCGGACGGCTCGAGAAATCCTGCATCCCGGCTCAGGCGCTCACTCGTCCTTGAAGCGGAACGAGCGGGCGGCGTACAGCACCGGCGTGGACGCGACGGAGATGACGAACTTGAGCACGTAGGTCGTCAGGAAGATCTGGATCCAGATGTCCCACGGGTACTCGGGGTGGAAGGCGAACGCGATCGTGCAGAATACGAGCGAGTCGACGAACTGGCTCAGGATCGTGCTGCCGTTGATCCGGATCCAGAACTGGCTGCGGCCGCCGAAGCGGCGCTTCAGCGCCGAGAACACCCGCACGTCGAGGAACTGGCTGACCAGGTACGCGCTGAGCGAGGCGAGCGCGAGCCGGGGCATCAGGCCGAAGATGACGCTCAGCGGCTCATGGGCGAAGTCGCCCTCGGCCGGATCGAACGCCAGCACCATCTGCATGAGCACCGTCGTCGCGAGCAGCGTGAAGAAGCCGAACCACACCGCCTTGCGCGCCTCCGCCCCGCCGTAGCGCTCGTTGATGAGGTCGGTCGTCATGTAGAGCGAGGCGTAGATCGTGTTGCCGAGCGTCATGACGATGCCGAACATCTGGATCGTCTCGGTCACCTGGATGTTGGCGATGACGGTGGCGAAGCCGATCCAGGCGTACAGGCCCATCTTGCCGAACAGCCGGAAGCAGGCCAGGAACAGCACGAAGTTGACCAGGACGAAAAAGACGCCCCAATAGAAGTTGAACATGATTCCTCCCTAGTTTTGGTCACGCGGGATGGTCACGAACCGCGTCCGGCAGCTGTAGTCGCGGGCGGCGGCATCCTTCCTGCCGCTGATCGCCTTGCGCCTGCCGAAAAAACCTGGTCTATCATAGCACAGCCGGAGCGCGTCAAAAAGAGGGAGGCTGAATTTGCCTCCCTCTCCCTTTGCATTTCGATCGCGCTTTACGAGATGGACAGTCCGGCGCTTGCATATCCCGCCACCGTATTGACCAGGGTAAGCCCGCTTGCCGTCGCGCTGAATACGAGCAGCAGCCTCTGCTGCGTCGTGACCGGAATGGCCAGGCCGGTGACGATGCCGTTCGAGATCGTCCCCAGCGAGATCACGCCGGTCAGCGCGGGGGCGAGCGTCACCTCGGTCCCTGCAATCGGAGTAAAGGTGTTGTCCGGCGTCGAGGAGCTGTACAGCGTCGCCGTAATGCTGATCGTCGAGCCGACGAGGCTGAGGGCGGCTGTCGTGCTGAAATACGCCGACAGCGCCGTAATCGTGCCGTCGCGCGGAACGGAAAAGGCGAAGTTGAGCAGCGTTCCCGCCGCGCCCGTCAAGTCGATCGTATTGCCGACGACGCTCACGCCCGTGGCGGAGCTGCCGAAGCCGACAAGCGTAGTCGTCCCGACGAGTCCTCCCGCGATCGTGGTCAGCACCGCAGGCAGGCCGGATGCGAAAGGAAGGATCGCCCCGGCTCCGGCCGCTCCGGTCACGCCGGTCGTCCCGGTCGCTCCGGTCGTGCCCAGCGCCCCGGTCGCTCCGGTCACGCCGGTCGTCCCTAGCGCTCCGGTCGCCCCCGTCGCTCCAGTGTCGCCGGTCGCCCCTAGCGCTCCCACAGCTCCGGTCGCTCCCGTCGGCCCGGTCGCTCCCGTCGGTCCGGTTACTCCGGTGACGCCCGTCGGCCCGGTCGCTCCAGTGTCGCCCGTCGCCCCCGTCGCTCCGGTGTCACCGGTCGTCCCTAGCGCTCCCGCAGCTCCGGTCGCTCCGGTATCGCCGGTCGCTCCGGTCACCGACAGTCCCGCCTCTCCCGTCGCGCCTGTTGCGCCCGTCGGCCCGGTCGCTCCTATCGCCCCGGCCGCTCCCGTCGTCCCCGTCGCGCCGGCCGCCCCCGGCGCACCCGCCGGTCCCGGCGCCCCTGCCGGTCCCGCCGGGCCGACCGAGCCCGCCGGCCCCTGAGCGCCGGCCGCCCCTGCCGGCCCGGGCAAGCCCGTCGATCCTGGCGGCCCTGGAGGCCCTGGCGGTCCGGGAGGTCCCGGCGGTCCGCCGCCCCCGCCGGTCGGAATCGACGACGCTTCAAGGGCGGCAAGCCTCAGCCGCGCGACCCAGCCGTCCTTGACCGCGTTCGACACGCAGCTTAGCAGCACGATCGCGAGCAGCTCCCCGAGCAGCTGCTGCACGGCCGCAATGACAGGATCCGTCCAGCTCCCCGCGCGCTCCGCCGTTCCGATCGCCAGCTCCACGGCAGCGAGCAGACGCGCCTTTTCCCGTCTCGGCATCGCCAGATCGACCGCCAGCTGATGCAGCTGCCTGAGCTCTGCCGTCAGCCGTCCGGCCGGCGGCGATGACGCCGGAGACGCCAGCGCGGCATCGATTCCTTCCAGGATCTCCTCCATCCGGTCTGCCTGTTCCGGTCGGAACGGCACGATGCAAGTGGCGCCCGTCTTTTTCGAAACCTTGCAGTCGGACCCTTTATGCGGCCTGCGGGCGCCGATCGGCAAGCGCCCCTTGTTTCCATCCTCCATCTCCCCGCTCCCCTCCCCTTCGTTCTGCTCATAGGTATGCGTTTGCCGGCATCTGAATACTCGTGACTTGCAGCCGCCTGTCCCCTCGGAAAAGGAAAACGTCCGCGCCCTCTGCCGAAGCAGGGAGCGCGGACGCGGGCGAATCGAGCGAATGACGGGCGGCGAGCCCGCTAAATAAGGCTCTTGATCGCCATCATCGCGTCGATCGGAGGATGCTCCGCTCCGAACGCTTCGACGAAGGCGATGTTGGAGCGGTCGTGGAAGCCTTCCATGAGCAGGATGTCGTAGCCGAGAGCCTCGAGCTCCTCCGGCTCCCAGCCGCTGCGATGGGTCTGGTGCTGCTCGCCGTTCAGGCCGTAGTGGTCGATGCTCGCCTGCGGGAAGAAGCCGCGCGGCGTGAACAGGATGACCCGCTCGCGAGCGATCGACTCCGCCTGCCGGATCAGCTCGTAGCCGTCCTTCTTGTCCAGATGCTCCAGCACGTCGACCATCGTCACCGCCGTGAACGAACGGGGCACGAACAGGCGGCCGATCTCGAGCGCGTCGGCATGGATCGGGATGACGAGCGGCGAATGGGCGGCCACATGCGCCAGGTAGGGCCGATGCACGTCGAGCGCGACGATTTTGCGCGCGTCCAGCGCGCCCAGCAGGACGCCCGGTCCGCAGCCGACGTCAAGCAGCGTGTCCGCGCCCGCGATCATGCCGTTCAAAAACCCGAGAAAGTCCTTGCTTGCCGTTCGTTGAATCATGATGGCTCCTCCTTCGGCCGGTCCGGCTCGTCTAGTCCATCCTATGCCGGGCAAAGTCTCCCGATGCGGCAAACGCCTCCGCTCGCGGCAAATCAGGCGCATGCCGCCGGGCAGGCGGCCAGCCCCGTCCCCGGCCGGCCCCATAGACTGGTAGGACTAGAAGCAGGAAAGGAGGCGGAGCCGATGAGCATCCGGGCGAGCATCATCCTGCCCTGCCGCGACAAGCATCCGCTCGTGCTGCTGACGCTGTTCGCGCTGGAGCGTCAGACCGTGCCGCCGGACTGCTACGAGGTCATTCTCGTGGACGACGCCTCGTCGGATGCGACGCCGGGCATCCCCGCCGCGTGGAGCTTTCCTTACCGGCTGCGCCTGCTCCGCTCGGAGGCCGGCCTCGGCCGGCCCGCCGCCCGCAACGCGGGCATCCGCATCGCCGAGGGGGAGGTGCTGATCTTTCTCGACGCCGAGGTGCTCGTCGGACCGGGCTTCGTCGAGTCCCATCTGCGCCTGCACGAACAGGACGGACAGCTGCTCGCCTCCGGCGTGCTGACGATGAAAGGCGCCTATACGCATCTGCATCCCGGATTCTCGGCCGAGCAGGTGCAGCAGGCGTATAGCCTGATTTTTCCCCGC
Organism: Paenibacillus sp. FSL W8-1187; assembly: GCF_037965485.1. Classification (NCBI taxonomy): domain Bacteria; kingdom Bacillati; phylum Bacillota; class Bacilli; order Caryophanales; family Paenibacillaceae; genus Paenibacillus; species Paenibacillus sp. FSL W8-1187. The sequence goes on from NZ_CP150181.1 coordinate 5,289,586, forward strand.
CCCCGCCATCATGCCGCCTGGGAGGCGTTCATGGGCGGCGGCGGACCGCAGCTGCTGCTCGGGCGGGAGGACATCCACGCCGAGGCGTACGTGGAGCTGTCGTTCGCCAAGCCGATGGAGGCCGTGTTCGAGGCCGAGATCCTGCAGCGCTTCGGCGACCGTCTGACGGGCTTCCATCTGCCCTGGCTGATCAGCCATACCGGCAATCTGTCCGTGCGGCGAGCGGCGTTCGAGCGCTGCGGGCTGTTCGAGGAGTACGAGGGCTACGGCTGGGACGATCTGGAGCTGGGCTACCGTCTGTTCCGCCAAGGCTACCGCTTCGCGCATATCCGCGAGCCCGCCGTCTACCACCAGGAGCATCCCGTAGCGCCCTCCGTCGGCCGGGAGGCGCAGGAGAACTTCTTCCGCTTCCAGCAGAAATACCGGGACATCAGCCTGCTCGTCCTGCTGCTCCTGTATCTTCCGGTGCCGATGAGCTTCTACCAGGCGCATCTCGTGCTCGACGAGGTCTACCGGCTCGACGCCGAAAGCGCCGGCATCTACCTGCCGCTGCTCGGCACGATGCGCTCCATGCTGGAGGCGGCCGGCTACCTGCTGCGCCACGGCCAGCAGCCGGCCCATCTGGCTGCCCATGCGGGCTGCCCGCCCGGCAGCGCGGAGCGGGCGCATTTCGAGGCGCAGCGCGCCGCCATCGCCGCCTCCGGCCGCTGGCCGACGCTCGTCGAGGCGCTCGCCCGGCTGACGTCGCTGTAGCGCCTGCATCGGGCATTGCAACGATGCCGGATTCAAGCTATCATTTAGGGGATACTGCCAGGCTCTTCCATGCCGATGATGACCGCCTGCCCAAAGGAGACGATCGCCATGTCATCCCCGCCCGAGCGGCCTCGCTACCCGATCCCGGCGACGCGGCTCGACGAGATCGACCGCCGCATCTTGGAGCTGCTGCGCGCCAACTCGCGCATGTCCTATACCGATATCAGCAAGGAAGTCGGCATCTCGCGCGTCGGCGTCCAGGCCCGCGTGAACGCGCTGTCCGAGTCCGGCGTCATCGAGCGCTTTACGCTCACGCTGCGCCCGGACAAGATCGGCCTCGGCGCGAGCGCGTTTTTCCTCGTCGAGGTGGAGCCGCCCCGACTGCATGAAGCGGCGGAGCGGCTGGCCGCCGAGCCGCAGGTGACGGAGGTGTGCCGGCTGACCGGACCGAGCGCCCTGCATGTGCGGGCGCTGTTCGCCGACCTGGACGAAATGGACGTCTTCCTGCAGGACAGGCTGTACCCGATCGCGGGCGTCGTCCGCGTCGACAGCCAGCTGCTCTCCAAGCGGTACAAATATTGAACCGAAAGAAGCCCCGAACTCCGGCACAGCCGGATGTCGGGGCTTCTTCCATCCTGCTGCGGCGATCGGATACAATGGAGGAACAACGAGGGCCGGAAAGCCATCCGCCCGAATGGAGGGGTCATCATGAGCATGCCGCTGATCGGCATCTTGCCGCTGTACGATTCGGAGAAAGAAAGCTATTGGATGCTGCCGGGCTATATGAAAGCCGTGGAGCAGGCGGGAGGCATCCCCGTCATGCTGCCTCTGACGGGCGAGGAGCAGGCGCTGGCCGCGCTGGCCCGCAGCCTGGACGGATTCCTGTTCACCGGCGGCCATGACGTCGATCCGGCGCTCTACGGCGAGGAGATCGCGGAAGCCTGCGGCGAGCTGTGCCGAGAACGCGACCGCATGGAAGCGCAGCTGTTCCGGCTGGCGCTGGAGCTGGACAAGCCCGCCTTCGGCATTTGCCGCGGCCTGCAGCTGTTCAACGTCCTGCTGGGCGGCACGCTGCATCAGGATCTTCCAAGCGCGGCCGGCTTCGACTCGGCGATCGGCCACAAGCAGCGCCCCCCTTACGACAACCCGGCCCATCCGGTGCAGGTCGAGCCCGGCTCGCAGCTGCGCCTCCTGGTCGGGTCCGACCGCCTGCATGTCAACAGCTATCATCATCAAGGGATCAAAGCGCTCGCTCCGTCCCTCGCCGCGGCGGCCAAGGCGGACGACGGCCTGATCGAGGCGGTCGAGCTGCCCGGCAAAGCCTTTGTCGCCGCCGTGCAGTGGCATCCCGAATTCAGCTACGAGAGCGAGCCGTCGAGCCGCGCGCTGTTCGCCGCCTTCGTCGGCGCTTGCCGCTCGGCCTAGCACAAAAAGCAGCCCCCCGCCCGCATTCGGGCCGGGGGCTGCTTTGGCGAAGAGGCTCCTATCGGCGCAGCGCCGCGAGCGTCTCCAGCGCTTCCTTGGCCGCGCCGATCCGGTAGCCGGAGCTGGCGTAGCGGATGCGCCGCTCGGCGTCGACGACGAACAGATGCGGACAGCCCGCCTCTGCCGCCGAAGCGGCCTGCGCCAGCGCCGGCAGCGACGAGCCGCCGCGCTCGCGGGCGAGCCTCCCGCCCGCCGGCACGGCGCTGGCGGCGAGGCTGTCGCCGCCGTCCGGCTGCCGAGCCGTCGCCGCCGCGCGCGGACCGCCGTCTGCGGCTCCTTCCGCGAGCAGCAGAAGCACCGCCGCGCCTGCCGCCTGCAGCGGCTCGGCCTGCTCGGCCAGCTCGCGCAGCAGATGGCGGCTCGGCTCGCGCTCCGGCTCCAGCCAGGCGACGAGCGCCGCGCCTTCGCCGAGCGCCTGCGTCCAGCCGAGCGGAGCGCCGCCGTCCAGCGGCCACAGCTCGCCGGCCGGCCGCAGCTCGCCGAGCACCGGCACCGCCTCGTCCGCCGACCGGAACGCCAGCTCCAGCTCGGCCAGCTCCCCGGCGCGCAGCTCGGCGTAGCTCAGGCGCGCCAGCGCCGTGCCGTCCTTGAGGCGCGTTCCGGTCGTGAGCCGGTACTCGCCGGGCTCCAGCCGCAGCCGCCGATCCTCGTAGCCCGTGCTGCCATGCGGATAGGCGAGCGTCCGGTAGACGCCGTCCTGCAGCCTCGCCAGCGTCATCGTGACGCCGTAGACGGCTGCCGGCGCGCCCGGCACGGCGGCGAGGCGAAGCTCCGCATGCCGGCTGCCGGCGCCGTCGCCTGTCCGACCCGCCGCATCCGGCATCGGCTCGCGCTCGTCCGCGAAGCGCGCTTCCCGCCAGCCGTCCTGCCAGAAGGCGGGACGATGCGAGCCCGGCTGCAGCCGGGCGGGAATGCCGAGGCTGCGGTACAGCGCGACGAGCAGGATGTCCCTCGTCTCCCGATCGCCCCGGCCCAGCCTCCATGCGCCGGCCGGCGTGCCCTTGCCGCGCAGGTTCGGCACCGTATCGGCGAGCGCGAACCGCCGCTCCAGCTGCGCCGCGAGCCCGGCCGGGCGGAGGCGCAGCGCCTCCCGCTCCTCGCGGGAGAACGCCGCCGCCAGCAAGCCGCGATAAGGGGCCAGCCGCTCATGCAGCACGCGCGGACAAAGCACATAGGAGTCGAACCGCTCCCGCTCGTCCTCCGCATCCGTCGACGACGCTGGCGGCGCCTCGCCGAGCGCCGCCAGCGCGCCGAGCAGATGATCCTCCAGCGTCGGCCGCATCGCGTCGGTCCGATCCTTGGCGCTCAGCGTCTCGACGAGGCGCAGCGCCCAAGCGCCGCGCCCGGCGCGCGCCTGCTCGCCGAGGAACGCGGCGATCTCGGCGCCGTTGCCGCGCGCGCCGGCCAGCAGCGGCAGCAGCCGCTCCGCCGGCAGTCCGCTCGCGCGCGCCAGCTCCGCCGCCTCCGGCTCCCCGAGGAAGCCGGCCTCGAATTCGCCGCGGCGCGCCGAGCCCTCGCGCAGCCGCTCCTCATGGCGGCGCAGCGCCGCCTCCGGCAGCTCGGGCAGCGGCTCGCCGTCCCGCTCCGGCGGCGGCACGAAGTCCAGCTCCGCCGGCGCCTGCGGCTGTCCGCGCCGCGCGAGCCGCAGCTCCAGCGCGTCCGGCGAGCCCGCGTGGACGAGCCGCTCGTCCCAGCGGCCGCCGCGTCCGGCCGCCCGCACGAGCAGCGTGCCGAGCCCCGCGCGCAGCCAAGCCCGTCCGTCGGCATCCGCCGTCAGCACGGCGATCGGATGCAGCTCGGCCATGTTGTACAGCTCGAAGCGCACCTGCGCTCCGGCTGCGGCCGAGCCGTCCTCCTCCCGCACGGACACGTCCAGGACGCGCGTCGGCGCGTAGGTCGCGAGCAGGTTCAGCTCGGCATAGCCGTCCCGCTCCAGCGTCGTTTCCTCCGAGCCGGCATAGCCGCCGAATACCCGCGTGTCGACGAGCATCGCCCGCCGCGCCGGCGGCGTGAACCAGCCCTGGTCGAGCCGCGCCTCCGGCTCGCATGCCCCGAAATAGCGCCAGCGGCCGTCCGCCCACGCCTCGACCCAGGCGTGGTTGTCGTCGCAATGCGCCCAGCGCGGCGTATACACCTGGCGGGCGGGGATGCCGACGCTGCGCAGCGCCGCCACCGCCAGCGTCGACTCCTCGCCGCAGCGGCCGCGGGCGGCGCGGATCGTCGTCAGCGGCGACGCCGTGCGCAGGTCGCTGCCGGCGTACGTCGCTTTTTCGTGGCACCAGTAGTTCGTCTCGAGGATCGCCTCCTCCATGCTCCTCCCCTGCACCCTCGGAGCGAGCTCGGCGTGGAGCAGCCCGCGCGAGCCGTCGATGTCCTCGGTGTTGATCCGGTACGGCAGCACGAAGTGCGCGAACAGCTCGTCCGGCACCTCCCCGCCCCACGGCATCGCGCGGCGGATCGCCAGCGACTGCCGGGCATGCTCCAGCAGCATCGCGCCGTCATAGTCGGCCAGATCGCCGACCGGCATCGAGGCGAGCAGCAGCCGGAGCGCCCACGCCTCTTCCTCGTCCCGGGCCTCGACGAGCGCGCCGAACAGCTCCCGCTCCCGCGCCGCCGCCAGCCGCCTCCGCTCCTCCAGCCTGCGCGCGATGCCCTCCTTCTCCCGCTCTCCCGGCGACCAGGGGGCCGGCTCCCGCCGCCTCTCCCGCTGCCGCCCGGCGTCCGCTCCCCCCGATTCCTCAGGCGAGCGCGAACCGCCTGCTCTGCCGCTCATCGCAACTCCTCCTTCCACAAACGGCCGTCCTCGCGAATGCACAGCCGCGACCGCCCGTCCTCCGACGGCGCCGACAGCTGGAACAGCCCGCTCGTCGTCTCGACCTGCGGCGAGATCGTCCAGCCCTCGCCGGTCATGAGCTCGGCCGCGTCGGCCGCGAATCGGCCCTGCGCTTCATAATAGTTGCGCTGCCGGTAGTACAGCCGCCGCAGCTGCCATTTGATCCGCTCGTCCTCCGCCAGCTCGAACGCCGGCGTGTCCGCCTCCGCGAACTGCACGTAGCCCCACAGCTCCGGATAGTGCATGTTGACGAGGCCCATTGGCGACCACACCCAGTTGTCCTCCGGACAAGGCCGACCCGTCTCCGGGTCGAGCCGCTTGACGTAGCGGCCGTCCGCGACGTCGACCTGCCACTGCACCCGCGAGAAGTTGACCCGCCAGCTGTCGCCCGCAGCCGGCGGCCGTCCTTCCGCCGCGCACTCCTTCAGGCTCGCCCACGGCATCGCGACCTCGACGCTCCACCGCCGGTTGTCCGCTCCGGGACGGTTCAGCTCGCCCTCGACATGCACCGCAGTGCGCAGCCCCGCGATGTCCCAGCCGTTCACCGGCGGCCCGCCGTCGCGGTACGGCCTCGGCAGCAGCAGGTCCCACACCGTGCCGAGCGCGTTGATCTCGAACTCGTAGTAGCCATGGGTGCTGCCGTTCGCATCGATGAAGATCTCGAAGTCGTTGTCCTGGAAAATGACCGAGTCGCGCTCCGTCAGCGTCGCCCAGATCTCATCGTCCTCAAGCTCCGCCCCGACATAGAAGCACTCGTCGTCCCACAGCATCTTGGCCCGCGTCCGCTTCGCCGGACGGGGACGCCGGTCCCCCTCGATGTCGACGAAATCGTCCGTCCACGCCGCCGCCGCCCAAAACGGCTTGTCGAGCCGTCCGTCCAGCTCCAGCGGGCCGCTCGCCCGCTCGCAGCGGTAGCTCTTGGGCTCATACTTCCCGATCGCCGGCTCCGGCACTCCGCTCCGGTTCATCCGCGCCACTCTCCCTGTCCGTTCAATTATGGGTGACGACGGCGCCCGAGCCGCCGTATATATCGATCTCGTCGTCGAATTCCAGCTTGATGACCGTCACCTGCTCATGCGTCTGCTCCGGCTTCAGGCCGATCCATGTCGTGCCGGGAATGTCGAACCACGGCACGCCGCCGTGGATTTCCCACTCCAGCTCCTGGCCGCTGTGCAGCACGCTCGCCCGGCGGATCGGGTTGCACAGCCCTTTCAGGCAGACGCTCTCCTTAGGCTCGTCGCGCACGAACAAATACAGCGTCCGCCGGTCCGCGGACAGCGTGCTGCCGCCCGGATAGTAGCGCGTCATGACGCCCTCACCGGTGCCGAACACCGCCTCCTCGTGGTCGCGGATCCAGCCGCCGAGGCCGAGCAGCGCCGCCTCCTGCCGCTCGTCGATCGTGCCGTCCTCGCGCGGCCCGATGTCGAGCAGCATGTTGCCGCCCATCGCGATGCAGTCGCAGAACATGCGGATGATCTGGCCGACCGACTTGTACTTATGGTCCGTCGGCACATACCCCCACGACGCGTTGATCGTCGTGCAGAATTCCCATGGCCCCTCCGGCCTCGTGATCGGCAAGCCCTGCTCCGGCGTCTTGTAGTCGCCGTAGCCCTGCAGCCGGGAGTTGACGATAAGCTCCGGCCGCAGCTCCAGCAGCCGCTGCTTGAACGCCGGCAGCCCCCACTGCTCCGCGCTGCGCTCCCAGTCTCCGTCGAACCAGAGCAGGTCGACCGGCCCGTAGTCCGTCAGCAGCTCCCGCAGCTGGGCGTCGTTGAACGCGAGGAACCGCTCCCAGGCTTCCGGCCGCTGCACGCCGTCCGCCGGGGCGGAGAAGCGGTTGACGGCGGACAGGTCGTCCGGCGCGCGCCCGCCCTCGAAGACGCTCGGGTAATCCGGATGCGACCAGTCGATCAGCGAATAGTACAGGCCGCAGCGGATGCCCCGCGCGCGGATCGCGTCCGCATACTCGCGGACGAGGTCCCGTCCCGCCGGCGTCCTTTTGACGACGTTCAGCTCGCTCTGCCGCGTGTCCCACAGCGCGACGCCGTCATGATGCTTCGTCGTCAGCACGGCATACCTCGCGCCGGAGCGCTCGATCAGCTCCGCCCAGCGCTCCGCGTCGAACCTCGACGCCGTAAAGCCGTCCAGCTGCTTCATATAGTCCTCGTACGACAGCCGCCCGTTGTAGAACGACCACGACTCCGCCACGCCGTCCACGGCATAGATGCCATAATGAATGAAGATGCCGAGCTTCGCTTCCTCAAACCACTTCTGCATGCCCTTCCCGCCTTTCGGTTCGGTTTACCGCTTTCATTCTAGGGGCGGCCGTCGCGCCTCGTAAATATGTCATTCGTAACAAGCGTCATCCTTTTTCCCACAAGCCCTCGGAAAGATGACTCATATCTGACATGCCTGTAAGCGCTTATCCGTTTTGGCGCTTCGACGATAGTCATTTCTGCTTCGCCGCCTCGGACAGGCGCAGGGCGGAAATGACATCTTGCAGGCGGGAACCGCTCCAGGCGCGGCATTCCCGGCTTTTTCCCGAGCAGATTCGGCCAATCGGAGACCGGCTGGCGCCGCTCCCGAAACGACATATTTACGCTTCCGGCCGCATCCCGCTATGCTGATGCAAACGCTTCATCCCCGATGCGCCGCTGTCGGATCGACCGCTGCCACTCTTTCCGATCGGGCCTGACGAGGGATGTGGCGTCATCTTTCCTCACTTAAACTAGACTCGAAGGGAGGTTCAACGATGGGAACGACGAACGCCGCCGCCGGCCTGCAGACGCAGGCCCAGCCGCAAAAGCGCCGGGGCTGGAGGCGGATTTTGCGCAACTGGGAGCTGTACGCGTTCATCGCCCCGGCTTTCTTCTATTTCCTGATCTTCGCCTACGGGCCGATGTACGGCATCCAGATCGCGTTCAAGAACTACGTGCCGACGCTTGGCTTCGCCGGCAGTCCGTGGGTCGGATTCGACCACTTCACCCGCTTCTTCAACTCCTATTATTTCTGGGACCTGATCTGGAACACGCTGAGCATCAGCCTGTACGAGCTGGCCGTCGGCTTCCCGATTCCGATCATCCTGGCGCTCGCGTTCAACGAGGTGAAGAACGGCTGGTTCAAAAAGACCGTGCAGACCGTCACCTACGCGCCGCACTTCATCTCCGTCGTCGTCATGGCCGGCATGATCATCACCTTCCTGTCGCCGTCGACCGGCATCATCACCCACATGCTCGAGTGGATCGGGCTCGATCCGCCCGACTTCCTGACCGATCCGCGCTGGTTCAAGACGATGTACGTCCTCTCCGGCGTCTGGCAAGGAGCGGGCTGGGGCACGATCATCTACCTCGCCGCCCTGTCGGGAGTCGATCCCGGCCTGCACGAGGCCGCGATTATCGACGGCGCGAGCCGCTTCCAGCGGCTGCGGCACATCAACATCCCGACGCTCGTGCCGACGATGACGATCCTGCTCATCCTGAACATCGGCAGCCTGCTCAGCGTCGGCTTCGAGAAGATTCTGCTGCTGCAGAATCCGCTCAACATGGAAGCGTCGAACATCATCGCGACGTTCGTGTACAAGGCGGGCCTCGTCGATGCCCAGTACAGCTTCTCGACCGCCGTCGGCCTGTTCAACTCCGTCATCAACTGCATCCTGCTCGTCGCCATCAACCAGATCGTCCGCCGCACGAGCGAGAACAGCCTGTGGTGACGCGAATCCGATTCCGCCGAAAGGAGGCCTGCCGTCCATGACCAGCCAAGCGATCAAGGAATCGCGCGGAGACCGCGTCTTCCTCGTCGCCAACTACCTGTACCTGCTGATCGCGCTCGTCATCGTCGCCTATCCGGTCCTCTACATGCTGAGCGCCTCGATCAGCAGTCCGCAGGCGGTCGGCTCGGGCGAGATGTGGCTTTTCCCGAAGGGCATTACCTTCGAGGGCTACGAGCGCGTGTTCCAGGACAACCGGATCTGGAGCGGCTATGCCAACACGATCCTCTATACCGTCACGGGCACGCTCGTCAGCCTCGCGGTGACGCTGCCGGCGGCCTACGCCCTGGCGCGCCGCGACTTCGTCGGCCGGAACTTCTTCATGGCGATGTTCATGGTCACGATGTTTTTCGGAGGCGGCCTCGTCCCCTCCTACCTGCTCGTGAAGGATCTGGGCATGATCGACACGATCTGGGCGATCATCCTGCCCGGCGCCGCCTCGATCTACAACATCATCGTCACCCGCACGTTCTTCATGTCCACCATCCCGAGGGAGCTCGAGGAGGCGGCCCAGATCGACGGCGCCTCGACGACCCGCCTGTTCCTCACCGTCGTGCTGCCGCTGTCGATGCCGATCGTCGCCGTCATGGCGCTGTTCTACGGCGTCGGCCAGTGGAACAGCTACTTCTCGGCGCTCATCTACCTCAACGATGAGACGAAGTACCCGCTGCAGATCATCCTGCGCCAGATCCTCGTGCTGCAGGAGATGTCCGCCCAGACGGGCGGAGGCATGATCGACGCCTCTACCGCCTCGGCGCTCAACAACAAGGCCGAGATCGCCGCGCTCGTCAAGTATGCGGTCATCATCGTCGCCACGCTGCCGATCATCGTCATCTATCCGTTCCTGCAGCGCTATTTCGTGCAAGGGGTCATGATCGGCTCGGTCAAAGGCTGAGCCGCAAGAAAGCGTTATACTACATTCAAGGGGGAATACGACGATGTGGACCAAACCTCGCACCAACCTCAGCAAGCTGCTGACGACCGCCATCGGCATGAGCCTGCTGGCGGGCTCCCTGGCCGCCTGCTCCGGCACGAACTCCGGCGCGGACAACGGCTCGGCCGGCCAAGGCGGCTCCGCCGGCAACGCCGGCGCGGCCGATTCGGCCGTCGCCAAGGAAGGCATGCCGATCGTGCAGGAGCCGATCACGCTGTCGCTGATGGCGCCGGACGTCGGCCACGCCAAGTGGGAGGACATGGCGGTGCTGAAGGAAATGGAGAAGCTGACGAACATCAAGCTGACGTTCCAGAACGCGCCGCAGGACAGCTTCGAGACGAAGAAGAACCTCGTCTTCGCGAGCGGCAGCTACCCGGACATCTTCTACGCGGCCGACCTCAAGCCGGCGGAGCAGGTGACGTACGGCTCGCAGGGCGTGCTCATCCCGCTCGAAGGACTGATCGACGGCGGCTACGCGCCCAATCTGAAAAAGATCCTCGATGAGAACCCTCAGATCCGCAAAAACATCACGACCCCGGACGGCCACATCTACGCGCTGCCGAACGTCGATCTGACGGCCGTCTGGTACCGGAGCCCGATGTGGTACAACGGCTCCTTCCTGAAGAAGCTCGGCGTCTCGGAGCTGCCGAAGACGACCGACGAATTCTACGCCTACCTCAAGCGCGTGAAGGCGGAGGACGCGAACGGCAACGGCAAGGCGGACGAGATCCCGCTGACGAGCACGAAGCTCGACGACCTGCGCATGTTCTTCTTCGGCTTCTGGGGCATGTACGACGAAGTCATCTACGCCGACAAGGACGGCAAGGTCCACTACTCTCCGCAGGAGGAAGGCTACAAAGGCTACCTGACGTTCATGAACAAGCTGTGGAGCGAGGAGCTGCTCGACCACGAGACGTTCTCGCAGACCGACGAGCAGAAGAAGGCCAAGGGCAAGAACAACCAGGTCGCCGTATTCAACGACTACTATCCGTACTTCACGATGGGCGGCGAGCCGAGCCGCGAGCATCCGATGATGCAGCCGCTGCAGAGCGAGATCGCCGGCACGCCGGTGTACGGCAAGCATCCGGGCCAGTCGGCCAACGGCGTGTTCGCGATTTCCAAGACCAACCCGAACCCCGAGGCGACGATGCGCTGGGCCGACTACCAGTACGGCTACGAGGGCTCGCTGCTGTTCAGCCAGGGCCCGGAGAACGTGCTGTGGAAATACAGCGACAAGGCGACGCTCACGAAGGAGCCGCTGGAAGTGCCGGGCGGCGGCAGCCGCGACGATTACAAGGGCACGCTGACGCCGAACTACGGCATCCTGCCTCCGGGCGTCAACCTGCCGGAGAACAACAAGGGGCTGCAGTCGGACTTCGACGCCTTCATCGCCGAGGAGAACGAGAAGAAGCTCGTGCCGATCGGCAAGATTCCGTTCCCGAACGTGTTCCTGACGCCAGAGGAGCAGTCCGAGGTGACGGCGATGCTGTCCGACATGAACCCGTACGTCGAGCAGATGGAAGCGAAGTTCATCACCGGCCAGGAGCCGCTCTCCGGCTGGGACAAGTACGCCGCCCAGCTGAAGAAGATGGGCAGCGACCGCATCGTCGAGATCTACCAGGCGGCTTACGACCGCTGGAACGGCTCGAAGTAAGGCGCGAGGCGCGGGCGCGGCGTTCCGCTAGGCGCGGGCGCGGCGACAAGACGCTATTCGCTCCGAATCGGGCGAATGCAAAAGCTAACGAAACTGACCCGCGTTATGGGGCGATAAGTCGCTGAAAAACCCGCTTTATCAACGGAATAACGTTTGTGGGTTTCGTTAAAAAATCCGAACGGCGATTTTCAGCAAAATAGCGCCGCTCTGTTTCGTTAGAAAAGCGACTCGGGACGCAAACAAGCCCGGAGGGACCAAGCAGCGGCTGCTCCTGCTTCGTTCGTCCGGGCTTGCTTGTTTTTGCCGGGCTCCATGGCCGCCCACTCGCAAGGCGCTCCGACAAGGGAACTTCTTCCCTTGTTCCGCCAGCCCGCCGACGCGCTCGCCCGAGCGGGCTACTCCGCGCCGGCGCCGCCTCCCGGCTCGCCGCGCTTGCGGTATTGGCCCGGCGTCATGCCGGTCTCCTTCTTGAACTTGCGGATGAAGTTCGGCGTATCGAGGTACCCGACCCGCTGGATGATGTCCTTGAGCGGATCGGCCGTAGCGTCGAGCTGGCGCTTGACCTCGTCGATCCGCAGCTGCCAGACGTAGGCGGTGAAGTTGAGGCCCGTCTTCTCCTTGAAGGAGCGGCTGAAGTGCGACGGCGAGATGCCGTGCTCGTCGGCGACCGACTCGAGGCTGAGCGAATGGTCGGCATAGCGCTCATGGATGTGCTGCACGGCGCGGTCCATCAGCGAGCGCTCCTCCGTGAGCGAGCGGGATTCCGCCTGCGAGCAGATCTGCGCGGCGAGGCCGAGCAGCGCCTGCTCCAGCGCGTCCGGCGAGCGGAAAGCCGACGGCGGAGGCAGCTGGCGAGCCAGCGGGCCGAGCTCGGGCGCAGAGCGCAGCATCGTGCCCTGCACCTCGTAGCCCATCGCCCGCAGCAGCGGAGCGGAGGCGACGCTGGCGCGGATGGCGGCCACGCATTCGGCAATCGTCGCCGCGGCCACCTCGTAGCTGCCTTGCTTGAGCGCCTGCGCCAGCTTGAGCAGCGGGCCGGCCGGCAGCCAGCTCGCCTCCTCCCGCAGCTCGGGAATGAGATCAAATCGCTGCGCCGTCCCCGCTCCGGCGGCCTGGGCCGACTCGAACGCGGACAGCGCCTCGATGTACGACTGGCTGAGCGGCCCCGGCCCCTCGTACAGCCGGCCCGCGCCGATCGTCGGCCGGATCGCGCCTGCGTCCTCGAGCAGCGGCCGCAGCTTCCCCAGCACAATGCCGAGCGGATCGGACCGCTCTCCGTCCGGCCCCTTCATGCCGACGATGAACGCCATGCGCCGCGGCTCCGGCAGCTCCACGCCGTAGACGGCCGCATCCGCTTCCGGGATGGAGAGGCTGCGCAGCCTTCCGTAGACGGAGCCCGCCTCCGGCTGCTCCTCCTCCCAGCCGGCGACGAGCACCGCATAGCGCTCCCGGTCGAATCCGAGCTGAAGCGCTTGCAGCAGCTCGGGCGCGACGCTGCCGGAGCCGCCGTGTTTGAGCAGCATGAGGAGAAAATGATTGCGCGCATACGGCTCCTGCAGATCCGCCATGCGGGTCGAATACTGCAGCACGCTGCGGATCCGGCCCAGCTCGTCCGCCGCCTTGGCCGCGCCGGGCTGCCGGGCGCTGGAGCTGGCATAGGCGGCCAGATCGGAGATCGGGCCGTAGTGGCGCCGCGCCATGATCAGCGCGAGGCCCGCCCCGCCCGCCGCGACCGCGCCGAGCAGCAGCACGAGAATGTTGCGCAGCTCGACGACGCTCGAGAAGAACTGGCTGCTCGGCACCGCCGTCACATAGGTCCAGCCGTTCTGCTCCGACTTGACCGAGACGACGGAGTGCTTCGTGCCGTTCAGCTCGAGGCTGTGCGTCCCTTCGGGCTGGCGGAACAGGCGGCGGATGTCGTCCGGGCCGAGCGACTCTCCCCGCCGCGTCGCCGTCAGCACCTGGCCCTTGTCGTCGAATACGAAGGTCGAGCCTTGGTAGCTGCCGAGGATCGAGGCGATCAGGCCGCCGAGCTGAGACTCCTCGATGAGGTACAGCACGGTGGCATGCGGATTAGGGCTGCCGGGCGTGATCGGCACCATATAGGCGAGCATCGACTGCTGGAGGCCGGCGGTGCGCTGAACGAGATCCGCCGGCCGCATGGCCGGGAACTTCGCCTCGTCGAGATCCGTCTCCACCGTGCGGGACGGCCAGTTGTGAAAGGCGTAGCGCTCGTGGAAGACGTCCATTCCGGACATGCCTTTCGACGAGAAGATCCGGTCGTCGCCATGGAAATACAAGAACAGCTCGCCGATCATGGCGCTCGTCGCCATGTACTGGTCCAGCGCCTGGATCGCCTCGCTGCCGTAATAGGGGTCATGGGTCCGGTAGTTGGTCAGCCGGGTATCGTAGGCGATGCGGGTGGCGATCATCGAGAGCTCGCGCATCCTCGAGTCCACAGTATGGCGAGCCTGCGCGAGCTGATTGTAGTGGGCCCGCTCCACCTCGCGCTGCAGGTTGCCCGTCGCGCTCTGCGAGATGGCTCCCGCGAACAGCAGCAGCGGCACGAGCAGGATGAGCAGATAGGACAAAGCATAGTTCAGAAACAAACGCGATTTCAGGTAGCTCATGAGTACGGTCCGCCCTCCCGGATGCAGGTTGCCTTTTTCGCCGGCCTCTCCCTTTTCGCCCTGAATTGACCTAACAGCCTAACTGAACCAAACTAGGGTTGCCGTTTCATCATAACAGAGCCGCAAGCCGATTTGAACGCTCTTTCCGTCCTGCCGATCCGAATGAACCGAAGGAGGAATTCCTATGAACGACCGACCTTCCGAAGCGAGCCTGACCCTCGGAATCGATCCGAGCGCCCGCTCGGGCGCGGCATCCGAGCCCTCGGAGCCGCTTCCAGCCGGCCTCCCGCTTGAGGCCCTGGAGGACGGAGACGTCCAGGAGGGCGTCCACAACTACAGCCGCGAGGAGGACTATGTCTGGCCGGACGAACCGCTGCTGCGCGAGCGGCTGGAATGGTTCCGCGACCAGAAGCTCGGCCTGATGATGCACTGGGGGCCCTACTCCCAGCTCGGCATCGTCGAGTCGTGGGCGCTGGACGACGTCGACGCCGAATGGTCCCGCGAAAGCGTCGATTGGACCGACGATCCGGCGCGCATCAAGCGCGAGGTCGCGGGGCTGAACCGCACGTTCAACCCGCTCCGCTTCCAGCCGGAGCGGTGGGCGGAGCTTGCCGCCGACAACGGCTTCCGCTACTTGAACTTCACGACCAAGCATCACGACGGCTTCTGCATGTGGGACACCAAGACGACCGGCTACTCCGTCACCGGCCGCGACACGCCCTTCCATACGCATCCCTACGCCGATGTCTGCCGCGCGCTGTTCGACGCCTTCCGCGCCCGCGGGCTGGCGATCAGCGCCTACTTCTCCAAGGCGGACTGGCATACGCCGTACTACTGGTCGCCCGACATGCCGCGCGAGCGCACGAGCCGCGGGCCGTCCTACGATCCGGCCGAGCATCCCTCGCTGTGGGAAAAGTTCGTCTCCTACACGCATGAGCAGCTCGACGAGCTGCTCACGCATTACGGCCGGATCGACATGCTGTGGCTGGACGCCGGCTGGGTCGGCCCGCGCAGCGGCCAGGACATCCGGCTCGGCGAGGCCGTCGAGCGGGCGCGGCTGCGGCAGCCTTGGCTGCTGTCGGCGGACCGCACGATCGGCGGACCGTACGAGAACGTCGTGACGCCGGAGCAGACGCTGCCGGAGCGCCCGATGTTCATTCCTTGGGAAAGCTGCATCACGATGGGCACGGCGTTCAGCTTCCGTTACGAGGACGAGTACAAAAGCGTGCGCGAGCTCGTGCATCTGCTCGTCGAGATCGTCGCCAAAGGCGGCAACCTGGCGCTCAACGTCGCCCCGCAGCCCGACGGCAGGCTGCCGCGCACGGCGATCGAGCGCATGAACGGGCTCGGCGCGTGGCTTCGCTCGAACGGCGAGGCGATCTACGGCACGCGTCCGATCGCGCCTTACGGGGACGGCAGCTGGTTCTTCACCGCGAAGCAGGGCTTCGTTTATGCGATCCGCCTTTATGCCGAGGGAGAGGCGGTCGGGGAGCGACTGGAGCTGCCGGAGCTGCCGGGCGGCATCGGCTGCGGCCCGGCTGCGGGCCGCTCGTCCGCGACGGACCGAGCGCCGGTCGGGGCGCACGCCTCGGCGCGGGACGGCTTTGGGCCGGCCGCCGACGCCTTGGGGCCGAGCGGCTTCGTCTCGGCCGAGGCTCTCGCCGGCCCTGCCGGCGATCCGCTTCCCGCGCCGCTGGAGCGCAGCGGCGCGGGCTGGACGCTGACGGTGCCCGAGCGCCTGCGCTCGGAGCCGAATCCGCTCGCGCTCGTTTTTCGACTGACCGGAGCCCAAGAAGGAGGCCAATGAGATGAAGCTGGGACTGAGCACGTACAGCCTGCTGAACGCGATCAAGGCGGGAGAAATGACCGTGCTGGACGCGATCGACTGGATCGCGGACAACGGAGGCGAGCATATGGAAATGGTGCCGTACGGGTACACGCTCGTGGACGATCCAAAGCTGGCGGACGCCGTGCGGGAGAAGGCCGCGGCGCGCGGCATCGAGCTGTCCAACTACTGCCTGCCGGCCAACTTCGCGCAGGAGACGCCGGAGGCGTTCGAGGAGGAGGTGCGGCGCGTGCAGCGGCATGTCGACCTGTGCGCCCGACTCGGCGTGCGCCACATGCGGCATGACGTGACCGCGTTCACGATTCCGGCGGAGCAGATGGGCATCGGCTGGTTCGACGACCGCTTCGAGGAGATGGTCGAGGGCTCCCGGCGCATCGCCGACTATGCCGCTCCGCTCGGCATCACGACGACGATCGAGAACCACGGCTTCAGCGCCCAGGCGAGCGACCGGGTGCAGCGCATCCTGCGAGCCGTCGGCCGGCCGAACTTCCGCACGACGCTCGATGTCGGCAACTTCCTGTGCGTCGACGAGGACCCGGTCGTCGGCGTCATGAACAACCTGCCCTATGCCTCCTTCGTGCACTTCAAGGACTTCTACGTCCGTCCCGAGGACGAGAACCCCGGCGGCGGCGTCTGGTTCCGCAGCTCGCACGGCAAGTATCTGCGCGGCGCGATCGTCGGCCACGGCGACCTGCCGATCCGCAAGCTGATCCGCCTCATCCGCGCTTCCGGCTACGACGGCTACATTACGGTGGAGTTCGAGGGCATGGAGGAATGCCGGGCGGCATCGCGCATCGCGATGGACAACATGCGGCGGCTGTGGGAGGAGTGCGGGGCATGACAAGAAGCTATATCCGCGCGGGATATGTGAACGACCATCATCTGCCGCTGCTGACGGACCGCGATCTGGCGCAGCTGACGCATCTCAACCTGGCCTTCGCCCATGTGCGGGAGGACGCGATCCAGACTTCGCATCTGCGCCACGTCGACGCGCTGCTCCGAATCCGTTCCTCCTACCCGCAGCTCAAGCTTCTGCTCTCCGTCGGCGGCTGGAGCGCCGGAGGGTTCTCCGAAGCCGCCTCCACGGCCGAAGGCCGCGCCCGCATGGCCGCCTCCGCCCTGCAAGCGCTCGAGCAGCTGCCGCTGGACGGCATCGACCTCGACTGGGAGTACCCGAGCTACAGCGTCGCCGGCATCGCAGGCCATCGGGACGACAAGCGGACGTTCACGCTGCTGCTGCGGGAGCTGCGCGAGGCGCTCGACGCCAAGAGCCGGGCGGACGGGCGGACGTACCTGCTTACGATCGCCGCCGGAGCGGACCAATACTACCTGGACGGCACGGACATGGGCGAGGTCCATCCTTTGCTGGATTTCATCCAGCTCATGACCTACGACATGCGCGGCGGCTTCCAGGTGCTGACCGGCCATCACACGAACCTGTTCACGCCGCCGGGCGACCTGTTCCGCATCAGCGCCGACGCTTCGGCCAGGCTGTTCGAGGCCGCCGGCGTGCCGCGAGAGAAGCTCGTGCTCGGAGCGGCGTTCTATTCCCGTCTCTGGCGCGGGGTGCCGGACCGGCAGCAGGGCCTGCATCAGATGGCGGCCACGACAGGCGGATACGGACCCGACTTCACCGAGCTCGACGAGGCGTATATCGGAAAGAACGGCTTCGAGCGCTACTGGGACGAGGATGCCCAGGCGCCGTACCTGTTCGACGGGCAGACGTTCATCTCCTATGACGACGAGCAGTCCATCGCAGCCAAGTGCGCCTACATCGCCGAGCGCGGTCTCGGCGGCCTCATGTTCTGGGAGTACGGCCTCGACCGGACGGGACGGCTGATCGCGGCGATGGCTCGCGGCCTCGGCGGCTGAGCCGCTGTGGCACGCCGAGCCTTACGGGACCGGCGCCGGCCGGGCGAAGCCTTTTTGCATGGCGTTACCGGAACGGAAGCTCCAAAAGCCTCTCTCCACTCGCACTCTGCGGTGGAGGAGGCTTTTTTCTTGCCGTCACCCGCCCGAGAGCCGCTCTTCCGCGAGCCGCAGGGCGGCCTCCGATGCCGGAATGCCGCGCTCTTCGGCCAGATCGAGCACGTCGAGCAGCGTCTGCCCGACGGCCTCCACGTTTCGCTTCAGCCGCGCCTTGCCGAGCCCCTGCAGCTCGCCGGCCGTGATGATGATGCCTCCGGCATTTACGATGAAGTCCGGCGCATACAGGATGCCGCGCTCGTGCAGCAGCTCGCCGTGCCGCTCCATCAGCAGCTGGTTGTTGGCCGCGCCGACGACCATCCGGCATTTCAGCCGGGGGATCGTCCGGTCGTCCAGCACGCCGCCTGCCGCGCACGGCGCATAAATGTCGCAGGCCGTGCCGGCGACGTGCTCGGTCCTGACCCTTTTCGCCCCGAAAAGCCGGATCGCCTCCGCTTCGGCTTTTGGATTCAGATCGGAGACGAGGAGCCGCGCGCCATCCTCGTACAAATAGCGGCATAACCGGCGGCCGACCTTGCCGAGCCCCTGCACGAGCACCTTCAGGTCATGCAGCGTCGGCAGGTTCATCTCCCTCTTCACTGCGGCGCGCATCGCCAGGTAGACGCCGTACGCGGTCATTTCCGCCGTGAATTCGTCGGTGGCCATGATCGTGCCGGTCGTATCGGTCACATGCTTCGTCCGCGTCCGGATCGCATCCATGTCGCGGATCGTCGTGCCGAGATCGAGGCCGGCGACATAACGTCCGCCAAGACGCTCGATCTGAGTGCCGAGCGCTTGAAAAAGCCGCGTGCGCGCGGCCTCGTCCGTCTCTCCCGCCTTCCACGGATCTCCATCGTCCTGCCAGACGACAGCCTTTCCTCCGCCGTACGGGAGCCGGTAGGCTGCGTTTTTATAGGTCATGCCCTTCGCCAACCTCATCGCATCCCGCAGCGCCTCCTCCTCGGAGCCGTAGCGCTTCATCCGGCAGCCGCCGAGCGCCGGGCCGGACCGCGTATCGTGCAGGACGACGATCGCCTTCAGCCCGCTTGGCGCATCGTGGCACAGCATGACCTGCTCATGCGACTCCTGAATTATTTCCCGGAAAATATCCATGCTCCGTCCCCCCCTTGTCCTTCGCGGACTACAGTGTATGCGGGGAGGCGCTCCCGATATGCGGTCCGCGTCCGCCACGCTTTAGGAAGCCGGCTCCCCGACGGCGCCGAAGCTCGCTCGAGCAGGCGGCGGCGCCGCTTTTCCGGAACGCCGGGATGCGGCCTCGGCGCCTCGGCCAGGCTCCTATGCCGGTCTGGCTTGACCCGAATGGGCGATGGCTGGAATTGCGCTCCTGCACATTTGTACCGAAGGCCCAATCGCCCTGCCCTCCCGCTTCGTATGATGTCGCATACCACAAGAAAGGGGATTGACACCATGTCTTATGGAGTTGGCGGTGTTGGTGGTGTCGGCGCGGGCTGCGTCGGCGGCTGGGGCTACTCGAGCATCGGAGCCATTCTGGTTCTCTTCATCCTGCTGGTCATTATCAGCCGCGCATTTCTCTGCTAGTACTACCTGACAAAATCGCGGCTTGATCCAACTTGAAGCGAAGTTCCCCCGCGGCAGCCGCCGCGGGGGATTTTGCATGCGCTCCTTTCCGCCTCGCAGCGGCGGCAGCGCCGCGGGCCGTCCGCTCTTGCAGCAGCGGCAGTGACGCGGGCCGTCCGCTCTTGCAGCGGCGGCAGTGACGCGGGCCGTCCGCTCTTGCAGCGGCGGCAGCGATCCGGACCGCACGCCACCAAGAGCGTGGCGGCAACCGCACATTTGTCCGCCCTGTCCGAACGTCCCGGCGAATCTCGCATATGCTGAGGTAACTTACGAGAAAAGGAGAATTGCCCCATGTCCGAGTTTGTCGAAGGCGTCGGAGTCGCCTCGGCTTCGCGCGGTCCTTCCTCGACCAGCATCATCCTCGTCCTGTTCATTTTGCTGGTCGTCATTTCCGGCGTTTTCTTCGTGTAGGTTGAAACGAACGCCAGCCGTCCCGCCGGCTGCTGCGCAGCCCCCGGCGGAGACAACGGAACAGCCATGAGAGAGGACGGCCGAACGGCCGCCCTCCCCCATGCCTCTCCGTGCTTTTTCCGCCCTTGCAGCCGGCCATCTCGGCTTATGCCCATTTATGCGCGAATGCCCTCCCTGCCCAAACATCCCGGCCGTCCCATGCGTATGATGTCTTATCTCAAGCGAAAGGGGATTTGACAAATGTCATACGGCGTTGGCGGTGTAGGTGGAGTCGGAGCAGGCTGTGGCGGAGTCGGTTACGGCGGTCTCTGGACGAACACGGGAGCGATTCTCGTTCTGTTCATTCTGCTGGTAATCATCAGCCGGGCGTTCCTCTACTAGTTCGCACAGAAGGAGCCCGCTCGAAGAGCGGATCGCGGACTCCCGCGAGCGGCATCCTGCCGGCTCGATCGAGAAATCGTAAACCGATTCAACTTGAAATAATCCATCCAACTTGAAAGGGGATTTGCACATGTCTTACGGTGTAGGCGGCGGAGCCGTCGGAGGAGCAGGCGTCGGTCCAGGTTGCGGCTATGGCGGTTTCGGCTACTCCAGCACGGGCGCCATTCTGGTTCTCTTCATTCTGCTGGTCATCATCAGCCGCGCTTTCCTGTACTAGATCTTTCCGAACCCGCTTCTTCGCAGCAGCGATCGCACTCAGCCAAAAGAACGCCCCTAGGGGCGTTCTTTTTTTGATCATTTTAAACTTATCCAATTAAAACCCCTTCCGTTCCCACGAATAAAACGGGTTTGATATGTACAATTTTATGATCAGAAACATGCGTCAATAAAGCCGACTTGCCGTAATGGGGAGGCTTATTTCGGTTTGGTTGGATTGCGGCTCGCTGCGAGGCGCGGCAAGCAGCCGGAAGGGAAAGCGACAGCAAGCGGAATGGAATGGCGCTAAACATGGAGCGGCGCGCGAACCGGTTAGGCGAAATAGAATACGCGGCGCAGCAATTCTCAACGAAGGAAGGACAGGTCCGCACGATCCGGGTTGGCGGTTGGACGAGCGGCCGGGTGCGGCCAGCCGCCGAATTCAGACGTTCAGCCGGCGCGATTCAACCGTGCTCGATGCGACGAAGCATGCCGAGGAGCAGCGGGCAGGCACCGCATTAGCGGACGCCGAAGGCTCGGGCGCCGTGCGAAAAATGGCCCTTATCAAAGGAAATCCGCATAAAATAGCGAAGAACGACGAAATCGAACGGATAAATCCGTCCGATTGGGCTTTTTTGGTCAAGAAAAGGTCGAAAAAGAGGGAGAGGTTGCTAATAAACCGAACATTTGTAGAGGTCCACCAAACAATAATGCGGAATATCCCGCTTCAAAACCCTCATTTCAAACGCAGGGCGGAAAATCGCCTCTTCCTCCCGAACGAACGGCTCGCCCGCTCCAAATGGCGCCGCTCAGGCCGACAGCAGGCAGCCAGGCAGCCAGGCGGCGGCATGACGCCGCAAGCCGAGCGCAGCTCCGCTTGCAGCGGAACAAAAAAGACAAGCTCCGCCGCGCTGCTTGCGCAGCAGGGAAGCTTGTCGGGTGGGATCGGGAATGACTTGCCGAGTCGAGCGGCGGCAGTTCAGGCGGGCACTCTGCCGGACCGCGCCTTACTGGCGGCGCTCTGCCGGACCGCGCCTTACTGGCGGCGCTCTGCCGATACGCGCCTTACTGGCGGCGCGCGATACGCGCCTTACTGGCGGCGCGCGATACGCGCCTTACTGGCGGCGCGCGATACGCGCCTTACTGGCGGCGCTCTGCCGGACCGCGCCTTACTGGCGGCGCGCGATACGCGCCTTACTGGCGGCGCGCGATACGCGCCTTACTGGCGGCGCTCTGCCGGACCGCGCCTTACTGGCGGCGCGCGATACGCGCCTTGCTAGCTACGGTCTTTCAGCTCGCCGATCTTCTCCTGCACCTCGCCCTTCGCCTTGTCGATCTTGCCTTCCGCCTGCAGGCGAGGATTGTCCGTCGCGTTGCCCCATTGATCCTTGACCTCGCCCTTTGCTTTGTTGACGGCGCCTTTTACTTTATCGCTCAGTCCATCTGCCATGTCTGATCGCTCCTTTTCGGTAAGGGTGGCCTTGCGGCATCTGGTTCTTCTTACCCGGAACGGGAAAGCGATAAACGAATCGCAGCCCGGCAAAGAGCCGCGCCCGCCTCGGACAAGGCTCTGAGAACGAAAAAGCCGCGCGGAAGGAATCGGAATTCCTTGCCGCGCGGCTGCTTGCCGAATCGCTTAGTAAGCCAGGGAGAACAGGCCGTTGATATGCGACAGGTAGCGGATGTTGGAGGCTTCCTTCATCAGCGTAGCCGGCAGGCCCTTCAGACGAGTCTGGTTGCCGCCGATCGTGCCGATCGCGTCCTTGCGGCCGAGCGAGCCCAGCGTACCGGAAAATACCGGCTGGAACGTATCGAGCGGATAGCCGTTGAAGTAGGCATGCAGGTTGTAGCCGATGAGCTCGCCCATCTGCCAGGCCAGCTGAGCCGTCGGAGGGAACGGACGGCCTTCCGGACCCATGACGACGGCGCTGTCGCCGGCGATGAAGACATCCGGGTGGGACGTCGACTGCAGTCCTTCCGTCACCGTCGCGCGGCCGCGGTTGACCTCGATGCCCGAGTTCGCCACGACAGCGGTGCCTTGCACGCCGCCGGTCCAGATGACCGTGCTCGACTCGATCGTGCTGCCGTCCTTCAGGGAAACGGTCTTGCCTTTCATCTCGGTGATCGGCAGGCCCGTCTTGAAGACGACGCCGCGCTTCTCGAGAGAAGTCGTCGCGCGCTCGACCAGCTCGGCCGGGAAGCCCGGGAGGATCGTCGGAGCGGCTTCGACGCAGTACAGGGACACGTCATCGTAGCTGATGCCGTGCTGCTTCACGAGGCCCGGCAGCATGTCGGCGAACTCGCCGACGAGCTCGATGCCCGTCAGGCCGCCGCCGCCGACGACAAAGGTCAGGTCGGCCTTGTCGCCGGACTGCTTGTATTTCGCCACGGAAGCCTCGACATGCGCCTTCAGCTTGTTGGCATCGGCGACGGACTTGAGCGTGAAGCTGTGCTCCTGCAGGCCCGGGATGCCGAAGAAGGCCGTTTCGGTGCCGAGGGCGATGACGAGCGCGTCATACGACAGCGTCGTGCCCGTGCCGAGCTTGACGGTTTTCTCGTCCGGCTTGATCTCGGTCACTTCGCCGATCTTCAGGTCGATGTCCTTGCCGCGCAGCAGCTTGTCGAGCGGCAGCGCGACGTTGCCCTCGGACAGGTTGCCGACGGCCAGACGGTGCAGCTCGGTGATGATTTGATGCGCATTGATGCGGTTGACGACCGTAATCTGGGCTTGCTCCGGCGTAAAATGCTTGCGCGCCGTCGTGGCAGCGAGAAGTCCGCCGTAGCCGCCGCCCAGGATAAGAATATGCTTGGCCATGTTCATCCTCCGTTCACGTTCTATCGGCCTCCGCGCGGGAGGACGGGATTCGTTCTAGTTCTTCTGCTTTTCCTTTTCGCCGAGCGCTTCGAGGAACGCCTGCGTGAAGCGCAGCGTGCGCTGCACGTTCGGATCCTTGAGCATGCGCAGCATGCCGAACAGGCCGACCGTGTTGGACTCGTTGGCCGCGTGGTCGCCTGCCTCGATCGCTGCTTGAGCGACCGTTTTCGTCTTGTCGACGATCGGCTTGACCATTTCGCCCAGGCCGCCGCCGAAGTCGCTCAGCAGCACCTTGTCGGTAGCGAGGGACTTGGCCACGTCATAGGAGCTGGTCATGAGGGTCACGATTTCGGCCAGCTTCGGAAGATTGTCGACGAGCACCGTAAGGGACTGCTGCACTTCCGGCTTCATGAGCTGGTCAAGAATGTCGCGCTGCTGCGCGGCGGCCGGCTCTTGCGTCGCCACCGCTGGAGTGGTTTGGTTGTCGGACATGGAAATACTTCCTCCTTTACTCTGGAAATGCGGTTCCGCCCCCATGCGGCCGCTGGACGGCCGGTCGGGGAGGCAATTCGCTTCGCTGCGGGATCGGCAGGCTCGCGGGCCGGGACGGCTTTGTACCAAATTTCACAAAACAAGGCGCAAAATCTTGCCCGTACCCGCTGACCTGCTGCACCCGGCCGCGAACGACGAGGGTCGGTCGCTTTCCCGGTCTTTGCGTTGTCGGCCCGTAAACGGCCCGGAACTTCTACACGTAAGTTTACAACTTAAACGACGGAACTGCAAAAGAAAAATGAGGATTCCCTCGACAGAATTTACAGGCCGCAAGCGTTTTATGCGCCCCCGCAGACGCCATCCGGAAAAATGGCGCCATTTCCCGGCGGGCGGCAGATTTGCGCGAGGCGATTGCCGGCGCGGACACGGCTCGGGGCCGCTTGTTAAGCTAACGGGCCGTCATGCGTAACTTTTAGGGAATGTAGACATCTAAATAACATAAGGAACGAGGAGGCGGACCATTCATGGGGGGAACGAATTTATGGGATGCGGAGTGGGAGGTCGACGAGGAGCAGGCGCGGACGCTGATCGGCAGACAATTCCCTCTGCTGTCATCGAAGCAAGTGAAGCGTTTGGGCTGGGGCTGGGACAATACGGTTTTTCTCATCGGGGATGAGTACGTGTTCCGGTTTCCAAGAAGAACATTTGCAATCGGCACGATTCGTATAGAAGGGAAGCTGCTGCCGAAGCTGGAGCCCTATATGACCATTCCCTATCCGAAACCATTGTTTTACGGCGAAGCAAGTGACGAATACCCGGCGCCATTTCTTGGCTATGCCTACGTGCCAGGAGATTTCCCCATCGGCTTGACGGAAGAACGCCGGGCTTTATCGGTAGAAAAGCTGGCGAAATTTTTGCGCAGATTGCATGAGTTTCCCGTGCAGGCGGCGCTGAAGGGCGGAGCTCGGCAAGATCATCGAAACTTGACGGACATCGCGTCGCGCAAAGTGCAAATGACGGGATTTCTATCGAAGGTGGTTGAACACTTGTCGCCGGAGGAGTCCGATGCGATCGAAGCGTATATGGGCAGGCTGCAAAAGGACCGTGTCGAGTCGGTGAATGTGCTGCTGCATGGCGATCTTCATTTCAAAAATATGCTTGTGAATGAGAACGGGATCGTTTCCGGCATCATTGATTGGGGCGATCTGAACGTAGGCCATCCGGCTTGCGATTTGAGCGTTGCTTATAGCTTTTTGCCGCCTTGCGCTCGCGGCGCGTTTTTCGAGACGTACGGAGGAGCGGACGAGGAAACGAAGCTGCTGGCGCGGCTGATCGCGGTATACATCCCCATCCTGATCTTGATGCAAGCGGTCGATGACGGGAATGAAGCGATTGCGGCAGAGGCGAAATCCAACATCATGCGGGCCTTGTCGGATTAGGCGTAAAAAAAGCGCATGGAACCGCTCGAGCGGTTCCATGCGCTAAAACCATAGGCGAGCCGGCAAAGCCGGCTCCTGGTCGGAGCACAGCCGGATGCGCAAAAACCGCGCGGCTGCTACATCCAACTGTCGATATCGTCATCGTCGATATCGTCTCCCTCAAGATCGACGCCGGCACTAGCGGCGTCAGCGACGTCGCCTTCCTCGCCAATGCCGCCGGCACTAGCGGCGTCAGCGATGCCGCCTTCCTCGCCTTCTTCTTCAGCGTCAGCGTAGCGATTTTGCTCGATCTCAACCTCAGCGGCCGCAGCCGCCTCGCCCGCGGCCGCCGACGCTTCGCCGGCCGCGGCAGCAAGCTCCGTCGGCGCCGTCAAGCCTGCGGAGGCGGCATAGGCCGCGCCGCCGCCCGCCGTTCCGGCCACGAGGATGCCCCTCTCGGCCGGAATGAACAATTGCAGATTCCGCACGCCGTTCGCGCGGATCTCATTTTCAACCAGATAACGGATCGAGTCCATCAGGTTCGACTGGCCGTTGATCCAGTCCATCACCTCGGGCGACTCGTTCTTCTTCGTCTTCAGGCTGATATTCTCTCCGGGCTGCTTGATCTTCTTCACCCGGCCTCACCCCCTGTGCGCCTTCGCCTGCTGTCGTTCTGTGCCGGCCTCAGGCCGGCTGCTTCGGGCCCTTGGCCTTGAGCGCCTCGAAGATCTTGCCGCGCACGAAGGCATCGAGGCCCTCGGCGTTCATCGTCACCGCATGCTCGGCCGGAATGTAGAGCAGCTTGATCTCGCGCTCCTCGCACAGCTCCTGGAGCATCGGCTGCAGGATCGGCTTCATGAGCACGCTGCCCCCGCCGTACACGCAGATGACGTCGATCTCGTTACGCGCCTTGGTCAGCTGCTTGCGGAGGTTCTGCACGATATGGCGGGCTTGTCCCTCGAGCGGACGGCGCAGCGTCTGGATCGCGCGGCTATGGTATTTATGCTGCGGGTTTTTGATGACGTCGCTGAAAAACTGGCGCGGGCTGTCCGGCAGATGCACGAGCCGGTTGAAGTCGTCGAGCGCTTCCTCGATCGCGTAGCCGGCGCCGTGATGGCTGCCGTGCACGAACTGGCGCAGGAACTTGTTGCCCTCGGTGATCGGATATTCCGTCGATCCGTCGCCGATGTCCGTATGCAGCACGCGCTTGTCCTTGAAGTACGAGCCGTTGAACTTGGACCCCAGCTCGTACGCTTCGACGAACTCGGCGAAAATGTCGCCCGAGCGCCAAGCGCCCTCGCGGTCCTTTTGCAGGGCGAATACGACCGGAGTCGCTTCCGGAATCGCCTTGACGTAGTCGAAGACGATGCTTACCGGCACGCGCATCTTGTTGAGGTGGACGGTGACGCGGTGCGTGCCCTCGGTGAACTTGGCTTCGAACTTCGCCGCGTTCTCGTCGGTATGCTGCGTGACCGGCAGCGCCGTCGCCATGTCGACCGTCACCTCGATCGGCTCGCTCGGCACGCCTTTGGCCTCGTCGTAGGCGCGCTGCACGGCTACCGCCGCGACCTGCGCAAGCGTGTTGATGATGGGCAGATCCATGTCGGCCTTGTTGTCGATGCCGATCTGCAGATTCTCCAGCAGCTCGCCGCTCATCAGGGCGAACTTGCCGATATAGTACATGCCCGGGCGCGCCGCCGGGGAATCGATCGTGACGATCAGCTGGTCCTGCAGGTTGCGGATGAAGCTCTCCGGCGGCAGCTCGTCGCTCCACGGAAGCTTGTCCACCCGGCAGCATACGTTCGGCTGGCGGATCATCTTGCCGTCGACGAACAGATCATGCTCGCTGTTGCCGTTGTCGTTGCCTACCTGAAAATGTACCTTCATGTTTCGGTTCCTCCTCGTCTCTCGGCTCGGGAGAGCGGTTGTGGCCGGCCTCGGCCGGCCGGGCGCGGGCGCGCCCTGTTCACGGCCAGGCGGTATTGCCTGGTAATATCATTCGACAGGGGCAGCGGTTTTCCTTCCGTAGTCCGGCAAGTTCACAGCTTGTTCCCCGTTCAGGGGAATATTTCCTGGGCAATCGTCACGGCTGTCCGCGCTGCCGGGCCTTGTCCGCCAGCAGCCAGCCGACCGCGAACAGCGCCGCCATCGCCGCTCCGAGCACCGTTTTGAGCGCGGCCGTGCCGTTCAGGAGAAGCAGCTGGAGCAGCACGAGCGCGACGAGTCCGGCGTTTTCCTTGCGCAGGCGGCGGAACGTGCCCTTGCGCAGCCGGTACACCAGCACTCCGGCGACGAGCGCGTAGATGAGAAAGAACAGCGAGGCGGCAAGCGTTTCCATCGGCTTCCTCCTTCTTCGAACGAAGCTGGCGTCGGCTGGCGTCTGTCGGGCCGGGTCAGCTGTTGTCGGACGCCGGTGCGGACGGAGCCGGACCATAGGCCGGTACAGGCATACCCAGTGTAACCCAGCCCCCGTGTCGAAGTAAGGGGAAACCTGGCCGCGCGCGGCGGGGACCGGTTATTTTTCCTCGACGATGACGGTGGCGTTGTAGATCACGATGCGCTTGCCGTTCAGGTCGAACAGCACCTTGTTGCCGTACTCCGTGTCCTGGATGTCGATGCGTCCCTCATACTGCTGTAGCAGATTTCCGTTCTGGTCGTACACCTTGACGGTCCGCTCCAGTCCTCCGGCATTGTTCGACTTCCAGGTCTTCAGCTGCCTGGAGCCGTTCTCCGTGCTGAAATACCAGGCGGTGCAGCCTCCGATCGCGACCAGCAGCGCCAGCGTCACGGCGAGCCAAATCCAGCGTCCGCGTTTCTTCATCGGTTCTCCTCCTCTTTCCCTCGTTTCGTTTCCATGGAACTGGGTACGAACCGCAAGCCGATTCGGCTTCGTTTCTTTCCTGGTTCAACCGCTCTCGGCGGCGGTTGTTCCCTTGGCAGCCAAGACCGGCATCCGCTCGGGAAGAGCCCGCTCATGGAAAAGAAGCCTCCAGCTCCGCCGGCAGGTTCTCGCGGATGTAGTACCCGGCGTTCTCCGGGTCGAACACGAACGAGCCCGGCAGCCGCCGATGCAGCTCCCAGGCGGTCTGCGTCTTGCCGGAGCCGAACGCTCCGTTGATCCAGATGATGGCGCCCATTCCCTCGCCTCCTCTTCTCCCGCTTGCCCGCTCTTGCGCGGGCCGATGCTGCCCTTAGGACGAGCCGGATCGAGCGAAGGTTGCGATGGAACGATCCGGTTTCCATTCATGCCCAGCGCTGGTATGATAGGGATCATTCGCTATCGCGATTCGGAAAGGAGACTCGTCGCTTGAAATCCCGCCTGCTCTACAGTCTGAAGATTCTGGAAACCATCTTGATCCTGCTGCTCTCCTTCTTCCTGCTCGCTCAGCTGATCCCGTTGCCGGAGACCTATTTCAAGGACTTCGGCCAAAAGACCGCTGACCGCGAAGGCCGCTATTTCCCCGCCTCGGACCCATCGTACCGGCCTTACTACGGCTCCAGGCTCCGCGTCGAGGGGGCGTCCGTGAACGGCTCGGACATCAGGATCTATCTGACCTCCTGGAAATTTTTCTATGGAAGCGGACTGCCCCGAGATGTTCTCGTAAAAGCCGACGACGGCACCGTGCTCACCCGCTCAAGCGGGGCCGCCACGAGCTCGTTCTGGCTTGAACGGGGCGGACTCGTCTTCCGCGGCCTGCCGGAGTCGGCCCAGTCGGTCGACGTCATCGCCGAGTCCTACGGCCAGTCGGCCGCATTCCACATTCCGCTGGCGAAGGAGGATTCCCCATGACGCATGACCTCTCGTCCCCGCAGCCCGAAGCCCGCTCATCCCGTCCCCTCTGGAAAGGCCATTTGATCCGCTGGATTGTCATCCTGCTGCTCGCGGCGCTCTCCTTCTCGCCGTTTTGGAGCGGCTGGTCCCGCACGCCGGAAGGCGCGGCCAATCGGCTGCTCTACGGATTCGAGTACCCGCCGGCGTCCCTGGTCTCCTCCCTGGCCGGCCCGGACCGCGTGCAGGCGGCGCTGCTGCTCGACCGCGAGCACGGCTTGATTCACCAGGTAAAACTGAAGCGCATCCTCGGCGTGCTGTGGAGCGGCTCCGCCATCGGCATCTCCCATCCGATGGACGAGGACATTGCCGTCAATATGCTCTGGAGCATCAACAACGATCGCCGCAAAAGCACCTATATGCTGGCGGGCCAGATCGGCGATGGACGGATCGCTTCGATCCGCATCGCCTGGCCGGACGGGAACAGCTCGGAGCCCGTTTTTGCCGAAGGATTCTACCAAGCCTTTCACGTGACGCCCCTGAAGGACGGGGAGCCGCCTTACCGAGGACAGGTGGAGCTGCAGGCGTACGACAAGGACGGCAAGCTGCTCTACGAGGTGAGCGAGTCGAATCGCGAAGCCCGCTTCGAATCGTGAGCGCGAGGTTGTGCACGCCCCTCTGTCCGCAGTATGCTGAATGCTGATCACGATTCCGATGCGGGAGGAGGCCGATCTCTGACGAACCGATCCGATGCCTGTGAATCCGAACGAAACGCGCCCGGCCGCGACGCCGAGGCCGCCCTGCTGCGCCGCCTGCTGGACTTCGCGGCCTCGGAGCCGGAGCTGCTCGCCGATCTGCGGCAGGTCCGCGAGCACGGTCCGCCCGGGGCCTGGCTCGCCGCCGGCTATGTCCGCAACCTCGTCTGGGACCGTCTGCACGGACGCGCCGAGCGCACGCCCCTGGACGACGCCGATGTCGTCTACTTTGATCCCGCCTGCCCCGACGAGGCTGCCGAAAAGCCGTGGGAGCAGGCGCTCGCCGCGGCCAGGCCAGGCCTGCGTTGGTCGGTCAAAAACCAGGCGCGCATGCACCCGATCAACGGGGACGAGCCGTTCGCCGGCGTGGCGGACGCGATGAGCCGCTGGCCCGAGACCGCCACCGCCGTCGCCCTGCGGCTCTCGTCGGACGATCAGGTCGAGGCGCTCGCCCCGCACGGGCTGAGCGACCTGTTCGCCATGAAGCTGCGCCCGAGCCCGCTGCAGCGCGATCCGTCGCTGTTCGCGCGGCGGGTGGCGGCCAAGGGCTGGCTGGAGCGCTGGCCGCTCGTCCGGCTGGCGGACGGCTCCGGGCCCATAGGCGTGCCGCAGGAAGAACGCATTCATCCGAAGGAGGAAGCAAGCATGACAAGTCTCGGCTATATCAACGGACGCTTCGTGTCGCTGGAGGAGCTGGTGCTGCCGATCGAGGAGCGCGGCCATCAGTTCGGCGACGGCGTCTATGAATTTTTCCGCGTGTACGAGGGCCATCCGTTCATGCTGGAGGAGCATCTCGACCGGCTGTACCGCAGCGCCGACCTGATCCGCATCGACATCGCGCCGGACCGCGACGAGCTGCGCGCGATCATGGACGAGCTCGTCACGCGCAGCGGCCTCGCCAGCGGCGACATCTACCTGCAGGTGACGCGGGGCGTCGCGCCGCGCAACCACGCCTTTCCGTCGGTGCCGTCCTCGCTGACGATGACGATCAAGCTGTGGCGCGAGCTCGCCCCCGGCGTCCGCGAGCAAGGCGTGCAGGTGCTGCTCCATCCGGACGAGCGCTGGCTGAACTGCCACATCAAGTCGCTCAACCTGCTGCCGAATATCCTCGCCAAGCAGGCCGCCGTGGAGGCGGGCTGCTTCGAGGCGGTGCTCGTGCGGGACGGCTTCGTGACCGAGGGCTCGAGCTCCAACGCCTATCTCGTCCGGGACGGCGCGATCCGCACGCATCCGGCGACCAACCATATCCTCGGCGGCATCGCCCGCATCGCCGTGCGCCGCATCGCCGAGGAGCAGGGCATCCCGTTCATCGAGGAAGCGTTCGGGCCGGAGGAGCTGCTGGCCGCCGACGAGGCGTTCCTGACGAGCAGCGGCATTGAGCTCGTACCGATCGCCGGCGTCCATGGGCGCGGTCCGATCGGCTCCGGCTCGCCGGGGCCGGTCGCGCGCGCGATCCACGCGCGCTACGCCGAGCTGACGCGCCAGCGCTGATTGCGAGCGAGCGAGCGGGCGTCCGCCTGAGCGGAGCCCGCATCGCATGAAAAAAGCCTCCTTTCCGGCCGAAGGTCGGAAAGGAGGCTTTTTGCCGTCGCTACATATAGCTGCGGATGCGGGCGCCGAGCTCCCGCGCCAGCGCATCGGGGCCGCGCCGCACATCCGCCTCGTGCAGGCGGAACGAAGCGCGCGTCTCGTCGGTGCCGAGCCATTCGGAGAAGGCGCCGCCCCGGCGGTCGACCTCCATCATCACGTCTACGTAGCCCGGGGACGGGAGGAACACCATCTCCAGCTCGTCGAGCCGGCCGAACTCGCGCGTGCGCGGC
Organism: Paenibacillus sp. FSL W8-1187; assembly: GCF_037965485.1. NCBI lineage: Bacteria > Bacillati > Bacillota > Bacilli > Caryophanales > Paenibacillaceae > Paenibacillus > Paenibacillus sp. FSL W8-1187. Next base: position 5,321,167 of record NZ_CP150181.1, read on the forward strand.
ACGAACTCGAATTCCTGCAGCACCGGCACTCCGTAGCGCGAATGCCCGACATGCTTGCACTCCACCTCGCGGGTGCGGAAGCCAAGGCGCTCGACGGCCTCCAGCACGCTGGCGACGAGCGGATGCGGCAGCACCTTGATGTAGTCGTTGTCCGCCGCATCGAGGGCGCTCGCGATGTCGAGCGACGTCTTGATCCACACCTGCGTGCCGCCGGCCGTGATCGGCGTATGCTGCGGCAGCACCCAGCGGAAGTCGAATTCCTCGCGGCTGCCGGCGCCGATCTGGAACGACTCGCGCAGCGGCAGGCGGGCCAGCGCGACGTTCTCTCTGACCTTGCTGTCGTTCACTTCCTTGATATAGCTCGTCATGAGCACGAGCTCAATGCCGTTGATCTGCTGCGGAACCGCTCCGCCCTCGACGAGGATCCGCCCGGAGATCTCGTCTCCGGGACGGACGCCGCTGTACGGCACCTCCAGCACCGTCTCGACCTTGGCCGCTCCGATTCCCATCGAAGCCATCATGTTTTTGAAGAAGGACATGCCGCCCACGCTCCCTGACCGATAGTTGCTCATTCCGCTCGCCCACGGGTCCGCTTCAGGACTGCCGGCCGGGGAATGATGCTGGAGATGGATACGGCTCAATCTGGAAAAAAGTTTCACCCGCATATTGGAATTCGCGCTAATCGCCCAGCTCCTCCAGCAGCCGCTCCGCGACGAGCCGCCCGCCGATCGTGACGATCGGCGTGCCGCCGCCGGGATGGGCGGAGCCGCCCGCATACCAGAGGCCGCGGATGTCGCGGTCCCGGCTCGGAAAACGGAAGAACGCCTGGCTCGGCCGGTTCGACGACATGCCGTAGATCGCTCCGCGCCAGGCGCCCGTCCGCCGGGCCAGATCGTCCGGCGTCAGCACGCGGCGCAGGCCGCCCGCCTGCGGGTCCGTCCGCTCCGCGATGCCGCTCAGGCCGCGGGCCTCGAGCAGGCTGAGGATGCGCTCGGCATAGGCGTCCTTGAGCGCCTCGTAGTCCAGCCCGTCCCGCTGGGCCGGCGCGTTGACGAGGGCGAACAAGCTCGTCCGCCCGCTGCCGCCGACCGTTCCCGCCGCCGCCCCGCCGCCCGACCGGCACACATAAATGGCCGGATCGGCCGGCAGCTCCCGCCGTCCGAACAGGTCGTCGAACTCCGCCTCGTAGTCGTCCGGGAAAAAGACATTGTGATGCAGCAGGCCGCCCAGCTCTCCGCGCAGTCCGAGCAGCAGCACGAAGCCCGCTACCGAAGGCTCCAGCCGGTCGAGCCTCCGATCGGGCGTCGACGGGCGATGGAGCTCCGGCACGAGCCGGCGCAGCGCCTCGAGCGGATCGGCGTTCAGGACGACGGCGTCGGCCCGGACGAAGCCGCCGTCCGTCTCGACGCCGGCCGCTCGGCCGTGCAGGACGGCGATGCGCCGGACCTCGGCCCGCGTGCGGATGTCCACGCCGAGCTCGCGGGCGAGCCGCGCGTACGCCTCCACAATCGCGTAGCTGCCGCCGTCCGCGGCGAATACGCCGCTGCCGCCACCGTCTCCTGCCTCGATATGCGCCATCATGTTGAAGACGGCCGGCGTCTGCCGCGGAGCCGAGCCGACGTAGGTCGCATAGCGGCCGAACATCGCGAGCGTGTTCGGGTGGCGGAAATAGCTCCGCAGCACGCGGTCCATCGAGGCGAGCGGACGGATGCGGGCGAAGCCGGCGAGCAGCGACGGACGCAGCCGGTCCTTCCAGTCGAGGATGAGCCCGCTCAGAAACTCCCGCTCGGCGAGCGCATGCAGCCGCGCGCTCTCCCGCATGTAGGCGCGGTAGCTCCGCGCATCCTCGGGGCTGTAGGCGGCGATCTGCGCCTCCATCCGCTCCGCGTCGGCGGTCAGGTCGACGACCGACCCGTCCGCGAAGCGGCTGCGCGCGATCGGATCGAGCGGCCGGAAGCGCACGTAGTCCTCGCGCTTCCGCCCCGCGGCGTCGAATACGGCGTCGAATACGGGCTGCATCGTCAGCGTGCTCGGCCCGTTGTCGAAGCGGTAGCCGCCCTCCTCGACGCGCTGCAGCTTGCCGCCGAGCTCCGGCTCCTTCTCCAGCAGCGTCACCCGGCAGCCCCGGGCCGCCAGATGGATCGCGCAGGACAGGCCGCCGAGCCCGCCTCCGACGACGGCGATGCGGCGTCCGGTCCGGCCGGAGCTCGAGGCTGCGGGGCGCGCGGGCGGCGGCTCAGGGCCGCGGCCGAGTCTGGACCCGTCGTTCATGCGTATCGCCTTCCTTTCCATTCGTAGCCCCGCTTGCGGTAATGGCAGCGGGCCGAGTCCGCCCCGATCAGCAGCACGAGCGCGATGCTCGCCGGCAGCAGCAGGCAGTAGGCGGCCGACACCGCTCCGCGGACGTCGACCGCGAGCTTGACGAGCGCGCCGAGCGCCCATGCCGCGGCGGCCGCCGGCAGCCACGCCGGGGGCTGGCCTGAGGCCGCCCACGCCGCGAGCCCCGCCAGCAGCCCCGCCGCAGGCAGCAGGTAGAGCGCCGCATAAGCCGCGCTCACCGCCAGCAGCAGCGGCAGGCTGCGGCCGAGGCCGGGGAACAGGTTTTTGCGGTAGCCGGTCCACACCTCGGCGGCGCCGCGGTACATGCGGCTGGAGGCGAGCGCGTCGATGCGGGCGAGCCGCGCCGGCTCCCCGCCGCGCTTGGCGAGACGGATCAGCTCCATGTCGTCGAGCAGCGACGAGCGGACCGCGGCATGTCCGCCGATCCGCCGGTAGCTGTCGGCGGCGATCAGGATGAACGCGCCATTCGCCGCCGCGAAGCGCGGATCGCGCGAGCGGCTCACGAGCCGCAGCGGCAGATGGCAGAGGATCGTGAACAGCATCATCGGCACGACGAGCTTTTCCATCCAGGTGCCGGTCTCCTGCCGGGGGAAGCCGCTGACGAGTCCGCTCCGCTGCGCGGAAGCCTCGCGGGCCGCCGCCTCCAGCGCCTCCGGCTCGAGCGCGACATCGGCATCGAGGAACAGCAGCCATCTGCCCGACGCCTCCGCCGCCAGCTGGGCGCAGGCATGAGACTTGCCGAGCCAGCCTTCCGGCAGCTCGCGGCCGTCCAGCAGCCGGATACGCGAGTCCGGCAGCCGGGCGAATCGCCGGGCGATGTCCGCCGTGTCATCGTCCGAACGGTCGTCGAGGACGAGAATTTCCCGCGGCCGGCCGCGCTGCGCGAGCAGGCTTTCCAGGCAGCGCGGCAGGTTCCGCTCCTCGTTGCGGGCAGGGATGAGAACGGAAATATCACTTGGTAATACAATGTCATTCTCAGGATTACTTCGATTAAAATCCCGCGATTCAGAGAGATGGAGCGCGTTTGGAAGAGAATCCTTCTCTGCCTCCGCCTTCCTCTCTGCCGTTCCGGGTGCGGGAAATGCCCGCTTCCCCCTGTCGCCAAGCGGTCGGTAATACCGAGTGTTCCATACAATGAAAACGAGCTGCAGCAAAAGCGCTGCGGCTACGAGCGCGAAAATGGCTTCCATCCGCGCCATCCCTCCTTCCACCCGCGATAGCGGTCCGAGGTGGAGCGCCCTCCCCGCAGCGCGAGCCGGAAGCGCCCTCCGTCCGGAAGCGGCCGATCCGTCAGCTCCCGGCGATGGACTTCCAGCTGGCGCTGCAGCAGCCCGGCGACGAGCGCCGCCGCCTCGTCCCGGCTCAGCGCGGACCAATCGCGCCGGATCGGCTCGCCGGCCATGACGGTCGCCGCCGGCTTCTGGTGGTCGCCGAGCGCATAATGCAGCGTCACCGGACGCAGCTCGGCCGGGCCGAGCCGCCGCAGCAGATGCCCGATGCCGCCGAGCGCCTCGATCGGCCGATCCGGCGGCGTGATCGCGCCCTGCGGGAAGATCCACAGCGGATGCCCGGCGCGCAGCTTGGTCTCCGCGTAGGCGAGCGAGGCGAGCGTGTCGCGGGGCTGGTCCCGGTTCACCGAGAACGCCCCGAGGCGGCGGAAGAACGGGTATTCTCTCAAGCCTTTTTCATCCATCAGGATGTACGGATCCGACTGCGTCAGCCGCTCCGTCAGCTGGAACAGGACAAGCCCGTCCCACCAGGACACATGGTTGGCGGCATACACGACCGGCAGCTTGCCGACGCCAGCCGCGTCCGCGCCTGCGCTCGCCTCCGGCTCCAGCTCGCCCCACAGATAGACGCCGTGCAGATGCCGGGGGAACAGATAGAGGCTCTGGTAGAGCGCGAACAGCCGTCTAAACGGAACGCTCTTGGCGGCGGGAATCAAGGCGGACCCTCCCTTCGGCGAGCGCGATCCAAAAGAGGGAGAGGACAAACGCGGCGGTCAGTCCGGCGCGCAGCGCCAGCAGGCCGAACAGCAGCAGCATGAGCTGGTACAGCCGCAGCGCCAGCCGCCGCTCGCGCGCGCCGCAGGAGACGGCCGGCAGCAGCAGGCTGAGCAGCGCGCCGACGATGAACCAGCTGACGAAGTTGGCGGTCGGGATGCCGTAGTAGAAGCCTCCGCCGGCCCAGTCCCAGAAGCCGCGCGCCTCGGCGACCGGATCGAGCACGAGGTCGAGCAGCACGACCCACAGGCCCGTCTCCAGCGCCCGCCGCGTCCGGCTCGTCCGCCCGGACAGCAGCGCGCCTCCCGCGATGACGCCGATCCAGGCCAGCCCCATCGTCCACGGCACGCCGGAGAGCATGCGGCCGAGCTCGTCGGTGTAGACATACTCGCCGAACGGGAAGCCCGTATGCGTGCCGACCCACTCGACGGCGAACGTGCCGGCGGCGATGAGCAGCGCCGGGACCGCCAGGCGCCGCCAGCCGGTACGGACCGCGAGCAGCTCGAGCCCGCTGAGCGCGTACAGGACGAGGAAGACGCCGCTCGCGAACGACAGCGCGGGCGGCACCTCCGCGAACACCTGCAGCACGAAGCCGACCGCATACCAGACGAGGAAAAACGCGGTCAGCGGCAAGCCGCCGAGGCCGATGCGGGCGAGCAGCGGCGGACCGGGCCGCCGCGCAGCGGCCGGGGCGACCGGCGGCGGGAGCTCGGCGAGCCGCAGCGGGGATGCTGCGCCCGGCGGCGAGGAAGCCGCTTCGGCCTGATCCTGCCCCGCCTCGCCGCTGCGGCTCACAGCGCCACCCGGGACGGCTCGGCCTCGTCCCCGTCCAGGCCGCCGGCGCCTCGACCGGCCTCGACCTCGGGGCTCCGCTCGCCGCCGCGCGCCGTCTCGGCCGCCGCCATGCCCTGCAGCACCGCGCGCAGCAGCCGCTTCCGCCCCTCGTCATCGACATAGGCCCGCCGCGTGAACACCTCGCCGCCGATCGCCCGCACCGCCTCCACGATCTCGCCGTAATAGGCGGCTGCCAGGCGGATCGAGAAGGCGCTGTCCGCCGGATACGTGTGGATGCCTTCCAGTCCTCGGCGGAACCATTCCGCGGCGACGGAGGCGAGCTCCTCCAGCACGCGGAGGAACGCCTCGTTGACGACGCCCCGCTCGAACTGCTCCTCGCTGTAGCCGCAGCGCTCCATCAGCTCGAGCGGCACGTAGCGCCGGCCGAGCCGCTGGTCCTCGCCGACATCGCGCATGATGTTGACGATCTGCATGCCTTTGCCCAGCCACACGCCCGCCTCGGTGATCGCCGCTCCCGGCCGCTCATGCAGCACCGGCAGCAGCATCTCGCCGACCGAGCCCGCGACGCGGTAGCAGTAATCCTCCAGCTCCTCCATGCTGCGGTAATGCGTGCGGACCTGATCCATCCGCTGTCCGCCCATCTGCGTGCGGAACGGCTCCTTGCCGATCGGGAAGCTCGCCAGCAGCCAGCGCAGCGCCGGCCAGATGAAGTGCCCCTCCGCGCTTTCCAGCCGCTCGAAGCGCTCCTCCAGCTCATCCAGCGTGTACGGGCTCGTATCGGGCTCGTCCACGCTGTCGTCGATCATCCGGCAAAAGGCGTAAAGCACGAATACCGCCTCCCGACGAGGGGAGGACAGCAGCCGGAACGCCTCGTAAAAGCTGGCCGAGCTTCGCTTCATGACCGCCTCGCACTCCGCGGCGAGGGCGGCATCCAGTCCTGTCGTGCCGTTGTTCATGTCCCCAACTCCTTTGCGATGATTCGCCCGAGCAGGCGGGCTCCCTGCATGACGATCGGAATGCCTCCTCCCGGATGGACCGACGCTCCGACCGCGTACAGCCGCTCGACCGGGAGCGGCTTCACCTGCGGCCGGAAGCCGCCGGACTGGCTCAGCACCGGCGCGATGCCGAAGCTGCCGCCGCGGTACAGGCCGGACCGGGCGGCGTCCCGCGGCGTGCGTACGCTCCGCCAGCGGATCGCCTCCCGGAGCCCGGGAAAGCGCAGCGCCTCGGCGCGCTCCAGCACGCGGTCGACCAGCTCCACTCCCGCCCCGTCCCAGTCCAGCCGCTCGTCCGCGGGCACCGGGATGAGGAAATAGAGCACGCTTTCTCCCGGACGAGCCGCTCCGTCATCCGCCGCGACCGGGTTGAACGCGTAGAAGGAAGGCGTCCGGCTGATGCGTCCGCGGCCGAACACATCCTTCATATGGTCGAGATGCCGGTCCGACAGGAAGAACTGGTGGACTCCCGCCTCCTCCCAGCGCCGTTCGAGCCCGAGATAGACGAGCAGGCAGCCGGAGGAAGGAATCCAGCGCTTCGGCCGGCTGCGCCAGCCGTCCAGCAGTCCCGCCAGGGCGGGGTAGTCGCCGTTGTAGACGACGGCGTCGTACGCCTGCTCCTCGCCGCCGGCGGACAGTCCCTCGCAGCGCCCGTCCCGCACCCGCACGCGCTCCACCGGCGTCGACAGGCGGATCTGCACGCCGGAGCGGCGGCAGGCCCGCTCCAGCGCCTCGGCCAGCCGGCCGTATCCGCCCCGGACATACCAGATGCCGTGCTTGTGCTCGCTGTAGGGGATGAGCCCGTACAGCGCCGGCGCCTGCAGCGGCGAGCCGCCGATGTAGAGCGACTGCAGCGAGTAGGCCTCGCGGATGCGCTCGTCGCGGAAATAGGCCGACGTCCAAGGATGCATCCCGCGCCAGGCGCGCGAGCGATAGAGGAAGCGCAGGTTGGCCGGCGTCAGGAACGAGCGCGCTCCGGGGAACGTACGCGAGAGGAACGCCTCGAAGCCGTAGTCGAACAGCCCCTCCATGTCCCGCATGTACCGCCGGAAATCCTCCGCCCCTCCGGGATAGGCCGCCTCCAGCACGCGCTCCTGCTGCCCGGCGTCCTACCACTTCGTCCAGCGCGAGCCGTCCGGGTAGTAGAAGTCGTACAGCGGGTCGATGCGCTCCAGCTCGATGTCCTCCGGCGGCACGCCGGCCTCCGCCAGAATGTCGCGGAGCAGGTCCGGCAGCAGCACGATCGTCGGCCCCTGGTCGATGCGGAACCGGCCGGTGCCGTCCTCCTCGTAGCCGAGCCGCCCTCCGACGCGGGCCTCCTTCTCGTAAACGTCCACCTCCAGCCCTTGCCGCCGCAGCAGCAGCGCCGTCACGAGGCCGCCTACGCCGGCGCCGATGATCGCGGCCTTCATGAGCGGACCTCCGGCGGAGCGGCAGCAGCACCGCGCGCTCCGCGAGTCTCCGAGCCGCCCGCTGCCGGGGGACCGGCGGCTCCAGCCGCTCCGCCGCGTCGTCCTGGCCTCCAGCCGCTCCAGCGGCCGCGTCCGGCTCCGCCGCTTCGCCCGGACCGCTCCCGCTGCTCCTCCTCCAGCAGCTGCGCGCTGATGATCGCCGACTGGATGATCGTCGGCAGCCCGCTGCCGGGATGCGTCCCTCCGCCGACGAGATAGCAGCCCTCCAGCTCCTCGAAGCGGTTGCGGGGCCGCAGATGCATCATCTGGTCCAGGCTGTGCGCGAGGTTGAACGTCGCGCCTCGATAGACGTACGACTGCTTTTCCCAGTCCTCCGGCGTATACATCCGCTCCTCCTCGATGAGCGCCTCGACGGCGGCCGCGCCGGGGAGGCCGCATTCCGCCGCCAGCCGCTCCAGCATCGCGGCGCGCACCCGCGGCGCCTCCTCGCGCCAGTCGAGCCCGGAGCGGTTGTTGGGGACGGGCATCAGCAGGTAGAGCGCCGACTTTCCCGGAGGAGCCAGCGTCGGGTCGAGCCGCGACGGATGATGGATGTAGAGGGAGGGATCGTCCGACAGCGTCATCCGTTTCGTCATGTCGTCGACGTTGCGCCGGTAGTCGGACGCAAAGACGATCTTGTGATGAGGCAGCGTCGGCAGCTCCGCCCCGATGCCGAGGTAGAGCATGAAGGTGGATAAGGACAGCTTTTTTTTCTCCAGCCTGGCGGGCGTGTAGGACTTCAGCGTGCCGGGCTCGAATAAAGTCGTCATCGCATGGCCGAAGTCCGCGCCGATGACGATCGCGTCGGCGTCCAGCCGCTCCCCGCTCTCCAGCTCGACGCCGACGGCGCGCCTGCCGTCCGTCAGCACGCGGCGCGCGCCCTCGCCGACGCGGATGGCGGCGCCGTGCTCGCGGGCGACGTCCGCCATCGCCTCGCTGATGCGGTTCAGTCCGCCGATCGGATGGTAGAGGCCGTATTCATGCTCGAGGAAGCTCAGCATCGTGAACGTGCCGGGGCATTCCCACGGCGACATGCCGAGGTATTTGGACTGGAACGAAAATGCCCAGCGCAGCCGCTCGTCGGTGAAATAGCGCGAGAGCCGCTTATGTACGGTGTCCGCGGCATCCAGCTTGGGCAGAGCCCGCAGCACGTCGGACGCGAAATAGCTGCGGGCCGAGCCGAACGGCCGCTTCAGCAGCGGCAGCACGCGGCTCAGCTTGTCCCGCTCCCGGCTCATGAAGCGGAGATAGCGCTCGCCGTTGCCCGGGAACAGCTCCTCCACCCGGCGGGCCGTCTCCTCGTGGCTGCCTCCGGGAGAGAATTCGATCTCGCCGAACTTCAGCGTATAGAGCGGATCGACCCGCTTCAGCTCCAGGTAGTCCCTCACGTCGCGGCCGGCCCGCTCGAACAGCTCCTCCAGCACCGGCAGCATCATCAGGAACGTCGGTCCTCGGTCGAATGTGTAAGCGCCGATGCGAAGCGCCGAGGTCCGCCCGCCGACGTAGGCCTGCTTCTCCAGCAGCGTCACTTCGTGGCCGCGAGCCGCCAGCAGCATCGCGGCGGCCAAGCCTCCCGGACCGGCGCCGACGACGGCCGCCTTGATTCGTTTCCCCACTTCCCCCACCTGCTTCCTTCGTTTCGTTGGCCGAGCCCGGCTCAAGGCCTGGAAAGGGACAGAGCCCGTCTACTAATATTAACCCATCGGTATAATTTTTCAATCATTCTTCGTCATGGTCTTGTCCTTTATTTCTATGCGGCCGGGCCGTACGGACAGAACGGGGATCCGTCCTCGCACATCGTCGCTCTGGATAGGCGGAGGAGGCTGGCGAGCATGGCGGCATTCGGCAATCGGGCCCAAAAGCAATAGCCCCCGTCCGCCGAAGCGGACCGAGGCTATGGAGGGACAATCAACGCGGCTCCGCCGCCAGCCACTCTTCCGGCAGCAGCCGCCGATAGCGGGGCTGGGCGTAGCGGTCGTCGACGAGCAGCAGCGTGCCGCGGTCCGACTCGCTGCGGATGAGGCGCCCGCCGGCCTGCAGCACCTTGCCGATGCCGGGATAGACGTAGGCGTAGTCGAAGCCGCTGCGGCCCTGGCGCTGCTCGTAGGCGGCCAGCAGGTCGCGCTCCGGCCCGAGCTGGGGCAGGCCGACGCCGATGACGGCGACGCCGGTCAGCCGGTCGCCCGCCAGATCGACGCCCTCGGAGAAGATGCCGCCCATGACGGCGAAGCCGAGCCGGATCGGCCCGTCCTCGCCCGGAGGCTCGGCATAGGCGGCCAGGAACCGGTCCCGGTCCTCGTCCGTCATCGACGGCCGTTGGAGCTGCAGCCGCAGCTCCCGGCCGTCCGGCAGCGGAAACGCCCGCTCCCCGCCGGGAGCATCCGGCTCGCCGGCGCCTCCTGCGCCGGCCGCCGGGGCCGGCGAGCCTTCGCCGTCCCGTTCACGGCGGCCTGGCCCGTCCGGCGCAGCCGACGGGGCTTCGCCGCTCCAGTCCCGACGGCCAGGCTCGTCCGGCGGACCGGACTCCGGCCGCGCGTCCGCCTGCTCCCGCTCTCCGCCGAGCTCCGCGCGCAGCTGCCCGTAGGCAGCATTCATGTACGCATAGGACGGGAAGAAGGCCAGCCAATGCCCGCCCTTCTCCAGCGCGGCGTCCGCGAGGGCGCGGGCGAGCGGCTGCAGCGTATGCGCGCGGTCGGCGTACCTCGTCGACAGCGGCAGCACCCGCACCTCCAGCTGCGCCGGGTCGAACGGCGACGGCAGCGTCAGCGAGCGGTCCTCCTCCTCGGCGCCCAGCTGATCCATATAAAAAGGCAGCGGCGACAGCGTCGCCGAAAAGAACACCCGCCCGCCGTATTGGCGGCCGGTCTGGCGCAGCAGCGCGGACGGGTCGAGGCATTGGAGCGTCGCCTTGACCGACGAGCCGCGCTGGCGCTCCAGGACGAGCGCGAACCGCTCGTCGAACCATTCGCCGGCCGCGACGAACGCCTTGGCCGCATAGTAGGCGTCGAGCAGCCGCTGCTGCCCGTCCGCCGGCGCGCGCGCCTCCTGCCGGAGCGTCGCCTCGCCGGAGCGCCCGGCCGGGCCGGCATCGCCCGCCGCCGGGTCCGCCGCGCCCGCCGGCGCTTCGCCGCTCGGCACGCCGGCGGCCGGCGCTCCTCCGGCGGCCAGCGTCTCGGCCGCCGCCTCGAGGAAGCCGCGCGCCGCGGCCAGCAGCTCCGCCGGCGCCTCGTCCGCGGCGAACGCGCCGCCGCCGGCCGGCCGCAGCCCTGCCGCGCCCCCGCCTCCAGCGTCCATCTCCTTACGCAGCGCGATGAACGCGGCGTTCACGGCCTTCGCGGCGGCGGCGAGCGCGGGCGCGGATGCCTTCAGCTCGCGCTGCAGCGCGAGGAACGGATCCTTCTCCAGCGCGGCGGAGTACATCGAGCGGGCGCGGTCCGGCAGGTTATGCGCCTCGTCGACGAGCAGCGCGCTGCGGCGCGCCTGCTCCGCCAGCAGCCGCTTGAGCGACACTTTGGGATCGAACACGTAGTTGTAGTCGCCGATGACCGCGTCCGCCGCGTAGGCGGCGTCGAGCGAGAACTCGAACGGGCAGACGCGATGCTTGAGCGCGTACCGCTCCACCGTCTCGCGCGTGACGAGCGTCTCGCTGCCGAGCAGGTCGAGCACCGCGCCGTTGATCCGGTCGAAGTAGCCGTCCGCAAAAGGGCATTCCGCCCCGTCGCAGCGCACTTCCTCCTGCGGGCAGATCTTCTCCTTGGCGGTGAGCGTCACCGCATGCAGCACGAGCCCTTGCGCCTCCATGCGCCGCAGCGCGTCCTCGGCGGCCGCGCGGGTCGTCGTGCGCGCCGTCAGGTAGAACAGGCGCGAGACGCCCGCGCCGCCGCCTTTGCCCCCGCCCGCGCCGTCCGCGGGCTCGCCGAGCGCCCGCACCGCCGGCCAGAGCACGCTCATCGTCTTGCCGATGCCCGTCGGCGCCTTGGCGAACAGCCCGCCGCGCGTCTCGAGCGTGCGGTAGACGGCGGCGGACAGCTTGCGCTGCCCCGGCCGGAAGGCGCCGAACGGAAAGTCCAGCGCCGCGAGGCTGGCGTCCCGCCGCCGGCGGTGCTCCGCCAGCATGCGGGCGTACGGCGCGTACGCCTCCAGCAGCCCGAGCAGCGAGGCCCGCAGCTCGGCGCGCGAGCAGACGCGCGCGAAGCGGACCGCGGCTCCGGTGTCCTTTTGCACATAGGTGAGCTGCACGCGCATCTCCGCCCGGTCCTCCCGCTCCGCATAGATCGCGGCATAGCCCGTCGCCTGCGCCCAGTGGACCGGCCAGCCGTCTCCCGGAATGTCCGCCAGCGGCCGCGAGACGGACTTGATCTCGTCGATCGTCTCCGTGCCGCCCTCCCGCAGCAGGCCGTCGCAGCGCCCCTCGACCGTCCAGGACACGCCCGCATGCTCCAGCTCCTCCCGCAGGAACAGCTCCCGCTCGTCCTGCTCGCCGTACGCCGCCTGGACCTCCTTGTGGATGCGGGTCCCTTCGGCGAGCGCGGCCGAGCTGCGGAAGCCGTACTCGATGCTGCCGCTGCGGCAGGCGTACTCCGCCAGCGCCCGCACGGCGATGCGCAGCCGGCCCTCGGCCAGCTCCGCCCCTCCTTCCTTTTCCCGCTCTTCCATCCCGCCGCCTCCGAACATTCGTTTGCCTTTCATTGTAGCATGCCGCTCCCGGCGCGTCGACGAAGGGGGACAGGGGTAAGAGGGGAGGACAAGGCCGTGGATCGAAGCGGACCAGACCGAGGAGGATGAGAGAAATGGGAAAAAGGATTGAAGTCGAGCCGGGCGTCAAGCTGAACGTCGAGGACGTCGGACAGGGGGACCCGGTCGTCTTCCTGCACGGCTGGCCGGCCAGCTCGCGCATGTTCGAGTACCAGGCGATGCTGCTGCCGCGCCACGGGCTGCGGTTCGTCGGCATCGACTTCCGCGGCTTCGGCAAGTCCGACGCGCCGTGGGAGGGCTACGGCTACGACCGCATGGCCGACGACGTGCGGGCGGTCGTCGACGCGCTCGGCCTCGAGCGGTTCACGCTCGTCGGCTTCTCGATGGGCGGCGCGATCGCCGCGCGCTACATGCACCGCCATCATGAGCATGGCGCCGCCCGCCTGATGCTCGCCGGCGCCGCCGTGCCGCGCTTCACGCAGACGAGCGGCTTCGCGGACGGCACGCCCGCGCAGCAGGTCGACAAGATGCTCGACGATGCGCACAAGGACCGTCCGGCGATGGTCGAGGCGTTCGGCAAGCTGTTCGCGGCCAAGACGCCCTCGCCGCCGTTCGCCCAGTGGATGGGCTCGATCTGCCTCGAGTCGTCCGCGCACGGCACGGTGCGGGCGATGGAATCGCTGCGCGACGAGGACCTGCGCCAGGATCTGCCGGCGATCACCGTGCCGACCGCGCTGCTGCAGGGCATGAAGGACAAGATCTGTCCGCCGGAGCTGGCCGAGCGCGCGCATGAGCTCGTGCCCCATGCCGAGCTGCATCGGTTCGAGGAAAGCGGGCATGCGATGCTGTTCGACGAGCCGGCCAGGTTCAACGAGACGCTGCTCGCCTTCGCGAAGCCGGACGCGGCCGTGCCGCGCCTGTAGGCGGCGGCCGGAGCGCCGGACTGCCGGTGCTCGCGGGGCTGGCCGCCAGCCTGCCGGTGCCGGTCCTCCTGGGGCTGGCCGCCGAACTGCCTGGGCTGACCGCCAGACTGCCGGTACTCCCGGCGCTCCCTGGTCCAGCCCGGCCGCCATCCCTGTTCAAGGCGTCCCCCCCAGGGGACGCCTTTTCGCGTTCTGCGCCCGTTCAACCGCTCGACACAGACCGCCGCAACTTTCCATTTCTAATCCCGATTCGCTATGCTACCCTGAAGATACGACCAAATTACGACAAGGATGTCATGCGATGCCTGCGTTCACCGCCGTCTATATCGTGCTGTCCGGGCTGAGCGGCGTGCTCAACCTCCTGATCGCGATCTACGCCTTGTTCATCCGCGGCATGGTGTCGCTGCGGCTCATCTACTTGCTGCTCTGCGGCTCCTTCGTCCTCTACACGTTCGGCGCCGCCTTCGAAAAGGCTTCCGATACGCTCTCCGGCGTCCTGTTCTGGACCGCCGTCCAATACGCGGGCATGCCGTTCGCCGCTCCGCTCACGCTGCTGATGGCGCTGGAGCTGATCGGCAAGCCCGACCTGCTGCCGCGCTGGGGCAAGCGGCTGCTGTTCGTCATCCCGGCCGTCAGCTTTCTGCTCGTCGCGACGAGCTCCTACCATTCCCTGTTCTATCGGGCGATGCGCTTCGAGGAGGTCGGGGGCGTGCGCAGCCTCGAATTCGACATGGGGCAATGGTACATCGTGCATGGCAGCTTCACGTCGGGCACGCTCATGCTCAGCCTCGTGCTCGTGCTGATCCGGCTCGCCCAGCCCTCCCGCGGCTTCAAGCCGCAGCTGGCGGCCGTCGCCGTCGGCATCGCCGTGCCGGTCGCCTCTTCCCTCGCTTATCTGCTCGGCTTGAGCCCGCATGGCGTCGATCCCGTGCCGATCGTGCTCTGCCTGACGAGCGCCTTGTACGCCTGGGCGTTCCTGCGCGCGGACCTCATCACGATCGTGCCGCTCGCGCGGGACAGCGTCATGGAGAGCATGGGCGAGGGCGTGCTCGTCATGGATGCCGATTGGCGGCTGCTCGATACGAACCGTTCGGCCCGACTGCATCTGCCCGAGCTGGAAAAGGCCGCCGTCGGCCGCAGCCTCCACGATCTGGAGCTGCCTGCGGAGGCGTCCGCGGCGTTCCATGCGGCGCTGGCGACGGCCGGAGAAGCGATTCCGTTCTCGCGCGGCGAAGGCGCCTCCGCGCTGCACTTCGAAGTGTACTCCGCTCCCGTGCAGCGCGGAGCCGGACGCATCGGCGGCCATCTGCTCGTGCTGCGCGACACGACCGAGCGCCGGCGGCTGCAGGAGGAGCTGCACCGCCTGGCCTCGCTCGACTCGCTGACCGGCATCCTCAACCGCGGCGCCTTCCTCTCCCTGTCGGCCGAGGCGCTGGCCGGCTGCGTCCGCGCCAAGCGGCCCTGCTCGCTGCTGCTGTTCGACCTCGACCACTTCAAGGGCATCAACGACACGTACGGCCACGAGGCCGGGGACATCGCCCTGCAAGGCGCCGCCTCGATCGTCCGGGAGCGGCTCGAGCCGGAGATGCTGTTCGCCCGCTACGGAGGCGAGGAATTCGTCCTGCTGCTGCCGGGCTGGGACGAGGAGGGAGCGATCCGCTTCGCCGAGCAGCTGCGAGCCGCCGCCGAGGAGGCGCGGCTCGCGCTGCCCGACGGCCGCGAGATCGGCATCCGCGCGAGCTTCGGCGCCGCGGCCTCGCCTGCCGGACGGATTCCGGACTATCTGGAGATGTACCGGCGCGCCGATCAGGCGCTCTACCAGGCCAAGGAGCAGGGCCGCAACCGCGTCGTATCCGCCGGCGCGGTGTAATCGCCCGCTGCGGGCGGCGCAGCGGCGGGTCCGCTCGCCGCGGCAAGACGCGCTCGCGTCTGAAAGCCGTTCATCCGTCATGCGAGCCTTCGCTTCCGAATAAGATTCAAAGCGGAAGGCATTGCAGGTTTTTTATATCCTAGTATAATAGTGGGTATATAAGGAATTAAAAACAGGACGGGAGTGGTAGGGATGGACCGCAACGCCAGGCAAGCCAGATGGACGAACGATTGGCTGGATCTGCTCAATTATGCTTCCTCGATCGGCGACGAGGCTTGGCGGGAGTCGATCCTTCAGGAGCTGCGCCACGGCGACGCCCTGCGCGAGCTCGAGGAGCAGGAGGAGCGGCGCCTCCAGCTGCAGCTGGATCTCGAGGAGATCTCCCGTCAAATGGAGGGCATCTACCTGCAGCTGCGCGAGGAGGAGAGCGGCTCCATCCGCAGCAGCCTGTGGAACGCCGCCTGGCAGCTCAAAAAGGAGCGCGCCCGGCTCGTCTCCCTGCTGCGCGGCGACTCCTCCTCCCGCCACAAAGGACAGCGGCTCGGCGGCTGAAGCCCCGCATCCGCCCCTCCCCTGGCCCGCCGGATGCGTCGGCTCCCCCCAACGCAGGGCAAAGAGGCCGGGCGCGATGCCGATCATCGGCGCCGCGCCCGGCCTCTTTCCTTTTGCCTGCTCCTATCCGCCCAGTCCCGGCTGGCCGCTGGCCTTGCCGCCCTCCGGCTCCGGGTCGTCCTGCTGCTCGACGATTTCCGCCGGCACCTCGCGCCCGCCTTCGGGCTCCTCCTGCTCGCGGATCGCTTTGTCCTTCTCCTCGTTCGGCTTCGACATGACCTTCCCCTCCCTTCGCCTTTCCGCCTCCGCTGCTTCAAGCTTTCCCCGACGCGCCGCCTTTTGAACCCGCCGCGGCGCAGGCCGGCTCAGGTCCCGGCCGTCCCGGCCGCTCCCTGCTGCTTGCGGAACATGCCGTACAGCTTCGTCACCGTCGCCGTGCTGATCTCCATGTCATGCTCGTACGCATACTTGACCGCGTAGCCGAGCGCGAGCGTCATCGCTCCCGCGACGGACGCCCCGGCGATCGAGCCTGCGCCCGGGAACAGCTTGACCACCTGCCGGAACACGCTCTTGCCGATGTTGCCGACGACGGTCGCCAGCACGAGCTCGCGCGCCGTCTCCTTGCTGATCGGCCGTCCGTACAGCACGGCGAGCCGCGTCAGCAGGCCGATCTGCACGGCCGTGATCGGCACGATGTCCGCGCCGGGAATCGGCGCGGCGCCGATCGCTCCGGCGGAGGCGGCCGCTCCGAGGATCCACTTATTGGCCGTCGCCGACTTTTCCTTGAGGTTCCGGGCGAAAAGCAGATCCTTGGACTTTTTTCGCAGCAGCTCCAAAATCGTCGCCCGCAGCCGGTCGATGTTCTCTCCCGTCCGCGAGGAGACCGGCACGATGTCGAAGCGGCCGCCCGTCTCCGCCCGGACGCGCTCGACGATCCGCTCCACCTCGTCGGCGGCGTCGATCTTGTTGAGCACGACGACGATGTTGGCGTTGGCGTCGCGGATCGCCTCGAAGCTGCGCTTCTCCGCCTCGGAGTACACCGTGCCGGCCGCATTGAGGAAGAACAGGATGATGTCCGCCTTGCGGTAATAGTCCATCGTCAGCTGCGAGTTCTCCAGCCGCACGTCGTTCAGCCCCGGCGTGTCGACGAAGAAGATCCGGTCCTTGAACAAATACGGCTTGATCGCCGCCGTCTCTCCCGGCTCCGCGCCGACGCCGGCGACCGGCTCGCCGACGATGCGGTTGAGCGTCGACGATTTGCCGGCGTTGACGTCGCCGACGAGGGCGATCAGAATATCCTGATCGAGCTCCCGGCCGATCTCGCCCATATGCTGGTCGTACTGGGCCTCGGCCGCCCGCCGCCACTCGCGCTCCCAGGCGGAGCCGGACGGCAGCAGCGCTTCGATCCGGCCTTCTCTGGATACGGATGACGGACCGGAATCCGGCTCCTGACCCAGAGAAGCCCCCTTGCTTCGGACGGCAACCGGCCTGTATCCTTCGGCAAAGGCCCCGCCGTCCGCCTTTCCGGACTCGATGGAGGCCGGCTCCGCCTCGAAGGAGGACGCGTAAGCGGCCGCCGCCTCTTCCCTGACCGCCTCTGCCTCTGCCGGCGCCAAGCCTCCTGTCTGCTCCTGCACGCCTTCGTCCCGCTCCTTCATTTCCGCCGCCTCCCTTTCGCCTGCTTCACTTGGAATAGTCGTATTGCCTTCTCTTACCTCCCGGCAGGGGGACCTGAATCGCGCGGATCGCCCTCAATCGGGCCTCGCCGCAGCTAGCGAAGCTCCGGGCGGGGTTGCGGACAGGGTGAGAAGGGGTAATCTAAAGAGACAACCGATTCGAAAAGCGAGGCGGCAGACGATGACGAAACGCGACAAAGCCGCCCCCGGCGGCGTGCAGACTTTCCGGTTCAAGGACGACGGAACGATGCCCAACCATCCGTTCCTGCCGGTGCTTTATTATCCGGGAGCGGTCAACGAGCCGGCTCGGATGACGGCTCTTTTCGAGGCCGCCGGCTGGGGCAACACCTGGGAGAACGGCGTCTACCCCTATCACCATTACCATAGCGATGCCCACGAGGCGCTCGGCGTCGTGCGCGGCAGCGCCCGTCTCCAGCTCGGCGGCGACGGCGGACGCAGCATCGAGGCGCGGGCGGGCGACGTGCTCGTGCTGCCGGCCGGCACCGGGCACAGACGCCTGTCCGCGACGGCGGACTTCCTCATCGCGGGCGGGTATCCCGGAGGCATGGACTACAACATGAGGACAGGCAAGCCGGACGAGCGGCAACGCGACCTGGAGGAGATCCGGCTCGTGCCGATCCCGCAGAGCGACCCGGTGTTTGGCCGCGGCGGACCGCTGACGGAGCTGTGGCGGGCCGGCCCATGCGGCCGTCCTGATTGACGCATCCGCGGTGCGGGGTAATGGATCGGTAAAAAGTTCGAAGGGTGATCCGATCCAGATGGAACGCAATCATACGATGATGCAATTTTTCGAGTGGCATGTGCCGGCAGACGGCAAGCACTGGCAGCGCCTCAAGGAGCGGGCCGGGGAGCTGAAGGACGCCGGCATCGACGCCGTCTGGATTCCGCCTGCGACCAAAGCCACCTCCCCCGAGGACAACGGCTACAGCGTCTACGACGTCTACGATCTGGGCGAGTTCGACCAAAAAGGCGCGCAGCGCACGAAGTACGGCACCAAGGACGAGCTGCTGGAGGCGATCGCCGCCTGCCGCGAGCAGGGCATCGCCGTCTACGCCGATCTGGTCATGAATCATAAGGCCGGCGCGGACGAGAAGGAGAGGTTCAAGGTAGTCGAGGTCGACGGCGAGAACCGCCAGGAGGAAATTTCCGACCCGCGCAGCATCGAGGGCTGGACGAAGTTCACCTTCCCCGGGCGGGGGGACGCCCATTCCGCGTTCAAGTGGAATTACACTCACTTCAACGGCACCGACTTCGACGCCAAGCGGGACGAGACGGGCGTCTACCGCATCTTGGGCGAGAACAAGCAGTGGAACGAGAACGTCGACGACCAGTTCGGCAACTACGACTACCTGATGTTCGCCAACATCGACTACAACAACCCCGAGGTGCGCGAGGAAATGATCTCCTGGGGCAAGTGGCTCGTACGCGAGACCGGCGTCGACGGCTTCCGCCTCGATGCGATCAAGCATATCGATCACACGTTCGTCCGCGACTTCTGCCGCGCGGCGAAGGAAGCGGCCGACGGCCCGTTCTACATCGTCGGCGAGTTCTGGAACAGCATCACGGAGGACTGCCTCGCCTATCTGGACGCCGCCGACCATGAGCTCGACCTGTTCGACGCGCCGCTCCATTACCGCCTCAAGGAAGCCTCGGAGGGCGGACGCGACTTCGACCTGCGGACGATCTTCGACGGCGCGCTCGTGCGCGAGCGGCCCCAGCATGCGGTCACGCTCGTCGACAACCACGACACCCAGCCGGGCGAGGCGCTGGAGTCCTGGGTCGCCGACTGGTTCAAGCAGAGCGCCTACGCCCTCATCCTGCTGCGCCTCGACGGCTATCCGGTCGTCTTCTACGGCGATTATTACGGCATTGGAGGCGAGGAGCCGATCGAGGGCAAAAAAGCGGCGATTGACCCGCTCCTGTGGGCCCGCTGCCACCGCGCCTACGGAGATCAGGACGACTACCTCGACGATCCGAACGTCATCGGCTGGGTGCGCCGCGGCGTGCCGGACATCGAGCGCTCCGGCTGCGCGGTCGTCGTCTGCAACGCCGATGACTGCGCGAAGCGCATGTTCGTCGGCGAGGAGCGCGCGAACGAGGTATGGGTCGATCTGACCAATACCCGCGCCGAGCGCGTCGTCATCGGTGAGGACGGCTTCGCCGAGTTCCCGGTGCAGGGCGGCAGCGTGTCCGTTTGGGCGCTTCCGGAATTCGATGTCGAGCCTCCCCATCAAGAGCCGTCCGAGGGCTGACCCTCGGCGCAGAGAGGAAGAGAGAGATGAGCGAGCTGGTGCTGAACCGATTGGAAATGACGAGGTCGGAGCTGCTGGAGGAGGTGCGCGGCTTGCCGCTGGAGACGCTGGAGGCGCCGCGTCCGGGCGGGGGCTGGTCGGTGCTGGAGAACTTGGAGCATCTGGCCGCGCTCGAAGGCGCGGTCGCCCAAGGGCTGTCGGCCGCGCTGGCCGGGCCGGAGCGCAGCGATCTGCGCCGCGCGCCGCTGGAGCTGGTGAAGGACCGCTCCCGGCTCGTGGGCGCGCCGGCCCATGTGCAGCCCGCCGGGCGCATCCATACGGGCGCAGAGGCGGAGCAGGCGCTCGCAGACGTCCGCCGTCGGCTGCTGGAGGCGATTGCCGCCGATTACGGGACGGAGCGCATGGAGACGCGCGGCTTCGAGCATCCGCTGTTCGGCCCGATGAGCGCGGCGCAGTGGGTCGAGCTCGTGCCGCTGCACGAGGCGCGCCATCTGGAGCAGATCCGCGACACGCTGCGCCGTCTGCAAGACCGGTAGATCCGTTTGAATGAACACGACATCTTTTCCGATGTCGTGTTTTTTTGTCCGTTTCGTTCCGTTTACATACTATTCTCCCCCTGCCGCCAGGAAAATTCCCCCTATTGTTTTACCGGTATTTCCCTTACATTGGGATCAAAGGGAGGCACACGCTCGGTCCCGCTTCCCTACTCTTCCGCAAAGGAGGCTTGTCCGGCCGCATCGCTGACCGCAATCGATCGCTCAGGCTGAAGATTCACGTTGGCATCATCATTCCATTTCGAACCAGGAGGCATGAATAATGACGTTACGCTTGACCGAAAGCCGCTCGCTCGTCCTGAAGGTGCTCGCCGCCTTCGCCCTGATGGCGCTGGCCATCGTCTGTAGCAAGGTATTCGCTGGAAGCGCATCCGCGCACGGCTACATCGATTCGCCCGCCGGCCGCGCCAAGCTGTGCTCCACCGGCACGAACACGAACTGCGGCAACATCGTGTACGAGCCTCAGAGCCTGGAAGCCAAGGGCAACTTCCCGACCGGCGGACCGGCCGACGGCCAGATCACCGGCGCCGGCAGCGCGTTCCCGCAGCTGAACGAGCAGAGCTCGACCCGCTGGTCCAAGGTCAACATCAACAGCGGCTCCAACACGTTCACCTGGAAGCTGACGGCCCGCCATGCCACTTCCGAGTGGAAATACTACATCACCAAAAAGGGCTGGGATCCGAACAAGACGATCGCCCGCTCCGATCTGGAGCTGTTCTGCAACATCAAGGACAACGGCAAGCAGCCGGAAGCGACCGTCACGCATACGTGCAGCGTGCCTTCCGACCGCACCGGCTACTATGTCATCCTCGGCGTCTGGGAAATCGCCGACACGGGCAACGCGTTCTACAACGCCATCGACGTGAACATTGGCGGCGGCACGAACCCTCCGGTCGACACGACCGCTCCTACCGCTCCGACGGGCCTGGCGGCAGGTACGATCACGACGAGCAGCGTCGCCCTGTCCTGGACCTCCTCCTCCGACAACGTCGGCGTCACGGGCTACAAAGTGTTCCGCGGCTCGACGCTGCTTGCGACCGTATCCGGCACGAGCTATACGGCGACCGGCCTGACGGCCGGCACGAGCTACACCTTCACGGTGCAGGCCGTCGATGCGGCAGGCAACACGAGCGCCGCCAGCAACGCCCTGACGGTGTCCACGTCCACCGGCTCCACGCCGGACACGACAGCGCCTAGCGTGCCGGGCGGCATCCACGTCCACACGACGACCTCGAGCAGCATCTCCATCATGTGGACGGCTTCCACCGACAATGTCGGCGTAACGGCTTACCGCGTCTACAACGGCTCCACGCTCATCGCCACGCTGTCCGGCTCCGCGACGGATTACACCGTGACGGGCCTCAGCGCCGACACGAGCTACACGTTCACGGTCCGCGCCGTCGACGCGGCCGGCAACGTCAGCGCCGCCGCCACGGTGACCGGCAAGACGGCCGTCGGCACGACGAACCCGAATCCGGGCGCGCAAGCCTGGGCTCCCGGCATCGCCTACAAGATCGGCGATCTCGTAACGTACGGCGGCAAGACGTACTCCTGCCGTCAGGCGCACACGTCGCTGACCGGCTGGGAGCCGGCCACGACTCCGGCTCTATGGCTCTTGCAGTGACGAAGGCCGGCTGAAAGCCGGCCGCAGGACGGACGGCGGCTCCCCTGCCTTCCGTCCGCAGCAGATCCCCATCCTTCCGGATGGGGATTTTCGCGTTCCGGATGGGGATTTTCGCGTTCCCGTCAGGGATTCTCGTGTTCCCGTTGGGAATTTTTGCGTTCCGAATGAGAATTTCTGCGATCCGGCCGTAGACGGGGCCTTCCCGGGCGCGCCCGGTCCCGATCCCGGGCCGGTCCCCGCCTATAACCGCCGATGATAGCCAGCTCCCGCAGATCGCTATAGCCGTTTTTGCCGAAACCGCTACAGCGAATGAATTCAAAGTGGTAAACTAGGAGAAAAGCTGCGGGGCGCGTCAGCGCGTCAGCGTGCAAGATGGACTATCACCCGAGGAGGCCCTTATGAGCTCGACCCTGAAAGACAAGCTGCTCCGCAAGGAAAGCGGCATTCTGACCTATGGCATGACGCCGCCGAAAAGCAGCCATCCGCCGGAAAAGATCCGCGAGATCGCGGACAAGCAGATCGAGCGGCTGAGAGGAGCCGGCATCGACGGCCTCGTGCTGTACGACGTGCAGGACGAGGCCGAGCGGACCGACGAGAACCGGCCGTTTCCGTTTCTCAAGGCGCTGGATCCGACCGAATACTACGAGCAGTATCTCAAGCAGGAGCTCGGCGTGCCGGCGATCGTCTACCACTGCGTCGCCTGCGAAGGGCCCGACAAGCTCGCCAGCTGGATCCTGCGGGGACGCGACGAGCAGCGCTACTCGGTCTTCGTCGGCGCCTCCTCCAGCCGCCAGCAGGTGCAGATCCGGCTGCCCGAGGCGTACCGCATGAGCGGGATCCTCAACGAGCGGCTGCTGCCCGGCGGCGTCGTCATCCCGGAGCGCCACCGCAGCAAGGGCGACGAGCACGAGCGGGCGCGCGCCAAGCAGGAGGCCGGCTGCGGCTTCTTCGTCTCGCAGGCGACCTTCGACGTGGAGGCGTCCAAGAGCTTCCTGTCGGACTACTACTACTCCAGCCGCGAGAGCGGAGCCGAGATGGCGCCGATCCTGTTCAACCTCGCTCCATGCGGCTCCGCCAAGACGCTCGAGTTCATGAAGTGGCTCGGCATCAGCATTCCGAAATGGCTGGAGAACGAGCTGATCCATTCCGTCGACATCCTCGACAAGTCGGTGCAGCTGTCCCGACAAGTCTTCCGCGAGCTGTACCGCTTCGGCCTCGAGAAGGGCATCCCGATCGGCTGCAGCGTGGAGAGCGTCTCCACCCGGAAGGTCGAAATCGAGGCGTCGATCCAGCTGCTGCGCGACATACGCGAGGACATGAGCCGAATCGGCGCGGAGCTCGCTCCGTCCATCCCATCCCACAATTAGATTCCTGCATCGCAGCGCGCCGCCCCGGCGCGCTTTTTTGTCGCTTCCTCCGGCTCCGGCTCCGGTAAAGAAGGAGCCGGCGGCCTGACTCGAGCCGGCCGCAGCGGCCCGCCCGTCAGCCTTCGGCTCCCTCGCCGCCCGCTGCGGCCGGCTCCATCGTCAGCTCGAAGCCGAGCTCTCCCTGGGGCTCGCCGTTGATCAACAACGTAATACTTTGCAATCCCGGGTAATACTTTCGCGTCGTAATCGGCTTGATCGCATGGGAGCGGACGACGGGCGTCGAGCCGTGCGGGTACACCCGCTCGGACAGCTTGAAGCGCTTGCCGGCGCGGCGTCCGCTGGCCTTGACGAAGCCGATCTCGTATTCCAGCCGCAGCTGCACCGGCTCGCCCTCGTTTCGGATCTCGAACGCGAACTCCAGCCGTCCGCCAAACGGCACGACGGGCGTGAGCACCTGCAGCCCATGCGCCGACACCTGCGCGGCCGGCGCGAAGCCGAAGCGGCGCAACGCCTGCGGATGCCCCTGCTTGAGCAGCGTGCGGCTCGCGTGGCGCAGCGTCCAATCGGAGGCGGCATCCCGTCCGAGATGCCGCTCCGCCAGCTCCAGCACCCGCTCCGGATGGTCCTTGGCGATGTCGTTGAGATGGTTGGCGACGCTGCGGCGGACGTACTCGCTCTCGTCGGCGAGCAGCGGCTCCAGCAAGGCGAGCGTCGGCCCCGGGTCGCGGACGAACATCGGCAGCCGCTGCCCCCACGGCAGGCGCGGGCGGGAGCCTTCGGTCGCGAGGCGGCGCACATGCTCGTCCGGATCGCGCGACCAGCGGCCGAGGCGCTCCATCGCCCAGGCCGGGTCGGCGAGCAGGAAGGCCCGCACGGCGAACTCCGAGGTGGAGCGGCGGGTCAGCCGGGCCAGCGCGTCCATTGCCGTCTCCCGGTGCTCCAGGCCGAACAGCTCGACAAAGTCGGGAAAGAGGATGTACTCCAGTCCGCGGAAGCGTTCCGCCGCCTCGCAGACGAGCGCGGCCGCCTCCGGGAACGACGGCGGCAGGAAGCGGCCGAGCGCCAGCGCGGCGAGGCGGGTCCGCTCCTTGAACGAGGCTTTTTCCCACGGCTCCTCCATCGCCGACGCCGCGAAGCCTTGCGGGTCGAACGCCGGATGCAGCTCCCGCAGCGCCTCCCCGACGTCCAGCAGCATCCGTTCGTTATACAGATCTCTTAGCGGCAGCATGTTCCGTTCCTCCTCGATGGTTCATGCCGGACCGCCGCTCTCGTGGGCGAAGAAGCGGTCCAGCTTGGCTTTCAGCTCCGGATAAGCCCGCTCGAACTGAACGAACCGATGTCCGTTCGCCCCCGACGGATGCGGGAATCCGCGCAGCAGCCGCTCCTCCGGCAGCAGGCCGCGGCGGACCAGCTCGGATGCGGCGTCCTCCGCAGCCTTGCCGAGCGGCAGCAGCAGCGCCGGCCGCTTCAGCCGCGAGAGCTCGTCCTCCAGATGGCCCATGGCCGTCTGCCAAAGCAGCGGGCTGCGCCGAAGCGGCGGCTGATGGCCGCTGTAGTTCGCCCCGTCCCTGAACACCGGGCACGGCAGCACCGAGGTCGTGTGGACGAGGGGGTGGTCGAGCAGCGACCAATCGTCGTGCCGGCCGAGAGCGGCATCGAGCGCTTCGGGCAAGCCGAGCCGTCCCAACATTCCGAGCAGATCGGTCCGCATCGGGCCGGCGAAGCGAGCCTCCCGCCGAGCTTGCCGGCAGGCTTCGGCAGGGGGCGCTCCCGCCGCCAGGCAGGCGCGCATGGCGCGGAGCGAGATCTCCATCTGCCGCCAGCCCGGCGTCAAGCCTGCGATGATGAGTCGGGCATCCGGCGCGGCGAGCTCGTTATGCGGGGCGTAGTAGATGGAGAGCGCCCCTTCGCGGCTCAGCAGCAGCGGCTCCGCCAGCAGCTCCTCGCGGCTGTACCGCTCCCTGTCGGGCAGGGCGGCCATGTAGGCCGCAGCCGCCTCGAAGCGCTCCGGCCAGCGCAGCAGCTTCAGGCTGTCCGGGACTCGGCCCTGCGCCGGCTCCTCCTGCGGCAGGGAATCGCAATTATCCGTCCTCTGCATCTCCGCCCCCCACCCTCCGCTGACTCGAATTCTGTTATTATACCCCTCATTGCTGACAACTGCCTGTCAGCAAGTCCAGCGCCTGTCGTATAAGAGGGAGAAGCCTCCCAGCCGTCGCCTGACCGGAGCAGGCCTCCGCGACTTTCGGCTGCGAAGGCCAAAAAGGGCTGTCCCGGCGCCGTCATCCTCAGGATGACGGCGCCGGGACAGCCCTTGCTTGTCTGCCTATGCTGCTGCCCGGCTAGGCCGGACTTGCATGCCATGGACGAGCAGCCGGCGGCCGGCCGCATCGCCCGCGCTTCGCGGCAGAGGCAGAGGCCCGGACTCGCGCCCCGCGAGCCGCCTGAGCGGAGCGCATCTCCCGCCGCTCCCTTCTCCCTAAGAGCGGCTACGAACTCTTGCTGCGCTCGCCGTCCGCTGCTTGCGGCGGCTCGGCCTCGTTCTTCGCGCCGTCGGGACGTCGCGGCAGCAGCGTCACCTGCCCCGGCTGCTCCAAGCCCCCCATCGCCAGGATGAACGTGCGCGCGAACTTCGGGTCCCACTGCGTGCCGCGGCCCTCCTCCAGAATTTCCAGCGCCTTGGCGGTCGGCATGCCCTTGCGGTACGGCCGGTCCGACGTCATCGCGTCATAGGCGTCGGCGACGGCGATGATCCGGCCCATGAGCGGGATCTCGTCGCCGCGCAGGCCGTCGGGGTAGCCCGTGCCGTCGTAGCGCTCGTGATGGGAGCGCACGCCCGGCAGGAAGGCCGCCATCGCTTCCTGCGGCTCCACCTGGCGCAGGATGTTCTCGCCCATGACCGTGTGCAGCTTGATCTGAGCGAACTCGTCGTCGGTCAGGTTGCCGTCCTTGAGCAGCACGCTGTCGCGGACGCCGATCTTGCCGATGTCGTGCAGCAGCGCCGTCTTGTTCAGCACGTCGAGCTGGTCGCCGCACAGGCCCTCGGCCCGGCCGATCATGAGCGCGTAGGAGGCCACCCGCTCGGAATGGCCGGCCGTGTACGGATCGCGGGCGTCCAGCGCCGCGGCGAGCGTCGAGAAGTAGCTTTGCAGCAGCTGCTCGTTCATGCGCTCCCGCTCGCCGAGCCCCTGCACCATATGATTGAATCCGTCGACGAGCCGCGAGAACTCGTCCGAGTACAGATCCGGCACGCGGACGGACAGGTTGCCCTTGCGCACGAGCCGCATCATCGTGTAGAGCTCCTCGATCGGCTGGCGCACGCTCTTGCCGAGCAGCCAGGCGGCGAAGGAGGCGAATCCGAGACTTATGAGCAGCACGAGCGCGCTCCACGCCCAGTAGCTGACGCTGGACTCGCCCCGTACGGACAGGCGGACTTGGGTCGACAGGACGAAGATCATGACCGGCAGCGCCCCGATGACGAATATGCTCGCCTGGAACTTGATCGGGATCGGGACGAGCACCTTGCCCCGCAGGCTCAGCTCCTCGGCTCCGGGCTCCGCGAAGCTCTTGATGTCGAGCAGCAGCGGGCGGATCGCCTGGGCGGTCAGGAAATATTCCACCATCGCATGCAGCGAGGCGATGAGCGCCGACGAGAGCGCCGCGATGACGAGGTAACCGTTCGGCACGGCGAGCCAGCCGAGCGGCCGGCAGGCCAGCGTCAGCAGCAGGGCCGGCAGCGTGAACCCGAGCAGATGCGGCCCCATGATGCGGCTCACCGCCAGAGCGGGCAAGCGATGGACGCGGAAATAGGCTTGGCGTATCGCAGATGCGTCCGGCTCGGCCATCCGGTACAGCGCCCGGACCGGCGCCACATGGCGCAGGAAGGCCGCTCCCTCGCACAGCAGCATGCAAGCGATGGACAACAGCAGGATGACGACGACGACGAGCGGCTGGCCCGGCTGCAGCTCGAGGCTCAGGCTGATGATCGCGCCTCCGACGCCGACGACGGCGAGCGCCGAGCCGATCAGGTAATTGCCGATCAGCCGATATAGGAATTGGTTATAAATAGGCATAGGACCTCGATTTCGAGTCTTTTCCTTCTTTATCGCCCTTCATTCCGTTTGTTGTTAGTTTTTGTCGAATAAAATCCTTTTTTGTCATGAAAATGCCTAAATTTAGCTCCGCTGGGGCATCAAGGGGCTCCGGATGCCTGAACGAAATGAAGCGGTCCGACCTTTTTCACATAAAATCCGCCCAAGCTGTTGCCCGTCTGCCGGTCCCGGCCGCGGTCGATGCCGTAGTAGCGCATGCCTCGATAGACGATGTCGGTCCGGTCGATGTCCGCCAGCAGCGCCGCCTCCGGCTGGACCCGCAGCAGCAGGTCGGCGCGGATCGCCAGCTGCGGCGACAGCAGCGTGCCGAAGGCCGCGCCTAGGCCGAGCAGCAGCGCCAGCACGATGAGGCGAGCCGCTCTTCCCTTCCGGGAGCCGTCGTTATCGGGCGTCCTCTCCAAGCCCGGCGCGTCCGAGAGACGCGATGGATTCCCCACGGCCCTGCCTCCTTCTCCTTTTCCATGAAAAGACGAGCCGCGATGGCGAAAAGCGCCGGCCTCGCGCCGCCGCGCTTCACCCGAGCAGCTTGCCGATGCCCATGAGCGCGCCGAGGCGGGAGCGCTTCTGCTCGCGGGCGACGTCGCGGTACGTGGCGAGCGCGATGCCGGCGTCCCGCAGCGCATAGAGGAAGTCGTCGTCCTGCAGCAGCCGGAACTCCCACACCCGCTTCTCCCACGAGGGCACGATGCGCTCCATGTCGCGGTCGGGCACGGCTGGATGCACGTACGTCTCCGTGATGCCCTCCGGCAGCTCGTAAAGCTTGGCGCACAGAATCGCCTTGAACGAGGCGTACGTCTCCCCCGGCTCCACATGGTACGGATGGCTGACGAGATAATCCGGGAGCGGCACCCCGAGCAGGTCGGCGAGCAGCACGACCTTGCCGAGCGTCTTCTCCGCGCCGGCGATCGACGCGAGGAAGGCGTCCTGCTCCCAGATGCGGCGGAACAGGCGGAACGGCAGGCGGCGGGCCGAGCATTCGCGCAGCGTCAGCTGCAGATGGCTGCGTCCGGTCGCAAGCCCGTACAGGCTGCCCATATGGTTGTCGGCATGCGTGATCCGCAC
Organism: Paenibacillus sp. FSL W8-1187; assembly: GCF_037965485.1. NCBI lineage: Bacteria > Bacillati > Bacillota > Bacilli > Caryophanales > Paenibacillaceae > Paenibacillus > Paenibacillus sp. FSL W8-1187. The sequence goes on from NZ_CP150181.1 coordinate 5,349,456, forward strand.
GCCGGCGTCACGGACGGCGCGGAACTGCGCCTCCATCTCCCGCTTCACGTCGCGGGCTTCCGCCCGGCGCTCGAACGACTCCACGTCCGGATGGAGAAATCCCTCCGCGTCCTGCAGCGAGGCCGCTCCCGTGAGCGAGCCCCAGCGCCAGCCGGGGAACTCGCTCGTGAACGTCAGATGGGCGCCGATGCTGACGCGATCTCCTTGCCGGCGCGCCCACTGGGCCGCCTCGCGGAACGCCGGAGCGGGAGCCATGATCGTCGCCGAGCTGGCGAGCCCCTCTTCGAGCAGGGCGATGATTGCCTCGTTGGCGGCGCGGCACTGGCCGAAGTCGTCACAATTCAGGATGAGCCTCTTGCGGCTTGTCATGCGGTCCCTCCTCTTCTTCCCGGTACAACAAGGATATGGCGACGGATACGGCAAGCAGACCGACCGGCACGAGACTGATCAGCACGCGAAAGGCCAGCTCCGGATGCGGCCCGGGATCGGCGCCGCTCCGGTAGCCGAGCAGCAGGCCGACGACCCAGAACGCGACCGCGGACAGCAAGCCGCTCGAGCGGGTGATGAAGCCGCCGACGGCGGTGTAGACGCCCTCGCGGCGGCGTCCCGTGCGCTCGGCGTCGAGGTCGATGATGCGGCCGCTGAGCACGGCCGGCGTCACGAGGAAGCCGGCGAGGCCGAAGCCGATGCAGACGCCCGCGGCGATGCCGCCGCCGAGCCCCTGCGCGAACCAGAGCGGCACGGCGCTGACGCCGTAGGCCGCGAGCGCGAGCCGCCAGCTGCGCAGGCCGCCGAGCCGGCGGGCGATGACATACCAGACGGCGACGAGCGGAATGACCGGCACGAACACCGAGGCGAGCAGCAGCGACACCTGGCTTTCGGGAATACCGAGCGCATACTTGGCATAGAACGGAATCATGGAGCTGAGCAGCCCGTTCACCGTCTGGGCGAACGAGTTCGCGAGATGGAAGATCCAGAAGCTGCGGTTGGACAGCGTGACGCGGAACGCTTGGAGGAATGGCAGCGGAGGCTGGCTGCGGGACTGCGGCGGCTCGCGCAGATGGCGGAGGAAGGCGAGCATGCAGACGAGAAAGACGGCGGCGTAGACGAAGGACATGCCGCCGAAGCCGAGCCGCTGGAACAGCAGCGGCGTCGCCGCCGTCCCGATCAGGATCGCGAGCATCTGAAAGCCCTGCTGGACGGCGGACGCCTTGGCCCGCGCCGCCGCGCCGGCGAACAGCTCGGGCAGCAGCGCGCCGTAGTTGACCCAGATGACGGAGGAGGCCGTCTCGAACAGGACGAGCGCGGCGAGGAACCAGTAGAACAGCGCCAGGCCGCCCTCGGCGGCGGTCGCGGCGACGCCGTCCGGCACGGAGAACAGCCCGATGAAAACGGCGGCGAACGCCGGCAGCGCGCCGTACAGCCACGGCTTGCGGCGGCCCCAGCGGCTGCGCGTGCGGTCGGACCAGTAGCCGAGCAGCGGCTGGTTGACCGCGTCCCAGACGAGGTAGATCGTGCGGGCGAGCGTCGCCAGCCCGATGCCGAGTCCGAGCTTGTCGACATAGTAGTAGCTGTAGAACGATAAAAACGCCTGGCTCGGCACCATCATCGCCAGCATGCCGAGTCCGTACGTCCAGCTGGAGTTGATGCCTCGCCCCAGCCTCGCTTGTCCCGCTTCCGGCCGGCGGCCGGGCTGCGGCTGCGTTTCCGTCTGCATTCCGCTCTCCCCTTCGGGCCGGGCGGACGGCCGTTTCGGGAATCGGCGCGCCCGGCATGGAATTCGCAATCCGCAGGCGCTGTCGTTGGTGGTCCTTATGATTTCCGCGGCGTGGGGTCAATTCCTTCTTCAGTTCTAATTTATAATTATTATAAATAGATATTGACTATAAGATGAGAAACATGTAAAGTTGAAAACAAATCTCATTGAAGCCGGGGAACCGGGGAGAAAGGGGAACTCATTCATGAATCGACTGACGACGAACCAGGGGGTCCCGATCGGGGACAACCAGAACTCCAGGACGGCCGGCCCGAACGGCCCGACGCTGCTCGAGGACTACCAGCTGCTGGAGAAGCTGGCGCACTTCGACCGGGAGCGGATTCCGGAGCGGGTCGTCCACGCCCGCGGAGCCGGCGCGCACGGCGTATTCCGCACGGCCGCCAGCATGAAGCGCTGGACGAAGGCGGCTTTCCTGCAGGACGCCGGCACCGAGACGCCGGTATTCGTCCGCTTCAGCACGGTCATCCACGGCCAGCACTCCCCGGAGACGCTCCGCGATCCGCGCGGCTTCGCCGTCAAGTTCTACACGACCGAGGGCAACTACGACTTCGTCGGCAACAACCTGCCGGTGTTCTTCATCCGCGACGCGATGAAATTCCCGGACATGGTCCACTCGCTCAAGCCCGATCCGAGCACGAACATCCAGCATCCCGACCGCTACTGGGACTTCATGTCGCTGACGCCGGAGTCGACGAACATGCTGCTGCATCTGTTCTCCGACGAAGGCATCCCGGCCAATTATCGCGAGATGCGCGGCTCCGGCGTGCATGCGTTCAAGTGGGTGAACGAGCACGGCAACCGCGTCTACACGAAGCTGCGCTGGGTGCCCAAGCAGGGCGTCCGCAACCTGTCCGGCGACGAGGCGAGCGCGATCCAGGCGCATGACTTCAACCACGCGACGCGCGACCTGCAGGAGGCGATCAAGCGCGGCGACTTCCCCGAATGGGACCTGTTCGTGCAGATCCTCGATCCGGCGGACCTCGACTCGTTCGACTTCGATCCGCTCGATCCGACGAAGGACTGGTTCGAAGAGGACATCCCGTACGTGCATGTCGGGACGATGACGCTGAACCGCAACCCGGACAACGTCTTCGCCGAGACGGAGCAGGTCGGCTTCAACCCGGGCGTCGTCGTGCCGGGCATCGAGCCTTCCGAGGATAAGCTGCTGCAGGGCCGCCTGTTCTCCTACTCCGATACGCAGCGGTACCGCGTCGGCACGAACTACCTGCAGCTGCCGATCAACTGCCCGTTCGCCCAGGTGAGCAACAACCAGCGCGACGGCACCATGCAGCACGGCAAGCCCGGCGGCTCCGTCAACTACGAGCCATCCCGCCACAAAGACGCTCCCCAGGAGGATCCGGCATACGCGGAGCCGCCGGCGCCGCTCGCCGCCGGCGCGCAGGCCGGACGCCAGAAGATCGCCAAGACGAACGACTTCGGGCAGGCGGGCCAAGTATGGCGCCGCTACTCCGCCGCCGAGCAGGACGCGGTCATCCGCAACCTGTCGGGCGACCTCGCGCAGGCGGAGTCCAGCACGCAGCTGCGCGCCGTCTGCAACTTCTACCGCGCCGACGCCGACCTCGGCAAGCGGCTGGCGGGCGCGCTGGGCGTCGACCTGACGCCTTACCTGCAGCATCTGGGGTAAGGCGGAGGCAGGCCCGCCGCCTCGCTTCGACGGTCCCGTCCGAGGCGGCCGCCCCCCGGCCGCCCGGCGTTTCCATACCGCCGCCCCCTGAGGGGCTCCGTTCGCGGAGCCCCTCAGGGGGCGGCTTGTTTGGCTGAAACGGGTGGGATGAAACGAAGAAGAGCCCCTGCAAAGGGGCTTTCTTCTTGAATCAGCTTGCTTGGTAGGCTTCAAATCCCAGTACAAAAACACTTGACTCCAAGCTGAAAATTCCTCGCATATCGGGCGTGATTTCAAACGACTCCAGCTTCTCGTCGATTTCCTGTCGTCCATCCGGTTCAAAGGATATCCCAAATTGGGGATGAGACTTGCCATCTTCCGTTATACTCGCATCGCTCATGCCAGTGTCTAAAACGCGAACACGAGCACCCGCACCATAAACAACTTGCTGGTACTCCCAAGGAACACCCCCATCACTGCTCTGTTTTGTCCGAGTCTCGATGACTTGGGTGACCTCCAGTTTCAGCCGGCCAAACGTGAAGGTTCTGATCTCGCCGACTGGCGCAGAAGGCGTTGGCGACAGCGTCGGGATTTCGGTGGGTGACACCGTTGCCGTCGGTGTCGAGACGGAGCTTACTCGGGGGCTAGGGGGCGGCATTTCAGCGGGGGCTTCGTTCGTACAGCCCGTCAAGGCTGTCAGAATCATTCCGGTAACGAGCATCGGCAGCGGCGCTTTGGGGAAACGGTTCATGGCAGGTCCTCCTTTTCTGTAAAACACTTCATAGTACCCTCGCCAAGATCGGCGTGGGTACTATGACACTCATGTCACCGTGTTAGTAAAGTAGCTATATGCATATGAGCTTGCATTCGGATTGTTGTCTGGCTGATAAAATTTAGCCGGACCGAATGCCGCCTGAGATACTCCGGATCGAAGCATCCTAAACATCCACTGTACTGATGTTCCAGAGGACACCTTACCAGTAAAGTTGTAACTATAAACATCTCCCGACTTGTTCATGACTCCACCATCCGTCCAAGATCCCGCTGATGTACGATAATAAATTCTCACTTCTGAGAAGGATTCTTTAGTACCATCATTCCTAATATATGCAGTAAAAGAAGCGATGTTGCTGTTCCAGGCCACCACAGAATAAGCGTCAAGGTCTTTCCCTGAGCTCCAATTGGATGAAGACAAGTGCCTGTAGTTCACTTCATTTCTCAGCCATTTCAATCCACCCGATGTCGAACAAACTCCAAAATGAAGATGTGGAGGGACATCTCCTTGATTGCCGGATTTTCCTATTAAAGCCCCTTGACTTTTCTTCCCATCTGTCTCCCTGCTATTCATATGATAAAATCGAACATGATAATCCCCATCATCTTTAACATTATTATTATTTGCATCGACTAGGAAATCAATATCATACGAACCAGTAACAGTAATTCCGGTTGCCCACCCGTCATATGGAGCATAAACATTCGTATTTAATGCAGCTTGAAGATCCGCTCCGTTATGGGGATTTGTCCCACTCGACCGAGGTTGATTCCATTTGCTGTTCACTGCCGCAAAGCCTGCAGATGAAGAATTTGAAAGAGGAGAGTTGAAATTCACGATAGACGGCGGCGTATTTCCGAAAACGATGCTATAATCCGCAGCAAAAACACCAGCCGGGAAAATAAAAGTAACTAAAACAAAAGAGAGCATCATTATCGTTAATTTCTTGTATCTCATTTCTCAACACCTTCTTCTAACAAATTGTTTTCAGTATCGGCTCATTTTTCTGTCGAATTGACCACAGCGCTTGAAAAGCTGCTTCCTGTTTGCGTTTCTACAACTGCTGTTTCATCATTAAGCCATTGGAAACGAATGATATTCCCTTTGACAGACCGCTTGTTCTGCAACGAACTGGAGAGCAGCTTTTGTGTTTTCGTCGACAATTCAACCATCATGACATCTTCAACCCCGACCGAAGGATCGTCTCCATAACCGATCGCAACTTGGGTTCCCGATGGCGAAAATCGGGGTTCTCCATCAAGATATCCAGAAATTTCAGAAATTTCAGTGAGGATTCCCTTTGATAGATCGACACTACTCACCGTCGCAGTCGAAGTCGAACTGCCCTCTTCATGACTGGATATGACGATTTTCCCATCCTGAACCGCACTTATGCGCAGATTCGGCACTTTCGGAACATCGAGCGCAATAATCGACTTGTCATACACATCTATTGCACGAGTGTCGGCGAGAGCCCCTACCACAACATCGCGATCTGAGATGAACCCTAGGATATCATTGTTCACAGAAGGCGGAACTAGTTGGCTCTCTTTTCCTGAATCAAGATCAATTGCCCATATTGATGTCTCATCAAGCCTTGTGCTGTCACGATTCGTCCGATAAACGACTTGCTTGCCATCGGGGCTAATCATAACACTACTGACCCAGAGCAGGTATGCATCCGGATGAAGCTTCGTCAATTCTTGGCCGATTTGTTGCCGGTCTTTGCCCGAATATGTGTCTGCTGTGATTTTTTTTGCGCTCAGAGCAATCGGATCAATCTTCCAAATCCCCGCATCCGTATAGATGATATAGATATTCTTTTCACTGTCGGAGACAAAATCAAAAGGCTGATTTCCCCATTCAGATGGGAATACAAAGGTGTCCTTGCCGATACTCGCTTTATAAAACAAACTTTTGTATTCGCCATTCGATTCATCCGCGATAGAAATCGTAAACGGCGTCTTCTCGATTTCGATTGGAGTCGAACCAACCAGAGAAAGTGCTCTCATATGCTCCTCAATAAATCGTTCACGCACTTCGACTAAATTGTCTATCCCCGGTACTTCCTGGCCTTGCGCATCTACAATCCCGTTAGGGTAAAGAATGCTCATCATTTTCGAATACTCGTTACTACCAATGGAGTCAACCAGAAGAGAAGAGCCGCTCTCTCCCCTCATGACTTTACTGATCTGTCCTTCATAAGGAACAGCTTCCAGCTGATATGGATCAGGCCCATTTGGTGCTGATGCTTGTATGATATGGGAAGTTGCAGCACCGACAAGGATAAGCGCACTTGTCAAAACGATTGTTATCGTCGATTTTTTCATGATCTGAATCTCCTTTTCCTGCGCTCGCAACGGATGGAACGACCACAGAGCGCATGTTTCTGTTTTTAATCTGTCCTGACAGAAAGTCGCAAGAACCTCCCTTACTCGATTTACTTGTCCCTCCTTTTCGATTCGGCTATTCTTTATCGTGCCGTGGAAGAATAGGGATGAGCTTTCCTCTCAACGTCTTTTCGCAACCATAAGTTACAATTTAAATCAAAAAAAAGCAATACTCCTATAGATCTATACTTTTTACAAGGAATGTCATAATTCGACGAATGGCCTAGTTGTCGCCGCCATAGCAGATCACGTATACGTCTAACCAAAGCCTCTCTGGCGTTCCTCATTCGCGAAGCGTGCCATGGCGGCTTGTTTTCTGAAACCAAGGGACAGGCTGAATCGTATAGGGGAAGAACTATGTCCGCCGGCGGACGCCCTTCGAGAGGATGGTTTTGTGGAAGCCTGGATAACGGAGATCATGGATCGCTTCGGCTACTTCGGCGTTGGATTCCTGATCGCGATTGAAAATCTGTTCCCGCCTATTCCGTCCGAGGTCATCCTGACCTTCGGCGGCTTCATGACCGCCCGCACGAGCATGACCGTCGTCGGCGTCATCATCGCCGCGACGCTCGGCTCGGTCATCGGTGCCGTCATCCTGTACTACATCGGCGCGTGGCTGAACGCGGAGCGCCTGGAGCGGATCGTCGCGCGCTGGGGCCACATCCTGCGCCTCAAGCCCGAGGACGTCCGCAAGGCCGACGCCTGGTTCGACCGCTACGGCCCGTGGGCCGTGCTGCTCTGCCGGCTCGTGCCGCTCGTGCGCAGCCTCATCTCGATCCCGGCGGGCATGTCCGGCATGAGCTTCCCGCTGTTCCTGCTGCTGACGACGATCGGCTCGCTCATCTGGAATACCGTGCTCGTCTCCGTCGGCGCTTCCGTCGGCGAGTCGTGGGAAACGATCGTCGGCTACATGGACATCTACTCCAACATCGCGTACGCGCTGATCGCGCTCGGCGTGCTCGCGGGCGCGTTCTGGTTCTACCGCAGCCGCCGCAAGGCAGGGCGCTGAGGCCGCCAGGCAAGCCGCGCGGAGCTGGGGCGGCTCTCCAAGCCGCAACGAGCCATGAAGCCACGAAGCAGCCAAGCAGGCGCAACAAAGCCCCGTTCCCGGATCTTGTCCGGCGAACGGGGCTTTTTCCTTACTCCGTGCCGATCGTCATGCCTTGCTCCCTCAGCATGCGGCGATAGGCGATGGCGACGCGGTCGGAACGCAGATGCAGCTCGGCCTGCAGATCGAGCGGCAGCAGCTCGGGCTTCTGCGCCTCGACGATGACCTTGTCCTGAGCGAGCAGCGTATTCTGAAAGTCGATGAACACCTGCTCCGGCACGTTCGGCGAGTAGTTGCGCAGCTGCAGCATGAAGGCGGTGCAGGCGGTCGCCGTCTCCGGCAGGACGATCAGGAACAAGTGGAATTCCTCGTCGGAACCGCTGCTGCGCTTGACGAGCTTGACGCAGGTCGGACCGAAGATCTCGTAGACATACCGGCTCTCGACGCCGACTCCCCGCCCGTCCGGGTCGGGCTGGTAGACGACGATCTCGTCCGTAAACAGCGCGTCCTCGCGCCGATGCACGCCGTAGTCGTTGATTTCCGCATGGCGGCTGTCTCCGAGCAGGCCTTCGTGGACGAACATCAGATGCGAGACGTCGAGGAAGTTCTCGACGACGCGAGGCGCCGCGGCCTGCACCGGATAAGGGCCCATCCAGACCGGGATCAGCGCCGGGTCGACCTTGCCCTGCAGCGGCAGCCGCTCCGGCTCGGCCTCGCCGAGGCACACCCAGACGAAGCCGCCTTCTTCCCGGCAGCGGTACGCTTCGGCCCGCGCCTTGGACGGAATCGGCTGGCGCGGCGGCAGCGATGGGATGCAGACGCATGCCCCGCCGCCGTCATAGCGCCACCCGTGATAAGCGCAGACGAGCTCGCCCCGGTCGACCTTGCCCAGCGACAGCGGCACTCCGCGATGGATGCACAGGTCCTTGAGCGCGTGGACGCCGCTGCCGCTGCGGAACAGGACGAGCTTCTCTCCCAGGACCGTGACCGGATAGGGACGGTCCGTCACGTCGCGCGCGAGCGCGGCCGGATGCCAGCAGGCCGTCAGTACGGGATCTTCCAGCCTCATTCATTTCCTCTCCTTTCACCCCTCCGCCTACTGCGGGATCGTTCCCTCGATGCCCTCGACGAACCACGTCATGCCCAAAATGTCCTCGACCGTCATCGCGCCGCCCTCCGGCACCCGCTCCGCCCCGCTCTGGTCGCGGATCGGACCAGCGAACACGTCGAAGCTCCCGGCAAGGATCTCCTGCTTCTTCTCCTCCGCCAGCGCCTTCACGTCCTCCGGCACGTTCTTGCCGAATGGAGCGATGTCGGTGATGCCGTCGGCCATCGAGCCGAAGTAGCTTCCGCTCTGCCAGGTGCCGTCGATGACCGCCTTCACCTGCTCCACGTAGTACGGCCCCCAGCGCCAGACCGGGTTGGAAATGTACGTCTCGGGCGCGTAGCGGCCCATGTCGGAATCGTTGCCGATGCCCCAGACGCCGCGCTCGGCGGCCGCCTGGATGCTCGCCGGCGAGTCCTGGTAGGCCGCCAGCACGTCGACGCCCTTGTCCAGCAGGCTGACCGCCGCCTGGCGCTCCGTCGCCGGGTCATACCAGGTATTGCTCCAGACGACGGACAGCTTGATGTCCGGATTGACGCTCTGCGCGCCGAGCGCGAAAGCGTTGATCGTATAGATGACCTCAGGGATCGGATAAGCGCCGACATAGCCGAGATGGTCGTTCTTCGTCATCTTGCCGGCCGCCATGCCGACCAGATAAGCGCTTTGATACTCCTTGCCGAGGTATGTGCCGAGGTTGTCCGCCGTCTTGTAGCCGCTCGCGTGCATGAACTTGACGTCGGGATGGCGCTTCGCCACATTGACCATCGCGTCCATATAGCCGAAGCTCGTGCCGAAGACGACGTCGTGGTTCTGGGCCAGCTCCTCGAACACGCGCTCGGCGTCCGCCCCTTCCGGCACGTTCTCGACGGTCGTCGCCTCGATGCCCAGCTCCTTTTCCATCATCAGTCGCCCCTGGTCATGCTCGTACGTCCAGCCTCCGTCCCCGGGCACGCCGAGATAGACGAACGCGACGCGCGGCTTGGCGATGCCGCCGCCTGCCGGGGCGGGAGAAGCGCCCGCCGGCTCGCCTGCGCTCGGGACCGACGTCGGCCCCGCCCCCTCGTTCGCCGCTCCGCCTCCGCCCGAGCACGCTCCCAGCACCAGCAAGATCGCAAGCATGCCGGCCGTTCCGAAATGCCCCCATCTTCTCCCCACTTGCATCTCTCCCCCTGACCGTTCTTGCGGAGAGTATAGAGATGAAGATAGGTTGATGTCAATATATATTACACAATACGGTGCCGAAGGATGAAAAAAGCGCGGATCCGAGGATCCACGCTTGTTCGATGTTATCTTTCCTCGCTCGTGATTCGCTTCGCATAGGAACCAGGCGTCATGCCGACGACCGCCTTGAAGTCGCGGATCAGATGGGCCTGGTCGAAATAACCGAGCTCCAGCGCGAGCGACGCCCAGTCCGGGTCGCCGCTGGCGAGGCCCATCGTCTCGTGCAGCCGGTACCGTCGGATGACCGCCTGCGGCGTCATGCCGATGTAGGCGCGGAACAGCCGCTGCAGGCTGCGCGGCGACAGCCCCCAGCGCGCGGCCACCTCCCGGGCGCTGCGCTGGCTGCGGTCGAGCTGGATGCCGGTGACGATGCGATCGGCCAGCTGTGCGGACGGATCGGGCGCTAGCGAGGCCGAGCCGGACGGAGCCCGCTTCGAGTGATCCGTTCCGGGCGCGGCCGATCTGGACGGAGCCATCTTGGACGGATCCGTTTCGGGCGCGGCCCCCAGGGAGGCCGGGGCGAAGGAAACCGAACCGGACGGGACAGGGGCCGGCGGGGCGGATGCTGGCGTAGGGTCGGATGCCGGGTCGAATGTCGGGTCCGGCGTAGGGTCGGACGTCGGGTCGGGCTCGGGGTCGGATGGCGGGTCGGACGTCGGGTCGGGCTCGGGGTCGGATGGCGGGTCGGATGTCGGGTCGGACGTCGTGCGGAAGCAGGGCAGCGTTCCGGGCTCTGCCAGCCGCTCGGCCCAGAACGCATCGACGAGCGCCGCTCGGCGGCTGGAATCCGGCTCGGCGAAGACGGCGCGCTCCAGCTCCAGCACTCCGGGGCCAAGCACCTGCTCCGCCGGCAGCCGCCGGCCGGCCAGCTCGCCGGGATCGCGGTCCAGCCAGCGGCGGAACAGTCCCGGGCGGAACAGCATGCCGAGCACCTCGTCCCGCCCCTCGAGCCGCTGCTGCGAGCGTTCGGCTCCGGCGACGCTGACGACCGAACGGCCGGGCTGCAGGACGACGTTGACCGTCGGATGCTCCAGCACCTCCTGCGTGTGGACGGCGCCCGGCGGCAGATTCCATTCGATGAGCCAATAATGGCGGATATAGGCCGCCGCCGGCCCTTGCGGCAGCAGCCGCTGCAGGCGGAAGCTCTGCGCCGCCGCCCGCGGCTCGAAGATGGCGCGGTTGTTGAGCGGCAGCAGCTCGCGATCGTCCATGGTCCGACCTCCTTTTCCTTATTATGGCGAATCGGCAGGACGCCCGTCCAGAAAGAAAAGCCGAAAAAGCCCAGGCGCCCCGCAAGGAGGCCCTGGACTTCTCGAATGTAGGAACGCCACGCTCAGTCGCCCCGCCGCGAGGAGGAGCTGGGTATGCGCAGCTCCGCCCGGTACTTGGCGACGGTGCGCCGCGACAGCGGGATGCCGAGCTCCGCCAGCCGCTCCGCGAGCTGCTGGTCGGACAGCGGCCGCTCGCGGCACTCGGCCGCGACGAGCTCGGCGAGCCGCTGCTTGGCGGCGGCGGCGGACACCTCCTCGGCCGCTCCGCCCCGGCCGAGCGCGGCGCTGAAAAACGCCTTGAGCGGATAGGTGCCGAGCGGCGTCCGCACCTGCTTGCCGGACACGGCGCGGCTCACCGTCGACTCGTGCAAGCCGAGCCGCAGCGCCACGTCCGCGAGCGTAAGCGGCCGCAGCGCCGGCCAGCCGCGCTCCAGGAACGCGGCCTGCTCCTCAAAGACGGCGCGCACGACCCGCGCGAGCGTCTCCCGCCGCTGCTCCAGCCCGCCGATGAGCGCGCGCGCCGCGCGGCGGCAGCTCTCCACGTAGGCGTACGCCTCGTGGCCGCGGGCAACGGCCGCGAGCGGGCCGGAGCCGATATCGGCGAGCGACAGCCGCGGCTCCCAAGCGGCGGCCAGCTCGACGAGCAGCTCGCCGGCCGCGCCCTGGCGGACGAGGGCGTCGGGCACGACCGCCTGCGTCCGGCCGGCTGCTCCGGCCGCCAGCCGCTGGCCGGGCCGCGGGTCGAGGCGCAGCAGCGCTCGGCGCGCCTCTTCGAGCTGCGCGCGGCTAAGGCCGGTGCCGGCCGCGATCTCCTCCCAGCGGCGGGCCGCCAGCTGGGGCAGCCAGCGCGCGGCGAGCTCGCGCGCCCCGGGAGCCGGCTCCGGCTCCCGGTCCAGCTGCAGCAGCAGGCATTCGCGCAGGTCCCGCGCGCCGATGCCGGCCGGCTGCAGCGACTGCAGCAGCCGCAGCGCCGCCTCGGCCTCGGCGGCGGAAAGGCGCAGCCGCTCCGCCGCTTCCGCGAGCGGCAGCGCCAGCCAGCCGCTCTCGTCGAGGTTGCCGGCGAGCCAGGCGGCGGCGCGGCGGAGAGGCGCGGGGGCGCCGCTCAGCCGCAGCTGCGCGATCAGCTCGGCTTCGAGCGTGGGCGGCGCGGCGGCGGCGCGCTCGAGCGGATCGGCGGCCGAGGCGTGGCCGCGGCCGCCCAGGCGGCGCGAGGCCGCGGGCTCGCGGATCTCAAGCAGCGGATTGTCCGCGGCGAGCTCGCGCACGGCGCGGTCGAGCTCGGCCGCGGGCAGCGCGAGCAGCGCCAGCGACTGGCGCATCTGCTGCGTGAGCGCGAGCTTCTGCCGCTGCTCCTGGCGGAGCAGCGCCTGAGGCTGCAGGACGGGTCCCGGCATGGCGGCGGCCTCCTTGGGCGGTTTTATTCAGTATACCGCGCGCGGGTCGCGGCGCGGGATTACATTTTTTCGGAGACGAGCTTCGCCTGGGTGAACAGCAGCAGGTAGTCGCGGCCGCCGGCCTTGGAGTCGGTGCCCGACATGTTGAAGCCGCCGAACGGATGCACGCCGACGAGCGCGCCGGTGCACTTGCGGTTGAAGTACAGGTTGCCGGCGAAGAATTCGCGGCGAGCCTGCTCCAGGCGGCTGCGGTTGCGGGAGATGACGGCTCCCGTCAGGCCGTAGTCGGTGTTGTTGGCGATCTCGAGCGCTTCGTCGAACGTGGACGCTTTGATGAAGGCGACGACCGGCCCGAAAATCTCCTCCTGCGCGAGCCGCGCTTCCGGAGCGATGTCGGCGAAGATCGTCGGCTCGATGAAGAAGCCCTTCTCGTCGCCTGTGCCGCCGCCGTGCACGAGACGGCCTTCGTTCTTGCCGATCTCGATATACTCCTGGATCTTGGCGTACGCCTTGTCGTCGACGACCGGTCCGAGGTTCGTGCCGCGCTCGGCCGGATCGCCCAGCGTCAGCTTGGCGGTGCGCTCGACCACCTTGGCCAGCACCTCGTCGTACACGTCCGCATGGACGATCGCGCGCGAGCAGGCGCTGCACTTCTGACCGGAAAATCCGAACGCCGACGCCGCGATCGCATCCGCCGCCAGCTCCAGATCGGCGTCGGCGTCGACGACGATCGAGTCCTTGCCGCCCATCTCGGCGATGACGCGCTTGATCCATTTCTGGCCCGGCGCGGTCTTGGCGGCCCGCTCGTTGATGCGCAGTCCGACGTCGCGCGAGCCGGTGAAGCTGATGAAGCGGGTCAGCGGATGCTCGACGAGGAAGTCGCCCACCTCGGAGCCCGGACCCGGCAGGAAGTTCACGACGCCGGCCGGCACGCCGACCTCCTCCAGCAGCTCGACGAACTTGGCGGCAATGACCGCCGTCGGGCTCGCCGGCTTGAGCACGACGGTGTTGCCGGAGACGAGCGCGGCCGTCGTCATCCCGGCCATGATGGCGAGCGGGAAGTTCCACGGCGGGATGACGATGCCGACGCCGAGCGGGATGTAGTACAGCTCGTTGTCTTCGTCCGGGATGCGGGTGAGCGGCTGCGGCTCGCTCAGGCGCAGCATCTCGCGGGCGTAAAATTCCATGAAGTCGATCGCCTCGGCCGTATCGGCGTCGGCTTCGGCGCGGTTTTTGCCGGACTCGACCGTCAGCCACGCGGAGAACTCATGCTTGCGGCGGCGCATGACGGCAGCGGCCTTGAACAGGTAGCCCGAGCGCTCCTTCGCGCTCGTGTGGCGCCACCAGCCGAACGTCTCGTAGGCGGTGCGGATCGCTTTCTCGGCCAGCTCGCGGTCGGCCTGGTGGACGACGCCGACGACCTCGGCCTTGTCGGCCGGGTTGATCGAGTCGAGCGTGCGCCCGGTCTCGATCGCCTCGCCTCCGATGACGATCGGGTACGTGCGGCCCAGCTGCCCGCGGACGGCGGCCAGCGCGGCCTCGTAGGCGGCGCTTTCCTCTTCCTTGCTGAAATTCGTGAACGGCTCGTTGGCATATTCCATTCTCATGCGAATTCATCCTCCTCGGAAAGGTCTCCTTGGCCCTCGCTGCTGACCGGGGCTCTTCGCCGTAAAAGATAAGCAAGAATCGTGCCACTAATCCGGGCTCCGATATAGCGGGCGGAGCCGGCTGGAGGAGGTTGGCCTCGGAAGTCCGGGCTGGCGTACAGAGGCGCCAGCCTTGGACAGCCAGGTTAGCCTCGGAAATCCGGGCTCCGATATAGCAGGCGGAGCCGGCTGGAGGGCGTTAGCCTCGGAAATCCGGGCTCAGTAACTCGATTTCTTCGACTTAATGTCCGCCAAGCGCCCACTTCAATGCCCAGTAACTCGATTTCTTCGTCTTGCCGCCCGCCGGATGCCCTCACACGACCCGAGTTACTCGGTTTTTCCGCGTATCTCCCCCATCCGGACGCACATCCGACCCCAGTTACTCGGTTTTTCCGCGTATCTCCCCTATCCGAACGCACATCCGACCCGAGTTACTCGGTTTTTCCGCGTATCTCCCTCATCCGGACGCACATCCGACCCGAGTTACTCGGTTTTTCCGCGTATCTCCCCCATCCGGACGCACATCCGACCCCAGTTACTCGGTTTTTCCGCGTATCTCCCCCATCCGGACGCACATCCGACCCCAGTTACTCGGTTTTTCCGCGTATCTCCCCCATCCGGACGCACATCCGACCCGAGTTACTCGGTTTTTCCGCGTATCTCCCCCATCCGGATGCACATCCGACCCCAGTTACTCGGTTTTTCCGCGTATCTCCCCCATCCGGATGCACATCCGACCCCAGTTACTCGGTTTTTCCGCGTATCTCCCCCATCCGGACGCACATCCGACCCGAGTTACTCGGCTTTTCCGCGCAACTGCCTCTTCCGGCTGTGCATCTGCCCCGTTCCATTGCCCAGCCCCATCCGCAGCCAGCTCATCCGCATTCCGCCGCGCTGCCCTGACTTCCTCCAAGCAGCCCGCGCGCCGCCGCGGCGCGTGCCGGCCAAGCCGCCAGAAACCGCCGTGGCGCCAGCGCCCTGGATGCCATAGCCTATACCGTTGGCATGAATATTGCTACTACAACTCCCTAAGAACGCCATTATCCGCATATAAAGGGGAAGGATCACTATGGACATCGGCTCCGAGCTGTACCGCAAGACGCTGCTCACGATTTCCGGCAATTCGCTCGTCGAGAAGCTGACGCTCAAATACGGCGGCAAGCTCGCCGCCAAATTCATCGCCAGCCAGGAGCTGGACGGCGCGCTCCAGGTCATCGGCGACCTGAACCGCAAAGGCATTATGGTCACGCTCGACCATCTCGGCGAAGGCATCCGGGCGCTGAGCGAAGCCTCGGGCTATCGCGAGGAATACATCCGCCTCGTGCGCGGCATCGAGCAGGCCGGCGTCAACTCCAACGTGTCGCTCAAGCCGACGCAGATGGGGCTGGCGCTCGATCCAGAAGCCTGCTACGCCAACATCCGCGCCGTCGTGCGCGAAGCGGCCGCCTCAGGCAACTTCGTGCGCATCGACATGGAGGACTCGCCCTACACGCAGGCGACGATCGACATGGTCAAGAGGCTGCACGGCGAAGGGCTGACGAACGTCGGTACCGTCATCCAGGCGTACCTGCGCCGCACGCAGGCCGACGTCCGCGACCTGATCCAGAGCGGCGTCAACCTGCGGCTCGTCAAAGGCGCCTACAAAGAGCCCGCCGAGGTCGCCTATCAGAAGAAGTCCGAGGTCATCGACAACTTCAAGGCGATCATCCGCATGCACCTCGACCAAGGCGTCTACACCGCCATCGCCTCCCATGACGACACGATCATCCGCTGGGTGCGCGAGTACGCCTCCGCCAACCGCATCGGCCAAGACAAGTTCGAGTTCCAGATGCTGTACGGACTGCGCATGAACGAGCAGGCGCGCCTCGCCTCCGAGGGCTACCGCGTCCGCTGCTACGTCCCTTACGGCAAGATGTGGTACCCCTACTACACGCGCCGTCTCGCGGAGAAGCCAGCCAACCTGATGATGGTGCTGCAGAACATGTTCCGTTGAAAAATGCCGCCCGCCCCGCAGCGGCCGGCGCAAGCCGCAGCTCCCGAGGAGCGGCCCGCCCGGCGGGGCCGCTTCTTTTTTCCGACAAAGCCCTTCCGCTCGGCTATTTTCGGCGGAAGGGCTTTTCGCATGCAGGAATCGTGTCTAATGTGTCTAATTTTATAGACATAATTGTCTGCCTATTCATACACTTATTAGACACCCCCATCGACGAGGAGGAACCAACGATGAAGCTGAACCTCCCCCGCTTGATCGAGCTGCCCCAGACGAGTTATGCGCTCGCGGAATGGCCGGAGCAGCCGCCGGATCGTCCCCTGTTCCGCCAGGAGACAGACGGGAGCTGGAGCTGGCTGCCCGAAGCGCTTGCGAGCCTGCCCGACCGGCTTGCAGCCGCCCTGCCCGCGTCGGCGTTCCCCGCATCGCTGCGGCTGGACGAGCTGCCGCCGCTGCCGGACGGCTGCCCTTGGCTGCTGCTGCTGGACGAAGGCGGCCAGCCCTGCGGCTGCGTCTCTGCGACTGCGGCGCTTGAGGAGCTGCGCCAGTCGTTCCGGCGGCTGAGGGCCGGCTTCGAGGCGACGCTGGAGACGGTCGACAGCGCGATCACGGTCATCAACGCCGACAGCGAGGTAATCGCCTGGACCGGCGAGGCGGAGCGGATGTTCGGCATCCGCCGGGAGGAGATCATGGGGCGTCCGGCGGATGCTTTTTTCCAGAAAGAACGGCTCCAAGTGCTGCGCGCGCTGACGACCGGCGAGGTGCTGCAGGGGGCGCAGCATCAGCCGCGGCCCGACATGCACGCCGTCATCCACGCCCGTCCGATCGAGCTCGGCGGCGAGCGCATCGGGGCGGTGGCGGCCGAGCAGGACATCACGTCGCAGATCCGCCTGAACCAGCAGCTGTTCCGGATGACAGCCAAGATGCAGCATCTCGAGCGCAAGGTCGAGCGGCTCGACCCGAGCGGCGCCGACCCGTTCTCGGCGATCCGGGGCGGCAGCCCGGCGGTGCGGGCCTCCGTCGAGACGGCGCGCAAGCTCGCCTCCGCCAAGGCGCCCGTGCTGCTGCTCGGCGAAAGCGGCGTCGGCAAGGAGCTGTACGCCCGTGCGATGCACGATGCCGGACCGGGGCCGGAGACGCCTTTCATCGCGATCAACTGCGGAGCGATCTCGCCGACGCTGTTCGAGAGCGAGCTGTTCGGCTACGAGCGCGGCGCCTTCTCCGGCGCGGATCCGCGCGGCCGCAAGGGCAAGCTCGACCTGGCGGCGGGCGGCACGCTGCTGCTCGACGAGGTCGGCGAGATGCCGCTGGAGCTGCAGGTGAAGCTGCTGCGGGTGCTGCAGGAAAAGACGTTCTACGCCGTCGGAGGCACGACGCTGCGTCGCGCCGACTGCCGCATCCTCGCGGCGACGAACCGCGATCTGCTGGCGATGATTGCGGACGGCCGCTTCCGCGAGGATCTTTACTACCGGCTGAGCGTCGTCACGCTCGACATCCCGCCGCTGCGCGAGCGCACCGGGGATGTGTACGAGCTGCTGCCCGCGTTCCTCAGCGAGTTCGCCCTGCTGTACGGCCGCTTCATCGAGGCTTGTCCGCATGAGGTCGTGCAGCGGCTCGCCGCCTACGACTGGCCGGGCAACATCCGCGAGCTGCGCGGCGCGGCCGAGCGGCTCGTGCTGCTCGCGACCGACGGCGTCATCCGGCTGGAGCATCTGCCGCCTCGGCTGCTGCAGAACGCGGCGCGCCAGAGCAGCGGCACGGGCGGAAAGAGCGCTCGCAGCGCCGCGACGCCCGACCGCCTCGGCTGGGCCGGCACGTCGGAAGCCGCTGGCGGGGCTGCCTTCGGCGAGCAAGTCTTCGGGGGGCCAGCCTCGGGCAGCGCCGCTTCCGGCGGGCCTGCCTACGGGGCTGTTCCCGGCAGCGCAGCTTCCAGCGAACTCTCCGTCGACGGAGCTGCTCTAGGCAGGCCGTTCTCCGCCGGACCTGCTCCTGGCGGGGCTGCCCACGGCTACGGCAATGGAAGCCAGCCGTTCCCTCCGGCTCGCTGGCCCGACAGCCCGGAAGACTACGAGCGCGAGCGCATTCGCCGGCTGCTCGAGGCTGAGCGCGGCAACAAAAAAGCGGTTGCCCGCCAGCTCGGAATATCGCGAGCGACGCTGTACAACCGCATGAAAAAGCTGGGCATGCCCCTATAGGCAGACGCTGCAAGAAAAAACCGATCTGCGAGCGGCTGCCTTTTGGTCGAGGACGGTCGAGGCGACCGCCCCCAGGCTGGCGACGGTCAAAATTCGCTGCCCGAGGAGACGGCCCACCGCTGAACTCGCCCTCAAGCGGATCGATGAACCCCGCAGAAGCAGCCCGGAATGATCGGTTGCCGCTCGAAAACGGATCGAGAAGCTTCTTTGCCGCGGCTGAATCTGCTTGCTGCAGCCGGCAGCCGCGCCTCCAGCCCCCCATTGCCTTGCCGCGGTCAGGGAAAGCCGCCTCATTGACGCGGCTTCAACCTTTACGACGCGTCAGACGCTTAGAAGCTCATTTGGCCTGCTTTCGCGGCGCTAACGATTCCTCACGCGCTTAGATGTCCCGATGCGCGTGTTTCGGCCATGTTTCGGCGGCTTTTGCCGCTCTAAGCGTTTCATCCGTCGTTAGATTTTCAATGGGGCCGCTTGAAGCCCTCTAACGAGCTGATTCGTCGCAAGCTTTCGCGGCGGCAAAGCCTCCCTGTCGAGGTGTCCGCCTGCCGCGACAGCGTGCCCGCTTTCGCGCATTGCGCTCGCCTACTTTCACTGCAACCGCCTGCCTGCATCGCGCTCGCCAGCTCTACCAGCTCATCAGCAGCCGCTCGATGTCCCGCTCGTCGAGCACCCGTCCGATCTCCACCTGCATGCATTGCAGCTCGGTCACGGCCTTGACGCCATGGCGCGAGCCGGGAGGAAACCGCATGACGCTGCCCGGTCCGATCGGGTAGATCTCGTCCTCGAGCATGAAGCGCCCCTCGCCGGAGAGCACGGTCCACACCTCTTCCTTGCCTTCATGCAGATGGTAGCTCGTACACTTGCCCGCATGGACGGCGACGCGCCGCGTCAGCACCTGGCCGCCGCCGCTCAGCCGGTCGATCTCCAGCGTGCGGCAGCTGCCCCAGCGCTTCTCCTCCTGCATCGGCAGTCCGGGCAGCTCGCGAAGCGCTTCCTTGATCCGGTCGGAGTGCTCCTTGCTCGCGACCAGGATTCCGTCGGGACTCGCAGCCACGACCGCGTCGGAGATGCCGATGACGTGGATCGGGCAGCCCAGCTCGTTGATGAGATGGGTGTTGCGGGCGCCGGCCGATACGGCTCCCGGCCCCAGCTGCGCCTCGCCGAGCTGGCTGAGGAACGTGCTCCAGCTGCCGAGATCCTTCCAGCTGCCGGCATAACGCAGCACGAGGCTGCGGGAGGCTTTCTCCGCCAGCTCCTGATCGAAGCTTTTCTCGCTCCATTCGTCGTAGCCCCGCAGCAGCTCCGGCAGCGAGGACGGATATCCCCTCGCCTGAAGCTGACCGAGCAGCCACCCTAGGCGAAAGACGAAGACGCCGCTGTTCCACAGCCCGCCCTGCTTGATCAGCCTCGTCGCCGCCGGCGGATCGGGCTTCTCCGCGAAGCGCCCGACCGGCAGCCAGCCCGCGCCCGCTCCGTCTGCGCCTGCGTCCGCGCCAGGCGGCGCCGCATTCCTGCCCGCTCTCGCGCCGTTTCCGCCTGCATCCGCGTCCGGCCGCGCTGCGCTCCTGCCAACTCCCGCTCCGTCTGCACCTGCATCCGCGTCCGGCCGCGCTGCGCTCTTGCCAACTCCCGCTCCGTCTGCGCCTGCATCCGCGTCCGGTCGCGCCGCTCTCTCGCCCGCTCCCGCTCCCGCGCCAGCGTCCGTCATGCCGCCGAACTTCCGGCCGCCGGCCGCCGCACGCCGCTTCGGCCGGCGGGGGCGGGGCTCGCGGATCGGCACGATGTAGCCGTACTGCGCCGAAGGATGCGTCGGCTCGGTGCCGATCATGCCGAGGTCCGCGCCGCGGGCGAGCGCCTCCGGCAGCCGCCGCAGCAGCGCAAGGAAGTCCGCCTCCACGAACAGGTCGACCGGCAGCACGCACACTGCCTCATCCTCCGGCGCGCGGCCCGGACCGGCCAGATAGGCGGCGCCGAGCGCCGCCGCCGTGAACGTGCCGCGCTTGGCCGGCTCCTCCACGATCGGCACGTCCGCTCCGGCATGGGCGCGCGTAATCTCGGCCTGGCTGCGATGGGTCACGATGACCGCTCCCTCCAGCAGCCCCTCCTCCCGCAGCTGGCGGCACAGCCGCTGCATCATCGACTCGAGGGTGCCGTCCGGTGCGGGCAGCAGCTTCAGGAACAGCTTCGACCGAATCTCGTTGGACAGCGGCCACAGCCGCTTGCCCGAGCCTCCGGACAATAGGATAAGTCTCACTTCCGTCTCGTTCTCCTCTCCTTGGCGTCTGCCGGAGCGCTCCCGCTCCCGCGCGGCGCCCGCCGGCGCTGTCCGCGCAGCGCGGCCGAAACAAAGCCTGGCGGATCGGCCTCGCCGCTCTCCCGCGAAGCGGCCGCGCCGCCCCGCGGCGGCTGCGTCCCGATCCTCTCCAGCGCTTGCCGCAGCTGCCGTCCCGCCGCTTCCCAGCTCCAGCTCTTCATGTCCTGGCAGCCCTGCCGGCCCTTACGCCGACAAAGCGCGACGTCCCGGCTCGCGGCGCGCAGCTGCCGCTTCAGCCCGGCCAGATCGGCCTCGGCCCACAGCTGCCCCTCCTGCGCGAACAGGCCGCCGAACCGGCGCGAGATCGCGCCGGCTCCCTTCATGCTTTCCGCCGGCTTCCGCAGCTTGTAAGGAACGGCGAACGAATTGCCGTCCGTCAGGAAGTCGCTCTGCCCGCCCCAGCGGGGCGCGATGACCGGCACGCCGCTCGCGAGCGCCTCCATGAACGGCATGCCGACGCCTTCTCCCCGTGTCGGCAGCACGAAGGCGTCCGCCGACGCGTACAGCCCCAGCAGCCGACGCTCGCCGATATGGCCGGCGACGATGTGGATCGGCGCGGGCCGATGCGACAGGCGCAGCGAAGCCACGTAGCGGCGGATCGCCCGCTCTGCCCCCGCCGAGCCGCCGGCTTCCCGCCAGCCGCTCGTCTTGATGACGAGCAGCACGGAGTCCTTTTCGCTGAACTCCTCCGCGTAGGCGCGCAGCAGCGCCTCCGGATTTTTACGATGCTGAAAGCTGAACACCGAAAGGAAGACGAAGCGCCCCTCCGCTCCAGACAGCGCGGCTTTCGGCCTGCCCGGCCGGAACCGCCGCGTGTCCACCCCGTGCGGCACCCGGTACACCGGCACGCTGACGCCGCTGTCCTTCATCGCCTGCACGTTGTGCCGCGACGGCACGAGCACCGCATCGTAGCGGTTGATCGTCCTGCGCCACTGGGACGGGATGCGCGACGTCTCCCAGACGGCGTTGAGCACGACCCGTCCGTAGCCGGCCCGGCGCGCCCGATCCGGATCGAGCGTATGCGGCGGATAATGGTACACGAGCATCCGGCGGGTCCCCGGAGCAAGCCGGCCGGCGGCAGGCTGCCCCATGGCCGCCGAAGCGTTCACCGGCAGGCCGGCCCCGCGCAGCGCGCGCACATAGCTCCGGCTCGCTCCGCCCAGTCCGCCGGCGCGGCCGAGCGGGCCGCGCCAGTCGACGGACCAGCCGGAGCGGCGGGCTTGCGGCGAGCGGCCCCGCCCTGGCGCGGCGTGTCCGGCCCGGCCGCTGCCGCGCGGCTTCATCGGCGGCCGCCCCCGCCTCGCCGCACGGCGGCGCAAGCGGCAAGCCTCGGTCCGGCAAAGGCCGGCGGCCGACGCTTCGCCGCCCCGCCGCGCAGGAAAGCCGTTCTGCCCGCGTCATCGGCGCGTCCGCTTCCGCCGAGCGTGCGCCGAGCTGAGCCGGCTCCGGCCGGCGCTTCGATCCGGCGCGCGGACGCTCCGGCCTTGCGCACATAGCCTTTGCGCTCGTGGAAGCTCACGGAGCGATGCTTGGCGGCCAGCTGGCGCGTCCGCTCCGGCGTCAGGCTGCGGACGCCGTCGTGCAGGGCGCGGTTGAGCGCCGGACGCAGCCGCACGGCGGCCGGATTGCGGCTGTACACATAGTTGCCGTACGTCTCGTACTCGCTGAACCCGAACTGCTGCGAGCGGTTCAGCTTGGTCAGGATCGCGCGATGCCAGCTCATGCCGTGGCGCATCTCGATGTCCCGCTTCATGTCGCGCAGCTTCGCCTTTTCGAACAGCATGTAGTGGGTGACGAGCGAGCGCGGCGCGGCCGCCTTGCGGCCCATGAGCCGCTCGTGCATGCGCAGGTACTCCGGCTGCGTCCAGCTGCGGGTGTAGAACGTCGTGCGGCCGCCGGAGCGGAACGTGTGGGGCCGAATGAGCACGGTGTCGGCGTCGATGACGAGGAAAAAATCGGCCGAGCACAGCTTGTCGCCGCTCAGCTTGAGCAGCTGCTGGAACAGCCAGCCGGAGCGCTCCCAGCGGGCGGAGCGGTAATGGATGTCTTTTTTCGTCAGGGGCAGCACGGTGTTCTCGTCGACGAATCTCCATCCGTGCTCGCGGCACAGGGAGACGATGGCGTCCTTGCGGGGGGCGACGATGACGATCTCGCCGATCGGATGGCGCACCTGGGCGCGCGCGGCGCGGATGACATGGGGCAGCGTCGGAAGGTCCTTCTCGATCGCGGGGATGAGCACGTCGATGCGGGGGAGCGCTGCGGCTCCCGCCGCCTTCGGCTTCGGCATGGTTTCGATCAACTCCTGTACGGTCGTCAAAAGCTTTGCCACCAGCATATGCCGCCCGCGGGGGCCGGGGCTGGGCAAGCAGGATGAAGGGGCCGATGCCTTGGCGGCTCGGGCGGCCGGCCGGACAGGCGCTTCGGGGAAATGGCGGCCTGCGCCGCGACCCAGCGCTCGGAGGAATGCCGCTGGCGCCGGCCTCGCTGGATTATGTGCCCGCGCACCTGCTATAGTGGACGCATGAAGAGCCTGCTGAGCCGTCCTGGAGGCGGCGCGGCAGGCGCAAGCGACAGATTCCGCTGAAGCGGCGGCTCCACGAGCCGTCCCAGCACAGCAAAGGAGATTTTTTTCATGGACAAGCATGATCTGAAATCGGAACTGATCCGCCGCTTCGTCGCCTATGCGGCCGTCGATACGCGGAGCGACGACAGCAGCGAGACATGCCCCTCGACCCCGGGCCAGCTCGTGCTGGCGCGCCAGCTGGCGGACGAGCTGGAGGCGATCGGGCTGACCGAGGTCACGCTCGACGCCAACGGCTACGTCATGGCGACGCTGCCAGCGACGAGCGCCAAGGCCGTGCCGACGATCGGCTTCCTCGCGCATATGGACACCGCCTCCGACTTCACCGGCACGAACGTGAAGCCGCAGCTCATCGAGAGCTACGACGGCGGCGACATCGTGCTCAGCGCGGAGCCCGGCATTACGCTCTCGCCGCGCGAGTTCCCCGAGCTGGCCGGCTACAAGGGCCAGACGCTGCTTACGACCGACGGCACGACGCTGCTCGGCGCGGACGACAAGGCGGGCATCGCCGAAATCATGACCGCGATGGCCTATCTGGCCGCCCATCCGGAAATTCCGCATGGCCGGATTCGCGTCGGCTTCCTGCCGGACGAAGAAATCGGCCGCGGGCCGCATCGCTTCGACGTCGCGGCGTTCGGCGCCGACTTCGCCTACACGATGGACGGCGGTCCGCTCGGCGAGCTGGAGTACGAAAGCTTCAACGCCGCCGAGGCCGTCGTCACGATCCAGGGCAAAAACGTGCATCCCGGCTACGCCAAGGGCAAGATGCTGAACGCGCAGTCGATCGGCATGGCGCTGCACGGCCGCCTGCCGGCGGGCGAGGTGCCGGAGTTCACGGAGGGCTACGAGGGCTTCTTCCACTTGATCTCGTTCGAGGGCACGGTCGATCGGACGCGCATGCGCTACATCATCCGCGACTTCGACCGCGAAAGCTTCGAGAACCGCAAGAGCCTGCTCGCGACGATCGCCGAGGAGTTCCGCCAGACGTACGGCGCGGGCAGCGTCACGCTCGAGCTGAAGGACCAGTACTACAACATGCGCGAGAAAATCGAGCCGGTGATGCACATCGTCGAGCTGGCGCGGCAGGCGCTCGAGGACTGCGGCGTCAAGCCGGACATCAAGCCGATCCGCGGCGGCACGGACGGGTCGCAGCTGAGCTACATGGGGCTGCCGACGCCGAACCTGTTCGCGGGCGGAGAGAACTTCCACGGCCGCTACGAATATGTGTCCGCCGACACGATGGTCAAGGCGGCCGAGGTCATCCTGCGCATCGCCGCTCTGGCGGAGGAGCAGGCTTAGCCCGCCCGCCGGGCTTGGGAGGCGGCGGGCGCCTAAGCGCCGCAGGCGTAGGCGTTATGGCGCGCGCGTTGCATGCGTAGGCGTTATGGCGCGCGCGTTGTGGAAACACAGGCTCGGATGCAGATGCGGACGTTGCAAACGTAGGCGTTGAAATTGTGCGCGTTGCGGATACGCAGGCGCCGGACGCAGGTTTGGACGTTGCAGGCGCGAGCGTTGCGGATACGCAGGATCGGATGCTGCAGGCACGGGCGCCTAGGCAAAAGTTAGACGCATGATGATGAACGCCGGCAGACAGGGAGCGCCGCTCCTTGCCTGCCGGCGTTTTTGTGCGTTCAGCCTGCCGAACTGCATCAAACCCGCTCCTCGGCGACCCGTAACTCGATTTTTTCGACTTATTGCCCACCCAGCCCCCTCCTCCAAGCCCCGTAACTCGATTTTTCCGACTTATTGCCCACTCCGCTCCCTCCTCGGTGCCCCGTAACTCGATTTTTCCGACTTATTGCCCACCCCGCTCCCTCTTTGGCGACCCGTAACTCGATTTTTTCGAGTTATCGCCCGCCGAACCCGCTCCTCGAAGCCAAGCTCTTGCCGAACCGCTAGCGCGCCACCACCGCCAAAGCCGCCCTCATTTACAACCTCTACACCCCGCGCTGATCCGGCGCTGACAGTCGTCCGGTAGGCTCTAGCCGAGAGAGCGCGCGGGACGGGATCGCCGAATCTGCCGCTTTCGCTACGACCGAACCGGGAGGGATCGCCATGCGCCTCGCCTTGTTTACGGATACGTTCGCCCCGCAGATGAACGGCGTCGCCCGCACGCTCGGGCGGCTGACCGCCCATCTGGAGCGCCGCGGCATCGAGCATCTCGTCTTCGCCCCCGCCTCGCCTGAAGAAGCGACAACGCCGCCTCCCGCCCCGGAAGCGCCGCCGCTGTCGCTGCGCCCGTCTCCCAGCGTCCCGTTCCTGCTCTATCCGGAATGCCGCCTCGCCTTGCCCAACCTGCTGTCGATCCGCCAGCAGCTCGACCGCTTCCGCCCCGACCTGCTTCATCTGGCGACGCCGTTCAACATCGGCCTGTGCGGCCTCCGCTACGCCCGGCGACGCGGCCTGCCCCATGCCGCTTCTTACCACACCCACTTCGACCGCTACCTGGCCTACTACGGCATGGCCAAAGCCGTCCCGCTCTACTGGCGCTACATCCGCTGGTTCCACCGCAGCTGCGGAGCGACGTTCGCGCCGTCGCGCGAGACGCTGCTCGCCCTCTACCGCCAGGGCGTCGGCGGCCTCCGGCTGTGGACGCGCGGCGTCGACAGCGAGCTGTTCCATCCCGCCAAGCGCCGCGCGGGGCTCGTCCGCGAGCGCTTCGGCATCGCCCCGGACGAGCGCATCCTGCTCTACGTCGGCCGCATCGCGCCGGAAAAGGATGTCGCCACGCTGGCCGAGCTGCTGCGCAGGCTGCCCGCTTCCCGGGAGGGAAGGGCGCGCTGGCTGATCGTCGGCGACGGCCCCGCTCTGCCGGAGCTGCGGGCCGCAGCGCCGGACAACGCCATATTCGCCGGCTATCGCGAAGGCGAGGAGCTGGCCGAGCTGTACGCGTCGGCGGATCTGTTCGTCTTTCCATCGAGCACGGAGACGTTCGGCAACGTGGCGCTGGAAGCGATGGCGAGCGGCTTGCCCGTCATCGGCGCGGACGCCGGCGGCATCCGGGAGTCGGTGCGCCACGAAGCGACCGGCCTGCTCTGCCCGCCCGGCGACGCCGCCGCCTTCGCGTCTGCCATCGAGCGGCTGACGGCCGCCCCGGAGCTGGCGCGCCGCATGGGCGAGCAAGGCCGCAGCCATGCCGTCACCCGCTCATGGGTCTCGATTTTCGACGAGCTGCTGGAGCAGTACGGCGAGGTGATCGAGCGCTCCCGGCATGCAGAGCATGCGGGCCGTTCGTACCGCACTGGCTGACCGCGCTCGGCCCGGCTCGGCCTACGCCCCCCTGCCCGGGCCCGCATGCCAAAAAGCCGTTCCCCTGCGCCGAAGCGGGGGAACGGCTTCTTTTCCATCTGCCCGAAGGCCCGAGTCCGTCCTCTACAGAGCGAGAGCCTCGCCGGCTTCCTCGCGCTTCGGCGCGGCGCCTGCGGCCTCGCGGCGCTGGCGGGCCGCCTTGCGGAAGAACAGCAGCTCGTAGATGCAAGGCACGATGACGAGCGTCAGCACGGTGGCGACGATCAGGCCGCCGATGACGACGATCGCGAGGCTCTGCGAGACGATGCTGCCGCTCTCCGCCGAGCCGAACACGAGCGGAAGCATCGCGCACACGGTCGCGACGGCCGTCATCAGGATCGGCCGCATGCGCGTGCCGGCCGCCTCGAGCAGCGCTTCGCGGATCGGCATCGTCTCCTCGTTCTGCTTGACGCGGTCGAGCAGCACGATCGCGTTGGTGACGACGATGCCGATCAGCATGAGCGCGCCGAACATCGCCGTGAAGTCCGGCGTCACCTGCGTCACGATCAGGCCGAGCACCGCCCCGATCGCCGCGAGCGGCAGCGTGAACAGGATCGCCAGCGGCGTCCGCAGCGTCTTGAACGTCAGCACCATGATGAGGTAGACGATGCCGATCGAGATGAGCGCGATCATGCCGAGATCGGCGAAGTCCTGCGACATGTCCGCGGAGGCGCCGCCGACATAGGCATGCGTGCCTTCAGGCAGCTTCAGGCCGCCCACCGCCTTGGCGATATCCGCGCCGACGACGGACAGCCGGCTCGGCTCCGCCTCGGCCGCGATGCGGACGTAAGGCTTGCCGTCCTTGAGGTAATAGACGGCCGGCTTTTCTTCCTTGACCCACTTGGCGACCGCCGATACCGGCTGCGGACCGGCGTCCGTGAGCACGGTCAGCGCGTCCAGCTCCGCGGCATCCGCCGGAGCGAGCGCCGGCTGCAGCACGACCGGCGTCTGCCGCCCGTCCTCCCCGGCCAGCATGCCGATCGGCACCGGATTCAGCATGCCCTGCAGCTGCTGGGCGAGCTCCGCCGACTTGGCTTTCGCCGGATCGACCTCAAGCGTGTAGACCGTCTTCCGCTCCTGCTCGTTGCTCTCGACCTTGAGCACGTCCCGGACCGGCTCGATGGCGGCCATGACCTTCGCCGCGGCCGAGCTCGCCGTCGCCGCGTCCGGTCCCGTCACGTCCACGTACACCTGGGAGCCGCCGCCCCCGCCGATCAGGCTGGACGTCTGCACCTCAAGCGCGGCGTCGGCGGGCGCTCCGGCCTTCGCCTTCACCTGCTCGACCAGAGCCTCCGCGTCCGTCCCCTTTTTCAGCCCGAGCATATAGCTGATCTGCGTCCGCGACGCGACTCCGCCGTACTGGGCCGATTCCGCGTTGCCTCCGGCGGACATGTACACCCATTCCTGCTCAGGAAGGCTGCGGAGATACGACTCCAGCTTCTCTCCGTCCGCGTCCATCCGCTCCTGCGTCGCGTCCGCCTTGAACTTCAGCGTCACCGTCAGGTTGGAGGCGTCCGACGTGTCGAGCGCGCCCTTGGGCATCGCGACATAGGCGCCGATCGAGCCGGCGAGCAGCACGACGGCGGCCGTCAGCGGCAGCCACTTGCGGCGCAGGTTCCAGTCGAGGAAGCGCTGGAAGCGGCGGGACGGCCCATGCTCCTTCAGCGACACGCCCTTGAACAGCCCGGCGCCGAGCAGCGGAATGACCGTCAGCGCGACGAGCAGCGACGAGAGCAGCGAGTAGGTCACCGTCAGCGCGAAAGGAAGCAGGAACGCCTGCAGCGAGCCGCGCAGCAGGCCCATCGGCAGGAATACCGCGACAGTCGTCAGCGTCGACGCGGTGATCGCGGTCGAGACCTCGCGCGTCGCGTCGACGACGAGCGGGATCGAGAAGCGCTCCTTTTGCAGCCGGCGGAAGATGTTCTCGATGACGACGATGCTGTCGTCGACGAGCCGTCCGACCGCGACGGCGACGCCGCCGAGCGTCAGGATGTTGAGCGACACGCCCGACAGGTCGAGCAGATAGAGCGTCAGGCCGAGCGACAGCGGGATCGACACGATCGTGACGAGCGTCGCGCGGATGTTGCGCATGAAGACGAGGATGACGAGCGTCGCGAACAGCGCCCCGAGCAGCACCTCTTTCATCATGCTGTTCACGGAATGCACGACCTGCTCCGAGGTGCTCATGAGCACCTTGAGCTCCGCGCCGGGAATCTCCTCGTTCAGCCGCTCGGCCGCCTTCTCCACGCCTTCGCCGACGGCGACTGCGTTGGCGCCCGGCGCCTTGGTCACGGTCAGGACGAGCGCGTCCTTGCCGCCGAGCCGGCTGATGCCGCCGGCCTCGCTCTTCGCCTCGACCTGCGCCACGTCGCCGAGCGCGACGCCCGGAGCGACCGGCAGCTTGCGCAGCGTCTCGACGTCGCGCAGCGTCGACGCCACGTTCAGGTTGACGGCGCTGCCGCCGAGCTGGCTCTCGCCGACCGAGGCGGAGCCCGTGCGGCCTTGCAGCACGCCGTACAGCGCCTGCAGCGGCAAGCCCTTGGCGGCCAGCTTATCGGGGTCCGGCGCTACCGTCACCGACGGCTGCGGACGGCCCGACAGCTGCGCCGCGCCGATGCCGTCGATGCCTTGGAACGCCTCGAGAATGTCCTTCTCCGCCTCGGCGCGCTTCGCCTCGGCCACCGTATCGTCGAACGTCAGCGTCACCCAGCTCACCGGGATCATCGACGTGTTCAGCTGGATCACATAGGGCGGGGCAACCCGCTCGGGCAGCGGCACGGCGGCGATCGCCCGCTCCACGTCCATCCGCGCCTGCTTCATGTCCGTCGACGAGTCGAAGCTCAGATTGAGCTGCGAGTAGCTGTCGCCGGACGAGGCGAACGAAGCGGTCTTGCCCTTGATGCCCGCCGTCGCCTCCTGCATCGGCTTCGTCACGAGCGCCTCCATCGACGCCGCGTCGTAGCCCGGCCCGATCGTCGTCACCGTCACCTCCGGATTGTCCGCCTCCGGCAGGAACTCCATCGGCAGCTTCAGGTAGCTCGCCGTCCCCATCGCCAGCACGAGCACGACGCATAGCCACACCGCCGCCTTGTTTCGGAATGCTCCTTGAATGAATGACCTCATCCCCATCTTCCTCCCCATCATCGCTTGCTCTTTGTCTGATTAAAGTGCCATAGAAAGTGTACCTTGCGCCCGGGGAGGCCTGGAAACGGCTGGGGGATGGTATTCATTCCCATCCGCGGGAGGGCAAAGGGCCCGGACTTCGGTCGGGGATCGGGCTCCGCCTGCGGATGGAGGCGGACGCGGAAGCATGGGGATCGAGAGCGGACGAACGGCCGCGGGCTTCCTTTTTTTCGCATGCAAAAAAGCCCGGGAGATCGTCCTCCCGGACCTGCTCAGTCCTCCCGCCGCACCGCCCGCTCCAGCTCCTCGACGTAGGCGGCCCCCAGCCGGGAAAGCGCGCGCTGCCGCTGGCTGATCCAGCCGACCTCGATCGTCTCGTCGCATTCCAGCGGCACGGGGATGATCTCGTTGCCGTTGAGGTCCTTGCTCAGCACGCCGGTGGAGATCGTGTAGCCGTTGAGGCCGATGAGCAGGTTGAACAGCGTCGCCCGATCGCTGACGCGGATGCTTTTGGGATGGGACAGCGTGCTGAGGATCTCCTCCGCGAAATGGAACGAGTTGTACTCGCCCTGGTCGAACGACAGGTACGGGTACGGCTCCAGATCCTCGACCGTCACCCTCGCCTTGCGGGCGAGCGGGTTGCGGATGCTGATGAACACATGCGGCTCGGCCGTGAACAAGCTGTGGAACTCCAGGCTGGCCGAGGCGAGCAGCTTCTGGATGACCTGGGCGTTGAACTCGTTGCGGTAGAGGATGCCGATCTCGCTGCGCAGCAGCCGCACGTCCTCGATGATCTCATGCGTCTTGGTCTCGCGCAGCGCCAGATCGTACTCCTCCTGCCCGTATTGCTCGACGAGCCGGACGAACGCGTTCACGGCGAACGCATAGTGCTGGGTCGAGACGGAAAAATGCTGCGGCGCCTGGCGGGCGCTCCGGTAGCGGCTCTCCAGCAGGTCCGCCTGCTCGACGACCTGGCGCGCGTAAGCGAGGAACTCCGTCCCCTCGGTGGACAGCTCGATGCCCTTGTTCGTACGGCGGAAGATCGTGATCTGAAGCTCCTGCTCGAGCTCCTGCACCGCCTTGGACAGGCTCGGCTGCGAGATGAACAGCCGCCGGGCCGCCTCGTTCATCGACCCTCTCGCCGCCACCTCGATGATGTAGCGCAGCTGCTGCAGCGTCATGCTGGCTCGTCCTCCTTGCTCGTTCGGATAGGGCTAGTATAACGGGAGACGGCCGCATCCGTAAACGAACCGGGCTTCGGCGGGCGGGCTGAGCGGCCGGCAAAATGAAAGGCATGACCAAGTCATACCTGGTCATGCCTGCATGAAGGACATGCGCGCGGCGGACCGGATTCGCCGCCGCCCCCGCACCCGTCCGTCCATCCGCTACTGCGCCTGACGCGTCCAGTGGCGATGCTCGGCGACCGCCTGGATGAACGGCTGGCCGAGCCCATCGCCTGCGAGCAGGCCCGGATCGCCGGCCTGCGCCTTGATGCCGGCAAGCGCGAGCAGCCGCTCCGCGTCCTCCGTCCGGGCGAAGCCGATCGCCTTGAAATGCCGGAATGCCTCCTTCAGGAAGTCCGCCAGCTTCGGCTCGGCAGCCAGCGCCTCGACGCTCGCCTTGCCGCCGGCGACGAGCACAGCGTCGAACAGCACCGAGTCGCTCGTCAGGAAGCTGTGGTCCGCCTCGACGTCCGCCCCGCTGCCGCTCTTGATCGGGCCGAGCCGCGTGCTGCAGAACTCCGGCACGATGCCGGCCGCCCTCAGCTCGCGGACGAGCGCGTCCGTCGCCGCGCCGTCGAAGCCTCCCGCGACAAGCACCGCGACCTTGCGGCCCTTCGGCGTCTTGACCGTGTTCATCATGCTGAGCGCCGGCGAAGCGCCGCTCTTGCTTTTGCCCGCTGCGCCGTCCGCCTCCGCCGGAGATGCCGCGCCGATGTTGGCGGCGATGCCCGCCGCCAGCTCGCCGCTCACGTTCGCGAACATGTCGACGACGGCCTGGCGGAGCGCCTTGTCCTTGACATGGCCGAGCTCGAAGCTGAACGCCGAGACGATATGTCCCTTCTCCACGTCCGACATGCTGTTCCAGAACAGCGCCGCCTGGCTGTAATGGTCCTTGAAGCTGTCGCTGCGCTCGCGCGTGACATGGCCCTCGACCTTTTCCTGATGATGCTTGTAGCCGTCCGCGCTCGGATGCGGCGAGCCGCCGGCGATGCCGTTCTTGTGGTACGCGGCCGGGCCGCGGTTGATCGTCATGCGGTGCATGCCGTCGCGCTGGTTGTTGTGCACCGGGCACATCGGTCGGTTGATCGGCAGCTCGTTGAAGTTCGGGCCGCCGAGGCGCGACAGCTGCGTGTCCGTGTAGGAGAACAGCCGCCCCTGCAGCAGCGGGTCGTTGGAGAAGTCGATGCCCTTGACCAGATGGCCCGGGTGGAACGCGATCTGCTCCGTCTCCGCGAAATAGTTGTCCGTATTGCGGTTCAGCGTCAGCTTGCCGATCTTGCGCACCGGAACGAGCTCCTCCGGCCACAGCTTGGTCGGATCGAGGATGTCGAAGCCGAACTTGAACTCGTCCTCCTCCTCCAGCACCTGGATGCCGAATTCCCACTCCGGGCAGCGGCCGGCCTCGATCGAGTCATGCAGGTCGCGGCGGTTGAAGTCGGGATCCTTGCCGCCGAGCTTCTGCACCTCGTCCCACACGAGCGAGTGCGTGCCGAGCAGCGGCTTCCAGTGGAACTTGACGAAGCGCGCCTTGCCCTCGGCGTTGACGAGCCGGAACGTATGCACGCCGAAGCCCTCCATCATCGCGTAGCTGCGCGGCAGCGAGCGGTCGGACATCGCCCACATGACCATATGGGCCGTCTCCGTGTTGTGGACGACGAAGTCCCAGAACGTGTCATGCGCCGACTGCGCCTGCGGAATCTCGTTATGCGGCTCCGGCTTGACGGCGTGGATGAAGTCCGGGAACTTCATCGCGTCCTGGATGAAGAACACCGGCATATTGTTGCCGACGAGGTCGAAATTGCCCTCCTCGGTGTAGAACTTGACGGCGAAGCCGCGCACGTCGCGCACCGTATCGGCCGACCCGCGCGAGCCGGCGACGGTCGAGAAGCGCACGAACACCGGCGTCTGCTTGGACGGGTCCTGCAGGAAGCCCGCCTCCGTCAGCTCCGTCAGCGGCTCGTACGCCTGGAAGTAGCCATGGGCGCCGGCGCCGCGCGCATGCACGATGCGCTCGGGGATGCGCTCATGGTCGAAGTGCGTCATCTTCTCGCGGAAATGGAAGTCCTCCATCAGCGTCGGGCCGCGCACGCCCGCCTTCAGCGAATGCTCGTCCTCCGCTACATGCAGGCCGGTATTGGTCGTCAGCTTCTGCCCGTCGTTGTCGACGGTGAAGTCCTTCAGTCGCTCCGTCTTGGCCGTCTCGTTCGGGTGCCGCTTCGGCTGCTCGCTCATGGAAAAAACGTCCTCCTCCAGATGGGTTGATGTCCTCCCTCCTTAACCGGAGGGGACGGTCCCCAATCAAGAGCGCGAGCTTCTAGGCGGCGTCCGGCGAGGAGCCGCCCGCCGCAGCTCCGTCGCGCCGGCCTGGCGGCGATCCGGCGTTCTCCGCTCTGCGGAAGCCGCTCAGCTCCTGGCGCAGCGCGTCGGACATGTCCCGCAGCTGCTCCGTCGAAGCGGATACTTCCTGCATGACGCCCCGCTGGGCCGCGCACAGCTCCTCGGCGTGAACCGTATGCTTCGCGATCGACGTCGCAAGGCCGAGCAGATCGTCGCTCGAGGCGAGCAGCTCCTCCATCGAGGCCGACAGCTCTTCCGTCGACGCCGACACCTCCTGCGCCTGCTCGGCGACGACCGCGATCGACTCGTTGACGTCATCGAACGCCGCTCCGGTCCGCTCCAGCTCGCGGAAGCCCGCCTTCGTCTCCTCCAGCCCGCGCACCATCGCCTCCGCCGCCTCATCGGCCTGCTGCGCCATGCCGCGCACCGCCGCCGCGATCCGCACCGAGGACGCCGCCGTTTCGTCGGACAGCTTCTTCACCTCCTGGGCGACGACCGCGAAGCCTCGGCCATGCTCGCCCGCGCGCGCCGCTTCGATCGAAGCGTTGAACGACAGCAGCTTCGTCTGCTCGGCCACGGCCGTGATCACATCCGTCACCTGGCCGATCTCCTTCGCTTGCCGCACGAGGCGCTCGGCTACCGCGCCGGCCTGCTCGATCGCCGCTCCGACCGAGTCCATCCGGCGCCGCGCCTCGGCCATGCGCGCCTTGCCCTCCTCGGCCGCCTGCATCGCCCGCTCCGACGACTCCGCCGTCAGCGACGCCGATTCCGCGACGCCGTTCAAGCTCACCGAGCTTTCCTCCAGCGCCGTCCGATTCTCGCCCATGCGCTGCCGCTGGCCTTCGGCCGACTCGGAGATGAGACGCATCGTCTCCACCATCCGCTCCGAATCCTTTTCGGCCGATGACGAGCTCCTCGCCAGCAGCCGCGCCGCCCCTCCGAGCTCGTCCGCATTGTCGCCGATCGTTTCGATGAGACGGGACAGCTTGGCCTTCATCGCGTTGACCGACTCCGCCATCGCGCCCAGCTCCGCGATCCTCGGCCGTTCCATGTCCTCGCCGCCGAGGTTCCCCGAGGCGATGTCGCCCGCGAGCCGCGCCGTCGCCCGCACCGGCCGGACGATGAGGCGCGTCAGCCAGGCCGCGGCGGCAGCGCCGACGAGCAGCGCGGCGGCGGCGACGATCGCCAGCACCAGCCTCGTCCGCTCCACCTGCTCCTGCGACGCGGCGATCGACTCGTCCAGCAGCGACTGCTGGAACGCCTCCAGCTCGGCGGCCTTGTCCGACAGCTGCGCCGACAAGGGAATGCTCTTCTCCACCAGCAGGGCGGTGTAGCCCTCGGTGTCGCCGCGCTGCCGCAGCTTCGTCAGCTCGGCGACGACCTTCCCATATTCGCCTTCCAGACGGTGCAGCTCCGTGACGAGACCCGCCGCCTTCTCCTCCCGCATGTCTGCCTGCAGCCGCTCCATCCCGGCCGCAAAAGCTTTCCGATCCTGATTGTAGGCCGTGTAGTTCTTCTCTTGGCCCGTCAACAGGTAGCCGCGGATGTTCTTGTCCTCGCTTGCCGCGAGATAGCGCAGATTTTGAATAAGGACGATATTCCCGACTCGCTCCTCCATCAATTGCTGGTAAGTCCCTTTGACAGAGCCAACCTGGAACCAGCCGGCGCCTCCGACGACCATCGTCAGGAGCAGCACGCCGGCGAACCCGAGAGACAATACGGTACGAAGCTTCAACATTCTGCCATCCCTCGCTTTGATTACGGATGTAACGATACGAATACATTAGACGAAAATAGGTCTTATCATCTATATAATCGGATTGGATCGGGGAATAAATGAGTCTATGGACCCAGTTCTTGACCGGCGATTAGGCATTCATCCGTTTATTTAGTATTATAGATACAAGAATGTCCATTACGTTCAAGGAGGAACGATCATGACCCCCTCTGACCATACGCCGATTCCCTATTCTCTGCTGGACCTCGCGCCCGTCACCGAAGGCTCGGACGCAGCCGAGTCGTTCCGCCGCACGCTCGAGCTCGCTCAGCTCGCGGACGAGCTCGGCTATACGCGCTACTGGCTCGCCGAGCATCACAACATGCCCGGCGTCTCCAGCTCCGCCACCGCGCTCATCATCGGCCATGTCGCCGGCGGCACGAAGCGCATCCGCGTCGGCTCCGGCGGCGTCATGCTGCCGAACCATGCTCCTCTGGCGATCGCCGAGCAGTTCGGCACGCTCGAATCGCTCTATCCGGGCCGCATCGATCTCGGCCTCGGCCGCGCGCCCGGCTCCGATCAGCCGGCCGCCCGCGCCCTGCGCCGCGGCTTGACTGCCGGCGGGCAGGACTTCCCCGAGCTGCTGAGCGAGCTGCGCGGCTATTTCGACCCGACGCTCGGCACGGCCGCCCCGGGCGTGCGCGCCGTTCCGGGAGAAGGGCTCGACATTCCGATCTGGCTGCTCGGCTCCAGCGGCTTCAGCGCCCAGCTCGCCGGCGAGCTCGGCCTGCCGTTCGCCTTCGCCAGCCATTTCGCGCCCGACTACCTGCTGCCGGCCCTGGCGCTCTACCGCAGCAGCTTCAAGCCGTCGCGCCATCTGGAGCGGCCCTATGCGATGGTCGCCGTGAACGTCATCGCCGCCGACACGGACGAGATCGCCGCGTGGCTCGCGACCTCCCAGCAGCAGCAGTTCCTGAACATTGTCCGCGGCCGCACCGGCAAGCTGCAGCCCCCGGTCGACTCGATGGACGGCCTGCTCTCGCCGCAGGAGCAGGCGATCCTGACCAGCACGCTGCGCTATTCCATCGCCGGCAGCAAGGAGACCGTCAAGCGGCGCCTGCCGGAGATCCAGGAAGAGACCAGGGCGGACGAGTTCATCGTCGCCAGCCAGATCTTCGATCACGCGGCGCGGCTGCATTCTTGCCGCCTGACGGCCGAAGCGTTCCGGGAGCTGGGCTGAGCGGCCGGCTTCCGTTCCTGCTTCCACCCAAAAAGCGAGCCTCTCCGGCTGGAGAGGCTCGCTTTTTTGGCGATGCGGCGTATGGCGTCAACGGAATATTCCCATATTTCGGATTGATCGGATAATGAAGTAACTGTATAATAGCTCATGCCAATTGAAATCCCATAGCGGCATGACCGTTCCGATAGAGAGGGGGATTCAGATGATCGGAGTCATAGTCGTAGACCCTTACCAGCTCGTCCGGCGCGGCATCACGTCTATCCTGTCCGGGGTAGACTCGATTCAGGTTGTCGGCGAAGCCTCGGACCGCAAGGAGGCGCAGTCGCTGATCCACAGCCTGCGCCCGGACATCTGCATCATGAACAACCGCATCAACCAGCAGAGCGGCCTGGAAGTGATCGGACAGCTCCGGCAAGCCGGATCGTCATGCCGGTTCGTCTATCTGACCTCGTCGATGCCGCCAGCGGAGCTGAAGCGCGCGCTCGAGCTCCAGGTCGAGGGCCTCGTCCTCAAGGAGGCACTTCCCGAGGAGCTGATCCACGCCATCCGCATGATCTCCCGCGGCCGCAAGTATTACGACGTCGAGCTGCTCGAATCGCGGCTGACGGATCAGCCCGCCGACATCACGGCCGGCCTCACGCCCAAGGAGAGCGAGGTGCTGCAGATGCTGAGCGAGGGCTTGTCCAACAAGGAGATCGCCGCGCGGCTGGTCGTGACGGAATACACGGTCAAGAAGCATGTCAGCCAGATCCTCTCCAAGCTTGACCTGCCGGACCGTACCAAGGCGGCGCTCTACTACCATCAGAGCCGGTCGGCGATCGGCAGCTGATGCTTCCTGCATGCAAACGCACAGAGCCGGCGGACATGGGTCCGCCGGCTCTTTTTCCGTTGCCGCTTATCGTACGTCCCCGAAGGCATCCGCGGACGGCTCCGCAGGATCCGTTCCGGTCAGTCCAGCGGACCTGCTATGCCTCCCCAAGGAAGGAGCCTCATCAAGGCATAGCCCTCGATCTCGCTCACCGGCACTTGGCCGAGCTTCGGATTGCGGCTGTCCAGGCTCGCGCCGGGTTCGCGGTTGTCCCCGAGCACGAAGACATGCTCCGGCCGCACCGGCTGCGGAGCCATGTCTTCCGGATCGCCCGTCGAATACAGCTCCGGGAGGGCTTCCTCGTTGACATAGACGATGCCGCCCCGAATCTCGACAATGTCGCCCGGTAGGCCGATGACCCGCTTCACGAGACGATAGCCGAGGCTGCTGCTGGCGATGACGGCGACTTTTCCGTAAGCAGGCTCGCCGATATACCGAGAAAGCTTGTTCACGAGCAGGATGTCCCGGTCGGCCAGAGAGGGCTGCATCGACTCCCCGGAGACGCGGTTCAGCCCTGCGATGCTCGTGATGAGGAAAACGGCGGCCGCCAAGCCCGCGATATAGCGGACCCAGCCCCACAGCTCCTTCTTCAGGCCGCTCATGGCGTCGCGCCGTCTCCAGCGTATACGTCGCCGGACACCGTCGGCGCGGCAGCGGGCATGTCTACGCCGGACAAGGAAGCGAGCGCGGCAGCGGTTGCCGCCTCAAGACGGGAAGCGTACTCCCGCTTCTGCTCCTCGCTGTCGAAGCTGCGGGAGGAGAGCAGCGACTCGGCATAGTCGGCGATTTCCTGGCGCTTGGCTGTCTGCAGCTCCGCAGAGAATCGCTCGAACTCAGCCGCTTGGCGCTCCAGCTCCGAGCGGACCTGGCGCTGCAGCTCCGCTGCTTGCCGAGCGGTCTCGTCCTGGATGGCGCGATCGAGCTCGGAGACGGCGGCATCGGCCTGCAAGCCTGCCCAAGCCATGATCCTGCCCTTCAGATCCACGTCGGCGTAGGCCGCTCCGGCCGTAATCGCCATCGCGGACGCGATCGCCGCCGCTCCGATCGCCATTCTTCGCCACCATCCGTTCGCGGCCCTCGCGCCGCTCCGCTGCTTCCTCATGTCGGTTCCCGCTCCTTCTCTTCAGCCGTAAAGCCATGAAGCGAAGAGCATGACGGGCATCCCCGCCATGCTGCTCCCTTCCTTGCGATTGCGCTCGATTTACTTGATGACTGCCGCCGCATCCAGCGCTGCAAGCGCGGCTTTCGTCTTGGTGTCGGCTTCGGCTTTTACTTTCGCCTGCGCGGCTTCGACCTGCTGCTTCGCATAAGCGCTCAGCTCGGCGCGCAGCTCGGCGATTTTGGCTTCGATATGGGCGCGGATCTCCGCATCGGATGCCGCTGCCTGCTCCTCGATGAGCTTGCTGAGCTTGTCCTGGCGGTCCTTGATCGTCGCCGTCAGGTTGTCCGTGGAGGACTTCTGGTAGGCAGCGACGTCTTTGCCGACTTGCTCTACGCTTGCTTTGGATTGGCTCTCGACCGAGCTTTTCAGATCGATCTCGCCTACGCCCTTGGCGAGGTTTTTCGCCGTGTCGACCGTCGCGTTCACGTCGCTCACGAATTTATCGAAGTCTGCAGGCGCTTTGGAGGACAGGCTGTCCGCCGCCGCGTTGACTTGGTTGATGTAGTCGTTTTTCTGGCTGTTGATGGTTTTCATGGAGCCTTCGGACTGCTGCTTCTGGTACGACACGACGCCGTTTACGGATTCCGTTTTCAGCTGCTTGTACTCGGTGTTGTAGGCGTCCAGCTTCTTGCCGTTCTCGATGAGCGCCTTCACGGCCACTTCGGTCGTTGCCGAGCGGAACTGCTTGTTGTACCAGCTGTTGAATTGGCCTGCGATGTCCACGCCTGCGAATGCCGTTCCCATGCTGGCTACGATTCCCGTTGCGACGACGCCGACTGCGATTTTCGTTTTAAGCATTTTGATAGCCATGATTGATTTATCCCCTTTGAATTGGTTTTGGTTGAGTTATGTAAGGCT
The DNA here is from genome assembly GCF_037965485.1 of Paenibacillus sp. FSL W8-1187. Classification (NCBI taxonomy): domain Bacteria; kingdom Bacillati; phylum Bacillota; class Bacilli; order Caryophanales; family Paenibacillaceae; genus Paenibacillus; species Paenibacillus sp. FSL W8-1187. The sequence goes on from NZ_CP150181.1 coordinate 5,388,600, forward strand.
TCCCGCATCCGGCTTGCCGCCGGTTCGAGCGCTTATTCCCCTTGCGTCAGCTCCGTCAAAAGCTCGTCCAGGCTGCGCTCCAGCTCGTCATCCGCTTGGGCTCGCGCCGCCGCCGATGCTTCGTTGAATTGCCGCCCGATGCCGCCTTCCGGACCGGTAAGCGCGGCATCCGCTTCGTCGAGCTCGCGGAGATAGCGCTCCAGATGCTCGCTGTAGGTGTCGAAAGCTCTCTGACGGGCCCGCTCAGCGGCCTCTTCGACCTGCTTCCCGTAGGTTGGCTCGGCCTGCTGAGCGAGCAGGTCGGCGGCTTCCCGGAACGACTCGGCGGCTTGGCGCTCCGCCCCCCAGCGCAGCTCGTCCGCTTTCTGGCCGAAAGCTTCCGAATACCATTCCTGCACCGCCGCTTTGATGCCCGCTTGGCCAAAGGCTGTTCCCGAACCGATCGCCGCCGCGAGCGCCAGCGCTGCCGTGCCGGCAGCCAAGCCTCTCCGTTTCATTCCGTTCACCTCGACCTTCCGTCTCAAGAGCTTTCGTCCTGCTGTCTGTACTCAGTATAGAGGAGCGGCGCGCGCCGAGGCCTCCCCCCCGAGGATACTTTGCGGTGTTCCAGTTCGCCCCAATTTTATCAGTCCGATGGAATACCACAGCGAGACCCGCCTCGTCGAAAGGATGCTACTCTTCCTCCTTGTTCCGTCCATTCCAACCCCAGTGTAGTAGCCCAAAGTGCCGTACAAGGTATCCTTTCGAGCCATACATCACTCGAATGTTGTCGACAGAAGTCGGATTTTGACATTCTTTGGACCTAGATCTGCATCGCCCCGCGCTGGGATGCCTTCCGTTTATCGAATCGGCCGACCGGTTATATAATTTCCACGACAGGAAATGCATGTACGGAAGCAAGCTCGACGACTCCACGAAAGCGAGGTCAATGGACATGAGTAAAAAAATCGTAGGCGTATACGACACGGAGCAGGCGGCGATCGAGGCGATCGAGCTGCTGAAGGAGCGGGGCGTGGATAGCGACGACATCTCGATCCTGGCCCGCGACAAGGGCGATGTCTCGACGATTCAGGAGGAGACGGGCACGATGGCGCCGGAGGGCGTCGCCGCCGGAGCGGCGGGCGGCGGCATGCTGGGCGGCATGACCGGCTTGCTCGTCGGCCTCGGCGCCTTGGCCATCCCGGGCATCGGCCCGATCGTCGCGGCCGGCCCGATTGCGGCCGCGCTTACCGGCGCGGCCGTCGGAGCGGGAGCCGGCGGGCTGGTCGGCGGGCTGATCGGCCTCGGCATTCCGGAGAACGAGGCTTCCCTTTACCATGAATATGTCCAGGACGGCAACATCCTGGTGCTGGTCGAATCGCGCGCCGAGCGCGACCATGAAGTCTATGACTCCCTGCGGAGCACCGGCTCCATCAACGCCCCCTCGTATGAGCGCGACGTGCAGCCTTACGGCCAGTCGGCGGCCGCGACCGAGCTGCCCGGCGATGCCGGGGCGGTGCCGGCAGGCGAAGTCTACCCGGACGGCACGCCGGTGCGGGCCGGCCGCCCCGACGCGTCGACGACGATCGGCTTGGCCGGCGACAGCTACGTCGATACCGATCTGGACCGCGACCGCGACGGCCGGGTGATCGGCAGCGACCGCGATCCGGTGGACGGCAGCTATCGCGCCGCCGACGGCTACGCCGAGCCGGGACGCACGCGGGACAGCCGTTATTATGAAGAGAACGGCGTCCGCCGGGACGGTCCGCCGCTGAATCAGGACCGCGACGGCGACGGCGACGTCACGCTCAAGGAGCGCGCCCAGAACCTGCGCGACAAGGTCGACAACCGGTTTTAACGCCACGCGAGGCGTGGCCGGCAGCCTTCCTTAAGCGGACAGCTCCGCTTCAATAGAGCGAGGGCGGCGCGCCGCAAAAGATGAAGAAAGGCCTCATCCGTTGTTCGGAGAGGCCTTTCTTTATTTTACGGACAGCCATGCGGACGTCCCGGCAAGGAAGCTTCTTCCCTGGCTCGACCCGCTCAGGAAGCTTCGCCGGCCTCCTGGAACGCGGCGGCGGATTCGCGGCGGCGCGTCATGACGAGGTTGAGCACGATCGCCGTGATCGAGCCGGTGACGATGCCGCTCTGCAGCAGCATCGACAGCTCGGTCGGCAGCTGCGCGAACATCGACGGCACCGTCGCGGAGCCGAGCCCGACGGCGAGGCTGCAGGCGACGATCATGAGGTTGCCTTCCTTGCGCAGGTCGACCTCGGACAGGATGTTCATGCCCGCCGCGGCGACGGAGCCGAACATGACGATCATCGCGCCGCCGAGCACGGCATTCGGGATGACGGTCGTCAGCGCCGCCAGCTTCGGCAGCAGGCCGAGCAGCACCATGATGCCGCCCGCGGCGAAAATGACGTTGCGCGTCTTCACCTTGGTCAGCTGGATCAGGCCGACGTTTTGCGAGAACGCCGTATAAGGGAAGGCGTTGAGCACGCCGCCGAGCATGATCGCCGCGCCTTCGGAGCGGAGGCCGTTCACGATCTGGCGCTGCTCGACCTTCTGGTCGGTCGCCTTGCCGACGGCGAGATAGACGCCCGTCGACTCGACCATGCTGACGATGTTGACGAGGATCATCGTGCCGATCGCCACGAGGCTGAACTCCGGCGCGCCGAAGTAGAACGGCGTCGGCACGTTGACGAACGACGCCTCGGCGACGCCGCCGAAGCTCACCATGTCCATCGCATACGCCGCGCCCGTGCCGGCCGCGAGCCCGACCAGCACCGAGACGGCCCGCAGGAAGCCGCGCGCGAAGCGGCTGACGAGCAGGATGACGACGAGCGTCAGCAGCGCGAGCAGCAGGTTGCGCGGCGCGCCGAAGTCGGCGGCGTCCTGGCCGCCGGCGACGTTGTTCATCGCGACGGGGATGAGCGACAGGCCGATGATCGTTACGACCGAGCCGGTGACGACCGTCGGGAAGAAGCGCAGCAGCTTGCCGTAGAGCGGCGCCGCCAGCACGACGAACAGGCCGGAGACGATGATCGCCCCGTAGACGGCGGCGAGGCTGTATTCGGAGCCGATGACGATCATCGGGCCGACGGCCGTGAACGTGCAGCCGAGCACGACCGGCAGGCGGCTGCCGAACCAGCGCGAGCCGATGACCTGCAGCAGCGTCGCCAGGCCGCAGGTGAACAGGTCCGCGGCGATCAGATAGGCGATCTGCTTTTCGGTCAGGCCGAGCGCGCCGCCGATGATGAGCGGCACGACGACGGCGCCGGCATACATCGCCAGCACATGCTGCAGGCCAAGCGCGGCCACCTTGCCGGGAGCGAGCGGCTTAGCCATGCGAGATTCCGCCTTGGCCGCCGGCCGGCGCGGATGCGGCGGATGCCGCCGCCTGCGCCTCGCGCACATAGGTCACTTCGCCCGGGCGCATGGACGCGATCCGCGCCAGCGAATGCACCTCGACGCCGAGCTCCTCGAGCAGCCCGCGCCCTTCCTGGAAGCTCTTCTCGATGACGCAGCCGACGCCGCACAGCTCGGCGCGCGACTGCTTCACGATGTCGACGAGCCCGACCAGCGCCGCGCCCGTCGCGAGGAAGTCGTCCACGATGAGGACGCGGTCCTGCGGCGTCAGATACGACTGCGAGATGCTCACCTGATACGTCTCTCCGCGGGTGAACGACACGACCTCGGCCGTGAACAGGTTTTCCGTCAGCGTGACGGCTTTCTTTTTCTTGGCATAGATGAAAGGCACGTCCAGCGCGATGCCCGCGGCCATCGCGAACTGGATGCCGCTCGCCTCGATCGTCAGCACCTTGGTGATGCCGCGTCCCGCGAAGATGCGGGCGAATTCCTGCCCGATCTCCAGCGCCAGCCTCGTGTCGACCTGGTGGTTCAGGAACGAGTCCACCTTCAGCACCTTGTCGGAGAGGATCAGCCCTTCCTGGCGGATCCTTTGCTCCAGCTTTTCCATTGTCCGTCGCCCCTCTTCTCCTCGATTCCCCTCATCCGGCAAAACAAAAGACAGACCTCCCCTGGGCGCGCTGCTCCAAGTGAGATCTGTCTGCGATGACAAGTCCTGTCGGCGCCTGCGCGAAGCGGTCCGGCGGACCTGATTCCAGGTCCGGGCCGGCCGCCCGCGCGGGCGCTCCCACTCATAGTCAGACGATTGCGATGGTCGTCCGGTAGAAACTTATGGGCCATATCCCCATGATTATACGAGCTTGTATTCAGTTATCTTTAACGTATCCTACACAATCCGACAAGGGCTGGCAAGCCCCAATATCCGACATCGCCGAGCCCCTAGCCCGCCTGTCCTTCCTCGCCCCGCTCGTCCACCCGCAGCAGCAGCAGGCCGCTGGCCAGCAGCAGCGCCGAGCCCGCATAGAACATCAGGTCGAGCGTGAAGTAGTCGATCAGGAAGCCGCCCGCGATGACCGCTATCCCCGAAAACAAGGCGATGCCGGTCTGATAGCGGCCGATCTTCTCGCCTCGTCCGGGCTCTCCGTCGGTCAGATCGGCGAGCAGCGCCTTCTCGCAGGTGCGCTGCATCGCTCCGAACGCCCCCATCGCGATCTGCAGGGCGTATACCTGGGCGATGCTCGTGGCGAGCGGGAACAGCAGGAATAGTCCGGCCATCCCCCAGGAGCCGATCAGCAGCAGCGGCGTCCGGCCGAAGCGGTCGGACGAGCGGCCGAACCAGCCGTTCAGAAACGCCGAGCAGATCGTGAACAAGCCGTAGGCGATGCCGTATTCCGCGAAGCCGCCCCCGATCTCCTTGATCTGGATCAAGTAGAACGGAAAGACGATGCCCGAACCGAGCGTCATCGCGTTCTGCGACAGCATGACCCAGCGCAGCGCGCTCCGCTTCATCGGCTTCATCGGCGTCCTCCCCCTTCTTCGCTTCCATACTTGCCGTACCAGTCGTTCCAGAACAGGCTTCCCGGATCGTACCTCCGCTTGGCTGCCGCAAGCTCCGTCCATCCGGGGTAGCTCCGGCGGAACTGCTCCAGCGTCGCATAGGGCTGATAGGTCAAGTAATACGTGCCGCCGAGCGACTGGGCCAGTCCGATCATCCGCTGCGTCAGCCGCTCCAGCCGCTCGAGCCGGGCCGCGCTCCGCTTCTCGTTGATCAGCAGCACGAGCGCGGCCCGATCCTCCGAGGCGGTGTAGGACAGCGCCGACTCGCCGTTCTGCGGCATGTAGCGGACGGTGATGTTGACGACATTCAGCGGCTCCTCCCGCAGCAGCGCCCGCAGGCCGTCGACGAACGCCTCGTACCGGGAGAGCGGGACGAAATATTCCTGCAGCAGGTCGCTATGCTGCGCATCCCGATAGTCCAGGAAATCGCTCTCCGGCCGCATCGCGTTGTTGCGCGTGACGAGTCCGCCTTGCTCCGAGCGGAACAGCCGCTCCTGCAGGCTCCAGCTCAGGCTCTTGCCCCAATCGTGCTTGCGCTGCAGGCCGAACACGAAGCGCGTCAGCTCGACCGCCCGGTCCTGCTTGAGCTCCCGGTCCGCGCTCGCCAGCGGCAGCCCGGTCCGCCGGAACTCCGTCATGTACATCCGCTCGAGAAAATGCTCCGGCGCCGTCGACAGCCGCGCGATCAGCAGCCCCGTATCCGGCGAGCGGGCCGCCTGTTCGAACCGCTGCGGGAACTCGCGGTACGACAGCAGCGACGTGCGGGACTCGTACACCTCGTCCGCCGTCAGCTCCAGCGTCGCCTCGAGGATGACGCCGAGCACGCCGAAGCCGCCGATCGCCGCGCGGAACAGCTCCGGCCGCTCCTCCCGGCTCGCCGTCACGATGCTGCCGTCGGCCAGCAGCATCCGGATGGAGCGGACGGCGGCGATGAGCGGGCCTTCCGACGGGTCGCGGCCGTGGATATTGGCGCTCAGCGAGCCGCCGATCGTGAACAGATTCTGGGACTGCATGACGCGGACCGACAGGCCGAGCGGATTGACCGCCTCCTGGATGTCGGCCCACGTCGCGCCGGCCTGCGCCGTAACCGTCCGCGCCTGCTCGTCGACCGCGAGGATGCGGTCGTAGCGCTTCAGGTCGAGCACGACCGCTCCTTCATAAAAAGTCTGCCCGCCCATGCTGTGGCGCGTGCCGGCGATGCTGACCTTGCGGCCCTCGGCGGCCGCCTCCAGCACGGCCCGGCGGGCGTCGTCCGCGCTGCGGACCGTCACCGTCCGGTCCACGCGCGCGCTGACGACGCGCCCGACGTCGGTCGCCTGCTCGCCGCGGGGCTGAGCCGACCGGGCGTGCAGCGACAGCGACAGCAGCAGCGCGTAGACCGCGCAGGCGGCCAGCGCGAGGCGAAGCCTGCCGCGACGGCCCTTCATCCGCCGGCTTGCCCCGCTTCGAGCGCGAGGCTGCTCCGGTACTGGCCCGGCGTCATGCCGGTCCAGCGCTTGAACGCCCCGTGAAAAGCGCTCGGCTCCGAGAAGTGGAGCAGGTACGCCACCTCCGCCACGCTCAGCTCCTGCTTCGCCAAGTAGCGGAGCGCCAGCTTGCGGCGCATCTCCGCGGCGACGCCGGCGAACGTCGCCCCCTCTCGCTGCAGCCTGGCCTGCAGGCTGCGCGCGCTCATGCCGAGCGCCCGCGCGGCCGCGGGCAGCGCAGGCGGCGCGGCTCCGGTCCGCTCCAGCAGATAGCGGGTCAGCTCGCGCGTCGTCTCCTGGCCTTTTGCGAGCGAGTCCAGCATCCGGTCGGCCAGCGCCTGAAACTCCTGCCGCAGCCTCTCCTCCCGCGCCAGCACGGGCCAGTCCAGCACCTCGGCCGGCAGCCGGATCGCATCCTCCGCCGCCTCGAATTCCGGAGTCAGCCCGAACACGTCCCGGTACCGCTCCGGATCCGCCGCCGGCGCATGCCGGAACGACACCCCGGCCAGCTCGACCGGGCGGCCGACGAGCCGCAGCAGCGAGCGGCAGAGCGAGGCGACCATGTCCTCCGTGCAGTGGCGGGACGCCTCCAGCGCCGGGTCGTTCAGACGGAAGCGCAGCTCCGTCAGGCCGTTCTCCGCAGGCGCGGCCTTCAGCTCATAGCCGCTGCAGATCATTTCGTGATACTTGTTCATCGCCTGCACCGCTTTGCCGGCCGTGGCGCAGTGCTGCACGACATAGCCCGCCACGCCGAGATCGGCCAGCTCCATCGCAGCTCCCTGATGCAGCCCGAACAGCGGGTCGCCGGCGAAGCGCGCCGCCTCGTCCATGAGGCGCGCCATCTCCTCGTGCGCGATCCGGGCATCGCCTCGCCGCAGCAGCTCCGGATCCAGTCCGGCCTCCCGGCAGAAGCGCCCGGTATCGAGCCCGCGAGCGGCCATGCCGCGCACCGATGCGGCCAGCAGCGCCACCGTCATTCCGTTTTCCTTCATGCGGCACCTCCTTGCGCCTTTCGTCATCATCGCAGCGCCTTCGCTCACTGCGCGGCGCGTTACGGCCAGTTTATCATAGAATCAACCTCATCCTGGAAGAAAAAAGGAGAACTGCCCATGTCCCGCCGCATCGCTGTCATCATCGGCCATCCTGATTCGCAAAGCCTCTGCCACGCGCTGGCCGCCGCCTATATCCGCGAAGCCGAAGCGTCCGGCGCGCAGGTGAGCGTGCTCGACCTCGCTTCGCTGGCGTTCGAGCCGAACCTCCGCTACGGCTACCGCAAGCGCACCGAGCTGGAGCCGGATCTGCTGAATGCCCAGCAGACGCTGCTGAAGGCCGACCATACGGTCTGGATCTTCCCCATCTGGTGGGCTTCCATGCCTGCCGTGCTCAAGGGCTTTCTCGACCGCGCGCTGCTGCCCGGCTTCGCCTTCCGCTACGACGACAGCAAGCCGGTGCCGGTGAAGCTGCTGGGCGGCAGGAGCGGACGGATCATCGCCACGATGGACTCCCCGACTTGGTATTACCGAACCCTACTTCGGGATGCCGGCATTACCGTCATGAAAAAAGGCGTGCTGGAGTTCTGCGGCATCCGCCCGGTCGGCGTCACCCGCTTCGGCTCGATCCGCGGCTCAAGCGACGAGCGGCGAGCGAAAATGCTGGCCCAGGCCGAGCAGCTCGGGCGGGCGCAGAAGTGATGCCCCGCAGCGGCTGATCCTGGCTGCCCTGAAGGCAAAAAGCGTCCAGCCCCGCATGTCGATGCGGGGCTGGACGCTTTTTTCTTTTATCCGGCGAAGCCGAGCCGATCCAGCAAGCGCAGGATCAGCACCGCCGCTTGCGCGCGGTCGGCCTTGCCTTGCGGATCCAGCTCGCCGCTGCCGGTGCCGGACATCAGGCCGAGCTGCGTCAGCGCGGAAACCGGCTCCTGCGCCCAGCTCGAGACGGCAGCGGCATCGCGGTAAGCGGACAGCGCCGCAGCATCTGCCGCTGCCGGCTGGCCCGCATAGGCCAGCGCCTTGGCGACCATGACCGCCATCTGCTCCCGCGTGACGAGCGCCTGCGGAGCGAAGCTCTCGGCGGAGACGCCGTTCACGAGGCCGGCACGCACGGCAGAGGCGAGATCGCCCGCATACCAGGCTTGGTCCGGCACATCGCCGAAGCCGGAGCGCTCCGCCGGCTCGGCCAGGCCGAGCGCGCGAGCCAGCATCGCCGCGAACTCCGCGCGCGTGACCGCCTGGTTCGGCGCGAATCGGCCTTCCCCGACTCCGCTCGAGATGCCGAGGCGGGCCAGGCGGTTCAGGTCGGCCTGCGCCCAGTGGCCCGCCAGATCCTTGAACGCCGCATCGGACCGGATCAGCCCGTAGACGCTGTCATGCGGCGACAACAGCGTGATCCGTCCGTTCTCGTTTCGCAGCGGGATGAACCGCAGCTGTCCGGTGCGCTCATCCAAATAGAAGGCGGACCAGCCGCTTTCCGTCGAAGGCGGCACGAGCGTCCGCTCGATATACGTTCCGGCATGGTCGCCGGCGCTCTTGCCGTCGATCCGCAGCGAGAACTCCGCCATCGGACCGAGGCTGCGGCCGGAAGCGCCTGCTGCGCGAGCCGCCTGAGCGGCCGCTTCCGACGAAGGAACGCCGATCACGACCGTTACGACAGCCTCGCTGCTCAGCCCGGCAAGACGGGAGACCGGCAGCCTGTAGCTCGCCGAGCCTTTCTCGACGATGAGCTCGACAGCCGCGCCGGCCGTCAGCTTCTGCAGCGCTCCGGCCGGGAAGACCAGCTCGGCAAGCTCGCTCGTCGCCTCGAGGCGCAGCGTCAGGCTCCTTCCCTCAGCGGCGGCCATCCAGGCCGCGAGCTGCTCCGAGCTGACAAGGAAGCGGGTCGATTGCCGTCCGTCCGTCAGCGGTACGTCCTGTTTCTCCATTGCCGCCGGCTGGCCGTTCACCATGAGAACCGCGTCCGCGCCGGGAGTCGGAGCTGGCGTCGGGCTCGGGCTCGCCGTTCCCGGCGTTGGCGTCGGCGTTGGCGTTGGCGTCGGGCTCGGCGTCGGTGTTGGCGTCGGAGCTGGCGTCGGTGTTGGCGATGGCTCCGGCGTTGGAACGGCCGCCCACTTCGCATGCAGCTCCAGCGCGCCCGTCACCGCCGCATTAAAATCATACGCCTGCTTCAGCTCCGCGTCCGTGTACCAGCCGCCGAACGTGTAGCCCGTTCGCATCGGATCGCTTGGCTTAACGACCTTGCCCCCGTGATCCACTTCCAGCGCCGGAACCGCGCTGCCTCCATGGCTGTCGAAGCTCACCGCGTACTGGTTCAGCGTCCACTTCGCATGCAGCTCCAGCGCACTCGTTACTGCGGCGTTGAAGTCATACGCCTGCTTCAGCTCTGCGTCCATGTACCAGCCCCCGAACGTGTAGCCCGTCCGTGTCGGATCGGCCGGCTTCACAGCTTTCGATCCGTGATCGACGTCGAGCTTCGCGACCGCGCTGCCTCCGTGGCTGTCGAAGCTCACCGCGTACTGGTTCAGCGTCCACTTCGCATGCAACTCCAGCGGGCCCGTCACCGCCGCATTAAAATCATACGCCTGCTTCAGCTCTGCGTCCGTGTACCAGCCCCCGAACGTGTAGCCCGTTCGCGTCGGGTCGGCCGGCTTGCCGACCTTGCCGCCGTGATCCACTTCCAGCGCCGGAACCGCGCTGCCTCCGTGGCTGTCGAAGCTCACCGCATACTGGTTCAGCGTCCACTTCGCATGCAGCTCCAGCGGGCCCGTCACCGCCGCATTAAAATCATACACCTGCTTCAGCTCTGCGTCCGTGTACCAGCCCCCGAACGTGTAGCCCGTCCGCGTCGGATCGCTCGGCTTGCCGACCTTGCCGCCGTGATCCACGTCCAGCGCCGGAATCGCGCTGCCTCCGTGGCTGTCGAAGCTCACCGCATACTGGTTCAGTGTCCACCTCGCATGCAACTGAAGCTCACCCGTCACCTCGGCGTCAAAATCATACGCCTGCTTCAGCTCCGCGTCCGTATACCAGCCCCCGAACGTGTAGCCCGTTCGCGTCGGATCGCTCGGCTTGCCGGCCTTGCCGCCGTGATCCACGTCCAGCGCCGGAACGGCGCTGCCTCCTTGGCTGTCGAAGCTCACGGCGTACTGGTTCAGCGTCCACTTCGCATGCAGCTCCAGCGCGCCCGTCACCTCAGCGTCGAAGTCATACGCCTGCTTCAGCTCTGCGTCCATGTACCAGCCCCCGAACGTGTAGCCCGTTCGCGTCGGATCGCTTGGCTTCGCGGCTTTGCCGCCATGGTCCACGTCCAGCGCCGGAACCGCGCTGCCTCCTTGGCTGTCGAAGCTCACCGCGTACTGGTTCAGCGTCCACTTCGCATGCAGCTCCAGCGCACCCGTCACCTCGGCGTCAAAATCATACGCCTGCTTCAGTTCCGCCTCCGTGTACCAGCCGCCGAACGTGTAACCCGTTCGCGTCGGATCGCTTGGCTTCGCGGCTTTGGCGCCATGATCCACGTCCAGCGCCGGAACCGCGCTGCCTCCATGGCTGTCGAAGCTCACCGCATACTGATTCAGCGTCCACTTCGCATGCAGCTCCAGCGGGCCCGTCACTGCCGCATTAAAATCATACGCCTGCTTCAGCTCCGCGTCCGTGTACCAGCCCCCGAACGTATAGCCCGTCCGCGTAGGGTCGCTCGGCTTCACGGCTTTCCCTCCGGCCGGCACCGTCTGCGATGCGACCGTACTGCCTCCATGGCTGTCGAAAGCCACGACCGCGCTTGTTTCGATGCGGAAGGTGATCGTCGCCGCGTTGCCGACCGCGTCGGTCACGACGAGCGTATACGTCCCATCTGCCGACACCGGCTGGCCGCTCGTCCAGAGCGCCCCGTTGAGCGTCGCCGTGCCTTCCGTGAACACCGGCGTCACCGGGACGTTGTAGGAGCCCCCATCCTTCACGCCTGTCACGATTGGAGGCGTCATGTCGATGCTGAAGGTGAGCCTGGTCTGCGACGTTCCATGCAGCGAACGCACATCCAGCACATGGGAGCCTTCGCCCGACTCCACATGGCCGTTCGGAATCTGCCGGCCGTCTAGCGTCGCCGTACCGCTGTCGAACGCAATCGTCACGGGCCGGCTGTACGAGGCGCCGTTCGTCACGCCGGTCACGACCGGCGCCGGCTCCGCACTTACGTTCAGCTGGACGAGCGCATCCGTGCTGCTGCCTTCCGAGTTGGAGGCGCGGTAAAGGAATGAGTCCCCTCCGACAAAGCCCATCCTCGGCTGATAGATGAAGGTTCCGTCGGGGCGCAGCGTCAGCGTTCCGTTCGATGGAGGCTTGCTCACCGCCGCCCGGTTGGCTCCGCTGTCATTGGCGAGCACGCTGACGCTGGACGCAAAGGCCGGCGCCGCTCTAAAGCTGAAGCTGTCTCCTGCCGCCAGCGGCGCGGAGCCCCCCCTCGCGAACCGGATAAATGCCCGTCTCCGCCAGGTAAGCCGGAAACGGCAGCTTGCCTCTCAGGTCAGGAAGCTGGAAGATCCGGATGCCGTCGCCTCCGAAGCGGGCGTACAGCACGGAAAAGAGCGCCTCGTTTTCCGATATCTGAATTGTCTGCCCGACGGCCTGCGGCCATCTGGCAGCGCCGGCATGCATCGACACCATGCCCATGTAGGCTAACTCCTGCGGATACGTAGAAACTTGCGGGTCGGGAAAGCCGCCCTTGTGAGCGACCAGCACCTTCACTCCATCGACATCCGCCACATTCGGAAGAGCGAACGTCGAGCTGCCGTCCCCTCCGTAGGTCGTGCCGACAAGCGAGTACAGGGCGGAGTGCTCGCGTATGGCCAGCGTGCCGCCATTGGCGCTGAGAAAGCCCCCCGGGGCGAAGCTGCCGGCGAATAGAACGGCCTCGCCGATGTTCACTCCGATCTGACCCGGCATATCCGCCGTTTCATCGCGATTGGGGAAAGCGCCTCTCACGGCGATATAATAACCCACTCCGCCCATCGGATCCTCGTCCCGAAGATCCGGGAGCGCGAATGTCGATTTCCCGTCGCCTCCATAATTAGTCCCCAGCAAGCTGAACAAAGCGGTATTCGACTGTATGCTCAACAGCCGGCCATCGCAATACGTCCAGCCTCGCGGCGCGAAATCAGTCGCGAACAGCGCGACCTGCCCGAGCATCGGCTCGATTCCAGAAGCGGCATTGGCCTTTGGCGGCGCAGGCAGCAGCCCGCCCCCCAGCGCGATCAATACGGCCATCGCCAGGACAAGCGTTCGGCGCAGGAGCGCCGGCATCGGCAACAATATCACAATCAGATTCCCCCATGGATCATAATGAATGCTTTCTCTACTCTACTACAGCATTCATTCCAAAAAAATGCAATTTCTAGTTTTGCCAAACGCGCTATCGCGGCCGCGACACATTCCGGTTACCCGCCTCGCGGAAGCGCCACGGATAGTCCCGCGCCTCGCCGCTATTGCCGATGCCGACCCGCGGGCCGGCCACGATCTCTCCCGGCTCGCGCCCGGCCGCGACGAACAGCGGCCGCACCCACATCGCATGGCCGTAATCGGCCATCGTAATGCCGAGCGCCCGCGACAGCTTGCCCGGTCCGCTGGCCAGCTCATGCGGCCGGAGGCCGAGGCCGCGCCTGCGCGCCATCAGCTCCAGCCCCTCGCACGGCTCCAGCGCCCGGATGAGCACGCCTTGCGGACATCCCGCCTGCTCGCTGACGATGTTGAGCAGGCAATGCGTGTGCATCACATGCGCATAAGCATGTCCCGGCTCGCCGAACATGACCTCCGTGCGCTTCGTACGGCGGCCGCCGTAGCTGTGCGCCGCCCGGTCGTCCGGGCCGCAATAGGCTTCCGTCTCGACGATCCAGCCGGCCGCCCTCCCCTCCGGCGTCTCCTTGACGAGCGCCATGCCGATGAGCGCCCGCGCCAGCGCAAGCGTCGGCCGGCGGAAAAAGTCCTGATCGACCGGCATCCATTCCATGCGCGTCCTCTCCTTCTCCGATCTGCCATGAATCTGCCTTTATTTTACCCGCGAGGGGTGGGTAAGAGGGGGCTTTTCTGATACAATAACGAAAAATTCACTCAGAGTAGGGGATCGATATGGAGTACATCAGCACGAGAGGGAAAGTGTCCGGGGTCGGCTTCGTCGACGCCATCCTGATGGGACTGGCCGACGACGGCGGCCTGCTGGTGCCGGCCCGCCTGCCGCAGCTGTCCGAGGCTGCGCTCAAGCAGTGGCAGGAGCTTCGCTACCAAGAGCTCGCCCTTGAGATCTTCTCCCTGTTCATCGGGGACGAAATTCCGCGCGCGGAGCTCAAGCAGCTCGTGGACGACAGCTACGCCACGTTCCGCGACGAGGACGTGACGCCGGTGCGCGGGCTGCGGGACGGCCTGGACGTGCTGGAGCTGTTCCACGGCCCGACGTTCGCGTTCAAGGACGTGGCGCTGCAGTTCCTCGGCAACCTGTACCGCTACGTCGCGGCCAAGACCGGCTCGACGATCCATATCCTCGGCGCGACGTCCGGCGACACCGGCGCCTCGGCGATCGAGGGCGTGCGCGGCAAGGAAGGCATCTCCATCTGCATCCTCCATCCGCACGGCAAGGTCAGCCGGGTGCAGGAGCTGCAGATGACGACGATCGACGACGCCAACGTGCTCAACCTGGCGATCGACGGCACGTTCGACGACGGCCAGCGCATCATCAAGGAGCTGTTCGCCGACGTGGACTTCAAGCACCGCTACCACCTGCGCGCGATCAACTCCATCAACATCGCCCGCATCCTCGCGCAGACGGTCTACTACTTCTACGCCTACCTGCAGCTGGCGAAGCGCGGACATGCCGGCCCGGTCAGCTTCAGCGTGCCGACGGGCAACTTCGGCGACATCTTCGCCGGCTACCTCGCCAAGCGCATGGGCCTGCCGGTCGACCGCCTCATCCTCGCGACCAACGAGAACAACATCCTCGCCCGCTTCGTCGCCGAGGGCGTGTATCAGCCGGGCGAGTTCCGCGGCACGCACAGCCCGTCGATGGACATCCAGGTCGCGAGCAACTTCGAGCGCTACCTGTTCTATCTCTATGGCGAGGACGCCGCGAGCGTCGCCGGGCTGATGGAGCAGTTCAAGCAGCAAGGCTCCCTTTCGATTCCGGCCGACAAGCTCGCCGCCGTGCAGGCGGATTTCTCCGCCCATGCGGTCGGCAACGAGGAATGCCTCGACACGATCGCCCGCTACCATCGCGACACCGGCTATCTGCTCGATCCGCATACGGCCTGCGGCGTCGCAGCCGCCGACCGCATCGCTCCGGCGAGCCCGGTCGTCGCGCTGGCGACGGCGCATCCGGCCAAGTTCGACGAGTCGATCCGGCTGGTCGGCATCGAGCAGACGTACCCGCCGCAGATCGCGGAGCTGTTCGAGCGCCCGACGTATGTCGAGCTGTCGCCGGCGGACGCGGACGCGATCGCAGACCGGCTGAAGACTTTCTTCGAGTAAACGAGAGTAGCCCGATCCCAAGCCCCGGCAGCGAATGCCGGGGCTTTTTGGCGAGCTTTTTCCTTCGGCCACATAATCCCCGGCTGCGCTGCCTACCCTATGGATATCCTCGTTCTGCCATAAAGGAGGCTTTGCATGTCGTTCGACTGGGTTTGGAAATCCGCTTTTCTCGTGCTCGTAGGCATCGTCCTGCTGCGTGCCGCCGGCCGCAAGCCGCTGTCGCAGATGAGCATCGCGCCAGCCGTCATCATGATCTCGATCGGCACGACGATCGTGCAGCCGATCGCCAACCACCACCTCTGGATCGCCATCGGCTCCGCCGTGATGTTCATCCTTACGCTGCTGGCCGTCGACTGGCTGGAGCTCAAGTCGAACCGGTTCGAGCGGCTCGTCCGGGGCGGCTCCAAGATCATCATCGAGAACGGCCAGATCCACGAGGCGAACCTGCGCAAGCTGCGCCACTCCGTCGATCAGATCGAGATGCAGCTGCGCAACCTCGGCATCTCCAGCCTGAGCGAGATCGAGCGGGCGACGCTGGAGCCGAACGGCCTGCTCGGCTACCAGCTGACGCGCCGGGCGCGCCCGGCGACCGTCGGCGACCTGGAGGACCTGCTGCTGAAGCATCTGCCTGCGGCGGCCGGACCGGCCGAGCTGTTCGACGAAGTGTCCCGCCAGGGCCACGGCACCCGCGCCGTCGATTCGAAGCTGCAATAGGCGGGCGAGAGCTCCTGCCGTCTAAGCAGGCGGCGATAGGAGCAAGAGAGGAAATGCATCCAAAACGCCCCTGTTGGCTACCGGCGTAGAATGCTATTTCACTCGGCCTGAAAAGGAGCAAACAACAAAAAGAAATCCGACGCTTTTAAGAAAAGCGTGGGGTTCTTGACAATTTGAGTAAGCCAATCAATATATATTGTTTGTTATATCCTAACGATGGGCATTATGATGATTACTTTTTCAAGTTGAACCTTTTTAACTTGTTATCTTCCACGAACTCCGTCTCGCTTCTGGCTTCTGCAGAGAGCGAAGGTTCCAACGGCGTTAGGACGCGCTGATGCCGTCGAACCGCGCTCCCTAAAGGCAAAAATGACGTTAGCACGCGCTCATGCCGTCGAACCGCGCTCCCTAAAGGCAAAAATGACGTTAGCACGCGCTGATGCCGACGAACCGCGCTCTCTAAAGGCAAAAATGACGTTAGCACGCGCTCATGTCGACGAACGCTCGTACACCTAATTCATTACGGCCGCATGCGGTCTCGATTCTTCTCTACGAATCGCTCCCAATGATGGTTCTCATCGAAAAATCTCACTCCATTGCCTGAAAAGATATCCTTTCTTTAATATCGAAAAAAGCGCATCGTCCCCTTCCGGGAACGATGCGCTTTTTTTGCGAAATCAGGCGCTCTTGATCTCCAGCACCTTGTATTGGATCTTGCCCATCGGCGCGTCGACCTCGACGGTATCGCCGACCCGCTTGCCGATCAGCGTCTTGCCGAGCGGGCTCTCGTACGAGATCTTGCCGTCGATGACGTCGGCCTCGGCCGGCGCCACGATGCGGTACTGCAGCTTCTCGTCGAACTCCTGATCGAGCAGCGAGACGAGGGAGCCGACGGTCACCTTGGACGTATCGGAGCTGTCGGCGACACGCGCCTTCTTGAGCATCGCCTGGATCTGCAGAATGCGCGTCTCCATGAATGCCTGGTCTTCCTTGGCGGAGTGGTACTCGCTGTTCTCCTTGAGGTCGCCGTAGCTGATCGCCGTCTTGATCCGCTGCGCCAGCTCGCGGCGCTTCGGACCCTTCAGGTCTTCCAGCTCCGCCTCCAGCTTGGCCAGTCCCTCGGCCGTCAGGATTATTTCTTCATTCGCCATGATCGTTCTCTCCTATCGGGTCGCATATGCCCTCTAGTGTATCACAATCGAGCCGGACCATGCTGAGCGGCGGCCCCGACGCGGCAGAGGACGGGCGAATTTCCTCAAGCCGTCGGCGCTCCGGTCCGGCCGGCGCCGGAGCCCTCCCGGGTCGAAGCTCCTTGCTCCAGCGTCGCGATCAGGCGATGGCGGCCTCGCAGCGGCCGGTAGCCGAGGCGGCGGTTGATCGCCAGCATCGGGACGTTGAGCGAGTCGTTGTCCGTCCGCAAATAGCGGGCCCCGGCGCGCAGCGCGAGGCGGATCGACAGCAGCTTGAGCGCGCGGGCGATGCCGCGGCCGCGATATTCCCGCGCGACGCCGGTATACTCGTGGTACATGCCGCCGGAATCCTCGTTGTAGATGACGTTGCAGATGCCGACGAGACGCTCTCCGTCCATCGCCACGAGCACCCGCGCCGGCGCGTAGCCCTCCACCTGCAGGCCCCACTTGAGCCATTCCCCGTAGGGCATCGTCTCGCCGAGGAAGCCGGGGATGTCCGTATAGGTCGACGTGCACAGCTCATGCAGCCGCCGCAGCGTCTCCTCTCCCGGAGGCAGGTCCGCCAGCGAGGCAAAAGCGATGCCCTCCTCCTCCAGCCGCTCGATGATCATCCTGTCCTCCGGCTGCGAAGGGTCCTGGCCGTCCGTCAGATCGAGCACCGACTGCCACGAGCGCCGCTCCGTCTCGAACCCTCCGCGGCGCGCGAAGGCAATCGCCCGCTCGTCATCGTCCCAGCATTCGCTGAGCAGCGTGTCCGCGCCGGCTTCTCGCGCCCACTCGCGGGAGCTCCGGGTCAGCTCCGCGCCGATGCCCTGTCCATGCGCGTCGGCGGCGACGAGCACGAAGTGGTTCACCATGCCCGGCGGCGTCCAGGGCGCGCGCCAGATCGTCGAGTAGCCGACGAGCCGTCCGTCCTCCGCCTCGGCCACCTGGCGCAGCCGATCGTAGCCCGCGAGCTTGCCTTCCTCGTTTCGATGCAGCTGTCCCTGTTCGTACATCTTGCGGTCTTCCTCGGCCAGCCCCTCCGCCGTCGTCGGCTCCGCCAGCCACTCGTTCCACAGCGCGGCCATGCCGTCGTAATCGTCCGGCAGCCTTGGCGCCCGAATCTTCGTCCCGATCAATGGCGTTCCTCCCTGTCCCTGTCCCTGTCCCTGTCCGCCTGTCGGCGTCCTTGATGACTCCATTATGGAAGCCTGCCGCAGGCCCGGTAAAGGGAGGAAACGGATATAGCCAAAGAAGGGCTGCCCCGTCCCGTCCGCAAAGGACGTTCGGGGCAGCCCTGGAGGCCGTGATGCGCCTACACGCCGGCAGCGGCCGGCTCCTTGCCCTCGCCGCCGCGCAGCTGCTTGCTGCGCAGCTGGCCGCAGGCGGCGTCGATGTCGGCGCCGTGCTCGAGCCGCACGCTGACGCTGACGCCGTTTTTCTTGAGCACGTCGTAGAAGCCGTCGATCGCCTCCTGCGTGCTGCGCCGATACTGGCTATGCTCGTCGACCGGATTGTACGGAATGAGGTTGACGTTGGCCAGCCGGAGCAGCTGCGGGCGGGAGCGGACGAGCTCGGCGAGCTGCTGCGCTTCCTCGCGGCGGTCGTTCACGTCCGCCAGCAGGATGTACTCCAGCGTGATGCGGCGGCGCGTGCGCTCGAGGTAGTAGTCGATGCTGTCAAGCAGCTTCGCGATCGGGTACGCCTTGTTGATCTTCATGATGCGCGTGCGCAGCTCGTCATTGGGGGCATGAAGCGACACGGCGAGGTTCGCCGGCACGCCGCTGTCCGCGAACTCGCGGATTTTGGCCGTCAGGCCGCTCGTCGACACGGTGATGTGGCGCGGGCCGATGGCGAGGCCCTTCGGATGCTGGACGATCGCGAGGAAGTCCATCAGATGCGCGTAGTTGTCGAAGGGCTCGCCGATGCCCATGACGACGATATGGCTCACCCGCTGGCCATGCCCCGCATCGTCGAGGAACAGCTGCACGCGCATGATCTGCTCGGCGATCTCGCTGGCCGTCAGATCGCGGCTCTTGGCGAGCAGCCCGCTCGCGCAGAAGCTGCAGCCGATGTTGCAGCCGACCTGCGTCGTCACGCAGACGCTGAGGCCGAACTTATGCTTCATCAGCACCGTCTCGATCAGGTTGCCATCCTGCAGGCGGAACAGGAACTTCACCGTCCCGTCCACCGACTCCTGGCGCGTATGCTCCTCCAGCGTGCCGATCGCAAACGACGCCTCCAGCAGCCGCGCGACCTCCGGCTTGACGCCGGCCGCCTCCATGCCCGCGAAGTCGCGCACCCGCTTGCGGTAGAGGCTCTCCCACGCCTGCATCGCGTGGAACTTGCGGTGTCCCCGCTCGCCGAGCCAAGCCTCCAGCCCATCCAAAGTGAATCCATACAGGGAAGTCATCGTTCCATTCCTCTTTTCTGAGACTGACAATCATTGTCATTTATAATAATTGCAACCATGTAAGAATTGAGTTAATATAATAATTAATCTAATTTAGATCCGAGGGCGCCGGACAGCGGCGGCTGCCGTGCTCCGCACCCCGGATCCGGAAAGGTCGCGACCCCCATGCCAGACTATCATCACCTGGAGCATGTCAAAACGCAATCCCGTTCCAAGCGCACGCTCTGGATCACGCTGCTGCTGACCTTTTTCTTCACGATCGTGGAAATCGTCGGCGGCCTGCTGTCGAACTCGCTCGCGCTGCTCTCCGACTCCGCTCATATGATCTCCGACGTCATCGCGCTCGGCCTCAGCATGACCGCCATCTACATGGCGTCGCGCCAGCCGGACTCGCGCTATACGTTCGGCTATCTGCGCTTCGAGATCATCGCCTCGTTCCTGAACGGGCTGGCGCTGGCCGCGATCTCCGTCGGCATCCTGATCGAGGGCGTCCGCCGCTTCCTGCGGCCGGAGCCGATCGACTTCGGCCTCATGCTCGGCATCGCCTCGATCGGGCTCGTCGTCAACATCGTGCTGACGATCGTGCTCAGCCGCAGCATGAAGGAGGAAGACAACCTGAACGTGCGCAGCGCGCTCTGGCACTTCATCGGCGACCTGCTCAGCTCGATCGGCGTCATCGCCTCCGCGCTGCTCATCCTCTGGACCGGGCGCGTCTGGTTCGACCCGCTCGTCAGCCTCGTCATCGCGGGCATCATCTTCGCCGGCGGCGCGCGCATCACGCGCGAGGCGTACCTCGTGCTGATGGAGTCCGTGCCGGGAGGCTTCGATCTCGAGGAGATCCGCCGGGCGATCCGCGCCGTCGAGGGCGTCGAGGACGTGCACGAGATGCATCTGTGGGCCGTGTCGACCGAGCACTACTCCCTGACCGCGCATGTGTTCGCCGACGAGCGCATCCAGCCCCACTGCATCATTCTAGCCATCAACGACACGCTTCAAAAGAACTTCGGCATCTCCCACTCCACCGTGCAGATCGAGCATGCCCGCATCCATCCGCATGGCGAATACGGCGCCGCGTTCCTGCAGCGCAAGCGGCTCGGCCTGCGCTCGAGCGGCCGGCGCGTCTAGCGGGGCTCCGCAAGCGCGGCGGCCGCCGCAGCCAGCCTCACGTCCATTTGGAAGCCCAGAGCTTCATTTCCCGGATGATCTGATGCAGATCCTCGCCCTTGGGCGTCAGCGTATACTCGACCGTGACCGGCACGGTCGGGTATACCTTGCGTTC
This sequence comes from Paenibacillus sp. FSL W8-1187, assembly GCF_037965485.1. Classification (NCBI taxonomy): domain Bacteria; kingdom Bacillati; phylum Bacillota; class Bacilli; order Caryophanales; family Paenibacillaceae; genus Paenibacillus; species Paenibacillus sp. FSL W8-1187. The sequence goes on from NZ_CP150181.1 coordinate 5,409,047, forward strand.
AAGCACGCCCTTCTGCTCCATATGGCGTAGCGTGCTCGTGAGCGCGCGCGGGCTGACGGCCGGGATGAGCCGCTGCAGCTCGCCGAAGCGGCGCGTGCCGACGAACAGCTCCCGCAGGACGAGAAAGGCCCATTTGCCGCCGATGACGTCCAGCGTCTTTTCGATGTTGCAGTTGATCACGTCGGGCTTTTTCGGTACATAGTTGTTGGCAGCCAAGTCGAACGTCTCCTTCTCGTAAGCTAGTAACCTCAAGTATAGTAGATAACCCTTGTATAATAAAGTGACGAATTTTTCACTACTTCCATCCCGGTAGAAACATGCGTAGAATAGAGGCTGTTCCGAAATCCGATTCCAATGGAGGGATATCCCGATGAGCATGAATTACCGCAGGCTGGGAAGCGCCGGCGTCAAGGTGAGCGACATCAGCCTGGGCAGCTGGCTGACGTACGGAGGGTACGTGGAACGCGAGAACGCCGTCAAGGCGATCCATACGGCATACGATCTGGGCATCAACTTTTTCGATACGGCGAACGTGTACGAGCGCGGAGCGGCCGAGACGCTGCTCGGCGAGACGATCAAAGCGTTCCCGCGCCACTCCTATGTGCTGGCGACCAAGGCGTTCTGGCCGATGGGCGACCTGCCCAACGACCGCGGCCTCTCGCGCAAGCATCTGACCGACCAGTTCCACGCGAGCCTGAAGCGGCTGGACGTGGATTACGTCGACATCATGTACTGCCACCGGCATGATCCGGAGACGCCGCTCTACGAGACGCTTCGCACGCTGGACGACCTCGTGCGCGCCGGCAAGGTGCTGTACGTCGGCGTGAGCGAGTGGACGGCGTCGCAGATCGCGGAAGCGCATGCGATCGCCGACCGCTATCTGCTCGACCGCATCGTCGTCAACCAGCCGCAGTACAACATGTTCAACCGCTACATCGAGCCGGAGATCATCCCGTACAGCGAGCGCAGCGGCGTCGGACAAGTCGTCTTCTCGCCGCTGGCCCAAGGGCTGCTGACCGGCAAGTACACGTCGGCGACCGACATCCCGGCGGACAGCCGCGCGGCCAAGCTCGACTGGGTCAAAAACGGCATCACCGAGGAGAAGATCGGCAAGGTCAAGCAGCTCGCGCACGTGGCGGCAGAGCTCGACCTGACGGTCGGCCAGCTGGCGCTCGCCTGGATTCTGCGCCAGCCGAACGTCGCCAGCGCCCTCGTCGGCGCGAGCCGTCCCGAGCAGGTCGTCGAGAACGCCAAGGCTTCCGGCGTGAAGCTCGACGCCGAGATCGTCGAGCGCATCGAGTCGATCCTGACCGGCGAGAAGAAGTAATCGCAAAAGAGCCGTACCGTTCGTCAGCTTGCTGACGGCGGTACGGCTCTTTTAGTCGGATGCGGCTATACCCGTTCCATGAACTCCAGCCGGTTGCCGAACGGATCCTGCGCGTAGAAGCGCAAGATGCCTTCTTCTTGCCTTGCGTCGTCGTCGGCCGTCGCGATCCCTGCCTCGTCCAGCGCCCGGCGCAGCTCCTCCAGCCCCGTCACGAGAAAGGCCGGATGCGCTTTGCGAGCCGGCACGAAGCCGTCCTGCACGCCGATATGGACCTCATGCCGGCCGCAGCGGAACCAGACGCCGCCCCGCTTCGCCAGCTCGGGCGGCTTCGGCAGCTCCTCCCACTGGAGGCGGCCGCCGTAAAAGCGGCGAGCCTCCTCCTCGCAGCCCGCCGGCGCGGCCAGCTGCACATGGTCGATTCCTTCGTAGGCGAAAGCCATCCTGTCCCTCCCTTTCCACGCAGGCAATCGAGCGGGCCTTCTAGAAGCCGCGCCCCCTTACTCCAAATACCGCTCCCGAAGCAAGCGGCGTTCCTCCGCGCTCACGCCGAGCGCCTGCTCGAGGTAGCCGACGGTGGAGCCGTACACGCGCCGCATCTCGTCCAGCGCGCTATGGATGTACTCCGGCGACACGCCCAGCACGGAGCGGACAAAGCCGAGCACCCGCTCGTCCGGCAGCACGGCGCCGACCTGGGCGAGGATGCGCTCCGTCGCTTCCGGCCGCGTGCCCTCGGTCGCCATGTAGTCGGCCGCGATCGTCTCCTCCGAGGCGCCGAGCGCCAGCAGCACGACGGCGGCTGCGAAGCCCGTGCGGTCCTTGCCGACCGTGCAATGCCACAGCACCGGGCGGCCTTCCGCCTCCAGCAGCGCGCGCATGAGGCGGGCATAGGCGCCGCGGGTATGCTCGTCGGTCACGAACTGCCGGTAGATGCCGGGCAGCGGATTGTCGAGCTGGCCGCCCACCGCGAGCTGGCCGAGCAGCTTCGGAATCTCTCCGGAGCTGAAGTTGCCGCCGAACACCGGCAGCTGCAGATACGGCGCCTCGCCGATGCGCGGCGTCGGCACCTCGGCCCCTTTGTCCGCCGTGCGCAGGTCGCAGACGAACGCCAGCCCGAGCGATTCCAGCAGGCGGAACTCCCCTTCGCTCAGATCGGTCAGCTCCCCCGACCGGTACAGATGTCCCGGCTTGACCCGCCTGCCGCCCTCGGCCGGCAAGCCGCCCAGCTCCCTCAGGTTCAGCCGGCGCTTCAGCTCGGCGCGGACGTCCCCGCTTTGTCCCACAGCCTCTTCTAGGCTCATCTCTTTCTCCTCCTCGGATAGACAGCTCCAGGCTCATCGCAAAGGTTATTCGTCCCGAGACGAGCCGGCTCCTGCCGCTATCGACGAATCGATGGTGTCCAGCGCCGGGTTCACGGCGCGGTCGACGCATCGACTCGGATGCCGATGCTTTCCGGCTCCGCCTCGGCATCCATGCCGTCCTGGATGACGACGGTCCAGCTCGCGCCGTTTTCCTGGTACGAGCTTTCGACGATGATCGGCACGGCCGCATGCGCCTGTTCGAGAGCCATGCGGATCGCCTTCTCCCGCGACAGGGCCAGCTTCTGCGGGTCGCCGCTGTCGATCCGCTCGACGGACGCCGCCTTCGCCTGGGCGGGATAGGACTCGTTGATTCCTCCGTCGAAACGGACCCTCACCTGCTGACCGAGCTCGACGGAAACAGGGCTCGTGACGGACAGGGCGTTGCCCGACGGGCCGCCCTCTCCCGTGAGAAGGAACCCGCCCTTGTCGATGCGGACGACATGTCCGGTCATGGACGCTCCTTGTTCGGCGGGCGTCTTTGCATCCGGAATCCGGACCTCCTGAACTCGTTCGTCCTTCGCCTGGTCATCCTCCAGCCGCACCGTCCAGCTCGCATCGTCCGCCGCATAGACGACTCCCTGCACGACCGGAACGGCGAGCTCCGGCAGCTGCTCCAGCGCCCGGCGAATCGCCTCGGCCGCCGTCAGCGACGCGCCTGCGAACGGCTCTCCCTCCTCCTGCAGATGCTTGATGACGCGGGCGGTTCCCTGTCCGGGATAGCTGGTCGCGATCGCTCCGCCTTGAAAATCGACGGATACCTTCTGTCCGACCGGCGGCAGCTCCAGCTCGCCTCCGACCGCGACCCAGACCGCTTCGTTGCTCGGCAAACCGGGCGCGGAGGAAGTGAACAGGAACCGCCCCTCCTCGACGCGCACGGCATGTCCGATCCACGGTAGAGCGGTGGAGACGGCCGGCGACTCCGCGTCGTCGCTTGAGCCGCAGCCCGCCAGCACGCTGGCCAGCAGGGCGAGCGCGGCAAGCAGACCAAGCAAGCGGCGATGGCGCAGGCCGGGGGCTGCCGGCCCCTGCCGAACCGGGCGGCGATGGTTCAGCCTGGAGCCGTCCAGCCTCTCTAGATCCGGACGGCGGCGGTTTACTGCGGCGGTTTCGGCACGGACAGGCGGGACGGCGGAAGGGTACGACGGCGCGCGGAGGACATTTCCCTCCTGCTGCCGAACGGCTGGTTCTCGCATGACACGCTCCCCTTTCTCGGGTCGGCTTCGGCTCGACCGAACGCCTCTTCTGCCCTTCCTGACGCCCGCCGCCTGCCAAAGGTTGCCATGCGCCTCACATTCCGAGCGTAGAAGGCCCGCCTGCCCCCATCGACCGCCTGAACAGCGACGTGCGGAGAAAGAGCGCCAGCCCCAGTCCGGCCGCGAGCGCGGCAACGGCCACGCATACCGGCTGCAGGCCGAGCCGGTCCGCCAGCAGGCCGACGAGCAGCGTAAGCGCGATCTGCAGCCCGCCCTGTGCCATGTCCGACGCGCTGGCGACGCGGCCCATCAGCTGCGCCGGCACCTGCTGCTGGAAGTACGTCGCATAGCCCGCTCCCGCATACGCCATGCCGAACCCGAGCCCGATGAACGCCGCCGACGGCATCCAGAACCCATCCGACAGATAGAACAGCAAATAGAAGACGCAGGTCATGAACGTGCCGCCGCCGAGGTACCAGAGGAAAGGAACGCGCCGGGCGAGCAGCGCCGCCGTCGACGCGCCGGCCAGCGACCCGATGCCGGTCATGCTGACGAGCAGGCCGTACGCCTCCGGGGACAGCGTCAGCTGCTCGCGGATGAACGTCGCCTCCTGCGAGTCGATCGCCGCTCCGAGCAGCATCGCGCCTTGGAAAAGGCCGTACACGAGCAGGAACGGCTTGGCCGAGCGGGCGAAGCGCCCGACCTCCCGCCAGTCGGCGGCCCATGCCCGCAGCCGCGGCAGCCGGACTTTCCCTGGCGCAGCCAGGGCGGAGCCGGAAGGGAGGCTCGGTTCGTCGGCGGAATTCGAGCCATGAGGGGAGCGTTCGGCTGCACCGGCAGCCGGCTCGCCCCGATCCGCCTCGGCCTCCTTGGGAGCCGCAGGCGCGCCCGCTGCGCCTTCGCCCACGGACGGCAGCCGCGCGATCATGCCGGCGCAAGCGAAGAACGTCGCGGCGTTGAAGAAGATGCTGAAGTCTGCGCCCCATAGCGGGATGAACAGGCCCGAGACGGCGGGTCCGAGCAGGAACGCGCCGGAGCTGCTCATGCCGAGGATGGAGTTGAAGCGCGCTCGCTCCTGTCCGGGGATGAGCTTGACGATGTACACCTGCTGGCTGGGACCGAAAAACGAGCCGGCAAGCCCGATCAGGAACACGAGCGCGTAGATGCCCCACAGCGTGGAGACGAAAGGAATGGCCGCCATCAGCGCGCCGCGCACGAGATCGGAGGCGATCATCAGCCGCCGCGGGTCGGCGCGGTCGACGATGCTGCCCGACCAGAAGTTCGTCAGCAGCAGCGCCGCAGGGCGCAGCGCGAACAACACCGCCACGGCGGCCGCCGAGCCGCCGCTCAGGTCCAGCACCGTCAGGTTGATGGCGACGAAGTAGATCCAGTTGCCGAGATAGGACAGTCCCAGTCCGCTGACGAGCAGGACCGCTTGCCTCCATGAGGTCATTCGGAAGCGCCTCCAATTTTACGTTTTCTTCCAGAATATCACAGGAATGCGTGGCGTCCCGGAGGCAGATATGGCGTTCCCGTGGCGGGCGTCGATCCAGTCATCGGAGGGGCGCGTCAAATCGAAGGGCGACGGTCCGAGAACCGTCGCCCTTCTTCCCTGCCCGCTTGAGCGGGGCTGCAAACACGCCCTAGCGCTGCAGCTCCAGCTGCGCGCAGGACGGCACGACGACATCCGCGTCCGGCAGCTCTTGCGCCTTGTCCGCGTCGGCCAGGCCGATGGCGGCTCCCGCTCCGGCCGCCCGCGCCATGAGCATGTCGCCGTTCGTGTCGCCGACGACGGCGACGCGCGCCGGATCGACGCCGAGCCGGCGGCAGGCGAGCTCGACCATGTCGCCGTATGGCTTGCCGCGGTCGACCTGGTCGGTGCCGATGATCTCGGCAAAATAGCCGTCCAGCCCGAGCCAGCTCAGATGCTGCACGGCCGATGTCGTCTCGTCTGCGGTGACGACCGCAGCCGGCAGCCCGAGCTCGCGGCAGGACGCGAGCAGCTCCGGCACGCCGGGCAGCGCCAGCGCGGGCCGCTCCTGCTGCATCCGGCTCTCGGCGAGATGCAGGCTTTCCTGGGCGAAGACGCGAGCCTCGCTCCAGCCGAGGCCGCGCCGGTAGCCGCTTGCCGCGAGCAGCGCGAGCAGCTCGGCCAGCGTGCCGGCCGCGAGCGGACCGTTCCGGTCATAGCCGGAGGCGATGCCGCTCTCCGCGAACGAGATGCCCCATTCCCGGCCGAGCTCCTCGCGCGGCAGGTCCGGGAACCCTTTTCCCCGCAGCCGCTCCGCGAACGCCTCCTGCATATGCCGCGTCCATACTCCCCATGTGTAGCTGAATTCGATCAGCGTCCCGTCCTTGTCGAACAGGATCGCCTCCACCTCGAAGCCCTTCTCTCCTGCCAGCAGCAGCGCCATCTGTCTCCTCCGTTCCCAAGTTCGATTCCTGATCTCATTGAAGAAGGTTCGGCCGGAATAGTCAAGCCGAGGCGGGAGTAGAGCGAGAGCGGGGGCGAGACGGATGCGGGTGTGGAGGCAGGTGTGGAGGCAGGTGCCGAAGCAAGTGCGGAGACGGATGCAGGTGTTGGAGCGAGTGCCGAAGCGAGCGCGGTGCGGGTGCAGCTGCCGAAGCAGGTGCCGAAGCGAGTGCGGTGCGGATGCAGCTCCCGAAGCGAGTGCCGAAGCAGAAAAACCGCCCGCTCCTTGCGGAACGCGCGGCTTTATTCGAGTCCAAGCGCTCGACTGTCCCGACTAGAACGTCGTGAACCCGAGCCGGTCCTGCACGCGGTACATCAGCCGCTTGAGCCAGACGGTCTTCTCCTCGTACTCGCTGTAGTCGAGCGTGTAGCGGGCGCCGTCGTTCGTCCACAGCTTGCGGAAATACGCCTCCAGCTCGGCGGCGGGACGGCTGTCCGGAGCGGCCTGCACCCGCAGGTTCGTCTCCAGGTTGAGGTCGTCCAGGTTGCGCGTCGTGAAGTTGGCCGAGCCGTTATGGATAACCGCGCCGTCCGGGCCGGAGACGAGCATGAGCTTGGCGTGGTACTGCTCCTCGTCCGTGTTGTACCAGCGCACCTCGATGCGGCCGTCCGTCCGGTCCCGCAGCTCGGCGGCGACGGGGCGGTTGGGCACGCCGATTTTGGAGTTGCCGAAGGCGACCTCGTTCGGATCGAGGATGAGCCGCACTTGCGCGCCGCGGTCGGACGCGCGGACCAGCGCCTGCACGACGTCGCGGTCCGCCAGGTAGAACATGCCCAGCCAGATCCGGTCCTCCGCTCCCGCCGCGTCCAGATCGCGCAGCACATGCGCGCGGATGCGGCCTTCGGTCAGCAGCTGCACGGAAGCTTGCTCGGCGGAGGACGGACCCGAGGATGCCGAGGCTGGATCGGATGCGGCGGAGGACGGCGCTTCAGTTGCTGGCGTCGGAGCGAGCTGATCCGGTCCCGGCAGCCGCACGTCCGAGCCGGACAGGTCGATCGCCGCTTGCTCGGTTCGCAGCGCCTCGGCCAGCAGCTCCGGCACGCCGGTGACGGCATAGCCGCTGTTGGAGTTGAAAAAGCTCGCGTCATGCGCGTTCGCGCTGGCGACGACGAGCGTAACCTCGGTGATGAGCGTCTTGCGGTGGTTGGCTTTGGCGTTGACGAGCTTGAGGTAGGAGCGGACGGTCATGCCGGGGGCTCCGCTGGCCATCTTGTTTGGCAGCCAGCCCCGGCCCTCGGTGCCGAGCCAGCCCGCCGTCAACCGCCAGCCCGCCGTATAAAGCGGATTCGAGTCCCGCAGCGGATCGACGTCGGTGACGACGACGGCGATGCCGGCCTGCCGCAGCCGCTCCAGGTCAGGAGCGGGATGCGAGCCGTAGGAGGTGTTCACGTCATCCGTGATGACCGTGACGCTCAGATTCGGAAGCTCTTTTTTGCGGGCGATGAGGGCGTCTGCGACCGGCCGGCTCAGCGGCGGGAACGACTGGTCCTCGTTGTAATACCCGTTGAAAAGAAACAGGTCAAGCACGACGAACCGCTCGGCGTCCCCGATCGCCCGGAGCATGCGCGAGAAAATGGCCTGCTCCGTCGTCTTGCCCCCGTCCTCGTCCTCGAACGTCAAGTCGGTCAGCAGCTCGATGCGGCTTGCCGGCACAGGATGGACCGCGCCCTCGAACGACACGCCGGGCGGCAGCGGCTTGTTCGCCTGATAGAGGACGACGCCGGCGTACAAGAGCAAGAAAAGCAAGAGCAGGACGAGCCGCAGGCCGGGGCGGCGGGGGCGCCGAGAACGGCGCGGACGGCTTGAAGCTCCGCCCGAATCAGGCCGAGCGGGCGCGGGCTCATCCCCGCCCTGTACAGCGGCCGGCGCGCTGCGTGCCGCTTTTGCCGGAAGCGGGTTCGCTGCATGACGGCGGTCGGATGGCCGCTGGCGGCGACGCGGATCGGATGGATCGGCGTCCGCGAGGTCGGATGGAGGAATCGGTTCATTGGGGCGGGATGCGCTCATGGAAGGCCTCTTTCTAGTCCCGCGTTTCGCGAGGGTTTTCTTCATGAGTACCGCCGCGCTCGTCCCTTTGAAACAGCAGAGGAAAGAAGAGGCGCGGGCGGCAGGAATGACCGCCCGCGCTTCAATTGAACGGCTCCGGACGCGGCACGCAGGCCAAGCCTCTGAAGCGGCAGCCACCGGTCCAAATTTATGGATCCCATCGGCGGGTCCAAGGCACTTTTGTGCCTTGGATTTCATTCGGCGGCCCGTTTCGGTGCATCCAAGGCACTTTTGTGCCCTGGATTTTTGTCGGCGGCCCGTTTCGGTGCATCCAAGGCACTTTTGTGCCCTGGATTTTATTTGGCGGCCCGTTTGGGAGGATCCAAGGCACTTTTGTGCCCTGAATTTTTGTCGGCAGCCCGTTTCGGTGCATCCAAGGCACTTTTGTGCCCTGGATTTTTGTCGGCAGCCCGTTTCGGTGCATCCAAGGCACTTTTGTGCCCTGGATTTTTGTCGGCAGCCCGTTTCGGTGCATCCAAGGCACTTTTGTGCCCTGGATTTTAGTCGGCGGCCCGTTTCGGCGGGTCCAAGGCACTTTTGTGCCCTGGATTTTATTCGGCGGCCCGTCTCGGAGGATCCAAGGCACTTTTGTGCCTTGGATTTTAGTCGGCAGCCCGTTTCGGTGCATCCAAGGCACTTTTGTGCCCTGGATTTTAGTCGGCAGCCCGTTTCGGTGCATCCAAGGCACTTTTGTGCCCTGGATTTCATTCGGCGGCCCGTTTCGGTGCATCCAAGTCACTTTTGTGCCCTGGATTTTATTCGGCGGCCCGTTTCGGTGCATCCAAGGCACTTTTGTGCCCTGGATTTTAGTCGGCGGCCCAAATTGGGGTGCCTGCCGGGCTCGAGCGGTCGCCAGCTTAGTCGCGGAGATCGCTAGAATCGTCGTCCTCGCTGGCCAGAGCGCCGGAACTTGAAGCTCCTGCCCCAGCTGAAACGGAGCCAGGCCCGTCCACAGCTGCTGGCCGATGCCGATTCGCCTCAGCGGGCGCCCCGTACCGCTCCGCCTCGTACTGGCGGAGCAGCTCCGCCAGCTCGTTCGCGGAGCGCAGCTCGGCGCCCGAGTCCGCAGCGGGCGCAGCCGCACCGCTGTCGACGGAGCCTCGGCCGCCGAACCAGCGGGCCAAGCGTGAAGCTGCGCCCCGCTGTATAGAGGCCGCAGCCGACTCGGCAGCAGGACGCCATGGAGCAGCAGCCTGCTCGGCGTCTCCCGCGCCTCCTCTACCGCCGGACTCGGATCCCACGCTGCCGACCGCGCCCCCACTGCCGCCGGACGCGGATCCCACGCTGCCGACTCCGCCCCCTCTAACCCCGGACGCGGATCTCACGCTGCCGACCGCGTCTCCTCCACCGCCGGACGTGCCGCCGCCGAGCCGCCGTTCCAGCTCGCGCGCATGCTCCGCCGGCGTGCGGTCGGCGCGGTACGCGTAGCCGCGGCCGATCTCGCGCGCGATCAGCGCGCGGTATCGGCGGCGCGCTTCGCCGCCCGGCCCGGCGGCCGGATCGCCGCCGCCGGCGCTGTGGCGGCCGCGCCGCTGGGCGTCGCCGACCCGCTCCAGGCGGACGACCTCGTCGACGTAGCCGGTCTCGACGCCCGGACGGCGCAGCTCGCGCGACAGCCGCAGCCAGCGCAGCAGCTGGCCGAGCAGCCGGCGCAGCCGCTCCGGCAGCCAGCGCCGCACGAGCCGGTAAAGCAGCACCAGCGCGAGCACGGCAGCGGCGGCAGCGGTGAGGTAGCCGAACCAATCGCTGAGCAGCGCCAGCCAAGCCGGCGGCGGCTCGGATGGAGGCATCGGCGGCATCCCCGTTGCGCCGGCCGGCGGCTCCGTCGCGGGAGGAGGCGGCTCTGTCGAGCCGGACAGCAGGCGGCGCAGCAGCGAGCGCAAGCCGTCCAGCAGCGCCTGCAGCGGGCCGAGCCAAAGGACGCCGAGCCCGAGCAGGGCGACGACGCCGAGCGTGAGCCGCCGATTGAGCATGGCAATACTCGGTGTTACCGCGCGGCTGCTATCCTCCGCATGCGCCGCTCGGCGCAGCTGCCAGCCGTTCCAGCGCAGCAGCAGCAAGCTGATCGCGGCGAAGGCGAACAGCAGCAGGCTTTGCCGGTACGGCAGCAGCCGCTCGATACCCGCGCCGGCGAAATAAACCCCTGCCGCCAGCGCGAGCCCGGCCAGAGCCAGGCGCGCGTCGCCGCCGAGCCATAACCGGCGGCGGCCATGCTGCCGACCGCGCATCGCGGCGGCAGCGCTGAGCGCGCCGAGCGCCGCGGCCGCGATGCCGGCGGCCGAACCGCCGGCCGGCACGGCCGCCCAGCCGAGCGCCGCGCCGAGCGCGGCGGCCAGCGCCCAGCCAGCGCCCGGCGCCCAAGCGGCCGCGCTGCGCCTCGCGCAGGCCGCTCCAGCCGCCGAGGCCGTGCAGCAGCGCGCCGAGCGCCCACAGCAGCGGCGCCGCCAGCGCCGGCGCGGCATATTCGGCGGCCAGCACGGCCGCCGGGTAGAGCGCCGCCGTTTCCGGCAGCGTGCCCCACAGCAACAGGCCGCGCCGATCCTCGGCCAGCTGCGCCGCCGCCAGCGCCGACTCATCCCGCTCCGGGCCGCTCGATTCCCCGTGTCCCGATCTGCTCGCTCCGCCGTGCCCCGACCCGCTCGATCCGACATGCTCCGGACCGCTCGATTCCCCGTGCCCCGACCTGCTCGCTCCGACATGCCCCGGACCGCTAGCTCCGCCTTGCTCCGGACCGCTCGCTCCCCCGTGCCCCGACCCGCTCGAGCCGCCGGGCTCCAGCCGGCCCGCGTCCTTCTGCTTCGGACCGCCCGCTGCGGCTGAATCCGCTTCTCCCGGCTCCTGCCGCCATCCTTTCAGGCCGTCGTCCAACCGCTTCCGACCGCTCATGCCGGCTCCCTCCTTCGCTTGCGCCCGTCCGCGGACGGCGGCCGCACGATCGTCACGCCATGCCCGAGCGCGGACAGCCGCTCCGCCGCCTCCCGCACGCGGGCCGACTCATGCGCCGTGATGAGCAGATAATCGAGCCGCTCGCCGCCGGCTCCCTGCTCCTGCCGATCCGCCTCCTGGCGCAGCAGCTCGTGAAACGGCACCCGCGCCTGCGGCGCCACCGCCGCCATCGCCTCCAGCAGCGGCTCCAGCGCGAGTCCGCCGTAGCCGGGCTCGACGCGGTCCGGCAAGCCGGCCGCTTCCTCGGCCAGCATCGCGTTATGCGCGAAGCCCGCGCCAAGGCCGCGGCGCAGCAGCTCGGCCGCGCTCGCGACGGCGCAGCGCAGCGCTTCCTCCAGCCCCTCCGCGTCGTTCACCCGGCCCCACATCGTCTCCGACTCCTCGACGTTCAGCAGCAGCATCGCCCGCGGATTCGCCGTGTGGCCGTAGCGATGCACCTGCAGGCCGGCGGAGCGCGCCGAGGCTTTCCAGTGGATGCGGTTCATCGCGTCGCCCGGCGCGTAGTCCCGCACCCCGCTCGTCACGAACGGATCCTCGGCCACCCAGCGCCGCACCTCCAGCTCGCCTTGCCAGCGCAGCCACGACTCCGGCAGCCGCTCGAGGCCGGCCAGCTCCGGATAGACGACGAGCCGCCACGGCAGCTCGACCTTGATCGACGCCGCGAACAGGCCGAACAGATCGCCGCCCGTCATCGTCGCGGTGCCCATATGCCAGACGCCCCGGCTCGCGCAGACGGCGGCATGGCGGCGAATGATCCGCACTCGCGGCGGCAGCGTGAACAAGCTGGCGTGGTTCTGGTAGATCGAGCCGGAGCTGATCGACATCTGGCCCGTCCCGCGAAACAAAAGCCCCGCCGGCAGCATCGCCTCCAGCCGCAGCCACGGCACCGGCAGCCGCTTGCCGTTCTCGATGGTCTCGACCATCTCGATGGCATCTCCCGCATGGCAAGCCGACGCGCTGAACGAGCGCTCCACCCGCACGCCGCGCAGCGCCCAGCGCCCGAGCAGCAGCCCCTGCAGGCCGAGCGCCGCCGCCAGCGCGGCCAGCAGCGCGAGCATCCCCATCAGCGGCCTCCCGCGCCGGAGCCCGAAGAAGCGCCCGGCTCGCCCGCTGTCCCGGCAAATCGGCCTGCCCCGCTTGTCCCGGCCGGCCCGACCCCGCCAGCTGATCCGGCAGCCCCGACAGCCCGGCTTTTCCCGCCCGCGGCGCTCGCGGCGAGCGCGGCCAGCGCCTCCTCGCTCGGCACGGGCACGCGCGCCAGCGCGTCCTGCATGATGCGCCCGGCCGCGGCCGCCTGCGGCTCCTGGCGGCGGCGCGGCACGATGCGGTGGGCGCATACCGGCACCGCCAGCCGCTTGATGTCGTCGGGCAGCACATACGCGCGGCCCTGCATCGCCGCGTACGCCTGCGCCGCGCGCAGCCACGCCTGGGTGCCGCGCGGGCTGACGCCGAGCAGCGCGTCCGGATGCTCGCGCGTCGCCTCCGCCAGCTCGACGAGATAGGCGAGCAGGTCGGCGTGGACCGCGACCTCGCGGCAGCGGCGCTGCGCCTCCAGCAGCTGCGCCTCTCGGGACCGGTTCCCTTCGTCCGCGCGGCCGCCTGCCGCCGCGGGGTCTTTTTCGCCCGGAGTCCCGCCCCGCTGCAGCTGCCCGAGCGCCGTCCTCCGCAAAATCTCGACGCCCTCCTCCCGATCCGGGTAGCCGAGCTTCATGCGGATCATGAACCGGTCCATCTGCGCCTCCGGCAGCGGGAACGTGCCCTGGCTGTCGATCGGATTCTGCGTCGCGAGCACGAGGAAAGGCTCCCGCAGCGCCATCGTCTCGCCCTCGATGCTGATCTGGCGCTCCTCCATGCACTCGAGCAGGCTCGACTGCGTGCGCGGCGTCGCCCGGTTGATCTCGTCGGCGAGGACGATCTGCGTGAACAGCGGGCCTGGGCGGAAGCGGAACTCGCCTTCCTTCTGGTTGTAGTAGTGGATGCCCGTCAGGTCCGACGGCAGCAGGTCCGGCGTGAACTGCACCCGGCGGAACTCCAGCCCGAGCGCCGCCGCCAGCGACTGCGCGAGCAGCGTCTTGCCCGTCCCCGGCACGTCCTCCAGCAGCACATGCCCGGAGGCGAGCAGCGCCGTCAGCAGCAGCTCCACCTCCTCCCCCTTGCCTACGATCGTCTGCGCCAAGCTTGTCCGAACGGCATCGGCAAGCGCTTTCACCTGTTCCATGTCCTCGCTCCTCCCCGGCCCTCGGCCGCCCTCTGTCTCCTGATTCTACCAAAAGCCGGCCGTCCTGGCACGGAAAGCCGCCCGAAAAGGGCAGACGAGCCGCCCGGCTCCTGCTACACTGGAGCCAGAAGCCCGCCGCAAGGAAGGCGGCCTGAACGGCTCCTGCTACACTGGAGCCAGAAGCCGCCGCAAGGGAGGCCCGCTCGTCCGCGCCCTCCCGATCCTTTGCTGCCGGAGGAGCTTCGCCTCCTGAACCATTCCCGCCAGGCCCAGCGCCTGCCCGAAAGGCTGTGATCCCCGTGTCCAATCTGCACGAGCAACCGACCCAGGCTCCTGATCTTGATCCGACTGCGGTCCCGACGCCGCCAAGCCCGTCCGCAGCCGCCCTGCTCGCCGATGCCGAAGCCTACGCCCGCGCCGAGCTGGGCGGCGATACGAGCGGCCACGACTGGTGGCATGTGCAGCGCGTCGCCGACATGGCCCGCCGTCTGGCCGCGGAGGAAGGCGCCGACGCCTTCCTTTGCGTGCTCGCCGCGCTGCTGCACGACGTCGCCGACGAGAAGCTGAACCCGTCCAAGGAAGCGGGCATGGCCAAGGTCGCCTCCTGGCTGGAGGCGCGCGAGCTGGCCCCCGGCGACCGGGAGCATGTGCTGGAGATCATCGGCACGATGTCTTACAACGGCGGGGCGAATCCCCCGATGCGCACGCCCGAGGGCCGCGTCGTCCAGGACGCCGACCGGCTGGACGCGATCGGCGCGATCGCCGTCGCGCGCACGTTCGCCTATGCCGGCCACGTCGGCCATCCGATCCACGATCCCGGCCTGCCTCCGCGCGACCGCCTCGTGCTGACGTCCGAGGAATACCGCAAGGACAAAAGCACGGCGATCAACCATTTTCACGAGAAGCTGCTGAAGCTCAAGGACCGCCTCAACACGCCGGCGGCCAAGCGCATCGCCGAGCAGCGCCATGACTTCATGCTCGGCTACCTGGAGCAGTTCCGGCTGGAATGGGACGGCAAGCGGTAGCCGCGCCGGAACGACGACACCATCAGGGGATGAGGAAGGATGCCATGGACCGCGAGATCCGCTTGCTGACCGCCGAGGAAGGAACCTGCGAATATTCGATTGCCGGCTCCTGCCGCCAGCCAAAAAAAGGTCCTCAGGGCTCATGCCCCGAGGACCTTTCTGCATGCTCTACTGCTCCGCGCCTACAAGCTCTTCGCGCCGAACGTGTCGCCGCCTTCGAGCGCGCCGGACTCGAAGCCCTTGTAGAACCAGCGCTTGCGCTGCTCCGACGTGCCGTGCGTGAAGCTCTCCGGCACCGCGTAGCCGCGCGCCTTCTCCTGGATGCGGTCGTCGCCGACCGCGCTCGCGGCCGTGAGCGCCTCCTCCAGGTCGCCTTCCTCCAGCAGGCTCTTGCCCTGCGCATGATGCGACCAGACGCCGGCGTAGTAGTCCGCCTGCAGCTCGAAGCGCACGAGGTACTGGTTGAACTCCTCCTCGCTCAGCCTCTCGCGCAGCGGCATGATCTTGTCCGACGTGCCGAGCAGCGTCTGCACATGATGCCCGACCTCGTGGGCGATCACATACGCCATGGCGAAGTCGCCCGGAGCCTGGAACTGCCGGCGCAGCTCGTCATAAAAGCTGAGGTCGATGTACAGCTTGCGGTCGCCCGGACAGTAGAACGGCCCCACCGCCGACTGCTGCGTGCCACAGGCCGATTCGACCGCATCGTCGTACAGGACGAGCGTCGGCTTTTCATACGTCAGTCCCTGCTGCTGGAAAAGGCCGCCCCAGATCTCCTCCGTATCGGCCAGCACGACCGACACGAACTGCGACAGCTCCGCCTCCTCGGCCGTCTCCTCGTACGGCTGCGACTGCTCCGTGCCCGCTCCGCCGATGACGCCGCCGAGCAGGTCGCCCGGATTGCCGCCCATCAGCGTGACGAGAATCAGCAGGATGATGCCGCCGATGCCGCCCCCAACCACCGTCTTGCCGCCGATGCCTCTGCCCCGGCGGTCCTCCACGTTCGCGCTGCCTCTTCTCCCTTGCGTCCGCATCCCTTTCTCCTCCGCGCCTTCGTTTTATTGAAGATATACCCGCTTCCGGGCCATTGACGCGAAGGGGGCGAAAAGGACGTCGCCGACCGGAATGCCGCCGAGCCGGACTTAGGCTGCAAGCATGCCTTGCACGTCCTAAAAGAAGCAGCCGCCGTAATCGGCCTTGCGGTCGCGCCACACCGTATGCACATGGCCGCGGCCGGGCAGCGCCTCCTCCGCCAGCGTGACCGTCTCCAGCCATAGGCGAGGCCCGTCGATCCGGACGTACGAGCCAGGCACGCGGTCGTCCGTCGAGCCCGACCAGCCGATGTACGTGCGCTCCAGCGCTTCGGGCGAAAGGTAGGCCGCGAGCAGCGCCTGCGCCGATGCCGGAGCCGCCGTGCGCACCCAGGCGGCGATCGACGCGCGCACCCGCTGCTTCTGCTGCTCCCCGAGATGGGAGTAAGGGATGCCCTCCGCCTCGGGGAAGTGCCCGTCCTTGCCCGGGCCGAGCAGCACGTCGGCGTGGCTGTCGCCGAGCCGTGCCGCCGCCATCTGGTCGGGCGGCAGCGAGCGCAGCATCGCGTACATGCTCTCCAGCCGCGGCTCCATGACCGCCCAGTCGCGTCCGCCGGCGGAGAACAGCCGCGGCTCGATGCCGAGGAACATCGGCGTCACGCCGGTCTCGCGCGTGTTGCTGGCGAGGTTGAGCGCCAGATGGCGCCCGCTCAGCTGCAGCATCCACGGCTCGCGGCTGCTCGGGTCGCCGAGGAACGCGACATGGTACAGCGCCGAGCCCCAGCGCGGATTGCCGCCTGCGGCCGACGACATCTTGTCGTCAGCGAGGATGATGCCTCGGGCCGTGTCGTAGCCGCCCTCGCTGAGCGCCTCCCGCAGCAGCGCCTTGAGCGCCTCCAGGCTGTCCTCGCCGAGCGTGCCGAGCGCGATGCCGTTGCGCGGGAACTCGTCGACGGGGCGGTTGCTCCAGCTGACGGCATGCTTGGCCGTAAAAGGAAGCCGCAGCGCTTCCCGCTGCGGCGGCGTCAGCGTCGCCTCGAACGCCACCGCCAGGCAAACGAGCCGCGACGGCGCATCCGTCTGGGACGCTTCGCCCGGCCGCTCCGGCTTGGTTGGCTGCGCCGGGCATCTCGCCTCGGCGGACGACGCGATCGGCCGCGCCATCGCCTGGCCGACGGCCGCGTCCGCGACGGCGAGGCCGCTCTTGCCGCCAGGAGGCGCAGGCTTTCCTGCCTGTCCTGGCGCGGCGGCGCCCGGCGCCCGGCGCGCCGCATTCGGCGCAGGCGCAGCTCCAGCTGCCTGATGCGGCGCATCCAGCCGCGCCGCCGTTCCCGTCGTCGCATTCGACGTTTGCGGCGAGGGCACGGACGGCGCGGCTCCGTCCATTTCGTTCCGCGCAAGCGGCGCTCGGGCCGCCATGTCCATCAAGCTCGGCGCAAGCGCCGGGGCCGGGGCCGCCTGCGCTTCCGGTCCGGGATAGCCGCCTCCCAGCGTCGCGCCGATTCCCGTCGCCAATACGGCCATCGCAGCCGTTTTTCTCCACCTGCTCTGCTTCAAGGCTCTGTTCTCCTCCTTTTTCCACCTGCTAGCTTCTTCCTCCCGCCTCCCTTTTATACGTTTCTTGGCAAAGCAAAAACGCCCCATGGAGGGCAAAAGCCCGTCCCATGGGACGCTGCATGGAGCAAGCGGCATCCTGGCCGCCGCTAGGCAAGGCTCCATCCGCCTACGTACGGAACCGGCTGACCAGCCCCTGCAGCTCGTCGGCCATCTCCGCGAGCGATCGGGCGGAGGCGCGCATCTGCTCCATCGAAGCGAGCTGCTCCTCCGTCGAAGCCGCAACCTCCTGGGCGCTCGCCGAATGCGACTGCGCGACCTCGGCCATGCGGCGGCCGGACTCCGTCATCTCCCCGGCGCGGACGCGGATCTGCTGCGCCACGGCCGCCATTTCCTCCATATGCGGAGTAATGCCTCGGGTGCCGCCGAGAATGACGCCGAATTTGTCGGAAGCCTGGCGCGACACCTCGACGCCGTCCTCCGCGCTGCGCATCGCTTCCTCCATGAGCCGGGCGGATTCCTCCGTCTCCTGCAGGATCGCGCCGATCAGCGCGCCGATCGAGCCCGCCGACCGATGCGACTGCTCGGCGAGCGAGCGCACCTCGTCGGCCACGACGGCGAAGCCCCGTCCATGCTCGCCGGCGCGGGCCGCCTCGATCGAGGCGTTGAGCGCCAGCAGGTTCGTCTGGCGAGACAGCTCGCCCAGCACCTGCAGGATGCCGCGAATCTCCCGCGAGCGCTCCGACAGCGAGTGCACGACGCCGCTCGCGCGTTCGATCGAAGCATGGATCGTCTGCATCTGCTCCAGGTTTTCGGCGACGATGCGTCCGCCCTGCTCCGCCTCCTGGCTCGTCCGGCGAGACAGCTCCAGCACCTCGGCGGACGTCGATCCGACGAGCTCCGCGCCTTGGGCGAATTCCTTCAGCGTCTCCCGGTTCTCCTCCACCCGCGCGGCGGTCCATTCCGCGCCGCCAGCCATCTCCTCGATCGCCGACGCCACGGACTCCGCGGCCCGCGCCGACTGCTCGGCGCCGCTGCTCAGCTGCTCCGCCGCAGAGCCGAGGCTGCCCGCGTGAACGGCGATGCCGCCGACCATGCCGCGTATGTTGTCCGACATGCGGCGGAACGAGTCGCTCAGCTCCCGCAGCTCGTCGCGGCCGCGCACTTGCGGCTGCTCCCCCGTCAGGTCGCCGTCGGCCATCCGCTGCGCGGCGCCGTTCAGGCCGGCGAGCGGACGGCTGATCATGCGCGCGGCGAACCAGCCGGCGGCGATCGCCGCGGCCGAAGCCAGGCCGCAGATGACCATGATGAACAGCTGTCCCTTCTCGGCTTTACGCTGCGCCTCCAGCTTGACGACCTCGATGACTTCCTTCTCGACCCAGGTGGCCAGCGCGTCGCTCTCGGCCCGGATCTCGTCGCTGATCGGCTTGATGTCCTTCTGCCCCTCCAGCGCGGCTTGCCGTTTGTTGACGAGATAAGCGTTCATGATGCGCACGGTCATCTGGCGGAACTGATGGTTCGCCTTTTGAATGCGCTCCAGCTGCTCCCGGACCTCCTTGGCATCGCTCCGCTTCATCGCGGACGCGATCGTCTGGTCGATCCCGTCATTGGACTCGTACAGCCCTTCCTTGTAGGACGGGTCGTCGTACAGCAGGAATGCCCTCAGCCGGCTTACCTGCCGTTCCGACAGCATCTGGATCGTCTGCGCGTCGGAGCGGAGCTCCCCGGCCACATCGGTGATGTACGCGTACGAAGCCCGTGTCGACTTCTCATTGAAATAGGAAAGGACGGATGCCAGCCCGAACAGAAGAGAGACGAGAACAAAAATGGCGATTAATTTGTGCCTCAGCTTGATCTTCATGCGAAAATAATCCTTTCTAAAACAGAATAGAATGTATTTCGACATGATAAGGCCAAGTTGTTAGCGATTAATCACAGTATTCCGCGAAACGAATGATGGGATTAATAAAAATTCTTTTCCTGTCTAGCCTTTTTACACATTGCTTCTTCACCGAAGCAACGAAAAAAAGCCCGCTCGAATCTTGCAACGATTCAAGGCGAGCGAATGGAGGTATAAAAAGCTATCCTGATCGACCATCCTAATGCCAAGGAGGTGAGATCCATGGCAAAAGACGTGCGCTGTGAAGTAAACTCGTGCAAGCACTGGGCTGCCGGCAATCACTGCAACGCTTCTTCGATCTATGTCGTGAGCCGCAGCAGCAAGCCGAGCCATTCCGACGAAACCGACTGCAAAACCTTTGAACCGAAAGTGTGATCCATCCGAAAGGCGGCCGTGCCAGCGGTCGTCTTTCTCTTTTGTTATATTAACCAATAATGATTCTTATTATCAGTCGAGATGAAAAAAAACGGGATAAAAAAAGAACCTTATCTCGCCCGCATTTGCGGAGATAAGGTTCTTTGCGTACCGTACGAGAAATGGTCCTCCTCCGTCATATCAGCGGCGCCAGGCCGCCGATATGCCGGAGGCCGGCTGCCAGCCGCCTTAGCCGCGAGGCTGGCCGCTACGCGCGCCTTGCGCGGACGGAGCCGTTCCGGCGGAGACTGGACCGCGGCCGGAGCCGCCGCGGCGACGCTTGCGCTTGCGGCCGGCGCCGGCTGCGCCCGGCTGCTGCGCTTCGGAGCCGCCGGCTGCGGGACGCTGCTGCGACTGGCCGCTCGGCTGCGGACGCCCGCCTTGACGCGCGTTGCCGCCGCCTTGCTGCTGGGAGCCGCCGCCTTGGCGCGCGTTCCCGCCGTCACGCTGCTGGGAGCCGCCGCCTTGGCGCGCGTTCCCGCCTCCTTGCTGCTGGGAGCCGCCGCCTTGGCGCGCGTTCCCGCCATCACGCTGCTGGGAGCCGCCGCCCTGGCGCGCGTTCCCGCCGCCCTGGCTTTGCGACAGCGACGGAAGCACCGGCTCGCCGCCGGCCATCGGGTACGGATGGTCGCTTACGACGGGCACTTTCTTTTTCGTCAGCTTCTCGATGTCCTTGAGGTAAGGAACCTCCTCGTCCTCGCAGAACGCGATCGCCGTGCCGCTCTTGCCGGCCCGGCCCGTGCGGCCGATCCGGTGCACGTACGTCTCCGGGATGTTCGGCAGGTTGAACTGGACGACATGCGACAGCTCGTCGATGTCGATGCCGCGGGCCGCGATGTCGGTCGCCACGAGCACGCGCGTCGCGCCGCTCTTGAAGTTGCCGAGCGCCGCCTGGCGGGCGTTCTGCGACTTGTTGCCGTGGATCGCCTGCGCGGTGATGCCGGCCTTGGTCAGCACGCGCACGACGCGGTCCGCGCCATGCTTGGTGCGGGTGAAGACGAGCACCGACTCGATCGAGCGGTCGCGCAGCAGATGGATGAGCAGCTGCGGCTTGCTGTCCTTGTCGACGAAGTAGACCGACTGGTCGATCCGGTCGACCGTGGAAGAGACGGGCGTAATCTCGACCTTGACCGGGTCATGCAGCAGCGACTCGACGAGCCGGTTGATCTCCGGCGGCATCGTAGCGGAGAAGAACAGCGTCTGCTTTTTGGCCGGGATGCGCGCCATGATCTTCTTGACGTCGTTGATGAAGCCCATGTCGAGCATGCGGTCGGCCTCGTCGAGCACGAGGATCTCGACATGCTGCAGGTCGGCGTGCTTCTGGTTGATGAGGTCGATGAGGCGGCCCGGCGTCGCGATCAGGATGTCCATGCCGCGCGCCAGCTGGATCTCCTGCGCCCGCTGGGACACGCCGCCGACGATCGAGAAGCAGCGGATGTCGGTGAACTGGCTGTACGCCCGGATGTTGTCCTCGATCTGGATCGCCAGCTCGCGCGTCGGCGTCAGGATGAGCGAGCGGATGCGGCGCTTGCCTTGGGCTTTGCCGCCTTGGCTCGTCAGCCGCTGGATGATCGGGATGGAAAAGGCGGCCGTCTTGCCGGTGCCGGTCTGCGCGCAGCCGAGCACGTCGCGGCCTTCGAGGGCCGCCGGGATGGCCTGCGCCTGGATCGGCGTCGGCTCGGTGTAGCTTTCTTTCTCAAGCGCTTTGAGAATGGGGGAAATCAGCTTCAACTCAGTGAATTTCATTGGGTCTCCTATCGTTTTGAATGATCTATTTTCACGGTATGGTCGAACTTGTAGGCTCCGTAAGCTGCAATCCGCGAATATTCCCTTCTATCATAACGCAAGCTTCGAATGAAATATACTGCCTCGGCGCCCGATCGCAGGCCGTCAGGCAAAAAAAGCCGCTCCCGCCCGCATCGGAGCCTGCGGGAGAAGCGGCCCGCCATTCGCCCGGAGGCCGCGCGCTAGTGGCCCTCGGCCTGGTCGACATGGCGGATATGCTTATGGTTCGCGGCCAGGAAGGCCACCGACAGCAGCACGAAGCCGGCGCCGACATAAAAGGGCACGCTGTGGCCGTAATGCTCGCCGAGCTTGCCGGCCATGTAAGGCGCGATCGCGCCGCCGATGAAGCGCAGGAAGCTGTAAGCGGCCGAAGCCGTCGAGCGCTCGACCGGAGCGGCGTTCATGACGCCGGTCGTGATGAGCGTGTTGTTGTTGCCGAGCAGAGCGCCGGCGAACACGACGCTGGCGATGACGACCCACTGGACGTCGGTCCAGACCGCCATCGCGAGCAGCGTCAGGCCGAACAGCGCCAGCATCGCGCCCATCGTCTTGACCGTGCCGTACGCCCGCTGCAGGCGCGGCGCCATGAACACCGACGTCAGGGCAAGCAGGACGCCCCAGCCGAGGAACACGTAGCCGATGCCGCGGATTTCCAGCCCCATGACGAACGGGGCGTAGGCCATCAGCGTGAAGAAGCCGATGTTGTACAGGCAGGCGGTGAGGCCGAATACGAGCAGCGAGCGGTGGCGGACGAGCGCCCGGATCGGATCCAGCAAGGAGGCGCGGCGCGCGGGAGCCGTTCCGGCCGCGGCCTTGCGCTCCTTGGGCATGAGCGCGATCAGCGCGACGAAGGCCGCGAGCATGCAGCCTGCGACGCCGAGGAAGGGTCCCCTCCAGGACAGCGTGCCGAGCTCGCCGCCGAGCAGCGGCCCGACCGCGATGCCGATGCCGATCGCCGCTTCATAGAGGATGATCGCCTTGGTGACCCCGCCGCGCGACATCGACACGATGGCGGTCAGCGCGGTCGCGACGAACAGCGCGTTGCCGAAGCCCCAGCCGCCCCGATAGGCGACGAGCTCCCAGATGCCGCTGGAGATGCCGCCAAGTCCGGAGAACAGCGCTACGATGACGACGCCGACGAGCAGCGTCCGCTTCATGCCGAGACGGCTCGAGATCAGGCCGGTCACGAGCATCGCGACCGCCATGACGGCGTTGTAGCTCGTGAAGAGCAGCGT
This sequence comes from Paenibacillus sp. FSL W8-1187, assembly GCF_037965485.1. Lineage (NCBI taxonomy): Bacteria > Bacillati > Bacillota > Bacilli > Caryophanales > Paenibacillaceae > Paenibacillus > Paenibacillus sp. FSL W8-1187. Next base: position 5,431,553 of record NZ_CP150181.1, read on the forward strand.
CGTCTGGCTTGGGGTCGCGTTCATTTTTTCCGATATGGCCGGAAGGATGGGGTCCACGAGCCCGATGCCCATGAACGAGATGACGCCCGCAAAAAAGACCGCCCATACGGCCCGGGGCTGGTTGAAGATGCTGGACGACGGCTGCGCCGCCTCCTGGACGGCTTCTGCCGTCAAAGTCGATTTCGCCACGCTGTTGTCACTCCTGTTCCTGTCGCCATGCTTGCTTCGCCTCGTCGATGCGCGCCTGCAGCTCCCGATACTCGTCGCGGACGCGTCCGATCTGGGCCAGCTTGGCGTCGATCACGTCCAGCTGCTGCCGCACCGTGTCCTCGAGCCGCAGCACGGCGGCGCGCTTCTCCGCGCCCGTCTCCTCCCGCACCGCCTGCCGCAGCCGCGTCAGCTCCTCATGGATCGCCACATACTGCTGCAGCTCCTGCAAGGAGAATCCGAGCGCGTCCCGAGCATCGATCAGCTTGCGCAGCCGCGCGACATGCTCCTCTCCGTACAGCCGGTACCCCCCGTCGCTCCGCTCCGGGGCGAGCAGGCCGATCTCTTCGTAATAGCGGATCGTGCGCTTCGTGAGCCCGGTCATCTGCGCGATGTCCTCGATCTTGTACATGGCGTCCACTCTCTCTGTTCTATATATATTATTACTGAAATATTATGCGACAATCGTACCACCGCTTCACCTTCACGTCAACGTTAAAGCAACAAAAAAAACCCGCAGGCAGCCCGAAGGCTGCTTGCGGGTGGAGGAAACGATGTCGGTGCGGCGCTAGGAGCGCCGCGTCAGGGCGCGATCAAGGCAGCGCCAGGAACTGCTCGGTGAACAGCTTCAGCAGGTGGTCGAGCGTCGTTGGATCGCTGTAGGTCGACGCTTCCGTGTCGATCGTGATGACGCGGCCCGCTTTGACGGCCGGGATGCCCTTCCACGTCTCCGTTTCGAAGACCGGGTTGGACATGCCCTTGGTCTGGCTGAGGACGATGTAGTCGCCGGCGTAATCGCCGAGCTTTTCGCTCGAGAGCGCGTAATAGCCCGGTCCGAGCACGTCCTTGGTGACGTTCTCCGGCATCTTGAGCCCCATCGCCTGGTACAGCACCTCGGTGCCGCGCGCCCAGTTGTTGCCGAAGACATAGATGTTCTTGGCGTCATACTCGTACACGGATACGGTCGAGTCCTCGCCGATCTTCGCCTTGATCTGCTCGCCCGCCTCGGCGGCGCGCGTCTTGAAGTCGTCGACCCAGGCCTGGGCTTCGGCTTCCTTGTTCAGCAGCTTGCCGATCTCGACCTGCTGCTGCAGGTAGTCGAGCTTGCCCCAGGTGTAGGCGACGGTCGGCGCGATCTCCGCCATCTTGTCGAGGTTCTTGTTGTGCGTGCCGGCGATGATGAGATCCGGGTCAAGCTCGACGATCTTCTCGAGGTTCTCCTCGGAGACGATCTCGACGCCGGCCAGCTTATCCGTGAACAGCGGGTTCTTGCCGGTCCATTCGTCGACCCCGACGAGCGGCAGGCCGAGGGACAGCACGTTCGGCGCGCTGGCCAGCGCGACGATGCGCTGCGGGTTCGCCGGCACCTCGACCGGGCCGGATTCCGCCTGGTAGGTGATCGTGCCGGTCGCGGCCGGAGAAGCCGTCGGCTCGGAGCCGCCGCTGGAGTCGTTTTTCGATCCGCAGGCGCTGAGGACGAGCGCCAGCGTCAGCGCGATCGGAGCAAGCCATTTTCTCATGATGAAGAACCCCTTTTTATATGTTTCATGAAGTAATTGATAATGATTATCAGTGGCGACTTCATTACTATAAGGGGGCCGCCCCTGCCTGTCAATAGGAAAAAACAGACTCCTCCCGGGCGGTTTGCAAAAGGAGCATTCGTGGTAATTCCGTAGTAATGACTTGCGGTCGACGGCAGCGCCGGGAGGCGGCCGGACCAGCGGACGGAGGCGTCGTCATGAGTGGATTCACGGTAGATAACGAGATCGGAAAGGCAAAGCCGGCCCGCAAAGCGATGGTCATCCTCAATCCTTCCTCCGGGAAGGAAAGGGCGGCCGAATACGCGCGCGACATCGAAGACGTGCTGCGCGCCAAAGGCTACGACGTCGAGCTGCGCGAGACCGCCGGCGAGCAGGACGCGACGCGCTTCTGCCGCTCCGCCTGCGGGATGCGCTGCGACCTCGTCGTCTCGGCGGGCGGCGACGGCACGCTGAACGAGACGATCAACGGCCTGCTGAGCCAGGAGCATCGGCCGCAGCTCGGTATCGTGCCGCTCGGCACGGTGAACGACTTCGCGCGGGCTCTCGGCCTCCCGCTCGATCCGCAAGCCGCGATCGCGGCGCTCGCTTCAAGCCGCGTCCGGGCGGTCGATCTGGGCCGGATCAACGACCGGCTGTTCACGAACGTCGTCGCCGCCGGCAACATCGCCGAAGCGGTGGCGGCGGTCAGCTCGGAGGAGAAGTCCCGCCTGGGCTCGCTCGCCTACCTCAAGGAAGGGCTCAAGGAGCTGGTCTCGCAGAAAGCCTATCCGATGCGGATTGAATATGATGGAGAGGTCTGGGAAGGCGAATCGCCGCTGTTCGTCGCCGCGCTGACGAATTCGGTCGCCGGCTTCGAAAAGATGGTGCCGGACGCGGCTGTCGACGACGGCCTGATCCACGGCTTCATTTTCAAGGACATCGGCTGGCTCGGCACGCTCACGGCGGGCTGGTCGCTCTGGGCAGGCAGCCTGCGGGAGCACAAGGATGTCGTCGCCTTCACGGCACGCCAGGTAAGCGTGCGCTCGTCCGAGCGCGTGCGGACGAACGTGGACGGAGAAGAAGGCCCCGACCTGCCGCTGGAGCTGCAGCTGCTGCCGGGCCATGTCGAGGTTGTCGTGCCGGAGGACGATCGGTGAAGCGCCGGACAGCAAAGAGGCCGTCCCGTTACGGGACGGCCTCGGTCGTCGTTCAGGCCTGGTACGCGAGCCGGTCCGCGCTGACTGTGAAATCGGTTTCTAAAAAAGGTTGAAGCGCTTGCTTGCGCTGTGCCACAATAAGGAGGACGCGGATTCGAATCCGCTGGATTCATCCTACCTTAACAGCCTAAGGAGGCTATCGATCCATGAGAACATTCAAGCTGGGCGCAAGCGCCCTGGAGGTGCCGGCGGTCGCGGTCGGCTGCATGCGCATCAACTCGCTGGACAAGCCGGGGGCGGAGCGCTTCGTCCGCAGCGCGCTGGATCTCGGCGCCAACTTCTTCGACCATGCCGACATCTACGGCGCCGGCGAGTGCGAGGAGATTTTCGCGGAGGCGGTCGGCATGAGCCCGAGCGTGCGCGAGAGCTTGATCCTTCAGTCCAAATGCGGCATCCGTTCGGGACAGTTCGACTTTTCCAAGGAGCATATCCTCGGGTCGGTCGACAAGATCCTGCAGCGGCTGCGCACCGACTATCTGGACGTGCTGCTGCTGCATCGCCCGGATACGCTCGTCGAGCCGGAAGAGGTCGCCGAGGCGTTCGACCAGCTGGAGCGCTCCGGCAAGGTGCGCCACTTCGGCGTCTCCAACCAGAACCCGATGCAGATCCAGCTGCTGCAAAAATTCGTCAAGCAGCCGCTCGTCGCGAACCAGCTGCAGCTGAGCATTACGAACAGCACGATGATCTCGCAGGGCTTCAACGTCAACTTGGAAAACGAATCGGCGGTGAACCGCGACGGCAGCGTGCTCGACTTCTGCCGCCTGCACGACATCACGATCCAGCCTTGGTCTCCTTTCCAATACGGCTTCTTCGAGGGCGTGTTCCTCGGCAGCGCCAAATTCCCCGAGCTGAACGCCAAGATCGACGAGGTCGCGGAAAGCTACGGCGTCAGCGCGACGACGATCGCGATGGCCTGGCTGCTGCGCCATCCGGCGAACATGCAGCCGGTGACCGGCACGATGAACATCGAGCGGCTCGCCGACTGCGTGCGTGCGGCGGACATCCGCCTGACGCGCGAGGAATGGTACGCGATCTTCCGCGCTGCGGGCAACGTGCTGCCTTGATGCGCGCATAGATGCGCCTGCGCTGACCGCGCGGGCGCGGAGGCACGGATCTGAGCGCGGTTGTGAATGGGCCAGCATCGCTGGCTAGAGCGAGCAGTGTTGGTGCGAGCGGGCTCCAGCAACTGCGAGCGGGCGAAACTGCGACGGGCATGGGCGCGAGTGGCGGGCCGGTGCTTGCGCGGGAGTAAACACGAGCACGCGGCTCGACATTGCTGCGAGCAGAGCGGCTGCGCGATGCTGGCGTCACGACAAGAGGGCTATCCCAAGGTCGGTATCAACGACTGATGGGAAGCCCTATTTGTCGTTCCGCCCGGAACGAGCGCTACACGCGGTTTTTCCGCGCGTAGGCCGCAGTACGGCTCTCCAACCTCCCGCTACACGCGGTTTTTCCACGCGTAGGCCGCAGACCGGCGCTCCAACCTCCCGCTACACGCGGTTTTTCCGCGCGTAGGCCGCAGACCGGCGCTCCAACCTCCCGCTACACGCGGTTTTTCCGCGCATAGGCCGCAGTACGGCTCTCCAACCTCCCGCTACACGCGGTTTTTCCGCGCATAGGCCGCCGTCCGGCGCTACAGACTCTCGCGACACGCGGTTTTTCCGCGTGTAGGCGAGCCTTTTGCCTGGCCGGGAATTCAATGTCGCGAGATGCGCCATGCCGACCATGCAACGGGCAATGAGAGGGTCTAGACTACCTTCGTGCGGCCGGTTCCGAAAGCGGCCAAGTTCGTCTATCAGCTCTAGTCATAGCCAGTAGTAAAAAAGCGCACCCGTAAGTTGCCGAACGTTGCCACGCTTGCTCCAGCCCCATCCACTCCAGTAGTCGAGCCCGATCAACGAATTGAAATGGGGGCCGGTTTTACCGTTAAGGACCCGCTCTCCGGGCCGCAGCGCCCGAAGCGGCCGGCCGTCCCTCCCCGCGCTCCTGCTCTGCTGGGCGGGTTCCGCCCACCACCCGCTCAGCACCCTCCACGCGCTGCGGCCAGGGCTAGGGCTTGCGCCGATACACCCGCTCCGGCCGGCCGACGCTGCCGTAGGCCAGATCGGCCTGCAAGCGGCCCGCGCTGACGAGATATTCGAGGTAGCGGCGGGCGGTCGAACGGCTGATGCCGAGCCGCGCGCTCAGCAGCGGAGCGGTGAGCGGCCCCTCTTCCTCGCCGAGCAGCCCGCTTACTTTGTCGAGGGTGAGCTGGTCGATGCCTTTCGGATAGCCGGTCGGCCGGCCCCGCTCCACGACCGGCTCGCGCAGCCTCAGCAGGGTGTCGATCTCGGACTGGCCGAGCGCGCCGGCCGCCTCCAGCTCCGCCATCCGCTCGCGGTAGGAGCGAAAGCCGAGCAGCGTCTCCTGCAGCCGGTCGAAAATGACCGGCTTGAGCAGGTAGTCGAACACTCCGCCCTCGATCGCCTCGCGCACCCGATGCAGCTCCTTGGCCGCCGTCACCATGATGACGCCGGTGCGCGGATGGCCGGCGCGGATGCGGCGCAGCAGCTCCAAGCCGTCGACATGCGGCAGGAACAGGTCCAGCAGCACGAGGTCCGGCTGCAGGATGTCCAGCAGCTCCAGCGCCTGGCGGCCGTCCGTGGCGACGCCGGCCGCCTCGAAGCCGTCCACCTTGCCGACGAAGCGGCGGTGGATTTCGGCGTTGCGCACGTCGTCCTCGACGATGAGCACTTGAATCATGGCGAATCGCTCCTTTGCTTGGGGATGGCGACCGTGAAGCGCGTGCCTCCGCGTTCGCCCGGCTGGAATTCGAGCCAGCCGCCGAGCTGGCGGACCGAGCTCTGCACGAGCGCCAGGCCGTAGCCTCTTCTCTCCTTGCTTTTCGTCGAATAGCCGACCTCAAAGATGCGCTCGGCCGCCTCCTCCGGAATGCCGCAGCCGTTGTCCTCCACCTCCAGCACGAGATCCGGCCCGAGATCGGTCAGCAGCACGGCGACGCGCCCCTCTCCGTCGTGGCTGACCGCCTCCAGCGCGTTGTCGATCAGATTGCCGAGGATCGTCACGAGCTGCGAGCGGTCAAGCTCCGGCGGCACGTCGCGGAACGTGCTGTCCTCGTCGACCTCCAGCTCCACCCGCAGCTCCTGCGCGCGGTTGATCTTGCCGAGCAGCAGCCCGCCGATGACGGGATCGGGAATCTCCTTGAGGATCGTGCCGATGCGGCTGCTGTGGCTGTCGGACTCCCTCGCGATGAACGCGACCGCCTCGCGGTACTGGTCCAGCTGGAGCAGCCCCGAGATCGTATGCAGCTTATTGGAAAACTCATGCGTCTGCGCGCGCAGGCCGTCGGCGTACTGCTGCATCTGCGACAGCTGCTGCGTCAGCAGGTACAGCTCCGACTGGTCGCGGAAGCTCGACACGGCGCCGACGACGCGGCCGCCGGCATCCTTGACGGGCACCCGGCTGACGATGACCGCACGCGTGCCGACGATCGCCTCCTCGCCGTAGGCGGCGGCCTCGGACTCGCCCGGCCGTGGAAAAGCGGCGTCGGGCAAAATCCCGCGCGCTGGGCGTCCGAGCAGCTGCGCGCGGTCCTCGAGGCCAAGCATCCGCATCGCCTGCTGGTTGAGCAGCGTCGCCTCGCCCCGGTTGTTGACGGCGACGATGCCCTCGCGCACCGACTCGAGCACCGCCTCCTGCTCGCGATACAGCCGCCCGATGTCCTCCGGCTCGAGGCCGTGGATGGCGCGCTTCACATGGCGCGCGATGAGCGCCGCGCCAAGCGCGCTCAGGGCGAGCGCGGCCAAGGCGAGCGCGGCGATCGGCAGCAGGAAGCTGCGGGATTCGCGCTCGATGTCCTCGGTCAGAATGCCGACCGACACGACGCCGATGATGCTCCCGTCCGCGCCGTATACCGGCGTCTTGCCGCGCAGCGACGGGCCGAGCGTGCCCGTCGCCTCCGACACGATCGACTGACCGGCGAACACCGGCCCGTTGTCGCCTCCGACCATCGGCTGGCCGATCAGCTTCGCATTGGGATGCGCGTAGCGGATGCCCTCGGCATTGCCGACGACGATGAATTCGGCATCGGTGCGGCGGCGGATCTCTTCGACCATCGGCTGCAGGATGAGCGACGGGTCCGGCTCGGCAAAAGCGTCCCGGACGTCGGGAATGGCCGCGACCATCTGCGCCAGATTGAGCGCCTTGGAGCCCTCCTGTTTCTTGTACGTATCGAGCAGCATCTCCCGAAAGGCGAGCGACAGCAGCAGCAGGATGATGGAGGTAAGCGCGCAGAGGAGCAGCGTCAGCTTCGTTTGCAGGCGCATCGGTCGGCTCGTCCTTTCCGTGGTTTTTATGAACAAAATGGCTGAAATGCGGCAAATGCAAGGTATGCGCGCAATATAGCCGGCTGGAATATGTTCATGATACAGTCACAATTGTAACCGCTATCATAAAGGATTGGCGCTTGATTGGAGTATCCGTACTATACCACAAGGGGGAAGCGTCATGAAATTCAATTCGTGGAAATGGAAACCGGTCGTCGCCGCGCTGGCGGCCGCAGCGGCAATGTCCGCGCTGACGGCATGCGGAGAGGGAGGCGGCTCCGGAGGCTCGGGCTCGTATCCGTCCAAGCCGATCGTCGTCGTCGCTCCGTCCGGAGCCGGAGGCGGCTGGGACAAGACCGCCCGCTCGCTGACGAAGGTGCTCGGCGAGACCAAGCTCGTCGACAAGACGATGACCGTCGAGAACAAGCCCGGAGGCGGCGGCGCCGTATTCATGGCCGAATACGCCACGCAGGACAAGAAGAACCCGTATCGGCTGTTCGTCAGCTCGCCGCCGATCCTCATCAACAACCTCAAGAAGGAAGGCAACAGCCCTTACGGCTACAAGGACGCGACGCCGCTCGCCCAGCTGACCAAGGATTACGGCGCGATCGTCGTGCGGGCCGACTCCAAGCATGCCGACATCCAGTCGCTGATGGCCGATCTGAAAGCGGATCCAACGAAGGTGACGGTCGCCGGCGGCTCGGCTCCGGGCTCGATGGACCATCTCATCACGGTGCTGCCCGCCTATAAGGCCGGCATCGACCCGAAGGCGGTCAAGTACGTCTCCTACGACGGCGGCGGCGAAGCGATCGCGGCGCTGCTCGGCGGCAACGCCGACGCCATCGGCACCGACATCTCCAGCGCGTCGGAGTACCTCAAGGCCGGCAAGGTGCGCGTGCTCGGCATCACGTCCCCGGAACGCCTCGGCGGCGACTTCAAGGACGTGCCGACGCTCAAGGAGTCCGGCATCGACGCCGAGTTCACGATCTGGCGCGGCGTGTTCGGACCGAAGGAAATGACCGACGACCAGAAGGCGTACTGGGCCGAGAAGCTGCAGGCGCTGAACGACTCGGACGCGTGGAAGAAAGAGCTTGCGGCCAATGCCTGGGAGCCGGAATTCAAAGGCTCCGACGACTTCGCCGCGTTCCTCGGCGAGCAGGAAAAGATGATTCAAGAGCTGCTGACCGCGCTCGGCATGGCTAAGTAACACCGAGTATTTCCGATTGATTTCGATTCCATTCTTGCGAGGTGAGGCATCATGAACCGCATCTTCGACCGGTACGCCGGCGTCGCGTTCCTGCTGGTCGGCGCAGCCTTCGTCTGGGAAAGCCGCAAGATCGGCGAGAGCTCCTACGGCAGCAACGTCGGTCCGGATATCTTTCCGATGGGGCTCGGCATCCTGCTCATCCTGCTGAGCGCGCGGCTGCTCTATGAGACGCTCCGCGGCCGGATGACGGACGCGGCAAGCGGCGAGAAGCCGAGACTCGACTACAAGCGCTTCGGCATCCTCGTCGGCGCCGCGCTCCTGTACGCGTACTTCCTGGAGGACATCGGATACGTGCTTGGCACGTTCCTCTTCCTCCTGCTCGGCTTCCAGGTCATCGAGCGGGGCCGATGGCTCGTCTCGCTGCTCGTGTCCGCGCTGTTTTCGTTCGGCGTCTATTATTTGTTCGTCCAAGTCCTGGAGGGCACTCTGCCCGGCTTTCCCTCCTGGATGAATCTCGGGTAGAAGGAGGCTGTCCCCATGGAAACGCTGCAATTCCTTGCCGACGGCTTCGCTTCGGCCCTGCAATGGCAAAACCTGCTGTTCGCCTTCGTCGGCGTGCTCATCGGCACGGCGGTCGGCGTCCTGCCCGGCATCGGCCCGATGAGCGGCGTGGCGCTGCTCATCCCGGTCACGGCGACGCTGACGAGCGGGCAGGATCCGGCGTCCGCCGCCACGAGCGCGATCATCCTGCTCGCCGGCGTCTACTACGGCGCGATGTACGGCGGCTCGACGACGTCGATCCTGCTCAACACGCCGGGCGAGTCCTCGTCCGTCGTGACGACGCTCGACGGCTACCAGATGGCCCGCCAGGGCCGGGCGGGAGCGGCGCTCTCGATCGCGGCGATCGGCTCGTTCGTCGCCGGCATCGTGGCGCTCGTCGCGCTCGTGCTGCTGGCGAAGCCGCTGTCCGAGGTGGCGATCAAGTTCGGTCCGGCGGAATATTTCTCGCTCATGCTGCTCGGCCTCGCCGCCGTCAGCGGCCTCGCCGGCAAGTCGATGACCAAGGCGCTGATCATGACCGTGCTCGGCCTGCTGCTCGCGACGATCGGCATGGACAACGTCTCCGGCGTCGCCCGCTTCACCTACAACGTGCCGGTGCTGTACTCCGGGCTGGAATTCCTCACCGTAGCCGTCGGCCTGTTCGCTCTCGGCGAGGTGTTCAAGACGGTGCTGCACCGCGACTATGGCGGAGGCGAGATCATCAAGGTCGGCCGCGTGCTGCCGACCCGCCAGGATCTCAAGGAAAGCGCAGGCCCGATCGCGCGCGGCTCGCTGCTCGGCTTTTTCATCGGCGTGCTGCCGGGCGCCGGCGCGACGCTCGCCTCCTTTTTCAGCTACATCATGGAAAAGAAGCTCAGCCGCAATCCCGAGAAGTTCGGCAAGGGCGCCATCGCCGGCGTCGCCGCGCCCGAGTCGGCCAACAACGCGGCCTCCGGCGGGGCGATGATCCCGCTGCTCACGCTCGGCATCCCCGGCTCCGGCACGACCGCGATCCTCATGGGCGCGCTCATCATGTACAACGTGCAGCCGGGCCCGCTCCTGTTCGAGGACCATCCGGGCGTCGCCTGGGGGCTGATCGCAAGCATGTTCATCGGCAACCTGATGCTGCTCGTGCTCAACATGCCGCTCGTCAAGGTGTTCGCCAAGATCATCGAGACGCCGCCGAAGTACCTGCTGCCGATCATCATCGCCATCTCCGTGTTCGGCGTCTACGCGGTGCAGTACACGACGTTCGACCTGCTGCTGCTCATCGGCTGCGGCATCGCCGGCTACTTCCTGGCGCAGAACGACTATCCGCTCGCTCCGCTCGTGCTCGGCCTCGTGCTCGGGCCGATGATCGAGAACAACATGCGGCGCGCGCTCACGGCGTCGAACGGCGACTTCAGCATCTTCCTGACGAAGCCGATCTCGCTCGCCTTCCTCCTCGTCGCCGTCCTGTGGCTGCTCGTGCCGCTGCTGCTCAAGCTGCGCGGCAAAAAAGTGATCATCAACGAAGAAGCGTAAGGAGGGGAGCGGCGACGCTCCCTTTCCTCATCCCCGTCCGACCGGAAAGGAAGATCCGCCATGGCATCCAGCTCGACCATCATCATCCGATTGGAAATCCGCAAGTCCGCCATCTCGTTCGGCGAGGTGGCGGTGACGATCGGCGCCTGCGGCGGCGACATCGTCGCCACCGACGTCATCCGCTCGTCGCCGGAGACGGCGATCCGCGACATCACCGTCCACGTGCCGGACGAGCGCCGCGAAGCGCTCGTCTCCCATCTGTCCTCGCTGCAGGGCCTCAAGGTCGTCAACGTCTCCGACCGCACGTTCCTCGTCCATCTCGGCGGCAAGATCGAGGTGACGCCCCGCATCGCGGTCAAAAACCGGGAGGAGCTGTCCCATGTGTACACGCCGGGCGTCGCCAAGGTGTGCCGGGCGATCCATGAGGACGAGTCCAAGGCGTTCTCGCTGACGATCAAGCGCAATACGGTCGCCATCGTCAGCGACGGCACCGCGGTGCTCGGCCTCGGCGACATCGGGCCGTACGGCGCGATGCCGGTCATGGAGGGCAAGGCGATGCTGTTCAAGCAGTTCGCCGGCGTGGACGGATTCCCGATCTGCCTGGACACGACCGACACAGAGGACATCATCCGCACGATCAAGAACATCGCGCCGGGCTTCGGCGGCATCAACCTCGAGGACATCAGCTCACCGCGCTGCTTCGAGATCGAGGAGCGGCTCAAGGAGGAGCTCGACATCCCCGTGTTCCACGACGACCAGCACGGCACCGCCGTCGTCATGCTGGCGGGCATGCTCAACGCGCTCAAGATCGTCGGCAAGCGGCGCGAGGACGTCAAGCTGGTCATCGTCGGCATCGGCGCGGCGGGCGTCGCCTGCGCCAAGATGCTGCTCGCCGCAGGCTTCCGCAACGTCGTCTGCGTCGACCGGCACGGGGCGATCCGCGCGGGCGAGGCCTACGACAATCCGATGTGGAGCTGGCTCGCCGAGCACAGCAATCCGCATGGCGAGAGCGGCGGGCTGGACGAGGCCATCGCCGGCGCCGACATCTTCCTCGGCGTATCGGGACCGGGCGTGCTGAAGGTGGAGCATCTGCAGCGGATGGCCCGCGATCCGATCGTGTTCGCGATGGCGAACCCCGAGCCGGAGATCGAGCCGGAGCTGGCGGAGCCGTACGTGCGCGTCATGGCGACCGGGCGGAGCGATTATCCGAACCAGATCAACAACGTGCTCTGCTTCCCCGGCATCTTCCGCGGGGCGCTGGAGTGCCGGGCGCGCTCCATCAACGAGCCGATGAAGCTGGCCGCGGCCGAGGCGATCGCAAGCTCCGTCAGCGAGGAGGAGCTCAGCGAGTCCTACATCATCCCGAGCGTGTTCAACGAGGAAGTCGTGCAGCGCGTGCGGACGGCCGTCATCCAGGCGGCGATCGACACCGGCGTCGCCCGCCGCATTCCGCGCGACTTCCGCTGATCCGCCGTCATGGGCGTCTTTCTGCTCATCCTGCTGCAGGTCATCTTCCCCGTGTTCGCGCTGCTCGGTCTCGGCGCGCTGCTCCATCGCCGGCTGCGCTTCGATCCGCGCACGCTGTCGCGGCTGACGGGCAGCGTGCTGCTGCCGGCGCTCGTGTTCGCGAATCTGTACGAGGCGCGGTTCGAGGCCGCGCTCGTGCTGCAGGTCGCGCTGTTCCTGCTGCTGCAGAACGGCCTGCTGATGCTCGCCGCGGAAGCGGCCGCGCGCTGGCTGCGGCTGGAGGCGCGCACCGCCTCGACGTTCCGCAACAGCATCGTCCTGTTCAACTCGGGCAACTTCGGCCTGCCGGTCAGCCAGCTCGTCTTCGCTACGCAGCCGGTCGGGATGTCCATCCAGGTCATCGTCACGCTGTTCCAGACGCTCGTCACGAACACGTACGGCCTGTTCAACGCGATGCGGGTGGAAACGCCGGGCTGGCGCGCGCTGCGCGGACTGGCGCTGAACCCGATCGTGCTTGCGATGCTCGCCGGCATCGCGCTGCAGGCGACGGGGCTGCGGCTGCCGGATTTCATCTGGCGGCCGATCGACACGGTCGCGTCCGCCTTTCTGGCGGTGGCGCTGTTCACGCTCGGCGCCCAGATCGCCGGGCTGCGGCTGCGGCGCCCGTCGCTGCCGCTGCTGCTGACGGCGGCCGGCCGGCTGCTGATCTCTCCGGCGCTGGCGCTGGCGCTCATCCTCGCGCTCGGCCTGGACGGCGTGACCGCGCAGGCGCTGCTCATCGCCGGCTCGTTCCCATGCTCGCGCAATATGGCGCAGTTCGCCATGGAGCACGGCAACGATCCCGACTACGCCGCCGAGGCGGTGCTGCTGACGACGCTGCTCAGCTCGCTGACCGTGGCGGCGACCGTGTTCGCCGCTCAGCAGCTGTTTGGATGAGGCGGGCGGCATAAAACGTTCTCGTTACTCGGCCCGAGAGGCCATCAGGAGGAATGAAGCATGAGCGGAATCGGAACGAAGGAAATTATCGACATCAACCGTACGGCGTCGGGCTTCGAGTCCAGCATCGTGCTGCATGCGGGCGGCCGCTGCATCGACGTCAAAAGCATCCTCGGCCTCACCGTCACGCTGGTGCGGGACGAATGCTACACGCTCGAGATCCACGGCCCGGACGAGGTCGACGCGGCGGTCGCGCTGCTCGACGCCTTCGCCGCCGCGGGGCTCCGCGTGCGGATGAAGTAGCGGCCGGAGGCGGATTCGCCAGGGCGTGTTTGCATACCCCGAAGGAAGCAGATGGGGCCGAATTTTTGATCCCTGCGTGACGAAGCAGGGGGCAAAAAGGCGGTGATAGATGCCCCTGAGCGGGTTTGCAAACACGCCCTAGGGGGGATATTGTTCCTAGGTGAATTCGAAGTCCATCAAGGAAAAAAGCGCTGCCGCTTTCTTCTTCCACACGGACTCCGTTTCGCTTCTGGCTTCTGCAGAGAGCGAAGGCCCCCGAACCGCGCTCCTTAAAGGCAAAAATGACGTTAGGACGCGCTCATGCCGACGAACCGCGCTCCCTAAAGGCAAAAATGACGTTAGGACGCGCTCATACCGACGAACCGCGCTCCCTAAAGGCAAAAATGACGTTAGGACGCGCTGATGCCGACGAACGCTCGCACACCGCCAGCTTGAATTCATTACGGCCGCATGCAATACCCGCTTTAAGAGGTTCGTTTCCATGATCCTATTTTTCCCACAGTCTCAGCAGCCTGAAAAGATATCAAAAAAGGAGCCGTCTCAGAGACGGCTCCTTTCGTTTGTCCTACTTCAAGCATCTTTTCAGCTGATCGTAAAAGTTTTCCCTAGAACCAGCCAGGATAATGACGACCAGTTCTCCTTCCTCGTTCTCTTCGACACGGTACGCGATCTCATAATTTGTTTCCTTATAAGAGACATCGTAGCCGAATAAGCCCGAAAGATCCCCGGTCTTTCGTTCCCCGATTGATGGATCATGACGAATGGCGAGAATCGCATCGAAGTACGCACGCTTCAGCGGCTTCTCGACGAGCTTTTTGAAGTAGCGTTCCGCAGGACCAAGATAGATGACGGGAAGCATCTAATCCTCCATCACATCGCCGAAGATGGCTTCCGTTCGGTCGGAGCCTTCGAAGTGGCGAGCGGCATCCTGGGATTCGGAAATCATGGTTTTGACGGCGGCTTTCAAAGCCTGCTGCTTCTCGCGGAATTTAGAGAGCAATTCGGAACCGACATAACCTTCCTGAATGAGATCGGCAAGAATCAAATCGGCATAATAGTCGTTCCCAGCCTGTTCACGCACGGGCCGAATGATGATGTGGCTGCCTTTGATGCTGAATTCGACTTCATCCTGGATGCCCGCCTGTTCGAACAACTTTTGAGGTATCGTTACTTGGCGCTTCGGCGAGACTCGCGCACGCTTCCATTCCATACCGTTCATCACCTCATTTGCAATTGCCATAGTATACCCCATTTTCCTTTTTTCTCATTTTCTTTGTTTCCATTCTTCTTTACTTTACACCTTTCGTTGCGATTGGAAAAGAGGGATTCTTGCACGTTTAAGCAAAAGCAGAGCCGCCCTCCACCCCGTCCTGCGACGTAGTGGAGGGCGGCTTCCCGCATGCCTGGCATCGAGCTTCGCCGGCCTTTTAGTTGGCTGGATCGGGCAGGCTATCGCCTGCCTGGGGCTTCCATGCCGCACGCGCCAATTCCAAGGGAGGCTCGCACGCTCCGGATGCGAAAGAGGCTACGCGCCGCTCTCGGCGCCGGCCGCGCCGGAAGCCGAGCCGGCCGCGCCCGGAGCGGAGCTGTCGCCCGGCGTCGTGCTGCCGGGACCGTCCCCCTGCGCAGGAGGCTCGCCTGGAGCACCGTCCGGCGGGGCGAAGCCTTGGCCATCGGGAGGCGTCATGCCGCCTTGACCGCGCCCTCCGCCTTGGCCGCCGAAGCCGCCGCGGCCTCCGCCCATGCCTCCGCCGCCGGTCGTGACGCCCGATTCATCGACATAGGTGACAGCCGAATCGCCGAGCTCGAAGCTTACGACCTCCATGCCGCCGCTGAGCGAGCCGCCCTCGTACAGGCCGTCCTTCGCTGCGGTGCCGGACGTCCCGCCCGTATAGAAGCTGTAGGTTCTGCCGGACTCCAGCTTCGGCGAGGCGATGACGATGTTCTGGATCGTCTTGGACGTCTCGAAGCTCACCAGCGGCGTGCCCGATTCATCCGCCAGCGTCACGAGCGTGCCGGCCGCGAGAGCCGACGGGAACGTCATCGATACGGAGCGCTGGGAAGAGGTGTCCGACGGAGCTTGCGCCATGCCGGAGCTGCCGGCGGCGATGAGCAGTCCGCCCGATTGCTCGAACGTTCCGTCGTAATCCAAGCTGCCGTTGCCGCCGTTCGTCGGGCCGTTCACGATGACGGTGCCGCCGGACATCGCGATCGAGCCGTTGGAATCGAGTCCGTCGCCTTCCGCGTCGACGATGAGATAGCCGCCGCTGATCGCGAGCCGCGCCTTGCCCGCCGCGCCGAAGCCGCCGCCCGGGCCGCCACCTTGGCCTCCTGGCTCGCCGCCCGGACCGCCTTGGCCCTGTCCGGATGCGCCATCGGCGGCGCCCTGCTCCTCAGCCGGCGCTTGACCTTGTCCCGCCGTGCCTGTCGGTGATGCGGCCGTCTCCTCCGTGCTGCCTTCCGAGGCATTGACCCCGTCGTCGCTGGCGACGACATGGATCTCGCCGCCGCTGATGGCGATGTCGGCGCTCTCCAAGCCTTCGTAGCTGGCGGCGATGTTGATCATGCCGCCGCTGATCGCGAGCGAGGCGTCGGCATGGACCGCGTCGTCGCCGGTGCGGATCGCCAGCTGGCCGCCGCTAATTGCGACCGCGCCATTGCTATGGACCGCATCGTCCTTGGCGTCGATGTCGAAGTCGCCGTCCGCGATGGAGATGCCGACGGTCGCCTTGAACGCCTTGGCGCTGCCGGATTCCGCATCGGTCTCCGTGCCCTCGTCGCCCGTTCCATTTTCCACGCCTGTGTCCGTACCTGTGCCTGCCCCGTTCCCCGTACCCTCTCCGGCTCCGCCTTGCTGGCGCTGCCCCATGCCGCCGAAGCCGAAGCCCTCCTCCTGATGGGGCTCCGCCTCGGCGCTGCCGCCTCCGCTGACGATGCGGTACGTGCCGCCGCCGACGAGCAGCGAGCTCGCCGCCTGGAAGCCGTCGCTGCCCGAGGCCACGTCATACTTGCCGCCCTCCAGCGCCACATAGCCTTTGCCTTCCTCGCCGTCGTTCGTCGACTTGAAGCCGTCGCCGCCCGCTTTCACCGTCAGGACGGCATCCTTCACCGCCAGCAGGTCGCGGCCGACGATGCCGTCGTCCTTGGCGGTCACGTCGATCGTGCCGCTGACGATCTTGAGCTCGTCCTTGCCGACGATGCCGTCGTTGAAACGGGCCGTCACGGACAGCTTGCCCGCGCCGTTGATCGTCAGGTCGTCCTTGCTGAACACCGCGCCCGACGGCTCGCCGTCCTCGTCCTGCTCGGCATAGGCCGCGCCGTCGGCCAGCCGGTTCGACGTGCCCTCCTGCAGCGTCAGCACGGTCTTGCCGGCCTGCTTGACCCAGATCGCCGGACCGCTGGAGCTCGACACTTCCGCTCCGCCCAGCACGAGACGCACGGCGCCCTCGTCCGCGCTGTCCACGACGATGCGGCCGTCCGTCAGCGAGCCGCTGACTGCATAGGTGCCGGCGGCCGAGATCGTGACGATGCCGCCGTCCACGCTTGCCCCGGCGCCGTCGACGCTGGCGCCAGCGCCGCTCAGCGTGATCGTCGTCGCTGCCGAAGCGTCCCACTCGACCGCCAGGTCATCCTCGTCATAGGACGCGATATCGCTCAGCTTGACGCTCGCCAGCTTGGCGGCAGCCGCCGCGCTTTCCGCCGAGGCGTCAGCCGCGGCCTCGCTCCCTGTGGCTGCGGCCTCCGCAGCCGTATCCGCCGCTCCGTCGCTGCAGCCGGCCGCCAGAATGGCGGACAGCAGGACGAGGCCGGCCATTTTTACCGATACATTCATCGTCATCTTCCTTTCCACACGAGGTAGGTTCAATACTCTTGCACGACGGGACTCATCGTCAGCGTAATGTCGAGATTGCCGTTGCGGACGCGGAGCGCGTCGAGAAACTCCTTCTGGTTCGTCTGCGGCCCCATCTGGACCGAGTACATCACTTCATACAAGCTGCCGAGCTCGGTCGTGCGCACCCGCTTCAGCTCGTACTCGACCTGATGCAGGCGGAACACCTCGGCGAACGCCTCCTCGTAGCCGAGGCTCTCGGGTATCGTCACCTTGAGCGTCTTCATCGCCGGGCGGCTCGCGCCGAACTTGACTGCCTTCAGCACGAGCATCAGCGCGCAGAGCACGATCGTGAACAGGACCGCATAGCCGAAAGCCCCGACGCCGCAGGCGAGGCCGGCCGCCATCGAGAACAGCACATAGGAAATGTCCTTGGCGTCGCCGGGGGCGCTGCGGAAGCGGATGATCGAGAACGCTCCGGCCAGGCTGAACGCCCGGGCGATGTTGCTGCCGATGAGCAGGATGATGATGGCGACGATCGTCGGCAGCACGATCATCGTCAGCGTGAAGCTCGGGCTGTACGCCGGCTGCGTCCTCATATAGGTCAGGCTGATGAGCAGGCCGAGCCCGATCGCGACGCCGAGCGTCAGCAGCGCATGGCCGAGCGTGAGCGCGGACTCGCCGGCAGCGGCGGTGCCGAAGATGGATTCGATCATAGCACGATTCTCTCCCTTTCGATGACGGGCGCCCCTGCGCCGCGGATGTTCTTCTTGTATTCGTTGCCGTACTTGCTGAAGCCGGTCCGGTACAGGCCGAGCTCCGAGAGCAGCCGCGACAGCCAGACCGGAACGGTCTTCTCCGCCTTCACTTCCATGAGCCATTGTCCTCGCTCCAGCAGCGGCTCGCCGTAATCGCCGGCCTCCAGCCGCAGGTCATGCCGCCGGGAGCGGATGTTCGTGTCGAACGTGATGCGCAGGTCGCGGCTTTCCTTGCTGAACAGCGCGATGCGGTCGTAGGCGAGATAGGCCATCGGCCGCAGCTCGTAGCGGCTGAGAAAGTATTCGATCTCGCTCATCACCTGCCGGTTCATGCCTTCGCGCCACTCGGGCGGCACGCCGCTCCGGGCGAAGCCGTACGCCTCGCCGAGCCGCATCGCGGTCCGGCGCTTGTTGACGAGTCCGCTCACCTTTTTCTTCAGCTCCAGATACACCTTGGCGTCCGGCCCCGGCACGCCGTAAGCGCGGATGCGCAGCTTCTCGCGGTACTTCGGCTTGGCCAGGCTCGTGCGGATGAGCGTGTGCTGCTCCGTGTCGTAATACAGGTTGCTGATGGCATAGAACTTGTCGTTCCGGTTGAACTCGTCCAGCTGCATATGCTCCATCAGGCGGTTGTACAGGTCATAGAAGGCTTTCGCATCCATCAGGTACTTGTTCTCGTACCGGTTGAACACCTCGATCGCCATGATCCCATCGCCCCTTTCGGCTGTCGTATCGGCGGGCGTCCCCGTCGTGCTGGCTTTAGCTTAGAGGGTCAACCTTTAGCGAAGCTTAAACCCCGCCGGACATGCTACACTTAGGGCGTACAGGCCGCCGGTTAAGGTTGGCTAAAGGTTCGCTTCTTAAAATAAGCGCAAGGGAACAAGAGAAACGAAGCGGGACCGGGAGCGGCCGGGTCCGCAGGCGATAGGAGGGACTGCGATGAGGATTCTGATCGTGGAGGACGAGACGAATCTCGCCGAAGCGCTCGCGCAGGTGCTGCGCAAGCATCATTATTCGGTCGATCTGGCGCATGACGGCGAGGAAGGGCTCGACCACGCGCTCAGCGGCATCTACGATCTCGTGCTGCTGGACATCATGCTGCCGGAGCGCGACGGCATCTCGGTGCTGCGGGCGCTCCGCGCCGAAGGCGTCGCGACGCCGGTCATCCTGCTGACGGCCAAGGGCGAGACGGCCGACAAGATCGCCGGCCTCGATACGGGAGCCGACGACTATATCGCCAAGCCGTTCGATACCGGCGAGCTGCTCGCGCGCATCCGCGCGGCGCTGAGGCGCAAGGGCGAGGTTTTGCCGGAGGAGGGGCTGCGCTTCGGCGACATCGAGCTGAGCCCGCAGACGCTCAAGCTGAGCTGCGGGGGCAAGGAGCTCAAGCTGATCCTGAAGGAGAGCGAGCTGCTGGAGCTGCTCATGACGCGCCGCGCGGCGGTCACGAGCAAGGAGCAGATCATCGAGAAGCTGTGGGGCTTCGACTCCGACGCAGAGCCGAACAACGTCGAGGTATACGTCAGCTTCCTGCGCAAGAAGCTGGCCTTCCTCAAGGCGAAGGCGCGCATCGCCACGATCCGCGGCGTCGGCTACGTGCTGGAGGAGGGGACATGATGTTCCAGCGGCTGCGCAACCGGTTCCTGCTGCTGAACCTGGGCCTGTTCTCGATCCTCATGCTCGCCGCCTTCGGCGCGATCTACGGCATCACCGTGCAGAACATCAACCAGGACATCCGCCTGGAGCTGCTGCGCGTGGCGGACTATTACCGCAACGATCTGGGCGGGCCAGGCGCCGGGCCGCATCAGGACGGGGGAAAAGGCGACGGCTTCCGGCCGTTCCAGCCCGGCGGACGCATGGAGCCGCCGCCGGAGCGCTCCGTCTCGTTCGCGCTGCACACCGACAGCGAGTGGAACCTGCTCTCCAAGTCGACCCGCTTCGACATGGAGGACGACTTTTACGAGCAGGCCAAGGACGAAGCGGTCGCAAGCCCGGTCGAAATCGGCCGCTTCACCCTCGACGGGACCCGCTGGGCGTACAGCGTGCAGCAGCGCCCGGACGGCGCAGGCTACTCCATCGTCTATCTCGACGTGAGCGCGCAGCAGACGATCCTGACGAATCTAATCTACACGTTCACCGCCGTCGCGCTCGTCATGTTCGCCGCCATCTTCCTCGCCAGCCGCTATTTCGCCGGGCGCTCGATCGAGCCGGTGCGGGAGGCGTTCGAGAAGCAGCGGCGCTTCATCGCCGACGCCTCGCATGAGCTCAAGACGCCGCTCGCGGTCATCAACACGAACGCGGACGTGCTGCTGGCGAGCGGCTCCGAGACGATCGACAGCCAGGCCAAGTGGCTGCAGCGCATCAAGTCGGAGACCGAGCGCATGAAGAGGCTCACGACCGACCTCCTTTACCTGACGGAAATGGAGGACGCGCGCGAGCAGCCGCTGCAGGTGCCGTTCGACCTGAGCGATACGGTGGAGAGCGTCATCCTGACGATGGAAGCCGTCGTCTACGAGCGGCGGCTGGAGCTGGACTATGACATCGAGCCGGGGCTGACCGCCGTCGGCAGCGCCGAGCAGATCCGCCAGGTCGTGCTCATCCTGCTCGACAACGCGATCAAGTACGCCGGCCCGCAAGGACGGATCGCGATCTCGCTCAAGAAGCAGCATCATCATTGCCTGCTGCAGGTGACGAACACCGGCGAGGGCATCCCCGAGGAGCATCTGGAGCGCATCTTCGACCGCTTCTACCGCGTCGATGCCTCGCGCTCCCGCAAGCAGGGCGGGTACGGCCTCGGCCTCGCCATCGCGCGCTCGATCGTCGAGCAGCACAAAGGGCGCCTGTACGCGAAAAGCGTCCCGGGCGCGGAGACGAGCTTTTATATGCAGCTGGGCGGATGACGAAAAAAGGGCCTTCTCCCACCAGGAACGGTGGAAGAAGGCCCTTCGTGCTGCAGCTTCCGGAGAGGATCAGGACTGGAAGAGAATTTCTCCCAGCAGACGCTGAAGCAGCAAGGCGCTCTCTTTGCGGCTGCTTGATGCGTTCCTTTCGAAATGGAACGGGTCGTTCGCGGTTCCGATCAATTTCGAGCCGATCGCCTGGCGATAGGACTCTACAGCCCATGCCGAGAGGCTCGGCGTGGCGATCATGTCAACGGACATGGGCTTGTAGCCGCTGAACTGCATCGCTTTGACAAGCATGACCATCATTTCCTGATGCGTGATAGTCTGGTTCGGCTTGAACGCGCCGTCGCTGTATCCGTTGATGATGCCTGCCTTTGCGACCAGCTTGACGGCATCGCTGTACCAGCTTCCTGCAGCGACATCCTTGAAGGCCGCCGCCGCTTCGCCGCTCGCGGACGGCGACAAGCCCAGCGCCTTGCTCAGCATGACGGCGAATTCGGCCCGCGTCACCTTGCCGTCCGGCCGGAACGTCCCGTCCGAATAGCCGTTCAAGACGCCGCGCGCAGTCAGCGTCAGGATGCTGGAGTCGTACGCCGCATTTCCCGTCGCATCCTTGAAGGACGACGCTTTCTTGACGACCGCGAACAATCCGTCCTTCAGGCTGTACATCGTGACGTTCGCACCGCCTGCAGCGGAGTCGACTCGTACGGGAACCGGTTCGAACCGGTTCGTTTCCGGGTTGAGCCGGTAGCCTCCGATCTGAGAAGCAGGCATGCTGCCGGAAACGAGGATGGCATGCCCCACGTACTGCCCATAGTCGTTCAAGTCCTGGACGGACCCGTCTTTCTGAACTGCCGCCAGATCGAATTTGACGACAGAGCCTAGCATCGCGCCTTTATTGGATGTGCGCAGCTCCGCGCCAAGCGAGGCATCCTGGACGAAAATGGACAGCCGCAGCGAGCTCGCTTCCGGCATGTTCGAGGCTAGGGCTGAGGCAGGAACGGTCCAGGTTCCGACCGATGTTTCCAGAATCAGGCGGCCGTTTTTCTGCGCGGCCGATTGGACCGCTCCCGATTCGATTTGGAAAACAATTTGTCCGGCTTTGCTTTCGCTCTTGGCCCGGACGTCCGATGACCCTGCGAGCTGGCCGGCCGCATAGGCCGCATTCAAGCCGATGACCGCCGTCACGACTCCATTCGCGTCGGTCTCTTCCTTGACATCGAGCTTCGCCGGCGCTGGCGTAGGACTCGGCGCCGGCGCTCCGCCGCCGCCGATCATGCCGCCTCCGCCTCCGCCTCCGCCCCCGCCTCCGCCGGCCGGGGGCGCAGTCGGCTTGACGCCGCCGCCAGGGGTATCTATGATCATCGCCGGAATGGTCATGGCGACAGGCTCGCTTTCCAGCTTGCCTTGGCTCGTCCGCGTAATGAAGACCGTACCTCCTGGCGATCCCATGTCGCCTGTATCCAAAGAAACGGAGCTGCTGCCCGAGGAGGGCTTGCCGGAGGCAAGGAGCGCGTAATTCGAATGATAGACACGGATCATGTCGCCAGCCGCCAGATTCCTGACCTCTACCCGGTCGCTCGCGTACAGATACTTGTACAAAGAGATATCGCTTGCGGCTGGCGGCGAGCTTTCAAAACGACTCAGGACGAGGTACTGATATAAAGGCGCCTCGCCATCCGCGCCGCTCTGGACCAGAGCCAGGCCGACCGCCTTGTCCGGAATCCGCACAGGGCCGACTTTCAGGCTATAGGAGGCTTTGCCTCCCGGAACGGAAGCGATCGCCTCGCCGAGCAGATCGTCCTCTCCCATCCAGTACAGCTTGTAGGTCATGGCGGTTCTTTCCACGCCAGGCTTCCAAGTCAGCGTGCCTTCCAGCTCCCCGTCCTTTGCCGGCAGCTCCGCCAGCGAGAACTCCTTGGCGAATGCCCCAGGGAAATTCCAGAACGGCAGCACGACCGGATTACGCGGCTTCCAGTCATAGTTGTCCGTGCGGGGCCACACGGCCAGGGAGACCGCTTGAGCAGGAGCATCATAGACGCTGGCCTTGAGGACGACTGTGCCGTCCTCCAGCTTGGCCTCCGAGTAGATTGTCAGGTTGGAGGACAGACTCTTGCCGGATGCATCCCTCAGCTCCGCCACGTAGCCCCTCACCATCTCGGAATCTTCTCCAGGAGTCAGGTACAGCTTGCCCTGAAAGGAGTTCGGGCTGGAATAGCCGTACTCCAGCTGCACATCGCTCGGCATGAGCATCGTCTGGACGTACTCCTCTAGCCCGTCCAGATTCGCGAACCGATACGTCCGGCTGTCCGTGGCCAGCACGATCGTTCCGTCCGCAGCGACATGCGCTTCCTTGGCTTCGAACGGCAGGTCGGCGATCTTGGCGTACGAATCACGGCCGTAGACCGCTTTTCTTCCGATGACGAATTCCTTGCCCACGGCAAGCGGCCGTTCGGGATAGGTTCCGAGAATCTGGGCAGGAGAGCTCTTGCTCCGCCTGACGTTGCCCAGATAGAGGCTCGTCCCATCCTGCAGGACGGGACCGTCGCCCGAGGAGAAAGCAACGGAGGTCGAGGAGACCTCCTGCAGGGTGGCTGCATCATAGCGGCTGATCTTGCTGTAAGTAGCGACGTACAGGCTGCCGCTTGCCGCATCGTAGACCGCTTGGCCTTGGGACGGATTGCTCGGATAGGCGAAGACGGGCTGATTCGTTCCGCTGCCTGCAAGGCGCAATTCTCCATTCATTTCCTCGCCCCAGTAGAAAAGCTTGGAGCCTGCGGGAAGCAGCCGCTGCGGATTGGACGACGTCCGGATCCGCTGCACTCCGCTCCCAAGAGCAGATGCATCGAGGATGCCGATCGCGGTTTCCCCATGGAAGGCCACATAAAGCTTTCCGGCCTGCAGCTCCAGATGAGCGGGCTGGGAGCCGACGTAAGCCTTCTCCACGACCGACAGGTCGCTTTTCAAAAGCTTGACGACTTCGTTTGTGTCCTTCGACACGCCATAGAGATAAGTCTCGTCCGAGACGATGCTCGAAAGCGGGGCGTTCGGCACGGCGTGGAAGCCGGATGCCGCCTGCAGCTTGAATTCAGGCTGCATCAGCTTCTCCGGAAGCTCGTAGACTTCAATTTCCTTGGCATCCCACCGGCCTTTCTGCACGTAGATCCTGCCGTCCCCGATCTGTCCGCGCTCCGCCTCGGCGAAAACGTCTCCAGGGAATCCGGCCAGCTGCAGATAACGATCCCGGCTGTACAAACCTTGCTGGGTCAGGATCAGCTCTCCTTTCTGGTCCATCAGCTGGGAACTCAGATACGAGTAGCTGCCTGATCTCGGGTACATGCCTTTGATCCACGTCAAGTCGAGCGCATCCAGACGCGAGCCTGCATAGAAGACGTCATCCCCGTCAAGACCGATGTACGGAGCTGGAAACTCGAATCCATACCCTCCTCGGTAGGTGGATTCGCTCCTCTTCCTTCCGGTGTCGTACTCATAGGAAGACAGGTTGGAGCCTGTACTCCCCGTTTCGCCGATGTACAGCAGACGACGGCTCTCATCCGCCTTCAGCACCGCGTCGGAGACCGACTCTGCAAATCGGGTCGTAACCCCCGTGGAACGGTCCTGCTTATAGACCGTATTCCACGAGCCGCCGCTTGTATAGAATATATATTGCGACGTTACAGCCAGCTGCAGAGGGCTGTACGTCGTTTCAATGACCGAAGCGAGCGTTTGCGTCGTCATGTCCACGACCCGAATCGATGTCGCTCCGGAGGAAGCGATATACAGCTCGTTGCCGTACCGCTCCAGATCCGACGGCATGGAGCCGACCGTCAGCTCCTTTTCCACCTTCTGCGTGGCCGTATCCACAATGGTCAAGGTGTTGGTCGTCTTGGAGATCGCATACAGCTTTCCGCTAGCTTCGTCCAAGTCCCAATCCGTCAGGACGTTTGCCAGCGGGATCGTTCCGATCTGCTTCAATGTCTCTGCTTGCGGAGCTTTCTCGGCATGCGCCGTGCCGGCTGCCCCGAGTCCTGAAACCCCTCCCGACAATAGGACTGCCGCCGCTAGGAATGCGCTTAACCCCTTCGTGACTATTCTTTTCATCGTCCTGTCCTGCCTCTCCTCTACGAATCAAGAGCCTCTCCTAATTTACGGCTTTTTTTTAAAATATTCCATATAAATGTTTTTAAAAGAATACCGCTCTGGAGGCATGATGGATCAAGCTTCCGCAAGCAGGGAGATGAGCACCTGAACCAGACGCAAGGATGCGCTCCGGCATGCAGCCGGGCGAGCCCGCCATGAGCTCGCCTTTTTTCATTTCTGGTATAGTTTGGATAAAAATGTTTTACCCCTGAAAGGCGAAGTCCCGATAAGGTTATACTGGGAAACGGAGGTCCGCATCGACTCCGGCGCATGCCGTCCTCTTCCCATTCCTAACCTTAAAGGGGCTGATTCCATGGATGCTCCATCCACGAACCTACCATCTTCGCCGAGCCTTTTCCACAACCGGTTCCTGCAGACGATCCTGCTCTCGAGCATGACGCTGCAGATCGGCATCTGGGTGCGCAACTTCGCCATCCTGCTCTATGTCGCCGAAAAGACCAACGACGATCCGATCGCCATCTCGCTCATCAGCGTAGCCGAGTTCGCCCCGATCTTCATCTTCTCGTTCATCGGAGGCACGTTCGCCGACCGCTGGCGGCCCAAGCGGACGATGGTCTGGTGCGACCTGCTCTCGGCCGTATCCGTCTTCGCCGTGCTGCTGGCCGTCCATTTCGGCAGCTGGGAGTCGATCTACCTGGTCGCGTTCATCTCCGCCATCCTGTCCCAGTTCTCCCAGCCGTCCGGCATGCGCCTGTTCAAGCAGCATGTCCCGGAAAGCCAGATGCAGCAAGGGATGGCGCTGTTCCAGTCGCTGCAGGCGACGTTCATGGTGCTCGGGCCGATGCTCGGCACGTTCGTCTACAGCCGCTTCGGCCTGGAGACGTCGATCGCCGTCATGGGCACGGCGTTCCTGCTGTCGGCGCTCGTGCTCGTGCGCCTGCCCAAGGATCTCGTGCAGCCGCGCGAGGCCGGCGCAAGCGGACAGTTCTGGGGCGAGCTCGCCGAGGGCTTCCGCTACGTCTGGCGCAGCACGGTGCTGCGGACGCTCGGCATCGCCTTCCTGCTCGCCGGCCTGGCCGTCGGCCTGGCGCAGGCGCTCAACCTGTTCATCGTGACGGAGCGGCTCGGCCAGGACAAAGAGTTCCTCCAGTACCTGCTCGTCGTCAGCGGCGTCGCGATGCTGATCGGCGGAGGCGTCGTCGCCGCGTTCGCGAAGCGCATCCCTCCGCAGCTGCTGCTGGCCACCGGCATGCTGTTCAGCGCGGTGTGCACGGTCATCGTCGGCTTCTCGACGAGCGTGCCGGTGACGCTCGTCACCCAGTTCATCAACGGCCTCGCCTTCCCGTGCATCCACATCGGCATCAGCACGATGATCCTGACCTGGTCGCAGCCGTCGATTGTCGGGCGGGTGAATGGCGTGCTCAACCCGCTGTTCATCGGCATGATGGTCGTGTCGATGTCGCTGGCCGGCGTGCTGAAGAGCGCGTTCCCGCTCGTCGCCATCTACAGCGGCTCGGGCCTGCTGTTCCTGCTCGGCGCGCTGGCGATGCTGCCGATCGCCAGGCACAAGGCTCCGGAGCAGCCGGCGCAGGTGCCGGCGCAGGCGTAGATTTTTGACGCAGGCAAAAGAAAAAAGCCGCCTCCTTGCCGGGAACGGCCGTGCTGCCCGGATCATTCGGGCAGCTTTTTTGTATTGGTGTCGCGGGCGGCGTGCGCTACACGCGGTTTTTCCGCGCGTAGGGCGCCTGGGCGCTAGCGCAGCGAGCGCTTCGCGCGGTTTTTCCGCGCGTAGGGCGCCTGGGCGCTAGCGCGGCGTGCGCTTCGCGCGGTTTTTCCGCGCGTAGGGCGCCTGAGCGCTAGCGCAGCGTGCGCTTCGCGAGGTTTTTCCGCGCGTAGGGCGCCTGGGCGCTAGCGCAGCGTGCGCTTCGCGCGGTTTTTCCGCGCGTAGGGCGCCTGGGCGCTAGCGCGGCGAGCGCTTCGCGCGGTTTTTCCGCGCGTAGAGCACCTGGGCGCTAGCGCAGCGAGCACTTCGCGAGGTTTTTCCGCGCGTAGGGCGCCTGGGCGCTAGCGCAGCGTGCGCTTCGCGCGGTTTTTCCGCGCGTAGGGCGCCTGGGCGCTAGCGCGGCGAGCGCTTCGCGCGGTTTTTCCGCGCGTAGGGCGCCTGGGCGCTAGCGCGGCGAGCGCTTCGCGAGGTTTTTCCGCGCGTAGGGCGCCTGGGCGCTAGCGCGGCGAGCGCTTCGCGAGGTTTTTCCGCGCGTAGAGCACCTGGGCGCTAGCGCAGCGAGCGCTTCGCGAGGTTTTTCCGCGCGTAGGGCGCCTGGGCGCTAGCGCAGCGTGCGCTTCGCGCGGTTTTTCCGCGCGTAGAGCACCTGGGCGCTAGCGCAGCGAGCGCTTCGCGAGGTTTTTCCGCGCGTAGGGCGCCTGGGCGCTAGCGCAGCGAGCGCTTCGCGCGGTTTTTCCGCGCGTAGGGCGCCTGGGCGCTAGCGCAGCGAGCGCTTCGCGCGGTTTTTCCGCGCGTCGGGCGCCTGGGCGCTAGCGCGGCGAGCGCTTCGCGAGGTTTTTCCGCGCGTAGAGCGCCTGAGCTCTAGCGCAGCTCCTTGCCGTCCCGATAAGCCGGGTCATGCAGCGCCTCCAGCACAGCCTGAGCCTTGACCCCGTCGGCGAAGTCGTACACGATCGCCTCTTCGCCGCGGATGCGGCGCAGCACCTGCTTCAGCATCGGCAGCGGTCCTTCGTCCTCGGCGACCTCCACCGGCTCGAGCGAGGCCTCGTCCCGTCCGACGAGCAGCTGCCGCCAGTTCTCCAGCGCGACGACGCCGTCTCGGCCGCGAATCACCATCGACACCCGCTCCTCCGCTACGCCGCGCGTGCGCCCGGTCAGCCGGATCCGCTTGCCGTCCGCCAGCGTCAGCTCCGCCTCGGCCTGCGTCTCGCTCGCCTCCGCTCCGTCGCCGTAGTCGACCTGGCTGCGCACCCCGACGATGTCGCCGAACAGCTGCTGGATCATGTGGATCCAGTGGATGCCGACCTCGAGCAGGAAGCCTCCTTCCGCGCGCGTCGTGATCCAATCGTTCTGCTGCCAGGCGCGCGGCCACTGCGGGAACTCCAGGATGAGCTCCATGCTCTCGATCTCTCCGACGGTCCGCTCCTCCAGCAGCAGGCGGCGCATTTCCCTCACGGCCGGGTCCTGCGGGAAGGAGAAATGAACGGCATTCACGACGCCGGCCGCCTCCGCAGCCGCGCGCATCCGCTCCGCCTCCTCGAGGCTGCTCGCCAGCGGCTTTTCGGAAAAGACATGGATGCCCTTCGCCATCGCGGCCTCGGCCGTCTCCCGATGCAGGGACGGCGGGACAGCGATGTAGACGAGGTCGAGCTTCTCCCGCTCCAGCATGAGCCGCCAATCCTCGTACAGCGCGATTCCGGGCCGCTGCTCCCCGATCTCCCGCAGCGTCTGCGCGCGCGGCTCGCTCGCCGCGACCAGCTCGCATTGCTCCGCGAACCTCGGCTGCGTGCGCAGCGACATGCCCTTGCCCATATTGCCCAGGCCGATGACGGCCATCCGGATCTTGTCCATGGTTCAGCTCCCCCTGATGCCTTGAAATGTTCGGTCTCTCTAAGGGTTCGACCCGGCGCTTCGCGGTTCCTTCCCGGCTGCGAAAAGAGGGACGGGGCCAGCCATCCGCCCTCGGGTGGGCCCCTTTTTTCGGACCGCCTGGCGGACAGCCGAAAAAGCCGTCACTCAAGCATCGCTTGAATAGCGGCTCTCGGCTTCTAGGCTCGTCCTGCGGCGAAACCCCGCCTATTGCAGCTCGACCGTCTCGTTCAGCTTGCTGTCGCCCGAGCCGGCGCCGGTCAGCCGGTGCAGCACGAGCTTGGCCGCCTCGAATTTATTCGCCGTGTCCCAATACTCCGCCGCCTCGGCGTTCACCTTGACGAGCACGACGTTTGGGTCGTCGTAGGAGGCATGGAGCAGCTTTTCGTACGCCTTGTTCCAGAATGCCTTCTTCTTCTCCAGATCCTCGACGAACTCCGCCTTGCCGCGGATCGAGACGAACGACTTGCCCGCATAAGCGACGTTGACCCGCGGATCGCGCCGCAGCTCCCCGTACTTCGCCGTATCCTTCATCGTGACGAACCACAGGTCGCCGTCGAACTCGATCTCCTGGGTCTTCATCGGCCGCGAGACAAGGCCTTCCTCCGCGATCGTAGTCAGCATCGCGGTCTCGATGCCGTCGATCAGCTCCCGCACCTTCTCCACCGCTTGTTCATGGGTCGTCTGCTTTTCCGACATGATGCATCACCTCTTCCGCTTTTGTATTCCCTTTTTACACGGAATCGATAAGTTCCAATCGTTCTGCTGACGCGCAAAAAGGGCGGCCCTCCCGCGAGGAAGGCCGCCCTGCACAAATGTTACGCTCAACCGCCGGCGGCGAAGACGCCGCTTTTGTACGTGAGCGTATAGACGATGCCGCTGTCCGTCAGCAGCGTCGCAGCGACATTGTCGCGGACGATCGCCGTGCTTTTGCCGTCGGCTCCGACCTTGTATAGTCCCGGCTCATAGCCGTCCGAGACGTAATAGACGCCCTTCGGTCCGACCTCGTACGAATGGGCCGGCTTGTCGCTCAGCTTGATCTCGCGCCCGGCCGCCAGATCGTAGCGGTACAGATCGCCCGCCTGAGCATGCAGATCGCTCGGACGGGTCCCGACCGGCTGCGCCCGATAGTACAGGCTGCCGCCATGCAGCCGGACGTCGAAGACGGGACGGTCGACGACGATGCGGCTCGCGCCTCCGCCGAGTCCGGCCTGGCCGAGCTTGCCGGTCGCGCGGTCCACATAGTAGACGGAGGCGCCTTCCAGCCAGAAGTCGGAGGCCGATGGAGTCAGCCTCGTCTGCGCGCCGCCGTCCAGCGGGATCCGGTAGACGGCGCTCGTCGCCGTCTGGTCCGCCTCTTCATAGCCGAGCGCATAGGCGCTGCCGTCCTTGACGTACAGCTTGTCGCTGCCGACATGGCCGACGCTGCCGCCTGAGACCGTCCGATTGATGCCGTAGGTGAAGGCGCTGTCGCCGATGGACGAAAACTTGCCGGTACGGAGGTCGACCTGCTTCAGGTTGCCCGGCTGCATCGTCATGAAGTGAAAGTTAGTGTACAGCAGCCGGTCGCCGGAGCGGGCATAGGCCATCAGGCTCTTGCCGCCTCCGACTTCCTTGAGCGTCCCGCCGTCCAGCCGGTACAGCGTCTCCGAGCCCATCGTAAGATCGCCGGAATGCAGGTTGACCAGCAGCTGGCCCTCCAGCTTGACCACTGCCTCCAGCCAGCCGTCGCTTGGCTTCCAGCCGCTCAGCGAGGCGGCTTTGGCCGCCTTGCCCGTCGCCGGATCGAGCGCGTGGAGCTCCGCCTTGCCGCTGATGACCGTCGGATAGTAGACCTTGCCGTCCGCCGCTTTCGCCTGGCTGAGGACCGGCTTGCCCGGCAGCTCGATCCGGACCGGCTTGGCGCCGTCTTTTTGCTTGTACAGCAGCTCGGATGTCGCCGTGGCGGTATAGAACGCACGGTAGTAGTACGAAGTGTTACCCGACCTTGCCAGCAATTCGGTCGAGCTCTCCACCTCGGCGCGCGTACGCTTGTCCGTCAGCTGCCGCTTGATCGGATCGATCAGAGAGCGCGTATCGGCAAGCTTCGGATCGATCTTGTCGTCGCCGATGAGGATGAGCCCGTCCAGCCATTGGATCTCCTTCTCCAGCGCGCTCGAGGCGCTGCGCAGCGGCAGCAGGATCGTGCCGTTCACCTTGTACGGGTCGACGTCGATCGCGACGGCTTTGCCGTTCACTTCCATCGTCCGGCTGCCCACGGCAAAGCGGATCGTCCTCTTGAGCGCGGCATTTGTCAGCACGACCTCATTCGGCCGCTTGGCGTCCCAGATCGTTTCCCAGATGCCGCCGGAGCGGTTCGCTTCTCCCGCCAAGTAGCTCAGCAGGCGGATCGGCACGAAGACGCGGCTTTCGCGCTGCACGAGCTTGTAGTCTAGGTACAGGTCCGTCTTCTGTCCGCGGATGAACACCTTCTGCTGAAAGTCGTAGGGCAGGATGACGGTCCGGTCGAACGCCTGCTTCAGCGACGTCGAGGCCGGAGCTCCGCTGTCCGCCGCATCGGCGGGAGCAAGCGCGGCGCCAGCCCAAAGGGCGGCCGCGAGAACGGCGAGCGCAGTCTTTTTCATGTCGGGTCTCCTTTTTGTGGTTGTCTTCACGAATAGACGGATGTCGACGGAAGAATGTTCCTGCCTCCATCCCGAGCCCGTCTCCTGTCCGCCGCCCGCCGCTCCACGCACGCGTTCCGAGATTTCTCTTGACCTCTATCATTTACATCTGTAATCTATACCTATCGTTTACATGTGTAGATGTTCAAGGAAAAGGAGGAATTCCGAATGAACGCCCCCATCCGCATCAGCGAATCGGAGAGCGAGGTGATGAAGCTGCTGTGGGAGCAGGAGCCGCTCACGGCCAGCGAGATCATCGAACGCCTGCAGCGGCAGATGGATTGGTCGGATCAGACGATCAAGACCTTTCTCAACCGCCTGCTCAATAAAGAAGCGATCCGCTTCGAGAAGTCCGGCCGCACGTATCTCTACTATCCGCTCGTCACGCGCGACGAGTACTTGAGATCGGAGAACCGCTCGTTCCTGAACCGCGTCTATGACGGAGCGATCGGCATGATGTGCGCCAAGTTCCTGGAAGAAGAAAGGCTGTCCGATCAAGAGATCGAGCAGCTGCAGCGGCTGCTCGACAAGCAGAAGAAAGGCGGCGACGCATGAGCGCGCTCGAGGCGATCTTCCTGCTGCTGCTCCAGGCCTCCATCGGCTCGTCGGCGCTCATCGCGCTCGTGCTGCTCCTCCGCCGCTGGCGCGAGGGGCGGCTGCTGCCGCGCGTCATGCCGCTGCTCTGGCTGCTCGTGCTCGTCAAGCTGCTTGTTCCGGCGCTGCCGGAAACGCCGTTCAATCTATTCCGAGTCGTCCCGGCGCTGGTTCAGGAAGCTTCCAGCGCCGTCTCGGAAGCTCCTGCGGAGTCGGCCGCATCGGGTCCGGCCAGCCTCCCGGCAGCAGCTCAGCCGGCGGATCCTGGCGCCGAGGCCAGCGCAATCAGCACAGCGGATTCAGACAAGCCGACTGCTGCTGCAGCGCCGGATCCGGCTGCTTCCGCCCTCAGCCTCTGGCTGACGTTAGGCGCGCTCGTCTGGCTGGCAGGAATGCTGGCGTTGGGCGGCACCGGCCTCTATGCCGCGCTGCGCTTCCGCCGTATCTTGACGCATGCCGTACCGGTTCAGGAAGCTTCCGTCCTTTTCGCCCTGGAAGCGTGTCGGCAGCGGCTCGACATCCGGCGCCGCATCGGGCTGTACGAGCTGCCCGGGCGAGCGGGTCCTTTCGTCTATGGCTGGATGAGACCTGCCGTCTACATGCCCGCAGGCTTCGCCGCCGAAGCCGATTCCCGGCAGCTGACGCATGTGCTGCTGCATGAGCTGATCCATGTGAAGCGGAAGGACGTGTGGGTCGGCGCGCTCTGGGCCGCTGTCGCCGCGATCTACTGGTTCAATCCGTTCGTCTGGCTGGCGCTGCGGAGCATGAAGGCCGACCGTGAGATCGCCTGCGACGCCGGCGTGCTGGACGCGCTCGGCGAACGGGAAGGCTCCTCCTACGGCATGACGCTGCTTCAGCTTGCCCGCCGCCCCGGCCCGCGCCCGGCGCCGGGACTGCCGTTCGCGCTGTTCCCGCAGAAGCGCGGTGAGCTGAAGCGGCGGATCGCCATGATCGCGCGCTTCCGCGAAGGCTCGTATCGCCTTTCGTTTCCGATCATCGTACTGGCGCTCGCCGCCAGCGCCGTGCTGCTGATGATGGCCTCCGCCCCGCTTCAAGGGCCGAAGACGCTCGAAACGGTCTCGGCGAAGGGTGACAGCCGCGGGCCTGGATCTCTCGGCATCACCCGCAACATGGATGACTTCAAATGGTTTTCCAGTCTGGATCGGCTGCGCGTCCATACGAACTTTGACTTTAAAGTGCCGGACGATCTGCCGCAGGGGTATAAGATGAGCTACTTAAACGTCGACCAGGCCGTCCGAAAAGAGGAAAAAGACCGCGTCACCGTCGGGTTCGTCTCCATGAGCCCTGCAGCGGGCTACGTTCCGAGGTTCGAGCTTAAGGCCTCGCTTAACGATCTGCGAGAGACGTATCGCGTGCAGCCAGGCGAGGAATTTTGGACGAACGCTCCGGCGATGAGGGGAAAACCGGAGCCGATTGCGTTCCGGCACGAGCCGGCCGAATTCGCAGGTATTCAAGGCACGCTCGTCACGGAGGTCCAGAACTATGCCTGGCATCTTCCCGAGCACGCCAAGACATTCATTTGGAAGGACGGAGACGTCTGGTACGCTCTCGATTATTTCAGCGAAAACCATAGCCAGAAGGAAGGAACGCCTCAGCACTGGATGAACCTCAGCGACGCGCAGCGTGATCAGGTGCTCCGCTCGTTCGTCTGGCCGGATCAAGTAAAGGCGACGGACTACAGCGGAGCAGGCGAACCATTTCCGCTTTACGATACCGAAGATCTGGACGCTGCGACAAAAATCCTCGGCTTCGAGCCAATGCTGCCGAAGACGATCATGACAGAGAAGCTGACGCTTGATAATGCGGTTATGCTTCAGCGGGGTGGACGGAATATTAGCTATCCGTCGCTAATTGTGAGCGATTCTCTGGAAAGCACCTACCGCGCGCCTTCCAATGCCCCCATAGGCGATCGGAACGATACGGTATCCTTCTATCAAGGCAGCGGCCCCCTCGTCGAGGCGGACAAGCTGATTCCCCCAAGCCGCATAAGCTTGCACGGCATGGATTTATTAGTCGTGAAAGACAGCAATTCCGCAACAAATCCATATGGATTCGATAAAGGCTACAACGATGACCGCACCCACACCTACTACATCTGGGAAAGCGGCGGCCGGCATTACGTGGCGTTTTTCCGCGGCATGGACGAATTCCACCATGAGGTGCTGAAAGAGCTGGTCGGACTGACGAAGAGGTAGGAAGGCTTCACCGGAAAGAAAAAAAGAAGCGTCCGTTCCGGCTCGCAAGAGCTTGGACGGACGCTTCTTTTGCCAATCGTCGAGGCCTGGCGAAAACTAGCGCCGCCGCCTTGCCCCTGGCGGCAAAGAGCTCGCCGACCAATTGCGGCGGCATGCGGTCAGCCAGCAGCTCGCGGGGCTCGGCCGTCGGCTGTCAACGTTCGTGCAGCAGCCCCCGCAAATGCTCCGCCAGCGCCTCCGCCGCCTGCCGATGCGCCTCGGCGCCGGGATGCTGGCGGGCGCCCTGCGTGCGGGCCGTCATCGCCGGCAGCTGGAACACGGCGACGCGGCGGTCGCCGGTGCGCCTCGCATGGGCGTCGACGGCGCGATAGAGGCTCGGCATCATCTCGATGCCGAGCATGCCGTACGCCCAGACGATCCACGCCTGCGGATTGCAGGCGCGCAGCCGTCCGAGGAATTGCTCAGCCGCCGCCTCGAACGCCTGCAAATCCTCCTCGTGAAAGCTGCCGTCGTCCTTCAGCCGCTGCTTGAACGTCTGCCCCGTCTCCGCGCAGGTCCACTGCGGCGAGCGGAACGCGCCGCTGTCGTTCGTGCCGAGATTGACGACGACCGCATCCGGCTGCCAGGAGCCGAAGTCATGCGGCTCCAGCGCGCCGAGCGCCGCGTTGCGCTCGCCGCCGAGCAGGCCGCATGTCTGCTCGTACACCGCCGGCATCCGCGAGCGCGGATCATTGTCCCAGCCGCTGAGCACCCCCCAGCCGCTCTGCGACAGGATGCGGCAGTCGGCGTCCAGCGCCTCGGCCGTCCGCCAGCCGTAGCTGTCGAGCGCGCTGAACCACATCGGGATCCAGTCCTCTTCCGCCTGCGCCCCGACCGCTCCTTCGCCGGAAGTAATGCTGTCCCCGACGAACTCGATCCGGCGCGCCCGCTCCGGCACCGGCAGCAGCTCCCCGTCCGTGCGCAGGCCGTGGAGCAGCAGCGCGCAGGCCGGATCTCCGCTCATTGCCTGCGTTTCCTTGACGAAACGCACGCGCTTGGCCGTCCGCGGGTCCATCCCGCGGAACACCGGCACCCAGCGTCGGCCCTCCTGAGCCATCTGGCGGCTGACCGGAGCCCCGTTCACCAGCAGGCTGAACCATGGCTCATACGATCCGAACGAAGCCTCGACCTCCAGCCACAGCTCCGTCCCCGTCACGACCAGCTCGATGCCGCTGCCCGTCCAGAACAGCGCGAGCGGCGAGCGCGACGGCCCTGTCCTCCCATGCGCTCGGATCAGCGGCGCATCCTCCAGCGCCATCGTCCGCATCTTCCGTTCCATTCTCGCATCCCCCTCGTCGGCTCTTTTCGCGCGAGCCCTGCATCCGTGCATGGGTCCAGCGCCCACGGGCGGCGCAGCCTAACGGTTAGGCCGCACCGATCTCCTCCTTATCGTTCCACTCGGCAGAGGGATCGTCAAGCCTGCGGCAGCCTCCGCGCCGGACGCCGCTCCGCACGCCGGTACGCCCGGGGCGTCTGGCCTTCCCATTTCTTGAACACCTTGATGAAGTAGCTCTGATCGTGAAAGCTCAGCCACGCCGCGATGTCCGCGACCGGGTAGTCGGTGAGCGACAGCAGCTTCTTGGCCTCCTCGATCCGCTCGCGCTGGATGTAGGCCGAGATCGTCAGCCCGACCTCCTGGCGGAACAGGCCGGACAGGTAGTTGGGGCTGAGGTGGGCGCGCTCGGCGAGCCGGGGAAGCGTCAGCTCTCCGTACAGCCCGCTGGCGATCTCATGGAGGCAGTCCTGCACGGCGGGAGAAAAGCGGCCGCGGCGCTCCTGCGCCACCCGGTCGACGAAGTCGAACAGCGCCTTGGTCATGACCGCGCCGACCTCCTGCAGCGACGGCTGGTCCTCGAGCTGCTGAATATAGTAGTCGCTGAGCGTGAAAGCCGTCTCCTCCGGCAGGCCGCCCTCGATGGCGGCCCGGCAGATGAGCGCGATGCCGGTGATCATCAGGTTCTTCTCGCTGCGCAGGCGGCTGCGGCGCGCGAGCACGCCGAATTCCTCCTCGCCGACGATGAACTCCATGACGAACGCGCGCATCCGTTCTTTTTCCCCGGTGCGCACGTAGTGCAGCAAGACGCGCTCATGCGGCAGATTGGCATGCTGCAGCCCGCTGCGCCGGCTGCGCGACAGCTCCGCCTCCGCGCCGCGCCGCTCCGCCGAGGCGGGCTCCTGCAGCGGAGCCTCGGCCAGCAGGCCGGCTGCCGGATCGACCGGCGTCCGGCGCACCGCGAAGTGGACCATGAGGCCGATCGCGGCGGCCCGCTCCGACTCCAGCAGCGGCACCGCCTCGTACAGCTCGAGCAGCTGGCGCCGGTTGCCGGCATGGAGCGCGGCCAGTCCTTCGTCCAGGCCGTCGCCCGCATCCCGCTCCTGCGCGAACGGTCCGAGCACGATCGTGCCGGCGAGCCGCTCGTCGTCCAGCGCGTTCACGAACAGGTACTGCAGCCGCGAGCGCGTGAAGCGGATCGGCTGGTCGGCCGCCACAAGCGCATATTCGGCGCCGGCGACCTGGTCGCGGACGGCCGCGAAGAACGGATTGGTCCGGAGCGCGGCGGGGGCGTGCTCCGCTTCGATTTTTCGCCCTGGATGGACGATGAAGACCGGCACCTGCAGGGCGTCGTATAGAAGCCTTCCGAATTCCCTCAGCTGCTCCAGCTTGTTCATGTCCGTCCCCCTTCGGCTGCCGGCCGATCTCAAGATGTGAAAAAAGTACTACAAATCGGAGAAAAGAACAAGGAACGCCGATGTAAGCGCTCTACAATGGAGGAGCAGCAGATCCCACTCTCTCCGAAAGGATGATTCCCATATGCTTAACGAAAAAATCGCGCTCGTCACCGGCGGAGGTAGCGGCATCGGCCGCGCCACGAGCCTGAAGATGGCCGGCTACGGAGCCAAGCTCGTCATCGTCGACTTCAACGAGGCCGGAGGCCAGGAAACGGTCCGGCTGATCCAGGAGCAGGGCGGCGAGGCGATCTTCGTCCAGGCCGACGTCTCCAAGGCCGAGGACGTGCAGCGCTATGTGCAGGCGGCCGTCGACGCCTTCGGCCGGATCGACGTCTTTTTCAACAACTCCGGCATCGTGCAGAAGTTCAACCGGCTCGCCGACATCGAGGAGAGCGAGTTCGACCGCATCATGAGCGTCAACGTGCGCGGCGTCTTCCTCGGCATGAAGTATGTGCTGAAGGTGATGGAGCAGCAGGGCGGCGGCTCGATCGTGAACACGGCTTCCACCGCGGGCGTGAAGAGCGAGCATAGCGCGTCGGCCTATTCCGCGAGCAAGCATGCGGTCGTCGGCTTGACGAAGGGCGCGGCGATCGAATATGTGAAAAAAGGCATTCGCGTCAACGCCATCTGCCCGGGCGGCGTCGAGACGGCGCTGACGAAGGGCGTCGAGGCGGCGTTCCTGTCCGGCGGCTACGTGCCGGAGGAAGTCGGCAACATGCGCATGGGCCGCTACGCCCAGCCGGACGAGCTCGCCGAGGTGGCCTGCTTCCTGGCCTCGGATCGCGCCAGCTACATGACCGGCTCGATCGTCGTCGCCGACGGCGGGCTCACGCTGTAAGGCGCGGACGGACGGGAAAGTCGCAAAAAAGAGAAGGAGCCGAGCTTGCTCGGCTCCTTCTCTTTTTTGCGGTTGATGGCGATGGGCGGATGGACCGCCGGAACCGGCGGGACGGGACGGATTCAAGGCAGTTTTCTGCCTTGAATCCATCGGTTCCGGCTGGCTGGGACGGATTCAAGGCACATTTCTACCTTGGATTTGCCGGTTCCGGCCGTCGGGCCGGATCCAAGGCACATTTCTGCCTTGGGTTCAGCGTTTCCGGCCGGTCGGGCCGGATCCAAGGCACTTTTCTGCCTTGGATTCGCCGGTTCCGGCCGACGGGCCGGATCCAAGGCAGTTTTCTGCCTTGGATTCGCCGGTTCCGGCCGGTCGGGCCGGATCCAAGGCACTTTTCTGCCTTGGATCCACCGGTTCCGGCCGTCCGGGCCGGATCCAAGGCAGTTTTCTGCCTTGGATTCGCCGGTTCCGGCCGTCGGGCCGGATCCAAGGCAGTTTTCTGCCTTGGATCCATCGGTTCCGGCCGGTCGGGCCGGGTCCAAGGCACATTTCTGCCTTGGATTTGCCGGTTCCGGCCGGCCGGGACGGATTCAAGGCAGTTTTCTGCCTTGGATTTTCCGGTTCCGGCCGACGGGCCGCATCCAAGGCAGTTTTCTGCCTTGGATCCACCGGTTCCGGCCGTCCGGGCCGGATCCAAGGCAGTTTTCTGCCTTGGATTCGCCGGTTCCGGCCGACGGGCCGGATCCAAGGCACTTTTCTGCCTTGGATTCGCCGGTTCCGGCCGTCGGACCGGCTCCAAGGCAGTTTTCTGCCTTGGATTCACCGGTTCCGGGCAAGCGAGGATGGCTGCATACGGCGGACTGCGATGAAGGAGTTCAGACTACCTTCGTACGTCCTGGCTGTACCTGCCCTTGCCTTGTCCGCCTCGCCCTGCCTCTACCTGCCTTGCCCTGTCCGCCTCGTTCCACCTTTACCTGACTTGCCTTGTCCGCCTTGCCCGTCCCGCATCGTCCTGCCGCTCGCCCGCAGTGCAGCTCGCCTAGAGGCCGAGCTGCTCCCGCCAGCGGCGCTTCGGCTGCCAGCCGAGCAGGCGCATCGCCTTTTCGCTGCTCAGCAGCGACTCATGCCCTTCCAGCGGAGCGCGATAATCCTGCACCTCGGGATAGCGCGCGGCCATCAGCTCGCGGCTCGGAACCGCCATGCTCGTCTCGTCCGACGCCAGGTTCAGCGCGACCGAGCCGAGCCCCTCCGCCTCGACGGCCAGACGGCAAGCCTCGGCGGCATCGCGCGTGTCGATGTAGCTCCATAGGATGCGCTCCCGCTCCTCGGGCTTGTCGATCCAGGACGGGAACTGCTCGTACCACTCCGGCGGAATGACGTTGCCGAGCCGCAGCGAGACGACCTGCATGCCGGTCCGCCGATGGAACATATCGGCCGTCAGCTCGCCGACGACCTTGGACAGGCCGTAACTGTCCTGCGGCAGCTGAGGATGCGCCTCGTCCATCGGCACATACTGCGGGCCGAACGGATGCACGGCGAAGCAGATGCCGTAGCTCGACTCGCTCGAGGCGACGACGGCCTTGCGGATGCCGAGCCCCGCCGCGGCCTCCAGCACGTTGTAGGTGGACATGACGTTGTTGCGGAACGTCGTCTCGGGCGGCACCATGCCCGCTCTCGGGATCGCCGCCAGGTGCACGACCGCGTCTGCGCCGGCGAGCGCGCCGTAAGTCTGGCCGAGATCCTGCAGATCGACGATGAGCGTCGGGCAGAGCGGCTCCTCCGGGTGGCGGGTATCGACATTCGTCACTTCATAGCCTTGCTCGAGGAAATGCCGGACGACCCAGCGGCCCAGCATGCCGCTTCCTCCGGTCACGACGACTTTTTTGCCTGCAGATGACATGGTCGGATCTGCCTCCTCTAGATGGTTTTCATGGCCCTGCTACGCTTGCATGCCCGAAGCCTGGGCAGCAGCTTCCCTTAGCTTAAACTTGGTTTAAACGATAAACAATCGATTTCTGGACTATGCCCGAAGTGGAAAAAAAGGTATGGTTTACCTATCCGAGAATGGTGGAGGGGGAGCGGTCCGGTGGAGGAATATGTGAGGGATTATGCGATGTATGCGTCGGTGTTCGGCCTGTTCGGCATGAGCTGGTTCGGCTGGGCTCAGGAGAAGCCGCGCGAGTCGTGGCGCGTCTGGCTCGGAATCGCGGCGGGAGCGGCGCTGCTCGTCTGCCTGGCCGGCGTCTACTTGAGCATCGCGAACTGGGATGCGCCATCGGCGCTGAACGAGACGAACGCCTACCGCGATTATCTGATCGCCTTCTATGCGGAGCTGGCGCTGGCCGGCATCGGCTCCTGGCTCCTGTACCGGGCCAAGAAGCCGTCCTTCGTGGCGCCGTGGATCGCGCTCGTCGTCGGAGCCCATTTAATCAGCCTGAAAAGCGTCTTCGACGACCCGGCGCTGCATATCCTCGCGGCCGTCATGATCGCCGTCGCCTTCGCCGCTGTCCCGCTGGCGCGAAAGCTGAACGTCGCCTCGAGCGCGATGACCGGCATCGGCTGCGGGACGATCCTGCTCGGATTCGCCGCGCTGGGCCTAATCCGCTTCTGGATGGCGGCCTGAAGCCCGCAGGCCGGCGTCGCCCGTGTGGCCCGCGAGGCCAGCTTCGCCTGCGTCGCCCGGGTGGCCCGTGCGAGGCCAGCATCGCCTGCGTCGCCCGTGTGGCCAGCGAGGCCAGCGTCGCCTGTATGGCCCGCGAGGCCCGTGTGGCCCGCAGGCCAGCTTCGCCTGCGTCGCCCGCGGGGAGCCGACTGCCGAGCGAGCGGCTCCTCGCGCCCGCCGCTTACGCCTGCGCGGAGGCCGGCTTGGCGGGCCGCCTGAACAGCGGCAGCTGCAGCCAGAGGATGCCGCCGATGAACACGGCCGCTCCGATCCCGACGTAGATCGTCATCGGCTCGTCGAAGAACAGCACCGACCAGAGCATCGTGAACAGCGCCTGCACGTTGCCGAGCAGCGCGGCCGCGGCGAGCGGCACGCGCTTCAGCCCTTCCGCGAACCAGACAAAGCTGAGCCCGGTAATGAGGCCGAGCGCGAGCACCGCCGCCCATGCGGCAAGCGACATCTCGCCGACGAAGCCCCAGCCGGGCTGCAGCGGCGGCAACGGCGCCAGCAGCAGCGCGCTGACGGCGAACGCCGACAGGTTCATGCTGCCGGAATCCAGCTCGCCGACGAGGCGGCGCTGGCTGATGACATGCAGCCCCGCCCCGGTGCCTCCGAGCACGAGCAGCAGCATCGTCAGCCCGCCCGAGCCGAGCTGCTCCAGCGGCATGCCGTTCCAGCCGATGAGGCCGACGCCGAGCATGCGCAGCGCGGCGGCCGTCCAGCCGCGGCCGGATACGCGCTCGCGCAGCAGCCAGGCGGAGAACAGCAGGATCGCCGTCGTCTGCACCGGCGGGATCAGGATGTTGGAGTACGAGTAGCCGAGCGTGATCGCGGCGTTCTCGAACAGGTAGTTGGCCGCTTTGGCCGCTCCGCCGATCCAGATCCACTTGAGCGCCAGATGAAGCCGCAGCCCGCGGCCCCGCACGAGCATATAGATTCCCAGAAACAGCACGCCGAAGAAAAAGCGGCCGAACGAAATCGCGAAGCTGTCCAGCATCGGCGAAGCGGTCTTGACCAGCACGCCGACGAAGCTCCAGGCCAGCGTGGCCAGAAGCACAAGCACGTAACCCATTGCCGTTCCCCCTTCGATGCATGAAGTATAGGCTCGCACGGGAGAATAGGCAAGAGCGGCGGCAGAAGGCCGAGCGGCTTCGTTTCCAGCCGTTCCCCCTGCGGAAGCGGTTGTGGAAGGCGGCATTCCTCGCTATAATACTGAATATACGTTCAGGATACGATCAAGGCTAGGAAACCGGGGTGAGGCCGAGTTGAACAAGAAGCAGCAGCAGACGGAGCAGACGAAAAAACGGATCGCCGACGCCGCACGGACGTTGTTCGTGCAAAAGGGCTACAAGGCGACGTCGATCGACGAGATCGTCCAGGCGACCGGCTGCAGCGCCGGCAACATCTACTACCATTTCAAGAGCAAGGAAGGGCTCATCCTCCATCTGCTCGACGAGTGGAACCGCGAATGGGAAGACAACTGGCTCGCCGAGGAAGCCCGCTACGAGACGGCGGCCGACAAGCTGTACGGCATGGCCGAGCATCTCGCGCTCGACCAGTGGAGCCACCCGCTGGCCAAGGCGGTCGACGAGTTTTTCAACCTGTCCGACAAGACGAGCGGCGTCGAAGAGCGAATGCACGGCATCGTGGAAGGCTATCTGGCGTTCAACCGCCAGCTGCTGCAAAAGGGCGTCGACAGCGGAGAGTTCGCGGTCCAGGACGTGGAGACGGCGGCTCTCCTGCTGGACAGCCTGCTCTACGGCCTCAGCCAGCATGCCAAGCGCATGACGCGGGAAAAGGCTCTCGCGGCCTATCGGGCCGGAATGGATGCGTTCCTGTACGGAATCGCCGGAGCGGCTCGGTAACAGCCGCGCTTTTTTTCGCCATATTCTAGAACGAATATTCAGGATTTTCGCAATCCATCAGGGGGTACCATCATCATGACGCTTCTACTGCGCAACCGCGGAGCGATCCTGCTCCTCATGCTCAACCTGTTTATCGTCTTCACCGGCATCGGCCTCGTCATCCCGATCATGCCGAAATTCATGGAGCTGCTCGGCATCTCCGGCAGCCTCGTCGGCCTGCTCGTCGCTTCCTTCTCGCTGACGCAGCTGCTGTTCTCTCCGCTCGCGGGACGGCTCTCCGACCGGTTCGGCCGCAAGCGGCTGATCGTGATCGGCATGACCGTCTTCGCCGTATCCGAAGCGCTGTTCGGCTTCGCCGAGCAGCCTTGGCTGCTGTTCGCCTCGCGCCTGCTCGGCGGCGTCAGCGCCGCGCTCATCATGCCGGCGGTCATGGCCTACGCCGCGGACGTGACGACCAAGGAGGAGCGCGCGGCCGGGATGGGCTACATCA
Source organism: Paenibacillus sp. FSL W8-1187 (assembly GCF_037965485.1). NCBI lineage: Bacteria > Bacillati > Bacillota > Bacilli > Caryophanales > Paenibacillaceae > Paenibacillus > Paenibacillus sp. FSL W8-1187. The sequence goes on from NZ_CP150181.1 coordinate 5,474,076, forward strand.
ACGCCGCGATCACGACCGGCTTCATCATCGGGCCCGGCATCGGCGGCTACATCGCCGAGTTCGGCCTGCGCGTGCCGTTCTATGCGGCCGGCGTCGCCGGCCTGATCGCCGCGGCGCTCACGCTGTTCGTGCTGCGCGAGTCGAAGCCGGCGCAGCCGGACGCAGCCGCATACGCGGCGCAGCTTCCGGACGCCTCCTACGGCCGCCGGCGCGGCCTCGCCGGCCAGCTGCTGACGTCCCACCGCGAGCCGTACTTCTTCAGCCTGATCGTCGTCTTCACGTTGTCGTTCGGCCTCGCCAACTTCGAGACGGTGTTCGGCCTGTTCGTCGACCACCGGTTCGGCTTCGAGCCGAAGGACATCGCCTTCATCATCACGTTCGGCTCCATCGCCGGCGCCGTCGTGCAGGTGACCGCCTTCGGCTGGATCCTGAACCGGTTCGGCGAGAAGCGCGTCATCTCGACCTGCCTGCTGTTCGCCGGCGCGTTCATCCTGCTGACGCTGTTCGTGCACACGTTCTGGCTCATCTTCGCCGTGACGTTCGTCGTCTTCCTCGCGATCGACATCCTGCGGCCCGCCATCAGCACGCAGATGTCCAAGCTTGCCGGCGCCGACCAGGGCTACGTAGCCGGACTGAACTCCGCCTTCACGAGCCTCGGCAACATCGCCGGTCCGATCGTCGCGGGCGTGCTGTTCGACGTCCATATCGCGACGCCGTACGCGCTCGCGAGCGTCGTGCTGCTGCTCTGCTTCGTCCTCTCGACGAGGCTGCGGGGCGGGGAGCCGGAGACGGGCCGCTAGGCGGAGCTCCTTCTTCCGTGTCCCGCTCGGCTTGAACCGCGGCAGCCCGATTCCTTATCCTGGGGTCAGCGGCGCATTAAACAACCAGCAAAGGAGGGTCTCTCCATGCATTCGAATCTCCGACTGATCGTCGACACCGACACCGCCGGCGACGACGTCACGTCGCTCCTGATGGGCCTGCTCTGGCCCGGCGTGCGCATCGAGGCGATCACCACCGTCATGGGCAACATTCCTGTCGAATCCTGCACGGCCAATGCGCTGACGACGGTCGAGGCGGCAGGCCGCGGCGGCCAGGTGCCGGTCTACCAGGGCTGCGACCGGCCGCTGCTGCGGCCGCTCATGCAGGCGGCCTACGTCCACGGCGCGGACGGCATGGGCGAGTCGAACTTTCCGCCGCCCGAGCATCGCGCCGAGACCGAGCATGCCGCCCATGCGATCGTCCGGCTGCTGAACGAGCATCCCGGCGAGCTGGAGATCGTCGCGCACGGCCCGCTCACGAACCTCGCCGTCGCGTACATGCTCGACCCTTCCATCGTCCATAAGGTCAAGAAGGTGTGGGTCATGGGCGGCAGCTGCCACTTCCGGGGCAACATCACCGCGACGGCGGAGTTCAACTTCTACGTCGATCCGGAAGCGGCCCGGATCGTGTTCCAGGCCGGCTTCCCGATCGTCATGATCGGCTGGGACATCTGCGTCCGCAACGCCCTCGTCGGCGGCGAGGACCTGCAGCGCCTGCACGCGATCGACACGCCGACAGCGCGCTTCTACCGCCAGGTCAACCGCAAGGCGCTCGCCTTCAACCAAGCGAACGGACTGGACGGCGTCACGCATCCCGACTCCATCACGATGGCGATGGCGATCCAGCCGGAGCTGATGCTGCGCTCGCAGCGCTGCCAGGTGGACATCGAGTGCCAGAGCGAGGCGAACCGCGGCTTCAGCGCCGTCGATACCCGGCCCGCGCCGGAGAATACGCCGGCCTGGACCGGCGGCGAGCGGACAACCGCCGAGGTGTGCCTGGAGGCCGACTACGAACGGTTCTACCGGATGCTGACGGCGGTGCTGAGCGGCGACTTCCGCGAGTTCGCCTGAGGCGCGCGCGGCCCGGCAGGGGCTGCCTGCCTCTGTCCCGCGGAGAACGCGGAAAAAGACGGCGCCGGGATGCTCCCGGCGCCGTCTTTTTCCGCTTGGCGCGCCAGGCTCCGCTCAGTTCGCCGGAGCCATGTTGTTGTAGATGACGTCCGCCGTCACCTTGCCGCCGGCGACATCCTGCGAGGTGTAGCCGGAGACGACGTTGCCGACCTTGAACTCCTTCTGCAGCAGCTCCTCGGACGGCTCTGCGGCCGTCGGCTCCGGGCTGCCGAGGCGGGTCTGCTCCGTGACCGACACCCACAGGTCTCCGACCTTGAAGCTCTTGCCGTCCGCGCTCACCTCGGTGATGACGCCGTCGATGTTGACGGCGACCTTGCCCATGACCGGGGGCTTCGTGCCGACGCCGGCCGAGGCCTGCGGCTTCGGAGCCGGCTCCGGCGCGCTCGGATTCATCAGGAACAGGCTTGCCGACAAGGCCGCGCAGGCGGCCAGGCCGACGCTCCAGCCTGCGATCGTTCTCTTTTTGCTTGCTTCCATATTCATTCTCTCCTTCGCGGGATTGGATTTGATTTCTTCGGCCGAAGCCGCTGCCGCCGTCAGCTTCCGGCATGTCTCTTCCTGAAAGGCCTCGCTCGTCTTGACGCGGTCCATCGCCGACTTATAGACAGACTTCTTCATGGTCCAGACCTCCGATCTTCTGCTTCAGGATCATGCGCCCGCGCGCCAGCCAGGTGCCGACCGTGGCGGGCTTCGCCTGCAGGATCGCCGCGATCTCCTGGATCGAGTAGCCCTCGTAATAATGCAGGTGAATGGGGAGCCGGTACTTGCCGTCCAGAGCCAGCACGGCCTGCAGCACCTCGCTCTCTTCCTTCGGAAGATAGCTCAGGTCCTCGGGCACGGGATGGCGGCTCTTGAACCAGCCCGCCTTCAGCATGTTCTTGCTTTTGTTGATCGCCGTGCGGATCAGCCACGCCTTCTCATGCTCGCGGCTCTCGAAGACGGGACGCTTCTGCAGGTAGGCGAGGAACGTGTCCTGCGCCGCTTCCTCGGCATCCGCCGTGTTTTTCAAATAAGCGAAAGAGACCTTGATCAGGCTCTGCGAATGCTCGCCGATCGCCCGTCGCAGCGATTCGTGGAACGCATCGGAATCGTGCACCGCCGGCACCTCCTTTCACTAGGAATACAACTCGGGAACGCGTTATTTTTCATGGCGCCCATTCTTTTTTTTCCTCTGCCGTCCGCTGGCCCTTGACAGATCCGGCCGTGCGCCTTACCCTGATGTCAGCAACCGCTGACATCTATCAGGGATAAAAGAGGAGAGCGAGCTGTGAGCAACCGTCATCTGGAGAGCAGCGGCAAGCTCCTGCGGGCCGCGATCGACCTGATCGCGGAGAAGGGCTACAACGGCGTCACGACCCAGGAGATCGCCGCGGCGGCCGGCCTCAGCGAGAAGACGCTGTTCCGCCACTTCGGGAGCAAGCAGAACCTGCTCGAAGCCGCGTTCGACCGGCACCATTACGCCGAAGAGATGAAGAAGCTCTTCGAGGAGAAGCTGACCTGGGAGCTGGAGGCCGATCTGCTCACCGTCTGCCGCACCTACCACGCGATCATGAACCGCAACCGCAAGCTCATCGAGATCAGCATCAAGGACGAGGCGCATCTGCCGGGGTTCAAGGAGCGGACCCGGCAGCACCCGCTGCAGCTGCTGGAGATTCTGACGCACTATCTGACCGAGATGGGTGCAAAGGGAAAGGCCGTTCCGGGAAATCCGCGGATGCAGGCGTTCACGTTCATGATGGCTCAGTTCGGCGCCTTCTCGAACGATCTGGAGGCTGGAAGAAACTATCCGCAGCTCGAGCTGGAGCCGTTCCTGCAGGAGAGCGCGAGGCTGTTCGCTAGGGCTTTGACCCCCTAGCCTTTTTTATCCCCCTTATGTCAGTAAGCACTGACACCCATACGAAGCGAAGGAGCGTGAACGGCATGAAGGAATCGATCCAAGCGTACGACGCCGCCATCATCGGAGGAGGACTGACGGGGCTGACGGCGGCCGTCTATCTGGCCCGGGCGGGCCGATCGGTGATCCTGCTGGAAAAAGAGCGGCGGCTCGGAGGAATGGCGGAGACGACCCGCATCAACGGGGCGCTGTTCAATCTGGGGCCGCACGCGATGTACGAGGGAGGAGCGGCGCTCCGCATCCTGCGCGAGCTGGATTGCGAGCCTCCAGGGGGCTATGCGGCGAAGTCAGGCATGCTGGGGATCCTCCAGGGACGGATCGTCGACGTCTCCCGCGACCTGTCCGCGGAGGAAAGCGGGGAGTGGAGCGGGCTCATGGGCGGTCTGAGCGGGATCGACACGGATGCCGTCGGCTCGCTGAGCCTGCGGGACTGGTCGCAGAAAAGATCCGTCACGAGCGCGTGCGGCTCCTGTTCGAGGGCATGTGCAGGCAATGGACGTACAGCGGCGACATGAGCGCGCTCAGCGCCGGCTTCGCCATCCGTCAAGGACAGCTGGCCGCCCTCGGCGTCCGCTACGTCGACCGCGGCTGGCAGGCGGCGGTCGAGCGGCTGCGCGGGGCGGCCGTTCAAGCCGGGGCCGTCCTCGCGGCCGGCCGAGCGGCCGAGCGGGTGCTGCTGCGGGACGGCCGCGTGCGCGGAGTCTCGCTGGCCGACGGGTCTGCCCTGGAGGCGGCAGCCGTCCTCATGGCGGCAGGTCCCGAGGAAGCCTGCCGGCTGGTGCCCGGCAGCGCGCGGATGTCGCTCGGCAAGTGGCGCGGGGAGGCACGCCCCCTCTATGCGGCCTGCCTGGACATCGCGCTGAAGCGGCCCCCTTGCCCGGAGCGCGTATTCGCCCTCGGGCTCGATGAGCCGCTGTATTTCTCCAAGCATTCGGGACCGGTGTCCCTCAGCGACGACGGGTCCGCCGTGTTCCATGCGATGAAGTACAACGGGACGGACGGCGGCTCCGACGCGAAGGCCGACGAAAGCCGGCTGACCGAGCTTCTGGACCTGCTGGAGCCGGGCTGGGACAAGGAAATCGCCGCCATGCGCTTCACTCCCGGCGTCCTCGTCGCCCATGACTCGCGCCCGGCCCGCCGCCACGGCGCCGGTCCTGCTCCCGGACCGGCGGTGCCCGAGGTGTCCGGCCTGTTCGTCGCCGGCGACTGGGTCGGCGCGGACGGACGGCTGGCAGACGCCGCCATGGCCAGCGCCAAGGCGGCGGCCGAGGAGATCTTGCGCCGCCGCTAGCAGCTCCCGAAAGAGATCCTTCGCCGTTGCAGTCGGAGGATCTCTTTCGGGAATCAGGCAACCCTCCTGCGCCCGAGGCATGCAAAGGGGCCGATACCGCAAGCCATCCAAAACGGCTTGCGGCAATCAGCCCCTTTTTGCTTGACCTTACTCTCCGGTAATGCCGGTCTTGTCGATGCTTTCTACGAACCATCGTTGAACGATCAGATACAGAAGGACGAGAGGAAGGATGGAGACGAGCGTCCCGGCGAAAGCTTTCGCCTCCGTGAAGTTCAGATTCGGGTTCTGATTGAAGTCGCCGCCCTGGCTGGCCTTGACCGCCGCGCCGTAGGAGTTCTGGAGATCCCCCAGCAGCATCGGAACCGTCCGGATCTTCCCGTCCAGGTAGAACGACGTCAGGAACGTCTCGTTCCAGTAGATGGAAAAGGCATACACGCCGACGATGATGAAGGCCGGGCCCGCCATCGGAATCGCGATTCTCCAGAACGTCCGGAATGCGCCTGCGCCATCGATGAAGGCCGCCTCCTCCAGCGCGTTCGGGATCATCTTGAAGAACTGGAAGAAGATCAGGATGAACAGAGCCGCCTGCTCGCCTTGTCCGGTCAAGGCCGGCACGACGAGCGCTCCGAGGTTGCCTTTCAGGCCAAGCTCCAGGAAAATCTGGAAGCGAGGAATGAAGAACAGCGTTTTCGGAACGATGTAGGTGAACAGAAGCAGCATGAGGACCAGGCTCTTTCCCCGGAAGGAGAAGCGCGCCAATCCATATCCGATCAAGGCGGAGGAAACGATCACGCTGACGGTCGAGGCTCCCGCCAGCAGGCCGGTCGTCAGGAACGACCCCGGCAGCTTCAGCGCCTTCCAGGTCATCTCGTAGTTGAACGCATACCACTGGGTGGGCAGCCACTTCACCGTGCTGTCGACCAGATCCATGTTGGACATGAGGCTGGCCGACGCCATATAAAGCAGCGGATACAGAAACACGAAGCCGAAGACGATCAGGACGAGATAGGTCACGGCCTTGTGGAGGAATCCGTCGCTGATCTGCATGCCGAACAGGAATTTCTTCAGGGCAGGGACGTATGTCCCGAGAAGCCGCTTCATCTGTCCTGACCGGTTGAGTTCACCTTGCATACGTGCCATTAGAGCCGCCCTCTTTCGAATTTCGGTTGCGGGTCGCATAATACAGGATCAGGATGAGCGCGATCTGGACGAAGGCATACAGCAAGGACAGGGCGGAGGCGTATCCTTCCCGCCTGGATCCGTCGAACTTGGCCTCCATGATGATCTTGTTGATCGGGTTCAGGTCGAAGTTCGCGAGGAAGACGACCAGATAGATCACGCATACGCTGACCAAGGAGTAGATGGTAGGCAAGGTGATCTTCCAGAAGGACGTCCACGGAGACGCCCCGTCGATCGAGGCGGCCTCGTACAAGTCCTTGCTGATTTTTTGCAGCGCCGCCAGGAAGATCAGGATCGGAACGGCGCTGTACCACAGCAGCTGCAGGATCAGCTCGAACAGGTCGACGATCAGCAGCAGGATCTCCCGGGACGGGATGAGGGTCCGAAGCGTCTCGAGCATGAAGCCATTGGCCGTGATGGACATGCCTCCGTACGTGCTCATGTTCTCCATCAATTTTCCGCTCAGGATGATGATCGGCAGGAAGAACAGCAGCCGGAAGAAGGCCTTGCCCCGGATCTTCTGGTTGAGCAGCATGGCGATGATGATCGACAAGGCGATGATGACCGGCACGTACAGCAGCGTCTCGACGAAATACGTCTGCACTTCCACGACAAAATCCGGCTCTTCGAAAAGGATCCGCTTGTAGTTCTCCGTTCCGACCCAGGCATACCGCCAGCCTGATTTCGATCCGAAGGAGACTTTGTAGAAGCTCATGGAGATCGTCCTGTACAGCGGATAAAGGACGAAGGCAAGAAAACCGACAATCCATGGACTGATGAACAAGATTCCCGTCAGGCTTTTCTTGGTCCTCATGTTTAGTTTCATAGAATCACGAATCCTTTTGATTTGATCCCTGCGTTGCCGTACTTGTAGTCCGCATCCGTGTGGTTGATCAGGATTTTCAGGCCGTTGTCGTACTCGACCAGGACGATCCCGTCGTCGACGATCGTATGGTTGACCATCTCCCTGCCCAGGACTTGGTCCAGCGCCTCGCCCACTGCCGCATGATAGGCGTCGATCCGATCCTCCAGCACGCCCAGCTGCGACACGAAGAAATCGTTGGACGCCGTCCGCTTGATCCGGTAGGTGGATTCGCCGGTCAGCACGAAGGAAGGATACGTTCCGAATTCAATCAGCTTCAGGATCGACTCGGCATCGTTGGAAGAGAAGTTCATATAAGGAGAGTACATCTCCGTATATCCGCTCAGGACAAGCGGCACCAACGGAATGGTCGCATCGATGAAGATCAGGTTGGACGAGGCGATCGGCGTATCGTAGTAAGCGCTGATGTACTTGTACAGGTAGGCATCCGGCCGATACAGGCCCGTCGTGATCCCGCTCTCGTTCAGCTCCTTCAGCGCCTTTTCCGCATAGGCCATCCCTTCGTGAGCGTAGCCGATCGTCCCGTGATCATAATGGGTGAACGCGCTGGAGCCGAATCCGTCCAAGGCCAGCGCTCCGACAGACTCCTTCTTCAGCGGCCCCGCATCCTGCTCGGCCAGCACGGGATAGAATTTCGGATTGTTCAAGTAGTTGTAAAGCGCCTTGTTCTCGTTGACCACGTTCATATCCTGCCGGTTCAGCTTGCTGGCCGTATAGGAGGTGGGATCATGCCAGGATCTCGCATAATCGGCATAGGAGCTGAACTTCACGCCGTTGGAAGAAAAGTAATCCATCGCTTCCCTGAACGCCCCTTCGCCGCCTAGCTGGCTCAATACGCCGAACCGATAAGCCCGTTCCTTCTTGACGAAGGTCTTGAACGATACATCCAGGTCCCCGTAGCCTTTCTCCTTCAGCTGCTTGACAAGCTCCTGCGCCTGTCCATAGGTCGTGACGGGCACATTCTCGACGCCGAGCGTTCCCATCTTGATTTCGTTGTTCACGAAATCAATCTTCATCGGCATCCGCTCTTTGACTTCCTGCATCCGCTTCGGCAAACCGTCCGTCTGGAGCAGGAATTCGCGGAATCCTTTGGCTACTCCGACATAATCGGCTTGCTTGCCGCTCAGGAAGACATAGCGCTGCGTCAGGTCGAACGGATTCGGATCCTTCTGGAAGCTGAGGATCGACTGGTCCGTGTTCGTCCGGCTCTGCACCTGGGCATACTGGGTGCGGTACGTGTAAGAGAAATAGGATTGATACAGATTGGTCTGCAAGTCCCGAGACACGTAATTGTAGGTCGCATACCCGGTGCCGCCCTCCGCGATGACGAGCACGCCCGAACGTCCGGCCTCGTGGACCATGCCGAAGATCGGCAGCGTCACCCGCTCGAGAGGCTTGACGACCGTCCTGCGCGAGTTGAACTCCGGCGTATCTTCATAGCCGGGATCCGGTCCGTAGACGGGAGCGGAATAGCCGGTCGCATAGCTCGGCTTCTCGCTCAGCCTCACCAGCGCTCCCGCTCCGTCCGGCAAGACGATATAGCCGTTCTCCCTGTGCGCGACGCTCCCGAAGAACGGGTAGGGAATGATCTCGCTCAGCCGGACGTCGTTGTTCCCCGGCTTGCCGAGCTTGGGATTGTACTCTTCGATGCTGCTGCGGGGGATGTCGACCAGCAGATCCCCTTTCTGCAGCGAGACGACAAGGTCGAACCTGATCTTCGCCTTGGCGAAGTCGATCGCGGCCTTGAAGCCGTCCTCCCTGTACTCGAACGTCATTTTGGCGCGGTCTCCCAGAAGGGTGCGCCGGCCGGCCGTGAACTTGTTGTACGTCATGATCGAGACGCCGGACTTCATATACCCCGCGATCTCGGCGCTGTACTTGGCTCCTCCCTGATCCATCCCGACATCATAGGAAAACCAGGTTTCCCCGCTGCACTTGTCCTTGACCGCGACGGCCGCGGTCTCTTCTTCCACATAGAGCGCCAGCTGGCTGTTCTCAGCCGCCTTCCGGAAGGAGGCGGGAACCGCTGCAGCGGCGTTCCCGGCAGCCTCCTTGGCGGGACCGATGCAGCCTTGCCCGTCGTTCACTGCGATAGCCTTGTGGCTGCTTTGGGCTGCAGCTATGCCATACTTGACGCTCTGGTGGTCTCCAAGCCGATGAGTCGCGAAGAGAGCCGCCGCAATCAGGATGACGATCGCCAAGCCCCACCATTTCTTCACCATCTTTTGCCCGCCTCCGTAATGACATCTTGCCCGAACCCGAGCAGCTGGCTGCCCAGTGAATACAGCACGAACAGGAACAATCCGACAATGAGCATCGTAAAGGCGCTCTTGAAGACGACGCCGACCGTCTCGCCCACTTCATAGCTGTGGATGTCCTTGATCATGAAGAACATCAGGAACGCGATCCATAGCGTCATCGCCTGAATCGGCAGCTCATAGAAGATCGACTGCTCCAGCGTGAATCCATTGCTGGCCAGGATGAGCGGCGGCAGGATGACGATCAGCGGGCTCAGCGCGTATGCCGTCGCGATGTACACCTCCCTGAAGCTCCCTTCCCCGTCGCTGATCGAGCAGACCAGGTAATTGGAGACGACCCACAGCACGGCGAATCCAAGGATGATCCACAGCTGATGGAGGAAGTAGCCTTGCTTGTCGACAAAAAGGCGGCTCGCAAACTCATGGTGCGCGATGAGCAGGACGAAGATCAGCGCATAGATCAGCGTAGCCGACAGCCGGGAGCCTCTGTTCTCATATTTGATCTCGTAGAGCGAATCGAGAGGATGCTTGAGGATCCGGAAGATCAGCAGGAAATCGTGAAGGAACTTCCTTCGAGACGCGGCCTTCAGCCGTTCTTTGGCCCGAGCGGCATAGCCGTAGGTCCGGTTCGCCCACTTGTGCGCGTAGCGCAGCGCCATCAAGCCCAGCAGGATGCCGAACACAAGGCCCAGATGGTCCCGCAGCCAGATCTGGCGGATTTCCCAGAATGATTCCGACAGGCCCGGCTTGTAGCCGACCTCCTCGAACTCCCGGTAAGCCAGGTCGGCCTCGCCGCTGCGGAGATAAGCCTCGCCCAGGCCGATATGGGCCTTGTCGAAGGTGGAGTTGTAGTGGAGCGTATGCTGCCATTGCTTCCGGCTCTCGGCGTAGTCCCCGTCCTGATAGGCATCCATCGCCTGATGGACGATATGGGAGAACTCCGACGGCCGGTACGTCTGGATCATCTTCGTGCCCTGGTCGACCACGAGCAGCTCGTCGGCCGAATTGGACGCGATGCTGACGGGCCGATTCAGCAGGCCCAGCCGGCTGGAGTTGAAATCCTTGCCGCCGAACATGAACAGCAGGTTTCCATTCGCGTCATATTCGAAGATCCACCCGTCCGAGCTGACGGAGAAGACGGTATTATGGCGCCCGATCCATACGCTCTCCATCGAGAACATGCCGACGATATCATCCGGGAAGTAGTTCTTGCCCGAGACGTTGAATTTCTTGATCGGATTCGTCTCGACGGAGGAAGTGACCGTGTAGAGGAACCCCTTCTTGTCGATGGCGATATTGCTCGGCACGTCCGGGAGCGCCTTGGCCAGCTTATCCTTCTGAGTCTTGGTCAGAAAAGCGGACCGCAGCTGGTCCATCAGCGGCACCTTCAGCGGATTGGCGCCGAAAAACGTAATGAACTCGCCCTCGCGGTTGAGCAGGATGAGGCCGTACGTCGATCCCGCGCTTCGGACATAGATGTTGCCCCTGACGTCGACCGCGACATTCGTCGGGCTGAACTCGTAGCCTTCCGCGAAGATCGGCGAATCGGGCTTGCCGATCTCGGCGGTCAGCGCAAGCGACTCTTTGTCGAAGACAAGGATCTTCTGCGCCTTGGCGTCCACCGCATAGATGGAGGCTTCCGTCACGAAGGTGCTTTTGACTCCGGAAAACTTGTCGCTGGCCAGCTCCTTGTAGAAGCGGAGCTTGCTGTCCAGGATGAAGACTTTGTTCAGCACGCTGTCGGTGACATAGACATAGTCCTGGCTGTCCACGAACACATGCTCCGGCGTGTCGAGCCGCTGTCCGTTGATCTGGCCGATCTGCTGCCCGGGCGTATAGGCGTCCTGCGTCCGGATCGTATAGCCGTCGCTGTCGCTGGTGTACGTGAAGTAAGGAGCATCCGATGCGGCATGGGCCTGCGCCGATCCCAGCAGCGCCAGGACCAGCACCGCCGTCCAAAACCTCCAGCTTCCCTTTGCTATGCGCATTCCCATTTACTTGATCCCCGTATGAGCCATGGAATCCATGACTTTATTTTGTAGAATGATGAACAGCACCAGGTTCGGCACGAACAGGATCATGCCGGCCACGGCCGACAAGCCGGCGCCGGCCACGATGTTCCCCGACTGCGCCACGAGCGTGTTCAGATAGAACGGGAGCGTCCGCAGCGATTCGTCGTTCATGAAGTTGGCCGAGCTTTCGACGTTGCCCCACGTCGCCTGGAACGTCAGGATCGCGACGGTGACGAGAGCCGGCTTCACGAGCGGCAGCATGACGCTCCAATACACCCGCCAGTTTCCTCCTCCGTCCATCTTGGAGGCTTCGATCAGATCATCCGGCACCTGGTCCATGAACTGCTTGAGCAGGAAGATGCCGATCGGCATCGCCAGCAGGGGTACGATATGCGCCAGATAGGTATTGAAGATGCCCATCTTCTCGATGATGAGGAAGCGCGGGATGGCTACGGCGATCGGCACGAACATGAGCGCCAGCGTATTGATCCTGTTGAACGTGTCCTTGCCCTTGAAGGTCAGCTTCGACAAGGCGAAAGCCGCCAGGGAGCTTACCGCGAGGGTAAGCAGGATGACCGCGATCGCCGCGAGCAGGCTGTTGAACACGTACCGCGACAGCGGGAGGCCCGATTCCGTTGAAAAATGAACGAGCAGGCGGAAATTCTCCAGCGTAGGCTGGCTGACGAAAAACCGCGGGGGATAGGCGAACAGCTCCGTGAACGGCTTGAACGAGTTGTTGATGATGAACACGATCGGCAGAGCCATGAACAGGGACAGGACCGCCAGGACCAGATGAAACCCCGTCTGATCCCGGTGCAGCTTGTCGGGATTGATTTTGACCACTCTTCTCACCACTCTAACGGAAGTAGGTTTCAAGCTTCAGGATTTGTCCCCGAACAGCTTGTAGCTGACTTTGTTGAACAGGATTACGATATACAGCAGCACGACCGTAACCGCGGAAGCATAGCCCATCTCGTAGCGGATGAAGCCGAAGTCGTTGGCATGGTCCACGATCAGCCAGCCGGCATATTGCGGAGGAGGCGTCCCTCCGCTGAGCGCCGCGGCCATCCCGGATGCGTTGAACGTGCCGATGATCGCCATGACGGCCCCGAACAGCATCTGCGGCTTCATGGACGGGATCGTGATGAAGAAGATCTCCTGCCATCGATTCCGAATACCATCGATATAGGCCGCTTCATACATCGTTTTGTCGATATTCAGCAGGCCCGCCAGCATCGCCAGGAATCCGACGCCCATGCTTCCCCAGAGCGCGATGAAGATCATGATCGGCACGAGGATATCCGGCGCTTGCAGCCACTGCACCGGCTCCTTGATCAGGTTCATCTTCATGAACCAGTAGTTCAGGTAGCCGGTCTGGTCACCGCTGAACAGCACTTTCCATACGACGGTCATCATGACCGGGCCGGTGATGGACGGGGAATACAGGATGACGGTGTACAAGGTCCGGATCCGGTGGGGAACCTGGGACAGCATCCAGGCGAGAAGGAATGCCAGCATGTATCCGATCGGGCCGACGATCGCGCCGTACAGCAGCGTGTTGGTGACGGCATGCTGCAGGAACACCGAGTCTCCGGTAAACAGGTCGATGTAGTTCTGAAAGCCGACAAACCGGGGAAATTCCACCGTGTTGAAGGAAGTGAAGGACATCGCCGCGGCGATGGCGACCGGCAATACGATCAGCAGCGTGAACAATGCCGCATACGGCAGGATGAACAGATAAGGAGAATCGGCGAGCCGCTTGAAGCGGCTCCGCTCGGTTTCCCCGCTGAGGCCCGGACTCGCCGCGCGCTCGATCGAAGTGCTACTTTCCATCGTCTTTCACCCAATTCCCTACGTTATCGATGGTCGGAACGCGGTATGGCTTGATCAGCTTGCCATCCTTGACATATCCGAACTCCTGCAATTTCCGGTCGAACTCCCGGTTGATCGTCTTCACCGCGTTGTCGAGCGCCGTGCGCGGATTCTGCTTGTTGAAGACGACCGCATTCCAGGCGTTGCTGATTTCCCGCTCCAGCACATAGTCGCCCGGCACTTTGCCGGTCGTCTGGATCCATTTCCACTGCTCGAGAATGGCCTCTTTCGAGTCGGACGGCCATGCGCTGTCCGCGAAGCCTTTCAGGTTGGCGGTCATGTACAGGAATTTCTCTCCCAGAGTCGACTTGATGTTGTACGAGAACGCGCTTTGAGTATCCGCGCTGGCCCACCACTGGATGAACTTCCACGCAGATTCCTTCTTCTCGCTGCTCTTGAAGATGATGCTGGACGATCCGTACGTCGGATCCCAGCGCTCGACGACCCCCTGCTCGTTCCGGACTCCCGGGATCGGCAGGACGGCCCACTGTCCCGCCAGCTCGGGGGCGGCATATTTCAGCTGGATGTACGTGTTCGCGTCGCCGATTCCGACCGGCGTCTTGCCGTTGCGGAAGCTCTGGTAGAACTCGGATGTCGTGATCGGCACGTTGTACACCGTGAACAGATCCGTCATGAATTCGAATCCCTCGTAAGCGCCGCTCGCATTGATCGCCGTCTTGCTGCCGGTATCGTCATACAGCCGGCCGCCGAACTGGTACAGGAACGGCGTCGTCGTATCGAATCCCTTGAACGAGTTGTTCGATCCGAGCGGGGTATAGAAGTTCATGTCGTACTTCTGCAGCATCGGGACGAGGCTGGCGACATCTTCCCAGGTCTGAGGCGGCTCCTCGCCGAGGAACTTCATCAGATCCTTGCGATAGAAGAGCAGCTTGACGTCCTGCGTCTCCGGGAAGGCGTAGACGCCCTTGTCGTAGATGAACGGGATGAACGCGCCGGGGTTGTACTCCTCGGCCAGCTTGTAGAATCCGTCGTATGGCCTCAGATCCTCGATGATGCCCCGGATCGCCAGCTCGAACGGCTTGCCGAAGCTGACGCCCATGGCCGCATCCGGCGTGCTGCCGGCCGCATTGGACAGAACCAGCTTGTTTTCGTCCGGGAGGATGGACAGATTGACCTTGATGCCGGTGGCAGGCGTGAACTCTTCGTCGATCATCCGCTGCATGAGCTCGACATACAGGCGGGACTGGTTCACCCAGACCTGGACGGTCTGGCCGTCGACGGCACCCGCGCTGCCGTATCTCGGATTGGCGAACGAATAGAAGAAGGACTTGACGTTCTCCACCGAGCTTTTGACGATCCCCGCTTCCGGCTTCGGCAGCTCCCCTCCGCTGCCGACATAGATCTTGTCGAGGTGAAGAGGACTGTAGACGAGCATGGGGAGGACGGACTTGATCCTTCCGTAGGCGGAAGTCTGATCTCCGACGAACTTGCCCATGTAATGGGGCAGCTCGTTCGGATCGTCCACGAATTCCCGCACCATCTGCGCGGCGACTTCCAGCTGCGAGAGGGCCGGCAGATCCTCCTTCCCCGTCTGTTCCGCCAAGGCCCGCTTCTGCTCCTCGATCTTGGCGGCGATTCCCAGCAGATAGGCGGAGATCTCGGGAATGTACTTTTCCAGATTCCATTTCCGTTCCCGATCGACCAGTCCGCCTGTCAGCCGGTTGACCTGCTGCGATGCGGCGTCCATCATCTCGGCCGTCTCGAGCAGCTCGTGATAGATGTCCCGCACGGAAGAATTGTCGTTCGACAAGGTCAGGCTATGCATTCCCTTTTCCAAATAGATTTCATAGGGCGTTCCGTGCTCGTCCTGGAGAGTCTCGTTTTTCCAGCCGCTGGAATAAGGGAAGGAATAGCTGCTCAGCTCGCGGAACGGAACGTTCCCGTCCAGCTCGATTTTCCGGTGGCTCGGCATCCCGTTGTTCGTATCCTGGGAGTACTTGAAGGTCAGGCGGTAGAAGCCGCTTTCCTTCGCTTCGAAGCGGTACGAGACTTTGTCGCCGCTTTCTCCGAACGAGTAGCCGTCGAGCACGTTCAGCACCCTGTTCTTGTACGAGTAGGGAGTGACGGCCGCATCGCGAACGTACTTCGCCCGGATGCTCGGCCTGCTCTTCCGCGCCATGTCCTCGGCTTCGATCGTGACGGACTGGACTTCGCCCGATGGGGCGCCTGGCTTGGATGCCCGATAGTCCTGATACGGCTGCACGGCTGTGGCCGTGTTCTTCAGCTCTGCCTTTCCGATCAGCAGATGGCCTTCGTTGATCGTGATCTCGACGGCGTTGCGGCCTTTTTTCAGATGGAACTTGAGCGGTTCCGCGAAAAAGAAGTTGGGATCGCGAAGGCCTTCGCTTCTCCAGGCCGAATCGATCTCCGATCCGGGAACCAGCTCATCGCCGTACCGATCCACCTTCTTGTCTCCCTCGCGCACTTTCCAATCCACCGGGAGCTTGATCTCATTCATCTCGTTGTACGGCTTCTCTCCGTTGACCTCCACGCTCAGCTCCGGATTCAAGGCCGAGCGCGCCAGGATGAAGTCGTCCAGCCAGATCTCATACAGCCCTTCTTCCGGCACCTCCGCTTCATAGGCCACCTTGTCTTTCGGAGCGGCATAGATGACATCGCCGCCGTACCCTTCGCTCTCAGCCGATCCGTACACCTGTCCTCCCCCGACCCGCTTCAGGGAAATGCCGGCCGGCCGCTCGGGAGCGGCAAGCTTGGCCTCGGTCCAGCTCCGGAGAACATGCCCATACTGGCTGCTGCCGTCCTTGCCGTTCATGTACGCCTCTACAGCGGCTGCGCTGCGCTGCAGCTCCGCCGGCGAGGCTTGCGGAGCGGGGCTGCCGCCCGGGAGCATCACCGCCAGCGCTCCGGCTGCGGCGATGATTCCGATGCCCGCCCACGCATAGCCGGTTTTTTTGCGTGCCTTCACTTGATCACAACCTAACCTCGTCGAGTTTTACTAAAAAGGATCCGCAGCCGCCGGTCGGAGTACTTGGACCGGCAGCTGCGGATTCCGTCTCGCCTTACTGGGCGTTGTACTCGCGCAAGTAGTCGTCGAGCGTCTTGTTCATCAGCGCGTCCCACTCCGCCGCCACATCGGTGTACTTCTTGCCTTTGTCCCGGATCTGATCCCGGATCTCCCACGGATTCAAGGTCTCATAGGCTTTGTTCACGCCGGGAAGCTGCCTCGGATAAGGCACTGGATTGGACAGCGACTGCTGGAAGTCTACGTTCTGGAAGGCCTTGAAGTTGAAGATCGACAGCTCGCTGTCCTCCGGGAAGCCTTTGACGAGCGGATGGTTTTTAAGCACTTCCGGATTGGTCGTGATCGGCCAGCCTTGGACGAAGTCCATCAGGCTGTCCTCCGCGCGGATCGGCGCATCTTCCGGCAGGCCCAGGTATTCATCGATCAGCGCCCAGCGTGACTTCAGGCCTTCTTCTCCATAGGTCAGCCACTTCAGCAGCTGGAAGGCCGCTTCCGCCTTGACCGGCTCCTCGTCCAGCGCGCTGGAGAGGCTCAGCGTATCGAAGTACCCGTGCAAGGCGGTCACGCCGCCTTCCGGAGCGGCCGGCATCGGATAGATGTCGATGTCCATGTTGCGGGTCTTGATCATTTCATTGACGCTGCTGCTGAGCGAGTAGAGCCAGAAGTTGCCGACCGCTTCGAGGCCGTCTCCCCATGGATTGGTGGAGTCGCCGACCTTCTTCTTGCGCACGTCTTCCGGCAGATCCCAGAACCAGAGGCCTTGCTTATCCTCTTTGGCGAACTGGTCCAGCCACTCTCCGTATTTCGGACTGTTCGCGAAGTCGAACCGCTTCGTCTCGGAGTTGAATCCTTTCCAGCCATTCGGGACGCCGTCGAAATAATGGGGGCCGTGGTCGATGAAACCGATGCCGCCTGGGAAGACCGGGTTGTTCGGAGTCAGCTTGGCGACTTCCAGCCGCAGGTTCTCGTAATCGGCGTACGTCCAGTTGTATGGAGGCACCGCGATGTTGTTCTCCTTCAAAAGCCCCAGGTTCAAGGCAGGGAACTCCGACACCGACTGGAACGGAATGCCGTACGTCTCCTTGCCGTCATACGTCTTCATGAAGCTGCGCGCATTCTCCGAGATCCATTTCGACTCGGGATCCGCCTCGAGATACGGCGTCAGATCCAGCGTCAGCTCGCGGTCATAGGCTTCGGCAGCCAGCGGAGAGTAGTAGATGTCCGGCAGCGTCCCTTCCATCGCCCGCGCCGTGAGGATCTCCAGCTCATCGTTGTCCGACTGCTCGATCGCCAGCTGCTGGTCGCGGACCACGGTGATGTTCGGGTATTTCTCCATGAACTTGCGGACGTTCAGGAACATCGGATTGGTATCGTCGTTTTCCCCGTAGAACCGCATCGCGTAGGTCAGCTCGATCGGCTGCTCCTGCCAGTCGGCGACTCCGTTCCCGTCTTCATCCGTCCCGTTCGTCCCGGCTTCCGCATCGCCCGTGTTCGAATTCTCTCCGTTCTCGACAGCCGCGTTCTCCACGTTGGAAGAATTTCCAGTGCCGGAGTCGTTGCTGCAAGCGGCGGACAGCATGGATGCGATCACCATGACCGCGGTGACGGCCATCATTCTTTTTTTCATAGGACCCTCCCGGTTCGTTTCCTAAGTTGGATTGGATTCATTCATAGCGGACTTGCAGCAGATCCCAATAATGCAGCTTGGGCAGCTTTACGAATACGCTTCCATCCTTCTGCTCGAATTCCAGCTCGACGGAGGAACCTTCGTAATAATCGGGCGAGGCGAGCAGGATCCGCTTCACCTTGCGTTCCGCCTGGAACTTGATGCCGACGTCCGTCAGCTCGCCAGGCTCGGTCTGGGACGCCTCGTTGTCCTTCCATTCCATCGTCGACGCTTGCGTGAGGTTGATGAAATGGATGACGTCGACGCCTTCCTTCTGTTTGGCGAACGACCACACCTTGCCGGGCTCGGCTCGCGGCGAGACCTCGACTCCGGACGTTCCGGCCGCCTTGGCGTCGAATGCTTCCAAGCCATCCCGCAGCAAGTTCTGGTAAGCCGTCTGGAAGTCGTAGTAATCGATCAGCTTCTCTTCCAGCTCGGCGGGGATGGACAGGTTCCGGTTGGGGAAGTATTCATTGGAAAGCATGTTCTCCCCCAGCTCCAGATGGGAGCCGCCTGCCGCGAAAATGACGGCATCGGCCAGCAGGACGCCCGGCGCATTGAAGGAACCTTTGCCGGATTTGGAATGGTCGTAGTTCATATAGGCGGCCAGCACCGTATTCAGCTTCCCTCGGCCGGACCGGCCGTTCTTGTCGATGACTTCCTTCAGGTCGTCGTAGCGGGGATGGGACCATACCTCGGTGTAGAGGAACTCCACCGGCGCCAGCGCCGCCAGCAGTCCTTGCCCGTACTGGTCGACCGCATTCATGACGTAGTCGACGTCCAGGCTCTTCTTGGCCGCCTTGAGGAAGGAGACGTAATCCTGGGGAAGGTTCACGGCGCGTCCCGTAGCATCGTACAGCGTTCCTCGGGGTCCGAGCTGATCGACATGCCAGCCGTCGAAAGGCAGATGGCGGAACACTTCCTGCTCCTTGGCGACGATATAGTCCTGCCAGCCGGGATTGCCCGGATCGACCAGCATGATGTCGCTCGCCCATCCCGGAAGCGGATGCTTATCCTGCTCCGTCCGGTCCCGGTCCTTGAACAGTCCCCATTCCTGCCTCACGCCGTCCTGCTCGGCATCGTCGTATGCGCCGAAGAGGAGATTGTAGTTCATCGCCTTCATGCCGCGGCTGTGGGCCAGGTCGATATAGCCCTTCACCGTGTCGTAGGCGACTTCCCGGTTCGCGATATCCTTCCATTTCGCTGCCGGCTTCCCGCCTTCCAGCGGGAGCGGATCATGATGCTTGGACTGCCAGTCGTAGAACTGGATTCCGTTGATGTGGAACCGGTTCAGCCGTTCGATCACCCGCTCCATCTGCTTCCGGTCCATGGCCGGAAAGTCGGCCAGATAGCCGTAGCGGGGGAACCTGGCCCAGTCGGACGAGACGTCGACCGCGATGTTCATCTGATCGACGATCTTCTCGTCCCGGGTGACGAACACCTCCGCCATATAGCCTTGGAAGTCCTCCTTCGGCGGAGTCCAGGTCCAGGAAGCCCGGCCTCCTTGCGGCGCGACTTTCCTGCTGCCTATTTTCGTCCCGAGATGGCGGTACTGGACGATCAGCTCCAGCCCGCTCCCGGCCGGATCCAGCTCCAGGGAAAACTCCACGGGCTCGCCGGGCTTGTAGGCGGCTTTTTGCGTGTTCAGGGACATCAGCACCTGCTCGCCGGGATGAGCCGCCTCCACGGCCGACAGCTCTCGCGGCGCGCTGCATCCAGACGCCAGCACCGGCATGAGGCATGTCAGGATGATCGCGGCGCGCCTTCCTCTCTGTACATGAATCTTCATCCTGCTCGAACTCCTCTTGCTCGGATATGAAAAGCGGCTTCCCCTTTCCGCATGCGCTTTCATGTTTGTGGCCTGTTATCAGGATACAAGTAAAGGACGGATTCCTAAGATAGGAATCCGTCCCCTGATCAGGTGGAAAAATGTTTCGTCCCGGCGACATCCTTCCCCCTCCCGTCCGACATCTGTCTACCCTTCGCCTGCCTCATCCTTCTGCCGCTTCCATTCCTCCACCCATCGGTCGAAGGCTTCAATCGGCGCGTCGCCCATGATGATCTGGGTGAACACCTCCTTTTCCTCGTCCAGCAAGCGCCGCCAGGACGGGTCGAGAGCATTCAGGCCATGATCGCCGCTCTGCACCTTCTCCACCTTCGGATCGAGCAGGTTCCGTCCGCCCACGAGCAAGGAATAGGCTCGCTTGAAATTCGCGTCACGCGTATTCCAATCGACGATGCCCGTGCTGGCGTACGGCTTCCGCTTCACCGAACGGATCGTTTCAAGATCGTTCGCGAGCATCGCGTACTCGGACATTCCTTTAAAATCGGCCTTGTCCCGGCGGCCGGCGAGCACGTCCCGCATCGCTTCCACGGACACCTTGATCTCATCGCGGGGAACGAGCACATGCGGCAGGGGCTTGAAGATGTCTCCGTATTTGTAGCTGTCCCTCAGGATCATGTTCACGACTTTGAGGACGGCTTCCGGATGCTCGTACTCCTTGCGGACCACGACATAAGACTGCGTCGGCCGGAACACCTTGGCATTGAACCGGCCCTCCGCGTCGAGCGGCAAGGCGTACGCCTGCCAGTCGGCTCGGGAATTGTTCTTGAGGGCTTCCGGAATCGACCAGTCTCCGCCGAAGGACGGGGCGAAGAAGATGCCCGCTTTGCCGTTGATCACGACCTCCGCCTCCGTCTCCCGCATTCCCATCTCGCGGTCGATCAGTCCCTTGGCATAGAGATCCTGGAGCGCGGCCAGAGCGTTCCTCGTTTCCGGCTGGATCGATCCATAGGCCGGCTGGCCGTCTTCTCCTCGAAGCCAGAAGCCCGGATAGGCCTGGTACGCGGAGAAGATCGGATTCAGGTCGAAGCTGCCCGGGCCGGCATGGAAAGCATCGTAGAGCGAGGCGCCGGCGGCGATGCCGATCGTATCCTTCCGCCCGTTTCCGTCCGGATCCTCCTCGACGAAAGCCTTAGCAACGAGCTCCAGCTCCTTCATCGAGGCAGGCGGCTCGAGGCCCAGCCGGTCCAGCCAATCCTTGCGGATCCACATCATGCTGAAGTCCTCCGGATTTGCCGAGGGCAGCGCCAGCATCCTTCCGTACCGCGTCGCGCTTCGCATCGCGTCTTTTTCCGCGCTCTCCAGGATCCGTTTCATAGCGGGGGAGGCGTATTTCGGATAGAGCTCGGTCAGATCCGCCAGCTCCCCCGCCTCGACCATCTGGCTGAACTGGTAGCGGGACACGACCATCGCATCCGGAAGCGCATTGCCGGATATCGCCAGATCGATCCGCTGCTCCATATTTTCACTGGTGGCGAACCAGTCGATCCGGACGTCGACGTTCAATTCTTTCCGGATCGCTCTGATCCATGGATTGCTGGCCGGCGTCTCCCCGGTATACGATTTGTAGTTGGGGTCTACTTCCATGGCGATCGACAGGACGATCGGACGGCTATAGGGCGAGAATGCCGGCTCTCCCTCCGCTTCCCTTGCCGGTCCGCCGGATCCGGGCTCGCTGCAGGCGGCGGCAGCCGCGGCGAGCAGGATCACGATCAGAAGCGCTCTAGCCTTCGTTTTCAACATGCGGTCCTCCTGGGCGTCTAAAGTTGTCGCGGCGTCCGCTTGCGGACCCGGTACTCGCTCGGGAGCATCCCGGACTGGTCGCGGAAGATGCGGCTGAAGTATTTCTCGTCCATATACCCGGTGTGCTCCGCGATCCATTGGATCGTCCGGTTCGTATGCAGCAGATACTGCCTGGCTTGCTCCATCCGGATCTCGCGGACATGCTCCTTGAAGGTGCGACCCATGATGTCCTTGAAGCATTGGCTGAAGTAGCTTCGGCTCATGTTCATTTCCTTGGCGATTTCGGCAGAGGTCAGGGGCTGGTCCAGCCTGGCCCGCATCATCTGCTCCGCTTTCATGACGCAGTTGACGATATCCTGCGAATAATGGATCTTCGCGGCCAGCAGGCGGAGCTTCTCTCGCACCGCTTCGAGCCACTGCTCGATCCGATGCCAGGATGAAAACGACTCGTCGACTTCCAGCTTGCCGTCCCAAGTCGACGAGAAGATGCGGTTCCGTTCGCTGGCGAAGGCATACAGCAGTCCCATCAGCTTCGGCCGCGGAATCCGCATGCCCTTGATGCCCCCCTTGAGCCGGCCGAACAGCCTGTCGTCATACAGCCATTCTCCGGACAGCAGCAGCTCCTTCAGCGGCTCCAGCTCCTGCTCGCCCCCCTCCGGCTGGAGCGGTCCTTCATCGCCTGGAAGGATGCAGAGCGACAGGACCGGACTCCGAGGGTCGAAGGCATAAAACAGCTCCGTGCCGGCGAACGTCCGGACCCAGCTCTGCAGCTCGGCCAGCGTAAAGCCATGCAGATCCGACCACTGGATCCATGCCGTATCGCGGCTCGACCCGCTATGGCGGGAGACGGCTGCCTGCAGCCGCTCCTCGCTCCCGCGGGCTGCAAGCAGCAGCCAGGCATTGCGGTCGACAGCGATGGCTTCGGCTTGGGCGTCCTGCTTCAGCTGCTCGATCCTGCCGCCCTCATCCTGGCCGTCCAGCCCGATCAGCGCATAGCCGCATTGCAGGCTCGGCTCTCGGATCCCTGCCGGAGAACGGCCGGCCGCCTCGCCCCGCGGCTTGTCGCGGATCCGTT
Organism: Paenibacillus sp. FSL W8-1187; assembly: GCF_037965485.1. Taxonomy (NCBI): domain Bacteria; kingdom Bacillati; phylum Bacillota; class Bacilli; order Caryophanales; family Paenibacillaceae; genus Paenibacillus; species Paenibacillus sp. FSL W8-1187. The sequence continues at coordinate 5,496,745 of NZ_CP150181.1, forward strand.
CGGCGATGCGTCCGAGCACGTCCTCCAGCTGCTCCTTCTCCAGCTCCACTTTCGCGATATAGTCGATCGCGCCCAGCCTGAGGGCTTCTTGGATGTACTCAAAGTCCTGGTGCAGGGTAAGCACGACGACCGGAAGCTCGGGAAAGCGGCCGCGCACGACCCGCATGAGCTCCATCCCCGACAGGACCGGCATGCCGAGGTCGGTGAGCATCAGCTCGACGTCGTTGGCTTCCAGAAAGCGAAGCGCCTTCTCCCCATTGGACGCCTCGCCGACAACCTCCATGCCGAAGCGGCTCCAGGGCATCATCGAGATGAGCCCTTTGCGGACCAGCTTGTCGTCGTCCACTACAAGCACTCTAATCATAGTTGCCTTCTCTCCTCTTCAATCGGTACCGTCAGGAAGATGCTCGTCCCCTTGCCGAGCTCGCTGCGGACCTCCAGCTTGGCCCGATCGCCGTAGCGGGTCTCGATCGTACGCTTGACATAGCTCATGCCGATTCCCATTCCTGTCTTCTGCTGCTCGGAAGGCTCGCTGCCGAGCAGCTCCTGGATCTTCTCCTCGGACATTCCCGAGCCGTTGTCATGGATCGCGATCTCGATGCCGCGGTTCTGCCGGACGACGACCTGGATGTATCCTTCGTCGTCCAGTCCATGATAGAGCGAGTTCTCCACCAGCGGCTGCAGGATGAATCGCGGAACTTCCTTCTTGAGCAGCTCCTCCTCGACCTGGATGCGGACATCGAACTGGAAATCATACCGGATCTGCTGCAGCGTCAAATACTGCTCGGTCGCCTGGATCTCCTCTTCGATCGTGGAGGGCCGTCCGAGCTTGCCGAGATTGTAGTACAGCAGCTTGTTCAGCGACTGCACGAGGCGGTCGATCTCATGCTGTCCGTTCATGACCGCCAGCCAGTGGGCGGTATCGAGCGTGTTCATCAGGAAATGAGGATTGATCTGATGGAGCAGCTTCTCCACTTCCAGGTCCACGCGCTGCTTCTCCTTCTCCCCGATCTCATGGAACAGCTCCCAGATATGCCTCTTCATATTCTGGAATTGGCGCAGCAGCGCGTCGAATTCCGGAATGTCGGTCCATTTGGGGCTTGCGCTCGCCTCCGCATGCGTAATCGTCTTGATTTCCTTCTGAAAGACGCCGAGCGGCTTGTAGACCATCTTCCACAACAGCCCGGCCAGCAGCACCGACACCCCCAGCAAGACGAGGGAGAACAGGGAGGTTTGCAGGAACCAGCGGTTCTTCTCCTTGTTGAAATCGGCCTCTGCGAAAAGGGAGACGGCGCTCCAGCCCTGCTTGCTTTCCTGCTTGTACCAGTAGTAGCCCTTGCTGTAATCGGCGCTCTTCTCCGGAGAGAATCCGGGGAAAGCCGTCCCGCTCTTGAACAGTCGCGGCGCCTCGCTGTAAAGAATCTTTCCCTTCCTGTCCAGCAGGACCACCCGGGAAGGATTGTTGCGGGCTTCCTTGCTGTCGAGCATGTTCTTCACCAGCTGGAATCCGGACTCGATATAGACGTAGGCGTCATCCCTCCCGGGAAAATCCACCTTCCGAAGGACCGACAGCACCGGCTCGTTGTCCAGCCGGTTGAAGCTTTCATGCGGTCCATAATAAATAATTCCGTAAGATTGGGCAAAGAGAGGCAGCTTTCCCGAAGAAAAGCTGTATTTCACCGGAAAGTTGGCGAACCGATAGGACTGGTCCTTCTCGAAATAATACATGGCGAGACCGATGTCCGGATTGGTGGACGTGATCAGGTTCAGCTTGCTCTTGAACTGATGCTGCAGCTTCATCCGGTTGAAAGACTCCTCCGTGCGGATCAGCTCGTCCAGCTCCTTGACGGTCCTGCCCTCGTAGGCGAACTGCTGGGAAATATGGTTCAGGCCGCTGAGCGAATTCTCCAAGGACAAGGTGACTTGGCTCAGATTGCTTTGGATGCTGGATTCAAGCTTGTTGGTCAGGATCGAGTTGATGGTATAGTAAGAGATCATGACGATAAAAACGAACGGAACGAGCGAACCGAGGAAATAAATGATGAAAATTCTTTTTTTCAATGTCATTCCGATGACCTCTGCATGGTTATGGATTTCCGTTATGGATTTCCGTTGTGTATTTCGTCAAAATGGCCTGTGGTTCCTGTTTGACGTCTACAATAGTGAAAAATCGAGGCCGAGCCGAGGGATCTGGCCGCGCTCGACTTGCGAGAGGGAGAGGGAGAGGAAAGATGACGGACAAGCTGTCCATCCTCGTCGTCGAGGACGACGACGACATCAGCCGCCTGCTGTGCGGCGTGCTGCGCAAGGACGGGCATGAGCCCCAGCCGGCCTACTCCGGCACGGAGGCGCAGCTCTATCTCGAGCAGCGGCCGTGGGCGCTCGTGCTGCTCGACCTGATGCTGCCGGGCAAGCGGGGCGAGGAGCTGCTGGAGGCGATCAGCGCGCGGCACGGCTGCCCGGTCATCGTCATCTCGGCGCGGGACGGGCGCGAGCCCAAGATCTCCGCGCTGCGGACCGGCGCGGACGACTACATCACCAAGCCGTTCGACCTCGAGGAGGTATCGGCCCGCGTCGGGTCGGTGCTCCGGCGCCATCGCCGCCTGCCGCAGCAGCCGGGTCCGCAGCCGCTGCGGCACAAGGACCTGGAGCTCGATCCCGAAGCCCGGACGCTGACGGCGGGAGGGACCGAGATGGCGCTGACGGCGCGCGAGTTCGACATCCTCGCGCTGCTCATGGCTTCTCCGAAGAAGCTTTTCACCAAGGCGAACCTGTTCGAGAGCGTCTGGGGCGAGGAGTTCCTCGGCGGAGGCGACAACGTCGTCGGCGTGCATATCAGCCATCTGCGGAGCAAGCTGGCCAAGGTCCGTCCCGGGGAAGAGTACATCGAGACGATCTGGGGCATGGGCTACCGGCTCAAAACTTAAGCCTTTCTTATGGATTGGCTTTAGGAACGCTTACGAAACGGCCTCTACACTTGAGCCATGACCCGAACCGGGACCAGGAGGCTGAGGCAATCATGCAGGAATACGTCTTGAGGACGCATCAATTGACCAAGCAGTACGGCAAGCAGGTCGCGCTCGACCATGCGGACATGACGGTCCGCAAAGGGGCGATCTACGGCTTCATCGGGCAGAACGGAGCCGGCAAGTCGACGCTCATGAAGCTCGTGACGGGGCTGGCGTTCCCGACGTCCGGATCGGTCGAGCTGTTCGGGGCGGCGAGCGGCTCCGAGCTCGTGCAGGCGCGCCGGCGCATGGGGGTGTCCATCGAGAGCCCCGCGCTCTACCCGCAGCTCACGGCGGCCGAGAATCTGGAGGCGCACCGGCTGCAGCAGGGCATCCCCGGCCGCGAAAGCGTCCGCCGCACCCTCGAGCTGGTCGGCCTGTCCGGCACCGGACGCAAGAAGGCGCGGGCGTTCTCGCTCGGCATGAAGCAGCGGCTGGCGCTCGGCGTCGCGCTGCTCGGGCAGCCGGAGCTGCTCGTCCTCGATGAGCCGACCAACGGACTCGATCCGATGGGCGTCGTCGAGATGCGCGAGCTGCTCACGCGGCTCAACCGGGAGAGCGGGATCACGATCCTCATCTCCAGCCACATCCTGAGCGAGCTCCATCTGCTGGCCACGCACTACGGCATCATCCACAAGGGCCGGCTGCTGGAGCAGCTGACGAGCCGGGAGCTGCAGGAGCGCTGCCGCCAGTTCATCCACATCAAGGTGAATCTGCCGGAGCGCGCGGCCGTCGTGCTCGAGCGCGAGCTCGCGACCCGGGAATTCGAGGTGGCGGCGGACGGCAGCATCCGGCTGTACGCGCATCTGGACCGGCCGGCGGCCGTCGCCTCGGCGCTCGTCGCCGGCGGGCTGGAGCTCGAGCAGCTCATGCCGATGGGCGAGGATCTCGAAAGCTACTTCGCCTCGCGGATCGGAGGCGGCGGCCATGCTTAACCTCCTGCGTTCCGAGAGCTACAAGCTGCTCCGCAACCGCTCCCTCTGGCTGCTCGCGGCCGTGCTGGCCGCATCGGGCATCGCCTACGTCCTGTTGACGTACTTCGACGATCCGGACGGCGGCGGGACGCGGGGCGCGGCGAGCGGGCTCGACCTGCTGGCCACGGCGATGGGAGGCAACAACTACGTCATCAAGATCGGGCTGTGCGTGCTGGCCGGATTTTTCATCTCCAGCGAATACAGCGCCGGCACGATCAAGCGCGGCGCCGCTTCCGGCTACAGCCGCAGCCGCTTCATCGCCGCCAAGCTGCTCGTCTTCATCGGCGGCTCCGTGCTCGTCGCCCTCATCTTCCCGGCGGTCATCTTCGCGCTCGGCTCCGCGCTGATGGGCGTCGGCGAGCTGCCGGGCGGAGCGTCCGCGGCGGACTACGCCTGGCGCTCGCTGCTCGTGACGGTCACGCTGTCCGCGGCGTTCGCCGCCTTGACCGGCGCGGTCGCGACCGTGCTGACCGACAGCGGCAAGACGATCGGCACCTTGTTCGTCTTCTATTTCTTCGCGGACGGCCTGTACGCCATGGCCGGCAAGTTCATCCCGTTCGTCGAAACGATGTACCGGCACTCCATCTTCAGCCTGATCAACGCCTACGCCGATCCCGCGATGAGCTCGGCGCAGCTCGCGCAGTCGGTCTATGTCCCGCTGCTCGTCGCCGCCGCCTTCATCGGCATCGGCATCGCCGTCTTCGAGCGCAAGGAAATCCGCTAGACCAAAAAGGAGGAGGCAGCGCATGGCGCCCATCCTGATCATCCTGTCCTTGGGCGTCGCCGCGCTCTGCCTGCTCCGGCTGCTGCGGATGCGCAAGGAGGCGCGGGCGCTCGCCCGACATCTGCGCCGCTACAACGACGGCGAGGTGTCCGGCCAAGCCGTCATCGGCGGACCGGACCGCGCCCTGGAGGCGCTGGCCGCGGAGATCAACCGCCATACCGGCCTCATCGTCCAGGCGCATGCCGAGCGGCGGCGCACGGAGGACGAGCTCCGCCAGGCCGTCGCCAACATCTCGCATGACCTGCGCACGCCGCTGACGTCCATCTCCGGCTATATCCAGCTGCTGGAGCGGGGGAGCCTCAGCGAGGACGAGCGCCGGGAAGCGGTCGCCGTCATCCGCAAGCGCACCGCGCGGCTGAAGTCGCTGCTGGACGACTTCTACGAGCTGTCGAGGATCGACTCCGCCGACTACGCGCTGAAGCCGGAGCGGCTGCGGCTCGACAAGCTCGTTCCCGAGATTCTGATGGGCTTCTATGATGCGATGGAGGAAAAGGGGCTGGAGCCCGCCTTCGAGCTGTCCGAGCGTCCGCTCGTCATCCGCGCGGACGAGTCCGCGGTGCGCCGCGTCGTGGAGAATCTGGCGCTGAACATGATCCGGCACGCCTCGGGGCGGGTCGAGATCGCCCTGGCCGCCGAGGGCGGGCGAGCGGCGCTCCGGCTCCGCAACCGCGCGCCGCAGCTGCTCGGCACCGACCCGGAGCTGCTGTTCAACCGGTTCTACATGGCCGACGCGTCCCGCTCGGGATCAAGCTCGGGCCTCGGCCTGTCCATCGCGCGCGGGCTGATGGTCAAGATGGGCGGCGGCCTGAACGCCGAGATGAAGGGCGACGCGCTGGAGCTGACCTGCGAGTGGCGGCTGGCCTAGCGCTCCGGATCGGCTCCCTGCCGCTCCTTCCACTCGCTGGGCGTCATGCCGGTCTCCTTCTTGAAGATCCGGCTGAAATAAGAGGCGTCGGAGTATCCGACCCGGGCTGCCGCGTCGTGGATCGTCCCCTCCTCGCTGCCGAGCCACTCCTTGGCGGTCTGGATGCGCTGCCGGATCAGCCAGCGCGAGAAGCTCATGCCCATCTTGCGGGTGAACAGCTGGCTCAGGTAGTTCCGGTTGAGATGCAGCCCCTTGGCGATCGCGTCGAACGAGACCGGCTCGTGAAGATGGAGCGAGACGTGCAAGGTGACATACCGGACGTAGTCCGCCTGCTCGATGGCGGCCTGCAGGTCGAGCTGCTGCCGGAGCAGCTTGTTCTCGGACTTCACTTCCTCGTAGTTCTTGAACAGCTCCGTGACGCGCACGATGCTCGTCTCGGTCGGGATGCGCTCGAAGCTCGAGCCGCCGATGCAGCCCATCGCGTCCGTCCCCCGGTAGATCCGGTCGGCGTCCTCGGGCGAGCTTACCGGCCCCCCGTAGACGAGCTTGAACGCATGAGGATTGACCTCGGCGGCCGCCCGGAAGATCGTCCGGGACAGCGCGATGCCCTGCTCCATGGTCATCGAGCCCTTGACGCCGGCGCCGCCTCCTTGGGTGAAGCCGAGGTGGGCGCAGATGATGTCGGCTCCGGCCGCGGCCATCCGCCTGGCCTGATCGGCCGAAAAGACGAAGGCGACCGCGAACAGCCCCTTGCGCACGGCCCGGGCCACGGCCTCCACTTCCTTGTCGAACGAAATTCCGGCTTCGTGAAGGGCTTCCCCGTAAACGCCGTCGATCAGGCCGACGGTCGGAAAATTGGTCATGCCGGCGAAGCCGGCTTCCTTGATCTCGTCCAGATAGGACTCGAGCTCGATCTCCGGGTCGGTCGCGCACAGGCCGAAGATGCACGGCGTATGGCGGACCTGCCTCAGCACCTCCTGGACGCCGATGTCCATCACCATGCGGTTGCTGTTGCCGAACGGCAGCAGGCTCGCCGTCGAGCCGCAGCCCATCAGGCGGAAGCGCCCGGCGTTGAGCACCAGAATGAGGTCCGCGCCTCCCGCCTCCGCGTATCCTGCGAACAGGCCGCAGCCGATCGCCGCGCCGACGATCGGCTTTTGGCTTGCGACGGCTTCCATGAGCTTTTCGCGAATTTGAGTCGAAGTCTGCATGCTCGCCATCCCTTCCCTGCCTAGTATCCTATATTCTACCATTTGAGGGATACGGCGTTCAAAAGGCACGGTTTCAGCGCCGGCCGACGCCAAAAAGGCTCTGCCCCAACGGGCAGAGCCTTGCGGTCTTGGCTCACGCATGAGCCGGGCCTTGCCGTCACGGCTCGCGGCGCAGCTTCGCGAACCGTTCCGTCTGGTCGCGGATCGCCCGCTCGGTCGGCAGCCTTTCCATAGAGCTCGCTCCGTAGAAGCCGTGGATCTCCGGACAGCGCTCCAGCACATAGGCGGCATCCTCCGGCTCGGCGATCGGCCCGCCGTGGCAGAGGATCAGGATGTCCGGCCGGACCTCCAGCGCCGCGCGGGCGATCGAGCGGACCCTCTCGACCCCCTGGTCGAGCGTCAGGGCCGTCCGCGCCCCGATCGCGCCGGACGTCGTCAGGCCGAGATGCACGACGAGGATGTCCGCCCCGGCGCGCGTCATTTGCACGGCATCGTCCTCGTCGAACACGTACGGGGTCGTCAGCAGATCCAGCTCATGCGCCATGCGGATCATCTCGACCTCCTTGGCGTAGCCCATTCCCGTTTCCTCCAGGTTCGCGCGGAAGTGGCCGTCGATCAGGCCGACGGTCGGGAAATTCTGCACCCCGCCGAACCCTTCCTCCCGGATCTGGCGCAAGAACCGGCTCATGATCCGCATCGGATCGGTCCCGCATACCCCGGCGAGCACGGGCGTCCGCTTCACGACGGGCAGCACCTCGCTTGCCATCTCCATGACGATCGCGTTGGCGTCTCCGTACGGCATCAGGCCCGCCAAGGAGCCATGGCCCGCCATGCGGTAACGGCCCGAGTTGTAGATGACGATCAGATCGATGCCGCCCTCCTCCTCGAACTTCGCGCTGATGCCGGTGCCGGCGCCTCCGCCGATGATGTAGCCGCCTTCCTTGACCTTCTCCCTGAGCCGATTCAGGATCGGTCCTCTATTCGAAGCCATGACGTCGCCTTCCTTTCTCGTGCGGCCGTTCGCCGCCTGCATGCCTCCAGTATGAAGGATGAGCCCGACGTTCGACAGGGACGATCGTTATGCTTCCTAGCACTTTCATCGCAAGTTGCGGAAAACTCCCTATCATAATCCTAAAGCAGCCTACCATTCTCTATTTACTCGTCCGCCCGACTTTGAGAAAGTAAAGACATGTAAGCGCAGTCATCATGGGGAGGCGGGAAATCGGGCATGAACCGAAGCGTAATTATCATCGGCACTCTGGATACGAAGGGAGCCGAAATCATGTTCCTGCGGGAACGGATCGAAGGCGCCGGCGTCGCCACGATCGTCCTGGATGCAGGCGTATTCGAAGCGTTGACCGGGCAGGCGGATCTGTCGAACGAGGAGGTCGCCCGCGCCGGAGGCGTTCCGCTGCAGGAGCTGATCGACGGCAGGGACCGCGGCGCCGCGATGGACGTCATGATGAAAGGCGCGGCGGCGCTGCTGGGCGGTCTGCATCGGGAAGGCCGGGTGGCCGGAGTGATCGGGCTCGGCGGCTCGGCGGGCACGACGATCGGCACCTATGCGATGCAGGCTCTCCCGATCGGGGTTCCCAAGCTCATGGTATCGACCGTCGCATCGGGCAATACGCGGCCCTACGTCGGCGAGAAGGATATCGCGATGATGTATTCGGTCGTGGACGTGTCCGGCATCAACCGCCTGTCGGCGAGCATCCTGTCCAACGCCGCCCATGCCATCGCGGGCATGGCGGCAGGCTCGCCTCCACGGCTGGAGGACAAGCCGCTCGTGGCGGCGACGATGTTCGGCGTCACGACGCCCTGCGTCACGGCGGCACGGGAATACCTGGAGCGCAGCGGCTACGAGGTGCTGGTGTTCCATGCGACCGGCAGCGGAGGGAGGGCGATGGAGGCGCTCATCGACAGCGGCTTCATCGCCGGCGTGCTGGACGTCACGACGACCGAATGGTGCGACGAGCTCGTCGGCGGCGAGCTCTCCGCCGGGCCGCAGCGCCTGGAGGCGGCCGCCCGCGCCGGCATTCCGCAAGTCGTCTCGACCGGCGCACTGGACATGGTCAATTTCGGCCCATGGGATACCGTTCCCGAGAAGTTCGCCGGGCGCAACCTGTACCGCCACAACGCGACGATCACCCTCATGCGCACCGATGCGGAGGAAAACCTGCGCCTGGGCGAGATCATCGCCGCCAAGCTGAACCGGAGCCGAGCTTCGTGCGCGATGTTCCTGCCGCTCCATGGCGTCTCCCTGCTCGACGCCGAGGGCCAGCCGTTCCATGGGCCCGACGAGGACGCCGCCCTCTTCTTCTCCCTCAAGCAGCATCTCGACCCGACGCGCGTCGAGATCATCGAGATGGAGAACAACCTCAACGACGAAGCGTTCGCGCTCGCCATGGCCGAGCGGCTCGTCGAGCTGATGCGCCAGGCTGCCGTCCACTGAACGGAATAGGCCGCTTCCGGTCCCCCCTAGCGAAATGGCATCGGATGATTCAGTCCAAGAGGCTGCCCCTGCGGGCAGCCTTTTTCGGTTGCTTTTATTGACAAGCCTTTCAAAAGGGGGCTATCATTGACGTTGATAATCATTATCAGCATCTAAATCCAATACAGACAAGGAAGGGTCATCCACCATGAATGCCTTGAACCGCCGCTTCTCCCTCCGCCTCCCGCTCCTGGCCGCCGCGCTGACGCTCGCGCTCGCCGGCTGCTCCAGCACGTCCAACAACGCCCCGGCCTCCTCGCCGAGCCCGTCTCCGAGCGCCGCGCCTACCGCGGCGGCGACCGCGACGCCGGCTTCCGACTATCCGATCGTCATCAAGCACGCCTTCGGAGAAACGACCATCGACAGCAAGCCGGAGCGCGTCGCGACGGTCCAGTGGGCGAACCACGACGTCGTCCTCGCGCTCGGCGTCGTGCCGGTCGGCTTCTCCGCGGCCAACTACGGCGTGCAGGACGACAGCGGCCTGCTCCCTTGGACCGCCGCCAAGCTCAAGGAGCTCGGCGTGGACAAGCCCAACGTGTACCAGGATACGGACGGCCTTGACTTCGAGGCGATCTCGGATTCCGATCCGGACGTCATCCTCGCCTCGTACTCCGGCATCACGCAGGAAGATTACGACACGCTGAGCCAGATCGCTCCGGTCGTGCCGTACGAAAAGGCTCCCTGGGCCACGACGTGGCGCGAGCAAGTGCTGCTCAACGCGACCGGCATGGGCATGAAGGCCGAAGGCGAGCAGCTCATCAAGGACACGGAAGCCCTCATCCAGGAAAAAGCCGCGGCGTACCCGCAGTTCAAAGGCAAGAAGGTCGTCTGGGTCAACTTCTCCGCGAAGGACATGTCGCAGCTGCATCTGTACACGCCGGCCGACCCGCGCGGCGAGTTCCTCATCTCGCTCGGCATGGACTATCCGGAAAGCGTCACGAGCCAGATCACCGATCCGACGGCCTACTCCCTCAAGCTGAGCGCGGAGAACGCGGATGCGCTGAGCGACGCCGACATCCTGGTCGGCTATGGCGACGAAGCGCTCTATGAGGCGGTCAAGGCCGATCCGGTGCTGGGCAAGATTCCGGCGATCCAGCGCGGATCCGTCGTCTTCATCGGCAACGGCACGCCGCTGGCGGCAGCCGGCAACCCGAACCCGCTCTCCATCGCGTACACGATCGACGACTACCTGAAATTGATCGGAGACGCCGTCAGCAAGAGCAATGGCTAGTCCGGCAGCGGCCATTCCGGATGCGCAAGCGGGCTCTCCGGCGCCGAAGCATTTCGCGGCGGTGCTGATCGTCGGCCTGGTGCTGCTCGCGCTGTGCGTGGCCGCCTCCCTCGCCTTCGGCGCCCGCTTCGTGCGGTGGAACGAGCTGATGGACGGCTTGTTCCATCCGCAGGTGGACACGTACGGAGCGAACGTCGTCCGCAAGCGGATCTCCCGGACCGTCTTCTCCCTCTGCTGCGGCGGAGCGCTCGGCGTGTCCGGGGCTCTCATGCAGGCGGTCACCCGCAATCCGATCGCCGATCCGAGCATCCTGGGCGTCAACACCGGCGCCGCTCTGTTCGTCGTCTGCGGACTGGCTTTCCTGAACATCAGCACCGCGGGCCAGTACATCTGGCTGGCTTTGGCGGGAGCGGCGATCACCGCCGTGTTCGTCTTCGGCATCGGGTCTATGGGACGTGGCGGCGCCACGCCCCTTAAGCTCGTTCTGGCGGGAGCGGCGACAAGCGCCGCCCTGTCCTCGCTCGTCACCGCCATCATGATCCCGCGCTCCTACGTCATGGACCAGTTCCGGTTCTGGCAAGTGGGCAGCGTCGGCTCAGCGACGTGGAGCGGCATCGGAACGTTCCTGCCGTTCCTGCTCGCCGGCATCGCGATCGCCATCCTGTGCGCGCCGGCGCTCAACGCGCTGGCGCTCGGGGACGACGCGGCGACCGGCCTCGGCGTCCGTACCGGGTTCCTGCGGCTCGTCGCGGCCCTGGCCGGCGTGCTGCTCTGCGGAGCGACGACGGCGCTGGCGGGACCGATCGGGTTCATCGGGCTGCTGGCTACCCATCTCATGCGGCTCGTGCTGGGGCCTGACCTGCGGTACGTCATCCCGATGTCCGCGATCGCGGGCGCCGCCATCCTGACGCTGTCCGACATCGTCGGCCGGCTGGCCGGCAGCCCCGGCGAGCTGGAGGTCGGCGTCGTCACCGCGTTCATCGGCGCTCCGCTGCTGATCGTGCTGGCGATGAGAGCGCGGGTGCGTTCCTTATGAGCGCGGCCTCGATCTCCCTCATCACGGCGGGACGCCGGGTCCGGCGCCGCCGCTGGATCGCCGTCACGTCGCTGCTCGCCCTGCTGGCGCTCGCGCTCTGCTGCGCCATGCTGCTGCTCGGCAGCACGATCTATCCGGTGCAGGACGTCATTCGGGCGCTCACGGGCGAGCCGCTCAAAGGCGTCTCCTTCGCCGTCAACACGATCCGGCTTCCGAGGATGCTGGCCGGCCTGCTGGCGGGACTCGCCTTCGGCATGGGCGGCTACATCTTCCAGACGCTGCTGCGCAATCCGCTGGCGAATCCCAACGTCATCGGCATCACCTCCGGCTCGAGCGCGGCGGCCGTGTTCGGCATCGTCATCCTGCAGGCGAGCGGCGCCGTCATCTACGTCGCCTCGGTCATCGCCGGCCTGGCGACCGTAGCCGTCATCTACCTGCTGTCGCGGGGCAAGTCCTTCTCCATCGGGCGGCTGATCCTCGTCGGCATCGGCATCCAGGCGATGCTGGACGCGGTCATCTCGTACCTGCTGCTCGTCAGCGCGGAGCAGGACGTGCCGGCGGCGGTCCGCTGGCTGACCGGCAGCCTCAACGGCTCCCAGATGGACGAGCTGCCGCCGCTGGCGCTGTCCGTGCTCATCTGCGCGCCGCTCCTCATCGTGCTCGGCAAGCCGCTGCATGTGCTGGAGCTCGGCGAATCCTCCGCCACCTCGCTCGGCGTCAGCGCCGACCGGACGCGGATCGCCCTGTTCCTCGGCTCCGTCTGCATGATCGCGCTCGCCACGGCGACGACGGGGCCGATCGCCTTCGTCTCCTTCCTGGCGGGACCGATCGCCAAGCGGCTCGCCGGAGCCGGCTTCTCGAACGTCGTGCCGGCCGGGCTGGTCGGGGTCAACCTCGTGCTGGCCGCCGATCTGATCGGCCAGTTCGCCTTCGCGTACCGGTTCCCGGTCGGCATCGTCACCGGCCTGCTCGGCGCGCCGTATCTGATCTTCCTGCTTGTCCGCATGAATCGAAGGGGAGAATTGTAACCATGAAACCGACTCCTGTGTTCCAAGCCGAGCGGCTGGAAGCCGGCTATGACCATAAGACGGTCGTCGACGGCGTCAGCCTCGTCGTGCCGGCCGGCCGGATCAGCGTCATCATCGGAGCCAACGGCTGCGGCAAGTCGACGCTGCTCAAGACGCTGGCGCGGCTCATCAAGCCGTCCGCCGGCCAGGTGACGCTGGACGGACGGTCCATCGGCTCGATCGCTCCCAAGCAGCTCGCGCGGACGGTCGGCATCCTGCCGCAGTCGCCCATCGTGCCGGAAGGCATCTCCGTCGCCGATCTGGTCGGACGCGGACGCTACCCCCATCAGCCGCTGCTCGGCGGCTGGTCCAAGAAGGACACGGCGGCCGTCGCCGAGGCGATGGACCTGATGCAGGTGACCGAGTTCGCGGACAAGCCGATCGACGAGCTGTCCGGCGGCCAGCGGCAGCGTGTCTGGATCGCCATGGCGCTCGCGCAGCAGACCGACATCCTGTTCCTCGACGAGCCGACGACGTACCTGGACATCACGTATCAGGTCGAGATCCTCGACCTGCTCACCGACCTCAACCGCAACCACGGCACGACGATCGTCATGGTGCTCCATGACATCAACCTGTCCGCCCGGTACGCGGACTACATCTTCGCGCTGCACGAAGGCAAGCTCGTCGCCGAAGGCCCGCCGGCGGACGTCGTCACCGGCTCGCTGGTCAAAGACATCTTCGGCCTCGACTGCACCGTCATCGAGGACCCTGTGTCCCGCACGCCGCTCGTCGTGCCGAGAGGCCGGCATCACGTGTCGGCCGGACGAAGCTGAACGAAGCCGCGGCCGAGGCCGCGGCGGATGCAACGCCGCGACACCAAAAAAGCGCCCCTGCGGGGGCGCTTTTTATCTCTCAGCCCCCTACTCGCGCTGCGAAGGCTTGCGGATCAAGACCGCGCTCGCCGCCGTTCCGATCAGGAGGAAGACGGCCATGAGCAGGCTCGCTTCTTTCATCCCGGCGTTGAACGCATGGAACACGATCGGCTTCGCGTCCTGAAAAGCAGGGAGGGCCCGGAACGCCTCCGCTTGCCCGCGGCCGAAAAGCTGCGAGCCGGCAAAAGCCCCCGCTTCCTGGAGCAGCTCGAGCAGCTTGTTCTTCGATTCGACGTCCATGCTCGAAAGAGCCGCGACTTGCTTGCCCAGCGACTCGTCATATCCTTCCGTCAGCTTGATCCCGAGCAGGACCACGCCGAAGGACAGTCCGACTTGCCGAAAGACGTTCAACATTCCCGAAGCCATACCGACCTGGCTCTTGTCGACGGCACTCATCGCGGCATTGGCGATGGGAGGATTCACGAGCGCGTTGCTGATGCCGAGAAGGATGAATCCCGCCAGCAGATGGCTCCATTCCAGGGGAACTTGAATCCGATGGCGCAGGACAAGGATTCCGATCGCCCCGATCAGCAGCGCTCCGCCGATCAGCCACCGATCGCTGATTTTTCCGGATAAGAACCCGGCCATCGGCCCTAGCACAAGGGTAAATCCGCTGATCAAGAGCATCCTCTCTCCCGTTTCAAAAGCGGAGTAGCCCATATAATTCTGCATCAGAATCGTGAGGTAAGTGAACCCCCCGTACAGTCCCGCTCCCAGAACGAAAGCCGCGATGTTGGCGCCGTTGAACGCCGCGCTTTTGAACATCGACAATTCCATCATCGGCTGGTCGACCTTGCTCTCGGTCACGATAAACGCGATGAAGAAGAGCAGCGATGCGCCGAACAAGCCCAGAACATGCCCGTCCGTCCAGGAATAATCCGGGTGCATCTCCTTCTGGATCAAGGCGAGCACCATCGTGAAGATCATCGCCGTGCTGAATGCGAAGCCTGGATAATCGATTCTCCCCTTGCTGTTCCGAGCGCTCTCCCGGATGAAATGCATTCCTGACAGAATAGCCGCGATGCCGAAAGGAAGATTGACCAGGAAGATGGATCGCCAGCCCCAGCTGTCCACCAATGCCCCGCCGATAAGCGGACCGGCTGAGATCGCCAGACCGACCACGCTGCTCCAGATGCCCAGCGCAAGTCCCCTTTGCCTGTCGGGAAAAGAAGCAGTGACGATCGTCAACGACAGGGACATCATGGCCGCGCCGCCGATGCCTTGCAAGGCTCGGAACAGGTTCAGCCACACATCGCTGGCCGCGAGCCCGCAGGCCAAGGAGCCGATGACGAACAAGCCGAGCCCCGTCAAAAAGACTTTTTTGCGTCCGACGACATCCCCCAGCTTGGAGATCGGCAACAGCAGGGCCGCATAAACCAGCGTGTAAGCATTCAGCACCCATTGCAAATTCGAAAAGTCGGAAGCGAAGCTTCGTTGGATATCGGGCAGCGCGACATTGACGATGGTGAGATCCAGCATGGCCATGAACACGCCTAAGCTGACGATGATCAGAACCCACCACTTTCTAGAATGGCTTTCCATTTGATGTCCCTCTTTTCATGTTTTTGTGCACACAAATGCACTTATTGGCGGAAAAGAAAAGCACTCTAGGGCTGCAGGTTCAAGAGTGCTTTCATGTTGCTCGCCGTCTTTTCGAACCGGTCTACGACACCGTGCTGGTTGGCTTTGTAGTAGATTTCCCGGCCTTCTTTCCTTCTCTGCACGATATCGAATCGATTCATGTAGTCCAGATGGCGAGAGATCACGGATCGGTTCTGGGGGAAGTGCTCGGCGATCTGCCCGATGGTCATTTCCCCATAGATGGAGAGGAAGACCAGCAGCTCGCTTCGGACCGGGTCAAAAATGGCTCGGTAGTATTCAATGTCGATGTTGTCTTCGATCAGCTTCTTGCACTTGTTCGGATCGTGACCAAGTCCCATCCTCTCACCGCCTGCCTTTTATTATATGCATTTGTGTGCACATGTAAACAAAAATCTTCGAGAGCATCCAGCCGGACAGCGGGCTGAACGGGAGATCCAGGTCTTCTTTGCCAAATCCATCCGCAACGGAGCCGCCTGCGAGGACAGCCCGCCAAAAAAGGAAGGCGCCCCTCCAAGGGGCTCCTTCCTTCTTGCCGTCCTTATTTATAAAACACCTTTTCGATGTTGTACTTGGCCTTGAGCTGATTGATGAGATAGGTTTCGTAGATTTCCCGGTGCATGGGCTCCTCGATCAGGCACACCTCGATCTTGGCGACCTCGCTGCGATGGTTCTTCATGACGGACGACGCATCCTCGAAATGCTTCTTGATGCGGGGCCGCAGCTTGCGCGCCTTGCCGACGAACAGCAGCTCGTCCTTGTCGTTGTAGAACAGGAAGATTCCGCCTTCTTCCCTTGTGATCCGATGGAAATCCGTAAACCCGTAAATATGGCTGGACTGAGGATCCTTTTCCTTGTATAGGGTGACGTCCGGTTTTGGAATGGTGATCTGAATCATGCGCGTTCGCTCCTTCTGCTGGGCCTGTCTCATTGGTATTTCTATTATTATACCTGCTTATACTCCGCATGTCCCGCTGCGCCTGCGGACCGGAATCCAGACCTCGCATGCGGATTCGGTGCGGCTCTCATCCGTCCAGGCGTACTTCTCCACGCACGGTCCCTCGACTTGCTCAAACTGCGTGGACGGGAACCACTCCGAGTAGACGCGCCTCCAGACATTCAGGATCTCCAATCCGATCTCTCCCTCCCCCTCCATCGGCTCCCGGCTTTCAAAGACCGCATACGTCTGAGCCGGAAGAGGAAGGATCGCCAGCCCCTCAGGAGCGGCCGCTCCTGCCGGCGCCTCGGCTCCCATCAGGTAGCGCCTGCTCCCATCCTCGCGAAAGTCGAAGTGATAGCCGTTCAACAGCGATCCCGCCGGCCTGCCGGCGGCCTCGTTGATGGCATCATGCGTGCCGTCCCTCCAGATCGTCTCCACAAATGCCGGAATGTCCACGAACGGATCTCCGCTCAGCACGATTTCCTTTCCGATGACGGTTGCAGCCTTATCCTCCGCAAGGCGATAGTTCATCTCGCTCTCCCCTTTGATCTGGATTTGAAAGGAGATTCGAGGATAAGCTTTGAGCTTCACATTCCTATGCCGGGCCGCAGACGGCGTCACGCCGTGAAGCCGCTGGAAGGCTTTGGCGAACGCCTCCGGACTCTCATATCCGTAGCCCAGGGCGATATCGACGACCTTCCGGTCCGTTCCGGCCAGCTCTTCCGCGGCGAGCGTAAGCCGGCGATTGCGCACATATTCCGAGATCGTAAAGCCCGTCACGGCATGGAACATCCGCTGGAAATGGTACTTCGAGGACAGCGCCGCCCTCGAGATGCCGTCGATATCCATCGGCTCATGCAGATGGTCCTCCACATAATCGATCGCCAGCCGCAGCATTCGAAGCGACTCCATCCGCTCTCCTCTCCTTTCTGCTATCAGAGTAAAGGAAACGCTCCCCCGCTGCCTGTGCAGACGTGCTTCATCCTGTCGTCCGGCCTCAGCCGCCGGCGCCCTTATCGGGCTGCTCGGCATAGCAATGGCTCACGGCATGCTTGAACGCCTCGAGGTAAAAAGCAGTGGCCCTGCGACTGACCTCGGCATGCGGATTCAAGATGTCGAAGCCGTGATAGCAGCCTTGGAACAGCTCGAACTTGACCGGCACGCCGGCTTGGCGCAGGTTCTCGACATATTCAATCGTCTCGTCCCGGAACGGCTCGATATCGCCGACGAAGGTGACTGCGGGCGGCAGGCCGCGGTAATCGTCCGCTCGCGCTGCAGCCGCGTAAGCCGGCACCTCTCCTCCGTACCGATCGCCGAGATACAGCTTCCAAGCCCACTCGTTGTAGCGGGAGTTCCAGATCGGCGCGTCGTTGTCCTTGGCCGAGTCCGTCCTCATCCGGTCATCGAGCATCGGATAGAGCGGCATCTGGAAGGCAAGGCTCACTTCTCCCCGATCTCTGGCGTACAGGGCGATGGCAGCGGCCAGTCCGCCTCCCGCGCTCTCGCCGCCGACCATGAGCTGGTCGTCTCGGACGCCGAGATCTCCGGCATGGCCCTTCAGCCACAGCAGCGCCTCATAGCCGTCATCGAGAGCGGCCGGATATGGCGCCTCGATCGACAGCCGGTAGTCGGGGGCGACGACTACGCACGGACTCGCCCGGATCAGCCGCTTGTAGGCATCCCCGAACAGCTCCGGGTTGCCCATCGCGTAGCCGCCGCCGTGAAGCCACAGCACGCCGGGCAGCCGGCCTTCCGAATGAAGCGGCTTATAGATGCGGATCCGCAGCTTCGACCCGTCCGGGCGCGGGATCCACTCCTCGCTGCACGACAGGCCTTCGATATTTTTGCCGATGGACTTGTCCGACCGCCTCTTCGACTTGCGCATCGCCTCGATCCACTTGGCTTCGCTTTTCGATCTCAGGAGAAAATCCACCAGCTTGCCCCGAAACCGCAGCTGCTTGTCGATCCTGCCGGAAGTCACGTTCATGGCTTCACCTGCTCTTCAATGATTTGTTCGATCCCCAGCACAATCAGCCTGACCCCGAACTCGAACGCGCGGTCGGTCCCCATCAGCTCGAACAGCCCGTTCGTGAACATCCGTCGGAACAGTCCCGCTTCCGCATCGTTCATGGAGTCGAGCAGGCGGACCATCTCGTCGCCCGGAGCGGCTCCCTTGTCCTTCAGGATGGCGGAGACGTTGCGCTCATGCTGATAGTCGTCCAGGACGAAGTAGAAGACGTAGTTCACCAGCGTCGTGACGACCTGCATCTTCTGCTCCTGCTCCAGCGGCGTCTCTTCCACGCAGAGCAGCATGCGGTTGGTGAACCGGATGATGTCCGGCTCGTGGGGCAGCGTCATCATCATGAGCTGCGTCGAGCAAGGATAGCGGCCGAGCACGCTCCGCACCGTGGCGGCCAGCGCCGCCAGCTGCTCCTTCCAGTCCCCGGCCGAGCGGAACTCCTCCAGAATCCGTTTCGACACCTGGTTGGCCAGGCGCTGGTACAGCTGCTGCTTGCTCTTGAAATGCCAGTAGAGCGAGGGCGCCTGAATGCCCAGCCGCTCGGCCAGCCGCCTCATGCTGAACTTCTCGATGCCCTCCTCGCCGAGAAGCTCCCAAGAAGCCCCGAGAATCTTGTCCTCCGAAATCGAAGGCTGCTGCTTTTTCATCTGGCACCCGCCTTTTATCTAACGGTGTAAGTTTATGCTTTACAGGTTCATAAGGCCATGATATCATCTAACACTGTAAGGCACAACCTAACGCCGTTAGATTGATCTCAAAAAAATAAACCTAGAAAGCCGGGATCCGCATGGATGCAGAAAACCTTCACTATTTCGAGAAAGCCCCGATCGCCAAAGCCGTCGCCCACTTCGCCGTCCCGATGATGCTCGGCACGTCGATGAGCGTCATCTATTCCATCTTGAACGCCTACTTCCTCGGGACGCTCCGCGACACGGCCATGCTGACCGCGCTCGCGCTGACGCTGCCGCTGTTCGCGATCATCATGGCGCTGGGCAACCTGATCGGGATGGGCAGCGGCACCTTCATCTCCCGCCTGCTGGGCGAGAGGAGCTATGACGAGGCGAAGCAGGTCTCGTCCTTCGCCTTTTACAGCAGCCTCGTCCTCGGTCTGATCGTCATGGCGATCGGCCTCCCGCTGATCGATCCGATCGTCCATAGCCTCGGGGCGACGCCGGATTCCTTCGGATTCACCAAGGATTATGTGACGGTCATGCTGATCGGCTCGCCGCTGGTCGTCCTGTTCTTCACGCTGGAGAACATCGTGCGCGCCGAGGGGGCGGCCGTCACCTCGATGGCCGGCATGATGCTGAGCGTAGCCGTCAACATCGCGCTCGATGCGATCGCCGTCTTCGTGCTCGACTGGGGCGTAGTCGGCGTCGCGTCCGCCACCGTCGTTTCCAACGGGGTCGCGAGCGCGTTCTACGCCTATCATATCGGAGTCAAGAGCCGGTTCCTCACCGTCTCGGCCCGCTGGTTCAAGGCGAGCCGAAAGATTCTGGCCAACGTATTCAAAATCGGCGTTCCCGTCTTCATCATGAGCGTCTTCCTCGGGGCGATGTCGCTCATCCTGAACCATTACCTCGTGGAGTACGGCGACCCGGCCGTTGCCGCTTACGGAATCTCCTCCCGGCTGCTGCAATTTCCCGAGTTCATCCTGATGGGGTTATGCGAAGGAGTCGTGCCGCTCATCGCCTTCTCATTCGCCGCGAACAAAGGGCGCATGAAGCAGACGATCGGCTTCACGATCAAGACGATCCTGGCGCTGGCCGCCTCGTTCGGCGTCATCGTCTACCTCGTGTCCGACCACCTGATCGGATGGTTCACGAACGATCCGCACCTGATCGAGATGGGCAGCTACATCCTGCATGTGACGTTCCTGTCGCTGTTCATCACCGGCCTGACCACGCTGTTCGTCGGCATCTTCCAGGCGACCGCGCAAGGAACCGCAGCGTTTATTATGTCCGTGATCCAGGGGATTACCCTGATTCCCGTGCTGTACTTCGCCGACCGACTGCATGGCTTCCATGGCGTGGTCTGGTCGCTCGTCTTCGCGGATGCGGCCGCATTCCTGGTCGGAGCCATCCTGCTGTATGCGCTGCGCAAAAAGCTGCAGCCGGATCTGGAAGGTCTCGTGCAGGGAGGGTAGTCCTATCGGCGCTAGCTTTGCTTTTTCAGTCCATCCAGCAGGAATGCGAGCATCTTCATCGTCTCCTCCTGGGCGTCGGGCTCCACCGACGCACCGGCAAGCCACAGCGCCGTCTCGTTCAGGCCGCCCGAAATGAAGTGGACCAAAGCGTCGAGGGGCATGGGCCGAACATAGCCGTGCTCCTGCATCAGGCCGAGCTGCTCTCTCAGCAGCCGCATGGAATGATGGCGGTCCATCTCTCTCCATGCTTCCCAGCCCACGATCGCCGGGCCGTCGATCAGCAGGATGCGCCGGTTGCGATCCTCGATCGCCGCCAGGATGAACGCGCGGCAGCCCAAGTAGAGCTGCTCCCCCATCTCCTCGCTGGTCGCCGCCTCGCTCTCCACCCTCTCCGCGACGTCTTGCTGGACATCGGCGAGCACCGCCCGGAACAGATCCTTCTTGCTGCGAAAATGATGATAGACCGCCCCGCGCGTCAGGCCCGCCTCTTGCACGATCGACTCCAATGCCGCCTCCGCATAGCCATGTTCGGCAAAATGGCTCCGGGCGACCTCCATCAGCTTGCGGATCGTTTCCGCCGCTTCTTCCTTGCTTCTTTTCACAGGCAGTCCTCTTTCTATTATTCGTTCCAAATTTGTTCGGAATACTGCTCGCTGTATCCGTCCGAAGGAGGGATGACGGTGATGACATCGATCAGCACGCCGTTCGGATCGGATGTGATGAAGTGCCGCTGGCCGAAGTCCTCGCTCCGGAGCTCGAGCGCCAGCGGCAGCCCGGCATCGCGGATGAGGCGATCGTACTGGGCATCGACATCCTCCACTTCGAAGTTCAGAATGAGTCCGTTCGTACGGGTCCGGTACGGCTCTGGAATCGTGGGATGCGCCGCGTCCAGGACGGCCAGCTCGTACGAAACTTTCTCGCCGGACAGTTTTAGGCTGACGTACCAGTCTGCCTCGAACACTTTTTGGAAGCCGAAGTGCTCCTCGTAAAACGACGCCGTAGAACGAACCTGATCCGTCAACAGGACCGGATAGAAACTGGATGCTTTCATGCGAAATGCCCCTTTCGGCTTGGAATGCTTTTACAATAACATACATACTGTATGTATGTAAATAGATTGATTAAATCATAAGACACCTCCAGCATGTTCTCCTCGCGAGGAGGAACCCGACTAGAGGTGTCTTTTTTGAATCATCTCAAATTGCCCTTCCCACTGCTGCCGCGCGGCGGACCATCGTTTCCCTTCGCTCAAAGCCGTATTGCTCATACAATCCATGCGCGTCCCGCGTGCCGAGATGAATCGCCGTGCCGCGAAGGCGAGGATGGCCGATCAGAACCGACATCATCCATTTGCCGAGCCCTTTTCCCCGATGCTCCGGGACGACGATGACATCGCACAGCCAGGCAAAGGTCGCTCCGTCGGTCACGACGCGCATGAACGCGACTTGGACTCCGTCCTCGCCGTAAACCCCGAAGCAAAGCGAGTCCCGCCAGCTGTTCAGGATCGTCTCCTTCGACCTATCCGCAGCCCAGTAGCTGCCCTGCAGCAAGCCGACAACCACGTCCGGCTGCAGCTCCTCAGTACGGTCGCTCATTCGGTAAGGCAGATCGCCCGGAATCCATTCCATCGACAAGTTCCTCCTGTTCAAGATCGAGATGGGTTCAGTATAATGGTTCCAGTTGAAGCCGAATACGGAATTAGGACAGTTCTATACCCATACAGATCGGGGCGGAGGATCATGAAGTATGCGAAGGTAAGGGACGGGCTGAAGCAGCAGATCAACAGCGGAGCGATCAAGCCGGGAGCCAAGCTGCCGTCCATCCGGGAGCTCAGCCTGCAGTGGGCATGCAGCAAGAACACCGTCATCCGGGCCGTCGACGAATTGGAGAAGGAGCATCTGATCTACTCGGTCCCCAAAAGCGGCCACTACGTCCTCGTCCGCTCCTCCCCGTCCGACGATCCGCCGCAAGGACGGATCGATTTTGCCGCGGCCGCTCCCGATCCGGGCCTCATCCCGTACGAGGAGCTGCAGCATGGGCTGAATCGGGCGGTGCAGCTGTACGGCGACCAGCTGTTCGCCTACGGAGATCCGTTTGGATTCCCCTCGCTGCGCGAAGCGCTGTCCCGCCATCTGGCCGCCGCCCAAGTTTTTGCCGGGCCTGAGCGGATCTGCGTCGTCTCCGGCTCCCAGCAGGCTCTGCACTTGCTTGCGTCCATGCCGTTTCCGAACGGGAAATCGACGATATTGGTCGAGCAGCCCTGCTATGCCGGGATGCTGAAGGCGCTGGATCTCCTCGGGGCGACCGCGATCGGAATTCCCCGAACGGAATCCGGCCTTGACCTGGAGGAAGTGGAGCGGCATTTCCGGAGCAATTCTATCCGCTTTTTCTACACGGTTCCCCGCTACCACAACCCGCTCGGCACCAGCCTGTCCCGCCGCGAAAAAGAGGCCCTCGCCGACCTGGCGGACAGGCATGACGTGTACATCGTGGAGGACGACTACCTCGCCGACCTGGAGACGGACCGCAAGTCCGATCCGATCTTCAGCTACGACCGGTCGGGCCGCGTCATCTACATCCGCAGCTTCTCCAAGACGATGTTTCCCGGCCTGCGGCTCGGCGCCGCCGTGCTGCCGGAGGCATTCGTCCCCATGTTCCGAAGGTACAAGTCGATGAGCGACCTGAGCACGGCCGCCCTGTCCCAGGCCGCATTGGAGATCCACCTGGGCAGCGGGCTGTTCCAGCGCCACGCCGATAGGACGAAGGACCGCTATCGCAAGCGGATGCAGGCGCTGGAGGAGGCATGCGGCCGGCACTTGCGCGGAGGCTTCCGGCTGAGCCCATCCGCCGGAGGCATCTTCGCCTGCCTCGAGCTGCCCGAGCATCTCGGTGCAGAGGAGCTGGCCGCGGCTCTTCGCCAGAAGGACGTGCTCGTCTTCCCTACGACGCCCTGCTACCTGCCCGGTACGCGGAGCTCGAACAGCTGGCGCCTCAGCATCATCCGCACGAACGAGCACCAGATCGAGCAAGGCATCCGCATCATCAGCCAGACGGCGGACGAGCTTGCGGGCCGGGGAAGGCCTGCTGAGCCGGGCCGATCGGCGATTGCCTGGATCTGACTCCTTGGGAAGGATACTTGAGCTTACGAGAGGCGTGTCGGAATACAAAACTGGATGGTCAGCGAAGTGAACGACCATGCGCTGCGCATCGCGGCCCGCCTCCGCTAGCTCACCCGGACCAACGAGTCCGGCTCCCTTGAACGAGCCCACATGATGGAAGGCTTTGAGAAAGACCTCCTGCGCACTATCCTTGGCCTGCTCCTGGTTCCGCGTGATGGCGTACGCGTAGCCTATCCCTATTGCATCCGTCATTGCCGTTACTTATGACAAGGCTCGCCGCCTCTACAACCT
Organism: Paenibacillus sp. FSL W8-1187; assembly: GCF_037965485.1. NCBI lineage: Bacteria > Bacillati > Bacillota > Bacilli > Caryophanales > Paenibacillaceae > Paenibacillus > Paenibacillus sp. FSL W8-1187. The sequence goes on from NZ_CP150181.1 coordinate 5,520,402, forward strand.
CTGCTCCGTCACTCCCGCTGCCGGATCGAAGGTCAGCATTTTCGTCCCGATCTTATCGATGAAGAAGCGATCATGGCTTACCGTAATGACGGCCCCGGGAAAATGGATCAGCGCCTGCTCCATGACCTGAATGCTCATGAGATCCAGATGGTTGGTCGGCTCGTCCAAGACGATAACCGCCGCACCCGACAGAAGGCACTTGGCAAGCGCCACTCGAGCCTTCTGCCCGCCGGACAGATGGCCGATCGCTTTGCTCAGATCCGCCTCCGAGAATTGCAGCATCGCTAAGAATTTGGCCACTTTTTTGCGAGGGGCGTCCAGTCCCAATCCATACGTATTCACCGCGTGACTGACAGTATCCTTAGGGTGAAGTTCCTCCCACATTCGGTTGAAGTAGGCGTAGCTGACGCCCTTCTCCCAGATGACCTCTCCTGACTCCGGCTTCTCCGTCCCCGTGAGCACCTTGATGAGCGTGGACTTCCCGCTTCCGTTCGGTCCGGTGATGACCAGGCGATCCTCCTTCTGAATATCGAAGCTGACGTTCTCGAAGATCTGCCTGCCTTCGTAGGTCTGCCCGATCTTCTTCACTTCGCATAGCTTGTCCGGGAAGCGCAGTTTCTCGTAGATATCGGTAATCAGCACGTTGACGGGATGCGGCTCGATCCGCTTCTTGTTGTCCGCCAGCTTGCGCGAAAGACGATCCTTGGAAGCCGCTTTCCTATTCGCGCGGTTGTCGATCTCCTCGGACTCCAGGAGCAGCAGCTGTTCCTCCCATTCGAACTGGCGGTCCAGCTCCTTCTTGCGCATCTTCTTCTTGCGGACGTATTCGGTGTAGTTGCCTTCGTATTGCTGAAAATGGTAATTTTCAATCTCGATGGTACGCGTGACGACCTTGTCGATGAATTGCCGATCATGCGACACCAGAATCATGGCTCCCTTGAACCGGTACAGCCACTGCTCCAGCCATGTGATGCCTTCTATATCCAAATAATTGGTAGGCTCGTCGAGCAGAACGACATCGGGCAGCTCAATGAGCATCTTGGCGAGCGCCGCGCGGTTGCGCCATCCCCCGGACAGCTCATCGATCGGCTGATTGCGGGATCGGTCATTGAATCCCAGCTTCGTGAGCACGGTGTTGATCTCGATCGACACGTTCCAGCCGTCGAGATGATCCATTTGCTCGAACAGCTCCGCCTGCCTCGCCAGCAGCTCCTCCATTTCGTTATCGTCCGGAGACAAACCCAGCTTCTCTCCGACCTCTTGCAGCTCTCGTTCGATACATGCAACCTGCTCGAAGCACATTTCCAGTTCTTGTTGAACGGACAGGCTTCCGCTTAATTCCGAGAATTGCGAGAAATATCCGATTTTCACCTTAGGATCGATCTCTACTCTGCCGGACGTCGGCTCTTCCTTGCCCATAATGAGCTTGAACACCGTAGACTTGCCTGCGCCGTTCCGTCCGATCAGGCCGATGCGTTCCCCTTGCATGACCCTAAAATAGATATCGCGAAAAATTACGGACTCCTCATACTTCTTCGTAACGTTCTCCAACCGTATGACGCTCATGGCTCTCACCCTTCTGGTTCCAACACTCTAGAGGGATTATACCATCCTGGTCTTATTTCCAGATTAGTCATCTTCCACCCAACAAAACTTGTAGCAAAAGCCGCGAACCGTTTGAATATATTTCGGCCTCGAAGGATTGACCATGCATGACCGCAAATTCCGCGCGCATCACGAGCGAATAGAAAAAAGAGACTGCGTAAAGCTCGCAGTCTCTTCCTAATATGTTAAAAAAAGTTTTATATCTGTTCATTGCTCAGCATCGCACTCGCCATCGCCCAAAAACCGTCAGCGCATCGGGAAATGGCATGGTTTATTCCCGCTCGATCAAACGCATTAACATAACCACGACCTCTGCTCGCGTCGCGTTTGACCCGGGCATGAATGTTGCATTCGGGTAACCGTTGATTATTCGATTGGACGACAACACTTCCACACTGTTCGCAGCCCATGACGGAATCTGATCCTCGAATGACTTGCGGTTGCCCGCATCCGATTTCAACCGATAAGCATTCTGGAATAACACCGCAACTTCCGCTCGCGTAACGAACGAACTGCCTTTGACATAATGTTTGCCATTATGCGCTATGCCGGTCACTAGCCCGTTCGCGTAAGCGGCGGCAATATAAGGCTTGCTCCATACCGCCAGTTCATTCCAATCAGCAAAGTACGCCGCCGCCGCGTCCAGATCGGCCTGATTGCCGATGGTCAGCTGCCTCGCTCGTACAAGCATCGCGATCACTTCGGCTCTTCGCGTATCGCTGTTCGGAGCGAATACCTCAGGCGCCCGGCCGGCAACGAGACCCATCTTGTACGCTTTTTCAATGGCCGCTTCAGCCCAAGGCGCTTCGGCATGCACATCCTTGAATGTGGACTTGGGCGGATTGCCGCCATTGTCCGTCGAGCCATCGGTTTGTCCGGTACCCGCTTGCCCGCCGCTTGTCTGCCCGCCACCCGATGCAGGCACTCCTGGATTCGTGCCCGGATCCGTGCCTGGATTCGTGCCTGGGTCCGTTCCTGGATTCGTGCCTGGATCTATGCCTGGGTCCGTTCCTGGATCCGTTCCTGGATCCGTGCCCGGATTCGTGCCTGGATCCGTGCCTGGGTCCGTGCCTGGGTCCGTGCCTGGATTCGTGCCTGGATTCGTGCCTGGATCGCCAGGCTCGTTGCCTTTCACAATCGTGACATCGTCTTGGGAAAGGTTGCCCACATAATCGATCGCCGTTAGCGTGATATAAGCTTTCTTGTCCTCGTCTAATGTACCGCTCATGCTGAACTTGCCCATATTGTCCGCCGTCGTACGACTTCCCCGACTGTCCAACACGGTAGCATACGGCACCGTACTGCCTTGAATCTGATAGTGACCTTCCGAATCGGTCACAATCTTGCCGTCCGGCCCCGTTTCGACGAACAAAGCAGGCGGAAGATGATTGTAATGGACGGCCAGACCATACTCGGATACGTCGCCCTGATCATTTTCGGCCACGATCCGTATCAAGCTTGATCCTGCATCGCCATCGACAGAGATCGGCACGGATATTCGAGGCTCATAATCGGAGCTGATGTAGATTCGATTGAAATTCGGCATATTCGTGACTGCGTCGATCGTCCCGTCGCTCTGCCACACGGTGAACTTCGCGTTCAGGTCCCTGGACTGTCCGTCCTCGGCGCCCACGTAAGTGGTCGCCACATCCAGCTTGAAGTCGCCGTTCACCGTAAGCACGTTGCCCAGCAGCGAATCGCTCGAGATCGCGCCCAAGCTCGGTGCCACATGAATAACGGGAGTCTTGACCAGCGGCACGTCGACGACGGCTGTAACCGTCGAAGCGCCATAAATAGAAGACGCGTTGGAATCCGAGGGGTCCACGCTGGCATATGGCGTCACCGCAAGCTTGTAGCTGTTGCCCGGCTCCATCCCGCCGAAGTCAATAGCGAATGCGCCGCCAACCGCTTCGTCGGCGGAGATTTGATACTCGATTGGTCTGCCTGCGTGCGCGATTTGGTCGCCCGTCGGATTGCCGTCGCTGCCGATCTCATCCGTATAATTCAGAGGCGACATGACCGCGTTGCCATCGGCATCAAGCAAGCGAATCAGATAACCGTGCGCATTGGAGACGGCGCTCCAGGCTGCATGGATCGTGCCGCCGCCGCCCGCCGATACCGATACCGCGCTTACCGAGTCGGGCGCAAGCGGATTGACGACGTCCATGGCTTGCTTCGCGTTCAAGCTTGCATACGGGATCGTCCTGGATGCATCGCTCTTCGGCGTTCCGATCAGCGTCACCCTCGGGTAATACTGCCCGCTCTGCAAGTAGCTTAAGTCTTGCGCCGTGAAGGCGTAGCTGCCCCCTGCGACTCCGTCCGTCACTTGCCCGGCAACGATATCGACCGTATGAACAAGCACGCCCGCGCCAGTCTGCGTCGGATCGTCGCCGTTGTCTGTCGACAACCGAACTTCGACCCGATAGTCTTCCGTCTCCGTATCGAGACCTGTCAGATCCCAGCTTGCCGTGCGGGTGCCCGCATCGTACGTCGTGCCGGCGATCTCCGGAACAGGCGCGATGGCGATAACCGAACTGTCAAAAGACTGGCTCGAAGAGATCGTCCAATCTCCGGGTTGCCTGCCCAAGCGAATCATAATCGTGTTGTCGGAAACGACTGCGGCATTCGCGTTCGGATCGTCATAGAAAGGCGTCCCGTCCTGCAAGGTTCCGGGATACGTCAAGCCGTAAGGATTGCCGTCCGGATCCAGGATGCTAAGATCGTCCGGGGCTGCGGATACGAGCAACGCATAATCACCCGTCAGGCCCTCCGGGAGCGTCACCGTATGAACCGTATCCGAGTCGTTCGTCGATATCGCAGGCGTAAGGTCAAGCGTCCGCAATCGGCTAGGCGAGTCGCTCGATGCGATCAATCTCATGTTGGAGAAGACATGAATCTGCCCGGCCGCGTTGCCGTTCTCATCGAACACAGTTTGCCCTGTCTGCTCCGACTGTATCGAACGCAGGGCCCGCCGCCCCACGCTGACAGAGCCGCTTCCATACGCATAGTTCACCTTGAGCCCGAAGCCGAGCACGCTGAACGTCGCATAGGCGTCCGTATTGCTCAGGCCGATGTTGTTGTTGAGCAACGTATACGGACCGATGGAGAACAGCCCGACTTCGACCTCCGGTATCTGGAGGCGACCATACAGCTGACCGTTCAAATTGTAGCTGCCGCCTCTGTAATAGGTGAGGTTGGCATTGCCGCCTGCCAGAATAACCGAGAAGTTCTTCAGAATATTGGCAGCGACTTGCATTTGATACGATACAGACGTATTGGTCACGTAGATGCCTGCCTTGAACTTGTCGAAGATCTCCATCTTGAGCAACGTCGGGTTCCCGGACAGGCTGATCTGGGAAGGTCCGATCGCCAACTCTACATCATTGAATTCGAGCAGGCCATTGCCGGGAATCAGACTCCCGACCTCCAGATCGCCATTGATCAGAATCAAGATCGGGGCGACGCCCTTATAGTTGCCGGTGATCGTGTCCGCCAGACCCGATACACCGCCGCCGAATCGGGTCAGCTTCGCGATCGGCAGCGCGGGCGTAACCGGAATGCCGTCGCCTAATCCGACGATGATCTTGATCGTGTCCGGAATAAACTGACCGGTCGCGCCGTTCTTCTTCAGGCTCATGTCCGCCGCGAAATTCGCCAGCTTCGCGTCCACGTCAAGGGCAACGGAGTGCTCGTTCTCGAATGTATCGATCGAGCCCTCGGCCGTTGCGCCCACGCCGAAGCCGCCGAGCAGCTTTTTGGACATATCGTTGCCGGGGGTGAAGTAACCGTCCGCCTTGACCCCTTGGAAGCTCAAGCTTCCCTGACCGTCAGCGCCGTATTGAAGCCGGTCGATATTGAGACCGAACCCCACGTTGCTGCTGCCCGGCAGCGCCATTCCGAAGTACACCTTGCCGTCGAACATCATCGCATTGCCAAGCAGCGCAGCTCCGGTAATTTTGGCTGTCATTCCGCTGCCCAGAACGGTCAGTTGGTTCCGGTTATCAAATGCGATCTCGATATTCTGCTTGTCAGGGTCCAGCAGCTCACCATCCGAATCCTTGGCATACTCGGTCACGTACTGGACGCCCTTCTTAAGCTCGATCGAAGCGTCGGATTCGGACAGAAGGTTGAACGCGCCTGCGACCAGGGTGACCTTGTCCATCGTGATCGTGACACTGCCGCCGGCATCGTCGCGAACTCGCAGCTTGCTCTGACCGGTTCGCAGGTAGCTCGTCAGCCCGCCGTTGATGATGGTCGTTCCGCTGAACACATACTCGCCCGTCACGGCCGCGCTTGCCGTGAAGCTGCCCTTCAATTTGACGATCGGATTGCGCCCCCCTAGCTGCTGGGTCAATTCCTTCTCGCTTTGCGCCACGATGACGGAATGCTTGAATTGATTGTCGGATACGACGGCCATACTCCCGAACGCGGTATGACTCAAGTTCTGAGCCGTTGCGATCGTGACTGATCGTTGTACCCCGTTAATGGAAATATAATAAGTAACATCCGTACTGTTGGACAGCATGCCGGCAGGTACGCTGACGACCAGCGATGCCGATGTCGTTTGGGATACGATCGCCGGCACGGTCGGATTAGGCGACGTGCCCAGCAGCACCTCTCCTCGGCCATTCATATTCGTTCCGTACACCACAATCGATTTGAATATGCCCGCCAGCTTGGAGTTCGGCGCGATGGATGCCATCGTTTTGGTTTTGACTGCGCCTGGAATGGATTCTATATTCGTCGAGTCGTACAGCAATTCGACGGATTGGGTGGAGCTCTTCGTGACAGCCGGGCATGTATACACGCTCTTCGTCTGGTCTTGCGCGTCTGTCCTCACAAACGTGCACGGATATACGGATGTGAGGCTCGGATTAAGCGCATCCCGGAACTTGACCTGCGGCTTGTAGATCTTGCTCGGATCCTCCGGCGGCGCAAAGGTGAGCGGAATCGCTTCATTGATTTTTACCTTGACCGGATAATTCGAAAATTGTGCGTTGCTATTCGTCGTCACAGGTATCGCGATATCTTCGAAGTTGACGATCGCTTCTATCGTAGCCCCAGCCGCTAACTCCGTGCTTGAGGATACGGGCTTGATGCCGAAATCGATCCTTGAAGCGTAGGGATCAGACGGTTTCCCCTGCTTGAAAAGCGATCTCGTGTTTTCGATCACGCGCCAGATCTGAACGTTCGATACATATTTCGTCGGATCCGTGTTGACGATATGCAAATTAATCGTATCGCCCGCATAATAAGCCTCGAGATCCTGGGTCACTTGCGCCCCGCTATGATTCGTAACCTTTACTTCGATCGGATTCGAGACGATCCGCTCGACGAGCACCGTCACGACCGCATCCGTGAACGGCATCGCGAACGAATAGGTGCCATCCCCGTTCGCCGTTGAGGGCAATACGACATTCAGCAGCTCGGATCGCACTTCAATCCCGGTGACCTTGTACATCCGATGATCGTAGCTGCCTGGATTGACGGTCACAATGCCGCCCGAATGATCCGTCGCAAGCGCCCTCGCGGTCGCCTGCACGAAGGTCGCGCCTCCGGACAGCTTCGGCGATACGACGCCCGGAATCGTGGCTCGCGCCAGGATGCTATGCGCGGCCTTGCCGTCCGTGGAAGTCACCGACATGAAGACAGGCTCGCTCGGCATCGTAAAGGTATAGCGGAATTGATAGGTCGACGTATTGAACAGCGTATTCGTCAATGGCGACGTTTTTGACGAGCTTTTGCCCACGAGCTGAACGCCAGCCGGAATCAGCCCCATCGACGACGTCTGCATGGACAGCAGGTCGCCTGGCAGGAAGTAATAATAGTTACCGTATTCATAAGGATACGCTCTTCTTGGATTCGGCTGGTTCGCATAATCGATCGTCGGACTCGTGAAGCCGGCCAGATTGCGAATATCGATTCGCTGGGCGGTGGCGGTATCTACCGTCACGGTGATCGTTCTGGCGGCTGAGGTCGTATTTTTGCCGATCGTGATGGTCAGGCTCCACGGATGATTCTGGGCAACGCCGCTCGACACGACTTGTACGTTCTTCAGCGCATTGTTGCCTTGACCGTCTACGACCCTGATGCTCTTGACCATTGCCGCAGTCAGCGGCGCGGACGGATTCGTCGTATCGATTGAACCGTTCACCAGCGTAATGCTGTAATCATCTGCCGCTGCGACGGTTAAACCCTGCGCGGGAATGAGCGTATCGCCCGAATAGGCCTGGAAGTCAGCCGTATTGTTCAAGCTGATCTTCACCTTATCGCTACTGGCCGTTGCCGGCCAGGCGACGATAATCGTCAGCGTATCGTTAGCCAGGCTTGTCGTCGACACTTGGGCCGTGAATGCGCCCGCGCCCAGGCTGGCAATGCCGATCGTATTGTATGCCCCCGCTGTCGCATTAAATTGATAGCCGGTCAGGGCAGTGAGCACATACCTGGTCTTATAGCTCGTCCCGATGGAGAATGTTCCGCTCGCAGGCTGATAGGAGCTTCCATTGTCGGCTGACCACGCGATGCTCGCGATCGCATGATTGAAGACGCTGCTTCCATCCGCTTGAGCGGCTCCCGCCAGCGGAGCAGCCGTTCCGATGGAGATGTCCGCTGGCACGATCGTGGCGGGGGCCGTAGCCGGCCACGTGACAATGACCGTCAGCGTATCGTTGGACGAGCTTGCCGTCGATACGGTCGCGGCGAACGTGCCTGCGCCCAGATTGGCGATTCGACCCGTCAGATCTCTCGCTCCGTTCTGGTCGTATGCGCCCGCAGCCGAATCGAAGGCGTAGCCCGCCGAGGCTGTCAGCACGTATTTGGTCTTATAGCTCGTCACCGCGGCGAATGTGCCGCTGGCTGCCGCGTAAGTCGTGCCGCCATCTCCAGACCAGACTACGTTCGCGTCTGCATGCGTCAAAGCAATCGTGCCGTTCGTCTGCGCCGCGCCTGTCGCCGGAGCGACCGTGCCGATCGCGATGTCCGAAGACAAGATCGTTGCCGCGCCCGTCGTCGGCCAGGTCACAATAATCGTCAACGTGTCGCTCGTCGCCGCGCCCGAAGTCACGTCCGCGCTGAAGGAGCCCGTGCCGAGATTCGCAATGGCAACGGAATGGTAGGCATCAACCGCCGGATCGAAAATATAGCCGGCTGCCGCAGTCAGCACATACTTCGTCTTATAGGCCGTATTGGGCGCGAAAAGGCCGCCGGCTGCCGCATAATTCGCGCCGCCATTGCTTGACCATGTGACGTTGGCGGACGCATGAGCGAATGTGTTCGCGCCATCCGCCATTGCCTGTCCGGCCACAGGGGCCATAGTCCCGATGCCAAGATCGGCAACGACTATCGCAGAGGCGGCTGTTGCCGGCCAAGTCACCGTAATCGTCAAGGTGTCGTTGGCTGTGCTCGAAGTCGATACTTGAGCCGTGAACGTACCGACTCCCCTATTCACGACGTCAATCGCGTCGTACGCGCCAGCCGCCGGATCGAAGATATAGCCCGCGTCCGCAGTCAGTACGTACTTCGACTTATACGTCTTCCCAGGCGCGAACGCGCCGCTAGCCGCAGCGTAAGTAACGCCATTGTCATTCGACCACGTCACGCTTGCGCTTGCATGCACGAATGAATTCGTGCCGTTCGCAATACTGTCCCCCGTTGCCGGCGCAGCCGTTCCGATCGACAGCTCCGCAGCGGCGATGGTTGTCAGCGCAGCCGCGGTCGTCTTCGGCCAGGTGACTTCAATCGTTAGCGTGTTATTCGCCGCACCGGATACGACCGCCGTATAGGAGCCCGAACCGAGATTGGCGATGCGGCTCGTCAACGAATTCGCGCCGCTTGCTCCGTATGCGCCTGCAGCGGGGTCAAAGGAGTAGCCGGTTTCCGCCTCGATGACGTATTTCGTCTTGTAAGTGGTCTCATAGGCATAGGCGCCGCTGGCCGAATTGTAGGTTGCGCCGTTGTCGGCGGACCACGTGACGATGGATGATGCATGACGGAACGTATTTGCTCCGTTCGCCATGCTCGCTTCCGCAACCGGTGCTAGCGTGCCGATCGAAATATCGTCCGGTACGAGGACTCCGGTCTTCGGCCAGGTCACTTCGATGTACAAATCATCTCCGGCAGGACTATAGACGTAAAACGTGCCCGTGCCGAGGTTCGCAATCCGACTCGATAAGTCTCTTGCTCCGCCTTTGCTGTAAGCGCTTGGCGTGTCAAATGCATAACCGTTCGCCGCGAGAAGATAGTATCCCGTTTTATAGGTCTTCAGGGAGACGAATGGATCCCCGACATCCAGGTACGTGAAGGGACTGGTCTGACTCCACTCCACATAATCGAACGTTCCGCGGCTGAATACGTTCGTTCCATCCGCCACTTGAGCATTCGGTGCCGGCGCGGCGGTTCCGATCAGGATGTCGTCGGCTCCGATGAGGGTCTGCCCCGATGCGTTCGCTGTCGATTCCCACATCACGACGAGAGTCAAGGTGTCATTGGCGCGTACTTGCGTCGAGACGGACGCCCCGGCCAAAAGGCCCGTACCCAGATTGGCAATCCGGCTCGCCAGAGACTTCGCCCCGTCCTGGTAGATTCGGCTCGTGTTGTTGAACGCGTACCCTGCGTCGGCCGTTATGACGTATTTGGTGTAGTAATGCGTGCTGGGCGCAAACGTACCGCTCGCCGGACTGAAGGAGCCGCCGGTAGCAGACCAGGTAATGACGGCGGAGGCATGATTGAACGTATTCGCGCCATCCGCGATCGTCGCATCTCTGACCGGGGCGATCGTCCCGATCGAGATGTCTGCAGGCTCGATCGTCGCATTCGGCCACGTGACCACGACGGTCAGCGTATCGTTCAGCGTGAACGACTGGCTCACGGTTGCGGTGAACGTCCCCGAACCGAGATTCGCGATCCGGCTCGACAAGTCTTGCGCTCCGCCCTTCTCATACGCGCCGGGCACCGGTTCGAATACATGGTTCGAATCCGCCGAGAACACATAGCGGGTCCGATAGACCGTGCTTTGCGCGAAGCTGCCGCTGGCCGCAGCATAATTCGTTCCGTCTGCGGACCATTTAACGTCTGTTATTTCTCCGCCGCCGAACGCAATCGCTCCGTTGGCAATGCTCGCTCCATTCTCCGGCGCAGCCGTCTGGATCGAGATATCGGCCGCGGCAACAGCTGCCTCCGCTGATGCGGTGAGCGGAAGCATCGCGAATAGGAGTACAATCGATAGGGTCGCCGATACCAGCTTCGTAGCGATTCTTGTTCTCAGGTACAATTGCAATCGATTCATAGCGTCCTCCTGTTGATAGAGCTAGGCCAATGGCACAGCTCTCGGATGCGAGAAGCTGTGCCTTTCGATGACGAGCTATCTGGAAAGGTCTATCAACTGCAAATCGACATTGCGGCATACGGTCAGCATTCGAATCATCATAGCTGCCGCCTGTTCGCGAGTCGTATAAGCGTTCGGATAAAACTTGCCATCGCCTGCACCTCTGACAATATTCGCATCCGCCATTTGTGCGATATAGGAACGCGCCCAGCTGTCGCTCGTGTCCGAGAAATAGGCGTTGCCAGTCGTCTGGTCGAAAACCATCAACCGTGCCAGGACCGCTGAAATCTCGGCACGGGAAATCGGCTGGTCAGGCTTGAACGAACCCGCGCCTACGCCTTCGATCACGCCGGCGGCTCTCAACGTCTCGATGGCCGGCGCAGCCCAGTGACCTTGCGTATCGGAGAACGTAACGCCCCGCTCGCTTGTCGTGTCCAGGTACAAAGCCTTTGCCACCATCGTGACAAACTCTGCACGGGTAATCGAATCGCTGCCGTGGAAGCTGCCGTCCGGTCTTCCTTGGACGATGCCAAGCTGCCGGGCGACTCCGATCGACTGAGAGCTCCAGTTGTTCGTTGAGACATCAGGGAACGGCTCAGGAGCTGGCTGGTTAAGAGCAGCCAGAGAGGCTTCTTTCACTTTCTTCACGTTCGCGATGGCATCGTTGAGAATAGGCCCCGACGATGCAAGCGGCGAGCCGTTCCCGCTTGCTCTCGTCACGGTCACGGTGTACGTCTTCATCGTACCGTCCTGCGCCGTCACCGTGACCGCAATCGGGTTGTCCCCCACGCTCAGGCTGATGGCGTCGGATGCCGAACCGCTCGTCACAGGTGTGCCGTTCACCTTCACCGTCGCCGTGCTATCGCTTACTGTCGGAGATACCATGATGCTGCTCACGCTGTTCGCCACGCTTGCCGCGTAGCTCGTCGTGCCCGATGAGAAGGCCGGACTCAAGCTGCCGCTGGACAACGTCAAGCCGCCCAAGCTCGCATTATTGCTCCTGCTGCCGCTGCCGCCAGCAATCGAAGGCGCTCTAGTCACCATCACGGTGTACGTCTTCGTCGTCGTGCCGTCCTGCGCCGTCACCTCGACCGTGATCGGGTTGTCCCCCACGTTTAGGCTGATCGCTCCCGACGCCGATCCGCTCGTCACCGGCGTGCCGTTCACCTTCACCGTCGCGTTGCTGTCGCTTGCCGTCGGCGTGACCGCGATGCTGCTCACGCCGTTCGCCACGCTTGACGTGTAGCTCGTCGTGCCCGGCGCGAACGTGGGGCTCAGGTCGCCGCTCGACAACGTCAAGCTGCTCAGGCTCGCATTGCCGCTTGGCGCTCTAGTCACCGTTACGGTGTACGTCTTCGTCGTCGTGCCGTCCTGTGCCGTCACCTCGACCGATATCGGGTTGTCCCCCACGTTTAGGCTGATCGCTCCCGACGCCGATCCGCTCGTCACGGGCGTGCCGTTCACCTTCACCGTCGCGTTGCTGTCGCTTGCCGTCGGCGTGACCGCGATGCTGCTCTCGCCGTTCGCCACGCTTGACGTGTAGCTCGTCGTGCCCGGCGCGAACGTCGGGCTTAGGTCGCCGCTCGACAACGTCAAGCTGCTCAGACTCGCATTGCTGCTTGGCGCTCTAGTCACCGTCACGGCGTACGTCTTCGTCGTCGTGCCGTCCTGTGCCGTCACCTCAACCGTGATCGGGTTGTGCCCCACGCTCAGGCTGATGGCGTCGGATGCCGATCCGCTCGTCACCGGCGTGCCGTTCACCTTCACCGTCGCGTTGCTGTCGCTTGCCGTCGGCGTGACCGCGATGCTGCTCTCGCCGTTCGCCACGCTTGACGTGTAGCTCGTCGTGCCCGGCGCGAACGTCGGGCTTAGATCTCCGCTCGACAACGTCAAGCTGCTCAGGCTCGCATTGCCGCTTGGCGCTCTAGTCACCGTTACGGCGTACGTCTTCGTCGTCGTGCCGTCCTGCGCCGTCACCTTGACCGTTATCGGGTTGTCCCCCACGCTCAGGCTGATCGCTCCCGACGCCGATCCGCTCGTCACGGGCGTGCCGTTCACCTTCACCGTCGCGTTGCTGTCGCTTGCCGTCGGCGTGACCGCGATGCTGCTCACGCTGCTTGGTATGACGGCCGTGTAGTCCGTGGTTCCCGAAGAGAACCCCGGACTCAGGCTGCCGCTGGACAAGGTTAGGCCGCTTAAGCCGGCGTCATTGGACAGGCCGACTCTCCGGACGACATGGTTACTCGTATCCGCAATATGCAGAACATGATTGCCGTCAAACGCAACGCCGCTGGGTGAAAATAAATTGGCCGTGGAGGCGGGCCCTCCGTCGCCCGAATAGCCGGTATGCCCTGATCCCGCGACGTGGCTGATCGTGCCTGCAGTCAGGTCTAATTTGATTATCTGAGCGTACGTTGAGATAAAGAGCTCGCCGTTGTCGAAGGCCAGTCCGCTCGGACCGTTTAAATTAACGGAAGTAGCCGGTCCCGTCTCCAGGTTGCCTCCTCCAGCCACAATGCTGATGGTGCCTGACGGATCTACTTTGCGAATAAATCCGCCCGCGCTTATGGAGTCTTCCTCGGCAATATACAGATTGTCTTCGTCGTCCACGGCCAATCCGGCCACCGCGCTTAAGGGCGCCAACGCCGCGGTCGTCTCGACCGCTGAATAGCCTTGTTCTCCCGTACCTGCCACCGTACTGATGATTCCTGTCGACGCATCAACCTTCCGAATACGGGCATCGTTCGTGCTCGAGATATACATATTGCCATGGCTGTCAAACGCAAGGCCCCGGATCCAGCATAGGTCGGCCGATATGGCCGGCCCCCCATCTCCAATGTCGGCACCCGGATTGCAAGATCCGTTGCCCGCCACAGTGCGGATCGTTTCAGAGGAGAGATCGACCTTTCTGACCGTTCCAAATCCCCCGATGTACAACCCGCCGTCGTGGAAAGCAAGGGCGTAAGGCGAAGACAATCGCGCCGCTGCCGCCTGCCCTCCGTCGCCTGAATCGCCGCTGGCTCCCGTACCCGCAAACGTGCTGATCTCTCCGGTCAGGGCATCAACCTTGCGAACCCGGTTCTCGTTCTGATCGGAGATGTACATGTTCCCGGTGCTGTCGAAAACGACGTTGTGAGGAGAATTCAACTGGGCCGACGTTGCCGGTCCTCCGTCTCCCGAGGCCCCCCTCGCTCCTGTGCCCGCCACCGTGACAATAATCTTCTGGTTAGCGGCATAGGCCTTGCTCCCGAACCCATCGATCCATGGGAACGCCGTCAATAAGAGAACCATAACAAACGCTATCATCGGTTTTACTTTGTAGGGGTTGCGCATTTCTGTTCCTCCTTAAGAAACGGTGCCAAATTCAAAATTATAAGAAAAACGACAAAGACGCATCTAGAGAAAGTTATAGACACCATGAAAAGACTCTCTTTTTGTCAAAAGAAGTCGACAGCTTGCGCGCACCCCAACAAAAATAGACCATAGCCGATGTCCCGAATGGGATCGTCTATGGTCCGCTAGCGTGAAATGGATCGTCTAGCCTAATAGCAGAAGCTCTCTTGCCTTCTTGATCGCCTGCACTCTCGTACGGACCTCCAACTTGCCATAAATATTGTTTGTGTGACTCTTGACCGTTCCTTCCGTAATTCCCAAATGCGACGCGATCTGCTTATTGGACATCCCTTCGGCCATCAGACCGACAATCTCCCTCTCGCGATTCGTCAGCCATTCAACCGGGAATGCCGTCAAGCCGCGTGCCCCTGCTCCTGCCTTAATCGGCGCTTCCCATTCATCTGGCAAGCTATTCAACACCCGAAGCAATCTATTGGCATAATCCACTAGAACGAAAGGCGTCTCCCTTGAACGGTGGTCTTGATGCGCTCTCCCATAAGCGTTCAGCAGTTCCGCCATCGCTTGGCCTTCGTCCACGAAGCTGCGAATAAACCCTTGCGGCTCCGCCAGGCGAAGAGCGGTCTCCAGAAGGTCGATCGCCTCCTGCATTTGACCGGTGCGATGCAGCGTCACGCTTTGCAGGACAACCATTTTGATTCGATCCCGGAGACGATCCTCTCTCCAGAACAACTGCTGCAATCGTTCGGATAGAGACATCGCTTCCTCCGTCCGCCCGCATGCGGCGAGCACTCTGGCGAGAGCCATCCGCTCCGCCGCGCCGTTCAGCGACACCTCGTCCGTCGAAGCCATCCCGCACCGATCCAGCCATTCCAAAGCATATCGCATATTCCCTTGCCGCAAGGCCAAACAGGCTTGCTCTGCTTCGATCTTCCGCACAAAGCGTTCATAATCCGGAGATTCGATCCGTAATTTCAGCTGCTCCAGCAGTTCTACGGCTAGGGTCGGATTGCCCAGCGATTGCCGAATGCGCGAAGCGTTCACGTAAATTTGCAGCAAGCTCCGCGGATTGGGTTGTCTGGCATTGGGTTTCAGCGCCCGTTCAATGCAAGCCTCGGCTTCCTCCACGCGGTTCCATTCATACAGCACCATGCTGTATGAAGCATGAAAGATGGCGGCAGACGGATGAACTTGATGGCGTCCCCAATGTTCGATCCACTTGAACATAAATGCGGCAGCGGCATGGTAATCGTTAATGTAGGACATATGATCGTCGAATTCGTCGTAACCGTAATATTTGTTGTCCCCCAGAGCTTCAAAGAAACTGCCTTCCGGCGCGACGCGCTCCGAGAGCTCGAAGTATTCCGATATACGATTCAAATCTTTCTGAAAATAACAGGCGCTTGCGCACAAAAAGTACATATTGCCCATCAACGGCTTCCATTCCGCCTCGTCCATGCTCCCCTGCATAGCTTCATAGCGGATTTTTGCTTGCTCTATTTTTTGAATCGCAGTCTCCCATTGCCTGATGCCGATCAAGAGGGATAAATAAAACATTTCGACCAAGGGCCTCTTTGAAAGGAAGCTTTCCGGCAATTGCAAAACCCACCTGCTTAGCTTTTCCACCTTTTTATGCAAAAAAGCATGCAGATTTTTTTCGATCACCCGTACGGCATCATCGTATTGCTTCGCTTCCAAATAATGCTCGGCGGCCTCCTCCTCAAAGCCATGCGACTCCAGCCACTGCGCCGCATGAACATGCGATTGCCCCCATAATTTGGGGTCCGTTCGGGCAAACAGCTGCTGCAAAAAATCGGACAGCAAGTGGTGATAACGATACCATTTTCTTTGATCGTCCAGCGGGAACGCAAACAAATTCAACTGCTCTAACCTCTCCAAGTACTCCTGGCTGTTCGATTGTCCCGTAACGGCTTGACATAGGGAGTGATCCATACGGCTTAGAATAGACGTCTGGAGCAAAAAGGCGCGCATCTCCTCCGATAGATGCGAAAATACTTCTTCGAATAAATAATCCGAGATATGATGCTGATGGCCGCTAAACTGCCTGATGGATTCTGCGATGTTGTCGCTGCTCTTCAGTGTAAGCGCCGCGAGCTGCAGTCCGCTGACCCATCCTTCCGTCTGATCGTACAGCTCCGCGACTTGCTCCTTGGACAACGACAAACCCTCCGTATTCCGGAAGAAGACCAACCCCTCCTCAGGACGAAACCGCATATCCCGTACCGAGATTCTCTGCATTTCTCCTTTGGTCATCAGCCTAGCGGTAGGGAAAGCTAGCTCGGTACGACTCGCTATATAAAGATGAATGTGCGGGGGCAAGTGCTCCAACATATAGCCAAGAGACTTCTGAATCGCGGGATGCTCGATCGCATGATAATCGTCGAGCACGATGGCGAGCTCTTCGGGTACTAAATTCAGCTCGTTCAACATGGCGGAGATCGCAGGCTCCGAGGACACGGATGACGCCGACGGCCCCTTCTCCAGCAGCGGCCAGATCCTCCGGGCGTAGCCGGGGACCCTCTCCTGGATCGAAGCGGTTACGCAGCTCCAGAACGAAAACCACTCGTCATCCTGTATATCCAGCGACAGCCAAGCCACCAGGATGCCGCATTGCCTCGCCCATTCGCTTAACGCCGTCGTCTTCCCATAGCCGGCCGGAGCGGAGATCAGCGTCAGCTTGGCTCGAAGACCCTCGTCGAGCTTGTGCATCAACCTTGGCCGAGGGACTAAAGCGTTCCGTACATGGGGGATGTATAATTTCGTTTGAACAATCAACTGGAACCCCTCCACGATAAATTCTAAATCCCATCGACCGACTCGAAGGCATCGGCCATTGATTTCGAATGATGACTATTTCGACAAAAACAACCATAGTCCTACATAAGTCCTATATACCTGGCCGTAGTGATGCTATGGCGACTGGGACGGAAGCAGAGGGGGGCGAGCGCGGATGGGAGAGAGGCTATTTCAAAAGTCGATTCGTGATAGTCAAGCCCCCCGCCTAGAACTAAATTTTTCCGAGAAAAAGGACCTCAGTCTCCACTTCACGGTGGAAATTGAGATCCTTTTGAGGTGAAGATCGGGACGTTCTCCTATCATGCTGACCTATGGGGACAGCCCCATGAAGTCGTAGCCCAAAATACCGTCCATCTCCCTAACGGCGTACAGTCCGTAACGGACCGATATGCGACGCTGTGTTTCACCGGATTTCATTTCATCCTATCGTAGGCGCGCTTTACCAGGGCAATCGCCTGCTCGCGCGTCGTGCTGCCGAGCGGGTCTGCGCGATTGCTGCCGACGCCGCCCATAATCTTGGCGTTCGCAGCGAAATATACGGCGTCCTTCGCCCAATCGGCGATCAGCCCGTCGTCGGCGAACGGAGCGTCTGCGCGTGTGTCGAGTGATGCTTCGGGCCTGGCGGCACGGATGGCGCGCATGAGCATGACGCAGATTTGCTGACGGGAGATGCCAGCCTCCGGAGAGAATCGATTGGCCGAAACCCCGTTGACGATGCCGAGCGCGCTGGCCTTGAGCACGTCGCCGTTAGTCGTATCCTGAAATGGATTCGTGTCGCTTCCGGTCGCCGGATTGCCGCTCAGCCGCTCATACAGCCTGACTGCGATTGAGGCAAATTCCTCGCGCGTAATAGCCGACGAATAATTGCCGAGCACCGCGTCGGTCGTCAGTTGCAAACGATAGGCCTCCGAGATTTCCGCCCTGGCCCAGCCGCTCGCGCCGGTCAGCCGTTCTTCGGCTATCGTCGGAATCGGGGACTGACCGGGGGGCGGCGTCTCGACCGGGGTTGGCGTCGGCGTCGCAACCGGCGCGGGCGTGGCGGATGCCGTCGGAGTCGCGGGCAGCGCCGGATTATTTTTCAGAATGTCCAGAAGATTCGCAGGCACGTCCTTCATGATGATGATATCCTTCAGCGGGAACAAGCTGGAGGATTTCTTTGCGCTTTTGCCGAGCCGAACAAGCGCGCCGGGCTTCAACTGATCCGGTATGCTATACTTATCAATGATCGCTTTAATCGTATACACATAATACGTGTCGGGCTCCGTTTCTCGATCGACATAGTTGAGTTGTCCGACATGCTCCTTCGTATTTTTGACATAGAAGACGCGGTTGCTCCCGGTTCCGCCCGCCCGCTCGATTTGATAATACGACTCCATATTGGAATTATCGTTCCAGGCGAGGCTGATGGAGGTGTTCGTGTCGGCCGTGATGACGAGATCGCTCGGAGAGCCGGGCTGCAGGATCGGGATGCCCATCGATACGACTTTCGGATAGCTTCGTGCGCCGATGACCGGATTGTACGTCGCTGAAAATTTGAAGATGGCGGATGTGAAACGCGGGTCGAGCGGTACCGTAAAAGCGCCAAAGGTATCGGTTCCGTCGAGAAAGAAATCATGCTTCTCCGTAATCCGGGCATCCGGGAGCGAGGTCCAGGTCTGGCCATTGTCGGTGGAGTAAGAGAGCGTGAACGTTTCGAGCTTGGTTCCCGCGGCGGAGTCGTCCCGAACCGCAAAAGTGGCGGTCTCTCCGCCCAGAATCGGTCCTCCATCTCGCCAGGTCTCGATCGTATTGTCGAATACACTGCTGAATACTTTCAGCAGGTCGATATTTACAATAGCATGGGCGCGAGGCGACGGTATCGCTAGCCCTGCAATCGTCGCCGCCAGAACGAACGCCGTTAGCCGAAATGCCCAAGAATGCATAAGCTTTCGTTTCATGCTCCACCCCTCCTTATCGTGCAGATTTATTCCTGTTTGTCCTTCAGACTCGTCAGCTATCGCATGATTCAAGAGCTACAATACACCCGTTCGAGTCTAGGCATTCGATACCGCATTCGATTAAAACGCGGCGCGAGGTGACTATTTCCATGACAACGGAACACCGTCATTTGCGATCAGCCTACCAGCAGCAGGCACCAGACGAAGCGGGGCTCGTCGGCAGAGAGAAGGAGATGCGGCTGTTCGCGCAATTGCTGACGACACCATCTTCTTCATTGCGTATTGTGAACGTGCACGGCACAGGCGGCATCGGAAAAACAGCGCTGCTGGCCGAATTCGGTCGCATGACGAGGCAGTCCGGCATTCCATACGCGATGCTCGACAGCAGGCTATTCTCGCATTCGCCGGCAGAATTTTGCAATTCCCTGCTGCGGTCGCTGAACGCGCCGACGCCGAAACGAACGCTCGCCGGCCAGACGGCATTGGCGCAAGCTTGCGGGAGCGCGATTGCCAAAGCGAGCGATCGGGGCGCGTTCGTGCTGGCTATTGACACGTTCGAAGAATGCGGGGAGCTGGAGCAGTGGCTGCGGGACGATTTCCTGAACTGTATGCCGGAGGGGCTGATCCTGATTTTGAGCGGCCGCTTTGCCTTGAAGCCAGCCTGGCATGCGGCGCCTCCCTGGGAGCGCATGATCTATCGACTGCCAATCGGAGACCTGGACTACGAAGCTACACGAGCTTACTTGCATCGATGCGGCATAGACGACGAGGCTGCCGTTCATGCGCTCTGGACACGAACCCGAGGTCATCCGTTGACCCTCACACTGCTCATTTCTACGTCGCTTGCCTCTCTGGAGCAGGAAAGCCGGTCTGTCGACGAAGAAGCGATGTTCGGCCATGTTGTGCAGACCTGGCTGCGGGAGGTGCCCGACCCGGCCACGCGGGAAATAATTGAATCGGCTGCGGTCGCCCGTTACTTTAATCAAGAAATGCTGGAACAATTAATGGCCAGGCCGGTTCCGACAGATCAATTCCGTTCCATGATCTCGCACTCCTTTATTCAACGAATCGATCGGGGCTGGCTGCTGCACGAGCTTCTCCGGGAAGCAATAGCGTACGATTTGCGCATGCGCAAGCCGGATCGCTACAATCGGCTCTGGCGGCGCTGCATGCGCTACTACACGAATAAATTAAAGCGCTCGGCCAGGAGCCGCTCGGTATCTTTGGATAATGCGGATTTTCTCTACTATATCGGCAACCAGTTTATCCATTACATCATGTACAAGCAATGGGTATCCAGCAGCGTGGAGCCGCTCGGTCCCTCCAATCGGGAAGAGGCGGAGCGCTATGTTGCGCGCAGGAAGCAGACGGCCAAGGACGGAGTCGTGCCGTTCCACAATCAGGACGGCTCTATGACGACATTTTTGATCTCCCGCCGCGAGAGTCTGCTCGTGCTCGGCCAGATTCGTTTGCAAGAGCTGTACGAGCTGGGCCATGGCTGCGTGAAGCTGATCCGCAACGGGCAAGGAGAAGTATGCGGATTGATCGAGATTATCCCGATTAACGCGCATACGATGGACTACTTGCTGACTGCGCCGCTCTCGCGCGCGTATTTTAATGCGTTGCCCGGCAAGCTCCGGCAGGAGCTGGCGGTTGCGGCGCCAGGCAAGTCCGGCTACTTTGTCAGGACGCTCGATGTATACGACTTCTCCGACTTTACGATGATGCACGCCTCCCTTTCGACGTTGATCAGTCATATTTTGTCAACCGGTTATATTGTCGCCGCGCCGATCGGCAATCCGGTTTCGAACGCAATCTGCAGCAGCCTGGGAATGGACGAGGTGACGGAGGTGCGCAACCTCGATTACGACGGCGTGACGTCGGCAGCCTATTTCGTGATGGATACGCGGGGCAATCGGGTGCACGATTATGTTGAAAGAATGGTCGTCTCCTTCGGCGGGGAGGAGGAGCGCGACGGGGAAGCGGCCCTCTCCCGGTTATCCAGACGCGAGCGCGAGGTGGTTGAGCGCGTGATGCAGGGCCGCTCCAATATGGAGCTCGCAAGAGACCTGTACCTGAGCGAAGGTACGGTCAAGAAGCACCTCGCCAATATTTTTCGCAAGCTTGAGGTCAAAAGCAGAGCCCAACTGATTCGCAAGGTGTCGGCAGAGAACGCCGCGCATCCCGGAGACTGACGCAGACGGCAGCGACACGTCCTCCGCTCGACGCCTACTTTACATAACTGGCGTCTTTAATGAGATAGAACTTCGCGTCACCCGTAGCCGGACCCGCATAAGGGTACACGATAATGCCGTCGCTGCCGTGAAGATCGATGTCGTATTCCGAGATTTGCCCTTTGGACACCTTCAGATCCGTAGCGAGCACCTGCTGCTCCAAGTTGGCTACCTGAAACTTCAGCTCGGTCGTGCCGGAGACGACGATATGCAGCTTTTCGTATTTGCCGTCGAACTGGAAGCTCATATAATCGTTCGGACTCGTGCCGGACCAGGCGTCCATGCTGTAGGCGCCTGTGTAAGCGACGTTGCCATACGTCAATTGGGATTTATCGACCACGTCGGCGAAATTCCACGGCTTAAATTTCGGCGTTATGGCGGAAGAGGCGAAGCCGATCTTGTCGACTTCTCCGATGCTGATCGTCCGCGTCCGGCCGTCATATTTAATCGGCGTATGGAAGGCTTCGGACAAGGCGCGCACCGGCAAGTATGTGGTGCCTTTATAGGAAATTGGCAGCACTGCCTTTCCGCTTGCATCCATCGGCTTCCACGCCGCTCCGTTCATTTTCAACTGAATGCCGCTTTCGAGAAAAGCTTGAATTTTGGTCGAGGTCGTCGCGCCAAACGCGCCGGTCGTTGCGGATACAAGCGAGACTGCGCCGAGCAATGCCACGAGCGATCGTTTCTTCATCTGATTCCAGACCTCCTGAGACGGGAGCAACCGATGCCGAGAGGATATTGTCCGGTTATTCCCGTAATAATTGCTCTCATCCTATCACTGTGGTGGAAGGGCGACTATTATCCAAAAGATGTATTTCCGGCATTATGGGTCATATACGTGAGGACCACCGAAGCTTCCGTGTCGAACCCGAGGGAGGACAGCGGCTTCCCTGCACGATCGGCAGCAGCGATGCGATCAGCGCCGAACGGCTGTGCCCTCAACGCAAAGGGCAGCGGAGGCGATGCGGATGAGGAAATTCGGGAAGCCGGTGAAGTCCGGGACGGCGGGCGCACGTTTGCAGTTCCAATCCCGTCCGGACCACCTTGGTCGAGAGCTTCGTTTTCGGGCGAATCGCGGAAGCTGTCCACATGCCGAAAGTTCTGGTGGATGTCGTGAGGATGGCCCTCGCATTGCTCCATCGTGCTGACCAGCCTGCTCGTCAGCCTCCTCATGCCGGCCGTGAACCTCTCCAGCGAATTCATGGAAGCGACGCTCACGATCGGCGCGGTCGGCCGGCAAGCGACCGCCCTTCTCATGAACGCTGTCGCCGCCAGCTTCATGGACATGATTCCGCTGTATTTCGGCATGAGGAAATATTCGACGACGACGACCGTCGCCTCGTCCATCCTGATCGTCTTCATCGTCTGCAGCGGCAGTCCGGGCGGCTTCTCTCTGAATTCGATCATCGCGATCCCGATCGCCTTGTTCTGGATCGGAGCGATCATCGCTTATGCTTCGTTCCGCAATATCGAGCGGCAGGATGTCGCTCCTTGACTCAAGAGCGGGGAACCGGCCGATCCGGGTGAGACATGATGAATCAACTGACGCGAAAAGAGCATCCTCTAACTGAGCCGGTATGAATAAAAGCTGCGGAACCTCCCAAACACTTCTCAAGAAGCCATATCTCACTAATCTTGCGTCGCGACAAGAGCTATCCAGAAATCAATGCAGTAAAAAGACACTGAGATTCTATCCATCAGTGTCTTTTTACTGATACTTTTCCACCAGCATCATGTTTCATCGTTGGACTCGGATTAATTCACTTCACTTTAGCAATATTCGCCGTAACTGGCTTCACTTAAAGCGACTTAATCAGCTCTTCTAGCTCATCAAGCAATACTTTTGCAAGTTCAAAATTAGTATCTTTTAAAGCCAATTCTATTTTCAATTCAACTGATTTTTTATTTTGTTCAGCTTCTAAATAGTCTCTATCAAAATGACTGGCGTAGATCATCTGTCTGAATTTGCGCATACTCATTTTTCTAATCGTCTTATCGTCAATGATTAGCACATAATCCATGCCGTTTACGACGGAATAGAAATCGTGGGAAATCATCAAAATCGCGCCTTTGTAGTCTTCGATGGCTTTCTCCAACGCAATCTGCGCATAGAGGTCCAAATGGCTGGTCGGTTCGTCAAGCAGCAGCAGGTCGGCTTGACTACTAGCGGCTTTAGCCAGTTGAAGCATATTTTTTTCTCCACCGGATAATGATTGGATCTTCTGATCCAGGATTTCGCCTTCAAAGCCGTAGTTTGCAAGATACGCTCTAATCTCGTCATACGTGTTGAACCCTGCGTCGATGAATTCATTAAAAATCGTATTCGAGTCTTTTAGCGTTTCATCTTGAAGCTGTGATAAATAAGCCACTTTCACATCTGCATTGATTTCGATGGAGTCATGGTTGTTTTTGAAGATTTCGCGGAGCAAAGTCGTTTTCCCTGTGCCGTTCGGGCCGATGATCGCGACTTTATCTGTAGATTGGATCTCGAAATTAACATTGTGCAGAAGCAGCTCGTCGAAGGCGACGCTGTAATTGGCAACCTTTATCATAGTGACGTCTTTCACTTCAAGATCCAGATCAAACCGGATATTCGGCTGTTTGATCTCGACAAACGGCGCTTTGATTCGGCGTGCTTCCAATCTTTCCTGAAACTTAACTTTGGCTTTTAACGCCCTTCCTCTAGACGCGTCTGCAACATTCGTTGCGATCTCTCTAAGATTATCGATGATGTGATCGTATCGCTCAATTTCTTCGGCTTCGGCGATCGCGATTTCTTGCAGCTCGATCTTTGTCTGAAGCAGCGAGAAGTTATAATCGATATACCGCCCATTAAACTCCTGGATCTCCATGTTTTCGAGGTGGATGATTTTATCGAAGCAATGATTCAACAGATAGCGGTTGTGCGTAACGACCAGCAGCATGCCTTTATGGGAATTGATCAATTTTTTGAGCGCATTGAGGTTTTCAAAGTCCAAAAATACGTCCGGTTCGTCCATGATCATTAAGTCCGGGCTGCCGAGCATTTCCTTCATAACTTGAATCAGCTTGAATTCCCCGCCGCTCAAGGAAGATACTCTGGCGTCTTTCAGCTTCATCAGATTGGCGAGATTCAGCTGCTTATTCATCGTGCTTTCGAAATCATCCCCGCCTATGGCCTCGAGTTCGTCCAACGCCGATTGATACTTTTCCATCAGCGAATCCATATCCGACGTGGTTTCCATCTCAGCATAAATCGAGGTGAGTTCGTCCTGGATCTTGATAAAATCTTCCCCGATATATTCAAAAACGGTCATTTCTTTCGTTTTGTCCACCTGCGAGAACTGACTGACGTACCCGATTCTGCAATCCGGGTCGATCTCCAGCTTGCCCTCGAACAAATGTCTTTCCGGATCCAGCAGCATCTCGATCAGTGTACTTTTCCCGCTGCCGCTCGTGCCGATAAAGGCGCAGTGTTGGCCTTCTTCGAGCGTGAAGGAAATGTTTTGATACAGTTCTTTTTGTGGGAAAGAAAAGGATAGATTATCTATTTTAATCATGGTGTTACCTCTCTGAATCGCCATAACGGCAGGTATTGTGGGGTGTGTGGCAGCGTGTAAACTTAAGGTTGCGATTTTCAGATTAACACTGTTTAGTGGGGAGTACAATGATTTGCAGGTTTTACTCTTGCTTTGGAATTTTTTTCGCTAACTATTCGAGCTGAAATTGCTAAAACCTCAAGGCTCTGAGTTTTTACTTATGATATGGTTCACCGTAACATCTATACAGCGAAATCCCCGAACTAAAAAAAGACCTTGTCATTTGAATTTGACAAGGTTCCCTTATTACTCAACTGGATTCATTAGTCCCTCTTCTTCCAGAGTTATTGGTGTGAATTGCTTAAGCACATCAACCTTGAACTGTTCATTTTCGACTCCCTCTAAGTAACTTTCCAACGTTGGTTTTAGGTTATTAACTATGGTATTGAACTCTTCTATGTAGATCTGATATTTACTGTATACATGTTGTTGAAATTTCCTTGTAAATTTACGGGTTAAATCTCCTTTGCTTTCATGCCCAGTAAAAGGATCAACTATTTTGGGTATGTAAACTATATTCCAAGGGGCAGAGAATGCATATGGGTTTTTAGTCCTTTCAAAAACATGGGAAACCTGATAATTTTGAATCCGCTCGTATTTGTTTTCAGTCTTAACACCTTTTGCTTTTCCAGTTAGAAGCTTTATTTTTCTTGAAGGAATGTCGTTATTAGTTGCATCCTTTAAAAAGTTACTATGCTTAAAAATATCTTCATACATCGAGAGATAAAGATCAGTGCCTGCGGCATCTCTTCCATATCCTCTAATGTAAACTAATTGACCGAAATTTGGATCTTCAATACTCCGCTTAAGTTCGTTCCAATGCCTTTCAAACTCTATTCTCTTTCTTTCCTCTATTATTTCGGCATAAATTGTTTTTTCAATACCGAATTGAATAAACTTATCTTCACTAATGGCGAACTCATTCATGAATTCAATATATGAGTCTTTCAACAATGTTCCTCTCCTTATTAATATTTTCACTTCAGCTTAAACCCGGCGCATTTTCTGCACTGAATCCAACAGAATTACCCTCAAATGTACTTAGCCTTCTTAACGCTCAGTCTCGAGCATAATTAATTTTGATTTTTGGCCGATATCCAAGCAGCCGGACTTCCTTCTTCCATTGATCTAACTTGTTTTTTAAAATCAGCATGTTCAATTCAGTAATATCTGGATTGCCATTGATTAGAGGCAACTCACTTTTTCTCTCAAGGACTAACCACAGATAAACGTTTTCTATTTTGACGTCTATCTTAATATCTCCCCTATGAAAAGCTTTAATTGCTTCGAGGGATTGATCGACAGCATAGCATAGCTTCCCGGAGCTCTTTCCAAATTTCACAGCATACATTGAGTTGTCTTTAAACAAATCCATAGCTTCTAATTTATGCTTGCCGATCGCCTCTAATTCGCGGTCGAAATTAGTAAATCCTAATTCGACAAGCCAATCATTATAATATCTCTCTGTATAGTGTTTCTGGGCAATTGATTTTCTTAATTTACTATCATCAAGTCCCTTATTATTATCATTTGCTCGTTCTACTTGAAATACTTGCTCAAGATACTTATCATGCGCTAATTCACTATAATCATATATTTCTTCAAATTCTGTGGGGATTTCGTATAGTGAATCTTTGAGGTACTGTAAATAATCCTCATTGTAAATGTACCAAGAACCGTCAGCGAGTAATGCATGGCTTTCTTCATTAGTGTAATAGATTAACTTTTCTATGTTCGTGGAGAATATGCTCTTACCATCTTCAAAAACTGCTACCCGAATTTCTAACAAATCCTCTTTTGTATTAAACTCATGCTCCCGCATAAAAGCTTCTATGGATTCAAGTGTTACTTTATCCGATCGAGTACTTTTATATCTGTGTCTAAACTCATACTCATGATTATCCCGAAAGACAACTCTGGTTGCGTATATTTGATATTCTGAGAAATCAATAGACATAAGATCGTTTTCAAAATCCCGTACCATCATTTCCTTTAAAGCAAGAATTTCTTCCGGCTCCTTCACTGACTTAAAGAAAGGTATTTTCACTTTCACTTCTTCGTTGTTTATAACGTTTTCAGCAAAGTTAATCACTTCGGCAATCCCTTGTAGAGTTGGACCTTCTATATTTACACGAATGGAGTTGCCTATTTCAATAACTTCTGAAAACAACGAAAATCCATTCGGAAGCTCAATGTTTGCCTTTAGCTTTGTCAAGGCTTCACCACTACTTAAGTCTAAGTTTTCATACTCTAAATAAGTATTTATTGTTCTATTTCTCTGTGAGTTAGGATTGGTGACAGCCGTAGTTCTTACATTTTTATATTTTAATCGCCGTGCAAACTCAAACGCCCATTCTTTATCTGAAAACTGGTCGATCTTAAAGTATGAATGGCCAAAGGTTACCGCATACATGCAGTCTTCTGCTTGAATTAAAATTACAGATCTGGGTGATCCGTCAATAAGTATGTCTTGATGTCCAAAAGCGTTTAGTAGCCAATTCCAAGATAAGGCCTTTCCATCAGCACCTGATCCGAAAAACAATTCCATCTGAAAGGTAACTCCCAAGATTTCTCCTGTCTCTTCATTAACCCCAACAGTAAGTTGAATTACTTGTTGACCCAAGGTACGGTAGCTACCTTTTAGATACTCCGACAGTTCTTCATGCTTATTATCAAGTATTTTGTATATGTTAATTCCAGCCACGGAACACCCTCCTATTTAACCTATAGGCAACCCTCTCTAGCTGTTCTCTAACCATCTTACTATATTTGGGTATATTTTCCTACATGTGTTTTCCCTAGCTATACTAGATTCATCTAGACACCTGCTCAGCTAGCCTTGATTCCCGTAGCCCTTTCTTTTGCGCGAAAACCAAAAGGCACCCAGTTGGGTGCCTTTTGGTTTGATCTAGTCCTACCGCTTCTTATCTGCTTCTTTGCGAATAGTCCCAATTAACTTGTCACTACGTGTGTCTCTACCGTCAACGTTACGAATCGTGCCAGCTGGCAAGCCATGCTTCTTCTCAAACGTACCTACTGTACAGTCACTTCTTGTTTTTCTAGTCAATGTTAACCCCCGCTCTCTTTGCTTTAGTTGGTCTACACGCGTCTCAGTTCCTGCACGTTGTTAGCGATCGTACGTGCCGCCAAGACGATGCCAAGCACTAACCCCGCTACTTTCAATGCCTTGTCCAAATGTTATCCCTCCTTTTGCTTAAATAGTTCCGTTACGAGCCAGCCTACAAGCCCTGCAATTGCCACAGCTAGCAAAACGTTCGGAACCGACTTTCCGTTCTCAATGTTCCGAATTGTTTCTCTGCTTACGTTTGCACGACGTGCTAACTCTTCCTGCGAGTACCCCTTCTCTGCTCTTGCCTGCGCAAGATTTGAGATGAATTTTGAATCCATTTCCTACCACTCCTTGCTAATGAAATAGTAGCACGCTCGTCCTATTTTTGGCAAGTATTCTTGGCAAAGTATTTTACCCAAACCCAAAGGAGATCTATATGAACACATTAACCAAAAACCTAATCAATCTACTCCATGAGACGTTTTCCATCTCTGAATTGCAAGGACCACTGCAACAAAACGTTTGGGTCATGGCTGTTGCAGCCGTCCCATTTTCAGAGAAACATCTCGATTCCCCTCCAACGAGAAAGTACATGCCGACCCACACCGTCCGTCTCGTGCTCCGAACAACCGATGAAGCAGGAACCAACGTGTACGTCGATGGTACAGACCTTTACGTGAGAATGGACAATACTACCGAGACGGCAGAACTCGTGCGGGAGGACCTCTGGGAAGAGGGTTCTCCCATTTTTCATGGCGGCCCTGTCTCCGACTCTCTCCGCTGGGTACGCGAGCTCGCCGAACCGTTCTACCTCCAGCTCGAAGACCCGTTCCTCACGCCCGAGCAACGGATCGCCTTGAACGGTCACGACGAGAATTACTTGGAACCGGCACCAGAACAGCGAGACGAATTGAACGAGACCAAGCAACTGACCGGAGACGACTTCGGCGGCCTCCTCTAGCTACACCGAAATGCGTCATTCCCGTCGATCCCGTCCGCAACCAAAACAAGGAGGAATCACCTAAATGCTCCTGACCATAAGCGAGAACAAGAAGAAAGCCATTGTAGCCTACATCAACGATCATTTTGACAAGCGCATGTCCCATTTCCCCTACGCCAAGTACCCGACGGAGCCACTCACCGGATGGCGAGAGCAGTTCACCAAACCGAAGGCAGTCAAGCCGGAGACGGTTCGCACCGCACTGTCCTGGCGAGGCGGCTTCTGGCAGCGGAAAGACGCTCCCTTTGCCCAGCGGCAAGCCTCCCTGTCCGTGGTCAAATCCTGGGCTGAGTTTGCTGACACGAATGCCTTCGAGCCCACTCAGATGCTCGACTTTTGGACGGACAGGCTCGGCGAAGGCCGCTTGCTTTCGATACCGCCGCTTTCCTCGCCCATTTGATCCGACCCGACGTGCTGGAACTCGCGGACACTCAGCGGCTGGAAGCAATGCGGGATCTTCTCCGGGAAGTAGGGCATGAAGACGGAGTACAGGAGTCTGACCTTACCTTGGACGGGCTCCTTCAATATACCGACTTTTTCCGAATGCTGTTTCCCAAGATGCAGGCTAAGCATGGTGACCGATCGCAAGTGCAGCTTGACCGCTTCCTGAAGGCGTATGGCAACCGCCATGTCTTGGCCAAAATCGCGGGCAAAATACCGCCTACCATCGAGCCCGCCGTTTGCACTCTGGACTGGGAATCCATGCCCTGCAAGTCTTCGCCCTCGAGCAAATCGCGGACAGGTCGAACGCCGACGTACTCTTCGCCTGTCTTCTCCTTGCACTGGACGACCAACCGGAACACAGGGAAAGGCTCACGGTAGGGCAGGTAGCCGAGCCCGTCCCGCTTGGCAGTGGTGGCATTTGCAATCCCGGCAGCTATCACTACGCCATGATCGCCCTTTTCGGCGGACAGAAGGGGCGAGACTTCTTCTCGTGTACCTTACATGCCCATCCTGAGCGCACCGTTCCTGCGGCAGGCATCCGACAGGCGCTGGACAATTTCCGTCCGCTGCTGCGGAGTGCGTCACCCGAGCAACAGAAGAAGCTCTTTCGGAGCCTGATTGACAGGATTATCATCCCGCAAGACCGGGACATTACGAAGGCGGTCATCCAGGGCACGACAGCTTTGCTGAACTTGGAGATTCCACCAATGCAGATAAAAGGAGAGAAACAAGCATGAGGTGATCCCTTACGGAGATGTAACTGAGATAAGAAGAGGGGGATAAAAATGGACGAAACCACAAGGGTTGCTATATATTGTAGGGTCAGCACGGAAGAGCAGGCAGAGCAAGGCTACTCTATTGATGCACAGCTCGATACGCTGCGTAAATACTGTGAACTGTACGGCAAGGAAATAGCCGGTGAATACGTAGACAGAGGCGTTAGCGGTAAGAGTATGAAAGGCCGCTACGAGCTGCAGCGACTTCTCCAAGATGCAAATGAAGGAAAGTTCGACGAGGTTATCGTTTGGAAGTTCAATCGAATGGCTCGCAAAAATCTCGATCTGCTCAATATCGTTGAGATTCTGAATAAGAATAACATTATTTTTCGCTCTTTCTCCGAAAATTTCGATACAAGCACTTCGATGGGAAAGTTCGCGTTATCCATGATGGGTGCTGTCGGTGAATTAGAGCGAGACACGATCGTCGATAACGTGAAGATGGGGCACAGACAAAGAGCAAGAACCGGTAAGCATAACGGCAAAGTGCCGTTCGGCTTCCGAATAACAGAAGCTCAGCTTGAGGGAAAATTGAGGGATTCCGAAATTGTCGTTGTCGAGGAGGAAGCTGCAATCGTCCGCAACATTTACGAGCAGTACGCTTCCGGTCATGGCTTGAAGGCGATCGCCAATGACCTCAACCATCGGGGCCACAAAACCAAAACCGGCAATCCCTTCTCCATCTGCGCCATCCGCGACATTCTCGATAATTCAATGTTCGTTGGGAAGATCCGCTACAACCGCTATGAAAACTGGTCGGAGAGAAGACGCCAGGGGAAAAGCACCGAACCAATTCTTGTTGAGGGCCATCACCCAGCGATCGTCTCGGAAGAACTCTGGGAGAAGGTGCAGCTCCTTCGTGGCAAGAAGAGCGCAATGCCGAAGAAGCGCTTCCAAGGCGAATACCTACTGACCGGAATTATCCGATGCCCCGAATGCGGCGCGGCGATGACCGCGAGCCGTACGGTTAACCGAGCGAAGGACGGGACGAAAATCGTCCGCATGTATTACTCCTGCGGGCGCTTCCGAAGCCAGGGCAGTGCAGTCTGCCACGCCAACAGCGTCCGCAAGGACGAGGCCGAGCAAGCCGTGACGGAGCGCATCCGGCAGGCAGTCGCCCAGCCCGATATCCTCAAGAAAGTGGTCCAGAGCGTCAACGAGCGGCGCTCAGGCCGGATCAAGCCCCTCCGCGATGAACTGGCGGCGGTGCAGGCCCGGATCGACAAACTGGAAGAGAAGAAGCGCAAGTACCTCGGGCTGTACGAGATGGAAGAGATCGACCGCGACCTGTTCGCAGGACGACTAAACGACCTGAACCGGGAGCTCGACGCCGAGCTCACACGCCGGTCCAAACTGCAGCTAGAGCTCCGGGACGACCAGGTCGAGCCCGTCTCCTATGAGCTCGTGCGCTCCCTGGTGGGCAGTTTCGACGCCCTCCTCCGCCGCTCGCCGTTCCAGCAGCGCAAGACCCTGCTGCACCTGATCGTGAAGCGGATCACGCTGGACGACAGGAAGCGCGTTGGCAGCGTCGAGCTAGCCTTCAATGAGGAGACTGAGAAGCATTTTTTAAGCGTAGCCCCTTCTGCCGACATGGTGGAAGGGG
This sequence comes from Paenibacillus sp. FSL W8-1187, assembly GCF_037965485.1. Classification (NCBI taxonomy): domain Bacteria; kingdom Bacillati; phylum Bacillota; class Bacilli; order Caryophanales; family Paenibacillaceae; genus Paenibacillus; species Paenibacillus sp. FSL W8-1187. Next base: position 5,552,139 of record NZ_CP150181.1, read on the forward strand.
CTTTTCCCTTGTCCGGAAAAGCCCCTCTATTCAAGCATACGCTCCAATTCTTTATATGATTATCAGCTATAGAAAATTGGCAAACTGTCATTCTCTTCTAAATCAATTAAACAACTCATGCCGAACTCGTCCGAATGCAGCAGCCATCTCCACAACAGAAGTAAAACGTGCATCTATATCCGCTGCTAAGCCTCTCAAAAGAAAATCCTTAACTCCTTGACTCTTACTATAAATTCCATTACCATGCTTCTTCCCACAAAGAATAAAGTTTACAACTTGAGTCAGGGCATAGATTTCATGACGTACTTCGTAATTTGCGAATCCTACCTTTGTTAGATCGGGATCATTGAGTGAGCCCTTCACACTCGAATCTTTGCTTGTTAAAGAGCTGTCCGGGATTTTTACGAGACCAAAGTCTGATATTTTGAGCACCGTCCACGGTTCATCAAAGTGATGTATTAAAATATTATGATAACTTATATCCCGGTGTAATATTTTCTTTTCATGGATATACACGAAAGCATTAAAAAGCTGCCCAATAAGCTTAACTCTGTCCTGCATATCCAACTTAGTGTTATTAGCACGAATGTAATCTGCTAACGTTCCCCCATTAGCGTACTCAAGGGTATACTCGTTCTTTTCATCATTGAAGTTGTAGGCTTCAATGATATAAGGCGAGTTCAACTTTCGTGTAATCTCGTATTCATTTTTAAACCGCAGCAACTCCTTAGCCGTTAACTCAGCCTTTGCGCGCTTTAAGGCAAACCAACGATTATAATGTGGATCTTTATATTTAAAAACCTGGGCGTATGATCCACCACCGATTAGCTTGGTTTGAAAAGCTTCTTTACTTGGTGAACGCTTGACCTCTACGACATTCATCATATGAAAAATAGCTCGATGCTCGATCAGTTCAATTATTGGAAAATCTGCAGGTATGGTACTGCCACCGCTCTTACTCAAAAAGGAAGTACACCTAGATACGAGATCCATATAGTAGGGATCCAATTCAAAGGCCGCTGTTGATTTCTTCAAATTAGCTTGAAGCTTCTGAAAGGCTTCAATTACATCAATTAGCTCCCTACTAGGGTCTGCATTGAAATGTCCGCCGTAGCCAGGTGTAAGCTTTTGATTCATGAAGGCGAATAAATTATTAAATAAGGCATGAAACAGGGGGAATACTTGCTTGAGGCTCTCACTTTCAATACCCTCATAATAATCCTCGAAAAGGGCAGAAGCATCTTTCATATTTGAGAACTGAGTGCTAATCTTGCGAGCTTGTACACGTGTATACTCATCAATCTCATGCGCTAGAACAGCCATACTATCGACCCCACAATGAATTTATACTTACTTGCTCCTCATGTACATTTCAATAATGTGCCATGAAGTATAGAACAGTGCCCCTAACAAAAACATCCTCATTTGATTACGCCCAAGATTACTTACTTTGTTTGAGTTTTTCTGGATAGCAGCGAGAATCCCCTCAGATGCCGCGAGTATGTAATTTGGATGGTTTCCGTACTCCGGATGCGGCAATTTTCCTGACTGTATCCTTAGCAGTTCACTGTTAGCATATAATGTTGAATTATAATATTCTCGATTTCGGCATCCTAGAAAAAAGCTAATCCCCCAACAGACTACGCTCAGAGCTAATGGAATCTGACTCATTTTTAGCGGTAATGCTTGCGATTGCTTGATAGCGAAAGCTATTGAAGCCAAAGTAGCGGCTAAAATAAAGTAAACATATTTGTCCTGACTTGTCTGGAGTTGCTTGTAAACCTCTCTAAAATTTTCATCCACAGCAATACCTCCTGGACAAGATTATATAGGAATATTTTATCATTCATATCTCCTATTAAGCCTGACTTGACCAAAATTTCGCCCTACTTGTGATACGGTTCAGCGTATCATCTCAAAGGCGAAATTTCTTGCGCCGCGCGAGATTTCGTCACATCGTTAAAACTATTCCTTTCTGAAGATCAGCAAGTGCTCATGGACTATTGGCACAAACTGACCTTTGTACTCTTTTCGTTCAGAAGTCACGTTATGTTGAACCTTTATAATGTGGGATTCCAATTGCCCTGGGTATCTTATGTCTTTTATGATGGAATAATACTTGCCATGTCTTCTACAATCGCCTATCAAGAGCGCCAACCGACCGTCTACGCGTAAGCTACTCATAAGTTTTTCATTCACCAGATCCAACTTGCGGATATAGTCCTGGTAGCTCACTGATCTGGAAAGATCATCGGCATGAGCCTCCCCCCACACTTGACCAGAGTAGACAACCATATCAAAGTAAGGTGGGTGACTAAAAATAAAATCCGTACTTACAGGTACTTCATCTTTCAAGGCATTCCATCCACCCCAGCGAGGGTGCAAATCAAGGTGAATAGAATTGGTATATCCCAACTCTTTAGCAACCTCGTAACCAGTCCCCCCGCCGGCAAATACCTCCAGGAACGTTTTCGGCCTATAGAACTTCAACAAATCCAAAATCACGTACCCTGAACAGTTCCCTCTATAGCTGGAGTTGCCCCATCTTCCTCTCGCTGGATAAGATAATACGCTCTTCATTATACCCTCCTTTGTACGCAAAAAAGCACACCCACAAAAAAAGCGGGCATGCTTTGCTCCGATACATTATAATTATATCTAACTATATCACTCTTGTCCCCGAAATTAAAGATCAGATTTGAGGCGGTAAATAAATATGGAGAACATCATGATGCTTAACTCGAATGTAGAAGTCCCTCATTTTATAAAATACATGGGATCGAAGAAAAAAATTATCAACTTTGTAGTCGAAGCTATCAACGAAGTCAACACCAGTGGACCTGTTTGCGATTTATTTGCAGGGTCCAGTGTGCTCTCAGGTGTTCTGAGAAACCAGACGAATATGATAAGTAATGATATTCAAGCCTATTCTGCCGTGCTGGCCAAGGCATATCTCACTAATTATAACTGGAACTCGCACCCATCACTAATCCAAGATATCATTTCCTCAGCTAGTAAAAAGGCCAACAAGTTTCTTAAGACTTTTCCCAAGCTACAGTTTGACTATGAAAGGGAATTTACAGTTGAAGAATTTGTGAGCCTAGAAGAAGGGCAGCAGCAACTCATTCACCATGATTTCAGTTTGTTCGACTATCACCTATTCGTTAAAAATTATTCAGGCACCTACTGGTCATATAATCAGTGCGTATGGATAGATGCTTTTAGAGCAACGGCTGAAGAGTATAGGGAAACACCTTTCTACAATGCCATTCTGGCTTCATTGATGTTTGCAATGTCATATAATTCCCAAAGTACAGGGCATTACGCTCAATATAGGGACGCGACTAATCAATCGTCTATGGAAGATATTCTAATATACAGAAGAAAAGAAATTACCCCTTACTTTGTGCGAAAGATGGAAGAACTGCGAGAAACCTTAGGGGAAAATCGTTATTCGTTTGATACCCATTCACTTGATTACCGAGACTGTCTTGATCTGCTTCCAAAGAACACTGTTGTTTACGCTGATCCGCCATATGCCTTTGTACATTACTCAAGGTTCTATCATGCTATCGAAACTCTTGTACGATATGACTATCCGGATGTTCGTCACAAAGGTAGATATAGAAATGACAGACATCAATCGCCATTTTGTATTAAAACGCAGGTTCACAACGCATTCCATGAATTGTTTTGCAAAATCAGTAATAGAGACGCCAACCTAGTTCTCAGTTACAGTAACACAGGGATGATTGACCTAGATGACCTCATCGCTCTTGCTAATTCAACATTGGGAAAAAGATACAAAATTGAAGTTAATACGATTGATTACGTCCACAGTACAATGGGAAGAAGGGATGACAAAAGCAGAAACGTTCAAGAAGCATTAATTACCGCAAGACGCCTATAAAACTTCAGATCGCCTGCTTATGAAGAAGAAGGCGATCTGTCCTTTCAATATTCACAACAATCGTTATCAATCTTCAAAATCAGCATAGAGAAAACTATCATTAACAAAAAGCTTTTCTGTTATACCAAATACTAATATGGGGCATCCGCCAGCCCCACCACCCTCTATTCTAGGGAGTAGTTTATTGATATGAGTAGTTGATGATCCATACTTATCAGCTATTTTTTTGCCCATTGATTTAAATATTCCCTGCAGTTCGGTACTTCGTGTAATAATCACTCCAACACTAATAGCATCCAACTGATGTAGTAGCCTAAAGTTATTTAAGTCTCGATCGAAAAAAGGATCCTTGTTATTCCACTCAATTTCTAGTGCAACTCTACTTTTCAAACAGTCAATCTTATGCGTGGGTGTATCATGAATACTTCCATCAATAACCGTCTGAGTATGAAAGGACTTTTCCTGCCACCCTCTGTCATACAAGAAATTATCAATCTTATCAGAAATATTGGATTTTCTCCCGCCTCCGGCAGAGATGTCACTTTTCTTTAGTTCGAAAGTGTCTAATACATTAATAATATCCTCCCATTCTTCCGGGAAGTCCTCTTTAAGGATTGCACACGCATGTTTATATTCATGAACCTCATAACGATTTCTTATATCCTTTGGCAAAAGTTTTATTGTCATAACTAGTCCCTTCAAATTCTGAATTATTTTTATTCCCCTCTTCAAATTAGGTCCTTCATATGAAGAGGCTGGCTAGGTACGCCTCACAAAAAAAACAAAATAGAAATTGGTTATGTTTCGAATAAGCAGCAGCAATATGTGAAGGATGAAATAAACTTCAATAAAGAGACTAATAGAAATGAACACGCTATTTTTAAAGATATGTAAAATAAACGCTACAAAAAAAATAAACGCCAACAGAAAAACTTGAACAATCAGTATATATACAAAGGTTATTAACATCCATTGGTACATCGAGATTAGCTTTTCTCTTACAATTCTGCCATCCGTGCTAGTTTCTTTTAAATATCGAATAGTGACATTATCACTTGAGACAAGTATCGTTATACAAGAAATTGTAAATCCAATTAATATCGCCAATGCATTAGGTAGAATGTCTCTCAGCTTAATTAAGGCTCGGAGAGAATCTCCAAGAAAATAGTACACAACAATTACACCAATTGCTATGAGACACGGGAAAATTATTTCGTAATTTCTTTCATTCTTTTTAACCGTTGTATAATAATCTACAACTGGAATTAACCACTCTCCGTAAAACTTAGCACCTATCATGGTGTTTCACCCGTTATTTCGAGAACCTCATACATTTTTTCAAATATAGAATCAGTCTTAACAATTCCTTTCTCATCCAAATCCGCAGTCACATAATCCACTTTTTTCAGTGGCTCACTGTCAATTCTTAATTGGTTATCATTTTCATCATATCCATATAGACGAATTCGACTAATACTGCTTTCTGTTGATGTTAAGCTTCTATATAGTTGGCTAAATGTCCTTTTCAACAACGACTCTTTGGGCTCTGCTTTTACAGTAATTACAACATCTTCTCTCATAGAATTGTCCTCTTCTTGAATCACGCCCATAGCCTCACTCCCAAGAAATATTTTACTTGTGTGAAGTTCAGCCACCTTTATGTTCTTGGCCATTTCTAGCAAAGAGAGAAAATCTCGAGAAGGTTCCGCTCCATAAATGATTTTAAAGTTTCTCTTCAAACCTTTTACTTTCAGGTATTCTTTCAATTTAGTATTCAAATAACTGGTAATCTCATTAATGGAAACCCCATTCCGCCGTTCCTCCAGTAACAAGCTGGACTCGAACGTAGAAATTCTAATGCATAAATGCGTTTTTTCTTTTTCCCCTTCATGGGGACGCTTATCACTATTTCTTTCTGTACCGTCTCGACTAGACATATAATCAGGGCTATGATTATACTTACAGGATTTAAATACAATTCTAACAACATGATCAGCATGAAAATCCGTGATCGCGTATTTATCAACTGTAATAGCTTTGTTGAATCTCGGTATATCAATAATTTGTTGATCGGACGGCAACTGTAGTACGTATTCTAGAAAATCCTTAAAAAATGCTCTGTCAAAATACTCTTCAGAGGATCCGTGCTTCTTAAAAATAAAATTGTAAAAACCAACCTTTCTGTTCTGAGTACTCAAGACAACCCCTCATCCCTAAAATAATCACTACCTAAACTGAATCCTGTTCGTATTCAAACAAATTTCTCAACTTTATAATAGTACTTTGACGCTTATGACTCAATAAATTGGGTTGTAGACTACATAGCATTTCTACATCTTGGCTACTAAGTAAGACTTGCTTATGCACCAGTTCATGAACATCAATATTAGATTGTATCAAAGCTTCAAACGCTTTCTTAAGCATCGAGGGATGTGGTATAGGTAAAACATCATCTAGTGGTTCCCTCTGCCTCATTTTACGCATAGAAATCTGTTTTTGCAGTGATGTGTATCGGCTTAACGAAATAATACCTAAATCCTTTGCACGGTGAATCATCGCACCTATTGATACTCGCCAATATTTTTTAAGCTCCGCATAGCCATCCAGTGTTGTATCACTCGATACCATCGAGGTAAACGCTTCTTCAGGTAGGAGAAAGGCCGACGCAAATTGATTCGCCTGAGCCTCCATCTTCTTAAATTCTTCTTTAGTTAGGCTATCTTGATTATCAACATCAATATGCATAAGTAAATGTCCTAGCTCGTGGGCGGCATCAAAGTGTCTTCTTGCAGCCGATTTTTTGTCTTCACCGAGAATGATAAAGGATCTTTCAGATCGTGGTTGGCAGAAAGCATCTACCTTCACTTCTCCCAGTTCAATCGAAGCCACAATAATTCCATTATTCTCTAATACACTTACCAAATTGTTTATTGGTCGATCTCCGAGTTGCCAATGGTTCCTTAAAACAATCGCCAAATCCTCTATCTTCTCATTGTCCCAATCACCGTCTGAGAACATTGTAAGATCAGGTAAATTCAGCCTCGGAAACTCAACATACTGATTTAAAACCTTATAAACTTTTGAAACCCAGCTAGCGCGTTCCTTCTGCATTTCTCTTACTCGCTTCGTTATCGTAGTCGAAGCCCGAAAAAATGTGTTGCCGACATATTGATCTTCTTCGTACTCAAAAAAATAACCCTTGGGAAAATCAAGGGTGTTTACAAGTGCCATCATGGTTTCTGCTTTTGGAACAGCCTGTCCCAGTTCATACTGCGATACGGCTTGCTTACTAACACCAATTGCTTCTCCTAGCTCCTTTATTGTAAGTCCCCGCGCTAGACGAGCAGAGGTTAATTTCTTGGGATTAAACTGTGTCTGCATTATTATCACTTCTACCCTCTGTAATATCCTTCCGGACGACAATATCCGGGCTGTCCTGATAGTCCTTTACTTGTGTGGTATCAAGCTTTAACTTCCGTTTCTTTTTAACTTCCGTAATATCCTTAACTTTTTGTTGTGTCTGGCTACTATACTCTTTTAACAATTCCACATTGTCACAAAAGATGTATTGATCTTGGTCAGGAGTCAATGCCGCTAAGCGTACTGGGGCCTTGGGGTTAGTTCCATCATATACGAGCAGCAACCCAAAGGGTATGTCCTTTAAATTAGATGGAATACGAGGCTCAGTAACCAACGCGGGCTCTTGATCGAAATCCATAAATGATTGAAATTCAATTTCAGATAGCATGCCACGCTCCTTCATAACTGCAAAATTAAAAGCTGAAATATCTCCCCTATACCGATTTGGCTTGGGTAATTTTGAATGTGATAAGAGATGCACAGGTACGAGATTAAGATTGAGGTCTTCAAAGTGAACTACCACATAGTCAAAATTACCGCCCGCCTTTCTCTTTTTGGCCGACATCCTCCACTTTTTAGGCAAGGAATTAACTTTTTTAAGTATTGAGTTCATTACAGCTTGTCTGCGTGTGAATGGTCTCGCATCATCAACAAGATCTGGATCAGGAATGGTCTGCTGACTCGTATTCACCACTTCAATTACCGAGCTGCTTATAATATTAATTCGTTCATATGAGGGAACCAAACTATTCTTATAAAATGAAGCTAGTTTCATGAGCATCGCCGCCTTCAATTTTCAATTTCATTATCAATAAATATATTACTTTATACTTGTTTTTGTCAAGTGAAAGAACTCTTTTTCGTATCTACTGATAATTGTCTCATATATTATGATTCTGTAATATATTTGAAAAGGAGTCGTTGACATGACAACCAACCAGGAAAAGCTGCACAAGTTTCTTAGCTCAGCCTTCAACCCCGAGGGCGACATTCACTTTCTTGCCATCTCTGAAGTTGAAACAGAATCAGCAGTCAAAGGGCGACCTATACATAAAGTGCGGGTCGCTCTTACTTATAAGGAAGGAGACGAAATCACTCCGTACTTTGACGGTACCGACGTTTTTGTGGTTGTAGACGGAGACGACATTTCTTTTACGCGAGAAGAAGAATGGGCCGATGGGCCACCACTCGTCGAAGGTAGCCCAAATGAGCTCGCGTTAAGCTGGGTTTCTGAGTTGGCTGAGCCATTCTATATTTCTGCGGAGGCCCGCGCAGCTGCCACGCACAAGTTCTATCAACCCAATAATGAAACTGGTCAGGTTGACGGGAACTCTGAAGAACCTTTTTAAATTGCATCTATTCTTGGAGGCGATCATTCCAATGACAATAAGTATGAATGAAAAAGAAAAGAAAGCCATCGCAACAGCGATCACCGAACGGATCGACGAATACTTAAACCGATTCCCTTACGCCCGTTACCCGGTCGAGCCCCTTGAAGAGTGGCAGAAAATTTTCTGCGATCCGGAAGCCGTGACAACGGAGACGCTCAGACAGGCTCTTGGCTGGCAGTTCGGCGGCTGGCAGCGGAAAGACCTCGCTCTCGCCCATCGCAAGACGATCTCCACCGTTGTCAACGCTTGGCCTGACGTTCTGGAAATCGCCGCGCAAGATCCCCTTCAAGCGTTCGCGCTCTGGCAACAAAAGCTCCCCGACTGGCACAACGGCTTTAGCGCGGTGGCCCTCCTTCTTCACCTGCAACAGCCGGACACGTTCGAGCTTGCTGACCTTCACCGGCTCGACACTATGATGGAACTACTTAATATAATTGACCATGTCGAAAAAGATCGCTCCATCACACTATCACTGGATGACATCCAGGATTACACGACGTTCTTCCGCGCCATCGCTCCCAAATTACCTTACGGTAAGACATCGCACACAAAGCTTGACCGCTTTATGAAAATCTACGGTAACCGACACGCTTATAAACATATCGCCCCCGACTACCAAACCCGAGAACCTCTCATAAGTACATTCTCATGGGATAGGGCCACTTCCAAGCGGTTCCTGCTCGATCAGATTACCTTAAGAGCGAACGCCGACAGGCTGTTTGCCTGCTTTTTGCTGACGCTGGAATCCGAGAACCGCTCACCCGAACAATTAACGATCGGCGACGTCATTAGCCGGTTGCCGCTCGGCACCGGAGGGCTCTGCAATCCGGCGAGCTTCAACTACGCGCTGGTCGCGCTCTTTGGCGGGCAACGACAGCGCGATTTCTGGATTTTCGAGAAGCCCGAACTGCTTCACGGCTTTACGGAGCAAGCCAATCAATCGACACGAAATATGCGATATTATCTTGCACACGCTTCGGAGAAGTTGTCCGTCAACCCCAAGTACGTGAAAGTGAGCGATTGACCGCATGGGCAATGAACACGTAAGGAAACATACGGAACTGATCGAGCGGGAGGAAGCGTTGCTCGAACAGGTCGATACTTGCCAGCAACTGCTGGCCGTGACTTGGCGGTTTCTTCATACTTCTGACGAGCCAATCGACATACCGACCGTTCGGCGTCTCATATTCGCTTTACGACGTCGAACGAAGCATCGAGAATGAATTGCTGGATGTCCGGTTAGCCCTTCTCCCGTTTTCCATTTCCCGTAAAACCGCCCCTCCCTCGCAAACAAACCATTAGGGCAGACGTAGACGTCTACGTAGATATTGATGGCGGTGCAGATGTCGACGTAGCCGAATCGGTTGCCCGAAACTTTGCGAGGAGTGTTGTGACCATGAATCGATCATTCCGGCTTTCCGAGTCTGCAAGCAGAGCGAAAGAGCAACGCAACATGTGGTCGAGCGAATACCAGGATGCCGCTGTTCAAGAAGAGAAAAGTGTGGACGAACCAACGCTTAAGAAAGATTTGGCCAATAACGAAGAACCCGCAAATACGGAGCCGCCAAGCGGAGTCGACCCGGTCAACGTCCTTGCCGAAACCGCCAAACCTAGAAAGGCTAGGCCGGTCAGCAAGCCGAACGCTGCTTCGAAGCCCAAGTCCGTGCTACGCCCCAAGTCGACTCCTGTCCCCACACCACAAGCGCCAGCCGGACCGGCAGCCGAAAGGCCACCGGCTGGCCCCGCCGACAAGAGCGACAGACCAGATCCGGGACACAAGCCGCTCGAGCGAAAGTCGCCGCCTTTCGACGAACGGTACGCGCGAATCACGACGTACCTGGAGAAGCCGCTGTTCCGGCGCGTTCACGACTTGCATCAGCGCGGCGAGTTCACCAAGATTGCGAGCCTGCTCAACGCCGCCGTCCGTGAATATCTGGACCGTCATTTTCCCGCATAAAAACAAACGTCCCGATTCCTCTTGGAATCGGGCATTTTCATTCCTGCCTATTCTTTTCCGAATCGATCGTTGCCATAACGTCCATAGCCATTCTTCGAATGAGCTCGACCTCCTCTAGGCTGCGCTCATTCAGGAATGCGGCAAGCAGCCGAATAGCGGCTTGCTTTCCCTCCAATCCCTCTCCTGGTTCCAGTCCTCCGAAGCGGAAAACCTCGATCGGCTCTACTTCCAACGCAGCCAGCACGCGGGCCAACGAGTCAAGAGATACGTTACGAACTGCCCGTTCTATGCCTGCGAGATAGCTCTCTTGCATGCTGGCCCTTTCGGCCAACTCACTCTGAGTCAAGCCCTGACGCTTTCTTAACTGCCGGACTCTTTTCCCTACCAAAACCTTCAAATCTATTTCATCTGTTTTTTGATTGTCCATTCGATCACCCTTCTTCCTACCTCTAATGGTAAAGAAGGTGTTCGCTTGCTAGAAGGATAGTATAAGGCTAGTAAATATTGTTTTTGAACTTATTAGTCCTGTATAATCAGAATGGGACTTATTTCTTACACGCTATGTTCAATGATGTCAAAATACAAACGTTCGGGGGATCAAAAATATGATATTGCTCTATTTTGCCGGATTCTGTTTGTCCATTCTGCTGCTGCTGATCGGCCTCATTAAGCCGTCCATTGTTTACCGATGGGGCGAGCGCCGCACGCGGGGACGCTCGACTCTTCTGTACGGTCTGCTGATTGTGGCGTTTACCGCCGCGATGATCGCGACCACGCCCGATACAGAAGATCCTGGCGCAACACAAGCCAGTTCCGCTGAATCGGCAAGCACGAACTCCCCTCTTGCAACGGCTCCAACTGACGAAACAAACACAGCTCAGGCTGAACCCGAATCGCAAGTAAAAGAAGTCGAAGTGTCAACCACACCAACCGTTTCGGAAACTTCTCCTGAATCTAAGGTCGAGAAGGAAACGGCTCAAATGGTCATCAACACGCCAACCAGCGAATATCTTGGCGTTCGCACGATTTACGAAGGAGAAGTAAATGAAATGGGCAATCCGCACGGCGAGGGGATCATTACCTACACATTCGATGATGTTGCCTACATTCTGTATGAAGGGCAGTTCAACAACGGTGTCTACGACGGCATGGGAACTACTTACTACAATGGTGATACTGAAATCGAGTTTAGCGGGGTTTTTCGAAATGGCGAGCCGGTACATTACCCGCTTGAGAACGAGTTCTATTCCAACAAAGGTTCCATTACGTTTTTCGGCGACACAGACAAGCAGAAAACCGGAGATACGATGACCGTTTACTATACCGGCGGTAATGTGTATTACTCGGGCGGCTGGAAGAACGCCCAGCCGAACGGGAAAGGCACGACCTTTTACGACATCTACCCGCAGCGCCAGCTCGCAACGGGCACGTTCCGCAACGGCCTGCTGCATGGAGAAGGCACCACGTTCTACCGCAACGGCAATCACGAACAGTCAGGTGACTTTGAGGACGGACAACTGAATGGGAAGGGAAAAACGTACTTCGAGAACGGTTCAATTTATCTCGAGGGCACTTTCAAGAACGGACGGCTGCACGGCAAGGGCAAATCGTACTATGAGAGCGGAAATCTTGAGTCCGAAGGCACGTTCGAGGAGGGCAGACTCATGGGAAAAGCCAAGCTTTATCATGAGAATGGTCAGTTGGCGTTCGAGGGTACTTACGACGATGGATTTCTGAAATCCTACGGCGTGCAGGGCGACGGCGTCCTTTATCACGAAAACGGCAAATTGAAGTACAAGGGCGGATTTAAGAACAATCAATACCACGGCCAAGGAACGTTGTACAACGACTCCGGCGAAGTCATTCAAAAAGGAAAATGGGACGAAGGAACGTTTATCGGCGATTAGGCCATGCCTCCCCCATCATCCAATCTAACCTGAAGGAGAATGTTATTCATGCGAAAATACATGATTGTTTTGCTGGCTGCTGCAGCATTAATACTTGCTGCCGGTTGCGGTGCACAAAACCGTACGGATGAAGTTCCACCAGCGTTGCAAAGCGCCACCCCTGAACCCACCGTTCCGGCGGCTACCGTAGAACACGAAGCGGAAGAACCTGTTGATGAACAGGAAGTTTCGGTTCAACTGGTTAGTGCAAAGTTCATGGTCGATGATCTTACTCAGCCAATCGTTTTCGAAGTTATTCTTGAAAACAATACTGACGAATCGCTCCGCATTTCCGTTTTAGACTGTTACCTCATTACGCAGACCGGGGAAGTATTAGAGACCAGCTTGTCGGGGCACAACAGCGATGGGCGCACACTCATTTCTGGCGGCAGAACAGAAGGCTTCAAGGTTGCGTTCGAAGTGGATGCGCCTGAAAACATTCGCTCCTTCGTGTTCGGCAAGCAAGCAGAGGATATCTTTGTCGAAATCCCGGTGCAGGACTTCCCCGAACTTGTCGCAGTAGATAAGAGCGGCCAAATTGTTACCGAACCAGAGTCCGTCGAAACCGTCGTTCCTGAGGGCGGCGGCGTGAAGGCTGACGATTACGCTGAATAAGTATTTAAAAATAGCGCTGCGAGCGCTATTTTTTTCTATGCTCCTCGTTGTTCTTCTCCGGATGCCCCGGACTTTTCTGCTTCAGATGCTTCCAAGCGAGATAAAATGTCGAAACGCTCATCACCTCACCTTCAGTCCAACCCAAATGCCAATAAGAGCTTGGATGCTCTCTGATTTCATCCAGCACATCCTTAATCTTGATTTTCCCCGTCCGTTTGTTCGCTCGAACGTTTTTTTCAGCTTCGATTAGCAAAGCGTCCCACTTCCCCTTACTAACCGGCCGCACAAAGTATTGATCTGGATGATCGCACGACTCCAGCTTATCCAAGTATTTGCGCACGGTATTCCTATGTAGTTTTAGCCGGCTCGAAATCTCCCGGATCGACGCTGCCTCTTCAAAATGCAGGTGCAAAATCTCAAATTGCAGCTCTTCGCTTAACATGGCTTTCCCTCACAGTTTGTCGTGATGGCATGTTGAATAAACCATCTCATCTATAATGGTACACTTTTTTAGAAATATCACAACCAACATATCCATAGAGGATGCGTAATCGATTTTCGATACCATTTTCAATTTGCGATGAGGAGGTGATTGTATGGATGAACTATTATGGAATGACGATGAGGAGAATGACCCGGTCGGCATGGTTACGGGTGTCCGTTTCCTGTTGCCGCCATCGATTGCAACCAACCCGGATCATGTCGCTGCCGTTCGTAAGTTCTTGGAAACCTGCAAATTGCCAGACACCAGCCTGGAACATTCCACGAAACTGGAGCATGACGGAAATCTGGTAATCGGCTGCACGTGCACATTAGGCATCATCGACGTCTTAATCCTAAACGACCTGCCGCTAACGTTTTCAAACTTGCAGCATCGCTTTTCCGAAATGGTCGACAAGCGGTTTTACTCACATCAGGCGCAGATGGAGGTTTTGATCTGCTGCGACAGCGGTGAGTACGTTGTAACTGTCGATCCTAGCGAATCGAGAAACCTTCTCTGCCGCAAAGCTAAACAAAAATGGTAAATAGTTGCGGGGAGGTTCAGGATCATCCGTCCTTCCCCGCTTCCATCCAAAAGAATGGAGTGTTCATCTATGCCACCAGTAAGAAAGAGTAAGCCAGTGATGCAGTCTTCGGAGCAGCCGCTCGCAAGTAATCAACCGAGCATCGTAACTACCAGTAGCGATTACTCGCAATTCAATTTCGTCCCGGCGGGCAGTCTGCCGAATCCAAAGGGAATGACCGAGCCGAGAAAAGGTTCCCTTGTGTATCACGAAAACGGGAAGCGGTTCGAATTCATCGACGAAGTAATCGCTGCAATTGACGCGGGAGACACACTCCAATTCGCATTCAACGACAACGGTTTCGTGGTCGGAACGAAGCTCCCCGGATGCAAACACGACTTCCCTCTCAGAAAGAACAGGAACATGTGGATCGTGTATTCTAAAGACCTCGCGTTGGAAGCTATCAAGCGATTTTCGCTAGATTTCACCGGGAAATCAACCATCTCGTTCCAAGATGTTGTCTACCTGAATTCGGGCGACGCGACGGTAGCTTTCTTCCCGGTAATGCAAGAAGAAAACCGCAACAGTGGCCTTGACGGTTCGGCAAGTCCCGATGCAGAAAACGATCTTTCGGGTAAACGCCTCGCTCCTGATTGCACAGGCAGTCCGGATACGGATGATCTAGAAGGCTCTGCCGAATCGTTTGAGGCAACCAGTTCGGACGACGATTCCAGCCCACCGGAAGAAGCTTCCGGGGCCTAAGCTAAACAAGGGGACTTGGAGCCATGCACTCCAAGTCCCTTCTCCTATGTCTGGAAAATACGAAGCAATCTTCGTGTTTTCTACTCAGTATTATCAAATACCGCCAACGGAGGTATAAATCATGAAGTTTTGGTATAACGACCCCCAACTCCGATCATTTTCGGAGGAAGATTTTAATCAGCAGAAGATCACGCTACACGGCTTCCAATGCAGCTACTTCCGCACGCCCTATTCTTCTCACGACCCGCTGTCGAACTGGCCGGAGAAGTTGCCTGCGCCGGATCGAGTCAAGGAGACTGACGCAGGCTTCCAGCTCTTCTGGGACCTGGCGAACCCGGTTCGACTTCGCTGCCACGCAAAGCTGACCGAAGTGGTTTGGAACGCGTACGCGCTACTGCTGGAGGCTCCGCTGGAATTTCCGCTCGCTTTCGAGCGGCTCCAATTGGAGATCCACCCCCTGTCCGTTCAGGAATCCAATCAAGAGCGCCTACGTGCTTCCTTGCTGCTTCACGTATAAGGCTACATTAAAGAGGGGCGCGAGAAGGAAGGTGAAAAAAATGTCGGAAGCGAAACAGGAGTTCCCCTGGGCTTGTGGCGACTCGGATCTGGTTCTGGTGGGGATCGAAGTGAAGATACCGGCGTCGGCCCTTCCATGTAAGGCGGTGCTTGAAGCCATCCGTGAATGTACGGCATCTTACGAGGAATCGGCCAGAGAACACGACTACGACGGCATACGCATCTTATCCTTAAACGTTACTGCGCGGGATCCTTGGGAGGATGAGATTTCCGTAATTAGCAACCTACTGAATCGCCATGCCGAAATCGTGGCGAAGCTGCAAGAAGCCGCTGGGGAAGTCGTTCCGGAAAATGTGCGGATCGCGCTTGTAGTAAGCCATGGCGACCAGCGGTTCACCTTCGCTCCATTTCATGAACGATAAAAAAATGAACCAAGCGGAAGCCTGACCAATCGCAGTATGCATCATTTCAGGGGCGGTCGTCTCGAAATCGCCGCCCCAACATATTTTACCTCAATGAACATCAAAGCGTAATGCATCATAAAATCCATTCTAGAGTTGGTGAAACATGGACCGTCTAAACGAAATGACTACAAAGCAAGCAGCGACGGCTTACTCCGGGCTTGGCTGGCGAGTCTTGCCGCTCTGCCCGCCCGACCACAGCGGAGTGACCGAACACCACCTTGCACAATGCCACAACCCCGGCAAGGTCCCCCGTCTCTCCGACTGGCGCAGTCAAGCCAGCAGCGATCCTGCTGTTGTCTCCTCGTGGTTCGAGTGGTGGGAGAACAGCAATCTCGGCATGGTGCTCGGCAGCGCTGAAGGCATTATTGCCATCGACGTTGACGGCGAGTACGGCAGGCAAAAGCTAGCGGAACTGTCGGGAGGCGATCTCCCCATTACGCTGCAGTTTAGCACGCCCGGCGGCGGGTTGAGATACTTGTATAAACCTCCCAATGGAGCCGCGCTGCGAAAGATAAAAGAAGCTTGCCCGAGCGGCGGTCACGAAGAACTGGCGGTTCTAAGTGACGGCCAGATGACCGTCCTTCCGCCCTCAGTGCACCAAAACGGCGGGGTTTACTCGTGGCTGCCGGGCCGGAGCCCAGGTGAGGTCGAGCTTGCCGCCGCTCCGGACTGGATGCTGATAAAGGAGACTACAACGCCAGAAGCTGTCCCAGTCGCATCCCGGAGCGAAAATATGGATTTACAACGTAAGAAAGGTACTGTTTACATCGACAATGACCGTATCGACCCAGCGCTAGCCATTCTTGACAGGCATTGTCCAGCCTGTCGAAGGTTCATCGCAACCCAGCAGGAATTCGGATGCGATGAAAATACATGGTTTAACGTCGTGACCATGTTGGTCAAGGCAGGGTTTGCCAAAGCAGCCTACGAATTTTCGGCAATGAGCGTGAAATACGCCGATCGCAGCGAAGAGAGGATCGTGCAACTGTTGGAGAAGGCCGGTTCTCCTTATGGGCCGACCCGATGTACAACTTTCGGCTGCGACAGCACGCAAATTCGGTCTTGCTTCGGTAAAATCCGTAAAAGTAAGGGCGAGATTAGCAATTCACCTGCTTATTTCTTGTCGGAAGTAACGGACGCCTCCAATTTGCCTCAAGAGGTAAGCGATAAAGCAGCCCTGTTACCGGCAAAGTACGCACTTGAGGCCTCCGGCATTTGCCTCATTTCCTTCAACCGGGACGGAGAACGCGAGGCTACTCCGCTCGCCAACTTTTTCGCCTGGCTCAACAAGACGATCATCAGGGATGACGGATTGGAGAAGCAGCGGCTGTACGAAATCGAAGGGGTCATCCTCTCGAATCAGAAGAAACTTTCGCCCATTGTCGTACCCGCCGACGACTTTGAGGCCATGAAATGGATTTCGAAGTGGGGACCTGAACCGAACATCGAGCCAGGAATCAAAACGAAGGATTACGTTCGGCACATTATCCAGTCAACCGCCGAAAGCGCCGAGCAAGAGTACGTTTTTTCCCATCTCGGTTGGGTAAAGTTCGATGGCGCATGGAGGTACCTCCATGCGGGTGGCGCTGTCGGCTCCAGCAACATTACGGTAGAGCTGGATTCGAAATTCGCGAGCTACTGGCTACCGGCAACGGTTGATGATCAAACAGGGGCCATGAAAGCTAGCCTCTCGCTTCTGAATCTGGCTCCTCCGCTTGTCACGTACGCCCTGTGGGGATTAACTTTCTTGTCGCCGCTTTGCGAATGGCTACGCTGGCTCAAGCAAGAGCCGAAGTTTCTGCTCTGGATCTACGGCTATACCGGCTCACGCAAAACGTCCTTGACTTCACTGTTCCTGTGCCATTTCGGTACGTTCCTGAACTCGCCTCCCGCGAGCTTCAAGGACACAGCAAACACGCTGGAGATGAAAGGGTTTGTGACCAAGGACTCTCTTCTGCTGATTGACGATTTTCATCCAACGAACAATCCGCAGGAGGGTAAAATGATGTCCGGCAACGCACAGCAGGTGCTACGCGGCTACGGTGAACGCGTCGGGAAAGGCCGAATGACAAGGGATATCCGCTTCAGACAAGATAGCCCTCCGCAAGGTATGGCGGTGGCGACTGCTGAAGATCTCATCACCGGGGGCTCCAGCATTGCCCGACTTTTTTCTGCCGAGCTGCTGCCGAATGACGTCAACCTGGATTTGCTTACGTCGGCTCAGGCTCAATCGCACAAGCTTGCCGAGGCCATGGTCGGATATTTGGAATGGCTTTCTTCTAAGATGCAGCACCGGGAAGACCATTTACTGGCCAGTACCTTCGACCGGAAACGCGCCGAGGCTCTGAAGCTGAACATCCACGGCAGACTCGTGGACGCGTGCGCCTTCCTTTACCTTGGACTGGAGATGGGATTGGAGTACGCTGCAAGCGTTGGCGCGGTCGAGCCTTCGCAAAAGGAGAATCACCTGGCTGACGCGTGGAAGCTGTTCCTGCTCGCCGCAAAAGAGCAGGGCGAACAGGTGACCGAGGTCAAAGCTACGACAAGGTTCATTAATATCGTCTCCGAACTGCTGGCCAGCGGTACGATTTACACCGTGAGCACGAAGAAGCATACCCGGGCACCTGAACCCGGTCAGGGCACGAAGGTGGGCTGGCACGACAAGGATCATTTTTTCTTTCTCCCGGACGTCCTGTACACCGCCGTAAGCCGTTTCCTGGGTGGTCAGGGCAAGCAGTTTCCCATCTCCGAAACGATCCTGTGGAAGCAGCTTGCGGAGGAAGGCCTCTCCGTCCCGGAAACGTCGCTGGAGGACGGCAAGGAGCGCAAGCACAACCTTGTCAAGCGGAACCTGGACGGAACGACTGGCAGAAAGCTTCGGGTTCCGGCAGCGGTCTTGAAGGGCGTTGACGACACGGAGGCCACGGAGCCAACGTCGCGAGTCCGGCCAAACCCCAAGGGAGGAGCGGCGACCGAGAGCCCGTTTTCCCCCGAAGACCGGGAAACCGCCCCCTCAGAAGGCGGCGCGGGGGCCGACAAAAAGCCAAGAGGCGAAAGCTTTCGTTCCCGTCGACCCCCAAAACCCCCGGACAAGGGAGCAGAGAAAAAAGAAAATCCCCCCCCCCTGACGACAAGATCCTCCCCGCCGCCGAAGCGGAGGGGGAGACGGGGGCCGACACCACAGACCTGGGCCTCGAAGTCAACCGTGACGACTAAAAATGAAAACATAAATTATGGATATTGAACCTATCAAAATCGCTGAAAGGGGCAATATCTATGATCCAGATTCGAACGATTGAAGATTTACAATTACTGGCCGAAGCTCGCTTGCCTGAGCCGCTTATCGCTTATGCAGGGGAACTTTTCGCCGGACTTCAGGCTGAGGCGGGGGAAGACGGTTCCGACGTCTTCCTCCATCACCCTGTCTTTGTTTGCGAGGCTGGCGACAAATTGCTTGATCGCATCAGGGCCGTTCCTTATGGTCCCGAGTACGTCGAGCTCGTTGACATGCCCGGCTTCCATTTTTATCGTGTCGGCATTTTACTAGACAACAATTGGATCGCGCAATACCTCATACCCGTCAACTCGCAGGACCAGGATACGGAAGCTTGGCTCAGGGAACAAAGCGGCGAGGCGGTGAAGGGTCTTGAGTAAGAAATGCGCTGCGAAGCGGATTGAGATCGTGACGCTGCGCATGGTTCGGGAGCGGACGGCCATGTTCTACGCGCAACGAAAAATCAACCAGCCGGGCAACGCCGCCGAGATTTTCCGCCAGTTCATCGGCGACTGCGATCGCGAGTCGTTTTGCATTCTGTGCTTAAACACGAAGAACGAACCCACCGCTCTGCACCAAGTATCCAGCGGCACCTTGAACGCTTCCCTCGTTCACCCGAGGGAGACGTTCAAGCTCGCGATACTCGCCAACTCGGCATCCATTATCGCTTGCCACAATCATCCGTCGGGCAATCCTTCCCCTAGCCAGGAAGATGTGGAGCTGACCGAGCGACTACGCGATACGGGCGCTCTGATCGGCATTGAACTGCTGGACCACATCGTACTCGGTGACGGCACATACGTGAGCATGAAGGAACGGGGGCTGATGTAGATGTTCCCCAAACAATCGCGATACATGACAAGGCGCATTCAGGAAACCATTAGCCCCGAGATTCAGTTAGTCCTCTGGTCTATCATTGATCAGAACCTGAGCGACGGCAAGGAGCTGGACTACTTGCAAGTGTTCTCTTTGTCTATTGTTCATGCCGGGGATGTCATGTATCAACGAGTTCGACATAAGCAAGAGCAGCCAGATGGCCAACAGATCTACGACATTGCTGGCATTCGTGAACCCGTTTCGGCTCTCACGGTCTGGGTCATCGACAGCGGCGATTACTGCACGATGCTGTTGCCGGAAGATTATTGAGGCCGTTGCGATGAAGAAGGCAATTGTCGCATTAGTCATGGCTACTACCCAGCTTGTACTTGAAATCATAGAGTATCGCAAGAAAAACAAAGGAAGGAAATGACCGATGGAACTCTCCCTTGCAGGCAATCCCCAACTTCTACTCGCCTTTGAGATGCTGGCGGATATGATTGTTTCTTACCATAACAAACAGCAGCGCCGACACGCGCCGTCGGAAGTCCGTGATGTCGTCTTTTCGATAACCGAAAGTGAGTTTGAGCAGCAGATGAATGAGGAGATGACTGCCGAACTGCTTCAAACGACGGACTACCGGATGATCGCATGATGCCATCCAAGAACAGCCGGGCGGCCCTCTACGTTAGAGTCAGCCTGGACGAGCAGGCAAAACACGGTTATAGCATAGAAGGCCAAATTAACGCTCTTCGAAGCTACTGTGAGATGCACCATCTCGATATTTACGACATCTACATCGATGCAGGTGCGTCAGGAAAAGCGATAACCGGACGTCCAGAACTGAAGCGCATGCTTGAAGACGGCAAGTTGCAGCGCTATGATTTGGTAGTTATTTGGCGGATTAGCCGTTTATCAAGAAATCTCGTTGACTTGCTCAAAATCGTAGACTTGTTCAAGGAAATGGACATTCGGCTTCACAGTTTTATGGAACGATTCGATACGGAAACAATACACGGCAACTTCGTTCTTCAGATCATGGGAGCCGCCGCGCAGTTGGAACGTGATTACATCTCAGATAACGTACGGTTGGCTTCTATTGAAAGAAGCAGACAAGGCAAGTGGAACTGTGGGAACAATGTGCTCGGTTACCGCTGGATTCAAGGCAACGACTCCCAGCCTGGGCGCGTGGAGATCGTCGCCGAAGAAGCAAAACTCGTTCATCGGATATTCGAGCTTTATGCGTCAGGACGTTTTGGACTTAAGGCGATCACCAATCGGATGAACAAAGAGGCCCATCGAACGAAAAACGACAAGCCATTCAGTATCCTGTCCATTAGAGGCATTTTACTTAACTGCAACTATATTGGCCTCGTACGCTTAAACGTTTCTGAGCATCGCCGCTCCAAAGGTAGCATCCCTATCGAGTTGGCTAACGGCGAGCACGAGCCGATAATAGCAAAAGACCTTTGGGAGCAGGTCCAGAGCGTTTACGCACAACGGTCAATAAAGCCCAAACGAGTCATTCAACGCAAATTTCCGCTTACCGGACTATTGAGATGTCCACAGTGCGGTAAGGGAATGGTCGCCGGTCACACGAGGCACATTCGTAAAAACGGCAGCAAGCGCATAAATTACTATTACGTTTGCGGTAGCTTTAATTCTAAAGGCTCTAGCGCATGTAAAGCGAATGGCTTAAATGCCGACCGGATTGAGCAATGGTTCTACAAAAAGCTTGAACGCTTGCTGTCTGCTCCCGAAGTAATCAACGACATTTCTGCCTTCGCAACCAGGAAGCAGGACAGCGCACGCAAACCGCTGTTGGAGCGCCTTCAAAATTGCAAAACTGAAACGAACCACTTGGAGAGCCAACAGAAACAAGCCTTTCTGTCGTTCGAAAAAGGCACCACAACGCAAGAAGACTTGCTACAAACGCTGGAGAGCATCAAATACCGTCAGCAGCAGCTTGAACGCGAATGCGACCAGATCGAGAGGGAACTGGCTGCTCACCAAGTACAGGAATATCCTGCTGAAGCCGTTAGAGAAAGCTTACAGCAGCTGCAGCGAATGATTGGACTTGAACCTGATCTAAAGCGAAAACAGCTTATCCGCCTGCTTGTCGACAAAATAACTGTTCCGCCAGATCGCAACTTAAACGGCGCTGTCATTCACGGGAATGCGGCTCTGTTGCCTATCAAAATAACCAATCAAATGGAGGCGTAGAAAATGAAACAGCCTACTTGTGCGGCCTTATACATTCGTAATGAATCGGAAGAAACGATAGTTCATGTTGAAATCCACCATCAGTTAACCTTTGACGTAAAAGCCAAGAATGGTGCCGGATGATGCATTTGCCGGAATCCAATTCTCCAAAGAGAGTCGCCATCTATGTCCGGGTCAGTACGGAAGAACAGGCGGAGCATGGGTATTCCATTGATGCCCAACTTAATCAGCTTCGCAAATACTGTGAACTGTACGGCAATATCGTCTTTAGGGAGTATGTCGAACGCGGTGTGAGCGGCAAAAGCATTGCCAAGCGGTTTGAACTTCAAAAAATGCTTCGCGATGCCGAGGAAGGTTTGTACGATGAGGTGCTGGTACTTCGCTTCAACCGCCTTGCCCGCAACACGGTAGATCTCTTGCAGATCGTTGAACATCTCCGGAAGCACAACATCTCGTTCCGTTCGTTCGCGGAGAATTTCGAAACGGATACGCCGATGGGAAAGTTCGCTCTTTCGATGATGGGCGCGGTCGGTGAACTCGAACGCGACACCATTCTCGGCAACTCAAAAATGGGGTCACACCAAAGAGTCTCGACAGGCGGTCATATTGCAAGAGCACCCTTGGGTTATAAAGTTGTCGTGCTTTCAAGTAGTGGCCGGAAGCGCGTAACTCGAATTGATATTGTACCAGAAGAGGCCGCGATCGTGAAACGGATATTCGACCAATTCGCCTCTGGTCGAGGGTTGAAGTCCATCGCTAACGAATTGAATCATGACGGTCTCGTCACAAAGGCTGGGAACTCGTTCTCGATTTGTGCGATCCGGGATATTATCGAGAATCCTTTTTACATAGCAAAGGTGCGATATTGCCGGTATACCAACTGGAGTGAGAAACGAAGGAAGGGCAAGAACCCGTCACCAGTCATTGCAGATGGGCAACACCCCGCGATCATTGACGAGCAGTTGTGGAATAAGGTTCAGTTCTTACGCGATCGTAAAGCTCATACTTCGACAAAGCGGTTTCACGGCGAATATCTACTGACGGGATTACTACGATGCCCGAAATGCGGTGCCGCCATGACCGCCAGCCGGACGAATAACAAGGATAAGGAAGGCAATCCAGTTGTCCGCATGTACTACTCTTGCGGAAACTTCAGGAGCAAGGGCAGTTCGGTTTGCAGCGCGAACAGTGTTCGAAAGCAAGATGCTGAGCGATACGTGTTTGACCGGATCAGGCAGGTTCTCTTGAAGCCCCAAATTCTTCAGGGGATTGTTAAGGGGATCAACGACCGGAAAATCAACCGCATCAAGCCGCTTCAGGAAGAGCTCGAAGCGATCCGAGGCCGCCTTGACGAAGTTCAAGCCACGAAGCTCAAGTACCTTCAACTTTACGAATCGGACCAGTTCGACCGGAAGTTGTTTGCCAACCGGTTGGCCGAACTGGAAGCCGACCTCGATCGGCTCCACGCACGCAGCTCCGAACTCGAGTGTGAGCTTGACGGCGACCAAGCGCACCCCGTCCCTTACGAAACGGTACGGTCCATCATTGAACGCTTCGACCACTTGCTCATGAGTTCATCTTTCGACCAACGTAAGACATTGCTACATCTCATTATCAGCAAGATCACGGTATCGAGCGACAAGAAAATCGACAAGATCGAGATGATCTTCGACAAAATGACGGACCAGCATTTTTTAAGCGCAGCCCCTTCTGCTGATTTAATGGCGGAAGGGGCTTTCCCTTTTGAAGGGAAAGCTCCTAAGCTCAATCACAGACTGCAAGTGATTATTTGACGTTACTCCTGACTTAATAGATATTTTGCCCTTGCTTTAATCTCATTGTTAATACTCGGATGACCGGACTCGATAGCAGCTCTTAGCATTTCCTTTTCCCACCGATTCGAAAAAATTGCGACTGTGTAGCTGATTCTCGTGTTTTGGCCAGAGATTGACGACGCTCTCGGGTTTGACTCAAGCAACTTCGCCGCAAGTCGCTTCTTATTCCCTGATGATTGATGTTCATAGTATTGGCGATAATCCTCGTAAAACTCTACAAAATTTGAGAGACCAACAGATGTTCTTGCACGATCAAAAGTTATCATTCCCAACATCCCCCAGTCCTTTTACAATAATAATATCACATAAATGTGCAGCCTTGATTTAGCATTTTCTTAGCTAAACATGGCGTCTAATCATATTTGAATAAACATTGCTTTAAAGACAATGCGACCGTTTATGGGCAAATTTCACAGTCATTTATGATACAATGAAGCTAGTTTCAGTAAACACGATATGGAGGTTGGCCATGGCAAATAAAGATAAAATAATTGCTTCTTTATATAATGCGAAGCTGTGCGATGACTGTTTGTCCGTTTCTTCCGGTGTAGTCCCGAGACAAACGGTCTACTCGATTTGCCGTTCACTCTCCGAAACTTCAACTATTAATCGCCATCATGGCGAATGCGATCATTGTCATAAACCCAAATTAACCAATAGCCTGCTAGACTGGAATGCTGAAAAAGAAGATCCGAAGGCCGAAAAATCCTCAATTGATTATATTCGACCATGGTTTTGGGAGGGTAATGTCCAAAGCAAGGTTGTCAGCTACCTTGTTACACACAATTACACAATCCGTAGTGTCGCGGATACGGCATCCCGTACATCCGGCAAGGACATCATCGCTCTTAGTCCCGCTGGTGATGAACTATGGATAAGCGTTAAAGGGTACCCCGAAAAGAGCCAAAACACACAGGCTCGTCATTGGTTTTCTGGAGCAGTTTTCGACCTTGTGTTGTATCGTGGAGAAAACCCCGATGTTAAGCTCGGTATAGCTTTACCGGATGGGTTTGCAACATATAGGAACTTGCTTCCACGAATCAAATGGCTTAAAGAGACTGTGGACTTTCAAATCTACTGGATCAATGAGGAAGAGCTTGTCCGGGTGGAATAAAATCGTTAACTTGGAGGGTTTGATCGTGCCGAATAAAAATTGGGGGGCCCTTAATTCATTGCAACTGGGCCGTTACGCTGAATATTTTGCAAAGATGGAGTTTGCATCTTACGGTCTCGAGGTGTTTTCGTCCAAGGTAGATGATCGAGGCATTGATTTCATTGTAAAAGACAAAACGGGCAGATTCATGGAAATCCAAGTTAAATCTCTAAGGGGAACCGGGTACGTTTTTGCTCAAAAGAGTAAGTTCAATATTGGCAATCATAACTTGTACATGGCACTCCTAACCTTCAAAGAAGGTCAAATGCCTGACATCTTCTTAATCCCCTCTGAATCATGGAAAGTTCCGAACGAGGTTTTCGTTGACCGGAACTATGACAAGCCTGGGCAGACTAGCAAGCCCGAGTACGGGATTAATATTTCAATCAAAAACTATGACATCTTGGAGATCTTCAAATTTGAAGAGTCAATAAAAGACTTTTTGTTAGTCTCCACCGAATCCGAAGGCGCTTGAGAGCCCCCGCCTCTGGGGCAGGCCGAAACAGCCCACACGAGCCCGCCTGCCAAGCGATCTTCCCCCAGGGTGGCCCATCCCCCACCCTGCCCCTTGGGGCAACTTTCCGCGCACAGCAAGTGGCTAATGAAGAATTCTCAACATATTCTTTGAAGGCTAAATCTGCTTGGATCCTCGGTCGGCAAGGAGTCACATTAAGAATAGAAGGAGTCCGTTCTCGTAGTAGATGAACGGACTCCTTCTATGTGAAGCTAGTTTTTGCAACCGTTTTTGTCACAAGTGATATTGGAGTAAGTCCCCACCCAATGGCTTGGGTTCTCGTTAGTGTTGAATCCACATCCGGTTGTACCACCCTTTGTTCCACTGTGTACGATACCTGTTGGTGTATGTTTCACTGCCATCGTCTCACCTCCCTTATGAATCAAATATCTATCAATGGATATTTGATTCATTAATAATAGCACACCGGAAACATAGGAACAAGTGTTCTATTTTGTTAAAAGTCTACAGAGGACACTCTGAAAGACTCAACAAATTGTCAGGCTGATCTCCATCAGCTTCAGTTTTCAAATACTTATTCCCGTATCGGCTCGTGGATACAATTACATTGACGGTATGACCAGCTCTGTTTACGTAGAACGACCACTTACCTCCCTCAATACCGGCGATAGCATCTTGTTGGGTTAGCTTCCACCTTGACCCGTTATCATTTTTACCACCGATATGAGTAATTCGTTCGTGAGGATTGTATCGATCACTTTTGTTTACACATAAAACCTGATGTCTGCTTGCCATCTTTGATCATTCTCCTTTTATCGTAATATTAGCCTTCCCTGCGAACTCCCTTGAACGGAGCTTTGCTACTTGTTTTCTGATCCATGAACCTTCCAGTTTCAGTATTTCTCTTGACCCAATGACCACTTTGAGTCTTCACCTGGCTTCTTCCTTTAACTGCTCCAATACGTCCATTTCCCTTTGCACCATTAGTCGCCATTGATTCGTCACCCCGGATAAAATAAGTTATTTATGTGAACATGCTGAAATGCATGGATTTTTATTGTGTTGATTATCAACTCAACATTTAGTTTAAAAGAAAAGGCAGATTAAAAATCGAAAATAATCTGCCCTTGGCTTTCACTTTTGGAATCATAAATCGTTCCGTCATCATCTATGTACAATAAATCCAATTGTTTGAGTCTAACTATTAAAGCGCTAATGGAAACCTTGAACATTGGTGCTAACCAGTATAACTGCTTCATCTGTATTTTTCCTTGAGCCTTCATATTACCCACTACTTTTTGAATGATTGGTTTGGGAATTAATAGAGACCCAGCAAACATATCAGCCTGATATTCTTCTGGTGGTTTCTTTGACCGACTTCGGCAAAAAAATGTCTGGGACGAGTCATTGAAGTCTACTGATGTTTGCAGGTTCTCTCTGTCACTAACATGAAGTACCCAATGACCCAATTCGTGTGCCATTGTGAAATGCATTGTTCCAATCTTTTCTTCAAAGAGTTCCTTACATGACTCGTTCATAATAATTCGCTTGTCGCTAGGAATGATTGCTGCCATAACTAACCCCGATGGATCAAAGTGGTCAATTGGTTCCCAGTGAATGTCTAAGCCATAATGAAATTCAATAATCTCATCAATTGGAACTGCTTCAGGGAAATCCTTATTTTCAAAGTCGAACCCGTAATCTCGCAAAATCCCTTGGGTTATTCGTTCCATTTCATCATGCGTTATAAACGGATATTTACTCACTTTTATTTCTCACCATCTTCTGGAGTCTCATTCATGATCCCCCGGATTCGCTCCCATTGATGAGGAGAGAAACTTGAAGCTTTCCTAAGAAAAACAGGTACGTCTTGATGCTCAGTAATAATTTTCTGCAATTCACTTGGCACCTTTTTAGCGGAAATCAAAAGTTGGTCCGGGTCTACTTTAAATACCTCTGCCATTTTAATGATTTTATCTTCGGCTGGCGGGTCCATTGTGCCGCTTTCAATTTTGCTAATGTAAGTAAAATCAATACCCACCAACTCAGCTAGCTTTCGCTGACTAATTTTGTGCTCCTGACGTAGCGATTTGAGCAAATCCCCAAACTCGCTCATAATATCACTACCTTTCTTTGTTTACTATATATCGTGTTGATTATTTTGTCAACACACTAAATACGGGAATCATAGTAAACTAGAAGATACGGGGAACTCTAACTATTTTGAATCTCCCCCATTCCCGTCGCTCCGAGTCCACGTCCCTCAAGCATCCAGCACGAGCCCGCCTGCGCAACGATCTTCCCCCAGGGTGGCCCATCCCCCACCCTGCCCCTTGGGGCAACTTTCCGCGCCCCGTGCGCGGTTAATGCCAAAAATTTCGCCTCATTTGTGATACGGTTCTCCCCGATTAATCCGGAACCCGCGATAAATCTGCTCGAGCAGCATCACGCGCATCATCTGATGCGGATAGGTCATCCGCCCGAAAGACAGCTTCTTGTCGGCGCGCTTCAGGACGGCGGGCGACAGGCCGAGCGAGCCGCCGATAACGAAGCTGACGGCGCCGCCGCCGTAGACGGCCTGCTTGTCCAGATGCGCGGCCAGCTGCTCGCTCGACCACGTCTCGCCGTCGATCGCCAGCGCGACGACATGCGCGCCGTCCCGCAGCGCGCCCAGGATGCGCTCGCCCTCGCGCGCGCGCACCTGCTCCTCCTCCGCCGGGCTCATGGAGTCCGGCGTCTTGTCGTCCGGCAGCTCGCGGATGTCGAGCTTGGCATAGGCGCCCAGCCGCTTCGCATACTCGTCCACGCCGCCGGTCCAATACTTCTCTTTCAGCTTTCCCACGCATACGATCTGAATCTGCATGTCCACGGTCCTCCGAACGATTGATCTACTCCTCCCAGCTTATCCGATTCCAGCCTCCCGTAGCAAAAGATAGACGAATGCTCGCTTATGCGGCACGCGAATTCCCCTTAAAATGACCGTAACCGATCGAAAAAGGCAGGGATGACAGTGGCGGTCCAAAAAGACAAATGGGAGCAATACAACGTCCTGCGTGCCGGCCCCCCGCTGGACGCGCGGCTGCCGGAGACGCGGCTGCTGGAGAAGGACGCCCTGTCCAACATGCTGCAGCGCCATCCCAGCGTCGTCCTGAAGCCGCGCGACGGGAGCTTCGGCACGAACATCATCTTCATCCAACGGACCGAAACGGGCGCCTACCGGATGCAGCACGAGAACAACGCCATCACGATGAGCGGCACCGATGAGGTTCTCGAGTGGCTGTGGATCGAAAGCAAAGGAAGAGGCTACATCGTCCAGGAGCGGATCCGGCTGGCTCGCATCGGGCACAGGCCGTTCGACATCCGGGTCATGGTCCAGCGCCAAAAAGCAGCCTCGTCCCCTTGGACCGTGACCGGCTCTTATGCAAAAGTTGCGGCCAAGGGCTATCTGGTCACGAATGTGGCCAGCCGCCCGATTCCCTTGCTTCAGGCACTGAAATCCGCCCGCATCGAGGACCGGAGCCTGCCGGCCAAAGTGGCGCGGGCCGCGCTGGCGGCTGCCAAACGGCTTGGCGATCGTTATCCCGATCTCCGGCAAGTCGGATTCGACATCGGCATCGACAGGGACCGCCGGATCTGGATCATCGAGGGCAACTACTAGCCGGCGTTGCGCCCTTTCCGGCTCTTGAAGGACTCCTCGATGCTGCGCCGAATCCATTGGTACCGAAACCATTAGAACGCAAAAGACGACCTGCCCGATGTTTGGGCAAGTCGTCTTTTTCGCTTGGCATCTGGACTCAGCTGACGATGCGCGTCACCTGGAACCGGTTCTCTCCGACCTGGATGATGGCGAACCGGCTGTAGGAGGTGCCGGATGAAGTATACGGCTCCGCTGCAATATTGCCGCTGGGCGTCCGCACCGTAGCCGTAATTCGAGTGAGCAGGCAGACGCCGCGGCCTGAAGCTCGCCACGTCTCGTCGCGCTGCACCGAATAAAGGTCATCCGAGCAAAAGATGGACGCGCGCTTCAAGACAGCCGGCGACAGGCCGAGCGAGCCGCCGATGACGAAGCTGACGGAGCCGCCGCCGTAGACGGCCTGCTTGTCCAGATGCGCGGCCAGCTGCTCGCTCGACCACGTCTCGCCGTCGATCGCCAGCGCGACGACATGCGCGCCGTCCCACAGCGCCCCCAGGATGCGCTCGCCCTCGCGCGCACGCACCTGATCCTCCTCCGCCGGGCTCATGGAGTCCGGCGTCTTCTCATCCGGCAGCTCGCGGATGTCGAGCTTGGCATAGGCGCCCAGCCGCTTCGCATACTCCTCCACACCGCCCGTCCAATACTTCTCTTTCAGCTTTCCCACGCATACGATCTGAATCTGCATGTCCACGATCCCCCGAACGATTGATCTGCTCCTCCCAGCTTATCCGATTCCAGCCCCCCGTAGCAAAAGAAAGACGAATGCTCGCTTATGCGGCGCGCGGATTCCCCTTAAAATGACCGTATCCGATGAAAAAGGCAGGGATGACAGTGGCGGTCCAAAAAGATAAATGGGAGCAATACGGCGTCCTGCGAGCCGGCCCTCCGCTGGACGCGCGGCTGCCGGAGACGCGGCTGCTGGAGAAGGACGCCCTGTCCAACATGCTGCAGCGCCATCCCAGCGTCGTCCTGAAGCCGCGCGACGGGAGCTTCGGCACGAACATCATCTTCATCCAACGGACCGAAACGGGCGCCTACCGGATGCAGCACGAGAACAACGCCATCACGATGAGCGGCACCGACGAGGTTCTGGAGTGGCTGTGGATCGAAAGCAAAGGAAGAGGCTACATCGTCCAGGAGCGGATCCGGCTGGCTCGCATCGGGCGCAGGCCGTTCGACATCCGGGTCATGGTCCAGCGCAAAAAAGCAGCCTCGTCCCCTTGGACCGTGACCGGCTCTTATGCAAAAGTTGCGGCCAAGGGCTATCTGGTCACGAATGTGGCCAGCCGCCCGATTCCCTTGCTTCGGGCGCTGAAATCCGCCCGCATCGAAGACCGAAGCCTGCCGGCCAAAGTGGCGCGGGCCGCGCTGGAGGCTGCCGAACGGCTCGGAGAGCGTTACCCCGACCTTCGACAAGTCGGATTCGACATCGGCATCGACAGGGAGCGCCGGATCTGGATCATCGAGGGCAACTACCAGCCGGCGTTGCGCCCTTTCCGGCTCTTGAAGGACTCCACGATGCTGCGCCGAATCCATTGGTACCGAAACCATTAGAACGCAAAGGACGACCTGCCCGATGTTCGGGCAAGTCGTCTTTTTCGCTTGGCATCTGGACTCAGCTGACGATGCGCGTCACCTGGAACCGGTTCTCTCCGACCTGGATGATGGCGAACCGGCTGTAGGAGGTGCCGGATGAAGTATACGGCTCCGCTGCAATATTGCCGCTGGGCGTCCGCACCGTAGCCGTAATCCGAGTGAGCAGGCAGACGCCGCGGCCCGAAGCTCGCCACGTCTCGTCGCGCTGCACCGAATAAAGGTCATCCGAGCAAAAGATGGACGAATACTCCACCGCCCCATACGCATTGAACGATGTGGAGTTGGTGATCTGAACCGGATCATACCCTTGAACCTCTCGAAGTCCCATCCAAAAGCCTCCCTAGTGGTGATAGACTTAGTAGATGCGATAGAGTCGGTTTGGTGCGGGTCAGATGCGGACGAAGGCGGAAAACCGGACGTTTGTCCGGCGGTCTCGGAAGCCCTTCTCCCGATCTCCGCCGACCGTCCGGCGATGCCCCGTCCTAGCGGTCCGCGTCTCCCCCTTTGCCCGCGGCATGCTTCTTTCTCCATTCCCCCATGCTGTCCAGGATCGGAAGGAAGCCTCGCCCCATGCCCGTCAGCGAATACTCCACCTTGGGCGGCACCTCGTGATACACCTCGCGATGCACCATTCCGTCCCGTTCCAGCTCGCGAAGCTGGCTCGTCAGGATGCTTTTGGAGATGCCCGGCAGCAGCCGCTGGAGCTCCCCGAACCTTCTCGTTTCCTTCAGCTGCCACAGAATAATGAGCTTCCACTTGCCCGCGATGACGTTCAGCGCATCCGACACGAGACAGAGCTCCCGCTTCTCCTCCGGGATTTCGCCTTTGAAGTTGGCTCTCGCCATACGATCTCTCCTCTTCATGGTCTTAAAAATGTGACTAGGTATCTTAAATGTGCCTACTGTTCCTTTTTGGACTATTGCCATAGTATAGGATTAGAGCCTTGTCCACAACCTATTCCTGACTGACGATAGAGGAGGAACCACCATGAACATCGCCATCATCGGGGCTAACGGAGTATCCGGAAGCCTCATCCTGAAGGAAGCGGTCGACCGCGGCCACGACGTCACCGCCATCGTGAGGGATGCGTCCAAAATCTCCGCCGCGAACGTCGCCGTGATCGAGAAAGACCTGTTCGACCTGACGGGAGCCGACCTCCGTCCGTTCGACGTCGTCGTCAGCGCCTTCAAGGCGCCGATCGGCCAAGAGACGCTGTACCTCGACTCCAGCGTCGCGCTGGCGGCCGCGCTCCAGGACGCGCCGGACACGAAGCTGATCGTCGTAGGCGGCGCGGGCAGCCTGTTCGTCGACGCCGACAGCACGTCGCTGCTGATGGATACGCCGGACTTCCCGGACTTCGTCTATCCGACTGCCTTCAATGCGGGCAAGCAGCTGGAGCATCTGCGCCAGACCGACTCGCTGACCTGGACGTACATCAGCCCGGCCGCGTTCTTCGATCCGGAAGGCCCTCGCACCGGCTCTTACCGCAAGGGCAAGGACCATGTCATCCCGAACGCTCAAGGCGACAGCTACGTCA
Organism: Paenibacillus sp. FSL W8-1187; assembly: GCF_037965485.1. Classification (NCBI taxonomy): domain Bacteria; kingdom Bacillati; phylum Bacillota; class Bacilli; order Caryophanales; family Paenibacillaceae; genus Paenibacillus; species Paenibacillus sp. FSL W8-1187. The sequence continues at coordinate 5,584,667 of NZ_CP150181.1, forward strand.
GCTACGCCGACTTCGCCATCGCCGTGCTGGACGAGATCGAGCATCCGCAGCATGTGAACGAGCGGTTCACGGTCGTCAGCGACAAAAAGTAGCAGAGGCGCGGCTGGCGACGGAATTCCATCGCACGCTGCGGCAGAAAAACACAAACGGGACGAAACGGAGCCATCTCCGCTTCGTCCCGTTTGCTCGTTCGGCGCGCGCTTGCCGCCCCTAAAAGGCAGGGCAGGCGCGTTGCTTCGCAGAAGGCTCCTCGGCTTGAGCGCCCGTCGCTGGAGCCAACCCCGTTGGCGCATTCAGCGCCACCAGGGCGTGACCGCGTTCAGCGCCACCACGGCATGGCCGCGTTCAGCCACCAGGGTACGGCAGCGTTCAGCCACCAGGGCGTGGCCCGTTCAGCGCCACCAGGGCGTGGCCCGTTCAGCGCCACCAGGGCGTGGCCGGCGGCTCGCCCTGCCCGAGCGTCACCGTTTCCCCGATCCGCGGCGTGCAGACGGCGACGCCGTCGGCGCTCGCGGCGCGGAGCAGGCGCTCGACCGGATCGGTCCAGGCATGCAGCGCCAGGCGGAACGCGCCCCAGTGGATTGGCAGGAGCAAGCCGCCTCGGACATCCCGATGCGCCTGCACCGTCTCCTCCGGCAGCATGTGGATGCTCGCCCACCGCCTGTCGTACTGGCCGCATTCCATCAAGGTCAGGTCGAACGGGCCGTACGTCTCCCCGATCTCGCGGAAGTGCGGGCCGTACCCGCTGTCGCCGCTGAAGAAGATCCGCCGCCCCTGCCCCTCGATCACCCAGGAGCACCACAGCGTCGAATTCCGGCTGAGCAAGCCTCTTCCGGAGAAATGGCGAGCCGCGGCGCAGGTCAGCGTCAAGCCATTGAGCTTCACCGCTTCCGACCAGTCGCACTCGCGGATCGCCTCGCGCGCGACGCCCCACCGCTCCAGATGCGCGGCGACGCCGAGCGGCACGATGAACATCCCGGTCTTCTCCTTCAGCCGGAGGATCGTCGGGTAATCGAGATGATCGTAGTGATCATGCGAGAGCACGACCGCATCCAGCCGCGGCAGACGCTCCAAGTCGACCGGCGACGAGCCCTTGAACCGCTGCCCCCCGATCATCGGAACCGGCGAAGGCGCCCGCCCCAGCATCGGATCCAGGAAAACCGTCATGTCCCCGAGCTCCAGCAGCACCGCCGAATGCCCGAACCAAGTGACTCGCACCGCGTTCTCCCGCTCTGCGGCGGACGCAGGCGAGTACCGCTCCACGTCCAGCGGCCGGTCGGGAACGGCTTGCGGCGTGCCCTTCAGGAACTCGCCCAGGATCGAGACCTGGTCCTTCCAGCCGCTCAGCATCGGCGTCGGCAGAGGGTAGGCAAATTCGCCGTCGCGGTATTGCTTCGAGCGGCGGATGCGCTCCCGCGATTCGGGAGACGGCTTCCCGCCCAGGGCGGGGCGGATGTAGAGGTAAGCCAAGGTCAATGCGGCGGCGAGCGCGGCGGCGATTCCGATCCATACTCCCATGTCGAGCGAGCCTCTTTTCGATGAAAATTCTTCTCCCACCAGCTTATCCGATCCCCCGCCTCGATAGCAAAAAAACGCCCGGACGCAGGCGCGGCCGGACGTTCTTCGATTCCATCGACGGCGTTCCTTGCTCCGCCGACCGGCAGAGGACCGGCATTCGTACGCCATTGGACGAGCTTGTTCAACTAGCCGTTCTCGATGCCTGCAGCGAATCCTTTTCCTCAAGATTGCCTAGCCGAATTTCCCACCTATAGCTAGTTCTCCCATATTGGAAAATTCCTACAGATTTCAACGCGGAAAATGTCGAATTCTGCGGACGAATACCGAGAGACGAGGTATAATTCGAGTACAATCAATCCTCGGAGGAATCTATGAGAACGCTTCGTCTATGTCTCTTCCCGGCTCTGGCCGTTCTCGCCCTGCTGGCGGGATGGCTCCACTGGCCTTCTCTTCTATCGGCAGCCGAGCCGGGCGATGTCGCCGCCTCTGCCGCTCCCGCCGCCAGATCCTCCCTGGACCGCTGGCAGGTGCTGCCTATCCCCGCCGATGCAACGCCCGGCACCGCGCCGCCTGCGGACGCCGACTGGCTGGACGCCGAGCTGAGGGAGCCGCGCGTCGAGCTGCCGAAGGACGCCCAAGGCATCTGGATCCGGCTCCGCGTGCCGGCGACGGAGCAGTGGCATCGTCCCGGCCTGCTGGCCGGACGGATGTACAGCCGGCACGTACAGGTGTACGAGCGCGGAGTGCTGCTTTACGAGTCGAGCCGCGGGTTCGATTTTGACCAGGGCCGCCTGCTCGTGCCGCTGGACGCGAAGCCCCAAGAGACCGTGCTCGACGTGCGCATCCTGAACAAGGGCGAACGAGCCGGCTTCCTGACGCCTCCGCAGCTCGGCGAGTTCGACGAGCTGGACCGCACCTACATCCGCAAAGAGCTGCCCAGCCTGCTGCTCGGCGTCTCGCTCGTCTTCCTCGCGGCAATCATGTTCATCTGCTCGAGCTTCCTCAGCCGCCGCCAGCGCGGCTTCTGGATCTCGCTCTGCCTGATCGCGCTCTCGGCCGGACTGCTGATCAGCGCCTATTCGCCGCTTCTCTACCTCTATTTCCCCGATGCGGCCCAGGTGTTCCTGGCCTGCTTCGAGCTGTCGCTGTTCACGATGTTCCCCGCGCTCGGCTACTTCGTGAACGAGGCGCTGGAGCGCAAATCGCCGCCGTTCCAGCGCTTCACGCGCTGGCAGACGTACTACTCGGCGTTCGGGGTGCTCTGCTTCGTCGCCTACCGGTTGTCGGACGGTCAGTTGCATGCCTTCTATGATCTCGTCTCTGTTGTCGCCGTCGGCTTCTTGATCCTGGTACAGATGGTGTGGATTTCGATTCTCTCCATCGCACACACCTTTCAGGGTGATCGGCAGGCACGCATCCTGTCGCTGGGACTGCTGGCCTTTGCCGTGTCGAGCGCCATCGACCTGATTTTGTTTTACGGAAGCGGCAAAAGCTACGTCCTCTTCCTCTGGAAGCTCGGCATCGTCGCCCTCATCTTCTCGCTCGTCGTCATCCTCGCGCGGCGCGTCTCGTCCGACTACAAGACGCTGGTGTCCTACTCCAAGCAGCTGGAGCAGTTCAACCTGTCGCTCGAGCGCACGGAGAAGCTCAAGATCATCAGCGATCTCGCCGCATCCGTGGCGCATGAGGTGCGCAACCCGCTGCAGGTGACGCGCGGCTTTCTCCAGCTCCTCTCCAAAAAGGAGGATCCCCAAAGCCAGGACTACATCACGATCGCCGTCAGCGAGCTGGACCGCGCGGCCGAGATCATCACGGACTTCCTCACCTTCGCCAAGCCCGATCTTGAGATGATTGTAAAGATAGATCTCCATGAATTGCTGGAGCAATTAGATCTCATCATGGGGCCTCATGCCGCCATGCATGGCGGCCGCTTGGTCATCATTTCAGAGGAAGGCTTGGAGATCATGGGCAGCCCTTCCAAGCTCAAGCAGGCTCTGATCAATCTCATCAAGAACAGCGTAGAGGCGTTCGGCCAGGAGGGAATCATTGAGCTGACCGCGCGCGCCGAGGGCGGAGAAGCCGTGCTGCGGCTGAAGGACAACGGAGAGGGGATGGATGAGGAGCAGCTCGCCAAGCTCGGCGTGCCTTATTTCTCGACCAAGACGAAGGGGACCGGCCTCGGCACGATGGTGACGATGCGGATCATCGAGGTGATGAACGGCAGCATCGACTTCCGCAGCGAAAAAGGAAAGGGAACCGAAGTAACAATTCGGTTCCCTCTAACCGGTCAGATCGTCTCCGAGATGACCGATGCTATATCATTACCAGACTAGCTCGACCTCGCCTTGGCCGTTTGCCACATTTTCAGGGCTAGGAGGAAGAACGAGATAGAAGTGCTTTTCTGTTTCGGCAACAGCCGTGACCTGGATATCAGCCGCTACCTCGTAATCAAAGGCTTCTTTGATGGCTTTTTTGGGATCAGCGAGCAACTGCTGCTTAAAGATTTCATCCTTCCAAGCTTTACGAATGATCTGAACTCTCAACGATTCTACGGCAACGGTCATGAAATCACAGCCTCTCAAAGTGGTATGGGTAAATCTTCCTACAGATTAACACATGGCTAGGAAAAAGTCCCTATCAATTTTCAAGATGTGACAAATAATGAAAGAACCCTCCATTCAACGCCAGACCATCTGCCGTTTGCCGTATCGACATAACGTCGGCTTCGATGCCGGCGAGCACCGCCCGGTGGAATCCGGCGAGTCCCGAAGGCGCCTCGTGCCGATCCGACAGCTCCCGCCGATGGCCTCGGACGAGCTCGGCCAGCCGCTCCACCGCGTCCTCCTGGTAGACCGCCCGGCGTACGAGCCGCTCCGCCAGCGGCTGCTCCTCCGGCTGGTCCAGCATCCGCCGGACCAGCGTCAAAAACGCGTTCGACCGCTCCTCGCCCGCGGCCAGATCGTCCCGCCAATCGGCCCAGTCGTCGGCGAGCTGCAGCGAGGCGAGCGCCAGCTCCGTCGCCTGCTCCGCGTCGGCGATGCGCTCCGGCCGGCCCGCCGCCAGCCAGACGGCGGCCGCTCCGATCTTCACCGGCGCCGACTTGGCCGCCAGAGCGGCCGCATCCTGCGGCTCGGCTCGCTGCCGTCCTTCCTGCGACACGGCCTGCGCCCACTCGCCGGCATAGGCCCGGTAGCGGCTCCACAGCTCCGCCGAGCCGGGCACGGCGCGCTCGTACCGTTCCAGGAACAGGCTATGCAGCAGCTGTCCCGCCGCCAGCGCCTCCTTTGGCCCGAGCCCGATCTCGTCCCCGTCCATCACGTCGTCCAGCAGGAGATAATGCAGCATCATATAGACGCTGCCTACGGCCAGCTCGCGGCCCACGGCTGGAGGAAGGCCCGCCTGCTCTCCCGTCCATGCGGGCAGCAGGTAGGCGATGAAGTTCGACCCTCCCTCGCGCGCAGACGGATCCGCGCGGTCGATCAGCTGCCGCAGGACGCCTCGCAGAGGCTCCGGACAAGCCGACGCACCCTCCCGCGCATCGGCGAAGATCGCCGCCGCTTCTTTGCGCGCCATTTCCAAATTCCATTCAATCGACATGTCGAGTTCCCCTCTCCGCTTTCATTGTGGGACGGGCGCCTCATGGCCCCGGGCATCAAAAGAGGCGCACGCCCGGCGGACTCAAGCCCGCCGCGCTACATATAGTGACAGAAAAGCTACGAAGGAGCCTGCTGCCATGCCTCTCGGCGTCTCGATCATCGCCTGCACGAACCGGCCCGAGTTCTTCGCGAACATCCTGGCCAACTACAAGCGCCAGCGCTATGCCCGCAAAGAGCTGATCGTCATCGTCAACCTCGATTCGGCCGACATCCGCCAGCTGCGCCGCCAAGCCCGGCAGCTGCCCCATGTCTCGGTGTACCGGGTGCCGGAGCGCGTCTCGCTCGGCCAGTGCCTGAACTGCGGCATCTCCCGCGCCAAGCACGAGCTCATCGCGAAGCTCGACCACGACGACTATTATGCTCCCGATTACTTGAGCGAGCAGGTGAAGGAGCTCCGCCGCACCCGCAGCTCCGTCGTCGGCAAGCATTCCTGCCTCGTCTATCTGGAAGCCAGCCGGCAGCTGCTCATCCGCTCGCCCAAGGAGAGGGACAAGGAGGCCGACTTCGTGCAAGGCGGCACGATCCTGTTCCACCGGCGCGTGCTGAAGGGCGTCCGCTTCCCGGACCGCTCCCTCGGCGAGGACGTCCGCTTCCTGCGCAGCTGCAAGCGCAAGGGCTACCGCATCCGCGCGACGTCGCCGTACAACTACGTCTATATGAGGCGCCGGAACAAGAGCACGCACACCTGGCGCGTCGACGACGGGTTCTATCGGAAAGGAAGCCGGCTGCTCGCCGTTACCCGCGACTACCGTCGCTTCGCCGACCGCAAGGCGTGACGCCGGAGGGCGCGCGGGCTTGGACCGCCGGCTTGGCTCGGCGAGCACTTCAAGCTATATATCGGAATTCGTGCTTCTATATTGCCACATGGTTATAGATCAGCACAGAGATGTATCGACGTCTCTAGCCTTCCAAAACGCTTGCAAGCCGGTGCCGAAAGCTCGGACGACGACGCGCGCCTTTATTTGAAACCCTGACCGCCTACGTCGATGGCCGCGTCTGCAGCTCGTCGGGACGGAAGCGGATGATCTTGACCAGCTGCTCCTGCATGTAGGCCGGCGAGCGCGCGAAGCCGCTCTCGATCCAGTGGAACAGGATGCCGAGCAGGCCGGAGATGGAATAGTCCGCCAGCAGCTCGGCGTCGATGCCGTCCAGCTCCGGCAGCAGCTCGCGGGAGGAGATGTCCTTCAGAGCCCGGAACATCTTTTCGCGCAGCGCGGGCATGACCTGGCTGCGGCTCAGGATGCGGTATGTCGGCGCATGCTCCATGAAGTGGTCGAAGATCTTCACCGAGCCCGGCGGCAGCTGATGCACGCGGAACACCTCCGTCTGCTCGTACGGATAGCGGAACGCCTCCAGCAGTCCCTCGATCAGATCGTTCAGGATGTCCTCGAGCAGCGCTTCCTTGTTGTCGTAATGCTTGTAGAACGTCCCCCGGTTGTACCCGGACGTCAGCACGATCTCCGTGATCGTGACCGCCTCGAATTCCTTGTCCTCGAGCAGCCCGAGCAGCGCCTGCTTGAGCGCCGTTTTGCTGCGCGCGACGCGCGGATCCACTTTTCCAGCCATCTCCATCCTCGCTTTCGTCAACAAGCGCTTTCATCTTGTTCATTAATGGACAAAACCGCCTGTTTTACGGATATCCAGGTCCCTTCTTCCGTATTATACTGAAGGCGTCACCTGTATAGTTAGTCAACATTTATTCATAAATGCGAAGGAGGACTTCGGAATGAAGCTGAATGGAAAAGTAGCCGTCGTCACGGGAGCCGCATCGGGCATGGGCAAGGCGATCGCCGAGCTGTACGCCGCCGAGGGAGCGAAGGTCGTCGTCAGCGACCTGCGCCTGGAGGCCGCGCAGACGGTCGTCACCGAGATCGAGGGCAAAGGCGGACAAGCGCTCGCCGTCGCCGCCAACGTCGCCAAGGAAGAGGACGTGCAGGCGCTGATCGACGCCGCAGTCGAGAAATTCGGCACCGTCGACATCCTCGTCAACAACGCCGGCATCATGGACGGCTTCGTGCCGGCAGGCGATCTGACGGACGAGCTGTGGGAGCGCGTCTTCGCGGTCAATACGACCGGTCCGATGCGCACCGTGCGCAAAGTGCTGCCGATCTTCCTGGAGAAGGAGAGCGGCGTCATCGTCAACATCGCCTCGGCCGGCGGCCTGAACGGCTCGCGCGCAGGCGCGGCGTACACGGCATCCAAGCATGCCGTCGTCGGCTTCACCAAAAACGTCGGCTTCCAGTACGCGACGAAGGGCATCCGCTGCAACGGCATCGCTCCGGGCGGCGTGCAGACGAACATCAGCGCCACGATGGGCCAGCCGAACGAGTTCGGCATGAGCCGCGCGATGGCCGGCATGGGCGTCAACCCGCGCGTCGGCACGGCCGAGGAGATCGCCAAGGTCGCGCTGTTCCTCGCTTCCGACGACTCCAGCTTCGTCAACGGCACGGTCATCGCGGCCGATGCCGGCTGGACGGCTTACTAAGGAAGGCAATTGTTCCAAGAGCTGAATGAGTTCGTTGAAAGTGGCCTTCTGTGAAAAAGGTGCTGCTTCTCACAAATGTGAGCAGGCAGCACCTTTCCCAATTCAACGTCGTCCCGCTTTGGATTAAACCTTTTAAATGATGCACTGAAATGCTTTCCTTTTTACTCCCATCACCATCTGTATGGTTTGTGCAAGCGAAGCAAAAAAGCAGGATGATGAGCATAACAAACACCGTTGACGCACCTCTTCGATCAGGCGCAGCGGCACGTACGTTCACGAAGTCGTCCTCCCTTTCGCTCGCACTCGCAGATGCGAGTTCTTTCCCTAACATGGACGCGCGAAAGAGGAATGGAGTTGCGGTATCAGTTGACCTCTGCGCTCAGAAAGTCCGGCCGCGCGAAGCTCGGGTCGGGATAGGTGTAGAACCCGGCGCCGGTCTCGCGGCCGAGCCGGTTCTGGTCAATGTAGTCGCGCTTGAGCTTGTCCGCGACGGCCTGGTACAGCGGGTCGCCGGTCGCCTTCGCCTTGGCGAGGCCGATGTTGTAGGCAGTGTTGATGCCGACGACGTCGAGGATCGCGAACGGGCCGAGCGGCGCGCCGGTCGCCGCCATCCACGTCTTGTCGATCGTCTCGACGTCGGCGACCTCCTTGACGAGCAGCAGCTGCGCGGCGTCCAGCAGCGGCACGAGCAGCGAGTTGAGGATGTAGCCAGGCTGCTCCTTGCGCAGCGGCAGCGCGATCATGCCGATCTTCTTGGCGAAGCCGACGACCGCGCCGAACACGCCCTCGTCCGTGCCGGGATGGCGCATGATCTCGGCGGTGTTGTTTTTCCAGATCTCATTGGCAAAATGAAGCGCAAGAAACTTCTCCGGCCGCCCCGTCGCCTCGGCGAACTGGCTCGGCAGCAGCGTCGACGAGTTCGTCGCGAACACGGTGTGCAGCGGTGCGACCGCCCCGAGCCGGCGGTAGAAGTCCGTCTTGATGTCGACGACTTCCGGCACCGCCTCGATGACGAGGTCGGCATGCTCGACCGCCTTGGCCAGGTCGCTCTCGAACGCCATGCGCCTGTAGGCGTCGTCGAGCTCCTGCTGCGAAGCGCCGAGATCCGCCATGTAGCGCGGCTTCAGCGCCTCAATGCGCTCCTTCGCCTTGGCCAGCGCCTCGTCGTTGATGTCGTATACGGTCACGTCGAACCGCTTGAACGCGGCCTGGAACGCGATCTGGCTGCCCAGCACGCCGCTGCCCGCGACGGTGATGCGGCTGAAGCTCATCGTTCATCGTCTCCCTTATCTGGAATATAGGAGTAAGATGTCCAAAAAAGAGCGGCTCATCCGCAGATGAGCCGCCCATCCAGGGCAGGTTTGTGCCTTGGTTTTGGCTTTCGGGCCCGGGTTCGCCCATCCAAGGCAGGTTTGTGCCTTGGTTTCGGCTTTCGGGCCCGGGTTCGCCGATCCAAGGCAGGTTTGTGCCTTGGTTTCGGCTTTCGGGCCCGGGTCCGCCCGATCCAAGGCAGATTTGTGCCTTGGTTTTGGCTTTCGGGCCCGGGTTCGCCCGATCCAAGGCAGGTTTGTGCCTTGGTTTTGGCTTTCGAGCCCGGGTCCGCCCGATCCAAGGCAGGTTTGTGCCTTGGTTCGAGCCCGTGGCCTCGGGTCCGGCCCTTACGTCCCGCAGAACGTCCGATACGGACGATCGCTAGCCGGGGCGGCCCCGGCGTATTCCTCTTGCTCAGGCGTATAGGCGTACGGGTCGGCCAGAGCGGCCAGCAGCCGCTCCATGACGCCGAAATCGCCCGTTTCGGCCGCCGCCAAAGCCTCCTCGACGCGATGGTTGCGCGGGATGACGCTCGGGTTGCTGCGGCGCATGAGCGCCTCCGATGCGGCGGCGTCGCCATGACGTCCGCGGCGCTCGCGCCAGCTTCGGAGCCAGTCCGCATACCCGTCGCCGCCCAGCCCGGCCGCCTCAGCCTGCCCGAGCGTCAAGGCGCGGAACGCGTTCGTATAATCCGCGCCCTGCTCCTGCATGAGCCGCAGCAGCCCGGCGGCGAGCTCCTCGTCGCCTTCTTCCGTGCCGAGCAAGCCGAGCTTGTTTCTCATCCCCGCCAGCCAGTGCCCGTGATAGGCGCCCTCGAACGCCGCGAGCGCGCTTTCCGCCAGCTCCAGAGCCTGCTCCTGGTCTTCATGCAGCAGCGGCAGCAGCGACTCCGCGAGGCGCGCGAGGTTCCAGGCCGCGATATATGGCTGGTTGCCGTAGGCATAGCGTCCCTGCGAGTCGATCGAGCTGAACACCGTCGCCGGATCGAACCGGTCGAGAAAAGCGCACGGGCCGTAGTCGATCGTCTCGCCGCTGATCGTCATGTTGTCGGTATTCATGACGCCGTGCACGAAGCCGACGAGCTGCCACGACGCGATCAGCGGCGCTTGACGCGCGACCGTACCCTGCAGCAGCCGCAGCGCGCGGGCGGAGCCGTCCGCTCCCGCCGCCTCGGCCTCGCTCCACCCTTGCGGATCGTGGCGGCGCAGCGCGTAGTCGACGAGCTGCCGCAGCTCGTCCGGCGAGCCCCACTGGGCAGCGAACTGGAACGTGCCGACGCGCAGATGGCTCGCCGCGACGCGGGTCAGCACCGCGCCGGTCTCCAGCGACTCGCGCACGATCTGCTCGCCGGTCGTCGCGACCGCGAGGCTGCGCGTCGTCGGGATGCCGAGCCCGTGCATCGCTTCGCTGATGATGTATTCGCGCAGCATCGGGCCGAGCGCGGCGCGCCCGTCGCCTCCGCGCGAGTACGGCGTGCGCCCGGAGCCCTTGAGCTGGATGTCGCGCAGCCCTCCGGAAGGCGTCCGCTGCTCGCCGAGCAGCACCGCGCGCCCGTCGCCGAGCCGGTTGAAGTAGCCGAACTGATGCCCCGCGTAAGCCTGCGCCAGCGGCTCGGCGCCCTCGGGCAGCCGGTTCCCGGCGAACACCTCCGCTCCGTCCGCGCCTGCCAGCGCGTCGGCATCGAGTCCGAGCTCCTTTGCCAGCGGGCGGTTCAGCACGGCCAGCGCGGGCGCGCGGACCGGCAGCGGATGCTGCCTGGTGAACAGCGTTTCGGGCAGCTCGGCGTAGCCGTTCTCCAGCTGCCAGCCTGCCGCCGCGGCGCTTGCCTTCGTTTCGCTCATGCTTGGATGACCTCCTTGGCCTAGCCAACGTTTCCTCCAGTATACCCCTTGCCGGACGGCGCAAGCGAATCCGCCTCCGGCGGCACCCCTGGAACCGCCTTGCCGCCTGCCCGGATTCCGAAGGAAGCTTGTTCCATATCGCGCATAATTGCCACGCTTTAGCGGAATTTTAAGCCCAATGCCTTCTTTTCGTAACGAATTGCGCGCGATTCCTGTCTGAAATTGCAGGTTCAAAGCCCCTCATTTATGTTAAAATAACGAAAGACAAGCACGGGCCGAGGCCCTACTTTGCCATTCTCATGCCCCGGCATGAGGAGAAACCTGCTGCAGACATCAGACATTAGGAGGAGTTACAATGGCACTCGTTTCCATGAAGGACATGCTCAACAAGGCGCTCGAGGAGCACTACGCGGTCGGCCAGTTCAACATCAACAACCTGGAGTGGACGCAAGCGATCCTCGCGGCCGCCGAAGAAGAGAAGTCCCCGGTCATCCTCGGCGTCTCCGAAGGCGCAGCCCGCTACATGGGCGGCTTCAAGGTCGTGACGAACATCGTCAGCGCCCTGATCGAAGAGATGAAGATCACGGTACCGGTAGCGATCCACCTCGACCACGGCTCCAGCTTCGAGAAGTGTAAGGCTGCGATCGACGCCGGCTTCACGTCCGTCATGATCGACGCTTCGCATCATCCGTTCGAAGAAAACGTGGCGACGACCAAGCAAGTCGTCGAGTACGCGCATAGCAAAGGCGTGTCCGTCGAAGCCGAGCTCGGCACCGTCGGCGGCCAAGAGGACGACGTCGTTGCAGACGGCGTCATCTACGCCGATCCGAAGGAATGCTTCGAGCTCGTGCAGCGCACCGGCATCGACTGCCTCGCTCCGGCCCTCGGCTCCGTGCACGGCCCTTACAAAGGCGAGCCGAACCTCGGCTTCAAAGAGATGGAAGAGATCTGCCAGACGATCAAGCTGCCGCTCGTCCTGCACGGCGGCACGGGCATCCCGACCGAGCACATCAAGCGCTCCATCGGCCTCGGCACGGCGAAGATCAACGTCAACACCGAGAACCAGATCGAGTTCACCAAAAAAGTCCGCGAAATCGTGACGAAGGACCTCGAAGTCTACGATCCGCGCAAATTCCTCGCCCCAGGCCGCGACGCCATCAAGGCGACGGTTCAAGGCAAAATGCGCGAGTTCGGTTCTTCCGGCAAAGCGTAAGGCTCCCAACAAAAGCAAGCCCCTGCTTCCGCTTCGGCGGCGCAGGGGCTTTTTTGGCAACTCTAGCGACGCTTGTCTCGGCACGAACCCGCGCAGATCAAGACTTGGCTTTTTTGAAAATCAGGAATGCCAGACCGATCGCGATCAAGACGATCATCGCACCTATCAGGTAGAGAAGAATCTCCAGATTCCGATTCGCTTCTTCAAGCTGATCAGCCATGGAAGAAACGGACATTCCCATGAATTGAAGCTTGCCCGCTATCTCTTGGTTGGAGCCAGCAGAATTAGTTAGACTTTGAATGATTTGTTGCACATCTTCTTCATTCAATTTTCTAGCACCCCCCAATGACATCCATTTTATTAAAAAAATTCATAATAAAAAATAGGCCGATTCTCCTCTTTCAATCCCTTCGCTTGAAGATGGCCGCTTCACGACGGAAATCGCCCCGGTCCAGCTCCCGCAGCCGCCGATACCGCTCCTCGCGCGCCAGCAGCTCGGCGTGGGTGCCGCGCATCGTGATCTCGCCGCGGTCCAGGAACACGATCTCGTCCATGCGCTCGACGCCGGCGAGATGATGCGTCACCCAGACGATCGTCCGCCCCTCCAGCGCGGCGAAGATCGTCGCCAGCAACTCGCGCTCGGTGCGCGGGTCGAGCCCGGCGGCCGGCTCGTCGAGCAGCACGACCGGCGCGTCCTGCAGCAGGATGCGGGCCAGCGCGATGCGCTGCCGCTCGCCACCGGAGAAGCGCTTGCCCGCCTCCTCCACTCGCGTGGCAAGGCCCAACGGCAGCGACTCCGTCACCGCGTCCAGCCGCGCCAGCGAGGCGGCGCGCGCCACCTCGGCGTCCGTCGCTTCCGGACGGCCGAGCCGGATGTTCGCCGCGATCGTGTCGTCGAACAGATGCGGAGCCTGGTTCAGCACGGCGACCAGCTCCGAGATCCGCTCGCCGTAGTCGGCCGCCGCCCGCGAGCCGATGCGCGCGCTCCCGGCGGTCGGCCTCAGCGCGCCGAACAGCAGCTTGAGCAGCGTCGACTTGCCCGCGCCGCTCGGGCCGAGCACGGCGATTTTCGCGCCCTGCGGCAGACAGAGATCGACATGCTTCAGCGCGCAGGCCGCTTCGCCGCCGTAGCGATAGCCGGCGTCCCGAAGCTCGACCGTCACCGCCGACGGGCGGCGCAGATGCAGAGCGCTCCCTTCGTCAGCCGTCCCTCGGAAGCTTCTATCCCTGCGCCGCCGCTCCGATGCGTCAGCCTTCTGCAAGCGCTCGATCCCCAATCTCCGCTCCGATCCTTCAGCCTTCTGCAAGCGGTCGATGCCCGGTCCCCGCCCCGATACGTCAGCCTTCTGGAAGCTCTCGCTCCCCAGTCCTCGCTCCGCCGCAGCGGCCGTCCCGCTCCATCCGCCTCCCCCCGCCAGGCCGAATGCGCCGCCGGATACTCCGCCCGTCAGCCCGTTCCGTACCGACCCCGCTGCCGCAAGCTCTCTAGCATGCTTAACTGCATCTCCTTCTCTATTCTCCTTCTTTATCTCGAATTCTCTTATTTCCTCGGTAACATTTTGTATGACCGAGTAATCCTCTCCGTTCATTCCCGCCTGCTGCAAGCCTCTCAGCCGCTCCAGCGAGCGGCGATAAGCGGGGATGCGCTCCGCCGCCTCGGACAGCGGCAGCCAGGCGTCCGCCAGCGGAAACACCGCCAACGCGAACGCGGCGATGAGCGTCGGCTCAAGCCGCCCGGCTCCCGCCTCGCCGCCCGCCCAGGCGACGACGGCGACGACGGCGAAGCCGACGAGCGCCTGGCCGAGCAGCTGGCGGCGGCGCGCCCACTGGCGCAGCTCGCCGTCGGCCGCCGCGACGAAACGCTCGTCGTCCTCGTAGCCGACGAGGAAGCGCGCCTGCTGCCCGCTCAGCATCCAGTCGTCGAGTCCGAGCACGGCGTCGGTCAGCGACCGGTACAAGCGGGCCCGACGCTCCTTGACCTGCCGCTGGGCGCGGCGCGTCCGCAGCAGCGAGACGAGCGGCAGCACGGCGATCAGCAGCAGCAGGTACAGGCCGGCCAACAGAGCGAAGCCGGCATCGAAGCGGCCGAGTCCCGCGACGACGGCGGCGTACAGCGCCAGCGCCGCAGCGACCGGGAATACGACGCGCAGGAATACCTGCTGCAGCTGCTCGATGTCCTCGGCGAGCAGCCCGAGCAGGTCGCCCGTGCGGCAGCGCGCCGCCAGCTCCATCGCCTGCGGCGCCAGAATTCGATACAGCCGCACGCGCATGCTCGACAGGATGCGCAGCACCGTGTCGTGGCTGCACAGCTTTTCGACATAGCTCAGCACGGCCCGGCTCGTGCCGAAGGCGCGCACGCCGACGATCGGGACGTAGACCATGAGGATGTTCTCGATCGGAGTGGACGACTTGGAGATGAGGAAGCCGGACGTGAACATCAGCGCCGCGGCGGCGAAGACGGTCAGCGTGCCGAGCAGCAGCGACAGCAGCATCCGCCACCGGTAGAGGGACAGATACGGTGCAATCCAGCGCGGCCGGCTCATGCGCTCTCCTCCCATCCGGCCGTGGCCAGGTCATAGTAGGCGCCGCGAAGCGCCATCAGCTCCTCCGGAGTGCCGGACTCGACGATCCGGCCGCCGTCCAGCACGACGATGCGGTCCATCTGCTCCATCCAGTGCAGCCGATGGGTCGCGAGCACGACGAGCCGCCCTTCAAAAAGAGGGAGCATCGACGGCTTGAGCTCATACTCCGTCTCGATGTCCAAATGAGCCGTCGGCTCGTCGAGCAGCACGATCGGCCGCTGTCCGAGCAGCGCCCGCGCGAGCGCCACGCGCTGCCGCTGGCCGCCGCTCAGCTGTCGGCCGCCCTCGCCGATCGGCTCCTGCAGGCCGAGCGGCAGCGAGCGCAGCAGCGGCCCGAGGCCGGCGGCCCGAGCAGCGGCGGCCGTCGCCTCATCCGTCGCCTCCGGCTGGTACAGCCGGATGTTGTCGCCGAGCGTGCCGCCGAACAGATGCGGCCGCTGCGGAATGTAGGAGATCTGCGAACGCCAGCCGTCCGCCGTCAAGCCGCTCCAGCGACGGCTCTCCAGCACGGCCGAGCCTTCCGTCGGAGCGAGGAAGCCGCCCAGCACGCCCAGCAGCGTCGACTTGCCCGCGCCGCTCGCTCCGACGATGCCGACGCGCTCGCCGGCGCGCAGCTCCAGGCTGACGCTCTCCAGCGAGGCCGGACCGTCGCCATGCCGGACGCCGACGCCCTCCAGCCGCAGGCGGCTGTGCGGCCCCCAGGCGAACGGATCGCGATACGGGGGAAAAGCCCCGCCTTCCGCCTCTGCTCCCTCTGCTTCCGTCCGCTCCGCCGCCATGCCGAGCAGCCTCGCCTCCGGCGCCGGCATCTCGATGACGGCGCGCATCGCCTCGCCGGCCTCCTTGCCGTCGAGCGTGGCGTGGAAGTCCGCGCCGACCTGGCGCACCGGCAGGAAATACTCCGGCGCGAGGATCAGCACCGTGAGCGCGGTGACGAGCTCCATCTGGCCGTTCACCAGCCGCACGCCGAGGCTCACCGCCACCGAGGCGACCGACAGCATCGTGAAGAAATCGAGCGCAAACGAGCTGAGGAACGCCACGCGCAGCGTCTTCATCGTCGCCGCCCGGTACCGCTCGCTGACGTCCTCGATGCTGCGGCGATGCGAGCGGCTGCGGCCGAGCACGAACAGCGTCTCCAGCCCCCGCAGCGAGTCGACGAAGTGGCCCGCGAGCCGCCGGTACGTCGCCAGCTGGCGGTCCATCTGCCCGCGCGCGGTCATGCCGATCAGGATGAGGAACACGATCAGGATCGGCAGCGTCACGAGCAGGATGAAGGCGCTCAGCCGGTCGAGCGCCAGCACGCAGACGAGCAGCAGCGCCGGCGTCGCCGCCATGCCGGCCATCCGCGGCAGGATCAGCTCGAGGTAGGCGCGGAACTTGCCCGTCCCCTCCAGCGCGAGCGTCACCCAGCCGCCGACGCCTAGGTCGCCGGCAGCTCGGGAGCCGAGCCGCAGCAGCCGCTCCAGCATCGCCCGCCGCAGCGCGGCGGCCGTCGTTTCGGCGAACCGCCAGGCGATGCGGGCGGACAGCGCCGCGCAGCCATGCCTTCCCATGAAAGCAAGAAGGAACAACAGCGCCGGGCGCCATTGCTCCTTCGCCGGTTGTCCCGCGAACAGCGAGGAGACGGCCTCCGCCAGTCCCGCCGCCGCGAGCGCGATGCAGGCGGTCTGCAGGACGGCAAGCGCGCCGATGAGGCCCAGCGCCTTGTGGATTCCTTTGTACGTCAGCAAGTTCCGGTCCATCCGCGCTCACCGTCTCCTTCGTCTTGATCTCGTTCTAGTATTCCAGATGATCCTTGGCATGGAGGCGCTTGTGGAAGATGAAGTAGCTCCACGCCTGATAGCCGAGCACGAACGGCAGCAGCGTCAGCGCCACGATCGTCATCACCTTGAGCGAGTAGGCGCCCGATGCCGAGCCGGCGACCGTCATGCTGTAGGCGGCGTCGAGGCTGCTGACCATGACCCGGGGGAACAGGCCGACAAAGACGGACGACACCATCGCCGCGAGCGTCAGCCCCGTCATGCCGAACGCCCAGCCGTCGCGGCCGGCGCCGGCCAGCCGCCAGGCGAGCGCGAGCGCCGCCGCGCCGACGGCGCAGAGCGCGTAGAGGAGCGGCCCGCGGACGTCGAAGATGTCCGTCTCGAATGCGGTCGCGGCGACGAGGCCGGCGAGCGCCACGCCGGTCGGGAGCAGCAGCAGCCGGGCGCGCCGCCGCGCCCGCTCCTGCAGCTCGCCCGTGACGCGCAGCGCCGTGAACAGCAGGCCGTGCACATTGCACAGCAGCACGACGGCGATGCCGGCGAGCACCGTATAGCCGTTCACGATGTCGCCCAGCAGCGAGGCATGCATCTCCATGTCGGCATCGATCGGCAGGCCGCGGATGAAGCAGGCGAACACGACGGCCAGCAGGAACGGCGGCAGGAAGCTGCCGGTCAGAATCGCGGCGTCCCATGTCCTTTTCCAGCCCAGGCTCTGCGCCTTGCCGCGGAACTCGAACGCCACGCCGCGCAGGATGAGGCCGAGGAGAGCGAGCACGAACGGCACGTAGAAGCCGCTGAACAGCGTCGCGTACCAGTGCGGGAACGCCGCGAACATCGCACCCGCTCCCGTCAGCAGCCAGACCTCGTTGGCGTCCCAGAATGGGCCGATCGAGTTGATCATGACGCGCCGCTCGGATTCCGTGCGGGCGAGCAGCTGCGACTGCATGCCGACGCCGAAGTCGAACCCTTCGAGGAAGAAGAAGCCGACGAACAGGACGCCGATCAGGATGAACCACAGATCGCTAAGCGTGAGCATGAGGCGCCTCCTTTCCCGGGCGGCGCGGCGGCAGCGGCCCCGAATCCGCCTCTTCTTCCGCCGACGCGTAAGGCCCTTTCTGGATGACCTTCACGAACAGGTACACGAGCACGGCGGCCAGCGCCGCGTAAATGCCGTTGAATACGATCAGCGAGAACAGCACCTCGCCGGCGGTGACGCCGGGGCTCACGCTGTCCGCCGTCGTCATCAGGCCGAACACCGTCCACGGCTGGCGGCCGAACTCCGTCATGCACCAGCCGGCCGTATTGGCGATCGGCGGCAGCAGCAGGCCGGCGAAGCAGAGCCGCAGGAACCCGCGCCCCATGCCGGCGAGCTTTTGGCGCCAGATGAGCCACGAGGCGTACATGCCGATGAAGATCATCGCCATGCCGGCGGCGACCATGATGCGGAAGCTCCAGAACGTCGTGCGCACCGGCGGGATGTAATCGCCCGGGCCGTACTGCTGCTCGTACTCGGCCTGCAGCTCGTTCATCCCTTTCACCTCGCCGCTGAAGCGGCTGTAGGAGAGGAAGCTGAGCAGATATGGAATCTGCAGCTCATGCTTGCTCACCTTGTTGTCGGGATCGATGCTGGCGACGACCGTCCACGCGGCCGGATCGCCGCTCTCGCCCCACAGCCCTTCGGCGGCGGCCATCTTCATCGGCTGCGTGTGCACGAGGTACTGCGCCTGCCAGTGGCCGGCGAAGGCGATGAGGATCGAGGAGCTGACAGCGACGAGCGCGGCGATCTTGAACGACCGGAGGAAAAAGTCCGCGTCCTGCCGCCGCAGCAGCTTCCAGGCGCTGATGCCGAGCACGAGGAACGCCCCGGTGGCGAACGCGCCGAACACCGTATGCGGGAACTCGACGAGCACCTGGCCGTTCGTGACGAGCGCCCAGAAGTCGTTCATCTCCGCCCGGCCGTTCGTGATCGCGAAGCCGACCGGATGCTGCATGAACGAGTTCGCCGTGAGGATCCAGAAGGCGGACATCGTCGTGCCGAGCGCGACCATCCAGATGGACAGCAGATGGACCTTCTTGGACACTTTATCCCAGCCGAAGATCCAGATGCCGATGAACGTCGACTCCAGGAAAAACGCCAGCAGCGCCTCAACCGCGAGCGGCGCGCCGAACACGTCCCCGACGAAGCGCGAGTAGTCCGACCAGTTCATGCCGAACTGGAATTCCTGCAGGATGCCCGTCACGACGCCGATCGCGAAGTTGATCAGGAACAGCTTGCCCCAGAATTGGGCCATGCGCTTGTACGTCTCGTCTCCCCGGCGCACGTAGAGAGTCTCCATGATCGCGAGCAGCAGCGCGAGCCCGATGCTGACCGGCACGAAGAAAAAGTGAAAAATCGTCGTCGACGCGAACTGAAGCCGCGACAGCTCAACCACATCCATGCTTTCCCCTTCTTTCGACCTAAATGGGTGAGGCTTCTAGCTGGGTCTATTGTGCCAGCAATCGCACGCCGGGGTTGTGATGGAAATCACAAGGCCGACGCAAGGGGCATGAGCCCAGCCTCGCCGTCATAAGCTGAACGGATGGTCATCTTTTGCAAAGGCAGGTGGCTCCGTTGCCCGGACCCGAATCCACGGTCTTGTTCATCGCCAACACGCAAGGCAACGACATGTCGGTCGTCTCGGTGTTCAGCCGGGTGGAGATCGCTCGATTTCCGGTCGGCCAGACGCCGCGTTACGTCGCAGCCAGCGAGGATATACGACGCGTCTTCGTGACGCTGGAAGGAGATAATGCGGTCGCCTTCATCGAAGCGGAAGGATTTTATCCGTTCTACAGCGCTCCGGTCGGCACGGCTCCGGTCGGCATCGATCTGACGCCGGACAGCCAGCTGCTGTACGTCGCCAACTCCGGCAGCGCCGACGTATCGGTGCTGAGCGCGCTGAACGGCAATCTTGTCGCCACGATCGCGATCGACCCGGCGTTCGGAGCGCCTCAGAAGGTCGCCGCCGCGAACAGCGGCCAGCGCGTGTATGTCACGACGACCGGCGGCTACGTCACCGTCATCGACGTGCCGACACAGTCGGTGCTGGCGACGATCGATCTCGGCGATCCGGCGGGAGGATACGCCGTCGCCGTCGACTACGGCAGCAGCCGCGTCTATGCGGGCAGCGCCGAGGGCATCCGCGTCATCGATGCGCTGTCCAACACGATCATCGCCACGATAGCCGTTCCCGAGCCCGTGAACAACCTGGCGACGCAGCCCTACGGCTCGCGGCTCTATGCGACCGGCACGGAGGGCACGGTCTACGGCATCGATCCCGACTCGGGCACGATCGTCGGCTCGGTCGTCTTCGGCAGCGGCTCGGTTCCGCAGGATATCGTCGCGTCGTCCTACGGCGAGGTGTATGCGACGCTGCAGGGCTTCGACGAAGCTGTCTTCCTTGACTCCAACGCCCAGTACGAGTTCGGTCGGACCCCGGTCGGTCCCGCTCCCGAGGGCATCGCCATCCTGGAAAACTTCAACGCGACTGGGGCGGTCGAGCTGTTCAAGCGCGACGAGTTCGGCAACCCGCTGCCGGGAGCCGGCATCCGGGTCGTCGGCCTCACCGTTCCCTACGACTCCTTCAATCTGACCGACTACGCCGGCCGCATCTTCCTCGGCGACCTGCCGCTCGGCGAATACGAGATCGCGGAAATCATCCCCCCTCCCGGCTACGAGCCGGTTTATTACCCGTACCGGTTCTCGATTCTCAAGCCGGGCGAATACCAGGTCATCGAGATCGTGAATTTCCGCGCGATCGTCGAGTTCTTCCTGCGCAAGCTCGATGCCGAGACGGGAGTCCCGATTGCCGGAGCCGAATTCCGCTTCTCCGGCCCGGACGTCCTGTACGTCGTCACCGACGCCAACGGCCAGGCGGTCGCCATCCTGCAGCCGGGAATCTACCTGGTCGAAGAAACGCAGGCGCCGGAAGGCTATGAGCCGGTCGAGCCGTTCTACGTCGACACGTATTACGAAAACTACCGCGAAGTGCTGGACCAGCGGCGCTTCGAGCCGAGCGTGGCCATCATCAAGAGCAGCGGAGGCGTTTCCTCCGCGCGGCCCGGCGACTTGATCCCGTACACGATCGAGGTCATCAACACCGGCAACACCGTGCTCCACAGCCTGGTCATCTCCGATCCGATGCTTGGCTTCGAGGAGCTCGTCGATCAGCTCAATCCGGGCGAGAGCCTGTTCTTCTCCGTCCCCTATCTCGTCCAGCCGGGCACGCCGGCCGGCCTGCTCGTCAACGTAGCGACGGCCGTCAGCGAGGAAGCCTCCGCCGAGACCGAGGCTGCGGTGGAGATCGTGCCGGTGCCGGAGCTGCTGCTGGCCAAGCGGGCCGACCGGCCGGCCGTCGTCGAAGGCGGAGAGGTCATCTATACGATCGAGCTGACCAACGCCGGCAACGTCCCGCTGACGAACGTGCAGTTCTCCGACTCCCTGCTGCCTGTGCCTAGCGGCCCCGTGTCGCTCGCGATCGGGGAGACGCAGGAGGTGGTCCTGTCGATTACGGCCGGCCCTCCGTTCATCGTGGACGGCCGCATCACCAACGTCGTGACGGCGACGAGCGACCAGACGGCGCCTGTGCAGGACTCCGCCGTCGTGCTTGTGCTGGCTGGACCGGAAAGCCTGCGTCTGGTCAAAAGCGTCTCGCCCGCCTCGGTCCGCCTCGGGGAGACGGCCGTAATCGAATTCGAGCTGATCAATACCGGCAGCATCACCTTGACAAACGTCACGCTCCGCGACTCCGTGCTCGGCCTGACGCTGACGTTCGATCAGATTCTGCCCGGAGAATCGGTGCTCTACCAGCAGCCCTACACGCCGGACGCCGTGCCGCCCGGCGGGGTGCTCACCAACCTCGCGGCGGCGATATCCTTGGGACCGGAGGGAGAGGTCACCAGCAACGAGGCAAGCGCGTCGCTCCAGATCATCGCCGTGCCGGCGCTCGTGCTGTCCAAGACGGCCGACCGCTCCGAGGTCATCCAGGGCGGCACGGTCGAGTATGCGATCAGCGTCGTCAACGTCGGCGACGTGCCGCTGACGAACGTGCGCATCGCCGACGTGCAGCTGGGGCTGAACGAGACGATCCTGTCGCTTCCTTCCGGGCAAGAAGTGTCGTTCACCCGCATCTTGACCGTGCCGCTTTCCGTGCCGCCCGGCACGCTGCTCATCAATACGGCGACGGCTCTCTCGACCCAGACCGGGCTGCAGGAGGATACGGCCGAGGTGCTCGTGCTGCCGTTCTACCGCCTTGAGCTCGAGAAGCTCGCCGACCGGACGGTCGCGCTGCCGGGCGAGACGATCCAGTACCGCATCGTCGTGACCAACGCAGGCGGGGCCGATCTGACGGCCGTATTCATCCAAGACGCGCTGCTGTCGATCTCCGAGTCGATCGACCGGCTTGTGCCGGGCGAGCAGGTCGTTCTGGCCGGGGAGACGACCGTGCCGCCGTTCACTCCGGAAGGTACGGTCATCGCCAACGTGGCGACGGCCGCTTCCGATCAGACGCCGCTTCAGAGCGCGGACGCCACGGTGACGGTCGGTCCTCTGCCCGCCCTCGCCTTCCAAAAGACGGCGAGCGTGCCGACCGCATTGCCCGGCGACACGATCCTCTACACGTTCACGCTGCTGAACATCGGCAACGTCCTGCTTACGAACGTGCGCGTCACCGATCCGCTGAGCGGGCTCGACAGCGTCGTGCCGACGCTAGCGCCGGGCGGCGAGATCAGCCTGACCGCGACGTTCGTCGTGCCGGCCGACGCGCCGCCGCAGACGGTGCTGGTCAACACCGCCGTCGCCGCCTCCGACCAGACCGCACCGCTCGAGGCTTCGGCGCGCGTCGCTATCGCTCCGGCCTCCGCGCTGACGATCGTCAAGACGGCGGACCGTGCGGAAGCGGCTCCGCTGGAGGCGATCGCCTATACGATCGTCGTGACCAATGCCGGACCGGTCCGCGTGACGAACGTGCTCATCGAAGACGACGAGGCCGGCGTTCAGCTGCGCGTGCCGCTGCTCGAGCCGGGCGAGTCGATCGTCGTCCCGGCGGCGCGCATCGTGCCTCCCGGCCTGGCGGCCGGAACCGTGCTGGACAATACGGCCTATGCCCTTTCCGACCAGACCGCTACCGTCTCGGCGACGGCGCAGGTCGCGGTGTCGGCGGCGCCGCAGCTGGCCGTGTTCAAGGCGGTGAGCGTCCCGGCGGCGTTCCCCGGAGAGACCGTCGTCTACTCGGCGACCGTACTCAATACCGGCAATACGACGCTCACGAACGTCGTGCTGACCGACTCCCGCATCGGACTGGAAGCTCGGCTGGCAGTGCTGGAGCCGGGAGCGTCGGAGTCGTTCCGCCAGCCGTACGAGATTCCCGAAGATGCCGTCGCCGGCTCCGTCATCGACAACACGGCTGCCGCCGTCTCCGACCAGACGGCTCCGGTATTGTCCAGCGTCTCGCTCACGGTGCGCTCAGGCTTCAGCCTGACCGTGGAAAAGTCCGTCGAGCCGTCGTCCGCGCTGCCGGGAGAGACGGTGCGCTTCGCCATCGCCGTGCGCAACGCCTCCAATGCGCCGGTCACGAACGTCCGGCTCGTCGACCAGTTCATCGGCTTCTCCCAGCTCATCACGGAAATTCCGGCAGGCCGCAGCGTCGTACTGTTCGCCGACTACCGCGTGCCCCGCACCGCAGCCGGCGGCTCTGCGATCGTCAACCGTACGACCGTAGTCAGCGACCAGACGCCGCCGCTCCAGGCAGCCGCCAGCATCTCCGTGCGCGCGCTGCCGCTGCTGCTGCTGGCCAAGACGGCCGTTCCGGCCCAGGGACGGCCGGGGCAGACGATCGCCTTTCAGATTCGGCTGCGCAACATCGGCAACGTGCCGCTCAGCCCGCTGCGCTTGACCGACCCCCTGCTCGGCATCGATACGGTCGTGTCGGTGTTCTCCAGCGGCTCGCCGACCTCCATCGTCGGCGCCGGAGGCACCGTCTCCGTTCCGTACACGATTCCCGAGACGGCGGTGCCCGGCTCCACGATCGTCAACACGGTGCGCGCTCATTCGCCGCAGACCGATCCGCAGTCGGCGGAAGCGGCCGTGCTCGTGCTGCCGTCGC
This sequence comes from Paenibacillus sp. FSL W8-1187, assembly GCF_037965485.1. Taxonomy (NCBI): domain Bacteria; kingdom Bacillati; phylum Bacillota; class Bacilli; order Caryophanales; family Paenibacillaceae; genus Paenibacillus; species Paenibacillus sp. FSL W8-1187. The sequence goes on from NZ_CP150181.1 coordinate 5,608,172, forward strand.
TGCTGCAGGTGCGCAAAAGCGCCGACCGCCAGACGACCTACCCGGGCGATGTCGTGCGGTTCCGGATCGAGGCGCGCAACGTCAGCGACCGGCCGCTGGCGAATCTCGCGCTATTCGACCGGCTGCAATCGGGCCTGCAGCTCGTGCCGGACAGCCTCGTCATCGCCGGCGTCAAGGCTCCGCGCCAAACGCTCGAAGGCGCGTCGCTCGGCGACCTCGCGCCAGGCGCGGCGGTCGAGGCTTCGTTCCAGGCGCGCGTGCCTGCCTCGCTGCAGGCGCATCGCATCGCCAATTTCGCTTCGGTGCGCTACTCCTTTGTCCGCGTGTCCGGCAGCCTGGAGCGGGCCTCGGCGCGCTCCAATACGGTCGAGCTGACGGTGACAGAGGAAGAAGAATAAGAATAAGCCTCGACGTCAAAAAGGCTGTGCCCGGTCCGCCGAAGCGGATGTCGGGCACAGCCTTTTTCAAAACATGCGGCATGAGAGTCGTCGAGCTTTGCTTGCGGCAGCTTCGGGCACAGCAACGAGGACGCTCCACGTCTCCGGGAGAGCGGCCGCCGGATTCTTGTCCGTTCTCGGCCCAGCCCCGCGCTTGCCGGTGCGAGCTGCGCGCCCGCCGGCTTCCTCTTCGTTCAGCCCAGCCCGGCGCTCGCCTGCGCGAGCAGCGGCGCCAGCAGCTCCGTCTCCACGGCGTCGCCTTTGCGCAGCTTGATCGTCTTGCGCTCCGGAGGGCCGTCGAAGCGGCCCTCCGGCAGCTCCAGCCCTTCGGCGTTGAAGATCGTAAAGCTGACGGCGTCCTTGGACGTCGAGATGACGGCCGCATACTTGCCGTTTTTCAAGAAATGAGGCTTCTTGTACTGGATGCGCTCCTGCACGTCCGGGATCGTATCGTGCACGAGCTGCCGCAGCTCGGCGGACCGCTCCGCTTGCCACGGCTCGTTCAGGGCTTCCAGGAATGCGGTTACTTCGGGATTCATAGAATCTCTCCTCGACGTGATAGATTTAGATCGCTTCGCAGCCCGCCGCCTGCTCCAGCAGCAGCTCGCGCTCGCGGCCATTGCGGGTAAGACCGGCCGCACGCTCGAATTCGGCGCGAGCCTCTGCGGACCGACCGAGCCGCAGCAGCAGCTCGCCGCGCACGCTCGGCAGCAGGTGGTAGCCGGCGAGCTCGCCGCGCCGCTCCAGCTCGTCGGCGATCGCCAGGCCGATCGCCGGCCCGAACGCCATCGCCACGGCGACCGCGCGGTTCAGCTCGACGACCGGTGACGGCTGGCATTGCATCAGCGCCTCGTACAGCGCCGAGATGCGCACCCAGTCCGTCTCCACCTCGGACGGAGCCTCCGCATGGCAGGCGGCGATCGCCGCCTGCAGCAGATACGGCCCGTAGCGCCGGCCGAGCGAGCGCCCCCGCTCCAGCGCCGCCAGTCCGCGCCGCAGATGCAGCCGGTCCCAGCGGGCGCGGTTCTGGTCGCGCAGCCGGACGAGCCGGCCGTCCGGCGCCACCCGCTGGCCGAGCCGCGACGACTGGAGCTCGAGCAGCGCGCGAGTCCGTGGACCTCAGGCTCGCCGGGCATCAGCTCCGCAAGCACGCGGCTCAGCCGCAGCGCCTCCCGGCACAGCAGCGGCCGCAGCAGGTCGTCGCCGGACGTCGCCGCGTACCCTTCATTGAACATCAGATACAGCGCCTCAAGCACGGCGGACAGCCGCTCCTGCAGCTCCCGCCCCTCCGGCAGTTCGAACGCGACCTGCTTCGCTGCCAGCGTCCGCTTGGCGCGCACGATCCGCTGGGCGATCGCCGGCTCGGCGGCGAGATAGGAGCGGGCGATCTGCTCCGTCGTCAGGCCGCACAGCAGCCGCAGCGCCAGCGCGACGCGGGCTTCCTGAGCCAGCACGGGATGGCAGGTCAGGAAGATCAGCCGCAGCAGGTCGTCGCCGACGCCTCCGTCAAGCTCCGGCTCATCCTCCGCATAGAGCGGCATATGGCCCGCCAGCTGCTCGTACTTGCGCTCCCGCAGCTGGCTGCGGCGGATGAGGTCGATGCCGCGCCGCCGCGCCGTTGTCATGAGCCAGGCGCCCGGATTGTCGGGGATGCCGGTTTGCGGCCATTTTTCCAGCGCTGCGACGAGCGCGTCCTGCGCCAGATCCTCGGCGATGCCGACATCCCGAGTCAGGCGGGTAAGCGCGGCGATCAGCCTGGGCGCCTCCATGCGCCACACCGCCTCGATCGTCTGGCGAACCTCGCTCATTCCCGGCGCTGGCCCTCCACCTGCCGCCGCAGCTCCCGCTCCCGCTGCTGCCACTCGGCATCCGGCGTCAGCTCCTCCGGCTCGAACACCTGCCGCAGCTCGATCTGCCCCTGTCCTCCGCCATGCGGGTCCGGCATGCGCATCGCCCATTGGATCGCTTCCTCGCGCGACTTGACCTCGATCAGCGTGTAGCCGGCGATGATTTCCTTCGTCTCGGTGAACGGTCCGTCCACCACCTTCGGCTTGCCTCCAGGTTCCGGGTAGCTGATGCGGATGCCGCTCGCGCTCGCCTGCAAGCCGTCCGCCGCCAGCAGCACGCCCGCGCGCGCCAGCTCCTCGTTGTAGCGCTGCATCGCCTCGATCAGCTCCGGGGCCGGCAGCACGCCGGCTTCGGAATCGGTCGTTCCTTTGACGATCATCATGAATCTCATCGTTCATCCTCCTTTGGTTGCGGGAGCCGCGGCTCCCTTCCTATCAACACGTCGATCACGGCGCGGAGGAATCGACATCGCGTCCTCTCTTTTTTCGCGCCCACCCTTTCCTATCCCTTCCAATTGCGGAGAGTTCGAGGCCATTTAGCCGAAAAAGGCTTTCAGCTCAGCCGCGATCCGTTTCGGCTGGAGCTTTTTCGTATGCCCGAGCCCTTTGGCGCTGCATAGCGCCGCCGAGGGAAGCGCGGCCGCGATCGCTTCCGCTCCACGGCGAAGACCAGCCGGGCTTTCCGTGCCGGCGAGCACGAGCGTCTCCGGCGTCACGGCGCTCCAGTCGGCCGCTCGGAGCGGCTTGCCGTCCATATAGCCGGACATCAGCTCCGCGTCGTAGGGCAGCGTGTGCGCGACCGCGAGCAGCTTTTTCCATACGCCGGGCATCATCCGCATCATCTTCACGACGAACGCCGGAGCGCCCAGTCCCTCGGTCATGAAGTAGCGCACCGCCTCCGCCCGCTCGCCAGCGGCGGCGATCCTCCGCGTCTGCTCCTCGAAGTCGGCCGGCGGCCGCCGGTCCTGCTCCCCGACGATGAAGGGCGGCTCGTGGAGCGCAAGCTTGGCGATGCCAGCCCCGCCTCCGGCCGCCCGCAGGGCGATCATCGCTCCCGAGGACAGCGCCCATACGCGGGCCGGCTCCCCGGCCGCCGCCAGCACGGCCTCCAGATCCTCGACCTCGCGCTGCGGGGCGTAGACGGCCGCATCCCCGCTGTCTCCTCTTCCCCGGCGGTCATAGTAGTAGACGGTATAGCGGTCGGACAGCAGGCGGGCCAGCTCGACCTGGTCCGGGAAGCTCCGGTAGCTGAACGCTCCCGTCACGAGCACGACAGCCGGCCCCTTTCCTGTCTTTTCATACGCGATGCGGGTTCCGTCCTTCGAAATGGCGATGTTCATGATCATTCTCCTTCATGCGGAATGGTTGCCTCTATCTACACAACGAACAGGAAGCGGACGAATCGACAGCCACGCCGGATTTTTTTCATCCCCATGTGGATAAGCTCTCCGCAAGGGGGCGATTGCGCTTTTCCACAGCTCTCCGTGGATACGCCGCCAGCTGTCCACAGGCCGGCCTTCGGGCGTGCGCATGCATGCGGAAAAGCAAAAAAAGCCTTTCCCTTTCGGGAAAGACTTTTGCGCTCGAAACGTTTGCTCGGCTCATACGATGAGGAATTCCGCCTTCTCCTCGCACAAGTCACATTTTACCGGCGGGTCCCAATTCGCGAAGTGCGTCTCGTTCAGATCCACCATGTCCGGCGCATCCTCGTACTCATCCACGAACTTGTCCAATGCCAGCTCAATATGTCCCTTGCACACGCAATACATTCGATGACCTACCCCTATTCTCATTCCTGAAATGATGTCGATTACCGCCATTATACCACAAAAGCGGGGCCGGCATCCCGCCGGCGACCCGCTTTCTCCTACTCTTCCTCTTCGCTCTTGTCCTGTAGCTTGAACGTCACCGCATCCGGCTTGCCGTCGCGATAGAACGTCACCTTGATCTTGTCGCCGATGCGCTTTTTGCCGTACAGGTACTTGCGCAGCTCCATCGTGCTGCCGATCGGCTGATCGTCGAGCTTGGTGATGACGTCGTTGAACTGCAGGCCGGCCTCGCTGGCCGGTCCGACCGACTCCAGCACGATGACGCCCGAGGTGACCTCCGGCGGCAGCTTCGGACCGCCGGGCGAGGTCGGCGTCTGCGCCGCGGCATCGCCGTCCTCCGCGTCCGGCACGCCGCCGCCGAGCCCCTGCTGGGCGTAATAGGACGCCAGGTCGAGCGTGTACACGCCGAGATAAGGGCGAGGAACCGCGCCGGTCTTCATCAGCTGATCGACGATCGGCATGACGTTGTTGACCGGAATGGCGAAGCCGACCCCTTCGACGCCGATGTCGGAGATCTTCATGCTGTTGATGCCGATTACCCGGCCCTGCATGTCGATCAGCGGCCCGCCGCTGTTGCCCTGGTTGATCGAGGCGTCGGTCTGGATGACCTCCTGCTCCCAGTCGTAGTTGCCGTCCTGGCTGAGCGACACCGGGATGATCTGCTTCGTCTTGCTGACGATGCCCATCGACAGCGAGTCGCCGAGGCCGAGCGGATTGCCGATCGCCATGACCATCTCGCCGGACTGCAGCTTGGCGGAGTCGCCCATTTCGGCGATCGTCTCGATGCCTTCGCCGTCGATTTCCAGCACGGCCAGATCGGTGATGTAGTCGCCCCCGACCAGCTTGGCCGGACGCGTCTCGCCGTCGATCAGGACGACCTTGAGCCCGGCCGCGCCGTCAATGACATGGTTGTTGGTGATCAGATACGCCTTGCCGTCCTTCTTGGCGAAGATGACTCCGCTCCCGACGCTCGCCGGGTGCAGCTCGGCGTCCTGCGGCGCGTCCTCGCCGTCCTGCGGCTGCGGCTGGAACGCCGCCTGCTCGTTGACGACGCTCACGACCGCCGGACGCACCTTGGACGAGGCGGCGACGGTCTGCTGGATCGCATCACCGGGGGCGACGAGTCCGCTCGCCGCCGGCGTCCCCGCCGTCTCGACCGCGGCCTCCGGGCTGCCGCCGCCAAGGGCGAGCGCCAGCGCAAGCACGATCGCGGCTCCCGAGGCCCCGGACAAGAGGGCGAGCCGGCCGGCTCCCCAGTCCTTGCGGCTGCGCAAGGGGAATCCGGACATCTGCTTGCGGCTGGTCTTGCTGGCGCGCCGGGAGATCTTTGTCGAATAGAACTCATCCTCGAACAAACCCATGATACCCGCTCCTCCCGTGGTTTGCGCACGCGTTCGATTGCTCTATTTTCTAAGCATACGTGGCTGCTTCTGGTTCGACTACAGGATGTTTTTTCTCTTCTTGGAATGATTTCGGAAGATGCGTCTAGAATAATGATAGGGCGAGCCTAAGCTCCCCTTCCAGACGGAGGCGAAAGCTCAAATGTTGCAGCGTGACGCCGATAAAACCACTATGCAGCGCTGCCTGCCCGCTCATCCAGCCGATACCGGGAAAGGAAGAAAGCCGATGGATATAAAGCTCATTACCACTCCCGACGCCGCTCCAAGCGCCTGGAACCAGGTCGCGGTCATGGGCAAGCTCGGAGATCTGAGCGATACGCAGTACCGGACGCTGCTGGCGCTCAGCGCCATGCTGGAGCTGCTCGTCGACAAGGGCATCCTCACCCGCGAGGAGCTTGAGCAGAAGTCCGCTCAGCTCGAGGCCTGCGACAGCGAGCCGCTCAGAGCGCTTTCCGCTTTATTAGATCCCATGGAGTAGGCTCGTACGGATGCGTGTCCCGCAGCGGATGCTCGTCCTTGCGGAAAAAGTGCCCGCGGTCCTCCAGCACGCCGTTCACCGTCAGCCTCGCCAGATCCATCAGATTGTGGTTGAGGCTCAGATGCGCGAGGTAGACCCGCCTCGTGCGGTCGGTCATCAGCTCGCACAGCGCCTCGCCGGCCGCCTCGTTGGACAGATGGCCGATGTCGCTGAGGATGCGGCGCTTGATGTTCCAAGGGTAGCGGCCCATGCGCAGCATCTCGGGGTCGTGGTTGGACTCCAGCACGAGCACGTCGGAGTCGATGATGCTGCGCCGCACCAGATCGCTGACATACCCGAGGTCCGTCGCGAGGCTCAGCTTGTAGCCGTCGTCCGTGAACGTATAGCCGACCGGCTCCGCCGCGTCATGCGAGATCGGGTACGAGCGGACCGCCATGCTGCCGAACCGAATCTCCTCGCCCGTGCCCATCACGATCCGCCGCTCGGGCGGCACGTGGGAGGCATGGCGTTCCAGGGCTCCCCATGTCGCCTCGTTGGCGTACACGGGCAGCTCGTATTTGCGCGCGAGGGCGTTGAGGCCCTTGATATGATCGGAATGCTCATGCGTGATGAGCACGGCGTCGATGTCATGGCCGGCGATGCCCCGGCTGCCCATCAGCTCTTCGAGCTTCTTGAGGCTGTGCCCGGCATCGACGAGCACCGTCTTGTCCCCGCTCTGCACGACCGTCGCATTGCCGGTCGAGCCGCTGGCCAGCACGGTAAATCGGAATTCCATTCTCCTTGCCTTCCCTTCCATGGCCCGCAAGGCCATCCAAGCCCTTAAAGTCCCATTGTACCATTGTCCGTCCGGCGTCTCTACAGTGTGCTGGAAATTTCGCTAGAAAAAAGGAGCCGTCCCGACCGGTCCGTCTCGCGGACCAGGGGACGGCCATTTTGTTTTGAGGATAGCAGCCAAAACCGCCTTTGGAATCGGAAAGAGGCTCCGCCTGCCGGCGGTTCCGCTAGCCCCCCGATGCCGGCGACGGCTCCGGCTTGTCGATCAGCACTTCCCCGCTGGACGCCTGCAGATAGATCGAGCTGCCGTCCTCCATCAGGATGCGCCAGGACGGCGTCGACACCTGCGTCTCCGAATCGAACCGTTGGCCTTCCTTGTAGCCGAGCCGGATCTCCTTGATCGCGGCTCCGTCCGGCATGTACTTCTCGACGACCTCCGGGCGGATCGCCCGCGAAGCCGGCAGCACCGGCTGCGGCCGCTGGCCCTCGTCCGCCGGCAGCAGCTCGATCCGGTCCTGGCGGTAGCCGGTGATGCGCTGGTCGCTGTAGTACAGCTCCAGCCGCACGTTGAACATCGGCCGGCCAGCCTCCATCCGGTACAGCACGAACTTGCGGTCGTCGAGGCCCAGCGTGTCCAGCTCATACCGGTCCAGCTCCGGGATGACTCCTCCCAGCGCCTTGAGCAGCTCCTCCCGCCGGAAGACGACGCGGCTGTCCACCGGCGTCTCGAGCGGCGTGATGCCTTCCGGCTCCGCGACGCCGCCGTCCGGCTGCTCCGCGCCTGCGCCGCTTTCCGCAGCGCCAGCCTTCGACCCTGCGCCAGCCGATTCGGCGTCAGACGCCGGCGCTCCCGCCCGTCCGACGTACCGGTACGTCAGGTCATGCAGCTCCGGCGTCTCCTTCGGGATGACGCCGGAGAACGCGACGCGCTTCGCCTTCAGCGCCGCCAGCGTCTCCGGCGACAGCTCGGCCGAGTTGCTTCTCGGCTGCACGCGCTCCCGCACATCGCCCCACAGCTGATAGCCGAGCAGCAGGTTGAGCAGCAGAAACGCCAGGATCAATACGCTCTTCGCTCTACCCCAATCCACGGGCCGCTCCTCCTTCCTCTTCGCGCGCCGCTCCGTCGCCTTGCGGCGGCGATGGAGTCGGCGCCGCGCCGGCTTCGCCGCCGTTCGTGGCTTCGCCGAGCGCCGACAGATTCTCACGCGGCAAGGCGGAGCCGTCGAAGCCTTCCTCAAGCGGCCCGGCCAGCGCCTCCTCCGTGCCGTCCGTCAGACGCACCGCCCACACCGGCAGGAAGCGCAGCTGGCCGTCCTCGGCCTGCTCCGCCTTGACCGCCGGATAGAGCGCCTCGATTTCGGAGCGCCTCGAATAGGCCGCGAGCGACTGGTCGAGACGCTGCCCGCCCGGCAGCCAGCGGGCCGACTTTTGCGCGGGCGACGGGTTGAGCGTGATGAGCGAGCGCTCATAGGTCGTTACGGAGCCTTGCTGCACCGTAAGCCGGATGAAGCCGAACCGGAAGTCCGCCGAAGGGACGACCGGCAGGACGCGATTTTCGCCGAAGCGGAAATACTGCCGGAACAGCAGCGCATGCTGCTCCTCCGCCGTTCCCTGGCCCGGCCGGGGCGTCTGCCCCGCCGATCCGCCCGCCGCCGCGTCCGCGCCGCCCAGCGAGACGAGCTGATGCAAGCCGTCCCAGCCGCCATGCTGGTTCACGAACTGCATGGCGCTGCTCATGCTGCCGGCCGGGTTGCTGCGCGCTTGCCCGCTGCCGCTCAGCGGCGCGGCCGGATCGGTGTAGCTGATCCATTGGCCGTTCTGCTCGACCTGGAGCGCCCTTTTGCCGTCCGTGTACACCTGGGAGCCGTCCCGGTCCTTGATCATGCGTGTCGTGCCGGGATCGATGAACAGGTTGCGCTGCAGCAGATCGGCCGAGTACGACTGATAGCCGATCCGCGCTTGCGCCGCCTCCACCGGCTGCCGGGGCACGTACAGCCCGTAGGCGTCCGGCTCGTACGGCGTCCAGTATTCGCCGAGGCCGACGTCGTCCTCGACGTCCCGCACGGTCAAGTCGGCCTGAGTCGCCTCGTAGACGACGCCGCCGCCCGCGCTGAAGAAGAAGGTCCGCACCTCCTCCGTGCTGCTGCTGCGGAAGATCCAGATGCGGTCGACCGTATCGCCGAGGAAGCTCTCGTCGCTGCTGTCGAGTTGCAGCATCCGCGACAGCAGCGTCACCGGCAAGCCGCTGCCGAGCCGCAGCTCGAGGCCGAGGTTGTTGTCGCGGATCTCGCTCCAGCGCACGACCGTATCGGCCATCCGCTGGAAGCCGCGGAACTCCCGTCCCTTGAGCTTGCTCATGATGAGGTTGTAGAACGGCAGGTCGCCGGGATTGAGCACCGTGTGGCTGCCGTTGCCGAAGTGCAGGACGAGCTGCTCGGGGAACAGCGTCTCCTCCGTCTTGCTCGCCTGCCCCATCTGCTCGGTGCTGACGTAGTTTTGCGCGGTGCGCACGGCCGCGCCCGGCGTGCTGTAGGCGAGCATGTAGCTCTGCACGAGGCTGAGGGCGACGAGGGCTGCGAGCGCGATCGTCTTGAGCCTTTCCTTCATGTCGGCTGCTCCCCCTTCTGCTGCGGCTGCGGCAGGATGAACGTCACCGTCGTGCCTACATCCAGCTCGGACTCCAGCGTAATCGCGCCTCCGTGCGCCTTGATCATTTCCCGGGCAATCGAAAGCCCGAGGCCGGTGCCGCCCATCTCTCGCGAGCGGGCCTTGTCGACCCGATAGAAGCGGTCGAAGATGCGGGCAAGGTCGCGCTTCGGAATGCCGATGCCGGAGTCCTTGACGCTGACGGCCAGCGCCCCGCTATCCTGCAGGCCGGCCGACAGCTCGATGCGCCCGCCCTCGAGCGTGTACTTGATCGCGTTGGACATCAGATTGTCCAGCACCTGATCGATCTGATCCCGGTCGAGCACGGCCTTGCCGACGCGCCGGTCGACCTGGACGACGGCGCGGATGCCTTTTTTGCGCATCTGCACCGAGAACCGGTCCGCCACCTCGTCGAGCATCTCGGCGATGTCGGTATCGCGGCGGCGCAGCGTCGACTGCTGGGAGTCGAGCCGCGACAGATGCAGCAGGTCGGTGACGAGCCGGATCATCCGCTCGGTCTCGTTGCGGATGACGCCGACGAAGCGGTCCGCCAGCTGCGGCTCCGCGAGCGCTCCGTCGCCGAGCGCCTCGGCATAGCTGCGGATCGTCGTCAGCGGCGTGCGCAGCTCATGCGAGACGTTGGCCACGAACTCGCGCCGCGACTGGTCCAGCTTCTCCTGCTCGGTGATGTCCTGCAGCAACGCGATCGTGCCGGTGATGCCGCGGTCGCGGCGGTGGATCGGGCTGAGCGTGACGCGCAGCACCCAGCGCTCCTCGCCGTCCGGCGACTCCTTGACGAGCACGGCGGCGAGGCCGCGCGAGGCGCGCAGCGCCTCGAGCCGCTCCTGCGGCAGCTCCAGCACGTCGGTCAGCGGGCTGCCCTCGCACTGGTCGACGCCGAGCAGCTCCAGCGCGCGGCGGTTGGACACCATCACCGTGCCGCGCTCGTCAGCCGCGATGACGCCGTCGCTCATGTTGGAGAGGACCGACTGCAGCTTCTCGTTCTCCTCCTCGTTGACCGACAGCGCCTCCCGCAGCCGCTGCGTCATCTCGTTGAACGCCTCGCTCAGCCGTCCGATCTCGTCGTCCGCGAGCACCGGCACCTGCTGGTCGAAGCGTCCCTCGGCGACCGCCTCCGCCTGACGGGTCAGCCCCTTGATCGGGCTCGTGATCGTATGCGCCAGCACGATGCCGAGCACGCCGGTCAAGCCGAGCGCGATCAGCGTGCCGGAGACGAAGATCTGGTTGACCCGGTCGACCGTGGCGTTGACCTCGGTCATGCCGGCGACGATGTAGACCGCTCCGATGACGCGGTTGTCCGGCGATTGGATCGGCTGGGTGATGATCTTCTTGCGCACGTTGTCCTCGTCGAGGATGTCCTGCTCGTTGTCCGGGATGCCCTGCAGCGCCTGGCTCACCATGAGCGACGTGTTCTTCTTGCCGATGTAGGCGCTGTACGCGTCCGACGTCGCCAGCACGCGCCCGCTCGAGTCGAGCACCTGCAGCTCCGCGCCGGTGCGGCTGAACAGGCTGTTCACGTAGTCGGACAGCGAGATCGCGCCTTCCTCGGCTTCGCCGCCGGCGAGCGAGCCCTCGGACAGCTTGTCCGCGGCGAGCACCGCGAGCGCGCGCGCCTGGTCGTTGAGGCTGTTCGTGAACGTGTCGGTGAGCGAGCTTTTGACCGTGCTGACAAAATAGACCGCGATCAGCTGGATCGAAATCAGGATGAGCAGCATGTAGATCGCGATCAGCTTGACTTGGATCGTGCTGAACCAGCGCCTGCCCTTCATCCGCCGCCCAGTCCTCCCTGCTTCGGATTGCGCATCAGATAGCCGAGGCCGCGCCTCGTCAGGATGTACTCCGGTCGGCTCGGGTCGTCCTCGATCTTCTCCCGCAGCCGGCGGATCGTCACGTCGACCGTGCGCACGTCGCCGAAGTATTCGAAGCCCCATACCGCCTGCAGCAGATGCTCGCGGGTCATTACCTTGCCGCTGTGGCGGGCGAGGTAGTAGACGAGCTCATACTCGCGATGCGTCAGGTCGAGCGGCTGCTCGTCCTTGTAGACGACGTACATGTCCGTATCGATGAACAGGTTGAACAGCTTCAGCCCCTGCTTGTCCGGCTCCGCCTCGGCCGCGCCTTGCGCCGCGCCGGCGGCCAGCGCCTCGCGCGTCTTCTGCGTGCGGCGCAGATGCGCCTTCACGCGCGCCAGCAGCTCCCGCGTGCCGAACGGCTTCGTCACGTAATCGTCGGCGCCAAGCTCCAGGCCGAGCACCTTGTCGATCTCCGTGTCCTTGGCCGTAAGCATGATGATCGGCGTCTGCAGCCGGGTCCGCACCTCGCGGCAGACGTCCATGCCGTCCTTGACCGGCAGCATGAGGTCGAGCAGGATCAGGTCCGGCTCCTCCTCGAAGGCCGCCCTCACCGCTTCTCCGCCGTCGAAGGCGCAGATGACCTCATAGCCTTCCTTCTCCAGGTTGAACTTCAATATGTCCGCTATCGGCCGCTCGTCGTCGACCACGAGAATTTTGCCCTGCATCGTTGCCGTCCGCTCCCTTCCTCGCTGCAGCCCCTGCCCCCTGCCTGCGGAGCGCCGCCTTCTTTCTCCTTAGTTTACCACAGCCGGCAGGCGCTCCGCTTCGGGTCCGGCCCTTCGAGGCCCCGAGCATCAAAAAAGCGCGGCCTCGGAAGGCCGCGCTCGCGATAAGAAAAAAGGAGTGCTGCTTACAGGTATTTCAACGGATTCTGCAGGGCGCCGTTCTTGTAGATCTCAAAATGCAGATGCGTGCCGGTCGAGCGTCCCGTATTGCCCATGACGCCGAGCTTCTCGCCGCGCTCGAGCGTATCGCCGACGCCGACCGAGATGCTTCGCAGATGGCCGTACAGCGTCTTGTAGCCGTTGCGGTGGTTGACGATGACGACGTTGCCGTAGCCGCTCTTCGTGCCGGCGAATTCGACGACGCCCTCGTCGGCCGCCTTGATCGTGCTCGAGCCGACCAGGTCGATGCCCTTGTGCAGCCGGCCCCAGCGGGTGCCGTACGTGCTCGTGATGCGGGCGCCGGAGACCGGGTAGCTGAACGTGCCGCTGCCCTCGCCGACGACCTTCGTGCCGCGCACGATGATCTTCGGCACCGACTTCGCGAGGACGTCGATGCTGACGAGCTCCTCGCTCATCTTGTAGCCGTTCTGCTTGACGACGGCGTAGGTGAGCCGCTTCGAGCCCGCCTGGCCTTCCTGGATCACCTTGGACTCGCCCTTCTTGAGCGTCGCCTTGTTCTGGATGATGACCTGCGGCTCGGTCGTGATGATCTCCGACTGGCTCTCCGTCGTGACGACGTTGATCGCCGGCTTCTGCACGGTCAGGTCGATGACGTCGCCCGCCTTGATGAGGTCGTCCTGGATCGACGGGTTGTTCTTATAGATGACCTCGGGCGAAATGTCGAATTTCGCGGCGATGCAGCCGACGCAGTCGCCGGGCTGCACCGTGTACTTGGTCGCGGTCTCCGTGCCGCCGCTCAGCAGGCGCAGCAGCTGGTCCTGGCCGAGCACCTCGGACGGATCGAGCTCGGTCGGCTCGACCTTGACCTCCTCGGCGAACTTGACGCCGCTGATGCGGTTCACCGGAGCGGCCGCCGCCTTGGTCGCGGTGGACAGCGTCGTCACCTGCGGCTGCGCGCTCTTCATGCGGGACGGCGGAGCATACTTGTCCTGCAGCTGCTTGAGCACCGCCTTGGCGGTCGCCTCGTTTTTCACGACGCCGATGACCTTGCCGCCGACGATCACCTCCGTGCCGACCGCGGTCGACGTGAAGGAGGAGGCCAGCTTGTCCAGCGCCGCCTGCGTCTGCGGCTCGCCCTTGTACTCCCGCACCTCCTCGTAGGAAATGACGCCGGTATGAAGCTTCATCTCCAGATTCGGGTACGACTGCTTGAGCTTGGCCGTCTCGCTCTCGACGAGCTCGTCGACCTGAGCCGGATCCTCGACGGTGCCGACGGCTTGTCCGTCGAGCAGCACCTTATAGTAACTGTACGTGTGGGCGTTGATATATTGCTTCGTTCCGATCGTCGCTGCGACAGCGAGGACTGCGATCGCGACCGCGGTGATCAGGAGGATTCGGATCCAGCGCCTTTGCGAGGGCGGGTCCGGAAAAGATGGATTCGAGGGGTGCTCGTTCGGCTTAAAAGCAATCATCTTCAAGGTGTGCTCCTTCTGTCGTATGCTCGCTTGCTTCGGCTTCGTTCCCCGTGCTTTTCGCCTCCGGCAGCCGCCGTCGGCAAAAAACGACGAATCCTCCCCTGAGGAAGAATTCGTTTCTTACTTTACCATAGCCCGTTTTGCCCGTTCAACCGCTTCTCGGCCACAGCGGATTAAACTTTTTTCAGAATTGATCGACAGGATGCGACAGGCGCTGATTTCTAGACGATCGAGCCGGGAGGCAGGCTTTGCGGCAATCGGTTATGGAACCCTTGCCTGCGAATCCGCTTCCATAATTGGGGGATGCTTTGCATGAGCTTGGCGCAGCCTGGGGTCGGGCTTCAGCAGGGGAAGCGGTCAAGCCGAAAACGCCTCCGAAACGGAGGCGTTCGACTTTAGCAATACTGAGTATTCTAAAGGATTACTTATCCTTTCGCCTACATGTTCTGCGGCTGCATTTTCCAGGAAGGAAGGGCATCCGGCTCGCTCCGACTGCCTGGGGATGGCGCCGGACTCGTCCCGGATACCGCCGGATCGGTCTCTTCCGCTCCCGGACTGGGAACGGGAGAGGACGACGGCTGCGGGCCCCCCGAAGAGGGTCCCGTCGCTCCCGGCTCCGCTTGCCCGGACGGCCAGCCGTCGTCCAGGCCGCCGGCGCCGGAAAGCCCGTCGGCTCCGCCGGTGCCGGAGGAGCCGCCTCCGCTTTCTGGCCAGCCGGACGAAGACGGCCCGCTGACGTCCGGAGCTTCCGACCCTTCCGGCTGCCAGGCCGGATCCTGCGCTCCCCCGTCGGTCGCCGACGGATCGGCCGGAATTCCGCCAGCCGCCGGATCTCCATCGCCGCTGCCGCCTTGAGGCGCAGGTGTCGCCTCGCCGGCTGGAGACGGCGACGGCTCCGGTGGGCCTGTCGGCGCAAAGGCCGGCTCGGCCGCCGAATCGGCTCCCCACAACGCCCCCCATACCCCGCTCATCGACATCGGCTGCATCTGCAGCGGGATGTGGAACTGCTTCAGCAGCACCTCCACGTAGCTGGTCACGATATACCCGGTCGTCCAGATCGACAGCACGCTTACGAGCAGCGCGCCCGCCGCCAGCTTTCCGAGCCAGGCGGCCGTCTTTTTCATGTTCATGGAATGAGTCCTCCTCCCTCGCTCTGCTGCTCTCTATCAGTATGGGCAAGGGCGCTGCGACGCATTCTCTCTATTTTTCCGGAACAAAAAGAGCCGCCGCTTCCGGTAGGGAAGCAGCGGCTCGGCCGAAGCGGCCTATTCGTAGATCGGACGGACCGGATTCGTCTGCTCGCGGTTGCGGCCGACGGAGAAGATCGCGATCGGGATGCCCGTCAGCTCGGAGACGCGCTCGACGTAGCGGCGCGTATTGGCCGGCAGGTCGTCCAGCGTCTTGGCGCCGGAGATGTCCTCGTTCCAGCCTGGGAGCTCCTCGTAGACGGCCTCGCATTCGGAAAGCAGCTTGAGGCTGGCCGGGTAGTGCTCGATGATCTCGCCGCGCAGCTTGTAGCCGGTGCAGATCTTGACCGTCTCGAGGCCGGTCATGACGTCGAGCGAGTTGAGCGACAGCCCGGTGATGCCGCTGACGCGGCGGGCGTGGCGGACGACGACCGTGTCGAACCAGCCGACGCGGCGCGGACGGCCCGTTACGGTGCCGTATTCATGGCCGGTCTCGCGGATCTGGTCGCCGATGGCGTCATGCAGCTCGGTCGGGAACGGGCCGTCGCCGACGCGGGTCGTATAGGCTTTGGCGACGCCGATGACCTGCTGGATTTTGGACGGGCCGACGCCCGAGCCGATGCACACGCCGCCAGCCGTCGGATTGGACGACGTGACGTACGGATAAGTGCCTTGGTCGATGTCGAGCATGACGCCCTGCGCGCCCTCGAACAACACGCGCTTGCCGGTGTCGATCGCGTCGTTCAGGACGACCGAGGTGTCCGTCACGTACGGACGCAGGCGCTCCGCATACTTGAGGTAGTCCGCCAGGATGGCGTCGGCGTCCAGCGTCTCGCCGCTGTACACTTGCTGGATGACATGGTTCTTCTCGGCGACGAGGCGGCGCAGCTTGCTCTCGAACTCCTCCGCGTCCATCAGATCGGCGATGCGGATGCCGTTGCGGGCAGCTTTGTCCATGTAACAAGGGCCGATGCCCTTCCGCGTCGTGCCGATCTTGTTGTCGCCCTTGCTGTCCTCTTCGAGCCCGTCGAGCACGAGATGGTACGGCATGATGACATGCGCGCGGTCGCTGATTTTCAGGTTCTCGGTGGAGAAGCCGTTTTCGTGGATATAGTCGATCTCGTCGAGCAGGGCAGCCGGATTGATGACCATCCCGTTGCCGATGACGCAGGTTTTATTATGATTGAAAATGCCGGATGGAATCATCGTCAGCTTGTATTTCTTGTTGTCGATGAGAATGGTGTGACCGGCGTTGTTGCCGCCTTGATAACGGGCGACCACTTCCGCGCCGTCGGCCAGATAGTCGGTAATCTTGCCTTTTCCTTCGTCTCCCCACTGCGTGCCGACAACAACAACCGTAGACATGATCATACCTCCGCTTTGCTTGCTTGGAATTTGCTGCTTTTAGCGTTCTCATCCGCCCGGAATGCCATACGGCGCTGTGACACGTTACCACGCGCAAGTACGGAGGCGGTCCGAAAGCAGCAATCCCAGTGTATCAGCCCTGCCATGGCATGTCAACTAGAAAGGCGAACAATCCTTATTAGGGAAGAATCATTGTTCGGAAAATAGACGTTTTTCGGTCCGCATGCGGCCCCGGCAGCGAGAGAAGCGAAAAAACCGGCCGGGTCCAGAAGGACCGGCCGGTTGGATCGAGTGCCTATGATGCCGGCTCATGAGTACGACTGATCGTACTCATTTATGATGCTGGCTCGTGAGTACGACTGATCGAACTCACGAGTTTATGATGCGGGCTCATGAGTTCGACTGATCGTACTCACGAGCCTATGATGCGGGCTCGTGAGTACGACTGATCGAACTCTCGAGCCTAAGATGCGGGCTCGTGAGTTCGATCCAAGCTAACAAATTTATTGAAATTCTTGAGGAAAGCGAGCTCCACCGTGCCTACGGGACCGTTACGCTGCTTGGCGATGATGATCTCGATGATGTTCTTCTTCTCGGTTTCCTTGTCGTAATAGTCGTCCCGGTACAGGAACGCGACGATGTCGGCGTCCTGCTCGATCGAGCCGGATTCGCGAAGGTCGCTCATCATCGGCCGCTTGTCCTGACGCTGCTCGACGCCCCGGCTCAGCTGCGACAGCGCGATGACCGGCACCTCGAGCTCGCGCGCGATCTGCTTGAGCGTACGGGAGATCTCGGAAACCTCCTGCTGGCGGTTCTCCCCGGCCTTGCCGCGGCCCTGGATGAGCTGCAGGTAGTCGATCAGGATCATGCCGAGGTTGCGCTCCTTCTTGAGCCGCCGGCATTTGGCGCGGATGTCGCTGACCGTGATGCCCGGCGTATCGTCGATATAGATCTCCGCCTCGGACAAGGCGCCGATCGCCATCGTCAGCTTTTCCCAGTCGTCGCCCTCGAGGAAGCCCGTCCGCATGCGGCCGGCGTCGACGTTGGACTCCGCGCACACCATACGCTGCACGAGCTGCGCCGCGCTCATCTCGAGCGAGAAGATCGCCACTGTCTCGCGGGCGCGCACGCCGACGTTCTGGGCGATGTTTAGCGCGAACGCCGTCTTGCCGACAGATGGACGCGCGGCCACGATGATGAGGTCACTGCGCTGGAAGCCGCTCGTCATCTTGTCGAGATCGACGAAGCCCGACGGAATTCCCGTCGATCCGCCTTTGTTCGTATAAAGGAACTCGACGCGCTCGAACACTTCCATCAGCACGTCGCGGATGGAGACGAAGCCGCTGCTGGAGCGCCGGTTGGCGATCTCCATGATGCGCTGCTCCGCCTCGCTGAGCATGAGGCCGATGTCGTCCGTCGCCCCATAGCCGTCGGAGACGATCGTCGTCGCCGTGCGGATCAGGCGCCGCAGCATCGACTTCTCCTCGACGATCTGGGCGTAGTGCTCCACGTTGGCCGCCGTCGGCACGACGCTCGCCAGCTTGGCCAGGTAGCTGACGCCGCCGACCTCCTCCAGCTGCGAACGGTCGCTCAGATAGGCGGTGAGCGTCACGAGGTCGATCGGCTGATTGTTCTCGCCAAGCTCGATCATCGCCTCGAAGACGAGCTGATGCGAGCTCAGGTAGAAGTCCTCGGGGCGGACTTTTTCCATCGCCGTGATCAGCGCTTCGGCCTGCAGCAGGACGGCGCCCAGCACGGCCTGCTCGGCTTCGAGATTTTGAGGGGGGACCCGGTCGAACATCAAGCCGTCTTGACTCATCCCGCCTGCGCCTCCGTTCTCATTCTTCGGCCGCCTGGACCTTCAGCTTGCCCTTAACCTGCGGGTGCAGCTTGACGTCCAGATTCGTGAAGCCGAGCGAGCGGATCGGCTCCGGCAGCTCGAGCTTGCGTTTGTCGAGCTTGATGCCCTCCTGCTTCTCCAGCGCCTCGGCGATCTGCTTGGTCGTGATCGCGCCGAACAGCCGGCCCCCTTCGCCGGCCTTCGTCCGGACGACGACGGTGACCTGCTCCAGCTTGGCGGCCAGCGCCTCGGCGTCGGCCTTCTCCTGAGCCTTGCGCTTCTCCTCCGACGCCTTCTGCATCTCCAGCGTCTTGATGTTGCCTGCTTCCGCCGGTTTTACGAGGCCTTTCGGCAGCAGGAAGTTGCGGACGTACCCTTCCGATACTTCCTTGACCTCGCCGCGTTTGCCCTGTCCCTTTACATCCTGCAAAAAGATGACCTTCATTCGAACAACCCCTCTTCCTCATGAATTTGCTGCAGCACGCGCTTCAGCTTCTCTTCGACATCCTGGACGCTGCCCTCCTGCTGGCAGGCGGCGTTGGTCAAATGGCCGCCTCCGCCCATGCGCTCCATGACGACCTGCACGTTCATCTGGCCCAGCGAGCGGGCGCTGATGCCGACGAGGCCGTCCTGGCGCTCGCCGATGACGAACGATGCGTAGATGCCCGTCATGTTGAGCAGCGTATCGGCCGACTGCGCGATCAGCAGCTGCGAGTAGCGCTTGCCCGGCTCCGTCACCGCCAGCGCGACATGGCCGTACAGCACTTCGGCATGCTTGATGATGTCGGCTTTCTTGAGATATTCCTCCAGATCCTCCTTGAGCATCCGCTGCACCATCGCGGTGTCCGCTCCGTTGCGCCTCAAGAACGAGGCCGCTTCGAACGTGCGCGCGCCGGTCCGCAGCGCGAAGCTCTTCGTGTCAACGGTGATGCCCGCGAGCAGCACCGTCGCCTCGCGGATGTCGAGCACGAGGCGGTCATGGATATATTGGAGCAGCTCCGTCACGAGCTCGCATGCCGACGAGGCGTACGGCTCCATGTAGACGAGCACCGCGTGGCTGATGAACTCCTCGCCCCGGCGGTGATGGTCGACGACGACGACCCGACCGGTCTGGCTGAGAATCCGGGGCTCCTTGAGCATCGAAGCCTTGTGCGTGTCGACGACGACGACGAGCGTGCGGCCGTCGACGAGCGCGAGGCTCTGCTCCGGCGAGATGAAGCGGCGGTACAGCCGCTCGTCCTCCTTGATCATCTCCATCATCTTCTGGATCGCGGGATTGATTCCCTCGAGCACGATGTACGCTTCCTTGCCGAGATGGGACGCCATCTTGGCCACGCCGACGGCGGCTCCGATCGCATCCATGTCCGGCATCTTGTGCCCGACGATGACGACCTTCTCGCTCTCGCGGATCATGTCCCGCAGCGCATGCGCGACGACGCGCGCCCGCACCCGCGTCCGCTTCTCGACGGCGTTGGACTTGCCGCCGTAGAAGCTGGTCCGCTCGCCGACCTTGACCGCCGCCTGATCGCCGCCGCGGCCAAGCGCCATGTCGAGGCTGACCTGCGCCCACTGGCCGAGCTCCTGAATGCTGGACGCCCCGGCCGCGAAGCCGATGCTCAGCGTCATCGGAATCTTGAGGTCGCCGGTCATCTCCCGCACTTCGTCGAGGATGATGAACTTGGACAGCTCAAGCTGGCGCAGCGCCTGCTGATCGGTGATGAGCAGGAACCGGTCGGAGTTGAGCCGCTTGAGATACAGGTTCTCGCGCTGCGACCATTCCGTAATCTCGGACGTGACGCGGGAGAGCAGCGTCGTGCGCTGCTGATCGTCCATCGACTGGGTCACCTCGTCGAGGTTGTCGATGAAGACGATGCCGAGCGCCGGCTTCTCTTCCTCGTACTGCTTGGAGAGCTGCCACATCTCCGTGATGTCGCGCACGTACAGCAGCTTTTCCGCCGGACGATAGAGCAGCTCGTAGATGTCGGCTCCGATCGCGATCTCCATCTTGCCGGGCCGGTCCTTGGCCTGCGCCAGCGTCGGGAACAGCTCCATCAGCGGCACGCCGATGACCGACTCCTCCTCCATCATGCTCGCTACGAACGGATTATGCCATTCCACGACGCGCTCATCATTGAAAAGAATAATGCCCAAAGGCAGCTCGTGGATGACCTCGCTCCCGACTTTTTTGATGCGGTAGGACATCGTCCCGAGATAGTTCTTGAACTCGCGGCGGAACGCCCTCTCCGCCAGGTACGTGTAGAAGCCGCAGCCGGCCGCCAGCACCAGTCCCGCGATGCCCAGAGCCAGATTGTAGGCCATCAGCGCCGCGGCGATCAGGACGAGGGCGGCCGCCCATGCGATCCCGTGCATGCCATGCCAGCGCTTGAGTAGATTCCTAGGCATAAGTCACGCCCCTGTTCAAGGTTTCTGGAACGACTTGCGGATCGGAAACGCCGCGTCCAGCACGCCGATCAGACTGAGGGGCGGGAACAGCAGCACGAGAAATCCGATGAAGGCCGGCACGCCCTTCGGCCAGCGCTTCTGATGCGCCAGGAAGAAAAAGAAGCCGATCGTCTGGACGGTGAAGACGAACCGCAGCAGCGGAACGAGATTGGCCACCGCCGTCGTCAGAAACGAGCTGTCTCCCGCCGGCACGATCAGCTGGAGCAGCAGCGCGATCAGGTAATACGTCACGAGAATGCGCGGCACCCGCCACTCGCGGGCGGGCGGCATGCCGGCCGGATGCAGGCCGTAGGCGCGCAGCGCGATCCTCGATCCGTACTGGGCGACCGCCGTCAGCAGGAAGGCCGACAGCAGCAGCGCCTGCGGTATGACCTGCACGGTGGAATCGACGAGCTGGTCGACCATGTCGGCCGTCCACAGGTCCTTCATGACCCCTTCGCTCGCGACCCGGCTCGCAGCCGAGCGCAGCTGGTCCTGCAGCGCGCCGATGACCGACAGGTCCAGCACGAGATCGAACAGCACCAGCTCGAGCAGCACGATCGCGACGAGGCTGACGAGCACCGCGGTCATCCGCGAGCGTACGGGCTTGCCGGTACGGTAATAATGGCCCATGACGATCGAGGGCACGAGAAAGAACAGGCCGACGATCAGCGGAGCCGGTCCGGCCACGAGATAGACGATCAGCCACACCGGAATCAAATGGGCGGCGAACATGCGCTTGGAAAGCGTCGTGTAGAGCACGACATATGGAACCATCAGCAAGGCGATGGTCAGAACGTTCAGCAGCGGCACTCCGATCGAGAGCAGCAGCAAGAGAGCGGCGACGCTCCAGAGGATGGATTTCCCATCGGTTTTCAAAAGCCCGTTCACCTCAAATCTGCGATTCCTCTTGGCCCGACCTAGGCATGGCCGGCCAGAAGCTTTACCACCCATTATACCACAAATCCAAGGCCGGCAAGCGAGCGGAAGGCGCCTTGGACGGCGCTGCCGAAACGAAAAAAACCGGTTTTCCGCCGATGCGGAAATCCGGTTCTGCGCTATTCCTTTACGGCGGCCGTCTCTTCCTTGCCCCGGAAAAGGCCCTTGGCGCAATAATCGATGATGTCGCTCCGGCGGACGATGCCGATGAACCGGTTCATGTCGTCCACGACCGGCACGAAGTTCTGCATCTTGGCCAGCGAGATCAGGTCCTCCATGTTGGCGTCGATGCGCACCGGCTTCAGCCGCACGCGCATCGGCACCTCGGAGAGGCTGACGCGATGCGTCTGCTCGAAGCTGAGGTTCTCGTTCTTCATGAACCAGAGCAGATCGCCCTCGGTGACGGTAGCCGCGTAGCCGCCCTTGTCGTCGAGGATCGGCACCGCCGTGTAGCGATGATGCTCCATCTTCTCCAGCGTCTGCCGCAGCGTCGCTTCCTGCGTGAGCGTGATGACTTCCGCTTTGGGAAGAAGGAAAAACGCAATGTTCATCTTGGCCTGCACTCCATTCTCTAGCGGGAAAGCTTACTCGTCCGCGCCGGCCGAGGCCGTGGACACTTCCCGATCTTTGCCGCTGCCCGCGACATCCTGCTTATCCGCAGCCGACGCTCCGGTTCCAGTCAGCTCCGCCAGCGATTTGGCCGGATTCATCCAATCCTCGATGAGCGTCTTGCTCTTGGCGACATCCTCTTCGTCGGCAAAGTAATACCAGGCGCCGTTGCTGGCGAGCTTTCCGCCCTCGCCTTTGAGCGTATGCGTATAGATGGAGCGGTTTTTGCCCTGCATCATCGCCTTGGCCATCTCGATCATCTCGCTCGGAGGAATGTCCGTGGCGAAGTTCTCGCCCATGATGCCGACGTACTCCGGAATTTTGGACCAGGAGGACATGCTCGACGCTTCGTCCATGATCGACTCGACGAACGTCTGCTGGCGCTCCGTGCGGCTGACGTCGCCGCCCGCGTCCTCGCGGTAGCGGACGAAGTTGAGCGCGTCCTGGCCCATGTATTTGTCCTGTCCGGCCTTGATCGTGAACTTCTCATGGCCGGGATCCTTGTTGACGATATCCTCCTCGATCGGCAGGGAGATGCCTCCCATGGCGTCGATCAGGTTCTTGAATCCATTGAAGTTGACGGCCGCATAATAATCGACCTCGCTGCCCAGCAGGTTCTCCACCGTATCGATGGCCATCTTGGCTCCGCCGAAGGCGTAGGCATGGTTGATCTTGTCCTCGCGGTCCCTGCCGACGAGCTCCGCATACGTATCCCGCGGGATCGACACCATGAGGATCGCGCCTTCCTTCGGCCGGATGACGGTGTACATGATCGTGTCCGAACGTCCCTGCTCCGCGTCGCGGGCGTCCACGCCCAGCAGCAGCACCGAGTATGGATCGGCCTGCGTATACTTGATCTGCTCGGCCGCCGGCGGCTTCGGCTTGCTGTCGACGGTCGGCTTGTAGGATTTCTCAAGCTGCTTCTCCACGTCCTTCGCGAGGAAAAGATCAAAGCCCCACAGCGCCAGCGTCGTGCGGTTATAATATCCCGCCGCTCCGAGTACGAGCAGCAGCGCCAGGACGGATGCCGTCCATGTCCATGCCTTCCGGGCGCGCGATTTTTTTGGCTTCATCGGAAAAAGTTCCTTTCTATCGGTCGAATAGATTCATTTAGTTTAGCCTAAGTGTAGACGAGTATCCTTAAAAAATAGTTACAAGAAGATTAATGCAGGAAGAGCGTCGCATTGCAGTACCGCCGGGTGAGCGCATGGAAATACGCGGCCTGCACCGAAAAGACGGCGATCAGCAGCATATTTTCCAGCGTGACGCGCTCCAGCTCGCTCAGCCGCTCGAGGCCGTCGAGATAGGCCTTGGCGGCATCCCGGACCCGAGTCTCCAGCGGAGCCGCCCCGTAGCCGGTCAGAGCGGGCCCGCTGTCGAGGATCTGGTCTCCGTCGGCGTCCATATCCTCAAAAATCGAGGAATAGGCCAGATAGAATTCCAGCGCCCCGAGCAGCGGCCGGCACCGGCCGTCCTCGCCGCAGCCGAAAAGACGTTCGAACAGCTGGCGGATCGACTCGAAATCGAGGCTCGCCTTGAGATCGTCGATGATATAAAGCAGCGCCGCCTGCTCGAGCGAGTATTTTTTTCCGGCCTTGGGCGACTCGAAGAACGGCTTGAAATCCCGCTTCACCCAATTCTGCATGGCCGTGATCGACAAGGACGAATATTCGACCCTTGCGCCGAGCGTCGCCGCCTCCTGCAGCGAGACGCCCTTGATGCCCTGCCCCTTGATCAGCTTCTCCAGCACCGCCGGCCAATCCGTCGAGAGGAAAGCCGGCAGCGCCTTGCCGGAATCCACCTGATCGCGATGCTCCTTGCGCCATGCGTCCTGAACGATCTGGATCGGGCTCTCCGCCCGGCGTCCGCAGAGCGAGAGCAGCAGCTCCGCCATCTGGCGCCGAGTCAGCATAAAGGCTTCCATGCCGTTTTCCTCCTTCCGTTCCAGGGTATCAAGTTCATATGAACCTATCATAAGTCCCCCTCATGCGGCTGTAAAGACTGGCATGAAGGAGAAAAACGCCGATTGAGCCGCTCTCTTCGGCTCCCACAGCCTTATACCGTCAGACAAAGGCTTTGAAACAGTTGATGGACAGGCGATAGGTTCGTTATACTGGTTCAAAAGAACTCATTTCATAGGTAAAGGATGTCGATGATTTAGAATGGACAGTATAGGCTTGAATTTGGCTTTGGTCGCACTGCTGATTTTTCTGACCGCCTTTTTCGTGGCGACGGAGTTCGCCATCATCCGGATACGGCCGAGCCGCGTGAATCAGCTCGTCGTCGAAGGACGCAAAGGCTCGTTGGCCGTGCAGAAAGTGACGAGCAACCTGGACGGATACCTATCCGCCTGCCAGCTCGGGATCACCATCACCGCTCTCGGACTCGGCTGGCTCGGCGAGCCGACGATGGAGCGGATCCTGGAACCACTCTTTCACCAATTCCATCTGAACGACAGCCTGGCCGGACTTCTGTCCTTTCTGATCGCGTTTCTGGTCGTCACGTACTTGCACGTCGTCGTCGGCGAGCTCGCGCCAAAGTCGTGGGCCATCCAGAAAGCCGAATTCATCAGCTTCCTCGTAGCGAAGCCGATCATCTGGTTCCACCGCATCCTTTATCCGTTCATCTGGCTGCTCAACGGCTCCGCCAACGCCCTCATCCGCCTGTTCGGCCTGCGCGCCGTCAGCGAGCATGAGAACGCGCACTCCGAGGAAGAGATCCAGATCATCCTCAGCGAGAGCCTGCAGAGCGGCAAGATCAACAATACCGAGTATGGCTATGTGAGCCGCATCTTCGCCTTCGACGAGATGGTCGCCCGCGAGATCATGGTTCCCCGCACCGACATGGTGTGCCTGTACACGAACCACAGCCGCGAGGAGAACCTGGCGGTCATCCAAAAGGAGCAATATACCCGCTTCCCGGTCGCCACCGAGAGCAAGGACAATATTGTCGGCATGATCAACACGAAGCAGCTCTTCCTGACGTATCAGGAGGACAAGGAGTTCAACTTCAAGGATCTGATCCATCCCGTCGTGTCCGTGCCGGAGAGCATCCCGGTCAAGCAGCTGCTCAAGCGCATGCAGCTCGAGCGCGTCCATATCGCCATTTTGGTGGACGAGTACGGCGGCACGTCCGGCCTGATCACGATCGAGGATATCCTCGAGGAGATCGTCGGCGAGATCCGTGACGAGTTCGACGAGGACGAGCGCCGCGAGATCGAGAAGCTTGAGGAGAACTGCTACCTGCTCGACGGCAAGGTCTCGCTCGACGAGCTGGGCCAGCTGTCGGGACACAACTTCGACAACGAGGATACCGATACCGTCGGCGGCTGGCTGTACACCCGCCTCCAGTCGCCCAAGGTCGGCGTGCAGCATGATTATGAGAACCTCACGTTCATCATCCGCGAGGCGACCAAAAACCGCATCCGCAAGATCGAGCTCATCATCCATACCGAGGACGAGATCTCCTCGGCGGAAGCCCAGGCCGCGCAGGCTCAAGCCGAGCTGAACGGAGAGCCTTCCTCCTCTTGATCCCCTATGCACGATTCTCGCCACCACCTGCCGCAGGGCAGGTGGTTTTTTTACGCCCTCGTCCGTCATGCTCATGCTTCGCCTGCACCCAAACGCAAAAAAGCAGCCCTCCCGGAAGTGGAAGAGCTGCTTGCTCGGAACGAGGCCCGCATCGCCGTCGAGGACGACGGATGCCGGTTCGTCTTGA
The DNA here is from genome assembly GCF_037965485.1 of Paenibacillus sp. FSL W8-1187. Taxonomy (NCBI): domain Bacteria; kingdom Bacillati; phylum Bacillota; class Bacilli; order Caryophanales; family Paenibacillaceae; genus Paenibacillus; species Paenibacillus sp. FSL W8-1187. Next base: position 5,633,876 of record NZ_CP150181.1, read on the forward strand.
CGGCCTAGTTGTCCGTCGTATATGGCAGCAGGGCTACTTGGCGGGAGCGTTTGATCGCAACCGTCAGAGCACGCTGAAATTTCGCGCTTGTGCCCGTCACACGACGTGGCAGAATTTTGCCGCGCTCGCTGATGAACTTGCGAAGCAGATCCGTGTCCTTGTAATCAATATGCTTGATTTTGTTCACGGTGAAGTAGCAGACTTTACGGCGCTTGTTGCGGCCGCCTTTGCGGAACTTGCGCTCTGGGCGCTCGCCGCCGTCTTCTCTTTGCTTGAATCCCATGGTCTATCCGTCCTTTCCTTTAAAATGGCAAATCATCTTCGGAGATGTCGATCGGACGTCCGTCATCCGAGAATGGATCCCGGCTGTTCGAAGAACCACCGCCGCCGCGATTGCCCCCGTAGGAACCTCCGCCTTGGCTTCCGCCGCCCGATTGGCCGCCGCCACCGCCATAGCCTCCGTTGCCGCCGCCGTAATTTCCGCCGCCGCTGTTGCCGCTGCTTCCGCCGCCGCTGTAAGAGCCTTCCTCACGCGGAGCGTTTTCACGGTTTCCGGACTCCAGGAACCGAACGTTGTCGGCAATGATTTCCGTCACGTAGACGCGCTTGCCTTCGTTGTTCTCGTAGTTCCGGACTTGCATCCGTCCTTCGACTGCTGCCAGACGACCTTTGCGCAAGTAATTGGCACAGGTTTCGGCAAGCTGCCTCCAGGTGACGATCGGAATGAAATCGGCCTCGCGCTCGCCGGATTGGCTGTTGAAGGGCCGATCCACCGCCAGCGTGAATTGCGTGACCGCAACTCCCGAAGGGGTATAGCGAAGCTCCGGATCTCGGGTGAGCCTGCCGATCAGAATGACACGGTTCAACATCGATACGCACCTCCCAAGTCAGCTGAGTCTTGGCTTACGCTACGTCTTTGACGATCAGGAAACGGATGACGTCATCCGTGATCTTGATGACGCGGTCCAGCTCGTTGACCACTTCGGACGGACCCGTAAAGTGGACAAGAACATAGATCCCGTCACGGATCTTGTTGATCTCATACGCAAGACGGCGCTTGCCGAGAACGTCGGACTTGGTAACTTCTCCGCCATTCGCGATGATGCCATTGAATTTTTCGACGAGAGCTTGAACTGCTTCTTGCTCCGTCTCCGGACGAATGATGTACATCAATTCGTATTTGCGCACTTTGATTCACCTCCTCTTGGACTAAGCGGCCCTTCTCATCCTTGCGGATGAAAGAGCAAGGAGCGAGGATTAACTCGCATACCAACCTACTATACCAGAACAGCCTGTCCGACGCAAGGCTGACGAAGACTGACGCAAGCCTGACGAGGAATGACGAAGGCTTGACGAAGCCTCGCTGCGCGATCATCCTCGCTGCAGCATGCCGACGATACGGCTGGCGGCATCGCCGGACGCCGCTCGCGTGCTTCCGAGCACTATGCGTGCGAAAAATTCCCGCTGATGATTCGTTTCCGCGCGGCAGACACTAAGCGTCCGGCCTCGAGGGATGCCAGGCAGGCGCCAGGCCCGTACGCTGGGCCTGCGCCTGCCTGGCGCGTCCGCGGCGGCCGAATTCCTAGCTGAAGGTGGAGAAGCGCGACATGGGCGAGCGGACCAAGTTTGTAGCGGGCTTCAAAGCGCCGAACGACGGCTGGTACATGGAGGCGGGAGAGGATTCCTTCCATATGGGCATCTCCCATCCGAAAAAGATCTCCCTCAAGAAAGGCCAGCATTTCCCGAAAAACTCGAACCACAATCGGGTCTGGGTCAAAATGCCGAAGGACTGAGCTGAAGCCGAATTCGGCATGCGGCGCATAATCGCGCCGGTCCCGGCCATACTATCCTCGACGGCGCGACAAGATGAGGGTGTGGTTCCGTTGGCCGTAACAAGCGCAAGGGCACAGACACAGCCAAGCATTCATGTTCACGAACGCAGAGAAGCGAGGGGTTGCGCCAAAGACGATTGTCTTTAAGGCCTTCGCCGCAGCAGGCTCAAAAGTCTTTCGACAGTTGAAGCCGGGCGGCTTTCCGTACGATTCAATGAGGAGTGCAGCTTGATTGATCTTGCAGCCCATTAAGCGCCGTCAGCAAAAGCCCAGCCATCCCGGCTGGGCTTTTGTTTTTCGACCTGCTTGTTCCCTTCCGTATGCAGGCGGCAGGCATGAAAAAAGCGGCTCTCGACGAGAGCCGCTGGCTGTTTGGCTGTGGGTGGCGGAAAGGGTGGGATTCGAACCCACGCACGCCGTGAGACGCCTAGCTGATTTCGAGTCAGCCCCCTTGGGCCACTTGGGTACCTTTCCGCAGCATGATAGATCATATCATGGATCTGGCGATCATGCAAGTCTTTTTCGAGCGGCTAGGAAGAAGCCGTCTCGCCATCCGCATTTTCCCGCTCCGCCGCCGCCCGAAGCACCTTTTTCAGGTTCTTCTCGAATTTCGCCCGCGGAATCAAGACGCTATGCTTGCAGCCGACGCACTTGATCCGGATATCCATGCCCATGCGGATGACTTCCATCTCGTTCGTCCCGCACGGATGGGGCTTCTTCATCTGGACCACATCGCCCAGCTCGAACTGCTTGCGCTCCATACCCGTCACCTCTTCCTCTGCCCGCCGCGCCGACTCCAGTCGCGGCGGCCGCTCCTATCCATCTTACACTTCCCGCCGCTTCTAGGCCAGCGCTTCTTGCGGTCCTTCTCCGCTGCGCAGCAGCAGCTGCAGCTCGCGGTTGATCTGACGGGATACCGTCGCTTCCGTATTCGGCATGCACTCCGCCACGATTCGAAGCTTGTATTCCGCCGTCGTCATCGAGGTGACGCCGAGCAGATCCGGCACCTTGACGAGATTCGGATTATCGATCTTTTCCAGCATGTCGCGGATGCGCTCCGCCGCTGTCTCGATCGGCACATCGTTCGGCACGTCGACGTCGACGACGGCAAGCGAATTGTTGAGCGAATAATTCGTCACCTGCGAGATCGTGCCGTTCGGAATGATATGCACTTCCCCCGTCCACGTCTTCAGCCGCGTCGTCCGCAGTCCGATCAGCTCGACCGTGCCTTTGTACGTACCGGTCTGAATGACGTCGCCGACGGCGAACTGATCCTCCAGCACGATGAAGAAGCCGGTGATGACGTCCTTCACGAGGCTCTGCGCGCCAAAGCCGATCGCCAGGCCAAGCACGCCCGCTCCCGCCAGCAGCGGCGCGACATTGACGCTCAGCATCGACAGCACGAGCATGCCGGTGATGAAGTAGACGACATAGTTGGTTACGTTTTTGAGCAGCCTCCCCATCGTCACGACGCGCCGCGTGCGCTGCTGCACCCGCGTCTCCCGCTCCAGCACCTTGTCGATTCCCTTGCCGACGACGAAGATGATGAGCTGGCCGACGAGCAGGATGAAGGCGACCTTGATGCAGATGATCGTCGCGTTGATCCAGAACTGGCTGTCGAAGTAGCTCGTCATCGCATCCCAGTACGCGCTCGTTTTATTCGCCACCTCTTCCTTCATCCCCTCCAGGTCCGTTGGAAGCGGAGCGACGGACGGCTCCGGGCTGGCGGACGGCCCGGGGCTGGCGGAAGGCGGCGGCGATGCCGCAGGATTCGCCGCTGCCAGCGGCTGATGCAAGAAATTCATCGGATTCGTTCTCCTCTCCATACAGGGCGAAGCGGCTCTCGTCGTCCTCTGGCGGCGAGGCCAGCCTCGTTCCGAGCAAGATACGATCACGGAAGCGATTCGCTTCTCGTTTCTTATCGTTTAAAAAAGCCTCTCCGCATCGGCTGCGGGAAGGCTCGTCTCATTAGACCTTATAACCGCTTGTCCTTCCTCTCAACCGCCTGCCGCCGCCCGGCACCCGAGCGGCAGGCAGGCTTCCATGACGGCCGAACGGACCGCCTGCGCTACACCGGCTCGTAGCCGGTGCCCGTCTCGCGGAAAATGCCGCGGATGTCGACCGTCTGCTCCTGCAGGATCGTCCGGACGCGCTCCAGCTCTTCATCAGGAAAATCGATCGACAGCGCGCAGCCTGCCGTAATCGTCTTCGGCGTCGGCCGGATGTCGATCTCGATATCGGCGTATTCGAGCAGCATCTCGGTACGCAGCGCCTGCTGCGTCGAATCAAAGGCGATCAGCATCGTCGGGACTCCTTTTCGAAGGGACAGGCAAGTATAAATCCCCCGTCTCTACCATATACTATTAGTAGTTCATTTTAGCGGAGGGGAATCTATGAAACGTCCTGCTGCCATGCATGAAGTCCCGCTCAAGGTGCCGCATACCGACCCCGGCGCCTCCCAGCAGCTGGCCAGCCGGCTGCTGCTGCATCTGCTGAACGTGCCGGCGGATCGCCGGATTGCCGTCGTCTGCATCGGCACCGACCGCTCCACCGGCGACGCGCTTGGACCGATCATCGGCTCCCGCCTGGACAAGCTGCGCAGCTCGCAGTTCGAGCTGTACGGCACGCTGGACGAGCCCGTCCATGCGATGAATCTGGAAAGCACCCTCCAGGACATCCATCGTGCCGACTCCAAGCCGTTCATCATCGGCATCGACGCCTGCCTCGGCCAGCTGAGCAGCGTCGGCAGCATCCAGCTCGGCTCGGGCCCGGTGCGTCCCGGCGCAGGCGTCAACAAGGACCTTCCTCCCGTCGGAGACATCCATATGACCGGCATCGTCAATGTCGGCGGCTTCATGGAATATTTCGTCCTGCAGAACACGAGGCTCAACCTCGTCATGCGCATGGCCGAGCTGATGGCCGACACGCTCGCTCTCGCTATCCGCGACTGTCGGCCTTATCCGATGCATGCGGCGACGCAAGAATAATCGCCTGACGCTCCTCCGGAGTCAGCGGATAGGACGAGCCTCCCTGCGCCAGCGGCTTGGCGTACATATAGGTCTCGTCTCGTCCATGCAGTCCGGTCAGCACGACCCCGGAGCCCGCCTCGTCGATGATCGCGACCGAAAAGCTCATGTCGCTGCCCTGATTCGAGAATGCGTTGTAGCGCACGACGCCGACCTTGCCCTTCGTTTGCCGCAGCAGCTCGCCGAACTCGGCCAATTGACGGTCGAACCGACCCAGCCGCTCCTCTTGCTCGTCGAGAGACAGCCGCAGCCCGACGATGACCTCCTCCAGATTGGTTACGCCCGTCTGCCCCATCACCTGCACGTATTGCTTCCGCAGCTTCTTCAGCCTGCGGCCTAGCGCCGCGATCCAGACGACCAGCAGCAGCAGCGCCAGCGCCAGCAGCCCGATCGCAATGCCGTAAAATGGCTCTTCTGTCCACGACTCGATCCAATCATTCATGATTCCAAGTACGCTCCTCATCTTTCCCTACAGGGGATAATGGATCCGGATCTCGCGCAACGCGCGCACGAGCGCGTCGGCTTCGTCCTCCGTCGTGGAGAAGCCGACGCTCGCCCGGACCGCACCGCTTTCTGCCGTGCCTGCGCTTCGATGAGCAAGCGGGGTGCAGTGATAGCCTGCCCGGACCGCGATGCCGTAATGCTGATCGAGGATGAAGCTCAGCTCCGATGCCTCGACGCCTTCCATCGTGAATGCGCAGATGCCGGTCCGAGGCTGCCCGATGTCCGGCCCGAGCAGCCGGACGCCTGCCACTGCGGACAGCCCGTCCATGATCCGGCCGACGAGCTCCGTCTCGCGAGCGTGTATGGCTCGCGTCGTCCGCTCCAGCACGAGGCGGACGCCTGCAGCCAAGCCGGCGCTTCCGGGGGTGTTGGGCGTCCCCGCCTCGTAGCGGTCCGGCCGCACCGTCGGCTGCTCCGCAGCTTCCGATTGGCTGCCGGTGCCCCCATGAAGCAGCGGCAGCGGATCGAGCCTCGGATGGATATAGAGCCCGCCGGTCCCTTGCGGTCCCAGCAGCGCCTTGTGTCCGGGAAAAGCGAGCAGATCGATGCCCATCGCCTCGACATCCAGCTCAAGCACGCCGGCGGACTGGGCCGCGTCGACCAGAAACGGCACGCCGCTGGCACGGGCAATCTCGCCGATATCGGCTACCGGCAAGATCGACCCGAGCAGGTTGGAGCTGTGCGTGGCCACGATCAGCGCCGTTTCCGGCCGCAGGGCTTCCCGTACTCGAGCCGCATCGAGACTGCCGTCCGCAGCCGTCTCGACATAAGTGACGGAGATGCCGATCGCCGCCTTCAGGAACTCCAGCGGCCTGCGCACCGAGTTATGCTCCACCGCCGTAGCTACGACATGATCCCCAGGCTTCAGCAGCCCTTTGATCGCAAGATTGAGTCCCTGTGTCGTATTCGCCGTCAGGGCGATATCGTTCGGATTCGCGATCCGAAACAGCTTGGCTAGGCTCTTTCTCGCCTCGAACAGCACCCTGCCCGATTGCACCGCCATGCGATGGCTTCCTCGCCCTGGATTGGCGGCGCCTTGGCGCATCGCCTCCAGCACGGCCGCTACGACCTCCTCCGGCTTGGGCCAGGAGGTCGCGGCATGATCCAGATAGATCAAGGGCCGATCTGCCGTCATGGTCGCTCGCATCCTTTCCTCGAAGCAGGCCCTCTGGCATCGGCCGGCTCTCATCTGACTTTCTTCCAAAAACAACAATAGCATACCTAAGTTTAATCTCTCGGAAAGCAGATTACAACCAAGGTATGCTCGTTCGACGACTGAAGCGGCGCTTCGGCTTCGAAGCTGTAGAAGCGGGCCTGACCGCGCTCTACAGCTTCAGCAAATCCAGTATCCGCTCCAGATCTTGCTTGTTGTAATAGGCAAGCTCAATCTTGCCTCGCTCGCGCGAAGCCTTGATCTTGACCGATGTTTGGAACCGCTCCCTCAGGTTTTCCTCCAGCGCCTCCAAATACGGATCGCGCTTGACGGCTTTGGCCTTCGGCGCCGGCTCCGGCTGCTTGCGGTCCAGCTCCTGGATCGCCTGCTCCAGCTCGCGCACGCTCCATTCGCTTTCTATCGCCTGCTTGGAAAGCTCCTTGCGCAGCTTGTCTTCCTTGACGCCGACGAGAGCTCGCGCATGGCCCATCGACAATGTTCCACGTGAAACATTTTCCTTGATTTCCGGAGGAAGGGTGAGCAGCCGCAGGAAGTTAGCGATATGCGAGCGCGACTTGCCCACTTTGAGCGAGAGCTCCTCTTGCGTCAGCTCGAACTTGTCCATAATCGCCTGATAGGCCGCTGCAAGATCGATGGCGTTGAGATCCTCCCGCTGCAGGTTCTCGATCAACGCGATCTCCATCGTCTGCTGGTCGGTGAAGCTGCGGATGACCGCCGGAATCGTCTTGAGCCCGCACAGCTGCGAAGCCCGGAATCGTCGTTCGCCTGCGATGATCTCGTAGCCTTTGAGCACGGAACGGACCAAAATCGGCTGAATGACGCCATGCTGGCGGATCGATTCGGCCAGCTCATGGATCGATTCGTCATGGAACGTCAGTCGAGGCTGATACGGATTCGGCCTTAGCTGCTTGAGCTCGATCTCGACGATTTTGTCGTCCTCTTGGATCGAAAGGGAGGGAATGAGCGCATCCAGTCCTCTACCTAGCCGCTTGCTCATATTGAATCACTTCCTTCGCCAGTTCGAGATAAACTTCGGCGCCTTTGGAGCGGGGATCATAAGTGATGATGGCCTGACCATGGGACGGCGCCTCGCTCAGCCGCACGTTACGCGGAATGATCGTCTGGTACACCTTCTGCTGGAAGTATTTTTTCACTTCCTCGATCACCTGGATGCCCAGGTTCGTGCGCGCATCGAACATCGTGAGCAGCACGCCCTCGATCTGCAGCGACGTATTGAGATGCTTCTGCACGAGCCGCACCGTATTGAGCAGCTGGCTCAGTCCCTCCAGCGCGTAATACTCGCATTGAATCGGGATGATGACCGAGTCGGCGGCCGTCAGCGAGTTGATCGTCAGGATGCCGAGCGACGGCGGGCAATCGATCAGCACGTAGTCGTATTCGTTGCGCAGCTGGGAAAGCGACTTTTTCAGCCGCACTTCCCTCGAAATCGTCGGAACAAGCTCGATTTCGGCTCCAGCCAGCTGGATGGTCGCCGGAATGATGCTCAGATTCGGCACCGCCGTCGGCGCTACCGCCTCATGAGGATCGACTTCGTTGATCAAGACGTCGTAAATGCTGTTTTCCACGTCGGCTTTGCTGATGCCGACACCGCTGGTCGTATTGCCCTGGGGGTCGATGTCGACCAGCAGCACCCGCTTCCCGAGAGAAGCGAGGCAGGCCCCCAGATTGACGGAAGTGGTCGTTTTTCCGACCCCGCCCTTCTGGTTCGTTATGGCGATTATTTTGGACAACCTTGTCACCTCAATATTCCAAATCTTCGGACCTGCATCCCGTCGGAGTCGATCCGGCGGATAGCGCTTGCATAGGAAAAGCAGAGCTTGGATGATAAAAAAAAGCGGCTGCTGCCGCTTTATGCGCTCCCAGGACGTCGGCGGCATCGTTCGGGCATCGGAGAGTCGATCATGGTGTCGGTAGCCGCAGGACGCCGCGCATCCATCGCAGGGATTGAAGCCAGTATAAAGGAATCCGCCGGAATTGGGAACCGCTCCCGGGCGGCGATATCAGCGTTTGGGAATTTGGATGACGATTTCGTAGTGATCTTCGAAGTCCTTTTCGTCGGTCTTGATCTGCAGCCCGGAGCCGGACACCATATCGATCGATTGGCGGATCGTATTCAGAGCGAGGCGGACATCCTTCGTGAAGGAGATGCGCTTCGCTTTTTTGGCCTTGGTCGCTTCTTTGTAAAAGGCAACCCTCGCCTCTGTCTGCTTGACGTTCAACTCCTTGCTGAGTACGTCGTCGAGCACTTTCTGCTGCAGCTCCTCGGAATCGAGAGCGAGCAGCGAGCGGGCGTGCCGCTCCGTAATCTTGCGGTCGGTGAGCGCCGACTTGACCGGATCGCTAAGGCCGAGCAGACGGATTTTGTTGGCGATCGTCGACTGGCTCTTGCCGAGCCGCTGCGCCAGACTTTCCTGCGTCAGGCTGTGCAGGTCGATCAGCTTCTGGTACGCGACCGCTTCCTCGATCGCGCTCAGCCCTTCGCGCTGCAGATTCTCGATCAGCGCGATCGAGGCCGCCTGCGAGTCGTTGAAGTCGCGTACGATCGCCGGAATCGTCTCCAGGCCGAGCTTGCTGACCGCCCGCCAACGCCGCTCTCCAGCGATGATCTCGTAGCGGCCATCCCGAATCCGAACAACGATCGGCTGGATGACGCCATGCGTGCGGATCGTCTGGCTGAGCTCCTCGATCCGGTCGTCGTCAAAAATCGTTCTCGGCTGATAAGGACTCGTATCGATGCTGCCGACGGGAATCTGCTTTACTTCATCTTGAACAGCTTTCGGGTCGGACAGCCCGAACAGCCGGGAAAATTGTTCCTTCATCATTCTACAACCACCCGAATTCAATGTGCCAATGTCCTTGCTGTAGGATCCGTGTGCGTCTGCCCCGACCCGCCGACATTGTGCTTCCGCAGCTTCGCGTCGCGGCGGCGGAGGCGAGCCGGTCGCGGCTCTGGTTCATGCAGCACGGGCAGGTCGGTATGCGGTTCCCGCAATGATCGGCCGAATAAGGTCGCGTCGCGTCGCTTCCGCCGGACGGGCAGCCGCGTCGACGCTCCTGACGGAGGACGACAATCCCTTTCCCTACTTCCAATTCGTTGAAGGCTCGGAAATTTCCTGCTGGATTTCGCGCTTGCACGAAGTTTTCACCGGATGGATACAAAATGTTCCACGTGAAACATCGTCATCCGCGCCGTTTGAGCATCGGCTGCTTCAGCGGAACGCCCGCCTTGCGGGGATACGCTTTTGGCGTGGCATCCGTCTTGGCGATCAGGATGATCGCCCGCTCCGATTGCTCCTCCGGCAGCCGCAGCGTCTCGACGCGATCTACACGGCCGCGAAGCTCGCGGATCGCATGCTTGGCCTCCTCGAGCTCCTCCTGCGGGTCGGCTCCCTTCATCGCCGCGAACAGTCCGCCCTTGCGGGCGAACGGCAAGCACAGCTCGCTAAGCCCGGCCATACGGGCGACAGCGCGCGCCGTCACGATCGCATAGCGGTCGCGATGCTCCGGCAGGCGTCCGATATCCTCGGCTCGGCCGTGGACGCATTGCACGTCCTCCAGTCCGAGCTGCTCGCATACATGCTGGAGGAACGAGATCCGCTTGGCCAGCGAATCGACGATCGTCACCTGCAGCTGCGGGAAGCAGATTTTGAGGGGCAGGCTCGGGAAGCCCGCCCCCGAACCGATATCGGCGAGCCGGTCCGCGGATGACAGGTCGGCATAAAAGGCGAGCGTGACGGAATCGTAGAAATGCTTCTCGAACACCGCCGCGCGCTCCGTGATTCCGGTCAGGTTCATCCTTTCGTTCCAGTCGACGAGCAGCTCGTAGTAGCGCTGGAACTGCTCCAGCTGACGGGGCGCAAGCGGAATTCCCCGCTCCAGCAGCCGGGCGGAGAACGCATCGATCACCTTGTCCATGCGTTATGCCCTCGCCGCGCCGGCGCGGTTGAACTGCTCGAGATGCACGAGCAAGATGGATATGTCGGCCGGCGTCACGCCCGCGATGCGGGAAGCCTGTCCGATATTCAGCGGACGGATGGCGGCGAGCTTCTGCTTCGCTTCCGATGCGAGGCCATGCACGGCGCTGTAGTCGATGCCTTCCGGAAGCTTCTTCTTCTCCATCTTGCCGAGCCGCTCTACCTGAGCGAGCTGCTTCTCGATATAGCCGGCATACTTCACCTGGATCTCGACCTGCTCCTTCATGTCCTCGCTCAGCTCGTACGGCGCGGGAGCGAACGGTTCCAGATGGGCGTAGGAAAGCTCGGGACGGCGCAGCAGCGTAAGCGCGTCGGTCGTGGACTGAAGCGGAGCGGAGCCGGCTGCCTGCAGCATCGCCTCGGCCTCCTCCGGACGGATCTTGATCGTCTTCAGGCGGGCAAGCTCTTCCTCGACGCGGGCTTTCTTCTCCAGAAACTTGGCGTACCGCTCTTCGCTGATCAGGCCGATCTCGCGGCCGATCGGGGTCAGGCGCAGATCCGCGTTGTCATGACGGAGCAGCAGCCGATATTCGGCGCGGGAGGTGAGCAGGCGATACGGCTCGTTCGTGCCCTTGGTCACCAGATCGTCGATGAGCACGCCAATATAGCCTTGCGAGCGCTCGATGATGACCGGCTCCTTGCCTAACGCCTTGCGGGCGGCATTGATGCCGGCGATGACGCCTTGTCCGGCCGCCTCCTCGTAGCCGGACGTGCCGTTGATCTGGCCGGCGGTGAACAAGCCCGGCAGCACCTTCGTCTCCAGCGACGGCCACAGCTGGGTCGGCACGACCGCGTCATACTCGATCGCATAGCCGGTGCGCATCATCTCGACCTTTTCCAGGCCGGGAATCGAGCGCAGGATGCCGAGCTGCACGTCCTCCGGCATGCTCGTGGACAGGCCCTGCACATAATACTCCGACGTATTCATGCCTTCCGGCTCGAGGAAGATCTGATGCTTCGGCTTGTCGGCGAACCGCACGATCTTATCCTCGATCGACGGGCAATAGCGCGGTCCCGTGCCCTCGATGACGCCCGAGAACATCGGCGCGCGATGAAGATTCTCGTTGATGATGCGATGCGTGTCCTCCGACGTGTACGTCAGCCAGCACGGCAGCTGCTCGTTGTCCGCATATTCCGTCTCGAACGAGAAGAACTTCGGCTTCTCGTCGCCCGGCTGGATCTCCATCTTGCCGAAGTCGATGCTGTCCTTATGGACGCGCGGCGGCGTGCCCGTCTTGAAGCGCACCAGCTCGAAGCCGTTCTCCTTGAGCGACTGGGACAGCCGCACAGACGGCTGCTGGTTGTTCGGACCGCTCTCGTAGATCAGCTCGCCCATAATGACCTTGCCCCGCAAATACGTGCCGGTCGTCACGACGACGGTTTTGGCGCGATACACGGCGCCGGTCTTGGTGATGACGCCGACGCAGGCGCCGTCCTCGACGATCAGCTCCTCCGCCATGCCTTGGCGCAGCGTCAGATGCGGCGTCTCCTCGATCGTTTTCTTCATCGTATGCTGATAGAGGAATTTGTCCGCCTGCGCGCGCAGCGCATGCACGGCCGGGCCTTTCCCCGTATTGAGCATCCTCATTTGGATGTACGTCTTGTCGATGTTCCGTCCCATCTCGCCGCCGAGCGCGTCGATCTCGCGGACGACATGACCCTTGGCCGGTCCCCCGATGGACGGGTTGCACGGCATGAACGCCACCATGTCGAGATTGATTGTGAGCAGCAGCGTCTCGCAGCCCATCCGGGCCGCCGCCAGCGCCGCCTCGCAGCCTGCGTGGCCGGCGCCGATGACGAGGACGTCGTACTGTCCTGCCTCGTAATTCATTTTGGATTGCCTCCTGGTCGGAATCGGCCGCTTTTCAGCCCGCCTCTCCCTCTTTTATGAAAATAGGGTTTCAAACCCAGCATCCGACGGCATTCGCTAGCCTGAATTGCCCTCTGCCGTCGCCATGCTGTCCATTGCCGGCGAATCTTCTCGATTGATCCGGCCTTCCTTTATCGTTATTCACATGTGGATAATCTATTTGCCCAAGCAGAATTGCGAAAAGATCTGGTCGATCAGCGAGTCGGCCGCCGTATCTCCGACGATTTCGCCCAGCAGCTCCCACGCCGCCCGTACGTCCAGCTGGACCATGTCGATCGGAATGCCCGCCTCGGTGGCGCTCACCGCATCGCGCAGCGCATCCGTCGCCCGGTGCAGCAGCGAGATATGGCGCGCATTGCTGACGTACGTCAAATCGGCGCTTTCCAGCTGGCCCTCGAAGAAGAGCTCCCGGATCGCCTGCTCCAGATCGTCGAGCCCCTGCTCCTGCAGCACCGACATCGGCACGATCCGGCTGTCCGGCAGCGCCTCGCGGACCTCGGCCAGCTCGAGCCGCTCCGGCAGATCCGTCTTGTTCACGATGACGATCACCTGTCGGCCAGTCAGCTTGCCGAGTAGCTCGCGCTCGTCCTCGTGCAGCGGCTCGTTATGGCTGAGCACGAGCAGCAGCAGCTCCGCCTCCGCGACCGCCGAGCGGGAACGCTCGACGCCGATCCGCTCCACGACGTCCGTCGTCTCCCGGATGCCAGCCGTATCAAGCAGCCGCAGCGGAATGCCCGACAAGGTCACGTATTCCTCGATCACGTCGCGGGTCGTACCCGGTATGTCCGTCACGATCGCCTTGCTTTCCTGCACGAGCGCGTTCAGCAGCGAGGACTTGCCGACGTTCGGACGGCCGACGATCGCCGTCGTGATGCCCTCGCGCAAAATCTTGCCTTCGGCCGCCGTCCGCAGCAGCCGCTCGATCGAATCCAGCGCGGCGCCGCAGCTGTCTCGGATGTACCGGCTCGTCATCTCCTCGACATCATGCTCCGGATAATCGATGTTCACCTCGATATGGGCGAGCAGCTCGATCAGGCTGTGCCGCAGCGCGTGGATCCGCTTGGACAGCGTGCCCTCGGCCTGCTTGAGCGCGACCGTATAGGAGCGGTCCGACTTCGAGCGGATCAGGTCGATGACGGCCTCCGCCTGCGCGAGGTCGATGCGGCCGTTCAGAAACGCCCGCTTCGTGAACTCGCCCGGCTCGGCGACGCGCAGGCCCGGCTGCCGCAGGACGAGCTCAAGCACCTTGCGGACGGCGATGAGGCCGCCATGCGCGCCGATCTCGACGACATCCTCCGCCGTGAAGGAGCGCGGACCTTTCATGACCGTCACGAGCACCTCCTCGATCACCTCGCCGCTGGCGGGATCGACGATATGCCCGTACGTCACCGTATGCGACGGAGCTTCGGCCAGCGGCTGTTTGGACCGCAGCACGCCGCCTACGCTCGCGATCGCCTGCGGACCGCTGACGCGGATGACGGAGATGCCGCCTTCGCCGAGTGCCGTCGCGATGGCCGCGATCGTATCTTGAGTCATCATGATGCTGACATTCACCTCGTTTGATCGGTCCGGCGGAGGCCCGAGGGTCGGAGCTCAGCCGCAGGCCGGATGATGGCAAAAAAGCAATGACTGTAAGAGCCATTGCCGCCAAATCGATTCTTTATGCATGGAGAGCCGGCCGGCCTCTCCTCCTTATTTGTTCTTGGAGGATACGGCAGCCTTGCCCTTGCCTTTGTTTTTCTTTTGGCTGCCCTTGCCCTGGTTCTGGCCGCCGTCTTCTTTCTTCGGCTCCTTCTTGTCCGCGTTGCGGACGTACAGGAAATAGTTCTGCACGATCGTGTAGATGTTCGTGTAGATCCAGTAAAGCGGCAGCGCCGACGGGAAGTTCCAGGCCATGACGAGGATCAGGATCGGGAAGATCATCATGATCGTATTCATCATCTGCATCTGCGGGTTGTCCGGCTGGGACTTCTGCATCATCTTGGTCTGCACGTAAGTCGTGATCGCCGCGATGATCGGCAGGATATGCCAATGGTCCGGCTCGCCGAGCTGCAGCCACAGGAATTCATGCGTCTTGATGTCGCTGTTATAGTAGATGGAATTGTAGAGCGCGATGAAGATCGGCATCTGGATGAGCAGAGGCAGGCAGCCCGCCATCGGGTTGACCTTGTTCTGCTGGAACAGCTTCATCGTCTCTTCCTGCTGCTTTTGCGGGTTGTCCGCGAATTTTTTGCGGATTTCCTGGAGCTCGGGCTGGATCGCCTGCATCGCCTTGGAGCTGCGGTACTGCTTAAGCGTGAGCGGCAGGATCAGCGTGCGGACGATGATGACCATCAGCAGGATCGCGAAGCCGTATTGGCCGCCGAACCAGTCTGCGAACGTATCCAGCGAGTAGGAGAAGTAGTAGACGACGTTGCGCTCCCACCAGTTGCCGTTCGCCTTCAGATCCTCGGTCGTCGTCGCATGATCCGTATTCGGCATGCATCCAGAGAGGAGCGCCACCAACGTAATCAGGGAGACTAGGACGAGCCATTTGCGTTTTGAAGCCAAGCGCGAAAAAAACATGTAAATCTCCTCTCTGACAGCCTGTCGCGATTCAACCTAAACTATACCATACAAAAAGGGGCAAAGAAACAAGCCCGTCCGGCTCTGCGCCTCGGAAAAGAGCTTTCACCGCGGCTTCAGCAATCCCGCCTTGCGAAGGACGTGGAGCACGTTCTTTTCCAATTCCTCGGTCGGCTTGCCGACCGCGCCCGCGCGGACGATCAGGATCATGTCGGTCCGCTCGCAGATCCGGTCGGCATGCTTGCGCACGATTTCCTTCAAGACGCGGCGCATCCGGTTGCGGACGACGGCGTTGCCGATTTTTTTGCTGGCGGAGATGCCGAGCCGGAACGGCTCGGCAATCGGCTGCCGCGACCAGTAGACGACGAACTGGCCGTTGGCGAAGGACTTCCCGCCCCGGTACGTCCGGGCAAAATCCTCGCGCCTTCTGAGGCGCCATTTTCTTTGCATCGTTCACCGACTCCATGAGTTTTCGGCGCCGCTCGGCGCCATATGCGCTGCCTTACGAAAAAAAGACCACGCCAGGTGGTCTTTTTTCCACAAGCCAGAACTATCGTTCATTCTC
Source organism: Paenibacillus sp. FSL W8-1187 (assembly GCF_037965485.1). Classification (NCBI taxonomy): domain Bacteria; kingdom Bacillati; phylum Bacillota; class Bacilli; order Caryophanales; family Paenibacillaceae; genus Paenibacillus; species Paenibacillus sp. FSL W8-1187. The sequence goes on from NZ_CP150181.1 coordinate 5,649,407, forward strand.
GCTTTGAAGCGGCTGAGCCGCTTTTATGAAGGAAAAGAGCTTACGCGCTCAGCTTGGCGCGGCCCTTCTGACGGCGTGCAGCCAATACTTTCCGGCCGTTTTTCGAGCTCATCCGCTTACGGAAGCCGTGAACCTTCTTGCGCTTGCTCACGTTCGGTTTGAAAGTCGGTCTCATTACATGCACCTCCCCGCTTTAAAGGTCGTTCGTCCAACTCGGCTGCTCCTCGGCGCGAAGCCGCGGAACGGCTGGACGAGCGATCTGTTCGTCCGTGCCCAAGTAAAAACGCCTTTTTCCATTTAACCATTTCACGCCCGCGAAGTCAACCGGCATCTCGATCGTCCACCGCCTCCAGGGCTCCGCTCTTCCCGTCCGCAGCCCGCTCCCTTCATCTAAATGGATGTGGATAACCGCGGAACGGGTCGGGAAGCGTCGCAATTTAGTAACATGTGCATAATAAAAAAGAGATTTGGCGCCTGCTGTCGAACCTGCGCACAATCTGTTAACAATATCTTGTGCTGTAGATAACTCTTATACACAAGCAGTAGCGATTGTGGATAATATTCCGCCACGCGTTGAAATAGAGCCTTTCTTTTGCTATGATAGATTTGTTTTTGTTGTGGACGGAGAGCAATGACGGCTTGATTTATCAACAGCCTGTGGATAAGAATGTGAACAACATAATCCCCCTCTGTATAACCTTCATCAACAAGTCCCTGCATCTGTGGATGGATGAGCGGCTTACCCCAATAGAATCGACTAGCATAGCGGCATCAGGTTTTGCCATCGTACCAACAGGGATAGGAGTGACCGTCA